>CAXXSX010000002.1:0-5611985 GCA_963677165.2 Victivallales bacterium | reverse complement strand
TCAAACTTTACTACAACTACTGATATCACCTCTAGTTATACTGCACTTACTGATGGCGGCTATATTTCTACTAGTCAGATATTGGCGGGCTCCAGTGCTTCGCGGCCTAGTTCGACATTGAGTGATACTTCGAATGATGACGAAGATTTGAGTAGTTTTCCTGCTGGTATTTCTACTGCTTATATTCGGAATGGCCCTATTGAATCACCTTGGGAACTTGGAGCAGTTCATAGGGGTGCTGCTTGGGAAACGATTAATTTGAATTATTATGACAGTGATTTAACTTATTCGACAAGTGCATCTCTATCGAGTACAAGTGGTTCGGCTTACACATCTGCAACAACCACTCCGGCATATTCTACAGTAGGAGGGGATGCTGAAATATTGGATCAAGTCAAGATGACTGCAAGAAAACAAGTTTATGGTAAAATAAACATTAACAGTGATAATAATAATACAAAAGATACAAGTGATAATGTGTTTAGGGCGTTATTTTATAATATTCGCTATGGAACCGGTTATGCTGCTCCTGGAGGAACGACTTCTGATTCGTTTATAAGTAAAGCAAATGCAAATTCCATCAGAGACGCATTTTATACTTACCGAGGCGGGACAACTCCACATCAATTTTTGTCTCGTGCTCAGATTGCTTCATTATCCATTCTTAATAGTTTTAGTGGATTGGGGATTAATCCCAGTGATGCCCTTCAGGAAGAAATTATTGGTAAGTTTATTAACCTGACCAAAGCTGAAAAAGAATCTAGTGTTTATACAATAATTGCAATTGCTCAGTCTATAAAAGATGCGGGACCGAGTACTCCAATTACTATCTCCAAAGATCTTGATGGAGATGGAATCATTGGAACTGCAAGTGAAACAACTTTTGGTGAAGATCTTGATGGAGATGGAAAGGCAGATAATACATCAATTTCTGAAACCGGAATAAGCATTCAAAAGGGAACTTATGATCAATATGGTGATGAGATAACAGGTGAACAAAAACTTCTTGTCACGGTAAGCTATGACAGTGTGACTAAAAAGTTTAGAATTGTTAATTACCGGTTTTTAGAGGAGTGATTATATGAAGTTTAAATTGTTCATTCTTTCTTTGTTCTTATCTTTTGTAAGTTTTGCTGCTGAGAATCCGTGGATAAAGACATCGCTGGAGAGGCAATACAAGCAGCCGGAATGTATGATAGATCTTTCATCACGGTATTTTCTTAATATTTTAAATAAATACAAAGGCTATATAGAAAAAGGAGATAAGGGGGGGCTTATATCTCCAGGTTCCCTGGTTGGTTTTGCCGGTTCAATGAAGCCTTGGTTGAAATATAAATATATCCAGTTGGATACTGGCCTTTCAAAAGCTTGGCTCAGGAAAATTATAAAAATTTTTATGATAATGTTTCGATATAACCGGGAAATGGATATAGCCCAAAAAATAAAAAACACCAAACGTTATGATATTGCGAAGGAAAAGTATAAACAGTACTATAAGCTGTTAGTTAAAACAATCAAGAGTCCTGAAAAAGCTCCAAGAAAAGTTCGTGAAGCGGAGCAGGATAGGAAGATAAAAGAGTATAAGGCGTATCGGAAATATCTGGAAAAACAGGAAGAGATTGAGAACGCTGACTCAAGGTGAGCTGCGCTCACGAATTAAGAATTAAGAATTAAGAATTAAGAATTGAGAATTATGAATGAATAATGGGGATTCTCCCCAATACCCCATAGATTTTAAGTAAGAATTGAGCCGCGCAAGCGGCTTTTGTGCTTTTTAGAGTAGCTTGCTGTCATAGCGCGGTAAAGCCGCAACCAAAGAAATTAAGAATTAAGAAAGAAAAAATGCGAGAGCAAAGTAGTGCCTGTTTTGATAAAACCGGCACACCGCGCACCAGCGCGGCAGTATATATATGAAATTTAAAACGATCATACTGTCGCTGGTGCGACGGGCGTTTTCATCGAAAATCGCCCCTACTTGGAACGGCTTTCTCTCGGCTATAATTGCATCGACAAAATTAACGTAATTATTTGGCACTGGCACCTTGCCAGACGACTGTCGGGGCGGAACCCGACTTGAATGAGAGAGAAATGAAAGATAAAACTGTTATGATAACGGGTGTGTCCAGCGGACTTGGACGCGCCATGGCAAGAGAATTTAAACTGCAGGGATTCCGTGTGGTTGGAATTTGCCGTAATGAGCCAGAACAAGGACTTGTCGACGACTGGTTTAAAGCCGACCTGACGAATTCTGAGGAAATGGGCGAGGCGGTAAACCGTCTGGTCCAGGAAGTCGGACGTCTTGACGTATTGATCAACAACGCCGGAATCGGCGGATACGAGACCTGGGAGAATTTTCCTGAGGATGATTTGCGTAAAATGTTCGAACTGAATTTTTTTGTTCCGGTAAAGCTGACCAATTTAGTCTTGCCGCTGCTGAAAGAACGCCAGGGCACTGTGATCAACATCGCGTCAATTGCCGGTAAGATGTACGTACCGTGTATGGGCGCTTATTGTGCCTGTAAGGCTGCGCTTAACCTCTACAGCGACTCATTGCGCGGAGAACTGCTAAAGTCCGGTGTAAACGTTTTAAAAGTGATGCCCGGACGTATTAATACCGGGTTTTCCACTCGCGCTCTCGGTTCCTTAAATCCGCCCGAAACGCCCGGCGGCGGTTCTGAAATCAAGTTTGCCGTAAAGGTATTCAAGGCGTACATAAAACGTCGCCGCTACCTGATTTATCCCTGGTGGTATCGTCTGGCATTATTGATTCCCAAGCTGGCCCCCGGCATCTACGATCGCAAAAACCTCGAACTCTGGCGTCCCTAGCAGGTCGCCAGACCTGCACCTCGAGAAGATACTTTGTATCTTCCGTAATTTTTCAAACTTCGCTTCGCTACGGAAGCATGGGTAAACTCAAAGTAGTGCCTGTTTTGATAAAACCGGCACACCGTGCACCAGCGCGGCATAATAAATCTGAAAATTTAAAGGGATTTCAATGTCGCTGGTGCGACGGGCGTTTTCATCGAAAATCGCCCCTACTCAGGAGTGTCGGTCGTCTAACCGATAACATTTTCTCTCTTTTATCGATGTGACCATCGACCTCGTTGTAATGCCGGACGAGGTCCAGCGATGGAACGCTGGTTGCCTGCCCGGCATAGAGGGCACTTCCTCAGCAGAACTGTTCCTTAAGGAAATTCAGGTCGAGTTCCGGATAAACCGGGAACGCGTCGAGAAGTTTTTCGCAACGTTCTCTGGCTTCTTTCGCGGCTTCCTGACAAGTGGTGTACTTGGCCTTGCTGGGCTTGCCCGCGTTAGCGCCAGTCGCGATAATTTCCGGTTTGGTGTTTTCCAGAACCAGTTTGACAATCGCGGCGATTTCTTTCATTTCATCCAGCCCCATTCCAAGAGTCGTAACGGCTGGGGTGCCGATACGCAGTCCGCTGGTGTACCATGGACCGTTCGGATCGGCGGGCAGGGAGTTACGATTGAGGGTAACGCCGCAGTCGCGCAGGGCACTTTCCGCCTGACGTCCGGTTAAGCCGTAGCCAGTGACGTTGATCAGCATCAAATGATTGTCGGTCCCGCCGGTTGCCACGGTCATGCCTTCGTCGATCAGCATTTGAGCCAGTGCTGAAGAGTTTTTGACAATATTGGCGGCGTATTCGGCAAATTCAGGCTTGTTGGCCTCTACGAACGCTACGGCTTTCGCCGCGATTACGTGGGGCAGGGGACCGCCGATTACCAGCGGACATCCTTTGTCAACGGATTCGGCAAATTCTTTCTTACAAAGAACAATGCCGCCTCGAGGTCCGCGCAGGGTCTTGTGGGTGGTCGTGGTAACGACATCGGCATATGCAACCGGGTCGGATTCGCCGGTGAAGACTTTTCCGGCAACGAGTCCGGCGAAGTGAGCCATATCCACCATCAGCACGGCACCTACTGAATCGGCAATTTCGCGCATGCGTTTGAAGTTGACTTTACGCGGATAGGCGCTGTAGCCAGCCAGCAGAATCAGCGGTTTAAGTTCTTTTGCCTGAGCTTCTAGCGCATCGTAATCGATCAGGCCGGTCTTTTTGTCAACGCCGTAGTTATAGGCATCGAACATCTGGGCGGAAACGTTGAAGCGGTAACCATGCGTAAGGTGTCCGCCACTATAGTAGTCCATTCCAAGAAGTTTCTGGTTGCCGATCTTGTGGCGGAGTTCATTCCAGTCTTCCTGTGACATCTTGGACGGATTTACGCCGCCGAGCTCTTCCAGTGCCGGATTCTGTACTTTTTCATTTAGAATAGCCCAGTAGGCGATCATGTTGGCGTCGGCTCCGCTGTGCGGCTGGACATAGGCATGTTCCGCGCCGAAGAGCTTGCAGGCCTGTTCGCAGGCGAAAGCTTCGATGTCATCTACGTTGTCACAGCCGGCATAGAAGCGGTGGTGTGGAAAACCTTCAGCGTATTTATCGGTCAGCAGGTTGCCCATGGCAAGCTGGGTCGGCAGCGAACAATAGTTTTCACTGGCGATTAATTTCAGGTGACTGCGCTGTGCTTCCAGTTCTTTGACAACAGAGGAAGACAGTTCCGGGGCAACAGTAGCTACCGATGACAGGTTTGCGAGATAGGCCGCGAATTCGGTGTTTACCGATTCCGCCGGAGTTTTTTTCAGATAGTTAAGCAGGGCGTTCATGACGACCTCCAAATTTAGTTGTTAATGTTAAAACTAAAACTCAAAGGCCGAAGTGCCCAGGCGCGCGACAAATCGATCCAATAACTTCCCGGCGGTCAGTTCCGCCAAAAACGCCAGTCGTGTTTACGCTATGAGTCCGCCATAAATTAGAAACTTACACATAGCGTATGTTTTCATTATAATATAACTGTTGAATTTGTAATGACAAACCGTGAGTAAAAAATTATTAAATTATGATTGCGCTTCCAGTTTGCAATAGGCCATTTCGGCTTTTGCATAGATTTCAGCATTAGACGAATTCGGCAATACGGTTTCCCCTGCCGCTGAAAATTTGTCGCACAATTCTTTGAATGACTGTCCCGAAACAGCGTTTGCCGCCCGGATGGCCGCACCAAGTCCGGCTGAGTCGGTGACGGATATCTTTTCAACCGGAGTCTGGAATACATCCGCGATGATTTGACAGAAATCCCGTGATTTTGATGCGCCGCCGGTGATGCGTAGTTTGATGAATTTTTCGCCGATCCAGCCGGAATGAATTTTTAAAGACAGTGCCTGTGATTCAAATACTGCCCTGATCTTTTCTGCCTGGGAATAGTCTTCAGTCGTGGAGTATTTGACGCCCGCCTGAGTGACCAGCGGCGTGCATTCTGTGGTGTAATACGGCAGCATTAGTTTGCCGTTGTTGCCGGGAGGTGTTTCAGTACACGCCTGCGTATCAAAATAATTGTAATCAACTTCGCATTCTTCGCGTACCCTTTCACGAGCCAGCGAGCCGTTGGTAAAGCATATCAGGCACATGAAACCACCGGCCGGGTTGCCGAACACATGTCCGTAGCCTTGCGGGTCTGTGACCGGTGACGACATTGCCGCAAACAGTGTGTCACTCGTACCCAGACTGATTACCCCGATTCCGTGCTCATACGCTCCGGTTCCGATCAGGCTGTTGGGATTGTCGCCGGACCATACCGCGACCGGAGTTCCGGCTTGTAAGCCGTATTTAGTGAAATAATCGCTCAAGGTGCCGGCTACGGTATTGGAGGGAGCCGCACCTGGTAACTTATTGAGAAGTCCTGAAGCGGTGAATTCGGCAAACTCCGAATCCCAGTTCAGCGTTTTCAGGTTAAATAAATTCATACCGGCTGCATCACCGTAGTCTATCGGGGCGTTTTGGCCGATCAGTACGCTTGCCATGAACGAACTGACAAGGTGAATCGTGGATGTTTGTTCATACTTTTCCGGCGATTCTTTATAGAATTTTCTAATCTGCGGACCGGTAAAGCGTTCGATCGGGGGGGAACCGGAATCCGACTGCATCCGGCTGAATTGTTCGCCGATTTCGTGACATTCCTCGCCGGTAGAACTATCCATCCAGATTGGCGCGGTTTTGCGCGACAACGTTACGGCAAGCTGTGATGCCAGATTATTGTTTTGGTCTAGGCTTGACAGTACCGGTTCGAACTGGCTGTTGAGATATACCGAACCATGCTGCTGCCCTGAACCGCTGATTCCGGCAACCTTGTTCAGTGGAGCTTCCGCTTGTTGCAGGCGAGAGAATAGAAGATCAAGAGCCGCGATCCACATTAATGGATCAGCATGTTTTATTTTGGGGTCATCATTGGGCAAGGCTCCTTCCGGGCAATTATACTCCGGCAAGTCACGGCCGTAGTTTATGCCTTCGGAAACAATAATTTGTCCGGTTTCTGTATCAATTATTTCAGCTTTAAGTCCCTGCGTGCTGCTGTCCAGTCCCATAAAAAGTGGCATGAATCTTCTCCCGGTAAATGTATTTTATTAACTTTGTTTATAAAATACAGTATTAAACAGAAAACGCAAAAATAAAAATGATATTTTGTTCTACTTTGGCGAAGGAATTTCGCAAAAGTCGAAAACCTTCTGCTGAACTTCTTTATAACGTTCTCCGACCATCAATAAATGCTTGGCGTTTTTGATTGTGATCAATGAAGCGGAGGGAACAAGAGCACAAAGCTTTTGTGAATAACTGATGTCGACATCGCCATCCTGGTCTCCGTGAAGAAGGAGAATCGGCAATTTCAAGTCCGAATAATTATTGATATCTGCGTTAAGGAATTCAATGTTTTCATTCGTAAATCCTTTGTGCAGGCGTTTGAAGGGATAATTCTGGCGTAATATTTTCATTAAAAAGTCGTAGTCGTCCAGGGAGGCCTTTATTTGTTTGTATTCGTACCTGAGCATTTTTGACGTATATTTACTCATTACCGCGATTGTATTTTTTAATACGGTATTTGGGAATACGTAAGAGAGTGCGACTAGCGTATTCATTCCTAATATAGTGAAGGCCAGTCGCGTTTTCAACGAGTTGCTGTATGAAGGATGGTAGTCCGTGACAGGTGCGATCAGTAAAAGTTTTTTGACTTTCTGCGGGTGGCGCCTGGCAAAATCAAGCGCCATGATTCCTCCTCCGGAGAAAGCCAGGATTACATCAATTACTTCAATATTCAACTGCTCCAGAAGTTTTGCGAACATGTCAGCTTGCGAAGCCAGACTTTGGTATTTTCCCAAAGGCGTACCGCAATAACCGGCACGGTTAATTACAATGCGGCGGCATAAAGATGATGTCAGCCCCATCTTATCCATAATGGTCAAGATTTGGTCAATGGAACCTGGCGACCCATGGAACCCGGCAATTAGTGGTCCAGAGTCGCCGTCCTGAAAATATTCAATTTTTCCAAAATCAGTCGATGCGGTTTGCAAGAGAATACTACTCATAGATCATGTAAGGTCCTCATCGGCAATGTTGTCAATGACTTCATTTTCAAGCGTACTGAAAAAGGCGCCGTCAGGTTTTGTTTCAATACGAATGTAATGGAGTTCCGGAATACGTTTGCTGAGTTTTTTCTTCAGGTTTTCAGTAATTTTATAGGACTGAGCTACTGTCATATCCGGGGCGACTTCGATGGTCATAATCAGATTATAGCCTTTATTGAATGGGACAAACACGATATTATGGACAAAATGAATATCTTTATCACCATCTGTAATATTCGAGACTTTTACATAATGCTGTTCCGTATCTTCATCGAAATTACCGGCATAGAATACGGTTTGTTTTTCAATTTGAGGAGCGATTGATTTGAAGCCGTTCGTTAGGACAGATGCAATTTTTCCCACAAAAGAAACACTTGATTTTGTGTCTCCCGCGATTTTATTTGACGGTACTCCTTTAACAACCTCGTCAGCGATTTTATTGATTTTTTCTTTATCAGCCTGCTTGGATACTTTCTGTTGGGAGAAATAGCCTTTGACGATGCATGACGCGAAGTATTTGATGGAGGCAAAATAGTTCTGGTCCGGAACGATTCCGATAAACTGAAAAACATAAAGCATCTGGTTGATCGGAAAAGCTCCTCCGATTACCAGATATTTATCGACGCGCTCAACGGTTTCCCCATCGTAATAGGCTTTCTTATGGGTATCCAGTCCCTGAAACGCGTACATATCGTTGCCGTAGTTGTAGTTTATGTTGAAGATTGTGGTAATCAAAGGATTATGAATGTTGTCCTCGTTTTTCATGTCTGCCAGAGGGGAAAGTCCGAAAGAAAGAATTGTTGCTCCTTCCTGTTTGAACACGTTTCCGGCTTCCTGATAGATCAAATCAAAGCAGCCCTTCGGTGCATTGTCCAGTCTGCGTACAAAGTCCGCCATGTAACCAATGATCTTATTGTCTTTATACATTGGTTCGAAAAGGACGAAGGCAACGACTTCGTCATTAAGATAAGCGCAGAACAGCCGGGTATCCGGTTCATGGTCCAGCACCAGTGGGCGTGTCAACAGATTCAGTTCCTGGGTATTGGCTTTACCCTTGAGCCATTTTTCAGAGATTGCGCCGATCAAATCAATAGAATCCTGTGAGTCGGTCGGGAGTTCTTTAATGATGGTACCGGCTTTGGTCGCGGCGGTTATCCAGTGTCTTACTCTGGCTAGCTTTTTCCCTTCCGTTTTGAATCTGGACAGGTCGATATTCGTTTCAACCCCCATATGATTGGCATTAAATCCATGCTTAGCAAAGGCCAGGGCGGTATCGCGGCTGCACTGCAGGACGATTGGAGATAGTTTTTTCTTTTTTGCTTCCTTCAGAAATTTATCGACGATAACCGGCAGATCTTCCGATTTACAGAAGGGATCGCCAAGAACAATGCGTTCATTTTCATGGTCGACATAAGATATAAAACCTTCCGGGGTTTCAAAGGCCTTCATCAGGCCATCGTAGACAGCGGAATAAGCAATAGGAAACGATCCGTAGCTTTTTAAAAATTTTAGGCAATGCTCATTGATTTTTTTGGTTTTAGTCATTTTTATCTCCTGTTTTTTGGATCAGGGTTAATATATTTTGATTCTCTAGACGTTGATAATTAATAGAATCCACAAGTTCCTTGATGAGGAACACTCCTAATCCGCCAGGTTGGCGTTCGTCAAGGTTTTCGCTTAAATCAGGCGCTTCCGTGAGTTGTGGATCATAGGGGTTGCCTGAATCAATGAATACTGATTGCAGGACATGGGTTTCCGGTATGTAGCGGAATTGCATTGAAATGGTTCCATTATCATTTTCATAGGCATAGTTTGCGATATTAAGAAATACTTCTTCAGCGGCAATTTGCAGACGATTTTCAATCGTGTCATCCAAGCTGTTTTCTTTGCATGTTGCTTCAATATATTCCTGAAGTTTGGGCAGTTCTTCGATGTGAGCAGGAAGACAAAGACTCTTGCGCTGAAAGTCCATAATCAACATGGTAATATCGTCATATTGCGGACCGTTTTCACTGAAATCCTTAAGCTGGGAATAAATATATTTGGTCAGCTCTTCGGGGGGGCAGGAGTCAAACTGTTCCAGAGAGTCGCGAAGTCTCTGGTTTCCGAATTCTTCTTCATCAGGGTTTATCGCTTCGGTTACGCCATCTGTATACAGGAAGAGACGGTCACCCGGGGCGAGCGTCAGTTCGGATTCATGATATTTAATGTCCGGCAGTGTTCCGAGAATGAAATCCGGTTCAAGACGGAGATATTCATAGTTTTCACCGGCCCGTTTGAGCAGAGGTGGATTGTGTCCGGCGTTAATGCAGGTCAGTTTGCCGGAATCAAGTTCAATAACAGCGAAGAAAACAGTAACAAACATTCCGTTGTCATTATCTGCGCAAAGCATGCGGTTGGCCTCCGTGAAAACGGTGGCGGGCGGCAGGTGTGATTTTGCCAGACTCTTGATCCAGGATTTTGCCGACATCATAAAGAGTGCGGCAGGAACACCTTTTTCGGAAACATCAGCAATAACAAAAGCCAGATGATTGCTGTCGATCCAGAAAAAGTCGTAGAAATCGCCTCCTACTTCACGTGCGGCAGTCATTGTGGCGTAAAGATTAAGTCCGCAAGGCCTGGGATTCAGTGAATCGACTCGGGGAAGAGCGGAAAGCTGAATTGCCGCGGCCAGTTTCAATTCATTTTCATAGCGTCTTCCCGCTTCATCAATGGCGTCCCTTAACGCGTGGACAGTACTGTTAATACCGGAAGATAACTGAATGAACTCAGGAGAGGAATGGACATCCACTATGGCATGAAGGTCTCCGTCCGTGATTTTATTCAAAGAAACGCAGATTCGTTCAATTCCTTTAATAACTTTATGTTCAACCAAGGCTGATATCGCCCAGTAAATAATACTGAACAGGATGACGTAGCCGAGTGTTAGCAGCATCAGCAGCTGATTCCGCCGGTCATGAAGTTCCGCCAGCGGTACCAGGCCGATTATATTGTATTCGCCATATTTTCTTTTGGCCCCGAAATAGGGAATGGAGTCGATTTCAAGGTCATGGTAAGTTTGATCTCCGGACAAAGGAGAGATACCCAGTTCGGACAATTTTTTCTCTTTAATCTTCAGCATGCCGTCGCATAAGATATTATCCTGGCGCGAAATGATGATGCCGCCTCCGGTTCCAATCCTGAATCCTTCCGCGAAGAGTTTGATATCCTTCTGGTCATATGCTTCATTTAGGGTTTGCGGACGGTATTTCATTAAAATGAAACCGGGGATTCCGGCACTGTAAATATATACGTTATGCTCTATGTCCTCCGTCCCATCCGTTGTCAGGTAATTTTCGATGACAACCTTTCGTAGTTTTGACCCCGAAGCCAGAATAGATGGAGGTAAGGGGTCTGGTTTCAATCCCTTAGGGGAAGACGCCAGCTGTTTGCCGGCAGAATCATAGATGCGCAAATGAAAAACTTTCAGCTTTTTGTTTAGCTTGTTAAGTTCAGCCTGATTATGAATGAATTCAGGCCGATATTTCAGAACAGAGGCCAGATAATCCGCTCTTACCAGAGCCAGATGCCGGGTAAGAAATGAAATGTTTTTATAATTTTTATTGGCATTATCAAGTTGCGCGCATGCGTCTTTGAGCTTTAACCCGATCAATACTTCTGCCGCTTTTTGTGAAAGTGCAGTCTGGACAAGATAAGAGCCCGTAAAAGTCAGAACAAAAGCAAGCAATACAAAAATGAATAACCATTTTTGGAATGATTTTTTCATTCAACATCAAGAAGCTTGATTAGTTTTGTAACAGTTAAAATTTCGCGGACGGAATCATTTATGTTGACAAGTTTCATTGCCCCTGGAGCACTGAGTTGTTTCTTTAACTGAACCAGTACACGGAGTCCGGCACTTGCAATGACTTTTACATCCGTGAAATCAAGGATCAGTTTTTCGATCCCTTTGAGGTTGGTTTTGAGGTTTTTTTCCAGTTCAACTGCGGCCAGGGCATCGAATCTGCCTTTAAGAGTGAGAGTTAACTGGTTGTTGTCTTTTTTTTCTATGATTTCCATAATAACCTCCCGTTGTCATTCAAAAAATATTTTGATGAAATTGTATATTAGTATTTCCCCGACGATATATAATGAAGATAGTTCAAATAAAACAGATTTTCAATCCAATTTAGTGAGATTTTTGTTTGAATCTGTAAGAAGATTATGAGATTGTTGCGATGTTATAGTATTTACCGTGGAGACGTCGCTTGCAAAAAGCACTGTTTGAGGTAAAATATACACATGAAGAAACGAAGAAAATCAAACCGTGAAATACGGTTCAACTATGATACTCAGATTGACTTGCACGGATACCGTGTGGATGAGGCGATTTTGGCGGTAAGGCGCGAGATGAGCCGCGGACACCGAAGTATAATGGTGATTCACGGGCATGGTACCGGTGCGTTGAGAGATGCTGTACGTAGTTTTGCCCGCAGAAACAGTGCTGTTTCTGATTACCATTTTGGAGAAGATCTTGGTATTCCCGGCGGTGACGGGGTTACGATTATTTATACTTAATCTGTCGGACGGAGAATCATGAAATTCAAAGGCATAATTTTTGATATGGATGGAACCCTAACGGTTCCAATTATCGACTTTAATGAAATGCGCGCGGCTTTGGGGATTCCAGAAGGGGATATCGCGAAGACACTTAATTCATGGCCCGAACCGGAACGGACACGCGGCTGGGAAATTGTCGAAAGTTTTGAAAACCGGCTGGCTAGTGAAAATCGGCTGCATCCCGGTGTGATTGAGGCATTGGAAAAGTTTAGAGAAAACGGAATCAGGCTGGCGATTCTGACACGTAATTCGTCGCGCAGTGTTGAGATTTTTCTGACAAAATTTGGATTGAAAGTGGATTTTTATTTGAGTCGCGAATTTGAATTTATCAAACCTTCACCGGAGCCGGTACTGCATATTGTTGACCGGTGGAAATTCAAGCCGGAAGAATGTATGATGGTGGGGGATTATATTCACGATATTGACTCCGGACGTGCCGCGGGCGTTGTAACCTGTTTTTTTCATAACGAAGGATGCCAGTCATTCAGCGAACAGGCCGACTATACGGCGGTAAGCTATGAAGAGCTCGAAAGGATCGTGTTAAGTTGAATCGTGAATTATTAATTGCCGCTTACGACGTGATGTATAAAGCCTATGGCCCTCAGCACTGGTGGCCCGGAGATACACCGTGGGAAATTTGTGTTGGCGCGGTTCTTACTCAAAACACCAACTGGGGAAATGTGGAAAAAGCGATCGCACTGATTAAGCAGGCGAATGCGCTTGATCCGAATGTCATCATTGATATGCCCCGGGCTGATTTGGAGGAAGCAATCAGGCCATCGGGATTTTTTCGGCTGAAAGCTGACCGGCTGTTGGAGGTTACCCGCTGGTGGTTCGACAATGTCGATAAGAATGATCAACCGGTCTGGAAGGGCAGGGGGCTGGAAGAGTATCGCTGTGATTTACTGGCGGTGAAAGGAGTTGGACCGGAAACGGCTGATTCGATCCTGCTCTATTGTTTTGATTTGCCGACATTTGTAATAGACGCTTATACCAAACGGATTTTTTCGCGTCATTTTGGAATTTCTCCTGATATTGACTATCATGAATTGCAGAAGATTTTTATGAATAATCTGCCGGTTGATCCGGTTCTGTATAACGAGTATCACGCATTGATTGTCCGGGCGGCGAAAGAGCACTGTCGCAAGAATGCCTGCGAAGCGGATTGTCCACTGTGTAAACTGGTTGAAAAAAATTCTTAAGGTATTAATTTACCATAAAAAAAGAGGTTGGTATTGTCTGATAAACGCAAAGCATGTTTTCTTGACCGCGACGGTGTGATTATTGTAGAGAAGAATTATTTGGCTGATCCAGCTGATATTGAACTTATTCCCGGCGTGATTGAGGCATTAAAAAAACTTAGTGATGATGGGTATCTACTGATCGTTGTCACTAATCAGTCCGGGATCGCGCGCGGGTATTATGATGAAGCCGCCGCTCATGCCGTTAATGATGGGATTAATGCTTTGCTCAGACCTCATGGCACTGAAATAGACGCATTTTATATTTGCCCGCACCATCCTGAGTTTTCAGGAAAGTGCAGTTGCCGGAAACCGGAACCGGGAATGATCAATCAGGCCGTTAAAGACTTCAATATTTCCCATGAGGACAGCTTTATGGTCGGTGACAAAGTTTCTGATGTAAAAGCGGCGGAAAATGCCGGTATTACTGGAATTATGGTGAGAACCGGACATGGCGTGGATCAGAAAGCCGAATCAGACTGGCTGGTGGCGGATGACCTTCCGGCAGCGGTTGAACTATATTACAGCTTTATCTCAAAATAAATATCCAGCCGTCTTTCCCTTGATAAATGATTTTATATCCTGCCTTGCTCATGTCGCGGGCAAGCATCCAGTTGGCGGGAGCTACATAAATGAGTGGGGTGCCGGTCAGTTCTTTTAATTTTTCAGGCGATAGCCGAAGTCTTCCCATACGAAACTGTTCGAGTTGTTTTATTTTTTCAGGAGCGTAGGCGTAGCCGAACATGGGATCCATGCCGTAAAGATAGCGGTATTGCGGGGCGCTGTAAAAGAGTGCCGGAAAGTCCGACCAGTTTACGTTACCGATAATTGTACCTTGGGGAAGATTGACCGTTTGAAACCATTTCGAAAGTCTGGTGAGTGGTTTGAATTTCGTTTTGTCGTCGATTTTGTTGAACTTTACGCTGTTGTAGATGCCAAATCCTGTGAGAATAAGAAGTACGGCGATTACGCTTAGTATTTTCATCTTATGGGATAGCTTTATTGGGTTTCTTAGCAGGGTTAGGATGGCTCCCGTACATAAAACAGTAACCGGACAGGCATATTCGACGAATCTGAGGCTAAGGTACATTAAGATCATTAATAATATGGACAGGCTGAATAAGGGTAGCAGCTTTACGAATTGTTTACGGTTTATTTTCTGTTTATACAAATAATACATAAGTCCGCAGCATGCTGCATTTACAAGGGTAAGAACAGGGACTTTTAGATAATTGCCGAAACCTTTACTGAATAATTCATCACCTACTCTAATACCAAGATTTTGATTAAACATCGCGACAATTACGTCAATACACTGAATTTTCCAGTTGATGAATGTATTGGGAAATTGGGGATGGATTAGAAAACCAAGTACGATTCCCAGTATACATGACACCGGCAGCAGGCAGGCGGTGAGCTTGTTTCTGAAAAAAAGGAATGCTCCGTAAACAACAGCCGGAAGTAAAATAAAATGGGGATTGGAGTATGACCAACTGAAAACGAATGAAATAGCCAGAGAACGCCAGAGTTTTTTCCAGCTGTCAATGCCATGGAAAATGCCGCAACTGACCAGAAATAATGTAAGAGATAGAATATGAGGACGGAGCATCAGGAAGCGGTTTAGAAATACAGGTTCAATTAAGACGAACAAGAGGGTAAATATCCATATGTTTTTCACCTTATATATCTTGCCGACCCAGAAAAACGAGCTCAGTGCCAGAAAGTCAAAGAATAGCGATGAGCTGTGAAATGGAAAACTGTCTGTTGTAAACAAACGCTGTATTGATAGTAGTAAATGGAATAACAATTCTTTGTTGCTGAAGGAATTTGTCCAGTAAGACATTGTCATTGCCGGAAGCTGTTTGGCGGAGAAATAATTCCAACCCAACTCTGCCATCCGAACATGGTAGAAACTGTCCATTGACGGTTCTGCGGAGGCATAAAAATAAAGTCTGAAGGCGACAAGACACATTAACGGAAAGATTACCGCCGCGCAGTATTCAAATAGAAACTTATATTTACGGTCTGGTTTATTTGTGTCCGGCGTTTGCAATATCTATATCAGCTTTCATTTCAAAAAGTTTAAGAGAATCCAGGATTCCAACGGTTAATATATCCACGAAATTGCTTACTGCAAACGGTTACTGCTGCAATGCTGTACCATTCCCTATGATTGTTCGTAGTGTGAGATGAGTGACTGTTGTGCTGAAAAAGTAAGGCGTCACTTATTCCGGAAGATTAAATGTGACTGTTGTGCTTGGTGCATTTGCTGGTAGGGCTCGCTCTCCGAGCGTGCCGTCGGCACACCAGTGCGGCAGAGAAAACTTTAAATTCCATTGGTATTCGTCTGCCGCAGATGCGGCAGCGGCGCGCTGCGGAGAACACGCCCTACCAGAAAAAGGCTTGTCATATGTCTCTACGAAAAGAGTGAGATTACCCTGAAAAATAGAAAAATTTGAATAATTTCTTTCCGGGTATTGCAAAGATAATTCCAATCATATATAATATAGCTATAAGCATAAGACAGCTATAAGCGATATGGAGTGAGGCTATGATATCGGTAAAGATGCCGAAAAGCGCAAAGCTTGAGAAAAAATACCCCAATGTAGTAAAGAATCTGAGAAAGAAGATTAACGATGGAACTCTTGACGGGGCTCTTCCTGGCGTTAAGCAGCTGGCTAAGGAGTATGACGTTAATTTCATGACGGTAAATAAAGCCGTTAAAGTGCTTGAAGAAGAGGGGCTGGTCTATCGTATTCCGCGTAAGGGAACTTATGTGAAGCGGATGAAAAACATTGCGTTCTGTTTTGATGACAACGAATCAGAAGTTCGTATTCATTCGGTATTTGCCCCGATGTACGTGGCCGCCCAGCGTTACTTTAGCGCTCAAAACTGTCCGATGTTTCTGGAAAGCGGTATGTCAATCCGAAATCAGAGTATGGCGATGCTGAAGAACCGTATTGACGGACTGATCTTTTCCGGTAAGGTTGAAACCATCAATGCCATA
Source organism: Victivallales bacterium (assembly GCA_963677165.2). Classification (GTDB taxonomy): domain Bacteria; phylum Verrucomicrobiota; class Lentisphaeria; order Victivallales; family SZUA-371; genus JAFGXT01. The sequence goes on along the minus strand of CAXXSX010000002.1, from coordinate 5,595,673 downwards.
GGAATCAATGAAATTCCGATGGTGCGGGTTCTGGGCGAAATTGAAGATAATGTCGGGTATGACCATGTGACTTACGATAATAAATCCATTGGTAAGCTTGCCGCTGAATTTATTCTGGAGCAGGGGCATTCCAACATTGCTTATGTAGGGGATCAACTTCCTGAACGGTTTGTCTGCAGGTGTGAAACATTTACTGATATTATCCAAAGGAATGGAGGAAAGGTATCCATTTCTCCTTATGAAGCTTCCACCTGGGAACCGAGAAGCAAAAATATTCGTCTGCAGATGACTGAAGTGTTTGGACAAGCCGATAAACCGACCGCGATTTTCTGTCCTTCCGACAATGAAGTCGGCTTGATCTATGACAATTTGTATAAACTGAATTTGCGTCCGATGGAGGATGTTTTGATCGTAAGTTGTAATAATGACAACGTGATGATGGGATGTTGCGATCCTTTCCCTGTAAGCATTGATATACGAATGGAGGATATCGGTGTTCTTGCTTCAAAACGACTCCTGGAGAGAATTGAAAATCCAGGATTGGAACCCCGGCAGGATGTGCTTAAACCTAAAATTAATATAGAAGATAGTCAATAATAACAAATACGGAGAAAGAAAATGAAAAGTTCACAGAAATTCACACTCATCGAACTCCTCGTTGTAATCGCGATCATCGCAATTCTGGCTTCCATGCTGCTGCCGGCATTGAGTAATGCGCGCGACCGGGCTAAAATGACCCAATGCCAGGGGAATATGAAACAGCTAGGGTCTGCGTTTACTATGTATATGGACAGTTATCAGTGGTGGATGCCTGGAATCTCCGCAAAATATGATGGGGGACACAATGGGGCGTCAATTTATCTCTTTGCCGAAGAAATCGGACAAAAAAGATGGGTTAATGATGAGGCTCAAACAATTAAATTTTTGCAATGTCCCAAAAATATTCTCAATCCGGAAGGGGCCGGATATGCCATTGTCGCAAGAACGAATGAGCGTCTGACCAAATTTCATCATCCGTCTTCCGTACCGGTATTTTTTGACAATGACTTTTATAAAAACGATGTTTCTGAGCTGGGAAAAATGGGCTACTGGTGGGCGAATGTTTTGTATCGCCAGAAACGTCATCTGAATAAATATCTTAATTATACCTGTATGGACGGACACGTGGAAAGCAGAGATTATGATGCTGCCAGAATGGCTTCTACTACTCCGACAGATCGTCTTTGGGCAATCTGGAGCTATCCTCACAAAAAACTATGGTAAACATCCAGTAGAATCAATTTATATTAATCTTTTAAGGAATAAAGAGAGCAACATGATCAGGAAATTTTTGTCTTTGTTTTTGGGGATGATTGTGTCCGGCAGTTCAGTTTTTGCAGCCGGTACCTATCAAAACTGGTATAACTTTAAACTGAAAAAAAGTACGGTACAACCTTTTAAGGGTCCGTTTGACGCGGAGTCCGTGATTTATTATATTGTTCATCATGGCGGTGACCTTAAGCTTAATATCGGGTTCGACCGCTGGCGTTTTGAGCCGCCCAAACAGGCGGTGACTTTGCCGCAGGTAATGTTTTTTCAAGTCTATGACGCTGACGAGAATCTGGTAAAAAAGGAATTCCATGTTTTTCCCATGGATCATAAAACAAAGCGGCTGAATTATGAGTATGAATTTAAATCTGCTCCTGCCGGAATTTATCAAGTTAGAGTAGTAACTACCGCGGCTTGCAGAGTTCGTAGTTATCTGTCTACTCAGCCGTCAACTCAATTTGGTGTGATGCCGTCGCGGTGTATGATGGGGGCAGATGGTAAGAATATGAATTCCGCCTTTGTCTATGTGCCGCCGGAAGCGAAAGAGCTGAAAATCTATAACCGGGGAGTGGAAACCAAAGTTCTCGATTCAGAAGGGAAAACGTTGGTTCAGGTGAAATCCGGCAAAAGAGGTTCTACTCCGGTCACCCCTGGGAAAATTTATACGCTTAAATTCAGTAAGTTCGGCTGTGTGGGATTTGATGGATTTCCGGTAATTCTTTGTCCGGACGCGACAACTGCGGAGAATATTCGAGCCAGCATTGAGTATGCTCCGGATGGAACCATGCTGCACCATAAATGGCAGGTGCGGATGTGGGAGTGGATGCATTCGCTGAAGGCTGACCAGTTGGCTGTTAAAGCAGTAGTTCCTGCGAAGTTTAAGGAAGAATACAAAGCGAAGCCGGGAAGTCCCTGGTTGTTTGGCCCGGATGGTGCTTTCTCTCATGCCGATTATATTTTTAAGCATCAGGATATTGATCCGAAAAGCAACGATTACGGCGATTCTAAAAATTATGATTATCTGGCTTTATTCTATTCGCTGGATGAAAAATTCAATCCTTACTATAAGAATAGCGCAGTGCTGGACCGCCTGCTGCTCCATCAGTACCGTCGGTTGTTGAAATTGCAGGAAAACGGTACTTTCCATACCGGATGGAATAACTACAGCGGCGGAGATGCCCTCTCTACCTTGAGTTCATATACTTCATTCAGTATGTGTGGTAAGTTGATGCCGGAAGGCAGGAAAAATCTTTGGGAAAACGGACTTGGTTTTGAGATTGACCGTTTTTGCCTGAGCCGTGTGTCATGCGAAAATCAGTCGGCACACTGGCTGGTTGATACCTATTGCATGTATCTCGGCGGAGCAGGGGAGTTGTATAAGGATATTGCCGCGTGGTTCGCAAAGACCGCGGCTGATCCTGAGTTAAACAAATTTATTAAAACCGGTTATATGCAGGAAAGATACGGACCGGACGCCACTTATCAGGGGCTAAATGCCTGCAATCTGGCATTTTACTGTGCGATGTCCGGTGATGAAAACATAAAGAAAGCGTTGAGCAAAATTTATTCATTGTATAATCATACGGTTGCGCCGGAGCCCGATGGCAAAGTCTATGGAGCCAGCAACTTTTCCCATCGCACGAAAGGTTCGTGGGTACATCGCCAGTGGAATGGCGGGACAAATCTGATGTCCGGCTGGAATGAAGATGCGGCCTGCTGGTTCGACTCCAAAGGCGATTCGGACAACACCAGGATTGCCAAGTATATAAACTGGCCCCGTGGCAGTGGCGATGACCCATGGTATAAAGGTAATTCAAAGTGGGTAAACGGATATGTGATGTCTCCGTGGCTGCCAATGTGGTATAAATATTTTTATCCGGTAACTCCGGTTAAGGATGCGAAGTTCCCGGTTGTTCGTGAAGAGAAGTTCTTTCATGAATTTAATGGAGAGTTTTACTGCTGCCGCGAGCCGGATTATTATGCTGTGGTTTATGCCGGAAAAACCAGTTACGACTGGGTGAAGAACGCATATAAACAGGATCCCATCGGCAAAGGCTGGAAAAAGGATGGAGATACTTATACTCCCGTAACCGCTGCTGCGAAAAAGAACGGCTGGTGTCCGACACAGGGCGTTTCACTGTTCTGGACGCCTGACTATGGAATATGTATAATCGGTAAAAACTGGGATGTTTATACCGGACAGTTTGTCCGTGCCGATCTACCGGGCGGCAAGGTGTCGTGGCCGGATTACTGGACTTGCAAAAGTTCTTATGATGCCGCGTCAAAGAAGCTGACGATTAACAACAGTATGTTCAAGCTTCCGATGAAGACCACAAGGACAATTACGTTTCTCGATAATGGAATCTCTATTGATGTGAAGCTTGAGAATAGAAGCGCCGCGAAAGTCCTCAAAACAGTGGAACAATTGCCTTACCTGAAAAAAGCGGGAGCTAAGGTTGAGTTTTTCCGTTCCGGCAAGTGGACTTCGGAAGCTGGAGCCGCGACAGAAAGGATACGGTTCATGAATAATAAGGACAAGGGTGCTCTGGTGGAATTTACAAAACCGGCAGCCAGTTCGTTTGGTCCTTCAACGAAACATTTTAAGCATACCGTTGGGCTTGTTGAATTGGAAATTACCGATACTCTATCATATAAACTCACTGAAATAAAATAATTTCAAGGATACTTTTATGCGATTCATTGTTGCTGCAATACTGCTGGCTCTAGGCATTGCCGGCTGCGTAAGTTCGCCCGATGTTCCAGAGTGGAGAGGAAAAGCTTCGGGAACGGCTTATCTGGGCGATGATGTCCTGTGGCGTCCACGCGAATGGCTGATTTTCAATATGCTGGACGACAAAGGTACTGGCTTTAAATTGAAATTTACCGTTCGTGATATGAATACCTATGTTCACGCTCCGGCTCCGGTGCTTTTTCGGGTTGTCGCGCCCGATGGACGGATTGTTGCTGGTAAATTCCTGGAAGATGATGGTATCACTGGCGGCAATTTTAAGTATCAGGACGGCATCTACGATCCTTTTGCCGACTTTCGTTACCGGCAGTGGCATCGGGTGAATTCTCCCGAAGGTATGCCCGCGAATAAAAAACGGTCACCTTATCTAAGTCATCCTGAAAAACTGCCATTCCGTACGGCTGAATTATCTGTTCCGGCAGCGGGAAAAGGATTGTACCGGGTATTGGTGGTTGGTCGCTGGGATCACTGGATCTCGATTACGCCGAACCGTCCGATTATGACCGGGGTTCACCCTGGGGCCGGGCCGCTTTATGTTCATGGTACTATTTTAGATAAGAGCTTTTTTTATGTGCCGAAAAGCGCAGAGGATATCGGACTCGCGACTACTGAAGAAGTTGTCCCGTATCAATGCAAAATGACACTGAAAAACAGCAGCGGAAAAATAATTAAAGCAGTCGAAGCCAGCGGCTTTTGTACATTTATGAGTTTGACACCTGAGAAAGGGCAGGTATACGAGCTTGATCTTTCCAATGGCAACAGTGGGGTTTGCCTGCATGGAAAAGGATTTCCTCTGGTGATGTGTCCGGATGTGGAAACTGCCCGGCGTATTCATGGAGGAGCTGAGGCAGATGGGAAAGGGCGTCTGACTTTTCATGAATGTATCAGGAGTTTAAACCGCTGGTGCGACTCATTAACGAAAAAAGATTTGGAAGTAGATGTAAAGCTTACTAAACCGCAGAAAAAAATAGTTTTAAAAGGCAAATTTCATATTGGTTCCATAAAAATCAAGCTGGGAGATGTCGCGAAGATCATTGCCGCACAGAATATTGACCAGGCTTCAAAGGATTTCGGTCAGGTCAAAAAAATCGTCAGAGGAAGGGATAATATTGACTATCTGGCTTTGGCGGCCGGTGAGGACAATCCCGATAACCCATATTACGGTAATCCGGCTTTGATCCGCCGGGTTCTACTCGGAAAGATGAGCCGGATTCGTAAGTTTGACGCATCATTCCGTTTTGAAGCAATGGACGATAATTTCAAGAAAACAGATAAGCTGGAAAATTATTTCCAGACTCCGACCCGTTCCAACTGGTATGGTTTGGGGCTGGACAGTAAATTTGCCAGTGCTATGCTGCTGATCGACAAAGTTTCCTCTAAGGGGTTGCCCGCAAAGGTGATTTCCGCCTATAAGCAGTCGCTTCGGCTGTGGGCCATGGGGCGGATCAATATGCACGTTGGAGAAGTTGCCAACCAATGGGGCTGGAATTATTTTCAGGTAATGAGTATTGCGGAGCTGTTGAAGGACAAGGAACTTGAACTGGCACTAAAACGTAATGCGAAATTGGTTTCAACTCCGAATCTTTATGGAAGATTGAATCCGGATGAGACTCCGTTTGACCGTAAAACAGGCAGACTGGATACGGACTGCGGCCTGACTTCTTCCGGCTATATGCCGGAGCAAATGGGGTTCGACGGAGAGTACTCCTGTGAACAGACTATGCTCTGGGGAAAAATATGGGCGAAGACTCAGCAGCAGTGTATAGTTGACTGGTTCAATAAGTTCAACCAACTTAAGACATATGTCACGATTTCAAAAACAGAAGATGCGCCGAAGGTGACTTTTTCCCAGACCTGTTCACCCACTGACCTGAATTTCCGTACCCGCTATATGACCCATAAGAACCATCAGCCGAAAGAAATGGTCGGTCAGGTTGAGTTTCTTGATTTATGGTTTCCAAAGAAAGGCGTAAAGTCCGCGGAGCCGTGGCCGTTCCTGAAAACAAAACCCTTTACAAAGGTTATTGATAATAAGTATTTCTTTATTAATACCAGTCGTTATTACGCGATTCTTTACGGCGGTCCTCGTTTGCCGTTGTGGGCTGACTGGAGTGCTGCTACTTTCACTGGGGACTCGGTTAATTTCGATGGCTATTCTGGACCCGGTTATGGCGGCTGGGGAATCGGCGCGAATAAACCTGGTGGTATTTCCGCTATTTATGTGAAAGGCTGCGGCCCGATCAGTCTGGGACAGAATAATACTGTGATGGACAGCAATACCGTGTGGGGCAAAGCGTTCAAGCCGCTTTATAAGGCCTGGAGAAAACAGGATGTGGATCCCACTGTATTTGCATCTTGTTATGCCCGGTCGGAAGTAGAGTTTAACGCGGAGCAGCACAAATATGTCATTACGGAACTGATTCCATATGTACCGCTGGCGGTAAGGCGTGTTATGAAGTTCAATGATAATGAAATTAGCGTTGAGGTTGAAATAAAGGCGCTGGAAGACTTTAAAGGTAAAGCTCTTAATTATTCCATTCCGTTCTTTGCTGACAAACGTGAAGTCACATTAACCGGCGATAAAATTTCGACGAAAGTCAACTTGAAGCCGGTAAATACTCCGACCCGACCGCGTTATCCGAATGCCAAACTAGAACATAGTCGCATGGGAAGAAAATTGTATAACGCTTCTATTTTGTCAGTGACTTCAAAGAATGGTCATGGTGCTGAATATATCTTTGACAAAAGTTATGACTTCAGGATTTTACAGCCGTTTCGCTACCGCAGTGTTGCTCCGGCAGGAGGTTCATTTATCATGCTATTACCTAAAACGCTTAAAAAAGATGAAACAGTGAAGTTTAGCTATATAGTGAAGATTAAGTAAGAGAAAGGGATTTGTTCGAATCTGAACAAATCCCTTAATGTTTTATGATGCTATAAAGTTAGGGCATTGGGTATGGTCGTGACCTTTGCCCGGGCATGGACGCGAACCGTCACAATTACTGCAAATACCGTTGCTTAGTTTGCCTTCACTAAGATAGTCGTCAATGTTCTGCAGAGTCGTCTGGGCGATATTCGTTACCGCTTCGCGGGTAAAGAACGCCTGATGTGACGAGATCAGAACATTGTTGAACGTAGTCAGCCGGGCAAGCGTATCGTCTGTTACGACCTCATTGGAGAGATCCTCGAAGAAATAGTCGCTTTCTTCCTCGTATACATCCAAGGCCGCAGCTCCGACAATACCACTTTTCAGTCCCGCAATCAGTGCTGTTGAATCAATCAGCATTCCACGACTGGTATTGATCAACACTACTCCGGGCTTCATTTCCTCAATGGCCTTTTCATCAATCATATACTTTGTTTCCGGGGTTAGCGGACAATGTAGTGAAATAATATCCGACTTTTTGTACAAAGTATTCAAATCAATATATTCCAGGTCGAGTTCACCGACCAGATCCAGATTAGGATAATGGTCGTATGCCAGTAGATGTGCACCAAATCCTTTCATGATCCGAGCAAAAATCTGTCCGATCTTACCGGTCCCGACAATTCCCACTGTTTTGTCATGAATATCGAATCCCATAAGGCCGTTGATCGAGAAATTGTTATCCCGCACCCGCATGAAGGCGCGGTGGGTTTTGCGGTTCAACGTCATCAACAGCGCTACGGCGTGTTCTGCAACGGCATACGGGGAGTAGGCCGGAACCCGTACCACTGGCAGTTTGCCATGGGCATGATATAGATTTACGTTGTTATATCCCGCACATCTTAACGCCAGAATTTTAACGCCGTTATCTACCAGAATATCAATAACTTCTTCGTTTACAACGTCATTGACAAATACGCAAACAGCGTCAAAATCTTTCGTTAAAACAGCGGTGTCCGGAGTTAAGTGTCCGGTGAAATATTTTATATTAAAACCGTATCGCCGGTTGCTTTCATCAAAGAACTGACGATCATACGGCTTAACGTCAAACATTGCAACTTTTATTGGTTTTTCAATCATTTTACTTCTCCTCTGATAGTCATACTATTAATATAAGTATACATGATCTTATGAGAAAATCAGTAATCAATACTAAAAAATATTAATTTTATTCTATTTAGAGAAGTAAAAGTGATCATCAGGCATGGAAGATTAGACCTGTCTCTGGGTTTCTCATGATATTGCGCATGCGTATTTGAAGTTTATCTGATTTTGTTTCAGGAATCCATAGCATTAGAACATTATTGAAACCTTGATTCAAGTAAATGTCACCAATGCTAACGCTGTCATTTGGAGACAGTGTACAAGTTTGAACTTTTATCGAATTAATGAAAATAGTCAGTTTTCCTGAGCCGGTCAGTTCAAAGAATGTCATGGCTTCCGGATTTGGAACCGCCAGGTCTTCGTCGTATTCCTTACGGTCTTTCAGTGATTCGATAAAGAAGAACAGCAGACGCGGTTCGTCGGAATTTGCGGAAAATTCTCCATCCGGGGAACTTTGTTCCTGCCAGTTTCCGTAATTGAGAATGGCGAGGTTGCACATTCTTTCCGTTTGGAATACGGTTGCTCCAATCATTGTTTGCAGCATATCCGGTTCCGGCAGGCTGACATGTTCCTGGATTTTTTCCGGATAGCCTTTGCTTCGATCTTCAATAACATTTTTGCCGTCAAGAGCTGTGCTGATAAACGACGCTCCAAGATTACGTTTCAGCATAGCCAGTAGGCGTTTGAATCGGGGAAGAGATGATTCTGGTTCAAACTGATTCAAGATTAGAGTGCCGTCACCAACTTCTATTATTCCGGTTACAATAAGCTCTTCCGGTTGTTCATTAAATAGAAACCGCGATAACGTGTGTGAGCGTAGGGGTTCTGTGCAGCCTCTTTTTACATACATTTCTTTCAGGACGCTTTGAGTTGGAGTAACTAATAATGAATCCAGTTTGTCTGTTGCCTTGATAAAATATTTTCCGATTGGGATATTATCATGCGCCGGAGCGTAGATCCAGTTCATGATACCGCAGGCGTCTTCGTTGTTGATACCGCAAAGCAGTTCATTGCTCGGTTGCTTTTTTACTGCCTGGTAAATTGTGTCCAGTTCGACTATTTCCAGATTAAGTCCAAGCCGTGCGTTAAGATATTTTACATCATTTTCTGTATGACAGGTGAAGATTGCTTTGCCGCCAGAGCATACTGTCTCAACTGCTTTTTCTACTGATGCCGCCTCAACTATATTTACATTTTGGGGTATTGAATAGGTGTCAAGGTATTGCAACATGTTGACCAGCAGTTTTTCCGCAGCTGGAATAAAATGAAGTTTCTGGTGAATTCTCAGCTGGGTTGCCAGCAGTGTTCCGGCTTCCAGTGGAATCTCAAGCAGTTGAGAATATTCCATAGAACCGTTTCCGAAGGTGCCGTCTCCGCCGTCAAGGATGCTGACAGTATTTCCGTTGTCTTTGCGGTAACTGTTTGTAGCTAGAGCGGTATTTCCATCCATACGGCTGTATGGATCATCACCCCAGAACATTAGTTCTTCTTCGTTGATGCTGGAAAGAACCGGATGTTTCCGGTGGCGAATATGAACTTTTTGCAGTTGAATGTTTTCCAAAGGACATGATGGAATAATGCTGTGTTCCTGTTCGAGCAATAGGCAACGGCCGCCTTGCAGGCAGAAGTTCCGGAGAACAATATTGGCGTCGAGGTCAGAAGTGCCTAGCTGATAAGGATCAATAATCAGTATATCCGTTCCTTGCAGTACATCGGGGGTAACCTGGTTGATATAATTCGGTTTGATTCCAATGCGTTCCCATATCTGATCGAATTTTCCATTGCCAAAAATTTTGATTTTACTGGTGAAACCTGGAACTATTATATGCGACCCAATAAACAACTTCCGTTCCTGGCGGTCAAGGATGGCTGCTCCCTGATGAAATTCAAAGATGTAGTTACAAGGGGTAGTCGTGTTTACTTCCGGCAACTGAAAAGCTACATCTACTTTTTCTGTTTTTCCCTGCTCCACTTTGATTTGAAATTGCTGATGGATGGCGATTCTGCCGGATTCATCCGCAAGGAATACTTCTAGAATTCCCTCGATCGTTTGTTCTAGATCATTGACACAGTGGATCGTGCGTTTCAACTCTGTTCCGCCGTATACGGAGCAGCATCGATTGGTGTCAATCAGGGCAAATTGACGAAATCCTTCGCGCTGAATTGCAAAGCTGGGGGAAGGATGGTAACCTTTTGCGTCGCCATTTTGCCAGAAAGCGAATTCGCTGGAAAATGGTTTAACAGTCAAAGGTTTGACGCCGGGCGTTTCGTAATCATCGTATTCAAAGTTAAGTTCTTCCTCGTTTGCGCGATAGTTTTCCAGACAGCTCAGGTTCCATGGGCCAAAGTTGCATACTCCCATGGTTCGACCGTCCTCAACAATATATTTGGTGTCGAGCGCGGTCGATATATTCACATTGCGGAAATCGCTCCATACTTTATCTCCGCCAAGATGGCAGGAGTTGTTTGGGCCGGAGTAGTGGTACAAAGACATCTCGCCGCTGTGAAGCGGCTGTTTTTTATCCCACCAGCCGCAGCCGGAACATTCTTTGCCGTAATGACGGCTGAGGACATCCTGATCTTTTTCATTCCATAACGAGCTGTCGCCTTCGTGGTAAGCAGGGCGAGTTGGATCAAGTTTATTAAACAGTTTGCGTAATTCCGGAAGTTTACTGAACATAAGGTCATTTTTGCCCGAAGAACTGCCGTTCCAGCGCATTTCATTTTCCACACTCCACATGATTAGGCAGGGATGGTTTTTATCGCGTCGCACAAAGTTGCGAATATGTTCTGCAGCATTTTCCCAGAAACGTGCATCGCCTGATGCCTGTGCCCGGCCTGAACCGTGAATTCCGGCTTCTCCGGTGATCATAATACCTTCCTCGTCTGCGATATTCAGAATCAGTTCCGGGTGGGGATGGGTGTGAAGACGCGAATGGTTCATGTTGCAGTCTTTAATCATTCGGAACCACTGGCGTATCCAGTTTTCGTGGTGATGCAGCATGGATAATTTATGTCCCCAATCACTGAATGCATGGATCGGAAAACCGTTCAGGCACAAGTCGGCCCCGTTGATGGTAATTTCGCGATATCCGAAGCGTTCGCGATGACATTCACCGTTGTTAATCTTAGTCTGAAGAATACACAAACTCGGTTGCGCAGGTGACCACAACGGAAGCTCTACATCAGTAACATTTATTTCGTATTCAGCAGTGCCATTTGCCGGAACCGGAACAGAGAAGCTCTCCAGTTTCATCAGGGGCTCATGATTGCCGTTTGCGTTCCATTTCAGGATTTCTGGACAGATATCAAAATTTTTTGTCGAATCGGTGTAGTTTTTTAAAGTCCACTTTATATATAGCTGTTTTAGGGCAACCCTTGAATGAATACAAACGTTTTCGACTTGTAATGTTGAGCGGCGCAGCAAAGAAACATCCTGCCAGATTCCGCAATTTTTTGCCGTCAGACCATTTCCTGAAGGGTATAGAGTCTGGCCGTCAGCCGTTCGCTCATAGTCTTCAACAAATACCGTGAGTTCGTTATTGCCATCATGCACCATTCCTGTGATGTCAGTTTCCCATGGCGTAAACGGGTCATGATGCGAAGAACAGAGCTGTCCGTTGATATACAATGTTCCCTGCGCCAGAATGCCGTTGAAGCGGACAAGCAAACGTTCGTCGGGGTTGATATTTGATATGGCAAGATTACGTCGAACCCAAGCGCGACGGGCGTTGGTCCAGATTTTAGGATAATTGAAATTGTCATACAGAAATTCCCAGTTCTGTTCCAGTTCCTCCTGATTTTGCGGCAGGTCTTCCAATGCTACTCTGCGGTATTGTTTTTCTCCTTTGGTGCGGACTCCTTCCAGGCTGCAAGTCCAGATTGACGGTACCAAATAAGCTGCTTTTTGCCAATTGTCGGATGGGATGTTTGCTTGCGGAGTGTCATCGAAAATGGGAATAATATCCCACCATCCATTAAGACTTATGTTGTTTGTCATTTGTGATATCCTGCTTTTTTTGTTAAAAATAATTTTATTTTATATGATGATTTTAATATATTTTTGTGCTATAATCAATGGTGCTTGATTTTATAATTTGTTAAATTTAATTTTTTATTATACGAAAATAATCATTATGCGATATTTTAATGATATAGAGGTTGTGGTGGCGGCGTCATATCCCGGGTATGCGTGCACTATATCAACCAGTCCGGAGAACTATTCCCTTGAACTATTGTCCGGTGGGAAGATGTATTTTCAGTGCAACAAAGGAAAACGCTGGGTGTTTTCGAGACCGACGCTTCGTTGGCAGGCTCCCGGCAATTTTTATAATTATGGACCGGTTGACGAATATGGCTGGGAACATCATTTTGTGATGTTTCGAGGAAAACGTGCAGTAAAGTTGTTCAATGAGGGATTTGCCCGGTTGTCCGATGATGGATTCATTCCTTTGCACAGGCCGGAATTGTTTCTTGCTTTGATGAGCGAAATTATTGAACTGATGAAAAATCCAGACGTTTCCAGTCACTGGCAGGCGATTGTCAGGCTTGAGGAAATATTGCTGTCTGCTGCTCAGGAAGTTCAGATGCCTGAATCACGGGATCAGCATAAGGTAATTATTGAACGGGTGTGTCGGAAAATCAGTACTAAGCCGGACGGAGAGTATGCGTTTCGTTTGATTGCAGTGGACGCTGGATTATCAGAGAGTCATTTTCGTAAATTATTTCGTCAGTACACCGGTATACCGCCGCACCAGTTCTTGTTGAGATGTCGCTTGAAGGAGGCAGAACGACGATTGCGGGAAGGAGGGCAGTCCTTAAAAGAAATTGCCTTTGAGCTAAAATTGGGTGATTCGTCGCAGTTTTCGCGGTCATTTCAACAGGTATACGGAGTGCCGCCATCTCGCTACCGGCGAGGATATCAATAAAAATATTACGGTAATATTTGCACACTTGCCTGATGGTTTGCTTTCTTTTTGAGGTATGGATGGTAAAGTAATATTATGTCAGTCACTCACTCAAATGGAATTAAGAATTAAAAATTAAGCACAAGAGAAACAGGCACTGTGTACAACAGTACAACAGCTGTAGACGGTAGTTTCTTAAAACTTAATTATTTAAAGCTTAAATCTTAGTTGCTTAAAACTTTTTTTAATCAAGGGGAATTGAAATGCCGTGGTTTTATGAGGAAGGAAAATCTCTGTCGCGTGAAAAAGTAATCGAACTGACCCGCAAGGCCGCAACCGAAGCGATGGAGCGAATTTGTTCTACTCCGAAAAAGGTTTTGCTGCTGCCGCCGGATATTACCCGGGCACACAGCGGTTCCGGTTGGATTACCGAGGAACTGTACAAGTTTTTTTCTGAAATGGCTGATGTTCATTTGATTCCTACTCTCGGCCAGCATGTTCCGCACACTCCTGAACAGAATAAATGGATGTTCGGCAGTGTGCCGGAAGAAAAGATCCATAAGCATGACTGGCGTAACGGCTCAAAGGTTATTGGTGAGATTCCCGCTAAATTTGTTAAGGAAATTTCGAAAGGAAAAGCCGACTGGGCGATTCCGGTTTCGCTTAATAAGATGCTGCTGGAAGAAGACTGGGATTTGATCATTAACGTTGGGCATATTGTCCCTCATGAAGTTCTTGGGTTTGCCAATCATAACAAAAATTATTTTATTGGTCTTGGCGGCAAGGATATGATTTGTGCTTCGCATATGATGGCTGCCTGTTGCGGAATTGAAAACAATCTCGGACAGCTTATTACTCCACTGCGTCACTGTTATAATAAGGCTCAGGAAGAATATCTCTCACATTTGCCTGATCTATTTATCGAGGTGGTCATGGCGTATGACGATAATGGTCAACTGGGGCATACCGGCGTATATGTTGGGGATGACCGTGAAACTTATATGATGGCGGCCCGCGCGTCCCGTGAACAGAATATTACTATTGTTCCGCCGCTAAAAAAAGTTGTCGCAATCATGCAGGGGGATGAATTCTATAGCACCTGGGTGGCGAACAAAGCTGTTTATCGTACCCGCATGGCAATGGCTGATGGTGGTGAACTGCTGATTATCGCTCCAGGCTTGAAACGTTTTGGCGAGCAGGATGAAGTTGATTCACTGATTCGAGCATACGGCTATAGCGGAACTGAAAATGTGATGAAACTGTGGAAGACCGAGCCGGTTCTACAGGATCTTACTCATGGTACCGCGCATTTGATTCATGGCTCATCCGAGGGGCGCTTTAAAATTACCTATGCTCCTGGACATCTTTCAGAGGAACAAATGAATGGCGTTTGTTTTGGATATGCTGACATCAACGAGATGCTGGAACGCTATAATCCGGAAAAAATGAAGAACGGTTTCAATACTATGCCTGACGGTGAAGAAGTTTACTTTATCAGTACTCCGTCCGCCGGACTTTGGTCTACGAAAGAGAAACTTTACGGCAGGGACTGACCGATTCCCTGATCACCAGAGAGGTCGGCAGAATTTCGTGCGGCAGCAGCTGTGCGGCTTCCGCCGGTCTTTTCAGGCATTCATCAATATGTTTTGCCGCTAAAAACGCTGCTTGCTGGATCGGATGATTGACTGTGGTCAGTGCCGGATTGTAAAACTCAGTTTGAGTATAGTTGTCAAATCCGAATATCGATATATCTTCCGGAACGCGTCGTCCGCAGTCCTGAGCTCCTTTTGTAGCTCCCAGTGCAATCATATCATTTGCGGTCATTATTGCGGTTAGTTCCGGCGCGTTTTTCAGCAGTTCCCGCATTTTTTCTCTTGAGGAGTCATAAATGCCTTTGTCAGACGCTATGCTGGTTTCCCAATGTGGATTTCGTGTGATTCCTGCTTCCGTCAGGGTGTTTTCGTAGGCTTTGAAACGTTGAATATGGTTGAGGGTCTGGGCACAGGATTGAATATAGCCGATATTTCGGTGTCCAAGCTCCAGTAGATATTTTACGGCATCACGTGAACCGGAATAGGAATCATGGTCAACAAAGCCGATTCCATCGCGATAAATAGCCTCATCAATCATGACTACTGGCAGTTCCGATTCTGCCAGCATATCCAGGCTGTCGCTGAATTCCGCCGGTAAAATAACAACGACACCGGAGCATTGCTGATCGCGTATTTGTTCCAGCAGGTTTCTGGTTGCCTGGTTATTGCGGAATATTACTGTTGTCTCCAGTCGGTTTTTTAAGGTGTAACTGTAAATTCCGTTGAACACTTCCGACACGTATTCATCAACCTGGCTGCCGCCGGATAAAAGGGCAATCTTTTTTTCACGAGGAATTGCCGGGGTTGGAGTGAAATTATATTTTTCCATCAACGCATTAATTTTTCTGCGAGCCTCTTCGCTTACGTTGGCACGGTGATTCATTGCCCTGGAGACCGTTGATACAGACAGTCCGGCTTCTTTTGCGATCAGACTGATATTGATTGCTTTGGGTTTTCGTCCCATTTTTTTTGCCCTTAATTTTTTATTCTCATAATTTAATATAATATCACTGTTAATTTTTTCAAATCTGATATTGACAAGCAGGAAAATTGCTGTTATTTTTATTTGCAGAAATAAAAAACAGGGAAGCGTATTATTATATGAATACAATTGATTTGAATGGTAAATGGCAATTAAAGTCTCGTCAGGCCGGAAAAACAGACGATATCTGGACTGAGATCACTGCTAAGGTGCCTGGATGTGTGGAGCTTGATTTGATGCGGAATAACTTGTTGCCTGATTTATCTGTCGGCAACAATATTTATGCCGGATTGGAATTGGAGAATAACGAGTGGCGGTATTTGAAATCATTTGTTCTGCCGCTGGATTTCCCGCAAGGCAAAGCCGAGCTGGTATTTGAAGGAATCGACTGTATCGCGGAGGTCAGTTTGAACGGACAGATGGTCGGGTGTGCAGCCAATATGTTGATTGCCCATCGCTTTGAAGTCAGCGCGTTGTTAAAACGGAATGGTGAAAATCTGCTGGAAGTTCATATTTTACCGGCTGTCGCAGAGGGACGGAAGCATGAGCCCGGTGTTAATGAGTTTGCTATGAGGGTAAACTGGGAGTCGCTGTCGGTTCGCAAAGCCGGCCATATGTATGGCTGGGATATCGCGCCTCGCATTGTATCTGCAGGATTATGGCGTGGCGTGTCTTTGGAATATTGCCCAGAACAGAGCGTGCGCAATGTCTATTGGAGTACGCTTAAAGTTGATGTTGAAAACCGAACTGCTGAGTTGCTTTGTGACTGGGATCTTTCTATTCCTGGTGGAAAAATTTCTCAGATGATATTAGCTGTTAAGCTCGAAAAGGATGGCAAGCAAATCTACTCGGAGCGTAAAAATCTTTGTTCTCATCACGGAAAAGATATTATAAAACTTAATGATGTTAATTTCTGGTGGCCCAAAGGAAGTGGAGAACCTCATCTCTATGATGCGACAATTATCCTTGAGGATGATTCCGGCAGATGCTTGGACAAACATAGCGAAAAGATTGGAATTCGAACCATTGAACTGCGGAAGACTGATGTTACTTCTGCTGCGATGGATGGTGACTTCTCATTCATCGTTAACGGACAGCGTATTTTCTGTAAAGGAACCAATTGGGTGCCGCTGGATTCGCTGCATTCCCGTGACCCTGAACATTTGGAACGTACTCTGGATATGGCGGTTGACCTTAACTGCAATATGCTGCGATGCTGGGGCGGAAATGTTTATGAGGATCATGCTTTCTTTGATTACTGTGATGCGGCCGGAATGATGGTATGGCAGGACTTCGCGTTGGCGTGTGCCAGTTATCCGCAGGACGATTCTTTTGTTGCGCAAATAAATAAAGAAGCTGAATTTGTTATTAAAAAGCTGCGGAATCATTCATCGTTGGCATTATGGAGCGGTAATAATGAGATTGACCAGGTCTATCAAGGCTGGGGCGGACTGATCATGGATCCGAATAAGGTTGATAAAATCAGCCGTAAAGTCTTGGCGGAAGCAGTGGAACGACTTGATCCCGTTCGGGAATATTTGCCCAGTTCTCCGTATTACAGTCCGGAACTGATAGAGCGCGGATGTGGACATGATATGAGGCCCGAAGATCACTTATGGGGCCCCCGTGATAATTTCAAAGGCGAATTCTATATGAGTTCAAACGCACATTTCGTCAGTGAAATAGGCTATCATGGCTGTCCTGATCTTGAGTCAATGATTGAAATGATGGGGACCAATGATATCTGGCCCTGGCAGAATAATGAGTTGTGGTTGACCAAGGCTGTGCGTTCCATGCCGGAACATACCGATTATGATTACCGCATTCCATTGATGGCCAGTCAAATCGAAGTGTTATTTGATCGGGCTCCCGATAATATAGAAGATTTTATCTTTGCGTCTCAGGCAAGCCAGGCGGAAGCACTTAAGTTTTTTATTGAAAAATGGCGGTCTGAAAAGAATGTACGCAGTGGAATTCTCTGGTGGAACCTGCGTGACTGCTGGCCGATCATTTCCGATGCGATCGTGGATTATTATAATCGTAAGAAGCTGGCATATGAACATGTGAAAACATCCCAGACGGATGTTTGTGCTATTGTGACCGAAGCGGAGAACGATATTCATAAACTGGTGATCGTTAATGATACGCTGAAGCCGGTTTCAGGAACTGTTGAGCTTTTTAATGTAGATAGCGATCAGTCGTTATTCAATGGAGAATTTACGATTGAATCGAATGGCAGACTTGTAATTGGAAGTATCTCAAAGGCAGAGCAGCCGGAGCTATGGATGTCCCGGATGCAGTTGAATGAAGCCGGGATTCAGTTGGTAAATCATTATATTTCCGGCGATTATCCCTTGAAACTTGAGCAGTACAAAAAATGGCTCCAATATATTGAACAGGAAAGAAGTAATGACTAAACTACTGGCGGGATTTGATATTGGCGGAACGAAGTGTGCGTTTTGTTTGGGAACAGCGGATGGAAAACCGTTTGATAAAATAAAATTTGCGACTGAACCGGGATTTGACGCGGTATGGCAGGCGATGATATTGACTGCCGCAAAAATGCTTGAGCGGCATAATCTGACGTGGCAGGATATAGCCGCGATTGGCGTAAGCTGCGGAGGTCCTTTGGACTCCAGACAGGGAGTGGTGATGTCTCCGCCGAATTTACCGGGGTGGGATAATATTCCGCTGGTAAAACTGCTGGAAGATGAATTCAAGGTGCCGGCTTTTCTAATGAACGATGCGAATGCGTGTGCTCTGGCAGAATGGCGCTTCGGGGCCGGTGATAATGTGGAAAATATGATTTTTCTAACCATGGGAACCGGCTTGGGCGGCGGGATCATAGTCAATAACGATTTATATGAAGGCCGTTCGGGAATGGCTGGAGAAATCGGACATATTCGCTTAAAAGATTCCGGTCCGGTGGGATTTGGCAAGGAAGGTTCGTTCGAGGGGTTTTGCGGCGGCAGTGGTATTGCTCGTCACGCGGAACAGATCGCGGCGGAATATCCGGACCAGCAGTCGGTGAAGGAATATATTGCAATGACTGGCTCGGCGAATTATTCCATGCGAAATCTTGATCTGGCACAGGCATGTGGTAACGAATTTGCGCGGCATATGTTCGATGTTACCGGAGATATGCTGGGGCAGGGGCTGTCCATCTTGATTGATGCGTTTAATCCGGACCGAATCGTGATCGGCAGTATCTTTGCCAGAAGCGAAGAACTGTTGCGTCCGGCAATGCAGGCGGCTCTTTGTCGTGAGACATTGGGGCAAAGTTTGAATGATTGCCAGATTCTACCCGCAAAGCTCGGGGATGATATTGGAGATTACGCGGCGCTGTTGGTGGCGCGGTATGGTTTGGAACATGGAGCAAAAGACAAGGGCACTGATTTCTGGAGGCCTGAAATCGAAGAGATATTTGATGATTTGTTTGTTCGCTATCCGGTTCTAAAGGAGTGTGGCAATGATATTCGCCGTATGTATGAGATGCTTGCCAAATGCTTTGCTAATGGTGGCAAACTATTGATTTGCGGGAATGGCGGCAGTGCTTCGGATGCTCAGCATATTGTTGGTGAACTGATGAAGGATTTTGCCGTAAGACGCGGCGTGAAAAAATCGGTTGCTGATAAGTTTACAACCATGTTTCCCGATGGTTCCGGCAGCAAACTGGCGGAACAATTGACGGAAGCGATGTCGGCGGTTTCTTTGTCCGGTGAATGTGCTTTGGAAACCGCGATGGCTAATGACGTTGGGGCCGATATGGTATATGCACAGCAGGTGTACGGGCTCTGTAATACTGGTGACATTGTGTTGGGACTGTCTACTTCGGGAAATTCCGGTAATGTTGTTAACGCGATTAAGACTGCTGCCGTAAAAGGTGGACGTTCTCTGGCTATTACTGGTGGTAGGGATTCGCAATTGTCGGAAATTTGCGACGTAACAATAAAGCTGCCGGAAAGTGAGACTTATCTGATTCAGGAGCTGACGCTTCCGGTATATCATACATTGTGTCTTATGCTGGAAAAGAATCTGGTTAATGGTATGAAATAAAAAAAACGTCCCCGGCTGGTTATGTCATTGGGAAATATACCAGCCGGAGACGCGAATAGGGGAGAAATTATATTGTCCGTATGGACGGACTGTACTAATGTCGTTTTAAACTTTAGACTTCAGAGCATTCCCAATATCTTACCGGTTTGCTCCAAGGTTGTTTATCATTTATGCGTCAGAGTCTTCAGTGGTTTTTTTACGGTTTTTGCCTCTGCCTTCCGGTCCATTGTGTTTTCTCCGGCGTTTCATTATTTCTTGAAATTTCTTAAATTCTTCTTCAGTTAAAATTGATTTGACTTCCTGCAGTTTCTTGTCGCGCAGAGCTTCGAGTTTTGCCCTTATTTCCTTCATTTGTTTTCTTAAGGGTTCACTTTCTTTTTTCAAAGACTCCATGATGGCTTTGACTTTTTCGCGTTTCTCAGGACTTAGCATGCCCATTTTCCCGCCTTTCCCTTTGCCTTTACGGTACTGTTTTGTTTTGGGGGTTGCTGAGGTGGTTGCGTCGTCATCGGCCATAGCTGAAGTTCCGAGCATTACTGCGGCTGCCATCATTGAGGTTAACATTAGTCCTTTCATCATCCATAATCTCCTTTATTTGGGTTACTAATGATCATTACACATTGAAATTTTCATTTCTTACAGTACATTCAATTTAACGAAGTAATTTCAAAATTATTTTGTGTTTTTCAGTTTTTTCTCTGACTTTTTGTCGTTCCGGGGCATTTCTTCGTAGTTCTGCTATGCCGGAATTTATAAAAGAACGGCAAATTCCATATGGTATTTGATTGAAAAACAACCGAAATAATATTAATATCGAACAATCTTGTCCTGCGAGGTATAATTGTGGAAAAAGAAAACTGGGTTACTCGGGTAACGTTGCTGGAAAAACTTGCAGATCGGCATGATGATTTTGCCTGGCGCGATTTCGTATCCTACTACCGTGGCTTTATTTATGGTCTTATTAGACGTATGGGGCTGAATCATTATGATGCGGAGGAAGTCGTGCAGATTGTGTTGCTTAAATCCTGGGATAAGCTTCCTGAATTTAAATATGATCCAACAAAAGGGCGTTTTCGTGGCTGGCTGGGTCGAGTTACCGCTAATGCCGTAAGAAACTTTGTACGTTCCCGCAATCCTCGTGTCGTAGCGCTGGAAAATGAAGACGGTGTGGCGCATAATGAAAAAGATTTCTTTTCGACTCCCGCGGAAATCGATAAGATGGCGGAAGCTGAATGGCAGGAGTATTTGCCGAAACTTGCCTGGAAAAATGTTTCCGGTTCTTTTGGTGAGAATGTAAAGAGAACCTACGAGTTACTGCATGATGGTTGTTCTCCCGACCAGATCGCTTCTGAATTAGGGATTGCGGTCAGTAGCGTTTATGTTTATAAAAAACGTATCCAGGAGAAAATGATTCCTGAGCTGAAACGTCTGGAACGCGAGTTGGGATAATCTATTTAACGTATTGTTTTTTATATGAACTTTTTCAGTTCCGTTCTGAAATCAATGGCTGTTTTAAAATGCAGGAATTCTGAGTCATCCAGAGCTGAGTCGATTAACTTTGCCAACCCTTCCGGTAGATCTTCACGATAAGTTTTAATGGATACTGGTGGCGTACTCAAAATATCGTTAAACGAGATGTTGCCGGAATTGCCGCGTGGTGGAAATCCGGTGAGAAGATAAAAAAGCACAGCGGCAGAACTCCAGACATCGACTTCCGGTTTTACATATTTATAATTAATGATCTGCTGTTTGGATACATAGGCAAGGGAGCCTCCGATATCGCCGGTTTTTGTCCAACCGTATTGATCCGCTATTCGAAAGGCTTTGGATAGTCCAAAGTCCGCGATTTTTGCAGCGAATTGCCCTGATTCATTGTAATTGATCAGAATGTTTTCCGGTTTGATATCGCGATGGACAATGCCGCAAACGCCATCCGGACGGGTCTTTGAGGCAATTACAGCATTATGAGCATAATCAAGTCCGCTTAGAACCTGACGAATAAGCGGAATGGCTTCAACCGGCTCCATCGGACGATGTAGTTTCATTATCGTTTCATAAAGATTTCCGCCATTGCAGTATTCCATTACGCAGAAAAGCAGGCCGTTATGGAAGCCGGAATCAAGGAATTTGACAATATGTTTATGCCGCAGTGATGCGGTTATGCTGATTTCGCGTAGAAAAGAATTCTTCTGATGCTCCTCGACAATTGTTGCCGGGAGCAGCACTTTTACTACTACCGTATTACCGTTGAGCTCATCCTCGGCCTTGTATACACCCATAGGGCCGTTACTGGTCAGTTCTTCGGTTATCTGATAATTTTTTATATGTGTCAGCATTGTTTTCTTCCGGTTATATCCGGCTGGATTAGTCTAAATCAGTACAAAGAAAACTACATGATAATGCGTTTTACTTTTTTCTTTCCGGCTTTGAGGATAAGGGAGCCGTCATTGAAATCCGCAGCGGTAACATTGGTTTCAACTGCACCGATGCGTTCATCGTTTAAGTACGCTCCACCGCCCTGAATCAGGCGTCTGGCTTCTCCGTTAGAGTTGCACAATCCAGACATTGCCAGTAATTTTACTACCCAGATTCCATCGCCTTCCAGTTCTTCTGCGGGTACTTCGAAAGTCGGCAGATCATCCACTCCGCCTGCTGCCGGTTTAATATCCTTAACCGAACTTGATGTCGGAATTTTATTATCAGGATCGGAGAAACCGAATTTACTGCATGCGGCCAGGTAGGCTTTTTCTGCTTCCGCTTTGCCGTGAGCCAGAACAGTAGCTTCATAAGCCAGAATTTCTTTCGCGCGGTTGATCGCCGGAGCTTCAAGTGCAGATAAAGCTTTGATTTCCTCAATCGGCAGAGAGGTGAAGAAGCAAAGCAGTTTGCCGACATCTGCGTCATCACAATTGCGCCAGAACTGGTAGTAATCGAAGACTGGCGTACGTGTCGGATCCAGCCAGACTGCTCCGCCGGCAGTTTTCCCGAATTTCTGTCCCTGGCTATTTAGCAGTAACGGGAAAGTCATGCCGAAAACTTCAGCCTGATTCATTCTGCGGGTGAGGTCGACACCGGAAATGATATTGCCCCACTGGTCCTGGCCGCCGAATTGGACTTTGCAGCCGTATTCGCGGTTCAGTACAGAAAAATCGTATGCCTGAAGAATCATGTAGTTGAATTCAAGAAAGGACAATCCGGTTTCCAGACGCATCTTCACCGATTCCGCCGTCAGCATCTTATTTACGCTGAAACGAGAACCGATATCACGCAGAAAATCAATATAAAGCAGATCATGAAACCAGTCCGCGTTATTTACAAAAATACTGTTATCAATATCAATAAAGCGGGAAAGCTGTGATTTGAGTGCGGCGGCATTGCCTGCGACAATCTCTTTGGACATGATTGGTCGTGCTTCGGATTTTCCTGACGGGTCTCCGACCAACGCCGTGGCTCCACCGACCAGTGCGATCGGTTTATGACCGGCTTCCTGGAGGCGGCGCATTGCCATGATCGGCAGCAGGTGTCCGATATGCAGACTGTCAGCAGTCGGATCGAAACCTATATAGAAAGTTACCGGCTCTGAGTTCAGCAGTTTCTGCAGTGCCTCTGCGTCGGTTTCCTGATAGATAAATCCTCTTTCCTTCAAGTCCTTGTATGCGTCGCGTAACATTTCAAACCTTATTGTTATGTTGTGTGAATTGCCTATAAATCAAAATGATAACAATAAACTTATATCCCGTAAAAACAAGATTAAAATGAAAAAAATTCGTGCAAAGCGGTTGTTTCTCTCGAAAAAAAGCGATAAAATAAATATTATAGATAAATGAGGGGATAATAATATGTCTGATTACCAACTGGGAAAAAGAGTTAAATGTGAATTTTGCGGCGGAACTGGCGGAGAAATTGATGAAAATCCAATATTCGGCTGGCGTCTTGCTAATAACTGTGTTGATTTGTTTATTGCGGAAAACGGTGCCCAGGTTGCTCCGGTTTCTTTTTTTAATGATATGGGAAAAACATTTTCTCCCTATTATGTGAGTCCCTGGCAGAAAGAGAATATTGAAATTGATGAGCCGGTGCTCGTGCCTTTGCGCGGTGATTTCTTTTGTATGCCTTTTGGCGGAAATGACGATGTATATCGTGGAGAAAATCATCCGGTTCATGGTGAAGCCGCGGGAAGTGTCTGGATGTTTCGCGAAACAAAAGCCGACAACGATCAAGTAACTCTTTCCCTTGAGCTTGAAACTGAAATTGTTCCCGGTAAGATTACCCGGGAACTCTCTTTAAAGGAAGGGCAAAATGTAATTTACTGGTGCGATACGTTGGAAGGTTACAATGTGAAAATGCCGTTGGGACACCATTCCATTCTGAAAGTTCCGGAAGATCAGGCTGGTTTACTTATGTCTGTAGGGAAATTTGAACTTGGAATGACTTGCCCAGGGGTATTCAGTAATCCGGTGAATCAGGAATATCAGTCGTTGGCAATGGGGAAAGAATTCACTGAACTTTCAAAAGTTCCATTGGAATCCTCTTCAAATAAATTCGGAGACTTCTCGACGTTTCCGACTCCGCAGGGGTATGATGATCTTCTTGGCGTTTTTAAGAAAGAAACAGGTAGTCCGTCGTGGACAGTGGGGGTTTATCCACACGAGGGGTTCTTATGGTTTGCCCTGAAAGATGCCGCAGTGCTTCCTGCAACCGTATTCTGGGTGTCACATAAGGGACGTTATGCGTCGCCGTGGAACGGACGTAATAAGTGCTTGGGGGTGGAGGATGTCTGTGCGTTTTTTGCTGATGGACTCAGGCCTTCGTGCGAGCACAATATTCTGAATGACAAAGGATTTAAAACCGCAATTGAGCTTACCCGTAATACTCCAACAGAGGTTAAATACATTCATGGTGCAGTTCGGATTCCGGAAGGATTCGGGCGGGTTGCTGATGTACAATTTAAAGATGGAGAAGTCATCTTTACTGATGTCCATAAAAATACGGTAGCAACCGAAGTTGATTACGCATTTCTTAATCCTGCTTTCGAGAAATAAACCTGAATACAATCGCTTGAGGTGCTTTTCCCACCGGCTTGAAATCATTGGGATGAGAGAACGCCCATTTTAATTCGGGGCATTCACGAGTAGATTGTGTTATAGTTGAAAAATCAATCAGCAGGTAATCGATGTTATTTTCCAGCAGACGTTTTTTCCAGGCTCCATAACCTCCGGGAGTTCTCATTTCCCGGGGTGATGAGTATTCGTGAGGAAATAGTTTTCCCGATTGAGATATTGGTATATATACAACACGGTTCGATAGTTTTGGACCCATGGCCAAAAATGAACTCATGCAGACGCTTGCAATATTTAATTGGGGACTGGAATTATTCTCTTCCGCTATAATTTCTGCAATCTGCCCGTTTGCTGGAAGAGTGATTTTATACAGATTATTTCTTGCCGTATTGCAGCATTTTAACTGGTTGTTCACTATTATGCCGATAACAACCAGAATGATTACTGCCACAGTCAGTTGCATTACTGATGAAAATTTATGTTTGAAATAGAGAAAAAGCAGCACAACTATAGTTAGAGCTGAACTGTATATAATCAGTTCCGGAACAATCATTAAACCGGTATTGGCAATGAGGAACAGAATGATTATTCCCGCATGTAGAATGCGTTTTTGGGGTATCACCCTGAACAATGAACATAAGGGGATAGAGAACAGCAGAAGAACAGGGATTATCTGACGGGGATGTCCGTCTTTTGAATATAGTGCGATCAGTAAAATGATTGATAGTATGATGTTTAGTGACAGAACTTGAACCCAGAAATACATGCGTTTACGGCAGTGCATTTGCTTGTGGATAATACAAATCACGATTGCAGTTGCCAAGGTGGCTGACAGAACAATTCCCGCCCATATGTTGATCGCATAAACGTCATGATTTACAAAGAAATTCCAGGCACCGGCGAATGAGTTGCGGTTATGAGTGCCCAGATTAATGGGGCCCTCAAATATGTTTATTCCAAATAGTTTCACTGGCAACGGGTATATAGGATTGCCGGTCGTGATCCAGTTGCTCAAATGAAACGGACATGCTGCCGCTATCGCTGAAATGGTCCACAGAGCGAATTGTTTTAGTGAGAATTTATTGGAAATCAACGTTCCTGCCAGCAGTATTACGCAAAATGTCGGAGCTAGCAGGAGTCCAAGGAGTTTTGTGCCGAATCCGAGCCCAAATGACAGACCGGATAGAATAACTGTCCAGCGGGAATTACGAGTCAAAGAATGCAAATACAGGAATACTCCGCTTAGCAGAAAATAACCGACAAAAAGGTCGGTGTTGGAAACATTGGCATTGTGAACGATTGTATTAATGAAAATAGTGCATGTTGCCGATTCTATTGCCGTTATTCTTTTGAAGCCAAGCGTTGTGGCGGTTGAAATTATAGTGAAAAAAATAAATATTGTAATTACATAAGGTAGAATTTTTGCCAGAGCTTCTGTCCCTGACGGTAGCATCCACCAGGCATACATCATTTCTCCATAACATGAATAATACTGGACATAACATTCGGGGAATGCTAACCTGTAAATATGTCCGGTTTGAATCCATGAAGCGGGAATATATAAATGATAGCCCAATGCGTCAGTTCCAAGTTCCGGCAACTCAAGTTTCAGGTAGATCAAAAATGATATGGCACACAGCGAGGAAACGATTAAAAATTTCTCGTGAAACAAGATCAGTTGGTTTTCGCATTTGAAACGTTTTCGATTCCGGGTTGCATACCATGTTATCGCATATCCTGCTGTCCCAAGGATAAATGCGAAAATTGGCGATAATACTGAACAGGTTCCTAGAAGTCCGGTATAGACAATAATCAAAAAACAATAGATGAAAAATGTGGTGGCAAGCCGTTCATATACATTCTTAAAACTGATAAGTGATTGTATTCGCCAAGCTGTCAAAACAGGAAAAAACTGTAATAGGAGAAAAGAAACGAAAATCAATTCACTTGCTATATATATGTGACCCATAAAATACTTTCTTGTTTATTGTTGCAGTATTATAGAGGAACTAAATATATAGCAAATAGCAGTTTATTCCAAGTTTGAATCCGACTGCTGATCTGATTTTTTCCCTTTGCAGGAATTTCCTGCTTCATGACAGGAGGATTTACAGTCACAGCAGTCGCAGCCGGATTCGCCATTTGCGATCTTGTAGAAATGTCTGCTGATGAATAGTATCGACAGAACTACTAAGATTGTTACTACTACATATTCCATTTTGCGACCCCTGAATTGGCGGTTGCGTTGCTACAACGCAACCGGAGGTTAATTAGAATAATGATCCGACCTGATAGACAATGGTTGCTACCACAAAGGCCAGAGCGGTACTGTATACCGTTGAGAATAGGGCCCACTTCCATTTGCCGGTTTCTTTCTTGATGGCGGCAATTGTTACGAAACATGGTGCGTATGCCATTACAAACAGCAGGAACGCAAACGCTCTCAATCGGCTCCAGTCTTCAGATGACGAAAGTTTTGTTTCAAGGGACTGGTTGAGCGAATCTTCATCCGAAGTATCCATTGCGTAAGCGGTTCCCAGTGTACTGAGAATTACTTCTTTCGCAGCAAATCCACCTACAAGAGCAATGTTTTCCTTCCAGTCGAAGCCAGCCAGTCTGGAGATAGGAGTCAGGCCGCGGCCAATTTTTCCTGCAAAAGAATTTTCCAGATTGCGCTGATCAATTTTTCGATCCAGTTCCGCCTGGGAATCGCGATATTTGTCGAATTCCGTAAACACATGCCCATATGATGGCTTTTTGCCCTCCTTAAAGGCTTTATAGTTGTTAATAAAATCAGATTGTTTTGGTGTTACGTTTTCCGGTTCTTCCGCATCACAAAGTTCAACTGTGTTATCCAACTCTTGATCGTTCAGGACTGATGTGAAAGGAGTGTTTTGAACCGAAGCGATAAACTCAGTTTTGACTTTTTCTTTCTGGGCTTCCAGATCACTGACATCGCTTCCCGGGTATTTCATCATTACCCAGATTAGAATGGCGATGACCAGAATAATCGTTGCCGCTTTCTTGATATACATGTATGTACGGTTCCAGGTATCCATAAATACCCCGCGAATCGTGGGAATATGGTACACCGGCAATTCCATTACGAATGGTGTTTGTTCTCCTTTGATGACAAACTTACGCAGAATAAGCGCAGAAAACAGCGCAAAGCACCAGGATAGCAGCCATAATACAAACATCATTGCGCCCTGGGAATGAGCGAAAAACGCTGCGATTAACATGGCATATACCGGCATTTTCGCGCCGCAGTTCATGAATGGTGCCACCAGAATGGTTACCAGACGATCTTTTTCTTCTCGCAAGGTACGTGTTGCCATTACTCCGGGGACTGCGCAACCACCTGCACCCAGTCCGCCTGATACGATCATTGCGAGAACTGATTTTCCCTGCAGTCCGAAAGCGCGAAGCAGACGATCGAGAATAAATGCCACTCTGGCGATATACCCGGTATCTTCCAGAACGGAGATAAACAGAAACATAAAGAAGATCAGTGGTACAAATCCAAGCACCCCGCCAACTCCGCCGATAATTCCTTCGTCAATTAGAGACAGCAGCCATGGTGTTTCGATATATGCGTTTGCAAGAATGCTCAATTTTTCAAAAATAAGTTCGAACAGCCCGGTTGGACTGACCCATTCCCCGTTAAAGAGAGGAATCCAGGTTAGATCTTCGGCAACTGTAAAAGTGAAGGTAAATAATAAATAAACGACAGCACAAAGAATAATCGGACCGAGAAAACGGTTACAGACAATTCGGTCGATCTTATCGGTCAGCATCTGGCGAACATGTTCGGACATAACCGAAACTTCGCGGGTGATTCCGGTGGCGAATCCATATCTGGCCTCTACAACGGCTGTTGCGGAATCTTCATCGGAATGGGCCATCAAATGTTGTTTTGCCTGCTCAAGTAATTTTTCAAGTTTCTCGTTTTCTGGATTAGCCGCCAATTTGTTCAGCACTTGTTCGTCATCTTCAAGCAGCTTGATTACAATCCATTTAGGAGGGAAATGTCCGCAAAGCGCTTCATTTTGAGTCACGGCTTCAAGCAGTTCGGGGAAAGATGATTGTAATTCGTGGGAATAAGAGATCGGTTTGGGATAAATGTTTTCAGCAATTGTTTTTAAACAGGCTTTTTTCAGCTCATTAATTCCAAGCCCCCGGTTGGCAGAAGTTTTGACTACCTCGATACCGAGAAGTTCAGATAAACGTTTGATATCAATACTGGTTCCTTTTTTTTCCGCTACATCTACCATGTTCAGCGCCAGTACGATCGGAACATTCAATTCGATCAGCTGAGTGGTAAGGTAAAGGTTACGTTCCAGATTTGAAGCATCAACCACATTGACAATTACATCCGGCTGTTCATCTACTACGTAGTTTCGCGCTACAACCTCTTCTTGAGAATAAGCTGTCAGCGAATAGGTGCCTGGCAAGTCAATTACCTGAGCTTTTTCCTTTTCCAGCTTTGTTTCGCCGGTAACGAATTCAACTGTTACGCCAGGATAATTGCCTACCTTCTGGTTGGCTCCTGTCAGACAGTTGAACAAACACGTTTTTCCTGAATTCGGATTTCCCGCAAGTGCAATTCTTTTCATAAGTCCCGTATATTTAGTTTGTTAGGATTACCTAAGTATGGAGGAAAATTTTTTTACATTGCTTCTACATCAATTTTTTCGCCCTCTGCAACGCGCAGAGCCAGAGAGTATCCCTTTACTTTTATGTGGATGGGATCTTTCAGAGGAGCATAACGTTCGATATGAATTTGCGATCCTGGAGTGATGCCCATATCAAGCATGCGTTGTTTGATGTTTTTGTTACCGCTTACTTTTAAAACTTTTACATCATTTCCTTCTAAAGCGTCTGCTAATGTCATAATCTATCCTACTAAAATTTTTTCTGCCATGCCGTGCCCAAGCGCAATTCTTCCTCGCTCAGTGAGAACCAGTACACGTCCACAGCCCGGTGATTTGCTGATGACTTCCAGTCTGCATCCCGGAGTAACTCCAAGGTTTACTACTACCCGTTGGAATTCACGGCCGCCGGCCAGTGCCTTTACGATGGCTTTCTGTCCTTCGACTAGTTTATCAAGACTATTTGCATGTATCATCTCAAACCGGTTCCTCTTCATTATATGATAAGTAAATTAGGTCATCCTAATATTAAAGTCAACAATACTTTGACTTTTTTTGTAAAAAAAATAGTTTTATGGCAGATTCCGGTTATTTACATTCGGTAATTAATTGCGGTCTGACTGTTATATTAATTCGGGAATCTTTCGTTTTGCCCTGCAACTGTTGCATCAGATCCTTTATTGCCAATTCTGCGGTTAATACCGGAGCGAAGTCAATCGTGGCCGGACGTGGAAAAAGTCCTGCCAGGCATTTTGCGTCGTTATTACAGGAAATAACCCTGACTCCGCCAAACAGCGAAATATTATGTTTGTGAAGAATGCGGTAAAGCACGGCAGTAACGAGATCGTCCGGACAGAAAAATCCGTCGCAGCGGGAAATGATATCCTCCAGCGACGCAAAGGTTTTGTCGATTACTTCTTCCAGTTCGTTTACGTCCAGATTTTCGAAATGCTGGTTTTCGTCTCCACACGGAAATACTAGGGCCTCATGATGAAACTGCGAGGCCTCCTGGAGAAAACCATCAATACGTGCAGCGTAGCCCGGATTTCGACTGGGAACTCGAATTGCGGCAAGTCGGGAACAACCGTTATCGATCAGGTATCTGGCGGCAATCCGTCCAGCGTCGTCATTTCCACACAGGATGCTGTTTGCCATCATGTTGTCGTGAGAATTCATCCAGACATGAGGAACATTACTCAATACTTTGCGTAGTTCTGGAGAATTGTTGTGTCCAGTGATCAACAGCCCTGAAATTCCACGTCGTGTTACCTCTTTTTTTAGTTCCTCCGGGCTAAGAGGGGCAGGAAGCAGAATTGTATTGAAATCTTTCGGGAGTGATTTTGCTATAAAATTGTATTTGTAAAGCAGGGGGGCGCTGGAACGTTCGAAGCGATCGCCGCTGTAATAAAGTCCGATATTTTTCAAGCCGGAAGTTGGACGCGGTTTCCGCTCTTTGAATTTGAAGTTCATTTCTTCTGCGCATTTTATGATCGCGTCTGCTTTTTCTTTTTTAACTCCGCCGCGTCCCGACAGTACCCGGGATACAGTTGCTTGTGATACCCCGGCGCGCCGGGCAATTTCAGTCATTGTCATCTTTGAATATACTCCATTAAAAACATGAATATTCAATAAGAATATTGTACGTCAAACGAATAAAAGCAAGCTTTTTATGGAATTATTTCGGAGGTAAAAAATGAATATTCGTATAAAACACCCCCTGCAATTATAATACGCAATTACAGGGGGCTTGAGATAGGGAATGTTGGGTTATCCTAAAATTTGTTTCAAATCCTCATCTGGTGTAGTAATTGGAGCGATTTCAAAGTTTTTCACCAGAACGTCAAGTACAGCCGGGGTTACAAATGCCGGTAAAGTTGGACCGAGTTTGATTCGTTTAATGCCCAGTGACAACAAAGTTAGAAGAATTGCCACCGCTTTTTGTTCGTACCATGATAAAATCATTGACAGCGGCAGATCATTGACCCCGCATCCGAAAGCTTCAGCCAGAGCCTGTGCGATCTTGATCGCTGAATATGCATCGTTGCATTGTCCAATGTCAAGCAGGCGCGGAATGCCGCCAATGTCCCCGAATTCCATTTTATTAAAACGGTATTTCCCACAGGCAAGCGTAAGGATTACACAGTCCTGAGGAATCTTTTCCGCCAGTTCTGTGTAGTAATTCCTGCCGGATTTGGCGCCGTCACAGCCGCCTACCAGGAAGAAGTGACGTATTTTTCCGGTTTTCACCGCATCGACAACTGTTGGGGCGACCTGCAATACGGCATTGCGCCCAAAGCCTACTGTAATCGTTTTTTCAGGTGCGTCTTCCGTAAATCCTGGAGCAGACAGTGCAGCATCAATAACCGGAGTGAAATTCCGGTCAGAGATATGGTGTACGCCAGGCCAGGCTACTAGCCCACAAGTGAATATTCGGTTCTTGTAAGAATCCTGTGGTTTCTGGATACAGTTGGTTGTCATCAGTATTGCGCCGGGAAATTCGTCAAATTCTTTTTGCTGATCTTGCCAGGCTCCGCCGTAGTTTCCAACCAGATGAGGATACTTTTTCAGTTGTGGATAGCCATGGCACGGCAACATTTCTCCATGAGTATATACATTGATACCTTTGCCTTCGGTCTGCTTAAGCAGCTTTTCAAGGTCTTTCAGATCATGACCTGACACCAGAATTGCTTTGCCCTTAACCGGAGTAACCCTGACAGTTGTCGGCTGGGGATGGCCATAAGTTTCGGTATTGGCCCAGTCAAGCAATTCCATTGTTCTCAGATTGGCTTGTCCACAGTCCATATTTAATGCTATTAGTTTTTGGATATCGCTCTGATTCTCTGCTAACTGGCATAGTGCATTGTGGAAGGACGCAAAAATAGAGTCATCCTGATAGCCCAGAATACAGGCGTGGTCTGCATAGGCTGCTGCTCCTTTTAGTCCGTAAGTCAGTAATTCTTGAAGGGCTGCCGCATCTTTTCCAAAGCATTCCTGACGTGAGGTTACGGAATACTGTTTTCCTTGTTCAACCATTTCGTCAACAGTGTTTTTCAGTTCCAGGAGAGCCGGGCCTTCCAATTCTTCCGGAGGAATATTTTTTTCGGTACAGGCTTTTTCGTATAACTCTTTTATTTTATCACGCATGGTTACCGTGTGGCGACATACATTCGCTACTCGTTCAGGATCAAAGTTAACGTTGGTAATCGTTGTGAAAAGTGCCTCGATTGTTGTCCGATTGACTTGCTCATCGACTACTTCCAATTGTCGAGCCCGGTGAGCATATTGTGCCAGTCCCTTTACTGCGTAAATCGTCAGATCCTGCAAGGCAGCAGTACGCGGATCCTTACCACACACACCAAACTTCTCACAGCCATGGCACATAGCTGTCTGTTCACATTGAAAACAGAACATTTCAGACATAATCCACCTCTCTTTTACTGTTTAAACTACTTTATATATTTTACAGAATAATTATGATCAAATACATTATTCCTGGATAGAACCGTCAATACCAATTTGGACCTTGTGCAGAATAAGAGATTTGCCGCTGGCTTCAATCGCCTGCTCCACAATACGCACAATGCCGGTACAACAGGGAACTTCCATAAATGCGACGGTGAGACTTCTGATACTATTTATTATAAGTATTTCTTTTAATTTGTCAACATAAGTTCCGGTATCATCCAGTTTTGGACAGGCAATAATTACTTTTTTCCCTTTCAACAACTTCTGAAAACTGCCGCAGGCAACAGAAACACAATCTGCCGAAATCAATAAATCCGCATTTTCCCAATATGGGGCATTAACCGGGACCAGATGGAGCTGGACGGGCCACTGGGTAAGTTGTGACGGCATTTCTTCCGGTTCATCACATTCACAACCGCAGCTACAGGTTTCCGGTCCTGGTCGTTGTATTGTTTTTGCCAATGTTCCCGGGCATCCGCAAGCCAGCGGGGCAGGGGGCTTTGGCGTTTTTGCAGCCTCCACTGCCGCTGGATCGAATGCATCTGCCTCGCGTTCTTCCATTGTGATTGCTCCTTGCGGACAGTCTCCCAGGCAAGCGCCCAATCCGTCGCAGTACGACTCCTTTACCAGTTTGGCTTTGCCGTTGATGATTTGGATTGCGCCTTCATGACAGGCTGGTACGCAGAGTCCACAGCCGTTACATTTTTCTTCGTTGATTTTAACAATTGTTCTTTTCATTCTGTAAGTCCTTTCAAAAACTATAATGTTATTATTTTAAATGTTTGTCGTTCATTACGTCATTTACAGTATTATTATTTAAGAAGTCATAGACCATATTATTAACTTTTGAGGTCAGATCTTGAAACAAACATTTTTCAACCGGGCATTTTTCAACCTTAAACAGACAGTGTTTATTTTGTAATTCCCCCTCAATGACATTATAGATATCCAACAATTTGATTGAGTTTGGAGTTTTATTTAGTTTGAAGCCTCCTTTGGGCCCCCGTACCGCATCCACAAAACCGGCACGATTAAGTCGCTGCATCACTTTTGAACAATGATTTTCCGATACCTGAAGTTCCTCTGCCATAAAGTGCGTGGTCAATAACTCATCCTGATGAGCTGCCAGCAGAATCACCGTGTGAATGGCGATTGCCGCTCCTTCCGATATTGCCAAAATTTGTCCCATTACTACTCTCCTGGTTATTCTTTATGTTGTATTCTGGTACTATAATACCAGTTTATTGAATAAAGTCAACTCCTTGTATTGTAAAAATTGTAAAAAAATCTGTATGCAGCGTAATCAAATGGGGCTGTCAAATACATTATATACTGGGGCATATTATATATATTATCGCACTAAGTTATACATTTAGATGTTCCCAAAATGAAATTTATGATTTGAGCATCTCCGAAAGTTTTATAAAGAAACAAACTTGTAATGTTAAATCCACCGATACATATTGAAATAGAGCGGTTATGGTTGCTAGAGAGGAAGTAATTAAGACTGCATATTTCAATTATCAATCGGCTATCGCTTTGTCAACACAAAACATAAAAGCCTAACATGGGGGATTTAATGAGAAAACTATTTTTATCATTTTTCACAACAGTACTGACCTGCTTACTCAGCAGCTGCAGTTTTATTGTTCCTGAACCTTCTCCACAAAATACTATTACTCAGATTTCCACAAGCAGTGCATTTTTCTCCGGAGTTTACGACGGCTTCGTTTCAGTGGATGAACTGAAAATGTTTGGTAATATTGGAATCGGAATATTTGATGCGTGTGACGGAGAAATGGTTTTGTTTAACGGCAACATCTATCAGATCAAATCAGATGGGAAAGTTTATCGTCCTGATGGGAACCAGCATATTCCATTTGCTAATGTTGTAGATTTTAAACCGCAGAAACAGATTCAATTGACCCAACGATGCAATTACAGAATGTTAAAAGAAAAAATCGACAGCCTGGCAGACAAGAATCTGATAACCGTAATTCTTATTAAAGGGAAGTTCCGCCAAATGAAAACCAGATCGGTTCCGGCACAGAAAAAACCTTATCCACACTTTAAGGACATCGTCAAGCACCAGTCAGAATTCAACATGAAAGATATTGAAGGATATATTATCGGAATCAGATTGCCGGCCTACGGAGGTGGAATCTTTGCTCCGGGCTATCATCTTCATTTTCTAAGTAGCGATTATACCAAAGGAGGCCATGTACTTGAATTCGAGATGACCCACGGTATTGTAGCTCTTCAAAACTGTGATCGGTTCTATATGATTCTTCCCTCAGATAATTCCAATTTTAATAAAGCAGACCTCTGTAAAGACTAACTCAAAAGTGTGAAATAAACTATTCCGGTAATATTTTGTCTTTGGCGATCCACAACTCGCCATTGGAGTACACCTGTGGAGCTCAAGTGGTTTTGTGGAGGAAATATCCTTTTATAAATTTCAGATAATCAAAAAAACTGGAATGGCTTGCATATGAGGAAAAGTTGAAATTTCTTGATCCACCTTCTGGATTCAGGTCTAATCCCACTGCTAAGGCTTCCGGTGGGCTTGACTCTTATGACAAATTTTCTTCAAAGGAATGAACAACTTATCAAAGAAAGTGTCACTGAGCTATAATAACAGCTTCGTCAAAGGCAACGATTCGGCAGATTGCTGCTTCTGCACTCTTGGCGTCCTGTTTTACAATCGCGGAATACAATGTATTATGAGCATTAATTTCATCAGAATTATTGGAATTCTGAGCCATCCATGCAGACATCACAATTTGCAGATATTTGCTGATGGATTCATAGACCTCAATTAGAATCGGATTGTCTGTAGCCATTGCGATGGCTGTATGAAAACGTAAGTCAGCTTCCGCAGACATATTACCCGGCTGGTTCCGTATTTCCAATAATTCCTTCAGTATTTCCAAGTCCTGATCTGTCCGGTTTTTGGCTGCTAACTGAACGATCTCTTTTTCTAATGCTAATCGGGCTTCCAAAATCTTGGACAGTTCAATTTCTTTCAATCGAGAATTCAATGCAACTTCCAAACGATCATTTGCCAGTACATAGGTTCCATCTCCGGGACGCGCAACCAGAATTCCTGCATGAATTAAAGACTGTACCGCTTCACGGATAGTGTTACGGCTGACACCGAAAGTACTCATCAATTCCGGTTCGGGTGGAATTTGGTCTCCCACTTTCCAACTACCGTCACGCAAACATTTCTCCATTTCGTCAAGGACCTGTTTGGCCAAAGACATCCGTACTGGTTTTTTCATCTTAAATTCATGCTCCATATATGATCGCTGATTAGTCAAAAGCAGCGACCATATTGTATCATTTCTTTTATTTCTTTTCAAACAGACTGCGAATTTTACGACCAACAACTTCAGCGGGGTGATCACCGAGGGCTTTGCGTTTCGCTAATAGAGTTTTACTTCCTGTACGTGCCTCATCCAACCAGATCCGGGCAAATTCCCCAGATTCAATTTTTTGCAGGGATTCTTTCATACGCATTTTAACATCCTGCGGAAGAATTTTCGGACCATTATAATATTCACCGAATTCACAGGTATTGGAACATACATTGTTCATTTTCTGAATTCCGCCTTCATAGATCAAATCTGCGATCAACTTGGCTTCATGAACACATTCAAAGTAAGCCATTTCCGGCGGGTAGCCTCCTTCAATCAATACTTCAAAACCATATTTCATAAGGTCAACCAATCCGCCGCAGATAACATTTTGCTCCCCGAACAGATCTTCATAAGTTTCCTGCTCCAATGAACACTCAAGAACTCCGGCCCGAGTCAGTCCTTCACCTTTTGCTATCGCAAGAGCCAAGTCATGAGCCTTACCGGATGCGTTTTGTCCTACTGCTATCAATCCCGGTACACCAAAGCCTTCCAGAAAACATTTGCGTACTTCAGTTCCAGGACTTTTGGGGGCAATCATAATAACGTCCACATTTGCAGGTGGAACTATTTCTTTGAAAACATAAGCAAAACCATGTGAACAGCATAGTACTTTCCCCGGCGTTAAATAAGGTTCAATTTCAGCTTTGTAGACCGGTCCATGAATCTCATCTGGCAGCAGAATGTGAATAATGTCCGCTTCCCGAGAAGCCTCCGCCACACTCTTAGCATCAAATCCATCATCACAGGCAGCATCATAAGATTTTCCCGGACGAATCCCTATAATAACATTTACTCCGGAATCCCTCAAACACAGAGCCTGAGCTTTCCCCTGAACTCCGTATCCTATGATTGCAACCTTTTTACCTGTTAATACACTTAAATCCGCAGCGTTGTCATGGATAATTTCCATTTTGTGAACTCCTTCTTTTACTTGAAATAACATCCAAACATATAAACATCCTATGTTTAGATGTTTTGTTTAGTATAATCCATGACCTATAAATATGCAACCCGTTGACTGATGATTTTTTTTTAATTTTAGAAACTAAGTAATGGCTAGTCTTTTTAAAGAGACATGATAACAAGTCATTTTCAGGTAGGGCGCGCTCGGAGAGGAC
Source organism: Victivallales bacterium (assembly GCA_963677165.2). GTDB lineage: Bacteria > Verrucomicrobiota > Lentisphaeria > Victivallales > SZUA-371 > JAFGXT01. Next base: position 5,558,332 of record CAXXSX010000002.1, on the reverse strand, counting down.
TCCCTACCCACACATACACATACATACACAATAGCTCCATTCGAACTCTCGAAATAAGTGAGATAATATTATATAGGAATTGAACTTTGCATTATTTCTTAGTATATGATATATTGTTTTCAGAATCAAAACCTTGGAGGATTCATAAATCTCTAAATAAACAAAAATTACAATTGAAATAAAGTTATCGATGGTAACTTTCAGCAAACGTTTCAATATGAAAATCGCCAGTTTTTAACAAGAGGAACGATGTTGAGGGTTGCTCTCGCTTTATATGGTATTCGGGAAGGGAATTATATTCCCGGATTAAATATTTTGCGGGAGCTCTTTCTGCATTCTCTTGTGGGTGTCTGGCGATACCTCATATTGGTGTGGAAGAGCTCCTTTTTTGTCTGTGCTACGGACGGCGTCGAGAAGATATTTTATATCTTCCGTAATGCTTCATACTCCGCGCTTTGCGCTACGGAAGCATGGGAAAAGATAGGGTTAGGAATGGCGTAATGCCCCCCTTCCCATATCTGTTAAATCGCTTCGCGATTTATGTCGGCTCCATTGCGTTAATTTGAGGCGAAACTTGTTTCGACCAAATTAACGCAATTACCTGCCACCGCGGGATCCGCGGACGTGGTCCAGCGGCGGAACGCTGGTCACCAAAGGCGAAATCTCCCTGCTCTTCTACCTATGACGTTGGCTGATTAAACATACAAAACCAACAAAAGGGGAACGAATCATGCAACAGAGTGTACACCGGTTTATCGCACAATATTTCATGGATCACAGTTATTTGATGCTGGAAAAAAATTTCGTTTCGGCTCAAACGGGAGCATTCAAATGTGTTTTTACGATTGAGACAGATAAAAAACCGGTAAAAATGATTCTGGAATACTACCCAACTCCGGACGAGGATAATTCAATGATTACGGTTCGTGGAGTGATAGGCCACATGGGGGAAATACAGAATCTTTGCCGGATCGCAAAATATTTCAGGCGGCAGACAAAAGCACTATATACCGTTTTAATGGAGGAGCACGGTACAATTTTGATCTTGAGCCGTTCATTCCGGGCGCGTAACCTTGACCTGAAATCGATGTTCGAGCTAACCGATGGCCTGGCTGATACCATTTATCTGTTACGGGAAATGATCATGCTGCCGCATGAATGCTACATTGAGCATATGCGTTGTCAAGAGGAATATCTTACTGGGAAATATGATATTCCCGAATCCTTAAGAAAGGCTTTACAATGATTGCTGGTCAGGGAAATAGTTGAAACAACTGTCCGGCGACTAATTTTTACATATTAACCAGGAAAAGCCAGAGAAATCAGGCGTTGATCCATGCTTCAAGCCGGGACCAGAGTTCCGGCTTGCCTTGTTTTTTCTCGGCGGAGAAGGCAATTGGTTTGACGCCGAATATTTCCTCTATCTTGCGAAGATTTTTTGTGACTTCATTTTTTTTCAGTTTGTCGATTTTGTTGGCGACCACAATACATTCGATGCCGGTGGATTTTACGAAATCCGCCATTAGTAAATCGTTTTCCTGACCTGGATGACGTGCGTCTATCAGATGAACTACGCCTTTCAGGTTACGTCCAGACGCAACCAGATACGTTTCTATATATTTCTGCCACCGTTCCTTATCGGTTTTTGACACTTTTGCATAGCCGAAGCCGGGAAGGTCAACCAGGCGGAACGCTTCGTTGATCAGAAAAAAATTAATTTCACGGGTTTTGCCTGGAGTTGCTCCGACATGAGCCAGATTGCGTCGGTTCAGCAGACAATTGATCATTGATGATTTGCCGACATTTGACCGGCCGACAAAGGCAATTTCCGGCATGTTGTCGTTTGGAAACTGACTCTGATTTACAGCTCCGATAATGAATTCCGATGTTTTTATAGTGATCATAAGTAATGTTTCTACGCTTATTTTGTTAATATTTCACTCCTCACAATACTGCCTTCATGGTTCGGTTGCAAACTTTTCAGTTTAAGCACAACATAAAAAAAATGTTAAAAAGTCGTTTGTTACTGATATTTTTCTTGCAAAACCTCAGTTATAAATCTATAATTTCTTCTATATCGCAAGGGGATTATTATTATATGTATTATGGGAACAAACGGGAATAAGGCGAATACTTACCAGTTTTCTCTATTTGAGAATGATTGTTTCCCTGCCTTAAATATGTTTATTTATGTTCTAACTAATTATAAAATAAGGAAGACAAATGAGCACAGAACAGAATCCGAATACCGCTCCTTATACTGTCGATTCCGAAGCCGCGGAGAAAATGTCTCAGGACAAGATTTACGCTGCCTTGGAAAGCTCTGACAAAGGATTAACCTCAGCAGAGGCCGCAAAGCGTTTGGAACAATGTGGAAAAAATGCTCTTGAGGAGACCCATGAGTCTCCGGTTTTGAAATTTCTTAAATTTTTCTGGGGTCCTATTCCATGGATGATCGAAATTGCCGCAATTCTTTCAATTATTGCGAAAGACCTTGATGATTTTGGCATAATTACTTTTATGCTGGTTCTGAATGCTCTTATCGGTTTTGTTGAAGAACACAAAGCCAGCAATGCTCTGGATGCGTTGAAGAAAGGTCTGGCCCTGAAAGCCAGAACATTGCGTGATGGGAAATGGACCGAAGTCGATGCCGATACGCTGGTGCCCGGCGATGTGATTCGCATTCGTCTCGGCGATGTAATTCCTGCGGACGCGAAACTGATTGAGGGCGAGTACCTCAGCGTTGACCAGGCCGCTCTTACCGGGGAGTCTTTACCGGCAAATAAAAAAGTCGATGATGTGATTTATTCCGGTTCCATTGCCAAGCAGGGCGAAATGATCGCGGTAATTACCTCTACCGGTGTAAATACCTTTTTCGGTAAAACTGCTAAACTGGTGGCCGGTGCCGGTAACGTATCTCACTTCCAGCAGGCGGTTATGCGTATCGGAAACTTCCTGATTATTGTCTCTGTCGCATTGTGTCTGGTCCTCAGTTTTGTCGTACTCTACCGTGACCATCTGCACGGAGATATCGATATGACGGAAATTCTACGGCTGGTTAAGTTTGTACTAATCCTTGCGATCGCATCGATTCCGGTGGCCATGCCTGCAGTACTTTCGGTAACGATGGCGCTGGGGGCGCTTTCGATGTCGAAACGAAAAGCGATTGTTGCGAAACTCCAGGCTATCGAAGAAATGGCCGGGGTTGACGTGTTATGTTCTGACAAGACTGGGACGCTTACGAAAAATCAGTTGACCATGAAGGAACCGGTTCTGTTTGACGCCGCAGAAGGTCAGGAATGCATTCTGGCGGGAGCGCTCGCCAGTAAAGAAGAAAATAATGATGCGATTGACCTGACCATTATTGGCGGTCTTGAGGATAAAAGCATCCTTGAGAAATATAAGATTACTAATTTCACTCCATTCGACCCGGTTTCCAAGCGTACCGCCGGTACTGCGGAATGTCCTGACGGCAAAACCCGCTATTACACCAAGGGCGCTCCGCAGGTAATCATCGACATGAGTAGTCTTGATGATGCCCGCAAGCAGGAAGCCGCCGACAAGGTGAACGAATTTGCGAAACATGGTTATCGCGCTCTTGGGGTCGCCGATTCCGATGATAATAAAACCTGGCGTTTTCTGGGTATTATTCCATTATTCGATCCGCCGCGCGATGATTCTGCTGAAACCATCAGACAGGCTAAAGAACACGGCCTGGCTGTTAAAATGGTTACCGGTGACGATGTCGCAATCGGTTCCGAAATCTCCGGTCAGCTTGGTATGGGAACTCATATTCAGGCGGCCGCGGATATCTTTAAGGATGTGGATGTTGACCATGTCCCCGCGCGGATCGCGGAAAATATCGATCGCGCCGATGGCTTTGGACGCGTTTTTCCTGAGCACAAATACGCTATCGTAAAAGCGCTTCAGGAACGTGGACATTATGTGGCAATGACCGGTGATGGAGTGAACGACGCTCCCGCTCTCAAGCAGGCCGATGCCGGTGTGGCTGTTTCCGGCGCAACCGATGCCGCTCGAGCCGCCGCCGCGTTGATTCTTACCGAGCCTGGTTTAAGTGTGATTATCAAGGCGATTGAAACTGCACGTCAGATTTTCGAGCGCATGACCAGTTATGTGATTTACCGTATTGGAATGAGTATCGACATTATGGTGTTTGTTGTACTATGTATGATTCTGTTCCCGACAATTATGGATGATGGAAAACCGATTCATTTTCAGCCGCTGACTGCGATTATGATTATCGCTCTGGCTCTGCTGGATGATATTCCGATCATGAGTATCGCTTATGACAACACCAGGATTTCGAAGGAGCCTGTTCGCTGGAATATGAGACGGGTTCTTACTGTTTCATCAGTTCTCGGTATTCTGGCTCTGACTCAGACGTTCCTGCTGCTGTATTTGGGAATGCATCATATGCATCACTTGCAGAGTGTACATGGCCTGTTTTTCGGTCAGCCGATGACGCATGAACACCTTCAGACAATGGCGTTCCTGCAACTGGTTGTAGGCGGACACCTGATGCTGTTCCTGACCCGTACGAACAAGTTCTTCTTTATGAAGCCGTATCCGAGCTGGCAGGTTCTATGCGCGATCTTCAGTACGCAGGTGTTTGCTTCGCTGATGTGCGGATTTGGATGGTTCGTTCCCCAGCTGCCGTGGACAGTGCATGCGTTAATCTGGGGTTATAATATTTGCTGGATGTTCATCAGCGATATCGCTAAAGTTGTAACCTACCGACTGATGGATTACAGAGCATCGCACCAGACCGGATTCCTGGATAAACTCAATGGCAGTCTGCATCATGCCTCGATGTTCGGTCTGCTCAAGACCCGTTCCGGTAGAACCACCGGCCGGTAAAAATCGTGTATTAATTCAAATACGCCTGGCTGTTTCGGCAGTCAGGCTTTTTTGTTTGTTCCGGTACGCCATTTGTAAGGAGATAAACCGTAACGTTTTTTGAACTCAATTGAGAGGTGAAAAGGACTGCTGTATTGCAGTAACGCAGCGATTTCTTTTATTGACAGTTTTGAGTTTACCAGCAGATTTTTCGCTTGTTCGAGACGTGACTGAATACGATATTCATGCAAAGTAAGATCGTAATGTTTTTTAAACTGCTTTTCCAGGGTTGAACGGCTCACTCCAAGTTTTGCAGCGATTTGTTTTATGCTGAGGTTTTCCTGGTCCGGAGATAAATATTCTTTCGCGCGTTTCCAAATGGAGTCGACTTTGCTCTTTTCTTTCTTGGATTGGGCAATTGAATATAACAGTTCAAGGGTTTCTCCCGCGCCGGATATAGCATCTGTTTCGTTATTGCTGGACAATAACGATATTATTCGACGTGTGATTTCAACACACCGTTCGGGATCGTTGAGGCTGATTTTTACCGGAAAGTCTCCGAAAAGATTTCCTACGATTTGATCCGCCAGTTTTCCTTTCAGTTTGACAATGAGTTTTCGGTATTTATGGCCTGCGATGTTTTCAAAAGAGTAATTATTGTGACGGGGTATGATCAGGGATTGCCCCTGAGTGACCAGGAAGTCTTGTTCTCCAACTTTATAAATCAGTTTGCCGGATACCACTATTACGACTAATGCGGAAAGTGAAAATTCCTCTCGGTATTTGTAATGGTTGCTGCGAACTACCTCGGAGGCAAGGTGTGGATACAGTGGAAACGATATAGGTGAATCGAAATGCCACCTTCCACGCTGAATTAGATCAACATTCAGCTGGTTAAATGCTGGATATTGTATGTTTTTTTTGATTTTCTTCATTGTTTTGTGTATTTGTTTTACGTTTTTATGTATGATTATAACTTTTGCCCTGATTGTTTTCAAATTCAAATCCCAATATAATTACAGAAACAATCAATATTTGGAGACGTGGTAAATGAATGAAAATGAATACACCTGTAACGGAAATACTTTAATTCTTTCGGAGGATCGCCTTCGTTTTCTTTACATGAGCGCGGCTGGTTCCGGTAACACTTTTCTTGGAGATGAACAGATGCCGTTATGGCGGATTTGGCTTTATGATGAAGAAACCAGACAGCTAAATACTTTTCCGGCCCATCCGGCAGAGAAAAAATATTGGCAGACACCGCTGGTTATGGGAAATAATTCAATATCCAGTATCGATGCGACATTCGTTGATGAGAGCTGGGACGAACAAAACGGACGCCTGTGTTTGAAGTACCGGCATGAACATGTCGAAGTTTCATTTTTCTTCGAGTTCAGCGATTCCGGAATAATCTGGTGGGGAGAATTTCAGAATCACGGTCCATTTCCAATTTATCGGTTCGAAACGATTCCCGGCTGGAAGATAACATACGATGAAGATAATTCATTCCTGATGCCGGAATATGTGATGCCCGCTATCGAATATAAACCGGTATACGAGACCGAATATGGTATCAATTGCGCCTGGAATGGTTTTAATATTACTTCACCGGGACCACTTACCGCTTTATATGCCATTCAAAATGAGACTTTCATTCCGACTCACACAAAGTTGAAAGGGGACCGGCAGAAGGCCGGAAAAGTTTCAGTTGTTTCAAGCATCGTTTGTTTTAGAAATCCAGATGAATGCCTTGTTGGGGTGAAAAATAAATTGACCGCTTTCTCTGGTCTGCGCGAATGGACCGACGCGTATATATCCGATAACTTCGGGCAGCTTCCGAAACTACATGAGAAGATTGATAAGAACCTTTTTGATAAACTTGCATCTGCCGTTGTATGTCCTGTTGGCGGTGATATGAAAGAGGCGGCCAAAATTATCAAAGACATTCCGGGAACCCTTATGATTCATACTCCTGGTTATATGAGTCCAACAAAAGACTCGCCGATTACCTGGGATTCCTTTCCAAACTACTTTCCACCCAATAAATTACACGGTACAATAGAAGATTTCCGTGAGATGATTAACGTGGCGCATAACAGTGGGCATTTGTTTATGCCGCGAACTAGTTTCTTTTATTGGACGAAAGGAAGTGATATCGACCGACAGTATGATGTGGAAAAACTTGCCATGGTTCGTGTGGATGGAAAACCGCGAACTGCGAATTGGTGTCTGCCGGGGTACTTGATTTCGCCGTCCAGCAAAATTGTGAAACAGCTTCTTGATGAATTTTATCAGCAATGGCGTCAGCTTGGTGCAGACGTTTATTTTACGAACGTTATTGCTGCGATAGATCCTGTTGGAAATGGTTATGACTTTCATCCGGATTCTCCGGGACCTGATCTTTATTTTGATCAAGTTCGTAAGATGATGAGTCGATATGGTTCCCGGATGCCAATGTTATCGGAAGGCGGAGCTTGCTGGCAATTGCCGTTCCAGACCGGGGGGTGCCTGAATCCTGCCTGGAATCCGGACAATCCCGGTGCCGGTTACTGGCGGACTCCGGACAGAGGTGTATATATGGGGTATAGATGTGAAGTTGGCGTATTCCTGAAAAACGAGTATGTCAGGTTTTATCCGCATAATACCGGGACCAGGCTGGGGCAAACTTCAATCCAGCAATTGACATTCTCTTTGTTGAACAATGTTAGTCCCAAACTTGGCATGGCGTCGGCCGACCGGTTTACAAAGCGGAACAGACGCTGGTTGAAAATACTGCTTCATCTCGGCAAAACCGCATTTGCGAAACTTTATGGGGCCAGACTGTTATCATATGACTATAGCGGTGATGGACAAATATTTGCAGAATACGATACGGCGCGGATCATAGCGAATTTTTCAGAACATGAGTATGACTGTAGTCATCTTCTGACTGACAGCAGCATTGTTCCGAACGGATTTCTGTTTATTAGTAAAGATAAAGATACGATTGCCGGGAGTTTCAGCTCTTATAAAGAAAAGAAATGTCCGGAAGGGCAGATTATTATTGTGGAAAACAATGTTGAATCCAGATATTCAATCATGCCTGAAAATAATATGGAATGCGGAAGTCCCGGCAAGTTATCAGAAAGTGAATCTGACCTGATGATCCGTTTTCGCCTGAAAATGAAGAGTGTACCTCAGTATTGTAATTTTCAAGGCGCAATTCCGCTGGTTGTTCCAACCGAAATATCTGACGATTCCGATACATTTGAAATACGCTACAATATGCATTATGGTACAGTACAGTTTCTCCAGAAATATCCCAGTTATCTTATCGGGGATGTTACGGCATACGATTTTGAGCTTATGCCGGGAGAAAACTATGACATAGCTGTATGTGCCGGAAGAAATCCAGGAATGACAATCAACGGCAGAGTTTTTGATAAATCCGCGTGGTATTATGTTCATGAGCAGGTTCCGCTGGATTTTCAGCCGGATTCTTCCAGTGAGTGGAATTTTGACAAAGATAACAGCGGCTGGGAAGCTGCGGAAGATCGCTATTTTGATGTTGAGTTGTGTTAAACTACACCGGAAGAATGATGAAGTTATGTCTTTTTTTCCGATTAGTGAAATAGATTAATCAAAATCAAACATATGGTAAAATAAAAATAGTTTTTGTCAATTGATGTATTGTATTCTATGAAATATAATAGCTGAATGTTGGAGATTTCGTCAATAAGCGTTTAAATAAAAAATAAAATGAGGATTAAAATGCTTAAGCCAATTTCTGTTCAGTTGTACTCTCTTCGTGAGATGGCGGAAAAAGATTTCGTCGGAGTTCTGAAAAAAGTTGCAGACATCGGTTATGTCGGTGTTGAACCTGCCGGTCTCTGGGGCCTGGAACCCAAAGAATTTCTCAAGATCATTGATGACCTTGGTCTTAAAATGTTCTCTTCACATACTCCCTGGGCAAGGGTCAATAACCTTGATGAAACCATGGAAATGGCAAACGCTCTTGGCCTGAAAAAAATTGTCTGTGGTTACGGACCTGATGATTTCAAGGACATGGATGCCATTAAGAAAACCGCTGAATCCACCTGCAAGATTTATGAAACTGTTTCGAAAAACGGTTTTACTCTGTTTCAGCACAATCATGATTTCGAGTTCCAGCGTATTGATGGCAAGCTGAAATATCAAATCTATCGTGAACTTTGTCCGTCAGAAGTGAAGATTCAGATGGACTGTTTCTGGTCAACCTGTCTTGGCAAAGAAGATTCGGTGGAAATGCTGAAAATATTTAAAGATGATGTGATCTCAATCCACATGAAAGATGGTATTAGTGAACAGAAGGTTGCCGGCGATGATATGGTTAACGGTCTGCTGGAACGAAAAGTTGAACTGATGCCACTCGGTACCGGAACCCTTCCTATCAAAGAACTGGTAAAAGAAATACCGGAACAGGTTGATACGATTATCGTTGAACTGGACTCTTGCATTATCGACATGATGACTGCAATCGAACTGAGCTATAAATTCATGACATTGAACGGCCTGGCCCAGGGCAATAAATAATCCGGAGTTTTGAAAATGGAAAAAACGAAGATTGGTATCATCGGATGCGGAATGATCAGTGACGCTTATTTCAATGCGGCAAAGAAATTCAACATCCTGGAAGTTGCTGCATGTACTGACTCATTTGCTGACCGCTCTGCGGAAAAAGAAGAAAAATGGGATGTCAAGAGCATGGGCTATGAGGAACTGCTGGCTCAGGATCTTGATATTGTCATAAACCTGACTCCGCCGTTGGCTCACTCAAAAGTTACCACTGATATTCTTAACGCCGGCAAACACGCTTATTCAGAAAAACCTTTCGGGGTTGATGCTGATGACGCTGCTAAAGTAATTAAATTAGCTGCTGAAAAGAATCTGCGCGTTGGTAGTGCCCCTGATACTTTCCTGGGTGCGGGACAGCAGACTTGCCGTAAGCTTATTGATGACGGATGGATTGGCAAACCACTTGCCGGTACTGCTATTGTAATGGGCCGCGGACCGGAAAAATGGGGACAGGCTCCGTTCTTCTACGACTACGGCGCAGGTCCGATGCTTGACTTGGGTCCTTACTACATTACCGCATTGATCAATATGCTCGGTCCGGCTGAAAGCGTAACTGCTGTAACCAAACGTTTTGATGATTTTCGTACTTTGGGTGCTGAAGTTTCTGACGCATACAAAGACAAGTACAAACCGTTTGGCAAATATCCTGTGACTGTTACGACTCATCTGACTGGTGTAATTGAATTCAAATGCGGTGCGGTAATCACTGTTATTACCAGCTTTGATGCTTACAAGCACAGCCATGCTCCGATTGAAATCTATGGTAGCCAGGGAACCCTCAAGGTTCCGGATCCGAATACCTTCGGAGGACCGGTAGAAGTGTTCCGTCCGGAAGTAGGTGAATGGGAAACTGTTGCTATGCCGTTCCGTTACAGCGAAAACAGCCGCAGTATCGGTGCTGCCGATATGGCTTATGCGTTGAAAAGCGGACGCAAGCACCGCGCCAGTGGCGAACTAGCCAACCACGCTCTGGAAATTATGCTGGCCTTCGATAAATCCAGCAAGGCAGGTGGTAAAGTTATGCTTGAAACCACTTGTGAAAGACCGGAAGCTCTTCCGCTCGGTTTGGATGAAGGTATGCTGCCGGAATAATTATTCCGTAGAAAAAAGTGTTTATAAAAAGAGCCGGTGAAATGCCGGCTCTTTTTTTGGGTGAGTTAAATAAAACTTTCTGCTCTGGAAGTACTGGTAATTGCAGATTTTATGTTATTGCAATTTTCCGATTTTATGATTAAATTGTTTACCAGAACGTCTTCATTTTTTTGCTCTTTGCCATCAGAATCTGTTATCAGGTTGACCGATTTGACTGTAAGGAAAGCACTTTCTCCGCATTCCGGACATCGTTGTATTTCAACTTCAGTGAAATTTGTTGACAGTCTGTCTGCTTTTGAGAGCCTTTTCAGGCATTCGTAATTTTCATTTTCCAGATGTTCAACGAATTCTTCCGGATCTGCGATGAGAGAAAGCGGATAGGAGGTATAGATTGTTTCCACCCAGTTGTTGCAGCGTTCACAAAAAGGAACAGCCGCCGAAACAGCAAGGACCGTAAATATACATATACCGACAATAATCAATGCTTCAATGGTCCATACAGAGTAAAGCCAAAAACCGGTTGGAGTGAATGAAAATATAGACCAGGCTCCTCCTTTCGTTATTTCCTGCATGACTGCAAATATCGTTCGCGGATTAAAAATCAGGACTTCGTGTTTGGAAGATGCAAGTAACCAGACAACCCAGCAGCAGTATAATCCAAGCAGTCCGAAGAAAATTCCCATAAAGAGCATAACAATATTATTTCTTATTTTTCCGAGCTTGCCGCAAAATCCCACAATGAAGCCTGTTCCCAAGCCGAACCCAATGGTTAAGAGAAAACTGATATATATGAAAGGAATGTAGTAGGTCGCGTATCCGTAAATGGTTCCAAGAATGGCGGCTGCCAAGGTGCCTCCAAATAAAACAAATAAAAGTCCCGGAACTCCCACTGCGCCTGAATGACTGTAATACATGTGATTCTTCATTACTAAATCTCCCCTCCCTGATTCATAAAAAAGTATCAAATACTATTTCTGACTGTGTGAACGTCGGAAATTTCGACTGTCTAATACTTGTAACTGTATTATAATATAGTATTATAAGATATGCAATAGTTTTTTAGGGAAAAGGCGGGATAAATTATTAGTCTCTGTGCGTTTTGGGGCGTTCCGTTCCTGTGTCGAAATAGAAGTCCAGATAGTCCTCTGCATTAGAGTCATCATCTCTCATTAATGAAAAGACTTCAGAACCTGATTCCGGTTTGTCGAAATAGGTATGGAAAGCCTGGGCCAGTCCAAGATATTTACAGTTTTCTTTTTTTGCGTAATTCTGCGCTTCTTGTTCAGCAAAAATTGATGGCCTGGTCAAAGTTTTCAGCCTGCCAGATTAGAATTCGCTCTTCATATAAATGGTCAGAAGATTCTCTGTTCGGATGATGGAATACACATCTCACACCAAACCATTTCATAGTTCTTTCCAAATTTTACAAAAAAGCAGGACATAAAGTCCTGCTTGATAACTTTTAATTTTCTTTGACAAACAAGCCGCTGGTCCATTCTTTTTCGCTGAATGATTCGATTTGTTTTAAACCGAGTTCGCAGAAAGCTGAACTGATTTTGTCGAACTCTTCATTCAGAATTCCCGCCAGAATTAGGTTTCCAGCAGGCTTTACGAAAGAGTAGATTATTTCACGGTTTTTTACTAGTATGTGCGCCAGGATATTGGCTGCGACCAAATCATATTGTAGATCAGTTTTAAAGCCTGCCAGATCAGCAGTCGTTAACTCAATTGAATCATCCGGTATGGCGTTGAATTCAAAATTTTCCTGCGCAATTCTGGTTGCGTCCGGGTCAATGTCAAACGCGCTCATCGGATTGTAACCGAGCTTATTTGCCGCGATTGATAAGATACCGGAGCCGCAACCGGCATCAAGAAAGCTTTTGGGAGTGCCGTCAGCCAGTTTGTCGAGCATTTTTAGACAGAAACTGGTTGTTGCGTGCTGACCGGTTCCGAAGCTCATGCCGGGATCAATTTCAACAATTACCTGTTTGGGAGAAGCATCGTAATCTTCCCACGACGGCTTGATGACCAGTCGATCGGAAATTTCGATTACATGGAAATATTTTTTCCAGGTTTCGCTCCAATCTTCCCGCTTAATTGATGTTGTTTCAATATCTGTAACATCCGCGCCAAGTTCTTTCCAGAAAGGCTGTGCCTCTTCAAGCTGTGCTTTCACATTTTGCGCTTCGGATTTCGATTCACAGTAAATGGTGTGTCGCGATAATTTTGTTTCGCGATCCTGCCAACTGCTGAACTGAAGTCCGAGCGCACTCAATAATTCTACAACCAGACCGGCATTTTCGGACCGGTCGGTTATCAGGCAACAATATATAATATCCATATTATTCTGCAACTACTTCTTTCCCTGTGCTTTTGCCCAGGAGTCACGCAGAGCTACCGAACGGTTGAATACCGGTTTTTCCTGCGTGTAATCCTTGTCCGCGCAGAAATATCCCTGGCGTTCGAACTGGCAGATATAGCCGGGTTCAACTTCCGCCAGACATGGTTCTACATAGATTTTTTTAACTTCCAGTGAATCTGGATTAAGCAGTTCCAGCCAATTCTTTTCCGCTCCGGGATTTTCCACCGAGAATAACCGGTCATACAGTCTGGCTTCGCCTTCGACTGCGTGGTCGGCCGATACCCAGTGGATCGTGCCTTTTACCTTGCGTCCGTCCGGGGCTGAACCGCCGCGGGTTTCCGGATCGTATGTACAACGAAGTTCGACAATATTGCCGTCTGCGTCTTTGATGACATCATTGCATTTGATAAAGTAACCATAGCGCAGTCTTACTTCGCGGCCGGGACCGAGGCGGAAGAATTTCTTCGGGGGATCTTCCATGAAATCGTTGCGGTCTATGTAGATATTTCGTGTGAATGGTACTTTACGTGAGCCCTGTGACGGATCTTCCGGATTGTTGATTGCTTCCAGTTCGTCTACATCGCCTTCCGGGAAATTTTCAATGACTACTTTCAGCGGATTCATGACCGCGAGAACGCGCGGGGCACGTTTGTTCAGGTCATCGCGCAGGCAGTGTTCAAGCAGAGCGATGTCTGACAGACTATTGGTTTTGGTGATACCCAGAATTTCGCAGAATTTTTTGATGGCTTCCGGTGTATAACCACGTCGTCTGAAACCGCAGAGGGTCGGCATGCGGGGATCATCCCAGCCGTTGACGTAGTTGCCGTTTACCAGTTCCAGCAGGCGACGTTTGCTCATGACCGTATAGGTCAGGTTAAGACGTGAGAATTCAATCTGCTGCGGATGCGGTTCCGCTCCGACCGCGTCAATAAACCAGTCATAAAGCGGACGGTGGATTTCAAATTCCAGCGTACACAGTGAATGGGTAATGCCTTCAATGGAGTCACTGAGACAGTGAGCAAAGTCGTACATCGGATAAATGCACCATTTGTCACCGGTACGGTGATGGTGGGCGTGACGGATGCGATAAACTGCCGGGTCGCGCATATGAATATTTGGATCAGCCATGTCGATTTTGGCGCGGAGGGTTTTTGCGCCATCTGGAAATTCGCCTTTCCGCATTCTTTCGAACAGGTCAAGATTTTCTTCGATTGACCGGTTGCGGTACGGACTTTCCTTGCCTGGTTCGGTCAGGGTTCCGCGATATTCTTTTACTTCTTCAGCCGTCAGATCGCAGACAAATGCTTTGCCGCGGCGGATCAGTTCAAGTGCAAATTCGTAAAGTTTATCATAATAATAGGAGGCATAGAAAAAATTTTCGCCCCAGTCGAATCCGAGCCAGTGTACGTCTTCCTGGATGGAGTCCACATATTCCACATCTTCTTTGGTGGGGTTCGTGTCATCCATTCTCAGGTGGCATACGCCCCCGAATTCCTTGGCGATGCCGAAGTCGATACAAATCGCTTTGGCATGGCCGATATGGAGATATCCGTTAGGTTCTGGCGGAAAACGGGTAACGACCTGACCGTCGCGTTTTCCATTTTTGACGTCCTCAGTCACAATGGAACGGATAAAATCCAATGGCTCGTTTTTTTCTTCTGACATAAGTCACCTCTATATATTCAATGAACAAGTTTTCTGAAATAAATATCTAATACAATAAAATAAGCCTTCGAACGGTTATTTCCAGCCTGAAAATGCAATGTCGGCAGAGTTTTTTACCGCATATTTTGAATTTTGAATACTTTTTTCCAGCGGTTGATGCCGATAAGTCGCCACATAACCGGAGAGAATGCCGCTTTATTGATCGTGAATTTGCGCATTGCAGTGGCCAGTTCATCGCGTTCAATGTAAGGTTCACGAAGAAGATCATCAATATTTTCCAATACGAGAGTATGGAAAAGCAACCGTTGCCATTTGGCTCCGCCTACGAATTCACTGTCAATAATGTCAGGTTTCGAGTACACATTTCGTGGCAGCAGATCGGCAAACGCCTCGCGTAGGATATATTTTGTCAATCCGTCACGGATTTTAAAGTGATATGGCATGCGCAAACTGAGCTCGACTACTTTGTGGTCAAGGAATGGATGACGAAGTTCACATTGTCCCTGATAAGCGCAGCGATCAAGAAAGTGCAGAGTTTCGCGCAGCATAAGGACATCCTTAAAGGCAGTCGGAAGCAGTTTGTCGTCACAGCCGTTCGGCATTAATTCTGCCGTGTAGTCCGGATTGTTCGTCAATACGCCCTTTTTGATAACAGTTTCAGTCAGTCCTGAATTGCGACCAAAAGTCATTTTTCTCAGCTTATTAATGACTTTTAACCAGGGCTTTTGATTGGTCCATTTAAAACGGCGCAGGTCCGAAATAAATATTGCGGCTGATTCATTGAACATTCTACGGTTGAGATATGCCCAGTAAAAATCAATATTACTGAAAAGAAACTGGCTGGCTCCTTCGCCGTCAATAACAATTCTGCCTTTACAATTTCCTTTCGCGTATAACATCCAGTTGAACAGGTTGCGTTCGAATTCCAGAGGAAAGTCATTGGCATAGATCATCGCATCGTAGTCCGGCAGAAAATCAGTACTTTTAAATTCCTCCGTATGATTTTCCGTACTAAGGGCTTTGGAAACGTTCATTACGGTTCGAAGGTTATCCGGATAATTGCTTTCGCTGATAAGAGAGTACGTCTTCAGGCGTTCTCCCCGGCATAATTCATTTCCCAGGCAGGTTGTTACTGCTGTGTTGATGTCACCGGAAAGCCGGAATCCATCCGGATAATTATGGGAAAGCTGATCACGCATTGAATTTGTCAGGCGTTCTCTATAGTCAACTGCGGTATCTTCGAATTTCATTTCGGAGACGATATTGAAATCCAGTTGATACCAGCATTGGGCTCGCAGGGGGGCTCCCGGACTCCAGTTTTTCAGCTTTTGTTCGATATAATGGCCCGGAGGAAGCTCATAAACTTCCTTCCACAACGTTTTAGAATTTCTGCGGGTAAGTCCGGTGGAAAGATAATAGTGTACCATTTCAGCGTTTGCTTCGGGAACAAAACCCGGAGCGCTGAGAAACTGTTTAATTTCCGATCCAACCCGAAAACACTTATAGCGATTGATGAAATACAATGGCTTAACTCCGAGTCGGTCACGGGCTATGAAAAAGCGTTGTTTTTTCTGATTGAAAATACAGAAAGCAAACATTCCCTTAAAATATTTAAGGCATCTTACCCCCCAGCGAGAGTAGGCGGCGGCGATTACTTCAACATCGGATTCTGATTTGAAAGCATATCCTTCGCTGGCAAGGATACGTCGTATTTCTCGATAATTAAATATTTCACCGTCCAGTATAATCCAACATTCGCCGTCTTCATAAGATACAGGTTGTTTTCCCGCATCAGTCAGGTCTGTAACAAGGTTGTGGCGGGAGGCCAAATTAATGTTAAGTCCATCGGATTCAGAGGTGAAATGTTTGATACCGCAATGGTTACCACCGCGATATTTCACACTCTCCAGTGCATCATGCTCAGGAGTTATAATTTCGGTGCTTATATCAAAGAGAAGACCTGCCATAGTGACTATACACTAACATTTTTATATTATACCCAAAGTCAACTATATCATCTGCAAGTGACTTTAGCAACAGTTTGAACTCTATATCTTGCGAAATAAACCAAAAATATTATGAAAGTAACTATTATTTATCTTAAATGCTGTATAAAAATACCCTTACATCTACACGTTTATTCAGGCTCTTCGTGTTTTCCTGCATTATTTGGGGACTCGCTTACGCGTCATACATGATATTTTTTTCACGGTTTCTTCGTTTCGAATGGATTCATGAGGCGTACAGCAAAGAAGTCTATTTGTAATATAAAATACTTTTCGGACCGTTCTTTTGCCAGATTACCGGAATATCAGTCTGGTCTTCCCGAAGCAGTTGCTGTTTAAATGATTCAAGCCAGTGTTTCTTTGCTTTCTCAGAGGATAGTTGTTCTCGTCTGAGATTACTGGGGAGTTCGGACATATTAGAGAATAATGGTTTATAGTATGTGGTATGACGAAAAATGCATTCGTGTCCCTGGCTGATCTGCTGTGTGCAAAATTTTGATTGTCCGGATAATATCTGTTCACAACATTTGGGCCAGTTTTTTACAATTTTATCGTATTCGTCTTTCAGAGTTAATTGCCAGAGTTTTGTTGCTTCTTTCTTATTTCTGGAAATTTCGGAGTCTTGTAATAATTGTATTGCCTCCGAGCGGCTGATTTCTCCACGGAAATCTACAAAAATTTTGGACAATTCTATTTTGTCCTGTTCCGTTAAAGTCGTACGCTGTTTTACTCCGTAAGGATCAACCAGAACAATATTTATGTCTGGAGATACCAGGATATTGCTGGAATGAAAATCCGGATGAGATATGCCTGCATTTACAAAACTTTTGACAAAACTTGTCAGATTTTCAAGAAATGTATTTCTTGTTTCGATAGAATCCATGGCCCTGGTATGCCAGAACTCTTTACCACTGACCATACAGTCGGCGGTGATGGATACCAGGATGGAGTCAGGTCCGCAACGTCCCCAGTCAAGATATTTTACGATTGGAATATTGCATTCCCTTAGCAACATGGCTGACTCGAATTCACTTTGAATTTTATTTTTGAAAACAGTCCGGATTTTTTTGAAGAAACCACGGGGATGATCGTGTTTTACAAAAAAACTTCCACGGTGATCAGTATCGATCCGGTATATTGTCCGCAGTGGATTCTGCTTGATCTTCATTGTCGGATTATCTGATCTCTTCTCAGTGACTTCGGCGCATATACTGTTGTTATGCTGCCATTTCCAAGTCTTATCCATGAAGTTTTTTTGTATCTCAATCATGTTTCCCCAAAAGTTCATTCCCATATAAAAATGGAATATATCATGGTTTCAGATTTTCGCCATCAATTTATAGAAAGAATATCTGGGAAAATTTTGACTGAACCAAATCATTCTGAACGACTGATCGCATTTGTATGGCAGACTTCAGCGCACATGCCGCATCCGGCGCAGAGGGCTTGGTTGATTGATGGACAGCCGTTGCCGGAATATTCCAGCGCCGGGCAACCCAGTTTCAGACAGAGTCCACAGCTTTTACATTTTTCCGTATCAATCGTTAGTGGCGGACCGCAGGGTTTTCGTTCCCGCAGCAGACAGGGGGCACGTGAAATAATCAGCGAAGGTTCATTGGCTTCCATTTCTTCTTTCAGCGCAGTTTGTGTCGCTGCGAGATCATATGGATCAACGACGCGGACCCGTTTGATACCGCAGGCCTTTCCAATCGCTTCAATTGAAACTCCCGGATACTCGCCGCCCATCAAGGGGCGCCCCGTGCCGGGGTGATCCTGGTGGCCGGTCATTGCAGTTGTACGGTTGTCGACAACGACAATAGTTGAGGTACCCCGGTTGTAAACAATATCCAGCAATCCGGTAATTCCGGAATGGAAAAAGGTTGAGTCTCCCACAATTCCGACAACTTTTTTGGGTTCTCCGGCTTTTTCGATACCATGGGCCATTGAGACTCCGCCGCCCATGCACAGAATTACATCGGTGCGGTCCAGCGGTGGAAATACTCCGAGGGTATAGCAGCCGATATCTCCGGTAACCACAACATCAAATTTTGTGAGAGCATAGAACACGCCGCGGTGCGGACAACCCGCGCAAAGAATCGGTGGGCGCGGCGGCAGGCCTTCTGATTCTTTGACCGGAGTTGGAATCGTTGCCGGTTTGCCTTCCCATTTTGCTTTGACTTCGGCAATTACCGCTGGAGTCAGTTCCCCTACACCGGGAACAAACTTACGTCCTTCACAAGTAATTCCCAGAGCTTTGATATGTTCTTCCAGAATATCGTCAAGTTCTTCAACAATAAGAATCTTGTCGACCTGCGAGGCGAAACGTTTGATTAGTTCATCAGGGAAAGGGTATGCCCAGCCCAGTTTTAAGATTGATGCTTCCGGGAAAGCTTCCCGGACGTGTAGAGCCGGAAGCCCCGCAGTGATGATTCCCAGCGAGGTGTCTTTCAGTTCAATCGTATTAACGGAAGATTCTGAGGCGGCAGCAGAGAGTTTTTTTAGTCGGTCCTCAATATTGCGGCGCATAACTCGTCCCCATACCGGGATTGGTACGTATTTCGACGGATTCTTCTGCCAGCCGACTTTTTTGGGGCCCAGAGTGCGTTCTCCTGGTTTTACTAAACCGCGGGAATGACTAACACAAGTAGTAGTTCGTATAATTACCGGAGTACGGTATTCTTCTGAAATTAAAAATGCCAGTTCCATGAAATCATAGCATTCCTGAGCATCTGCAGGTTCCAGGACAGGTATCTTGGCGAAGCGTGCATAGTTGCGGGTGTCCTGCTCGGTCTGGGAGGAATACTGGCCCGGGTCGTCGGCAACACAGATGACCAGTCCGGCTTCCACTCCAATGTATGACAGCGTCATCAATGGGTCGGCTGCCACATTCAGTCCTACCAGTTTCATCGTACAGATACTTCTGGCTCCGTCCAGGGCCGCTCCGACACATGCTTCCAGGGCAACTTTTTCATTGGGAGCCCATTCACAGTAAAGGTCCTTCCTGAATTTTGACAGGTTTTCCATTATTTCAGTTGATGGAGTACCGGGGTAACCAGAGGCGAAATTTACGCCGGCTTTCCAGGCTCCTCGGGCGATGGCTTCATTGCCTGATATTAAAATTTCAGAATTCACTGCTATTTCCCTTGATCGTTATTACTGTAGTAGATTCGTTTGGCTTTGCCTTCCTGGCGGGGCAGGGCTCCCGGAGGATATACATCGCCTTTCGGGGAGAAGCCCAGCGCTTCTTTTAGATGTTTTTCAACCATGAAACCGGTCACGCCTTCTTCCGCTTCAACATTAATGCGTACGTCTTTGATACCGTCGTGTTCTGCGAGGATGATCTGGTAGTTTGGTTTAACGCCGGGAATTTCCATCAGTGCCTGTTCTACCTGACGCGGGAAGAAGTTTACTCCCTTGATGATCAGCATGTCGTCGGCACGCCCGGTAATCGGAGCATAGCGGACATGAGTTCTGCCGCAGGCACAGGTTTCGCGTGACAGAATTCGGCTGAGGTCACCGGTGCGGAACCGAATTACCGGCAGTGCTTCACGGGTGAAACAGGTAATGACGATCTCGCCTTCTTCTCCGTCCGGAACCTGTTTCATGGTCAGTGGATCAACGATCTCAAAAATATAATGATCTTCCCAACAGTGCAGACCATCATGAACCGGACAGTCCATGCCAAGGGTACCGATCCCGCCGGTTTCGGTCATGCCGTAAATGTCGTAAGCATCAATTCCAAGTCCGGTAGATAGACGTTTTTTTAGCGACTCAGAAAAGGTTTCCGCTCCGAAAATACCGATTTCCAAGTCTGGCATCTGTTTTTTCAGCTCTTCCATCACTTCCATGATACGTACGCCATAAGAGACAACGCCGGTAAGAATGCGGGTGCCAAAATCTTTTCCCAGCTTAACCTGACGGACTGTATTTCCCGCACCGGTTGGTACAATGAATAAGCCGGCTTTGCGGGCACCGTGAAAACAGCCGAAGCCGCCATTAAACAAGCCCATGCCCGGAGTGATCTGTACGGTGTCGCCTTTGACCGCTCCAGCCATACAATAACATCGTGCCATGCATTCCGCCCACTGGTCGACATCAGCCAGTGTATAAGGCATGACGACCGGGGTGCCGGTTGAGCCGGAGGACATATGCATTTCCGCAAGATTCTGTTTGTCGACACAGGATAAGCCCAGCGGATAATGTACTCTAAAGTCTTCTTTGTTGGTGAACGGCAGTTTGACAATATCAGCGGCGGAACGAATGTCTTCCGGTTTTACGCCCAGCTCATCGAACTTCTTTTTCATTAAAGAATTATGTTCGTAAACATATTTTGCGGTTTTCACCAATCCTTTGTCCTGGATGGAACGGATTTCGTCCCTTGACATGGTTTCGGCGGTGTGGTTAAAAAATTTAAAGTCCATTATTCCCCTCGTCCTAATTCAAATGCTTTCAGATTGATATCGATAAATTTAGGTTTAACGCAGCTCTTTATAGCTTCCGTCCAGACTTCTTCCGGTAGTTCCAGATGACGTGAAATCATTCCAGTGAGGATCGTGTTTGCAACCCGGCTGTTGCCTAGTTCTTTTGCCATGGCTGTGACATCACGGAGTTCAAGGCATGGGAATACTTTTTTCAACCGGTCCTCTACGTCTTCCGGATAGGCGGCTTTCCCACTGGAAACTGTAACTGGTATAACTTTGTCACGGGCAACAACTGCGGTTCCGTCGGAAGCAAGCCAGTGTGCGTTACGTAGAGCTTCAATCATTTCGAATGCGCCGAGAAGTGTTGCGGTTCCTTCAAGAATCAGCGGAGAATGTACTTTTTCGCCGAATTTTACCAGCGCGATTACCGAACCGCCGCGCTGGGCCATGCCGTGTATCTCATTGGTTTTTACGTCTAAGCCGGCAGCAGCAGCCGCTGCCGCGATAAGTTGCGCCGAGAGCAGTATTCCCTGTCCCCCAACGCCAGCCAGTATAATATTGCCTGTCATATACGACCTCATTATGTTGCATTGCAAGAAAAAATTAATATAAGCGCTTAACTCAATAATAATAATTGAATTGCCATGTTTTTAAGAAAAAATTAAACAGCCGTTTCCCTCGTACGGATTAGCCGCGTCTCTGGACAATATTTGCCGAGACGGTGAATCGCCCGGATACGGATTTCATAAACTATTGTTCAAAAAATGTACTAGAAAAAAGTGGAGAAAAATGCATGAATATGGAGAGAAATGAATTATCAATAAGCTTGACCGCTTAGTTTTTTGTCTCGCCGATACCGATAATCAACTTGATCTTATCCGGCAGGTTGGACATTACGACTTGTCCCGATTCCGGCTTCTTCGCTTCTTCTGCTTTGGGAGTAACCACCTTATCTGCTACAGCCGGAGCACCAAACACCATGCCTGCCAGCAGACAAACAACTCCCCCAAATATCATCTTCTTATACATAAATTTCTCCAAATTATTTAAATCCATTTTTCGATGTTAAAAAATCGATTTAAGATACAAAAAACGAAAATTACACTATTGCTTGAGCTTAATATTTCAAATTATACGCATCCCCGACTTCAAGCATCGTGCTTCGAGCTTAATTATTCAAATTATACGCACCCCAATATTAAACCCAATATTAAACCATCCGACCCCAATATTAACCTTATTTCGCGGCACCACTCAATTAATTTAACTTATTTTCAATGTACGGCACCACTCCGTACTTCGGCCGCTGAAGTCGTGTATGGTTTTGAGCCGGAATTTGATATTTTCTAGTAACATTGTTAAAATATAATGGGATAGAAAAAATCGTCCTGCTTTTATTGCTGCCTTCTATCTTAATTGTAAATCTAATAACAATAAAAAATCTGTTATTTTCAATGTTTAATTTTTTAAATTCAATTTCAGAAAGCCAATATTCATCTAGTTTTATATCAAAGTTTTCAAGAACAGAAAATAATTCTTTTTGGGCTTCCTTGATAGCATCTTTAAACTTGATGTCAGTTATTTTGTTTATGTCCCAAGTCTCTTTTTTAAACACATCATTATTTTGTATTCGATATGCAAATCTTACATTATTAATATGGCTACAAATGTTAAGAAACTCTCTTGTTTTTTTGAGCTGATTAAATTTTGAGCTTATGTTTAATTTTTTATTAGTTCTATTTTCCGCCGATTTACCTGTAAAATAAAAAACAACGGAAATAGTTTCTTTATGCGAATTTATATTTTGAAAGCGTATTACGCAAACCCATTTAAAGGTTTGATTGTATCTGTCAATCGAAATAGACTGTATTTTGAATAAAGAATATTGTTTGGGAATATAACGTTTTAATTTATTCATTGCTTTTATTATAATAGCGTGAATATCAAAAGGCAGATGATCAGTAATATAAGGATTCCATTCCTGAGATAAATCTAAATCGCTTTTGTAAATATCACACCATATGACATTATCATCTCCGTCGGTCGCAGTTGTCATAGAACGAGCAATATTATTACACCTGTTTCCTGAAAACAAGACCAAAGGAAACAAGACCAAAGCACTAGCAATAATGATAATTTTTTTATTTTTCATTTTTAACACCATTAGTAAAAGGTCCTGATATGATTTTCATATATGGATAGTCAACAAAACCTCCGGTTCTATGATCACGTTCTTCCGGGATTTCTTGGCTTACATTTAAATAACTTAATATTTGGGCTTAATATTGGGGTCTTAATATTGGGGTCATCCATTAAGGTTAATGTCAGATGCTTATAATATCATTTTTTGTGCTAAAATACATGCATTTTCTCAAAACCCCTCGTTAAAATGATTTTTTAGTACCATTTTCTGTCGCTAATGTATTTTGTGCCACCCGCATAATGGTGTCATGTACTTTCGATGCACGGTATTACTATAAAACGGGACTAATATGAAAATGATCTTACGATGACTGGTCTTTTTTCTGCTGTTCTTTTTCCATCTGGCGCAGAATCATTTCTGCCGGAGTGAGGTATTTTTTCTCGTTGTTGCATTCTTTACAGCAGACAACGACATTGCCTTTGTTGCTTTTGCCGCCGCGTACAACCGGAAGAATATGGTCCATGGTCAGTTCTTCCGGCGGAAATTTTTCTCCACAATAGTGACAGGTACCCTTTGCCAGCTGATCTTTCCACCACTGGGAATTGCGCAGTTCGCGGGCCTTCTGGCGTTCGCGGTTGATGTGCTTTTCGTCACGTTTTATTTCTATCCAGTCGTCTGACATGTTATGTCCCTGTGTTATTTACACTTAACGCTCAAATCTAATGTTTTGGGGCCGTGTCAATCACCCGTAAAATTTTTTTATTCCGCATCGCTCCGCCCGCTCCATAAAAAACATTTTCCGCTTTATCGTCACATGACCGTAAAGTTTTCAAATACAATTTCGCCTTCGGCGAGCGCTCATTACCGCGCAGCTACTCCTCTATCGCCGGAGGGCGACCGGGTACGACCCGGCGCGAAGTAGTTGCTGCGCAACATTTATATTTTACTCTTTAACCACGTCTCGGCTGCACGTTTGCCGTCGACCGCGGCGGACATAATACCGCCCGCGTATCCTGCTCCTTCTCCGGTAATATACAGTCCTGACAACGAACTTTCCAATGACTCCAGATTCCTTATAAATCTTACCGGACTGGAAATATGTGTTTCAATTCCAACCAGTCTGCCGTGTTTAATAAATCCGTGGCATTGTCGGTCAAACTGCATCAGTCCGGTTCGCATTGCATTGACAGCTGGTTCCGGTAGCAATTCATCAAGACGGGCAGGGGTCATGCCGAAACGGTAACTGCCTTTTTTATTTTTTAATGATGCTTCGCCGCGCAAAAAGCCTTCGGCATCCTGAGCCGGAGCGGTATAATTCCCACCGCCAAGAGTAAAGGCCTGGCGTTCCAGTTCACCGATAAATTCAAATATTTTGTTTGAGGCGGCAAGTTCTTCTGCGTGAAACGTGGCAATCAGGCAGGAGTTGGCAAATTCCTGATCACGGCGGTAACGACTCATGCCGTTGGTTGAAAGATGGTCCTCCAATGCCGTTGACGGTACGATTTCTCCACCGGGACACATACAGAATGTGCTGATCCCACGGATGTTGCTGTCCTTGGAGCGGCTTACGAAATTATATTCCGCCGCTCCTAGAAACGGAGGTCTGTCGTGTTTTAATCCATACTGGTTGTGATTGATCATCGACTGAGGATGTTCGATTCGGACTCCTAGCTGAAAGCCTTTAAATTCATAATCGATTCCGGCTGAGATAAGGTTGCCGATCAGTTCCCGTGCGCTTAGTCCAAATCCCAGGAACGCTGCCGGACCGGTGATGGTCTCGCCGTTTGAGAACGTTACGCCGGTGAATTTTCCGTCTTTTGACGTTACCTCGGTAACATTTCTGCCCCAGAGATATTGTCCACCGAGGGCTTCGACTTCCTTACGGATATTGGCTACCATCACGGGCAGTAGGTCGGAACCGATATGCGGACGTTTCAGGTACATGATTTCAGATGGGGCTCCGGCATCAGTGAATATTTTCAGAATATCCAGGATTTCCGGGGCTCTTTTTCGAGTGTAGAGTTTTCCGTCTGAGTAAGTGCCTGCGCCGCCTTCGCCGTACAGAAAGTTGCTCTCCGTATTCAGTTTCCTGGTAGAATAAAAATTGTCGATATCTTTGCCGCGACGTTCTACGTCAAATCCACGGTCGATCACAACCGGTTCACATCCTGCCCGCGCCAGGGTCAAAGCCGTAAGAAGTCCGGCCGGACCGGTACCGATAACCAGCGGATGTTTGGGAAGAGTCGTTTTTCCTGCAATTTTACTGGTGGTTGGGGAAAGTGCAGGTTTATATGATTCACAACCGCGCGGCGGATAATTCTTGTTCCATTCAAGATCAAGTATAAGCGTATAGATAAAGCATGGTTTGCCTTTAGTTCGGGCATCAATGCTTTTGTTTTGTATCGTGTAATCCTTTATGAGCCCTTCAGGCAACTTGAGCGCTGAAGCCGCATAGTATTTTAGATTGCGGTCCAGATCGGTTTCGTCCGATTTTATTCTGCTTACAGGGAGCTTGAAGTTTTTATAAAGAAACTGCGCCATTCAATATCATTCCGGTTCGGAAAATACTACGGCTTCGAATACCCGGAAGCGCGCTGACGGGTCCTGCCAGGCATTGGGCGGAAATCCGGCTTTCATTGACAAATGCTGTAATGTTGTAGGTTTGTCCCACCCTTGCTCAGGAGCTACCTGCGGGAGAAATACCGAGGAGCGTCCTTGCAGTATCAACAGAATACCGTGTCGTCCGATCTCAAATTCATCAACAGAATTAATGTCTTCCATTGGCGTGAGGATCGAGATTTCAATTTTTAACGAATCAAGTTCATCTTTCGTGTTGACCGGACGGAATCTCGGATCCCTGAAAGCGGCATTTATTGCATTGGTTCTAATATTTGCTCCAAGGTTTTCTGTCGGTGCGATATTGCCAATGCAGCCGCGAAGGGCACCAGTGGCGGTGTGGAGCGTAACGAAACAGGAACCGAGGGTGTCCATATTTGGGATACCTTCTTCCAGAGACGGTAGTTTTTCTCCAGCCAGCCGGCATTCGATTACAGAGCGGATAAACTTCAGAATAGTAGTTTTTTGATCTTCCGAGTAGATGTCTTCAGCTTTCATCGCGTCCCCCATTTTTGATTAACGCTTTATAATTGACAAAACAATAATAACAGCAGTATTTACCGCCAAAATCAATGCCAACTGGGTGAGGCCGTCAGTTATCGAACCGAATAATTGCAGCCCCCAATGCTCTGCAGATTTTGTCAGTTGCCAGTAGGCATAGGCATTGATTCCCAGCAGAGGAACAATGATCCACAGCATCAGCTTTCCTGTGCTTTTCTTTTTTGCCGCCATCGCTTACTTCAAACCCGTTTTACAACATTATACCAGCCATATATGATAAAAGCAATTGTCGGAGACAAGCCCGCGATCAGCGGATTCAGGTGTCCCTGTTTCCCCATAATCAGGAAAATATGAGTAGTGATCTGGTAAACTACAATTACTACAACGGCTGTAATTATTGCCATAAAAATTCCGGAACGTTCGTTCTTGGTCGCCAGTGGTATTCCAAGAAAAACCGCAAGAAAGCATGACCACGGAAAAGCCAGACGATAAAACAGTGTGGTTAAATAAATATTTTTACATTGTTCAGCCATATTGTCTGTGGTTGCAAGCAAACGGAAAATTGACCACGACGGTAATTCTTCCGGCGGCTTGATTGAATCGGAAATTTGGTTCGGCGTTTCTGGAATGTCTTTGAGCGGAATCAGCATTTCAGCATGCTTGACCGGACTTTTGGGCATCAGGCCGTCTTTACTGTACTTGGTGGTAACCACATCTTTAAAGAGCCACCCTTTCGGCGTATATTTTGCGTACTTTGCATGCAGGTCCCAGTCCAGCATTCCGTCTTCACGATGAAATTTGACGGTAACATTCTGGTGTTCTCCATCATTACTGAAAAACTCAAACAGCCAGGTACGTTTTTTATCCGGACTGCGGAAAGAAAGCATTTGATACATTTGTCGAATTCTAATATCGCCTTTTGATACCCGTTTCAGGAGTATAAAGGCTTGGCGTTCCGTGGCTGGAACGACTTTTTCATTTAGTGCAAATAGCACCATGGTTACAATAAGTCCAACCATGAAAATGGAGCCTCCGCATCGCATTAGTGAGATTCCCGAAGAACGCATGGCGGTTATTTCCATGTTTTTTCCGAAGTTAGCCATGGTGTA
Organism: Victivallales bacterium; assembly: GCA_963677165.2. GTDB lineage: Bacteria > Verrucomicrobiota > Lentisphaeria > Victivallales > SZUA-371 > JAFGXT01. Next base: position 5,530,967 of record CAXXSX010000002.1, on the reverse strand, counting down.
CATGCATGAAAGCAGTACGGTAATTGGCAGGATGAAACGAATGTTTCCCGGAATTTTTAAGAGAAAATATATAAAGGTATTTGCTACTGTTGCGGCTTTATGATGACTTGAAAGAAAGTCTTCAAGATCATTAAAAATATCACCGATGACAAAAAGTATGACAAATGCCAGGATCAGCAAAGTAAAAGGAATCATGAATTCGCGCAGGATATATTTATCAAGAACCTTATAAATACCAGCTCTACGCTTTGTTATAGGAACTGGGGCTTTAATTTGATCTTCGGATTGCATAGCTGTTCCGTATAAAAGGGTTACGATTGTGGAACTAAAAAGGCGTCTGGGTACAGACGCCTTTCATTGATCAACATAACACTGGGATTAACGTCTTTTTCCCTGACGTTTGGCCCGGCGCTTCTGTTCGCTCGGCTTTTCATAGTGTCTGCGGTTACGCAGTTCCTTGAGTGTGCCTTCTTTGTCGAGCTTTTTCTTCAGACGGCGCAGTGCGCGGTCGATAGCTTCACCTTTTTTCAAGCGTACTTCAGTTGCTTCCATTATTTAATTCACCCCCTTCGGATGTTTATAGTTCAATATAAAATAAATGATTATTTATCGTTGACGAAGTCAGCTTCGTCAGCCAGTAATGATCTTAATTTTGACAACGCCTGATTCTGAATCTGGCGGACACGTTCACGAGTTCTGCCGATTTCCTGACTGACTTCTTCCAAAGTGCGTGGATGCTGTCCGTCAAGACCAAAACGCATTTTCAGAATCATCTTTTCGCGTTCTTCAAGCGTATCCAAAAGATTTAACAAACGGTCAACTGATTCCACATCACCAAGAATACGGTCAGGAGTCTGGGCGCCGCGGTCAGGAATGATATCCTGAAATTCGCCGTCTTCGCCCTGTTGGATCGGATCATGCAGCGAAAAAGTACGGAGATCAGCCAGTCTCAAACCGGCAACGGTACGTTCGCTGAAGTCAAGATGATCTGCTATTTCCGCGTCTGTCGGTTCACGTCCCAACTCTTCTGCCAATTTCATTCTAACGGATTTGATCTTATTGATCTTGCCCGCAGACTGAACTGGGATACGAATCGTTCGGCTTTGATTGGCGAGAGCACGGCGCATTGATTGTTTGATCCACCATGCCGCGTAGGAACTGAATTTCGCACCTTTTGACGGATCGAATTTTTCAACCGCGCGCATCAGACCGATATTCCCTTCGGAAATCAGGTCCAATAACGGCAATCCGAGGCCCTTAAAATCGTGTGCGATTTTTACTACCAGTCGCAGGTTGGCTTTGATCAGGACTGCACGAGCTTCATCGTGAGCCATTTCATTATTACTGTGGATCGCGTCGGCCAGTTCGACTTCTTCCTCTTTCGACACCAGCGATATCTGACCGATATCCTGCATGTAGACTTTCATGGTGTCATTTTTGGATGGCAACTGCTCTGTGTTTTCGTCGAGTGCACTTGCGCGTTCCGCGTCTTTTTCAGTTTTTGTAACAGGTTTTTTGGTTTTTTTCGAATCTTTCTTGCGGATTGCTTTTTCCGCTTTTTCAATCAACGCTTCGTCGATTTCTTCTTCAGATACGTTATCCAAATTTAACCTGGTTTTCTTTGTCGAACTTGCCATAGTTTAAAAAAAATGTATTTTTAATGTAATTTAAATGTTGTAATCAGCCGGTTTTTCTTATAATATTATTGAGAAACAGAGACAAAAATAGCCCTGTCTTGTCAAACAAAACAAAATGTGAATATATTGCTTGATCCTTAAAAGTCAAGTATTGTTTTATAAAAGTGGTGAAATTTTGACCGAATGGCGAAAAATCTGGAAGGATTGGCTTTCAGAAAGTGATTTATCATGCAGGTTTTACTCCGAAATGGAGGAGCAAAATCTTGCTCCTCTATTATTTAAATGTTCATATGCTGCCCGGGTTCCGATTCTTGCGGTTTGTCCAGACTCTGATCAGGCGGAACAACTGGTCGCTGATTTGGAGCGCTGGTGTGTAGAGCTTGGAATTGAGAAGTCGTTTGTCTATCTGCCGGAGGCAACGGAAAATAATCGTTTTATCCCGGAAAACGAAGCGGACCGGGTTAAAGTTATTCATCAGGTTCTTGCTGAATGTCCCGATATTATTGTAACCAGTATTGTCGCTGCATTGAATCCTCTGCCGTCCCGCGATAAATTTCTTGGCAGCGAATTAACGCTTGAGACTGGAATGCGGATTGGCTACCAGGAATTGCTGGAACGTCTGGTGGAAATGGACTATGATGATGAATTTGAAGTCTATACCAAAGGAGAGTTCTCCCGGCGCGGTGGTATCATTGATGTTTTTTCTCCCGCTTATGAATTTCCGGTAAGGATCGAGTTTTGGGGAGATGATATTGACTCCATGCGTGAATTTAAACCGGAAGATCAACGTTCGGTCCAGGAAATTAACGAGTATCGTATTATTCAGCGTAGCAGTCTGGCGGAAGGTGAAAATACTTCAGATTTTCTTGAATATATAGAAAGAGAGCAGCCTTTTCTGTTATCCGTTTTTCCTGGAGACTGTCAAGAACATCTTGAGAGATTTTGTGATGATACGATGAAAGCCCGTTGGCAGAAGGTTATTGCTTCCGCCGATACTCGGGCGTTCAGTCTGCTTGACGCAGTTGAATCAGCCGCGGTTTCCGGTGCGCGTCCGGCGGGATGTTATCCGGCCGTAGCGCATTTGCGCAAAGTTATGCCGTCCGAAATTGCCGGTGACGGTGTTGATATACTGCGCCAGTTGGTTGTGGAGCAGATATCCCAGTGGCTGGAAACCGGATATCGTGTGGTACTTCTTGGTCGCGACGAACAGACTGGAAAACATCTTGCCGCCTGGTGTCAGGATAACAAGCTTGATAACGAAAATATTATTGTTGACCATGGCGATTTTATTCACGGACTTATTCTACCGGCAGAAAAACTGGTGTTTTTAACGGAGAAAGAGATTTTTGCGGCACGTCCCGTAAGACGTGCTTCGGCTTTGCCGCAGCCGCGACGCAGTTTGGCAGAAGCAACTGGAGAAGAGGTTTTTCGCGCAGATATCGATGAGGGCGATATGGTTGTGCATATTGTTCATGGAATCGGGATATTCCGCGGCATAAAAGAGGTTGAACGGCGAGGCGTTACCCGCGAAGTTATGGTGCTGGAGTATCGTGACGGGGCGTTGGTGCATGTGCCGGTTTTCCAGGCATCGCTGGTCAGCAAATATATTGGAGCAAAATCCGGATCGGTGAAGCTTCATAAGTTGGGAAGCAATCATTGGATGAAAGCCAAGATCGATGCGGAACGTGCGGTCAGGGCTTTTGCTTTGGATATGCTGAAGGTTCAGGCTTTGCGGTATTCAGCGGAAGGTTTTGCCTTTCCGGCTGATGATGTTCAGCAAAGAATTTTTGAGGATTCATTTCCGTATGAGGATACTCCGGATCAGGTTAAAACTTCCGAAGATATCAAACGCGATATGTGTGCTTCCAAGCCGATGGACAGGCTGTTGTGCGGTGATGTGGGATATGGCAAGACCGAAGTTGCCATCCGTGCCGCGTTTAAGGCGGTGATGGCCGGAAAACAGGTGGCTATTCTGGTGCCGACAACGATTCTGGCCCAGCAGCATTATTATAGTTTTTGCGACCGGTTTGCCGGATATCCGGTGATCGTTGATATGTTGAGCCGTTTTCGCAGTCGTGCTGAGCAGAATAATATTATCATGCGCCTTCAGGACGGATCCATTGATATTGTGATTGGAACGCATCGACTGGTTCAGGACGATATCGATTTTGCCCGGCTGGGATTGGTGATTATCGACGAGGAGCAGCGTTTCGGGGTTGAGCATAAAGAAAAGCTGAAAAATTATCGTGCTACCGTGGATGTTCTTACGATGACCGCCACCCCGATTCCGCGAACGCTTTATATGTCTATGTCCGGGGTGCGGGATCTTAGTACGATCGTGACGGCTCCGAGCTTGAGGCTTCCGGTTCATACGGTGGTTGCACAACAAGATGACGCGTTGGTTGAGAATGCGATCCGCCAGGAAGTAAAACGTGGCGGACAGGTTTTCTATCTTCACAACCGGGTGAAAACCATTAATGACGTTGCCGATAAATATCGGGCTTTGATGCCGGATATCAGCTTCGGAGTAGGACACGGTCAGATGGATGAGACGGAGCTGGAGTCAGTGATGGCTGAATTTCTCGCTGGAAATACGGATGTGCTGATATGTACTACGATCATTGAATCCGGCTTGGATATTCCTAACGCCAATACCATGATTATAGAACGCGCGGACCGTTTTGGTTTGGCGGAATTGTACCAACTTCGCGGTCGTGTGGGACGTTGGAACCGTCAGGCATATGCCTGGTTGCTGCTGCCGAAAGGAAATATCATCACCTCCGATGCACGTAAGCGGTTATCGGCGATCAGACGTTATACCCATCTGGGGGCTGGTTTTAAACTGGCGCTGCGGGACCTGGAAATTCGTGGCGCGGGAAATCTATTAGGAGCGGAGCAGAGTGGTCATATCAATAGTATTGGATTTGATCTATATTGCCAGTTGCTGAAGTCTACAGTGGCCCAGTTGAAAGGACATGCCGTAGACGTTCTTCATGAAGTGGAGATGTCGATTGAATTTCTTGATTTTGCCCATGTTGCCGGCGAGGATCAGATTGCTGCCGGATTTCCGCCGGAGTACATCAATTGTGAGAGGCTCCGTATTGAAGTTTACCGGCAGTTGAGTAATATGTCGGAACTGGAGCAGGTTGATGAGTTTGAAGAGGAACTGGAGGATCGTTACGGAAAACTTCCGGAAGTTGCCGGCAATATGCTGACGGTTACCCGTATCAGGATCATGACGGCTCGGGCTGGGTTCGCTTCGCTTAAGGTTCAGAACGGCAAAATTATGCTTGAGGATAAAAGAGGCGTTTTCCGGATGAATGGCAAAATTCCTTATATTGATGCCAGGCAGACGGCGAAATATAAGCTTAAGAATCTCTATCAAACCGTTGAGTTGATCTATCGCCAGTATTCAAACACTGTTCATCACTAATTTATGGTGCCCAGCTCTTTGCGGCCCATTCTTCCTCGCTGTAGAAGACATTTCCGGCAACAGATAAATTCTGATAGACGGGTTTCTTTTTTCGGATGTGCCAGCAGCAACGTATGATAGGGAAAAAACTTAACAAGTATTTTTTGCCGGTATAAGCGTTTTTGCCGCTTTTCATGTCTTTAACTTTTAATTCACTGCAAGTTTTGGTTGAGTCACGCCATATACATGACGCTTCGGTAAATTCATAATAATAACTGATATTCAATACTTCCGTATTCGGATCATTACCCAAAGGGTATAAGCTGGTGTTGCCGGGACGGTCAAAAGAGGTCTCATATTTCATGTTTTTGTGGGATATCCATTCTGCGCTGGGTGTTTCTGAACTGTTCAGGTCTTTTCGGCAATGGTAAATTCCTTCGCCGCCGGAGTAGTTTTTGTAGAGGGTTGACAGCCATGGCGAATACCGACCATTATAGTCATCAGAGTATTGGGGAATTGCAAGGCTGAACTGATGCAGGTTGTTTAAACAGCTAATGTTTTTTGCCTTGTCAAGCGCCATGGCGATTGCCGGCATGAGCAGTCCGGCTAGAGTCGCGATTATTGAAATAACGATTAAAAGTTCTGTTAATGTGAAAAGATTCCGACTTCGTTGCACTGTTTGTACTAATATTTGTTAATGTATTGCGTATGATATATTTATGTGAAATCATTATAATAGCAGTAAGTAGTGATATAGTCAATATTTATTGCTATATTTTTTGTAAGTTAGATGGGAGACGATAAATTTTATATCGATATTTTTTTTATTTTATTGGTTTGACAATGTAATTTGAAACAATACTTTAAAATACAAATTTATTTTGGGGAAGGTATATATGTTTTTGGGAGTTGTAGGTTCTAGTATGATAAGATTTAGTGCAGTATGTAAAAATTTGGATGGCGGTTGTGAGAATGATGTAAAACTCGGAAGTTATCTGGAGAAATATATTCATTCCGGGAAGTTTGAATTCCAACAAAAGAGGGAATCCCAGTGGGAGCAGACTTTATTTCCGTGGGCATTTACGTTTGAATCTTTATCGGAAAATGAGTGCAAATCTATCGCTGGAATTTTGTGGGATGCATATTCTCATTTTATGAATATGCAGACAAAGGATGTGCCTCATCAAGGTGTATTCTGCGATATTTCCGGTGAGAATATTAAGTGTACCTTTTCCATTGGTGATGATATTGTGGAGAAATCTGAGCTTGAAACCCACATTGTTGAGTTGGTTAAGGCCATGAATGAGGGAGCTGCTACGCTTGAACAAGTTGCCAAGATCAAGGGTCGCGTTTCGCGGATTTGAATGACTGTATTATTTCACCTGAAGTAGTTGATCCCAATTGGTTGTGTAACATGGAGAGAGATGTTCGCGTTTCATTTTCCAGGGCTGGCCGGTGCCTTCGCCGAGATGAAAAATTGCTTTTTTGCCGAACTGACGATTGATTCGGTCAATTGTTTCGTACAGCTTATCATTTTTATCTTCAACTTCCGCAGAAAATAGATCCGGCTGTTCGCCATGACTGCCTTCGAGTCCGTACAGTACGACTCCGGCTTTTTTATAACGGCGGCCTTTTATAAATATCGATGGTAATATATTGTTTATTTTTGCCAGCATTTTTGCTGTACTTCCGGTTAGCTGATCAAAAACAACGGTTGTCCCACTCATTCCACCCTCCCGTTCGATGGGACCATGATCCGGATAATATTGAAAATATACGTTCGCGCCTGATGCCCGTTGTTTTTCTTTTCTTAATTTTTCAGCCGTCAATGATGTGTAACTTGCAATGGCTTCACTCAGTTCGTTAAAAGCGGTAACCGGATAACTGAACGATCGGGAGCAGCTGACGCTTTGACTTGGTTCATCGGGATTTTCCGCTTCCAGGGCAGGAGTTCCGCGTAATTCTGTTGCGGTGCGCTCCACACAGACATTAAACTTTTTTCTCAGGTATCCATCTTCGCAGGCGGATAATTGTTCGGCAGTACGGATTCCGAGCCGTTCCAGTTTTGCCGTCAGACGTTTACCGATACCCCATACCTCTCCGACCGGAAGTTGTCTAAGAATATCCGTTGGATTAGATGTCATAACAAATACTCCTTCCGGTGTTTTTTTGCCGATATGGTTGGCCATTTTGGCTAGTGTTTTGGTTGAAGCTATGCCGACTCCTACCGGCAGGCCAGTCCATTTGAATAGCCGGGAACGTATTTCTTGTGCATAGCTGTAGTAGCTGGATCCGTGCGGCAGATTGATAGATACAAATGCTTCATCGATAGAGTATGGCTCTACGTTCGGAGAGAAATTTCCAAGAATACTCATCACCCGGCGCGACATGTCGCCATAGAGTTCATAGTTGCTGGAACGAATCGCGATATTGTGTCTTTTTAGATGTGGCCTGAGTTGAAAAAATGGTACCCCCATTTTTATTCCAAGTTGCTTAAGTTCGTTGGAACGGGAGATTACGCAGCCGTCGTTGTTGGACAGTACTGCGACCGGACGGTTTTCAAGGGAAAGGTCGAAAACCCGTTCGCAAGAGACATAAAAATTATTGCAGTCGACCAGAGCATACATGGCTGTTACCTCTTGTCAAATTGATGGATGGTAGAAGTGACCACGCCAAAAAGACGTAACTCGCTGCCGTCTTCAAACGTGATGGGCCGATATTCAGGATTAGCTGCGACCAGACGGACACTGTGTCCTTCAAAATAAATATATTTGACCGTGAATTCTCCGTCAACGGCGGCAATCACAATATTGCCATCAACGGGTTCGAGTGTGCGGTCAACTACCAGGATATCTCCGGGGTGGATTCCAGCCTGCAGCATGGAATCGCCGGCTGTCCGGACAAAAAAAGTACCGGCCGGATGTTTTACCAGTAGCTCATTCAGGTCTAGTGACTGCTCTACATATTGTTCCGCCGGGGAGGGGAATCCTGCCATAACGCATGATTCCATCAACGGCGGTTTGTTATCGTTCTTCTTTTTCGTCATATGATCCTTATTTTTTTTCTAAAGGATATTTTAACCGGCAATCTGACTTATGCAACAGGGGAGAGTCGTCAAAAATCCTAAAAATGAAAATAGAAAACAAACAAGGTGGGCAATTGGAGGATTGGGTGAAGGGGGAAACCGTTCTCTTCATGTTAGATAAATTAGCATTGCAAGAATAAATGTTCTAAGAACGCAGTTTGAGGAAGAATGAAACAGCTGGCGTGCAGTGCATTACTAACGCCAGCTGTTCTATTAACTTTTTCCAAGCAGTAATTGAACAATAAAATATTATTACCGCAATGGGAGTAGAATCATAATTTCATTAGTTTTGATCCCCAGGGAGGGAGAGTAAATGTGTCAGGAAGTTCCTTGCCGGAAATCATGTCTGTTGGTTTGTCGGATAATTTAATTTTTACATCGTCTTTTCCAATGTTTTCGACGTAAATCATGTGACTTCCGTCTTTTGTTGGAGTACAACGCCAGTTGATACTGTCAACCGTTCCGTCAAGAATAGTAAGGCTGACCGGCAGTTTGCCCACAGTAGCATCAATAATTGTTTCCAGCTTATTAAGCAATTTAGATGTTTTCTTCATTGATTTGCCGGAAATACGATCAGAAGTTTTAACCTTGTTTTTTAACCTGGCTCCATATTGGTTTGCGAGAAAAGATTTTCCAATAGTTATAATCTTTCCGCCTTTTTTAATGAAGCGGTTCAACGCTGTAACAGTTGAGGGGTTGATATTGGTGGTGTTTACTGCAAAGATCAGTTTGCAGCCGTTGTATTTATTCTGCCGCAACTGATCTTCAGAAATGAACCCGACCTTTCGGCCGGTATGCCGCAGCAAGTCCCAGACCTTACGGCAGTTTGTTTCATATTTTGAATTATCAATGGCGGAAGCCTGCGAATACAACAGCGCGACTTCTGGCTTTACATTGAAACCATAACCAATGTCGTCTATCAGGCGGTTAGCCGCCTCGGTGGCATCGTATACTGCCAGAATATCCAGTGGACGCCGGTAAATATTGCCGTCAAGTCCATGTCTCTGTTCAAACATCTGCAAACTGTACGGTTCCCAGACCCAGACGGCGCTGCCGCCAACACCATCAACAAACTGCCGGATCATAGTCTGGTAGATCTTATCGTATGGTACCAGTTCCTGATGACCGTCAGGAATTATGTGGTTTTCTGAGTTGACGATATGAACCGGTTTCATGGATGCCATCATTCCCTGAGTGAACGATTCAGAAGCATCAGTACCGTTTAAATCGCAGAATTTACTAAACGCTTCATAATCGATTGCGCACGGTATCCCGAAAGCAGTCATTACTTTTGCATGTACCGGCATTTCGGGCCATTCCTGTTTTACCAATTGGGCCATCCAGGAGTGCCAATCCGCAAACTCCTGCAGTTTGAATTTTGTGAAATCATAGAATAATCCGGGATTAACTTTGAATGTCGGATCACTGTTGTCTGGAACTGCGGCATTGAACGACGCATAGCTGCGGCGCCAGGCAGAATTGAGCGCTGTGATGTTTCGATACTTTCTCGTTAAATAGGTAATGAAACGTTCTCTAACCTGTTTGCGTTTCAAGCTGATTGTGAGTTTGGGCTCATTTGAAATGCAGATACTGTGGACAGCTTCCGCGCCCGGACTCTTTCTGACGTAGGAAATGACTTCCTTGATATACGCGCCGATCAGTTTTTTTGCATAGGGATCCTGAACATCGTATCGCAGGAAACTGCCCGAGTTCCAGGCGGATTCAGGATGCTTCTTTAAAGCCCATTCGGGATAATAATGAGGCGAAATTAACAGGCAAACGGCTACATTGTTGGCCTTTGCGCGTTTTATCGTATCACATTTCTGGTCCAGTATTTTGTGATCAAGGATGAAAGAACCATCATTACGTTCGCCAATGATCACACTGTTAGGTCCGAGCTCAGTTTGGATAAAATTGACACCGATATTTTGAAACCAGTCGACGTCTCTCATCACCTGGCCAAAATGACCGTAACCGGAAAATATAACTGGCCTTGTTGACATTTTGCCGTTTGCATCGACAACTGTGGCTTCAAAATAACCATTACGCAACGTCCGTGGAGAACTCTTATAGCGCGGAACATCAGGTAATCCCGCGCCGTTCCGGGCTTTGACAATATCCTGATCGATTTTATCAAATATCATATTAAGTTCTTTGCAGATCCGCAAACCGATTCGCCCGTTATAATCGGCCGCTTTCTGGGATACCGCAGCTCGATGCAGCATATCTTTGAATTCGTGAAACTGTCGTTCGGCAATGGCGCACGCAACTTTCATACGGGCCGTGGCTTTACGCTGTTCTGTCAATTCGTTAATATTCTTCTTTAATGCCTCATAGCGTTTTTGCGTTGACGGCAGTTCCTTTTTCAGATCATTGAAGTAATCCTTCTTGGTTACCACGGTTTCAAGCTTAACTTGACCGCCGGAAATTACCTGAATCTTACTCTGTCCAGCTTCAAATTGACCGCCGTTAATTCGAATATCTGCAACCATTGGTAAACCGTTGTTTAGTACCCGGTCTTTTGGAAGATCGAGTTTAATGGTCTTGCCGCTGGGCATGATGACCTGCATTGAATAATCTGCACTTTCAGCCGCACCGGTTAAAATTAAACGTCCCGATAAGCGATCCGTAATTACAGTAGTATCCGGCAGAAAGATTACATCTGATTTTGATTTATTCAGCAGACAGACAACGTTGGCTTTGTTGCTCTTATTCGAGTAGAGTCCAGGTGCCAGCGACAGGGCTTTACGCTGTATGCCGTCATCGGTATCGTTTACTACTACATTAACGGACAGCCTGCCGGTACCGTCGCGGTCAACTTCGGACAGAAATTCCCAACTGATTCTGGCTATCACCAGATATCCCCCGCTAATCGGTTTCACTGTATACTGCATTTCCTTTGAAGTCAGTTTACGCTTAAGGATCCAGTCAAAATTATGGGCCTGTCCGTTCGCAAGTGAAAAGCCAATTTCGTGATCGCATGAGTTATTGCGCATTTCTCCACGTTCACATTTTTGATCGATTCCCAGCTGCACACAGTCGGCATTCCACATGTTGGAGTCGCTATAGGCATAATGTTTGTTGTCAGTAACTTTCGCATAAAAGATCAATCCTTTGGAATCTGTCGCCAATGCGACTTTGCAGGATAAGTCCGCTGCATTTTTTACGATGGAATCCTTTCCCAGTCCCATACCCGGCTTATTCACTAGTTCAGGAGCTATAACCGGTAACGAAGACGGAATGCTGTTCGAGTTTAAACTGAATGAATTTAATTTATTTACGACATACAACCCATCATGTTTACTGTACGGTTGTTCCACGCTATAGAATGCATTAAGCGGTTGCAAGCAGATGTTCGATACTTTTGCGTTGCACTTGGCTTCCATCAGTAGGCATATCTCATAGGCATTTTTCCAAGAGAACTGGTCTGGCTTACAGGTAATGGTCTGGATGTATTTTTCCCAATCTTTTCCGCCTCGAATCCACACGCGTTGCTGCCAGCGGTTACCAATTGCAAATGACAGATAACCGCCGGCTTTCCCTTGGCTGAAACAGCTGATCTCATACTTACGATTGGAAATCAGCGGTAGAAACTGCCTTAGTGCAGCTCGACCTCCACCATATAGAGTTTCGGTTTTGCATAGTAATGCCTTGGGAGAATCATATCCGCCATCGACCACTTTCATTATCATATTTTTAGGAGAAGCTAGTTTCCAGTCTGTCGGTATTCTGTTCTCATTATTTTTTGTAAAATCACCGTTCTTAATGATATTCACCGCAGAAGCAGAGATTCCTGCGAGTAATAAACCCGACATTACGATGTTTTTTAAATCACGACATAATAATTTCATTGAAAATCCTTTATCCTATTTTTAAGATGGTATTGGTTGCGGTAGAAATTTAACCGCAAGAGTATAAGCCTCCCATACGATTTCTATTGTGAAATCGCATGGGAAAATATCAGTGATATATTTCTTTTGAGAATGAAGAAGAGAGTTGCAGGTTGAAATATCTTAATAATTCACGAGCCAGTTATCAACGGAGGTATATCCGGCCATGGCCATAGGATAAGTGTCATGTCTAATTCTATTTTTGAATTCGACCCGCCCGTCAGCAAAAAGTACATTGGCATTCGAAGGTGCGGTATTGAAATTGCCTCCATGACCCCAGACCCAACCGGTTGCTCCACTCCAGAAGATACCGTCTGCCATAATGCCGGTGACTGGTTTGTCGAATGCGCGGCGTGCAGTATTTTCATCATACCCATTGTTTTTCCCGTTTGGTTTCAGGATGCCGTAGTATTCGTAACTGATTCCTTTGATTTGGGTCATGTCATTGGTGTTCTCAAGGTTGTCCCAGGTTGTCTGTTTATATTTGCGATAATTATCCAAAGGACAGTATGCCAATTTGCCGTTAATAATATAGGATTTCAGCACATAAAGAAACATATTTGCACTTTGACGGCCGGAAATATATTCGTAACTGCCTTCGCTCCATGTGCCGTAAGTTCTGCCAGTATTTGGATAGTAGTCGTCAAAATCTCCGCAGTAGGAAGTTAACGCAGTACCGAATTGTTTTAGATTTGCTGTACAAGCAATTTTCTTTGCGGTCATCCTGGCCTTGCTCAATGACGGCAATAGCATTGCAGCTAGGATAGCTATGATAGCTATTACGACTAGGAGTTCGATAAGTGTGAATGTTTTTGTCTTCATTTTCTTTTCCCTTTTTATATGTTATTTAACTGGTGCTATAGTTTGACCGGCGACAATAATACCTTCAAATAGAATACGACGTGCTAACGTCATGGGATTACGTCTGCGTTCTAAAACAGCTTGTAGTGCGGCGGCCCCAATTTGTTCAAGCGGCTGTCGTACGCTATGAACTTTGGGCATGCCGACTGGAACCGGAATGGCATCAAATCCCGTTACGGAAACATCTCGCGGTACTTCAATGCCACTGTCCTGCAACATTTTTATCAGATTATAAGCGATATTGTCATTCGCACAGACCAATGCTGTTAAGCCGTTGCTGACTTTGTGACAAATTTCTGCCGTGTTTTCAATACCGATATCATTAACATCATTGATTTTAATGAAATTTTCATTTTCCAGCGGCAGTCCTAAACGAGTCATGGCGCTGGCATAACCGGCCAGACGTTCGTATACCCAGGAACCGAATATGTTACTGCCTACAAAACCGATTCGACGATGTCCCATATTGTACAGATCCTCAACTAATTGTCCTTCCATGTTGACCTGATTAACGTCAACTTGATCCATGTGTGAGAGTCGGTAATCGTTGTTGATAGAGACACAAGGAAAACGCTGAATCAGTTGCTTGACAACATTTTCCGGATAACAGTGAATCAAAATAATTCCCGCATTGGAATGAGATCGCAAAACAGGGGGAAGAATATTCCAATCTGCTGCCTGTTCGCAATTTTTACTCTGGACGTAGTGAACAATTAAAGAAATATTGTTTTTACAGGCTTCATAGCTCATACCTGATAAAAATTCAGGAACAAGGTTATCCGGAGGTAAGCTCGAACCCGGTCCGGCGTCTGACTGAATCATTGCACAAACCGATTGTAAATTAGAGGTTTTACTCGCTGGTTTTCGTGCTGATGGAGTATCGTATCCCATTTCCCGTGCAGTTTTAATTACGCGATTTCGTGTGCTTGCGGTAATTGCGCGATCATTTTTAAGAGAACGTGATACTGTAGCAACTGAAATATTCAGTCGATCTGCTATTTGTTGTTGATTGACTCCCATTATTGTCCCGAATTATTAAAATGAATTAATGTATTGTTTTTCAATATTGATATTGTATTGCAAGTAAATTAAAAAATCAATATTTTTTATGAAAAAAAATTAAAATTAATGTTTTTTTGCTTTAAAAATACCTTTTTATGACTATTGTTTGAACTTGTTTGCTGTTGTTGTGTTGTGGAGTTAAAAAATGTTAACAAATTTTAAAAAATATTTTTTTTAATTAAAAAATAATTAAATAAAAGATATTTTGCATAAAATGAGATGGCTGGCAGTGAACGTGTAAACTGGCAGTTTCAAATCTTTCCAAAATGTACATCGAAATGCCATACATCGAAAATAAGTTTTAATCTATTAATTTGATCGTTCTACCTTAATTCTAGCAAAATCGAATAAAATGGCATTAGAAAAGTTAAATTTGTGGAGTGGATTTTTCTGCTTGATTTTATGAAATGTTTTTATTAAATACTATCAAGGTTAAGTGGAGCACGGCACCAATACCAAAGAGATACCTTATTGATCGATGCAGTTACCGGCAAAAAATTTAAGTATACTTTGAAAGACAATCAGGTTAACATCGACTGAACTGTTTTTGGGGGGTCATGCATTCCAATATGTGGGTTGAAATATTTCCTCAAAGACTCGGCGGCAATCGGTATGTTAACAAAACTTTTTTCCAACTCATTAAGCTGTTGTTTATAGGCTGGAATTAGTTTTTCACTGTCGTTGGTTTTTAATTTTGTAAACTGTTGTATCCACCAGAGAAAGTTGTGGCAGTCTTTTCGGCAGATGTCAAAAAGCAGTGAAAGGTAATGAAGAGCTTGTTCCTTATCATTCATTTTTAGATAATAATAGAAATAATATTTGTTGATTCCTGCATCGTTTGATTTGAGTTGTTCCGCTTTTCTTAGAACTTGGAGCTCGTTTTTGTTTGCAGTAAAAGCATTGTTTGCCACAATTCCGGCGATTTGTGTATATAACGGTACTTTCGGGGAAGGTAGATTCGAAATATCCCCGATAAGAAAATGTTTTATTTCAGAAGTGTATTCTTTTTTTAGTTTTTCCAGTGCAACAGAGCGTGTGTTGTGATTTTTAAAACTTGGATGTTTACTATGCTGATTGGGATGCAGTCGATAGAGATAAGTGGGCTTTGCGATAAAGTGTAACGGATTTATTAATCCAAGTCGTTGTACCATATACCAGTCAAAAGATCCCCTGGCAATGCCGTTTTCATCAAGATAGGGATCCAGATAATTCCCCGCATCCAGTATGGACTGACGACGAATTGTTAATGATCCGTGAGGAACCGGGCTGGGCTCAAGAAATATCAAAAAGTTACTGAAATTGGCTCCCATAAAATAACGTAGAGACATCTGATTCTCAAAAGCCAGGGAAATTCCATAAGAAGCGGGAGCTTCCGAATGGGAATCCAGATATGCAATATGTTCTTCACGTTCCGGTAGAAAAATATCATCATGGTCAAAGGGTATAATATATTCACTTGTACAGTGTTCAACCATGATATATCGGATATGCGTATCAGTTCGATTCTGTTCGAAAATAAAGCGAGAATCAGCTGCGACAAAATCTTTGATAATCTTACAGGAATTGTCAGAAGAACCGTCATCCATTACTAGAATCTCACTATCAGGAGGAGCATTATCGGCAATTGACTGTAATGTTTGAACTAAATGTTTTTCTCCATTATAAACCGGAACCTGAATACTTACCTTGGCCATGGTACTTCCCTTTTTATCCCGAATCCATTAATGACTGGCTGATCGTATTTTCAGCCTGACATCTATGATATATTTGATTCAATTTTAATCTACCATAAGATATTAATTTTACAACTATATTTACGGGGCGCTTAGACGATTGATTTCTTTAGAAAATCCTAGTGTTAGTTTTTTTATGTAAAGCTTGCAATTGGTTGATTTTATCAACAGTATGGCTGCGGTTAAAAATTAATGATATGAGTTTTGAGCAGAAGTTGATAACTGTCTTTGTGGTGGCGTAAAAAATGCGTTAATTTTTATCGTTTTATTTTTATAAACGTGTAAGGGGACCCAATGGGATTTTTCAGTGAAAAGTAAGGAACTCAAACAAATTCAATTCCTTTTTTATTAATTTCCCTTATAACCTGAATTTATTAATTACTTTAATCAAAGGTTTTATATGAATATTTTGGCAATTTTTACAATGAAAAACGGGCATTCTCTGACTACAGCAAAGGCTTTAAGGGAAGTGGGACATGAAGTCACTCCGATTGATATTTACGCGACCGCGAAAAAACTTAATCCGCTTGATTTATATAACGAATTCTCCGCTCTCTGGGATTATCTGTTTAAGAACAATCGTTTCGATGCCGTATTATGCTATCATTTGCCCGATGAATTGCTGCTCCGGAAATGTCGTGAACATAATCTCCGGTTACTGGTAGAGGAAAATTATGGTCATGTACCGGAAAAATGTCATGCGATCTTTCCATTTTATGCCGACTTTGAGAAATATTATGGAACATCTGAGATCATTGAAATTCCCCCGGAATCAGAACGGCCAAGAGTTGTAATCCCGCTGGAATATCATATATATTATTTTTCAAAATTCAACACAATAGAATCCTATCTGTATACGGATGATATATCGAGAGTTGCCCATTGGAAAGAAGAAAAAGAATTGTCTTCTCATTATTATTTTTCTGCTTTTATGCTGGAGCTGATTGAAGAATACAAACTTTATGAATATTGCGATTTTTACTTCAGGCCTCATCCAAGACCAAAATATAAGGGATCATTTGATCATACTCTTAAATTTCTTACTGGCAAAAAACTTCCCTATATCAAAATTGATGAAGCTCCGGTTGTGGATTCGCTAAAGGCGACTGATATTGTTGTGGCTATGATGTCTTCTTTTGGATTTGATTCGCTGCAATATGGAGCGGATGTGATATATTATAAGCACAAGGCTCATTATACCAATCCCTTGTATGCGAAGATTCCGGAAACGCCCGATGCGCTCGCAAAAACTATAATTGCCAGTGTTGAGAATTATCACAATAAAGGGAAACAGAAAAGGAAATATATTGATCAGCATTTGCAAGCTCTGCGATCAACTTTTTATGCTCCCGTGGTTCCTGCGCCGGAAGAAATCCTGAAACACAGTACCCGTGCCGTTGAGAATTGTATGGATGTCCCGATTTTGCCGGAATGGAGTTTGAAGTAGATTTTAACGCGTAAGGCAATATGAAGTCATATTTTTGTTCTGGTTTTAAGCATAAAAAAATGACCATAAGAAAACAATCGCTAAGAGGAGGTTTGGGGAGGGGCAATATTTGTGTTTCTAAATTGAAAATTAGCAAATATTGGGTGTTGGTCTCATGCTAATACATTTTTTTGAAAAACTCTTATGCCAGTAGGTTATCAAGCATTTCGGTATAAGCTTTGAAAAAACTGTCGGGAGAAAAGTATTTGTAAAAGACATTTTTATTTTGTTCTCCGAATTCTTTTTTTGATCTGCTTAGTACTTCATTAACGGCAGCAGTAATATTATCAGAATCGACCAGAACCACATTGTTCTCTTTGTTCACGTCGATATTACCTCCAATGTTCGACATAACCAGTCCTTTTCCCGCTTGCATAGCCTCTAATGTAGCTAAATCAAAAATCGAATAGCGCTGAAACATAATATAATAATCCGCAAGATCAAGCAAGGCTAAAAGAGAATCATGGTCGGTTCTCTTGCCAATTAATGTCGAATCAAAAAGCCATTCATTCTGTTCTGATTTTAGATTTTCATATAGTTCTGAATTGATACTGTTGCCAATCCCAATCCAATAAATCTTTCTTTTTGAGCGTTTTGCATATTCTTGTAAGAAAGATGGAATTTGATCCTGTCCTTTGTTTGTACAAAAATCGCCAATACTTAGAAATACATCTGTCGTTTCACGGTTGAAACTGTGCAAGTTCAATTTATTAAGTACGTTTATTCCTTTATAAGTATCCGAAGGATCAAAAATTGTATTGTATAATGGAACCTGCGCAAATTTTATTACTTCGCAATTCATTGACGTTGTTTTTACAAAAGCGTCTTTGGCTCCTTTGCTGGGAAAATAAACCTTCTCTGCATTTTTAAAAACAACTTCTTCCATAGAATTTAATAGTTTTACATCTGATTCAGATAATTTGAAATTATAGCTTCTTTGCTCATGAACCAAACAGCCCTGGCTGTGAAAAATTAATACATATTTCAGTCCACACAAGAATGCACCATAAGCAGAGCCTACGTCATGACAGACAAATAAAAGCTCAGTTTTGTGAGAAGAGCGCTTTAGCATATTAACCATGCATTGAATGTATGTAGCAGCACAGTAATTTGCTTGAAGCGAGGGAACAAAATCTTTAATTTTTGCCATGAATTCAGGCGGATATTTAAACGTTTGCGCGGTGGGGGAAAATAAATATGTTAGCGGTATATTCCTATATAAGTCCCCAAACAGGTGTTTTTGAATGGCCAATACACTTCCAGGTCCTCCAGTAGTCCCATTGGTCGGCGAGACATACTTTCTGAAAGCACAAGAGACAATTCTTATATTCTTACCAACTTCTGCAGAAACTTTATCGCAAAGGGTTTCGGGATCATTCATAATAAAAAACCACTCCGTTATATTACTACTTTCATGACGAATAAATCAAGAAAACCTCTGAAATGATGATTCGTAGTTTTCTGCTTTTCGAAAAATATAAGAAACACATAAAATTACTTTCTTTGTAATTACACATACACCCGAATTCGCACTGACTCAAAGCAACTTCAATAATTTTTACTAATTTCTCTGCTGAAATTAACTCTGTTCGTTCCAAAGGAGCAAGAGATTCTTTATTATAATTTGGTTTCAACTCGAGGTCAGCCATCGAAACAAAAAAATACTCTGAATATTTGCAAAAAACAATGGCGGCATATTCGCCGGAAATGAGTTTGTGTTCGAGAGAACTGTAGTAGCCACTTTTTCTAATGAGAATGTCCACCAAGGGGCATTTTACGATTTTTCGCGGGAAAACTACGTGCCTCTCCTTCGGAGATTTTTTATGGCGCTTGTTTTTTGTAACTGAAGCTGACGCTTCAGAGGATCCGGGAAAGACTTAACAGGTACACTTGTAATTTGAACCTGAATTTCGTGAGTTTATGTATTTTAGAAAGACTTTTTTTAATGATAAAGCTCGTATTTTTAATTTGAAAATCATTAAAGTATTGGAAGGCTGATCTTAATATGTGTTTTACTGTGAAATTTGTCTTTGTTTTTATACTTATTGCCTGTTTTTTGTATTTTAAAGTTGACAAATTTATAAAAATATTGTATAATTTGTTTAAAATAATAGGAAAGATAATGGTTGAGAATAAACAAATTTTACGCGAGTTCTTTGAGTTTAGCCTCAGTTGTTCCGCAGCAAAAACAGGGATTAGGCTGAAGTCTGAACCGGAATTAAGTAAAATGCTCGGAGTGGGACGCCAAAGAATCCGAGGAGTTATTAATGATCTGGTTGAACGTGGTTTTCTAAGTCGAAAACACGGGAGCGGAACTTTTGTAAGAAAAGCATATTCCGGCGAATTGAAAAATGATCCAGAATATTTTATTAAGCCTTTTGGGGTAATTCCAGATGCGGTTTTCGAAGCTGATCCTTCAAGAAGTACAATATGTCCTGATGAGGAAATGCAGCGTTTGCGTATTGGCGTACAAGTGGACCATGCGGTCGATAACGGGGTGAACTATTGTCTTTTTCAGTTTTTATGCGAGAAGATTGAAGCAGCCGGACATTATCCTGTGAAATACTATGGAAGAGAAGAACGGCATAAAACAGTTAAGGAATATGCGACATATCTGTTGGAACTTGGGTGTGATGGTTTTTTGCACAATATTATGAAGCCCAAAAGCTTTCAACAGGCATTGGCTGAGGCCTATCCTAAACAGCATATGCCGGTGAATTATATTGCTTCGGGTCAGAATGACCTTTGTATGCAGAGTGTGGCTTTGATGGATGTTTATGAATCAATAAGCCGTGGAACCAGAATTCTACTAGAAAAAGGCTATGAAAAGATTGCTTTAATTATGCGCCCCGGATGGGGAAGCGAGTATCCTGCTCCCATAAATATTTTTCTGCAGACGCTAAATAATAATCATGTTAATCATTACCATGAAAGTATTTTGATTAATACTAATGTGACTCCTGATTTTTCTGTGGCGTTGAATTTGTCTCTTGATGCATTATTTATTAGAAATCAACCCGATGCACTTCTGGTCATGGATGATCATTTTCTGCCAGGAACAAGAGATTTTCTCCGGGAAAAAGGGTTCAAGGTGGGTAAAGATATTGGTGTTTTGGCGTTGACTAATAAATGTCTTCCCTCTAATGACGACGTTGACTGGTCCAGACTTGAACTTGATCCACAATTATTAGCCGAGGCCGCCGTTAGAAACATTCTTGATATGATTATGAACAATGATGGAGTCAGTCGCGTATATTGTCAGGTTGCTTCATGGATTCCTGGAAATACACTAAGATTTTGATTTGAAGTGAAAATATAATTTTATAGAGGAGATTCATAATATAATTTAAGGAGAACTTTGAAAAGTAAATGATTTTGACCGGTAGGTCAATTGGGCTTAGAAGAAGATAAAACTATTTTTGGGGAAAGATTTTATGAGACACTTAAACTACTTTGCAGAAAAAAACGTAAAAAAAATGGCTATACGTTATGAGAAAAGAAGGAAGATTCAGCAAAATCTATATTTTACTCTCATTGAGCTCCTTGTTGTGATAGCTATTATTGCAATTTTGGCTTCCATGTTGCTGCCATCTCTTAATCGTGCAAGGGAAGTATCGAAACGTCTTAACTGTATGACTCAGATACGAGAAAGTATGCGTGGTATGCAGTTGTATGGCGGAGATTATGATGGATGTTATGTATTTCAAAATCATAATCACTCTAATACGACATGGATTCCATGGGGAAAACACATGATTCAGGGTAAATATCTCTCATTCAAGAAAATACTTTATTGTCCTAGATATGCAGCGACCAGAATGAATGATGTTTATCCTTACTTCTACACTTACGGGATGCTTTATACTGGTGGAGATTCGCGTTGGAGTTCTACTGGGGAGTTTTCCGAGCGTTATGGGTATTTCAGGGTAACAGACTGGGATGCTACTCACTCCATGCAGGATGTGTATTACACAACCAAAAGAATGAAAAATACCTCTAATCTGGCAATTTTTGCAGATACTTTCAATATTACAAAAAACAGCGGGTTTTACTATTATACCTGTCTTTCCGGTTCCAATTCCGCGATTGGGCTCAATCATCTCAATACATCAATACTTGCTTTTGCTGATGGTCATAGCGAGATTCTTTCCGCCAAGGATATGAATCAGAGATATCAGATGAAAAGTTTCTACAACCCTGATAAGGGGTCTCTGTTTTATTAATTAATAAAAATAATCACATACAATTTATTAACAGTTGTGTTATTAAGAAAGGATATTGCGTGATTTGTATGTATAGAAAAAAACTCTTTCAATGTCTTATATATTTATCCTTTAGCTTGCTGAGTGCTTCGTGTTTTGCAGTTCAGGGGCTGGAGGAGATTAATGAGTACATTAATCAGGCTTCAAGTTGGCAGGAGAATAGGTCAAGTGGTTCATGTTCAATCTGCTATAACAAAGTTGAGAAGGCAATACGCTTTGCGGCGCATTTTGATAAAAGAAAGAAACAGCACTGGTTTTATCCCGCCATTAAATTTTCGGGAGAGAAGTGGATGGGGCTTGCAGAAAGGCTCGAATTTGAGATAAAAGTGGTGCCGACGAAGCCTTATAAATTTAGTGATGCCCGAGTCATGTTTACTTTTTCGGGAGAAAAAGGTTCATGGCCGCGCTGGGAAGTTCCGGCTCCGGGAAAGTGGAAGAAAATAGTTATTGACTTGAAAAGCTTTGCGGGCAAGCTTGAAGCACTGAATGGTATGAAAATTGGCTTAAATCCGAAAGCGGATAAAATAATTTTCTTCTTGAAGAATATTCGTTTTATATGCCCGAAGTACAAGCCGTCTATTGATACTTCTCAGGCAATACGCAGCAATGCTCCTGGGTACATGTTTTTAAAGGGAGAGAAACTTGCTTTTCAGCTTGATATTCCGAGAGATGTCATTTATACCATTAAAGATTTCCGGGGAAAGGTTTATAAATCCGAACCAATTCCAAAAGGAGAGTTGTTATTGCCTGAATTGCCCTGTGGGTATTATTTTATTGAACTCAAATCTGAAAAGTTGAAATTCCACAATCGTCGGAGTTTTTGCATTGTACCCCCTCGAGCAAAGATGCCAAAAGGAAAGGTCAGTAATTTTGCTATTGATAGTGGAATTAGTGCAGCAAGGGCCAACCCTGCGAATTCAGCCTTTCCTCGTTCGGGCAAAGAATTACTTGTTGATATTTGTGTAAGGGCAGGCATTTTTACGACCCGTGATCGAAACTGGAGATCGGAGAGAAAACCAGGACAATATATTTTTGCAAAATATTTGAATACGGCTGAAATGCTGAAAAAACGGGGAATAGCAATGGCCGGAATGGTTGAAAATACTCCGCCATGGAATCGTAGCGGTAAAATTCCATCGGCAGGAAATGCTCGCACAGTGGGACTGGCTCCCGATGACCTGCGGACTATCTACGAGTACTGCCAAAGTTTTTCTCAAGCATTGAAGACAAATATGGAATATTGTGAATATCTTAATGAACCGGATCATCTTCATCATGACTCCATGTGGGAACATAGTGCAAATATTAAAGCTGCCTTTCTGGGATTTAGAGCTGGCAACAAGGATTTAAAGGTTCTGTCCGGTTCATTCTGCACGGGCAATATGCAGGTAGTTGATCTGTTTATGAAAAATGGTGGCTGCTATTATTTTGATATGCTTAACTATCATACATATACGGGATTGTCGCAATATCCTGAGTTGTTGGCTAAAATCCGCAAAGTGTTGAGTGGTTATAATATTGCTGATCGTGCAATTGTTTTTACGGAGAATGGCACTAATTATGAAGGCGATGCATTGATAAAAGGTTACATTCCCAATACTAGAATACATAGTTTTGAACAGGAAATGGTACAGGCTGAGTTTATCCTGAAGAGTCAGCTACTAATGCAGAAGCTTGGTGTTACTATTGATTTTAGCTTTTATCTTAGTCCTTACTCTGAGCGTGGAGGGAAAAAGGACTGGGGGCTATTGCGGCAGGACTACAGCGCTAAACCAGGACTTGCAGCTTTTGCCGTTCTTTCACATTATCTCTCTCCACTGGATTATCTCGGTAGCTTCTCGCCGACTGCTAACTGTACCGGGATGCTTTATCATGATACTACAGGGCGTCAAACAGCTGTGTTGTGGCGAAACGATATAATGGACAGCGCTTCCGGAGGGATGCGAATTAAGTACGATGCACAAAAGTTCACTGAAGTTACAATTCCAGTTGCGGATGGAACATACATTCATAGTGATTTTTTCGGGAAAACGGAAAAGATTAAGGCTGTCAATGGGAAACTTTCACTAAAACTTTCTCGTTTTCCATCATATCTGACTGGTTTACGTAGTTTTAAAGTTGAGTCTCCCTCATATCGCCAGGCGGTGATAGGCGCTCAAAATGACCCTGATATCGATAAGACCATTATACTTCGGCTTATCACAGGAGCAAGTTGCCAGATTGACTCTTCGTTGAAATTTGCGCGTATGAATGAAAGTAGTGATTCTTTTGAGCTTGAAGTTTATAATTTCAGTGATAAACGCAAAGTCGGTAGTCTTTCTTTGGAAGGA
Source organism: Victivallales bacterium (assembly GCA_963677165.2). GTDB lineage: Bacteria > Verrucomicrobiota > Lentisphaeria > Victivallales > SZUA-371 > JAFGXT01. The sequence goes on along the minus strand of CAXXSX010000002.1, from coordinate 5,507,209 downwards.
GGAATATTTTCCGAAATACCTAAAACGATTGAATTAGGTTCCTATGAAAGAAAAAGTTTTCGAATTAAGTATCAGGCGCCGGCTCGTAAAGACTTATGGGGTAAAGTTGTTGTAAATGGAGAGTTCAATCAAAAGGCTGTTACTCCTGCTTGGGTTCCATTGTTGTTTGCTTTTCGGGCGGATAAGATGAAATCTGTACCGTTGAATGTGTTGCAGCCACAGCGATGGCGCAATAACTCATCAGGAAAGATGAAAATAAAGGCAGGACAAAATAATAATGAAGTTGTTTTTAACGTGGTTTTCGATAAATCCGAACATTGGATTTATCCAGAAATGGTATTGAAGGGAGATGAGAGTTTGGCTGGGGCCGCAGGGATATCTTTTGATATTGCCATTGATTCACTCGGACGGAATAAGCTAAAGATGGCTGGTCTATATCTTGTTACAGACACAGTCCGGGAACACGGCAAAGCAAAGTATTATAAATTTCTCCCTCCTAAAGATGATCAATGGAAGAAAGTTCAAATATTCTTTTCGGATGATGATTTCATAAAAAAAGTAAAAATGCTCCGGGTTGGGATAAATCCCTATAGCAAGAAGGCCAGTTATAAATTGCGTAATCTTAATCTTATTTTTGATGCCGAGAAATAATTGAAAGCTGATAAACAACATATCTGTGAATTGTAATTTGTCCGGCATTGCCGGACTTTTTATTGCCTGTATTGATGAAGAACAAAACTTGATATGGTATAGGAACTTGTTTGGTAATTGGTACAGTGCTTCTGAATATCTGAATAGGACACTGGATTGGTTATCCGGAAATGAGTTTGTGTTCGAGAAAGCTGTAGTAGCCGCTTTTGCCCACGATGATGTGGTCCAGCAGTTTGACGTCGATGGTGTCGAGAGCTGCTTTTACCGCATCGGTCATTTTAATATCTTCGCAGGAGGGATCGCAGATGCCGCTGGGATGGTTGTGTACCAGGATGATTCCAGAGGCGTTGTTTTCAAGGGTGCATTTAACGATCTGGCGCGGATACACTGCCGCCTGGTCGACAGTGCCGTGAACCAGCACATCGTGCGTGATTACGTGGTTCTTGATGTTCAGATAGATCACCATGAAGGCTTCTTCCGGCAGGCCGCTAAGTTTCATTCGGGAGAAATTGCGTACGTCTTTTGGCGTGGATAATACATCTGCATGCAGCATTTTATCGGAAAGATAGGCTCCGCAGAGTTCTTTTACCAGATTGATGAGTACTGCCGCGTTTTCGCCGATGCCGTTAACTTTTTCAAGCTCCCTGACCGACGCATCCATAATACCGGATAAACTGCCGAAATGACTCAGCAGATCCTTGGCGATGGGTTTGACGTCGCGGCGGGGAATAACGAAGGTTAGCAACAGTTCCATCGCTTCGTAGTCGTGTAGGCCCTTCAGGCCGGAATTCATAAACCGGCGGCGAAGCCGTTCGCGATGTCCTTTTGCATGGTCCTTATTCGTCATTAGCGGTCAACAGGGTTATGGATTCAAAGTGTGCGGTACGGGGGAACATATCAATCAACTGACTGTGGACGATCCGGTATCCGTTTCCAGTCAGCATTCTCAGGTCGCGGCAGAGCGTATCCGGTCCGCAGGAAATATATACGATATTGGCGATGCCGCTGCTGCACAAGTGCTGCAGGGCAGGGCGGGCAATTCCGGTTCTCGGCGGATCAACGATCAACGTGGTATTTTCCGGATCATAACAGTCCACTAGAGTTTTTAGCGTTTTTTCTACGGTTCCAGCAAGCAGTTTATAGGATTCTGCTCCGCTGTTCTTCAGGTTGTATTCGGCTGCGGTGATTGCCGGTCCGTCGCTGTCGATGCCGAAAATCTGTTGCACGCCGTGTTTCGCTGCGGTAACTCCGAAGATCCCGACCCCGCAATAGAGGTCAATTACAAAGGAAGGTTCGATTTTGTCCAGTATTTCGCCGATCTTGTTGATTAGCATTGCGCCACCATCCGGGTTGATCTGGAAGAAGCTTCCCGCCGGAACAGAGATTGTACCAACCGGAGTTTCTTCCTTGAGCCAGGACATGCGTGACGGCGGATTGTTGCGCCATAGTTGCGTGCCGTTGTGGGCGGTTTCGCGGAATGTTACCGTCATGTTACGGTGGATACTGTGACGAAATCCGGTTTGCGCCCGGGTTTCGACAAGCAATTTATTAATGCCTTCGGAGGCCAGCGGACAATTCTCCACTTCAAGAATCGACTGATTGTCGCCCATATAGTAACCGAGGCGCATAACGCCTTCGTCCAGTTCTGTGTGTAACGTGATTTTGTTGCGGTATCCCAGTTCTTTGGGAGAGGGTTCCGGCGGCAGAAATTCCACGTCCTCAAGTCCGGCAGTATGACGGAACAGTTCTTCGGACTGCTGTTGTTTCAGCTTGAGTTCCGCAGGATAACTGGCATGCTGATACGAGCATCCGGGGCATACCGCCGGGCGCATTTGCCCATTGGCATCAACTGTACCGGCCCATGGACATACTGGTTTGATGCGGTCAGGAGAACGTTCAAGCAGTTCAAGTGGAACAGCCTTAACATGATTCTTTTTTTGAACTTTTATTTTTGCCCGGACAATTTCTCCGGGCAGAACCCCCGGTATAAAACAAACTTCGCCCTGGATTTTTCCAATACCGTCACCACCAAAAGCAGTACCTCGGACTTTTATATCAAAAATTTCACCCACTTCGAATTCAAACAAAATCACACCTGTATGTTAGTTTAGCAAACAGGGTATTCTACAACCGAACATGGTAAATGACAAGAATATCTTTTTCTCACAGGCTTTTTTTTGACAATTTTTCACATTGCACTAAAAAATCAGAAAAAGTGAGCTATATTTTTCATGTTTATTATAGAGTGTATTAATACTTCGGAAATTCCGATGTTTTAAATAATGATCTACTAAGATGGAGAGATAATATAATGCAGGTTCCCTTACTTGATTTAAAACCCCAGTATCAGTCTATGAAAGACGAAATTCTTGCTGAAGTCAGTGAGCTCTGCGATAGTCAGATGTTTATTCTCGGCGGGAAAGTAAAAAAACTAGAAGAAGAAATTGCCGCCTACTGCGGTTCAAAATATGCCTGCGGCGTCAGTTCCGGTTCTGATGCTTTGATTATTGCCCTGATGACCGAAGATATCGGTGCCGGCGATGAAGTCATTACTACCCCGTTTACATTTTTTGCTACCGTTGGAGCAATCTGCCGGGTCGGGGCGACTCCGGTATTTGCCGATATTGATCCGAAAACTTTTAATATTGACCCGGCGGAGATTGAAAAGAAGATTACTCCGAATACGAAAGCGATTATTCCGGTTCATTTGTTTGGACAGACTGCCGATATGGATCCGATTATGGCACTGGCTGAAAAACATGACCTGGCAGTAATTGAAGATGCTTGCCAGGCAATTGGTTCTGAGTATCACGGTCGTCGTGCTGGAAGTCTCGGCGATTACGGTTGCTTCTCTTTCTTCCCAAGTAAAAACCTGGGATGTTTTGGTGATGGCGGTATGGTAACGACCTGCAGTGAAGCCAAAAGCGAAATGCTTGCAATCATGCGTAATCATGGAATGAATCCTAAATACTATCATAAATATATCGGTGGTAATTTCCGCCTTGATGCGCTTCAAGCTGCAGTGCTGTCGATAAAACTCAAACATCTTGATTCCTGGCATCAGGCCCGTCAGAACAATGCGGCTGAGTACCATGAATTATTTGCTGCTTCCGGTCTGACGGAAGAGCAACTGGTGCTTCCGTATACTGCCGACTACTGCACTGCTCATATCTATAATCAGTTCAGTTTGCTGGTGAAAAACGGCCGTCGTGATGAGTTGAAACAGAAGCTTGTGGATGCAGGTATCGGCTGCGATATCTATTATCCGGTGCCGTTACATATGCAGGAATGCTTCAAGCATCTGCCTTATTCGGAAGGCGATCTGCCGGTTAGTGAATCTGTAGCGAGTGAAATTATCGCTCTGCCGATTTTCCCGGAATCGACTTCGGAGCAGCGGCAGTATGTAGTTGACACGATTAAGAGCATTCTCGGATAACGGTTTATCTTTCCGTTACAGATTAACATAACTTGATTTTTCGCACTTGCCGAAAAATTCGCCAGGGATATTTTTTATTACATGAGCAAAGATGATGATCAGGACGATATCAAAAAGCAGAGTTATTTCAGACTGCTGAAATATTGTCGTCCGTACAAATTTAGATTGGTAATCGGCATACTGGCAGGGTTTCTTGTTGGAGGATCGCTGTTTGCCAGTTTTATGCTGATTCCGCAGTTGATGACAGCAATTGACCGGGGAGGCGCGGATAAGGCCGTTACCATACGCAAGACCGCAGAGGCGATTATTCAAGCGGTTGAATCAATGAATGTAAAATCCTCAGATGATGAAAAGATCAATGCGATTGTTTTACATTTAAAGTCTCAGAACAAAAAACTCAGCAAGACTGCAACTGAAATTGTCCGTGTATTAAAAAATAAATATGAATCGAAAGAAGAAAAAGTTCATGCTGTGGCGGAAATAATCCAGCCGAAGGATCCCAAGCTTCAAGAGGCGCTGGAAAATTTAAAATACTATTCCCAAAAATTTAATCTGCCGTTGATTATTCATCATAACCGGATAACTTGCACATGGTTCGGCGGATTTGATTTGCCGATTTCCAATACCGAAGGGGACATGGCCTGGCAGTTTTTGCTGATTTATATGATAGCGTTTGTGATAGGCTGGACCCTGAAGAACATCGCAACCTATATCAACCGCTACTATACCCGTTGGGTAGGTACTAAGGTGATTGCCGATCTACGTAACGAGGTGTTCGATAAATTGCTTGGGCAATCAATGAAGTTTTATGGTAAGATGGACGTTGGACAGTTAATCAGTCGTACCACGAATGATACTGCAGCGATTGAATCTGCTGTGGCGAACTCGATTGCCGATGCGACCCGCTGCCCGATTGAAATTCTTGCCTGTGTTTCGGCAATTATCTATTTCAGTTGGCAGACTGACAGCTTTATGCTGCTGGGGATTCTCTTTGTCGGGATGCCTATATGTGTATTGCCGGTGATATTGATCAGCCGTCCGATTCGAAAAATTTATAAGGGATCGTTTAAGAAGATAGCTGATGTCGTTTCCAGAATGCATGAAGTCTTTACCGGTATTATTGTTATCAAGGCTTACAATACTGAAAAAATGGAAATGAACCGGTTTCGTGACGCCAACCGCAAATACCTGCGTACTGTAATTCATGCATTGAAACTGCAACTGCTGATGGCTCCCCTGATGGAAAGCGTAGCGGTGGCTTCTACGATGGTGTTCCTGATTTATTCGTACAGCCGTGGTGTAACTCTTACCGAACTGGCTGCTTTGCTGGTTCCGGCGTTTATGGCGTACACTCCAATTAAAAGTTTGGCGAAAGTTTCGACTTATATTCAGCGAAGCATGGCGGCAGCGGATCGTTACTTCAACCTGCTGGATATGGAACTGGAAATTCAGGAAAGACCGGATGCGGTTGAGGTAAAAGAATTTAATGATGAGATATCATTTAACGATGTAGTGTTCTCTTATAAATCGGATCAGGCCAATATTGTTGATCATCTTAACCTGAAAATAAAAAAGGGACAAGTGATTGCGTTTGTGGGAAAGACTGGATCAGGAAAAACATCAATTGCCCATTTACTTGCCAGATTTTATGATGTTAACTCTGGAAGTGTTGCGATTGACGGTCGTGATGTTAGGGATATTAAAATTGCTTCGCTGCGTCGTCTGATTGGTCTGGTTAATCAGGATACCATTTTATTTAACGATACAATTGCCAATAATATCTCTTATGGTTGTCCGGACGCAACCATGGAACAGATTGAAAATGCGGCAAAACAGGCTCATGCTCATCAGTTTATCGTTGACGAAAAACACAAGGATGGTTATAATAGTATTGCAGGGGAAAAGGGGGCGAATCTTAGTGGTGGAGAAAAACAGCGTATTGCCATTGCAAGGGCAATACTGAAAAATCCACCGATTTTGATACTGGATGAAGCTACAAGTGCTCTCGATACTGTAACTGAAAAACTGGTTCAGGATGCTCTGAATAAGTTGATGGAAAACCGTACTGTGTTTGCGATTGCACATCGTTTGAGTACGATTAAACATGCGGACCAGATTCTTGTTCTTGACAAAGGAAAAATTGTAGAACAAGGAACCCATGATGAATTAATGGCTAGAGAGAATGGGCACTATCGCTTGCTTCATGAACAAGATAAACAGTTTGATGCTAAATAAATGTATTATCAAGTGGTATAGCGAATAAAATGGCAAAGACGTTTTTAGATGAGATCAAAGACAGGTCGATATATTTTATCGGCTGCGGTGGAGCCGGAATGGCTCCGCTCATGATGATTCTGCATGAGCTCGGGCTGGATGTTTCTGGTTCTGATATGGATGCCGGATACCGAACTGAGCAGTTGATCAATCTGGGGATTGACGTCAATATAGGCCATTCCGCGACCAATCTTCCTGAATCCGATAATCCGCTGATTGTCTATTCCTCCGCAATCAAGGATAGCAATCCTGAATTGGTTGCTGCTAAAAAACGTCATTGGGAGTGTATTTCTCGTGGAAAAATGCTGGCGGAATTGGCCGAAACCTATCGCCGTACAGTTTCTATTAGCGGATCACATGGTAAGACTACGGTTACTGCCATGCTTGTTCATATTATGAAATATAATGGTTATGAGGTTGGCTATTTTGTCGGCGGGCAGATGGCCGATGTTCCGAATTGTGCTTCCGGTAATGGCGATATTTTTATCTGTGAAGTCGATGAAAGCGATGGTTCACACACTCTGATTGATTCTCACCTGGGAATTATAACCAATGTTGAAGACGATCACTGTTGGAGTGTGGGGGGGCACGATCAGCTTATGGAAAATTTCCGGACTTATGCCGCTAAGGCTCCTAAAATCATTTTCCCGGATATGCCTGGAATGAAAGAATTGTTTGAGTACAACCCAGATAGGATAATTTTAAAACCGGAAGACATTCTTGATCCGAACTATTTTGAGGGGTTTGATCGTCAGTTATTTAACAGCTGGGGAGATTATCAGCTGATCAACGCTGCATTAGCGGTTGAGGCTGCGGTTGAGCTTGATGTAACTTTTGAGAATGCCGTCAAAGCTCTAAACACGTTTCCTGGTGTGGATCGTAGAATGACCGAGCATTACAAATCTTCGAAATTCTGTTTGATTGAAGATTATGCCCATCATCCGACCGAAGTTAAGGCGGCTTTGTCTACGCTCAGAAAACGCTTTCCCGAACGACAGCTTTGCGTGTTATTTCAGCCGCATCGTTATGCCAGGTTGGAACGTTACCTGGAAGAATTTGCCGATACATTGTCCATTGCCGATAAAATCATGGTTTTGCCGACATTTACCGCATGGACCGAAACTTCCCAGATTACTTCCAAGTCTCTGGTTGATGAGATCGGACGCAAAGCAAAGCATCTCAACAGCGATAACTGGCCCAAAATCGCGGCATATTCCATTACTCAGTGCCAGCCGCCTGCCGTGCTGGCCGTTCTTGGAGCCGGTGATATCGACCATGTTATCCCGGAACTGAATAAGCTGCTGAAGAAATAATTGAACTTCAAGCTTTAGATTTTAGGATTGAATAATTCGTATGCATACAGTTTCAGTTTCTTCTAAGCTCAAACATTACTATTTATTGCTTTTCATCATTTATCTGGGATATATCAGCCTGGGGCTGCCGGATACTGTTCTTGGCGTAGCCTGGCCAGTTATGCGTTATGACTTGCATAAATCGGTGGAATGGGCCGGGATTCTAGGCATGATTATCATTCTGGGATCTTCTGTATCCGGATTCTCCAGCGGATTTTTCATCAATCGGATTCCGGCGGGAGTGCTCCTGATGGTCAGTTGTTTTATGACCGGGGTTTCGTTGTTGGGATTTGGTCTTGCACCGGCATTTTGGGTAATCCTTTTTCTTGCTATCCCGCTTGGATTGGGAGGGGGCTGTATTGATGCTGCTATGAACAGTTTTATTGCCCGCCATTATTCCAGTCGTCATATGAACTGGCTGCATGGCTGTTGGGGGGTAGGGGCCACGATCGGACCGGTTATTATGACATCGATTATTGCTGCTGGCCACGGCTGGCGCGGCGGATATGGCACCATTTCCGCGATTCAGCTGACTTTGGGCGTTATTTTTCTCTTTACCCTGAAATTGTGGACCGACAGCCACAATCAACCGGTTTCGTCTGGACAGCATGAATTCAAGGTTAAAACGCCGGAGACTGGACCTATTTATTCCGATTTATCCGCATGGTTCAGCGTATTGACCTTTTTCTGTTATTGCGGGGCTGAATACGGCTTTGGACTTTGGGGCGCTACTTTTTTGATTAACTGTCGTAGCTTTACCACCGAGACCGCCGGATACGCGGTGGCGATTTACTGGGGATCGTTGACGTTTGGCCGTTTTTTGTGTGGTTGGATTGCGGACCGTATCGGCAACCGCAAAATGGTTTACGGCGGCATTACCGTGGCTGTAGCCGGACAAATATTGCTGTTTTTAGCCGGAACAAATGTGTATATAATTTATCCTGCCCTGCTTCTGATGGGGATGGGCCTTGCGCCGATCTATCCGTGTATGATGCATGAGACTGCTCGACGTTTCAGCGAAAAGCGTGCAAACGTGGTTATTGGATTTCAAAGCGGTAGTGCTTGTCTCGGTGTGGCGGTTTTGCCGTTTCTCACCGGATTAGTGGGCAAATTCACTGGCTTTGCTCTGCTGCCGTTCATCTTGATTGGTCTTTTGGCGATTCTGCTGATGCTCAACGTGCTCCTCAATCGCAGAACCTAGGAGAATCTTCAATACTCTTTTGGGAGGTATGATTCGTAAAAATGTTTGCGGATTTTCTTCATATTAATTAGTTTTGTTGGTTGACAGAAAATGCAACCGGTTGTATAATTGTTCTAATGCAAAATGCAACCGGTTGCATCAATGTGGCCGAAAAACAAATTTATAAAACACAGGAACACAGCAAATGTTGGACAAGCAGTTTGAAATGTACATTGATCGGGCGAAGAAATTTTTCGAACGTCTCGGAAACGACCTGTTTATTGATACTCGGGTTCTAAAAGCGGAATACGCGCATTCAAAAGATCCGGTTCCATATAAGGATCGTTTGAATGGAACCTTCAAAGAAATCACCGAAGGTGAACACTGGGGAGATTCCTGGGATAGCGCATGGTTTCACCTGACTGGGGAAATTCCAGCAGAATGGGCAGGCAAACACGTTGCGTTGAACCTCAATTTTGCCGGAGAAGGATTGATTTTCGATGAAAACGGTGTTCCGGTTTACAGTTTGACGGATGGATCAATTTTTCATGAAAATTACAGCAAGGAAGTATACCAGCTTACAGACTGTGCTAAAGGTGGAGAAAAACTTGATTTCTGGGTTGAAACTGCCGCAAACAATTTATTTGGTTTGAAACTTCAAGAGGATCCGGCGCTGAATTGCCCGCACCCTTACGGAGAATATGAAGGCGTGGCTAAAACACTGCGTGTGGGACTGTTCAATTACGAAGGCTGGCAGCTGCGACTCGATCTGGAAGTTCTTCTGGGGATGGTGGAAGCTCTGCCGGATGATGATTACCGTTCAGCCAGAATTGTCGCGGCAATGAATGAAGCCGTTAATGTCTACGCCAAGAAGCCGGAAAATTCTGCGGCGGCACGTGTTCCTTTAAAGAAAATTCTTGAACTGCCGGCAATGGCTTCCGCTATGGAAGCAACTGCTGTTGGGCATGCCCATATTGATACCGGCTGGTTGTGGCCTGTGCGTGAAACAATTCGCAAATGCGCTCGTACGTTTGCCAGTCAGATTCACCTGATTGAAAAATATCCCGGCTATGTGTTTGGTGCATCCGCTCCGCAGCATTACGCCTTTACCAAGGAACATTATCCGGAACTGTACGAAAAGATCAAAAAATGTGTCAAGGACGGCACCTGGGAACTCCAGGGTGGTATGTGGGTTGAAGCCGACTGTAATGTAATCAGCGGTGAATCAATGGTCAGACAGTTCCTGCACGGTAAAAATTTCTACATGGATGAATTTGGTGTGGATGTAAAAAATCTCTGGATTCCGGATGTATTCGGATATTCCGCTGCCATGCCGCAGATCATTAAAAAATCCAAGTGCGATTACTTCCTGACCCAGAAGATTTCCTGGAGTCAGTTTAATAAATTCCCATATCACACCTTCATGTGGCGCGGTATTGACGGTACCGAAGTTCTGACCCACTTCCCTCCGGAAGATACTTATAACGCGGCGCTGGATCCGAAAGAAGCGATTCCAGCACAGAACAAGCTTAATGAAAATTCATTCATGGGCGAATATATGTCTCTGTTCGGGATCGGTGACGGCGGCGGCGGTCCAAAAGAAGAATATATTGAACGCGGAATGCGCATGCAGAATCTCGAAGGTTGCCCGAAGGTTAAATTCGGGCGTGCGGACAATTTCTTTGATAAAGTCAGTAAATATACTGACGATTTGCCGAAATGGGTTGGTGAACTCTATCTTGAACTTCACCGCGGTACTTTGACTACTCAGTCTCGGACCAAGCGCGGCAATCGTAAGCTTGAACAGGCCCTGGCTCTGGCTGAATTCCTTTGCGCCTGCCTGCCGTTTAATGAATATCCGCAGGAAGAACTTGATAAAGCTTGGAAGATTCTCTTGATCAATCAGTTCCATGATATTATCCCGGGTTCATCTATTACAATGGTATATCAGCAGACTGAGAAAGAACATGCCGAAGCTCTGGCTTCCTGCGAGTCCATGATCATGACTGCCGCGGAAAAACTTTTTGAACGTGACGCGAATTCTGCTGTGCTTTTCAATTCGCTGTCATACGATTATACTGCACCGGTTGCGTTGCCGTCTGACTGGGCTGGTTTTGCTATTGCTGACGCGGAAGGTAATGAAGTTGCCACCCAGATGGAACAGGGCAGTCTCTACGTTCTGACTACAATTCCTGCCGGTGGATTTGTCACCTTGAAGAAAGGTGCCTCAAAGCCTGCGGAAGAAGCAAAAGCTCTGGATTCTCTGGTGCTGGAAAATGATTTGATTCGATATGAATTTGATACCAACGCTCAGTTGGTCAGTGCTTTTGACAAGACAGTAGGGCGCGAAGTGCTTAAGTCCGGTGAAAACGGCAATATGCTGTCGCTGTACATTGACCACCCGAATAACTGGGAAGCCTGGGACGTAGACTTTTTCTACGAACATGAATTTGTTGAAAACGCGGTAAGTACTGAAACCGTTAAAGGCTTTGCTGGAAAAGTTCGCAAACAGCTTACTTATAAATTGAAGATCGGTGATTCCTCTTTGACCCAGGTAATTACTCTGGCTCCGAACAGCAAGCGTCTGGACTTCAATACAGCAGTCAAATGGACGGAAGCCAGAAAGATGCTGCGTGTGTCGTTCCCGACTTCAATGTTTGCTACAGAAGCTTCGTTTGATATTCAGTATGGTTATGCGAAGCGTCCGACCCACCGCAATACTAGCTGGGACAGAGCAAAATTCGAAGTTGCTGCTCAGCGTTATATCGACATCTCCGAACAGGGCTATGGCGTAGCATTGCTGAATGACTGCAAATATGGTCACAAGGTACTTGATTCAACCCTCGACTTGTGTCTGCTGCGTTCTCCAAAATATCCTGACTGGGATGCTGATCAGGGGGATCAGGTGTTTGCCTACAGTCTGTTGCCGCATGAAAACGCGCTGGCTGATTCCGATGTATTCCAGGAAGCTGCCTGCTTGAATCGTGCTCCGATGGTATTTGGTGGATTTGCCTCAACGATTACAGCTCCATGTACGATTGACTCAGAGGATGTTACTCTTGAAGTACTGAAAAAAGCTGAGAAGGAAGATTGTCATGTTATTCGTCTTCTTGAAACCAAAGGCCGCGTATCCAAGGCTGTGATCAATGTGAATAAAGGTTCCAAACTGATTGCTACCGACATGATGGAATGGGATAATGGTGCCGAATTGGCTGCGTCTGGCGGTAAGGTTGAAGTGACCTTGAAGCCGTTCGAAATCAGTACCTATAAATTGGTCTGATGTGACCCCGGCAGCTGGAAAGGTAAACGATAATGGGAATAACGATTCGTGATCTTGCTGGAATATGCAAAGTCAATGCTTCAACAGTGTCCAGAGCATTGCGTGATGATCCCCGGGTGAAACCTGAAACCCGGGAGATGATCCGTAAACTTGCGAATGAACACGGGTATATTCCCAATATCAATGCCAGAAATCTGGCTGCCGGTAAAACCAATACCATATGGCTGGTGCTGGGATCGCTTGATAATGATATTGAGCGAAAACCGGCACTGCGTATGTCCAATTTGCTGCGGCAGCACGGGTACGACCTGTTGCTGCTGCTCCACAATAACGATTATGCCGAATTTGAGCGAATTCTGGATAGGCTTAATCAGATGGTTACGGATGGAGCATTGATTATTCCGCCGTGTTATCGTCCGGGGGAATATCCGGATACTCTTGAGCATTTACCGGTTCCGGTGGCATTTATCGACCGCTGGGTTCCAGGGATAAACGCCAGAGTCGTTACTACGGAAAATGCGGAGTCGGCAGAGACTCTTGTACGCTTTATAGAAAAATGTGGTGCGGAAATCTTTTTTGTTGGTTTTGAGGATAACAACCCTGTGGCGGACGCCAGGCGTAAAAGTGCTATCGCATATTTGAAATCACGAAACCTGAAGTTCTATACAGACTTTGATGTTAAGCATTTGAAAGATAATCCCGATGTTTCGGTTGCTATTGTTTCAAACACTGGAGTCAAAGGCATTCTGGAGAGGGCGGGCAAAGAGTTTTATGAGGAGTTGAAGAACCGTGAAGTTTACGGCGGTTTCTTCGACTACTGGGACTATGATGATAAAACTTTTTTTAGACGTGCAATGGTTTGTATTCAGAACTTTGATGAAATTGCCGATATTGCATCGGATACGATTCTCAAACTGTTGTCTGGAAAACTGAAGCCTGCAAAGACCGTAAAGCAGGTAAAACCGGAAAAATTCATCGAAATCTGATTTTTTTTGTCCGCTAATTACACAAATTATTACAAAAATTTCACGCTATAAGTTGTAAGAAATAAGTGGTATCTTATACTAAGATGTTGTATTTTTAATTTTTCTCGGTGTTAATTCGTGTAATTAGTGGACAAATCCGGAATTCATAGATGAATCTATTTTATAAGATAATTGTAATCACTCTTGTTGCGTTTTTTGCCGTGGGTGGTTTTCTGCTTCTTACGAGCAAAGATAAGGCTCCGGAAGGAAAAGACTTGCTTAAAATTACTTCGGGGTACTGTTTGGCCGATGAGCAGGTGATGCTGTTCAACTCAAAATATCCTGATACATTCCTGAAACTTACTCCTGGATGCAGTAACGCCATGGAGATTCTGACCCAAATCATTGCTGGTGCCGGTCCCGATTTGATAGGGGATCTTACCGAAAGCAATATTCTTACTTATGACAGTGCCGGATTATTCATGGATTTGACTGATATTGCGAAAACTAATGGGGTTGGACTCGATACGCTTGCTGATCATGTTCGTGAAAGCGTGACCGTCAAATATCTCGACAGGGAAAATAAGCTGAAAACAAAGCAGATAGCCTATCCGACCAGCGTGCAACACCTCTTTATTATTTATAATAAAAGTTTGTTTGATAAGGCTGGAATGGCGTATCCGGCGGACGATTTGACCTGGAAAGAGTATATTGAACTGGCACAAAAACTGACGGTTCGTCAAGCCGGCAGTCTGGCTCCGGATGTGTTCGGGGCGATCGGCGTGAATCCGTTAATGCTGATTTGGGAATTCGGCGGCGCAATGATGAATGAGAGTGGTACAAAATGTACACTGGATTCGAAAGCTGTAGTTGACGCGATGGAATTTTACCATAAACTGATCCATGAATCAAAGGCGGAACCGATTGAGGCTCAGACTGGCATGGATGAACAGCGTTATCGTCTGGAACAATTTGTGGCTGGTAAAGTTGCTATGTTGTGGGGATCGCGAAAAATGCTTCCGGAACTGCGTCGTGCGGTTACATTAGGAAAGGGGATGAAGATTGGTGCGTGTCTTGTTCCGCGTTTTAAAGACGGAAAACGTTATGTGAATTTTTCGGTGGAGTCGGTGGCTGTTAACCCGAAGACGAAACATAAGAAACAGGCTATTCAGTTACTGAAATTTCTTGCAGGTAAGAATTATGCTGAAAGTTTCAGGATTACTCCAAACGGATTGTCCGGAAATAAAACTTACTGGAATGAGGTTACGTTGTCCAATCCTTCTTTTTCATGGGAAAAGGATATTAATCGGATTGCGCTTCAATCGGTCAAGTATACTCGTATGCGTCGTCGGTGTTATTTTATTCCCGCGACATTTTTAATGAAAAGTTTTCAGGAAACCAGATTCCGAATTGCCACCAGTCCAAATATGACACGTAGCGACATTAAACAGGAACTGAAGAAACTTACCCAAAAGATCAATACAAAAATACAAGCCACGATTAATCGTGAAAAGTATTCCAAAAAACTTTACGATACTCTTCAATAATACCATCTAAAATTATTCAAAAATGAATGACATTTTTGTGGTAATCTGCTGTTTTTGTGAAATTATTGCTATTATTGCTTTGCGACTATTCGCAATGAGTAGCTGCTGCACGGGTGTTTTTGCGGTTGCTGTTAATTTTGTGCGTACTGAAAGTTATTGGTTATAAGATGGTTGTGGGGGGAGGTGTGGTTACCCGTCTAGGCATGGAAAAAATTTACTTTTCCATGAAAAAATACGTGGCACAAAAAATGTTCTTTTTTTTAAGAGCCTAAGGGTAGATTTTTAGTCGTTTTTAATGTATCATCGACTATGATTGGTCCTTTTCGAGCGTGAAAAGGCAATTATAATCCACATCAAACAGAAGGAAGGTCGCTATGAAACTCAGCGCAAGAAACACACTCAAGGGCAAGGTCATTGAAATCAAGGAAGGGGTTGTAAACTGTGAAGTTCTTATTGATGTCGGTGGTGCTACTGTTACCTCGATCATCACGAAAGACGCGGTCAATTCCCTTGGTCTGAAAGTAGGCGGAGAAGCCTATGCTGTGATCAAGGCGTCCAACGTCTTAGTCATGGTGGATTAACCATGTTATGGGCAGGCGCGTAAATAACATTGCGCCTGTCCGGCAAACGGAGGTAAAATGAAAAGAATATTTTTCTACACGGTGTTGACAGCGGCAATGGTCATGTCATGCGGACTATTTGCTGGCGAAAAAACGATTACAGTATTTGCGGCGGCAAGTACTACCGACGCAATGAAAGAGATCTCAAAGGCGTTTACGGCTGCAAACGGAATTAAGGTGCGACTTAACCTTGCATCATCCGGACAGCTCGCGCGTCAAATGGAGCAGGGCGCAAAAGCCGATTTCTATCTTTCTGCTTCCAGGCGCTGGGGAAAATATGCCAAGGAAAAAGGTCTGTTGGATAACAAGACCATTAAAGAATTTATGAAAAACACGCTGGTAATTATTACACCTCCTGAAAGTAAACTGAAACCGTTTGAAATTACCGCGAAAACTGATTTGCCTGCAATGTTTAAAGGGCGTTTGTCTATTGGTGATCCAAGACATGTTCCTGCCGGCAAATATGCCGTTAAATCTCTGAAATACTATAAATGGTATAATGCTTTAAAACCGCGTTTCCTGCCAGCCAAGGATGTACGTTCGGCTCTCATGGTAGTGGAACTTGGTGAAAGTGAAATGGGGATCGTTTATTCTACCGACGCAAAGAAATCTAAGAAAGTAAAGGTAGTGAGTGTCTTTCCAGAAGCATCTCATCCGCCGATCGTATATGTTTGTGCTGTTTGTAAAGACGGTGCTCCCGCTGCGGCTAAATTTGAGGCATTTCTGACGGGTCCCAAAGGGGCTGCGGTTCTTAAGAAATACGGCTTCCAGCCAATGGCAAAATGATTAATTAACAGGTGATGCTACCATGAATTCCTGGTTCAGCGGCGAAGAGATAAACGCTGTAATTCTCTCTACCAAAGTCGCGCTGGCAAGTACGCTGGTCACTCTTATTCCAGCGATACTGTTCGGGCTGTTGCTGGCCAGGAAAAGATTTCCCGGCAAGTCTGTTCTTGACGGGATTTTAAATCTTCCGCTTGTTCTTCCCCCGGTAACTACCGGTTATTTGCTGCTGATCTGCCTTGGTCGGCGTAGCTTTCTCGGTCATCTGGTGGAAGAGGTTTTCCACGTAAGGATGTCGTTTACGTTGCTTGGTGCGATTATCGCGTCTACAGTTGTATCGTTTCCGCTTGTACTCCGCGCTGTACGGATATCTTTTGAAATGGTCGATACCAAATTGGAGCAGGCCGCGGGAACTCTCGGAGCTTCTCCTTTTCAGGTTATGTTGAAAGTAACCATTCCGCTGGCTCTTCCCGGGATCATTAACGGTTCATTGTTGGGATTTGCCCGCAGTCTGGGAGAATTTGGTGCCACAATTACTTTTGCCGGTAATATTGCCGATGAAACACGAACGATTCCTCTGGCAGTTTATACCATGATGCAGATTCCCGGCGAGGAAGCGGCGTCTATGAAGCTGGTTCTGATTTCGGTGGTGCTCGCATTTCTCGCGATGGCTGGGTCGGAACTGTTGAATCGCAGAATGCTTAAACGCATTAACGGAGGACGTAAATAATGGCGCTTGAACTTAAAGAAGTACGTCTTCCCAGAGATAATTTTGAACTGAACATCTCGGCGGATGTCAATGCGAACGTTACCGGTATATTTGGTAGTTCCGGCGCAGGTAAAACTTCTCTGATGCATTTGCTTGCCGGGCTGGAACGTCCCACGGGCGGTAGTATAACATTTAATGGTCGTGAACTGGCAAACGCGGATACCAAAAAATTTGTGCCAATGCACAAACGTCGTATTGGAATGGTATTTCAGGAGGCCAGACTGTTTCCACATATGACCGTCAAGAAAAATCTGTTATTTGGACAAAAATATCTTTCGAGTGATCGACCCCGTCCGGATTTTGATGAAATAGTTGATATGCTTGAACTCAGGCATCTGCTTAACAGCCGTCCAGGAAATATTTCAGGCGGGGAAAGCCAGCGTGTGGCGCTGGCGCGGGCTCTACTGTGTTCTCCCGAGCTTCTACTGCTGGATGAACCTTTTTCCGCAGTAGACTTTGCTCTGCGCAAAAACATTTTTCCATTTCTGTGGCGAATTCGTACCAGTCTTGGGATTCCCATGCTGGTGATCAGCCACGATTTACCGGATATTCTGAAACTTACCGATAACCTGTTGCTGGTGGACCACGGACAGGTTGCTGGTCATGGGCCGATATCATCTCTGGTTTTGGAAAAGTCTTCTTTTAATCTGATCAAAGATTCCGGTATTGTCAGTGTCCTTGATATGGAAGTGATGGATTTTGAGGACAGCGATGCGGTAATACTTTCACCCGGAGGCCAGGAGAAAGAAGCTTTTAAACTGTATGCGTCTCATGAGCCGGACTTGAAAATCGGACAGAGTCTGAAAGTCTCAATTGCGCCGGAAGACGTGATACTCTGCGAGGAACCTGTATTCGGAACTTCCGCTCGTAATATGCTGCCTGGAACAATTATTCGCGCGGTAGAGGCTCCGGGACGTTCTATCTGTCTTATCGACATTGGGGCGGGGCAGACTTTATTTGCCGAAGTGACCCGTGAATCATTTAAGTCATTAGATATTACTCCGGGCAATCGCATTTATTGTATGATTAAGGCTAATTCCGTCATTCTTTCCAAAGTCTAGTACGTAGAGTGGGCTGCATTTTTTATTGCCTCAAACTCCAGTCGCTGATGTTCCTTGCTGAAGCGGAGTTTATTGAGACCGGTAATATAAAGAAAGTTTGAAAAAAGTCAGAAAGCGCTTGCCATATTTCTTTTCATCATTAAATTATTATACTTTTGATAGAATAGAGCAATTCATGATTAAATAATGATAAGAATTGTTTGGATATTCCATCTATAATTGAATCTTTATGTTCAGAGTTGCCGTATGGTGAATTCCGTGAGAACCGGAAGCTGTCCCGCAACTGTAATTGTTCATAGGTGAACATGAGCCAGATCCCATGACTCTGAACGAACTCTAAACTTGTGCGAAGACACAAAGGAGAAGCAGTATAATGCAAAAAATGAATTTGAATGTTAACGGAATTTCTGCCGTTAAGAACCTCTCGCGATGTAGAATTTTCACCCTCATCGAACTCCTCGTAGTGATAGCCATCATAGCTATTCTGGCTGGAATGCTCTTGCCGGCATTAGGTCAGGCGAGGGAGAAAGGTAAAGCTATCAGTTGTTCCAATAACCTGAAGCAATTAGCTCTTGCTAATAATCAATACACTTCTGATAATAATGGACATTATTGTCCTTATGCTCAGTTTTCCAGTCGTTCATCCGGTTTAACATATCCATTCCCATTGTGGTGGGGGGAAAAGGAAAGTTCAAGTAGTATTAAATTCAATGACGGCGGATATCTTTCTGACTACCTTGGTAAAAGTAAGGGCGTTCTGGTATGTGGCACAGTGGAACGTCTGGTAAACTATACCGGCACTGATGGCGGTAGCTATGGTTATAATGCCAACGGTGTTGGAGGCGTAGGGTATCTGCAATTTTCAACTACAGGAAAAAGTAGTACTTCTACTTCTGAATATGGAAAATCAGTAAAAGCAACTCAGGTAAAAAAGTCTTCTCAGTTAATCATGTTTGGTGATACCATTGAAGCTGGAGGGATGCGTTCCGTCAGTGATTTGTCAGGGATTGATCGTATTTATGGGCCTGACTCATACAAGTATATTCATTTCAGGCACAATAAACGAGCCAATATTGCCTGGGTTGATGGTCATGTTACTCCAGAAAGATGTTCTCTTGCTGCGACCGGGACAAAATATGCAACTGATCTTCTTGGAAATACTGATGTTGGCGACATTTTCCCGGATGGGACTGAACTGTCCGAGGATCATACATTTTACGATACGCTTGGCAGAGCTGATCCGACTAACTAAAAAGGGAACAGTATTATGAAAAAACAACTGATAATATTAGCTGTTTTGCTTGTTGTCGGAATTTGTATGTTGGTGAATAGTTGTTTTACTAAACCTATTCCTAGTCGGATGGAACAATCATTGTCTTTGGAACTATTTGCCAAGGAAGGTTGTTTTGCTGTAGAAGCTGTAAAACTGTTTTATTCCAATTCCAGTAAATTTTCAAAACTCTGGCAAAGTCATGGGGATATTTATAACAGTTCTGTCAGGCTGCTGAAGAAAGTCAAAATGCATGATCCGAAAATCAAAAAGATATTCAGTTATAAATCATGTGACAAGAAGATATTAGTTGAACTGGAATGTCCAGGCTGTAATAATATTGTTGTTGGCGTATGGAAGGCAAATGGACATTACCGCTTGACTGAGATATATTTAGCGGAAGAAAAAGCTGATGAAAAATAGGTCGCCATATGGGCATAGAGGAATAATGGGATATCCTTCTGTTGAACTGGACGATCCACAATCGGCATGGGCAGACGCGATGCTGACGGACAGGGCTTCGGAGCGTTCCATTTATATTCATGTGCCGTTTTGCAGAAGCCGTTGTACTTTTTGTCCTTTTTATTACGGAAGTGCGGGGCCGGGAGAGTTTGATGAATATGTAAAGCTCTTAGCGAAAGAACTGGCATACTGGGGACCGATATTGTCGAAATATCCGGTTAATACGGTTTATTTTGGTGGTGGAACTCCCAGCGATATGACTCCTCAGCAGATTGAGCTGCTGTTGAGAACACTGTCGCAGAAGTTCAACTTGACCAGTGACTGTGAAATAACTCTTGAATCAAGAATAAACGGATGGACCGACGATAAGATTTCGGCCGCTGTTTCGAATGGTGTCAATCGTTTTTCGCTTGGTGTGCAGACTTTCAATACTGGCTTACGAAAAGCGTTCGGACGAACTTCCGATCAGGCTATGGTTATTGAAACACTTAAGCGTTTGACTGACTGCAATCAGGCATCGGTTACTGCGGATATTCTCTATGGGCTTCCTGGACAGACTTTGGAGATGCTTGAAGAAGACCTCTACATTATGCTTAGAGAAACCGGTTTGTCGGGTTTTTCTTTTTATCGTTTACATATCCATCCTCGGCTGGTATTGCATAAGATGATAGAAGATAAGAAGTTGCCTCCGGCGCCGGATGAAGATAAATGTTTTGAGCTGTTTCAATATGGGGAAGAACGTATGGCGTATGCTGGTGCAAAACGCATCTCGTTTAAGCATTTTTCTTTTCATCCTCGGGAGCGTAATCTGCATAATGAGATATCGGCATGGAAAAATCCCTGTCTGCCATTTGGAATCAATGCCGGTGGCAGGTTGGGCAATATGCGTTTTAAGCAGTTGTCGAATATAGCAGATTATCGCAAAGCGGTTGAATTGGGAGAAAAGCCTCTGGAAAGCGCAGGACGCTTCCCGGTTGAATATCCCGCTGCCGCAAAAATTGCCGGACAGCTCAACTGCCATATGGCAATCAGTCGGGAAATTACTTTACAGGGAGTTCCCGAATCTGTAAAAGAAAAGCTGATAAAAGTGCTTGATAATGAATTAGCGGTAATGGAGAGCGAAGGATTTTTGAGCTCCGAATCTCATGGCAGTCGTTTGTTGACCAGCCTGGGCCGCTTTAAATGTGCGGCTCTGGCAACGCGGCTGATGAATTGCCTGGCTGATAATTGGACGGAAGGAGAAGATGTAAAATGATCCGATATTTTTTATGTTTATTTATGATGTTGGCCTGGGGGCAGGTCCGGTCTCAGGTTATTGCGGAAAGTGCAACGAAAGTGACATATCGGCAACCTGATACGATTGAAGTTGTTATTCCTAAGAAACCGGCAAGAACGATCGTTGCTTATGCTTCTCTGGCTCCTGTATGGGACTTAGCCGGAGGTACGGCCGTGGGGGTTCCCGGTAATATTGCGGTGGATGTGTTACCGGAGAAGATGCGTAAGCTTCCTGTGGTCGGTACCGCAACGATGCCGAATATTGAAAAAGTCGTGGCCCTTAAACCCGATCTGGTTTTACTGTCGGCCAAGTTTCAGCGTCATCGCATGCTGGCTGATCTGCTTAGAAAATCGGGTATTTCAGCCGTTTGTGTGGAATATGACAATTATACAGATTTTAACTCTTTGCTTGACCTTTTTTGTCGTATTAACGGGAAGAGAATTAAAAATGTTCCGGAAGCGGAAAAAGTTACGAAGCGTGTCGCGGATATTTGTTCAAAGGCAGCAAAGCTGCCCAAGGTTCGTTATGCAATAATATTTGCTTCCGCTGCCGGATTTTCTCTTGAATCCTCTGCTACAAACAGCGGATTGATGGCAGCTATGCTCGGCGGAACCAATATACTAAAGGATCAGACGCGTCGTCGTTGTCGTTTTAGTTTTGAGCAGTTGCTATTGGAAAACCCCGATGTTATATTGATCAACACCATGGGGAAATCAAAAGGTCTTGTAAAGAAGTTTCAGAAGGACTTCATATCAAAACCGGCGTGGAAGGAGTTATCTGCTGCGAAAAATAACCGGGTGCATTTTTTACCGGTTAAATTTTTCCTGTACAGGCCCGGACCACGTTATCCCGAGGCTTTTTTGTATCTGGCAAAATTATTATATCCTGACAAGGAGTTCTGATAATGAGTATTCGTTCGTCATTGCGGACAATTCCAGGCCGTTTTGCCGTTCTGATTTTACTGCTTGTATTGCTGGTTACAGCAATTCTTGTCAGTTTACGGTTTGGCGCTTTGAAACTGTCTGTTGGTGAAATTCTGCATACTCTCTGGTACCAGCCCAAGGGAGTAAACTTCCAGATAATCTATAATATCCGATTACCGCGAATACTGCTTGGTGCTTTAGTAGGAGGCAGTTTTGCTGTTGCCGGGGCAATTCTTCAGGGAGTGATGCGTAATCCGCTGGCTTCGCCGGGAATTATCGGTGTATCGTCCGGAGGGGGGCTTGCCGGTATTCTGGTTATGCTGGCTTTTCCGCAATTCAGTTACCTGCTGATACCCGCAGCTTTCTGCGGATCAATGGGGACTGCGGTTGTCGTGTATCTCATGGCCTGGAAGCGTGGAATCAGCCCGGTCAGGCTTATTCTTGCCGGAGTAGCTGTGTCGGCTATGCTTGGCGCGTTCAGTAGTGCGGTTTTGCTGTTTAACGCTGAAAAAGCCGGAGGTATCCTCGATTTCTCAATCGGTTCTCTTTCTACCAGAAGCTGGCCTCAGATCGAACAGGTTGGTATTTATATGGCGGTGGGATTTATTATTGCTTTTCTGTTTGGAGGGAAGCTGAATATTCTAGCCCTTGGCGATGAGGTGGCTACTGGATTGGGACTGCATGTGGAATGGACGCGATTCTGTTTGATCGGGGTTGCGGCTTTGCTGGCTGCATCTGCGGTAAGTGTTGCAGGGTTGCTTGGATTTGTCGGATTGATTGCCCCTCATCTGGTTCGAATGATTATCGGGCCCGATAACCGTTTTCTTATTCCCGCTTCGGCTTTGTTTGGAGGCTTTATGGTGGTTGTGTGTGATACGGTTGGACGTATGGTTATGGAACCGGCGGAACTTCCAGCCGGAATTATTATGGCTTTGCTTGGACCACCGTTTTTCCTTTACCTGCTAAGGAGGCATCACTATGAAGCTTGATGTTCAGTCCATTTCCGCCGGTTACGGTAAAAAACTTGTTATTGACGGTGTCGGCTTTACGGTCAGTCCCGGTTCGATCGTGACGCTTCTTGGACCCAACGGATGCGGCAAATCAACTTTGCTCAAAGTGATTGGCAGGGTTTTAAAGCCCTGTAACGGTTGTGTTCTTCTTGATGGCAAATCGGTTCGTGACTATTCTACCGGAGAGTTGGCAAAAAAGCTGGCGACTCTTCCTCAGCTGCATCATGCATCGGGTGAACTTACTGTTGAAGAACTGGTGGCATACGGACGTTTCCCTCACCGGAAGGCTGGAGGATTCACCTCGGCACATGATCGGGATGTTGTATCTGAGGCGATTGAGAAAACTCGTTTGCAGGAACTGAGAAAACGTAAGATGGGAACTCTTTCGGGCGGCGAACGTCAGCGGGCATGGATTGCTATGACGTTGGCTCAGGAGCCGGATGTTCTGCTTTTGGATGAACCGACGACGTATCTTGACGTGTGTTGTCAGTATGAGATTATCGAACTGGTAAAGGAGTTGAAAACAAACAGCTCTATTACGGTTGTCATGGTACTGCATGACTTGAATCTTGCTTCGCATTGTTCTGACCAGCTTGTAATGATGAAAGACAGCAAGGTTCGTTATGCGGGGAATCCCTCTGAATTGATAAAGCCGGATATCTTGCAGGATATCTTTGAAATAAAGGCTGAAATTATAACCGGAAACAATGGTATTCCGTACTGCATTGCGGCGGGATCTGCCAGGAGAAAATAACATATGAAGATACTTGTAGTTTATACCAGCCGTGAAACCGGTAATTCCCGTAAACTGGCGGAAGCAATCGCCGCGAAGTTTGGCGATTCCTGCGTGCTGGCGAATGCTGCCGACGCGCCGAAACCGGACAATTTTGATTTTATTGCGCTGGGCTTCGGTTTGTACCGGGGCTGGCCCGATGGTGATATGCGTGCTTTCATGAAACGCTGTCGTAAAAAGGATGTTGGATTGTTCATGACCCTGGGCGCATGGCCGGACTCTGAATTTGCCTATACCGCGCTTGGACGTGCGGAAGGATTGCTGGAAAATTGTAAAACCAGGGTGAAGTTTGTCTGCCAGGGCGGATATACCGATGAATATATCGAGCGTTTGAAAGCCAAACCGGCAGGTGGAGTTCATGGCTGGACGCCTGAGCGTGAAGAACGTATTATGGAAGCCTGCAAGCATCCGGATGAATCCGATTTGAATGAAGCGGCGGAACGTTTTTACAACGCGGTGGAAAAGCTGAAATCGGCTCCGGTGCGAAAGACTGAAACGAAGAAAGCAATTGTTTTGTCGGTGTTCGGCAGTACGATTCCGTCCGCTTTGAAATCTTATGATACGATCGAAACGGCGATCAAGGATAAAAATCCGGGAGTCCCGTTTTTTCGCGCTTTTACTTCGGGAATTGTCCGTAAGCGCATCGATTATTCGGTGCCGTCGCTGCCGGGCGTACTGCGTCAGCTGGTGATCGATAAATTTACCGATGTGGATATTGTTGCCGGATTTCTTGCCCCCGGCGAGGAGTACCATAAGATGCTGCGTGATGTATCCGCGTTTTCTTCCACGCTGAATACTACTGTGAGTCGTCCGCCGTTGAGCAGTCTTGCTGAATTGCAGGAATTTCTTAAGCAGGTGACGGCATCGATTCCGGCGGAACGTAAATCCGGTGAATGCGTTTTGTTTATGGGACACGGCAACAATGACGGACGTTCCGACTTTCAATATATGGCGGCGGCGTCGGAGCTGAAGAAAATCGATACCGATTTTCATCTTGCCTGTGTGGAAGGCAATCCCGATATTGATTCCGTAATAGAACAGGTTAGTTCAAAACGGGTCTGGCTGGTGCCGTTCATGTTAGTTGCCGGAGATCACGCAATCAATGACATGGCCGGAGATGACGACGATTCATGGAAGAGTATGCTTGAAGCTAAGGGCCATGAATGTTCCTGTGTCCTTCACGGGTTGGGAGAATCTCCTGAAATTGCCGCCTATTTTGCGGATCGGATATCATGACTGCAAAATTCTATGGTATAGGACTGGGCCCGGGGGATCCGGGCCTTGTTACATTAAAGGCCTTAACTTGTTTGCAGCAGGTTGACCGAATATTCTCTGTCGCGTCACGACAGAGCAGTCGTAGTGTTTCTGCGGATATCATCAAGTCATTGCCGGATATTTCCGCATCTCTTTGTGAATTGGAATTCGTTATGTCCAGAGACTGGGATGAACGGCTCAGGCGAATTGACAAACATGCCGCAGTGATTGCGGAGCATCTTGATAAAGGTGAGAAATGCGCCTTTGTAACGATTGGTGATCCGATGACTTACAGTACGTGTTCGTATCTTCTTCGGGCTTTGTTGAAAATACGGCCGGAACTGTCGGTTGAAATTATTCCGGGGGTGAATTCCTGGAGTGCGCTGGCAGCGAAAACGACGACTCCTTTGGCGGAGGATAAGCAGGTTTTACGTATTGTTCCAAGCTATGATGAGGCTGATCAACCGGATTTTCCGCCGAACTCTTCAACTATTTTATTGAAGACTTACCGGAGTAGGAATAAATTACTGGAGCAGGTACCGGAGGAATCGACTGTGATTTATGGCGCGAATCTGGGACTTGAGAATGAAATTACGGCATCGGGCCGTGATGAAATAGCAAAGCAGCCGGAAGCGTATTTATCCATGCTTGCGGTAAAACATAAATGACTCAGTGAAAAAAAGCAGAAAAATAATTCTTATGATTCTATCGCTGGCGGCAACCGTTGGAGCGTTAAGTTGTCTGCCTGTCGAAAAACTGCCGGGAACGATGCTTTCGCTGGCAAGGATAATTGTGCTGGTCCTGGCGATCTGCTTCATTACTTCCATACTTGAATACCGTTGCTGGCTGCATCGTATCTCGCTGCTGGCCTTGCCCTTGATCCGTTTCGGACGGTTACCGGGCGTTAGTGGTCATGCCATGATTTCTTCTTTTGCGTCGGGCAGTGTGGCTTCGATGATGCTTGTCGAGGCGCATAAGGAGCAGAAGATAACCCGTCGAGAAATGATATTGAGCGGACTTTGTACTTCGGTACCGCCAGTGTTTATGTTTTCATCGTATCTTATGCTGCCGGTGATTGGCATTATTGGTTCGGTTGGAGTAATTTATTTCGCGATAAATTCGATGATTCATCTGACGGCTCTGTGTATTTTTCTGCTTTGTGCCAGATTTTTTATGAAAAAGTATCAGGTGGAAGAAATGGACAGGACTTCAGCGGTTCCACTGTCGTGGCTCGAAACGATGCGAAAATCCCGAAAAATGTGTCTGGCTTTCCTTTCGCGTTTATTGGTGCTGACGATGCCGTTTTATTTATGGACGGCCTGCGCGGTGAGTAAAAACTGGCTGACGTTTACGCTGCCGGACAGCATGCAGTCATTTATGAGTCCGGGAGCCATCGCTGTATTTGGAGCTAGAATTGGCGGACTGCTTGCCGCGTCCGGAACCGCGGCGGAATTGATGAAACAGCATCAGATTACAACCGTTCAGCTATTAACCGCATTATTGGCGGGGAATATTCTTAATGCTTTTATCCGGTTAATCCGACGAGGTATTCCGGTTGCTTTGGGAATTTATCCGGGCTATGACGGAATGCTGATCGCGTCGGTAAGTGTGGGAACGCGTCTGCTGCTGATTTTTGTGGCGATTATGATTTTATGGAGTGTGATGATATGATTGAGCATGGTGGAAACAGTAAAAGACTGGCGGAATTAGCTGGATGTGCAGAGTCGGAACTGCTTGATTTTAGCGTAAATCTGAATCCGGCCGGGATTCCCGAAGGACTGTTTCAGGTGTGCTTTAAAACGTTGGATGATATTTCTCCGTATCCGGAGGCTCATGCGGATACGCTACGTAAACTGGCGGCGGAAAAATGGGAGCTAAGGTCTGAAAACATACTTTTCGGAAATGGTTCGACTGAACTGATTTCCCTGTTGCCGCGAGCTATCAATTGTAAACGTGCTTTGATTGTAACGCCGGGGTATCTGGAATATGCCGAAAGCTGCCGTAAGGCTGAGTTGGAAACAGTTATGTTTCCGGTGAAAGAAGAAGATGACTTTAAGCTTGACCTTGATGCGTTGAAAAACGATATTATGCCTGGCGACCTGGTGTTTATTGGCAACCCTTGCAATCCGGTTGGTACTTATACTTCGGTTGATGAACTGCATAAATTGGTTGCCGCACATCCTGAGGTGGTGTTTGTGATTGACGAGGCGTTTGCTGATTTTTGCGGACATACCATGTTGAGCATGCCGCTGCTGGATAACCTCGTTATTCTGCGGTCAATGACCAAGTATTATGCGATAGCGGGAATTCGTCTTGGTTATGCTGTTGCTTCTGCACAGATCATTTCGGATATGCTGGAACTGCAGGACCCATGGTCGGTTGGAACGATTGCCGCCAGGGCAGGGGAGTTTCTATTGAAGCGTGATAACCGGTCCGGAGAAACCAGAAAAATACGTGAAGACCTGGTGAGCGCTTTGCAGAAATTGGGACTGAAAGTTTATCCCTCCGAGGCCGACTATTTGTTGGTGAAGTCCGACAAACTTTTATCAAAAGAACTGCTTAAATATCGTATTGCTGTACGCGACTGTTCGAATTATCCGGGGCTCAACGAACATTTTATAAGAATTGCGGTACGTACAAAAGATGAAAATATTCAACTGCTTGAAGCATTGCGACAGATACTGTGTCCGCAGGTTCCGGCGTTTGCTCAAAAACGCAAACGTCCCGCGCTGATGTTGCAGGGAACTTGCTCCAATGCCGGAAAAAGTGTATTGACTGCCGCATTTTGCCGGATTATGCTGCAGGATGGTTATGCGGTCGCTCCGTTCAAGTCTCAGAATATGGCACTGAATTCCTATGTTACGCCGGACGGCTGCGAGATTGGCCGTGCTCAGGCGGTGCAGGCGGAAGCCTGTCGTCTTGATCCCGATGCCAGAATGAATCCGATCCTGCTGAAACCCAACAGCGACACCGGCAGCCAGTTGGTACTGCACGGCAAGCCGACTGGACACTACAACGTGAAGGAATATTTCAGTCGCAAAAAAGAGCTTTGGCACGAGGTGACTGCCGCCTATGATTCGTTGTCCGGCGAATTCGAGTGTATTGTGCTGGAAGGTGCGGGCAGTCCCGGCGAAGTGAATCTTAAGTCCAGTGACATCGTGAATATGCGGATGGCGCAGTACGCGCAGAGTCCGGTACTGCTGGCGGGAGATATCGATCGCGGCGGTGTGTACGCCTCTTTTATCGGTACTTATGCCACGCTGGAGCCGTGGGAACGTGAACTGCTTTACGGTTTTCTGGTAAATAAATTTAGGGGGGATTCGTCGCTGCTGGCGGACGCTCATGACTATGTGGTGAACATGACCGGCAAACCGGTTGTAGGCGTGATTGATTATCAGCATGACCTGGGGCTCCCGGAGGAGGATTCCGTGAGTTTTGGGTTTACCCGCGAAGTGGTCCGAGACAGTCAGACGCTTGATGTTGCGCTGATTTACCTTGATCATATTGCCAATTTTACCGATTTCGCACCGCTTGAGATTGAGAGCGACGTAAAGGTGCGGACCGTCAGTTCGGGACAAGAACTTGGAGAACCGGACCTGATTATCTTGCCTGGCAGTAAAAGTGTGGTGGCGGACATCGCAAAACTGCGTTCTAGCGGGTTGTTCGATCGTATAAAAAGTTCGAATGCGCGTATTGCCGGTATTTGCGGCGGTCTCCAGATTTTGGGGCAACGGCTGCTTGATCCCGAAGGCATCGAATCATCGAATCAGGAAGCTACCGGACTTTGCATGCTGCCGTTTGAGACCATTATGCGTAAAGACAAAACTTTGCGACGCAATCAGGTACGCCGTGGTGATGGTACGTTTCTGAGCGGCTATGAAATTCATCATGGTGAAAGTTACGCAACTGGAAATGACTGTGAGGTGATGCGTGATGACCAGGGGAATGTAATTGGATTTGAACAGGGACGGATTTTTGCCACATACCTGCACGGTGTGTTTGATGACGATCAATTTCGCCGCGATTTTCTCAATGAAGTGAGAAAAAATAAAGGCTGGGAACTGAAAAATACCTTGACCGAATACGGGATTGAAAACGCGCTCAATTTTCTGGCGGAACACGTACGCAGTCGGGTGAATATGAAACAGATTTACAAACGGATGGGACTACGATAATGCTTGATGAAAACAGCAAGGATTCAGGACTGATTTACAACCTTACCGGTGATGGTAAGGGCAAGACCAGTAGTGCGCTGGGGACGGTGATCCGTGCTCTCGGCTGGGGCTGGAATGTGGCTGTACTGCAGTTTGTAAAGAGTGACCGGGCAACCGGGGAACGCAATTTTTTTACTACTCATTTCCCGAACATGGTGTTTGCGGAATGTGGACTAGGTCTTACTTATAAACCCGGAGATCATGCCGGAGCCGCACAGGAAGGATGGAAGAGGGCAAAGCAGATGCTCAAGGAATTCGACGGGCAGTTGCTGGTACTGGACGAATTGAATATTGCAGTGTCGCAAAAATATATTGATGCTGCGGAAGTCGCGGAAGCGCTGAAACAGCGTCGAGCTGGTTTGAACGTGATTATTACCGGACGTTATTCTCCGTCCGAGCTTCTGGATGTTTCCGATCTGGTTTCAGAAGTAAAAATGATTCGTCATCCCTATCAAAAAGGAATTCAAGCCCGAAAAGGACTGGACTACTGATTATGGATTTTTCGACAATTACATGGGACAAGAGTGGACGTGGTATCGAACAGGAAAGTTTTCGCCGGATCGATGAGGAAGCCTCGGCAGAAGTACGTGCTGGATATTCCGATGTCGAGTGGCGCGTGGTCAGGCGGCTGATTCATACTACGGCTGATTTTTCTGTTGGCGGATTGCTGGAGTTTTCCGGCAATCCGGTTGAGGCCGGAATTGCCGCGATGAAAGCCGGACGGCAGCTTTACAGCGATTCCAACATGATTCGTTCGGGCATATCGGTGCCGAAATTGTGTAAATTCAATCCGGACTATACTCGTGAATCAATCCTGTGTCCGGTGGCTGATCCTGATGTTGCGGCATATGCCAAAGAGCATAATATTACCCGTGCTCTTGCCGCCGTGACATTGCATAAAGATTATTTTAATAACGCCATTTTTCTTTGCGGCAATGCGCCGCTGGCGCTGGCGGGAGTCGTACGACTTTATGTTGAAGAAAACATTTGTCCGGCGCTGATTATTGCTATGCCGGTGGGCTTTGTGAATGTGGTGGAATCGAAAAAACTGCTTGATGAAGTGGATGTGCCATGGATTAGAATGAACGGCAGACGTGGAGGAAGTCCGCTTGCGGTCGCCACGCTGCACGGCATTATGGAGAACGTACTGGGATGACCGGAAAGGCCGCAAAATTACGTAACGGCTATACCACCGGCAGTGCCGCTGCCGCGGCCGCTGTTGCGGCATTTACCCGCAGTACTGCTCCGGTTGCCCTGATCCTGCCCAAAGGCAAAACGCTGGATATTCCGGTTGTACGTTTATGGGACAACGGCGCGGCGGTGATTAAAGACGGCGGCGACGATCCCGATGTGACGACCGGATGCGAAATCTGTGTTGAAATAATTCCTTTTGACGGTGAAGCCGATTCCGCCGATTATATCGAAACTTTTAGTGATCTTGAGTTGATTATCCGTGCCGGAGAAGGAGTGGGACGCGTGACGCGTCCCGGCCTAGCGGTGCCGGTCGGGAAAACGGCAATCAATCCGGTGCCGCGTCGTATGCTGGCAGAAAACTTATCTGCCGCCGGATGCCGTGGACGGCAGCTTCTGACCATATCGGTCCCCGGCGGCGAAGCGGTTGCGGAAAAGACGATGAACCCGACACTGGGAATTGTCGGTGGTATCTCGATTCTGGGGCAGACCGGAATAGTGCGTCCGTACTCGAATGCGGCGTATGCCGCGACAATTACTTTACAGCTTAAATCGTGTACGGCTTCCGGAATGGATACCGCCGCGGTTGTTACCGGCAGCCGCAGTGCGGACGCGGTAAAACGGGATTTTTCGTTTTTGCCGGAGGTAGCCGTGATTCCGATAGCCGACTTTATTCATGTTGCTGTAGTTTCGGCGAAAAAAGTCGGATTGAAACGACTGATTGTGGGATGCATGCCGGGAAAACTTTTTAAGTATTCCTGTGGCGAAAAGAACACCCATGCGCATAACAGTAAAATGAATCTGCCGAGACTCCGGGACTGGGGATTGGATTTGCCGGGTATCTCGCTTGAAACCATGAATACAATGGGGGAACTTGCCAACGCGGTGGATACTGAAACATACAAACGTATTCTTGAAATAACTTTCACTAATGCAAAAGAGTGCCTGCAGCAGTGGGGTGGAAAAACCGCTGTTGAGCTTGTACTATATGATAATAGTGGAAGGAGGATAATATGAATAAAATACACGTTATAGGATTTAACGGTACCAATATGATGCAGGCGGGGCGCGAGGCTCTGGAAGAAGCTGATGTTGTGGTTGCGTCAAAGAATTTGCGGGCGGATATTCCGGTGCCTGAAAGCGCGGAAAGAGTGCCGATGAATGCCGACACGATTGCTTCGCTGCCGGAATTGCTTAAGAAATATAAAGATAAAAAGGTTGTGTTTTTGACGACCGGCGATCCGCTTTACTGCGGAATCGGTGGTACCTTGAGTAAGAAACTATCACCGGAGCAGCTGTGCATTATTCCGGCACCTACTGCCTTTCAGATGTTGTTCGCCCGGTTGGGACAGCCCTGGGTTAACGCAAAACTTTGTTCGTTGCATGCCCGTAAGGATTTGCCCTGGCGTGAATTGCTGCGGTGTCCGCTGGCGGCGATCTATGGTGATTCAATCCGCCATGCCGGGAAACTTGCGGAAGAGCTGATCTATGTCTTTCCCGAGGCGCGGCATCGCCGCGCTGCCGTGGGATGTAATCTGGGACTTCCCGACGAGGAAGTAATTACCGGCACGCTTGAAGAACTCGCGGCGGAAGAAGATGCTTACGCCTCGCTGTCGGTATTGGCTTTGCTGCCGGACCCCGAATGTGCTGTGCCTGACTTCCCGTTGGGGCTCTCGGATGATCATTATCATCATTATAACAATATGATAACCCATCCAGAGGTACGGGCCATTGTGCTGTCTAAACTGCGTCCGGCTCCGGGTATTATGTGGGACCTGGGAGCGGGAAGTGGTTCGGTGGGCCTGGAGGCGGCCGGGCTGTGTCCTGATTTGCAGGTTCATTCGGTGGAAAAGGATTCTGAACGGTTTGAACAGTTGAAGATAAACATAGACCGTGAACGGATTGAGAATATAACTTCTTATGAAGATAATGCTGCCGATCTGCTGGATAAGCTGCCGCGTCCGAACCGGATATTTATCGGCGGCGGTACTCCCGACCTGATCGAAAAAAGTTTTAAATTGCTGGCTCCGGGCGGACGTATGGTTGTTACCGCGGTGATGCTGGAAAAGATAGGGGCATTGAACTGTATTCTGCCGGAATTCCGTGATGAACTGCTTACGGTTAATATCAGCCGTTCGCGGCCGATTGCCACCGGAGGCAGTATGCTTCAGGCGGAAAATCCCATTACTGTTGGAGTATTTGTGAAACCTGCCGAGGAAAAGAAATAATGAGTGGAAATGTTGTATTTGCCGGGGCCGGTCCTGGAGCCCCGGATCTGATAACTTTGCGTGGTGCCAACGCATTGGCGGATGCTGACGCGGTCATTTATGCCGGGTCCCTGGTGAATGAAAAGATTCTGGAAATGGCTCCGAACGCGGAGCTGTACAACAGCGCGAAAATGTCTTTGTCGGAAGTGATAGAGATTATTGCGAAATATTATAATGAAGATAAAAGAGTTGTCAGGCTGCATACCGGTGATCCGTCGATGTACGGTGCGGTATCCGAACAGTACCGGGAACTCGACAAGCTGGGAATTAACTATGAAGTAATTCCGGGCGTAAGCAGTGTTTTTGCAGCAGCCGCCGAATTGAAGGTTGAACTGACTATGCCTGATTTGTCGCAAAGTGTGATTCTTTCCCGTAATGCCGGGCGTACGCCGGTACCGGAACGGGAATCCATCGAGCGGCTTGCCGCTCATGGAACTACTCTGTGCCTGTTTCTGAGTGTGGCGGATATGCAGGGGCTGTGTGATAAAATTATCGCTGCTGGACGGGCTGCGTCGACTCCGGCGGCGGTTGTGTATCGCGCCAGTTGGGAAAACCAGATTATTGTACGTGGGTCCCTTGCCGATATTGCGGCAAAGACTGAGGAAGCCGGAATCAAACGTCAGGCGATGATCGTTGTGGGCGATGTCCTTGATCGAAACGGCGGCTTGTCAAAGCTGTATGACGCGGAATTTACCACCGGCTATCGTCATTCCGTTTATGAAACCGGCTTCAGCGGCAGTACTGCGATTTTCGCTCTTACCCGTAACGCCACGGCAAAGGCTGCGGAGATCGCGGCCGGACTCAATAATGCCGTGGTTTATGCGCCGGAGAAATATGCCGATACCGTCAGCTCTTTACGAATCAATACGTTTGCAGACGGTGAGTTCGGAAACGAATTGTCCACGGCCTGGAAGTTGTATGATGGCTTTGTTATGGTGATGGCTTCGGGGATTACTGTACGGCATATTACTGAATTGTGTGATGATAAAAAGACCGATCCGGCAGTGGTAGTCTGTGATGAACGTGGCGATTATGCCGTTAGTTTGTTATCCGGGCATATCGGTGGCGCCAATCAGCTTGCCCGTGATGTTGCTGGAATTACCGGTGGACAAGCCGTTATTACTACTGCCAGTGATGTCAGAAAGCTCCCTGCGTTTGATGAATTTGCCGTGCGTCATCATTATGATATAATTACGCCGCAAGCGTTGACTCCAGTAGCGGCGGCGGTTTTGGAAAGTGCCTCGGTCGAACTGGAAATGCCGCAGGCGCTATTTGATCTGGAATTTGCCGGACAGAAACAATTTACTTTAAAGCAGGACCGAAACGACGGAACTATTAGAATCCAAGTGAATAATCATATCCTGGAACTGAAAAAACAGTTTCTGGTGCTTGGAATCGGCTGTCGTAAGGGAATTGCCGGGGAACGTATGGCTGAGGTTGTAAATAAAGTATTAAGCTCTCGCGGTTACTCGCTGGATGAAGTAGCGTTGGTAACTTCGGCGGAGGTCAAACAGGAAGAAAAAGGTTTGCTTGATTTTTCCGGTAATGCCGGAAAGAAAGTTTGTTTTTACTCTGCTGATGAACTGAATAAGATCGAGGTCCCGAATCCTTCCGCACAGGCGGAAAAGCATCTGGGTATCAATTCGGTGTCGGAAGCCTCCGCATTGCTCGGGGCAGGGGACGGCAGTCGGATCATCATTGAGAAATACGCCGACACCGATGTGACTGTAGCTTTGGCGGGAGGAACGAAACATGAGTAAGATTTACGCGGTCGGACTGGGGCCGGGAAATATTGATTTGATGACGCCGCAAGCGGTTGAGGTTATTAAAAATTGCTCTGCCATTGCCGGATACCAGTTTTATCTTGACCAGATTGCTGAACTGACTGAAGGCAAAAAACTGATTCCAGGCGCTATGCGTCAGGAAGTACAGCGCTGCCGTGAGGCCCTGGAAGCCGTACTTGACGGCGAGACAGTAGCTGTTGTGTCGTCCGGCGATGCCGGAGTTTACGGCATGGGCGGTCTTTTGCTGGAACTGACAGAAGAGGAGCGTTATGCCGGTATCGAGGTTGAAATTGTTCCCGGTATTACGGCAGCTACGTCGTGCGCGGCTCTGGTGGGGGCTCCGTTTATGAATGATTTTGTCGTGATTAGTTTGTCGAATCTGATGACGTCAAGCGAAACAATAAAAAAGCGGTTGGAATGTATCGCCGTTGCCGATTTGCCGGTGGCGTTGTATAATCCCGCTAGTCGGAAACGTCGCGATTTGCTGGAATTTGCTGTGGAAACATTTCGAAAAGCCGGAGGCAATTTGCCGGGAGCAATTATTCGTGACGCATATCGTCCGGAGCAGAGCGTTGAGGTGGTTACGCTGGATGAATTTCCGTTTGACGGGGTTCAGATGACCACGCTGGTGATAATCGGAAACTCTCAGACTGTGGTGCGTGACGGTCGGTTATATTGCCGTCGCGGCTATCGGGAGAAATATGGTGTCGGACAATAATTTTTCACAATTCATGATCGGCGGTGCCGGTTCGGGCAGTGGTAAGACTACGATATCGCTTGGAATCATGCGGGCGCTTGCCCGTCGCGGTCTGAAAGTGGCTCCGTTTAAGTGCGGTCCCGATTATATCGATCCATTGTTTCATCGCCAGGCCGCCGGACGTCCTTCGATCAATCTCGATGCTTTTTTCGGTTCTCAGTCAAGCTATAACCGCTATGCCTGTGGCAGTGATGTTGCCGTAGTCGAAGGGGTTATGGGGCTCTTTGACGGAACAGCTTCCGGTTCCATCACCGGCAGCAGCGGAGAGATTGCCCAGCTGCTTCATCTGCCGGTTTTGCTGACGTTGAACGCACGCGGAATTTCCGGTTCGATCGCGCCGCTTGTGAAAGGATTCAGTGAATGGCACCCGGATGTGAAAATTATCGGTGTAATTGCCGACAATGTCGGTTCGTCGCGTCATGTTGAATTGCTGTCCGAGGCGTTGGATGTGGCTGGTTTGCCGCCGTTGCTTGGTGCTCTGCAACGTAATGAACGCTGGATGTTGCCGGAACGACATCTGGGGTTGTCGGTGGGACAGCTTGAGCCTGAGTGGTTGACGGAACTGGCAGACGCGATCGAAGAAGGATTTGATCTGGATCGTATTTTGTCGTTAACCCAAACGGAACGTCCCAAAGAAGAGTGTCAACCGGAGCTAGTTGCGCCGCGTATGCGGCTAGGTGTAGCTCACGATGATGCGTTCTGTTTCTATTACGAAGAGAATTTTGCCATGCTCCGTGAGCTTGGTGTGGAACTTGTGCCGTTTTCGCCGCTGAATGATTCAAGTTTACCATCAGAGCTTGACGGTCTTTATTTCGGGGGCGGATATCCGGAGCTTTATGCCGAACAGCTTAGCGGCAATACTCTTATGCTTGCGGCAATCCGCGACTTTGCCGGTACGGGAAAAATGGTTTACGGCGAATGCGGCGGCTATATCTATATGCTTGATGCGGTAAGTGATTTTTTCGGACAACGTTTTGAACTGCTGGGATTGCTGCCGGGAGAAGCTGGCATGAATCATAAGCTTGCCGCGCTTGGGTATCGTGAAATTGAGGGTGAACTCGGGAGTGCCAGAGGTCATGAATTTCATTATTCAAGTTTGACAAGCGAGCCTGAGGGTCCTTATTTATGGAGCAGTACCGATTTGCGTGGAAATACGAAACAAGCCGGTACAGTGAATGGAAATGTTATGGGTAGCTATATCCATGTTCATTTTGTGTCGAGTCCAAATATGTTAAATAATTTCATTAAAAGATGTTTACAATAGCAACTTTGCAGCACATAATATCTATTCACGGGAAATGATTTTTAGGGAAAAAAGTATATAATGGAACTTATCTATATAATAGCGGGAGCCTTGCTGCTTGATCTGGTCATAGGTGATCCGCATATTTCATGGCATCCGGTAGCCATTTTGGGGCGATTGGCGCTGAAGCTGGAAAATCCGGTACGACGTAGAGTTGGTGAAGGCTTTTTTGGGGGGATGATATGTACACTTCTAGTGCTGTTTATTGCTGGTTTTGTCGCGTGGCTGTTTGTCTTTTTGTTTGGTCTGATTGCCCATTGGGCCGGATTAGTGGCGTCGGCGATATGTGTTTATTTTACGATTGCGCTGCGCAGTCTGATCAGCCATGCAAATGACGTGGAAAAGCCGCTGAAAAATCATGATCTCAGTAACGCACGGCGAAAGGTCGGTATGATTGTCAGCCGCGATATTGAAACCCTTGATGAGCGGGGAGTTATTCGTTCGTGTCTTGAAAGCATGGGGGAGAATTTGATTGATGGAATTACTTCCGCGTTTTTCTGGGTTATTATTGGCTGGATATTCTGGGGCGTTTATGGTGCGGTAATTTGCTCTGTTGTTTTTCGCGCGGCTAATACACTTGATGCGACTTTCGGTTACAAAAATCTTCGCTACCGGAAGTTTGGAACCTTTCCGGCACGGCTTGATGACGTATTGAATTATATTCCGGCACGGCTGACGGCGTTGGCAATGTCGCTGGCGGCGTTGATTCTTGGCATGTACGCGATGAATACATTGCAGTGTGCCTGGCATTCCCGGAAGAAACATCCCAGTCCAAACTCAACTTGGGGAATGGCCTCGCTGGCAGGAGCGCTTGGAGTTGTACTTGGCGGTCCGACCTGTTATAATGGTGTATGGAAGAAATATCCGGAATGGGGCAGGGATCTTGAACTGCTCAGTATTCGGCATATTAAAGGAGCAAAAAAACTGATAATTGTCACAACCATCATTTGGGTTCTGGTGATGGCGGCGGTTGCAGTATTTATCAGGAGGTAAATAGATAAATGCAGATGAAACAGATTGTATTGGTTCGTCATGGTTCAATCGAAGACAAGTATGCAGGGTGCTACATTGGCAGTACGAATGTGCCGCTTTCAAAGAAAGGGATAGAAGAAGCTACGGCTGCCGGAAAATATTTGAAACGTTTTGAATTTTCCACTATCTATGCCAGTCCGCTTTTGCGGTGTCGGGAAACTATTGCTGCGGCATTGTCAAAAGAAGACGCGGAAAAGGTGACTTATAAAAGCAGTCTTGAAGAAATTGATTTTGGGAAATGGGAAGGATTAAAATTTGAGGATATCGTAGAAGCATATCCGGATTATATTGAGCACTGGCAGAAGTTTTCTCCTGGTTTCGCGTTTCCGGAAGGAACGGTAATGCGTGATTTTTATAAAAGAATAAAGGAATTTCGTCAGCTTTTAATAAGGCATGAAGACAATACGATTCTGGTTATTACGCATGGTGGAGTGATTTCCGCTTTCATATGTCTGGTTTTGGGGATTGGCTTTGAAAAAATGTTGGCGTTTAAACCAGAGCGTGGATCAATTACCATTGTAAATTTATTTGAGAGCGGATCCGGTACCCTGAATGCGCTCAATATTAAACCGGATATACCACAGAAGAAGAAAAAAACGGAATAATACATTTATGGCAAACGTAATACTGATCACCGGTGGAGCCCGCAGCGGCAAGAGTGGTTATGCCGAAAAACTGGCAAAATCCTTTCCCGAACCTCGAGTTTATATTGCCACTGCGCCGATAATAGACCAGGAAATGGCGGCGCGGGTTGCGCGACATAAGGAACAACGTAAATTTGACGGCTGGGATACCATCGAGGAAGAACTGGATCTTGCCGGAGCATTGGAGAAGGCCGAGGCTTACGACACAGTGCTGGTCGATTGTTTGACTCTCTGGATCAATAATTTAATGTTTGCTGCTGAACAGCACGGTAATACGGTGTCAGAAGATGACATTTACCACAAATGCATGCAGTTGAAGGATGTTTGCAATTGCTTTAACGGCAATATTATTTTTGTAATCAACGAAGTCGGTATGGGGATTGTACCGGAAAACTCCGCATCACGTAATTTCCGTGATTTGTCGGGACGGTGTTCTCAAACGATCGCGGCGTTTGCCAATAAAGTCGTTTTTGTTTCCTGTGGATTACCTCTGGAACTGAAAGACGTTGAGTCAAATGATAATGAGGAGTTTGAATTATAAATGACGCTGCTTGAAACTACACTGGAAAAAATTGAGCCGCAATCACGGGAGTATCGCGAAAAGGGCAGGGAACATATTCTTGATTTTGCCATGCCGCGTTGGGCGCTTGGCAGAGTGTTCGATCTTGCCGTGGAGCTGGCTGGAATGACTCATAGCGTCAGGCCCACGGTAAAGCGTAAGAATATCGTGATGATGGCTGCCGATCACGGCGTATATGCCGAGGGAATCAGCAACCAGCCGCAGAGTGTGACGAGTCAGGTGGTTTTTAATACGGTTCGTGGCGGTGGCGGTATCAGCGTACTGTGCCGTAATGCAGGTGCTTCCCTTACGGTGGTCGACATGGGAATCAATGGAGATATGACTGAACTGGCTGAGGCTGGAAAGATTATTGATAAAAAAATAGCCATGGGAACAGATAATATGGCAAAAGGTCCGGCAATGACAAGGGAACAGGCGATTGCTTCCCTTGAGGCCGGGATCGAAATTGCTGTTCAACTGAATCCGGATACGGATATTTTTGGTACTGGAGAAATGGGGATAGGTAATACTACTCCCAGTTCGGCGATAGCGGCGGTATTGTGCGGTATCGGTGATGTTGCGTCGCTGGTTGACCGTGGAGCCGGACTGCCGGATAATCAGTTGCCCCATAAGGCAAAAGTGATTGATGCCGCGATTAAACTCAATCAGCCGAATTGTGCTGATGGAATTGATGTGCTGGCTAAGGTTGGCGGATTTGAGATCGGCGGTCTTGCCGGACTCATTCTTGGTGCTGCGTCATTGAAAAAGCCGGTAATGATCGATGGATTTATTACTACTGCCGCCGCTTTGATTGCCCAGGCTATTTGCCCTGATTGTACGGATTATATGATTTGTGCTCATGGCAGTATGGAACGCGGACACCGCTATATGCTGGAAAAGCTTGGCAAAAAGCCGTTGCTTGATCTTGATATGCGTCTTGGAGAAGGTTCCGGCGCGGCACTGGCGATGAATATTGCTGATGCTGCCTGTGCGATGATGGCGGAAATGAGTACATTCAGCGGTGCGGACATTACGGAGGACGGTCTGTAATGCGAATCTTGCTGCTTCCGGTCAAAAGGTTTCTGGCGGCGTTGACGCTGCTGACCATTATTCCCGTTCCCGGGTATTGTTCCAGCGAGGACGAGCTTGCCGGTTGTAAGTCATACTTTCCGCTGGTTGGCCTGATTGTTGGAGTTATTGTTTACTGGCTGGCCCAGGGATTGCTCAAGTTCGCTTCTCCTTCTGTAATGTGTATGTTCTTGATCATTGCCTTAGCTATGGCATCGAAAGGATTTC
Source organism: Victivallales bacterium (assembly GCA_963677165.2). Taxonomy (GTDB): domain Bacteria; phylum Verrucomicrobiota; class Lentisphaeria; order Victivallales; family SZUA-371; genus JAFGXT01. The sequence goes on along the minus strand of CAXXSX010000002.1, from coordinate 5,467,256 downwards.
ATCTCGATGGCCTGGCAGATACTGCCGATGGTTTTATGAGCAGTCGTCCGAAAGACCGGATTATGGAAATTATGCATGACAGCCGGATTGGTTCGATGGGCGTTCTGGCTCTTGTTTTTGTTCTTGGTTTAAAATTTGCCGGATTAACATCACTGGCGGCGGCGAAAGTATCAGCGATGAAAGTTCCTGATATAATACTTTTCACACCAATTGCCGGACGTTGTGCGATTGTTGCGTATATTCAGTTATCACGCTATGCGCGCGAAACCGGAATGGGCGAAATCATGTTTCGACGCAAATCATTTTTCTGCTTTATTTGGGTACTGGCATTCATGGCTGGAACCGGATGGTACCTGTTCGGTAATACCGGGCTGGCGATGAGCGGCGCGGTCGCGGTTTTCGTGATCTTCTGGACATTTTATACCATGTGTAAGATCGGCGGTGCTACAGGCGATACCATAGGAGCTTGCGAGGAACTCAGCGAAATGATCGTTCCGGTTTTTATGAGTTGTTTTTCCGGATATATTTCTTAAACCGCTTCGGAAGAGATTGAAGAAATCGGGAATAGTGCTTTATTATAAAGTGTTTCGTAATATTGCTACCTGCTTTCCGTCATTCTGTTTGTGGGGAAAGACTCTTGGGATTATAATTTGAGGAAATATTAATTATAATTTTGCATGATATGGAACATTGGGGTAAATTTATTGTCTTAATCAATATTGTGCTAAATCAACCTTAATAATGAAAAAGGAAATTGACATGCTGGTAAAAACCTTATCTACAGCTGCGGCAGTAACTATGATCGCAGGAATTATGACGACCGCCCAGGCAGCTGACAAAAAAGCTCCTGCTCCTACTGCTGCCCCCAAGAAGGTCTCAGCTATCGATGTGAGTTCCATGCTCGCTAATGATGCTCGTTTTAACTTTCTTCCTCAGGTTGTCGCTGAAGCAGATGGTGGTAAAGTCAAAGTAACCAAATTGCAGGTTGTTCAGCTTTTGTTGCCGCAGTTAATGCGTATGGGGTCGAAGCAGATTCCTGAAGCACAGCTTAAGATGGCGGCAAAATCAGCTGCTGAATATTTGGCAACTCAGGCTTTGATTAGCAACGCTGCCGTTAAGGACGGGGTTAAGTTCAACGAAGAAGCTGCGGCTAAGGTTATGAATGAAATGTTCATGAAAGTACCGGCAGAACAGCGCAAGCTTATCGAAGAACAGATGAAGAAAAACGGCACTGACATTAAGAAGTACATAGCCAGCCAGGTGAAAAACAAGAAAATGCAGGAACAGATAATTCTGAAAAGCTGGTTGGATTCAAAAGTTGGTGATAAAATTGCTGTGAGTGATGGTGATGTAAAGAAATATTACGAAACCAATAAGGCGCAGTTTACTACAAAAGCCGATCCTAAGGATGCTGTTCGCGCATCTCATATCCTCGTCACTGTGAAAGATTGGAAAAACGAAAAAGAAGTGGCTGATGCCAAAAAGAAAATCGATGATATTTCCGCTAAACTGAAAGCTGGTGCCAAATTTGAAGATTTGGCGAAAAAATATAGCGCATGCCCAAGTGGTCGCAGTGGCGGTAGTCTTGGAGCTTTCCAGAAAGGCAATATGGTTCCCGAATTTGAAACTGCTGCTTTTGGCCTGAAAACTGGTGAAGTTAGTGGTGCGGTTAAAACTCAGTATGGTTACCATCTGATTCGACGTGATGCTCTGGTTACTAAAGATAAAGTTATTCCTTTTGATGAAATCAAGGATGGAATTAAGCTGCGTCTCAAACAGCAGAAAGAAGGGGCTGCAGCCCAGGCATTTGTTAAATCAATTGTTGACAAACATCCGATAAAAATGCTTATTACTGATAAAGCACCGGAAGCGAAAAAAGCACCGGAAGCGAAAAAATAAGTAGCAATTTAGTTATTTCATTCCAGCAGCCGACAGTTTTTTCTGTACGGCTGCTGTTTTTTTATCTGTATGACTAATGCTTTTGACTTAGGAGTCTCTCTAGAAGTAGTGATGGAAGGCTGTTGAATATTTCAGTGTGGGAGCAAGTATGGGGACTGCTCCTTGATCAGAATGTTCATCGCATCATCGACTATTAAACGAGTTTCCGAGTTTTGAATACGCTCAGGGCTTACTTGATTAGTTGCCGATGTAATATTCAGCTTTTGTGAAATTATCGGTTTGACGGTGTTCTACATGGCCATCAGCCCACAATACATTACCTTTTTTAAGGTGGCGATAGGCAACAATTCTGGTTCTTGTTGTTGCAACAGCATATTCTCCATACCATTTAGCGCTAGCCCAGTAGTCTCCAATACGATCATACATCATGACTTTACAGGAAGGATTTCTCACCGCGTTTTCGCGTCTTAAGGCGTTGTGATCGTCAATGTTGGTTCTGAATAATTCACGGTTTGCAATATAGTCGATAACAACATTTTTCGTATCTGCCGGACAGTTGAACACATTATGAAGATTCCCTCCGTCAGCATATTTTTCATCGGACCATTTGTCATAGCCGAAATATGCCGGAAGATCAGAGGTTTTATTCCACCACCTGAAAGTCCCTCCATGTTCTACTCCGAGCGGATAACGGCTGTAATTTGACAGATAAGTAGCCACCGCAAGATTGATTTGTTTCAGGTTATTCGCGCAACTGATTGTTTTTGCACGGTCACGAGCTTGACTCAATGCAGGAAGCAGCATTGCTGCCAGAATTGCGATGATTGCGATCACAATCAGGAGTTCGATGAGTGTGAATTTTCTTTTTTTCATTGTTATTCTGTCTCCTTTACTGATTTATGATTATTGAAACTCTAAAAATGCAGGGTGATCCGGTATCGTAATTTGCTTGAGCTTAATATTGCCTTTTTCTGTTGTGTATTTGACTTCTGTTGTTTTTTCAGTCATCATATCCATCAAAGTAATCTTTGAAAACTTGAAGTCCGGTTTAATTGTGATATCCGCTGTTCTCGGCTGCAGGTCGCCGCCGGCTCTTTCTGTGGACCAGATTGCAACCGCATGATGATTATTTTTTCTGTTGACAAACTTATACACTCTGACTTCGGCTGGCGTTGCCGCTTTTCCTGCCGGTTTTGATCTCCATACTTTGGGGCGGTCCGGAACGAAATATACATCAACCGTGCCCCAGTTTTCCGGCTTCCAGTCGATCATTGTGGTCGCTACAGTTTTGATCGCCTGATAGGCAGGCTTAAGAGTTCCATCGCGACGCATTAAACCGAAGTTGTCTTCTGAATTGTGCTTGCGGTTGCCTTTACTGTAGAAGTTATACCAGGATGCCAGGCGGACATTGGTTCCCAGACATTCCATAAGGCGGCGCTGGGCGTATTTTGCCTGGGCAGATTCCGTGAATCCTTCATAGTGGCTGTGGTTGTTCAAGGGCTGGAAAGTGGTATATCCCTGTTCGGTCAGCCAGATTTCCTTGGGGCCGTCCGGTCCCGCCGTTTTAAGGAGATCGGCATTGATGGCGATGAGATTGCCTTCTTTGTCGCCTACCGCTAGGCCGTCGCGACTGTTGTAATTCGGCGTATCTCCGTAAGGAATAAGTTCCGGCGGCAAGGTATATGAATAAGGATGTAAAACAATGCCGTCTATGTGTTTTGATACACCCATTTTCAGCATGTGCTTATTCAGCGGAGGCGCGCACCCAAGACCGATGACTTTGTATTCTCCGGGAGCAACTTCATTGATCGCGTCCGCCATATCATTCATCGTTGCCAGATATTTTTTCACCCAGGCATCTACGGTTTTTGTTTTTGGATCCCAACCATTCCACTTACTGTGTCCTTTCTGGAGTTTTGCGGCATCCTTTCGAAAATGACCGAATGGTTCGTTGATCAGTTCAAGCGCCTGAACATGTCCTTTCATTTCTTTTGCCACGAATTTAGCGAATTTGACATAACCGTCGTGATCGAACGGGTCTTTATATAATTTATTTCCACCGTTAAGGATAAGGATGATCTTCAGACCATTTTTTCTGGCTTCATTGATCCATTTCCACGTATAATCTGAAATCTGGTACTTTCCTTTTTCCTTCTCAACGGAACTCCAGAAGATGTCGTCTCGAATCCAGCCCACACCCATTTTCTTGATGGGTTTGATGGTACTGAGCGGCTCCCAGCCTTTGTGTCCATAATGGGTCTGAACGCCAAGTTGGTCATGACCGGCATGAACCGATATGCAAAGGCAGAATAACAGCAGAATTGAAAGAAGTGATATGTTTTTATCAAAGGTCATTATTGATTCCCCATATTTACAAGTTGAAATGCTTTGTAGTCGATAGCTCCCTGCTGGATGCTCGAGCATTCCAGGCCGAATAAAACTGCGGTCAGGGGATAGTGAAGCTTTTTATCTTTGGCTCCGCCCCAGTTCTGGTGTTTGTTTTTCAAATCTACCCAGAAGTTTTCCCATTGGTTGGATGGAACGGCAGACAATTTATATTGATGAGTCTGTCCAGTGCTGTCGATTACCCGCAGCAGCAGCGTTATTTTATTCGTTGATCTGGCCTGGAAGGTTAACTGGGAAACTCCTTCCTGAATCGTCAGCTTTTTACTGATTCCGGCATACCCTTTGCCGTTGAAATTCAGTCTGACGGAGTTGTTGTCAATACTGAAAGACGCTTTTATGCTTCGGGCTTTGTGGAGCTTCCAGTTTTTAGCGGAGTTGAAAATATCTGTATCGGTTATTGCTTGTCCGGTCACCGGATCTGAACCTTCCAGATAGAGCATAACGGGGTGGTCCGGAACGGTAATGTCTGCTATTTTTACCAAATTACCTTTTTGAGTAAATTTTACGTTTTCCTCTTTGCCGGTCATCATGTCCAGCGCGGTAATGCTCTTGAGACCTCGGTCACTGTTTATAATGACGGTTGCGGAACGTGGCTGTAAATCACTGTTTGCGCGTTCTGTCGACCAGATCGCGGCAGCTCTGCGTTTGCCATTGTTGCTGCTGAACATGTAGGCTCTCGGTTCTCCAAAGGTTTGACGCAGTGAACCGTCCCAGGTTACGGGATTGGGATCTTGTCGGTGTTTCTGGAAATAAACTTTTATATCTCCCCATTTGTCGGCTTTCCAGCCCTTCATGGTTTTCGCTACCCGCTGGATTGCGTTATAAGCGGGTTTCGGGGTGCCGTCATAATTAAGAATACCAAAACCGGCCAGTTTGTGATATGCGCTGTTCCGGCGGTGATAGAATGTATACCATGATACCAGTCTCATGTTAGTTCCCAGGCATTCCATCAGATGGCGTTGAGCGTATTTTGCCTGAGCGTCTTCGGTGAAACCGCCGTAGTTCTGAACTTGTGGTTGGGTTTGAATGTAGGTTGTATAGCCCAGCTCTGTTGCCCAGAGTTCCTTGGGTCCGTTGTTTTGGGAGGATGTCTTCATCAGTTCTTTATTGATTGACGTAAAAGTTCCGGCCTTGTCGCCGACCACAACTCCGTCACGCTTAAGAAAAGCCGGGGTATCGCCATAAGGCTGTAGTTCAGGAACCAGGCGATAAGAATAAGGATGAATGACCATTCCATCTATGTGTTTTGATACACCTTGTTTGAGTAGTCTGGTATTCAATGGGGGCGAGCATCCCAGACCGAGAATCTTGTATTCGCCCGGGGCGACTTCGTTGATCGCATCCGCCATATCATTCATGGTCCTCAAATATTTCAGGGCCCATTCATTGATCTTGCCGGTTTTCGGGTCGTAACCATTCCAGGCGGTTGGAGTGTCGGATAGCTTAGCCGCTGCACGACGGAAATTATTGAACGGTTCGTTAATCAGTTCAATCGCCTGGACGTATCCCTTCATCTCCTTAGCGACGAAGCGAGCGAAATTCACATAGCCGTCATGGTCATATTCATCCTTATAAAGTCTGTTTCCGCCGTTCAGAATCAAGATTATTTTTAGATCATTTTTTTTCGCTTCCTTGATCCATTCCCAGGCGTAATCAGGTATTTTGTAGTTCCCTTTTTCTTTTTCAACGGATCCCCAGTACAGGTCGTCACGAATCCAGCCCACGCCAAGTTCTTTGACTAATTTCAGGTTTTTCAACGGATCCCAGCCGTGATGACCGAAGTGAGTTTGAACACATAAGTTGTCGTGCCCACCCGCTAAAAGTGAAAGCACGGTTCCGCCGAACAGCAGAAATGATAAAATTGTTTTTCTAAAAGACATGATATTTCCAGTTGATTTCTAGTGTGATTATATTTCTATCTCATAAATTTGACGTAACCAACTTATGATTTTTTTACTGACATTACACTCTCCCTTTCGATAAGCCGTGGTTTTATAATTTTCTTGATCCATTCTGATTTTAAGCCTGATGTTTGTGATGTTATTATACTTACAAGTTCTTTAGACAATGCCTCCATTTTGCCTCCAATGGTTGTCAATGGCGGCATACTGAGATTACAGTCACTCAAATCGTCGTAGCCGATGATTGAAACATCTTCGGGGATTTTGATGCCAGCCTGATGCAATGCCAGCATTGCTCCGAAGGCAACTTCATCGTTATGACAGAATATCGCAGATGGCAGTTTTTTGTTTTCCGCCAGAATTGTTTTAATTAGTTTCCAGCCATTTATTCTGGTTGGAGGAAAAACAATGACTTTATCAGGTGTTAAGGGAAGGTTATATCTGTCCATTGCTTTGCTAAATCCTTCGAGTCTGGTCCCGGTTGTACGCATTATGTCTTCTTTCGGACATCCCAGATAAAGGATATCCCGATGCCCTTTTTCGTAAAAATGGCTTACCGCAGCTCTGGCTCCTTCCTGAAAATCCACTGTGACATAATTAATTGGCAGATCATCCATACAGCCAAAACAAACAAGTGGGATGTTGCTGCTTTTTGAGAATTCTTCAATATTATACAAGTCCGGATATCGGAACACCGGACCAATAATGATTCCGTCTACCCGGTTACCGCGAAATGCTTCAAGGCAGTTCAGTTCTTTGACGCTGTCATGACGGCTTATGCTTAACTGCATGGTTTTATTGTGTCCGGAAAGTTCCTGTTCCAGTTGACAGACCAGTTGAGAATACCAGCCCGTAGAAATGCTTCTGGTAATTAAAACTCCAACGGTATGCGAGGATGATTTACGAAGATTTCGGGCAGTCAGGTTTGGCGTGAAATTCAATTCCTGTGCAAGTTTTTTGATCCGTTCCGCGTTTTTGCCGGGTTTTCCATTCAGCGCCCGACTGACGGTCGCGGGACTGACGTTTAATTCCTCTGCCATGGTCGCAAGGGTTATTGATTTGTTCTTGAGCATGATTTAACCACTTGTTTTTATGTTTTGCAATCGATTTCATTTCTATATATATTTTCTATTTTTTTGCGACAAAATCAATATTTTTTGTAAAAATAAAATCATTTTGCAATCGATTTCATTTTGTTTGAGCAGAAAAATGTTTTGATGTGACAGAGGCACGGTTTTTTTGAATATTCAGAAAAATCGCAATTAATCGGGCTAGTTGATTCCGGAAAAGCGTTGGAATTCTTTAGGAGACATTCCGGTGTGGTGTTTAAAGAAGCGGGAAAAATAATACTCTGAATTGAATTTTAGTTGATCGGCCGCTTCCCGTACCAGAATATCATGACTGCCTAGCAGGAACGAGGCTTTGCGGATCAGGGTTCTGGTGATAAAATCTTTTGGGGAAATACCGATTTCACGGGTGAACTTACGGGAAAAGACGTCCTGCCGCATTTTTAACAGTTCAGCAAGCATGCCCACTGTCGTTTGCGCACTGCCATGCTGTTCAACATAATCCAGTATCGTTTGATATGCACTGTAATCTTTTAAATTTTGTGTGAGTATCTCCGGCTTTTCGCTGAGCCATTTGTGGCAAAGGTGATAAATGATTTCATTGATCCTGCATAACGCCAGTGGAAGATTGGGACTGTTGAGCAATTGTTTGACTTCCTCAACTAATTCTTTGTCATTTACCGCTCGGCATTCAGGGAATTTTGACATAATGTCAAATCCGTAAAAGAAATCAAGATCAAACAGCAGGGCAACATACTGCATCTTAGCCGAATTACATTGATCAACTATGTGACCGCATGGTATAAAATAAAGATTCCCGCTGCGCATGGAATGGCGTATGTCGGTGGCTGGGTCGTAAATATAACTGTCATCCTGACCGGAGTCTGCGAAGACGAATAATATACGGTTTGCCGTGGACGCTTTTTTTAGATGAATCGGATAGGTTCCAATTGTCGCCTTGATCAACTTTAAATGCAGTTGTGAATGCAGACGCATGATATCTGATTTTGTCTCAATTGCCATAAAAGTATATTTATTTGTCTTAAATTTATATTCAATTATAATCTATTTTGCAATATAATTTAATATCTGTAAAATACAAAGCAAAAGGTGAGATCATGACAAAAAAACAGGCAATCATAATTATGTGCGATACTCAGCGTCGCGATATGCTGGGATGTTATTACGGGGATCAGGTTCATACTCCTAATCTCGACCGTCTGGCGGAAGAGGGCATGCTGTTTGAACGCGCGTATTGCTGTGACCCGGTATGTGGTCCGGCACGGTCCGCATTGTTTACCGGACAGTATCCGCATAATAATGGGATATGGTCGAATGGTTATGCGTTGGGTAGTGATGTGGCAACGCTCGGACAAAGGCTTTCACAAAATAATATAACCTGTGGATATATCGGCAAATGGCATATTGACGGTTCTATGTTTGGTCATGGAAAGGCGCCGGACGGCTGGGCTCCGGAATGGTGGTTTGACGCCAGAAATCACCTGAATCAGTATAATGAAGAACAGCGCAGGATGCTGCGTTCATCAGGGGCGGAAAATGTGCCGGAAGAGATGTGTTTTGCGAATAACTGTGTTCGTCGAGCACAGGAGTTTTTACGATTAAATAAAGATAATGATTTTTTACTGGTTGTTTCCTTGAAAGAACCGCATCATCCCTGGCTGGCACCGGAACCGTTTGCGAGTATGTTCGATGAAGAAGTTGAGCTGACAATGGACAGCAATAATGACGCTGTACTTGATGATAAGGTTCCGAAGCTGAACCGCTTGTGGTCAGAGGCGTATCGTCACATGAATTTCAAATACCATAAGAAACGTTTTCTTTCCTGTAACGCGTATGCTGATTATGAAATCGGCAAACTTTTAAACAGTATCGACAGTTGCTGTCCGGAGGCGTTGACCATTTATACAGCCGACCATGGCTTTTCTCTTGGAAACCGGTCCGGGTTGTTTGATAAGGGGGCGGCGTCTTATGAGGAGATCACCGGAGTGCCGTTGCTGATGCGTAAAAAAGGGTTGATCGAACCGGGCGTCAGATATTCCAAACCGGTATCGCATATTGATATGACCCCGACGATTCTGGATTATATGGGCTGCGAATTGTCGCCGATTCTGGAAGGTAAAAGCATGATTCCGCTGCTTAAAGATCCCGGAACAGATGGGGACGTATTTATTGAGTTCGGACGTTTTACTATGGCGCATGATGGTCATGGCGGTTTTGCTCCTTACCGGGCCTGTGTAACAGAAGACTACAAATTGTGTATCAATCTGTTGGATACGGATGAGTTATACGACCTGAAAAAAGATCCCGATGAACTGGTGAACCTTATTGACTCGCCGGAATATGCCGCTATTCGCGATGAACTTCATGATAAAATCCTGCAATGGATGAGTGAATCACGCGACTGTTTCCGTGGTTATCACTGGGAGAATCGTCCCTGGCGAAAGGATGTTCCCGAACAGACGTTCCATTATACTGGAAACAAGCGTTACAAGTATGGCGATCCTGGATTTACGCCTGAACCATTGGATTACGGAACTGGCATGCCGATTGAAAGCTATGACCAGAAGGTCTATAAATAGTATAATTTGTGATAATATTATGCCGGAGTTGGCTGCTCTTTGATTTTAGAGTAAAACATGTTACCTTTATTCAGGATATCATAAACACTCGAATAAGGAATCATCATGAACAGCTCTCCCGATTATACGAATGACTTCAGCTGGGTTGTGAAGCCCGAAAAAATTGATAAACCCGTTGATGTTTTTTATGTGCATCCGACTATTTTTAGCGACAAAGATTCTGATAATATGGATATCTCCGTGCCCCGGCTTCGCGGTTTTGCCAAAGGCCTTACCGTAGCCCAGGGTGGAGTATATTCGGAATATGCCAATTTGTTTGCTCCGTTTTATCGTCAGCAGTCCGGAGCGGTGCAGGACACGTTTACCGCAGCAGGCGGAACCAATATGTATATCGATCCGAGTTTCCAGCTTGGTGCCGGGGATGTCGAAAACGCTTTCGATTATTATCTGAAAAATCTTAACCCGAACCGTCCTTTTATTCTTGCCGGACACAGTCAGGGAACCATGACGCTGATCAACCTGATGCGAGAGCGGTTTAATGATCCTGAACTGCAGAAGCGTCTTGTTGCCGCTTATCTCATCGGATATTCCGTGACGCAGGAGGATTTAAAAACTTATCCCTGGATGAAACGTGCTCAGGGAGCGGATGATACTGGTGTAATCATTACCTACAACACGGAAGGGCCGGGAGCGACCGGTTCGCCGGTGCTGCTGCCGGGCGCGATCTCCATCAATCCCCTGAACTGGAAGAATGATTCCACACCGGCAACTCGCGAGGAACATGCCGGAGCCAAATTTTTCAAAGATAGCGAAGGTACTTTGACCGAGGAAATTGAGCATTTTGCCGGGGCTCATGTCGATCAGGAAAAAGGGATGCTGGTGGTGACTGATATGAAACAGCCGTCGTCGCCCAAAATCGATCTGGTGAACCTCGGACGTTTTCCGGCCGAAGTATATCATAAATATGATTATGCATTCTGGTTCAATAACTTAAAAGATAACGTAAAGGTACGTATTCAGGCATATCTGGCGGGTCAATAAAAAAATATGGGGGGAGCATGTCAAATAAAATGATAAAGCTGGGATTCAGTTTGTTTATAACATTGGTTCTATGGAATATTTCTTTGGCCGATGTTCCAAACTATTGGCTGGTGCCTGAGGATGGGTATGTCAGGCCGGAACCAGTTGATGTCAAATTGAAGTGGGAGAAAATTCAGAAAAAAGATATTCCTGCCGAAATTATTAAAGAACTCTATAGGAGCTCGTCTTTCAGAAAAGTAAGCGAATTTCCCGTAGTAAAGATTGATTTGAATAACGATGGAGTACTGGAATGGATCATTGAAGATGTTCGGTTCCGGGAAAGGGTAGGGGCTGAATATGAATGTTTTCAGCAGGGGAAGGATGGTAAATTCCATTGCATAGGTAGTTTTCTGGGACTCTATGATTTTGTTTATAAACCAAAGAATGGATATTATCAGCTTGAATGCTCGGGACGCTCTGGAATGATGATGAAATACTTTTCCGTTTTTGCGTTCAATCCTGAAAAACGGAAATATGAGCGTATTCGATACGAATGGCATGATTTCGATAACTTTACCTGTAAAATTACGGGAAAACTTCCCGGAAAACATCCGAAGGAATGGTTGCTGTCCCGGCTTGAAACAGCGTTAAGAAGCGCAGTCAAAAAACATTTTGAAAACAGGATAGATCAAGGAAGTATTACGTTTAAAAGGACCGGATTCCGTTATAATATAGACGGAAAGGGCTTTTCGTTGTTTATTGACCATATGGGGCTGGACTTTGATATGGTGCGAGACTACAGCGTGAGTACTTATCCTCTTACAGCATTCGGACTGAAAGATCAAGCCGTTTACTTTATGAGACACAAGAAATACGATGTTTTATGGGCGGATATCAAAGCGTGGTTGAATCTACGTATGCCGGTCTGGAGTTCGGCATGGTTTAAGCTGCTGCCTGAAAAGCTCAGTGACTCTCCTTTTGGAGCACAGGGCATCTATTTGGGAACTGTACAGACAAAAGATGTCGAGCGTTTTCCCGGCTCACGTCATCCGTTTATTAATTATGTCCTGACCGATGTGAGTGATATGACTACGGGCGTTCCGTTGTCACGGAATATTTTCCTTGCTTTTGACAAAGCAGAGCTGTCATCGGTTAAACCCGGTATGTTGGTTGTGGTGTATACGAAACCAAATGCTCTACGCTCTTTCATTTCTCATGTCAAGCAATGGATATATTATGACGCACTGAAAAACGAGGACGCGCAATGAAGAAGAAAAGCCGTATTCTAATTATTGTCTGTAGTGTTATTCTGTTGACCATCTGTGTTGTTCCAGCCATCTTGGCGGATTATACGTTGATGCATGGTTATGATTTTGCTACGGGAGAGAACTTGACCCGAAAATTGGTGAAAGGCAAAGTTATTTGGGAAAAACGCACGGAAGGAGTTAAAAAGCTTTATAAAAAATATCATTTATCCTATCCTGAACCAATGATTCAATGTTCTTCAATTACCGATTATGTGTTCGAGATATTTTGTATTAAAACGATGAATCGTGGATGGAAGTTCTGGCGCTGGCGATATTATATATTGCGGTATCGTCCCGGCAGGACTGGAGACGGGGCTTGCTTCGACGCCACTTTTTTTCGCATTCTCCGGGAGTGTAAACTTACAGAAGCAGATGCTAAACGGATTTTTCTGAAAACGATCAGCATGGAAAAATCAGGTATAGAAGGGAGGGAGGTCCAAAAATATCTTATCGGGCAGTATGACTTACTAAAGGCTGCCGATTACAAACAGATTTTCCAGGATTATTTGAATAAAACCTTAAAAAGAAATATCTATTGGGAATGGTCTCGACGGGGAATTTTTTCTATGGTTATTTCCGAACGGGAAAAATGGCCGAAGCGTTTTCCAAAACATTTCTATGAGGATGCATATCGCTCCAACTATGTTTCCTGTTATAGTTATTATGACTTCTTTAAATTTGAATATATTCGCGAGCCGTCGGAGTTTCATGCCGCATTATTGGCACATAACACCACAGAGCCGGATAAGCTGTTCAAAATGCTTTACGACAAAAAGAAGCTTGATCTTTTTCTTAAGCAGATTATGCCGAAGAAACTTCCTCCATTGCCTGCTCCCGCGCCAAAAGGTTCTCCGGTCCGTATGGATGCGAATCCGGGACAATACTGGGCGTATGAATATAAGAAGCTTCCATATCGCAAACAACTTTTGCAATGGCGCTGCTTTAAGAAGCAACTGAAAGAACATTGGGAAAAAATGATTCAGGAGCATCTTGATCATTTTTACGAATACAATGGAAATAAGTCGGTTGGGATAGAGGGTTCAAAATAAAATTAGTTCATTGTTGATTTTTCAACAATGAACTAATTGAATTTACAAGTACATTTACTTGTTCTGTATTAAACAGGACAAGATGTTACTCTGAATCTTCTTCAAGTGTTATCGCCTTGTTTGTGCATGCGGGTACACACAAACCACAGCCAGAACATCGGTCATCATAAACGTGGGCTGTTCCATTTTCCATGTATATTGCACCTCTCCAACACTCTTCTACACAGCTTTCACAACCATCACACAATACTTGATCAATTACAGCAATTGCCATTTAATACCTCCAATTAATTGATTACAATGGACTCATATAGCATCGAATACTATAATATAATGATATATCGTCAACCAAATCAATCAAGAATCGTAATGAATTTTATTTGTTTTTTTTAGTCTAAAGAAATTAAGATGGTGTTTTTTATAGATGAAAATAAGGGAATGGGAAAATAAGTTAAGCAGCATCATTGCGCAAACAGGGTATTCCATGTACTAACGTATCCTCCTGCCGTAAGGGCATAAACCCCTGCCCAACCTTCATTGTATGAAGCATAAGGATCACTTTGTGCATGTGGCCCTATTTTTTCACCGGATGCTGAATTTGAAATAAATCCTGAATTAGCAAATTGTCCTGTTGGTATTGGGGTTTCAGAAATATTATCAAATATGATCGGTATTTTATTCAATGTAGCTGGTGAAACAACTTTTTTACTGTACCTCATGCCTTTACTGAGTGATAGATAATTAAAATATGTTGCAGTCCAAGCGTAGGTATTCTTGTATGACAATTTTAGAGGTGTTGCGCTTGGGCAGCACCAGATATCGGATTTTTCTCCCAAATATGGCTTTAGGGCCGCAGCAACTCCATATTTTTCGACTCCACTTCCATCGTCTTGTCCAAGCCCACGACGGTAATTAGCCCACATGTATGTAGTGTTGCTTGAATAATCTGTTGCCCCTATGGCCCCATAATCAGGGTACCTTTCATCATAATCAGATCGATAGAGTTGTATGGACAATCCTATTTGACGTAAATTATTTTTGCATACTGAATCTCTGGCTTTCTGACGTGCCAGATTTAAAGCCGGTAATAATAATGCTGTCAATAATGCAATGATAGAAATTACTACTAATAATTCTACTAATGTAAAAATTGTTACTTCTTTTTTCACGCCCTAAACTCTCCTTTCACATACACTACTATAGCACTTGGTTTTTTAAATTCCGAGTATAAAAGTAATTTTTTTATAAAATTTCTGATAAACCCAGCTATGTAAGGATAAATTATTTCTTAATTGACATATGTTTTGAGGAGTCCTAAAATATTATAATTGTCAGTCAAACGGATAACTTTGGAATTCTTTACTTATCTGATTTGGTATTACCTGTAAATGGAATATTTAAATAAGGAGCCAATACTTTTCTTGCCTTCAGAAAAAGAATAGCGTTAGGATTTGAAGTGTTCTTTAATTCTTTATCCCGCATTTCATTAAGTATTTCTATTTTCTTTCTGATCCATTCCTGCTGCTGTTGACGTGCGGGGAGATTAGCAAGTTTTTGCTTTGTTCTCTTTTTGAGTTCTCTATAGCTTTGTTTATCATAGCCTTTACGATAGAACGAATTTGGGATGCCATACGCTAATAGGACATATCCATCAATATTTTTTTTAGCAAACAAACTGATTTCCTTGGCTGCTGTCTGGTGAAGGTCATAAGGAGGATAGGTACATTCAAGGGCATCAATTGCCGGGTTCGAAACGTAAGATTTCAAAATTTTGAGAAAACGTTTTGTCTTTCGACAATAATGATCCTTTTTGTTTTTCGGCATATTTTGCAGTATATTTTGATAAGCTGCAAGCACATGTTCAAAACTAGCTTCACTTCCACCTTGAGGAGTTACGTATAAAACAGGAGGGGAATTCTTTTTATTTCTTAGTCGGGTAGTAAAAAAATATTTATCCCACTCTAACGCTTCGGGCAATTGATTCCTTTTTTCAAGAAAGATTGCATTGATATTTGCTGACTGGATTGCGCAATCACAGTAAAGATCATATATTTTTCTGTCATTCCACATTTCAGGAGAAAGCCAGGATACTAATGCTTTTGGGGCATTGAAAGGATTGGAACAATTTTTTACCAGGGTTTTGATTTCCGCAATCATATCAGGATTGTATTTGCATATCAATTTTTCAAGCGCTGCTATATTGGCTAAATAGGCAAAATATTCTTTTTTAAATTCGGGAAATTTCTTACGGGCCCGGCGCTCCAGGTAATCTTCAACTTTGCATTTATATGTCGCAAGTTGTTCCTTATTTAACTTTTGCCCTATTAATGCCTTAAAGCTGGAAGTATTGATTTTAGATGGGATGTTCGCGGCTGATGTTTGGGATACAGAAGTGAAACAAGAGGAAATATCAACATACTTCTTCATTAAATAGGTATTTGTAAGAGATGGATTTAAAAGTATAATGAAAGCCAGAATAAGTATTATTCCGATCAGCCAATAATAACGGTGTGACCATAGGAAATGAAGAGTTCTTCGTCTTCTCCATACTGACGATGTTAGTGTTCTGCGAAACTGGTTGATAGAATTGAATCGTAAAAGCCCGACTGAATTACAGGCGATTAGAATTACTTCGTTCAGTCTTTTTACCTCATCAGTAAAGACGATGTCTTGTGGTAGCGATGGATACTTATCCGGGGAATTCCCGCTCAATGTGCAATAAATCAATTTTCCCAGTGCATAGAGATCGTCTGTTGCAGTTTTACTTCCACTTGATGATTTCAGTTTTTCCGGAGGAATAAATCCCAGGGTTCCTCCCACACTGAAAGCTGCGGTAACTGATGAAACTAACCCGATATCGGAGAGCTTAGGGATATTATTTACAAAAATAACATTTTCCGGCTTGATGTCGCGATGCACCAGTCCTGATCGATGTAATGTTTCCAGTCCCGATAACAGGTTTAATGCTAAATCCTTGACGATATGGGGATCCAGCCTTTTCGTGTCAACCAGACGGTTGGCCAGGGTTGCCGGAATGTAATGATCATCATCTCCCAGATTATCGGCAAGTTCCATTGTATAGTAGAAAAAAGATTCGGTTTCTCCTGTGTGATATATTTTGACCAGAAACGGGGAATTAGAGCATCTGGAACAATAGTATTTCAGTCCATTGAATTCTTTTTCTGAATAGTTGTTTTTTTCAATAACCTTTAAGGCCACCAGTGAGCCGGAGAGTCCCCTGGCGACATATACATCACCAAATGAGCCCCTTCCGCATTTGGCTATAAGTTGATAATCTGGTACAACTATTGAATTCAAAACAGTATCCTCTACACCGACGACTCTTTATTCGTCAGTTCATGAATTGTTGTGTCAATTTTCTGATATGTTAGAGAATTTGATTCTATGTTCAACATATTTAAAGAATCTTTTAATCTTCTTAACAAAGTATCGTCATCATGCAATTTGGAGAGTTTTTGCCGGCACTGAGAACAAATACTAAGATGAGCACGACATATCAATCGTAATATGAAGCTCATGTCCTTGTGACGATACTGGTCAAGTTCTTCTCTGGTATAATGTTTCATATTGTTTCCTGTAGTTCTCTAATAATGGAGCGAAGCTTTTTTACGGATCTACTTTTCGCTACGTAAACCATGTTAATTGAAATATTCAAAAATAAAGCAACCTCCTTAGCGGATTTTTCACTAATGACATGAAGCTCAAAGGCCTGAAATGTTATAGGTTCAAGCTTGTTTCGCAAAATATCCATCGCCTGAGACAACAAATGTCCCTGCCATTCATTTTCCCATGCCTGTTCCAATAAGGAATCTTTGTCTGGGTGAGAATTCAGCACATCTGCCGAAACATGATTGTTTTTCCTTTTTCGGAGAATGTCAACGGCCTTTCCTCCGATTAGCTTTCGTAAATAATCACGTAACCGTCCTTGAGTTCGATCATAATGGAATGATTTGCATTTATGAAAGATTTCCAGTAAAACCATCTGGACCAATTCTTCTTTTTCATCGGCTGTCAGTTGGAAATCTGATCCACGAAGGATAATTAATGGTCGGTAAGCAACATAGAATTCGCGCCATGATACTTCCCCTCCATCTTTAATTGCCTCCAGTAATGTTTGTCTTGTCGTATAATTCATTGCCTTTCACGTACAAAAATATTTTCATCCACTCATAGATACAATATTGTTGTCATAATTTTCTGACAATGCAAGATATTACAGTAAAGTTTTTTGGAAGTTTTTTTGAATTTGAATAAAAATCAATAAAAAACTCTTTTTTTTTATTTTGAGTGCAAGATTTTAATAAATTGATTCGAATAGTCTGTATAGATAGTCCAATAATAAAGTAATTTGCATTAAATACAAAAAATGCGACAAGTTTTAATTCTTAGTTAAAATGGAGGCTGTTATGCGCAGCAAAATTCAAACTTTTATTGAACGTTTCGATTTTATCTTCAATGATGAATTTATTGAAAACGCAACCGAAGAAGAAATTGAGTCATGTTTTGATCTTTTGAAAGAAAATTGTGAAAAAGACCATATGAAAACCAATGAGTTTGTTGGAGAGTTGGAGTTCTATTGTAATTCATTTATTGCCAGTGTTGCTCAAGCATAATTGAGTATTCAAGGACAGACCTCGTGGAGACGTTATTGCGAGAAGGGGGGAAGCATGGGACGCGTGGGGAGTCTGGGGAACGAGGTCTGTCTTTTTTTGTGTATGACTGGTTGTATTAATATCGCTTCAAACTTCTATGTGTGACGCTTCGTGCAGTATTTTGAATAGACTGAATTGTCGTACTTAATAAGCATTAATCTGTCTATTATGATTACCTGATGGAGCTTTCCCATCAAAACAGATTGAACTAGAAACACAATTTCGTAAAATCTTCAAACGGGATATTGGTGTCTCACCAAAAACCTATCTTACCGAACTTCGTATTCGCAAAGCCTCAGTCATGCTGCAAAAGTCCAGACTTAAGATTAAAAAATTGCTGAAAAAACTGGTTTTATCGCGAAAAACTATTTCTCCACTGTTTTTAAACATAAAACTGGAGTATCTCCATCAGAGTTTTATTTGAACTCTCTCAAAAAGTGAAACAGTAGCCAGTATTTTAAAATTTTGAAAGAAGTAAGATGGTGGGCGATGAGGGACTCGAACCCCCGACAACTTGGGTGTAAACCAAGTGCTCTAGCCAACTGAGCTAATCGCCCGTTAAGATTATCAACCAAGTACAGCAATACTTTTTGAAATATTATGACAAGAAGTAAAATGGTGGGCGATACAGGACTCGAACCTGTGACAACTTGGGTGTAAACCAAGTGCTCTAGCCAACTGAGCTAATCGCCCTCACACTGTCCTTGTGATATCAAGGAGCCACAACAATACTCGCGAAAATCTAATATTCAAGTTGAGTGTTAGAAAAAAAATGTTTTTTTTATGAAATAATGTTTTTTTAAGTTTTTTTTTCGTATATTACGGGCGAAAAATTATGAAAGCGTGCTAAATTAATGTCTTTATGTAAAAATTCGGTATATGGAATAACTAAAATTAATATATCACTGATAATTCAATTAATGGACAGTAAAAAAAGATGCACATTTACAGAACTCATAAGTGTTCAGAACTCCGTAAGGAGAATGTAGGCGAAACCGTCAGGATTTCAGGTTGGGTACATAGTGTACGTGACCATGGCGGTGTTATTTTTATCGATTTGCGTGACAGCTACGGTATTACTCAGGTAGTGATCAATCCGAATCTTGATTTTCATCAGGACCTCGAAAAATGGCGGGTTGAATCAGTGCTGTGTTTCACTGGTAAAGTCGTTGCCAGGACAGATGAAAATGTAAATCCGAAGATTCCGACTGGTGAGATCGAACTGGTAGCGGAAGAAATGCAGGTACTCGGCGAAGCTGAAATTATTCCTTTCCAAGTTGCCAAGGAAGAGCAGACACCCGAGTCAATGCGCTTGAAATACCGTTTTCTTGACCTGCGTCGTGAACGTCTGCATAAAAACATTATTCTGCGTTCAGAAGTCATCAGTGAAATTCGTCATCAAATGACTTCCATGGGATTTCATGAGTTCCAGACTCCGATTCTTACCGCGAGTTCTCCTGAAGGTGCCCGTGACTATTTGGTTCCAAGCCGTATTCATCCCGGGAAGTTCTATGCTCTGCCACAGGCTCCGCAGCAGTTTAAGCAGTTGCTGATGGTTGCCGGTTTTGACCGCTATTTCCAGATTGCTCCATGCTTCCGTGACGAAGATGCGCGTGCTGATCGTTCTCCCGGTGAATTCTACCAGCTTGACGTTGAAATGAGTTTTATTACCCAGGAAGACCTGTTTAAAGTAATGGAAGATCTTCTCAATGGTATTTTCACTAAGTTCAGTACGAAAAAGATTCCGGATGCACAGTTTCCGCAGATTCCTTATCGCGAAGCAATGTACCGCTGGGGAACCGATAAGCCGGACCTTCGTAACCCGCTGGAAATGGTTGATGTTTCCGACGCGTTCAAGGACAGCGGCTTTAACGCATTTGCCACAGTTGTTAAAAAAGGCGGCGTTGTTCGTGCGATCAAGGTGCCGAATGTTGCTGATAAGTCACGTAAGTTCTATGACGATATGATCAAGTTTGCTCAGTCCGTTGGCGCCAAAGGTATGGCATATATTGTATGGTCCGGCGGTGAAGTCAAGAGCCCGATCGTCAAGTTTATGAGCGAAGATGAACTAGCATTGGTTAAGGAAGCTGGTAAGGTTGAAGACGGCGACGCCATGTTCTTTCTGGCGGATAAAGAAAAGACTGTCATGGAAATCGGCGGTCATGTGATTAAAGAACTGGGCAGTCAGCTTGATCTGCTGGAAAAAGATGTATTCCGTTTCTGCTGGATTGTTGACTTCCCGATGTTTGAAGAAGACGAAGAAACCGGACAGACTGTCTTTAGTCATAATCCGTTCTCAATGCCTCAGGGGGGAATGGATGATCTGTTGAACAAAGATCCGCTTGATATTCTTGCTTACCAGTATGATATCGTATGTAACGGGGTTGAGCTTTCCAGTGGAGCAATCCGTAACCACAGTCCTGAGATTATGTATAAGGCATTCGAAATGGCCGGTTATGATTCCAGTGTGGTCGATGATAAATTCGGCGGTATGATCAACGCATTTAAGCATGGCGCACCTCCTCACGGCGGTATTGCCCCGGGGGTTGACCGTATGGTTATGCTGCTTGCCGATGAGCCGAACATTCGTGAAGTCATTGCGTTCCCATTCAATCAGCAGGCGCAGGATTTGATGATGAATGCTCCTGCGGAAGCGACAATGCGTCAGCTTCAGGAACTGCATCTAAAAGTGGTTCTTCCGAAAGAAAAGAAAGACAAAAAAGACGCTGAATAGGGTCTTTCGTCCGGTTTTATTCCGGTTGAAAGCCACAGCTGCAATACTGATGCCGGAAAGGTTGCTTGAAAATAATCTTTCCGGTGTCATTGTATATAGAGGCGAAAGGTCTTCGCCCAGGCAGTTTCTCCGTTGTATCCGGGGAGCAGGCGTTAACAACCGGGAAATATGGTAATGTATCCACTGGCAATGCATAGAACCTACAGAAAGAAACAGTTTCTTTTCTGGATTATTTTTGGTCTTATAACAGTTGCGATTGTGTGGATGTTGAGTTATTATAGCTATGAGTACTTTTCCCGCGGCAGTACGTATGAAGAATTGATTCAGGCGGCTGCTGACCGACATGGAATAGATAGTCGGTTGCTGAAAGCTGTTATCTGGCAGGAAAGCCGCTTTGATCAATATGCCAGAGGTAGTAAGGGTGAAGTTGGATTAATGCAGATAATGCCGGGACCGAAGCATGCAGTTCAGGACTGGGCCTCCCGACATAAAGAAAAACTTCCCTGTATTGGTCTGCTTTACAATCCTTCTCTCAATATTGAAATCGGAGCTTGGTATTTGTCAAGAGCACTATCGCACTGGACAAAGTATGATGCTGGAATCGAACTGGCATTGTGTGAATACAATGCCGGATACAGTAAGGCGAAAACTTGGTGCCCACCGACATATGACGGTGAGGTTATGGATAGAATAAGTTATAATAGTACTCGAGGATATGTTCAGGCGATCATGGATAAATACCATGAATACCTGGGACTGACAAAAGAGCAGGATTAAGAATGAAAAAAAGAATGGCAGATGTTGGTTTTTTTGCGTGTATAGGGATTATGGCAGTTGCAGTTGGGCTGCATGCAGAAGATAAAGTGGCAAAAGATTCAAAATATAAAATTAACTTTACTCGTACGGAACAGGTTAAGGGGCATGAGTTTCCGCAAGGCTGGGCCTTGAAAGGAACCAAGTGGGGCGTTCCGGATACTTCTTTTTATGTTCGTAAAGATCAGAATTGCGATGGCAAGGTTTTGGTGGTCGACGCCAAAAAGTCTACGGGAGCGATTCTTTATGATGTTTACCGTCATGTTGATTTGAAAAAGACTCCGATATTGCGTTGGCGCTGGCGAGCTCTGGAGTTGCCCAAAGGAGCTGACGGCAGGGTTTCCGGTAAGGATGATCAGGTTTTGAGTTTGTATCTTGGAGCCGGAAGCCTTATAAGGAAAAGTGTAGCTTATCGTTGGGAAACCGAAACTCCAATTGGAGCAAAAGGGAATATATCCTATGGTGGTGGTTTGGTTAAGGTTGCATGGTATTGTTTGAATAATAAAACGACTCCATTGCGAAAGTGGATTGTGATGGAGCGCAATGTTGCTGAAGATTTTAAGAAAATTTACGGAGAAATTCCTAAAAAATTTGTGATAAGTGTAGGAGGGAACAGCCAGTACACAAAATCGAATTGTAAAGGAGAAGTCGATTTTATTGAATTCCTTCCGGCTGAGGTTTCAACTGAAGCAGTGTCTAAAACAAAAGCCGGTAAAAAAGAAGTCGTTCTCGACGACAATAAATCGGTCAAAGGTAGTAGTGTTATTCAGTAAATATGATCGGAAGGAAAGAAGCAGGGGATGTTTGTTACCTTAATGGCATCTGTTATATCCGGAATTATTTTAGGAGCTCCATTCGGGGTGTCCGGGGCTTTGGCGGCTGATGCGATATTGACCCATAATCAGAGACTGGTTCGAAATATCGTGATTGCATCGGTTTCAGGAGAAGCTATTCTTGCTTTTCTGATTGCCTGTTTTACAAAACCGATTAACAGCTTTGTTGTTCAATATCAGGCTGTTTTTTTTGCATTAACCGGCATAATTGCCATAGGAATGGGGATTATTTCGTTAGTCAGTACTTATCGAAATCAGCGTGGCATGGGTTCGGAGACTCCGGGAAGAGTGAAATGGTTGCTTTTGCATACCGGACCGCCTTTGGCGGCGTTTACGTCAAATCTGATTCATCCCGGAAATGTGCTGGCCTTTATTTTTACAATTGCGGTTTTGACGGCTCATATTCCAGCTTTTGAGCATTATCATTTTCTTTTTGGACCGGGGATTTTGCTGGGATCCAGTGCAATTTTTACAATTTGTGCTATAGTTTTTTGGAAAAATCGTAAAAAGGCTGATAAATTTGTTCATTATTTTAGATACGCGTTGGGGGGCGTGATGTGTTTGATAGGGATGTATTTGATCTTGGGAAAGTCAATATAAAAGGGTGGATCACTGCAAGTGAAATTAAGGGAATTAAAGAACAAGTTGTTTGGAGATTCGGTACTGGCGGAAAGTGACCAGTTCGTAATCAAGTTTGCAGAAACGGAGGAAGAAGTCGAGAAAGCGCTTAGACTCCGGTACGAAATTTTTAATCTGGAACGTGGTCGTCAGGACATTGGAGCCGATGGAATCGATTGTGACGATTTTGATCGTTACTGTCTGCATTTAGTATTATTTGATAAAGAGGCCGACAGGGCGATTGGAACTTATCGGATGCATTTTGGCATGGTGGCCAGGTACCATGAACTTGGGCTTTATTCCGCCAGGGAATTTCAGCTCGACGGTATAGATCAGATTATCGATGACAGCATTGAAATGGGACGTTCATGCGTGTCTGCGGAATATCGTGACGGTTCAGGGGTCGCGTTAATGTGGAGCGCGATTGCCACTGTGCTTAAGCGTTCCGGTTGCCGTTACCTCTTTGGGTGTGTTAGTATTGATAAAACAGAGCCGGCTTTAGGCTGGGCATTGTATGAATATTTCAGGGAAAAAGATTGTATCAGTCCAGTATTGTCCGGAGTGCCTACCCCTGAATTCCAACTTGAAGAACCGGATCGTGATATGGTGAAATGTTATCTCCAGAACAGGGCGTTGCTGAAGAAGGAGATGCCGCCGTTGCTTAAAGGGTATCTGCGGCTTGGTTCAAAAATATGCTCAACACCAGTTATCGACAGGGAATTCGGTACAATTGATTTCCTGATTGTTATGGATTTTAAGACATTACCTGAACGATACATGAGGCATTTTGTGGAAAAATAATATTGAAGGGAATTAGTAATGAGTTTAATCAGACGTTGGATTAGATTTATTCTTCTTGTATTTTGGCTACCGATTACCGGCCTTATATCTTTGCCTTTCCGATTTGGAGGCTGGAACAATATTAAACGGGTATGTTATTGTACTAGAATCTGGGGGGCCGGAATTGCGAAAATCCTTGGAATGAAAGTCAAGGTATATGGTAGGCCTTCCGAATTTAAAGGCGGGCTTATTGTGTCAAATCACCAGGGCTATCTGGATATTATAGCTCATTCTGCTAGCTTTCCTATACGTTTTTCCCCAAAAGAGGATATACGGCATTGGCCGATTTTGGGAGCATATCTTGGCATAAGCCGTCCAATTTGGGTTGACAGAAGTTCGAAACAGAAGTCTATTAAGTTGATGCGGGATTTTATCGAGACAATGGAGCATAAAATTCCGTTGATTATTTATCCTGAGGGAACAAGTACTGATGGGTTCAGTGGACTTCTGCCGTTCAAGTCAACGCCGTTTGCGGCCGTGTCTGAAACAGATTTGCCGATTCTGCCTGTCATAACTTGTTTTGAGCCCCCGCCGGATGGAAACAGTTTTGCATGGTATGGAAAGGGCAGTGATGCTACGCTGTTTCCACATTTGATGAGGGTGTTGGGATATAAGCAGATTAATGTGGAAATACATGTTATGCCGATGATCCAGCCCGAAGGACGTGACCGCAAGGAACTGGCGGATTACGTTCATGGTGTAATGGAGAAAAAATACTGGGAAATAATGGAACAGAAGGGATATTCCAGGCCGGTTGTTGAAACAGCCTGACTCCGGTATATCCCGGGAGAAAATAATGTTTATACAATATTTGATGAAAGCGTTTTCACTGACCTGGGGACTATTATGGGAAGTTCCTGCTCCGCAATTTAAACTTCATGAGTCGAAACTTGATCATGTGATTGTAAACCGTTTGGTCCTGATAATGTTTCCGATTCTTGGATTGTTAGCCGGGACTGTTCTTATATTGCTGGGACATCTTGTAGCTCCGATCCCAGGACGCTATGCCGAAACCGTATTATTTGCGGCGTTTGCCATGATTCTGGTTGAGGTGTTCAGTGGTGCTCGCGGATTAAGTTACATTTCCAGTTGTCTCGAACTCTATACTCAAAAAAATGAAACGGCTAAGTGCATTTTCGGCGCCTCAACTGATATCCATTCTGAACGCGGACCGGTTGGCCTGGTGTTTATTTTTATCCTGTTGCTGGTGCGTGCTGTCTGTTTCGGCTTAATTTTGAGGGGAGGGGGCTCCAGTTGGTTTATTGTTGTTTTTGTGCTTAGTTATACTGTTCAGTTCCAGTTGGCCGGACTTAATTCCCTGGTTGACAATGAGCCGTTTGTTAAAAGTGATCCGAATATGGAATGGCTGGTATGGCTGTTTGCTGTTCTATTGGTTTTGTGGCTTGGCGGATACGTTGTTCCGGCATTGGTTGCAGTGGTTATTTCAGTAATTGTTGCTGCTGGAGTCAAGCGTCTTATGGATCAGGTTTTCGAAGGAACAACCGCTGGCATTATTAGTGGTATTGGATATATAATCGAGACTTTGATACTAATTATCGGAGCCGCAGCTCTGGAAGGCTGATAATATTATCGAACCTGAGAGCGGTATTCAAAAGGTTTTTTTCCGTTGTGGCGTTCGAATATCCTTGAGAAATATGCCGGATCGCGAAATCCGCACATCCAGGCTATTTCCGCGATTGATTTTGCCGTTGTCCTCAGCATGTTTTCAGCTTGTTCTATTCTGATGCGGTTTATGTGCCCTTTCAACGTTTCTCCGGTTTCCTTATGGAACAGCCATGACAGGTAGTTGGCTGAAAGACCCACGCGCCGTCCCAGTTCCGAAACGGTTGGTATTGCATTCATTGCACTCCAGCCGATAATTGCTTTCACCATATTGATCTTATAATGTTCGTGTGACTCCTCATTGCTATTCATTATTTCTTCCACAGCCATGGCTGATATGGTTTGAAAAGCGTGAAATCGGGAGATGCAGCGCTGTTCGCTTTCCGAGGTGAGACTTGTCCGGTCTGCCATCATTCCGCTCAAGGTCCAGTACAATTTGTATTTTGGAGCTTCAAAGCGAACTACATGAGCCGGTTCCGGCTCATCGAAACGCAGTCCTGGAACTCCGCTCCTGGCGATGTGTATGGTAAGGCTGTTTTTTGAGATAATGAATACCAGATTACAGAATTTTTTCCCATTCAGGCTGAAAGAATGTTCCACGTGAGGAGTTCCGGGAGGTACCATTAGAATTTCTCCGGGATATATGATTTTTTCCTCCTTGGGGAAGGTGAATCGGCATCCTCCGTTTATCTGATAAAATATCTCGTAGCTGGTATGAAACAGCATGTTTTTGTGAGGTTCCCAGCTGCCTTCCGGATGTGGTAGTTTTATCGTTGTTTTGTCAGCTGATGAAAGTAGGCATATATGATCCAGAGTTTGCCTCAGTAGTTCGTTGTAATTCTTTTTTTCTGCTTCCATTGTACAGTGATCTTAATAATTTAGTTGTTTTTTATTTTTTCTTACGAATGAATAAAATCTAAGATTTGTCATATTATTATAATAAAATTTATGTTTAATTCTATGGAAAATCAAGTTGTATTCCGTTAAAATTAAAATAAACACCAATAAAAAACGGAGTCAGTTATATGTATTTAGACAAATCTTTTCGAATGGCGGAAGCCTTGCGCGAGAATACTTTTATCAGTGGGAAAATCCGCGTTCAGTTTTTGACGGAACGTCTGGTTCGCTTTGAATGGCAGGAAAATGCCGGTTTCGAAGATCGTCAGACCCTTGCTGTTGTTAATCGAGCTTTTCAGCCAGTAGAATTTTCTCAGAAAAACGTTAACGGAAAACATATACTCAAGACCTCTGCAATGACAATCTGTATTTCCGACGATATGAAACCGCTTTCCGCCGATACTTTATCTGTGACCTTTGAAATGAATGGCACACCGGTCGAATGGCATCCGGGACAGGCTGCGGATGGTAATCTCGGTTCAACTTTGCGTACTCTCGATGGCATTCAGGGCGGACGCTGCATGATTGAAAAAGCTGTTGAGGGCGTAAATCATCCGCATACATTGTATCGGCTTTCCGATATCGATCTGGGAAAAGGTTTTATATCCCGTGACGGCTGGAGTCTGATTGATGATTCTAAAAATATTGTTATTGATCAACTTGATGGGAAAAAATGGGTGACTCCGCGTGTCGAAGGCGAATGTCAGGACTGGTACCTGTTGGCATATGGTCATGATTATACCGATGCATTGGCTGATGCTGCTGGTGTTTTTGGCAGTCAGCCGTTGGCTCCACGTAATACCCTTGGTTACTGGTGGAGCCGGTACTGGGCATATAACGATACCGAAATTGAGGAGCTTGTACGTAGTTTTGACCGGATGAGTGTGCCGATCGACGTAATGGTGATTGACATGGACTGGCACCTGGAAGGCTGGACCGGCTATACTTGGGATCGCCGTTATTTTCCGGACCCTGATGAACATTTGCGCTGGCTGCATGAACATGAAATGAAAGTGACCCTTAATCTGCATCCCGCGGATGGAGTCGCCAAATTCGAAGATCAGTTTGAGGATATGTGCAAGGCGATGGACTTGAATCCCGAAGAGGTTGATAAAGTCGAATTCAATATTACCGATCCCAAATACATGGACAATTACTTTAAGATTCTGCATCACCCGGAAGAACGTCGCGGCGTTGATTTCTGGTGGATGGACTGGCAGCAGGGCGAATCTACCGCCATGCCCGGACTTGATACGCTGCCCTGGATCAATCAGCTTCACTGGGAAGATATGGAAGGCCGTGAGGATCGTGGCGGCAAACGTCCGTTGATATTCAGTCGTTTCGGTGGATATGGGGCGGGACGCTACAATGTCGGTTTCTCAGGGGATACGTATTCTACCTGGGAGTCGCTGGCGTTTCAGCCGTATTTTACCGCGACCGCTTCAAATGTGCTGTATGGTTATTGGAGTCATGATATCGGCGGGCACATGCCTGGTCCGATCGAACCGGAACTCTTTACCCGGTGGATTCAGTATGGTGTTTATTCTCCAATTCTGCGTACTCATACTTCCAAAGAGCCTCGTGCGGAACGTCGCGTCTGGGAATATCCTGCTCCATTCAGCGATATTATGATGGACACGATTAGGCAGCGTTACCGAATGGTTCCGTACATCTATTCTGAAAATCGAAAGGCGTATGACACCGGTATCAGCCTGTGCCGACCAATGTATTATTCATGGCCTGAACTTGATGAAGCATATGAATATAAAGACCAGTATATGTATGGAGACAGCATGTTGGTTATGCCGGTTACCAAGCCGTGCGATACCGAAGATGAAATGGCTGAAATCAAAGTGTGGCTGCCGGAAGGCGAATGGTTCGATACTGCAAGAGGCTGCCGTGAAACCGGTGGACAGGTTATAACCAGGAAATATATGATAAATGAAGTTCCTGTATTTGTCAGTGAAGGAGCAGTTATTCCCGGACAAAATAATGTCAGCAGGCTTGAGGACAAATGCTATAAAAATCTTTCTGTAAGTGTTTATCCCGGGGATTCTGGTTCTTATGAACTCTATGAGGATGACGGTTCCAGTATGGAATACCTTAATGATCAGTTTGCGGTTATTGAAATGTCGCATTCAACCAGTAAAAATGTTAAGACAATTAAGATTGGTCGAAAGAGTGGAGGTTTTGCCGGATATGAAGCCGTACGATCGCTGGAAGTCCGTCTGGAAGGCAGTGTTCCGCCAGCAGCAGTGAAGGTGGCTGGACGAAACCTTGAATATTCATACCGTACGGAAAAGCAAAAAGAATGTTGGTCGTATGAAGGACGCAACGTTGCCGCTGTAATAAAAATTTCTGAATTTAATCTTGATGATGGAACGGAAATTACAGTGGAATATCCGGATAGCGTTGACAAAAACGCGGCAGATAAACTGCGTGGTTGTTTTAATCGTTTGCTGCGAGTTAATGATATTGCTGTTCAACTAACTTCATTTAGAGTTCTTCATCCGCAGGAACGTCTTGCTCAGGAAGCAGCGCATGCGGCCGTAAGAATGTCGATGTGGCCTGAACAGTTTAGCTGCGAGTTGAAAAAGTTGAAGATAGACCTGCAAAATCTGCCCGAAGCAATTTTAGAATTGGCGTCTACCTCTCTTGGTGATCGTTACGATTTGAATGTTCCGCCAAGATTGGAGAATGGCAAAAAGGCAATATCGATTTTGAATGATATAACTTTGGATTAAATAAAAATATATTAAAATATAAATGAAACCGGTATTCTTATATAGGATGCCGGTTTTATTATTGAAAAAAGCCACTATATTGAAACATTATAGTATTTGTAGTTTTGTTGTGAGTGGTATCTAGTGGTAAAAAGATTTAATAAAAGGCTGACCTGGTGTATTGTTGCCGGGTTGATTGCGATACATTTTTCCCTTGGTTTTTTGAGTCTTCTCCAAAAATCACTGACATTTGATGAGCCGGTGTTTCTTGCTGGAGGTCTTTATTATAATTTAAAGGGAAATTATCGGATAAATCCAGAAGGTGGGATTCTCCCTCAGCGACTGGCGGCGTTTGGTGCGCGTCTGGCGGGAAAAGTTGAATTCCCTTCTGATAAGATGTTGATGGTCATTGTACATGATCAGCAGTTTAAAACTCATGCGCTGCCGAAATTAAATACTCATTATAATAAAATGGTTATTTGGGGCAGAGTAACGGTATTGATTTTTAATAGTCTGGTTGGAGGAATTATTGTATTCCTTATTGCATCAAATATCTGGGGACGTGCGGGGGGATTGACTTCGCTGGCGATATATAGTCTTAGTCCATTTGTTCTGGCGAATTCCAGATTGATGGTTGTTGATCTACCGGTGAGTATATTCTTTCTACTTGCACTCTGGAGTTGTTGGCGATTGTTCCGGAATGTTACTTTATTGAATTTTTTGCTGGCTGTTATCGGGATTGCCGGAGTGATTATGTCTAAAATGTCGGGCATCATAATTGTTCCGATTTTTTTTGTATTGTTTCTCGTATCATTGTTCTTTTTTCGTAAAGTTACGGTCAAGCTTCCTGGATATAAAAGCACCATACGGATATTTAGAAAACGTATCGTGATGCTTAGTGTTACGGCTTTTGCTGGTATTTTCTCTGTGTATTTTCTGATATGGGCTGCATATGGTTTTAATTCTTCATTGAAAAATAACTTAAGTTGTCCGCGAGATGTGCAATTAATTGATCAATCATGGGATTCCGTGATGGATGGAAATTTTGCGCGAGGAGAATTGGAGGTTGCACGGAAATATCATCTTCTTCCTGAAAGTTATATTTATGGCTTAGCTCATATTCTAAAAACTGGAAAACCTCGTAAAAGCTTTCTTCTGGGCAGAAAATACTCCAAAGGGTGCTGGTATTATTTTCCGGTTGGTATGTCTCTGAAGACGCCGGTTCCGGTGATGATATTATTGATTATTGCGATTGTTTATTCTGTTATATTGGGACTGAGCTGGAAGCGTAGCGATAAACTGTCTTATAAATGTAAAACGATTAGTCGTTATGGTATTTGTTTTTTTCCATTTATATTTTTCGGTATAGTTTATTTTTCAATAGCAGTTGCCAGCGGGTTAAATATTGGTCTCAGGTATATAATGCCGGTATATCTTTGTATTATTCTTTTCTGTGGCATATTTGGCGGTTTGTGCTTGAGGTTGCGCTATGGCTCTAGAGTTTGTTTTTTGTTGCTATGCTGGTTTGGAGTTTGTTCCTTTATGGCTTATCCAAATTATTTGTCGTATGTAAATGTTTCTGCCGGCGGCAGGTCAAATGTCCGGAAGTTGCTGGCGGATAGTTCGGCGGATTGGGGACAGGACTTGATTCTGCTTGACCGTAAACTATCTGATAGTCGGGGCGAAAATATTTATCTGGCGTGTTTCTCTAATTTAAGGCCGGAATTTTACGTGAAGAAGAAATTCGATTATCTATTAAGGCAGCGGCGCAATGGGCGGCTTGCCGGATTCTATGAAGAACGCCCCGGCATATATTGTATTAGCATAACTTATCTCTGGAATCTGGTTGGTTCCGATACTCCACTGAAAAGAAAAGAATTTCTGGAATTTTATCAATTATTGCTAAATAAAAAATATCAATATTTATCCGCAAAACAATCGGGAAAGCTGCTTGAACTACTTAAGGGAAAGGGTCAGGAATATTGGAAAAATGTAATGAATTTATACGACCAGTTCAGCTATTTGAATATGTGTCGTTATCTTCGAAAACGTAAGCCTGATGATTATGCCGGCGGCTCAATCATGATTTATAAAATCGGGCCTGAAGAGCTGAAAAAAATATCATCCGGAACGTGGATGAACGATACGCTACAGGTACCGGTAGATCATCCAGAACTGGCAGAATGTTCCCACCAGAATGAAAAGGTGAAATACTTCGTGAAAACCAAAAAATTTGGGCCATGGATCCGGTCGCTTAAGTCCATAAATAGCTGCTCCGATTGAATAAGACAGGCCACCGCCCACCAGCCAGCAGAAGGCAGGAAGGGAAATGGCGTTCCATAGCGGCCAGATTGCAATGATAATAATCCAGCCCATAAATAAATAAATAAAAGTATAAAGCTTTCTTGGTGCCGTTAGCCAGAATAATTTGAAAATCGTTCCGGCAACAGCCAACCCCCATGCACAGCCGAATATGGCCCAGCCCCAACCGCCGTTTAGCGGGATAAGACAGATAGGAGTATAAGTCCCGGCAATCAGTACGAAAATCATTATATGGTCGATGCGTCGAAATATCTGGGTGTTTTTGTGAGAGAGGTCAAACCAGTGGTAGAGGGTACTTGCTAGATAAAGCAGAATCATGGATGTGCCGAAGATGGAAAAAGCCACATAGTGCATGGCATTCATGTCGTCATCGGTACGCACGAGCATAAGGACAAGACCCGCAATTGCCAGTAAAACTCCGACCAGATGGCTCAGGCAACTTACCGGATCTTTCATCTTTAAATTCATATGCTATCTGTGTGTAACCTTTATAATTGGAACTCCTTGAGACTTTTCTTTTAGCTCGGGAGGAAAGCTTTCATATTTAATCTTCTTGCCTTCCTCTATGGTACATTCTGCGAAACGATTATACGATATTTCATCAAAAGAAACAGATGTTCCGTTGTTCAGCCATAGCTGAATTTCCCAGAACCTGATCTTTTTTATCTGATATTTTGCTAATGCACTTTTTCTTTTGTATGCTGATTCGATGCAGCCCCGGAGAATTTTTTCTTCTCCTGCAACCAGCATGGCTCCGCCATGGGCAAAATATCTGCCTTTCGACAGGGATGCTGCATATCCAATAACTTTGTGGTCCGACATATTCCCTCAATTCATAAACGTAAGGACATAAATTAACTCTTTAATCCGGATTTTCAACTCGTTTTTAACGTTTCCGGCGATAACATACGGAAATGTAATTTTACAAAACGGCTCGACATGATATATTATGCAAAATTTAATTGATTTCTTACAGGATATAAAAAAAAATGAAAAAATTTTTCAACTCTAAATTTTCCGTTGTTGCCGTTGCTGCTGTCATGATGTTTTTTCTGCCCTCGTGTGCTTTCTTTTCCAAGTACCCCAATCGTCAAAATTCGATGAAATTGAGGAAGGGAATGACAAAACCGGAGGTGCTTGCCATTATGGGGGAACCTTTGCGCGGTAAACACTTCAATCAGCCTGATATATGGTTTTATTATATAGAGACCAGATGGGGGTTTGACTGTCAGATTACCCGTGATGAATGTCTGCCTGTTGTTTTTAAGGATGGAAAAATTCAGGGTTGGGGTGTAGAATATTATAAAGAAAATGTGGAAATTCCGAGCAATAACCAAAAAGAACAATAGGTCCGAGTGGGTATAATCGGGCTGGGGGGTACTGATATGTATTCGTGTTGCGGAATTGATTGTGAAAAATGTGAGTGCTTCATCGCTGCAAAAGAAGGTAATGTTCAAATACAACAGCAGGCAGCCGGAAGGTGGTCGGATATATATCGTCGTTCGATCGCTCCGGGCCAGATTCGTTGCCAGGGGTGTATGGCGGAAGATGGCGAAGTGTCGTTGTTTTGTGCCGATTGCGCGATAAGGAAATGCTGCCGCGAGAGAAATGTGCATAGTTGTGCTTCCTGCGATTTATTTCCATGCGCAAAAACTATGAATATGCTTAAGGATTCTTATGCTGCGGAGCAATTTATGAAACTATTTCAGACTGGAGTTTAGGGAATTTATGAGGATGTCGCGAGTTTTATTGTTGCCGGTACTGTTGCTTACTGTTTATGGTTGTACCGGTCCCGGTAGTTTTGTTTATCCACCTAATGTGGAAAATGTTGAATTCAAAAAAAATATATTTCCCGATAAAACTGTTGTGGTTAAGCCGTTCAGGGATTTTCGTGGCGAATTATTCGAAACCGATTCTTTCTATCTTTACCTTATTCCGTTGATGCCTTACGGATATGTAGAGTATGATCGTCCCGAAGATTCGGAACTAATGATGACTGTTGATGAGTTTAATTTTGAGCCGAAAGTTGAGTTGGCGCAGGCTGCCGCATATAGTTTGAATAAATCGAAGCTCTTTAAGCAGGCAATGTTTGTTGCCGGACCGGATGTGCCCAGTGATTACATTTTGAGCGGAGCAGTTCTGTCAACCTATTATATGGCGAAGCCGTTTTCCTACGGTTTAATGAGTGCCGGGCCGTTTCTATGGATGGTCGGCCTGCCTGCCGGTACGGTGACTAATGGGCTGGCGGTGTATTTTACCCTAACCGATACCAAGACGAACAAGATTGTCTGGGAGTATGGTTTTTCCGGTGAAAAGTATCGCACTGTATGGCTTTACGCCAACGAAGGAAAAGGCGTTGCCATGTACTCCGAACTGATGGCTGAGGCCATGAACAAGGCAATTAAAGACCTGCGCAAAAAACTGAAAACAAAGCATTAAGCTACTGTATGTGACGGTCAAGTTGTACGCGTTTGATCATGAATTCGGGATCATATGAACGCTTGGCATGGCGTAGACCGTCGATGCCCAAATCTTGTTCCCGATTTAGATACTGGCAGCGTCCGCTGAGAAAATTGGCAGTCTCGCGATTTATCATTTGGGATGATCCGATGAAATCTTTGTTCGTTTTTTCAAAGTGTACGGTATAAGTGTCTTCTGTCTGTCGACTGAATAAAGCCATGGCTACAACCTTGTCATCAATGTATAGTGCAAGCCCTTCGAGACCAGTTTGATCCAGAAATTTTAATGCGGTTGATATGGCAAGGTAATCTTCATCATCAGGATCGGTTTCCGGATGAATTTCTGCGATGAACCTTTCACAATCTTCAACATTGTCTATGGTTATTTCGCAGGCTTTCCAGTTGGTGTAATTGCGTTCAAACTGTGAAATGTGGTTACGTTTTTTTCTCAGTTTTTTGCCACTGAGTGCACTGAGTTTTTCTGTAGAATAAACGTAGTCCCAGGAAGCTTGTGAATGGATTATTCCAAAATGTTTTTGTAATTTGTCATCATGTTTTTCGAAGTATTCTTCCGGTACGTCAAAAATACGCCCGCGATGACCGGTTTTTCTGATCGCGTCTGATAGTTCCGCTAGTTCGTCGGGAGAGAACCATTCTCCGGCGGGAAACAGTATCTCATCTCCCTGGTCCAGGATGACGATAAGACGGTCTTCATGAATTTGCCATTGGTAATTATAAGTTGGCGACCAGTTAAACATATTACAAAAGTTGAGCTCGCAGCTTCTTCGCTGTTCTTTAAAGACAAAGTTCTGAATTAATTCTTTGTCCTGCAGTTCGACACGCTTAAAAGCGTTGGTGTCAAGTGAACTCATAAAATATTTTTTATATCCTTCCGTTATTTACTGGTATATCATAGGAATATAACCGTTCATAACAGAAAAACCAAGCCTTTTGTAGAAAGATTCTGTCCCTGGCTCGCCGATCAAGGCGATCCAGTCAACATCGCGGGATTTGAGTTCTTCTATAATTTTCTCGACAATTTTACTGCCGATCCCACAGCCGCGGTATTCTTTGAGTACAGCTATATCCTGAATGTATGCATCACTGATATTATCGGAAATCGCCCGACCCATGCCAATCATCCGGTCGCCGTCGAATGCTCCGGCAAAGCAACAGGATTTCTCAATCATGGGCTGGATGAACGCCGGAGAGTAGTTGTCTTTCCACCATCCGGCGTCTTTGTATATTTCCACCACGCTGCTGATGTTGGTTTCAGCAGCGGTGAGGATTTTTATAGTTATGTTTTCAGAAGTCATTTACACAGTATATGATATCTTGCAATTATGTATCCGGAAGCGGCAATAAGGCTCACAAAAGTAACTGGAACGCCATAACGCAGGAATTCCTTGAATGATATCTTCATTCCCGCTTTCTCTGCTATTCCGGCTGTTACCAGGTTGGCGGCGGCTCCCACCAGGGTGCCGTTACCTCCAAGGCATACCGCGAGGGCCAGGCCCCACCACATGAGCTGCTGGTTCACTACGCTGTCTTTAAAGAGCGGGGCGCTGTGAACAAAAGCGTACACCACGGTTACCATGGCGGCAGTGAATGATACGTTATTGGTGATGGCTGCGGCAATTCCGCTAACCCACATAACAACCAGGACCACAACCAGCGGGTTCCAGTCGGCAGTCATACCAAGCAGACTGCCGAACTTCGCCATGAGTCCGGCTTTGTCGGCGCCGTTGACGACCACAAACAGTCCGAGGAAGAAAAACAGCGTATCCCATTCGATCTTGCTCAGCGCATGTTCGACATCGACCTTGCAGAATGCAAGGGCAAGAGACGCTCCTGCCATTGCGACTACGCATGGTTGAATGTGCAGTGCTCCGTGAACCAGGAAACCACCGATGGTGATCAGCATAATAATGCCGCCGCGGGTCATGTTCGACCAGTCAGTAATAGCGGCTTTTTCATCCAGTTCCATTATTCTCGCGCGTTTTTCTACTGTAACTTCCATGCGTTTGCCGTAGTAAAATTTTAG
Organism: Victivallales bacterium; assembly: GCA_963677165.2. Classification (GTDB taxonomy): domain Bacteria; phylum Verrucomicrobiota; class Lentisphaeria; order Victivallales; family SZUA-371; genus JAFGXT01. Next base: position 5,431,428 of record CAXXSX010000002.1, on the reverse strand, counting down.
GCAGACACAATAAATGGCCAGAATTACCAGAATGAACGGCGCCAGGTTGATCAGGAATGCGGCAAAGTTCAAATTAGCCACGGATCCGATGATCAGGTTCGGCGGATCCCCGATCAAAGTCGCGGTGCCGCCGATATTGGATGCCATCGTTTCTGCCATCAGGAATGGAATTGCCGGTACTCCCAGTTCGGAAGCTACCAGCAAGGTTACCGGTGCGATAAGTAGTACGGTTGTCACGTTATCAAGAAATGCGGAAAGAACCGCGGTTGCGACCACCAGTAAAAGCATCGTTCGCATCGGTGAGCCTTTGGCTATTTTTGCACTCATAATCGCGACATACTGGAAAATTCCGGTACCGCTGAGGATATTCACCAGCAGCATCATTCCGGCAAGCGTAAAGATAACGTCGAAGTTTACAAACCGTGCGAAAACATCAAGTTTATCGTAGTGCTCCATTTTTGCATGAGCATGCGATAATTCGTCCTGTAAGTCAACACGAGTGTGACTGTCGGCCTGCATAATACTTTTTTCCACTATCCGGGTGATTGACATTTTACCGGAATCATGACTGCCGTGAGACGGTCCCTCAAGGACAACCAGCATCATAAGCGAGGCCCCGATCAAAGCCGCAACTGTTTTATGGACCTTTTCCGATGCGATGACGGCATAGGTTCCAAAGAATACAATTGTGGCAAACCAGAATAGAAACATATCCATGGTACCACTATCCTCTCAATACTTTATGGATCAACTGTTGAATGGATATGACCCCTACCAGTTTGTCGTTCTCGTCAGTAACGACATACAAGTTCGGTGCTTCCTTTTTTACCAGGCTTACAGTAAGCTGGATCAAAGGAGTGCGGGTGGAGATCACAGCCTTTGGCTGCTGCATGAAATCCTTTACACAAAGGGTCTGTTCCTCTTTGAATATCTTGTCAAAGGGTTCAAAACTGGTCAGGAATTTCAGATTATCCATCATCAGAATATATTCAGGCACGTGCCTGCGGATAATTTCGGTCGCGTCAATAATTCCGAGCAGTTTTCCCAGATCGTCAACAACCGGAATTTGTTCCAGCCTGTCGCGAGTGAAAATATCAAGAGCTTCCGACAAAGAGGAATCCTGTTTGACGGAAGTGAAGTTGGTTTTCATTACATCTTCCGCCGTGATTTCGCTCTTTAGTTCGACATTATCGGCGTTGATCATGTCGATTAGTTGTTCTCCATCCGTTGCTTCGAGCAACTTTGCCTGGTTATCCGGTTTGATCAGATATTTGGTGAAGGCCGCAAGGGCCTTGAGATATGTGTCTGACATTGACTGAGAGATAAACGACATAATGATAATGCCGGATTCCCGGAAGTCGCATTCTTTGAGCTTTACCGGATTTTCCAGTGTCCCGATCGCAATAAACAGGTCACCGAAAACCGAGTTTCTTATATGGGGCAGTGCAATGCCCTCGTATGGAATTTTTATGGAGTCTTCGCGTTCGGTCATTTCGTTCAGAATTTCATCACGTCCGAGCCCTGGAGTAATGTGTTTCATCACGTGATCGATCATGTTGCCGTATATTTCCTCGCGGGTAGCACCGGCAACCTTGCATACAACCATATCTGGATTGAGGATCGACGCAAGCTTCATATTTTATACCCTCCTGAAAAAAATGCGCCGTTTTTTTTCTCGGCGCATTATTGATTCAAGTTACATGTTTTTGACAACGGCTTCGGCAAATCCCGAGCAAGATACCTCTTCCGCGCCTTCCATCAATCTGGCGAAGTCATAAGTTACGGTCTTGTTTGTAATGGCGTTCTCTATGCCTTTGATTACAAGGTCGGCTGCTTCTGTCCACCCAATATGACGCAGCAGCATTTCACCGGACAGAGCCAGAGAAGAAGGATTAACCTTATTCATTCCGGTATATTTCGGAGCGGTTCCGTGGGTTGCTTCGAATATAGACAGACCTGTTTCATAATTGATATTGGCACCAGGAGCGATACCGATACCGCCGACACACGCTGCCAGGGCATCGGAAACGTAATCGCCGTTAAGATTCATGGTGGCGATTACATCGTATTCAGCCGGGCGGGTAAGGATTTGTTGGAGGAAAGCATCGCAGATGCAGTCTTTTACCAGCATTTTACCTTCAGGGGCATTCCAGTCGCAGTCCGGAGCCGGGATTGCGACATCTGAGAATTCCTTGCGAACCAGATCATATCCCCAGTCTTTGAAGCCGCCTTCCGTAAATTTCATGATATTGCCCTTGTGGACAATTGTAACGTTTTTGCGATTATTTTCCAATGCGTATTTGATCGCGGCGCGTACCAGGCGTTCGGTTCCTTCTTTGGAAATCGGTTTGATGCCAATACCGGAGGTTTCCGGAAAGCGGATTTTATCAACGCCCATTTCATCCTGCAGGAAGTTGATTACTTTTTGGGCTTCTGCCGAACCGGATTTCCATTCAATACCGGCATAAATATCTTCTGAGTTTTCACGGAAGATTACCATATCGGTCTTTTCCGGGGATTTTACCGGAGAAGGAACTCCCTGGAAATACTGGACCGGACGCAGGCATACGTATAAATCGAGTTCCTGGCGAAGTGCCACGTTCAGGGATCTGATGCCGCCGCCTACCGGAGTGGTCAAAGGTCCTTTGATCGCTACTTTGTAGTCTTTTACAGCTTCAATCGTTTCCGGTGGGAGCCAAGTGCCTTCGCCGTAAACTTGGTTGGCTTTTTCACCGGCGTAAATTTCCATCCAGGAAATCTTGCGGCTGCCGCCGTAAGCTTTTTCGATTGCGGCATCCCAGATCATCATACTTGCGGTCGTGATATCCGGTCCGATTCCGTCTCCTTCGATAAACGCTATTACCGGATTATCCGGAACAATAAGTTTTCCGCCTTCGCCCACCGTTATTTTTTCACCGGTCGGGACTTTTATTTTGTCATAACCCATAGTTACATCTTTCCTCTTGAAATGTTATGTGGATGATTGATTGTAATTATCTATAAGATGCTTATGAAAGTACACTGTTTTGACCAAATTTCCAGAATCTATACGAAAAAAGTTCTTTTTCGCTATGATTACCGGTGTTTTTTTTATGCTCTTGTTTCTATACTGCTTTTAACGGCTGCTTTTCGGTTTTGGTTTCGGTCTTGGTTTTGGAGGACGGGGAGGGCGGGGACGCCACTTGGGATAATACACTCCGCCGATATAGGTGCCGAATGAACCTGTAACAATAGAAATAGGTTCATTGTCGTAAGGGGTTAGTTCAACATCAACACTGGTGGTATCATCGGGTTTGTTTGATCCTACGATTGCCGGACTGCTTTCCTCTTCATCGTCGTCTGATGACGGCATCATATTTTCTGCCAGGATTTCAGTTGAGCGGGTGAGATTGGTTGAGAATACCCGCATCCCGAAGTTGAAACCGTCTATCCTGATTTTTACAGCGGTAGGATAAATCATTCCGGTCCAGGAGCCGGTTTTTATTTTTAATCCTTCGATATATATCAGATCTGCATTGATTGGTTTGCCCGATAGTAGTTCGTTGACCATGACAACGCTTCCTTTGTCATCGCCTCCGATGGGGGATACAGTTACTGAGCGGCGATAAGCATAAACGATAGCTTTCAGATCCCGGCGGTCTGTCGCCATATAATAGCTTTTGGTGCTGCCTTTTCTTGAGGCAATGTTATGGTCAAGGTCATTTCTTTGGTATTTTGTCACGTCCTGGTCAAACTTTTTACTTGCCTCTGGATCATAACCGTATCTTTTTTGAATTGATTCCGGCAGTATTTCGAACCTGATTCCTTTTAAAACAGTTTTGTCGTTTTTCTGGTAACTGATGTCAATGCCGGTTGGGTTAGAACTGACTATTGTGGCATTTTGATAAACGGTGCCGTCAGTCGTTTTTATATCTTCCGCGCGGAGCAATACCGCAACCGCAATTAATATCAGTGCAGTAATGAATTTTCGCATTTACTTCTCCTGTTCTACAGTTTTTGCTCGTATTTACCGATAAGGACGGCTTTGCGTATTACTTTTCCTCTCAGCAGGATAGTTAGTTTTTTTGCCGGGATGTATCTTTTAGAAACGTTCAAATTTTTTACGTTTAACGCGTAAATCGTGAATACGTAATTATGAACTCCGGTTTTATTGGGTGGTTTGGGGCCGCCGTAGCCGATATGTCCGAACGAGTTGCCTAGTTCTTTCGCGCCAATCGGCAGGCTTCCACCGGAGGCTCCCTGATCTATATAAGATATATTGGCGGGAAGGTTAATGATCATCCAGTGAACCCAGTTGTTTGCGACGGGATTGGTGTCAACGCAGCTGATTACAAATGATTGCGTGGAAGGCGGAACATTGCTCCAGGATAATTGCGGAGAAATGTTTTCGCCGTACTTTGTAAAACGCTGCGGAATAAAACCGCCGTTCTTGAAATTAGTGGAAGTTAACGTGAATTTTTCTCTGCCATGACACAGGAGTACAGAAAAAGTCATAAGTAGCAGAGTAAGAATTTTTTTCATAACAAAACCCCCGAATAATCATTATTCTATAACCAACCATAAACGTGCGATCGAATATATTCAACAATATTAGAAATAAAATCGAAAAATTAATATATCCTATAAATGAGGCGGTATGTCATGGGCCGAGTTCATTAGAACCCATAAAGATGTGATTTGGGCAACAGACTTTTTCTCTGCGGAAGTATGGACATCACTCGGGCTGGTTACATATTACGTATTGTTCTTCATTGAGATTAAAACCAGAAGAGTCGTTATTGGAGGCATCTCTCCTCATCCGAATGGTGAATGGATGGCACAGGCTGCCCGGAATTTGACTGGCTGGGATGGTGAAATGGAAGGCGCGAAATATTTGATTCATGACCGTGATACAAAATATACGGCGCAGTTCGATGCAATCCTGAAATCATCAGGTATCAAACCATTAAAAATTCCTCCGAGGTCGCCCAATTTAAACGCATTCGCGGAACGCTGGGTAAAATCAGTAAAAACGGAGGTATTGGAAAAACAAGTTCTGTTCGGAAAAAAATCTTTACGATATGTTCTTCGAGAATACCTTGCGCATTATCATCATGAACGGAATCACCAGGGACTTGATAATACAATTCCATTTCCAAACAAAACAGTTGGAACAAATACCGGAAAAATCAAAAAACAAGAACGTCTTGGCGGCCTTTTAAAGTATTACTATCGCGCCGCCGCCTGAACTGCTTTTTCTGCCAGCTATTGTCATTCCGGTATAACCCGGCGACTCTGCTGTACCCGGATTATGGGAAAAACTGTTATTTTCGCCATGAAAAGCGAATGATAAATCGGAATCTTCCCGGACATCTTTCCATAATATCCAAGCATCCAATCTTTACGAATTTCAAAGCAACGAAAATTGTCTAAAAATTGCCCCAAAAATCTATTGATTTAGTTTTTGTACTCTACGGGTCCTTACCGTCTCCTCCGATCTGCCACCGGCTTTAACCGATGCTTTCGATGAATAAATGTCCTTTGAGACTAATTCAATATTGTGAGCTCCAGCTTATTTTGACTTAAAAATAATATTTCTCAAAATATTGCCGAAATATTGACATTGCTGCTCGTTTGTTTTATGGTTACAATCATAGTGTTATCGAAATTAAATGAGCAAGGAATAATCCTGGTGAAATTAAACTTTACTTACAATGCAACTCATGGCAACTTATCACGGACATTAGCCGACACTCTGAAAAAAGTACTTGTTTCAGGTCAATTGGACATTGGAGAACGTTTGCCATCAAATCGGGAAATTGCCGAGCAAGCAGGAGTCAGCCAAGTAACAGCTAGAATGGCGATCAAGCGCCTTTGTAATGAGAATATTCTTGAAACGCTTCCCGGAGTCGGTACGTTTGTTAAAGAATGTCCTGGAAATTTGACTGTTCCAGCTCAACCAGGTAAAAGCCGAATTGGAGTTATTCTTTCTCCCTGGAGCTCACGTGAGGACGCAACATGGGATTATCGGTGCATTCTTGATGATATTTTTAGTGCATTGGGACCAGATTCCTTTCAGCTCATGATCTTTACCTATACACAGTGGCAGGAATACGCAATGACCTCTCCAGAGACACTGGTTACCGATAACAAACTTGATTCTCTGGTTTGGTTTTATAACGGACCTCAGGAGACATCGTTTATTGTTCAACTCCAGCAACAGAAATTTCGACAATTAATTTTCAAACGCCGTCAGCCTGGAATTCAAGTTCCTGCAGTCCTTCACGATGAAAGCGGTATGGTAGAAGACGTAGTCAAGCATTTAAGCGATGAAGAACTCAAGGGGCTTATGGTTCTCTCTGGAGTTTCAGTGTATGCTCCATATACTGAACGGTATGATGCACTGAAAACAGCGTTTGAAAAACGCAAAATCCCTCTCTCATGCGAACAGGTTATACAATTACCGGAGGCGCCGTTTCCTTCATGGATTTCCCGTATGATGCTAAATGAAGTTAATTTGCGTAAACCCTCGGTTATTTTGGATATGGTCGGCTGTATTAATCTTTGGCGATCACTGCAATCTGAAGCACTGGCATCTCCAAAACTGATCAGTCTCTTTCCGATAGACGAGAATGAAAGCGGAAATTCTGAGTTTCATTATACATATTATCAACCGATGTATAGTTACAAGATTTCTAAAATATTACGAGATTTCTTTTCAGGACGAGCAATGCCAAAAACTTTGTATTTGCCATTCAAATGCTGTGAAGTCTAACGTTTCACTTATCTTAAAGGAAGAAAGAAAATGAAATTCTTGGGAAAAAAATTCTTTTTAATAACAAATTTTAAAATCAAGAAAAGTGTTGAAAATAAAATTTTCACACTCATAGAACTCTTGATTGTAATAGCGATCATAGCAATTCTCGCCGCTATGTTACTGCCAGCTTTACAGCGTTCTCGACAAACAGCACGAATGATAGCATGTGTAAATAATCAAAAACAATTGGGACTAGCTTTGGCATCATATTCTGACGATTATGACGACTACATGCTTTCAGTACGGCAAACATTGGATCAGGTGGACTGTTGCAATTGGACCGATTACTTGCGTGTTAAATATATGAACGGTTCACAGGTTCAGAATAACAATACACATTGGGAGCGTAAACCAGGTTTGATTACAACATGCCCTGAACGCGATCCTTATATGACCGGATATCGAGCAAACGCTGGATATGGAATGAATCTATATGCTTCTGATGGAACCAATTTTAATAACGAGAATGACGGAAAACGTCGCAAGCTTTCTCAATTAAAGTTTTCGCCTTCAATGTCGGTGCTTTTGGGTGACTCAACGAGTTTAGGTGTTGGCGGTAATACTGGTATGTTATATAAAATCTATCCTGGAGTATCTGCCTTGGATTGGGCCGCTGTACCAAGCCCCCGACATGGGAAAAGCACAGTATTCTACTTTTGTGACGGGCATTCGGAACGAGTTCCATGGGGAGAGACTGCCTTTCGTAATTCGACAAAAATCTGGAACATATTCAATTGTTATGGAGGAGGAATGAACTAATCAAGAGGCAATTCATCCATGAATCAGTTTTTACTTGTCAGGGAAATAATAATAGCATGGCAATGGAGAAGTGTAAATACAAACAGTTCAAATTATTCGGTCCGTGGGAAATACGTTTTTCAGGACAATCAATTATTAGCATTAAACACATTAAAATGAGGGAATTAGAAAAATGAAAAAGAACACATTCACGCTTATCGAGCTTCTTGTGGTTATTGCAATTATCGCAATATTAGCAAGTATGTTACTTCCTGCCTTAGGTAACGCGCGAAATAAGGCAAAAGCAATCTCATGTACTAATAATTTAAAACAACTCGGAAATTATTGGACTTCATATTTAGATAGTTATGATGAAATCACACCGACAGATAGTACCGGAGCTAGTTACCCATATTGGACTATGACCTTTGGAGAATTTATTGGATGGAAGCCAGGATCTGTACCCCGGCTTCTGTCATGCCCATCATTTACAATGCCAACATCGAATGCATATAAGACTGGACAACTAACTACATTGCAAGTAAATGCCCATATGCTTTCAGGTCTTGTCGGGAAAAATGATATAACCTCTAAAATCAAACCTTACATGCAAGCAAGACCTTCCCAGGTCATTTCTATGATTGATGGAATCTCGGAAGGACGGGTTCAAGGACGTATCTGCACAAGTCAAACCGTTTCTCCAATAATGTTTCGCCATAATAAGCAAGCCAATGTACTTTATTGGGATGGACATGTGGATGCGTTAAAAGCAACAATTATAGGCTCATCAGAGTTGCCGACAGCATGGAATGATTTTTATAAATATCCTTGGAGCGATGGAAAAAACTATGCAAAAGGTTGGAAATAATTTCGAAATTATTTAATTAGAAAAGAGAAACTCATCGTGAAAAAAAATAAATTCACATTTATAGAACTCATCATTGTTATCGTGATTATTGTAATATTTGCCAATATTTCATTCCCTATTCTAAGCGGAATTCAAGCAAAAGCGAAAGCCATCCAATGTGCTGGTAACTTAAAACAATTAGGGAGTTATTGGAATTCGTACTTAGATCACTTTGACGGACTCACTCCAATAGATAGCTTCGGTCCAAGTTACCCTTATTGGACTGTATCGTTTGGAAAAATTATTGAATGGAAACCCGGGACTATTCCTGAGATATTAAATTGTCCTGCGTATGAGATGAAGTCTTCAGCTCCATTCAAGAGTGGACAACAAGCTACACTGCAAGTAAATGCCCATATGCTTTCCGGTCGTAAAGGACAGGATGACAAGGAATCAAAGATTCGTCCTTATTTACAAATTCAGCCAGAACGGATCATCTCTATGATTGATGGGAACCCAGGTCGGGCCCAGGGTCGTATCTGCCGTACCCAAGATGTTAAAGCAACAATGTTCCGCCATGATGGTCAAGCAAATGTACTTTATTGGGATGGACATGTTAGCACATTGAATTCAAGCGTTATGGGAACAGCAAAATTGCCTACGGTGTGGAATCAATTTGATAAATATCCATGGAGTGACGGAAAAACGTACACAAAATGGTGATAACCTCTTACGCGGAATGATATAATATTTAAAATTTCAGAGCGTAAGTACGGAATATGACTATTAATTAGAAACAAGCGGAATTACTTTTTAGAAACATCAGGAGAAATATATGCGTAATATAATTTATATAACAACTCTTTTTTTGTTCTTTTGCTTACCACTGAAGGGGGCAATTCTACAATGTTCCAAAGCTAAGGTTCAACAAATCGGCATCCATGATGGCAATGCTATTCACTGCCTGATGCCCAAAGGATGGTTACACTCTGCTTCTGGATGCATTGGAGATTATTTCAGTTTTCCGAAGCAAGGAATTTACCAAATACGGCTTAACACCAGCAAACCGTTTGATAAGGGAAAATTCCCACTTGTCGGAGTCTTGGTGGATAATTTCTTAAAAGTCACTGGCAATGTCAATTCGAGTAAACGCTTTTATGTGTTTGATGTCGAAATTCCCGCAGGAGTTCATAAGATTACATTTGCTTCCATTTGGCCAGTGAAAACCGGAAAGAATGCCATGGCGTTGAGGGATATGGCTGTTGATTACAGTACCAAAGAAAAATCAAGAAAAAATCCTTTATTCAATTTGGTGTTGAAAAAACACTTTCGTTCAATTGAAATAGCCGCGAAGAATCCTAAGCGGGGCAAGGTAACCCTTTCCTCGCACCAGAAATGGGTCCAGGACTGTCGCCATCGCGAAAAGAAAGCAATGGAGCTCAGCAAGAAGGGAATTGAGCTTTATCGGAAGGGAACTTGTACCATTATGGTAAAAGACGCACAAGGAATTCCCGTAAAAGATGCGAAGGTTTCATTGACTCAAATTAGCCAGGATTTTTTATTCGGAGCCAACATCTATGCGTTTACAAATTTTAAAGATCCTGAACAATCGAAACGTCATCGAAAGTTATTTGCCGACGTTTTCAATCTGGCGACAACTTGGCTGTACTGGAAGAGTTATGAGGCAAAAGAAGGACATCCCCGCTACTGGGAAACTGAGAATGTATACAACTGGGCTAATCCCTTGGGAATAAAAGTTAAGGGACATCCAGTCTTATGGGATTTTCCAATCAACCCGGCCTGGGTAAAGACCACTATTCCAACCTTGGCGCAGCAAAAAAAGCGAGTCTGTGGCTTATTGACGAGGTTTCGTGGGAAAGTCGCGATGTGGGATATTGTGAACGAACCGGGGCATGGGATTGCTGGATTAAAAGTTGATCAGCCATACAAATGGGCACGAGAATGTGACCCGAAAGCAACTCTGGTTATTAATGACAATGCAGTATTGGCTAATGGGTTTGAACTATTTTACAAGGTGATTGATGAGGCATTGAAGCGAAAAATTCCGATTGATGCCATTGGACTTCAGGCACATGTTCCTGCTCGTGGGCGTCTCCCGTTAGATCAGATTCGGTTCTACCTGGATAAATATGCGAAACTCGGATTAAAACTGCACATTACAGAACTGGAAGTTCCATCCGATGGCAGCCCAATTCGTCAATCTGCATTTGGAGGAAAATGGACTGAAAAGGCACAGAGAGATTACTTGCTTGATTTTTACCGGATATGCTTCGGCCATCCTGCGATTGCGGTTATTGGCTATTGGGATTTTGCGGAAGGAACTGCGTTTATGAAAGGCGGTGGACTTGTTCGCAAAGATTTGACCGTAAAGCCTGCTTATGAAGGTTTGAAAAAATTGATTCTTGAAGAGTTTAGAACAAAAGAGACTGGACATACTGACAGTGATGGAAAATTTACTTTTAGGGGGTTCGGCGGCAATTACCATGTAGTCGTAACGCTACCTGATGGGAGAAAAATTTATAGAGCATTTCATCTAGCTGAACAACAGAATGCAAAAATCCTAGTAGACCTAAAATAAAGCCGGAACCACATTTATAAACTTGATTGGGAAATATCTTTCATTACAAATAAAATTTAATCAATACAATGAAACAAATCAAAATTATCTTTAAAACACACCTTGATGTTGGCTTTACCGGTATGGCGGCGGATGTGATCGAACGCTATTGTTCTTACGATATTCCTCAGGCAATTAAGACTGCTGAGTATTGTCGAAATATTGATTTTCGCTACACTTGGACCGTGGGAGCATGGTTGCTTTATTTGTATCTGGAACGTTCCGATGCTTCGGAACGAAGGATTGTGGAAAAAGCGATTGAGCGTGGAGATATAACATGGCACGCGTTACCGTTTACCGTTCACAGCGAACTGGCCGGAGAAACCCTTTTTCGCTACGGTCTATCTCTCTCTCAAAAGCTGGATGAACGATTCGGAAGACATACTATTGCGGCAAAGCTGACTGATGTCCCAGGCCATACCCGGGGAATCATTCGTCCTCTCTCTGAAGCAGGCGTATCACTGCTGCATATAGGAATCAATCCAGCCTCAGCAATAGCTCAGGTTCCTCCGCTGTTTCGCTGGCGCGATTCGTGTGGCAACGAGATTATCGTTATTTATCAGTCTGAATATGGATCTTTGCTTGTGATTCCGGGACAGGAAACTGCTTATCAAGTAGTCGTTGGAGGAGATAATACCGGCGCACAAACTCCAGATATGGTGCGGAACATCATCAAAGGTTTGAAAGATACATATCCCGATGCAGAAGTCCGGGGAGCAAACCTCAATGATCTTGCTGAAGAGTTAACTCCTATTCGCAAACATCTTCCTCTAATTACAGGCGAAATCGGCGATAGCTGGATTCACGGCGTTGGCAGTGATCCGCAGAAAGTTGCCCAGTTTAGAGAACTGTGTCGATTTTACATAGAGGAAGAGTTGAATGATCAGGAGCAATTCAACCGTAATCTTCTGCAAATTACGGAACATACCTGGGGGTTTGATGAAAAAACTCATTTTTTCAACCGCATCGCATGGAGCGCTGAAGAAATGAAGTCTATCCTCAACACTCATGAAGCGCAGAGATTCACCGCTTCTTGGCAGGAACAACGCAACTACCTATCCTCCGCAATAGAATCTCTGCCGACAGGTCTTGCGGAAAAAGCAAAGCAGCGACTCCAAGCGCTTGATGCATCCCCGGTATTAGCGTCTCCCCATGGAGTCAATCAATTTAAAACAGCCCATTTTCAATTGGAGATTGATCCCAAACGCGGCTGTATTACAGAACTCAGGCCTCTTCACTCCGAATGTAGATTCGCCTCTACTGAACACCCCTTATTTCTGTTTGTGTTGGAAAGTTTCGATGCGTTCGACATGGAACACTTCATGAAAAGCTACCTCAGGAGCAATGAGGGATGGGCTTTGGCTGATTTTGGGAAACCGGGAATGTCAGATAAATATCCCCGGCAAATGCTCGAAGGTTTTCCTTGTCAATGTGGAGGCGAATATCGCGATGGATCTTGGTATATTACTATAACCAACATCTTACCCTTGCGTGGCCCGGGAGGATTTGACCAAATAAGCCTGGAACTGGAACTTCCTGATCACACCCCGGAAATTCATGCTCGGTTACAGTGGTTTGGAAAGTCTCCCGACCGGCAACCTCATGCGGTGTGGCTCGGGTTTCATTCGGCAATCCATGTTGATTTCTGCAGATTTGCAAAACTAGGAGAAATGATTGAAGCTCGAGATGCCATTCCTGCCGGAGGGCATGCTTTGCATGCGATAGATGAATCCGTTTCGTGGGGAAATTCCAATCATTTTCTGACTCTTTCCACACTGGATGCCCCCTTGCTTGCTCCAGGACGCAGGCAAATTGGTGATTTTTCCAATGAGTTACCGAAGTTGTCTGAGGGGATCAGCATTAACCTTTATAACAATTTCTGGGGAACCAATTTTCCCATGTGGTTCGGGGATGACATGGCATTTCGTTTTCAACTGCAATTTAACGAAGATACCACTATGGGTCGTAGTGAAACTTTTGATAAGGAACAATATATATGAGTAAAGAAGAAAAATTTTCAGCAGTCCAACTAAATGAAGCGCAAAAGGCATGGCAGAAGCTTGGCTATGGAATGTTTATCCATTTTGGGGTTAATACATTTAGCGGAAGTGCCTGGGGAGATGGGCAATTTCCAGCCAAAGATTTTGCTCCGGATAAATTAAACCCAAGACAATGGGCAGAAGTTGCTGCTGAAGCAGGAATGAAATATGGAGTTCTTACCGCCAAGCATCACGACGGATTCTGCTTATGGCCGACCCAGTACAGTGACTATTCCGTCGCCAATTCACCCGGTCAACAGGATGTGATCGCTCTCTTTGTTGAATCTTTTCGAGAGGTTGGAATTCAAACGGGATTGTATTATTCGTTGTGGGACAATCACTGTCCAGTTTACAACGATGATTACGCCTATATCGATTACATGAAAAATCAACTTACGGAACTACTTAACAGCTACGGTCCCATTTTGGAAATGTGGTTTGACGGAGCATGGGTCAAAGACCACCCCACCCGTGACTGGCCTTTCGACACGGCTTGGCTGGAAAACCCGGAATGTGGCTACAGCTCAGGCACTCGCTGGGGCTGGAAAGAAATTTATGAACATATTCATCGACTTCAACCTGAATGTCTGGTGATTATGAATTCCAGCAGTGACTGTCCCGGAAAAGTGAAGTATGGTCCAATGGATATACGCACAAGCGAACATTATGATTTTGTTTGGCAGGACCAGATTTGCACGCCGGACAAGGATTATGATGCAATACCTCTGGAATATTGCACTACGTTGACGCCGGATTGGTTCTGGAGTGAAAAAAGAACAGGCTTCTGTCATCCATCGGCAAGAACAATTGCAGACTGGTATTCCCGTGCAAGAGCTGAAAATAATAACTTGTTATTGAACATTGGCCCGGATAAACATGGTTTGATACCGGAATATCACCGGACCTTCCTGCGGCAAGCGGCAAATTACTTTAAATAATTAGAATTAGAAAATGAATGTTTACATATAATTGTCCAGAGCTGGTAATAATAGTCTCTGGCTATTTAAATAGAAAATCATTAATTAGTGATCAGGTACTATTCACGAGAAATAAAAAATGACATTCTCAGGCAAAACCGCCATCGTTTCAGGAGCGGCATCAGTGTTATAAAAGCTATTTCCGTGATGCTAGGCGTTAGAAAATATGGTGACACTTTTCGCTTCATGGTGACAGCGATATGTTCGTTGACGATCAACCACTGTTTAGCGGCCATACGCCAACATTCACTAAGTACCAACTCTTTATAAGTATAATCTATACTTTGTCACACTGGTGCCAATCTGCACACTGGTCACACTGGGGGGTCACACTGGTGCCATGCACAATGCCATTCACTATTCTCTTAAGTTAATGGCATTGTGCACGGCACCACTATGAAAATTAATTACTCAGCCCCCTACGGGCGTAAATTATTTTTTTTCTTTTTCAAGTTCAACAGAGGTTTTTGCTCCCCACTTCTTCAAGAAAGAAATATACTTTGAATAAAAGCCATAAGATGCCCAATCCATAATGTTATATCCTTCTTTACTCTTTAAGTTTATGTTTGCTCCATATTTTAAGAGCAACTTGAACATTCTTATATCATCTTGTTCTAATGCAAGCATTAGCAGAGGAACTCTATCATCATCATAATAAACGACTACGTTTGGATTTGCTCCTTTATTTAATAAGGTCTCGGCGAGCTTATATTTCTTTTGGAAAACAGCAAGACCAAGAGCATTCATTTTCCAGTCACTCATTTTGTCAATATTACTTTTATCTTTAACCAGAAGCTCTAAAATGCTATAATCAATCGGGGTTGTATGTGAATATAAAAATAATGGAGTACATCCATTATAACCTTCTACATTGGGATTTGCTCCAAGTTCAATCAGTTTTATAATACTTTTCTTTTTCTCTTTTCTAATTGCCCAATTCAGTGGAAATTCATCCAGAACTCTAAGTTCTTTTTGTCTAAGCTTTCTATCGTAATTCCATTCTTTAAATACATGTTTCTTATTGACTTCATTTGTGAATTGTGCTAATGTTATAGTATCTTCATTTTCTATTGCTTTTTGAAGTGGACTCTTTTTTAACTGCTCCTTACTTTTTTCTATTGACTTTTGGTATAATTTTCCATTTCCCTCTTTTCCTGAACATGCAATCAAAAAGCAATAATTTATTACAAAAAAAAACAAGAATAATTTATTAGTTAATTTCATATTATTATACCTTTTTAGTTAATTGGATTTTTATAGACACCTTTTTTTATGTGCTCAAATCTAACTTCTTTCCCTTTATACTTTCCGCATGTATGTTTTATTTTTGCATCCTTTAAAAACCGCAAATACAATTCAGGAGAAATAGCCAAACTAGATATATTATGATTAGAACCAGGACAAACTTTCATACTTACATTCATCCACTACACTGGTGCCATGCATCGATTTATTCAACTAATTTATTGATGACCATTATCCACTACACTGGTGCACACTACACTGGTGCCATGCACAATGCCATTCACTATTCTCTTAAGTTAATGGCATTGTGCACGGCACCACTATTAAGCAAATTGCCCCCAAGTTGCCAATCAGCTTCTGAACTCAGAATTCTTTTTCCCTTAATCTCTCCTGTTGCTAATAGCATCCACTGATAATTATCTTTGGGATTATACACAACAAATATAGTTCCATTTGGGGAGTGTTCATATTCAATAATTAAATTGATCGGTAATATTTTCCACGCTTCTACATGAGACTTCATATTAAGAGGAATAAAAATGAAGATTTTTTTGTATCTTCCTTTATCATAATAGATTGCAAATCCAAATAACTAGGCAGAAGATTTATTAAACTTGAAGCAGGCTCTCTGTAATCAACTTTATACATTGCATCAGCAATTTTCAATTGATTAATCATAATCCTTGCTTGAGAATAATGAGGATTACTTCTTTCTTGTTCGCATATAAGCATTGGCAAGACGGCAAGGGAAACGACAAAAATCCCTACAACACCATAAATAATATGTTTTTGGGACATACAATAATTCCTCATTAATATTGGGGGGCGTATAATATTGCCTTTTCGTGCTAGATTACATGCATTTCCTCCTCAAAAACTCCTCGTTAAAACGATTTTTTAGTGCCATTTTTTGCCGCTAAGGTATTTTATGCTCCCCGTATCGTAAATCCGCATTCTTTTCATGCTTTCGAGGTTGTGGCTGAGCCATTCCTCGCATCCAACTGCAAACGCCTTACTCCAATATGCCTCACGTTCCTGTAAATTACAACTTACTTTAGTCGTCAGCGTCTTCTTGTTCCAAGATAAAAATTTATCGTAGGATGGGCAACCAAGAATCTTCAGTAGCTTATCCGTATCCGAGTAGAAAAGGCAGTTGTGATGTGTTGGTATAGAAATAGAAGTAAAAATGTAAAAATGTGTAGGTTTGACCCTCTGCCTTTTGTGCTAAAAATCCCGTCCGGAAAGTGGACGGGATAATGGGGGGAGGGGATTGTATGTTGACTGCGGCTTAGCCGATTGCGTCGTTTCCGGTTTCTCCGGTTCGGATGCGGACACAGCGCTGCAGTTCGGTAACAAATATTTTGCCGTCGCCGATATTGCCGGTTCTGGCGCCTTTCACGATCGCATCAATGCACTCGTCAACGTATTCATCATTGACCGCGATTTCTATTTTAACTTTTTCCAGCAGATTGACTTTGAATACCTTGCCCCGGTAGGATTCGGTATAGCCGCGCTGCTGGCCGCAGCCGCGAACCTTGTGAACGGTCATTTTATGTATTTCCGCGTCATAAAGCGCTTCTTTGACCCGTTCCAGCGCGTCGGGCTGGATTACTGCTTCGATCTTTTTCATATTTAATTCCTGAAAATTTATTCTTAATTCTTAAATTTATTGCGACGGCGAAGCCTGGAGCAACCGTCCGCAGGACGGCATTAATGCCGTCCGTCGTACGGACTATATTGCTTCTTCCGGATATGCTTCAATATTGTGAATTGAACGGTCCGCACCGATAAATTCCTGGTGTTCGTCAAGACGAATTCCGAAGATGAGTTTGACTGCTCCAAATACAATAAAACCAACAGTCAGTGCAAATACAATTGCCAGCAGGGTGACAACCAGTTGAGCCATGAAGCTGACGTTTGCGCGAGCTCCGAACAAGCTAACACTGCCGAAGATACCGGCGGCAAGTCCGCCCCAGCTTCCAACCAGTCCGTGCAGCGGCCATACGCCTAGAACATCGTCGATTTTAAATCTTTCGGTTTCAACTGTAAACATGAAGTAGAAGATTAGTCCTCCGATTGCACCGATCGCAAAAGCCGCCAGTGGGTGAACAACCGCGCTGCCTGCGCAGATGGCGATTAGACCGGCAAGGGCTCCATTGTGAGTGAATCCGGCGTCATTGCGCGAAACTAACTGGCTGGCAAGCAGACCGCCTACCATTGCCATTAAACTGTTAACCGCAACCAATCCGGAGGCGTCAGTGAATCTTGCGGCACTGACGACGTTGAAGCCGAACCAGCCTACGCTGAGAATCCAGCTGCCCAGTGCGAGAATCGGAATGTTCGAGATTGCCGGGCTGCCGTGTGTATAACGTTTGGTTCGTGGTCCGAGCAGGAGAATCGCGGGAAGGGCCAGCCAGCCGCCAAGGGAATGTACTACTACGGAACCGGCAAAGTCGGTGAACTGTCCGCCAAGATAAGTTTCACAGAATTTCTGCAGACCGATTGCTGTGCCGTCCGGGGTATATGCGTAGTCGAACCATGCGACTCCTTCAAACAGCGGATAGGCTACCCCGGCAAGGATGGCGTTGGCAAGAACGATGGGCCAGAATTTGGCGCGTTCCGCGATGCCGCCGCTGATAATAGCCGGAATGCAGGCCGCAAAGGTCAAATAAAAGAAAAATTTGATCAATTCCAGTCCGTTATTGTTATATAAGGTATCGGCGCTGACCATAAAGCTGACGCCGTGGGCGATCGGATAACCGATCAGGAAATATACAATTGTACTGATTCCCCAGTCTGTGAATATTTTCTGCAGAGCATTTACCTGGTTTTTTTTGCGTACAGTTCCCAATTCAAGGAACGCAAAGCCTGCATGCATACTGAATACCATTACCGCACCAATGAAAAAGAACAGTGTATCTTCGGCATTGGTGGTTTGGGAAATCTTTTCCATTAAGCTCGAGCTTGCGACGGTAGAGGTTTGCGCGGCCAGTGAACAGCCGGTAAGTAAGACCGAGGCAAGGGTTAATAGTTTTCCGGTTCGTTTTACGGCTGCATTATTAAATAATGCCCTGCATTTTTGAAAACTCTCTGTTTCCAACTTCTTTTTCTCCTGTTTTTCCCTGTTGTCATTGTCGTGTGTCGTGTAATTTTAGTCCCGACATGGATATGTCAATAAATAATCGGAGACATTAAAATTATTTCCGAAGTATAGTTGCAGGTACTATGCCAATAGTTGTTACGAATTTGTAAATGTCTTGTTATTAGAATGTAATAAATATATCAAAAATGAAATTATTATTTTTGTATTTCAAATTTGTATATTATCGTGGAATCGTGATGACAAAAATGGAATTTATGTTTTGGAAACTTTGTGGTTTGTGTGGGAATATAAGATATTTTTGAGTTTAAAATTGTATTGTATTGGCTATGATATGTTTATTTCAATAATGTAATGATTTGGTGTGTCAAAAATGTAATTAGATTAAGTTGTGATATTGGTATCGGTTTGTTTGACAAAAATTTCCAATTATAATTTCAGTTGCATGCACAATAATGTTATATGGTGTCGGGGGGATGGGCTGAATGACTGAGGGAAAGTGAGATTAGCGATTGACAGCCTGTTCTTTTGCGGGCTTAAGGTGTTTGTTGACCTTGTTGCGCAATTTAATGACTTCTGCCTCATAAATGATTAGTTTCAGCTCAAGATGAAGAATTTCTTCTTCGTCTGAACGTTCATCACCAAGTTCCCTGATTAGCTCTCTGGCGCGTTGCTGAGTGACATTTGGGGAAATGGTTGATTCAATCATCAACTCTTTTAATTCACGGGTTTTCTGTAATATCGTGTCAAAGTGAGGCGCTGGTTGCTCCAGGGTGAATATTCCCCATATTACGCCCAGGGCCACCATGATGGTCATGGCTATGAGTAGAAGAGCGAGGTTGCGATTGGTTAATTGCAGATCTTTGACTTCTTTAATTGAATCAGAATCTTTTTGAGCTTCAATATATGCCGCTGGTGCGGAGTATTGTTTGCGGTAATCCAGACGGTTGATTGATATTGTGTGTACATCCGGAATTAACTCGGTGTTGGGTGCTGTGTCCTGTCTTATTTCCCAGATGGCTTTCAGTAGATGATCCATGTCTGAGAAACGATTCTCCGGTTTCTTTGCCATCATTTTGAGTACCAGTCTAGATACTTCCGGGGTTATTCCGATATTCAGGCGATGCAGCGGAGTTGATGCTTCGGTGAAATGTTGTTTCGCGATTGTCCGCAGGGTGTCGCCGTTGAATGGCAGGTTACCGCTCAACATTTGATAAAGGCTGATACCTAAGCTGTAGATGTCGCTGCGGCAATCCAATTTTTTTCCGGCAAATTGTTCTGGACTCATGTAGGAGGGGCTGCCGGATACTTTCATGCCTTCCTTCCATTCCTTTTGCGGCATGGCAAGACCCAGGTCCGTAAGTTTTACGATGCCGTCATCGGTAACCATCATGTTTTCCGGTTTAACATCGCGGTGTACTAGTCCAAGTTCCGTCCATGCGTAATGCAGTGCTTCGGCTACTTGCTGGACAATGTGCATGGCTTCATCTTCGGGATAGGGACCTTCGCGAAGAATAATATCTTTGACTGTTTCTCCCTGGATGAAGTTCATCGCCATGTAACAGATTCGGCCTTCAGCACCCACGGCCAGCGACTGAACCAGATTGGGGTGACTGAGCGTGGCCGCCTGTCTGGCTTCATTGAGAAAGCTTATTATTCCGGCTTTATTCGTGTATTGCGGAGAAAGAATCTTCAAGGCTACAATGCGTTCCAGTGATATCTGCTCAGCTTTATATACTGTACCAATAGAGCCTGTGCCAATTTTTTCTTTTATTATGAAGTCACCGATTATGCAACCTTCTTCAAACTGTGACACAGGAATTCTGATTGAGCTTTCGCAACTGGGGCATTGGGCTTCTAGTCCCATGTCCTTGCTGTCTGCTTCAATATGAAAATTGCAGAATGGACATTGAAATCGCATATATAAACGTTAAGTCCGCATTTAGTTATATTAAAATGAAAAAAAATGATAATTTCGTGAGTGTTTATCAAATTTTGATTACATATATCATATGAAGATGGAAATGACAAATAGTATTTGATGTAAAATGCTTAAAAACGTTTCAACGTGAGGTGAAGGCGAGGTGAAGCTGTTTGAGGTTTTATTGTCTTTTTGTTATTTTTTTGTTACAAAAAAGACATAATCATATTTATATACAGCAATATCTGCTCTTATGTGGTGAAATTGTTCTTTTTTTTGACTTTTTGACTTGACATAATAGGTGTCGTCATTAAATTATTCCCTGAATATCAATATATCAGCAATGGTAAAATGATAAATAACGGAAGTATTCCAGAGTAGTTCTAATTCTGGATTTCTCCTTAATAATTAAGACGTTATGGTCGGTTTGTTGTGAATCATTAGTGCTGAGGTATACTTTTGAGAGTTGCCTGTCATTGAAAATGAGTGATAAACCGTCAGTTTTTATAAACAAGAAAAATTTGAAAACTCAACATCCAAAAATCTTAGGAGGTTTTTTAATGAGTATTTCTACCCCTCATGCAAAGCTCAACAGCTGGGTTGCTGAATGGGCCGAGCTATGTACGCCGGATAACGTTGTTCTCTGCGACGGTTCCAAAGCTGAATATGACAGACTTGCTCAAATTACCGTTGACAGCGGTGTGGCAATTCGTCTTAATTCTGAAAAACGCCCGAACTGTCTGTTGTTCCGCTCTGATCCGTCTGACGTTGCTCGCGTAGAAAAACGTACTTACATTGCTTGCGAAAACGAAGCTGATGCCGGTCCTCTGAATAACTGGTGTGACCCCAAAGAACTGAAAGAAACCATGCGCGGTCTTTACAAAGGCTGCATGAAAGGTCGTACTATGTACATTATTCCTTTCTCAATGGGCCCGATCGGTTCTCCGATTGCAAAGAACGGTATTGAAATTACCGACTCTGAATACGTTGTATTGAACATGCACATCATGACTCGCGTTGGTACTGCAGTTATCGATGACTTGGGTACTGACGGCGAATTTATTCCTTGTGTTCACTCTGTTGGTAAACCGCTTGCTGAAGGCGAAACTGACAATGGTCTGTGGCCATGTGCACCGATGGAAGACAAATACATCAGTCATTTCCCGGAAACCCGTGAAATCTGGTCCTATGGTTCAGGTTACGGCGGTAACGCTCTGCTTGGTAAAAAATGTCTGGCTCTGCGTATTGCTTCCTGCCAGGCTCATGATGAAGGCTGGATGGCTGAACACATGCTTATCCTCAAGCTGACTAGTCCGGAAGGCGGAGTTAAGTATGTTACTGGCGCATTCCCGTCAGCATGTGGTAAAACAAACCTCGCTATGCTGGTTCCGACTATCCCAGGCTGGAAAGTTGAAACCGTTGGTGATGATATTGCATGGATGAAATTCGATGACGAAGGCAATCTGAATGCTATTAACCCAGAAGCCGGTTTCTTTGGTGTTGCTCCTGGTACTTCTATGGATTCCAACCCGAACGCAATGCTTTCTTGCGCGAAAGACACTATCTTTACTAACGTTGCTCTGACTGAAGATGGCGACATCTGGTGGGAAGGCATCGGTTATGATGCTCCTGGAAAACTCATTGACTGGAAAGGTAACGAATGGCTTCCTGGCAGTGAAGAAAAAGCTGCACATCCGAACGCCCGTTTCTCTGCAAGAGCAGCTAACTGCCCATGTGTTGCTGACAACTGGGAAGATCCTGCCGGTGTTCCGATCAGCGCATTCCTGTTCGGCGGACGTCGTCCGAGTACTATTCCGTTGATCAACCAGGCTATGGACTGGACTCATGGCGTGTTCATGGGTTCTTCTGTCGGTTCTGAAGTTACCGCTGCCGCTCTCGACGTAAAAGCCGGTACTGTTCGTCGCGACCCATTCGCAATGCGTCCGTTCTGCGCCTATAATGTTGGTGACTACTTCCAGCACTGGCTCGATATGAACGAAAATGCCAAAGACAAGAGCAAGATGCCTAGCATCTTCTATGTTAACTGGTTCCGTAAATCAGATGACGGCAAATGGCTGTGGCCTGGATTTGGCGATAACAGCCGTGTCCTGAAGTGGGTATTCGGTCGTTGTAACGGCGATCTTGAAGCTGTTGAAACTCCGATCGGTATGATGCCGAAAGCTGAAGATATCGATGTTTCCGGTCTGGACGTATCTGCAGAAGATATGGCTGATCTGCTGTCTGTCGACAAAGAAGGCTGGATGACTGAGCTTGCTCAGATCAAGGAACACTTCGCCGCAATGGGCGACAGAGTTCCGAAAGCTCTCTATGACGAGCTGGCAGCTCTCGAAGCACGCCTCAGCTAAGCTTCTCATCGAATCTTTGATTTGATATTATAAGGCCGTTCGGATTCAATCCGGACGGCCTTTTTTGATTATAGCGGTAAGAAATAAGAAATGTATAAAAGGAAACTTATTTGGGCATTTATTAATTATTTTTCCGGTTTATCGGTGCGAAATGGAGCTGCTGGCAGCTCTTCGTGGTTATACAGGTTGCAGGCGTAAGGATTGTCGGCCCAGGCATATCTGACGTTCTCTGGATTAGGAACCAGCGGAGTCCAGACAACAACAGTGTCCCTGATTTTTCCTTTTCCGAAGATTTCCGCTTTGGCCCAAACAAATTTACCGTCTTTGCCCGCTATTGAAAAATGACGTAGAGGTTTGCCGTCTTTGGAGATCAGGCCGTGTTCGGCGTTCTTGAACTTGATATAAACTTTGCCTTTTTCGACTTTCATTGATTCGAATACCGGTCCGGCTGGAGGTTCGAGTTTGCCATGAAAGGTTTTTTTGCCGTAAGCTATTTGGGCGGCTAGCCTGGCGAGACGATTGCCGACTTTATCTTTGTTGCCGGGATGAATATTATTGGCTTCGCCGATATCAATCGTTACAGCTACGCCAACCTTTGGCAATGTTGCTGCCATCATTTGAGCTTCTCGGAGTTCTGCCCAGTTACTTTCCTGTGGAATTGGCCATTGTTGTTTGAAGTTTGCCAACTGGACAATCAGGAACGTGAAGTCGTTTTCCCATGCGGCGCGCCAGTCGTTGATCATCTCCGGCAGGAGAGCACGGTATGCCGCCGGTTCGTGAGTGTTGGATTCTCCCTGATACCAGATTACGCCTCTGATTGCATAAGGAATCAAAGGATTGATCATGGCGTTGCGTAATCCAGCCGGGGCGTTTCTGTGACCGGGGCCGAAAGGAGGTTTTACTCTGCCGCCTTTCAACATGAACGGGTAAAGTTTGTGTTCGATTTTTGCGAACCACATACCGTCAAGGGAAATGAATGCATCCGGATCTCTGGCCGGATAAATCTTCATGCTTTTGGAGTTTCCCATGAATCCTCCGCCGCTGTAGTTATCAAATACTCTGACCGCAATTACGTTGTGATCTTTTTTTACCAGTTTGCCGGGTATGGTATATTTGCGGGGAGTTTCCCAGTAGTGACTGGTTTCTTGACCGATGGAACCAATTTTTGTATTGTTGAAATAAGTGGTGTCGAAGTCGTCAATGGGGCCCAGTTCGACAATCAGTTTGTGTCCGGCCCAGGATTCCGGCAGTTGTAGATCACGTCTGAACCAGACGGCACCGTCAATATCCCCGAATACCTCAATTTTATTGGGCAGGTCGACTTCTTTCCAATCCTTCATACTACATTCAACTGCGGCCCAACCTTTGTCATAACCGAAATTGCCCGGGTCGGTGTGGCGTGTCGGGCGTGATGCCAGAGGATCAACGGCTTTTTTTCCCTTTTCTGCCGGGGCCCCGGAATTCTTTAATTGTTTAAAAAGTTCACGCTGAAATTCATAGTCCTTTTGATTTTCAGAGAAATTTTTTAATACATCATTATATCTGATCAGATAAGGTTCCGCTGCCGGGAGTTTTCCCATGACATTCATATCCATCCAGGCCTGAATGACGGTTCCACCCCAGGCAACCTGAATAAGACCAACCGGAACTCCGGCCAGGTCTTTGTAGATATCTTTGCCAAAATAATAACCTACGGCTGAGAAATTTTTTGCCGCTTGTGGAGTTAGACGTTCCCATTTACCTTCACAAGATGTTTGCGGGGTTTCTGTTGATTTTAGTTTTACCTTGAATAAACGGATACGGGAGTTCTTGGCTCTGCGGATTGTTTTTTCTGCTTTTGCCTGATTCAGGGACCACTGCATATTTGATTGGCCGGAGCAGATCCATACTTCGCCGATCATCACGTCCTCAATGACTATAGATTCTTTCCCGGATACGGTCATTTTTATCGGGCCGCAACTTTTCATGGGGGCCAGACGGATTTCCCAGCGGCCCGTGTTATCGGCGATTGTGGTAACTTTCTGGGTTAATATCTTTACGGTTACCTCACGGCCTGGCTCGCACCATCCCCATACCGGAACATCCATACCGCGTTGAAGAACCATACCGTTCTGGAACAGCGATCCCAGCGTGATTTTTTCCGCTTTGGAAGTGCCGGTTATGGAGGTAAATGTGGAACTGATATAAGAACAACTGCAGAGGCAGAGGGTTATTGACATGACTCCAAAAGTCTTAGTAAGAAATCTTAACATAATAATATCCCCGAAAATTTTTGTTGAATACAATAACTATATTTTAGTTTATATCGGTTTCAAGCTTGATTTGATTCGGTTTTGTTTTATTCTTAATTAATAACCTGTATACCGAAGATGTAAAGTTTAGCAGCAGCGAGGTTGATATGGCTCCCTATGTACCGGCTGAATGGAATTCGATTATTTATCGCGGCGTTGAATCGGAAGAGCTCGATTACAAGGCAGCGCAGGACTGGAACGCTCTCAGTCGCTCAGGAAAAGCTAAATTTGTGCGTCACTGTATTGCCATGGCGAATACCAAGGGGGGGTATATCGTTGTCGGTGTTGGCGAGGATAGTGCCGGACGTCCGGTTGACTATACCGGGCTGACGGAAAAGCAGTCGCGTGCATTTGATCCGACTCCTGTTGGAAACTTCATTAATAACTATGTAGATCCTGAACTGGAATTCACTATTGAGCGTCCTATTGTGGATGGAAAGCGTTATGCGATATTTGTTGTTAAACGTTTTTCAAATATGCCGCATGTCTGTACTTATGGATGTGAGGGAGAGTTGTTGCAGGGGGTCTTTTATATTCGAACTGCGGAGGCTTCCAGCCGTCCGGCCTTTCGTTCTCATGAAATGCATGGACTAATTCAGCGTTCTCTGAGGAACCAGCGTGAACAACTTGGCCGAATGCTGCGTGGTATTCTATATGAAAGCAACAACGCGTTTGAGACTGACGCGCTTGAGATGTTCAAAGAGCAGCGTGACCTGTCTCGAAATATGTTGACATCGCGACGTAACATTAATCAGGAATCGTCGATTTCCTTTGAACTCTGCACTTTTCCCGCGGAGTTTTCACAGAAACGTTTTACGCTTTCAGAGGTCCGCGATTCATTGGAAAAGTCGGTATATATGTTCCCTGATCCATTATTTATCACCCATCCCGAGGTTGTGGAGAGTTATACAACTAATGTTTCGATTCGGTCATTGCCTGAGCATGGACTTAAAATCTGGCAGGCCTTTCGTTCCGGTTTTTTTCATTATCTTGAATTTTTTCCGGAGCGCAAGGCTGGCGTTGATTACAGGCGACTGATGTTAAAACTGGCCGAAGCCATGTTCTTTGCCGGCGAACTGTATTCCGAGCTTGGATATACCGAGGAAATGCTGGAAATCGATATTCGGCTGAAAGGCGTGGAAAACGTCACTCTCCACGGCATCAAGCCGAGGGCAGGGGGCAAACGTACCGAGTACTGTTGCAAAATACCGGAAATCAGGATAAACCTCCAGCGAACCCTTGCAGATCTGGTGAGTGGTCCGGAAGAGCACGCTCTGAGAGCAATGAAAGATATTTGCGAACGTTTTAACGTGCCGTCATCGCGTCATGAAGAATCCGGGTCTTCATTGCGATCATATCTCGAAGAACGGATTCCCGAAGCCTTCCGCAGTTAATCCGTACAACTAATACCATTTACTTAAAGCTCAAATACTATATTTTTATATGTAGACTTATCATTTTTTCTGAAAATCTACGATTCGTATTGCGGCAGCATTAGTAGCTTGCGCTGTCCCAGCGCAAAAAGCATGTATGCCGCAAACGTATAAACACGTCTTTCCTTAATACTCAAACGGCTGAATTCATTTATTCCAAGTTATTTGTGACTTTATCGGTTATCCTCAAATCCACATAATGTCAGCAAAACTGCTTATTGCGCTGAGGACAGAGCAAGCTACTCTGAGAATCCGCCGAACAAAAGTTGTTTTTTCTATTCAATGACTAAAAATTATTCAACAATATTAGCATGACCAATTTCTTAAGTGAACAGCATTAGTCCGTCGTACGGATGGCGTTTGTACCTTCATTCTCCAGTCGCTAAAACTCCTTACGGAAGCGGGAGAAGAACGTTGTCAGTCGTACATGACTTATGCTTCGGTGTTTATCAGCTGTTCGGTATGCTTCAGTGCCAGCTCGATATTATTATGAATGCATTCGGCTCCAATTAAGTCGAAATTCCCGAACTGTCCAGAACTTTTTTCGGTTGCTCTTTAATTCCTGATATCAGGATTTTTGTATTGCGTTTCTGCAGTGACGTAAGGATTTCTTCAAGCGCCCTTATGCCGGTCGCGTCGATGGCGGAAACATGACGCATGCGAAGGATAAGAACCTTCGGCTGCTTTTCAATAAAACCGATAGCGTCTTTAAATTTATTAGCCGCACCGAAAAAGAATGGTCCGTTGATTTCAAATATTTCCACCCCATCAGGTATTGTATAGTTGCCGATGGCAAAATCATCGTCAGATTCGAGCGCCTCGTCTGGCGGATAAATAACCAGTTTTGCGTCGGACACGGATTCCATGCGTCGCATAAACAGAAAAGCCGCCAGTACCACTCCGACTTCAATGGCTACAGTCAGGTCAATTACAACCGTCAGGATGAACGTGATCAGCATAATCATGCTGTCGCTTTTCGGACCGCTGAACATTTTTACAAACAGTTGCCATTCGCTCATGTTATAGGCGACAACCAGCAAAACAGCTGCCAGGGAAGCCATAGGGATCAAACCGGCCCATTTTCCGAAGAGGATCAGAATAAGGAACAGCGTTATTGCATGAATGATACCTGCCAGAGGAGTACGACCGCCGTTTTTGATGTTGGTTGCGGTTCGGGCGATCGCGCCGGTCGCGGGAATGCCGCCGAAAAGCGGAGAAACGATATTGGCCGCTCCCTGGGCAACTAATTCTGCATTAGAACGGTGACGGAATCCGGTCATCCCGTCGGCTACTACCGCAGACAGCAACGATTCTATTCCTGCCAGCAGTGCAATGGTGAAGGCAGAAGGAAACATTTTGACAATAATGTCCATGTTTATGTCCGGCAGTGATGGCATTGGCAGAGAGGAAGGAACGCTGCCGAATCTGGAGCCGATTGTTTCCAGCGGCAGAGAAAATATTTTTGCGACAGCTGTAGCGAGGATAATCGCAATCAGCGCGCCTGGAATCCGTGGGGATATTCTTTTGCAGATCAGGATAACAGCGATAACCGCCAAACCGGTAATCATGGCTGATAGGTTGCAGGTATTCAGGCTTCCTGCCAGTTCTTTGAGCTTGCCCGGCAGGCTGGCGGGCATCGGTCCGGTAGTGAGTCCCAGAAAATCTTTTATCTGGGTGATGGCGATAATCAGCGCAATTCCGGTGGTAAAACCTATTGTTACCGGATAGGGAATGTATTTGATCGCACTTCCCAGCTTAGTGATTCCCATAATGATTAGTATGATTCCCGCCATGATTGTAGCTACTGCCAAGCCGTTTATGCCGAATTGCTGGACGATTGCGAATACGACCACGATAAAGGCTCCGGTCGGACCGCCGATTTGAACCCGGCTGCCGCTTAATAGTGAAATAATTCCACCAGCGATCACGGCGGTGTAGAGTCCTTGTTCGGGTTTCACGCCGCTGGCGATGGCGAATGCGATGGCCAGTGGGAGGGCGACGATTCCGGTGAGGATTCCGGCGGTAAGGTCCGGGAGTAATTGTTTTAATGGATAACCGTTTTTGAAGACGGTTACAAACTTTGGTTCAAATTCATACCACATACTGCTTGTGTGTCCTATAATAAATAAAAAAAACAGGCATGTTCCGAATATGAGTGGAACATGCCGATAATAATCAAAGACGCTGAAAATACACAAGCAATGTGATATTTTCAAGAACTAAACCATAAAAAAATCAATTTTTTCCATGAATATCAATTGTTGTTGATAGCCAGAAAATTTAGCGCATAGTCTATTTCAGTGGAATCTGTTTCGAATGTCAGTTGTAATTTATAGATATGATTCCCCCAGATTGCTTGTTGTTTTACATCGTCCAGTTCAATCTTCTGAAGTTCTGTTTTTAATTTTTCTTCACTCTCAATGTTCATTGAAACCACTTTGTCTCCAACAGAAATTTCAATTGCTCCGCTGCTGGTAAGATGTGGTTCGGATTGAAACAGCAACGGCAGTGTTGTTGAATTGCCTTCATTCTGAAAAAGCATACAGTCGCTGATTTTTACCTGATGAGCGGAACGGTCAAGCGTGACCTGACGTGTTAACTTTTTAAGTTGACTTTCAGGAGCATATGCTTGGGTTATATCCTGACTCATTGCCACGATATTATCCGTATTTTCATATGAAACATCCGTTGCGTGAAACTCTGATCCGTCTGATTGCAGAATACCATTTATCTGAGGCACATTATGCCCCTGGGCTCCGATATACCAGATATCGTAGCGCTGGTCCGAAAAGGTCTTACGAGTATATTGTCCTGCACCAAGATCAATAATAACCGGAGTTCCTTCATAAAATATTTCAAATTGACCGATATCGTTATGATTATGATTTTCATTATTACTCCCGGCCTTACAGCCTATCGTAAATCCTGTTTCTGTTTCCGTATTTTCCCGGGCGATCATTACCTGAAGATCGGGAAATATATTAACCTGGCTATGTTTTATTGGAGTAGAAACGGGATTTTTCGGCATCCAGAAGATATCACGTAGAGTCAGCGGAAGCAGGTCACCATTGAAGTTTCTGAATTTATACAAGACTGAATCGTTACTGCCATTATCATAATATGTGTTAATCGCAAGCTGTCGCATATTCTCACTGTCGATTTTTTCACCGTAACGATATACGATTCCTGAGCGAATCCTTAGAATTGCTCCGGCGTCTGCCGGACTGAAACACCATTTGCCTCCCATGTGAACTTTATAGATATATTCTCCCATATTTTTGATTTTGGGGTTTTCGTATATTTTAACCATTGCGTTATTTGTCGCCGAGTTCAATAGTTCCAGGGCTAATAACAGATGCCCGGGAGATGCGTTCCAGTACATTGGCCCTTCATCGCATCCGCCATCATCATCATATTTTTCGATGAAAAGATCAAGAGCTTTTTGCAGTTGCATTATTAAAGAGATCAGGCGTTTCCGGTCATCGGCAAGCATGATCAAGGCGGTGCCAAGAACATTAGCTATACACCATGGAGTCCAGTTGTTTCTGCCGTCCAACCACCAGTGGGGGATATTCAAAGTTTCGAGCGGAGTGAAAATTCGCTGATCAAGATATAACTTTAGAGTTTCGCAAAGTCCGGGAGATGCGGTTTCCAGCTTATTCTTCAGCAGGGAATAAGTTTGTGCCAGGGTCATAGCGGTGGTTCCCGCAAAGAGGTCCACAAATATTTGGTTTGGATCGGGTAGTATATCTCCGTCTATATAGCGTGCGTGAGCGGGAGCAGTCCAGCACGGTTCACTGAGAATTGACCAGATACCGTTAATTATTTCGTCAATGTAGCGTCCTCGATTTTCAAAGCATTCCGCCAAAACCAGAAGCCCAAGGTTATTGCGTCGTTGAAAATATGGACCTTCATATTTTGTCCGGTTTCCGTTTTTGATAAATTCGGCATACAAAGTAGCTGTAAGCTCGGGCCAAGGCTGGTTGATAAGGGCATTGGCTCCTTCAATAATTTCAGTTTTTCGTATTCGGTTTAGCTCGCATTGGTTGAGCTTATCCCAACTCTCACGGTCTGATATTGGTGGAAATGGAGTCCATTGGGTAAGATCAGACAGATTCTTTCTGAAAAAATCCGCCGTGAATTTTTCGCATAACATTGCTAATAATTCCTAAATGGTTTATTTTTTTTCTTCGAAAATAAATTTTCTGTGGAATTTTATCGTGAGTGAATAAAATTCTAATGGTAAGTTAATGGACTATCAGAAAAATGTCACGCTCATTTTGAAAAAAAGCTTAAAAAATGATGATGGATTAATCCGGGTTCTTTATTTTTTCGAGTTCTTCCCAGCGGGCGTATAAGCGATCCTGTTCCGGTCTGAGCTCGTCCAGCCTGGCGGAAAGTTCTTCCTGTCTGTCTCCGTGTTTTGTGTAGAAGTCCGGCTGGGCAAACAGGGCTTCAATTTCTTCTATCTCGGTTTCGATTTCCAGAATCTTTTCTTCCATGGAGTCATATTCGCGCTGTTCTTTGTAACTGAGTTTGCGTGTTCGTGAGACTACGCGTTCTTTCTTGGGTTGAGCTTCTTCTGTTGTTTCAGTCTCGGAATTATTTTTTACAGAATTTTTCAGTTTCATTTCACGATAGTAGTCATAATTACCGATGCCGTATTCCGGAGAAGAATTTTCCTCGAAGGCCAGAATACCGGTGCATACCCGGTTCAGGAAATACCGGTCATGGCTGACCACCGCTACACAGCCGTTATAAGTTGCCAGAGCATTTTCCAGTACGCGCAGGGTGGACAAATCAAGATCATTTGTTGGTTCGTCAAGAATAATAAAGTTTCCGCCGCGTTTGAGCTGTTTTGCGATAACCAGCCGGGCCTTTTCCCCGCCGGAGAGCTGTCCGACCTTATTATTGATGCGGTCGTCGGTAAACAGAAAACGTTTCAGGTAGCTCCATACGGTGATTTTTTGAGTGCCAAGCATGACAAAATCATAGCCTTCGCCGATTTCTTCGAGTACGGATTTTTCATCATCAAGAATAGAGCGTTCCTGATCGATATAGTTGAAATTGACGGTGTCTGCCACTTCGATCAAGCCATTGTCCTGAGAAAGTTTTCCGGTAAGCATTTTCAGAAATGTTGTTTTTCCTGTACCGTTTTTACCGACAAGTCCGAGGCGCATGCCGGGCTCGAATTCGAGTGAAAAATCTTTCAGCATGCAACGATCTCCGAATGACAGGTTCACGTTTTTGAATTCAGCTACTTTATTGCCGAGTTTGTCGGCCGGGGGAATGATCAATTCCATTTCACCTTCGCGTTGAATTCCTTGTATTGAGGATACTTCATAAAACCGTTTGAGACGCCCCTGATTTCGTGTTGTTCTGGCTTTCGGGTTACTGCGAACCCACTCCAGTTCGGAACGGAGAAACTTTTCGCGTTTTTCCACTTTCTTTTCCTCGTGGTATTCGCGTTCAGCTTTTTTTTCAAGAAAGTCTGAATAGTTGCCGTCATAGCTGTAAAATATTCCGTTGGATAATTCGATAATCCGGGTACATACCCGGTCAAGGAAATACCGGTCATGGGTTACAAGCAAGCAGGTCCCGCGATAATTTGCCATAAAATTCTCGATCCATTCAATCGTTTCGGCATCAAGATGGTTAGTCGGTTCATCCAGTAATAACAAGTCCGGTTCACGTACCAGTTCACGAGCCAGTAACACGCGGCGTTTTTCGCCGCCGGAAAGCTTCTCCGGATACATGGCGCCGTCGGGAACTTTCAGCGACTGCATTACCTGACTGATCTTATTGTCCAGATGCCAGGCGTTATGCAGGTTGATTTCCGCTTCCAGTTCATGATGACGGTTTGATTCCAGCGGCAGTGATTCATATTCATGCAGCAGGTTTGCGAGATATTCTACACCGGTTTTGATGTTTTCAAATACCGTAAGGTTCATATCCAGTTCAAAATCCTGTGGCATATAGCCTACCCGGAGGTTCTTTTTTTTTGCGATTTTACCGTTTTCCGTGGCTAGGTCTTCCTGGGTAAGAAGTTTCATGAAAGTGGTTTTTCCACAGCCGTTACGGCCGATCAATCCGATGCGTTCGCCTTCGTGAACCGTAAGTTCCGCGTTGTTGAGAATCTGTTGGATACCGATGGAGAAATTGAGTCCTTCGGCTGAAAATATTACAGGAGTATTTTTCTCTGCCATTTAATTAAATTTGCCCTTGTCTTTTTTATACCGGAAATTACTTTAATTCAGGAAAAGAATATAACTCCACGACAATTTTTTACAATGAATTTCCGTAATTTTGAGGTATTAGGATGGTAGATTTTGATATTCCCGTAGAGCGCCGCAACACCTCCAGTATCAAATGGGATCGCTACAAGGGGCGCAATGTGGTTCCGATGTGGCTGGCTGATATGGATTTCCGCTCTCCGCAACCGGTAATCGAGGCTTTGCGTGAACGGGTTGAACACGGTGTTTTCGGTTATACTTTTGCTCCGGAACTGCTCTATGAAACAGTTATCGGCATGTTGAAAAGAGAATATGACTGGGAAGTTCATCCCGAGTGGCTGGTATGGATGCCCGGATTGGTTACCGGACTGAATCTGGCATGTCACGCTTTCTCTCAGAAAGGCGACGGCATTGTTTCCTGTTATCCGGTATATCATCCGTTTCTGGAGGCTCCGCGTCTGGCGGAACGCCGGCTGATCAAGGTTGAATTGAAAAATAATGAACAACGTTATGAGATGGATCTTGAGCAGATTGAAGCACAATGTGATGCCGATACCAGATTGTTTGAACTATGCAATCCGCATAATCCGGTAGGTCGGGTGTTTTCTCGCGACGAACTCACGGCTCTGGCGGAACTGTGCCTTCGTAAAAAACTGATCATAAGCTCCGATGAGATTCATTGCGGACTGGTACTTGACGATGATAAAAAGCATATTCCAATTGCTTCAATCAGTCCGGAAATCGCAGAACGAACCATTACCATGATGGCTCCCAGTAAAACCTATAATATACCGGGACTCGGTTGTGCTTTTGCCATTGTACCCAACCGCGAGCTGAGAAATGCGTTGCTGCGTAATATGAAAGGTTTGATTCCATTCGTCAATGCCCTTGGTTATACAGCGGCGATTGCCGCTTATCGCGACTGTCATGAATGGCGGCGTGAACTGATTGTGTACCTGAAACAAAATCGCGATATCCTGGAGGATTTTGTGGCGGAACGCTCCGGTATTTCCATGCCGCATGTCGAAGCAACCTATCTCGGCTGGATCAATATGCGTCAGCTTGGACTTGAACAGCCTAGTCAGTATTTCGAAGACTTCGGGGTTGGTTTAAGTGATGGTGCCGAATTCGGATATCCCGGATATGTACGGATCAATTTCGCGTGTCCGCGTTCACAGCTCAAAGAAGCACTGAATAACTTTGCAGCCGGTCTTGACAGTCTGACCTGTTAATTCCTTTTGCTTTGCTGGTCGGCATTATAGGTTACCTGGTTTTTATATAGAACTTAAATGCATCGAGTTGTGCAGGGGTTTCGTTCAGTCGAGTCGGGTTGGGATATCTAACCAGACTTTCTCCTAATGGAAATACATAGTTATGTTTTATTTCCATTAGGTCGAGTATTGTCGGGGCTATATCAAATGTTTTTCCCCGGGTGTGGATGGTTCCGGTTTGTCCGCAATTGACCACAAAGAAGGTTAAGCGTTTTGAAGTCTTGTCGTCACTTACGCCTATTCTTGACCCGCCATAAAGGTAATGATCCGAAGTGAAGACGACAATCGTATTTTTCCATCTTGGACTTTTTTTCAATTTGTTGATAAACTCTTCTATAAGTTTATCATTATAATTAAATACTGACATGTATTTGTTGTATTGACCGTTTTTATCGTACCATCGAGTTGTATTTTTATGACGTCGGCCGCAATTGCCGTGAGTATCTACTGTACACGTTACCAGATTAAACGGTTCTGGTGTGGTGAGAAAACGGTGATATGTTCGGTCAAGTATTTCCTCATCGCTGATGCCCCAGTCTGTTCCGTTTGAACATACTTCACTGTGATCAAAGCCGAGATTGATAAATGGGTGAGGATTTTCGCTTCCGGGATTGAAAGATGCTCGAAATTCCTGATGGTATCCGCATTCTTTAAGGATTCCCGGCAATGAGATTGTTATAATCGTATCATGTTCTATTATGTGAATTGTATTAACAGAAGGAGCTAATTCTTGTTTTATCTCTGAAACCATTAAGCATTCACCGGTCATGGCGGCAAAGTTACCACCCACGCTGAAACCTGCATTTCTGCACATTGTTAGATTGTCAAATACCAGCCCCTCATCTTTTAAACGTTGCAAATTAGGCATCATGTCGGGATATAAAGTTTCATCAAAGAACGAACTGTCGGTACTTTCCAGAATGATCCATATCAGATTTTTCTTTAACGGTGCCGTCACCTTCAAAGTCCCTTCCCAAGGTTTGATGCCTAAAGCATGTAATTCCGCATTTGTATACTGCTTGGTGTTGCTGATCAAATCTGCATACATGAATTCAATCAGACGATGTGGCGCTGAAGGAAATAAACCAGACAGAAACAGCACCATGATACCTGCTGTCATCGTTATCCATTTTGTAGGCCCTGTGATTTTTGCAGCGGGTTTTTTTGCAAAGATAAATCCGCTCCAGATGGATACAAGGATAATACCAGTTAGTATGGTTGCGATGATAAACTTTTGCTCCAATGTTGAATAGTGCCAAATATCACGAATATTACCATGAATGAAAAATGCAAGATTAAACCCATCATAAGAAAAATTATAGGCGATGCGCTCCAGGGTTGATAAGAAAAGAACTGGTATAAAGACACTTAATCCAAGTATGATTCGCCGGATTTTATTTTCCAACAAGGCAATGCTCTGAAATACGACTCCCAGGCAAATTGGAAAATAGATAAAACTCCAACTCCAATCATCGGGATTGTGTTTCAGCTCTGTACTTATCGCGACCAGCAGAAGAATCAATGTTGGAACAATAATTCCGGTGGATAAGAAACGTTGTAATATTGATATAAGGGAACTGCTGCGATCCTCTGTCTTAATGCTTCTTACGTTTTTATCAAGCGGGATGCCGATTTCGGAAAAAAATCTTGTCTGAGCAGAGATAAAGCGTTGAAAAACAAAATGATGTAGAAATGTAATAATAGTTTTCATTGTCCCCAAAAGTATAATATTCTGTATGGGAGTATCCCCAAAGCCTATTCCTTATCTAGCGGAAGTCTACTACATATTCCCAAAGTGTGCAAAATAATACACTTGTATATATTTGCATGCAAGTGTTTATTAGTATTCTTTGCGCTTTTTTTGTAGGGTATTCCGGCAAATGCAGTACAGAAATTATTCAAGTGTCGATATAAAAAATTAACTGCCTAATAAAATTATTATTAATATAATCTAACAATGTTTATTGTTATTGCAATTGATTTTTTGTTTTTTATGCTGTTTTTTGTTTTGTTTTAATTGAGGAAAGGTTGCTGTTATAAAGACAGTTTTGGTGAAATATACGAATCTTAATTCGCTTAACACACTTGTTTTCAACTAGTAATGTATCGGTTTGGTCGTCATTGGGCGCCAGATGGTTAGTCTTGTAATGATGAGCTTTTTCCGGCTGAAGATGTTTTTCGAAGTTGTCCGCAGGCAGCGCTTACCTTTGCGCCTTTTTCAACGCGAACCGTTACCTGTACCCGGTGGTTTAGCAGGATATTTTCGAACTTATGAATTGCTTGATCGGATGGACGCCGATATTCGCCGGTGACCTGATTGTAAGGAATCAGGTTGACTTTGGCTCTGCGTTTTTTGGCGATGTTTGCCATATGTTCCGCGTGTTCCGGAGTATCGTTGATTCCGTCGATTAAAGTATATTCGAATGTAACCATGCGTGAAGTTTTTTCACGATAGTAATCACAAGCGTCAAGAATTTCGGCTATTGGATAACGCATCTTATCAGGAATAAGTAAAGCCCGGGTTGTATCGTCTGGAGCGTGTAGTGATACTGCAAGGTTCCACTGGCGTCCGATATCGGCAAGCTTGCGTATGCCTGGGACCCAGCCGCTGGTGGACACCGTAATGCGGCGTGCCGCCATATCGAATCCTTCCGGACCGGTTATGATATCAAGTGCTTTGGTCAAGTTATCAAAGTTCAGCAGTCCTTCCCCGATTCCCATGAAAACAATGTTATCCGGCAGGCGGTCAATACGTTTGCAGCACGCCAGAAACTGTTCCACGATTTCTCCTGCGGTCAGATTTCTGACCAGTCCGTCAGCTCCGCTGGCGCAGAACCGGCATTGAACCGGACAGCCTACCTGAGTGCTGAGACAAAAGGTACGGCGTTCCTGAGAAGGAATGACTACTGCTTCGATCTTTTCGCCGTCATGCAGTTCCAGCAGTAGTTTTGTTGTTTCGTCTTCGGCGCTTATCTGATCCACGGTATGCAGAGACTGGCAGATGAATTCAGCTTGTAACTGTTCCCGTAACGGTAGTGGAAGATTTTTCATCAGCGACGGATCCACAATACGTTTTTTGAATATCCAATCCGCTGTTTGTTTGGCGCGAAAGGCCGGTTGCCCGGCCTGTTTTACGAATGTGGATAGTTCGTCCGGAGACAAGCTGCAAAGGTATTTTTTAGAAGATATAGTTGTCATTTTCAGCCTGTTTGGTTCCTGGAGTCATATCCTGCTTTAGTTCACCTTTATACAGATAAAGTTCACCTTTGCGATATTTCTTTTTCATGATTGGGTCGCCCCAGGCTCTTGACTGGAGCATTGGTACTTTGGTGCACAACAGATAAACCACTTTGCTGTTACGCGGCAGCTCATCCAGTGAGTTGATTTTTTTTACTTTGCACCCCATGTAGAAACATTCGCCATAGAGACCGGCAATATTCTCGCCTTTATAGACATATTCCGGGATTCCGCTGGCTTTCTTCATCGCCTGGCGCATTTCCTGGCCGATTGAGCGCTTTGAGTTTTCCTGTGCCTTGTACGGATAAATAATGGACCAGAAAATCATCATGATTACACATAGATAACTGAGAATTGTGGTCCAAACCGGAATGAATCTGCGTGGTATCACTATAAAAAATAACCCAGTAGCAATTGCCATACCGCCGTAAACCATTGCCATTACAAAATTACGTGTTGACTCGTGGAATTCCATTCCTCTTTCAAGAGGTTTGAGAATTTTCCACCATTCGGTCGGGGTAAGATAAAATCCGAGAATTATTCCGCCAGCGATAACGGCGAGCCAGGGCAGTAACTTGAGAAACTTCTGGAACAGGTGTCCATAGCGCCTGATAACGATATAGTAATATGAACTGGTCAGGATCGCCAGCGGAGGCGCCAGCAGAATAATATCGCGCGGTTCTGTGAATGGACTAAACCACAAAAGAAAAAACAGCGAAATTGTGATGATTCGCAGAAAACGATTGAAGATCGGGTTTTTATCCATCGGCTGAAGAGCCACACAAAATGGAGCCCAGGCAATCAGGCTCCAGGGAAAGAATCGGACGATTACATCAAACGGGAATGCATACAGGTGTTCCCAGTAATCATCGAATTCAAGGAACTCTTCAGCGGCATACGTCGATATTGCGCCTTTCGCGGTAATTAGCGGAATACTCCAGACCAGTATGACCAACAGTAAAATGATCACTCCAATGTAGAAACCGGATTTTCGCAGTTTAGACCAGAGAGTCAGTGGACGGCGCATAAATATTAAAGGAACAAAAAAGTAGATAATCCCCGCCCAGCCTATAGTATAAAATGCCAGACCGCAGAAAAGGAGACTGGCGATCCAGGCCAGATTCCACGAGCCTTTTACCGTACCAAGCCAGAACCAGGCTAGCCAGCCAGCGGTTAGAAAAAGCAGACCAAGAGTTTCCGGATAGCCGTCAACCGATTTTTCAATGACAATATTCGAGGATATCAGTATGGCGACCGCCACTGCTGACGCCGGAATTCCGGCCGCATGTCTTGCTGTTTCCCATACAAGTATTGCGATAAGGAAAAGGGCAATAACAGAAATCAGCCTTAGCGACAATTCCATAGGCATACCCCATTGGCATGACATAAGGGCGGCTATCTGTGGAAACAGTGGAAATACTTGTGGAACGAGTTCGTGATGAGCGGTTACCGCCATCGGGACAACTCCGGTTTCGGTGGCAATTACCGCATAGCGGCCTTCGCTCCAGTATAGCTCGCGTCCTCCCAATTGCCAGGGCGTGTAAATGACCGCAAAGGCAATCAGCAAAATCAGCAGAGCCCAATACCAGCGAATGGTTTTTTCTTTATATATCATCAGTATGTATGCCTGTTATCAAATAGTTAGTAAAATTGTACACATCAGCAGATAGATCAGGGATGCGGATAAATCGTTACTGGTGGTTACAAATGGTCCAGATGCTACTGCCGGATCAACCCTATAGTGATTTAAAATAATCGGAAGAATCGTTCCCGACAGGGCGGCAAAAGTCATTGCGGTCAACATTGAAAAACCGACAATGAAGCAAAGTTTGACAATCTGATCGACTATTTCGATATGAATAATGTATGTTAAATTCAGATAAACCAGTATAGCGGTAACTACTCCGCAGACACAGCCCATCATTGCGCCTACAAAAATTTCTCTCGCGAATATTGCCAGTAGACGGTTGAACTTAATTTCCCCCAGAGCAATGTTTCTTACAGTCACTGCTGTTGCCTGCATTCCGGTGTTTCCACCCATGGCGAGAATCACAGGTACAAAAGCGGTCATTGCCTCCGCTCCTTTGAGATTGGTTATTTTGCCGACAATTACGCTTACCAGCATTCCGGTAAACATTGTCACCAGCAACCAGGGCAGGCGCAGTTTTACAATATTAAAAGGTGAATCTTCTTTTTGACCGATATCCGGAGCACCAGCCATACGTGCGATGTCTTCCGAAGCTTCTTCTTCTATTACGTCCATTACGTCGTCGGCAGTAATTCGTCCGACCAAGACCATTTTTTCATCAACTACCGGCATTGCGTACAAGTCATATTTCATGAATTTTTTGGCAATACTTTCCTGGTCTTCATCTACCGACGCATAGACTGGGTTCGATTCGATAACGTCTTTCATTTTTGCAGAACGCTGCTTGGAGATCAGGTCTGAAATATGGATATATCCAATTAATTTATGATCCGGAGTAACTGCAAATACAGCATTGACCGGATCCGAAAATGTGGTTTTTGCCAGGCTGTTGATCGTTTGCTCTACCGTTGACTCTTCCGATACGGCACAGAGCTCAGGGGTCATGATACCCCCACCGGAATCATCTTCGTAATTGGATAGACGGCGCAACTCTTTCTGCTTGCTCTTTTTCAGCTTTTGCAGGACTTTTTCCTTATCCTCATTGTTGAGTTCATTGAGAATATCTACCGCATCGTCCGGAGCCATTTGACCAATAAGTTCTGCAAGCCTTTGGGGATGTAACGTTTCGACTACATCATCAACATCTGATTCCAATTCAACCATAACTTCCGAGGCTAAATTGTTGTCGAGTATTTTAAAAATCTGCTCAATGTGTTCAGAATCAAGGTCTTCGATCAGGTCGGCAACGTCAGCCGGGTCCGTGTTCGCAAACCTGGCTCTTATCTTATCGTATTGTTTTTTCGCAAGAAGAAGTTCGATCTCCTCGCTGGTAAGAGGTTGTTTGCTCATTTTCGCTACCTGACATTAAAAAATTTCCCGGGTTTAGCCATACTATAGCACGTTCCCATTACTCTAAAAGTAAAATCATTCATTTTGTTTTTGAATTTATCGGAAATAACGTATATCATATTAGAAAAGCAAAGAAGGGATGGCGTTGCATGAAACCTGTTTTAGTATGGACATATCACCGTGTGTTGCCGGAGGTCGGTACCAGTGCGGTTCCGCAGGAGATTTTTGACCTGCAGTTACGGGCATTAATTGCCGCAGGATATGAGTTTATTGATACTGGCGATTTGCTGGACATTTTTAACGGTGATGTCGACCCCGGTAAGCGTAAGCTTACCATGCTTACCTTTGATGATGGCTGGGCCGATAATTTGCTCTGGGCCACACCGGTTCTTCAGGAATATTCAGCAAAAGCTGTTATGGCAGTAAATACCGCTTTGATCAATCCGCGCCGTCCGGAAGTTATTAATGGTGACGATTATAAGATTATTCCTTCTAAAGAAGCTCTTGAACTTGCGGCTTATAAGCGTGATTTTAGCTCATTTCTGACTTGGGATGAACTGAAAATGCTAAAAGATACCGGCGTGTGGGATTTTCAGGCGCACGGTAATTCTCATCTGGGATGCTGCCAGTCTATGAAGAATCCGCGGGGATTCTATCCTGACTTCAAGCACTGGACCATGGAATACGCCTTTGGAGGAGAACTTTTTGATGGAGCTCCACGGGTGGAATTTGACAGTATCCTGGCGGAAAGAAGGACACGACCCACAGCGAATTTCATTCAGGCCCTGAAAGTGGCGGAAAATAATGAAGAACGAATGAAAATATGCATGGAAACAGGTGACGCGCTGGAATTCATGGAAAACGAAACAGAATTTCGTGCGAGAATTCGTGGTGACATGTTGATATGCAAAAACCTGATTGCGGAAAACCTTGATTCCAGAGCCAAAGCCATGTTCTGGCCCTGGGGACATTATTCCGATGAAAGTATTGAAGCAGCGAAAGAT
Organism: Victivallales bacterium; assembly: GCA_963677165.2. Lineage (GTDB taxonomy): Bacteria > Verrucomicrobiota > Lentisphaeria > Victivallales > SZUA-371 > JAFGXT01. The sequence goes on along the minus strand of CAXXSX010000002.1, from coordinate 5,390,294 downwards.
TGCGGTTTTGAACTGATGTTTACGATGAACAAGGACGCTCTGCGATCCACGGTACATACGGCTCATGAAATACCGCGTATTGCTGTTCCGGCGACAATTGCGCGCTTCAAAAAACAGCTGAGAGTATTTACCAATCCGGTTCTGAAATCCATCCGCGATATCTTCAGCAAATAACTTCGGCAGAAACAAGAACACAAGTTGAAAACGGTACCTATGTCATTCGTAGTGCGGATCATATACATTGTTTATCTGCAGAAATCTGAATCCGTGTGAATTGTTCTCCGGATTAATTTTACAATGTTATTAATTTCTTTTTACAATCTTTTTACAACATCCTGTCTATTTCGTGCTAAAATACATGTGTAGTCGAAGCACAAAAAGATGAATGGGGGCACGCTGTGAAAAATCATAAAAGAGTCAAATGCTTATGTATATTAACCATAATTTTTATGATTTCTTATTCAAGCGTATATTGCACAGAAACGAATAATGTTGCATCAAGCAATAATATAATGTTTTTATACAAAGCGAATGAGGAAATCTGTGGATTGACAATAGGTGAATATTTAGAGAGTAAGCGAAAAAACAGTAACAAAATTTTTACAGGAACGAATAAGGTTGATGAGGCTATTTTTCAATTTAGTGCGAAGTATCCTAATGAGTTAGAAATTATCAAGATTTTTACCGAAAAATTGAAGTTAAAGAAAAAATCATTCGGCTCTTATGTTCATTATAGCAATTTATTAAATACTCTACAATCTCAATCCCATGCCAGATATATTGGGTGTGATTTTTATAAAACAATTCAAACGAACCTGAATTGTAATAAGAAAAAAGAATTACAATTAGGAAAATTATTTAAACGGTTTTACTCTCCTGTTAATCCGGCAACAGCCGGAACCTCTTTAGCTTTACAACAAGCCATCAACAATATGTGTCCTGCTGATGCAGTAAAACCTTCCATATTGAATATTAATGACACGTATTACTCCATTTATGGAGATTGTTCGGTTGTTATACATTTTTACAACACGATATGGAAGGAGAACCTAATTGCTATTGCACCATCGGACAATTTACTTTTTGCCGTTCATTATCTAAAACCTCCGCCCACCTTGCAGAGTTGCGGAGTTGATGCAAACAACGTGATCTGGCTTGCCGATGTTGAAGGCAATATGGCGTTTTTCGATACGAAAAAGAATATTTACCTTTCTTATGTCGCCCGTTGCGGTAAGAACAATAAAATCCGCATTCCGCGGCGCAATCAAAGTTCCAGTATTTTCGTGTTTGATAATTCACACTATGTAGAGTGTTTTGTTCCATCGCCTGATTCAGTTAATATAAGCAGCCTGAAAAAAATCAATGACATTCCGACGCTGGAAATTACTCCGAATCAACAGGGGATTTCCCTTCCGGCTGATACTTTCCAGGTGCTTTGCAGCGATACGGAAAAAATCGTCTATATTACAGGTAAACAGGCGGTCATTAACCATAGAAGTAACGCAGAAAATATTGAAGTTAACTTTGATTTGAAAAAGAACGAGATTCCGGTTGAAGGAGTTTTTGATGAAACGCAACAGAAGGTATATCTTCTTGCGCGTCATAAGGCAAAAGATGAAAATGACGTATTTCAAGTTCGAAAGACTTGGGATAATATGCGGTTGTTGACGATTGATTTAAGCAAAAAGAAAGGGCTGAGTAATTAATTTTGTGTAAATGGCATACGGAATAGCTATGCTCAGGATTTAGGAGTTTTTTCTAATCCTGAGCATGTGGCAAAACCGAAATTTTTCCAAAATTACAGGCCGAATACCGCTTTAGTTTCCTGTTTGGCTACTTCCTTGTCATCTTCCCAGACAGCCAGTCCGGTTTTCAGATCGGTCAGTTTCAGGTTGATATAAAAGTATGATTCAGAGGTTCTGCCCTGGGAGGTCCGTTTTTGAATGACTTCACCGGATAAACTCATATCCGGAGCGATAACCGTACCATCTTTTTGAACCGTTTTCTGGTTGAACATCGGGTCATCCTGAAGCTTTCTGACTTCTCTTGTTGCTCTATCGTCGGGACCGTTGCCGCCTACCGCTGTAGTTGTCAGTGCCAGGCCTGAGCGTAATACCGCTTTACGGATCTTGTCGGTCAGCAGGTTTGCGTCAAGATGCTGTTGGGTTTTGTTTTTTATAATGCTAACCATCAGAATTGTTTTGCGTCCGTCGGTACGCTTTAGTACTCCTGACTGGAGCATGGAGTTTGTCAGCTTTTCCGCGGCTGTCTGAAAATCTTTGAAGTTAAGTTCATCAACAGTCGTGAGCCCCTGATTGGATTGGGGATCAATGCGGACCGGGCCGGAACCGCAGCCGGCGGCAAGGATTAAACCGAGTCCTGCTGTTGCTGATAAAATCATTCGATCAAGTTTCATTTTAGTACCCTCCTGTATGTTATTTCGTAAATTAATAAAATCACAATTTTCTTATGGTTACGGCGAAGCCTGGAGCCACCGTCTGAAAGACGGAAGTAGCTGCAAAACATCTTGCAGGCAGCAGTCCCTTGCCGTTATTCGCCGTATTCTTTCATGTTAATCTTAAAATCTTTACACCGGATATTCGGAGCTACTGACTTTATGTATTTTGATTCACCGGGAATAAAATCAACTTCTGTCCAGGTTGAGGTCGGGGTATCGATTTTCATACCGTCTTTGTCAAACCAGTCTATTTTGTATTCAACCTTGTAAGGATTGGCTCCTGTGATATCGCTCCAGAGTTCAGACCAGAAACCGGTTCGCGAGCTGCGGAAGTTAATCTGTATCATCATAAAGCCAGTTGACAGTACTTTACGGTTGATGCCGTCGATAACCAGTCGATCCCGGCAGAAACGGTCGGTTGAAACGTATCTGCTGAGCATATAATCGGTTTTCATCGTCTTATTGCGGTTTTCAGCCGTATTTACCGTGTTCTGGCAGCCGGAAAACAGGGCAGGTAGGATTGCGGCACAAAGAATGATTGTCAGTCGTTTCATATTATTGGTTCTCCTGATTGAATTCAAAAACTTTTCGAGTAATTATTTTATGATTGGTTCCCCTTATGTAGACAATAGCGAAGGTTGTGTTTCTTTTCAATTCCACAGTGAAAGTTTTTCCTGTCATTGATTGCGATACTGGTCTTAGATGCAGTTTTCGATCAGCCGGAATCGGGAGGTGGGCTATCTGATACTGTTTGGGCAGGGTTTCCCAGCAACGAGTATCTGCGGTATTAAATAGGTATTTATATAAGCCGGTACTTGCATAGGCGGCGATGTCTATCCACACATTATCCTGCTGTGCGGCAGCCTGGGTTGCCGCCAGGCTCGCCAGCTCCTTGACGAGATAGGAAACTACAATCCGGGTGATCATAATCGGTAAGCGCTGCCGGTATTCTTGTGACGCTACATTGTCCATGTCTGCCACTGTTACTGTATTGCAGCGGGTATTCCGGCTCTCAATCTGAATACTTTTAAAAAAGGCCGGATAATATTTATAGCGGGGAAAAGCCAGTCCGGTATATCCCAGCCAGGGTAGAATGATCTGGAATTTCTGCTGTATAAGAGCAGGACCGCGGCCATTGGCGAAAATAATGAAAACAATATTCCGGGTAAGAGGGTAATTGAAAGGTTTTACTTTTGACAGTCCAGTCGGGAGATGTTCGCCGCCGACCGCAGCGGCAACTGTAATATAGTCTCGATTGGTCAGCGGATTTGTCTTATTCATTCTGTAGAGGTTTCTAAAATCAACCAGAGCTTCTCCCTGGTTATCTTCATAAAGATAGCCCAGCGCGGACATGTAAGTCGCAAATGGATTCATCAGGTTGCCGTAGGTCTTCTCTGATTTTTTATTTGCTTCATTTATTGCGTCCGTAACTTGTGGACAGCGGCTGATGTCGTTAAAGGAGATATAGGTTGAACCGCCTTTGCGTTTTTTCATTTTTGATGCGTTCTGCTTGGCTTGTGCCTGATCGCGTTGAATTGCTTTGCGCTGCTGTTCAATTTCGGTTTTGAATTCTCTGGCGACCTGTTTCTGATTATATCTCATACGTCGCAATTCAACCATTGCTCCGGAAGGATTATCCTTTGCAAAGTAATCAAAAACCTTGTATACGTTAAGTAATATGCGGTCGTAGCAAAATCCTTTATAGGGCAGGGCGTTCAGGTTGGTCAAAGCAGAGCTGGCTTCAGCCCCGATATCTCTAGCGCTGATCTCAGCCCGTCTGTTGTAGTCATTTACTATTTGCTCCGCCTGGGTGAAGGCCGTCAGACTGCGAGTGTAATTTCCTTTGTCGAAATCAACAGTACCAGCTTCCAGTTCCCACATTAGTTGATCTCCGCTACCGCGTGACGACTCCAGTTTACTTTTAACTTTTTCAGAGGCCATTTTCAGGTTGCCGGAAGCATACGAGCTCATCATGGGAGCTTTTTGCTTGTGGGCATCTATGATGGATGAGCAACCAATAGAAAAAAGCAGAAAACTTGATATAAGCAAACAAGCAGAAAATCTCATTACTTTTCCCGTGTATCTGGAAATTACCAGCCTGGAGTTATTTTAGGATAGTCCGGCGCTTCTTCCTTGTCCTGTTTTTTTACAAGACGGCAGATTGCTCCAACTTGAACAGGTCCGCTTTGTTTGGTTATTATAGCAGTACTGAATTTGGGATTTACCACTGTGACCGTTAGTTGGGCTATTTCAACTTCACTGGTTCCAAGAACCTCTTTGGTGTCTGGATCAATGATTTTTTGTCCTGGATTATACACTGTGTAGACCTGATCTTTGGTTATACCGGCACCTGCTCCCCGGTTGAGAGTAACCTGCATGCCTTCTACTGTGGCTATTTTTACCGGATAAATCCCAGCCAGTATGTCATCGCCTACTTTTATTGATGCTTTATTGAACAGCATATCCTTGAAGTCAGCCAGCCCCCAGTCTCTGCGCTTTTCTACAGGTATTTCGCGGCGGACATCAGCACTTCTTAGCACTTCTTTGGTTTGTCCAGCAGCAACAACTTTTCCTGATTTGACTTCTGTTACTTTGTATTGGGTTTTAAAGGTTGCGACAATGCGTGGACGTGTTTCCCCGGTTATTGCGATATCCTGTTTTATGATTTTGAAGTCAATACGGTTGATATTTCCGGTAACCAGAAAATCAGCAACCAGCAGTTTTCCGACAGTTGCTTCCTGACCCGGTTTGGCCCAGTCTGATTCTGTCAGGCGGTTTTCTTCCATGATTCGCTTAATGTCTTCACGGTTGACAACATTGAATTTTCGGGATTTTACCAGAAATTGGATCAACTGGTTGGTGAATTCGTTCTCTACAATATTACGGGTGATTTTCATTGACCCAATGCTCGTAACGCTTATATTTTGACCCACTTTAAATGGTAAAACCGCTATTGACGGTAAATTAGGTGCTGTAGCCAGCAATGTTCCAGTGATGATAAAACTAAGTGATATTGTCAATAAAAATTTTCTCATAATATTCCCCTGAAAAATATTGTGTTTTTATAAACTTACAGTCCAAAACAGACTATTGCAATAAAGAATTGGTGAGTTTTAAGTTTTGTTTCAGGATGAGTAATCTGTTATCTGTGACGAAATTTAGAGAAGTTTTCGTCACAGATTGAATTTATTTTGCAGCAACATTGTTTTTTGCAGGATTCAATTCCGGCTGAATCTTCTTGACTTTTTTCCTCAACAAATTAGGATCAAGCGAATCAATTCCAATCGTATTCATCAGGCGGTAATATGCCAGGTAGTAGCTGCCAAGCGCGAATGCGCGGTTGATTTTCGTGTCAGCGGTTTCAAGCTCAAGACGGTCAAGGTCAAGTTTTGAATAATCTTCACCAGAATCGTAGATCTTTCTGATGACTTGAAGCTGTTCATCGTAAGCCTGATAAACTTTGTTGTCCAGTTCGTAAATCTTTTTGGCTTCAATGATACTCGCATAAGCCATATGAACCTGGCTCATTACTGCCAGTGATAATGCTACCATCTTTTGATCCATAGCATCTGCTTTGCGAACATTTTCCTGATATTCGAAAACATGCGCCGGAATACTGAGCAAGTCATATGCTGCTCTCATTCCAAGGGTCCACCAGCGATCATTATAAAGATACTTGTTGGAACTGTCTGTGTAATCAGCGAAAATTCTGGCACTCGGAAACATTTTTACAATAGCTTTCCGCGCTTCAATAACGCTGATATGCTGACGATAATCAACCTCAAATAATTCGGGTCTTTCCTGTAGAGCTATTCTTTCTAAAGCGCGTACGTTTGGCAGTTCCAGTTCATTCAGGCTGTCAAGAAAGCCGTCATCAACCATGATCATACTGTTAGGCGTATAACCCATCAGTGCTTTTAGTTGAATACAGGAGTTCTCATATTCATTGTAATAAGTCTTAAGACGTTTTTCCAAGCTGATAAAGCGTTTCTTTTCATCAAGAATTACCAGAGGAGAAAGTTTCTTCGATTCCTGCAGTTCAGTAAGAATTTTTTCGATTTTACCGGTACGGTCAAGCATTTCGTTAGTGGCGTTAATTGCGTGCTGTGCTGAAGCAACATCAAGATATTTTTTTACCACTTTGAATATCAGGTCCTGTGCGACGCGTCTTTTTTGAGCTGCGACAATAAGGCGTTTATCCTGAGCCTGAACTGAGTTGAAGTACGCAAGACCAAAGTCAATAACACTTAACGCAATATCAATCGTTTTATTACTTTCAGTTCTTGATGAACTACGGCTTGGTGTCAAACTTTCTTCATCGGTAAAGATATTATAGCTGCTTGAACCGGGATCATTATCCCTGGCTGTGATATCGTAACCAAATTGTACATCCGGCAACATTCCGAGAATAGTCGCAGTTTTGCGTTCATTCTCAATTCTTTCTTTCAGGTCATATACCTGCATATCAAGGTTGTTTTTTAATGCTTCTTCGATACATTCCGGCAACGTGAATCTTTTACCGCTAGGCATATATTGACGGACAATATGATAATAGTCTTTTCTTGCGTTTGCCGCTCGCTGTTCACGTAAATCCTGTTCCGTCTGGCAACCGAAAAATACTGATAAACAAGTCAGTAGTGCAACCGGTAGTATAAATTTTTTAATCATGAGCCCTCTCAAGCATTAATATTTAAAATTATTTATCTTATTTCTCTGTCTGGATATTATTTGCGGCAACTTCTTTTTTGTGAAGATCAAATGATCTGACACCAACAGTATTCAGCAGACGATAGTATGCTAAATAACAGCTGCCAAGTGCACGAACTTTCTGAATTTTCTTTTCCGCAGTTTCAAGTTCGAGTCTGTCCAAATCAAATCTTGAAAGACTGCTTCCACCAGCATCATATGAATTTTTAGCCAGCTGCAACGATTGTTCATAAATATCACAGATTTTTGATCTGAAATTATACATTTTGTGCATTTCCTGCAAATTGGCATGGGCAATTCTCACTTGAGCCATAACTGCGAGAGATAATGCTTTGGTTCTCATTTCAAGTACTTCGCTTTGTTTATAGTGACCAACTGTTGTCATTACTTTTGAGGGTAACTTCAGAAGATCATAAGCAGCTTTGCAACCAATTTCCCACCAGCTCTGGTTGTAAAGGAACGGGTTGGAACTGTGCTGCCAGTCGGTGAATAGTTTTACATTAGGAAACATCTGTACGATTGATTTTCTGATTTCAATCAAATTGATGTGTGACTCAATGTCAAGGCGGCTGAGTTCCGGGCGATTTCTCACCGCAAGTTCTTCAAGTTGATCAACAGCTGGAACCTGTTGAATATTATAATTATTAAGGAAGTCTGTGTTGACTTGAATTTTTTCCAGTGGCAGGTATCCCATCAGAGTACGCAGTCTTACGCATGAAGTTTCATAATTCCGGCGATAGTACATCAGGCTTTTTTCAAGATTGACAAAGCGACGTCTTTCCATCAGAATTCTGTTAGCTGACAAGTTTTTCGAGCTTTTCAGGTTGTCAAAAATGGTTTCAATACCACGGCAACGTTCTAGCAGTTCGGTTGTTTCCGTAATTGCACTTTGAATTGTGGCTACTTCAAAATAAGTTTTAGCTACTTCATAACTAAGATTCTGAGCAAGGCGTCTTTCCTGGTTTTCTGCCAGCAATATGGCATCTTCAGCCTGTATGGAGTTCATGTAGGCAATTCCGAAGTCCATTACACTCAATGCCAGTTCAACTTTATTGGTATTGGTTACTTTTTTCGAAGAACGACTGGTTTCCAGACTTTCATCATCTGTTCGTATGTCTATTGACTTAGACCCGGGCTGATTGCTTCGGCTGGTTATGTTGTATTCATAAGTAAGATGAGGAAGCATTTGCAGCATTGTTGCGGTTTTGCGTTCCTTGGCAATAGCTGCCTGCAGTTTTTCAACTTGCAAGTCCAAATTGTGTTTCAATGCGTCATTAATACATTCGGGCAGGGTATATAGTTTATCCTGATTAAGTGTACGTTCACTTAATTTTTTGAAATGTTCTGTGGCTCTTTCGGCACGTCGTTTTGCTGCGTCATCTGTTGACTGGCAACCACAGAATATCAATGAGCAAAGGACCGCTGCGATCACTCCCTGAAGCCTTATCATAAATTCCCTCTTCGCTATAGATATAAAATATGCTTAATTATAAACCAACCAGATAAAATATTACTTTTATTTGAAAAATCAACTTATATTACTGAATTTTATGATATTTGTTTTAGCCCATTCGAAAGAAAAGGAAAAACCGTTCAGTTCATATAGAAGCTGAACGGTTATATTAAGCTCTGTTGACGCTATTCTGTATTTTACAGATTAAAGCGCCTGGCAGACTGTAATAGCAGCTACACCGAAGATGTCATCGGCGCTGCAGCCGCGGGACAAGTCATTAAGCGGCTTGGCCAGTCCCTGGAGGATCGGGCCGTAAGCGCCGGCACCAGCCAGACGCTGAGTCAATTTATAACAAATGTTTCCGGCGTTAAGATCCGGGAATATCAGGACGTTTGCGGCACCTTTCAGTGGGCTGTCCGGGCATTTGCTGGAAGCTACACTGGGAACGATTGCGGCGTCAGCCTGCAGTTCACCGTCAACGATGATGTCAAGACTTTCATCTTCAACTTTCTTTTTGAACTTAGCGGCTGCTTCAGTAACTTTGTCAAGCAGTTCGTGTTCCGCACTGCCTTTGGTAGAGAAAGACAGAAAAGCAACTTTCGGTGTTTCTCCCAGAAGAGCACGGTAAGTGTCGGACGTTGCCATGGCGATATCAACCAGTTGGTCGGCATTCGGGTTCGGGTTTACGCCACAGTCGGCGAAAAGCAGAACATCGTTGCCAGCTGGAGATGGTTCTTTCAGGTCCATTACAAAGCAGCTGCTGCCGATATTGATTCCGGGAGCTGTTCCGATGCAGATGAAAGCGGCGCGAAGCATTTCTGCGGTAGGGGCAATACTGCCTGCCACCAAGCCGTCAACCATCTTGTTGCGGGCCATCATAGCGCCGAAGAAAATACGGTTTTTCATGGATTCACGAGCTTTTTCGATAACCATGTTTTTCTTTTTGCGCATTTCACAGAATTGCTGGGCGTATTCTTCGAAGAAATCAGCTGTTGTGTGGTCGAGGCTTTCGAACTTACGTTCTGTCATACCAGCTTCTTTGCAAGCGGCTTCAAGTTCTGCTTCGGTTCCGAGGACGATCACTTTTTCAGCTACGCCTTCTTCAATTACTTTGTTTGCGGCGAGAACTACGCGGTAGTCATTGCCTTCCGGCATAACCAGCTTTTTACCGGTTCCCCGGGCTCTGGTTACAAATTTGTCAATAGCAGACATGGTTTTCTCCTGAAAACCCGGAGCATATCCGGGTCTTCGATCTATAGATTTATATTATGCGCCGAGAATATTTTTGGTATCTCTGGCGATCATCAATTCTTCATTTGTTGGCATTACAAGCATTGTGCAGCTGCTGTCGTCGGCAGAAATGATACCGGGTTTGCCGAAGCATGCTTTGTTGCCTTCGTCGTTTAGTTTCATTCCCAGGCCGCCAAGCATGTCGGTGATCTGTTTGCGGACAGGAATACTGAATTCGCCAACGCCGCCACAGAATACCAGTGCGTCGATTCCACCGAGAATGGTATAGTAAGCACCAATGTATTTAACTACGCGCAGTACAAACATTTTCTTGGCGCGTCTGGCACGTTCGTTGCCTTCAGCTTCTGCGTCAATAATATCACGCATGTCGCTGCTGAGGCCACTTACTCCGAGCAGTCCACTCTTTTTGTTGAGCAGAGTGTCGATCTCATCGGCAGACATACCCATATTCATCATGTTGATGACTACAGCTGGATCAAGGTCGCCGCTGCGAGTACCCATTACCAGGCCTTCCAGCGGGGTCAGGCCCATGGATGTATCGATTACTTTGCCGTTTTCGATTGCAGCGATACTGCAGCCGTTACCGAGGTGGCAAGTGATCATTTTGATGTCTTCACGTTTTTTGCCGAGATATTCAGCAGCAGCCTGAGATACGAAATCATGGGAGGTGCCGTGGAAACCGTATTTACGGATGCCGTGTTTTTCGTAAAAATCGTAAGGAATTGCGTAGAGGAAAGCGGAAGGTTTCATGGTCTGGTGGAAAGCGGTATCGAATACTGCCACGTTTGGAACACCCGGGAAGTTCTTTTCGCAGGCTTCGATTCCTGCGAGGTTGGCCGGATTGTGAAGCGGACCAAGAGGAATACATTCGCGGATCAGGTCCTTTACTTCATCATTTACTACTGCCGGCTTGGTCAGTTTTTCTCCGGCGTGCAGTACACGGTGACCGATAGCTTCGACTTCGCTGCGATCTTTCATTACCCCGATTTCAGGATCCATGAGTTTGTCGCAAATGCTTTTTACGGCGCCGGTGTGGTCTTTTATGTCAATAATTTCAGTTACTTCGCGGCCGTCATTGTGTTTGTAAATCAACTGTGGATTTTCAATACCGACACGTTCTACCATACCTTTGGCTAGAACTTTTTCGGTTGTCATGCTGTACAGGGTGAACTTTACAGATGAGCTCCCTGCATTCAGTACTAGTACTTTCATAAATACATACCTCTGTTTAAAATGTCTGTTTAAAAATGAGCTATTTTAAGTTTTGATATCTACCCCTGGAAAATATCGCGTCGAGACGACATGCCCGACAAAACAAAAATTCATATTAATATAGATGGTCATAGGGATTAATTCAAAATTTTTATATACAATTTTCGGGCATATTTTCAAAATAAATAAATTTCAATCATAATCTTGCATTTTTTTGCAAAAAAACACCAAGTGAGATGAATTTAAATAATTCTTTGCATCATACTTGTTTAATTCTTATAATATTATACTTTATTGTTTATTAATTATTGATATTTGAGTAGAAAATTTAACATAAAACAACATGGAATTTAGTTGATGAGTATTTCTTTTAAATCTGATAAAAAAATTTTTCATTTGCGAACTCGCACGTCCAGCTATGTTATGCAGGTTTTACCTTCAGGGCATCTGGCGCATTTATACTGGGGAGCTTTGATAAAATCTGATTATCCGGATAATACAATTATGTATGGCGACCGTGCATTTTCTCCTTATCTGCCGGAGCCACATCGGGAAATGAAAAGTGTTCTTGATACTGCGGAATTTGAATATTCAACATATGGATGCGGGGATTTTCGTATGCCTGCCGTTCAGCTTCAGTTTGCAGATGGTTCAACGGCGAGCGATCTTCGCTATGTCGATTATTCCATTGAATCGGGAAAGTCCGGGCTTAGTGGACTTCCATCCGTGTATATAGAAGATACTTCGGAAGCCGATACGCTTGTTGTTCTGCTGCGTGATGAATTGAAGAAGATTGATGTTGAATTGAAGTATTCGGTAATGCCCGGATATGATGTGATTACACGCAGCACGCGGATTATTAATGGAGGCGAACAACCCTGTGATATCCTGAAGGCTGCCAGTATGGCGCTTGATTTTTCACACAGTGATTACGATATGATTCGTTTATCCGGTTCCTGGGCACGTGAGCGTCATGTGGTACGAGAGCCTCTGCACAGTGGTTTGCAGTCGGTTTCAAGTACACGCGGAGCGAGCAGTCATCAGCAGCATCCATTTTTGGCATTGGCTGATAAAAAAGCCGATGAAACTACGGGTGATGTTTATGCATTCAGCCTGGTTTACAGTGGAAACTTTGCGGCGGAAGCTGAAGTTGAGTCTGATTTTAAAACTCGCGTGAGTCTCGGAATTAATTCTTTTGACTTTCGCTGGCATCTGGATGCAGGAGAAGAGTTTCAGACTCCAGAAGTGGTAATGGTATTCAGTAATAGTGGACTTGGAAATATGTCCAGAACATATCATAAGCTTTATCGTGAACGTCTTTGTCGTGGCAAATACCGCGACTCCGATCGTTATGTTCTGATTAATAACTGGGAGGCAACCTACTTCGATTTTAATGAGGAGTTGATTGTTTCGCTGGCTGCTGAAGCAAAAGAGCTTGGCGTTGAAATGTTTGTTCTTGATGACGGCTGGTTCGGCAAGCGTGATTTGGATGATTGTTCGCTTGGTGACTGGGTGCCGGATAAAAATAAACTGCCTGGCGGTATCAAATCCCTGGCTGAAAAAGTGGTTGGCATGGGATTGAAGTTCGGGCTTTGGTTTGAACCGGAAATGGTTTCCCCTGACAGTGATCTCTATCGGGCTCATCCGGACTGGTGTATTCATGTTGATGGGAGGGATCGTAGTGAAGGGCGTAATCAGTTGGTTCTTGACTATTCAAGAAAGTGTGTTCGGGAATACATTGTTGATATTCTGAGTAAGGTGCTTGCTGATGCACCGATTTCTTATATTAAATGGGATATGAATCGTCATATGACCGAAGTTGGTTCTGCAGAGTTGTCGCCGGAGCGTCAGCGTGAGACTGCTCACCGGTATATTCTTGGGCTCTATGAGGTGCTTGAAGAACTGACAACCAGATTTCCTGATATTCTTTTTGAGTCTTGTTCCGGTGGCGGCGGACGTTTTGATCCAGGTATGCTTTACTATATGCCCCAGACCTGGACCAGTGACAATTCAGATGCCGGTTCGCGGATGAAGGTCCAATATGGAACCAGCATGGTATATCCTGCTTCTGCTATGGGGGCCCATGTTTCAGTTGTTCCGAATCATCAGAATCACCGGGTTACTTCTCTTGAAACCCGTGGTCTGGTTGCTATGTCCGGTAACTTTGGATATGAACTTGATGTACGTAAAATGACCGATGAAGACAAGGTTGCGGTCAAGGATCAAATTAAACTGTACAGGAAGATACGTCATACGGTTCTTTTTGGTGACCAGTACCGGTTGAAATCTCCGTTCGAAGGAAACGAGACTGCCTGGATGTATGTTGCACCGAATAAAGGCGAGGCCGTTGCGTTCTACTTCTATAGTATGGCCGAATCCAATACCCGGTCAAAGCGGCTTAAACTAGCAGGGCTTGATTCTGATATGAATTACAGAATTGAGGAAACCGGTGAAGTTTTTGCCGGAGATTTTCTGATGCAGGTTGGAGTATGGACTCCGCCGATGAGTGAGGGAGATTTTAAATCGGCTTTCTGGCATCTGGTTGCGGAGAAAAAGTAGTTACGAACTTATTCACCGCTCTTTAGATTGGCGTCGGCATTTTCTGTGTGCTCCTTAGCGGAATTTGCCGCGCTGAACATTATTCCGATCAGAATCATGCTTCCCGCAAGAGAGCTCCCGCCATAGCTGAAGAATGGAAATGGTATGCCGGTAACCGGTATCATCGTTATATTTACGCTGATATGAATCATTGCCTGAGTCATCAGCATGAGGCCGCCGGTGAAGATCAATATACGTTTGTTGTCGGGAATTTTTAATGACATCTTCCAGAAGCACCAGCAAAGTATACATAGCGCGGCAAGGACAGTAAATCCGCCGAGAAAGCCAACGGATTCAATCATGGCAGCAAAAGCGGAATCACTGTGAGCGAGAGGCAGATAAGCTTTGGTCCAATACGCCTGATCGATTCCGGCTCCAAATAATCCTCCCCGGGCCATAGTGTATCGGAATTGCATGATGTGCCATCCGGCGCCGGATGGATCGGCTGACGGACTCCAGAAGCTCGTAAGTCGCTGATGAATGTAACTGTGTTTTACAGACATTAGAAGAATAGTGGTTAATATGGCCGCACCCGAGCAGGCAAGTAGTTTGACGCGTCCGATTAGCAGCCAAATGATTGCAGCGAAGCCGCAGCAGTAAACAATGAGAGTTCCAAAGTCCGGTTGGAGTGCGACAGGAATGGCAAAGGCCATGAAAATTATAATCAAGACAGGGAGCAGGCGGGATTTTTCCTGGAATATCTCCGAAGCGTAATACAATAATAAAACAAATAAACCTTTGGCTATTTCCGAAGGCTGGAAGAAAACACCTCCGATGTCGAACCAGCCGCGCATGCCGTTGATTTTTACTCCGAAAATTAATACCAGAATCAGCGGTAAATAGAACGCCGCAATGATTGCCGGAAGGTATTTTTTGTAGTCTTCAAATTTTATTGCGGTAAAAGCACCCAGTAAACTCCAGGATATCAAGCACCATATTGCCTGGCGTGTCAGGAATGTCATCCCGGCAGTTCCGGATGAACTCATTGTCAGCATTCCCCAGGACTGAAGGAGCAGCAGAATCAAACAAATGCCGGTTGCCGGAGCTATTTTAAGTTCACTTGGTTTTATCGCCAATGGCATTGTGTTCTCCTGAAATAATAGATTGCAATGATACGGGTAATATGATATCCTGACCGTTTTCGGGTTTTGTTACTGATTTCCAGCTTTCCTGAATCCATTTGCCATAGCGGTCAAGCATTACGATATAGGTTCCTGGGGTTTTCTTTAGCTCTTTGTCGTAATGTTTTTCCATGCCGGAGCAACCTTGCAACTCTCCCTGAGGTGTTTGTTCGATTTGCCCTATGTATTTTTTTACTTCGGGTTCGCTCCGAGTCATACGTTCTTCTACCGACACCAGTTTGAAAGCCGTTGAGCTGCGGAGTAAGGGAGCTAATTGGGTAATTTGATTTGGCGTTAATCGCGTTATTTCAAATTTGCGTCCGGGGATTGGATTGTATGTCGGGAATATTTTCTGTATTTGTCTTAAATCTTTATCTTGGGCTTTGCCGGAACATTTTAGAGTATAATAGAGTTCGGTCCAGGCTAATTTTAAGCCATTGCAGTCCAGAATTTTTCCTCTCGAACCACCGTATATGCCTTTTCGCCAAGCCAGGCGTTCGCCCATATCAATATATTTTTTTGCGGCAAAGGTTGTGTAGTAAAGCAAAAATGATATGGCGACGAGGCCCCAGATGCCTAAAATAATAAATGCGGTTTTAGCTCGTTTTTGAAAATCTGAATCTGAAAGTGTCATTTTTTCCTGAATACTTCTCTGGCTGCCTGAAAAATCTCATTCATGCTTCGCTTTTTAATATGCCCTAAAATTATATTTTATCAAAGAGGAAGTAATATTTTTATTAAGGAATTTATTAGATATTGTTGCGGTGGTGGTCTGATATTAATGTAATGCGAGGAAATATAACCTCGAGCGTAAGCCCGAGGAATGTTTCCGCATGTTGATCGGAGCAAAACTTTGTGCAGTCTTAAAACTTCACCAGTTTTCGAGTGAAGGCTTTTATGATGAGGTCTGGATGCTCTCGGGCTATTTGGGTCATTTGGCAGTTGCCGGCAGTCAGGGCAGTGGCGCATTTAACGTTTTCCGGGAGAGCTGATTTACGGATTGACCGCTGGATTGGTTTGCTTCCTAACATGCAAATTGACATAATCATGACGACCAGTGGAAACCACTTGACTTCCGGCATTTTTTTCATTTTTGCATTCATCTTACTACTCCCATAGTTTTCTATTCAAATTCGCCGTATAAATCGGCGGCCATTTCCCTTTCACCTTTCTCAAGCAAGTGCTTGCTGATATTTTCCTGTTCCTGTTCCCAGCGTTTGGCGTTCCAGATTTCAATGCCGATTTCGACTCCGATCTGATAAACTTCCGCTTTTGGGGTTAATTCCAGTTGGTCCCGATATGCCGTTGGGAGCGTGATTCGTCCCTGACGGGTTATTTTATCTGGTTGACTCATTGCTCCAAAACTGCGAAGAATACGACGTTGGACTATGCTTAGTCCGGCTTTTTCTGCCATGCGCGCCGTTCCTGATCGCATTTCGGTATACACATCCTCTGGATATATTGCCAGTGCGCCTTCCGGCAAAACATGCAATACAACATCTCCCGAGCAGCGTTCGCTAAAATCCTCCATGAATCTCGGGGACAATTTCAGGCGACCGTTTGCATCGATTGAACATTTTTCCTGTCCGCAGAATGGTAGCATTATGTGTACCCCATTTGTTCCATTACAATCCAATATATTCCATTTTTTTCCAAAATGCAACAAAAAACGCATAAAAATCATGTTTTTTATAACTTTTTGTGGTAATCGTTGTGAAAAGTATATGTTTAGTTAATTGGTTTGATAATGGTTAAAAATCATTGTTTTAGTTCATGTCTGTTTGACATTTCGAGATGAGGGCTTTTCTTATAATGTAGTGAAATGAATCCAAAATATATAGAAAAAGTGAGGGTGTATGAAGGGAATTCGAATTCAGATGTGTTTGGCTGTTGTCGCTGGAGTGGTGCTGGTTTTGTGTGGTTGTAATTCGGCGACAGGATCTTATCAGTCATTTGCTCAGTATAATCGTCCAATGCTGGGTAAACTGGAAACTCTTACACAGGAATATGAAGGGCCCGCACGAAATCCAGTGATTGTTGTTCATGGTTTTCTTGGGTCGAAGCTTGCAGATAAGAAAACCGGGAAGTTGATATGGGGGGCTTTTAAGGGCAGTTCCAACTTTTACAGTGCTCCGCCGGAAGCGGTACGCGCCTTCGCTGTGCCGATGGCAATAGGCAAATCTTTGAAGGAGCTTAAGAATGATTCGGTACCGGTTGGAATTCTTGACGATGTTAAAGTAAGAATGTTGTGGATTAATTTTACAGTTGCTGGTTACAGTCGCCTTATTCACCTTCTTCAGCAAGGAGGGTATGTCCTTGAACAGGATAAACTCCCGAAAGGAAAACATTTTCCGAGTTTGTTTACCTTCTATTATGACTGGAGACGGGATTTGCCGGAAAACGCCGCCCGATTGCATAAATTCATTCTTGAAAAACGTAAAATGTTGCAGAAGCGTTATAAAGAACTTTACAAAATAAAGGATTATGACGTGCAGTTCGACATTGTTTCACACTCCATGGGGGGACTTGTCAGCCGATATTATTTGCGTTATGGTGATCGTGATCTTCCCAAGGACGGTTCCCTGCCGAAACTTGATTGGGCCGGCAGTAAGTATATTGACAAACTGATGGTTGTCGGTACTCCGAACTGCGGATACCTTGATACCGTTTTGGAAGTGGTTAATGGATTGAGGATTGAGGCTGGTACTCCGCGTATTCGCCCTGGAATTATAGGAACTTTTCCAACTTATTATCAGATGATGCCGCAGACCAGTACGCGTTCTGTTGTAGTGGCCGGAGATAAAGAAAAAAAGAGTGTTGATCTCTTTGATCCGAATGTCTGGATTAAATACAAGTGGGGACTGGCAGATCCGAAGCAGGATGATATTTTGAAAATTCTACTGCCGAAGGCCAAGACAGCTGAGGCGCGCCGTAAGATTGCTATTGATCATTTGACTAAATGTTTGAAACGCGCGAAGCAATTTATTCGTGCCGTTCAAGTTGATGCTGAGCCGCCGAATGATGTGGCATTGTTCCTGTTTCAGGGAGATGCTGTGCCAACGACCCGTCAGGCTGAAGTTGACCCTAAAACCGGAGCGCTTAAAGTTATTGTTGAAGAACCCGGGGATGGAAAGGTATTGGTGACCAGTACGCTTGACGACTTGCGGGTAGGTCGAAAGGAATGGGTTCCGTTTCTGGTTTGCCCAATTAAATGGACCGCC
Source organism: Victivallales bacterium (assembly GCA_963677165.2). GTDB lineage: Bacteria > Verrucomicrobiota > Lentisphaeria > Victivallales > SZUA-371 > JAFGXT01. The sequence continues at coordinate 5,372,273 of CAXXSX010000002.1, read as the reverse complement.
GTGTATCGAATAAATGCCGCACACATGGGAATTACTGACGATCCGGTATTTGCCAATAATATGTTGTTTTGTCTTATGATACTGCCTACGGAGGCTACTATGGAAAATCGAATAAAGCTTGAACAGCGTTATATCAAGAAGGGTGGATTTTAATCCTATAGACGGATGGCGTTATTGCCGTTTCAGGCTCCTGGAAGTGACAAATGTCAATGTGCTGGATCTATTTCCTACAGTTTGCATTGGGGAGTGAATAGAATAAAATTTTGTTCTTAATTATTATACAGGTAGATAAGTGAATCTGATTATTGTTGGTGCCGGTCCTGCCGGGTTGATGGCCGCGGTGACAGCTGCCGTCGCCGGTTGCAAAGTAACCATATATGAGCAATTGCCTCATCCCGGTGCCAAGTTGTTGGCTTCGGGCGGGACAAAATGTAATCTTACCAATATTCATTCAGCTGATGAAATGTTTGAGTTTTTCGGCAGGCAGGGACGTTTTACCCTTCCAGCTCTTAAGGCGTTGTCACCGGAAATGCTACGGAGCTTTTTTGCTGATCGCGGTGTGCCGACGATATGTGAGGACGGTTTTCACTTCTTTCCCAAATCAGGTCGTGCGCGCGATGTGCTTGGAGTTCTGCTTGATGAATGCGAGCGATACAGTGTTAAGATTGTTACCTCGACGACGGTTCGGGAGCTGTCTGTTACCAATAACGATATAACGGGGGTTGTTTCTCCTGCCGGATTTGAGACTGCGGATGCGGTAATCATTGCTACTGGGGGGAAGGGCTATCCTAAACTCGGGGGTAGGGGCCTGGGTTATGTTCTTGCTGACCAAGTCGGTCACCATATCGTTGAACCTGTGCCTGGTATGACCGGCATTAGAGCCAAAGAAGAATGGCCCGGCAGGTGTGCGGGCATAAGTTTTGAGAATAGTGAGGCTTTGATTGATCTTCCGCGTCACCGGAAACAGTCGCGAAAGGGAGAATTACTTTTTACGCATCATGGCGTGTCGGGGCCTGCCGTGATTGATTATGCCGCGGATATTTCCATGCTTTTAAAAAAGCACGAGACTATTCCTGTTAAATTACGACTTTTCCCGGATAAAGACCGCGGTTTCTGGCTGCGTGAGTTTAAACGTTGGCAGGAGAAAAGCGGAAAAAGGTCAGTGGTACGTCTGTTGTCAGGTTATCTTCCTCGTAAGATGTCAGAAATATTTTGTGATATTTGCGGCGTAGCAGATCATATTACTGCTGCTGAGTTTTCCGCATTGGCCAGGGAGCAACTCGCGGGAATGCTTGATGGTGTAACTTTGAGTGTCAATGGTACGGAAGGATGGGATAAAGCCATGGTTACTCGTGGAGGAATTACTTTAAAAGAGGTTGATCCTAAAACGTTGGAAAGTAAGCTGGTTGGCGGTTTGTATTTTGCCGGTGAGGTGCTGGATATTGATGGTCCCTGCGGCGGTTATAATTTACAGTGGGCTTTTTCGTCCGGACATCTGGCTGGGAAAGCAGTGAAGGAGTTTCTTAAAACTTAATCTCTTGAAACTAAAAAACCTCCCGGTGGAAAGTCCGCCGGGAGGTTTTTATTTATTCTTTATTAACTAGTTGCGTCGATGTTTTCCTGCAGGAGATCCAGTGCTTCATCGAGATCGAAGGAGGCTCCTTCAAACAGTGATTTGATGTATTGAGCATTTTCGATCAGCAGGTCTTTGTTGGCGTAGATCCATCTCCATACCCGGTAAGTTGGAGAGTGAACCTGCATGATTGCGATGGATGCTACTTCTGAGAGATACTCTTCAGGAATCTGATCGCTCCATGTAACTGTTCTGGTGCGTTTTTTCTTGAAGAAGCATGCGTTGATTCCGTATTTATGGATTTCGGTGGTGTATAATGCTTCGTCGTTTTCATCCAGTGCAACAACAAATACTCCGCCGGTGAATCCAAGTAGTCTGTTTTTATTGGTTAGGGTGGTAACTCCGCTGATGGTTCCGGAGCTGTCCAAGGTAACAGTTGAGGCCATATAGCGTTTCTTGGCTACAGTATCTTCTACATTGAAAGTCGCGCTGTCTGCATGCGCCCATGTTCCAACTGCTACTACCATTGCGAGAATTCCAGATTTGATCCATGCTGATGCTTTCATTTTATTTCTCCTTTTGTCGAAGTTACTTCCTGGGAACTTGATTTTACTGATTCTTAAAAACTTATTGAATCTTTTTCCTTTCTAGCTACTTTTATAATTTTTTTCCTTCGATCTTTTGGAGTCCGGCCGGGCTCTTGGTTTCACGCTTTTCTTTAAAAAGCATTGGACGTGCCGATAATGATAGAATAATATAAAAATCTTCAAAATAAAGATTTTGTAATACGATGTAATAATGCTTAAGATGTTATATATTAATGTCTTGTGATGTTTTGTGAAAATCTCTATTTTTTTTGTGAGGCTGAATTTGAGATAAAAATTATTCTCATAAGTGATAAATGAATCAAGGCAATTATCATATATGAGAATAATTTCTCATGTATGATAATTATTTCCCGGGTTTTATATAGCGTTCTTCGAGAGAGTCAGCTTCATTCAGCCAGAGAGCCAGGCGAATTTTCTTTGAATGAATGCATTCATTTCCACTGACTTCGCATTCTCCGTTAGCTTTGGTTCCACCGCAGGGGCCATTGGCAAGGGATTTTGGACAGGTTTCCGGACAAATATAAAAGCTTTGCGGAAGTCTGCATAATTTACAGCGTGGGCAGCCGACCAGTAACTTTTTGGATAAAAAGTGCTCGTCGGGCGATTGTCGCGCCGAATGTGAAAACATAAACTTGCAAAGTTTATAGTAAAATCTTTCCCATGATGAAGTGTGTGGGAGATTGGCATCGTTCATTTGGGGAACGTCATCAATATGAGCTTTGGCAAATAGTTGATTGAACATATAAAACCGGTGTGGATATGGAGCCATTTCTGCTCTGGCCAGATATTCGAAATAAGCTTTCTTCCATTCAGAAAAATGTTTGAATTCATCCAGGGCATCGCGAATTCTGGCGGCGGCGATTTTAATTTTATCAGGACGTTCAATTCCTGATAGTTGAATTGCATTATATCCAAGAAGCTTGCAACCTGCGGCCTGAAGCTGTATACGTCTCCATTGTGCTGCTTCAAACTGGGCAAAAGAATATTTTAGTTCATTCTGTAAGATAATTTGAAAGTCGGGCGAGAGATGAACCCCCGGGTATTTTCCGCTGAGGATGTTTTCGAATTTTTCAGGAGTCAGCATTAATACGCGTGCGATCGCCGGTATATGCAGTCCGCGGCTGTCAAGATACCAGCGTAGTTCCTGTAATTTTAACATATCCCAGCCGAACTGAGTAATAAAGAAGTCTGCGCCTTGATATAGTTTTTTTACCAGTTTGTAATACTGAGCGAACAAATCAGCCGGAGTGTATTTAAATGGATTGACAGTACAGCCGGAGAAAAAGGTGTCGTCAAAACTCTTTTTCGCGATATTAATTGTATGAAGACTTTCGACAAATGGCCTTGTTGCAGTTTGCTTGGCTGTTTCTCCCGGTATTGAGTTCCCTGAAACTGGAACAATGTTTCTCAAACCGGCATTGCTGCAAAGTTTTAGATTATTTTCCATTTCTTCAAAGGAAGTATTTCTTCCGCTCAAGATAACCAAATGCCGATCGCGTTCTGCTGGATCAAGCGCAGATGCAAAATCCGCTACGTTCCAGGAATCCGGGGTATTATATTTATCGGTAATGGCTAGCGAGGCGGAAATTCCTTCGATGGAAGCAACGGCAAATTCAATTTCCCTCAGTCTTTCCTGGGAGGTTTCTAAGTCTGCCTGGCGAGAAGGCGAATTTGCCTCGAAAAGTATGAAGAACTCACCGCTGTTCAGTTGCCGCTTCAGCCGGTTGCGGTTGTTTTCAAAGTTCATTTCAAGTTGTACGCCGGACTTCATTGAGAAGCTCCCTGTCTATTCCACTTTCTTTTTCATGTCGAGAATATAAAAAATTCCAGCGGAAATATTGGCTACAATAATGAGTGCGGTAAACAATAGTGCCGCTGATTTTGCAGCATCCATAGGAGCGCCGCCAACTTCGAGTACCTTGATAATGGTATAATCCCGGAAGCCGATACCTGATGGCGTGAAAGGCAGCAGACCGGCTATATTCCCTAAAGTAACACTACACAGCAATGCCAGCGGTTTCACGGTAACTCCGAGACCTCGGGTGATGCAATAAACAATCAAAACCAGGTTAAGATGAATGAAGATTGTACTGGTTAATATCAAATTTGCCAGCAAACCCAGTTTGTCGCGGTACAGGTCAATAGCGGAAGTCATCCGGCTGACAGAACCATGAGAATGGGTGTCGCACCATTTCCAGATTGGATCTACCAGGGGAAGTTTACGAACAAAACGGTGCATAAACATTATGGCGCAGGCGCAGATTCCTGCCAGGCACATCAGGATAAGACCGGCAATTGCGCAATATTTAAATGTTCTTATTACGTCCGGACTATGTTGCAGACCAAGCATGTCGTAGAGTTGATCCGCTTCAACCTGCATCAGCAGTGGAATCGAGATCAGGACAACGACAATAGTCAGAGCGAATAGAGAAACCATGCCGACAATGCGGTCCATCAAAACCGTGAATGCGCCTTCCACTTTCGTTCCTTTCTGCGCTTGTGCAGCCAGGAATCCGATTTTTGCCAAGTCGCCTCCGATGGCGCCCCCGGGAATTACCAGTGAAAAGAAAAACGCTTTCATCGAGAGAAAGATGGCGTCCCGCAGTGAGATATTAATATTCAGTACCGTTGTTAGTTTGTACCAGCGCCAAGCTCCGAACATAAAATGAATATAATAGAAAAAGAATGCCGGTAGCAGCCATCTATAGTCGAATTTTTTCAAATCATGCAGGATTTTGCCTGCCTCTCCGTGGACCAGGAAATATATAATTCCTACTGCTAATGCGATTCGAAAGCAAAACCAGAATATTTTTTTCCCGTAATGCGACACTGATTTTTTGTCTGCTGGTGTCGTTGTTTCTATTGTTTGATTATCTGAAATTTCTGTCATCATCACCCTCTTTCATGCAAATCAATAAAATAGCACCTGTTTTTTTGTATATATAGTGCTAAATTAATATTATTGATGATTTTTTTATAATAGAGGTCGGCATTGAGAGTCGGCTGAAACAGAAAACTAAATTTTATGAATATTCTTTTTATTGGAGACGTAGTAGGTAAAGGGGGCCGCCGTGCGGTCATAGAACAAGTTCCGGAGCTTCGGCGCGAATATAATTGCAGCTTTTGTATTGTGAATGCTGAAAATATCGCGGGGGGGGCTGGTTTGACGGCGAAGTGCGTAAATGAAATTGCCGATAAGGTTGATGTGATTACCACTGGTGACCACGTTTGGGATCAGAAAAATTTTGAAACGGAAATAACCCGATATAAAAATATATTGCGTCCAGCCAATTTAAGCAGCAGTCAGCCTGGCCGGGGATACGGAGTCTTTCGCAATCAGGGGGGCGGTGATGTTGCCGTAATCAACCTTCTTGGTAAGGTTTTTGTCAGGGACAGTGCGTATTGTCCGTTTGAGACGGCTGAAAAAATTCTTGACGAACTGCCTGGTACCGTGAAAACGATTTTTGTTGATATTCACGCTGAAGCCACCAGTGAAAAAGCGGGGATGGCACATTTTCTGGACGGCAGAGTTACTGCCGTGCTGGGGACCCATACCCATGTACAGACTGCCGACGCTAAAATTTTGCCAGGCGGAACCGCGTTCATCAGTGATGTTGGTATGACCGGGGCGGAGTATTCTGTTCTTGGCCGGGATGTTAATGCAGTGGTTAGAAAATTTCGTTCAGGCATGCCGGGACGGCTTCCGGTGGTTGATTCAGGAATCAGGATTGATGCGGTGGTGGTGTCTTATGATATGAATACCGGCAGAGCTACCGCGATTAAAAATATTTCAAGAATGACAGGAGTATAAATATAATGACAAATACAGTAAAGCAGTTGCCGCCGATTGATTTTGATCGGGTTGATATTTTAATAAAACTGGCGTTCGAGGAAGACCTTGGGGACCTTGGAGATTCTACCAGTAATTCGGTTATTCCGGAAGATGTTCATGCTGTGGCAATCATGAAATGTAAAGAAGACTGTGTCGTTGCCGGGCTTGCAGTCGCTGAAAGAGTATTTGCTGCGGCTGATCCTTCATGCGAATGGAAATCCCTGGTGGCAGATGGAGATTTTTGTCCAAAGGGAACCGTTATGGCGGAAGTGCGCGGTCCGGCGCGTTCACTGCTTACCGCAGAGCGTACAGCCTTGAATTTTCTTCAGCGTCTGTGTGGTGTTGCGACGGTGTCTTATCGTTATGCTGCTGAAACTGCCGGTTCTCCTACTGTAGTTCTTGATACCCGTAAAACCACTCCTGGCTGGCGTAACCTGGAAAAATATGCGGTTGCCGCAGGTGGTGCCACCAATCACCGTATTGGACTTTACGACCGGGTAATGATTAAAGACAATCATCGTGAACTGGCCGGTCTTGAGGGTGAAAAAGGTATTACCCGCTCGGTTACCCGCGCTAAGGAAAAATATCCGCAGCTTGAAGTGGAAGTGGAAGCCGACAGCCTTGAGGAAGTAAAAGAAGCGCTGGAAACCGGTGCTGAATACGTGATGCTCGATAATATGACAAATGAGCAAATGGCAGAAGCCGTCGCGCTTAATAACGGACGCGCTAAACTTGAAGCCAGCGGTGGTATTACTATTGAGCGAATTCCTTCTATCGCCAAGCTTGGCGTCGATTATATTTCAGTTGGCGCCCTGACGCATTCAGTTAAAGCGGTGGATATCTCAATGGAGATCAAACTGAACTAAGCGGATTATCTCCGTAGCGGAAAATAAGATTACATAACTTATCAAGGAGTAGCGATGATTGCCAGACTGCATGGAACGCTTATTGAGTCGAATTTTACCCAGGCTGTGATTGATGTTCATGGAGTGGGATATCTGGTGTTTATTCCGATCAGCACGTTTGATCATCTCCCGCAACCAGGAGGTGAGGTTACTCTGCTGACTGTTATGAATGTACGAGAGGATGCGATTACTCTTTTCGGATTTGCCACGACTCAGGAAAAAGAGCTTTTTGAGATTCTGGTTACGGTTAACGGGGTGGGGCCGAAATTAGCCCTGAGTATTCTGAGTAGTATGCCGGTTAGTTCGTTTTGCTCCGCAATCATCAATGGCGATCTGACTGTTGTTAAGAAAATCAACGGTGTCGGGAAACGTACCGCGGAACGCCTGGTTGTCGAACTGAAGGACAAATTAAGTAAACTTTCGCCTGAATTTGTTTCCGGAACCGGTGAGGGAACTTCTCTGAACGCAGAAGTCAAACATGCCATCGAAGATGCGACTCTTGCTCTAGAACAGCTCGGATTTAAACGCGATGGTATCCAGAAAACGATGAAGATGCTGCTCGAAGAGCTTGATGAAAAAGAGTGTTCGACAGAAAACCTTATTAGAAAAGCATTACAAAAACTGAATTCATGATTCGGAAGGGAGTAATATGCCCAGAACCGCAACCATGTTTGATGATCCAACTTATGTTGTACTGAACATTCCGGCTCCGGCAGCGGATATTGTTAAGGATATCCGACGTCGTTTTGATCCGGATCGGGCGGATTATCCTGTAGAGATCAGTGTGTCCGGCTCCAATGGAATCGGATCGATTATCGAAGGACAGGATAGCGTTGAGGTCTTTGCCGCTATTGACCGGATTGCTGCTGATCTCAAGCCATTCAGCACATCATTTCGTGAAATCAGGCAGTTCGAGAATACCGGAATATTCTATTTTACCATGGCTTACCCGGAGAAATTTGTGGAAATCCATGATATGGTGGTTAGTTCCGGTATCTGGTTTACTCCGAATCGTTTTCCATACGAGCCGCATTGTACAATATGCCTGAATAATGCCACTTTAACGGAAAGTGACGTTGCGGCTTTGTGTGCGATTAAGCCGCCTCAAGAAGAATTTATAATCAATACGATTTCGGTTTACGAATTAAATTCAGTAGATGACGGACAGCTTTTGCACCGCTGTAATTTCGGCGGAAATCATTAATAAAAAAACGGCAACAGTTAAAAACCGTTGCCGTCTGGAACAATCAGATAAAATTAGTAGTTTCTTCCACCACCAAAATTGCCTCTGTCATGTCCACCGTGGCCGCCTCTGCGATTACCACCGCGGAAACCTCCACCTCCTGATCTTTCCTGCCGTGGACGTGCTTCGCTTACAACAACATTTCTTCCGCCAATTTCAGTACCGTTCAGGCCTTCAATTGCGCTTTTTCCTGCGTTGTCGTCTGCCATTTCTACGAAGCCGAAACCCTTTGAACGATTGGTTTCTCTGTCTTGGATGATTCTTGCTGAAGTTACTTCACCAAAAGCTTCAAAAGCCTGCTGAAGCTCGTCCTCTCCCAGATTGTACGGGAGATTGCCCACATAGATGTTCATTGCTCTTTTCCTGGAAAAATTTCTGAAATAAAAAACTGAATAAGGGAGTTTTAAAGCCAATCGACATCATTTCTCGCTACTGTTGTCTTAAAAACAATAGAGTTAAATGTATTTCAGCAAACTGGACATGCCCCAATTCCGTAAACCTTTTAAAGTCTATCATATTTTTTTGCCAGAGTCAAGCCGCAAATATGTAAGGGAGAGTTTTTTTTCGTTTTTTTTTGCTTTTTTGGCAAATATTCATAAATTATTGCTGTTTGGAGACTTTTGTGTCGTCGCATAACAATAAAAATCCCACCGTGGTTTTACAACACGGCGGGATTAATCTATCATATATTAATATGTTGCTTATTCAGTCTCAACCAGAATATACAGCATTGCCGATTTGCATTTTGACGCACTTTGGGAGAACGTCCAGTCGGGATTACCTTTCGGGCTGTTGCCGATTCCGAGATCGCAGTTGTGACCGACACTGAAATTGTTGAAGGCAAAAACGGTCTGTTTTGCGCTGTAGTTGTGAACCTGCATGCATCCGTATCCGGGGGACCTGTTGCCATCATATCTATCGCCAAAGTCATAGGTTGTTCCGCTGGCTCCGGGGATTTTTGCGGCATTGGACGGCTGGTAATTACAGTCCCAGAATTCAATATTTCCGCCTGTTGCGAAAGTGCCGTTTTTCACTCCGGCAACATTGGATTTTACGGTCATATTATTTATTTTCAACTGGAACCGTGCGCCGGAAGCTTTTACTGGTACACCGATTTTTTTCAGATCTTTAGTAAATGGATCCATGGTCACGAAAACGTAATCTTTACCATTCAGAATCAGGGCATAACCGATTTTCTTAACGTTACCAATAATTTCTCTGCTTTTATTTACTTTGTAAGTAATGCTTTTCTTTCCATTGGTTAGAACCGGCCTTGACGGGTCAAGGGCATAAACCAGTTTAAAGTTTTTGGCTTCCGGAATTAAGGTATTAAGGAGTTCGCATAATGGAATCGAACCGGACTTAAAGGCTGAGGCAGGAAGACCGGCTTCGTTGGTCAGGTTTGGTACAGCAGTTTTATTCCAGGCAAATTTGGCAACGACTGGTTCGCTTACTTCGTCAGCTGTTAGAGTTGCGGTATTACCATCAAGCTGAACATTGGCTTTATAAAAGATTCCGTCTTTGCCGCAGATCTCAAAACATGTCGGGGCTTGGTTGTCACGCGTTTTCAGTGTTTTTGCATTGTCAAAAATGACTTTTACCGCATTCTTTTCAATCTTCATTTCTTTAAAAACAGGTGATTTGCAGACGATATCTTTTTTACCGTAAGTCTGGTTGAGGGCCAGCAGAGCCAGGCGGCGGCCGACTTCCTGTTTGTTTTTCGGGTGAATATCTCTAAGATTACCGATGTCATTGATTACGGCCATGCCGGTGTAAGGAACCGTCTGGTCAACTTTGATCTGAGCCTGCCAGAGAATCGGAAGAATTTCCACATTGTCCCTGCCGTATTGATATGGGGCAATTTGAACGAAATAAAACGGCATTTGGGGATTGTTCCAAATCGATCTCCAGCCGTTGATCAGGGCTTTCATCTTTTCGCCATACATCATTCCATCATGACGGTTTGATTCTCCCTGATACCAGATTGCACCGCGAATTGCATAAGGCACAAACGGATTGATCATGGTATTGTACAGTACCGTTGGCTTCTGATGGTCCCTATATGGAACTAGTTCTGCTGGAAATGGTTTTGGGGGTGAGGTGTATTTATTGTCTTTTAAAGCTGTTTCCGACTGCTTGATCCAGTCTGAATAATTTTTTATGGCCTGTTCCATTAGTTTACGGTGCTGCGCAGTTCCTGGAATTTTGGCTTCAACTTGTTGAGTGATTGATTTCAGAGTCGGAGTTAGTTTGAATCCGACCGGAGGGGTCCAAGGTTCAATTCGAGTACCGCCCCAGGATGAATTGATCAGTCCGATTGGAACATCAAGTTTCTTGGTCAATTCGCGACCAAAGAAGTAACCCACAGCGGAAAAGTTAGGAATATTTTCTGCTGTACAAGCTTTCCAGGAAGCGTGAAGGCTGTTCGTTTGGGGAATATTGTTCCAGCTCTTTCTTACATGAAAAAGTCTAATTTGGGGATAATTAGCTTGGGCTATTTCATTCTTTCCGTCAATTACGCTGCGTACTCGGAATTCCATGTTGGATTGACCGGAGCAAAGCCATACTTCTCCCACCAGTATGTCATCAAAAGTGATCGTATTGGAACCTTTTACTTCCATCTTGAATGGACCACCGGCTTTCATGGGATCGAGCTCCAGCTTCCATTTTCCAGCGGAATCTGCAGCGGTGCTTTTTTCCTGTCCATTGATTGTTACAGTTACTTGTTCGTTGGCGTTTGCAGTTCCCCAGACGGGAAGTTTTACATTACGCTGCAGGACCATGTGGCTGTTGAAGATTTCCGGAAGTTTAACTTCGGCATAGAGCATTGTCGAAGTTACTGCTGCAATCAATGGCAAAGCCATCTTAGCAAGAGCTTTCATGTCTTTCTCTCCTACGTTTCTGTTTATATATGACATATCTGCTTTGCAGATATATGAACCCTGAACTCATAACAATAAAGATAAGCGGTATTGCCGGAACCCGGAAGCGCCAGTCAAGATTCCCTACCGGAATAATCCAGAGATAAGCTGTTATTCCGCCGACAAGACATAACAAGGCGTATTGTCGGCAACGGATGATTCGCCAAATTCCGAATGGCGCAAGCAACCAGCTTAGCCCATAGAATATACAATAAAGCAAGGTAATTATTCCGGCAATCATATTATTGCCAAAATAGTGTTTTACCGCTGCCAGGATACCTTGTCTTCGCAGAATGTCGAGTGTGCCGCGTCCACCAGAAGTAACCCTGATTCGCTCCAGCAGCGGAGTTATGTCCGGCATGAAAAAGTTCACCAGGTTTCTGGGGGCCCAGAAGCAGAAGCCGAAAAAATTGTCCAGCAGTATTTTGCGTCCCAGGTTTCCGGCTTCTCTGGCTCTTTCTATTGGATGAGTACTTTTTAGTTGTGCCCCTAATTGTTTTCGTTGAGTGTCAAACGGTACATTATCGTGCCATGACAGATAACTGCCCGCTTTATAATACAGCAGATAATAGCCGCTAAGAGTTGTATAGGAAAAGTATCCGAATTTTGCATAGTTATGCAGGCTCCAGCAGACCGGGAGCAGGTTTGCCATGGCAACAAACAATAATACGTGGACTGTTTTTTTCCGGTTGCACAGCATCCAGATTAATACAATAATAAACAGCAGGATACCCGCCGGGCGTATAATCGAAGCAACTGAAAGGCATAAGCCAGCCAGGACAAAGCTGTCTACTGTAAGAAGATATATTGCTGCTACAAGCCAGAAGCAGAAAGGGATTTCGGTCATCGGAGCCGTGGTGCAGATAATCATTCCGGGGGATAGTGTCAGTAGTATTGCAAGCAACTTCCAGCTGTGAATTTTGAATTTTGAAGCAAGCTTGAAAGATAAAACACATATACCGTAGAGGAAGACCAGGTTTAATGGAAAGAAGCCATGATCTCCGGCAAACAACCGGAAGGCTGCTATCATGACGGGATATCCCGGTGTGCGTCGTAACGATCCTTCTCCGGCCGATGTATCACTGGAATATTTAAAATGTCCATGTTCCACCAGGTTTTTGCTGAGTTCCTGGTATTCATGGCTGTCAGGGAAGGGGGATGGGAATTCACTGGCATAGCAATAAATAATCAATGCGATCAGGCAGGGGGGGATTGCCGCGAAAAAACAGCGGTGTCGCGGATTTTCAATAAATTTTAGTATTTTGTTGACTTTCTTTCCCATTATTTCGGTTTATTCTGTATGTTTTTTCTTGAAATAGAATTTATCCGGCGCAGGGGTGGCATAATAAGGAAATTTTGATTTTAACTCATCTGTCGTTTCCCTTGGAATATATTGGAAACGTTTGTAAAACCATAAATATTGTTCCGGATTTTTACGAATATACTTTTCCGTAATGGACATCAAGTCCTGAATCATTTCCTGGTCGTCGGAGTATTCCGACTGAGGTTTTGGCAGTGGTTCGAAAAAAGTTTGAATCCGTTTATCCGGAAGCCTGACTCCTCCGGCTACGTATAGTTGAACTTTTGGATTTTTAGCCGCAAAAACAGCTGGAGCACGGCTGGAAGGAACGGGAAGACCAAAGAAATTGACGAATACTCCACCGTCCCTGACTCTGGTGTTCTGATCAATAAGAGTGGCCATGCTTTTTCCGGCTTTCAGGGCCTTAAACATTGCCCGACCTGCTCCTTTTGCCTGTATGATATCATTGCCCAGAGATGCGCGATGTGATTCAATCAACTTATTCAGCCACTCATAGCGTGGCGGCCTTACGACAACAGCAAAATCCAGTCCGCTGGAAAGTGCGACTTTTAGTCCGGTAGCTTCCCAGTTGCCAAGATGAGGAGTGACAAAAATAATATTTTCGTTTGCCTGAATATGGCGATTCAGCATTTCATAGGCTTCCGGGGCAATCAGAACATAACGGTTTAGGCGTTCGGGAGAGTTACTGAACCAGAAGAATTCCAACAGGGTCCTTACTAGATTAGCAAAACTTTTTTGTGCTGTTTGTTTGACTTGTTTTCGGCTGAATTCAGGAAAAGCTACAGTGATGTTGGCTATAACGATTTTTCGGAATGCTGGAATCATATACATGATTCGTCCACAACATTCTGCAGTGAAGTCAAGTATTGGACGCGGCATGGTTTTTATCATCTTTGAGAAAATCCATACGGGATAGAACGGGAGCATTTTTAACATCTTAAACATAATCAAACAATATCCCTGTATTTTCCGAGTATATTACGTCGTCTTCTGGGGATAGCTGAAAAAATGATTTCTCCAGACTTGCTACAACGTATTCCATTGGCGAACAACGTATCATTCAAACCGGACGCGGCGATATTCATTACCAGATGGAGTCGGTTTGCCGGAGGACAGTCCCGTTTTAATGCTTCTTTGACAACTTTGATTCCGGAGTCTTTGGTGATGAAAAGCAGTCCCCAGCCGAAAGCGACTTCATCGGCTTCAACCAGTCCTTCCGGTACAGCCAAATAGTGCAGATCGGCAACATGAGCCCGGCGCAATTGTTCAAACCTGCTGCCTTTATAAAGTGCATGTTCAAGTTTTTCTACCTGGCGTCGGCATTGCTGATATTCTCTGGAAGAAGAACTAGAATAATCCCAGCTTTGGTATTCGTCAAACAAAGTATCGGACTCGCGCAACTCCGGTTCGTTGATTCTGATTTTGGCCTCTAGCTGTTCTTTGATAGCTTTTTGCTGTTTGAGACGGTTGAGCAGATCATCATGGTTACCGCAATCGGGCCAGCATGATTTTCGATTGCTTCTGATTTCCACAATAATAGTTTGAACAGGCTGGGAGCGTCCGCGTACGACATCCGACTGAAAAGCGGCTATGTCGGCTTTAAACTTTGAAATTCTGGTTGGAACAGAAACCGCCAGTCCGGCTGGATTCTGATTGAGCAGCCAACCAATTACTGTTCGCCGCAGTTCATGGTGGTAATTTACCGGATGAACCTTTGTCGGACGTTTTATCCGATTCTTTTTGCCTGATTTCTCCAGTTCCGGTTTTTCCTGATTGGTTTGCGATTGTGAATCACTATCACTGTTTCCAAAAAGATCAAAAGCAAGCTGTTTTCCCGTCATTTCCATCCCGTGGCAAAATTTTTATTCCCAATATAATTACTATAATTTAACATTTTTTATACAAAAGCAAAGCCATAACCGTGGATAAATAATAATTTAATCCAGTGTTGTTAAAGTTTAGTCGATTACCATATCGGCTTCCTTGAGAAGTTTGGGAGGGATTTTTACGTTAAAGTATGCGGCATTTTTTAAGTTGATGGTCAGCCTGCTGCGTTTTATCTGCTGAAAAGGCAGATTTGCCGGAGATATTCCACGGATAATCTGGTTTACAAGTATTGCCTGCATTCGTCCGCCGTCTTCAAAATCTGGAGAGAGGGCCAGAACGGCCCCGTGTTTTTGTGCATTTTGGCTTAAAAAACCCAGCAGAGGTATGTGCGATATTTGGGCTATAGAGCTGATAGATGAAAATAATATGTCATGTAAGTGATCGTTTATTTGGCATATAACATCGACTTTACTGTGGATTAGTTCATCCATTGCTTTTTTTAGTTGGCCCGGGGAACTGTTAGGAATGGTAATAAATTGCATGTTAGCTGATTCAAGTTCTTTTTTTAATGCTACACGAAAAGCTTCTGAGTTTTTTTCATAGGGATTATACAAGGAGCCGATACGTTTGGCATTAGGAAAACATTGTTTGATCAGACTGACCATTTTTTTGAAATTATTTTTACAGGATATACCAGTGAAATTTTTGCGGTGCCTGGAATTGCTTTTGCCTGCTCCTGCCGCAATGGGGTCGGCGATCGTTGCAAAAACTACCGGTTTGTCTTTAACTGTTTTCAGGGCAGCAAGTAATGCCGGGGTTGTAGTTAATAGTATTATATCGCAGTCTGAAGCGTTATTAGCCATTTTAAATAATAATTCAGCCTTTTTGACGCTTTTTTCGGTGTTGAAAATTTGCAGTTCATAAGTCTTGCCCAGAATCATTCCCTGCCGTTTCATGCCGGCCAAAAAACCGTTTAACGTTTCTTCTACCGGGTAGGCATAATCATAGTTGATATAGTATAAATGGGGACGTTTTTCATCATCGGCTAATGGATTATTTTTTTCGTGTGGAGGATGAGAGAAGCCTAGAGATACTAAATCATCATCATCAGTTCCATTTAAGACTATGGAGGCATTTTCTATTACCTTTTGAGGAATTTTCCAGTTTGCATTGAGTGTTTGAGCCGTTTTTAAATTTATTGCGAGTTGTAGCGGCATTATGGTTCTTATTGGTATATCACCAGGGGATTTACCATTAATTATTTCTATTGCTATGGCTGCCATTAATCTTCCGATTTCAAAGTATGACGCCCCAAGCCCTAAGACCGCTCCGTCTGCCGTATGGGATGGAATATAAGCAAAAATCGGAATTCCTTCCGGTTCCAGAATTCTTGATATAACTCCCACACATGGATCTACCGTATTGTCTCCTCCTATAAATATCGCTTCAACGCCCCTTTTTAATAACTGGTGGGTTGCCGATTCTACTTGAACGCGGTTCGAAACTCTGGCTACTTCCAGTTTTATTTTGAGTGTCTTGCAGATTTCCCGGGCTTTGGCAAGGCAAACCATTGAAGAGGCATCGTTGGGATTAATAATTGTTCCCGCACGTGTCAGCTTGGGATTACATAAACGTGCCAGATGAAATGTTCTTCTTACTGGTGGCGGGGTGTTAAAGCCGGTAAGGTGGGAAGGTTGTTTATTGTTTCTTTTATTGATGGCGACTCCGGCTGAATACGGATCATTGACCACTCCGAATACGTGTGGAATTTTTCCATCATGGTTATATTTTGCTATTATTTGCAGGGCAGGAGTGCTGAACGTTGCAACCATATCGTATTTTCCGGAAAGAATTCCATGGGCCATGGCTTTGCTTATCACCGGGCTTAATTCCGGATTGAAATATTTTAAAACTATTTTTTTGTCGCTGTATAAATGATTTTGTTTGAATTTGCTTTTAAAGCCTTTTATTGCCTCTTCCATACAGGGATGGCTGGATGTTTGGAATATGGCTATTTTATAAACTTCATGATTGTTGGTTGTTGATAAGGAGAGAATAACAAACAACGCGATTGTTATACTCAATACCGCAATTGCTGCAACAAGCCATAACAGTTTTTTTCTTCCAACCATTATAAGTTCCAATTTATGGCAGTAATACAGCTTCCGCCGTTACACATTTAACGCAGAAATAACCTCTATTAATTATATTATAGAGGCATTTTATAGGTTAAGGAGGGTAATAACTGAAAAAAATTAATTTTTCTCGTTATTTATATTAGCTTCCCAGTTCGCAATTTCTGCCAGCCGTGATATTATCGGTAAATGTTGGGTACATGCCGTTTCGCATTTTCCGCATTTTATGCAGTCTCCGGCTCTACCTTTTGAATTCGCCATAAGTCCCCAGTTCAGGTTGAAATCGAGTCTTTCGCGTAATTTGTCGTCTTCAGTGCCAAACATTACTTTTTCATTATAATACTGCATATAGCCGGGAATATTGATTTGTTTTGGACAATCTTTGCAATAACCACAGCCGGTACATATCTCATTCATATTGGTTCCGAGTAATCCGGTTAGCCGGTCGAGTTCCTGTTGGGTCATTTCAGTTGCGTTTGAGGCGATCCGGCAGGCTGTATCAATATGTTCGCAAGTAGTGAAGCCTACCAAGGCAACATTGATGTATGGATTCGTAATAATAAACCTCAGCGCGGATTCTACCGGATTCTCTTTGTCATTACTGCAGAGAAACTGTAGTTTTTCAGCATTGTTTGGAATGGCTCCTCCGGCAAGGGGATTCATTGCCACGACTCCGAGATTCCGTTTCTTTGCTTCGATCATACCTTCATAGCGGTAAGGAAAATTCAGGATATTGGTTCCCAGAAGAATTCCTTCAAAAGAGCCGTAGGACAACAATTGTTTGATCTCCTCTCCCGGTTGGTGCGAGGAACAGACGATATGATCAATCAGTCCCTCTTCCTTACATCGCAACAATCCTTCGTATTGTCCGTTGGGCTCCATCGCTTTGAAGTAATGGTCCATTTTTCGCAGGCACCAGACATGGTAGAAATTAATACGATCCACACCCAGTCGGTCCAGAGAGCGTCTGACTTTATCATAAGCATCCTGTGCATCTTTGACCGCAGTGGGCATAGCTTTGGTTGTTACATAGAAGTCATTCGGCATATTTTTGAAAGCCAGTCCGTAGATGTCTTCGCTTCTGTCTTCACAATAGCCGGGTGCTGTATCAAAGTAATTTATTCCCTGAGCAGACGCATATCTTACGAGTTCTGCATTTTCTTCGTTTGATTTTTCCAGATCAAAACGCATGCCGCCGAAACCGACTGCTGAGACTTTCTTTCCCGTAGAACCATATTCACTGTATTTCATAATAAGTCTTTTCCCGTAGTTATTAGGAGACTGGAGTTACTCCTTTTTTCAGAATAATGTTACCGTATGTTGCTGTCTCGCCAGTGAGAACTACGGCGTAGGCCTCTTTGGCACGGTCGTAAAATTCAAAACGACCAATATGGGCTGGTGCCGGAGTTTGCGGCGCATGCTTCTGGACAGCTTTCATGTAAGATGCTTCAACCGCCGGGTCCAGCGTGTCGCCGGAAACTGCCGCCATCATAATTAACGGTGCCTCAACATAAGCATCAAGCTCGAAAAGCGGGATGATTGCGTCAAGTAAAGGTGGTATTCTGAGACCATCCGCATGAATAACGCGTTGTCCGAAGGTGTGGGCTGGAAAATGTGCGTCAGACAGGACAATTTCATCGCCGTGTCCCATTTCCGCAAGGGTTTTCAGTAGTTCCGGACTGATTAGTGGAGATATTCCCTTCAACATGATAGATGCCTCGTATTAATTTTATTTATCAAAAATACAGATATTGTCAGAATGTGACTATACAACAAAAGTCGACAACTGTAAAGAGAAAAATAGCTTTCTTTTTACAGTTGTTGATTGAGGCGGGAAGAAAAGATTCATCCAAAATGAATGCTACTTGACGTTTATAATCTGGTAGCAGAGCAGTCGGCTTTGATTGGGGACTGACATGAGCAGCATATCTCCCGAAAGGGTTGATATCAGGATAAAACAGTTTTCATAACGTGGTAATGAGTCAGGTAATCGTGACTTGCTTACGAGTTTTCCTGTTTTTTTGTCATAAAAAATAATTTCCAGATAGTCCGGACTGATTGCAATCAAATAGTCACGATAAATAATAGTTGGAGCACGACCGTGGACTTCCCATAGCGGTTCTCCATTGATTTTTATGGCCCGGATTTTTGCATCATTTCCGGCAAGGTAGACGATTTCAGAAGGTTTATCCAGACAAAAACCTTCTGCCCTGAAATCCATCGGCAGACTAATCTGGTTCCTTACTCCATACGGAGTACTCAGGGAATCCATGAACGTTTGCATGTTTCCGTTATTCCAGCAGAATATTTTTTTGGGAGCAATTTTGGGGGGCTTCCCAAAAATTCCTCCACCAGCCATAGAAAATTTGTTAAATGCCGGGTCATCTCCCCAGGTTGTGGTGGATTGGATCGGAACCTTGAATTCATAGTTCAAAGTTATTTCGCCGCCATCCGGTGTGAACGTTGTTCCACTCTGATTATAGGCGGGAAGTTGGCTCCATGTGAAATTATAAGTTGGGGTTTTTATGTCCTGATAGCCCTTGCTGATCAGCAGCGGAAGAAAATTCTCATTGTTATTTTCTGTTCCCCATGCAAAATTAGTTACGCATAGCAAGCTGTCCGCAGGACCGGAAAAACTGAAACTTCCGGGCGAATATTCAAAATGAGGGAAAAATTTACTCAGAGCAAAAATATAATTATTCGTTGGTTCAAGTCCCCCCGGAATAATATATAACTGCTTTACTTTGCCAAAACGGTTGCGATGGGTTGTCCTTGAACTCATTCGCTGACGTTTTTGCAAACTGGCGACCGTGTCAATTTTCGAATTGTTTCCCGGTTGTGTCTGGTCCGTGAAAGATGGAGTCTGAGGATAGCTGAAGTTTCTTACAAGCTTCAGTGATTGAGCATTTAGAGCGGTAATTCCAATTACCATTAGTAGAAGAATAATATACTTCATATATTTTCCCTTCTGAATAATTAATAATTTCTTAATCAGTGATAGGAAAGAAATATTAATCTCCACCTGGGTTTGCACCGATTCTTACTATAATGTATTCCCCGCTCCGTTCCGATTACAGTTAAATGTGTAATTGAATATATAATCAATACACTATTTTTTGAAATAATCTTACAATGTCCTCCATTATATTTTTTTATTTATCATCATAATATATAAAATATATAGCTTTTAAGCTTTTAAATCAACTTCTGTTTGCAAATCCTTATGGTTGTGATAAGTTAATCAACTTTTATATGATCAACAACAATGATAATTATCGGTTGCAGGTCTGAATAATTTATACCTTGTATTGGTGCAATCGAATTTGAGTATAACTATAATCACCGGATTATACCCGGAAGAGTTACTGGATTTTGAATATGAATGATGAACAGATAATTGCAGACAGCGTTGAAGCAGAACAGCCGGCAATTCCGACAGTTGCCATTGTCGGACGTCCTAATGTAGGAAAATCATCACTGTTTAATGCTGTGATAAAACGTCGCCTGGCGATTGTCCATGAATCCAGCGGCGTAACACGTGACAGAATCATGTCGCCTGCCACATGGCATGGAAAACACTTTCTGGCAGTTGATACTGGCGGACTTGGTACTTTTACCGGCGAAGAGCGCGGAGTTGACATGTGGGATAAGAATATTCGAGCCCAGGTTGACGTGGCGATTGAAGGTGCCGATGTTCTTGTTTTTGTGGTCAACGCACAACAGGGAATCGTTCCGCTTGATGAGGAAGTGGCAGACCGCCTCCGGGAAAGCGGTAAAAAAGTTATTATTGCGGTTAATAAGGTTGATGATCCCGGACACCACAAATTGGTCCCTGAATTTTCCGCTTTGGGATACGCGGATTTGCATCCGGTGTCCTGCCTGCATCGTCGTGGAATTGATGACTTACTGGAGATCGTATTAGCCGATTTTGATGCCGTTTCCAATATGCCGAAACAGCCGGAACCATTCCGGATTGCTGCTGTCGGGCGTCCCAATGTAGGGAAATCTTCACTGATCAACCGGCTTCTTGGTGAAGACCGGGTAATGGTTAGCGATGTGGCTGGAACCACGCGTGATACCGTTGATGTTGATTTCGAGCTTGAATTTGAAGGCGAAAAACTTCCCGCCTGCCTGATTGATACTGCCGGACTTCGTAAACGCGGTAAAGTCAGCGACGCAGTCGAGAAATTCAGCGCCATGCGGGCTCAGTCCGCTATCGAACGCGCTAACCTTATTTTATTCCTTATAGAAGCTAGACCGGACGGGATGACGGCTCAGGACAAGAAGATAGCCTCCTTGATCCGTGAATCGGGCAGGGCGTGTATCATTGTTGCCAACAAATGGGATATCTGTGAGAACCGCAACAAAAAAGAGGTGCTTGATGAAATTGAGCGTTCTCTTCCTGGGATGTCGTATGCACCGGTTGTATTTGTCAGTGCTATTGACGGCGGTAATTTCGACAAATTGCTTGACGTGGTCGGCGATGTGATTGAACAGCTTGATGTTCGGGTGCCGACTTCCATGATCAACAAAGTTGTCGAAGACGCTCTACAGAAAAATTCTCCGCCGGTGGTGGGTACCGCTCCGTTGAAGATTTATTATACCACAATGGTAAATACGGTGCCGCCGACATTCCTGATTTTTGTCAATAATCCGAAGTTCTGCGCCAGAAATTATCAGACATATCTGAATAACTACTTCCGTGAATCGTTTGGTTTTATCGGATTGCCGATTGTTATTCGTCTGCGTGAAAGACCCAAGACCATTCAGAGTATACGTGTTAAATCAACGGTAAAGAAAGAAAAGTTGAAAGCCTCGCGCCGTAAAGCCGGGTCCAAACGTATCAATCCGAAGCTCAAGGGGACCAAAGCCATGAAAGCCAAGCGTAAAGCTCAACGGGGTAATAATAAAAAACAGTAGCCTGAGCAACAAATAAGATTTAGATGATATTATTGTACTTTTCTGATTTTTATGTTAAACTCTTGTTGTTGAAGCTTTGTTTTATGTATAGCGGATGTTGCGCTTTTCTCTTTATTTCTTGCAAATTGAACAAAAATCTCAAATCTTAACATCATTCTTTGGATAAAGAGTATTTGTAAAGGAGAATCTTGTATGATATTTTAGATACTTTATATTCTGTATAATGGAAGGCTTTGGAGCGATGGATGAAATTTTTATTTCGTGATAATTTGTTTAGGGACGGAGCATCGCTAAAAAATAATTCTTTTGTATTGATAAATATAGTATTGTTTAATATCTTTGTCTTGTGGGCGGTTTCGTCAATTTTTTTTTATAAAATAAATACGGATTGTTCTCCTGAATATATATATTGGTTCATTCTTTTTCGATTTATTCAGGATATTGCTTGTGTTGGTTCATTTGTTATCTGCAGTTGGTTATTAAGTTTCATAGGTATTTATTTCAGACTTATATTTTCTTTGTCTTATTTTACTTTGACTTACTTATGGATTTTCTTTGATTTTGCTGTTTCATTTTCTACTGGATTTCGAATTGAAACGGCATATTTTGTTCATTACAAACATTTTGCTGAACTTATGCTTGCCAGCGGAATAAGCGAGTGGCAATTGTCTTTCGCTATAATCATTGTATTTGCGTTTTTTATGGGAATAATAAACACCTTGTTTTTCTGTATTATTCGATTTCGTGGACTAAGAAGAAGAGTTGTTGCTTCAATATTAAGTTTTATTTTAATAACTATATTTTTTTACCTTATATTATTTGACTATCCAGAATGTAAGTATGCCAGCTCTGGTATTAAACTTGTTTGTGACTGGATTGGGCGCAGTAGGATTTGTGTTGATTATGAAAAAGAGCGAAAGATCCTTGCTGACAATTTTTTCGATCATAATGAAAACTCCAGAAATTGGCAAGGCAAAGAATATCCACTTTACCGAATAACAGACTCATATCACGGTAAAAAGAACTTTACAATTGATATTTCAAAAGGAAGACCTAAGCATGTATTCATTATTTTTATTGAATCTGCTCGTGGAGTCAATAGTGGTGTTTCAGGCAGGGATAGAGTTTCGTTTACACCTTTTCTTGACCAAATATCAAAAGAGGGAGTAACTTTTCAAAACTTCTATGCCAATGGTATGGGGACAGTGAGAGCTATGTTTGCTGCTCTTTATGGCGCTATGCCGATTTTCTCCGAATTTACTACTCAGGAAAATTACAGCTTGACTGATCTGCATGGGCTTCCTCAAATTTTTTTAAAGAGAAGATATGCAACTTTTTTCTACAATGGTTGTAACCTTGGGTTTGCTAAAAAACACTATTTTTATTCTAACCAGGGATTTGTGAATTTATTGGGAAGACAGGAGTTATGTCGTGTTAAACCGGATTGTATCTTGGGGCCTTGGGGGGTACATGATGAAAGTTTATATTCGGTTTGTCTGAATATTACTCGGCGCGTTGATAAAGAAAATGGGAAAACTTTTAATGTTATTCTTCCTGTTAGTTCTCATGGGCCTTTTGTGATGCCGGGACAAAGTGTTTCAATCTCAACTATTGCTCCGGTGGAAGAGAGATATGAAAAGTGCCTGAGATATGCCGACTCTCAGCTTAAGAATTTTATTAAGGGACTTCAAAAGAATGGTCTTTATGAAAAATCTTTGATTGTTATTTTGGGAGATCATGGGGTGTTTTTTCCCACGGAATCTGAAAGAGCTGTATACGCCAGTTTACGTGAGGAGGCTGTTTTGGTTCCCTTCGTTATTTTAGCTCCAGGAAGATTACAGAAACCTGTTGTGATAAAAAAGAATGTATCCGATATTGATCTTCTTCCTACAATTGTTGATATTATGGGATTTTCGGCTGTGGAACATCATTCCATGGGAAGGTCTTTGGTGCGCAAAAATGATATTGAAAGACCAGTTTATTTCTTTTGTAATAATGGTTTTCCTTGTGCCGGATTTCGTTATGAAAATATGAAATATGTACTGGATTTATCGGCGAATAGGTCACATTTGTTTAATTTGAGTAGTGATATTAATGAAAATGTTGATATTGCCGAAAGAAATTCGGAAAAATGCAAGTTGTTCGAAAAAAGAGTCCGTGATGTTATTAAACTGTCTTTGAGTATAGGCATGAAGAATAGATATGCTCCGGTACAATGTCTGAAAAAAAAATAATTGTTGACTTTTTCATGACTGTAAGATGCATACTGGATGGCATGGCTTTAATTATATTCTTTCCTGGGTTTCCATTCTGATTAATTTCCCATTGATTTCCTGAATTATTGTATGATCTTGTTGCAAACAAGCTGATGTTTGAAATAAAATATTATGTTGAATTTGTTTCATTGATCTTGTATATTATCGAATATAAGTCCGTACCCCTTTTTTTTTCGTGGTACGGAATAGCATTAAATCAATCGACAGGAAACGGAAGACGGTGAGAAACCGTCGCGGACGCGCCGCTGTGATCGGCACAGGGCAGAGGGGGAAACTCTCTGTTTTGTATTGCCCGAAAAGTTCACTGCCTGATAAGGCGGGAAGGATTTTTCAATATGGGAGCCGTAAGCCAGAAGACGACCTGTCGGCGGAGACATAGCCGCTTCGCGATCAAGGCTGGCAGTGTATAGACATGAATTACCCCGGAGACTTTGTTTTCGGGTAAGGGGATTAGTATCCTCACAGGATTTTTATCTGTACTTGCAGTATTCTTGTGTCGTTTTTCGGCTGTTTCCGGTAAACTGAAAAGACAGGAGCAATATATGAATTCACATGTATTGGGATTCCCGCGCGTGGGGAGTCAAAGAGAATTGAAACGGGGCGTTGAGAAGTTCTGGAAAGGCCAGCTTTCCGAAAAAGAACTTGTTCTGATTGCCGAAGAGTTGAAAGAAAAACACTGGGCTATGCAGAGCCGTCTGGATATGGTTGCCACAGGCGACTTTTCATTCTACGACCAGATGCTTGATACCATTGCCATGCTTGGAGCGGTTCCGCCGCGCTTCGAGTGGGATGGAAAAGAAATTGGACTTGATACCTATTTCAAAATGGCCCGTGGTGATGCTTCAAAAAACATTCCAGCCATGGAAATGACCAAGTGGTTTGATTCCAATTATCACTACATTGTACCGGAATTTACTCAGGGGATGACTTTTAAGCAGTCAACCTCAGAGCAGATTGAAACAGTTCGGCACGCGAAAGCCTGCGGGTATATTCCGAAGCCCGTATTGATTGGGCCGATTACGTTCCTGATGCTTGGAAAGGAATTCGACGGATGCAATCGCTGGAATTATCTTGATGCTATTATCGATGTCTATGTCAATGTCCTTCGTGAGTTAACCGAAGAAACCGAATGGATTCAGATTGACGAGCCGGTGTTGTGTCTTGATTTGCCGGAAGAAGCCAAAAAAGCTTTCTCAAAAGCTTATAATAAGTTATCAAAAGCAGTAAGTGGTTCTCATCTTTTGCTGGCGACGTATTTTGGTGAACTGGCCGATAACCTTGATTTGACCATGTCGCTTCCATTTGATGCGTTGCATGTTGACCTGGTGCGCGGGGGTAATGAGCTCAAGTCTGTAATAAACTCTTTACCGGTTGGGCGTTTGCTTTCGCTGGGAGTTGTTGATGGAAGAAATATCTGGAAAAACAATCTCAAGGCTACGCTGGAACTAATCAAACCGGCAGTTGATGAGCTGGGAGAAGATAAGCTTATGATTGCTTCCAGTTGTTCGCTGCTGCATTCTCCAGTTGATTTGGAATTCGAAACGGAACTTCCGCTGGAATTGCGCGACTGGATGGCGTTTGCTGTCCAGAAATGCGAAGAGCTTGCGGTGCTGCGGGATGCTGTCAATGGGTGCGATGTTTCCTCACGGCTAACGGCTAACGCGGATTCCATGGCTGCCCGCGAGAAAAGTTCATTGCGTGTGAATCTTGACGTTCGTGCCGCTGCTGCCGGAATTACGCCGCAGATGATGCAGCGTGAATCACCGTTTGAAAAACGTATAGAGGAACAGAAGGCATGGTTAAAATTGCCGGTCTTCCCGACGACTACGATCGGTTCCTTTCCACAGACTACAGAAATTAGAAAAACTCGTCTGGATTTCAAAAAAGGAAATATTGATAAGGCGCAGTATGAAGAAGCCATGCAGCAGGAAATTCGTCATGTGGTTGATGAGCAGGATAAGCTTGGCCTTGATGTATATGTTCATGGTGAACCTGAACGTAATGACATGGTGGAATATTTCGGACAACAGATGAATGGTTTCTGCTTTACGAAGAACGGCTGGGTTCAGAGTTACGGCAGCCGCTGCGTAAAACCGCCGATTATCTACGGTGATGTTTCTCGTCCGGAAGCCATGACGGTTGACTGGATCAAGTATGCGCAGGAAAACTCAAGTAAGCCGATGAAAGGTATGTTGACCGGACCGGTTACGATTCTTTGCTGGAGTTTTGAGCGTGACGACCTGTCACGGGAAGATATTTGCCGTCAAATAGCCCTTGCTATCCGTGAAGAGGTGCTAGACCTTGAAGCTGCCGGAATTAAGATTATTCAGATAGACGAAGCGGCGCTGCGTGAGGGCATGCCGTTGCGCGCGTCACAGCGTGACGAATATTTGCAGTGGGCGGTCGACTGCTTCCGGATCACTTCATCCGGGGTGGGCGATGATACCCAGATTCATTCGCATATGTGCTACAGCGAGTTCAATACGATTGCTAAATGGATCGCGAAAATGGATGCCGATGTAATCAGTATTGAAGCCAGCCGAAGCGGTATGGATTTACTTCAGGCGTTCAAGGACTTCGAGTATCCGAATGATATCGGACCGGGTGTGTACGATATACATAGTCCGCGGGTACCATCGGAAGAAGAGATCTATGAGTTGCTCAAAAAGGCGGTTAAGGTAATTAAACCGGCGCGCCTGTGGGTGAATCCTGATTGCGGACTTAAAACTCGTGACTGGCCGGAAACCCGTGCGTCTCTGGTGAATATGGTCGCGGCAGCGAAGAAACTGCGCCAGGAGTTCAGTTAATCTTTAAGTAAATAAATAGTTCAACTGGCGCCCGAACAATAATTTTCGGGCGCTATGTTGCCATATTGATGATTTCGTTTATTATCGCTTGATTGCACTCTATAATGTATGGGATTTCCTGGTCATCAATAAAAAAGTCTGCACGAATTAACATCATTGAAATGTTTAGCGTTTCCAGAGAACTACAAAAAAAGTTGGACTTGTATTGTGCGGAAGCCATGGTTTGTTTTGCTGTACAACAGAACGTTGTGCTGCTTTTTTTTAATATTATTGTTTTGGGAATACCTTCAATGATTGTATTCAGCTCAATCGTCTGGGGAAACGCACGCTGGCTGCTACGAATTGTTTTGCTGGAAGTATATAATTCGATTGAAAAGGTGTATTCTTCCGGAATGTTTCGTTTTGATTTTTTCTTGCCTGTTGACTTGCATATTTTCTTTAATGATATGTCATTGAGGATTGGTTTTATTGTAGTCTGATGACCATATGCCGAGGTTAAAATCATCAGCGGAAGTAAGTATTGAATGATGCGCATAAAACCTTCTCCTATTTGCTTTTTTTGAAACTATTGAATCATTATCGATATAGTCGGAATTTTGTGCTGCTTTGGTTACAAACAAAAAGAAGAAAATGAGAAAGATAAGAATTTGAGTCTATTTCAACTGGATGTTTTTGAAGTCAAACGGAATGGTAACTTTTTCCAGATCAGGAACATATTCAATGGACAGGAAAACATTATTGGGGGAAATATCGCTGTAATGCCAGCATTCAGTGATTTTTCCGGGAAACGATGATTCCTTCTTGAACTCCACTTGTTTGTAATCGATTTTTTTTCTAGTGTTAATAAAAGAAAGCCCAACATTAAGAATACGTGGATGTTCGTATTCTATATTGAGGCTGTATCTTTTTTTTCTTATGCTGGAATGGGTATAAAACTGTTTAGATTCCGAGTTAGAGATATCCTTGTAAGTAATTTTCATACCTGATTCTTTTAGAAATTTTTTGTCCTCAATAAGTTCAACAACCGACTTTGGTACTCTTTGTGGAGACCCGGTTAATGCAGATACGCTACCGCTTATAGAGATTTGTTGGGGCTGCTTGGGGAAACAATAGGGAAATCTGATACTAAGATTTCTTCTAATAGCTGTTTTCCAATTATTATTGAAGTTGTTATTGGAATCCTTGAAAGAGCATCTTATTAAATTCCATTTGTAAAAAAGGCATTTTTTATTGGAAGAAGGAGATATGAGATTAAACTTAAAATCAAGGTATCCTGATATTAGTGGAAACTCTTTTAATGGAAGTTCTGTGATATTGAGCATCTTCTTGTTGAACTTTTCAAAGGTGTAGCTACTTTCTATTTCTGATAGCCGTAAACAATATTTCTCTGCACAATAGCAGGTTACTGATAGTAATATGATTGCTGTTAAAAATAAATACTTCATAATACACTCCTGATTTGAGCAAGCATACTCGCACTGCATTTTAAAGTATAAGGAATTGTTTGTTTTCCTTTTTGCATGTTTACCTCAATTTGCATAGCTGTTATATCAAGTACTTTTTGATCTTCTGGTAAATAATACTTAACTGTAGTAGAATCTATCGAAGTTCCGATGCTTTTTAGTTTTAGTTGAGTAGATATTTGTTTTGCTCCGTTTTTTATCTTGGCAGTCACTGAACTTGGGAAAGCTTTGGGATTTTTTTCGTTTATTTTTATATTAATTGCCAGAGAGTATTTAACTTGGGTTGGAACAAGTTTTGAATCATTGTATTGAAAAGAGCTGTAAAACCTTTTGACATACACTTTGCTTATTTGTAGCTTCCATTTTTGAGAAACTTCGGGCTTTTTTCCGCAGCCAGCCAGCAGGAAGACCATTGCTACCAAAATGTATCGAAGATATTTCATTGAGTTCCTTATTTATTTTAGTTTGATTTTTTTGAAGCTAAACGGAACGGTTACCGCTTTAATATCAGGAACATATGTGATGCGAAGAAAAACATCTTTAGGTGAGCTGTTGATATATTCCCAGCATGAAACAACTTTACCAGGAAAAGTTGTTGCTTTTTCATATTTTATTCGTTTACAGGGACCATGGATTCTTTTGGCAAAGGTTATTTTTACATCAAGAATAAGTGGATGTAAGAACTCTATACAAACCCTGTATTTTTTATCTCTTAAACTGGGATGAGTTAAAAACTGTTTCCATCTGGACTTTGAGATATCTTTATAACTGATCTTTATGCCTGATTCTTCCCACAAGTTTTTATCCGCAATAAGATTCGCAATTGAACGGGATACGACTTTAGTAGGTGTACTGCCTACAAAGGCTGTAACTTTTCCATTTACACTGGTCACGGGAGGTGGTCTGAAGTATCGATAATAGTTGTTTAAGCTTAAATAACCGTTACGGCGAACCCTTTTCCATTCATTTGAGTAAGTGTCCTGATTCAAGCTGTTTTGTTTAATTGCGATATTTGCTTCATCCCATTTATAAAAGAAACATTTTTTCGTTTGATCTGAAGACAGTAATTTAAAATGCAGATGTATTTCACTTGATGACAGGTTGAATTCTTTGGTCGGGAGTTTTACTCCTTGTTTGATGCATTTATCATGCTTTACAAAATTATAATAGCAATCCGCGCTATCCAAGGCCAGAAAATATTTTTCTGCACAGTGGGCAATTGAGAATAAAGAAAAAAAGATTATCATACATACAGATTTCATAATACACTCCTTATTTGCTGCAGCATATCAGGAGAACACTGTAGGGTATAAGAAAATATGTGTTTACCTTCTGTGATATTAAACTCAATCTGCATCTCAGAAATTTCAAGACTTTTAAAACTTCCTGTAAAATAATATCTGCCGGATGTGTGGTGGTCTGATGTTTCCACCATTATCAGATTCAAAGTGTTGTGAGATTCTTTATTTCCTGTTCTTATTTTTGCCTGTGCTGTTTGGGGCAATGCTTGTCTATTAAGACCAGATAGCTTAATACTGATCTCCATGTTATATTCTACTCTATTGGTGATTAGTTCAATCTTTTGGGATTGATAACCTTGGTCAAATTGACATTCTCTTCTTACATGAACAGCGTTTATTTCCGGTTTTAGTTTTGCTTCCGGCTTTTTGCCGCAGCCAGCCAGCAGAATGACAGCCATTAATATCAGACAGCGCATGAAGATCATAAATTAATGTTCCCGTAAATAGCTTATAAGTATTATTGTACCATACTGTTCTGACAGATGTTTACAAGGAAAAGTGGGGATTTCCGGAGTGAAAAAGCACTTAATACAATATTTTTTTAATTTTTTTTTGTATTTGAAGTGAAATTTATGGAATCAGAGTTACATTAATGCTCTGTTTGTTTTGGATGTAAAACATATTATCGATATAAAATATATCAAAACGGAGTCAAAAGGAAAAAATTATGGGTAACCTCAAGAAGAAACGTAAGAAGAAGATCGCTAAGCACAAACGTAAGAAGCAGTTGAAGTCTATGCGTCACAAGACCAAAAAATAAGCAATATTTGTTCTGATTGCGCTTTATTAATACCCTCGGGCTCGTATATTAGAGTTCGAGGGTTTTTTGTTATAATCCCGTTTTACAGATGATAATACAGCATATGGGAGGCAGAAATGCGGAATGGAATATACTGGCTGATTGCCGGATTGTTGTTGGTTTTTGCAGGAGCGGGATGTCGTGATATTCCTGTTCAGGAAAAGAAAAAAAGTAGTGACGGACCGCTTACGGAGATTTCCAGAAAGAAGTCTGACGCTATGGTGGCGTTTGCCGAATTTATGGGCAAAAAGACTCCGGTGGAGAGAATGCAGCGACTGCTGGTGGCTATTGACAATGATCCCCAGCCGCCGTTTCTGGTTGGTTGTTTTGCTAAAGAACTCGAAGCTGAAAAAGATAAAAAAATCAGGAAAGAATATCAGGAAAAGTTTATTCAGGTTGCTGAGAAGCATCCGTCTTCTCTGGTGCTGGCGATGACAGCTGTGTACCTGCTGGATGCGGAGAAACAGTACAGGCGGATGATTGATCTTTCTAAAATGAGCGTTGATGATACCGATCTGGATAATCTGTCGGAAAAGCAGTTTTCTTTTCTATTCAATCTGGTGAATATGACCGGTAAGGCGTACATAGAGCTTGGCGATTACAAGGCTGGTGACAGGTTTTTCCGGAAACTGCTGGATCATGATCGATTCAAAGATAATCTGAAACTGATTGGTTATTCCATGATGTTTTATTTTGAGGCAGTAAAGAAAGGCAGCGACAAGAAAGATTTCTGGTGGTTTTCCAAGTCGGAAAAGATGTTGTATGCTGAAACGTTGAAAAATTTGCAGGATCAAGTTGCGGAAATCTGTTTTAGTTCGAAGCCTGCTCCCAGTGACCTGGTGGTTATTCTTGATATTTACCGGCATAATGAGTTGACGGAAGAAGGACTTGAGCTGCTTTACAGCATGTTGCTTTCCCAGCCTGATAATCGCAGACTGAATATTTATCTGGCGGTGTATTATTATAATGCAAAAATGTATCAAAATGCCCTGCGTCTCTGGCGGGAGATTATTATAAAAGAGCCGACTCGATCCAAATTTTTCCTGGAGTTGGCTCGTGCCGCTGATCGCGCCGGAGATTATATATCGGCTGCGGCAGCTTATAAAAACTTTATCGGGATGAATAAAAATCGCGGTGAGGCCGCCTATAAACTGGCTGTATTGTATTTAAAAACCGGAAAGATGAAAAAGGCGGAAAGGGTTGCTTCCCGAATCCCCCAGAATCCGTTAGCGCTTTATATTGCCGCTATCGCATGTCGTCAGCAGAAAAATTATTCTCAGGCTCTTAAATACATAATGGCTAGTATGAAGCTGGCTGAGAAAATGAAATTGTCGGTTCTGCTTAATGAGGACTTTTACAAAACACTGGCGTTTATCTGTGAGAGAGACGGCAAGGTCAAACTTGCCTCAAAGTATATTCAGGATGTTCTGAAGAAGAAACCCAATGATCCGGTTCTGATGAATTTTCTTGGTTACATGTGGGCCGATCATAATATGAATCTTGATCAGGCTTATAAGTATATTGCTGCTGCCTTGAAAAAATCTCCTGATAATGTCGCGTACCTTGACAGTATGGCATGGGTTCTTTTCCGTCAGAAAAAATATCAGGAGGCAGCGAAATACATAAATAAGGCTTTGAAAATATGTCCTAAAGTCCCGGACGCGATTATAGCTTCTCATGCGGGTGATATTTTTCATGCTTCCGGTGAAACTGAAAAGGCTGTGAAGTATTGGAAAATGGCACTGGAAGTATTCAGTCCTGATGATGAGGTAAACCGTAAGGACATAACCGAAAAATTAACCAATATCAAAGTTAGCAGCAAAGAATAAACAATGACTGAAATCATACAGTTATTCGGCTATTCCGCAAAAGCTGTAGCCTCCGTAATAATAATTGCGTTTGCCGGTGTGGTCCTGCTCAGGACCGGTATTATAAAAAAAGATAACCTTCGTGCGCTCGGCCAGCTTATTTTTTATGCTACACTACCCTGTTTGCTCTTTACTAAAGTTGCAGAGAAAATTGATCTGGATAAACTATGTGAGCTTTGGATTGTTCCGGTAAGCTGTGAGTTATTTGTGATCGTCGGAATTGTGGTTGGCTTTATTGTGATGAAGCTGGTTAAACCGGCCCCGGAATTTGCTAAGGGGTTGGTTGCGGTTTCCACTTTCGGTAATGCCGGATATCTGCCGATTCCTTTGATTGCCGCAATTACTTCGATTTTTCCCGTATTCCAGGCTGATGAACATGCCGGTGCGCTGGGAATCGCTTATATTTCGGCATTCCTGATGTGCTTTTCTCCCACCATGTGGATGGTTGGATTTAACCTTATATCAGGCCGTTCCATTCGCCAAATCGGGTTGAAGCAGATAGTAACGCCGCCAATTATAGGAATGTTTTGCGGTATTGTTGTAGGGCTTACCCCGGCTTTAAAATCGGGGTTTTGCACGAATGGGACCTGGCTGAATGTTTTGTTTAAGGCCGCCGGAACTTTGGGGATGGGCACGATTCCCTGTGCTTTGATTATTCTCGGTGCATCTTTGGCTTACGGGCCAGACCGAACCGGGCTGGGAAAGCGTACAATTGTCGCTGCGGTGGTTGCCAAGCTTGTTATTATGCCAATAATGGCTATATTCTATATTATAGGACTGCGGTATTTGGGAATCTACAATGTTCCGCTGTTGATGGCAGTAGTACTGGTGGTTGAGGCGGCAAGCCCCCCCGCTAATAACCTGGTGGTTATGTGTAACTTATGTAACCGCGAGATCGAGTCGAGAATGGCAGCGATCTTGTTTTGGGGCTATTTGTGCTGTATTCCGACTCTAACGCTGTTTATACTGGTGTCAATCAGGATTTTCGGATAATATTTGGGGATAATATTTTCGGATAATGGAGGCGTAGTTGATTATGGACAAGGCTTCGCAGTTACAGCATATGTTTAGAACGGCTCGTAAAATGATGAGCACTGCTCTAAAAATCAACATGAAACAGCATCCTGACGGCTTTGAGGAGTTCGCGCCGGAAGCGATAAACCTGCTTTACGATATGCGTGGAGAGGCTGACCGCTATTACGCTTCTGTTACCGGAGAGGTTATTGCACGACTGTTTGCAATCGATGTATGTACCGGATATGACTTTTTCCATAACGGCGACATTATTAAAAAAATATGGGCGATATATGACTGTGCGGCTGCGCAGCTGGTCAAACAGGTCGATATACAGCGTACGTTTCGACCCAGACCGCCCTACAAGGTCGCTTGTATGATGGTGGTGTTTTCCGATCTGCTGGCTCCGTGCAAAGCTTTGGCTAATTTTGCCCTGTCTCTTGATCGTTCACTGTTTGATCCGATGATTATTATTACCAATCAGGTGGCGACGATGCAGCGGGAAAAGAACGTGCTGAGGCCATATCATAAGACGGAAACCGGCAGGAATCTGTTGGCGAAGAAAATTGATATTCTGGCGATCCCGTCATGTGAGAATATGGCGGAACTGGCGATTATGTTGATGAAGATGTGCAATCAGTATGAAATCGATATTACTGTTTCTAACGGTTCTACATTCTGCTTTCCTGAAACCTGTGTGGCTTGTTCAAATGCAACCGGATCATTCTTTGATTTGCATCGCGGTTTTCCAATGTATTCCAGTGGGGTTGATGCCATTTTCCACTGGGTGTCTGCTACCCGTCAGGTGCAATGCGGACCGTGGCTCGAAGCCGGACGCAGAGTGATTGATTTTCGGGACGGTATTGCTGTGCCGGAGTTGCCTGAAAAAATGCCGGATAAATCACCGTCCTCTATTCGGTTGGTTACTGCCAGCAATCACCTTGTGGATCGTTTCGTACCTGAATTCTGCGGTATGATCGACCGGATTATGCTGAAATATCCACAGACGGAATATTGTGTGATCGGCAAGGATGACGATGAGGATATCTCATTGAAATTTGATTCGGCAATTCGTAGCCGAATTCATTTTCTCGGTCCGATCAAAGGGTTTGAAAAAATGTATGAAACGTTGTTGAAATGTGATATTTATTTGAACGAATTTCCGGTATCCGGCGTAAGAATATGTCTTGAGGCCATGTGTGCCTGCCTGCCGGTGATAACCATGAAATGCGGCGACCTGCATGTGAACGCTACCGCGGCAGAGCATGTCGGTGATTTTGCTATCACTGAAAATGATCCCGAGAAATATTTCGCGCTGGTAGAGGAAATGATTACTGATCGTGAGAAAAGACTCGAGGTCGGTAGATCGCTTCGGAACCGCATGGAAACGCTTTACGACTACAAGAAGAATTTCGACAAGTTGTCGCGTGAGATGCTGGTCATACATGAAGAAAAAATAGCGGCAATGCAGTAGTTCTTTTTTTCTATCTCTTTCCTTTGGGACTAAAGCAAATATTTTATCAGCCGATAATTAAGATTGTTAATCGGTAATTTTATCGGTTTTATCCCTGTCTTGATATCAAACTTCTGAGCCAGAGAAAACTGGTTAAATGTACTATTTTAGGCAGAGATACCTGGAATGGGGAATATTCCAGATGTGGCTATTTTCTTTTGGGGAAATTTGTGCTATATTCCGATATTAACGCTGTTTATTGCCGACGGCAATTAGAGAATTATGGGATAAAAGGGATAGTTGTATTATGGATAGGTCTTCGCTTCTGCAGTTTTTGTTTGAAACTGCCCGTAACATGATGAAAGTGGCTCTTGGTGCAAGACTGAAAGAACGTCCTAAAGGCTTTGAAAAATTTGCGGATGATGCGATAGCTCTACTATATGACATGCGCAAAGAGGCAGACCCCTTTTATGCTTCTGTGTCAGGAGATGTGATTGCGCGACTGTTTGCTATAGACGTGTGTACTGGATATAACTTTTTTCACAGTGATGATATTATCAAAAAGATATGGGCGATTTATGACAGCGCTTCGGCTCAATTGGTCCCGCTGGTTGATATACAGCGTAAGTTTCGAACCGAGCCGCCCTACAAAGTTGCTTGTTTAGCTACGGCGTTTTCTGACTTCCTGGCACCCTGCAAGGCGCTGGCAAACTTTGCTATGTCGCTTGATCGCTCTCTTTTCGAGCCTATCATTATTGTTACTGATCAGGTGGCTACGATGAAGCGTTCTTCTAATAAGCTGAAGCCGTATCATCAGACTGATACCGGTAAGAAACTTCTTGCGCAAAAGATTGATATTCTGTCTGTTCCGCCGTGTAAAGATATGGCTGAACTTTCGATAATGCTTATGGATATATGTAAGCAGCATGAAATTGATATAACAGTTACCAACGGTTCTTTATTCTGTTTTCCGGAAACTTGTGTGGCATGTTCTGATGCTACCGGTTCATTTTTTGATCTGCATCGTGGTTTTCCTATGTACTCAAGCGGTATTGATGCCATTCTTCATTGGGTTACGGCCACTCGTGAGGTGCAATGTGGTCCGTGGCTTGAAGCTGGACGCAAAGTAATCGATTTTCGGGATGGTATCGCGGTACCGGATCTTCCTGACAAAATGCCGGAAAAATCACCGTCCACTGTTCGGCTGGTTACAGCCAGTAATCATCTTGTGGATCGTTTCATCCCTGAATTCTGTTCTATGGTTGATCGTATTATGTTAAAATATCCCCAAACTCAATATTATGTGATAGGCGAGAGCTATGGCGAAGATATTTTAACGAAATTTGACCCGGCGATTCGTGACCGTATTAATTTACTTGGACCCATTAATGGGTTTGAAAAAATGTACGAAACGTTGCTGGAATGCGATATTTACTTGAACGAATTTCCGGTATCCGGAGTACGAATATGCCTTGAAGCCATGTGTGCCTGCTTGCCGATCATTACCATGAAGTGCGGTGATCTGCATGTAAATGCTACAGCGGCGGAACATGTCGGTGATTTTGCTATTCAGGAAAACGACCCTGAGAAATATTTTACGCTGGTTGAAGAAATGATTACTGATCGTGATAAGCGGCTCAATATTGGTAAATCGCTTCGAAACCGCATGGAAACTCTTTACGACTACAAAAAGAATTTCGATAAGCTGTCGCGCGAGATGCTGGCTATCCACGAGGAAAAGATCGCGGCAATGCAGTAATTCTGTCTTCCCTTATAAAGTTTTTGTCCCGGAAAAATTATTTTTGATTTACTGACTAAGTCAATTGACAATTGACTAATTCAATATATTCTTATAATAAGAATTACAAAGCAAAAAATGGAGTATGTTGAATTTATGGAACAGTCACCAACACGTGAAACGCACGGTTTTTCCGGCGACGGACGTTATAATCTTGAAAATCCTTTTCTGGTAAATCAGGCCGACGCGGATCTTTGGAACGATATGCTCTATTTTCGGATGGATCAGCGCGGTCGTGTTAAGCAGGCCGATTTTCTTACTCCTAATTTGACCGCTTATTCGGAGAAATTACGTGCTTTTTTTATTCGGGACGATGAAACCGGCGAGGTATGGAGTGTTCCGCATGATCCCAGGCCGGCACCGGGGGCCGATTTTAGCTTTTCTGTTGGAAAAGCTGATTTGCGCTGGCGTGTCGTCCATGACTCAATCAGTGCTGAGATTACCGTGGTGGTTCCTCGTGATAACCCCGTGGAACTGTGGAACGTAAAGTTACGCAACGAGGGAACGAACCCCCGACAGATTTCCCTGTATACTTATCTACCTATAGGATGTCGGTCTTTTTTCCGGCAGGAGGTGAGATTTGATTCTTCTCTAAATGGTACCCTGGTTTCTTTCTTTCCATATTATGTTCAGATACCTGACTACTATAAATTGCAGGATGGCTGGAATCAGGTTTTCGCTATCGGGGATACCGCGCCAACCTCTTATATGTTTAATATGACAGAGTTTAATTCTCTTCCTGTATTCCAGAGTAAAAGTCTGCCTGTCCCGGAACCCCGTGAAGATGATAATGAGGATATGGCCGCGATCTTTCAATATAGCAGAACTTTACCGACGGGTGAAGCTCTTGAGTTTAACTGGGTGTTCGGACCGGCAAAAAAGCGTGAAGATATTGAGGCTGTCCGTGATCGTTATCTGAAAAAAGGCGGCTTTCGTCAGGCCTTGGCCGAGGCTGAGGACTTTATTGAAAAGCATACCCCTGCCTTAACGATTGAAACGCCTGATACTGATTTCGATGCTTTTATAAATCACTGGCAGTCTCGGCGCACCCTGATGCTGGCTAGAACGCTGCGATTTAATATGGCGCCGCAGGGACGCAACGTGATTCAGGACGCGATGGGAGGATCCCTGGTTGATCCGGACTCTGCTCGAGGATGGTTCACGCGTATTTGGCTGCACCAGCATACGAATGGCTGGCTTCCGCACGGAATGCCGTTTGCGGAAGGCGTTCGTCAGATTGAGATCAATTCCATTCCGCACAAGGACATTAATTCCTGGGGACCGGGTGCGTTGACCTATTACATCTATGAGACTGGTGATGAATCCATTCTTGATGAAAGTGTTCCTTTTGCCGATAAGCCCGATCAGAGCGTTTCGATTTATGAGCATGTCTGTCTGGGGCTGAACTGGTTGTTGAATGATCGTACCGACCGTGGGCTATGTCGCATAGGGCAGGGCGATTGGAATGATCCGTTGAATATGGCCGGAGTTAAGGAACAGGGCGAATCCATATGGCTTTCCGAGGCTCTGGCATTGGCATTGGATGAATGGGCTCCGGTATGTGAAAAACGCGGAGATTCCGAACTTGCTTCGAAGTATCGCTACGAAGCCGATAAGCTTCGTGACGCCTTGAATTCTTATGCCTGGGACGGAGACTGGTATGTTCGCGGCTTCACCGATGAGGGACGACCTTTCGGAAGTTCAAAAGATACCGAGGGCCGTATTTTCCTGAATGCTCAAAGCTGGGCGATTATGTGCGGAGCTGCCGACTCTGATCGTGCCCATTCGTGTATTAATGCCGTTGAGGAAATGCTTTCTACGCCTTCTGGTCCGATGACCCTTGGTCCGGCTTTTACGCAGATGCGCGAAGATATCGGCAAGCTGACTCAGAAGTTGCCGGGCTGGAACGAAAATGGTTCAGTGTATTGTCACGCCACTACATTTTTCTCTTATGCCCTCTACTGTGCCGGGGAATCCGACAAGGCCTGGAAGGTACTACGCAATTTGCTGTGCGGCAGCGAACATAATCCTATCAGTCGTGCAGGGCAATTGCCTATTTATATTCCGAACTTTTATCGAGGAGAAGCTTGTGGACGTAAAGCGGGATTGAGCAGTCATTCGCCGAACACCGGTACCGCCGCCTGGTATTACCGGACCGTGGTGGATAAGCTTTTCGGGCTTCGGGCAGAAGAACACGGACTGCGGATTGATCCGCAACTGCCGTCTCAGTGGAAACAAGCAAAAGCTATCCGGCGTTGGCGTGGAGCTGTCTACGAGGTTCAATACCAGCGTAGTGCCGATGTAAAAGAACCGGTTGTTGAACTTGACGGGGTTAAACTGGAGTCCAATCTTATTCCTTTTGATGCTTCGGCACAAAGTCACGTTGTTAGCGTGACTTTGCCTGAAAGCTATGAGTAAGAATTGTAATTCTTTATTCTTCTACAAAGATATCAATTTGTATTATCGCTTTGACAAGATATAATACGAAAAATGTTACCGTTCATTATCGTGTTTCCAGAAGATTAACAGAATTACTGTGGTGGTAGAATGAAAAAGTTTCTGTTTGCTGTTGTTGCCGGAATGTGCCTGTGTGTTTTTTCCGGTGGATGTCTTACTGATAAAGCAAAGAAAGAGAAAAAGGAGTTGTACCAGCTCAAGCCTGAATTGGAACACAATGCCTATTATAAAAAAGTTGGCGAGAAACAAGCAGAGAAAGATATTCAGTCTGCTATGAAATCGGCTGCCGATGAGGTAATTAAGCGCGAAAAAAGCAAGAAAGGTGAAAAGGTTGCCGGTACAGTCGGGACTGTTGCCGCCGGAACCGCAGTCCGCGAAGAAACCGGTAGCATGGGGGCCGGGCTTGGTGTTAGTGCCGGTATTCGAGCGATCCGCAAACGTCGTGCGAAAAAGCGTGAAGAGACAAATTTTGAAGAGTTGGTCGAAGAAAATCTCAAGAAAAAAGGCTATGAAGTTAAGTCCTGGAAGCATACCGATGAAAAAAGATTCCATTTCAGAATCGGACGTCGGTTGAGAGAGCGTTTCGAAGAAGAATAATTATATTCCTCAGAGTCGCTTCGTTTTAAGGAGTCTCTTGTGAAATGCAGTTTATCAGGTAGGGACGGTTCTCCGCAACCGTCAGCTATTTTGTGCCTGAGCACAAAATCCCGAGAGACGGCGCGCTGCGGAGAGCACGGCCTACCCCAATTCGTTTATTTCGTAAGACTCATCAGATAATAATACCGAAGAAGTCAATTCTGACGATTCTTCATCCGTTTAAAGTATAAATGGTTCAGCGCAAATGTGTGTTCAGAAAATGAAAAACTTTCTTCATGTTTTCATCTGAGTAGAAAACTGCTCCGCCATGTTCGGCTTTTTCAAAAATTTCAAATTCAACTCGTTTTGTTCCAAGTTTTTTCTCTATGGCATTCACCAGTACAATAGACTGTTGCACCGGGACATTTGAATCACTGGAACCGTGCTGAATAAAAAATGGCGGTAGATTGCTGCTGATATATGTTACAGGATTCGCTTTTTGAACAAATTCTTCTGGAAGTTCACTGACCTTTCCGTTCATATATCGCGATACCTGAGAGTTCGCATCATCCACATAGCGGGGAGCAAAACCAGACTGAACCAGATGTTTATCCAGCAACGTAAAATCGGTAGGGCCAAACCAGTCTACGCACGCTTGGACCGCTGACGAAGTGTTTGCATTTCCCATAGATCTATCTTCCAGTTCTTCTGTATCTGAACTGGCAGCCACCAATGCCGCAAGATTCCCTCCGGCAGATAATCCTGAAACCGCTATCCGTTCAGGATCAATGTCGTAACTCTCCGCATTGGCACGCAGCCATCGAATGGCGCACTTGCAATCATGGATGGCGGCCGGAAAAACTGCTTCCCCGCTCAAACGGTAATTAATACTTGCCACAGCAAACCCCTGTTCGACTCCTTTCAGAAACGGAGTAACCTGAGAATCGCTTTTATCTCCACCTTCAAAAGCACCACCATGAATGAATGCCAGCAACGGTAATTTGCCGTTATGGATTTCAGGCAGGTATAAGTCGAGTTTCTGCATATCGCTCTGGGCGGCATAAGCCAAATCAGTAAACTGCGGCTTAATAGTTTCCTGGCTTAACATAATTCCTAACTCCTTATATATTTAATATATATACCATATTTTCTATACTGTTCAAGTCTTATATCTCCTACTTTAGGTAATAAGACGTGTTTTCCATTGGATGATATCAGAAAGATTGGCTTGCAATGTTTTATCTATTATATTATATTGCTTTTAGAATCAAAACTCTTGGAGGATTCAAAACTTTTAAAAAGCAAAAATTACAATTGAAATAAAGTTATCGATGGTAACTTTCAGCAAACGTTTCAAATAGAAATTCGCCAAATTTTAGAAATGAGGAACGGTGTTGAGGGTTGCTCTCGCTTTATATGACATTCGGGAAGGGAATTATATTCCCGAATATAGTATTTTGCGGGAGCTCTTTCTGCATTCTCATTTCGGGCGTTTGGCGATGCCTCTATTTGGTGTGGAAGAGCTCCCGTCTTTTGTCCGTACGACGGACCGCGTTGAGAAGATACTTTGTATCTTCCATACCGCTCACGCGGAGCGATTTATGGGCATCACGCTGGTAGCTGTGCGGCAATGAGCGCCTTCTTCTCCACATACTTTGCGTTTGATTGATAAATATACAACACAAATAAAGGGGAACGAGTTATGCAGCAGAATGCTCACCGGGTTATTATGAAGTATCTAGAGGAACATGGTCATATTGAAATTGATGACTGTTGTACTTTTATGGACAATGGGTTGTTCAAATGTACTTTTACGGTTGGAGGAGAGAACAAGGAGGCGGTAAAAGTTATCATGCAGTATCTAATGGGGGAATCGAACAAGGATTCGTGGATTGCAGCATGTGGAATGATCGGCAGGATGGGAACGATTTCCAATCTCTTCTATATTCTTGAGTATCTAAACTCCAATTCGGTTCCATCCTATGCATTAACAATGGAAAGACACGGTAGAGTCCTAATGCTGGCCAGGTCATTTCTGCTTGAAAATCTTAACCGCAACAATATGTGGGAACTGACCGGAGGGATTGCTGAGAAAATAAGGATATTACGCAGACTGCTGCGTTAATGAAAAAGGCCCGCCTTTCGGCGGGCCGGGTTTCGGCAACTAGTCGCGTCCGGGGAATGACGCGACATCTTTTTACACACGGGAGAAACACATAACAACAAACAACATTAATGAGGAACTACTTCTTGGGAACTTTCACACTCTCGACTTGAACTCCTTGCTTATGAAGCTTTTTGAGATATTTGGCAGGGTCAGCCTTAACTAGCTTGATACAACCCTTACAACATACGTAAATTCTTTTACCATTAACATCAACGTAAAGTTTTTTATCAATCTTTCCACCCATTACCGGACAGGTGGTTTGCGCTTTCAGTTTAGATTCCTTTTTGCTGTTGCCTCCTGCTTTCACACTGCAACCGCAGGAATCGCAGGCAAACATTTCACCAGCGGCAAATACCATTACTGCCAGTCCGAGTGCTTGTAATATATCTTTTCTTCTCATTTTATTTATTCCTTTGATTCCATCCGTAGACGGATTGCATTTTAATTTTGTACTCTGTTTTATTTGAGCTTCTGTTAATATTCTAATTAGGGTAGCCTAATTAGTCAATCCCCATAATTAAAAAAAAGTGTTTTTTTTATTGACCTGAGTTCAATGACGAGGTTTGCTAATTTGGATATAAGCGAGTACATTACACTTTTATCAGATTGAGAATCCGTAAGGGAAATTATGATACTACGTGATTTTAGTGAAAAGCTTGAACAGTATTTTTTGAGTATAATAGTAGGGAAGCGCAAGAACCCGAAAGATATGGTCATCATTTGTGCCCTGTTCGTATGTTCCAGATTTTACCGGATGGCGATACAGTTTCGTCTTTGGCTTTACGATAAACGTTTTTTTCGTTCGCGTTCAATCGGATGCCTGGTTGTCAGTATCGGTAACTTGACATGCGGAGGGACCGGAAAAACGCCGGTAGTGGAAGTGTTTGCCAAAACCCTCAGTCGCAAAGGACGTAAAGTTGCGGTCCTGAGCCGTGGGTACAGGTCCAAGGAACGTTCGTTGATCACCAAGCTGCGGCAGAAATTTTCATCGCGCCGTAAAGAGATACCGCCGAAAGTTGTTTCCGACGGTACCAATTTACTGCTTGATTCCGCTTATGCCGGTGATGAACCGTACATGCTGGCATCCAACCTGAAAGATGTGGCGGTACTGGTTGATAAGGACCGGGTGAAGTCCGGCTTGTATGCGATTGAAGAATATGCTACTGATACACTGATTCTGGACGATGGTTTCCAATATCTTGACCTGAAACCGCATTTGAATATTATGTTGATTGATTCAACAGATCCATTCGGTAATCACCATGTGTTGCCGCGCGGTATCCTTCGTGAGCCGATTAAAAATTTGCGTCGTGCTGACTACATTTTTCTAACAAAATCGAACGGTGGTGATCATCTCAGGCATTTCAAGTCGTTTATCCGAAAGCATAACCGGCGAGCTGAAATTATTGAATGCTGCCATAAACCGCAGTATCTGGAAGATGTTTATGTGAAGCACAATAAGCGTAAGCTTGAGGCTTTGAATGGCAAGAAGATTGCGGCATTGAGTG
Organism: Victivallales bacterium; assembly: GCA_963677165.2. Taxonomy (GTDB): domain Bacteria; phylum Verrucomicrobiota; class Lentisphaeria; order Victivallales; family SZUA-371; genus JAFGXT01. The sequence goes on along the minus strand of CAXXSX010000002.1, from coordinate 5,329,501 downwards.
GTATCGCGCGTCCGGAAAGTTTTGAAGAATTTCTACGCGGTTTCGGAGCGGAGATCGTGTATTCGGAGCATTACGCGGATCATCACCGGTATCGCCAGCAGGAGATGATTGATTTTATTAACCGTGCGAAGTCGCGTGGCGCGGAACTGGCGTTGACAACAGAAAAAGACGCGGTGAGAATGCCGCGTCTTGACCGGCGCGATATCCCATTTTATTTTATGAGAATCGAGATCGATATTCTGTCGGGGCAGGAAAACTTTGACCAGTGTATTACGCGTATATGTTTCCTCTGACAGAAATCAGTGCTTGAATTCTTAACGTTTAATTACTTAAATTAATTATTTAAAACTTTTTTATAAGGAGCGTTTGGCTATGCAGATACTTTCAAACCAGATCAGTGGGTATATTAAAAACTCGTCATTTATCCGTAAAATGTTTGAAAACGGAATTAAGCTCAAGGCAAAATATGGAGAAGAAAATGTGTATGACTTCAGCCTTGGCAATCCTGACCTGCCGCCGCCGGAAGGCGTTGGGACGGCTCTACGCCATATTGCTGATAATATCGATAAACCCTTTATTACCGGATATATGCCGAATGCCGGTTTTACCGAACTTCGCCAAAAAATTGCACAGTCTGTATGTAAAGAGCAAGGAACAAATGCTACTGGTGACAATGTGGTTATTACCTGTGGCGCGGCCGGAGGAATCAATACTTTCTTCCGTGCGATCCTGGAGCCGGGGGATGAAGTAATATGCCCGGCCCCTTATTTTGTTGAGTATGGTTTTTATGTTGGTAATTATGGCGGAAACCTTGTGCCGGTAAAAGCAAAGCCGTTGACCTTCGATCTGGATATTGACGCCATGGCGGCGGCGATGAATGAAAAGACGCGCGCCGTACTAATCAATTCCCCGAATAACCCGACCGGGGTTATTTACACCAGGGAACAGCTGGAACAACTGGCTGAGGTCATGCGGAAACATTCGGAAAAGACCGGACGTACGATTTACTTGGTGGCGGATGAGCCTTATCGTTTCCTGAACTTTGACAAGGTTGAGATTCCTTCTGTTTTCAATCTTTATGAAAACAGTGTGGTTATTGCTTCATATTCCAAGAGCCTTTCGCTGGCTGGAGCCAGGATCGGTTACGTTGCGGTTAATCCCGGCATGCCGGGCGGCGATGAACTGATCGGCGGCGTGACACTTACCAACCGTATACTCGGATATGTAAATGCTCCGGTGATTGCCCAGCATATTCTAGGCGAAGTTCTCGGTACGGAGGTTGATGCCGAAATTTATAACGAACGCCGTCTGGCAATGGCGAAGGTACTTGATGATGCCGGTATCGAATATAACATGCCGCGTGGCGCGTTTTACTTCTTTCCAAAGTCTCCGATAGAGGATGACGTGGAATTTTGCGCGAAGCTGATGGAAAACAATATCCTTGGAGTTCCCGGCAGTGGATTTGGCTATGCCGGATATATCCGTCTTGCTTTCTGTGTGCAGAAAGATATTATCGAACGTTCTGCCGGAGCTTTCAAGAAGACGATGGCTGGCCTGAAATAATCGTATTTTTATTACGCCTTTTTGAGTTGAATCTGGTTAATACGATTGACTTAAGTGATTTGAGGTAAAATAATAAAAAGAAGGAAACAGGTATTACTCATGCTCGACTTAACTTTAAAGCTTTGCAGCTTTGATGCGATATTATTCAGAGATTAACCTGCTTCCTGGTATCGACTATATATGTTTTCAGGGAAAAATCAAGTACTTTTCAGGAGGAAATAGGTATGAAAGTTATAATCGCGCCGGACTCATTCAAAGGCAATATGCGTAGTCCAGAAGTAACTGAAATCATTCAACGCGGTTTTACCGACGTTATTCCGGATACCGAGGTATGCGCTTTCCCGATGGCGGACGGCGGCGAAGGTACCGTTGACGCAATGATTTCCGCAACCGGCGGAACTCTACATAAGCTTACCGTGACAGGTCCACTGGGGAAACCGGTGGAAGCCGTTTACGGTGTTCTCGGGAATTCCGATACCGCGGTTATGGAAATGGCTTCCGCCAGTGGAATTGAATTGGTTTCCAAGGAAGAGTTGAATCCGTGGAAGACTACGACTTTCGGGACCGGTGAAATTATTCGTGCGATTCTGGATAGCGGCATCAGTAATATTATTATCGGGATTGGCGGCAGTGCCACCACCGATGGGGGCAGCGGTATGGCTCAGGCCCTTGGCTATCGGTTCTTCGATAAAGACGGAAACTTGATTCCTGACGGTTGTTCCGGTGGTCGGCTTGCAGATATTCAATCTATGGACGCCTCAAGGTTTCTTCCTGCGTTAAGGAAAGCGAATATAAAAGTGGCATGTGACGTAACCAATCCACTTTTAGGTGAAAACGGAGCGGCCCATGTCTATGGTCCGCAAAAAGGAGCTGATCCGGAGATGGTTGAAAAACTGGATGACGGATTGAAGCATTTTTCTACTCTGGTTTGTAATGCAGGTTTCGCCTCCAATTGTGAACAGCCTGGAGATGGTGCCGCGGGAGGACTTGGATTTGGATTGCGGGCTTTATGTCGGGCTCAGATGGAGTCTGGCGCAAAACTGATTATCGATTCAAGCGGAATGCGTGATGAACTTCCTGGTGCTAACCTGGTGATTACCGGGGAAGGATGTACCGACAGCCAGACGGCCTCAGGTAAACTCTGTGCGGTAATTGCCCAAACGGCTGCGGAGTATGATGTGCCGACTGTTGTGTTGGCTGGTGCAGTCAAAGGTAGAATTAAAGATATGCAACATATATTTGCCGCAGCTATTGGAATTGATAAAGAAGCTTGCAGTCTCGAAGAAGCGATTAGTAAATCAAGGACTAATTTGTATTGTGCTGCCAGAAATGTGGCTGGAATTATTCGTTACGTTAACAAAGGATAAATTATATGATCAAGTTGAATCTGAACAGGCATGATATTGCGGAATTTATGAAAATGCTGCCTGAAGGTGTTGCCGCCTGGGATGAAGATACGCTGGTTGTACGTGTTGGAGGAAAGGAATTTTCTCTGACCGACTTGAATTTGGAATTGAATACCAGGGCGTTGGGTTGTGGCGTTGAGGCTGATGTTGTTTGCCGTGGAAAGAGCGGTAATGTTGAAATAGATGTGGAGATGCAATAGTGAAAATATCAGCGGAAACCACAGACCTGAATAAATTTATCGCTCTTCTGAATTCATCAATCAAAATAAGATGTACTGGAATTGACTGCGAAAAAGGTATCGTGCTTGAAGTGAACATTCCAATTTTGCCGAATATTAATTTAAATCTGGAACCTCAGGTTGTGTCCGGTAGTAAGATTGGGATCGAACTTGATACAGACGGAGTCTTTTCGGGATTGAATGCGGCGGGAGCGTTGTTCGGCAATGACATTATGTCAATGCTGGAAAAACAGTCGAATGGATTGCTGAAACGTGAATCAAAAAGTTTTGGAACTGTTGATTTGGAGCAATGCCGTCATCGGTTTTCTTTGCCGGTTATAGAGGTTTCATCAATAGATCTTGAGAACGATCGTGTTATTATCGATTTCAAGATGAAGTTATAATTTTATTATTATTTGGGGAGGTTTAATTATGGGAAAAAAGATTCTTATTGTTACCGGAAGTCCGCGTAAGCAGGGCAATACGAATACCATTGCCGGATGGGTTGCCGATGCAGCTCGTGAAGCCGGCGCGGAAGTGCGTCTGGTGAATGCCGCGACTTTAAAGTATAAGACTGGTGGCTGTATGGCCTGTATGGGCTGTCAGGAATCGGAAGAATATCGTTGTGTTATTAAGGATGAAGCTTCGGATATTATTGCATCAATACCGGAATATGATGTTCTGGTGCTTGCTAGTCCGGTCTATTTCTTTTCTGTTACTGCCCAGATCAAACCTTTTATCGATCGTATGTATTGTCTGACCAAATTCTCTGATACCAGTATACAGACTGCGCTTGATCACACCGAATTCGGGTTGATTGCCGATGGCGCTGGAGATATGGGCAGCGGACTTGATCTTGTGGAAAAAATGATTGGTAAGATGGCTGGATTTTTCGGGCGTAAGCCACATACATTACTGGTTCCGAACTGTCCGTTTGATGTTAGTGAAACAATGATGGATTCAGTTTTAAAGGAGAAAGCTCGTGAATTTGGAGCTGAATTAGCTTAAATGTTTAACAATCTTTATATCCACATTCCTTTCTGTCAGTCCAAGTGCGGGTATTGTTCATTTTATTCTATTCCGGCAGCGGGAGAGATGGTTTACGAACAATATGTGTCTGCTATGGAAAGACGTATGGCGGGATTTGCTGTTACCGATGCGTTCAGTACGATTTATATTGGTGGCGGGACTCCTTCTGTATTGCCGGTAAAATTGTTTGAGAGATTGTTTCTTGCTATTAATGCGTATTTTCCGGTTGTGCCCGGAGCGGAGATTTCGATAGAGTGTAATCCTGAGTCGGTTGATGAACATAAGGTGGCGTTGATCAGTGCTTTCGCAAATCGTATTAGCCTTGGTGTTCAGTCCTTTTCCCCGAAGTTGCGGGAGGTACTGGGGCGTAAGGCCGGATGCAGTGACATTAGAAATGCTGTTCGACTTTTCTCGAAATATGGTGTAAATAATCTGAATATCGATCTTATTTATGCTGTTCCGGGGCAGTCGATTGATGATTGGCTGGATGATATGCGTCAGGCTTTGGAATTGGGAATTAAACATATTTCCTGTTATTCGCTGACGGTGGAAGAAGGAACTCCGCTGGCAGAGTCTCATGGAGTTGATGCGGTTGATGATGAGCTTAGTGCAGAAATGTGGTATGCCGCCGGTGAATTCCTCCAGAAAAACGGTTTGCGTCGTTATGAAATTTCCAACTATGCTGTGCCAGGTCACGAATGCCGTCATAATATGAATGTGTGGCATGGTGGAACCTATCTTGGGTTTGGACCGGCTGCATCGTCATTTGATGGGAAAAACCGTTGGACACAGGCGCATGATCTGCATAAATGGCTGGAGAGCCATTCTCCTGACGTTGATGATATTCCGGTTCCCAAACGAGCTCGGGAAATTCTGACATTTGGACTCAGGACCGCAGACGGATGGACGAAAGCACAGTGGGATAAGCTGCTTCCTGAAATCCGTGAGAGTATGTCCTGGAACAGTATTCTGGAATTACCGGAGCTTGCTGCATTGCGGGAGCAGGGGATGCTTACTTGTCTGCCGGATCATATCGCTCCTACAGAACAGGGCATGGCGTTTTGGGATAACATCGCCCAAGCTTTGATTTAAGCTATTCCTGTTTTTCCTGTGGATTATCCGCTTTAAATGCTCCGATTAACAGTAACAGTGCTATTGCCGAACAGCTGAGTTCCGCGGCTTTGTAGCTTCCGGTCCAGTCAAGACTTTTACTGAAACACCAGGGCGCTGCGGCGCTGGCGAAAACCATTGAACTCATAATGAACCCCATGTTTTCCCCTAGATGTTTTCTGCCGTAGAAACGTGCGATCGGGACATTGGTCATAATGCTGAAAAGTCCGCCGCCGAAAGCATAACCGCAAATCAGAACAATAACCATTGCTCCCGGGGCGAGAAAGGCGAGGGCCAGACCAATAACAATCAAACCACTAAGCATAATCATCAGCAGGTACTTGATCTTTACGCGGTCCGATGCATAACCGCCTGCCAGTGTCATTATTACCGCGATAACCGAGGAATATGGAAAGATGGAAAACGCTTGTTTTTCAGTCATTCCCGCTAACTTGAATATCGAAGCGATATGGAAAGGTACAGCAGTCATTAAAAACGATGCCAGGGCCAGGGTAAAACAAACAATCCAGAAAGGGAAACTGCGTCGGGCTTCCTTTAAGGTGTAGTCTTTTACTTTTTTAGCTGTTTTGCCTGATTTGTCCATGTGTACTTCCATGTCTCCATCAGGAAGCAGTCCGCAGTCTTCCGGATTGTCTCTGTAAAAGATTAAAATAACAGCAGTAAGGACAAGCAGGCAGCTTAATCCCAGTAGTTGCCAGGCTCCTTGCCAGCCGGAATAGACAATCAACCAGTTAAGAGTAAGTGGTGAGATGGCAAAGCCGAACGATACGATTGGCCCGGAAATCCCGGTCAGTAGACCACGTTTTCGATCAAACCACTTCATCAGCATGTTGCGCGACGACATCGTAAGAACTCCCTGTCCGAAGAAGCGCAGGAAGAAAAAGCCTAGAGACATCATTGCTATTACGGAAGTTATTCCGAGTCCGGCAGAATACAGCCAGCTAGAAATTTTGCCGGTACAGCTTAAAATAAGCAAGATCAGCCCCAGGCCGATGGCCGATGAACAAGCGATGATCCGTGCACCCCAACGGTCGAAAGCTTTCCCGGCAAATGGAAGGATCAGGGAACTGCCGACGGTTCCGATCATGTAAGCCATTGTCAGGTCGGTCCTTGATAATTTCAGGGCCTTGATCAGATGTTCTGTAAATGCTGACACTCCCATTGTTTGTCCGGGAATGCTCATGACGATTCCGAATGAACTGACAATCAGAATCATCCAGCCATAAAAAAAAGGCCATTTTGCCGGAGCAAATGGCACTTTGCCGTAGTTTTTGTTCATAAAAAATGTACTGCCTGATAATTTTTATCTGTTATGCGAATGGAGAGATTGCCTGCATTGCCTGCGGGATTAGCTCAATCAGGTCTTCCGGTATCATTCCGCGCATTCCGTAGGGACTCATTTCTCCTGCCAAACCGTGCAGGAAAACCCCGATTTCAGCAGCTTCGAATGGATCCATTCCCTGAGCCGCGAATGCGCCGATTACTCCGCTCAGACAGTCCCCGGTACCGGCAACTGACAGCGCCGGGCCTCCAGTCGAGTTGATTGACAATCTGCCGTCCGGAGAACAAATAACCGTACGGTGTCCTTTAAGAACGATAGTGGAATCAGTAGCCTCAGCTAATGCCTGGGCTTGTTCGGTTCTGCTGTTGAATGCCTGTTCTTCAAGATCGAATCCCTCAAGAAGACGTTTCATTTCGCCGGGATGTGGAGTCAGGATATTCGAATCTTTGCCTTGATAAATATCCGGCAGCAGCGCTATCTGGTTTAGTGCGTCGGCATCGAAAACAATCGGCAAAGGACGCGAACAGATATATTCCATAAACGGAACCAGGCTTCTGGCGTTACCCAGACCTGGGCCAATGACGACTGCGTCGCTGTTATTGATGATTTCTTCCAGTTCGCTGATTGATTCGCGACCGAATGACCCGGCGTCACCTTCCGGCATGGAAACGGTTACAAGCGAAGGGGTTTTGTATATTCCGGCAATTGTTTGAGGAACTGCAAGTTTCACATATCCGGCTCCTGAACGCATGGCTGATCTTGCCGCCAGAAACGGGGCTCCGGCGTATTGGCTGCTGCCGCCGATCACCAGCAGTTTACCGCGTGAATTTTTGTGGCTCACGGCTGGAATTCTTCCAAGTTTTGGAGCCATGCTGTCTGCAAACGGCATCGTAAAGCCTTCGGGAATGGCGTTGAGGAATTCTTCCGGTATACCGATATCCACCAGACGGAGCTGGCCGCAATATTCCGGACCGGATTCCAGATAAAGTCCATGCTTCGGCAGGCCGATCGTGATCGTCAGGTCTGCTATGATGGCGGCGGTTGTGAACATTCCGCTGGTACCGTTCAGGCCAGATGGAATATCAAGGGAGATAACCGGGCGGTTTGAATTGTTTACGCAGTTGATCCATTGTTCGTACGGAGCTTTCAGCGGCCCGGATATTCCGGTTCCGAGCAGACCGTCAATAATAATGTCGCCGCGTTTGAAATCGGTAACATCCAGTTCTTCCTTAAAAATAACCGGAACGCTATCGGAAAGTTGTTCCGCGCTGACAGCGGCTTCGCCTTTTAGTTCAGATTTGTGGCATACGGAGTAAATCACAACTTCCAGGTCCGTCTGTTCTTCAAGTAGTCTGGCGCATACATAGGCATCGCCGCCGTTGTTGCCTTTGCCGGCCAGCAGAACAAACCTCTTAACATGTTCCTGGGGCAGGGCGAAAGTATAATCCAGAATGTGTTCGACAGCACCGGCACCGGCTCTTTCCATCAGGATATTGCCGGAAATACCTGATTCAATAGTTCTTTTGTCCAGCTCGCGCATTTCGGTGGCGGATACGATTTTCATACAGATTCCCTATTGGTGATTAGTTAAGCATAACCTGGAGTCGTGGAAAAATTATCAGAAAGTTGCGAAGTAATTTATTTTCAACTTGCTTATGAATTTTCGCAGGCATACCTGTAGGTATGTTGAGAAAAATTCACAAGTGCATTGAATTCAAAGAACAAGCAAATTCCCATAACTTTTTTTCACGAATTCAGGTGATAACAGTATCATAACCTTTCCCGCCGATATTTCCACACCTTGTGAAACGAAACTGCATAAATTGACAAAAATTTCTCGGTTTGAGTTGAATTTTTCTAATATACTGACATTTTATGTGTGTTGCGTGCGACCGTAGCTCAGCTGGATAGAGCGCTTGCCTCCGGAGCAAGAGGTCATGGGTTCGAATCCCGTCGGTCGTACCATTTTTTTGTTTAGACAAAAAGTGAAGGCGCTCACTGTTTTTGCAGTGGAGGCTTCCTTTGGAACATGTCAATTCTACTCAGCAAAGCTGCTCATTTTATTCGCATATACCAAATAAAACGATTTTCATCGTGTTAATGGCATTGGTTGTCTTATGATAAAGTATTTGAATTCAACGGTTTTTGTGTTATATTCACTACTTTTAGTGAACTTTGTTAGAGTAATAGAGTTAAGTAGTAATTCAAGACGACTGTTGTATCATAATCTTCTGGCAGTTGTCTTCTTTTGGATAGTTTCTCTGGGGGGCGACTATGAATATTTATAAACTTGAGGATCGTGTCCTTTACGATGCCGCCGCTGCCGCTGATGCTGAAGCCGCTGATACTCTTTCTTCTGCTGATACAGCAGACAGCAATGACTCCGATAATTCGTCAGATCAGGCCGATAAAGCGGAATCTTCCGCTACAGCCGGAGAGTCTCAGGATTCAATTGATTTGATACTTGAATCATCGCTGATTGAGCCAGAAAACGGCGTTCATGTGCTGTTGATTTCTGATGAGGTTGAAGGAGCTGCGGAATTGGCCGAATCCGCTTCTTCGGATACAATTGTCATTCTTTACGATGCCGATTCGACCACAGCAGAACAGCTTCTGGCTGATTTGTCCGATGCGTTGGATGGACAGCAGGCCTCCTGCATCGGTATCATTGCCCAGAGCGATACCGACGGCGATATTGACCTTTTAGAAAATGATTCCGATACTGCTTTCTGGCAGAGTGTTTCCGGCTATATGACCGATGATGCCAGAATTGATTTCTTCGGTTCCGATTTGTCGGATAGTTCTTACGTCGATCAGGTTGCGGAGATTACTGGTCATGAAGTGGCGTATTCCACTGACACCACCGGCGTGGAAGGCGACTGGCTGTTGGAGATAGGCGATATTGACCTTGAAGATATCTATTTCGGCGGAGACGCACCGGATGTGACGTTGTCTGTTGAGGATGCTTCCTATACCACGCTGGTTATTATCGACTCCGCCGTGCTTGATGTCGATGAGATTGTAGATGACCTTGATGATAATACTGAAATTCTTTATCTTGATGCCGACTCCGATCTTTCCGGACTTGAGCAGATTAATGCTTATCTGGAGGAATCCGGTGAAACTTATGATTCGATCAGCATCGTTACCCATGGGAACGACGGCTATATTGTGCTGACCGGCGATATCATCGATTCCGATTATGCCGCCAATAACGCAGATGAATTTGCTGAACTGGGGTCTTACTTGTCAGATGACGGCGATATTTTGTTGTACAGCTGCAATACAACAGAGAGTTCCTCCGGAGAAGAGTTTGTCGACCTGATTGCGGACCTTACCGGTGCGGATGTGGCGGCATCGACTGACAGTACTACCAACGCCGACGACGGCAACTGGGACCTTGAATACACAACTGGCATCATTACTACCGACGCATTGACAGTCGAAGGCTATACTTATCACCTTGCTGCCTATACGGTAACATCAAATGCAGACAGTGGGGCAGGGACCTTGCGTTATTATGCCGAAACCAATGCGGTTTCAGGCAGCGAGATTATCTTTGATCTGGTTGGAACTGAAACTATTACCTTATCCAGCACCCTGACGATTTCTGTCGCCCTGACCATCGATGGCGATAATGTTGACGGCTCTGGTACGGATGTGACAATTACAGCCAATGGAAGTTTTAGTGTACTAACGATCGCGAGCGGTACAGAGGATGTTGTGGTTGAAAATTTGACCGTGGAAGGATATCGGGATGGAAGTGGCGTTTCAACGATTTCTTATGGCGGTTGTATTTATAACGCCGGAGAGCTGTCCCTGGTAAATGTTACAGTTACGAATGGGTATGCTATTGCCGGTTGCGGCATTTATAATACTGGAGACCTGACGATTACCTCCAGTACCGTTAGCGGTAATTCAACGGACTATGGTTCCGGAGGTGGAATTTATAATAATGGTGTACTGCTGATAATATCAAGTAGCATCAGCAGCAATGAGGCCGGTTATGGCAGCGGAGGCGGAATATATAATAATGGAGAAGTAACGATAACTTCAAGCAGCAGTATCGACGGCAATACAGCTACCTATGGTTCTGGAGGCGGAATATATAATAATGGAGAGGTAACGATATCCTTAAACAGTACTCTTGACGGCAATACAGCAACGAATGGTAGTGGCGGTGGTATTTATAACAATGGAACAGTGACCGTTACATTAAGTTCTTCCATCAGCGGAAATACCGCTACTTACGGTGCAGGAGGCGGGGTTTATAATAATGGAACGCTGACGATTACCTCCAGCACGATCGGCAGTAACATTTCTGAACACGGCGATGGCGGTGGAATCTATAATAATGTGACGCTGACGATTACTTCCAGCACGATCAGCAGCAACTACGCTTATTTCTATGATACCAGTGATGCCGAAGCATACGGTGGCGGTATTTTTAATGTTGGAACGGCGACGATTACCTCCAGTACGATTAGCGGGAACTATGCTTACGCCAGTTCCGATGCTACTGTGTTGGGATCTTTTGCTGCGGCAGCTGGCGGCGGTATTGAAAATCAATACGGAACGTTGATATTAGTATCAAGCTATATCAGCGGAAATTATACCTACTCCTATGATGCATCTGAAACCGGTGCAGCCAGTGGCGGTATTGAAAATTATTTTGGAACACTGACGATTACTTCCTGCACAATCAACAATAATTACGTTTATTCCCATGATTCTGAATATATTAGTCTCTATGGAGGCGGAATATATAATGATTCTGGAACATTAACGGTTACCTCCAGCACGATTAGCAACAACTATGCTTATGCTTACGATGCTGATAACGTCCAAATTTACGGCGGGGGAATATGCAGTTATTCTGGAACATTGACGATTACCACCTGTACTTTTAACAGTAACAATGTTGCGGTTAATACTGCCGCTAATGTCTCCCAGGCCGGTATCATGGGTGGTGCTATTTACATTGATTCCGGGACAATGACAATGATCTCAAGTACCTTGAGCGGCAATTATGCCTCCTGTAATGCCGTTTCTTTCGCCGGTGCAGCAGGAGGAAGCATTGAAAATTACGGTGGGAAAATGACGATCGATTCCTGCACGGTTAGCGACAATTACGTTACTGCTACTGCCGCTAGTGGAGAAGCAGAAGCCTACGGCGGCGGAATTGATAACTGTTATGGAGAAATGGTAATCATTTCCAGCACGATCAGCGACAATTACGCAACCGCTGTCGCCACTGACGCAGAAACCTATGGCGGAGGAATTTCTAATTATGATATACTGACGATTGTTTCCAGTACGATCAGCGGCAATTACGTTTATTCATCCGCCAATGCTTGCGGAGGCGGAATATACAATTATTTGGGAACCGTATATCTGGTAAATTCGATTATTGCCTATAATTATTCCAACAACAGTGGAACTTATGTTTATGATGATATTTACAATGACAGCCTCAATGTTTATGCGTATTACAGTATTTTGGGGACCGTTTCAGGCGTAACTGAAATAACGGGAAATATAAACTATACCTATTCTTCCGGAAAAGGCGATTTCCTCTTTGACTCATATTCTGAAAAGGTGTCGAATACTATTTATGTTCCGGTTCTTGCCGATAACGGCGGCTATACTTATACCGTTGCATTGGATTCAAATAGTATTGCCGGCAGTACCGGATGCATGGTTGGAACTTATGTTGACAGCGGTATGAATTATTATGCTTTTTCTTCTGACGGCGGAAGTACATGGTACGCTGTTGACGGTACCGAAACAACCGCAGTAACAACAGAAGTTACTGCGATAACGACCGACCAGCGCGGTTACTATATTGATACGGATAATATTTCTATCGGGGCATACCAGTATGATGCGATTGTGGCCTGGACCGGCGGCGATGGCAGTTTTTCAGCGGCTCTCGCTACTTATTCAACTGTTGCTCTTGCTGTTGCCTCCGCAAACGGAGCGACAATTTATTTGGTCAATTCTTCAATAGCGTTATCGTCTACCCTGGAAATTTCTTCTAATACGGTTATTACTTCCGGCGACGATGGGATTGCAATATTACGTGGTACTGATGGCGCGGCATATCGTCCGGTTACAATTAGCGGGGGTACCGTTTCAATTAGTAATATAACGATTTCAGGTAGTGACATAACCGGAAATACCGGCGTTGATAGTTATGGCGGAGTGATTTATGTTGCATCTGGGGCGCTAAGTCTTACAGACGTAACAGTTACTGGCGGAACTGCTGTTGACGGCGGCGGAATTTACAATGCCGGAACTTTAACGATTACTTCCAGTACAATCAGTGATAATACATCTTATGCTGATGGCGGCGGAATTTATAATGTTGGAACATCCATTGTTGCCGATTGTACTATTTCATCTGATTTTGCTTTGTCCGAAGGAGGTGGAATATATAATTCTAACGAATTTACCCTTTCTTCAAGTACGATTAGTGATAATGACGCCGTGGCTGGAGCGGGGATCGCTAATTCTGGTGTTTTCGCTCTTGTGAGTAGTACGGTTAGTGATAACGAAGCGGTTTCTGATGGCGGAGGCATTTACAATATTGGTGCTCTGTATGTTTTGAACAGTACGATTAGTGGTAATTCTGCTAGTTATGGCGGTGGTATTTATACCTCCGGAGGTTATACATATATTGTGAGTTCGATTGTGACGTATAATAATGCTGATTACGTCAGTTATGATGATATCTATGTCTCTGCCGGTACGGTTGATGTATACTATAGCATTTATGGAACAGTTAACGGTTCTCTGTCAACTGTATACAAGAGTAGTCTTTATTCTTATGGTGCTGATGGGGTGGGACGTTCATTGTTCGGTAGTTACCGGAAACTTGCGGAGGATATCTGGACACCGGTGCTTGCCGACAATGGTGGTGATACTTTAACCTTGTTTCTTGCATCTGACAGCATTGCTGTTAATGCCGGTTGTCTGACCGGCAGTTATGTGGATGGCTACACAAAATACGCTTACAGCACGGATGATTCGAACTGGTATGCGGTTGAAGATGGCAGTGAAGTCTCGGCAGCGGTTAGTGTGAATTCGACTGACCAGACCGGAAATGTTCGTACTGCCGGTTCTGTTGACGCTGGTGCCGTTGAATATTGGAAGCCTCTTAATAACTTTATGCCTCCGACAGACCAGGAATCGAATTCTCATAATAATGCGGATAAAAATGGAATTGATCAATGGCTGAAAGTTGCAGATATAAAGTTGTCGAACGATTTTTACGATACCTTGAAATATTATGCCGATTTGAATGGTCGTGATGGAATTCCTTCTCGGTCTGTTCCTGCTTTCGACATATTGTTTGAGTCCGACTATCAACCGGAAACCTACGGTAATTCCCGGTTCATGACTCCTGTTGAACGGGCTCTGATGTATATGGTCGGATAATTTCCTTCGTTGTCTTGGCTGTATGGCTGAAATTTGACACACTCCGGTTGTTCATGTATTGTTGATAAACAGCCTATTTGATAACTTTGGAGGGGAATATGGTTATTCTGGAATATGAGAAGTGGTTTGAAGAAGGTCCTGAACTGGTATGGGAGATAACAGAAGGGAATGCCTCCGAAAATGTTGAAGTATTTAAACAGAAAGCCATCGACTTTATTCAGGTCTATAACCTGACCGGACAATACCCGGAAGAGCGATATCGCGAAATGGCTTTGAAGGGACAGCAACTTCTTTCCGAGACTTTGAATGAGATAGTCCAGAAAAAGTATCCCGAACTCAATGTGAAAGATTCTCTGGGAGTCATTCAGGATTTTATTGATAAAAACTGATCTGTTTTTATACAGAGATTAACTCGTATCGGCATTTTTTCCGTGGAATGCGCTCGCCACATTTTGGACAAATTATTCCGGGCCTTCCGCATGTTGCCAGGTACATAGCCGCAACCAAGATCCCCAAGGTGAAAAGCAATAATACAAAAAGCCAATAATTGCTACCCTCGGTCTTTAAGCCGGTTCCGGTATATCGGCAGAATGGATTAGAACAGGTGATTTCGGGAAGTCTGGTGTCTTGGAATTTTGGCTTCTGGAAGAGCGCCAGTTTTACGACTATAGCAAGAATAGCCATGAGTATATAATATGTTGGTATTACAGTCGATGCGTTAAGATCAGCAATAAGTCTAAACATCGTTTCAGTCATTTTTCTCTCCCGTTAAGTATTATAGTATATTATTGTCTTCTCTGGAGTCAAGTTCTTTTCCGATATTGAGTTGGTGTACACTTGAATTCATCTTTAAATTGACGGCAGAATTTGCTTAAGTCCTGTTCGCCTAGTTCGTAACATATTTCTTTGAGTGTCAATTGCGTATCCAGCAGGTATTCTGCCGCCTTGCGTAAACGGACGACTTTAATATATGTTCTTAACGGCATTTTGAAGGTGTTCCGGAATATACGGGAAAAGTAGTCCTCTGTCCAACCGAAATGTTGCGGCAGGTTCAGTTGACTCGGGGACGTTGTCAGGTTATTATTTATGCGATCTTCAATAATAGTCATTTCTGCGGCAGTAAACATTCTGAATGCAGAATTTACCGGCGAAGATGGACTGAGAAACGATGCGAAGAGAGCCTGTAGGATTGCTCGTTGTTCAATATAAACATATGGTTTTTTTTGCCAACTGAGACATTTTAGCAGTTCAAAATAACTTTTAAGCTCCAAACAGTTTGTTTTGATTGTCCAGGACGGGACAAATTTAAAATTGTTGGCAGAGTTGGTCAGATTGAATCTGAGACGATAATTCCTGCAGTCTCCCATTCCTTCCTTTACTCTGAACTGTCTTCGGCAGCCTGGAGTCAACCATATCATTGACGCCGGCGGTAACTCCACGTATGTTCCGTTGACTTGACCGCATATCGTCGAAGTCTCTACAAAAAACAGCAGATGTGGTTTTACGATGTCATCTTTGCCTGTCCAACCAGTAGAATCCAGCCTTTCCGTTGTCATAATGAATTGAAAATCATTATGGGGATCACTGAGACTATTCAGCCATGAAACAGCGTTTTCTCTTATGTTAAATATACGATTCATTACAATAAATATACAAGCTATTACAGTTTATTTAAGTATAAAATGGAGTTATTATAATTATATAATTATATACAATATTTTTCAATAAAACAAGGTGCCATTATGATAAAATCAAAGCCGAATTTTTTATTTTTTCTTCCTGATCAGTTTCGCTTCGACTGGACGGAATTAAATGATGAGTTGTCTTTAAACACTCCGAATCTGAAAAGATTGGCCGAAAATGGAATGTGTTTTAATAATGCTTATACGCCTTCTCCATTGTGTGCTCCGGCACGGGCATGTTTGGCGTCAGGAATGGATTATGACAACTGCGGTGTAGTGAATAACGCGGATATCTATCCACTTGACTTGCCGACGTATTATCAGGCATTGCGCGATGTTTCATATAATGTTGCCGGGGTAGGGAAGTTTGATTTGCATAAAGGTACATCAGACGTTAAAAATCTTTACTGGGGGCTCAACGGTTCATATTCAATGAAGGAGTGGGGCTTTACCCACGGCATAGACAATGAAGGTAAAATCGACGGAATTAATTCATATGTGGCCAATAATAGTTCTCCTCGCGGTCCGTATTTGAATTATCTGCATCGGCGCGGTCTTGCCGATCTTTACATTGCTGATTATCAAGTTGGTAAAAAATCTCAGATGGTTTATCTTAATCATCTTCCCGATGACGCTTACTGTGACAACTGGGTGGCAGAAAACGGTTTGGACATACTAAAGGACTTTTCGCGCGATCCGTCGCCGCCGTGGCATATGGTGGTTAATTTTACCGGACCTCATGACCCTATGGAGGTTACTTCGGCTATGTTGGATAATTGCGGTGCGGGAGAATTGCCGCTGCCGATCGATTATCCCGATATGAATTGTGAGGTTGAGCAGAAACGGCGTCTATACTATGCCGCTATGATCGAAAACATAGACCGGCAGATTGGGCGGTATCTGGATTTTCTGGAAGAGACTGGACAACTGAACAATACTGTTATTATTTTTTCCAGCGACCACGGGGAAATGCTTGGAGATCACGGCAGACATGGAAAGTGTGTATGGTATGGTCCATCGGTTCGGGTTCCATTAATTATTAGTGGTCCCGGAGTTTGTGCCGGGAAATCCTCTGAGGTTCTTGTTGTTATTCAGGATTTGGCCGCTACCATGCTGGATTATGCTGACGCAAAGCCGTTGCCGGAGATGGAGGCAAAATCATTAGTGGGAATTCTATCAGGAGATACCTGTTGTAACCGGGAATATGTTCATAGTGCGTTGAGAACCGAGTATTTTGACTGGCAAATGTTGGCGGATCAGAATTATAAATACGTTCATACTGGAGATGACGTCATTCTTTATGATTTGAAGCATGACCCATATGAATGTGAAAATATAATAGAAAAGCATCCCGATATTGCCGAGGAATTTCGGGTACAGCTTGAAGGTCGGTAAATACTATTTAGATGCCTTTCTGAGACTTGGCTGATTGAGATTTTGGGTTGTATGTGGCTGTTTTTAGATTATACTGTATGGATATAGTGTTTTTCTGAATGGTTGGAAAATGGTTTTATGAATGACAATATCCTGATACGTCTGGCACGTCCCGATGATGCTATGATTTTAGCACAGATTCATATCAATGCGTGGCGTGAAGCATACAAAGGAATTATTTCTGATTCTGTGCTCCAAAAACTTGATGCAGGAGAAAGGGCAGGGCGTTTTTATAAAGTTCTCTCGAAGTCTGTAGATACTGAGGAAACGTATGTGGCTGAATTGCACGGACGAATAGCCGGTTTTATGACGATCGGTCCGGATCGGGTTTCAGATGCAGATATTAATAATAACGGAGAGGTATGGGGAATATATATTGCTCCACGAGTTCATCGACTTGGAGTTGGAGAGAAACTTATGGAATTTGGCAAGGCGAAGTTGTTTGCTCTCGGTTATACTGCGATTCGCTTATGGGTTTTGGAAAAGAACCACGAGGCGCGTAAATTCTATGAGACGATGAATTTTCATCCTGATGGTACTGAGAAAATAATGGAAATCGGAAGCGACTTATTAAATGCAGTCAGGTATGAATATCGGAAACAAAACCAATGGTGATTGTAATGCTTTCCGAAGAAAGCACTACAAGTTGAAAATCAGTTACTGCTGCAAGCTTGCCGGCAGATGCTCGACAAATTCCCTGATCTCGTCACGTACCATACGATAGCAGTCGAGTTGAACTTTTTCTTCTGCGCCGCGTTGTGCTGCTTCCGCCGCCATTAACGGGGGATCATCAAAGCCTACGTGAATTACTTTGGCTTTTCCCGGAAAGATTGGACAACTTTCTCGTGCGTTATCGCATACTGTTACAACATAGTCGATATCCATGTCTTTGAATTCTTCGATGTGTTGTGACTGCTGGTTGCTGATATCGACGCCAGCTTCCTGCATGACCTTTACCGCGTCAAGGTTGAGGCCATGTGGGGCCACTCCCGCGGAATACGCTTCGAATTGATCGCTTTTTAAGTGCCGGGTCCATCCTTCCGCCATTTGGCTGCGACAGGAATTTCCGGTACAGAGGAACAGAATTTTCATCTTTTCTCCCATTTTCATTCTCTCGTAAATCATAGGTTAGTACTATTTATACCACAAAAGAACATAAACAATAATCTTGATTTGGTCAAGAGGATAAACGTTAGATTTTTATTTGTCTTTTGCAAAGACCGAAAAAAAAAGTTCAGTGTTTGAGTTTGTTGCTTGATTCATCTCAGGATATCTCTTATAATAACCAGAGGGGAATATAACCTAAAAACTGTATTGGAGAGATTATTATGAAAAAGCCGATAAAAATAACTTTAGTTGTTCTTGCCTCACTGTTTATTCTATTTATTGCCGGAATCGGAATTCTGCTGGTATCGCTTGACTCTATCATTGAAAAAAGTGTCACCGTGTTTGGTACAAAGATGACCGGAACAAAAGTTGAGCTGAAAGATGTTTCTCTATCGTTGCTGGGAGCGGATCTGACGTTAAAGGACTTTTCTGTGGGAAACCCGTCAGGATATGCCAGCACCCAGGCTTTTGATTTGAAGAAGTTGCGTGCTGACGTTGAACGTAATTCGATCTTCTCTGATAATATTGTGATCAATGAAATTGTTATTGATGGGGCGGTAATTGCTTATGAACCGCAGATAAACGGAACCAGTAATTTATCTGATATAAAGAAGAATGTGGAAACAAACACTGGCATGGCTGAGAAGAAAACAGATACAGCGGAAACGAAATCTACAACAACTGAGACTACGGAGGAATCCACTACTGAGTCGAAACAGAAAAAGACCGTGGAAATAAAATTATTTAAGATGACGAATTGTAAAGTTATCGTTTCAAGTAAACTGTTGAACAACCAGAAAATTACGGTTCCATTGCCGGACATTCAATTGACCGATATTGGCGGAAAGGATAAGAAGAATAGTTCTCCTGAGGAAGTGTTTGCTTATATCTATGATGATATTCTTATGGAGATTGTTAAAGCTGTCAGCAGCGCTCCGGATGCCGCAGCCGTTAAAGACAGTCTGAAGTCTCTTGGCAGCGCAACTGAATCAGTTGTTGATGAAACCAAAAAGGCCGGAGAAAAAATCATTGATTCGGTAAAGAATCTTTTCTAAAACCGCAAAAGTATGGAACATTTTTTATTCCCACATGTCTAATATTGCGGGAATAGTGGGAAGTTATTATTACTTAAGGTGTCCGCGGGAGGAGCGGAAAAATAATAAGGACCTAAAAAATGAAGCTATATTGGAAAATAGTAATTGTTATTCTCGCGGCGTTAGTCTGCGTAACTTTTTGGGTAAAACCGTTGTCCCAATCGAGAACGACTTCACGTAATGTAGTTTCCACTGTGACCGCGAAAGCTGAGAGCCTTCAGGATGTCTTTGCATCTGTAGCGGAAAGATGTTCTCCTGCAGTGGTGGTGATCACGACCGGCCGCAAGCTGGCTGCGAGAAACTATAATCAGGCTTACAATCAATTATATAACTATTTTAACTACGGAAAAGTTCCACAGGAACAAACTGTTCCTACTGGGATTGGTTCCGGTTTTTTTGTGTCTGCTGACGGGTATATTCTGACTAACTACCATATTGTAAGGGGGCAGGATGTATTTACAGTCAAGTTGAAGGATGAGCATAAATATGAAGCCGAACTTGTCGGCAGTGATCCGTTGTCTGACCTGGCAGTATTAAAAGTAAATGCCTCTAAAGAGTTCCCTTATCTTGCTTTCGCCGATTCTGAAAAAGTTAAAGTCGGTCATTGGGCGATTGCGATCGGTGCGCCGTTCAGCCTGGCCCATACCGTTACGGTGGGAATTGTTAGCCACAAACGTCGTGCTATGGGAATGAACGTATATGAGAATTTTATTCAGACTGATGCTTCGATCAATCAGGGAAATAGCGGCGGTCCGTTACTTGACCTGAATGGAAATGTTATCGGAGTCAATGATTTTATATTATCATCATCCGGTGGTAATATCGGACTCAGTTTTTCGATTGCCGGTAATCTTGCCCGGCGGGTGTGCCGTAAACTTATTCGCGATGGGAAAGTCATTCGACCATGGCTTGGAGTTTCAATGGGAATGCTTTCTGAAAAGCAGAAAGAACAGTTGAATATTGAGCATGGTGTAATAATTGCCGGAGTCATTGACGGTGGACCGGCATTGACTGCGGGAGTTGTCGCCGGAGATGTTATTCTGGAAGTTGACGGTAAAGAAATAAGTACTCCAAATGATGTTATGCTGGCGGTTTTCAGCCGGAATCCCGGCGAAGTTATTAAGCTGAAGCTCCAGCGAAATGGAGATATGCGTGAGCTGGAAGTCAAAGCCGGTACCATGCCGGATGTTACGTTACGCCGGTATTAGTGTCGTGTCTTAATTTTATACTTCTAGTACAAAAGCGTTTTTTCATTTCCCGGCGACGGCGAAGCCTGAAGCTACCGTCCGAAGGACGGAAGCAGATGCAAAGCATCTCGAAGGGTTAAGGGACTTGTCCCTTATTAGAACAGTATTCCGGCTTTTTCCGGGATGTCTATGGAGAATATGGTTTCAAATTTATTGTTTTTAAGCTTTTTCTGGTGGTGAAAAATTTTTTTCTGAAGGTGCGTACTTGCCAACTTTGAAGCAATATAGAGTCCCAGACCTGGACTTTCAGGATGTGGAGATGCTTTTCCCGTGTATTTGGCTTTGTAGATATCCTCGGATTCGTAATCCATTATCTGTGGGCCGATTGATTTTACGGAAAAAGTGGTTCCGTTATTATTATCTTTTAATTGAATTAAAATCTTTGATTTTTTCGGAGCGAATTTTGCGGCATTATCCATGAGGGTAAAAAATAATGTACTGATCACTTTGGGGTGAACTGTTATAAGTTTTGAATTTTCGGATAAAAATGAAAATTTGAGTTTTTTTTCATTATATCTGGTTGCGATTATATCAGTTTGTTTTCTTGCTTGAGGTGCAGGTTTTAAAGGAATACATTTATACGTTTTGGTAAGTATCGACGGATCATATATAAATTCGAACGCGGAAAGGATTTCACAAAAGTATTTGCAGCTCCAAAAGACTTGCCGGTAATAATTGTTTTGAAACGAGATTCCGGGAGATTCCATGTCTTCTTTTAATCTGTTGAGTAGACTGTTCGCTAAACAGCGATAGCTGTCAACAAAGTTTGTCTCCTGGCTTAGTTCTTGAGAAATCACTGGGGAACTGTAGTAATTCCATAGTTGTACCTGTGAGAATCTAAGATCAAGACGAGGACTTCGAGGAGCTACTGCTGTAGATATATTTTCGGCAGATACGTGCAATGTACAATTTGAACTGTTGATCAGAGGAGAGACTCCCGGGTCCGGGGATATTTTGATACCGCCAATTGCAAATCCTTTTTTTACCCTGATATAATTAAGTCCACAATTGCATTGCTGTATCTCATCCAGAGGAATTTCGTCTGAAAGACAATCCTTTGAAGCACATTTTGTGCATTCTGTTGGCCAGGATTGAATGATTCCGTCATGAAATTTGCCGTTCCTGACCGATGGAAACGGAAAATACTCCAAATGAAGGTACATAACCTCAAACCCCTGATTATTCATGGAACTCTTATTGACGTACTTCTATAATGTATATTGTAGTTTGCGAATATGCAATAGGGTGAGGTATTATAATGGGAAATTTATTAGATGTATTCCCAGGGGATGCAAGAAAAGTTTTGAGAAACCCTTAGATTTCGAATGCCGGAAGGTCGCTGTTGGCCCTTTCGGCATTCGAATAAATAGTGGTGAAACTGTCAGAACGTAACCGGTGTGCCGTTAACATCCCTGCCGCCGTTATAACGGAAGTTCGCTTTTAGTTCTCCGCTGTTTGCCGGTTCGGCATGACCGTCAAAGGCGACTATATTGGCGTGCTTGCTGTGTCGGAGCGCAACGGCCCCCATTGTGCCGGTGTAATTACTAATGTTGCTGCTAAAGCCGGATGGAGTATCCGCTGTAATAAAGGAATATTGTACTATTCCCGCGGTACTGCTGTATGCTGATGAATCACCAAGCAACATCGTTGACGATGGACTATATCCACCGATTTTATCTGTCAGGCGCGGATAATAATTACGCGATGCGGAGCCGCTCGAAGTTGCATTGCAATTCATTCCATAAGCTTGCCAACTCGAATTTGCGATGTCGGTAATTGGTGCGCTGTGGGCGGAATAACGCAAACTCGGACACATGACGAGAGTAATTTTCTTAATGTAACTAAAATCGTATAGTAATCTGTCCCACGGACCGGTCTCGTTTATTCCGTCGAATCTGTAAGACGAAAATGGCGCCGGCATATAACCATTGAAATCATCTGAATAACTGTAGAGTGTCAGGCCGGATTGTTTCAGGTTGTTAATGCATAAAGTTGCTTTGGCCTTGTCTCGCGCCTGGTTTAAAGCCGGAAGCAGCAATGACGCCAGAATTGCAATAATAGCGATCACTACGAGGAGTTCGATGAGTGTGAAGTTTCTTACTGTCAATGAGTTGCACTTTTGTGGGCTGAGCGGGGCAAGACATGGTTTCTGTTGTGTTTTGCTGGTTAACATTGAGTCACCTCCGTAATTTTGGGTTGTTTGGTTAATTATTTTTAAATTTTACAACAAATCTGCGGTTATTGCAACAACGGCAACGGCGCCATCAATTCCGGTTGATTCAATCTCAATACGGTCGATGGTTTTGCGTTCGCGTTGGTCCTCCACTGCATTTTCCACGTCTCCGGCGGCGGTATACTGGTTATTTTCCCACACTGCAATATATAATCCGGCGACATGGTTGCCTACTTTAATCCGGGCGCCTAAACGGGCGTTGTCCAAATCTTTCGGGTCCCACCAGTCAGCGATTTCCAGGCCGGAACGAGCTTTGAAAACCGCACTCGTGCCATCGGTGTAGTGGATGATATAACGTATTACATCTTTTCCATCACTGTTGTCGTAGAAGGAGCCGTGAAGAAAATAGAGTTTTTTCGCCTTCAGTTTCAGATTATCCACAACAACTTTTCGCGGCATATTTTTTGCCTTCCAGCCGTACAGGCCAACGGCGGCGTTATTTTTGTCGGTACTGATCGTAAAAGGGACACCACGGTAGGTTTGTGTGCCGGTCGCAATATCGTAGATTCCGCCTTGTGTAGAGCTAAGGGTTTTTACTCCGAACCATGAGTAAGGTCGCTTATCACTGCCATTGGGGGTATACCCGAAACTCATATTGAAATATGGCTTCAGGTCAAGGCGTACAGGATGGTTTAGTGCGTAATTTTCCGCAGTGTCCTGTAGATAAGTTTCGGTTTTTTTGCGTTCGGCCCGGCATATTTTCATTTCCGAGGTCAAAGCTATGTCTTTCCAAGGGATGACCGGGATCGTTTTATTGGGGTTGACCCATCCGGTGTAGTTCAGCACAATTTGTGCGGTACCCGGATTATTTACTTTCAGATGCAGATTTTTTGTTTCGGAGTCGAATTTATAATCATCTTCTGTCAGAACCTTGTCATTTATTTTTATGGTTTGCGGGCATGTGGCGCTGATGACATTAACTGTAAACGGGGCGTTGCTCTCAAAGGATATGACCGCTTCCTGTTTTGAGTCATAATAAACAGCGTCGACCAGTCGGGCAGGGGTCCAGCTTGCCAGTTGACAGGGCGCCTGGTCTCCAAGCATTCTGGCGACAAAAGCGCAAGTAAGTACATCAACTGGCCAGACCGGCACATATTTCCCCAGCTTTCCTTCATCGCTGGTGCCCTCAAGCATGGCGGCGGCAAAAGTTCGGTTCAGGTTTTCATAGGAATCGCCCAGTGCCGAGCGTAGAAACAAAATCTTCGCGATGCCGTTAGCCAGGTTGCCGCCCTTTTGGGCATATTTCGTACGTCCGACGAAAGCATCCTTATCGATGTATTTGGGATCGTACCATTGCGGAAAGAAATGCTCCAGTGTTGAATAGAGCAATTCTTTGGCCTCCCTGGGACAAAAATCTCGAAAGAGATTAACCGTTTCCTGGGCAATATTGATGCCGCAAATAAAGTTATAAGTAGTAATCCCTCTAGCCCAGACTGCCCCCTGAGCGGTTCCGCCGATTTCAGGAAAACCGGCCTCCGGTACACCTTTCTTCCAGTTCCAGCAATTGGAATAAGCCATATCCCAGGGACGTTTATAGAATGCCGCAACAAGTGGTACCGCCTGACGGGCACTCATGTACAGTGTAAAATCCGCAGTTCTGCGGTCGCCGACGGTGGAGGCTAGTTTGGTCATATAAACCGGGGCGGCCCAGGAATCTGTGGCCATGTCGATAATATGGGTCATGGTGAAGTCGGTGTAGTCCTGACCCATGATTGCCCAGTCGCTGCGGGCGATATTGACGCTCAGTACCCGGAGTAGTTTGCTCCAGTTGTCGCGCACGAGTTGCCAGTCGCCGTAGAAACGGGCGTATTCGAAAGTTGAGACAAAAGTGCAGGCCGCAAAAGTGGTGGTATCACCGAAGATATCGAGGCCGAGGCGCTTACCTCTCCAGCCGCTAACCAGATATGAGATGCCGGAAAAAGGCTCGGTACGTTCGATGACTTGACTCCCTCCGAAATTGCTGCTGAAGCCGTCAAGCTGATTCTGCTGGTTCAACTGAGAGAGAATTTGCATTTTTATGTCTTTGCCGTAATCCGCGCGAAACTGTGTATCCAAACTGCACCAGGGGTGAAATATTAACTGCCCCCCGGGAGCCGCGTTCGGCATTTTTGTCATCGCGTGGTAATTCGGACGATTCTGAATCCTTCTGAGTTGTCTGAGGCGTTTGGGATCGGCTTCGGCCATTTTCAGGTAGCACGGAGTTCGCAGGTCTGGAACCGGGATTGAGTAAGAAACCGTGTTGCCTTTGCATGCCATGTATGGTCCTGCTTTGGTCCACATATTAAGGTTGACTGCCTGGGAAGGCAGTTTGATGGGGTGTTGGGGGGCGCCGTATTTATGGGAAGCGGCAAAGGCTAGTACCGGCGGTAATGGGGCGACTTTTTCACCTTTAAAATTCCAGTCGTTGGCAAGCAGCAGGTGCTTAACCACATCGACCACATTAATATATTTCCGGTCGGCGGAAACCGAGAAATATTCATTGCATTTATAAGGATATGCTGTCATGACCGCATTAATCCGACGGCACTGTGCCACAATCTCGGCTGGCGCTGAAGTTTTCCAGCCCTGCGCGAAGTTTGCCGGCAGTGGGCGTACTCCCCACGGGAGAGATAGTCCAAAGGAACCGACTCCTCCGCGACGGCTGACGACAATACCTTTTTTAAGAGAGATTTTGTCCGGTCGTCTGCTGAACGTTATCAGGCACGGTACTTCGGGGAATTTTGTTTCAAACAACAGCAATATCCAGTTTTCACTTAAGGTGCGAGGATTGAGTTTGTTAAGTTGTGATACGGGAATGATCCGGGGCCTGCCATTGACTACCGCCAGAATTTTACTTGGATTTGTGCTTCTGCCGACATTTAGATAGCAGTTGAATTGTTCGGCGTTGGTTGTTGTTATTACGCCCGGAGCCAGCAGACTCCACCTTACATTCCAGTAAATTTTTTTGCCGTTAGAGCTGGTATAGCCATATTCAAATTCTTTGCTTACCCAGCTGATGTCTTTGACCTTCTTGCTATCCTTTATTGGCTTTGCGTTAAGCGGGAAAAACTGAATTTGCGGCAGCGAACCATTGGCGTTACGGAAATAATCGCGCATCAGGGCGTTAGCGTTAGCGTCAAAAGTCAGCAAGCCGGTTTTGCGTGAAGCCAGCCAGCCGAAACGGCTGTAGGTCATGCCGCTTAGGCCGGTTTGCCACAACCGGACATTTCGAGATAAAAGTTCGTTCCAGGTACTTTCCTTGAGTTTTTCCAGTTGCTCCAGTTTGGCGTTTATGCCGGAAAATTTTCCATCCGCCAGTAATGTTTTGATGGAGTTAAGTTCTTTCGCAAGCGTTTTTACCGCAGTCTTGGCGTTGGAATCGATACTTATTTTTCGTTCATGGCTGAACTTTAAACTACAGCGCATATAATTAAATTCATCTAGCAGTAATCCGTAGCGTTGTGCACTCCTGATTGCGGTGAATGCCTGCTGGAATGATGCTTCTGCTGCAGCTGCCAACTGTTGCTTTGGGTTCGCTGAAGCTTTGCTTTGTTTAAACTGTTCAAAGGACTTGGTGGCCTTGTGAAGTAACTGGTTCATACGTGCAACATTTATTTTTTTTCGTTGCAGGGCCGTAGCCACTTTATGCAGTTCCTTTAGTCGCTGGGATGCAAGTTTTTCAATTCGTCTAATGTCTGCTTCCGGACTTAATTCCAACCATAGATGTTTCAAGTCCACTTCGGTTCCCTCTACCTTGGACGCATACAACGGATACAATTTAATTGACGCTCCTTTGATGGCTTTGCCTTTTGTCCAGTCCCGGTTCTTTGTCAGATCCAGTTTGTAGGTATGAAACTGTCCATCGGCTATAACCGGAACTTCCATATAGCCGCCTTGTTTCATTCCTCGGAATTTCCAGGCCAGACGCAGCTTTGGAGCTTTAAGCGTGACAAGCGGCGGAACCTTCATTTTGATTTCCACTCTGCCGATATCTTTCCCTCTTATGGCGTGATATTTATAACCGCCTAACTGAATAAATGGATATTCGGATTTTGTGGCAATAAGCCTCAGAGTACCGTTGTCACCACAAGCAAGTTTGAATCCGGGGTGTTTATCCATCCCTTGTCGTGACAACGGAATTTTATCGGTTTCAAAATTCCATCGCACTCGTGTTTGGGCTGCCGCGTGCAACCCCAGCAATAATAGCGTTATTAATATTATTCTAAGTTTCATCTTTCTCCCTTTTTATACTTATAATTATGTATTCACGTCTTGTAATTTGATTATGTTAAATATGCTTCTGTGGTATTTTCTTATATGAATTCATGAATCAATGGTTGGCAACCCCTTTTTGTTCAATAATTTCAATGGCATTAATTTTTACTGGTTTGATCCGCTCCGGTTGTGTTAAATTATCCAATAGAGTATTCACCGCGACTTTTCCAAATTTGTATTCGCAGGCGTTTACGGTCGCAATGATATTTACTTCCGGGAATAGCTGATGTATTTTTGTAAGCATTGCATTACTCCAGACCACCACTTCCGGTCGCCGTTCTTCCGGCAGCGTAGCGATTTCCCGGAAAGTAGTTTCCAGCTGGTCATTAACATTATGGACAATCAGTCCGGTGGCTCCATATTCCATAACTGCACGGGTGATCTCGCCGGAATGATGACTGTTGCACTCGCAGCAAAAATGTTTTCCCGCAGGCAGACCTAAATTATGCAAGGCACTGCGGAATCCGACTAATTCAGTTTCCCACCTGGTTTTTCCGGCCCAGGCGATTTTTTTATGTTTACGCTTAACCAGCGGCTCCAGCAGCCGAATGGCTGTCGTGGAAAAATTCTCGGATACATATGGAATACCGGGCGGATAATCTTCGTCTGGACCGCTTGGATAAAATGCTTGAACACATATCAGCGGAATCAGTTTTTCGGCACAAACATTCTGTATGGCCGTCAGCATAGAGCCGGGCGGGTGTAGCCAGATAATACCCGATACATAATGTGACAAAGCGCAACGGACGATGTTGGCTGCGGAATTTCCCTGCATCTGATGCACCCAGTAACCGCGTTGTTCAAGCGTAGCCAGAATGGTCTGAATAATATCACTGCCTACCCAGAATGGTGCTTCGCCACCGTCATCAATAACGATTCCGAGTTTTTGGGGACGGTATTGTTTTGGAATTACATAAATGCCTTTGCGGGCGAAGCTTTCCGCCATATGTTCTGCTACCAGACGTTTGGATGCTTTCACATAGGTGGCGCTACTGACGTTGAACTGTTGCTCCATCTGCCGACGCGGCGGCAGCCAGCCGCCGTCTTTGAAGTCAGTGTCTATTAGCTTCCTCAGCTTGCAGAGCAACTCCATATAAGTTTTGTCTTTTTCAAATCCAGTCATAATTCTATAAATATTTTTATTGGTTTGATATATTATAAACCAGATTTAAATCAAAGTCAACCCTGTGAAAAAAATTTATCCGGAATCAGGTAATTGGTAATGATGCCGACATTGTTTTGTTTCGGTTTGCTGGATTGTTGATTGTCTATCGTTGCTTGCAAAGCACAAATAAAAAGCAAACCCAGAACTAACTCAATGACAGGAGAATAATAACAGTTTATGGAGTAGTATTTATATAAAACCACTATTGAAGATGATTTCTCGCTTGGAATTGCTGCTTGACGACAAAGCGATTGGTGTTAGATTATCACAATAAAGTTGTCTGTTGTGGCAGCTCAACAACACAATCATTTTTACATTTCAAAGGAGCATCTAATATGAAAAAGACAGTCGCTGTTATTGCCGCAATTGTAGTTTCTAGTGCTTTGTTCGCTCAATCTGTTAAATTACCTGCTCCCGATGTTCAGGGAGGCAAGCCTTTAATGTGGTGTTTGAATAACCGTAAATCGCAGCGTTCGTTTGATCCGAATAAGGAATTATCAAAACAGCAGTTGTCGAATTTACTCTGGGCTGCATTCGGAGTTAATCGAAAGGATGGGAAACGTACGGCGCCGTCGGCCTGCAATGGACAGGAAATTACGATTTACGTTGCGATGAAGAGCGGACTCTATACTTACGATGCGAAAACCAATATTCTTAATCAGATTATGAAAAAAGATATTCGTTCACAGTGCGGATTTCAGAAATTCCATGCGGTGGCTCCGGTTGATTTAATATATGTGGCCAATCTTGCGGAAATGAGAATGAAGGATCCTGCCGATAAAGAGTTTTATGCTACGGCAGACAGCGGTTATATTAGCCAGAATGTTTATTTGTATTGCGCCTCGGAGGGGCTTGCTACGGTCGTATGTGGTTGGATTGACCGCGATAAAATCTCGAAAGCCCTTAAACTGTCAGAAAAACATATGGTTTTACTTTCTCAGCCGATTGGCTATGCAAAGTAACACAGATGTAATTGGAGAAAATCTAAATGTCCCATAAAGTAGTAAAGCAGGCAGGGGTTATTCCTGTTATTGAGGATAAAGGAAAATTTAAAACTTTGATGGTTACCGCGAGAAGCAATCCGTCGTATTGGATCTTTCCCAAGGGACACATTGAGAGAGAACTGGGCGCTCTGAAGTCAGCCAAAATGGAGGCAGAAGAAGAGGCTGGAATTCAGGGCGTGGTGAAAAGTCCTTCGCTGGGTATTTACCGCTTCCGAAAGGAAGGACGTGACTATCAAGTAATGCTGTATCCGATGAAAGTTAAGGCTGTTAAGGATAATTGGCTGGAACGGGGACAGCGTAAACGGAAGATTGTCAGTTTTAAAACAGCCATGGATATGGTTTCTGATTCGGTTATTTGTGATATACTTGAGAAGCTTTATAAGTCGCTTAAGAAAAAAGGTGAGTTGTAAAGAATAATCAGGAGAGGATTTTACGATTCGAGCTTGTTGAGATAATAAAAAACGGAATCGATAACTTGTCATCGGTTCCGTTTTCTAAACTAATTATTTAATCTACGATTATTCTCTCATGAAAACATTCGCGTCATCGATAGAGTCAAAAATTTTGAAAATTGATGAGAACCCGCTGATTTCAAAAACTTCTTTTACACCGGCAACCATACCGGCAAGTGTAACCCTTCCGCCTTTTTGCTGAATGCGTTTGGCTACCACCAGCAGAACTCTAAGTCCCGCACTACTGATATAATCAAGACCGCTCAGGTCAATCAACAGCATATCATGACCGGCATCAAGCACTTCATTAAACTCTTTTTCCGCATCCACTGATGATACGGCATCGAGTCTGCCTGAAACTGAAAGAGTGACAATGCCGTCTTGTTCTTTTCTGTTTATCTGCATTTTTATTTCTCGCCTGTTTTATATGAATTGATTAAATAATATATCAGGTTCAACCAGAATGTCAAAACCCGTTTAAAGATTTACTATAACTGTAAGAATATTTTTATTTTCCTCACGCTTATAATGCATATTATCACACATATTACGCGTCAGGTGAATCCCCATGCCGCCCACTTCGCGTTCTGCGATTGTTCCAGATGTATCCGGCTCATCAAAAGCAACCGGATCAAATTCATGGCCGGAATCTTCAATCGTAAGCGTTACAGATTGTTTGGGGAGGATTTCAACTTTAATACGAACCTCATTTTCTGCCGAAGGAGGATTATAACCGTATTTTACGACATTGGTTACCATTTCTTCAACGGACAAGTCAAGCTTATAAAGGACTTCATCCGGCATTAAATTGGTTTCCAGAAACTGATGAACTTCCGAACACAATATTATCAGTTCTCTGGCTTCTGTCTTAATTGTCTTTTCGAATATAGCGGACACAGCTTTAGGTCCTCATATTATATTAACGGTTTAGTCGTTAAGTAACGCATCAACATCCGATTCATTATCAGCTAGAGCAATTAGACGCTCAAAACCGGCAATTTTAAGTGCATCTCTAACCATCGTATTTGTATTAAGCAGGATAAGTTTTTTTTGATTTTGTTTAAGACGTTTCGCAACGCTCAGGAACATTCTCATTCCAAGAGAAGCCAGAAATGGGACTTCTGTCATATCAACGACTACAGAACGATCAGCCGAATTTGTTTTTTCCGCAAAATCAATTTCAATTTCGCTTACTCCGGCCATATCGAGCCTTCCGTTCATTGCCAACTGGCATATATTATCATCTTCTTTAATAGTTTTAAGAAGCATCACCATCCTCCATATAATATTAATATACTCAAACTATAATTGTATTCGCTGGTTGTTTCAATACCCCGCAGTAAAAAAAGCTGTTTTTGTATGGACTGTTATTGATAAAAAACAGCCTGAAAACTGATTTTTCGGTGATATATGATACTTGAACAAGAAAAAAACAAATTTTTTACTTGAAACCATTTGACATGGTCCAAAAGTATAATATATTCAACACCTCAATGAGATAACATTGACACCTTAAATAATGCGGGGTGGAGCAGAGGTAGCTCGTCAGGCTCATAACCTGAAGGTCGTAGGTTCGATTCCTGCCCCCGCTACCAATATATATTCCGCCGGTCTAACAGGCCGGCTTTTTATTTGCTTATGGTGTTGATGATTTATTTTAAATGTTGCGGGGTGGAGCAGAGGTAGCTCGTCAGGCTCATAACCTGAAGGCCGTAGGTTCGATTCCTGCCCCCGCTACCAATTTATCAGCCTGTGGATCTCTGTATCTCCAATATCCCACGGTCTGACCGCGACACATCACTTTCTCTTTATCTCGTAGTGTGTGAAAACTGGATCAGTAGATTTGACGGATGATTTTATGTCATTTTCGTTGCTTTAGGGATGAGAAAAAGCAGAATTTGGGATTTCTGAATGAAAACATTAGTAATGATTAGGTTTATTACTTGCTTTTTATGACAAACAGAACTGTTTTTTTTCGTAATCCGGGCATGATGAAGCAGCCAGACAATAGCGGAATTAGAATGGTTTGATAAGGCAGAGGGGCTTACGAGGCGTTTCTTTGTTCTGACGATATTTACCTAGCGCTTTGGCTAAATATCAAGCATTAAAAGCTGCGCAAGCAACAGCTTCGCCGCTTTTCATATCTCTGTTTTTAAATGATATATTCCCATCTTTTTTGATGGAAATATATCATTTAAACAAATATCTTTCTATATGTAAAGACATCAGTTTTTGAGCTCAACCTAATTTTTTCTTCACGCGGGATTGTCGATTTGTTACATAGCTGAAGTTATGCGCCGCATCGCAATTCCCCAAATCATTCCGGAATAATTCACGCATCCTGTCAAGTTTATTTTCAAACAGCTCGTGCTATACAAAAACTCATCTAATGATATAAACGATTGATTTCAGCAGATTTCCGTCACTTGGGAAATGGGAAAAATAGTGATTTTAGATTTTGGAATGAAAACATTCGTGAGAATCTGATTTGTTGCTCGCTTTTTTTGATGAAAATAGATGTTTTTTCCATCGTCCGGTCAGAGAAAATCTGCCTTGACAGAGATTTTTTTCGTTTTTCCGGTATTTATGTTTACTGTTTTATTGTTTTTGTGAAGTTCTACCTTTGCCGTAGTTTGGGCAGAAAAATCGATTTTCAGTTTTCCCGGCGTACGATAATCCAGAACCAGGCTGACTGGTTTATCAGAGCTCATTAGCGGTTTGTCGTTCAGGCTGATTGCTGTTACTTTCTGACCCATTAGCGACTGGAGTTTGCTGTTCTTATAAAACGCGCCGCAGAACTTGCCTTTAAACTGGAGTTTTCCGGCTTTAACTATTCCGGTTGATTCTGCCGCTGCGACGGTCAATTGAACATTGTCTGCTGTTATCTCCGCTCCAATATAATCACTGCCTTTTAACTGTTTGCATTTGGGAACCACGCGGCTGTTTTCCGGCTGCGGAAACATGATATTCATTGACAGCAGTGACGACGATTTTACTGAGGTTAGTAGATAGGGAAATGGCTTGTAATCTTTCTTCAGGTAAGTGATTTCACCCTGTTTAACTTCGGTCCTGACCGGTTCGCGGCTGATGATCCAGTTATACATCTTCGCGGCGGGCCCGTAGTGGTCTCGGGAGAATGACCACAGCCAGGTGCCGGAAGTATTTTTCAGGGACGCTCTGCCGCCATGGAAATTCGATTCGATCTTTCCCGGCTTATCGCCGGTTACGCGATCAATTACCACCCAGAAAAGTTGTCCCGGAAACGCGATGGCTCTGCTTAATTTAGCCGCTTTATCAGGGAAGGGGGCAGTTTTTTCTTCGAAGTCGAAGGCTCCGCCGTTGAACCGGGTTGTCGATGCTGCCGGTCTGTTCTGTTTTGCGTCGGTCGGGGCCTTGCCGTTGAACATTACAACGTTGTGGGCCCTGGGCGTAATATACCATTCCTTACGGCATTTTTGTCCATACGATTTTCTGGTATATCCGCTGTCCGAAGCCATCATCTGTCCATAGGCGAACGTAATAAAACTCAACTGATCGAAATGGTTGTGGTTGTCAGCTTCCGGCACGCCCTGAAACAACAGGTAAAGTTGCTTGTCTGGTTTGTTGTAAACGTTGCGAAAAATACTCAGTCCGCACTTCATGAACTCGGTGCCGTTGAGATCCGGCGCCTGTGTCTTTACTTTGGGCTGCCAGGTGATGAAATTAATCAGTTCAAGCGGAAAGTCCCAGGAGGCGCCGGTGTAGTTGAAGCCGGAAGATTTTTCTGTGGCTTTAAACGGGGCATAATCGGTATTGAAATAGTTCCATTGCAGGAGCTGTCCGAGCTTCGCAGTTCTGCTTAATTTTGTATTTGAATTCCTGTACGGGCCGGTCAGCCAGTTGGTGGGGTAGGGGCGAATAAACGAGTCTTCAATATTTGGCAGCCAGCCTTTGCCGTTTCGGACAATCAGGACGTATTCGAACATAGGCTGAAAAGTCTCAAAGGTATTTACGCCGGATACATTGCGGTAGTGGTACATAAACGGGATCAGGTTCAATGTGGAGAATAAAAAGTAATGTGAACCTTCCCGATATAAACCATCACCGGAAAAGAAATAATGTGTATTCATGTTTGATGCCTGCAGCGCGGTTTTCAGCCAGGTTGCGGCATCTTTATCTCCACACAGTGCCAGTGCCAGAGAGCCCAGTCCCCATGCTGGTTTTGATAAATGGTTATGTGGTGAACTTGCCCAGTAAAACAGATTAGCGGAGCAGTATGCGGCTTCGCGTACAAGGCGTGGCCTGATGATCTTATCTTCCGCCCGAGTCAGGTCGCCCTTGATCCAGTCGTATGCCGCGGCATAATTCTGGTTCCAGGTGGCGCGGTAGATTTCATCTGCCGCGTTTTTATCGCGCGGATCGAACTCATAAATCGGACCGTCGTATGCTCTTTTTAGCGCCTCTACTGCCATATTGCGGAATGTTGATTTGTTTGTCATAAGAAACATAAAAGCATTACAGGCCGCAATCTGTGACATCGCCCCGTAGTATTCATGGATAACTTTCTTCGGATCTTCTTTTTTTACAACTTGGGGTAGTTTATTGGTCAGGTGTTTACTATTCTGAAGGCGCTTCCATAAGTCCGCTCCGACCCTGTCGTAACGTTTGGCTCTCATGGCTGGAATGTCTTTTTTATGAAACCACAATGATATTGGAATTTCCTTTGACGGTAGAACCGGGGTCTCACTAATCGTGAATCCGTCATAAGTCAGATGACGTTTCTTCAGCTTGATCGGTTTTTTGCCTGCTATTGATGGTTCTGCAATTGCAATAACGAAAACCGCCAACAAACTAAGTTTTGCTATGTTAAAAAAACGAGACATAATTATCAGTAAACTCCTCCGTTAATATCAAGGATCGCTCCGTTTATAAATCCATCGTATTCCGATGCCAGAAACCGGACGGCTCTGGCTACATCTTCCGCATTTCCCGCTCGTCCCAGCGGAATACCTTTGATGGTCGTCTCCGCTGACTTCTGCGTGGTATGCGTATTGTGAAAGCTGGTGCCCAGGATGAGACCAGGTGCTACCGCGTTGACTCTGATTCCCTTTGGTCCTAGTTCAGTGCCTAAAGCCTTTGTGATGGTTACAATGCCGCCTTTCATTGTGGAATAGATTAAAGAGCCGCTGTGGCCGCCTTTGCGTCCTGCCAGTGATGACAGGTTGACGATCGACGAGCCTTCATTCTGTTCCAGAAAGGGGATTGCCGCCTGTGTTACCCACATCATTGACGACAGGTTGATATCAAAAATCTTCTGCCATATTTCCCGGGTAATATCGCCGGTCCATACCCGCTGAACGAGAGAACCGGCATTGTTGATCAGGCAGTCGATACCACCAAGAGCCTTTGCCGCGTCACAAATCATTTGTTCTGCTTCTTCCTTGTTGGTTAGGTCGGCCTTGAATATTTCCACCTTTCCGGGATTGCTATCCCGAAGTTTTTTCGCGGTCTCGGCGCTGCTGAAATAGTGTATTGCAACCTTGGCTCCGGCAGCGAGCATGCTGCGGGTGATGGCCTCTCCAATTCCCTGTGCACCTGCAGTCACCAGTATTCGTTTATTAGTCAGGTTGCCCATCTGTAAGCTCCACCATTGATTCATTTGTTTCTTGTTTTTCTTTCGTTACCGGTTGCCGATCCTTTAACTGAAGTTTTGCTGATTTTAGCAGTAACAATCCTATAATTGCGATCAGGCCGCCGCAGAAGATGAATGCGATACGTCCGCTTAGGCTGTTCGGAATAAGGGTCAGCAGGATAATGAATCCACCGTAGCACAGACACATTCTTCCGAGAACGACGCACTGTGATACATCGGTATCGCCGGATTCTTCATCTGGAAGTACCGGACGGTCTGCTTTTGCGAAGAACGCGTTAATTTGAGCTTTGTATTCTTTCGAGTGTTTTCCATCAATAACGCAGGTCAGCATGAACCAGGCGCAGCCGATTATCGCGTTCCCAATTACACTGACAGCGAATACGCAGTCTTTGAATTCACGCGTTGATAGGGACTTGGCCCAGCCGAACGTATCCTGGATTAATTCCGGCGTTAGTGCCAGTTTAATGACCAGTGATACTGCCAGACCAACCAGAACAGTGGTCCAACCGGCCCAGCGCGGTGCTTTTTTGACAATTACGCCTAAAACCAAGGGAATGCTGTAGGGTAAAGCGACCAATGCTCCAAACTGGAGCATTAGGTCGAATAACCCGAGCCCTTTCAAATGACTAAAATTTAAAGCCGCAAGTACCACTAGCATGCCGAATACGCAGGTTGTTGCTTTTCCGGCTTTCAGTAACTCTTTGTCGCTGGCGTCGCGTCGCAATACTGGCTGATAGAAATTCTTCACGAATATTCCGGCATTGCGGTTGAGGCCGCTGTCCATTGAAGACATCGTGGCTGCAAAAATACCGCTTACCAGTAATCCAGCCATTCCCATTGGCATGGTGTCAAGGGAAATAGCAACATATGCCGCTTCGGAGGCTTTGGCTCCCAATTTGGGGAAAACGGCAGCAAGGTCTGGGAATACAATCGTTGATACCATCGGAGGAATGAACCATACCAGAGGTCCGATCAGAAACATGATACTGGCAAGTAATGCGGCTTTTTTTGCCTGTTTTGAATCTTTCACACAAAGGTAGCGTGATGAATCAAGCAGGTTATTGGTGCTTACAAATTTCTGGAGTATTACTGCTACAATCCAGAAGAACAGAATGTCGGTGCGTTCCAGAATCGTCCAGTCAAAATGGGATTTTGGCAGTTTATCAAAGAATCCGCCGAGACCGCCGATTGCCGGATGGTTCAGTGCCAGCACCGCGGCAACAATACTGACCGGCATCAGGATTAATACCTGCATGAAGTCACTGGCAACAACTGCCCATGAGCCACCGGTTACCGACATGATCATAACCACTGTTCCTACCACAATGATGGTGGTTTGAAGGTTGAATCCGAAAACTGCTGCGAGAAAGATTCCCAGTCCGTTGAGCCAGATTCCGGCGTATAAGATGCCGAGGGGAACCTGCAGCCAGGTAAAGAATTGTTCATTGCCTGGTCCGAAACGTTCCCTGACGGCTTGCATAGGAGTAATTACCCGCATCTGACGGAAACGCGGCGCGAACCACAGGAAGTTGATAAAAAATCCGATTGTATTACCAATGAAAACAACCAGAATAATCGTTCCATCCATATAGGCTTTGCTGGCGGCGCCGGTGAATGTCCAGGCGCTGAATGCAACCATGAACGCGGAACATCCAGCCATCCACCATTGCATTTTTCCGCCGCCTCTGAAATAGTCACTGGTGTTGTTGCAGAACTTCTTGAACACCCAGCCTATCGCCAGCATGAAGACGAAGTAGAATGCAATTACACAATAATCATATGTTGACAGCATGGAATTTCCTCTGTTTACTTATTCTTTTCTATCATAAAAGGCGATGCCGGCAGACCGGATTTGTTGTACAATGTACAATCCGGATTCATGGCCCAGCCGTAACGTACCGCATCCGGAGCCGGAATCGCCTGTGAGGAGAGTGTCACTTTTTTATCGCTGATTTCTGCTTTGTCGGCCCATTTCCATTCTCCGCCGGGACCACGCAGGGCAAATCCCTTAACCGTGCCGTCTTTCGCTTCAAGTCCTCCTTTGCAATGACTGAATGTTAAAGTAATACCGCTATTGGTAAAATCAGCTTTTTCAATAACCGGACCGGAGTATTCCAGTGAGGGCTTTCCGTAAATCTTATTCATGGCAATACGTGCCAGACGTCTACCCACGTCCTGTTTGTTTTTGGGATGAATGTCGTTTGCCTCTCCGATATCGATTGCCACAGCCATACCGGTATTCGGCAGTTCCAGGGTTTTACGTTGTGCTTCACGAATTGTGCTCCAGGAGCTTTCTGATGGTTCGGCCTGACGTTCACGATAATTTGCCGATTGGACATAGTAAAACGGCATGTCTGGAAAATTTTTGGCTTTTCTCCAGTCGAGAATCAAGTTTTTGAAGATTTTTTCATAGAACTCTGCGTTTCTGGCATTGGATTCGCCCTGACACCAGATCACTCCCCGTATCGGAAAATTCAGGGTAGGGGCCACCATGGCATTAAATAGAACTGATGACACGCAATGGGGTTTTCTTGGACGTTTGGGTAAGTCCGATTTGTCCTTGTTTTCTTTTTTGAACTGTCTTCGTATGTCGTCCCATTTATTATATTCTTTCTCGATATCCTTGAATTCGGCATATTCTGTTTTGCGGGTTGCTTCGAATTCCGGCATCGCCGCGATAGCTTTAAGCGACATCCATGCTTCGGCCATCGTTCCGCCCCAGGAACAGTTGATTAGTCCAATAGGAACCTTGATGTCTTTTCGTAATTCACGTGCAAAATAATATGCTGCTGCGGAGAAGTTTTTTACTGTTGCCGGGGTACATACATCCCATTTTCCGGAAAGATCGTCTATCGGAGCCAGTTCCATTCTGCGGGCAACTGTAAAGAGTCTGATATTCGGATAGTTTGCTGCTGCTATTTCTTTTTCCGCATTGAGGGTTTTGTATACCTGCATGCCCATATTGGATTGTCCGCTGCAGAACCATACATCTCCGACCATAACGTTTTTAAGCTCCATGGGGGTTGATCCCGAAACCTTCAAGGTGTATGGCCCTCCGGCTTTCTGGGATTCCATGGTTATCAAAAATTTGCCGTTTTCGTCAGCCTTTGCTTCCGCCTTTACATTATTAAATTCCGCTTTTACGAGTTGTCCGGGCGTGTCTTTGCCCCAGATTTTGATTTTTTCATTTCTCTGGAGAACCATATTACAGCTGAACATCGCCGATAGCTCCATACAGGTGCCTGCTGTAATGGACTGGATATAAAGTTCCGTATCCGATTTGATGCCGCCGGCCTTATCCCAGTTTGAAGCTATTTTTAACTGGTCAATTTTCTGCCAGCCAGCCGGACTTCGTACGGCCTTAAACTGGCTGAAAGGAATTGCGATCTGTTTCCAGCCGGTCCAGTTGATTGTTACCGGATATCTATAGTAATCGTAACCTTCTGCCGCGTCATTTTCAGAGTATGGAGCGAAGTAGATCACTTGTCCGGTTGCCTTCTTTGAGTACATCTTGATGATTAAAGATGTGGCTGAACTCCAGTCAGGAGAGAACTTTTTGATTTTGATTTGAGTGTTTTTCTTTAAATTTTTCCAGACAATAGCAGGAGCTCCTTCAAAAGTAACCTTCTCTCCTCCTTTTACTTTTTGATCCGGTTTTCCTTTTTTATTGAAAGTTAGTATGTTTACCTGTGCTGATAGTGATAGTACTGAAATTGCAAGCACTAAAAATCCTGTAAATATCTTTCTCATTTTATATCCGTGTTAAATTTGTTCTGTTTCTGACGCGATAACCTTTATTGGGAGGATAATAAAAGTCAACGGTTGTCACCACCCCACTGATGACGGTCAATAGGTTTGCAGTCATTAAACGTTTTTGATTCTGCGTGACCATCGGCAAAGTTGAAGTTAATTCCTTTGCTGTGACGAAATGCAAGACCATCGGAATTGCTTTCTTCCGGACTGTTTGCTGCAAACTCATTTTGAGCCTGAACTGCAGATGAATCGCTGCTGGCCCATGGAATAATACGATTACAGGTTGAGTATGTTCCCTGTTGTTCGGCATCGGCATTAACAATCGCTGCGGATGGATGATATACCTTAGGTAGTTTTCTGGCTCCCTTGCTGGTGAATCCAGTAACTCCGCTTTGTAACTGTAATGTTGATGAACCGCAATATGTTAGAGTCATGTCTTCCGGGTTTACCCCATCGTATCTGGCTGCGGGGCATACCAGCAACTTGGGATCTCCATTCATATAGTAGTTAACCAGCAATGTATTCCACATGAAATTTTCTCCAAGACTTTTATTGTTGGCATAAGGCAGCCATTCATTATAGTCCTGAGTGTACATCATTGTATAGGTTCCAACCTGTTTGAGTTGGTTTACGCAATTGATCTGTTTTGCCTTATCGCGTGCTCTGCCCAGGGCTGGTAGTAGCATTCCGGCTAGAATTGCGATGATTGCTATCACAACGAGGAGTTCGATGAGTGTGAAATTTGCCTTTTGTCTCTTTGTTTTTCTCATTTTTCTTCTGTGTCCTTCTATTGATTAATAATAATACAACTCTATTGATTTGTCATTAAAATTGATATAATTATTCAAGTTGTAACTGAGGAAGAAGCCGGTTATGAATAATCCAGCACTCTCCGTTACCTCTTTTTAGTTTCCATTCTCCCTTGATGGCATGATATAGTTTCCATTGTTTTTTTTGAACTTCTCTGCCGCAGCCAATCAGTGCAGCGATAAATCCTTCTCCGTTTTTCAAGCTTAATTCAATTGCCGGATATGCCGACCTGCCTCCCTTTAAATGTTTTGTTGTTGCTGATTTAGATATGAGTCGGTATGGAACGGTGGCTCCCAGTGGGTAGATTGCGGACCCCATGTGATTACTCATTATCAGGCATCGTTTCCGGTCAATGCTGATTTCAGGAGTTGTTTCTCCTGACAAACTGAATCCACCAAGCATACCTTTTGCCGGCTGATGGCTTATGTAGCGGTGAAGCTGC
The DNA here is from genome assembly GCA_963677165.2 of Victivallales bacterium. Classification (GTDB taxonomy): domain Bacteria; phylum Verrucomicrobiota; class Lentisphaeria; order Victivallales; family SZUA-371; genus JAFGXT01. The sequence goes on along the minus strand of CAXXSX010000002.1, from coordinate 5,289,123 downwards.
AATTGCCAGTCCTCGTTGAACCAGATGAATGTTTCAACATAAGTGTTCAGCCGGGTAAAGCGGTCACCTAAATCATAGGCAAACGCGCTGAAATTTTTACCGTGATCAATAGTATGGGTTTTGAATCGGCCGAATACCGTTCCATTTTCCGCTTCTATTGTCAGGGCAGAATCCCGTGAAAATACCTGACCTTCATCCGGTACTTCAAAACCGGCATCGCTGCGATAGGAATTTTTGCCCCATTTGTATGGGCCGAAATATGTGTTCCCGGTGAAGATGTTGGTGCCGTAGTTGATTAGTTCAACTTGTCCCCCAGTACTTCTGACCGCCAGTTCCGCTTCCGGAAAATACCGGAAATAGTCCTCTCTCCTGGACGGATATGGTTTAAGTTCGCTTTGCCAGAATGGATGTTCCTCCGGAAGTGTAAGCGGAAAGAATGCCTTAGCCGCCCAGTAAGGCGAAGCACCGCAACTGTATTTCTCGCTGATTCCAGACATTTCACCGAGCCATCCGATTGTAAGTAGTCCATTTTCATCAAGACAATCTCCTTGCAGAAAATAATTCAGGTTTTCAGTGCAAATATTTCGAGCAGTCCCACCGGGAAACGGTAGACAGTCCAGTTCCGCGCCTAATCCAAACGGAGCGGTTACCGCGAATCGGTAAGTGATTGAACGTCCGAATGGTGGAATGCTGCCGTCTGCGGCAAAGAAATACTGCCAGTGATTCAGAAACTGGTGAAGATAGCCTTTCCAGCGTGACTCCAGTTCCGGATTGTTGCCGCCATAAATTTTGATCCACATGGGCATATAATAATGAAACGCGTAGGCATTGTAGTAGTCCACGGTTTCGTTCATGCCGTCTTCAAACCAGCCGCCGCCGATATACATGCGCTCCAGCTTTTCCAGCAGACGCAGACAGATCGCGTTATCATATTCCCTTCCGTGCCTTTCGCGTTGTAAAAAACTCAGCGGAAATATTCCAAAGAACATATGGTTGTTCTGATGGTATCCGAGTCCGCGGTTTGCGGAAAGCCATCCGATAAAGAGTTCTTTTTCGTTGCTGCTGAATGTTTCCCAGATGAGTGGTCGGGTCAGTTCCAGCGCAATAATAATAAGTCCGCTTTCGACTGTATGCTGATGGTAGTTGGAAATCTCTCCCCAGTATCCTGGTACGCCGGGAGTAACTCCGGTGATAATTGTTTTTCTTAGATTTGTACATAGTTCATCATCGTTGATTTTGCCTGAGTGATGAGACGCGACTAGATACTGCGCTGCTAAAAGAAACGGACGGGCAAATGCTTCCAGTCGGTCAGCATCGGAATCATGATTGCTGGCCTGACCACCAATATCAAAGCAGCCCATTGCTGGATATAGTCGTTCAACCAGCGGAAGTAGCAACGCCTCTGCAGTTGCCACCCATGAACGATATTCCGGTTTTACTGTCAATTTCATTAAACTTCTTTTCTCCATCCGCTGGTTTTTAGATATTCAAATGCTTCTTCCAATTCCGTTAGATAAGGGTGCCATTGTTTTTCCCATTCCAGTGATACGACTCCCTTAAAATTATTTTCAGCCAGCAAATCAATGACCTGCCGGGTTGGAATATGTCCATGTCCGGGAAGGGTATAGGTGTAATCATGACGGTCCGAAGGCACCATGACGCTGTCTTTTACATGGACATGCACGATGAATTCCTGCATATGTTTCCATGTATAAGCCGGGGATTCTTTCGCGTAAACAATAGTATGGTGAGAATCCCAGATTACCGGTAGTGCCTGCTTGATATGTTTAAAAAGTTCCAGGCAGCTTTCTGAAGAAGATGCTCCGGTATGCATTTCCAGGGCTATATCTACTTTGATACTATTGTTTTTCTTCCAATCTTCCCAACGCTTTATTGTAGAGGCGGCCTGGAGATAATCGGCATTGATACAAGTGTCGCCCCATTTTAAACCATGAAATACTCGTATGTATTTGCAACCGAAGATATCTGCGATTCTTGACAGCTTGAACAATTCGTCCAGATCATTGTCGTTTGCTCCAATCAATCCGAATGAACTGTTCAGCGCTACGATTTCAACCGGACTGGATTTGAATCTGCTCATATCTTTGGCTGCGTAATCGCATAAGTAAGAGACAAGATCCGTTGAGCCGTTAAGGCAACGTAGTTCTACCGCGTCAAAATGATAGTGTTCTGCCAGATCAATTATTTCATTAAGGCTTTTGTCGGGACATCCCAGAGATGAAAATCCCCAGCGCAGATTATGTTTATGTTGTTCTGTCATAAATTTCTCCATTGACTACTGATTCAAGGGGTTCCTGCTTTAGATAACGATTTACGTTTTCCAGCGCATAGGCGCCGCAGTTGCGACGAAAATCAACTGTTGGCCCTCCCAGATGCGGCATTATTGTTACGTTGTCCAGTCCGCGCAAAGGTGAATTTGTCGGCAGGGGTTCGACCTCATATACATCCAGCGCGATCTGTATTTGTCCTTCTAAAGCGACTTTTCCCAGCGCTTCTTCATCTACTACCATTCCGCGTCCGATATTTACAAAGCAGCCGCCGGGCCGGATGGACCGGAGGAGTTTTTCATTCACTATGTGGCAGTTTGCCGGGGTTGCCGCAGCGAGGTCAACAATAATATCAGCCTCGCTGAATAACTGTTCGAGAGTCGCCGCACGTTTGGCTCCGTATTTCGCCAACATGGTTTCCGTTCCCCAGTCGGAGTATACTGAAATATCGCATTTAAACGGTTTTAATAATCCGATCAGTTCCCGTGTTATTGCTCCAAAACCGTGAATGCCGACTTTGCGACCAAGCAGAGTCTCGGTTTTCAAGTTGTTGTCTTTCCAGCCGCCGTGGCAGTGCATCTGGATCGACCAGTATGATGTTCTGCGAAGTGCCGCCAGTATAAGCAGGAGTGCTCCTTCGGCAACATTGGGCGATACGGTAGGTCCCCAGTTGGAAACGATGATTCCTGATTCGATAAATCTTTTCGATATCAATTTTCTGACAGAACCGCCGGTATGGCAGATGTATTTCAGGAATGATTTCAGTTCCGGCAGCTTATCTTCGGGAAGAGTTGGACATTTCCAGCCTGTGATCATTAGTTCAGGACGGGTGCCCATGACAAAATCAACAAATTCATTCTGACTTGCTTTTAGCGGATCTATGTGTTTCAGGTCCGGTAGAAGATGATGCAGTTTTCTGCGGTTAATGGTCGGAAAAAATTCATCAAGTTCGTTATCTGTAAGGATTATTGCTGAAGGAATCATATTGTCTTATCCTGCTTCTTTTGAAAAATTGTAATTTAATATTTATTAATTTAATTTTATCAGTTGACAATGGCATTGTCAAGTATAATAATTAATAATTATCAAATAAAATTTATTTTTATTAAATAACTAGGTGAGTGTAAATGAAGTACTCTTTGTTAAAGTTGCAGCCTAATCGGGTGCGTAGAAATTATCGCGGGGGAAAATTACTTGACGGCATGGCTGGAGTGGAACCTTCTAAAGATGGAAATCGGCCTGAAGACTGGATTGCGTCAACGGTAACGGCGGTCAATCCCGGGTTGGAAGATGTGCCGAATGAAGGCTTGAGTATGATCGAAATCGGGAATGATAAATTTCTTCTGAAGAATCTGTTTGAGGAATATGGTGATTATTATCTGGGAAAACGTCATCTTGATAAGCTGGGATACGATACCGGATTCCTGGTGAAATATCTTGATTCATCAATGCGTTTACATATTCAGGCGCATCCCACCGCGGAGTTTGCTCAGAAGTATCTTGGAGCGCGCTGGGGCAAGCTTGAGACTTATATAATTCTTGATGTCAGAGAAGAACAGCCAGGAGAAATCCTACTCGGATTTCAAAATGCGCCTATGCCTCAAGAATGGCTCAATATTGTTCAGAATCAGGATATGGCTGCTATGCAGAAATGTTTTGAGCCGGTTAAAGTTAAACCGGGAGAAGTCTGGGTCGTGCCTGGTGGCTTGCCGCACGCTATTGGTGCAGGGGTTATGGTTATTGAAGTTATGGAGCCAAGTGATCTGGTGGTTCGCTGTGAGTTTGAACGCGAGGGGATTGTTGTTCCGCCAGAAGCCAGGTTTATGGGCAAAGATCCTGAATTTGCCCTGAAAATTTTTGAGCACACTTCTTACAATGAAAGCGAAATTCGAGGTAAATGTATGGTTTCTCCTGAGATTATTTGCCAGTCGAAAAGTTTGAAAGAAGAAGTGCTGATCAGTTCATTGCAAACGGATTGTTTTAAAATACGACGTTTGGTAATAAGCGATTCAGTCCGATATGATCGTGAAAATATTTTGCAGACTGCGATTATAACCCGTGGACAAGGAAAGATTATTGCGAGTGGACAAGGTATCGATGTAAAGCAATATGATCGTTTTCTCATTGCCGCTGAAGCTGGATCGGTAACCATTTCTCCTGATACGGCTGATATGGAAATTGTTTTATGTGAGCCAAATCTTGATTAATAAATATTAAAATATTATTACCCGACATTGTAATTTGCTTCTGCGGGTGGTATACATATTGGAGTATAAGGTGAGATATTTTAGAAAGAGTTCGAAGATGAATAAGAAGATTACTCAGAAAGAGCTGGCTGTTCAGCTTGGGGTTTCCCAGACACTGGTGTCAATGGTATTGAACGGACGCCAGGAAGGAATATCTCCCAAACGCTTCAAAATGATCTGGGATAAAGCGATTAAAGCTGGATACAGCCCCAAGGGTATGGATATTTCGCAGATTAAATCCAGTGGCAGTCGCGAACCGGGCGAAGTTGGAATTCTGATTCGTTCAGGCGTCACTTTAAATCTGAAATCGAACTTTTTCAGTCATGTTTATCAGGGATTGCATTCGGAAGCGATTAAGCATAAACTGTGCACTATGTATATCGGTAATGAAGACGACTTTTCACATGATGAGCTTGTGGAGTTTGTAAAGGACCGGGATTTGCTTGGAATGGTAATCTTTGGGGAAATTAAACCAGAGTTGTTGGTCCGTTTAAAGGGAATCGGCACTCAGATGGTTGCGGCTTCCGCAGAGTATCCGGGTTTTTGTGATTCAATTATAAGTAATGAAAGTGAATCGGCCGAATTGCTGGTTGATCATTTGTATTCTCTTGGCCATCGTAAATTCGGATGGATTGGCGGAAACGTCGGACAAGGGCGTCACCGTGATCGTTTTAACGCACTGATGATGGCCCTGCGTAAACACGAATTGCTGTTGTCTGAGAAAAACTGTGTTGATCTGGAGGAAGCCGATCGAATCGAGGGAAGGGAGGCCATGGATCAATTGGTTAATCGTCTGGGAGTTGAAAATTTGCCTACCGCAGTTATTTGTCATAACGGGACGATGGCTCGCGGTGCGGTAAATTATTTGCTGCATAATCAGATAAAAGTCCCGGAACATGTAAATATTGCGGCAATCGATATGACCCGAATTTCTTACGAAGAGTATCCGGGGATAACCAGTGCCAGCGCCTCTCCTGAAAAGATGGGAGTAAAAGCGATGCAGAGACTGCTTGAGATTACTTCAAAACCGGAAGGTTTTTTCTCTCCAAAGCAAATCGTACTGAAGAGCAATCTGGAAGTGCGCGATACGACAGCCGAATGTTGTCGATGATTTGGAATCAATATTTTGTACACATCTTTGTGGAATGTCCAAAATTTTGTTTTTTTATTCTGAGTATCACTTAGTCATTTATGTCCTGACATAAGTAATATCACTAACCCAAACGTTGTTGGGATGCTCTTGGTGGATATTTCGTTTTAAATGATTTTTCCGATATTTATACTGACGATTTGTAGAGAGACATAAACTCAAAGATGAATAATTACTGTTCAGATTCATTTTGCACATCAACTTTAGAATATGCTTCTTGCTGTTTTTAAATCCGCCTGGGATAGTTTTACGAGAATTTTTTCTGCCCTGAAGCGACCTTTGCTTTCCTCGAAATATTTTTGAATTCAAAATGATATAATTCCCATCTTTTTATTTATGGGAAAATATATCATTTTTTTAAATATATTTCTATCGTTTGGGCATCATAAATAGATCACGTATTGAGCTCAATCGCATATTTGCACCACACGCCTCTACGCTGTATCCTACAATATAATAATACAAGTTTTATGACTTATTTTTATTTAAGCTGAACACATGGCCATGTTGCTGACTTATTATATGGCTCGGTTAGGGGCGGTCCCAGGGTTACTCCCTGCTTGCGTCCTTTTCCATCATTATCGTTTATCAAGACGGAAAAGCTAAACAGATTTCCCGATTTTAAGTTTATTCCCGGAATAGTATGAGCAGGAAAGAACGCCTTTAAGATATATCCTTTTTGCATCTTCTGAACATCAACTCTAACATCTGCATCCAAGCCGGTAACAGCGTTGTTCCAACCGATAAATCGTGTTCCCGGACTCTGATTTAACCAAGCTACTGGTTTATTCTTCTCTCCCAATCCCAATGAATAACTTATTATATCACTGGAGCTGTTTTTGACATCAGTACGGGAGTTAAAATACAATTGAACTGAATCAAAGTCATGCAGCATGTTGTTGTGTCGAGCGCTGACAAACTTATTATCAACAACCTTAACCATCACAAATAATCCCTGGGGATTCCACATTACAGCCATTTTTGCGGAAAGATCCTGAGCACCTCGATGGGGATGAGATGGATTGAAATTAACAGACAAAGCCTTTTCTCCAAGTTTAATCCATTGTATTCCCTTTTCTTCACTATTGGCAAAAAACTTTGATTCGGAAAGATTGGTATGCGGAATTACAAATGCCGGGATTTTTACGGCACGCTTAACAATAACTCCTTCCGCTTCTCCAGTGTAGTTCAACGTAGAAATATCTCTATAAGAAAAAATCTTATTGCGTACGGCGTACTCAAATACTGATGACTTTAGCGGTTGTAGAGAGAATTTAATTTTTCCTGGAATATTCCAATGAGCAGGCTTTTTTGTGATAGACAATATTCCTTTGGAAGTAGATTGTGAGGTGTTTTGCAATGTAACTTTCAGATTACCTCTGTTAGACAATGAGGCTGTTATTTCAACGGGAAAACCAGCTTCGGAGAATTCTGCTTTCTTCATAATATCAATCACCTTCTCATAAGGATATTTGTCTCCGAACAGATAGTAGACCGGTAAATATCCGACCGTTATAGCACCATTTTGAATAATATTACCTTCTGAATCAAGAAGCGTCGCATCTTTGCAACGTATATTAAATCTCACGGAAGTATCTTTATCACGGGTGTTTATGCTTACGACCTTTTTCCCATCGTTACGTTTAAAAGCGAATACGCGAAAACGTTTGGAAATATTAATCTGATCTGCTTTTTCTGTACCATATGTATTAACTGACAAAGTTCGATACGCCCCGAAAACATATCCGTAATAGGGACATTCAGTGATTCCGTCATAGTACAAATTGCCATGCAGACTAAACGGAACGAGATCAGCAGCAATTCCATGAAGCGCTGTTTGAATTGTTCTTGCGACACAATCATCCTGAGTCGGAGCACAGTATTTACGGTTAAATTCTCCATTCGCAACAATATCCCTGGAGCCGTAATATTGCTCATCATTGATAATTTTAATTCCCGGTTTATAACCATCAATCAATTTCCTGAGTTTTTTGATTTCTTCATAAACCGGAGGATTTTCCGCATTCGCACGATATGGATGAATTGTGAATACATCTATGTATTGCGCCACGCCAAGCTTGAATAAGCTGCTGATATATGGAAAATCAATACCATTGACATTAGCCGCAATCTTCATCTCCGGGCATGCCTGTTTCACCTTTCCGGCAATAGCCTTAATTATTCGCAGATATAACTCTGGTGGCATTAGTCGTTTCCCGGCACTTCGCCACAAATTGGGTTCATTCAGGATTTCTAATATATTGATTTCGGATGATAATGTAGAAGCGACTGATACTGCCTGTTTTGCAAGAATATTGATTTCCTTGGAAAGTATGGATTCCTCTGGTAGTTCTCCGCTTTTACGCAAGTTATGATATTGTAAAGGAGAATAACGGTCGGGATTAAATAAGGCAATCACTGTCTCTCTTCCAGCATCTTTCTCTATCGTATAAGCATCTTTTTCCAGTTTAAGTATTTCCGATGAATCATGACGCATTTTGGGTTTGTCACGTATAACTATGTTATTGTAAAATGAACGGTTAAGACCTACTCCGGCAAGAGAAGCGAGTTCCGAACCAAATCTAACATAACTATAGGGCGCGTTACCAACCCTTATGTCAGTTCCAATGAGTTTATTCGGAGGAATTGGATTGTCATTATTCAGAACCAGAATTCTCCATTCGGTTTGTGCAAGCTTTTTGCCGGAAGAAGTCAGTTTAGCTTTTACCTCCAATACTCCGGTCTGGGCAAAATTGACTGGAACGGAAATGGTTTGTTCCTGCTTGTAAGAAACTTTTGACGTTTTATGAAAAACAACATTACCATGAAGATCAATGCAACTGAGTTGCACTGTTGTTTTACTGAAGTCTGTTCCTTTCTGTAAACTTATCGGAAGATCAATAGTAGCTGACTTTCCCTGATAATAAATTCCACGCAACGTAAAACTTAAGCCTATCTGTGGAGCGGAGGCATAATCTGTCATTTTCCCTGCTTCAAGCTGGAAAGAATCTACCCAGACCGTACTTAACGGATCAATTCTGATAAGAAATGAGTTCGCGAAAGGTTCCCCCAGGCTTGGCGACTTAAAAGTCATTGAATAACGTTTCCAGTCAGTACTTAACTGGCTGGGTTTTAGCTTTAGCTTAGATACTTTTTTATAATGAAGATCACGTAAAAAGACATTTACTCCTTTGCCGTTTTTACTATCAGCACGCATATAAAACGACAAAGTATAGAGAGTGTCCGGCCTGAATTGATAGCGTCTGCTGTAAAGTCCCATTCCGTAAGCATTAAGCTTCAAAGATGCGTTGCCTTTATGCTTAACGGTATGATCCACTGTCAGCTTCCGTTCATCAATCTCAGAAGTAGCATAATACTGGCAGGTCAGCCAACCAGTCACGCCATTATCAAAACCGGAATTTTCAAGAATATTACGAGATATTGGCTTTTCATATTTTTTCTTGACGCTTTGACATAGGCTGATATCATCAAGAAAAACAATACCGGAGGGAATTGCAAAACGTATTTCCAGTTTACGCTTTCCCCATTCTGCCGCATTCGGCAGTTTTTCCTTAAACGAGTATTTCTTCCAATTATTGGTTAATTCCAGTCTTTTATACTTATACCAATGTTTTCCGCTTTTTACTGGAGAAGTATAGAAGAATACAACCAGCTTCTGTTCTTTATCTGAACTGCTTTTTGCATAAAAACTCAGTATATATTCCTGTCCGGAACTAACCCCGGAAAGGTGTCCGGAAGAAATGCAAAGTTGCTGCTTGGAACTACCAGTACGGTTGCCATTCAGAACAGCCGAATATTTCCCGCGTGGAAATTTCCCTTTTGTTGAGACAGCAAGGCTGGTACCCTCTGGTTTATATACGGTTTTCCAGCCGGTAACTTTTCCAGTAGAGGAAGATTCAAAGTTTCCATTTTGCAGAATATTATTAGTAGCAGCTCCAAAAACAATTGCACTGCAAAAACACATTATTACTATATTTAGAATTATTCTCATTAAATTATAACTCCACTTTTCTATTAGAAATTATTTGGATACAAAAAATAGTTTAACCTTTTATTGTAGTGGTAAATGTATTATTTTTCGCAAACAATACACAGAGAGGCATGAGGTTCGAGAGTAAACTTTATCTGCATATCATTATCGGGATAAAGCTTCTCACGTGTCAGCCAGTTGGTAAAGATGCTATCGGGTTCAAAACCATATTTTTTAAGATCAAGACAATGCGTCTCATATTCTCCATCCCAGTTGAATACGGCAAAAATTGTGCGATTCGGTTCGTCCAATTGCCATATGCACGGAAGACGATTATGACCACAAGAAAACAAGTCAGTAGGAATAGCACTTTTGCTGACAGGAGCCAGTTCTAAAATACGCTCTAATGCGTTTAAACCGGCATCATTAAGTTCCGTTAGATCATCGCCAAGCATAACATCTCCGGTCAACACTGCAATCAATGCCCAGCTACGTGCTTCTGTGGCAGAAAAACACTTTCCTGAAAAATATTTACCACGCTCAAATGGCGATATTTCCCATTCTTGAATAGTATGACGATATTCCGGCGACCTGATAATAACAAAATCCGAATCGTTGTTCCACAGTTTACGATCCATCCACCAACGGCATGCGGCTGAACCGATATTAAACTGCACTACCGACCATTTTAATTGAATATCCGCCGTGATTCTCGCTGCATCGACAAGACCAAACACGGATTCATATGGTGGAGCACATGCCAGAATGTATGCGTCATTACCTACGGCTCTGCGAATGATCTCGAAGGTTTTGCGAATGATCGCTCCTTTTCCAACTGTAGGATCATGAAATTCTGTACGAAGCTGGACCATCTGGGTAAAATCAACTTTGTAATACTTAAAACCGTATTGGTTTAAGTCGTGATAAATATTATACAAGTGCTCTGCCACTTCTGGATGAGTGATATCCAGGCATCCGCGTCTGGTTTTTGCATTGTGATCTTCAACAAATGATCCATCAGGCATACGGGCAAACCATTCGGGGTGTTTCTCCATCAGGTTTTCACCGGCATACAGAGGAGCAAGCCAGATTCCGGGAATGCAGCCGGAATTGCATATGTTTTTGCAGAAAACTTCTGCGGAAGACCTGAATTCCGGACGAAAACTCCAATCTCCCCAGGAGCACTCCCAGCCATCATCAAGAACAAAATATTTTACCTTGTCGCCAAACGCTTTATTTTTTGTGAACTCGTAATTGTCCATAACATTATTAATGTTAACATCATGCTTTATATCGTCCCACGAGTTCCAGCCGATGGCACGTGGTTTCAAAGGCTGTTGCAATGCTTCATGGTAACGATTACCGAGCTTCTCAAGCAACAACATAGGAGGACAATCGCAATCGAACATGATCTTTGAACATTTTACTGTTTTTCCGGGTGGAACAATCCTACTTTGTTCACTTCTAATTTCAAGTCCGAAGGTGCCTTGAAGATCCTCGCGGCGGTGTAAAGCCTTGAAATAGACATAATCTTCCTGCTGTGGCGGAAGTACGGCAAACGCATATCCAGTATCTTTTTGCTGTGGCTTTAGCAGGTATACCATATTACTTTCCGGATTTGACTCAACAAAGTCGTTTTTGAGTCCTACACGTTTAACTGTGGACTGAGCTTCATACAACCATTTAGAATGAATATACTCAAGATAGTCTTCCGCATTCAGAGTTGCTTCGTCAAATCGAAGCAGGATATCACCCAGACGGAAATCGTTGTCGGATATGTTCGTGAGTTCAAGTTGAATACCGTTATTGGCGACAATGCGAACTTCCAGACGACGATCAGCATCAATAGCTTTATTGTCCTGCCAGTCAAACTCCGTGCAATCAATGAAATGATCACCTGATCTAAGTAACCAATGTCCTTCTCCTAAATCCTGCCATTTACATTGTATTTTACCGTTTTGGCTGTTAACAGACCACATGATTTGTTCCTGACTTGGTGGTTATGATTTATTAAGTATTAAAAGAATTACTGAGTCGGATTAGCAAAAGCGTCTTTGTGACCCCAGTAATCTTCGTTTTCAAGCTCTGTTGGCAACATTGCGGCAGCATGACCGTCAAGGAAAACAGTACTTGCTTTACCGGCGTGTTTGGGGGCTACTTTATATTGATAATTATCTCCCCGGGTGCAGGATGATATCCAGCATGCTACTCCCGTAGAAGTAAGGGCTTCGGTAAATGAAAGTGTCATGGATGGACGTTTAAACCTGTTCAGGCGAGCTCCACCGTAGGAAACCGTGTTACTATATCTCAGAATTACATGGGCTGAATTCGCCCCGTAGCAACTAATGCTACTTTCTGTCGCGGGTGTTAAACTGGGGCATTTCCCAAAAAGACTATTGCGTACATTATGGTTTCCGGAATGGTTGAAGTAATCGTGATATGTTCCTCCTAAGTAAGAGGCTGCGAGAACTGACTGTGCATAGGGTTTCTGGTAGCCATAATGCAAAACCGGCATATAGCTGTCATTTGAGTCATTATAGTTATTCAATATCAGGCCGATTTGCTTCATGTTATTCACACAACTTATTCCTTTTGCCAATTCTTTGGCACGTCCAAGCGCCGGCAGCAATAAGGATGCGAGAATAGTGATGATGGCTATTACGACTAAGAGCTCTATGAGTGTGAAAAATTTCTGTTGTTTCTGTTTCATGATCTTTCTCCCTGTTTGTTATTTATTAAATAATGGTAATGATTCACGTACTATAATTTCAGGTGTAATGTATTCCTGAGTTATTTCTCCAAGTTTTGCCGGCTCTCTCATTTTTTCTGCCAACGCCAGAGCCGCGCGCTTTCCGACATCGTAACGCGCCAACTCAATGGTGGTTAACGACGGCGTCATATATTCACCTATCTGCAAATTATCACAAGCCGCGACAGCAATATCGTCGGGAATACTTAATTTCTTATCATATAAAGCCCTATATATTCCTTGAGCAATAATATCTGAATCGGCAAAAATACCGTCAGGCGGTTCGGATGATTCCAATAGATCAATCGTCGCATTATAAACATCATCAAGAGTACTGCAGGAATTGCGTATTAACTCCTCCCCGGCAGGAAGACCATGTTTGTTCAAAGCCTTACGGAACTGCTTTACTTTTTCCTTGTTTACATTGGGTTTGTCATCTACTGGAAAACGATTTATATAAGCGATTCGCTTGCATCCCCGTCCCACAAACATATCAACCAGGCGCTGCATCGTTTCTGAATAGTCAACAGATACATGAGAAATATTATTTCCTTCCAAATGGTCATAAACCATGATGGCTGGAACACCGAATCGTTCCAGGTAGTCGAGCCATTCATAAGAACAAACTCCAAGCATCAAATATCCGCTGGTACTGGCAACATCTGCATGAGGAAGCGGATTATCTCGATCGAATAAAAGTGGATGAACGTTGCATTCAATGTCTGGACAATCTTTAAATCCGGCCTTTATTCCCTGAAATATTTCTGACCAGAATTCCTGTTGCTCAATTGGACCTTGTCCAACATAAAGTACATCAACCCGTTTCGTTGAAACCCGGCTGGAAATTCGGGTAAGCTTTCCTGGAGCAGTATCGATCAGTCCCAGTTCACTGAGGTTAGATAAAGCCTGTGAAACCGTATGTTTGCTTACTCCGTACTTTCGGCACAGCATCTGGATCGAAGGCAAGGTGTCTCCGCTTTTGTAACGTCCACGGCGAATATCCCGCATAATAATCTCTTTGAGCTGATCTGTTTTTGAAATTGAGCTTATCATAATCGTTCCACTGTACTTGGATTTATTGACCTACCTGCTAACCTTCCTACTAGGTTTGTGTAATGTATTATATGGTCAATTTAATACAATGTCAATAGGCTGAATAAAAAAAGCGTCAAATCAGTCCTGCTTTAGTAACGGCTCACTCTTTTCGTAGAGACATATGACAAGCCTTTTTCTGGATAGGGGTAGGAATGGTGTAATGCCACCCCTATCCAACAAATGCACCAAGCACAACAGTCTCATTTAATCTTCCGGAATAAGTGACGCCTTACCTGCTTTATCATTAATTTGTGGATTTATGTCGTACTATATAAAAACTCATCCAATGATATTAACAGATGAGTTCAGACTGATTTTTGCGCTGGGGAAATAGAGAAAACAGGATTTTTTGATTCCAGAATGAAAACATTCGTGAGAATTAGGTTTATTACTTGCTTTTTATGATAAAAGAACTGATTTTTATGTAATCAGGGTACGGCAAGGCTGCCGATATAATACCGGAATTAGAATGGTTCGAGTAGAGTAGGAGAGTCAGGCCGCGTCGCTATAATAATATTTCAGAAGTCCGCCGAGGTATTTCTTCGTTCTGACGATATTTATCTAGCGCCTTGGCTAAATATTAAGCGTTTATCTGATTGCTTTAGTTGTTTTTTCAATACTCAATTTTAGCTCTTAAATAATCAACTTCGCGAGCAAGCTGCGCAAGCAATAACTTCGCCGCTTTCCATATCTCTGTTTTTTAATGATATATTCTCATCTTTTGGGGATGAAAATATATCATTTAAACAGGCATTTTCTACCGTTCTTGCATAGGAAAAAACATCACATTTCGTGCTCAATCGAATATTATTATCCTACAAGTTTAAGTATTTTAAAGGCAATCGAATTTATGAACTCTGCGTGTTTTTGCCTTATGAGGTTTGCCATGATTCGAAACCATAAGAAGTTCCACAGAGCTTTGAGAATTTCCAGGCATCCCAGCGAACTTTATAGCACATGATTTTATTGTCACAGTAATTGTAGTCAGCTGCTTTGTAGCCGTTTTTTCTGAACATATCATTACTGGCATAAAAATCTTCCCGATCAAGCGTTTCACTTTCAGGTGCTCCGCGCAATTCTCGTTCATACCATTGAATATCATGGATCATTGCAACTGATTCAAGGGTTGGATGCATTTGGGTAACCAACCAGCGAAGCCACCACGGGAAACGATCAGGACCTATTCCATTGCATATTCGCTGCAATTCTTCATCCGAATATTGATCAAGAATCTCACGATCATCAAGTCGTTCATTGATGGTTCGAGCCCGTAGCGCTTTGATTTTCTCCAGAGTATACATCTTATTGAGACTCCAGGTACTTCAGCTGATCAATGATGTATTGTAGTTCTGTGTTCGTCCAGGAGATCTTCTTTTTCCCCAAATACTGTTTACATATTTTAAGACTATTCATTTTTGCGGCAAGATGTATTCCATCAATAATAATTGATCCCAAAGGTCTGCCAAATTTTCCCGTTTCATTTCCAGACTCTGTCATCAGTTGTACCGATTTTGCGTTCAATATTTGTTGTTTTAGCCATTCAGTGACAAGTAATCCGGCATGTTTCTCAAGTCTATTTTTTGTGTGTATTTCCGGAGCATCAATACCATAAATGCGGATGGAATCAGTTATTCTGATGCCAAAGCCAAGCATTATATCAGCTTTGATCGTATCGCCGTCTTTGACTGTAATATTTTGGAGAGTGTAAGTCCCGCAAAATGCGGAAGGAATACTTCCCGCCAGGAAGGCGAAAGTTAGAGTAAAAATGGTCAATAGCTTTTTCATGGTTTCATCCGGATTAAAATGGCCGTTCTCATAGTTTCATTGAGAGCAGTAAATAGACTCTGGAATCAATTTCCCCAGAGTCTACATTCTATTATTCTGCCGCTGTTTCCGTGCTGTTGGCAACACTGGCTGTTGTACTTGATGTATCGGACTCCGTTGCAGACGTCGCACTGTTGTCAGACGTTGTGGTAGAATCATCAGAATTGTCCTCGGTTGATTCCTCCATGGTTTCTTCCTCATCGTCATCGGAGCTTCCAGTCATCTTTTCCTTTAGTTCGACAACTGCATTCAACCGTGTTTTTGTTTCCTCCGCGGATTCACCATCCGCACCGATATAAGTGAAGGAGCCGCTGGAAGCGGAAGCGTTAGAGATTGATGAAAGAATACCGGCCGACCATGACATCCCAATGGCGACTTTATTATTTTTTTGTGGGCAGGTGGAAACTGATCCGGTTCCACTACCTACCAGAAAGTTCGGCGTAATCGTTCCACTGGAAGTACTGCCGGTCGACTCCAGCTTGACAGCGGAAGTACTTCCTGCTGTGACAACGGTTTTTTCTGTCAAAACAGAGTTATTGGTTTTTGTCGTCTTTGTGGTAACAACTGTTCCATCCTTAAGTGTTTCAGTTTTTTCAATAACTTCGGTCCCAACGCATCCGGAAAACAGAGTTACAGCCGCGAATACGGCTCCGGAAAGGATTACTGATTTAAGGGATTTCATTGTTTTGCTCCTTTTAGTATTTGAAATTTATTATTATTAATCTGATGAAGATTGACATCTTGCAAATTCGGCTGCCGTTCGATGTTTTTCGAGAGTCTTGAAATATTTCTCAGCCAGTTCTGTCTGGACCAAGGCATCGCGTTCCAAAGTGATCTGACGCAGTCCAGGCAGGCAGCAGAGAATATACAGCCATTTGTATTTCTTATACTGCCAGGCATGACGTAGCTCATGGACAAGCGTCGGTGCGATCAAGGACGGCCATGGATCACGCATTGGTACTGCCGGAGGATTAGATGATGGCAGCAGGAAAACTTTTTTCCCCATCCAAGGCATAAAGGCCCCCATGACACCGTCGCTCTTTTTCATTACCGGAGACCATTTGATTTCATAGACTGAATGAGGAAGTTCATTGAGCCATGCACCCTCTTGGGTTGCCGCATAATATTTGAGCAATTTGCCAAACTCTTGTTTTTCCAATTCGGTTACGTCTTCGCTTTTCAGTAGAGAAAATGTTGTAAACATTAGGTAGCTACGCTCCCGGTTTTAAGTGTTAAGTGATTAAGTTTTAAGTATTGGATTCTTCCGGCAGGTAGGTTATCAGGCTTGAAAGCAGCTCGTAAGTATCCATCAGAGGAGTTTCGGAACCAATAAATTCCAGATTGGTTGAGATCGCATCATAAACCGACTTGACCTCCAGTTTGTATGCGGTAGCATCCTCAATCGTTTCAGAGGCATCGACAGCCGCGCTTATTTCATCCATCGTGGAAGAGTAAGCCAGTCCCAGTTCGTCAAGATAGGCTTTGTATTGCCGTACACGGGTTTCAAGATCGGGATTCGCTTCATACCAGCCGGTAATCTGTTTTTCCAGCAACTCTTCATCCGAGTACGTGTAGACTTCCAGGCCGAGAGCAGCAAGGTCATCGTCTGAAATGCGAGTGCCTTTCTGATAAAGGTACTTTCGCACGTTCACGGTTACTGTTTCCTCACGTTCAACATACTTGGTTTTTATGTCGAACTCTTCGCCGGTTTCTGTGTTTCTGAATACGTCTAAACTCATTTTAAATCTCCGTTAATTATGTTAATCTGTTGCCAAAAACCAACCCCTATCGGACAATATTCCTTGATTGGTAATTCCTGTGCCTGTTGGGGGAGCATCTGTTGATTGATCCCATGAAATGTAACCACCGTCTTCACGTCCTGCGGCAACAAGAGCGGCAAGATGTGCGTTGATATCTTCTGAAGTTAAATTATTTGACTCACAATTGAGATAACGGAGTTCAGTATGAGCGGATGTTATGGTTAATGTTTCTAATTCATTTTCAAGGCAATTCAAATATTCTAAGATTAAATTGTTTGTCAAATTTAATGTTACGATATTATTCCAATGACAATTTACTGTTTTTAAGGCAGTGTTATTACTAACATCAAGAATATCAATATCATTACTAGAACATGTTAATGAACTTAAATTAGGGTTGTTACTGACATCTAATGTTTCTATGGAACACGCTTGGCAATTAAGAATAATCAAGGCAGTATTATTACTGACATTGATTGAACCTATTTGATTATCATAAACAGATATTTCTTCCAATAAAACATTATTTGTTACATCTAATGATGTTAAATCACAATTACCGCAAGCAAGACGTGTTAACGCAGTATTATTACTAATATCAAGTTCAGTTATCGGATTATTTATGCACAATAACTCTTTTAATAACGTATTATTGCTAATATCAAGTTCAGTTATTGAATTATTGCTACAATAAAATTTAACTAGATTCTCATTATTACTGATATCTATCGCAATTACGGAGCTTGCGTTACAAGTAAAACGAGATAGATTAGTATTTCCTTCTCCATAGAGGATAATTCTTCTTTGTACGGCAGAATCATATTCTTTTGTTATACTGATGATTTCACCAGTCATTGAATATGACTCTGCGGAACCATCACCCCAGTTTATATTTAAAATCGTACCATCTGTAGCTGTGGCTTGTAATGACACGCTACTACCCGTTGTAATAAGTGTAGTAGCGTTAGCAGGAAGACTTCCCGTTGCGGTATTCCGAAATGAGCCTATTTGCCATGCTTGCATGATATTCATTATTCTACCTCCGAAACACTAACTCTGGTATTGCCATTGAGTAGATAATAAGTAACGAGGAATATCCCGTCAGTATAAGATTTTGCATTTTTAGTTACCGTCAGCGTATAGTCGCTAGAACATGTAACTTCTACAGATTTTGACTTGCCTGCGGTCGATAACGTTGGAGTTGACAGAGCTAAATCACCAGTCATAGTTAAAGTTGTTACATCATAAGTCCCCGGTGTATATGTACCCGATGTCGTCGTGTTTTCCACGCCAGTGGTAATAGTATCTGAAGTTATGTACTCAAACGCCGTGCCAGATACATCTGTGGTCGCATAGTAGGCTGAAAGGAATGTTACCGCATCGCCAGCGGTGACCGTGCCGTTATACATGTACGTGTTCGCAATCATGTTGGGATTGGCGGCAGTAGCACCGTTTGCGCAGGAAACACAACCGCCCGTACTGGTATTTATTATGACACAACCGTTAAGCGCAAGAACGCCACCGGTGGTTGATGTGACTGCGGCAGATGTGCTTGCCACATTAATATATGAATTATTGGCAATGACTAAATAATCTGAACTCGTTATGATTCCGGTACATGTCACCTGGCTCAATATAAGTTCATCGGTGGCGGTTACTGCACCGTATAGATTAGAATGTCGTATTCTGGAGGTTGTTTCAATTGTTAGAGCACCGCCAAAATCACAAAATTCAGCTTCCAGCGTATCGTCAAACGTAATATCGCCATTTAAACGCACATGCATTAAGTTAACGTCACCAGCAAACGTAGCACCTCCACTGAAAGTCAATACAGAATGATTACCATATATCTCAATAATCATTGCCGGAAATGAAAGTGCTGTTGTTGTCGTAAATGTAGCCTTCGGCTGAACGTTAATAACAACTCCCGGATATGTATCTACATCAAGCGTATTCAGGTATGTTGCCAATGCATCCAACGTAGAAAAATACTGGGTTTCAAGTCCACTAACACGGCATTCAAAACCAGAGAACGTGGGCTTATTGGTCAAGTCTGCATAAGACGTTACTCCGCTGGATAAGTTTACTTCATCCTTAATGTATAAGGTATCATTGACATATCGCAGGGAAAAGATGTTCACGCCGTCCGTTTCAAGGTCTGGCATATTTCCGACCCATTCCCACTCGGACAGGAAGCTGATAAGAGAACCACCGTTGTAGATAATCAAGGTTCCGGTATCGTCCTCGTTCCAGTTTTGCAGAGTCGGGATTGTGGTTGCTGTCGGGGTAATTTTCCAGATTGAAAACAGATCGTGGTCAAGGTATACGACACCGGAAGCCCCAGTAGTTTCTTCTGACGTTCCGATCAAACGCCCCTTGAACTGACTCGTATAGGCAACCTCCGCTTCGTACTGCTCGTTTCCATCATCATCGATACCATCGCCGTCTTCATCGTTATCGGCATCATACAAAACGTTCTCAACCTTTTTCCGGGAACGGACAGAAAAGGCTTCCTGCATATCGTCAGTATCGCCACCGGCTACTACAAAAGCCCCTTCGTTTTCTGGAGAGTCTTCAAGTTCGCCGTAGCGTCCAACCAGCATTGAATGATCGGCATCGTTGGTAAGCTTATATCCGGCAGTGAAAGAGCTCTTTGCCGTAATAGTCAATTGAGTCCCGATTGCCACGGACAGATTACATTCGGACATGGTGATATTGCGTCCAAACGCCATGCCGTTGATACCATCATCAATAGTTATCATATCGCCATAGACAAAAAGTCCCTGACCGTCTATGTCATTGGAAGAGCCCTTTACATAATTGAGTTGACCGAAAACTTTGTTTCCGACACCATCGACCGTCATGCTGGAGCCGTAAACCCAGTTGCCATTTCCGGTTACAAGCAAAATGTCTCCGTCCAGATTATTACCAACTCCAAACGCTTGCGAATCAAGTCCGACAACAAGGTTATAGGAGCCACTGGCCCCGGCCGATTCACCGGACACGACATTGCCCTGTCCATTGGCCTGGGTAGTAGTAGCGCAGTCCGCATCGTATACAATGGCGATGCCAGGCAGGTCTGTATTTACAGTTGGAGTTGTAAAATCATCCGGCACAATTACCGTCAGTACGATACTGGCAACCGTCTCTTCATCGTCTTCATCGTAGACGGTTTCAACATTTGCGATCTCAAGCGATATCGGGTCGTTGTTCAGGAGATTATGCGCAATGTACACCAACTCGCCAATGATATACTTTGCCGGGTCAAGAGCGTCATCGTCAAGCGACTCCAGTGTGATGGTTAAATCTTCCTCGCTCAAGTCAGTTATGTTTGCCGGATATCCACCGACAAGGTTATCCATTCCGAAGTTTACCGCTCCGGCGGACAGGCTAATATAGTCAATTGATGAGCCGGCCCCGGTTCCCAATTCAGTTACAGTTCCTGTCGAATCCAGCAGAGAAAGTTTATTCTCATTGGAGGGATCCGCAAATAATGTGACATAATCGGAGGCTGGAGTTTCTACGCTTGCCGAGTCAATTGCAGTAAATTTGAGCGGTCCTTGAAAATTAGTCGCTCCCTGCGAGATGTATTTCTCTTCGTTTGCCATATCGAAAGTATCCTGTTTGAATTTATATTATTTAATGCTGGTCCTGGTTTAAAAAATCACAAGTCAAACATCTTCATCATCTCAATGTTCTTATTTTTTCTGCGAGGCCCCAAACGGCTGCACCAATAAGTGCAAGCGTCAACCAGGTGACGATTGTTTTGAGTAGAGTTTTTTTACTGGTGGTCCATGCGTTTGCAAATTCTTTTAGAGCCGCTGCCGTATCTGTGTCAATGCCGTGTGGACACTGCTGATCTTTAAGCAAATCGGCAACCATGCAGGCAATATCGCGTTTGTCCTGTTCTGTCATTATTCCTCCATTGATTACATGGTAATAGCTTCGTCGTTGTTCATCTGCGGGGGCCTTATGGGGTTAATAAGCTATTTTTACATAATCAACTACAGCAGTCCATCTTGTAGCAGTAGTATTCGCTGGTGTGACCGTTATCTTAAGACTATCATTAGTATCATCTGCTGTGATGTTAAATGTAGGGGTTCCTAGGTTTGTATCAGCATCAAGAGCCGATAATGTACGCACAGAACCAGATAAGGAAGTTGTATCGGACTGATTTGTAATGCGAACAATATAGATTGCATCACAAGCAGAACCATCATCCTGAACACCCATACAATGTATCTTGCAGGAATAAACATCTCCGTCCGATATCGTGAACCTTGATGGTACTGTTCCGCCGTCAAGAAACAACTCTGTTGCATCGGTGGCGGATGTTGATATTCTGTATTGTAGCTGTCCTCTCTGGCAATCTCCCCGTGCCGAGAATTGACCGGAAGACATTCCAAATTCACAATGATGGGTAACTACTGCCCTCGATCCTCCCGGAATAACTGATGCGCCACCAGAAGCAGTATTATACACCCCTCCAGAAACTGTTGAATGTATTGCATTTGAAGTATTACCATATCCCAAGCAAATAGAATAATCACCACCAGAGATGCAAGAAGTACCTCCACTAATAGCACTTGCACCAGATGCAAGTGTTGAAAGACCAAAACATAAAGAATTATCACCTGTTGCACCAAAAGTACCACTAGAATCGTCATATTCTAAACTGACTGCCTTGCTTCCTAATGTGTCGCGATTTGTTGTATCATTATCTAATCCATAACCATCCCCATCGGCTATAAGCAAACCACTTCCTGTAAATTCCTGATAGCTAGGAGCAACACCAGCACCATTTGAAGTAAGTACATAACCAGAAGTTCCGGCGGCTAATCTTTCGGGAGTTCCAGATGTTCCACCAATAATAATATCGCCAACGGTTGTCATTGGATTTTCTAAATCACCAGTTGTCTGTATTCCATAAACCCACGTATCTGATGCGGTTTTGGTGAATCTGACACATTGTCCTTCGGATATGGTCACGCTTCCGGCATCGGTTCCGTTTAAAGTCACACCTGAGGCGGCAGTGACAGTCATGTCGGTTGCGTTGACATTCATTACATCAACCCAGCCGCCTATCGGGATATCGGTGTCGGTATCGTCAACTTCCGCGATCAGGGTAAGCGCGGCTCCGTCATCGTTGTCAACTTTGGTTAATTTTCCCTGGTTATCTTTATCGATGTCATCGGTTGATGCAGTGACGGAGACAATCGGGGTTGATCCAACCAGTTCCGCCTGGGTGTGTGTGACCGCCTTTGTTGCCGATTCTGAGGCTCTAATAGTTATCTGCTCCGCACCAGTTATTGCATCTGTTGATGAAGACCCAAAACCATATTCAATAGTTGATGTATTATATGACACAGTCGGCGGGGTAAAATCGGCAGTAAATTCTGCAACTTTACTGATTCTTATGTTGTCAATTGATCCTGTGAAATAATCACCGGCTAAAGAAAGTGTATCACCATAGCCATAACCAACCCATAAGTCAGTTGCATTACTAGAACCAATTGGTAGACCAATATAATAAGGACTGCCGATGCTTGATGTAACATATACAACCCCGTCAAAATATATTTTAATGATTGCACTACCATTTTGGACAACAGCAACATGGTGCCATTCTCCATCTGCGTATGTTTGTCCATGGGAATAAGTACTAAATGAACTAGATCCACGTAAGCGAAACCCTGTGGTTGTCAAAATCCAGGAGCCAGCCCATCCAGCAATGCGGCCACCTATAAGTGGAGCTTCGGTTTCTTCTGTTGTTTTGAAATATAATTCAATTGTTAACGTTCCGTTAGCATCAAATGACCAATCTCCATTGTCTTCTGATTGAGATATTTTGAAATAACTTGATCCGTCAAATACTGCACACGAGCCAATTGCGCCGCTATCCGAATATGTAATTCCAGTATCTGTAAACGATCTATCAGATGTTTGTCCCAAAGATTCATCAACAAGTGAATTGTCAAAATCCATCAACAATGTTATGTCGCTGTCGTTTCCGACATAGTCAAATTGATTAAGCACAAGGGTTAACCCATAATTAGAGCTGGATACATCTGCCGGGGATGGGATATCAGAATGGGTCATGGAATTGAGGGTTTCGAGTGCCGTTTGTACATCGGTATCTGTGTTGGACAGATTACCGTCGAATCCGGACGCATCGACCGTAGTGTTGGCAGCGGTGGAAGATATTGACAATTGATCAATAGTATCCAATGCGGTTTGTACATCAGTATCTGTGCTGGATAAGTTTCCGGAAAAAACGGAAGCGTCCACAGTGGTTTCCGCGGCAGTAGACGTACCGGTACCCAGTTCGGTTACATTACCGTCGGAATCCATCTGAGACGGTTTGTTGTCATTGGAGGAATTCGCGAACAGTGTGACATATCCGGAGGCCGGAGTCTCCACGTTTGTTGAGTCCATTGCGGTAAGTTTGAGCGGTCCCTGCAACAGAGTTGCTCCCTGCGAGATGTATTTCTCTTCGTTTGCCATATGTAAGCTTCCTTATAATAAAATAGTTACAGTTTAATATTCTCAATCCGTACGACGGATGGCGTTAGTTCCGCTTCAAACTTTGCGCCTCGCGCTATGGAAGCGGAAAAATATAAAATGCACCGGGCTTGATGCTCCATCGTTCCTGGCAGTTTCCCATGAATAATGGTATTGCGAGACTTTTATTAAAAGCGTTCCCAATACTTCGCAGGATCAGGTCTGGACCGTTCATTGGCCGAATTCCTCCGTTCCAACAGAAAGCGACGCCTAAACAGCATTCATCACGTTATAAGTAGCAAAACCGTCAAAACAAACCGATTCATTTCTATCCCTTTTGATATATTTACGATTAACAATTAAACAAGTTCAAATAAAAATAAACAATTTTATTTTACCACAAAAACGCAGAGGGAAGGCTAAGCCGATTGCAACAGATCAGAGGTGGATTCTGCAACAGAGTTACTTCCTGTAAGATGAATTTCTCTTCTTTTGCAATATGTAAAATCTCCTTTATTTCCAATAATCAGGTATAGCGTCATAATCAGATAATCCAGTGCAATTGTAGTAACAGTTTTCTCCATCAGGGACACCATCTTCATAATCATCACTTGAAGATAATGTATAATTTGATGCTTCTGATGGATTCAACCATAATTCACCAGATGCACTAGCGAGAGCAGTACAATTATAAAAACAATAAGCAAAACTAGTAACCACAGTATTTTTATCAAATAATCCATCTGGAATACTTGTTAAACTTGTACAACCTTGAAAACAACCATGTAAAAGTATACCAAAAGAAGTAACCGCAGTATTATTGTCAAATAATCCAGTTGGAATACTTGTCAAAGCCGAACAACCATAAAAACAACCAGCGAACTCAGTAACCGCAGTGTTATGATCAAATAATTCAGCTGGAATACTTGTCAAAGCCGAACAATCATAAAAACAATAAGCAAAACTAATAACTGCAGTATTATTATCAAATAATCCATCTGGAATACTTGTCAAAGCCGAACAATCATAAAAACAAGATTTAAACTCAGTAACCGCAGTATTATTATCAAATAATCCATCTGGAATACTTGTCAAAGCCGAACAATCATAAAAACAACCATTGAAGTCAGTAACCGCAGTGTTATTATCAAATAATCCATCTGGAATACTTGTCAAAGCCGAACAACCATAGAAACAACATCTAAACTCAGTAACCGCGGTACAATTATTAAATAACCCATCAGGAATGCTTGTTAATGATGTGCATTTAGAAAAACATTGATATAAGTCCGTAACCGCAGTATTATTATCAAATAATCCATCTGGAATACTTGTCAAAGCCGAACAGCCATAAAAACAACCTTTTGTTGCAATAACATAAGAAGTATAACAACCAAAAGAAGTAGCCGCAGTATTATTGTCAAATAACCCATCAGGAATACTTGTTAAAGTAGAACAATCTGAAAAACAAGCAGCAAAATCCGTAACCGCAGTATTATTATCAAATAATCCAGTTGGAATACTTGTCAAAGCCGAACAATCACAAAAACAATAAGCAAAACTAGTAACCGCAGTATTATTATCAAATAATCCAGTTGGAATACTTGTTAATGATGTACAACCATAAAAGCAAGACCTAAAATAAACAACCGCAGTACAATTATCAAATAGACCATCGGGAATACTTGTTAAAGCTGAACAATCATAAAAACAATCCATAAAAATCGTAACCGCAGTATTATTATCAAATAATCCATCTGGAATACTTGTCAAAGCCGAACAGCCATAAAAACAACTATAAAAACTAACTGCTTTTATATTATAATTAAATAACCCATCAGGTATTTCTGCTAAGGACGAACATCCTTTGAAACAGTAATTTAAGCTTAATAAGCTAGTACATTTATTAAACAATCCATCAGGGATAGAAGTTAATGATGAGCAATTATTAAAACAAGATTCTACACTAGTTAAATTAGCTGAATATGGAATTTGACCGGTTATTTCGGTTAAATTAGTACAACCATAAAAACCGCCGGTAAGATAGTCAAAGGTGACCTTGGAGCCAAAATAAACTTTTGTAACTTTGGTACAGTCGCCGGAATTATTAAATGACCATGCAGGGCAGGTTCCGATTATTTTTACTTTATACGTTCCGGCAGTAGAATAGGTATGGGTAATATTGCTGTCATCATAAGCTGTAATATTATTACTTGAGCCGTCTCCCCAGTCAACGACAAAATTATATGTATAATCACTTACCAAAGGCAGAGTGATCGTATCTTCATCATCATCAATTTGCCAGGTGGTTATAAATTCGTCAGTATCTCTATATACTGGTGGGTAAAGGCATGGCGCGTTAGTAGAGCAAACACTACCTCCAGCATCAAAAATATCATTACCGAGTCCGGTCCAATTGATGCCGTCATAACTATAGATTAGCGCATTTGTGCCAATACCAGTAGCAATAAACATCGAACCGTTCCAACAGATACCATAAGTTCCCATCATTAAACTAGAATCATTATCCGTAAAAATATCATTACCGAGTCCGGTCCAGTTTATACCGTCATAACTATAGGCTAATGCATTAGTGCCACAACCAATAGCAACAAACATGGAACCATTCCAACAGACGCCAGAACTATATAGGGAAAAAATATCCTTACCGAGTCCGGTCCAAGTAATACCGTCATAGCTGTAAGCTAAACAATTAGTGTCAGTGCTGGTACTAGCACCGCCGGCAACAAACATGGAACCATTCCAACAGGTCGACGTACCAGAATTATCAAAAATATCAATACCGAGTCCGGTCCAAGTAATACCGTCATAACTGTAAGCCAGCGTATTAGTTGAACCATTACCAGTGGCAACAAACATGGAACCATTCCAACAGATACCATTACCGCCATGATAAATATGATCATCATCATAAAAAATATCTTTACCGAGTCCGGTCCAAGTAATACCGTCATAGCTGTAAGCCAGCGTATTAGTTGTACCATAACCAGTCGCGACAAACATGGAACCATTCCAACAGATACCATTACCACCAGAACTGAAAATATCCTTACCGAGTCCGATCCAATTAATACCGTCATAACTGTAGGCTAGACTATTGGTTCCACCACCGCTGGCAACAAATATCGAACCATTCCAACAGATATAATGACCATCGCCCCAACCAATGAAATCATCAGTGCTAGCAATAGCATCTGTAAATGCAGCCCATGTTATATCATCGTGATTAAAAATATCATCTCCGAGTCCTGTCCAGTTAATACCGTCCGAGCTGTAGGCAATCGTATTGGTTCCCTGGCCTACAGCTACAAACATAACCTCGCTGGAACTTTGCGCTTGCGGATGGGGAAATCCGGTAATCTTTAAGAGTTCGAATAAGTTCATGATACGAATTCTCCATTGAGAATAGCATAGACTGTACCATTATCATTGTAGAATGGCAATGGATAGCGTCCGGTATCGTCGGACGACAACAGTTCGGTTGAACCGTAAGTGACGGAATATCCGCCTGAGTTGTCAATGTCGAGAATCATACCGGCATTGTTCGTCAGGTTAGAGATAGTAATTCCGGTAACTGTTGCCGTTGTTGCCGTCACCTGATGATCTCCGTTGGAGTAGTCGACTGCGACCGCGCCGGAAATGTCACCGAGTGAATAGCGGGCAGATGAAATGTCCTGTTTATTGGCAAGTTCCGCAGTTATTTTTGCCGGCATAGTAATCGCCGTACCAGACAATGACGTATATTGTACATCACTGCCAAGAATTGTTACAGAGTCACCACAAACCACAGAACCAGTCACAAACATATTAACCAGCATATTCGGGGCACTGGAAGTTGCGCTGTTATCACAGGAAACTCCGCCACCGGAGCCGGAATTTACAATAGAACTGTTGAGTATCTGGACATAACCAGCCGTTGATGTTACCGCGGCGTTATCGTCATCCTCTGCAATGATGGATGAGCCTGATTGGATCAATAATTCTCCAGCAGAGGTCATGACTCCACTTGATAGTTTAGATCCCATAAACAGACACCAGGCAGAAGTGGCAACATCAAGATTTCCGATTACAATACTGTTCAGCAGCTTAACTCCTTCACCCGCTGTTATCGAAACGTCACCGGTGATATAGCAATTTTCAAAATAAGCCTGAGAAGCTGATATATCACTGGTTGTAATTAGATCATTAACTGTTGAAAGTGCGCCGAAAGTAATTCCGGCAGACGCGGTAACTTGAGAATAATTAAAATCAATTACCATCGGAATATCAGGAAAAGTAACCGCTGAACTTTCGGTATAAGTTGCTGGAGCAAAGTTGATGACAACGCCGTCCGGATCGTTCAGGGTATTCAAGTAAGTAACAACATCACTTATCGTGTCACAATAAGTGATGTTCTCTCCGTCAACAATAACTTCAATTCCGGAAAGCATATTACCCGTTCCGGCTGATACGCCAAAACCAACTGCAATCGACCAGGTATCAGAAATCGGAGTTATCGCAATCGGGAAATAAATCACGATATTGTTTTCGTCAACGACGGACCAGGCATATTTTACCTCGCTTCCGTCAGCATCTAGAATAATTACACTGGGACAAGATGTGCCTCTGGAATGAGTAACGGTCAGTTTATTATCGGTCCATGTGAAATTTGTACTGTCGTCGCTGGTAAAAGCTCCTACGAATGGCGCGGTGAGATCGATAACCATGATAGCGGACCATGTGTCGTCAGATTTTGAGTAAACCGTGCCTGAGGTCGTATCGAGATAATAATCGTTATCAATACCATCATCGTCGCTTGGAGCTCCGTCACCGTTTAGCCAAGTTGATCCTTCTACGCCATCTTCACCTTTGATATTGCCGACAAGTGACCATGTGTCGTTGAGTTTTTTGTATGCATCCCAGGTGTTGGTATTTACATATACGTCATAATTATAGCCATCGTCATCGCTGGGTTCGTCGGTCCCTGTGTAGATTACTGAACCGCGGATACGGAAACCATCGGTCCAGGAAGAACCACCATCGGCGCTGCAGCGGATCAGGTTATCGCCATCGTCGAAGTAGTCGTGCCAGTCATCGCCGTTGGCGCTGCCCTGGAACTGAACTTCATCTGCGTCCGCACCATCAACACCGTCTTCGCCGTCCTCGCCTTTTATTGATCCTTTACTTTCCCAACCGGAGCTTGATTTATAATACAGGTTAAAATCAGTAATACCTTCGCTGTCGGTAGAACTCAATATATGAAAATCGCCCTGATTGGCGGTGTCCGGCAGTGAACTTCCAATCGTTATATGAGAGCCGTCGTCGCCTTTGATGCCGACCGCGTCGGACCAGTCGCCGGAAGTATCCGAATTTTTCATATAAATGCAGGCGGTATCAGAGGTTAAAACAGTGAACCCGGCGGCTTCATCGTTGTAATCACTGAGATCGACAAAGTCGATAACAGCGTCGATGGAAATACCTTCACCTTGTTCGCCCTGAACCCCTTGTTCGCCTTGTTCGCCCTGTTCGCCCTGAACACCCTGGAAACGGAGGCCGGTGGAATAATTGGAACCATTATCGGTACTGAAACGAATGTAAGTATCGTCGGTAACCGCGGTGGAGTGCCAGGTTTCGTTATCCGAGCTGTATTCAATGATCACGTCCGGAGCGGCTTCGCCCTGTACGCCCTGTTCACCCTGCACGCCCTGTGTGCCCTGTTCGCCCTGTGTGCCCTGTTCGCCCTGTTCGCCTTTCAGGCTGATGGCATCGGACCAGTCGGCAGAGGTGGCGGACTGTTTCCAGTACATATCGGCGGTATCGGTAGCGACAAACACAAAGCCGGCGGCTTCATCGTCATAATCACTGAGTTCGGAAGCCTCTCCGGTAGCGTCAATCTGCAAGCCCGCGCCCTGTTCCCCGGTCGGACCGGTAGGAATGGCGATCGCGTCGCCGTAATCGTCGCCGTCGTTGAAGCTGTAACGCATGTAATAATCAGTGGATCGCTGGGTATCGCTCCAGTCGGATTCGCCGTCGGGAGAGAACTGAATCAAAACTCCGGAAGCCAGCAACGCCGCGATTTGGGTCGCGGTCAGATAAGTTGGGTCATCCGTTGTCGGAGTACCTGACGCGGAGGTTACGCGGTTCACTGCTTTGAACTTGAAAGACGCCAGCGCGGATGCGGCAGTTTCGCCGGATGGGATCATTTCAATGGCAAAATAAACATTGCTGTTTTCATATTTAGAAGTGGTCAATACTTCGATAAAACGTTCGGTATTGGTATTTACCCGGAAGCTGACCTGTCCCTGGGAGCGGTCAGCCGTATCGCCATCGGTCCAGTCACCCGCGATATCCACATCGTTGTCATCGTCACTGGTTTGTTCCGCCATAAACATAAGGGAATTCGATTCGTCAAAATCAGAGTCGCCCATGCAGGTGAATTTAGCGTTCTCCGGCAGTTCATGAGCGGTCAGGGTGAGAATATCGTCAACATAGCTGAGATCATAAAATGTAGCGCAGATGATACAGGTTTCTCCGTACATCAGGCGCATATAGTCTGAGTCGCTTTTGATAACTTTGCCGTTTTCGTTGATTTGCTTGCCGGTAGCGGCGTCGATCATTACAGGTATTCTTTTGAAGTCCATATATTCGAGTCCTCTTGAATTTTATAATAAGTAAAATCGTCAAATGTTTATTTAAATTTCAGGTCGTGAGAAACCAGTCGGTAAAATGTAGAATCGTCTACGTTTTCCGGTTCGGTTCCGCCCGGAAGTTCGAAGGAATAAGCACGATATCGCGAAGATGATTTTTCCGGCTGACAGGCGATTTGCGGCATGGTATAGATCAATTCCTTGTAGTCAGTACCGGGTTCAGCATCCGGAATGGTATACGCCGAACGACTGATTTCTTCGTCATCTTCGTAAACAACAAGCTCAACTTCAACTTCCGGGGTGGTATATTCCGAGTTGTTAGTCAGACGAAAATAAATCCGTCCCTGTGATTTTGAGGCGCTCCATGAACTGGAGGTTTGTACTCCTGAATTGCCTGATTCTGTGGCACTGAAAGTACAACTGGCAGAGCTGCTGACTCCTGATCCCCATGCCAAAGTACTCCAGGAAGCGCTTGAGAAACCTCCTTCACAATGTGAGGCTGTGCTTTCTCCGGAGATGCTGTCTATCTCATATGTTTCCGATTCTGTTCCGTCTGTAGTTGACCATGAAAATGAACCGGATGTTCCGTGTCCACTGGAGGTTTCGTTTGCGCCGGAACTTCTGGTTTGGACCGCAAAACCGTATTGGACAGTGCCGCCGCTTTCTGATTCTTCTTCCGCCGCTTCATTAACTTCTTCCGAAGTATAGAGCAGGAGACTGATAAAATCATGCATCATCTCGAACCAGTCATCCAGATTAAGCGCGTACTGCATCGGTTCGATTAAAACCTTTCGATTCAGAGTTGCCATAATATCGTCAACTGTCCAGTCCGGTATTTCCTCGAACGATCGGTCCCCGTCAATCGCGGTGTGATTTGCAAAGCTTGGTGCGATATCAAGGGCGGCATCGTGCAGGGTTTTCAACAGGGAATAATCCAATAATTGATACGGCACGACCTGGAATGCCGACAATGTTGCGGCCACACTGGCATCAACTTCTTCCGCACGTTCCAGCAAGGCACAGCGAATTGCTTCGGCATAGCGGGCCTTGCGCGTACTTGGATTGCTCCAGGTCATATCCTGATCGGTCCAGGTGTTAGGTGAAATGAAATCAATTACAGCCATGAGCAACGTGCTCCTCGTTTGTACCGCTCTGAAACTGCTGACGCGGGGCGCGGAAAAAAATAATTTTTATAGCCATATCGGAGCCTCTCCAATATAACGGTCCTCTGTATTATCTCCGATTACGTATTGATCAAACTCCAGGATAATATCATCTCCTTCGGCATTAGAATCATCATTTATGGTAAACTCAAAAGTTACGGATTCGGATATCGAAGGCTCTTCGCCCTCCCACCATCCGGAATTACTCTCATATGTGCCGATAAGCCATTTTTCATTGTCCTTATCGTAACTGATGGTTCCATAGGTGTAGTGACCGTTGTCGTCCTTCTCCAGTGACCGGGTGTATTCGGTATCATCCTGATCGGTCCATTGCGGTATTCCGACAATCTTATTTCCTGATTGATCGGACATCGGAGCATAGATTCCAGCCGGGGCATCTCCCCGCTCAGAATATTGCCAGTAATCGAATGAAGCCGAGACTTCGATTTCATTAGATGACTCATATGCGTTTTGGGTCGTGCCGCGTTTACTTCCCCGGGGATAAAAAACTACACTTTCTCCAACAGCGGGCAGAGAATAAGAAGAGTACCATTCATCGCCGGAATAATAACCGCCCTCGGTGTGGTCGTCTTCGTTGTTCCATTTCCAATCTTCGGTGATACCGAATCCGGCCGTTTTTGAGATGATCCAATAGCCGTTATACCAGAGATAATAATTGCCGCCTTCCCAGTAATTGACGCTGTTGATGCTTTGATACAGTGGATAGAATGTTGTCGAAAATGTTTTTAACGTTGGATACAGTTTATCCGCAATAATCCACTTATTGTTGAGTTGAAACAGATAATATCCGGCATCGTTTCCAGTGCCGATCCAGAGAGTATCTCCGAATGACCAGCCTGATAGCTGCGGTAGTCGCAGAGTAAGGTTTGATTGTTTCCAGCTCATTCGTCACTGCCTCCGGTTACTGTGATACTGCTGTCATGACAGATCAGCCAGGTTCCAGTTGGTACATCATCACCCCAGAGGAGTTCCAACACTTCAAGGGTACCGGAACCAGTCGAGGCTTCGTGCTTTCCGTCTGCGTAAATGCTTACGGTATAACCTTTAGAATTAGAACCGCCGGTTACTTTACAGGGATACGAACCAGTTCCATTGCTGAATGTTCCATTGCTTCTGCTTCCGTTTCGTAAATTAATTCTGGCGCCTTTGGGAGTCTGCTCTACGGTGATGCCTTTGCCGGAGATTGGAATTGCCTTCTTCAGCTTGTTGTAGATGAACTCACAGGCCGACTGCCAGTTGTAAAATACTTCGTCTTTTGCTACCATTGGTTTTACCTTCCTTTATTTACCCATGTTGAGTTCCAAGTAAATGTTCCGGGACACTCCTGATATACTTCGTCAATGCGCGTGTAGGTTTCACCGGCACGGTTCAAAACCCGTCTGCTGGAGATGCCGACTTTGCGGAAACTGCCGCTGTAATTACCAAGCTTTCCGTTCAGTACTTGTGATGAATCGTGTTGCCAGTCATTAAGTGTATCCACATATTTAGCCGGATCTCCTTTGTGATATCTGGTTTTGGTTACAGTTGCACAGATAATTGTCTCATTGATAAGATTTTCGTCCAGAGCTGAGGATTGATTTGCAAACGGGCAGTTTGAGGAGGCATCCCAGTTTTCGATTTTTTTGTTGCTCCCATCGGTATCAGTGGTCCAGCCGGCATTTTCAGCGGTAATAAGAAATTCGTATGTATCTCCAGTATAGACAGGGGTGCCGGATTCGATATCATCGCGATAGTCATGCGAGGAGATTTTTATCGATGTTGAACTGGAGAGGTTTTTCGCTGTAAGTGTAACTTCGTACTCAATATCTGATATATAATTCGGATGTATTTCAGTTACGGTGAAATCTTCTTCGGCCCAGTCAGAAGCAGACTCTCCAATCATATCATAAAACTCTTCAATACTGTCAGCATGAACCTGCCAGCGGCCAGTATATACTTCATCTTTTTTTGCTCCTCCGGAAGTATTGTATCCTTTGAACTGGATATCTTTCTTAACACTAATCAGGCGAACGCTGATGTGTTTGGCTTCAAGTTGAACATTGTAGCCCAATACGCCATTGGGACTGGCGTTTACGGAAGTCACATAGTAGCCGTCCCCTGCCCATGAAGATGCGTCAGAATCAATATCGTTGCTGCTGATAAAATCATCATAGGAATCAGGATCAATTCGCCAGGTGGCGTTTTTAACCTGTTCTCGCATACGAGTTTTTTGATAGCTCGGATTGCCTATCATCAGAACAGACATATCTTTCGCGTTCAGAGTTACTTCATAAATTCCGGTTGCATTCGCGGTGGCACTGATAGAGGAACACAAGTAGAGCTCTCCAGCCCAGCTCATTACATCTCCGGGTGCAGGAAGGAAGTCATCAAGACTGTCAGTATATACACGCCATTTCGTATTCTTTTCGGTTTCGGCGTTTGAATTAATAGAAATGTTGATGCCGCCAATCATTTCAGAAGTCAGATATTTCTTTTCGCCGTTGTAGCTGACTTCGTACATGTAGCGCGAAAGAGATTTAAAGCCAATGCTGGTGACGACATAGTTTTCATCAGTTGTATAGCTTTGTGAATCGTCTCCCGGCAGTCTCCAGTCATCGCCGATATCCCCCGCCCATTCTTCCACGGATTCACGAAGTGACGTCCAGTCAGTAATTACGTTTTCATCAGCCATCACGTGCCAGGTAGCCGAGCGAGTGATATTGCCATTCGAATCAATATTAAAGTCGACATTATTATAGTGAACAATTTTCATAGGGCTCCTCTTTTTTATTTCTAAATGTACGCAAACCGTCAATCACAGGAAGGACGCAGAAGGATAGTAAAAAGCCGTTAAATGATGGGGAAACCATTTAACGGCGCGAAGAATAGTCCCGACAACTAATTACGCCGGAGACCAGGCAGCTGTTTCAGTAAGTTCTTTTACCAGATCTTTAATTCTTTCTACATTGATGCCCATTCCGGAATTGACGTCATCATTTTTAGCTTGCTGTTTCTGCATTTGTTCAATGAACTTTGAAAATGCCTTCTGGATTGCCGGATCTGAATCTCCGGCTTTATTACCTCGTGAGTATCTCGAGGTTTTATCTTTTACATTTTCCAATGCTTTTTGCTCTTTTGCTTCAATTTGGTCAGTAGACTGTGTGATTGCCGCCGAACCGTCATTTTGACGGAGGGACATCTTTGACACTTGGCTGTTTGGAATATTTAGACCACTTTCTTTTTCCGGGCCCTTTTGTGCTTGTTTGGCGGCTTCGGAAACTTTTCTTTTTCCACTTTCTACATCATGGATAAAAGATTTAGCTTTTCCTGAAATTTTAGCATCCTTGGAATAAGTCAATTTGATATTTTTATCGTACTCTTCCTGAGTTATTTTTCCAGATTTTTTTAATTCAGCAAGTTGCTTACGAGTTCTCTCACGAATTTGCTCCGCTTGTGTTGATCTGGCCTTATCTAATTTTTTATGTTTCTTGGTATCTCCGTTAAAGTACGAGAAAATTGAGGCAAATTTTTCATCCAATTCCAGCGCCTCGCCGATTTTCTTACCTATTTCCCATCCGGCAATAGCAGTTTCGACACATGCCGAAGCTGCATTTAAGCCTCCCATTGCCTTCCCCATGCCTCCCAGGAGCTTCGTTGCACCGCCCATGATTTTCGATGTTCCCCCCATGAGTCCGCCAAAAATCTTTGCACTTTTGGTTATATTCCCCATTCCTTTCTGAAGAGATCCCATGGATTTCAGCATTTTCGAAAAACCAGAAGATTTTCCAAATATTTTTCCTAGAGCTGGGAGTTTCTTCAATGAACCACCCTTTCTGGTGAGTGCTTTAAAAGCAGATGCTCCTTTTCCTGGTAATGATGCTTTTACACTTTTTACGTTAGCAGCAGCTTTAGTTGATAAAGGTTTTATTTTGGGTGCTCTTGTTCTGGCAGCTCTTTTTTTCCCTGTAGATCGTTTAGGGGATGAAGTTTTTTTATTATTAGTAGATTTCTTTCCAGTTTTCTTCTTGGAGCCTTTTTCTGCAGCTTTCTTTGTTTCATCCGCAGCAGCAGTAGCTTCCTCTGGAGAACCGGAGAAAAAGCCCTTTATTTGATCAAAACCATCAATAGTTTGTTGGGTCAAATTAATTGTTTCACCAAGAACAGACTGAATGGATTTACCAAAGTCTTCAACGCTATCAGTTGAAAAATTACTGATGGCTTTGCTGAGATTGTTAAATGAGCCTTGAAAATTCGTTATCATATCCGAGGCTTGGTTGACGATTTTACCAATACCACTTTCCCCGAATTTTTCCATGAATTTGTTTTTGAGTAATTCAAGGGCCTGATCCGTATCTTTGGGCAATTTATCAATAATGTCAGTAAATTTGGATGAGTCAAGTAGTATTTCCAGCCCGTTTGAACCCAGTATATTTTTTACCTTGGTAATTGCTTCCTGGGTTTTTACCGGTAATTGTTGAAGTGTTTTCATGAACTCAGAATCGTCCAGCGTTGCCTGAGTTCCAGTTTTTTCCATTGAGTATGCCATAATTACTTAAAATCCTCTAATCTGAATGTTTTTATCTCTCCATGAATGCCGTTTTTTATATCTTCCGCTATTCGTTTTGCTCTTTCGATGTCACCCACTGATGGAGTGATCTTATCTGATGGTAGTGTTTCATTACCACGACGTAAAGAGAATATTTCTCCGGAGCCTCCATTTAAAGCTTCATTTAAAGCCAGAAATGTTACTTCAAGGGCCTCATCTGCCTGGACCCGGTTTGCCAGTTCAATCAATCGTAAAAAGACAGTCAAAGGTTCATTCAGTAAGGATTCTACTGTATAGCCGCCGAACTGTCTCATTATTCGTGCGGCGGCAAATTCCATGTCGGGCAGTTCTACCGCTTTTTTTTGGAACGGCTTCTTTTATTGGAGACAGGTTCAGAATCATTATCATCTTCCTCCTGTTCGTCTTCAGAACCAAATGCCAGGTACATGGCAAAATCAATAGTTTCAACATAACTCAGTCGGAACAAATCTCCTCTGATTTCTTCAGGGAGTTTTTCTGAAATGATATTAACGGTTTCATCTTTTGCATCATTGATTATGTCAATCTGCATTGTTTCAGCCTGTTCTTCATCAGAACCATCGTGTATATCAGATATCTTATTTTTAACATCTTCCGTAATCTGCTGAATCTGGTCGTATTCATATCCGGATAGTCTGTCACATTCATATTCTTTTCCGTTTGCGCCGATAACTTTGATTGTTCTTGCCCCGAGCTTAGGAAACATTCTCATGGTGTTAGAATCCTTGTGTATTTGTTTATCTTGTGTATTTGTTTTTATAGATAAGAACTGCTGAAAATAAAGCGGCGGCAGATGTTATACCTGTCCGCCGCTAATCAATTGGGTCAAATGAGATTAGCCTGCGCTTACAGCGACCTGTTCAAAGAATATGTCATTATCGTCTGCGTGGGCAGTGAATTTCAGTGCCAGAACCTGGCTGTTTTCGACATCATAGCTGTATTCGAAACCGGGTTCAAGTATTGCATTCGGGAAATTCAGAGCATAAGCATCTGAAGAGTCAACCGGAGTAAGCAACAAAGCTTTGCCATTTGCAAGCAGATCGCTGCCAAGCAGTGAACTTGCAATCTGACCATTGGAGTCAAGCAGCTGTGCGAATGCGGTGTCGATTTCCAGCAGAGACATTGAAACGTTGAATTTCAGGCCGGTAATAATCTTTTTTACCGGAGTCGCGTAATTCTGGTCACATTTGACTTCGTAAGTGTCAGCTTCCATAGTGACTTTTACTCCGCCTTTGGTTCCGCCCAGAGCGGTGCCGCCGAAGCTTACTACGCAAGGCCCCAGTTTGAAATTGTCTGAATTGTAATTTGCCATGTTTAATACCCTTATTTTAGTAGTGGTTAATTTTCTTCTTACTCGTCTAAATATAAAAAAAGCGTCAAGCTTCAGTTGTTACTTCATGGTGTTTTGTCAGTATTTTGATATTGGCCGTAAGCTCAGTGATTTCCCTACCCTGGTGAGATACCATGTAGCAGGCAGGATGACTGTTTTTTACAATGGTTAAGACCACTTCAGTGTCGTCCATTGTCTGTGTCACTCCGTAAACGGGTAGGAGGGAGTCGAAAGCTTCCATTAGTTCAAGCGCAGTATCTCGATCAGTATAACGACCGATTATTTGTGCAGTAATGATTCCGGATGCCGGTTCATTTCCGTTGCTTACCTGATCCAGAATAATTCCAAGACCATTGGTAATTGATGGAGGAAGAGAACCTCTGAAAATTGTTGAGTCGGCTATAAGACTCAGCTCAGAAGCGAAATAAGCAACCAATGCCTGTTCTGTTGTTACAATGTCCATTTTTCCCTCAATTAATAATTATGAATTTTCTATTGTTTCCTCTACGCAGCTATGGAGGAGGAACACTTACTTGTTGTTTAAACAACAAGTACCCGGAAGCATTCGATGTTATCATCGGTATCGCGGCATACTTTTACAGCCTGAACATCGTATATTACTTCATTGTAAATGACCTGTGATTCTAAGGGAATGCTTTCGACATCATCTACAATAATCAGAAATACTGAAGTGTTTTTGACTCTTCCCCAGCGGTCAATATCGGTTTCCATCATTTCAGTTACATACGCCAATGCAGAAACTTCAGTATAAAGAGCTTCCCCATCGGAGTATTCTCCCGTCGCCAACCGTAAAGTAATCGGATCATCAATTAATTCTTCAAGCATAATACACTCCTGTTGATTATATCAGAATAGGGAAGCGTCAATCAAAAAGCTTTTCAAGAATGAGACAGGCAACAAGAATCAATGTGATTTTTTGCGTCGATTATTGCGGTTGAACATTGGACGATTTTGCAGAATAGACTTTAATTGAGGCCATTTTTTTATCGCGCTGTTTACTTTTGCGTGAACCGCTTGTTTGGTAATATTCCAGTGCTTACCGATTTTTGAATATGAAATATCAGGATTATGGATTTTTAATCTGAGGATATGGCGTATGTCATTGTCATCAATATCAAGTAGACAGTTTACCAGTTCCAATAGGTGGGAGCGGGTATATTGAGGACGTTCAAGATCAGGTTCGATCATATCAATGGTATCAATCGGACTTGCAAAGTCCTCGGAATAGGAAATATTATCAAAACTTACTATTTTTGATAGTTCCAGATTTGCAGCATCCTGACAGAATTCAGCGTATTCACATTTCTGGCAGGCGTTGCGTTTTTTGTTATAGTTTCCGTAACAGGTCCAATCCGACATAAGAAGATCACTCCTTTGGTTTTGCCACGTTGATTGGACCGTCGCATTATTATACTATATTATAAATTACTCCTCAAAAATAATTATATATTATCGCTATAAAAGTACAAGTGTTTTGATAAAAAAAAGACCAATTGTTATACTTTGTTTTACATTTAGATGACACCCCTTAATTATTATAAACTTAGGATAGAAATAGAACATGAAAAGGATTTCCGGCATTCTGAATTTAAGACGGTTTTTGTGTCCTTCTTTTATATCGATGTTCTGTAATCTGGTCAGTCTGAAATAACCTACGACTTGTGAATAGATGTTACATTTTGCTTCTCACTTTATCATTGCTTTTTATGATGTTCTTCTTTTTCCTGTTTTCATAGTGTCCTTCGGTCTTTGCCGTCAATTTTTATCAACGTACACATTTCTTGTAAACGGCTCCAGGAGCGATCGCCATACCGATCAATGATAGACTGTTCATCGAAATTGGTTGAGAAGAAAGTTTTAGCACCTTTTTGTTTGAATAGGTCGTAGCGTTCACGGATTGTTTCCCGGACGACTTCCGCGCGTTTGCCATAATTCATGCTTTGGATTTCATCGCCAATATCATCAATAATAACATCGAATCCTTTTGCGTCATTGAAGGAAGGATATAACGGTCGGATTGCCTGATACCAGAGACGTTCATCTGCTTCAAACTGCCGGACCAGTTCGCTAGCGGTGTAATATTTCAGATTGAATCTTCCTTGAATGATTTTCAGCCGGAATGTCTTTCCGGTTCCAGTGGTGCCGTAAAACATTAATCCCCGTTTGATTTGGTCAAGGTAGTATTGGACACAGAATTCGACGAAATCAAAGTCCGGCATAGGTTCTACTTTTAGTTTTTCCAGACGATTTCGGTAAAAATTCCGGTAATAGTCCAGTTGCTGTTTAGAAATCCCCGGGGGGTCTTTGGGGCATAGAGTTGTAATGGACTCTGCTGTTTTTAAAATTGTTACTGGTTTTCTCTGTTGCATTACTCTGTCCTTGTTTTGGGGTTCGTTTCCAAGTGTTGGGATCATCATTATACTGTCCAGCTTCCATCCATGTGGAGCATTTGGGCAGGAATTGTTTTTCGGCGGGAGCCCATTGTTTGACTGCAGCCGCGTATTGCTCAACTCTATCCAGTAGGTAAGCTTCAACGGTTTCATAGTTTACAAATTTTCCTGAGTCGAACAGGAGGTCAATGACGGAGGCTGCTGCCCTGATAGATTCAACGTGATGTGATTGTCGGGGATAAGCAGCAATAATTTTTTCAACGGAACAAGGGAAACTTGTTGATCGTTTTCGGGAAGGGGCTGGTTTGGGTCCTCTGTTTTTTTCTGGATTGTTAATTTCTTTTTGTAGAGTATCAATACTCTTTTGATACCCCTTGGGATTTTCTTTATTCTCTTTTTTTTCTTTTTCTATATCCTCTTCTTGCAGGGTATCAATACCCTCTGGATACCCTTTTGATACCCTTTCGTATAAATTATGTTTTTTTAATTCATGAATGTATCTTTTATGAGGTTTACAAGTCTCCTTTAGTTTGCCATATTGAAAATGACAGAAGTTTTTGAGAAATATCTTCCCGTTAGGCAGAATTTCGATTTGCTTTGAAATCAAATTATAGAAATAATTCCAGTCAATTTCTGCATTTCCTATCTGAAATGATGCCAGGAGTTCATTGGGATCCCATAATCCGATGCAATCACAATTCGTAAACATATACATGAAAGCGCATTTATACTCGGGAGAAAGAGCCATAAACCACTTTTTGGACCAAATATCTGTATCTATAAATCTTTTTGCCATTTTGTTATACTCAATCTTCGTTTGGAGTCTGGGGAAAAGGCCTTGAATGCTTAGTTGAACTGTTACTCATTCTTTGGAATTCGAGTAAAATCTTTATGTTACGATTATGCAATTTTTGCCTCATATGTTCTTAACTAATTCTACTGCTGTTAATGTTGTTGTTTTAGGGAGACGGATAATTTGACTCTTGTTATATATAAAGAATCATGTTGTAAATATATTCATGGTATATTGTCTACTCTCCTGTTGAAAAACGAGGAAAGTTCTGGATACCAGATCGTGTTATGAAAAGGAACTTTTATTCTTTGTGGTACATTGGTTGTGTTAATCCTTGGAAAATTGGGGATGCTGCTGCCAATCAACAGCAGTCATCCCCGGTCATGAGGAGGATAGTAATCTTGTTTTTCTAAAAAAATTTTCTTTCTATATAAGTAAAAATTCTCTTGTGATTGTCTGGGTGGAAAACAATTCTGCTACATTGGGTAGTTTCTTTTGGAGCGAAACAGCGTTGATATGATTTGAGGCCGACTCTTTCCAAGTTGCCAGCTTGTTGCCGTCTGGAGCAAGCAAAATGTCAGATTCGGACATATAGTTTTTTATTTCAAACTCAAGTTTTATTTCTTTGTCTTCTAGAACCCTTTGTTCCTGTCTGACTTTTTTGAGATTTTTAACTGCATTAACAATGTGTTTATTCGCTGTAATACTTAGTCCTTCTGCGGCATTGTACATAGAGAGAATATCTTTATTGTCTATGGCTGGAGGCGGTGTGTCAGTATTGACATATTTTTCCCAAAAATTAATACAGCGCTCTGCTAATAATTCAGCAAGATCCGCATTATAGACAATGTGATAGTCATGATATTCGTTGTCGCCGATGAGTACTGCAAGGTAGCTGTCTTTATAGCCAGTAACATACATATAGTATTGAAGTTGTGTTAAACAATATACTGGAATGTCATTGGTTGATTCTTTTCCCCAGAGGTTACGAGTAAACTTATCGGCTATTTTACATTCCAGCACAGCGGCTTTGCTAACAATATATCTGTCTATATTTGCCACCAGATAAATATCTTTGCGATAAAGTCTGTTTCTGCGCTGAACCTGAAATTCATGGCGTCTGGAAAATTCTTGGGCAATAATCTCCTTAAGAACGCTATCAAAGTGAAGCTGATCAGTATCTTTCTCATCAGCTAATTTTATTTTTTGGGTTTTTTCCTGCCAAAGCCGGTAAGGTGTTTTGTATGGGCTGATCCCCATTACTGCTGCTACATCATTACCACTGATTCCAGAACGTTGACACTTAAGAAATCTCTGTCTTCCTGTAGTCATATTTCTATATTCCTGCGAGTTTTTAGGTTTATTAGTGAAATTGAGGATTTTAGATGGGACGAACACATTATAATCAAGTAGCACTTCATATTTGGTGTCAGATGTTTTAGCGCTGAATGGTTTTCTTTGTTACAATGAACTACTTCAAGTTTATGAAAAGGTTGCTTAAGGTTGTTTAATGCTTCTTTCGTTTTTGGTTGATGTTCTGGTGTCATATAAATCCTCTGGCTATAAATTTGTCTCAATTGCTTACTTTGCTTATGGGAAAAAAACAAGATTCGGCTTTGATACTTTTGAAGGGAAATATTAAACCTGACTTGAAGAAATCTTGACAAATTTCTATAACTATGTAGTTTATTCCTTAGTATAGTGTTAAAGACTAATTAAATGTGGTGTTAGTCAGTCTCTTTTTTTTGATTTTTTACTTCTGGGTTACCTCCTTCTCCTGATTAGTTCGTGTAGCTTCCAACTTTGTGTCCAGTTGTGGAAACAAGAAAATTATTAAATGTGTCGAGAAAATTATCTGATTTCTTTGATGGAGTAACCATAAATAGTGTCTTCTGTTTTTTTTAGCATTTCAAATCTCTAGTGAACTTTGTTTCGGGAAGCATTAATTTCATTCGTATTGGCATATATGACCTAGCTAATTGATACTGCTAATTTATTACAGTGTCAGGAATTGCGGTAAATAGTATAACTGTTCGCGTAAACTCATCCGGTTTTATTTTGATTTTAAATATTATTGCTCTATTGAGCTATATTTGAAAATAATGTGCAAATATTTTGTGATTTGCGAGATAATCGGATTGACTTGAATACTTCTTATGTTATTTGCCAAACTTCTTAGTCTGTTATGCTGATGTATTTGGCGACTTCATGTGTAGTCATTATTGCTTTTGGGGCGTGTTGCTTTCCTTTTATTGATTATTGGTTGGAATTAATAAGAAAATATTTTTGTTATAAGCTATGTAATAGTTTGGTAAATGGTTGTTTTTGATTGTTTTTTTGATAAAAAATTTTTTAGTGCGGTGCGGACTACTTGTCCTTCTGGTAGGTCTTTATGATTTGCGTATTTGCGGAGTTTTTCTTTTAAGCTTGGGGTTAGTTTTACTCCTAAATATATGCTTTTTTTTTTCTGTCATGGTAACATCCTTTTTGCTAATATAAAAATGTCTTTTGTTGGTTTGTTTAAACTAATTTGTTTTACGTTGTTTTTCAAGTTGTATTTTTTGAAAAAATTTTTTTTTGATTGATTTTGAATTTAATTTGTTTTATATTATTTTATATAAAAACCTTAAAGATAGGTGAATATAATGATTGATATAGGTAAGATGCGATATGTTCGTAAATCAAAGGGAATTTCACAAAATGAGATTGCAAATAAAATAGGAATAAAACCACAGAATATATCAATGTGGGAGACCGGAAAGAAGGCGATCCCGCCCAAATATCATCATCAGATTTGTAGTATTTTGGGAGTTGATTTGGCCGAAATTACAAAGAAAGATTATGGCTTTAAAACAAGTTTTAAGTCAGGCGATCTTTACAGCATTATAAATGGTTTAGGGCATTTCAAGGGGTACCGAATATCCCAGTGTGAGGATAAGGAGGAATTGAAGTTTTGGAAATCTGTTTATGGAGCGCTA
The DNA here is from genome assembly GCA_963677165.2 of Victivallales bacterium. Classification (GTDB taxonomy): domain Bacteria; phylum Verrucomicrobiota; class Lentisphaeria; order Victivallales; family SZUA-371; genus JAFGXT01. The sequence goes on along the minus strand of CAXXSX010000002.1, from coordinate 5,245,612 downwards.
AATCGCCGAAAGAAGACAAATAGTCTAATGTCTTTTCTGGAGTGGTTGAGTCAGAGAATGGAAATACTAGAGTTTCACCCAGAGGTATCATATAAGAATAAACTATGGTGTCTTGGAGTTACTGATGATCTTGCTAAAGCTATTAAAAAATACTGTATTGAACATAATCGACCTATACCAGAAGAAATGTTGTCAAGTAGGCTGATTCATCAAAAATACTTGAATGCAATATTACCATATATTGAGGGAAAATTGCCAATTAGTCAAAGAGAGTATTATAAGAATGATGATTTTCAGAAAATCTTTGATATTCATGAATGGCTGGAATTTAGAAATATTGTTATTGATTGTTTGAAAGATTTTTCTTTTAGGCAATCTCAGGAGGCGGAGTTTGAAAAAGTAATTAGGGGAGATCCTGATGCGAAATTTGAAAAAACTGGAGAATTGAAAGAGGTGCCAGCAATATCATTAGGGCAGGCTAAGGGATATGAGCCTGCCTTGGAGCCGGTGGACCATTATGCCAGAAATTGTTCAGATGTAACAGAAGTGTTTGGTAGTGAAATTAAAACAGGTTATTTTGCTTTGAGGATAGATAGCGATTCTGAGGCTCCAGAATTTTCACGCGGAACAAATTTGCTTGTTGCGGGCGGAGAATTTCCGCGGCGAGGAGACGTTGTTGTAGCAAAGTTGCGGGATGGTCAGGTTGTGATTAAGCGTTATTATCGAAGCAATAATTTAATAATACTTGAATCAGAAAGTGCTAAGGGAAAAAGCTTTGAGTGGCATTGCAAGGAAGATCCCGGTTATTTGCTTTGGATGTTTCCGGTCGTAGAAGTAAATGTTAAGCTTCGTTAGCATTGCTGAGAGCTAAACTGAATCAATAGATTTGAAGGATGATTTTAGGCTGTTTGGGGTGCTTGGGAAATGAGAAGAAAATGTTTTTAGTCCTGTCCAAAATAAAAATATGTTAGTTCAACTGCTCAAAAAGATTGCGCTTACGATTACTCTCATCACTTAAAATCTCATTTTCCGGTTCCCGTAGGGTGTAAAAACTCCATCAGTAGATTTGACGGGGGATTTCAGACAATGCTTGTCATTTATTGAAGCTCGAAACAAGGTGTTGTTAACGGCCAAAGAATAATATTTGGAGATTTTGTGGAATCTTACTATTTTTAGGAAATCTAATCCCCTTTTTCGCATAATCCGGGTAGGCAAGGCTGCCGATATAATACCGGAATTAGAATGGTTCGAGTAGAGCAGGAGGCTTAGGGGGGGGCTCTGAATATTTTTCTGACGCATTTTCCGAGGGAAATAAAGTTAATGATATTTGATGTGCGGCTGGATTATACCGACGAAAGTCCTCACTCCTCCTTCGCTATCGTAGAGATGTTCAATAGAAATATTGAGTTTGAAAAACAAGGATAGGTCAAATTATAGTCCTGCAAAATGCTTTCTATATATAGCCGGACTCTTTCCTCGCTGTTGCTTGAATACTTTTGAGAAGTGATAGCGATCCGTAAATCCGGTTTTGTTGGCAATTTCTTCTATGCTTAATTCTGTATAGCACAACATATAGGTGGCTTTTTCCATTTTTACGAACTTTAAATACTTTTGAGGAGTGATTCCAAGTTCTGTTCTGAATAATCTTATCAGGTTTGTCTGAGACATTTTCAGCTTTTCGCATATTTCTTCATTTGACAGGGATTCGGAGAAATGTTGGTGAATTAAGTCGGTTACTTCTTTGATTCTAGGATCAAGCCGGGATTTGTTGGAAAAATAACATTCATCAATATTGAGCAATGCGTCAAAAATTAAAGAGTACACAAGCAGGTTTTCCTTGTGATCATATTTTTTCATTGATATTAATTTTGACTTGAAAGATTTGATGTCAATACGAAGTGATTCCTTGGCGTTGAATGTGAATACTTTTCTCTCAATCGCATTATATGGTTCTCCGGTGGTAAAGTGGAGATACATATGATTGAACTTACAGGTGCAGTAGGTTGAAAAATTTGTGTACGGAGGTACTAGGGCAAAAATATCGCTTGTTAGCTCAATCTTGTTATCTTCAAATAAGATATAGGCTCCCGGCGTTTCATTCCAATAGAACTGCCAGTAGCCGCGGGTTACATTCTTATAGTTCCATACATCAAACTGGTTAAAATAATTACAGCATAAAATTTTTATATCGGGAACTGTAATATTATCCATAAATAATCCTTAATGGTCAAAATTGACACATATTATTGCAATTATTAACATTTTAATTTACCGTGTTGTTCGCTATAATCTAATTAGTAAATGATATTTATGATGACTGTTGAAGGAGAATCATTACTAAAGTATTATGTTTTATAATATACATTTTACTGTGATTTTTCAATGTCAATGTAAATTGTGAAAAAGAATATTATGAAAATATTATTATAGAGGAAATAAAGGATGGTATATTATATTTATCGTATTATTATGAATATTCAATGGATTTTTAGAGCATTGTCAGATCTTTCTGTTTTTTTGCGTGTGCTTTGCAAGAAGAAAAGACTCAGTGTGGCTTATTTCCCTTGTCTTATATTATTTCTATTCAGTATTTTACCTATTGCCGGTTTTGCAAATGGCTCGACTTCCCAAAAGACAGTAATTATTGAAGTTGCCGCTGATGCGGAAATCGATCAACATATAAATTACAGCAGCAAAAGACTTGGTTCAAAAACAAGTCTTCGAGTTCAAACACGGGATGTACGATATAAGAATCCAGTGGTGTCTCCGCAGTCCTGGGGCTTGATGAAATGGGATTTGTCACGGATGTCGCCGAATGATACTGTTTATGGTGTTTCATTGCAGATTCAACAGGTGGACAGTGCTGCAGGTGTTGTCGATGTTTATAGTATTGATAAAGGTGATTGGAGTGAAGCTACTGTTTCCTGGAAATCATGGAATGCCAAAAATCCTCAAATAACATTCCTGGAGAAAATGAAGAATATTCCTATTGCCGGAGGTGTTACTTCCTTTCATTCTGCTAAATTACTGAAAGTCGTTCAGGATTGGATTTCCGGCAAACAGAAAAATTATGGTTTGCTTCTTAAATGGGCAGGGAAAGTCGGGCAGGGGGACACATATGTTTCAAGAGAGCATAAAGGGAAATACATAAAACCACGATTAGTCATTTCCTATACTCCAGGAAAACCAGTCGCACAGTCAGAGACCAATCAGGCTGAGAGTGTTATCAAAGGATATACCAGACAAGTTGCAGCTGTAATGGACATTGATTATGACTTGATATGCTATATGCATACTCCCGAGGTTCTTCAAAAGAAAATGAAGCTGATTGCCGACTGTGGTTTTAAACGAATCTATATAGTAGCACCGCCTAATGGAGATCCTGATTATGTCGTCAATGCAGTTCCTCATCAAAAGGGTAAATTCCTGGTTGAGTCAAGAGAAGCATTAGGAGATCCGCTGAAGCTGGCTATTAAATATAGCAAAGAAGCGGGGATGGAAGTATTTGTTCAATTTAAACCTTATGAAGGCGGTGGTTCATATACTGTACCCGAAGGATTTATCCCTCCTTTCAACCGCAACTGGCTTAAAACCATAGGAGGACGGGCTGTTGGGCTGGATCCATTTTTGATAGAGCATCCGGAAATGAGACCCAAGCGTAAGCCGACCAATAATAAGATGGAGTTGCCGGCAGATAAAATCGAGATGGTCTTTGTACTGGACCGCATAACCGGGCGTGATGGATTGTCTGTAACTAATGGGGTAATGTCAATCAAAAAACGTCCTGATCTCCCAGCATTGAGCGGAGATATTGTTGTACAATTTCCTGCTGTTGATTTTAACCTTTATACGAGTAAAAATAACGGCAAGTATGAATTATATCCAAAGAAAATAAATGTATCCGAAAAAATAGAGCGGAGGCTGATCCGCGATGCAAATGGCAGGTTGATGTTTCCTGGAGCTGTAAAATGTCGAGTTATTGAATTAACCGGATTTAAAACGTCTGATCCTTATCTGGCTGTGAAGTTTAATGGAGAAGCGAAGGGGTTTCGGACCATCCCGTATTCTTCCACTTGCTTTAAGGCTTTTTCCGGAGAGACTGAGTTGCCGGTTACCGTTACCCCAAAGTTGCGATACAGTCTGCTTACCGGCAAATCCGGTTTTGTCCAAAATGGATTTGAGTTTAATGAATTAGCACCTTACTTTTGGGATTCTGGCTGGAAAACAACGACATTGTATGGAATTGCTCGCGGAAAGGCTGAATATCAGCGCGGGACATTTTCCGAGGCTTATCCGGAAGTTAGAGAACACTGGCTGAAACAAATAAAAAAATTTATAGAGCTTGGTTGCGATGGAGTCGATTTGAGAATGATGTGTCACTCTGCGGGAATCAGCGATTTTACAAACTATTCATATAATCAACCCATCGTTGATGAGTATAAAAAACGCTATGGTGTTGATATTGCAGCAGAACAGGCTGATCCCATAAAATTACTAAAACTCCGCGGCGATTTTTTTATGAAATTTGTACGTGACGCAGTCAAAGAACTGCATCGTCATAATTTAAAATTACAAATGCATGTTGCCGACTATATGGAGCATCCGACTCTTGATGCCGCATTTCCGAGTGCTGGTTTCTGGGCCGCCAGTCAGGTGATCCCGGACTGGAAAGAGGTGATTAAAGTTGTAGATGAAGTCTCCTTGAAAGATTATAACTGGGGAACATACGATCCGTATAACGCGGGAGGGATCAAAGACGCAGTGGCTAAGCTAAAAAAGCCTTTGTGGATACACTGTTATATGCAGCAGGGACATGATTTAAACCAAAATTTTATTGCTGCAGTTGAAGCGGATAATCGTGTGACCGGCTTGATGTTATATGAAGTTGTGTATCGTCCAGGTAATGTGAAAGACGGGATGATTGAGATTACGCCGGATAGTACAATCCAAGTGGTTCCGGGGAGTCGTTTTCAGGAGATGCTCGTGAATCCGCCAAGATCCTATAAAGTTAAATAGAACGAAATTTACAGTAAATATAAACAATATTGTTTGGAGTAAAATATGGCATTGATGTTGAATCATTTTTTTCCGCCTTTCGCATTGGCTTTGAACCCGATTGATACCGGAATTCTGATATTGTATTTTTTAGGCGTTCTGGGGATGGGATTTTATTTCGCAACGAAAAGTAAAACAACAGAAGAATACTTTGTTGCCGGGCGCTCATATAAAGGCTGGGTTTTGGGAATCAGCATGCTTAGTACAACGATCAGTTCGGTTACGTTTCTGGCTTTTCCCGCAGCAGCATTTGCTTTAGACTGGCGGCTTGCTGTTAATTACATAACATGGCCGGTTGGAATGATCTTTGCCGTAATGTTTTTTATTCCGTTTTTCCGGCATGGGAGAGCGACAACCGCATTTGATTACCTGGAAGATCGTTTTGGACCGCTTGCGTGTCTGTATGGGGTCGTGAGTTTTATAATTATGGAAGTAATGCGGCTGGGAATGGTTCTTTACCTGGTGGGGCTGGCAGTAAGTTCGCTTACCGGATTTTCTTTGAATGCTGTGATTATTGTTGTGGGGTTGATTATTGCCGCTTACACGGTGATCGGTGGATTTGAGGGAGTCATATGGACGGATGTGATCCAGGCATTTATTTTATGGATAGGCGGTTTTATTTGTATTGTCATTATTTCTCTGGATCTACCAAATGGTTTTTTTCAGATTTTTGATGTCGCCGCCGCAAACAACAAATTTTATATGGGATCGCTGAGCTTTAATCTCGGGGAAAGAACTTTCTGGACTATGTTTATTCTTGGCGTAGTGAGTAGTATCGGTAATTTTACCACAAGCCAGCACGTTGTGCAGCGTTACATTGCCGCAGAATCAACCAGGGAGGCTAGAAAAAGTGCAATATATGGTGCGTTTCTTTCGGTTCCAACCTGGCTTACATTCTTTTTTATCGGTACTGCTTTATGGGTGTATTACCATGTTCTTCCTGATCCGAAAGTAGCAGGGATGGAAGCTGATAAGGTTTTCCCGTATTTCATTCTGCATAATTTTCCTGTAGGAATTACCGGAATCGTTTTAGCGGGTGTTTTTTCTGCGGCGATGTCATCTCTGGATTCTTCTATCAACGCATTATCAACGGTTACGGTTACAAATCTGATGCGTAGATATATGGCTCCGGGACGTGATGAAAAATTCTACTTGAAATGGGCAAAACTTATTGGTTGTATATGCGGCGCTTTAATGATTGGCGGAGCTATTCTTTTTGGAATGTTGCCGTATATGGAAAGTGTTGTTAACCTGCAGACCATAATTTTCTCAATATTTGGCGGAGCTTTTATCAGTTTCTTTATGTTGGGATTTCTTACAACCAGGGTCCACTATGCGGCAACGATGATTGCTTTAGCCGTATCAATCATTGTAAATGTGTTTTTGGCTTTAAACTCTTTGGGGTGGCTGCCGGAATCGCTTCAAATATCATTACATGCCTATTGGGTTTCAGTGGTCGTCAATGCCTGTTTTGTGGTAGTGGCATATACGGTGAGTCTGATATGGAGAAAACAGGAGAAGAAACTTGATGGATTAACTGTCTGGACAGTGGAGCAGAAAGATAGTTGTGATGTCAAGAATGTTATCGCGGATTTGGAAGTTTAACAAAAAACAATAACGAACTACAATTAATTAACTGAGGGTAGAGGCTATGTTTAACAAAAATCAAAGATCGTTGGTAAAATCAAATTTCACACTCATCGAACTCCTCGTTGTGATAGCTATTATTGCAATTTTAGCATCACTTTTGCTTCCGGCATTGGGGCAGGCACGCGAAAGAGGAAAGGTTATAAAGTGTGCGGGAAATCTTAAGCAGATCAATACAGCATTAATCAGCTATTCTCTTGATTGCGATGATTATCTTCCTTCCAGCATTATGCCTGGCTATTGGAGCTCAACACAGCCCAGTTGGATTGCATGGCACAATTTGCTTGATGAGTACCTCGGAAACAAAGATCATCAGGGGAAATCTTTCGTAAAAGTGTGTCCATCCGTTAAGAAGGATATCAGTAGGTATTTTTCAACTTACGGCCTGAACTATGATGGCTGGAGCTGGGGCAACAGTGGTTCAAATGACGAGCAGGGGCTGGGATATATGCCATGGTCTTCCGGTAATGAACGCGGAGGCTGGATAAAAAGTATTTATGTTAAGGATGCAAGTAACTTTTTTGTGACTGGAGATTCTGCCGATAATGCTTCTATTTCAGCTAATTGCTATAAAATAGGAACTGTTGGGGCTCCCACTGTCAGTGGCGGTGGATATCCTTCCAATATTTGTTCGGAATCTCGACATTTCAAGAACTCAAACATGGGGTTCCTGGATGGTCATGTAAATATGTATAAAATAACATTTTTAATCAGCGAGGAATCAAAGCCGATGTGGACACGCGGAAGAGATTAATCGCAAAGTACTCCAAACGCTCTCTAAAAAAGTCCAATAAGGAATTATTATTAAAATGAATAAGAGAAAATATTCTGTAATTCTCGGAAATCTGGGCAATACTTGCGATCGCTTCTTATCAAGCGGATACAAGGAGCAGCCCGATAAATCTGAGATGCTGAGAAAAGCCGCGGCAATAGATCATGTATCCGGCATTGAACTGGTTGGTACATGGGATATCAAACCGGAAAATACCGGAGAGATGAAAGAGCTTCTTGAAGAGAATGAATTACAGTGCTCCTCCATCATTGTCGATCACTTCGGGCAGAAACGCTGGGGAAAAGGAGCCTTATGCTCTCATGACCCAGATATCAGAAAACAGGCCGTTGAAGAGTGTGTCAGCATGGTTGATATTGCTTGCGAACTGAACTGTAACTTTGTAAATCTCTGGCCTGGACAGGACGGCTTTGACTATCCTCTCGCTACCGACTACCTGGAAGATCGTACTAATCTGCTTGAGTCAATTAAAGAGTGTGCAAAATATGCGGAGAGTCGTGACGTCAGGATCGGACTTGAATTTAAGATGAAGGAACCGCGAACCCACTCTTATCTTGCCAGAACTGCGGATACGATGCTATATGCCCGGGAAAGTGGATTTGACAATGTGGGAGTTACGATTGATACCGGTCATGCCTTTCTAGCCTATGAAAATGTCGGTGAATCAGTTTGTCTGCTTAATCTATTTGGAGACCGGTTGTTCCATATGCATTTCAATGATAATCACTCCTCGTGGGATGATGATATGATCGTTGGATCTGTCAGGCTGGTTGAATATTTTGAAATGCTCTTCTGGCTGGAAAAGACCGGTTATGACGGCTGGTTTTCAATGGATCAATATCCTTACCGTGAAGATGGTGCCGGTGCTATTAAGTCAAGTGTACTTTTCCTTTATCGGATGCATTCTATTCTGGATAAAGTAGGAATGAGCGAAGTTGAAAAGTTGGTACGTCGTAGGAATCCTGTTGCGACATCCGAGTTTATTCTGAATAACCTGATTGCTGGTGGAATGTGATCATGGATATTCTTGCAGTTCAAAACAAATTTTACAAATTTAAGGGTAAGTTTTATTCTTTTTTACTTAGTAAATCTGCCGGTTCCTGGGGACACAACACCAAGATATACCCACCTTTTTGCAGTCATAACCTGAAACAATTTTTTATCGGAAACAATGCAACAATTCATTCATATGGCTGGATTGAGTGTGTTACCAGTTATTGTAAGCAGAAATACTATCCTCATCTTGAGATCGGAGATAATGCGTATATAGGACATCGCGTTCATATCATTTGCTGCGGAACAATGTCAATTGGTCGTGGAGTAATGATGGCCGATGGCGTTTATATATCAGATAACCTTCATGGATATGAAGATATTTCTCTGCCGGTTGAAAAACAACCGTTAAATCACCCCGGACCCGTAACAATTGAAGATGAAGTCTGGCTGGGAGAAAACGTATGTGTTCTTCCCGGCGTTACAATCGGTAAGCATTCTGTAGTCGGAGCAAATTCAGTTGTGTCCAGAAATATTCCTCCATATTCGGTTGCGGTAGGTGCACCGGCAAAAGTCATTAAGCAGTATAATCATGAAAGTAAAAAATGGGAAAAAGTGGTATCATGAATATTTCAACCCCGGAATGGATATGGGTCGATAAAGACGGTTCTATTGATCAATATGTGGAAATGCGAAAAGAATTTCAAGTAGATAATTTGAATGCAAAGGCGAAGCTCAAAGTTAGCGTTGATTCGAACTTTTCCGCATACGTCAATGGTGAGTTTGCCGGAACCGGACAGTTTAGTGATTTTCCTGACAATAAAACCTGGACCGGGTTTGATATTACTGAAAAGTTAGTTGTGGGTAAAAATGTTCTGACTATTTTAGTTCATTATTGTGGTATTGACACTCACTCATACATTCCGGGAAAAGCTGGATTGTGGTTTCATCTAACTGCAGGGAGTACTGAGATCGTTAGTGATGGCGATTGTATGATGAGGATATCTCCGGCTTATCACCAGGGAAAACAAACCAAAGTATCCTGTCAGATGGGATTCGTTTTTGAGTATGACGCACGGCAGGATGACGCTTGGAGATCTACTAATTATCTTGCTGGCTCAGAGTGGATAAATGCAGTTGTCGTCAGGGAGCAGAAACAACCATCTGAACGTCCCCTGAAACAATGTGAATTAAAAGCTCGGATTCCTCTGGAGTTATGCGCCCAGGGGATGCTTAAAAGAGACTTTGATTCTGAAAATGATACTGTCGGTAAGTTAATGCAGAAAGATTTTCTTTCGACCAGAAGAGTATATGAGATTTTTGAGGGTACCAACCCTGTTGTATGTAATGTTTCAGCATTAAAGGGGAACGATGGGTTTTATATCATTGCCGATCTGGGGCGTGAAGAGTGTGGTTTTATTGATATAGAAATTGAAGCTGGGGCAGGTACTATTGTCGATATCTCAACCGGAGAACATCTCGCTGATCTCAGAGTAAGGTCGGCAGTGGATAATAAAATAAATTATGCGTCCCGCTATATAGCAAAAGAAGGCAGGCAGAGTTTCACTCATTATATTAATAGATATTCCGGACGTTTTGTTCAGGTTCATTTTACGGAAATATCCGCTAATGTAAAAATTTATAACGCTGGCATTATTCCTTATGAATATCCTCTTAATATGATCGGAAATTTTAAATGTCCTGACTCTATTTTTGTTCGATCATATGAGGTTGCAAGGCGTACTCTTCATTTGTGTATTCATGAACACTATGAAGATACTCCGTGGCGCGAGCAGGCTCTGTATGCAAATGATTCCCGAAATCAGGCTCTGACGGGTTATTATACCTTTGGAGAGTATGATGTACCCCGGGTGTCGTTTGATATGCTTGGTAAAACATTTCGCGATGATGGATTTCAGGAATTATGTGCTCCCATGCTCTTCGATTTTACGATACCTTCATTTACCATTGTATGGTTTTTGGCGGTGAGGGATCATCTAATGTTCAGCGGAGATGTTGATGCCGCTCGTAAACAGTTGCCGGCGATCCATAGAGCAATGACAACATACATTGATATGCTGGAAAATAACTTGTTGCCTTGTCCTCAGGGAAATTCCTTCTGGCAGTTTTATGACTGGGCTGATGGTTTGAATGGTTGTGATACCCCTCCTTGGAAAAAGGAAGGGCTTAACGGAAAGAGGTTTGATGCACCGCTTAATATTTATTTTATACTGGCTTTACGTGCAGCCGATGAGATTTTCAATGCTTGTGGAGAAATGGCAATAGCAGAGCAATATCGTAAACAGGCTATTTTGACCCATAAAGCCGTTAATGAAAATTTCTGGGTTGAATCTCAGAATTTGTATCAGACCTATTGTGGAGATTATGCAATAACGTCTCATTATGCTGAATTAACTCAGGCTTTAGCGATACTGTCTGAAGTCGCAGATGAATCAAAGACAATTATCCTGCAGGATCGTCTGAAGCAAGAAGATAATGGTCTGGTTGGAACAACTTTGAGCCAGTCCTTATATAAGTTTGAAGCTATTCTGTATAAACGGGATGATTGGGCCAATGATGTTTTTTCAAGAATAAGAGAGGATTGGGGATATATGTTGTATAACGGAGCCACCAATTTCTGGGAAACGCTTCAGGGACAGTCGGACTTTCTGTATGCCGGCAGTTTATGTCATGGATGGTCAGCCATACCAGCTTATATGTTCCAGAGGTATCTTCTGGGAGTTGCTCCATTGACTCCCGGCTTCAAAAAATTTAAAGTTGATCCCATATTGTCTGTCGTTGATTCTGCTGCCGGAAGCATACCTACTCCGTATGGAAATATAGATGTTTCCTGGAGCAAATATGGCAATGACTATCAAGGAAAAATTCGCTTTCCTGAGACATTAACACTTGAAGTGTCTAGTGCTAAAGTAAAACAAATTAATTGGAAAATTGAAAAATATCTGAAATAAATCTTCTGACGCGTCGTTGATTTTCACGCTTAAAAGACCACGACGGAATTTGAAATACGTGTCTTACCTGTCTGTTGACACAAACGACAGACAAGTAAGACGGAAGTTTTTTATTCCTTATCAAGTTGTTTTATTTAACTGCGGCAATAAGCCGTCTGCCGAAGAGTTCCACCATAGCTCCAATAAACGTAATCTGGCCCCCTTAATATTTCAGTCAAAAAACAGAGATAAAGAAAAACAATGACCATAAAAGTTGCCATTTTAACCGATTTACATTATTCGCGAAATGAGAACTGGCAAATTCCGGCGCGTAAAAATCAGTACGCTGATATTTTCTTCAACGAGCAATTTACCGTTTAAATATCCGATCTGGTTTTCATCGGAGGCGATTTGATAAACAACCCGGAAGGTTCTAATGCGAAAGTGCTTTTGCAGGAACTCAAACAATTACTCGAATTACTCAATGCCCCATATATTGTGATTCCGGGGAATCATGATCCGGCTCCTGAAATATTTTATCAGACATTTGATGATCCGGGAAATATAGAAACCAATCTCGAACACAGTGGCATGGACAAATGATGCGCCTCTGTATGATTTACATGTTCATACCCCGCTGGCCTATTGTAATGAAAATATGAATCCCGGAAAAGCTATTGAATTAGCTGACATGTTAATCTTGGCGGAATCTGCTTGTGTCCGGTTGATTCTTCCTGTATAAACTTCTGCAGCACATTAGACCAACCATCTTCACTGAAAAATTCACCATTAAGATAGACTTTTTTGAAATTAATGTTAGAGTTTATTAGAGATAAAATACTACTCTTTTCAAGGAGAGCTTCTTATGGATAATATTAATGTTGCGGTGAAACAGGTTCCCAATGGGCCGTCTCCCAAAAAACGTATTGTTAAAGTTATTGTAATTTCAGTCATTGTATTGGTTGCGCTGATCTTTGGTTTATATCTGTTTGCAACCAGTTCGTTTTTCCTGAAGTCCGTGGTATTGCCGATCGCGGAAGATCATTTAAAATTGCCCGTTAAGGCCGAATCGATAAACGTTTCGCTGTTTTCATCCACTGTGGAAGTGAAAACTCTTATGGTTGGGAAGGTCGAAAATCCGGTGCTGAAATGCGGTAGAGCATTTATCCACTGTGATTTTTTCTCGCTTCCTTCAAAAATAATTGTCAATAAGATTGACCTTGAAGATACAGGAGTGAACCTTTTGCAGACCAAGGACGGTAAATGGAATCTTCCTTTGTTTAATAAGGAGAAGACCGTTGAAGCAAAGTCGACTGGGGCAACGTCTTCTGAAGTTAAAGTATCTTCCAGCCCAAAGACGCCGTCAAAAGCATTTGAATTGCCGAAGGAAATCAAGCTTCCTGTATACCTTGAAGTGCATGATCTTAAAGTAGGTAATCTCTCTATAAGTGTTCGGTCTGATGTGCCGGCAAATCCATATCATTTTTCTGTAAGCAATTTTAATTTCCAGTTAAAAAATCTTGTTCCTTCCGGTAAGCCGGAAATCAGCTACAGCGCAAATCTGAAATTGAAAAATAAGAATATGGAGATAAACGAGGCAAAGTTGAATTTCAGTGGTTCCGGTAAACTGACGGAAGGTTTGATGCCGGAGAATTTACTTGTGAAAAAAACTTTGACAATCGTAGACGGAAGTGTCTGGAACAAAGATTTATCCGGTAATATTCTGGAGACCGCTGTTGACCTGTCTTTTGACGGCAACAAATTCAATATTCGTCAGATATCCCTTGACGATTCAAGAAGAGGTGAAATTTCGGATAAGGTAACGGTATCCGCAAAAGGTTCCATCAATCCATTGCAGGCGGATTTAAGCATAAACGCGCCTGCAATTCCGGAAATACTTATTGGAATGACAGGAGTGGCTATCGGTCGTGTCGGAACCACAGTCAAGGCAACTCTTGCCTGTAAAGAGAATCGTTTGCATACGACTACGGATATTACCGCGTATCACAAGCCATTGGAGGGGCAGTCGGGTGCTGTTCCGGGATTTAATTTAAAATTTAACGATGAACTTAGTGTGGATTTAAACGACAAATCACTCGCCGTCAGTAAGTTGGATGCGGACGTCAGCGAAGAACTTGGAGGATCTGTTAAACTTACTCTTTCCGAACCCTTTACTTATCACTGGGCTGCTTCTTCATCTGCGGCAGCTAAATCCTCGTCAATAAAATTGCTGATGAAGAATATTCATTTGAAAACCTTCGCGCCGTTTATAAAGTCTCCGAAACTGAAGTTGAACAACGGAAGTGTTTCCGGGGCCGTAAATACGGTATTTGATCAGAAAAATAAACAGATAAACGTCCACAGCAAATTCACCGGAAAAGATATTGCAATGAAGGTTTCCGGCAATGATGTTTCCGGATTGAGTTTTCTTAAATCTGCCGTGGTTACGGTGAAAGATATGAAGTCAGTCAAGGTTGAACCTTGTAAACTGGAATTTTTCCAAAACGGCAAGACCTTATGCGCGGTGAATACCAAGGTTGAATTCGACCTGAAATCTCAAAAGCTGGACTATCAGGTAATTGCCGGTCAGGTTACGCAGGATAGTTTGGATATATATCCGCCTCTTGCTGCAAAAACAACCGTAGCAGGAAAGGCGCTTGAGCAGCTGGGAGCTTTCAAGCTGGATGCCGCTGTTGTTGGGAATATGTTACTGGCTGAAAAGCAGTTAACCGTAAATAAATTCGGCATAAAATTCAATCGCGGAACAAAAGGCATTTTGAGCGCGGTTACATCCGCTCCGTTTACGGTGAACTTGGCCGGGACAGGGGAGCTGATCAGTCAGTCGATTAAGACTCAAGTTCAGTCAAAAGAATTCGATTTAACCTTTGCCGGGGCATTTTTGCCGGAAGGCAAGAAGATTACCTCCGGGCATTTTTCCGGTTTACTGAACACTGAATTTAACCTGGCACAGAAGAAATTGACGGTTGATGGTTCGGCTGATATCGATGCTCTAATGATGAAACTTGGCGCGAATAATACCGGTCAGATGTCAATCAAAAATAAATTTGATATAGCAATTCTCAATTACAATAGTATTGAACTGAAAAAACAGGACACCAGTGTTTACGACAAAAAGGCGGTGGTGGCTACCATAAGCAATTCAGGCAACATTGATGTTAAGGCGAAAAAGGTTAATGTCAGTACGCTGATCAGCAAAGTCGATCAAGGCATTGTTAGGATATTTAAGCCGGATTTTTCTACGAAATTCAATGTTAACGGTAGCGTGAAGATTTCTACTGATGGCGATTTTGCGCAACCTTATGTCAAAGCCGATATCAATGCGGATAAAATTTCAGCTCCTCAGGTAAATGAAATTCTCAATGCCCGGCTCAAGCTGGATGTTCATTCCGGTAAAAATCAGATTGTATTGGATACTGCCGATTGCACCCTGAATCAAAAAGACAAGAGCGTTACCAATATCAAAGCCAGCGGATACCTTGCATTTCCTGTTTCCTCTGGAAAGAGCCGGTTTACTGTGGACTCGGAAAAACTGGACTTGAAACTTCTTGAGACTTTGATCAAATCAAAGTCGGACACACAAACCACTTCTAAAAAGATGGCGGCTTCAAAAACAAGGACAAAAACGAAAACAAAGAAGGTGGCCGCGGTTAAGGCTAAAAAGCAGACAGAGCCGAAGGCTGTTCAATTGGATGCTGATGTGGAAGTGAAAATTAATATGAAAAACATCAGTTATGGGTCGGATGTCGTGTGCTCTGTTGATAATTCAAAGATATCAATCAAACAAAGCAAGGTGACGGTTGATCCGTGTACCCTGAAAATAAATAAAACTACCGGTACGCTTTTTGCCAGCAGTGATCTTGGGCATTCAGATGGCTATCCATTTGCGGTGAAATCCGATTTTGATTCGCTGGACCTGGCACCTTTGCTCAAGGCCGCGTCATCGACCAAAAGCCGGAATATTGCCGGAGTTGTGAAAGATTTTAAATTGAATTTGTCCGGGAAAGGATTCACGGATAAGAATCTGGAAAAGAACCTTAACGGCTATATTAAACTGAAAACTTCGGGCATGTCTATTCCGAACAGTCTTGATGATATCCCAATTATTAATATTATTATGCTGCCGATTGAATCTTTTGCCGAGATCGCCAAATACGTGCCGAATATTAGTACCAGCGAAGTAAATCAATCAATAAGCGCGGCACAGAACATATGCAATGATATTAACAATCTGAACCTGAAATCAGGGAGTGTGAATATTGATATTAAATCCGGCAGGGCCGATATCAAAGAATTGCAGTTTGCCGGTAATTTTATCAAGCAATTAGGATTTACCGGGTATATTCCAATTAGTCCCGAAGCGAATATGAAACTGGTGTCCACCATGGATATCTATTCGATTAAGTTTCCGCTTGAGATCGGCGGAACCTATCGCAATCCCAAACCCGATATGGAAAAGATGATACCGCAGTTCCTCAGTCTGAATATTGACTTGCAGAAGATCATTGATAATCCGGAAGAAGGCTTGAAGGATATTGTGAATAAAGCAAAAAATATCCTGAACACCGAAATATTGAAGGGAAAAAGCTCCGATAGCGAAGATAGTCAGGATTCCAAGACGAAAGAGTCTCAGGAAAAGGATGACTCAAAAAGCGAAGATAAGCTGGAAAAAAAGGTAAATGACTTAATTGACAATTTGCTTGACTTTTAAGTCAGCAAAAAAGTCTGTTTATAATATATTTTTTTCTCTTTTGTTGCGCAAGGTTTGCGAAACTTTGGAACACAGGCATATTGTCAGGTTTGCTAATAGAGCTCCTCCCAGTATTGAAAAAAACAATCGGGCATCAAAAGAATTGTTATCCATGAGAATGAAGATTGGTACGCCTGTAATTATGAGTACAGGGAAAAATATTAATTGTTCTTTAGGCGAATTTCGTAGTGTTGAGTCAAGTATCGCAGATGCTGCAAGAACAATAAATACATATGGAAATATTGCATGGAAAAAATCATATTTAAATGCCACGCCCAGTGCCATTATGACAATGCAAAGCAACCTAATCATATATAGCGCAACTAGTATTTTGTCTTTTCTACTTAATTTTTTTTCAGGCATAAATGATACTCTACAAACATTCTTCCAGGAAGAGTTCAAACATCAGCATGGAGAATAGCGGATAGCTGTAATCGCCTTTCAGCCTCTGATGGTTGCGGATAAGCTTTTCAACCGGCTCGCGCTTCAGATAGCCTCCCTTGACCGCTTCGCCATCAAGCAGACGTTCGCGTAGAATAGAATCCCAGCGGGTGCGGAACCATGCCGCCAGCGGTACGCCGAACCCCATTTTGCCACGGGTGCGAAGTTCATCCGGCAGATACTCGCGAAAAGCTTCCGTCAGAACATATTTTCGTTCCCGTTCATGCTGTTTGTAGTCCAGTGGCAGCCGGGCCGCGAACTCAACTACACGATGATCCATAAACGGACTTCTTACTTCAAGAGAATGCGCCATCGACGCGATATCGACTTTACAAAGGATATCGCCGACCAGATAGCTTTTAATATCGGCTTCCATGATCTTATCCACCGGATTGTGAGAGGTGGCGGCATCCAGCAGCATATCCATGAAATTCTGGGTGTCGGACAGGTCGCCGTTGTGCATACCGTCGCCGCAAACCTGTTTTTTCAGGCTTTCGTCGAAGCGGTTGATAATGGTCAGGTAACGATTTTGTCCGCTTGCGGAGGCTATATTCAACATGCGTCGTAGTTTGCCGATAAAGCTGCGTTCATCCGTTTGCGGCGGTAGAAACGCAGCCACAGTCTTCAAGAACGGACGGCGCAACGCGGTAGGAATCATATCTACTCTTTGCATCATTCGCATAAGCAAATAGCGATAATAACCGCCGAACAGTTCATCGGCGCCGTCGCCGCTGAGGGCTACGGTAACATGTTCACGGGTAAAGCCGCTTAGCATGCAGGTTGGAAGCATAGACGCATCGCTGTAAGGTTCGCCGTAGTGGCGGACCAGTTTCAGTAACATATCGAAATTATCCGGATTGACTACTTTTTCATGAGGAATCAGCTTCTGATGACCAAGGCGATTGATGTGTTTTACGGCCTGTCGGGCAAAGCGCCGTTCATCGTATTTGGTTTCCTCGAAGCCGATAGTGAATGTATTTACCGGCTGTTCGCAAACCTTTGACATAATACCGGCGATGATTGTGGAATCAACGCCGCCGGAGAGGAATGCGCCGTAAGGAACATCGGACAACAACCGCTTACGTACGGAATCTTCCAGCATCTCACGGATCACCTCGCATGTATTATTGAAATCCAGACTGATTTTGTGTGAGAAGTCTATGTTCCAGTACTGAGAAAGTTCTACGTTTCCTTCCTTCGTATCGATTTCCATCAGATGTCCGGGAGGAAGCTTAAACACGTTACTGTATGCTGTAAACGGGGTAGGGATATACAGCAGCGAAAAATAATCATAAATTCGCTGAATATTTAGATCGTGGGGGACATCCGGGTGTTGTCTCAGGGCGGCAAATTCACTGGCGAAAACCATTCTGTGAGAGTCGCGGTAGTAGAGCAGGGGTTTTTGTCCCATACGGTCCCGGGCGATCAGTATACGGTTGACATTCGAATCGTAAATAGCAAAGGCGAACATTCCGTTAAGCTGATTTACGACATTACTCCCATGTTCTTCATAAAGGTGTATGATTACTTCCGTATCCGTATCGGTTTTAAACTGATGACCTTTCGCAATCAGTTTTTTACGCAGGGCAGGGCTGTTGTATATTTCGCCGTTGAAGGTGATGTGAATCGAATCATCCTCATTGCCCAGCGGCTGACGTCCGTTCGACAAGTCAAGGATAGACAGTCTGCGATGCGCCAAACCTACATGACCGGCGATCATCATTCCGTCCTGATCCGGGCCCCGGTGGAATTGGGCCGTATTCATCCGGTTTAATAACTCTTCAGCAACCGGTTCCCCATCAAAATTTATTATTCCTGCAATTCCGCACATAATTCGGATTGTCGCTCCCGATACTTTTTATCACTGCTGGAATGTATCGCCGATTTCATGAAAAAACAAATAAATATGCGATTGTGAGTTTTTTTATTTCATGGTTTGAAAAATATTTATCGGTCTCTTTAATCAGAATACTATCGGTTCTAAAGGATTAGAGATAGTTGGATCTGCAGAATCAAGATTCAAATCATAGTCAAGTTTTTCTTTGGACCATTTTTCAATCTCTTTATAAAATCTCTTAATCCCTGTCTTCCCTTTTGCATACTTATCTCCTAGAGATATTAGCTGACAGTGTTTTAAAAATAGTTCATCTTTGGGGTAATTGCGCCAGATTGCAGGTAATATGTAATAACGTAAAGTTAGTCCTTTCGTTGGGATATGATTATCATTTAATTCATCCAATAGGGCTGTAATGGCTCTGCGATTACCAATTAGACCAAGATAAAAAACTAAATATTCCTTTGAACGAAAATCCAGTGTGTTCTTAAATTTTCTGATCATCTCGTCAAAGGCTGCTTTATCTCCCAGCTTTGCCCAGACACAAAGGCATCTTGCATTGGCTTTCGGAAAAGAATATTTTTTGAGCTTATATTTGGGGTGTATGAATTTATATTTCTCTTGTTGACTTTTATTAAAATGAACAAATTCCCATTGGTAAAGATCATTTTTTTCTAAAGCCGGCAATATTTGCGGTGAAAGTCTCTTTAATTCTTCGTTTTGAAAATGTATCAGCATCTTGGCTGCCCGTTTTCTAACTTCGGGAAAATTACTGCTTAATGCACTGACAATGATCTCTGAAATGGGGCTATCCTCAATAACAGGAGAATAATACATGGTGCCTTGAAAAGTGTTGACTTTACCCAGCATCCTGAAGATACTGAGCATTTTTCGAATGTCATCAGCATCAAGATGCTGATTTAGGTCTTTTATCTTATTAAAATATGGTTCCAGCTGTTTGTTGAGAAACATGTAATTACGACCAATATTTCGGCTGGGATCCAGTTTGCTTTTCAATCCCCTGGAGACTTCGAGATTCATTAAATGCTTTTCATGCTTTAAGCATAACTTTTCAAAACTATCATCATTTGCGGTCTCTGCGGTACAACACAACGAACATCCCCATAGAAACAAGCAGATTACAAAAAGTCGTTTAAGCATTATATCAATTCCTTAATTTTACTCTAGACATGATTTCATCTACGGACTTTTTTTCATCAAATTCGACATTTATTCCGAAACGTTGAAAAGATTTAGGATTTTTTCTCTTCATTTCTGTAACGAATTCGGGAATAAGTTTAGAAGACATATAGTTTTCCCCTGACATTGTTCTGTCATAAAGAGTTTGTTTTCGCGGTTTCAGTTTTTTATTTTTAACATCCTCAATTAAGCTCACTGCTTCTTTTAATCTTTTTTGAGCCAAAATAGAATTTGTATAGTCAAATACTCTTTGAGCAAAATTTCCTGCACAGTATCCTTTTATTAGGTTTGAGCATCCTATGGCATCCCATGTTTCAAGGCCTCCATATTTTTCATAAATGTTTTCCGCTCCGGGAACTTTCCTGGCGATCATAATAGCAATACAGTCTGAATATCCCGTCATTGCAAAACTCCTGAAAAGAGAATTTAATGTCTTGTAATCAATTTTTTTACTTTTCTTGTATGGACTATTTTTTATCTTTTGTATAGACTCTTGTATATAGTTGGTTAGAAACGGAATATCATCTTTTGACGCAATATATCCTAAAACCATAAAAACTCCATTTATGACTTGAGTAGTCATCCGATTACTTTTCTTTTCTTTAATAACTTGGATCAATCGGTGTTTGTATGAATCATCCAACTTATTGTATGGTAGAGTTCCTTTTAAACGATAATGAAGCGATTGTCCGAGAATAAAAGCAACAACTTCATCATACGATAACTTATCCGTTTTTACCTCAGTTCCCCAAAGAGGCACAAATGCTGCACATAGCAGCAAAGCAAAAAATCGTTTAATCATCATATCTTTCCCCATATTTAAATGTCGCAATGTGATAATATGTCACTACTTCAGGATAAGTTCCAGTAACAGAGATATAAATGTTAGTGTAGGTTGTTTCATTAAATTGATGGTTCTACCAACAGTCTGTGCCGCAATATTTTTCTTTTCTCATCGCTTCGGCCGCTCAATAATAATATTGCTGATATGTCAACCGCTTATAATTTGTAAAAGCTTATGAGTAAATGCATTTCGCCTGCGGCGACCAGCGTTCCGCCGCCGGACCGCGTCCGAGTACTACTCGGAGCGATGTAGTTGCTTCGCGACCTTTTTCTCTTTTTTTGACTTTTGGCGGGACCGCCTAATTTGTTCAAACTCTGTTAATTTTACACTTTTTCAAGTTGAAGGTATTGCAATATTTTTCGCAGACATTATTCTATTAAAATTGATAACGATTATCATTATTATATTAAAATAATAACTCGGGGGCTCAAATGGCTGCTTTTGAAATCAGGGAAAATCTATACTGGGTAGGTGTGCTGGACAAGGATCTAAGAGTATTCGACGTAGTAATGCGTACGGAATACGGGACCAGTTATAACTCATATATTCTAAAAACTCCCGAATATACGGTTCTGTTCGAGACCGCGAAGGAAAAGTATTTTGATGTTTTCATCAACAATGTTCGTGAGGTATGCGATCCGGCTGAAATTGATTACATTGTGATTGATCATACCGAGCCCGACCATGTCGGTTCGCTTGAAAAACTTCTCGACTATGCGCCAAAAGCTAAAATCCTGGCTTCTTCCATTGCTTTGAATTTTCTCGCGGATATTTGCAATCGTCCGATTCCCGGCGAAGCCGTGACCGATAACCAGGTGATTGAACTTGATACGGTAAAGCTGCGCTTCCTTTCGGTTCCGTTCCTCCACTGGCCCGACTCCATTTATACCTATATAGACGGGATGGACACGCTGGTTACCTGTGACTCGTTCGGCTGTCATTATGCCGATGATAAAATTTGCAACGATCTGATTGATGGTGACTTCACGCCTGCTTATAAATATTACTTTGAGATGATAATGGGGCCGTTCAAAGAGCATATTCAGTACGCTCTTGGCCGTATCAGTGATCTCAAGCTCGAAACAGTATGTCCGGGTCATGGTCCGGTACTGCGAACCGAATTGAAAAAATACTTTAATCTCTATGACCAGTGGAGCAAAACGCCTGAACCTGAAATGCGTGAACGTCCTCTGGTAATCAACGCCTTTGTCTCAGCCTATGGCTACAGCGAAAAACTGGCGCATGAGATATCCAACGGTATTCGCGAGGTGATCGATGCTGATATCCGTATGCATGACATGGTGTACGCCGACAGCGCAAAGGTTCAGGAACAGATGAATTCTGCTGATGGTATCCTGGTGGGAACTCCTACGATCAATGGTGACGCACTGCCGCCGGTTACGGATTTGATTATGAATATGAATGGTATTCTTCACGGCGGCAAGGTGGCTGGAGCTTACGGTAGTTTCGGCTGGAGCGGAGAGGGGCCGGACATGCTGATGAGCCGCTTGAAAGTGCTGCGTATGAAAACGGTTGAACCTCCTTATAAGGTCACGTTTAAGCCTGGACTTGAAAAGCTTGAGGGCGCAAGAAAATATGGTATTCGTTTCGGCAAGAAGCTGAAGGAAGAATGGATCGGTAAGGTTGATAAGACTTCCGGTAAGATTTACTGGAAGTGTACGGTGTGCGGAGAAATATTTGAAGGTGCTTTGCCGCCGCTGACTTGTTCGGTTTGCGGGGCAGGGCAGGAGGCCTTTGTTGAGTATGTACCGGAAGTGATTACTTTCAGCAGCGATGAAGCGATGAAGGTTGTTATTGTCGGTTCCGGTATCGCTGCCGTTTCAACCGCCAAGGCTGTTCGTGCCAGAAATGCAAAAGCAAAAATAGAGATATATTCGTCTGAAACTGTCTTGCCGTATCATCGTCCGGTGCTGACCGAGGCGATCGCACGGGATATCCCGGAAAAAGAATTATTGATCGAACCGGAAAGCTTCTATCAATCGTTAAATATCGCTTTGAATCTGGGTGCAACCGTAACTGATATCAATTCGGATAAGCGTACGATTACCCTTGACGGCGGCAAAAAAGTCAGCTATGACAAGCTGGTGATCGCGACCGGCGGCAAATGTTTTATTCCGCCGATTCAGGGTATTGATTTGCCGGAAGTTGTGGCACTGCGTCAAAAGACTGACCTTGAAGGACTGAAGAAATTGCTGGGAACCGGCAAACAAAAAAATGTTGTGGTTATCGGTGGCGGTCTTCTTGGTTTGGAATGTGCCTATCATCTTTCTCGGCTGGAGCATAATATTACAGTACTGGAGGCATGTCCGACGATTTTGCCGCGTCAGCTGGATACGGAAGGTGCTCCAGTGCTGCAGAAGATCATTGAGGCGCATAAGAATATCAAAGTGATTCACGGGGTATTTGTCGATGAAGTTCAGGGGCATGACAAAGTGACTGGCGTTAGAACCCGAAACGGTGAATTCATTCCCTGCGACGTTGTAATTGTGTCTGCCGGAGTGGCGTGTAATAAGTCACTGGCGGAAAAGGCCGGTATCAAGGCGGATAAAGCGATCATTGTCGATAACCGCATGCAGACCTCCAAGCCGGATATTTACGCGGCAGGCGACTGTGCGATCTGCGGTTCCAGATATGATGGAATCTGGGAGACTGCGCTTGAACAGGGTAAAGTAGCCGGGGCGAATATTGCCGGAGATGAAGTAGTGTACAAGCCTAAAGTCTTTGGGGCAACTATGAGAGCTTTCGGTACCAGCCTGTTTTCTGTTGGTTTTATTGGTTCTGCGGAAGGTACGGACGCGATTCAGGTATCAGCCAAAAATGAACTTAAGAACACCTATCGTAAGCTGTTCTTCACTGACGGACATCTGACCGGAGGTGTGCTCCTTGGTGATGTATCCCAGACTACTCCGTTGCTGGCAGGCGTTACCAGAGGTTTTGATGCTGAGGATGCCGCAGACAATAAACTTATCTGATTTGTGTAAACATTTGTTGAAAATCAGAGGTGAAGGCAGTATTGTTGCCGGTTGAATTATTGTTTTTATAAACAGGGATTGGGGATATAATGCTGACTTTTGCCGAAGAGATTTTTCTGTTATCGCTTGATGACACTACCGGGAAGATATCGCTTCCTGGTGGTAACAACGCACTAGCCGGGGCTCTTGCCGGTGCCGTTCTGTGTGAGTTGTCTTTCTTAAATCGTATTGACTCAGACCAGAAGTTCGTGGTTATTGTCGATTCCACAGAAACCGGAATGCCAATGCTTGACGAAGCGCTTGATATGGTAATGGCGGGGCCGGCGAAAAAGTCTATCGATTTCTGGCTTGAACGACTCAGGGGTGAAGCTTCAAGAATCAAGGAAATGGTTATTGAGGAGTTGCTTGAGCGGGAAATTATCAAACAAGAGTCGAACCGGATTTTCTGGGTGTTCCCTTCACGACGTTATCCGCTTATTGACAACGAAGAGATCAAGGATGTCGAGAGGCGTTTGATCGAGATTCTCAATGGAACGGAAATTCCGTCTCCGCGTGAATGCGCCCTGATCAGCATAGTCCAGGCTTGCGGTATGTTCGAGCAGATACTTTCTCCGAAAGAATACAACCGACTTGAGGAACGCATTGGAAAACTTGCTCAGTTGGATATGTTCGGACAGGAAATTATCCGATTGCAGCAGGAAAAATCGAAATAATCTGCCAGGTTATTTTCCGTCAAGGATTCGGCGGAACTCTTTGGCCATTGCCGGGAGCCTGTGAGGTTTGGGGAGAAAACCGACAGCGCCTTGTTCCAGCAGATCATTAACTTCTTCTTGTGAAACATAGCCGCTGGATAACAGGATTCGGGCATTGGGATCAATTTCCTTTATCTGGAAGAATGTTT
This sequence comes from Victivallales bacterium, assembly GCA_963677165.2. Lineage (GTDB taxonomy): Bacteria > Verrucomicrobiota > Lentisphaeria > Victivallales > SZUA-371 > JAFGXT01. The sequence continues at coordinate 5,221,195 of CAXXSX010000002.1, read as the reverse complement.
TGTGACCGCCCATCTTAGGCATGATCATGTCAAGCAGTACCAAGTCAACCTGATCTGGATTGTTACGGTAGATTTCAACCGCGTCAAGTCCGTTTTCAGCCAGCAGGACGGAATAGCCCAGTTCCTGCAGGGCTTCAATAAGAAAATCCCAGATGGTTTCCTGATCGTCTACTATTAAAATAGTCTCTGTTCCGTGCGGTAATTCTTCCATAATTGCCTGAAATTAGTTATAATTCTGCCTGGTTGTCAAATGTACTCCCAATACATCTTGTATTAGAGAATATAGTAAATAAAATGAGAAATAACAAATTTATTTTGCTTGTTTCGCTAAAAAAACGTATAAAAAACTATATCCAGTCCTGTCTGTTCACAATATAAACAACCATTTAACTGAATTAGCCTTGACAAAAGGTGGATTGTATACTTAAATAAGGAGTACGGATCAGTAATTAATCGGGAAATAAAGTTTCTTTATGGAGGGTATTATAATGAAACTTACCATGGTTCTTATGTTTGCGGTCTTTGCTCTGTCCGGAATTGTTCGCGCGGAGGATATTACCGCTCTTGACGGTACTGTCTACAAAAATGCTCAGGTTTTGGACAGTAATCCTCTGGGGATTGATATTACTTATCAGAACGCAGCGGGAGCAACCGTTGTGAAGGGGCTTAAATTCACAAATCTGTCGGAATCTATTCAGAAGAAATATGGATATAATCCCAAAAATATTATCGGTTATGATTCTGTAGTAAATAAGTATCAGGGGCAAAGCCTTGATGATATCATTAAAAAACAGCAGCAGCAAATTGTTGAGTTTAAAAAAGCCCTGGCCGGGAAAGCCGGTGATTATGATATCGACCTGAAACATAAAGATTATGATGAACTGCTTTTCTCTCGACGTAACTCGGTGACAGTTAAAGGCATTTCCGCTACTTCCCAGGGCATGCTGGTTGAAATAGTACAGGTCCATTCCGGACCTCCTCCGGCAAAACGGGTTCTGGTTGATGGACTTACCATCCCGGCTGGTTCTTCCTGGAACGGTTTCATTTATCCGACAGGAATCAAAGCCAATGTAAAGGGGCAAAAGGGAATTCCGGTCTATGCCGAAAAGTTAGACAAGGCTTTGTCTTTGATGGAGAATTGTTTGAATACTTATGGTGACTATGCGACGACAATGAATCTTAATTCATCTGATACCAGTAGTTCTGATGTTAATCTTGACACAAGTAATGATTCCGATTATTACGATGACTCTAATTATTACATTGGTGATCAATACCCTATCTATTGGTACAATCATAACTATTGGCACCGCCATCACTGGCATCATCCGCCACATCCGCATCCCGGACCACATCCGCACCCACACCCACACCCGGCTCCTCACCCGCATGGTGGTGGCAGGCGTTGAGATTTAATATAAATATGTAAATGAATTTATCAGCCGGAAACAAAGCCGTTTCCGGCTGATTTTATTTTCGGCGGAGATGGTATAATGTGGTTATATTTACTTAGAACTTAACACTTAAAACTTAACACTTATAACTTTAAAAATTCATATTCTGTGCTATTTATAATAAATCCGAAATTCTATAATGGTACCGGGTTTTGAGTTGTGCCTGCGAATCTTGCATGGCCGGGGAATTAAACCCAATTATAACGCAGTCCGTCGTACGGACAATAAATAGGGAAAAGTATGTCTGCAATAACTGTAAAAATCAAGATGATGGAAGGCTGTCATGACCTGGAGCCGAAGAAAGCACATCACGACGATGCGGCGTTCGATCTGCGTGCCAGAGTCGATATTGATCTGCCTCATAGCGAAACCGTTCTGGTTCCTACCGGATTATTCATTGAATTGCCCGAGGGGTATGAGGCCCAGGTTCGTCCGCGTAGCGGAATGTCCCTGAAGCACAGCCTGTTAATTGTGAATTCCCCGGGAACGGTTGATGCCGGATATCGTGGTGAAGTCGGCGTGATCATGCATAATCTAAAGGAAGAGACTTTTGAGGTAAAACGCGGTGACCGTATCGCGCAGATGGTAATCAATAAACTGCCGCAAGTACATTTTGAATTTGCAGAAGAACTATCAGAATCCGGTCGCGGAGCAGGGGGTTTTGGCTCTACCGGTCACAAGTAACAAGTGTTAAGTGTTAAGTTGAAAACTTCTTAATTCTTAATTTATCATAGGGTCGTGATTTTCTGTGAAAAAACTTTCTGTTCATCTGTGGAAATCCTGAAAATAATATGTATATTAACAGGATTTGCCCGGAAAACTGGAAATTGACAAATTTAAAATAACCCCAAGGTACAATATGCCTAAAAGAGAAGACATAAAAAAAATCATGCTTATCGGCTCCGGTCCGATTGTGATCGGCCAGGCCTGCGAGTTCGACTATTCCGGAACTCAGGCTTGCAAAGCCCTTCGGGAAGAAGGTTATGAAGTGGTACTGGTGAACAGTAATCCCGCTACCATTATGACCGACCCGGAGTTTGCAGACAGAACTTATATTGAGCCCCTTACCTGCGACCTTTTGCACGAAATTATTCGTCGGGAACGTCCCGATGCATTATTGCCGACTCTCGGCGGACAGACTGCTTTGAATTTGGCTATGGAATTGAACGATAAAGGTATTCTTGATCGTTACCGTGTTAAAATGATCGGTGCCGATGCCGCTGCTATCAGGCGTGCGGAAGATCGTGACCTGTTCAAACACGCCATGGAAGAGATTGATCTGGATATGCCGGTAAGCGGTTCGGCCCACAATATGGAAGAGGCCGAAGAGATCAAAGAAAAGATCGGTACTTTCCCGTTGATCATTCGTCCCGGATTTACCCTTGGCGGAACCGGCGGCGGTATTGCTTATGACGAGAAGGAATTCAAGGAAATCGTTGCCCGCGGGCTCGATGCCAGCCGTAACTCAGAAGTACTTATCGAAGAATCCCTGCTTGGCTGGAAAGAGTTTGAGATGGAAGTTATGCGTGACCGTAAGGATAATGCGGTTATCATCTGTTCTATTGAAAACCTTGATCCGATGGGCGTGCATACCGGTGACAGTATTACCGTTGCCCCGGCCCAAACCCTTACCGACCGTGAATACCAGATTATGCGCGACAAGTCCCTTGATGTTTTGCGTGTGATTGGGGTTGAGACCGGCGGTTCAAACGTTCAATGGGCGATTCATCCTGACACCGGACGTATGATTATTATTGAGATGAATCCGCGTGTATCACGTTCATCTGCTCTGGCTTCCAAGGCTACCGGTTTTCCGATTGCCAAGATTGCCGCAAAGCTGGCTATTGGTTATACGCTTGATGAGATCATGAACGATATTACCCGCGAAACACCGGCATGTTTTGAGCCGAGTATTGACTATGTCGTTACTAAGATTCCGCGTTTCGCATTCGAAAAATTTCCGACTGCTGACAGTACCCTGACAACCCAGATGAAATCTGTTGGTGAAGCAATGAGTATTGGTAAGACTTTCAAGCAGTCGCTGCAGAAAGCTTTACGTTCGCTCGAAGTTGGTCGTTCCGGATTCGGTGCTGATGGAAAAGATGCCAAGTATGAGGCGCTCAGTGAAGAGGACCTCGTTGCCGAAATTATCCGTCCAAATGCTCAGCGAGTATTCTATATTCACGAAGCTTTCAAGCGTGGTAAAACCGTGGAAGAACTTTTTAAGCTGACCGGTATTGATCCCTGGTTCCTTCGTCACATGCATGAACTTGCCATGTATGAGGACGAGATCAAATCAGCTGGAAATCTTGATGGTATGAAAAATGATCCAGCCCTGTTTCTGCAGGCTAAGGAATTTGGCTATTCCGACCGTCAGCTGGCGTGGATGCTTGGTTCTAACGAAAGAGAAATTTATAAAGCCAGAAAAGAACTGAATATACTGCCGGTTTACAGTCTGGTAGATACCTGCGCCGGCGAATTTGAATCCTATACTCCGTATTTCTACTCAACTTATGGCGATAAGGATGACTGCAAACCTGAATCTGACAAGAAGAAGATCATGATTCTTGGCGGCGGTCCTAACCGTATCGGGCAGGGAATTGAGTTCGATTATTGTTGTGTGCATGCTTCTTTCGCCTTGCGTGAAGCCGGGTTTGAAACTATTATGGTTAACAGTAACCCGGAAACGGTCAGTACGGACTATGACACCAGTGATAAGCTCTATTTTGAGCCTTTGACTCTTGAAGATGTACTGCATATTTACGAGCGTGAAAAATGTTCCGGTGTGATTGTCCAATTTGGTGGACAGACTCCTCTAAATTTGGCGAAGCAGCTGGAAGAATGCGGCGTGAATGTTATTGGAACTAAGCCGGGTAATATTGAAGCCGCGGAAGATCGTGACTTTTTTAAACAGCTTTGTACTCGCGTTGGTATCAAGCAGCCGCCGAATGGGATTGCCACTAATGTCGACCAGGCGGTAGAGATTGCCAATGAAATCGGCTATCCGGTATTGATGAGACCGTCGTTCGTTCTTGGTGGACGTGCTATGGTAATTGTTTATAAAGAGGAATACCTCAGAAAATATATGAACGAAGCGGTAGAGGCTTCCGAAGAACGTCCGGTATTGATTGACCGTTTTCTTGAAGAGGCAATCGAACTTGATGTCGACTGTATTTCCGATGGAGAGACTTCTGTTATCGGGGCGATTATGGAACACGTTGAGCTGGCTGGAATTCACTCCGGTGACAGTGCTTGTCTTATTCCTTCCCGCAGTTTATCTCAGGAGGTTCTCGACAAAATTAAAGAATACACTTATTCTCTTGCCAAAGAGCTTGATGTTTGCGGCTTGATGAATATCCAGTTTGCGGTGAAAGACGAAGATGTGTTCATTATTGAGGTGAATCCGCGTGCTTCCAGAACAGTTCCGTTTGTCAGTAAGGCTATTGGTGCTCCGCTGGCGAAACTGGCGTCGCTCACAATGGTCGGCAAAAAACTGAAAGATATCGGGTTTGTTGATGAAGTTGTTCCGGATTACACGGTTGTGAAAGAAGCCGTGTTCCCGTTTGTGCGTTTCCCGGGAATTGACATTGTGCTGAGTCCGGAAATGAAGTCAACCGGTGAAGTCATGGGTATTGACTACGATCAGGGAATTGCTTACCTGAAAACTCAGGTGGCTGCTGGAAATACTCTGCCGGAAAAAGGTAATGTATTCCTCAGTTTCCGTGATCTTGATAAAGAGGCGGCAATTCCACTGGTCAAGGAACTTATTGATCTTGGTTTCAATATTTATGCAACGCGAGGTACGGCAACATGTCTGTATGAAGCTGGTATTAAGTCCAATGCGATTTTCAGAATTTCCCGTGGACGTCCTAATGTGCTGGATATGATGAGCGAAGGTCGTGTTCAGTGGATTATCAATACGCCGTCTACCGGTGCAGAAGCGATGGTTGATGAGATTCAGATGCGAGCCCAGAGTATCAGGCAGGGAATTCCGATCACTACAACGATGAGTGGTTTGGCTGCTGCGATTGCTGGTCTTAAAGCTCTGCGTGATATGGGTAGAATGGAAATCTGCAGTATTCAGGAATATCATCGTCGTGCTCCAAAGTTGAATTTCTGATGGAATCATATTAGGTGTTAAGCCAGGGAGAGGCTTTATTGTTTTCTCAGAAGTAAAGTCTCATCCCTGTTTTTAAGTTTTTGATACAGGATTACAACTTATTTATTTATGGCGGAAAAGAAGCAACAAACAAAAGTCAGTCGCAAAACAGGAGCGAAGAAATCGCTTTCACGTCGCTGGCGTATTCTGCTTGCGGCGTTATCTGTGACCATTATCATTGGCGGTTTAATCGCAGTCTTCTGGATGGCGTCACAATTTTTGTTTTCCAGTAACCCGCATCTCAATCTAAAACATGTGGTGGTTGAGAGTTCTGGTTGGTGGGATGGTAAATCGGCGGAAGTCTCAACGCAACTGGGAGTTTCTCCCGGAGTCAATCTTTTTCAGCTTAATCTACCGTTTTTGTGCCGAAAACTTGAAGAGCATCCGAGTATTAAAAAAGCTTATGTCGCCAGGGTATTGCCTGACACGCTGGCGGTGAAAGTCATCGAACGAATTCCCCGGGCTTATCTTTTTGACAACCGGTCAAAGATGCTGGTTGATGACAGTGGCATGATCATGGATCGTGATTCCTGTGTTCAACTTGGAAATGATTTGCCCACTATCCTTGGACTAGAGCGTACGCCGGAATTGAAACCAGGCAATGTGCTTGAGTCCGTTCTGCCGGCGCTGGCAATGATAATGTTGTGTAAAACAGAATTTACAGAATTGACGCCGGCTACAATTAATGTTATGCTGCCGGGCAAATTGAACGCCATTGTTTATTACAAGAACATCCGACGTCCATACAAAGTATCCATGCCAAACGAGAATATCCGGTTCCTGCTTAATACGCTATGTAATTGTATTGAGCAGGCCAGAAGAATGAACGATCCCCGTACCTCGATAAATCTAAACTATAAGGGGCGGGCTGTTCTCAGATAGTTTTGCGCATGACAAGATCACAGCGGCATGAGATTGGATGAGTGGGATCATATTCCTTGAAACCGTATTTTTTATACATTTTAATTGCTGCTTCCAGGCAACTGTTGGTTTCAAGCGTTATTTCTTCAAACCCTAGTTTTTGTGCGGATTTAAAGACGTCGTCCATCATCAGTCTTCCCAGTCCTTTGCCGTGATAGGATTTGTTCAGATACATTTTTCGTAGTTCACAGCTTTTTTTACTGGTTTTATACAGGCCGTATGAACCAATAATCAATCCGTCATCATCAAGTACTTTGAAAATGCCGCCGGAATAAGATTCGGCGATGTTGTTCAGATCCGCATCTGTTTCCGGGTCACAGTTGAGACCGTATAAGCGTAAAACATCTCCCACCAGCTCCGTTATTGCCGGTCCATCCTCTTTACAATACTTCCTTAATTCAATCATAATTCAGTACTCCCCATTACTCCTCTGAATTACATTATGCTGTGACTATTGAATTTTCAAGGCAAATTTGTGAAAGAGTATTTGGTTATGCGCCTTTCCCCCCAAATCTTGCGGCCTGCATATCCAATTCCCGGCCGGTCGGAACTGTTAGTGGTTTGTAAAGATCAGGACGACGCGCCGTAATCCAGCGTTGTCCGGTATTATCATTTCTCAAAGACATATCTAAATCGGCTATGACCATATCGTCTCCGGCTTTCCACGTTTCCGATAAAATTCTCCCGTAAGGATCAATGATCATTGCATTTCCTGTGCGGATTTCGTCATCGTCAATACCAACACCGTTACTGAAAATATAAAATACGCCATTATCATGAGCCCGGCTCGGAAGCCAGCGCAGTAACCAGCCCCGGCCTTTTGGACCCTTGAATTCTTTTTCAATTGTCTCCGGGTCCGTTTTGCGGTTGTCCCATAGACTTCGGTCGATGATTCCCATGATATTGGGATCATTTGAACGGCAACCACCAGTCTGGTGAGGAGCCAGTATTACGTCGGCTCCCTGTAGCGCGGTTATTCTGGCGTTTTCTACCAGATTGTTGTCATAGCAGACAAGGATTCCAAGCTTTACATTGTATGGGGTATCAAAGACTGTATATTGATCTCCACATAAAAGATGCTGACTTACAAAGGTATGGATTTTTCGATGGGAGTGAAGTGTACCGTCCGGCATTGTCACTACATAAGAATTATAGAGGCTGCCGTCATCGGCTCGCTCAATTAGTCCGGCACCGATTGTTATATCGTATTCTTGCGACAATTCCAGCAGTTGACGACAGGAGTTACCATTTTCTACCGGTTCCGCCAGTTCCTGTAATTGAGGTTCATCCAGGTGACGAAGGAAGAAGTATCCAGTAATGCAGCATTCCGGGAATACAATGATTTTAACCTGCTGTTTTGCTGCTTGTTCAACAAATCTCTTAATTATCGCTAAATTGTTGCTTTTATTTCCTGCGTTACTTTCAAACTGGACAGATGCTACTCTAATGCTCATAATTGGTCCGTAATAATTATATTCTATTGTTTTTTTTATTATGATGACTTAATTACAGTATATGTAAATATGGGCAATGTAAAGATCGGAACAAGGAATATTTCCGGAAGTTGCTGAATGAATTTGAATCATTCATAAAAAGATTTATAGTTGAAAAATGAGGGAGAACTTTATGGCTTGGATTAGAACACCGCCGGAAGGCGGGACAGGAGATGAGTTTTCGGGAGATGCTTCCGGTTCTTTATTCTCAAAAATTCTTGGAGGAATTATTGTTCCTGTTGTATTGGCTGTAAATGGTGTACTGGATATTATTTATCAAGAAGCGACTTTGCCGGGAAAAAGGGCTTTTGTTGAGCTGACCGGAATGCCTGCTGTTATAATGGGAATCGTATACATCGGTATAGGATTGTTTTTGCATTTTCACTATGTCTGGACCGTGTCAGAAAAACTTTTTCGCCTGGCTGCTCCCGCTAAAACACTGGCATTATTGATTTCTCTGGCAGGTTTCCTGTATGTTTGTTACCATATAATAATGCATTGAGAAAAGGAGGCATTATGGCAAGTAAATTCAGCTTGATCGATTTTGTTGATCGTGCAAATGAAGAGTTGTTCTTTCATCGGAAATTGTCTTCTGCTTCGCTTGGTAAATTGACTGACGTAATTGCCTTGCAGGGATTGCCCGGGTCATATGCCGGTATGTTTGCAATTCCGGAAGTCGACCGACAGCGGGATCTTCATACGTTTACTGGTGAAGTTGTCAAGAGCAATGCTGCCCGTATGCATATTATCGGTGAGGAAACTTGCAGGATTTTGCGTCTCTGTGGTAGTTCCAATGCCGCTGTTAAATCGGCATATAAGCATGCCATAGACAATATGAGTCAACGAATCCATGAAGCCGATTTGTCATGGGGAAAGCCTGCCGGCGTTTACTGTTGTGGTACCTGCACCTGTTCATACTGGCGAAATCTGGCAGCCGGAAGTTTCGATAAACATAAACTGCGTTTGAAGCATGGTTTACAGGAATTAAAAAAAATGCGTCAGGATAATGGACGCTGGCGGCGTTATCCGTTCTATTATACGCTGTTGGCTATGAGTGAAATTGATCAGCCTGTGGTCAAAAAAGAGATTGAATTTGCTATGCCGCAGATCGAAAAACTTTTGACACGTCGAGATAATTCACCATATGCCGAACGCCGTCAGACGTTGCTTAAACGGATCATAAAACCCTGAAAGGCATTGTACCGGCGATATAATGGCAGGGAGATGTCCAGTCCGCGAATCCATTCGTTTCAACACGCTTACTATTTGCTTGTGGCGGTAAGGGGATTGAATACGTTAGCCCTATCCGGCTTTTTGTCTGCGAGTAGCCAGAATGATTGAGGTTTTACCCCGGCATGACCATCTGCGAACAGAAATGTCGCGCCGCTTTTATGTGGTCCTCGACGGGCAATAGTAAATGACGTTAGACCGCCGTTAAAATAGGGAGACTGGTAGTAAGGACGAAAAAATAGTTTATCATTCCGGTTGTTGGTTAATGAATCCATGAAAACAGCTAAGGCGGAATGATGTTTAATTGTTGACGACTTTCTGCCATAGCGGACATTTGAATCATTTAGAGCTGCATGAGCTCCGCCGTTTAGCCAGCGACCGACAAAAATTTTCCTGGTGGCTGTATTTGATTGTGCATCATATTTAGCCGAAGGGCATTCCCATAAGGTGTCGGCTCTTCTGCCCATTGTATCAGAAGAATCACGAATAGAATAATACGGACTCAGCAGGTGTACAATCGAATACTCGATATATTCTTCATTATAACCAGTGGTTGATAGAAAGGGGTAATATTCATTGTTTGATTGTTCATACATTGCGTATGCCTGACCCAGTTGTCTTGCCGATGATACGCATTTTATTGCTTTAGCTCTGTCTCTTGCAGAGTTCAAGGCAGGTAGAAGCATTGCCGCAAGAATAGCTATGATGGCTATTACTACGAGGAGTTCGATGAGTGTGAAATTTGTTAACTTGTGTTTCATTGGTGTCCTTTCTCCATTTTATTGTCCGTACGACGGACGGCGTTTGTTCCGCTTCAAACTCCAGTCGCTAAAGCTTCTTTCGGAAGCGAAAGTTAAATATATAAGGGGTAATACCCTGTTCCTTGGACGTTTCTTAAAGAATAATATTTTGCCACGTTTTTGTCAAACAGCGTTTCCAATACCTCGTATGCTTGCATCAAGGTCGTTTATTAAACAGTTGTTAAAATGCTTATATAGCATATTGTATATGATAAAATGTAAAAAGTCAAGTTTTTATTTTGAAGAAAAATATACATGCAATTTTACATTTTTTGAAATGTCTTATTTTGATGTAATATAATTTATTTTTTTAATGTAAGTTATTTGTTACTAAGTTTTAATGTTGTTTTTGTTGTGCTCATTGTTTTATCCTTTTGGATAGATGTAATCAAAAAAAATCTACGTTTTTTATTGACTTTTTTTGAAAAATGTTGTATTTTAGTAATACAGTTTTAATACAGATTAGTAGAGACAGGTGAAAATGTTTGATGAGAATAAAATTGTAACGGAGACATCAGTAGCGGAGCGCCCCCGTGACCGTGTAGATAAATATATTTATCGTCAGCTTATGTTGTTGAAAGCTGGTGGTAAACTCCCGTCGATCAGGGCGATTATGCGTGAGTGCGGGGCCAGTCAGTTGATTGTACAGTCTGTACTCCGTGATTATGAAAACCGTGATATGATTCGATCCAGCGATCGGCGTGGTATGTTTAAAGTTGGATCGTCACCCGATGACAATAAAATATTTGAAGAGCTTGATCTAATTTATTGTACTCCGGCCAAAGATCAGGATCCCATGACTAAATTTCATGGTGAACTTTCGTTTTTGCTTGGACGTATGTGCGGAGAAAACTGGCGCAGCATAAGAACTCATTTTCTGGAAGCTCACGGAGACTTGCAGGATTTCAAACAGCTGGCACGGAATTCTACCTGTCGTGCGTGCATTATCGTGGGGTCCGCTGATCATACCATTGGCAAAATTATGAATTCATATAATGTGGCCTATGTAAATCTGTTGCCAGAATCTGCCCAGCTTGATCCCAACGGGGTAAATATCATTATAGATAATGAAAAAGTAATATCTCAGCAGCTTGATCATCTGACTGAACTTGGGCATCGTAAAATAGGTTATATTCACTGTTTACGTGATAATGAGACAATACGCGATCTTCTGCTTAGAAGGGAGGCGTTTTTCCGTCAAGTGGTGGAACGAGGACTGGAGATAAAATCGAATTGGATTCAGTTCGGGGGGTATGATTCAGAGACATGCTTTGAGGCAATGACAAATATTATGTCATCGGATGACAAACCGACGGCGGTTATTGCCTATGACCATCAGATTCCGGCGATTTACCATTATCTTGCGAAAAATCATATGGAACCCGGGCTCGATTTCAGTGTGCTTGGAACGGATAACCTTCCGATATCCACTCTGATGAGTCCTAATGTTTCATCTTTAGATATATCGCGTAAAGAAGCTGCCGGGAAAGCGATCAAGGCATTGGAAAAAATAATTTCCGGTAAAAATGTGAATAACGTAATCTACTTGAAAACAAAAGTAATTCCAAGACAGTCGACCGGAAAAATATAGAAGCTTGTTCTTCAATGTAAAATGTTTATTTGTATTGATTGAATTATAAGTGATTGTTGTATAAAAGGACTTATACCAAATATAAAGGAGAAAAATTATGAAATTGTTTGGAGCAATCGCAGCGTTGGCTGTTGTCGTTACAAGTTTGAATGCCGCGGAAATGAATGTATCAAAGGATAATAAAGCCAAGTTACATGTTCAGTCTGAGATCGGTTCTCTTGTTTTTGCGCCAAGGATTTTAGACAAGTCTTATCGTTCATACCGGTTCAAATCAGATGGAGAAGGCGGAGCTGTATATGCTGACCGTTCCGGCAAAGATCAAGCTACTGTTAAAGTTTCTTTTGCTAAAAAAGAAAACAACACATTGCAAGTTACATATACCTTCAATTTTACAAATCGCAAGAATACTCGAGCCCGTTATGTCGGTTTGCGTTTTCCTGTTAATAAATGGATGGGGTCTGAACTGAAGCTGGATCGAACGGTAATTCCTTTTGGTGAAGAAACTCTTAAAGAAAAGTATGGATATGCCAGAAATATTACATTGTATAACAGTGCAAAGAAAAAAATTCTCAACATCACTTCAGTAAACGGTATAAATTATACTGTTTCCGATTTGCGTCGCTGGAAGGATCCAAAAATAGAAGTGCGTATTCGCTTACGCAAAGGTCAGAACGTACTGAAATTTTCTGTTAATATTCCGTCGGAAGAACCTGCAGCGAAAGAATAATAATTCCTTCAACGCTAAGAAACCTGATTATTGCTGTAAAATAATCAGGTTTCGATAATTATTGCAGCTTGAGGAATAATTTAAAAAATTTAATAGATTAGGAGTTTGCTTATGAAGTTCTTAGGAACACTTGCTGCGCTGGCTGTTGCTGTCACAAACCTGAGCGCTGTTGAGATGAATGTCTCAAAAGATGATAAAAGTAGTCTGCATATCGAATCCGAGATTGGTAAGCTGGTTTTGCAACCGACGGTTCTTGATAAGTCTTATAAAGCATACCGATTTAAGTCTGGTTCTCCGGAAAGTGGAGCGGTATATGTGGACCGTTCCGGCAAGGATGAAGCTACTGTTAAAGTTTCTTTTGATAAGAAAGAAAGTAATATGATGCTGGTTACATATACATTTGATTTTACGAACCGCAAGAATACCAGGGCTCGTTATGTCCGTCTGCGTTTTCCTGTAAAAAAGTGGATGGGATCAAAACTTGAACTCGATAAAAAAGTGATTCCAATTGAGGAAAAACAATTCAAGGAAGCTTATGGGTATGCTCGTAATATTGCCCTGATTGACCGGACACAGAAAAAGATTATCAGTATTTATGCAGGTAACGGTTTGGATTTTACCGTTTCGGACCTGCGTCGTTGGAATGACCCAAAGGTTGAGCTGCGTGTGCGGCTCGGAAGGGGAAAAAGCGAGCTGAAGTTTTTTATGGAAATTCTGCCTGGAAAGTCAAAAGCATACAAAGAGGTGTCTCCTGCTAATGTTACTGACGGTAGCTGGAAAGATTTTGCGTTTGACTGGAAAAGCCAGGAAGCCCCTGTTTGGGACTTTAGCGATTCAATGCCGATTCCCGCAGGAAAGTTCGGTTTTGTTAAAGTCAAAGGACCGGAGTTCATTACCAGTGATAATAATAAGAAAATTCGTTTCTGGGGCGTAAATATCTCAGCCGGATCTTGTTTTCCGTCTCATGAGACTTCTGAAAATATCGCGAGATTTCTGCGTCGCTGGGGTGTGAATGCCGTTCGATTCTCACACATTGATTCGGAATGGGCCCGAGGTCTTATTGATTATACCAAGAAAGAATTAACCTTTAATGATAAGAAGTTTGACCTTTTCTTTTATTTGATCGGCGAGCTGAAAAAGAATGGTATTTATTATGTTGTTGACTGTAAGCATGACATGGTGTTCAAGACCGCGCATTTTGCCAGTATTAAGGATTACTTCTGGAAGCGTGGCGGCAGTTCATTCCTGTTGACTTTTTCACAGGATTATAATGATCACTTTAATCGGTATCTGAACGAACTCTTTTTGAGAGAAAACCCTTATACCGGTCTTGCGCTGGCGGATGATCCCGGTCTGGCAGGGGTTCAGATGATCAACGAATCCTTTTTGAATCGTTACCCGAGTAAAGTTAAAACGACGAAAGATATTCCTGAATTATGCCGCAAAGATTTTGAGGCTAAGTGGATGGAATGGAGTTCCGAGCATAATTTGAGTGGAAGTTACGATAAAAATAATGATTCGGTCATCAGGAAACGTTTTATTTCCTGGCTGGAGCGCAGCAATTTCCAAAGATTGTATAAGATGCTTCGTGATGATCTACGGGTGAAATGTCCGATTGCTGCGACCAGTTGCTATGTCGGTACGATAACTTTGCCGTCGGCGGCAGACGGGGACTATTCAGAAGGACATTCGTACTATAGTCATCCTCGTGGCCAAACGATTTCTTATAATGGTAAAATCAAAAGACTTTCTTATTTGAAACTTGAACCGTCCTATATAGGCAAGAATTATGATGTCATGTATCCGTTCCTGCTCCAGCAGCGTATTGGATATCAGCCGTTTGTCGTCGGTGAATGGAATAACTGTATGACGAAAAACTTCAGTGCTCCGCTGATGATGGCAACGATTGGTGATATTCAGGGAATAAACGGGGCATTCCTGTTTAACCTGACACAGATGTCATGGTCTAAGATCGATACAAGAAATACCGGAATGTTTACTTCATTCGGTAAGCCTGGAATCATGATCAATATGGTTCCGGCGGCGTTGGCCTGGCATCGTGATATGATCCCGGCAGCTAAAGATTCTCTTGGCATCACCGTCAGTGATTCTGAAATCTTTGGTGGAGAGACAGCCAGTAGAGGCAAAGATAGTAAAAGTAAGAAGTTTGGCGAAGCGGTTGACGCTTCAGGTAAAGTCGTGGCAACTCATGAGCCGTATAACTATAATGCTTTTGCTGAAAATGAATTTTTATTCAAAGTATTTAGCATCCCGTTAGTGAAAGGCATGAAAAGACTGCCGAAAGATGTTAAGACCCTTCATTATACGGAATATAGTGGTGCAAAATATCTGAAGTTGAAAAAACAGGCCAGGAAAGCTTGTCCCGCGGTTCATGCGAATAATAAGTTCACCGTCTCTACGCCTCAAATGGTATCAATATGGGGCGTTATTGACGGGCACAATACAGCCGGCCCTCTAAGAGTGGCAACAGATAGCAAGCAGGACTTTGCCGTTACCGCAACCGCGCTTGATCATAAACCATTGGCAAAATCCTGGCGCGTTCTGATCACCATCGGAACTTCAAGTTGTGCGAAGAAAACAGTATTTCTTGAGAAAAAAGATCCGAAAACGAATAAAACCGTCAGACGGTTCGTATATAAACTTGGAAGAACGGAACCGATGTTTAAGGTTGTAAATTCTGAAATTAGTTTTGCCGGAAGTGGCTGGAAATGTTACAAGGTTAGTAATGTGGGGGTAAAACAAGATCAGATCGCTTCAAGTCGCGGTAACAGTATCAGTTGGAAAACCGACAAAAATAACGATTCACTATTTTTCCTGTTGGAAAAATAATATAAATTAATCAGATTTCTGCCTTTAGATAATGTATATTATAACATTGTACCTAAGGCGGAAATCAAAAAAGTAGGAGAAAGGTCATGAAGAAGAAACAAAGTTTCACACTCATTGAGCTCCTGGTTGTGATTGCTGTTATAGCCGTTTTAGCGTCAATGCTTTTGCCGGCATTGAATAAAGCCAGGGACAGAGCCAAGGGCATTAGTTGTGTGAATAATTTAAAACAATGTAACCTTGCCGTTCAGATGTATGCTGGAGATTTCGATTCATATTTTAAGTCAGACTCTTCTGAAAGCAGCAGGTATTGGGGAACTGTCTTATATAATAACGGTTACTTAAAAAACAAGTTGGTAATGTATTGTCCCGGTTTTCAGTATCCGTTCTCCATCAACGGCAATCTCAGGGGACCAAACCAACCATATTGGCAGTACTATACATATGGCGCACGCACGGAGAATCGTTATAGTCGAGGCTATTGCCTGAGTTTTAAAGATAAAGCTTTCCGGCGGACAACAGTTGCTTACATTATGGGTTGCAGTGCATCAATGAGCATTCAGTACCGATCATACTTTTGTTTAAGGCCGACAGATACGGCAGAAACCTATAGCAGGTTAAATATGGTCCACAGTAAAAAGGCAAATGTTTCTTTTGTTGACGGACATATTGCTCCTGTTGGACCAAAAGATATGAAAGATGATCTCCTTTATGTGAGTGCGGTGTCTGGAAACGTGTTGCAAGATAGATATTACGTTGTTCCAGGAGTAGGATACCTTGCTGCATATTAAAATGTATTTTTAGTCCATCAATATTTTTTCCATTGAATTGTTTTTTGCTGTCTAGGAGGAGATAGCATTTTTCTCCTCGAATGCTATGTTAGGCCCAAGATAGAGGGAACAAAAATCGATTTAATGCTGAGTATTGATGGTTTTTTTATGAAAAGAATTTTAATTGTCGGTTGCTGCGGGGCAGGGAAAACTACAATTGCTCTGCAGCTGGGCGATATACTTGGAATACCGGTTCATCACCTTGACCGTTTATGGTGGCTTCCTGGCTGGCAGGAAGACTCTCCCGCTAATTTTGACCGCAAACTTTCCGAAATACTTAACGAACCGCAGTGGATCATCGACGGTAATTACAAGAGGACTTTGTCCAAACGCCTTGAGTATGCCGATACTGTAATATGGATGCGCGGCAGCCGCTGGCGTTGCCTGTGGCGGATATTAAAGCGTCGACTGCAATATCATAAAAAGTCGCGCAATGATATTGGACCCGGCTGTCCGGAACGTCTTGACTGGGACTTTCTAAAGTATGTCTGGAACTACAATACCGTTACCGATCCTCTTATGGTAAATATTTTAAATGATCCTGCTTTTGATAGCGTAAAACTTATCGAGCTAAATTCTTCCTATGCAGTCCAACGTTTTCTGAATGACTGTAAATAAGAAAGTAACTTATTTTTTCAGAAAAATAGTTTTATTCTATTGACATATATATTCCTTTTTGTTATATTAATTCATAATAAGAATTATTTAAATCACATTATGAATTATGATAAAAGTACTATTTAAAGCATTTGATATATTGGAGTATGTTATCGGTTGCGGCGGTAGACCGGTTTTACCGCAGGATATCGTGAAAGCTCTTGATCTTAATCAGCCTACCTGTATGAGGATCATGAAAGATTTGGCTGAAATGGGATATCTGGAGCAGACTGGCCCTAGAAAAGGATATGTACCTGGTCCCATCGCATTTTATTCTTCAGAAGGAATTCATCCTCGGCAGGTACTATTTCAAGCGGCGGCTCCTGAAATTGATGCTTGTGCAAGAAAAATCGGACAGTCGGTAATGCTGGCAGTACGATATAATACCGTTCGGCATATTCCATGTCATTATAACTATAATATGCAGATGCAGATTAATTGTGCTCCTCCGCGGCATGATGATCTCTATGTAACGGCATCCGGAAGAATTCTAATGGCTGGTATGTCTGAAAGAGAATTAACCACTTTTCTGGAAAGACGCGGTATGCCATCGGAAGAAGAGTGGCCCGCAGCAGCGATGAGCCGTGATGCTCTCACAGATGAATTGTGCCGTATACGAGAAGCCGGGCAGATTGGCTGGGAGCCGGGGATGAGTCGATTGATTGATCTTATCGCGTTTCCTTTATTGGATAGAGGAAATATTGTTGCGGCTGTCGGGGCTTCATGGCCCGCTGCAGAAAGTGAAAGGCTCAGAAGTCAATGCATTGAGGCCGTTAAACTTTGTACAGAACAGATCTCTTCAAAATTAAATTTTAATATTGCCGGCGGATAATGAATCATGATAATTTTTGAAGATTGATAGGAAAAAATTTATTTGCAATAATAAAATTATTGAGCGTTATTGCTCTGTAAAATAATAAATTCAAGGATTCGGTAAAATGAATGATTTAGATGGGAAAGTTGCACTTGTTACTGGTGCCTCCAGAGGGCTTGGGCGTGGTGTGGCACTGGTGCTGGCAGAGCAGGGAGCGGATGTCGTGGTGAACTATCGGGGAAGTAAGGAGGAAGCTCTTTCGGCGTGTCGTGAAATTGAAAAAATGGGTCGCAGGGCTCTCGCAGTAAAAGCCGATGTAAGTGATTCGAAAGAAGTAGTAGGCATGTTTGCCACAGTGGTTTCGGAATTCGGCAAGCTGGACATTCTGATCAATAATGCCGGAACTACCAAAGCGCAGAATATTTTTGAAATTACAGAAGAGGACTGGGATCATATTATCGACACAAATCTGAAAAGTGTTTTCCTATGCAGTAAAGAAGCAATGAAAATCATGCGGGAACAACATTCCGGACGAATCATTTCAATGAGTTCAATCGTTGCTCATCGAGGCGCGTTATACGGACATGTCCACTATGCTGCGACCAAGAGCGGAATTCTCGGCGTTACCAGGACACTTATGTTGACCGCTGCTCCTTACGGAATAACAGTCAATGCAATTGCTCCTGGAATTATCGAAACTGAATTACTGTTTCAAACCCACGGGGATGATACCATCGCGGAATTGTCGGCAGGAGTTCCCCTTGGACTTGGGAAACCGCGTGATATCGGGTTGGCTGCGGCATATCTGGCTGGGGAAGGCGGTAGATATATTACCGGTGCCGTGATTGATGTTAATGGCGGTATGTATATGCATTAAACAAACTGTAAGGCGTTAGATATTATGTATACTTTAGAAAATGAACAGATAAGGTTTTCTGTTGACGATAACGGCAACCTGCAGGAACTTACCGGGTTGGCAACCGGTCATAACTATGCAGGCAGACAAGGATTGTGGCGGATAATTTATCAACATAACGAGGTGCTGGAAGAAGAGATAACAGCGGAAGATTGCCATCCTGAAATAACCCGGAAAGCCGATGAATTGATTTTCATATGGCGGCAAATGTTTTCCGAAGCAGGAGTGGTTGATTTTCAACTTGAAGTACGTGCGCAACTGGCTGGTGACAAAGTTGATTTTTCTGCCTGTTTAAAGAATAATACTCCGGAGTTTATTATCAGGGAATTTCAGTTCCCGTTCGTGAAAAATATAAATCTGAGGCCGGACCAGCAATTTTACTGGTCGTATCTTGGAGGAGATAAAATAAAAGATATTACGTCTGAACTTGATAATGCGGGTACCGCATATATGGGGCAGGATAATAAAGCGCTCGAAATATCGAAGCTCTATCCAGGCTTTCAGGCGATGAACTTCTATACTTTTGCTGATGATCATGAAGGTCTTTACGTTGGCAGTCACGATCCATCGTTTCAGAATACACTTCATTTGTTGCGCAAGCGTAAGGAACAAATTGATGCCGGAATGGTAAAATACGTGTTTGTTCAGCCGGGATGTCATAGCGACATAAACGGTTATGTGCTGGCTCCTTATACCGGAAATTGGCATACGGCTGCTCACATCTACCGGGAATGGGCAAATAACTGGTTTCATGCCGGGCCGGTTCCTGATTCTATTTTGCAGTCTAATGGCTGGCATAGAGTTATTATGCGCCACCAGTACGGAAAAATTATGTTTCATCACGATGAGATGCCGCGAATTCTCAAATCAGGAATGGAAACCGGAATTGATACATTGTTTATGTTTGGCTGGTATCATGGGGGGCATGATACCAACTATCCGGAATTTAACTTTGACGAATCGCAGGGGGGGCACGATGCGCTGAAGGAACAGATCCGACAGTTTCGTGATGGCGGCGGCAAGCTGATTCTTTATTTTAACGGCCAGTTGATTGATACCGACACCGAGTTTTATCGAACAACGGGTAAACGTATCTCTGTAAAGAATCCCAATGGTTCCGAGCATATGGAGTGGTATCCGTTCGGAGGGGATGGGACGGCTTTGCGTCAGTTTGGCAATAAATCATTTGTTACGGCTTGTCCGGGGTGTCCTGAATGGCTGGAACACTGCAAGATGCTGATAGACCGGGCTCTGGACCTTGGAGTTGATGGTATTTTCTTTGATCAGATGGGATGGACGTCACGTCCTTGTTGTGATCCGTCTCACGGTCATCCGGTGCCGTTTCATACTGCGGTAGCGGCGAAAGCGGAAATGCTTCGGGAAATGCGGGCATATATCAAGGAAAGAAATCCGGATGTCAGCTTTGGGATCGAATGGCTGTCGGATTTAACCGCCTGCCATATCGACTTTGTTCATAACATTACCGGATCAACCAATGCAGGCAATCCAGACTGGGAAGAGAAAATGGAAAAGCCTGATGTACGGTTATTTCCTGAATTATTTCTCTATACTTTTCCCGAAGTTATAACTACAGATCGCGATATTCGAGATGACACGGATATTGAGCGTCGGGTCAATATGGCAATTTTGCGCGGATACCGCAGTGATATTGAAATCTATCGCTGCCGGGCTCTGATTGATGAGACGCCGCATTATAAGCAGTATCTGACTGAGGTAAACCGGTTACGTGATTGCTACAGGGATTTAATTCTGAACGGGCAGTTTATTGACACCGAAGGATTTATTCTGGACAATCCTGAGCTGTCAGCCTCGGCTTTTAAGAACGATAACCGAGTCGCTGTTGTTGTAACTCAGAGTCATTTACCGGAGGCGACGGCTACGCTTGAGGTTCCCGGTTACGATTATATTGAACATGATGGGCTGAATCAGTTTAACGTACAGATGACCAATGATCTTGGTTCTGTGAAAATCCAACTGATGCGCCACGGCCTGACTGTAATAATTTTTAACCTGAAAAATAAGGAGAATGTTAATGAAAATTGTACGCTTCAGCTATGAAGGAAAAGAATCGCAGGGAGTCTTGCGTGATGACCGAATCACTCTGATTTCCGGTGATATCTATGGTGAATGGCATACCATGGATCAGAGTGTTCCACTTTCAGAGGTAACTCTTTTGAGTCCGATAAAGCCGGTTTCAATTCTTTGTATCGGGAAAAATTATAAGGCTCATGCGGACGAATGTGAATCGGATGCGCCGGAAGCTCCTCTGCTTTTTATTAAGGCGATATCATGTGCCAGCGGTCCTGATTTTCCGGTTATCATGCCGCCGACTGAGCTTTCGAGTCAGATTGACTTCGAAGCTGAACTTGCCGTTGTAATTGGTAAGACCGCAAAAGGAGTTTCCGAGGACGATGCAATGAATTACGTTTTGGGTTATACCTGCGCCAACGATGTCAGTGCACGTGACTGCCAGTTCAAAGATGGTCAGTGGGCTCGCGGAAAATCTCTTGATACTTTTTGTCCGCTGGGACCATGGCTTGAAACTGATCTTGATCCTTCCGATCTGAAGATCGAAGGACGCTTGAATGGGGAAGTTATGCAAACTTCCAGAACATCTCTGCTGATTTTCAGTATTCCGTTTTTAATCAGCTATCTTTCTCAGGGAATGACACTGACTCCGGGGACTGTGATTTTGAGCGGAACTCCAGCCGGTTGCGGCTTTGCGCGTAAGCCGCCGGTATGGCTGAAAGCCGGTGATGTTTATGACGTTGACATTGAGGGAATCGGTGTCCTCAGTAATCAGTTCAGCAAGTAAATCAATAAACTAATATCATATTCCAGTCCGGCCAACTTCAGTAGGTTGGCCGGACTTCCCGGGGCCATATCATGAAAATTACTGCCGTAAAGAACTATATATGTTACTGTTATCGTACCAACTGGGTGTTCTGCAAGGTTGAAACCGATGCTGGAATACATGGCTGGGGCGAAACAACACTTGAGTATCGTGAGTCGACGGTTGCAGCCGCGACTCAGGAACTGGAAAGATATTTGATCGGTAAAGATCCGCAGAATATCGAGGCATTCCGTCATGACTGCTACCGTGATGCCTACTGGCGTGGCGGTCCTGTTTTAATGAGTGCGCTGGCCGGTATTGAAATGGCACTGTGGGATATCAAAGGAAAAATTTTTAAGGTTCCGGTCTGGCAGTTGCTCGGAGGGAAAATCCGTGATTCAATTCCCTGTTATGCCAATGGCTGGTTTGCTCCGGCTAAAACGCCGGACGAATTTGCCGAAAAGGCTGTTCAAGTTCGTCAACGCGGATTCAGAGGATTGAAATGGGATCCGTTCGGCAAGGCATGGATGACTATCAGTAAGGGTGAGTTGTCAAGGGCAGTAGAATGCGTGGAGAAAGTGGCCAATGCTGTCGGTGATGATATGGAGTTGCTGATCGAAGGACATGGACGTTTTGATGTTCCTTCTGCAATCCGTATCGGACAGGCATTGAAGCCGTATAATATTCTCTGGTTCGAGGAGCCGATTCCGCCGGATAATCCTGCCGGGCTGGCTGAAGTTAAACGTCGCAGCGGGGTGCCGATTGCGGCGGGAGAACGCTTATACAGCAGATATGATTTTCAGCGCTTTTTCAATTTGGAGTGCGCTGATTTTGCTCAGCCCGATGTGTCACATGCCGGAGGCATCATGGAAATGCGGATGATCGCGGCAATGGCTGAAGCCAGGCATACTCCGTTTTGTCCACATAATCCATCTGGACCGGTTGCCAATGCAGCTTCACTCCAGCTGGCGGGTTGTACTCCGAATTTCATGTTTCTTGAAACCATGCTGCTTGATGTTCCCTGGCGGCAGGATATCAGTGACGAGCAGATCGTTGTACGGGATGGCAGGATGTTGATTCCTGATCGCCCCGGACTTGGTATCGAATTGAACGAAGCTGAGTTGTTAAAGCATCCTTACCAACCGCGGGAGCTTAGACATTATAGAGGTGACTTAACCGATATTCGTCCAGTAGACGCTGTGCCTTTTTTCGATACTGAAATTACTCAATAATGCAGTTAATTATGGCTAATATTTCAGTATTCCGGATATATCTCTGAATCTGCTCAGGAATATGTCTTGTACTGCAACTTTATCACTATGCCTTTATTTATTACCACAGAGACCACTGAGAAATTTTCTTTTTTTTCTCGGGGGGCTTTTGTTTTTTTTCTGTGGTAACAGAGACAACAAATCTTTATTACTTCCTGGTAGTTTTCAGTGTTTTCTGTGGAGAATGCGAACTAAAGTGACCGATTACGTTCATTTTGGTAATATCTCATTTGGGTAATCTCACTCTTTTCGTAGAGACATATGACAAGCCTTTTTCTGGTAGGGCGCGCTCTCCGCAGCGCGCCGCTGCCGCATCAGCGGCAGACGAATACCAATGGAATTTAAAGTTTTCTCTGCGGCACTGGTGTGCCGACGGCATGCTCGGAGAGCGAGCCCTACCAGAAAATGCACCAAGCACAACAGTCACATTTAATCTTCCGGAATAAGTGACGCCTTACTCATTTGGGGCGAATTGTTCGAAATGTCCTGTGGGGGTATTGACAAGCGATGAGAAGTCTGTTATAATAACTATATCGTTAACGGTATAGTCACTTAATGGTATAGTATGAGCAAGTATGAAAAAATCGCAGAAATGCTGAAAAGGCGAATTCTCAACGATGATTATGTAATAAACCGTTTACCCGGAGCTCGCAAACTGGCAAAGGAAACCGGTGTGAGTTATATGACAGCGCGTCAGGCTTTGCAGAAACTTGAGACCGATAAGGTTATTGTTTTGCATGAGAACGGTCGTTTTGTTGTTAACCGTAGAAGTCTTGGACACAGTAGAAAACTAAAAATAGCGTATCTGGCTCATCAGAAGCAGTCGGTATATAATGTTTGGGAGCAGGCGGTGAGGATGGCGGCTCGGAAACGTAATATGAATTTTCGATGTGTGTATTACAGTCATAACGAAGATCCGCTCATTACAGAAGTTCTTTCAGGAGATTTTGACTTGGTATTTATCAATCATGATACTTTACTGAATAATCATGATTTTGTTCATAAACTCGTCATTAAAAACCGGAATAAACTTGTAACCATGTTTCATGATCTGACGGCTAGCGGGGTCCGCTGTCTGGATGGACCTGAACCGGTTTCCGTTTCGAAACTGATTGATTATCTTTATGAATCCGGACATCGGCGTTTTGCCTCCTATTATTGTAAAAATCTCACCCAGTCCCTCAGTGAAAAAATTTTCTATTGGGAACGTTATTTGCAGAAATATCAATTACATTCTCAGAGATTTGAATTTAGTCCGAAATATCCGAATGAATATCTAATTGTTCCGGCGTTGCGTGAGGCGTCCATGCTTTTTGCCGGAGAGGAAATTCCAACCGCGATATTTTGTCCTTCACTGGAGCTGGCGATGGGAGTGCTTCGTTACTGTCATGATAATGGTATTGTTCCTGGTCGCGATGTGTCGGTATGTTCCTTTGGACAACCGGAAATGGCAGCAACTTTTATTCCTTCAATAACCATTATTGACCGTCCGAATCCGCTTCCTCAGGTAGAGGCCATTATTGATGATTTTATTGCTGGAAACAATTCCCGTTTAATATATCGTCCAGATGATGGCAAACTAATTATTGGAGAATCAACTGGTTCGGTTAAAAAATAACAGATTTCATACATTAACAATTACCAATAAAGGAGAAAGTTACATATGAAAAGAAAATTCACACTCATTGAACTCCTGGTTGTTATAGCGATAATAGCTATTCTGGCCTCGATGCTTCTTCCGGCTCTAAGCAGGGCAAGGAACGTTGCTCGCCGAAGCCTGTGTCAGAGCAATCAAAAGCAGCTTGGGACAGCTATGCTTAACTATGCCGATGATTACAACGGATACGGCGTACTTGATGACGGCTACTATTCCAGACGATATCTTTTCGGCCCAATTTATTCTCCGCGCGATCGTCATACTCTGGTGCCTTATCTGAGCGGATCATTATGTGCGAATTCGGCTTCTCTATCGCAGAATGATATACTTCCGGTTGCGGTTTGTCCATCAGGCAGGCGTGATGGCAAAGATATACTTGCGCCGAATGACAGTAATATGCCGAACGGGAGTTATTCGTTCAGTACTTATCTTGCCAGTTATCTCATCGATAAGGATGCACGTTTTCAGCGGATTTATGATGTAAAAAAACCATCAGTCAGGTTGTTTTGCTCTGATATAAAAGGAGCCGGGTCCTCGTCACGACCGCTTGCTTTATTCTATAGCGGACAGTTTGCCAACCGTCATGACGGCGGAAATAATATTTTATTTGTGGACAATCATATAGAGTATTGGACTTACAGCCAAAGTCTTAATTCCGGAAGTGGCAGCAATGCCAGTACAATTGACTTCTGGCACGACAAAAAAAGTTGGTAAGTTTTAAGTTTTAAGTTTTAAGTTTAGGAAACCTCATGAAAAAAGCATATTTTGTAATCATTATTGCCATTGCCGTATCATTTCAGGCTGCTGCTGTAGAACCTTTTTTTGACTGGAATTTCAACAACGGGTTCAAGGACCGAATACAGCAGCGTGAAATCAATACTTATAATGCTTCCAATCAGAAGCTGGATTCAAATAAATTTCTGATAAAACAGGATTCCGGCAAAACAGTGGTTCAGCTTGACGGGGCCAGCTACCTGCGAACTGTATTTCGTCATACTGGCAGTCAAAGTTTTTACCTGAAAATCAGGTTCTCTGGAAAACCGAGCGGTACGTTAATCTCGCGAAATCGTGCCTCTGACGGATTGCGTGGGATTGAATGCGGTCTGGCATCAAATAAATTTTTTGTCTTTAACGGCAATCGTCCTGCCGCAATGGTTTCGGCTGGTACCAGAAAAAACATAGACTATATCCTTGATCCTGCTGCAAGTGGTCTTCTTGCGGATCGCTGGTATGAAGTATTCCTGATCTTTTCAGCCGGAAAATCTCTCGAACTTATTGTTATTGATTCCGAGGCCGGAAAGATTGTTTTTCGAAGTCAGACACCATGTCCTAAAGTTACTCGGCTTGCCGCCGAGGCCGGAAATAAACTTCTGGCAGTCGGCGCTCGGCGGGAATACAGTAAATCCGCTACCATGTTCGTTCCGGCAGGAACTCTGATCAGCAGGTTCATCGTTTGGAAAGAGGCTCTGTTACCCGAAACCATCAGTAAAGTGTCGGGAATCAAAAAAGTATCAAGGATTCGTTGCCGGAAACCCGGTATCGTATACGCAGCCCCTGACGGCAAACCGGATGGTGACGGTAGTTCTGCCGCGCCTTTTCCCGGATTGCAAGCGGCTTTTAACCGGCTTCAACCTGGAGATACTTTGATTGTCAAACCAGGAGTCTACTGTGAACGTCCGGTTTTACGACGTGGAGGAACTCCGGAGGCTCCCATTACAATCCGCGCAGATAAAGTTGAGCAGGGAAGGGTAGTTGTTTCAGCAGCGTTTCCGGAAATTCGTACAGGTAAGCTCAAATGGCAGCTTGAAGATAAGTCACTTCAGCTTTATTCGGTTCCTTTTCAATATAATCCCGCCAGAATCTTGTATAGCGGAACCGATCTTATGCCATATCCGGATCTTGACTGTCTGAAAAAATTTACACTAAGGAAAGAATATCCCGGCCCACAACACGGCTTCTATTACAGTCCCCAGGAACATAAACTCTATGTCAGACTCCATCCGGATGGACGTTATGGCTCGACTGACCCAAATCGTCATACGATGGCGGTCGGTGCTACCAATGCTCCGGGATTTAACGGGCACCATATCAGCAAGACTCAGCACGCTAATCTCCATATTGATCTTTCCGGCCAGGCATATGTCACTATAGATGGACTCACCTTTGAGACTCCGGGGGCGGCCGGGGTTCTTACTTCTGCGGGTAATGTGACGGTGAAAAACTGTTTTTTCAACGGCTGCCGGTTCGGAGTTTATGGTCGCAAAGCAGAAAAGGTTATTATCGAGAACTGTTTTTATCACCAGTTTCCAGCATTTGATGATATGGAGGATGTAATAAGACGTTTTAAGTCAACAAAAGTGGCGGAGATCTATCCCATATACTGGTGGCATCGAAAAGGGAAGGGCAACGACAGTAAGGTCATGAAAAATTACGAAACTGGTATTGCCGGAGGCGTTGGACTTGACTGGATTATTCGTAGAAATATTATTCGTAACGCCTTTGAAGGCTTGTCCTGCTGGGGAAACTCCAACAGCATTAATCTTCAGGTTTACGGTAATGTTTTTGATAAGCTGGTCGACAATGCCCTGGAAACGGAAAATCACGCCAGAAACATGAGTATTCATCATAATTTATTTAAGGATGTCTTTGAGCCTATTTCCTGGCAGCCGCTGGATGGACTGCCATGGCCGGGACCAATATTTGTCTATCGCAATATTTTTTATAATACCCGGGAGACCCAGGAGCTCTGGCCCTGGCAGCCTGGATGTTTTAAAATCGGGGTGAGTGGTCGCAACTGGCAAAAAAAAGCAATGGGCGGAGCTCCTTTAAGTCAGTTAAAAAACCTCATATCGAAACGCTTCGTCATGGTTCCCTATCCTGGGTTTCTGGTATTTAATAATACGATTTATACTCCGCACGCTTACTTACTGACAATTCCTCAGCCGATGACGGGAAAGGCTGCTCGTGAGCTGGTTAACTTTAAATTTTTCAATAACGTTATTGTTGCAAAAGGCATGTTTAAAAAGCCGGAATTTCTGGGTAGTCTTATTGAGTTTTTTAATAATCTCTGTGTTACTGCGACTATTGATTTGCAGACCAAAACCATGGCTGGAGCTGATGGGTATAATTTCGATACCCTGACTGGAGCCGGACTGCAGAATCCGGCTGGGTATAATTTCTCGTTGACTCCCTCAAGTCCGGCAATCGGACATGGGACATTATTGGTTGATAAAAGTAACGCATTGAAAGATATCGGGGCCGTTCCTGCCGGTGAACAATGGCAAATGGGAACCCCCGGACCATGTTCCGCGGATGGTACTCCCGTAAAACTAAACTTTTTTAAGCAGAGCCTGAATATAAACAAAAAGTAATATGATAGTGTACAAATCCCATAAAACGATTATTTTATTTGTGATCTTTGCGATTCTATGTAATGGAATTTTTACTCTTAATGCGGGAGATAAACAGATGCAGGAGCTTTTTGCGGCATTGAAAAAAAGAAAATGGAATACAGTTTTTTCCGATAAAGGAACTCTGGACTGGCAGAAAAAATGGTTTTTGGATGGCGAGCGCGCTGAAATAAAAAATACGCCACAGGGCATGGTGTTCTCCGCGGGACCGATTGCGGGAGATAATGCCTCCCATGCTGTTTTATGGACCCGAAACAGCTTTCAGGGCGATATCAAAATAGAGTTTGATTTTACCCGTCTTGACTCTATCAACCGTTACGTTAATATTCTTTATATCCAGGCTACCGGGATTGAAGAAGGCCCTTATTCCAAAGATATTTTAGAATGGGCGGAGCTGCGGCAGATACCATATATGAAATCATATTTTGATCATATGAATCTTCTGCATATAAGTTACGCGGCTTTTAATAATACAGATGATAAACCTGATGATTATGTCAGGGTAAGGCGTTATCCCACTCGTCCGGGAAAAAGCTTTGACCAGATTGACTTGAAGCCGGACTACTTCAATACGGAACTTTTTATTCCGGGTAAGACATATCATTTTACTTGTATTAAAAACTCTGAGGATCTTTTCCTTAGAGTGGAAGGGGATAACTTATCAAAGCTTTTTCACTGGTCGCTGAAAAACGTTGAAAACGTTAATGATGGCCGGGTTGGAATTCGGCACATGCATACGAGATGTTCTCGTTATGCTAATGTGAATATTTCGATATTGGATTGAAGCGTCGTTCATTGTACTTGTGAATCTTCTCTGGTTACTGATCAACCTGAGAAAATTCACAAGCGTTTTGTACGTTTCTTACGAATTTAACTCGAAAATTCGGCAGCTGTGTGGAGCTACCGTAACCATGAGTTTACTGTTCGTTTCCTGTAATTCTTCTCCGGAAATGAAATCTTTTACGGTAAACTTAACGTCACTTTTGACCTTGTCAAAATCCAGTTCGAGCTCCTGATCTTTGTCTTCCAGATTGAATAACCCAGCGAGAATTCTGTCGGTATCGCGGTCGCGACGGAGCCACACTGCCGGGAATTCCCGATCAAAAATATCCAGAGGACGAGTGTCTGGAATAGATGGTTTGGCCAGTAGCATCTTCGATAACTTTGCGCGTTCCGGAGATAAGGTTTCAAAACGGTCGGACAGCAGCATCATGCCGCCGGTGAGATAAAGCGCGTATGTCCATAATATTACTTCGTTTTCGGTAAGCTTGTTATTGTCGCTGCGGGCAATATGGGTATCCGGATCGGAAACCCAGAGACGTCCGTTCATGTAGCATCGATTGATCATGTTACGGCATACGTTTGGAATAGTTGGAGCTTCTTTGTAGATTTTTCTGTCCGGCCTCCAGTATGGGGTAATATCGGTACCGATACGTTCGCCGTTGACCAGACCGATTACTTGTCCCAGAGGTGTTGTGCATCCCAGGATAAATTTATCCTGCATGGCTTCGCGAATGACTGCAAGGCCCCGGCGCAGTGCCTGGGCTCTGGTTGCTTTGCGGTCATAATATGCGCCGCCGGTACCGCAGCAGGCATAGACCATGAAGTCCAGTTTAACGTATTCATAACCGTATTCGACCAGAGTCGAGAACACTTTTCGAAGGTATTCCTGCGCTTCCGGGTGGGTTCCGTCCAATGCTACGCGAGGACCTTTCTTTCCGGGAGTGATATTGATAATTTTACCGTTACTGTCATGTACCATCCAGTCGGGATGATTTTTAAACAGTTCCGAATTCTCATCTACCATAAATGGAGCCAGCCAGATTGCCGGTTTGAATCCGGCTTCCCGGGTTTTGTCGGCCAGAAATTTGAGTCCGCCTGGGAATTTCTCATTACAGGTCAGCCAGTCGCCGTTTGCGGATTCGTAACCCGCATCAAGCTGAATATATTCCAGCGGATATTCTTCACGATGTTCTCTCAAAAAATCAATATTTTCCAGCATGTCTTTTTCTGTGACGTCACTGAAATAGTAATACCAGCTGCACCATCCGGTGGGAACATGGGGCCATGATAAAGCGTTCATGCGCTGTCCCCAGATGTCGGCGTATTTCTGAAGCATGAAGTAGCCGTTGCTTCCTTCAAATATAATCAATTCTTCTGACTCAATTTTTTCGCCTGGATCGACTTCGATGCCATCACCGCTGGAAAACGCAGAAAAATGGCTGACGCCGGATTCATTCAATTCAATTGTCAGACGCGTAAGCTGGTCAGCAGACGTTACGAAACCGGCAAGAATACAGTTGTCCGTTTTGCTGTCGTTAAGAACCGCAACGTGTTCAGCGGAGAAATGGTTTTGAATTGAACAGCTGTACTCTTCCGGGTTGGTGACCGCATATTTTAGATAGTCGGGATCAGCTTCGAAATCGCATTCGCCATAGCGGACAGATGCTGCTGCAGAAGTCATGGTCCAGCCTTCGCGATAAATTCTAATCCGTGGGCCCTGGACATCATCCCATGCCGCCAAATCAAACCTGAAACCGCCGAAGCAAACGGTTTTGTCGGAATTGTTTGTGAACGTGGCCCGGATCATCTGCATATCTTCAACTTCGGTGAATATCTGAAGAGTGAATTCAGAGGAGTCGGTTCCATGCCATTGGCCGTCAACTTCAATTGCGGCAGTGAGGAGTCTATTGTTCATTTAAATCGTTTCCTTGTATACTTGTTGCAGGTTTATATTTGTTATTTTAACAGGGAGACATATTTGTCGAGGGGAAGGTCTGGGATTTGATTCAAGCATTTTTTTCATGATTTCAGCAACCGCTTTTCCCCGGGATTCAAACGGTTCGTTTAGAAATAATCCGATGAAATTTGCCGGTGAAATCACATGTTGAAGAGCAATAATACGGCACTGATTAACTGGATCTATTTTATGTTTCTTTAATATTTGCATTGTAAAGTCAGCATGTCTGCCATTGATAGCCAGTATATCGGGAGGGGGATTGACTGTCAGATATTCATCCAGTTCTTTATAGAAAAAAGAGGGTATTTCATTCAGACATGATTCTTTTACGTTGGACTCTGATAATGCTCGGCGTAGTCCCTTTAATTTTTGACTCAGACCAACTCCTGCGACTGCCGTAAGCATCGTTTTTCGGTGTTCTTTTATGAGTTCTTTTCCTAGTTTGTAACCGATGGCATCGAAGTCCAGTGTTACCCGGTTAAAATCTTTGTATTTGTCACTGTTGGAGACTGCAATAAAAGGAATTTGATCATTAAGTTGTTCTAAAATATTGAAATAATCAGGGGGGGGGACGTGCCATATTAATCCATCCAGACTGATGCCGCAAAGTTCTTCAATTATCTCAGCCGGATTGGTTGAAGTTAGGCTGATATTGCGGCAGTTCCAACCATCTTCGGTTATCGATGAAGCGATGGCTCCCAGTGTACGACTGATATAGTGATCATGAAAATATAGTTTCCCGTCACCCCATATTATGCCGATCAGTGGCGGTGGAGTACCATGCGGGGCAACGAATCCCATTGACGGATTAGTGAAAGTTCCGATGCCCTTTTTACTGTATAAATAACCTTCTTGTACCAGTTCTTCCTGTATCAGTTGAACCGTGCTCTTGGCAAGTTTGAAGTCGGCTGCCAGTTGACGAATTGACGGAATTTTAACTGATTTTTGATTATTATGATAGATAATATCAATAATATAATGACGTAGTTTCAGCGTGTTGCTCAGATTGTTTTTTTCTATATATTTTTTTTCTGTCATAATATTATATTTCGTGTTTTGATTATTGATCGGTACACAATCGGTACACTTGCAATTATACCAATACGGAAAACGAATGTCAAGAGAGGAATATCATAAAAATATGTTTTTTACGGATTCTATGCTGGACCTCAAATTTGGCATCGGAATGCAAGCGTGTTATTTTGAGTTGAAAGAATCTGCCGATGTTTTGGAGCTCCAATTTGACTAACTTGAAGATAATTAATACTTGCAATATATGAAAGTTCTATTTAGTGTGCTATATTTTAATACCTTAAATATGGAGGATATCGTATTATGGACACTACAATCAAAGAAGAGAAATTTTCTGTATCACAAATCTTATCAGTAGGCTGGCAACATTTCATGGAAAATTGGAAGACGATTTTAATCGTGTTTTTGATCGTCTATGTGCCGATCAATATTTTTCTATCGTTTTTTTCTGTTGACCGGATGGTTCAACATCATGGTGCCAGTGGTGCTAACATGTACGTTCACCTTGCCAATCTGATGCAACTGTTGTTTGGTGTGATCGCAACGTTGTCAATTGCAAATATTATTAATGCCTCAGTTAATGGAACTCCCATTACTGCAAAAGAGGCTTTTGGGCTGGCATTTAAGCGTTGGGGGGCTTCGGTATGGACTTCGATACTTGTCGGAATTATTCTATTTCTTCTTTTTCTGTTACTGATTATTCCTGGGATCATATGGAGCGTTTATTATACTTTCTTTCTCTTTGTTGTTGCTTTGCGTGAAGGATCCGGGATGGAGGCACTGGGGTATTCGAAGAAACTGGTAAAAGGACAGTGGTGGAGGGTCTTCGGAATTTGCCTGGTGATCGGGGTTTTATCGTTGATTCCATTCGGTGTTTTATGGGGAATATTCAACTTTTTACCACATAACCAGATTTTCAGTATTATTCACGGTACACTTTCTAATTTATCGGGGACCCCTTTTATGGCAATGATGATCGTCTTCTTCCTCAACACTGATTACATAAAAAATACTCCTGAAAGTGAAGAACCGGCTGCGATAACAACCGACGAACAGACCCCGGAAGTTACAACAGAGTAAGCCTCCAAGACGACTTCTTAGAGAACCTTAGGAACTGTGCTCTGGCCTCGAAAAGCTAAGTAGGTTCGAGGCGCAGAGCAAGTCACTTTGCGATATTTATCGCATAGAAGTCTTACATCATATCGGTTGGTTGTTTTTTCCCTTGCTGAAGTCTTACAGATTTGCGGATCTCCACCATTTATGATGGTTGAGTTCCAAGTCTGCGGCAGACGGCATCGGGAAGAATAGAATGCCAGTTGGGTCACCAATATAGAATCCATCCTTTATGCCGTGGTTCCAGCCTTTGACTTCGTGACGGCGATCAACTATTTTTGTCTTCTTTCTGCTGCTGGACAATGACTTGAATGTTTCAATAATATGGGAGTGAATTGAGGTAACTCCCATAAAAGTATCGTCGGCATTCAGGTCAGGCATTGTCATATTCATGAAGAAAATCTTCGGAATATGCAGTGGATGGTCGGGGGTTGTAACAAACTTACAGAATTCTGTTGGACTCAGTGCGCTCATTGCAAGAGGGCAGACCGGACAAAGTTCTGCATAAAGATGAAATTCCGCATGGTCCTCAGGCGGTGTGCCTTGGGACAGTTCCAGTACTCTGCCGTCACGGGTAGTCAGGTAGAGACTTTTAATTGCGTTGAGCGGAATATTTTCGAGTACCCGATAGATGCTGATATATACCGATCTTTTGGGATTCCCGTCTTCATGTGGAACACATGACGTTTCCAACAGAGATAGATCGAAATAATTGCTGGTGAAGGCAGGATCAAGACTGAAGAAAATGGTTTCACGTGGAATTTTTCGTTGACTTCCGATTGCGAGATAGGTCCCGAATTCTTCGGGAGGCAGCATTGACGCAACCAGGGTTTCCGGCATGATGGTTAAATAGAGATACTTTTCCATAATACAGGCTCCTTATGTTTTAGTCGATCCGTATGACGGATGGCGTTATTGCCGCTTCAGGCGGGAAGCGGAAAAAATAAAATGTGCCGGGAGAAAAGCGGTACGTATCTCCGGAGACAGATTGGGGTGGCTTGTGTAGAACATCGGCAAGTCAGAGCATGTCTCTCGGAGAATCTTCTCCTAAATATATTATAATGTGCAGATTAACGATGTCAACAGTAAAAGGCAAATGAAGAATTAATTCAGTTTCATAAGGAGCATTTTTTTCGTGAGATAATACTTATCGCCGTACTTTCTGATATTAACCAGTCCGACCGGAACAGTGTTACCGTGCGAACTATTGCGGAGAGCCCGGGCGATATCTTCAATATTGTGAATTGCGACATCACCGATTTGCACCAGCAGTTCTCCTCGTTTTACCTTGTTAGAATATTCTCCGGGCGAACTGATGATAACGCCATCGTGAAACGGATAATCCAAGGCTCGCGCGAGGGGAATCGTCAATCTTTTCACACTGATTCCCAAACGCATTTCAGCGATGAGTTTGCCATCGTTTAAAGTAATATCTTCCGGTTGTAGATTAATGGTTTTGCCGTTATCCATCATCAGGCTAATTTCATCTTTGTTGGTTAGTTTCCATAAGTAACGACACAGCGGCATGACGGACGTTAGTTTTTCCCCGTTGAAACCGGAGATATTCATGCCTGGTCGTAATCCGGCTTTCCACGCAGGACTGTTTCTGATTACATCCTGCAGATATATCCGGATTTTTCCATCTTTCAAACGTTCGTTAGCAGGAACGATTCCCAGGGAAATATTGCGGAAACGTTCTGGAATGAGCCATTTGCTCAGGGTGTTTTCAACTCGTTGCAGCGGTATGGCAAAACTGATGCCTTTGGCTTCCTTGTGGATTGCCGCGCTGACGCCGATCATTTCGGCGTTTAGATTGATCAGCGGTCCTCCGCTGTTGCCGGGATAAACCGCAGCATCGGTCTGAAGGATGTCGTTAAAGATTGTTTCTCCGTGATAAACCACTTTGCGTCCGACTGCACTGAGAACTCCTTTGGAAATACTGCTGCCGAGGCCGTATGGATTGCCTACTGCGATTACGGATTCACCCAATAACAGGTCGCCTGGAGCGGCCATCTTGATTGAGGTGATTTTTTTGTCTTCCGGAATTCCAATGATTTGAAGCAGGGCAATGTCATTTAGTTCATCGCTGGACAGTTTTCTTGCGAGGAATTTTGAGCCGTCGTACAGTGTGACCGTAATTTTAGTTGCTCGGTTTACCACGTGGGCACTGGTAACAATCAAACCGGAATTGTCGATGATACTGCCGCTTCCCAGAGAGTAGTCAGTTTTGGGACCGCTGGTTCCGGGAGCGAAGCCAAACAGTTTTTCCCAGGTTTCCAGATCGCGTCCCTGGGTTTCAGATACAATCTTTTCCGTACTGAGATTTACCACCGAAGGCAGGACTCCGGCAACCGCTTGGACGGTTGGTGTTATTCGTCTGGAGCGGCCTTCGTTATCCGCATGACTGATAAACGGCAGTACTAGTGATAAAATCATATAAAATATCTTTTTCATATTTCCCCTCACTTGAAAAAACACAATATAGATTGTTTGTTATATAGTCCGGTATAGGGAATAGATCGCAAACCCGGGACAATTTTACAAATTAGCAACTCAGGTTGTAAAATGCAAACCGAAAACAATAAATTCAGGATCAGGCTCTCTGCCTCCGAGTCGAGAGCGGTCTACGAAGTCAGGCTGCATTATATCTGGAATAATGTCAGTACCAGTCATAATTACATTGCCAGCGGCGGTCACCGTATAAAAGTGATTTCCCCGGGAACCTGGAACGTTGAAGCCGGGCCGGATTTTCTTAATGCCGGGATTGAGATAGATGATAAACGCGTTAATGGCGACATTGAAATTCATTACCGGGCGTCTGACTGGTTTGCCCATAAGCATCAGTTTGACCGGCGATATAACAATGTGATTTTGCATGTAATTGAAATGGATGACGTATCCGGGAAAAAGGCTGAGTCACTGCCGCCTGCGTTAAAATTTTCTGACCTGAAAATGCGAAAACAACCTGAAGAACAGTTTCATAAGGGGAAATGCAGCATGTTCTTTTCGGCGCTTTCAGATGACAGTGTTTCCGCACTGCTTTGCGCTGCCGGGGTTTTCCGTTTTCAAACGCGTGCCGAGGATATGCTCAGCGACAGCCTGCATAATGGTGCCGACTATGCCTGTCTGAAACAGATATTTCGCGCGTTTGGTTACAAAAAGAATCAGGATAACTTTACAATTCTATTCGAGCGCTTTCAGAAGTATCCTGAGGACGTTATAAAAACGGAACCTGAAGTTGTGTTATGGGGGGAATCCGGCCTGCTTCCTGATCCGGCGACAACCGATATGACTCCTGATATGACGGATTTTGTTCGAAACATGTGGGCACGCTGGGGAAAATTGAGGAGAGCCGATTCTGAACCTGTTAAATGGGTGCGTTCTGGCATTCGTCCTTATAACAGTCCGGAACGAAGGATTGCCGCGCTTGCCGTATTGCTGAATAACATTGGAATTCGTCCTTTGGCTTTTTTTGCCGAACAGCGTGCGAAATTTCGTACTCCTGACCAGTTAAAGCGTTATATTATGACGACTTTGTCAGGAGCGGATGATCTATGGAATCGATATATTAATTTTCGTACCGAAACCGAGAAACCGGCTGTCGTTACCGGAAAAAATCTGGCGTTGGAGCTGGCATTGAATGTAATATTGCCGTCGCTTTTCGTATTCGGTCGAATGGATAAAGAAAATCTCTATGACGGACTTCAGGAGTTTGCTCAGGCGGCATGGATGCTTCTGCCCGCCACACAGGACAACCGTATTGTAAAGATAGCGGTAAAACGCTGGATGCCGGAACGGAATACGCGTAAAATCCTGTCTTCCGCAGCCAGTCGTCAGGGCGTATTGCATCTGTATCGGGAATACTGTGAGAAGTGTCAGGCGGACTGCAATGCCTGTATTCTTTATAATTCACTTTGATAATGCTCATGTGTAGTGTATATTCTCCATTTCAGGCAGAATGTTTCTGCAATAAATCACTAACTTATACAGAACGCAAATGAGTATTTTTGAAATTATTATGCTGGTATGCTTTGGCGCGAGTTGGCCGTTGGCAATCATTAAAACAGTACGAGCAAAAAATCCGGCTGGAAAAAGTTTTTTGTTTTTGGGATTGTTGTTTATTGGCTATGTTTCCGGTTGTCTTCATAAAATTATTTACACACCGGGCGATAAAGTTTTATATCTTTATATTCTGAACGGTCTACTGGTAGCCACGGATTTGATTTTATCGATGTATTATGCCAGTAAATTAAAGAAATTATAATCAATTGAAACGTCATTTTTTATGGATGGTCGCGAAAAAAAAGTATACGTGCAAGCCAATGAATTTTATAACGCCGGAAGTTATAGTCAGGCTGTAAAAGTACTGGAAAATGCCAATTGCGATTTCTCCTGTGAATCTCTAATTCTTTATGGACTGTGTCTTTCCGGGGCAGGGGAGCATGATGCAGCTGTAACAAAGCTTCGGCAGGCCGTGACGCTTGAGCCAAGCAATTTCAGAGCCGCATACAATCTGGCTTTTCTGGCCGATAAAAATGGCGATGGAGCCCTTGCAGAGGAATATTATCTTAAAACGATCGAACTAAATCCCAGTCATGCCGGGGCCTATAATAATCTGGCGTTATGCTATCGGCAACAGCAGAAAATAGAACAGGCTGAACAACTTTGCAGTCGGGGGCTTGATGCCGTTCCTGATTCTTGTGAACTACTCTTTACTCTTGGAGGAATACTTACTGCAACAGCTCGTGCGGACCAGGCACTCGATATTTATCGCCGTGCATGTTTACTAGCTCCCGAGATGCTTTTTGCTCGTTCCAATGTTCTTTTGTGTATGAATTATCAGAAAATCTCAGAACAGGAGGCGATCAAAGAGTACAAGGCATGGGATGCGGCATGTGTCCGGTACAGCAAAATACCTGAGACTGATTTTTCAGGATACCACTATTCCGGCGATAAGATTACACTTGGCTATTATTCCGCTGATTTCAGAATTCATTCGGTGGCGTATTTTATGGAATCCGTAATCCATTTTCATGATCGTGACCGTTTTGAAATATCGCTGTTTTCGGACGTGAAACACTCCGATGATACCACCGGACGTTTTCGGGAGATGGCTGATCATTTTTACGATGTCAGTGGTATGGATAACAAAGCTCTGAACAAGTTTATTCGTAATAAAAAGCTTGATGCGGTAATTGATCTTGCCGGTCATACTGGTTCCAGAATGGAAGTGTTCGCACGCCGTGTCGCTCCAGTTCAACTTACCTATATGGGGTATCCCAATACTTCCGGGGTGTCCAATATGGATTTCAGGTTGACTGATGATATTGTTGATCCTCCGGACTGCGGTAATTATTATACCGAAAAGCTTCTCTATATCTCCGGTGGTATGTGGGCTTATTCGCCCATGAGTGAGGCTCCGGAACCATCGCCGCCGCCGTTTGTCAAAAACGGCTATCTAACCTTTGGTTCATTCAATAACATTGCCAAAATGTCCGATGAGACATTTCGTTGCTGGGCCGGTATTTTGCGTGAAGTGCCGAATAGCCGACTGTTACTGAAAAGCCGCATGCTGGCATCCGATTACGTACGTAATATCATGACTGAACATTTTGAACGCTGTGGTGTTGACGCTTCCCGACTGATCTTTTTATCGCACGCCGACACGGTTCTTGAACATCTTAAGTGTTATAACCAAATTGATCTCGGGCTCGACCCGTTTCCTTACAATGGAACCACAACCACTTACGAAGCGTTATGGATGGGCGTGCCGGTCCTGACGCTTGCGGGAGATAATCATGCGGGCAGGGTAGGGCAGTCAATTATGTCGCGACTGGGATTTGAAGCGTTTGTTGCCAACAGTCGTGGAGCTTATGTAAAGACAGCGAAAATGCTGGCGGCCAAACCGGAATTGTTGGTTAATTTGCGAACCGCGCTACGGGGCATTCTGGCTGGATCGGGTGCTTGCGACGGCAAACGTGTGGCTTATCATATTGAGCAACATCTTATCAAGATTTTAGCTGGCTGAGTTTGTAAAAGCGAAAAGTATTTGTACATTTATAATATAAATTATATTTATCCTCAAGCGGAGAGGTGACAGAGTGGCCGAATGTGGTGGTCTCGAAAACCATTGATGAGCAATCATCCGAGGGTTCGAATCCCTCCCTCTCCGCCAATCTCTATCAAGGACTTATGAGATTCTCAAAGGTACTTGTAATAATGGTTTATTCCTACCTTACTCCTACCTTTGAGATGCTCGCAACGTATAGGTCGTGAGTTCGACTCCTATCAGTTCCATCAGTTTTTTAGATAAAATAAATCTTCTCTTCTCTGACCAAGGCAAAGAACAGCTCTACTTTATTTATATCGAATAACGGAATATTAACTATTGCTGTTGTTGCTGTTGCTGCATGAAAGATTCTTTGGTAATGATTTTGTTTTCTACCAGATGGACAAACTGTCTACCCAATACATCATCCTGTTTGTGAATGACTGCATATGGAATACAGTAGCCGTTATCGGCTTTATGGGCTCCCAGTTCAATCAACCAGTTACTTTCAGCTGGATAATATGACAAATCATTATTACTCATAAAATGGCGCCATGGTTGTCCTTTAATGTGATTTCCGTTGTAAGTTTCCATAATTTCCCCCAAAAATTAGTTAATTATAAATCATTTTACATCATCAGAACAAAACAGTCAACACCCTGACCATCGGATACATACAAATATATAATGATTCAGCAGGAATATGATTGCCTTATATCATTTATTTGATAAGAACAATAATTCAGGGAGTAGTATAAATTTGATTTAGGGTGAGATAAAAAATGGTACCCCGGGCGGGAATTGAACCCACGACCCACTGATTAGAAGTCAAATTACATGTTTTTTAAACTTCGAGCATGATGTCTTGAAATATTTAATTTTGAGGATAAAAACGACGTTTTTTAAAGTATTTTCACGTTATCGCTTGTTATTAAAAATAGTGTAAATTATAATAAAAAGGTTTGATATAGGTTTGATGAATTTACGTTTTAGACCAATTAACAAAAAGTCAGAGGGTCGTAAAAATGGCAGAGAAAATTAAGTTTACAGCGGCAGCAATTAGCGCATTAGAATCCCCTAAGAAAGGACGAATTATTTATCAAGACACCGACAATAAATATCTGAACCTGTTTGTAACTCCGTCGGCAAAAACTTTTTATTATATCCGAAAGTCATTTGGGCATACCATGCAAATTAAAATTGGAGCATTCCCCGACGTGAAACTAGCAAAGGCAAAAGTTATTCACAATGAACACTCTGACCAGATTGCCAGAGGAATTGATCCCACCAAAGCAAAGAGAGAGAAACGGCAGGAAATGTCTTTTGCTGACTTGTTCGGAGACTATCTGGAAAACTATGCGAAGGTACACAAAAAGACTTGGAAGAATGATGAAAACATGTTTGATAATCATTTAAGTTCTTTAAGCGGGATGAAGTTATCGACAATTACCGGCGATCATATTGCGTATATCATCCGCAAACTGGCGGAGGAAGACAAGAAAACAACCGCCAATCGCATCATATCATTAATATCCAAGGTATTTAATTACGCCATCCATCAAAAAAGACTGTCGCTGCAGAACCCTGCAACCGGCATGAAAAAGTTTTCCGAAAAAGTAAGAAAACGTTTCTTGCATCCCGATGAAATGGCGGCCTTTTTCAAGGCTATCGAAAAGCTGAAAAAGAAAGGAAATACGGGTGAGTTAATGAGTGACTTTTTTTTAATGCTACTATTCGCAGGGCAACGCAGAGGAGTAACAATGGCGATGCGCTGGGACGAGATCGATACGCTTAATCAAGTATGGGTCATTCCTGGAGACAAAACAAAAAACGCCGACGACAATATTGTTACGCTATGTGAACAATCTATGCAAATTCTAAGAAGACGAAAAAATGCGCAGGAAAAAAAATCTTCTGAATGGGTTTTCCCGTGTAAATTTGATGCCGTTGGGCAAGGACATATCTCTGAGCCTAAGAAGGCATGGAAATTCATCAGGGAAGAATCAGGGCTAAATGATTTGCGGATGCATGATCTGCGCCGGTCACTCGGTAGCTGGCAAGCTGCACTGGGTTCCAGCATGAAGGTTATTGGGGATTCGCTTAATCACAAGAGCCTTGATATCACCAATAAAGTTTACGCACAGTTAACTATTGATCCGATCCGTGATTCGGTGTCTGCTGCCGTTGATGCCATGACTAAGGCGGCAGAGAAAGGACAGAAATAATTTGCTATTTTAATTACTTACGGGTTCTTGGGTATTCTTGCCAGATAATCTACAATACCCCAGTATACACAGAATTGCAGCACTGACGATTAATACGGCCCAGCCATACCTATATTGAAATAATACAGTTGACATGTTTTCAATATCTTGACTGCGTAATTTTTCTTCAAGTTCATGAATGCGTCCATTTACTTTAGAAAATTTATAAATAATTACACCAAGAGAAACCATTCCACTGAATCGAAGATAATAGAAGTTTCCTGACAATGAAAGAGAAGCAGAAATAATAGTAAGTGCAATAATAGAAGCACCAACCGACCCTAGTGAATCCATAAATGTCAAAGTATTAACCGGAGTTTTTACCAGTGGAAGAAAAGCACCTATAAAAAATGCAATCGATGCAATTAATCCCCAGTTTCTACGAGTTTGAAAGGTTTCCGGATCATTATTGAAATCATTTATTTTCTGCTTCAAATCGAGAATGTTTAGTTCCCGAAAGGCTTTATTTAATTTTTTATCTCGTTTAAAATTTTCAACATTATCATCAATTTTTTGCTTATTGGCTGGATTAAAATGAAATAGCCAAAAAACCAGAATAGAATCTATTACAACATTGCACACATAAAGGATATAACTTGTCGTTCCGGTCGTATTTTCATGGATTAAAAAAATCCCCAATATCCCGACAACAATTCCAAACAAAGAATAAGAAATGATACTAAATATTTGATTCCACAATTTCATGCACTCCCCTAACAAAACAATTATTTGTACCGTCAAATATTATATAAGAAAATAAGATGAATTGCAAGGTTATTAGGCGGATTTGTCGCGGTAACGGCGCAGGGAGCGTAAAATTTTGAATTTATCTTCTTTATCGATCTCTGAAAGAATGTCCAATATTTCCGCTGTAAGGTGGTCAACTTCTTTGTTTGTGAATACTGGACAGTATTCTTCCAGTGGACAGCGCTCTGCATCGGGATCGAAGCCAACAATCTTTTCAATTGCTTTATAATGTTTTGGTGGAATACGGTTAACACCTGAAATCCAGCGTCCGACGGTAGTATGAGAGATACCCAGTTTTGCTCCGATTTCAATCTGCCCGACATTATACTCAGACATATATTTAAACAATGCTCTTCTATATTTATCCATATTGCAACCTTACATAATAAGTGTTGCAATATACACCAGTTTAAATAATTGTTTATGACTGTATTCGATATATGTGCTCTTTGTGCGTTTATTTGATTTATTAAACTCAAAAAGTTTTTAAAATATTTTATTTGACAAATAACTCATAATAGTCTATAATCTTTTATGACTTTTACTAACACACTGTTGTTTGTGAGGGTGAGGTTAAAAATGTGTGTTCTTATTTTTGGGGAGTATTATTATGTTGTACCTTTGTTGTACGCTTGAGGGAATGTCTACTCTTAGTTTTCGATTTTCTTACCGCGTCTACCATTTACTTTATTACTGTCGCCTGTTACTGAATACTGGTTAGCGGCTGGATCATTAAATCCCATAACATGGGCTCTGCTGTCAAAAGAAACATCAAGCATTTCACGGATGTATTTTTTAGCTTTCATTTGGTCACTCATCGAAAGCTGTCGAAAGTCGCTTAACAACTCAGCTTCTCCGGAATCCTTGGCGCGATATTCTGAATTACCTCCTTGATTGATATTTATTTTTATGATTTGTTCAATGGGATCATTGCCTGCTTTTTCCTGAATAAATTTTGAATTTAATTCATAACAATCATCATCGGTTATATCATGGCGATACAGTAATTCCATAATTGTTTGATATTGTTCTGGGTTTGGGATATACAGTCCACTGTAAAACTGACTTATATAGACAATGGAAACCCCTCCTAATTCTTTGGACAGTTCTTTCTGGGTCACTTCATATTTTTTGCATATCTTTTTTAACTCTTTACCAAAGTTTACATATTTTGCTGGCTCTTTCATATTAAGAATCCTTTTTGGTTTTTAAAGGGTTTACTTTAAAAATAACCTAAACATATCAGCATGTCAATAAAAAAATAGAAAAAAATAAAAAATTCTCTTGATTTTAAAGTTATAACTTACTATAATTAAAGTAATCGCTTAAAATACCAAGGAAAGAGCAATGAAAGAGTATAACTCGGCATTCAGTAAAGTTGTCACAAATTCAGGCATGCCAATTAGTAAAATAGCCGAGAAAAAGAACGTTACAGTTCAGGCTATTTATTACTTAATGGCAAACGGGATAAGTAACATAACAACAGCAAAGGAGTATGCAAAAATACTAGAAGTAAATGTTCTCAACTTGATAAATTAAAGTAATAACTTAAAATTAAGGAATCGGGGAGTTTTGAAATGACACGCACAACACTTGATACATACCGCATCCTGGGGGAAACAATGGTTAAAAGTGGCACATTGCCAAAATCAGA
The DNA here is from genome assembly GCA_963677165.2 of Victivallales bacterium. GTDB lineage: Bacteria > Verrucomicrobiota > Lentisphaeria > Victivallales > SZUA-371 > JAFGXT01. The sequence continues at coordinate 5,177,965 of CAXXSX010000002.1, read as the reverse complement.
AGTGCAGGAAGCCACGGCAATACTAAAAAAACATTTTAACGCTAATGCTGCAAAAAAAACGAAGAAAGTTTTGCAACCGGCTTGATTTTTTTTCTTTCTCTCTGCCGCGCTTGTATAGGATATAAAGACCGAGGCTGTTTTATGAGTGTTTGAAGCGGTCGCAGAGAACGGGAACATTTTAATCAACCAAGAACATCAATTAACAAGGGAGTGGAAATTATGGAAGACAGAATAACAACAGCAGAAGCGGCGGACATTATCGGGATTACCGGCGCTACACTTAAGTGTTGGAGAGCGCAGCAGAAGAAGAGCCAGCCGCCATATTACAAGATCGGTGGAAAAGTTTTTTACAGCCGCAAAAAAACCATTGCATGGTTTGAAAATCAACTGGTTTCTGAAAGCTAAGGACGGGAAATGAAAGTATTTAAGAGAATCGAATTTGATCGCTTTGTTGCAATTATTGTTTTGCTTATGGTGTTGTACTGCATGGCAAAAATGGCGATAGACAACATTGAGGTCGCGAACTCGGTTGAGGCGGCAATCATCTATGATTCACAATTTCCCGGTCCTGAGCTGGGTGGACCTGACGAGCAACAGGAGCGACTCGGGAAGGATCAGGACCGGGTCCGTACGACGGACGGCGTAACCATTTACCCCTAACAAGCATTCCCTCCCAACCGAGCCGGGCGGTATATCCCGGCAATTTAAACGACTCCGTAGCAGAGCGGCCGAATGCACCGGGTGCGCACATAACAAGACCGGGTTCGCGGGTTCGAATCCCGCCGGAGTCACCAATTTACCAAAAACTATATCTTTGACAGAATTGTATCTAAATAACTAAAAAAGGATGAGAAAAAATGAAAGGTTTTAAAGGTTTCAACAAGGGGCTCATTTGTCAACCGAACTCTGCTCACAAAAAACAGTACGCGGAAAACACGGTATTTGAAGAAGAATCGGCAAAGATTTGTGCTCGCGGTATGCATTTCTGTGATCATCCGCTCAATGTATGGTCCTTTTACCCCCCCACTGACGGCAATGAATTTGCCGAGGTTGAAGCGATAGAAGAACCCAAGACTGATGATGATATCAAATACGTCACAAAGAAGATGAAAGTTGGTGCAAAAATCAATATTGCCGGTCTTTGCAAGGCGGCAGTTGATTGGGTTTTCGAAAAGACAAAAGTATCAGAAGACACAACCGCTACTACTGGTTATAGAGCAAATGCCGCTACTACTGGTTATAGAGCAAATGCCGCTACTACTGGTGAGTCAGCAAATGCCGCTACTACTGGTTATAGAGCAAATGCCGCTACTACTGGTGAGTCAGCAAATGCCGCTACTACTGGTGAGTCAGCAAATGCCGCTACTACTGGTGAGTCAGCAAATGCCGCTACTACTGGTGAGTCAGCAAATGCCGCTACTACTGGTTATAGAGCAAATGCCGCTACTACTGGTTATAGAGCAAATGCCGCTACTACTGGTAACTATGCAAATGCCGCTACTACTGGTGAGTCAGCAAATGCCGCTACTACTGGTTATAGAGCAAATGCCGCTACTACTGGTGAGTCAGCAAATGCCGCTACTACTGGTTATAGAGCAAATGCCGCTACTACTGGTAACTATGCAAATGCCGCTACTACTGGTTATAGAGCAAATGCCGCTACTACTGGTGAGTCAGCAAATGCCGCTACTACTGGTGAGTCAGCAAATGCCGCTACTACTGGTTATAGAGCAAATGCCGCTACTACTGGTAACTATGCAAATGCCGCTACTACTGGTAACTATGCAAATGCCGCTGTTGAAGGAAAAAATTCCATCGCAGCAGCTTTTGGTATCGGAGGAGCCGCAAAAGGTTCCTTGGGTTGCTGGATTGTCGCTGTTGAACACGATGATAACGGCAATATCAAATCAGTTAAAACCGCACTTGTTGATGGAAAGAAAATCAAAGAAAACACCTACTACAAGCTGAAACGCGGAAAATTTATTAAGGCAAAATAATCATGACTTTTGATGACTTCCATACTGTTAATGAATCCGTTGACGAGCTTGAAAAGCTGTATTTCAAGCTTGAAAAAATTCACGATGCGGAGAAATCAGCATGGAGTCATTCTGGAATTTCAGGAGATATTGAATCAACCCTTGAGTTCAACATAAAAGTGTTATCTGAGGTGTTATCCCAAATCGAAGAAGCAACAATTAGTCTCAAGCTTATAAGTAACCATACGAAAGCAGATGAAATCGCAATAAAAATTCAAGGAGGCTTATGCGGAAATACGGCGGCGGAATCAATCAGCGTCATCCACAGCCGGGAGACGCGGAACAGCAAAAGAAAGAGTTAACCAACATTCAATATAAAACCAAAAAGGAGCAGAAAAAGAAATGAATGATCTTGTTAAACAAGAAAATTACGCAGTAGCAGGGGCATCAGTAACGGAAGTTATCAAGAATGTCCAGATTATCCAGCAGGTATTAGATTCTGTAATGAAAAAAGGTACCCACTATGATGTTGTTCCTGGCTGCGGAGATAAACCGGCACTCCTTAAGCCTGGAGCTGAGGCTATTATGTCAACTTTCAAGCTCGGTCCTGAATTTGAGATTGAAAAAGAAACTGACGGCTTTGATATCGACTACACCATCACAGTACGCGGGTTTTACATTCCTACAGGCAACACAGTCGGTTACGGGCTTGGATTTGGTTCAACCCGTGAAGAAAAGTACGCATGGCGTGAGGCGGTCTGCGATGAAGAATTCGAAGCTACCCCGGTAGATCAGCGTCGAACCGCCTATAAAAAGCACTGGAACAAAAGTTCAAGAAGCTACGACGTAAAAGCAGTCAAACAGGTTCGCCAGACTCCGGCAAGTATGGCAAACACTGTATTAAAAATGGCAAAGAAACGGGCGCTGGTAGACTTTTGTTTAACAGCTACAGCATGTTCCGATATGTTTGTTCAGGATATGGAAGAAAATACAGATGGCGGAAACAATCAGCCGCAACAGCACTTCCAGCAGCCACGACAACAGGCTCCGCAACAGAATCAGCCGCAGGGCGGACAACAGCAACCGCCGCCGAATAGCAACGGTCATCGTTACAATCAAGGCGATTTGCCTGATAACGGCAACAACCGACAACCTGCCAATGACAACTGCATTACTCAGGCGCAATCAAAACGGCTGTTCGCAATTGCAAAAAATGCCGGTGTAGAAACCGAAGCACTCAAAGAGCATCTGGTAGCTGGATGGGGCATTGAACACACAAAAGACATAAAGAAAGACGCCTATGACCAGATTTGTGCATGGGCTCAGGCGGGAGGACAAGAACCACAATGATCACGTTCGACGCAGAAAAACACGAGTATCGCGATAAATCCGGCATAGTACTCCCCAGCGTAACGCAAATCCTGTCGGCAGTCGGCTTAGTAAGCTTTGACAAGGTGCCGGGTCATGTTCTGGATTTAGCGGCAGAACGTGGTCATATCGTACACTATGCCACCGAACTGCTCGACAAGGGGGTTCTGGATGAATCAAGCATTGATCCGGCACTGGTTGGCTATATCGACGGATACCGTAAATTTCTGCGTGATTACCGGATTGCAAAATTCGAAGCAATCGAACGGATCATATCAAACTCACTGGGTTTTGCCGGAACGCTGGACCGGCTGGCGGTAATGTCCACCGGTCTGCGTCTCTTGTATGACATCAAGTCCGGCGTAAAAGAACCGCTGGCACATCAGTTACAGCTTACCGCATACAACATCAGTCTACCAAAGAAAGAACAGGCGGACGAACTCGGATGCGTGTATCTGGATGCCGGCGGAACTTATCAATTCGAGCCGTATAAAGAAGATCGCTACGGCTGGCTCACCGTCTTCAACTGGTACAAATGGAAAACAAATAAAAGGATCGCATAAAAAATGTCGGAACAAAACAAAAATGAACTGGAATTGCGGGATAAATTTATTGCTCCGGCAATCTCGCAGGCAAATAGCATCGTCATTGCTACCGCGCAGGATTACAGCGATGCCGGAGAAGTGGTAAGAAACATCAAATCCGCCGCAAAGAAAACCAAAGAATACTGGAAAAAACCAATTGAGGCGGCAAATGAAGCACACAAGGCGCTGACCGCGAAACGTGCCGAAATGCTAAAGCCGCTTACCGAAGCGGAAGGAATCATTAAACAAAAGATGATTGCCTATCAGAATTCACAGGAACAGATCAGGCTTGAGGCAGAGCGTAAAGCGGAAGAAGAAGCGGCAAAACTGCAGCGTAAAGCTATGCGTGAAGCCAAGAAGGGCAACGAGGAGGCCGCACAGGAATTAGCGGTACAGTCCGCAATGGTCCAGGCAAACGTAAACTACGAAACACCAGTCGCCGGCGGTACCAGCATGAAAGATGTATGGAAATTCCGCGTGATTGACGCAAATAAAGTTCCGCGCGAATACCTGATGATCAACGAAAAACTGTTGAATGATCTCGCAAAAGCCACAAAAGGCAAACTCCCGATTGACGGTATCGAATTCTATTCCGAAAAAGCCATGTCCGTAAGGTCAAAATAAAAATAATACCAAAGGAGAAAATTAAATGGAACGCAACCCGAAAAAGAAAGAAAGTCTTGAGTGTATTCTTACTGAACAGGAAATCAACAATTACGCCAAACAGTTGAGCTCAGAGAACCAGCGCAAGAAAGCCATTGAGGACGACAAGAAAGCCTCAAACAGTAAATTCAAGGCTCAAATTGATTTGTGCGACAGTCAGATTGCCCGGTTGTCACGTCTAATCTCTTCCGGCAAAGAACTCCGGGACATTGATTGTAAAGTCTACTACAATACGCCGGACCCCGGATTTAAGACTACGGTCCGTCTTGACACCGACGAGAGGGTACGTATTCAGCCGATGAATCCAAACGAACTGGAAGATTTGTTTATCAACGGCCTTGGAGAACAGGACAGCGACGACGTGACTGTATTTGTTTTCCGCAACCACAAGGAAGCAATCGTAGTTGACCGGGACAGTGACGATTTCGACAGCAGTAAAGAATCCGCTGGATGGGACAAGGTAATCGGTCCGGTACCAGATTCAGAGTTGGTTGCTTACGAGTTGAAAGATGACGAAACATACCGCGTACTCAAGGGTGACTCAAACGGCAATCTGGTTTACATGCTCCAAGTCCGTACGACGGACAGCGAGGTAGCTCCCAGCTCTGCGGTCGCGGAAGAGAACCAGGAAGAATTATCGCATGAAGATCAGGAACAGCCAGAAGAAGATAACTCATAATCCCCCAAAATGTACAGAGAGAGCATTGGACTAGGACCGTCTGAACACTATCGGGTTAAGAATCGGGTATGACTCTGTACAGGAACGGGCAAGAACTGCATATCTGATTCGCCTTTACCGGTGAGGCGCGGCACCGGGCCAATAGTGTTCACCGCGCCAATTATTAATAAGGATACATTAATGAACTATTACAATGAATTCGATCCAAAAGCGGCAGAGTGGTTGCGTGAGTTGATCCACAGAGGAATGATACCGGACGGATTCGTAGACGAAAGGAGCATTAAAAATGTTAGAGCAGATGACCTTCGAGGATTTACCCAATGTCACTTTTTCGCCGGAATCGGAGGTTGGAGTCTTGCCCTTGAACTTGCCGACTGGAACAAAAACGAGCCGGTCTGGACGGGCTCCTGCCCATGTCCACCGTTCAGTTCCGCAGGGAAAAAGCAAAAATGTCCTGAGTGCGGAGGAAAACCAGTCCCGCATCCGTTTAAGACTGGAGTCTTTGTTTGCGTCGAGTGTGGACATGAATGGTTTGCCGACGAAAGACACTTATGGCCTGAGTTCGGTCGCCTCATCAGTCAGTGCCGTCCTGCAATCATTTTTGGCGAACAGGTTGCAAGCGCTGATGGGCGCACATGGTTCGCTGGAATACGCGCTGACCTGGAAAGAATGGGCTATGCCGCTGGGGGGGGCGATTTGTGCGCTGCGGGCATCAACTCGCCGCATATCAGACAAAGACTTTTCTGGGGAGCCGTTCGGCTGGCCGACAATGCAAGTAACCCAAGGGCCCAACATGAGCGAGAACAGAGGCGCAGATCACGGAGGCAAGCGGACTCGCAATACTCCACAATCAGTAGAACCATTGATTGTGGGCTATCCAACTCCGAAAACACCAACTGGAGGCGCGAACTCGAAACGCAAGGAACGGAAAGCCGGGGGCCCAAACTTACAGGAAATTGTTTATCAAGTGGGATGGGGAACTCCGAGAGTAACGACGAATGGAGGCTTTCCCACGGACAAAACAGGCAGAGGAGCGAGACTGGAAGATCAGGCCATAATATCGGGTTATCCCACTTGCAGTTCCTGGGATTACAAGGACACTCCCGGAATGGCAGTAAAGGCGATCAATCCGGACGGAACGATACGGAACAGAGCGGATCAGTTGCCGAGATTAGTCTATCAGGTCTTTCTGCATGGTCTGACTTCGGACTCGTCTTCTGCCGGGACAACAAAATACGCAGGGTACCGGCTGAATCCGTACTTTTCGGGCTGGCTGATGGGATTTCCAAAGGAATGGACAAAAGCGGGCATTGCGGCACACTTGACCCGGAAAAAGGTTTCCCGGTCTGCAAGAAAGAAGAAATCGAAGGTGCAACCATGCTCCTCAAAGGATATGGAAACGCCATAGTGCCGGAACTCGGAGCGGAATTTATTACCACATTCATGGAGGCTTTAAACGACTTAAAGGAGAACAAACAATGAGACTGACGTTACAGGATATGCACAATCAGGTGATGGCGAAAGAACGGATTCTGCAGGATAAGGACCGGAACATTGCGGCGCTGCGGAAAGAAGTTGAACGGTTGCAGGAAATACACTGTGATTTGTTGATGCTGCTGTACGCACTGCGTCGCCACTGCAAGAATCTGGAACTGTGTATTAAGTGGCTCAAAAAGCCCTGGAATGAACGAATCTTTCGATTTAAGAAGACTTCTCACTACGAAGGCAATTAAGGAGAAAAAATGAGTAAGAAAAGAACAATCCATTGTAAATATTTTACTGGTATACAGAATGACGTTTGTAATAAAGGAATCAAATATTCCTCGCTTGAAACGTCTGGAATCATCCGGTATCCATGCTGCATTTCCTGCCGTGAGCCAGAAAACACCGAACGCGCAAAATGTCCACACTGTGAATATCCGACACAAGAAGAGCTCGAGCGCGAGGAAGCAGAAACAAACATAGAACTTGACAACATAATCAAAACAAGGGCAGTAATTCTTGAATATATGCAGGGAAAAACCGGAACTGCACAAATCAAGTGTCCCATTTGTGGTAATTCACTGCGCTTTACAGTCAGTCCATTAAACGGTCATATTCACGCAAAATGCTTTACGCCTGGCTGTGTCGCGTGGATGGAATAAGGAGAACCAAGCACAATGAAAAAGATCACTGTTACAAAATACCGGAGCTATGGAACAAAGATCACTATTCCAATTGTAAATATTCTTTACACAAAGGAATCGAATAACGCAACCGGGCATAATATCCCAGCATCAGTTCATCTTGTTAACGGAGAAAAAATCGAAATAGATGAGTTTGCTTGTGAAGTTGATAAGATGATTGAAAAAGCGGAGGAGGCCGGGAAATAATGGCGAAGCATCTTCCATTTTTTAAGTTTGACGCGACTGAATACCTGACGGGTAAAATTCAGTTTTGCGATATGGAAACGCAAGGTGTGTTTACCAACCTTTGCGCACGTCTCTGGAGTGAAAATTTAGTTTTAAAAAATGATCGTTTTTTAGCAAAAAAAATTAACGTATCTCAAAGCACCCTTGAACGTTGCTTGACCGACCTTAAAGAATTAGAAATAATTTCCGAAAATGACGGTTTTTTGAGCGTGGATTTTCTAACTAGGCAGATCAAGGAACGTTCGAAATTTATTGAAAAATGTTCAAAAGCTGGTCAAAAGTCAGCAAGTGTCAGGAACGTACCCCCAACTAAGCAGAAAGCAGAAAGCAGAAAGAAGAAAGAAGAAAAAGAAATAAACAAAGAAAATTCTGATGGTGAAAATCCCGGAGAAAATCCAATCCATCCAGAGCAACCGGCAGCGCCGGAACAGCCACCGATTAAATCCAGAACATTCGCGAAATCAGTACCGGACATCGTGGCAGCGTTTCCAAGAAAAAGTCATTACGACGAATCCATCCGATCCGTTATCGCCACACTGGATAAACTGGTTGAGTCAAAATTCTGTGTCAACTACGAAACCGCCGAGGTGTATCTGCTGGATCGGGTACTGGAATACGGCAAGGCTGTTGAACAATGGCCCGTCAAAGAGCGTAGTTACCTTCCGAAGTGTTCCACATGGATGGAAGCGGGTCAGTATAGGGATGATCCTGAGACATGGAAAAAGGGACAGCCGGAAGAAGAAAACAACGGCGGATGGAACCCGGATAACGATTACAGATATCAGTAAGAATTTTTTAACCACGAAGAGCACGAAGGAACACGAAGAATGAAAAATATAGCAACAGCATTAGGATGTACAGGCGGAACTTGTGGTCCTGTTACCTGTGATTGGTGTGGAATAAAGCACAATCCATGCCCCAAAGGATATGACGTATGTAAGAATTGTAGTGACGAAAGATGTCATGTTATCCATGACGATGTTTCATTTATCCAGTTTGGAGATAAACAGATTTGTGATTGCTGTTTTGATAAATTGGCTGACGCAATTGCTGGTATTCTTCCGTCATTCCTGCCTGAATATAAAAAAGCGCTTAAACAGCGCGCAAAACTTATCAATGAACAACTCAACCGGGTAAATGAAATTATAGAATAACCCCTTCGTGGTTCTTCGTGAACTTCGTGGTGGATGGAAAATAAAGGGAATTTATGGATTATGACAGACCATTACCGGCGGATCGGAAGTCGGAATTAGCCGTTATCGGGTTTATGCTGAAATGCAATGACCTGGACAAATGTTTTACCGTGATCGAGCGGCTGAATGATATTGACTTTTGTTTTTCTGACTTGCGTAAGGTTTTTATCTGCATCAAAGAAATGGTGATAAATGACCAGACACCGGATACGATACTGGTTGATTCAAAACTCAACAAAAATCCTGAAAATCCGGTTTTCGATATCGTTGAGATAATGGAATTCTGCTGTATGGAATTCGAAGTTGACGGACATCTTGACCGGATTAAAGATTTATCGGCACGGCGCGAAGTTATCAAGGGTTGCAACGAACTGGAAAATAAGGCGTTTGGAACGGAATGTACCGCCAATGATATTATTTCCGCAATGGGTGATAAGTCGGCGCTGATTTCCGATACCTGCGCGTCGATCAAGGAAAAAACCACGCTGGAAGTGATGCGTAATACCGGTCAGCAGATATTAGAGGCAGCTACTCCGAAAAATGATATCCGCGTAAAATATCACTGCTTTGTGGATGATATCATGTCGATACACCGTAAACAGGTTTTTTTCATCGGTGCCAAGCAGGGAACCGGGAAAACAGCAATGGCACTGACTCTGTGCGGTTCGCAGATTATGGCGGGTCTGAAAGGGTTGTACTTCATCACCGAATCGGACTCGGAAGAAATCTTAAAGCGTATGATCGGTCAGAACGCGAATGTACCGGTTCAGGAATTGCTTGAGGGGATTAAAGCAAAACATGATTTTGATAAAGTCATGCAGTCATTCGCCCGATTCAAGCAATTTCACGAAAACTTTAGAATCGTCGGTGCGGATGAATTTAATTGTGACATGAATAATGTTGCGCTGATAACGCGCAAGTTTCGGCGCGAGAAAGGCGGAAAGATTGATTTCCTATACATTGACCACCTGCACGACTTTTGTAAGCCACGGGGCATTACAGACGAAAATGAAGCCATAGGCGAAAATTCCGCCAAAGTAAAAGAAATATGCATTAAAAACAACGTCCCGGTAACGTTGCTTGGTCAGCTCACTAAAGAAGGTAATAAGTCAAAGTTTCCGCGAATTACAGATGTTCGCGGCGGAAGTAAACTGCAGGATAAATGTCACGTTATGGCTTTTCTGCATCAAAACGAAACGCCGAAGGTAATTAACAACAAGTTTATCGAAACAAAATTTTATACCGACAAGACCCGTCTTGTTAAGCATTTCAGACAGGATATCTACTACGATATGAGTGCATTGAAATTCTGTATGTTTACCAACGAAGGAGATCATCGGTTCGGTAATGAGGATAATCCGCCGCCGAAGCCACCGAAGCAGATCAAACAACAGGAATATGAAGTAAGAACAGCATACAAGGACTAGTCAAGAATGAAAACCAACAATAACGGAGAAAAGAAAATGAAACTTTGGACAAATGATTACGAGTGTATCATGGCGGAAACCGCCGAAGAAGTAGCCTTGACTTTTGAGAAAATTTGCGGTGATCGCTACGATGAAGAAATGGAGTGGATAGAGCAGAGCTTTCCTGTGCGATTCTTCGACGAGGATAAACCGGATGAACCAGTAATGCAGTTTGATTCAATTGATGATCTTATTGATGCCGGATATAAACCAGGCGAAATTTGTTTTTGTACAGATTAAAAGGAGAACTGATTATGAAAACTTACCAGGTGCAGGAATTAGTTGAATTGGCGTGTCGCGTGAATGAGAAAAACGACAATATTCTGCATGTTGAGATTCGCAAGGGCAATCATGTCGTTGTCTGGAACCATACCAACGCGGAAGAAATGCCGCTGATGTATAACAATTACGCCACGATAATCACCGAACTGACTAAGATGATCCGTACGACGGACGGCGAAATTATTACCACGAAGAGGACGAAGGAGCACGAAGGATGAAAATGATAATTGAAACAGAAGTAAAAAATATTGGAGAAGTTCAAATTTATGACGATTGCGGTAATCTTCGAGAAGCAATACCACGTCAATTACTTGAACAATACACCGAACCCAGGACTGCCGACGGGCTGACGTTGAAAGAACTAATAATATCAATTGAACAGCATAAAAGCATAGAGACTATATCAAATGGGAAATGGGTTACTATATCAAATGCAGAAGATATAAAAGGAAGTATCGCAGTTTGCGTAATAACTGAACAAATACCATTGGAAATATACCGCATCAAGCGGGAAGTGGAAGTAACCCACTATAACGCCACACAAGGACATACTCTTGAAATGATTTGCGGTGCAAAAATGGGCGACGGCAAATGGACCTGTAATAAAAAGCAAGTAACCTGTCCGAAATGCCTTGAAGAAATCAAGTATGAATGGATTAAGCCTGGAGTGAAGTGCTTTTACATGGATTACATGAGAAGAAAGCACGTATTAACAGAGGTTAAGGAGATTAACGAAAACAGCATGGTATTTGTTAAATCAGATTGTACTCCACTGAAAAAGAGCGAGGTGTTCCCAGTCAAATACGAGCCGTGGACTTTCGAGACTGCGCCAATGAGTATTATGCTTGAAAATAAAACAGTGTGGCAAAAATGCAGTGATTTTGACGGTAAAGAGTGGGGATTTATTAATGGAAGTCATTGGACAGGTTTCAATAGAATTTTTGCTGATAACTGGAAACAAATAGACGGCACCCCATGCGGCACACCCGTCCCAAACCTTGACTACTACAAGCAGTTTGAACGATGAAAATAATGCCTAAACTACAGCCCTACCAGAAAGCGTTTCTGAAATCAATTAAAGACGGTGACAGATTCGTCATTATTGAGTTCCCGCGCAGGGTTGGACGTAGGTATTTTCAAGAATGGGTTAAAGAATTAAAGGAGAATAAAAATGACGCTGGAGCAGATACAATAAATCGTAGCACTCGTACACAAGGTAAACAATGAAACGAAAGCTGTTGTTTGTGTTGCAGTAAATAAACACGCAACCTTAAGAGTTTATAGAACAGCTAGCGATAAGCCCGTAGTAAATAGGTACTTTCATTCAGATTACATCATAATAAAAAAGATATTAAATAAGATGCTGGATGGTGTGAAATGATAGCCATAATGTTTTACCAGTGGGGATTTTCTATGAGAACCAAGAACTGGTTGATTGTGCTGAACAACGATCCGCCGCTTTTCAGCCAACGGAATTCAGGATTTCTGTTTTATAAGTGTGGGATAAAGCTTTCAATCAAAAGGAAACAATCATGAGCAAAAACTTGCCTGAATTGAAGCCATGTCCGTTTTGCGGAAGTAAACAGATCGCATTTAACTATGGATGCGATGAAAAAGTATCCGTGAGTTGCTGTCAGTGCAAAATTAGAACGCGTTTTTATTCCAAAGGAGCCAAAGAACAGAAAGAACAGTACGCTGCTGACGCTTGGAATAGAAGACTGGAAAACTAACCTTCGTGTCCTTCGTGGTGAAAAAAAACAAAAGGAAAATAAGGATGCAACTAGCAAATGAAATCATCAAAAACATGTGGCAATGTCCGTCCTGCGGTGCCTACAATGCTAAAGGCGTTACAATATGCAGCTGTGGAGGAACCGGCAATCACAATAACGCTGGTCGGAATAAAAGCGCCAAGCCGAAATCAGGTAAATCGAAAACACTGGAGCGTTCAACACGCACTGCGCAAAGTGTGGGGAATAATGATACCTCCTCGCTTCTTGTCAAAGTTACTCAGTATTCACCGCGTGAGCTCGATGAAGATAACCTATCGGGTGGATGCAAGCAGCTTCGTGACGCTGTTGCAGAAAGCCTTGGGCGAACTGGCGACAGCAAAGCGGAGGGGTTCCTCTGGCAATACGAGTGGCAGCCGTGCCGGGAAAAAGGGGAAAAAGAGCTGGTGATCGAGATTTACGACTTAAGTCAATTAAGCCATAAGGAGTGAAATATCATGGCTAAGTGCGGAAAGAAATGTGAAATTTATTCTAGAGTTGTCGGATACTTCCGTCCAACAAGGTTATGGAATCTCGGAAAGAAGGAAGAGTTCAAGGACAGAGTGACGTTTAACAATCCGGCAACAGCAAACAAGGAGGCGGTAGGATGAGTACTTGTTTAGATTGTCGTTTTGTTCATCACAATGAATCAGGAGATATTGAATGCAGTAAACAAAATCATGCAGAAATTGTTGATTTTAGAACATGTTCGCATTTTAAGCCACAAGTAACGATTGAACAGTTCGAAAAGCAAAACACTGAAATGCTGGAAGTCATCACTGTTCTTCTGGAAACGCATACACCAGATCAAGTATGTAAGGGGTGCAAGGCTCCTCCATATTGTCCATGCGGGGCAATCGAAAGAGCAAAAGAAATTCATAAGATTGCAGAAAAGCTTATAGCCAAAGCGGAGGGCCGGTAGGATGGATAGATTAAAAAGATATCCTGCAAAAATTAGTCCGGTTCAGTTCCAATCGGAATTCTCGGAAGATTATTGCAAATCAGAAGATGTTGCCAAGCTGGAGTCCACCGTTCATGACATGCGTTCTATTCTGGAATATTGGCGCGACTTTGTTATTGAAGGTGGCAGCATGGAAGAGCTGAAAACGCTATTTCCGGCTGACGTTGACAAGGTGTTGGAGAAAGCAAAATGACAATGATAATTAGTGCTTCCTCAATCTTTTTTAATTTACCTCCCGGGGTTGCATATTTGATTGATGGCAAACCGGTAACTTATAAAGAACTCGGGGAAAGAAAACGGAATAAACAACGCGAATCGTTGGAATGGAAACGACGTTCTAAAAAACAGATAAAAATTCCGGTCGTAATCTGGGTGTTTGATAACGATATCAACAAACATTCATTTTTTGCTGGACGCTATACCTATATTTATGGAAGAGACCAGCGTAGATATGAATGGGCAGTTAATTTTCGACAGAGTTATTTTACCCGATATGCAAAAATGGTAATGTCAATATTTCCAATGGGATTTTTACCAATGCCGGAAAACTTCGATGATTGGATGAAGTTATTTATAAAAACATATTTCATCAAACCTACAAAAAAAGATCCCCGTCCTTGCGGAAAACAATTTGCTTGGGCATGGTGTTCACCTGGTGGTATAGACCTTATTAAATTGGAGCCCAGACAATGACCTTTTATAAATATCTGCGGTCGCTTGGATTTCCCAAATATGAGGCAAGGAAGATGCTGACCATCCGGGACCAGTGGACAACTGAAATTAAACGTAAGGAGCGGAGACGATGAGTGAAGCAGAAGTTAATATGATGGAACAGCTAATGGCAAGCACTCCGGCAGATTGGGGGTTAGATGAAAAACCGCTATTCGTTCCGCTGAAAGGTACCCACTATGACAAGTTTTCTGACGGCAGTAAGTGGTGGGAATATCGAAAGCTCGGGAAGCGCTGGAATGAGTCAACTATTTATATTGGTCGACCGGTTATCCTCTCCCGCGGCTACGGTAAACAGCACCGGATGAACCGGACAATATTGGAAGTAAAGATAATTGATAACCCGGCAGAATTGCCCGGTTGGACCGATTGCTATGGCGATGATCCGGGGCCGTGTATTGCATTCAAGGTAAGGTGAAAAAAATGAAAACCTGCGAGACTTGCGAGAATAAGCGTGATGGGAAGTGTACCGGTGTAGCAAATCCTGAGCGGTGTAAATATTACACCACGGTCAATCTATGTGATTCATGCGCCAGGAAAGGAGTTGATTGTCATACCACACTGGAACACATGACTTGTTTTAAATACAAACCAAAAGGAGAGAAATAAGATGTTTCCTGATTTTTTTACACCAATTTTTAACATGCTGAAGATATCAGCAATCATTCTTCTGATATCTATTCCGCTTGCGATCTGGAAAATAATTGACATTATCATCTGGATTGCCAACCACATCTCAATCAACTGGAGCTAAATAAGATGAATACGAAATTTCCACTTTATCAGCAAGATTCAAATGATATTGCCGGGAAAATGATGTCACAGCTTGAACCATTGAGAAATTCTTTGGAAAAGGCCCAACAAATGGAAAATTTATGTGGTGAAATTATTGCCACTATCACCATAAATCGTGATCGAGAAACAATAAAAACCGCAAATGAAGCAGCTTGGAATTCACTTATTGAGCGATGGAATAAAGAATACAACCGCTTTAAGCAATAAAGGAGAAAAATAATCATGAAATCTGAGACTAAAAAATCATTGGCAGCTATAGGAATAACGCTAATAACAGGCACAGTTGCAGGAATTATGTTTTTCGCGGACTATTCAGCAAAGCAGATAATGAAACCATTATTGGACAAGAAAGTTATCATTATCAAAACGTCATCGTCATTGCCGAGCGATATTATCAAAGCAGTCTGGCAGCAGAACCATGATGTTACTGATGCGGAATTGGGAGAAGCTTTAAAGCAGTTCGGATATGAAAATAGTGAATCCACCCGCAAGGTTGCAAGAAACATTGTTAATTGTCTAATTAAGATAGAAAAAGAAGATAGTCGCAACCCGACACACTGCATTGTTTATCCAGGAGAAGGAACCCGCATTATCAACATCAACAGCAATAATAACAACAGCAAGATTGGAGCGGATGATTATTAAGTTGTCAAGTAATCCTTGACGGCTGAATTAACAATAAGTTCACTACCGGGCGGCGCTGATCAACAATAAATTTAACTATTTAGGTGTTGAACAATTATATTACCAGCGCCGCCTTTTTTATGCTGCCTGCCAGGAGTTGAAGCCGTAAGACGTTCCGCAGAGCTTCGCAAACTTCCAAGCATCCCAACGAACTTTGTACCGTCGCGGCATGCATTCGCTGAAATTGTAGTCAGCGGCCTTGTATCCGTTTGTCCGGAACATATCATTAGAGGTGTTGAAATCTTCCCGGTCGAGGGATTCGGTTTCAGGAGCCCCGCGTACTTCACGTTCATACCACTGGACATCGTGGATCATCGCGACGGATTCCAAGGTTGGATGCATCTTAGTAACCATCCAGCGAAGCCACCACGGGAAACGGTCTGGGCCGATACCGTTACAGATTCGCTGTAATTCTTCATCAGAATATTTATCAAGAATTTCACGACCATCGAGTTGCTCATTAATAGTCCGGGCTCGTAGTTCTTTGATTTGTTCCAAGGTGTACATATTATTCAAGCTCCTATTTTCTACCACGAAGGACACTAAGGACTCGAAGATTTTTCTAAGACATCAATGATGTGTTGAAGTTCTTTGTCAGTCCATGGCTTTTTCTTTTCTCCAAAGTATGTTTTGGCAAATTTTAGTTCTACCATTTCATTAGACAGCCAAAGATCATCAATGGATATATAACCAAGTGGCCTGCCAAACTTGCCAGTTTCCTCTTTGTCTTCGGTATACAGCTTGATTATTTTCCCATTTTGAATTTTATTTATAAGCCAATTTTTCACCAGTAATCCGGCTCTTTTTTCAAGCTTGTTTCTGGTATGTATTTCTGGTGTGTCAATTCCGTATAAGCGGATGGAATCCGTCTTTTTTACTCCAAAGCCCAAGAGAATATCAGCTTTGATTGTGTCTCCGTCTTTGACAGTAATGTTTTCAAGTTTATAAATTCCGGCAAATGAGACAAACGACAGTCCCAACAGTAATATTGTAAGTAATTTTTTCATAATCAAAAAAGGCGCGATACGGAGATCGCGCCCTACCTTTTTTATTCGCTGGTTGTGGAACCGGATGAATCAGTGGTAGTCGTATTTGCGGTAGTTGTACTGCTGGTAGAGCTACTTGAATTATCTGTGGTTGTACTGCTGGTGTCTGTATCTGTTGAGCTGGAGTCGTCAGCAGATTCATCCGTCGATTCTTCTGCAGACTCTTCTTCCTCATCCTCAGTACTGCCAGTCATCTTTTGTTTCAATCTTACTACTGCGTTTAATCTGGTCTCGGTTTCTGCTGCCGATTCTCCGTCAGCGCCAATATAGGTAAATGATCCACTGGACGCAGAGGCATTAGAAATTGATGAGAGGATTCCGGCAGACCATGACATACCAATTGCAACTTTATTATTTTTTTGCGGGCAGGTGGAAACCGACCCGGTACCACTGCCTACCAGAAAGTTCGGCGTAATGGTTCCGCTGGAAGTGCTGCCTGTCGACTCCAATTTTACAGCTGATGTACTGCCGGCTGTAACTACAGTTTTTTCGGTCAGTACCGAATTGGTAGTCTTGGTTACTTTGGTCTTGACAACAGTACCGTCAGTCAGTGTCTTCGTTGTTTCAGTCACCTCGGTTCCGACGCATCCGGTCAGCAGGATAACAACTGACAGAACGGCTCCAGCGAAAATTACGGGTTTCAGTGTCTTCATTTTGAAAACTCCTATTTTGTTATTGGGGTTATTATTTAATCTTTTGAGGGCTTGAATGTATTATCATCAGGGAATAATCGAATTCCGAGATAAGCGATCAGTGAATTGGATCGATCGATTAATTTCTTGAGTTCCTGTATTTCTTCCTTACTCGCTTTGTTTTTTTGTTCCTCCTCAACTTTGGTCAGCCTCACATCGATAGACTTAACGTCAATTACTACGTCATTGAGACGATACCAGGCACCGCCAGCGGTAAAGATGGCAACAGCAATTGCGGCAACCCATTTAACAACCATTTTTGTGGTGTCACTTGTTGTTTTAATTTGTTCTTTATCGTTCATTTGCGGGAAATCCTTTTTTAAGTGGTTACATTGAGAATTGATAAACCGTGTAATTATCAGAGCCAATGAAATATAATCTTGTCCCTGAGTCGGACACATCCAGTCCAGTCGGGCTGGTGGTGTATGATGATATATCCAGCGATACCGAGTCATAACTGGCGGTCGAGATATCCTTGGCGGTCGAGATTGTGTATTGATATATGGCGGCATTCCCGCCAACTACAAATAATTTTGTGCCATCCGGACTGACAACCATGCTGGTTGCGGCTGATTCCTGAGTTGCCACAGAAAAGCTTTTTGACGCATAACTGGCGGTTGATAGGTTACCGGCAGTTGTCATCGTGTATTGATAGATTGTATTCGAGCCGTCAAGGAACCAAAGCGTCAATCCGTCATCGCTGACACTGATTGCCTGTACGTCGACGGTTCTGGCATCACTCAGCGTATAATTAAGGGATTCCATTGAGGTGAAATCATAAGCAGTTTCTAGGATATAATCATAGATGCAATCATAATAGGTATCTGATATATAAAGTCGCAACCCATTATTATAACAACGTATTGTACGGTAAATCCGATCAGGAAAAGAAATTTGTTGAGACCCACCACCGCCGTATATAGTAGAAATATCGTCGCTGGAAAAATACTTCCATAGATACCCGTTCAAATAAGAACTTGAACCGCCAGGCGTATTAACTATTAAATTTTGCGTTGGT
Source organism: Victivallales bacterium (assembly GCA_963677165.2). GTDB lineage: Bacteria > Verrucomicrobiota > Lentisphaeria > Victivallales > SZUA-371 > JAFGXT01. Next base: position 5,159,652 of record CAXXSX010000002.1, on the reverse strand, counting down.
ATGACATTAATACCCCAGTCGCCATATCCACTAACATAAGTATAACTTTTAGAGTCATAAGTTGCATGTGATAAATCCCATGGATAAACGGTTGTTCCGGCGTTACCGGTACCGCCAAAAGATAACAGGGTGAACAAATCCATGGCAGATAAATTAAAGATTAATGTCAGCGCAATCGACAGCGTTAAAATTTTAAATATTTTTTTCATCAGTTTTGTCGCTCCGATTTGCCGTAAAAATAAATAGTTCCGTTGTCGTTGTAGAATTTGCAGGCATAAACGCCGGTATCACTACTGCTGATAATTTCCGTTGAACCAAAGGTGACGGAATATCCGCCTGAATTATCAATCTGTACCACCATACCGGTTTCGGTGGACAGGTTGGAAAAGGTAAAACCGGTAATCGCTGCGGATGAGGTAGCTACTTGAATATCGCCGTTGTCATAGTCGATTGTTACCGCACCAGAGATCGAGCCGAGGCTGTAACGGGTTGAAGTATCTGATGCTGGTGTATATCCGAGAGCGGTTGTTACATCACTTGATGTAATACTGCTAAGCGTAATCCCATATACCCAAGTATCGCTTGCAGATTTAGTAAATCGGATACATTGTCCTTCTGAAATGGTCACGCTTGCGGCATCGGTTCCGTTGAGGGTTACGCCTGAGGCGGCAGTGACAGTCATGTCGGCTCCGTTGACATTCATCACATCAACCCAGCCGCCGATTGGCACATCGGTGTCGGTATCGTCAACTTCCGCGATCAGAGTAAGCGCGGCTCCGTCATCGTTGTCAACTTTGGTCAATTTCCCCTGATTGTCTTTGTCAATATTGTCTGTTGATGCAGTGACGGAGACAATCGGGGTTGATCCAACCAGTTCCGCCTGGGTATGGGTGACGGCGGTATTATCGCTTAAAGTTGTGGTGATGCGTTCTGTGCCATCAATCGCGTCAGTAGATGCGGATGCAAATGTCCATGAGTTTGCATCCAAGATGTAGGATGATGTTGGTGGTGTAAAATCTTCCGTCCATCTCGCAACCCCTTTACTGATTCTTACTTCATCAATATCCCCAGTAAAATTGGTTACGCCAAAATCGGCATCACCGATTGTTATATGATTATCCGATTTACCCATGTTATCTGTTGATACATCAATTGTATTTGTCAATGTACCATCGAAAAAGAGCATTAAATCACTGCCATTTTGCACCATTGCTATATGATGCCATGCATCATTATCATAGGTTTGTTCGTGATATACTATATGATGGGTAGATTCTCCATCAAGTGTATACGCTAGTCCATCTGATCTCAACGTCCATGAATCATATAAATCGGGCCATGATGAAGTGGATACTGTATTTGATACTAGTGCTTTTGCTGTTGAATTTGTTGTTTTGAACCAACACTCAACGGTAAAAAGCTGATTTGTTGTTGCGAATTCGCTTGATGCTGGAATTGTAATTACGGAAGACCCATCAAAATAGGCACACCCGTCAAATTTTCCAGAAGAATTGTATGTCGCCCCTGAATTTGTTAATGTGTGCGTGGCTGATGAACCGTTCGACACATCAACAAAAGACGCATCAGTTGCATCCAAATGTGTTAATAGTGTGGTATAACTATCATTACCTCCACGCACGGAATCGACTACTAACGCTTGACCATAGTTGCTAGCTAAAACATCAGCCGCTTTGGGCGCGTCGGATACGGTCATTGAATTGAGGGTCTCAAGTGCGGCCTGTACGGTGGAATCTGTGCTGGAGAGATTGCCGGAAAAGCTAGACGCGTCAACTGTGGTATCGGCAGCGGTGGAAGAACCGGAGCCGATTTCGGACCACACGGCGGTATCTTCCGTGGCATCGTAACAGATGTATGTAACCTGGTTGGTAGTGTCGAACCAGAGAGAGCCAACGCTGTACCCTTCGCTGGTATCGTCGGTTGTGGCAGGCGCGGCGGTAGCGGCATAGTTGTTTAAGACATTGGCAACATTACCAAGACTGATATCTGATTTTGTCAGGACAACCGTTCCGGTGTAGCCATTTACCGAATCGACCGCACCGGAACCGCCGCTGATTTCGGTCCACACCGCTGCGTCCTCGGTAGCATCGGTACAGATATAGAGGGTACCGGAGTAATACCACCATGATCCGGCTGAATAACCGTCCGAGCTATCATCTGTGACGGTCGGCGCGGCAGTGGCGGTCAGATTGTCCAGGATGTTGGCGACACTTCCGAGCCCCACTTGAGCTTTTGTAACGCTGTGCGGGTTGTCGGTGTTGCCGGTGTGACTGGTCAGGTCGGTTTCATCCGCTTTTGCATCTAGTGCGGTCTGTGTGGCGGTGCTAACCGGTTTGTCGGTATCTGCGGTATTATCGACGTTTCCGAGTCCGACCTGAGACGCGGTGACCGAATGCGGATTGTCGGTGTCGGCGGTATGCGTACTAATCGCCGCGGCGTTGGCTTCGGTTTCGGTGGTGGTTGCCGCCTGGGTTCCTCCGACCGTGGTATCGGACGGTAGTTCAGCCGAATTGGTAACTTTGATGTCTGACATCGTCTTCGGCTGTCCGGCCTTAAGAGTGAAGAGTGAAGAGTGAGAAATGGACAATGAAAGAAGAAAGGCAAACAGCATGTGCCTGGTAAACGGGTGTAGTGTGTTTGTGGTGCAATCAGCGGACGTGCTATTTGCGCTCGGAGATCGCAAGCTACTAAGTCCGTACGACGGACGGCGGAATAATTTATTTTTTTTCATATTGTAAGCTCCTTAGTTGATAATTCTATAATTGAGTGTGCGGTCGGTTCCGGCGGCAAGGGTAAAGGTAAGCGAGAGCGTACCGGATGAATTAACGGCGGCAAGCGCTCCAACGGAGTTATCCGGGTCAAACTCGGTCAATGGCGTACTACTGACAAAGTGTCCGATATCGTTTAGATCGCACGTATAGTTTTCTGTTTCATCGGCTGCGGTGGTGTTGACGACCGAATACTGACCTTCAAAATAATGTCCATCAGAATCATGTATCCAGAAATCGATCAAATACCGCGACTTTGTGCCGAGTTCCAAAGAGGTAGAATCCCCCTGCGCTAGGGTAACAGTCTGGGTAAGCCCACCGGCAATGATTTTCGATAGGATATAGTTCCATATCATCAACAGGGTTACAACAATCGGATTTAAAGAGTCTTCCGAATTGTTGGTGGCGAGTGTATCGTCGTCCACCAGCGTGGTTTTGGTGTCGTATTTACTAAAATCCTGATAGAGTCGTCCAGCTACCAACGCATTGGTCTGCACTTTGGTATAGAAATTAATTCCGGTTACTTCAATCTGGGTAGCTTCTTCACTATTCAGCAGGGTTTTGCGTAGAATGTACTTTGATATTACCATCGAATTATCGACATTGGTTGAATCAGGAAGATAAATGCATATTTCAGCAAACCCTTCGGTATCCTCCTGATTTGCAGTACCTATCTTATTATAAAAGCTTACGGTATTGGCATTAATTGACCAGGTTAATTCCCCTGCAGTGATGTCAGGATCGCGCCATTCGCCGGTATCTTCGTCGTACCATGAATTTGTTTGGTTAAAAACATCCGAAGATGAAAAAACAGCCAGCGGCGTACCGGATGAATTGGTGTAAATTAAGGTGATATAGCCGTCGTCCTGATCGGATGGATCGGAGCCATCTGAAAGATATACATAAATCCTGAAATTATCTGAGTCGTAGTAATATTCCCCGGCGTTCAATTCACCAATGCCACTGCCAGCGGTAGCCGCTGTGCCATTAAATTTCACGGTAGTTGGCGCAGACGGAAGATAGTGATAATATTCACTTCCAGTTCCTGCAGTCCAGTAGGTATTAAGCATCTCAACGGTAACACCGCTGTTCAGCCAGTCGGTATCAACAGCAAAAGTACACTGAGTACCTATCGTTAGTTGACCATATTTCGTTGTTCCGGTACTAAAGAGCTGTACCATCTGGATAAACTTATTGGTAAAAGTGGCGCGTGGGTAAAGGTTAGCGGAAGTACCTAAAGCGTTTCCGTCGGAATCAACGCTGGTTCCTGAATTGACGTTAAAATATGTTTTTTGATATGAATCACCATTCATTTTTACTCATATCCTTTTTTTACAATATAATTAAATATGTCGTAAAAATCAACACATTATGATGTTTTTTGCGACATTTAAGACAAAAAAATATAATTTAAAGTAAAGTTTTAAGGCTGGTACAACCAACGGCAAGGTAATTAATCTAATCATGCGGAAGCCTCCTCGGTTATCCAATCTCCGAATTGAAAACCGTTTGGACCAGTGAAATCTATGATTACCTGTGAGTTGTATGAAGTTATATCATATCCACCATAATTAATGCCTCCATCATAAACAGAAACAGGAGTATGGTCTGGCTCTGTATCTCCTGTTTCTATATCAGTAATTTCACTTTCTGATATTTCATTTTCAGAAAACAAGTGAATTGTTTCGCTGGTAACAATTTCGTTTTCATCTGGATAAGCCCCAAGTGAATAATTCCATTTTACAGCAAAAACAGAGAGTTTTTCCCCTATAGGACAAGTAGATGTTATATTGTAAGAATCGAAAACAGCGACACTGGAAGACCAGTCAACGGTAGTTTCACCTGATGCGGGATACATTTTCAGGCTTTGCATTCCAGTTGATCCTGTTGATGGAAGTCCGCTATAAGTCGCGAATGAAGGATAAAACGAAGCCCCTGCCAACATGGAATTAACATTATCCGCCATTTCCTGTCCGTTGTCAGTTTCTATTGTCTCTTGTACCGAAATATTTGATGTAGTGGAATAATAATAAATGTCCCAAGTTGATTCTGTCCCTTGCCCCGCATATTTGAATCGTCCAGTATAGTTTACTGTATTTCGATAGTACGCATTAACGTCCCTGATCCACCGCAATAAATTAATCACCCGATATTTCTGTTGTGCCCATGCGGAGTAGAATATTGGAACTAAAACAACGGATAACGGGTCAATTCTTGTTTCATTAAGATATTCGTAGATATCGTCAACGGTCCACATGGGAATAGCTTCCAATCCGGTAAAATCACCATCGTTTATGGTATGATTAACATACCCCTGAAGTGTAACGTTTAAATAATTCTCAAAATCCACTTGAAATTGCCGGGGGGAATAATCGTCAAAACTGGTAAGCGGGTCTATCGCCGGAAATTCCGACAATCCAAGTACAAAGCGTCGTTCATTGAGCGCGTCTATCAGCCCCTGCGCGGTCAATAACGGAGCATTCAATTGTGGATAAGGAAATTTATATTTTTCCCAACTCATGTCCAGTAGTCCCTGTTAGTGTAGATTGTTCCATTCTGCCATACCTGAGAAACTGAAAAAGCCTCGCTATCGATAGTATAATTGGAAAGTTCATAGTACACGGTGTTATCCGGAAACGGATTTGGTATTTCCTCCAAATCCTGGAGTCCGACACTATATCCTTCTGATTCAGCATCATAATAGACATAAGCAACGATAACATGTTCCGTTGCTCCTTCACTTGGAACTTCGATTTCAAATTCAGTTACATCTACATCAAATGTTTGATTTCCGATAACGATACGTCCGCAAATGGTATTGTTCGTATTGCCGCCGTCGATTACTTTGATTTTGTATACCGGTTCGTCCCCGGAAGTATCAACTACCGGCTGGCAGACGAAATATCCAGCATACAGATCAGATGAAGCAGCAGAAGAGTTTCTGTGAGAGTAATTTTTTTGTCCAATTGAATTCCGCCGATCCTGTCGAACGAGCCGTTGCACTTTTGCTCTTCCGGCATCTCCCAGCATCCATGCTTTTTTCATTTTATGAACCTCCGGTTATTTGAGATGGGAAATAAATTTTCTGATCGACTCCCCATTCATATTGTCGCTGCACCCGGTAATAGAGCCATACAGCCTTATCTTTCTGGGTTGGATCATATACGGATGGGTGAATTGTACCATTCAGCAGACGCACCGGATCATTCACCGGGGTTTCATCGGTAGTATCGCTTATACTTCCAGTTTTAACCATACCGTTTGTAATCGGGTAAAGTTTACTGTCGGATGTTTTGCGAACTCGAAACCCCTGATCAAGGGGCCATTTATCCCAGGTATCAGGCGGAGTAAGATTCCCCCATCCAGAACTACCGTTATTTCCCTGTTTTACACGAATTTCCAGAATAAATTTCAGAAATCCAGTATTACTTGAACTATGTGAGTTCAGGGCTGTAATATTTTTCACGGTCATGAATCCAGCGTGGGATTGAATTTTTTTTCCACAGATGGTGATCTCCTTTGAATTGATACTGCAATCGTATTTATCAAGCAGACTGGTATCAAAATAACTCTGAGGAACCATAAAGGTAAGCTGCATCGTGGTCATTGGTTTCACTACCGCCAGTCCGTCCTGGAGGGCATCAGAAGCGGAGTTTGTAATTGGCACAGACCGGTCCGTATTTTTGGTATAGTTTGTATCATTCGAAAAATCATCGTTTCCGGCAAAAGCCTTATCGGTCTGCAATTCATAGTCGGTGGTATCGCGATGAAAGTCGATCATGCGGCATTTGTAATCGGAGCTGTTTACGCTGAGATAATTCAACCCCTCCGCCTGATAGGTACATTCCATATAGAGTGTGCGTATCTCGTTTTCGGTAATCAGGAACGGTCGCATGCGAGTAAGGACAAAATAAGCGTTTTTATAAGTAGTTGGAATTATCGCAGGTTGTGCGCCTATCTTTGGAAGATACGTAGAGTCAATTAATTTCATGATCCCGGCATTATAGCCGTTATCATCAGTTGCCCATACGTATTTTGGATTAACTACCAACTTATAAGTAGCAGTTATTTCGGCTGTATTCTGGTTAAAATTCTGGTTGAAATTAACAATTTGATATCCCGTTATTGCTTCACTTAACTGCATTATTGCATCTCCTATAAATCCGTAACGCCGACATTACCGTTTCCGAAACTTCCGCTGGTTGATTTATTCTTCCTGGTATTTTTTTCGATCTGGCTAAGCAGCTTCTCTGATTTTGTTTCTTTTATTGGATTGGTGTTAATTGCCTTGATCCCTTCCGCTGTACCAAAGAGGGCTGCCTGTGCGTAACGAGCCAAACCGTTGGCGGCTTCATTCTCAGCGAACGGTTTGGAAATTCTCACCGGCTTGTTAAGTTCCTGTGTGTTAAGTCCGGCATTTTTCGCCATTCTACGCGCAACTCGATCTGGAATTGTATTTGTTGCCATTTTAGATAATTGACTAATGGACACAGGTTTGCCGGAAGCCATTTGTCGAGCTATATACTTGCGCATGTCTGTATCGGTAGAAAAATTACCCCGCAGATACTCAGACCAGGATAGCAACAAACTAGAAAATACTCCATTTTTGCTCATCCGCTGACTACCGGTAAATTTCTGTTTTTGAAGCGTACCGTCTTTTGACATTGTCATTGGACCGGGGGTAAACAGCGTAGCGCTACCGGACGTTAATTTTCCAATCAGCGGGGAATAGCGGTCAATACCGAGAATTTTCTTCTGTGCATCGGTGGTCATGGTTCTACTGGGCCGCCAATCCAGGGGGCTAGACGCGCGAACATACTGTTGTCTGTCTGGCTTAAGATTAAATAGTTTCCATGCTGAAATTTCCCTGCCGATGGATTCGAAAATTTTAAAAATCTGTGTAAACAGGAATGCTATAGCGGTAAATTTAGCAACAAACAAGCTAACGGCAGGAAGAGCAACCATTATGCCGCGTCCAATTGTTCCTACAGCGCCGGCAATTCCACCAGCCTTAAATCCTGCGGAGAAAATGCCGAAAAATGCTGAAATCTTGGGCCAGATAGCAATTAAAGCGGCTCCGCCTTTCAGAATTCCTGAAATACTGAATCCAATCATACCGAGTCCGACAATAAGTGGTCCGATTGAAATAGCCAAAGCAGTAGTAAGTCCAAGAATGGTACGCAATCCCCACGGCATCCCCTGAATCGCCTTGGTGATATATTGTATTCCGTATCCAATCCCGGTAAGAATCCAGTTAAGATTGAGTCCGCGAATCATCAGGGAACCAAATGCTGCCCGCATATCGATCAGGCGTTCGGATACGCGCCTGAGACTATTGGCAAACGAATACTGGGTTCTGGTATAGTCACCGGTAGCATAACGTGACTGGCGTTCAATTTCATGCAGTACAGCCAAGGCTCGTGCCTGCTGCAGCGTAACGCCTGTCGAAGCCATAATAGACTTTTCCAGCTTGCGGAATTCCGGAGAGGTTTGCCTAATCGCGATACCAAGGATTTTGGCAGACCGTGAATTTCCCATCATTGCCATAAAGCCAGCATGGGAAGCGCGTTGTATACCACTGGGAAATGCGCCGCCGCCTTCGATATTGCGGAACGAAACAATATCAGCGACGGCGCGATTTAATCTCATAGACATATTAAGGGCCATACGTTCAGAAAATCCAATTCCGGTAAGCAGTTCGCCAACATCGCCGACGGTATACTGAGCGGTCTGCATGGACAGGTCGAAGTCTTTGGCAAATTTATGCATGGCAGCGGAAGCCTGCGGAAGAACGGATTTATAGGATTGTCTGAACACATTCTGCCATTCAGTAAAGCGCGAAGAAGCCATAATGGAAGACTTGGAGAACATACCGAGGCTAAGACTTGCAAACGATATCCCAGCCCCGACTTTCATCAATGAGGTGGATGCTTTTTCAAGTTGTCCGGTAAATACCCTTATATCTCCAGTAGCCCGTTGAAAGCGTCGATTAAACGCTTGAAAGTTGCGTGCACTTCTACTTGAACCGAAACGTTGATCAAACGCTTTTCGTCCGCGCATATTATTAATAGTTTCTGGGTCCGGCGTTGCAGGATCAATACCAGGTCCAAGAAGCGGAATAGGACGTGCGGCGGATAACCGTTGTTGTTCTTTCGCAGCGCTCAGATACAATTTATGCCGGTCGCGGAATATTTCCCGGAAATAGTCAGCCCCCAAATATTGCCCGGCAGTTTTCCGTGGTCGCATTCCAGCAAAAAAACGATCACGAACAAAGCGGAATTCAGGTGCGGCGGATAACATACCGTGGCGCATTTCATGCCGCATACCGCTGATTACGGAAGAAGCAAAGGAACGTCCTATCCGTTCCCCTGCGGCACGGCTCAATCCCATAGAAGCGGCGGATACAGAAGAACCAACCGGAATTTTAAAGTTCCGTGCTGTTTGTCGAGCTTGGTTCAGTATTTTCGGGTATTCGCGCAGTACCGATCTTTTCAGAGTGGAAAGATCAGCGGCGAAAACCGTGGTAAGCGTACCAAGTTGTTCGTTATTTGCGCTTATTTGCGGCATTACAGATAGACTCCAATTGTTTTCCCATAGCAGCACCAACCTTGCGGTTGTATTCTTTTATTTCCGGGCTTTCGATGATTTCATCCATGTTTTTCCCTTCATCAAGCTGTTGAAAAATTTCATCCTCAATACCTCCTCCCATTCCTAGTTTCAGCCACGGTGCAATTTGATAGATATTGATATTTTTTTCTCCCCCGAGTGCCGCCAGCGCACAAATTATTTTAGCCAGGCTAAGATCAAGTTTTGCGGATGGGTCCGGTTCCAGTGAAAGCAGGGCGCATAGATCGAAATAATCTTCAATTGGCATGGCATCGATCTCGGATGGGAATTTTCCGAGCATCAATGCCAGCCGGAGTCGTATTACCGCTTCTGGAGAGCTTTTAATTTTTTTTTGCGTTCTTCGAATTCAGCTATTTCACCTGCTTCGGTTTCAGTATCAAGTTTATCAAACAGCACACCATCGTCGAGCAGTTCATCTTTAGAGAACGCCGGATCGCCGTTTTCGCGTCGAATACATTTCACAAACAGGTCAACCTGATCTTCAAGGCTAAGAGAACCTGATTTTTCTTTTTTCTCCATTTCGATACGTTCGCGCGGAGACTGGTATGAACGGTTGAATACGACATTGCCATATTTTTCGCCAAGATTGATATTAAACATGTTTGTAGTTCCTTTTTATGGTTTTAATTAAGAAGCGGAGAAGTCTGGAGAAACTTCATTGCCATCATTGTCATTGCCGCAAAATTCCAAAATCGCGCGGCACACAACGCGGTGATTATTGGTTTCAGCCGAGGCGTTTTCAGGTGAAACGGATTTCACCCGCGCCCAGTAGTTATTAAGGGTTCCAACTTCCGGATAGGTAATCGTCCATTCCATATTCCTGGTTGATCTTGTCTTGCTGGTAACAAGCTTCTGGAGAGTGTCGAACATAGACATGTCGAACGTAGCTTCAACATCACCCCATTTATAGAGCGTTGGCGGCTCCTTGGTAACTACCGTTGTGTTTGCTGCGGTTACACTTGGAACTCCCTCTTCCGTTTCCACACCTGGAAGGGTCGCCGAAATAGCTTTTTTTAGCGTTACGCCGCTGGCGGCAAATTGAGCGCCGAAAATTTGTACGGTTTGCATGTTGCATATCTCCTGTTTTAGGTTGTGTATAGTCCGGTAAAAGCAATAAAAAAATGAGGCCGGCGGTTTTTATCCATTCCAGCCGGTTTCACATCGGTAACAGCGCGAATGTTGTAGTATGTGACGGTTTCGACGACGATTTTAAGTTTCAGTTTCAGCAGTTCATAAATTTCATTTGCCAGAAGCTGAGCGGAGTCATAGCCGCTTTCACCTTTTTTGCCCCTGACGGTAATATTGAAATTAAAGAAATTTCCCGCAACAGTCGAGGCGGTAAGCAACGGTTTTCCGCCGATATCAGCAACCATTACACACTTATCCGGTTCGGTCGGAAGTTGATTGCGAAAAATCGTATTTCCGGATTCAGCGGAGTAATTGCCAATGCCATTTGCTTCAAGGTAAAGACAGATATGTTCAGCCAATTGATACACGTTGCGCGGTCCTTTTAATTAACTGGTATACTTCATTTTTTTTAACCATTACCGAAGTCGTAAGAAAGTGGTCACGTTCGCCCGGTCGCCTGGAGTGATCACGTCCAGACTGAATATCATCAGAATGTTTGACGTTATAGGGCTGTCCATGCAGGTATCCCTGTGGATTAAGTTCAACCCAGATGGCATACGGCTGCGGATAGACAATTTGAGCGCCGACGCACTCGACCGAGAGATAGACATTGGACTCATAGCTGGTATTGACCATAAGTCCGGTATCGACCGGAGTGATATTATCGTTGGCAAATGAGCGCACCATCCTGGCCCCGCGAATAGTAGAATGCATGGCAGCGGAAAGCTGTTTATTAAAATAGCGTTCCGCCATTTTACAACACTGATCAATACCTGTTAAATCAAAAGCAATCATTTTTTCATTATCCTTGCCGTTGACTGGCGTACAATTCCATTGGTTGACCAGGTTTCGATGTACTGGTTAATGCTCCATGCATCATCAATTTCCTGTGGGTCGGCATCAGGATCATCCAAATCCTTAATGAGTCCTTCTTTTATGAAGCTCTGAGTTTTTACCGGCTGGCTCAGTATCAGGGAAGCCCGGTTCAAAGTTTCCTGTCCATCCTCATTGGAGCCAACGACATATTCGGTATCCTGCCGTCCTTTTATCTCAACCGGCGATTTGCATTTAACTCCACCGGCTGAATCAGCGCAAAGATATTCCCAGTATATAAAATCCTGATGCATATTTCTGGTATACTGAACTGTCATTTATTCAACTCCACACAATCGGAACTGAACGAGTAAGAAGTCAGATCGATCTGTTCCAAGGTTTTAGTCAAATCAAGCTTACAAGCCTGTTGTCCATAATACGTTGATTTAAAACCGGTACTGAGCGGAATGTCGTAGCGATCCGATGCTTTCTGGTCGCCAATTTTGGTTTCCTGTGAATGCTTATAGCGCAAAGCGGCAAAATGCGCCGCCAGGTAGCGTTCAACTGATTTCAGTTTTGCATCGGTCATTCGTGAATGATCCTTATCCTCAATATCATCCACATACGGAGAAGCAACAGCAATAAACGCGGACAAATCAGCATTATCCGGCACATCCAAAACGGACATAACCGCCAGTACTTCATCGCTTGTGCATCGTTCCGACATTATTATCTCCGTCAGTTGTTATAGCCCAGCCACAGGCAAGCGGAAGCCTCTGTAGACGTGCTTTTATTGTAAACATTAACCGAGACCAGTGTAACACCTGCAAGCGGATTGGTTGCCATACCATTCCACCACAGGGTTTTCTGATTGGCTCCCGGTTCAGACGCATAAGCGGAAGAACCGGCACTGTTGATAAAACTGTAAAGCTGAGCAGTATTACCCCCAGCAGCCAGAACAGTAAGGTTATCGCAGTCGAGTGCCGCATCGATCGCAATGCTCTTGCTTACGGTCACTTCGGTTGCCGCATCAGGCAAGTCATCGCCGGAACCACCGGAAAATGTAATAGTATCGGTATCGACAGCGGAAATCTCAACGTCGTACCGAATACCGCCTTCCCAGAATACAGCAATCACGTCGCTGCTATCAAAATCATGTCCGGTAACAGTTAGTACCCCTTCGGTTTCGGAAGTACGCGTACTTAAAGTACCGGAAGAAACGGCATCAACGGTTTCATCCGGATAACTCTGCAATAACTGATCGCTCTGTACTTCGGATGATCCGCTTGAAACCTGCCCGGAAATATCACCATCGACATTGATGGAACTTTTTACAGAAATCGTAAAAGACATTTTATCATCTCCTTAACGGTTGCCGTCGTTTTCAGGCGGCACCGTTATAGCCTTAACCCGCAACCTTGGCATGCCATACGCCGCACTTCTTGGAATAGCTGCTGTAGATTTTCGGAATCTGCATACAGATCAACTTGAACTTGGTTGCAAGTTTATCCTCAGTCTTCCATGTAATCACAGTCGGGCCAAAACCATCGACAATCTTGATGGTACCGGTACTCATCTGAACCATCGTGATATTATTCACCGGCATGCGGTGAGCGGTCTTGATGGTTTTCAGCCCCAGCGGTCCATACTGCTTCATCAACGCGTCGAGCCAGGTTGCGTCGCGATAATTTTCGTTGACAAAGTTCGCCAGGCACGGCTGAAACAGAGTTGGGATATACAGATTGAATGGACCATCAAAACCAAGGTTTTTCAGCCCCCACAATGCGTTACCGACATCGGTCGATACTTCATCATAAGTAATTGATGAGTCAGACCATGCTTTTGAAATCGGCTTGGAGTTGGTGGAATTGGCGCGATACGGCGCGGTAGTGTAACCGTAAATCTGTTCACTGCCGTAACTGAAATCACCGCCGCCGACAAGAACAAGGTCTTCCAGTTTTTCACCAATATTTCTGGAATCTTCTTCGAGAATGGAAGTATCGAGGGAAACGGACTGAACGCCGGAACCATAGACACCGCGCATACCGGCATACTGATATCTGGCATCAATTTCCGCATCGGAATAGATGATCGGCAGCGGCAGGACTTCATCGCGATACAGCACAGTATCGTTATTGCCGTCGCCGCGTCCGGTCATGCTCATGCTGACGGAACCGGCAGTACTCTGCATGGTGTTCTGGTAGGTTAGAGTACCAAGCGCAACATTGGCATCGCCAAGTCCGACAGTGCCGACATTTTTCGCATCGGAAAACGCAACCAGTTTCTGCTGTACTTCCTTGCCGATAATACCATCAAGGTATTTCCATGAATCGGTTGGAAGTCCGGCATTATTTTGGTGGCTGTCAACGGCACGTCCGACCGGGGTGGAGTAATCAAAGCCATTGAAGCAGTATGCCTGATTCTGAGCGACACCGCCATTCCCAAAGTTTACATTGCGAAGGAAGCGCGGATCGAAACCGACGCGGCGAAGCCTGTTTACTACTTCGCTTTTTTGATTCATCGTAATCATGTTAACTTCTCCTATATAATGAATTTTTGATTACTTGATTCTGATTTTGATATCAACCAGCGCAGTACCATCCGAATTATCAATAGCCTCATCGGCAAAGAACAGCGGATTATCGGTTTCAGCATTTACTCCACCAGAAAGCTGAGTTGATGCAACAGCTTCGACAATGCCGGAACCATCTGAATCGCCGGTATTGGCGGCGGAAACAAGCAGACTGGTGGCACTGTCGGCGGCAACGGCGGCAATCACTTCGGCAGCAGTGCTTGAAATATCGCTTGATCCGTCAGTTGCCAGGCTTACCTGAACTTCGAGCCCTTCCACGGAAACGGAAAGAGAAGCGCTGGCAGAACCGGGATCAATCATTTTTACGGCAATGTTGTTACCGTCTTCCCCGCCTTCGGCAGCGGTCCAGGTAATTGCGTTATTAGAAGCTTCGGAACCGGTTGCGAGAGTTGCCGCAACAGAAGCGTCACATGCTTTTAAGCCACCGGCTCCATTACCGGTCAAAGCGTCGTCTTTTGACACACTTTCACCAACAGCCAGAAGGCCATTAACGAGATTGCCGGAAACATACTTACGAAACGGAACAGTTGCGTCTATAGCATAAGTATCGCCGCGCATGACGGAACCATCGAACGAGTTATCAGCGAACAGCAGTTCGCCGGTGTTTTGGGTTGCGGGACGGACCTTTCCGGAAACGGCTTCAATAAACATACCGGGCTGGAGAGCCACGGAAGCCTGACGTTCCGGTTGAACAATTCCACCAAGGATATTCGTTACATTGCTACTCATAATCGTATCTCCTGTATTTGTTTGAACTTATTACTTCTGTTCTTTTGCGCCGTTCATCATGTAATCAAGGTCGGCTTTATGATCATCGCGCTGCCGGTCATTGAGGGCGTTCACGGAAAAATCAGCAGACTCTTTGTGTTCCGGCTTTACGGAGCGCAGGGCGGCATAAATCTTTTTGAGTGAATTTACTTCCATACCATGAAGTTCTTCTTTTGAATAGGCATCAGTCATTCCAAGAATGTGATTGATTTCAGTATCCTTTTCTTCTTTCATCTTGTTCTGAGCGTAATCGATCAGAGTTTTCTGTTCGTCAGTCAGAACATTTCCGGGCTGCTGATTTTTCTGTTTGCCATCGGAATTTTCTACATTGTCAGTTTTTTTCATACTTTCAGCAACCTTGGTTTCCGCTTTTTTCTTGTCTGAGTTCATGACAATCATGGTGTCAGCAACAGAATCCGGCACATCTTCATAATCCTTTTTCTGATTTTCCTGAATGATACCTTCTGATACGAGTTTTTCGAGAAGTTCAGTTTTCATTTTTGGTTTGTCTCCGTTATTGTTAAGCTCGTTGCGATTAAATCCCGCGCCGTCATACCATGATGAAGCGCCTTTTTTATCCGGAAGCACGGCAAGGTGATCCGGTTCGAAAGAGTTGATGACAAAGGTGTATGGTTTTCCGTTGTAGTTTCCGGGCGAATAGCGTCTGCTTACCTTCATGCCGGTTGAAACATCCATATGTTTGTTTTTTTCGATATATTTGATGAACTTACGTCCGGAATTAGTTGCCATGGCTTTTTCAATATCGATATGCACATCAGCTTTCAAAAAGCCGTCTTCAATTCTGGCATTAAAAATGATGCCAACCTGTTGAGTATTGAAGGTGTGCGGCGTATTGGCAGACCCCTTTTCGTTGGGATGATATACCAGAAAAGCACGTCCGTTCCAGGCGGAAACCGAGTTTTCCGTAGCTTCTGCAGTATAAAGATTATCGTTCATGACGCATTCAGTCGGCATCATGACAACCGGAGCAATATAATAATCCCTGCCGGAAATGTGTTCACGTCGAATTGAAGAAGGATCGGAAAGATTGCAGGTGTAGAATTCGATGTTGCCTTCATTGTTTGCCTGTTCTGTCATCCAGTCAGCAAAGATGGAACAAGCAACCGTTGCACGCTGTTTTACATCCGGAAAGTGTTCATTGGCTTCGTTTGAAGCCATATAGCGTGCAATAAAGTCTTTTTGTTTTTCTCCTTTGTGCGGAAACGGCATTTTTGAATACCTCCTGTGTAGTATTTTACGACATAGTGATGAAAAAATCAACATGTTTTATTAAAAAAGTGTCGTTTTTTACTACACTTTTGCAGTTTGACGCGGATTTGCCTGTTTTATTGCGGTCTTTTTATCATAGAGTGAAGTGGAATTAATGTCATCATCCGTTATCTGCGCCAGAGCCTCCGGAGGCAGCATAAGAACATACTGACAGAATACCTTGAATGACATATTTTTCTGAGCGCCAGAGGAAAGATATGACTGCATTGCTTTGGAACGATTCAAGGCAACCTCGGAAGTCCGGAGCTCGTCGGAACTTTCCATGTCGGGCCAGTTCACATTGTAGCGATTGTTTTTCGGAGTGGCGATAATTTCATACGCAATCAGCCGATCAAACAGGCGACGCACAATCATCGGCGTGCAATATTTTTTTCTTCGCGCATCGACGGCATTATTCCAGTGATCACTATCCTGTACGCTGGCAACCTTAGCCTCTTCCGAACCTTTTAAAATACGCTTCGGCGTTTCAGTGCCGGCAGCAATGACATCATACTGCACCTCAGCGAACGCGGTCGGCAGCGCAAGCGAAGCCTGCGGAAAAACATATTTCGCACCACGTCCGGCAAGAACTTTCTGAAATCCGTTGATAAACCCCTGCATATCTTCTTTGAATTTTGCTTTTGCCTCTTCATCGAATTCCGCATCTTTATCAATTTCCGCAATCAAACCGTTAAAACCACCACGATAATACCCTTCCGTCGCGGCTCCGGTGATCATTTCAAGATTCTGGACATTATTAAAAACAGGACGCAGAGCCGGAGTCCCGACAATATTATTACCAAGGCATTTTTCAGCAATATGAATAATACGCGTCCAGTGAACATTACCCACCCCAAGGTTAGTAGTTGACGCATCGGGGGTAAGTGTGTAGTATTTCGGCTGTCCATATCTAGATTTGGTGATATCCGTTTCCGTTTCACCCCATTTCATGTTGTTTTGATGAAGCGCCTGAACAAATAACAGCTTCGAACCTTTTTTTACCGGCTGATCAAGTGATTTCCCGTCGTCAAATCCGAGATACAAGCCACCCCATTCGCCAATCCGAGAAAGCGTATCTGCTTTCTGTAGATAAAACCAGATACTCAAGCGATCCTCAAGATCGGCAACATCGTCGGCAAACTGGCTTGATTTATTCGGCTTCACCTCGACAACCTGCGGACTATATCGCCAGCAAGCATCCGGATACGCATTGATGATACGGGTACCAACCCCGTTGCGTTCGTAAAAATTATAGTAATCATCCCATGTAAGCACCGGTTTATATCCCATTGCCGCATACAGGTCGCGCTTTCCACCCATGTATACGCCAATCTGGCGCATGGCGTTCGACCGTTCCATGAAGTAATCGTAAGCGGCATTGTACATCATATCGATTTGCTTTTCCGAGAATCCGGGCGACTTATTCGTTCGCGCGGATGTTTTTGAATTTCTCGCTGTCATTTTTAATTCTCCTTATCTTACCAGCTTTCTGCTTTAAATGTTTTTTGCTGAGACAGTTCCCATAGAGCCCAAACGAGGGCATCAAGGCGGTCGGGGGATTTCGTAGCTGTAGCGGGATTGTATTCACAAAGCTGGTCTTCTAGATCAGGAAATATCCCGATATGATGAACCTTGCCTTGTTCGTATAGCGCGGCAATCGGCTCGGCGCGGGTGATCTTTCCTTTGGTGGCAACAACTTTTTTAAACGGCAGATTCTGGTCAACGGTCCGCAGGTTAGCTTCGATCAAATCGCCGCCGTTGTTTACCTCCCCAATTACCCGGTCGGAATCATGGGCATCAAAAGAAGTCTTAACTTGTCGCGCCCATTTTTCCGGGGTAGCCTGGAGAGAGTCGTCAGACATCACATAATAATGACCATTATTATCTTTTCCGGCAACAACAATCCCGGTCAAGTCATTCCCGGGAGTGGCAACAACAGCGGGGTCAACTCCGACCACCACACGGGTAAGGGTAGGTTTCGATGTTGACGGTATCCGATACATGTCGATATTTCGACGCGACCACAATCCGCAATCAAGATCATCCTGCCATTCGCCATCCATAAAGCGCTTACGCTGTCTTTCCGGCTGCATTAGCAGAGATGTCATATACGCAGAACTTAAATTTTTCAGGTTATCTTTTGGATTCAACTGCAATACGCCGCAGTTTTCCGCGAATGGAAGATTGTCATTACTGGATGGATCAATATGTTTGAAAAACATCTTGTACAGCCAGTGAGATTTTGTTGGTGGATTGCAGTCAAAAAACAATTTATTTTTTAATTCACGCCCCTGTTCATCAAAACACTGCTGAGCCAGTCGGCTAAATGTCAAGGTTACATACTCATACTGTATTTCACTGGACTCATTAAAGTAGATTGTGGCATACTCGCGACCGAGAATATTTTCAACCCGGTGTATATCATCAAGTCCGTCAACCCAGATTTCAGAGCCATTCGGAAATAAATAATACGACAATTTTTTATTCAACGAGTATTCGACATCCGGAAAGCATATTTCAAGTACATTCGGCATCGTTTCATTGATAATGGATTTAGTGGCAGATGTAAGGGTTTTGCGTAGAATTATATGGCGGCTTTTTGGATACAAAATTGATCGCAGACATAAATTCCTGCAGGTAATAAAGGTTTTCCCTGAGCGCGAACCGCCATACAGTAGAATGCGCATTAATTCAGGATCAGCCAGCATTTCTGCAGCTAATTTTTGTCGAGGATTCGGATTGAAAGTTTTACCGCCCATAATTTACAATCCACCCTTTTCACCAGGAAGAATGGCAATATTAATATTCGGAACTTTTGTTACATCGGCATCTTCGCGAAATTGCCCTTTAAACGACTGTTGAAGAACCATTTTAAGCGCACGAACATCCGGCGCATGTTCTTCCTCCACATCAAAAACCTGCCCCTTTGAAACAACCTGCCGCTTATAAGTTCCGCCCAATGCGGCCTTTTGCACGGCAGTTAGATATTGAACCTTTAGACCGTAATTTCCGCTGTTTTTCGCCTCATGAAGATCGGGGTATTTTTTTAGCCAGTTTTTTAGGGTATCAACCCGAACACCGAGCATTTCTGCAACTTCTCCATCGCCGGAAAAGTGAGCATAGTAGATTTCAAGAAGTTTATAGAGTTTTTCCCTATTTTCTTCGTCTTCCGGTCTCCAGACTTGACCCTGCAGGCGGGTTTCGTAAACTTTTTTATTGCCGACAATCTTCGGTTTTTCCTTGTCCACCGGAACTTTCGCGAGAGATTCAAGCGCATCCCGTTCTACTTCCGGGGTTATTTTCGTTGGCAATCCTTTTTTATTTTCAATCTTATTCCCGTTTTCATCCTGGTAGATTTTATGTTTCGCCTGGCTTTTTGGCGGAGGCGAACCCCTTCGGGTCCGTTTCGTTGTAGTCTTTCTTGTTGTTGACATAATAAAAAACTCCAAAACATGTCGCTTTTTACTACATTTTAATGTTAAGTGATGTGTTTTTCAACATTTTATGTAGTTTTTTACGACATTTTTATTGATTTTTTATAATTTTGTCAATATTTTGCCATAAATAGGAGGTTTTATTATGAACCAGTACATCATTGTTTCCGCTTCCAACCAAGGCAATCGCAGCCATCAGGACACATTCACAACCCTAGAAGAACGAGTAAACGCAAAAACAGCAGAAGGTTATTGTGCTCTTGGAGGCATAACCGTAATCCCATCAATCACCGGATTCACCATCGCGCAGCCAATGTGTTGTATCCCGATCCAAAGTATTTCCGTGAAAGACGGCATATCGGAAGTTGATAAAGCGGAAATCAAGAAGTTGATGCAGATTTCCGAAAACACTGTAGAGCCGGTAAAAATATCAGAACCGCAAAACAACAGTAATAGAAATTTCAATCGCGGCAAGAAAAACAGAAGACATTGACGGAGGAATGAAAAATGTTTGGAAATCTATTAAAATCAGTAGCCGATGTTGTAACCAGTCCGCTTGATGTACTGGATGCAACCGCAAAAGTCGTAACCGGTAAAGACAGCTTATTAAGCGACTTTACCGGAGCCGTAAAAGAAACCAAAAATTCAGCAACCGAAGCTATCTCCGAAACTATCGAGGACATTGAAGACGAGGCAAGGAGATAAACAAATGGCTAAAATCAAGCGCATCAACTGGGAAAAACTCTTTGGTGAAGACTCGCAATATCACCAAAGAGTTTTAAATAATAAAAAAAAGGTCCAACCAACACCGCCAACAAATATCACTGCATCTACAAATCACAAAAAAGCAGAAATGCTTCTTGCAAGAGAACGCATAAATTGTTTCAAAGAATACCGCAGGGATGTGCTAATCAGTTTTATTCTCAATACCCAGTGCGCCGCTAAGCAAATGCAGGATGCAAGAGAATACAAGAAGTATAGCCCATGCGACCAAAGCGCAGAAGAACTCATTGAATTTCTTGAAAATCAACTAATCGACCAGTTCAGGGTTTCGTTCGGAATCGATTTGAGAAATATGCCGGAGAATGAAGGATGAGCAATAAAACAATCCATATTTGTGCTGAGTGTAAACATTCTTTCGTAAAAAAATATATCATGTATTGCGAATTAGCAAAAAAACAATATTATATACATGGAAATTTATGTAATAAAAGATGTGGTGCAACAAGAACCGGCGACACATGCGAAAACTTTGTGCCAGCCAGAAAAGCAGAGTTTTGCGCTCTGTGTCTTAGAATTCAGATTTTGTCCACCGTGAATGGATGCTCTAATATCGGACGCAACAGCGTCCGCGACGCTCGCAAAGATTTTAACGCCGGAAATATCGAAAATGCATTAAAATCACTTGAGATGCTTGAATCAAAGCTGAAAAATACGTATACTTATCGCTGGTGGAATTTTAATAACGAATTGAAAAGGTTTTTCGCCGTTTTACTTAAATCAGTGGGGATTAAAATATGACAAAGGGAAATTCAGACAACTACCAGAAAGCGAAAGTTGAAATTGCTAATCATCTTTCTCAGGTTGAAAGAAAATATGATCTCAATCTGAGCGATATCCTTCACATCCTTTCAGAAATTCAACTTGAACAGGTTGACTACTTTGCCGACTACGCCAAAAAGAAACGCAAACGCTAAAAAAAATTATCCTGAGTTTTTAACTTTTTTATAATTTTCAATTTTCTATTTTTATATTTTCATATTCAAATTGTTTTAGATTTTTAGACTATACTCAAAAACCATTGAGCGTTTTCACGTTTTGCAGGCAGAAGGAGCCCCCGGCCCTGAACAGGCCCCAGGTCATCAACGGTGAGATTTTAGCCAATAAGCCACTACAAAACACTAAAGCAGCCACAAACACTATGCACACCTCAAAAGATCACCACAACGTCGCATAACATGAATTGTGTGAAATTGTAAGTCGTTGATAATCAACAGAACCTTATAAAACAACCTCTATAAACACCAGGTAAACACAATATATAGGGGTATGCTACCTGATTAATACAATCAAATTAATGGATAATAGAAGCAGTTACAGCACCGGGGCAGTTTGAAATATAACAACCAGTACATTTCCTTACTAGAGCCACAATATAACAGCCTGAAAGAAACAACCTTGAGGTTCGCATCCGCGCAGGGTACAAGGCTGATCGCACGTGCAGGTCCTTCCCTGCTTATATGCGCTTTCTCCTTCATTACTGCACTGCAGATTAACAATACAAATCTCTTAATAATATAATTAATTAATAAAAAATAATGGAAGTAATAATAATGGTATTTATTTATATAACTGGTCTTAATAATAATAACTGAGTATTAAATATAAATATAAATATAAATATTTAAACACATCTTTTATGCCAACCTATAAATATTTCTTTTCTGTCACTGGCTTATATACCGCAAAATAACAGAAAAAAAGAGTAAAAAAAACACCAATTTATTATAATTGAATATTGACACAATCAATTATATGATATATAATGTAAATGTAACAAGAAAAGGGGTGAGATTATGACACCGGAAGAAAGAAAACAACTACTAAAAAAAGCACGGGCCGCCCGTGATCCTTCAAAGCTCGGAGGAAAGAGAAAAGGAGCCGGAAGGCCAATTAACCCGGAAAGCAAAAGACAACAAGAAATCGTTAAGGCATACAAGAAATTAATGAGGGAGACAAAGCAAATGACGCTCAAAGCACAAAGCACGATTGACAGATTAGAAAAGAAGTTCAACGAAGACAACCCAGCAGGATTTAAAATCAGCCGCCCTATTACAGCAAGCAGTATTGCAGTATTTGCAGAGGATTCAACCGGGCGTGAAATTAGTTATGGAATAAATAATCCTGCAGGATTAACTTATTGGAACACAAAAGGAGAACCAAAAGCAGAAAAACTAAGTAAAGAAGATTTTCAGTTATTAAAATCACGTCTAAGAGAATTTTTCAGGAAGTGAAAACGAAAGAGCCCCGGCAGTGTTGGAGCACTAACCGAGGCAAAACCGTCCCTAACAAGCAAATTAAGTGCGGCACAACAACTATACTTGCCGCACTCCAAAAGTCAAGGAGTGTACCCAAATGAGAAACAGCGAACTATTCAACGAAGACAACGAAGCAACCTATTGCCCCGAAGATGATAAATTACGCCTTTACGTTGGACGCGTTCCACGTGAAGAATATTTAGCTTTGAAGGATGAAGGCTGGAAAAGTACACCAAAGCAGGATTGTGATTTTGTGGCTGTATGGACCGCAAAGCGTGAAGATACAGCCCTTTCGTATGCCGGAATCATTGGAGATGAAGACCAGGGCCCGGAAGACAGAGCCGCAGATCGTGCCGAACGTTTCGCCGGTTATAGAGACAACCGCCGCCGGGACGCTGGAGAATTGGCGGACAGATACGACAACGCGCCGAGTGTATTCACGGGTCAGAATAGCGAAAAAACAGAAAAAAGACTAAATCAAGTTGAACGCCTGGCAGATCGAGCCGTCAATATGTGGGATAAAGCAGAATACTGGCAATCCCGCACAATCGGCGTAATCAATCATGCTTTGCATAATTCCAGTGCTTCTGTAAGAATGGGACGGATAAAAAAACTTGAGTCAGAACTTCGGAGCATTGAAAAAGATAAAAAAGGTTATGAAGCCACATATTCAAAGTGGGAAAAAATCCTGGATATGGAAGACGCAGAAAAACAAACAGAAGTAGCCCGCGTTTTCTCTGGTTTTGGCTATGGGGGCTGGATATATGAAGATCCAACCCGAGACGACGGATATAAAACTTGTCTTTATTCTTTGCTTGATGATAAGAAAATCACCGGAGCAGAAGCCGCAAAGATGTATTTAGAAAAACATACTCACCCGTTAAAATGTACTTGGCGCGGTCTGCATCATCTTAAATTGCGGCTTGAATATGAAAATCAGATGTTAGAGGCCCAGGGAGGCCGCGCCGGTCAAATGGAAATGATCCCCGGCGGCTGGTATTGCGGGCATCAAATCCATCAAGTTAATAAATCACGCGAAACCGGGCGTATTTGCTCCCTGAAAGTCAGGACAAACGCTATTGTATCAAATTATGCTTGGGAAATGCGCCACAATGTAGAAGGCACAGACTATGCATTGATAACCGTTGAGGTAGAACGGAACGCGCCGGGAAATTACCGGGAACCAACCGAAGAAGATTTGCAGCTTTTGAAGCAGAAGAAAAATGAAGCCAAAAAAGGGAAACACAAAAAACCGGCTTTGATCAATCCAACAATTGAAAGCGCCAAACGTTTGCAAGAAATCTGGAATACTAAGAAGCTTGACGGATATAAGCCGGAATCATGGAGTAACTACAAGCCAACAGAAATAACCATAATCACTCAGGAACAATACAAAATTATTTCAAATGGGTCATACGGAAAAGCCAAAACTGTTTGGATTGCTCCAGATGGTACCATGAATAATGAACGCTATCGCGGCAATGTCGAAGATGGCGCAATTTGCAAAGTTCGTGAAAAATACCCCGATGGTGCATATAGTATGTATAATGCTCATAGTGTTATAGTTATTTCCGACAAACCACAAAAAGACCTTCCAGAATTTGTAAAAGAAGTTAAAGAAGAAAAGGAGGCCGCTAATGTCTGACCGATTGCAGAAGCTTATAGCTGATTGCATGAACGCCGAAATAGAAATGGCAGAAGAAAGGGGGCGTTTTGACTCCCTTTCTAATCGCCATAATAACGGCACAGCAAAACGAGCTATTACAGCATTTAATTTGTTTGTTACTCCGGTACATGTTGCGCAAAAAAATGGCGGCAATGATACCGAAAAACGCTAAAAACATATTAGAACCAAGCGCAGGGACCGGCAATTTATACAACCAGATCAAATATTATCCGGCTATTACGCTTGTAGAGATTGCCCCGAATTGCTGCGGCGAACTCTACCGGATCACGAACAACCGCGACAATGTAACATTAAAACAAGGTGATTTTTTAGAAATTAAGCCGGCTGCAGAATTTGACGCGGTAATGATGAACCCGCCATTTAAACAGGGCAAAGACATTAAACATATTAAACACGCTCTTGAGTTTCTCAGACCTGGCGGCGTTTTGGTTGCGCTCTGTTATAATGGAGTACGGCAAAACGAAATTTTAAAACCGCTTGCTGATTACTGGGAGGTATTACCAGAAGGATCATTTAAGGAAAGCGGAACCCGTGCAGATGTGGCATTATTAACAATAAGTAAATAACGGAGAAAATACCATGAGAAAGATTAAACCAGGTGATTATATAGTATTTATGGCAGCTTGCAGATACTCAAACGAGAAAGCAAGGCGAAAAGTTCAAACAGTAGAAGGCGGCTTAGTAACGGTACGCTATGCGGGTTACTCTAATTTTTACGTCAAGCCGCATGAAATAATCGAAGTTCAAAAACAATAACCTTCACCCGTCCCCGGCGGTTAATCCGGGGATTTAATATCATGTTCACACACAAAGCAAGGTTTATTAACGGGGCCAGTAGAAACGGCAGTTTTATGTATATGTTTGGAAAAAAGAATCATTCAGATTGCATTGAATGGCACAAGGCTGTAAATATTGAAGAATACAAAGCGGCTAAAAGTCTTAGAACTGTTTATTTTAAGAAGGCAAAATAACATGGAATCACGGCAATATCAGGACAATGCAGTAAATAAAACTATCGACCGGCTTGATCGGCTTGGCTCGGCAGTTTGTGTTATGCCTACCGGATGCGGAAAAACAATTACTTTTTGCAGAATAGTAAAACATTATCTGCCAGCCGGTCAAGTCCTGATATTTGCCCATCGTGACGAACTTATCAAACAGGCCCAGGCAAAAGCAATAGCGGTTGCCGGTTCTGAATGCGGTTTGTTCTGCGGTCGCCGTAAATGCAACTTAAATTCTCCTGTTATTGCGGTAAGCGTGCTTAGCATTATCAATCATCTTGAAAAATTCAATCCTGATAATTATTCTCTGATTGTGATTGATGAGGCTCACCACTCTTGCGGACCAAGTTATAAAAAGGTTATCAACCACTTCAAGAAGAATAAGAATATCAAAATACTTGGAGTCACCGCAACCCCTGAACGCGGAGACCGGCAAGCATTGGGACAGGTTTATAAAACGGTATCTACTGATTACAATATGCGCAGGGCAATGTCTGATGGCTGGTTGACTCCGTTTGTTACTCGCAAATGCCGTCTACAGGGGCTTAACTTGAAAGAATGTAAAATTTCCGGAGCTGATCTAAGTGCGGCAAGCCTTAACAAACTATTGACATTAGAAAAGAATATTTCCCCGATTGTCAGATATTCTTTACACCATGCCAGAAACCGCAAAAAGATTATTGTGTTTACTGCCGGAGTAGCACAGGCAGCGGCAATATCTAACCGGATCAATAAGAAAAGCACGGAAGGCTGCGCCGCTTATGTACACGCTGAAACACCTATGCCGGAGCGCCGGCAGATTATCGCAGATTTCGAAGCCGGTAAAATCAGATGGCTTTGCAATTGTGGAATACTTACCGAGGGTTACGACTGCCCGGAAGTTGATTGTATCGTTATGGCCCGTCCTACGTATGTGCGCGGCATGTATATTCAAATGCTGGGGCGTGGACTACGTCCTAATGTGCCTTTGTCTGAATCAATGGGCTCAGAAGGTAGAAAAAAAGCAATGAGGGAGAGCAATAAACCAAATTGTCTCGTAATAGATTTTACTGAAAATTCAGACAATCATAAACTCGTACATGCGACGGATATTTACAACGGACTCATGCAACCACCACTAACCGGCGTTGAAAATTCTTCTGGCGGAGCAATGTTGAGAGAAAGTAATAGAGGTTTATTTGGCGGTCATGGGTTCCGAAAATTTACCTTTACCGGATACGCAAAGCGGGGTATAAAAAACAAAATGCGAATTCATCCAGCCAAGATGATTGCCATATCAAGGATTACAGCTTTCTTTAAATCATTCCTAGGTATTGAATAAAATCTATTTCTGAGCTACTTCATTTGTTCCAGATAGAGCGCTAAGTTGCTTTTTAACCGTCTGATACTCTTCATTTGCCTTGTTATATTCTTTCATTGCAGTATTATATTCAACTAACGCAATCTGGTGTGATTTAGTGTAGCGTGCTGTTTCTCTATCAATAGCGCTATTGTACACTTTTTTAGTGAATTTAAAATTTTTCAAATCCCGTTCGTAAATTGCTTTTGCTTTTGCTATTGCTTTACTATTACCACCTTCTGTAAGTAGTTTTTTATAGTTATTGTATGCTTCTTTTGCTTTGTTTTTATTATTACGATAGTTTTTACAGACATTCTCTAAACTTCTGATAGAACCAGGATTCTTTTTTAAATCTTCCAGTCGTTTTTTTAAGGCTTTTTCTTTTCTTTCTACTTTATTCTTAGCGGTTTCTTTCCGTTTAAGTTTCGACTGCAAACCGGATAACTTGCGCTTAAGATCACTTATTTCGCGTTGTCTAGCAAGCTCCTTGCTGTGCACTTCCTGAGCTATCTTTGTCTTCTCTAATTCTTTTTGGTGGCGTTCTTTTGTAACAATTGCCGTTTCAGGAACAGGATTCACTTGTGATTCTGCATTGTGAGCCTTATCGTTATGCTTTATATTTGCTTCGGCTTTTACTGCTGCCCTTGCGGCGGCTTCTGCGGCAGCTATTTGCGCTTTACGGTCAAGATCAGCCTGATAGCTATGATAACATAAAAGACCGCCCAACAGTGCAATTCCCAGCACGATAAAAAGAATAGTCTTTTTCATGGAACTCCCCTTGTTATATTGTATATGCTATTGAATATTTTATATTACTTTCACAAAAAAGTCAACTATTTTCTACTTGCCAGCTTAGATAAAGTTTTTTATTCTGCCAACATACAAGGGCATCCCCCATGTAGCAAAGGGGAGATGCAAGGAATGTTTACCGAATTTATTTAATAAGCGTCAGTTGGTTTGATATTGGTTTGATGGGGGTATTTTTGCAACAAAAAAGCGACTTAAAACAAAAGTCATAAGTCGCTTGCTTTTAGCTAGTTAAAAATGGTACCCCGGGCGGGAATTGAACCCACGACCCACTGATTAGAAGTCAGTTGCTCTATCCTCTGAGCTACCGAGGCGCATTTCAGAAGTGAAAATATGCCTTAATTATTAGAAAAGTCAAACCATTTGTGCAAAAAAATCCGCTTATTCAAGGTCAGAGGGGTTGCATGCGGGACAATTAAACTTTTGTGGTGCTTTTTTCTTTTCTTTTTTGTGGCACTCATTGCGTTAATTTGAGGCGAAACTTGTTTCGACCAAATTAACGCAATTACTTGGCATCGGCACCTTGCCGGACGGGGTCCAGCGCCGGAACGCTGGTCGGCGAAGCCGAGACAAATAAAAAATTAAAGCTGCATGCCGCCCGCGACCGGGATATCGGCGCCGGTAATGTAGCTGCCTGCATCGGAACAGAGGAGCAGGGCGAGTCCAGCGCAGTCGTCGGTGTTGCCGAAACGTCCGGCGGGGACCAGCGACATAATTTTCGCGCTGAATTCTTCGTCCTTCAATACTTCCGAATTACGGTCAGTGACGATTACGCCGGGGGCGATATCGTTGGCGGTGATGCCGTACTGAGCGTATTCACGGGCACAATTGTTCATCAGGTTGCTGAGAGCGGATTTTGTTGATGAATAGATCGCCAAACGTGCGGCGGGCTTATACTGGTTTACGCTGCCGATTGCGAGGAGACGTCCCCATTTACGGCGCTTCATGGCCGGAAGGCAGAGACTGATTAGTTCAAACGATGAACGCATATTTACGGCGTACTGGCGGTCGAATTCTTCTGGGGTGAAGTCATCAATCACCTGGTAGGACTGGATTGATGCGTTTAATATGAGTATATCGGGTTCTCCCGCTTCCGCGGCGAGACGTTTTACCTGTTCTGAGTCGCCTAAGTCAGCGGCGATGCCACGGGCTTTGCCGCCTGCTTTTATGATGTCTGCGACGGTTTCATTGAGTTTACCACCTTCGCGGCTGGCGTGGACGATTACTTCGGCACCGGCTTCCGCCAAAGCGATAGCAATGCCGCGTCCGATTCCCCGGCTTGA
The DNA here is from genome assembly GCA_963677165.2 of Victivallales bacterium. Classification (GTDB taxonomy): domain Bacteria; phylum Verrucomicrobiota; class Lentisphaeria; order Victivallales; family SZUA-371; genus JAFGXT01. The sequence continues at coordinate 5,131,079 of CAXXSX010000002.1, read as the reverse complement.
TCCGGTGATCAGGGCTTTACGTCCGGTTAGGTCAAATCTTGTGCTGACGCTCATTCTTCATTATCCTGTAAATTAATTCGCAGTCAGGCATGGAACCCGACTGCGTATATATTATATCGTATTATAGTGGCAAGTTCAAATGGTATTGCCGCGGACTAGAAGTATCCGCCTTTGTCAACGATTTCCTGAATGGTGTCGCCTCCACGAACCCACTTGAAAATCTCGTCTTCGTTGCGTTCGATCTCTTCTGCGCGGAGGAGTACTTCATAAGCGATTTCGCGCGGAACACAGAGTACGCCGTCGATGTCGCCGAAGATGATGTCGCCGGGACGAACGGTAACTTTACCGATCTTGACCGGAACCTGGTAGTGAGTGATCAGACAGCGTCCAAGCGATCCGTTGCTGGTGCGGTATTTATAAAATACCGGGAACTTCTGTTCGAGAATCTGTTTGGTATCGCGAATTCCTCCGGCGATAACCGCACCGCGCAGACCTTTGGCGATAGCAGTAGCGGTCATTACTCCGCCCCAGAGGGAGCCTTCGGTGTCGCCGCTGGTATCCCAGACAACAAGACCTTCAGGAGTCATTTCGTCAAGCATTTTGGCGCGGAAGGTCATTTCGCCCTGAATCATAACATTTGGCGCGCTTTTTACGGTAAAAGCAACACCACAGACAGTCATTTCATCGCGCAGCGGCATGATGTCTGAAGGCAGGTTCTGGTCCAACAGACAGCGTTCGCGCATAACATCGTTGATCGCGCCGGTGTAAAGTTTTTCATAACGCTCGCAGAGTTCTTTAATTGGAATTGGAAGTTCATTGTTAGGAATGTATTCCCTGGTTCTAATTAAGTCTTCCAGCTTCATTAGCTCGGCTTCTTTTTGCAGTTTCTGAGTCATGATGTATATTCCTTATTTTATGGTTGATTTCTATTGTAAGTTGATAACGAGAGGGTAGGGCGGTAGGTACGCTGCCCTCTCCAGTAAATATGGATTAGCTCCACTGGCGATCGTTGGCCCATTCCTTATCCCACTCGGTGGTCGAAGCCCAGGCTTCCGGGAAGTCATCGTGAAGTTTTTCCTTGATCAATTCTTCGTTCAAAGATTCAATACCGAGGCCCGGAGCATCCGGTACATGAATATAACCTTTGTTTATCAGCGGTTTTGGCAGACCGTTAACCAGGCTATCCCACCATGGTACGTCAACAGAGTGTACTTCGAGAGCGGTGAAGTTGCGGGTGGCTGCTGCCACATGAACCGCCGCCATACAGGCAATCGGACTTTCCGCCATATGGATTGCCATTGCCACTCCATGATCTTCCGCCATGTCGCCGATTTTCTTGGTTTCTAGGATTCCGCCGGTGGAGAGTACGTCAGGATGTACTACGGCTATCCCACCGGATTTTAATAGCGGCATGAAGTTTTCTTTCAGATAAATATCTTCGCCGGTGCCGATCGGGGTTGTCGTCGCGGCAGTCAGGCGCGTATATTGTTCAGTCATTTGCCACGGAACCGGATCTTCCATCCAAGCCAGATTGAATTGTTCAAGGCGCTTCGCCAGTTTGATGCAGTCTTCAAGCGGTACGTGTCCGACATGGTCGATTGCCAGAGGAATTTCATATCCTGTAACTTCACGTACTTCCGCCATATAGTTTTCAAGATAGTCAAGACCCTTTTCTGTTATATGAATACCCGTAAAAGGATGAGCGGTACTAAACAAGTCATAGGCTTCTCCGCGCATTGCACGGGGATCAATTGAGCCGTGAGGAGTGCTGAACACAGTACGTTTAAATTCCTTCATCTTTTCCAGAAAGCCAAGCGGAGCACTGAGGCATCCGGGTTCGTCCATCAGCATTTCAATTCCCAGGTCCATTTTAAGGAAAGTATAACCTTGTTCCATGCGCTCTTTCAGTGCTTTTCCCATATCGCGACCGCCGCCTTCGGAATCGGTATCACAATAAATTCTAATATCGTCGCGGTATTTACCACCGAGTAGCTGCCATACGGGAACGCCCCAAGCTTTTCCCGCCAGATCCCAGAGAGCTACTTCAACCCCGCTGACGCCGCCGGCTTGACGTGAATGACCGCCGAATTGTTTAATACGGCGAAAGATTTTTTCAACATTGCAGGGATTTTCGCCGATGATACGGCTTTTCAGCATAGCTGCGTAAGTACGACTTGATGCGTCACGTACTTCTCCGTAGCCAATCAAGCCCTGGTTTGTATAGATTTTGATCAGTGTGCAGCGTTTGGGCGCGCCATCGATATCCGCAAAACGCATATCAGTGATTTTCAGTTCTGACGGATTGATTTTTCCTGTCGTCATTTTTCTACCTGCTTATTAAATTCGATTGTTCAAATATGAATAATGTTTTTTCTAATATGAATAAATGTAAACCATTAAAATGTACTTGTCAATAAGAAAAGTCATATTTTTTTTCAGATAAATCCAGTTATTCAAATATGAATAAAAGGCATAGCAAAAGATATCAAACAGACTGTATTTCAAAAAAAATGGTATAAAACAGTGTCTGAAATGGGTGATCTTAAGTGAATTTTACCATATTTAGTAATTTTTTTGTAAGAATTCTTGTTTTTGGAGTTGAAACCTTCAATTTCCGGAGTAATATATACACCCTTTCACGGAGTGTGAAATATGGTGGTTGTAGCTCAGTTGGTTAGAGCGCCTGGTTGTGGCCCAGGAGGTCGGGGGTTCGAGTCCCCTCATCCACCCCAATTATTGAATTTGTTAGCCTCGAAACTTAGGTTTTCGAGGCTTTTTTTTTGAATTGCTTTGCAAGGTAATTATGGATGAATATCAATTCTATTGTTCATCACTGCTTATTCGCATTTTTTTACTGTAGTTTCTTCGAGAGGTTTGTTTTTTTAGGTTAATTTAAGATAAATTTCTCAACCCGATAAATAGGAAATAGATGTGGATGGCGAAGATGGTCATAACACCCAGTAATGGAATTAATTCTGTAGAGCTGGCGTTCTTTAACACTGTGACAGTAGCCCAAATAATAATCGAGTTATATGATATTTTGGAATACCATCTTATTTGATGCTTTTCTAGTTTATTAAAATAGTGATTCCCCAATACAAATGATGTAAGGGGAAAAATAATTCCAGGAAGAATTACAATGACAAAATATACTGTATTCATATTAGCCTCCCACTTGAAAAGAGTATAACAAACAATATTAAATTTCAAGAGGAGGATTATGAGTTTGTGGTGAATTTTAGTAGTAATACTTATAAAATATTAAACGCTGAAGACGATTTTGTTACTGTTCGTTTTTTGGAGCGTTTTCAAATTTGATGACACCATCGAAAATGGTGGCTTTATGCATTTTTATTTTCAATTCGCGTTCATAGCGGCGTGCTGCTTTCTGTTCTTCTCCACTCATTAAGGAGATGCAGTATCCATTGGCTCCGGCGCGTCCTGTTCTTCCTGCCCGATGCAGATAATCCTTGCTTTGAGCCGGAATGTCAAAATTGAAAATATGGGTAACGCCTTTTACATCCAGACCACGTGCCGCCATGTCGGAAGCTACAAGAATATTGATTTTTCCGCTTCGGAATTGGTTAATGGTGTTTTGTCTGGCTTGCTTATCGCAGTCGCCATGAATTTCTCCTATGTTTTTTTTGCGTTCCGACAGTTTTTTCGCGATGCGTCTGGCTGTTTCGTTGCGATGAGTAAAAATAATTGCCCGTTCAGGTTTGCAGGCATTGATTATTCGGCTCAGCAACTTAGGTTTTTCATTCTCATGGGCCTCGAAATAGATATGATCAATGTTCGATGATATTTGATTCGAACCGGTATGGGCTTGAATCAAATCCGGTGCGAGGGTTTTGGCTACTTCATTTGAAATTGCCTGATTTGTGGCGGAGGCGAATATTAATTGTCTGCCTTTCAGCATGGAACGAAGAATTTCCTTGATCGTGTCGACACTTTCTGTATAGAGCAGTTTGTCGGCTTCATCAATTACAACGCTTTTAACGTTATGTACTTTCAGTTTTCTCATTTTGATTAGTTCAAGTAGACGACCGGCCGATCCTGCGACAATGTGCGGTTTCTTTTTCAGGTTTTCCAGCTGTCGTTTTATGGATGCGGTTCCGATCAGAAGTTGTGAACGGATGTCAATATCTGAGTTTTGCTGAATTCTCTTCAACTGGTCAATAATTTGTGACGCAAGTTCATGGGTTGGGGTCAAAATCATAACCTGAAGATCTCTTGACGTTGTATCAAGTTTTGAGATTAACGGCAGCAGATATGCCAGAGTTTTTCCTGTTCCGGTTTCGGAGCTGAGATAAATATCTTTACCGTTTAAGATCAACGGTATCGATTTTTCCTGAATTGCAGTTGGTTCGATAATATTTTCTTTCGAAAGAGCTGCTTCAAGAGCAGGTTTTATTAGTAATTCGCTGAATTTCATAGTTTTCCTTGTATTTGTTTGCACCTACAAGATTAGCTCCTATTTATCGCTTTACAACTCCAGGATGTTGATTTTGGGTGATATGTTCTCATTTCTGTGTAGACAAAAAAAGGGCTGCTCCAAGTCAGACAGAGCAGCCCGAGGGGGGGGGAGGGGAAAAGTGTTATGATAATGGTTTTAAAGAGTCACGATAAATGGTTGCTACTACTTCCGGTGTTGATTTTACGGGGGCGACACCAAGCATCAACGGCAGGAACGGTGTGGTTTCTGTCAGTTCTGTCAGTTTTTCAATATCGTTTTCTGTAAATCCTTCATCTTCAAGTTTATGATCTGAACCCATTTCGAATAGCCATTTTTCTACGCCTTTTGCGGCGGCAATGGCTTCGTCCGGGGTACCTTTCAGTCCGGGAACTAAAGGTGCGAGAATATCTGCGAGGACCGGTGCTTTTGCTTCATATATGGCTTTTACAACCGCAGGAAGCAGCATTGCCAGCCCCAGACCGTGAGTCAGGTCCGGTTTCAAGGCGCTTAGCGGATGCTCCAGTGCATGAGTGAAATGCAGGAAGCCGTTATCGAATGAGATCCCGCCCAGCAGTGCGGCATACGCCAAATTATAGCGTGCGGTTACATCCTGAGGGTCAGCTACAGCGACCGGCAGATATTTGTGAACCAATACGACAACCTCACGTGCCAGTGTAATTGCAAACGGATTCGTGACGGTGGTCGTGGCAGCTTCAACAACATGGTTTACCGCGTCAATGCAAGTGTAAAGTATCTGTTTCAGCGGCAGAGACAGCATTAGTTCCGGATCGTCGATCGACCAGGTCGGATAGATGCATTCGTACGCAATTGCTGGTTTGTAATTTTTTTCTTCGATAGAAGCTACAGCTACACGGTTGCCTTCGGTTCCGGTGCCGTGGGTTAAGTTAATTGCGATGATCGGAGCTGCTTTTTCCGGCGTGAATTTCAACGTATAAAGAGATTCGCCGGTTTCTTTCGGATATTTCAGCAGAATCGCGACGCTTTTGGCGACATCAATCGGACTGCCGCCACCGATACCGATTACGGCTCCAGCTCCGAAATTATGCGCCATTTTAGTGGCCTCGTCAATTGAATCTGTTGTAGGATTTGGAGTGACTTTGTCATAGTGAACATAAGTCAGTCCTGATTCATTTAACGCATTGATTGTCGGTTCCCATGCTCCGGATTTCTTATATGCTCCGCGAGTTGTTACAATCAGAACTTTATTGATGTTCTGTGACTTTAGAGCTTCGGCAATTTGAGCGATTTTATAAATCGCTCCGCATCCGAAATAGATCAGAGAACGGGCGCGTATTTCCTGAACTTCATTAATGTCGAGGTATTTTTCAAACATTTTAACAACTCCAATTTATATAACCATAATACGATTAGGTATTTTTATATCTAAAGCTTATTTATAAAATATTAAGGCTGATATAAAATTTGTCAATATAATAAATAGAAGAAATGGATATTTTTTTATCGAATGTACGGTTAGCTGCTTTAATTCGTATTTACTAAAAAGAAAAACATGCATCGTATTCGTGAGTGTAAAGGAAAGTGACGCATTATAATTCTATCAAAGAATAACTTGTCGATAATGGTTTTATCTCTTGCAATAATTACACATTTGTGTTATAAATGTTTCATGATTGGTTGTGTTTATATTTTTTGGGAGTTCTGTAATATTTCTGTATTGTAGAATGGAGGATGTAATATGTCTCGAAATAATGCTGTTATTTTAGCCGCCGCTACTTTTTTTATGCTGATCGTTTCAATCGTTACTATTTGTCGAGTCGTTAGCTTTGCAAATCAGCCGAGTCTGAATGAAGATGAAATGATGTCTCATTTTAATACTCCTCAGGGAATTTCCAACCGGACCGTAATGAATCAATTAAAAAAATCCGATAAGCAAGCAGATCAACGTCTTGCCTATTATCTTGAACATCAGGAAAAAGCCAAGCAGCTTGCTAATATTCAGGCATTTACCCTGGCAGCTAATTTCTTCCTCGCCATTTTTTATATTCTTGCGATTACGCAGAATGAGGCGATTAATGGTGTTCGAAAGGCTTTCTGGTCTGTTGCGATATTGATTGGCAACATATTTATCATGTCATTATATGCCGTCATCTTCCTCGGTCCGGTTATTCTTGACAACGTTCATGGCAAAGAAGAACAGTCCAAACGGGAAAAAGCAGCGTAGCTTTTCTTTACATTACATTGATGTTGTATTGCGGTAGGCTGCCGAGGATGAGGTTGCCATATCTTTTGGTTAGAACCCGGCGGTCCAGGATAACAATGATTCCTGTGTCGGATTTGCTGCGAATCAGTCGCCCGGTTCCCTGTCTGAGTTTCAGGATCGCTTCCGGCAGGCTGTAGTGCATAAACGGGTTGCCGCCTAGTTCGGTGATGCGTTCGCCGCGTGCTTCGATCAGCGGATGTGACGGTACAGGGAAGGGGAGTTTGGTTACGATAACATTACTCAGCGCTTCGCCGGGAACATCCACTCCGGTCCAGAAACTTGAGGTGCCGAAAATGACTGAATTTATATCGGCCTTGAATACTTCCAACATGGCGCCGCGGGACATCTCGCGTCCTTGGACCAGCAACGTAATTCCAAGGTCTTCAAAATAGTCTTCCAGTTCTTCCGCACAGTATTTCAGCATGTAATAGCTGGTAAAGAGTACGAATGCTTTGCCGTTGGTCATTTCAATATAATTTTTGATTTGTTCTGTTACCGCACTAGGGTATTCCTCGTCGCGCGGTTCGGGCATACGCCGTGGAATATACAATTGAACTTGATCTGTGGAAAACGGCGAATCAAGAATTACTTCGCTGCCGTCGCCATAGCCGACGCGATTGCGGTAGTAATCAAGGGTTTGTCCTACTGAAAGAGTTGCGCTGGTTACGATTGTCGAAAATGACTTTGAAAACAGGCATTGGTAGAGCAGTACGCTGACATTCAAGGGCGCGGCATGAAGAGTCACGCCTGATTTTTCGTCGCGGCTTGTTGTTTCCAACCAATAAACGTGATTATCGAGAGACATATTGATAAACTTGAAAATGCCGTCCATATAGCCGTCGCACTGGGAATAAAGAGTTTCCAGTTCGGTGCGAAAATCTTTGTCTTCCTGAATTTTTATGAAGGATTCAAGTTGCTTTTTTAGTAGTGCCAGAGCATCGGAGAGCAGGTCTGGTACAATTTGGGGACGTACAACGCGGACAATCGTATCTTCCTTGTCGATGACAATTTGTTCTAGCATACCGAAAAAAGTGTAAGCCAATCCTTCGACTTCCGCCACGCTTTCACGGATTTTAACGGCTTCTTGTCCTGACTTTAAAAGGAGTCCGCTTCCGGCTTTAGAATTGAACAATCGCCGGAGAAAATGCATGAAGCCAGCCTGGGAAATTCGGAGTCCGAGGTGATCCGCGGCGTTGTCTTCAAGCGTATGGGCCTCATCGATGATTACAGCGGAGTAGGTTGGTAGAAGATTGTTTTCCGTTGAAACTTCTTCGCATTTCATTTTCAAGTCGGCAAAGAACAGCGCGTGATTCGAGACAATGATGTCTGCTTGTTCCCATGATTTCCTGGCGTTCCAATAAAAGCAGTCACGGTAGAAGCTGCAACGTGGACCGTGGCAGTTGCCGCCTTCACAGCAAACGCTTCCCCAGATACCGGGATCTACGTTGAATGGCAAATCCGAACGGCTGCCGTCAGTCGTAGAGTCTGCCCACCTCAGGATACGTTTTGCTTCTGCAAGAGTTCCGTGGGTTGGAAAGAATTCGGCCTGGCGTTCGCCTGTAGCCATAAACAGCCGCCGCATACAGATATAATTACCGCGGCCTTTGGCGAGGGCGGCACGGAATTCCCGTTTCATTGCCTTACGCAGAAACGGAATATCTTTTTCCATCAGCTGTTCCTGAAGGTTTATCGTTTCGGTTGATATGACAACGGGATTTGATTCATTGGCGGCATAGTGTATTGCCGGAACCAGATAGGCAAAACTTTTTCCTACCCCGGTAGGGGCCTCAACGCAAAGGTTGTGATTATTTTTGAGGGCCTCGGCAGTAGCCGTTGCCATTTTCATTTGCTGTAGTCTGAATTCGTAATTTCTGCCGGTCAGACCGGATTTACTAAGTTGTCCTTCCGGTTCAAAGAAATGGTTGGTCAATCTGATCAGGGCTTCGTGTCGATCAGGAGCTGAGGTCATTTCTTTTTCAATACCGGCGGCGATCGCTTCTTCGACAATGGTTTCATTAAACTCATCATCGTATTCAATATTATCTTCAATTGGTTTGATCATAAATAAATCCGGTATTGATCCGTTAATATAAATGTTGTTACACTTTTGTTTGTTCGGTTTGACTTTTTTAAAAAAATATCGGAATTTAATTGGCAAAATTCAACGAATGCAAATATTATAGACGTTAAATCTAATATTAACACTGGCGAGATCAAAAAATGTTCGTAAAATCTTTTTTTAAACCTGTTTTGCTGGCTGCCGCCGTGGTTGTCTGTTCCTGTTTGCAGGGGCAGGCTGTAAAAGTTATAAAACCTTTCGGGGAATCAACTAAGAATCCAACTGTCTATATAAAGGATATTGCCGGAAATAATAATGTTTCCGCTCAGGTTACGTCTGATATTATCAGATGCGGATGGTTTGATGTGGTTAAGTCTCCCGCTGCGGATTATGTGGTTTATGGTGCTTATTCCAATGAAATGCTTTTTATCAAAGTCAGAACTTCCGCCAATAAGCTGGTCTGTTCCATTAAATGCAGAATTAATCCTTCGGATGCGAGTTATGGTATACATTGCGCCGTAGATGAAATATTGAAAAAACTCTTTAAAATTCCCGGAATCTGTGCGACCAGAATTGTGTTCAGTGTTAAAACCACTGCTAAGTCCAAGAATATCTATATCTGTGATTTCGACGGCTCTGATATTCGTCAGATCACCCACCATAATAACCTGTGTGTGGAACCTGAATGGTTTCCGGATGGAAAGTCTCTTATCTATACCATGTATGGAAACTCCAGAACTAACTTGATCCAGACTGTCCTGAATCCGTTTCGAAGTCGCATTCTCGTGCGGATGCGCGGACTTAATACCGGCGGTTCGATTTCTCCAAACGGCAGGTATATGGCGCTTGTAATGAGCCGTGATAAGCAGGTTGAACTTTATGTTAAAGAAGTCGAGTCCGGTAATATGCGTCGTCTCACTAGAAGCAAGGCGGTGGAGGCTGCTCCATGTTGGTCTCCGGGCGGCGGCAAGATATGTTTTGTTTCTGATTTGGACAGACGACAGAGTCTATATGTAATCAGTGCCAATGGAGGTACTCCGGTTAGACTCAAAACCCAGGGCATGGAAGCTACCTCGCCTGCATGGGCAAAGAATGGTGCGATTGCTTATTCTTCCAGGGTTGGGAAGAGTTATGCGATTGCGATAACGAACAGTAAGGATCCGAGAGTTCCCAATGGTATCATTACAAATGCTGCCGGTGACTGGGAAAGTCCGTCATGGGCTCCGGATTCAAGACATATTATATGCAGCCGCAATTATAAAGGGCTGTCTTCGCTATACGTGATTGATACCTGGACGAAGAAATATCGCAGGCTTGTAAACAGCCGGTTTGATATGACTTTTCCGTCTTGGTCCAATCCCTATTAATTGGGGTGCCGCAGTATTATGAACTTTTTACAGGCTGAGGATTTTCTCAATTCTTTGATGATGTTCGGGGTGAAGCTTGGGCTTGAGCAAGTTCGTGAATTACTTGATCATTTAGGTGCTCCCGACCGGGATTTGCGTTTCATTCACATTGCCGGCAGTAATGGTAAGGGCTCTGTTGCCGTAATGCTGATGGCTGCTTTACGCCATGCCGGATTCAAGGTTGGTTTTTATTCTTCTCCTCATCTGGTTTCAGTTAGAGAGCGCTTTCGTATTAATGGGGAAGCGATACCTGAGGAACGTTTTGCCGAATTGATCAATAATGCGGCCCCGATTGTAGAAAAAATGAAGGCCGGTGAAAGGTGTCCTACATATTTTGAACTGACTACGGCGATTGCCGCTCTTTATTTTAACCAGGAAAAGGTTGATTTTGTTATCTGGGAAACTGGCATGGGAGGACGGCTTGACGCGACTAGCGTGGTTGATCCGCTGTGCAGTGTCATTACCGGAATATCCCTTGAGCATAAGGAGTATCTTGGGGATACGATTGAACAAGTCGCGTTTGAAAAAGCTGGAATTATCAAGCCGTCTCGGCCGGTATTCATTGGACATATTAATCCCGACGCGGAAGTTGTGATCCGACACATTGCCGCAGATTATTTTGCTCCAGTGAAAAAAGTTCCCGCCGAGTGGCTGGAGGCTGAAAGTCGTTTCTATGATTGGAACAGACAGGATTTTGTCTTCGGGGACTATCAAATCAGTATAGGGCTCGCCGGTCAGGTCCAGGTAAGAAACGCGGCTCTTGCCGTTGCTGTACTGGAATTTATTTCAGAGCAGTTTCGTATTGGAATGGAGATTCTCTTAGAAGGACTGTCAAAGGCCCGATGGCCTGCAAGACTGCAGTTGTTGCCGGATGGTACTCTGCTTGACGGTGCTCATAATCCCGATGGGGCAGCAGTATTGGTTGAGGCTGTAAAACGTAATTGTGGAAATGATAAATTTACGGTTATGTTTGGCGGGCTTGCTGATAAGGATTTCAAAACAGTTGTTAAAAACCTGGCTGAAATAGCCGAGCGGTTTGTCTTTGTTCCGGTTGAGGCATCCCGGCCGTGTTGTCCGGTTGAACAACTTATCGCAACTGCTGGAGAAGTATCGGATGTCAGTGCGGTCGGTTATGGGTCGTTGACTGACGCTCTGGCTGATACTGCGAATCGTAAAAAGATCATTTGCGGATCTCTCTATCTTGCCGGAAATGTATTGAAACATTACTTCCCGAAAACTGACATTGGCAATATCTAAGTCGCTACTGTCTTATATAAAATTGTATGTTCTACGCAAAAACATAACATATTTTATATATGATTTTTAGAAAAAACTTGACTATCAGCCATAAAACGGTAAAAATAGACATTATATGTTGAAAATTCACTTATTCGGTATAAGTTTATTTCAAAAGCGGTTATTTATCTACCGCCGGATAAGATGTAACCAGGAGAGAAATATTTTCTTATGGATTTTAATGGTGATTTTGCCGCTCAAGCGGAAGATTGTTTCATAAGAATCATTGCCGGCACCCTGAAAGGAAAAATCATTTCCGTTCCGAGTGATGAATTCACTTTAGGAAGAGCTTCCGAAGCGGGTGTTCATGTCAAGGATAAGCTGATATCGCGAAAGCATTGCCGTTTGACGTTTGAAGACGGAAAGTGGTATATTGAAGATCTCGGCAGTACTAATGGTACATGGATTGTCGGTCAGAAAGTTGACCGTAAAGTATTGCTGCCATTTAGAACATCGGCTAGAATCGGAAAGACAATCTTTGAAATAGTGGTGCCCGGAGTGGCATCGAAATCTTCGCCGCTCGATGAAAGCAGTATTATTCATCAGATACCGCTGGAGAAGTTTAGTCTTGCGCGTCAGGAAGAAGAATGGGATTTTTCTCAACGCGGGAAAAATCGTTTCCTCGATATTTTTGTATTCCAGAACATGATTTCCTTTGTTCTTGAACCTCAGGAATTGTATAATAAGATTGTTGAATCTATTCGAGTTGTGGTGCCGATTTGCAGTGCCTATCTGTTGATTTTTGACTTGGAAGAAGGTGAATTTATTACTGCCGCCGGATGGCAGGATGAGCATATTGATATTGAAAATGATGAGATCGATAAAAATATTGTTTCATACTCCAAAGAAAACTACCAGGCGGTACAGGTTACCAAAACCGGAAATGATGGAAAGACTCGCTCTATCATGTGTGTTCCGATGCTTACTCGTGAGCAGTCTAACGGAATGCTTTATGTGACTCTTGACGATCCTGATATTCAGTACTCTTTTGAGGATCTCTGGGTTATGACAGTTGCAGGCCATACCGCCGGAATGACTGTACAGCATCGTAATATGCTTGAGTTTAATTTCAGGAACGAACGGTTGGTTGCTACAGGTGCATCCGCTGCTGAAATTTCTCATTATATAAAGAACATTCTCGCTGCAATGGACGGCAGTTTCAACTTGCTTCAGATGGGCATTGACAGCAATGATTCTGATCTCTCCGCGGAAGCTTTCGGTATATTGAATCGCAACCATCAGCGTCTTGGTAATGTTGTACTTAACTTACTTAGTTTAGCAAGCGAACAAAAGATGAGTTTCCAGATTACCGATATTTGCAAGATCGTCAAAGACGTTACTGACCTTGTTGGGCCTAATCTTCATGCGGATGGGATTATGCTTGATGTTAATGAAGATTCAGTTAACCTGCCGCTTTATGCGGAGGTCGATGGCAATGGTATTTACCGTGTATTGCTCAACTTGATTAATAATGCGGAGCATGCCGTACTTCAGAAGAAGACCCGAATTGACCAGAAGGACGTTGGAACCATTAAGCTTCGGGTTAATTTTGATGAAAATAAAGAGAATATTCTCGTTTCAGTTCAGGATGACGGCATTGGTTTGACTCCTGACCAGGCGAAAAAAATGTTTGACTTGTTTATTACTTCGAAGGGTTCAGCTGGTTCCGGGCTCGGTCTGGCGGTGTCCAAGAAGATTGTGGAATCTCACGGAGGAAAAATTTACGCTACTGGTGAAAAAGACAAGGGATGCAAAGTAGAGTTCTCTCTGCCGGTGGCAAGAAGTGATATGACGACGGTCACGTGTTCTTTTAATATTTGATCCGTATGACGTTACGGAAGCGGAAACATTAGATTTATTACCCCCGCAATGCAGTATAATGCTTTACGGGGGTTGTTTTTAGACCGATATTACGATTTAACTTGCTAGAATATTAGTCCATACGATAGGGGATTTTAATGGCTGACGATAAAAAGAAAAATACTATGGCTGAAGAAGATGTGATTCAGGAAAAAGAGGTATTGACAAATAAGGTGCCTTTGTTGCCGTTGCGGTCAATGCTGGTATTTCCATATACGCTGGCTCCGCTGGTCATCGAAGGTGATGAATACGTAAAGATGATTGACGATGTATCTTCCGGTGACCGTTTGATTGCCTCGTTCCCTGAAGTTGACGATTCTGTAGATATTGAAAGTACCGGATTTGATTTTAAAATTGATACGATTAAGGCCAATGACCGGGTCGTCTCCCGGATTGGTACGGTTGCCAGAATTGTTAAAATGCTGCGTTTCCCGGATGGAACGGTTAGAGTACTGGTTCGGGGTCTGAAACGCGTCAGGATTACTAAGGTCTATCGTAACGGAAAAGTCATGGTCGAGAATGTGCCGGAGGAAAAAGGCGATGATCTGGAAGCAATTGCCATGGCGCGGAATGCCCTTAAACAGTTCCAGGAAATTATCTCTTATTCTCCGAATTTCCCGGAAGAGCTTAAAATTGCCATTTTAAATGTCAGTGACAACTTCCGACTGGTGGATCTTATTGCAGACACCCTGAATCTGTCTTTTGTTGAAAAACTTTGTATTCTTACTCTTCCAAGCCTGCATGATCGGTTCCAGTTGCTGACAATTTTACTGAATCGTGAAGTTGAAGTGCTGCATCTTGGATCTGAAATTCAATCTCAGGTGCATAACGCCATGAGTAAAAATCAGCGTGAATTCTTTTTGCGTGAACAGCTTAAAACAATTAAAGAAGAGCTTGGAGAAGAAAACCGTAATCCGGATATTATTGCGCTTGAAGAGCGTATTATGGAGAAAGAACTGCCGGAAGAGGTTTTGACGGTGGTTCGCAAAGAAATGGAGCGTCTTGAGGTTATTCCCCAGGCTTCTGGTGAGTATCATGTGGCGTACAGTTACATTGACTGGCTTCTGGCTATTCCGTGGAATGAGTTCTCTTTTGATACGCTTGATGTAAAAGAAGCCGCGAAAAATCTTGATAAAGATCATTATGGACTTAAAGACGTCAAGGAACGGATTCTTGAATTTCTCGCAGTTCTTCAGCTTAAAAAAGATAAAAAATCTCCGATTATTTGTTTTGTTGGTCCTCCGGGGGTTGGAAAGACCTCGCTTGGACAGTCAATTGCCCGTTCCATGAATCGTAAGTTTGTCAGAATGTCTCTTGGCGGGGTTAAGGATGAGGCTGAAATTCGTGGTCATCGCCGTACTTATGTAGGCGCTTTACCCGGACGCATTATTCAGGGGCTCAAGAAAGCGGGAACTTCCAATCCGGTATTTATGCTGGATGAGATCGATAAGGTTGGAAGTGACCATCGTGGTGATCCGTCATCGGCGTTGCTGGAGGTATTGGATCCGCAGCAGAACCATGCTTTTAACGATCATTATCTGGAGTTGGATTATGATTTGAGTTCGGTATTGTTTATCGCTACCGCTAACGTACTTGATACGATTCCTGATGCCCTGCTTGACCGTATGGATGTGGTAAGACTGCCAGGATATACCGCTGAGGAGAAAAAGCAGATTGCAAGACGTTATTTAATCCCACGCCAGTTGAAAATGAACGGTATTAAACAGCGTCAGTTATTCATTGGGGTTTCTGCTATTGATGAGTTGATTTCATTCTATACTCGAGAAGCCGGAGTTCGTACTCTGGAACGTACCATCGGACAACTTTGCCGTAAGGTGGCGCGTAAAATTGTGGAAGGGGAAATCAACAGCGAGAAACGTACTGTGTTGGAAGGAAAAGATATCAGAGCGTATCTTGGCCCCCGCAAATTTACGATGGATGAGGCTGATTTGCAGCCCGAACCTGGAGTTGCTACCGGTATGGCATGGACCAGTAGCGGAGGAACGATTCTTCCTGTTGAAGCAATGATGATGCCTGGAAAAGGCGGCCTGAAGCTTACCGGTTCTCTTGGCGGCGTAATGAAGGAAAGTGCGGAAGCCGCATTTAGTTATGTCCGCAGTAAATCCGAAAAGTATAAAATCGATCCTAAAGTGTTTGAGACTCACGATTTTCATATCCATGTGCCGGATGGCGCCACGCCGAAAGACGGTCCGTCTGCCGGTATTACGATGACTGCTGCGCTGGTTTCGCTTCTGACGTCCCGTCCGCCCAAACCGGCCGTGTCGATGACCGGAGAGATCACACTGCATGGAAAGGTTACTCCGGTTGGAGGAATCAAAGAGAAAGTGATTGCGGCTATTCGTGCCGGAGTTAAAATGATTCTTCTTCCTGAAGAAAACCGTAAAGATTTGGATGAAATACCCGAAAACATTAGAAAGCAGATTACATTTAAATTTGCCGACCGGATTGATCCGGCCTTGAATATTGTGTTGGAACGTAAAAAGGTTAAGAAATAATGAAGTTTAAAATCTTTTTTTGCGCGATGTTTGCTCTGGCTTTACTGCCGGGAATTTGTCGTGCGGACAAGAAGGAATTATCCGCTAAGGAATTTTTGAAAATAGCCCGATATCCCTCCGGTGGACAGTACTGGGTAAAGCTGATTGGTTCGGTGATGAATCGTCGGCGTGGTGCGGATACGATTGAGGCTCCTTTGAAATTCGTTACTCTTTTTACCGGAAAGCGTACGATTGCGCAGATTGTGATCAACAAGTCCCAAGGTTACCAGATTGGCCAAGTCTATGGGGTTGGAGCTGAAAAGACCAGTATTATTCCGTTAAAGAAAGGCGGCTATAAAGTTCCGTTGCTGGGACAATATGGATTACGTCCGGATGACCTTACCATGTCGTTTATCTACTGGGGCTTTGTCCGGGAAGAAGAACGTGATACCGTAAAAATGCAGGAGTGCAGGGTGATTGTGCTTCAATCTCCTGACGGCAAAGAATATGTTAAAGTATTTTTCAGCGCGAAGCATTATTTTCCACTTAAAGTGCAATGGTTCAAGAAAAGCGCTGCTTCAGCCTATCGTAATCTTGAGGTTACCGCATACCGTGAAGTCGATGGCATTTATGTGCCGAGTGAGTTGAAACTTTATGGTCCCGGCTGGCGTACTAAAGTTGATTTCGATAATATCTCTGTTGGCAAAGACGGCAAGATTCCGAAAGATCTCTTTCAGTAGAAGTAGGGGGGGGCGATGAAAACGCCTGCCGCACCAGCGGCATTCATGTAACTTTAAATTTGCCTGTTCGCGTAATGTTTTGTTAGGCTGGACAGACTGGTCTGACTAAACAAATGAAGCATCATTCAGCCACGCTGATGCGCGGTCTGCCGGTTTTATCAAAATAGGCATTGAGGAAACTATTCGAACAGGAATTCTAGGTCTTCGATCGTGAGTTTGCCGGAGGACGCCTCCGGATTCTCCAGTAGACTCTGGAAGATTGCTGCTTTTTTATCTTGCAGTGCCAGTATCTTTTCTTCGACCGTATCTTTTACTACCAGTTTCAAGCTGGTTACCGGATTCGTTTGACCTATACGATGGGTTCGGTCGGTTGCCTGGGCTTCCGCAGCAGGATTCCACCATGGATCGAAAATGATTACGGTATCGGCGGAAGTCAGGTTCAGTCCGGTGCCTCCAGCCTTAAGGCTCAGCAGGAACAACGGGATATCCGGTGAATTATTGAAGTTGTCTACGCGATCAAGACGGTCCTTGGTGGCTCCGTCAAGGTATTCAAATGGAATCTTTTCTTCACTGAGCCAGTTCCTGATTATCGCGAGAAGCGAGGTGAACTGACTAAACAGCAGCATCTTGTGTCCGCTGTCGATGTTTTCCAGTACCAGCTCTTTCATCAAATCCATCTTGGTCGAATCCATGATGTTTTCATTCAGGTTTTCCGGTAGTAGTTGTGGATGGCAGCATATCTGGCGCATGCGCATCAGGATGGTAAGAATTTCCATATTGGAAGTCGATTTTTTATTGAGTTTGGCCAGACGACGGAATTCCTTGCGGCCCAAATCGGCTATTCGGTCATAAAGTTTGCGCTGATGGTTGGCCATTTCGCAGTAAAGTATTTGTTCCTGTTTCGGCGGGAGCTCGGTACATACGTCAAGCTTTTTGCGACGCAGAATAAACGGGGCCACTCGCGCGGCCAGATTATTTTGTTTGTCTGGATCTTCAGCAATATTCCCGTAATATTTTTTGAAACTGTTATTTGAGCCGAGCATATCCGGATGCAGAAAGTCGAAAATACTCCAGAGATCTTCAGGGCTGTTTTCCAGGGGGGTACCGGTCAGAACCAGACGGTGCTCGGAATTGACTGCTTTGCAGACTTTTGCATTGGCGGTTGAGGGGTTCTTAATGTGCTGGGCTTCATCCAGAATAACATATGAGAATATTTGATTTTCAATATAATTGAAGTCACGTTTTATAATCGAATACGACGTAATGATCAGGTTGTGTTTATCGGCTTTTCCCCATTGCTCTGCGCGCTTCGTCCCGCGAATTGCCAGAGTTTTGAATGTTGGAACAAATTTTTCGGCTTCGCGAAGCCAGTTTTCAACCAGACTTGTCGGGCATATAACCAGGGCAGGGGAGCTTTTCTTACTCATGCGCTCAGCAAGTAGTGACAGGGTTTGAAGGGTTTTTCCTAATCCCATTTCATCGGCAAGAATAAAGTTAAAGCCGCGATCACTCAGGTTTTTCATCCAGTCCACTCCATGTTTCTGATAATCACGGAGTTTCGCATGAATTTTGAATGTACTTGACTTCGTACTATTTTCCGGCAGTCCGGCGAAGTCCGGATTCTTCAATAATTCGCTGAAAGCATAGAATTCAGGAGGAACGGAGCCTGGGAGTTTATTTCCTGCAGCGGTCCAGAATGGAACGGCACTACGCGGTACCTGTATCTGATATTTTTCTCCACTGACGGGTTGGATGATATTTGCTGCCGCAAGCATAAATTTTCGAAGTTCGTCACTGATTCTGAAAATACGTCCGGCGAACAGGTAGTAGCGCTGGTTGTTTTTTACCAGTTGATAAATGCTTTTCCAGTCAAATCTTGCACGGTCATATTTTAAAAAGTATTCCAGTATGTAGCTTTTTGGATTGGATTTTATCAGTTTGCACTCCAGGGCTATTCGTGGTACTCCGCGCCCTCCGGCACTGAGTGACGCCAATTGTCCGGACAAGTAATGAAGTCGCAGGGATTTCTGCCATTCCGGCACCAGTTTGTCGGCAAATACACCGATCGCTTCGGTTTCTTCCAGCAGAAAAACGGTTTTGCCGGGGAGAGGTTTTGCTTCCTTGAAGCCAAACTGAGTAAGTTCGTCGATAACATTTTTTTCTTCTGCGCGGTTACGCTTCCAGAAATTTCCTTTTGAATGTCCAAATGCCGACTCATCCGGCTGATAGTAAGCTCCATCGTAATCAAAAGTCACTTGTAATTCCAGTGACTTGTTTTGAGTCAGCATGGCATTGTATAATGTGCAGCATTCTTTCTGTTCCAGTTGACCGTTTTCCAAGCGGATAAGGCGTACCGGAAGATTTTCTTTTTCACTGATCAGCAATTTAGTTGCTTCCTGGTCGCAATCCTGTTCAGAGGTTCTCAGGAAGCTTCTGAGCCACGATACATCGACTGTGGCAGGCACCCACCAGTATTCGCCATTCATACCGGTCCAGCAACCGGAACGTCCGGTGATTACTTTGGCGGATTTTAATGGCAGTACGGCTCCGTCGATCATTAGAGCTGACAATAAAAGGCAGCCGCTGGGAGTCGGGCTGTATAACATTACCGGTTCTGCAACGGTGTGGTGAATGATAACTTTGCGGCCGCCCTGAGTGAAATTGTCGAATCCGGAAAGACAGTGGAATAACTCTGCGGTCTGTTCGGCATCAAGTGACAACTTTGAACTGTCAGCTTCCGCGTTGATCGCCAGAAAACGAATGATCTGTCTGTCCTGTTGGGAAAATTGACCAATCTTCAAGTTGGCGGCCAGGGATTTGCCAAAATGAAGCTGGCGTATATTATTAAGATTACCGATATAGCTCTTGGTGCCTATGAATAGTTTTGCGCTGATCAGGGCGTGTTCGAATTTACTTGGAACATGAGGGAAAGCGGATTCCGCGATTAATTGCAACGAGGCTTCGGGAGGATTGACCGATTTACGAGCCAGTTCGCTGAATCCTTCGTATTTCAGGCCGCGATACTTGGCGGGTTCATCAGACGTATCCGGAGGCAGTTGATTGCCGGGAAAACGAGAAAAATAGAGTATAGCGGCTACCGCATGTGCACAAATCTGTTTACTGTCCGGTTTGCAACATGTACAAATTGAAGTATTGCTGCGTCTGTCGACTTCGACGTGTTCCAAACGGTCTTTTTTATCCTTGACTACGGCATGGATTCGACCATTAGAAGAACGGTATGCACACAGAAGGCTGTTGGTTTTCAGCAACTGCTTGCCGCGTTTGAAATTGTCTTCACCGGCGGCATTTACTATCTTTGTTTCGAAATTTTCTGCCATACAACATTAACTTTCCGGTAATTTCCATTTTAATCATAAAAACCAAATAAATAATCTAGCATAACTTTTTAGTAAGTAAAAGCGATAGCGTAAGACTTTTAACATCTTTTTCCCTTGTTTTTGATTTTTTGTGGTTGTTTATTCAATAGCTTACTTTATATTTATCGGATGTTTTCCTGAAAATTAAGTCAAACAAAAGGACAAAGGAGATCTAAAATGCCTGTTGTTGACATGCCTCTTGAGAAACTTCGTGAATACCAGGGTGTGAGTCCCTGTCCAGAAGATTTCGACAGCTTCTGGGATAACTCTCTTGCCGAAATGAAATCAATTGATCCTGAGATTGAGTTGTTGCCCGCTGAATTCCAAACTCCGTTTGCTAAATGTTATGATATGTATTTTACCGGTATGGGCGGAGCCCGGGTCTATGCTAAATTGCTGAAACCGATCAATCCGGTTGAGAAGCCGCATCCGGCGATTGTTCAGTTTCACGGCTATTCCGGTAGTTCCGGTGACTGGCATGATAAGTTGAATTACGTTGCTGCCGGTTATACGGTCGCGGCGCTTGACTGTCGCGGTCAGGGCGGACTTTCCGAAGATGTCGGTGGCGTGGTCGGAAACACACTGCATGGACACATTATCCGCGGACTCGACAATGGTCCGGAACAGCTCTATTTTCGCAGCGTGTTTCTCGACTGCGCACAGTTGACTGGACTTGTTATGGATATGGACGATGTTGATGAAACCAGAGTTGGTTTGATGGGCGGTTCTCAAGGAGGAGCTCTTACTGTTGCTTGTGCCGCGCTGGTTCCTGATGTTAATCGTGCTGCTCCGACTTTCCCGTTCCTGAGCGATTACAAACGTGTGTGGAATATGGACCTTGACCAGAGAGCTTATGCTGAATTGCGGGAATACTTCCGACATTCCGATCCTACTCATCAGAGAGAAGATGATGTTTTCCATCGCCTGGGTTACATTGATATTCAGAATCTGGCAAAGCGCATCAAATGTAAAATACGTTTTACTACCGGATTGATCGATGATGTATGTCCGCCGTCGACCCAATTTGCGATATACAACAAGATCACTTCTGAAAAAGAACATATCTTGTACCCTGACTTTGGTCATGAAGGGCTGCCTGGCAACAATGATGGTGCCTATCAGTTCATGATGGAAATGATCAGCGACTGATCCTCTATTTTAAGCTATGAAAAAGCCGTGGAAAAATCCACGGCTTTTTTTGTGTTAACTGTAGTTTTATTGAATTTATTCGAGTGCGTCCTGACAATATTTTGTTAATTGTGCCGGAGATAGCTTTTTACTTATTGCAAAAATCGGCATAATACCTATTTTAAGTTTTCTGTCATCTGATATCGGGCTGTTTCCCATAACATCAATCAACTTTATTGCCGGTGGGATTTTGTTCAAATGCAGTATTTTCTGTCCGGGCACACCACTGTCATCAAAAACGATCCAGCAGCAACGCTTTTCATTAGTAAAAAGGCCTTGTACTATACCGGGATATTTTTCCATAGGAATATTCTTTAAACCATCAATGCACCAGGCTGTTGTCGCGGTAGCTGCTGCTGCCGGTGTTACAGATCTGTCAAAGCCAATAAGTTTTTTATATCCTCCGTAATACATGATGGTATCGCTTTGATGCAGAGTGTAAATAAATAGTTTATTTATGCCACCTTTAAGTTGTTCCACCCATACTCTGGCGCAGAATGCTGCGGCTTTTTCATTGATTTTGCCGGATGATGCTGGCATGAAACTGTAGAAACTGTTTGTTCCCAGCTTTTTGTAAGCTCCCTCTGTATTCCAAATTTCGCTTGGAACAAACGGCCTGAGAAACTTCAAGTATGCGTTTACTTCCTTTGTAAAGCTGCTGGTTCCGCCGCCAGTCAGATTTTGAAAGTAGCAGTGAAATGAAAGAATATCAATTTTTTTGCGCATGGCCGGAGGTATTTTCTCCGCGTATTCAATGTCATTTATTTCAGTACAGTAGCCCAGAATTTTGGCTTGAGGGTTTCCCGCTCTTAGTGCGTCTGCTCCGGCGGATAATACTTCGGCGTATTGTTCGGGGGAACCCGGGAAAAAGTATTTTATATAAGGTTCATTCCAGACTTCCCAGTAATCAATGCGTCCACGATAATGTTCCGCCAGTTTTGTGCATAATTTTGAAAATGCCTTCACATTTATTACGTTTTTACTATCATCCGTTTGTTTTGCCCAGACTGGAGGATAATCCGGGAGCCCCAGAATATTTATTCCAGCGTCAAGAACGGCATTTATCTGTTTATCAAAATATTGGTATTTGCCTGGCTTAGGTTCTGCTTTCCTCCATTTTGTAATAAAACTTGCGTCATGCAGCCTGGTCCATTTCATTCCTATTTTTTTCGCATAGTCAATAAAAAATGGACGAATGGTTATATGGGTTCCGAAAGCACTTTCTTTTCCGGTTTTTCTCGGTAGAGGAAGTTTTGCTGCAAGTATCTCCTGTGGTGCCGCGGATTTCGTGTCGACTGCCGATAGTTTTATTCGAAAAAGTCCGTTCAATTTCGTACTAATGACGAGGGGATAATCCTTGTTTACCGGTAGATTTATCACCTTGTCCATGACGGCATGGTTTGGGAATGCGGTAACTTTAATTCTGGTTTTAAGTGTTTGTAGCGACGGTGAATTTTGTGCTGACGCTGCACGGATATTAATCTTCAGGTCTTCCTGCCAGGCAAAAATATTACTTTTAAAACCTGAGGCCCCAGCGTAGAGTTCGTACGGATAAGCCGGACTATATGGAGTGGCAGCTGTACCGCTTTCAAATTGTGCTCCGTCAACAAATATTGTACCGTTTCCAACAGTAGAAGTTATATTGATATAGACATCAGTCGTGGTCGCTGGAATGGGCTTGGTCGTGAGGCTGATTCGCTGCCATTGGTTTGTTAAGGTACATTTTTTTGCAGCCAGGGCTTTATTGGCATTTCTGGACAGGACATTGATTTTTACGGGTGATTTCTTTTTTGAACTTTTCAGGTATACTGAAAAAGTATAGGGCGATCCCGACGATACCGGAAGCCAGAAACTACGGCAGAATACGGTCCCTTCTGTTTTCGGAGAAGGAATTGCCATGGCGAATTGACCGAATTTTCCTTCGGGGGCACGGTAATTTTGTGGATCTTCCCATTCGCCGTCAGGTCCGGCATATATACCGGATGTCCAGAAATAATCCACATTGCCTTCAAATGATGTACGAGGAAAAATATTGCCTTTCACTAAAGGGTTCGTGTTGATTTTTATATCATCGGGAGCCTCTTTGAATCTTTCAATCTTAATGTCGTCAATCCAGAATTGTCCCAGTGAACCGGTTCCGAAGGTCAGGGCTATGTCACGGTCGAGATCCGTGGGCGCTTTTCCTGTAAAACTGTATGTTTTCCAATCCGATTCCAGTTCATAGGATTTTCCTGGAATGTATGTTTTCCACGGTTTGCCAATTTTTCTTATACAGGTGCCAAGGGTTCCTTCCAGACTTCCTTTGGCCTTGAAGGTGACTTTATAATAGTAATCACGATTGAGCTTTACACCGGGAACAAAAAACTGAATTCCTCCTGAACTTATTCCTCGAATGTCAAATCTCTGAGATGCATTTGAGCTATTCTGGGAACGATCAATCACAACATTCATGTCTTTTTTGCCCCATTTATAATTATTGTGGCATCCTTGTTGAATCGTGTCTCCAGGTTTGGGGCTATAATATGGTCCTTCAAAGTCGCATTTTAAAATTACTGTTCCTGCTGCGAATGAAGACATGGGAAGAATTGCAATCGTAGCTGTTAATGTGATGAATGATTTTAGTTTTGGTAACAAATACATGGTTTCCTCTATTTGCATTAATCGTCGTTACTTACTCTTGTCCACATTCCGCACGGGTGACTCATTGTTCCGGTGGAGGACATTGTTTCTTTAAAAGTTAAGAGAGATACATGACCGTCAAGCATCAGGTAATTGAGTCTGCCATGATGAGGAATGACCGCATCATTTGTGATTGTCAGTGGGGTGTTGACATAGACACATGATGCGTTGCCAAGATAATTACTGTTTCTCAGGTATTCAGTAACTGTAATTACGTTTGAGGGTCTGGCTATCCTGGAAATTTTCGCCGACCAGGGAGTTCCCGAAGATATACCCCAAACGGAAGACGGGCCATCTGCTGGACTGCTGCCGCTGCCCGCGTTCAGGCCGCGATTGATTGAATAGGAACGTACGGTTCGTTTGGCGAGACGTACAATGTTGTCACTTGGACATTGGTATAACGGTTTGGTTTTGGGGGCTATTTGGGCTGTGATTTGGGAATCTGTCAAGTTGCGTCCGTCATATGAAGACAGCAGGTCATCCCAGCTTATTTGACCGGACGAAGATACCAGGATATATGAATATGGCAGTTGCCCCTTGTTGTCGTCGGCGTATGAATTGATAGATAATCCTATTTGTTTCAGGTTATTCATACAGCTTATCTGCTTTGCGGCGTCTCTGGCTCGACTCAATGATGGAAGGAGTAGTGAGGCTAGAATCGCAATAATAGCTATCACTACAAGGAGTTCGATGAGCGTGAAATGTGAGTGTTGGGTTTTCATAAAAAATCTCCCTGTTAATTATAAATTATGTTTAAAACTTTTACCAATATGCAAAGAGGTTGATAACTTATTGGAGGTAATAATCTTATCTTTATTAATCAGCTTGCAGATATATTCAGCTCCTGTTCTTCCTATTTGCTTTTCCGGCAGAAGGACATAGGTATTCAGGTCGTAGGTTGCAGGAGTAAATTCCCAGGCCGAAGCAAAATGTATGCTTTCGAAGTCATAATTAGGTCTAATATTGTTGTAGATAGCTGCCTGGTCCGCTGCCGTTTTAAAGTGATAGTTATAGCTTATTACAACATCGGGCAGGGGGGACTGGTTAAAGAGTTCCAGAGCCGGAGGACAAAGAGTTTGTCCTTTTGTGTTGAAAGCAGAGAATGATAGTTCCATATTGTATTTTTTTAGGATTGAAACAATCAGGTTGTATCGAGTTTGAGCAGAAGAGTGGCTATTTAAACTGCGAAAATCCGGTCCGAACCAGGCAATATTCTTTTTTTCGTTTTCTGCTAGATAATAAATTAATTGTTCAATTCCCGGCTGTTCATCGTAATTTATCATAGGATATTCAAGGCCGGGTTCTTGGCGGTTTATCCAGACGACAGGGATTTTGATTTTTTCGATCATATCATCAACTTGCTGTGGAATCCAGCCGCCTACGATGCCAATGATACCGTCCACAGAAGTTGAATTCAAAGATTCAGGGGAATTAAGTATTACCTGGCGGTCTGCATCAACTCTAACCGGGTCAATCATCATTGAATAGCCTTGTCTTGATAACTCAGATGAAATTGCATCAAGATAGGTCAGAAGATGTGGTGATAATGCTTCCCGGTTATTGTCATGGGCATTACTTATCACCAAACAGCTAATACGGTTGAATCGTTTGGTGCGAATTGATCTTGCCGCGATATTAGGGAAATAGCCGTATTTATTTACGATTTCCTCAAGATTTTTTCTAGTTTCCGGAGATATTCTTGCTTTCCCTTGAAAATATTGAGACACTGTTTTCTGGCTCAGATTTGCTTTTTGAGCTATGAATTTTTGTGTGACCTGCATAAACAATTCTTTTTTATATTACGTGTTGGGTAATCGTATACCCAATTATAGTAACAATACCATGCAATGTCAATAGAAAAAGATTAAATTGATAGAATTTTATAAAAAAAGCTGTTCTGAATATTACTCCAGAACAGCAATAGATTATTTGAATTAGCAGAGATTAATAAACCTCAACGGTGCCTTCGCAGACAAAGGTCGCCGGACCGGTCATGAAAACATGGTTTGTATCGGCATTCCATTCAATTTCAAGATCGCCGCCGATCAGATGGACGGTTACTTTGCGGTCGGTCAGGTCATTAAGTACACAGGCTACGCAGACAGCTGACGCGCCGGTTCCGCATGCCAGGGTTTCTCCTGCTCCGCGTTCCCAGACCCGCATCTGTACTTCGCTTCGTGAAATGACTTTGACGAATTCCACATTGATACGTCGTGGAAATACCGGATTGACTTCAAGTTGTTTCCCGTGATTCAGTACGTGTTCGTCTGTGATTTCATCAACAAAGATAACTGCGTGAGGATTGCCCATTGATACGCAAGTCATGGCGTATTCTACGCCGCTGTCAGTCGTTACCGGTTCTTTTACAACCGGATTCTTTTCAACTGCTACCGGTACATCCGGTCCGTTCAGGATCGGTTCGCCCATATCAACTCGAGCCGAGACGAATTTGCCGTCTTCACGGAGAATGGTAATAGCCAGAACCCCGGCTCCGGTTTCGATAGCCACGGAGTCCGTGGTGCAGTATGAATTATCGCACAGGTATTTGGTTACGCTGCGAATGGCGTTGCCGCACATTTCAGCTTCAGAACCATCAGCATTGAACATCCGCATCCGGTAATCCGCCTTGTCGCTTGGGAGAATCAGAACGATTCCATCGCCGCCGATGCCGAAGTGGCGGTCGGCGAGCTTCTGAGCGGTTTTGGGTGGATTCGGAACCATTTGTGGCTCGGCAATACAATCAAAATAGATGTAATCGTTGCCGATGCCGTGCATCTTGGTGAATTTTACTTTTGGCATGATCTTATTCTCCAGCTACCTGGGCAACCAGCTCTTCAAATGTCAGCGCCTTGCGGGCCAGCTTCATTTGTCCATTGGTGAAAACGACTTCTGCAGGCATTGGGCGCAGGTTGTAATAGCCGCCCATTGCAAAGCAGTAGGCGCCGGCGTTTTCGATTGCCAGCATATCGCCCTCACGTACTTCCGGGAGTTCGCGCTGTTCCGCGAACCGATCGCCGGTTTCGCAAATATTGCCGCAGATATCGTACATATTAACCGATCCGTCCGGATTACTCAGATTTACAATGTGATGGTATGCGTCGTACATCATCGGTCTGATCAACTGTGGGAAACCGGAGTTGCATCCGGCAATGATACGGCTGTTGTTGTTCTTGATGGTATTTACTTCAACCAGGAGGTAACCGGCTTCCGCCACGATGTACTTGCCGGGTTCGAAATACATTTCAAGTTCACTGCCGTATTTTTCGCAGTAGTTGCTGAACAATGTAGTGATATCATTACCCATCTTTATATAATCAACCCGTTCTTCATCGGGTTTATATGGAACCTTGAAACCGCCGCCAAAATCCAGAAATTTCAGGTTGGGAAAATTTTCTTTGGTGGCGATAGCCATGATGTTTTTCATACTCTGCAGTACGGATTCGGTGTGCTGCAGGCCGGAACCGGTATGTTCATGGAGGCCAACAACATTCAAATTATATTTTGCAACCATTCCCTTAACCGTTTCGACATCCTTTAATAGAATTCCGAATTTTGTCAGATCTCCACCGGTCATGATCTTGGCATGTGCGCCGTCGACAACGTCCGGATTGAACCGCAGGCAGACATCGCTGCCGGGGTGAGCCTTGCCGAATTTTTCCAGGCGCGACAGAGAACCGATGTTCATCAGAACCCCCATGCCATAAACCATTTCGACTTCTTCATCGGTCATATTGTTAGCGGTATAGATAATCCGGTCGGTGGTGAAACCGGCTTTGAGTGCCAGCATTACATCGCCCGGGCTTACGGTATCGAGTGCCGCATTATTGGCGTTGAGTAGCTTAAGCAGTTCAAAATTGTAGTTGGCCTTCATTGCGTAATGAATCTTCAGCTTGGGCCATTTGATAAAATCATATAGTTCACGGTAGTGTTGAACTACCGCGTCACCGTCATAGACAAACAGCGGCGTACCATATTCTTTTGCCGCGTTCAGCAGTTGTTCGTTGGTCAACATTTTTCTGTTACTTCCTGAAGTGATTATTAGTAATTGGAGATAACCGCGATAATAACCAGGTCATCTTCCCCGATGTTTTTAATTGCGTGTCCAGCGCCGTTGCCGGTAAGGATTGTATCGCCGGTAGACAATTTAGCCGGTGTTCCGTTGTCGTCTGCTTCTGCGTTGCCGCTTACAATATAAAAAACTTCTTCTTCTTTGTCATGATTATGGAATCCGATGCTGCATGAGGGCGCGAGAGTCAGGCGTGCCCAGAGTCGGTTGTCGGCTTTCAGCTCGGAAGCGGCATCCCACAGATGTTCGATTTTTACTTCACCGTTACCGCCGCGCATTTCTTTGCGAAGGTCGACTTTGTATTCGCCGTTTTTTCTGATCATGATTATTTTTGCCTTTTATTATTAATGATGCATTAAACTTATTTTCAAAATATCCGAAAAATAACTATACACCTCGAAAGGACGTTTGCCACATAACAGCGGTTAAATCTCCTTATAAAAGAGTGGTAAACTGGTTTTCTTGAGTGGATACATAAGATTTTACAGGCAGATGATGACTTTTATTGATTTATTCAGGCGGGCGCAGACATTTAACTCGCCTCAGGAATTATTGGCGGAACTTTTTGAATTGCTGGTGACTGAACGGCGCAAAGCATTCATGAAAACTTGCGACAATAATAAAAGTATGATCTATGATAATTTTCGAAAATGGGTTCATTCTGTTCCTGTAACTCCTGACGGGGAACCGGAATGCGAGGTGGATAAGCTTGAAAGCTATTTCTATGGTATTTTGCAGATTGCTGAATATTTTTACTCAACCGGGGATACGGGGCTGATTGAGTATCTAAAGCAGGAAAGTCCTATTGATGAGCTGGAACAGAGGCTTTTGAAGATTGATGGATTTATTGCTGATGCTGAATTTATCAGAGCTATAAATGAACTGGAGGAGTATCAAAAATGGTTGACAAACCAGAAAGAACTTCCAGACCAGGTCATGAACCGGTTCAGTGGTTATGTTTGCGGCAGGATCGGAGTTGTATATTATCAACTGAAAAAATTCGATCTTGCCCGTAAAGAAATTTCAAAAGCGATTAAATTCAGTACTCTTGCTGATGATGTAGACGGATTGCTGGCAAATACTGAAAATATGACGGAAATAGCATTACGGTCCGAAGATGATGTTGAACTTGAAAAGTGGCTCAAGAAATATCTTGCCCTGCTCGAACAGTATGGTATGAAAAATAAGATCAAATCCGCTATTGCCAGATATAAAACAAAATAATAAGGGGATCTCTAAAAACGAAGTCCCTTATTTTTCCTTACCAGCCTTTTATTTGTAAATCATTATTGCTTTTGTGCAAATTTAAACTGTAATTATGTGCTTGCTCTTGAACTAAATATTTGATCTGGTATTTTAATTTGCCATAACTACCTAATCAGGAGCTGATATAATGATTTATGATAATGTGGAATTGCATAATGTCGATGGCGTTGTTGAACAGGATAATGGCGGAGTTATGCTTTTGAGAGTACCTGAGAATGTATGTGAGAAGATTAGTGAACGCGGCAGCAAGGAAATGCATGAGCCGACAAATAGTGAGATTCGCTTTTATTCCGAGTCGGATACGATTAAAATTACCCTGAGTTCCGTTGGAGGAGAGGCGCTCGGTGTTTTGTTTCACGGACATTTTATGACTCGAGATCGTATTGAGGTCGGAGAAGAACCAGTAACGCTGGAATTTACCCGCAGTGACTATATAAAAATATATCGTGAGCGTGGTTTGCGTCATGGTCCATTTGATTCCGGGGTCTGGCGGTTTATGTTTTCCGGCGCTCGTGGCAGTTTGATTTTTCATTCTGTCGAGGGGGAGGGGGTAAGGCCGCCTCGCAAAACAGAAGTACCGTCGTTGCGCTATTTGGCTTATGGAACTTCTTTGACCGCGGGGAGAGCGACTACCTTGCCTCATCTGAGTTATGCTTTTCAAACTGCGTGGCGGCTGGGAGCTGATTTGATCAACATTGGTTCCGGTGGTTCATGTTTCATTGAATCTGATATGGCGGATTATCTGGCATCCAGGACGGACTGGGATTTTATGACGATGGGCTTGTCGCTGAATATGATGAAGTGGGATTTTGATGACTTTGAAAAGCGTGTCCGGTATATTATTGAGAAAATGACGACAGCTCATCCATCCAAGCATATATTCTGCATTACCAACTGGCCGTGCTTCAATGATTACCGTATCTTCCCGAATCTCGAGGAAGGAAAGACCGAAAAGGATATTCCTTTCTCGGAAGATTACCGCAGGATTCTCCGACAGGCGTTTGCCGACAGCAATGCTCCATTGCTGCATTTACTTGAAGGCCCTGAGCTTTTTCAGTTCTTTGGTGGAGAGAGTGATGACATGATCCATCCTTCTGATCTTGGAATGATTGAAATGGCTCAAAACCTTTCCGATGCGATTCGTCCATGGCTGTAATAATTTTTCTGTAAAGTTGAGGTCTTTTTGACTAAAAAAATAAAAAAATAGTGTTATATTAAACTTTTTCGTGGCGGATTTAGCTGAATCCGCCGCTTTTAGCGTATAGCGTATAGAAAAATTTATATATTATCCGGTTTCTGTAATCTATCATGTTGTGCCGGAGTAACTAACAGGAGCGTATTACTGACTATGAGCAGCAATCAATGTGAGATGCCGAAAGCTTACGAACCGGCTGAGGCGGAAAAGAAATGGTATCCCATCTGGGAGAATCGAGGATATTTTCACGGTGAACCAAATCCCGATAAGAAACCGTATTCAATTGTGATTCCGCCACCGAATGTGACCGGAATTTTGCATCTTGGTCATGTCTTGAATAACACGCTCCAGGATATTCTCATTCGCTGGAGAAAAATGCAGGGATATGAAACCTGCTGGTTTCCCGGTACTGACCATGCCGGTATTGCGACCGAAAGTAAGGTAGAAAAAACGTTGCGCGAAAGCGGTCAGCCCGGCAGGGATGACCTTGGACGCGAAGCTTTTATCGAGAAAGTATGGGACTGGAAAGAGCAGTACGGCGGTACCATTATTCGTCAGCTTCGCCAGCTTGGAACTGCATGTGACTGGCAGCGTGAACGCTTTACGATGGATGAAGGTTTGAGTGATGCGGTACTGAAAGTTTTTGTTCAACTTTATGAAAAAGGGTATGTATATCGTGGTCAGCGTATGATTAACTGGTGTCCGGTTGCCCGTACCGCGTTATCTGACGAAGAAGTAATTTACAAGGAAGTTCCCGGTAAATTCTATCATTATAAATATCCGCTGTCCGATGGTTCCGGTGCTCTGATTATCGCTACCACCCGTCCGGAAACCATGTTTGGAGATACTGCTGTAGCGGTTAATCCAAATGATGAACGTTATAAGGATCTTATCGGTAAAACGGTTGATCTTCCACTTACTGATCGTAAGATTCCGATTATTGCAGACGAGCATGCTGATCCCGAAAAGGGAACTGGTTGTGTTAAGATTACTCCGGCACATGACCCGAACGACTTTGAAGTAGGTCAGCGTCATAATCTTGAAGTGCTTAAGATTATGAATGATGATGGTTCCATGAGTGAAGCCTGTGGCCCGGAATTTGCCGGAATGGATCGTTTTGACGCTCGCGAGAAGGTAATTGAAGAGCTTGAAAAGCTCGAGTTGATGGTTGAAATCGAAGATATTACCCATAGCGTAGGATTCTCTGAACGTGCTGATGTGCCGATCGAAACCATGATTAGTTTCCAGTGGTTCGTTAATATGAAAGAGCTGGCAAAGCCGGCAATTGAAGCAGTGAAATCCGGCAAAATTAAATTTTATCCGGAACGTTGGGCCAAAACTTATTTTTACTGGATGGAAAATATTCAGGACTGGTGTATTAGTCGCCAGATTTGGTGGGGACACCGTATTCCTGCCTGGTATAATGATCGCACGGGTGATGTTTATGTGGGCACGGAAGCTCCGACAGGAGAAGGTCCGTGGCGTCAGGAAGTTGATGTGCTTGATACCTGGTTCAGTTCTTGGCTCTGGCCTTTCTCTGTTCAGGGATGGCCAGAAGAAACCGATGTTTTGAAATATTTCTATCCGACTTGTGACTTGGTGACTGGTCCGGATATCATTTTCTTCTGGGTTGCCAGAATGATTATGGCGGGTTATGAATTCAAGGGTGATCTGCCGTTTAAAAATGTCTATTTTACCAGTATTATTCGTGATGAGCGTGGACGTAAACTCAGTAAATCGCTGGGGAATTCTCCTGATCCGCTCGACGTAATGGAAAAATACGGAACCGATGCATTGCGTTTCTCCATTATCTATATCGCTCCGGTGGGTATGGATATTCGTTACAGCAATGAAAAATGCGAGATCGGACGTAATTTTGCCAATAAACTCTGGAATGCCTGTCGTTTCAGGACGATGCAGGGTGATGTAACAGAAGGGTTCCGTGATCTCAGCGGTATTGATATTAAAAATCTTACTCCGGATGAGAAATGGATTATTGCCTGGCTGAATGAGACCATTAAAATTGTTGATGAAGCCCTTGAGGAGTTCAAATTTCACTTTGCTGCACATCAATTGTATGAACTGGTCTGGAACAACGTATGTGACTGGTTTATTGAATCATCAAAGGAAAAACTTTACGGTACGGATGCTGAAAAGCAGCAGACTCTGGCTGTTCTTGACTTTGTTTTGTTCAAGATACTTCGTCTGTTGCATCCATTTATGCCGTTCGTTACTGAAGAACTGGCTCACCAGATGGGATTTTTGGCTGAAGAAGAAAGTATTATGCTTGAAGCATATCCTTCTGAACTTAAAAATAAAAATATTCCATCTATTATGGAAGATGATCCAGACTTGCTTGACATGGTTGAAGGTAAATTCCAGTTGGTCAGGGCTGGACGTAATTTGCGTGCATCTTATGATATTCCACCTGCTAAGAAGATTAAGTTTTTCATCAAGGCGGTGGATGCCGCAACAGCTGAGTTTTTGAAAGCTGAGTCCGGTTCAATGTGCAGGCTTCTGAATGCCGAAGAAATTGAAATTTCCACCTCGGACTTCGATTCTGATACACATGGTCATGCACCTTCTCAGCTGGTTAACTCCGGAACGATTTATTTGCCGCTGAAAGGCATTATTGATATTGATGCAGAGCTTAAGAAGCTTGATAAGCAGAAAAAACAGATTCTTGGCTGGATCAAAGGTTCAAGAGGAAAACTTTCTAATGAGAAATTTCTGAACAATGCTCCAGAGGATGTAGTTGCATCTGCCAAAGAACATCTTGAAGAACTTGAACAGAAGCTGGTGCGGGTAGATAAACTTATTGCCAGTCTTGCCTGAGCGGTTTGACTGCCTGTATAAAAGAATAAAAAAATACCCCGGTCTATCCGGGGTTTTTTGTATCAGTCATAAATTTTTTGAGGAACCCTTAAGTATTGTAGTTACCTGGCTCTTCGGCTGCTTTGAATTGTATCTTGAGGGGATGTGGATCTTCATGCAATAACTGGTCAATCATGTCAGATAATCTGATCTTTTGATCATCTGTCAAGCGGTTGTATTTTTTTAGCAGAATTTGCTGATCAACGGAAAGCCCTGTATTTGTCTGGGATGAACCCGCTATCGGATCTTCAGTCAAATTGGCATAAGATTCAATCACTGGCTTGACTTTGATCCAGGCTTCGTTTGAGAATGATTTAATCTGTCCTCCGCGGTAGCGGCTTACGGTGGCTGGACTCAGGCCTACTCTTCGTGCAAACTCTGAAACTCCACCAGCTTCATCGATTGCCGCAATGATAACTGCTCTAAGACGGGATGAAATTCTCATTACTGCTTGGTCTCCTTGACTGCTTCTGAGACTTTGTCGACTTCGTGACATTTGTGTCCTTTTCTTTTCTCGGTGTTCGCACTAGTCGTTGGCAAGCTCAGTTAATCAGTGTTTTTCACATTTTCTTAATTTTTTTTTCTGAATCAATATTTTACAGAAAAAACATGGAAATTAATGATTTCCGTTATATTGTAACATAATTTTATTTAAAATTCAAAAAAAAGATATATCAACGCAGGAAAAAAATGAAAAACAATGGGAAAAGGGAAAATTGGACTGGTAGTCTGGGATTTATTTTGGCTGCTGCCGGTTCTGCAGTAGGTCTTGGAAATATTTGGAAGTTTCCTTATATCACGGGTGAGTATGGAGGCGGAGCCTTCGTTCTAGTTTACTTAATCTGTATTGCAGTGATCGGGGTACCGGTCATGCTTTGTGAAATTTCACTTGGACGTCATACCCAGAAAAATCCGGTAGGGGCCTTTAAGCAGCTTACACCAAAAGTTTCAGCTTCTGCTCATCTTCTGGGGCTTGGAATGGTCATTGTTGGTATTGCTTTATTGTGTTTTCAGCAATGGGGATTCGGGATTCTTAGTATTGCTGTTGGTCTTTGTGTCTTTGTATTCAGTTGGACCATGGTTGGCGTTATGGGGGTTCTTTCCGGATTTGTAATCCTTTCATTTTACAGCGTCGTTGCCGGATGGACTATCGGTTATACTGTAAAAAGTCTTTCCGGTGATATTGATTCCAATCCAGGCAACCAGAAAACGGAAGTCCTGGCCGGTATTGTTATGGATCATGTGAAAAAAGTTCCTGAACCTGTAAAGCAGGAATTGTTGAGGGCTGTAAAGCTCGAACAGCAGAAGGCTGGAAAGGAACAGAAGCTTTCTTCAATCAAAATATCGGACGACCTGGAACAGGCTGCTCAAGTTGAAGCTATTATTGCCACTAATAAGATGTTTAAAATCAATATTATGATGCCTGCGGGTCAATTAATGAATAAGCGTGAATTCAGGGATTTTTATGCAGAGCAGCTTGATGCACTGGTGGAGAAAAAAGCTCTGGAGGATCAGGTTGTAAAGTTTTATGGCGGAATGATACCGGTAACCGATAAAGATGGAAAGGTTACTATGCAGTATTCCAGAAAATTGAATACGGCAATTACTGGTAAGCAATTTGGATTGTTTATTGATAATCCAACATATGCGATCCTTTTTCATCTGGTTTTCATGCTGATGTGTATTGGTATTGTCTGTCTTGGAGTTCAGGGCGGAATCGAAAAAGCCTCCAAAATTCTGATGCCATTGCTGTTTTTACTTGTTATCGTGTTGATCATCAGAGGAATTACCCTTGACGGTGCAGTTAAGGGGGTAAAGTTCTATCTCAGTCCTGATTTTTCTAAATTAACGCCGCAGAGTATTCTTGTTGCACTCGGTCATGCCTTTTTCTCATTAAGTCTCGGAATGGGAGCGATAATTACTTACGGCAGTTATGTATCAAAGAAAGAGAATTTATTTATTTCAACCTTGTCAATTGTTGCTCTTGATACTCTTATTGCTTTGATGGCTGGATTGGCTATTTTTCCCGCAGTATTTGCGATGGGATTCGATCCTTCCGCTGGTCCCGGCCTTGTTTTTCAGACGCTTCCCGCTGTCTTTAACGGTATGCCGGCCGGACCGCTCTGGGCTACAATGTTCTTCCTGTTGCTGCTGGTAGCTGCTCTTACTTCCGGGGTTAGTTTGCTTGAGGTGGTTACTGCGTATTTCGTTGATGAAAGAAAATGGGATCGTAAAGTCGCCTCGGTTGTTATTGGGGCGATTATATTTGGTCTTGGTTGTTTGAGTGCGATTAGCATCAGTGACTGGGATCGGTTGCCTGGATTGCATGAATGGTTGGTGATGACTTTTGGTTCCACCAAAGGAAATTTCTTTGACGTGATGGATATGCTTGGGTCAAATTACTTCCTGCCGCTTGGCGGACTTTTTACTTCGTTGTTTGTCGGTTGGATCTGGGGGACTCGCAAGGCTGTTGAAGAGATTCGTCATGGTTCATGCAATTTTGCTGATGTGCACCTTATTTCTCTTCTGGCAGGGCTTAAGGATGATCCCAGTCACAATTCCGAATATCATGTTCTTACTCTTGCCGCTATGTGGGGCATCTTTATTCGTTTTATCAGTCCGGTTGCGGTTGCTATTGCGTTTATGCATCAAATCGGCTGGCTGTAAATATGCTTTCATCCTATTAATTGTAAAGTTGCTGTCGCTCGAAGGTCATGACTTTCGGGCGAATTCAGGTTTGATTTAAAATTATACATAAAAAAAATCGCAAAAAAATATTTATAAACTTGTTTTTTGTTGTAACTATCTGTATAGTAATGAAGAGAATTGATCTTGACTGGTCGTTTTCAGTAAATTCAATATATGGACAATCCCTGATAGAATAATCTGCATAATTACAATTTCATTTTATAATCGTTTTTTATTTTACTTCAACGTATTTTTTGTGTCTAATGCGTGTTGATGTCGTTTTCATGGGCTTGTTGGCCTTTTATAATGTAGATGACATGCTCTTCGGGGATTTAAAGTCTTTTAACAGTTGGAAATGGGAATTTTTTCATGATTGTTGGATTGACTGGAGGAATAGGTTGCGGGAAAAGTACTGTTTCTGAAATTTTCAAGGCTTTAAACTGGACTGTATTTGATGCCGATGGCTTTTGCCGTGGAGTATATTCTGATGCTGGTTCAGGGGTGGTTGATGCTTTCAGAAACCACTGGGGAGCTGCGGTGATTGATGATAATGGTGGAGTCAACAAAAGCGTTGTAGCTGATATTGTATTTAAAGATCGTGTTGAGTTGAAATGGCTTAATGCGTGGTTTCATCCAC
Source organism: Victivallales bacterium (assembly GCA_963677165.2). Taxonomy (GTDB): domain Bacteria; phylum Verrucomicrobiota; class Lentisphaeria; order Victivallales; family SZUA-371; genus JAFGXT01. Next base: position 5,094,555 of record CAXXSX010000002.1, on the reverse strand, counting down.
TGGTATTTAATGCTATGCGCCAAGAGGTTGAGTCCTGTGAGGATGGTATGTTACTTTGTGATGTTCCATTGCTTTATGAAGCCGGTTGGGAAAATGATTTTGATGTTGTTATAAGTGTTTGGGCCGACCGTGACGTTCAGTATAAGCGTTTAGCGCTGCGTGGCTGGAATCCAGAAGAGATTGAATGTAGAATTGATAATCAATTGAGTTCGGATGAGAAACTGAAACGTGCGGATCTGGGGATAATTAATAAGTATTCAGAGAAAATATTATATAAACAGTGTCTGGAAACGGACCGGAAACTAAGGACGTAATATGCCAGCAAAAAAGACAGAAATAAATGAAGACGCTGCCAATGAAGAAGTTGTAAACTCTGCAGAAGAGACTCCTAAAAAAACAACTCGTGGACGCAAGAAAAAAGAAACTACAGAAGAAACTCCTAAGAAGACAACTCGCGGACGCAAGAAAAAGGAAACCACAGAAGAAACTCCTAAAAAAACAACTCGCGGACGCAAAAAGAAGGTCGATGAAGAACAAACTGCAGAAAAGACCGAGCCCGCTGAAGTCTCAAAGGATGCACCACAGGAAGTAAAAGAAGATAAAACTGCTAAATCAGAAAATAAGGCACCGCAGCAGGAAAAAAAGGAAGGCGGTCAGCAGCAAGGACGTCGTCCGAAGAATAATTACAGAAAAAATAATCGCGATAATCGCGATAACGATAACAATCATAATGGTCATCACGACAATAATCAACAGTATCGCGATAAAGTCGGACCCAGTCTCGATATTTCTGAACTTCAGACAAAGTCAATGACAGAACTGAGTAAGATGGCTCTTGATCTCGGTGTTGAAGGTATTGGCGCGTTGGAAAAACCGAAGCTTATTTTTGAAATTTTGAGGGCCAATGCAGAAAAGAGCGGTATGATGTATGGCAGTGGGTATCTTGAGGTTCTCCCGGATGGATTTGGATTTCTCCGGTCTGCTAACTACAGTTATCTGCCATGTTCTGAAGATATTTATCTCAGCCCGTCGCAAATCAGGCGTTTTGCTCTGAAAACTGGTGATTTTGTTGCCGGCCAGATTCGTTCTCCGCGTGAAAAGGAACGTTTCTTTGCTATGCTTAAGGTTGAAACCATTAATCATGATGTGCCGGAACGTAAACGTGATATCATTCCGTTTAACAACCTTACTCCTTATTTTCCGACCGAGCGGCTTATTCTTGAATCTCCCACTGACGCAATGTCGCCCAGGGTGGTGGATTTGGTTTCACCGATTGGAAAAGGACAGCGTGGGCTGATCGTGGCTCCACCGCGTACCGGTAAGACTGTTCTGATGCAGCAGATGGCAAACAGCATCAGGTCTAATAATCCCGAAGTTGAACTTATTATTCTGCTGATCGACGAACGTCCTGAAGAAGTTACCGATATGCAGCGTTGTGTTGATGCCGAAGTTGTTAGTTCTACTTTCGATGAACCGCCGGAACGTCATGTCCAGGTTGCTGAAATGGTAATCGAAAAGGCCAAGCGTCTGGTGGAATACCGTAAAGACGTGGTTATTCTGCTTGATAGTATTACCCGTCTGGCTCGCGCCTACAATACATTGCAGCCGCACAGTGGAAAAATCCTTTCCGGTGGTGTTGACGCAAATGCGCTTCATAAGCCAAAACGTTTCTTTGGTGCAGCTCGAAACATTGAAAATCACGGAAGTTTGACTATAATAGCTACAGCGTTGATCGATACTGGTAGTAAGATGGATGAAGTTATCTTTGAAGAATTCAAAGGTACAGGCAATATGGAACTCCATCTTGATCGTCACCTGTCTGAAAAACGGGTGTATCCGGCAATTAACATGGAAAAGAGTGGAACCCGTAAAGAAGAGTTGCTGTTGCATCCGGATGAATTACAGTGTGTTTGGAAGCTGCGTAAGGCTATGAATGGAGTTCCACCGGTGGAAGCAATGGAACTGCTTCTTGGAAAATTAAAGAAAATGAAAAGCAATGCCGAGTTTCTTATGACCTTGGCTATGAGCAACGGATAACCGTTTTACTTTGTTATGGACAAGAAGGGCAAGAGCATAATAGTATACTTTCTGTACGCAATATTTATAGTTGTAATTATTGCGTCTGCAGCCATGATCTGGCCGGTGTATCGTAAGCACCGGCGTATCAAGGATTATGTCTCAAATTTGAAGGAAGAGCTAAAAAACAAGACCGATGAGGCCGTGAAGCTTAATAAACAGGTTCATGATTTGGATAATAATCCGGAAGCGGTAGAAAAGATTGCGCGGGAAAAATTTGGTCTGGTCAAGCCTGGAGAAACTGTTTTGATATACGATGACCAGAACAAAAATTCCGGTAGACGTGACAGCCAATAGTTTTTATAAGGGAGGACACGGTAATGGATAATATCGAAATCAGCGATTTGCGACAGGATGAGCTTGAGGCCAAAGGTGTTTTTACATGGCCGATATGGGAAAAAGAAGTTTCGACTTTTCCGTGGACATATTCAGCCAGTGAGTCATGTTATATTATCGAGGGTGACGTGACCGTAACTCCCGACGACGGTAGAGCTCCGGCAACATTCGGCGCCGGTGATTTTGTTGTTTTTCCGGAAGGTATGTCATGTACCTGGGAGATTCGTAAACCAGTAAAGAAACACTACAAGTTCGGTTGAGGAGCATATGGCGGTACATCGTGATCGAATAACTTTGGAAACCACCGGTGATATGGACATGAGCGATATTACCGAGGCTGTCAATGGTATTGTTGCCAATTCGGGAATTTGTACTGGTATTTGCCATGTTTTCAATATTGGTTCTACCGGTATCATCGGTACGATCGAATTCGAAGAGGGACTTGAACGGGACTTTCCTGAAATTCTCCATAAACTTATTCCGCCATCCCGGGATTACGGACATGAATTAGCTTGGCATGATGGAAACGGACATTCACATCTTCACGCCAGTCTGGTCGGACCGGAAATTACTGTGCCGGTTGAAAAAGGACGTATCTGCTGTGGAGTCTGGCAACAGATTTTCCACTATGAAGCTGATAATAAGCCCAGGAGCCGTGAAATTGTTGTTACTGTGATCGGAGAATAGGGGACTTTTAGCTCTCCGGAAAGATGATTCTAAGCCAAACTTTCAGGCCTTTTATGATCATGTTGATTGAAACGGTTCCGATATACAACGATAAAATTCGTCCTGCTGTTTCAATATACTTTTGAATAAGAGCTTCTTTACGCGGAATAATCCAGTCATGCAGAAATTTCAGCAGAATCATGACACCTACAGATACGAACACAGTTCCGGCAATAGTCAGTATTGCTGTGACGGGGGCAAGAGTTTTTCCTATGATAATGCTTGCGCTGATTGTTCCCGGACCGATCATGATCGGCATAGCGATTGCACTGTATACATCTTCAGAATCGCCTCGCAGTGATTCTATAGCGGTGGTACCATTCAGTACGAATTGAATACCGATGATCAGAAAGATTATTCCGCCGAATATTTGAAATGATGCAAACTCAACTCCAATAATATCGGTAAATATCACATCGCCAAGCATTGCGAAAACGGCGAAGACGATAGTACTTAATATTCCGGCTTTTATAAGGCTTTTGGAGAAAGATAGCTTGTTTTTTTTCTTAACTACATCAATAAGGTACAGAATAACCAGAAACGGATTTAACAGCATTAGAAGAACAGTTGCCGATTTAATGATAAACATAATTTCCTTTTATTTGTTTCGCGATGCAAAAAACTCTTAATCAGCTTAACATTGATTAGCTGATTTGTCAAATGGCGTGGTTTTCAGTGAAAAAACTCCGTCTAAATAGCTTTGCGGAAAAATGACTGGAAGAGTGTATAAAAATTCCAGTATATATTAGTTTAAATAACTTTTTCTGACTAAATTTTTATTTTTGATAATGATTTTCAGAAGTCATCAGTTGCATTTTTGTACTTTAGATACTATACTCGAAAAGTAGAGAATGATGTGTAAGTTCCTTCTTTTTAGGGATATACGTGTAATTTTAAGTAGATATAATATTAGTGTGATATGACAGAAGTAATACATGAAAAGCCGAGCCGGCGTCGACATTTGAGATTGACCGCACCAATTAAGGTTCGTCATGCCGGCCATGATTATGATACAGAAAACTGGAGCCTTGGAGGTTTTCGCCTTAAAGATTTCTCTGAAAATTTAAGACAAGATGATTTGATTGATGTTATCTTAGGCATTCCATTTCAGAATTGCATGATTTCTTTAGATGTGAAAGCTCGTGTTGTAATGTGCAATCTCGATAAGGCTATAGCCGCCTTTGAATTTGTTGATATTGACACTCGTTCACGTGATGTTCTTAAGTTTTTCAGTGATGGGCTTATTTCCGGGGAAATGGCCAGTATCGACAAAATTATTCGACATATTGATATTCCTGTAACGCCTCCTCCTAAGATTTCGGAAACCGAATGGCGAGATCAGCCTTTCCGGGTCAAGCTGTGGCGTGTTGGAGTTATGATGTTCTATTTGTGCTTGGGAATTGGAATAATGACCTATGTTTTTTTCTCAGCCTATTCATATTTTTTTCGGGTTAATCTTGAAACTGGCGTTGTCACTGCTCCTCGCGAAACCATTGTGGCTCCATTTGCCGGAACTGTTTCTAATGTGTTTGTTGCGGACGGTAGCAGTTTTAAGAAAGGAACTCCTCTGGTCAGGATTGAGGATCCCGATAAAACTCATCAGCTCAAAAAGGTTGAGGCTGAGTTGAGTGAGGCCGAAAATTCGCTTACGATTGAAAAAAGATCGTTGGAAAATCTTGAGCGGAAGATTGCTATTTACAAAAACATTACTCAGTCCCGTATCAGCAGTTTGCAACAGAAGATAAAAGGATATGAGCTTGAGGAAAAATTGGCAAACAAGGAATATCGTCGTCAGTCTGGTCTGGTGGCGTTGAAAGCCGCTTCTGTCAGCAATATGGAATTAGCGGAGAGTTCTTTGTCCAGAATACGACGTAATCTCGATATTGCCAGGGAAGACTTAAATGTTCAAAAATGTACCATGGACGCTTTGGATAAAGGATTCTTTTTCAGCGGTAGGAAAATAGAGGAAAACAAGTTTGATATTGTTAACCGTATTGCTGAAGCAGAAAGTGTCCTTGCCATCAAGAAGAACGAATTGAAAGAACTTCGTGAAACAGCAAGGGTTGAGACCGTAAAGGCTCCGTTTAACGGACGAATACTGAAAATTGCCCGTTCAGAGGGAAATACCGTTGCCTCCGGGCAGCCGGTAATGTTTATTGAAAAAAGCGGTCCGGTCCGGATTTTGGCCTTTGTTACCCAGGCAGAGGCTGCCAGGATATCTTCACGTTCTCCTGCAATTGTTTTTGTGCCTTCTCTGGACAAACGTTTTAAAGCCAGAATTATATCCATTGACAGAACCAAAGGTTTTGAGACTCCGTCGGATGTTGATTATCGCTGGAGGAGTTCAACAGATCGTTCAGCAGTGGTAACGCTTGAAGCTGTAAATTCAGCTGATGTCCGGAATAAACTGATTGCTGGATTGCCGGTTACAGTGAACTTTCCTGCAAACAGTACCAATAGCGTCATACGCTTTGTCAGCAGGTATATTTTCCGACAGAAGAATGATGATACCGGGAGCAGTAATGAATACAGCGTTGTCCAGAAATGAGCTGCCTGACCCTTTAGCTCAGCCAGATTGGAAATACAGCTTTAAACTAACTTTTCTTGATGTTTTTCAGTTATTTTTGTATGTTGGTACAATTGCTATTCTTACGGTTGAGGGCTCCAGACATTTTCACGAATATTGGCGTGAACGTTATGTGTTGGTGTCCCTGGCTATAATTGGTATATGGCGATATACCTGGTGGCTGACCCATTTTTTTCGGGCGTTGATTTTTAATTTCTGGGTCTATCCGGGAATCAGGCGTCAGGCGGAGTATGTTTGGAAACAAGGATGGCGTCCACAAAAAATTGTTTTTCTCATTTGTTCATATAAAGAGGACCCGGATATAACGGAGAAGGTTTGTCTAGGACTCATACGCAGCATCAGACAGATTGGGGTTCACGCCGAGATATTTGTCAGTGGAACTGCGGACGATGAGGATCAGTATACTACAATGATGGGGCAGTATGCTCCTGATGATGATATAAAACTAATCTTTGTCAGGCAGACAATTCCGGATAAACGCATTGCGGTCGGTCAATTGCTTCGTGCTATTAGTCGTCGGGAGCCTGGTCCGGATGATCCCGTGGTTTTTATGGATGGTGATACAATTATCGCCCCGGGATGCCTAAAACGCTGTCTGCCGTTATTCTATCTGTTTCCCAAAGTCAAAGCAGTCACTACGAATGAAAAGGCGATAATCAAGAACAATACTTTTTTTCAGAAATGGTTTGACCTGAGATTGTCACAACGGCATATGCAGTTTCAGTCGCTGGCGTTATCTAAAAAAGTGCTGACTCTTACTGGGAGACTTTCTGTTTTTAAGGCGGAGAAGGTTGTCAAGGAATCATTCATTTCCACTGTTGAAAACGATTCGATTTCGCATTGGTTGTGGGGGACTTTCAGATTTCTTTCCGGTGATGATAAAAGCAGCTGGTATGCACTGATTAGAGAAGGAGCCCAGATGCTTTATGTGCCGGATGCGATGGTGTATACCGTTGATCAGGTAAAAGGCAGTACCGTACTGCGTATCTGGCAAAATATCATTCGCTGGTCGGGTAATTCACTGCGAAATAGTGGTCGGGTTATCCAGATGGGACCGTGGAAAGTTGGATTTTTTACATGGTGGTGTTTAATAGACCAGCGTTTGTCAACCTGGACTTGTCTATCCGGGCCGGTGGCGGTTATTGCTGTGGCTCTGGTAAAGTCCCCATATTCTGCGCTTGCCTTTGTTCTATGGATATTGATCAGCCGTTTTTGTTTTTCATTCGTGTTGTTCTTTTATAACGGCAGAATTGATATGACATTCCCGCCGGTATTGTATTTTAACCAGATAATGACCGCATTGGGCAAAATGTATATTCTGTTCCGGTTGCCGTTGCAACGGTGGAGTAACCGATCTAGCAGCGCGATTGATCCGGGGGGATTTAATGGTCTATTTAAGAAAGCCATGGCACTATATCTGACAATTCTTTATCTGGGGATGTTGATATTGTTTGTTGCCATTTATACGAAACTGGTTTCATTGCCGGACTGGGAATCAATCAGGTTGCTGTTTATGTAAAAAAAACGGCAAGTTATTACAACTTGCCGTTTGGAATTACTTGTCTTAAATGACCGATTTCGAGAACATATTAATGTGTATGATTAAAGTCCGTCGAACAGGCTTCCCAGATTACCAAGATTACTTCCTGCTGAATCCGTGAAATTGCTACCGCCTTTGGGTCTATTATCTTTTTTGCCGCCGCCATTTTTCAATGCCAGTGAAAATTTGCCGCCATCAACACTCTTGATAATGACTTCAAGTTTTGAGCCGGGGCTGAATTTATCGCTGAGAGCTTTAAAAGGATTTGCGACGTGTTCGCCAAAACCAGCTTCACTTATATGCAGTAAACCACTTTTGCGGGCTGTTAATTTAACAAACACTCCGAATGGTTTGATCGCGTCCACAATGCCCTCAATTACCGCACCGGGAACCAGGTCACTTTCTTCAACTCCTGAAGGCGCTGGAATATCAGTATTGGCGACAGGTTTGCCGGAGAACACGTCTTTTGCCAGTGATATACGATGTTTGTCTTCGTCAATAGATTCAACAACAACTTCAACCGTATCACCGATGTTAACAACTTCCGATGGACTGTTGATTCTTCTTCCGGCACCAAGTTTTGAAATATGAATAAGTCCGTCGATTCCTGGTTCCAGTTCGGCAAATGCGCCGTATGATTCAATTCTGGTGATTTTTGCGGTACACTTTGTACCGGATGGATATTTGGCTGCGATGTCGCTCCATGGGCTGTTTGCCGATTTGAAGCTAAGGGTAATACGCTGTTTCACCCAGTCGAGATTGATTACGGAAACTGTAACTTCGTCACCGATCGATACGATGTCTTCCGTTTTAACGCGGCCCCATGAAAGTTCAGAAACGGGAATAAAGCCTTGAACGCCTCCGAGTTCTACAAAAGCGCCAAAGTCTTTGACATTTACCACTTTTCCAGTCAGAATATCGCCGACTTTAAGTTCTTCCTGCAGGGAGACAAGCTTTTCAGCTCTTTCCTGTTCGAGAAGCTTACGTCGGGAAACCACAAAGTTTCGGCCGCTAAGTTCCTGAATCGTGAATGTATAAGTATTGCCAATGAAATCAGATGCTTCTGCGCGTGTCAGGCTCATCTGAGAGTAAGGACAGAAGGCTTCTTCGCCGGCGATCTTAACAGTGAATCCGCCTTTGCGTTCGCCTGTTACTTTACCCTCAACTGGAACTCCACCGGCAAAGGCTTCATCCAGCTGGGAATTTGCCTGTTTTGCGGTCATTTTGACCGAAAAATTCAAGCTGCCGTCATTGTTATCCATAAAGAAGGCTTCAATGGTGTCACCGACTTTTACGGTCAACTCGCCGGACTCGTCAAGAAATTCCTCGCGGCTAATAAGGCCTTCACTGGTTGAATGCACATCAATAAAAATCGTTTTATCGTCGATAGAACAGATAGTTCCGGAAACTTTTTCTCCCGGTTTAAAGCTGGTCACAAGACCATCCATACTTTCTTCAAGGATCTTGCCGAAATCTTCCATAAAATAACCTTAAAAATTAATCAGTCTTTAAAAAGTGTGCCGATTACTATACTACAAAAGTAAATTTTTAATATAGCATAAATCATTTTTTTGTAAGGTTTTTTATACAAGATACCTATTTCCTGCTGTGAGGCAGAATGGTTAAGATCGTTTTCCGAGCTTATTCGCTGGTGGAAACGTATCGGCAAATCTTGTGAAAACGGAACGGAATTTCTTTCGATCGCGTGACTGGTTCATGGAAAGAACCGCAATCAGGGCTCCGATTGCAGCTGCAGTTTCCGGATGCTTTTTTATGAGCGGCTTGCTTGTTTCAAGCGCAGCGGAAAGCTCTGCAATCTGGATTGATAAATCATTGTAGTTCCCCAGAATCGTCTGGAGATTTTTCAAAACAGTAATCTCTGTGCTTAGTTTATCATCATATACTGGTGCGAATAACTCCATCAGGTAGCGCAGTTTTTTGCATTCAATTCTTAATTTATGCAGTGCTTTGTCAGGGGAATTATTATTGATTTGCCGGCCCAGCTCAATCACCTTCTGGGCATGTTCAATAATCAGCATATCGGAGTGTTTTCCCGCCGGCTCGTTTGATATCATGGATTCGGGCATGGAGTCCGCTTCTGTTAGAAAAATTTTCCAGTCGCGGCAGAACTTACGATAGTCTTTGGATTTTAGAAAATTCACGGTTTTACGATATTCTTTTCTGCGCCGTGCGGATACTTGTTTGAAAAATGCCTTTAAGCCATCGCGGAGTTCCGGGGGAACCATGCTTTTATAATCGTGGCGGTAACTAAGCAGTACGTCAAAGTCGCGTAGTTTATTGGTATTGCGGGCTATTTCTCCAATACGGCGTTTGAATAATTTATTTTGTTCCATGGGAAACGCACCCCGCAGGAGGGTGAGTAACGAGCGGGTTCTTCTCAGAGAAACCCTGAAATCATGCAAGAATTCAATATCAATATCTTCTTTTATGCCGTCTTCATTTTGTTTTACCACATCAAACATATCTTTGCATAACATTATCGCTGCATGACGGCATGTCATGTCACGTGTTACTGGAGTTATGGGTTTTGATTCATACCAGCATGGCTCAATGTTCATGGCTTCAAATACTTCGGGCGTTAGTCGCGGCCAGAATCCGGAAAATGGTTCGAGTTTATTTAAAGCGCAGAATTCAGCGATTTCAGTAATTTCATCAGGTTTGCCGGATTGAGGAATGATTCGGGCACAACTACATATTTCAATTTCACCGTAGAAACAATATTCCAGATGTAAAACTGCGGCGTTCAGGCCAGCTCCGTTAACAAACTTATAAGTCTCTGTTTTCTGGGATAGTTCAGTTAGAGGGATAAGACATCTGTTTTCCATGATATCTGCTGTCAGGTTACGAAGTTTGCCCGCTGGGAGTTGTTTCCAGTTTTTTAATACTTTATTTCCAGGCCAGTCGATTGAATATCTGATTTCTCCACTGTCTCCGGCTATGAGAAAATATTTACCAGCATAACGGCAAAATTCAAAGTTGTGGTGAAAAAATCGCCAGTCGAAAGTATCATGAAATGTGATCGTTTCTAAGCCGGAACCGATATATTCGGTTCTGAACAGCGACAACAGTTTGTCCTTAAAATCCTGACGCTGTTGGCGGTTGGAAAAGCTGAATGATAATGGTTCTTTCACTATAATAATTATCCCCGGATTTTCTATTATAAATATTATAATTGCAGTTATCGTAATGACAAGTATTTTTTGATTAGGATCAAGTTAATTTATTAGCGGGATATCGAATTGTTCAATACAAATTCTGTACGATAGTGCAGGGGGGCAAAGCCGGTGATTTGTTTAAAGCGTTTACTGAAATGAAAAGGATCGCGGTAGCCGAACATTCCAGCTATTTCCTCAACTGAATAATTTGTGCCGATCAATAGCTCGGCTGCTTTGAGGATTTTCAGGCGGTCAATATAATCCTTGGGCAGCATTCCGGTATGGCGTTTGAAGACGCGGCGGAATTGCGCTGTGCTTAAATTGCAGAATTCCGCCATTTCTTCGATGGACCACCATTTTTGAGTATCTTCTCTGATCATACTGAGAAGTTGTTTGAGGTTTTCGTATTTTTCCGGTTTTGATTTTTTGCGATTTTCATGGTAAATATCCAGAAGCAGTTTCTGGAGTGCCAGATTAGCGTTTAATTGTGCGTCGACGGCAGGATCAGATGCCATTTTTATGATTGGGAGTAAACGTCTGGCCTTGCCGATCTCAATGATTCCGTCTGAAATAATTCCGTATTTATAAAAGGTGTCTGCCACTGGACCATAAAAACAGATGGAGTCTTCGATATAGTTTTTCGCGGCGGCACCATAAGAATGAATATAATTGGGTGATATTAAAATTCCCTGACCGGGAGAAATCGTATATGTGCGTTTTTTATTATCCGTAAATTGTCCGCTGCCGTCATACATATGCGAAAGTGAATAGAACTCAAAATATCGGGTTGGCAACTCAGGGAGAGGCGCGGAAGAGCATCCGCCTGTGCTGCATATCCAGAAACCATAATCTTTATGCAGGGGGTGCATGCCCTTATGGAGATGGTGTACGGTTAATTTTTCTGAATGTTCTATTTTGATAGCCATTATGCAACTTTTTTACATTTACTGTTGTAAATTTTCTTGTATAATTTACTTATACACGGAATTTGTGTAAAAATCAATGTGATATAAAAATCAATGGAGAATAAAATGAGCAGTGAAAGCATTGGCGTTGCGGTAATCAGTGCCGGAAGCAGAAGTCGTGGAGTTGTTGGAAATTTATTGCGCGATGGAGAAAACGTAAAAATTTTGTCTGTATTTGATCCTGACCGTGAAGTTGCGGCAGAAACAGTTGAAAAATGGCAGACAGATAGCCGTATTTGCTCTTCTTATGAAGAAGCGATTAATACACCGGGAGTTGACTGGGTGATGGTATTCTCTCCGAATGCATTTCATAAAGAACATATTCTGGCTGGTTTTGCTGCTGGTAAAAATGTATTCTCAGAGAAACCTCTGGCTACTAAGATTGAAGATTGTCAGGAAATTTATGAGGCTCATCAGGGCAGCGGCAAAATTTTCGCTACCGGGTTTGTTCTACGCTATGCGCCTATCTATCGCAAAGTCAGGGAACTACTGGATTCCGGTTATATTGGGCGTATACTGAGTATTGACGCCAATGAGAATATCACACCTTCACATGGATCTTATATAATGTGTAACTGGCGCCGCTATACCAAGTATGCCGGACCGCATATTTTGGAAAAATGTTGCCACGATCTTGACCTGATCAACTGGTTTGCCGGTTCGATTCCTACCAAAGCAGCGGCATTCGGCGGACTTGATTTCTTTGTTCAGGAGAATAAGGAGTTTCACAATAAATTTGTTGATAAAGACGGCAAATCTTTATTTGGTGGCTGGTGGGATCCGCATGCGGAGCCGTGTCCGTTTGAGTCTGATAAAGACCTGATGGATAACCTGGTGGCAATTTTGCAGTACCGCAATGGTATTAAGGTTCAGTTCCAGGCGACCATGTCCAATGCGATTCCAGAACGCCGTATGTATATTTCCGGCACGGAAGGCACCATTAAAGTTGAGTTATACTCCAGCTCTCTGGAAGCGCGCCGATTGGGCGAAGAGGCAACTCAGGTGTTCAACTTTGGTGCTGACGGTCACGGTGGAGGCGATGATTATATCATGAAAGAGCTCTACGATACCATGCAAAACGGAACCGACCCAAAATGCAGCGGAAACGAAGGTCTTGAAAGCGCGATTACCGCATTGGCAATTGATAATGCGGCAAAAGATGGCGCTATGTTTGATCTGGAACCGGTCTGGGATAAACTCGGACGCTGATGATTTTGTTGCAACCGGCAGATATGATATCTGCCGGTTAACGCTTAGAATACTTTTTTGTTCTGTCCGGCCTGTAATTCAAGCTGGATAACTTTGTTGTCGGGCAGAATGAGTTTGCCGCTGTACGGTACCGTTGCGGTAATTTGCAGGCGGCGGGTTTGTCCGGCGCTTACTTCCGCTTCCACCATAACTCCGCCAACGGCTGCCAGTTTGAAAGCATAATCCTTCATGCCGTTGTCTGGTATACGTATTTCATTTTCAGTCGATTGGAGAAGAGTCTCATTGACCAGGTGGACGTAACTTCCTTCGGCAGTTGTAAACCAGGGATGATGTGGCGGATTCCCGATTTCGAATATTTCTGAGAAGCAATTGTTTTTCGCTTCGTCAACGCATTGTTCAATACATTCCCGGGCAGTGGCAAAGTTTCCCATCCGGGCAAAAGCAACTCCTTTCCATCCTGCATACCAAGTGCATACGGAGTTACCGACCGGGTACATATTGCCGTAGTCTTTTTCACAAGCCAGGTAATCGTTGATGGCGGCAAGCTGGCACGGATCATCTTTTGCAAGAGCAGGGTAGGGGAATAGTCCGGCAAACAGAGCGATGCTTTTTTCAGGACATTCCGGGTAAGGAATATATCTGCCTTCTGACTTGGGCAGAGATTCGCGTAATTTGCCGGCAGCGTTCCTGCGATCTGTTACTTTAGCTGGATCAAGTCCGAGCAATTCTGCCGCTTTAGCGGCGCTTTCCAGAGTGGCGATAACGCCACAGGTTGTCATAAATGCGTTTTCTCGTCCGGGCCCGAGTCGTTCCAGATCAGTGCATTTCCCGACAATCAGTCTTCCGTCCGGGAAAGGTTGGATCGATTGAACCTGATAGAATTCCGCGCAGGCGTTAATTACCGGCCAGGCGATATTTTCAAGGTATTCCCGGTCGCCGGAATACTGATAGTAGTACCAGGCGCCGAGAGCGATATTGGCAATATGAAAAATATGTTCCAGCCAGAAGCCTCCCACTGAGCCTTCGGTATTGCCGTCTTCGAGCAGTTCCCAATACCAGCGGGCACCGGATAAATTCTGTCCAAAATAGCGATGGGCACGATCTTTTGCCTGCGGCATTGTTTTGAATCGAAACTCGGGAATGCGTCGCGCCATGGCATGATGACCACTGGTAACCAGTCCCATAAACGAAAAGTAATCGTCGAATGAGAAATACTTTCCCTGCCAGTGTCCCGGAAATATACCGACCGGCAGCGACCAGCGGGTGGAGGATATCCGCAGATGATACTGGGCGGTATAATAGAGGTCCTGCTCTTTTTGAGATGGCAGTTTTACATAGGATTCGGCCCAGTATTCGGCCCAGGCTGTCTGGTGCGATGCAAACATTCCGTCATAGCCCTCGGTTTTGACTTGATCACGTAAATGCATTGCTGATGTGTTGATATCGTCATTGTCAATGGAGTCATTCATGGTAATGAAGAAGTCGGCACCGGATTTACTTTCCACCGTGATGATAAATTCATTCTTATTAACGGATATTTCGGCATTTTTGCAGTTAGTCCAGATAGAAATTACACCGCGGGATTCCTGCATGTCATCAAGTTCATAATGAATATCAATCCCATGTTCATGGGGGTCTGTTATAAAACGCATACGTTTGGGCGGTTTGCGGTCTTCTCCAATATCCGCCAGTAAATAACGGAAGGTATATTTCCCTGAAAAACGTTTACGAATTGCCAGCAGTGGATGATTTAGATGGACAAAAGTTTCAGTTTCAATGGTTGAGCCGTCAGCATAGTTGCATTCGGTCAGTATACGGGCATTGATAACATCCAGTTCCTGGGTCCAGTGGTTGATCGTACCCGAATCCTGAAGAAAATATCCGAACGGAACCAGCGGATAGCCGGTTGAATCGTAACGTCTTCCTGCCCGATATATGCATGGCGTCATGTTGTAGTAGGACTTTTGTCTCTGGATTCCTTCATTGTCGATCTGAATGGACAAGTCGCCATTGCCGATTGGTGGCGGTACGTAATTGCCGGTAACGTTTTCCGAACAGCATTTCATGACTATTTTCTCCGGGATTTTAGTTGATATTATTATTGGTTTATATATATTCTAATTATATAAGGAGCAATGACAATATTATTTTATGCATAAAATATATAATAATATATTTAAAATATATAAAAAATCGTAAAAAGGTCGATTCTATGTGTTCTGATCTTAGTTTATATCGTGCCCGGTATTGGTATTCATCATATCGTGAATGGCCGGTATATCCATTTTGCTGGGAGGAAGCGATCCGAAGAAATAAAATCTGTTTTTCTGGAATGAACAGTCCATATATGTTGATCAACCTGATTTTGGATGGCAACATTATATATGAGATATCTGACGGCAGATGTTTTCAGTTGTCTCAGGGAGATTTACTGGTTATTCCTGAGCATAGCAATTATCAATTTTCGACTACTTCAGTTCCGTATTACCATAAAATCGTTCTTGAACTCAAGGGGACGATTCTACAAAACATCTCAGAAGAACTGTGTTTAATGCAGCCGGTATGTATCAAAAGGGAAAATGCAGAGACTCTTCATGACAATATTATGGAATTAGGGCGGCGTTTTTTTGATGGAGAAGAGAGTGATGTTCCTGACCTTTTGGGGATGACATGGAAAATACTGACACAGATTTCGGCACAGGCAGGAGAAGAGAGCGAAGAACAGAAACTTATGGCTCTGGCACGATCCCATCTGGAACATAATGTGTCTGGGAAATTTACGGTAGCTCTTCTTGCGAAAAAACTGGGAATAAGTCATTCTACTTTGACTAGTCGTTTTCGTGCTCATTATGGAGTATCGCCACAGCAGTACAGGATAAACTACCGTAAACAGCAGGCAACATATTTGCTTGCAAACACATCAATGGTCATTAAAGAGATTGCGTGTCGGCTGGGGTATGCGAATCAGCTTTATTTTTCCAACGATTTTAAAAAATATTCCGGAATGTCTCCCAAAAAATTCAGGGAAATACATTTTCATTGATTTTTGCGTTTCATTGCAGGTGGAAAAACTTTTTCGATCAATTATAATTGAACATATAGAATGTTTTTTATGGAGGAATTTATTATGATTACAGCAGTTAGCGGAAAGATTAATTTTCATACCGATGTAACAAATGGAAAACAAAGTATTCTGGTGGATGCACCAGAAGCCAAGGGAGGAACCGGCAGCGGTTATTCCCCTTTTGATCTGCTTTGCGCGGCATATGCTTCGTGTCTTGATATTTCCACTCGGGTGGTACTTGATAAAATGCGGGTTGAATATTCTGAGGTAAAAGTTATTGCGGCTATTGATCATAGTGACGAAACGAAGACCGTTTTCAGTAGTACGATTGAGATTGCCGGTGAGATTGACCAGCAGACCCATGACCGGGTGGTTGAATTAGCCATGAAGAATTGTCCGATTAAGCAGGTTTTTGATAATCCGATCGAATATACTTTACTGTAAAAAATTATATCCAGGCCAACGGGTCAAGTTTATAGCAGATTTTCAGTTCCTGGTAGAGCTTAGGGTGGTTCTTCTTCATATTCTTTGGTAGTTCAAAGAAAGTTTCGGTCGAAACCGCGAAAAACTCTGCCGGATTGACCGCGCCATAAGGATCAATAACATCCCTGATGCCGTGCTCGACTTCATCTTTCAGATGTGAAAATTCTTGGGTGATTATTGCCGCGAATTCCTTACATTCTGCCACGCTGTTCAGGATAGGAACACCATCGGATACGCCGTTCTGTTGATCCAGCTGATGTGCGAATTCATGCAGAACAACGTTGTGGCCGGTGCCGTAGTGTCTACCGTTCTCCTTCACATGTTCCCAGGCCAGGACCACAGCTCCCTTACACCATGATTCGCCCAGGCGGGCACTGAATTCGTCTTGAATCACCTGGTTACCCAGTCGCCTTCCTCCTTTGGCGATGTAAGCCGACGGATAAACAAGAATCGTATGCAGATAAGGGTAATAATCAAGATTTTTATTGAGCAGCAGGATACAGGCATGGGCAGCGATCGTCACCTTTATTTCATCGGTGATCTCAAGGTTGCCGCAGCCCTCGAACTCTTTTTCTTCGAGGAAAACCTGAATACGCCCTTCCAGTTCTTTTTTTAGATTATCCGGCAGCATATTATACAGCATGACATTGGATTCCAGAATCTTGCGCCATGATTCCGGGAGGGACTGCCTCATGATACGATGGCGGCGGCTTTTTCTTATCAGCACTCCTCCGGTAACGGTAAAAATGATGACCCCGCCCATAAGAAATAGAAAAAACAAATCCCAGAATTCCAATTCACACCTCTATTGCCGTTTTTATGTTTGCTGACTGGCGTTAAGAGCCTGAGCAAAGTCAGCGGTAATATCTTCTATATCTTCGATTCCAACTGACACTCTAATCATTTCAGGCGTAATTCCTGCTGCAGTCTTATCCTTATCAGCCAGTTGCTGATGGGTTGTCGACCACGGATGAATCACCAGCGTTTTAGCATCGCCTACATTTGCCAGATGACTGGCAAGCTTCACTGAATCAATAAATTTCGGGGCGGCTTCCGCTCCACCTTTGATTCCGAAACACAATACTGATCCATAGCCAAATTTCAAGTATTTTCCGGCAGTTTCATACGAAGGATGCTCTGGGCACCCGGTGAAATTTACCCATTCAACCAGAGGATTGGATTTGAGAAATTCAGCCAGCTTTACAGTGTTTTTACAATGTGTTTTGATTCTCAGAGGCAGCGTTTCAACACCTTGAATCAACAGGAATGAGTTTGCCGGACTCGGACACATGCCGATGTCACGCATTCCCTGAACCCGTGCTTTGGTTATATAAGCAATATTGCCGATGCCGGGAACATTGCCGAGAGCATCGTTATAAACGATTCCGTGATAACTCTCATCCGGTTCGGTGAACTCCGGGAATTTTCCGTTGCCCCAGTCGAACTTGCCACTGTCTATAATAACTCCACCAATTGTGGTACCGTGTCCGCCGATCCACTTGGTACAAGAATAAACTGTGATGTCAACGCCGAAATCGAACGGACGGCATATGCATGGCGCAAATGTATTATCGATCATAACCGGGAGCCCTGCCTGGTGAGCTGCATTCGTGATCGGAATAAAATCAGGAATACGTCCATCAGGATTACCGATTGTCTCACCATATACCAGTTTGGTTTCCGGTTTGATGGCGGCGGTGATTCTTTCCGGGGTAAATTCGTCCAGAAAGGTCGTTGTTATGCCGAATCGGGGCAGGGTGTGTTCCAGTAGAGTACGGGTGCCGCCGTAAAGCGAGGCGGAACTTACAATATGATCACCTGCTTTTAGAATGGTAGTAATGCCGAGAAATATCGCGGCCATACCACTAGACGTTGCCAGTGCTCCGGTTCCGCCATCCATTTCAGCGAGACGTTTTTCCAGAACATCAGTAGTCGGGTTCATTAATCTGGTATAAATATTCCCGAATTCTTTGAGCGCAAATAAATCAGCTGCGTGTTCAGAAGAATTGAATACATAGCTGGTTGTCTGATATATAGGTACTGCTCTTGAGCCGGTTACAGGATCCGGCTGTTGTCCGGCATGCAGACACACTGTAGAAATTCCTTTAGCAGGCATAGTTCCCCTCCATGATATGCTGTTATATCGTACTTATATTATAAAAGATAGAAACAATATAATTAAAAAAAATATACAACAGTATTGTGTTATAGAATAAGATAAAGATGTGATGTTAAAAGTCAAGCGTATTATTTTTAAGTATTTCAGAGAGACTGTAAGAATTTGCTTTAGATTTAAAAAAATCAGTGAGTTCCTGCCAGACACTCCGGGTGCAACACTTTTCATACATATTACAGGTATGGACTCCATCCTGACAGCTGACAAAATTTAATTCACCTTCAAAGACTTCAATTATACTGAGTACAGTAATTTCGGTGGCTGGTTTTGCTAACATATATCCGCCGTTGCATCCACGCACGGTTTTAATCATGCGACTGCGTTTTAGCGGAAGCATGATTTGTTCAATATAAGCCTCGGTTACATTTTGTTTCTTAGAAAGATCCTTGCCTTTTACTGCTCTGTTATCTCCAGCTGCAGCTGCCAACTGCAACAGTATTCTTAGAGCATATCGTGGTTTGGTTGACAACTGCATGCTTATACTACCTGTGTTATGTGACTGACTTTATAATCATTTTTCTGCGGTATATTTCCGGTTGCGGTATCTTAATTTGGAAAATAACCTGAATTTAGGGGATAAACATTTGTTTAGTTCCCATAGTTAAACTTTCTTTTAATATAACAAAAAAAGTCTATATGATTAGTAAGGTATAAGCTCAGAATTGATATGTCAAGTAGCAAAGTATACTTTTATTTACATTTTATTTGTAGAGCGGATGACAATATATCTTATATTTTATTCATATATGAGAGTGGTGAACATGGAAACTGATCGAAAACTTTGAAAAAATCATGTATAAAAACACGAACGGTTTTAATCTGAACCAAATTACTATAATTTAGCAGATTGAAAATAATTGCGATGTTGAGAAAGATGGTGAAGTCAAGATCAGCCGTAAATCATTTTGTAGAGTTTGAAGATTACCATACCCCAGGCAGCAAGAACAACAAATCCAAAATACTGCCGGATTGATTTTGCGGATATTTTATGGTTGATGATTGCTCCGATTTTTGCACCGAAAAAGGCTCCAAAAATAAGAATTATTGCGAGAGCATAGTCGATATTGTGATCGATGGCATGAAAGACAGACGCGAATGTTCCCGAAAGCAGAATCAGGTAAGTGCTTGTTTGTGTTGCGAATTTGGTTTCCTGCCCCACCAGATAAAACAGCATAGGAAGCATGATCACTCCTCCTCCGATTCCCAGCAGACCACTGAGAAAACCGGTAAACAAACCGAGAATAACCAGCATTACGGTACTGAATTCTCCTGCCGGAATGGTGTCAAATTTACGCATGGGCGGTATTTTGAAGCGGAATAGAAGTCCAACGTGGTCACTGTCGTCCGCGGATTTGTTCTTGCTGTGAATGAGATTATCATACAGGAGCCATGCGGCGATAATTAGCAGAAATACGGCAAAAATTCCAAGAAGAATGAAATTAACCGGTTCAAGTTCTCTTCCGGCAATCTTTATCATATCATAGTTTTTAAATTGTTTCACCAGAATTGTTCCGAGATAACTTCCCAGTGGAATGCCTAAACCGGTGATGATTGCTTCAAACAAACCTTTTTTACGGTCGCCCTTGTGATGATAGATTGAAAATGCCGAGGCTCCCATTACCTGGCACGAACTGGTACCAACCGCGAAGTTCATTGGTAAACCGATAAATATATTCAGGGCAGGGGTTATAATAAATCCACCTCCGGCACCGAAGAGTCCTGTTAATATTCCTACTATGAAGCCGATCAGGCCGCCGCCGATGATTTTATCAAGATTGTTTATCAAGTAGTCGATCATATATAAAATACTTCTTGGTTTTATTTTTGATACTTAAGTTTTATTCTGTATATTATAGGCTCTGACTAATTTTTTCAAGTTAGGCAATTAATTAATATTGGAGAAAAGAGGAAATTTTAAGAATGAAGCGAGGATAAAAATTTTAAAAATGAACTATTCTGAGGAGAGAGAGTGGGGGCGTTTTCCCTTTGCAAAATACAGATTATCTCTGGTATCCAATATCTTGCAAAAATCAAAACAGCATCCAATATCACCACGTATAAAATTAAATTTCTTTCCATTCTAAGTGTAACGTCGTCCGTTGTGCGGACGATAAAATCCGGCATGGAAGTTAGTTAAAGCTGCGGGAAATTTCCTGTCCGCGGGATTTCAGCCAGGTGCGTGACTCTTTGTATTCCGGATACATTTTTTCAACCTGTTTCCAAAAATTCTTTGAGTGGTTCATTTCTTTCAGATGAGCCAGCTCATGGGCCACCACATAATCGATAATGCGGGTGGGGTGCATGACCAGTTTCCAGGAAAAACTCAAGTTGCCGGTCCGAGAACATGACCCCCATTGGCTCTTTGTGTCGGCAATCTTAATTCTGCCGTATTTTAGATTAAAGGCGTCGGTGTATAGTTTAACGCGTTCTGTGATAATTGTTTCGGCAGATATGAAATACCAGCCCAGCATAAGCTTTTTTACACGGAATTTATAGTTTTCAGATATCATGAAAGCATTATCGAACCAGATAGGCGCGTCGGCAGTTTCTTCTGGAATAAAGTGTAATGGATATGGTTGTCCCTTGAAGTAAAACTTTTCGTTTTCAACAAATTGCCGTGGAGGAGGACGTTGAGCTTTCTGCCGGAGTTGTTCTTCCTTTTTGGCCAGGATCTGAGATTTTTTCTGTTCGACAAATTCGCGGATATATTTTTCCGGCATGTGTTGTGGAGCTCTGGCGACAACCTTGCCTTCCGGGGTAATCATTATCGCCAGAGTCTTTCGCCGCGGAGAACGGACCAGTTCATCAATAATATCCATTGGCGTGATCCGTTATCGTACGATTCGACTAGTCGCGGGAGATTGATTCAATAATAACGTCTTCTTGGGGAACATCGTCATGATATCCGCGTGAACCGGTTTTAACTTTTTTGATTTTATTGACAACATCCATTCCTTCCGTAACTTTGGCGAAGACGCAGTAGCCGTAACCCTGCTGGGACTTGTCGCGAAAATTCAGGAAGTTGTTGTTACTTACATTGATGAAAAACTGACTGGTAGCGCTGTCAATAACCATTGTTCTTGCCATAGCGACAGTTCCGACATCATTACTCAAGCGGTTATCGGCTTCATTTACGATAGGTTCACGGGTTGGTTTTTCTTCAAAATCAGTGTTGAATCCACCGCCCTGAACCATAAAACCATCAATCACACGGTGAAAGATAGTGCCGTTGTAGAAACCATCATCAACATACTGAAGAAAGTTTTTAACGGTTTCCGGAGCTTCATCACTGAACAGTTCGAGTTTGATATCACCCATAGATGTTTTGATCGTTACCATTGTCGTGGTTTTTCCTTTCGTTTTTTTACGGTTATGTAACGCTATAACATGCACTGTTTTTTTGTGAAAACAAGCTGTCAAGTTTACTTTTCGGCATCACTGGCTATTTATTGATTCTGCCGGACCTGGAATCGTATTTGACTTTTCGGTAGCTTGTTGTTCGAATTTTCGATTGGTTGTCAGAATGTCATTTACATATTTAGAGATCATGTCGCCTCGGCAGAATCCATATCGGGCGCGGGAGGCGTATTTGCGTTCCGCGAGCTTTTTCATGCCGACTTCAACATTTCCTTTCCAGACATTCGGATTCAGTCCGCTTTCCGCCGCGATTTTTCTGGCGTCATAAACGTGTCCGATTCCGCCGTTATAACCGGCAAGAGCAAAGCATGTCTTATTTTGCAGGGAAGAATTGCCGGAAAATCGTTTTCGCAGTTTCGCGAGATAGCCGGTGCCGGCTTTGACATTCTGTTCCGGATGAAACGGATTCGTACATCCCATTTCCTTAGCTGTAAAAGGCATTAACTGCATCAGCCCTTTGGCGCCTACGCTGGATTCTGCTTTCGGGTCAAAGGTACTTTCATGAAAAATTTGAGAAGATACCATACACCAGTTCATATTGCGATCCCTTGCATACTTTTTGACTATTCGATCGTATTTGGAAATAATAAATTGTTTTTGTTCATTCGCTTTTGAAATATTTTCTTTCGAAATCTTTGAGGGCAGGCAGTATTTTTGATACAGTTTTTTGTAGAAATCCGTATGGATAATTTTTTTGAAGAAATTATTGATCGCAAGGCGTAATTTCGGGTTTGATGAACGGACGATCCAGGAATAACGTTTGGGCTTTCCCACAGAAAATACAGTTTTGATATTGTTGGTAGATTGTTTTTTTATGTTGTAAATTACATCGTCAACCAAGGTTATATCGTACTTTCCCTTTGCAATGCCATTCAGTATTTCATATGATTCAATATCTTCAGGAACAGCGCGAGTTTTAAATTTTATTCCCATTTCCCTGAGTTGTTTCAGGGTTTGCCAGTATGAACTGCTCATTCTGACGGCAAATGTCCGGTTTTCCAGGTCTTTGGCAGATTTGATGGAGTTGTCATTTTTGCGTGTGACAATAACCTCTCGAATATAGGTGTAGGGGTAGCACATGGAAATATTTTTATCATAGGTCCGCGATGGAATATAGCTCATTGAAGAGGCAATAATATCTCCGCATCCTTCAATCAGCCAGGGCTGCATGGTTTTCCAGCTTGGAGCTACAACCATTGACAGTTCCATATTATTTTCTTCGGCGAATTTTTTTGCCAGTTCATATTCAAATCCCATTAAAGTTCCACGGCTGATAAAATAGTTAATTGGATTGTCACGGGTGATTACGCGCAGTATGTTTCTTTTCTTTAAACCGGGGAGATCGTCAGTATATCGTTTGCGGCTATATATTTTCAGTTCCCGTTCAATAAAGGTATTCAGCAGTTTTTGTAGGGAAAGAGTGCCTTTATTCATACCAAAGGCGATATAGCGTTGATCGGGGAAAGTGTAAACTGATTTTATATCCTGGCGATACTTGTTGTAATTTTCCAGAAACAGTTCATCGCTTACCGTGTATTTAATTTTACCGATTCCTGCCTGGTAGAGAAGTTCTTCGGTGTCGTCAGTACTGGAGATGATTTTTATATCAGGAAACTTTTTTCGGAGTTTATTTACGCTGTCCCAGTAGGTTGTTCCGCGTTCAATAACAATCGTCTGTCCGGAAATGTCCGGCAACCCTGCGAATTGAGTTGAGGTGGATGTAACCAGATGCTCACGGGTATGGTTTATCGGCTTTGAAAAACTTATCTTGCGACGGCGAATATCAGTGATGGTCATGGAAGCGGCAATAATGTCTCCACGGCCATTTAGCAATTCAGGAATAAGCTGATCAAAGTCATCAAGCCAGATTACTTCCATTTTCAGCTTCAGCCACTCGGCAAAGCCCTTTAACATTCGCAATTCCCGCTGAGTTGGAGATTCCGATCTGGGGAGTCCTGTTAGTTCGTCCGATCTTATGGATAAGACGCGAAGTACGCCGGATTTATAGATTTCTTTGAATTTGCGGGGCTGATGTATTACCGCATCCGTTTCATTGGATTTGGGAGGAGCACTATCCTGAATGGATGTCTGTTCTGGTGACAGTGTCGGCTTTTCCTCTGTCGGTTGTTTGCGTGTATTTGAACTGAAGTGTATCGCCAGAGAAATCGCTGCAATTATTACGACCACTCCGGCGGTAATCCCAAGCTTTTTCAACATGATGAATCCCCTTATATAAAATAAAATTTAGCTCTTGACTTTATAATATTTCAAAGTTTTTAGAATTCAAGTATTTTTCGGGGTATCTGAGTTTAGTTTTTTTGTATTGTTCAGACCGGATACCGCCAGAATCAGTGAGCCCATAATGGTTCCAAATATCGGAGTAGGAATAGAAGTGACAATTGCTCCGGCTACTGCCTTAAGCAGGGCTTTGAACCATGAGTCCCTGCCGTATTTACGCTGGATAAAAATTAACAGCAGAAAGGTGAAAAAGAACAACAGCCCTATAGATACAGGGGCTGTAACGAGAAATACTTCTCCGGTAAAGAAGATATAATCAAGAATCAGAATAATCAGTCCGGAAGCCGGATGATATATTTGATATTTGCCGGAAAGGCCGGTGTTAATTGCTTTATCTCGGATAGTTCTTTTTAAATTCATTTACATAGTCCAGTACTGTTTTGGCACGGTGCTGCCAGGTGTGGTTTTGTTCTGCTTTAATTCTGCCGGCTTCTGCAATCTGCATTCGCTTCTCGTCGTTTTCAAGTAGACCGCTCAGACGTATCGGCAGCTTGTTGAATTCTGGAAATTTATACAAGATAATATCCTCATTATCTGTAAAGTTTTCCTGATGATAGTTGTTTTCCATCGCTAATGCAACTGCTCCACTCAGCATTGCGGTGAATATCCGTTCATGAGACCCGTCTTCATAAAATCCCAGATCAAGAACGATTTTTGCCTGAGTCATAATCCGGTTCATCTCATTATAGCTGACAGCCGGATGAATTACATGATTTTTAAACATGTTGTCCGGCCAGTTATTTCCCCATATATCCACTTTTATTCCCGCTTGATCCAGGCTGCGCAAACACCGGATTCTCTTTTCCAGACGGATGAATTTATTCAGCAGGGGATAATAGGTTATTAGCAGTCGGAATACCAGTTTGTTGTCTGCCAGATTAATTCCACTCCGACTCATAACCAGTTCAAGCGCGTCAAAGGTTGTAACGGTGTCTGACGTCAGCAGGATGTCTGCTGCTTCCATCAATGTGTCTTTGATAGAGAGTGGCAGTGACATGATTTTTTCAAAAGTTGTTTCCGGCGGGTTAAAGGTGCCGGGAAATATTACATTATATTGGCGGTTGTTAGGAGAGGTTGGTTCCGAGGGGACGGAACCGCCATGGAGTAACAGTTGTGGTTGTGCTTTTATTTCTGGAAAATATTTTTTTAAAAAGCGTAAATGACTCCGGTCAATACATGTAAGAATATCGTTGTTCATGAATAGCCTGGGATATTGCAGTAGCGGAGGATCAATCAGCATTGAGAAAAATACACATCCGGTATCGCGATAAAACCTGAAATCATCTTTACTGACAAATGGGCATATTGCGTTAATCGAAAAGATCAGATCATAATCTTCATAGAATTTTCTGTCTGAAAGCAGTTGGCGCTGAGCAGGGTCACGCAGATCGAAAAAGACCGTTTCATAATCACAGGTATTTAATCCTGAAGCCATCTCTTGTCCAAAGGCATTACCTAAGTCGTATGCAAAATCACCTTTGTAAATTATCGCTTGCTTCATTGCCCGCCCCGTGTTGGTAATAATCAAACTGATTAATCACATATTATAATGATATCATTTGATGAGCTTATTTTCAAGGTTAAGTTGATTTTTATGGTTTTATTAATATTATAATCTTTTATGTTGAATAGCGAACAAGGAGTCTGGTGTGGATAAATGGCGGTTCTGGATTGATCGGGGAGGAACCTTTACCGATATTGTAGCGGTTGCACCCGATGGCAAACTGCATACGCGAAAGCTTTTGTCCGAAAATCCCGAGTGTTATGATGATGCCGCTCTACAGGGGATTCGTGGTTATATCGGAGTTGTGCCTGATGGCGATATTCCGTCTGATATGGTTAAACATGTTAAGATGGGAACAACGGTCGGGACCAATGCACTGCTCGAACGCAAGGGCGAAAATACCGTACTGGTCATTAATCGCGGACTGCAGGATTTGCTGCGGATCGGTAGTCAGAACCGTCCTGACATCTTTGCGCTTAAGATTATCCTGCCTGAACTGCTTTATTCCGAAGTTATAGAGGTTGACGCCAGAGTTGATGCTGCCGGGAACCCTGTCTGTGAACCGGATTATGACTTGATTCACAATCAGTTGCTGGACGTTTATAACAAGGGGATTCGTTCGCTTGCGGTTGTTCTCATGCATGCTTATAACTTTCCTGAATACGAGAAAATGATCGGGAAGATTGCAGATGAAATCGGTTTTGAACAGATATCGCTTTCGCATCAGGTTAGTCCGCTGATCCGTATTGTCGGACGCGGCGATACAACTGTTGTTGATGCCTATCTCTCTCCGCTGTTGCGGCGATATGTTGATCGGGTACGCAATGGTTTTGATGAGTCGTCTTGTCCTACTGAAATCATGTTTATGCAGTCTCATGGTGGGTTGATTGAGGCTGATTCTTTCCGGGGGCGCGATTGTATTCTTTCCGGGCCCGCCGGTGGAATTGTCGGTGCTGTTGCGGTGAGCCGTCTTGCCGGATTTGATAAGATAATAACTTTTGATATGGGGGGCACATCTACCGATACCGCGCACTATGATGGTGAATACGAACGGGTTTATGAAACGGAGGTGGCGGGAGTGCGTCTGCGTGCTCCGATGCTGCGAATTCATACTGTTGCGGCCGGAGGCGGGTCGCTGTTGAATTTTGATGGACTGCGAATGACTGTGGGGCCGGACTCGGCCGGGGCCGATCCCGGACCGGTATGTTATCGTCGCGGCGGCCCCCTGGCGGTGACTGACTGCAATGTGATGCTTGGAAGAATCCTGCCCGAATTCTTTCCGACAATCTTTGGCCCGGCTGCTGATCAGCCATTGGATTTAGAGGCTGTGAGAGATCGTTTTGCCGGACTTACCGAGCAGATTAATAATGAATTCGAGGATTTGCGTACGCCGGAACAGGTGGCGGAAGACTTTTTGAATATTGCCGTTGAAAATATGGCGGACGCGATAAAGCATATTTCTGTGCGGCGGGGTTTTAATATCCGTGAGTATGCCCTGTGCTGCTTTGGCGGGGCGGGAGGTCAGCATGCCTGTCGGGTGGCTGAAGTTCTAGGTATAAAACGGATACTGCTGCATCCGTTGGCTGGAGTACTTTCCGCTTATGGTATGGGGCTGGCTGAACGCAGAATTATCCGTGACCGCTTTGTTGAGCGTTTTGTTGAGCCGGAGCTTATGGATGGGCTGAATGAGATTTTTACCGAACTGGAACCGGAAGGCATCGCGGAACTGACGGCTCAAGGGGTGCCCCCGGAAGCGATCAGTGTCAGGCGGAGTTTGTATATCAGGTATGAGGGAACCGATACGGCATTGCCGGTGGATATGGCAACAGACCTGCCGGAATGCGTAACCGCGTTTGAGGTGCTTCATCATCAGCGTTTTGGCTTTATCAGTAAAGAGCGTAAAATGATTGTCGAGTCGGTGGCTGCTGAGTTTATCGGGCATGAACCGGCTCCGCCAGAAGTGATGTCTGAAACGCTTAATAATCCTCGGCCGGTTGAGTCGGAATGTTTGCGTCGGGTCTATTTCAATGGCGCATATCTTGATACTCCCGTATACCTGCGGGATAGTCTGTGCTTTGGACACCGGATCGTCGGTCCCGCAATTATAATCGAACAGAATTCCACCATTGTAATTGAACCCGGCTGGGAAGCCTCAATAAATAATTATCAGCATATTATTCTTGAACACAATGCCTCTTCGGATGGCATGTTGGAGACTGCCGCCGGAACCGATGTTGATCCTATGTTGCTTGAGATATTCAACCGTAAATTCATGTCGGTAGCAGAGCAGATGGGTTATACTTTACAAAATACTGCCGCATCGGTTAACATCCGTGAACGGCTGGATTTCTCCTGTGCCCTGTTTGATCACGAGGGCGAACTGATTGCCAACGCACCGCATATTCCGGTGCATTTGGGCGCTATGTCAGAGACTGTCCGGGCGTTAATTCGTACCCGTAACGGACACATTGGGGCGGGAGATGTGTTTCTGATGAATTCTCCTTATAACGGCGGTACCCATCTGCCGGATCTTACCGTTATTACGCCTTACTTCAATCCCGCAGGGCAGGTTGAATATTTCCTGGCATCGCGCGGACATCATGCTGATATCGGTGGACGTACGCCCGGTTCAATTCCGTCTGACAGTGTGACCATTGACGAAGAAGGTATCCTCTTTGAATGCTTCGAGCTGGTAAAAGATGGTCAGTTTATGGAGACCGAATTGCGTGACGCTTTGAGTAGTGGGGCCTATCCTGCTCGTAACCAGGAACAGAATATTGCCGATCTAAAAGCTCAGATTGCCGCCAATCAGCGTGGAATCAAAGAACTTGAACTGCTTATAAAGCATTATACGACAGAGGTGGTTTCGGCGTATGTTCAGCACGTTAAAAATAATGCCGAAGAAATGGTGCGACGAGTAGTAAGCCGTCTTGCTGATGGTTCTTTTCGCTATCAAATGGACAATGGTGCAGAAATCAATGTGGATGTGAAAGTTAATACAGAACAGCGCTCAGCTGAAATTGATTTTACCGGTACGTCTGCTCAGTTAAATAATAATTTTAACGCGCCGTTTGCGGTTGTTCAATCGGCGGTGCTGTATGTATTCCGATGCCTTGTCGCGGCGGACATTCCGTTGAATTCCGGTTGTCTTCGGCCTATTACAATAGTTGTGCCTGAAGGTTCAATGCTGCGTCCGGAATTTCCCGCGGCGGTGGTGGCGGGCAATGTTGAAACTTCGCAGTATGTGGTGGACGCGATACTTGGCGCGCTGGAAGTTTGTGCCGCATCGCAGGGAACCATGAATAATTTTACATTCGGAGATGATCAGTGTCAGTATTACGAAACAGTTTGCGGCGGCAGCGGTGCGATGCCGGAATTTTGTGGCACAAGTGCCGTTCAGACTCATATGACTAATTCCCGGATCACTGATCCTGAAATATTTGAAAACCGTTTTCCGGTGCTTCTTGAAGAGTTTGCTATCCGTCGCGGTAGCGGCGGCAACGGACTTTATCGCGGCGGCGATGGCGTGATTCGTAAAATACGTTTTCTGCGTGAGATGTCGGCTGCTATTTTGTCGGGACATCGTAAACTGCCACCGCTCGGTATGGCTGGTGGAGCTCCCGGCGCATGCGGAAACGATTATATTCTGCGTACTGACGGGACAAAAGAAAACCTGAACGGATGTGCATCCGTCCAGGTTGAAAAAAACGATGTGTTCGTTATCGAAACGCCCGGAGGCGGAGGTTACGGTTATGCCGAATAGATGGCGTATGAGGTTGGGGCCATTTCCAGTTTTACTGTGTCGCCGGATATTTTTGCTTCGCAACCGGAACCGATAACTTTGGTCAGGGAGGAAGACTTGTTCATAAATTCAGCGCTTACAGCGGAATCTGACGGATTAACCGCAATGATATAGCGTTCGGAATCAAGTGAACGTTCGTAAACCAACGGATAGGTATTTTCCTTCGCGAACAATGCATTGAATTCGCCATCGGAAGCCAGGGCAGGGGTTTCGCGTCTGAGTTTGACAAGTTCTCTGACCAGATTTAACACGGATGATTTATCTTCTTCCTGAGCGGTTACAGTCGGACGGTCGGCGTCCGGGTGAACTGGCAGGTAAAGTTTTTCTGCTTCAGCTGTAGAAAAACCGGCATTTGTGGAATTATTCCATTGCATCGGGGTGCGGGCGCCGGTGCGGTTGTAGCCGCCTTCCTTTGAGTTCAGCCCTTCGACATAATCCATGCCGATTTCGTCGCCGTAATAAATAAACGGTACACCGGGCAGGGTCAGCAGGAAGGTGTAAATAATCTTGAGTTCTTCCAGACTGCGTCCCTGGCGGATGCGTCCGATATCGTGGTTTCCGGTTGGGACAGAAGGATATCCCAGACCTTTGACAACTTTGAGTTGTTCAATAAATTCGTTAATAAATAATGACGCGTCGCCTTTTCCTGATTTATCAAAGAAACTGCATTCTCCGGTAAATGGAGAGTTAGGAATGCGATACGGTTCTTTACGAAATAGCGAGGTATAGCCGGGCAGACAGAAATGCACCATAAAGTCGATATGGAACCCGGCCGGTACCGCTTCTGATGGACATGACCACTCGGAGACGAGTATGGCTTCGGGATAGTTTTCGTCGAACCAGGACCGGTAATCTTTCCAGAGTTCACGGATTCCGATATCTTTGTTATTGCCGCGAACCAGTGATGGTGCCATGTCAACGCGGAATCCGTCGCAGCCCATGTCCAGCCAGAATTTCATGATGTCGCGCATTTCTTCCTTTACTGCTACAACATCGGGATGGTCGCAGGGCAACTGCCATGATTTTTCCGGATCGGGGTCGCGAAAACCATAGTTCAGGGCTGGTTGGCAGTAAAAAAAGTTGATCATGAAATTGCCGTTGCGCGGAGCATAACCATTAATAAATTTGTACTCGGGATCAGTTTCTCCCCAGCTGTTTGACCAGATGTAATAATTGGAATACTTATTGGCTTCCGGCTTCATGGATTCTTTGAACCAGGGGTGTTCAATGGAAGTGTGACCGGCAACCAGATCAAGAATGACCTTCATGTCCATTGCATGAGCCTTGTCGAACAGTTCCTTTAAATCGGCGTTGGTACCGTAGCGAGGTGCGACCTTGCGAAAGTCAGATACGTCATAACCGGCATCCTGAAACGGAGATTCAAAGCAGGGGTTTAGCCAGATAGCGCTAACTCCCAGGGATTTTATATAATCGAGTTTTTCGATGATTCCGGGAATATCTCCGATGCCATCACCATTTGTATCATTGAACGATTGCGGATAGATTTCGTAGAATACTGCGTCTTTGAGCCATGATGGAGTTTTGATCATAATTATTTACCTCAGTATATTAGTTTTTTTGAAATCTAGTATAAACTCAGATAAAAGCCAGTTTTTTGTCACAAAATGTCTACCATCAAATAATAATATCACATTCTGTATAGTCTTATGGGAAAATAATTCTGTATCCTTCATTTGAATAAGTGAGGTGTTTTTGTTATATTCTGTAATCAATGAAACCAAAAGGGAGTCGGATTATGTCGGGATTTACATTTACACAATCATGTCGTTCCAGCCTTAAAGTTTTAACCTGTTTGATCTGTATTGCTGCATTTTTTGTTCTGCATGCTGAACGCCGCCGTGAAGGTACAGAGTGGCTGATGTACAGATCGTACAATGCGAACAGCGATAAATTACCTCGAGTCCTTTTGGTCGGCGACTCGATTACTAACGGCTATCACAAGCGAGTTATGAAAAAGTTGGCCGGTACGGCTTATGTTACTTTGTGTGCCAGTTCTAAATGTGTGAGCGACAGAACATATTTACGTGAATTAGGATATGTTTTGGGAGAAAATGATTATAACATTATTCATTTTAATAATGGACTGCATAGTCTTGGTTCCGACCGTAAGGAGTGGGAGGCTGGTCTTCGAGCTGCTTTGGATTTACTGAAAGCTAAAGGGAAGGGTGCCAAAATTATCTGGGCAACTTCCACTCCGTTAAAAGTAGCGGAAAAAACTGAAAAAGCGAAAGAATTGAACTCAATTGCGGCTAAAGTTATGAAAGAATACAATATCCCTACAGACGATCTCTTCGTGACTATGGATAAACTTGACCGCAATAAATACTGGAGAGATACTTATCACTATAAACCGGCGGCAATAGAAATGCAGGCTCAGCAGGTGGCTGATTGTGTGCTTGCCGCTCTAGGGAAAAAAGCCGCAAGCAAAAAAGATGCGGAAAAGGAACTGAAAGCATCTGCGTCTGAAACAGGTCCTGATGGTAAAATTGCGGTAGGTTCGCCAGTAACCGACGTGATAAAAAATTCTGGGTTTGAGAAGAAAGGTCACTGGTCGATTTATCCGAGAGATTCAAAACGCGGTAGTTTTATTTATTGTGAAGAAAATCCCCAGTCGGGTCAGGCTGCGGTTAAAATTACGGCTGCAGTCAAAGGGATCCAGTTTTTTCAGCATGGTCCCGGTTTTAAAGCGAATACATCTTACCGTGTGAAATTCTGGGCAAAAGCTGACAAGGATTCAAAACTCCGATTCAATGTTAGAACTCAAAAGCCTCCCTACAAGTATTATGGAGATAAAGTATTCGAAATCGGATCTGACTGGACACAATATACGGCTGACTTAAAGCTTCCTTCCGATTATGAGGCCAGAAAGCATGTAGTATTTTTTATTGCAGAAACCCCCGGAGTGTTCTGGATCGACAACATTACGGTGGAAAAGGAGTAAGAAATACCAGTAGGATATTTTCCGACTGGTTTAGTGTAAATGTTTGGCTTCTGGTTTGTTTTAGTTGAAAA
The DNA here is from genome assembly GCA_963677165.2 of Victivallales bacterium. Lineage (GTDB taxonomy): Bacteria > Verrucomicrobiota > Lentisphaeria > Victivallales > SZUA-371 > JAFGXT01. Next base: position 5,062,163 of record CAXXSX010000002.1, on the reverse strand, counting down.
GGTCAATATATTAATGCTTTGCTGAATAAAACAAATAATGCTGTGTGTAAGTATTTAGTAAATTTTCAAATCGCGTAGCGATTTTGCGGCATCCATGGCGTTTATTTGAGTCTGGAAATTTATTTTCAGCTAAATAAACGACAGTATTTGCCACCGCGGGCTCCGCGGGCGTGGTCCAGCGACGAATACGCTGGTCGGCAAAGCCGAAAAAAACTTGCACATGACGTAAGAAAACAAAACTGATACACTAAATCAGGAGAAATAGATCATGGCTGAAGTTTTACCGTTTCACGGATTACTGCCGACACCGGAAAATGTTGAACAGGTTGCGGCGGTTCCTTATGATGTTGTTAACTCAGAAGAAGCCGCCGAGCTGGCGGAAGGCAACCCTTTGAGCTTTCTGCGCGTGTCTCGTCCGGAGATTGAAATGGAATCGGGCGTGGACCTTTACAGCGATCCGGTTTATGAAAAGGCTGCTGCTAACTTCAAGCGTCTGTGCGAACAGGCTCCGCTTAAGCTGGATGATGGCAAACACCTCTATGTTTATTCATTGAAAATGGGCGATCATACGCAGATTGGTATTCTGGGCGCATGCTCCGCTGATGACTACGATAAAGATGTCATCAAGAAACATGAAAAGACTCGTCAGGATAAAGAAGATGACCGTACACGTCATGTTGTAACCCTGCGTTCCCATACTGGTCCGGTTTTTCTGACCTATAAAGATGACGCTAAAATTGATGACATTGTCAACGGTATTATTGCTACAACTCCGCTGTTTGATTTTACTGCGGCTGATGGAATTGTTCACAAGCTCTGGAGAGTGGATGAAGCAACCAGCTCAAAGATGTCTGGCTTGTTTAAAGACATTCCTTATTTGTATGTGGCTGACGGGCATCATCGTGCCAAAGCCGCGTCAAGAACTGCTGAATATATGCGTGAGAATAATCCGAACCATACCGGAGATGAAGATTACAATCAGTTTCTGGCTGTAATTTTCCCGGGTTCTCAGTTGAAGATTCTTGCCTACAATCGTGCTGTTCAGGATTTGAATGGACTGAGTTCTCAGGAACTGCTTGATAAAATCGGTGAAAAGTTTGACGTTAAAGCCGACGGCAGCAAAGTTCCGGCAAAATACGGAGATATCTGCATGTATATCGACAAGCAGTGGTACACGATTCGTCCGAAGTTCGATATTGCTTCTCTTGGCGTTATTGAAAGACTGGACGTTAGTATTCTTCAGGATAACATTCTGGATCCGATGTTGGCGATTGATGATCCGCGCACTAGTAAGCGTATCCATTTTGTTGGTGGTATCCGTGGTACTGCTGAACTTGAAAAGCTGGTTGATTCCGGCAAATACGCAGTGGCATTCTCCATGTTCCCGACAACGGTTGAACAGATGATGGATATAGCCGATGCCGGCGCGATCATGCCGCCGAAGTCGACCTGGTTCGAACCGAAACTTCGTGACGGACTGGTCTGTCACAACTTCTAGTCCGTACGACGGACTGCGTTAGTACCGCTTCATACTTTGCGCTTTGCGCTACGGAAGCGGGAAAAGGGAAAAAATAAAACGGCGTTGATTTTTAACATAAAATCAACGCCGTTTTTTTGTATATATGACTTCCGTTTAACGGAACTTACGTGGATCAATGTTCAGTTTATTGATCTTGTAATGAATGATACGCTGGGTTGTATTCAGCAGTCTTGCGGCTGCCGCGACATTTCCGCGTTTCATTTTCAGAGATTCTACAATCAGTTCCTTTTCATAAGAAGCAACCATTACATTCAGGTCTGCCTGTTTATCAAGGGTAATTGTAGCTGTATTTGTAGCTTGTCCTGTCTGTAGTGACGGAGGCAGGTTGTAGCCGTGAACTACGCCGTCGGTTGAAGTCAATACCGCGCGTTCAATACAGTTTTCAAGTTCGCGTACATTCCCGGGCCAGTGATATGACATCATCATATTGATGGCCGGTGTGGATATGCGCTTGATCTGCTTATTGTACATCTTGCTGTATTTTTCCAGAAAGTGTTCCGCCAGCAACATGATATCCGATCTGCGGTCTTTCAGGTCCGGCATATGGATCGGGAAAACATTCAGACGGTAATACAGGTCTTCGCGGAACTTATTCTGTGAGATATATTCTTCAAGGTTGCGACTGGTAGCTGCGATGATTCTGACATCAACGCTACGCTGTTCGTTACTTCCCACGCGTTCAAAAGTTTTTTCCTGCAGGAAACGCAGTAGTTTTACCTGAACCGGCTGAGAGAGGTCGCCGATTTCATCAAGGAACAGGGTTCCGGTATGAGCGGCTTCAACACGACCGAGACGTCGGCTGGTCGCTCCGGTGAAAGAACCTTTTTCATGTCCGAATAGTTCACTTTCCACCAGATTCTCGGGAAGAGCTGCACAGTTGACGGCGATGAACGGTTTGTCCATACGGTCACTGGCTTGATGAATTGCCCGGGCAACAAGTTCCTTACCGGTTCCGGAATTACCACGGATCAATACGGTGGCAGAACTATCGGCTACCTGAGCAATCATTTGATATATCGTCCGCATGCTGCTGCAGTTTCCAACGATATTGTTTGGACTGAAATTTTTATCCAACTCGCTTTTTAGTCTGCGGTTTTCTTCAAGGAGCTTTTCTTTTTCGGCTTCTTCAAGATAAATTACTGCAACGGCGTCGGCGAGAATATTAGAAACTGTTTCCAGCAGATACAGGTCTTTTTCTAGTCCATCAGTGTTGCCTGCTGTTTCACGGTCGATACTGAGGGTACCAATAACTTCTTCTTCATGAGTAATTGGTACACAGATAAAGGCAACACTTTTTTTTCCGCGGGTTTTGGTGCGGTCAAGAAATTCCGGCTCTTTAGAGATATCTGGAACCAACATAGGTTTTCCAGTCTGACCGACTTTTCCGGTTATTCCTTCTCCCAACTGGTATTTTCCGCGTTTCATTTCGGTTTCAGACAGTCCATGGGAGGCTTCAATATAAAGCGTTTCGCCCCTTTTCAGTGTGAAAGTTCCACGTTCAAGTCCCATTTCCCTGTACAGGATATCAAGAACTTCTTTCATTAATGCGGATACATTCTTCTGGTGAACGATAACGTGGCTGATTTGGTTCAGTACAGCCATTTCCAGGTTTTTATGATAACTTGTCATGCCTTTGCAACCGGTTTGTTCGTGGTTCTAAGTCGGTTTTAGAATTAAAAGCGGTTAAAAAATCCGGGAAGAAAAAAGATACTTCCCGGATTTTCGAATCGGTAACGATTCCGGTTATGTACCGGAATCGTATATCATCCGATTAATAGATGAACAGCATTTCGCCGTATTTCGGCAGAGGCCATTCTGAATCGTCAACGAGCAGTTCGAGAGTGTCAACAGCTTCGCGCAGTTCGAGCATAGCTTCAACACTGGCTCCAGCATCACCAACAGCTTCTTCAAGCTTGTTGATTGAAGCGGTAGCGGCATCAATGCCACAACCGATCTTTTCAATAATCGCTTTTTGAGATTCAACACCGGCTTTAACACCGACTTCAGACAGCGTAATAACATTTTCAGCAACTTTGCTCTGAGCTGCAATTGCTGCTGGCAGAACCATAGTTTTTGCGATATCAAGAGCAGTTTCTGCTTCGATTTGGATCAGGGTTTCATAAGTTTCAACGAAAACTTCATGACGTGCTTCCATTTCGCGTTTTGAGAATACACTGTATTTCTTGAACAGAGCAATGTTTCCTTTAGTCGCGAAAGACTCGAGCGCTACCGGAGTTGAACGCAAGTTCGGTAGACCGCGTTTTTCAGCTTCTTTTGCCCATGCTTCGCTATAGTTGTCGCCGTTGAACAGAATACGTTTGTGATCCTTGATGATCTTCTGGAGAAGTTTCTGCAGGCCATCGTTAAATTTGCCGGAAGAAAGTTTTTCCAGTTCAGTTGCAATTTCATCAAGAGCTTCTGCAACGATAGTATTAAGAACGATATTCGGTCCTGCGCAGTTATGGCTTGAACCAACAGCGCGGAACTCAAATTTGTTACCTGTGAAGGCGAACGGGCTGGTACGGTTACGGTCTGTAGCGTCTTTCGGCAGGATCGGAAGAGTATCAACGCCAATCTGCATGGTGCCGCTCTTCTTAGAACTCTTAGCGCCGCCTTTTTCAATCTGTTCGATGATATCGAACAGCTGTTCACCTAGGAAGATGGAAATGATGGCCGGAGGTGCTTCATTGGCACCCAGACGATGGTCGTTTCCAGCACCAGTAACTGCTACGCGGAGCAGGTCTGCATGCGTGTCAACAGCTTTGATGATAGCTGACAGAACAGTCAGGAAGATTGCGTTCTGATGCGGATCAGTGCCCGGTTCCAGCAGGTTTCTGCCGTTGGCGCCAATTGACCAGTTGTTGTGTTTACCGGAACCATTGATACCGGCGAACGGTTTTTCGTGCATCAGGCAAACCAGACCGTGGCGGTCTGCAACCTGGCGCAGAGTTTCCATGATCATCATGTTGTGGTCAACAGCCAGGTTGAGCTCTTCGAACTGAGCTGCAATTTCAAACTGGGCAGGAGCCACTTCGTTATGACGGGTTTTGGCAGGAATTCCGAGTCTCCACAGTTCCTGGTCAACTTCGCTCATGAAAGCGATAACGCGCGGTTTGATTGAACCGAAGTAGTGGTCATCAAGCTGCTGATGTTTCGGAGGAGTGTTACCAAAGAGAGTACGGCCGCAGAGGATCAGGTCCGGACGAGCCATATACAGTTCTTTGTCAATCAAGAAATATTCCTGTTCTGCACCCAGGGTAGTGTGAACTCTGCCTTCGACTTTTTCGCCGAAGCATTTCAGAACTCTGGCAGCCTGTTTGCTGACAGCCTGCATTGAACGGAGTAGCGGAGTCTTTTTGTCGAGAGCTTCGCCAGTGTAAGAACAGAAAGCTGTCGGAATGCAGAGAGTAGAACCGTTTGCATCACGTTTAACGAATGCAGGACTGGTTGCATCCCATGCAGTGTAACCGCGAGCTTCGAAAGTAGCGCGGATACCGCCTGATGGGAATGAAGATGCATCAGGTTCGCCCTGGATCAGGCTTTTTCCTGAGAACTCCATGGTGATTCCACCCTGGAAATCAGATTCGATGAATGAATCGTGTTTTTCTGCAGTTGAACCAGTCAGCGGCTGGAACCAGTGAGTATAGTGAGTTGCGCCTTTGCTGATGGCCCAACGTTTCATGGCGATAGCGACTTCGTCGGCGATGTCGGCGTCAATGGTTTCACCCTTCTTGATAGTAGCCAGCAATTTCTTGTATACTGGCTTCGGCAGATAGTCTTTCATTACTTTCAGGCTGAAGACATCTTCTGCGAAAATTTCAGCTACATTGACGTTTTTTTCTGCTTTGCTGCAATTGGGTCTTTCCGCAATTGATGCAATAGCGTTTTTTCTGAGTTCGCTGCTCATTGTTAGTTTTTCCTCTTAATGTTTTGGAGATTAAAAGTTAAATATTGAAAAAGTTGGCAAATACTTACGCAGTATTAGTGCCAAATGACTACAAATATGTATAACTGTCATTATTGTAATGAGATATAACATATCTTATTAATGCGTTATTGTAATAAAAGATACATAATTGAAATAATATTGCTTTTTATGCTTACAATTATGTAATATCAAGTCTTTAAAAGAACTATTTTGGAATTAACTTACTCAAGATGTGTATTGAAAGCAACATTGTGAGTGTTAATTCACCCCAGTTCATATGTGGATGGTATAAATTATGAAACTATCAGTCTAAATGCCTTACACAACTTAAACTGTCTTAGATTCCCTAAATCCACACTTTTATATACAACAACCAATATTATTTATTGGTTTACAAAAATGTAACTTTTATCTATTTGCTGTCGGAAAACTTCAAAGTAATCTCGTTGTTTTTAACTGATACCTTTAGTTGTCCGCCGTTTTTCAAATCACCAAACAGAATCTGTTCTGCTGTTTTTTCATGTAATTCATGGCGAATCAGGCGTTCCAGGGGTCTGGCTCCCATTTTGGGGTCATAGCCTTTTTCCGCAAACCAGCTTACAGCACGTTTGTCTACTTTTAATTCAACTTTGCGTGATGTCAGTTCAACGCTGAATCTATCCAGGAATTTGAGAACAATCTTTTGCATCAATTCACTGGTGAGTGAGTTGAAGTATACGATACGGTCGAGACGGTTTCTAAATTCCGGACTAAAATATTTTTCCACATCCTTACGGGTTTTTAGTTCAACCTGTTGTTCTCCGGTAAATCCGATGGAGTTTGCGTCAAGTGCACGGGCTCCCACATTGCTTGTCATGATTACAATAGCATTGCGGAAATCGGCTTTTCTGCCATTGTTATCTGTCAGGATTCCATAATCCATAATCTGCAACAGTATGTTATAAATATCCGGATGTGCCTTTTCGATTTCATCCAGCAGGACAACGCTGTGAGGAGTTTTGATCAAAGCTTCTGTTAGTAGTCCTGATTGTTCAAAGCCAACGTATCCCGGAGGACTGCCGATTAATTTTGAAACGGTATGTTTTTCCGCGTATTCACTCATGTCGAAGCGGACAAAATTTATACTCAGGTTGTCCGCAAGCTGTCTTGCTAATTCGGTTTTTCCGCATCCGGTCGGACCACAAAACAGGAATGAACCTACCGGTTTTTCTTTGTTGCCGATTCCAGCCCTGGCTATTTTGATGGCTGAAACCACATTGTCTACGGCTTCATTTTGTCCGAATACCATTCGTTTTAGTTCATTCTGCAGGGTACTGAGCATTGTCAGGTCTGAAGATGATACCTTGGCTGGAGGAATGTTTGCCATCTGTGCAATAGTATCTTCAACATCACGGATGGTGATAACTTTCTTTCGTTTTGCGTCCCGTAAGGAATTTTTTGCTCCGACTTCATCAATAACATCAATTGCCTTGTCCGGCAAAAAACGGTCATTCATGTATCTGGCTGATAAGATCGCGGCCTGTTCCAAAGCTTTGCCGGAGTATTTTACACCGTAGTGATCTTCGTAGTATGGTTTTACTCCATTGAGGATGGAAATGGTCTCGCTGACGGATGGTTCACGTACATCAATTTTTTGAAATCTGCGACTGAACGCTTTGTCCTTCAGGATGTGATTTTTATAGTCATCATAGGTACTGATGCCGATGCACTTAATTTCACCGGTATTCAGAGCCGGTTTTAGAATATTTGAAGCATCCAAAGCGCTGGCGCTTACGGCCCCGGCTCCGATCACTGTATGGATTTCGTCAATGAACAGAATTGCGCCGGGAAGCTTTTTCAGTTCGTCAATAACTTTTTTCAGGCGTTCTTCAAATTCGCCTCTGAATTTTGTTCCGGCGATAAGTCCACCCATATCAAGAGCCCATATTGAAGCATTTTTAATTTTGTCCGGTACTTCATTTTGGGATATTTTCAGGGCCAAGCCTTCAACGATAGCGGTTTTACCAACACCAGCTTCTCCGACTAGAACCGGATTATTTTTCTTTCTGCGGCTGAGTGACTGCATGACGCGTTCCAGTTCAAGTTTTCTGCCGATGATCGGATCAATTTTTCCCTGGATTGCTAATTGAGTCAAGTTTACTGCAAACTTGCGGAGGTATTTGAGCTTGACGCCTTCGTGTTCTCCAGGAGCAGGTTCCATCGGTTCTGTGTCTTCAAGGTCGTCCAATTCGTCTTCTTCGTCTTCTTCGTCAAAAGAAATAAATTCAAAGGTGTTAAAATCAATATTATCAAGAGAACTATCGGTGTAATCTCCGTGAGCAATTTCTTTAATCACTTCATATCGACTGAGACCGGCACGATGCAGACTGTAACAAGAAACAGAATTCTTTTCTTCGAAAATGGCCACAAAAATATCAAAAACATCGACAAGGTCTTTTTCGGCAGACAATGCCATGTTAAATGCCCGACTGACAATGCGTGAAAATGCCACTGATTCAATTGGTGGAGAATGATAATCAAAAGCTTCAACTTTGTCGCTAAAGAAATTTTCCAACTCGTTTGAAACGTAATGCACATCGGCGTTAAGGTTTTCGAAGAGCTGTTGAATGCGTTCGTCACGGAGCATGACATAAAGGATATGCTCGGACAGGATATATTCGTGTCCGCGTTCGGAGGCAAGTTCTCCCGCCGAGACCAGAATATTATTTAGATCAGGACTAACTTCCGGCATCTCGCTCAAAATCTAATCCTCCTCTAAAGAGCATCGTAACGGAAAACGATGTTTTTCCGCCAGTGCTTCGACTTGTTTGATTTTTGTTTCTGCAACTTCAAACGGATATACGCCAGCCAAACCACGGCCATTTTTGTGTACTTCAAACATTATACGTTGCGCGTCATCATGGGTTTTGTGAAAAATCACCATCAGAATCATGATGACAAAATCCATAGTTGTAAAATTATCGTTCATCAGGATAACCTTATACATGGAAGGTTCCTGAACCTCGATCTTTTCAACAACTTGTTCTTTCAAATCATTCATATATAGCCATTTTCTGGAAAATTAATACTATGCCTCAAATACATATTATCGTCAATTATAACTAAAAAGTCAATATAAACTTAACTGTCTACTGGCAATAATTCAACATTAAGGGCGAAAAAAGATTATGCAATGAATGAAATTTTTGGATTTTATTATAAAACTCCGGCATTATTGCCGGAGTTTTAAGGCTTCGATTAGTTGACTATCGCGATTTTTATTCCCTTCATCTGGACATTTGTTTCCAGAGCTTCGGTAATTTTTTCCAATGGGAACTTATGTGTGATCAGTTTTTCCATCGGCAGGCCGATGCCGTATGCACGCTTCAGGAATGCGAACGTTGTCGGATAATCCTGCGGAGAATATACCCAGGAACCAACAGCGGAAACTTCCTTGTTGCAGAGGTCATAATGATGGTTGATAACGCTTTCGCCGCCGTCCATAAAGAAACCTACTTCGCAGAATCCGCCGCCACGCTTGATCAGTTTCCATGCGGTAGCTCCGGCTTTGCCTACACCGGTGCACTGGAATACGAAATCTGCCGCAAAACCATTGTTGTAAGTTTTGATTTCTTCGAGCATTGCATTAAAGCTGTCGAATTTAGTAAAGTTTACGGTATGAGTTGCCCCCATTTCCTTGGCCAGTTCCAAACGGCTGTCGTTACCATCAACGGCAATAATCGTTTCGATGCCGAGAGTGCGGAGAACCGCCATAACCATCAAACCGATTGGACCGCAACCCTGAACGAGTGTTACGGTATTGAATTTTAGGAGACCGGTTGTCTTTGCGCGTTCAACTGCGTGTACCGCAACGGCCGCAGGTTCAACCAGGATCCGCTGATCCAGAGTCATATCGCTGACATTAAAGACTGTTGAGTTAGGACGAATTACAAGATATTCAGCAAAGTAGCCGTTGAGGTGAATGTCATCATCAGGGAAAAGTCCGTATATGCCGCAGTTTTCGCAGAGGTTGGTTCGGGCTGGAGTATTTTTGCAGGCATCACAAGTACCGCAGGGGATGATGCAGGTAACGATACGATCACCGAGAGCCAGTGGTTTGCCAGCAGTATCTTCAGTTACGTTTTTGCCGAGTTTAACAATTTCGCCGGTACCTTCATGACCGAGAACAACCGGGCACAAGCCGAACGGATCGCGATTATATTCATGTCCGTCGGTACCGCAAATTCCGCAGCCCTCAATTTTTACGAGCATTTCGTCATCACCGATTTCCGGGATAGGAAATTCAATCATTTCAAACTTTTTCGGTGCGGTGAGAACCGCAGCTTTAGCTGTCTTTTGCATGGTTTAGCTCCTGTATTAAATAATGTAAATAAATTGCGTCCGTTCCGGTAATCTCGAAACGGATCGCTTTGAAATCATTACTGTCCATTGTCTGGATTATTCCGGCAGGTTAAATGCCTTGATCAGATCTTTTGTCTGCTCTTCGGTAATAGGATTAAGTCCGCCAAGACGGGTCGCGGAGAGCAGGCTGGTGGCGCTGAATTCCGCAACTTCAAGGCGGTCAAATGCCTGAAGCATGGAGCCAGCTGCGATCACCAGACAATCGTTCTGAACCAGAACTACCGGAGTTGATGGAGAGAGCAGGTTTACAACTGTTTCCGGATTGTTGTAATGGTCCGCGCAGGGAACCATTGGAATATCGCGGAGCAGAATATAACTTTCCGGAATGGTTTTTGTATCTGGAGTAATACCGCTTACGCCAAATGCCATAACGTTTGGCGGCTTGGCAATGATAACAGCTTCAACCCAGTCGTGTTTCTTGAATATTTCATTGCAGTAATTTGCTGCACGGCTGTTCTTTTTACCTATTTCACGATAACCGTCCTGAATCAGAACCAGGTCGCCGGGAATAATATTCATCCGGTCAAATCCAGTCGGGGTGATCAGGAATGAATCATCTTTTACTTTAGCTGCGAAAGTGCCGCCGGTACTGTAAGATAGTCTCTGGTTGTATGAGCGGTTGATGAACTTAACCATTTCAGCACGCAGTTCGCATTCTCGTGGGGAGTGGGCAGCAGGAATAAACTCAGGCAGTTCCGGAGTTCTGCTGTATGCTTTGGTGATGGTTTCTTCTTTCAGCGGTACCGGGGTGCCGATAGCTTCTGCTTTGATCTGCATTCTGGCAAGATAGTCGAAGGTTTCAAAACGGATAAACGCTTCCAGCAGGTTTGCTCCTGCGCAAACAGTACCATGATTTTCCAGCAGAATCGAGTCTGCACCGTCAGCAAAAACATCGGCGATTACATCACCGAGTTCCTGGCTTCCCGGAATTTCATAAGGGGCAAAACCAATTTTTCCGCATATTTCATGGGCAGCAGGAAACAGATTGGGGTCAGGAATGCGTCCGGCAATACTAAATGCTACCAAGGCCGGGGGATGGGCATGAAGAATTGCTTTTACATCAGGACGTTTCTCATAGATTGATTTGTGGAAAGGATATTCACTGGATGGTTTGTGGATGCCTTCAATGGTACCATCTGGGCATACCTTAACGATATCCTGAGCTGTCAGGGTTCCTTTATCGATTCCACCCGGGCTGATCCAGATGTTGCCGTCGGAATCCATGATGGACAGGTTTCCGCCTGAAGTTGTGGTCATACCGTATCCGTACAATCGCTTCATTATCGAAGTGATAATATCTCTCGGATGCATAAGTGCGAGTTTCATTTTTTACTCCATGATTTTTAATTTAAAAAATTGAATTCGTTATTCACTGCGAATTCCGATAAAACAAAAACCCTGAACCATTGAGGAGGTTGCAGGGCGATAAAATAAAAATTTATTGTTTTATTTTTGCCTGCTAATACAGCTCAACGGCCAGGCTTTATAAAATATTATAATCAACTTTTGGATATTATATAGATATAAAAATACTCTTTAATGCAATTCTAATCCTTGACTTTAGCGACAAAGAATAGCATAATAACGACATAATCTTAATAATGTGTGAAAACAACATGGTTGAACAAAAAAAAGCAGATCATCATTTTAAACAGAGTGGTATGCCGATAAACGTTGTTTGGAGGGACCCACAGCCGGATTATCCTCTGCATTGTCATGAATACAGTGAGCTTATTCTGGTTTACCGTGGAAGCGCCGTGCATATTGTTGATAATCTGCGCTTTCCTATTTCTGCTGGTGATATGTTTGTGATTAGCGGTAAACGCGAACACCGTTTTGTTGAATGTGATGACTTCGCGTTGGCAAATGTAATTTTCAGTCCGGAACTTTTAAAGATGCATGAATGGGACATCAGCGACTTGCCGGGATTTCGCGCTATGTTTCTTCTTGAACCGGAATATCGTGAAAGGCACCAGTTTAAAAGTCGTTTGGAACTAAGTGGCAACGAGATGCGCAAAACCCTTTCTGTTATTCGCCGTCTCAGTGATGAGATCGAACGTAAGGACCCTGGGTTCAGACTTGACGCTAAAGCTATTTTTATGCGGCTTCTGGTTTTTCTGGCGCGTTGTTATGAACATAGCGCACAGGCCAATCCCCATACGATGTCTTTATTGCGTATTGCCAGGGCAATAGATTATCTGGATAAGCATTATTTGGAAGAAGTAGATTATAAAGAACTAGGGCGTATCGCTTCAATGTCTCAGCGCCATTTTCAACGAATATTTCGTTACGCGCTTAATTGTACTGCCAGGCAATATGTTATTCGGTTGCGTATTCGTAAAGCCATGCAACTGTTGCGAGGATCGTCATTTTCCATTTCCGAGGTGGCTTTTGAGTGTGGATTTGATGATTCCAATTATTTTAGCAGGATGTTTCGAAAGTATTCCGGGACGACTCCTAACAAGTATCGTGAGGTGTATTCCGGTTTTGCTGATGATGTGAAGCACTGATTTTAAATGAACGTTTTTTTTGTTTTTTTCTATAAGAATGATTGCACTTTATGTGTAAACATTTATAATCTAGTATTGGGGTATACTTCTCCAGAAGGGATATTAACAAATCAAAAAGGAAAAAAAGATGAAAAAATTATGTCTTTTTGCCGCAGCCGTAGGTGTTGCAGCCCTGCTTCAGGGATGTGCAACAGGAATGTCAAAATCACAATATGCTGTTGATGTGATCAGTGAACCAATGGGGCAGGAATTCAAGATTTATAACCGTAAAGGTGAATATATTCATCAGGGTAAAACTCCTGAAATTGTTGTGCTGGACGCGCAAAGTGATTTCTTTACCAAAGAAATGTTCACTTTTAAGTTTGGCAAGAAAAAGACCGAACGTAAGCTGACTGCAACTCTGTCTCCATGGTACTGGGGTAACTTTACTCAGTTCGTTGGATTTGCCGTTGATGGTATTACTGGAGCAATGTGGGCTCTGCCGAAAACCACTAATATTAGTAAAGAACAACCAGCAAACCAGCTTAATCTTTAAGTTGATTTGACTGTAGTTTAAAAAATTAAACGGGACTGCGATGATGAAAAATCGCGGTCCCGTTTTTTTTATATAGTATTAGTTTTTTCTCGTGCTATCGAATCACAATGCTTGATGCAAGCCCTGAGGGGACTCGTGAAAGCGAAGATACTGGTGTCGGTCGTTGTCCAACCTAAAACATGCGGCGTTGTTTCTGGGCCTTCACTTTGGGCTCTTCCAGATAAAGCGAATACCAGTCATCACCCAGACCTGAATTGGAAAACTGCTTGGGTTGACCGTTTGCCAGTGCTTCCCAGTTGTGAATGATTGTCTCATTGGAAGTTTTATCTTTTCCTTCGATCAGTACTTTCAGGGCTTCTTCTTTTTTGTCCTGTTTCATCAGAATCCAAGAATAAAGAGCGTAGAGAATGGTGGCATTTCCACCTTTGAATTTTTTTGACTTTTTCTTGAAAACTTTATCAATGCCTTCTTCTTTCTTTTTGTACATTCTTGCCATTTTTATTGCGACGGCACGGCTATCGAAGTAAAGTGCTTTGGGGATAAATTCATCAACTTTATCAAAATCTTTCAGTTGATAATGATAGATCATCTTCATTGTACTGAGCTGTTTGGAAAAAAGTAACTGCCATTTGCATAATGGGCGCATATCTTCAAGTTTATCGATAGCTTTACGCAAATATCCCTGTTGTTCTTTCTCCAGTTGTTTCTGCATCATCTGCGGACTACCAATCGGTTTACGCTGGAATGCCTGTATTTTGCGGTTGATTACTTTCTGGGCTTCCTGCATTATTTCCTGAATCGCGGCGTTGATTCTGTTTACTTTTTTTCTGACAATCAGCCCGACTGTTAATTGAATGATTACCATAGACGCGACCCCGAAAATTACTCCCCAGGTATAGTTCCATTGTTGGGTTGAAAAAAATCCAATCAGTGCACCAGTTCCCAATGCAATTATAAGTGTAAGCATAAAAACTCCTTAAAAATCATTATTCGTTAATATCAAGTAAAGCCTGCTCAATGAGTTCCTGGCCGCGTGTCAGGGTATCGGCCAGTTCGTCAACGGTCAGGGAGTCTGAAGAGGCAAGTTGATTTAACATGTTCTTCAGATTTAATAGTGCGGTTTTTGTATCTTCTTTTACCGGCGGTTTTTGAGTTCTTGTTTTGCGGGCCGCAAGAGCCAGCCCTATATGTCCGCCGCACAATTCCAGCAGGGCCGAGGCCAGTGGAGAAATGTGTTTATCTTTATATGAACCGATTATCATAAAACCGGAAATATTCTCTCCATCTTGAACCGGAGAATAGCCGATTCTGTAAATGTCTTCTGCATCCATCCAGTCAACTAGTGGTGACTCTGGTTGTTGAGCCAACTTCAAGAGATTGTTCCATTCGAGTGAATGTTTATCTTCTGTAAAGCAGTCAGCCCAGAATTGTTCCACTTCGACTGGGGGAGGGGATAGATATCCTCTACTTACCATCGGCAGAAATGTTCCCGGATTGGCTGGGTCAATGAGAAGCAGGCTTACTGCGTCAAAATTTAATGATTTTATCAGAATATGCAAATAATCCACCACATCGACAAGTTCCCAGTTGCCGGCGGATATTTTGGAGCATACATCCTGATAATTATTTAACTGCAGTTTCAAGTCACTTAAGCTCTGGTCAAGGTATTCCTGAAGATTAATGGATTTTGCTTTTTTCAGTCCGGACGGCAGGCTTTGAGTTCTTTCCGAGAGAATTTCATCTTCCTCCTCTTCGGATCTTGGCATTGCCGGCTGCTTCTGGGTTCTTACATCCTTCGGCAGCTTAATTTTTACTTTTCCGGTACCGTCAAAGTTATCATTTTCCATGCTGAAAGCTCCGGTTTATAATCAGATTTAACGTTTCTTCTTCTTACGTTTCTTCTTTTTGGAAGGCGTGAAATTAGAGCCGCGTGACATTGCGTTTCCCAGTCCCTGAAAACCGCCAGAAGCGGCAGCTGCCATGCTCGCCTCACTCAAATCAGAAGGCATTGGCGGCATTGCTCCGCCTTTACCAAGACCGCCGAGTCCTCCCATGCCAGACAGCATTTTGCCGAAAAGCCCGGTTTTCTTCATCATTTTTCGCATCTGGTTGAATTGTTTTATCAACTGAGATACCTGTTCCAGGGTCGTGCCGCTACCTTTGGCGATACGTTTCCGGCGCGGCAGATTAATAATTGTCGGCTCAGATCTTTCTTTCTTGGTCATTGAACAGATAATTGCTTCAAGACGCTTGAATTCCTTTGCATCGACCATCCCGCTGAGATCTTTTCCGCCCGGCAGAAATTTCAGCAGTGATTCAATTCCTCCCAGTTTGGTAATCTGTCGCATCTGGGATAAAAAGTCATTGAAATCAAATTCATTGCGTTTCAGTTTTTCAAGCTGTTTCTGTGCTTCTTTTTCATCAATTTCCTCGGCGGCTTTTTCCACCAGGGAAACAACGTCACCCATGCCCAGTATTCGCGATGCCATGCGGTCGGGATAAAATACATCGAAATCTTCGACTTTTTCACCGAGACCAACAAATTTGATCGGGCATCCGGTAACCTTTCTAATTGAAAGGGCCGCACCGCCGCGAGCATCCCCATCCAGCTTGGTGAGGACAATACCGGTTAACCCCAATGCATTATTAAAGTGTTCTGCTACTGAAACCGCTTCCTGACCTAATGCCGAATCGGCTACAAGAATGATTTCTTCCGCTCTGGCTATTTGGCTGACTTGAACAAGTTCCTGGACCATCTCCTCGTCAATCTGAAGGCGTCCGGCGGTATCGATAATAACTACGTCGGCGCGTTCGGCGATCGCTTTGTCTACAGCGTTTCTCGCGATTGACGCCACATTGGGATTGCCGCGCTCGGCATATACCGGTACGTCGATTTCACGTCCCAGAACTTCAAGCTGGTCAATAGCGGCGGGACGATATACGTCACCGGCAGCCAGCATAACTTTCTTATTATCTTTCTTCAACCGGGCGGCAAGTTTTGCGGATGAGGTTGTTTTACCTGAACCGTGCAGACCTACCATCATGATTACGCTCGGAGTGGAATTTAGTTCAAGCGCTGCTTCGCTTTCCCCCATCAACTCTACCAGTCGGTCATTAACGATTTTGACTAACTGCTGTCCCGGAGAGACGCTTCTTATGACGTCTTCTCCCTGGCAATCCTCCTTGATCGACGCAATAAATTCTTTAACGATGTTAATATTAACATCTGCGTCGAGAAGGGCAAGACGAATTTCGCGCAGGGTTTCCGCCATATTGGACTCGGTCAGGGTAGCCTGACCTCGAAGCCGTTTAAACGTATCCTGAAGTTTATCACTTAATGAATCAAACATTACTTAAATAACCTCGCTTCTCCTGATATATATTTAAAGCTTTTACTTTTGTATCTAAAAACAAATCCAGACTTATCACAGTTCAGTGGTTGATTTAACAGTACTTCCGGGTTAAATTGACCAATCCACTGAATTCTGCAATAACAAATGTTTTTAATATAGCAGTAATTTTATAAACTTGAAATAATTATAACAAGAAAAAAGGTGAAAAAATGCGTAGTGACATCATGAAAAAAGGCATTGAACGGGCTCCTCATCGTTCGCTCATGCAGGCAACAGGAATAAAACCTGAAGATATCGACAAGCCTTTTATCGGTGTATGTAACTCTTATACGAATATTGTTCCCGGACATTGTCACTTGAAAAAAGTCGGGGAAATCATCTGTGAAGAAATCCGCAAAGCCGGTGCGGTTCCCTATGAATTTAATACTATTGCGATCTGTGACGGTATTGCCATGGGACACGACGGCATGAAATATTCTCTGCCCAGCCGTGAACTCATTGCGGATACTGTTGAGTCTATGGGAAAAGCGCATCCGTTTGATGCTATGATCTGCATCCCGAATTGTGATAAAATTGTTCCCGGTATGCTTATGGGAACTATGCGTTTGAATATTCCGACTATTTTTGCTTCCGGCGGTCCGATGGCTGCCGGAAAAGGGAAAGATGGCAAGGCTCTTGACTTGATCTCTATTTTTGAAGGTATCGGAGAGTTGAAAGTCGGTAAGATCAACGAAGAAGAACTTGAAGAAATTGCTTGTGCCGGATGTCCTACTCCGGGGTCCTGTTCTGGAATGTTTACCGCAAACAGTATGAACTGTCTTTGTGAAGCTCTTGGACTGGCTCTGCCGGGGAATGGTTCAATCCTGGCGGTCGCTCCTGAACGTAAGGAACTCTGGAAAAGCGCGGCACGCAGAATTGTTGAAATGGCCAAAGCTGAAGGTCCGTTGCCGAAAGACGTAGCGACCGAAGTTGCTTTCCATAATGCCCTTGCGCTGGATATGGCAATGGGCGGCAGTACTAATACTGTTCTCCATACCCTGGCGGTTGCTAACGAAGCCGGTGTAAAACTGAATCTGAAAGATCTTGATGATATCAGCCGCAAGACTCCGAACATCTGTAAGGTGTCTCCGTCCAGTAGTTATCATATGGAAGATGTTCACGTAGCTGGCGGTATCAGTGCGATACTGAAAGAGATCAGTAATATCCCTGGTTTGATTGATCCGTCTGCCATTAGTGTGGCCGAAGGTACAATTGGCGATGTAATAGCCAAAGCGTCTGAACCGGACGGAACGGTGATTCGTAAACTTGATAATGCTTATTCCAAGGATGGCGGACTTGCTATCCTGTTTGGAAATCTGGCTGAAAAAGGCTGTGTTGTAAAGACCGCCGGTGTTGCTCCTGCTATGATGGAACATCGCGGTCCTGCGGTGATCTTTGAAAGCCAGGAAGATGCTTGTGACGGTATTCTTGCCGGACAGGTAAAGGAAGGCGATGTTGTTGTTATTCGTTACGAAGGACCGAAAGGCGGTCCCGGTATGCAGGAAATGCTGGCTCCGACCAGTTATATCATGGGACGCGGCCTGGGTGAAAAGGTTGCGCTGATTACTGACGGACGTTTCAGCGGTGGAACCCGTGGTGCCTGTATCGGTCATATCAGTCCGGAAGCTGCTGCGGGCGGTACGATCGGTCTGATCGAACCTGGCGACATTGTTACTATCAGTATCCCGGAACGTAAGATCGAACTGGAGGTTTCAGAAGACATTCTGGCGGAACGCCGTAAAACATGGACTCCGAGAGAGTCGAAAATCAAGACCGGCTGGCTGGCACGTTACGCAAAATGCGCAACCAGCGCCGACACCGGCGGCATTCTCCAGGCCTAGTGGAGAGTCTCCGCAGGCGGGTAAGGCATATTTTAGTTGTGTTGCTCCTTGCGGAAACATGATTCAATTAATATAAAAAGCCGACACAATATAGTGCCGGCTTTTTTGCATCTATGTAATAGATCGTTTTCCGTTACGATGTTCTTTAGAGAATGTATTATGCGTCAGTTTTTACTGGTTCTGCGGCTTCTGTTATACTTGGTTTCTTTAGAAGAGTGCCGATGCTTAGAGCGATCGCAAATGTGAAAATTACGCCAAGCAGTCCAGCCATTCCGGTGGATATCGCTTCTGAACTGATAAATGGAAGCGAATAGTCAGGCATCGGACTGACAAAATTCGGTGCTGATTCTTTAAGGAAACTCAACTTTTCTCCGACCCATTCTAGTCCATCCGGGGAACCGCTGGCGAATGGACTCAACAGCATCGCCGCGATCAGGGCAGTTAAGGCTGGAGCCCATACCATGCGGTGCTTTGAGGAACGAGCCTCTGTTTCATCGGTTTCAAACAGCATACAGGCAATAACTGTGATCATACCTTCGCCGACTCCGATCAGAGCGTGAACGCTGAGCATTGATGAGGTGACAACCCCAAGCTGAATTGTTCCGGATATTGCCAGTTCGATGCAAACAGCAAATGCTGCAGTCATTACCGAAATCCACGATACAATGAAAATTGACAAGAGTTCCAGTTCTCGTTGTTTTCTGAAATTCCAGCAAAGCATTTGTTTCAGCATGCCGCCGAATCCAGCTCCGATGATCGCCATATTTAAAACGTTAAGACCAAGCACTGTTAAGCCGCCATCGGCAAACACAATACATTGTAAGGTAACGACCAGTGCCATTGCCAGAATTCCGAATGGAATTCCCAGCATTGACGCGGCTAGCACGCCTCCAAGCAGATGCCCCGAGGTCCCAGTGGCGACCGGGAAGTTAAGCATTTGCAGCGCAAAAATTAGCGAGCTCACTGCCGCAAAGCGTTGTATTGACGGTTGTTTTTCTGATTTCCAGCCAAAGTATGCGGCTAGAGCGACTCCAGCGGTACTGACCGCTGCGGTTACCGGACATAAATGTCCTTGGATCATTGAATCTGGAATATGCATTTTTCTCTCCTCACAAGCTGGATTAATTCCCATGTTTTACAATAAACGGGGATATTTCAGATGTCTACTAATATAACTAAAAAAGTAAAAAAATATCGGTAACTATTATTGGGTGTTGATCGATATGAAAGGAAAAAGGTGGCGTAGCGTGAATCATGCAGAACCTTCTATCATTACCATCATACCGCATTCAAGAGACTGATTGGGAACGCTTTTAAACCCGAATTTTTGATAGAATCGAGCGGCTTTCTCCGTGGCGAACAATTCGCAGCTGCTCCGCCATCCGGCAGGAAGGTCATGAGAAATCCATTCCAGCATTGTTTCCATTAGAAATGTTCCTGCTCCCTGATTCTGGTATTCCGGGAGAACTACAATATCGCGAAACATGTAGACCATTGAACGGTCCCCGATCAGTCGTCCCATGCCGATCAGTTTGGGGCCGGAATACAATGAAAATACTGAATGTGAATTCTTTAATGCAGCCTCAACTTGCTTTGCGCCCGGAGCCTCCCAACCGGGAGAACGGAAGAGGTGAATGAAATCTGCTGCTGATAAAGTGTTTAATTTGACTGTTAAGTCTTTTCTGTCAACGCTGTTTTGATTATATTTCTGGTTCATGGCTAATCCTTTGGTTGTATTATTATCCTGTTTAAGCCTGGTGTGCTTCACCACTGCTGGAGAAAAATGCCTTGTCCAGCATTCCGTTTTGAATATGCCAGTGGATGGAGCATGTTTTTCTTAGGAAAAGTTTGTCATGACTGATAAGAAGCAAGGCGCAATCGCATTCGGTCAGGGCTGATTCAAGGCATTGGATTGATGGGAGGTCCAGGTGATTTGTCGGCTCGTCTAAAATAATTAGATTCACATTCCGCAAAACTCCAAGTCCGAAAAACAGTTTGCGCCATTCCCCCGGACTGCACTTGTCTGAGTCCAATACTTGTTCCGGTCGTGACCCCAGCGATGCGACAACGTTCATGACTTTACTGAAATCATCACGTTTTAGCTGGCGTAATGTTGTATGGATTTCAGTTGTCATTGTGTTGTTCAGTTCCTGTGGCATATATAAATATTCATTCTGCTCAAGTTTCAATTCGGGTAAAAGAAAACGAAGCAAGGTGCTTTTTCCGTCGCCGTTGTTTCCGGTAAGGGCAATTCGATCCCGGTTGCCGATTGTTAGTGGTGGAATTGTTAAACTTCGTTCACTTCCCAGTTCAATCATTCGAGTAGGAATGTCAAGCAGTGAATTTTTCGTTGAATAACACCCATAAGGAATTTTTAGTCCATATTGCGGCTTTTTAATTTTGCCGAGTTCGCTAAGCTGGGCTTTTGCACGTCCAACTGCTTTGGTTTGCAATTTGGCTAAATCTCCGGCTGTACGATCTCTGCCGGTAAGTCTGGCTGCGTCAATGCGAGTTTTTCCGTCATGGTCGTGACGATCAAGCTTTTTCTTGCAGTCGGCGTTACGCGATCTCTGTTCTTTTTCACGACGGCGCTGAAGTTCCCGTTTATTGTGTTTCAGCTCTTTTTTTATATTCTTCTGCAGGGACAGTTGGTGTTCTATGTCAGCTTTTTGCGCCGCCATTCCTGTCGTCACTCCTCCTGTACGCATTATAATATTGTCATGATCAATAAATAAACATTGACCACATAATGCATCAAGAAGCTCCCGGTCGTGGCTGACTATAATTCCAATGCCACGGAATGTGCGTAGTTCACGCAATAGCAGACTGCGCCCGGATGCATCTAAATGGTTGGTTGGTTCATCAATGCAAAGAATATCCGGTTGACGAAACAACGCAACGGCAATTTGGATTTTCTTGCGTTCTCCTGATGAAAGGGTGTCCCACCGAGTTGGCATGTCGGGAGTGATCAGCAGATTCTCCTGTAGACGATAGGCGTATCTTTGAGTTGATTGAAAAAAATCTTCCACACCTTCCGGGGAACGAAATATTTCCTGCTTACAAAGCACCGCGAGCCCGGAAGAGGACACTTGGCCGGAGTCGGGACGCAAGTAGCCTGTGAGTAATTTTAATAGTGTGCTTTTGCCGCTTCCGTTGGCTCCGACGATGCCGGTAAAGCCGGATGAAAAAGTAATTGTCAAGTCATTGAAAAGCGGTTCAAGCGCTGAATCATGTTCAAAAGAAATATGTGAAGTAAAAAGATAATAAGACATAACGGTATCCATGTAAAAACAATAATTCCAACCGGAAATTATTCCGATTATAGTAGTCGTAAGCGATAAGCTTACCCATTGAAATATTGTTATTTACGCACCGGCATGTCCTCCATATTAATTTTTATTGAATATATATTCTGTAAAATAGAATTCAAGACAATATAAATATGAATTGGGAAGAAAATATATTTCCTGAGCAAAATCCGAGGGTAACAGCTGTAGTAAATTCAGTTAAGAAGATTGTGTTATTTTTTTTCCTTTAGGCATTATAGGGAATTGTTGAATTGCGTTCTACAAGCGTCACACCTTCAAGGATTTGACGTTGACTGGAATCAAATGGAATTTCGCCATTCATGCGCTCAAGCAACAGGTTTACAGCATTAATTCCGATGTTGTATGAATGTTGTTCAAAAGTTGTTAATTGCGGAGTGCAGTAGTTTGCCAACTGGTAATTTCCGGTTCCAAGAACTGAAATGTCTTTAGGAATTGAATAACCCGATTTCTGCGCGTCAAGCATAAACTGAGCTGCCATTACATCTGACAGAAAGAATATTCCACTACATGGATTTTTTAAGAATTGATTTTCCCATGAGAAGTCTTCATAGCATTTTGCATTAATGATTACGGCTTCTGAGCCTGTTTGTGTAACCGTATTGCAAAAAGCATCTACCCGTTTTTGTAAGTGAATATCATCATGAATGGCTACAACGGCAATCCGCTTGTGCCCAAGTTTAAGCAGGTGTTGTGCTGCCGCACGGCCAAGCAACTCGTCATTTACTCCGGAAAAGTCTATGTTGCGACTATCCGGAATAAAGTTATCCACTGTGACAACTGGAACGTTAAAGTGTAAAATATTTCGGATACTCTTCTCGTATAGCTGGCTTTCCGGTTTCAGAATGATCCCGTCAACACGTTGCTCAAGCAGGCGATGAACCTGATCCAGCAGATTGAATTCATCACGTACGGAAAAAGTAATTGGAGCATAACCATTTTTTTGCAGAGTATCCTGTACGCCAATCAACATTTTTCCAAAATAAGAATCATTCCCCCTGATGAGAACTCCCACGGTCATTGAACGTCCTGTACGCATGGTTTTTCCGATCAGGTTGGCACGGTATCCCAATTGTCGTGCGGTTTTGAGGATGTGTTGTCGGGTCTTAGCGTCAACTCTGCCTGAATTATTCAATGCCATTGACACCAGTGAACGACTGACGCCTGCCTTGCTGGCAATATCGTGCTGCGTTATTCTCACTTTTTCCTCGTCCTGCTTAATTTCATTATCTCAATAAAAATATTATAGCATATTGCTGTATCGAGTCAATTGTTTTATTAATAATATTATGCATAATTTTTATATTTTATTTGTTTTTTTTGATAAATATGTTGACACGTGACAGCGGTTGAATTATTATCTAAATAAACAATAACAAGGTAGAAGGATTGTACCTATGTGTCTTGATAAAATCAATTTGAATGGCTGGGGAAAGTTTGAACTATCTCCGGCTGCATTTACGGTTAGTGAATATTATCTACCACGCAGCTGGGGATATATTTACACGAATGACAACATTTTACTCCGCATAAATCATGATGGTTGTGGCTATGCGCAAGTAGATCCTCCAGGTGGTATTATGCTGTATAAACAGGAGCGCTATGAAAAAACTCCACCATTTATGGTCTGGTTCTGCGATGAAGAACAATCTTCATTCAGTAATTTTTTTAAGCCGAATACTAGAGATATTGCTGCAAAGCCTGATGGTTATCAGTGCAGATTTCTTCCCGAATTTGCTGAATACAAACTGGAGTACAACGGTTGGCGGGTGATAACGAAATTAAGCATAGCAGCGAATTCTGCCTCCATCATAATGAAAGTAAAGATAAAAAATAAAAGGGATATTCGGAGCCTGAGTATTATTCCGGTATGGAGAGCTCATAATACCAAAGCGGACCTTGCTCTATGGGATATTCCGGAATTGTATCAGAGTTGTAGATTTTTCAACAACCATGGAACCGGAGTCATGGTTGAAACACGTGATCCGGATGCCTGTGAATCTAATCGTAAATATACTGCGATGCTTACGGATTTACCGGTTGATGAAGCCGAATTATGTTATGAAAAGTTTATAGGAAAAGGTTATTGGGAGAATCCCGAGATGCTTTATAATCAGTGCGGACTAAAGAACAACCGTGAATATAAACTCGAAAATTGGAGTACGGATGATGCAGTTGTGTCTAAAATTCCCGTTGCTGCTTTAAAGAGTTGTAATATGATTGTAGGCGGGGGAGAGTCTTTTGAGTTTTCAATAGCTTTGACGCATTTACGTGAGACTAAAATAGCAAATCTTCCTGCAGAAATTGACTGTTCGCTTCAACTTCTTTCTGAATCTTATTGGAGCAACACCGTTAACAAGCACCAGAAGTTTCATGCAGACTGGAGAAGTAAATTTCAATTAAATTCTCCAGATCCGACATTGAATCGTTATATTAATGAGTGGATTCCCCTTCAACTCTATTGGATAAGTAAGTTGGATCGTGGCTGGCCCACAGGAATGCGCGGTACACGTGATGCTGCTCAGGATTATTCCGGTATCAGCTACATTGTTCCGGAAATGGGAAAGTCTATGCTTCTTAAAATGCTTGCCTGCCAACGTATGGACGGGGCGTTCTTAAGGCAATTTTCAAATTCCGGGCCCGAAGGAAAACATGATACTCGCGATTATGTTGACTCCGGTTGCTGGGTTTTCGAAGCTTTTGTCGATTACTTGAATTTAACTGGTGACACTTCGATTTTTAATGAGCAGGTTCGTTGGCTTGATTCTACCAACTCGAATAGCGTTGAAAATCATATTCTGAAGTTGCTGGATTATTTCGTGTCTCCTGTGAACCGTGGCGAGCATGGTCTTGTGAAAATTAAGGGCGGAGACTGGAATGATTCTTTGAATAATGCCGGACTCGAAGGTCGAGGAGAGTCGGTAATGGTAAGTTGTCAGGTGGTTTATATGCTTAATCTGGCACAGAATATTTTTCCTGGGAAAAATAATTACAAGGCTCTTGCAGATACGCTAAAGGCAAATATCAGAAAACATGCATTGAATGATGCCGGTTTCCTGAATGGAATATTTACCGACAAAGAACAGTGGTTGTTTTCCGGGATGGATCCGGATGGCGTGGAACGGATGAATTCTCCTGTAAATAGTTTTGGTATTATCGCGAAAATATTTGAAGGGGAGGAAATCACCAGGGTTATCAAGAACTATCAGAAACTGAAAGGCCCTAATGGTTACAGACTCTTCTATCCCCCTCTGGGAGCAATACCAATAGAAATGGCCGGACGTATGGGATCGGGAGATCTTTTCGCCGGAAACGCTGAAAATGGCACTGTTTATAACCACGGTAGTCAGGGATTTTTGATTCGAGCATTGTCAGAAGCGGGATATGGAAATATGGCGCTTGAGGTGTTGAGGCTGGCTTTACCATACGATCAGGACTTGCATCCAGTTGCAAGTTGTAAAACAGAACCCTATGGGGTGCTTAATTGCTGGAGTGAATGTCCGGGACGTGAAGGTGAAGGAGAGAGAGCATTTTTATCCGGAACAATCAGCACTGTGTTCAGAGGGCTTTATAACGGTATTCTGGGCTTTAAGCCATCAGGCAACGGAGTGAGAATTCAACCAGCATTGCCAGAGGAATGGAGAAATATTTCATATACTGCGGTTTTTAAGTCATATGAACTTCATATTCAGATGGTCCAAACTGCAGACACTCAGACCAGGCTGGAGGTAAACGGTATAAAGGTAGATGACTGTTTTATCCCGGAGGCTATCCTTGTTGATGAGAAGATAAATAATATTAAATTATTTCTTAATAAATAATTTAATGTTTTGCGGAGGTATCTGTTTACAGATCAAAGATTTTGCCTGGATTCATAATGTTATTGGGATCCAGGGCTTTCTTGACGGCTTTTAGTATGGTCAGATATTCCTTTGAAACAACCTTTGGCATGTATTTTTTACGTTTGTGTCCTATGCCGTGTTCGCCTGAGATACGTCCGCCACAGGCGGCGGTCAGGCTGTAGACCTGCTCAAGAATCTGAGGTAGCAGCTCGTGCCAGTATTCATCGGTCCAAGCTGGGTCTGAGACAATACGGGCATGCAGGTTGCCGTCTCCGGCGTGACCGAAACACGGAATTTGCAGATGGTATTTTTTCGCCAGTTCATTAAGTTTGCTGACCACTTTGGGGATAGATGCAGGAGGTACCACAATGTCCTCTCCGCTTTGGCGTTGTGAGAAAAGATTGTAGGATTCTGGTATGCTTCTGCGTATTTTCCAGATGCGTTCGGTGGTTGACGGATTGTCTGCTACATAGACTTCTATCGCGCCGCACTTCTGGCAGAAGCGTCCAACCTCTTCGTATTCTCGAGTGAGTTGTTCTTGCGACATTCCGTCGACAGATATCAGCAACATCGCACCGCAATCTTTGTACGGCAGGCTTTCGTTCAGGTAGTCGCAGGCGGATTTGACCGATGCACTATCCATAAATTCAATCGAAGTTGGGGTGTAGCCAGAGCCGGTCATAATTTCGGGTACGGCGGCGATGGCGCTTTCGCTGGAATTGAACAAGCACAGCAGGTCAACCTGATATTTTGGGAGCGGAATCAGTTTCAGAATGATTTTTGTAAATATTCCAAGGGTCCCTTCGGAACCGATCATCAGTTGTACCATATTATAGCCGGTTACATCTTTTACCAGCTTGCCGCCCAGTTCAACGATGTCTCCGGTAGGGGTTACCATTTCCAGGCCCAGTACATAACGTGAGGTTACTCCATATTTGACCGCTTTGCCTCCGCCTGCGTTTTCCGCGACATTTCCGCCGATGAAACAGGTTTCCAGGCTCATGGGGTATCCGGCATAGAATAGTCCGAATTCCTCGATGCTTTCGTTGATTTCATTGGCAATAACACCAGGTTCGACTACTATCATCATATTTTCGCGGTCAATTTCAAGAATTTGGTTCATGCGGTCCACGGATATTACGATGCCGCCGTGAATCGGAACGGCTCCACCTGAAAGACCGGAACCGGCTCCCCGTGGTGTTATTGCTATATTCTCGCGATTTGCCAGCTTCACGATTTCTGCTATTTCTTTCACATTTTCGGGGCGGACTACTACTTCCGGCATGCTGCGGTATTCTTTCCCTGGAATTTCATCGTGAGAAAAAGGTTCCAGACGGTCATTGTTATTGAATATCACATATTTTTCATTAACGATGTTACACAATTTCTGATATATTTCAGGCGTAATCTGATTATATGAAGTCATTGCCGTCTCCGTTTTTGATCTGATCTGTAAGAATTGGAATAATATCGAATAAATTTCCGATAATGCCAAAATTCGCAATTTTAAAGATCTGGGCTTCCGGATCGCTGTTTATTGCGATAATGGTTGATGATGTCTGCATCCCCGCCAGATGTTGGATCGCGCCGGATACTCCGATGCCGATGTACAATTTTGGGGATACGGTTTTGCCGCTGAGGCCGATCTGGTGCGGATAACTTAACCAGCCCCGGTCAACAACTTCACGGGTCGCGCCGAGGGCCGCTCCCAGGGAATTTGCCAGTTCACGTATTATATCAATGTTTTCTGCTTTTTTTATTCCGCGTCCGACAACCACAATCTTGTCCGCTTCTGACAGATTGATTTGTTCCTCAGCCGGAACAAAGCCGGTTCGGGTTATTCGAGAAACGATGTCTTCAGGAAATGGAGTATGCCGAATGATTCTGGATTGAATCTCTGGCGCCTGTTCTGTCAGCAACGGGGCAGGGCAGGTTGATTTCGGGCGTACTGTTGCCATTTGGGGGCGACATTTGGGGCATCTTATTGTTGCCATGATATTACCGCCGATTGCCGGTCTGGTTTGCAGAAGTGAGCCGTCTGTTTGATCAATATCGAGTTCGGTACAGTCTGCGGTAAGTCCGGCATGAACTTTCATTGCTGTATATGGCATCAGACTGCGTCCGCTGGTTGTGGCGCCGGCAATGATGATTTCAGGTGAGTATTCTGATATTAATCGAAGCAGTATTGCCGAATGTGACTCGATGTTAAAGTGTTCTAAATCCGGGGCTTCTACAGCTATGACACGGTCGGCTCCGCGAAGGATTAGTCCTGATAATTCGTTGTCGGTAAAGTTCTGTCCGATCACGATTGAAGTCAGCGTGCTTTGGCGTTTGGCTTTTAGCGCCAGGCCGCGAGTCAATAGTTCGTAAGATACTGGTTGAATTTTGCCGGATTGTTGTTCCGCGATAATCCAGATGTCGGGAGACATTTTTTTCATATTGTGCCTCCCTGGCGAAGAAAATTTGTTAAAGCTTTTACCGCCAGGTCATTTTGGTAGTCATCTCCGCCGTTGACTAACTGACAGTTTCTGGAAAGCGCCGGACGGAATATTTTTACCACGCGGGTAGGGGAACCGTTAAGTCCCAGTTGATCAGGAGAAAGCTTGAGTTCCTGTTGGGAAAGTATTGGAATTTCTGTTTTTCTTGCTCTGATCTTGCCATCAAGAGTGGGGAGACGAGGAACGCCGGTTTCTTTGACTACCGTCAGCAGGGCAGGTGGCACTATTTCAAGTCGTTCCGTTCCTGTTTCCACTAAACGTTCAATACAAAGGCGTGATGGGTTTATGTTTGAAACTTTATTTACATATGTGGCTGCCGGTAGGTCAAGCTTTGCGGCGATTTCAGGTCCGACCTGGCCGGTGTCGCCATCGGTAGCGCGCTCGCCGCAGATAATCAGGTCAAAGGGACGAAGAGTGTTGATTGCGGATGCCAGAACGAGAGCAGTTGCCCATGTGTCGGAACCGGCATAAGCACGATCACTTATCAATATCGCACGATCAATTCCCATCGACAGGGCTTCACGCAGTGCTGTTTCTGCCTGTCGGGGTCCCATGGTAACGGCAACTGTTTCAGCATTATGTTTTTCGGCAATACGCAAGGCCGTTTCAATCGCATAAAGGTCCAGAGGATTCACAATTGATTCTATGCCTTTGCGAATTACGGTTCCGGTTGATTCGTCGATCTTTACGGACCGGGTTTCCGGTACCTGCTTGATCGGTACGATAATTTTCATATATCTAATAGTTCCACAATGCAGTTAAGAGTAAATTCATAAGATAAGTTATCATGTCTGGGCATTAATACAATAATAGAGAATGAGAGAAAAGAATATATGATTTTAACAGGTGTTTGAATAAGATCCGGGTAGGGCGAAGACAGATGTTTCTTTAAGAAAATGTGAAAGGACTTACAGAAAGAACTGTTACCCTACCCGGAGTAATAAAAATCAAACAACAAATTAATGCAATTAAAAATAAGTGTATTTTTTAATCATAATAATAACTAACTTATCTTAAGTAGGTAAATATTCAAGCACAAAATGTTTAAAAAATAGCAAATATATTTAAGATTGCATCCTCTCTTAGGGTAATCTTACTAATTAATAAGGATTTATGAAAATCATATATTTGAATAAATATAGCATGATAATAGATTTTTATTTTGTTTTTGCTATAAATTTTCCGGATATGGAAACGCATGATATTTACGAATCCGTTTGAAATATCTGATTGTGAATACTACATTCTCTGATTGTCAATTTATTGCGTTTTCCTGACCGCCGGGATGTAGTAATACAGAGAGTTATGTTTCCCGCTTTACATATTTTACAAGGAGACAGAATGAGTTCCGATAGTAGATTTAACGCGCTGATACTGGCAGCCGGTTTAGGCACCAGAATGAGGCCGATTACCAATGATATTCCCAAACCGTTGATCAAAATCTGTAATTATCCGTTGCTGGAGTATATTACCGGCAACATTACCGGTGCCGGTATTAAGCGTATTGCTATGAATACGCATTATCTGCCTGAAAAGATCAATGAATATCTTTCCGCTTCACCATTTTCTGAACAGGTCACGCTTTTTCATGAAGAAAATATTCTTGGGACCGGAGGATCGGCTGTTAACGCAAAGGGGTTGCTGTCGGAGCATGAAAATTTTTTGCTTCACAATGGAGATATCCTTACGGATGTGCCGCTTGAGAAGATGTTAAAATTTCATACGGAACATGATTGTATTGTGACCATGTTGACTCTCAATGGTCCGGAGAATAAGCTTAAAGTAATGGATGACGGAACAATTGTTGATATTCTTGGTAAAACCGGTGATGCGCAGCCGGGAGGAATTATGCTGACATACGGTGGAATTATGGTGCTGTCGCGGAGGATTTTCGATTTTATGCCGTCAGAACCATGTAATTGTTCGATTATTCCGCCGGTAATCGAAGCGATAAAAAAATACCCTGGCAAAGTTATGGCTTTCAGGCCGAAAAAACTTTATTGGAACGACCTTGGAACAATTGAACGCTATTATCAGGCTCACAAGGACATTATTGCAGATCGAAAAATGTCATTTCCAGGGATTGATGAAAATAGTTGCAAACACCTTGTGGCCGATTCCGCCGGTATTGATGAAGATTCGATTTCTGGTTTTCTTTGCGCCGGTGAAAATACCATTGTTGAATCTGGCGCCCATGTGGAAAACTGTATTTTGCTGGAAGGGACTCAAATTAAATCAGGAGAGTTTCACGGGACGCAGGTTCTCGGGCCCAACTTTTCGGTCCATCGCGATATAGCAAAACTGAAACAGTTAAATATTCTTCATGATGTTGATTGGAACCGGAGTGAAGTCAGCTCTCTGATTGAATATGGCTCGTCAAGGGGGTTTTATCGAATAAATACCGAAGACGCCAGTCGAATCCTTATGGTTTCAGATCACAGCGATGAGGATTTCGGACGATTTATCAGTATTGGTCGTTTTCTCGCGGATCATAATCTTATGACTCCCGCAATATATTGTTATGATGACAGTGAGTTTACGGTATTGATGGAAGATCTTGGCAACTATCTGCTCTATGATTTTAGAAATAACTGCGGGGACGATAGCGAGAAGCTGTACAAACAATATGCTGCGGTTGTCGATGAACTTGTTACATTTCAGCTTGAAGTTACAGCGTTGATCGCTTCGGGAGAAGGTACTAAGGTAAGAATATTCAGCCGTGATTATCTCCGTTGGGAAACGGCATATTTCCAGAAACAGTTTTTACAGAGACTTTGTGGAATTCATGAGGCAAAATGTCGTGAGTTGGATGAAGAGTTTGAGCGACTGGCGTCAGAAGTGTTCAGGCATCCGAAAGTATTCATGCATCGCGATTTTCAGTCGCATAACATTATGCTTCACGATGGCAAAGTTCGATTTGTCGATTTTCAGGGGGCCCGTATCGGTCCGGTTGGTTATGATGTGATGTCACTGTTGCGTGATCCATATGTGGATATTCCGGATGACGTATGCGAGCGTTTGCTTCATCGTTATATTTCTCGTTTTATGGATTCTCCGCTGAATCGTTTTGTTAAGTCAGAGAAGCTGTTTCGGGAATATGTTGTGCTTGCCGGACTACAGCGTAATATGCAGGCACTGGGAGCATATGGATTTCTTTCGCAGGAAAAAGGGAAGCTGCAGTATTTGGAGTATATTCCGCAGGCGGTGATTTATCTTGGCAAATATCTTGAAGACCTTTCAGGGCTTACCGGATGTAATATTAGTCTTGATGGATTAAGATCGGTATGGCGCATTGTTGAAGAAACTGCGGAAAAATATAAATAAAGGAATTGTGCGATTCGTTTTTTTATTACAATCTGGATGATTGCCAGCTGCTGTGTTTCTCTGTTCTGCAATGCGGGAATTCGGAAAATAACCGTACTGGAAACCAGCGATATTCATGGGCATCTAACGCCGTTGGATGTGAGACGTATCGGCGGAATTATCAATGAGGAACGCTTCAAGGCGGGGGAAAGAAATACGTTACTTATTGACTGCGGAGATCTTACTCAGGGAACCTATGCGGTTATGAAAACCGACGGTATGCTCGCGATAGACTTTGTCAATGCGTTCCATTATGCCGTGTGGGTGCCCGGCAATCATGAATTCGATTACGGGCTTGAGGCGCTGATCCGCCAGCGGAAGATATTCAAGGGGACGGCGCTGGCAGCCAATTTTGAGTTTCCCGGCAGTGATATGTTGTTTAAAACCTGGAAGATGTTTGAACGCAATGGACTCAAAGTGGCGGTCATCGGATTGACTTTCCCGAAACTAAGACGCTTTCCATTTAAAGGTGAAAAGAAGTTTAAATTATATGATTATCTTTCTACCCTGAATCGCATTATTCCTGAAATTATGCGTGCGCGTCCACATATCATTATTCTGGCAACTCATTACAGCGTGAATATGTCTTTCCGTAAAGATAACAATAGTTTGTTTACGATCGCATCTCGTTTTCCCCAGATCAGTCTTATTCTCGGCGGGCATACCCATCAGGTGAATCCGGGACAAAAACTGGGGCGCAGTACCACGTTTGTCGAGCCCGGTCTTCATGCTCATGGTGTGATTAAAAGCGTAATTGAATATGATACAGAGACTGGAAATACAGTTGGTGTTATTTCGCACTTTATCACAGAACCGACTAAAAATGGTCATTGTAAATATCCACTGGCTATGCAAAAATCCTACAAAGCGGTTTGTGATGCCGCTGAGAAAGTTGTTGGTGAAGTGCCGTTATCCAAAAATCCGAAAAATGCATTGCGCCAGCTTATCGGGGATGCGGTGATTGCAGCGGGCCATGCAGATATCGCTTTTATTTCTCCTCCGAAGTTCGATGTAGAGTTGTCCGGAAAAGTTACGGAAGGCGATTTGTTTAAGGCTTGCCCGTATAACGATACGGTTATGACTTTACGTCTTACTCCGAAACAGATCAAAGCAGTGGCCTATGAACAGTTGACGTCAAAATACCGTCATAATCGACAGTATCCGTATAAGTTCAGAGTTAAATTACAGCGAAAGGTCGGAACTGTGAAATTTCTGCAGCCGATGAATCGTGAATATTACACTTGTGCGTTTAATGGATATACGATCAGTAATGCGTCCAGATGGTTCCCTGTCCTGTACAAAATAGTATCGGAATTAAAGCCCGCGGACAGCGGAATTACCCTGCGAAGTGCCTTGAAAAAATATATTAAAGAACATTATTGAGCCGCGAATAAAGAGAATCCGGCGTTTAAAACTTGTAGAAATGGATTATCGAATTATATTCAATGAGTTGTTTTGCTTTAGAGAATCTCATGCGGGAATTATATGAAAATAGATACCTCCTCATATAACAACATAGCCTGTCTCTTGCCTGAAATGGCACGGCAGTACGCGACACGTTGTGCGGTGTCGGAATCAATATCAGTAGACAAGCTGAATATTGTGTCATATCGCGATATTACGTTTGCCGGACTTGAGGACCTTTCAAATGCCTATGCAAGGCTGTTTGCCGATAACGGTGTGGGGATGGGGACACGAACGCTGGTTATGATGCGTCCGGGAATTGAACTGACCGCTGCGGTATTTGCGCTGTTCAAGGTTGGAGCTGTGCCGATTCTTATTGATCCGGGCATGGGAAGAACTAATATGTTGGAATGTGTGGAATCCACTGCACCGGAAGCTCTTGTGGCGATAAGTATGGTTCACTGGCTTAAATATATATTCCGTAAGAGTTTTGCCAGCGTGAAATATTCATTTTCCTTTGGAAAGTTTTCTCCGCTGACCGTAAAGCGTTTAGAAAAGGCAGCCACGGTAGATTCGATTACGACAAACGGAGCGGCTAAATTTGAGATTGTTGATACAACCCGGAACGATCAGGCCGCTATTTTGTTTACGACCGGGAGTACCGGTCCTCCGAAAGGAGTTGTTTATACTCACGAAACATTTTTATCTCAAGTTGAGATTATCAGCTCGGTTTATGGTGTTACCTCGGATTTGGTTGATATGTCAGGTTTCCCGTTGTTTGCTTTGTTCGCTGTTGCAATGGGCATGAAATCGGTTATTCCTAAAATGGATTTTACGCGTCCGGCTCAAGTGAATCCTCAGGTTATTCTTAATACCGTTAGAGATCACAAGGTGTCATTTTCTTTTGGGTCTCCTGCGTTGTGGCGTACAGTTGTGTCATACTGCATGCTGAATGACTTTAAGATGCCGACTTTGAAAAAAGTGCTTATGGCCGGAGCCCCGGTAACTGCCGATCTTCATGACGCCCTCAGGATGGTCATTGCTCTTGATGGCGAAACGATGGTGCCTTATGGCGCGACGGAAGCGTTGCCGATTACCAGTTTTACTGGATATCAGGTGCTGAAAAACACGGCTCGGAAGTCAGCTGCGGGCGGTGGGCACTGCGTCGGATATGTGAATGACGGGCTGACCATAAAAATAATTAAAACAACGAACGATATTATTAAGAATTGGGACGATAGTCTGGAACTGCCGCAAGGCGAAATTGGTGAAATTGCGGTGAAAGGTTCTGTTGTTACCAAGGAATATTTTAATAAGCCTGACGCGACAGCTTTGGCCAAAATCTATGACTCAGACGGACAGGTCTGGCATCGTATGGGCGATATGGGGTATTTTGATGAAGAAGGACGCCTCTGGTTCTGTGGTCGCAAAGCACACCGCGTAATTACCGATAAAGGCACTCTTTACAGTGTTTGTATTGAAGCGGTCTTTAATAATCATCCCAATGTATACCGTACCGCGCTGGTTGGTGTGGAGCATAACGGTATAACCCTGCCGGTGCTGCTGGTAGAGCCGAAGGATGAACATTTTCCAAAGAATAGTTTCGAGCGTAAGGCATTTATTCGTGCCCTTCTCAAGACTTCCGCTCATTACGAGTCATGTGCCGAAGTTACCCGCTTTCTGTTTTTGAAAGACTTTCCGGTGGACATTCGCCATAATGCTAAAATCTTCCGAGAAAAACTTGCGGTCCAGGCTGCCGAGATCATCAAAAAGAATAAGAAGTTCTAATCTGTAGACGGATGACGTTATTGCCATTTCAAACTTTAGTCACAGATAATTCATTCTGAAAAACTAATTATTGTAGATAAAAAACGTCCCTGCCGGATAATGTCCGGCAGGGACGTTGAATTTTATATCAGAATGGCTTGCGGTAATTAGTGACCGCAGCTTCCGCAAGAGCCGCAGCAGCTTCCGCCGCAGCCGCCCAGGTAGCGTTCCTGAATCTTGGTGATAACACCTTCAACAGTGAAGCCGAATTCTTCAGCCAGTTTTGTGTACGGAGCAGACGCGCCGAAGTGATCCAGACCGATAGCCAAGCCTTCATCGCCGATGAAGCGGTGCCATCCGAAAGTGGTACCGGCTTCGATAGAGATGCGTTTGTCGCAGGCAGGATCGATAACAGAATCCTGATATTCCTTGCTCTGCTTCAGGAACAGGTCCATTGAAGGCATGGAAACTACACGAACGCCGATGGCATTGTTGCGCAGGATTTCAGCTACGTCCATAGCCAGATTAACTTCAGAACCGCTGGCGATCAGCATCATTTCATACTGGTCATCAGAACTCAGAACATATGCACCCTTGGATACGTCGATGTTGCCGACGAGTTCTTCAGGAATCGGGTTCAGGTTCTGACGAGTCAGCATCATTGCAACCGGACCGTCCATTTTCAGCGCTGTAGCCCATGCGTGTGCCGCTTCGTTGGCTTCTGCCGGACGAATCACGGTGAAGTCAGGAATGGTACGCATCATTGCGAGCTGTTCGATCGGTTCATGGGTCGGACCGTCTTCACCAACATAGAAAGAGTCATGGGTGAAGATATAGATTTCATGCAGTCCCTGGATTGCGGCCAGGCGCATTGCAGGTTTCATATAGTCAGAGAATACCGCGAAAGTAGAGGTGTACGGAATAGCGGTTCCGTAGAGAGCCATACCATTACCGCACATACCCATTTCAAGTTCGCGTACGCCAAAGTGAATGTTACGTCCGTCACGGCATTCCGCGTCGAAGCTGGCTTCCCCTTTAACGTCGGATTTAGTGGACGGAGCCAGGTCGGCAGCGCCACCGAGCAGAGCCGGTACCAATTCAGCAGCCTTCTGCAGGATTGTTCCGCTGGATGCACGAGTCGCGACAGCTTTATCAGTCGGAGCGGCAGCCAGGAGCTGTTCAAGAATATCTTCCGGAACGGTCTGGTTAACCATCTTGGAAATAAGGTCAGCCTGTGTTGGATTGGCTTCAACGTAAGACTGGAATTTCTTATCCCATTCAGCCGCTTCTGCTTCGAGTTCGCTGACACGTGCGGCAAGAGCTTCTGTTACTTCTGCAGGTACAGTAAACGGTTCTTCGGTCCAGCCGAGGTTCTGCTTGGTTGCGGCCAGTTCTTCTTCTCCGAGAGGTTCGCCGTGGGCAGAGCTTTTGCCCTGTTTGTTCGGTGAACCGTAACCGATCTGGGTTTTGCCAATGATGATTGTCGGGCGACCGTCAGAAACAGTAGCTTCATCAAGGGCTTTTTCGATCTGTTCTGCATCGTTGGCGTTTTCAATGTGCAGTACACGCCAGTTGAAAGCGGCAAAACGAGCGGCAACTTCTTCCGTGAATGCCAGGTCGGTAGAACCTTCGATACTGATTTCGTTGTCATCGTAGAACAGTACGATATTATCAAGTTTAAGATGTCCTGCGAGAGAAGCGGCTTCGGAAGAGTTACCTTCCATCATGCAGCCGTCACCGCTGAGAACGTAAATTTTATTGTCATCAAGACCGGCTTTGTCTAGACCGGTTTTAGCCGCGAAATATTTAGCCGCGATAGCCATACCAACGGCGGAACCGAAACCACTGGCAAGCGGACCGGTCGTGATGTCTACACCCTTGGTGTGATTGAATTCCGGATGACCCGGAGTCAGACTTCCCCACTGACGGAACTGTTTGAGTTCTTCCATCGGCAAGCCGTATTCGAAGAGATGCAACAGAGAGTAGATCAGCATTGAACCATGACCGGCAGAGAGAACAAAACGGTCGCGTCCCAGCCATTTAGGATTCTTTGGGTTGTGTCTCATATATTTCGACCACAGGGTGAAGGCATAATCGGCGCAGCCCATCGGCATACCCGGATGGCCGGACTTAGCTTTCTGAATAGCCTCTGCTGAGAGGATTCTGATAGCGTCAGCAGCTTTTTTCGCAACTTTACGATCCATAAGCGAGTTCTTCCTTTGTTATTTAACAATTAATGCTATATTAATCTACAATGTTAAGGTAGATACGATACTTTCAGTATGGTTTTTTACAAATCGATTTTACCGTGTTTTGCAATAAAATGGTAAGAAAGTTTCAAAAATTTGCAATTTCGATAGAGAATTAACAAATGTCGTCAGAAAGATTCGTCACTTCGACTCTAAATAAAAAAGATACCGCGCAGGATGTAACGCTGCGTCCGCAACGTTTTGGAGACTTTCCTGGTCAGGGAAAAGTCAAGGAACGCCTTGAATTATATGTACAAGCCGCCAAGGAACGTGGTGAGCCGCTCGGACACCTGTTGTTGAGTGGACCGCCTGGACTAGGAAAAACCACTCTGGCGTATATACTTGCAAATGAAAAAGGGGCAAATATAAAAAGCAGTAGCGGACCTGTTATTGAAAAGCCCGGGGATTTGGCCGGACTGCTTACTTCGCTTGAAGAAGGAGATATCCTTTTTATTGATGAGATTCATCGTCTGAATACTACCGTTGAGGAATATCTTTACAGTGCGATGGAGGATTTCTTTATCGATATTATGATTGATCAGGGGCCGGGCGCACGGTCCGTCAGGCTCAATGTGCCGCGCTTTACCTTGGTGGGAGCAACTACCCGTCAGGGATTGCTTTCCGCGCCGTTGCGCTCCCGTTTTACCCTGAATTGTCGATTAAGCTACTATCCGGCGGAAGAACTTGATGAAATCGTCCGACGGTCTTCCGGGATTCTGAATATTCAGATTGACGCGCCTGGTGCGCTTGAAATCGCCAGACGGAGCCGGGGAACCCCTCGTATTGCCAATAACCTGCTGTCATGGACTCGTGACTATGCGCAGGTCAGGGCCGATAATAAAATCACCGGGGAGGTTGCCGGTAAAGCTTTGACGATGCTGGATATTGATGCCAACGGACTTGATGAGATGGATAACCGGATTTTAGAGACGATTATCGTAAACTATAAAGGTGGACCTGTCGGCTTGAAGACGATAGCCGTGGCTGTTGGAGAAGATGAGGGAACCCTTGAGGATGTTTATGAGCCGTTCCTGATACAGGCCGGATATTTAATGCGAACGCCTCAAGGGCGTGTTGCGACAGACCGGGCTTATGAAAAGCTTGGTCTTGAGCCGGTAAGGAACGCAAAACAGCAAAAATCTCAGATACATCCTGATCTTTTCGAATAATTACTTTGAAGTTTCTGTAAATTGTGATATATAGATAGGGTACTTTGGGTTTTTCATGCCACTACTTGTCATATTTATATAAGGGACTGACACAATGATGCAATGGGTTACAGACTTACTGGAGCTGCAGGAGGTTGATATGCGTATCAAGAACCTCAATCAGCGCCTTTCAATGATTCCGGAAGAGATTAAATCCCGGAAGGTAGAGCTTAAAAAAGCCGAAGATAAGCTCAAAAGTAAACGTGAAGAACTTAATAAAAATTCATTGAGCATCAAGCAGGTTGAATCTTCTATCAAGCAGAAAAATGATGAAATAAACCGTTTGCAATCCCAGTCTTCACAGATTAAGAAGAATAATGAATATCAGGCTTTGATGAAACAAATCGATGACATCCGTGCAGTTATCGGTGAATTGGAAACGAAAGAAATTGAGCTGCTTGATTGCGTTCAGGAAGATGATCGCCTTTATAAAGAATACGAAAAGGAAGTCAAAGCCGAATCCCAGTCAATTAATGAAGAAATCGACGAACTCAACCAGTTGGTTTCTGAAATCAAGGAAGAGATCAAAAAACTGGAAGAATCTCGTCCTGCTCTATCTAAAAAGCTTGAACCGGAAGTTATCAATACCTATACCAGATTACTGGCAAAACCAGGTCAACCTTTGGTCAAAGTGATTGCCGGAAATTGTGGACACTGCCATATGAAGCTTATACCACAGACTATGCATAATGCCCAAAAAGGAGCGATTGCTATTTGTGATCAGTGCGCTCATATGCTTTATGTAGACTGATTCTGTACTACAATGGCATTAATATCCGAACTTCATTAGTTGATATTCCTTCCTGCCAGAAACAGGAAGACAAATAAGCTGTATTGGTTTTAATTTCCCTCAGAAGTTATTACGTGTTTCCAGGCATTGCTATATGCCTGAAATATTCCGTCGGACTGTAGCTGAGATGGAGTGGATAAAAAATCATAACTTTCAGAAAAATACATGGAAAATGACAGACCCAACCGGCTAGCGCTGGTGCTGAACAATTATCCTGAAATCCGTCAGAGTTATATTATTCGAGAAGTCAGTTTACTCGAAAAAATGGGATATTATGTTCGTGTTTTTGCTTTGGGACATCAAATTCGTCGGAGGGAAGATGATTCTCTTATGGGAATTAATGCGAGAGCCAGCTATAAACCGCAGAATCTTTTAAAACATCCGCTGATACTGCTTAAATCTATTCGTACTGTGTTTTCCTCAAATCCGGCGGGTTTTTTCTGTGGTATCTGGTTTTTTTTGAAACTTTTGTGGAGTGCGCATCAGCGAAAGTCTCTTTGGAGTAATTTGCTGACCTCCCTGTATTTTACTGGTTTATATGCCATTCCAGAAGGTATTACCAGTGTCTATTCTTTTTCTGCCGGAGATTGTGCGACTAGCGCTCTTTTGATCAGCAGATTCTTACAGGTTAAATATAATTTTACTGCAACATCCAGTGATGTTTTTACCCGCAATAAAAAAGAGATGTTGCTGAAACTCAATTCCTGTCAGTTTGTTGTTGTCCAATCGGAATATTGTCTGCAATATCTACGGAATCTGGGACAGTTTGCGACTCGCATATACCTTTTTCATCACGGGATAGACCTTGATATTTTCAGTTTTCCTGGACGTATTCGTAATCCGGAACCGCCGTTTCGAATTCTTACGGTAGGTGGTTTTATGGAAAGAGATGGTCATGATGTTGTTATTCGTGCGCTTTATGACCTTAGGTGCAAGGGGGTTGATTTTACCTATACCTTGATCGGAGATGGTCCGGAGAGAAATCGAATTATTAAATTGATTCGCCAATTTGATTTAGAAGATATTGTTACCATGATCGATATGGTTCATCAGAATGATCTTATTGACTATTACTATAATGCCGATGTTTTTATTCTCAACAGTCACATTGCGTCAGATGGTGATCGTGCGGATATTCCCGATGTCCTGATTGAAGCTATGGCTTGTGGGGTTCCGGTTATAGCAGCTGATTCTGGGGCAATTAGCGAACTTGTTGAACTGGAGGAAACCGGTATGCTGATTAAGCCGGATTCTGCGGCTGAAATTGTCCGGGCGTGTCAGTTTCTGTTCGATGACGAGATATCCCGTGAGATGATTATTATGAAGGCCCGCCTTAAAGTCGAAGGTCGTTTCAACCAGCAACGGTTGATTGAAGAATTTGTCGATATCTGTGAAAATAACGAACTGATGGCATAAATCCGTACGACACTTATTCCGCCCGGAGAACTTCGATGGGATTCTGCTGTGCGGCTTTCCACGCTGGATAGGTCCCGAAAACGACTCCTACCGCAATTGAGATCAACAGTGATATCGCGATTGCCCACAATGAATATACCGTTGGCCAATTTGCAAAGAAAGTGACGATTTGTGATAGGCCGACGCCAAGAGCTACTCCAAGCATTCCGCCCATAGTAGTGAGAAATACGGTTTCTATAAGAAACTGCATCAGGATTTCTCGCTTAAGTGCACCAAGTGCACGACGGGTACCGATTTCTTTACGTCTTTCATATACATTGGCAAGCATGATGTTCATGATGCCGATACCGCCGACGATAAGGGATATACTGGCAATTGAACTCATGACGATCGTAAAAATATTCTGAGTTTGTTCCTTTTGTTTGAGAAGATCCAGAGGAACAATTGTTCCCCAATCCTTGGTGTCATTGTGAACTTTTTCCAGATAACCGTATATTCGCTTGGCTGTATCATCAATAAAACTGACATCTTCTACCTTTACGATAAACATATCATATTCCAATC
This sequence comes from Victivallales bacterium, assembly GCA_963677165.2. Classification (GTDB taxonomy): domain Bacteria; phylum Verrucomicrobiota; class Lentisphaeria; order Victivallales; family SZUA-371; genus JAFGXT01. The sequence goes on along the minus strand of CAXXSX010000002.1, from coordinate 5,021,589 downwards.
TAAGAATTTTGGCGCTTCTTCCCTCGCGTTGAAAGGAATATCCCTGGCCATAGTGTGCCTTATAAGTAGTACGTGGAATGATTATCATATCATTTGGACTGTTCACCACCGGAAACTGAGTTCCAAGGTTATTTTCCATGATGCCGATGACACGATATAATGAACTTCCGATTCTCAGGTTTTCTCCAATGATACTGCCTTTGGCTATTCCGAAAAGTTTACGTTTTACGTTCCTGCCAATTACGCACACTTCTGAAAAATTTTTCATATCAAGCTGAGATATCCAGCGTCCCTGAACCATTTGGGAACCGGATTCTTCCAAAAAATCCGGTTCAGTTGCCACCAGCAACAGATCTACTCGCCTGGTGCCACGGAGAATTTTTTGTCTGGCGTCACGAAGCGTAATGATTTTTTTTACATTGTCCATTAAACCGATTTTTTTCAGGTCCACCGAAGTTAAACCATAACGTTCCATAATACTTGAATTGGTTGAGTCCGATTCATCCTTACCGGTAACAGGCGGCTTTTTGGCGAAAACAATAATTTTATCGATTCCCATTGCTTCGATTTGAGCAAGAGACTGGCGTTTGGCCCCTTCTGAAATGGACAGCATGGCAATTACACTGCCGACACCGAAGATGACTCCAAGCGAAGTCAGAGCCGACCTGATTTTATGCAACAGCAGGTTATGGAAGGACAGACGAAATATATCTCTGACAAGCATCAGGCGAATTCCTCCGGGGCGATATAGTCACACAGGCGGCCGTCCCTAAGCCTTATGACTTCATCAAATTCTTCTTCAAGTTCCGGATTGTGAGTTACCATCACGATGGTCATTCCATTGTCATTGAGTTCGTGGAACAGCCGCATGATTTCATCACCGGTCTTTTCATCAAGGTTACCGGTCGGTTCGTCTGCCAGTAGAAAATGCGGCTGGTTTGACAGGGATCTTGCAATGGCGATTCGCTGACATTCTCCACCGGAAAGCTGATTTGGGCGATGATTTAGACGATGTCCCAAGCCGACCTTTTCACCCAGTTCCCTGGCACGTTCGCGACGTTGGTTGCGCGGGATTGAAGCATAAACCATTGGTACCTCAATATTCTGCTCAACAGTGAGATGAGGGAACAGATTGAAACTTTGAAAAATAAAACCGATTGCCCGGTTTCTTATACGGGCCATATCGTCATCCGTGAGGATTTCAACCTCTTTGCCGTCAAGAATATATTTTCCTTCCGTTGGAACATCCAGTAGTCCGAGAATATTCAATAAAGTCGATTTCCCGGATCCTGATACCCCCATTATTCCAACAAAATGTCCACGATGAACTACGGCATCAATTCCTTTCAGAACCGGTACGGCCATATGCCCGCCGGTAAAATAGGTTTTTTTGATACCGGTAAGTCTAACTACTTCTTCGTGATGTTGAGTCATTGCTATATCAGTTTTTATTCGCTTTTTTTCTGGAATGGTTTATAAAGATAGACAATATCGCCTTCTTGGAGCCCACTCAAAACCTGAACAAAATTATCGTTGGCTTTGCCAATCGTAATCGACTGCCGGATTGCTTTGAAGCCGGACCGTTTGTATACGAAAAATTTGCCGCCTTCTTCACGGACTGATTCAATCGGAATAAACAGTGTATTACGCAGGATTTCTGTAATGACTTCAAGCTGTACGCTCATTCCGCTGACCAGGCGTTTGTTTTGACGGTTGAGGGCCACCTGGGATTTATAAATTTTCGGAGAATTGCGGTCCCAGTGAATCTGATTTACCGGTAACTGGGAGATTTTCGACAACCTTCCGTTTACTCTTACTCCGGGCAAGGATTCCGGACTTACTACCACCTTATCGTTAAGACGTACTTTAGAACGATACTGTTCAGGAAGGTCAAATTCCACAATCAGTTCACTCATGTCCGGAATTGTCAGTAGAACCTGTTTGCGTCTGATGTCCATTCCCAGTTTAATTTCCGGATTTCCCCAGCGGCGGTCTGGGTCACCATAAATAACAACTCCATCAACCGGGGAATATAATTGCATTTTTTCGATGTACCCGAGATATTTTTTTAGCTTCTCTTTGTATTTTCTAAGCCGTATTTGAAGATTGTTTATGGATTTTCTCTTTTGTAAAACCTGTGAGGCTGTTTGTATTTTGACTTTATTCAATTGCAATTTTGCCTGGTCCAGAGAATTTTGCAGGGTTGTCATTTTATTGGGATGAGTATAACGTTTGAAGACCTTAAGGTCGAGTTGAGAATTTTTCCACGTGTTTTTTGCGTCATCCCGTTTTTGAAGCAGTTCTTCCAATTCATCCTCATTTTCTTCCAGAGTATCTGCATCGGTAGAGCTTTCTTCTTCTATTTCCTGAACTTTATCCTCATAGTTTTCTTGTGCATCTTCATAATTACTTTCCGCTGTGCTTACAGCTAAGGTAAGAGAATCGCGTTGCTTTTTGCGTTCAAATTTACGGTATTTACGAAAACTGTCACTGGCTTCAGTTACTTTATCCATCGCTTCTTTGATTGATGATTTGTTGGTACTGACAAGTATCTTCTTTTCTTCAAGGGCAATAGCAAGCTCTTTTTCAAGGTTATCAATGTTTATTTTCAGGTCATCAATCGTTTCATTTAATGATTCTGCCTCAAATTTTGCCAGAATATCGCCTGACTTCACCTTTGAGTTCTCATCAATAATCCAGAGCAGCTTTGTGCTGATATGCGGTTCAAAAGCCAACTTATGTTTTTTCTTGGAATTTATAAATCCGGCCTGACGGATGCCGATAATTAAATTACCGCGTTTCAACTTGAAATACTTATCGGGAGAGATGTCCTGGCTTGTCTTCTGTTGTTGATTATTATTCTGATTATAGAAATAATAACCTCCACAGCCAATCAACAGAAATGCCAGCAGGAATGTGAAAATATAGAATTTCTTCTTTAACCGCATATTTACTCTACATCTCCGTTTTTACTTTTCGCGTTATCCGGTGTTGATGTTGAATCAATGATTACTGCTTTTTCCTTTAGTTTACTGTCGTTTTTTTGCGGGGATTGGGGAGACGCTGGGGTTCTCATCCCATTGCCACCGACAATATCAATGTTTCCTTCCGCGTCTTTGTAGCGCATTGCTCCCTTGATTGTATCATCAAAGGTATCTACACGTTTCGGGAAAATATTCTGTGATTTTTGAACAGCGTTGCCCATTTTTCTTAGAGTGTCAGCTTGCTTGCCTGGATCGTAAATCATACCGTCTCCAAGTTCTTCCTGAGTAAGAATACTGATTTTTAGAAAGAATATAAGCTGAGTTACTTCCTTTGAAACGCTTTTACCGGTAAACAGATCGCCAATCCATGGAAGATCGCTAAGAATTGGTGTTTCATCCGAAGCTGAAATATCTTTTGAAGTATACAGACCACCAAGCATTATAACCTGACCGTCTTTGAGTGTAAGTTCCGTTTCAATATTTCTGATCGAGATTACCGGGACCGAATATTCAGAATCGTTTTGAACAATCGTATCGTAGCTTTGTACTGTACTTACCTGAGGATTTACCTTGAGGGTTACATAATCATCGTTGATCAGGGATGGAGTAACCTTAAGAATTACACCAATACGTTTGAACTCTGTTGAAGTACTTGTGGAACCCGAAGTAACCTGAATGGACTGGATTGGCAGGTCGGTACCGGTAACAATACTGGCACTGGCATTTCGGGAAACAATTACGTTTGGAGCGGATAAGACTTTTGCGTCTTCAGCTTTCTGCAGCCATTCTAATGCTACATTAAGATTGGAACCGCCACCGTCAGATACTACTGGGAAAAAATTAACATTGGCGCCATGACCTGCATCGCCGCTTGACTGGTTGGGAACCGATGAAACTGTGCCTGCTGTTGAGTCAAGACCTGAAGTCTGCTGATTCCAGATTACGGACAGGTCCCGTTGAACTCCATCGGAAATCATGACTTCTACTACCTTGGCTTCCACGAGTATCTGCGGACTGCTGATATCCATTGCCAGTAATGCATTTTTAAGCGATTCCATTTTTGAAGTCAAATCATTGACCACGATCAGATTCTGTTCAGTGGATTCTTCAACAAGACCTTCTGCTGAGACCATGCTTTCAACAGCGTTTAACAAGGAATTTGCCTGGGTGAAACGACAGCGATATATCAGGGTTGATTTTCCATCTCCGTTGTCAACAATTTTATAATATGGCTTAACATTAAATTTTTTACTTTTCATTTGCCGAGCCATTTGAGATGGCTTAGCTAGCTGTTTGAGAATCCTTGTAACTTCTGTGATTTGTTCTTTGTTTTGTTTCGTTTGAGGTTGATCTGCATAGCATATTAAGCAACTGGAAAGAACAAAAACACCAAAAATAAAAAATCTTTGTACTGACATTGTGTAAGTCTCTCTTGTAAAGGTTTCTTCTGGCGCATATGAAAAATACATTCCCTGCACAAAAGAGGAAAAGTAAACATCTGCCATTTATTTTGTTATAATTATAAATTTATATCATAATAGTCGTTTTTTTCAAGTAACGGTTACAAGATTGTAAAAAAAAATCCTCCATTTGGGAGGATTTCTTGTTACATATTGCATATTAAGTACTTTTACTTAATGCAGTTGCCTGAAACTTCACATTTTTTGATTGACATCAGAAATGCCGGTAGAAATGGAATAACTGGATTTGTGCTCATTGTTGACTGCAAATCAATGAGTTTTGTAGCGCCAATGTCTTTTGATTTGCATTTTGCGGTAACCATATTGACCGTATCGCTGAGTTTTACCTTATTCAAGAAGAAAACCGGCTGTCCGACTTCCGAAGGACTGCCGCACCAGATTGGAACAAAACCGAATATATAAAATCCACTGATATGACCATTTACGTGAGCAATGGTTTTTCCTTGCTCTGTAAGCTCAAGGTCATTTAGTTTATTGGTTACGCTGATTGAAGAACAACCTGTTATTAAAGAAATCGCCAAAGCGCACAGCAAAAAAGAAAAACTTTTCTTCATTAATTCTTCTCCGGATAATAATTATTAAGACATGAACGAGCTTAGTAAATCAAATTATAGTAAAAAATGATTTTTTCAAGTTATCCGAAAGAAATTTTAGGCCACGAATGATACGAACTCTCGGTAAAGAGTAGCAAACAATTGTTTCATTCTCTTAATCAGATTTTTGGATAATTGCTTGAGGCATTTAGTTTATATCCGGATATTCGTTGCACAGATAATATTTTCGAGGAACATCTTCCTCTATTTTCGGGAATCTCTCCATTTGTTCGAGAAAACAGTTGTCGTTCCAGTCGTCACAGACGCTACTGACTTCACCACTCACGGTGTATTGTATTCCACCGATATTGATACCGGTTCCTTCTTCGCCACAGAAACTGTGAATGATACCGGGGGGCAGGCAAATACTCTGGCCGGGTTCTAGGCGCACGATAGTTCCTGGCGTCAGTTCTTGGGTTTGTCCGTCGGTTTGAACGTTGAAGTTCTCATCGGAGCATTTACCCGCCGAAGTTGACGCATACAGAGTGATTAACACGTTTCCTCCTGCTCGGCAGATAATGTCTTCCATCTTGCTCCAATGGAAGTGCAGGGGGGCATGCTGGCGTGGCGGATCAAGAATGAATTTCTCTGCATAGACCTTGCTGAAATTTCCTTCTTTAGCTTGCCTGAATCCGTTGCGTAATGTGAATAGTGTACGACCAACTTCGGTAAAATTATTTTGTCCGAAATCGGTAACGTCCCAGCCAAGATCGGCATTGCGGATTTCATCAGCTTCATGGCCTTTCCTATTCCACTCTTCTGCTGTCCAGAATGCGAACGGCGGGAGGTTTATTCCGAGTGATTTGAATACTTCCATGGCAGTTTCGATTGAACTATTGATCTGACTTCTTTTCATTTTTTTCCCTTTGATGATTGATTTATTGAAGATAGACAAGTTCGATTTTAGATTAAATTTTGTTTTTTCGACAGAGAAAAAACATGAATATTTTCCCAAAAAAGAAAAGGGGAAATTGAACTGCAAAGTGTTTGCCGTGAGTTTTTTTTAAAATTTTTCTTTGAATATTGTGCTCTTCAAGCATCTTCGATGCCTCGGTGTTAGCGGTCCTTTTAGAGTACGAATTGAATTTCAAAATCTTCGCAATCTATACGAATATTTAAACAATACAGAGCACTAGTTGCTTCCTATTTTTAAAGAGAAGTTTTTTATTTCAAAAAAGCCTTGTTGTTTGTAGCCAAAAATACAAAAAACTGCATTCGTTGCTGTCGAAGGAAAAATTAATGTTTTTTTGAAGTTTATCCATTGGTCTTTTTTTAGTTTTAACGGACTTCTTCTGATAATATCCAGACGTTTATTTTGGGTTCCACTTAATCTTGCAAAAAGCCTTAGATCTATATTGCCTCGCGCGGAAAACGATATCGTATATACAATCCCGGGAGTTAATGGCAATGGCGCTGTACGAAGCGTTTCTACTGTATTTGAATTTGATATTGTGACTTTTGCGATCTTTTCGCCTATATCAGCTCGACTTTTTCCACGGTATATTTTTAAATCTTGCTGAGATAATAATTCCGTTTCTTTCATGTAAACGGTCATGGTTCCATAATCCTGCGGTCGCTTTCCGTTGCCGATACCGGAGGCCCACTCCAGATATCCGTTGCGTCCTTTTCCGTTATTATTATTAATCAGCAGAGAAAAACGCACAGGTTGTCCTTTCATATGTGCAAGTGGAAAAAGATCGTTGCGGGAAATATGGATTTTATATGAAATTTTGCCGGAGGATTGGTCAATTTTTATTTTTCCGAATTTTACCCGGGCAGGAGGATCAGTATAACGTGCCGGTAAGTCTCCAACAAGCATTGGAGCAAACAATTTCCATAAAACAGGACCATTGCTACTCATACAGGCACCGAATTCTATTCGGTCTTCAGAACGTCCTTTTTGGGTCGCATCAAACGCAAACTGTATACTGTCGCCGTTCCATAATTTTTCCGCAGGATACTTTTGTATATGGACTTTATCTTTCACTTCTACCAGCAGGTCCACTGCTCCATCCGCCAGTCCGAGCGCGAAACGTCCAGTCAATCCAAGTTCTGATTTTTTTGTATTGCCGATTGCAACAATCGGGATATAATCTTTAACAGACTGCCAGATAAGATTTTCCGGATTTATGATTTCCATTTTTTTATCAAAAAGACTGCCGTTTCGGTAATATCCGTGAAAGTTGGAATTTAGAATAACATTCTTTTTCTGCTGTATGTCGGCCTGATACTTTTCCCAGCTATTCATGATTTTTTGATTGGGATTTTTAAGAAAATAAACCAGATCAGGTTTCAGTTGAAAAGAGCTATCCGCTTTCAGAATTTGTCCTTCCCAGTTTTGTAGTATACCGGATTTTGAAAATGCTTCTGTCAGTTTGAATGCGGGTTTGACTTTTTTGCTTTTGTTCTGCCAGAAGAACAACGTATTACCAGCAGAACTTTTCATTAAGACGGCCTGCTGGGAGCCTTTATCGAATCCATAACTGCCAATGACACTGATTTTTCCGGAAAAACAATTCATGAAATTACAAAGTACGACAAGGGGAAGTCTTGGCTCACAATACGGAAAGCTGCGGAAAAAGCCTCCTATGCTGACCCTTTTTTCTCCGTGGTTATGAAAATGTTTGTAAAACTCTCTTTCCGTTCCCTGACGCCAGCCCCATACGACAACTTTTGAAACTTTCCGTTGAAAAGCAAGCATTAAATCTTTAAGCATGTCGTGTGATAGCTTTGTTTCAGTCGGTGGATTTTTTTCTGCTGTTTTATATAGGATCGCGTGCCATTCTCCCTGAACCCAGGGTTTAGGAGCAACTCCATATTTTCTGTTGATTGCATTAAAAGGTTTTGGATCCACATCACGGCCATGTAATGGTAATACATCAAAATACTTTCCGGTTCCCAGCTTTATTATTTTTTGATAGAAAGGCAGGTAACGCATTCCAATTCCCCCCAGCCAGACAGTGGAGTTGGGAGATAATTGTTTGATTGTCTCATAACCAGCTTTTTGCATTGCAGCAAACTCTTTCGGGGAACTTCGCCAAAAAATGGATTGTCCCGGTAAATGAGGCTCATTCCATATTTCCCAGTTTTTTATAAATGGATATCGTTTCATAAAGGCTTTTAGAAAATCAGCTAGATCAGAGTTTTTTGCTGGGGCATATGCGGCAAAATAGTCCTGCCAAATTCCTTTGCCTGGCGCGTCCGGCCGTGATGACGCCCATTTGGGGGTTCCCCATAGGTTGGCGATACAATCAATATTTTTCTCTTGCAGTTTTTTTATAAGTCCATCAGTTATTGCCCAGTTATATTCGCCTTTTCGTGGTTCAATTAAATACCATCGAACAGGATGGAGTCTGACAAAACCAAAGCCTAAAAGTGGTAATATGTTTACTTCTTCTTGTGTGGTGTTCCATACAATAGAAGCACCGAAGTACTGACGGTTCTCCTGGCGGCTGTGGCTTGGCAAGACCGCGAATTCATGTCTAAAAAGCTTTATTGAGGTTTGAGGCACTTTTACGGTCCAGCCTCTCTGAGAAGATAACGTTTCATATAAGGATAACGAATTGTTCGTTTGGTTCTTTACATTGAATTCTATCGAGTAAAATCCTGGTTTGGATGGCTTCCAGTTGAAGCCTTTATGTAAAAACTCCTGGATATTCACCGTTTTTTGGGCGATCTTGCGGTTTGCTGAGTTATATATAGTTCCAGTGATTGTTTTCCAGTCATTTGGTATAACTATTTCTTTTGTTTTTTCTTTTGTTTTTAACTTATTTCGATATGCTGGCAGTTCTTTGGCCTCGCTTTTGGTTAATCCCCTGAAATTAATCGTCTGACCGAGTAACCACCAGTTGCATGTTTTGCTTCCGCGAATTTTAAAGTCCGGTTCAAATTCCAGAGAAGCTGAGCATTTTTGTGTTCCTAGGAATATTGCCAATAGATAAAATAACAAATTTGCCGTTTTCATGTATGTTCCTTAATCGTGAAGTTTCTTTTTTACTGATCTTCCGGGGCATAGTAACAGGAGTCATTGAATGGATATAATGAATACGGGTCATTCGTGCTTTTCAGTGATTCGACATGGCCGTCCATCCATAATATGTTTAGTGAGTTAGAATGTCGGGCATCAGGATAGCCATAAGAGGTTGTTGTTCGCAAGACACTTGGTTCAATTCTCCAAAATCCAATTCTGATTGAGCTTAATCCCGATGATGAGCATTGCCTGGAGTCTACTAAGGTCAATAGTTGTGCCGGTTTTTTGAAGCGGGACATTCTATTGGATATTCCTACTTCAATATCAAGTCGACGGTTAATTCCATATTGAATATAGTTATACCATTCACTTTCCTCGGGCATTGCTGGGCAATCAAAAATTTTAAGGTTGGAAACATATCCATGTTCCTTTAAGCGCTCGTTCCAGTATGGATGATAACCTTCCGCCGCTGTACTGATAACAGGGATAAACGTGCCGTTGTTATCGTTCACATAATTCATTAAAGATAGGCCAAGTTGTTTTTCATTATTAACGCAACTGATTGACTTTGCAACATCTCGGGCACGGTTTAGTGCCGGCAGCAGCATGGCTGCCAGAATCGCGATGATCGCGATCACAACGAGGAGTTCGATGAGTGTGAAATTTGCCGTTTTGCTTATGCTGTGACTAGTTGAGCTTCGCATAACTCTTTCTCCTGTTTGTTATTGCATAATACACCTTGTTTTTTTAAACTATTTCTTAGTTGTTCAATATCAAGCTGACGTACCATTTTATTAGATTTTACACACAAGGCCGCCGCAGTTCCGGCTGCCTCTCCTGTTATCATACATTGTACAGTTGGACGAATGCAGCCAAAAGCTTCGTGGGTAGCTGAGATGCAGCGTCCTGCAATTAGCAGATTATCTATGCCTGTAGCCGTTAAGGCGCGAAACGGAATTTGGAAATACCAGCGTGGAGGATAAGAGGTTTCCGGATCATTCAGCCATTCAGGACGAGGACGGGTATCAATCGGGTGACTGCCTAGTCCGATACAATCTTCAAAATCTTTTTGCTTATAAATATCCATAAGATTGAGTACATAATCCCCCTGAATATGACGGGTTTCACGTACGCCTATTTCAGGAATCTGTAGAAGAAAAGCATTTTCAAAGCCAGGAACTTTATGGATACTGTTCAGCCAGCGGTAGAGCATGTCTGCTATGATTACTTCGGCGCGTGTCAGATCCTCTACATTGCAGCCGTCCAAATTTTTTACGCTCGGACAGCATAGTGTTACTGTTCCCGGTGTCGGCAAGTTATAAATCTGGAAGCGAGACGGGGTTTCGCCTTCGCGAATCACGTCAATCGTTGCCATCTCATTTTTTTTCAGACGCTCTTTAGCTTCTTCGAAAGAAAAACGCGCGAACGGCTGTTTTTTGTAATACTGCGGATTTTTTTCCAACCAGTTAAAAGTTTTTTTCAGGTCAACATTACCTACTTTAAACATGACTCCCATTGGGTGCATTTCGCCGAGCGTGGCCTGTTTGGCGCAGACATCCTGTTTTGTAACGCCGACGGTGAATGGAACTCCGGCCCGAACGGCAACATCGCCATCACCAGTGGCGTCGACAAACTGTTTGGCGGGAATCATCTGTCGACCGGATTTCGACTCAACAATGATTCCCCGCAGATTACTTCCTTCTTTAATGACATCAGTAACCCAGGAATGCAGGCGTAATTTGACTCCTGCTTCTTTCATCATCTGGAAAAGAAGGCGTTTGAAATCTTCGGATGAAGTGAACATATAACTGCCGATCGTGCCGGAATTGCCGATGCCGATTTTTTCATCCAGCAGCCTTTTTGCCAGTTCCATGGTAATCCCACCGGCAATATGTAGTTCAGCCGGATGGCTCTTTAATACCTCCAGGTCAGCAATATGTTCATCAGGTTTTCCGGAAAATTTGGTAAACATGGTAATGCCTGCATTACCAGTTGTCAACATTCCCCCGAGACAGGCACTGCGTTCTACCAGCATGGTTTTCGCGCCGTTGCGCGCCGCTGCCAGGGCTGCCGTGATTCCGGCAGTGCCTCCACCGGCAATGACTACATCGACTGGTTCCAGAATGTCCGCACTGACTTTGCTAATGTATTTTTTTACTTCTTCCATGTTAGACCATTCCCTGAATTTCATTATTGATTTGTGATCATGTATATATTTTATTACTTTTTATTTGTATACGCAACTGGAAAATCCAACAATAAACTGGACAAATTTAATATTTTGGGTTAAATTAATCCATATGATGGATTACAACGAGAAGGAAACAATACTGGATGGGCAAATGAAATTCACTAATAAAGAGCTGGCGGAGATTAATGAAGAATTCAGATCGTTGAAATATTTCCGGGAGTCATATAGTCTGGTTAACTTCATGATCCAGCCGCATCTCATGCATATTAACATAATGCCTGCGGGGACAGCTTCTGATCCGGAACATCGGGTTCATTCGCATCGTACCTTTGAGTTTTCATTTGTGGTTCACGGACACATGAAATACCGGCTTGATGATAAAGATATTACAGTCTTCGACAATGATCTGATAATGATTCCTCCTGATACATCGCATTTCTGGCTGGCTGTAAAAGAATCAGTAGTCTTTAGTTTTATGCTGTTTGTTCACTGTCACGGTGATGGTGCGCGGGAAAATATGAATCGCCTGCGTGAGGCGATCATTCGTAATAAACACATTTTTCATGATTTCTCTGAAATACTTATCGGATATAATGAAATAACAAAAGAGATTCAGCAGTGTGAAACTGGCTATGATGAAAGAATTCAGTGTTTTAGTCGTTTGATATATTCCGGAATAATCCGAAAACTGCTTCCTGATTTTCAGATAAACCTGCGCACATTAAGAATTCCTCCGCAACGAGGCAATACTGATGTTTCTATTGTTGAATTGATTCAATATTATATTCAGGATAATCTTTCGAAAAAAATCATGATGCGTGATATCAGTGCCTATATTGGAATAAGTGTAAACCAGATGTGCCGTATTTTTAAGACTCAGCATGGCATTTCGGTTCAGCAGTATCTTACCAATACCAGAATAAAATACAGTTGTAACTTGCTGGTGAATTCAGATCGTTTGCTCAAAGATATTGCCACGGAGTCCGGCTATGAGGATACTGACTACTTTTGCCGGGTATTCCGTAAATATAGAGGTATGACTCCGTCCCAGTATCGCCGACTCAACGGTTAATATTATTTCCCAATGCGTTCAAGTATCATTGCGCTTCTTGCCGGCAGATACAGGTGCAGCATGTGGCGTAACTGATGATGCTCGTCAGTTGGCGTGGTGAAAAATGTTTGATTTGGCTGAATGCGTTCGTGCCCTCCGAATTTTCCGCTGTCAGTATCAAGGACAAGCTTGTATTCTCCCGGCAGAGTTTCAATTGGAAAATCCGAAAATGATGTACTGTGATTGAAATTGAAAAAGAAAAACAATCCGCCACGTTCAAAAGCAATGATCTTCTGTTCGTCATGAACATAAAGCCGCTGCGGACGTGATTTTCTGATAATATTATGTTGGCGGATAAGATTCATCATTTCACGGTCAAAATTATCGAGATACTGATAACGCAGATCAGGATGAGTTGCCAGCGACCATTGGCGTCTGGCATAGTGATATGACCAGCCGTTACCTTCGCGTGGAAAGTCCACCCATTCCGGATGACCGAATTCATTCCCCATGAAGTTCAGGTAGCCGTTTGAACATGATGCCAGCGTGATGAGCCGTGCCATTTTGTGCAGTGCCATACCTCGGTCAATTATCATGTTTTGTGAATCTTTATGCATTGAGTCGTACATGGCCGCGTCCATCAGTGTAAATGCCATGGTTTTACCACCGACAATTGCCTGGTCATGACATTCAACATAACTAACGGTTTTTTCGTCCTGACGGCGGTTGGTCAGTTCGTGCCACAGTCCTTCCATGCTCCAGTCTTCATCTTTGAGATCAAAGAGTTTGAACCAGTAGTCCGTTACTCCCATAGCCAGACGGTAATCGAAGCCGCATCCGCCCTGGTCGACTGGAGCTCCAAGCCCCGGCATGCCGCTGACATCTTCCGCAACGGTGACTGCGTCAGGTTTGACGGTATGGATTACTTTATTGGCAAGCGTCAGATAGGTGAGGGCCTCTTCATCAACCATATCGGTAAAATAGTCGCCATATGAAGTAAAGGAGCCGCCAAGTCCGTGGTGCAGATAAAGCATGCTGGTTACACCATCAAAGCGAAAGCCGTCGACATGATATTCGTCCAGCCAGAATCGACAGTTTGACAACAGGAAGTGAAGTACTTCCGGCTTAGAGTAATTAAAGCAATAGGAATCCCAGGCGGAATGTTCTCCGCGGCCACCCTCATGAAAATACTGATAACTGGTGCCGTCGAATTTGCCCAGGCCTTCAACTTCGTTTTTCACTGCATGGGAATGAACCAAATCAATGATAACCCGCAGCCCCATTCCATGGGCAGTATCTACCAGTTCCTTAAATTCTTCAGGCGTTCCGAAACGTGATGACGCCGCGAAAAAACTGGATACGTGATAGCCGAACGAACCGTAATACGGATGTTCCATAACCGCCATGATCTGAACCGTGTCGTAGCCTCCGGATTTGACTCGGGGTAATACCTGATCCTTAAATTCGAGGTAGGTACCGACACGTTCATGTTCCTGACCCATGCCGACATGTGATTCGTAAATAAATATGGAATTTGAACTGCCCGGAGGTGTATCGTTTTTCCATTTGTATTGTTTTTCAGGTTTCCACACTTGAGCGGAAAACAGTTTTGTATTGTGGTCCTGGACCACTCTTCTTGCGTATGACGGAATACGGTAGCCGCCGCCGTCGGCCCAGTAGATTTTTAGACTGTAATGCATCCCGTGTTTAAATAAATCGCGTTGGCATCGCAGTTCCCATACGCCGCTGCTGGAGTCGTCCTTTCTGGTCAGGCAGAACTGCGGCAGTTCTTTCCAGCCGGAAAAGTCTCCAACCAGAAACATGGCGGTTGCGTTGGGAGCCCATTCCCGGAATATCCAGTGACTTTCCATGAAATGCAGACCAAAATATTCGTGGCCCGAAGCAAAATCAGCAAGAGTACTCTTGCCGCCAGTCAGGCGTTGTTCCACTTCTTTTGCTCGTGTCTGACGGGCATTAATTTGGTCCATGAAAGGTTCGAGATAACTGTCCGCGCGGAGCGCCCGGGTTTTGTTGGGAATGTGATTTATCATCTTTCAGTTGTACCTTTATATAATGGTTGTCGTTCGGTTATGAACGAGAAACCAGAGGACGGCGCAACATGGTTTCATAAATATTGATATATTCACGTGCCGTGTTGTCGTGATTGAATTCAGCCTTTGCTTCCTGCATAATACGGGTAATCTGAGGCGTTCTTTTAGACTTGGGCAGTTTGTAAAACTTCATTGCCTGGTCGACTGCCCACATTAGACCGCCTGAATCATAAGTCTCAAAAACAAAACCATTGCCAGTGTTGTTGTCAACATTAAGGGGGTGAACCGTATCATGAAGGCCGCCGGTATCCATGACGATTGGAAGAGTTCCATAAATTGGACTGACCATCTGAGGCAGTCCGCAAGGTTCGAACAGTGATGGCATGAGCATGAAGTCACTTGCCGCGTAACCGAGATGTGAGAGTTTTTCGTCAAAATCACATACAGCCACTCGGTCATAGATATCATGTCCCCGGGCAATATTATGGAACCATTCCTGAGCTGAGCCGTTTGCCACAATGGCAATCTGCAAACCCTGTTTCCAATATTTATCCACCATTTTATACATGATTTCCGCCAATAACTGGCACCCTTTCTGGACCGGGTCGAGTCGTGACGGCCAGAAAAAGATTGGAGCTTTGGGATTGATTGCCAGACCGGTACGGCGTTGGAATTCTTCTTTGTTGGCAAGTTTGCCTTTCATTGCGTCATCAGCATTGTAGTTGGTCCAGATTTTCCGGTCCGTTTCCGGATTATAAGAGTCATCTGGAGCGTTAAGAATACCGGTTGCGCAACCGGATAGTTTTTTGGAAATCATTTCCCGGCGGATATGGTCGGGTATGAAATCGTGATGTCCGTCACAAATTTCATTGAGGAACGTTGGGCTTACAGTATTGATGAAATGAGCTGCGAAAATACCGCTGGTCAGCAAATCCACACCATTATTGGAACGGCTTTCTTCGTAATTCGCAGGGGGACGTTCAAAATAAAGATTTTCCCAGAATTCAGCGGCATCAATACCGCGGTCTTCAATGTATTCCAGGGAAAGTTTCTGGGTATGAATGTTGTGTACCGTGAAAAGGCATGGAATGCCCAGACGTCTGGCATGAGCAGGAATTAATCCAGTCATCCAGTCATTGCAATGAATCAGGTCAGGATTTACGTTAGGAATAATATTGTTGATTACTTCACGCTGGAAGGCCATAGCGAATTTAAAACTGTCTTCGGAATAGTTGCTGTAAACGGTATTCCGATAGTAGAAGGCCCGGTCTTCTGCCAGGTGAATTCGTTTGTTCGACAAATTACTGACGTATACGCGCAGCTCACTGTTAATCAGTTTACCAACATCGATATTGAACATTCTTCGGTAATGGGGCAGGGCGACATGGACATCGGCGCCCGATCTGAACAGGGCGGAGACAAGCGAGGCGGATACGTCTGCCAGGCCTCCGGCCTTGGCTTTAAGACGGTTGGACATGTTACCCATTCCGTCTGGAAGATATGTAATTTCCGGTGTAACAATTAAAACTTTAGGATTCGTTTTCCCTTTGTTAAACTTAATCATGTTATTCCTTATCTTTCCCTGAACGATTGATTTGTATAAGTGGTAAAAGTCAAAAAACAGCTTTAACAGTCAACTAAAACCCGGCCGTATCTTCATTTGAAGACCGGCCGGAGTATATATGTTCTTATCTACAATACACCACTTATTTGATTTAGCACGTTTTGTTTTTTTAATCTGCCCATTTTACGAAACCGGGAACACTATTGTCCCAGCTATTGCCTTTCGGTGTAACTCTGGCAGTCAGACCAAAACGACCGGGATCAATACAGGTAAGATCGTATTCATATTTGTACATACCATTTCCCAAATCTTTTGCCATTCCCATTACTTCAACATTGCAGTGTTGGATAGCATTCTGCGCGTTTACCGGTCCGTAATAAACTTCAACGTCAACTTCTTCCGGTTTTAACTCACCAAGGAATACTTCCGTGGAAACCTTAAATACATCGCCGACGTGAACATTTATCATTTCGTTGTCAACAATTGGTTGCTTTATTTTTACCGCATCCAGATGTTCAATATAACGGTTCTTTTCCGAGACTACCTTGCGGGCTAGTTCCGCGTTATTGACAATCAGTTTTGCATGTGATTCCGCAGCCGGTTTATAGAATTTTTCGTTGTATTCTGAAACCATTCGACGACTGGAGAATTCACTGATTCCCATTTTGATTGATTCTTTCATCATCTTGACCCAGCGGTAAGGAATATCTCCTTCGGAGCGGTCATAGAAGTGAGGAATGATTTCATTTTCAATCAAGTTGAACAGAACTTGTGCCTCAACGTCATCGCGGTCGTTTACGTTATCAAAAGATTCACCGCTGGCAATTTCCCAGCCAGCATCTTTATGGATTGCGTAAGCTTCATCCCACCAGCCGTCAAGAATACTGCAGTTCAGTACGCCATTGATCGCGGCTTTCATTCCAGAGGTTCCGCTGGCTTCCTGAGGTCTTTCCGGCGTGTTCAGCCAGACATCAACTCCCTGTACCAAGGTACGGGCAAGACCGATATCATAGTCTTCCAGGAATACCAGACGATGAGTGAGGTTTTCGCTTTCGGCAAACTGTACAATCTGCTGAATAAAGCTTTTACCTGCATCATCAGCAGGGTGTGCTTTCCCCGCAAAAATAATCTGAACCGGACGATTTGTGTCGGTTAGCAATGCTTTGAGACGGTCGCGGTCACGCAACAGGAGAGTTGCGCGTTTATAGGTGGCGAAACGTCTGGCAAAGCCGATTGAAAGAACATCCTCGGAAAGGATATTTTTGGTCTTAAATGCTCCTTGTATGGAGGCTTTTCGGAAACGCAGTTGCTTTTTGTAGCATTGTCTTGCGTTGCGAATCAGTGTCTGGCGGCACATTTCATGTGAATACCAGAGTTCTTCATCCGGGATATTGTCAACCGCATTGATTATTCCTTCATCTACCGGACTTTCAAGCCAGTCCGGATTAAGGTAATGATCCATGATGATTTTCTTGCGTTCCGCGATCCACGATGCTAAATGGACACCGTTGGTGATATGGGTAATCGGAATTTCATCCAATTGACGAGTTGGCCACAGGTGCTGCCACATTTCTCTGGCAACCTGACCATGAAGCTTACTGACTCCATTGCTGTAGTTTGACATTCTGAGTCCGAGAATTGTCATGCACAGTTCGTTTGCCTTATTGCGCTGACTTATCGGAACGCCCCAGTTTATGAAGCGGTCAACTCCAATGCATAGTTCATCGCTCAGGGCTTCAAGATATGGTTTCAGCAAGCCGATATCAAATACTTCGTTACCGGCAGGTACTGGTGTGTGTGTGGTGAAGATGTTGGATCTCCAGGCAATTTCGATTGCCACATCCGGTTCCAGACCAAGATCGTTTACTAAATGAGAAATTCTTGCGACATTCAAGAATGCGGCATGACCTTCATTCATGTGGCATACGCTGGGTTCAATTCCCATTTCGATAAGTGCTTTGTAGCCGCCAATACCCAGCAGCAGTTCCTGATGGAGGCGCATACGTTTGTCGCCACCGTAAAGCCGCCAGGTGATTTCCTGGAATTCCGGAGGATTTTCCGGGATTTCTGTATCCAGCAGAATGAGCGGAACGTTTCCGACTTCAAGTTTCCAGACTGCGGCATAGAGCATTTTATCCAGCAGTTTAAATGACACGGTAACCGGATTGTTGTCTTTGTCGACGACCCGTGTAACCGGCATCATATGGATTTCATTTTCCGGGTAGCGTTCGTTTTGCCAGCCACTGTGATCCAGGAACTGACGGAAGTATCCCTGACGATAGAGTAACCCAACCGCGACCATCGGCACCCGCAGATCAGAAGCTGCTTTTAGATGGTCTCCGGCCAGAACACCGAGACCGCCTGAAAAGAGTCTGACGCTTTCATGAATACCGTATTCAAGTGAAAAGTAGATTACTTTGCGATTTTCCAGTTTATGGGCATCGCTTTTATCAATCAGTTTGGTCACATCGCGATCAAACGAATACTGTACGCGTTTGAGATGGCGGATAAAACCGCTGTTGTCAGCCAGGGCCTCTAATTCCGCCTGGGGGATCATACTGAGAAAAGCACGGGTATTACCGTTTACTTTTTTCCACAGGGTTGGATTAATACGCCTGAACAGGTCGATAGCGTCAAAGTGCCAACACCACCACATATTGTATGACAGGCGTTCAAGAAAATTTAATTCCTTAGGAATGTTTGGTGCAATATTGAATAATTGAATATTGTTGTTCATAGATCGTCCTCAACCTGAATAACGGTTGTTAATAAAAAACTGTCTGATAATTACTACACGATCTTCGGTGAGAAAATCGACTGATATATGTAAATGTCCATCAGAAAAGATAATGAACATCCATAAAATAAATTGTGTCTAAAAACAGGAATAGAGTTAATAAGAAAATTTTATTGTAAAAACAACACAGTCCCCCGACTGGTATTGAAGTCTGTCGGCTGGTAAACAGCCGACAGACTAAATCATCTTTACCGATGCTTAGTCGACAACGATAACACTGTTAAGTGTACCATGGTCATTTTGTGTGAAATTCGGGTTTGCCGGATCGGCGCACCAAGTACCGTTTACAAAGAACTTGTATTCATAAGTTCCCGGAGGCAGCATCATTGTGCAACGATAAGTACCGTCCGCATTTTTGTCAGCCAGTTTTTTCTTGTCGCAATTCCATTCATTGAATGATCCGGCAATTGCTACATTGATACCGGGTTCGGCATTGATCTCAAAAGAGACACGTTTTTTTCCGTTTGTGGAAGCTGCCTTTTTGGGAGCTGCTTTTTTTGCAGTTGCTTTTTTTGTTGCAGTCTTTGCTGCGACCTTCTTCTGTGTTGTAGTTGCTTTTGGCATGGATTATTCCCCTTTTTATTTTGTTTGGGATAACTCCCTTTTTTTCTTTTCTTTCCCCCTCACCAGTAGATATTAATACATTTTTACCGGTAAGTCTTTTAGACTATTAATGTAAGTATACATTAAAAACCTTACAAAGCTACCCCGAATCATTATATTTATAATAATTTTTTAGTAAGTTCATGTTAAGCTCGTATTTAACAGGTTATAAACTCTATATAATTCCGTGATTCCCCATGCCTGTGCTCCGCAGCCGCGCCACTGGTGCGGCGTTGCTCCGTCATAGATTTCAGGCATCTGTCCGGGACATCCGGTTTCCAAGACTTTTCCCGCTGACATTAACAATGCAAACGCACGTTCGGTTACATCTTTTTCGTCAAGGATAGCCAGCGCTTCGCAGAACGACGGGAAAGGCCATGACCATGCTGTTCCATTGTGATACGCTGGTTTGCGACGTGTATCTTCGTCGCCTTCATAACGTCCCCAGAATGGATGTTGCGGATCGTTCAGCAATACTTCGTCTCGGTATACCGGAAGCTTGTATTTTACGGGGCGGTCGGCCAGGCTTCGTATGCCTCCCGGAATAATTAATTGTTCGCATGCATTAATGATTTTTATTATGGTTTCTCTATCGGTAATGGCTCCGAGTGTGACCGCGAATAACTGATTGCTGCGGCAGGCGTCATCCTGTACCGCTGCTGCGGCTGATCCGCCGGACGCGGTATGCAGACAGTCACTGAGTGATCCATCCGGCAGCCGATAGTATTTTATAAGCGATTCCGATACCTTACGTGACAGTTCTTTCCAGCGGCTTCCCATCGGATCATATTCTCCAAGAAGTTTTAAGGCGCTGAACCACAGGGCCTGGATTTCCACAGGGTAGCCTTCTCGTGGTGTTCCGGCTGGATGGTTGGTATCCATCCAGGTGTAATGTGACGGACTGAAAATAAGTCCGCTTGAGTTGTCCATTTTGATGCCGTTTGGAGTACCTTTGATATAGTTTTCCACAATCGATTTCAGGACGTCAAGTAACTTGCGTCCCTGGCATTCCATATCCATTATTTCCGCGTTTCCGACAGCCGTGATATAATCCCTTACGGCTGCGAACATCCATAATGGTGCGTCACTGGTATCGCGGTTTGAATCGTCGTTACCGCGAATCATATTCGGCAACGAGCCGTTGCGTTCAAAACCTGCGAAGACATTGATGATATCGCGTGATTCATCCATATACCCGGCGGCAATCATTCCGCGCAGGCAAATCAGGGTGTCGCGTCCCCAGTCAAGGAACCACGGATAACCGGCAATTACGGTATGTGAATTATCGCGTTTGACAATGAATTTTGCGATTGCTTTGCGCATGGCTTCTTCGACTGGAACGGTTTCCGGTATGTCGGCTTCAATTCCGCAGCAGTATTCCGCTGGTTTGTGGGGAGCATGTCCCATAGACACTTCCGCGGAAACACAGCGGCTTTCGCCGCCGCCAAGCATGAATTCGAAGTAGCCGGGACTGTATAAATCCGTATGGGATTCAAGTCCGCGATTGTTTTCGACTGGCAGATCAACAATGTAGTGCCACTCGGGTTCTGTGATGAATTTTCCATCGTTAATTTTCATTATAAGAGTATGATGTAATGACGGGTTAAAACGGAAACCGTCGAATTCATACGAAGTGGCTTCGCGGTAACGGTTTTCCGGTCCCGTGAATGCTTTGGTTACTTCGTGATTGCAGCGGTCCTCTATGTCGGGACGCAGAATCAGTTTTACTTTTTCGCTGTTTTTAAGTGCCGTTTCCGCTCCGTTTTCTGATGGTTTGCGTTCGAAATGCAGACATACGAAATTTGCGTCATCAAGTAATTTTAATGTGATTGCGAAATCAACGGTTTTTCCTTGTCCGACTGGTACAGAAAACAGCCATCTGGCGCGGTTGTCCAGACCTGCAGTAAAACGGTCGAGACATGATAAATTCAGTTCCTGGGAAAAATCTTTGTATACCATCCATGCCCGACAGCGGGAGAACATTACAGTACGGTCCACTGGAAAATCCGGACTTAAATTCGCGGCCAGAACCGCATCATATTTGCTGCGTATTTCTCCCCAAGCGGCGTGAACCTGACTCATGCCGCCGAGGTTGTTGGTGCAAAGTGCATAGCGATCGTTCTGCTTGATTTCTTTTGCGGAAAACGCAAATCGTATATCTTGATAATTCTCTTTGTGCATGAATAGGATATCACCTTGGGAATGAATAATGCCGTCTTCCCTGAATGAGCAAAAATCAAGCTTGCATTCTGTTGCCATTCTGACAGACGCAACCAGAGCAAAATATCCATCACCTTCCGCTTTCATGCTTTGCGCTGTTCTCACGGTATGCGTGCCGGATCTGATTTCAACCCGGAAAGGATATTCTGATTGAAACAGCAGCATATCCCCGGCTGGAACCATTACCATCCGATTCTGGTCCAGACCATCGACCCAAGTGGCGACCGGTGGCATTTCTGTTCCGAATATTTCACTGCATACTGCCATGGGATCGCTGATCAGGATATCGGCCAGCTTATCAATATCCAAGTTGCTGACATCTCCGCATCCCTGGTAATCGTTAATAACGTCCAGAACTACGGCGCGGCGCCGCTGTCGCATAATGCGTTCTGGAATCTTTTCTGATTCCAGTGCGTTTTCTACCGCCTGCATTTCTGATACGTCTTCCGTCAGGCATACAACGGTTGCCGGCGGTAATTCGCAACTGCAGTGTTTTGCATTGCAGGTAATAGGAATTTGTTTGCCAGATACCAGATCGAAGATAAGGTTGCTGCCAGTGTTGTAACGATCAACGGACCATTCGAGTTTTTCTGTTTTTTTCAATTCAAGATTAGCCAGTACAATGTTCTGGCGTCCGGTATCCGGTACGGTTCTCAACATCGCGAGAACATTACCCGAACCGTTCTGAATCAGTTCAAGTTTTGAGTTGGCCCAGAACGATGGGCATACCTCCATAATAGCATAGAGTCGTCGGATGATATGTATCTGATTGTCGGGATTATCCCAGTTAAGCGGGGAAGCTCCATGAACGTCTACTTTGCTTTCCGCAAACCATTCCACGCCGTTGGTTATTCCAAACGCTCCATTATGTGAAAACATGGCGCATAAGGCGGTTCTTAGTTGGGCATATTCATGAGAGGTTGCGGCCAGCCGGTTGTTGTCGTGAGTTTCCGCGAAATGGACATGTACTCCATTCTTCATACTGGTTGTGATTGCCGACGGCAGGTAACTGCTGATCTGGCTGCGGTCATAATTTTGAAACAGTTCAGAATATGCCCAGTTGAGACCGGCTTTGCCAAGAAGCTTATCGGTGACTTCCAGCGGACCGCCGAGCCCTTCAAGTAGAAAGACCGTATCGGGATATTCGTTACGGACTTTTGCCGTAATATATTTCCATGCTTTATACGGCAGCATATATCCGGCATCGCACCGGAATCCGTCAATACCGCGGCGGCACCAGTATAGAAATACTTTTGCCATCAGGGCATGGACCTGTTCGTTTTCATAATCCAGCTGGCACAAGTCGGCCCAGACTACTCCCCATGCTCCCGGACTGATAAATTCTCCGTCCGCTTTGCGTTCAAACCATTCCGGGTGTTCCATTTGAACTTGTGATGCCCAGCCGGTGTGGTTTACCGGAACGTCGATAAATACCCTGGCGTCACGGGCGTGTATTTCGTCAATTAATTCCTGGAATTGTTCAAGCGGTGTGGCATGGGTATCGAATTCTGCATATGCCGGGTCGACCGAGAAGAAGTCAAGGCTCGCGAACGGGCTGCCGTAACGTCCCATTCTGGCATAGGTGGTTGGTACCGGATGGACCGGCAGTAATTGAATGATTCGACTGCGTAAAGTTCCGATAATAAAATCCAGTTCTTTGATGACCTCCCGGAACGTTCCGGAAGACGGAATAACGGAATAGTCTTTGGTGTCAAGCAATTTGGAGGCTTTTTCAATATCCTTGGTAACAGAATTTTCACATTTATTCTTACCGAATTGACGGGTGAATAACGTGTAGATTGTATTAGAACAAACAGTATCGGCCGGTTCTACTTTTATACGGGTATTATGTTCGCCTTCCACCCATAGATTTTTAGAACCGTCATCCGGTTGAAACCATGCTTTTGCTTCAAAGCTACCGACTTCCACTAAGGGAAGCACAAGACGGAATTCCGTCTCCGAAATTTTACGCATTGGCAGGTCGTGCCAGTCGGTATGCAGAATAGGTTTGTTTCGTTCTGTATTTGCTACGATTTCATTGCGTTTTACAGCTGCGCGACCGAGATTGGTTCGCAGATACGCCTGGCCTGGTATCACTTCATGTAAGTCAAGAGTAAAAGTTATCGTGTCGCCACGTAATAAAATCAATCTTTCTCCGGGAGAAGGAGTTTGTTTCATTATTTGCAGATCCCCTAAATAAAAAATGAAAAGTTTTTCATTCAAATGAAGATAATACTTGGCAGCTTCGGTGTCAATAGATTTTTATGAATTTTGTATAAGTTGAAAATAGTCCTAATAAAGCTCAAACTTTTGATTAATAATGTCCGAAGGTTTGACAATGTTTTTATTATGAAATATTTTAAAATGTTTTTTGTTTTTTTATCATATGAAAATACCATGGAGATTCAGTGTATATGGCGGTTTCGATCAGACATGTTAAACGTATAAATTCCGATCAGAAATTAGTTCCTGAAATCAAGCTTATCGATTGTGCCAGTTGCAGGTTGGAAGACTGGAGCTGTCATAGTTTGAAATCTCCTTTCTGGCGGTTATACCGCAACAATACCAGCAACGCATTTGTTCTCTTTCCTGACGGTAGTTCAAAACGGCTTTTGAAGGGTAAGATATACCTCATTGCTCCGGAAACAGACATTACAGGCAATAGTGTCGGAGTGTTGGAACATTTTTATATTCATTTTACTGTTGGAGAGCCATTTCAATTCTGTCGTGACAAGGTTTGGGAAGTTGAAGAAACCCTTATGCGCTGGAAGCTGGTCGAAAGTATTATAGAAGATATTTCCGGGGACTCTATAACGTCTCTTTTTTCCGGCATGCGTGTCGCTCAGTTGTGTATGTCCGCGTTGCTGGAAGTTCCCGAAGCTGATTTACCGTTGATTAAGATCGGACGCCGCATCGGTAAGGTCTTAAAACATATCGAAGATCAAGGAGCAAAACCGATAACCAATTCTAAACTTGCCGCTGTTGCCGGAATGTCAACAAATGCGTTTATTCGTTTGTTTAGTGAAAGTGTAAAAACTCCACCACAGCAGTATCTTATGGAAGAACGACTGCGGAAAGCATGTATGATGCTTGGGTATACGGAAATGACGATTGATGAAATAGCCGAAGCTACCGGTTTTTGTGACAGGTATTACTTTACCAGAATGTTCAAAAAGTACCGTACTGTCAGTCCCGCCGAATACCGCAAGCATTCGTTCTAGTGTCCAGTCCATGCTGTGATTTCGCAACCGCTTTGCGGCAAGTTTCTTGAAGTTGTTTTTTGCCTTTTCTCTTTCGGAAAATATTTATATTTCCTCTCAGTCGAAAAAACAAAATCCAATCTACAAGCGAACTTGTTTATACGACATTTCAGTCTTGACTGGACACTGGTTTTAAGTTTTAAGCAATTGCCGAAAGCAATACCCGTTTCCTTCATTAATTTCGAAACGGGGTGATAATCATTCTTCGCAGCGCAAATATTATGTCTTCGTCAGGCGATGCGTCACGGGGTGAGAGCGATACAATATGTTTGCCGGGATTGTGTATTTTTAGTACTCCCGCACGGAATTCGTTAAAACGCATTTTGGGATCGGGATGTGCCATTTCATAAAGGTATAATTCCAGTTTCTCGCCTTCATCGGTAGATAGTTCCCAGGTCGGATGTTTTAGACTGCCGTAATCCAGAGAGAAACGATAAAATCCCGGCGACATAATATCTATCTCCCAGCTGATTCTGGATGTTGTGGCCCATGGTCCGGTCGTGTTCTGATGCTTCCATTCTCCGAATTTTTCCATCCACTGATGTGGCTCAAAATTGCAGTTGTCAAGTTGCGCACATTCTATGGGAAGACTGGTTGTTTCGCAAGGAGATATACCGATACGTTTTATAACGGGAAATTCCGTGGCTTTCGTAAAGGTGAGTTCCAGAGAGTTAATCATTTCATCTGATGGAGATAATGGAAGGTTAATCGTTGTCCAGTTATTATTCGTTGAAAACTCTAGTTGCACGGTGGTTCCTGAATCTGTTTTCCAGTCGGCTTTTCGTAGAGAGTCAGGGATACCGTATAGATAAAGTTTGCCGGAAGGGTTCCAATTGAATAGATGCAAATACAGTTTATTTTTCTGTCTGGTACAGTCGTGGTTTGATAGCGGATAATACCAGGGGGAGGGGGCACATCCATAGATTGTTTCTCCATGATTCTTTACCCACTTTCCGGCAGCGGTTAGGGCTGTCGTTGCCGGTTCTGGAATATTACCCTTTCCGTCCGGACCGATATTTAACATGAAGTTGCCGCCGCGAGCGGCAACTCGTATCAGGTTTTGAAGGATGTCTTTACTGTCAATCCAGTTAGCGTCATAATCAGCGTAGCCCCAGGAATTGTTTGTGGTATCAATGGCTTCCCATAGTCCGTTGATATTACAAACCGGTATTTGATTGTCTCCGAGCGTTGAATATTCACCAACACCGTTGCCAATTCTGCTGTTGATTAACGCTTGGGGCTGGAGTTCTCTTACCAGGTTTACGATTTGTTGTGACTGTTCTGCTGTCATGGCGCCGGGGGTGTCGAACCACACAAATGCGAGCGGTCCGTAATTCTGCAACAATTCCCGAAGTTGTACTAGGCATTTGTTATTAAAGTAGTCTAAAAATTCAGCGTTTCCTCCATCCGGATCCCAGTTGTTGCATTCATGCCAGTCCTGAAACTGGGAGTAGTAAAAGCCGAAGCCGATACCTGCTTCCTGACAGGCGTCAGCTAGTTCTTTCATCGGATCGCGTCTAAACGGGGTCGCGTCTGCAATGTTGAATGGATGACTTGAACGGAACATAGCAAAGCCGTCATGATGTTTTGCTGTAATAACGATATATTTCATTCCGGCGTCTTGAGCCAGTTTTACCCATTTATAAGCGTCGAAATCAAACGGGTTGAATTCCGATGCCGCTTTCTCGTATTGACTTACGGAGATTTTGCATTTATTCATGATCCATTCACTGATTCCATACCAGCGCTTGTTCTGCCACCGGTTGGATAAATGGGAATAGACTCCCCAGTGAATGAACATTGCATATTTTGAATTACGAAAATATTCTGCTTTTTCGGGGCTTGCGGTTTGCTTTACGGCGCTGTCACCCCACATCTCATCCATCATTTGTTCTTCTGGCATAAAATAATAACCTCTCCAATATGTTTGCTTAGTCTAATTTTAACAATATTTACCTGAAAATAAAATGGATATAACTAGCTGGTTTGTGTGTAATTGTAATAATCATTGGTTTTATTATTTCGAACAGACATGGAGTGCTTGATATTATTAGAAGGTAGATATATATTAGAAATTGACCGGTCAATATACAGGTATGATTTATGACGAAATTTGATAATATTTATAACGAACTGCGGGAGCGTTTTTCAAACGCACGCGGCGATAAACTGCCTTCGCGTACGGAATTGGCAAAAGAATTTAACGCGGCTCCGGCTACGGTGTCCAACGTGCTTCGTAAATTGAAGGATGAAGGATACATTCATACGGTTCCCGGGAAAGGAAGTTTTGCAGTGGGGGCAAGGTTTGGCAATAACCTGCAATTGGGGTTGGTTGGATCATATTTGCAGTCGACTGACAGCTACGGACTCAAACAGGAGACCGTTAATCATGTTGTAGGTGGAATGATTCAGGGAATTAAAAAAGCTTCGGACGGACAATGCGCGATAAGTATTCTTGACTATCAGGAGGGACGTTGCGATCTTGAGACAATGCGGGCGCTAAAGCTTGATGGATTGATTATTGCCGGTGGTATTTCAGGCGATGAACAACAGCGTATTTTGCGTAGTGGCTTTCCGGCTGTTCTCGCGAATTATCCGGCGGTTATGGCTCCGGTACTACCTTTTGTTGACTTTGATAATACCAATGCGATACGCAGGGCGGTAAAAATGCTTTGTGAGAGCGGACGCAGACGAATAACATTTATTCCAATAGGCTGCTTTTCGGTTTCCGGCTATGAGAGATGGATATGGGAAAAGTATGTTGTCGCTTTGGCAGAATACGGTGTTCCCTATAGCGAAAACTCCTATATGGATGTAGCGGATAGGGCTCTGATTCCGTTGCTGGTCGATAAGTTATTCAGTCGTGAAGAGTTGCCGCCGGATGGTTTTGTCTGCTGGGATCAGAAGGTGGCCTCTGAAGTAGTCAGATGTGCAAAAGAGCGTGGATTATCAATACCAGATGATGTATCGGTTGTTTGTACCTGTGATACTTCTGACGATAATTCATGTAGTACATTTTTTCAGTCGTCCGACGAACTTGGCGCTGCTTTATTTAATGCGTTACGGGAGCGGATAAACGATCCGTATGCCGACGTGTCAACATTTATCGAATTACCGTACCGGGATCACGGTACAATATAATTAAGGCTTTTTATGAAGTATTCAACAAACAATATTGATTATAATAAATTGTCCGGTCAGCATGATTTGTCGCTGCCGGATTGGGGACCATATTCAAAGAAATTTTTCGGCATTTCGCACGTTGCCGACCAAGAGCGCGGGTTCCGTTTTGATGTGTCACTGGTGCCCGGACTGTATCGTCGTGATGTTCTGATTCCTGATGTCCTTAAAGAGTCCGGTTATACACCGTGGGAGGTTTCGGAAGACCTGGAATATTATTCATATCGTCAGCAGATCATCCCGAAAGATCAGGTGTATAGTGAGATTTCATTTTCACGAATCAGCGATAATTTCAGACTGTTGCGTTGTGAAACGTTCAACAAGTCGGAGATGACTGTGAGCCTTGCATTTCATTTGTTGTCCATGCTGGAATTTCCCGGGGAATCTCCGATGGAAGCGGTATTGCCGGATCGTGGGCGCTGGCTGGATGCGATCGACAATAAACAGCTGGTGTTTGCCTCTCTGCGTTATAATGATACTTTGGTTTCGGACGGCTTCCGTCGCGGCGAGGTCTTTGATTCGAATGCGGTCGGCGGACGTTGTATTGACAGTGATTTTGGGCTTGAACGCGGAGACTGTATTTTATTTGCGTTTGCCGGGATTCAAAGAGGATATGTTGCTCTGAGAATTCAGGTTGCCAAAGGATGTCATCTTACATTAAAATTTACCGGAGTTTTTGATGCTTCCATAGACGTAGCAGGAACCGGACAATACGAACTGGTTCCGGTGTATTCCGGATCATTCAAAAGCGATGAACTGTGCATCATTTCCGAAGGCGGAACCAAGGTTCGCATTGATGGTATCGCGGTCTGTGACGAGTCTGATTGTGAACAGATATCCTTTCGTGACAGTAACTGGAATAACGAGCCGTTTCAGTTTGACGGTCCGGTGGATAATTCCATGGTTGTGAACTACGAAAACCTGGCGCATAAATACCTGATATGGTGGAGTGATCCGGCGGGAATTAGCCGTAAATATAACGTTGACAGTATTAAGGATACCTTACTATACGATGATGCGGTTCATCAGCCTTTTTTGCGCCATATAAATCTGGGGGAAGAGCGTGAATGCTGTTCCGATATAACGGTGCAGCCGGTGACACTGGAGCCGGGGCAGGGGGCCGTGCGGTATTTCATTGTCGGGCATGGCTCCGAAGAAGAGTTTTGTGAATTGTTTAATTCTGTAGATGTGTCGCCGGACGCATTGGAGCGAATATATCAGAAGGCCTCTGAGTCGGCCTTGAAACCGGCTTGTCTGCCTGCTGGAGAAAAGTTTAGTTTCAGTCAGCAGCTGATGAGTGCGGTGACCTTGTCAAATGTGGTGTTCCCGATTTACGCGAAACGCAGCTTTATTCGTCACCATACGCCCGGACGCTGCTGGAACAGTTTGTATACCTGGGATTCCGGTTTTATTGGACTGGGATTGCTGGAATTATCAACCGAACGTGCGATCGAAAATCTCAATGCTTATGTGACCGACCCGGATGATCCGGAGGCCGCGTTTATTCATCATGGTTCGCCGGTGCCGGTGCAGCATTATTTGTATATGGAACTTTGGAACCGGACGCATGACCGGAAGTTGTTGGAATACTTCTATCCGCGGTTGAAACAGTACTATAATTTCCTGGCCGGACACCATGCGGGATCATATACTGGAGAGTTGAAGTCCGGCCTGCTGAAAACCTGGCGCTACTTCTATAATTCCGGCGGCTGGGACGATTATCCGCCACAGCTTGAACTGCATCACAACCGAAAAGATCGATTGGAATCAACTACACCGGTTATTACATCATCACAAGTTATAAGAATCGGCAAGATTCTCCGGTTCGCGGCAGAGACCTTGGGATTGGATGATGATGTTGCCGGTTATACCAGTGATATCAGCGCTTTGTCCGATGCTCTTGAAAAATACTCATGGGATGTTGAAGCCGGCTATTACAGTTATGTGGAGCATGACGCAAACGGTAATCCAGTAGGCCCCATGCGTTTTACCGATGGTGCCAACTTTAATATGGGACTTGACGGCATGACTCCGCTGGTGGCGGGTGTTTGCGATGAAAAATGCCAGCAGTTGATGTTCGAGCGTCTGGGGAATGAAGAACGTTATATGACGCGCGCCGGGTTATCTACGGTTGATATGACAGCCCCGTATTACCGTCGTGACGGCTACTGGAATGGTGCTGTCTGGATGCCGCACCAGTGGTTTTTCTGGAAGGCGGCGTTGAATGAAGGACGCGGCGATCTGGCATGGAAAATAGCCGATACGGCTCTGAATCTCTGGGAAAACGAAGTAGCCGATTCACGTTACTGCTTTGAACATTTTACTATTGAATCGGGACGCGGCTGCGGCTGGCACCATTTCGGCGGTTTGTCTACTCCGGTGATGTGCTGGTTTAACGCATATTACCATCCCGGCAGACTAACCTGTGGTTACGACGTATGGGTAGAATCAGAGAGTCGTACCGATAACGGCTATGAGTTTGACTTGAAAATCAATAAGTCAACCGACACAGATACTACATTAATCCTGGTGACCGGTCCCGGCAATTACAAAGCGAAATATTGCGGTAAACCAGTAAAATGCTTCGAACGTCAACCTGGTACTCTGGAGATCATTTTGCCGGGCGATGCTTCCGGAAAATTATCCGTCTTTGTCTGTAGATAACTTTTACTGGATAAATTTGTATGAGCGTGTCCACGAAATGCTTTGATCCGGTGGCAGGTTTATATCGATAAATACTTCAGGATTCATATAAGTTGCTTTGTTATAACTGATCGCGAAGTATTTTGAATCAAAACTACCGGAAATCACAATTTTACCTGGTAAACTCTTATGAAATAGTTCGAAGCGGTTATTCTTATGTTTAATAAAAATAAAGATGTCTGTATTGGTTTTGAACGTAATAATCTCTTTTGTATTTATTAAACATTTTAGTGAATTGCGTTGAATATAGTAGGAATGAAGTTTTGTTTGTTTGAGAAAAAGGGGAAATCGTAATTACTACTTTATTATTCAGTAAGGCGTCACTTATTTCGGAAGATTAAATGTGACTGTTGTGCTTGGTGCATTTGCTGGTAGGGCTCGCTCTCCGAGCGTGCCCTACCAGAAAAAAGCTTGTCATATGTCTCTACGAAAAGAGTGAGATTCCTGTTTCAGGCTTTTTTGTTGTTCTTTTCCTTCTCTGCTTGACTATTATTATCTGATTGTGTATAATAGTGCGTAACTATTACGCAATTGTTGAGGTACAGGAAAAATAGATGACGAAAAAGTGTAAATCGATATATGACCTTGCAGAGATAACCGGAGTATCGTATGCGACAGTAAGTCGTGTACTGAATAACCGCGGAAGAACATCGGAAAGCACCCGACGGAAGGTCCTGGAAACTGCGGCAAAATATAAATTTAAACCTAAAATGAAGGCACGTAAGAAGACCGTAGGGATACTGGTTAACTTTGAGCGTGTGCTGAATGATAATAAGCATGGATATGTGGATACTATGCTGATTATGCTGTTGAATTCCCTGGCTGTAAGAGGATACGGTATTGAAATGTTTACCCCTGATAACCTTGACAGCCTGAAGAACAGTCTACTTGATGGTCTTGTTTTATTGTGCTGGAACGATGCCGTTTCGGAAATATTGAAACACATGATAAATTTGCCTGTTGTGGCAATTAATTCTCCGTCCATTCTCGGTTCGTCACGAGTTTACAGCGACCATGAGCAGAGTGGACGTATGGCGGCGGAGTTTCTGATTGAGAATGGACATAAAACTGCCGGGATAATTCTTGACAGTCGTAACTGGGGAAACGAACAGCGTTTGAAAGGCTTCTGTGAGGCTTACGCCGCAAAAGGAATTCCCCTTAACAACAGTCTCTCCGGTTTTCTGCAGGAACAGTCCGATTTGATTTTGGCCCGAAAAATAATGAGTCAAAATCCTTCTGCTGTTTTTCTGGCTGGTGAAGATAGTATTATTCCATTATCAAATACTTTGCGGCTGCTCACTGAAATAACCAATACGGAATTGACTTTAATCTCTATGGAGCATCCTTCTATATCCCGTTTTATTAATCCGCCAATGACAACGGTTGCACAGCCATTCGAGCAGATCGTTGGGAAAGTGATAGAAATTTTAAACGAAAAGATAGAAAGCTGCGATGGGGAGCCTGTTGAATTCTGTCTGGATAATATGCTAATCAAGCGTTGAGGAATAAATTTAATTATGAAGAAAAATTATCCATATATCTGGGGAGTCCAATATTATCGTGCCCCCACTCCGGAAAGAGATAGCTGGAACAGCGACCTGAAAAAAATAAAGGAAATTGGTTTTAATTCCGTGAAGTTCTGGGTGCAGTGGCGTTGGTCCCATATTCAGGAGGATAAGTTCTATTTTGATGATCTTGATGAGTTGATGGATTTGGCACAAGATTACGGGCTGGATGTGACTCTGAATATTATTCTTGATGTGGCTCCAGTATGGTTGTACGAAAAATATTCCGATGCGAAAATGATACTTAACGATGGCACTGTGGTTGAGCCGGTTGCAGTGCAGCATCGTCAGATTGGCGGACATCCCGGCCCATGTTATAATCATCCCGGCGCAAACGAGGAGAAGCGTAAATTTCTGGAAAAGGTGTTCCTTCATTTTAAGGATCATCCGGCTCTGGCTATGTGGGATGTATGGAATGAACCGGAATTGTGTTATCCGCAGCGCTTTCCTGTTAAGACTGAAAAACTAGCCTGTTATTGTGATAATTGCCGGCGAGAGTTTCGTGTCTGGCTTGAAAATAAGTATAAGAGTATCGACCGGCTCAACCATGTATGGGGACGAAATTATTCTTGTTGGAACGATGCAGAAATGCCCCGCAGTGAAAGTGTGATAACTGATTTTGTCGACTGGCGTGAGTTTCAGGGCGACTCTATGACAAAGGACGCGAAACTGCGCCTGGAATTGGCGCACCGGTATTCGCCGGACAAGATATCATATCTGCATGTGGTTCCGAATGATCTTCAAGTATGGAATCCGGTTTCATGCTGTTCTGATGATTTTGATATGGCGAAAAACTGTGATGTTTTTGCATCAACGATGACCGGTTCTTCCTATACTCCGCAACTGGTTTTGTCGGCTGGGCGCGGAAAAGTTTGTTATAATGTTGAAAGTCATATTAACTGTGGTCATATTTCCATGCATCAGCGTTCGTTGGCGTTAAAGGAGGTTAATCGTGATCTGCTGCCGCAAATTGGCATGGGGATAAAAGGTTTTATGTTCTGGCAGTATCGGGCTGAGTTACTCGGAACAGAGGCGCCATGTTGGGGAATTGTTAACCCGGATGGGACTGACCGTAGTGTGACGGAAGCCGTACGTCGATTTGGTGCTGGGTTATTGCCTGTCAGTGAGAATCTGATGAAAGCATTTCCGCAGAAGGCGGAAATCGGTATCTGGAAGAGCAGAAAAAACGAACTTTTCCATTATTGTGGGAATAAGCTGGACAGTGTTCATGCTGCGCTTGAGAATTACAGCGAGATACTGTATCGTAAAAGTTACCGCTATTCATTTGTAAACAGTTTTATGCTCGAAAATGGAGAGCTGGATGACTACAAGATGATTATTATGCCGTGTCCTTACTATCTGACCGAAGCCGAAGCAGAAGCGTTGAATAAATGGGTCGCAGATGGTGGCGTTTTATTGGCGGAGGCACACCTGGGCGGATATAACGCTGATACTGGACGGCACAGTACGAAGATTCCGGGAATGGGGTTGTCCGAATTATGGAACTTCCGCGAAGAGATGTCATGTTCCTCTTACCATCTTGATCTTCAAAGTGAAGAGGGAGACTGTGATGTTGAAATCCAGAATGACGACTTACGAAAGGCTTTGCAGGAATCGGCTCTTGCCGGAGGTAAATTCTTTCCGATAAGTTATGAAGGTAGGAATGTGATCTGGGGGGCCTGGCGTTATGCCGAGCTGACCGGACAGATTGAAATGCTCGGCAGTTTGGGCGATAGCAGATGCAGTCTTGGTTTGACCCGGATAGGGCAGGGGATGGTATATTATGCCGGTACAGAACTGGGATGTGGTGCTGAAAAGGATTATACCGGGTTGGCACGATTGATTGATATGATTGCTGCAAAAGCCAAAGTCTGTTCCACATTGAATTGTAAATCTTCTGATGAAATGAATGTTCATGTAGATGCATTGTTTTCTGGTGATAACGACGTTCCTGAATTTATTGTGATTAGTAATAAAGACAACCAACCGGCAGAACTAGAGCTGAACATTTTACAGGATTGTCACTGTGCAGGAATTTTCTCAGAAATGAATCTTTCCATGAGTACTGGCTGTAATAATATTGAAATTCCTGCTGACTTTATTGATCTATTTGTTGTAAAATAAACAAGCCCAATACTATTACTATTTTTTCTGTTGAGATAGGATATGTTTTTGAGAATTGGTTAATATTATATATTTTTAGTCAATTGAAAAGATATTCTATTGTTTGTAAATTCTCTCTTTATGTATATTTTAAGTTAAAATGCTATTATTAAAGAGATTTAGTTATGAACGATTTTAAATTTCCTGCTGATTTCCTGTGGGGGGCGGCAACTGCCTCTTTCCAAGTGGAAGGATATCCTTTAGCTGATGGTGCCGGACCGTCTAACTGGCATGTGTTTTCCCATAAGCCTGGAACCATTGCTAATGACCATAATGGTGATATCGGAGCCGGGCAATATAAAAAGTATAAAGAAGACGTACAGTTGATGAGATGGCTGGGACTGAAAGCATATCGTTTTTCAATCTCCTGGTCGAGAATCTTTCCGGAAGGAACAGGAAAGGTTAATGAAGCCGGTTTGCAATATTATCAGAATCTGATAGATGAACTCCTGGCTAACGGTATCGAGCCGTGGCCTACTATGTTCCATTGGGATTTGCCACAGGCTCTTGAAGACCGTTTTGGCGGATGGCAGTCCAAGGATACGGCGAAAGCTTTTGGGGATTTTGTTGCGTATGTAACGTCTAAAATATCAGATCGGGTAACTAATTATTTTACCGTTAATGAAATCGTATGCTTTACCCGTTCAGGATATGAGTCTGGAGTATTTGCTCCCGGTTTGAAACTTGGATCGAAAGCAGTGGCGCAGACTGTTCATAACGGCTGTCTGGCACATGGTCTTGCAGTTCAGGCTATTCGTGCCAATGCTGTTAAACCGGCAAAAATTGGTTTGGCGGAAAACATGACTGCAGCTGTTCCGGTATATGAGATCGAGGAAAATATCAATGCCGCCAGAACTTCATTTCGGCACGGCTGTGCCGATAAGCTGGTGCCTATGCTTGAAGGTGCATATCCTGATTTTTGGTTGGAAAATATGGGGGGAAACGTTCCTGAATATACTGATGAGGAAATGAAAATCATCAGTTCCCCGATTGATTTTGTCGGTTCCAATATCTATGCCCCGACCTATGTGGAGGCTGATGATAATTCGCCGTTTGGTTTCAGAAATCTTGAATTTCCTGACGGATATCCCAAAATGAATATGGACTGGCTCCGCATCGGTCCCGGTATATCCTACTGGACACCGAGGTTTCTGAAAGAATTATGGGGTGTGGACTCTTACATTACAGAAAACGGTTGTGCCGCTCAGGATAAGATGTCACTTGATGGAGAGGTTTACGATACCGACCGCCTGATGTACCTGCGTCAGCATTTTCTAGCGGCGCAGCGCGCTGTCAGTGAGAATATTCCGCTGAAAGGTTATTTTGTCTGGAGTCTGATGGATAACTTTGAATGGTCTAGTGGCTATGATAAACGTTTTGGTCTTATTTATGTCAATTACCAGACGCTTGAACGTACTCCGAAATTAAGTGCGAAATTCTACAGGGAAGTAATCAAAGCCAACGCGGTGGTATAGTTTTTTACACAAAGTACAGGGAAAAGTTAGACTTACTCTAATTGGTTGTCTGGCAATTCCCTGAAACTACTTATGATGGCCTTCGATGATTCTGCCATTGATAAAGTGTTTTCTTTTCTTTACGCGGCCTGACTCGTAATAGGTGATTACATCACCGTCGAGTTTGCCGTTTCGAAAGGAGCCTTCCATCTTTATTTTTCCACTTTCGTAGTATGCCTTGATGGGACCGGAACGTTCGCCGTCAATAATACTGACAATCGTTTCTAACTGGCCGTTGAGATAAAATGTCTTCTGTTTTCCGTCAGCTTCACCATTTTTAAAATTCATAATGGCTTTGACTTCTCCGGAATTATAGTAAAGTTTCGTTTCTCCGTTTTTTACGCCGTCCTTAAAGATGGATTCTCCCTGAATCTTTCCATTTTTATAAAACAACTTACTGATCCCACTTTCTTTCCCGTCAATGAAATTACCTTCGCGCTGGACAATGCCTGATTCATAATACACACGGCAATTCCCGTTTAAATTATTATTTTTTACATTGAAGTCACGCGCAATGGAACCGGAGTCATAGTACTGTTTGTATTCTCCATCAGGCATACCACGAGTTGTCATTTCAAAGAAACCATCAGCATTCCAACTTCCCCGTCCGACCTCTTTCTGGTTCTTATAAAAAATATATTCTTCTTCGCGGTAAGAGTTTACTGTTCTTTTTGCTGTTAATTCCGTGGGTTCAAAAATTGTTTTACCATTGTCTACAATCTTTGAAATTTTGTTTCTATTGATGGAATAACTGCGTCCCCTGTAGGTAAAAAAGAACAGGCTGTCAATCGCTTTGACATTCGATACGCCTGAATAAGTTCTGCCGTCTCTCATGTAAACTGTTGCTCCAAAACAGCAGAATGCAGTGATGGAAATCAAACAAATTATTGTAATTTTATACATTGTTTTCATTATATTATTAATATGGGTTATGGGGTATAATTTTCAGGAACTTCAAGTTCAGAGTCCGCTGGAATATCCAGTTCAATCATACTCTTATAAATTGTGTCATCCACTGGTGTTAGTTCTTGTTCTTTCAACTGCAGCAGCAGCGGCAGAAAACTATTGAATGTCATTGGACCATTACGTTTTAATCTATCTTTAATATATTTCAGGAACAGGAATTTTTCCTCATCTTTCAGCAGTTCGAATTCTTTTGCTGTCATAAATTGAGTATCTTTGTCCAGAAGGCCAAGTTCCGGCAGTTTTTCGTTATCTTTCTTTTTCTTTCTTTCTTCCATCTTCATTTTCATAAAGAGAACGAACATTCCGCTGTCGCTTATGGACCGAGTGCCCTGAGATGCTTCCAAATCGCTGGCAACTTCGGCAATATCATCTCCAATGGTTTCTGATGCTTCAGAAACAGCTTTTCTCATGGCTGGTTTTAATGCCCGCTTTTTATGGAGAGCTTCCGGCATCTTATTCATGTCTTCCGTAGCATCAATTTTTACATCAGCCAGTATCATTGCCGGTGACTGCTGCTTCATTTCGAATGTTTTCTGTTTCATCATCGGGGTCGGTTTGAACTGACGTTTGGGCGGGAAACGGCCTTTCCCTTTTGATGAGCCTGTTGCATCGTTTTTATTGCCTTTGGGAGCTTCCATTCTTAATGTTGAATGGCCCAGGATTGACGGCTTCATAGCGGTCAATCCCTCAGCGTCCATGGCCGGAGCTGCTTCCTGGGGGACATTGTCTGATTCCGCGATTGCAACCGGAGTTATTGCCGCAACACTTTTGGACACTGGACTACTGGGGGCATTTACCGGACGCTGTCCGCTTGGGGCAGGGGTGTATTGCGGCTGGGTTGAAGGCATCTCAGATGGAACTTTCGGTAGAGCTGCAATTCCTTCTCGAATCGCCACATTAATATTTTCTCGGGCCAGATTGTTCATGTTGATAGTCATTTCTTCCGGTCCTTCCTGCATTGCATCTTTTATCTTACCGCCAATGAACCATGCGCTGGAGAGAAGAAGCAAAATCAGATGAATTAATAATGAGGCCAGCAGACACCTGGTAAGGATTTTCATGTTGACATCTGACAGCAGGAGCTTCATCAGATAGTAAACCAACATGATCGTTGCGACAAGCAGGAATAATGCGATCATGACAGTGTAATCGACTTTGGCTATTACCTGTCGAGAGAGTGATTCATACAGGCGATAATCATTCCCATTACGGCTGAAGCGATTTGAAGTAACATAAATTTTAAAGCCTTCCATAGTCAGGGTCGGGCTTATTTCATCATATTCGGAGTTTACCGGCAGACCAAAATTTACCGGTTCGGTAAAATGATCCCGGAAAAAGTGACTCTGGTACAGGTCATATCCACCTTCGCCACCAGGACGGTCAGATGCGAAGTAGGCCAAACTTCCACGCGGGGTAAGAACAAGTTTTCCTTCGTTATAAGAAGTGTTTAATTCTTCCAGATAAGTGATGTCTTTAAAAGCCGGAGGCCCGGAAGGATCCAATTGATTTTTCTCCTGAATTCTCGCGGCACGGTAAATATTAAAGTCTTTGCTGTTATTCGGGCCATGAGGGCGATTTGAAGAAAAGAAAAAGTAATCTTTCAGGGCGCTGATACTGGGATTTTCATCATCATATTTTGAGTTTACCGCTCCGCCAAGGTGAAAAGGTTTTGACCATTTTTTTCCATTATGAACAGAGCATAAAATATCAAAACCGCCTTTTCCTCCGGGGCGGTTTGAGCTGAAATAAAGCAGTTTGCCGTCATAGCTTAACGCGGGATTTTTTTCCTCGTATTCGCTGTTGACTGCATCCAGCAGGAATGGCTCAGTCCATAATCCATTCTCATTATATGATATGTATAGTTCGGTGTTGTCCTTGGCAAATTTGTGAGATATGATAACGAACGTGCCATCTGAACTGATAGTCGCGTCATAATTATTGGCAATTTGATTGAATTCAGAATCAATGAGCAACGGATTTTCCCACAGAATTTCACTGGTCCGGTTAAAAAACGCAGTTCTGTTGATGGTGTAACCATCAATGTAATAGCGCAGGAAACCGATTCCCGGCAAATATCCGATCAAACCAATGATTACGAATACTGCTAAAAAAATTCCAAAATTCCTGATCCATTTCGGGAATGATTTGTTATCTGATTTTATCCGCGTTTTTTTTCCCATCTCAATCTATACCGTTATGCGGTCAATAAGCTGTTTAATATAAGTTGCATGAATGCAATTTTACTACTTCTGAGAGCTCGTTAAATATCCAATATTGGCATCTCTGATGCCGGAGCGTTTACATGCGGCAATTGCGGCCGCAACCTGTCCGTGCAGTGCGTACCGGTCACCTCGTATTAAAACTTTCTGGTCCGGGTTGCTCTTCAGCGCTTCCATTAGTTCTGCTTGAATGTTTTGGAGGTTCATCTGACGGCTCATAAGATAGTAGGAGCCATCTTTTCTTATGTTGATAATCATTGCTTTTGTCGCTGCACTAAGCCTTGTATCCGTTTCCGGCAGGTTAACGGATATATCCTGCTCCTGTTCATTAAAAGACATTGTAACCATGAAAAAGATGATCAGGATAAACATTATGTCAACAAACGACGAGGTGTTGATTACATCACCTTCAGAGTCATCGTCTCTTGATATCCTCATTGGTCTTTGCCTCCGGTAGAATCATCAGTTTTATGAACGAATTTATCAAGGAACTGATCGCATATGGATTCAATTTCGTCCGCATATGTTTCAGCTCTATTGTTTAAAAAGTGAAAAATCAGTAATGTAGGAATTGCGACAGACAACCCGGCTGCAGTCGTGACCATTGCTTCATAAATACCGCTGGCCAGTTTGTCAGCTTTACCGAAAGAAGCGGTAGACAAAGCGACTGTTTGGAAAGCGTGGATCATACCGAAAACTGTACCCAGAAGTCCCAGTAGAGGAGAAATTGCCGCAATGTTTTTTAGTGGCCTCAATGAACGTTTCATTTTTCGGACTTCACGTTCTGAAATATCTTCCAACGCTTTTTCCGTTAAAGTCCAATCTTTTGAGGCCTGCCACTTTCTAATGCCGGATTCAAGAATCCGAGCTATAACGGTTTTGCTTTTTCCGCAAAATTCTTTTAATATAGCCATGTCGGTGTTTTCGGCACCGTGGGCTTTTTTGAAATTTTCAATGAAGTTTGTTGAGGTTGAATAGAGTAATTTAAAACTGAAAAAGCGTTCAAAGGCAATGCCCAGGGCAATGAAAGAACATAGAGCCAGAGGAATCATTAAAGGCCCCCCTTTGATAAGCAGGGCAAGTAATGTTTCTTTGCTTTTGGGAGTCGGCGCTGCTGCTTTAGCGGCCTCTGCGGCCGCTAACTGAACAGTCAGACAGGCCGTGTAGAAGAATACAGATAGTTGTAGGAAACGTTTATTTGCAAACATAAGAATTACCTCATTATTTTAAGATATTGTTATTCTCTCCAACTAATTGACGTTGTAGCTTTTTCTTTGAACTAAAAGCTCTCTCGCCAGATTAGCTTCATCAGTTTCAGGATATGTTTTGACAAGCTTTTTCAATTGCTCGTTTGCTTCTTTATCCATATTTTTCTTAATTAACACCTGACCGACTTCAAGCATTGCCTTTGGTACC
This sequence comes from Victivallales bacterium, assembly GCA_963677165.2. GTDB lineage: Bacteria > Verrucomicrobiota > Lentisphaeria > Victivallales > SZUA-371 > JAFGXT01. The sequence continues at coordinate 4,981,098 of CAXXSX010000002.1, read as the reverse complement.
CATAGTTTTGAAGTGTAATTGAGTTCTACCTTAACAAATGCTTTTATTGCCTTGTCATAATCTTTCAGCGCAAAGTAACATTCTCCGATTTGAAATTGACTTCTGGCTGAGAGGTCATCTTTTCGGTTGTCTTTCAGCACCATCTGATAATTTCCGATGGCTTGTTTGTATTTTTTGAGGTTTTCCTGACTCCATCCCAGCCAGAGAAAAGCTCTGGGTTTAAATTTGTCATTGGGATAGTCTTTCAGGAACGTAAGGAAGGTTTTTTCGGCAGCATTCCAGCGATTGGTCAGTGTTTCGGTTTCACCCAGGCGCAGGAGAGCCTGCGGTCTGATTTCGCTGTTTTTTCCTGATTTAACAGCTTTATAGAAATGCTTGTATGCACTTTCAAAATCTTTTTCATCCAGACGGCCTTCTCCGGCCTGGTAGGCAGCGACCGGAGCCAGTGATGAATTCGGGAAGCGTTCCAGCAGTTGCTCAAAAGCCTCGACTGCGGGAACGGTTTGTTTTCTGCCGAGGAGACACCAGCCCATGCGATAAATGACGCGTTCCTTGAGATCAGAGGGAATATCTCTTGCTGTTAACTTATCAAGCAGGGATATTGCGTCGTCATAATTTTTTTGTTCATATTCGACTTCTGCAAGTTCAAACATAGCGCGGTTTGCCAGCTCTTCTGGCGGGTTGCCTTTGAGAAGAGCCTTGTAATAATCTTGTGCGTTGAGTGGTTGTTTTAAGTCGCGTGAAATCCATGCCATAAGGTACATGGCCCGGGATTTTAATTTTGACTTGGGGTAATTTACGATAAATTTTTTGAATGTTTTTTGAGCCGCTTCATTTCTACCCAGTTTCGATAATGCTATACCGTAATAGAATAAAGCTTCTTCCTGATCCGAAGATTTTTGATGAGCTTTCAGGAATCCCCCAAGTTCTTTCAGGGCCTGTTTGTAATCTTCCTTTTTTATCAGCATCATGGACTTCTGGAACAATGAATTTGCCGCCAGTTTGTGTTTCGGGTATCTTTTGATTACTTTTGAGAAATGATCAATCGCTTTATCGGTGTTTCCCTGTTCAACAGCGATCCATCCTAAGTAATATTCAGCATATGGTAAAAATTTGCTGTCTCGATATGTGGTTACTACCTGCTTTAAGGCAACTTTAGCTTTCTTATAATCTTTTTTATCATACAGGAATTTACCAAGTTCCATATAAGCGTGGTCAATATGAGGGCTGTCCTGGTAATTGGCAATCAGTTTATTCAGTTTTGCAATGGCTTCGTTGTAGTTGTTGATTTGAGAATATGCCATGGCCTCGTTCATAAGAGCGCTGTCGGCATTTTCTTTGTTTGGATATTTATCAATAAAAGTACCAAAGTAGGAAATTGCTTCCTGCCAGCGTTGAAGTTTGAAAGCGCAGAAACCGGCAAGGTAGTATACTTGTTCAAAAAACGAATCCGTCAAGTTTTCTTTTAACAGGGGTTCCAATCCCCTGAGAGCCTCATTGTATTGCTTGGTCCTGATTAATCCCTGGGCCATTCTGAGGCGTGCCTCATCAGTATATTTTTCCTTGCCTTCCCATGGAATAAACAGTTTATATACTTCATTTGCTTCGGTTGTTTTGTTCAGAAAAAAGAGGTTTTCAGCTTTGAGAAAGAGGGTATCTTTTTCGTAAGGATCGTTTTTATATTTTTTTAGGAATGTGTCACAGGCCGCCAAACTCATGGCATATTTGTCACATCGATTCAAGCAGTATGCTTTTAGTCGGAGGGAATCGGCATTTAGTTTTTCTCCTTTGGCAACTTTTGACGCTTTGTCGAAAGCCTGTGCAGCTGCAGAATAATTATTGATTCCCATTAATGCGTTACCAAAATCAAATAAGAGATTTGGGAACAGGGGATTTCTGGAGTATTTTGCCACTGCTGATTTCAGAATGTCGGTAGCCTCATTGAATTTTTTCTGTCGGCTAAATGTTTTTGCCAGCCATAAAGTTGCTTCGGCATCAACAGACGGGTCATTGGTCAGGCTCCCAAAAATACTTTGCGCTTCATTAAAGTCGCTTAATTCTAAATATGATCTTCCCAGGTATACGCCCGCTTGCGGCGCGAACTTACTTCTTGAGTAAATCGCTCTTAAATCCGAAAAATCAATAATTGCGCTTTTGTATTTTTTCTGTTGAAATTTTATGTATCCCAATCGAAACAAAGCATTGCTGGTGAATTTTCCTTTGATTTTTTTTGCCACGGTCTGATAATTTTTTTCAGCATCGCTCAGGTTATTTAGTTTACGCTGACACTCGGCAAGCAGGAATACAGCATGTTCCATATAAGGAGAATTCTTTTCTTTCGTCAGTTGCTTTAGCGTAACCGCTGCTGCTTTATAATTTTTTAGTTCATAATCAGATAGTGCGGAAAGAAGTTTGGCACGAGTCGTATATTTTCCTTTGGGGACAAGTTTTGCCAGGTATTTTGTGGTTTTTATGACTTCTTTTCTTTTTTTCTGCTGATATAATGCTTCAATCAAACCGGCAAGACTTCTTTCTAAAGGTTCCAGATCCTGTATTCCGGCCATGGAAACTTTCGGTGATTCCTGATACTTTTTGCCGACGCCCGGTAGATCAAGGAAAAAACGTTCCTTCCCTCGATTAACACTCCAGCGGAATGCCGCTTCGGCTTCGTTAGGTTTGTTGAATATCAGCATGCATTGTCCCAGCAGGTTGTGAATTTCTTCCTGATGCGGAGCACTTTTCTCTTCAGCCAGTTCAGCAAATACCGGGGCGGCTTTGCGGTAGTTTCCGACTTCGTAATAAGACAATGCTAATCCCAGCTTTGCACTCAAATATTTGGGATGGTCCGGATAGCGCGCTAGAAAATTTTTGTATTCCTCAATTGCTAATTTATACAATTTTTTATTGTATAGTGCATTGGCGGAATAGTATTTTTCCATTGCCGGATCATTCGTATCATCGGCGACCAGGTTAAAATTAAAACAGGCGGAACAAGCAATTATTATTGCTAGAGTCAATATATCTGCTTTTATGTATGAAAACATTTTATGGCTCCCTTTCAAAACATACCTCTTGATAGAATATCCTTATATATTATAGACCACATCGGGTATTATTTTAGTAAAGTAACACTATATTTTATAAATAATTCAAAAAAAAGTGGATTTGCTGGAGATTTTGGGGATGTTTGTGTTTGTATTCGACTTATTAATCAATTATAGTTAAATTTATATAAGAAACATCCGTTAATATAAATGAAAATGTTTAATGTTTAGTTTTTTTAGGCATTTTAATCTAAAAAAAGAAGGGTGAGATTATGAGAAAACGCTGGGTCATGTTGTGTTCTGTTCTAGGACTGATCATTGGTTTATCAGGCTGCGCGACAAAAGAAGTTGCTCCGCCTCCTCCAAAACCAAAACCTAAACCGGTAGTAAAGCAAAAACCAAAACCAAAACCAATGGATATGAGTTATGGGTGGCAGGGATTCCCTCAGCCGGCTCCGACTCCAGAGTCGTCCAAGATTCTTATCGAAAAGAGAGTTCCCCGAAAAATTAAACCGGGACAGCAATTTTCTTTTACGATTGATATTAAAAACAATGCCGATTTCACTATTACCGAACTTAATTTATCAGAAAGACTACCTGCCGGCTTTAAAATGTCAGGCTGCTCACTTTCTCCTAGAAAGAAAGGGAATAGTCTCGAATGGAATCTGGGTGATTTCAGACCGGGACAGAAAAAGCAGATTAAAGTTACAGGAACTGTTTCTATTCCAGGCGCTGCCCGGTTCTTTGGTAATACCGATTTGGATTTCGATATGGGGGAAACATCTTCCGTTGTTGAAGTTATCATGCCAAAACTGGATTTTGGTCTTTCTAAACCTGGAACCGCTATTGTTCAGGAACCCATTCCAGTTAAGTTAATGTTCAAAAATGATGGTCAGGCACCGGTAATTGGTGTGAAATTGATTAATACCTTACCGAAAGGCTTGCTGACAGCAGAAGGTAAAAGTAAGATTGATCTGGAAGTTGGTAATTTGAAACCCCATCAGTCTAAGGTTGTTGACTTGAAACTGAAAGCTGAAAAAACCGGTAACTTTAAAATTAACATGGTTGCTGTTGCTGGCGAAGGTATCAGTGCCAGAGCTTCAACAAGTGTTAAAGTTACTGAAGCTAAACTTGAAATTTCCGGTAAAGCTCCGCGTAAGCGCTTTGTTGGAAAAATCATTCCTTATGAAATCAATGTTAAAAATGTTGGTGATGCGATAACTAAGAAAGTTGTTGTTCGTATGGATCTACCGGAAGGTGCTTCTCCGACATCTGCTGGAGAAGACGGCAAAGTTAGAGGCCGCAATCTTATATGGAATATCAAGTCACTGCATCCTGGCGAAAGCAAAAAACTTGTCGCTAAAGTTGTTGCCAATAAAATCATGATGGCACGTGTGGTTGCTTCTGCTGAATCAGGTCATTCAAAACCTGTACAGGTCGCTATGGTTACTGATATTGCCGGTATTGCCGCTGTACTTGGTACACTGATTGATAAAAACGACCCGGTTCCTGTCGGTGAAGACGAAGTCTACGAATTGATCGTAACGAATCAGGGATCACTGCCGGCAACAAAGATTAAGGTCAGCTGCTTCCTTGAAGATAGTATGGAATATGTTAAGTCTTCCGGTGCAAGCAAAGGAACTATGAATGGTTCCAAACTTACTTTTGCTCCTCTTGCCGCTCTGCCGCCACAGGCGAAAGCTGTTTGGCGAATAACGGTTAAAGCTGTTAAACAAGGTGATGTACGATTCAAAGTTCAGATCAAGAGCGATCAGTTGCATCGTCCTGTTGAATTATCAGAATCGACTCATTTCTATGAATAAGTAATTGTGGTAATAAATAATACAGGAGATAAAAAGTGATGAGAATAAAACATTTGATGATACTGATAGGCTTCGTTATGATCGGAGCGGTTCCTCTTCGCGCTGCGACTAATTTGTATGAAAAGTCAAATCAGCCAATGGTGAAGGTAGTAAAGAGCCCCAAAAAATCATCTCAGGGTGAATATAGTCATGACTGGAAGGCGTATCCCAAAACTGCCAAAAAGCCGGGACAGGCTAAAGTTCTGGTGGAAAGGGAAACTCCAAAAACAGTAAGACCCAATCAGGATTATACCTATATCATTAAGGTTACCAATAAATCCTATTTCAAAGTAGACAATGTGATTGTTACTGAAAAACTGCCCGCCGGTTTTAAGTTACAAAAGGCTGTTCCGGCTCCGGAAATTCGTGGTAATGATCTGAAGTGGAATCTTGGAATTATGGCTCCGGATCAGAAAGAGATTATTACTGTTACCGGAAGAGCGAGTCAGACAGGAAAACTGGTGCATCGCGGAAATTCTAAGGTGAACTTTAGCTTGAATCCAATGTTTACGATGACTGAAGTGGTTGAGCCGTCTCTCCATATCAGTGCTAAAAATTATCCTGACAAAGTTATTGTCGGCGAAGTGTTCCCTGTTCAACTGGCTGTCGTAAATGTAGGTAGTACTACGATCAGTGACGCAAAGCTGGCGAATGATTTGCCTTATAACATGGTTACAAATTCCGGAGATCGCAAGATATCACGGCTTCTTGGTAGTCTTGAACTCGGACAGACAAAACTTATTAATCTGAAATTAAAAGCTCTCAAAACCGGATCTTTTGACAATCGTTTTGTGGTAACCGCGAAAGATGGTGTAACCGCTAAGGCATCTGTTAAAATATTGGCTCAAAAGCCGAATTTGAAACTAACGATGGATGCTCCTAAGATGAGATTCGTGGGCAATGTTATCCATTATAATCTAAAAATCACCAATGTGGGTGACGGAGATGCTAAGAATCTGGAAGCTACCCTGCAAATCCCTGGTTCTATCGATTTTGTGTCAGCCAATGAAGGTGGTAAGCAGTATGGTCGTAGAATTCAATGGCGTCTGGCTTCTCTTGAACCAAAAGAATCGAAAGAACTTGACGTTCGTGTAAAAGCCAAGGAAATTAAAAATATTAAGGCTGTTGCCAAGGTTCAGGCTTTTGCCGCAACTCCTCGTGAGGCATCAGTTTCGACTTCCGTTGAAGGTATTGCCGCACTTCTGCTTGAAGTGGACGATATCAATGACCCGGTTCCTGTAGGTGAAACCGAAACTTATGTGATCAAGGTTACCAACCAGGGATCATTGCCTGCCACAAATATTAGAATTTCATGTGATCTTGAAGATAGCATGCAGTTCAAATCTTCAAAAGGACCAACCAAAGTTGTAAAAGGACTTGAAGATGGTGGCAAATCCTTCATGAAGACTGCTAAGAACGATACAAAGGCTGAAGAACTGAAAGCCGGAAACAAGAAACTTTCCAGTGGCAACAAAGTTATATTCCTGCCTCTGAAATCTCTTGCTCCGGGAAAAGAAGCGGTATGGCGTGTGGTTATCAAAGCTCTCAAGGAAGGCGACTTCAGATTTAACGTGAATGTTGTTTCTGACCAGTTGACACGTCCTGTTAGCGAAAATGAATCAACTACATTCTACAATGATTAATAATTGATCTTTTTAGAATATAGCGTTTGAAATTAAAAACAGAGTCGGAAACGGCTCTGTTTTTTTTATACCTGTGAAATATTGTTTGTTCGTACTTTGTCAAAAGCATTATATTATGCTAAATTATGACACTGTAATTAATTAGAGAGGTGTCATATGGCGGGAAAAGGATTACTCAAACGTGAAGTTGCCGGTGCTATCATTTATGGAGCAATAGGGCTTTCGGTCGAAATCTTTGTAACTGGACTTCCCCGGCTATTAAAAAAAGATAGCGGAAGAGGACATGTGTCTGTCCTGATGATTATTCTGTACATGCTTGTCTATTGGTGTGCGCCGTATTTGTTCCGGATGCTGGACCGATTTAATTTGAAGAACCGCTTTGTCAGGGCAATTTTTGTTGTCCTGATTATCTATGCGTTTGAATGGTCGTTTGGTGCGATATGCCGCGGCTTTGGTTTTAAACCATGGGATTATCGCGGAATGGGTAAGAATCTGGATTGGATGACTAACTTCAGTGAAGGTAATATCAACCTTCTTTTTGCTCCGCTATGGTATATCTATGCGTTGACTGTTGAACCGGTTTTGAAATGCATCAGGATAATGGTCGATTATCTGGTAAGAAAGGATTTGTTATCCTGGAAGAAATTCTGGGGGCTTACTGCTAAAGACCCCGGTTGTTAAGTCTGTATGAATGGTGTTAGCTGATAAAACTGAATACAAATGTCAGGACCTTGAACAGGACAACTGTCAGTATGCATGACATCGGTATAGTAATCAGCCATCCGATGGCAATTTTACCCAGCATTCCAAATTTAACCGCGCCTTTTCCCTGGGTTAAACCGGAGCCAACGACAGCTCCGGTGGCTGCATGCGTGGTACTTACCGGGATACCGCATGCAGAGGCTCCGACTACGCTTGTTGCGACCGCAAAGTCAATACAGTAGCCACGGGCGTTATTGATTTTTGTAAGGCGTTCTCCAACGGTCTTCATTACACGATTTCCAAGCAGAGTAATTCCAAATGCCATACCGAAGCCGCCCAGGACCAGGATCCACAATGGCATGCCACTGTTAAATGTTTCCGGGATGCCGCCGGCCTTTGCGACGATGCATATCGCGAGGACCGGACTGATGCTGTTGGCGACATCGTTGGAACCAATTGCAAATGCTACATAACACGATGTCCCTACCTGTAGATTTTGGAAGGCTCGCTGAATTCCAGCTTCTTCATCATGATGTTTGAGCCAGCGATGGATGAATTTTTTCATTTGAAAATATAATGGAAAAAATAGTAAAATACAGAAAATCAATACTTGCCAGCGTTTTGCATAAAATGGAGCTGGCGCGCGTTTCGTAGTGTAGATAATGAAGGAATCGGCACTTTTCTTTATTTCTTGAAATTCATCTTGCAGCTTATCGGCAATTATTTCTGCTTCTTTATTGTTCTTTTTTTGATAAACACTGTTTTTAGCTTCTTCGGCAGTGTCTTTCATTTTTTCCAGAGAATATTGCAGGCTGTCCAGGGCAGAGATTTTTCGATTTGAAAGCTCATGTTGGGTGAGACCTAGAAAAGATTCTCCTGAATCAATACCGATTGAGGACTTTAGGCTGGTGATGGTGAAAAGTGCGAAAATACCTCCGCAGATAGTTATGGAAACGACCAGAGGCAGCCAGCGTTTTACTCGATCCATCATTCCCGGATTTTTGCCGATAATCAATCCTTCGATGAATTTGCATAGAATAATAGCCAGAAGTGCGGCTACGACAGGGGAAATAATCCACCCACTGACAATACGACTGATTTCGTGCCAGTTCACAGACTCCCATCCTGCCAGCATGATGCTTATACCTGTTAAACTGCCAACAATTGCCTGGGAGGAACTCACAGGAAGAGAGGTTAGCGTTGAAACCAACACGAAAATACCCGATGCCAACAGTACGGTTATCATTGAAATCATATATTGTCTAGGGTCGTTAAATGTACTTGGCGGGACCAGGCCGGAAATTAGTTTTGTTGCGACGCGTCCTCCCAATAGAATTGCGCCGGCAAAGGTTACCAGACTGGCGATAACCACGGCTGTTTTCATTTTTAACGCTTTGGAGCCCACGGCGGAACCGAAGGCATTGGCAACATCGTTGGCTCCATTGTTAAAGGCCATAAAGAATGCCCCTAGGGCTCCTAGCAGTATAAAAATGACTGTATTATTCATAAAAAACTTCCTATGTATTTAGTCAATAAAAGTTTGGCTATTATCTTTGGTGCGGATAATATGACGTTTCCCGAAACGTTTTTTCCATTCATCCTGTATTTTCTTATAGTTCCTGGCTTGCCAGTATATATAGCCATTGTTGATAAGTTTATAGTTCAGATGTTTCGGGTAGTCGGTTTTTAGATTTTGAGCGATCGCAAAGCTGTTTTTTAGTCCCGATAGAGGATAACGGCGTATATAACACTCTGTCATTTGTTTTGAAAATGCCCAGTTCATAAATTTATATACTTCAGGCTTTATGTTGGGTTTATGGATAATCGCGTTGGCGTCCAGCCCCCAGAAAGTAGGTTCGTCGGGGAATATTATATTGATTGGAGCTCCTTTCGATTTTTCACGGAAACCGCGATAAGCAAATGATATTCCAATGGCTATACCATCATCACCCCTCGCTGCCAGTTTGGTCGGTTCTGAACCGTCTTGGGTCAGTATATGTAAATTCCGGAAAAGTTTTTCAAGATATTCCCATCCTGCCTTTTCGCCTTTTTTATGGATTATTCCACAGATAAAATGGAGACCAGTTCCGGAAGTCAGAGGATCGGGCATTGCAATGCGATTGCGGTATTCCGGTTTGATTAAGTCATCGAACGATGTAGGGAGCGTAAGTTTTAAACGTTTAAAAGAAATTTGGTTGGTGATCATTACTCCGACAAATCCTTTGGCAGCGGCCCAATGAGGAGGTGTATTGGTCTTATCAATAAAGCGATTTTTCAGAATTTCAATATCTTTTAACGTAAAGCCTTCCAGTAAGGATTGTTTGTCAAGATCAATAAGACAGTCTGTAGAACAACCAAATACAATATCAGGTCCGCCATCCGGACAGTTCAAAGCTTTTGTCAATCGTTTTTGAACTTTATAGGTGGGAGCTACATGGAATTTCAATTCAATATCAGAATGATGTTGTTTCCATAACTGATAGTAATCATCAATTTCATCATTTTCCATGGCAGTATAGATATGTAAAACTGTTTTAGGAGTACGTTTTTTGTAGCAACTATTTGTAAACAGCATACAACCAAGGAGAAGTAGAATAATTTTAAATTTCATTTTGTTTCTTCTATTTCTTGCTGAATTATTGTTTATTAATTACCATAGTTTGAATATGTTTGGGAATTGTTATAAAGAGGTGTTTTTCATATGAAAAGTTTGAGGCGTTCGAACTATTATGGTCAGGTTTTTTGCTATTGCATTTGGCAAATAGATATGGCGGTATTACATTAGGTAAAAAGCTTATCAAAGATTTCATATAAAACGGAAATTATATTTATGATTCAAACGGTTAAAGTTGATTTGGGAGATCGCTCCTATGATATTCTGGTAGGGGAAAACCTGATCTCAGGCGCAATGCTTGCGCTCGATCCCATAGTGAATGGAAAAAAATGCCATGTAATAACTGACAGCAACGTCGGACCTCTTTATTTTGACGCGGTATCTTCCGCTTTAACTTCCGCAAATTCTACTGGTGTGTCTCAGTCGGTTAATCCAGCAGGGGAACAGCATAAGACATTAGCGTCTGTAGGAGGATTCTGTTCTGATATGGTTGCAGCCGGACTTGATCGTAAATCTTTGATTGTCGCCCTGGGCGGCGGCGTTCCCGGGGATATGGCGGGGTTCTCCGCGGCATGTTATATGCGCGGTATTGATTTTATTCAGGTTCCGACATCACTTTTGGCAATGGTGGATTCCAGTGTAGGAGGAAAAACCGGGGTTGATCTTCCGGAAGGAAAAAATCTGGTTGGCGCTTTCTGGCAGCCGCGTCTTGTTTTAATTGATACGTCTGTACTGAATACGCTGCCTGATCGTGAAGTGCGTTGCGGGCTGGCGGAAATCGTTAAGTATGGCGTAATCAAGGATGAACCGTTCTTTTCGAAACTGGAGCAGAGCACTGATAGGCTAAATTCTCTGGACCTTGAGTTTTATGCCGATATTATCGCGCATTGCTGTCGAATAAAAGCCGAAGTTGTATCCTGCGATGAGAAAGAGTCCGGTCTTCGTGCCATATTAAATTATGGTCATACCTTTGGTCATGCTATTGAAGCCGTTACGAACTTTTCAATCGGCCATGGTGAGGGGGTTGCGATTGGCATGTGCATGGCCGCTGACCTTGCCGTTCGACTCGGAATGATGACTGCTTCTGCCGCGGAGCGTCAGGAAAAACTGCTTACTGCTTTAAAACTTCCAACTCGCATAAGCGACTGTGATCCGGCCGCGGTAGTTTCGGCCATGTATAAAGATAAAAAAACCGCAAACGGCAAAGTTGTATTTATCCTGCCGCTTGGAATAGGAATGGTCAGCATTGAGAAAGGTGTTGACATGGAAATCGTAAAATACGTAGTGGAGGGACGCTGTGATTGATCGTGAGGCCTGCATAATTCTTAACTTATTGCCCGGAATTGGTTCTGCTAGACTACAGGCTATGCTTGACCAGTTTGGCAGTACCGGCGCTATTCTTGACCAGTCGGAAGCTGAGTTAGCTCAGATAAAGAATATACCGGAAAAACTAGCCGCAAAGATTGCCGATTGGCGCAACCAAGTCGATTTTGAGAGTGAAATGGCTCTGGCTGAACGTGCCGGTGTTAGGATCATTACTCTTTACGATGACGATTACCCACAGATTTTAAAGGGTATCTATGATCCTCCCGTTTGTCTTTATGTGCGTGGTGAATTGCCTAATTTAAATAATAACTCGATTGCAATCGTCGGTTCGCGACGTGTCACGGTATACGGGAAAAAGATGGCGAGATATCTTTCCGAAGCTGCTTCCTATGCCGGTTGGACCGTTGTTTCCGGGTTGGCATATGGTGTCGACGCTGTGGCGCATCAGGCGACCCTTGATACAAAAGGTACAACCATAGCCGTACTTGGCGGCGGATTGGCGCGAATACATCCGCAGGAGCATACAAAACTGGCTAGAGATATTGTTGAAAGCGGCGGGGCGGTAATTAGTGAATATCCCATGAATTTCCCAGTTAGTCGTCAGTCTTTCCCACGGCGCAACCGGATTGTGTCCGGTTTAAGCCAGGCAGTCCTGGTTGTCGAAGCCGGAATTAACAGCGGAGCTTTACTTACCGCGAATATCGGACTGGAGCAAGGGAAGGCCGTATTTGCTGTTCCTGGACAAGCTGATAATCCGCAGGCAAAAGGTTGTCATCATTTGATAAAGGAAGGCGCCAGACTGGTAGAGACATTTGATGATGTTCTAGCAGATTTTGAATTTCTTCCCGGGTTTTCCGTTAACGACCCCCAGGAGCAATATTTGATAGATCCAGATCAAAGTGATGAGCCGAATCCAGAACTTAATGACTCCGAACAAATCATTATGAAAAGTCTTGAAGACGGCGAGAAAAGTGTTGACGAACTTTCCGCCCAAACCGGATTGGAAACCGGAAAATTACTTTCTCTGTTGATGAAACTGGAGTTCAGAAAGCTGGTTAACCAGCTTCCCGGACGTATTTTCAATAAATCATGATTGCTGCATAATCATGTCGATGTATAATGTAGCGGTCCAGCCGTAATCATGGAATACCTGGTTAAAGGAATCCGGGATGTTGACGGCTTTACGTAAGAGTTCCGGCGGATCAGTTTCTCTACGGTCATCATAGAACTCAAAAAGTGTTCCGTATTTCAGGTACATTTGTTCGATTTCATTTGTTGTTGACGATAAGATCCGGGCGGCAGCATCATTCAGTCCATAGCGACGAAATCCCTGTGCGACCAGCCAGTTGATGTTTGCCCATACCGGGCCACGCCACATGTCTTTGCTGTAGAACTGTTCGTTACAGAGAGCGATTGAGGCGATTGTCAATGGGGTGTTAAATGTGTTTTTATTTTCAAGGTGAGCTGCCAGCATTTCTGCCTGTTCCTGCGATGCCGCTCCACAGAGCAGGGGGAGGAAACCGGAGCTTGCCATTATTGGAGACATTTTGTTACGATTTACATCGTAATCAAAATAGAACTTTTTCTCGGGGTTCCATAAACGTTCATTCATAAGTTTGTTAAGTTGCTTATAACGTTCCTTCCATATTTTTGCGTCCTCGTTGTATCCGAGGCGCGTGGCGAAATCGGCCATGATTTCGCATTCATATGATATAAACGCGTTAAAGTCTGTGGCGTCAAGCTGGGTTGCACTGTCGAAGCGTGGCGAGTTATCCATACCGCTTTCTCCGCTGCGGCAGTTTTCGTCTGCTTCTATAAACCATTCAAGTAGACCGTAACCGTCTGTATCGCGGTTGTTTAGATCCCATTCTATATAGGCTTTTAAATGGGGATAGGTGCGTGATATAAATTCTTCGGAGGATTCTGTTTCATCCAAAAGTTTTACCCCCAAAGCCAAGACTGGCGGCTGAGTTATTTCTGACCTGAAGCCGGGATAACCACAATGTGGAATAAAACCGTTGTCGCTTTGCATATCCAATACAGAGAGGATTGCTTCACGGGCTAGATTTATGTCGAAATGACGCATTCCAATAGCGTGAAATACGCTGTCCCACAACCACATGTTGCGATGAGGCCAGCGATCCGGAGTGGTCCAGCGCTGTTTAATCTCTGCGTCCGGCGAATATACCATTGTTCGTGCTTGAGAGATGCATTTGGCCAAAGTCCGACGAGAAGCATCCCGAGGCTGATTTAGAATTTTCAGATCCTCATAAAATTTCTTATAACCAGTAATGATATTATCCAGATTGGTATCAATTAATTGGGGGTTGAAAAAATCTTTTGCTCCTACAAGGGTGCGTTTCCCATTAGATATAACATTGATATTTTCGCCGGGGCTGACGTGGAATTCGCCTTCCATCAGACAGTGATGGGTATCAATAAAGGCAGCTTTTAGATTCTTGGTAATCAGGAAATCTCCGCTCAACATAAAATTACCGTCAGCCAATTCACTGGAATTAAAATAAATTTTGCCGCCTTTGTCTGGTTGGCATATGTTAAAACCGCAACTGTTTATGGTAGTCCGCATTATCAGACTATTAGCAAAATCTGTTTTTCCTTCAATTCCGGAATATGCCAGAATTTGTCCTTTACCCCATACATTAAGGATATTTGAATACATCATGTTTTCTCCATAATATTACATATATTGCAAGTGAATAATGAATTTTACAGGTTTGCTCTTATTTGAGCAACTGCTATTTGGGTTGAATATATGTGATATATACCAGAAAATATGAGATTATGAGAGAATAAAGCGTTTTTTACTTCGTTCCTGAAAAATTACATATCAGAAAAAGGTATCCAGAGGAATTGGAAGTAATTTGTTCCAAAACCAAGAAACGGTCCAAGTCCTGGAATCCAGATTAAACCATATTTCCACTCGAAGGAGTCTTTGGTTTTTAAATCCTGATATCCCATTGTTAATGCTAAATTAAAGTCTGTGGTAGAAGTTTTACGGAATCCGCGTGAATCATATACGGAATTGCGTATTAAATAAAACAACGGAACAAATGACGCTACTTTTCTTAAACCATAGCATGAATGATCCTCAAAATAGCCGAACGTCGTCCAATAAATTACAGGAAAAGCGGGGACTACATGAGAATTCCAGCAATCAGTATAGTTATTTTGCTCATTAAAACACATGCTCATTGGATTCCAGTTGGGATCGATAACCATGCCCTGGGCGAATTTAATATTATTAGCGGTCAGCTTTTCCCCGCCAATATGCTGTTGATTCAAATTGCCGCATGAACAGAGGAGTAATGTGAATGTACATATTGTCGAGATTGAAAGAAATTTTATCATTTTATAGTTCCTGATATGTCAAAGTATTAAGCTGATAACAATAACTCCATAGTGGGTAAAATACAAGAAGTTTAACTGCTTCCTCTTAACGTTTTCCAGGTGCTGTTATAAGTGTTTTATCCGATGTTATTTTACAACGATTTCATAATTCATGACTTCCGCTGGTTTTTGATCCTTTTCCCATGGTCGTATATATTTTAAGGTGATTTTAGTTTCACCGGCAGATTTTGCTTTAATGATGAATTCACGCATGCCCGGAGCTCCGGAAAGATTTCCGGTCGGTGCCAGAAAAATATCCTTTTCCAGTTTGCAGGTTTTGGAGTTGGAGCAGTTATACTCCCATGAATATCCTGTGGTGCGATTTTCTTCCAGACGGATGCAGACTAATTGTCCTACGGTCAAATTTATCACTTTTCCGGAATCACTTTTATATGCAATCTTAGAACAGTTGCATGTCAACTTCGAACAAGGACAATTACAGCCGCCAATGATAGAGAGAACGCAGACAAAACAGAATAATACAATTAAAGTCTTTTTGAACATGATATCCTTCCTTAAGTGCTTATATGAATTAATTATAGCACTTTTTTTAGTTATTGAAACTGAATCCTTAAAAAAAATACAATGAATCCAGGAGTTCGTACGACGGACGGCGTTTGTGCCGCTTCAAACTCCAGTCGCAAAGCTCCTTGCGGAAGCGAAAGTTAATACCTCGTTCCATGTAGGGGGAGATTGATGCTGTCTGTCGAACGGACTTATACGTCTTCCGGCAGGTGATGACCGGCATAATGTTTTCGGTATTCTGTTGGCGTGATGTTAAACGTTTTTCTGAATAGTCGGTAAAAGTACTGCGGAGAAGAAAAACCGGATAGTTCTGAAATGATGCCGGTTGTAAGTGCTGTTTCACACAAAAGTTTTTTTGCATTGTCAAAACGGTACTGATTCAGCATTTGAGGGAATGTTATGTTGAATTCCTGTTGTAAAACTTTGCCGGTTCTCGATATGCTCAGATTTAGGTAATCAGCGAGACTGTCCAGACTGGTACTTTTGTGACGGTAAGAGTATGACATAAAATATTTTATTCGGTCTTTTCGGGATTTTATTTGAGGTGAGTGATGACATAACGCAATGAAATTTTCAGACATTGCCATGCAAAGTTTTGCTGCCAGATCAGCATTTTTCAGTGTTATTTCTGGAAGAGACTGGAGAACATTGTCTAATTCTGTTGCCGATTGATGATAGAAATTTGGGACGATTGTACGTCTCTTATCCTGGCAACCAGCTAGCCGGAATGGGCCATGAAACAGAACCATTTTTAGTTCATTGTCTTCAAAAAATGGTGTAATGATTTCAAATGCTCCGAATGAACATATTTTAAAGAATGGTTGTTTGCGCCTTAAGCACTCGGTCCGCACAGTGATCATATCGAATTCAGTGCATGGGGTGATATTGCTTCCGAGATGCAGTTTCACCATATCGCAGAATGAATTATCATGAAAAGACTTTACCAGATGATTAAATTTATTTTCCTGGAGATTGCAGTAGTGCAGGGTGAAATGTCCACCGAAAATGGTCTGGACTGCATTCAGGCCGTTGCTGGCAATTTGTTCATTGTTTTCCATAAAATTTTCTCATTTTTTGGGCGTTTAGTAGATATTTACACTAAAATAACGGAAAAATCAACTTTACTGTGAAAAAAAAAACCTTATATTCATTAATAACAGGCAACAAAATATCTGGAGAAAGCATAATGAATACGTTTAATTACAGTGAAGTTTCAACTACAATAGAAGCGGATGTCATCGTCCTTGGAGCTGGTCCCGGCGGTTTGGGTGCCGCTGTTACTTCAGCACGTAATGGTGCCGATACCGTTATTATCGAACGTTTCGGCGGGCCTGGAGGCATGGCGGTTTATGGAGAGGTATGTCCTTTTATGTATAACCATGTAAATGGAGAAACCATGGACACGCCGGTATATGCTGAATGGCGCGAGCGCATTATAAGCTATGTTCCCAATACTGACCTTACAGAGCGGGATAAAATGACCATTGGAATACCTGAAGCAATGCTTGCTGCAGAAGATCTTCTCCTGGAAGCCGGAGTGCGTCCGGCATATCATCACGAATTGTTTGATGTGGAAGTTAAAGATGGAATGATTGAACGGGTTATCTTATTTTCAAAGTCCGGTTTGACTGCGGCAAAAGGAAAAGTTTATATTGACTGTACTGGTGATGCCGATGTTGCGGCAAAAGCCGGATGTGAAATTGCCTATGGTAATGATGACGGGCTTTGTCAGCCGATGACTACTTGTTTTAAGCTTGAAGATATTGATCGTGAAGTTGCCGCCGAATGCTGTCGAAAACTTTTTCCAGAAGAAGAAAATCCCGAAACAACCTGGGCTCTAAGAAAGGTTCTTACTAAGGTTTATAACGAGGCAAAAGAAAATGGTGAAGTCGATTGCCCGCGTGAGGACATTCTGGAATTTCCATGGTTTTCGGAAGATGTGATTCATTTTAATACCACCAGAGTTATAAAACATCACGCGACCGATGGTTTGAGTTTGTCTGATGCGGAAGTATTGGCACGCAAACAGATTCGTCAACTTCTGAAATTATTCCGGGAAAAAGTACCGGGATTTGAACGTGCAAGGTTGCGGTCCATTGCCGCTCATGTCGGCGTGAGGGAATCACGTCGGGTAATGGGAAGAAATTATGTCAGCGATGATATGTTTGACTTTGAAAATGAGTCGTTTCCAATGTTTGAAGATGCCATTGCTCGGGTTAGCTATCCGATTGATATTCACAATCCAAACGGCAGTGGAACCATTCTTAAGCATTTTCCTAAAGGTACTTATTATGAAATACCTTATGGCTGCATCGTTCCGAAGCTAATTGATAATCTGCTGATTGGGGGACGACCGATTTCTGTTGATCATCCGGTTCATTCCAGTATGCGGGTAATGCCTCCGGCATGTACTGTAGGGCAGGCGGCTGGCATGGCTGCCGCTATGGCTGTAAAGGCTGGAGTTAATCCGCCGGAAATTAATGGCTGCGCCTTGCGTGAAGAACTGAAAAAATACGGGGCGTTTCTCTGATTTGAATGGTTTGAAAATGCAGTGAATCAATTATTTATGACTTTTTGTCGTTCTTTGTTGACGAGAAGCTTAGTAGATGCTTCATTGCATTTTGAAATACTCTTTGTCCCCATTGAGAACTTTTCAACACTAGCAGTAGCCAAATAGTTACCGTTATTGCAATCAAAATAATTAACATCCGTTCTCCTGGAGGTTGATAAAATGCTTTAAGTTCAAGCTTTTTGACTGGAGCCTTTAGGTGGAGGCACATTAATCCTGTTGGCGCCAATGACTGAGAGAGAACTTTATCTTCAATTAATTTTCCTCCTAAGTAAACTTTCCACCCAGGAAGATAAAATTGTTTAATCACAAGTATTGCAGGTTCTTTCGTCGTTAGTTGATAATGAAGATGATATTTACTATTGCCAGGGAGCGGTTTAACGACTGTGTCCCTGCCACTAATCATTATCAACGGAGAATTTCCTCTTGGAGTTATCGGGTATTTTACAACACTTTTGGGGTAAAATTCTCCACTTGCGTCGTGAGGATAACAGTTGTGTCTACTAGCTTCCAGACTGAGACGAGAAAATACCTGATGAATATTAAGAAACATCTTTTTAGAACTGAACATATCTTCATACCAAACGGCGCTGCAGGATAATATAATAATAGAGTATATGGCAATGTGTGTTGTTCTTAATTTTCTTCTATTTACAAAACAAGCGACACCACAAATTGCTATATATTGGACAAATACAGTTCCAGTGAGTGCTCGCCATGGGAAGTGCATACTGCGCAATACTTCAATATTTTCCCAGAGAAAAGCACTGCAGGGAAGCATCAAGACAATAAATATAAAATAGAGTAGAGCGGCAATTTGTATAATTCGTTTTTTATAGCCAATTATCATCCCGAATATTGCCAGAATAAAGTGAGGTAGCCCAAGCTGAAATGACATGTTATCATTGTATCCTGGTATTGAACTGCCAAAACCCCATTTATTAGAAAACAACTGCCAGAAGGAAACAGCGTGATCAGTTGAAACAAAGGCTTTTAAGATTCGCTCATATTGAATATGTTGTTTCATTATTAAAGTGATAAACCAGTATGGTGAACTAAGAATTAGTGCAAAAACAAAGCTTGCAGCAATAATTGTAAGAGTAAAAATGCGTTCTTTTAATGGTGCATACTGATTACTGAAAATTACGGTGTATCCAATGATAAATGACATCGGCGCAAAGATAAACACTGCTCCAGCCGGATGGCTTGTAATAATCAGTGCTAATGCTGCGGCCGTAAGACCAAAGCAAAATACATATTTCCGTTTCTCTTTAATGCGCTCATAGAGCTCTAAAACTGCATACATTGCCATTGGTCCAACAAGAATAGATAGTAACTCACTAAAGTCTCCTCTAACGTGCAAATTGCAATAAAGGTAAGGAGTAAGTAGAAATACAATAGCAGCAAAAAAAGAACCATAGACATTCCCACTGATTTTTTTAGCCAGCAAATAACTGCCGGTCCCCCCATAGATAAAAGCAATTAGCACCGTAACATGAAGCGCATTAGGTAGCTCGAAGCCAATAAAATGCATTATACTCCAAAGATAGAAAAGAGCTGGCTGATAAAATACAAATACGGGATATCCATAGCCGCCGCAAAAGTCCGGTGCAATACGTGGAATTAGAATCCCATGGTTGAGCGCATCAACAAAAACAGGAATCCTTGCAATGTAAGATAGAATATCATGCGAGATATCCCAATGAGTTGAAAAAAGAAATGTACCTAAAAAAATTGGGCATATTCCAATAATCAGCAGTATCGGCACTAACTTTTTTATATATTTAAATGAATTCATGACTCTAAGATGGGGCAGTTCAAAAAGTTGGATTTTATTACATTGTAAAAATATATAACAGAGTGAATTTTTTGCAACTAGTATATATTGTTTTAATTATTTGAAATAATACGTACAGGAACAGTGCAAGGATATTTTGAAAACATGAAAAATAGAAGAAAAAGTGTATGTTTCGAGTCTTGGAATTACATGGCAGGATTTTTTACTGCAAAGCCAGCATTTAGCCGGCTTTGCAGTATTGTATTATTACGAGCTTGACGCCCGGTTTTCTATTTCTTTACCGGGTATTTAACCGGAAAATCCTTATTGGATTGGTCAACTGCTTCCTGAGCAATTTTTCGCAGGAATGCGGCATCTTCAGCCGTGATATCTTTCGGTGCAAATTTGATCAAGCTGGTCGGTTTGTTGAAGAGTTTTGCGAACCATACGCATGCCTGAAGATATCTTCCACGATTATTGAAGTGAATCAGGTCCCCATTGAGTTTACGGTGGCCATCTTTGTATTTTCTCCAGTGGTAACCGTTGATGAATGTCCCGGCAGGATTTTTGGGTTTCGCAGGATAAGTATATTGTGAGGCGTTGAATTTTTCCGGCATAACAAATCTTTCTTTCTGCTGTTCTCGAGCAAGATGAAGCGCCAGCCCGGTCGGGATGATTCTGCAGTTATATTTCTTGGCCATGAACAGATAATTGTTGAATAGTTTACGGAACATATCATCCGGATCGGATACTCCCCATTTGCCGAAAGCCCAATGATCGGGACGGTATGACCAAGTCATCTGAATAACGATTTCTGCCTGCGGCGCGTATTCATGAACATATTTATAGAGGTTGCCAAAATATGGTTCATAGGTTTTTAGTTTGAAACTCTTTGAGCTGACCTGTTGCATGGTGACTACGTCCCATTTCTTGAGTTGCAACTTTTCTTTAAGAGTATATTTTTTGTAGTATGGTTTATATTTTGGATTTTTCTGGGATTTTTCAACTTCTTTCCAGTGGCGGTCCAAAGAGCATCCGCCGATATTTGCTCTGTCCATGACAATTTTACAGCCGGGAACTGATTTAACAACAGACGGCAGATATTTGAACGCACTATCGGCAAAGCTGTTACCGATTGTCAGTAATTTAATTTCTTTTACCTGTTGTTCCTTTGGGGTGGAATTACAGGCTGTCAGTAACATGGAAATACCTGTAACCATGATCAGTATAATGGCTGCTGGTTTCAGGAAATTCAGGCACCGGTTTTTGGGAGTCGCTGAGTGTATTGAGTTCATAGAAATTGTGTCCTTTAATAAATTTTGAATCCTTCAATATAGCGCATGACTATAAAAAATCCATTTTAGATTCGAGATTCCCTGGTGTCATTCTGCTATTAGCGCCTTTAGGGATGGGGCTAGACTTGTGTTAGAATTATTAAAAAGCTTTTTCAAAAAAGCTGTTTGGGCAGGAGGTTGATCAGGCAGCCGAGGAGAAAGTAACTGCCATATTTCAACCATAGAGATCCTCTCTCCTGGAGCTATTGTTTTGTATTTACCATGAAATTCAAGTTCGTAAACTGACTCTAAATATTCACGATTTATTTCACGGTAGATCTCTACCGGATAGTGACCGGGAGCTACCTGGGAAACTGGAGATGTAGCTTTCAACAGTAATTCAGAATCAATAAATGCGGCGATGATGGGAACCGATGGGGTGAAACCGACTTTTCCCTTATATGCCGTTATTTTGCTCGACAGCTTTTCTGGTTCCTGAAAGTGGAAAAAACCGTTGGTTAACTCATAGGTGAAAAGGCGTTCATGTTCTGTATTCCAGGTATCCATCTGGTAATGCAAGTGTTTCCGGGGATTGACCAGTGCATAGACTTTAGCTGACGATGATACTCGAGTATTGGACCAAAGTCCCCAGCGTACCGTTTTTTTGCCGGTGTTGACTGCTGTTACGGTCAGTTTGACAGTAGCGTCAGTACCCAGAGTATAAGTTTTGGTCAGGGTTACGCCGGAACAATTACTATGTGGGCCTTTTAGAACAAGTTCATTTTGGGTTTGTTTGATAATCTTGTAATCGCCGAATTCCAGCCAGGGATCCGGCGGCCATAGTTCGCCATGGCGTTTGGCCGTTAGATCAAAATCTTGTTGGCGCCACCAGTCTGTCTGAGGACCCAGCCATACAATGTGTCCAAAGAATTTACGGAACTTTGCTTTGTCTCTGCGTAATGCCGGGACGGCAGATTCATCTACTGATGTTACATTTTTCGGCGATGTAAGCAGAAGATTTTTGCCGCCGGGACGGCGTAGTACTGTGAGTCGTCCGCCAATACGGGGAGCGACTTCTATTTCTATTGCTTTATTTGACAGATGTAATACTT
Source organism: Victivallales bacterium (assembly GCA_963677165.2). Lineage (GTDB taxonomy): Bacteria > Verrucomicrobiota > Lentisphaeria > Victivallales > SZUA-371 > JAFGXT01. Next base: position 4,959,242 of record CAXXSX010000002.1, on the reverse strand, counting down.
TCAGAGGAGCTGCTTGAAGTTTAGTTACAATAGTGCTGATGAGTATTCCTGTAAGAAAAAGAAGCCGCATATAATTTTTCATTGGTGATAGCCTTTATTTTTCATCCGGCAGTTCTATATAGAATACACCATTGCCATCCGAACCTGCCAGCAGTCTGTCGCCGCTGAAACATAGTTTTAAACCATGCCTGTTGGGCAGGCTTTTGTCAAGTTCTTTCCAGGAATCTCCGTTATCCTGACTATAACAAACTTTTCCTTCTCTATTCATGGCAACAGCAATTCTGCCAGTATTGAAGGGATCACAGGCGACAGAGACGACATCTCCTTTGATTATTTGTTTCCAAGTTGCTCCGCCATCATCACTGCGGAAGAGGCCGGAACCAGCAGATGCCAGATAAAAGCGGGCAGGGGTGTGGGGATCTGCGGTTAAGTCGTAATGGCGTCCGGATGGAGGATTGCCGGAGGCTTTCCACTCTTCTCCTTTGGTTCGGTAATATACGTTCTTTTTCCCCTGGCCGATTGCAACCATATTATTTCCATCGGAGCCAATAGCGAGCTCACGTCCTGAATGCCAGATCGATGGACGGAAGAATGATTTTTCATTGCCGAATCCGGTACTGTCCCAAGTGAACGTTTTACCGTTGTCCGTACTGCGATAAACTCCTCCTTTGTTGGAAGCAGTCGGGCCGCTGCGGGCAACGTATACTTCTGAAGGACTTATCGGTGATACCGCAACCGTGCAGATTGCTCCAGACTTCATATTTCCCAGCCCTTTGGACGGAGTCCATTTCCAGTGAATACCACCGTCATTGCTTATTCTGAGGGCATTGGCGGTCCAGGACCAGTTCTTGGGACCGGTGGAGTAGGCTATTTTAGGGTTACTCATGGCAATGGCAATGCATTTTGTGTTACCTACACCATTCGTTTTTTGTTTGAATGAGTTTCCGCTGTCATTAGAAATAATTGGAGCATTGTCCGCCATGCCGAGCAGTACACGATTCGAGTTGCTCGGATCTGTAACCAAAGTGTGAATCACGATCATTTCAATGCCGTCGATACATAGTTGCCAGTTGCGGCCAGCATCTTTGGTCTGGTAGACTGCGTAATAGTCGGTGAAGAACCAACGTTTGGGATTTTTGGGGTCAATGGATATTGATGAAGTTGCGCGTCCAAAGTGGCTCCACTTTTTGGGAAGGGTTTTTAAAAACCAGTTTCCCTGGTGAAATTTACAAGGGATTTTCTTCCAAATTTTACTACCGCGATCCAAGCGGTAAAAACTTCCTTTTCCCGACCCCGTAAGAATGAAGTCAGGGCCCCCCGCCAAGGCTAAATAGTAAGTGTCATATATCGGCTTGACTTTTTTACCGGCTTTCGCGATTTTTAGTCCGTTATTGATCTCTGTCCATGTTTTGCCGCCGTCCGTGCTCATGGATATGCTGCGACGGTCAAAAATACCGTAGAGCAAAGAAGAATCCCAAGGGGCCTGGAGCATTTCAATCGGAGATTTGTCGCCCAGTTTTGTCCATGTTTTTCCTGCGTCATCGGAACGAAAAAAACCATCTTTTAAAGTTATTTTTCCATTCGCTTCACGGGGCCTGATTCCGTATTTCTTGGTACACAGCCACAGGCGTGATGGATTACCTGTATCAATCTTGAGGTCGGCAACACCGTAACCTTTCATTGCATTAAGAGACTTCCATGATTTGCCATTGTCCTTGCTGACAAGAATACCGTCGACCGGAGAGGCGGCATAAATAATATCTGGCTGTTTGGGGTCGCGTGCCAGAGACTGACCGCAGGCCCTGAGGTTACCGTTGCCGATAAACAGCGCCTTGCATGCCTGGACCCAGCTTTTTCCGCCATCGGTGCTACGGAAAATTCCGCGTTTGGGGATATATTGGCTGCCAACAGCGGCAAGGATAATATCCGCATTGCGCGGGTCCACATTTATTGATCGGACATTATATAGCGGTGTAGATGTTGTACCATGTATCATCTTCCAGCTTTTTCCGCCGTTGGAGCTGCGGAACAGACCGCCGACGTCACTGTTGCAGTAAATAATGTCCGGATTGCTCGGGCATATTATTGTACTGAGTAAATATCCGCCGCCGCCGATAGGAGAAGAATTCCATTCGCCATAAGTTCCGGCTTGAACTACAGTTGCGGCGAAAACTAATAATAATGCTGCCGCTATTTTATTTATAAAAATCAAGATTTTTTTTAGCATGATGTCTTTGACCTGTTTGTGGAGAGTTATACAGTTATTTTTTAGCTGAGTAATTTTCTACATAATATTATATAATACTGTTTTTATATTAATTGTAAACCCTGGCGGTGTATGGATTGAATATTTCATTGATACGGGGAGAAGTATTCCACATCCAGAATTTTTGAGGTTTGAGTTCCGCACGACCATCTCCGAAAAGGAAGGTTGCTCTTCGTTTGTGAGGCCCGAAACGAGTAATTGTGAACGAGCTGTTTCCATTCCAGCAGCTTGTGTCGCTATACCAATATGGACGAAAGTATGCTGATGAATTTGAATTTTCGTTCGACATACTGTCAAAAATGATAGCGAGTGAACCAGGATGACGTATTCTGGAAGTCTTCAGTCCTCCCGTTGTTTTTCCTCCCGCATGAGCTCCACCATTTAGCCAGCGGCCGACAAAGAAACTGACACCAGTGGCACTTCTTCTGTTTTTCATGGAAGGACATGCCCAAAGGTTGTCGCTTTTCGTGATGTTGGTTGATCCACTGTAATATTCACGAAGAAGATCAATAACGTTTTGTGGCGTAGAAGAAACGGCTAAGGATATCGTGCTGGTTACACCTGATTTGCCTGCTATATGTGGCATGTATGCATTATTTGATTGTTCATACATTGCATAAGCTACTCCAAGCTGTTTACAGCTACTCACGCAGCTGATTGCTTTCGCTCTGTTTCTTGCCTGATTCAGGGAAGGAAGCAGAAGTGACGCCAGAATAGCGATGATGGCGATCACTACGAGGAGTTCGATAAGTGTGAATTGTGGTCGTTTTGTCGCTTTCAGCGTAGCTGAGGAAGTTTTGGCATACATCTTCAAGAGTCCTGTCATTTGTTTTTTATTTAAATTTTATGATTTCTTATGTGAAATTTTTATCTTTTACAATACTTCTAATCGCGCTGTGGTTTGCAGGTGAAAGGATTAAATACTTCTAAGCTACGAAGATTGCCATTCCATAGCCATAAAGTCTGAAAATGGAGAGATGCGCGACCATCGGCAAAGAGAAATGTTGCTCTGTGTTTGTGGGACCCGAAACGTTCAATGGTGAATGAGGTATTTCCTCCATAGACGGTTGAGCTGGTTTCACTATACCAATATGGACGATAATATACTGATTTGTTCTTGTTCTGTCCGGCCAGACTGTCAAGTAATACAGCCAGACAGCTAGGACGACGTATTCTTGATGTTTTCAAACCTTTTCCTTTGGTTGCCGCGTGGGCACCACCATTCAGCCAGCGACCGACGTAGAAGCCCAAACCGCCTTCTTCATTTATGTTTCTTCCTGATGGGCATGACCAGATACTGTCACTTTTAGTGACTGTGGTGCCTGGGCTGCCGCTGTAGTATTCCCGGAGAAGCTGTATTACAGTTCCGCTGGAAGATGATGTGGAAAGTGTTACTGTTTTGGTTGCGCCGGTCTGACTTGATTTGTAAGGCATATATTCATTGTTTGACTGTTCATACATGGCATAGGCAATTCCCAATTGTTTGCAGCCACTTATGCAACTGATCGCTTTTGCTCTATCTCTTGCCTGATTCAAAGCCGGGAGTAATATTGCGGCCAGAATAGCAATGATGGCGATCACGACGAGGAGTTCTATGAGTGTGAATTGTGATGGGCGGGAGGTGATCCTTTGTGAGTGTGTTTTCATCTTTTTCATCTTTCTCTATCCTTTGATGGTTTGATTATAAAAAAAATATGTTTATTTCTGTTCTGTATTTGGTGCCAGTCCGGTTGATTGCCGGGTGATAATGTTACTTTCTATATTAATTATATGTCCGACCGTTTCTCCTGAAAGTGTTTTTTCCAGGGCATCAATTGCCAATTTTGCTGCTTGTGTTCTGGAAATGTCCAAAGACGTGGCCTGTGGACTCATCACTTGAGTGATTGGCAGGTTGTCTGTGGACATTACGCTGAACTCGTGGCCCGGATACATATTAAAATCATTTAATACACGATATACAGTCGGCAGATGATGGTCGTAACAGATTACGGCTGTCGGCTGTGGAGTGGTTTTTAGAATTTTACGCATTGATTCAATGCAGGTGTTTGAATCATATCCACCCAGCTGAATCCATTCCGGATTAAGCGGTAAGCCGTGTTCTAATGATAAACGGTAGAATGCTTCAATACGCATTGTCATGTCTCGTGCAACCTCGTTTTTACGCAGATTATGCAGATAGGCAATTCGTTTGTGTCCCTGTTTTACCAGATGATCCAGTTGTTTCTCTATGACCTGATTGTTGTCGATGATGATATTGACCGCTCTGGGATCAAGTTGTGACGCATGAGGGAAGACATTCACGTACGGAACATGATTCCTTTCCAGGATGGTGCCCATTTCATTCGTTGGGGAGGCTACCAGAATACAGGCGCGGCAACGGTTGTTCGATGCCAGTTGGCGCAGTGATTCCAAATCCGCATGTGTTTCCAGATAATGCATTCTTACACTTCGCCATTTTTCACCACAGTAGCGGCACAACAAGTGAGAGAACTCTCCATGGAATTTCATTAACGGATCTTCACTTTGTGCTGTTGTACAATAAATCAAATCGACTTCACCCAAAAATTCTTGAGCTGTTTTATTTTCCGATTTGAAATAACCACGGCGATTTTTGGATATAATAAGGCGTTTCTTTTCGTACTGTCTTAATACTGCCTGTACTGTTGACTGGCTGGACTGGCATTCCTGAATGATTGTTCTCATAGAAGGGAGCTGATCGCCATTTCCAAGCACTGTAAGCTGACGGAAAAGGTATTTTTCTATTCTATCACGGCTGCGACTTGACACTTGTTTAATCCCTTGAGTTGTTCTCTGTATCGATATTGTATCGAAATTATACAGTACGAAACGGTGTGTGTCAATAGGAACAGTGAGAAGCTGTAAATAATAATGTTCATTATAGATCGTTTTGTAATGAGATTGTTATTTTTGTAAGTTGTTTATGGTTATTGTTTTGGTACTGCTGTGGTTTGATGCTGTATAGAGTGTGCGATGAGTTTTAAGAGATAAATATCCACTGTTTTGGTGAATGTATAGTACTATATTATATTGGGCTAAGTTTTAGGTGATGAGGGAGTGCTTGTTGTAGTTTTTTTTCTTTTTGTTCTATTATATTGGGTTGTTGTATAGTACTATATGTAATGGAGCTATGGTGTGTTTTGAGTTCTATATTGCTTTGAAAGATTCAATACTGGTGTACTTTTTCGGGGTGGCTTGATATGTTAAAATGATCATTGTATATTATTGATGCAGTTTTGATGCAGTTTTTTTGCCGGGTTTTGACAGATAGTATAAGGCAGGAAAGTTGTATGTTAATTAAAGAAGACCTATTGTAACATTATGGAGTGGAATCAACGAAATATGAATTATGGAAAAGAAAAGAGTTCAATGAGTACTTTGTCAAGGGCGATTACAAGTAAGGAATACTTTTTTGTATTCTGTCTATTTTGGGGAATGTTTGCGGCCCGAGCTGCAAATCCACTTGATTTTAGGGAATATAAGCAGAAAGTTACCATGACTTTTGCTGATAAAGAAGATGCGCAGAAAGTTCAACTAAAAGTCACTCCTCTGCCTAAGAATTATAAACTGGCGATTTCCGCACGTTGGGATGATACCAATCCTGCTCACTTGAGAACCCATAAGTTAATGGTAAAAAATGGCTTGAAAGGGACTTTTTTTCAGAATGGACTTTGGGCATTAAAAAAAGATCCTGACTATCTAAAAAAACTAATGCAAGGAGGCTGTTCCATTGGTTTACATACAATGACTCATCCTTTTTTGCCGACAGTAAATCCTAACCGGCAATTTCAGGAATATATGGAAAACCGTATTATTTTGGAAACTGCGTCTCAGTCTCCGTGCAATTCACAGGTTTTGCCATACTGTAATTATTCTGGTCCAAGTTCCAGTATTGCCTGGAGTATTGGAAAAGCAATGCAGGCGACCGGAGTAATTTCTTCTCCTGATGTGTTTCCTCATCGCTTACATAGTATGGGGTATCCTCCCAAAACGATGGCGATGTCACACTTACTTCGTCCCGGTGACAGAAATCCTGACTTGAAGAAATACAAAAAGCAGTTGGATAATTATTTCGGAAATCCCAAAAAACTGGCAAAAGATCCTTCTTTATCAGTGAGTATGCATTCCTGGCATACGAAAGACGGATTGGTGAAATTGGATAAAGCTTTTTCCATGATTGCCGATAACCCTAATTGGTGGTATTGTAATCAGAATGAATATGGTGCGTATCGCTATGAAGCTTTAAATACGATAATTTCGAAAAAACAGAATGGCAAGGAGGTCGAGTTTACAATCCAAAGAATTCAGCCGATCGAACTTGGTGCCAGAATTCCTTTGTGGTTCAGTGTGCAAGGTGCAAAACCACTTTCCGTATCACTGGGGATTTTACAGGAGAATTTACTTGAATTGCCTCATGATAAGAAGCAGATTCTTCCAGATGTCTATGCAAGGGCAGGGGAGGACGGCAAGTCAAATGAAATTTCATTTGTCGACTTAAAATTGGTTCATTTATCTGAAAAAAAATGGGGTGCGGTCTTAAAGAATAATAGTGATAAGGCGATAACCGATGTAACATTTACATTTCGATTTCCTGCGGTTTGGCGTCAGGGAGTGATTCGTAAGGAGTTTTCCCGTATTGCGTCTGGTGAAGAATTTACATCTTTGGCTTTACAGGCTGAGCCTTCGAAAAAATTGCTTTATTATCGTTATGGTAATCCATATTATGCTGTACAGTGTGACTTTGTACAGGATGGCAAACGGTACCGGTTGTTTGCCGATTTATTAGAAAAACAGCAGGAGGTATTGCCGGTGAAAATTAATGATGCAGCTCAGATATTCACTTGTCCGAAGGACATTGATCTGGGCAAATTATCACAACCGGAAACTGATCCGGAGTCTCTTGGACTAAATCCGGATAATTTGAAAAAACGTCCTAATGCCGGATCCGGTGTAATTGCTCCTGCGTATCCTCGAAATGACAGAAAAGGATATTATTTGGCGGTGGTCGATTTTAAACCGGTAAAGGAGGACATTACGCTTTATTCAAATGCTGCAACTTCATGGAGAAAAGGGGAAATCTGGTATAACGGTGAAAAGCTGAAATTCTCTCATGATAAAGCTAAGCTGAAGCTCAACGGCGGGGTAAATCGAATTGTACTGAAATCTCCGAAAGATAAATTTCAGTTCTTGATGTTTAACGGCGAAAAGGAACAGGTTGTTGAATTCATAAAGAAATAATCTGTTGTTGTATTCTTAACTTCCGGCATCCACTTTCTGGATACCGGAAGTTTTTTATTGCTATTCTTTTTCTTCGATTTCTTCAATCATGTTTTCCGAGGCAAGCTCTTCTTCTGTAACGGTTCCGCTTTCAACTTCTTCCTCAGAGGCGACACCTTCCTTGACTACGTCGTCAGCATTGAGGTGACCGATAACACGTCCGTCGTCAAGGTCGCTTCGTTTGAGATTTTTCAATGATTTGAACAGGTCGATCAAGTCTCGGGTTCCGCCAATGGAGAACCATACAGTCGTGACTGCTCCTACAATCAGTGATAGTGGCATGGTGTAGTATTTCCACCATGTGAACCAGAATTCATTGGACCAGCGACAAATACACAGATTGCATATTACTACAATCAGGAAGATTACGAAGGTCTTACCAGACCAGATAAATACGGACCAGGCAAGGATTTTATCTCCTTTGGTATATTCATCGTCAATACCAAGAACAACAGCTTTAAATCCTTTTTTCGGGGCCACCGCATTCTTGGTTTTGTGTTCATGGTCCACATCATATTTGCCACGGTGCAACATACGGTCAAGATTGAATTCTTCCCGTTTTCCAACAAACGAAAGCCCAATGTAGGCCGTAATAGACATAACCATCGTGAGCAGTAATACTTCCTGTCCCGAGAATGGAAACGTTTCAGGAGTAACTTTCCAGTTAACAAAGGGGAGGGTACTGCCAATCGCTTCAAGGTGATTTTTGAATGCTGTGAGCATGTCCGGAGCATTTTGTTCCAGAAATGGATAAATGTCGGAGCCCCAGAATTTCTGGCAGAGAAAGCCGGCGACACCTATTGTCGCACCGATAATCATTGCGGCCCAGGCTCCGCTGGTTTTTCCTCGTTTCCAGTATAGACCACCGATTATGACCGCGCCGGCGCCACCAAGATAGATTGAGCCGGTAATGGCAAAGAACATCAGAATATACGTAACCTGTCCGAAATAATAACTGAAGAACCACGCAAATACTGCTACGCCAAAAATGGATAACCTTAAAAGTGTGATTTGTTTTTTGGGGTTCATGGGTTTCTTTCGAAGAGGCATAACTACGTCCTGAATGAAAATACTGCCCCATGAGTGCAGATATGTTGTATCCGTACTGATCATCAGAAATAACATGAGTGCCGCAAATATACCGGTTACGCCTACTGGAAGAATATGTCTGAGTGCTACCGGAACAAGCATCTGATTTCGGATGGTCTGAGTTGTAGTCGCATTATCCATGTTGATTCTTGTATGGAGTTCAGAGGTAACCTGTGCCGCGCCATTGGCGAAATCAGGATGGTGCATGTAAGTATATGCCGCGACAACCAGCATCATAATCGACAGAAATGTGAAACCGCCGCGCCAGGTGGAAAGAACTCCTCCCATTTTCTGTTCGTGAGGAGATTTGGCCGCACAGTTGTATCCCTGGGATCCCTGCCATGACATTCTGCTGTATATGGAACCGAAAATACCAATAAACACATACAATAAGTTAAACTGTGTCATTTTACTGGTGTCAAACGGGTTCAGGAAAGACTCACCAGGGGGACGATCCAGCATTGCCTGACCGAACTCACTGAAACTGAAAGTCATTAATATGCAAATGATAATAACGGCATAGCCGAAATAGGCAAAGATTCCTTGAGCACAGTCGGTAACCATGGTCATCAGTTGTCCGCCAAGGAGTACGACAAACAGCGCAACACCCAGGGCAATTGCCATGACAAGTCCGTAAGTTGATATTGCCAGTCCAAAGACATCAACAGTGTCCGGAAGGTTACAGTAATACACGAAGAAACGACCGCCGACCGCCGGAAATAAGGCGTAGTTGACTACGCCGGAAACAAATGCGAGGATACCGGTAAATATTCGGAAGGATTTGGAGTAGCGGATTTCAAAGAACTGAGCCATTGTCATAACACGGGTCTGACGATAGCGGTAGATCATAAATCCAGTAAGTGTCATTACCAATCCCACCGGAACCGATATAGTGCTCCAGAAACTCAATGCCAGCCCTGATTTATAATAATATTCGAACAGTGCGATAACCGAGATTAGCCCCAGTCCGGCTTCACCAGCGGCTACACTGATTACATAACGGCCTGCAACGCGTCCGGCTGCAAGAAAGTCCGATACCCCTTTGATGTAGCTCTGCGACTTGAATCCGATCCAGCCGACCACAAGCAATGGAATTACAACAATTACCCAGTCAATCCAACTCATTTAATTACATACCCCATTTACTTAAATATTATATAATTGAAAAACTTCTTATCATGAAAACTGATGCGCTGATATGGCGATGAAGATTTGTATTTCAGAGTTGACGCATTATCGCGATCTCCGAAATAGAACTGGTAGTCATATGTACATACCGAGAAACGCCACTTTGTGCCGGAAGTAGTTTGGGCCTGTTTCCCGTCAAGTAAGGTAATGTCTTTCAGAGGGATTGCCGCTTCAACGGTCCAGTAAGTGTCGTTGTCGATTTTATTGACTGTTCCGATAACCTTTGCGGCATGTTTAAATGCTTTCTGCCATTTGTGAGATTCCCAGACTTTGTATCCGGCTCTTTCTTCGTAGCGGGCGCTCCAACCGGCATTTAACGGGTTTACGTGATATTCGTAATAAACCGGGTCTTTGGCATCCGGCTGAAGGAATAGTTCATATACATCGCCATCAAGAATCAGAGCCGAGGGATCTTCTCGTTTGACTGATTTGGGGTTGGCTACAATGTCCTGGTCCCTGATAACGGCGCCGACATACAGATATTTGTCATCGTGGAGAAACTTGGTTGAGATTGTTCCGGGAGGGAGTAGCTGAGGGCCCTTGGGCGGATTGTTGATTTCATAACATTGTTCAACAGGAACTGCTTTGTTCCAGGATGCTTCATTCAGTTTGCCGTCAATTATAATTTTTCCGGCTTTTTCACATTGATAGGTTGTCGGTTTAGGATCGGAATCTTTCTGCCAGCTTTTACAGCCGGTGATTGATATCATTCCAGCGAGTAATAGCATCGCATTTAACAACTTCAGACTGTTACTGGTCTTGAACTGTAATCTCATAACATTCCTTGATTATTACCATTTGTGAACAAATTTACGTTTGACGTAAAAAAGATACCGGCTGTTAACTCTTTTTCAACTAAACTTTTGAAAATAACTGGTGTTTTGTTGTTTTTCGAGAGAAAAGCAGAGAATCGCTTCGGGCCGATTATGGTGTATCAATAACAGTCATAAATATTGTTTTTTTTGAATACAAATCAGGAAAAGAGTTATTTGATTGATATCAGAAAATTCTGGCCCGACCTTGTAAATTCAATATTCTTTGAAAAAGATTTATTGTTATACTTGACTGTAACAGTATACTTGCCGAAAAATCCCCGGTCTGAATAATTTCCTTTTAAATCAGTATTTCCTGTAAGATTTGTCCACCAGTGTTTAAATACTAACTCTTTATATATCTTTCCTGATGGTTTTAAACTCCAGTCTTTGCGAAATATCGCGGCATCTTTCTTCCAGTGGCAACCATCCCAGAACCCCCAGATTAGAAAACCGTTTACGGATGGATGAGAGAAAGCCGCAGTCATGAAGTCCCGCAGGTAACATGCTTCAAAATTTTCATCATTAGAAATCAGGTCGTATTCGGTTATTTTAATGGGAATATTAAATTTTGAAAAACGGTCCAGGAGTTTTAATACATTCTTCGGAGAGGTTACATTTCCCTCAAAATGTGACTGCATACCAATTCCTTCCAGCGGAGCACCATTCTTTATGAGAAAATCAATGGTTTTTTCATAATGGATAATATGAGGATGATTGAGATTATTTCCCTGGGTTAATATACCGTAGTCATTGATCATCATTTTATTATCAGGAGAGGCCTGTTTGGCTGTTTTGTACCATTCGACCATTACTTTTTCTCCCAGAATATCCATTAGATCATGGTTTTTATAAGGTTCATTCATTACATCCCATTCAACAGTGTCGCCTTTGGTCATTCCAGCAGTATAATAGATATGATCACGTACGGTTTCACGGAGCCCGGCCTTATTGTTGGAAAGTTTTTTCAGATAAGGTGGAAGATATTTCCAGGACGGCCAGATTAGTGTATGACCGCGCAGGTCAATGTCATTCTGTTTCAGCCAGGCTGTTATCTTTTGGATATCCTTGTTCATTGACCAGCCTTTCCCCCATTTCATGCCGGTTTCAAATACCGCCATATTAAAGAGCTTTTTGAACTCATTGCGATAAGGTTGTGAGACCGCTGGTTTATCTTTGAATCGCCAGCGATTCAGGCAGCAGCCGAATGGAAATTTATGGCGGAGCATCTTTATGCTGATTTCTGCCCCGGATACCGGATTCCCCCGGGCGTTTACAACTTTGAACAGGAAATTACCCTTGCGAATTTTCTCAATGCGTTTTTTTGCGGCTGTCCGCCACTTTGCATCGGTCTCCATTCCCTCGTAAACAGGATGATAGAAATTTACATCTGATAGTGAGAGGTCTTTCCCGTAATTGTATCCTTTTACTTCTGCAATTTCTATTGTTTGGGGCCCTAATCCGAAATTGAAACCGACATGAGTATCTCCTGCCGGGTACGATTCAATGCCCCTGAGCGTATACTTGGCTTTGGCATCGAAAAGTAATTTATACTCTTTCCACTGATTGGTAATCAGAATTCTCTGGTTCAGGAATTTCGACCACTTTGGGGGACCACTTTCAAAAATGACGTCAATTTCACCGTTTTCTGCATCAAGGCATCTTGCATAAAAACTGATAACTCCTTTATCGCCGATTTTCAGTGGAAACTTACTGGGTGAGTTGAGTTGGATATCATAAACTTCATTTGTTTGTTTTGTGATGATGATCTTCCAAGCTTCCGCGAACGGCATTCCTTTAACAGGAACGATTTTAGCGGCAGCCGCATTGCCGGATCGGAATGTATAGCTTTTCATAGCCGGATTTAGTATATTGGGAACCGGCGGAAGATTTTCCGCGGCAGATAATATTAAAGCAAACAATGATGCAAACAGTAATGAAATTGTATTGATGGTTTTCAACGTATCGCCTTTGTATAAATATGATTAAAAAATGAATGATATTCGATTAATAACAATGCCATGCAGTGTATCGGAAGTCCGATGTATTGGGATCACGATATGAACCGCTGGTGAGGCTTTTCAGCGTTTCCTGATAGCTGGTGCGTCCGGCATGTCCATCAGCATATAAAACGTTCATAGTATCCTGACTTCTTGTTGCATGAGGAAGTCTGCCATTCGTATACAAGTTTTTAGGCGGTTCAGCCCCTTTATTGCAGTTTCCCAAAGAATTCCCCGCTTCCTGGAACTCATACATTGTGATTGTCATTGACGGGGAATATTTTAACTTTACCGCTTTGAGAGACAGGGGCTTCGTGTTGTTCCAATCAATGTTTCCGGAAACTCCTTTATAGTAGGAGCCATCCTTGCCGCGATAGTTCAGCGTGTAACTGCGTTTTATTCCCGGATTGTAAGTGCGGATCATTACATCGCAGGGGCAGGTATAGAGATATGTCTTGCCTTGATCATTGGAATCAATATAGTCATCATTTAAACCGGTCTGATTCATGTTGCGGCCATCGTAACCACAGCCCAGCAGGTCATCAAAAGAAATTCGGTTTCCGGACGAATCTTTATAGTTAACCATATAATAACTGTCATTGTCGTCAATATACATTTTAGTTGCTATACCGATTTGTTTGATATTGGCAACACAGCTTGTTTCCTTCGCCTTATTCCTTGCGAGAGTGAGGGAAGGGAGCAATAGTCCCGCCAGGATTGCAATGATAGCTATCACTACCAGGAGTTCGATGAGTGTGAAATTCTTTTTTTTCTTCATTTTTTTCTATCTCCGAATTATACTTTAGGTTTTGCTGTTGAATTTCTCATAACAATTTCGGGCGTATATTTGACTTCTTCATTGGTGTACGAGGTAGATTCGATTTTTTTGATAGCCAGTTCACACAGTGTATTGGCGATATCTTTTATTGGAAAATCAAATGTAGTCAGACCAGGGACTACATATTCTGATTCCAGAATGTTGTTTCCACCAATAATTGATAAGTCATCAGGCACTTTGATGCCCATCTTGTGAGCCCCGGACAGGGCTCCTATCGCAACCGGGTCATTATGACATATGACGGCGGTAGGTGGATCAGGCTGGTGCATTACACTCTTTATCCCTTCCAGTCCGCCTTGATAAAGGTAACCATTCCAGCTCACATCACTTTTTCTGAATTGCAGGCCGAAATGTTCCAGTGCCTTTTTATATGCAATATATCGATGGCTATGGGGATGAATATAACCAAGAAACGCAATCTTTTTGTGTCCGAGCTCATAGAGGTGTTTTGTCGCTTTGAAAACACACTCGCCTACATCGGTTAATACATGGGTCGATTCTTCGGGGCTTTCTGCACCGTAATTAACTAATGGCCAGTTATAGTCCTCGAATTTATCCCGGTACCTTACCATGAAATTAATGATTCCGTCAACGCCCTGAGACCATAAATGCTTCAGGGATTTTTCCATTTGCTTAGGAGATGATGGAAATGAAAACATGGCGGTATAGCCCCGTTCAGACAGGGCTATTTGCAAATGCTCTACCATATCGGCATAGAAGCGGTCAGCTAGAGTATAAATCAATATCCCTATTGTATTACTTTTGGCAGTCCTTAGATTTCGTGCCGAGATATTCGGGCGATACTTCAGCTCTTTCATGGCTTTCATTACGAGTTTTTTGCTACGCTCGGAAGGTTTGTATTTGTTTGAGCCGCTGACAATATATCCTACGGTACTTTTTGATAGTCCGCAGTGTTTTGCGATATCCAGAATTGTCGGATTTGATGTTTCGTTTGCCATGGTAATCCTATTATTTTTTATGGAACGTTCCATAATTGTCTGTTTTTAGTATATATGGAACGTTCCATAAAGTCAATGTTTATGGTTGATAAAATTCAAATAAAATGCTAAATTAGGCAATCGGTCATTTCGTTTTGTGAGATAGTAGTATGAGACAGCCAAGCCCGTACTCGGATGCCGGTACCGTTAATGAATTGTCGAATATCTAAGTGATATTATGCCGCTGGTGCGGCGAGATCGGGTTCGGCGAAACTCGAACTGCCGCTTTCCAAAGCAAGCCGCGATAAAAATCAAAGTGACGCATTTTCAAGGCGGAGGCTTTCCGCCTAATTTAACGTTTCGGATATGATACGGCTGAGGTCGGCGTGTCTGAATGGTTTGCGAATAAAACCACATGCTCCGTGTTCTTTCAGGGTCGCAAATGACGCGTCATTAGTAAATCCCGATGCGATAATAACTTTTACATCCGGATTGATTTGTTTTAACTTTTCAAAACATTCACTTCCATTCATGATCGGCATGACCATATCCAGAATTACCAAGCTGATATTTTTCTTGTTTTCGATGTAACAAGAAAGACCTTCTGCTCCATTGGATGCCAGAATAACATCATAGCCCAGGTCTTTCAGGGATTTTTCAAGAACCGTGCGGATAATAGGTTCATCATCTACAACCAGAATACATCCGCTGCCATGAATGATTTTATCAATATCGGGTTTGGAGTTGACTTTAATATATTTTTCGACGACAGGTAGATGTACTCTGAAAACTGTTCCTTCGCCAAGTTCACTTCTTACCGTTATTTCTCCATGGTGTTCTTTTACTGAGCCATAAACAGCGGCAAGACCCAGTCCGGTACCTTTGCCTTGCTCCTTGGTTGTAAAAAACGGCTCAAATATCCTGGTGATATTTTCCGGTTTAATTCCTTGTCCATTGTCTTGAACTCTGATTTCAATATAATTACCTGGAAAGATGTCAAACAAACTCTGGCTGCAGTAGGTTTTATTTAGTTCGATGTTCTTTACTGAAATAGATAGAATGCCGCCGTCCGGCATTGCATGTCCACCATTGACTCCAAGATTGATGATCATATTCTGTATTTGGGTAGGGTCGCCGATAACCGTAGTTTTTTCTGCGTTGATTTTTGTTCTCAAGTCTATTCTTTTATCAAGACTGTGATTCAGGATGGTTACGGCATCGTCAATGATCTTTTTCAAATCGACCGGAGTTGACATAACTTTACCTTTACGGGAGAATGCAAGAAGTTTCTCCGTAAGTTCTCCAGCTTTTGCACAGGTATCTGTTATTAAGTGGGTGAACTTATGTAATGCAGGAGTATCTGACGGTAATTTTCGTTCTAGTAGTTCGGCCGATGCCATGATACCGGCAAGCATGTTGTTGAAGTCATGCGCCACGCCTCCTGCGAGCTGTCCTAGAGAATCCATTTTTTGCGCTTGGCGAAGTTCGTTTTCCAGACGGCTGCGTTCTGTTACATCGCGGAGTGCCATTACTGCGCCAGCGAGTTTTCCTTCGTGCGACAGAATTGGAGCACAACTATCAGCGACCAGGCGTCGAGTTTTTGTGCATGTTACAAGAATGGCCTGGCCTTCAATGTTATGAGCCTGTCCATCTTTAAGAACCAGAGAAATCGGATTTTCTATCGGTTCTTCTGTTTCTGGATCAAGCAATTGAAGCCGGTCAGTGAATATATTTCCAATCGCTTCCGAGTCGGTCCATTCGGTTAATCTTTCTCCGCTGCGGTTTATTTTTACAATACGTCCTTCAATGTCGGTGGCAATCACGGCATCACCTATTGAGTCCAGAATAATATCAAGTTTTTCCGAACTTTCAACCAAAGATTTCTCTTTCTTTCTGATTGTATCCAGGGCATTGCCGAGAATCAACCCGAGTTCCCGAGTTTCATTTGAGCCTGTGATCGGTATTTCAGTTGCCGCCAGTCCTTCGTTGTCAATGGTTTCTGCTGCTGACGCCAGCTTTTTCAGTGGTGCAGCCAGACTTCTGGATAGTATATAAGAAAGGCCCAGGGCAATGATGATAAATACCACGGAAATATATAGAAGTCGCATACTTAATTGTTGAACCGGTTGGTTTATACTGTCAAGATAGTACGAGATGCAGATATACCAGTTTAATGGCTTGAAGTGACGTACGTAAACGCGTTTCCAGGATACATTTTCTGAATCTTTCGGATCTTGCCATAGATAGTCGAAATATGGAGCGTCTGATTGTTCACTGAGTTTTATTTCATCTAGAAGGAAGCGACCTGTGTCCGGGTTTTTTAGTCTCGCAGCGTCACAGCCGCAGAGTAGAGGATGAACCAGCATGTTTTTTTTGCCGTCGAAGAGTGCCATATAGCCATCGTTATTAATTTTTAATTTTGTGGCAGTTTCTTTTAGTTCCTTAATTACCGCATTGACTCTGGATTTGACAGCTGTTTCGATGTCATCTATATAGATTCCTGTTCCAATAATCCAGCCCCATGGTTTGAAGAGTCTTACATAAGATAATTTAGGTTGTTCAGACAATAATCCGTTAGGAGAGGGCTTGGGCCATAGATAATCCACATAACCGCTGCCAGTTTGTTCGCATACATCTACGAAAGCTCTAAATAAATTTTTGCGCTTTCCCTGTGCGCAGTTGTATTTGGGGTTATCCAGAAACTTGCCGTTTAGTTCCGGGACGGTCGTATGCATAATCATTTTGGGGAAAGGCTTACTGGTGTCATTGATCCAGAAGTAGCCGACTCCGTTGTCATAGCGCATCATTTTGATGATATCTAAACTCAGCTTTCTTGCTTGTTTTGGGGTCATTTCTCCAGTAAGTGTTTTGCTGTGCATTTCCTTCAGGCAGCCAATTGCAATGTTTACGATATCAGCAAGCTCCTCTTTCCGTTCTTCAAGCTTCTTCTGTTTAAAGAAAAGGATGCTTTTATATTGATTTTCAACATTTGACGTTACTGCGCTAAGTAAATTTTCCGCTTGTTCCCCTTGAAGATTTTCAATTGTCCTGATTGATTGCCACCGGACCAGGTACCACATTGTTAACGTTGTAAGAATAATAAGTCCGCTCACAACAGATAGTATTCTAAATCTAAAGGTATTACACATCATTCAAATCCCCACCTTTGATAATGTTCCATGTCTATATAATAATTTTAATGGGTACAAATATTTTTTCAACAAAAAAAAACTGGTGTTATGGTAAAGTAGCGATGTTTTTTCTGATAAATATTCTAGATTGTGCTGGTGTGTTTTCTATAATTTCTAAATAAGAAAGATATAAAAAAAGCAGGTTCCGTAAGCTTAATCACTACGGCACCTGCATATAGTTGATATTGTCAGTCAACAATAACCCATGATTTTAGTTTTCCTTCCGGAGAATAGTACTGATTGATTTCAACTCCGTTGTCTTCAAGAACAACAAGATATTGATTGTTCCTGAATTCAATTGATTTAAATTTTTCGTTGTCATTCATTTTGATTTTTGCGATCATTTGAAGAAGCGGCAGTTTTGTCGGCAAATTCTTCTCAGATTTGGTCTCAGCTTTATTTTTATTTGAACCATATGGAATGCATTGAACAGAAAAATGCTTGTTTTTAGTATCTATTGCAACCCAGGAACTTTGTTGCCGTTTCAGTTTAATCAGAACTCCAGCCCCTTTTTCCTGTAGTTTACTGATAATGGCATTTGCATTATCACATTTGGGGAATTCTGATTCTGCTGCGCTCAGAAACGCACTACTCAGCAATGCAATTGCCAACGGGATCATTTTTGTTTTTTTCATTCTAACCACTCCTTTTGTTGTGTTGGTTATATTATATTTTGTTGTATTCCTATTTAGGAAAATAGCTAAATATTTTTAATAAAAAATGAACTTTAACTTTCTTGTAAATATTATAATCGCGATATCAAGAAAAAAGCTAGCGTAATCGCTGCATCTTTTCCGCGCAAGCCAGAATATCACTCACGCAGCTGCATTTTATTTTATAATAAACATTATTGCGTTCTTTGCGGCACTCTATGATTCCGACGTTCTTCAGTACTGACAGATGTTTTGAGATTGTCGGCATTTCAACCCCGATCAGCTCAGTCAATTCGTTAACGCAATATTCGCGTTCCAGCAGCCTTTCCACAATAAATAATCGGGAGGAATGTGCCAACGCCTTAAATATTTCTGCTTTCGCAGATAGTTCTTTTAAAATTGTTTTGTCCATTATATTTTATATCTGTTGCTTATGGTTTATGTTGTTAACTATATAGCTAAATTGCTAAATAGTCAATGGCGGAAAATATTTTTTCTGTTTTTATTAATTCAGATATTTCAAGAGATATAGGATTTTTTGAATTTTATTATATTCCTGTTAGTGCTTGAGAAGCGTTGTTCTCAGCATATTGCCTAAATGTGCAAAATTCGTTTGAATATCTGATAAATCAGGCATAATTTATATTAGGTTTCGGACTGTTGTATTACTGCTGCAGTTTTGTATTTGATTAAACCTTAATCCGTGAAAGAAAGTTATTGAAGTTTACTTTTTTTCACGCATTCAGGTTATAGCTCATTATTTTTAATTGTACTGGATAGATATATTATGATTGATAAAATCGATAAGCTGAAGGATAACCTGCTTTCGGTTATTCGTGGAAAATCCGATTGCGCTGAATTAATTATTACCGCGTTGTGCGCGAATGCCAATGTGCTGATGGAGGATGTTCCCGGCGTTGGAAAAACAACCATGGCAAAGGCGCTTGCCGCTTCGATTCACGCTGAGTTTAAGCGTGTTCAGTTTACGCCTGATCTACTGCCATCCGATATCCTTGGCAGCTCGATTTTTAATCCGCGTACTGGTGAATTTAATTTCAAGAAGGGACCGGTTTTTTCGAATATTCTTCTTGCGGATGAAATCAATCGTGCCTCACCGCGTACGCAATCCGCTCTGCTTGAAGCCATGAGTGAAAAACAGGTGAGTCTGGATGGGACCACTTACAAGCTTGACGATCCGTTTATGGTAATCGCTACACAGAATCCGATTGAATACCAGGGCACCTATCCGTTGCCGGAAGCGCAGCTTGACCGTTTTGCCATGCAGATATCAATTGGCTATCCGGATGAAAGCTGCGATCTTGATATCATTTATTCACATCGCAGCAGTGATCCGCTTGATAACATTAAGCCGGTTTTGACGCTTGAGGATATCCTGACAATCCAGGAAAAAGTGAAAGCTGTTAATGTCGAGGAATCGGTGGCCCGGTATATTTCGCGAATTATCCGTGAAACCCGTGAGGACCCCAGAATTATGTTAGGGGCCAGTCCGCGTGCGTTGATCAGCTTGCTTCACTGCGCTCAGTCGCGGGCCTTTATTGGCGGACGCAACTATATTTTACCGGAAGACGTCAAAGAGTTAGCGGTCATCGTACTTTCCCATCGGGTTGTACTGGAACAAAAATCCCGCTATTCCGGTGTTGAAAGCCGTACTGTGATCCAGGAGCTGATCGACAAGGTCAAGGTCCCGGTTTAAACTGCCAATGCATAAGTGCATTTTAATCGTTTGTTTTGAGTACGAAGCCAAAGTCAGTGCGCGGCTCTTTTATCGCTTTAGATCGCAAAACAATATTACTTAAATACGGGGAAATTTCCGTATGTTCGCTTTTTTTAAAAAATTGCATCGCGCGTATTTTGAAGGGCCGGACTGGATAAAAATTCCGGACCTTTTAATCAGCGGTAAACATAAATCACCAACTTTGCTCTTTGTTTCGTGGTGCTACGGCTGGTATATTCGGCTGTTGTCGATTCCCGGCAGGATGTTGGTTGTTGTGTCACCGCTGATCATTGGTTATACACTGCTTTCGGTCAGAACCCCGATCCGTCTGTTGGCCTTTACAATCATTTCTGTAATGCTGATAGATTTTTTTGTCGGAATGATCTTTCGTCCGCGTTTGAAAATACGACGTCAAGTGCCGGAACGCGCCCGGGTTGGCAGTGATGTTATTATTACATACGCTATTCATAATAAAAGTGTAGTTCCAGCTTTGGATGTTTGCATGGATAGCTATCTTCGTGAAAAAGGACTGATATTCGATCCGGCTCCTGCAGCCGTAAATATGATCAGGAAAAAGTCCGATATTAGTTTGAAAACCAGTGTCTACGCAAAACGCCGTGGACTTTATACGCTCCACCGGCCCATTGCTGATTCCGGTTTTCCGCTGGGAATGTTTAAATGGAGTTGTCGTGATGGTTTTCAGCAGAAACTTCATATTTACCCGGCTTTTCATACGTTACTTGATCTTGAGCTTCCTGTAGGCAAACGTTTTCAGAAGGAAGGGACCTCAAGGGTGGCCAAAGTGGGAGAATCCCTGGATTTCGCGGGGTGTCGCGATTTTCGTTCCGGTGATGATCCACGTCATATTCACTGGCAGAGTTCCGCACGCTCAAATCAACTGATCGTCAAGGAGTATCAGGAAGAATACCTCAGTCGTGTGGCTGTTATTGTGGATACGAATGTGAAGCCACAGAAATTTGATGTTCGGCGGGCTCTGACGCTGAAGCCGGAATATCCTGCTCTGGAAGCGGCGGTTTCGATTACCGCGGCGTTGGCGGATTTTCTTGCCCGTGGCGACTTTGTTATCGACTTTTTCGCGGCGGGACCGGAGATTTACCATTTTCAGGGCGGACGCAGTTTGTCATGCCTCGATAATATTCTTGATATTCTGGCGTGTATTGAACCCAGCAAGGAGAAGAAACTTGACGACGTTACGCCAATTATCCTTAACGAGGTTCGTAGTATTGGCAGTGCGGTTGTGATTGTCCTTGACTGGGATGAAGAGCGCAGAAAATTTGTTCAGACTTTGAGAAATAACGGTGTGGCGGTAAAAATTCTGCTGGTAATGGAAGGGACTGAAGTTGCAGTGCCGGAAGATGTCAGGATTCTTGAGCCGTCAGATATTTTGCGTGGGGGAGTAAAGAGATTATGAGTCCTAATGATACAGAACGCAAGCCGTTTGGCTATTTGCTGCTATTGTCAGCGCTGATTCTTCTGCCCGCAATGATGTTTGCTATTTCCGCTGACTTGCCCCATGTTTTTCTGGTTTCAGGAGTGGGGGTTGGAATTTCGCTGATGATGCGGCGTCCGGTTGCGTACAGTGACCGTTCGATCATTTATAGTCTTATTGCAGCGATTACGATAGCCGCTTTGCTGAATCTGATGTTTCCGATGCGGGATAACCGGTTGGGATATATAAGTATATTTTTCCGTCCGCATATTCTGGTGCCGTTTTTGTTAAACCTGTCGGTTTGTGTAACTCTGTTTAAGCCGCATCCGCGGGGGTATGGTATTATTACCGCTTGTTCGCTGGTGTGTATGATGTTCGGCGGTGACGTATTCAATACGAATGTAACCGGGGAACGAATGCCGTTCTGTAATCCCCTGATAGAACATTTTAACCGTACTTATATGGTATTTGTCTTTCTGGATATCCTGACCGTGCTTGCTGCGGGTTTTTACTGGATGGTCACTCCGGCCCGGGTGATTATGAAACGTACCCGGTTTCGGTTGTTGGTTTTGAGGCTGGCGGTACTCTTTATGATTCCGGCGCTTACTTTGGCCGCCCTGTATCTGTATAATCGCAATGAGCGTGCGGTAAGACAATTTGAGAACTATCTGCTGCGATTTGGGGTTCGGAAATTTATGCGCCCTTCGGGCAGGGTTTCTTTTAATAAAGAAGTCGATTTGAACATGACGATTGATCCAGAGATGCGCAAAAACTTTGCGGTGATACTTTTGCGGGTAAGGAGCAAAACAGCCCCTGGATATCTGCGTGGTAAAGCGTATACGACCTATCGACACGGGCATTGGCTGGAGCAGAACAAGCCGGGACCGGAGTTTAATGAAAAGCAATACGGTGGGATGATCGCTTACACTACTTATACCTTTAAAGATAAACTATTACCCCAGAATGCCGAAAATATAAACGTCTCCAGTATCAAGCCGGTGAAATACGATATTTTTCCGGATAGCAAATTTTCCACAGAAACGCTGTTGCTGCCGGGGAATTTCAATAAGATCGACATTATTACAGAAGAGATCAAATGTGATTGTGACGGTAGTGTTGGAGTAAAAGAATGGACCCGCGATGGCGGTTATTCCTGTTTTGTGCCTCGTTCCGTTAAAATGAGTTCCTGGCCGCTTCCGGCAGATGGGGCAGGGGAAGCTTATTTGCAGGTGCCGACCATCTTGAAAGACAAACTGGCTAAGTTTTATGATATTGTTGTTGCAAAATACAAGGGAAGAAAACTCAAAGATTCAGAGATTGTTAATATTCTGAGTGCATATCTGTCTTCACGGTTTGAATATAAGATCGGAGTGGAAAACAAGACGAATGAAGATCCGGTGATTAATTTCCTTCTGAACGCGCGTAAGGGACATTGCGAGCTTTTCGCTACCGCAACTGTTCTGTTGTTGCGTAGTCGGGGGATTCCGGCTCGTTACGTTACAGGGTTTATATGTGAAGAAAAACATCCGTCCGGCAACTATTTTGTCAGCCGAATTGGTAATGCTCATGCCTGGGTGGAAGCTTATCCGCGTGACAAAGGTCATTGGGAGCTGGTTGAGCCTACCCCGGCCAGCGGGATTCCAACTGGCGCGGATAAAAAATGGGGAACATTCGAAAACTTCGGGGATCGATTGTCGCTGCTAATGAAAGAGACTTTGGCGCTTATGAGGCGTGGAGTGGTGGCGAAAGCGATCGTAAAAGTTTTTTCCGGACTGTATGGACTTATAATCTGGTTTCTGGCTAATCCGTTTCGGGCATTGCTGGTTCTGGCATTGTTTACCGGACTGCTGGTATATTTGATCCGACGTGCCAGAAAGAAGCGTAAGAATCGAAACGTGGAAACAAATTTGCCTGATGATATCGAAATTCTGCGAAAAGCATTCTTGAAGATGGAAAAATCAATCGCAAAAAAATATAATATAACACGTACCGAAGGCGAAACGATTGACGAGTGGCTTGAGCGGATCGAAAAGAATTCTGAAAAGCCTTTGCCGAAAAAACTCCGGTTAGTAATAGATCAATATCGACGGGTTCGTTTCTCGGGTTCAAGCAATACCGGGGAAGATGTAAAAGCCGTTGAAAAACAGGTTTCCGAAAAAATTGAATGAAATGAATGACAATAAAAAAAATATATCTGAAAGTGTAGTCAAGATAGGTATTTCGTTATTGGCGGTAGTGTTGCTGGGGCTTATACTTGTTTCGATTGTTCGTTGGATTCCGTCTGATGTTTTTTACGCGAAGCAATATGATAAAGTTGATTACAGACACCTGGTTAAAAGCTGGACTCAGTATGTTGGAAGAAACAATCAGGATGGCGCTCTTTTGCTGGCCCGGCGTTTGTCCAGTGAGGCGGAAAATAAACTGCCGCCTGCAACGTTTATCAAGTTGTTTGAGTCTGCGGGAATGAAATTTATTGCGTTGTCCAGTCCATTTTGCGGTTATGACTTTGTGCGTTGGCGTGATACCTTGGAATTAAAAACCCTTTTTAACCGTATGGTGGATCGGCAGACTGCTCTGGGAGATATATTATCGGTTGTGAATGCAGCGGTAAAGCCTTTGACGCATCCGCTGCCGCCGACTGGTACGATAATGGAAATATGGCGCCGCCGAACCGGGACATTTAATGATAAAGCAAGATTAATCTCAAGCCTTGCCTTATATGCCGGATATCAGACATCAATTGTTTTCCTTACTGATCGGCGTGGAAAACCGGTGTATCCGTTGTTGGAGTTTCATGGAAATGGGCGCTTTGCCGTTGGTGATATCATCCAGGAGCAATTTATTGAAAATGTTACAGTTGACAGTATGAAACCATTGTCCGAATGGCCCATACAGGTAAAAAACGCTTTTTCTAATCCGCGTGTGTATTTTATTGTGGCGGAGGCTGCCCAGTATCGTACTTGTGAAAGACAGTTGATGAAAATATTGAGTGTATATGGTACACATCTGATCTGTCTGGGCGGTGATCCATTGCTGCGGAGAGAAGAATATATCAAATCAAGAAGCCTTGACCGCAGTAAAGTTTATTACTGGAATTATCCGATTTTGGGAGCGGGAAATGTTAAAAATGTTCCTGTAGGATGGAAAATAAAAAAAGTGGCGGCAAACTCAAAAAAAGCCGCCGCCAAATAATTATTGAGACAATAATATTACTTGCTGTTGGTCAAGAGATCATTTTCCCAAATTTTGGTGCCCTGGACTGTCGCATGAAGCGCTATACCATTCTGGGTGAATTTGTATAACTGGATTCCAGGTCTGACTTCAACTGCTTCTGCTATTCCGGCACCGGTTTCCCCGAATTTGAATACAGCGTTGGCTTGAACACCTAGGCCCCAGCCTTGTTCAATGAAATATTTTATGTCGTCTTGAGTTTTTAGCGTATAAAGGGCTCTGAAATCGCGGATTCCCAGTCCTATCCCCAAACCGAAAGAAAACATTTTCATGTAAGTTTTCTTGCCTGTTTTATTATTGTAGACCACGCCCCAGCCGCTTTCCGTTGATGGCAGGAAGATGTCAATTCCAGTATTGTTAAATACTGCAAAGCCCGCCTGTTTTTTTAGAGTTTTTTCGAGGCCTGGATTTTTCTTATAGAAGATTTTTAAGGCGCTGTCAGACATTTTTTGAACAGTTGCCTTTTGCTCGGTTGTTGTGCTGCCGGAAGGACTCAAACAGCCAGTTAAAAGTGCGGATGCCATGATTGTTACGGTCAGAGTTAGAAAACGTTTCATAATTCACCTTTCCCTTTGGTTAGTTTTATGGATAATTATATTATATTTGTTCAATTAAGTTTTGACAATAAGAGGTAGCTAAGAAATTTTGAAAATAGATTTCATATTTTGACCGTGGACCATGAAGAAACGACAAAGATACGCTAATTGAGTCAGTTGGGCATTTCCTGTTGTTAAATATTCCGATACATTGAAATTGAAGTTTGCATCAAAGCAACGTTTTGCCGGCTTATCAGAGTTTGAATCCCATATCGGAGAGCCTTCAAGTTTGTCTTCGGGAAGAATTTTTCGTACTTTTATGCCGTACTTGTCCGGTGATATTCCAAGTTGAAGCCAGGTGAATCTCACCAACTCTGCTGTGAGTTTATCGTTGGTGTTACTTGCAAAGCTTTCCAGTAATTCCAGTCGCATTTTGGGACTGTGTTTTGACAGAGGGTCACAGTTGACTCTTACATGTTCACAAAAGCGTTCAGAGAAATCCGGAACTCTTTTTACGCAGTAAGTGAATAGCTTACGAAAGCCTGGTACGTTATAATACCCGTCTATCAATTTCGATAAGATTCGAGTCTTGATCAGTTCATTTCTGGTGAATCCGGCAGTCTCTAGAATGTCGTACGGGGGAAGGGGATTCCATATCATTCCGGCCGACGGTGATTGTTCCAATGGGGTGCCCGGAAGAACTTTCAGGTTTTCCAACTGTATTTCCTCGGGGCCGATTTCAACCATTTGTTGAATGTCGTGCAAGAGGTCGCGGTAATTTTGTTCGGGCAGTCCGGCAATCAGGTCGGCATGAACTTCTATATTATCAAGCACAGTCAATTGTTTCAGACCATCATGGCTGCGTTGTGAATTTGCCGGACGCGATACCGCTTTCAGCGAGGTATCGGAAAATGTCTGAATTCCAACTTCCAAATGGAGATGTCCTGTCGGGAATGACTTGATCATCTCCAGCAGGGAGTCGTTTAACTTGGCTGGATTTATTTCAAGATGAAAACGCATGGTTGGGAATTCATCTCTGAATAGCCGGAGCAGCTCAAGTGCACGTGGTGTGCTTTCATTGAAAGTACGATCAACAATCCGGATTTCCTTTACTCCATCTTTTACCAGAACAGAAAGTTCATTTCGTATGCGGTCGATAGAAAAGGTCATCACATTGTTGCTGAGAGCACTGGTGCAGAAACAGCATCTGCCGTTACAGCCGCGCGAGGTTTCCACTTGATAGAACGGTTTTCCGCGCTGATAGTAGCCTTCTATATAAGGGGAGGGGATCTCGTCGGCTTTTCCCAAGTGGGAGGCTATGCCATTATCAAAATAATTGTCGTTAGTAATGCAGCATAAGCCAGGGGATGTTATATCGCCGGAGATAACTCTATAAACACTGCTTTCGTCTCCGCGGATCACGCCGTTGATTTCGGGATTGGCTCTAAGAAATTCCCGGTTGTCACCCAGAAATTGAGGTCCGCCGAGGAATATCTTACATTTCGGACACAACTGTTTTAATGGTTTGAGTAATTTTAACAGAAACTCCTGATTGAACAGGTATGCGGTCGCCAGGATAATGTCGGGTTGTTCTTCGGCGGCAGTTACGGCGAAGCAGATGGCGTCGTCTTTTATATTGGATTCAAGATATTTCCAGTTAAGGTCCGTCAGATGCTTTTCTGTATACGTGCGGATATAACCATACGACAGCATGGTATGTGAATAAGAGGAATTGATTCCGATAAAAACTATTTTTGCGTTACTTTTAATCATGTAATAGGATATTTGATCTGTTTTGCAAAATTATCCGTATGACGGATTGCGTTCGTTGTTGCTTTAAACTCAAGTCACTGACGCTCCTTGCGAAAACAGAAAAGATTGAAATTTTATTGTTTAACCTGTTTTGCATAAATTTAACCTGTCTGACGAAAATTACAATTAAAAGATTATGTTGAGCTTAAATTTAGAAAAAATCATGTTTTTTTAGCAACATTGGTTGATTTTTTGTTTAAAAGTTAATATAATTTACGTAAACTTAGTTAATTTTATGCAAATAATGAGAAGATTAAAGAAATGTCGGTAAATCAACAAGCAATAGCCAAGCGTTTAAATGTATCGGTTGCGACGGTATCACGATCATTAAAAAACGATCTTTCGATCAGTGCCCAAACCCGTGCTATGGTGCTTGAGACCGCTCAGAAGCTGGGCTATAATACGCCGACTGCATTTAGATCCCGAGCAGTAAAAGCAGGCAAACAAATCCATGATGGTATGTTGCCGGTTTGTGCACTCATTCAGTCTGATGCAGTGGCTGGAATGGAAGAATATGAAAACTCTCTGGTGCCAGGAATAATTGCGGGGATGAGTAATGCTGCCTCACAATTCGATTCATCTTTAATTGTGCATTATGTTCCGTTGGAATATCGTGAAAAGGCTGCTGATAATGAAATGCTTCCCAGAATGGTTCGAGATGGAATGGTTAGTGGTATTGTTTTGATTCATTACTATCCCGAGCATGTAGTGAAAAAACTGGCTGAAGAATTCGTTTGCGTTTCAATTAATAATGATTATGGCTTACCGAATGTAGACCATACCAGCTCCAATCAGACTGGAGCTATGATTCAGTTGGCAAAAGGGGTGTACCAAAAGGGGCATCGTAAAATTGGATATATTGGTAAAATTGATACATTCAGTTGGTCCAAGGTTCGTTTTGCCGCATATGTTGAAGCAATCATAAATCATGGTTTAGCATTTAACCCCGACTTGGTCTTTGATTTATCTAAATCTGAAATAGATAGATCTCTTATTGAAAATATAAAAAAGCAGATGAATAATGGTTTAAGCGCAATTATGTGCGCTAATGATAGTACTGGTTATGCGTTAATGCGCGAATTGAATAAAGCTGGAATCAGGGTGCCGGAAGATATTTCTTTGACTGGTTTTGACTGTGTCCCGGTTCCCTCTGGTTTGACCAAACTACAAAGTGTAAAATTGCCGTGTCCTAATTTGGGATTTTCCGCGGTAGAGCTTGTTCATTCCAGGATAAGTTATCCGTCGGCTCCGGCAAAACATATTTTATATGATGCAGTAATTGTTAATGGAAAATCGGTTTCAGTCAAATAATAAAAACAAAAGGGAGAAAGAAATGAAAAGAATAAAAAGATTTACACTTATTGAGTTGCTTGTTGTGATAGCAATTATTGCAATTCTTGCGGCAATGCTACTACCTGCCTTAGGAAAAGCTCGAAATATGGCGAAAAGGATTAAGTGTACCAGTAATCTTAAGCAGTTGGCATTGTTCACTCTTACCTATGCCGATGGTTTTAATGGTAGACTTCCGATTTTGGGAAGCCGTACCGATGTACCGCAGCAATGGGGGGGGAATGGAGATGCGTTTAGTTCAGGAGCTATGCTTTCTTCGATCAGGGCTTTTTATGATATAGGTGTTCGTCCTGGAATTGTAAAATGTCCGGCTAGACCATCCCATACTGGTAATTATTTTGGCAGTGACCCGAATAATCTTGGCAATAGCATTAGTAACTATGTTGCTTTTATGAATCGTCACAGAGGTTATTTGAATAGCGAATATTATAGCCGATCTCCTCAATTAGCCAAGGATAAACCCAATATGATTCTTTTTCTTGATCAAGACGCACCGACCTCCACATATCAAGTTGTATTAAATCATGCCGATGGAATAAATGTTTCCTATCTTGACGGACATGCGGAATTTGTTAAACGAAATGCTATATGTATAGTTCACACTTTTGCCGGAACTCGTAAGTTTCAGCGTCCACTTTCGGAATGTGAAAATGCAGGATTGACTCACTAATACGATACTATAGATATTGGCAGATTTCGATTTAAAATAGAGAGGGAAATTTAAGTCGAAATCTGTTTTTTATTAATAATAAACATATATGTTCACGCCCTCTTTGTATCTATTTAACAGAAGGTTTTTTATGATCAACTACTGTAAAAATTTCAAGAATTTGTGCTTGTATACTCTGCTGATTGTAGGAGTTTCCGCTTCGGCTGTAAACGTGTTACACAACGGTGACTTTAAAAAGCGCGATAAAAATGGCGGTCCGGCTGGCTGGACATTAAAAAGTCCGAAAAAAATAACAATGGATATTGTTTCCGGAGGCTATAATTCGCCGACATCTTTACTCGTAAAAAGTCCTTTGCCTTATGGGAATCGTGCGGCATTACGACAGTTTTTAACGTTAGTTGCCGGTCGGGAATATGAAATCAGCTGTTATGCGGTCGGCACAAATAAGGGATTTTTATCTTTTGCGTTCGGCAATAAATGGAAACAGCGTCTCTGGCTTCGCAGCAGCAAGGTATGGAAAAAGTATCAGACCCGGATTGTTTGTAATAAAAAAGAGTTTTCCTGGAAAAATGCTTATGAAGTTTGTCTGCTGGTTGAAGCGATTTGCGATGAGAAGGTATCCAGTGCCTGCCTGCGTCCATTGAATGCATTGTATTCCGAAAAAGAACCTTACAGCAAGTATGATGGGTTGTATGTAGTGAATCGGTTTGATTCATTCAATCTAAGGGCCAGAGATATACCAAGTACACTTCCCATGATGTGTCCTGAACTGGTGAACATACCGGGGCAGGGGCTGGGTAAAGAGTCTCTGGTGAAAAGTTCATCTGACTTATCGGCAAAGATCGCGTTTGCTACCGACTCCAAGGGATTGATCTTTTATGCGAAAGTGAAAGACAACAAGCATCATGCCAAGCTGGGGGCGAATATGTGGAACGGAGATTCCGTACAGCTGGGAATTGATCAAAGATGTTCTTTGAAAGAAGGACGCAATAAATGTGACCGTGAAATTGGTTTTTCGCTGTCTGGTGGAAAAATCAGTAATTTTGACTGGACGGTCAAACGCCCATTGACCAGTGATGAAATGCAATATACGGTTAAACCTGTATCAGGAGGTTATTTGGTTATAGCCCGGATAAGTTGGGAATATCTCAGTGATATTGATCGTGACGGTTCCGGCAG
Organism: Victivallales bacterium; assembly: GCA_963677165.2. Taxonomy (GTDB): domain Bacteria; phylum Verrucomicrobiota; class Lentisphaeria; order Victivallales; family SZUA-371; genus JAFGXT01. The sequence goes on along the minus strand of CAXXSX010000002.1, from coordinate 4,929,009 downwards.
ATTTGGGGTTAATGTAGTGGTTAACGATACCGACGATGGGGTTAACCGCAAAGCGCTGTCGCTTGCTATGGGGATATATTCCTACAAAAGCAATAAAAACAACGTGATTTGCTTGCTTGACAGTAGTAAGTCGTCAGCTTTCCTGGTCCCTGAAAATACCACCGTTACAAGTGATTTTTCAGGACGTCTGATACTAACCGGGGCGGCTAAAAAAGGTAAGTATTCCATTCGTGTGATTCCGGAAAAGGGTGGAAAGGAATTTAAGATGTCTCTGCCTACTGACCGGGCTATAAATAATTCTCTACCTATGGTTGCAGATTTGCGGATTGACGGTAGTAAAATAGAAGGAGGAAAGCATAAAGTAAAAGTTTTTTGTGACGGAAAAGTCCAAACCGAGCTATCTATTCAAAAAGAAGATTATTACAATGACTTTAAGAAGATGCTTCCAACCGTTAAGTCACGTTATGATGCTTTGAAAAAAACAATAGAGAGCCTTGCCGAAGAGCATAAAGCAACGGAACGAATGAATGTTGCGTGCGCTATTGCCGAGAGGCAGTTTCGTGAGTTAGACGGCATGATGAAACGGGCGAAAAGAAGTCAGAAATATGCTGATTATAATGGAAGGGTTGGGGTACGGGTTTGTACCGAATTGAGTCAGTTATTGGACTCCATGGATAAGGATATTGCCGATGCTAAACACGGCAAAGTCGCGCCGGATACACCAAATTACGTGAGCTCTGAGCGGACCATAAAAGATGGATACCTGGATGCCACAGTAATGGATTCGAAAGGAGAATCATCAACGCGTCCGGTTATATTTACCGGATACGGACATTTTGCACAGGTATGGCGTGACGTTAACTGGTTCCAGCATATTGGGGTTAATTTCATGCAGATCGGAATCGGTCCGAGAATTATCAAAGGAGAAAACAGCGACGGCTCTTTTATTTTTGGAAAGGGTATTAAAGGTATCCAAAATATGTTGGAAAAAGCCTGGAAGTCCAATGTGGTGATCAGTGTGTTGTTGTCTCCTCACTATTTTCCCGGCTGGGCACTGAAAAAACATCCTGAATGTGCCTGGAACGGAGGATCTTTCCTGCGATATGATGTTCAGGATCCGTATGCCCAAAAATTGATGGAAGCGTATCTTCGCAAAGTTATATCCGAATTGCGGAATAGTCCGGGAGCCGGGGCGTTGCATAGTTTCTGCCTGTCAAACGAACCCAGTATGCGTATTAGCTTGGCTCGCAAGCAGTTTAGAACGCGATTTATTGACTACCTCAAACGCAAATATAAGAATAATATTTCAAAATTGAATTCTGCATGGCGTAAAAGCTACCAGTCGTTTGATGATGCGGTGCCGCATTCCGATCCGACGTTCAAGACAAATCCCGGATTGTATTACGAGGTCAACTGGTTCAAAACTCTTGAGTTTGCCGAGTGGCATGCCTGGATGGCAAAGATCATTAGAGAAGAGTGGCCTGGTGTACTGATTGATACAAAACAGCTTCATGGTATGGGGCTTGTAAATGCAACCGACTATGAGTTGTTTGGCAAATTCAGCGATCTCAACGGCTGCGATGCGAGTGATTCCTTCACTATGGGGCTGATGGCTTCAATGAAACCTGTAAGTATTGTAAATACGGAAAATCATATTGTTCCGGATTGTCATCAGCCGTTGTTTCCCTATGAAAAGATGTATCAAAACTTATTCGGCCAGTATATGAATGGTCTTTCGGGAACTGCACTTTGGGTATGGGAACCCTATAGTTTGCCTATGTTTGAGAAGAAGCATGCTCTTGACGGCAATATCTACCGGCGTCCGATGGATATCATGGCGGTATATGATGCTTCAAAAGCTGCGAACCGCCTGATTGACGAAATCAAGTATGGGGTTCATGTGAAACCGGAAGTCGCAATTCTTTACTCAACCGCATCCGCTATTGATAATTCTGATTACGAAAATGGTTGTAAGGCTGTTTGGTACGCCTTACAGCATACTGGTCACAAGGCTGGTTTTATTTCCGAAGATCAGTTGAAAAAAGGTGAGTTCGGAAATTATAAAGTTATTTTCGCTGTGAGTGCTACCAATGTGAAACAGTCAACTGTTGGTGCTTTGAATAAGTTTGTTAATAAGGGAGGCAAAGTGATAACAGTAGGACATGCGTTTAAGCAGAATCCGTATGGAGCTCCGTTGAAAGGTGGAATTAAGGTTTCTGAACGTCTTTCCGGTAAACTGTTGAAGCTGGCATCCAAGGATGAATTGTTAAATAAGTTGCAGGCTATTCTGGATAATACGGTTGGACGGCTACCGGTGATGCTGACTGTTCAAAAAGGGAACCCGAAAGACATAAACTGGCGCTGCACTCCGATGAAAGACGGTGGCTATATGGTATACATAGAGAACATTGGGAACACAGATGTGACATTGAATATTACTGGTTCGGTTACAGATATGATTTTAGATAAAAAACAGCCTGGTACATTTACTCTTAAGCAATGGGGGCTGAAGTTACTGAAAGTTAGATTATAAAGGTATTCCATCTTCTATCAGAAGCGCATTGTTGAATAACAGTGCGCTTCTTTTTATTTATCCGCAGTAACTTAGTTGAAAAAGTCGGGGTAGGGGAGTATGTTTTACGGTTTCAGAACATCATAGTCATAATGGAGATATATCAATGAATAACGACTGGTCCACCGAAACCCGTGCCGTTCAGTGCGGGTGGGAACCGAAAAACGGCGAGCCCCGCGTCTTGCCGATTTATCAGAGCACTACTTATAAATATGATACAGCAAAAGGCATTGCCGATCTATTTGACTTGGCGGCCGAAGGTCATATGTATTCCAGGCTGAGCAATCCCACATGTGAAGCTTTTGAAAAGAAAATGGCTGCCCTTGAAGGCGGTGTAGGTGCCCTGGCTACTTCTGCGGGACAGACTGCTTCAACTGTTTCCGTTATGAATATTGCTACTGCCGGTGATCATTTTATTGCTGCCGGTGCGCTTTACGGCGGAACTGTGGCACTGTTTACTAATACTTTTAAAAAGATGGGCGTAGAGGTTACTTTGGTTGATGCGGAACTGCCAATTGAAGAACTTCGTAAATACGTAAAGCCGAATACTAAGGCCCTTTTTGCTGAAACCATTGCAAATCCCGCAATGGACGTGCTTGATTTTGATAAATTTGCGACTCTCGCAAAAGAAATTCATGTTCCGTTTATTGTGGATAATACATTTGCCACTCCATATTTGTGTCGTCCCCTGGAGCTTGGCGCAAATATCGTTATGCACTCTTCAACAAAATATATCGACGGTCATGCGACCAGTGTGGGCGGCGTGATTGTAGATGGTGGTAATTTTGACTGGGCAGCTGATGATAAGTATCCGGAAATGACAGAGCCGGATGTCAGTTATCACGGAACGGTTTATACCCGTGACTTCGGTGAGCAGGCTTACATTGTAAAAGCACGTGCTCAATGGATTCGCGATTTGGGCTCAATAATGAGTCCGATGAATGCTTTCCTGTCCAACCTGGGACTTGAAACCCTGCATGTAAGAATGGACCGTCATTGCGAAAATGCGCAGAAAATGGCGGAATTTCTTGAAGCGCATCCGAAGGTAAGCTGGGTTAATTATCCGGGCCTCAAGAGTCACAAGCACTACGAACGCGCTAAGAAGTACCTGAAAGGCTGCAGTGGCGTCCTTACTTTCGGCGTAAAAGGCGGAGCCGATGCCGGTGAAAAGGTAATGAACAGTCTTAAGTTGGCAGCGATCGTTGTTCACGTTGCGGATGTTCGTACCGGTGTTCTGCATCCGGCCAGTATGACACATCGTCAGCTGTCCGCTGAAGAACAGCTTGCAGCTGGAGTTACTCCGGACTTGATTCGTTTGTCTGTTGGTATTGAAAACATCAACGACATTATGGCTGACTTTGATCAGGCTCTAAGTCAGGTTTAGTCCGTAGGTTAAATTAAATTTTCCATTAAAGCCGGAACAGTAGAAGTTCCGGCTTTGTTTTTCTAATTATTCCTGTTCTTCGTCCTCAAGAACAGGTTCTGCTTCTTTTTGCTGTATTTTTGCGTTTTTTACTCTGCCGTAAATGCTGGCTATAAGCCAACCGGTGACCAGATAGATGACCGTTTGCATCAGGAAATAAATGCCTGCTGCAAGCCAAGATGGATAATAGACTCCTACCAAGCTGAAAATGATATTGCAGAATGCAGTTGATGCTAGAAACAGCATATAGATGTAGCCGGTAAAATCATTATACAGCCAGTCAATTGAAGGGCCGAAAAAGAAAAACGCGGCGGACAGATATCCCCATAATACAGATAGTACGATGATAATAACCTGATTCTTTTTTACATTCATTTCTCACCTCTCCCATTTGGTTGTTTTAGGTGTCGGCAACTGTTATGCCGGATGGATTCGGCAACTGCAACTCTACCAGTGTTCCATGATTATCCGGACTTGTTTTTTCCTCGGCTGACGATACAGAAAGTCTGCCATTATAAGACTCGACGAACTTCTTAACCAGCGGCATGCCGAATCCGGTGCCGGGTTCACCGTTTGTTCCAGGACGTGATGTAGCTTTACGGATATCAAAGAGATTGGCACAAATACTTTCCGGCATTCCGATGCCGTAGTCCCTGATTTTTAGTGATATTTCTCGATCATTTTGGGTCGCGGAGATTTCAATTTTATCACCTTCCTTAGAAAATTTAATTGCGTTTGACAATAAGTTATTGACTACGGAATTCACGAATGAAATGCTTTCCACCAGAACCGTTATTTCTGGCGGAATATCGATATCGATATTGATTTTTTTTGTTTCGATCCGAGGTTTGAGAATTACCAGGGATTTTTGTATCATCTTCCACAGATTTACCGGATATGGATCCAGCTGCAGTCCTTTTTCATCCAGGCTTCTCATGCGTCGAATCAGTTCGATGATATTAAGACCGTTGTTTGCGAGGCTGATCAAGTCGTCTCTAAATGACATAAACATATCAGCGTCGCTGATTAGTTCCATGCAGCTGATCAGCGAAGAAAACGGGTTTGAAAGGTCATGGCAAAGGACATGGAGTAATTGTTTCCGTTCATCATTTTGTTTCTGAATGATATCACTGTGTTCTTTGATTTTTAGTTGAGTCTTGACGCGGGAAAGTAATTCAGAAGGAACAAATGGTTTTGGAATATAATCAACTGCACCGTGTTCAAAACCTTCAACGATATCTTCTGACTCGATTCTGGCGGTAAGGAAGATTACTGGAATATCACAGAATCGTTCGTTATTCTTGAGGCGTTTGCAGGTCTCGAAACCGTTGAGTTCCGGCATCATAACATCAAGCAGAATCAGGTCCGGAGGATTCTTTTCTACCGCATCAAGAGCTAGAAAACCGTTTGAGGCGAAGGAGAAGTCACAGTCCACATTCTGGCGTAGAATATTGCCTACCAATTGGATGTTTTTGGGATTGTCATCAACAATAAGAATTAGCGGTTTCTTTGATGAATTAAATGTTTTCATAACTGTTCCTGCTGATTTACATAATTAACAATTTCTCTAAATTTTTCAAGAATGACCGGAATAAACTCGACATTGAAATCTCTTAATGCTTTATGGAGAGTGATTACATATTTTGCCAGTTCAATATGTTTATGCTTTAAGGCAAGTGTTCCCAGTCGGAAACAAAACTGCATCATATGGCCCGAATGGGGAATTTCTTCGAGTTCAGAAAACTCCCCGTTAAGTTCCAGGTTGAGTCGTGCTCTTAGTATTTGTAAATCTGTCACTTTGCTATTTTCTTTTAGCTTGCGCAGTTCCGTAAATACAGAAGGTAATTCTCCCTGCGGTGCGTTGTCAAGAGTTGCTGCGTCTTTGAGGGTAATTCTGAAAGTAGTGCCTTTCCCTACTTCGCTGGCGACGGCAATGGTGCCGCCGTGTTCATGAATAATTCTGGCTGTTACCGGCAGCCCGAGTCCATTGCCGTGTTCGCCGTTGGTCCCCTGACGTGACGTTGCTTTGCGGATGTCGAACAGATCCTTGCACAATGGTGCCGGCATACCGATTCCGCTATCTGTGCATTCAATAATGATCCGGCTGCCAATGCGTTCTGCGGTCATGATTACTTCCTGTCCCGGCATGGAAAATTTTACGGCGTTGGATAATAGATTATTCAGAACATAATTGGAGAACATTCCTCGTTCCACCTTAACCATCATGTCATCTGGAATATCATTAATGAATTTTACCTTTTTGTTTTCGAACATTTCTTCCAGAGTAAGATAAGATTTTTCTACCAATTGATGCAGAGGATTGAGGCAGCCTTCAGAGCCGAGGCCTCGGTCCTCAAGTGCTCTTAATTGCCGAGCAAGGTCAATGATTTCGATACCGGAATTGGCAATATTACTGAGATCATTTTTCAGTCTTACGAACATATTGTATTCATCTATCAATTCCAAACAGCTTACCATGGAACCAAAAGGAGCGAGGAGGTCATGGCAAAGAACGTGAAGCATTTCTTTCCTGAAAGAATTTTGGCGTTGGATTGTGAGTTGATTTCTTACTCTGGCAATTAATTCAGTTGTTTGAAACGGTTTGGGAATGTAATCAACAGCGCCTCTTTTAAAGCCTTCAATAATATCTTCGTTGTCGTCTTTGGCCGTAAGGAAAACTACGGGTATATCACAAGTCCGCTGATCATTTTTCAGTTGAGCACAGAGCTCCATGCCGTTGACTTCCGGCATTACTACATCAAGAAGTATCAGGTCTGGGGGGAGCATTTTTTCCTGAAGTCGTTCAAGTAAAGAGAAAGCTCTAGCTGAATTGGTGGAAAAGATTAATTCACAATTGAGATGGCGGTTTAGAATATTACCGACCACCTGAATGCTTCCGGGCATATCATCAACAATCATTACCAGCGGTTTAAGGTCGGCTTCATAAAATTTCATCGTATCATTCTCCGTTTGCTGATTTAATCTTTATGACTATTCCGGGGAATTCCCTGATAGCAGTCGGAAGGTTCATAACATCGAATTCATCAATAAGGCTGGATATTTTTTTTGCATATGTTTGCAGGGGAGGACAGTCATGCTTTTGGGCAAGATCAAGCAGGATTTTAGTAAAATCTTCCGCATCGCTGATAATTATATTATCAGACAAATCTTTAAATAATCCTTCAGTGAGATTATTCAGGACTTCAAGTAGTTTGGGTAAGTCCTTTACTGGTTTTATGGGTTCCCGGGATAACGTTGTTGACTCGGATGGTTGTGCAATGTTTTCCTTGGTTTTGTATTTCATTACCCTGATTATTTCTCTGAACAGTTCGTGGCGTGATACCGGCTTTAGCAGGAAGCCATCAGCTGATTTCTTGGCTTTTTCCTGTTCCGGAGCTGCCAGCGATGCGGTAAGGACAATTGTCGGAATTGATTTTAACTGTGGTTTCGATGTAAATTTTTTGAGTAATTCATAGCCATTCATATTGGGCATTTTTATGTCAGTGATCAGCAGGTCCGGAGGATTTATCTCTGCAAATTTCAAGGCTTCATCTCCATCTTCCGTACAGATTCCCTGAAGGGGCGTTTCATCAAGATAAGCGGCTATAAGTTCCCGGTTTTGTTCTACATCATCAACAATCAGGACTTTTCCTGGAGTAATATTATATTGTTCTATTAGCTTATCTGACGATTCAACCGTGTTGTCAGTTTCAAAATCAAGTGCGGCGGCAACGGCAACATTTTTGATAATGACTTTAAATTCTGTGCCTTCGCCCGGAGTACTTGTCAGGGATATTTCTCCGCCCATAGCATTTATCAGGCGTCGGGTAATTGCCAACCCCAGTCCGGTACCCCCGTATTCGGAACTGCGTTGTCCGGCTCTTTGTTCAAAAGCTTCAAAAATCTTTTCCTGCTGGTTTTGTTCGATTCCGATTCCAGTGTCCGATACACTGAAAATAAAATCCAGGGTACTATGATCCGAAGATGGGAATTTTGCATTAACCGCTAGTTTTATATATCCTTTGTGGGTGAATTTTACTGCGTTGCCGACAAGATTCAGTAAAATTTGTCTGAGTCGAAGTTCGTCAAGAACAACACCTTCCGGTAGATTGGGATTGATTTCAGTTAATAATTCCAGCCCTTTCTCTGCTATTTTCTGGGAAAAAATAATGGTCATTTCTTTGAACACATTGACCGGATTGAAGGCCCGGTATTCAAGAGTAAGTTTTCCTGCTTCAATTTTTGACAGATCCAAAATGTCGTTTATTAGAGACAAAAGTGCTTTGCCGCTGGAATGAATTGATTCCAGGTAATGATGACATTTGTCATCTTTGATCTGGTTTGTCAATATTTCGGTAAAACCGAGAATGGCGTTCATCGGTGTTCTGATCTCATGGCTCATGTTTGCAAGAAACTCACTTTTTGCACGACTAGCTGATTCGGCCTCATCACGAGCGATTGCCAGTTGTTCTTCGGATTCCCGGCGATAAAGCGCGACCGCAACATCATCAGCGAAACGGCGGATGAAATTAATTTCCTCCGGGGTCCAGGTGCGGCTTTTTGAAAACATTCCGAAGGATAAACATCCCATCAGTCTTTTTTCCCTTATAAATGGAATGAGAACAAGAGATTTTATGCCGGCACTGACCAGGTATTTTTTTAAATCTTCATTATCATCAACTTCATCAATTTTGTTAATGACAGCGCTTTGGCCTTTACTCATGGTTTCCACCATCCAGTCCAGTTTTTCCACGAGAAAGTTTTTGGTATCGAAAATAGTTTTATCGTATGGGGAGGCAAACCAGCGATGTGTTTCATGAATTAGTTGGTCATCTTTGCTGATTAACCATACCTTGGCGCGTTCAATTTTTAAAAATTTACCGGAGATTCGCAGCCCTTCATTGATAATTGTTTGAACGTCTTCTTCTAGAAACCTCTTGGACATTATACTTGTCAGTTTATCTGCTCTGGACTGCATTTTTAATTCGGCTTCGTGCTCAATGCGGTCTGTTATGTTGTGCCATACTGTTATCACTTCATCATTCGAATGAGGAATACGATTACAAGTTTCTTCAACATATATTAGCTTCCCATTCAAATTTTTATATACTTTTTCCGTTGAAAATGTGTGGAAATCTATAGGAGGATTTGAAGAGTCGAGTTTGTAAGTAAAAACAGACAGTTTGTATCCGACCAGACTATTACGTTCTTTTATGGCTAAAAGATCTAGCGCGCTTTGATTGCAGTCGGTAATAATGTCGTTTTTCAGGATAAAGTATGGATCAGATGCATGCTTAAATAGTAAACGGAATTTTATATCAGTTTCTCGTCTGATGATTATTTCGTAGGTTGCGACTCCTAATAAAACTGCAAGAATAATGACAAATCCCAGAAAGACTAAAAACATGTCTAAAGCATACTCATTTATGCCAGCTTTTTGATATGGATTATTAACGCGAGCCAGAAGTACCCAGTGGTAATAATCATGAGATTTTATGGAGGTTATCTTTCTTATCGGATGAATCATTTTGTATGAATACAAAACATTATTCTTAATCATATTTCCTTCATGGGAATTGGTGATCTTCTCCCAGATTTTGGGGTATTCTTCAGAAAACAGTTGCGGATTGTTTGGTGTTCGTTGAAAAGCCCAGTTTTTTTGACCTCCTCCGATAAGCCAGCCTCCCTGACCGTTAAGGAAGGCCAGATTTAATGAATCTGCAATTTCCAGCAGGTTTTTTGCGCGATAATTGAGAACTACCAACCCCACTCTCTTGCGATTGTGGAATATAGGTGTACTGAATCGTAGCATGGGTTCGTATGGTATTGCGATTTTGTCATGTTCTATATTTAAATCAAGGTTCGATATGTATATCTCGTTCGGTTTAATTTGGGAGGAAGCCTGAAAATAGTAGCAGGATGATTTATCCTGAAGCTCTGAATCAGTAACCGAATACACTCTGCCTTGTTCATTATTGATTCTCAGGAATTCTTTGCCATTGGGACAAAGGAGACGGATTTGCGCGTAAAACTTTTTGGCTCGACTGAATGCTATCAGGTTTTTCTCAATAACGTTATCTTTGTGGTTGTTGGCAATACATTCTTCTATGCGCTTATTTTGACCAATAAAGTTAAGATCGCTGATTATGCTTTCCAGTTTATGTGTGATGTGTGCTGCTGCAAAATTCAGGGAATCTTCTTTTTCATCATTAAGATTGTAAAGGAAGGTCGCTTTTTCCTGATTGTATTCCAGCCAGATTGCAAGACCCGCAATCAGATTTATCCCTAGAAAGATAATTATGGAAATTGATATAATACGACCGCGATGCCTCTTGATAACATCCTGATTGGATATTGTTTTGTTCCCCATTAAGCTTTTCTCATGTTAATCATCTTTAGAAAAATAGGATAGAAATTGACCCTCTTTAATATTATAGGTATGCGCATGGAAATATCAACTTAAAACTTAGTCACTTAACACTTAAAACTCAATAAACGATTTGCGTATGGTCGTTCAAGGTATTATCGTACTGAAATATTAATGGAACCAGTTTACTGTATGCCTGATTATTATAACATACTCGGAATTGACAGCAGCAGCGATTTTAGAGCTATTAAACGGGCTTATTATGCTCGTGCCAAGGCCTGCCATCCAGACCGTCATGGAAACAGTCAGGAAAAGACGGAAGAGTTCAAGCAGGTTGTAGAAGCTTTCAATGTGCTGTCTGACCCTGTCAAGCGTGATCAATATGATACCGCCACGCGTAATCGCGAAAACGCGCGTGTCGCCGAAGTTAGTCGTATATGGCCCAGGACGGTTATGGATAATCCCGGGGATGATGATCTTGAGGAGCTGATTACCGGCAACTCCATGCCGGTTGGCGGAAATCTGGCGACTCTAATGGAAGACCTTGCAAGCACCGAAGTATTTATGACCTTTCGTGAGGGGAAAAACCTGTTTTTTCAAAAACGTTATCGTGCTGCAAAAGCCCAGTTTATCAAAGCTGTTGGACATTCTCCTGATAATATTCTTTATCACTGTTATCTTGCCCGATCCTGTGCTGTTCTTAAGGATTTCAGGCGTGCCCTGAAGGAATATAATCATGCGATCGATATTGGCAGTTGTCGCACTCCTCCTCAGGAGTTGAGAAGGATTCGGCATGAACTTGAGACGCTGAAAAAACATCGTAGTCCCTGGTGGTATAAACTATTTGCGCTGTTCGGCGCGTCCCGCGATGAATTTTCGGAAGATACTCGCAGGGAAATGATTAATGAAACCAATCGCACCATTGCCGGGATTGAAGCAAAACGCAAACGTCGCGAACTCGAACAGAAGCCGGAACGTAAACGACTAAAGTAATTAAGAATTAAGAAGAAGGAAAGTATGGATAGATTTTGATAGAGCGTGCCGCTTCTCGAAACTGTGTATTCAAACCTAAACTGCCCTCTCTCCTTACAAATTTAATGTATTTTATATGACTCTCATCAGAGAGAGTATGGGAGAAACTTCTCCCCATCTTAATTCTTAATTGAAAACGGAGTATCCGTTTCCCTTGAAAACGATTAATGTTGTGATTTTTATATTTTTTTACTGGCAATTGGCATTCAATGTGCTAACTTTAAAACCAATCTCTGCGTCTGAGGGAGCCGTCGAGATTTCAAACCCGGTTTTTAACCCAATTAATTAATAACGCTAAAGGGAGTCAGACTGTGAGTTACAAGATTTTAGTCTTCGTCAAACAAGTCCCCGATACTCAGAACATCACAGGGGATGCGATGAAGCCGGACGGTACTGTTAACCGTGCCGCTCTTCCCGCAATTTTCAATCCTGAAGACCTCAATGCACTGGAATTGGCATTGCAGCTCAAGGACAAATACGACGCTACAGTCGTAGTTGGTACTATGGGACCGCCTAATGCTGCGGAAGTCCTGAGGGAGTCTTTATATCGTGGAGCTGATGAGGCTATCCTGCTTACAGACCGTGCTTTTGCCGGTGCAGATACTCTTGCAACCAGTTATGCCCTGAGTTGCTGTGCAAAGAAAGTCGGCAATTTTGACTTGATTTTGTGTGGTCGCCAGGCGATTGACGGCGATACCGCTCAGGTTGGCCCTCAGCTGGCTGAAAAGTTGAAAATTCCTCAGATTTCTTATGTTGAAGAAGTTCTGGATTTGACTAAAAAGAAAGTGAAGGCCCGTCGCGAGATTGAAGGCGGCTACGAAGTGGTTGAAGTACCCACTCCTACTTTGCTGACTGTTATTGATGCCAATGAACCCCGTCCGCCGGCTGCAAAACGGCTGATGAAATTCAAAAAGGCCAGAACTTCGTTTGAACTTTCTAAAGATCATGCGAATGCTGATTATACCGATGCCGAAGACCTTGCCACGGAAGGAGAAAATCTGAAAAAACGCGGATTGCTTATTACTGAGTTTACCGCTGCCGATGTAGACGCTGATGTTGAGCGTATCGGACTAAAGGGATCTCCGACCAAGGTTAAAAAGATTCAGAACGTTATTCTTAAAGCTTCAGAATCTAAAATGGTCGAACCGACCGAAGCTGGTATTAACGGGCTTATTCACGAACTTATTGCGGATCACACACTGGGATAATCAGATATGACAGAGAAAAGAGGAAATGTCTGGGTTTTCATTGAGCAGGAAGGCGGAAAAATCGCCGATGTCAGCCTTGAACTTGTTTGTAAAGGCCGCGAACTTGCCGGAAAACTGGGAGTAAAAGTTGAAGGAATTCTTATCGGAGACAAGCTTTCCGGTTGCGTTGACACACTTTATCACTACGGATGCGAAACCGTTTATATGGTTGAAGATTCGCGACTGGAACCGTTTACCGTTCTGCCGTTTGCCAAGGTCATTATGGACCTGATCAAACAATACAAGCCAAACATTCTGTTGTTCGGAGCAACCCATAAGGGGCGCGAACTCGGTCCGCGTGTTGCTTCAGAAAAGCTTGCCGGGCTTACTGCTGACTGTACTGAGCTTGAAATCGATGATTTCGAAGATAAAGTCAACGACAAATCATACAAAGATAAACTGATGCAGATCCGTCCGGCTTTTGGCGGTAACATCATTGCTACTATCGTTAATACCTGGGATGATCCCCAGATGGTAACAGTTCGTGAAGGCGTTATGAAAATGGACGAGCCGGATACTTCACGTAAGGGAAAACTTATCAAAGTTACTCCCGAACTGACAGCAGCTGATACCGTAATTAAGGTTATTGAGCATGTCCGTGAAGAGAAATCAGTGAATCTCAAAGGTGCACAGGTTATTGTGGCAGGTGGTTATGGTGTCGGCACCAAAGATAATTTCAAGCTGATTGAAGATCTGGCGGAAGCCCTCGGCGGTGAAGTTGCCGCTTCTCGTGCTGCGGTTGACGCAGGCTGGATTGATCATGATCATCAGGTTGGTCAGACAGGTGTAACTGTCCGTCCGAAACTATATATTGCCTGCGGTATCAGCGGATCCGTTCAGCATCGTGCCGGAATGGATGAAAGTTTGAAGATTATCGCTATTAACTCTGATCCGGATGCCCCGATCTTCTCGGTGGCTCATTATGGTATAGTCGGTGATCTTAATTCGATCGTACCGCAGATGATCAAAGCTTTCAAAGCTAAAGCCTGAGGAGGTAGTTCCAATGTCAAACTTTTTTACAGATAATAAAGACCTTCAGTTTATCTTCGACTCGCTCGATCTCGAAGAAGTCGTGAAACTGAAAGAGCATGATTATAAATTCGCAGAAGAATTCGACCACGCTCCGGTTGACTTTGCTGACGCTAAAGACAACTACCGCCGTGTGCTGGACGTTGTTGGGGATATCTGCGGCGAAAATATTGCCGAACGTTCCCGTACGGTTGACCGGGAAGGTCCGCATTTTGCTGATGGTGAAGTTACCTATCACCCGCTGACTCAGAAGAACCTTCAGGACCTCAAGAATGCAGGGGTTATGGGGGTAATGCTGCCGCATCAGTACGGTGGTCTTAACTTTCCGAATACGATTTATACTATGATGACTGAAATGGTATCGCGTGCCGATGCCAGTCTTCAGAACCTCTTCGGTCTCCAGGATATCGCGGAAACAATTTGCGATTTCGGTACTGAAGAGCAGCGTCAAGAATATCTGCCGCAATTTTCAAGTGGTGAAGCTGACGGATCCATGGACCTGACCGAACCTGATTCAGGTTCTGACTTGCAGTCTGTCCGCCTGAGAGCATGGCAGGATGAAAAGACTGGTCAGTGGTACCTGAACGGAATGAAGCGTTTTATCACCAATGGTTGCGCTAAAGTGCATTTGGTGCTGGCTCGCTCAGAGGATGGTACTACTGATGGTCGTGGGCTGTCAATGTTCATCGCAGAAGCATGCCCGGAACTGGTTGTCCGCCGTATTGAGGATAAACTTGGGATCCACGGAGTAGCGACCTGCGAACTTCAATACAATAATGTGCCCGCACAACTTTGCGGACAGCGTCGACGCGGACTGACAAAATATGTTATGTCCCTGATGAACGGTGCGCGTGTTGCGATTAGCGGACAGGCTCTTGGTATTGCCGAAGCCGCTTTCCGTGAAGCCCGCAAGTATGCCGAAGAACGCGAACAGTTCAAAAAATCAATTGACCAGTTTCCGGCGATCTTCGATATGCTGACCAAAATGAAGGTTAAGCTTCAGGCCACCAGAACACTGATGTACGCGACGACTCGTGTGGTTGATCTGCGAAACAACTATGTTCATCGCATGGATAATCTTCTTAAGGAAGAGCTGACTGATGAAATCAGGATGAAAGCTAAATATTACACAAAACTGGCGGCTCTGCTTACCCCGATGTGTAAAGCTCTGGCTACGGAAGTAGCCAACGAAGTTTCCTATGATTGTATTCAGATTCATGGCGGAACAGGATTTATGCGTGATTTTAATGCTGAGCGTTATTATCGTGACGCCCGCATTACCAATATTTACGAAGGTACCACCCAGCTTCAGGTTGTTGCCGCGATCGGTGGGGTTATCCTGCGTACGATCGAAGGTGAACTTGAACCGCTTCTGGGATTGCCTTTTGAAGGTAAACTGCTTCGTCTGAAAGGTAAGATCGAAGAGATGCTTGAACTGCAGCGAAAAGCTGTTAAGTTTGTTTCAGAACGTAAAGACAGTACTTATCAAGACCAGATGGCTCGCAGACTGGTTGAATGCGAAACTTACATTTATGTTGGTTCTTTGATGCTCAGAGACGCATTTAATAACGATGAACGCGAACCTTTGGTTGAAAGATACATAAATGACGCTTATATTGATGCGAAAGCAAAATATGAAGCGATTACCAGCGGCGATACTTCTGTGATCGATAATCACCGCGATATCATCGATTATTAGAGATACTGGTTTTCGCTGGACAAGGTTAAGCGAAAAAGGAGCTAAAATAGTGAACAACGCATATTTAGACAAAGCTAAAAAAATCATAACAGATCCGAAGATGCTGTCGGTTGTTGCGGCGAAACGCGCCAGACAGTTGGCACAGGGGGCACGCCCTATGGTCAAATGCGACAGTGAAAATCATTTGGATGTGGCATTGTTGGAGATTGCTGAAGGCAAACTCATTGACGCAACTCCAGAGGAAGTTGCTCAGATGGTTGAAGAAGCCAGTGCCGAGTTTGAACAGGAAAGAGGCGGCGAAGCGCAGTCCTGATTTTGTTTGAATGTTTTGATTAAAAAAAAGCCGTGATGCGATAAAAAGCATACCGGCTTTTTTTTCTAGTTTTCACGACGATAGCGAAGGGCGGAAGCTTTTCGGCTTTTGTTATAGCCGGAATATTTTTTAATTTAAAAGAGGAACTTTAAATATGTCAGAAGCACAAGTTGCGATTTTAATGGGTAGTAAAAGCGACTTGCCCAACCTGCAGGGAGCATTTAAGCTGTTCGATGAATTTGGTATATCGTTTACCGCCAGGGTTATGTCTGCACACCGCACTCCGGCTACAGCCGCAGAGTTTGCGTCTAATGCTGAAGCCAATGGAATAAAAGTTATCATTTGCGCAGCGGGAATGGCTGCTCATCTCGGTGGGGTTGTTGCTGCCCACACTACATTACCGGTTATCGGATTGCCAATGGCTTGTGAACCGTTTAACGGAATGGATGCCTTGCTGGCTACGGTCCAGATGCCGCCGGGAATTCCGGTTGCTTCGGTAACTGTTGGTAAAGCAGGCGCCAAGAATGCTGCATTGTTTGCTGCTTCGATCATTGCGCTTTCCGATACAGCAATTGCAGCGAAGCTCAAAGAGTTTAGAGCTGCTCAGACCGCGATGGTTGAAGAAGCAGATCGCGATCTTCAGGAAGAGCTGAAAAAATAAAAATTATTTCTCCCGGTTTTCTAATGGAATCGGGAGATTCCTTTTTTCGGAGAATTTTATTATGTCGTATCGTGGCCTGATTGTTTTGGTTGTTTCCTGGTTGTTCGCTCTCATGCCGCCAGTTACTGCTGATGATGATATTACTATTACTGTGGATGAAGTAGATAGTAGCTCTGCGCCTGCGGCACGACAGCTCCTTGCTCCGATTGAAGATGTTATACACCAGTTAACGAACAATGCGCCCGAGCTCGTTGTTAATCGCAGCAGACCTCAGATTGATACGATTTTAAGAAGTCTTCTGAAAGGCTTTGAGTGTGAAATTAATTATATCAAAGCAGCCGATATTGAAAAGATCAAGGCGAGAAATACCGAAATGCTTAAGTTTAAAGCTTCGATTTATCCGGTGATTAAACTTGATCACAATAAAATTCTGTATATTCGTATTGACAGTTTTTCTCGTGAGACTACTGAGAATGTTAGTAAGGAATTGGAGCAGGTTTCTTCTAGCGATATGAAAAATATTTCCGGTGTAGTTGTTGATTTACGCCAGTGCCGTGGATATAATATCAATGAGACGCTGCATGTGTTGTATAATATGTGTCATCCTGATAAACTCCCTTATTTAAAACATCTTACTC
The DNA here is from genome assembly GCA_963677165.2 of Victivallales bacterium. GTDB lineage: Bacteria > Verrucomicrobiota > Lentisphaeria > Victivallales > SZUA-371 > JAFGXT01. Next base: position 4,912,028 of record CAXXSX010000002.1, on the reverse strand, counting down.
CGAAGCGGATGCTTAAAAAGCCGGTAGCCGTTTTGATTTGTGGTAATACTTCCGGTTCTGCCGAGTTTTTTGCCCGGAAGATTAAGGAGTCAAAAACCGGACTTACTATCGGAAAATCCACAGTAGGAAAGCCGTTTGAGTGTGAGTTTGTCAAGCTTCAAAACGGAGATTATCTTTCGATTCCAAAATTTCCTGCCGGGGTTAAGTCGTACAAGGTCTTTCCCGTTCAACCAATGATTCCGGTAGCCTGTTCATCTCCCCAGTTTAAAAGCGATTTTAAAAAGCTGAAGTCGACTGGTAAACTTACTGGTGATTCGCAGCTTCGTCGCGCTTGTGACTTGCTCGTCAGTCTTAGTGCCTTAAAGTTTGATTTTAATCAGAACGCATTGAGCAAATAGGCAAGTTGCGGTTTGAAAAAATTTATCGAGTATGTTATTCTTATTTTTATCGTCTTGTATTTTACGTAACAGGAAAAAGGGAGATTTATTATGAAATTTTTTCATGCAATTGCGGGGCTCTGCTGTATGGCAGGTGTCACTGCCTGTGCTGGAACAACGATCGAAGCCGCTTCCGCAAAAAAGATTACTCCGCCGATCAAACTTCAGGATGTTAACGGTACGAAATGTCTGGTTGGTGACAAAAAAGGCGTTGCTGAATATGAAGTAGATATTCCAGAAGACGGCGAGTATTTTATTTGGGGAAAAGTATTCGGTATCAATTATAATGGTGATTCTTTCTTTATTGCAGTTGATGATACTCCTTATATCACCTGGGATATTCCGGTTCGCAAAGACAAAAAGCCGATTTGGTATAAAGCAAAAGGTCGAAAGAAAAATAGCAGTGGCGTATTTAAACTCACCAAAGGCAAACACATTGTGAAAATCAAAAGCCGTGAGAAAGGTGCTGTCCTGGAAAAGCTCTTTGTCGGCAAGAAAACGGAAAAGCCCGCCAAGTAATTTTTTTCTATAAATTTATTATGCCGGTTCTGTTCAGGAACCGGCTTTTTTATAGTCTTATATTGCCCAGATACACATGTTCAAAACCGCGTTTGTTGGCGGTCTCGCGTATTTTCAGCAATGTATCCGGCGGGGTAGGGGAGACGTTCCATTTATGAGCTGGGTGATAGGCTGAAAAGTGTAACGGTACATTTTTATCCAGCTCCTGTTCCACCCAGTCCAGATAGGCATTGATCATTTCGCTGGAATCATTACTCTCCGGAATAACCAGATTGGTAAGTTCCAGGTGTTTGCCGAGCGAGTGAAAATACTTGATCGCCTCAAGGACAGGCTGTAAAGAAGCATGAGTCATATTCGAATAAAATTCCTCTGAAAAACCTTTCATATCAATATTGGCGGCATCTATATGCGGATAGATATCTTGTGCGGCTTCCTGGGTGATATAGCCATTTGTGACCAGAACGTTGGCCAGTTCCTGTTCTTTCGCCAGCTTTGCCACATCAAGCGCATATTCAGCGAAAACGGTAGGTTCATTATAGGTGTAGGCGATAGACTGGCAGTTGTGCCTTTGGGTCATCATTACAATGATTTCGGGGCTGATATAATCAAACTTACGAGAGGAGTTGTGATAGCATCCGCGTGAAAGCTGATCATTCTGGCAGAAAACACAATCAAGATTGCAACCGAACGTTCCAATTGAGAAAACCTTGGTTCTAGGCATGAATTCCAGTAAAGGTTTTTTTTCTATCGGATCGACTTGCATTGCCACCGGGTAGCCATATGATTCTGAAATCAACTTGCCGTTGTCATTACGGCGCACTCCGCAAAAGCCGTATTTATCGGGTGAAATCTTACATCGACGCGGACAAAGGCTACAGATAATTGAACTATTTTCAGCTGGCTCCCACCAACTTGCGATATGCATATCGATGTCCATGAAGACTTCCCTCATTGTTGTATAACTACAAATAAAAAAGCCGGTGACATCACAAAAAAATGTCACCGACTTTAATAATAACTTAACTTTTAGAACAATTCAATACTTTAGCCGTTGTTCTTTTCGAATTCGTTCATGAAGTCGATCAGGGCTTCAACGCCGGAAAGCGGCATTGCGTTGTAGATGCTTGCCCGGATTCCACCAACAGAACGATGGCCTTTCAGACCGGTCATACCTTCTGCTTTGGCTTCCTTGACGAATTTTGCTTCGAGTTCTTCACTTGGCAGACGGAATACTACATTCATTCTTGAACGGCTGCCGGGCTGAATCGGATTGCGATAGAAATCACTTGAATCAATCACTTCATAAAGGGCTTCCGATTTTGTATTGTTGATTTCTTCCATCATGGAGATACCGCCTTTTGCTTTGAGCCAATCAGTGATCAGCTTCAGCATGTACACGGAGAATGTCGGCGGAGTATTGAACATGGAACCGCCTTTGATATGGGTGCTGTAACGGAACATAGTCGGAACATTGTCAGGACAACGTTCAGCCAGATCTTTGCGGATAATGACCAAGGTAACTCCACTCGGTCCCAGATTCTTCTGTGCGCCAGCATAAATCAATCCAAAGTCGTTCATGTCAAATTCGCGTGACATGATATCACTGGACATATCGGCGATCAGCGGAGTGCCGTTATCAAGCGGCGGGAAAGAACGATACTGAGTTCCCGCAATCGTATTATTACTGGTAATGTGCAGATATGATGATCCGGCTTCCGGTTTCCAGTGACGGATTACCGGGATACGGTCGTAATTAGATGATTTGCTGCTGGCAACTTCCCTGACTTCGCCAAACAGTTTACCTTCTTTCATGGCTTTGGTTGACCATGAACCCGTATCGGCGTATTCCGCAAAACCATTGCGGTCCATCAGGTTCATTGGGACCATAGCGAATTGGGTGCTGGCTCCTCCCTGGAGAAACAAAACGGCATAGTCGTCACTGACTCCCATCAGCTCGCGCACGTTTGCTTCCGCTCCTTCAATCACTTCAGTGAACTGAGGTCCGCGATGTGACAGTTCCATAAGACCGCTTCCGGTTCCACGAAAATTACAGAATTCATCCTGTGCCTGTTCCATTACTTCCTTGGGAAGCATAGCGGGGCCTGCGCTGAAATTATATACCTTCATAATTTTTGTTCCTTTCCTTTTCGAATTATTAACTGAAAAGCAGTTGTAAGTTTAAATTTATATTCTCTTTTGGAAAATGAAAGTATGAATGCCTACTTTTTTTGATTAATTAAGTAAAAAAATACTTAATGAGCTCGTTTTATGTATATAAGATGGTAGAAATTATTTGTTAATCAGCTGTTTAGCTGTCGATAATGCCTCTTTTGCAGTGTGAATTTCTCCGTTTAACTGCATTTCACGGATTGTTTTCAGGATATTACCGAAAAGAGGTCCGGGCTTTAACCCGATTCTGATCAGGTCCGCTCCTGCGATTAAGGGAGCAGGGAGATTTCTTTCAGCTTCGAACTCCGGTAAACGGTCAAGCAGTAATGCATAATTACCAAGTAATCCGTTACTGGAAATACAATCGATACGATGAAGTTCCAGCTCCATGGGAAAGTGTTCTGCAGCCATTAGCCGTTTCCAGGTTGACTGACGCATTTGGTCTACGTGAGCGAAGCGCATATGATCGCGTACTGCATGAACAATACATGCTGTCATTTTTTTCGAAAATTTCAGCCGTTTTAAAATCGTTTCAGCCATATTCGCTCCAATTGCTTCGTGACCATAAAAGTGCGCTATTCCATCTTCGCCGATAGTTCGTGCTGCCGGTTTGCCGACATCATGAAGCAGGATACTCCAGGCCAGTTCAGAGGTGGGGATTGCCATGTGTTTAAGCATTAACATAGTGTGAACAAAAACATCTCCCTCCGGATGATACTCTTCCGGTTGTTCAACTCCTTTCATTCTGGAAATTTCCGGTAAGATTATTTTAAGCAGCCCCAGTTTTTGCAGTAATTCAATGGCTCCAGCGGGATTTCTGCCGGTCAGCATGGAAGTGAGTTCTTCACGAATACGTTCACTGGAGAGTCCTGAGATTTTTTCTTTCAACTCCCGGATGGCTGAGATTATTTCCGTATCCATTTTGAACCGGAAGCGGCTGCAGAAGCGAACGGCGCGAAGTAAGCGCAGGTAGTCCTCTTTAAAGCGTATCCGGGCATCTCCTACAGTGCGGATCATTCCTCGTGATAGATCATCTCGTCCGCCGTAGAAATCCAGCAGTTCTTCTGACAGCGGATTATAGAACATGGCATTTATAGTGAAATCGCGTCTTGCGGCATCAAGTTTCGGATTATCCGTATACGTAATTTGACCGGGGTGGCGGCCGTCTGAATATTCGCGTTCTTCCCGGAATGTGGCAACTTCATAATTAATTCCATTAATTACCACTACAACAATGCCAAAAGATATACCGACATCAAAAGTATGAGAAAAGGAGTTTTTTACTTGTTGAGGCAGGGCCGATGTGACGATGTCAATATCCTTAACTGGTTTACCCAGAATGGTATCACGAACAACACCGCCGACAAAGTATGCATCGTATCCATTCCCCAGAAGGGTCTTGATGATTTCCAGTGCTCCATCGTATAATTTGTTTTTTTGCAAATTAAACACTTTTTTTCCCTTTTTTTGCTCTTGCGTTACTATAAACCTACCTATATAATTATTAAAGAAGCTATTAAAATTTTAATGATGAAAGGCAACAGATGCGAATAGCTGTTTTTGGTGGAACATTTAATCCTCCGCATCCCGGACACATTAAGCTGGCAGCCGCTGTAATCAGTAATAAGCTTGCCGATAAAATATTATTTGTTCCGGCGTATCGTCCTCCGCATAAGTCTGACTGGGAGCTGGTTTCATTTGAGGATCGGCTGGCAATGATGAAACTGGCCGCCGAAGCTCTACCGGAAAGTGAAGTCTCTGATATTGAAGGATACCGTCCCGATGAACCATCGTATACTGAGGTGACTTTGAATGAACTGACTGCGGCATCTCCATCTGATGAATTTGTCCTGCTTATAGGAGAGGACAGTCTGCAGCAACTTCACACATGGTATAGCGCGCGTACGCTGGTGGAAAACTGGGAGATTTTATCTTATCCTCGCCCGCCGTTGAATGTGACGTTTGATAATTTAGAGGAAAAATGGCCGAAGGAGTTGGCGGAGAAGCTTTATCGTGGCAAGATTGATTTGCCGGTGTTTGATATTTCGTCGACAGAAATACGGCATGCTTTGAAACATAATTTGTCCACGTTCGGCATGTTGGACGACAAAGTTGCGGACTATATTAAAGAAAAGTTGCTTTACCGGTAGACAGAATGGAAAAAAAACGTTAAATTACAAGGATTTAACAGATAACGGAGATATATTCATATTATTATGGAGAAAAAGACAAAAGTAGTAAGTCCCGAGGAAATCGCGGACCTGTGCGTTGAGATGGCTGACGACAGAAAAGCGGAAAACATTGTATCATTTGAAGTGTCAGAACATGGAGTAACAGATTATTTTGTGTTGTGTACCGGCAATTCCGAGCCGCACATTAAGGCGATTTCCGACCGTATTGGACGGGAGGCACGGAACCGTTACAATATTCGTCCGCGTTCGGTCGAAGGTGCGGCATCCAGTCACTGGATGTTAATGGATTTCGGTGTAGTTGTTGTGCATATTATGACTCCGACAATGCGGGAGCAGTATCAGCTGGAAAGTCTGTGGGGGGATGCCCCAAGACGTGAAGCTGTTGAAATTCTTTCGCAAGGTCCGAAATCATAGTATAAAAAAAGTTTATCTTCAGTCGATATTATAGTATAACATGGAGAAGCCATGAATACCCCGGACAACAGAAAAAGCTGGAATGAATTCAAGTGGGAACGTGAATTTAGAATGGATGAAAACCGCATTCATTATTATTTTATGGAGCTTCCCCATTTTATTGATTTGCCCGGAGAAGAGGAAATAATCCTCAAGCAGATGAAACTTCATCCGGAACTCATTTCTATGAATGAGAACTGGGACGATATTGGAGCGTCCATGTTTTCTGAGGATTTTGATGAGGATGTCTTTTTGTCTGATGACTGGGTTCATAAAGACGGAGCCAAGCTTTATACTCAATTATCAAAGTTGGCTTCCCAGTGGAATATTGTGTATGCTTCGGAAATCAGTCAAAAATATCAGCCTGCAGCGTTGCATATAACTTGTCTTTACGGACGGGCGCTGGCAAATACCGCTGAATTGCTGGAGGCTGGAAATGAAGAAGTTAACGGTTTTATTATTTGTGTTGGCAAGCGGCTCCATGCCGAGATCAATCGGATTATCGGTCGTCTTGCTGAAATGATTCAACTTGAACCGAAGTTGGAAGAGCAGATAAATAGTTATATCAACCATTTGCAGAGTATAAGAGAAAAACTCTTGGACCTGGTTGCAGCTACCAGGAAAAAACAAAAGCGATAGGCTTTTTTTCTCCGGCTGATAGAGGCAAATAAAATTATTGGAAGGAGCTGTATGGAATAATTAATTATTTAATTTATTGGAATTTGTCTGCTTTTTTGTGCTGTTGAAAAAAAAATCCGGAGAATTCCAAGGTGTAGCTACCCGAAAAAGGCTTGAAAAAATACGATTCAGATATTAGAATCGTTTACAAGATATAGAATTTAAATCCTTTTATCAGGGCCGGGGAACGATTATGGAAGATTTTGAACTATTAGAATCATTTGTTAGTGAAAGCACCGATCTTATTGACGATGTTGAACCATTATTTATACAACTTGAAAAAACAGCGGATAGTGACCAGCCTGTAGATGTTGATGTAGTTAATAAAATATTTCGTCTGTTTCACTCCATGAAAGGTTCTGCTGGTTTTATTGGCCTTAATAATATTGCTAAAGTTACCCATCACGCTGAAACTCTTCTTGACGCGTTTCGTAATAATTCAGAGCTTCGAATGTCTCCATATTTCCTGGAAGTTCAGCTTCAGGCAATTGACGCTATCCGCAGTATGCTTGATACAACAATGGATAACGGTAACGATGAAGGAATGGAAGATCTGCGTGATCAGGTTGTTGATAAACTGGTGAAAGCTCTTGAAGTTGCCGAAGGTGGAAGCAGCGCCGACGAAGAACCGGTCAAGAAAGAAACTGCAGAAAAAGCACCTGCCAAGAAGACCACCAAAAAGACTTCCAAAAAATCTGCAAAAACAACGAAGAAAGCTGATGACGCTGAAGAAATTCGAAAAATGGTTGAGGGAGAAGGCAGCACCAATTTTGTGAGTGAGGGGATTGAAATCCTTGAAAAAACAGAAGAGTGTTTGCTTCAATACCAGAAAAGTGATGACGGCAAAAAGAAAGAACTTGTTGATGAAGCCTTCCGGCTTTTGCATAATTTCAAAGGCAGCTGTGGATTGCTCGGATTTGAAGATCTTGCAAAGCTCAGTCACGCGGCTGAAAGTATTCTTGACTGTGTGAAATCCGGTAAGATCGAACTTGATGATCAGACGCTGGAAATTTTGCTCCAGGCCGTGGATACACTGACGGAAGGAATGTCGGTTCTCGTTGAAAACGGAGAACCGACTGAAATTCCAAACTGTGATTTGATGGTTGAATTCCTTAATGATATCAGTGGCGCAGAGCCCCTTGATTTAAGCTCCATATCCGAAGACGTTGCGAAAGAAGCAAATAAGACACCAGAAACCGCGGAGAAGGAAGCCACCGAAGAAGCCAGCGTTGATATTGAGGAAATGGATTTGCCGGATGATGTTAAAGCCTTACTTGAAGCTGGTGGCGGCAGTAGCAGTGGCGGTGGTGTCCCGGTTACAGCTGGAGGATCTTTGAAGTCTCCCGTATTGGCGGAAGTCGAGGATGTTTCCAATAGTAAGGAACAAAATGAAAATGATGTTGTAACTGCTCCTGTTACAAAATCAAGACCGGCTGCCAAAAAGTCGGATTCTTCCGGTGGGGCTCCCAGAAAAGAATTTGCACAGACGATTAGAGTTGACCTTAAACGGCTTGATAAACTTATTAATCTTGTGGGTGAGCTGGTTATTGCAGAATCAATGGTGTTCAGGATGCTCACTGAAACCTTGGGGAATGATAATGATATGGAGCGCAAGATTCATCATCTCCAGAGGGTGTCATCGGAACTTCAGGACGTTGCTATGTCTGTTCGAATGATTCCGCTTGCCGCTACATTTAAGAAAATGATTCGCCTTATTCATGACTTGTCCCGTAAGTCAGACAAGAAAGTTGATATGAAGCTTATCGGGGAAGATACGGAAGTGGATAAAAACGTGATTGAACAGATTAATGACCCGCTTGTTCACATTATTCGTAACTCAGTTGACCATGGTATTGAAAAGGCCGAAGACCGTATTGCGGCAGGTAAACCAGAGACAGGTGTTATTACTTTGGAAGCAAAACACGAAGGCGGTGAGGTGTGGATCAGTATTATTGACGATGGTCAGGGGCTTAATCGGGATAAAATTCTATCCAAAGGAATTGAACGCGGTCTGGTTTCTGGTGATGGTTCCGAACTTACTGATGACGAAGTTTTCCAGCTTGTTTTTGAACCGGGCTTTTCTACTGCCGATAAGGTTACTGATATTTCCGGACGTGGCGTTGGCATGGACGTTGTTAAGAAAAATATTGAAAAACTTAACGGTAGAATTAAAGTCAGAAGTAAAGCTGGCGAGGGAACAAATATTTCCCTGCGGATTCCGCTTACTCTGGCGATCATTGACGGTATGCTGGTTAAGATTGGTGACAGTCTCTTCACTGTTCCCTTGCTGGCCATTCGCGAATCAATTCGCGGAACTGATGACATGCTGGTCGAATTGCCGGACGGTAATGAGTGTATCACTGTTCGAGAAGAGCAGATTCCTATTATAAAACTTTATGATTGCCTGAAACGTTCTACAGACGTTACGGAAATCAGTCAGGGTGTTCTGGTCATTGTTGAGGCTGATGGTCAGAAAGCCGCTTTGCTGGTCGACGAAATAGTCGGACAGCAGGAAATTGTTATCAAGGGATTGTCTTCATATCTGGGAGCACCAAAAGGTATTTCCGGATGTACCGTTCTTGGTAACGGCGAAGTCAGCCTTATTATTGATATTAGCAGTCTGTTGAGTCGTGCCAGTTAATTAATAACAGACATAGAATTCACCAGCGAAGAAAGGACACGGTGGCATGAATATTACGGATAAACAGTTTCAACGTATCAGTGAGTTGATTTACGATCGCGCGGGGATTCACCTGACAGGGCAGAAGAAAAACCTTGTGGTTGTTCGGTTGACCAAGGTAATTCAGAGCCTGAATTTTAAATCATTTGATGAATATATTGACTATGTTGAAGCGGACAAGACAAATCAATCGTTGTCGGTGCTGATTAACCGTATAGCCACCAACCATACTTATTTCTGGCGCGAGAAAGGACATTTTGAATACTATGCCCAGGAATTGCTGCCGGAAATAGTCCGGAGAAAAAAAGAGGAACGCGACAACGACATAAGAATATGGTGTGCCGGGTGTTCGTTTGGGGATGAGGCATACACCCTGATGATGCTTATGTTGGAATATTTTGGATATGATTACTCCAACTGGTCCGCCGGGTTGCTGGCTACCGATATTTCTACTGATGCACTGACGAAAGCGGTCAGAGGAGAATACCCGCCTGATCGGTTGCGGGATATGCCTCAGGATTTGCTGAGAAAGTATTTTAATAAAACCCCGGAAGGGTTCTACAGGGTTTCTGAGAAAATTAAGAAGGAGATTATTTTTAGAAGATTTAACCTGATGACTCCTTCTTTTCCTTTCAAGAAGCCGTTTGATATAATTTTTTGCCGAAATGTGATGATTTATTTTGATAAACCTACTCGCGATAATCTGGTAAGAAAATTCGCCCAGAATACAGTTCCAGGCGGTTATCTTTTTATCGGTCATTCCGAATCAATCGGGCGCGACTGTTCGGTGTATGACTATGTAAAGCCGGCTGTATACCGGAAAAAATAATAAATTATGATTAATATAATAAATTTTAAATAAGAGGTTATCTATGGCCAAAAAGGTGGTTAGAGTTTTGGTAGTTGATGATATGGCTTTGACTCGTACGATCATTGCCAAAGGGCTTGATATGGATCCTGGCATTGAAGTTGTAGCCAAGGCTTCCGATCCGTATTCTGCCAGGGAAATGATTGTTAAGCATAAGCCAGACGTAATTACCCTTGATCTTGAAATGCCCCGAATGAGTGGCGCTGAGTTTTTGAAGAAGCTTATGCCGCAGTATCCGCTGCCGGTTGTTATTGTTAGTTCTTTTAATGCGTCGAAGCAGAGACAAATAGAAGAAGTGATGAAGGCGGGTGCGGTTGACTATGTTGCCAAGCCGGATGCGAACGATCCGGATGGTGCCGCCAATATGATTATGGAGTTGAGGACAAAAGTCAAGCTGGCATCTACTAAGGATGTTTCCCATTGGAAGCACAGCTCAAAGGCTGCTGAGGAGAGAAACCGCAAGATTTCTTCTGCTCAGTGGAACGAGTATGTTGTTGCAATTGGCGCGTCAACTGGTGGAACAGAGGCGATCAAGGACGTGATTACCAAGTTTCCGGCAAATATGCCTGGAGTCGTTATGGTTCAGCATATGCCGGTAGGGTTTACAAAGATGTTTGCTGATCGTTTAAACAACATATGTGAAATGGAAGTAAAGGAAGCCGAGGATGGCGATCAGATTATTCCCGGAAGAATTTTATTGGCACCTGGCGCAAGGCATATGAAAGTTTTTAAACGTGGAAATACTTATCATGTGAAAATCTTTGATGATGAGTTGGTGAATGGTCATAGACCATCAGTTGAGGTTATGATGCAGTCCGTTGCCGAGATATATGGAAAACGTTCAGTTGGCGTTATGCTTACCGGTATGGGCGGTGATGGAGCGGACGGCATGAAGGCAATGCATGATAGAGGAGCACGAACCGTGGCTCAGGATGAGGAGACTTGTGTTGTTTTTGGTATGCCGAAAGTCGCATGGGAGAAAGGCGGAGTTGATAAACTGATGCCTTTACAGAATATAGCAGATGAAGTAATTAAATTGGTGAATACGTTCTGATGGCACTGATAAACGCAGGAAAAAGCAAAGTAATGCTTTTAGGAATCGGTGATTACGGTTCCACAAATAAGATGGATACGGAAATTAAAACCATGGCACTTGGATCATGTGTGGCGGTTGTGCTGCTTGATCCGAAAACCAAAACAGTCGGCATGGTTCATGTTGCTTTGCCTGACTCCCACCTTCAACACGGACGGCGTACTTTTAAGCCGGGATATTTCGCTGATACCGGCGTAAAAGCTTTGCTTCAGGATATGAAGAAATATGGGTCTTCGGGCGTATTGGGTGATATGTACATCAAACTTGCCGGAGGTGCCAGGGTAATCAAGGCTGAAGGTGTGCTCGATATTGGAAGAAGAAATATTGAGGCAATTAAAAATATGCTCTATGAAAACAAGGTTAAGCCAGTTGCTCATGACCTTGCCGGGGTTATCAGTAGGACGGTATCGGTTGAAGTGAAAACCGGGATTGTCAGACTGTCATGTCCTGGTAGAGATGACTGGTTTATATAGGGAGGTGAAGTCATGGTCGATAAAGAAATCATTTCCCAGATAAAAAAGACACAGAAATTTTCCAGTGCCGCTCTCAAATTGATGCGTCTGGTTAATTCCCAGAATTACTCTGCTCATGACATTATTGAGATTATCAGGTATGATAGTAAACTAACCGCGATCATTTTGAAGATGGTTAATTCCGCTGAGTTTGGTATGCGTGGAACGGTTGATTCTATCAAAGGAGCCGTTGGGCTGATGGGTGCTAAGAAGATTCTGGACATCGCTCAGGAAATTTACACCAGAATGTATCTGAATAAACCACTCAAGGGATACGAGAGCGATGGAATGTGGCAGCATTCGCTACGGACTGCGCTGGCTGCTTCTCAACTGGCGACCATGTGCAAGGTTCCGTATGACGAAGAGAAAGCATTTACAGCTGGGATTCTGCATGATATCGGGAAAACGGTTTTATCCAATTTTCTTGGAGATACGGCGAGTGGGTTTATTGATGGCATTGACCGTCATAAAATTCATGACTATATCGAGGCGGAAGAAACTCAACTTGGCACCAACCATGGGGAAGTCGGTGAGTTGTTGGCTCGTGAATGGCAATTGCCGGAGTTTATATGTCAGGCGATTAAACATCATCATAAGCCCAGTCTGGCCGATGAAGAGTATAAGCCGATAGCATATATTATTCATTTAGCTGATATTGCAGCTATGTTGAGTAGTTCCGATCAAGGGTCTGACTCGCTGCTGTATGAGGTCGATACGACTTATACTCGGTTCTTTGATTTCAAGGGCGATGAATTGCCGGAGATTATCCTTAATATTGATATTGATGTTGAGTCAATACAAAAAACATTCAATGAGATCGGTGAATAGTCCAACTGAGCTTCTCGTTTTTTTAGTTGATTTTCCCATACAGGATCGTTATATTATTCTTCTATAGAATCCGCAAATGCTATTTATCAAATGGAAGGCCTGTATTATTATGGGAATGACAGTAAAAGACTTAAGTTCTGAGAAATTGCTGGTGTCGCCATCGGTTCTTGCTGCCGATTTTTCACGGCTCGATGAAGAAATCAAACGCGTAGAGCAGGGAGGTTGTGACCTGATTCACCTGGATGTCATGGATGGGCATTTTGTGCCAAATCTGACAATCGGTCCACCGCTTATTAAAAGTATCAGAAAATCTACGAACCTGGTTTTCGATACCCATCTGATGATTACTGATCCGATGAAATACGCAGAAGTGTTTGTGAAGTCAGGGGCTGATCATATCACGTTTCATGTTGAAGGAGCCGATGCGCCGATAGAGCAAGTAATCGAACATATCAAATCGCTTAATGTTTCTGTCGGATTGTCATTGAAGCCGGCAACTCCGGCTGAAGCCGTATTCCCTTATCTTGATCAGATTGACCTGGTACTGGTTATGACTGTTGAACCCGGATTCGGCGGTCAAAGTTTTATGGCCGACATGATGCCGAAAGTCAAAGCGATCAAAGATGAAATCAAGCGGCGTAACCTGAAGGTTCATCTTGAAGTCGATGGCGGTCTTGATGCTAACACGATCACTGCGGCAGCTGAAGCAGGAGCCAATATGATTGTTGCGGGAACTTCGGTTTTCCGTAATCCTGAAGGTGCCGAAAAAGCCATCAAAGTACTTCACGACGCAGAATCCATCCTTTACTAAAAACCTGAATAAAAACCTGAATCCGTAATGATTGGATTCAGGTTTTATATTTCTACTGGGGTTTGAAACTAAGCCTTCTCAGGTCCGAAAATATTTCCGAACTTACTGTAGTTCAGAGATTCAATGTAAGAACTGACCTTTGTATATGTACTGCACGGGTCAATGGTTGGATCAACGCAATCGCCGTCGAGTACCAGCAAAGGCACGCCTTTGGGGGTAAGTTCTTCCCGCAGATGTTTTATGAATGATGCGTCGGACATGGAACAGCGTCCGAAACCATGATTGTAGAGAATGCAGCCGTTCATGTTTGCCAGTTCCGCGTTTTTACTGATTTCTTTTACCCTGGCATTAGGATAGAGAAAATTACTCTGAAGTAGTTTCCGGGCAAGTGAACGCAAGGGATCAGTTGAATCAAGCGGATCCCAGCCAATATAATTAACTTCTTCGAAAATTATCGGGGCATTGCATTGTACCTCAATATAGTTCAGTAGTTCCCGATCATAAAACGGCGGTAGATGCAGCCAGAGTATGCGGTGGGTGTCGTTGATAGACATATTCTTCTTTTCGGCAACTTCCTTGCGTTCATACAGATCATTTAAAAACTGCTGTTGAATATCAATCAATTCACGACATCCCCATGACTGGGAAAAAATCGTGGCGAAATAAATCGCGTCGGTTCCACGGACGAGGGGAGGGCTCAGCAAACGCAGGTTATTGCATTGAATCGATAATTCCCGGGCCTGGTTTGAATATTCACAGGCTTCAGCCAGGCGGCTCTGATCAAGTTTTCGTCCGGTTGTTTTTTCCAGATTGTCGATGATGCGTTCAAGTTCTCCGGCCATGTAATCAATTACGCCGTCTGATATATGCGCAGGAGTATAGAGCGAGAAGAATTTATCCTCGATATCGTAAGCTCGGGCCAGATCCTGAAATACCCGTTCTCCCTGCTGACAAGGCTCGGAAGTCGTGACGCAATAATTCGGCTTCGGCAACTTAGTGCCTTCCAGTACCCGCAGAAACGAACAGGTCTCGGATGAAAAACCTTTACATACGGCTTTATCAAAGAATTTCTTGATTTTTTTCGGATTTCTGGCGAATAATGCCGCATAGGTTTCAAGTGTGACGATTTTCAAATCCATGGCATTGAGAATTTCAGCGGGAAAAAACAGGTTGCGCCATACGATTGGACGTTTGTCTTTGGTTAGGAAGCTTTTTAGATTGCTCTTGGCTCGTAATGATACAGATTTCAGGTCTTGATCTAAATAAATATTATTTTGGGGTTTTAATTTGTCTTTGAGGTTGGCGTATTTTAATGCCAGAGACGCGGCTCCTAATGCTCCCATGACTCCGTGAAATTCCGGTGTGATAATGTTGTTGCCTGTAATTTCCCGCAGGTAATATGCAACTGCCCGGTTGTAGGCTACACCGCCTTGAAATACAACATCGCCTTTATAGCCGTTGAATATCTCTCCTACACCACTCATAATTGTACGTGCCTGTGCGCGACAGGCGCCACCAATAATATCCCCCAGAGGGAAACGATTTTTAAATTTATTGATTGATGTTGCGCTCAAAACGGCGCAGACAGAAGAGAATTCCAGCTCGTTGTCGTAGTTGACGCGATTTGCCATTTCCTCTACCGGAATATTCAGTTTCTGGGCAACGCTGTCCAGAAATGCTCCAGTTCCGGCAGCGCAGACTCCGCTCATTTTGGAGTTCCACATCTGCATTTTTTCATTAAAAATCATTGCCTTGCTGTCCTGTCCGCCTACGTCCAGGATAGCTTTGCAGTCTGGATAATAATGCTGAGCGCCGGCAACATGCGCAGATACTTCACTTACCTTGCAGTCATAGGGGATAAAACGTTTTGTATCATCTACAACCTGACTACCAGTGACGACTGTATATTCAATGTTATCAAAAGTCAGGCCGCCGGCGGCAAGGAATGACTCAACATTTTCTCTTAGAGCGCCCAGATTACAAGCACCGCAGCGATGACATTGCCCGGTGCAAGTGAGTCGCCCGGATTTTGCGGCTTTGGTTCGCTGATACAGGGAATGGTGAACTTTTCCACTCTCGGTTAAAATTACTGCTTTCATGGTCGTTGAACCGAGATCGATTCCCAGGTAATATTTTTGTTTCATTTTCATCTTTCCTTGTTACAACAGGACTATTTATTTTTTTTGAGACTTCATGTTTTTCTATAGGAAAGGTATCGTTACCGCATAAAACTCTGCGTTTCTGAGACAGAGACTATAGAATTAAACGAGTGTTTGAAGTCATGGGTGCAAAATAGTTCATGATTTAATTTTTGCTAACATCAGGTTGCCGCTTTTTCCAGTTCTTCCGGTGACTCCAGTTCCTGGCTGAAACCGATTTTTTCGCTGGTGTCTTTATTTTCATTGTCAAACAATTCTTCTTGCCTTTCTACATTGGGATTGGACCAATGGAACGGGAAGAGATGAATATCATAGTTTTTGTCTTTGACAACAAGCATAGACGTAGACCAGGCGATTTCGCGTTTTACACCATCCTGGTCAGGTGATGCAACGAATAACTGAAGCTGCAAGTCGGAAGCAAACCCCATTAGTTGGTCGCGGCGCTGAGCGTCAATGCCATAGAATGCTTCATCAAACAGCAATGTGTAAAGTTTGATATCTGAACCGTGATATAAGAAATGTGCGATCGTCAAAATCAGCAGATAATTTGGTACCGCCTGCTCTCCGCCTGAGCCGATGCTTTTGATGTGTCGATCCATGATTTTACCGTTACTGCCGGGCCCCGGTGTAATCACTTTCATTTCATAATGATACCAGTTGCGGTAGTCAAGAATTTCAGGAACAGAGCCTACTTCTGTTGCCACGATTTCATCTTTATTTTGTTCGAAGAATTGCTGAAGGGCTGCTTCTGAGTTGTCATCATAGAATGCGTAGCGACCAACAATTCGTTCAAGCTCACTGTACTTTTCAACCGGAGATATCTGGAAGCGGTATGAGTTGTTACCGAACATCCGGCCTTCGAGCAGGCTGTTGATGCTCTTTACCATTTCCTTTAGACGACTCTGTTTTTCCTTGAGATAGGTAACCAGTTCCGTAACAATGATTTTTTTGAACAGTTCGCTGGTTTTTTCGTTGATAAGCGACTGTTGCTCGGTCAGATTTTTCTGTTGCATCTGCTCAATTTCACTGATCGGCGTATTACTACGGTCATAGAGTTCGTTCTTTTCATCGTCATAGTTAAATGCCCATATTCCGGCATATTCCGGATTGTTGATCGCGGCGCGAAGTTGTCCCTGGCGACGGAAAGAGTCAGACAGTAGCTTTTCTGCACGTTCAATTGCGTCTTCTGTTCTGCGCAGACGGTGCTCAGAGCGCAGTTCATTGATATATTCCGCAGTCTTTTTTATATTGTATTTTGAACGTATTTGCTTAATTATCGAATTGTGTTCTTTCTTTAGTTGTTTGAATTTGTCTTTTTCCTGGTCCAGCAATGAAGAGGTGGTCTCAAGTTTTTGTTCCGTCTTGACTTTCTCTGCAATAACTTTTTCCAGCTCTTCGCGACAGGTATTCATTTCCGTAGTTAAACGAGTAATTTTTTTATCGAGCTCATGCAGATTTTGTTTTTTGATAATTTGTTGAAGTTGTTTAAGGCGTCCTTCATTATCGCTGAGTTCCCGGGTTAATTCACGGGTACGTCGATTTTCGCTTTTGAACAGTTCTTCTTTATGGTTGATCGTCATTCTGACCGCACTGACTTCCCGGCACATATCAATGATTGACTTAAATTGTTTCTCAAAAGTTGTGATGAACTTGTTCAGCAGTTTTACATTCTTACCGGCATCTTTAATATCGGTTTGAAGTTCTTTTATGTCTTTGCTGACACCTTTGAGTTCGTCCTGACGTTCTTTAAGTTTAGCGGCCTGGGCCTTTCGGCGTACTTCACTGCCCACCAGACAGGGTTCATAACCAATCAGACTGCTGGTATGTCCACGGAAATCAACGCAGGTAAAGTTATTTATTACTTTGAATTCCGGATAGGTGGCAGCGGACAGTTCGCGTTCCAGGGCGCTAAGGCAGAATGCATCAGATTTTTTCAGGTTGAAAAAAGCTCCGGCCCAGGCGGTGAATTCTTTTGATGGTTTGTCTTTTTCTCCTACTGAGGCAATACGTATTCCCGGAAATTCATTATAAATGATATCAGAGGCGCGTTCGAAATCATCTTCGGCTACGAGGAGCGTTCCAAGAATATCCTGTCCCATGAATTCTTCCAGCGCGCTGCGCTGGTAGATATCGGTAGCTCGTTTCCATTCGAGTCCTTTGTACAGCGGAGTGAAATCGACAACCGCGGTATTTAATTCCTTGACCGCTTCGGAAAAGTATCGTACTTCCGGTTCTGCTTCGGGCGTACGTTCCAGCTCGATAATATCCATGTTGAGCTCTTCTTCCGTCTCAAGCAGGCTTTCGAGCGAGGTTTCACTGCTGTGTCGTTTTCGATTTAGTTTTCCCTGTTCGGTGCGTGCTTTTTCAATCACCTGGTCGAAAGGAACTTTGTCGATCATCGTTTCAGGCTTTGACGCATGAACTACATTTTCAATTGATGCCATCAGGTCAGCACTTGAAAAATCCACATCGGAACTAAAATCAGCCAGGGAAGACAGTGCATCCTTTAACGCAACATTTATCTTTTTATCTAGAGTCTGGGCGCTTTTTTTCAGGCCGCCAAGATCATCACTGGTGGAACCACTGAATTTGTCGGCCTGAGTTAGTTTGTTTTTCAGCACCTTAATGCGATTCCTTAGTTCCTGCTCCTGACGCAGTACGCCTGATGCATCCTGGCCTTTCAGGTCGTCAAGTTCAGCCGATAATTGATGTTCATGGTCTTTGTGTACCGCCAGCGAATCAGTCAGTTCCTTGATCTTTTCTTCATAACCTGACAATGAACTTTGGCGTGATGTAACCGATTTTTCGGTGAGAGAAAGATCAATCTGGGCGGCTACGGCTTTATATAGATCCGCCTGCTGGCGTAGTTCGCTAATGTCCTTGAGCATTCCATTTAACTGCATGATATACGCATGTTTCAGCTCCAGGTTTTCCATGTCGCCGCGGCTGGAATCAAGGGTTTTGAGCGATTCGATGATACGTTCGAAAATATCAGCGCCGGGTTGCGGCAGCAGTTTTTTAAACAGGGCATGATAGTCTGATGAATGAGCCACGATTTCGCGGTAAGCTTTGCCCATCGAGAGAAAATTACAGTAATCGCGGAACATGGCGGGACCGCCCATAAAGCGTTCCGCTATCTGACTTTTGTAGGAACCGATTTTGCCGTAGAATCCGGCGCTTTTCAGGGAACGTTTCATTTCGGCGCTATTGCGTGCCCTGATCCCGTTTTTCCCTTTTACAAGAAAAGGAATATCTTCGAGCGGGCATTCGCGTACGATTCCCCAGCGTTTCAGATTTTCGTTCGGCGAACCAACTGACATACCGATGGCAATTGTCGAGGGGCGACCATTACGCCCGATGATTTCCAGAGCGGCATAGGTAACTCCGCCGTTTGGGTTCATATGGCCGGTATCTACATTATATCGAGTAATGAAGCCCTGGGCGCGGCGTCCGCCATCCTTTGCTCCGGCTACTCGGGCTGCCGAGTTGAATTCCATTGACTCTCCGGCGGTCAGTACATAATGAACGGCGTCGAGTACCGTTGTCTTGCCCGATCCGTTGTCGCCGAGCAGAAACAGGTGTCCGCCGTTTTTAATCTCAATTGTCTCATTGACAAAATTATGAAAATTAATCAGACGAACACGGTTTATATAGAAGTTTTTATTATTGTTCCGCATTCTTAAGCCTCGTCAAGTTCAGAAATCAGTCGTGTTACCCCACTGTCGGAGTCGGTACCGTCATTGGAATCTTCCGATTCGAAATCATCGTCTCCTGCAATAGAGTCATGGGTGTCAGTTTCTTCATTATCGTTAATATCATTATCGGATTCCACGCTGGTTTCGTTATTTTTGCCAGCCTGTTCATCGGTGAAAATTCCTTGTCCCAACCGTCCCGAATTATAATGGTACAGGGCTGGGAGTGCTTCGTAAATATATTGATCGCGATTCAAATCCATTCCCTGGGGCTTGGGAACTTCAAGAATAAAGCGGTATTTGATCAGTTTGGGCAGTAACGAGCGCAGTATGTTCCCTCGAATATATTCCGCGGTATATTTATCAGAACCGCTGAACAGTTCCGCGAATCTTCTGGCTTCATATTCCAGCAGGTCTGTGAAGATAAAACGCAAATTTGTACGATCCTCAACAGTCATCGAATTTTCCTCAAGCTGATGTTCAAAAAATTCTATCAGCAGCATAAATGCAATACATTCATCACGCTGGGTCAGGTTGAACTGCATACGGTGACTCGGAGGGATTGCGTCATTATACCATTTCTCCTTATACACCCGGGCGCACTTTTCATCAATGATCAACTCCCAGCCGTAGTATTCACGGAAGAAAACGGCAAACTCACTGCGGTAACGCCGGAGGTACATAAACAAATCTTCATTGTCCGTACGATAAAAGTAAGGACTTTCAAGCAGAATGTTCAATACTCCTTTTACCTTATCGGCATTGTTCTGCAGTTGTTCTTCAAGCAGTTTTTCCATCACCCAGCTCCCTTACGCTCATCTTCTTAAATTCAAGTACGCAGCCGTCCGGTCCGGTCAACTCGCACATTTCTTCTTTTACTTTCAATTCAAGGTCTATTTTCGTCAAACCTTTGCCCTTCGCCAGTATTCCGCGACGTCCGACATCCAGTATTCGGCGGAAATCCTCCAGGGATTCAATCTCTACCGAATCGATATTGGTTGAACGGCGACGGTTGAACTTATATTTCTGTTTTATCCAGTTGTGCAGGCCTTCCAGACGGCTTTCTTCCAGGCTTTGTACCGGAATGCCGCGTGCCGGTTTGGGACGAATGAATACTTCCGGAGCAACCCTGCGTCGATCGGCTTCGCGTCTTGGCTGCGGCGGATTGGCCTTTTCAAATTCATCCCAATAATTGCGATCGGATATCATCTGACCCGAGGATAGTAGCTCATGCATAAAGTTATCGGGAATCGTGTCATCCGGCATTGCCGCCATCTCTGAAATTCGTGCCCGTAAATTGTCCAGTCGGGTGTTTTTTCGCTCCAGTTCGCGGAGGTGGGCACTCATTTTGCCCCAGACTTTCATGGAAGATTCATTGATTCGGTGACATAATTTATCAAGCTGTCCGCCCGCGTCGTAAAAAGAAATAAGTCGTTTGATGATCAGGGCCGGTTCTTCGATTTTTCTGCGACTGCGCAGGATAATGCCGGTCCTGCGTTCTTCGTCTTTTGATACATTATAGCAGTAGTTGAGTACCTCAAGGCGGTGTTCGTCCAGTTCTTCTACCGCCGAAAGAATATCTTTACGGCTCATTAGAATCTGGCGTAAGTATGAGGTTAAGTACAATTCAAGTTCTTCCACTACCTTTCGGGCGTCATCCAGGCTGTAGGCACTGACCAGAAATGCACCCAGTCGTGCGTTCAAGGCGATCAAGCGTTGACTGATTCTCGCGGTCAACCCGTCTATCTGACTAAAATAATACAGCGCCGATCTTACTCTCGGAAGATTTTCTTCGTTTCCGTTTGCCGTAGCGGGGTCAATACGTTCCAGTTCCCGTATTGTTTCCTTGAGACGCATTTCCACATCGTATAGCAGGTTGCGGGTATCATGATAATCGCCCTCAATATCCTGTTGTAAACGCTCTTCGAGCCATAACAGGAACGAAACGGTATCGTCTTCCAGGCTGTAGCGGAATTTATCACGACGAACATCGCGGTAGCCGCGCAGGCGTTCTTTTTCAATACGGCGTTTGATAAGGTTCCATTCCACCAGCTGATTCATCTGCTGGTTAAAGCGTTCAACTGTGTAGTCTTCGCCGGACAGCTTTTCCTGTACGCCTTTCACGGCATTATAGATGTCATCGTTCAACGGTTCCAGTTCGTGATCGCGGCGATAACAGAGCATGCGGTAGAGTATCTGGATATAATAAACGGAGTGTTCGTATACAAGCATAGCGCCGAGATTGCGATTGCGCCCTTTGATTAAATGCGCTGCGGCCCCGTTTTCAAATGCCTCGATATGGTCGGGGCCGAACAATTGTGAAATATCCGTATCCATTAATTATGTAAAGTGAATTATATCCATGTAATAATTTTTAACTGACTGCAAAGGCTTAAGATATACCTTGAATCATATTTTTCCACTGCTCACGTCCCAAAAACATGGCTAATTCCTGAATAACAGTATATATTACGATTTCTATTGTGAATTTATTCAATATCGGTTGTAATTATGGCGCAGAAAAGAAGCATATATTTTTTTAAAGATTACCTGACAGAGCATTACGGCAGACCGCTTTACCGGATTCCTGTTGATTTGCCGTTGTCATGTCCGAACCGACAACGCAATTCCGGTGCCGGCTGTATTTTCTGTGCCGAAGACGGTGCTCGGGCCCGGCACTTACGGCATAATCTGGATCTGCCGGATCAGGTAAGAAAAGGAATCGCTTACGCTCAACGACGCTACGGTGCGGAAGCTCCTTATATCGCTTACTTTCAGTCTTATACCAACACCTATGCGGATGTGAATATGTTGCGGGACTATTATGAAGAGGTGCTTAAGCAGGCTGACTTTAAAATGGTCATCATTGCGACTCGTCCGGACTGCCTTGAAGATGACGTACTGGATTATCTTGAGGAACTTAATCGGCGGTATGATCTTTGGATCGAGCTTGGTGTTCAAACTTCAAATAACCGTACGCTTGAACTGATTCGGCGTGGACACGATTTTTCTGCGGTGATTACGGCGACTGAAAAGTTGAGCAAGCGGAATATAAAATGTGCCGCGCATGTGATTCTTGGTCTGCCGTATGAGGATATCGATGACTTTATTAAAACCGGTGAGGATATCGCGGCGCTGCCGTTTGCCGGAGTGAAAATTCATAACTTGCTGGTGCTTAAAAAGACGCCCCTTGCAAAAATGTTTGAACAGCAGAAGGATACTCCCGGCGTATTCAACGTAATGAGTGAATATGATTATGCCGCCGCACTTGCTGAATTTCTGAAGCGTATTCCTCACGACTGGCCGGTGATGAGAATTACAGCCGATGCCCCGGCAGACCGTATTATTGCCCCGAAATGGTGGATGAGTAAAGGACAATTTATTGAATATGTGCAGGAGTTTTTGTCGTCACCGGATGAATCGGAGCGTTTTGCCGGAGCAGTTCCGAAAGTCAAAACTGCCGATGGGTCGTACACGTTTTATCATCCGGAATTTAAACAGCATTTTCACACGCTTGCCGGAGCCGCTACGGAGGCTTTCAGCAAGTTTGTTGAGCCATCCGGTTTAAAGAAGCGTCTTGCTGGTGGATCAGTTAAACTGCTTGATATCGGGTTTGGGCTTGGTTATAACACCTGCGCCGCGGTGAAATGCGCGATAGAGCAGGGGGACGCTGTTCTGGATATCACTACTTTGGAACTGGATTTGAAAACGCTTCAGGCCGGACTGGCAGTGTTTGATTCTGAATCGCTGGAACATCAGATTATTTCGTCGCTGATTGATCGTGGGGCATGGCGAAGTGGTGAGGTCTCTGTTAGGCTTATTACCGGTGATGCCAGAATTACGGTCAGGCAACTAGAGAAGTCAGTTTATGACATAATCTTTTTTGATGGTTTTTCACCGGATAAGAATCCGGAATTGTGGACCTATGATTTTCTGCGTAATCTTTCGCTTACTTTAAAGAAAAACGGAATAATGACAACCTATTCCAGTGCGTTTCCAGTGATCGGCGCTCTGATCAGAAGTGGAATGAGTGTTGGGGTATCCGAAGCATTCGGCAGGAAAAAAGGTGGTACGGTTGCGGCTTTTAACTCAAATTTAATTGTGGTTCCGCTACCTGAAAAAGAAATGGGAATTGTGATGAAATCCACCGCCGGACTCTCTTATCGCGATCCTGCCGGTTTAAGCTCGAAAAAGGTCATAATCAGCCATCGAGACAAGCTGGTTGCGCGCTTGCGCAAACGGGGGATTCCGCGCTGGTATAAAGGTTGAGGGTAACACTACATATTGTGTTTGCCTCAAAAATACAACATTTTCTTTGCATTTTTTCTAATCCTAAGTATATTAATGGGATATATTGTTGTTTGAGAAGTTGATTCCGGTTTGTAAGGAATACGATAAAAGTGGAACAGCCGCTATCAGCATCCGGAAAATCTTTCGGGAATTGATACCAGCTATTCCGCACATTTTATTATTACCATGCAATCCGAAATCACTTCCGAACTGTGCTCAAAGAAAGCGCAGAAAAAAAACTACTGCGCGGAACCGCCGGATTATGGAAGAACTGTATACATCCGGCAAAATTAAAAGGAAATGTCATATTATGGCAGAAGAAAAGAAAGTAGTATGCGAGATCGCTCCTGGGAAAACCATTGAGATCTCCACTGGTAAAATGGCCAATCTGGCCAATGGTTCGTGTATTCTGAGAATGGGAGACACTTCAATTCTGGTTGCGGCCTGCTCTGGTTCTGCAAGACCTGGAGCTGATTTTTTCCCGCTTCAGGTGGATTATCGTGAAAAGTATTGTTCAGCAGGTAAATTTCCCGGCGGCTTTATTAAACGTGAAGGCCGTCCTTCTGAAAAGGAAATCCTTACCTGCCGTATGACCGACCGTCCAATCCGTCCGCTGTTCCCGAAAGGCTTCTTCAATGAAGTTCAGGTTCAGGCGCTGACCCTCAGTTGTGACGGCGAAAACGATCCGGATGTACTCTGCATGCTTGGTTCATCTGCGGCCCTGATGCTCTCTGATCTTCCTTTCATGGGACCGATCGGGTCTCTTCGAATTGGTATGATCGATGGCGAATTCGTTGCCAATCCTACTAAGAGTGAAATGGAAAAGAGCCGTCTTGAACTGATTTACTCAGGTGTTGAAGACAAAGTAATCATGATCGAAGGTGAATCCGATCAGATTTCCGAAAAAGAACTTGAAGACGCCATGCGTTTTGCTAACGATATCGTTAAGAAAATGATTGCTACTCAGAAAGAGCTCGCTCAGATTGCCGGTAAGGCCAAAAAGGAACCGACACTGCAGTTGGTGCCTGAGAATGTTCAGTCTGCTCTTGAAGATGCATGTAAAGACCAGATTGAAGCAGTCTGCGTTATCCCGGGAAAAGCTGAACGTTGTGAAGCTATGGATGCACTGCTGGCGGAAGCTTCTGAAAAAGTACATGCCCAGGTTACTGACCTTGAAGGCGAAGCTCTTGATCTTGAAATCCGTAAAGGTTATGATGACCTGATTAAGAAAACTACTCGTAAAGCGATTCTGGAAAAACACTATCGTCCGGATGGTCGTGGTCTTGAAGACCTGCGTCCGCTTGCCAGTGAAGTCGGAGTTCTTCCGGTTGTTCATGGTTCAGGCCTGTTCACCCGTGGCGAAACCCAGGCGCTGGTGGTTGCTACCCTTGGTGGTGATAAAGACAGACAGATCGGTGACTCTATTACTGGTGAAGCTGAAGAAAAAAGCTTCTACCTGCACTACAACTTCCCGAACTACAGTGTTGGTGAAGTCGGCAGAATCATGGGGCCGGGACGTCGTGAAATCGGTCATGGTAATCTGGCTGAACGTTCTGTCAAGAAAGTTGTTCCGAAAGACTTCCCGTACACAATCCGTTGCGTATCTGAAGTTATGTCTTCAAACGGTTCTACCTCAATGGCCAGCGTATGCGGAGCAACTCTTGCTCTGATGGATGCCGGTGTTCCGATTGAAGCTCCGGTTGCGGGTATCTCCTGCGGTCTGGTTACTGATGACAGTGGACAGGAATTGCTGCTGACCGATATTATCGGCGCAGAGGATCATTTCGGCGATATGGACTTTAAAGTGTGCGGTACTCGTACCGGTATCACTGGATTCCAGCTCGACCTGAAACTTCCGGGTATTGCGATTGACTTGCTTTGCAAGGCCATGGAACGTAACAACGTTGCAAGAATGAAAATTCTGGATGTGATTGAAGGTTGCATTGGTGCTCCGCGTGAACAGATCAGCCCGAATGCTCCGCAGATGGCTGTTATGAAAATCAATCCGGACAAGATCGGTGCTCTTATCGGTCCTGGCGGAAAGAATATTAAAGGCATTACCGAAGAAACCAATTCGGAAATCAATATTGATGATGATGGTACTGTTAAGATCTATGCGAAAGACCTCGAAACTCTCGAACAGGTCAAATATCGCGTTGATTCATGCACCGCTGAACCGGAAATCGGTAAGGTTTACCGTGGAACAGTTAAAGCGGTTAAGGACTTCGGCGCATTTGTTGAATTCCTGCCGGGCCAGGAAGGCCTGCTGCATATTTCAGAACTGGCTGATTACCGTGTGAATCAGGTAACAGACATCTGTAAGGTTGATGATAAAGTAACTGTTAAGGTTCTTGATATCGACCAGAACGGCAGAGTTCGTCTCAGCCGCAAAGCAGCTCTGGCAGAAATGGAAGACTAAGGTTCAACTGAACATTAGTTTTAGATAGAATATCAAAAGGCGATCGGTTTTCCGATCGCCTTTTTTGTGGTTATACGACTAATGCTTCACCTTTCAGTCGATGATGTTTTTTGCTGAAGCGTAAATTTAATACCTTGATCTTCTGGTGGCTTCAGCGCGAAACGTTAGTCGTGTCGCAGGCTCGGTCGTTTATTTGTTTTTTCGTAAAGCTGCTGCACTGAGATAAATCCATATACCAGCCAGCAGACAGGTCAACAATATACTTGAAATGGTCTCATACATTTTGATATTACTCCTTTTTTAGTTTGCGCCCATTATACAATAAGACTTAAATCTTAATTGTAACAGATACAGTTTAATAGTAATTGATATATAACAGTTGTGTTTTTATTGAAAGTGTTATATATTATAGCAAAAGCAATTTGGAATATTGTAATGAAAAAGCTGAAAAAATATGAACAGGTAGCTGCTGAGATCAAGCATCGTATCGAACTTGGACTACTCCAGGGCGGCGGCAAAATTCCATCTATACGAATGATGGCGGAGCAAATGCGAGTTAGCATTATGACCGTATTAGAGGGATATCGTATGCTGGAAGAGGACGGTATCATTGAAAGTGTTCCGCAATCCGGATATTTTGTTAGAGCTCGTGAGTTGCGGCAGCATAC
Organism: Victivallales bacterium; assembly: GCA_963677165.2. GTDB lineage: Bacteria > Verrucomicrobiota > Lentisphaeria > Victivallales > SZUA-371 > JAFGXT01. The sequence goes on along the minus strand of CAXXSX010000002.1, from coordinate 4,885,560 downwards.
ATCATTACAACGTCTGCCGGAGGCAAGCAGAGAGACGATTGATTTGCATACGGACTTTGTTCATCTGAATCCTTCTATAGAAAAGATGCTGAATGAAGCCCGGGATTTAATCCCACTGGGAGCAGGGCTTCCCGATCCGCGTTTTCTTGAAAGCGAAGAGCTTAGTGTTAGAATGGCCCGGGTGGTAAGGTCTGATCCTTTTGCCGCCAACCGGTATAGTCTGGGGAAGGGGGAACCGGGACTGAGAAAAGAACTGGCTAAGCGCATGATCGATATTGGTTGTACATGCGGAGCTGATGATATTATTGTTACTGCGGGAGCTACCCAGGCGCTGCTGATCAGCCTGCGGGCGGTGGCGGCTTCGGGGGATACTGTGGCGATTGAATCTCCCGGCTTTCAGGGATTTTATTCTTTGATTGAATTTTTAGGTCTGAAAGTCATCGAGATTCCTTGTGATCCGTTGCTGGGATTTTCGGTTTCATCTCTTAAAAAGGCAATCGGTCAGGGCGAGAAAATCGCGGCGGTTCTTCTTTCCTCGACATTTTCAAATCCGACGGGTTCCATGTTGCCGGATTGGAAAAAAGAACTGTTGGCTCATCTCTGTGCCGACAACGGAATCGCGGTTATTGATGACGATACCTATGGCAATCTTTCCTTTGGCAAAAGGCGTCCGCTTCCGTTAAAAGCTTTTGATCCCGACAATGTAATCCATATTGGTAATATGAGTAAAATACTGGCGCCGGGTTACCGGATTGGCTGGGTGGAAGGTGGAAAGTACTCTCATGATATCATGAGATGTCATTTTATGGCGGTTTTAGCGGTGGCAACGCCGAATCAAATGGCGGTGGCAGCGTTTCTAAAGGCTGGAGGATTAAAACATCATCTGCGTAAATTACGGAAAATTTATGCGGAAAACATGCAGCTGTTCCAGCATGCGGTGGCTGCCGATTTCCCATGGGGCACGTGCACCAGTAATCCGGAAGGCGGACATTTTCTCTGGGTTCGTTTGCCGGACGGTTGTGATTCCGACAAGCTGGCTCTGGAGTCTGCACGTCACGGGATCAGTATTGCGCAGGGAACGGTATTTACCTCACGCAAGCACTACCGCAATTTCATAAGACTGAACACGGCGGTTCCGTGGACCCCCGAGATCAGGCAAGCTCTAAAGACTCTCGGAGATCTGGTGAAGTCCTGTTAGCAAGTTGTGCCATATACATCTTTTATTTTGACAATTGAAGTGCTATTTTAAACTGCCATACACATAGGGAGGAAAAGATGAGTCTGTTGATCAATGGCGAAAAGAGAGTAGCCCCGACTGAACAAAATATCGTTAACGCGGTAAAAGACCTTAATTCCGGGACGTTTGAATTTATTATTCTGGAACATCCATCATGTCCGGAATTCTTCATGCAGACGACCGGGCAGAACGATGATTTTCAACTTGAATATAAAGATGGCGAAAGCGACAAAGATCATTATTATGCGCTTGAAACGGTTACTTCCCAGGAGCTTATTAAGGCCCTTGTTGCTTATAAAAATGAAGATGAACAATTTAAACAACTCTTTACCTGGGATTCGCTTTGGAAGCCACAATACAAAAAGAACAAAAACGGCGAGTTTGAAAAAATCCCGCCTTCAGAGCAAAAAAGCTCAAAAGGGTGCATGTCTGTATTATTGGTCATAATGACAGTTATCGCATCTGTATTCTTTATGACTATGTTTTGATTTGCTTTCAACTCATTCTTGCATGCCGGTTGCAACGGGCTATATTTATTTAAATCGCAAAGCGATTTTGCGGCCACTCATGGCGTTTGTTTGAGTCTGAAAATTTAAATAAACGACATTATCTGCCACCGCGGGCTATGCGGGCGTGATCCAACGGTGAGTCGTTGGTCGGCAAAGCCGAAAGCACAACGTAAAAACAGGAACAGGAATATGCAGGATGTAGCTGGGATTGTAGACGCACAGAGAAAGTTTTTTGATTCGGGAAAGACTCGTTCATATGGTTTCAGAATAGATCAGCTGAGAAAGCTTCGCGATGGAATCAGGCGTTATGAGTCGGACTTTTCCGCGGCATTGAAAGCAGACCTTGGAAAACCTGAATTTGAAGCGTATATGTCAGAGATTGGCTATGTACTTTATGATATTTCCGACACGATTAAATGTCTGAAAAAGTGGATGCGTCCGAAAAAGGTTGCTACACCGATGATCGTACAGCCGGGTAAGAGCCGTGTACATTATAGTCCGCTGGGCGTGAACCTGATTATTTCACCGTTTAATTATCCGCTGGGAATGACATTCGGACCGCTGACTGCCGCGATTGCCGCAGGAAATACCGCAGTACTGAAAACCTCCGAGCTTACTCCTGAGTCCAGCAAAATGATGCAGAAGCTGGTTGAAGAAATCTTTCCGCCTGAATTTGTGGCATATGTTCCCGGAGCGGTTGAGGAAACTACGCAGCTGCTTGAACAGAAGTTTGACCATATCCTGTTTACCGGCAGCATTAATGTTGGTAAGATTGTAATGAAAGCCGCGGCGGAACATCTGACCCCGGTTACGCTGGAACTGGGTGGTAAAAGTCCGTGTATTGTGCATAACGATGTGAAGATGGATCTGGCGGTTCGTCGCATTGTTTTCGGTAAGTTTTTGAATATGGGACAAACCTGTGTGGCTCCGGACTATATGCTGATTCACAAAGATATTAAAGCAGAGTTCGTTCAGAAGCTTAAAGCGCGCATTATCGAAGCTTACGGCAGTGATCCGATTAACTCTCCGGCGCTCGGACGAATCGTCAACCAGCGTCATTATGACCGCATTATGGGACTGATTGATCAGGATAAGGTTGTAATTGGCGGTACCGGTGATCGTGACGCGAAGTTTATTGCCCCGACTGTTATGGATAATGTGGTCCTGGCTGATAAAATCATGAGCGAGGAAATATTCGGTCCGGTTCTGCCGATACTTGAATATAGCAGTCTTGACGAAGTATATAAGATCGTGAAAAAGCTGCCCCAGCATCCGCTGGCATGCTATATTTATAGTCAAAATACAGCCGTACAACAGGAAATTATCGATAATATTCAATACGGAGGCGGATGCATTAACCACTGCATCCAGCATCTTGCGAATCCTAATCTACCATTTGGCGGAGTAGGGCTCAGCGGTATTGGTCGCTACCACGGTTTTGAAGGTTTTAGGACCTTTTCTCACCTCAAAAGTGTGTTTAAATCCTCAACCTGGATTGATATGCCGATGATCTATCCGCCGTTCGATGGTAAGCTGAAATTTCTCAAGAAAATGCTAAAGTAAAAGGTCCGAGGATAAAATAAATTTTGACTTATTTGGTCAAATATTCAAAAAACATTGGCATTTCATAACTTATGGTGTATGATATAAGGAAAGAGCGACAAAGTGCGCAAGCTTTTTGATCAGGGGATCTAATTGTTTAAACCGTGCATCTTTTGTCATGGATAAATAGAGCTCGGTTGAAAATTGCAGAAGCAAAATAGTTTGAATCATTTTCTCGACAGAACTGACGAAGTTTTTACTTTTCGTTTCCTTTCCGGTAAATCTCAGACCCTCAGGCCCGAATACATTTGTCCCTCTAGAACTATGCGATAATGCGCAAAGGAAATAAAAAATGAAACTGTATGTAGGAAATCTTCCCTTCTCGGCATCTGAAGACGAACTCGGCGATACTTTCGGCGAATTCGGAGCAGTTGCTTCCGTGAAAATCATCAATGACCGTGAAACTGGTCGTTCAAAAGGATTCGGATTCGTTGAAATGAACAACGACGAAGAAGCCAAAGCCGCTATGTCTGAACTCGACGGCAAAGATTTTGGCGGACGTAACCTGAAAGTTAACGAAGCTAAACCTCGCGAAGAACGTCCTCGTGGCGGATTCCGCGGCGGCGACAGACGCAGCAACAATCGCTGGTAAGTCTCGTTAGCTTATATAGCTGATTTTATAAAAGCACGGAACGATAACGTTTCCGTGCTTTTTTTATTCTGCCGAGATATTATCTTTTGTTTTAGATGGATACAGATCTTTTATCATTGCCTGTTGTAATTTTGCACCACTTTCATTTAAAGACTTGAGTTTGCCCAATAGTAATTTACGATCATTGCGACAACTATATATTAAATTTGAATTAACGGGCAAAGGCTTTAGGAGTTCAAGGAGACTGGCGTTAACTTCTTTAGTCATTGGGGTAACGCTTTTACCATAAAAAACTTCTGTTAGGATATTTGTATAATAAAGAGGTTGTTCATATCTCAGAAATTCGAAAGCTAATTTTTTTGTATTAAAAAAACTATTTAGACAGCATGACAACAGTTGGGTTGTTTTATCCAGTAGCTTTAACTTAATTTTTAATAACTCATGCTTCTTATATCTGGCAAATGGTCGATCATTGCTTGGATTGTTCGCTTCAACAAGAATAGCCCTACCCATTTTCTTCATTAAATTACTCAGGTGCGAGATGATATTCCAATAAGCATTCATCTGTTTATATATTATCTCCGAGCTGGTCGGATTGATGTGTTTTAATATGTTTTTTGCTACATGAATATCATTATGTAATTGCGTGATAATGTTTTTGGGGCTTGGTTGAATAGTCTCGATTTGAGGTAATAACGTCGATAAGTTCATTAAGATTATTTCTTCATCATTTACAGGAGGCTGTTGGCTTCTTGAATATAAATCGTAGTAGTCCAAGAAGCGAGAAAGGATTTTACCTGTTTTATTATAAAGCTTAATTCTTTTTTTGAAAACTTCGCGTTCTTTTATATATACGGTTTTCTTAGATTCTTGCTGTTGAGGTGAGTTCTGGCAAGCAACAACCCCAACGAGACAAACAACGACTGTGATAAAAAACTTCATGAACTGCTTTGGGACTTTAAATTTACCAATCTCAGCTTTATTCATTATTTTTTGCGCTCCTGTATCTAATATAACATATATACTTATTTATGTATAAATACAAATGGGGTGCTTGGGTTAGCAAATTACTACATTTTGCAATTTGCAGTTTTTCTTCGAAATAGGTTTTCCTAATTCAGCTCTCGCATTATATTTCTCCTTTTAAATTGCATTAAGGAATTTAATTTATGTCTTAATGTGATTATATTAACATCTTAATTTTTTTTGAATGCTGAAAGGAGATTTTTCTTAATGAGCTATGAAGCTTGGAATGGGTTTGTGCCTGGTCCGTGGCAGAGCAGTATTAATGTCCGTGACTTTATCCAACGTAATTATACTCCATATACCGGCGATGACGCTTTTCTGGTAAAAAAGCCGACCAAAGCGACCGCGAAGCTTTGGGATATTATTTCTAAACTGAAAAAGATTGAACTTGAAAAAGGTATCTATGACGTTGATACCGATATTATATCAGCAATAGACTCTCATGAGCCGGGATATATTGATAAGGCCAACGAAATCATTGTTGGACTCCAGACTGATAAGCCGTTAAAGCGCGGTATCATGCCTGACGGCGGACTGCGGATGATCGAACAGGGGATGGAAGCCTATGGTTATGAAATGAATCCCCGTATCCACGAGATATTTACTAAATATCGCAAAACGCATAATGATGGCGTTTTTGATGTGTATAACACCGAGATGCGAAAGGCTCGTAATTCCGGCATTATTACTGGTTTGCCGGATGCCTACGGACGCGGTCGGATTATTGGCGACTACCGCCGCGTGGCGCTTTACGGTGTTGACGCGTTGATTGAAGATAAACTAACGCAAAAGGCTCCCGTCGGCGACGATATAATGGATGAAGCCGCAATCCGTTTGCGTGAAGAACTGGCTGAACAGATCAAAGCACTGCATCAGCTTAAAAACATGGCGGAATCTTATGGGTTTGATATTAGCTCTCCGGCTAAAAACGCGCGTGAAGCTGTTCAATGGACCTATTTTGCTTACCTGGGAGCCGTAAAGGAACAAAACGGAGCTGCGATGTCTCTGGGACGCGTTGCATCCTTTCTTGATATTTATATTGAACAGGATATTGGAGCAGGTGTACTTACTGAAACAGAAGCCCAGGAATTGATCGACCAGTTTGTGATCAAGTTGCGCATCATTCGTTTTCTTCGGACTCCGGCCTATGATGAACTGTTTTCTGGCGACCCGACTTGGGTAACCGAGGCTATCGGCGGTGTGGGGGAAGACGGTAGGCCGTTGTGTACTCGTACAAGTATGCGTTTCCTGAATACATCGTATACACTTGGTCCGGCTCCCGAGCCTAATCTGACTGTATTGTGGTCGAATAAGCTGCCGGAAAACTTTAAGAAGTTCTGCGCTAAAATATCAATCAATACCAGTACGATTCAATATGAAAACGACGACCTGATGCGTCCGTTGTTTGGCGATGATTATGGCATTGCCTGCTGCGTGTCGGCTATGCCGATCGGGAAGCAGATGCAATTTTTCGGGGCACGCTGCAATTTGGCGAAAGCGCTTTTGTATGCCATTAACGGCGGTTATGATGAAAAACGAGGTGTCCAGGTTGCTCCGAACATAGAGCCATATAATGAAGAATATTTGGACTATGACGCTGTCATGCAGAAGTTCGACAATGTGTGTGACTGGCTGGCAAAGCTTTATATTAACACTTTAAATGTGATTCATTACATGCATGATAAATACGCTTATGAGCGTTTGCAGATGGCATTGCATGATCGCGATGTAAAACGTACCATGGCTGGTGGCATTGCCGGACTGTCAGTAGTTGCCGATGCGTTTTCTGCCATGAAGCATGCTAAAGTCAAAGTGATTCGCAATGACGAAGGTCTGGCAGTTGATTTTGAAATTGATGGAGAATATCCTGCATTCGGGAACAATGATGACCGGGTGGACGGTATTGCTTGCGAACTGGTTCGTAAATTTATGGATAAGCTGCGAAATCAAATAACATATCGCGAAGCAATTCCAACCATGTCTATTCTGACCATTACTTCGAATGTGGTTTACGGCAAGAAAACCGGTACTACGCCGGACGGCCGAAAAGCCGGTGAACCGTTTGCCCCCGGAGCAAATCCTATGCATAAGCGCGATAAAAACGGTGCAATTGCGTCGATGGCGTCCGTGGCGAAACTGCCGTATGAAGATGCAGAAGACGGCATCTCATATACCTTCTCGATCATTCCTGATTCATTGGGTAAAGACGAAGCGAACCGCATTGACAATCTGACTGGAATGCTGGATGGATATTTTCACGACAAGGGGCATCATATAAACGTAAATGTCTTTAACCGTGAAACCCTGATCGACGCAATGGATTATCCCGATAAATATCCGCAATTGACCGTGCGGGTATCCGGGTACGCGGTAAACTTTGTCCGCCTGACTAGAGAACAGCAGGAAGATATTATTAATCGCACGTTTCACAAACACATTTAGCGGCACTATGGCGTTTATTTGAGTTTGAAAATTTATTTTCAACCAAATAAACGACATTACCTGCCATCGCGGGCTCCGCGGCGCGATCCAATGGCGATTCGTTGGTCGGCGAAGCCGAAACCAAAAAAGGAGTAGCATGATACATGCAGAGAATATAGGCAGAATTCATTCATATGAAAGCTGTGGAACCGTTGATGGTCCGGGGCTGCGTTTTGTTGTGTTCATGCAGGGATGTCCTTTGCGGTGTAAGTTCTGTCATAACCCGGATAGCTGGCTGGCGTCCGGGGGCAGGGCGGTAACGGTCGGCGAAGTTCTCACGGAAATATTAAAATATCGTTCATATATGCAGTTTTCCGGCGGCGGCGTGACGATTTCCGGCGGCGAACCTCTGATGCAGTCCGGATTTGTTTCCGAACTGCTGTGCGAGTGCCAGATGTACGGCATTCATACGGCGGTCGATACGTCGGGCTGTATTTTTACGGAGGCTGCCCATAAAGTATATGACCATACCGACCTTGTATTGTTGGATATTAAATCAATTCGTGACGATGTGTTTCTGAATCTGACCGGACGCGAGATTCACAATACGTTAAAGACAGCAAACTATCTGGCAGAACAGCATAAGCCGTTATGGATTAGACATGTTCTTGTTCCCGGTATTACAGGGGCTCCTGACGCTTTGGAAGAATTAGCGAGTTATTGTAAATCTCTGGGTAATGTAGAATTGGTAGAGCTTCTGCCGTTTCATAAAACCGGAGAATACAAATGGACCGAACTGAACCTGAACTATGAACTAATCGATACCGACCCGCCATCTCAAGAAAATATTCAGACCGCCATCAAAATCTTCGAAGACCATGGCCTAAAAGTCAGATGCTGAGGTTTTATTGTTCCCAGCCTTTGAACATATCATATGCATCTCTATTTCTACAATATTCAGTATTTACTAATCTGATGTCTTTATTCTAACTGTTACTGTACTTTGATAAGTTTTGTGTAAGTTGATAAAGAATGCAAGGTGAAATAGCGATTGATTTTACTTGTAATTATCATGACGAAATTGTCCGGGGGTCTTTCCATGATATTTTTTAAAAGCCGATGTAAAAAATGTTTTACTCAGATATCCACACTGTTCTGTTATTTCTTCGATTGATAAGTTCTCTTCACTGAGCAATTTTGCCGCATACTGCAAACGGAGTTCCCGTAATGTTTCAGTAAATCCCTGTTTCGTTTCCCGCATGAATAAACGTGATATATAACTTGGGGCAAGATTAAACTCTGCCGCGACATGCGCCCGATTAATGGGATGTTGAAAATTGTTCAATGTATAATTGTACAAAGACATCCAGGTGATATACGATTTTGACATTTTTGAGGAATAATCTTCTGTCAGGTTTAGCTGTGCCAATTCTAAAATGGGACGTATTAAATTCTTTACCGATATATTCAATCTGTCGTTAATACAACTTTGAAGCGCAGACAATAAATGAAATCCTGCCGGATTCACTGATTTGGACGTAACGTAGAACAATGTTGCTCCGCGTGTCTCAAAATAATTGGAATATTTATCATAATTAATATAGGTCACCCTAACGTAATTTTTCCCAAATAATATTGATGACATCTCATGAAGAGAATCCCAGACCGGCAATTTCCAATTATATGGAGGACAATAATGGATATCGCCCTCTTTCATCATAATATCATTGATTTCATTATTCGCATGATAGATCATGTGCTTGTTGCCATCCAGCACAATATCAAATCGATGTTCAGGTGCAATGGAAATATGATTTCTCCTTAATAGTTGGCCCGGTTCGGAAGAATACAGATTTTTTAGGTCCAATTCAAAAAGGATATATTTCAATATCTGTAAGAATGAAGCTCGAGTATTGTTGACTTTAAATTCAATTTTTGCCATATGTCTTTTACTTGACTATATTTATGTAACACCATGTTAATAACACAATAACAAGAAAACAGTGAATGTCCATGCTTTATATAAAGAAATATGCAATTTTGTTCACATTTGAATAATTTGTTCATTTTTTTGGTATTGCCAAAGCCTGAATTATCATATAAAATTAATATCAAAGCGAGCATGATTTCTCTGAGAGAGAGGGAAATTCAGTAACTTTTTTTTAATGTGATTATATCAATAGAATTGATATAATCAAAGGGTGCTGGGAAAATCCGGGAAATGCTTTTTCCCTTTTCCCTTTGCACCTGCTAATTATTTCAAATAATTATATGAATCAATAAAACGAAGAGCAGTAAAGAAAACGGTCATTTCTTTACCAGTAAGAGCAATAGAATTTCTTATTCAATAAAAAAGGATCATAATGAAATTTGTAAAAATTATTATATTTACTTCCGTCTTATTTTCGGTAAAAACCTTATTTGCAGAAGATGAAATCAATTTTCTTCTTACCGGAAATCCTTCCCTTGGTGAATTTAAACTGGATACTGCTGTAACCTATGAGACGACTCCCCGTTTTAACGCTCCAGCAGATAAGAGCGGTTTCCAACTGATTAATCGTAATTTTAGGTCAAAAAGCGGAACAAATAACAATGAACTAACGGTTACATTTGACTTCAGAAAAAAATATAACATAAATAAAATCGCGTTTCTATTTTTTCGGGATAAACTCCCCGAATCGTTGAATGTCGCTGTTGCAAATACAAAAGATGGCCCTTGGCAGAAACTCAAACAATTTGATATTTCCTCACAAAGTACATTATGGAAAACGATGAACTGCAATCATGCCCAGGCCAGATATGTAAGGATTTCTCTTCAGAAAGGAAAATCCGACTGGATATTGAATGAAGTAAAAATATATGGTTCGGATATAGATTGTCCTCAGTATTATAAAAACAAGGGAGTAATCTGGTTTGATGGAAGTTATGACTCAACAGGCAGAATTCCCGGGAAGTTACTTAGCGATAATCAGGACTATTGGGGCGATTCCATCTTAACCGGAGTAGATTATCAATATGATGAACAACCTGATTCTCCACCGGAAAAACGTCCGGACCGGCAGGGAAAAATCGGTCGCACATTGTTGAATGGAAATCGTGGACGAGGAGTCGGAATGATTCGCAATAAACCTTTATCTGTAACTTTTGATTTTAAACGAATATGCACCTTTAATGAATGGGATATCGTTACACCTTCATTACGAATTGCAGTTGAACTTTATGTACGTAATGCCGAATCCGATCAATGGAAAAAAGTCTTTGAACAATCTCTGAAGCAATCAACTACCGGTTTGTTGCACCGAATTAAATTAAAGCAGAAGACATCCGGTCGATTTGTAAAGATGACCATTCAGGCAAAATCAAGAACGAAATTAAACGAAGTCATTGCATGGGGGGATAGTGTCATTGACAGCAATAAGCCGGAAAATATCGTCAGGACAGCATCCGGCCAATATCCGGTGGGAGTGGCTTTCCCTACAATAACCGGAGTTGGAAAATCAAGTATTTCTGACCGGGAATCATTTTTCTGGCTAAAATCATTACCGAAAGACCTGCAGAAACAACCGGCTGTATGGTTCCAGGTTCCAACCTGGGATTCAATAAGCAATAAACCATTAGTGCCGGATAGCAAGTTGATCAACTCTCCCATCAAAATATTAATGGCTCGAAATGAAAGCGAAGCTGTAGCCCTGGCCCTAAAGAATACATTAATTGAATCTAACCGAAAAGTAACCGTAAAGCTTCAACCAATTACTTTTAAAGATGGAAAAGCAACGAAAGAAATATGTTTAAAGCTTGGTGTTATGGGAGTAATAGGAGACAGGGGGTTTGGTAATAATCTGGTACCTATATTCGAAAAAGGAAATATGCTGGGTCGGAGCTTAATGAAAAAATATCTCTTAAACGGTCCGGAAATATTTAGTTTTCCCACCTTGACTCTTCCGCCAAGCGGTGCGGCGATATTATGGCTGAAGGTTACTTCCAACGGTGCGGCTCCCGGCGTATATCGTTCAGCAATACAAGTTGAGGGTGGTCCTCCTGTCCCGATCGAAGTAGAGGTGTTGGATGTGAATTTGCCAAGTGCGTTTGCGCATATAAAAGGATATTCCTGTAATTATACAAATCAATTCCCGTTTGTTTATGGAAAACGAATGGAAAACGACATGAAATACGCCATAGAATGCGGCCTGAATGACTGGGGATATATATTAAGAAAATATCGATATAGTCATAGAACGATTAGCATGTTGAAACAAATATTGAAGGCCAATGATCGCAAGCAGTTTTCTGAACTGGAACGCTTAATTCCTACCCCATATGTTCGAGCCATTCATTCAAAGAAATGGACAGAAAAGGCAGATCTCCCGGAAAACGCTTTAGAGATAATAACAGAACAAATTCAATCCGTTGTTCGTCTGGCAAAAGAACTACACCTGAATGATTCCGAGTGGTATGGTATTATTGGCGATGAACCCAATGATAAAAACATGAAAATAGTTGCTTATATTTCGGAATTTATCAAGAAAACCGCTCCCAATGTACTGTTATATATAAATCCTTGTTTCTGGAAAGGATATGAAAACGATGCGGTCGCACCTGATAAAACCATTTCCGAGTCCCTTTCTGGCTGGTACAATAAATATGTGGATGTATCTATGCCTGTATTGCTTCTCCTGAATAACCGTCCCCAAAGCAGAAAAATTTTCCTTGCCCCAAGAAGAGTAAATTCATACTATCTGGTTTCTGCTCAGCTTGACCGTAGTGAATCAAGCAAAGAGATACAAAAGTATCGCAGAATGGCATGGAACAGTTTCCGCTGGGGAATGAATGGCTGGGCTTTTTATTCTTATTATTCTCCGCGAGGAAGTGCCTGGAATCATTTTGATCGCAATCCCAAAGGAGAAGGTGGAGGAGAAGCGAGTGACTATCAAATGGTTTATCCCGGGCCGGCTGGAGTTATTATGACTCGTCATTCAGAAGCCTTGCGTGAAGGCTGGGAAGACTGGAAGTTATTAAATTTATTGAAACAACATGGAATGGATGAGTTTTTAGCAACGCTGATAAATCGTTACAACCATGGAGAACCACTCACACTTTTAAGAAAATCAGCTCTTAAGAAAGCAGCACAATTAAAGAACGGAAACAATTAATGAAAAGAACATTTCTAATTATCGCGTATTTATTTTGTCTCTCACTCCAGGCGGAATTGACATATGTTTTAACGAATAATCCAGGAAAAGATGAGGCTGGATTAAAAACTGGCTGTACTTATACTGCTGCTCCGGCATTCCACAGTCCGGCAGATAAAAACGGCCGACGTCTGGTGGACGGAGATGTCCCACGCAATTGGCGCACTACGACAGGAATAAACAAACCAAAACAAACGGTTGTTTTTGATTTGAAAAGGATATACCAGATATCAAAAACAGGTCTGTTATTTGACCGTAAAGAAAAGCCGGCATCTGTTACGATAAGCATAAGTGATAATCCCAACGGGCCTTGGCAAAAACTGACGACTCTCTCCGTGAAAGAACAGAAAAATCCATGGTGGGAAGCCGATTTTTCCAATAAAACAGGACGTTATGTAAAACTCGACCACATACGCAATAGAGGCAAATGGAATTTGCGGGAAGTAAAGATCTATGGTCGTGACATATTTACCAAAGGAAAATCTTTGACCGGAACTATGGTAAACGGGAAATTGCGAATTATCGATTCAGGGAAAGCTAACGCCTGTATTGTGGTGGCGGATCATGCATCATCGCGTACTCTTGAGGCCGCAGCGGTTTTTCAACAACTGGCTCAGCGTATCACTGGTGTTAATATGGGGATTATTCAAGAATCGGAATATGATGGAAGTAGTACTGCCGTTTTTATTGGCGATGGCGTCAATGTTCGCCAGCATGGCATAAACGTTAATCAATTACCCTCCGATGGCGATCATTATATTATCCAACGCGGAATAAACTATCTTGTCCTGGCCGGAAACGACGCTGCTGAATTCAGCAGAAAAAATCTGCGGGGATCGATTTATGCCGTTTATGATTTTTTCACCCGACTGGGCTGTGGATGGTTTGGACCCGACCCATTGTGGCAGGTTATTCCTAAAAGTAAAACTCTCGATGTTCCAAGCTTTGATATTGATGAACGTCCTGACTTTTTATACAGGCTTGTATGGATGCACCGTATGAAGTCTCAAGAGTTGCGTGACGCCTGGCGGGAAGGGGGGCTGGAACGTCGCGGAGGGCATGCTTATTATAAAATGGTTCCACCTAAAATTTATAAAAAAATTCACCCCGAATGGTTTGGAAAAGGTCAGCCGGACATAACCAATCCCGATGTAATCGCATTAGTCGTAAAATCATTACGGAAGGTTTTGGATGCTGAGCCGGATAATATAGTAGTACCCTTTTCCTTTTCCTCAAATGACAATGGCGGTTTTGTTGTAAATGACCGGACTAAAAAAATAGGCAATATTTCAGCGCAACAATTATATTTTGCCAATGAAGTCGCCAAAGAGCTCAATAAAACCCATAAAGGACGATTCCGGCTTGACTGTCTTGCCTATTGGAAATCCCACACTTCACCTGTTCCTATGATGAAAGCGGAACCGGGCGTACAGGTTATGATTGTAAATGAAGGCAATCATACAAAACCACTTGATATGCCGGAAAGCGCTGAAGCAAAAGCAAAGAGCAGAAGCAATACACGTGTGGTAAAAGCAATTGCCGGCTGGAAGAAGACAGGTGGATTGAATGGAATCTACGAATGGTATATTCCGGCGATAAGCAACATCGAATGGCAAAATCTGCCATGGATAGCCGGTCAAGTCACTTTACGTAATTTACGATACTGGAAAAAGAATGGTATTAAGTATGTTTATTATGAGGCCCAAAAAGAAAAGAATGGGGGATTCCCGTCTCGCTGGCTGACATACTACCAATGTTATCGCGGAATGTGGAACTGCAAGTTAACCGCAAAGGAAATTACCGAAGAAGCATGTAAAAAGCTTTTCGGGCCAGTCGCAGGGCCATATATGACTAATTATTACAACACGCTGGAACAAGCCATGTTAAACTGTAAAGACCTTGTTGGCAACTGGCACTTCCCTTATCCGCCTGAGGTTTATACTCCGGACGTGGAAAAACAGGCGGAGCACTGGATAAAACTGGCGGAAAATGCAGCAAAAAGCAGTAACGATCCCAAGATAAAACAACGTGTTGCTGTTGAAATGGATTTTTGGAAAAATACTCGTACGATATTACAACGCCTCAGAGATGAAGTAAACGCGATCAATGAGGTAACACTTGACGGTAAGATAAAGCAATTTAAAGGTACATATGTGTCGCGTACTCTTTTAAGAAAGCTATTTAAACTGAATAAAAAAACAAACTTTATAATCGTAGAAGCTGACGGGCAGACCCGGCTATTGAAAAAAGCCGTTCGGTTAACCCCGGGATTAAAGTTTAAGATTGCAAAATAAATGTTTTGTTATATAAATTAAAGGAAACAAAAAATGATCTCAAAACAATTGTTCCTGATAATTAATAAAATGAATTATAAGAGCAGTTTCACCCCAAATTCATATTTAAAATAGGAGAAGTTATCATGAAAGATTCAAGACATCCAGACCGCTCCCAAATGCCAATGTTCACACTTATCGAACTCCTGATAGTGATAGCCATCATTGCAATTTTAGCAAGCATGCTGCTGCCAGCAGTGTCAAAAGCCAGGAAAAGAGCGCATATTGCTTTGTGTGCAAGTAACTTAAAACAGTTATCAACCTCATTGTTGTTGTATGCCGGCGATTTTGACGACTGGGGACCCCAAATGTACTATGGAGAAGGTTATAAACTATACCGGTCCGAAGTAGACGGATATCTATGTGCAGTCAGCCAGTCAAATGACAATAAATTGCTCATATGCCCGGCAACGGCCCCGGCATACAGAGATAATTCCGGTTCAATTCGCGCGGGAAGCGTAACTTCAAACAATTTATATCTCTCATATTCCGTGGCTTTTGGTCGTGGCAATTCGTCTTCGGGAGCCGCCTGGTTTGGATGGCGTGGGTCAACAGCGGGAAATGCAACTTCCTCAATAATAAACTGCACTCCTAATTTAAAATTTTTGAAAGGGCAGAAAATTAAAGATCCTGAGACCAATAGATCATATTATGTTGGTAAAATACCATCCAGAATTCCAATGATAGGTGATAATTCTTCACTTAGCGGCGAAATAACGATTAACGGCATTGGCACTATGCTCGCAAACCATCTTCATGGAACCAATAACGCTTGCATGGATGGACATGTCGAATGGGTAACTCGAAATGATTATTCACGAAGAGTTAGATTTTCAGATCCCCGGCCATCACTGGTTACCAGCTCTGAGGAAAATTAGTCGTATTCTTTTTCTTAAAACTTAAAACAACAAAAATATACTTATTCAATTAAACAGGAAACAACATAAGTCATGCTTAATATAGAAATACCAACATTTATCTGCGAAAAGGATAAATTATTTAATGAGTGCCATGCCGTAAGCGCGGTTGAACTCCCCAGTGGAAACTTTATTGCCTGTTGGTTCGCCGGCACGAAAGAAGGAAACTCTGATGTCGATATATGGATTGCCAGACAAATAAATAAAATATGGCAACCACCGCGGAAATTAATTGCTAACGAAGATGCTCTTTGGAATCCAGTATTGTTCTATGACGATGATACTTTGACTCTTTTTTATCGTCAAGGAGTAACCATTGGTGAATGGAAAACACTTATGAGGACTTCAAAGGACGAAGGAGAAACCTTTTCAGAGGCGCAGAAACTTCCCGATGGGTTTATGGGGCCAATAAAAAACAAACCGATAAAAATGAGTAATGGTCAATGGTTGTGCGGAGGTTCCATTGAACCCGAATGGGAATGCCTGATGGAAGTCTATTCTCCAGCCACGAATACCTGGGAATGTTCTGTGAAATTACAAGTTCCCGGTTCGGATATGAACTCAGGAATCATTCAACCGACACTTTGGGAATCATTTCCCGGCCATATTCATGCCTTAATGAGAAGCTCATTGGAATCTATCTACCGTTCTGATTCCAGTGATTTTGGCAAGACCTGGTGTTCTCCCTATAAAATTGATTTACCAAGCAATAATAGTGGAATAGATTTAGTAAAAACT
Organism: Victivallales bacterium; assembly: GCA_963677165.2. GTDB lineage: Bacteria > Verrucomicrobiota > Lentisphaeria > Victivallales > SZUA-371 > JAFGXT01. The sequence goes on along the minus strand of CAXXSX010000002.1, from coordinate 4,868,996 downwards.
CCCGCCGGGGAGTTGATTTTGGCGTATAATCCAATTGCTGAAAATTGGGGAAAACGCTCTCCGCTCATCCTTTCCCTCAGTGAAGATAATGGCAAAACATGGCCATGTCATTATACTTTGGAAGAAGAAGAAGATTTTGATCCTGAAGATCGTTATAGAGGACGCTATTCCTACCCGGCAATTATTAACTCTCAAAACGGAGTAACTTGTTTTTATACTTATAATAGAAAACAAATAAGATATCAGACGATTCCAGTCGAAGCCATTAGAAATTATCAATCTCGTGCAGTATCTTGAATTATTGAATGATACGGAGAAACGAATGGAACGTATTTCATGGAATAAAGAATTAGATGTTACTTATGAATATGATGTTGCTGTAATTGGCGGTGGAATCGCTGGTGTGTGTGCTGCTCTTGCCGCGGCAAAGCAAAATGCCAGGGTTATTCTTGTAGAACGCTTTGCTGTGACTGGAGGAAATGCAACAGTTGGCGGAGTTGCCAACTGGAGTGGAGAAACCCAAGGCCAGGGAGTTATTTTTGATGAAATAATAGCGAATCAGGAAGCTTTTCATTCAATCGCTCCTTATCCTGGAAAATATATGCATTTTGAACCTTCCAGCAATCGGATATTCGATCATGAAATTCTGGCAGTGATTTTACAGGAAATGTTGATAAAATATAATGTAAAATTACTGCTGCATACTCAGTTTGTCGATACAATTTGCAATGATCGTAAAATTGAATATGCTGTTATTAGTGGCAATTCCGGTCCCGAATTAATAAGAGCCGATGTTTTTATTGACTGTACCGGCGGAGGACTTGTAGCTAATCAATCTCAATGTCGTTGTCTGGAACAAAAAGCGGGCACCCAACTGCCTGCTTCAATTATGTTTTTTATCCATGAAACATGCGAAAAAAACTTTACTCCACAACTTCCGGAAGGATGGTTAAAACCCGTTACGAAAGAAAACGATCTTCCTATGACTTCATTCTGGCCTGATGGACCGGATGGACAAGCTTTAAAAGTTAAAATTCCTGGCGGAGACAGCAATTCCACAGAAGGAATGACAGAGATTGAGATACGAGCCAGGCGTCGAATGCTCGAAGTACTCGACTACTTTCAGCGTCAGGAGAAAAGAAAACTCCGTTTCGGCCATGCCCCTGCAATTACAGGTTTACGTGAAGGTTGTAGAATCCTGGGCGATTACGTATTAAGACTGGAAGATGTGAGACAGAAAAAGATCCATGAAGACGCGGTTGCCAAGGGCTATTTCTATTTAGACGGCATGAAACCTGATGATGAAAAACGAACTTATATTCTCACCAAAGAAGAACAGAGAATACCTCCATATCATATTCCCTTGCGAAGTTTAATTGCTAAAGACAGCGATAATTTATTAATGGCAGGACGCTGTTTCTCTGCTGATCAGTTAGTACTGTCATCAGCACGGGTCATGACCACTTGTGCCATGATGGGGCAGGCGGTTGGAACGACCGCTGCGTTGGCTGCTGATTCCAGACAGTTGGTCCGAAATTTAGATTATGGGAGAATTAGAAGGATATTAGAGCAAAACGGTGCTGATTTAGCGATATGATTCCGGCATATTGTTTTCTTCTAAATGTAACGGAATGGGAATATTATGCGGAGATGTCAATATTACCGTATCCTCCGAGATGAACGATTGAAGTATCAAATGCTTCTCTGGCATCATCTTGGAATATGGTTGCCAAGACATATTCTTCTCTGAGCTACCCGGGGGGCTAATCGAACGGGATATCTCTAGCCCTGAACGGAGTAGCCATATCAAGCATTACAGGAGTCGAATAGCGTTGCCGGAATTCAAATGTTTAAAAGGCTAGTGGAATATGGTTATATATCATTTTAGTTAGAGTAAAACTCAAGCGTTGCTATATTTATTCCCCGTTAAGAAATGTGCCTTGGCGACGATTAAACTAATGTTATTTTAGGAATAGCTCAATAACTGGAACTGATACGTCCGGCTGAATAACCGGCAATTCAAGCGTAACCGCACCTTCGGTCGTCTTACTGTTAAGCCACAATATATAAAAGATACCTCACAAAGAGTAAACAGTATTGTTGGTGCTAATTATTTTACTAATCAATTTTACACTTGAATGTAGTAATTTTAAGAATTTATAAAGTTGTTTGAAATTGACATTTTGAACTTAGTATTGGCTGTTTTTTAGTAAAAAGAAGTGGAGACGGGGGGAGTCGAACCCATTGAGTTTGAGCTTAAATCTGTTAAGTACTAACTATTATACTAACTATCTTGAAAAATTTCTATACTTTAACCAGGTTTGACCATACGTTGATAAAGGTCCAACAAAGTTTGCTATGCTAATTCTCAACAATTTTTTTGATTAATCATCTAGGTTTATGATAGTTAGCTTGTCATCTTTGATACCCATGATTTGGCTTTTGCCGGGAATCTGTATTGCAAAGTCGATATCGCTATAATTTAATGAACGGATGGATTTTCCTTTCGAGTTATAGATTTGCATATTGTGATGGTCCATTGCGCAGTATATCTGTTTCTCTTGTATATATATGATGTTTGATAATGGAAAGGGGTCTGTCCCTTCAAGGTGTCCGATTGCCTTCGTGAGATCATTGCTTTTATAGATAAATATTGAATTGGGTTTTGGGGTTCGATTGTATTCAAATTGATTAATTCCAGGGTAGTTGACTGCAAGCTGTTTTCCGTTTTGCAGGAAACTTAATGAATATTTTGTACGTGGTCCGACTTCTTCGTATTTAAGGCTTGTTCCGACTATTTTAAATTTATGTAGATAGCGGCATGGGCAATATAAATATTTTCCATCTGGTGATAATTTTAGCAAATTCCAGATAAAAGTAGAGAATCCTCCATCGTCATAATGATGCTTTATTGAATTTTTGAACTTTCGTGCGAGATCATTGAAGTCAATCGTATTTACAATTTCATTTGCATTAAGATCCAATATGTACAAATCGCGATCTTGGGGGCAATAGGCCAGATCTGAATGAGGTGTAGCTCTAACAGCGATAAGCTCTTTTACGGGAAAACTTTTTATGTGTTTTAGTGTGTGGCGGTCAAGAAGTGTAATGTGCTGAATACGATCGTGTTCCATGAAAACGACTAGATATGATTTTGCCAGCGATATATTTTTTACCGGCATCACCAGCTTTATGATTGCTTTACATTTCAATCCGTCAAAACTGCATTTACGGATGGTGCCGTTTTTTGATGCCGTATAAAAGAATTTTTTATCCGGCGATTGCAGGAGTGATGTAAGTTTTTCTGTAGACTTAAATTGTGTAATCGGACGTTTATCATATTTCCCTTTGGGAATTTTTTTCAATGGTTCATCCCGGGTCGCAGCAATTCCCATTTTTAAAGGAGCGGGGAGAGCTTTGCCAATTTGATTTGGTATATCTAAATTGCCGGATGGAATTAAATTTTCTGAGACTTCAGCAACGGCTAAAGCATATTTTGACTGAAGCAGTATTTTATTGCTCAACGGGTTAATCATATTGCGATTAATGACCGGCCTTGGCGTTTTTTTACCGTTTGAAAAAGTCCAGCCTTTTATAAATTTGCCATTTGTTCCATTGTAAAGATTAAAACCGCATGAGTCTCCATAATAGATCAGGTTACGTTTTGTATCAATTGCCATGGTATTTATACCGTGTTTTTGAGGCAGGGTCATGATTGGATCGCAGATGTTTTGAGTAAAATAAACTTTTCCAGTGTCATGGTTAAGCAGGTATTTTGCGTTTAAGGACAGGTCGCGGCGGTATCTTTTGAGAATTCCAGGAATTATCTTATTTAATTGTATCAGTGAGGCATTTGGTGATTTTGGTGTCCGCAAAATGAATTCAAATAGACGACGATTGTCGTAAGCATACAGCCTTGAACCATCTGCGGTCATTTTTAATGAATTGAAAGATACTCTCAGAAGAGCCTTGGAGGATTTACATGAATCTAGTTTTCTGATGAGTCGGCCTTTTAATGTGTCTATCATATACAGGTTGCTATGAATGCCATATACTGCAATATCTGAATATGGAGAGGATTCAATTCGCCGAATGAACTTCAGATCCAACTTCCATTTTATCTTAAAATTGTCCGGATCCAGCTGCCACATCTGCTGCTTGGTAATGACCAGTACTCCAGTTCGGCAGATATTTAGCTGAGAAATTGGTTGATGAATATCGACTTCCATCGTTTGAATCAGGTTTGGGAAGGTTATTTTTGCCAGTTTCCCTCTGGAGTCTGCTGTATAGAAAGACTTATAGTCTTTACTCCACGCTATCATGTTAGCGTAGTTTTTTAACTTTACTGTCCGGGTAACATTAAGAGAGTCTTGAGTAAAGGAGTTATCTTTTAAGTCTATGTTCGTTTTTCGAGCGGCCCAAAGATTATTGTCGGCACCTTCCAGGTCTTCAGCTAGCCAGTCGTCATCATTTGAGGTTTTTGTTGACTGTGTAGAAGGTTTTTTCATTATTGCTTTATGGAGATCAATCGGTATAGGTAAAACTTTGCTGTAAATGATTTCATCAGATTTTAGAACCATCTTGACTTGCCCCCAAAACAGGGATATCGGACCAGGAACGGAAATATAGCCAATTGCCTGTTGGTTATGGATTTCCGTTGGTTGCATACTCTTTTTTAGTTTCTCAAGACATAATTTTTCTTTCATTGTCGCTGAATGTGGAATTAAGGACACAAATACTTTCTCTATGGTATTGAGTGGATTATAAAGAGAGACTATTGTTTTGACTTTATACATGCCATTGGTGAGTTTTACTACTTCCGGATAATCCGCTCTGGAAATAGCTCCGCTGTTAATCAGGTTAATCAAATCAACTGAAATGATTCTTCCTAATCGTGTATTTGGTATCTTTGCGTCAATAATTCCAATCAGGTGCCCGTTCTTATCGATTACAGGTGCTCCTGCACTGGTATGAGGGATATCTGCATCGAACAGGATAAAAATAGCGTGCCCATTTTTTTCTTTTTGGATTTGGGTGATTGAGCCTGTTTTTATTGACATATTTCCTATCTTGTCAAAAGACGGGAAGTATATTGGCATTGTCTGGAATAGCTTTGGTACTTTTCGTGAAAAGAAATTGCCACTCGGTGTTTTCTGATCAACAGATATTACTGTCAGGTTTTGCGATGGGTACGAACAAACAAACTTACCGGGAATGGGCATTTTTGTCGTTCTTCCTGAATGGAGTGTGACTTTTAAGCTGCTTGTATTAGTAAGTTCACTTAGCGTGGTCAAAATATAGGTTTTACCATTACTTTGTTTTAATATTGTTCCTGTGGAGTGAAATACGCCGTTACTATTTTGAGTTTCGATCATTGCTGTATGTATTTTTAGCTGCTTGATAACATTTTCGGGGAGTTCCGCATACAGTTTGTGTGTGACGAAAAAACATAAAAGTAATATGGTAGAAAGGTATTTTTTCATATGAAAATCCTGAGGTTAGTATTTTAACGATACTTCTATAACGTATAGATTTGAACAACTTGAGTATACTATAACATTATCTTTATAGACTCCATTATAGCCTGAAACGCTGGGATTCTTGTGGAACTCAATTTTTCGTCCTTTCTTGATATAAGTTCCCTTGTGTCCCATTGCTTGAATTCGTCGGTTGGCAAAGTCAAACTTAAAATCACGACAAGGATCATTTATATCAAACAAAATATACGGAGTTTTTAGATCAGATGTTCTATAGATATAGATTCCATTGTTGAATTTCATTTTCCCCGTTAATTTTTCATGAAACTGTGGAACAAGGGTAAAATATTTATTTTTGGGGCCAATTATAATTTTCTGAGCATATTTCAACGCTGGATTTTTTACTGTTTCAGCATAAATAATTTTATCTTTATCAATTATAAACTTATGCAGGGATGAATCACTCCTTACCAGGAGAAATTTACCATCGTGTGAAAGTTGCATAACAATGTAACCGGATAATTGTTGTTCGGAATTAAAATAAGCCATGACTTTACCAGTGGATAAGTTTATTTTTAAGAAAATGTTTTTTTGTCTGACTATAATAAAATCAAGGTTGGGATCTGAGATGATGTCATTGATTAATGGGACGGAAATCTGTTTTTTTATTTCCAGGGAAGCCATGTCAAGGACTACAATGCGTTTTTGCTTCTTAAGAAAAAGGACCAGGCCGTTTTTTGACATGCTTATTTTACTGACTAAACTATTTAAATTAATTTCTTGCTTTTCTATATAATCAGGATAGGAAATCCTTTTTATGATCCCACTTTTAGTTATTACATAGAAGTGTTTTTTCTCATTGTCCCAGAAGAATTTTTCCATATAACGAGGATGTTTTTCCGGATATTTAATGAATATCTTAGTGACCTTAGCTTGTTTTTGGGTTTGAGTATTATTCTTTCGGCTAATTGGAGACTTTCTTTGTCGTCGCTTTTGGGTTTTTAATTGTATCCCAGTATTTTGTGCTTGTGCGGATAGAAGTGGTTGAGGCTGGCTCCAGTCAATATATTTAAAGTTACTGTGCCCGCCATAAAGCAGAAGCCGTTTTTGCCCATAGACGGGCCAAAGCCAAAAGGCGGATTCTTTGGTGAAAGTTCGTAGAGGCCGCCCGGTTTTTATACTGCTTATCATAATATCCTTATCGTAGGAGATGTTTAGCTTATCATCAATTTGAGATGGTTTTGGGATAAGATGTTCTAAGTGTATTGGAGTCAATGTTTCTGTATCAAGAAGAAAAGCTCGTTTTTTGTTTTTTGTAAAAACAGAAGTTTTGTTGTTGAAAACAGTTTGGTGCAGTAATGAAGGAGAAAGTGCATAAATTAATTTGCCTCGACCGGACAAACATAACTTATCTAATGACACATTGGGAGGGGCTTTAAAGGTTTTGACCAGAGATAATTTGCCTGCGGCATATTTATATTTGAACAATGTATTTTGAAAAGTCAGATAAAAATAATTACCGTAAGAAACCAATGAAGTGCCGTTTGGTTCATAATAACCGGCCGCTCGGGCAATTTTTCTGAAATCAAAAATATTCAGAACTTTCCTGCTTTTTAGATCTATTGCTGTCATTTTGGAAGCATTCCAATCGCGCCTGATGAATGCAGTAGAATCCTCATTGTATAAAACCTGAGTTTCTCCTTGCGTTGGTATTTTGCTTGATATTTTCATGGTCTCATGATCAATGATTGCCAACTTATTTGATTTTGGAAGGCATGCCAGTAATCCATATTTTGATGATGTGATAGAAGATACTTCTGTTTCAAAATCTATATATGACACTACTTTCATTTCCGGACACGAGACTTTTAGAATTAATCCTTTTTTCGCGATAACATAAAAATGTGAGTAATTTGGGTCCCAGCAAAGGTTATATTCCTTTAAATATGTTTCAAGTGATAATTCTATAATTTTAGCTCCTAGATCAGTATAGGTCTTTTTTACCAGACTTTTTCCAATTAATCCCGCATGTTTATCAGGTTTTTTACGGCTTTTTATCTCGGTTATGGAAGGTGTTGCTGCCGTCCCTTTTAAATCGTCAGGAGGTGTGATTATAAATACAAAGGGGTCCGCTCCTATCAATAGTTTGTTGCTGGCAGAATTGAATAAGAATTTTCTAATATGTAAATGTCTTAACTGATTTGGTATTTGATTCGCCAGTTGATCTTTTAATTTGATCTCTTTTAAGAGTTTTCCACGGTAATCAAATACTTTTAAGTTAAATTTCATGTCCAGGGTATAAATGATTTTTCGATTTGAATCGATGGCAATATGATTTCCTTTGAGGGTCATTAAAGGAGCCGTTCCGTAATCTTCCCTGAAAATGTGCCATTGATCAGGATAAGATTTTCCTCTCATGAAATCGGGACGAAAGCAGATAAATTGGGAATTAGGCGGTTTAAATGCATTGTCTATATCTATGCCTTTGAATGTATCTTTGTAAATTAGTTGTCTGTCTGAATTTTTTAACTCAAAACGATAAATTGAACGATAATTTTTGATGTAAATTGAGCGACCAGATGAACTAAATCCGATCGTCTTAATGGATTTGTCTTGGGTATTTAATCCTCCCCGGATTAAATCCCGAATTGTTATTTTCCTTGTAATTATTTGCTTGTCTGGATTAAAAACATAAATAGCATGATAGGTATTTATATATAAGTTATCATTAAAAGGCGCGGGATACAAGTTCCCCTGGAATATGGGATTGATGGGGGAGGTATTTGCAGAAGAGGAAAGTGGCTCCAAAACTCCTGAGGCATCTGGAAGGTCTGCCCATATACTGTTATTCCAGTACAGCAGTTGTCTGATATATACGGATGATGGATACTTGTCGGGCAATAGAAATCTGCCCTCCTCCTTCGAATCTTGAATTGATACCTTAATAATCATATCTCTAGCTTTGGGGAATGCAATGTCATGATCTTTGAATGCATAAATATAGTTTCCATCAATAGTCCATGTTATACTGTTTGTAATCAGATGTCCATCCTTAACTAATTCGATTATTGTGGTTTTAAAATCGTTGAGGGTAAAGCTTTTAGTTGGCAGAGTGGTGTTTGTTTCCTCAAATGTAAGTTTTGATGGGATAGAGGGACTGCGTAAATCAATCAACTTGTCTTTCAGGAATAGCAGATTTGTATCAGGTGATAATTGGATTATTGGGGATGTCGTGTGAAATTGATTTTTCATGAGTCCATCGAATGTATATATGCCCCCTCTAAATGCAATGATTTTCTTTTTGTAATTAATTGATAACAATCCTTTAGCTTGCCCATAGATAAACATTCGATTATTTCTGCCGGGTTTATCTGGATTGCTCAAATCAAATTCAGGGACAGATGATTCAAAGAAATTCCTGGCTGCGACCACTTCAGGAAAAAGATCGGTGACTTCTGATGCAGGAAGTAACTTGCCGTTGATTACTTTTAAACAGTATGTTTTTCCTATTGAAGTGCAATAAAGAGAGTTGCCGCCGTCAGATACTACGATTCGTTGCAAATAATCATTGATTTTTAAATCTCTTAGTGTTTGTGTGATGTTGGTATTGTTGATGGCATCAATGCTTGTTATGGTATTTTTATTTTTGTCATATGCAAAAATATAATCATTACGATGTGAAGTTACTATCAGACTTTTTTTTATATGAAAAATTCTGGTTTGCTTTATGTTATCCGGCGATATAATTAATATTCCATTTATCCCTCTCTCTTGTCCGTGGTTACATAATCCTATAACCAGTCTATTTGCTGTTCGTGATAGAGTATCGGTTGACTGGTTAATCCTCAATGAGTTAAGAGCTCTATAATTGTCCCGGGATATTTTATACAGCGTGCTACCATCCAGCGCAAACAAAAATTTGTTGTCGTTACTGAATTCCAAATTTCTATTCTCTAATGGTAAATCATAAGTTTTAAATCCGTTTACAGTCGATTGTTTTGTGAAGTATGGGAAGTCAACTTTTTTAGTATTTAGGTTAAGTTTTTTATCTGGAACACAAGAGGTAACAAATATCCTTTGCGGCTTTGTATATATTGTCTTTCTATTTTTATATACGATTTTGAATTGAACCTGATATTCTGTGTCTTTGTTTGGTGGAAAATCAGAAACAAACGTTCCACCATATTTCCCATCGACATATTTCAGGTACTTACACTTGTTGTTTATTGGCTTGATCTCTTTGACTTTATTATATTTGACAGGCTGTTTTCCGGGACCGGTTAATATGCCGATTCTGGCAATATTGCTGAATGCATCATTTGTGATCAATGAAACATCAAGAGAAATAGTTCCAGTTTTATTGTTTATCTGGGCAATACTTAACTCCTTGATATTTCCATTCGACAGTTTTTCGAGCAGTGTTAGTGGAATTGCAAGGGTTTTCTTTACTCGTTCAGGTAAATATGCCGCCACGACTCCACATAGTGCGCCGGATTTATCAACCACAGCTCCTCCTGAATTACCATGATTGGCGTCTCCTGTAAATTGTAGTCTGTATAACTGCCCATCACGATTTATTCGTTCTTGGAATGTTGCCCGGGTTATTGATAGTTTCGGAGGTTTTCCGCCCAACGCAATAGATTTTCCGAAGGGAAATCCCGCCATGTAATATTCGTTGTTCCTGTTTAAAAGTTGGTCTTTACTTATTTTTAAGGGGGAGGGTAGTTGATGCCGAGTTGACGTTACTTTGATGATTGCCAGATCGTAGTTATCATCAATTGCTACAACTTTGCCATTAAGCTTGAACTGATTTTTCTCTCCACTGCCAAAATAAACACCAACATTTTCATGGCCTTTTACAACGTGGGCATTGGTAACAATAAATTCTGTTCTGTTGTCTTTTTTGTAAACGAAACCTGAGCCGCTTCCCATAGAATGTTCTATATATACAGAAGATCTTTTAACATTGTTAATAACTGAAGATTTTAGTGTGGCCTGACACCGTTCTATAGTGAGAAATAATACGACAATACAAAAATACCTGATAAACCTCATCTGTTCCTCTCTTGAAAAAGCATTAACTCTCAATGTCCAAAGTATAATACTATAAATTATTTGTAATTGCAAAATCAAATAAAAGAATAAATGTAAGATTAATGTTCTGTCAGTTGGAACGTCATTTGCATAGTTGATTTCATATTTGGAAGGACGGGGGAGAAACGGAGGGCAGAGAAATCCTTGCTGAACTTTGTTAAACCTGATTGGATCTTGTGAAAAATAGTTAGCGTTAATTTTGTGATTTAATTTGTAAGGTTTTATTATGAAAATCTTACAAGAGTGGAGGCGGGGGCGAACTTCCGTCTTTTTAGCTCAAAATGGCTTCAATGCTAACCATTATGCTAACTATCTTGAAAAATTTCTATAGTTCAACCAGGTTTGACCATCCATTGACAAAGGTTCAACAAAGTTTAACAATGGGAAGGGGTGAAATCTTGATTTTGCGTCCAGTCTATCACACTTATCTCAATTGTCCAGTTTTCGTGGTCAACCGTACTCTTCATCAAGTCTGAATATCAGTTGAATCAGGCACGCCAGACCCTAGGCATGTGAGTCGGTTCTTTTTCCATTTCCGCATGCATGAATTCCAGTAATAAATCTTTTTTCAAATCCTGATATTCGTTCTTGTCCCAAAGGTTAATTGTTTCGTTTGGATCTTCTTTTAAATCAAATAGTTCCCCGTAACTATAATTCATATGAACAGTCAGTTTATATCGCTCATTGACGTATGTTTTCAGATGGACCACACCTGGCTGATGATTATTTTCCACGATGATATTTTTTCTGGCTTCTGATGATTTTCCTTGGAATACTTCTTTTTGATCGACACCTGTCATGCAACGTGGTATTTCGATATTACAGTAGCTGAGAAAAGTTGGAGCTAAATCAACCAGTGACAGCATTGCGGAAGTTCTGACGCCAGAAGGAATGACACCTGGGAGAGAAGTTATAAACGGAACCTTTATCATATCTTCATAATGAAAAGGGCCTTTTTTGATTAAGCCATGTTGTCCATGCAGATGTCCGTGGTCTGTTGTGAATACGACTAGAGTATCTTTAACTAAGTTGAGCTCTTCGAGTTTATCCAGGATTTTTCCGATATATTTATCCATTAGCGATACCATACCGTAATACACTGCCACTTCCCTGGCTAATTCGGAGCTGTTGTGGAGATGACTGCTGAATCCATTGCAACCAAAACCGTTTTTATCTTTATACTCTGAAAAATCAGGATTTTCTTCCTGAGTCTTTGCATAATATGGCGGCATTTTAGAAAAATCTTCATTATCTAACATGGCTGGCAATGTGATTTTTTGAGGATCGTACATCTTATCCCATGGTTCAGGCACCAGATAAGGAGGATGAGGATCAAGAAAACTTGCCCAAAGAAAGAAATGTTCGTCGTTTTTGACATACTCATCAAGCTGGGCGTTAACGCGTTCGGCAATCCAGGCGTCATAATGAAATTCTTCCGGGATGTTCCATTTTAAATGTTGCGGTTCTGCTGTTCCTGCCGGCTTCTGAAAACATTCTCTCCAGTTGGTGAATCCTTTTTCTTCCATCCAGATAGCATAATGCTGACCGACATGGTATTCATCACCATGGTTGCGAGCCAGTTCCACATGGTCGAAACCATAAAACGGGCCATTGAATTTTTGCCAGAAATCCAAATTGTTTTGCAAGGGATTTGACTCTATCGATCTGTAGTGCGGGTGGTCATATAACGGCTGAAAATGTGCTTTGCCAATCAAGGCACAACGGTAACCGTTCTGATGGAAATCGTCACCGACCTTATGAATTTCTTCCGGCATCTTCACGCCTAACGTATAGCCGCCGTGCTGGCTGGGATACATACCTGTGATAATTGAGGCACGTGTCGGGGTACAGGTTGGGTTGGGGCAATAAGCGCGATCGAAAATCATGCCTGATTGGGCCAGCCTATCAAGATTTGGAGTTTTTATCTCAGGATTATTATAGCCAAGTGACATCCAATGCTGTTGATCACTTGTGATTAGTAGTATATTAGGTTTCTTCTTCATCGCATTTTTTGCTTGTTTTATTATTATCTCGTCTTTGCTTACATGAAACTTTTCGTATTAATTAAATAACTGGTTCCATAACCGGCTTGAGCTTTTGGGGCTGAGTTTGCTTACTGAAATCATCCGGAACAACCGAAACATTCGGTATACTGATCGCGCGTCCACCATTTTCCAGGGATTCCTGGGCCGCACAGCCGACGGCAATACTCATACGTCCGGCAACAGCCGGAACTGGAGGTGGAGTCGAATTCCTGATCATTTTGATAAAATCACGACATATCTCTTCATCGGCACCTCCGTGTCCGATTTCCAATTCATTATTGGAAATACCTTTTAGGTCAATGACCAGGGCCGGCTGATCACTGCGTCCCGGCTGATCGCGCCGCCAGAGTTTAATATTATTCTCAATTTCGTTGTTTTCAATGCGTCCTTTCGTGCCGATAAAGGTAAAATTACGATGGTAATCGGGGGTGAAATGACACTCCGAATAAGACGCTTTTATGCCGCCTTCCAGTTCCATTATGCAAACATAATTGTCCGGAGTTGTTAATTCCTGGCGAAACGCACAATATTTACGGTTAGGCTTATGTTCCTTGTCAAAATAATTTTCTGATACGGATTCTATACAGCTGTCTTTATCCGGGCAGCTGAGACATTCCTTGTTGTTGTCTTCATTTCCTCCGAACATGTCAAGTCCGCCAAATGCGGCAACCCGTTTTGTCCAGCGTCCAGTTATGTAATGCATAACATCTATATCATGACAACCTTTCTGTAATAAAAGGCTTGATACGTTTTCTTTGATTCCGTGCCAGTCGTGAAAGTAGTATATGCTTCCCATACCGACGAAATGCCGAATCCATACGGCTTTGACCTCTCCAATCTCTCCCATGTCAACCAGTTCTTTCATCTTCTTGACAAAAGGCATATACCGCATGTTGAATCCGATCATTAGCTTACGGTTACACTTTTCGGCAACCGCCATCATTTTATCACAGTCACTGACATTAATAGCCATTGGTTTTTCGCAATAGACATGTTTTCCGTGGCGCAATGTGGCAATGACATGTTCCGCATGCAGAGAATCGGGGGTCATTATCGCAATGGCATCAATGTCGTTTCGTCTGAGCATTATGCGATAGTCATCATATAAATCCGCATCGGTATTTACTGTTTTTTTGAATTGTTCCAAACTATGTCTGGAAGTATCGGCCGCGGCAACCACTTCGGTTCCGGCTTCAGGATTATGCCAGAACTTGGCAATCTGTCCCCGGCCATTTGCACCTATTATTCCTAGTTTTATTTTTTTCATATTTTTACTTGCTCAAAATGTAGAATACAATGTTAAACGGTTCAAGCTTAGCTGCCAGTTTGTATTTTCCGGCAATTGTAATTGCTTCCAGTTTTGTTCCATCGGGAAGCATTTGCTGAAGCTTGGCTTTGGAAAACCCGTATTCCATAGGATTAATTTCAAGTTTTAAGTTATAAGGTTCATCACTGATGTTGACGAAAACCATTCCAACAGAACCATCACGCCCTGAACGATAAACACCCGACTGAATTGCTTTCAGCTTCATTGCTCGTTTTTTCTCGTCGCATTCTGTGTTGACTGTTACCGGTTTGGGTTCCGGAGTTATTTTCAATGGGCGTAGCATCTCTCCGGCTCTGAGGTATTCCATTGTATGGTTGTTGATACTTACTATATCCAACAGAAATTTTCTAGCTTGCTTGGTTTTTGGGGGGAGACCGGGAAAGCGTGCCGGAATCATACCCTCAATGAAATTGGAAGCCAGTTGACGGCAATAATTATGCTCATTTCCTCTTATCACTCTACCATGACTAAGGATATAGTCGCCATAGATTGCCCGTTCCATTGGAATCTGCTTGCGATAAGTATTCATCGCATTCAATTTGTAATCAAGGATAGAAACGAACAGTTCCGTGCAGGATTCTCCTCCCATATAAAACTCCGGATTCCTTTGTTTGATCAGTTTTCTCACCTTGCGTCCCAGGGACAATTGAGCCTGGGCATCAATATTTCCTCCGCCTGCGCTATGACCGTGCGCTACATTGAAGCATTCGTGATTTATATGGTTTTTTCCGAATGTATCCAGGTAGATTCCCCAGAATCCCATATCCAGAACATGTTTGCTCATTTCCAGATAACGTTTCTGCCAGCGTTCTGAATACAGGCATGCAACCCAGTTTTCCCCCACATGTAATCTAGGCTTCATATCCGAGTCGACTCGTAAGGCCGGGCGCATATATTCCGCATCTTTAGCCGATACGTCCTGATTGTATATTTCGGATTGCAAGTATACGTTGGGACGCATATTAATTGAATTCATCTTTTTCAAGCCTTCAACAAGACCAGGAAACGGAGGAGCACAATAACCCTGGATTGCCGATACCGGATATTTTGAATGGTTTGGGACTGGTTCTTTAAATTCAGCATAATGGTACCAGGTACCAGCCGTCGGCTGTCCATTCAAAAACTTTTCCCAGCTTTCCGCGAGTTTAAGCTCGCTTTCAACCGTAATATTTCTGTGTTGGCGGGTTTGCAGACGAAGGAAAACAGGTACCTTCTTTAACCATTCCGGAACGTCACTACGCTTATAGAGGGGGCCTTTTTCCGCCCACCACTGTTTAGTCCACCAGTTACGGTAAATCCGGGCTGCATCATACCAGTCACCGTGGTACTGACGGGTTATGATATTGTATGTCATTTCATAATTGTTTCCATTTAAACCACGGTTAGCGGGAAACTGAAGAAATGAACATACCAGAGATTTGTTAATATTATTCCAGGTTTGATAGAATTCCTTTTCATGTCCTGTGGTATCGTTTGTCGCCAGATACATGCCTTTTAAACTCTTGCGATTATAGAATGCAAAACATTGGAATCTAGCGGAGCTACCCGGATATTGTTCTTTTAGTGAAAGGTTTTGCAAGCCATTGAATAGTCGTCCACGGCGCCATGGGGTAACCAGATTATTTTCGGCAGGGGCGCCATCTACTTTCAATGAAAATTGAGGGAAAGAAACTTCCCATAATTTTATGTTTGAATGATTGTTTATCTTTTTGATTTTCCATAATAATTCCTGCGAGTCCTTACCCAGGGTTATTTCCAGTTCCAGATCAGCTTGGCAAAAATCCTTTTTTACTGTAAGGGCAATATTCAGGCTAGTTCCCGTTTCTGTACGTGTTGTTGTTATCTTTGTATTTTTTATCGTTGAATCGTCTAGTTCAATCAATTTTTTCAGATTGTCTCTGAACACTAGTTTCCACAGTGAAATATGATAAATTTCCGGCGTAATGATGGGCTGTCCGTTTTCACCCCACACTCCATAAATTTTTCCCGTAGAGGAATTGAAAACAACAGCCGTAAGAGGATTATAAATTCCAATCAGCTGGGCTTTTTTCCAGGCCCCAAACCCTGTATTCGGACATGGACGTTTAATTATTGTTTTAGCCGGAACTAGTTTGGATAAATTTAATTGTGCCTTTTGTATATGTTTAGGATGTGCTCCCTTCATTTTCAGCAGCTCCATGTAAGTTTTCTGGGCCTCTGCTTTTTTGCCCTGTTTTTCTTGAATCTCGGCGACCATCAGCATAATTCCTGATTTACGCCGTGTCTTAAGTTGCTTGTCCAAAAGAATTTTGTTGAATTTGTCTAACGCTTCAGAATAACGTTTTAGCTTGGCCAGACAATAAGCGATGTAGATATTTACTTCTTTTTGTTCGGAGGCATCTCTTACTTGTTTAAAGGCATTCAACGCCTTTTTGTATTTTCTTGTCTGAAATAAATTTTCCGCTTTTTTAAATTGCTGGCTTACTTCCTTTCCAAAAATAGAAACGGTAAGTAATATTGAAACAATAATAGTACTAAGAAACCTCATGAGCATATTCCCCTGCTGTATTATAATTAAGTTTTTTGTTTGATGGAGTGTCTTTTTGTTGATTTTTAATTTTCTCCGGACTGCAATTTCCAAGCTTCAATTCCCTTACCCATTATTTCAGCGCTTTTGCCTTATGAAAAATGAATATGGACATTGTTTGATTCGCAGTGTTACCGTGAGGTACATGAAATTCAAGTGTCTATGCGCGGTGTTTTAAACTGCACATTAATAATATCTTATTGATTTAATGTTGTTGTCTATTTTCCCGAGACCCAAATCGGATCGGAATAATCAGAGGATTTCAAAAACGATAATAGTTTATATTCGACATTGCCGCCGTAAAACAGAATGTTTACACCTTTTGCATGAGTGTAACCTAGATTTGATATACCTGTCCCTTGTATAAAGCGAAACTGCAAACTCGTTGCTGTTCCCTTGGCGTTAAGGGTATCTGCATACATAGCAGCTTGCGAAGTCTTACGGATTGAGATTATTTTGCGATGGACGTAAAGATAATAAAATTCCTTGCCGTCTGAAATGCGTTTTACTGGCGGCAGATTGGTTGTTTTGGTAATATTAGCGCCATAAGAGCAAACATGCCCATCGCTTCCGTAGGCTCGATATATACAATTGGGATTTTTTTCGGCACTGGGACAATTGAAAACATTTTCACTTTTTACATATGGATATATTTGATCGATAAAGGTAGATGTGCAGTTCTCTCCGGCAGCGATAGGGTCGGAATAAGCCCCTGTATAGTCATTGTAGTCATTGACATACATAAAATGTGCTGTTCCCAGTTGTTTTAGATTACCTGCGCATTTTATCTGTTTGGCTTTATCTCTCGCTTGGTTTAATGCGGGCAATAGCAGACTGGCAAGTATAGCGATTATGGCTATCACGACCAGGAGTTCGATGAGTGTAAAATGAAATACTTTCCTTTCCTTTGATGTTATAGTGAGCATCACAATTTCCTCTTTTTCTTTGAATTTACATTTTAAGTTTATTCTTTGTTGATACAAGATTGCTGGCTTCATGACTAAAGAATAATCTAAAAAGTATAATTTGTCAATAGTTGTTTACAACAAAATACAAATAAAATGTTTTTTATGGTTGTTTTGTGCTTGTTTAATGAGTATATTGATATTTGTATACTATATACAAATGAGGGGTAATATGACAATATTGTATTTTTTTGTTGAGTGTATGCGGTGATTTTTTTGATGATTATCTGTGGTTTTGTGATATTTGTTGCTTGCTGCAAACTACATTTTATGGTGGTTTGATGTAATCCTGGTTATGTGGTATGGCTTTATGAGTTGTAGGTGATCATATACAAAAAAATATATATTTTCTGTATTACAAGTTCGTAATATTTGACTTTTGTGTATTTGTATAGTATGTACAATTGGTGTGGGGTAATGAAATTAATTATGCCGAAAAGATATTGATAAATTGTTAATTTGATAAAATCATGGAATAATAGCGAATGAAAGTCATAAAAATGCAACAACTTGGGACGTATGCGCCTTATCTGCAGATCAGAGCAAATATTCTTGACCGAATTCGCAATGGTGTTTGGCTTCCGAATGAAAAAATTCCCGTAGAAACCTCTTTGGCGAAGGAATATGGAGTATCCAGAATTACAATCCGAAAAGCGTTAAAGAACCTTGAAGATGAAGGTATTCTTATATCACGTCAGGGGTTTGGCCGAATCGTTGCGAAAAATGTAGCAAAAAAATCTCCCAAAAGGTCAATTGGTGTAATATGTGCAAGTATTGGCAGCGCCTATGGTGAAGTTGAAACCATTAACGAGCTTGCTGAAAAAAATGGCTTCGGAGTAAATTTATATTTATTGCCGCATATCGCTTCAATCCGTACTTTTGCGCAGCAGTTGAAGGAAATGGCTGACGAGCAGATATCGGGAATAATTATTCTTTGTCTTGATGTTTTTGAGAATGAAATAGTCGAATGGAACCGGGTTATACCAACCGTCGCAGTTTATCATGAACATATATCGCCGAATATTCCGTCTTTCTTTATCAATTGGCGGTGGATGGCATATGAAGCTGCCAACAAGTTTTTCGATACCGGCTTTGATAACCATATTCTTCTTCTTCATGATATGGCGTGTTTTTATCAGGTTAATCATATGATAATAAATGCATTTCAATATGCTCACCATAAACGCAATTCGAAATTAAATCCAGAATTAATTTTCAAACTCCCTTCAGATAAAGACAAAGAGTCTCGTAAAAAACTCAACTCAATAACCCCTTATCTGACCGATGGTCGGAAATATGGTATATTCTCATACCGTAGTTGGCCTCTTTCTGAAATTGAACAACACTGTATTGAAATGAAGATCAAAATACCGGAACAAATTTCTCTAATTGGTGTAGTTGATTCGGAATCGTTTGAAAAAGCGCCGATTCCGATAACTGCATTTCAATATGACCGTGATCAACTAGTCAGAAGTGCCTTTTATTCTTTGATGCACCATATTGATAATTCGGTTCAGGAAGAGGAGTTTGACGATGAGACCGGAATCTATGGTGCAATGATCAACCGCGCTTCGACAATGTGAATTTCTCTGAAAATGCGTAGTTATCGGGTAAGTGTCGATTACTGTGTTTGGCTTGGAGAATATCCGAAATACTTTTTGAAGACTTTGCTGAAATAATTGGCGTTTTTAAAACCGCAACGGAAAGCAACTTCTTTGACAGTGAAATTGTTTTCTTCCAACAGGGTTTTGGCTGATTCCATTCGCAGGCGCATGGTGTAGGCAGAAAAACTTTCTTCACAAAATTCATCAAACAATCGAGAGACATGGCTTGGATGCAAATGGAGTATTCTGGCAACGTCTTTGCGATTTAATGGCTGCAGGCAATTCTCCTTAACGCAGTTCTGCAGTTTCATATAAGTATTGAATCCTTTGCTGTTCGTTGATACGGTTTTTTTCAGTAAGTTAGCAGTTAATAAAAGAGCTGATTGGGCGAATAGTCTGACCGTTTCTTCATTTTCCGGCTTACTGCATATCTCATCAATAAGCTTAATTGTCCGATATGCCGGTTCGTTGACTGGATAATTATGCTGAAATAGATAATGTGGAGTGTTCAAGCCGGATGGACTATGATCCGCTTTTTGCCAATTACAGATAAAATATTTTTCATCTGCGATTAGGCACAAGACTTCGTTTTCTTCTTCATCGTCAGGAATATGTCCGCAGCGGCTGCCGGCGAACAAAATATCACCACGTCGAAGAGAAACTGTCGTTAATATGCCTTTGTGATCAATCGTTATTTTGCGACAACCGTCAAGGCCAAGAAACATTCTAGGCCTTCCTGGCAACAGCAAGTGCTTATTATCAGGAGGGGGAAGAATATTGGAGGCTATAAAAATTTTTGCGTTATTATTGGATGTTATCTCAAATATCTTTTCTGTCAATAATCTGGACACTGAATGATCAACCTTTTATCGTTATGCAACAATATTATCCATAATGATATCATATTACTCTTGAACAAAAAAACTTTCAAATCTACTATTTATGAATAGTTAAAAAATGTGGTGAAAGATATCAAGTTATTGCTGACAGAATCATTTCAATGCAAATATTTTTAATGTTTAAGGAGCAGAAAATGGGAATGAATAATCAGCCCAATATTTTATTAATTACAGCAGATCAAATGCGTTGGGATTGTCTGGGGTGTGCCGGTAATCCGGTCATAACAACACCTAACCTTGATTCCATCGCTGAAAGAGGAATGGTTTTCGATAACGCTTACACGCCTGATCCAATATGTGTTCCGGCTCGTGCAACTATTATGACAGGGAATTATCCGCAAACCTGTACTGGAGAAAAAGCCAATCTTGGCAGGATTCGTGATGAGCAGCCACTTTTAACGGAAACTTTAAAGAAGGTTGGATATCGGGCATATGCAACGGGAAAACTTCACTTCTTACCCTACTCCCCTCCGGGAAATCCCCGGTTGGTTCACGGATTTGACCATGTCGACCTACATGAAAGTGGTAGAATCCTTGGCCTGTTTGCGCCATACGGAAAAACAGGATTAGAGGACTATTATGACTATTTGATATCTTCTGGCTGGAAGGGGTATACCAGGGCACATGGTATTGGTAATAATGATGTTCGCCCCTGTTCTTCTCCATTGCCGGCAAACCACTATGTTGATTCATGGATTGCCGACTGCACAATCCGTCAATTAGGAGAGCATTTTACCGAAAACCCGAAAAAACCATTTTTTATGTGGATGAGTTCTCCCAAACCTCATAGCCCATATGATCCTCCACGTCCATATGATTCTATGTATGATCCCAGAACCATACCCGCACCTTTCAGTAGTCCTGAAAGCCTGGAAGATCGTTCTCCGATTCTGGAGGCAAACAAATATAATCACGCAACAGACTCTCTTAGTCCGGAAGCCTGGCAGGTTATACGAAGTTATTATTATGGCAATATATCCTTTCTGGATGCAATGATTGGAAGAGTTCTGGAATATTTGGATAAACTTAAACAACTTGATAATACTTTGATTCTGTTTACCAGTGATCATGGTGATTTGCTTGGTGATTTCGGTAGCTGTTTTAAGTCGAATATGCTTAACGGGGCTGTTCGGGTGCCTTTTGTTGTATCCGGGCCGGGAGTTGCTAGGGGGAAACATAGTTCTTCTTTAATCGGCTTGCAGGATATTCTTCCCTCCCTGGCGGCAATGGCCGGAACCAATCCGGGGCAGGAAGTTGACGGTATTGATCTTCGCGAAGTTTTTGACAATCCGGAACGGAAAGTAAGACAGGTATATTATTCTACGACTCAGAATGAAACCGGTCAAATAGCAATGACTGCAACGGAGGATTGGAAATACATCTATAGTGAACAAGGTGCTGTAGAAGAGCTGTATGATCAGCGGAGTGATCGCGGTGAATCTACGAATCTTGCACATGCCTCTGAGTATTCAACTGAATTAAATACGATGCGTCATTATCTTGAGCAAAGTGCTATAACATTCAATGATATTAATCTTTTTGATGGTAGTCGACTGGCAGCTTCTCCAGCGTTAAACAGACATAAAACACACGATCAATCTTATTGTTGTATGGGATGGCGTTGGTACTAAAAGATGGGCTCTTAGACGGTTTACGCCATTGTGAGTTTAAATCCTAGAAAATCGAGCGACAGATTAGTAAAAGGCCGACATTGTTCCTATTTTTGAATAGCTTACATCCCGGCTGTATCTCATGGGAAAACAGGTTCTTCAATATTGTTATATAAGCCCAAAACGTGATATGGTAGCGATTTAAATTGGTAACACTTTTCCATTTCTTTTCATGGAGATGTGTCCATTTTTGTGCAGCCATGTTTTAACGGCTTCACGCCATGAACGCGTAAATACCAAGTCTATATCATAATAATTTAGCTCAATCAAATTTTAAACTGCGCTATCTGAAAAATTTCTATTATGTGAGAAAATATAAATCAGGTAACAGTGGATAATAGCATAAGAGAACGAGGGGAGGGGAGATTTTTCTGATTTTGTCTGTTGTTCTCAATATTTTGCTCCAAAAGTTAAAAACAGTGCTGGCTATAATATTAACTATTCCTGCTGGAGATTTTTTCGGTTTTTTGTTCTGAAAATCACTGGATTTTCAAGTTGTGGTTTAAACCATGTTGAACTTTGTTGAACTAT
Source organism: Victivallales bacterium (assembly GCA_963677165.2). GTDB lineage: Bacteria > Verrucomicrobiota > Lentisphaeria > Victivallales > SZUA-371 > JAFGXT01. The sequence goes on along the minus strand of CAXXSX010000002.1, from coordinate 4,846,818 downwards.
TTTGAGGCTGATTGAAGCTGATTGAATTCTGACATTGAAAAGGTGACTTAACTTTATCAAACCTTGTTGAACCGGATTAAACCTTATTAAAAAAGCGACCCAAAGTAAATGGGTTGGTTTGTTGTAATTTTCTTATTGTAAGGTGTTTATGTGGTGTGTGGAGTGGATGGGGAATCGAACCCATTGAATTTGAGCTTAAATCAGTCAAGTACTAACTATTATACTAACTATCTTGATTTTTTTCTATACTTCAACAAGGGTTGACTATTCTTTGGCAAAGGTTCAGCAAGGTTTTACAAGGATTTGTTGTGATCTTATTTCTTTGCTAGAAAAGTCCGTTGTCTTAACTGTGTAGAAATTTGGATATGCGGATTCCTGCATTGAAAAAACAATGCAGGAATCTGACTTGCTGATAAAAACCTCGTTTCTATCATTTGGAGGAGTATTATATTACTTTGGGCCGATACATTAATTCAACTTTCTCCACTGTCAGGTTTTCTTCAACAATAAAATATGGTGAGATCCGACATCTAACCGATAAAATGTTTGTTCCGTTTTGTAAATGACATGGCTTTATTACAAATGTACATGCCAGCAGATGCTGTTCGGGATTGCTGTCATAATTGCCGCCACGGAATATGACCGATCCTGATGGTGGAGACGGCAGAGGCGCGGAAATCTGCGCATCCTTATATTCGTAATCTAAAGAAACTTCAGAGACAGGAATTCCGTTGACTTTAAATTCCAGTTTCTCTTTCTCTTCGATCGGACCGTAGACTACGAATTTCACAAGAACTGAACTTGCCTGGTTCCACTGTGCCGGATTCGTAAAAAGATTTAGAGATAAATCAAGATAAGAACCGTCATTTGGCAGGTGTGCAGGTAATGGCGCATCATCGTTTCTATTGAAATATCCGGAGGCGTAAGGAAACCCTCCACGGCGTTCCATTGCATATAGAATGTCTTTGCCATGAAGAGTGTCCGGAGAACCGCATTCCCGGCAGGTGGTTATATGCCCCTGGTGCCAGATACGCTTCATAATGTCCGGAAGTTTGAACTCTTCCAGCATTTCCTGTGTTCCCTGGGTGAAGTTCATCAATACGATGCCGTCTGCTCCTTGGTGCCACCAATTGTCGCACAATCCACGGAAAAACTCGATTCCAGGCATGTGATAGCCGTCAGTCGGTTGTCCATCCTCATAAGCCGGAAACAGCCGTACCGGAGTTCCTGAAGTGAAACTGCGGAACCAGGCGAGATCAACATTCATGGTTCGTGCACCGATAACAAACAGGTCAACTAACTCCTCTCGTACCCAGGTCGTGACGTCAAAGCCGTCTATCCGGCAACCTCTTTCGTTTTCCGGGACTTTGGCTCCAACAAGTATCGGGTGTTGTTTCTCTTTTGCAACTTCTGCCATAGCTTCGCGCAACATCTGCATAAATGTTGTAACATGGTCGCGATTTTCCCATTGCTGACCGGGAGGCAGACACGGAACATGTCTGGCAAAATCAATACAGAGACCGTCAAAATCATATTGTCCCATTAAACGGGACAGCAAATCCACCTTGAATTGCTTTAAGCCGTCAGAAGCCAGATTCCACATTCCCTGCCACCACCATGTCTGTACTACCCAGTCAGGATGTTCCTCTTTCACGCAATTCAGCGGTAGAGGTTCCGCGTCCGGCCCGGCATATTTTGCTATACCGAAAGGACGTTCCACTTCGGAAAAACGATGCAGCAGGAAACACTCCAGCCCTCTTTCGCGTGCAGCAGCCAGAAGAACGGCCATGATATCGATACCGTCGTTCAGCCATTTGCGGCAATCATCGGTTGTATATCGATCATCAATATGAGGGAAAAAGTATTCGGTATCCCAATAGATACTGTCGACCTGGCTGCCGGGTTGATCGGCTGTATAAAAAATCCAGCGGACAAGATTATCAATTTCCATAGAATAGAGGTTTGGAACAAGCTGGCGCACGTCAGCCTGTAGGATAATTCTTCTTGGAGAGGCAAGTGCGGAAAGATGATCATGATTATTCCATGGCGAATTTAGATAACTTGTTGCTAGTTTTTTCATAATTTACTGATGGTTTGTGTGTTAAAGTAGTATACTTATATGCAAATACCGGTTTCGAACATAATGTCGAAACCGGTTAGCCGGGGTGTTCTTATTTAGAGAATCCGGTTTCAGCTCCTTTGACGGAAGCCGTCGGAGTTACGGAAACAGTCTTCTTCATGAATTTGCCTGGACGAACGATCCGGTTTCCTTTGAATTTAACGTCTTTTGATTCCGTAACATAAACCAAAGCATCGGTTGGAATTGGCGGATTAGTGTGTAAGGCTCTGGTCATCGGTCGAATGAACACATTATTCTTTACCGTTACTCCTATTGCGGAGGTAATTGTGATATTCGGACCGTCGCATTCCTCGAACCGATTTTTCTCTATAAGGATGTTGCGATAGCCGCCCGGAGCCGGGGTCCATGTCCAGGGCCCGTTCCAAGGAACGTTCCAATTTCGAGTTTGCAGCGAACTGATTCCCAACGCGCCTCCGGTTCCCCAGCAGCACGCATTACAGCGACGGAAAGTATTTTTGCGGATAATCAGGTTAGTGACATATCCTCCCTCCTGAGCAGTCAGAAACTCAGGAGTAGTAAGAATTCCGCAGCGTTGGATGTCTTCGATCAAACAGTTTTCAATCAGCCCCTCTCCTGGACGAATCAGAAAGCCGCGGCCGCGGTGGTTTTTGGTTGCACAATTGCGAATCACAAATCCAACCCCGCTTGTACTGACATTCAGGACGGACTTACTATTTTTTTTCAAAGGTTTATCAAATTCAAGCCGCATCAGATTTCCTCCGGCAGTACGGCATGACAACAGTTTGGCTTCTCCCTGAACTACATGATTCTTGTCGAAAAAACGGAATATGTCACCTTGTTTTGGCGGAATAACCCACATGGCAACAATTGCAACAGAACCTTTTACTTCCTTTACCCGCCAGAGTTTACCATGGATATTTATTCCATCATCATGCATTCCTTCCAGCAAACAGTTTTCAAGCAGTGGTCCCTTACGGGAGTTTTCGGAATAGAAACCGTCTGCAGCCGATGATAACAATGGTTTGCGTGTTGCCCCTTTGGGTTTATCGGCATAAGTAACCGTATAATTGAAACGGTTGCCTCCATCACAGAAACTTTCTTTGATACCAACCAGAATACTGTTCTTAATAGTTACTCCGGTAATATTCATTCCCGAACATTCTCGGACAGTAATTTCTCCACTGATTGTCCCCACGGGCGGGCGACGCCAGGCTGCCATATTGCCGACCTTAACTTTAGACAGATGAAGATTTCCCGCATAGAAACGGTAAAGCCGTCCTTTTAGTCTCTGCATTTTTTTGATATTGACTTCGCCTGGAAAGCCTTTTTTGATAATTCCGTTTTTCTCGAAAAAAGTCAATACAGGGCTGTGGTTAAACCCAGGGGAGCTCATATCATCGGGATAGCCTTTATGGATTTCAATATCAAGATGATCTTTGGCCACGACCTTGACGTCTCCTTGAGAAAAAGTTGGAGTTTCACGTAGCAGAGTAGCTCCACGGAATGTAACATTCTGACAGTTTGTAAACTGAATGCCGCATTTATCCCTGTGTTCAAAGATAAATGTTGAACCAGTAGCGTCAATCTCAAAATCTTTCATTCCCCAAAGCGCCAGGTGAACACGCTGTGATCGCGTACTCTTGATGTGATATACCATTGGCTCCAGAGTTATCTTTTTTTCACCGTTTGCGTATGCCGTTTCTATTTGCTGCTGGATTTCAGGTATCGTAAACGATGGATCGTTCAGCAACTGTTTGTTCAATGGCAGCATTGCTCCACTGTCTACATTGAGCGTCCTCTCTCCTTCATCATCACGAATTGTAAGTTCAAGACGTTTGGCCTGATGAATTGCCGGTTCCCCAAAAACTTTATTATCCACTTTCATTTCACGTTTATTCGAGTCGGACATCTTTTTGCGGATGGTGTCAGCTACATCAAACCATTTACCGGGAGCCCCATATCTGGCGCTAATCACTTCAAGCGACGGCGCATCCTCTGTCGCGGCCGCGTGGATTGGAGTGGCTATTCCCGTTAACAACAGAATAACAGTACTGAGCATACCTGAAGCAAACGGAATTCCACGAAAACGGTTCCTTTCCCGAGAATGTCTCTGCCTGAGACTTAGGGGATAAGGTAGTCTAATGCTAGTCATACTATGATTTTCTCCTGTGAGTTCTGAATTATTTCAGAGAAGAGCCAGCTTCGGCCGATAGCTGGTTTTCTCTGGTTTTTATAGTGCAGGTAATATTAAAATTCGTATTTTTGCTTTAACACTGTGAGTAGTGATTACTGGTTTATTCCCACAAATTCCATTCATTGCCTATAGCGATAGAATCTCCAGTTGCGCTTGATGTATATTGAGCAAGACCGGTGGCGGTGTTTTGCAAGTCTTTTATTTTGGACCCGCCGGCATGACCGTCAATGAATGAAACTACGGTTTTCCCTCCCATATGCCGAGTAGTGGGATTATAAACGCTGCCTCGGGTGTTGGCAAAATACCATACTCCCAGCTTGGGAGCCCAGGAATTATTCATTGCTGCATCGGCGTAAATATAAGTGCTACCGGGAGCCTTGGCCTTCCTCAAGTTAAAGGCAGATTGTTTTGAACCGTTTTTGTCCCACTCCATTATTTGTCCCATGCGAGTAAATCCACAGTAAGCAAGTTGACTTTCCGCTGTTGAGTACATATAGGATTTCCATTCAGAATTCCCCGGCCAAAGTATTCCATAGACCCCATAGTAGTAGTATGATAATGTTCCGTTTCCAAATTTTGTCGGACTGGTGAAATCATAATCATCTGCTTCCATACGGGCAGGAATTCCTCTGCTGGATAATTCAGGACATATTAGCACATCCCACCTTATATAGGAGCCAGGGCATGCATGTCCGGAAATGGTTGTTCCAAATTCTTTGAACCCCAGCATAATACCATGCCAGGTATTGGCATTTGTCGGATTATCTGTATCGCCGCAATGAGCCATTTTGTCATTATTATCGTTAGCATACTGGATACTGCCAAGCATTAATTGTTTCTGGTTGCTAACGCATTGGATGGTTTTTGCTTGTCCCTTGGCTTTTTGCAACGCTGGCAGCAGCATGGCTGCCAGAATTGCAATGATGGCGATCACAACGAGGAGTTCGATGAGTGTGAAATCGCGGTGAAAAAAGAGTGTTTGCTGTTCTTGTTTTTTCATAATTTCCTCCGTTAATTGTTACTGTAATTGCTACTAATTATATCATAATGCATTAATTTCGACATCAATCTTTTTACTATAATTTTTAAAATATTTAATATTACTGAAAAGTGCATGTTCCCTAAAGTGAAAATAAAGAATATTAGCACTCCAGGCATGACAACGCGAACGGAAATTCTTAAATTCTTCCGGCAAAGTATCTCCCCCAACCGAGGTAAGCTCATAATATTTCTTCATTCGGTGAGCCGCCACTGAATCAAGTTCAAACAAAGCACAGACTTCAAACAGATAGAATGAAAAATAAATACTGCACTCTGCTAATTTTCCGCTTGACAGTGCCGACAAAGTGCCATGATCATATCCTGCCAGCAGAGCAAATATTTGAGCATGTTCGGAAAAGACCCGGTGTTCCGCATCTTCAGCAAAACAGTTCTTTTTATGATCAAAGAAAATCTCATTGACTGCCTCATAAACTTCCTCGGCAATTTTCATCAGCTTTGTTTCTCTTTGAGGACAACCACAAAGACTTTCCATTTCAGCTAAGTTGCGAAGAGATATAACGTACATCAGATTCAGGGTACAGCCGGTTCCGTCCTCGCAATACGGCGGAATACCTCTGTGCCAGCCATCTACCCAGTCGATAAAATTCCATCCAGGAACTTCATTCAAGATCAAATCTTCACCGCGATATCTTTCAAGCCAGTCAACAATCCGGTTTAACTTCGGAATTAATTCCCTGATCAGGTTTTCATCATCACCATTCACCGCAAAATCATGCACCATTTGAATATAAAGTATGGCAAAGCCGGGAATCAACAGCGCTTCATCCATACCGGTTATCCAGTCAGTTGCCTTCTCCCGGGTTGGATAACGGCAAAACATGGTTCCATCCGGTTGGATTCCATCACCAAGCATTCGTAGAGCCTTGCGAGGAAGGCGGTAGTCTCCGGTTGCCGCCATGACACATAGGGCTTCTATCCTGGAGTCACCTACATACTGTAACTGTTCGAAATACGGGCAATCCATAAAAGTCTCATAAGAACAGCACTGCAGGGTTTTCCAAGCCATGCGAAGCAGCTTTCTTTTGGTCGGGTTTGTAGAATATAGGGGCTTTTTTAATTCAAATGGATAACCTGTATCATAAAAACGTAGCATATCGACTGATACATCTCCGGTAAAACGAAATTCTATTCGTTGCCCGGCATGCCACCAGTAATCAGTCCAGCGTACTTTGTTTCCGGAAATCTCGAACGAATCATAATTTCCAAAATCCCAAAGCGAGCCGTCCGGCTCGGAAGATTCCTTCCACCGAATGTCTACTCTCCCGTTTCCGGAAAACTCATATTCGGCCCAGGCACAGTGGTATTCCGGAAATACTACAGTCTGTCCATCCCAGGAAAAATTCCGGATCGACTCTGAACGCATCGATGGAAGCTCTGGACTGTTCAGCGGCCTCTGGTCCTTGTAATATCGAACTGGCTGCCAGCTACCCCCCTTGCCATTTAAAACATCCCAATTGAAATCGGCATCAGTTCTTATTTTGGGGAAGGCTCCCCAGTCCGGTAATGGTCGGATCAGACGACATCCTTCAAGCACCTGACATTCCCAATCAGAGTACAATAGATTTTCTGCTCCGTAAATCCATAAGCCCGGACGAATACCCATCTGTCCCAAAGCCCAATGTGCGTTTCCAAAACATAACACCCGTGCTGTTAGAATATGATCACCAGCAGGAATTTCCTGTAAAAATTCACCATAATACCAATGTTCGGCAGTACCACGTTCCGGACCTTCGGCTATTTTTTTGCCATCAAGAAAAAGCATACAGCGTTCATCTGCACTGAATTTTAGATGGATGTTTTTATTGTCTTCAAGAGAAAAACAATTGCGGAATACGATTATGCATGGAGAGGAAATTCCGGATTCTGGTTCCATCCAAATGTTATCATGTGTATCTATCAACATTAAGATTCCTTATTTATTACTATTCTTAATTATATTGCAATAATATTTTAAAATCCTTGACTTTAATGACATTTTTTGGTATTATAGTGCAAATATTTACATTCAAGGAATGAAAAATGATTTTTCACAACAAGATGAAAGAACATATCAGTGGTGGAGGATTACCGTTCTTTACTGTGAGGTTTCCCAAAGGAACACACTCTTCCAAGTCTCCTCATGATCATGAATACTCGGAAATCGCAATTGTTGTCGATGGAGAGGCCATACACTGTGTAAATGGAAAAACTCAGGTAATTTCTTCTGGAGACGTACTGGTTATTCATCCCGGAGTAATTCACTATTACGATAATGCTGACGGTCTTGACCTGGTTAATATTGCCTATGACCGGAAACGTCTGGTTTTGCCCATGCTGGACGGCTATCAGCTTCCATTGTTTCGGGCCTTTTTTCCTGCTGTTGCTATGCCTTCAGATTATACTTGGGAAAAACCTGTTGTGAAACTTGCACCGGAATCCCTTAATACTGTTTTGAAAATGACAAATGAATTTCATGATGAGATGTGGAATTTTCATCCCGGAAATTTATTTATGAGCTTGGCGTTATTCATGAGGATCGTAACGGTTCTGGCTCGATCAGCAAGTCTGGAAAACCATGAAGAACGCTGGCGATTTCAAGTTGGTGACGCAATCAGTTATATCAATCGTAATTATGCAAAAAACATTACTATTGAATTACTTAGTAAAATTGCCGGAATGTCTCGGCGAAATTTCTTTATTCAATTTAAAATGGCAATGGATTGTTCTCCTATCGAATACCTGCTGCAAGTGCGTACCGACATGGCTGCCGAAATGCTGCTGTCTAACAACAGTAGTATTTCGGAGATTGCCTTGGAATGTGGTTTTTGCGATGGTAATTATTTTTCAAAAAAATTCCATCAGATCAAGGGAATGACTCCTCGGGAATACCGCATGTCTTTCCGAAAATAATTTTCACCTACTCGTATCCGATTCTTTCGGAAGAAAGAGAAAAACGAAGCTCTCCGCCAGTCATCAGCTGTTTATGATCCATCCACGGTTTTTCCTGCCTTATGCCGTTAAAGTGAATGCTTTTCACATAAGGATGAGTCGTGTTAGAATGATCCGTTGTAATCGTTAGGATCTTTCCTTCTCCAAGTTCAAACCGAATAAAACGAAAGTATGGAGTTGATAGCATGTATCGCGTCTGTCCCGCCATAGGATATATTCCCAGCATGGAACACATTATAAAAGCAGAATTTGCTCCCATGTCATCATTGTCGGACAGACCATCGCGTCCTGCATGGTATTTCATCCGCAACATCCGGTTGACTGTGTCCGCAGTCTTATCGGGACGGTCAACCAGATGATAGAGATATGGCGTATGCAGAATGATTTCCTTCCAAATAAAAATATGCTCAAAAAAATAGTCGAGGTACCGCTCGAACGCAGCTTTACCGCCATGTTTTTCTATGATTTTATCTATTACATGTAAAGCACACAAACTCCACTCCGCCGCGGTTCCTTCATAGAAATATGGGTCGTACCAGTAGTCGGGACGAGTAGGTTTCCACGGATCGAATGGTTCAACCCAGCTGCCGTCGCTGTTTTTTGGCGCAAAACATTTTAAATCGTCGCGCCACAGGTTCCAGATTTTTTCGGAATCTTTTCTGAAATCATTCTCTAGTTCCATGTTATCCATGATTTTTGCCAGCTCTGCCGCGCAGTGATCCTGCCAGGCATATTCAATATGGCGAGACGTGCATTGGGGCGTTTCAGTGGAAACATACCCCAGATTCCGATAGTGTTCCAGGTAACGGCCGAAAAGCCGCGGGTTAGAAGGCTGTTGGCAACGAGTTTTGACCATCTGTTTCAATGCGGCGGAATAGTTAATATCGGGAATATCTTTTCCGGCAAATTCCGTGAACAAAACATCAGCGGAGCATCCTCCCTGAATCTGAGCAGAGTGTCCAGCAATCCATGCGTCTGTAATCCAACCGGTATGATCGGCGATATCCAGCAGGGAGTTCATCATATCCGTACTGAGTTGCGGTTCGATGAGCATAAGCAGGCTGTTGGCGTTGCGTACACTGTCCCATAAACAATAGAAGTCGGTAAACTGTCTGTGGTTGGAATGCCACCAGGGATTTTCATCGTCTACCCCAAGATCACCTGGCATGCACAATAGACGGGCAAAGGCGGAATAAAACAGTTTTTTGTCTTCCTCTGTTCCTTCTTCAACGGTAATCTTTTTTAGTTGATTTTTCCAGATATCTTTCGCTTCGCTTACGAGCTGCTCAAAAGTTTTACTGGCTGTTTCCCGCTCAATGCTTTGTTTGGCGTTGGCAATACTTACATATGAAATACCGATTCTGATTTCTACGCTATCAACGTTGCCGTATTCCAGCCAGACTTTAATGTTCTGACCGCAAGCACAATTATCTTCCGCAATATCTTGGCTTTCTGATTTTAACTCATACTCTCTTATCGGCTGATTGCATTGCATAGAGAAATAAATTGAGTAAGGGTAATTATGCCCCCATCCGCCTTTACAGTCTGCCCTGCCGACAATTTCATTATCGGAAACTATTTCAATCACACCGCCAATGGAGCAGGGCGGTTTGTCATTATCCATTCCAGTCATGATTATAGAACCTGCATCCAGTAATACGCCATGCTCTGCTCCATTAGAAAAATGATAGCGGTGGATCGCTGTTCGGGAAGTACAGGTCAATTCTGTTTTAATTCCACATTCGGGAAACTCTACCGAATAGTATCCGGCTTTTGCCTCTTCGTTTTCAGGCAGATAACCTGATTTACAGTCTTTACGACAAATATATGGAGTCAGGCCAAGATTGCCATAACGTCCACCTCCGCCGGTTCCGCTTACATGATTCTGTGAAAAACGGATTATTCTATCCCCGGAACGGTAGCCGTTAGGGGGATGTGGAATAGTCGTATCAGGGCCTGGTCGGGCAATTCCGAATGGCAGATAAGGTCCACACAGGCAGTTGCCGCCACCGTCGATGCCGAAAAAGGGAGAAAAATAATCTGTATGTCTCATGCATTTACCTCTGGTAAGAACTGTTTTCGATATAATCTAATAGTTCTTAATTATAATGCACGCGATAGTGTTTTTCCTTGAATATCGTTTCTGTTTACTGTATGATCGTGCAAAAATACTTGTTATTCAACAAGTACCTTTTGAAAACCGACAGCCAGTCATTTCCACACTTGAGCTGTCGTTGCAGCGTAGATCATAATTCCAGCCGGAACTAGTTTCCTCCCAGCATAATTCGGCATTAGAAAAACGTATGTCTGTGGTAAATGACAATTCAAACGCTGCATCGGTGGAACCACATCCCCAATGACCATGTTCGTCGCGGTCGGGAGCTGGTCCTTTTCCTCCGTAGCGCAGACTCAGGTTGTCGAAGAAAATTCGCTCCAGCGCTCCGGTTGCTGTTCCAGACAAAAACGACGATAATTCTCCGGTTCCCGAGATATTGGAAAAATGAATGTTTCCTATCCGCCGGGAGCACGGAGGCTCAAGCGTCTGCTTATCATCCAGCTTGATATTGAAGGGACGACGTGCGTACATCTGTAGATTACTGAAACTCAACTCCGAAATAGCAACGCCACGATCATTTTCCCAATAGCGTGATACCATGCAGATTCCGGTTCTCGAATCCGATATGGAAATATTGTCAAAGCAGCAACGGCGAATTTCTCCATTTCCAACCCCAACTCTTATGGCATTGGCAAAGTCGCTGGACAAAACACAGTTACTGACCGTAATATATTCACATGCACGATATTTTTTGAGTGGTTCATAATCAGCCCGCAACGTGATCGAATCGTCTGCAGTAAGAATAACGCAGTTGCTGACCGTAACATGACGACAGCAGTCCAGATCAACTCCGTCATTGTTCATTACGCCGCGGATGCCGTAAATTCTCACTCCGGAAATAGTAACTTGTTCACAACCGTGAAGAAAACAGTGCCAGTAAGAAGCATTTGTCAGTTCCACATCGCGGATGGCCACATCGGTACATTCGCAGAGATAAATCATTTGTCCTGGACGTTCCGGATGACGTTTGAAATACGGTGGAGTAACGCCAAGTCCGTTGTCCGGCTCATTCATCCAAGCAGAAAAGTTGCCGTCGATCTTACCCTGACCGGCAATGGTAATATGGTCTTGCTCCACGGCAACAATCAGGTGACGACCACTGACAAGTTCCTGACGGAGTACACGATTTTGCGGACAGAAGTCATCTGAGTTGTAATCGGCAAGATCCGGATTGGCCTGGATGACCGCTCCGGCATCAAGCATGATTCCGCCGTTGCTTTTTAAGTAGATCGTTCCAGTACGGTAAACACCGGGAGGGAAATATACAATTCCTCCTGCGTCAATGGCGCTTTGAATCGCCGGCGTATCGACAGCAAGTCCGTCTCCGACGGCTCCGAATTCCTTAACATTGGAGTACATTGTACAGCTCTCCCTTCCGGTTTGTTATTATGCAAGTAATGAGTTAATAATATAAGCATCTAATTCTTCATAGTCACGCTCATTTCTCAATTCTTCGATCTTTTCATCGCTAAGCGAACGACTGATTTCCAGCAAACGCATGAATATATTGCGGCTGTTAGTGAGATGTTTGCAAGCAACTTCATCCTTCTGGGTTCGCATGGCTTTTACGTCGAGGCCAACCCATTCTCCTGAGTTGCCGAAGCCGTGCTTGTCAAGAATCCGCACCTGGTTAAATGCGCGCCGCAGGTCAACGGAACCAAAAGTTTTGTCCTGATCAAATTTTAGTCCATTCTGGTCGTTGAGATGGACGCTCCACAGTTTCTTATGTGCCAGTGCATAACCCATTTCATCTGACGGATCAAGTCCGGCAAGAACAGCGTGGGCACTTTCGATCAGACAGCCGACCCGTTCCGGGGCTGTCGTCAGCAAGCCCAGCCCGATTGCATGACCAATTGTGGGGATATAGGTGTGATCCATCGGTTCATTTGGCTTCGACTCGATCATGATGCGGATTTCCGGGTCGTAATCCAGCATCGCCTGCAGGGTACCGGCAATACGTTCCACCGCAACGACAGAGTCTTTGGCTTCGCGAATATAGGTTCCTTCCCGGGCGAGCCATAATACGATATTACGAGTCCCAAGCGCTCTTGCGATATCAATGGTGCGCAAGCTGCGATCAAGGGCATATTGTCTGCTGGCCGGATCGTTTGAAGTATAGCCGCCGTCAATTGTCGGTGGATTCATCCACAGACGCGGAGCCACAAACTCTGCAGTCAACCCATGGTTGTCAAGAACTGCTTTTAAATCTCCTGTTGCTTTGGTGATTTGCTGTGGAGTCATGTTGTCCATATCCGGAACCGCATCGTCATCATGGAATTGCACGCCATCAAATCCCATCTTCTTGTAGAGTCCTAATTTCTCGTTAAAAGGAATAGTTTTACGGACTTCCGGTCCGAATGGGTCAGCGCCTTCATGAATATTCCATGGTCCGAATGAAAATCTAAATGTTCCCTGCATTTTCCTGTTCCCTTGTTTATTATGTTGTAGTAAAGAATGTCGTTTAGTTAAATTATAGCCTTTTTATTTTTCATTAACCTTGACAAAATTATGAATTAGTAGCACAATATTACGAAATACAGGAGCGCAACAGTGAATATTCTTACCGCAGATAGAAAAGACTTTTTTTCGGAGGGTTGTTATCCCATTACCGTACGGAATATCTGCGGGGATGGCAGTATGCAGCATGATAATGATATGACTGATATCCGTCATACCCATAACTTTGCGGAATTGGTAATCATTACGGATGGTTATGGAGTTCAGTTGATCGATAACGAGCGATATCGTGTTGTGGCTGGCGATGTTTTTTTGATTCAGGGTAATATAGAGCATTATTTTATAGAGCGTCATGGATTATCCATGACAAACATTATGTTTGATGATATATCTTTAAATGCACATCTGAAAAGCCTGCGTTCTTTGCCTGGGTACAATGCTTTTTTTCTGTTTGAACCGGCCTACCGTCGTTATCACCATTTTCAGAGTCACCTGCACATTTCATCAGAAGCTATCCTGCCGGTAATCAATATGCTTCGGAGAATGACCGAGGAACAAAGCAAAAAGGTTCCGGGATATGACCTCTTGATACTTGCCAGAACAATTGAGATATTTGTGCATATTTCCCGGGAATACGCTAAATGTCAAAATCCAATGGCGCGTAATCTTAACCGGCTGGGAAAAGTAATCAGCTGCCTGGAGAAAGAATACCAGCAAGAGTGGACGATTGCCGACATTGCCAAAATTGCAAAAATGGCTCCGAGTACCCTGATTCCGGTTTTTCGAAAAGTCACCGGACATTCGCCAATAGATTACCTGATCCATGTGCGAATACTTCGAGCTGCTGAATTGCTTTTGAAAGGCGATGATTCCATTGCCGATATTGCCATGAAAACCGGCTTTAGTGATTCTAATTATTTCACTCGTCAATTCAAGAAAATTTACAACATACCTCCCAAAGAATATCGTAAGCAGGTAAAATATTGATATACGAATTAATCAATCGCTGAAAATATTAGAAAAAGAGTGCAGGAAACGGAGGACTAAGTGTACAATCTTCGAGATGACAAACCAGTGCTAACTAAAATTAATCTTAAATATTCTATGTTGATGATTCCTTGCTAAATCTGCTAGATTAAAAAAACAGTGCTAACTAAAATACTAACCATTCCTGTTGCCGATTTATCCTGTTTTTTTAGCAGAAAAGTGCTGGAATAAAGATGTCAGTTTAAAACATGTTGAACTTTGTTGGACTATTTTGAGGCTGATTGAAGCGGATTCAATTCTGACATTGAAAAGGTGACTGAACTTTCTCAAACCTTGTTGAACCTGATTATACCTTATTGGAAAACCGATCTAAATTAAACGAGATGAATTATTGTAAGTTGTTTATGGTAAATAACTTGAAAAATAAATAAAGTGGAGGCGGGGGGAGTCGAACCCATTGAATTTGAGCTTAAATCTTTTCAGTACTAACTATTCTACTAACTATTCCGATTTTTTTCTATACTTCAACAAGGTTTGACTATTCTTTGATAAAGGTTCAATAAAGAATAGATGGATTGTGTTTGTTCAAACAATAATTTTGCTGAAAGGGCTTTTTATATGAAAATGCTGAAGTTCGTGGTTGCGCTTAGAAAAAGAAATATGCCGGAATCATATCGCTAAATCAGCACCGTTTTGCTCTAATATCCTTCTAATTCTCCCATAATCTAAATTTCGGACCAACTGTCTGGAATCAGCAGCCAACGCAGCGGTCGTTCCAACCGCTTGTCCCATCATGGCGCAGGTGGTCATGACCCGTGCTGATGACAGTACTAACTGATCAGCAGAGAAACAGCGTCCTGCCATTAATAAATTATCGCTGTCTTTAGCAATTAAACTTCGCAAGGGAATATGATATGGAGGTATTCTCTGTTCTTCTTTGGTGAGAATATAAGTTCGTTTTTCATCATCAGGTTTCATGCCGTCTAAATAGAAATAGCCCTTGGCAACCGCGTCTTCATGGATCTTTTTCTGTCTCACATCTTCCAGTCTTAATACGTAATCGCCCAGGATTCTACGACCTTCACGTAAACCTGTAATTGCAGGGGCATGGCCGAAACGGAGTTTTCTTTTCTCCTGACGCTGAAAGTAGTCGAGTACTTCGAGCATTCGACGCCTGGCTCGTATCTCAATCTCTGTCATTCCTTCTGTGGAATTGCTGTCTCCGCCGGGAATTTTAACTTTTAAAGCTTGTCCATCCGGTCCATCAGGCCAGAATGTAGTCATTGGAAGATCGTTTTCTTTCGTAACGGGTTTTAACCATCCTTCCGGAAGTTGTGGAGTAAAGTTTTTTTCGCATGTTTCATGGATAAAAAACATAATTGAAGCAGGCAGTTGGGTGCCCGCTTTTTGTTCCAGACAACGACATTGAGATTGGTTAGCTACAAGTCCTCCGCCGGTACAGTCAATAAAAACATCGGCTCTTATTAATTCGGGACCGGAATTGCCACTAATAACAGCATATTCAATTTTACGATTATTGCATATAGTATCGACAAACTGAGTATGCAGCAGTAACTTCACATTATATTTTATCAACATTTCCTGTAAAATCACTGCCAGAATTTCATGGTCAAATATCCGGTTGCTTGAAGGTTCAAAGTGCTTATATGGGCCAGGATAAGGAGCGATTGAATGAAAGGCTTCCTGATTTGCAATAATTTCATCAAAAATGACTCCCTGTCCCTTGGTTTCTCCACTCCAGTTTGCTACTCCGCCGGCGGTGGCGTTTCCCCCTGTCACGGCGAAGCGCTCTACAAGAATAACTTTTGCATTCTGCTTTGCCGCGGCAAGAGCAGCACATACTCCTGCTATACCTCCGCCGATTACGGCAATATCATATTCATGCGCTACTTCCAGTTCTTTATTCCATGAAATACGTTTCATACGTTTCTCCGTATCATTCAATAATTCAAGATACTGCACGAGATTGATAATTTCTAATGGCTTCGACTGGAATCGTCTGATATCTTATTTGTTTTCTATTATAAGTATAAAAACAAGTTACTCCGTTTTGAGAGTTAATAATTGCCGGGTAGGAATAGCGTCCTCTATAACGATCTTCAGGATCAAAATCTTCTTCTTCTTCCAAAGTATAATGACATGGCCAGGTTTTTCCGTTATCCATGCTCATAGAAAGAACTAAGGGAGAGCGCTTTCCAAAGTTTTCCCCAATTGGATTGTTAGCTAGTATTAATTCCCCGCCCGGCATTCTGACGATGTCAATTCCACTGTTGTTGTTTGGTAATTCCGTGGAATAAGGAGCACTCCAGGTCATTCCGTAGTCCGTTGAGTCGGAACGGTAAATTTTGCCAAGACTGCTTCGCATTAAGCCGTGGACATGACCCGGCTGAGACTCCCATACAGTGGGCTGAATAATTCCGTGACCTGTTTCCAGATCTGGAACACCGATCACTGATTTTCCCAGCCATTCATTTTTATCTGCATCATAGATTTCCATTACGGTTTCCCATTCAGGTTCCCGGGAACTTCCACATAGCCATTTACCGTTACTCATCTTTATCGGTTTGTTTTTAATTGGACCCAGATAGCCATCTGGCAGAATTTCAGGATCAGTGAAGCTATGCCCCTGATCTGTGGACACCATGTAATAGGTGTCCCAGCCAGAGCAACTCCAGCCTTTTCTGTAAAACAGAATCAGTTTGTCTTTTTCATAAAGAAAAACCGGATTCCAAAGCGGTTCTTCATCAGTTACTATTTTAACGGGCTGATTCCAGTTTCCACCTGTTGTTCCAGCTAACCAAACATCGATATCGGCTTTGCCTTCCTCAGAGCCCGCAAACCAAGTTGCCAGATATTCACCATTAAATAACTGTATTACGCTTATTGCATGGCATTCGTTGAAATATTTGTCTTTTTCGAAAATATACATTTACTATATTTGTCCTTTTCTGATTATTTTAATTGATTTTCTGGATCAGTGAAAAGTCTTTTTTACTTTACCACGTTGTAATGATCCATTATTTAATGCTCTAATGTTTTTCTCCATTACAGCATTCTATTTCAATAAGAGTTTGCCCAATGACTTGGGAGAATTCCAGTAATTGAGATTTTTAAAGTAGGTCATGGCAACGTGCTGTCTGAATCCATTGTCGATATCATCAGCCATGCAGTTAAAGCCAATTTTCATTCCGGCTTTCGGTTCCAGATTGAACTCACTTACCGGAACAGCCACTTCCAGCACATAACCATTCTTCCATACTTTTGACGACATCTTGATTTTTCCCTCTGTCCTGGAACGTACCTTTCCGCCAAGTGATGCTACATTCAGCATCGGTCCTTCTGTATGTGAAATCCCGGTAGGAGTCATGATCAAAAGTAAATCGTTGTCAGTGATATTGCGGGTTCGCTTCTTTTCATTTTCAACACTGCTGAAAAACAATCTGATATTATCGCTGTCACGCCAATCGCGGCTCAGAAAGTCAACAAAACACAACTGCTCATCTTTTACCAGGAAAGCAGCATAGATATACTTGGAATCCCAACGCAAAGCCACTTTTCCGGACCAGTCGTCATCGGATGGAATGCCGGGATCACGCAGTTTCCACTGGAATTTTTGGTCGATAGGATAAAACTCTTCGGCTTTCCATTCCTTTAAATCTCCATCAATCACCGCGCGTCCTTGATTTGCAGTAAGCAACGGATTTCCCTTTTCTACTTTCGTTTCATTCATGGCATCCCATATTGGATAATTTACCGGACGATTAAACCGTTCTATCGCGGAATACGGGAACTCACCGGCAACCTTAACCCGGACTGGATATGGATAAGTCATTTGAAGCTCATTAACATCAGCTCCAAAAGAAAACAGATATTCTACTCCGGGAACTGCATCAGCCGGAACACTGATTTTTAAATCCTCACTTTTCTGTTGTTCCGCCGCTAGCATCATATCGGCAGGCACGGAAATCTTCCAGCCGGGATAAGTACGCTTGATCAGCGGTTTGACCACAACCAACTTTTTGCAGCCGTTAAAAGCAGCAAAAGGCACCGTGAAGTCTGATCCGGCCTTAACGGTAAACCTGGACATAGGAGCACCAAAATGGCGTTTATCCATAGTTGATATGATAACGTCTTTGTTAATAAGTTTTGGGAGTTGTGCTACAGTAATTCCTTCAATATAGAAAACGCCATGTCCTAAAGTCAAAATACCATTTTCAGGCAATTTAACCGCATGCCCCAAGCCGTCAAAAATCCTTGCGTTCTCAGGTAGTTTGAAATCTGCTTTCGTACCATTTTTTAAAGCCCAGCAGGCCAGCAGAATAGAGCCATCCGTCCGTTTAAATACATGACGTTGAACAAGACTTTCCACGGGAGTATAGCCCGCGGAAACAGTATTTTTTAATCTCTTGGAACTCTCAACCAAGGCGTAATAAGACGGAAGCGGTTTTAAATTTTTATCGACCAGCCAAAATGTTTCACGATCTTTCAGACCGAAGAAATCATACCAGTAAATTCGTTCAATACCGTATGACCGGGCAAGTACGAACAAGCGCGAAAGCAACTGTCGCTGATGCAACTTTGAAAATCCCATCACTCCCGTAAGTTCTCCGGTAAACTCGTTACGCGAGGAGTTTTCATCAATATGGAAACCAATCTCAGTGGCCCACACCTGAGCGTTACTGCCATAAGAAGCAATCAGTTTCTTTGTGGCCAGGCACTTTGCCATACCTGCTTCCGGAGTTCCACAATATGGATGAACGCAAATCGCGTCAAGATAGTTCAAAACATCGCATTTAAAAAATTCTTTTACGTAATGATAAAGACCTTCCGCAATACCAAACGAAGCGGCCAACGCTTTCGCATCTCCAGCCTTGGTTCCCAGGGCAAAACTTTTGTTTAATGCTGCCATGTCGGCAGCGGCTCCGTAAGCCGCCCAGCCGCAATTGACTTCGTTTCCATAGTGCCAGCTAACTCGACCCTTGAAGTGCGAAGCGAAGATTTTTGCCCAACGATACGCCATGTCCATCTTACTGCCGGAACGATAAAACTTACGATTAAACCAGGCAATTATAACCATCGGTTCAATTCCAAACGCTTCAAGTCCCAGCACCGTCTCTTCCAGCTCTGCGATGCAATGTTGTACAAGCTTTGTATTATCCGGATCGCCGAAGCTTATCTCAACACGTACCGACTTGACCCCGCATTTTCGCAGCATCTGCATCAGCTTCCAGCGCAATTCCGGAGTATAACGCCTAATATGCACATTCATGGAAATCAAGCAGTCTTGTTTCCGGGCTATCTTTCCCGAAGGACCAAATATACCGGATATGATATGTTCTGTCTTGGGCAGTCGGCAACCTGCATTCATGGCTTTTAACTCTGCCGCTTCCGCAGTAAGAAGAACAATTTTCTTCGGAGTCTTAAGAGTTTTTGTAATATCAATTTTTTCTGTACCGCCGGCAGGTACTTGATAAGCAATAGTTTGTTCAGAGAGCACTTTATCTTTTGAATTGCGCAGTTGCAATTTTATCGTTCCGGCGATCTCTTTTGTTCCGGGATTTTTAACCACAATATTTGGTAATTGACAGAAATCGCTGTAATTACGCTCAAAATTAAAATTGGGTACAGTTGGCGTCTTATCTTTTCCCCAAAGAATTGCAGGTAATGAAAAACAAATTAGAAGCAGAAGAAAATTTCTCATGTTATTTCCCTTTTAAAATAAAATACTGCGGCATTGAAGTCAATTTTAAGACTGCCTTGCCATTATCATCAAATTGTGTTGCAAATCTCCGTCCGGCCCAGTCAAATCCATGTTTGACGGGTAGAATCGTTTTCCACTCAACCGGTGTTGGTTCCATCGTCCACACTGCCATAACTTCTCTCTGACGGTTTCCAAAAACATAGGCTTTGACCTTGTCTGTATTGGAAACAGCCTTGCTGAACGGTAGATTTTTCAGCATGAACGCACATACCGCCAAAGCTTGAAATGCAGGTTTTGGAGAATAATCTTTGCGGATCAGCCCAAAATTATGTTCACGGTTATTCGGATTGACTCCATCATCCTGAAAGTCGTACCAAAATACTCCTCCATTAATTTTGGCCGCTCTGAAACTGATCAGCATCCGTGCGGCAAATGCAGCCTGAGTATCTGGAGTTACTGAATCTTTTGAGGAGCCGGTATACCACCCCAATTCCGTAACCCACAATTCGAGATTGTGTTCTCCTGGCTTGTGAGCTCTGCCGGTATTCATCAGGAACCTGGTGTAAACCGGAATTCCGACATAAGGAATTGCGCTTCCTCTGCATTTATACCCCTTTTCAGGAGTGCCTGCTGCAACGTAAGGATGAATACTGAAGGCATCCTGGTAATTACGTCCTCCGGCGCGAATAATCGGAATGATCATTTCACCGCCGGGACCGCCGCCTGCACCAGCGCCACCACAGGAAATTACATTTATTTTGCTGTCAACTTTTTTCAGCCTCGGGTAAATTTCTTTCAGCAAGGGTAAATACTCTTTTGCCGGATGTACCCCGATCGGTTCGTTCCAGATCTCATAATCATATACTCTACCTTTGAAATGTTTTGCTAGAACAACCCCGGCGTTGCAATATGCTTCGATCAGTTCACGTGTTCGCGGAAAAGGTTTTCCGTCAAACTTTCCGTGAAACTTTCCGGAATATGCCTTAGTGTTAGCATAACCGAATATCAATAATGGACGAATTCCGTATTTCAATGCAGTGTTTACTGTTTTATCCATTCTTGCTGGAACCGAGTATTTCCCTGGAGAAGCTTCCATGTGAGCCCAGAAAATATCATCCCGCAAACGACTGAATCCGCTGGCTCTCAACAGAAGAAAAGTCAAAGGGAAAGCCCCTTTTGTTCTGTTTGCGAAGTGTGTAGTTGTTCCCAGCTCGCGGGGACGGTCATATTCAGCAGCCGGAACAACCGCAATATTGGTGCTCTTTTCTGCCAGTAGCATACCGTCCTTTTTTATTCTAAGTTCCAGGGTATAGTATCCCGGTTTTGCCATATCGAACTGCAACTTGTTTCTGGACTTTGCGGGACAGGATGTTTTTACGGAAGCAATATCTTTTCTGCCATAAGGGACCAGCAAGGCGGTTAATTTACAGTCGCTTTCGACTCCGGCTATATCTACCTCCACGGTAATATTTCCTGGACTGAAAACAAGTCGTTTTTCAACTTGTGGACCTCCCACGGAAATTGATAATTCACTGGCATTTAATGTAAGTATGGCGCAAAAAAATATAACGCCAACAGTAATGAATCTTTTCATTGGATCTCCAAAACTAAATATATAAAACTTTAACTGAATAGTTCATTGAGTTGGGAAGTGTTTCAGGCAATAAGGGGTGAACTGCAAGGCCTGTTGCGCTGTGGTAGGATTATTCCCGTAAACGGCCATACATATCAACATAACGGAGGTTATTATAGGCAGGTTTAAGTTCAGAACCTTTGATTGATTTTGCATGACCGTCGATAAATAACATATTAACCTTATTCATATGTCTGGCCACAACGCCACCGCAGCTAGCATACGGATGATAGCCCCATTGGAAATAATCGAGATTGGCAGTAGCCGGAAAAGTTGTTCCTGTTTTGACACAATCGGCAATATACGGGATGTTTGATTGGTTTTTGATTTTACTGATCTGAAATCCTATTCTGAGTGAAACATTGATTCTCGGGACCTGAAAGAAACCACTTTCCATTCCTACACCAACCACTCCTGCGACACTATCAGCTATAGCGCCTCCTGCGGTTCTAAAAACTCTTATTCCATAGGTGTTGTATTTGCTTGAAGAATAATATCCCAGGTCTGTAACTTTTGCTGTCGACAACGGGCAGTTCATGTAGCCAAAATTTTTGATATAGCCGCATTCATATAGCAGAACCGCATAAGTTCTAGCATCGGCTCCGGTTCCGGAGCATAAAATACTATTATTATCTGAAGCATAAAGTAATTGTGTTGTTCCCAATTGTTTTAGATTGGATATACACTTAATCGTTTTGGCTACTCTTTTTGCATTGCTCAATGCGGGAAGCAGCATGGATGCTAGAATCGCAATAATTGCGATCACCACAAGAAGTTCGATCAGTGTGAATTTTTTCTTTGCATTCATTTATTCTTCTCCTTATTTTATGTTGTTATTTTTCTGTAAAATTACTTATATGATTGTTTTTGTATTTTTCTTCTCCCTTTTTCTGCTATTTTTTTCTGTAAAATTACTTATATGTGTTTTTTTGCATGGCATAACAGATTCCCTGACTTCTATGCGGGGGCGTACTTCATATCGAAAATGATTTGTTTTGCGGTTGAATATATTCATGAGTCCTTCCATAACCTTCTCAACTTGAGCTGAAACCAAAGAACCAACTGCGGTTAAAGGTGGGGTAAAGAAGCTGCCCTGGGGAAGAATATCATTCACTATTATGCTGACATCCTCGGGCACCTGAAGGTTATTTTCGCGCAGAGCTCTCAGGACACCAAGCGAACTGTCGTGACTATCTGAATACAGTGCTGTGAAATTGTGACCTTCCGTTTTGAGGTATTCCATCATTTTGTCATAACCTTTCTGTATGGCAAATTCACCACTTGAGGTATGGGCATTAAGTATTTTCATGGAAACATCTCTGTGCAGTGACGCAAAATTTACTGCACCTTGAATTCTCTGGGTAATTGTATAATTCTGAGGCTCGGAAATAATCATTATAATGCTCCGATGCCCTTTCTCATAAAGATAAGACATCGCCAGGAACGCAGAAAACTCATCCATTGAGCATACGCTGTTTACAGGCATATCTCCACTATGCCCAAACAGTACGACTGGTATTTGTTTTGACCAGTTCGCGAGTGCAGAAACCACATCCCAGTCAAGCCGTTTTAGTGGATTTATAAAAATCATGGCATGAAATCCGTTTACAGACTGATTCATGAAATCTTTGTTTTCAGCATTGCAGTAATGTGTCTGAATAATCCATCCATTCTTTTGTGATTCAGCGGTAATACCTCGAACCCTTTCTGATATCACATCGCTCGGCCAGTCAGGAACAATCAACTTAATTCGCTTTCCACTATTCTGTTCTGAATCAGCAGTATTACTGCGAAATATTCCCACACAGGGTTCCCGATAAATGAGTTTCTCGCCTTCTAATTGCTGAAGTGCATTTTCTATGATACGTTGTCCACAGGAAAAACGTTGCATAATCTTTCTAATCGAAAAGTATTTGCTGCCGGGCGGATAGCTTAATATATCTGCTTTCAGGCTGGTATAGATTTTATCACTTTTCCTTGTCAAATTCATTCTCTCATGATTTTCGATTAATTTATATGAATATTATTATAACATGAATACAGATGGTGCAATAACTGTATTCGTATTTTTCTGTGTTTATCTGTATTTAAATGAGAATGAGTTATAAATTTGTGGAGTTAGGCGACATTCTGTGATTTTGAAATAAGGGAGACACAGGGGCAGGGGAATCCTTGCTAAACTTTGTTAAACCTGATTGAATCTTGTGAAAAATAGTTAGCGTTAATTTGATAGTTTGATTTGTAAGGTTTTTATTATAAAAATCTTACAAAAGTGGAGGAGGGGGGCGAACTTCCGTCCTGTAAGCTCAAAATCGCTTCAATGCTAACCATTATGCTAACTATCTTGAAAAATTTCTATACTTCAAACAGGTTTGACTATTCTTTGATAAAGGTTTAACAAAGATCAACAAGATGGTATAGGATACTGCTGGAAATATTCCTGTTTTATTCACTGGAAGAGAATAAGATAGGGAGTTTAATGATGAAAGTCGTCCCTTCATCCAGTTGGCTTTCAACGTTTATTACACCTTTATGTGCCTTGATTATATTATAGACGATATTAAGGCCGAGACCGGTTCCTTTTCCGACTGGCTTGGTGGTAAAGAACGGATCAAAGATTTTATCGATGATTTCCTGCGGAATTCCTTTGCCGTTATCAGCAATGGTAATGATGACGTTTCCTTCACTTTCATCTATTTCTGTCGATATGTTAATTTGGCCTTCCGACTCCATCGCCTGGGCGGCATTAACAAGCAGATTCATAAATACCTGACTGATTTGTCCTCCAAAACACTGAACCAGGGGTATATCTCCATAATTTTTATGGATCTTCGCTTTGTATTTCAGCTCGTTCCAGGCAACACTGATTACTTTGTCAATGGCATGATTTATATCGACTTCCTCCACTTCATTTTTATCGACGTGAGAAAAATCTTTGAGATCAGAAACAATCCGGCTGATCCGTTTCATCCCTTCACATGAATCATCGATAATTGAAGTAATATCTTTCCTCAGATATTCCAAGTCGATTTCGTCTATAAGATGATTAAGTCCGTCAATAAATTCTTTATCAATATCAAGTTCTTCATTAAGCATGTCCCTCAAAGACTCGTACTGTTCAAGAATCCGGTCAAAGTCAGCCATATATTCTTTTAAGGAGACAAGGTTGCTTGCCACAAATCCGGTCGGATTATTGATTTCATGGGCTACTCCAGCTGCAAGCTGTCCGACTGATGCCATTTTTTCTGACTGTAATAACATTCCTTGAGCATCTGATAAATCCTGAAGTGTGTTTTGCAGTTCTCCATTTGCCTTTTGAAGCTCAGCGGTACGTTCCTTAACTCGAATTTCAAGATCTTCACGTGCTTTCTTCAGACTTTCTTCGGATGTTTTGCGAGAAGTTATATTCATACCCGCTCCGCGATAACCGATATTAGTTTGTTTCCGATCGCTCATAGGTAGACCGTTGACGCTTTGCCAAATAATTTTACCATCTCCGGTAATACTCCGGAATTCCAGATTATTGAATGTCTCGCGATTGTCACAGTATTTTTTCAGGGAGTTTTTCACAAACTCCTTATCAGGATCATATACATAATCCATAAACGATTTTCCAAGCATATCGGAAACCTTATATCCCAGAATTTCTGATACGCGATCTGTCAGAAATATAAAATTACCATCTCGATCCATTTCCCATATATACTCTCCGGCAGATTCGGCAACGTGTCGAAAACGGGTTTCACTTTCTTTTAGAGCCGACTCGGTTTTTTTACGTTCTTTTAGTTCATGTTTCAGTTCTTTGGTTCGTTCTTCAACCACTTCTTCCAAATGATCTCGAGCCTGACGCAAAGCATTTTCACGAGAGTCGATCTGTCCTGCCATGGCATTGAAATCTGTAGCCAGAAGCCTGAGCTCTTCTATACGCTGGTTTTCCGGAGCATAAGTATTTTTCTTATGCTGAGCCAGGGAGCGAGTAAATTTACGAAATGCTTTGAGGGGTCTGGCAAAGAAAAGATTACTGGCAATAAATGCAGAAATCATTAATAATACAAGCAGGAAAATTAGGCCGATAAGAATGCTGACGACCAGTTCCTGGCGTTTTTTTTCCAGTATTGATTTGTCCCAGCGATATCTTAGAGCCATTTTCAGGGATTTCAGTAAAATCACCTCAGGAGGAGCTAAATTGGGTTCACCAAATGAAGCAACAGTTTTTCCTTTTACAATCAATTCAAGACTGTAACCTTCAAGCCGAGCTGTAATATCACTGTTATCTTCTATGGCCATAATCGGAATTTCAGAGGCAATGACACCCATTATTCGATTGTCGTGCTTTACGCTGGACGCAAACTGCCAGTATGATTTATTATTGACTGTGATAACGCCGGCATAAGTTGATCTCTTGTCGTCTATCATGTCAGCAAACCATGGCTGGGCTGAATATTTACAATGATATTCGCATGATGACGCAATAACCTTTCCAGATGAATTCATCAAGGCAAAACTGCTTTTTATGCCAAGAATAGACATGTTCTTCATAAATGAGGCCAGTTTCTCAGAAGGTTTACCAGGAGGGTCAGTAACTCCCTGACTTATAATCGATTGAGATGCGTAATCCTGTAAGATAATCTTGCAGTTGTTTACAAATGAATCGATAACAAGACTAATTTCTCTAACCTCATGCTCGACATATTCACTTTGGAGAGAATGAAGTGTCTTTCCCACCCTGAAATAGACCAAAGAACAGACTCCGACTATAAGAATTAGAGAAAAAATAATAAAAGCGGAAGCAAGCCATGAACTAAGGCTCATTGTCCGACGTGAATGTTTATCTGCTTCATACTGCGTTACCACCATATATTCCCCCATAATATAATGTATTATATCCGTAAGTCCGGACTGCCAGGTGATAACAACTCCTGTATAAT
This sequence comes from Victivallales bacterium, assembly GCA_963677165.2. Lineage (GTDB taxonomy): Bacteria > Verrucomicrobiota > Lentisphaeria > Victivallales > SZUA-371 > JAFGXT01. The sequence goes on along the minus strand of CAXXSX010000002.1, from coordinate 4,820,690 downwards.
GAAGTATAATGTGTTTATAATCAAAATCAATAAAAAATAGAGGAAACCATGAAAAAACGGGGTTGATACTATTCTATCCATCATGTAATATTTCTAATAATAGATAGATTCATTCAGGGGGATAGCATGAGTGATCACCATGATCACGAATTACCTTGCCGGGGCGGTAGTGGCAAATACAATGTTTTATTTGTTGACGATGAAGAACTGGTCCTTAAATCATTGGAACGGGCTTTTCGCCGTGAAGACTTCAATTTGCTCACAGCATCGTCGGGAACGCTTGCGCTTGAAATTCTGAAAAAGAAGGAAATTCAGGTTCTGGTTACCGACTACCGAATGCCGGAGATGGATGGAATCGAATTAGCGGAAAAGGTTGCGGAAATAAATCCTGACATAATAAGAATTATCCTCAGTGGCTATTCCGAAGCGTCTACCATTATTGAAGCAATCAATCGTGGATCTATCTATAAGTTTCTTACCAAACCATGGCATTCTGAAACGCTGAAAATGAACATAAAGTTAGCAATAGAGCGTTATGAAATGAGCTGTGAAAATACCAAGCTTAATGAACAACTGCTGTCTCTTAATGATGAACTCCAAGCAATGAACAGCAGTCTGGAAGATAAAGTAGAAGAACGGACCATTGAACTTCGAGAGGTTCGTGACGGTCTGAAGGATACGATATCAGCCACGATTTCCATGTTGTCGCATATTATGGATGTTCATAATATAGACCTGTCCGGACACGGACAAAGAGTATCTCTGCATTGTAGGAAGTTGGGAAAAGCTCTTCATCTGCCCGAGGAGGAATATGAACAATTGGAAAGAGCTGCTATGCTACATGATATCGGCAAAATTTTTATTTCTCAAAAAACTTTGTCAAAATTACCAGAGCAGTATGATGAACTTGACCAGCGTTATATGACTTTGCATACTCTTGAGGGATATCATATTCTGAATCGCATTCCCGGATTTGAACATGTTGCATTGATTGTCAGGCATCATCACGAAAATTACGATGGAACGGGTTATCCGGATGGACTGAGCAGGAAACAGATTCCCCTTGGCGCCAGGATTATAATGGTTTCCGACAGTTACGAGCGTTACCGATATTCATTGCACCTTTCACGAGAGGAAATATGCAATCGGATGAGAGCTGAAGCCGGGGTATATCTTGATCCAGAATTAACAGAATTATTTCTCTCGGAAATCATTCCTAAGCTTGGAGAATTAGATGACAAAATCCAGATTCCTCTTATCAGTGCTATCCCCGGACTGAAACTGACTGCTCCAATAATAGATTCGAACGGAACTGAGATATGTAAGTCTTATACGGTTCTTGATCGCAATATTATCAGTGATATGCTGAGTAATAATGCTCTTGATATGACAGAAACAATGATTACCATAGAATCACCGGAAATCATCAACAATACAAAAGTAATGAATTACTATATTTAAATTAATTAAGAAAAAATGAATGTCCGAAAGAAAAAGGCTGTATTAAAAGTTGTAATACTGTTGATGTGGCTGATAACAGTGCTGAGGTGCGCACTGATCTTTCGGCGTGATATTTTTATTGACTTTCTAGCTTATTGCGATGTCTCCAGAGCTATTGTTCAGGGGTTAAATCCATATGATAAAGCGAATCTGGTCTATCATAACTGGGGAGACATTCCTATCGTATTCCCTGGATATACGCTATTATTCATTGGCTTCACCGCGTTTGGAATGAAACTGTCTCAATATCTTTTTCTGATCATCAATATTACCCTCGGGTATGTAACGCTGAGAATGTTGTTTAAACGAACCGGATTAATCTCGAAACTAAACTTTACTTCTCCCGGACCACAGGAATTATTGTTCAGTTCTGCATTGTTCTGCATTTTCAACTCATCTCCTTTTCTGGCCACTCTTCGCCATGGACAAACAACAATAATAATAGCCTTTGCTCTGACCATGATCCTTCTGCCATCATGTTTTCACGGGAAAGTTATGTTTTTTGCATTGACTGCTGTGTTGAAATATTCCATGCTGCCGCTTTTCGGACTTGCGCTGTTTTTTAAAAAATATTTTATGCTTTGCATTTACTCTTTCATTATCTTTCTATTGTTTGCAGTATCTCCGATTTTGTTTGGACATAACCTCATTGACCTGTACAAGGAATATATTGGTATTGTTTCATCTCAGGCCACTGAAGGCTTCAATACTTTTGAAGTAAGTGGCTACAACATGGTATCATTTGATTTTTTCAAAACAGGCATAATCAACACTGGAGTAAAAGCGGTCTTTGCGGCAATTGGTATATGGCTGATTATACGTGAAACAGGCAAGAGAGAAATTGGACTTAATTTTATGCTGGCGATTTCCGGCATTACCATGCTGACCGCATACAATAGAATGTATAACCTGGTCTTTATTTTCATGCTTCTAGCCATCAAGGCATACATTCATATCATCAATTCAGATTTGCGCAAAGCAATTATTCCTGGTCTTATTCTGCTCGGAGGGCTTTTCCCTCTATCGTTATTCATGAAGCTGTCCAATTATTTCGGGAGTTTTATTTCCCCTGACAACCCTGTTATTTATCTTTGCAGATACGGTGATACCACAACAATTTTCCCGTTTATGCCGATGGATATGAGTCTGCTGACTTTATATTTCATATATTGTGTATTTTTTGAAGCTGAAGTACTGTTTTTTGAACCGGAACTGAAACAGGAAAGCCAAAATCATGAAAACTTATCAACAAATTAAAGTAACCAATCTGCTATTGCTTATAGTTGGAATAACAATACTGACAGCCTCGGTATATTATGCTGCCTTAAATGAACTACTTAAGCTACCGGGAGTTAGTACAATCTTTCTTCTTTTTCTGGCAGCAGCAGCCGGATTGATTCTAAGAAGCTTGACTCTTGGTATATTCTACGGAAGTAGACTTACGCTTCATCAGTCTTTATCGTTTGAGTGGATATTCCAAACAGTACGAGCAATAGTTCCCGGGCTGCCGGCAACATTTGAACAGGTTTTCATTATGCGTGAAGTATCTCTGGACTGCAGGACGACTTCGATCTGGTCAGGGGCTAGACGGAACGTCTCGATACTGCTTGGACTTGGAGCTTTTATGACTATTTCACTATTGACCCAAAGTATTATTATGACTGTTGTATTTTGTGTATTGATATTAGGCTTTCTGATATTGAACCTGAAGAATTTTGTGGTTGTGGAAAGTTTACTGAAACAATTGCTCTCCGGTCTCCTCGTATATTTGTGTGAAGGAGCAATATTCTGCTATGCATTGCATCCGGAATTGGAAATAGAGACCGCCATATTGCTGTACTTGGGCTTTAACCTGTTTTATTATTCATCACCGGTTCCGGGGGGACTTGGGCTCGCCGAACTCCCTGCATTGCTCGACCGATCCTCCATCGCAATGCCTGTGCTGTTGATATTTCACTTGTTTCGCCTGCTTCCGCTGCCGGTATTCTATCTACTTTATTTCACTCGATATAAGCTTAATTTCTCGGATCTATTTCGACCGGATCTCGCGTTGATCATTGATCGGACCAGACGGCCTCCACATGGATGGTCCTGGAAGTGTGATATGGAACGTCCCGATATCAGCGTTGTTATTCCGGCATACAATGAAGAACAGCGTCTTCCGGTCTTTCTTGACTCCATCCTTGATTTCCTGAAGGAGAACAAAAGACTTAAAATTGAAGTCCTTGTTGTTGACGATGGCTCCAGTGATCGCACGATTGAAGTGGTCAAATCATATGCGGCGAAATGTCCAAAGATCAAACTTCTGGCTCAAGTGCGTAATCAAGGAAAGGGAGCTGCTGTTCGTAGCGGAATGCTGGTTGCAGAGGGAAATTACATTGTTTATGCAGACGCAGATGGAGCAACGCCAATTTCAGAATTAAATAAACTTATTCCTCTGATGGAAAAAAGCTATGAGATTGTCATTGGTTCCAGACGTATGAATTCCGCCAGTGTCGCACGTAAGGGAGTCAGAGAATTGATGGGAATGGTGTTTTATAAGACTGTAAATTTCTTTGCCGTTCCGGGAGTAAGTGATACCCAGTGCGGTTTCAAGGCTTTCCGTCGGGATGTAGCTCATAAATTATTTGGCAATGCAATCGAAGATGGCTGGGCGTTTGATGTGGAAATTCTCTACCTGGCCCAATTATATGGCTTTGCCATAATGGAAATCTCAGTAAACTGGAATGAAATAGAAGGATCCAAAGTGAATCCGATTAAAGATGCGTTGAAAATGCTGATTGCTGTATTCAGAATCAGGCGGCATCACAGCGGATTTACTAAATTAACAAACTGACTATTGGAGAAATTATGATGTTCGAACTTGCCAGAAAAGCAATCAATAAGGTTTTAGGCAGTGACTGTCTGCCCGGCTACATAATAAGCCATGACCCGCTCATCATTATAACCTACTGGTATGACTTCATGGCGAACGCAGAGGCGTTTTATTCTGTGATGCCCAAAGACCGACCGATATATTTTCTGTTTCAATTAGGATGGCATCGTGAAACCCCGGAACGGGTTGACGAGTTAAAATCCGAATATAACTCGGTGACCATGCACAATGCGGAATTTATTTTTCTGGTGAATTCTACAGCGGAAAGAAAACTGTTTGCAGAGGCGGATATTCCGCATGAATACTGTCATCAAAATGCTTTTCTCGACGCAAATAATTATCATATCATAAGTCGCCCAAAAGATTATGACGCGATTTATATTGCACGAATCACTCCGTTTAAGAGACACGAACTTGCTGCGCTGATACCTCGCCTGAAACTTGTCGGAGACTATTTTGCCCGTGAAAAAGATCATTACGAAAGGGTTATGTCGATTCTTTCTCATGCTGATTGGACCCGTAAAATTCCGGCAGAGAAGGTCAGTGAATATGTTGCCATGGCATATACCGGTCTTTGTCTGTCTGAAGAGGAAGGAGCTATGTTTGTCAGCGCGGAGTACTTGCTGTGTGGTTGTCCTGTTGTGTCAACGAAAAATCTTGGCGGCAGACACGAACTGTTTGATCCTGATCATACCGAAATAGTCGATGATACGCCGGAGGCGGTAAGGGACGCAGTCATGTCACTAAAAAGCAATTCTCCTTCACCTCAGGAAATCCGGCTGGTGGCCACAGAATTGATGGGGCCGCACCGCCAGCGATTGATTATGCTGATTCAATCAATTTACGACAAAGAAGGAGTTGATCGATGCTTTGAAGATGAATGGGATCAGGTATTTGTGCATAAATTCGGGCTCCGGTGTTCCAACTGGAACGTGCCTTCTGAGCGTAAAATCAAACGAAACCATCCGATTCTATAAATAATATGAAAGCAATACCCAAAAACCGCAAGATACGAGAACTGCAGAAGCATATCTCGTTTTTTACTGGTAACGCGACCCGAAAGATTCATCTTGTCAATATCGACTTTCTCATAGATTTAGTAGCTATTGGATTGAAGATAACCGGACTGGAGAACCGCGCGAAACGCAATGCCGAGAATCTGCGTATTGTCCGGCATGAACTGGTTTTTCCAAATCTGCCGGACAATTTTGACGGTTACAAAATTTTATTTATGAGTGACCTGCATATTGACGGTATTCCTGATCTTCACCAGATTATAGCGGAACTGGCCGCTAAAGAAGAATATGATCTCTGTCTTATGGGGGGAGACTATCGGCTGCATACCCGTGGAAATACAGCACTCTCAACTCGTTATCTAAGCGAACTGATCCCGGAACTGAAAAAAAATTCACGGGTGATTGGAATACTTGGAAACCATGATGAATATGGAATCGCTCTCGAACTGGAAAAGTTTGGGGTTGATATGCTGGTAAATGAAAACGAGACCATTGAAAAGGACGGTCAGTTCATCTACATCTGCGGAGTTGATGACGCCAATTATTATGCGGCCGACGATTTCGCGGCATCACGTGTAAATGTACCGCAGGATGCGTTTAGTATTATCCTTTCCCATTCACCCGATGTATATAAAATTGCGGCAGAACACGGTTTTTCCATGTACCTTGCCGGTCACACCCACGGCGGGCAGATCTGCCTGCCGGGCGAGATTCCGGTTTTCTGCGAGACCAATGCGCCGCGACGAATGGTTCACGGACTTTGGCAGCATGAAAATATGTGTGGATATACTTCCTGCGGGGCTGGTTGCAGCGGAATTCCGGCCCGGTTTAATTGTCCGCCTGAACTGGTCCTGTTTACCTTGAAGAAAACATAGAACGCAGCCGCGTGAAAGGAATTTTACTGAGAATCGTGCCGCGTTCTTCACGGGACAGATAACCGTAGAAACCACAGATAGCATATAGTCCTCCGGTAATCGCGAAGCAGCAACCAAGATATATAACGTTCCACTGCTTGAGAGGGAAATAATATACTGCCGCAAGTCCTGCCGCGACAGGAAGAATGATAACAAGGAGAAGAGGCAGGTAAACCATCCTGAAATATAACCATAGCGGTATGCGGCTGAAATGCGCAGCCAACGGGAAAATGATCAGAACTGCCACGATTGCCCCGGGGATCAGTGTTCCCCACGCTACACCGGTAACGCCAAGCATGGTAACCAGAATTATACTGAGGATTATATTTGCGATACTTTCAGCAAGCGTGATAAATGATAGAGCTTTATGTCGACCTGCCATTAACAGAAATTTTTCTGAAGAACTTCTGAACATCACATTCAGATATACTGCAACCATCATGATATGGGTAATCACAGCGGCTTCTCCTCCTTCGAGTTTCAACCAGACAAACAGTATTTGCCTGGCAGGAATAAAGAGAACAACAAATGCGCCGGTTGTGATAAATGCCGTCAACCGGTTGCTTTTCAGCATGATCCATTTCAATTTTTCCATATCGCCGCTTTTATATACAGATGCGGCGACAGGGCCAAGGGTTTCCTGGAATTGAGTCGTCAACTTTTCGGTGATTTCCGAGATTCGTGTACCCAATTGATAAATTGCGACCGAAGGCATTCCCAGCATGATTCCAAGGACCAGTTTATCTGTCTTGAAAATAATCATTCTGGCAAAATTCAGCAGGTAGGCAAAAGCGCTGAAAGATGCAATTTCACAAATATTACCGAATTTAAAATATCTCGGAGACAGCTTGAATCCCGGTATGCGCCGGAAAACAAACCAGGCCATAATGAAGTTTGTGAAAATATTCAATAGTGACGCGAATATCGCTAACGTCAACAGAGAATATCCTAGTTTTAAAATCAAATATATACCGGCAATTTGAATGGTAACATTGAAGAACAAAGCGGCATTTTTGATATGAACCAGTCTCAGTCCTGCAAGAATTTCAGGAAACACACCGGTTGGAAAGACCAGAGCAGTGCCAATACCGAAGACCATGAAAACTGTCTTGAAATACTGGACGATTTCCGGAGTAGCATTCAGCTCAAATATGCGGTCGATAAATGGAGAGACCGCCAATGTTGCGGCTATAATGGCGGTACACATCAATAAGTAGCTGATGATAATTGTGTTGATCAGTCGGTTGAAACGTTCAATATCTCCGTCTGATTCGGCTTCCGCCGTATACTTCTGGACTGATTGCCCAAATCCGAAATCCAGCAGCAGGGAATACCCGAATACTGCCCACAACAGTGACCAGAAACCGTAATCAGCCTTTCCCAGTCCCAGAAAAAGAATCCTGACCAGAAAGATGGCGGTAATCATTCTCCACGCCAGTAAAATATAGTTGGCTGCGGTGTTTCTCAATACGCTATTAACAAATTTTCCCATGAACGTTATTCCGAAAATTAAATAAAATCAGTTAAATGTTTATCCGGGAACAAATCGATTCCCAGAGCCGACTTCAACAGATAAAGAGCTAAAAATATTAACACCAGCAACAGCACAAAAAGAACCAGATAAACCAGCATTTTTAACGCAAGTCTGATGATACTCGCTTTGTCTTCATAGTTTCCGCGCTGTTTGCGTCTGCGGTCAACGCCGATAAAGACAACAATATACAGCCATTTGATGAGCCAGAAGCTGGTTCTGAAGTCAATGATCTTTTTTGACGGTACCCGCGCAATGCGTTTAAACACGGCTTTTACTTCTTCGCGCTGTTCATGAGTGAAAGTCTTTTCAATATCGGAATTCAGCATAGAGTAATAATACTCGTCATACTTTTCTTTCGTGGGGTGGTCGCCCTTTCTTTCATGAGATTCCGACATTTTCTGCCGCCTGTTGTTTTTTCTGTTGTTTTATCATTTTGGTCATTGCCCCTATTATGGCAAATACGATCATCAACTGATAAAAGTTGTTTGTCTGCTTGAGCACCCATTCCAGGCACGACTCCAGATAAATCCCCGCCAGACCTCCAATCAATCCAAGTGCTATAAAACGATACTCGCTCTTTCTATATCTGAAATAGTTTATCAGGTTTTTGATATAAAACGTGAAAATAAAAACAAGAAAGATTCCCAGATTTATCCAACCGGTTTCCGCTGCGATCATCAGGTAAGTTGTTTCCACCAGACCTTCTTTAAAATCCGGGGTAGGGCGGTCAATGTGATCGCCATAAGGGTAAGGATCGTTTATTTTCAGACCGAAGTTGTTGAGCCCCACTCCAAAAGTCTTGTCCTGAGCCATTCGTATTGCTCCGTGTCCCAGTTCGATCCGTGACTGTTTAGACTGTTCCGGAGCTGTTTCAATCCGGCGGATAATCGAGTCAAGAGATGCCGCAAGAACAGCAATCCCCAAAATCATCATAAGGGCTGTCAGCGCAACATTTTTGAATTTGAAACCGGAAAGGTAAGACAGGGCAAAGATTATGACAATACTAAGTGCGTAACATGCCATGCCTGCCCGTGACAACGTAAAAATGATACACAAACTGCCTATGCCGAAGATACCTAAAGTATAAAGAACCGACTTCATGTCGCGGTCAAATTCCAGCAGTTTTGCCAGCATAATACTGTTGAAAACAATCATATACATCACCAGTGAATTCTGATGCGGAAATGGTCCGTTTGTTTGGTAAATACCTTTCAGGTATTTCTGATTGATCACTTCAAAGAAAATATAGATAATGACGAATGACATATATTTTGCCAGCAGATTCAGCTGTTCAAATTCCTGAATGTAATTATATAAAGCCCAGAAGAAAAAATACATTCTGACCATCTTCCATATCTCGAACCACGAGTAAAGCGCAATCCCGGCGTTCATGATTGAGATAAGACTGAACATAAAGTAAATGAAATACAGTAACGAGCCTGGAGGTAACAGCTTGATCTTATACTGTCCGGCCCTGGAAAGTACCAGAAAAAAGATGATCAGAGTAGCGAGATCAACCAGAGTTATCTCAAAGCCGCGCGAAGTCCCGCGATAGGTTTCGCGTGAAACAAAGTTGATGGTTTCATGCAGTCGGGACGTAAAGAATATCATCAGGAAAAATACAATCTTCTCTACCAGAGGATTTTTCCGTGACATCACAAATCCCACTGGTACTCCGACGATAAGCACCCCGAAAAAAACGATGTATTTAAAGAGTCCCACTATTTCCCCTCATTATATGCCAGGTTATTGACTGCCGTCGCTGTCTCCGCTGCCCGATTGTGCCGGAATCGAGATAACCGTATTGCCAAACGGCCCCGCCATCAGATTAAGCAGTTCCAGAGTCGGGAAGAATTTCTTGATAACAACATTGTATTCGGAAAAACCACCTTTGGGAACGTAAATAATATCTCTCGGCTTAATCGGAAAGTCCAGCTTTTTACCGCGTAGAATATCTTCCATATAAATCCTGTATACCTTCGGATGTGATAATCCGCCGCGAATGATCACCGCACTGAACGCACTGGTGGTATCAAGCCGACCGTTGGCATACGAGATAGCCTGCATCAGCGTCATGCCTTCCTTATAGCCGATATATCCCGGAGTTTTGACTTCCCCAAGAATATAGACTTCCTGATTCATTGTGGAAGGGATATAAATATAGTCGCCGTGTTTCAAGGGAACATTATGGAGCGCGTTTCCTTTTCGAATCGCCTCTACAAAATTAACCGGCAGAACTTTTCCTTTTCGAGCGATAAAAGCATGTTCAAGGTCTGCCATCTCAACGGTATCACCTTTAAACTCTCCAACGGAAAATCCCTGAGCCATGGCAATAGCGTCTGTCAGACGTGTATTGTTACGGATCGGGTAAGTACCTGGAACACCAACTTTGCCGACGATAGAAAAAGTTGAGCTGTGAATTTCTGTTGGAATCAAGGTAACTTTTGGATTGATAATATACTTTTTCAATTTGGCTTCTATTGCCTCCGTTGCTCCCTGAAGTGTAAGTCCGCCAATCTTCACAGGCCCGACGAGGCCAACCGAAACTAAACCATCAGGAGTAACCTGAAGTCCTGTAGCGTTCAACTCTTCATTATCATAAACCTTTATATCAAACTTGTCTCCGGCAGCAACTATATATGGGGCTGGTTTTTCGTTATGTAGCTTCATCAGCTCTTTACGTATCTCTTCCGGCTTCATTCCTTCCTGTTTTACTTCCGTTGGCGGAGTTTCCGGAACAGGCGGCAGCGGCGGATTGTCATCATGGCGACATCCACCGGCCAGTAAAATAGCAAATATTAATAAATGAAAATTATACCGGACCTTCATAATATTTTTTCTCCACGCTGTTGAGAATCCCAACCAGATTATCGATATTTTTATCTTTCAGAAAATTACAGGTGCGTTTCATTCGAAACTTATTTGAGTGACGAAATTGACCAATAAGTAAAGTAACATCGGAAACAGCGGCAAAACGCGCAAAAAGCTGAAGGTTTCCAGAAGGCTCAAACAATTCAAAGATAATTAGATCATAATGTTCGAGCCCAGCAATAAATTTATTGAATTGCTCCTCCTTAAGAGGATAGCGATAGGTGTCGGCATTAAAATTAAAATATGCCTTATCCAGCTTATCGTTAATCGCATTCGTGTCAAATGCCCTGCCATTATCCTGAGAGTATAAAGCCTGATTGATAATGCACTTTTCGATGTCAGAGGACGGATTCTGTACCGTATCTATATACATAACCTTAAGATTATCATAATGGTAGAGAGGAATCAGGCTATTAATTATAAATGTTTTTCCTGATTCCGGTTCGTCACTCCCCACAGCCATAATCAAGGGCTTCTTATTTCCGGCAGAATCATTAATCCGATCATATATCATCTGAACGGCGGAAAAAAAACGATACTCCGGCACCACATCTTTAACAGGCAGAGATCCGGCATATTTTATTTTTAATAGTTTGTCGAAATCATATTTGCTTTTGACCGAAAAGCTCAGGAATTCAATCAGCATAAAAATAACCAGAGCTGTTCCTCCGAAAAAAATACCTCCGGCGGCTGCAATGATTTTTCGGCGGCTGGCCGCAGGATATCGAGGAGGAACCGCCTTCTCCAAGATTTCGATGTCACTGATATTTGCTTTTATCGCCACTTTGGATGCGGCAATAATACTCTCGACATTTTTTAAAAGGTCACGATTGATCTCAAGTTTACGTTTCAGCTCCATATAGTCAATATCAAGTCGTGAAAGGTTTGCAAGTTCACTGCGAATCGATTTTATTTCCGTCTTCAAATCCTGAATATTTTTTCTGACTGATTTAAGCTTTGATTCAGCCTCCAGCTTTTCCTGTTCCATCGTACGTCGCAACTCGTTGCCGCCGTAAGTAATTTTTTCCGGAACCGGCTGGGAATTGGATACCGTTTTACGTAACGCCTCGATTTTAGCTTTCAGCCGCATTACTTTGGGATTTTCATCCGTAAATTTCTGTTTCATCTGGAGCAGTTCTGCTTCCAGGTCTTGAAGAGCTTTCTTCTCTCCTGCACTGACGGTATATGACAGCTGGATTTCCGGTTTCATCTTACTGACATTGCTGGATATGTCGGCAATCTTTATTTTCAATGCTTCTTCCAACATCCGGTTTTCCATCACTTTAACTTCAGCACCTTTTAGCTGTTCGAATTTCGATGCACTCTGGGACTCCATGGAAATAATCTTATGGGTCTTTTTAAATGCTTCCAGTTCTTTATTGTATTTTTCAATACGTCCCACGATTTCCTGACGGTTGAGAGAATAATAACTATAGACCTTTCTGGCCGTAGAATTAAGAATGTTGATATATTCCCGTATGAAGACCTGAGCTAAGGTATTGGCAATATCCGCCGCTGTTTTGCGGTCATTATCGATTGCTGTGATTTTGATGATGTTATTGTTTTTATGTTTGATAACTTCTGTTTTGGAAAACAAATCCGGCGCACTTATTTTCAGCTTTAGCTTCTTAATGACCTGTTCGATATTCCTGCGGGTCCTGATTGTTTCAATTACGGTATTGATATCGAGGGGTTTGTTGACCTGCGGGAGATCTTTCTGTGAGAAAGCCTGCTCATTGTGACGAAATAGAATACATTGTGCATACCATTTGTTTTTTATAAGGGTCTTGGCGGCAATCGCCGCGATTATAAAGCCAATAACTGCCGCGATAATAATATATATGATTCTTCGCTGCAAGGTGATAAGAAAAATACGGAAATCGAGCTTTATCAGGTCGATTTCCATCTCCTGACTTTTTTCAGGAACTATTGTTGATTTATTTTCTTCCACATTACAGCCTTTCTTTACTGATTAAATAATCGGGTAAGGTCAGTTAAAGCGTTTCCATAATCTGATGAATTTATCCTCAACGGCTTTGGGATCGGAACCTTCTCTTAATCCCAGGCATTTGTATATATACTTGTCTGATTCTTTCGTCTTGAATAATACCCCGGGCAAAGCTGCGTATAAACGCAGACGCGGATATCTGAACATCAACCGGAAACTAAAATTGACGATTCCCACTTCCTTCAGGTTAAGTATAAAATTCTTAACTCTTGCCAATGGACAGCAGAAGTCACGGATGGTAAGAGTCGCATTGATAAAATCTTCAGAAAAATTATCTACTTCAACTCCGGTATAACGTGAAAAGGTAAATAGATAAAACTTTTTAAAAACCTTGACCGTATCTTTATGAAACACGCGTAAAAATTCACGATTGAGGATCATTTTGGGTTTAAGTTTGTAATAAATGGATTTCTTATAAAGTTCCGCCATCTTTGTGTCGACAATAAGCTGGTTTCCGGAAAAGATCTCGAACAGTTCCATACGTTTCACATAGGAACTGCTGAAACGATGTCCTGCAATCATAAAGGCGTCTCCGCAAGCCATAATTGCCTTGAAAATATTGCGTTCAATAAACATCAAATCTTCTTCTGTCGGATTGTCCTTATCCAAACGTTGTTCGGCAAGCAGCAATCCCACTCCGCGATTCAGCATGAGTTGGATTGCACTGTCCATCGGCAAGTAATTTATATCATGTGCTTGTAGTGTATCCAGGACGTTTTCATCACCCATTATAACCTTATGCCCGTTTCTCAATTCTTCCCACATCATAGTTATCGGCATAGAGGCAAGTTCGGACTGGTTTTTTAGTGGACCGAAATCGACATCGATTCCGATCTTTTGGGACAGTTTTTCCGAAACTTCAGCCAGGATTTTATCATACATAGCTTTCTTCCTGCGCGATAATCCCCGGGAAATCACAAACGTATCGTAGTCATTATATAGCGACATAGTTCCTTCAGGAGAAATACAGACCCCGCCTTCACCGCGTCCATATCCTCCACCAAGGATCAGAGCCGCCAGATCTTCATTTGGAATTACTTTGGCGACTTCCTCGGCAATGGTTTTCATGTCCGCATCAATTTTGCGATCAAACTCTTCATCTCCGTAAACTGTATATTTCAAGCTTCCCCTGCCTTTCTTTGGAGTTCTCCATCAGAAATTCTGAATAATAATCTCTTAAATAAAATTTTTATAACGATATTGATATCCAATATAAATTTAGAATTATTGCTATAGAACAACTCATGGATTTTGTCCTCAAACTCTCCTCTAAATTCCTTGTCAACCGTATCGGTAAATGTGAATACCGCCGGATGATAGACTGGCAGATCATGCAACAGTTCAACATGGTTGTTGGAATTACTCAAAGGCGTATTTCCAACAAGATATAGATGCCCACTAATTACATTAAACAGCAAAGGGAAGCGATCCAGCGACAAATGATAAAACAGACGTCCGCCCAATGAATCGTATGGTTCGATAACAGAAATGGTATGTATGTGTTTTTCCCGATCAACAAATACTATTTTATGTAACTTTTTAACTTTGGTAAAAAGTCTCAGAAGAAAATATGGAATAAACATCAAGGCTATGATTATCACAGCAAAGAATGCTTGAACCGACTTAATGACAAAGTTGCTTGAGCCATGACTTCCCGTTTCAGAAATAAGAAACGCATCGACGATATCAGTTGATGTGGATGTCTCCGGATCAATAACTTTATTATGGTATATGATTTTTCTGCTGATTTCCAGATCAGAACCAATATAAGTATGGTCATAGATGATTGAGTTTTCAATTGAACATGAAGAATCCAGAAGAACATTGCTTCCAATTACCGCGCCAGGACCAATCATGCACAACGCCCTGATTCTGACCTGATCAGCAATAATCACCGGTTTCCTGATATTTGCATTTTGGGCAATTTCCACATTCTGACCAAGAAATATCCCCGGATCGTTATTGTAACCGGGCAAAACGTAATCAGAACTGTTATCAGCTAAAATCTTCTGGGATAAATCATAATAATCTCCGACGGAATCAAGACAAGTAAAAGCTATACTCTTTGGAACATATTCTTCAAGGGATGAAAGCTTGCTTCCTGAATCCTTTATCCAGGCGAATTTGATATTCCCCTCTTTGGAATATATGGCTCCTTTTTCATTAAGAAAATCCCACTGAGAATTATTGATATTGTAGTTAATAAAAGTAAAACCGTCGAGAAATAACAGGCTGTCATTCTCCAGAAAACTATGGTTATGTTCAATCAAACTATTCAAATCGGCTTCCAGGGACATTGTGCCAAACGAAATATCCAGTCCCCAGCGTTTCCCATCACTAAAATATTCTGCTATTTTCCTGTCAGGAGTATCCTGGACAATCCTGATGGCATCAACCCCGATTGTAACACAAAAATCAATCAGGAATTCGAGCAGCGGTTTATTTAATATACGCAGTAGAAAAGGACATTCCTCCGGCATCAATTGCTCCAGCCAACCCGCCGATTCTAATTTGCAGCTAATCAGACATTTCATAAGTGAACCTGCATATTTTTAGACATCTCACACCTTTTCCGATGTTTACTGCAGAAAGATGTCAGGTTGCTATCTACTGATACGAAGCGACTGCCGTTTCTGTATCATCATAAATATCGAAGATACGATAGGCGCGGGTAATTTCGAAAACCATCCTGGGTTTGTCCTGCAGGTTGGAAATTTTAATATTTCCATCGGCTTCAACAGCGGATTTTAAACATGCCACAACGCAGCCCAGTCCGGTACTGTCGATGAAATCCATGCCTTTCAAATCAAGAACTATTCTTCCAGTTCCTGCGGTTTCCCGCGAGAATTCGCTCTTGAACATCGCCGCACTTGCTGCGTCGAGTCTACCTTCTACTGCTACTACTGATACATTACCGCTCTCTTCAACATGAAGTTTCATGCTATCCCCCTTTTAATAAGCTCCTTTTCCGGTAATTACAGCTGGAATGGTAAGCAAAAGAATATATATATCTTTTAATAGATTCTTACTTCTGATATACTGTTTGTCAAGCTCTACTTGTTGTTTAAATGGAATATCGCTTCGGCCCGAAACCTGCCAAATACACGTGATCCCCGGTTTTATATGCAGACGTTTACGATCCTCTAATGTATATTCGGCTACTTCCCGCGGCAATGGCGGTCGTGGCCCCACCAGGCTCATATCACCAACCAGTACATTTAATAACTGCGGCAATTCGTCTATGCTGAACTTGCGGAGAATCCTGCCGATCCGGGTAATTCGCGGGTCTCGTTTCATTTTGAATATAACCCCGTCTTTAGACTCATTTTCCTGCTGAAGTTTCTCTTTGATTTTGTCAGCATTAACTACCATCGACCTGAACTTGTAAAACTTAAAATGGCGTCCGTCTTTCCCTACACGGGTCTGAAAGAAAAAAACCGGCCCGGGCGACTCAATATAGATCAACAGAGCAGTAAGACCAAACAGCGGCAGTAATACAATTAGCAGAACAACACAGATGAAAACATCCATCAGGCGTTTAAGCAAATATGAGAAACCTACAGTCAGTTTCCATATTGATATCTTTAACTTAGCCTCAAAGCCGAAATGGCGTTTCCCACGCCGGATCAGCCGGTTCATAAGTTGTTTACGGGAAACAATATTAGAATCTTGTTCGTTCATTATTTCGACTTTCTCTGAACTCTATTTATTTTCCATTTCAGTACCCGGTAGATAAACAGCGGATTTCCCAGAAAATAACGTTTCCACATTCTTTTCGGTTCCTGCATAAAGCGGTAAAACCACTCCATGCCGACTTCCCGCATCCATACCGGCGCACGCCGGATGTTGCCGGAATAAAAGTCGAACAGACCTCCCACCCCGATCATGACTTTACAGTTTAACCTTTCGGCGTTTGCAGTGATCCATTCCTCCTGTTTCGGAACTCCAAACGCCACCAGCAGAATATCGGGACGAAGTTCGTTGATCTGATCAATAATCGCAGTTTCGTCTGTGCTGTTCCACTGAAAAAAACCATCATGCTCTCCTTTAATTATAATTTGTGGATATTTTTTTTCCAGATTTGTTTTCATTTTTGCCGCAATTCCAGGCTTTCCCCCCAGTAAATAAAAAGAAAATCCAGAGGTTTCCGCAAGTTCACAGAGAAATGGAAGCATATCGGTTCCGTTGACATTTTCCCGCAGTGGTGACCTAATAATCTTGCAGGCAATATTGATTCCGATGCCGTCGGGAAAGATCCAGTCGGCATGTTTCAAATTATCATAATATTTTTCTTCAGTAAACAGCTTGTTCAAACAATCAGGATTAACAAAGAAAACTTTACGCTTTGCATTGTTTTGAATCGCGTTTTCCACCATTTCTACGGCATTTGCCATCGTCACGTTCATAAATTCGATGTCAAAGAGATTCACAGTATGGGTATACTCAGTAGCTTCAACCCGATAGAACGCTGCCGGAATACTCTTGAGAATCAGCATCATATCGCTGACCAGGCGTTTCCTGAAAATATATTCCCATTCAACCTCATGCCGATTATGATGAGCAATCTTACTGCTTTCTTTAATAAACCACAAATTGAATATCCCAGGGGAGTTGCGAAAAAGGTAAGCATCTCCGGCAACACATTTCGCTTTTGTATAATCACGGATTCCAACTCCCACCAGACTTAATTTCCCGGAAAGAACATGAATAAATAGTGAAGCGCCTCGAAGATAACGTCCTTTCAAGTTAAAAAAACATATTACAATCGGTTCCGCTGCCTTTCCATAGATAATATGTCTACGGAATATCGGTTTCCAGGTAAATAGCATCCTGATGAAAAGAATGATAAAAATCGGGACTGATATTACCAGTGACAAAAACAGAGAGACGATGAATTTTACCAGCCAGGAAATCAGGCAGGACAGTAGAAACAGCAATATTGTCGACAACCTTATCAGCATTGCTTTAAAGTTACTTCGTCGTCTGGCATTAAGTTTCCGATAAAGCCGGTTGATTTCATTTACGTTTGTGTTCATAGATCTCTATTAATTTGTCTGCGTGTTTATTCCAGTCAAATAGATTAAGACGGTCAAAACCTTTATCTATCATATCTTGTCTTATTGATTCATCCTGTAATACCTTGGAAATAACCTCAGCCATCTCATTCTGGGAATCAGGATTGAACACTTTCACTGCTTCGCCACCTATCTCAGGAAGTGAGGAACAATTGGAACATACGACCGGTGTGCCACAGGCCATGGCTTCAACCACCGGCAATCCAAATCCTTCAAAAAAAGATGGAAATACATATAGTTCTGCTCCTCTGTATAACACTGGAAGATCAGAAAAGTCAATAAATCCGGTGAATATGATGCGTTCAGAATCTGGTGATTGGGCTGCATACGCTTTGACGACGTCAGAACCAGACCAGTCACTTCCAGCTAATACCAACAGATATGTTTCTTTTATCTCTTGCGGTAATAGTTCATAGGCTTTGATAAGGTTCAAATGATTTTTGCCTGGATGCTCCAGCCTGGATACATACAACAGGTATTTCCCGGAGATTTCATATCGTTTCGCCAGATATTCAGTGTTAACTTCCACCTGTTGATTATATATCGCTTGATCATAACCGTTAAAGTTTACCGTAATGCGCTCCAGTGGAATCCGGCAATAGTCAATGGTATCAACAGCTGTTGATTCGCTTACGGTCATGATATGCTGTATTTTACGCAGATAATACGGCACCAGTCTCTTGATATAAAACATTCTAAACGCATCATATTTCCCCGGGATGTGCAGTTGCGAAAAATCATGAACTGTCGTTACAGTAAAACCAGGATAACGGGAAAATAGCCGACGGTTCCCGGCTGGCAGAAAAACCAGGTCGTAATTTTTCCACTTGATCCGGAAGGGCAGTATGTACAAATGCCACAACATATTGATCACCGGTTTTTTTAGTGAGTCTGATATTACTATAAAATTAATATTTTCACTTCTTACAGGAAACACCTCAATATCTGAGCGTAAAATAATTACATCCAGCCGGTTTTTTGCAGCCAAGGCTTCAATAGTCTTGGCAATGTAAACAGATATTCCTGACTTTCCACCGTCAAATGCCATCGCGCTAACCAGTATTTTATACATCAAAATCCCCCCAGCATCCGTTCAAAAGTAGAAATAAAATCTGATTTCTTGAAATGGTCTTTTACAAACCTGTAGCCACTATCCCCAAACTGCTCAGCCAACTCTTCGTTTGATATCAGACAGTCCAGTGCTGCTGCCATTTTCAGCGTATTTCTTTCTGGAACAAGAATACCGTTTCCCTCATGTTTCAGCCATTCGTTAATGCCTCCGACATCAAATCCAACAACAGGTACTTTTCGAGAAAATGCCTCTATTCCTACCAGACCGAACGGCTCCTGCCACAAAGATGGAACGACTGCAACAGAGGCTTTGTCCAAATATTCCGTTGAATTCCTGACCCAGCCGGTGAACTCCACCCGGTTTGTCAAGCGGTATTTAGCACATAATTCTTTCAGGCGCTCTTCATCATTACCAACTCCCAGAATAAACAGTTTTGCCCTATTACGCATCTTAGTCATAGCCTTCAATAGTAGGTCTATTCCTTTTCCACGTATCAGTTGGCCGGCGTATACCAGCGATCCATCCGGTTTGCGTTCTGGAACTCTCTCGATTTGTTTAACCGGATAAAGTTTGATGATTTTTTCGGAAGGATAACCGTTACAAAGCAAGTTGTTACGCATATAATCCGACATAACCACAAAAGAGTTGCAGGCTTTGATTTCCGCTATTCGTTGCTGGAATTCTTTCAATCTGATCCAATGCAGGCCTTCGTTTCGCTTTTCAATCAGTCCGGAACATAGTGAACATAGAAGCGGAGAAAAACGATTCTGACAATTAATACGTCCAACAGGATAATATTTATGTTTTCTCAAGCAGTAATAATCATGGTCGTGAAAATACACGGCTGTAACTTTTGATCTCAGCCTTGTCAACTTAATGATTTCGGAGGAAGCAACTTTGTTAATCAAGGCAAAATCAAAGTTGAATTTCTCATAACTTGAGTCCTGTCCGAAAATATAGACTTCGTCAAACGGGATTTCATATTTTACCATATCATGACCGGCTTCTTCGAATAATCCGGAAACATTAAACCCGACTTTCTTCAGAATAACAGCTGTGTCAAAAACAAAACGTTCAACACCACCATGAAAGCCGCATTTCCGGCTTACCAGCAGAATGTTTTTACTGGTTTTTGATGCCATATTGCTTAATCACCTTTTGATAAAATTCATATAATTTATTTGTCACTTGTTCCCAGGAATATTCTTTGCACACTTCTTCATATGCATTGGCTACAAGCCGTTCCCGCAATTCGTTATTATTGATCAGTTGCTCAAAGGCGTTCAGCAGTCCCGGCAGAGAATCACTGTCAAAAAACAATCCGGTCTCGCCGTCTTTTATTAGTTTCTCCAGTCCGCCAACTTTTGATGCGATTACCGGGAGTTTTGATGCCCACGCTTCCAGCGCGACAATTCCGAAAGGTTCGTGAAGCGATGGTAGAATAAAGCAGTCAGCACTTTGATAAGCTGCAACAAGTTCATCTGAATCAGGGGGTAAACCTTCAATTGCCGTTACCGCATCACCAAGTCTCTCATCTGCATTTAAACGGTCTTTGATTTTTTCATAATAATTATAAGCTGTTACAGGACCAATCAGAACCAGATTAATCTTGTGTCCTGAGTGGATCAGGTGCTCTGTCATGTCGATCAGCAGCTTCTGATTTTTCTGATAGTCGATGCGTGAAACACACAATATCACAAAAGCATCTTCAGGTATACAATGTCGCGTACGGAAGTCAATCCCCGGATTCTTTTCAAATTTATCGATATTTACTCCGTTTGGAATATATTCAACTAATTTATCTGGATATTTGTGCCTGGATCGAATATATTCATTATAACCTACGCAAACAATACCATCGGCTCGTTCAAGGAATTTTCCGTTGTCCATAAATACATCAATGAATTTCCCATAGTTGAAAGTATGCTTCAGCGGCTTCATCATTTCTTCAATTTCTTCTTCCGGTACATCAAAATGCCCTCCATGTAGGGAAATAACATAGGGAATCTCAAGATTTTGTGCAGCGATTCTGACAGTGTCCGCAAGCCGTGCCATGGTATGACAATGGATTATATCGCTATCGGACATTTTTATGTGGCGAAGCATTTTGAATGAAAAAGGATTTCCGCCTTTTTTATCCAGATCAGCTCGATCCTTATCTGTCAGAGGAATGCTCGGATAAAAATATGGGAATCGACGAATTACAATCTGGTTAAATTGTTCTTCTTCGACTTTACATAATGCCTGGGTCGCCAGAATTTCAATCGTATTTCCCCGCTTTTCCAGCTCCTTTGACGTATTCCATACTACGGTTTCTGTTCCACCCCATTCTTCAAAGGAAAACCTTCTTATTACATTAGTTATTTTCATTGATTTCCCTCTGTTTATTCCTGAAATAATCTCTGCGACCCTTATAGATGTTGTATTTCTGCGTCATTCGATAAATGATTCCGCCGGGAACCGCTACAATTTTTCTATTTTTAATGAGATAGGATATATCCCTTAAAGTTTCTGCTGCCAACGGTAAAATAAACCCCTCAGTGAATGACCTTGAACGTCTATAGATCTGTCCTTCTGCAAGGCCCTCATTGTAGAAGCGCTTTCGAACTTCCTTGAGGGTATAATTATGGGAATGTTCAACTTCGGCGTCTGGGGCATAAATAATTTTATAGCCCTTTTGTTTCATGCGCCACGACCACTCTATGTCTTCTGAGTATTTAATGTCGGGATCAAAAGGGAATTCCTTGAGAAGTGAATGTCGGACCGCGCTCGTTGCCAGAGAAAAAAAATGTCCCCAGTTTGCAGCTACACAACCATCACCAAAAGCGCGTTCTCCGTCTTTACGTACCAGAGGTCTTGCATCGGGACGACACAACTGGCGTCCGAAAACGGCGGCAACATTTGAATCTTCTTCAAGAGGAGCAATCAGATTTTCGAGCCAGTATTCTGATTGCGGAATACAGTCCGAATTATTAAATACGATATATTCACCGGTACACTTCTCCACCGCTGAATTCAGCACTTTACCAGGAACATATTCTTCAGGTTTGATTTGCCATGAGATGTCGGGAGAGAATTTCTGCACCGCATCATAGGTGCCATCGGTCGAACCGGAATCAACATTGAGAAGCTCGTAATCAGTAAACTTTTGTTTACGGATCATCCCCATTGTCCGATCGATATATCTTATATCATTCATGGAACGTACAACTATACTGACTTTGCCCATAATGCCTCCTCCAGGCTGAGTCGTGTCACATAATTATTGTTGTCTCGTTTATATCTCCGAGCCTCTTTACTTCCATACTTTTTGTTAACTGTTGAATTATCTCAAGGCCGCGGCCGGATGTCGCGAATACTTCCATGTTCTGGTTTTTTTTCGCGACCCGCCATTTTTTCCCAAAGTCGTAAACATAAAATTTCAGTTGATTATTTCCTACTTCCATTTGCATATAGATATATGTTCCCGATTCCTGGTTAAGGCCGTGAATAATGATATTGTTTATGTATTCGGTGATGACCAGTTCGGCTTCAGCGGCAGCTTTCACGTCGAAACCGGCGTCAATAATGATCTTGTAGCACTGTTCGGAAATATCTCTGACTTTATGCAAGACCGAGGGAAGCCGAAAAGCATAATATGAAGAGTCTTTGTCATTACTCAGAGTCATTGACATAAGAGTCAGATCATCATCAACTGTTCCACCCATCGCTGATAATTTTTGCCTTAAATATAGTGGGAAAGCCGGCGAGGAAGATATTACTTCCCTCTCGCTCTCAAGCATATTTTTCAACCCGTCAACGCCTGGCATTTCTCCGTTGATTTCGCATTCAATAATACCGTCGGTATATAGAAAAAGTCGATCACCAAAAGAAAGCTTTACACTATCAATAAACTCATCGGAAAATTCAGCGTTCATGCCCCAGCCAATCGGATCTAACCCTTTCTGAGATGGAATTTTCCTGCATTGGAGATCTGAACCACAAATAATCATAGGAGGATGTCCGGCGTTGATCAGTTCACATGTCATCTTCTCGCTGTCGATCATTCCGATAATCAATGTCATATATTTATCATGAGTAGAAAACAGTGTTTCCAGCCTTGAGATTATGATACCGGCATTGTCGGCAACTGTTTTTTCCTGATTATTTTCAAAGATGTAACGGATAATCGACCTTACCGCAGTCATCAGTAGCGCAGCCTGTACTCCATGACCAGAAATATCGCCTACATAGAATACCGTTTTGTTTGGAGAGAGCTTTATAATATCCATAATGTCGCCGCTGACATTTTCGCAGGGTTCGTATACAGAAAAGAAGCGGATATTATTTTCAACAGAAATCATTGGCGGAAGCAGCCTTTTCTGTATCTCTGCGGCAACATTCAAATCTTTCATAATGCTATCATACAGGCCGGTGATTTCCTGTCTGGCTTTCTTTAACCGCATGATATTGTCCATTCTGGAAATCAGTTCAATCCGGTTGACCGGTTTGCGAATGTAATCATCGGCACCACTATCGAAAGATTTTTTCAGGCTCTCATCATCAAGCAGGCCGGTCATGATTATAACCGGTAGATCCGGTTTTGCTGCTTTCAGTTGACGGCAGGTTTCGTGACCGTCCATTTCAGGCATCATTACATCCATCAGCACCAGTTCATACTCCTGTCGCTTTACAGCCTCAAGAGCCTCGCCCCCGGACATTTTGCAATCCGGTTCATAATCGGTTTTACGCAAAGTCCGGGAGATCGCTTTCAAGTTCAGTTCCTCGTCATCCACGACAAGGATATTTACCTTATACTCTTCCATTGACAGCCTTTTTTCTTAAGGTTTCTGTTCTTTGACGAGAGCAATTTTCGATTTCATTATCTTAAAATAGTCACCTACCCATTGAGGAGGAGGATCAATCGGCTCAGTGGACAAAAAACTGGCAAAGGAATCTTCATGTTCAGGGGCAAATCCATGCATTGCCGGAAGTGCCTTTCGCCCCATGTCCGACGGTTCGATCTGCCAGCCGGGGTCCATCAGTAAATAAAGTTTTCCATACATATTATCAGGAAAATCAATCCGATAACGTTTCATCTCTTCATCAGAAAGAATGTGTGAATGATCCACTTTTTCCAAAACCGCACTGATATCAGATTTCGCCTTGTCATGAAAGAACCAGAACCGCGCCATAGTTGAATCAAAAACGGCTGCATAGTCTTTTCCGAATTTATATCCAAGGGCATCAACTTTCGCCTTGACGTCTTCAACTCCTGTAAGTGTTGTCATCCCATGGTCGGACATCACATGAAGCGTGAAAGTATCATAATGCTCTTTGGCTGCTTCAATCACTTTTTTTAACTGCTCGCTATACCATTCCAGCTTCCCAGGAATCTCCTTGCCGTCTTTCGTTTTCATGTGGAGGAGCGCGTCCATCGCAGCAGTATAAAGGAAAGCAAAACGGATATCACCTGTTTCAATATCAGCTATTAAAGAATTTACGTTTTCGCTTTCGCTTAGCCGCCAGTTTGAGATATGATAAGGAATGCCGCTGTCTTCAAGCTCATCCGCAAGATTTCGAACCGGAGCGAGACCACCGGGAACAAAGATATCAGTCTTCTCTATGTAATCGAAGAAATGCAGCCTGTCGAAAGGCATGGCATACATTTCGAAATATCCGGTATAGCCGTAAAGCTTCGCTATCAGCTTAGATAGAATATGCCGTACACGCCAACGGTCAAAAATACGTCCGGGCAGATATTCCAGCATCATCAGTTTTAACAGCTTGAACGGAGATTTATGTGGAGCATAATAGTAAAAACTTAAATGCTTATGGCCAGTAGGCGGTTGTCCGGTTAAAATCGTCGGTATTGCGGTGGATGAATATCCGTATTGCATTTGCACAGGATAACGATGGGGTAGCAGATTTTCCAGAAAATCTTTATCTTTAATTACCTCCCACCCCAATGCATCAATGAAAACGAATATATCTATACTCTTATTCATATATATTAGTATAGTAAGCCGAAGATAAAAAATCTACACTTGAATTTTACTTTTTGGATAATTCGATATTTGAAATTGAATTAGCATAAACCTTAAGTTGGAATGAGTCACAAATTTGTGGAGTTAGACGACTTTCTGTGATTTGTGTTTGGATAAGAGTCGTTTTGCGATGTCAGCATGATTGCTTTCAGCAAGCATATTCATGGTTTCACTCAGAAACTCAGCAGAATTATGCCTTTAAATCTGTCCGCTGTATAATGCTATCGGTTTTAATCCCAGTAACATATCATTATTTGAAATAAGGACGGGGGGAGTAACGGGGGCAGGGGAATCCTTGCTAAACTTTGTTAAACCTGATTGAATCTTGTGAGAAATAGTTAGTATTAAATTTGCGTTTTAATTTGCAAGTTCCTTATAGTTATGGTTTTAGAAAAAAAAGTGGAGGCGGGGGGAGTCGAACCCCCGTCCTGAACCGGGTTCATGAGGACCTCTACATGCTTGTCCCGTTATTGAAGTTTATCGTCTTTCCGCGAAGCCAACGGACAGGCCTGCTTCTCGACTAGTCTCTCTAAAATCTCATTCGTGACCGAAAGACCGAATCAACGAACCAGAACGCTGCTAACGTTTTTATCCCCTAGCGTTCGTCAGGGTAAAAACGTGGCCGAACTTAAGCAGCCAGTGCGAATTGCTCTTCTGCAATTATAGTTTTAATCGATGATTAACGAGGCCAACGATCATCCTCGGCATGCAGTCACACAGTCTGCCTGAACAGTCGAAACCGTGTCGCCCCCGTAACAATTGTTGCGGGATGATTATACTAATGCAATATTCCATTATTACAATAGTTCATCTGACGTTTTTTGCAATTATTTTGCTGAGGTCTTGTGGATTATCTTCGGCATTGTGGCATATTATTTCGAAGATGTTACATAAATAAAAAAGGCTGACAACATGAAATCGGTGTTTATGAATTGTTTTTTTCTCGTCTGTTTAATTTCCGCTTTTTCATTTATAAACGCTCAGGAGAAACCTTATCCTCTGCGAGATGCAGTTGAGTGTTCTCCGCGTGGAGGCCTTCCCAACTTTTTCGCAAAGCTGAAGGCTGGCAAGGATGTAAAAATAGCGTATCTTGGCGGCAGTATTACCTGTCAGAACGGCTGGCGGGTATTGAGTAAACAATGGTTCCAGAAGAATTTTCCGAAGGCAAAGGTAAGTGAAATTCATGCCGCCATTGGTGGGACGGGCTCCAATCTTGGTGTGTTTCGTCTGGAGCATGACGCATTACAATTCAAGCCGGATCTGCTGTTTGTTGAGTTTGCGGTCAATGATAGCAAGGCCGCTCTTGAACGGATCATCAAAGCGATGGAAGGAATTGTCCGGCAAACCTGGAAGACTTTGCCGGAATGCGATATTTGTTTTGTCTACACCATTACTGCGCGCGATATAAAAAATCTTAATGAAGGAAAGATGAAGCGTTCCGCCAGTGTGATGGAGAAGGTTGCTGATCATTATAATATTCCGTCAATCCATTTGGGAATCGAAGTCGCAAAGCTTGCCAAAGAAGGCAAACTGACAATGAAAGCCCAGAAGGCCAAAATGAGCAGAGTTTCCGGTGATGAATTGAACCAGGCTTCTGGAATGGCCCGCGATAAAGATGGTAAGATCGCATTTTCCCGGGATGGGGTCCATCCTTATACGGATACCGGCCATGTTTTATATATGGAGGCGATTGCGCGTTCCATCCCCGCTATAGAAAAAACAGGCAAGGCAGGTCAGCATAAGCTTGGAAAACCGTTGAGTCCGAACAACTGGGAGAAGGCTGGAATATATCCGCTTGATAAAGCCGAACTGACTGGATTTACCAAACTGCCCGCTGATTCTTCGTTCGTAAAAAGATTCGGAAGGCGTCTTCCCGGCGTCTGGAAAGGCGGTCCGGGGGCGACGGTCAAGTTTAAGTTTAAAGGGGTGAAAGTATCTGTTTATGATCTTGTTGGTCCGGATTGCGGATATCTGGAAGTTACGCTTGACGGCAAAAAAAGAGAACTCAGGAGAATGGACGGGTATTGTCACTATCACCGTCTGGCAACCCTTGTTGTCGGGGACAAGCTGGCCGATAAAGTTCATGAAGTCGAAATAAAAGTTCTTGGGAAAGAACTGGATAAGTCGAAAATCCTCTTTAAGAGTAACCTGCATTATCTGGAAGAGAATCCGGAGAAGTTCAAGGGAACCAACTGGTATGTTGGTGGTATTATGATCATCGGAGAGCTTGCTAAGTAACAGAAAGTTCATTTACTGTGAATACTGATAACGCCGCGCGCGGAGAAAAAATTAAACCTGAAAAGTGTTCGACATTAACTCCTTTGTTGAACACCGGAACTTTTTTTACCCAGGAAGAATGGCTGGCCTTGCATCAACAGCATTTGGAGATTGCTGAGCAGGGGCATCATGATATTTTGCTGCTTGGAGATTCTATTTTGTTCGGCTGGCAATGGCCGGGACGTCCGGAAATATGGGAGAAATATTTTGGTCATGTCGAAACGGCTAATCTGGCTGCCAGTGGCGATTATATACAGCATCTTCTGTGGCGGATTGAAAATGGTAGAATTGGTAAGATTTCTCCACGTGTTACAGTGCTGCTGATTGGAGCCAACAATCTTGATGAATACGAAGAGAAAGAGATAGGGAAGGGGATTATGAAAATCCTCAACCGGGTGAAACGGGAGTGTGTCGACTCGAAAATAATTCTTACCGGGATTTTTCCGCGAGGGAAGGAACCCGATACCTCAATGCGCCGCAAGATTATTACGGTTAATTCAATGATTTCTCAGCTTGCCGATGGGAACCGGGTGTTTTTTCATGATCCCGGCCCGGCTCTTTTGGAGCCGGATGGATCAATGACTCGAAAAATGTTTTACGATTTTTGTCATCCCAATGTGGCGGGGTATGCCAGATGGGCAGAACAATTAGATTGTTTCATAAAAGAAAAAACATTGCTATAGTTTTACTTCATTCCAAGCTTTGAGTAAGCGTTTTTCTGAAACCTTTTCGGTTGTTCCGACTTCCGGTGCGAAGCGGGCAATTCTGAATTCTTCGAGCAGTCTTGAAAACTCCTGTAAATCAAAAGCTGAGTCATAGTCGTCTACGGAGTTATATGCGATTTTAAATCGTTCCTGGAAGTATTCTATCGGCTCCATTTTTGTTTCGTCCTTACCTGGCCCCAGTAACATGCGTTCTACTCTTATACGCAGTGCTTTTAGATAGCGTGGATATAATGAAAATATCTTGTTTGTTCGTGTAAAGCCATTGCGAAATAAAAAGTTAAGATGTTCGGTAACATCGGTACCACAGTGAAAGAATGCATCCTTATTCTTTACTGATTCCAAGTCGCGTTCAATTTTATCCTTATCAATAACAATATTATCTAAAATGCTTGCATAATATACGAGATACTCCCATAGCAGCCTTTCTTTCGTATCAATCTCACGTTGTTTCCAGATGTTTTCTGTTCGGATGTCTACTATTCCGTCATCAGTGAGTGATGCAATGATGGCGGCATCAAGGTAGTCTTCCTGGAAAGCATTTTTACGGTCCTTTAAACATAACGATAATCTTACCGAATCAGATAAAGGCAGGTTGCGTTTCAAGTATTTTATATGGTCGGTGTTTTGAAGCCGATACAATCTGATTAGACCGCGGCGCTGTGCTGCCGCGGCTTCTCGAGGATCAAGATAAACCTGACGCCCGATGCTTTGGGTTTCATCGGTCAGAGCCGGATAACCTGTGGTATTATTTTGTTCCTCAAGAGTAATTGATTCGGGGACACCATCTTCCGGCCAGTCGGTCAGACCGGTGGAAATCCATTTGTCCGTACCTTTCAGGCGATGGCTCAGGCGTGAGCCGCTGCCGGAGCGTTCCGGCATTCCGGCTGTGATTTTTTTTATATTACCATGATTATCAGTTTCCGCGATTTTCAGCGTTAGATAAGCCGGAATGCGTTCGGTGTCAAAATCATAAGAGTGTATTCGCTCGGATGAAATGCCGGACAGAAAATCTCCTAGTGTTACAGTTAACTGATCATTCGTGTCAATTTCCCCGGATTTGACCGCGTTGCAGAAGCGTTCGGCAGTTTCTGAAGCTGGATTGAAAATAGTTCGAACGGTTTTGGGGAGTGCGCGAATCAGTAATTTTACTTTTTCTATCAGTAAACCGGGAACGGTCCAGTCTGGACAGTTCTCCGGAAGTAGGCAAAGAAGGTCCGTTGGAC
Source organism: Victivallales bacterium (assembly GCA_963677165.2). GTDB lineage: Bacteria > Verrucomicrobiota > Lentisphaeria > Victivallales > SZUA-371 > JAFGXT01. The sequence goes on along the minus strand of CAXXSX010000002.1, from coordinate 4,791,574 downwards.
ATAGCAACATTGCTCCGTCATCGATTTCACCCGGATCAAATTTATAGACTAGTTTGAACTGTTCGGAACAAAACTCCAGTGTTTCCGGATAGTCTTCCGGGGAGGGGAGCTCTATATGTTCGAATACGGCATCTTCAAGCTGCATGGCAATTCGTGCTTTTGTTTTTCTTATCCACTGTTCTAATGACTTAACAGAACATACTTCTGGAGGAAGCAAGGTGTTGAAATGATCAAAGACTGCGGTGTCGTCAAACAGGCATCCAGGACGTCGGAGCATCGCTTCGTACACACTTATTTTCTCCAGCATAGCCCGGTGTAGTTTTAGCCAGCCGCCTTTTGTTGACAGGTTTGCGTGAACTATTCCTTCGCGGATGAAAATATTTCGGGCTTCATCGGGACATACTTTTCCATAATGAACGGAGCGTCCACCATAAATGATAAGTCCGCTGCTGATAACCGTTTCACGGGCATAGACAAATCCGCGATCCGGGTTCCATTGAACATTATCATAGGTACTTTTACACAGGTGCGGAGCAATATCTTCGACCCATGCAGGGTCGATTTCTGCAATTTTTCTGGCGTAGAGCCTGGTTGTGTTGACTAGTTCGAATGAGATAATCCATTCCGGGGTTTTCTTGAATAGTCCTGAGCCTGGAAAAATATAGAATTTACGGTTTTTTGCGCCGCGAAAAAGTTTTTTCTCGCGATCATATCTGGCTATATGGGTTGGAAGCCCGGCAAGTAGTGATCGATGTATCTGGTCATAATGAAAATCTTTAAAAACAGGAGCATTCGGTAAGGTGCCGGATTTATTGTTTTTTATGGTATCGCGCAAATCTTGAAAAAGATTATACCATTCCCGTACGCGTCGAAAGTTAAGGAAATTCTTCTTACATAATTTTCGTAGCTGGGTTTGAGATTTTGCATCTTCTTGAATAAAGTTCCAGAGATTCAGAATGGATATGAAGTCGGAGCGTTCATCATTCCATTGTCCGTGTGCCTGGTCCGCAGCCTGTTGCTTTTCCTGAGGACGTTCCCTCGGATCCATAATGCTGAGAAATGCGGTTATAATCAGCATTTCGCTGGCTACTTTTTCTTTTTGACCGTGACAAATCATTGCAGCAAGATGAGGGTCCACTGGATAGGTTGAGATGTCATGGCCCACTTGGGTTAATTTGCGATGCTTGTCCATGGCCTTGATATTCTGCAATGTGCGATAGCCATCACGGATAAGAGCAGACTGCGGCGGATCAATCAGGGGAAAGTCTTCAATCGGCGGCAATTTCAACGATTCCATTTGCAGGATGACTCCAGCAAGGGATGATCGGCGTATTTCCGGATCGGTAAATTCGGGGCTGTCGTCAAATGTTTTACGGTCATATAGAAATACACAGATACCTTCAGCAATACGTCCGCAACGGCCGCGACGCTGCATCGCGCTGGCGCGGGAGATTTGCTCGATTTTTAGTTCTTGTACCTGATTGTTCGGGTTGAATCGGCTGATTCTTGCCAGGCCGGAATCGATGACATAGTGAATTCTTGGGATCGTGATAGAAGTTTCAGCTACATTCGTTGCAAGAATAATTCGTCGATTTTGACCGGGAGAAAAGATTTTTTTCTGTTCTGAAACTCCCATTCTGGCAAACAAGGGAAGAATGTCTGTACGTTTCCAGAATTGTCCATTGAGAGTGTCTGCGGCTTCCCTGATTTCTCTTTCCCCGGGAAGGAATACAAGGATATCACCAGTACGGTCGACTTCGCTGATCCATTTTACCGCACGAAGAATATGAGACGACAGGTCTTCATCTTCTTCCGGTTCCATGAAAAAATCTTCCACCGGATAGGTTCTGCCTTCAACCTCAACAACAGGGGCATTATTAAAGAAGGCTGAAAAATTTTCAGCGTCAAGAGTAGCGGAACTGATAATGATTTTTAGGTCAGGCCTGACTCTTAGGAGGTTTTTCAGGTAACCAAGGATAAAATCAATATTAAGGCTGCGCTCATGAGCCTCATCAATAATTAGTGTATCGTACTGGTTTAAGCGCTTGTCGCTGATTGTTTCGGCCAGAAGAATGCCGTCTGTCATGAATTTTATCGCTGTATCGTCGCTAGTTGAGTTGTCAAATCTCACTTTGTAGCCGACTTCATTGCCAAGCTTGCAGCTAAGTTCATCCGCAACTCGGGTTGCCATGGATACCGCAGCGATCCGGCGCGGTTGGGTGCAGCCGATGAGTCCCATTTGCCCCCGACCTGCTTCAAGGGCAATTTTTGGGAGCTGGGTTGTTTTCCCTGAGCCGGTCGCTCCGCAGACAATGATAACCTGATGTTGTTGAATCAGGCCGGAAATATCTTCAGCACGTGCGGAAATGGGAAGCTCTTCCGGAAAAGAAACATTTAATCGATCAACGATCGGGGGGAACGCTCTTTCGACGGCTCGTTTGAATTGATGTTCGAATTTATCAATCAGTCGGTCCGATGGCTGTTTGGCGCTGAGGCGTTGTTTGATTGCGCGTTCCAGTTTGTCCAGCCTGTATCTGTCGACTTTTCTCAAGCTGTTTTTCTGCTTAAGGTATTGTTGTAGTGTTTTTTCAGAATTCATTTTTTATCAAAAAAAAGGCACATCCCTTTGGATGTGCCGAATTGTACAGTAATCTAACTAAATTATTTTTTCTTTTCAGTTTTTGGTGCTTCTTGTTTTTTGGGCGCTACTGGAGTTGATGGAGTAGAAGCTTTATTGAAAAACTTAACTTCAGCAATATTTTCCAATCCGGGAATCTGAATTTTCTGTTTGTGCCACTGGTTGGCAAATTGGATGGCGCATAATGCAACAGCCAAACCAATAAATAACATTGCGGCCCAGGAGAAAAGTGAAAGAATAATTCCTGGTTCAACCTTTTCTTCTTCATCAAAAGCGGCCTGTTTTTTACCTTTTTTCTTCTTGGATTTAATATCCTTAAGTTCTTTTTCGAACTGATCTTCTTCTTGTTCTTCTGCTGGCTTTTTCGCTTCTTCTTCATCTCCAAGAGCATTCTTTGGTAAAGACAAGCCTGGCATTTTAGGTGCCGCAGGCGCTGCTGCTGCCGGAGCTGCTGGAGTCGGCATTTTGGGGGCCGCAGGTGATGCTGCCGCCGGAGCCGCCGGTTTAGGAGCCGCCGGTGAAGGTATTTTGGGGCTTGCTGGAGTAACAGGCGAAACCGGTGTCAAGCCTGTTTTGGGAGTCAAAGGCTTGGGTGCTGCTGCTTTAGGAGCCGCCGGTGAAGGCATTTTGGGGCTTGCTGGAGCCGCAGGCGCTGGTTTTTCTGCCGGACTTGCGGCAGCTTTTGCAGCACTAGTAAGATTGACTGTAGGAGAATCCGGAGTTGCCGCTTTCGGTGCTGGAGCTTTTGGAGCTACTCCGGCTCCCGGTTTTAATATCGCTGATTTGCCGGCTGCGGGCTTTAAGCCTCCAGCTGGTTTTAGTACAGCAGGTTTTGATGCTTCGCCTCCAGCTGCGCCGGTTTTTAATTTTATTGTTTGCTTGCCGGTTGCTGCGGCATTAGGAACTAACTGAGAAACTGCTGTTGCTGTTTTTACATCAGATGCGGAGGTTTGGGATCCAATTCCCTGCTGAGTTTCATCAGGCTTGGATATTGGAACTTTGGTCGCACTGCTTTTGGCAGTTAAAGGTTTCAGTTTAATTGTTTTCTTGGCTTTTCCGGGAGTTAGACGCTTAAGGTTTCCGGTGTCTGTATCACGGAAACTCATCGGGTCCTGAATTGGAGCGACGGAATCACCCTTGGAATCGCTTGCTTTTATCTTTGGATCTGCTTCATTATTTTCAGCCATTTGAATCCTCTCTCGGTTAGAATGCTCTGAGCAACCTTAATAATTATATATAATTTTTATAAATTTAACACATAAAATCTTAAATTACAAACCCTTATCGGCAATATTGACAATATTATACCTTCAAATATCGAATATTTACTTAAGTATAATGCCGAAAATCAGCCGTATATAGTCTTCATTCTTTCACTGACATCGCGATAATTGATGTCTTCCTGATAGATTTGTTTAAAACAGTCTCCTGCTTTATCTTTCTGATCAGAGTCAATATATGCCACCCCTAATTCATATAGGGCGTCTTTCTTGCTGTTGTTCATTACTTTTAATTCTGATACAACTTTTTCAAGTTGTTCTATAGCCAAGTCAAGCTGTCCTTTTTGATGGAAGCACTTGCCCATATAAGCGAGAGCAACGTTTTTGAACTTAGGAGCACGCTGAGCAATCTGGAATTGTTCAAGAGCTTCATCAATGTAGTTGCCGTCAAAGTATACCAGAGCCAGTTCGTAACGTAATTTATTATCGTTTGGATAAGTATTAACACGTTCAACTGCACGTTCCATTCTGTAGTCGTATTTGGCCTTTTTGAGTTCTTCGGTATCTTGTTCCTGTTCTTCGGCTGCTGCAATCTGTTCATCCAGCTGAGCCAGGTGTGCGCGTTCAACTTTACTGTCAATCAGTAAGTCGAGAACTCCGAGTTTTTTCATAATGACCTGATAGGTGTTTTCCGCATCCGCATAGCGTTTACTGCGGTGGTAATAATCAGCCAGTTTGCGGTAGTTATCTACTGAATCCTCACCCTCATTAATAGAAGTTTCAAGCCGTTGAATCATGTCGGCCATATCGTCGTCAGCACGTGCAATGCGATCCTGTTTTTCAAGGTTTTCGGCAGCCTCCTCGTCTTTCATTTTGCTACGGAAATCACCTTCTTCTTCCCAATGGCCTTTTTCCATACTGGCGAGAGCGGCGGCAGCTTTCAGTTCTTGCTGAACATCCAGGCTTTTGGGATGCATTCGGGCAATTTCCTGGAAAATAACCAGTACCTTACCTCCGTGACCTGTACGTTTGTACACTTCTGCGAGGTTACGGAGATTTTTCTCGTTTTTTGGCGCGTATTCGCGAAATATTTCATAAGCCTCTGCGGCTAAATTATCTTCTCCCGCAGCAATAGCTGCGTCTGCCATGACGTTAAGCGCAACCGGGTCCGATAAGTTTTTGGCGAGCATATCCTCAGCCATTTTGATGGCTTCCAAAGGATCTTTTTTGATTTTTGATTTGATTTTACCGGAACCAAATTGATTCTTTATCGATATAATCAGTTTTGCGAATCCGCCGAGTTTTTCAGTATAAGTGCGTTCTGCGTTTCGCAGGTCTTCCCTGGCTTGAAGAAATCCCGGTTCTTTTTTGACAATCGATTTATAAAGTTCAACTGCATATTCGACATTATTTCGCTTTACCGCTTCTCCCGCTTTCTGATAAACGCTGCGGAGTCCACTGGAAATATCACTGAGAGACTTTTTATCCATGACAGACCTTTCCCGATTTTTGATTAAAATAAATCAGCTAACTTTAAGCTCAAACTTATACTTTTTCAAGTTTTTACTTACTATTTACTTGATAAAATGTTATATTTTTTACAAATTATGGGTGTTTTCATGGCTCTTGCATTGTGAATGGGCCGTCATGAGGATATATTTTATATTTTCCGCTTTCGTATCACGTAGTGTGACATTCCAAGCGGTATTAATGCGGATAACACAGGAATTAATTATATATATTATGGATACAGTTGATACCATAGCTGCAATATGCACCGGAACTGGCGGGGCTATTTCAATCATTCGTATTTCGGGACGTGACGCCCTGGAGGTTGGAAATCGTATATGGAAGGGGCCCGCTGAGCTTTCGCGTGAAAATGTCAGGAAGCTTATCCTGGGAACTGCGGAATTTCCTGTTCAGGGAGGAGATAAAGCGTTGGCGGTATATATGCCGGGTCCGAACAGCTATACCGGAGAAGATATTGTTGAGATTCAATGCCACGGCGGAAATCTGACAACCGGAAGAATTCTTAAATCTGCCTTGTCGGCAGGCGCTAGAATGGCTGAACCGGGAGAATTTACCTATCGTGCCTTTATTAATGATAAAATGGATTTGACCCAGGCGGAAGCGGTGGCGGATGTAATTACCGCTGGGAGTAACATGGCGTTGAATCTTGCGGAAAAACAGATTGACGGTGCTCTTGGACGTGTGGTCGATGGTATTTACGATTTGCTGGTGAATGTGCTTGCCGAGTGCGAATCAAGAATGGATTTTACGGAAGAAGAGCTTGACTGGACTGGCCTTGCCGAGCTTACCGGGCAGCTTGAAGCTGTAGCGGATAGGCTGAATGAACTGCTCGTTTCCAAGACTGAAGGTGTGATTTTGCGTAACGGAATCAGGGTGGTTATCGCAGGACGTCCCAATGCCGGAAAATCGAGTCTGCTGAACCTTCTGCTGGGATATGAACGGGCGATTGTTACCCAGGTCCCGGGCACAACTCGTGATACGCTGGAAGAATCCGCTACATTGCGGGGGATTCCTGTTCGACTGATTGATACTGCCGGGATTCGTGAAGCTGATAACTTGATTGAGGGAATGGGAATTGACCGGAGTCGTAAGTCTATTCGACAAGCCCAGATCGTGTTGTGGCTGCTGGATAGTTCTGTTGATAATATTGAAGATGAACTTCAGGAAATGAGAGCACATCTTACGGAAGAAAACAATGTCATTGTCGTTTGGAATAAGACCGATCTTGTATCTAAAGTCAGTTTGCCCGAACTTAAATATACGGCAGTAAAGGTTTCCGTGGCAAAACGCGAAAATATCGAATCGCTGCTGGATGCGTTTGAAAGCGCGGTGTGGGGCTTTCCTCATGATGCCGAGCCGGAACTGGCTGTCAGTGCTCGACATGCAGAATTGCTTGAACGTGCGGTTGGTAATATTGCTCCGGCAGTTGAAACGATTACCGAACAGGACTGGGAACTTGCCGCGGTCCATCTCCGTGATGCGATCGACGCGCTCGGACACATCACTGGAAAAACAGTTTCCCCTGATATTCTCGACAATATCTTCTCACGCTTTTGTATTGGAAAGTAAAAAAAGCCGGCTTAATTCGAACCGGCTTATCATTATTTCTTTATTATTTTTTCAGTAGAGGAATCAAACGTTCAGACATTGATAATGTTGCTTGCGCCAGTGCTTGTTTTGCTGCAACTGATACAGCTGGGCCCGCAACCGTTTCTACCTGACGGTCCGAGGCGATCAGCTTGTCGCTTTTTGTCCGGATATTGATTTCAACACGGGCTGTGGCGCTGAAGAACTGCTTGAACTGTCCGCTGTTTTCCGCCAGACCTTCTCCGGTGATCCGGAAGTCTGCTTTATCGGCGGAATCGACAACATCAAATCCCAGTGCCAGCAGCAGTTTTTTCATTTCCGTTTCCGCAGCCGGATCAATATTAACAATAGCTCTTTCTGTTATATGAACATAAACCTTGGTTCCTTTGACGTTGCCAATCTGTTCTTTCAGTTTTTTTAGAATTGCATCAGGATCAGGAATGACTGGAAGTAGTTTTCTGGCGTTATGCTGGATTTTTTGAGATATGATCGGAGTCAGTTTGCTGATCATATCAACCGGATTATCGACTCCTTTGATACTGCAGCCGACAACTTTACTGGTTTCGACACCAATTATTTTAGCCACAATATAGTTGTTCTTTCCGGCTTTGAAGACTGAACCGGTAATGATAATTCTGGCGCCAACGAGATAGCCTATTTTTAACTGGCTTGCTTTGTCAACCATTCCGGAAGCACTTAGCTTCAATTCGCCCATGATTTTTGTGATATCAGTACGATCCGCCAGATCATATTCACCAACAGTACTAAGTTCTGCTGTCAGGACTTCGGAAACGGATTCGCCAAGGCCCTGAGAGGATGCCCCACGAATACGGTTGGCAAACGGTAACACTGCGATTGTAGGGACCGTGATGCTTTCTTCCTGGTTTTCTCCCGCTGTTGAAGTTGCAGGTGCGATACAGGCCAGACAAAATCCGGCGAGCAACGATACGATGAGTCTTTTTTTCATTTTTCCACATCCTTTTTTATTATATTAATGAGTTTAAGCCATAATTCGGGCATCTTATACATTGTTTTACGCCATTGAGGCGCGATAATCACCAGGCGACCGGAAGAATATTTTATATTGATAATACTGACCCGGTCGAGATAATCAACCTGTAAAGTTCCTTCGGTCATTTCGAAAGACATCGCTTTTTTTATTGTCGGGTCATCAAAAAGAATCAGGTTTATGTTTTGCAGGTTTGATGGAATCGGTGAAAGTTGATTTTCTCCATCGGTGAAGTAAATTACTGTTTTTCCATTACTTATCAGTTTATTAATTGTTTCTTCTGTTTCGTCCTCAAGAAAGCAGATTTTAGCCTTGACCGACTCTTTTAGTTTTATGCCGGTTTGCTCCATGAATTTTTCAAGTTTGTCGCTGGAGGCATAGACTCCTTTTTTATTCAGTGCCGTAGTCAGCTGGGCAAATATCTTTTTCGAATGAAATGTAATGTTATAAGTTTTTGTATCACCTGCCGCTTCCAGTTTTATTACCGCTTTTACGGTTGATCCGGGCTCAATCGCCGGACATTCAATGCTCAACTTTGCCCAGCCGTTATCGTCCGTTTTAACCTGACTTACTCCTAATGTGCGGCCGTGAGTTGTTGATAACTTCCATGCATAGATGGTTTGAGGGGTTAGTTTGGATACCGTAAATTCCTGCGGCTTACCGGAGTATAGGTTTAAATGCGGCGATGCTGCCGTTAAAACTGCTACATGCATCAGTACCGCGATCATTGTAAACAACAATTTCATTAACGTTTCTCCCTGGCTGATGATGGTTTGGGTGTGATTTTAATAATGCTTCTAGGGCCGATACTTAATGCTGATTTTCCGTCGGGATACGGCAGTGGGATATTATAGAATCCCATAGTGAATACTGACTGTTCAATGGCAACCAGGGGCGAATCTGTAATATTCGGGAATTGCAGTAATCTCATCTGTGGGTATTCTCCTCCAAGCCATAGTTGATTGGAACGAGCAAAGAAAGGTCCGCGATAAACGATGCCGTTACATGAACGAAACTTAACAGGTAGATAATATTTCCCCGTTTTATCATTGTACGAGAATATTACTTCACCTTTATCTTTACTCAGATCATATTCGCAGAATCTTTCGTGGAAGAACGAGAAAAATAGTTTTTCTTTGTTCCTGATCATAATTCTATCAATCATCTGGTGTTTCTGTTCGAATAGCAGACGGCATTGCTTTGTTTCCGGCTGGAACTCCCATAATCCATTGATTTTGCCGCTTCTGTTGGGGGATTCACATAGAAATACCAGTCGCTTTCGAGGCGTGTCGGCAACCATTGAGTATACCAGAAACGGCTTGGCGCGGTCCAAATCGTTGGTTGGATTGTCGCTCATGCAGGATATATGGACTTTTCGGTCGGTTCCATCTGGTTTTAATGACATTAATACAGTCATTGTTGCGGCGGTTCTGCCGCGCCTGTAGCCGCCGGAGAATACATAGATTCGTTCTTTCATTATAGTGGCGGCAAAGATTGTATCTCCAGGCAGGTCTTTGATTGCAGTAGTTTTGCCGGAGTCAAGATGGTATACGGTCAGGTAATCTTTGGTTTCCGCTATCGCAAGATTGTTCTCAATCGCAAGGATACGAAGCGGAATTGGGCCGCGCGAACGGAATCTGTCACTTTCTGTCCATGGGAACGGCATTGTCAGTTTGCGGGTCTTCAGATTGAATCCAGCCAAGGTCCAACTATATCTTGAAGTGCGCTGTTTTGAAAGCCATTTCTTCCGAGTCATCAGTAGATAGAGATTATCTCCGGAGATAATGGCATTACAGATGGATGGTTTTTCACTATTGTTATCAAGGGTCAAGAGTCTTTCTATTTGAATATCACGGTTGATAACATTCCTGAATTGTTCATATACAGAATTTTTCGTGTATGAGCGTGATTGAGCCATAGCGCATAGGCCTTTGAAAAAGTCAGACACCTCAGGGTCCGTAAAACGCTCAGAAACATATTTGCGCCATTGCGGTTCCAGTTTTAGTGCCATCGAAACCCGGGCTTCCCCCTTTTTTTCTTTCGTTATTAAATTATTTAAATCGCTGATGGGGATTTTGGGGGTATTTATCTCCTTCCCGGCGATTATTTCTTGTGATTTTTGTGATACTTCCAGATGTTCCGTTTTTATTTCATATATAACTTTTCGCAAGTCGTTGCGATGATCCCAGAAGATCGCAAAAATCACCTCTCTGTTTTTTTTACCCGGTAACCGCTTCACTATCTCTGCTTTTTCACGGCAATATTCATTCATGTTTTTTCTGAGGATGTCTATATGGTAATTACTTGCTATGGTATTTTTTATTAGTTTTAATTGTATTGCAGATAATTTGGCTGACGGAAACGGAAGGCTGCTTGCTTCGTTTATATATTGGTCCGAATTTAAAATTAGTTGTTCGATGAAAGAAGTAAATTGCTTGCCGATATAAGATTGTTGAAGATGATCAGGACAACTGAATGAACGATATGTCACTGAGAGTTCGAGTAGCCAGTCTCCTATTCCGCGTGCGGAAAATTCAGGATTTTTTTTGTGATAGGCTTTGGCCAGTTCAAGACTTTCTAATGCGGAATTATAAGACTCCTTGCTCCATTTTTCCGCATCCCAATACAAATAGTACCTTGTGCTTTCAGAAATATATCTCAAATAGTTATTCCATTCTTTTGTTGAGTTTATGCCATTACTTAAATCAAATTTATAATATTTTTCTCGGCACCTTCGGTTGTGATGTGGTCGGAAGCGATTTGACAGTTTTTTTAGTTTGGTCAGATCGGTTTCACGCATCTGAGAATAGTCGCCGGACGGAATATTAAGGTAATCAAAGGAGTACAGGTCATCGGTTGATATATGGAAATCCCGTTTAATGTTTTCTATTAGATTGAGGTTTGATTCATATGCGGCAATGATTGTCTTAATTTTTTTGTTTTTTGATTCTTTTTTGTTTAATGTCAGTTCTGCTTTGCGGTATGCCAGGGAAAGTGGATTCAGTGCCATTGCCGCGTTCAGTTTTTGTCTAGCCGCAGAGAAACTGTCCGTGCGTAGAAGAAAACGATATTCCGCATAGAATCGTTTTGCTTCATCCTGGCAGGAAGTAATTGTCGAAACGTTTGCTTTTATTTTCAGGTCTTCCAGTATTTTTTTTGTCAGCTTTGGATAGATTGCTTTCGGATTTGCCGCGTTGTATTTGACCGAAAAAGTATCCAGTGTTTTCCCCACAGCATCAGTCAGGCGCATACTTAGATTCAAGATTTTCGGTGATGAGCCGGGAGAAAACTCCAGTCGGATTAGACGTGTCGATGGCATCAGGGCGTACTGTTGTCCGGTCAACTTGCGTTCGGTGTTGACTTCGGCAAGATGATCGCGTTCAAGTATAATTACGTCTGGCAATGTACTGAGCTGTCTTTCCAGTTCTGCGGCGATTCCTGCCAGCCGATATCTTTGGCTCTCGGGAACGCCTGCGTTCCTGACGGCTTCGATGGCAATCGGTATGAATTTATTGGGTTTACGGACATAATTTACGGCTTTAAGAATACCGACCGAAATATCGTTTACCGCGTTTTCTGCTGAGATTGCCTTATTGACTAGTTGCATGCCGTTTTTTGAGTCGTATACAATTAAGCCAGTTAAGATCGTTTTTTTTCTCTCAACACCGGCGGTAAGAACCGCGAACAGATCGGCATGCAGGGGCTTATTGATTTTGCTCAGGTCAGAGACTGTTAAACCATAAGTTTTCAGTTTACGTTCTTTCAATGCTATGCCAATCTGTCTGCGTTCTAGAAATTCAATGCCCGGAGAAGATGACATTTCAGCAAGTACCATATCGGCAACATTATCGAATCCCTGGCTTTCGGTAATCAGCGCGACTTTTTCCGCATGTACCAAAACAGGAGCCAGAATCATAATAATACTGATAATATGTCTTAACGGTTGGATCATAAAGATATCACCTTACTGGTTATGACGGTGTTTTTCTGGTTGGTTGTCTTTTGTTTGCATCCTTTTTTCAGAGGGAGGGAGGCTGCTACTGAAATATAGTTTTTGTGTCCGGTTCTGACCTTGCAGTCAGAGTCCAGCATGTAGATGTTTTTGTCTACTTTATAAACCCAGAATTCGCCTTTCAGTACCGCTGTGTCTATTTTTACTAATTCACCAGACGTCGCGGTAAAGCGAATTTTTATCGGTTTCTGATTCTGTCCGGTATTGATTTTTAATTCAACCAGTGAATCTGGCTGTTGGTTTTTTGTATCCCTTTCAAAAGTAGCAAGTTCTCCATTGACAACGGCAACACCGACTCCTTCCGGTTCAAATAATCTTCTGGCTTCATTCAGCAGAGTCAGGGTAGGGGAAGGCTGTTGCTTTGGGGCCGGAATTGAGAAGAAGATAAGTCCGCAAGCCAGAGCCAATACGGCGGCAGCGGCAAACGACCAGGCTATCCAGTTTGACTTTAGCATGGTTGTTGATGTTTGCCGGTTTTGTCTGGCTTTTCTGAAAAATTCAGTTTTAAATTCATCAATGGAACAGAATTCGCTGTTCTCAAAACGTATTTTATATTCTTCGGCCATGCGGTTAAGGCTGTTTTTCATGGCAGAGCCTCCTTGAGCTTTCGGCTCAATAGTTTACGTGCTTTATGTACTCTCCAGTACAGTGTTGCTGGTTTACATCCTAAAGCCGCGGCGGCTTTCCGGGTTCCCAGTCCTTCAAAAACGGTCAGGTTTAATGCCGCATGCAAATGATCAGGAAGAGACTTGATCGCGAATTCAACTTCTTCCAACAGTTCTTTATCCGCTGTTCGTTTTGCCGGTTCCGCTTGTGTTGAACCGGATTCAAACAGAGCCGTTTCCCGACTGCGTTTTCTTAGCAGGTCATAGGCTTTATTACAAGCAATACTGCATACCCAACCGGGTAATTTCGCGTGTTCCCTGCATTGATCGAATCGTTCCCATGCTGTGAGCATGGCCTGCTGAATAACATCATCGGTATCGCTGGAATTGCCGATGATTCTGAATACGACCCGTCGTAATGCGGGCAGGTGTTCGTTAATCAGCTTTTCAAAAACAGCTTCCCGGACGTTATTCCCTTCTGCCTGACTCATTAAACCCTCGTTTTTTGTTCCCTTTTCTTAATATGACGTGAGGATTATGAAATTCTTTGTGATTTTCTCAAAAAAAACGTTTTTTTATTCATTACTTTGTATGAACCATGATTTTAAAGCTAAAAAATGGTTGTTTGAAATTGCAGATATTGAGAAACAGTGTTATTCTATGGCTTGTTAGTCAGCCGGAAAGTCGTACCGGTTTAATCCAGAATATATTTAATATTATAGATAAAACAGTCGGGGAATTGTAAATAATGCGTTCTGATCACGAGAGGATTGTAATAACTGGTATCGGGCTAACTGCCCCAAATGGTAATACATTGCAGGAATTCAGGGATAACCTGTTGAACAAAGTTTCTGGTATTACCGATATGGAGATTCGTTATATGGGCAGAGTTCATGCTGGACTTTGCGATTTTAAAGCCTCAAAATATCAGGACCGCAGACAAATTCGTAATGGTACCCGCGCTGGTTCCGTGGCGATCTATTGTGCTCATGAAGCCATGAATGATGCCGGTCTCGAAGTTAATGATTCCAATCGTGATCGCATCGGCGTTTACGTGGGAATTACCGAACACGGTAATGTCGAAACGGAAAATGAAGTTTACAATCTCAGTCAGTTTGATTACGATGTGAAATACTGGAGCCACCATCACAATCCTCGCTCAGTCGCCAATAACCCGGCAGGAGAAATTACCATGAATACCGGAATTACCGGTCCGCATTACTGTATTGGTGCTGCATGTGCTGCAGGAAATGCCGGAATGATTCAGGGGGCCCAGCAACTGTTGCTTGATGAAGTGGATATCGCTCTTTGCGGCGGTGTGTCTGAAAGTCCCGGTACTTTCGGAATCTTTGCCAGTTTTAATAGTCAGGGGGCTTTGGCAAAACATGATGATCCGGTGAAGGCCAGTCGTCCGTTTGATGCCGACCGAAATGGAATCGTTATTTCTGAAGGGGGGTGTCTTTATACCCTGGAACGACTTGATGACGCTTTGAAACGCGGTGCGAAAATTTATGGTGAACTTACCGGGTATTCCATGAACTCAGATGCAAAAGACGCGGTTTTACCTGATTATGAACGTCAGGTGGAATGTATTGAAAAAGCGTTAAAAAAGGCTGGAATGACCATTAATGATATTGATCTTATAAATACTCACGCAACATCCACTAAGATGGGAGATGCTCAGGAAAGTTTGGCGTTAAAGGAAGTTTTATCCGGAGCAGAAAAACTCCCGTTTGTTAATAACACCAAAGGATTTATTGGTCATGCTATGGGGGCCGCCGGTGCTCTTGAGTTAGCAGGAAACCTGCCATCATTTGACGATGGTATTGTGCACCCTTGCCTGAATATCGATAATCTTGATCCTGAATGTGATATCCAAAACCTGGTGATATCCGAACCTAAGCAAACTGATGGCATAAATACTATTCTGAACATGTCTTTCGGTATGATCGGAATCAATTCTGTGATCATCGTCAGCAAATACACCAAGTAGAGCTGTAAATTTGACTAAGCGGAATTGATGATATATCATTCCGCTTTGGTAAGGTTGTGTTAGAGATTAAAGAATGACTACGGATCAACCGTGAACGTCGACAACTTCGCCGCCGAATAAATCTATAACTCCCTGAACGAAAGGATTGGCTTCAATCTTTTTCTGTAAGTCTTCAGGCATTTCTTTGCTGGTGTTTTCAGTTTCCGGTGCTGCAACAGGTGGTCCCAGTAATTCTTTTGTCATCTCAATGTTGATTCTGCAGGACCAGTCAGCGGTTACATCCATCATCAACTTATCCAGTTTAGGAAGAATAGTTTTTAATTCTTCTCCGTGAGCCGGATCGAATTCACCGTCAAAAACAACTCTTAATATAGAATTACTGTATTCTGTCGGAGTTGCTTCTTTCATGAAATTTCGCATTACCGGATTGAAGGAATTGTCGGTTTCGGTACGTTTGATGATTGCGTGCCAAATCCCTTGAGGAGTCATCTGATCTTGTGGTAATTGCTGTTGCGGAACGGAGGATATCGTTTCCTCCTCATCTTCTTCCTGCTCCGGCATTAATTCTTCTGCAGCTTCGATTTCCTCAATGGTTTCTTCTTCCATTACGACTTCCGGGATCGGAGTCTTTACTTCCGGATCATAAATATCCTTGATATCGATTTCTGGTTTGGAATCAATTATTTCCGGTTGGTTGTCCGGTTCGAATGGAGGTGCATTTTCCGTGTTTGGTTCAGGAGACGTTTTTTTCTCTATTGTAACCGGTGGCGCTTTTGGCGTTTCTTCCGGTTCTGGGACTTTTTCTTCTTCAACAACTTCATTTACCGGTTCAAGCGGGGTAGGGGACGGTTCAGATTGAATTTCTGACTTTTGCGGTTCCTGATGAGTCGGTTGAGTTTGATGAACCTCAACCGGAGTAGGAGTCTGTGCGACAGTTTGAATTGTCGGTTGAGGAGCCGGAGTTACTTGCGCCTGTACTTGAGTTTCAACTGGAGTAGGAGTCTGTGCGGCCGGTTGAGCCTGAGGTTGAGAAGTCAGAGTCGTTTGGGGCTGTATTGGAGTTTCGACTGGCGTTGAAGGTGGTGCAGCCGGGGCCTGCATAATCGTTTTTTCAATAGTCGGAACGACAACTTGTGGTGTGGTAGAACGTACAACCGGAGGAATATTGGCTATGTCGTCCAACTCTCCGCCATTGCGCACCTGATTAAGACGACCGATGAGGTCGTCAATCTGTAGCGAATGAGCAACTCTCATTGATTTTAGAATAATTGTTTCAATATATACCTGTTTGTTCAAGGCATCATGAAGAGTTCTTCCTACAGGAGAAAGGGTTTCCAACAGGCGTTGAACCACATCCTGACGAACAGATTTGGCCATTTCCTGGTACATTGCAACGGTTTCAGTGCCGCATTCTAAAACATTTTCAGGATTTGCCAGCAACTGGCACAATTCTACGCCGCGCAGGAATTCAAGTAAATCGCTGTAAAGGGTTTCAAGGTTCTTGCCCTGAGCCGCAAGCGTATGGATATGAGCAACAACTTCACCCTTATTATTGGCAAATATGGCTTTGACCAGATTTTCCGTTTCTGATGCGGCGGTAAGTCCGAACAATGATAAAACCTGTTCTTCGGAAATTTCCGAGTCACTGCCTGAACCGAAAAAGGCGATCATTTGATCAAGCAGCGATTGTGCGTCACGCATACCGCCGTCAGCGGCTCTGGCAATTGCCTCAACTGCTGAAATAGAAATTTTTACATTTTCTTTTTCCGCGATCAGCATCAGGCGTTCTGCAATTTGACGGGTGGATATCCGTTGCAGGTCAAAACGCTGACAGCGTGAAATAATTGTAGGAAGTACCATATGTACTTCTGTTGTGGCGAAGATAAATTTTGCGTGTTTCGGGGGTTCTTCAACCGTTTTCAATAACGCATTCCATGCCTGTTTAGACAGCATGTGAACTTCGTCGATAATATAAATTTTATAACGGCTGCTGACTGGAACATGCATTACTTCATCGCGTAGTTCTCTGATATTTTCAACAGAGTTCTGGCTGGCAGCGTCGATTTCAATCACGTCAATATTGCTTTCGTTGGCAATCGAAACACATGAATTACATTTGCAGCATGGCTCGCCGTCTTCGGGGGCTTCGCAGTTCATGGCTTTTGCGAATATTCGGGCGGTAGTCGTTTTGCCGATTCCGCGTGATCCAACAAACAGATAAGCGTGTGCCGTACGCTGTTGTCTGATCGCGTTTTTCAGCGTGGCGACTATATGCTCTTGTCCGACCATGTCGGCAAAGCGTTGCGGACGCCACTTCCTTGCTATCACCTGGTATTCATTTGCCATATTTCGCTAGTCTCCCTTAGATTGTCAGATTTTTAAGTCACCGAGCACATCCCCCATACTGCCGAGGTCGGTTCCCCGCTGTCCCGGACGTGGAGTTTTGCTGCCAGAAGGTTTGCCGTTTCCGTTAATGACTTTATTCTGCAATTCAAAAATTTTATTAAGACCATTACGGGCCAGGGTTATCAAGTTATCAAGCTCTTCCTGAGAGAAAGGCTGTTCTTCGGCAGTTCCCTGAATTTCAATGAATTTACCTGATTCGGTCATTACGATATTCATGTCGACATCCGCTTGGGAATCTTCTTTATAGCATAGGTCAAGTATAGGTTCGCCTTTTACAATGCCCACGCTGATTGCCGCGACATTTTCCTTCATCGGGTTTTTGCCGAATTTTTTCGCGATCCATGAACGTTTGAAAGCCAGTTGAAGTGCAACCGAGGCTCCGGTAATGCTGGCACAACGGGTGCCGCCATCTGCATCAATTACATCGCAGTCGATGTATACGGTATTGGGGCCAAGAGCCTGGAGGTCAATAACAGAACGAAAACTGCGTCCTATCAACCGCTGGATTTCCATGGTTCGACCGCTTTGTTTGCCTCTGCTTGCCTCGCGTTGCATGCGATCATGGGTAGATGCGGGCAGCATGCCGTATTCGCTGGTAACCCAGCCGCCTGATACATTTTGAGCCCGCATCCAGCCGGGAACACCCGGTTGGATAGTAATGGAACATACCACTTTGGTGCCGCCGAATTCCACCAGTACGGAGGAGGCGGGGTGTGAGAGATAGTTCTTGGTAAATTTAACTTTTCTGAACTGTTCCGGGGTGCGCCCGTCAATTCTAGCCATAAGATCATATTCCCTGATGTTTATAAAAAAAGAACCGCCGGCAACCAGAGCACCTACGGCGCCCGGCAGTTTCACGTAGAGCTGCTTGGTTCCCCATCTGACTCGGTTAGCGAACTGCCGACGCATAGGGTCCGGCAGGCCGGCGGTAAAAAACTTATTTTTCCCCTTGAGCGTCTTGCACAGTACACCCATAACTGAAATAGTCAAGGCATAAAGCCAATTCATGTCGGAGATTTTTTCGGTCGATGATACGGTCAATCATTCCTTTTTCGAGCAGAAACTCCGCTGTCTGAAAACCTTCCGGCAATTTTGCCTGTGCTGTATCACGAATAACGCGGGGACCGGCAAAACCAATCATAGCACCCGGTTCGGATAATGTCAAATCGCCGAGAGATGCAAAACTCGCGGTAACTCCGGCGTAAGTCGGCTGAGTCATTATTACAATATAAGGCAGTCCGGCGTTGGAGTGACGTTTTAGCGCTCCGCTGGTTTTTGCCATCTGCATTAGACTAAGCATTCCTTCATACATTCTGGCACCGCCGCTGGCGGTAACGATTACAAGAGGAAGTTTTTGGGCCGTTGCCAGTTCGGTCAAACGGGTCAGCTTCTCTCCGACAACGGACCCCATACTAGCGCCGAGAAACCTGAAGTCCATTACGCCAAGAGCGTATTTTATCCCTTCCAATGTGGCTGTGCCGCTGACGACCGCGTCATTCATACCGGTTTTCTTCTGGTTTGATTCCAGTTTTCCGGTATATGAGGCTGCGCCTTCAAATTTTAGTGCGTCAATCGATTTCATGGATTGATCGATTTCTTGAAACGAATCAGCATCTGTAAGCAAAGTAATTCGTTGCTGAGCTGTTAGCGGATTGTGGTAATTGCAGTTCGGGCAGATCTGTAAGTTTTCTGTCAATGCTTTATTGTATACCGTGCTGTGACATTTTTTACATTTGCCCCAGAGACCTTCCGGAATTCTGGTATTTTTATTTTCTCCGGTCTTGTATGAACGCAATGTAGAATATTTAGTTCTGCCGCTTTTAAAAAGTGCCATAATTATTAATATCCCTGAATTATTAACTTTTCCCCAGATTTATGTATCTATTGTCTTCTGGCTATGACCATTATAATTATTTCTTTCGCACCGTTGTCCTTCAGGACTTGTGACGCTGCCTGCAACGTCGAACCGGTGGTCATGACATCATCGAACAGTAATATAGTACCTTTGTTGTGAAATTTCCTGTCATTTATTGAAAAAGCCTCAATAAGATTTTTTTTGCGCTCATTTCGACTGAGTTTCGCTTGCTGTTTGGTGCGCCTGCTGCGTCTAAGAGCGTGTTCAACAGGTATTCCGGTTTGCTCTGACATGACCTTGCAAATTAATTCAGCCTGATTGAAGCCCCGCATGAAACTGCGTGTCCAATGCAGAGGGACGGGAACCAGGCTTTGGGGCTTGTATCCGGTTGCCTTGAGGGTTTCTGCGGCCAGGAGACCAAAAGCCCTGGCAACCTCCGGGGTGTCGCGGTATTTGAAGCGATGCAGTAATTGACGGGCCAGTCCTTCATGGCTGAACATGGAGATAGCCTTGTCCCATACTCGTGGTTCTTCGCGAAGACAGTTTGAACACAATTCGAGAGCGGTATCTATTTCTCCTCCGCATCCCGGGCATAAAGGTGGTTTTACCAGTTTCAGCCTACTGAGGCATTCTTCGCAGAACATGTTTTTCCCCTTTGTTGAGTGTGAACCACAGGCGATACAGGGAAATGCCATACTGAATTCGATAGCGTTGCCAAGAATCTTTCCGACCGATTTGAACATTGTCTTGTTCCTGTTGTTATCGGGTTTAGACAATAAATATAACTGGAATTATATCGCATTTCAAGATTCTAAAACATATTAAGCTTACCGCAAGTTTAAAATATGACTTTATTTGACTTTAAAAACGCTCGATATGGTTTATATTACATCAAGTGATGGTTAACGTGGTAATTTTAGCAGGAGGGAACTGCATTGAGAACTGGAATGATCGTTGTTTTCGCGGGAATGTTGCTGGCAGGGTTTTCTGCCGCTGCTCAATCGCAAGGAAGTGTTGATTATGAAATACGTAAATTGCGGCTAAGTCAGCAGGAAAGCGAAAAAATGATGATGGAGCAGTTCAAGAAAATCAATGATTTTCTCGTTCGGGTTCAGGAAAATTATGCCACTTACGCCAAACATATTACCATCTTATCAAAAAAGCTTGCCGAACTTGAAAAAGAGAATGCGTTGCTGAAAAGTGAAATCGCTGCTTTGAAAAAGGCCGTTGCTGATGAGGCCGACGCCAGAAAAAAAGCAATGGAGCGTTTGGTCGGAGTTGTTGCGGGACATGCAGCAACAACATCGACATCACCGAGAACTTCAGCCCAACCTGTCTCCGGCAACAGTAGTCAGCAAGGTCCTGCCGGAGAGGGAGAATTTCATGAATATATTGTTCAGAAAGGTGCAACTCTCAGCGCGATTTCCAAAGCATATGGTGTTAGCGTGAAGGATATAAAAACAGCTAATCGGCTAAAGAATAATATGATTCGTGTCGGACAAAAGCTGTATATTCCGGTGAAAAAGTAAAAAATATTAAATGAAAGGCTGCCCTGCGATATTTTCAGGGCCGATCATATATGGAAAAAGACAGAAATTTTTCGGCGGCGCTTATTCAGTTGGTTTCTATTCGTTTCCTTGGGTTATTCAATTCAACAGCGTTTGTTACGTTAGCATTGCTCTCAATGGTGTCAACGCAACAGAAGTATTTCGAACATACCTCTATTGTTGCTAGTGTCTGTCTTACTTTTATTATTCCTCATATATTGTTTCCGGGGGTTGCCGGATTTGTCGCCGATCGCTACTCCAAACGTAATATTTTGGTGCTTTCAAAACTGGCTGAGATGTTTATTATGGTGGGAGGAATCATTACCTTAAACACGCTGAATTACAATAACTACAGAGGGATATGGTGGTTTTTATTTTTGCTGGGAACGAAAAATTGTTTTTTTCGAAGCTGTTTTTATGGCTATCTGCCGGAAGTTTTTGAACGCGAAAGGCTTGGTCTTGTTAATGGTCTGGTAAATACGGCAACCTACATGGCCGCCGCTTTTGGGATAATATGTGGTTACTATATGAGACAATTGATAGGATCTTATTCCGGAGTGACTATGGGATCGTGCAGCTGGCTGTTTGGTGCAATCGCATTTCTTTCCTGTGTTGTGTCTTTTCACCTGCCAACGACTCCGCCGGCAGACCGTACACAGAAACTTCCCGGCTGGAAATTGATTTTTGGTTTTTTTGATGCCTTTAATTATCCGGCAAAGGCGAGGGGGTTTGGTTTCTCGATTGTGGGTGAACTTTTTTATTTTACCTACCTTTCCAGTATTTCGTTTATGCTTCTTGTTCTTATTCGTGAAATTATCACTCATTCATATCAATTTAATATTTTGCATGGAGTATTGATCTTTTCTTCTCCATTTTCCGGTATTGCTCTCGGTAGCATTGTTTGCAGTTTTTTGTGCAGGCGACGAATTGCCTTGTCAATAGTACCTGTTGGCGCTGCCGGGGCGGTATTGTTTCCTCTTTTATTTGGTATTTTTGCTTCAAGACCGGACAGTATTACATTTGCGTCCCTGGTTCCTTTGTTAGTCATGTTTATGCTTTCCGGTTTTTTTGTGTCGCTATTTGTTTTGCCATTACGGCAGTTTGAACAGGAGAACTCGCCGGAAAAACATCGTGGTCGTTTTTATGCCAATTGTAATGCTATTTATTTCCTGTCTGTAATTATAACATTCATTATCGTTGTTATCTTTAGTTACAGTTTGAAAATGGATTTAAGCTCTATTTCGATCTTAATTGCACTATATGCATTGTGCCTTTCCTTATATATAATGTTCATTCATCCAAATATTTTCCTGCGGTTTGCGATTATGGTGTTGTCGCATACCTTTTATCGTCTCGAACAACATGGGGTAGATAAGTTACCGCAGAGCGGGCCGGCGTTGCTCGTTGCAAATCATGTGTCGTTTACAGATATGCTGTTTATTACAGCCTGTACTCCCCGTAAAATCTATTTTATGATGCATGAGGATTTTTATAATCTTCCAGTGTTGAATCTGTTTGCGCATTGGGTTCAGTTTATCAAGGTTCCGGCGCCACAGAAACCGAAACAGATGCAGCAGCTTTTTACGCAGGTTAAGCAGTTGCTGGCCGAAGGGAATATGGTTTGCGTGTTCCCGGAAGGCGGAATAACTCAAAATGGTATTATGCAGGGATTCCACAGCGGGATTAAACCGTTTGTTCCGGAAGACGTTGAGGTTCCTGTTTTTCCGGTGCGTCTCGGGATGGTGTGGGGACCATTTCTCACAATACATGAAGATAAATTGAAAATAATGCCGCCGCATGAGTTGCCGATGCCGGTATCCGTAACTGTAGGCAATCCGGTTTCAGCGGACTTGAGTACATATCAGATGCGGCAGGTCCTTTCCGAACTTGCTGCTGAGACGGAAATGCCCCCGCGTTATAATGAAAAAACTCTGCATCATCAGTTTGCGCATCGAACAAGACGGCATCCATTTCAGAAATCCTTTAGTGATTTTGAAGGTAAATCATTGAATAATTTTTCTTTCCTGGTGCGTGCGTTGCTACTCAGCAGGAAGATAAGGAACATAGTTCCTGAAGATTGTGAGTATGTAGGGGTGATGATGCCTAGCTGTATGGCGCATGCGGTGACGTTGCTGGCTGTGATGTTTGCTGATAAAACCCCGGCAATGATTAACTTTACCGCCTCGGAGTCTACTATTCAAAAATCACTGGAAAAGGCGGATGTTACCTGTATTCTTACGAGCAAGGCATTCCTGACAAAAGCGAAAATTAAACCTTCTCCGAAAATGGTGTTTCTTGAAGATATTGCAAAGAAAATTACCGGTAGTGAGAAGTTCTGGGTGACTCTGGCTACAGCTTGTCTGCCTTCCCGTGAGATTATGAATATTTTCGCGCCGGAAAGTCATGATGATGTTTACAGGAACGCTATCTTGTTATTTTCCAGCGGAACAACGGCTGATCCTAAGGGCGTAATGCTTACTCATCATAATTTCAATAGCGACTTTTTCTCTTTCTGGCGGGTGATCGGCTGGACCAAGTCTGATTGTATTGTGGGCAACCTGCCACTGTTTCATTCGTTTGGACTTATGGTATGCTTCTGGTTGCCGATGATCAGTGGCGCGCGGATTGTGTACATTCCGAATCCGTTGGATCATACTTCGGTGGTACGGCTTATTGAAACCTGCAAAGCTACCTTGATGGTGGCAACTCCTACATTTCTTCAGGCATATTTGCGTAAGGCCTCGGCTGAACAATTCAAGAGTCTTCGGCTTGTGGTTACCGGCGGAGAAAAACTCCGTCCGGATATTGCTGAAAAGTATAAAAGTATTACCGGACTTACTGTGGTTGAAGGATATGGCTGTACTGAAACATCCCCGATTGTATCAATTAACCTTTCCAGCTCCATATTCACGCTGGGATCCGAAGCTGGAGTGCCCGGCAGTATCGGGGTGCCGATGCCCGGTGTTTGTGTTAAGATTGTAGATCCGGAAACATTTGAACCGCTGCCGGAGGATCATGAGGGACTGTTGCTGGTGAAAGGTCCTATTGTGATGAAAGGGTATCTCAAGGATTCGGAGGGGACTGCTAACGTTCTGAAAGACGGTTGGTATAATACTGGTGATATCGCGAAAATGCGTTGGGATGGCTACATTACTATTACCGGCAGACAATCGCGTTTCAGTAAGATCAGTGGAGAGATGGTGCCACACGAAATGGTGGAAGCCGCCATTTCTGAGATTATCAAGAAAGATACTCGTTGCGTGGCGGTTGCCGGAAAACCTGATGGTCGCAAAGGAGAAAAGCTTGTTGTTCTTTATTCTGATAAAGATATTGATCCCAAAGAAATCATTCAGGGGCTTAAGGAGAAAGGCCTCACAAACCTGTGGATTCCCAAAAACGACGATTTTATATATATTGAACATATGCCGCTGCTTGGAACCGGCAAGCTGGACCTGCGTCGCGTGAAGGAGCTTGTGGCTGCCTTATGACTTTATTTGCCAGGCTTACGAAACTTGTTTCCGGTGGTTATTATTTAACTCCGCCGAAAGAGCATTGCAATGAAGTCGTTGTCATGGTTCATGGTCTGACCCGGCGCGGTTATAACCTGTATCCGCTTGGACGTAGGATAAACCGTGAAGGTTATACTGTTTACGTTTATGATTACGCGACGACAACGAAGGGGATAGCCGCTCATGGAAGGGACTTTAGAAGGTATCTGGAAAGAGTGGCGCGAGAACATCCGGACCGTAAAATTAATATAGTTACTCACAGTATGGGCGGTATTCTTACGCGTGAAGCGCTGGGGCACCTGTCTGAAGAGTATCATCGTGATAGTGATATTCTTTCTGCTGATCGTTTTAACCGCATCGTTATGCTCGCTCCCCCGAATCACGGATCGGACGCGGCGCGGCGTGCGATTCGCCTGCTGCCGTTTTCTCGCCGTCTGATAAAACCGCTTGCTGAACTGAGCAGCGAACCGGATGCTTATATCCACAAGGTGCCGGTACCGAAGAATCTGGATATTGGTATTATCGCGGGACGTTTTGATATGGAAGTGGCAAGAAAATATACTTACTTGTATGGTGCTCATGACCATGTAGTGGTGAACTCTGATCATTCCTTTATGATGTATATGCCGAAAGTGAAGGAATTAACGATAAAGTATCTGAAAGAAGGTCACTTCTAAAGAAAAAAAGAAACAACATCCGGAAGTATAAAAATACTCCGGCTATTGTCTTTATTCGTGCTACATAGGGAGTTATTGGTTGTCTCGCAACCTGTCGAGGTCTTTCTTTGCGAATTCGACGACTTTTTCGAACTTTGGTTTATTACCGGAATTGACCCGAACCAAGGTATCGTGGGCGGAATAAACCGTTTCAGCATGATCAAGCTGGCTGCTTTTTTCATCCTGTTTTACCCATTCTTTGCCTTTTGCGGAGCCCCCTTGCTTTTCGGTGAATTTGAAAAGTTCTTCAATGCCCAGTCCTTCAAGAAGATGGCGGTTTTCACTGCCGGCATTGATGATTTCAACTTCGCCGCCGCTGCGAGCATGGAGTCCAAGCATAGCCAGAACTCCCATAAAGGTGCTGTCCATGCCTGAACATTCTGTCAGGTCGATAGAAATCCGAGTGAAATCCTTATTCAGGTTATTAGCCAGATTTCGCAAAGGAGGTGCGCATTCGAAGTTTGCGCGCCCTTCGACTTTTATGTTGTATACTCCCTGTGTATGTGCTATTAGCAAATCTGCTTTTTTCATTAGCAACATATCCTATTTTTTTTAAGCATTTATTCCGTTCCCCGAATAAAAGGGTATACTATAAAAAATAAGGACAGTTGCCATAATGTCAACTGTCCTTATTAAATTACTTTTGAAGAACTGCCTTGATTCTTCTCACTCCACGGCTGGAGCTTTCTTCTTTTTTTATCTTAAAATGACCGAGATCACCCGAGTTTTCCGCATGTGGGCCACCACAGATTTCTTTACTAAAGTCGCCTACTGTATAAACTCGAACTTTTTCGCCGTATCGATCACCGAAAAGCCCGATAGCTCCCTGATCCTTGGCTTCTTCAACCGACATTTCTTCGCAGATTACCGGCATTTTCTTCTCGATCACGTCGTTCACGATCTTTTCAACTTCGGTCAATTGTTCCTTGGTCATCTTCTCTGAATGAGAGAAGTCGAAACGCAGACGTTCCGCGGTGATGTTCGAGCCTTTCTGGGCTACATGGTCGCCGAGAACTAAACGTAAAGCTTTATGAAGCAGATGTGTTGCGGTATGCAGTGCGGCTGTCGCTTCTGAGTTATCAGCGAGTCCGCCTTTAAATTTCTGTTCGGCACCCTTACGTGACATTTCCTGATGGCGTTCGAATGCCTTCTGGAAACCTTTCTCGTCCACTTCAAAACCGTTTTCCTTGGCCATATCCATGGTCAGTTCAAGCGGAAAACCGTAAGTTTCATAGAGGAAGAATGCATTTTTGCCGCTGACCACTTTTCTCTGAATATGTTCCGGTACTTTTGCGATGAGTTTTTCAAATTCGTGCGTTCCCTTTTCAAGGGTTTTTGCGAACTGATCTTCTTCTATATTAAGTTCATTGATAATAGTATCAGCGTTTTGTCCGATTTCCGAATATACATCTTTAAAGTTGTCGATTACAACCTGAGCCACATCCGTTATGAATTTATTTTCCAGTCCCAGTTTACGGCCTTCACGGATGGAACGGCGGATCAGGCGGCGCAGGACATAAGCCTGGTCGACATTCCCCGGAGTTACTCCATCGGCAATAATAAATACAGATGCGCGCAGATGGTCTGCTATGATACGTTCTGAATCACAGCGTTCTGCAGGAGTGTCAATTCCTCTGAGTTCATCAAGCTTTTTAAACATTGGCTGGAATATTTCGGTGTCGTAACAGCTGGCTTTTCCCTGAAGAATTGCGGCTACTCGTTCCAGTCCCATGCCGGTATCGACATTTTTCTGTTCCAGTGGTTCGTATTTTCCGTCAGCAGTTTTGTTGTACTGCATGAATACATCGTTCCAGATTTCAACCCATAACTTATTTTCAGGGTCAAATACTTCCGGAGCTTCACCTTCGCCGGTCCAGTAGAACATTTCAGTGTCTGGTCCGCATGGCCCGGTCTGACCGGCGGGACCCCACCAGTTATCTTTCTTGCCGAGTTTGGCAATACGATTTTCATCAATTCCAAGACGGTTCCAGATAGTAAAAGCTTCTTCATCAAACGGAGCGTCGTTGTCTCCGGCAAAAACTGATACAGCCAGATTTTTTACCGGAATATTCAACCATTCCGGACTGGTCAGAAATTCAAAACTGAATTCAATTGCTTCTTCTTTAAAGTAGTCACCAAGTGACCAGTTACCAAGCATTTCGAAGAAAGTCAAATGCACGGCGTCACCAACTTCATCGATATCACCGGTGCGGATACATTTCTGATAATCGGTGAGGCGTGTGCCGTTTGGATGTTTGCTGCCGAGGAGGTATGGCACCAGCGGATGCATTCCCGCTGTGGTAAACAGACAGGTTGGATCGTTTTCCGGCACCAGGGAAGCGCTCTTAATCGCGGCATGACCTTTGCTTTCGAAAAAACGAATATATTTCTCTCTTAATTCATTAGCCTTCATATGAATAACAAATTCCTGATTACTATTTTTCTAAAAGTATAAGTTGATACTCTATCACCGTTTCAAGGAATAAGCAAGAAAAATATCATGCATTTTTCAACAGTAAATATCAAATGTTTTTTGTTAATGAGTAAAAAGGTTGCAAGAGGATGAAAAACAAAGACAAGAAGTTCAAGAAGCAAATTAAAAAACTCAACATCCCCCATGTCGACATGGACCCGGATTTGCATTCAATTAAACTTTCGCTTAGTCTGCCTCCAAACAAGCGTACTCATTTTCTTCGGCTCAAACTTCCCAACGGGGGCAGTTGTCTTTAAGCCTTCACGCTCAGATTAAACGACTTTAAACACCTTTAAACTCTTCATTTTAGAAAATCCCGGATTTTCGGGATTTTTTAGTGTCATTTGTGTTAATTTTTTTAACGCTTTTTAACACTCGGAATCTCCCTTAAAAATCGTTAGGGGTATTGCGTCTTCATATATAGATGAAGATAATGATCGCTATACTCTGTTAGCGGTCATTTACAGGGAAAATTTCAGGGGGCCGGGAGAGTTGGAAAATCGGGAAAATCGGCAGAGGGAAATTATGGGATTTTTGACAGGGATTTACAAGGGAATTTTTCAGGAAGGTTTTTTTCGTCTTCGATGATTAAAATATTAAAGCCTGGCGATCAACGACCGCCAGGCCTTTAATATAAAAAATGTATCAATGTACAGGATGACCCCGATTTCCTCAAATAAAAGTTTTTTTGAAGGAAAATTCAAATTTTCCTAAGGATTTTTTTATTTTTTACTTGACAGGAACCTTAATGGATGACCCCGAGTTCCCAGTCCAATTCGGTACGCCCGGCAGAACTCAAGGCTCCGGCAATTGTATGACGTCCGAAATTAATCAGATTGCCCAGAATCAATTCTCCGGCATTTTCCCAACATCGCTCTTGAGAAAATGCCGGGCGGCAGTGTTCCCACAAACGGTAAAAATCTTTGACCAGGTTTAAATCGTTTTTTTTACCCTGGTGCGTTTAGGTGCATTGGGACGCGTCAATATCAACGTACCATCCTCCGCTATAACCCATTCGACTTCCTCACTGTGCTCGAATTCCAACGCATGCGCCAAAGCCATTGGAAAGTTGATGTACCATTGTTCACTGGTTTTGCGTTTTATCGACTGAACTTTCGTTTTGTAACCCATTTTTTTACCTCCGGGTCGTTAAATAATTACAAATCTAGTTAAAAGACTAGATATTGATAAAAAGTCAAGCCGAAAACAAAAAAAATACAGAAAAAAATGAGGAAATTTATTTATCTAGATAATTGTAGCAGAAAGGCCAAAGTAAAGAACCATGCGTGACGAAACGTCACGCATGGTTCAAGGTGATCTATTCTGCCAGAAATTTATATATACCTACGCCATATACAGGCAACGTTAATACAACATGATTATTTGAGTTTTTTTCCAGCGGCAGAGAATTAAATAGCGGAACTATTTTTTTGAAGTGATAATTCCACTGCAACGTAATCTGAGCGGACTGCTCACCATCCGGATTTACAACGATCCAATAATAATTATTTTGATATTTCAACATTTTCGATGCAATAGAGCTTGAGGAGGACAATTTAAATCCTGAAGCATCTTCACCGAGAAGAATCACATCCTGAAGCGGAATGAGCTCCTTATTCAGTGCCCCAATAGAATTCCAGAGTTTACTCTCAGGTAGAAACCAATGCTTACGTTTCTTATTCAGCGGCATCCCGTTTTTTAATGGTTCCCTGGTATAATAGGCATAATAAAAGACCCCTTTGGCACCGGCAGTAATTGAGGTATAGACCTCAGCCCTTACCTGTTTTATCGTTGGAACAACTCCGCCATACATGCTGCTGTCATGAGTAAACAATTGTGGAACCGCCATTTCGCAAGTTGCCGGACTGTTACGGTTCAGGGTATTGCGACAACGCGTCAGGTATTCGGTTATCCCACCAACATTACTGTATTTACTGTTTACCGGATAACGATTGCTGAAGGCAATATCAACCAGCGGAACGTCACCATATCCGGTCCCAGCGGAACGGAATGCAGTCATAACTGGATGATACGGGTCTATTTTTTTGTACCTCAAATATGTTTCACTGCACTTGCCACTCAATGACGCAGACGGCTCGTCAAATGAATACCAGCCGAAAATATTAGGTTGATCTTTTACTTTATTTACTTTCTCAAACTGGTTGCGACTCTCAGAAAGCACAAGAAATCCATATCGGGCTGCTACTTTAAAAAATTTCTTTGGTGCTGTGCGCCATGAATAATTAACCACATTAAAACCTCTTTCTCTGAGGTCATGAAACATTTGTTCACGGGTAAGTTTTCCCTCTGCAATCCCTTTCTGATTCTCATTATTGATGATATTAATTACCAGGTCACTGGAATGGTAGATTCCAATTGGAAAAAATGGTTTGCCGTTATAATACGGAATTCGATTATGAATTAGCAAGCTGTTTTCACGGTAAGGATACTTATTTATGGTCCAGGTCTCTATAACTTCTTTTCCTTTTCCGGCTTTTACAATGTAAGTTCCGGTATTATATGGGGTAAGGTCAAAAGTTACGGTTTTCTTTCCGGTAAACGGTTTGAGAACGGCAGATTTTAACTTTTCATCACCATTATACAATTCAAAGGAAAATGGCTCCTTCAGGTTCTTGGCGATAACATTAATGACAACGTTCTGTCCGGGAGTATCTGCAATAACAGATCTGGAGACGGGAGAATTCAATGATATTTTAAATGGCGGAGGCGGGATTTTTGTGACTTTAATATTATCCAGCATGAGTTTTTCATTGTGTTTCACTTTACCTTCCACCAGAAATTCAAGATCAACCTTATCCAGATTAAAACCGGACAAATCATATGTGAGAATACATTCGTGCCATTTTCCGTCTTTTATCAGTTCTGGATGCTTTTTGATTGCTGGAATATTACATCCTCTGCTTCCTGAAACAGCTACAAGCATCGGCATTCCTGCAGATGTAGTATTATATAAAAATGACACTCTGATTTTATTACATTTTATACCAATAGGAAGCGTAATAAAATATGTATCCAGAGTCATTCCGGTTTTGGGCACCAGAAAACATGCGGCATAGTTGTTGTCATGCTTGACTGCGGTATATTTGAGCCTTACTGGATAACGAAAATGGATATGTTTCCATTTCTCTAATACCGCTCTGGTGGTAAGAAACTGTTCATTCAGTATTATTTTTTCAGGTTGTGCTGATAATGCAACGGCACAACAGCAAATACCCAACAATAAAAACATGTTCAATATTCGTTTCATCATTATTTCATACCTTTTATATTATATAAATACTCACAAAGA
The DNA here is from genome assembly GCA_963677165.2 of Victivallales bacterium. Taxonomy (GTDB): domain Bacteria; phylum Verrucomicrobiota; class Lentisphaeria; order Victivallales; family SZUA-371; genus JAFGXT01. The sequence goes on along the minus strand of CAXXSX010000002.1, from coordinate 4,761,164 downwards.
GCCCCTGAGGCATCGAACTACCCCATGCTGGTAATATTGTTTTATAAAAAACGGTATCAGAACTGATCGCAGTACATTTGACTGGCAGAGTTCGTTAAACGTGAATTCATCAAACTGCTGTAGTTCATTTTTTCTGAATGCCCATCCGCAAACACCATCGACGCATAATTTAAGTGGCGAAAGCCTATGCTGCTGACCACGTAAGCTTCATAACTGCCTTTATTGTCAATATAAAAAATCGCCTGAGCCGGTTTTCGAATGCCGCAAATCCGACGGGAGTATTTTTTCCAGAAACTGTGAATCAGATTCCCGAGCGTGGGCAGGTTTGTAAAATAGCTTATTTGATAAATGTCTGTAGATGACGTATAAGAAAGGTCATAACTCTTGCTTGGACAAATGATTATTTGTGCATTGTCATTAATGTATTTTCTCAGGGCAGAACCAGGATCGCACCAGCGCTGATTCCTTGTTACCCCGGAATCAAGATGTTCCACCATACGCGACGATGACAGCCAGTCATCATTATCCGAACTGTAAAGTACTTGTGCCTTTCCCAGTTGAGAAAGGTTATTCTGACAGGCAATCTGTTTAGATACCTCTCTTGCCCGTTGAAGCGACGGTAACAGCAATGAAGCCAGAATGGCAATAATTGCGATTACAACCAAAAGTTCTATAAGTGTAAAATTTAAAGAGATGATTCTTTTTTTCATTATTCCTTTCCTTTGTTATATTTTTTATTTTGGTGAAATTGTAGTTTTTCTAATAATAAGTTCCTTTGGTATTATAGTTTTTTCAAAATTCCTTTCCTTTGTTATATTTTTTATTTTGGTGAAATTGTAGTTTTTCTAATAATAAGTTCCTTTGGTATTATAGTTTTTTCAAATGCCCGACTATTATTCCGCAACCGATTTTCCAACATAGTAAGCACAGTTTCAGCCGCCGTATCAAACGGAGATGATACTGTCGTCAATGGCGGAATCAGTTTTCTGGAAAATCCGGCATCGTCTATTCCGGCAACAGATACCTGATCGGGAACTTTTATCCCCTCCTCCCAGAGCCAGTTCATTACTTCTCTTGCCAACCAGTCATTAGCTGTAAACAGTGCGGTAATTCCCCGGTCACGTATCGCCTCAATAATATACTCACGGTCATCCGTAGTCAGAGTTCCATAAGTAGTTTCGAGACATAGAGAAGGATCAAATTTTATTCCCGACTTGTTGAGAACCTGACGATAAGTATACAGCTTCTGTCCGGTTATCATTTCATTTCCCGCTAAAAACTCCGTAACATGAGGACCGACATAGGCAATTTTTTTATGTCCCAGCGAAACCAGATAACTTAGCAACTGTCTGACCCCTGACGACGTATCGAATTCCACACAGTCCGAATCTACACTCTCATGGCTTCGTCCAGGAAAAAACACTACAGAGGCAGGAAAATGGCAAGTCAGTTGTGACAATCTTTCCGAAGAGCCGTCAGGCTCGTGAAGAAATACACAGAGACCGTCGAGTTGTAAACCATTGAATGATTCGATCAGGTCGTATCCCCCGGTACAATTGTTAAAATCAATGTTTGTCAGAATCAATCGATGCCCGCGTCTAAAACATTCATTGGAGAAGGCCAGAATGATTTCAGACTCCGCATTTTTTTCCTGATCATTGTTTATACTCTCAAATAGCAAACCTATATTCAACCGGTTGCTTACAGGGCTGCTTTTTGTCGCCTGAAGCGAAACAAAACTGCCGCGTCCCTGCTCTGTTTTAATAATTCCGTTTTTCTGAAGCTTGTTCAATGCGCCACGGACAGTCGTCACACTAACGTCATATTGAGACATCAGTTGAGACTGGCTGGGCAGTTTTTCCCCTAGTTCAAGCTTTCCTGCCTTTATCTGATGCAGGATATCCTGAGTTATTTGTGTAATACGTTTGTCTGACTGTTTTGCCATTTTTATAGTTACCTATTTTTAACTTATAGTTATAAGTTAGCAAAAAAGCATGCAAAAGTCAATATCTTATTTTCAAAAAAAGAGGAAAAAAAGCACTATCATCCCATAAATTTTAATATTTGATGATTTCACTTATTACTTGAGCAGGGATTTCTGATTTTTCAGGAATACCCTGTTCCCATCTTTATTTTATCAAGTAGGGGCCAGTCCCGGTAGGTACGCCATTTCCGGAGCGGCTCGCATCCTCGTTTTGCAGCCTGCTGTCCCACAGCATTCGAGTACGCTGAACATATCCAAGTGACTCCATATCACTCCGCGAAGTGCGGTAAATAACCGGATAAAGCTGTGATTCCATTTGCTTTGCCAGGCAATAAAACGCAACAGAATATAAGTCAACAGGGCTGTCCAGAGCTGCCAGCGAAAGGCATTTTTATTATAGCCGACAAAGTCGGACAACTTCAAAGTCTGCTTAATTTCCTTGAAAAATACCTCAACGGCCCAGCGAGCTTTATACAAGTCACAAATAGAATTGGCGGACCATTTAAAATTATTGGTAATAAAGGTCATTTTCTTCATTTTCCCGTCAACTTCAACCATTGCAATAACCATACGGAGAGTTTTCGGATACCATTTTGCCGTGTTCACTCCAGTCAACTTTATAACGGAATCCTGAAGAATATTTCCCTTGGGAGCGCTATGCTGTCCCACAACTTCATACTTCATATTCGTTTTGGCCCTGCTAATCCAGAATACGCCACGCACAAGCAGTTCATAAAGGTGTTTGAAGTCGACATACGCTTTATCGAAAACAACAATTTCTCCGGCTTTTATAATCGAACACACTGTTCTCGCCTCTTTTGCATCGTTTGTTTTTGCTGTGTCAATCACCACAAATTTCGGCAGGAAAGAACGTAAATCCAAATTCAGATGCATCTTGGCTGCCGCTTTTTTACGGCGATGCTTGGCCCAATCCATACAGTTGGCGACAAGCTGAATGGTGGTTGAATCAACAACATTAATCAGTCTCTTAAAACGACGAGGCATCGCGCAATATGATCGTCCCTGCATACGAAACAAAGGACTCATATTCTCAAGATGTTTCAGGGTAGACCAGAATAAATCCTCTGCCATGTTCGCATTTCGAGTACGGTTAGCATGAGAAAATCCGTTTCTACTTGGCGCAACTGCATTCCTGATTTTACTGAGTATCCCACAATGATTACGCAAAGCGTCACAAATATCATTCAGTCCCAATGCATGCGACAACTGCCCAAATACCAATGCCAGTACATGACTTGTTGGTGCAAACGTACGGGACTGCTTGTCTACTCCATGCTCACGGGCAAGCTTCGGGATCAAATTTCCGGGAATTAGTTTGAATATTTGCGATAAGACACTCATTTTATGTTTTGACGGATTCATCTCTACTCCTTTTGTTTGGTCACTTAAGAGTAGTTTTAATCCGTCTCCTTTTCAAATTTTTACTTTCCTATGGGATGACTGTGATATTTTTACTTATATTGGCATGTGTCGTTGATTTTGTTTCATAAGGAATAAGAACTGCGCCGTTATAAGTTTTATTCGTAGCGTAATGCTTCGATCGGGTCAAGGCGTGAAGCTTTCCAGGCCGGGTAAAATCCGAACAGGATACCGACTGAGGCTGAAACTACTACTGCCGCTATGATCGCGCCGGGGCTGGACTGAACCGGCCATTTTGCGTATTTTTCAATCATCAGAGAAGTGCCGTGTCCCAGGATAATTCCAATGATACCACCACTGATGCACAATACGACTGCTTCAATCAGAAACTGGCGCAGGATATCACGAGAGCGAGCTCCAACTGCCATACGCAGTCCGATTTCACGTGTTCTTTCCGTTACCGAGACCAGCATGATATTCATGATACCGACTCCGCCGACGACCAATGACAGCAGTGCCACGCCCATCAGCAGGTTGGTCATTAAACCGGATGTCTGATTCAGCATGGACATGAAGTCGGCTGAGTTGCGGATATGAAAGTCATCTTCCTGGGCTTCTTTCAGACGGTGTCTTTTTCTAAGTAATGCGGAGACTTCGTTTATCGCGTCATCGACTTTATCGGTTGAAATCGCGGAAAATAGAATCTGATTGATCTGGGTGAATCTTGCGTAATATAGATTGTCGTCTTCAATGCTGTCCTGCTGTTCCGGATAAAGCGCAATGCCGCTGATCGCGAATTTATCGCCCGGGTAACTGGAAACACTGCTAGTCGTATTAGACGCTGATCCCATAGTAAGACCGGTAACACGCATTCGGAGTGTGGTCCATGGAGTCAGGACCACATCGTCTTCATCCATCCCCATCATATTCGCGCCTTTTGATTTCAGTACGCCAATGATTTTGAAGGCCACCTGACCAACACGAAGTTCGCAGTTGATCGGAGACTGTCCGTTGAATACTTCTTTTACGATTGTTGTGCCAACCACGCAGACGCGGGCATTTTGATCGACTTCTTTCTGAGTGAATTTTCTGCCTTCGGAAATGGTCCAGTTACGAATGTCGAAGTAGGCTGGTCCTACGCCGTAAAGGTACCCTGGCTGCCAGTTTACACTGCCAAAGATAATTTGTACGCCTGAGCCGCGTACCACGGGAGTATACGAACCGACACTGGGACATTCCTGGCCGATGGCGTCGGCGTCGGCCGGAATCAGCGATACCGCACTTCCGGCGCCCTGACGAGGACCACCCGGCGGACGCATTGCTCCCGGTCTGACCATAATGGAGTTTGCTCCCATTTTCTCAAAGGATTTTTTTATTGATGCTTTAGAGCCTTTTCCGATTTCCATCATGGTAATTACCGCGGCAATACCAATTACAATGCCCAGAGCGGTGAGCAGTGTTCTGGTGGGATTGCGCAACAACGAAGTCAGGGAAGTTCTTACTGTTGATACAATTTTCATTTGTGGTCCTCTCCATATGTGCCCTGAACAATTTGACCATCACTCAGGTGAATGACCCGCTTGGCGTGTTCCGCCAACTCAGGAGAGTGGGTCACCAGGATAACGGTAATGCCGCTGGCGTTTAAATCGCTGAACATATTCATTACGTCCACGCTGGTGTGTGAATCAAGATTACCGGTTGGTTCGTCGGCAAAGATTACCGGCGGATGATTAATCAGGGCTCGCGCGATCGCAACACGCTGCTGCTGTCCGCCGGAAAGCTGCGATGGATGATGATGGCAACGGTCAGCGATTCCAACCTGTTCCAATGCTTCCATTCCGCGTTTGCGGCATTCCGCCGTGGATAAGCCTTCAGCGGTGTAGTTCAGGGGCATGATGACATTTTCCAGTGCCGTTGTTCGCGGCAGCAGGTTAAAGTTCTGAAATACAAAACCGATCTTGTGGTTTCGAATCATAGCCCGTTTATCACCGGACATCCTGCCTACTTCCTGATCTTCAAAAAGGTAATCACCTCCAGTTTGGCGATCAAGGCAACCGAGAATATTCATCAGTGTACTCTTACCGGAACCGGAGGCGCCCATAAGGGACACATATTCTCCCTTGCCGATTTCCATGGAAATGCCTTTCAGCACCGGTACATCTATTTCGCCCAGGAAATATGTTTTACTTATATTAACAAGTTTTATCAGAGACATGTCTGTTACCTCTTGTTCCTTTATTTTTTCGGGGGGGCACCGCCACCATTGGTACGCTGCTGTTGACGTTCTCGTTTTCCTGCGCTTCCGCGTTTCTTGTGTTTCGGGAATTTAGGTAGGAACGGGTTTGACATGCTGTCGTCACCTTTCTGGTCTCCGCCGGGAGCTGCAACCGCGACATATTCAACACCAGTCACTACACTGTCGCCTTCATTCAACTGGTCGGTTGTAATTTCACTGATCAGTCCGTTATTCAGGCCAACTTTCACTTTTATCGGGCGCAACTTATCGTTTCCGGTTTTTACCCATAGATAAGCTTCTTTTGGGGCGGTTTGAGCCGCCAACGCAGATTGTCCTTCCGGAGTAACCATGTCTTCAGACGGGGAATAGCGTAAGGCAGAATTGGAGACGGCAAGAACATTGATCCGTTCGTCTTTGATGAATTTGACGTTGGCTGTGAGATACGGGATCAGTTTAAGATCTTTGTTGTCCACGTCAACTTCAACAATAAAGGTAACCACATTTGAGGAAAGAGTAGCGTTTAATCGTAGACGTTTAACTTTTCCACGGAATTCGGAGTTAGGGAAGGCATCGCAGAAAAACTTAACCGGCATTCCCTTATAGATACTGCCGATATCTGCTTCGTTTACAGACACCCATACCTGCATTTTTTTGAAATCTTTAGCAACCAGAAAAATACTTGAAGCCGACTGGCTTGAAACCACCGTCTGGCCGATGCTGACTCGACGGTCAATAATTACTCCGTCGATTGGAGATGAGATTGTACAGTATTCCAGATTCCGTCTCGCTTTTACCAGAGAAGCTTCTATACTTAGCAGAGAGGCTTCCGCTTTGGCTAGTGCGGCTTCCGCTACAGCAACTTCTGCCTTGGCGGAATAAAACGCGGCTTCATATGAGTCGTAATCGCTTTTGGTCATGGATGCCTGGTCATAAAGAGTCTGAGCTCGTTTCCAGTCATTGGCCGCTTGAATCTTTTGGGCTTTTGCTTCTGATATAGACGCTTTTGCACTTTTTACGGAAGCTTCCGCTTCCGCCTTTTCAGCATTGACTTCCTGCAGTTCTGCTTTGTAAGTTACATCGTCGATCAAAGCCAGAAGCATACCTTTTTTTACTTTAGAACTAAAGTCCATAGTGTTTCCGGATACATCTTTTCCGAAACTCATTATCTTTCCGCTTACCTGGGCCCCGACATTCACCAGCTCTTCGGGTTCAACGGTTCCAGTTGCGGAGATGGCCCGCATAATGTCGGCGCGTTTGACGTTTTCCGTTTTAAAGGCCAGTTGATGCTCTTCCGGCACATAGCTCTGATATACTTTAAAACCAGTGCATCCTATAATCACCAGTATTATCAGGGCAACAATGATTTTGATAATTTTTTTCATTTTTTATTCTCCACTGCAACTCTATTGATTATTATTATTTTGATTATTATCAGGTTCGATAGAACTTAAATTTACGGATTCGTCATTTAACTCAGGAGCGTCCACAGAATATACAGCCGCTTCCAGTTGAGCCCGGGCATTGGCCATGTTTACCAGTGAGGTGATTAAATTATTTTGCGCATCCACCAGATCGCGTTCCGCTTCATTCAAACGTGTCACCAGTGCGGTACCGGCTTTATATTCGTTTTCCACTAGTTCTCGGGTCTTGAAGGTAAGCTGACAGATGTCATTGGATAATCTGGCTTTCTGGACATTGGCGAGGTAATTTGAATATGCGGTTCTTACGTCTGTAATAACGGTGATCCAGGTTTCGGCTAATGCGTAGTCGACTTCAGCGATTTCGGCCAGTGTTGCCTTCGTTTCAAAATAATCGGAGAAGCCGTTGAACAGACTCCAGCTTGCGGAAATACCGTATCCCAGTGATCCGGTTCCGGATTTTGAATTCGAACTGGACCCGCCGTCAATATGTGAGATGCTTCTGGCTTGGGTGTAACCAAGATCATAAGTAGCTACAACAGATGGCCCGAAAGCAGAAGCAATGTTTGACCAATAGCTGTATTTAGCCGCTTTCAGCTGATCGCGATAAGCTTTCAAGTCTGGACGGTTTGCCAGGGCCTGGTCGAGGTAAGCTGAAATATTCTGAATATCAGAGATTTCAGTCATTTTTAATTTTGGAAATTTAATTCGACCGGGGAGGGTGCCGGTTGTAAGTCCAAGGTAACCGGCCAGAATATATTTGTTGGCCTTAATGTCATATTCTGAATTGAGCAGGTCCAACTGACTGTTTTTTAATGTGATTCGGAAGTTCAGCACATCACTGAGCAGTGCGGTGCCGGCTTTATGCTTTTTTTCTGACTCTTCCAACATATCTTTGTTGTATTCGATTTCCGCAAGACTTATTTCACGTTGCGCGAGGGCCAGTAATACATCATTATAAGCGTAAGCAACCGCACGCATCAACAGACGTTTGGAGTCTTCAAGGGTTTCTTTGCTTTGCTTAAGACTGTATTTCATTGAAAGAATATTCATCTCGCGTGAAAGACAGTCGAAAACCAGTAACTGACCCGAAAGTCCGGGACTGTATGATTCTGACTGAGAGCGTGATTTTGTGGTATTGTGAGCCGAATACATTTTGCTGAAAGATTGATTGATTGACATTCCGGCATCAACAGTGGGAGCATAACTGGAGTAACTCTGGTAATATCTTGCACGAGCGGCATCAACGGCAAAGCGTACACTTTTAAAATCAGGATTGTTGGCCAACGCAATCTGTTGTGCCTGAGTCAGAGACAGTTCGTTAATGTTTTGGGGAATGAGTGTTTCTTCATTTTTCTTTACTTCTGTATAGGAGTCTTTGGTTACAGCAATCGGCGGCTTGTCATACGTCATGCAGCCGGAAAGCAGAGTTGCGGCAAGACATCCGCCGATAAAATAAACTTTCCTCATGCGATACTTCCTCTATTCCATTATATTTATAATTAACTTAGTTTTTTTGATATATACCACAAAAGAAGATTTTCGAGTAAATAATTCTCCTGCGTGTCCAAGTATCTACATCTAATAATCGTGTTAAACGCTTGTTTGGTTACAAAAATATTTATATATATTTGAATAAATGCAATCATTTAATATATTTGCTGTAACAACTCGAATAATAAATATGACTGAAACATACGAAAACAATTCCGAATCGATAATCTGCGGGCGCTGTAAAGCACAGTTGCCGCCTGGAATGATGAAGTGTCCATGCTGTGGCTGGCGAGTCGAAAATATTCCGGTTGAACCAGTGGATAAACCGAGCGAAAATGACTCAGGAGCTAATGTTTGCGGGCGCTGTAAAGCACAGTTGCCGCCTGGAATGATGAAGTGTCCATGCTGTGGCTGGAAACGCCCCGAACTGGTTGAGGTTCGGGAATATGATCTCAACGAATCAATTACCTGTAAATCCTGCAAGGCTCAACTTCCGCCGGGCGTTTTGACTTGTCCCTGTTGCGGCTGGAAAGCAGTCAAGGATGAAGATGAGTCGGATAAGCCGGGTGTTTTTGTCGTGCTGTTGGTTGTTCTGCTGATAGTGCTTCTTATTATTCTGGTGTTTACCAGGTTTTTCGGATAACTCTACCAATTATCTCCAATTAGCCAGTAACTGGTACCGTCTGATACAATGAGAACGGTTCGGTGGATATCTGAGTTCTTTATAAATCGACATTCGGGCATCTTTGCGTATTTATCAAAGACCGGAGCCCGTAATGGGAATTTGTCCAGTTTTACAGATATGCTTTTCAGCTTTTCCGGTGCAGCAACGTTTAGCTTCATGATAAAGGCAATTTTATTTTCTTGCTTTAAAATAAAATCCTCAAATTGAGCATATGATATTACATTGTGTAGTTGCCGTTCCTGTAAAAAATCAGAAAATTTGCCTTTTAGAAATTCATCCTGGCGTTTGTCATTGCTATACCGGCCATGGATCCAGAGTCCCAGTCCGATGATTACAACCAGAATTGCATAGATAAGCGGACGGCGTCTGCGCCTGCGGTCGGCCTTTGTTGATGGTTGCTGCATCATTGTGTCTTCTCCGGCATATTGTAGATCATTTCCAGCATTACGCGTCCGATGATATCAAGGCTGTCAATGCTTAGCTTGTTCATGGTGTCTTCCGAGGTATGCCAGTATGAATTGTCCGGTCCAAAGTTAAAGTCGATCAGGTCAATGGTTGGAATCCCGGCTTGTGCAAATGGTGTGTGGTCATCAAGAATACTGTTGGGATAACGAGTAAAGTGTTGTTCCAGCTTGAGTTTTTTTGCTGAACTTAAACAGTGATCCAGCATGGCTTTGGGCGTATCACTTGAGAGCGTGACTTGTAGGTCGCGGTCTCCAATCATATCGGCCAGGATCAGCGCGCGGCAGTTTTTTAGCTCACCGGACTTTTTCAGCTTGTTACAAAGATATTTGCTGCCGAATAGCCCATCGTTTTCCTTATACTCATAGATACATTCTTCGCCGTCAAAAAATACGAATTTTAGAGTATAGTACGGTTTTATTTTCGCGTCTGTAACTGATTTGATCATCGAAAGCAGAACTCCGACACCGGATGCACCGTCGTTAGCTGCCTGAAAATTCGGTACGGACATAAGTTTTTTGCCATCATAATGACAACCGATGATGAGGTACTTATCACTTTGTCCTTTGACGGTTGCCATTACATTTCGGAACGTGATTTCGCCATTTGGTGTAATAGCGTTAAACGAATCAATCTTAACATCCGCCTTGAATTTTTTTGCTGTACGGGCAATGAATCTTGCCTGCTGTAAAGCGCCGGGAGTACCCGAATGGCGTGGCACCATTGTTGCTGCTTCGGTGCACAGGAGCCAGGCCAGTTGCTTATTGAAAGGTGGCGGTGTTACTGGTTGGCGCGGTCCGCAGCCACAGATTAGAAATACCAGACCGAAGCACGGAATCAGTAAGCAGGGAAGATAGAGATATTTACACGAATTTATTATTTTTTTTATTGATTTCAGGAACATTTTATATTGAAATTTGTCTTTTATTATGTATTAAATTAATTGATAATATAGAAGATAACAATATAAATACAACAATAAGGAGAAGTAAGTATGTTGTTTTTTGATCCGGTATATCTGTTGTTTGCGTTGCCGGGATTGCTTCTGGCTCTCGCCGCGTCGTTTTTTACCAAATCGACGTTCAGTAAATATTCAAAAGTGCCTTCGTCTTCCGGTTATTCCGGTGCTCAGGCGGCTCAAAGAATGCTCAATTATGCGGGTGTAAACGATGTCAGAATTGAGATGATCGGCGGATTTTTGAGCGATCACTATGATCCGAGTAATAAAACGTTACGTTTGTCTCCGGATGTATATGACGGGGATAGCCTGTCGTCTATTGGCGTGGCGTGTCATGAAGCTGGACATGCGATTCAACATGCTCATGCCTATGCGCCGCTTATGCTGCGTAGCGCTCTTGTGCCAATTACTGGTATATCTTCATCGTTATCGTATTTTGTCATCATTGCCGGCATGTTTATGCATTCTCAGGGGATGATTTTGTTTGGCGCTATTCTATTTAGTGCGGCTGTTTTGTTCTCTATCGTTACCTTACCTGTTGAATGGGATGCCAGCGCACGAGCCAAGAAACTTATGGTTCGTGCCGGTATCGTAGGTTCTCGTGAATCGCACGATGCCGGATCTGTATTGAACGCTGCTTTTATGACATACGTGGCTTCCGCTGTCAGTTCTTTGCTGACACTGCTCTACTATTTGTTTCGGGCAGGGGCATTGTTTGGTGGCGGCGACGATTAATTTGTACGACGGACGGTATTTGCAATGCTTGCGTCCGCTATCTGCCAAAAGTCTTTGCCGAACGGTGTGTTTCTGTCGTTAAGGGTGATGCTTTGTTTTTGCAGTTCTTCGCGCATGACATTTACTTTTTCTGTGTATTCCGGGGAGCTTGCGAGATTGTTCATTTCCAGCGGATCCTGTTTTAAGTTAAAGAGCTGAGTCATAGTATGTTTGCCGCCGACCACATACTCGATCAGTTTGAAGTTATTGTCGCTGAGTCCACGCTGACAATCCTTGTAGGCCAGATATAAGGAGTCACGGATTTTTTCGGACTCGCTGTTCATTGCGGCTGTCAGACTAAATCCGTCGATATTTTCCGGCGTGGGAATTCCTGACAGTTCGCAAAGAGTCGGGAATATATCGTAGAGATACACCCGGGCATCGCTATGCTTATTGCGAGGAATTCCTGGTCCGGCAAAGATTAGCGGAACCCTGACGCTGTGTTCGTAAAGGTTTTGCTTTCCCATTAAACCATGGTGACCGAGAGCAAGGCCATTGTCACCGGCAAATACAAAGATTGTATTTTCGTACTGACCTTGAGTTTCAAGCGCTTTTAATATCCTGCCTATTTCATGGTCTGCGTGGGTGATCATCGCGTAATATTCTTTCAGATGCCTGCGGATTTCATGCGGGTCGCGTGGAAAGTCGGCAAGCATTTCGTCGCGAATTTTCAGTTCGCCGTTATCAAACGGGTGTCCGCCGAGAAAATTCTCGGGCAGGGGAATATCAATATCGTCATACATCCTGAGAAATTTCTCCGGCATGGTGCGCGGGTCATGCGGGGCCAGAAACGAAACATACATATAAAACGGGGCACTGTCATCATAATTTTCAATAAACTGTACTGCCGCATCGGAGATCAGTTCGCTGGAGTGTTTGCCTGGGGTAATATGGTCAGCGTCGTGATACCGAACTTCATTTGAGCACCAGGGGGCAATGCTATATGGAATTCTGCCGTCGTAGTTTCCTGATGGATCAAAATGGTGGGCCGCCACGTTCCAGTGATCATACATTCCACCGAAAAAGATTTCATCGCCATCTGTAAAAGAGCGATGATAGGCGGATTTGCCATTGTGCCATTTTCCCGTACCAAATGTGCGGTATCCATTATTCTTCAGGGTTTCGCCGAGGAGACTGTGTTCCTCGGGAATCTCTTCTCCGCAATTCTGCAGATTAAACAGGCTTTTTCCGCTGTTGATCATGGCGCGGCTTGGCATGCAGACCGCCGGACAGGTGCCGCCGGGAATGTGAGCCTGAGTAAAGGAACAGCCTTTGTTGACAAGACGATCCATATTCGGAGTGATGATTCGTTCGTTGCCCAGTGCGTTAAGCGTGTTGAAGCGTTGGTCATCGGTGAATAAGAACACAATATTGGGTTTTATTGACATGATTTCTCCTGGAAGATGATATTTTATTTTATATATGCTATTGATATAATTTCATTTTACTGTTAATTTTATACATGAATGGTTGAAATTGAAATTACAAAATTATTTAAAAAGATGATAAAAATGGATAATATATCGAATGGGCTCGATAAATTTGAAACGCTTCTGAATACAGTTCCGGAAAAAAACCTGTTTGTAGTAAATACTATTTTTAATCTGACGGTACATAAAGATTGGAACATCCCACGCAGACAAATACCGGACTGGCATTTCGTTATTATTCTTGACGGCGAGGGCTCCTATGAGATTTGTGGACACAAAGTACCATTGCGGCGTGGTACATTTGCTTTGGTGGGAGGTCGCGCATGGTATGCTGGTATCCAGAATTCATTGAAGCCGCCGAGATTCATTCCCATAAGGTTTGACTTTAGAAATAGAAAAAATAATGAGTCACCTGGCATTTTGAAAGAAGAAGTATATTATGTTGGGATAACCAGGGACGTTGCAGTTTACGAAGCTCTTGGCTGTGAATTGTGGCGTACAGTTCAGCAGAGGGCACGCTCGGGAGAAAGAGATTGTAACGGAAGGATTACTTCGTTACTTCATTCAATGCTGATTTTGAGTTTGAAAGAGTTGGAATATGATAATATTACCAGGGTAGATACGGATCGGCGTCTGGAGGATGTCTGCCGATGGATTGATCAGCACCCGGATCATCGTAGTGATATTGCTCAACTGGCAAAACGTTCCGGTATTTCAAGAAAATATTTTTCGACGCTTTTTAAACGAAAATACGGAGTGACTCCCAAAAACTATCTGGTCAGAGCTAGAATGGAATATGCCCGGTGGCTGTTGCGGGATTCTGATACGAGTATTAAGGATATCGCGTTTCGGTTGGGATATAGCGACCAGTATTTGTTCTCGAATCAGTTTCGTGTAATTACCGGTGTGTCTCCGAAGAAATATCGTCAGGCAGAGTAATTACTACAGATGTTTTACCGATTCCCGGACAACCAGTTCAGTGTTGAAGCGGCTGACTGTGACGTCGCCGGTTGTGGTGTTATTTAGTCGAGCGAGTAGGATTCGGACGGCTTCGTCCGCAAGCTTGTCGAGACGCTGAACAACTACGGTCAGCGGCGGGTTAATGGTTCGTGCCAGCTCCAAGTTGTCAAAACCGATTATGGAAATATTATCAGGGATTTTCATCTTTCCCGTTTCTAAGGCTATAATACCGCCGATCGTCATTTCATAATTTGTAATGAACAATGCTGTGGGCGGGGAGGAAAGCGCCAGAAATTCTTCGGTGCAGCGCTTGCCACTCTCTATATCGTATTCTCCGCGACGTATTAGTTCCGGAGATTCATCCAGATTTAAATCGCTTGTTGCTTGAACAAAACCGCGATAGCGTTCGTCTGCGGTATACACTCCTTCCGGACCAAGAATAATGCCAATACGTTTGTGTCCATTTTGAGCGAGATACTTTATCGTATTGTATGCGGCTCCATGGTTATCAGACAAAACCACGTCGCAGTCAAAACCATCCAGCGTTCGGTCCACCATTACTACTGGTACGGTGGCGTCTGATAAAATATCGCGACTTTTTGAGCTGCGTCCCAGTGGGACAAACAGCAGCCCGTCGATTCCTTTGCTCAGGAGAAAATCCAGTCGTGCCGCTTCGGTTTCCGGATCATCATGATAGGTGCAGATAATTGTACTGTAACCTGCTTCGGATAAGCCTGATTCGATATGAGATGCCAGAGTAGAATAAAACACATTGTTCAGTCGCGGGATCAGTACTCCAATTGTGAACGACTTTCTGGTTTTCAGTCCCCGGGCAATATGGTTCATCCGGTAATTAAGCTTTTTAACGGCTTTTTCTAGTACCTTATGGTTTTCCGGCAGTACGTTGCCGCCGTTTAAATATTTTGACACCGTGGCTACCGACAATCCGGTATATGCGGCAATATCTTTTATTGTGGACAAAATAAAATTCCTGAATTTAAATATGCGCTAAACGTTTAGCGCATACTATATACTCATAACGGATATTTGCAACCTGAATAAAATCTGTGTATGGATTTAATGTCCTTCCGGACAGTAGCGTTCCAGACCTAGAATATATGCGGCGGCGGCACCACTGATTCCAAAGAATACTACTCGTGGCTTAACATTGATAAAATTTGCCATTGAACCATTGATTGCTGTTGAACCGGTAACAAAAATAGCGTCGGCCCACTCCATGTACTCCGCACCGGCTTCGGGACCGGCGATCATTACACCGAATTTTTCCTTGCCGATATTATCCGCATCCATATCAGTACATCGTACCTCGTGGGTTTTGGACAGCGTTTCAAGAAAACGCGGCTGAAGACCAGCCAGCCAGATCTTTTGTTTCGTCGGAAATAGTTCTTTTAAACCTTTGGGACATTCCGTTAACTCATCTCCACGGCAGTGTACGGTACTGGAAATGAGTCCAAGGTGTTTGTAGACTGCATTCAGTGCGGCAATAAAATGGGCTCGCTGATAATTGCTGTCAAGCGGCAGCTCAATCAAGTCTTTTACGGTGTATTCGGCGTTCTGAAAACTGTCGGTAAAAGCTTGGCCTCGGCTTCCGGCGATGTTTGCCTCAATCATTTTTTCTTTACCGGTAATGATAGGGTAGTCCCGGTGTTCCGGATTTCCGATGGCAGCTTCAGCACTTAGTACTGAGCATTGGATTGCGACTGGTTCGTTCAATAGATCATGCTCACTGGCCACTTTGGACAGCGCATCCTGCAATGTTTTGTACATATCATTCGGCATGTTAAAGTTTCCTTACTGGTTAAAAGAATTTACATGGCATCCCGTGTTCTTCAAGTTTTGTGCGGAATTTCGACTGTAAGATAATAGCATCAGTTGTGCCATGAATTGAGTAATGGTGTAATTGCTTGATGGATCGTTTGTTCGGTGAATTATAGGTGTCTGTGGAAATGTTTGCAGTACTGTAATTCTCTCACATTTGTTATATGCAGATGACATTTCTGAGAATATATCACAATGTAGTCTCGATCAGGGACGACACAATTTTTAGAAGTCCTTTAGCGCGAAGGCTTGCACACAACGATTTTAATAGTAGATTGTATAATTATAACTCCAATGATTGAGTGTGATCCAATGGATATATATACAGAAAGCCAGATTCAGATGCATCCGGGGCTTTTTTTGAAAATAGAGAAAGCAAGGCAAATGGATCGTGTTCCGGTTCATAGCCATGAATTCATCGAGATAGCGTTCGTTGCCGGCGGCAGTGCCCTTCATTGCCATACTGACCTCAATGGGCGGACTCAAACCAATTGTCTTATTCAAGGAGATGTATTTTCCGTTCAGATAGGCGAACGGCATGGTTACGAACAATGCGGAAATATGGTGCTTTACAACATTTTTCTGAAAAAGACGTTTATTGATACATATCAGAAACTGAATGCGTTGCCTGGTTGGTCGTTGTTCTTTGGTGATCGTTCTCATGTACCTGAAACGGTTGTTCATCTTTCCGCGGCAACGCGGCACTGGGCTGCTCAGTGTCTTGACCGGGCTGTGGCTGAATGTAAATTTACGCCTCCCGGGTATGATACGGTTATGACGGCGTTGGTTGTTGAGTTTCTGGTTACAGCGATGCGGGCCATAGAGATAAATCGAATCGAGCATTGCGAAAGTTACATGAATATTTTATCATCAATTAACATTATGGAAGAAAATCCCGATCGTCGTTTTACGCTGAAAGAGCTTGCCCGTGTGTCAAAGATGAGTGTTCCGTCTTATACCAAGAAGTTCCGTGCGTCAACCGGAGTTTCTCCTATGGGATATTTGCAAAAACTGCGCCTTTCACAAGTATGTCATTATCTTTCTACTACAGATCTTTCAATCGAAAATATTGCTGGTCGTTCCGGTTTTTGCACGTCAAATTATCTCATTAAAATTTTTCGACGTGAATATGGTATTACACCTGCCCAGTATCGCAAGAAGCAATGTTTAGATGCCTGAAATAGCGGATTGTTACATTTTTTTATCATATATTATCTTGTCGCTTAGTTATTCGTTGCGATATAATATTACTTTATGAGAAATATTAAGGAGTAGCAAGATGCCTGAAAAATCAATAATGCATTTAGATATTAATTCCAATGGTGGAGTTTCTTCATTAAAGTATGATGGAGTAGAATTTTCCGCCCCGGAAAACGGTTCCGGTTTGTTTGTCTTTCAGTTGCGTGATTTTGTCGGAAATCCATTACGTCTGGACGGGACAGATTTTAAAAATATCAAAAAGGAAGAAAAAGACAGTCTTTATCATATTGAATTTTCAGAGTGTGAAAAGTATCCGGGGACGATTGTTAACGTGAATGCTGTCGTTAAAGACGCAGAGGTTCTCTGGCGGATTGATGTGTCTCCCGGAAGTGTTGATTTTCAGGTTGAATGGATAGATTTTCCTCGCTTACGTCTCCGTCATTTTACCGATGGTAAGTTTCTACTTCCATTTGCGGAAGGAACTCTGGTTGATTCTCTGGAAGAAAGGAAAAATGCAGCCAGTTTCAACTGTGAATATACTGAATATCCCATGACTGGAGTTAGTAACTTTTATCCTGGTCCTGTTGCGATGCAGTTTGAAGCTTATTACACTGGAAACGCTGGACTTTTCATCGGTTGCTGCGACCCCACTCATTCACCCAAGGGTATTGATGCTGTTCCGGATGGTTCTGATGGAATCCGTCTTATGCTCCAACATTTTACGGGGGGTGAGTCAACTGTAAGCTACGATGTTGTAACTGCCGGTTTTCATGGAGACTGGCAGGATGCCGCTGAAATTTATCGTGACTGGATGGAAGAACACGATCCTGTTTTGCCTTCTCCACTGGAAACACAGATGCCTTCGTGGTTTGCAGATTCTCCGGTGTTGTTGATTTATCCTGTAAAAGGTTCCGGGTTGGATGCCGGTGGAGTCATGCCTAACGAATATTTTCCCTATTGCAATGCACTTGACGTTATTGCCAGCTATCGCAAACAGTGGGATTGTCGAATCATGGCTTTGTTGATGCACTGGGAAGGTACCGCCCCCTGGGCCCCGCCTTACGTCTGGCCTCCATATGGAGGTGAATCCGAATTGGGTCAGTTTATTGAGGAGATGCATCGAAGCAATGATCTGGTAGGGCTCTATGCTTCTGGAATAGGCTGGACGCAAAAAAGCATGATAGATCCTAATTATGACCGGAGCGATCTGTTTGAATCAGAAGAAGTCGCAAAAGAGATTTGTGTTGGTCCGCGTGGGGAAACTTTTTCGCGTGTATGCAACGGCAATCGTGGGCAACGCATTGGCTATGATCTTTGTCCTGACCAGGAGTTTACGGCTCGGACTGTTATCAATGAAATTTCTTCTGCGGTAAACCTCGGTGTTGACTATTTCCAGTATTTCGATCAGAATCAGGGAGGAGCGGCTCCGCTTTGCTATTCCAAGGAGCATCAGCATAATTCAATGCCGGGAGCTTGGCACACTGAATCAATGCGCAAGCTTTTAAATAAAGCGGAAAAGGCTGCCTCGTCAATGGTTCTTGGATGTGAAAACGCGGCGGCGGAACCCTATATGGAATTTTGTCGCTTTAACGATTTGAGAAATAATCTCGCCTGGGGAACCGGTGGAGTGCCGGTTCCGCTGTATCCATTCCTGTTTCATGAATATTGTTCCGGATTTTCAGGTAATGGCGTATGTCTTTCCGGCTGGGTCGATATAAAACGAACTCCTTTTTTTCTTCAGTGGGAACTGGCATGGAATTTTGTCAGCGGAAATGTTTTGTCTGTCGTCTTGAAAGATGGTGGAAAAATACATTGGCACTGGGCGCTTCCGTGGAGCGAAGCAGAGCCAGAACAACAGCCGTTACGGGACTTGATAGGCAACCTGACTGCATGGCGCCGAGGCAAAGCTGCAAAATATCTTGTGGCTGGTAGAATGGAAAAAACGCCTCGAATTGCTTGCAGTTCTCAAACCGTTTATCTGCAAAAACATGCTCCTGTAAAGGTCTCTTCTGTGGTAGGTTCGGCATGGAGTAAGAATGGAAAGCGTGCTGTTATTCTGGTTAATTACAGTACGCTGGTTGAGCCCTGCCGCATTGATTTCGAGAATGATATGGAAGGAACGTTATATTCGGTTGATGGTGAGTTTAAGTTAGCAGCGGCATCAGTGCTGCTCCAGATTCCTCCCCTTGATGCGGTTCTGCTTGAATTTGATGAATAAACAAAGTTGTTTTTTTATTTGGTTTTCGGTATTATTTAGAATAAGTTAATGAATTATTTCAATAACGAAAGGGGGATGAAATATGTCGGAACCTGAAGATAGTAGTTCTATCACAGAGAGTGAACTTGAAAGATTCTTTCGAGGACTTGAAGGAGGAATCAAGAGTTTTAATGAGGTTAGACTGATTTATGATGAAAATGTGGAAAGGGAAGGTTCCAGATGGAAACGCTAACTGCAAATCATAAACGGGGATACGACTCCTTGTATTCAGCAAGTTCAGGCAGAACATAGTTGTGAAACATATCGCTGGTTATCAGCGATATGTTTCACTTTTTAGAAGGGATCTTATTTGCTGCTGGTTGCCGCTTTATAATCTTCATCGGATACCGGCTCAAGCCATGTTACTCCGTTTTCGCTCATTTTAGCGGTTGTTCCAATATGAACGAACTCACTGTCTGGTGCCGCACCGTGCCAATGTTCAGTATTTGCTGGGATCTCGACGATATCGCCGGGATGAAGTTGCTTGGCTGCTTTGCCGCGTTCCTGATAATATCCTGTGCCTACAGTGCAGAGCAGTTGTTGTCCAACAGCATGTTTATGCCACTTGGTACGTGCTCCGGGCGAGAATGTCACATTGTAAACGGAAAGATCATTTTCTTTGTTTACGATGAGCATTGCCACATGTACATCTCCGCCGGTAAAATACTCTGTATTATTATCGCCTTTGGCAAATACATCGGCCGAGGCGATAGGCCGGGCAATCGCAAGGATTGCCTCGACCTGCTCGTCTGTAAGTCCATTATTTTTTCCGATTTCAATATGCGCTTTCAATTGTGGCTCAGCTCCGGGAATAATCGCGAGCATGGCAAGCGTGGCCAGTTCACGAGTTTTCCAGCTTACATTGTCGCGGGCAAAGATATCGCCGAAAAGATGAGCCTTCAGATATTCGTCGATAGCCGGGGC
This sequence comes from Victivallales bacterium, assembly GCA_963677165.2. Lineage (GTDB taxonomy): Bacteria > Verrucomicrobiota > Lentisphaeria > Victivallales > SZUA-371 > JAFGXT01. Next base: position 4,741,163 of record CAXXSX010000002.1, on the reverse strand, counting down.
AAAATCAAACAACGGACCTTTTACCGGAGCGTCGCAAAGTTTTGTCTGGTTTTCTGTTCCGAAGTCGATACTTTTTCCTGAGGGCAGGGGGCCTGGTTGTTTGCCTTGCGGGTCCTTGTTGCCACGTTCATTTACCACTGTCATAAAAGTTCCGAGAGCGTTCAGGCTGCGTGGAAAACCGCAGTAGGCATACGACTGAACCAGAATTTCTTTAATTTCATTCACGGTCAACCCGGCATCAAGCCCGGCGGTTAACGCGGTTTTAAGTCCGGCAAGATCGCCTTTTGCTGAGTAGGCGGCGATTGTCGCAAGTTTCTGTTCTTTATCGGTTAATGTATTTGAGTCCATGGTTTTAGCCTCCAGATTTTGAGTTATACAAAACAACGCGAGTAAAATTCCAGTAAATAAAGTTTTCATCGCATTCGTTTCCTTTTCATTGTTTTATTATTATTCTGTCGTTTACGAATTTTTTTAATTCAGAATCAGCATTTTTGATACTGCCGCCAGGGAATCCTTTTGCTTTCAATCCCTTTGCTTTCGGACACGCTTTGGCAAAGTCCTTGGCGCAATTGGCTATTCCGCCGCCGCCATGAGTCACAAACAACGAAACTGTTTTACCGCTGAAATCGTAGTTTGACAGGAAAGACAGTACCGGCGGGGCAATCGTGGAGCACCAATTTGGTGACCCGATTAAGATCACATCATACTGGTCCATATTTTCAACGGTTGCGGTAAGTTTTGGTTTGAATCCGCTGCCGCATTCTTTTCTGGCCTGAGCCACGCATGAACTGTAATCCGCCGGATATGCGTCTACTGGTTTGATTTCAAACAGAGTTCCGCCGGTTGCTTTTTGAATCTGTTTCGCAGCGTAACGGGTGTTGCCTGAGTATGAAAAATACGCCACCAGTACTTTTTCCGGTTTGACGGTCACTTTTTCAATGTTCTCATCCGCCGCGATGCAGCCGAAAGCGGTAAACAGTGAGCTGGCTGCAGCCATTGCCAGATTTTTTCCTTTCATTGTGTTTTTCCTTCTATTTTTTCAGGTTTTTTGTGAAAAAGTCGTCGAGCTTATCAAAAGGAATTATATTCACGCGATCGTACAAGTCAACATGTCCGGCTCCTGGAACAAGATAAAGTTCTTTGGGTTCGGCCGCTTTTTTATAGGCATCCTGACTGAATTCGAGGGAGTGAGCCTTGTCGCCTGCTATAAACAGCAGCGGACGCGGAGAAATAGTCTCGATATCTTCAAACGGATAAAAGTTCAGTAGCTTGACATTGCTGGTGAGGGTTGGATGCGTTGTCAGCATCGGCGATAATCCTTTCGGAGTGTATTCGCCTCGCGGAGTGCGGTAGAAATCATAAAATTCCTTTGCAACAGGATGAGAATTTTCATCTATTTCATGAGGGCATCCGCCGGTATATTTTGTGCCGTCACCGGTAAATTCCACATAGCGTTGTTCGGCCGCTTCCTTGAGCATCTGTTTTTTCATTTCTGGAGTCATTGAATTGCCAAGTCCGCGACGGGTTGCTGTTCCCATGTTATACATACTGACTGTTGCGATCGCTTTAAGACGCGGATCGATCTTGGCCGCGTTGATGGCGAAACCACCGCTGCCGCAGATTCCAATCACGCCAATCTTATCTCTGTCGACAAATGGACGTGTTCCCAGGTAATCGACTGCGGCACTGAACGCTTCGGCATAAAGATCTGTTGAAACCGCATTGCGCGGACGCCCATCACTTTCGCCCCAGAAGGGGAGGTCGATCGACAGCGTCACAAAGCCCCGTTCCGCCATTTTGGTCGCATATAAGTTGGCGCTTTGTTCTTTTGTTGCTCCAAACGGATGTCCCACAATGATTGCGGCATATTTTTTACTCTTATCGAAATCTTTCGACGTGAAGAGACTTCCCGCGATTTTCATTTTGTACTGATTGTCAAATGTAACATTTTGCATTTTTATTTCCTTATTTTTATAAAAATTATCTGCTCCAACGGGCTTGCAGAAAGCCGGAGTCCCAATGGCAAGCATCAGGCCAGTAGTGATGACAAGTTTCTTTAATCTCATCAAATTCATATCTTACTCTCCTTTTCTTTAGCAACTTGGATATTATCTGACATTTTTTGAATATTTTCACTTCCGGAAACAGCTTGTCCCAGCTCATATAATCCTGGCGCTGAACCGAAGTTCTGGTAAAACATCACAACATTTCCCCAAGGGGCATAATAGGCAAGAGTTCCTTTTTTCGCATTTGCTTCCGGAGTCTCAGATGTCTTTAGCTTTTGGGGAGGATAGAATATTTTTTCATTTGATGTTACTTTTATTTTCATTTTTGTTTTCTCTTTTAGTGTTTTCCCAGTTGCAGAAGACGCTTTTACTGCTTTAGAGACGGTGTAAAACAAAAGTCCCAGAATGATAACAGTCAGAATATATTTCATGCTTTACCTCGTTGAGTTTTTTTGTAAGGCATCAGCAACCAACTGTAATTTATCCGCATTACAGATTAAATATTTTTTCCAGTATTGTACGCCTGAGAAAAAACCGGAGTCCTCTTGACACCGCCTGCATCCCAGGAGCCGGTTGAAGCAATGATGCCTTTTTCTTTGACATTGCTTAAACTCTCAGTAAACAATCGAAGCGTTTGGGCCGTACTTTCAATTTCGGTCCGACCTCCGGCTGCCGATATAATAAAGTATACATCTTTATTCCGCGCCAGAGTATAAATCGGACATGCCCGGTCGATAAACGTTTTCATCTGACCATCTATGGAGTGAAAGTAAACCGGTGTTGCCAGAACCAGGATATCCGCGTTGATGACTTTTTTCAGTATTTCATTGATGTCATCATTCTGCACACACTGTCCCTGGTTTGAAACACAGGCGCAGCATCCGGTACAGTAGTTGATTTTTTTCTCCGGCAGCCAGATCTTTTCCGCCTTGTGTCCAGCGTTTTGAGCTCCTCTCACGAATTCATCACAAAGCAGATCGGAGTTGCCTCCTTTCCGTGGCGTTGAAGATATTAGTAGTACATTTTTACTCATGCTGTTCCTCGTATTTTTTAATTCATTAGTGTCTATGTTTTACACTTCTATCATAAAAACGTTTTAAAATTTTCCGGCAACGGCGGAGCCTGGAGCCCCGTTCGAAGGACGGAAGCAGATGCAAAGCATCTCACAGGGTTAAGGGACTTGTCCCTTATTAGAATATTTTCCTATTAACCCTGCTTCAATGATATTGATAGTTCAATTTGCGGGGCCAACTGATCAAACATACCAAGGTCGCAGGTGACGTGCCCCAGCGTTACCAGGTTGCCGAATTGCTGTGAGATGTCTTCATCTCTATATAAGATTGTAAAATAGTTGCCATCTGCTGCAAATGCGATTTCACCGTTCTTCCAGCCGTTATGCAAATCATTGTTTTCATATTCCAGCGGATCGTTCATTATTCCGCAGTAGTCATGTTCATATTTATAAAGCTTAACGGTATAAGGTAATTGGTTTATTAAATTCTGAGATGATTTGCTATCGTTCAAAACGGCCGGAATCTCGGTCGGGCCGACTTTTAACACAACTTCCGTCAGGTTATTCTGATCTTTCATGATTTATTCTCAATTATTGTTTATTATCGATTATCCGGTTTCGGATGTTTCGGATAAATCAATCTGTTTGATTACTTTGGCAGGAACTCCTGCCGCGACGGTATTGGCCGGAACATCCTTCGAAACCACAGAACCGGCGGCTATGGCCGCATTCTCGCCAAGCGTTACACCTGGTAAAATAGTGGCATGGAGCCGATCCATACGTTATTTTTTATCACAATTGGTTTGGGATAGGTTATATGCCGTTTTTCCGGAGCCAGTCCGTGATTAAGCGTACACATAACCACATTCTGCCCGATTTGAACTTTGTCGCCAATCGTGATGCCGCCAAGGTCCTGAAAGGTGCAGCCTGTATTAAAAAATACGTTTTTGCCAACAGTGATATTTTGTCCGAAATCCGTATAAAACGGTGGGAACATGAAGAACGAATCATCCATTACTTTTCCGGTCAGTCGTGAAAATAATTCACGGACTTTGGCCGGTTCATGGTAAGATCCGTTCAGTTCCGCGGTAATGCGCAGGGCTTCGTTGCTTAGTTCAACTAAAAGTCTGTGCGCTTCCGAACCTGCGGCAATTGGAGCTTTCTGTTCAATCAGCTCCATCAATTCTTTTTTATCCATAAGCTCTCGAATATCTCCAACCCTACAGTGCCGCTTTGAGCATTTCCACAATGTCTGTTTCAGACATCAGCGGACGTGCAGGCAGATTGCCGTTGCCGTCATTAACGATATTCAGGGTGTCCTGAGCATAGTTTATAATTTTGGAACCATCAATATTCAGGTCGGAGAAACGTGTGGGGCAACCGATGTCTTTGAGAAAGGTTTCGAAGTGCTTTATTCCTTCAAAAGCGCAAGCTAAATCGTCTGGCCCGTTACCTTCTAGTCCGAAAATGCGTTCGGCAAACTGTACGAATTTTTTCGTGTTGTGTTTGGCGGCAAAGCGCATCCATGACGGATTGATGATAGACAGTCCGGCTGCATGGGTGATGTCTTCATAACCGGAAACGGTATGTTCGATCATGTGTACCGGATAGGCACAGTTTGTGCCGGAGTGAACCCAGCCGTTAAGGGCCAGAATAGATGCGAACTGAACCTGACTTCTGGCTTCGATATCAGTGCCGTCTGCCAAAGCTTTGAGGCCATATTCTATTGCGGTAAGAATAACGCCTTCTGCAAAACGATCCTGGATCGGGGTTCCGTCTGTTCCATTGAAATATGCTTCCGTTACGTGAGTGATGATGTCGCATACTCCATAAGCGGTTTGATCTTTCGGAACACTGATCGTCAGTTCCGGGTCAACCAGAGCGACTTTAGGATAAAGGCATTCACCCATTGCAAAAGATTTCGCCAGTGTTTCTTTATTAGAGATCACCGCGGAATTATTCATTTCTGACCCCGTTGCGGCAATCGTCGGTACGGTAACGATCGGTAATGCTTGGGTTGGAATATGCCAGTTTTTCTGTCCGTGGCAAACCATGTCCCAAGGATCTCCATCGTAGTAATACGCTGCGGCGATAACTTTAGATGCATCCATAGTACTGCCGCCGCCAAGAGCGATAACAATGTCACATTGTTCATCGCGAGCAATCTGAGCACCACGCCTTACTGATGAAATTTGGGGGTTGGGCTCCACTCCGGAGCATTCTGCATATGAAACGCCGGACGTTTTTAGAATGTCAGTAACGCGGTTAAAGGTACCGGTTCGTTTAACACTGCCGCCGCCACTGACAATTAAAGCCTTTTTGCCATATTTGCTAACCAGTTCTCCTAGTTGAGAGAGTACGCCAGGACCAAAGACAAGATTTGTAGGATTGTAATAGTTGATGTTCATAATAAACTCCTTTATGGGTTTTTGAGAATGAATATAGCGGCGTATCGTCAAATCAGGAATACCTATTTCTCTCAATCTCTTGCCTGTTTCTGCTTTTGTATTGACTATTTGCTGGATTTCATTATAATATATTGCATAAAAGTATTGCAATGAGTAAGGATGTGTTGTTGAATGAACCAGACGGATAAATTATTGGATTCTTTTCCGGAAATGGAAGATGGAACTCATGGGTCACGGCTTGACGGAGTTTTATTTTTTCAGCAGAAAAAATATGTTCCGGTACGTCCCCTTGTGTATCCGCCTGGCATTGCTATTGTTATCCAGGGACATAAGATTGCGTATCTTGGAGAACAGAAATTTCAGTATGACGCTAACCATTATCTGGTGGCCTCTGTGGCGATGCCGTGTAACTGTGAAACATTCGCTACCCAGGAAGAACCGGTACGTGGACTCTATATTGATATTGATATGGGCCAATTGCGTGATATGATCGGACAAATGGACCTGCAATGGGATATGAACAATAGTACCGAAAAGAGCTTGCCTTGTGGACTTGGTCCGGCCCCTATGGATGATAATATGCGTGATGCGGTAGCCAGGCTGCTTAAGTGTTTGCAATCGGAAAATGATGCGCAAATACTGGGGCCCGGTCTTGTGCGTGAGATTTTATATCGGGTTCTTTGTGGAACCCGTGCGCCGGTTCTCTACTCGCTGGCGATGCACAGCGGCACGTTTTCACAGGTGGCACGTGCCTTGAAGGCGATACAGAACAATTATGCGGGGAAACTGGATGTCGAACAGTTGGCAGCCATGGCTCATCTGAGTGTTTCCGCGTTTCATCGGGCTTTTAAAGAGATCACCTCTGACTCTCCCATGCAGTATTTAAAAAAAATCAGACTGTCAAAAGCCAAGGATCTTATGCTGCAGGAAAACATGAAAGCCTACATTGCCGCCGATAAAGTTGGATACGAGAGTTCCTCCCAGTTTAGTCGCGAGTTTAAGCGCTACTTTGGACAGAGTCCTGCTGAAATGATGCGGGAGTTACGTGTATCCTAAGGACGTTGTAATATTTTCACCGTTTGTGGGCTTTATATTGTAATATGAAATGATATTTTATCCTGCTGTTTTAATCAAATTAATACATTGCGCAGGCGTGAGAAGTAAATTTTCAGGCTTGCGCAGATCAGTGCGATACCTGTAATCACCAATGAGAGCCATCCGATCAATAATACGGGAACGTTGATGTTGGATACTAGTGCAAGTGTGCCGAGAATCAGCAACGAAATCACTGCGGACAGTCCATATATCCACAAATTTTCTATGCAGTACAAACCGAACAGTGTGTTGTTTGTAAAACCGGTTTCACTCATGAGTTTTATTCCATTGCGCTGGGCATGGAGGTTTCTGAACATCATGATCAGCATTGAACCAACTCCCAGGATAAAGCCGAGAACGCCAAGTTGCAGAAAAATAGCCAGATAGCGATTCTGCACACTTTCGGCTTTAGACATGAACGCGTTGACGGTAGACATACTTAAGCCATAAGGCTCAAGATATTTCCGGTATTCTTCCGCACTTTTTTTATCTTTGATCAGGAAGAACCGAGCACCCTGAATATTTGGGAACAGTGTTTCGAAGGTTGAGTTGTCAACAAGAATTCCACGTTGAAATACGGATGCTTTCATTGCGTATTCAAGAGTGATTGAGCCACGGGGATATTTTATGACATCACCAAGCTTCTTTTTGATGATCCATTGCAGCGAGCCGGAATCAACCGCGGCGGAAAATTTCTTCAGAAAGTTCGGTTTCCCAGTCAGCTTTTGTAGGTTACAACCGTATACTGTAGGTTTAGAGGCCCGGAGCAGGTTGGAACAATCCGCACTGTCCGCTTGATAGACCCTGACGGGCAGGCCGCCTGACGGAAAAGGATCGTCAAATGAAGGCACCACGGGCAGGGAGGTTTGGGCGATATATTCATAGCCAAAGCCGTCTTCACCGCGCAGCTTGATTCCAAATGCTCCAACGCCGAGGGTTCCGATCATGCCAAGAACAAGCAGGACAACGCATAGTCGATATTGTTTGAAGCGACGAAAAAACGAAAGGCTTCCCAGTGCGCACAGCGTCTGAACCGGACGTGATGCCGCAATATAAAAGCGTGGTTTGTTTATCGGTCTGCGCAAAGAGAATACAAGCAGGATAAATGCACTGAAGAAGGTGGCGGCGAAAGCGATTCCGAAAGATTCTGGGGATGCATGGAAATTCAGCGTATCCATCATGATAATGTCGTTCCACACATGTTCAAGTAAAATAAGTTGAAGTCGACACAGAAATGTTCCGATCACCAGCCCCAGAAGAATACCGGGGAGGAGCGCAACTAGTAATTCTATAAGCAGAAAGCGTCGAATTTTATTCTCGCAGGCTACAAATTCGGTATAAATCATTCGTTCTTCCGCACGGTCAAATAAGTGCAGCTTTAACAGCATCCAGAGAATCAGCAGCGCGGAAATGATAATAAAAAGGCTCAGGCCCAGAAAGAGCGGAGCAAACTGTATTCCGTTCTGAATATTTTTCTTCATGATCTCAGCAACAGGAATACATTGAAATAAAATCGGATCATTGCGTAATGCTGATATGATTTGCTGCTTGATTTTTGAAAGGTTGCTGTTTGGGGCAAAGAACAGTAAGGTGCATTGCCCGGGGGCAAATATCTGTTGAGCCTGTTCAAAATTCAGGTATACTTTGGGCTTACTTTGGTATTTATTCCAGTAGGCCTCGTCTTCTTTCGAGATACGTTTGAGATCAATCGGAATACCCGTTTCCCAGCGAGAACAGTTATCGGCTGTTGTCAGTCCCGGGATATCCGGCGACAGCGCACTTGATATGGTTGTGTCGGGCAGGGTGGAAACGTGGCGGAATACATGAGTTTTTCGTGATATTTGCCGGTATCCGTTTGTTGTAAAACATGTCAGTGAAACCGGTGCCTGAAAACGTTCTTTTATGGTAGAGCTTACTACTACGCTGTCTTTCTTCACCGGCAAGATGTTTCCTTCAAAAGCTCCGACAAAGAAATAGTTCATTCTATTCTTGGAACCGGACAACGAGTCGGCAAAAGATATCAATCCTTTTGAGGCTTGCGGACAAGCTTCTACAGCCTTTGATGGAAGAAAGTACGACTTACTTTTCAGAACAGGACGTCCTTGCCAGTGAGTAAACTCCAACTGTGAAAGATCCCAAATTATATCGGAAGTTATATCTGCTTTGGCCTGCGTTTTTGCTTGGTTTGACCATATTTCGTTCACCACTCCTTTATCTAATTCCAGAGATTCAGATAGAAACGCATGGTTTACAAAAAGATTATAAGGACGTAATTGCGGATTCTCAAAGTTGACGTCAGCACGCTTGTCCTGCCAGATGCCCTTGTATACAAATCGGATCAAACGCAATTGAGGAGGAAGGCCCATAAGCTCTTCACTGTTGATTGCGGTCATTGTCTGGACCCGGACAGAAAAGGTATCGCCGATTTTTAGTTTCAGGATACCAGCCAGGGCGCTGCTGCAGTAAGCGTCACGTCCGCCGATTGAGTGGTCATCGGGAAATGCGTAGATATTGGTTCTGGTTCCTGCTGATACAAAACCTGGGGTATGCAGTACGCCATTAGGCATATTTGCTTTTACAGGTATTGAAAACCGAATAAGAGTTTTTACGAAAGACGTATCCTTTTTCAGGTTATCATCCAGGGTCCCGCGTACGCTTTTGCCAATCAGCAGGGCACTGGTAAGAACCGCGCAGATCAGGCAGGCCGCCGCACTCAATGCCGCGAACGGCTTGAGATACCATTTTACATCCCGCTTGAATAAGCGAAAGAAATTCATTATGCGGTCTCCGTATCCAGGTGGATGACGTCCGGGAAGTATTCCAAGGTCATCGGATTGTGGGTGGCTATGATGATCGTAATTTTTTTGTTTTTGTTTAGATTGCGTATTAATGACAACAACGCGTGACTTCGGGCTGGTTCCAATGCTGAGGTTGGTTCGTCCAGCAATAATAATTTCGGACTCAGGATCAAGGCTCGTGCCCATGCTACACGCTGGCGTTCTCCGCCTGAGAGTTGGTGTGGAAAGAAATCAACGCGTTTTTCAAGTCCCAGTTCAGCTAACAGAGAACGTCCCTGTTCGGTTAAATCTTCTTTACGTCCAAGCGTTGGCAGTAATACATTTTCCAGAGCGGTCAGTTGAGGTAACATTATTGCGCTCTGATCGGCAAATCCGATGTTTTCGCACCGGAAATTCCGTCTGGTATTTTCATCGCACTTGTAGATTGAGAAATCATCAAAAAGCACTTCGCCGGAGTCCGGAATTTCCAGTCCGTTAATGATCCGCAGCAGGGTTGTTTTCCCACATCCGGACGGACCCATTACAACCCGGGCGGTTCCCGATGGTATTTCCAGATTCATTTTAGAATAAAGCGTTATTTTCTCATCGGCCTGGAAAAAAGTTTTCGAAATATTTTTCAGTGTCAGGTTCATTTTGATACCTCGTAAAAATATAGACCGCCGCTTTCATCCGCAAATACTAATGCTTTGCCGAATAAGCGACAGCTTTGACTGCAGTCGATTTGAAAGTCTTTCAGTAACTTTTTCGTCCACTTCTTGTTGTTGTTTTCGTATTCGTAAAGTTTTCCGCGTTTTGAAACCGCATAATAATGGTTATTGTTTCCAGTTGCAAGCGGAGTCATCTTTTCTTTTGACTCAATTGAGGATAACAGCTTGCCGTCTTTGCGTGAATGTACTGTGATTTTGCCGTCTGAATCGGTAAGGAATATCAGGCTCCCATCGACATAGGGCGCGGATACATATGAACTGGATAATTTCGTGTGGTACAATACGGAAAACGTCTTGGAGTTAACCGCCGCAATGCCGTTATCATGGGTAACGGCATAGAGAATATTATCATACACGACCGGACTGGCGGGAATAGGGGATTCAAGATCGATCTGCCCCGTCACTTTGCCGGAAGATAAGTTAACTTTCCGTAGAAAACCGTCGCAACTGCCGAAACAAACCGTGTTATCTGACTTTGAGTATATTGGAGAACCGTTGATGTAGCTCTCACATTCTATTTTATACCGTAACTTTCCGTTCGGTTCGAAAGCATAGAGATTCTGGTCGTAAGAGCCAATAATTATTAATCCGTTGCACCAGCGTGCGGAACCTGCAATCTTGTTCCCGGTTTTATACTTCCATTTTAAACCGTTATTTAGGTCGTAAGCATAGAAGAAGCCGTCATCGTCTCCAACGTAACATACGCCGTCTTTCTTCAAGACTGGAGCTAGGATTGGGCTCTTGGTCAGGGGGATGATTTGAGGTGTTAAGTTAGCTCCGATTGATGAAAAAACACGTAGTTCACCTTTGTCATTACTCGCAATGATTCCGCCTGAATAATATGTAATTCCACCCAGTTCCGAAGTATCGAGCTGGATTGTGCCGAAACGCGGTATGGCTGTATTCATTTCTCCACTATCTGTCGGTCTTTTCATCCATACAAACAGCGCGATAAAGGTGATACCAAGAAGTGCTGTAACTATTATGAATGTTTTTCTTATCATGTGCCTTGCCTTATGCTTAGTGCTCCGGTCGGACATACTTCCGCCAACTTTTCCGCGACGTTTGCCGGGATATCATTCCACGTTCCCGGTTCGGGCGATACGCAGGATCTGCCGCCACGGTTATGAATCGTCAGATAATCCAGAGAAACGCCAATACAGCGATGACATAGAATACATTTCCCTGCGTCGAATTCAAGATTTTCTGTTGTAATCTTTTCCGGGAATGTAATCTGGTTCTTTTCCTTTTTGACTTTGTATTCGCGTATCAAGTCAAGAAAGTTACAGTTTCCTTTGGCGGAGCAACTGCCGCATTTAAAGTTATGACGGTTTAGCATCAGCGACAATGCGTCGCGACGGAATTCCCGCACCTGTCTGCTGTCGGTTTCGTAAATGTGACCCTTCTCAATAAGTTGTTCGCAGCTGGGGATAAAACGTCCGAGCGAGGCATCCCATGCCGCGCAAACCATGCAGTGGGCACTTTCGTTTTCATCTTTCATGTAGCATAATGTTGGAATTGGTAAGCCGTGTTCATTCGCATAATCCAACAGAGTTCGATCCGGTTGGAACGGATATTCATGACCGTCGATTTTGATCGCGTCACCTTCGATCGAAGTGCCATGATAAATCTCAAGCGGAACTTTTTCGGGGCAAGGCGGCATTGATTCTTTTGCTGCTTTTTTGCTGATATTCTCAATGGCGTGCTGCGGACAAACGGTTCGGCATATACCGCATCTTACACATTTTTCCTGATCGATCCAGGCACGTTCCAGCGGAACACATTTTATGGCGTTAGCAGCACAGGCCTGGGCACATTTCGTACAGCCTATGCAATCGTCTGAAACCTGGAATTCGGTTAACTCAACGCATTTCCCGGAAGGACAATATCCCTGAATATGCGCTTCGAATTCGCTTCTGAATTCATGGAGCGTACTTAATACCATATTGGGAGCTGTTCTGCCCAGGGCGCAAAGCGATCCCTGTTGGATGTGTTTTGCTAATGATTCTATTTTGTCAAGTATATCGGCATCCTTGGGTCCGCTTAGAGTAAGGCTCTCCACCATATCGCACAGGCGTATGATTCCTTCGCGGCACATTACGCATTTACCACATGATTCATCACGCAGAAAGCGGAGAAAATACAGCGATAAGTCAACCATGCAGTCGCGTTCGTCGAGTACGATCAGGCCGCCGGAACCCATCATTGCGCCATTCTTCTGCAATGTTTCGTAGTCGACCGGCAAATCAAAGTTTTCCCGTGGAATACAACCGCCGGATGGTCCGCCGATCATAACCGCTTTTATGGTATGTCCGTCTTCTGCTCCGCCGCCGAATTTTTCAACAATGTCGGCGATAGATATGCCAATCGGAACCTCAATCAAACCGCCTTTTTTTACTTTTCCAGCCAGCGCAAATGCTTTTGTGCCATGCGACTGTTCTGTTCCGATGCGGTTAAATGTGGCCCCGCCATCCTGAAGGATCATTGGAATACAGGCATAGGTTTCCACATTGTTGATCAGTGTAGGAATTCCGCCCAGTCCACTTGTGACGGGAAAAGGGGGACGTTTCCGGGGAATGCCGCGTTTCCCTTCTATCGATTCGAGCAGGGCGGTTTCTTCGCCACAAACAAACGCCCCGGCTCCTTTAAACAGAATAAGATTGAAATTTTCATTCAGTTTTTCGAGAAAACCGTTATTACGCAGGCTTTGTATAACTTTTTCCAGTACGGTAATCGCCTGGGTATATTCTTCTCGAATATAGATTATTGCGTATTTTGCCCCCAGAACGTATGATGCAATCATGATTCCTTCGAGGACTCTGTAGGGATACGATTCCAGAAGCATGCGGTCCATAAATGCACCGGGGTCACCTTCATCGGCATTACAGATCACCACTTTTGAATCACCCGATGCGTTGTAGGCCAGTTGCCATTTGTGCCCGACATAAAAGCCGCCGCCGCCGCGACCGCGCAGCTTTGATTCTTCCAGAAGGTTGATGATTGCCTGGGGAGTCATTTCTAAAGCTCTATTCAGTGCTGTAAATCCTCCGTGGTCACGATAATCACCCAGGGATTCGGGATGCGTAATATCGCTGTTGCGGGTAATCAACCGTGCGTCATCAATCGTTTTGTCAAGGTCTGTTATTTCAGAAGAACAGCAATTTTTTCGACGGTACAGGGAATCAAAAAACAGTTTTCCTTTCCATGTTGCCTGGTGCATCCGGCTCCGGGGTCTGAAATGTTCCGCTATTATGGCTTTCGCGTCATGCGGTTTAACCTGGTCATAGTGATAATTGTTCCCATCACAGACAACCGTAACCATCGGGGCTCGATATGACATTCCGTGACAACTTACCTCTTTTACGGTAAAATCAAAACCATGGCCGGATTTCTCCGTCTTAAATGCTTGGTAGACATCACCGCTGCCGGCGGCACGGCAGGAGGAACAACGGCAAATGCGAACTTCCTCGGGATGTTCGCCGTCCTCGAGATCAGACGATTCCTTGTCGTCATCTTCAGCCAGTCGAAGAAAATCTTTAATTACCAATGGAATCGTTTCCGGGGTCACGTGTCCGAAAATATGACGGTCTATCTGAACTGCGACAGCCAGCATACAGCATCCAAGGCAGGATACTTTACTGAGCGTGAAAAGTCGGTCAGGCGAAGTGTCCTCGCCCTCCGGTATTTGAAGATGCTTCGTGAATGCGTCGAACAGTGTTTCGGCCCCTTTTACATAACACGCGGCTCCCACACAAACCTTGATATTGTGCTTCCCGCACGGCTTGAAACGGAACGCCTGATAGAATGACGCGACGCTGTAGATACGATTAACCGGTATCTGCAGTTTACGGCTCAGTTCAAGTACGGCCTCTGGACGTAAGTAACGGTCTTTCTGCTGAAGTTCTATTAATTTTGGTAAAAGCTGGTTGATCATGGTTGTTTGCTCTCCAGATAGATTAGTTCATTATCGGAAGTGCGGATGATAATGTTTCCATGGTGAAACGCTGGAATAGCAACAACCTTTTTGCCGATGGAATATTTTGCTTCGATCTTCAAATCTTTTTGAGACGCGCTCATTTTGAATAGATCACCATCAAGATTTACTCCCACAATCTTATTGTCCAGGACAACAGGAGTAGAATAAAAACCGTTATCGAATTCTTTTTCATATAATTCCTTGCCGTTCTTTGCGCTTACGCCAATCACGCTGCCGCCGCTGGAGAATAGCAGGAAGGTATCGTTTACTACAATTGGGCATGCTACGTCAGGGGCAGGAGATTCTTCATTTTTAAATAAAAGTTTGCCATCGGTTGGTGAAAACGCGCCGGTTAGTGCACCGGAATTTGAAAAGTAAAACGCGTTATTGACAACTACTGCACTGGTCGCAACTTCCCCCCCCAGTGATTCATTTTTCCATAACACTTTTCCTGTGTTGCCATCAATTCCTTCCGCCGCAATGTTTCCGGCAGTAAAAATAGTTACCTTGTCACCGTTTATCATAGCTGTGGGACTGGACCAGGAAGCGGATGTTTCTCGTTTTGAAATCCACACATCCTTGCCGGTATGAACATCCATGGCATACAAGGTTTGGGATTCATCAAGATCGTATTGAATTATGAGTTTGTCTCCCATCAATAACGGAGAAGAGGCATAGCCGTACATGATATTTGGGAATGGAAGTTGTCTGCGCCAGATTTCTTTACCATCGTGATCACAACAGATCATCTCGCCGGTTGCAAAGATGGCGTAGACTTGCTTGTTGTCGACACACAAGGTCGGGGCTGACACTCCGGTATCTTCAGTTAGTTCCGGATACTTTGGGGCAGTGGTACAGGAAGCTTTCCAGCGCAGAGTCCCGTTTTTTGCGTTATAGCAAAAGACTGCTCGTTCGGTCTTATTCCCTCCGGCTACAAAAATATTATCGTTCCAAACCACTGGGGAGTTAAAACCTTTGAGTGGAATCTTCGCTTTCCATTTTGTAGTGAAATCCCAAGTTTTCGGCAGCTTGTTTTTGTTCGGCAACAATGAACCACGAAACTGCGGCCACTGATTTGCTGCTTCATTTAACGCATCGGTCAGAACGATTTTTTCAGCAGGGACGGGAAGCGTTTCATGAGTCTGTTTTTTCTGTATAACTGATTTGTGATCAGTTGAAAGCATTAGGCGTATTGCCCCAAGGGCAACGCACAGCACAACAATACCGCACACGGCAAATATTAATACTTCTTTGCGTTCTTTTTCGGTGGAAGAACGCAGGGCCTCTGGTACTTTCAATTCGGGTGCAGATCTGTAGCGGTCGAATACGATCAGGATGCACAGAATAAAGAACGCAATACCGAGCAGCAGAAAACCATACGCCTGTCGATCCTGAGTCTGGAAATATGTGGATCGATAAAGATGGTCCAGATCACGCACTATTTTGACCAGAGCCGGATCATCAAGATTACCGGCTTTCAGCTTGTCTATGGTTTCCTGACTGGACTGAAGAGTTTGTTCCCTTTGTATGGCATCATGAGCCATAATAGCTCCCAAAACCAGTATGAACGTTAAAGTAACCCATTGGCAGAAGCGCAGAGACTTATGTAATGATTCGTTCTTCACGTTTCAATTCCTTTTTCGGTGTGCCGTTTTTCCAGAGGACAAGTCTGGTAACACCGGCCGCAGCAGAGACAAAGTCCGCTGTCGATCTCATAAATTTCTTCGTTTTTTCTACGCCTTGCCAAGGTGATTAGTTCAGCCATGACACAGGCGGCTAGAATTACACCGCCAATACTCAATCCGATTGTGGTTATATTCTGCGCTCTGATTGCTTTGTCCTCCAAATGTGACATTGGCTCGCCGGAAGCGTAAAAGGCTTCTGCATTGATCGTCTTTTTATGTTCTTTTACATCTCGCAGTAACTGTACATCCGGATGAATTTCAGAAAGAACCGGTGCTGCGCTGTAGCCAATTATTCCGCCAACAAAAAGAGCCAGCGGCAGACAGGCGACAAGCAGGGAGAGACGACGAGTGCCTTTTTCATGTGCTTCGGTAGAGTCCTCGTTTTCCGGCGCGATGATCGCGCCGTTGGGACAGCCCTGTTCGCAGAGTTTACAGTTTATACAAGTGTCGGTCGTAATGACCGGTTTCTTTGCCGCAAAGATTGCAAAGAAACGCAGTAATGCCCCATATGGACAGATATAGCGGCAGAACGGGCGCGACACGACAAAACCGAGCAGCAGAAAGACCAGAGTGACGATCGCGAACGGCAACGGAAAACTCAATATGAATATTGGCAGATAAGGATCAAGATAACATAATGGATACAAAGCCCCGGACATAGCTGAAACCGTACCGATAATCAGCACGATAACCGGAATCATTCGTAACACCCGGTCAAGAGATGATGGTACTTTTACAGCCTTCCACTGTAGGAGTTCCTGAACCGCTCCCAGCGGACACGCCCCTGAACAGAACAGCCGTCCCCAGATCAAGGCACAGGCCAGTGGCAGAGCAAATAACAATAAGTAGCCCACAGATATTGAGACATTATTAACCGCGCTGTCTGCAATATTCTGAAAAAGTCCCACAGGACACGGACAGGCATTCAGGAGAAAACCGAATACAATCAGTCCGGCCGATGAAACCGCTAGCATGGCTTTGCGTGAACGGAATTTGTGAAAGCATATTCCACTAACAATCAAAAACAGTATAAGGGCACCGAGTCGCCAGAACGTTGTATCGTTGACGTATGGCTCCAGATCCATTTTCGGTAGTTTGTAATTTTCGAATTCCGGGGCTGGAAAGCGTGCGGTTGAGGCAAACATTGATATCATTTTCTTGCCTCCGGCGGTCGTTTAAAGATGTATGGTTTATCCGGGCTGACTTTTACAAAAGCATCGGCTGGGCACTCCTCTGCAATACTGCACTGATTGCAGTTTACGCAGATATTATGGCGAACCTGTAGAAACAGTGATCCGTTCCCAAAAGCCTCACAGCCTTTCACACATCTGCCGCAGGCGATACATTTTTCTTCGTCAATCCGGTATTCAAAATACGGGTCCTCTATATAGGTACGCTTGATCGCGTCAGTTGGACAGCGCAGGTTTTCTCCGGCTGTATCGAACTTCACCCGTTTGTCTTGATAATAGCCGCTACAGAACAGGCAGTATCCACATGACGCATATTGATGAACGCATCTTACCGCGGATTGCGGCAGAATACAGGCTGTCTGGCATTTACCGCATTGGGTACACTTATCCGGATCAATTTGCCATAAAGTTTTATTCTTATCTTCACCTTTACGAAAAAGCATGGCAAACGGAGCCGCGATCACGCCCAGCAGTGCTGTTGTTATAAAGTGCCTGCGCTTCATCTTCCTTTCGCCTCCTTAAAGGATAGTGCGGTTGGATGACCACAGCCTTTCAGTAGGGGACAGTTCCTACAGACTCCATCTCTGCGGCAGGTATCATCTTTGGGACTGGAAGCCCCCTTTCGGGTCGCAAGTCCGGCAACACCGGCAGTAAGTCCGCTAAGGAGCATAATCCGTCCCATGTTCTTAAGAAATTCTCTACGGCTACTCATACGGCACCTCCCATTGCTGCGATGTTCCGGAGTCATAAATATATACCGTTTTATTCTTATGGTAAAGATAATAGTTGTCTTCGGATGCTGAAAGCGAATCCGTTACAAGTCGTTCAATTTCTCCGGACGGCAGATAAATGCATACCCGGCGCGTTCCCTTTTCCATTGTCACAAAACGTCCCCTTGCCAGAATAGCAAAACGTACCGGATTACAGCATCCGCCGAACGGTGCCAGTGGTTCCCAGGACGCAATAAATTTACCCGTTTGGGGATTAAGTTGTTCCAAACGTTTTTTGCCGACATTTGCCACCCATAGTTCACCATCCGGCGACAGGTCCAGCGGGAATGCGGCTCCGGGTATAATAAAGCGGTCTTCGCCTTTTGATTCCCATACCGGTTTTCCGGTCTGTTCGTTACTGGCGCAAACAATCTTGCGTTCGCGGTTGGTGAAGAACACCAGTCCATTTAGGCGAAACGGATGTGGTGTTGTAAACGCTTTGGGAACTTCTTTCTTTGCTATTGGTTGCGGATGTGCTGGAATATCCCTGAATTTGTCCAGGTTCAATATAAGTAACACAAGCAGTCCGCATAGTCCAACTGCTAGAATGATTGCTTCACGCTTTGAAAAGTTCATTTTTTTATCTCCTTTTTCAGGTCCAGACAAACCATTGATTTGGAATCACGTACAATCATTATCCCATTCGCGTAAGCAATCGGCCCCCAGGAATCAACTCCAGGTAAAACTTTGTAATGAGCGCGATGGATAAATTTGTTATGTTCAAAGGTGTAAACATACAGTATACCATCGTCGTCTACAATCCAGAATGCTTTATCGGCATAAAGATAAGGTCCAAGCCCGAAACGTGCCTGCCTGCCGCTGGATGCTTTTATGGTCGGAAGTTTATCAACATCAGCCGCGACCATCTGACTGCGAAGTCCTCCTGCATCTTTGGGCTGAATAACAAACAAGGTATTATCAATCACCAGCGGGGTCTGCTGTTCTGATGCCGGACCTTTTGTTGGCTTCCACTCTTTTTCGATAACAGCTTCAAAGGTCTCCCCTTTTTTCTTAACTGACAATATTGCTGCCCCGGCGGCGTATCCGGCTGTCAGGAACAATTTATTATTACCGATGTTTACCGGAGTTGGAGCCCATACCGCCGGTTTCCATTTTTTACACTGCCACAACAGGTTCCCGTTTTCATCACAACCGACAATGCCTCCAAGTCCTGCGTAGACATATTGCTTTACTCCGCATAATACAGTTGGCAGAACCGAAGCATGAGACATTTTGTATCCCGCTTCATTCGGAAGTTCCCAGACAACCTTTCCTGTTTTCAAGTCAAGTGCGGTCATTAGTACTTTTTCGCCGCCAATCCCAAGGATAACCTTGCCGTTATCTATAAGCGGACATTGTCCGGTGTACCACTGCGGGATCTCTCCGCCATACTTATTGATGATGTCCAGCGTCCAGAGCAGGTCACCATTCGTGGCGTTAACTGTCATAACCTGTGCTGTTGGACCAAGAGTGACAATCACGTTCTCTGCATACGCCGGTACTGTGCGGGACTTGCCATGATTACGGCGTATCGGATTTTTATAACTCCTTCTCCACAATTCATCTCCGGTATGAATCGAAAAGCATCGCAAAGAATCGGCTTCTTCTTTTTCAAGATAATCCAGAACAAAGACCCGTTCATTGACGATAATCGCTCCGGCATAACCTTCGCCAAGCGATTTACGCCACATGACATGCGGTCCGTTTTTACTCCAGTTCTTCGACAATGAAGTACTGCTTCTCGCCAGATTATCGCGACTTGCTCCCCGGAAACACGGCCATGCGCCATTGAATGGACGCAGGATCGAATCGGGCTTGAAGCGAGTAAAGTTTTCGCCGATTTTTAAGATCTTCTTTTTTATTACACGGTTTCCTGAATTATCTCGCAGAGGTGTTGCGTATTCGATTTTACGCGGTGATCTGTAGCTGAAATAGCTCCATAGTCCTGCGCATGCCAGCAGAACAAACAGTACATGAAATATGATAAGTAGAACCTTTTGTTTCACGATGTCTCCTCACATGCAGCAAGGAATATTGGCGCGTAAAGCTTTTCATCGTACCATAAATGAGCAAAGTATAAACCGATCGGCTCGTTTGGGATAGTTTCTGGATTATCCAGATAGGGTCTTAAAAATTTCTTAGCCCTGACAATGGCCGATTCCGCATCTTTATAGGGGATTAACGCTTTCACGCAGCGGGCCGTGAAAATAACATAGTCCTGTTCCGAATCACAGCTTCCCCAGCCGCCGGATTCATGCTGACTCTTTAATAAAAAATCTTTGGTACGCTCCAATATTTCCACCGCACTACATCCGGACAGATGCTCGAGCACAACCGCACTGCCATAGACAGGAGCACTCTTATCTTTTGCATACTGATCTCCAAACCAGAGAGGAATAAAAGAGCCGTCAGCACGCTGTTCTTTGTTTAAATATTCCAATATTCGCGCTTTGGCTGTCTTTATCCTTTTTTGCAACGTACCCGGCAGCTTATTTTCATACAGCGAAAATGCCTTAAAGGTATGCGCTGAAATATCAGGACAGCTCCGGTCAAATGGAAGTTTGCCCCAGCCGCGACAAAATGTGGGGATTCCTCCGTCTCGATTTTGCAGGTTCAAAAGCCAGTTAATTCCATTGCATACACTTTGTGAGACTTCTTCCCCGAGTGAATGAAGCGCGACCAGCGTGGCGGCCGTGTCGTCTGCATCCGGGACACTGCCGGAACGCGTTGTCCAGCCCCAGCCGCCCGGAGCAGAGCGGGTAAACGGATGAACCGTTGTTGTCTGCCGGGCCTTTAGTTTATCACGATACAAAGCTTTTTCTTCATTCGATAACATATCCGCAACTACAGTTGTGGAAAGGGATGTTGTCCATTGGCGGAGGTCGTGATCAATGGGCCATGCTCCATTTTTTCTCTGGGTTTCGGTTAAAAAGCGCAGGGCATTTTGAGTGACGGTATGTTCTGGCAATCCTGCAACACAAAGGCACAGGGCACAAAAAGCCGTTAGCGGGGCAGCTTCCAGATAACCTCCGCTTTCCGGCTGTTTTTCCATGAGAATACGTAATGCGCGTTTTGATACTGTAGAGCGAATGCATTTCATTACTCCGGATCGGGCATGTTTATTCTGCGCCAGTCCCACACAGATCAGGGCAGGGATGGCATAGCTGACTACGGGGAGATTCAAGCAATGAAAGAGCTTTTCCGGAAAGATTACCGCTTCGAATGGAAACTGCGGCATACTTTGCCAACTGGCTCTTGCATCGGTAAAAAATCCGGCGGAGGTCGCCATCGCCAGAATAGGTACGGAAAAAGTAAGGTCTTCTCCGTAAGCATCCAGAAATCCTTTTCGAATAGAGTCGAAGGAAAAATCGCCAAAATGGTCCAATAAGAATTTTTTTGATTTTGTCAGCTTGTCTATGTGGGTATTATCACGCGAGAGAGCAACATAACTCATAAATGTTGCGGTCAGATTGGCTGGTGATTCTGGAGAGTCGCCATATAAACCATCCTCATTTTGATTATTCAAAAGCCAGTTTTTTCCGGCACGTACCTCATCGGCATATTGCTTGGTATCGGCTATCTCTAAAGCAATACAGGCAACCGCGGTTGAGACGGCGGAATTCGATAAACTGCTTTCAAAAAAAGAGTCTTTTCCACGTGACCCTAGAAGTAATCGGCGCAGGTCGATTTTCATGCGTTACCTCCCAGCGCCAGCAAAGCGTATACCGTGTATTCCAGATCGCCTTCCGGATCATCGGGGGTTGCGGCAAAAAGCCCATTTCCCCGAAAACATGACCGCAAAAACGGCTTTATCGATATTGGGGGCGTTATCTTATATTTGTTTAACGCAAAAAAAGCTGTTCCAGTGGACAGTAAATCTCCGTATGGCGCTTCCTCTACAGCTTTAAATGAACCGTCTTCCTGTTGCAACTCCAATAAGGCTCTGGCTGTTTGTTCGGCTTTCTGAACCGAAATTACAAACAGTGCAGATGCTGTAGCATTCACGGCATATTCGGTATTGTCTTTCAGATTCGCGTAAAGTCCGGACTTTAGACGATAAGGAGTCAGGTCCGAGGCTGGTGCATCCATTCCAAAATCGCTATGCAGCGTATTTATCAGGAAACGAGAATACGGAGATGACGGATCGGACTGAGGATATGCCTTGCCGGGGAGGGCGGAAAGGCTTTGAATCATTTTACTTGTTTCTTTATTTGCTTTCGGAGAAATGTATTCTACTGCATTACGACGCAGGACATTCGGTAGAGCCAGCAGTTTCAAAAGATTACTGACTCGTAACCAGGTGCATCCGTGTACAAGATCAAGACTGCTGAAATCAATTTCAGAGTGTGCTTTAATACATTTTTTTAGATTGATTTTTGCGCCGGTGACTGCGGCAAGTATCAGTCCGAAGAAGGTATAGTAGAGATCGCCGCTTCTGCTTCGCCCAATAAATAGTCCATCGTCGGCCTGTGACTTAATGACCGCTTCACGCATTAGCGTCTGAGCTTCTTCTGCCAGTTGATCAAAACCATGGGAGCAAGTCATATAAAAAACAGCGGCAAACGAGTTGCGGTCAGGCATCTTTCAGTACCCTCCCGCTGAGACGATATAAAAAGGTCTTCAATACCGGATCGCTAATATCTTCCAGAGCGGTATATGTCTTCTGCTTATATTCATTGTAAAGTTTAAAGATTTCAGCACGTGCGGCTTTGCGGTCAATGCTTTCTCCCCGCATTAAACAGTCTACTGCTGAGGCCGGATTGTCATGTGTATCTTCCAGGTCATCCATTAACTGATAGGCTACGCCAAGATAATTGGCGAATGAGTTAAATATTTCACGGTACTGTTCAAACTTACCGGCTGCGATTGCCGCCATATACATGGAAACACGGAATGCCGGAGCTGTTTTTAACCGATGGGTTTCAATGCATTGTTCTAAAGTGATGTTTTCGTTAATGGATTCGAATTCCTGAGCTTGTCCCAATGACAGTTCACAGTGAGCCTGTGCGGCCTGAGCATATAGTTCTGCCCTAATATCCGCAGGGATGGATTCATGATTCAACAGACGGTAACCTTCGCCGATAAGAAAGTCGCCAACGTTAAGAGCAACCGAAATACCCGCCTGTTTATGCATCGTTGGTTTGTCATAACGCAAATCGTCGTCGTCCTCAATATCATCATGGATAAGCGAGGCTTTGTGAAAACACTCAACCGCCAATGCGATCGGGTCCATGTAGTCTGGAAAATCGGAGCGGTTCAAAAGCGAACAATATGTACCGAAAGTAATCATCGGACGGTAATGTTTGCCATGATCGCAAAGCGCGCCATAAGCCAGCTTCTGAAAGTTTTTCAGATAGGGGGTAGAGGCTTTTAGATAGCGTTTTACTGTTTCTACAGAAAAAAGTTGTTTGAGATGTTTCCTGATATCAATGTTGGGTGCTGCATACAGGTACGGATCTTCTCCGATAGACAGTGCGTCATCCAGAAGTGAAAGATCAAATTCGGTATCTTTGCAACCATCGGCAATTAGCGGAATGGCTATTCCGGGCACCGCATGACGCAACATTGAAGGGAATGCTTTTTCAAGAGAATGCAGACATGATACGCCGATAATCGCACGAATTTCTCCGGTATCGACCCATTCGCTGACGCTTGATGACGATTCTGCCACCAATACATTCAAACCAGCTTTTTCCGCCTTATGGGTTAATTCTGGAATCAGGCATTTCCCACATTCTTCACAGAGGAGTCCAAGCTCGTCGCTGGCGGCTTTGCATTCTTTATGATTTCGCAGGCACACAGGAAGAAGAAGTAAGCGCTCAGCTTTGGGGATATGGGCAATACAGCTTTCCCATAACGCATTATTCAGCATAATCATGGTGTAGTTCAGATAGGCATAATCCAGCTTTGACTCTTTCAGTAAGAGTTGAGAATGGTCCCAGAGATGATCCAGAGTCTGAGGCGGATATAACTTATTTCTCTTCACACAGTCGCGTGTCGCTTCCCGGATTTGTAAACGGATAGCCGGTTCTTGTGGAACTATTTGACTTATTGTTGACTTCATTATCCGTATGCTCCAAATCCAAAGAAATAATATTTTTTACCAAGACAGTACAGCCATGATTTTTCTGGTATCTCGTGTCCCTTTATCTCATGGCTCAACATTGGTTCGCGTTGTTTTAATTCATTATAAGCGTCGCGATTTGAGGAGTCAAGAGCGTTCTCATGACGCATAAACGTTTCAAGTTCACGCGGTGAATCCATTAGTACACAACTGCGTCCGGCTTGTGAACTGAATGTACGAAGTTTTTCCAGGAACTTGTTTTTTTGAAAAATGTGTTCCAGATTGCTGGCATCATGATTTAGAAAATCCCCGGCAAACTGAATAACCGGACAAAATTCCACCGCGCCGTTTGGGGCTATATGATGTGAAATGCCCATAGCTCCCGGACATACAGCCTGGCCCTGCGCATCCCAGTAGGCATCTACGATGATAATCTTGGCCTTTACGCGCTGGTCAACAATAAACTGACGCAGCTTTATAATCTGTTCTTTGTTTAATGCATTTTCCGGGACAGGATCAGAGCCGCAGGGACGATAGATGTAATACCAGATATAATGCGCTCCGCGATCAATTACCAACTTTAAGTAATCTTCGCTGACCAGTTCGTCAAAGTTTCGTTTGTTGATACTGGCAGCTACCCCAGTGAAAAGTCCGGCTTTTACCGCAGCATCAAGTCCTGAAATGGAACGGACAAAAACATCTTTGTCTCCTCTGCGGATTTCAGACTCTCTTTTTAAGCCTTCAATGCTGATTACGGGAGTAACATTACCAAGAGCCGCCAGACGTGAGCAAGTTTTTTCATTCAGCATTGTACCGTTGGTGAAAAGCTGAAAATAAGCGTTGGGATTGTCCTCGAAAATTGTAAATAGTTCGGAATGCAACAACGGTTCTCCGCCAAGAATGCCGAAGAAACGCGAATCGTATTTAGCGGCAGTATCAATCATTGTCTGAATTTGTCCAATGGAAAGTTGCTGGGGAGCTTGGGTTTGTTCCACCCAGCACCCCTGACATTTCAGGTTACAGCGGTTCGTGATCGACAGCATTAGAAATGCCGGAAAGAATGGATTATTATGTTTTTGCCGCCCTTCGAAAGCACGGATCGCCTTACGTCCGTTCCAGGCAAAACGCAGTAATTTACGCTGTACCTTGCAAGTACATCCAGTGATAATTCTAGTTAGAGCGGCTAACTTCACGATTCGTCCTCCTTGAAGAGACGCATTGCTTTGCGTTTCTGCAGACGAGCTTTAAATGATGTGCCTTGTTCGACATCCGGTTTAATTTTTTCGGTTAGTGAGCCATTGATGTTCGGCTCCTCCGATTTCGGAAAAATGATTGCATTTTCGGGACACATCCTCGCACATGCAGGACAATTTGTTTTGCAGGATGAAGGTTGGACAACTTTTACTTTTCCCGCCTCCACGGCGTAGGTTCCAAACATACAGAAATCAGCACATTTTTTACATTGGATACATCGACTGGAGTCAATGACCGGATACCATGCAACCCAGTCATCATGGATTTTGTCGTATTCCGTGTTTTTGTTTGAGTCAGCGGGAACACTCTTTAACAGCTCAAGGATTTTATCCAGACTTTTGTTTATCTCAAAAACTTCAGGAATGTTTTCCGAGCCGCTATACAAGGCAAGGGCGTTTAACGTACGGCAGTGACATCCTGCAATAGCATCTACGTCATTCAGTTTTTCCGGGTGGCGGACAACTTCATAACAAAGATCATCCACCACACGACACTGAATTCCTGATTCTTTTGCCGTTGCAATTAATCTGTCCAGTTTATCGGAATCAATCCGATTATAAACCTGACACTTACATATAATTAATGACTGAAACATGCTCATTTTTTTATTTTTTGCGTATGTCGAATGCTCCAAGCGCATTTCCGTGTCTCACATACAAAATACCATCGCTGATAACCGGATGGGACCAGTGTTCTCTTGAACCGTATTTAATCCGAAACTGGCTTACTACTTTGAATTCCTTGCCTGGTTTAACCAAAGCAAGGGTTCCACGTTTCTCTTCATAGATATATAACATATCGTCAGCCGTGATAATAGAACCTTTACCTAATTTATCCCACGCTTCATCATAAATCGTTTTTCCAGTCTTCCAGTCAACATTCAACCAGTTTCCTGATCGGTTATTGATCCAGTTTGAACCGTAGATATGACCGTTCAGGAGTACAACTCCGCCATGATGAGGGTCGAGATCGGAGGTTTTCCAGAGAATTTTTGCTCCCTGATTGTTCGGGAGAATTTCATACATGACTCCTCCCTGGTTGTAGCCGGCGGTTACAAATAGATGATTGTCTTTCAGTAGAGGGGTATTACAGTTAATTCCCTTCCAGCGTCCCCCAGACTCTTTTGAAAAATTGGTTTTCCACATGATTCTGCCGCTTTTAATATCTACAGCAAAAACGTATTTTGAGGTAAATTCAATAAGTTGATTCTTATATATAACAGGGGTCACATAAGCACATTTGTCGCCGTTCGAAGGAGCTTTCCATGCAACGCTGCCATCTTTTAAATTCAAGGCTATTACAGATATATTATTTCCGCAAACTGTAGTAAACACTTTACCGTCTTTTACTATCAGAGATTCTGAAAATCCCCAGCGCCCGGGCTTGCCGTGATAAGTACTTGCAATATTTTTCTTCCATAATAGCTTTCCGTCCTTTGCCGACAGACAGCAAACTTCACCACTGCCGGTTTGAACAACCAGCTTATCCTCACCTTTTACATATGTTGGAGTAGAGCGGGATGCGGCATATGATCTGCTCCAGGTTTTACCGGTAATCGTTTGCCAGATTCTTTTACCATTAAGGTCCAGACATGCAATTGATTCCATTTTTCTATTATTTGAATCAAGGCAGTTTAAATACAAACGGTTCTTAACTTTTATAACGCTGCTCCAGCCGGCGCCAAGATCCTGATTGATCCATTTGGGAGACAATCCATTTCCAGGCCATTCCTTCAGTAAATCTGGTTCATTATATGTTCCTTGAGAATTCCGGCCTCGAAAACGCACAACATCTTCTGCGCAGAGAGTTGTTACTCCAAGCAAAACCCCCAGAACGAAAAACGACGATAATCTCATGCAATAACTCCTGTTGATGACTATATTAAATTTAAGATATTACAAACGCTACAATTCATAGAAGATAGCGCTATCGATATTAAAATGATATTTAATTCTAAGTATTCTCCTGAATTTCTTATAAATTATTACACTGCTTCTGTCTATTTCTTTACAGGATTCATGCCGTTATATATAATAATTCTTATTTCTTTTGGGCACTATAAACGTTATAGTAACTCTAAGTCAATACTTTTCTTAAAAAAAAACTATCTATTGGTATTACTACAGTCTCCCAAAACGATAGAATAGTTACAGGTTTCGTGAAAGAGTGAAAGAAAACTATGGCATGGACCTTTATAGGAAAAATGAACGAAAGAGGATGATGTTTAAATATGGCTTCCCCAGATCAATAGAATCAGCAACATTGTAAAAAGAAGGGCTGTGGAAAATTTTACGGCGGCGGCATGTTTTCTGAATAGATTTACCATAGTCGTGTTTTTCATGCCGAATACAGCCAGTAATAATATCGCTATTAACGGAATAATGAACGCAACATTATAGATTCCCAGCAGCCAGTATGCATTCGCGGCGCCTTGGCCGGTTTTTAGCATATATATAATTGTCGGCAGATATACTTGACCTGTACAGGCCAGCTCAAGTACTGAAATTGCGATGCCGGTGATAAAGGCCGCAAGTATAAAATGATACTGTCGGGTTCCGAACCGGATCGTTGACTTGATTCTTTCTTTTAGAAATTCCGGCAACTGTAGAGACATGTCTTCTATTCTGCCTTTTAGACATAGAATTCCATCGTATAAGCTGAGAATAACAATTATTGAAACGATGATTATCATTGCGATATTTACATATTTACTGAAATTGCGGATAATTTGCAGTCGAATTACCAGTTCTGATAATCCCATTCCCATTAGATAGTAAGCCGCGAATACCCCGCAGATAAAAGCTCCGGCCACCAGTAATATTTCCTTTCTGCGTCTGCGACCAATAAACATATACGAGATAAAAAAGATTATCGTGGCGAACGCACATGGATTAATTCCGTCATTCAATCCTGCCAGTAGAACAAAAGTTGTAGTTATATGGCTGAAGCGTTTGGTAATGCGCTTTTCGGAATGATCAATTTCTTTGTTTTTAACAACATACCAGTTGTTGTTTTTGATTTTAATTGAGTCGGATGCCAGTCGGCAGAGCCGATCAAAATCAATATCATTTTTTATCAGATAACCATCCGCCATAAATACAGCAGGCGCTACCATTCGAATCTTTTCCGGAACATTGAACCTTTCGCAGTAGGTTTCGTTCAGTCTCATGGCATCGACATGGAAAATATTATGTATTTCCACCTCCAACTCAGGAAATGTTGATTGTAGAGTGTTAAGCTCTTTCTTTACATGATCGCAGGAAACACAACCGTTTTTATAAAAGAAAACTAATTTTACCGGAGTTTTCAGAGCCTTAACGGTATGATTCGAGGGAGGGGAGGCTGCCGCAGCAATCTGAACGGCGGGAACTTCTCTTAATTTTAGATTCTTTGTCTTCTTTGTCTTTTGCTTGTTATCCGCTTTAAAATGTTTTTTGATTCTAGCCAAAGTTCTTTCGCTAAAGTAGTTGGTAGACACCAGCTGGAGGAGTGGTTTATATCGCTTGTCAAGTTTTTGGTAATTATCCGCCAAATACTGACTTACACGTTTTTCTACAGCACTGCGATCCTGTAGCTTTTTGAGCGCTAAAACCATTTGTGCGGGATTGATTTTTTCACCTGTTGCCATTAGACCGAAGTATGACTCAACTCTTACGTTTGGTGAAATATCGTTTGTCAGCTTATTGAGAGCCGCAACTACTGCTTTGCTTGGATTATATTTTCGGCGCCTGCGATCCCAAAAACCGTAACTGTAAAACTTTAGAATATGCTTTTCGTCAAAGTAAACAAACTTATTACTGTTTCGTGATGTCACGATAGAAATAAATTGAGAAATTAACAGTCTTAACTTTGCGTTTTTTGACTTTAAAATTTCCGGGATATATCTATCCAGTTCCTGATGGTCGCGCAAGGCGAGAGATAAGATGGCCATACGTTTTAACCAGAAATTGTCCGACTTCGCGTATTTTCTCAGAAGCTTCAGGTTGTTTCTGACTTTTTTGTTGCCGAGAACGTACAGTGCTGCAATCTTAGCATCGTGGATTGAAGCGGGATTATTAAGACATTCTTCTGCCCAGTCGACTATTTCGGCATTTATATTTTCCTTGTCGAATAATGAAAACAACTCTGATGCCGGTTGATTATAAAACTTGATATACGCATCTTTCTTGTTCAATTCATTTAAAACAAGCAGGGTCAGGGGGATGTTTCTGTTAAAGTTGTCTGCGTCGTCAAACGCCGTTTCCGCTACACTTTTATCTCTAAGCGCACTTGTCCATAATTTTTTTGTGTAATCAAATGAGACACAATTGAGGCTTTGGATAACTTTTTCTTTCTTTTCTTTTGTCAAAGATGGAAAAATTTTCTCAAGAAAAGCAACACCAGACGCATCGTTTAACTGCATTGCTACTATGGCACTGTAAAACCTGATATCGCTGTTTTTACTATTCCTGAATAACTGCTTGAGTCCATTATTAAATTTCACAAAAGCTTCCGCGATTTCTTCCGGGGAAATATATTTTTCTTGATCTTCTTTATCGTTTTCGGCAAAGGCACCGAATAACTCCTGCATTTCCACTTTTTTCGCATCTCCGGAATCTTCTTCTGAGTCATCAAATGCGGAGAGCAGCGAGTCGAATTGCTTCTTGGCTTTTTTGTAGTCAGCCGAACTAACGTTTTTTAGAGCGGCAGCATCTTTTTTTAGTTTGTCGACCTGCTTTGCTTCTACATTGAAATTAGATAACAATGCCCGGATTCTGTTCTCGTCCCCGCTTTGCAGAATCTTATTGAATAAAATATAGCGGGTGTTATTGTCTGCATTGGATCTTCTGCTTAGTATTCTGATTGACTGGACCGCAATGTCTGAGTTATTATCTTCCGCCAGGGTTGCCAGAAATCCCCCGGTTCCCTCATCTGCATTTTCAAGTTCCTGAATAACAGAGAGTAAAATGTCACTGTTTTTGTTTTTTAGTTCTTTGATGAATTTTAAAGGAATAGGAAGTTTCATCCTGCAGTATGCCCGAATGACCGGAGCCTTTAACTCATCTCTAGCGATGAACAGCTTTTTAAGTATTTTTTCCGCATCGGTCAATTGAAGTTCAGCAACAGTATTGATGGCATTTTCTCTGACAAACGCATCATTTGATTCCAATAACAGCAGAACCTTGTCTTTCGCATCTTTAAATTTAAGACTGGATACAGCCTTTAATGCCGCTACCTGGATTCGCCAGCGTGGATCACTCAGACATTGAATAATCGCAGATTTTTTATTTTTCGCCTGCATTGAACTCAGGCTGTCAAGTGCCATCGTCACCAGATCTTCATTGCTGTTTTTTAAGTATTTAGTCAGTATATTTTGAGACTGAAGTGTTTTTATTTTCCGAAGGTTTTTAATAATACAGAATATTACATCATCATTTTTTTCTTTTTTCAGCAGTTCCTGAACAAGCGGCAGAATACTGAGAATCTTTACATTGGCCTCTCTGTTACAGCATTTAAACATCGCATCAAGGGTTGTCTCACGTATAACCGGTTCAGAATCGTTGAGAAAATGCTCGAAAACCGGCATAGCGTCAATCTGCCCGGATAGTTTTGACAGTACCTCGATTCTTGTATTCTGGGTTCCATATACCAGGCGATGGGCGAGACTGAAAGGTCGGTCCACCTTCATGTCTGAAAATATTACGGCATACTGTATTTCTCTAAGTTTCTTTCGCTGCTCAAGGGGAAGTTGTGGATGTGTCTTTAAGAACTGGTTGACAGCTGTTAATGTTCCTCGACCGCTATTCTTTAATTTCAACGCGGCGCTGAATGCGCTTGACCGATTACTGCCAAGGACATTGCCGATTAATGAACGATATCGTTCTGCAGTCATGGCTGCGGTGGAGCTGAACGTTTTGTATTTACCGTTTTTCTTCCAGCTTTGCCATTTATCCAGAGCTTCGAGATCAGACTTGGACGGTGTCTTTTCATACCACGGATCAAAGCCGAAATTATCGCCCGCACGTTCTTCCAGAATTTCCAATGCGCCAAGCCTGACGGCCAGTTGAGGATTTGTAAGAAGCTTGACCAACTCTTCTGCAGGAAACTTTTTCATACTGCTTACCGCCTGAATCAACTGGCGATGAGCCTTTCGGCTTTGTCCCATTGTTATGGTGATTTCCTTTAGAATATCGGCACTGACCATACCACTTCCCACAATCTTCAACAGTTTATCAATTGCCGCGGTAAACTGGTTGCTGTCAGAACTTGTCAGATTATTCATATATTTAGCCAGGTCGGCAGCATCCACATAGCCGCCTAAGCGACCAATAACTTCGGCATCTGATGATAAAAATAATATCGTCGGGGTATTCATGATACCATAACGTTGCGCCGGACGCGGGGTCTTGTCAATATCTATAATTACGGGGACAAAATCCCTTAGAATCGACTTAACTGCGGCATCGGTAAACGTTTCGTTACGCATTCTTCTGCTCCAGGCGCATGAATCAGAGCTAAAGAATACCACAATGGGTTTATATTCGCTCAATGCTGTATTAATTGCGGAGTTGATATCATCAAGCCAGACAATGGTTTTTGCCGCCGCAAGCTCCGCTTTCCGGAAATCAGCTTCTGTCGGCAGAGCTGGTATTGTCGGAGTGGAAGAGAGCGCCGCTATCGCAGAGTTGATCCCTGCCAGCATCATAAAGCTGAAAATGATATATCGTAAGCTTGCAGTCATCCCGTATCTCCTAATGCAGCAATGCATAAACCAGTATGTTAACATTTACTTCCAGTGAATTTAAAACTTCATTTCCTCCACAACAACAGCATCCCTGTGTATTTGCAGTATTGTTTAGACCGTGTGGTGAATAGATCAGTACCAGCTTGCCGTTAAGAGTTAATCCTTCAAGCTGAACCTTTCCTTTTATGCCCTCATTATGCTTGGTTTTTAACTCTTTTATAATGTTAACAGTCTTAAACACTGGATGAGACATGGGAATCTTTTCCAGATTTTTTTTACCAAAGATCGTTTTCAGTTCGCGCCGAAACGCCTGGTCAAAATCTTTATTTGAACATCCGGCTGAAGCCAGGATAAATCCGCCTTTTTCCAGATAATTCTTCAGATTCTTTCGCTCTGTTGACGTAAAGAAGAAATTTTTTTCCCCGGTAATCATAGCAAATGGATACTTAAACAACTCGTCGGAAGCAAGCTTGACACTTTTGAAGCGGCGCTCCGTCGGTATCGCGGTCTTTTTTTGTGCTTCTCTAAGGAACTCATCGCTGAAACACCGCGATGTATGGGTTCCGGCAAAGATAAGATTCGCACATTGGACGACATCGTTCCGGGCCATAACAGGCATACCTGCAAGAAATATAAAAATTATGCTTACTAAATACTTTTTCATTTTCCGCCTCCAAAATATTTTTTTACGGCCTGACGATATTGTTCTGGAACTTCATCAAGATTAACCGCCCCGGAAGTGTTGTCAGAGGTGTTCTCCGGCCTGACATATTCCCGTGGAATTATCCGTCCGCTGCCACTGCCGGACATGCCTTGTCCGTTGCCGCGATTATTTGCGCTCCGCGTAGACCGCTTCGTTCCATCGCGGTCGCTGAAAGACTTTCTGTCCGGTCCGACAACCGGCACATTTAACGGCGAAGAGCCATTGCCGATATATCCATCGTTCATATCACCACCACCACCGCCACCGCCTCCGCTGCCGGAAGCGTTTCCAGTGCCGCGACTCATCATTGACTGAAGCATTTGTTGCAGGGTCTTGTCCAGGTTACCCCCTCCAGGACATTCCCCGTTACACATTGATACCACCGGATTCTTTTGAGAATTCGGTTTATTCTTATTACTCTGCAATAGTTCTTCCAGACGTTCCAATGCGAGACTGGCAGAGTCATAGGCTTTGCTGCCATTTTTGTATTTACAATTTTCCGCGCAGCTGTTCATCAGTTTCGGAATCTCAAATTTATTTATCATTTCAATGAAGGCCAATACGCCTGCATGGGTATTACGATGTTTTCCCGTTAAATGCGAGGAACTGCTCCGCATAGCCATTAGAATCTTTTCCATATTGGCAATAATTTCACGCTGTTTTTCTCCCCGTTTCGGAAGCGTCGCTACGCGGTCGGCTTTGGCGTCTGACTTAAATATGCTCAGTCGTTTTACCAGAAACTTCTGATCCTTTACCAGATTATTGAATTTGACCGTTTCCGCCATGAATTTTTCCATCCATGCCAGTTGCTCGGATTCTGACTTCAACTGCTTCATTGTCGAACTGACTGCATCCGCTTTATGCTGAAGGGAATCAAGTTTTTTTAGTAATTCTTCTGGCTTATCTTCGGCGGACATACTGTTTACAATAGCAGTCTCACCTTTCATTCGTTTTAAAATATCCTCCAGGACTTTCCGATGTTTCTTTTCTATGTCGTATATGGCAAAATCTTTCGTCAGCATCTCAAGGGCTTTTACCGCCGCATTCGCTGTTTTTTGCAGTTTTTCCAGACCAGCTTCGAGCATTTTTCGGGAAGCTTTTGTTTCAACCAGTTTACGCAGTTCCAATAGCGCTTTTTGGTATACAAAATGTTTATTGCCGTAGTAATTATAGCGGTTAGACAGTTCCCGTATCGTAGAACGTTCCCGTAACATTCTGGCGTATTCTTTTTCTGAAATCACTTTGATTCTGATAAAGTCGGACGTGGAAGAGCCGGTAAGAGACGGATTAAAATCAAAGGCCTCGAAATAGAACTCAATATCCTGGCCCGGTGCGACTCCAAGAGCTTTCAAATTTAATTGTGATTCATAGAAAAATGACCTGTCGTCATTGCCGATCTCTAAATTTTTTACCCTGTCGCGATAGCCCTGAAGAGCCCTGATCATATCAACATGTTTTAACCCCAGGTCGTCGTCAAAGGAGGCTGAGAGCTTTATATTCGATCCGGGTGTCGCCATTATAAAATTGTCGGGAGAGCTTACCGAAATGACCGGAGGGTTATCCAGGCGGATTTGTTGCCTGATCAGCAGCGGATCTTTGCAGCGAGTCCCTAGAATATCGGATACCGTGAAATACAATTTTGCCGGAGTCTTTATTTTCCAGTTAAATTGAATGGAGTGAAGAGAGTTCTTCGTTCCTTTTATTGTTTCCGTGTTTTCATCCTCGGCAATTGGTTTTATTGTTAGAGTCCCTTTGCTCAGCGGACGGTTACTGGTTATTGTCAGCACTGCTTGAGAACCGGCAAGCTCCTTAATTGCCTCGCCGCCCACATATTCTCTTGCAGTTAATCGACTATAAGCGGGAGGTGTGATTTTTGCTCTTACTAGTGATATTCTTGGCTGGAGTAACAGTTCCACTTTGTGCCAGTGACTTCTGGTACGGCCTGTTTTGAAGCAGAAAAAGACCGGTTCCGTCAGTTTTTCAAGACGATGAACAAATTTATCCGCACCTTCCCGGAAACACGAAAATTCCCTTTGCTTTCCACCCAGTGTGCGAGTCACAAACATTACTCTGGAGCGAGTTTTTCCGCTGGTAATCTTAACGGAAATTTCAACATTTTCGCCATATACAACCTTAGGATGTTCCGGGGTCACGCTAAAGCGAAGCCGACTGTACGGTGGAATATCACGCCTCGGGAATACAATTCGTTTTATAACGATCCTTGCAGCCTCCGGGTTAATTCCAAATAACACGGCAGCTACGCAAATTACAGCAAACAAGAGAGGGAGGTATTTGCGAATTCGTTTCAATGGAAAACACATGGAAAAACTAAGTGTGTCAATGATTTTATCAGCATCCGCAATCTGGCGTGAGATAAGATAATGACTCATTTCATTATTATTTACGGAAACGGCTTTCCCCAGTTCATAGGCACTGAGAATATCTTTTCTACGGCTGCCCGCAATCTCATCGGCAATTCCGGCGGAATGCTCAAGACTTTCAGCCGCAATCAATCCCACCCGGATAACCAGAAATACTGCTATTACCACCAGGATGACAGGACCGGCCCATAATCTGAATCCCTCCGTCAGCCCAATCATGCGATCTAGAATACAATACACTGCCATCATGATAAGCAACAGACAGAGGGAATTCAATACTTCGCCAAGCAGTAATCCGAAGTGACGGTAACGCCTCACTCTTTTAAGCTTTTTTATAAAATTTTTGTATTCCAGATCAATCATAACATTCCATTTCTTCTCCTAATAAAACATTCGAGGGCAGGGAATGCGAGCAGCAGGCAAAGCAACAGCCAGTTTGGCCACCATGGTTTCCAGAATTTATCAGCCGTTTCTTCACGATCATCATTCTCTGTAAGAGTAAATATTCCTGCGGTATTCTCCGGTTTGACTAGTTTTCCGCCGGTATTATTACTGAGCGATTCCAGCAGTTTAATATTGGCGCTCATATTATCTGACTCTTCCGGCGGATTCGTAACATAAACCAGCTCATAATGTTTCTCAATTTTACCGTTGTTTTTTCTGCACTCAAGTTCAACAAGATAGGCTCCGGGCGATTTGAACGGAATAATAGTGTTCCAACGGGCGGTATTTCCCGCCTCCTTTACCGGAATAATTGTAGTTAACGGTTTCCCCTCATAATAAACATTTAATTTAACGGCATTTTTTCCTGCATCCGCATGCCGGGCACTGATATCTACCATGATTGATTTTCCGGGTTCAGTTACCGACTTATTCAACTGAAGTGAAAACTCTGCTCCTGGCAGGTAATCAGAATACATTACGATCCAGTGTACAAGCTGAAGCCAGAAATTGCGATAGAAAGCCGATGTGCCTTTGACGGTAGGAAAGAAGTCCCACTGCCACAAACCTTCAATATTAACCGTAATGACGATGCCGCGTCCATACCTCCTGCTGACCAGAGCCGGTATATCGATTTTTTTCCCGTTAGTATATCCTGTTGCCACCATCATCGTTTCGGCGAAAGTCTTTAGTCGCCTGCAAGCTGTGGCACGCTTTAATTGCGGTAGCTCCTGCCATATATTACTGTTCGGGCCGGGAAGCAAACCATTGAACAGACCGAAACGCACACCAGTTCCAGTCGGTTCCAGCTTATAATTTCCCGGCAAGACCTTTCCCCAGTCTAAAGGCTCTATGGATGAAAGGGCAGAGAAATTACCGGTATAAGGTTTGCCCCGGGCGAACAATACGGCTCCGCCGCGTTCTGTCATAAATGTTTTGAGCGCTTTGATTTTTGTCGTATCAAGCAGGTATTCCATCCCTTTTCCCAGTACAACAATATCGTATTTTGCGAAACCGGCCGCATCGTTCGGGATCAATCCGGCAGCGGAAGATTTTTCCACTCCGGTTTCACTGCCGGAAGTAATCGACAGGAATCTGCCGGAAGAAATACGATATACGGCAGTCAGGTTAATATTACTGGTATTGCGGTAAAGCTGAGTCAGAAACTTGCTGTCCCAGAACGGCTGACCTTCTAGAAAGAGCATATTAAGCTTATCCTGCAAAGTTGTAATACCAACCGTGCTTGAGTTATTCCAGGCAATCAATTCAGACCGTTCCTTGTTTATCACCAGCCGAAACTGACTAAAGCCCGGCTTTTCGATTTTTACCTTGAATTTACCGGAAACAGTTTTTTTGTTCGGCAGAGCAAGCTTTTGTGTACTGAGCGTTTTCCCTTTTGAATCAACAAGTAAAACTTCTGCTCTGATATTTCCCATATTCCTGTTGCGAACGGAAAAAAGAATATCAAGTTCCTGTCCGGCAAAAGCCAGATAATGGCGTTTTTCTGAAATCAGCTCAATATCTTTTACCGGAACATGTCCACCCAAAGGGATGGTATATATCGGCGTATTTCCTGCTCGGGCCTGAAGAATTAAGCGATCCGGGGTATCGGGATTAACCTGACGTCCATCGGACATAATAACGATACCATCAAGATTTACCGCTGAACTGCCATAACGTGAAATGATTTCACGGCCGGCTTTATAGATATCTGTATTTCCTTTACTGATATCTTCGCCGTTTCCGGTAGATATTTTTTTATTCAGTCCGTTAGAAAATGTCCACGCTGAAATATTATATTTCTCTTCCAGTGGCTTGATCTTTTGTCGATAGATTTTTTGGGCTCTGGTTAGTCGTGATTCCGTCCCGGAATCTGTTTCCGCCATACTGCCGCTGGAGTCAATCAGAACTGCCCAGCCGTGCTTGCCGTCCGAATGCTTCTTTTGCCATGTGCCGGGATTCAGTGCGATTACTGCCAAACAAATGACCAGCGCGACTCGTAATAATGTAAGCAGCAGCCGTAACCGAAATGAATGCCCGTGTGACGCTCGCCAGCTCAACCAGCCGCATAGCGCTGCCGCCGCGGCGGATATAACTAGCAGATAATCTATTTCCATTACCGGATTCATTGCGTTCTAGCGCTCCAATACATTAAAATTCCTTCCGCAACTGCCAGGGCCAATGCTGTGAGCAGTAGAAATGGCCAGAGTTCAATCCCTGAATTCAGTTGATTCAACTGCCTGCCGCCAACAACCTCAGCTCCTATCGTATTAATATTGTTTTGTTCTAGCTGACTCAGGTTTGATTCCATCTCCGGAAAATTCACTACATCGTATTTAACGATTTTTCCATTGTATATCCAGGAGTAGAGTCCGCAGGATTCAACAGGGTTACTGATAAGATAGGCTTTTTTATCAATATATTTTACTGTGGTTTTAACCGATTTTCGGCCTTCCCCTGAATTAAGAATGATGCCATCAGCAGTTTTGCCGCCAGATAACGGTAACACCAGACGGGCTCCGGGATTCTTATCCGGTTCCTCATTGCGCTTGATCATCCCTCCTTTGCGGATTAGTTCAGCCATAAACGGCAGAAATTGCACCTTATAAGCCCAGTTGCTATACTTCGGATCAATGATGATTCCCCAGTAATAGAGAACTCCATTAAAATCAAAACGTGTCAGTGCCGGTGTATCGTCATTCCACTTAAGAATTGTCTCACCCTTCTTAAGAAATTTCGGCAGCGGAGTGCTTATTTTGGCTTTGAACAAACCACTTACCGGATCACCGTATTCTCCGTTCTTGAAGATTTTCATAATACGGTCATCAGGAGATGAAACATTCAGCGCGAGGGAATTTTTCTTGTCGAGATGAAAACCGGTGGCACTGTAAACGGGAGCATTGTCACCGGACAGAGATGTAAATGAGGGATGAAGACAACCAGGTGCCGGATTGCATACAACCATGCCTCCGGCTTTCAGATATTTAGCTATTATTTCAGCATCGTTTCCCCTCCAGCCGGAAAGGAAAAGCGCGTCACAATCGGTAATATTTTTCAAAGCGTCTGGCTTCAGGACTTCAAGCTTCGTCCAGGGCAGGGCGGCAATAGCGCGTTTCCAGAAATCTGCCGGATAGGGATTGTATTCCACAACTGCAACCTTCAAGGCAGCGCTAACATTTATAACGGAATGAATCGTATTGTCTTCTGGAAATGCGTCTTCGCTGATCGAAAATGAAACCGGAATCGTCCCGGAGGTACGAAAAATATGTTTAAAGCCCACAGTAGCCGAGCCTTCCGCCGGAATCATGATTGTCCGGTTGTCGCGGC
Organism: Victivallales bacterium; assembly: GCA_963677165.2. GTDB lineage: Bacteria > Verrucomicrobiota > Lentisphaeria > Victivallales > SZUA-371 > JAFGXT01. The sequence goes on along the minus strand of CAXXSX010000002.1, from coordinate 4,702,622 downwards.
CGCCATCGGTATGAAAAAAGACAGAACAGCTACGCGGCTCGGATGAGAAATTTTTTACTTCGCAGAAAATTTCTCCCTTATAGTCTTTCAATAGATGACGGGGACTTACTGTTATTCTGGTTAGTGCCAGGTTACCTGCGCGTTTTTTGCCGATTTTAATGGTAACTGTTTTTATCTCATCGGGAATCGGCAGATCTCGATCTTTCCACTGGGAAGTCTGAAAGTCTGAGATGATCACAAGTTCTTTTCTGCCTTCCAGATTCTTGAATAGAGCTACTGCCTGTTTTATTGCTTCTTCTGAATTGCCCGCTTCGCTGGTAACCTTCTTTTTACGAAGCTGCTGCTGTAGAAATCTGGCATTGCTGCCCGGAATCGGGAACTCCGCTTCGGGAATCGCCTTGAGCCAGACGATGTCGGCTTTGTCACGCGATGATAGTCCGGAAAGAATTTCGGAGGCTTCCGCACAGGCCGCGGCAAATCTGGTGTGACCGTCTTCCACCAGTCCCATAGATGCGGACGCATCAATCACAACGACAACACTCTTCCCTTGGAACAGTCCGGCTGCGTCAGGAAAAAGGAACAGCAGCGGTTTCATGAACATTAGGATAATCGCCAGAAAAAGCAGGGTTCTTATAATCAGCAGCAGAATATCAAACGGACGCCGGATGCGAATATTCTTCTTAACAGAGTTCCGTAAAAACATATTTGAACTGAACAAATATATCTTCGGTCTAGTTCTGGCAAAAAGGTGCAGTAGCAGCGGAACTGCCGCAAGCAGCAGAAAAGGAGCTAGAAAACCATTTTGCCAGAATAAATTCATTTCACCAGCCTGTCAAAGAGATTAAAGTAATTCGAGTCGGTACGTGCAATCGAGTAATCTACCTGACGTCTAACCGACAAGTCACGCAGCAAGCCGATATGTCGTTGCAGTTCATCCTTGTAATGGCGCTTGACTGATTCGGTATGAATCGTCAGCCTGGAATTATCTTCCATATCTACAAAACGAGTCAGCCCGGATGGGGCCAGCTCCGTTTCATCCGGGTCCAGAACATGGAACAGGAATACCCTGTGTCCGGCATGCAGATACTGACTCATCGCGGCAAATATTCTGCCGGGATCATCCAGGAAATCAGAGATAATAATGATAGTTCCCCGCATTTTTAGGAGCGGGAAGGAGCGTCTGAGCGCATCGGCAAGATGCGTTTTATTTCCCGGCTCGTTATGTTCAAGCAGGTTCATCAGTGTTTGCAAGTGACGCGATGAAGTCCCCGGGGGAATATAGTTTCTGATCTTATCATCAAACAACTGCAGTCCGACGCAGTTGTTTCCCTTTACGACCAGATAGCATAGCGCGGCGGTAAAAAACGAAGCAAATTCCAGTTTAGTGATCTTACTGCCAAACCCCATAGATGCACTGCTGTCCAGAAATATATAGCATAACGTATTTGTTTCCTGGTCAAAGGTTTTAACATAGTGGCGATCGGTACGCGCAAATACTTTCCAGTCCAGCAGACTTATATCGTCGCCGGGCAGATATTGGCGATAGTCACGAAACTCCGTCGACAATCCCTTTGCGGCCGATTTATGCCGGCCGGCCAGATAGCCTTCTGCTATCAGTTTAGGCGCGAATTCATAGCTGTTCAGCTTTTTGATGTCTTCCGCGCGAAGATATTTGAAACGTGACGCTGTCATTTAACTGTATTCATTAACCTGTTGATGATTTCTTCGACACCAATTCCTTCTCCAATTGCGTTGTAACTGGGGATGACTCTGTGCCGCAGAATCGGCAGGGCGGCTTCGCGAACTTCCTCTTCAGAAATCACGGCACGCCCCCGAAGCATGGTCAGGGCCTTGGCGGCACGGGTCAGATTCTGAGAGGCGCGCGGACCGGCTCCCCAGGCAACATACTTATCAATATAGTCATCATTCCCTTGGCCCGGACGGGTGGCGTGGACCAGTTTCAGAATATAATCAAGCACGTGCTCGGGTACCGGAATTTCCATCACGATATCTTGAAGCTCAAGAATATCCTGTTCATTAACCACTTGATTCAGTTCCGGTTGTTCTTTTACGGTTGTAAGGTTTACAATCCGGCGCTCTTCATCGAATGAAGGATAGTCGATATTCAGGCAGTAGAAAAAGCGGTCCAACTGAGCTTCCGGCAACGGATAAGTTCCTTCGTGCTCAATTGGGTTCTGGGTTGCATAAACAATAAAAGGATTCGGCAGTTGCATCGTTTCTCCGGAAGCCGTAACCTGATGTTCCTGCATTGCTTCAAGCAAAGCAGCTTGAGTTTTGGGCGGGGTACGGTTGATTTCGTCGGCAAGAATCAAATTAGCGAAAACCGGACCGCGGACAAACTCAAATTTACGCTGCCCCGAGCTCGGATTATCCTGGAGTATTTCACAGCCGATGATATCAGACGGCATCATGTCGGGCGTGAACTGAATGCGATGAAACGATAGTCCGAGAATCTGTCCGATAGTGTTTACCAGCAAGGTTTTCGCCAGTCCAGGCACCCCGATGATCAGACAGTGTCCGCGACAAAGCAAGGCGGTTAACATCTCATCAATAATTTTTTCCTGACCGATAACAGTCTTTCCGATTTCCTGTTTGATCAAGGCGATTTTTTCGTTCGCCCTGTTCCATGCAGCTTCCGTATTACTCATAATTTGACCCCATCAGGTTTAATTTTTATAAAAATGTATCGTTCCTTGCTCTATGGCATTAGCTTCATTACAGAACTGTACCAGTTTTTGCTTTAATTTTATTTCTTCCTTTTTACTTTTCAGGGCATCGCTGTGATACATTTCGGCGACCGCTTCGTTCAGCAATTTTTCGTCTTCAGACAACTTGTCGTTACTGGCGGCTGCGTCCGGTAGCTTTTTCGTTTTGTTGGCTGATTGTTTTATGGAAATCACATCATTGATATCACTGCAACTGATTTGAGAACGTAATATATCCGAAGCTTTCCCCTTTTTTGATTTTTCGGCAATTGTTATGAAAATAGAAACATGCCCCAGACATTTTTCCCTTATTACCTCGCAAACAATATTGTTGCCGGCCTTCTGTTCTTTTTTGAAGAAATTCCAGAGTTGGCTCAGTTTTCCCGAAGTCAGGTTTCCTTTCAATTCCGGTACGGGCGACACTAATTTTAGTTTATCTGTTTTTACTGAACACTTCTTTATTTTATTGGCGGCTTCAAGAAGATGCCGATTTAGCTTGTCTTTCGGTCCCAGGTTCCTTGCGACCGCAATCAGGTCATTGTCTGAAATTCCTGAAAATGTCTTTTTTAGCTCTGTTTCCGGAGTGTCCAGTATTTTCTTGCGGAGCTCTTTGAGTTTTTCCTGGGCAATCTTACCATTGCACCATGCGGGAACTTTCTTGTCAGCGATAAAGGCATTGATTCGTTTGAATATAAAATGCTCATAACGGTCATCACTCAGAATATCTTCGTTGATTTTTCTATTGTTATTATCCGTTTTTAAAAATACATCCTGAAAGACATAAGCTGCACGACGACGTACCGTGATATTCGGTGTTAACGGCCCGAGAACTGTTTTATCGGAAAATATTTTAACCCAAAGCTCCTTGTTACTCAAATTATCTGTGGATTTTTTGAATCTTTTGGAGAGATAAATCAGATTTAATAATTCTCCTTTCAGCTTCGAATCTTTTGCCTTGAGTACTGCTTCAAGAATACATTTGGTTTGTTCGGCAAAGTTTTTTCCATCAAATAAAGTATAAAGAACTTCAGTCGAGGATCTATCCAGCTTTTTCTTACCGGCGACAATCTCGCTAAGATACGTTTTTGCCGTCATTCCGGAGCAAAGCCCCAACAGCATTTCCTCCTGTTTGTCATACTGTTTCAGCATTCGTTTTTTATGTTGCTCACTACCATATTCCTGCTCTTTTACCATCTTTCGGCAGCTTTGAATATATTTTTTTACGAATGTCTTTGCTTTTGCTTTTTGTCGTTTTACAAAATTAACCACCATATTCCAACGAATACTATTAGCGTTGGCAAGCATGTAGTCTTCTATGATCTTATCATATTTTTCTGATTTTTTTGTCAATAAATATTCCACTGCTTGACTTTGCTGAATCTCATTGCCTTGTTTTAAATATATTACAGCCAGTTCCTCCTGGCTTTTGTCTTTATTGGCCAGGTAAAATTTCCTGGCTTTGTTCGTAATATCTTTCAGTGAAAGTTCGTTCCCTCGGTCTGGGATCGGAATTACTCTCAATAACAGCGCGTCGGCGAGATCCCCCAGGGTGGCAGGACGCAAACTAAACTGTTTCCAACTGGTTTGTTTCTCTCTTCCCTGAAATGAAATTCTGGAATTTAAGTTGTAATACATGACATTTATCATGGTGGTATTATTCTGTAATGCACACAACAAAGGAATGGCTTTTATCCCTCTTTGGGCAATCTGTTCAACTGGATTATTTTTTTGTGTATCTGTTGTTTTAGGCAATGGAAAAATATTATTTCCATTTATTACAGAAAAAATACTAGTTTGTGTTGTCTTGGCGACAAGTTTCCTCACTAGTTTCCGGTCTGTTTCCGTGATGTCTTTCCCTGAGACCAGAACAATTTTGCCCTGTACTTTATCCTTCAGTAGTTCTGCAATCTTGCTGACGCTGGCTTTGTTGGTCCAGACCATAGAGAAACGCTTGTTCAGTGCTGAAACGGCTTTGGCATATTCCTTCCAATCCTTATTCTGCTGAAACTTATATGTTGCCGACGTATACATGCAGTCAGCGAGGATCGATACCGCACCAGCCAGAACTTTTTTTCTGCCCCCGCCTTTTTTAAACATGATATGTGCCAATTTATTAGCTTCCTGCTTCATTCCTTTATCATAAAGGTGAACTGCAAAAAGAAGTGCGTAATACGTTCTTTCTTTGTAATATCTGAAATCATCTGTTTCTGCTGACTTCAAGTACGTTTCATAATCTTTTTTTAGATTCGCCTTTGTGAAATTAGATGCAATTAGATTACGAAGTGGGGTCAGCTCTCGCTGCATAATTTCCTGAAGTTTCTGCTGATCTTTTAAATCCTTATATTTCTCCTGAATCTTCTTTACTGTAGCCTGGTACTTCTTTTGCACAACCGTTTGTGGTATAACCTTGATCTCAATTGCCTGGTTGAATAAACATTCCATCGTATCATCTGAATTCTTTTTCAGTAGCCAGGAATTTCCTCCCAACTGTGCACGAGAAAAATAAGAATCTCCTGACCCCGGCGGCATATTCAAATATAAATTCAGTTTGCCATATTCAGCCTTGGATACATTGGGCAGACCCATTTTATGGAACAACTCAAAACCCTTGCTGTAATCAGGAATCTTTTCATCGGGTTGTTTTACTGATTTCTTATTTTCAGCAGATTTTTTATTGTTTGCTGTTCCAGCGGCAAATACTGCAACAGAAAAAACAACTCCGGCAAGTAATAATATTTTCTTAAGCATTATTTGAACTCCAGAATGATTTTATTTTTTGCGGGAATGCTGAATCCTTTATCGCATGCCTTCGCCATACTAAGAAATTGACTTGCCTGTGCATTCGCGTTCTTCTCTTCTCCCAATGTATAAGCAAATCCCTTGTTTGCCAACAGGGTATCCCAGTCAAGTTGAAATAACTGAAATTCAGGTTTAGGAGCTTTCAGCGGAGGAAGATCGCCTTTAATTAATGTTCCATCCAGTCTTAAAATAATATTTCTGGAGCCTCCAGCCATCATGACTTTAAACATATCTTCTTTGCTTGAGACTTTAATTCCTTTTAGAGTAGGAATTTCGGAGATTATCTGTTGCCACTGCTGTTTATCCCGGTTGGACATGGGATGTTCTTTTATATCCTTCTTCTTTGAAATCGCCAAAACGTCTTTATCTGGGGTGATCTCAGGAATATTTACTTGCAGTTTGCTGATTCCGTTATTCTTCGTTTGTTTGAAAGTAATGTAGGCGGAAGGAGTATTGTGGGATACGGGAAGAACAGTAAGTGGAATTCGAATATTATCAATATTATCAAATGAAAGAACGAAAACATATCCCAGCCCCGAACTCAATTTGACTCTTTTTTTCTGCGTTATTGTTGCATCACCGCCAAACTTTTGTGGAAGCGTGCGTTGGGTTTGAGAAAGGACAGGATCATTATCCTCCGACTCTCCCATTGCTTCTGACTGCTTTTTGATCATTTCTGTTGCAATTTCAAGCATTTTCTGAGAAAAGACTATTTTTCCGGAACCATCCGGCTTAACAACGACTAAAACTTTTTCTTCCAGGCATCCTGTTAAAAAGCACATTGCCATTAAACCAATCATAACAGCGGCGAGTTGAGACAATTTTCCCCTTAATGACATATTCCCTCCTGTAGAATAATATTAAAAAAACCTGTAGGATTACTGCTTTAATGCAGTACCACAATATTATATAAAATAAAGAATAGTATCCAGCCTTTTCAAAATATAAGAGGTTTAAGATAAATTTCAACAAATAAAAAGAAGTATTTTGAGAAATCTAAAAGTACTTATATTTAGTCTTCTTGCCTGCAAGCACTTAGTTGAATAAGTATTTCTTTATTACAATGTTGATGGAGTGAGTATTTTTGAAAAGCGTATTCATATATTCAGCTTGAACCTGATATGCAGCGAGAAGATATATTGCAGTAATTACATACTCAACGTTTTTTTGTGTTTCAGGGATTATATCAGCCGTAACGGCAATATTGCAGTTGTTTTCTTTTGAGCTTAAAAGTAAGATTTTTCTTAAAAAAAACGTAAAAAATCAAAAACTTTATTGACATTTCAAATATCAAAAATATACTACTTTCCCAATATCGCTCTGTTATAGATAAAAATGAATCGCATTTATGATGGAAACAGGAGGTTTTGAATGAGACGTACTATTTGTCCTTATTGCGATATCGAAATTAGTGAAAGTTCGATCGAGGCTGAAGACGGATGCTGTCCGGAATGCGGTGCCGTATTAACCGCTTCATCCCTGTGGGATAACGAAGATGATTTCGAAGACGATGAGTTTGATGAAGAATTTGATGATGATGATATGTTCGAAGACGATGAAGATTACGACGACGAACATGATTATTAATCTCGTCTTAAGTTAAATACTACTGGTATGCTGAAAAAATTGCCCTTCTTAAACAGGGTGATTTTTTTTGTCTTTTTTCCTTGCAAATCCTCAGACAACATATAAAATGTTTATACTAACTTGATGGACTTGGTGTAATATAAATAAGTGTTTTTATTATGTTGTTAAAAAAAATATCTATCCTGCTGCTTTTAATTACTACTGTTGTTGGTTACGCTGACGATGATCTGATATCTTTGATCGGAAAGGCAGAAAAAGTAATTGAATCAACTTTTAAAACGGAAGAATTGACCGAGGAATATTATAAGTCGAAAATAAAAAAGATTATTGATTCCGACGACGAAGAAGAAAAGAAAATTTCTGAAATAAAGAAAATTATTGATAAGGTAAAAAAGAAAGCCCAAAAGAAACAATTTCAAAATGCAGATTCTAAGGATAAAGAATTTGCAGAAGGTGACTCCTCTGATAGAAAAAGTGAGACTTTAAAGGAATTACGAGCCGAACAACTTCGGGAGTCCTTGATGATCGTGCAGGGAAAGAAAGGCAGTGGTTCCGGGTTTATTACTCAATTAGGCGGCAAAAAGGTTGCCATAACCAATATTCATGTGGTTTTAGGAAACACTGATATAAAGTTCCTGGATTGTCATGATAATCGTCTGAGAATAGATAAAGTCTATTTTGCCCATGATCGTGATATTACGGTTTTATGTCTTGATGAAAGTGACACTCACCCCGTGATTCCTATACAGCAAGATGTGAGTACATGTCGTTCCGGTTCAAAGGTGCTTGTTGCCGGTAATAGTCAAGGGGCAGGGGTGGTCACCAGAATTCCAGGAACGCTTAAGGGAATAGGTCCGAAAGTGCTTGAAGTTAATGCCAAGTTTGTGCAGGGAAATAGCGGTAGTCCGATTATTATAGATGGCAAAGTCGTCGGGGTTGCGACCTTTGCGGTGAAGGCTCAGGAAAACTGGGTGAACAAAGGAACCGGCTTTGAGAAGGTTAGACGCTTTGGAACTAGAATCGATACTCTGAATATCAAAAAGCTTCAGCGATTTAAGCCCAAAATATATAACAGTGATTTGAAGCTTTATAATGACTTAAAACGCGCAAATGAAACCTGTATTAAGATATTTAACGACTTTCAAAATAACAAGTATCACCTCTCTCGAACCAGCTTCATGGGCGATGTAAGCATGCAGCGGCTTGTAAAAAGATGGAATGACGCTATTGATAATCCCCGATTTGGTTCTTCGTATATGAATACCCTGACTGATATGATTAAATATGTTGAAACTCCTGCCAGAAGATGCACCACACGAAGAATTTCATACAATTTTATCCATGAACAGATTACTCAGCAATTGAAGCTCAATGAAGAACTACTCAAAGTCTTTAAGGGATTCAGGAAGCATCTCCAGGATTATCGTGATCAGGCGTGGAGAAAGGCCCGTGGCCTTTAAAACGGGGACGTTCTGATGATTCTTGCATAGTGTGAGTCAACTGGCTTCACAGAGATTTTCTTACAGCGGACGGTTGGTGACCAGCAGGAACTTGTTGACTTCCCGTTTTACTTCTTCCGGGGTTTCCAGTTCCAGAACTTTATCCAGCAGAATTTCACACTCTTTCGCATTAAGTTGACGTACAACCCGGGCAATTCTGGGTATAAACTTCGGCGGCATGCTTAATTCCCGGAAGCCGGCACCGACCAATAATGGAACGCCCTGGATAATATTGGCCATTTCGCCACATAAGGTTAGTTCCTTTTCTGGATGGCGCATAAAGAAATCACCAATATGTTTAATGATCCGTAAAAACGCCGGATCGAGAGAACTTGCGCTGTTGCCGATTGCCTCATTGGCGCGGTCGGTGGCGAAACTATACTGGAGCAGGTCATTGGTTCCGATACTCATGAAATCGACGTGTGGAATAAGTGCGTCAAGTGCAAACAAGATTGATGGAACTTCAATCATTGCTCCGATCTTATAACTTTCCGCATGGGGAATATTCCGTTCGTGGAGTTCATCTTCAACTTCCTGAAGAACATTTTTTACCTGCAGCATTTCCTGTAAAGTGGAGATCATGGGGAATAGTAACCTGAGGTTACCATTCGTTCCTGCTCGAAGAATGGCTCTGAGATGCATCTTGAATAACGGGATGCGATTAAGCAGCAAACGAATCCCTCGGTAACCAAGGGCAGGGTTGTCTTCCTGAGGAAGATCAATGTATGGCAATGGTTTGTCTCCACCTATATCAAGCACTCTTATTGTTACTTCATCGGTCGTCTTATTTAAAACCTGCTTGAATACATTATACTGGTCCTCCTCTGCGGGCATATGGTCACGAACCATATACATGAATTCCGTTCGATAGAGGCCAATTCCCTGAGCTCCATAGTGTTTTAAATTGGATGCTTCACAAATCAGGGAAATATTGGCTTTCAGCCTTATATCGGTTCCATCTATTGTGCGAATGGGATCCGGGTTGATCTGTTCATCCTGTTCTGTTTGTGGAGAGATCAGGTCGTTAAAGTGGTTTTTTACCTGAACTCCCGGACGCAAATAAACTCTTCCTGCATGGCCGTCAAGCATGATCTCGTCCATATCACGAGCCTGCGCTGTGACGCCGGTTACCCCGAGAACGGCTGGAATATTAAGTGCTTTGGCCAGAATAGACACGTGAGCGGTAACTCCGCCTTTCTCACAGACGATACCTACAAAATTATCAACCGGCATTCTGATCAGGTCAGAAGGCAGTAGTTCTTTAGCTACAAGAATCAGTTTTGATGAATCGGAAGAAAATTCTTCTTCCTTGTTGTCAACGCTTTTTATCATCGTTGCGGATTCAATGATCCTGATCATTACGTCTTTTAAATCAAAAGAGCGATCTCTGAAAGTTTGATCATTCAGTTGCAGAAATTTTTGTTCGTATTCAGAATAGACACTGGCAATGGCATATTCCATGGAATAGCCACGGTCTTGAATTCGCTTTCTGACTTCCCCCAGTACGGCTTGGTCTTCAAGGAACATCAGGTGAACGTTGAAAATGGATGCGTCGGCTTCAGAAATAAGTGATATAGCACGGTTTTCCAGTTCCAGGGTTTTCTTTTTTGCAAGTTTCAGTGCTTTGTCAAAAAGTTGTAATTCCTGTTTCGCTCCATTGTGAAAACTTTGTTTATCGTATTTTTTGATCAGGTCTTCTTTGGAGAAAACAAATACGTGTCCGAAAGTGATTCCCGGAGTTGTTGCGATACCTTTGAGCATTACTTGTCCGGCTTGTATCGGTGCCACTTTTTCCGGTTTCGAGCTTTGAAGCCCTTTCAGAATTATTGAATTTAAAAAGAGGTTGGCCAGCTGAGTGCTGATAGAACGTACCATGTCAGCTACAGGTTGTTCGAATTTTTCCTCGCTTTTGCGCTGAATCGTTAAAATTCCAAGACATTTTCCACTGATTGTAAGCGGGACGGAAAGAAACGATTTATACTGTTCTTCGCCGATGTTCTGAAACAGTTTGAATTTAGGATGAGTCTGTGGATTGGAGAGGTTTAAAATTCTGCGCTCCTTAAAACTGGTACCTGTTAAACCTTCTCCGGGTTTCATGGATACATTCATTACGGCATCACTTTTGAGGCCGTAGGTAGCAGTAAGAACCAGACTGTCTGTGTTCTCATCGTACTCATAAACCGAACACACATCTACATTCAGACTTTCCGCCAGAACATTTACAATTTTCTGCAGTGCGTCTAAATGATCGCTGGTTTTTGCGATTATCTCAGAGATTTGTCTGAGAATATTTAACAAGTTTCCTAACATTGTGTTTCCGGTTCTTCTTTTTGTGAAATTTTTGTAACAAAACTAAGTAATATACTTCAAGAATGTTATAATTCCTGTACGGTTTTATTAAAAATTTCTTTTTTGTGCCTCAAGGGCGTTATTTTGTGCATAAACTAAAGTTAAGTAAGAATACATTTTTCATGCCAGAATGCCGATTCAGAAAGAAACAGGACAAAATTCAACTCTGAAAGAAAGGCTCTACGAAAAAAGGCTGAGGAAAAGTCCTCAGCCTTGAAATACTTTGGATCTTACTGGTATTATGAGTAACTGAAACAGAATGCTACGTTGGCTCTAACGGTAATCTTAATTTTTGAGATTACCTCTCCAGGCACTTGGGTATTGGTCTTAATTACTGCGAGTGAACGATTGCTCTTGAGATCCTGTGGCGCACGGAGGTCAACAATGTTGATACCTTTGTCACCGAGAATGCTTGCAATTTTACCGATAACGCCAGGTTCATCTGTATATTCAACAAACAAAGTATGTCCCGTTGGTTCAAGATATAATTTGTCAAAGTTGTTTATACGTGCAATCATCAAATTATTCTCAGCAATGGTTCCACGTACACTTACCTGGGTGATGTTATCGCTGCCTTCGAATAAATCGATAGTCATCGACTCACCGTAGTTCTTTGATTCATCAACTTCGCGATCTTTATAATCGATACCGCGTGATTCGAGGAATGAATGTGCATCTGAAGCATCAAGATATGGATCGAATTCGTTTGAAATACCGGCTGTGATTGGAGCAAGCATCCATTCGGAATACTGTTTCAGATTACCATAAAAACTGGTTTCAACTTTATGTGGCGGACGGCTTTCGCCCAAATAATGTCTGGCCAGAGAAGTAAGCACATAAGCCAAGCTTTGGTACTGTTCATCAAGTCCGTCAGGAACGCCCTTGTTAACGACGCAATTGGTGATGCCTTTTTCGAAGTAGGCGATTGTTTGTTCCGCGGAGCGGAGAGCTGCGTTGAAGTTTGCTTCAACTGTGCTTGCTCCAAGGTGCGGAAGCATGATGTCAGCAATGTCTGTCACGCTTTTGTCACCTGCTGTATCTTTGGCGTATACATCGTTACAGAATAAAATTTGCTTGTTTTGTTTAGCTTCTCTAAGGTCATCTTCGTTGATCACGCCGGCACGGGCGCAGTTAATCAGCATAGCGTTTGGTTTCATAGTGTCGAACAAACGCTTGTTAATCATTCCTCGGGTATCATCGTTTTCCGGGATATGCAGAGAAATGAAATCTGCTTTGGAGAAAATTTCTTCAACTGAACATAATTCAACATTCATTTGTTTTGCCAAAGTTGCTGAAATTACAGGGTCAAAGGCCATGATCTTCATGTCGAAACCATTAAGGCGTTTCACCAGCAGACGTCCGATATTTCCGAGTCCGATAATACCGATCGTTTTTCCGGTTAGCTCAAATCCCATGAATTTTTTCTTTTCCCAGGCACCGGTACGAGTACTGCGATCGGCGGGAACAAGATGCCTTGCGGCAGCCAGCATCATAGCAACAACTTCCTCGGCAACAGCGTTGGAGTTGGCTCCTGGAGTATTCATTACGTCAATTTGTTTGCGTCTGGCGTATTTGGTGTCGATAGTGTTGTAACCGGCACCGGCGCGAACTACGAGCTTTAATTCAGGCAGAGAGTCAATAATATCCGAAGTTACTTTTTCACTTCTGACAATGAGTACCCGGGTATCTGGATTTTCAGCAATAAGTTCCTCTATTGCTTTGTCCGCGTCCTGTACAACCTCATAACCGTTGTCTGCGAGCAGTTTTGCTGCGACTTTATCCAATTTGGTTGGTATTAATACTTTCACGGTAGTTTCCTTTTGTTGTTATTAAGGATATATCAATTTCCATGATTGTTAATATTGGGCTAAAACATAAATTATAGTTCATTAAACTGGGTTTTCAATCTGAAAAATTTATATTTTGATGTATATTTATAGCTTTTACTGTGTATTTTGTCACATTATCAACTATAGAAACGGCTGGAAATTTATGAAAGAAGAAGGCTTTAATAATATAATATGGCTGGATGAAATTGATTCAACCAACCGATATGCGGCCGACAGATTTGAGAATTTGCCGGATGCGACACTGGTTATTGCCGGGCGTCAAACTGCGGGCAGGGGACGGCATCAGCGCGTATGGATATCTCCGCCCAACGAAAATATCTATGCTTCGTTTGTGGTGAAAAATTTTCCGTATCCGATTCACAAGTCTTCGTGGATCGGTTCTCTGGCTGTTCTTGATACCTTTGCTGAGATTGTTCCTGAACTTGATGTATGGCTAAAATGGCCCAATGATGTTTATTGTAAAGAGAGGAAGATCGCGGGGCTTTTGTGCGAGGGGATTCATGGAACTCCTCCTGGAGCTGTAATCGGTATTGGGGTTAATATTAATATGCAACCAGAGGTTCTCGACCGGATTGATCAGCCGGCGACTTCCGTTCTGAGGGAAACCGGTAAAAAACTTATTTTAAAAAATTTCATAAAATCATTGGCTAAACATTTATGCAGGCGCTATATTAGCGGCTCCATTCATATAGAAGGAATATATAATGAATGGAAAAGTAAAAATTTTATCCTGAATCGCCCGGTCGAAATAAGTACCGGACGAAAAGGTGAAGTCCTGAAAGGAAAGGTCGTTGATATTGGTGAAGATGGAGACCTTTACTTCAACACCGGCGAGAAAGTCGTAAGGCTTTTTAGCGGGGACGTAAGAATTAATCGGAACTCGTTATTTTAGTTTCATTATTGTTGCTCATAATAGATATAAAAATAACGAAATTGTAAGTGCGACCTTAAATTTAAAAAAGATCGTGAAGTAATAATTTTATTTAATTTAACGAGGTTTGTCATGGAAATCTTTGTTGACGGATTAAAACTAATGGTACTCGGAATGGGTGGAGTATTCGCCTTTCTGGTTATCATGGTGTTTGTGATTTCACTGGTTGCAAAAGTGGTTGCTCCCTTTGCTCACCTGCTGGAACCACCTGCGGCGCCCCCGCGGGCATCCAAAAAGTCTAAAAAAGATAATGCTGGAGATAAGGCAAAAATGGCTGCTGCTGTTGCTGCGGTACAGCTCCACAGAAGTAAATAAGTTTTTTTGTAAAACAATAATTTTTTAATTAAACACAGGATGTTATAATTTATGAAAACTATCAAATTTATGGATACGTCGTTTCGTGACGGCTTCCAGTCGTGTTACGGAGCTCGTGTAAAAACTGAAGATTTTCTTCCGGCGCTTAAAGCTGCCTGCGAAGCTGGTACTAACTATTTCGAATGTGGCGGCGGTGCCCGCTTTCAGAGTCTTTACTTCTACTGCCAGGAAGATGCCTTTGATATGATGGATAAATTCCGCGAAGTTGCTGGTCCCGATGCTGACCTGCAGACTCTTTCCCGTGGAGCTAACGTTGTAGGGCTGATTTCTCAGTCTCGCGACATTATTGATCTGCATGCTAAAATGTTCAAAAAGCATGGCGTTTCAACTATTCGTAACTTTGATGCTCTTAATGATGTTAGAAACCTGGCATACTCAGGAAGCCGCATTCACGCTGCAGGTCTGAAACATCAGGTTACTGTTACAATGATGAGCTTACCTCCGGGCCTCAATGAAAGCTATGCTCATACCCCTAAATTTTATGTTGATTCTCTGCAAAAGATTCTTGATGCAGAAATTCCTTTTGACAGCCTTTGCTTCAAGGATGCTTCTGGAACCGCTACTCCGCAGGTTATTTTCGACACCATTAAAGCTGCACGTAAAATTCTTCCGTCAGAAGTTAGCATTCACATGCACAGTCATGAAACTGCCGGAATGGGTGTTGCCTGTTATATGGCCGCAATCGAAGCTGGCGCTGATTGCGTTGACCTTGCAATGCAGCCTGTTAGCGGTGGTACTTGTTCTACTGATATTATTACCATGTGGCATCGCCTGCGCGGTACTGATTATCAGCTTGATGTTGATATCGACAAGATTATGGAAGCTGAACGAGTATTCCAGGATTGCATGGAAAAATACTTTAAGCCGCCAGAAGCTGGTACCGTCAGCCCGATTATCCCATTCTCTCCGATGCCGGGTGGTGCATTGACTGCCAATACTCAGATGATGCGCGATAATAATTGTCTTGATCTCTATCCGAAAGTTATCGAAGAAATGCAGGAAGTTGTTGCAAAAGGTGGTTTCGGTACTTCTGTTACTCCTGTTTCACAGTTTTATTTCCAGCAGGCTTTTGCTAATGTAACCCAGGGTAAATGGAAAAAAATGACTGAAGGTTACGGAAAAATGGTTCTGGGTTACTTTGGTCATACTCCGTCAGAACCTGATGCTGAAGTTGTTAAACTTGCTTCTGAACAGCTCGGTCTTGAACCAACTAAAGACGATGTTCATGACATCAACGATAACAATCCGGCTCTTGGAATTAAGGCTGCTACTGAAAAGCTTCAGGCTGCTGGCCTTGAAGTTAATGATGAAAACATTTTCATTACTTCCACTTGTGCTGACAAAGGTATTGAATATCTCAAAGGCAACAAACCGATGGGTGTCAGGTACAAAGAAGACGAAAAACCTGCAGCTCCTGCAGCTAAATCTTCTAGCAAGGAAGATTCCGGTTCTTATGTCGTTACTGTTGACGGAAAAGCATTCAACGTACAGGTTGCTCCTGGCGGTGCTACCAGTGTAGCACCTGTTGCTGCACCTGCAGCCGCTCCTGCTGCATCTGGCGGTGGTGCTGGATTTGAAATCGCTGCTCCGATGCCTGGTAAAGTCTTCAAAATCGAGGTCTCGGAAGGTGATGTTGTAGAAGCTGGTGAAGAAGTAATGATTCTCGAAGCTATGAAAATGGAAACTCCGATCAAAGCCGAAAAAGGCGGTACTGTTGTTGAAATCTGTGTAAATCAGGATCAGCAGGTTGCCTCTGGCGATGTTCTCATCATCCTCGAGGAAGCATAAGAAAATGAAATTGTTCAAAACATTTTTGTTTTCTGTTCTAACTGTCACGCTGGCAGTTTCAGCCGCAGCTCAGTGCTGCGGCACAAAGACTGCCTGCAGTGTGGCCCAAAAGGTTGCACCTGACTATCTGAACAAAAAACAATATAATAATGAGTTGTTTTACTGGGCTCAGACCCAGGATGGTAAGTTAGGCCTTGTATACAACTGGAATAAACCCGCGACGGTATATTCACTTTCTGTTGAAGAAGGCAAGCATTATATGCCGGGTCGCGAAGCTATGATTTTGAGTATTCCGGGACGCAGTAAGGGGCATTTTGATTTCACTATGGCTTGCCAGGTGATTAAGATTAGCCCGAACGTTGTGCCAGCCGGAACAATTGAGCCGGGATCAGTTATTATGATAATAACGCCGGATACAATGCTTCATGACTCTGTGAATGAAAGCAGTGGTAAAACTCTTGGTGGTCTTCCATCATGGAGCAAGATGTTCCATGGACTTTGGGAAAGTACCGGTATTTCCGATATTATCCGTCAGACGAATGCTGACTTTAGCAATACCTGGTCGCTGGGGCTTGGTCGTGTAATCATGATCCTGGTTGGTATTTTGTTGCTCTATCTGGCTATTGTCAAGGGGTTCGAGCCGCTGTTGCTGCTGCCAATCGGTTTCGGTGCAATCCTGGCTAACATTCCGCTGGCTGGCATTGCCGGTCCGGATGGTATACTGGGCATGGTTTACCATGTTGGTATTGAAACAGGTGTGTTCCCGCTGATTATCTTCATGGGCGTAGGTGCGATGACTGACTTTGGTCCGCTGATAGCGAACCCGAAGACCGCTCTGCTTGGTGCGGCCGCTCAGTTCGGTATATTCCTGGCACTGCTCGGTGCTGTCGCTCTTACTCTTTTCTCAACCAAGGTTATTGATATCGGTATTCTTTTCGACCTGAAAGATGCTGCATCAATCGGTATTATCGGTGGTGCCGATGGTCCGACCTCTATTTATCTGACCAGTAAGTTGTCGCCGAAGCTTCTTGGAGCGATCGCGGTTGCCGCTTACTCCTATATGGCTCTTGTGCCAATTATTCAGCCGCCGATTATGAAGCTGTTTACTACTAAGAAAGACCGTCAGATCAAAATGACTCAGTTGCGTCATGTATCCAAACTTGAAAAAATCTGCTTCCCGATCATCATTACATTGATGTGTGCTCTGCTTTTGCCGGATGCTGCTCCGCTGATCGGTATGTTGATGTTTGGTAACCTGATGAAGGAAAGTGGTGCTGTTGACCGCCTCAGCAATACAGCACAGAACGATCTGATCAATATTGTTACTATTTTCCTTGGACTCTCTGTGGGTTCCAAGCTTTCCGCCGACAAGTTCCTGAATATGCAGACTTTGGGTATTCTGTTGCTTGGTATTATCGCATTCTGCGTTGGTACAGCGGCAGGTCTGCTGTTTGGACAGTTGATGAAAGTTCTGTCCGGTGGTAAAGTAAATCCGCTTATTGGTGCCGCGGGGGTTTCGGCTGTACCAATGGCAGCCCGTGTGGTTAACAAAGTTGGTCTTGAGGATGATCCTCACAACTTCCTGTTGATGCACGCTATGGGACCGAATGTAGCCGGGGTTATCGGTTCGGCAGTGGCAGCTGGGGTGCTGCTCAAAGCACTGTCTGGTCTCTAATTCTACCAACTTTTGGTATATTCGCCGCATTCTTTCGGGAATGCGGCTTTTTTATTGTTCGGCTGTTTGTATATAAAAGATTATCATTTTTGAGAAAAAGAGCTCAAATCATATTATTGATAACTTGTAAAATTGTTTAAATATGCAATATTAAAACGTTAATCAAGTATGTTATACGCGTATAAACAGCAAAATCATATCATACCGGAGCATTGAGGACTCTCAGCAAAATGCCTGCCGGGAAGGAATTGATGCAGCATTATTGTGAACATTGTAAAAAATTCGTCGAAGCAAGACGTGCGCCTTTTTCCAGTTTTCTGATCTGTTCGATATGCGGTTCGGAATTTGGAGCCGATTATCTTGCCGCGGGAACGATTGTCAGCGGTTTCCGAATTGAGGAAGAACTAGGACGCGGCAGTTTTGGTGTTGTTTATAAAGCGTTGCAGATGAATCTTGAACGCATGGTGGCGTTGAAGGTTCTTTCCGATGAACTTGCCAGGGATTCAGAATTCGTTGATAACTTTTTTCGTGAGGCGCGTCTTGCCGCCAGTCTTAGTCATCCTAATATCGTTCAGGCCTTTGATGCCGGGGCTACTCCGGAGGGAATCTACTATTTTGCCATGGAGTTGATTGAAGGAGAGACTCTGGAGTCTAGAATTCATCGTGTGGGTAGAATGGAAGCTACTGAAGCAGTTCCGGTTGCATTGAAAATAGCTCGGGCTCTGGATTACGCTTGGGAACGACAGAAACTTACACATGGTGATATTAAGCCGGAAAATATTATTTTAAACAGTTCCGGGGAAGCAAAACTTGCCGACCTCGGTCTCGCAAAAACAGCACACGAAGAACGGACCGGCCATCTTATGGTTACTCCGTTGTACGCTCCGCCAGAAATTGTTAGTGGGATGGACGGCTTTGATCCGGTCAAAGCGGATATCTATTCCTTTGGGGGGACCTTTTATCATATGCTTGCCGGGGTTCCGCCTTTTAATGAGGATGATCCTGATAGAGTCATGGAAATGCATCTCAATCAGATTCCGGAATCACTCGGGGCGCGTTTCAAAATCAATTCAGACATTTCTTTTATAACGGACCGCATGCTGGCAAAAAATCAGGATGAACGTCCACAGTCATGGCGGGAAATTGTGGAATTCCTGGATGCGATTGATCTTGAACTTCCAATGATGAGCAAAAGTACGCGCCGTGCTCCAATTACCCCGCGTCCGTCTGGAGCGTTAAAGAATAAAAAAGGCCTTGTATATATTATATGTGCCTTGGCTGCCGTTATTGTTATGCTGATATCGCTTGTATGGGGCCTCTCTTCCGGACGGGATAAATCAGGGGGCAAGCTTGCTGTTGACAGTAAGACCAATCCATCGAAGGACTATGAATGGAACAAGCTTAAGGCCGATATCAAATTTCTCAGTGAAAAGAAGGCTCTTGAACTGGTTAGTGCCTATATTAACCGTAAAGACAAAAGTACAATTCCTCCTGATGCAGTAAAAACTCTGAATTCTTTAAAAATGGAAAACGAGAAAGCTGAATCCAGAAAACGAATGACTATGGCTTTTGATCAGGAACTTGTCACGCTCAAAAAAGAGCTTTCCGGCAATGATTTAAAGGAGTTGCCCCCATCAAAATTGATTTCTTTACAAGAACGTATTGTTAATCTTTTCAAAGAAGTAAGCGAGCATAAATATCTTTATAATCGCATTGCCGGTCGTGATAAGACTTTTCTCGGAGATAAGGTCAAGGAATTAAAAGAGGCCATCTTGAATAATAAGTCCCGTTCAAATTCGAGTATTATTAATAAAAGTCGAAAAGAACAGTTGGCAAAGATTAAACAGGAATTACGTAAGCAAAGAATTTCTAATGATGAAATCGATCGTTTTATTGCCTCTGCGGCTGAATTTGTCAAAGTCACTGGTCGTAAACGCAATGTGAAATATTTTTCAAGATGTTTTGCTGGAATATCCCGCAAGGATTTGCCGGTAGAATACAGTAATTTATATGACTTTATTCGTGATTCGTACAGGAGAGATGCTTCGATAGGGACCGTTTATTATGAAAATCGTGAGTTTTTTATCGGAACGATTCCATTTCTTAAAGGGAGTTTTAGTGGATACAAAGTGATTGATGTTGATAAATCCACGATCTATTTAGAGAAAAAGCTTGATTACGGTGTGTTGAAGAAAAGAATCAAAATATCCAGACTAAAAAGCAAGACTCGTTTGGAGTTGCTTTTCAGGGCTGTCGCTGCCGATGATCACTTTTCGACACTGAAACCGGATGCCTGCAACCGAATGCTTCTTGAGTTTCTTAATCAAAATGATTATGAACATTTTTCCTCCCTGTTGAATAAAATGGCAGCCAGTGAAACTCAAAAATACTGGAAAATGACAGCAAATATTTTCATGACATGTTCAAGAGAAGCGGAAGCTGCGGAGTTTTGGCGTGATGCTGTTGGGTATGACAGTTCTGGAAAATATTTTGATGCCAATCGTTGCATTGATAATATCCGTAAGAATTATTCCGATACTGCTTTCTTTAAGCGGCGGGGGAAAGAAATTAATCTTCTTGCCGAAGTTCTGGCCAGAATTTCGCCGCGCTTGAAAGCTGAACGTGGAATTAAGCGTTTTCAGCGTGCTATGGCAAAAAACAAACATAATACTGCCTTCCAAGTTGCGGTTGTTAATTGGGGACGCTACGGTCAATTGAAGATTTTGGCGGCAGATTCTATTGTGGGTGAACTGATTTCTGAAAAAAATAAAGTTCAGAGCTGGCTACATGGCAATAAGCCACAAAAGCGTGATGGGATTCCTTTTATGGCATGGGAATATTATCCGATTGGTGGCGCGTGGAACCTTAGTCAATTATTTAAGAACACCAAAAAGCTTCCTGAACCAGTCGAGCGCAGTTTAAAATTGTTGGCCGGTATTGATGCCGGATTGTGGGATAATGCCGAAGAGTATGTATTGGCCTGTGAGGATTTAAAAGGAATTGTAGATTTCTTTGTACGCTCAGGACGAAAAGATGTCGCCGCCGCAGTTACTTTCTGTTATGGAGTTGCAGCCATTCGTTACGGAGATACTGCACTCAAGGAAAAATCAGAATCTGCACTTGAGCAGCTTGCGTCCAGAGGTGATCCAAGTATAAAAATACTACACCTTGAGTTGTTGATGAAATTGCGAATGTGGAATAAAGCAATTACATTTGCCGACAAATATAACAGTAGCAAGTCAAAGAGGAAGGATAATACCCCAAATGCTGATTTTAGACTAGCGGCTGTAGAATTATTGTGTATTCTTCAAGATCCCGTAGTGGACTCAATCCGGTTTTCCCAACGACTTAAAAGGTGTCGTAGTAGGTTTTCATCCAATGATTTCCTGGTTAATGACCTAAAATGGCTGACGGTTGCGGAGCATATTCTGCTTGGTAAGTTTACTTATTCAGACCTTGAAGTTCTCAAACAGAGCCGTGGAAGAAATATTGATGTTTGTTCACGAATCGTATCGGACGCGGTTTTGGCTGGAGTAATGCCGGATAGTGCGATTGAACAGTTTATTCAGCTAAACAATAAACATATAACTGGAAATGTGGCGTCTGGTAGTCTTTGGTGGAAAAATAGTCTCATGAAGCTGGCGATATCGCGCAATGTTGATGAATTCAGACAGCGGCTGGAAGAGGTATCAAACGAAATGAAAGTTTGTTCTGTTGCATATTACCCTTATGTATTGATGATGGAGAATGGACTTGAAAATATTTTGCGGGATATACCAATGAAAAGGGTTCCTGCTGTGTACGAGCGTTTCTGTAACTTCTGTCCGGTTTTTTCTGTTTCTGAAATTGAAGTATCGCAGCGTTTAAAAAACGAAGGTTCTAAGTATATTTCGTCTTTATTCCATGATTTGCGATATCCTCAGGCGTTTTGGTGCGGAATTTACGCATTAATGATGAATTATTATGACTATGGGGGATGGAATAATATATATAACGAAATCAAAACGAATAAAAAAGTACTCAGTCGAGAGGAACGTTTTTTGCTCAATCGGCTGAATAAGATTATGGCGAGGTGAGATTGTCTATGGCTGATATTCTGATTGTTGATGATGATCCGTCCGCATTATCGATTCTGGAACGCTATCTTGAATCCGGCGGATATTCCGTAACTGCGGCCTGTAGTGCTGTTATTGCTTTGGATCTGCTTGAAGAGAAGGTGTTTGATTTAATGATTACCGATATCCGTATGCCGGATATTGATGGTATTGCATTAATGAAAAAAGCTCGCAAGATACAGTCACACATGGTTGTGATTGTAATGTCGGCTTCCGGCGATATTTCAGATGCTGTAACAGCGATGAAATTCGGAGCTTATGATTATATAGCAAAGCCTTTTAAATTTGACCAGATGATGTTTATTGTTGAACGGGCGCTTTCTTATGAGAACCTGGTATCGGAAAACCGTGTCCTGAAAAGTTCTTTTATCGATAACAAGTCAGGCTACAATTTCATTATTGGGGAATCGAAGTCCATGCTTGATATTTTTCGGATAATTGACAAAATTTCCGGAACAAATTCTACTGTTCTTATTCTAGGTGAAAGTGGTACGGGTAAGGAATTGATTGCCAGGGCCGTCCATAATACCAGTTCCAGGTCTGCAATGCCGTTTGTTAAAGTAAATTGTACCGCTATGCCGGAAACGTTGCTGGAATCGGAATTGTTTGGACATGAAAAAGGTGCATTCACCGGAGCCGACGAGACAAAAAAAGGATTATTTGAGGTTGCTGATCATGGTACGATTTTTCTTGATGAAATAGGATCTGTTCCCATGAGCATGCAAGTAAAACTTCTTCGTGCCCTTCAGGAAAAGGAGATTCGTCGAGTCGGCAGTACGAAAGACCGTAAAATTGACGTTAGGGTGATTGCCGCAACCAACGAAGATCTCCATGCCAGAATAGCTGCTAATGAATTTCGTGAAGATCTTTTTTTTAGATTGAGTGTTATTCCAATAAACGTTCCTCCACTGAGAGAAAGAAAGACGGATATTCCGCTGCTGGTTAAACATTTTGTGAATGAGTTTGAACAGGAGCATGGACGCCGTATTTCGCTATCTGAGGAAGCTATGAAATCGTTGGCGGAATACAGTTGGCCGGGAAATATCCGTCAGCTGGAAAATCTGGTGAAGCGGTTGGCAATTCTGACAGAGGCAGGAGAAATAACAGTCTCTGATCTGCCTCAGGAGATTGTTGGTTTTCAGAAAACGGAAAGAATTGAAAATCTGCAGGTGTATGAGGAAGGTGATGCTTTTATCAGCCTGAAAGAATATCTTAAAAATGTTGAAGTTGCCTACATAAAAAATGTGGTTGATTACTGTAATGGAAACAAGGATAAAGCAGCAAAAATACTTGAAATTAGTCTTGCGACGCTTTATCGTAAACTATAACTAGAGGGAATGTTATGAGATTTTTTAAGCTTATATGTGCAGTCGTTGGGTGTTTGGCTATTGCTGGATGTAACTTGGATCAGCTTGGCAAGGATAAGCCAGAAGAAGACATTCGATTTAATGACGATGGCAAACCCCATTATATTATCACTGTCAATGAACATGTGAAATATCCTACGGCAAAACAGGTCGAAAAAAAGATTTCAACTGTTACGGGAACAGATATCTGGGTGAATACCAATTACTTTGTTCATTCTAAATACATCGAGGATATCAAACTGGTTCCATGCCCTGAGAAAAAGGGATTTTTTACTCTGAGGCTAAAACTCAATAGTCGAGGAATTAAGCATTGGGTGAATATGGCTGTTACGATGAGTTATTCTAAAGTTGTTTTTGTTATTGACGGATTGGCTTATCGGGTGTTTAAGCCGGAAATGGTGAATGAAAAAGATGGTTGGGTTAATGTTGACGTTCCGTTTGATAAATACACGGCTGATGCGCTCAAGCATTATGCGAAGAGCAATTACGAATACTATAATCCAGATCACTTTAGTCTTTTTTAACTTGTTATGAAGTAACAGAAGTACAAATAATAGAGAGGGAAAAATGAAAAAGACCTTAAAACTCGCACTTCTGGTTTTGTGCGGAATGATGGTTGTCGGGGCGTATGCCGCTTCAGACAAGAATGATTTATTAAACCAATTTATCAATGACAATAAGGATAAGGCAAAAGGTAAATCTGCCACGGTTGTAAAACCGGTTCCTAAAGCTGCCAGTACCGGTCCGATTGTTAAAAATCTTCCCAGTTGGGCTGGTGATCAGGGGGCTTTGTTTAAAGGACTTCCCAATACCATTTACACCCATAAAAAATATCTTTTTTATCTGGTCGGCGATGCTGGTGAAGGTATGACTTCTGACAATTATACAGACATTACAGGTAAGTTGGTTGAACTGGGCTTTCTGGTTATTAGCCGTCCTAAAAGAAATCGAGGCTATTCATCGCGGTATATTAATAGAGTTGTCGCTCAAATAAACAAACTTTTAAAAGCCCATGTTCCTTCTAAAAATATTACGGTTGTCGGTTATTCTTACGGAGGTATGGCTGCCTTAAGAGTTTCAACCCTGGTTGATAATCCAGGCATTAATTATGTGATTGTTGCCGGGTGTCCCAGAGTTTCCGGTAAAGTCGTATTTCCGAACTATGGAAAAATTGATCCGGTTGGCATGATCTGGAACATTTATGATAAAAATGACAAGAATTTCGGATCTCTTAATGAATATATGAAATTCAACGATAAAAAAGTTCGTGCTTTTTGTCAGGAACGTGAAGTTAATTCCGGCAAAGGACATGCTGTTGGCTGTACTCCTGACGATACATGGCTTAAACCGTTGGTACGTATTGCTGGACAGCGATAGTTCTCTCTTTACTACTGATACCGTGGAGAAAACTGTCTGCGGTATCTGCCAGGAGAACAACCGGTCAGCTTTGTGAATCGTCGAATAAAATGATATGGGTCCTGGTATCCCAAAAATTCGGCGATTTCCATTATCTTCATGTCACTTGACGAAAGTAGTTCAGAAGCTCGGTTTATTCTGGCTGCGTCTATATATTCCTTGGGGGAAAGGCCGGTATATTTCTTAAATAGCCGGCGCAAGTAATTTTCACTGATATTACAAAATTCCGCCATTTCTGAGACGGTCCACCAGTGCCCCGGGGTGCTGGATAATTCTTTCAATAGTTTTTCCAGCCCGTAATGTTGCTTGTCTATTGTTTTAACTGATAGATTTTCCCGGTGAATATCAATCAGAAGTTGGATTAGTGAGTTTGCTGCTTCAAATTGCGAGATCATTGACACATTGCGTAATTTTGTAATAATAGGCAATAGTCGCCGGGTTCTTCCGATTTTTACTATCCTTGTTTTTAGCATTCCTGCTTGCTGCAGGCTATCGGCGGCGGCTCCAGTAAAACAGATTGAATCTTCGGTGAATTGCTGTTTATAGCCACCATACTGATGTTCAACGCCGGGTGCAACAAGAATGCCATCTCCTGGTTTTAATTCCGTCAGAGAGCTAGTTTCGGGATTATAGTAGTATCCATCACCGTCTATAAGGTGCGCCAAACAATAGTAAGGAAAAGACCTGAACGGTTTCAGGTCTTTCACTCCGCTGGATACGTTTTCATAATAGCAGTTTATATTAATCAGCTTGCCCACAATCCGGGATAGATTGCCTGGCACGGGAGAGTAATTTACTTCACTATGGGTGTTTTTTGCCATTTTTATATGTTGATTTATCCATTTTTTTATTGTTTCTATCAATTATATTATAACATATTCAACATAAAAGGCAATTTTTAATAAGAGTTGATTTGTTAATGAAAATTGGGAGATAAAAAATGAATAAAATCACATTGAATTGTGCCGCAGGAGAGTTTACTCCGGAATTGCAGTCGATGATTGACGTTCTTGCCGAGGAGTATCCTCTTAAGGATAACAGCGGTTTTCTGGTGAATCTAGTCGAATCTCCGGATTCAGGCAAACTGGTAGTGAAGCAAGAAGTTGATGGAATCACCATTGAGTACGGACGTTTGAATGCGGCGGCTCGAGGTCTTGGTCTGGCGCTTGCAGGCCTGGATAAATCCGAAAAAATACCGTTTGAGATGTTTGGAATTATGCTGGACTGCTCGAGAAATGCGGTTATGACGGTTGAGTATGTTAAGAAGTGGCTTCGTCGCATGGCGTTGATGGGCTACAATATGCTTATGCTATATACTGAAGATACTTATATTCTGGAGGATGAGCCTTATTTTAGTTATATGCGGGGCGGGTATACTCTGGCGGAAATAAAGGAAATTGACAGCTACGCATTAGCCTTGGGAATTGAGCTTATTCCATGCATTCAGACTTTAGGACACATGGAACAGATGCTTCGTTGGGATGCCTATGGTACGGTTCGCGACACCTCAAGTGTTATGCTGGTGGATTGCGAAGATACGATGACATTGATAGGAAAGATACTTGATTTCTGGAGCTCAGCCGTGACGTCCAGAAGAATTCACATCGGAATGGATGAAACACATGATCTTGGACGCGGTAAATTCTTGGACAAATTTGGATATGAACGTGGATTCGACATATTCAACCGTCATCTGGATAAAGTTGAAAAAATGTGCATTGAACGTGGACTCAAGCCGATGATCTGGTCGGATATGTATTTTCGCATGGGGAATGAGACATATAACTATTATGATAAAAACACGGTAATTCCCGATGAGGTAAAACAGGCAATTCCTGTCAGAACAGAACTGGTATATTGGGACTATTATCATGATGATAAAGAATTCTATCTGGAATGGATCAAACGTCATCGGGAACTGGGGCATGAACCATTGATGGGGTCCGGAATCTGGACCTGGTCTAAATTCTGGTACGACCACAAAATAACTCAGAATACTGTTATCCCATGCCTGGAAGCTTGCCTGAATAGTGGAATTAATGAGATTTTCTTTACGATGTGGGGCGATGACGGAGCCTATTGTGAATTTGACTCCGCATTGGCTGGAATGGCTTGGACCGCAGAGAAAGCCTTTGCTGATGATCAGGAGCCGGAAGTGCTGGAAAAATCTTTTAGGGCAATATGCGGCGGAAGTTATGCCGATCATATTATGCTTTCCGATGCAATTAATTCCGATTTCGATGGTTGCTTTGCTTTGCCTGCATTCTTTTGGGATGATCCGTTGATGGGGAAATATTATAACGAATTAACCAAAAATAGTTTTGAGAAATACGATATAATTGTTACTGCGTTTGAGAAAAACGCGGCTCGGCTGGAAGCTATTTGGGATAATAGTGATGCCGGAGATACGTCTTTTGCCGCAGCATTGATCAAGTTTATTCTCGCAAAACTAAAATACAGTCGAAAGCTGAGAACCGCAAAGAATACCGCAGACATGAGTCAGCTTACCGAAATAGTAGAACAGAATATACCGTCACTTGTTACTGAGTTGCGAGCGTTCTCCGAATTGTTTCGTCACCAGTGGTTAAAAAAGAATAAACCTTTTGGGCTGGATGTTATTCAAGTAAGATTAGCCGGACAGATTGAACGATTTGAAGAAACCGCCAGACAAATCAAAGATTTTATTGCTGAAAAAGAATTTTCCCTGGCAGAACTCAATTGTCCTGAATTGAGCGGAAACACACCAGAAGGGGGAAGCTACGGAAAAATTGCTTCCAGTAGTGTAGTCCGCTGGTAACAGCTTATTCCGCAGCTGGGGCAGGGGTTCCTTCCGTAGCTGCGGCAGCCATCTTTTTCTTTAAACGCCAAAGTTTGCGTTTTGCTGCGGAAATTTCGTATTTCAATGATCGAATAGCATTCTGGGTTTTTACCAGATTTTGTGTCATTTGCTGTTGGCTGCGAATGTCACTTTGATCTTTGGATATAGTTGATAAACTTTTTCCTCTGCTGAAACCCCGTTCAACAGTAGTCTTTTTGGTTTCTATGGCCTGAGCCATCTGCTGTTTCAGTGCTTGGAGAGATTTTTGTTTTGAATCAAGTTTTTTGTTTAAAGAATCAATTTTCTTATTGAGTTCTTTAATCGGATCTTTTTTGGGGGGCTTGGGCGGTTCTTCAACTTTTCCGCCGGTTCTGGTTACTACTTCTTTGGTTATTTTACGCACAAGAACCGGTCGATTGTTTTCTGGCAGACTTTCGATATAGAGATAATATGCCGCACATCCTACTCCAAAAAGAATGACTAACGCCAGTAAACCTAGAAAAACTTTCATTTTACGCCCCCTTTATTTATTTTACCATGCCTCGGTAGTATCATGAACGATTTTTTGTGCTGCGTTGTATGCCGCCTGCTTGATGCCCTGTCGCTGCATAGTTGTATAATCACCGTATCCCTGGAAACGGGCGTTGCAGGATATTTTTCTGAGTCCAATTAAAGGTTTTTTGTGGGAGGGAATTATCACTGTGAATTCAGCTTTAATTGCTGCTGACCACTCTGTTGTCCTGCTTACCTTATCATCATCAAAGTCTGCTTGTGCAACCTCACTGATCGTTATTTCTGTAACTTTGCATTTTAGGATACAGTCAGCCGTTTTAAGGTTTTTTACTTTTAGAGATCCATCAACCACAAAAGATTCGCAAAGCATGTTGCGCATTTCGTCTGATACATATGGGAACAAGGTTTCATTCGTAACCGGTTCTATTGCTATCGTTTTTACTTGCGGATGCATCATAGAGCCCAATTGATACCCGCATCCGCAGGACAGCAACAAACCAAAGGCCGCGATTATAATTGAATAAATAACTCTATTTTTCATCCTTATCCTCTGAAATTTTATTGCGATCAATGCCTAGGTCCCTGATCGGCAACAGCCAACGGCCATTGCTGCCTTCGGGGGTCATAATGATAGGTTCCGCTTCGTTTGGTAATGGTTCTTCGGTATATTCCTGATGACGGTTTTGTATTTCAGGCCGAAATTTCAGCGGTACAAAATTATTGTCAATTTTTGACAGCAGAGCTTCAGATTCATCGACAGGAATTGAATCTGGATATTCACGCAGAACTTTGTTTAGATAACGCTCTGCCGGCTTCTTATTGCCAATCCGATTGTAATATTGAGCCAGATTGTATAATCTTTTTGCATTAATGTCTTTGGATTCTAGAATGCGCTTTTTGACCCATTCCGCTTCTTTTGATTTTGGATATTTGCGCAGGTACTCATTCATTACTTCGTTTGCTTCACGATTATATCTACCGTCGCCATCGCCATAGCGAGCCAGGTGCATAAGAGCATTAGCTAGTTCCAGGTAACCATATTTTTTCGCTTCACTATCCGGATATTTTTTTGTCAGGGTTCGCAACTGTTTAATTGCATTCAGGCTTTTTCCGTTATTAATGTATAATCTTGCCAGACGGAGTCTTGCTTGAGGAGCGTAAGATGAAAACGGTGCATGCTTGAGGGCTTCTGCATAAATAAGGGTTGATTGATCATTCCCAGTCAACCATGGGACCCAACGCAACGGAGCGTAAGCTGGATCGCGGTGTCCTGCAAAAAACTTATTGCCAATAATATATTCTCGATCAACAAGCTGCTTGTAATTGATTTGTGACGGATAACCTTTTAAAAGTGATTCAATACACAAAAATTCTTTTTTTAGAAAACCGGCCTTCCCATAACTTTCCGCTGCTTTCTTAAGGGCTTTAACTTTCATTGCCCTTTCATCCGCAAGCAGCCTGGCTGCCATGAAGTTTTTAGCAGCATCAAGATAATTTCTTGATTTATAGGCCTTGAGTCCTTTGCTGTATTCTTCGCTGGCTTCCTGCTGATTGCCGTGGACGGAAAGAGACAACAGCAGTACCGATAATATGGTTATGCCGTTTTTTAATCCCTTCATTATATCCCACCTGACTGATATTTAATTATTCTAATACTGAATCTTAACATAATATGGCAAACAAAAAAGTCCAGAGGCTTTACATAAGTTTCAAGCCTGGAAGGTCCTGAATGTCCACCATCCCACAAACTTTGCCGCTTTCATCGACAACTATGATGTCATCAATCTTTCTACTCTCAACCATTTTTATCACTTCAATGGCTAATTGATCTCTTTGGACCGTCAACGGATCTTCTGTCATAACGTCACCGACTTTGCGGTTGAGTATTTCCAGATCGTATTCAACATGGCGCCGAAAATCACCATCCGTGAAAATACCTTCGGGTTCACCCGCTGCGTTAACCACAACGGCAGAGCCACATCTGTGCTCAGTCATGTTTAGCAGGGTTTCCCGTACCAAGGTGTCACGGCTGACCATTGCATAACGCTCCTTGGTTCTCATAATATCTCCAACCAGCATCGTAACGGCACGACCGATAGCACCGCCCGGATGAAGGCGTCCGTAATCTTCTTTTTTAAAGCCCCGAACTTCAAGCAGTACCATAGCCAGGGCATCTCCAAGCGCCAGCAGGGCGGTTGTGGTGGTTGTTGGTGCCAGATTAAATGGGCATGCTTCACGCGGAACTTTCATCTCCATGCAAAGATCACTTATTTTTGCCAGTTGTGATTCTGAATTGCCAGTGATTGCCACAATTGGCATTCCCAGTCTTTTGGCCGGGGTTAGCATGGTCAGTAGTTCTTCTGTTTCCCCACTGTAGCTCATAGCCAGCAGGATATCGTTGGACTGCATGATTCCAAGGTCTCCGTGAAGTGCTTCAACTGGATGCATGAACACAGAAGGAGAGCCGATACTTGCCAAAGTGGCAGATATTTTTTTGCCGATGTAGCCGCTTTTCCCTACACCGGTGATTACGATTTTACCTCCTGCGTCAAGGCGTTCTACACATTTTTCTACCATAATGGTAAAATTACCGTCAATATTATCCCGCAGGGTTTTGAGGCCGTTGATTTCTATGTCAAAAACTTCTTTTGCTCGTTCGATTATGCTTCCCATTTTCCCTAGTTGTCCCTGATTACTTTTATTAAAGCAATAAAGTACACCATATTGATGAAATTTACAGTCTTGCTTTTCATTTTGCTAAAAAAATAATATTCCATTTTTTTATAAATAAATAGTTGACAATTGTTCGAAAAACTATTATTGTTAGCATATGCCAATAATAATAGAGAGAATATAATGCCGAGACCTTTTAAAAGAAGAATGATAGACGGAAGCGCAGAGTACTCCTACTTTAAGCCGCTGGGAGTACCCATGCGGAATCTTGAAGAAATTTGTCTAACGCTTGATGAAATGGAAGCGGTTCGGCTGGCGGATCTTGAAGGTCTTTATCAGGCTGAGGCTGCGGAAAAAATGAATGTATCGCGCCAGACGTTTGGTAATATCATAAAGTCTGCACATAAGAAAATTGCGGATGCGTTAATTAACAGCAAAGCAATGAGAGTGGAAGGCGGACACGTTGAAATTAATCCGCCTAGTGATGAGTTTTGTCCGCGTGGTGGACGCGGAAGAAGATATAGAGGCGGCGGTAATGGGCCGCCGCGTAATGGAAACATCCAATAAAGGAGACATGAAAATGCCTGGATTTAATGGAACTGGACCTAATGGAATGGGCCCGATGACTGGCGGAGGCTTCGGTTACTGTACTGGTAATGCAAGTCGTCCGGGACGTGGAGCTGGAGCTTTTGGTGGACGCCGTGGTATGGGACGTGGTATGGGACGTGGATATGCACGCGCTAATGTTGACGGCTATGCGGCAACTGGTAATATTGAAGCAAAACTGGATTCTATTCTTACCCGCCTTGACGCTCTTGAGCAAAAGGAGAACAAGTAATGAAAATAGCCGTTTCCGCACAGAGTAATTCACTTGAAGGAACGGTTGACCCGAGGTTCGGAAGAGCCGCCGGGTTTGTTCTCTTCGATTCGGAAAGTAATAACGTTGAGTTTGTTGATAATGTTCAAAATTTAAATGCGCCACAGGGAGCAGGAATTCAAGCTGCTCAGAATGTCTTGAACTCCGGAGCTGATGTTGTAATATCCGGTCATTGCGGACCGAAAGCGTTTAAAGTATTGACTACTGCCGGAACCCAAATTATCGTGGCTCCCGCCGGAGCGCAGGTGAAAGCTGCAATTGATGATTTTCTGGCCGGTAAACTGCAGCCCGCTGATTCAGCTGATGTTGAAGGTCATTGGGTTTGAGCAATATAATTAAGGAATAATAAATAGTGAAAATAGCAATTGGCAGCGGCAAGGGGGGAACCGGGAAAACCACCTTTGCGCTGAATCTGGCTTATGCTGCGGCAGAGCTGGAGGATAACGTCAGGCTTCTTGACTGCGATGTTGAGGCGCCTGACTGTAACCTTTTTCTTTCCCGTGAGCCGGAAGTTACCAAAGATGTGACCGTGAAGGTTCCTAAGGTTGACGCAACAAAATGTACAGGTTGCGGTATCTGCGGAAAAGAGTGCCGTTATAATGCGCTAGCCGTAGTCAAAAACAATGTCATGATATTTCAGGAACTATGTCATTCCTGTGGTGTTTGCGTGAATGTCTGTCCGGAAGGCGCTTTTACAGAAGTTGATCGTCCGGTGGGAATTGTTGAGCGTTCCGATAATACGGAACCTTTTGGCTTTGCTCGTGGACTTCTTAACATTGGAGAAGTTCTGACCACACGGGTAATCGATGCAGTAAAGGAATGCTGTGATCCGGAAGGACTTAATATTATCGACTGTCCTCCGGGAACAAGCTGTCCGGCCGTTGAGGCATTTTCCGGCAGCGATGTGGTTATTCTGGTTACGGAACCGACTCCGTTTGGTCTTAGCGACCTCCAGCTTGCGGTTAATTTGACTGTGCGTCTGGGGCTTGCGTCTGGAATTGTTATTAACAAATCTGACGGTGTTGACAAAATTATTACGGATTATGCTGAAAGGGCAGGGGTTCCGGTGATCGGACGAATCCCATTCAAGCGTGAATACGCCGAAGCATATTCTGAAGGAAAAATACTGGTTGAAGAGTTTCCCGAACTGAAATCAGGATTTGTTGATATGCTTCGCGCTGCCGGAAAATTGACCGCTATCGCGCAACTGGAACCGGAACGTATATCCATGACTTCCGGTTATGGCGATTTAAAACCGGGCAGCGCGGCTACGCACAAAGAATTGACAGTTTTAAGTGGTAAGGGCGGAACCGGTAAGACTACCGTATCGTCTGCATTCGCGGAACTTGCTGACGATAAAGTTATGGTCGATGCGGATGTAGACGCTGCCAATCTGCATTTATTGATGAATTCTCTAACTGTTTCGGAAAAGGATTTTTCAGGAGGAAAGCGTGCTGTTATCAATTATGATACTTGTATAGGATGTGGCGCTTGTGCCGAAGCCTGTCGTTTTGGTGGAATTATTTGTTCTGGAGACGGGCGCTGTGAAGTTAGCGATTTGACATGTGAAGGTTGCGGCTTGTGTGAGCATATTTGTCCGGTCAACGCGATTTCATCTGATGATAAACATACTGGAAAACTCCGTCGTTCTGTAGGAAAAGCTGGTCCTCTGGTGCATGCTCGTCTGGCCAATGGAGAAGACAATTCCGGCAAGCTGGTTGCGCAGGTTCGAAAGCTGGCAGCGCAGACTGCGGATGAACTGAAATATCCGTTGTTGCTGACAGATGGACCGCCGGGAGCCGGATGTCCGGTGATTGCCTCGATTACCGGCAGTGATGCGATTGTAATCGTAACAGAACCGACGGTTTCCGGACTTCATGATCTTGGACGTATTGTGGCACTAATTAAGCACTTTGGACTGGGTGCCAGAGTAATCATTAATAAGGCTGATTTGAATCCAGATAAAGCGGGAGAAATCAAAGCATTTGCGGCGGACCAGGGCGTGGATGTAATTGCCGATATTCCGTTTGATGAAAACGTGGTAAAGGCATTGAAAGCAGGAAAAGGAGCATTGTCTGTTGAAGGACCAGTAGCTGATTCAATTCGCGCAGCCTGGGAAACAGTCAGTAAGACCTTGTTGGATTGATAAAATTTATTAATTTAGTTGATAATGGATAATATCCGTTTAAATTAAAAAGAAACAAATGTATTACTTAAAGGAGAATATGATTATGAAAATTGCAATTCCCACAGCTCAAGGCGAACTTTGCATGCATTTTGGACATTGTGAAAAATTTGCGATTGTAGATGTTGATGACAATAAAAAAATAACCTCTGTAGACTTTGTTGTTCCGCCACCGCACGAACCTGGTTTGCTGCCGAAATGGCTGCATGAGCGCGATGTTACCACGGTTATTGCTGGTGGAATGGGCATGAGAGCTCAGCAAATCTTTGTTCAGAACGGTATTTCCGTTTGTGTGGGAGCATCTGTTGGGAAAGTAGAAGATATTGTTAATGCCTATCTTGATGGCTCTCTGGTTACCGGCGATAATGCCTGCGACCACTAGCACAAAGCCTTCTCTGGTAAATAAAAATTAGGAAGTAGATAATCATGCCTGTTAATAAGTCTGTAAAGGCATTTAAGGAAGAACGTTTGAACTGTGCACAGAGCGTGGCGCGCGGTTTTCAGGAATTACTTGATGTTGATGATGATATTATCAAAGAATTAAGCAATAAAGGCGGAGGTAAAGCTCAGGACGGACAGTGCGGAGCTTTATTCAGTGCGCTGGAATTGACAGATAATGAAAGTCACAAGGACCGAATTACGGAATTTTTTCTAAATGAAGCCGGTTCGCAGAAGTGTCGCGAAATCCGTAAAGCAAATAAGCTATCCTGTGCCGAATGTGTTGGCCTGGCAGCTAAAGCTCTGCACGAACAGCTTGGTTAAAGTAATATAAATCCGGTTCTTTCCATAGAGAAAAGAACCGGAAAATGGGAATTATATGGCGGAAAAGGTGTTTTCTCCTGAGTCGGCGATTCACTTTGTGGGAATCGGTGGAATCGGTATGAGTGGTCTTGCTCAAATGTGTAAGGCCATGGGTGCTACGGTTTCTGGTAGTGACCGTGCAATTGATAATCCCGAAAACCGGCGTATCTTTGACCGGTTAAAAGCTCAGGGTATATCCCTCTATCGCCAGGATGGATCGGGTGTGGTTGAAACCAGACCCGATTTTTTGGTTTATTCTACCGCCATTGAAGATGATAATCCGGATTTTGTTGCAGCCGGTGAAGAGGTGATCCGCCTGCATCGTTCCGAAGCGCTTTCCATGGCCATGGCGGCAAACAAGCAACAGATGATCGCGGTAACTGGGAGTTGCGGAAAAACTACGGTATCTTCCTGGTTGGCGGAATCGCTGCACCGTGCCGGACTTGCCCCGTCATTTCTTGCCGGCGGGCTGGTGAACAGCTTTATCGGGCCGGCTCGAACTGGAAATTATGGAAAAGGGGAAGGCGACTACTTTGTGTTTGAGGCCGATGAAAGTGATAAAAGTCTGTTGGCCTATCATCCGGACTATTCACTTATTCTTAATATTGGCACTGATCATTATTCCAAAGATGAATTGATCGATGTTTTTCAACAATTTCTGCGTCAGACAAAAAAAGGCGCTGTCATTGAAAAATCCTTGCTTTCGGTTCTGGGCGATGACTGCATGAAGCATCTTAATATAACTGTTTTTGATGCGGATGGTAATTCTGATAATTCATGGGATTACTCTAATTATTGCTCTGCTAATGGCGAATTTAAAGCTGACTTCGGTAGTATAAAAGATGTTTCTCTGCCTATGCCCGGACGTCATAACGCGTCAAACGCTTCTGCGGTACTTGCTTCCTTTGCCATGCTTGGCGTGCCGATTAAACGTGGTATTCCGGCAGTGTCTGAGTTTCAGGGAGTCTGGCGACGTTTTGACTATGCCGGAAAGCTGTCCACGGGAGCGAGGGTATATGATGATTATGCGCATAATGTGGAAAAACTGGTCTCATGTATCCATGGAGCCAGACAAATTTTAAATGGCAGAATTATCGCGATATTCCAGCCTCATGGTTTTGGTCCGCTGAAATTTATGCGCGATGAGCTTTTTCGAGTCATGGAGGAGGAGCTCGGAGACGAAGATGTTCTCGCGTTGTTGCCTGTTTATTATGCCGGAGGAACCGCGGCGTTTACTCCTACATCAAACGAAGTTATCGAGTCTTATCAGAAAACCGCAAAAAAAACCTATAAATATTTCGATTCAAGGGCTGACGCGGTTGACTTCCTGGAAAAACAATCGAATAGTAATGATATTGTACTGATTATGGGGGCACGGGATAATTCGCTGTCTGACTGGGCTGCGGAAATCGCCCGTCTTTAATTATACACGAGGGAATATAATATGAATTCGATTGATATAAAAACAACGGCACGTGACGAAATGCAGGATATAACTGCGCAAGTCAGCGCACTTGTTCCTGAGAATATGGAATCGGGCATTTGCCATATTTACTGTGTACATACGACTGCCGGTCTTACCGTAAATGAAAATTGCGACCCGGATGTCAGGCATGATCTGATTATGAAACTGGATGAGCTGATCAAATGGAACAGTCCCGGATTCAGACACTTCGAGGGTAACAGTGCTGCACACTTGAAGGCATCTCTTATGGGGTTTTCCCAAACTGTTCCTGTGTGTGACGGAGCTCTGGTATTGGGGCGCTGGCAGGGGATTTACTTCTGTGAATTTGATGGACCGAGAAGCCGTAATGTACTGGTTCAATTTGTTCGGGGCGAATAATAAAATTTAAGAGAGTTACATAATGAGAAAAATTGTATATTTGCTGATATTGGTTTTCGGTCTTTCAACAACGCTATCAGCCGCTGCAGAAGCGACGATTCATATGCGAGGCGGCGATATTATGAAGGTTCAGTCTCTTACCTCTGATAGTAAAGGGAATTTAAGTTTCATACTGAAAGGAACCCAATATATTATGCCGGTTCGAATGGTTGATTTTGCATCTATCCCGATGCCGAAAGATATCATCAAAGCAGACAAACTGCTTGCCGGGAAAAAGTATTCAGAAGCGGCTGAGACCTTTAAATTACTATCGCTTAAGTATCGTTATCTCGGATGGTTTATGTATTGTTCCAGTGAACGTGTAAAGGCTTTACGTGAAATTAAGGGCAGTGATTATATTGATGTATTGAAAGCGATGAGCACTCAGGAAGTAGAAGGCCCTCAAAGTGAAATTAACTCCTGGCTGGAAATGTGCCTTGCTTTGGCAGAGTACTATTCTACCGACAAGGATAAACAGAAGAAAACAGATGAATTGATTGACAAAGTGATCAATGGCAGCGATGGTTCTCTGGCTGCACGAGCATTTAATCTTCGCGGAGATATGCTTGTGAAAGCTGATCTGGAACGTAAAGCTTTGCTTATGTATATGAGACCGTTGGTGATATTTTCACACAGTGTTAAAAATCGTGAGTATTCATATTATCGCGTAATAGGAATTCTGCGTAATATGCATGATAAAAGAGCAGAAAAGTTTTATAAGGATTTAAAAAAAGAATATCCGGAAAGCGAATATCTAAAAAAGCTTTCTACTGATAAGTAAACAAAATTAATCATAAATTATAATAAAATCGGGAAATAAACATGAAAGACATTGTAATTATTGGTTCCGGTGCGGCCGGACTTACCGCCGCTATTTATGCCTCAAGAGCAAATCTTAAACCTTTGGTTATCGCAGGAGCTCTTCCGGGCGGACTTCTTACCCAGACTACTGATGTTGAGAATTATCCGGGTTTTCCGGAAGCCGTAAACGGTTATGAACTTATGTATAAATTTCGTCAGCAGGCCGAGCATTTCGGCGCTGAATTTCTCAGTGACACTGTGACTGCTGTTGATCTGAAAGACGGAGGTCCCCAGGTATTAACGATGGGATCCGGCAACAAAATCGAAGCGAAAGCCTTAATCGTGGCAACAGGAGCTTCTCCACGTTGGCTCGGTTTGGAATCAGAAGATCGTTTGAAAAATAAGGGTGTTTCTGCCTGCGCCACCTGCGACGGAGCATTCTATCGCGATGTGCCGGTAGTGGTTATTGGCGGTGGTGATTCCGCCATGGAAGAAGCTACTTTTCTGACAAAGTTTGCCTCCAAGGTAACCCTTATTCATCGTCGTGATGAATTTCGTGCGTCAAAGATCATGGTTGAACGCGCGTTGAATAACCCGAAAATCGACGTTGCCTGGAATTCTGTTGTTGCGGAGGTCCTCGGAGCTGACGGGGTTGAAGGGGTTAAGATCAAAGATGTTAATACCGATGAAGAATCCGAAATTGAATGCAAAGGTTACTTTGCCGCGCTGGGACATGTTCCAAATACCCAGGTGTTTAAAGGTGTCTTGAATATGAATGAAGCCGGTTATATCGATCTTGAAAATAACAGCAGTTATACAAATATTGATGGTGTTTTTGCTGCTGGTGACTGCGCCGACCATGTATATCGCCAGGCTATTACTGCTGCCGGTATGGGATGTCGTGCGGCTATTGACGCAGAACGTTGGTTGAATCGCTAATCCATAACCCAGGGAGACTGCTGTTATGCGTTTGTTTACGGCGATAGATTTGCCGGAAGACTTTATAACGGTACTAAGTTCAGCATTAGCTCAGTTTCCCCGCCTGCGTTGGATGGATTACAAACAGTTACATCTGACATTACGGTTTTTAGGCGAAGTTCATGATAAAAATATCGGTGATTTGATCAATGCCTTAAAAAATGTTCCGGTTTCTGAATTTATATTGGAGCCGGAAGGTTCGGGATTTTTTCCGGATCGGAGGCGACCGAATGTGTTTTGGACCGGTCTAAAGTCAAATAACTCACTAGATCGGCTCAAACTGGATATGGAGCAGGTCCTTGAAGATTTCGGTTTTCCCAGGGAAAACCGTTCCTTCAAACCGCATATCACATTGTTGCGGATAAAACACCGTATGGCTCCCCGACTCATGGACAAGTTATCAGAAACGTTTGACGCACTGGCATTGCCTTTAGTCAAAGTTAATTCTTTTAAACTTTTTAGTAGTAAGTTGTTGCCGTCAGGAGCCGTTCATTCAGTGATAGAGACATTTGGTGATTGAATTATGCCATTTACCATTTCACATGCCGCAACCGCATTACCCTTTCTGAAAACCAGAATTATATTCTCCGCTTTGGTAATCGGAACGATGTCGCCTGATTTTGAATATATTGTCATGCATGGTTTTGAGCGGGCAGGAGCTCATACGCTTCCCGGACTCTTTTATTTCTGCATACCGGCCGGACTAGTTGTTTTATATCTTTATCATTATTTCTGGCTACCGGTAATAATAGACCATTGTCCGAAAAACATTAGACAGCGATTAATTGCATCTAATCGTACCGCGTTTCGTTTCGGCCCTCTATCGCATTTCATCAATATTCTTTTTTCGTTATTTCTGGGAGCTCTTTTACATCTTGGTTTGGATCTGTTGAGCCATGGCTATGGCGATAGCGTAAAACTGTTTCCATGGTTGCTTCAGAAAGTTCCCGGATTGCCTATGTTGCATTGGTGGGCGTTGCTTCATGGCTTGGGGTCAGTTCTTGGCTTGGGAATATTGAGCATAGCCTTAATTGTCTGGTACCGCAAAACTCCACCGTTCCCGGAAGCCGGACCTCCCCAAAGAATATCTGTGCGAATGGGAGCGGTTCTAATGGCAATAGGTGTCGGTTTTTGTCTTTGCTTCTCTTGGATTCGCAGTATTGACGGTTATTATGGAATGATTCGCTATATTGCCTATTTCGTGCTTGGCGGTATGTGCTATTCGGTAGCGTTATTGACTGTTCTCGGCGTTTATCGCCGAGTGTATTCAAAAGACCAGAACAACATTACAGTTTAAAATAAAAGTCGGTCTTTAACAGAGAATTAAGTCTTTCAACCATTCTCATCACTGATTTCATGCTGTTGACGGTGTATTGCTTGACCTGTTTTTGATACTCCTCTTGTTCCGGAAGATGAATTCCATATTCAGTGAATAATTTATTAACTTCGGTCGCCATATTAAAAATCTGAGAACTATAAAGTTTTAAATCCAGAAATTTGCAATAATGACTCAGGGCTTCAGTAATCTGTTGGGATCGTAAATAATTTTCCGTCAGGCAGAGCTGTACGTAATAATCGTTCGGAAATATTCTTTCTGCCAGTAGAAGAAACTTGCGCAGTTGGGGATCATCCTGATTACGGTTATGGCATATGATTCCCAGACAGTACATTACCGTTGGAATGTCATGAGGAGACAGCTTACCGGTTTGTAATAGTTTTTCTACCTGAGATCCATATTTTTTGAGCCCGGATTGCTGAATGTATTTTCTGGATTCGTGCCATCCGACAATACCCGCACGGGAACTTTCCGATTTTTCATGACGACGGTATAGCATGGCATAATCGTCTAAAAATAGAACCTTTCCGGCTGTTAGCAGGTTTGCTGCAATTAGATAGTCTGTTGCTGTTCCTGCTGAGCCGTCTGCCAGTTTTGTTTGTTCTCGATAATCTGTTTTTAAGAATAAATCACGTCGTACAACAATAGTCCCTCTTGACATCAAGTTGCTGTAAGCCATTCGGAAATAACTCATTTCACAACCAAACTCTCCCTGGATTTGCCAGTTCCCTTTCGGTGTTTTTACCGATTGAAGGTCTTTCCCGTATACCGCAACCGCGTCAGGATGGGAAGCCAGCAACGATATAGCACGATTAAGATGACCTGGAATCATTATGTCATCACAGTCAAACATGGCAATATATTCGGCATTGGTGGATTCGATCATCCGGTATGTGACATCGCCACGAGTGTTGACCAGTGTTCTTTCCATTTTAAATCTGGAGTCTTCATTCGCAACTTGACATGCGATATTCCAGGAATTATCGGAAGAGCCGTCGTCATAAACATAGATTTCCGCGTCCTCGGGCGTGGACTGCATGATTGACCTTAGACATGGTTCGATATAGTCTTCTGTATTAAACAGTGGTACTTGTACGCTTACTTTCATATCCCATCTGTCGAAAATGATTAACATACATTAATATATTGTTAATGTTTAGAAGACAGAACGCAAGTATTAATCTTTAAAAGATAGCCGTTTACTAATGTTTGGGCTTAAAGGAAGGGCAGGGACGCCCAGTAGAAAGCAAAACCATTTCGCTGGGCATCTGCTTTCCCTTAAAGCCGAAAAGCAGACAGCCACGAGGATGATCAGGATCCCAGGTTACTTCATAAAATGCACATTTAACACAATTTATTCTTTTTTTAGGGGATCCCGGGTTATCAGGATTAAAATTATTTATGTCCGGGTTGAACTCAGCCATAATACATTATAAAATTATTTTACTAAAACCATATTATCCCGGTGGATCAGCTCGTTATCACCGGGTTCCGTCAAAATCGCATCCAGCTCCGAACTTTTGTGGCCCGCGATTTTTAGGCATTCTTCAGAACTGTAATTACTTAATCCTCTAGCAATTACTATACCATCTGGTGCTGTGATTTCCAGTGTGTCACCGCGTTTAAATGTTCCTTCAACTGACGTAACTCCCGATGGTAGCAAACTTTTACCTCGGCTGACAACCGCAGTCGCAGCTCCGGAATCAATCATAATTTTTCCTTTTCTTCTGGAGAAAAACTTAATCCAGCGCTTACGCGACTGTAAATTAGCGTTGCTTTTCGGAACAAACAGCGTACCGACATCTTCTGAGTCGGCAATTTTTATCAATATGTCATCAACTCTGCCGTCAGCAATCCAGAGGTAATCTCCGGCTGTAGTCACAATTTCCGCTGCCCGGACTTTGGAAATCATGCCTCCGATGGATAAATTGCTGTTATCAGTACCTTCCGCAGAGGCTTTCAATTCCGGGGTAATCTTTTCAACTAATGAAACGCGATCCCCCAGTACTCCATCATGTTTTTCACAAAGTCCCACCTGGGTTGTCAGAATTACGGTTAGTTCTGAACGAGTCATGGATGAGACCATACCTGCCAACAAGTCATTGTCGCCGAATTTCAGCTCTGAAACTGATACTGCATCATTCTCATTAAGAATCGGGAGAATATTATTGGACCACAAGGAGTGGATACAATTGAGTACGTTGACATGGCGTTCGCGGTCACGCAGATCATCGGCGGTCAGTAATAGTTGCGAAGCCAGAAAACCATATTTACGACATTCATCATTATACATGGAGATGAGTTTTGCCTGCCCGAGTGACGCCAGGGCCTGAACTTCGGAAAGTTTTGCCGGCCGGTGAGTGATTTTCAGCAGTTTCATGCCGATCCCGACCGCACCGGATGATATCAGAATTACCCGAAAGCCTCTTTTCCTGAGTTCCGCGATTTGGGAAATCAGGATTGGAATTCTGCCGCTGTCCGTCAGTAACCGGGTTCCGACTTTAACTACAATGTTTTTGCAATGCTTTATTATATATTCCCTTTGTCCGGGCATTTTGCTTATCTCCTTCATCAATACAAGAATCAAGTAATATAGTTCAATCAATGAAAACTTGAAGCGTTTTTAAGTGAGTTTTAGGCCTAATTTTCAATATTTTGTTGGTTTCCTGTAATATTTTTCATTTTTCTGCGTTATATTGTTGTAGAAAAACAATGGGAAGAAAATGAAATTAGGTAGTTATATTTTCCTGATAGTCATGACCGCCAGTATAGTTCTTACCGCTAAACCGGTATACTTTCGGGATATTATTGTAGACAAATCATCCGCGACAGTGAATGGAAAAGTTACAGCTCAAGCTGAATTTTCAATACCGGTCGACTGTAAGTCATTTCATCTTTTTGATTCCAAAGGCGCAGAGCTTCCTTTGACAATAATGAGGGTAGAGGGGGGCAAATATATCATTTGTTTCAACGCACGCCCTGAAGAAAAACTCCGGCTTGAAATTTATCG
The DNA here is from genome assembly GCA_963677165.2 of Victivallales bacterium. GTDB lineage: Bacteria > Verrucomicrobiota > Lentisphaeria > Victivallales > SZUA-371 > JAFGXT01. The sequence continues at coordinate 4,660,271 of CAXXSX010000002.1, read as the reverse complement.
CGATAAAAAGACCAATAAAATAGCGGACCCGGTTACCGGGCTGTTGTTGACGGTGAAAAAGTTCAATGGTTCGACGGTCCGTAATTTAAATGACTTTAACCGTTGCTGGAACAAGGCTGATTTTGTCGGTTCCAAATTCGTTAAAAAGGTATATTCCGGTTCCAATCCATTTGGACCGGGAACGAATTATATGTTTCGATATCGTGGACATATTAAGTTGGACCGCGATGGCGAATGGTCTTTTTATACAGCTTCCACCGATGCGTCATTTCTGTTAGTGGACGGAAAACTGGTCTGTTCCTGGCCGGGCCGGCATTGGGTTTATCACGGACAGTTTGGAAAGTATTCCGGCAAAATGAATCTGAAAGCCGGATTGCATAAATTCGAATATCTTCATGCCAATAATCAGAATGCCTGTTATGCAATCGCGGCATTTCGTTATCCCCGGCAGAAAGCCAAAAAACTCAATATTATTCCGGAGAATATGTTTTCTAAGTCTGTGAATGCGAATGCAGAATGGCTGCATGATAACAATGGTACCAAACATGAGATTGCAGACTATAAATGGAACCTGGTTGAGATGTTGAATCTTGGCGATATTCAAATGTATTGTCTAAACTTTACAGCCAATAAATCAGGACATTTCAACTTTGGTGATTATACGAAGCCGGTAAAAGCCACAGCTGATAAAGCAGTGACGCACTATTACTTTAAGCCGGAGTTGTATCAGGTAAAGCTTTCCAATGGTAAAGAGGAAACCGCACAGTATTTAAAATTCGGTTATATCTACAGTCAGACAATGCTTTCTTCTAAAAAAGCGGAAAAACTTATTGCCGCAGCGTTGGATCAGGAACGTACCACAGGAATTCAGGTGGAAGGATATAATTTTCTAGCCCGGGCGATTTTTACCTTTAAGTTAAAGCAGTTTGCCGACCGGTTCTATAAACGGTTGATTGAGGTACAGAATTCGGTTCCCCCCGAAGTTGTCTATTCCTATTTCAGCCGGATGATGCTTGAAACCCGGTTAAAAAAAGAACAGTATGATTCGGCACTGAAGGAACTCGATAAATTTATTGACAAACTGAAGAATCCCAAACTGCTTTCACAGGCTTATCTGGAGAAAGCTGAAATCTTGTTTTACGGCAAGGGGCTGATTACCGATGCGGAAAAACAACTGCAGAAATCAGATTACAATAAATTGGAAAAGGATAATAAAAAGCGTTGGAGCTTATTGAACGCCGATCTTACACTGATGAAATCCGGCTACGATTCTGCATTGGCGCTGTATAATAAAATGGATTCGATTACGCGCAAACTGGATAAGCGGCAGAAGCTGCTTTATTCAGGAGTAACGATTAATGTGCGCAATTGTCTGGTGTTAAAACGCTATGCCGATGCATTAGAGTATATTGAAAAACTTGAAGCGGTCAAGCCGGAAATCCGTATGAATTCAGAATGGATGCTGCTGAAAGGACAGACCTACGCGAATCTCGGTATGCCGCTGAGAGCGTCTGTCTGCAATGAACTGGTTTTGAAACTGAATCCGTCTGTATCTGGTTTTGCCTCAGCAAATCTGGCTCTGGCGGAGTACTATTATAATAAAAAGGATTACCGGCGGGCTATGCCATATCTCAGGGCTGTTAAGAGTGAAGCTCCGAGGTCGCGTCAGGCGGTTGCCGCTGGAAAATTGTTGGAAAAGATTTCTAAGAATTAATAACTTTTACAGGAGCAGCTGAATATGAAAAAGTTATTTACCGGATTGTTGTTGTTTGTGATTGCTGTGACAATTTTTGCGGGCGAAAATGATTATCTCAAACCGTTGGGTAAGCCGCCGAAAGCTAAGGCTCAGCGTCGACAGGGCGGTGAATCTTTTCCGCCGTTACCGTTGCCCGCGACTCCTCTGCGCAGATCGGAAAAGAAACGTCCGCCAAGTCCTACTGCGTTGATCGGCAAGGTCGTATGGGGTGGACATCTTGATTATCAATGGAACAACGGACTTCAAACCCGGGTATTTGACTGGAACATGGTTCCGGCTGATTGTCAGCAGTTGTTGCGTTTTGTAAAGCGTTATACGAAAATGGAGTACAAGGTTCAGACTGTCGATCTTGCTACATTCAGCGGAGTACCGGCAGAGATACCTATCCTGTTCTTTTCCGGCGGACGTTCTGTTAAATTCACGCCGGCAGAGCGTGCCAAGCTGCGAAAATATTTATTGGATGGCGGAATGGTCTGGTTTGACTCGGTGGTTGGTTCTCCCTACTTTTACAAGTCAGCGTTGCAGGAACTAAAGACGATTCTGCCGGAAGCTCCGGTGAAACGTCTTGCTCCTGACCACCCGGTTTTTCGTGTAGCCAAGCCGGTGATGCAGGTAACAACGAATGGTTCCAAGCAGGTTACACCGGTGCTTGACGGCGTATATATTGGTTCCAGGCTTGCCGCGATTGTTTCGCCCTATGGCATGGGCGGCGCCTGGGATAACGTTTATCCCAGGTTGATTAGCGATGCCAAATTCTATGATCGCAGATCATCGATTGAATTGGGCGTGAATATTGTATCTTATGCCGTGGGCTGGTTTGAAAACGGGCGGGCGATGGCGCGTGGTGAAGCTTATGGAGTGAAAGATAATACTGCTAATCCTGATAAAATAGTGTTTGCTCAGGTAAAGACTGATGGTATTTGGAACTCTGATCCTGGAGCAGAAACCCGGTTTATGCGATACTTGTCCCGAAATGTTAATATTGATGCAGGGGCAAAGCCGGTTTATGTTGATATTGCGGGAAGCAAACCGCTGGAGGATTATCCGTTTTTGTATTTGAGTGGTATCGGCGACTTTAAGTTGAAATCAAATGAAGTCCCGCGTTTGCGGGAATATCTTGATAACGGTGGTTTCCTTTTTGTAAACAATTCCATGGGATTGAATGAATTCGACTCCAGTTTTAAACAGCAGATCCGGCAGCTCTATCCGGGCTCTGAAATGGTACGCATTAACTCGAATGATCCGGTGCTGGCGCGAGGACCGTTTAAATTTAACCGTAGCGGCTTTACTGTAACGGCAGCGCAAAAGTTTCCCGGATGTAGAACTCCGCTGCTCTATGGATTGCGTGACGGTGACCGATATAAAGTAATATACAGTCCGGTGGATATTACCGGCGGCTGGTTTGGCACGTCGCGTCCAGGTAGTGCGGGGTATGATTCGGATACGGCATTACGCCTTGGCGCAAACCTGGTCACATACTTCATGACGCATTAAAGAAAGAATACAAAACATTAACATATTTTAAGGTAAGGTAATTATGGCGAATGAGCAGATTGATCTGACAAAAGACCTGGAGCAGTTGAAACAGGGCTTTGTTACGGTAAGGAATGAGTTATCGAAAGTGATTGTGGGACAGGATGACGTTATCGCCAAATTGCTGATCGCATTACTTTCCGGCGGACACTGCCTGCTTCTCGGGGTACCGGGACTGGCAAAAACATTGCTGGTGAGCAGTCTTGGACAAGTGCTTGATCTGGGATTTAACCGCGTTCAGTTCACGCCTGACCTGATGCCGTCGGATATTACCGGAACTGATATTCTTGATGAGGAACCCGGCAGTGGAAAGCGTCAGTTGCGTTTTGTGCAGGGACCAGTGTTCACCAATCTGCTGCTTGCCGACGAAATCAACCGTACGCCGCCCAAAACGCAGGCGGCGCTGCTGGAAGCCATGCAGGAAAAACACGTAACCAATGCCGGAACCAAATATTCATTGCCCGCACCATTTTTTGTGCTTGCCACACAAAATCCATTGGAACAGGAAGGTACCTATCCGCTGCCGGAGGCCCAGCTTGACCGTTTTATGTTTCTAATCAAGCTTGATTATCCGTCTCGTGACCAGGAAATTCAGGTTTTAAAACAGACTACAACGAACCGGGAAGTGACCTTGAATCAGGTTTTGAATGGACAAACCCTGCTTTATTATCAGCAGGTGATTCGTGCGGTTCCGGTTAGTGACCACGTAACCGCGTATTGCGCCGACCTGGCAAGACTGACGCGTCCGGATAATCCCGACTCACCCGATTTTATTCGTGAGAATATCAGTTTTGGGGCCGGACCTCGCGCCGGACAGTATCTTATGCTGGCGGCAAAGGCCCGTGCCGCTCTTAATGGGCGTTTTAACGTGAGCTGCGAAGATGTTCGCTGTTGTGCCGGCGAGGTGTTGCGTCACCGTATTGCCTGCAACTTCCATGCGGCGGGCGAACAGCTAACACCTGACTCGATCATTGCCATGCTGATTAAGCAGGTTCCGGAACCCACCGCATAATTTAACTGGATAACTGAACTTGGGTACATCACAATATCATTATCTGCCGCCGGAAACGCTTGATACGTTAAAGAATATTGAGCTGGTGGCGCAAAAACTGGTTGAAGGCGGGATACTTGGACTGCACCGCTCTCCATACCACGGTTTTTCGGCGGAATTCGCTGAATATCGTAAATATACGCCGGGCGACAGTATTCGCAACGTCGACTGGAAGGCCTTCGCGCGTACCGATCGCTATTATATTAAGCGTTACGAAGAAGAAACCAACCTTAAATCATATATTCTGCTGGACAAGTCGGCATCAATGGGCATGCCGGACCGTACGGCTCCGGTGAAATTCAACTACGGCTGTTATCTTGCCGCCGCTTTTATGTATCTTATGCACAAACAACACGATGCCGCGGGACTGATTACCTACAATCATCAGGTATGCGATATGTTTGAAGCAAAGAGCTCCCGTTCGCATTTGCTGGCAATGCTGAAGACGCTTGAACGGCTTTCGCCGGAAGGTAATTCCGACTCGGGCATTTGCCTGAAGCGTATTGCCGAACAGATTCCAAAACGTTCGCTGGTGATTATCTTTTCGGATTTCTTTGATCGCGATCCCGATTTCATGAAGTCGCTGCATCATCTGAATTTTAAGAATTGCGAGGTGATTCTGTTTCAGGTGCTGAATGATTTTGAACAAAAATTCCCGTATAAAGGACTGGTCGAATTCGAGGACCTCGAAACCGGCGAGTCGATGGACCTTGAAAGCGAGGCCTGCCGTGAATACTACCTGAAAAAGCTGGAAGATTATAACCGTGATCTGAAGTCATTTTGCGACAGCTTGAAGATCAGTTTCGAGACGCTGTCCGTTTCAACTCCGTTTGAACTAGCCCTGGCGGCATATTTCTCGAAACGCAAGGAGTTGTTCTAATGGATTTCGGTCACGCGATATTTCTCTGGGGGCTTCCGGCTGTGCTGCTGCCGATAATCCTTCATCTTTTTTATAAGCGTTGCAAACAGAAAACGGCTTTTTCTACGTTAATGTTTTTTGTAAAACGTCAGCGTTATTTTGCCTATCGCCGCAAGTTCTTTGAAATTCTGCTGCTGGCTTTGCGTATGCTGATAATTTTACTGCTTGTTCTGGCATTGGCTCGAATCTTTTTTAAGAAATACAATTTTATTTCCGGTGCGTCTACCGAGGCTGTGATTGTGCTTGACGATACGGCCTCAATGTCTCGTCCGCTGGCTACAGGGAATTCCGCTTTTGAACTGGCAAAACGCAAGGCAGAAGATGTTCTCAATTCTTTATCCGGTGATGATGGCGCCGCGCTTATTCCCGTATCGGGACGCAAGGGAATTAATCTGACCCGTGATAAGTCGACAGTACTCAAGCTCCTGCGTAAATCGCGTCCTTCCGGCACCTCCGGTTCTTTGGCGGCTGCGCTTGACACTGCAATTGAACAGTTGAGAAAAGCTCCGGGGGTAAACCGTGAAATCTATATTATTTCCGATTTTCAGGAAAAACTTAAGCCGTCACGCGCACTAAGTCTTGATGGACTCGGTAATGTCCGGGTGTACTGTTTGCCGCTGCGTACCGCGGGCGATAATATATCGGTTGGCAGTGTGACGATTGACTCTACTCCGAAGATCAGCGGACGTATCGTTTCCATACCGTATACGGTGGTAAATCATGGTAAAGGCGACCGGGATATTGATGTGGAACTGGTGATTGGCGGTAAGAAGCTGCTAACCCGGCGTGAGGTGGTAAAAGGAATGTCATCAACGACCGGACACTTTTTATATACTCCGGTAAAACCGGGGCGGGTAAACGGCTATGTTCAACTGGGCAATGTGGAACCCGATCTTGATAATCGGGCATATTTTACTTTCGGTGTATCCGGTAATATCCGGGTATTGTTTGTAACTGACCGTGGCACTCAGGTTGATCCGTTTTTCTTCTTTCGGGTGGCGCTTGATCCTTCAGGAAATCGCCATACAAACGGTATCGAAACGGTTTCACAGCATCTTGAGAATCTGACAGCGGAAAGTTTTGACGATACTCATGTTGTATTCTGTTCGAGCGGAATTGCCTTACCGGCTGATAAAGCGTTCCTGCTGGCAAAATATGTAACTGAGGGCGGCGTACTCGTATCGGTACCGCAGTCTATCACCGATGAGTCAATTTTCCATTCGCTGATTTCAGCGAGTTCTTTTGTGCTAAGGGATATTTACGGCAAGCTTTCCGCGTTTAAGCAGAAGGGAATTGTATTCGAACCTCCGTTGAATACCCTCAATGACCTGCTTCAACTCGACTTATTGGAGTGGAAACAAATTGTAAATATGAAAGCCATGCCCAGTGCGCGTGTTTTGGCACGGCAGGATAAAGCCCCGCTTATTCTCGAACAATCATATGGGAAAGGACGCTGGATTTCTTTCGCGTTTGGTTTAAGACGTACGTTTTCCAACTGGCCCGCGTTGAAATCTTATCCGGTCATGGCAGTGGCGTTTACCAACTATGCTGCCGGGAATCAGGAACGCAGTGTTGAGCTGCCATGCGGTAGCACCCTTGAGCTTAAAAACGGTAACGGCAATGAAGGAATCGGGTGGTCGTCGACGAACGGTGGATATGGAAAATTGACTGCTGGAATCGATGGTAAATATATTCTAAGCAATACCTATTCCCCCGGCGTTATCTCTTTGCAGGGCGCTGACTATCAGGCTGCGGTACTGAATACTGATAAGCGTGAAGCTGACTCAAAACTGTTACCGGATACCGGAATAAAGGGAATGTTCGATTCATCTGTTACCTTGCTTGATCCGGCCGCCGGAATTGCAGAACAAGTGGTGCAGCTGAGACGTGGTACTGATTTATCCGGTCCGCTGTTGTTGTTGATGTTACTGCTGATGGCTTTGGAATTTATGCTGGGCGGCAACGGCAGTATGATGAAACAGGCGCTGAAGAAACGTAAACGGACAACGGCGGCAGTCATAGGGGAGGAAGAAGCATGATAAAATTCTACCCATTGATTCCGGTATGGCTGATCGTATTGTGCGGAGCAGCAGGAATGTATCTGGTCTGGTTTACGGCTAAATTCGGACTCGACATGCCGAAACGCAGGCGTTATGCATTGTTGACTATTCGTCTGGCAGTGTTGGCGCTGGCGGTTATTATGCTGCTGTGTCCTGGAATTGTTGTACGTGAGCAGAACCGGCAGCGTTCGAATGTGGTATTCCTGCTGGATGGCTCCGGTTCAATGAAAACCCGCGATCTGACGGACGGGGTTTCACGTTTTGACGGCGCATATAAATTTATTACGAAGATAGGCCGCTCTGGCTACAGCGGCAGCAAGAAACACTTTTATCTGTTTAGCAGTCAGGCCGTACCATTGGACAATAGCGATATGGAAATGTATTCGCCGGACGGCGGGACCGACTTGAAACGAGCTTTCGAGACGATCGACAAGGATATCGGCTTTTCCCGTACCGCAGCAGTGATCGTGGCCAGTGACGGAATTGATCACTCGGACTTTACCGGTACCCATGCCGGGTTGCCGGTGTTTGCCGCAAAGTTTGGATCGGAACTTAACGATGTTCCTGATTTACGCATCGACCGTTTCCGACATCCACAGACGTTGCGGACCAACGAGGAACTCGATCTTGAAGTTCCCGTGACTTTGACCGGCTACAACGACAAACACAAGGCAAGTGTAACCTTCTTTATTGACGGCAAAGAGGCAAAGAAAGAAAGTATCACGCTTATCCCAAGAATAACCGGGAAAGTGAAATTCTCCCGTACGTTTACGACTCCCGGTATTCATACCGTGAAAATTGTTCTTGACCGAATTAATGGAGAAGCCGGATATCTTAATAATGAACGTGAATTTGCCGTTGAAGTCAAAACAGGAAAATCACGCACAGTTTGCTATTTTCCGAAACTCACGAATAGTTTCCGTCCGCTGCTGCGACTGTTTCGGTCTACCGGAAAGAAGTTTACCGCGGTTTATCGTCTGGGAAATGACCGGTGCAATGTAATCGGCAGTGAAATAGACAATAATTTCCGCAATGGTTTGCCGAAATCCGCCACGAAATTACGGCAGGTGGATGTGCTGGTACTTGGCGCTACCCGTCAGGATTTATTGTCACCTTCCGAACAATCGGTGCTGGAACAATATGTAATGAACGGCGGTAATCTTATTATTCTTGGAGGAACGGATTCTTTTGGCGAACTTTCAACAAAATCGCCGCTGTATGGTATCATGCCTGTACGTTCCAACGCTACCGATTTTGTGACTGGACGATTCAAGGTGGTCGTGCCAAATAAAGCGGACAGCAGTTTCTCCGAACGTATGGCGGAGTTATGCGGCAAAGACGCGATAATTCGTGGGCTGAACCGGGTTTCCGGAATTAAGGAAGGAGCTGAGATATTATTAGAGGCCGAAGCTCAAAACCGCTATCCGCTGGTTGTTTCGCTTCCATACGGTCAGGGCAGGGCGGTCGCGGTCTTGACAAACTCGCTGCATTTGTGGGGACGTGGAAAACAGCGCGAAATCAACTTCGGTATTTTCTGGGAACAGTTAATTAACTATGCCGGAAAGAGTCGCGATGATATTCTTAAAGTCAGTGTAAACCGTAGCGAATTACTGCCGGGGGATAAACTGAAAGTGACCGCAATCGCGTCTGTCCCGGAAAAGGACCGAGATAACCCTGATTTCAAGATAGAGTCAACGATTTATCCGGTGAACGGGGTTCAGGCGGAAGCAGTTCGTACCCTGGTTCGTGAAGGCAATATGTATACCGCTGAATTTTCGCCTCTGCGCCCCGGACGCTATATGCTGAAAACGGTATGCCGGGTGGGAAACCGGATTATCCGTCAGCGTTATAAATTGATCCTGGTGGGCGAACGTATTAATGAAAATTATGATCTAAAAGTTACAAACGACAACTTCTTGAAATTCTGTTCGGCTGGACGTATTTACGGTCCGGATGAAGCTGATCGGCTGGTTCGTGACGTAATTACGACGGTACAGAAAAATGATATAGAGCGTGAATGGTATCCGGTTTTTGAAACACCGTTTTTCTTTGCGGCGGTAATTATTCTGTTGATGGCCGGTTGGTATCTGCGGCGCAAATATAATTTATTTTAGTAGTGTCTGCTTTCGATGAAAGCGGCACACCGCACATCAGTGCGGAAAACAGATGTTGAAAAATTAGATGTAATAAGAATGCCGCTGGTGCGGCGGGCGTTTTTATCAAAAATCGCCCCTACTTTCGCCAAGTGGTAAGATATAAGAGGAATATGTGAAGATGAAGAAAATAATTTTATTTATGCTTTTAGGCGTAGCGTTGCCAATGTTTGCCGCTAAGTGGTATCCGGCAAGAATTGAGATGTCTGATAACAAGGAAATAAAAGGACAGCTTTCGATTATGGGAAACCGTCCGATTATTATTTCTCCAGTTGATTCAAAATACCGACGTAAGCTAAAGCCAGAAGATATTGTTTCTATTACCCAAAAATACGAACAGAAGACGATGAACCAACCGTGGATGTATAAAGAAGCTGGCAAGGTGGAAAAGGTTTATTTTGACGGCAAGTATCCGTTTATTGATTTTCTGACGGAAATTGTGCTGGTCAGCGGTGAAGTCATCCGAGGCCATATCGTGGCGGTTCCGTTCCGTTTTAAAGGGAAGGGACCGAATAAACTGTTTCTGACCCGGCAAATTAAAGGAAGTACCGGGGAAAAGTTTGATGATTTATTGTACCCGATGAAAGTTACGTTTTTAAACCGGGTTAGGCATGTGCCGCCAATCATGGGAACTGTTACCGGATTTGGCAAGCTGCTCAAGGTTACGGCAATGGATAACCAGCGAGCAACAGTTTGCTTCGCGGAGCTTAAAGGTGATTCGTTTTTACTCGACAATTTGCTTCCTGGCACGTATGATATTTATATTTTGACCGATAGTTATGCGTTGTGTGGATTATCCGGCGGAGTACCCGATAAAGCCGCAGGCGATCCAATACCGGCAAATGCAATGGAACAGATAAACAAGGCTTTTCCCAAAGCCGACGACTTCTTTCCTGATCGCTGGATTCTGAAAGCTGCCGGAACGACTGGATTCACAAAAACGCTGGTATACAAACGTCGTGCGGAATATTACGCGGCAAAAAAGCATACGCCCGGCGGATATATCTGGCACCTTGATGTATGGAACTGGCACAAAGCCGGAGACGAATGGAAAATTGATACCCGCTGTATCATGTTGCGTCATAAGCAGAAAGGTGGCGAGAAAACGCGTAAACTTTATCAGATTAAGGCTCTGGAAAACGTTAAGCCCGGAGCCGATATAATTTTAAACTTCAAGGATGGCGAAAATGGCAGGAAATTTATCAGAAACCTTGACTGAACTTAAGAAGAAGCGGCGACAGCAGGCGTCTTTTAAAGCGTTCTGCCGGTTCGTTGTAGTGAATCTTGTTTTGTTGACCGTGGGATTTATTCTGGATAATCTCGGAGGCTTTTCCGTATACACCCGAATTGGCGCTTTGCTGGTTTGGATGGCGGTCAATCTGGTTATGTTTTACCGGTTGACTGCCGCATTGATCAGAAGTCATGTGACGGATCGAGTAGCTGCGCTCGAACTGGAAAGACACAGTGGAATTACTGATAACTCGTTGGTTAATGCCGTATGCTTTTCTACCGATAAAGATATCACCGAAGAATTGCGCGGACTCTTTTCCGGACATGCCGACAACCTATGCAAAGAAATTCATATTGATGGCGTTTGGCACAGTAAAAAATGTCGTAAGTTATTCTGGCTGGCAATCATTATTTTTGCGGCTTCGCTGGGATATTTTGTTCCGTTTTATCGCTATGCCGGAAACGCGTGTATCCGCTATCTCAACCCGTGGTCGCAGTTGGCCTCTCCAAACTTTACTCAGTTTAAAGTTACGCCCGGTGATGTGATAATCAGTTCCGGCGGCAGTGTAAAGATTACAGCGTCCGCTGTTCGTGACGGCAATCGCCGCAATAATCTCAAGGTAATTGTTCGCGGTGCCGGAGACGCGGTGTTGTACCAGATGAAATATGACAAAGGTATTGATGCTTTTACATTGAAAAATCTGTCTCGATCATTGTCCTATGCAATTACCGACGGAACCGATCGCAGCCGTGAATTTAATGTAACCGTAAAAGCCGCTCCGGCGCTTAAATCATTAGCATTGACAGTAACTCCTCCGTCTTATACTCGAAAGAAACCTGTGAAATATCCAGCTGGAACACGTGAGGTTAAATTGCTTAAAAGTTCTAACGTTAGTGTGGTTCCGGCTGTGCCGGCTGGATACAAGTGGTCATGGCTTGGGATGAAGAGCGACGCAAACAAACCTTTTAATGGAGATCTGACAGAAAGTCGAACGTTGGCGCTTAATCTTCATGCGAAGGACGGAACTGTTTTTAAAAATGTCTGGAGTTGTAAGTTTACCGTTGTTGATGACGGACCGCCTAAAGTAAGGTTTCTGAATCGTGAAACCAATATTGAGGCGGGATTTGGTCAGCGGGTGCCGTTGTGTTTTGCCGCCGAAGATGATTTTGGCTTGTCTGAATTACGTGTGGTTGTGAATTCGCAGGGACGCGAGAAAGTTGTAAAGAATTTTAAATATAACGCAGGAAGTATTGACCGGACCCGGGAGGCGTATTCCCTGAAAATTACGCCGGAACTGTTTTCCTCGGGGAGCAGCGGCGAGGTCAAGGTTGTGGCGGTTGATACCAGACAACCAGCTGGAATTGGCACAACCGAAATTCCGGTAACAATTCATATTGTGGACCTGGTGAAAAAATTACAGAAAAACCTTCCTGCCGGAGAAGTTGGCAAGTTATACGAATTGTTATTCAAAACAGTGGATGATCAACGGAAGACTCGTCAGGCAGTGTCTTCACGTGTAAAATATTTTAACAGATGGGACGGAGTTAGACTCTTAAGGGCTCAGAAAGCGATTTATTCTCAACTCAACCGGGCAGAAACCTTAGCGGCCGGATTAAGTAAGAAAGGGCTGGTAAAAAAGACTTTTGCCGGAGCAATTCTGTTTTTAAAGAATAAACCGGGTGATGCGCTGGTTAACAGTTCTCTCGCTCTCAGGAGAGTACAGCGCGACCGCAAAAAACTCACCTTAAAGTTGAACGAGATCATTACGGTTCAAACCGATATGATAGCCAAACTTCAACAGTTACTTGGTGTAATGGCCGTAGCCGATGAAAATCAGAAACAGCAGAAAGAACTGGCAAAGGAAGAGAGTCAGGAAAAAGAGTTTTATGAGAAGCTGAAACAAACCAAGAGCAAGCTTGACGAATTCATGAAACAGCAGCGCAAAATAATTTCGCAGACTGAATCCATAGACCCGAAAGATGCAGAAGACTGGAGCGATGCAGAGGAAAAACTTCTTGGTAATCTGGCGGCCCAGGAACTGGATATGGCGAAGTTCTTTAAATCGGCGTTCAATGATTTATCAAAGCTTCAGAATCAGGACTTTTCAAATTCCGCTATGGCAGATGAGTTTGTGGAAATGTACGAAGAACTTCAGAAAGCCGGTGAGGCTCTGGTTAAGAAGAAGATAGAGATTGCAACCCTGGCTGAAAATACTGCTCTGGACTCATCAAACGCAGTAGCCGCCAACCTTGAACGCTGGCTGTGCGATGCCAAAGACTATCGCAAATGGATATCGGAGGAAAATGGAGAGAGTCCGGATATTCCGCTGACGGATCTGCCGGAGGAATTAACCGACATCATTGGCGACCTGATTGAGACGGAAGAAGATATGACTGAGGATATACAGGATTCAACCAACTCGTTTTCTTATTCGTCTGATGAAGCCCTTGGCTGGGGAACTGGTGACGGCACGATCGACAGTATGCAAGCCAAAGGGATTACTGGGAATGTATTGCCGAATAACAACGAAGTTGGCGGGCGTTCCGGCGAAGGGCGTTCCGGGAAATCTTCCGGACAGTTTGTCGAAAAGACCGCGACAGGCAAAGGTGGACGCAAGACGCCGACCCGTCTGGTGCAGTCGCCCTATGAAAAAGGTACCGTTGAAGACACCTCTAAAGACGCTCCAGGAGGCGCAACCGGCGGAGGAAAACAATCCGGCGTGGGAGATGAAGGTTTGGTTGGCGTAACTCCAGATCAGGATCAGAATATTCAGGAACGTCTGGCCGGGCAGCAGGGAGAAATGAAACAGCGTGCAATGGCTCTGCTGAAAAAACTAACGGACCGTAATTTGCCGACAGGCGACGTTCAGGAGGCACTTCGGAAGATGTCTAAACTTCAATCGTTAAAAGCGAATGGCGGAGATGGCGTACAAATACGTCGGGTCAAAAGTGAAATGCTGGCAGCTTTGCAGAATGCCAGAGTTGCGGTCGATACCGCGGTCCGAGCAGAACAGGAACAGGTACGTCAGCGTCGGATCAAATCATATACCGTAAAATATCAGCGTAAGGAAAAGGTTCCAGCTGAATATGAAGATTATGTGGGACACTATTTCAAAGCGTTAGCCGAGGAGGAATAATGAAACTTTGCTTAACGATAACCGCGTGCTTGAGCTGTCTATTTCTTTATGCCGGAGAAAACCTGCTGCCCAATGGAAGCTTCGATAAGGGACAGCCGTATCCTGAAAACTGGGAACGTGCCGACGGGCTTACCTCGTTCTGGCTAACCGAAAAGGGCAGGGAACGGATTTTAAAACTGGATACTCGCCCCGAACGCACACAGGTTCTGGAGTGGAGAAAAGTATTTAAACTTAATCCAGATGCGAAACCGCCTGTAGCGATTATTCCCAAGAAACCGCTACAGTCTGTTGCCTCAAACGAAGGAACCTGCATCGACTCCAGTTTTATAAAGATCAAACCGGGACAGAATTATAAACTGACAGTGGATTACAAAGGAGCATTTCAGCCGTTCGTGTGGATCAAAGGATTTATGTACCATCCGCGCCGTAAGTTCTATGTGGATTGTTATCAGACCCGGCTTGAACCGCCAAAGGCAAAGCCCGGCGAAAAGAATAAATGGCGTACTGTTTCAATCGGTTTCAATCCTACAGCTAAAATGCCAAGAACCGAGAAAATAAAAGTACGGATATATGCCTATTGGCCGCGCGGTGTTTACTATTTCGATAACGTTAAAATAGAAGAAATTACACCCGCAGAAATGAAACAGCTTGTCGAACTAAGAAGCAAAGTAGATTAAATATTAATTAAGTCTGAGTTTTTTTTAATCCTGGCGCTCAGGGCCTGCGGAGTGATGCCTAGAATCTTGGCTGCTACGCTCTGATTGCCTTCCGAACGGCGCAGGGCTTCACGGATCAGGCTGTCTGTTGCCTGACGAATTGTCGGCAGATTTTCCAGATTGACTGACCAGTCGCTGTCGCCAGCTTCACCGCCTTCTTCAAATACTTGCGAGGAACTGCCGGAATTACGTTTGATATGCTCTATGAAAACTTTCATTGAAAGCATTTTTGATTGATGACTACTGACGGCATCGTACATCATCGCCTGAAGTTCCCGGATATTGCCTGGGAAATGATATGACTTCAACAATGTAATCAGTTCCGGATGGTATGATGGCGGCTTCTTGTCCAACTCTACAGATATTCTGCCAAGGAAATGATCAACCAGGAGTTTCATGTCATCTTTGCGTTTTCTCAAAGGCGGAATGTGTATATGATGAGTTGCAATACGATAATAGAGGTCTTTTCGGAACTTGGCGTTTTTCTGCAGTTCCATCAGGTTGTGATGAGTCGCCAGAACAACTCTGGCATTGGAGCGTCTGGCCGTATCCATTCCAAGCGGAGTATATTCTCGTTCCTGGAGTAGCCTGAGTAACTTAACCTGAGACGATATGCTTAAATCGCCGATTTCATCAAGAAAGAGAGTTCCTTCCGAGGCTCGTTCGATCATACCGTCACGATTTTCAATGGCTCCGGTAAACGCGCCTTTACGATGCCCGAAAAGAGTATCAGAAAGCATGACATCGTCGAAACCAGCAATATTAACGCCGATAAATTCACCTTTGCTTCCTGACAGTCGATGTATTGCCTGGGCAAACAGCTCTTTGCCGACTCCGGTTTCTCCTGTAATTAAAACTGGTTGACGGCTTTTGGCAATGGCTTCACAATAGTTAAAAATCGACATCATTCCGCTGTCAGCAGTAATAATTGCGTCAAATGCAACATTGGGAGTCATTGCCACTTCACCAAGAAGCGACTGCTGTAGCACCTGATGCTCACGGCGTAGTTCACTAAATTCTATGGCTTTCTCAATTCGTCCAATAAAGTTGTCAGTTTTAACCGGTTTTAAAATATAATCCACCGCTCCAAGACGCATGCATTCTACAGCAGATTCTATTTCATTCACCCCGGTCACCATTAACACCGGAACCTGGGGATGGCTTTCGTTAATCTGTTTCAGGAGGTCCACGCCGGATATGAAAGGCATAATGAGGTCAAGAAGAATCAGTTCGACTTCTGTTGATTCCAGAATTTCAGGAACTTCACGACTGTCGCTGCATAACATTACATTAGATATTCCCGATGACAAAAAAGCCATTTCGTAGCTTTTTAGAGCCATTGGCTCATCATCGACAATAAGAATAGGTTTTTCCGGATAAAGGCCTTCCGCCATTTCTTTACCTCTGAATTATAATTATTCTGACTTAGTAATAACTGCCGGTTCTTCATAGCGCGGCAGGCAAATTTTCACAGTTGTGCCTTTTCCTGGAGTAGAATCTATATTTAATTTTCCTCCATGCTCTTCGACTATCGAGGTTGAAATAGATAATCCCAAGCCAGTGCCGCCAATATCACGCTTGGTCGTAAAAAACGGATCTGCAATGTGCTTTAGCTCGTCTTTTGTAATACCTACGCCTTCGTCATCAACTTCAATTATTATTTCGCCGGACTCATCGCTGCCGGGATATGTTTTGACAATAATAGCGTCTGTGCGGTTTTTCAATGCGTGACAGGCATTTTGGACAACATTTATTATTACTTGCTCAATACGGTAAACGTCACCGCGCACCGGAGGCAGATTGTCACCGTAGATCAGCTTGTAATTATTGGTTGATTTTTTCAGCAGGTTTCGACACAAAGTAAATGCCCGCGACAATGCGTCATTAACGTTGAATTTCCCATTCAAGTCTGTAGGGGTCTGACGTACGTAATCTTTCAGGTCATTTACGATTACCCTGATGCGTTCTGCACCTTCTTCGACTCCGTCAAGTAAGTCTCCAACCATCGTACTGAATTTACTGTATTCTACTCCGGCCACATGAAACTCACCTTTTATATCGGCGTACTCATCAAGTAAAGAAATAATATTTTCCCAGGCCCGTTTGAGAATAGAAACGTTAATTACGATAAAATTATTAGGATTATTGATTTCATGAGCAACACCTGACACAAGAATACCAAGAGAAGTCATCTTGTCGGCTTGAATAAGTTGTTCCTGACGAATTTCTGCTTCTTTTCTGGCTTGTTCCTGAGTCGTTACATCAAGAGCCAACTGAACCCAACCTCTTTCATTGCCTGATGACTGAACCGGATAAAACCATATTTCATAAACGCGTCCATCCTCAAAATGAATAACTCTGCGTTCTCCTGAACTGGCTTCGGAGGCTTGCAGGGCCTGCATCATTGGACAGTTTTTACAGTCTTTGTCGGTACTTTCATACCACAATTCATTGCACGACACCCCTTTTATTTCTCCGCCATGACGGGATCCCAGAATCGTATATGCCGCGCGGTTTCCCCATACCGCTTTCATATCATTATCGAACCAGATGATAATTTCGTGCATTACGTTTAGAATTGTATTGAGTCGCTGTGATGCCAGCTTGAAGGCATTTTCTGTCCTTTTTAAATCGGTTACGTCAATAATTACTCCGATAATATATTCCGAATTTCCTTCGGCGTCATCAACAATTGATTTATGAATGACCACATCGCAGTCTTCTCCTTTGTGCTTCCCTAGGTTTAGAGCATAACTGATATGGCGATATCCGCTTTTTAGTAGATGTAGATCCTCATTAATTACCATGCTGCATAGATCAGGATCAACTGAATTCCAAACTTCGTAAGTGCTTTTTCCTATGGGTGATACAGGGGTTATAGAACTAAAAAATGTTTTTGACGCCTGATTGAATCCAAGATAACGGCCATGAATATCTTTATAAAAAACCGGCAGGGGAAGGGCATCAAGTATTTTCTGAAGGAATTCATAGTTTTCTTTGATATTGTCAAAATTTTTGCGTTCGGAAATATCCTCCAGGCAGCCAACCATACGAACAGGTTCGCCTTTGACGTCTTTTATTACCACAGCACGCATCAGGACCCAGATAAATTCACCATCTTTTCTGACCATCCGGTAAGAACAGTCAAACGTTTCAGTCAGGCCATCGATCATATCTTTGATTCTGGATTCCACCCTGGCGCGGTCTTCAATATAAACTGCGTTTCTGATCAGGTCAAAAATATTGAGTTCCACTTCGCCGGAAGAATATCCCAGGAAGCTGAGAAGTTTATTGTCGTATGTCAATACGTCGTTCACCAAATCCCAATCCCAAATAAAGTCGCTGACAGCCCTGAGAATAAGTCTAAATCGTTCTTCACTTTGCCGGAGCATTGTTTCAGACTTTTTGCTCTCGGTCATATCACGACCTATACCGACAAAGGCAGATACTTCACCGGTATTCTGGCTTAAAACGGCATTACAACGCCAGGAAATAAATTTCATTTGATCGCCCGAACCCAGTTCCTGATCAAAAGTGAAATAATAAGGCGGAACCATTAGCTTCTGCATATTTCCAATAAGATCACGTTTCTTGTTCTCTTTTAAATAACGCAGAAACTGGGTGTTAACTATATTTTCGGGAGAAACCTCGAAAAAATCACAGCAAACCTTGTTGGCAAACATAATCTTTCCGCGTACATCGACTTTTATTACAAGGTCACTCTGATTTTCAATCAGCAGCCGATAGTTTTCTTCACTTAATCTAAGGGATTTTTCGGTTGCCATTCGGGAGAACACTGAACCGACATTTGAACCGATTATTTTCAGTCGCTCTTGAGTCGATATGGAAATATTCTTGTTTGAATTGGATGTATACATTATCGCTGCAATGAGATTTTTACCATACAAAACGGGGATGCAGGCCATGCTGAAAATATTGTTTCCGATCGAAAATCCCCGCTCTGTAAGTTCATCTAATTCTTTATGATCAAAAAAAGCAACCTGATCTTTTATTTGAAGTATCTCATTTAAGAATTTATATGAGAATGAAGTATTCAATCCCTGACTGGATTCATCTGCAACCCAGGATATTCGTTCAAAGACATCGGTGTTCTCGTTGCATATATACACATTGCCGGAATCGATGGCATCCAGATTAGGACCTAAAGCGGCAAGCTTTTCAGCCAGGTCAGATATATCCTTGGAAAGATTTATGATACTGCTGATTTCCCGCTGGAATTTACACATTTTATGGGAACGTTTTAAGTCTTCGCATTCTTTCTGGCTTTTCTCTGCTTGACGGGTTTGAGCGATGATGTTTTGGAGAAGGTCTATTTCTTCTTTTTTTAACCGGTCAGACACAAGTGCAGACAATTTTTCCAAATCTTCTGATGGACTACCCTCGTGAATATGTATCATCTCTGTGTCTCCAGTCTTCCCATATTAACAACTAAGGTACAATTAAAAGATAATAAAATCAAACGAAACTCCTGCAAAATAATATAGTATATACTGTTTTTTATTTCATGAACTTTTGCTTTCTTTATATATTTAGCAATTTTTCCTAATTGTAATGGTTATGCAAAAGTCATTCAAAAATCAGATATCCCGATGCTTTCTCCCTCAGTTTTCCTTTTACTCCAACATCGGTCAGGTCTCGAAGTTGATGTAATCGGCGTCCTTTGATGATCCTGTCTACAGTTACCGGACCAATTCCCGGAACACGCAGCAGCAATTCCTTTGCGGCTGTATTTATGTTCAAAGGAAACTCTTCCGGATGGTTGACAGCCCATATTTCTTTCGGGTCTTTTTCCAGAGATAGATTGCCATTTCCCTGAAATATCAATTCACTGTAATCAAAACCATAACTGCGCATTAGAAAATCCGCCTGATAAAGTCGATGTTCTCGTGTAAAACGATCATCTGGACGAAGTTCAAAACGCTGTTCGCCAGGAATGCTGCTGTTTCCTAATCCAGGTTGATATGCTGAAAAATATATTCTCTGGAACTTCAAACGGTTGTAAAGGCCGTCCATGTAACGAACAATCTCTATGTCCGATTCATCAGAAGCCCCTACAATAAATTGTGTGGTGCATTTTACTCTGGAAAATTTTTCTCCACGCCGAGTCTGTTCCGACATAAACTTGATCGGAGAAATGATGTCTTTGTCAAAATTCTTAAAACCGGAAAGCTTGTTGAAATGTTTTCTTCCAGGAGTCTCAATATTCAGCGATACAGCAGACGCCAGACTGAGGGAGTGTTCAATCGCGGCTTGTGACGCCCCCGGAATGATCTTCAAATGAATGTATCCCTTGTAACGATATTTTTTGCGCAGAATTTCTGCCACTGCGTTAAGTTTAGCCATCGTCGCATCAGGAGTACCGATGATACCAGAACTCAAAAAGATTCCGATCAGTTTTCTACGCCTGAGATACTCCATGAAAACTTTTGCGGTTTCCTCTGGATTCAACGTACAGCGCCTTACATTAGTCTCGCTGCGGAGCGGACAATATCGACAATCACTGGAACAAGCATTCGAGAGCAGGGTTTTAAGCATGATACCGTATCCGCCGCGTACCATGGGAACAGGATACAGCCAGCGTCCGTCGGCTCCGCGTGTGCGATGATCCTTCTTGCCGGTACCGCAGGCACAGGCAAGGTCATATTGCGAATCTTCTGATAGTATGTCTAATTTTTCGAGCGTATCCACTGGTAAAACAATTCCGGAGGTGGTTGCGGTTTAATCAGCATCATATATAATATTAATATATTAAATATCATTTTGATCTTTTATGCAAGAAAAAAAGGATGTTCCTGAAGGTTTTTTTGATGTTTTTATTGATCAATATTTACA
Organism: Victivallales bacterium; assembly: GCA_963677165.2. Classification (GTDB taxonomy): domain Bacteria; phylum Verrucomicrobiota; class Lentisphaeria; order Victivallales; family SZUA-371; genus JAFGXT01. Next base: position 4,639,863 of record CAXXSX010000002.1, on the reverse strand, counting down.
GAGGGATGTTGTTGAATGAATCACATTGTTGCTACTGCTGTACTTCTGTATCTTGTGATGGACCCAGTTGGGAATATACCGTTTTTTATCGCTGAAATGAGTTCTGTCCCAACGGAAAAATATCGCAAGGTGATTTTTCGTGAAGCCTGTTTTGCCTTGGCTATACTCTCAGTGTTTCTATTATGTGGGAAATATATTTTGGATTTACTGCGAATTTCCAGTGGTTCTCTCGGCATTGCCGGCGGTGTGGTGCTGTTCATGATTGCTATTAAAATGGTTTTTGGTAAAGAAGAAATGCATTCTTCCACCAAAGAGGAACCTTTCATCGTTCCGCTGGCTACTCCCATGATCGCCGGTCCTTCTGCGGCCGCTACCATTATTTTGGTTCAGGGACGGCCGGAAGCAACAATACTGAGTAGTTTTACCGGGTTGCTTATTGCATGGAGTGTTACGGCTTTGATCTTGACATTTTCCCTGGAAATTCGCAACTTGCTGGGGAATAAATTTGTGAAAGCTTCTGCACGGTTAATGGGGTTACTGCTAACGGCGATATCAATTCAAATGCTGATTGACGGCATAAAGAGTTCTTTTGCTTTAACCTGAATCAGTGTAACTTCCTCGTGATTTTTTTTACTGATTCAGGCTTGAAATAATATTACTTCTCTTGAATTTTATGGCCTTTCTGATAAATTTCAATCAGTCAGTGTAGTATTTATTTCGATGGGAGGAACAATTTGTGAATAGTAGCATAACCATAGATGGTGGTCATTCCGTGAGTGGCAGTCTAACGGTTTCAGGCAATAAAAACGCCGTACTTCCGATGATTGCGGCAACACTCCTTACGGATGAAGAAGTTGTGCTTCATAATGTTCCCGATATTGTCGATGTTGAGGTGATGCTGATTATTGCTCAGAATCTTGGGGTTGATGTATCTTTCTCTAAAAATTCTCTTCGAATTAAAGCGGTCAATATTATCAATACGGAAATTCCGCATGATCTGTCTTCTCGGATTAGAACCTCTCTGCTGTTTGCCGCTCCCCTGTTGGTGCGATGCGGACAGGCGAGCTTATGGCCTCCAGGCGGAGATGTAATTGGAAAACGTCGTCTTGACGGACATTTTTATGGTCTCGGTGTACTTGGTGCGGAAGTAAACTGTGATGAACTGCCTTTTAAAATGACCGCTAAAAAACGTTTTGCGGGCAGGGATCTGTTTCTTGATGAAGCCAGTGTTACCGCCACCGAACAGATTATGATTGCAGCCGTTACTGCCGAAGGAGAAACCATTATCCGCAATGCCGCATCGGAACCGCATGTTACCGACCTTGGAGAATTGCTGATCAAGATGGGAGCAAAAATTTCCGGACTCGGCAGTAATACATTGACAATTCAGGGAGTCGACAAACTTCATGGCGCAGAGCATACGGTGGTCAGTGATCATATTGAAGCCGGCAGTTATATTGCTCTTGCCGCCGCTACCGGCGGAGAATTGGAGATCAATGGCATTGTTTCACGTCACTTTTGGATGACTCGACGTATCTTTGAGCGTCTTGGGCTGGAGTTTGAATTAGAGCCGGAACGAATCTTTATTCCTGGTGGACAACACATGAAGATCAAAAAAGATTTCGGCAATGCCGTACCGGTTATTTCCGACGGACCCTGGCCGCAGTATCCCAGCGATATGATGAGCTGTACGATTGTCGCGGCAACCCAGGCGGAAGGTACCGTACTCTTTTTTGAAAAGATGTTTGAAAGCCGGATATACTTTGTTGACCGCTTGATCAGCATGGGCGCGAATATCATTGTTTGTGATCCTCACCGGGCGGTTATCAGCGGTCCGGCTCAATTACGTGGAACAACTCTTTCAAGCCCTGATATTCGTGCCGGAATGGCTGTACTGATCGCCGCGCTTTGTGCCAAAGGACACAGTCATATCATGAATACGGAAATGATCGCTCGTGGCTATGAGAATATCGTCGGTAAACTCCAGTCCATTGGTGCCGTAATCGACGCAACTTGACTGGACTGCTAAGAATCCCCCCATGAATTTTTGAATAAAAAACGCAGTACTATGCTTTAGGTTTTTACTATTAGTAATTTATCCTGCTTTGAACGGGGCTGTTTAGCTTTTTTATTTTTTTTAAAACTATTTAATTGTTCAATTTTGCCAATAAAGTTGATTTCTTCGCATCCTTGCATTAATTTTTTCATTTCGGAACTAAAATTATTAGAGATATTTAAAACAATAAGTTATCTCTGATTTTTTATTAAAAATGTTACTGCTTTTACGGATTAAGATATATGTTTAAAAGTTTTTTTGCGCTGGCTAGTCTGCTTATATCATCACTCATTGGACTAAACTCCTGGGGAGGGAACATGCGTAATCGGTCAATTCTGGACATGATTCAAATGAAAAAAATTAGAACATCTATTGCATCTCCGGGTTCAAAATATCATATAACCTACATGAATCTACTTGAACGAGCCAATCAGTCATTACGGGTAAAACCGTTATCCGTCATGGATAAAAAAATGGTTCCTCCAAGCGGAGACAAGCATGACTACATGAGTATCGGTACCTATTGGTGGCCCGATAAATCCAAGCCGGATGGACTGCCATGGATTCGGAAAGACGGTCAGGCGAATCCTCAATTATCCAGTCTGGCCACCGATGGTGGAACGTACAAAGTGCTAAAAGAACATACTTTTCCGACAGCGTTGGCTTACTTCTATTCTCAAGACCCGAAATACGCTAAAAAGACAGCGGATTTTCTTAAAACATGGTTTACTTCGCCCGAAACCGGCGTAAATCCGAATATGAACTATGGACAAGGTATTCCGGGCTGTGCGGAAGGACGTATATATGGCATAATAGACTATTCGTTGAGAATGCAGTATTATCTTAACTCGATTGATTTGATTCGCGACTCTGAGTTCTGGACGGTTGAAGATGACCGGAGAATGGACGAGTGGTTAAAAAAATATTTACACTGGGTTACAACCAGCAAACAGGGGATTGGAGCTAAGAACGCTGAAAATAACCATGCGACATGGTGGTATGCCCATGTCGCGCTGATCCAATATTATCTTGGTGAAAAAAATCAGGCGCTGAATACTGTAGAGGAAGCGTTTAAGACAAAATTCCCTCATAATTTTGTGAAAGATGGTTCTCAGCCGCATGAATTAAAACGGACTCTATCGTTTAGTTATTCCAGGATGAATCTTGTTGGCTGGATACAAATGTGCAGGATAGCCGAACTCTGCGGTGAATCAAAGTACTGGCATTATCAGGCTCCAAACGGAGCAACGCTAAAGGCAGGAATAATCTTTATCCTTCCTGCCGTATACGGAAAATGGGCTTATACCAACATTAAAACAATCAAGCCTGTAATCGCCTTGGAAGTATTGAATGACGGATATAAAGTCTATCAGGATCCAAAGATCCTCGACGCAATCAACGCAATCCCCATGAAAGAGCAGGAAACATCGATATATAATCTGGCTTATCCACTAGCTACCCAATAAATAATAAATCCATTTTAGTAGCCAAAGGAAAAATAGGAGTCGTAAAGAATTTTTTTAGACTGCCGGATTTCTATTAATATCCGGAATTCTTTAACTGGGACGGAGTTTTTCCCGTATATTTCTTGAACTGGCGCGAGAATGTATAGATGTCCGGATACTCCAGTTTTTCCGCGACTTCTCCCACTGACATGCCAGAAAGCAGCATTGTGGATGCGCTTTCCATGCGTCGGGCTATCTGATATTTTCCGGGCGAAACTCCGGTCGCGGCAGTAAACTTCTTTCGAAACAGGCTGTAACTCATATTCAGTTCGGCAGCAATTTCTTGTAAGTTACTACGAAAGGTAGCGTCTCTATTCAGCATTTGACTGGCGCGCGATATTTCATCTTCCGGTTTTTCTTCGCATAAGAGAGCGATAAATTCCTGCATGTGAATTATTACCGCAAATAGATTGTGTTCGTTTTTATCAGCAAGCTTTTTATAAATATTGTGATGTGCTGACCGGATTAGTTCGGGATTGGCCGATGACTGAAATACCGGACGGTTTATCGTTGAAGTCAGTTGAACAATTGCATATATTTCGGCCGGAACTGCGATATAGGCAACTTCAGATTCTTCAGTAAAACGCAGGCAGTGTTTTAGATTCGGGATTCTGGTTATAGCACAGCCCTTATCGAAATTATACTTGCATCCGGCTTCATCGCTGTAAATACCGGAACCGCTGAAAACGTAGAGCACTGCCATTTGTTCCGTAACGAAATCCTTTTCAAAAGATTTGGGGCGCATGCTCAACCCGCAACGCAATTGTGAATGCATGCGGTCGGGACCAAGGCGGTTTGCAAAATATTTTACGGCTGTGTTTTGTTTTTGTATCATATAGAACAAATTATTTGTCATTTTTACTATTTTAAATATAAAACATATAGATTATTATATATCAAATAAAGCAAATTTAAAGGATGCAGAAATGAATAAGCCCAATATTATTTTTATTCTTATGGATGACATGGGCTGGGTTGATCTCAGCTGTATGGGAAGTAAGTTTTACGAGACGCCAAATATTGATTCACTTGCCCGCGACGGCATGATGTTTACGGATGCTTATGCGTCATGTCCGGTATGTTCTCCGACTCGCGCCAGCCTGATGACCGGAAAATATCCTGCACGGGTGGGAATTACCCATTATATAGGCGGCAGCGGACGCGGATATCTCGCCGATGTTCCCTACATCAGAGAACTGCGTCATTCCGAGAAAACGATTGCCTCTGCCTTAAAAGAAGGAGGCTATTCAACCTGGCACATTGGTAAATGGCATCTTGGAACTGAGCCGTATTATCCGGAAACCCATGGATTTGATGTAAATGTTGGAGGTTGCCATTATGGGCATCCCAAATATGGGTATTTCAGTCCGTGGAATATACCAACTCTGGAGAATGGACCGAAAGGAGAATATCTTACCGACCGGATTACAGATGAAGCCATGAAACTGATCGACAACCATAAAGGTTCGCCGTTTTTCCTGAATCTTTGTTATTACAGTGTTCATACGCCAATTCAGGCGAAAGAGGAAAAGATTGCCAAATACCGTGCAAAAGCAGAGGCTATGGGAATTGACACTATACCTGCGTTTGAGGATGGTGACTTTTTTCCTTCCGAGCATAAAAAAGATCAACGTATACGACGTCGCCTGCTACAATCCGATCCGGCCTATGCGGCAATGATTGAAAGCCTTGATGATAATATCGGCAGGATTTTTGAGCTATTGGAACGCAAGAATATCGCCAATAACACTATTGTTATCTTTACCTCCGACAACGGCGGGCTCGCCACTGCCGAAGGTTCGCCAACCTGTAACGCTCCGTTAAGCGAAGGAAAAGGGTGGATGTATGAAGGTGGAACCCGTGAACCCATGCTGGTCCGCTGGCCGGGCAAGGTTCAGCCGGGTTCTATTTGTGATGTACCGGTGACGACCCCGGACTTTTATCCCACTTTTCTGGAGGCTGCCGGTCTTGATTTAATTCCTGAACAGCATGTAGACGGAGTTAGTTTGCTGCCGTTGTTTGAAGGCGGTGACGAGCTTGAGCGAGAAGCGATATTCTGGCATTATCCGCACTATGGAAATCAGGGCGGAACACCGGGGTGTTCGGTCAGAAAAGGACGCTACAAGCTGATTGAATTTTTTGAAGACTGGCACTGCGAACTATATGATTTAAAAAAGGATATCAGTGAAGAACACGACCTCGCTGCGGACTTGCCGAACGTTGTAAACGAACTGCGTGCCCTGTTGGAAAACTGGCGGGAAGACGTCAAGGCGAAGATTCCGGAAAAAAATCCAGATTTTGTTCCCTGGCGCGAAGGTCACAAAAAACTGATGACTCAATCATAAAAGAGACAGTGTGAATGATGAACTTCGGGTGGCAACGGACAGTCTGATACAATGTCTGTTGCCGTCGATATTTATTTTTATGGTTCCGATCCGGTCGGATTCTGCCGATTCTTTTGTCAGGTTGGACATGAACAGCAAACGATTTAATACGCTGTTAAAACTTATCGCGGTCCCGGTATTGTCCAGTTCTTCCGGCAGAAACGTTTTTTCTTCCAGTCCGGCACGAACCATCTGAAGCATCAGGTTGTCAATAAATATAGCGGATAGCTGATCTTCCGCTGAACCTTCGGTCCAGATCGCGTCGTCAAATCCATTTGTGCAGTCTTTTAAATCCATAATCAATCCCTTTCTGAAAACACTACACAATATAACGCAAAATCCATTTGTCAAAAAAAAAATCCACAACGAAAAACTTAGAGTGGCTTAGCCGCGCTGCGCTCTTCGGGTCTGATTAAGAGGTAAAGCCGGAGTAGCCGGAGTTCCAGGTATAATCACCGGGGGCTTTCTGATAGTATCGAGTAATCTTGGTCCACGTGTCTCCTCTGTTATCCAGTTCCATTGAAGATTTCTGACCCAGTTTTCGCCAATTACCTGAATAGTTGCCGATGGTGTAATCCTTAAGCACTGTGCTGGAACTGTCCCAATTCGCAAGTTTCGAGACATGTTTGGCTCCATTGCCTTTGTAATAGGTGATTTCTTCCAGTCCCAGAGTCGGCAGTGTCCGATTGATTAGAGAGCGGTTCAGCTCGTTACTGACATTGAACGGACAATCCGAATCAGAGTCCCAGCTATCGGATTCGTAATCATTAAGTTTTATAAAATTACCATTCTGGAGCATCCAACCACATTGTTCCGGCGACAAGGTAAATTCAGAAGGGAAAGCGGTAACATCATTACGGGAACTTAAATTATCTCGTGGATCATACTCATAATTCAGGCCGGAAGTATCACTGTCCAAGTCCCGTGCCTTAAGGGTATATTCATATTCAATTTCCGATATTCTTACCGGATTAACGGAAACTACGGTGAAATTTTCTTCTGCCCAATCTTCAGCAGATTCGCCGCAAAGGTCATTAAACTGATCCTGGCTGTCAATATGCACTTGCCATTTACCGATATATACAACGGCGGTTTTCAGGTTGCCGGAAAGATCATAGCCTTTATATTCAACCGTTTTGCTGATATCGAGAAGTTTAACTCCGATATGCCGGGCTTTCACTTCCACATAATACCCGAGAGCCCCGACGGGATCAGCATTCAGTTCTGTTACATAATATCCGTCTCCGGCCCATGATGACGCATCGGAGTTTATATCATAGGTTTCAAGGAACTCATCATAGGCGGAAGTACTTACCCGCCACTTTGCGCTCTTTTCTGATTCCAGCTTACTGTTGCGTATAAATACCGGATTCCCGATCATTAATACGGACATGTCCTTAGCCCGAAGGCTCACATCGTATTCACCGCCTTCACGCGAGCTACAATCAATCTCGGCGCACATATACAATTCTCCTGCCCATGACAGTATATCGCCGATCGCAGGCAGCAGGTCATCGATACTGTCTGCGTGAACGCGCCACTTTGCGCTCTTTTCAACCTCAGCCGACTGACTGGTGTGTATATCAGGATTGCCGATCATTTCGGCCTCCAGATGTTTTTGTATACCGGTAAATTCAACCTCGTACATAAAGCGACTAAGTGCTTTGAATTCGATTCCCGTAATCACACAGGAATCGTCAGTCGTGTAACTCTGGGAATTACTCCCGGGAATGCGCCAGTCATCTCCTGGAGAGCCCGCCCATTCCTCCGCGAGGTCACGCAAACCGGTCCAGTTCCCGCCGGCTGTTGTGTCATCGTCCATCACATGCCATATTGATTTGCGGGAAATATTTCCTTTGTCGTCGATGTTGAAATCGATGTTATTGTAGTGGGTTACTCTCATTTATACATGCTCCTTGTGAGTTTTTGCTAATTCACAGGCAAGTTTGCGGACTGCCTGAACTTCGTCGATATTGTATTCCGTATCAGGAATCGCAGTGTGGTACGGATTGCCTCGCCGTTGACGCAGTGCGGCGGTATTGCCATTGTGGAATGCCAAAGTCGCTGCATAATGGACTTCTAATGCGAAATCAGCCTGCATCTTATCTGCTAATTCATAAAATGCAAAAAAGCTTTGTACCGGCATATTCAGCAGTTCATTTATGCTGTAACGGGGAAATATAGTCATGATTTTTCCTGTAGCGTAAGTAATGTCAAGCTGTGAGTGTGATTCATTATGACAGTTTAAGTTCGGAAGTAAATGGTTAAGAAGAGTCATGAAGTCAAAGATGTTCATGTCGATAATGGGGGCAGGGGAAATATCATTCTGTTGGATGATGTTATTTTTAAGAGAATTCGTCAAATAATATATTTTACTTAATGTTTTTCGATTGTGTGTTTGCTGATAGTTTTTCAGTGTTTTAACTAGTTCCCGGCAATCAATATATTGGCATAATGAAAGTTGTTTCAGACGCACTACTTCTGTGTCAGATAACTTATAGTTTATCGTTTGAGGTATAAATTTTTTAATCAGTTCCATGGTTTCTCCGGCTGTTTGTTGTTTCTATATCATTAAATAATTGTCAACTGATTTTGTAAAAAACAGTTTCTTATGACATATTTAACAACAAAGGGAACTTCTAAATGTTTGACTGGGGGCTGGTAAAAAAACATGAAAAACTGCGTTGGATTATTTGTCTTGCTTGTTGTGTTGAGTATTTCTGCCTTTGCTGCTGATAAGGAGTTCGGCAAACCGGTTCCCGTTCACATTAAAGGTCTACCAAATGGCTTCGGGGGTACTCCGATAAGCACAGAAGAACCTTTTCTGTCGAGAGATGGACGCTTTTTGTTCTTTAATTCCGGCAGATATGAGAATAATAAAGATCTGTATTATGCAGAATGGATCAATGAAGAATGGTTGTATCGTGGTTCATTGGGTCCCGGCGTGAATAGCGTAAAAGATGTTCAGGGGAATCCGACGATGGATTCGAGTATGAATTTCTTTTATATTGAATCCAGTACTTCTTCCATGGTTCGCTTTGCAGTATTTCAACCAGGCAAGGGAACCCTTAAGTCAATAAAGGATTTAAAGGGGATTCCCAAACGGAAAATACAACTTTTAAAGCAGTTGCTGACCGGCAATATGGGCGTGGAAGTAAGTGATGATGGCAAATATTTATATTTTTCCAGGGCAACATGGCGTTTTCGTTATTTTAAAGTTGGGATCATACTGGCATCAAATATATTATTTGCAACCAAAATCAATGGTAAATACGTTTATAATGAAGCGGAAGCAAAACGTATAATGACAAACATTAATACGATGGACTTCGAATATGCTGCTTCTATATCCAAAGACGGATTGGAATTATTTTTTACAAGGCTCGCCTGTGATTTTATAAAAAAAGGCCTGCCGTGTTCCAAAATCATGCGTGCAACCAGAAAAGATATAACATCTCCCTTTGGACTCCCAAAACTGATACAAAGCATTGGTTATTCTGATTTTGTTGAGGGACCGGCCATCAGCAGTAATGGAAAAGAACTGTATTATCACAAGAAGGTCGGTAATAAATTCAGAATCTTTAAAGTCTCACGATAACTATCGAAAACGATACGTCATTTAAATATATCTTTTTATTTGTTCTTTGCGTCTTGACATGCCTAAGTTTTTGATTTATAATATCATAAACAATATTTTACTATCGAAAACAATACCAAGAGAGTAGTGGCAATGACAGAACGCGGAAGTATGCCCGGAGTAAGAAGGGCATTTAAGGTTTTAGAAAATCTGGCAGATAATAAAGACGGTATGACGTTTAATGAACTCAGTGAACTCTTTCCTGACGCTCCGCCGTCAACAATTTCAAGACTCCTGAAAACTCTTTGCGAAGAAAATCTGGTTAGTAAAGGTGCTGGAGAAAAAAATTATCGGGTGGGAGAACGAACTAAAACGCTGGGAGAAAAAATTTGTGGTGAAATCAGTCGTGCCGAATTGTTACGCCCAGTGGTGAGAGAACTGGCGGAACAAACCGGCTATTCAGCGGCATACTTCGAATTGACCGATGATACCAATAAACTGATTGTAAAACATGATATCCCGGAAGCATTTCACTATATGCAGGAAGGACATTTTAACTGTAACTTCGCCACGCACGGCTGCGCGAAGGTGTTACTGGCATATCAGAATACTGAAACTCGTAAGCGTATTCTCGGAAATAAAATAAATTCCAATTTATTACAAGAACTGGAACAAGTTGTTGCTGATGGGGTAATCATTAACAACAAAGATGACAGAGAATTCGTAACACGTATTGCGGCACCAGTTTTCCTGAAAGATGAATTCACGGGAGCTATCGGTGTTACTTTGTTCGGAACTCCAGATCAATCAAAACTGAATGAAACAGTAAATATGGTAACACAAGCAGCACAGAAGGCTTCGGAGGTGCTTAGAAAGTATTAATATACCCTCTGACTTGATGTATTTAATTTCCGCTTCCATAAGGAGCGTTAGCGACTGGAGTTTGAAGCGGTACAAACGCCGTCCGTCGTACGGACATTAAAGGAGATATTTAAGATGAAACAACCTAATTACGTAGTATTCATTACCGACGACCAGGGGTATGGCGATTTATCATGCATGGGAGCCACTGATTTTAAAACGCCGAATATTGACCGTCTTGCCGCGGGCGGTGTCCGGTTTGATAACTTTTATTCCAACTGTCCAGTGTGCAGTCCATCGCGTGCTGCGTTGTTGACCGGACGCTATCCGGCGAGGGCAGGGGTGCGTTCGATTCTGGCTGGACACCGTACAGCTTCCGGGTTGCCGCAGGATGTGACCGCATTACCCAGAGCTCTTAAAAACGAGGGCTACAATACATATATGACAGGTAAATGGCACCTGGGACTTACTGAGGAAAGTCGTCCGAACAGCCATGGTTTTGATAACTGGTATGGTTTTCTTGCTGGCTGCATCGACTACTATTCCCACATATTTTACTGGGGCATAAATAGGGGCGGTCCCGGTAATGATCCCACGCATGACTTATGGGAGAATCACGAAGAAGCCTGGAACAACGGTCAGTATATGACCGAGGCGATTACGGAAAAAGCAGTCGATTATATTCGTGACGCAGTGAAAGACGATAAACCGTTTGTGCTGTACGTTGCCTATAACGCGCCGCATTATCCGATGCATGCTCCACAGAAATATATTGATCGTTTCCCGGATTTACCGTGGGATCGTCAGATCATGGCGGCAATGCTCAGCGCCGTTGACGATGGTGTTGGCGAGATTATGAATGAATTGGAGCGTCAGAACGTTGCCGGCAATACCTGCACCTTCTTGATGTCTGACAACGGCCCGTCACGCGAATCCCGCAACTGGCTTGATGGTACGCCTGATCCCTATTACGGTGGAACTTCCGGCGGCTTGAAAGGACACAAATTCAGTCTTTATGAAGGCGGAATCAGGGTGCCCGGTATCATTAACTGGCCCGATAAAATTCCTGCCGGACAAGTATTGAGCGAGCCGGTTGCCGCAATGGATATCCTGCCGACATTTGTAAAGGCCGCAGGAGGCGATTCCAAACCATACGGCGTTGATGGAATTGATATCATGTCATATCTGACAGAAGGCACTCCGTTGCCGGAACGCGACATTTTCTGGGAAATGAACGACCAGACTGCAGTGCGTCGTGGTAACTGGAAACTGGTATTGAAGGGAGTGCTTGTTGAAGGAGCGGATCCAGAAGATGATGTCCATTTGTCAAATCTAAAGGAAGACATGAGCGAACAGGTCAACCTGAAAGATAAATATCCTGAAGTCGCAACTGAATTAACTCAGGCTGCGAAACAGTGGCGGGCCGGTATTGAAACAGACTGGAAAGAGCGTCAGGAACGCGGTAATTCAGGTTTGGTTAGTTATACCTGATGTAGTGTGACATTTTTACGCGAGAACTGTCACAGTTAAATGAGTCAAAGTTTCTCTGTAACATTCTTGCTACAAAACTCTTATGATAATAGTTTTTTGTATTTCCCTGATTTTCAACAACTTTGAAAATCAGGGTTTTTATTGTCTAAAACTGGCACAGCCGATGCATATAATATTTAATCAGAAATACGGCCGTGACTCTGCGGCAGTTACAACATAAATAAGAACTGAAAAGGAGGTGAAGTGTTTATGTTTGGTAATCTTATCCCCTGGAGCCGTAAAACGGAAGAAACCCAAAAGAATGAAACGGAACATCCGTTGACGGCACTACACCGTGAAATCGATCATCTATTCAATGGTTTCATGCGCGATGACTTCTTTCCGGAATTTGCCGGAAAAGGCTGGGCTGGACTAACCGCTCCCAGTTTTGATGTGAGTGAAAACGATAAGACCATTGAATTTACCGGTGACCTTCCCGGTGTGGAAGAAAAAGATCTCGATATTTCTGTTCAGAATAATGTATTGACAATCAAAGGTGAAAAGAAAGAAGAAAGAGAAGATAAAAGTAAAGAGTACCACGTTTCAGAAAGGCACTATGGCTCGTTCCAGCGCAGTTTTACGCTGCCGGATGGGATTGATCCCGAACATACGGTTGCCTCCCTGAAAAAAGGTGTACTGAAGGTTACTATTCCTAAAATAGAAAGCGCACAGACACAACGTAAAAAAATCGAGATTAAAACTTAATAAAAGTTACTCGTAAACCTATTGGAGGTGTTCCAAGGCCCGGTTTCCTTGATAAACGGAAACCGGGTTTTATTTTTTTATTCCCGTTGTATTGTGTTTTTGTGTGATATATAATTATGAATATGCAGAAAAGAATAATGTGAAATTATGATTTTATGATTTGCGGCAGAAGAAAAACATTACTGAGGCACCATGCACTGACTAAGCTTCGGCTTGCTCATGCGGCTTGGAATGAATCGTATGAACTTTCTGCTCCTGATAACCGGATGATGGTGAATCGATTGTTGTTCGTGACGAAAAACGACTCTCATGGAACCAGCCTTGTGCGAGATAAAGTTACCGGCAAGGTCTTTCCTATGAGGAAGAATAATGTCTATTTTATTCCCTGCCGTCATTTAATCGATCTTGAACTGGCTGATGATCTGCATTTTATGTCATTGCAATTTAATGTTGATGTTTTTTATGGTTTTGATGCTTTCGAATTGCATCCACAGTGTGAAGTGCTAAAAGTTCCTGAAATTATCTCTAAACTGCGCGAACTTCTTGAACGGGAGGACGATTTCCTGTCTTTGTGCCAGGTCAATGAAATCATCTACGGGTTTTGCTGTCGCTTCGCAGGCGCGGTTGAGGATGAAGTTCAATATCGACTGAATAAAAGTGACCAGTACAGTGATATTCTTGACTATATCAAGTTTAACGGCGATGCTGGAACATCTGTTGAAGAGTTAGCGAAAAAAGCGGGAATGAGGCGTGACGTATTTTCACGTAACTTTTCTCGCGATCTGGGGATATCGCCCAAACATCTTATTGTAAATATGCTGCTGAGAAAGTCTGCTGAATTATTAATGACTCCCGGAATGCGGGTCCGGGAAGTAGCCGAACAACTTCATTTTAGTTCAGAATATTATTTTTCCAGCTTCTTTAAGAAAAATACCGGAGTTTCTCCAAAAAGTTTTCAGGAACGCGCCGGAGAATAATTTTATAAGTTATTTTTACTAATTAATTTGCATAATCTGTTTTTGTTGCTAATGTAAACGTTTTGTTGTTGCAGAAGGCAATGACGTATCGAATAAAAATGATAATGTGCGGCTGGCATTACAGGTGATGCAGCCGGCGAACAAAGAAATTCACCTGAGCGCAGTGTAATTGATTTGGATAAGCGACGCTGACATTCTTCCATTAGCGCGCGAGATTTTTACTCGCGACCATACAGGCTTTTTTAGCTGGCGATATTCCGGAAAAACCGGACAGGGCGAAGAATTGACTAAGTTGCTTGAATGAAACGGATAAATATTGTATTAGGCAACTTTTTCCCTGAAACATTAATCCCCCGGATAACTGCAGAAATACATAAGTATAAATTTGTGTAGACCGTAATACTGAATTACTAGCATTACGGCGATTCTGTATTATTGCCTGAGCTCCTTGTGAACGGAGAAAACAAAATGGAAAAACTTGAAAAATTCAGAGAACTCGGAATCTCCGAGCAGACACTAAAAGCCCTTGAAGCAAAAGGTTTTGAAGAGCCTTCACCTATCCAGGCTCAGACGATTCCGCTTCTATTGAAAGGCGAAAAAGATATCATCGGACAGGCTCAAACCGGTACCGGTAAAACTGCCGCATTCGGCATTCCCATTATTGAACGCATCGAAAAACATCGTGATTTTGTTCAGTCTTTAGTGCTCGCTCCTACTCGCGAGCTGGCCATTCAGGTGGCGGAAGAAATCAACTCCCTCAAAGGTGGACGTTATATCGAAGTAATGCCGATTTATGGTGGACAGAATATTGAAATCCAAATGCGACGTCTGAAACGTGGTGTTGATATTGTGGTGGGAACTCCCGGACGAGTTATGGATCTGATGCGCCGCGGTACACTTGATATCAGCTCTGTATCGATTGCGGTCCTTGATGAAGCTGACGAAATGCTGAACATGGGATTTGTTGAGGATATTGAAATGATCCTTGGAGAAACAGGACCGGACAAACAGATGCTGATGTTCTCGGCTACCATGCCGAAACCGATTATGTCTATTGCTGAACGTTTTATGGGGGAATACGACATTGTCAAAGTTGAAAAACAGCAATTAACGACTACACTTACGGAACAGATTTATTTCGAAGTAAAACGTAGCGATAAGTTTGAGGTATTGTGCCGTATTATCGATATTGAACCGGATTTTTATGGACTGGTATTTTGCCGTACTCGTAACGATGTCGATGAAGTTGCCCAGAATCTGATGAACCGGGGCTATCCAGCCGAAGCTCTGCATGGAGATATTTCCCAGGCACAACGTAATCGCGTGATCGAAAAGATCAAGAGCAAAACTGCCAATATACTGGTGGCTACCGACGTAGCCGCACGTGGTATTGATATTAATAACCTGACTCATGTTGTGAACTACTCGATCCCTCAGGATCCAGAAGCGTATGTCCATCGTGTCGGGCGTACCGGGCGTGCTGGTAATGAGGGTACGGCAATAACGTTTGTGACTCCGGCCGAATACCAGAAACTGACTCAAATCAAACGATTTGCAAAAACCGATATTCGAAAGGAAAAACTTCCTGGCGCATCTGATATTGTCAGAGGGAAGAAGGATCGCATTGTCGATGAAATTTCCGAACTTCTGGAAGGGGACTCCTGGCAGGATTATATGGATTTTGCTACTGAATTAATCGAAACCAGAGAGCCAGCGGAAGTAATTGCGGCTCTATTGAAGAATCAGTACAAGAACGAATTGATGGAAGACAACTATTCAGAAATCGGAGGAAAGCGTACAAGGATTCGCGACAATAGTGGCTCCATTGATTCCGGCGGCACCGCCCGTTTGTTCGTTGCTCTCGGGAAGAATGATGGTTGTTCGCCCAAAATACTGGTTGATATGATCTGGGATAAGGCGAAAGTCAAAAGTCGCTTGATTCAGAACGTAAAATGTTTTGATACGTTCTCATTTATAACCGTCCCCTTTCAGGCCGCGGAAAAGATCATTGATATATTTCGTCGCGAAGGCCGTGGTAATAAGCCGTTGATTGAAATGGCCAGCGAGAAAAAAGACAAGGAAGGCAACTCGGAAGGTTCTGCTGATTTTAAAGGCGGACACAAAAAACGTGGCAGTAAAAAATTCAGAACAGATAGACGCAAAGACAAAGGTAAAGGCAAAGGGAAGGGCAAACGCCGTTCGTAAGAGTTGTTGACAAATCCAATTGAAACGAATATGTTAATCTCTTGCAATTGCAATTAAAAAACAAACGACCTTGATGCATGCATACGAGGTATAAAAAGCGCCCTAATGGGCGCTTGAATCCGATATGTTGTACGGATAATAAACTTGGAAATGGACCAATGACAGCAGTAAAAGGAATTGAATTCAATGAAGCATTGGAGCTGATGAATCTTGATGCTCCAGCTGATATATATGAACTGATATTCAGGGCAGGGCAGGTCCGCGAGAAATATTGCGGCAATAAAATTTCAACCTGCGCGATTATTAACGCTAAAAGCGGTAACTGTGGAGAAAACTGCGCGTTTTGTCCACAGTCGGTTCATTCTAATAGTGAGATTGACGTTTATCCGCTGAAAAACAGCAAAGAAATTCTATCAGCTGCATCTGATGCGGAGAAAGGTCATGCCCATAGTTTTGGTATAGTTACCTCCGGCCGTGCAGTGTGCCTTGAAGAAGAGATTGATGAGATTTGTAACGCCGCTGAGGCTATTAACGCTGAAACCGGAATTGCGCCTTGTGCGTCTCTCGGGATTGTTGACCGTGAATGTTTAAAACGCCTGAAAGCTGCCGGTATAAACACTTACCATCACAATCTGGAAGCTTCTGCCAGCTATTATCCGAAAATCTGTACAACCAGAACCTTTGAGGATAATGTTAATACTTTACGCGAGGCAAAGGCCCAGGGAATGAGTGTTTGTTCCGGCGGACTGTTTGGGGTGGGTGAATCAAACCGCCAGCGCGTTGAGCTTTTCGAGTCATTACGTGAAATTGGCGTTGATTCTGTTCCGATTAATTTTTTGAATGCAATACCTGGTACGCCGATAGAGAAAATGCTAAAGCCACTCTCCGCACTGGAATGCCTGAAGATTATTGCAGTCGCACGATTGATGATGCCGGATACACAAATTCGTGTTTGTGGCGGACGCGAGAAAAATATGCGTGATATGCAGTCATTTATCTTTATCGCGGGAGCCAACGCCATAATGATTGGTTCTTATCTGACGACAAACGGACGTGGTGTTGAAGATGACATGCAGATGATTATAGATGCTGGCATGGAGCTGGCTGAAAATGGTGGATGTGGAATAAAAAATGGCTAAAGAGCTAAAAGATATGACGCTTGAAGAACTATGGGAGTTGTTTCCGATTGTTCTAAAAGAGTACAGACCAGAATATAAGGACTGGTATGTTATTGAGGATGCATGTATTTCCGGCGCGGTTGGAGAGGAGCATATTGTACGGATCAGCCATATCGGCAGTACTGCTGTCCCTGGCCTTATTTCTAAACCAACTGTTGATATCCTGCTGGAAATCACTGATGATTCTAATCTTGAATCTTTAAAATCAGCTTTAATTGGTATTGGATACGTTTTTTCACCACAGCCGAAAAATCCCGCTCCCCACATGATGTTCAATAAAGGATACACTCCGGAAGGATATGCTGAAAAAGTTTTTCATCTACATGTTCGCTACTCCGGGGATTGGAACGAACTGTATTTCAGGGATTACCTGATAGCGCACTCTGACATAGCGGAACAATACGGTAAACTGAAATTATCGCTTCAGCCTGGTTTTGAACATAACCGCGATGGCTATACCGAAGCAAAAACCGAATTTATAAAAATCCATACAGATAAAGCCCGTGAGGAATTCGCGGGAAGACATACACCAACAACTTACCAGTGATCATAGCGAACAATTTCTTCTGTAGTTAACCGTGAACGCGGTTCAGAACGCTGTTCCGGAAAACCGAGGCTAATTAGCGACAAAGGTTTGATATTGTATGGAATTCTCAGCAATTTTTTGATTTTGCGTGGCTTGAACCAACCGATCCAGCAGGTGCCCAGCTCCTGTGCTTCGGCTGCAAGAACAAAATGTTCTCCGGCAATACCACAATCGATTATTTCATATTTTACCCCTGACAGCATGGGTGCAAGCTTGTGGGTTACGGTTTCGGGTTTTGCGCATAAAACCGCTATAACTGGGGCCTTGTGCAGCCACGGCATAGAGATTCCAGGCAACAGGCAATTGTCGCAAATCTTTTGTCGGGTAGCCGCATCTTTCACGATAACGAACCGCCAGGGCTGCTTATTGCATGCCGATGGTGCTAGTCGGGCGGCTTCAATGCACCGGTCAAGCAGTTTATCTGGAACTTCTTTCTCTAAATATGATCGACAACTGGTACGCTGTTTGAATAACTTCATTATCTTTTCAGGCTTCATATTTTGACTCCAATAATCTAAAAGTAAATTATAATTTTACTGGTTCGTTTTGCCTGCATGACCAGAGCCGCAGAAAATTTACTGATCAGTTTGTTTTCAAGTTCTTCCCGAATGAGTCCCTTTACTTCAAGGAACGGTGTATAACCAGCCTGAATCTTTGATTCAACTTGAATAATCTGATAATTTGTCCCCAGCTTTATTACCGGAGAAATTTGACCCGAGCCAAGATTGAATACCAAGGCTTCCGCATCTCCTAAGGAACCATTCTTAAATATCGTTCCCAACTCGCCAGAGCCCGGAACTCCGTATTTGCGGGCTAGTTCAATAAAGTTGGCTTTCTTGTGAACCAGCATTTCGTATATTTTAGATGCTGTCGCTTTGGCTTTTGCATTGGCACGTTCAGTGATTGTGTGATCAACAGTCAACGGAGAATGGTCTTTGCTTTTTGGGGTAAACTGATCTGGTGAGATAATAATGCTTCTTACCACAACTCCAGAAGGAACTTTGAATGCGTATTGTCGAATGCGGTAATATTCTTCGCAAAGATCATCAGATACCTTTAGTTTACCAGGATATCTTTTCTTTATAAATTTCCGCAATTTTAAATCGAAAACGGTATCGGAATCATTTTCTGCCTCGGTAATATATTGCTCTATCGTTTGCTTCTTTTCCCTGAGCTTTCTGGCAAACAGGTTCTTTTGAAACGGGGTCATATGTTGGATCATTGCATTAAGGCGCTGCCGGATTTCACCTTTTTCGACCTTAATACCATACTGTTTGAATTGTTCTTCCAGCAGTAGCCGGTTAATGATAGATTTCAATACCAGTTTGGAGTTGTCCTTCAGTTCAGAGTCACTCATTAATTGATATTTCTTTAGCGGTTTCAGCTTCAACATTGTATCAATCAGACGGTTTCTGGTAATCAGCCGTTGATTAACGGTAGCCACCTGGTGAGGAAGAAACTGCCATATTCGGTTTTGTTGTGCCGCCAATTGGGGCAGGGGGCCTGTTACAAATATAATTGCTACTAGTAATATCAGATGTAAAGGTTTCATCAGGACATATCCCGTTACTGAAACTGATTATTTCTCAACCGTATCTTTGTCTGCGGCAGTTGCTTTCATTAATGCTTCAATTCGACTCCAGGTTGTCTTGTCCGGATTCAGTACGTCAAGTTCAGCCATTAGCACATTTGATAGTTTTGAGTCACCGGATTGCGATAAATCAATGATGTCGGAATAGATACTGAAAACAGCACGTTCATCTTCCGTTTCCTGGAGAAGTTTTGCCAATTCAAGTTTGCTTTCAACAAGAGGCAAATACTTTGCTGCCGGTTTATAGGAAACAATTAGCTTTTTCAGCTCAATACAACTTTTTTCCATTGCTTTACCGTTCGCAGGATCGGATATTTGCTGCACGAGAAGTTTAACTTTGCCGAAAAACAGCAAATCATCCTTAACGTTTTTTAACTGCGGATTACGCCCGAACCGGATTTCAGCCTGTTCTATTTCCCTGACTGCTCCGGCAAAATCGTTTTTCGCAACCAGTTTTTTCACCTTGTCTATATAGATATTATTCTGTTCAGAAGACCTCAGTTCGTAAAGAAATGTATTGTTTTTGTCAAGTGCGATCAGGCGACTTAGTTTACTGCATGCCGACTGGCGGCGTTTTGCCTTTAAATCGTTAAAGATCTGTATGGTCAACTGTTGTTCACTTAACGGCGGTTCCGGTGCTGTTTTTTTTCCGCAACCGGAAAGCATCGCTGCGGCAGAGGAGACAGCAAGAAAGGTTATCAGGTATTTGAATCCCCGCATTATATATTATCCATCCTGAGTTAATTATTATTTCCAGACAGCGATAAGATACTACATTTATCTCAAATATCTAATCATATCAGCAAATAGACGCAAAAAAGCCGTTCCCTTATCGGAAACGGCTTAAAATCAAAATTCATTTCAAGCGGAAGCTCTCCGCTGTTATGCAAATTTATTTTCTTTTCCTTTTGGTTGGCATATGGACACATTCGCCATGAACCGCATGGGCTGCTTCCATCATAGCTTCACCCAGTGTCGGATGGGCATGGATCGCTTTGCCAAGTTCTTTTGCGGTTACTTCCATATTCATGGCCGGAACAGCTTCCGAAATCAGGTCGGTTGCGTGCGGACCAACGATATGAACGCCGAGAACCTGATCAGTCGTTTTGTCGGCAATAATTTTGACAAAACCACTGGTTTCGTTAATGGCCATCGCCTTACCCAGAGCCGCGAAGGGGAATTTCCCCACGTTATATTCAATGCCCTGTTCTTTGCACTGGTCTTCACTGAGTCCGATACTGCCGATTTCCGGAGAAGTAAAGATGCATCCGGGAATCAGGTCGTAGTTGAATTCATTAGACTTGCCGCAGATGTTATCCACAGCGCAGATACCCATTGCGCTGGCAAGGTGCGCCAGCCAGATTTTACCGCCGATATCACCGATCGCATAAATACCCGGTGTATTGGTGCGGCATTTTTCATCAACCGGAACCCAGCCGCGCTCGTTGGTCGCAACTCCGGCTGCCGGCAGGTTCAATTCGGCAGCTACCGCTTTACGTCCGATCGACACCAGCAGGTATTCAGCAGACAGTTTTTTATCGCCCACCATTCCGCTGACAGAACGGCTGGTAGCTTTTATATCGCCGAGAGGAGTTCCTGTAAGGATTTCAACTCCGGCTTTTTTCATTTCCTGGGTCAACAGCTTGGACACGTCCTTGTCCATATTAGGCAGAATAGACGGTAGCATTTCCACTACAGTTACTTTGGTTCCGAGTTCTGCAAACAAGCAGGCAAATTCACAGCCGATTACGCCGCCGCCGAGAACCAGCAGGCTTTTCGGAATCTTGTTAATAGACAGCAGTTCGGTAGATGTGATTACTCGCGGTGACTGAGGAATAAATCCAGGCACGAGTGATTCTGAACCACTGGCAATAATGATGTTTTTAGCTTTGATTACAGCACCATTGTCATCGCCGCCATTAACTGTGACAGTCTTGCGGTCGAGAAAACTTCCGGTGCCATTAAATACGGTGACTCCGGCTGATTTTAACAGGGAACCAATACCGGCACGCAGCTTCCCGACAACCTCATCCTTACGGGCAACCATCTTTTTCCAGTCAACGGTAACGTCGCCGGAGATGTTGATTCCAAAGTCTGCGGCATGACGAGTATGTTTCAATACTTCTACGCCTGCGATGAGAGTTTTTGTGGGGATACAACCAATATTGAGGCAAGTGCCGCCAAAGTGGTTCTTTTCAATGAGGGCTACATTCAGTCCGGACTGTCCGGCACGAATCGCGGCGACATATCCGCCGGGACCGGCGCCGATCACGCACAAGTCAAATTCCTGGGTCTTCATAATTCTCCAAAACATGTTGTAATTGCATAAATAGAGTTTTGCCGGTATTCCCTGAGAAATACCGGCAAAGCACAATGTTTTTTCGAACCCGCTTCTTTAAAATAACCGAACAAACGTCAATTACAAAATAAATTAAGTATTTTTTTCGTAAATTTTACGGTCTATAACGGATCGCAACGAAAAACCTTAGTAGGAATTTCCGTCAGAATAGCGGTTTTCGTAATATTTAAGGTATTCTCCTGATGTGACATTGTTCAGCCAGTCACGATTATCCAGATACCATTTTACCGTTTTCTCGATACCTGATTCAAATGTTTCCGAAGGGCTCCAACCGAGATCATTCTGGATCTTTGACGAATCAATCGCATAGCGCCGGTCATGTCCCGGACGATCTTTTACATAGGTAATCAGGGATTCCGGTTTATCAAGAATCTTTAATAAAGTTTTCACTAACTCGAGATTTGTTTTCTCATTGCAGCCGCCGATATTGTAAACACTGCCGGGAGCTGCTGCGTTGAATACTTTCCAGATCGCGGTGCAGTGGTCATAAACGTAAAGCCAGTCGCGAATCTGCAGGCCGTCGCCATAGACGGGGAGGGGGGTGTCGGTCAGAATATTATTAATGCATAACGGAATCATCTTTTCCGGAAACTGATATGGACCGTAATTGTTTGAGCAGCGGGTAATGACCGCATTCATGCCGAATGTCTTAAAAAAGGCCCGAACCATCTGGTCAGCTCCGGATTTACTGGCACTGTATGGTGAATTCGGCTGAATTGGACTGGTTTCGGTAAACATTCCCTCATTGCCGAGCGAACCGTATACTTCATCGGTTGATACCTGTAGATAGCGGGTAACACCGCCTTCTCGTGCAGCCTGGAGTAGCTTTAGCGTTCCACCGATATTAGTTTCAACAAAGATTTCGGGGCCGGTTATAGAGCGGTCCACATGACTTTCTGCTGCGAAGTTGATAATTCCATCGATATTGTATTGGCTAATTGTTTTCTTCAGCAACTCATTGTCGCAAATACTGCCATGAACAAATATATGATTGGGATGGTCCATATATTCGCCGAGACTGAGCAGATTGCCGGCATAAGTCAACAAGTCAAGATTGATTACTCTTACATCGGGTTCTTCCTGAAGCAGCATTCTGACGAAGTTGACGCCGATAAAACCCGCGCCGCCGGTTACCAGTATATTTTTATATTCAGACATACATTCCTCATTAATATGAAATTAAAGGAATTAAATTAATCCGAAGAACCGAAATTTCAATGTTCAGAACAAAGAAAACGACCGCTGATAAAGAAATATTCAGCGGTCGAATAGAGCAGGGGGGCTTGTTGGGAAACTTTCCCCTTATCATAAATTAATTAATATTATGCTTCCAAATCAACAAAGTTACCTACGCTTGATGTAGAGTCACTGGTCATTGATTTCAGGCTGTTAAATAAATCGTCTTCTGTGATTTCTCCACTTTGATATTGAGAAAGAAGTTCGGAAACTTTTGAACTCACCAGCAGAGAATCATCGTCATCATCGTCATCGCCGAGATAATCAAGTAAAGACGCGGATTGGCTGTTCTTAATTGTTTCTAAAAGTGAAGACGCTGTTGAGTCCGGAACATCAATACCCGCTTCTTCAAGAAGGCTCTCTACTTCATCGGACATTTCAATATCCGCTTCTTTGAGCTGATCCATTAGTTCCTGGTATTGGTCAGCGGTCAAGCTTGAGGTGTCATACTGGGAAATGATTTCCGCAATGGTCTCTTTTTCTTCATCTGTTAAAGAAGTGCTGCTTGAACTGCTAGTCAGTGAGCTGATGTAGTAACTACTCGATGTTGAACTGATTTCCATAATTTTTTTACTCCTTCCATTTTATGGATTTGACATTTTAAATTTGATTATACAAAAGATTGACTAATTCCTGAAACACTTGTTTATGCAGGTTTAATACCAACTTACCAAATCCTACTAAAAAAATTTATATAAACACTCCCTGCTCTAATTTTTTTTAATAGATTAGAAACGATGTCTAGATCCATCATGGATGTTGTCCGTTTATGTTGATAATAATTAACAAGTTATTAACAGCCTTTAATTATTAAGTTATCAACATTTGGTATAATTAACTTATCATAAAAGCCTTACATATTAAAACCTCCCTCTTTTTGTATATGTTTAATTTAACATAATATATATTATGCGACGTTACACTTGAATAAAAAAAGAACTCGGAAACAAGGCCCAAGCAACCTTTATAAATTATCAAACAACATTTTCATGCCTAGAATACATGAGTCGTTTCTACCACCGAACCGACATAGGAATTATATTCCCATCAGGAAATATTTGCAAATAATATTTTCCGGTTTATGAACTATTGCAAAGTTTAGCAATTATTTATTTCTAAAACTAAACTCAGGGAGATCATCTAAACTTGATTGATAACATTGAGAATTAACGTTATAACGCTGCAAAAGATTATTAATAACATCTTTGAGATATGCTGGAGCTTGTGGGGCAAGATAAATCCCATGCATTAATTGGTTAAAATCAATTTTCAATGAATAGAAAGGAGGAATATCGCGAGGATGTCTTACAAAGCCAATTATTTCATCCTTAGAAGGGAATTCAGCTCTAATCATTCGAAGTTCATTTTCATAGGAATAAGCAGGTTTTTTACAAGACAAAGGACCCATAAGAAAATGCAAGGAACATGAATCTGAATATTTTACTGGAAGTATTGCTTGATGTATAAATTTTGAATTATCATTGTCATAATTAGATTGAGAAGGAAACGATAATCGCAACGATTTGACTGATGATTGTATTGCAACAGATTCACTTCCTCCTCCATAAATTTTCCACATTGCAACAGATTCATGACTAGACATATGCCAGCAACTAACAAAAGTATGCTGTGGTATTAATTTAAAAATATCTCCATTGTTAAAAGTTAGACCAACATGTTTTTCGTATTCTTTTATAGAATTCTTATTAAAACTTCCCTCATGAATATCATCAAATTTATCGGCACGACAAAAAAACAAACTTTGAGTAGTCAAGAGAGATAAAAATTTAGATAAATTCATATATTTCCATACTATAACGTTATCATCTATATGATACTCATTCATAATTTTCCCCAATTAGTATTTTATATTTATTCTATATATGAATGTTAAAGAAATCAATACATTGTCGCACTTATTTATACTTAAAGCAAGAGCCCCCACAAGGGGGGCTTGTTCGTCGCTTGCGCTCCTCACTGGGGAGAGGGGAACTAACGCCCTAATGTCAAGACTCAATCCGGCATAAACCGCTTCGGGTCGTGCCTCCCCTGCTCTATTTATTCCGTTTTCATGTTGACAACGGTTGTTTTTCTATGCGAAACGCTCGCCGCTGGGCATGTTCTCAGGGAAAAAGTTTTTTCCTTGAGAATGATTACAGATTAAAAAATGCTAAATTTTGCAATAATTGCCAGATGGTTGATTTTCCTACGAATAAAAATTATGTTGTGTTTTGGATACAACACGATTTTAATTACAATGTCATGGGGCAAAAGTCAAAATGAGAAGCTTTCCGTCTAGTTTTGAGATGTATGCATGGTATTTTATTATGCTGACAGTATCAGTTATATGGGGGTGGTGTATAGTTAAATTCCTTAACTGGGTATCTAAGGGAAAACTAGTCATTTATAGACTACCCGAAAAAGAACCGCCCCAAACAAAAGAAGATTTTCTAGAGTCTCTCAAAAAGAACAGCAAAGCTCCCCTGCCCTAGAGGTTAATAATGCACAATCTCATGATATTAATAGTCATCATCGTCATATGCGTTATTTTATATCGCAAATCAAAAAAGGTTCAACTGAATAAGAAACCCAAAAATATAAAATATCCATATCACGCCGTTAATCTTTTAACGCCAGCTGAGAAGCTATTTTATAATGCTTTAAAAAATGCCATTGGGACCGAATACAGCATAATGTGTAAGGTGAGGCTTGAAGATATTATAAATGTAAAAAGAAACGCCAATAATTATATGTCACACAGAGGTAGAATCAAAAGCCGTCATATTGACTTTGTTATAGTCAATTGCGACATAAGAACAGTATGCACTATAGAATTAAACGACAGAAGTCATAACAGACCAGACAGAAGACAACGAGATAAATTTATCCGTGAGGCTTTATCCTCCGCTGGTATAATACTCCATGAAATTACATGCAGAAGAAGTTATGACCCGGAAATGCTCAAAAAGCTAATAATGACACAGAAATCACAAAGCAAGAGTAATCTTACTTTGTGCATGTCCAATACTTAATCATTAACCATTTGAACAAAAAAACAGACTTTCCTTTTTACTTCTGACTCTTCGGAAACCCTGAATAAATCCTCCACTGAGCCCCGTTGACTGTATTAACGAGAAATCACTCTTGTACCAGATTCATCGGTTAGCTTTATTGGACAATTTTTAAGAGCAGGAGTAAGATGTGCCCTGCTCTATTGATTTTGCTAAACTTTGCAATAAGATCAAGCTACCACTTGGTTTCGCAACTTTTCTCTAAGATTGATATATAACTGAAATAACATTATAGCAATAGCTGTCCAGACAATAGTATATGATGAAATTTCTCCACCATAGGAATAAAACTTTGTTCCCTTGGTTCCATCTGTATCAATTATGGGGTAGGCCTCCTGAATTCTAAAAGCAAGAGGAATTAACAAAAAACAATAGATTTTATAGCCGAATAGCCGAATATTCCTGGGGATCATTATTTCGCTTTCCAATAGCACGCGAATTTGCTTCCATATTGCAATCAGAAGAATAATCACCATGACAAAGCTCACAATTACCCCAAACCCTATCGGGGATATACTGGAACTTTTTAAACCAGATTCTCTATTATATTCATATGTTAGCGACCAATTGGTAAGCCATAAAATTGCACAATAACAGCTAATTATTATCGATATTTTTCGATGATTCATTATTCACCTAAACTAACAAATTGTTCTATTATTGCTTATAAATTAACATTGTAAATATCTTTTTCAATAATTGGATTCCGCACAAACCGCTTCGAGTCATACCTCTTCTGCTCTATGTATGTAAAATTTTAGGCAGGCAAACGCGCATCAGCACAGCACAAATAGTTTGATTTACAGGATTAGGCCAGTAAAAAAAGCGTTGAATTATATATAGTTGGAAGATAAGTAGATAGGCTGTAAAAAACAAAAAAGGGAGGCATTATGTCCCCCTTCCTCAAAAATGTAAGGATTTAATCAACCATAACCATAACGGTTGATGCCTTGATTACAGCATAAGCTTCGCAGCCTACTTTCAGTCCAAGAGCATTGACAGCGTCTTTGGTAATCATTGATGTAATAGTCGCACCGCCGACATCAAGAATAACTTCACAATTCACTACCCCTTCTTTGATTTCCACAACTTTGCCTTTTAGTTGGTTCCTTGCACTCAGTTTCATCGTTGTTTCTCCCTGTTTTGGAAGTTAATTGTTTAGTCCTTTTACATCATATAAAGAACCCTTCAAGTCGATAATACATTTCAGCCCTCAAAAATCTACAGAGCCCAACCAACAAAAATAAATATTTTCTATGTTTTGCTTTAAAAAACATGGAAAAAAAATAACTATCCGGGGAGAAATCTTCTAAAAATGTCCATTTGTTATGCTGCTTCTCCCCTACCCTGTTGAATCGCCTTTTTAATGAATGGGCTGATAATCAATTTGGGATATCTGGTCCGTTGCTTCAAGTTTAAAGATCACCGGACGAAGTCCATCATTGCAAGCGCAGATTGCCACACCGGGCTTCTTGATCCAGTCCCCATAATAAAACAGCTCTTTACCGGATCCATGAGCCAAGGCGAAGACATATTGATAGATTGCCTTCCATGCTTCATCACAGAACCCTTCCGGTTTGGCGTAATCAGCATAAAACTCCTGATCTTTTTTATGCATGGGACAAGCAGTTAATCCTTCCACACCATATTCCAATGCAAGTTCATTGTCGAGGGTAGTCTTTAATACTGTTATTTTAACTCTGTTCATAAAATAAAATCTCCTGGATTATAAAGGAATAATATAGATTATAATGCGATTTTTTTCATTATCAATCCCCTCTTAAACAGTTAAAGTCCTCCTCAAAAATCATTTGTAATATGTGTCAAATGGAGCATATTAGGTAAGATATACAGGAGGATGTAATGTTTAAAAGGATTTTTAAGGGTTATTTTAAAGTTAATTTACTGGTTAAAATAACGGTAGGTCTGGTTTTAGGTGTAATTTTCGGCGCAATTTTGGGAAAGCACATTCTTTGGGTTCAGCCGTTTGGTGACTTATTTGTAAATCTACTGAAAATGGTAGTAGTCCCGATTGTTTTCGCAAGCTTAGTCGTAGGGGCATCATCAATCAATCCGAAACAAATGGGGAAGATCGGCATAAAGATTTTCATTTATTATATGATTACATCTGCCGCCGCTGTTGCTTTGGGGTTGCTCATGGGAAATCTATTTGCTCCGGGCAAGGGAATGCAGTTAAATGCCGGAGGCGAAGCAACACTGTCGAATGCACTAAACACGCCCCCTCCCTCTTTTAGTGAAACCTTGCTGAATATTGTTCCGTCTAATCCATTCGAAGCGATTTCCTCCGGAAATGTATTGCAGATTATTTTCTTCGCGCTGTTGCTGGGGATCGCGATTTCCATCCTGAAATCAAGCGAAGATGTTTCAAAACAGGAACTGGGAAAATTATTCAGTCAGTTCTTTACGGCAATAGCGGAAGCTACCTTTATTATTGTCGGCTGGATTATGCAATATGCTCCTATTGGTGTGTTTGCGTTGATCGCTGTCGTTATCGCCAAAGGCGGGACTCAAAGTTTGGAACAGATCGGTATTCTGATTTTAGCCACCTTTGTCGGTTATGTTTTACAGGTCGTTCTCGTGTATTCCGGATTGGTCAGATTGTTTCGGCTGAGTCCTATTCGTTTCTTCAAAGGAATCCGCAGTGCGATGCTGACCGCGTTTGTGACCAGAAGCAGCAGCGGAACCTTACCCGTGTCCATGGAGGATTGTGAAGAAAACCTGGGTGTGGAAGGAGATGTATATTCGTTTTCCCTCCCCTTGGGCGCTACAATCAATATGGATGGCACGGCAATTTATCTGGGCGTATGTGTGATCTTTCTGGCCAACGCCGTGGGCTCTCCTTTGACGTTCGGACAGCAGATGACTGTGATCCTTACCGCTGTACTTGCCTCTATCGGAACGGCCGGGGTGCCCAGTGCCGGATTATTTATGCTTGCCATGGTCATGAAAGCTGTTGGACTTCCTCTTGAAGCCGGAACCGCAGTAGCTGCCGCCTACGCCATGGTGGCAGGCGCTGACTCAATCCTGGACATGGGCCGCTCCTGGGTTAATGTGACCGGCGATATTGCCGGAACCTGTATTGTGGCAAAGACAGAAAAACAATTGGACCTTTCAAAATGGAAATAGAGTTATGAGAAATGCTCCGCACGTAGTTGTACTTCTTGGAAAGATTTTTGGACTAACCGGCCTTATTGGTACGGTGTTGATGATTGCGGTATTTTTTATATTACCGCCGGAACGTCGTCAAATCGCATTTTGCGCTTCTGTTTTTCCGTGCTTTCTAATTATGGGAAGTTATTTTTTCTTTATAGGTAAAAAAGGTGTTGCCAATAATTCGCTGATTCTTTCAAAAGGAATAAAGCTACAGGCAAAATTTACCAAGTTTCTGCGTTACGGAGCCAGGCCCGTTCGCCGTGGCAGTATTTACGGAGCAGAAGTTGAGTTTGATTACGAAGGAGAACATATTCTTTCCCAGGTGTTTTTTTATGGTGCCGATCATAAGAAAGTTTCTCAAATGCTGAAAGAAAAACAGTCCGTAGAAATTGTATATCTTTCGGATTATCCCAAGCGAGTTTTGTTCTCAGAAGGCAGTTAGTTGGGATTTAACTTCTTCTTCAGTTGCTTATACTGAGCCATTTCTTCCTCATAACATTCAGGACATAATCCATGAGAAAAGTCAGCTCCAGTATGGTCATGAATGAATGTTTCCAGCCTTTCCCAATACCCGTCATCATTACGAATCTTCTTACATCTCATACAAATTGGAATGATTCCTCTGAGGCTTTGTATTTCATTAATATAGTGTAGCAGATCTTTATTTTTCTCACCCAGTTGGGCGTTCATATATATGAGGGCCAATTCGGACTGGATTATTTCCCGAAAGTTCATGATAAGCTGTTCATAGGTGTCCGGATACGAGTTTTCTTTGTTGTCAAGTACACATATTGTTCCAAAAGGTTTGCCATCAGGATACACTATTGGAAAACCTAAATAAGAAATCATACCTAATTTAATATCCGGATTACTTTTCCACTTTTCATCTTTAAGAGCATTGGGAACAATAAGTTTGTCATTTGAGCATATTACGGTTTCGCAATACAACCCGGAATCCATAAAATGTTCATGATCTCCAACATGGTAAGGATTTTCACTGTTCTTTGTAGAGGAAACCAATACCTCAATATCCTCTTCAACTAAACGCATAATAAGCGCCGATGGAACAGCGATTAATTCAGACAAAATATCAACGATGTTCTGCCATTTAGCCAGTATGTCTTTACTTATAATCAATGGTTTGTCCATGCTCTACTCCTTACATATACTATAACACAAATCAACAACATTTCTTTATAAAAACAGAAAAATGCAGCTTAAGATCCATTATATATTTCATCGATTTTGATTGAAGATAACCGGTAATATAGTATAATTTAGAAAAAGAAAAAGGAAATGATCATGTTCAGATGTCAGGAATGTGGAAAAGAAGTCAGTGAAAACACAGTACAATGTCCCCATTGCGGATACCATGTAATGGATTGTCCATTTGTGACTCGCAAGAAGCGAAAAAAACAGCAAATGTTTTATCTGGTATTTTCTGTATTGTTCTTATTTCTGACTATACTTACGTACTGCTGGGGCGAGTGGATGGCCTCTACTAATTTTACCAGCACTGTACATTCTGATTATTTTATTCTACTTGCTATTTGTGTATGCCTGTTTCTTCTATCACTTGTAGGCTTTATCGTGTCGTGTATACGAGTATGGTTGCATAAAGACTGATTCAAAATCGGTTGCTTTTTCGGATGTGCAACAGAATGATTTCGCAATCTTCTTTAGCTTCATAAGTGTGTTCCAACATGGCGTCGAACTGAACGGCATCGCCTTTTGTCAGTTCCAGCGTTTCACTCGGCAGATAAAATACCATTGATCCTTTCAGGACCCAGCAGACTTCATAATCGTCGCGGTGTAGTTGAGGTTGAGATACATGGGCTCCGGCAGGTGCGGTTCCATAGAGAACCTTGATATTGCCGTAAGAAATTTCCTTAAAGGTGAACCCTTCGGAAGTATGCTCTTTGTCGTGGGTGCGGTGAGCCATTTGGCTTTCAGCCAGCGCAATCAGGTCAGACGTAGTGATACCAAAGACCCGACTTAACTTATAGAGTGTTTCCAGTTCGGCTGATGTCTGGTTACGTTCCAGCTTTGAGATCACCGAGGCAGACACTCCGCTTCGTTCCGAAACATCGGTTATATTCAGTCCTTCACGTTTTCTCAACGCCCTGAGAATCGAGAAGTCATACATTTCTTTCGTATTGCTCATTTAACCCTACCTTAATTACCGCACGAATTAATTTTGTAATATATCCGATTAAATATAAAAATCAATTAACTTCAGGACAGGGATTTCAGCCCCCCTGCCCTGAAATGTATATGTTATCTGCTGTTAACTATATATGCGTCCGGCGCGATAGTCTGCCCAGGCGTTCTCAAACCATAGTTCACTCTCCGGAATCGGCCTGACGTCAACCCAGTTGTTTTCGCAGTTTCCATCAGCCGTGGCAACCGTTTCCAGTACCTTCTTTCTGAACTCGGAATCTTCCTGCTGGAACGACCATTCGCTGGCATCAAGCATATCGTGAGCACGAGTTCCAGTGGCTAGTTTGACCATTGCCGATCCACGTGAACCGGTACCGCTTTTCACCTGGAACAATGACGCATTGATATAAACCAGATGCGCAAACACCAGTTGACGATTACGTAACGCCTGGATTGCCTGGGCAGCGTTTTCGACCTTGCAACCGCCGTCCTGCACCAGTTTCCACATATTTAATGCTTCTTCTTGAGCGGTTTCAAGTCCATCGATTGAACGGATATGCGCAGCCGTACGACTCATACGACTCTGGAGTTCTGCGCGCTGTTCCTTCCAGTCAACGGAGGAATTGCGGCAATTTACCATAAATGTATTGAGTTGAGAAAGCTCTTTTTCGGCAGCCGCTTTAAATGCAGCCATATCAAGCGTTTCTTCTTTGTATTTATGGGCAATGAAATCGGATGCACGGAATGCGCCCACCTGTCCTGAATTCAATGCTGAACCGCCGGGACGTGCCACACCATGTGAACCATTCACTTCTCCTATAGGGAAGAGATGTTTAATATTAGTGGATTCCCACCAGTAGTTTCCGGCAAGGCCGCCGTTGTTATGCTGGGCGCAAACGGCAATTTCCAGCATTTCAGAAGTAATGTCAATGCCGTGATCGCTGTACAAAGTAATTGCACCCGGATTCATATGTTCCAGACGTGCCAATGGAGTGTCTTGTAAAGCATTCGAGTTACGTAGATAATCGCAGGCTTCCTGACTCATATCATCGAATTCAAACCCTTCAGGATTCGCGCGGAAGTCGAGAAATACACGACGTCCTTTTACCTGGGTTTCGATATACACCAGAATATCAACAATAGATGAACCACCTACAATCTTTCTGATGTCAAACGGCCACTGGTAGCCTTTCAGGAAAACCATGGAATTCATTTCGCCTACACTGTTAAAATAGTCGCTCATGAATTCTTTCGGATTGCTTTCACCGTCGGCATCGGTAGATACAAATTTCGGGATCACCTGCATGTAGGTTCCAGATACGTTCCAGCGGAATTTGATGGACGCTAGACCATACTGTGCTTCGGGAAGTCCTTGAGCCATTGCGCCTGCCATCAACGCAATACCGATCGAGCCGGTATGCACATTCGGATAAACGCTGGTCTGATAGAGCCCGCCGGGGCCACCAACCGCAAAGATTACGTTATCAGCGGCATATGCGACAAATTCTCCGTCGGCATTCTGGGCAATCACGCCAGTTGCGCGCTTATCCGCGCCCTGCCCGTCCGTGAGCAGACTGACGCAGTATGTTTTTTCATGAATAGGAATATCCTGTCGTTTCAATTCCCGAATCAGAGCCAGGCACATTTCTTTCGAGGTATAAGGACCGATGGATGTGGCGCGCTGTGCCGGGTCGTGGTCGGTTTTGTAGCCGACGAACTGTCCGAACGGATCCTGCGGAAACGGAACGCCGAGATTCACCAGGTTCAGAAACGCTCGTGCCGAGGTGGAAGCTTCGACCAGAGCAAGGTCTCCATGCATGGAACCGCCATCGAAATAGTTCTTAGCCATGGAGCGAGGAGAATCCAGATCATCGCCACACATAGCGGTTTTATAATACGTCTGCTTATCGCTGCCGGTATTGATCGAAGTGCCCATATTCAACCCTTCGGAAATTATCAGCACATCTTCGACACCCTGATTTCTGAGCTGAATGGCGGCATTGAGCCCGGCTGCGCCGGAACCTACCACAAGGGTATGCACCTGGCAAACCGGAACTTCCTGATCATTGAACATCATCTGCTGTTCTTTCATATATGTTAAGTCCCTGTATATTTGTTAATTTACAGACGCAGTTTGGTGAATCCACCATCAACTTCAATCACCTGTCCGGTTGAGTAGCCGATATCACCACGAGCCATCATAGCCGCAACTTTTGCGATATCTTCAGGCAGTCCCCAGCGTTTCTGGAGCAGAATGCCTTCGTTGAAGATCAGGTTGTCGTATTTTTCGGTAACAACAGCGGTCATGTCGGTTTTAATGATGCCCGGACGGATTTCGTATACTGGAATTTCGAACTCGCCGAGACGTGCGGCAAACAGTTGAGTCATCATGCTGACTGCAGCCTTGGAAGTACAGTATTCACCGCGGCTTGGAGAAGCAACGCTGGCCGACATGGAAGAAATATTGATAATACAGCAGTCAAAACTGCTGTCAGCCTGCTTCTGCTCTATCATATAGTTTGCTACGGCCTGACTCAGGAAGTATGGCCCCTGCAGATTAATCTTCATTACAAACTCGAAACTTTCTTCTTTCGATTCAAGAATGTCGGCACGAACTTTCGGAGCAACTCCGGCGTTATTGACCAGTACGTTAAGACATCCGAAGCGTCTTTTGATCGCATCAAGGGTTTTGGTGCGGTCCTCGGCGCTGGATACGTCGGCACGGCAGTAAAGAGTTTCCACTCCTTTGGCTTCAAGCCCCTTCATTGCATCCGCTACCACGCTTTCTTCGTGAATGTCCATTACAACAATGTTGAATCCTTCATCAGCGAGCTTACCGGCGATACCATAGCCGATGCCCCTGCCCGCTCCTGTAATTAATGCTACTTTACTCATTTTTATATCTCCCGTAGAGTTTAATTTAGTTATGCCAAACCTTTGGCTTTAGCCGCCTGCCTGCCTTTTACCAGCTGCGGACCGTATATTTCTTTGTCACGAACCACGCAGCCGCCACAGGAAACTCCGTCTTTCATGATCTGTGAACACATGGAACAAGTCGTACAGCACTTGCCCGGATCCATTGCGCCTTTTGTCAGAATATCGTGCACGGAATCCGGATAAGCGAACGCTCCGCGCCCCTGCCCGATCAGCGTACACCATTTTTCCTTAATCAATCCAGCTGCAACATACGGCATAAGGTGCCGTAACCAAGCCAGACCGGCAGTCGGAACCGGAATATTCGGAATTGCCGCCTGCATTTCTCTTATAATATTCTGGAAACGAACAACGCCTTCCAACGGATATTCCGGTGGTTTCGGTGCGCCCACCAGGGAATTATCGTGCGGACGGTTCATGTATGGTTGAAACCGTGGAAAACCGATTGAGATATTCAACAGATTCATGCCCATTGATTCTAAGTCCCGTACCAGTTGTTTTGGCTCAGAAAGATCAAGTTCCCAGTCACCGTCTTTTTCTGCCACTCCCCAGCCATACGGGAAAGGACATGGTTCAAGCACAGTCAACCTTGCGGTAACAAAACAGCTAGACGGCAATTCCTGCATCATACGCTGTGAGCATTCCCGAAGAAAACGTGTACGGTTCTCATAGGAACCTCCGTATTTCCCTTTGCGGGTATGGGCTCCAAGCAACTCCGCGATCAAGTAGCCGTGTACAGCTTTCATATCGACGCCGTCAAATCCGGCTTCTGCGCAAAGCTTGGCACAGTTAATAAAGTCATCCTGGATCCGGTCAAGATAATCATCGCTGACCGGTTCAATGTTGCCCATCCCCAGTGCTTCATCCAGTCCTGGATTGTGCTGAGCCTTGAACGGCTGCGGCTTGCCTTCCGGTTTACAGAAGCGTCCGCTATGGGTAAGCTGTACTACAAACTGAACATCGTGCCCGCAACGATCCTGAGCTGCTTTTTTCGTCTCTTCAACAAGACGTTTATAGTAATCCAGGTTCTTGCGTGTCAACAACATTTGTTTGGGGTTGGACCGACCTTCCGGCACAACTGAAATGGCTTCGGCCCAAAGAAGAGAGCTGCCGCCTTCCGCAAAACGACGGTAGCGACGATAAGTCAAGTCAGTAGGATTTCCGTTTGACGGATCGGCATCGACGCCTTCCATCGGCTGGACAATAAAACGATTGGATAATGTACGATCTCCGAACGTCACCTGTTCTCCAAGTACACTCAAATCTTCAGATATCGGCAGATATGCCCCGATTCGTTCGAGCTCGGATTTGAGATCATCCAGAGTTTTTAAATTGAAACGTTTAAAATCACTCATAGTTTTTCAGGTGAACAAGGTCACCAAGAGCCTCCGAATTAAGATAGTTTATTTTCCTGATTGCTATATTTAGTGTTATTTTATATCCTTAAAGAATATTTTCAATAATAATTCATAAAAATATATAAAAAAAACGGAAAAATCCGCAATAAAGCAGATTTTTCCGTTTTTAAGAGTGAGTTTTATTCAGGAAGATGATTTCAGCAGGATATTTCCAGCTTAAGTGTATTGTTGTCAGGAACAAATACCATCGTCTGACCGGTTAATTCTAGCGAGCCAGTAGTGCAGAGTAGCTTGTAAGCCATACCGTTATGATTGAACTTAATTCGTGCTTCAGACGGACAATAATCGATTTCGGTTGCCTCGTTTTTATCAGCCGGGACATTATAGGCGATAACTCCGGAAATATCGTTGAAATTGACCGTCATCCCCTGTTCTGTCGAGGAAATACGAATGATACCGTCGGCACATTTCCAGTCGATATACAGTTGATTATCGCCAACTTCCCGGACATCTGCTATCTCACCAGTCAAAGGGCTAATTTCAGTATCGGTTTGCTTGCAGAATTTCATTGACGGTAATGCTTGCCCGGGAACTTTCCAGCGTAGACCATCCATAACAGGAAGTGCGTCATAGGTACATGCGCTTGAAGTGCAAACAGTATTCAGAAATGGTTCCGCATAGTTTTCATTAAATGCATGCCAGTCCCGAATTGTCAGTTGTCCATCATCAACCATGAAGCCAATACGATGAAAACGGCAGAGATACCATATTGCCGCTCTGCCCTTATCCTGCCAATCTGAAAGCGCTGTTACTGCTGTTGCCGGAGTGAACTTGTGCTCATTCTTAAAACGTCTGGCAGAAGTTTTAAGCGTTTCAACGGAAACCCTACCAGATAACTCCAGCTCTTTTATTAACGGAAACTGATCCTCCAGTCCTGGTTTCATTGCCGGCCAGCCGAAAGAATTTTCCTGTCCCCCTTGAATATACGCCATAGTCAAGCATGGCGAATTATAGGTTGTATCCAGAAACCATCGATTCCACTCCGGGCTGGTTCCGCCGCATTTTAGAATTCCGTCTCCAACAGATATCGCTTCAAAAGTAATAACACACTGACCATTTGTTCCGATTTCTGTATCGTACTGGTAAATCGGATCACTTCCAAGCATTCGGAATGTCGGTACAGGTATCTGGTTTTCTTCCGTGGTTGCAGGCATATACGAATTAAAACGGCTGGGGTAATATGCGTTGGCCCAGTATCCCCCCCATAGGGTGTAGCCATCAGTTCCCCACTGGTCCTTGCAGTTGCATGATGCGGTGATTCCATATTTGCGATAGAGATAATCTACAAGATGTGCGTCCATCAGCCATGAACCGACCGACTCTGGATAGAAGTGCCACACCTCGAAAAACTTTTCCATAAAGACATCGGCCAAGCGTTCGCGCTCTTCCGGAGTGTAACCTACAGAAAATCCTTTATCTACATGCCAATCCCATGGGAAACGGCCACGCCACGGAATGCCGGCAGCTTCGGCCATAGGCTGAACCACTTCGAACCACATGCCGACCTCGTGGCTGTAGTCCATGTTTTCTTTGAGAAAATCAGTATATTCCGGCAGAATCAGCGAATCATACTGCATTAGCCAAGTTGTCGGCAATTGATAGCGTTTTGACAGCGCCATCTGCTCGCGTACCGGTTCAAATAAGTCAATACTGCGTCCTTCTCGCGGTTCAACCCCACGAATAAAATTGATGATATTGAGAATTCGTTTCATTTTACACCTGTTTGTTAAAAAAGGTTACTTGATTAATTTGCTGAATTACTATATTATATAATCAAAACAAACACTTTAAAATGTTTATGATGGTTGTATTTTTATCAAAAATGGTCATTGATCAATGAAGGACTGGTTAAAGAAATATCTAAAACCAGACGGAATCCGCCGCAGTTTCAGCGAACTGAGGGATGCCGCCTCGATCGGCTGTGGTTTCATTTCCAAAATAACAGAAAACTATTACAATCTGGTCTGTGACGATTACGCCTTGGTTTATCTAATTAGCGGCAGTGGCACATTTGTCGACCGTAACGGCAAAGAGTACCGCATTAAAGCCGGTGATGCCTTTCAGCGGATGCCGGATTACAAACACTCGTCCACAGTAGATCCCGACAGCAACTACTGGGAACTGTATTTGTCTATCGGCAGGCGAGGTTATCAACACTTGATTGATATCGGAACCGTCAACCCGGAAATACCGGTATGGCATGGCGAATTAAAACGCGATTGGGTAGATCGGGTCTGGCGGCTCATGGAACGCCTCAAACAGGCAGAATATATCGACGGTTCTCAGGCCACGCTCTCCATGTATCAATTGATTAATGACCTGCGACTGTATTCGGAAGGATCGACTTTCGGGAAAGATGAACGCATTATTCACGGCATGGAACAGCTTCGTCTCAACAGTTGCAATCATCTGCCCCTGAAAGAAATCGCCAGGAAATCAGGAATGAGCAATGAACGCTTCCGCAAAGTATTCAAGGAGCAGACCGGTATTTCACCAGGCCAATACCGAATACGCTGCCGGATTGACATGGCTCGTTCAAAACTCGAGACTAGTCGATTACCCTTGGAAGAAATCGCCATGCAACTGGGCTATCCGGATGTCTACAGCTTTTCAAAACAATTCCGGCAACAAACTGGCATGTCTCCGGGCCGCTACCGTAACTAAAACTTTTAATCGCATATTTATATTATTTCCCTTGACATTTTCATTGTAAATCTAATAATTTATAATGGAGATAGATGATTTTTCTATTCAAAATTTTAAGCAGAACTGACAGATGAAAATCAGAACCAGAATTACGATTGTCTGCACATTGATCATGCTGCTTTCTGTCGGCATTACCATAGCCCTGGCGGTCCATAGTATCACGCGTGAAGGTCGCAAGGAAGCTGACGAGATAAGAACCCTGGAACTGACGCGAACTAAAACCTTTCTAAGAAATTTTGTTGAAGCGGGATACAGTATAATTGAATCAGATTATAAATCAACAACGAATATCGATCAGTTAAAAAAACAATATGGTCCGGAATTAAAAACTGCTTCAAATACGATCGAAAATATTATAAAGAGAATATCTGCAAAGCCATTGACACACAACGAAGTCTTGACTGTTCTTAAAGAATTCAACAAAATAAATGCCAATCAGGATATTATTATATATCTTTATAAATTTCCTAATGGTCATATTCATCTAAATAATGAGAATGCTGGAATTTCCAAGGAACGCCTCGAATATTACTTTAAACATGGTCGAAAATATTCCGGACGATATTTTGTTCTTACAGAGTCTGCACTACCACGCATATCATATCTGAAATTTGACACAAAAAATAGTTTGCTGATTGGAGCGGCATTTACAGCCCCCAAGGTTATCAACGACGCAAAAACAAGATGCAGCAATACGTTAAGGCAATCCCTATACAACAATGGCGAAGGCTACATCTTTATTTTTGATTCGGATTGTATTTCCATTGTTCATCCTCATATGCCGCATCGTGAGACTACAGATTTTTCATACGAAAAGGACTTGAGCGGAAGACGTGTGATTGCTGAAATGGTAAATATGTGTCTAAAAAAAGACCAGGGATACATCAACTACCACTGGCCCAAACCAACAGAGGGCCGCAAGATGATTCCGGACAAAGACAAGCTGTCGTTTGTAAAATTGTTTAAACCCTGGATGTGGATTATTGGTTCCGGAACATACATAGATGATCTCAATGAACGGACTGACCAACGCAAAAAAGCTTTTATGGAACAAGTGAATGATTTAGTTTCGTCGGCTCTTCAAAATACCTTGTTTATATTTTTGATTATGGCTGTTATTGCTATTGAATTTTCAAAAACCCTGAGTCGTCCCATTGAGGCCTTAACCTGGAATGTCGATCATCTAGACATGAAAAATCTTCCGGATCGCCTCCTTCCGTTAAAAGGACCACAGGAAATTGTTCGTCTGGGAGAGATCTTTAATAATATGCTCGGTTCCCTGAAAGATGAGATGACGAAAGTTGCCCAGGAGATAACTGCAAGACGACTTGTAGAGAGTGAATTGAATATAGCCAGAACGATCCAGACTGATATTTCAAACAGAGTCTTTCCTGCGTTCCCGGAAGGGGCGGAATATGATGTCCATTCGCTGTATTATCCCGCGATTTCCGGTAGCGGTAGTTTCTTTGATATGTATAAAATAGGAACAGACAAACTGGCAATCGTAATTGGTGATTCTACGGGCTCCGGGGTTCCCGCATCGCTGTATTCGATTATC
Organism: Victivallales bacterium; assembly: GCA_963677165.2. Classification (GTDB taxonomy): domain Bacteria; phylum Verrucomicrobiota; class Lentisphaeria; order Victivallales; family SZUA-371; genus JAFGXT01. Next base: position 4,600,092 of record CAXXSX010000002.1, on the reverse strand, counting down.
GTAAGAACTATTTTGCGTACCCAGCCGGAAATGGAAGATGCCGGAGAAGCCGTTACTCATTTAAATCGAGCATTGGCCTCAAATCAACAAAATATGACTGAATGCCTGTTTATGGGAATAATCAATCTGTATTCCGGTCATATAAGCTACTGCAATGCCGGATGCAGTTTCCCCTTTATTATTAGAAAACTACGTAAAATAGAGGATTTGCCGACGATTCATGGAGAACCGGCAGGAACAAATTCAGAAATTTCATACTCTTCTGATAATATCATAATGGACCCGTGTGATATTCTAATCCTTTATTCTCCAGGCTTGATTCATACTGGAGATGTCGAAAATCCGGGGGGATCCCGAAGCGAAATCAGGAAACTGCTTGAAGACAGTCTCAGATTCTCACAGGAAGAAACCTTAAGTTGCATCATGAATACAGTAGAAAGCAATATCACGGTTCCCCCCACGAAACGTGATATACAGTTTACTGCTTTCGAATACCTTGGCCCTAATTGAATCGCTCGGACGGATTAAGCCAATTCTTTTTTCCAGAATTTAATCTGCATGGAAACATTTTCCGGTCCGGTCGCGCCAGTGATTTCGCGGCGTTTGATACTGTCAGATGGAGAGAACAGGGTTAAAAACTCATCCGTAGCTTCCGGAATAGTTTCCTGCATTTGCTCAAGAGTTGTTTCGTTTAGCTTGCAGTCATGTTCTTTGCACCATTTTACAAAAGCGCCAACCCGATGGTGAGCATGACGGAACGGCACCCCGAGTTCTACAAGTTTTTCCGCAACATCAGTTGCCATTAAAGCAGGATCAAGAGCTGCGGAAAGCATATTTTCACTGTTGACTTTGAATGAGGCAATCATCGGCGGGAATATCTTTAGCAGCATATTCACTGTATCCAGTGCGTCAAATACCGGTTCCTTGTCTTCCTGGAGATCACGGTTGTATGTCAACGGTAATCCTTTGCATGTTGTCAAAAGCGCCATCAGGTCACCATAAACCCTACCGGTTTTCCCACGTGCAATTTCAGCAATATCCGGATTCTTTTTCTGCGGCATCAAGCTGGAACCGGTGCAGAATGCGTCACCAAGTTCAATAAAGCTGAATTCTTGAGAACACCACAAAATAATATCTTCCGACAAGCGTGAAATGTGCATGGAAAAGATTGACAGACACGACAGCAGTTCACAGATATAATCGCGGTCAGCAACGGTATCCATGCTATTGCGCGATACATAGTCGAATCCAAGCTGTTTACAGACATATTCACGATTGATCGGCAGCGTAGTACCAGCCAGGGCCCCTGCCCCGAGCGGCAGCATATTGAACCGCTTTCGACAGTCGCTAACCCGGTCCATATCGCGACCGAACATCTCAACGTATGCCAACAGATGATGTGCGAACAAAACTGGCTGGGCATGTTGAAGGTGAGTGAATCCCGGCAAGAGCGCGTCAAAATTCTTTTCGGCAGTATCCACCAAAGAGCGCATTAATTCACGAATACCGTTGATTACATTTTCAGCTTCATCGCGTAGATACATACGTGTGTCAAGGTTAACTTGGTCATTACGGCTGCGGGCGGTATGTACCCGGGCGCCTTCATCGCCAAGAGCATCAATTAACGCGCTCTCGATATGCATGTGAATATCTTCAAGCTCGTCAGTAAAAGTAAAATCATCGTCATCAATGCGTTTTTCGATCTTATCAAGTTCCACCGCGATTTGTTTCGCAGTTTCTTCGGGAATGATTCCGCATGAGGCCAGCATAGCCGAGTGAGCTTTGCTCCCTTTGATGTCATATTTATAAAGCCGTTTATCGTAAGAGATCGACTCCGTAAACCGAGCCACATCCTTATTGGTTTCTTCCGCGAAGCGTCCGCCCCAGAGTGCCATAATATCAATATCCTCAATCGTTGTTCTATTATAATTGCATCATAATTTTCACTGGTAATAGACTCCATAATCCAGAAAATTGCAATTATAAAAAATGGAATTTACCTCTGACTTGGGTCTATAGCTTTAAGGTTGTTAGTCCCTGTTGTTTGATCACCAGTTTTTTCGAGTCAATTTCAGTTTCATCGGCACGAACGGCTGAAACTGAATTTTCTTTAAACAGAAGACCGGAAAATTTGCCTTCGATATCCTGCTTTGCCGGATTCCAACATCTAAAAATAACATGTTCATCGTTTTCGGCTTTTTTTAGACAACTGTAAACTAAATTTTCAGCACCTGGAATATCAATAGCACTTCCTTTGCCCGGCAACGTTCCATCATGCGGCAAAGATGCAATCGGATAAATCGGCTGGGTGTAATCCAGGGCTGCAGCCATACAATTTGCTTCCTGAATTCCGGCATGTGGCATTATCGCTATTTCAAAACGGTGTTTTCCTGGAGACTGCCCATCAGGAGTTGGATAATCGGCCCCGGCAGCCGGACCAAGATGCCCGGCACAACGCAGCAAGGTAACATGTAAATCTACAGAACCATCATTATTCATGGTTGCTAACTGAGAATACAATCCACGGGGCATCACGCTGAGTCCGCAGTTCTCATCTGAGATATCAATCATATGCTGAACCGGACGGTGACGCCATGTTTTATCCGAAGAATCGACCTTGCGGGAAACCATGTCAAAAGCAACGTCGGATTTCACTTCGGAGGCTTTCAGCCCTGTCTGGAATACAGCATGCAGACAATGATCTTTTGCTGTATTGTCGCATTCAATGGAAAGTTCAAGTCTGGGAATGCCTGCGTAGAGTGACGCGTATACCGTTATTGGTAAATCAACTATTTGAGTTGAACGACTTGTTTCGTTTTCAAGACTGCACGGAACAGGTAGATTCATTTTTATCCTACAAGTATTCCGGTGCGGCAATTTTTCAATCATTGATATTTCCGCCTGAATGCCAGAAGAATCAAATTCCTGAATTTCCGGCAGACTAAAATGGTCGTAAAGATTCCCTGCCTCTTCCCGGTCCACAAACTTCATGACTTTGTGGAAGCAATGGTGTGTATTCAGGTCAGTGAGGTCAAACGAACCATCAGGAAGAAAATCAATTCGAATAAACTCATTTTCCATGCTCGTTTGGCTGCACTTGACTCTGTGCTCCAATGCTTGAGAGAACGGCGTGAGCCACCATGTACGCCAGCCACAGGACGGAAGATTTTCAGCGACAAAATCAATTTCAAAAACAGAAAACACTTGGTCATCCGGATATGCTTCATCTGCATCTTTCGATAGCAGCACAGTCAATTGCTCCGGCATCATATAAATACTTTCCAGATCCATTGTTTTATCCGCAACCCGAGTAATTGACGCGGATACTGGATTGCCAAGTTCATCACACAACTGATATTTTTCTTCTTTGCAACGATATGGCACGGCAACAATTGCTTTCACTGGTACATTCCGTTTCCGTCCCAACAGATTAAAAACAGTAACAGCTGGAAAATCACGATTAGGACATTTCGTATCAATAAGATCGACAACGTTCCGGGCTAGATCTTTTATCAAATAGGCTGACGTATTTTTGATAAAGTCATAACGCGTCAGCATATCGCGGTGAACCTGATCAATACTGCACCCGCAAATCGAATCATGAGTTTGATTTGCTAATAACATCTTCCACATTTTACGCAGCATTCCTTCAGGATAGGTTCTGCCTGCAAAACGCATTGCCAAGACCGCCAGTGGTTCTACGGCTCCGGCCAGCAGGTTCTCGCAGTGAAAATTTGCTTGTTTCAGGCGAACATGTGAAGACAGAGTTCCATTTAAATCCATAGGCTTTTCATCCGAGCCACACTGTTCTCCAGAATATACAGCCAAAGGTCCGGCCGATGCCTTAACACCTGCCAGATAATCCGTCGGCATGCCGAATTTTAACTCATAAGTATCCTGGTGATGATTGATATAATCAACTATTTCGATCAGAGACTCCCGCGCCTCCATGTGGTCAATTCCAACAGGAAAATACAGGTGTTGGCCGGAAGCAGTCGCTGCCTGCTGTTCTGCTGCTTCCAGGAAACAGGATAAGGCTACCTCCGGGGCGGGATGGCAACGCTGAATATCCTGCCAAATATCGGGATAACTGAGGAAAATACCTCCAGAATAACTAAAGTCAGCAGCCAATATTGTATCATCGTTTGAACTCTTCCAGAAAAACTCATTCCGGGTTGGTTCCATCAATTCCCGAGGACACCCTCGTCCGATAATGGCATAAGCAATATCAAATTCTCTTAACAGCATGGGAAGAGCTGAACTGGAACCGAATGAATCAGGCACATACCCCAACATAAGCGGTGTTCCTCCAAGTTCAAGACTGCTCCGCCTGCCCTCTAGAAGGTTGCGAATTGTGGCTTCCCCCCCTTGAAGAAACTGATCAGCCAGCCCATACCACGGGCCGCTCATAATCTGTTTGGATTCCAGTAGTTTGCGTAATCGTGAGCGGTTTTCCGGATGAATCTCAAGATAATCTTCAAGGGCTACAGTTTGCCCATCAAAATAAAAGCGATATTCCGGATGGCTTTCGCAGATATCAATGAGATGATTAACCATATCAGCAAGTCGTACTTGGAATTGTCCCTGCGTCATTACCCATTCACGATCCCAGTGAGTGCTTGGAACAATCCAGGCCGTCTTTTTCATAATATTTCCTTTCCAGAGAAGTGATTACTAAAACATTTATAACCAATTATTAAGCTTAAGTGCCTGGATAAATTATTCCAAACATTTACACAAAACAAGACAATGTGAATTATCCTTTACTGACCGGTATGGAGGTTTCTGCGGCAACAATGTCGATCCAGCCAGACACGATACTATCGGCAACAAATTCTTGTTTGTCCATGGTGGCGTCCTTGCCCAGACGTTCCAATTTTGAATCGCCGAGCGGGTGATACCCCATTAAATTAATCTCTTTTACATTCGAAAGCTTATTGGCTACAGCTGCAATCTGTTTCAGGTGTTCTTCCCGGTCATTGAGTCCGGGAATTATTGGACATCGCAGCATGATCGCGCCCCCTGCCTGGTCGATAGCTTTGAGGTTATCAAGAATAGGTTGCAACGGAACGCCGGTATATTTTTCGTGATTTTCCGGATTGGTTTCCTTCAAGTCGTACAAAAAAACATCCACATAAGGCAGGAGCTCCATGTAACGCTCGCGTGGAGCAAAACCGCAGGTATCCAGACAATTATGCAATCCGGCTTCTTTCGCTGCCTGCAGTAGATTCGAAGTAAACTCAAACTGCTGCATCGGTTCTCCTCCGGATATCGTCATGCCACCATTGGAAGTTTCATAAAACGGTTTATCTTTTAGCACTTCTTCCAACGCTTCTTCGACAGTCACCGTTTTACCGATCATTGACAGAGCGCCGGCATAGCACTGTTCTACACATTTTCCACAGACCGTACATTTTGAACGGTCCAGAGTATGCTTGCCATCTTTCATCAGGTGTGCGCCAGTCGGGCATTGCTGAAAACACCAGCCGCAGCCGATACACTTGTCCGGCAGGAACGAAAGTTCCGGTTCCGAACGTTGAGATTCCGGATTATGGCACCACAGACAACTAAGCGGACAACCTTTAACAAATACCGATGTTCTGATTCCCGGTCCATCGTGAATAGCAAATTTTTTAATATCGAATACCATTCCAGTTACTGCACTATCCATAACTTATAAATCCTCAAAAAATGTTCTTCTGATTACTTCTTCCTGCATGCCAGGATTAAGATTGGTAAAATAATCCGTATATCCGCCAATACGCACAACCAAATCACGGTAGGCATCAGGATTCTCCCGTGCCGCAAGCAACGTATCCTGATCAACCACGTTAATCTGGGTTTCAAAACCACCCTGACGCAGGAAAGCTTCAATCAATGCTTGAAGTTTACCACGGTTTTCAGATGAATCAAACAGTTTTTTACTGAATTTCATATTATAAGCAGCCCCACCGATCAATTTATGCTGATCCCAACTGGTAACGGAAATAATGCCACAGGTTGGTCCGAACGTTTCCCGTCCCTGAGCCGGTCCACAACCATCAGCAAATGCCACCCCAGCCAAACGTCCATCCGGCGTGGCACCGCATTCACTGCCTAGCAACTGATGCATGATCCAGCAAAACGTACCGGGAATAAAATGCGAATTATCAGGCAACATTTTTCCTTTGGCGCAAGCCTTTTCTATCCGGTTCATAAGATGTGGAATCAACTTATCTGTTTCCACGTCGGCATGACCATACCGGGAATAGCCGCCGGTTATTCTTGCATAAAGGTTCGGGCTTGAATCAAAATTGCTGTCAAGTGCTTTTTTTAATTCGACAAAGCTCATTGGCTTATCGCCAAAGACCTCTCCTTTAATTACAACCAGAGAGTCAATCAGGTTTGCCAGTCCGACAAATGAACATTCGATCCAATTATAAAGAGCTCCGCCGTTGTCGATATCCAACCCACGTGCAATACAGTTGCGGGTAAATACGCTTTGGAGTGGTTTCCGTCCATATTTTCTACGGCTTTCACGCCAGTCATTTTGCAGCTTGATCGCATCGGCAATATGCTGCTCCAATCGAATATAATATTTCTCCAGAAATTTCTCAAAGGTCTCTGCCGGAACGTCACAATTGACGTTTATCTCATCCAGCAGAATATTGCACAGACTAAAATATGGAGAAGCCACCCAGACATTACTGCATCCGCGAGGCGTTATCTCAACACAAGTAGAATTTATATAGTCATGAGTCTTTTCTGCCGGCACACCGTAATACTCAAGTCCCCGGGCAATCAGATCATCACTGAAGAATGCCGGTGTCGAATAGCCTTTTGAAATCAGTTCGACGGTCAGATTGCTTAGTTCCTTTGGGGTTCCAGGATACCAGCATACACCAACAGTCGGATAAGTCAGACCGGTGCGCCGTACCGCTTCCATGCAGAGATAGGACAGATCGTTAGTCAAGTCATTTCCCTGTCCATCCTGACCTCCGATCATAACGGTATAGGCCGATCCGGCGGAATGGCGGTCATTCAGTAACAGATACAGGGCTTCAATCAATTCGAGGGACTGTTGTTTTTCTTCCGGCTTGTAATAAGGTCTCAAGGTTTGATCTAAACGTCCGAGAGTAATACAATGGTCAGGATGATCTCCCTCGCCTACCGCAAGTTTGGCAAACCATAACAACTGAATAGCGTCACGAAAATTCATCGGAGATTCATGAACTATTCGCTTACAAGAAGTTAGGATATCACGCAGTTCCGATTTTCTGTTATTATCTGCCGTAGCCATTGCATTTTCAATACAATTTGCGGCATGCTCAATCATCGCGGACATGCCAATAAGCGCCTGGATAAAAGACTCGTAGGTGTCGGCCTTCTCTCCGGAAGCGTTTGCTTTGAAATCGGCAATATAGCTGATTAATCCGTCAAGACCAAGCTCAAACAGTTTTTCCAGTTCCAACTCGCAATGTCCAGTCTGTCCTTGTGCCGGCTGATACTGATTAAGGTATTTTTGGGCTTCATTAAACTCAGCCTCATTACTTTGTGATGGCCAGTGAAGACGTCCTGCCAGTAATTCGTTGTCATCTATTTCAAAAACAAGTTTTTCGAGTCGATTTCTGGTACGCATCCCCATCCGCAGCTGCCATGATCCAATGGACTCCGTTTGACGCATCAATTCAGCATCACCAATGGCGATAAATTCATAATAAGGCCCTTCCCTGCCCTGACTCAGTTCCAGTTGCCGTTGTAATGTTGCCGTTCGCCGGGCTTCAGATCTTTCGTTCTGATTCATCTTTCTACTCCATATATCCAATAATGTTATTATATATTATTATTGTTATACTTGCCAGTGTCCTGTAATTGTTTTATTCAAATACATTATACTGTATTTAAAATATCATTATATATTCATAATGAATTAATGCAATCGTCCTTTTGGGTTTTTATAAAATAAACACGATAAAAAAGCATCAATAAATTTCAATAGTGAAAAATAATAAACATTTTCTTTCATTATTTTGCAATTTAATTATTTTGAATTAAATTATACTCAAAAGATAAACTATATAGAGTAAAAAAGCAGTAATCGACGGAATGCTATATGAAGACTTTTTCTCTGGATAAAGAAAAAGCAAAGGGATTAATTTTTGATATAGATTTAACTCTTTACGACAACCGCCATTATTACGAATCCCAGGAAAACCTGGTAATGAGTAAACTGGCGGAGGTTCTGAACCGTCCCTGTTTAGAAGTAATTAATGAAGTAACATCTTGGCGTGAAGAGATAAAAAATAAATCAGGGAAACGCCCTCCTCTTGGCGGAACTATTGCTGAAAAATACAATATTTCAATTCAGGAAGTTGTACGCTGGCGCGAGGAACTGTTTCATCCGGAAAACTTTTTAAAGCCAGATATTAAGTTATATAATACCCTCACAAGACTAAAAGCCCAATACCGTATTGCTGCGGTAACGAATAATCCAACCTCAATAGCTAAGCGCACGTTAAAGGCCCTGCAAATAGAGGAATTTTTTGAACTTGTAATAGGTTTGGATGTGACCTTTGAGTCAAAACCTACCATGGCCCCATATCAACTAGTAAGAGAAGAACTGAATATGAAGCCGGAAGAACTGGTTTCAATCGGTGATCGTTTCGAAGTCGATCTTGAATTGCCGGTCAGTAATGGTATGGCTGGTATTTTAATAGAAAATCTTGAAGACGCCTATTCCCTGACCGACATTCTATAAAGGTTATTTTATATCAAGAGGAGGCCCCACAATCGGTTCTCCGTCTTGCTTCAACAACGCTTTGTACAATTTCTGACGTTGAGGAGACCGTTCGATATTGGTTCGAATCCTTGTATTAATCCGGTTGGCAACCGTCCGGCAAAGTCCGGCAATCTGCTTATCAGTCAGAGATGCATCTGATTGAACTTTATCAAGAGCTTTCTTCAATTCCCTTTTTACGACTGCCTGATTAACAAACAGACTGCGAGGAGTTACTCTGCCGTAAGGGACCGCTTTCATACACATATCATGAACTTCTTTTTCTCCTGGGTAATCCTTGTGATAGAAGTACTTTGTACTGTAATACTTTTTGTTTGGCGGCTTGCAGTCTGCAATATCGCACATTGACAAATTGTATTCTTTTTCAGCCGCGTATTTTAAGAATCGAAGAGCTTTATCACGGTTTTTACTCTGTCCATTTATACCAGCAGTTCTACCGCCTGTTGTAACATAACGTTTTCCGCCTTTGAAACGGGGCACATGACATGCTCCCCAACGAATTGGTTCAGGTCCAGTGTACTTTTCGCCGGGATGTTCTTTTATCCATTTTTCTTTCAGCTCGCGCTGCTGTTCAATATAGGGGCGAAGCATCATTAAGTACCAACGAGCGCCCCAAGCCATAGCGAGCTTACCGTTTCCAAGCAGATTATAGCTGGCGGCATTTCCTCCTTGAGAAGATACGATTCCCGCTTTGATTGCCGGCGGCGGCTCAACACCTTCCTTGAAGTAAAGGTCGTGATAAAAAATCATAGCTTTTATCGCTGCTTTGGAATCCATTTTACAACGGGTTCCATCCTGATTCATTATACAACCGCCCATTTCCCATAAAATAACACTGAAATCGGCTCCCATTCCGCCGAATATTTCTGGAACCTTTTCGCCTTCCTGACATATTGTCAGCTTTTTGGCCAGCCTGATATATTCTTCCCAGGTCAAATCCTCAGAAGGATAAGGAATTCCATATTTATCAAAAAGATTTTTATTATAAATAATATATAAATGGAAAATATTGAGTGGATAAGTGTACTGCCGATCGACCAGTTTGCCATTTTTATTCAGTTCTTTTACCATTACAAGAGGTTTCACTGAATCAGGGAGCGTATCGGGACTAAACCCCATTTCTTTGGCTTTGTCAGTCAAGTCCATGAGAATACCGGCATCATGATAAGTTTGAATATTGTCATCGCAGATAAAGTCGATAATATCGCCTCCCATGTGTGCAGAGCACTGTACAACAACTTTGGTCACGCCCTGATTGGCCGGATCAATAGATAATTTCAAATCAGGGTTCAGCTTGTTAAATTGCTTAACCTGATCTTCACGGGCAGGAACACTCGCGCTTAACCATGTCAGTGGTGTTTTCCCATCGTGGGTTTTATTAGGGGCAAAATAGATTGCCGCGACCGTCATTCCGACAAGAATTAAGACAATAATTGTAATTGTACTACGCATATTAGAGATATCTCCTGAAACTTATTTTCGTTGCATGAAAATAACTTAACATCCAACGTATAAAATGTCAACAAAGAAAACAAAAAAACCACAAACAAATAAACTTTGTCTGATTGAAAAAACTCTTTTAACTGATTAATTTAATCATAACCGATAAAGCAAATACGTTCAACCCTATACAGACACTAACTGTGAATATCACTGAAAATATCAGAAGAATAAGTTCAATTGCCATGTATCAGGCACCTTCGAACAGACTGGTTAACCCGGTTGAAATACCACCCAAATGTGAAAATATCGAAATCATCACTAACGGGAAAATATACTTTGAACAAAATGGTACCGTTAAAACATTTGAACACGGCGCGATTTTCTGGCACCTGCCAGGAGATTATACTATCTGGAATACTCCTGCCGATGATCCTTATCAATGTCTTTCTATACGGGTTTCAACCTATGATTTCCCCAAAAGAACAGTTCCCCGGATAACCTTTTGGGATTCTAAAGATGATTTAAATAAGTTTTCTCAGGAAGCCATAAAAAGCTTTCATGACGACTCAATTGATCAGGACGTATTATTCCCTTACATATACTCTAGAATATACTGGCAGGCATACTATTATACAAGACGCAAACCGGATCCTGATTATCCTCCGTTCCTGCGAAAAATTCTGTATTACATAAATCAAAATCTGGGAAATGAATTAACAATAGAAATCCTGGCCGACATCTCAGAAATGAGCGTACCACATATCCATGCTCAGTTCAAGAAGAATCTTAACACAAGTCCTCATCAATACATTCTAAGCCGCCGCCTCCAATGCGCGAGGAATATGCTTGCCGGAACCGGTTTAACGATCAAGGAAATCAGCTTTGAATGTGGATTCAGTAATCTGGAAAGTTTTTATCGCGCTTTTCGAAAATATTTCAATATGACACCGGGCGACTACCGCTTAAAGCACACACCTTATCAATCTCTCTAATCCTATTTGCGTCTAATAAGATTCAAGAGTATAAAATTCAACATTGCCGTAATTTTGTTCACGGAAGCGTTGCAATTGCTCTAACACAGCATTATCGGCAACTTTCACTGCCAGAATATCAAATCTGACTATTTGTTTCGATGGATTCATCAAACTACCGTTGAGCCATAAGTTAAATCGAAGCAACTTGTCTGTAAATGTACACAAATCACGAAAAACAAATTCGTCTACCGGTCCTATCTTGAGAATAACAATGGAGTCTATAGTAAAGTTCTCCATCTTTTTTAGCCGATATACATATCCCTTTATCTTCTGGACATTAATAACTCCCGGCTTCAGTTTTGTCTTGAGTTGTTGTTGGTTGCCTTTTATTACACCATTGAGCGAAGGCGTATTAACACAAAGCAACAATGAGGACTCCCCCAAAGACGACAGACGCTGCATATTGCTATTGATTGCAGTATGTAAAAAATTTCCACGGATAGGATATCCAGCGCATCCAGGATAGACAATATAGAATCGAGGTTCTAATTTATTGAAATTCATATAAACTTGTCCCCAGTCAATATCCTCCCATGCTTTAAGTTGTGACCTATATCCCCAGGCACTTAATCCGCTAACAACGATCAACAGCAAGGCTCCAGCAGGCTTGCGCCATTTTTCCTTAAAAGATTTCGTCAGTTGAAAAACTCCGCCGGCAGCTGCACATATAATAAACACATTCAATACAAGATAAATTCTTGAGAATCCGGCTTTAAACAAAAGAGCTCCTGCCATCATAAAAACAACCGGCCAGATAAGCATAAAGAATTTTTTCCGCTCTTTGAATATTAATATAAATGAAAAGAATAAAATCCATATGGGAGCTATACGGTTTAATGTATGATAACAAAATTCCCAAAAAAGTTTTGCGGTATTTACATCATGACCAAAACCCTGTCCCTGACGAAATGCCGAATAATTTAAAATATACCAGGTTGCGGCAAAGGTTCCACATAAAAACCAGCCGAAAATTTCAGGCATAAGCTCTTTGATGTTTATTTCTTTATGATAGATATTAACAATACGCTCGATAAATTCCCATAACAGTACAGCAAAAATAATCAGTACCGAGGTAGATAAGGTAAGCATTGCAAGTATGGCGGTAATACTGCTTCCAATACTCAACATGTAGCGTTTGCGGGTGGTTAGAGTGATATCAGACTTCTTCAATAATACAGTCAGCATCAAAAAAAGTGCAATTAGAAAAATCTGAATCTCATATCCCCTCCCTTGCTGGGAATAAAAGATAAAACCTGCGTTAAAAGAGGATAAAATTGCAGCAAACACCACTGCTCTACCACTTCTGAAGAGCAGCCACGTGATCGTGCAGATTACGGGAATTGCCAGGCAACCACTAATCAGCGCAGGCAATCTAACACTCCACATGGGACCCAGAAAACCAGAACACCACTTAATTAACAATGAATTGAGCGGATGGTTGTTAGGTGTTGCAAGCTGGGAAAAAATGCCATTGATCGACAATTGAGAATAGTGAGATAATGTCCATATTTCGTCATAAAAAAGATATCTGTTTGTAACTCCGGCAATTCTGATGATAATACCCAAAGCAACAACTAATCCGGCTAATATCCACCAAATATCAAATTTTGAGGCGGAAGCTTGAATCTTAGAGGACATCAGCGCAATCATCCTTATTGTTTATGTATTAAATATAGTATTAGCTATTTACTTTTCAAGAGTTTTTTTGAGGTTCACACTTGAAAAAAAACTGCCATTATGTAATAATTTTTATAAACCCGTGTGAGATTACCATTATCGTAACGTATCGTTGATAGTTTCTTAAAATTATAACGTTCAGAAGGTATTGATTCATGAAAAAGACAATAATAGCAGTTCTACTTGGGACAGTATCAATCATTAATCTGACTGCTGGTACAACCAGACCCCAATTGATTCGCAACAATCTCCCGGCTCCTTGGAAGGCTGTTTCCCCGCAAACTCGTCTGAAAGCATTACGAGTGGCCCAACTTGACGCCTATCGTGCCCTTCTGGAACGAGTCTATGGATTTCAACTTGAGTCAGGTTCAACTGTTTATGATTACATGCTTGAATCAGACCGGATCAGAAACACCGTGGATCATATTCTTAAAGGTCATGCGGAAATTGAGAAGCCTGAATTTTCCGACAATAGTATTGTTACGGTAACCTACGGAATTAAACTTGGAGAAATTGTAGAAACAATTATTACAGAGAAATCATTTAATAAAACAACAAAGAGCAAAATTCTTTCACAGAAAAACAAGCTTATTGAAGCTTCCGGCTATGGCGCTCTTCCTGATTCTCCTGGAATTAAGATGCTGCGAGCCAAACGCGCGGCCGAACTTGATGCGTTTAGATTAATGGCAGAGCGTTTTGCCGGGGTCAAAGTTAACGCACAGACCACAGTTGCGGACCTATGCCTGAAAAACGATAAAATTAAAGCTGCATCTGTTGCCTATTTAAAGGGACTTAAACCTGTAGCAATAACCTATGATGAAGATTACACCTGTACTGTAAAACTTCAGCTAAAAGTGCGCGAAACAATCAAAACGATCAAAAAACTAGTCACTACTTTTGCCGACGGAACTACAGAAAAGCTGTCAGATACGGATATTTCCACTAATGACAAAATATTTACAGTTGAAGGTCATGGCGCGCCTGACACGGTTATTCCACGTAGTTCAGTAAACAATGTTTATGAACAGGCAACTATCATTTATAGTAAAGTCGTAAATGAAATTGTAACAGAATAATTTCATATCAATATATTTAACAATGAAGATCCATGCGCATATTGCTCATTTTAATGCATGTTTTTCCTATTGCCGCAAACTCCATAACAGCGTATAATATACAATTATCAGCAATTAATTTGTTATGGAGTTATTAAATAATGAACCAACCGAATATTCTCTGGATTTGTACCGATCAACAGCGTTATGATACATTGGGATGCGCCGGAAACCAATTTATTAATACACCTAATCTTGATAATCTTGCGCAAAATGGTGTGATGTTCGATAACTGTTTCTCTCAAAGTCCGGTTTGTGCTCCCAGTCGCGCTGCTTTTTTAACCGGACGTTATCCCGTGACTTGCGGATGCCGTCAGAATGGACAAGACATTCCGGCAACTGAAGTCCCAGTAACAAAATTATTAACCGATAACGGTTATCGCTGCGGCTTATCCGGCAAACTGCATATTTCCGCCTGCAATCCCGCGCTGGGTATTGAAATGGAGCCGCGAATTAATGACGGCTACACCGATTTTCACTGGTCACATCACGATGGAGCCGGCTGGGACACGCACAACGAGTATTGGCAATGGCTTGACGAACACGGTCTTGAATTCAAAGAAACACCTCATCCGGAATGTAAATATATCAGCTATGGAATGCAGGAAGAATATACCCAGTCCGGCTGGTGCGTAGACAAGGCCATTGACTTCATTAAAGCGAGACAGGATGACGGACAGCCCTGGCTTTTTTCCGTAAATATCTTCGATCCGCACCACAGCTTTAATCCTCCGAAATCCGCACTTGATAAGTTCGCTGACATTATCGATGATATCCCTTTGCCGGAATATGTGCCGGGAGAATTGGAAAACAAACCGGTCTGGCAGCAGACTGACCATAAAGGAGCCTATTCCAATCCCGGTCAATTGGAGTATGAGACAATGTCTGAATCCGATCATCGCTGGATAAAGGCTGCATACTGGGCTATGGTGGAAATAATCGACCGTCATGTCGGACGCCTGCTGGAAACGTTGAAAGCCACGGGAATGGACGATAATACCATCATTATTTTCTCTTCTGACCACGGTGAGATGCTGGGAGATCATGGCATCTATTTAAAAGGGCCTTATTTTTATGATTGCCTGACCCGAGTCCCGTTGATTCTTTCCGGCAAAGGACTCTGCAAAGATCGCAGAGTTGCTGAACTTACAGAACTCTTTGATATCGCGCCGACTATTCTTGATTTGTGCGGCATAGATATTCCGGAAGGAATGCAGGCTAAGTCGTTCAAGGGAATCCTCAACGGCAGTGAGTTAACTCACCGTGACAGCGTTTATTGTGAATTTTACGGTGCAAACTTCACCTACACCCCCCATGCTTTTACGACCATGGTGCGTACCGATCAATATAAATTAACCGTAGCGCACCGTTTGAATCAGGGAGAATTGTACGATTTACAGAAAGACCCAAGTGAACATAATAATCTTTGGAATGATCCAAATTACTCCGCAATCAAAACAGACATGCTGATGCTGCTAACTGATCGCATGGCGGAAACCGCAGATCCCCTGCCCCATCGAAAGGCCATGTGGTAATTATGAATTTACTAAGAAAACTCACAACGCCAATCTTACTGCAGGGGAATAAGACAACCGCATATCGCGACCCTACTGCAATCTACTACCAGGGAACGCTTTATCTCTATTTTACGATGGTAAAAACAGAGCCGGACGGCAAAGTTTATCTTTATACCGCGGTGAGCAAGAGCCGCAACCTACGGAGTTTTACCGAGCCGGTAATTTTGACCCAACGCGATCAAAGCCTAAATTTTTCCAGTCCGGGAAATATTATCCGGCACGATAATCAGTGGATCATGTGCCTGCAAACTTATCCGCGTCAAAACGGAGAAAAATATGGGAACAACGGCGCCCGTTTATGGACCATGTCCAGTTTTGATTTAGATCACTGGAGCGAACCGGAACTTCTACGAGTAAAAGGAAGTCAAACGCCAGACAACAAAATGGGACGAATGATTGATCCATATCTTATTGAAGACAACAATGAGCCGGGAAAATATTGGTGTTTTTACAAACAAAACGGTGTTAGTATGTCATATTCATACGACCTGAAAAACTGGCACTATTCAGGTTCCAGCAATGCGGGGGAAAATGTTTGCGTCATAAAGGAAGGTAAGCGTTATTTAATGTTTCATTCGCCACATAACGGGATCGGCATTCTGGAGTCAACGGACCTGGTTCACTGGTCCGATACAGGTAAACTTATCACCTTAGGACAAAATAGCTGGCCGTGGGCACAAGGACGAATCACTGCCGGATTCGTACTGAATTGCCGCAACGTCCCGGATATCGGCAAATATTTGATGTTTTTGCATGGTACCGGTCCGGAAAACGAAGAGGTCATCTTTGACACCCACGCGTGTATCGGCATCGCCTGGAGCGATAACCTTTTTGACTGGGAATATCCGGAATAAGTTAAGATTGATATATGCGCATTGCGATATATATTGATGAAAAAGGTTAGCGCAAAATTATGTCCATGCATGAAGATATTGTTTATTTTCCTCCTCCGCCGGAAGGATTACCTCCCGCGGCAGTCATTGAGACTTCGGGAATATCCTACTGCGATGGGACCTATCGAATATCCCGGCAGCGTTCCACTAAATATGTCTTCGAATATGTGGTCAAAGGCAAAGGCTATATCAATTCGCCGCTGGGTGATTTTACTCCATCTGCCGGTGACGTTTATATTCTTCATTGCGACACCTCGTATACTTACGGTTCCAGTTCCGATGATCCATGGACCAAAATCTGGTTTAACGCTCGTGGCCGTCTGATCAGGGACCTGATAGAATGTTATGGACTGAGCAATATATGGCATATCCCGAACTGCAACTTGGAAGAACTGTTTCGAGCAGAACGGGAAAAGATTATCGCCACACCGGAAAAAGCTCATTCCATGATCGCTGTTATTGTACACAAAATCATCGCGGCTGTAGCGGAAAATATTGATGCAAAGAAACCGTCAAAAGTCAGCGCTGACGGCATGAAACTAAAACAATTTATTGATGCCAACCTACAGAAACCACTGCCCCTTGAAGCAATGGCGAAACATATCAACAAATCAGTATCGCAAACAGTCAGGATATTTCGTCGTGACTGGCACACAACGCCATACAATTATCAGCTAGACAAACGAATTGAGTTGGCAAAATCCTACTTGAGCGATACTGCGCAACCCATCAAACAGATTGCCGCCGACCTGCACTTTTCGGATGAATATTATTTTGCCAATCTCTTCAAAAAGAAAACCGGCATGACTCCCGCTGTCTATCGGAATCATAGCTAAAACAAGTTTTTACATACTTTCAAGAAACGTTCACCGTTTCTTGATATCTACTTCAAAATCAAGCAACAGTGTTGTTTTATGCAGTCAAACCAAAGAACAGCAAACAAACTCTATCCCCTCCACCGGGCTAGGACAAGCAGGAGAACATGTCAGTAAAATTGTAAAGTTGCATCATGGAACAGTATCCATTGAGAACAATAAATCAGGTGGAAGTATAGCAAAAAAAGTATTACCTTTGTCCAGCAGCGATAAAAAATCCCTTAACTGACAAGAAATTACAAAAAAGTTCAAATATTATATTTGCCTTTTGCTACTTTTTGACTATGTTATGAACCTGTCCTCCTTACGGCGGACAAGCGTGGATCCTTAGCTCAGTTGGTTAGAGCAGACGACTCATAATCGTCGGGTCGCGGGTTCAAGTCCCTCAGGATCCACCAATCTACTTATTACAGCCCGGTTCATCCGGGCTTTTTTGTGCATCTTCGACGTTTTCTGCCGTAACTCATAACTCTTTTACCCTCAAAATCTCCGGTAGTTGGAAGATTTTCAGTTTGAAGTATTCACGATCTCGGAAGCCGTATGCTTGTCTTATAAGCCAACGCACCTTGTTATTAATCTCGCATGGCAATCAATGGCACAACGGTCATTGGAAAATTCCTTGCCCCCCGGTTACATATTGTGCAACCCCGCTGATATCGTTATCGTAATTCACCCTGTTGATTTGGCATTCATAGACGCTCGCTCCCTGTTATGATTAAAGTTCCTGACTTCGACCACACCATATTGAATACTTTAGAAAAAATCAAAATAATGAAACTTAGAAATACTGACAATTTGCACTCAAATTTAAAATACCTATTTCTATTTAATTTGAAAATTATTCAGTTCTCATATATTTTAGTAAAAAATAGGAGGGTAAAATGAGTAAAAGTTTGCAATGCTTAGTTAAATATTTTCAAGCAGGAACAGCTGAAGGGGATGACGCATTTTTACGTGAGGTTTTTATTCCTTTTGGGGATTATACCGATATAATTACAGTTCAACCTGGAAATCCAAAAGTTTTACTTGGAAAAAAGGGAATTGGAAAGTCAGCAGTTCTGCGTTTTTTTAAATCTCAAATGGATGAAGTCGATATTCCTGTTATCTTATTGAAACCTCAAGATATTGAAATACAAGAGTCAGCAAATAACTCTTTGGGAGCTTTAACTAGAATTGCTGAGGAAGCTATTTTAAAAGCAATAGGTTTAAAATTGGCCTCAAACATAACTGGTTTTGTTAGTGATAACAAGAAAAAAACTTTACTCAAATTAGCAAATCAAGAGGGGGAGAGAGAGCCAGATTTTGTTGAATCACTGTTGGAGTTTTTGGCTCCTATTGGCAAAACCATAACTCAAATTGATTTCAAGAAGATGGTTTCAGGAAAGAATAATATTGGTGTGAAAAAAGTCAAAAATGCTATTACAGGCTCATTGGAGGGACATGAAAATTTCTTTTATGTTCTAATAGATGATACAGATCAAATTGCAGCTCCCGATGAGGCTGGACAATTAAATAGAATATGGGCTTTTTTACTCGCGGCGCGCTCAATTATGGAGCGTGTCAGTAATATTCGATTTATAATTACTTTGCGCGAAGAAGTATGGAAACGGTTAAAAAGAGATAATGCCGGTCAACGAGATCAGGTTGATCATTTTAGAAACTTAACCTATACAATGACAATGGGACCGGAAGGATTAAAAGATATAATATTGCGACGTCTACGTAAAGTAATGGATGATTTACACATTAAAAGTCAGGATCCATTTTCTGTTTTTTTTGATAAATTACATGTGGAGATTAACGAATCAACATACCGGTATTGGAGCGATTTTATTATAAAAAGTTCTAGAGAGCGGCCCCGAGATGCTATACAATTAATTTATAAACTAGCAGAAAATGCAATGAAGGTTGGCAAAGATAAGATTGAAGCTAGTGATGTTGATCGAGTTATGCCCATTTATTCAGAAGAAAGAGTTGATGATTTAAAAGTTGAATGTGAACAAGAATGTACAAATATAAAAGACATTGTTCGTTCATTTCAACATTGTGACTTTGATGCTAAATCATTTTGTTTGAAATCTGAAACTGCATATAGATTTATAGGTAAAATACCAACTCGTTTTTCGATCAATCTTTTAGGGAAGGTATTGCAACATACGAGAGAAGATGCATTTGTTTTATGGCGTTATTTATATGATATTGGTTTTATAAATGCGCGAGCATCGGATATACGAGAGTCTAAGGGGTATAAACATATTTGTTCTCAAGATGATCCAGAATTAGTTTCTATATCTCGGTGGGATGAGATGCAAAAAGTTACTTGGGAAATACATCCTGCTTACCGAGATTATCTCATAAAGCTAATTAAGGAAAGTAAGTTCAATTTAGGACTCCCATAATAAAAATAAATTGTTAATTATACCGATCATACCCGGCTAACGCGCACTTCAACGCGTGTAATGCCGGACAAACTCTGTCTTGGTCAGTTGATAAAACGGTTGACATAGTAGATACTGAAACCGGAGAAAAACTTGAACGGAAAATTACATTTTATCAGGTTATTAAATATTGTAGAAAGGTAACGACTCATAAGATATTGCTGTTCAATTTGAATTATTGGCTAATTTTGTTATCATTTTCGAAACATGGTTGACTAAAGTTGTACATTAATGTATTAGTTAATATTAACGATAGGCTTTTAAAATAAAAAAGGGGGGGAGTAGAAAAATGGAGTCTCGCAATAGAGCGGTAATAGGCAGAATTGATTCTTTAGGGGTTTCTGACCCAGATTTTAATTCTGGGATAGGTCAGTCATGTGCATATGGGTTCGGTGAAACCAATGGGGAAAGAGTCATAGCCAAGGATGATCATATTTTTATTGCTGGAGTCATATATCGTATTAGCCCCAGAAAAGATGGAAAGATCTTTGTCGGACGTTTAAATGGCTGGAACGGCAAGTTTGATGTTTCATTTGGACAACAGGGGTATGCTATTTGTCAAATGCAATCTTCTGAGCAATTTACGTATGAAATAGCTGGCTTACATGTTTCAGAGGATATGAAAGCTGTCGTATCTGGAACTAGCTATAACTATGAACCAAGCTACTATCGCCCATTTCTTGCAGGCTTATCTAAAAAAGGTCTTTTAGACCACAATTTTGGAGAGGAAGGTATTGCATTTGGCGGCAAGGTACACGGTTGTCGAGAATTAGCACTTCACCCCGACAATATTTATATAGCGGTTACTGAACATGTTCCGGGAATAGCTAGTAATAAAACCAGAGAATTATTGGTCTACAATAGTAACACTGGAAAACTTGATACTTTTACACATACTTTTGATGAAGTACATAATATTACTCCAAATCAAATAGATATAGACTCATTAGGTAGAATTTATGTTGGTGGACCAATATATATTGATAGATGCTTAGGCTATTTCATATCAAGGTGTGATGTAAATGGAAAACTAGACGATTCATTTTGTAATAATGGTATGATGACAGTGATTTATAATACGTTTTCATTGCGCACAACAAAAATTAAAATATTCGGTGACAAGATCTACGTACTAGGCTATGGAATTACTGATAACTCAAATGGAATTCCTGATAAATCAATTATAATTAGCAAACATGAACTAGATGGTACCCTGGATACATCTTTTAGCGGTGATGGCAAACGCATCATTAATTATAGATTTTTAGAAAAAGTTTCTCCCTCAAGTTTAACCGTTGATGATGCTGGTAACATATATATATGTGGATCAGCAAATAAAAAAATATTTTTAACATCCCTTGACTCATCAGGAAATATTAGGTCTTGTTTTGGTGCAGATCAACTATCTGTAGAAACTGGAGTAGTACTCTACGACTCTTTTGATAATCCAGGTGATTGTACAAATTTAGAGTATCGAGGCAAAGATATTACAATTGATCACAATGGCAAATTAGTATTCGTGGGATTGTGTATCGATAGATTTTGAAATACATAACGAAATAACTGAGTCAGAACCCACGGGATGAAGTTACAATAACGGCAAATAACAGGAATAGATACACATTTTTATATTCTATTATTAAATTTATAGTTGGATTCGATTGTGAAGGAGAATTGTAGGGTCAGTCGCCAAACAATCTAAATTTTTGATACCGATCATATCCGGCTAACGCACACTTCAACGCGTGTAAAGCCGGGTAAACGTCGTCCTGATCTGCGAGAAATTCCTGCATCTGGAGATTGACCTTACCAGATTTTGTATACTTCAGCTTTCCAAGGGTATCCTTTTCGAATACCGTGTGCATGGCCTGATTTGCGTCCTGCCATTTGATCTCAACAAAATGAGGTTTGGAGTCAATCATCTGTGGGCGGAACACCTTAATACTTAATTTCCCGACATATCGTTGAGTTAACTGATATTTTTGATGCTTCGCAATATGCCAGAAAATCTTTCAGATATGGCTGATCCATATGGTAGTCCAACGCCGCCTGATCGGCCCAGCGTTCATAGAATACAAATTTATCAGAGGCCTCGGGAACAATATGAGGAATATAAAAGACATTTCCTGATTCTTTACGGGTTTGCTCCACCAGCCCTGGTAATTTACCCTTGAATTCATCGCTGTATTCAGAAGCAACAGTCAGCGTCACAACAATAGATATTTCTTGTTCCATGTTTGTTTCATTATTTAGCTGTTGTAATTTCTGCTGCCCAAAGCGCGTTTTCGATAATCGTTTCTTCCGGGGTATGCTTTGGAGCATAACCAAGATGAGCTTTGGCTTTTGATGGATCAAAACACATGTGCAGTGCAAGGAACCGCAAACCTACATCGTAGATATTGCCGGCATATTTTTCCAGCATATCGTTAAGCGGCAAATAATTTATTTTCGGGGTTGTTCCAAAAGCCTCGGCGGTAATTTTGAAATACTGATTGAGGGTTACAGCATGGTCAAGACAAATGTTATAAATCTGGCCAATGCAAACATCCGGCACCCGAGAGGCTAACAGAAATGACTCTGCCAAATCGTCAACGTGTATCGGTTGCAACAGGGCTTGTCCGTCATTCACTACATCCAGTTCCCGTCCGGCAATAATGTCAGCGATAAAATCCTCACGGCGTCCGCCCATGTTATCCATTGGAAGCTTACCGGGGCCGGAAATATAACATGGACGAATTACGGTGGCTGGAAAACCTTCTTTATTACATAATTCCATAACCAGTTCATCTACGTTTTTTTTCTGTATCCATCCGGCATCATAACCGTTGTACGGCATGGTTTCATTACCCGGAACAAACGACAGCGGAGCATAACCACCGGTAGAACTGCAATGTATATAGTGCTTGAGACCCTTGGCATGACGGACAATTCCCTGTATGGACTTCTCGCTCGGAACAGAATCGACAATAATATCGTATGCAGCAGAAGCAAAAATTTGAGCCAGCTCGGTTTCTTCATTTTTATCAGCCTGAATCATCGGCAAAGCGGCCACTGATGGGGTAAACTCTTTCTTGCCACCTCTTGAACAAATTGTTACATCGTGTCCAGCAGACGCGAAATTCAGTGCGATTCTATGTCCAACCCAACCGGTTCCTCCGAAAACTAATACCTTCATGATTGATCTCCTGTTAGAGTTTGTGGTTATAAAACCAATCATAAGGTATTTATTATTATTATTCAATACGCAAACGAGTTTTTAGTATTGTATTTTGGGAATTATATTGTATTTTTTAATACGATAACGATTTAAATATTATGAAAACACAACAAGAATTACAACAACAGATTATACAAGCAGTTACTCGTGCCGGTCAGATTACCAGACCGGAGCTAAACACCTTGCTGAATACTCGACCGGCCAGCGTAATCAAGGCGGTAGACTCGCTAATAAGAAAAGGCATATTGATTGAGCCCGACAGAATCGGCAGAAAAACCGGACGCCGGGCCCCAATGCTTCATTTTAACCCTGATCATTTCTGGATAGCCGGAATTGATTTTCAGTATCGACAGACCCTTGGCATTATCTGTAATATGACGGGAGATATTCTGTATAAAGTCGAACTTGAGGCAGGGAAACGCAGCACTCCCGATGATGCAAAAATAGAAATTCGGGCTACGCTGGAACGTCTGCACGAGACGGCCGGTTCGGATTGGTCCCTGGTTCGTGGTGTCTGCCTGGTTGATCCCGGATTGGTTGATATGGATACCGGTGTATCGTTGAAAGCGGTTAATGTTCCGGTCTGGAAAAATGTCCGGTCGCGTTCCTGGCTGGAACATATCTGTGCCATGCCCGCGTTGGTATTACCGAGGACCATGGCTCTTACCTACATGGAATACCTGACGCGTCACCTGGATTCATCGGCGGGAATGCTCCTGTTAAACAGTGGCGACGGAATCGGAGCCGGATTTATTAAAGACGATGAATTGTTTATTGGAAACAGCGGACGCGGCATGGAAATCGGTCATTTAGTAATGGTTCCACAAGGGCCGTTATGCCGTTGCGGTAACCGAGGATGTCTCGAAGCATTGGTAGGAGAAGCGGGAATACGACGTCGAGTAGAAGAGACTCTGGCAAATAATGTAGAAACAGAATTACGCAATGAGCCATTTTCGCTGAAATATTTTCTGGAATGTGTTCATAGAGACCGGGCAGCGGAAATAATAGCGGATGAAATCTGCGATTATCTTGCCAGAGGACTAACCATAGCGGCCACCCTACTGAATCCATCTCACATAATAATAGCGGGAGAACTGGCTGCTCTCGGAAAATTTCTGGTAGACAAGATTACGCATTCACTGCGACTGAACTGTGTTCTTGGAACTGCGGACAATCTTCTGATTGATTTTTCCAAACTTGATCAGTATGGTACCGTACGCGGCGCCGCAATGTATTTGCGCCGACAAATGCTGGCAACGGATAAAAAAACATCTTCATCCCCCAAAAACCGGCAAAAACTTTGAAGTTTATGAGTTTGTGACTTGAATAATGCAAAAAATGTTATAATAGTATAAACTTTTGAGAAAGTCTCAGTCTCAGAACGTAGCATAAATATAGATATTTAGATAAACAGCAAAAGGTGAATAGTTAAATGGCACATAGCAAACAGGCACTGAAAAGACTCAAAACCAGCAAACTGAAACACATCGCAAACAGAGCAAAGAAGAGCATGTATTTTACCGCAGAAAAAAATCTTCGTGCTGCTGTTGAAGCTAACGACGCAGAAAAAGCTGCTGAAATGCTGAAAGCATGTGAATCCAGACTCGATAAGAATGTCAAAGCTGGTTTGTACCACAAAAATAAAGTAGCCAGAAAGAAATCTCAGCTCCAGAAGCTGGTTGCTTCCATGGCATAACTTATTTTTTATAAGTTTATAGAAAACCGTTCTTTCCCACCCCATTCGAGAGAACGGTTTTTTTGTGCCCGGATTTTATTGTCCGTACGACGAACGGCGTTAGTACCGCTTCAACCTTCAGTCGCTAACGCTCCATACGGAAGCGAAAATTAAACATATCGGGTTTAATATTGGGTCACTTCTTAAAAAGAATATTTTTGCTAAGCGTTTTCAATATAGTTTATTGATATTTTGAATAATACCTATAATTTATAGTATTAAATTATGGAAACTCCAAGGTGAATAGAAAAAATTCAATAAAAACAATCATTGCGGTTATCGCGGTTATTGCAGTTGTTCTATTTCTACTTGACTCCATCTATATAAGACATACTTATACTGTTGGTTCAGTCTACTCTATTGATTATGGAATAATTGAGTTACAGCCGAAAGAGTTATCTGACTGGATAGATCATCTCAAATCAGAACTGGAGGGAATGGGATACAAATACGAGAAGGATTATAAAAAAGCATATAAATTGCATAATAACTTCTTACCAGGTATGGCTGATCCCCAAAACTGCACATGCTTTCTTAAATGCAAAGATAAGAATGCCGAAAGTGCTTTTACGTTACAACATTTACCCGATGGAAAACTTTGGCTGATTTATATCTATCACGCCACCGGCTCTCCTCTAACGACCGCGCCAGCCAGAATAAAAAAACTTAGGAAAACCGGCTTGGAACTGCCTCGAAAGATTCCCAAACTGGCAATTCTGATTGATGAATATACACTCAAGGGCAAACGATAGAACGCAAGGCTAAATTATGAAAACTGCTATTTTTCTATTAAGCTTGATTTTATCATTCTCTTCATTAGCACTGACCAAGCAACAAGCGGATGATGCGGTGGAACTGATTATGAAGATTAAACGAGTAACAAAGAATCGCTGGGACATTGAGCCGTGGAGAGAAGGCATTTTAGTTAAGTCAAAAGGCAGTTTTATTGGGACCGAGCTGGGGTATTCAAACATTGATACAGAACCTGAAAAATTACATTTAAGGTTAAATATTAATTTCACACTAAAAGTCCTTCCACAAATGTTTCCGATGGTATATTCTTCGTCTAAGGAAAGATTTCAGGTTCTATCAGCTAAATCAAAACAAACTATAAGATATGAATCAATGAAAGGATATGATAATTACTCTCCTGAAACAATTGATCAATGGAAACTTTTTTGGGAACATGAAAATGCTAAAAAGGCATTCAAGAGACTTCCCGAATATTACTTTAGAAGTCTTGGATTGAAGATCTATATTCACAATTATCTGGTTAATGAGGAAAGTATAAAAGCCTATACTTTATTAAAACAGGATATTGATAAAATTATTTCACTTTTAATAAAATACCAACTTCCCGAAGAAAAGCAAAGCAGTCTGTGAGCGAGGTGTGTAACTAATTACATACCATATAAGAACAATAAAAAAATAGAAAAACAGTACAAATCTTCCATTTTTCTATTGACAATGAATTTAAAATATATTATACTTATTCAATATAAGGCAAACCGGTTTACTAAAACTCGTAAACGAACTACAAAAACCGGTTTACAAAAATCAAGTAAATCAGAATAAATAAATAAAAATGCAGACAAAAAAATCATCACAAGTGACAATAAGCGATATCGCAAGATATGCGGGAGTTTCCAAGTCTTCTGTTTCATGTGTATTGAACGGACGCTCTAAAGTTGGAGCACAAACCCGCGAACGAATTCTGGCGACAATCCAAAAGTATAATTTTGAACCCAAGAGCTCCGCCCGTGCCCTGTCAACCAATAAAACCTATCAGATGGGTTTTATTATATCTTCGAAAGCAACTCTTGGGATCGCCAACAGTTATTTTGGCGAAATGTTGAATTCAGCCCAGCAAACATTTCAGAGTTTTGGATATCATACCCTGGTGGCAACTTATGACCAAACCAAGATGTCGGAGTTTCTGGTGCCAAAGAAGATGCAGCAGAATTGTTTTGACGGTGTTCTGGTTGCGGGACAGACCAGTCCGCTGGCTTTATCAAAACTGCAGAATAGCGGTATCCCCTTTATCGTGATCGGCGGTGAAGAATATCCTGACAATGTATTAGCTTTGCGTAACAATATGCTTGACACCTATGTAAATCTGATTGAACTTCTGGCTGAACTGGGTGACCGACGTATTTGTGTTGGAGGATATTACAATCAATTGCATAATCTTTTTATGAAAAGTGTAAATAAATTCAAAGACAATCATAGTGAATATCTTGAAGTCCTGCATGTCTTGTTTGAGGGAATTAATGAATTCGACGATGGAAAGACAGCGGCACAGGAATGGTTAAAATCACCGGCAGACAAACGATACGACGCATTTATAGCCAGCGATCAGGCGTGCTGCGGTTTTTTGGCCGTACTGACAGAAAACAACATCAAATGTCCCGAAGAGATCAATGTTGTAGCCACCGGCAACAGCCAGCTGTCCAAGTGGAATTCAATTCCGCTGACCTCTGTCGATACTGAAATGGACAAACAGGGTGAAATTGCAGCCACTGCGCTTATT
Source organism: Victivallales bacterium (assembly GCA_963677165.2). GTDB lineage: Bacteria > Verrucomicrobiota > Lentisphaeria > Victivallales > SZUA-371 > JAFGXT01. The sequence continues at coordinate 4,572,782 of CAXXSX010000002.1, read as the reverse complement.
GATATTGTCGAAAATCGCAAAAAGCTTGAAGAGGTGAAAGGGATACTGGATCAAACCTACTCCTCATGTACAATAATCGAGCGTAAATCAACTCGTTCTGTCGAATTACAAAAGTCATGAACAATAATAATCAAAAAAGAATTTCCTAACATTAAACAATAATCAGGAGTCAACAATGAAAAGTAAACATGATTTCACGCTCATAGAATTGCTGGTCGTTATAGCAATAATAGCAATTCTGGCGTCAATGCTTCTTCCTGCATTAGGCAAAGCCCGAAGAGTAGCCAAAAGTATCAAATGCGTCAACATACAAAAAACGATGGGACTGGCTCATTTCAACTACGCATCCGACTATGGTACTACTACAAAAGCGGCAGACTGGGATGGCAAACAGCGGTGGCGCTGGGGATGGCAGTGCTTATGCAACGGCAAATATCTTCCAGAGGAAAGCCAGAAAAATTACGCAAATTTCTGGAATTGTCCAGAAGCAATACCAGTCAATACAAACCACGGACGACCAAGTGCAATTACATCATATGTGCGGATATGCAATTATAAGCACTGGATTAGCAAAGGAACCGCCGGCTGGTTGAAATTATGTAAAGTAAAAAATGCTTCCCATCAGATATTTCTTACGGACAGCTATATCGTCAGTTCAACCGACATAACTTACTACTTTGCTTGTGCCGCCGACAATTTCACCGGCTGGAGATACATAAATAGCACAGATTCCAATCCATGGGGATGGATTCTACATAATAAGAAAAGCAACTGTCTCTTTGTGGACGGCCATGTGGAATCTCTTAAAAAAGCTGAAATAACTCAGGATATGTGCGACTTTAATGACTATATCGTTCCTTAATTACTAAAACAGAAAGGTTATAACATTGAAAAGAATAACATTTACAATTTTATGTATCTGTACCGTATCGGTTTTTGCAGGAAAACCGCCTTATACAAACGGAACTGTGTTTCCGCTACCGGTTTCCCAAAGTCAGGTAAAGACATTACTCATAAATCCGACAAATATTGAGATTATTAATAGTATAAATCCAGTTAAATCACTAAATCTCGCAAAAAGATTTCTAGAAGAGAAAATAAAGTCTCTTCCCGCTCAAGACAACGGCCTGAATGTGAAGCTTACAATTGCCCGCGTAAATGACAACATTTGGAAGAATACTGTTTTCGCTGATGTGAGTGATTTACCGGCACAGGGATATCAGCTGAAGTTTAAAACTGGCGGTAATACGTTAAACATCTACGCGATCGGAGCGGATAATCGCGGAGTATTCTATGCGGCTGCGTCCATTATCCAACTGCTCTATGAAAAGGATGGTAAGGCGTATATCAATGCCTGTGATATTTCGGACCATCCGCTTTGGCTGCATCGTTATATGGGAGGATACAATCCAGTCAGGGCAGATTACTACGAAAGTCTTGCCCTGTATAAAATTAATGGATACGGTATACAGCATCGTTATGACTGGAAAGCATTTTCTCCCGACAAAAAGCCAAAATACTATCGCAGACTGACTTACGCCAAAGCATTTGCGGACATACGCAAATTTCGCGAAGCCAACGGTGATCTGGTCGACTTTATGATCCTTCTGAATGTTTATGCAAAATGTAAGAAAAAGATCGATATTAGCAACAGTTCAGAGGTCCAGTCACTTATTGACAAATGCGTATGGGCGGCAGAATATTGTCAGTCCATAATGATACAGGCTGATGATTACTCACCCCAAAAAGGCGGCAAATATATTCTACTGTACCCTGGGGAACAAAAGATGTTTAAAAATGCCGGAGAAGCTCATGGTTACCTGGTAAAGAGAATTTACGAAACAGTTAAAAGTAAATATCCCGATGTAAATATCTCTTTTTGCGCAGCACCATATTCACTAAACAAACATTCCGCAAAGTCTAAAAATAATCGGGAGTATCTAAATGAACTGGCAAGACAGTTGCCCGACGAGGTTCCTGTGGTCTGGACCGGCGGTAGCATTGAAACCTCAAACGTCACGGCCACTTCCCATAAAGAATACAGACAACTCGTTGATGGACAACCGCTATTCCTTTGGGATAATTCTTCTAATATGCCGTCAAATCCCTTAAGCATCTGGAATACAAAAATTTTTCCAGGCATGGAACAGGAAGACGGCGGAATGATGTACATTAATGGACACGGTTTCAGTTTTTTCTGGAGTTGGCTGTTTGCGATCAATGCGAATGATTATCTATGGAATCCGAAAGCTTATGACAGTTCCCAATCGTATAGTCAGGCCTATTATGAGCTGAAGGGGGCATCTTTGCCGGAATTTGTCAATAAGACAAGAGAGGACATTGTTGCCATCAGAAAATATATGAGTCGAGAAGAAAAACTAAAATTAGCCAAACGTATTTTATCAAGAAAACAAGACTTTAATGATCATAAACTTGACTTCCGGCATGTAAAATATTTTGGCGAAAAATTCTATAAGAATTCATCGATAAAAATAGCCAAAACGTCAGTTCCAAGTCTCAAGAAAGACTTCAATCTAAAAGACAAAGATAGTGATTTCATCTGGAACTCGATACCAGCGTTAAAACTGACCGCATCCGAATCTAATCTAAAATATCCTGCCACGGTAAAAATGGCCTATACTCCTGGAAATCTTTATTTGCGTTTTTCATGTCAATACTCAAAAAGACCAACGGAAAAACAGAAAAAGTTAGAAAGAGATACAAACTTGAACAATTCTTCTGATATTCTTATCATCGGCATACAGCCGCCACAGCGAAATCAAAGAAGTGGATGGATTTGCATTGATATTGCCGGGTCAGTATATGATAATGTACAATGGCAAGGCGCATATAAATTCAATCCGAAGTTTGATTATAATATTAATGTTGCCGATCATGGCTGGACGCTCGACTGTAAAATACCAGTAGCTCAATTAAAACCATATTTAGCTTGGCGACATATCCGCAAAAACGATAAATGGCGGATGAATTTCATCAGAAATAATAATATTGACAGAGAGGTCAGTTCATGGTCTCCGGTATCCGGTAAAAAGATCAAAGACAAGAAGTTCTTTGGGCAAATTTTATTTAAGTAAAGGTTTGAAAAATATGAAACAATATCTGTCGATATTATTTTTATTATGTTACGGCACAGTCTTTTCGTATCCCGCGATTATTCCGACGCCACAAAAAATTGAATTTGGCAAAACGATTAAGATATCTTCGAATAGAATACAGATTAATTTTCCGGCACAGGGATTTAAAGCAAAATCATTCGCTCAAAAATTACTAAAAAAGAAAATCAATATGGAGTCAAAATCTCCTGAAGTAATTATAGACTTGAAGTTTGATTTGAATTTGACCAAGCCGGAATCATATAAAATCAACTATTCAAAAAAAGCCGGAATCCATAATATGGTTATTACCGGAGCGACGACAAAGGCCCTGGTTTACGGACTTATGACTTTGGAACAGCTAATCGAAAAAAAAGCCAACGACAAAGTTTCACTCAGTTTGGCGAAAGTATATGATTATCCCTGTTGGAACAATCGCTTTCTGGGGAATTACTCCATATTCGTTCCCAAAAATCTGGAACTTGCCGCCAGATACAAATTCGGCGGCGTTGCGTTCCAGTTTCGCTCAGAATGGCGCAGATTGAAACCGGACACTGCCCTGAGAGGATCATTTAAAAATTATCGTGAAGCGTTTGGCTTGATGAAACAGTACTCGGATATGGAAGTATTGGATTTTATGCTGGTCTACCATATTTATGCGGTTCGGAAAAAACGAACCAGTCCGATATTCAATATTGCCAATGAGGAAGATATCGCAGGTCTGATTGAACGCTGCAAGTTTGCCGTAGAGAACGGAATAAATCAAATCATGATCTGCGCGGATGACTGGACCCCCATGAAAAACGGAATCTATGTTTGTCCGCATAAAGAAGAACGCGCGAAATTCGGGCTTTGTGCCGGTAAGGCCCACGGAATACTCATGACCCGGCTTTACGATGCCTTGAAAAAGTCCTATCCGAAACTGAAGTTCAGTTTTTGTCCCGCGGTATACTCTCTGGAAGGACATAATGCGGAAAGCCCGAAAATGGCGATGTACCTGAAAGATCTGAGCGCAAATCTAACGAAGGAAGTACCAGTGGTGTGGACCGGCAACAAGATCATTTCACGTAATATTACGGCGGACCATTACAAGCGTTTCTCGAAGCTCCTTAACGGACATAAAACAATGATCTGGGACAACAGCGACTGCTATGTTTATCCAATTCATCAATGGAAAACTGCCATCGCTCCTGAGGTTGCGGCTGCGTCTTCCAGTATTTTTGTTAATACCAAATCATTTGACGGCGGAATATGGAAAACCCTGTTTGCCGTTAACGCGAATGATTTTCTCTGGAATCCCAAGTCATATAATTCAGCGGAATCTTACAAAACCGTATTTAGAAGATTCTTCCCGACCGGCGATTATCAATTGGTGAGGACATTCCAGAATAACTTTGATAAGTTACGAAAAATGACCTCCGACAATTACGACAAGCAGCTTATGGCTCAACTGAAACAGCAAAAGCAAACCATTGACAAAACGATTAATAAAAATCGCTGGTTCAACATGAGATTTGAACGTCTGAAACAAAAATTGGAATCAAAACGTCCAACGGCTTATGTTAAACTGATATCACATCCGCCTGTAATCGACGGCAATGATAACGATCCGTGCTACAGCAGTATGCCGGAAAATATTCTTATTGAACGCCATGGGAAAACGGTTCCCGCCAAAATGCGCACAACATTTAAGCTGGGATTTGACCGGGAAAATATCTATGTATTCATCAAAGCCAACTGGGTTAAGCCGATAAAAGGAGCCCAAAAACTCCGAACCAAGGTGGACCTGTTCAGTCAACCGGATGTTCTTGAAATGTTCATAAAACCGACTGCCGGGAAAAAATATATTCAAATTGCCTGCGATCCGGAAGGATATAAATACAATCGTCTATCAGGCGAACAGAACTGGAATCCAAACTGGAAACTGAAAGTTATAAAAGGAACGGATCACTGGTGTGTGGAAATCGCGATTCCGTTCAAAATGCTTAAAGACGCCGGCGCGGTTCCTCCGTCCGACAAGGTCCAGTGGAAAGGAAATATATGCCGCGAATACCATGCTGAAAAAAGTATTCAGTGCTGGAGCCCGACATATGCCAACCGTTTTCTTGAATCCGCCATGTTCGGCACTTTCGAGTTCAAAGAATAATTTGGGACTGGAAATTTACATCTTCGTGTTATATTCTTAAATAAGAAGAAACACGAAGGAGAAGAGAATGGAATTACATCATGTAACGGATAAACTTGGATTAGAGCAAAAGTTTATCCCCGTCCTTGCTCAAGGCTGGACTTCTTCCATGCGGACAATGCCGAAAGGCGATTTCGATTTTCTTGTCCCTGCCAAAATTACAGTTGCGCGAAAGGCTTGCCAGATGACTCCGGCGTTGGACGATACGCTATGCAGAATTGCAAAGAAAATTCATCAAACTCCAGAGTTGCGGGCTCTCGCATGGCATGCATATTACCTGCTGATTACTGGTCAAAACAGCTTTGCTGAATGGCCGTCTCTAACACATTGTCTGGATCGGGACGCCGGAATTTTTTATCTGCTGATCGCATTAGGGATTGTTCCCAAAGCACAGGCAAGCTATAGAACCCAAAATATCCCGGAAGATATTATAGAAAACACCTTGCTGGAAATAAAAGGATTTTGCGATAACCATACCGCCGCACATCAACATCCGGGCTTAGTTCGCAGACAACTGGCCTGGCTGAGAAACTATCTGCACGGACGCCTTTTCCGATTGGAAAGACTGGAATTCAAACTGGAGCCATTTGTCGCTCCTTTCCATGTATTCCGTCATATAAAAAAAGGCTGGACCGTATTACTGGCTCCCGAAGGAGTAAATTATAACTCTCTGAATCTAATTGACGGCGTTGGAGAGATTTTTGATGAAAAAGGGAAATGGACCTCTCATTTTGACGAGACTGTTGGTACAGTAACCGGCAATCCCATTGATCCACGCGGATATGCCATGAAACGTCACGTCACTCTTGACCGGAAAGACTGGGAGAATATTCTACCACACGGGTCCTGGGTACTGGATATGCATATACCTCCCGGCGGAGGGCTGACTCCTGATATCTGCCTGAAATCATTTCAGAAAGCGGTTAAATTCTTCCGGGAACACTTTCCTGAATATCCGGTCAAAGCGATTAATTGCGGAATCTCCTGGATATTTGATCATGCGCTCGAGCGGAAGTTGCCTGATTCGAATTTGGCAAAATTCATGAGAGAGCTGTATTTATATCCCTGCTTCTCTTCCGGACAGGATGCAGTCTTCTTCGTATTCGGCAAAGATTTAGATGATATGGAAAATCCGCCAAGAAATACCCGACTGCAACAAATGATTCTGGACTCCCTGGAAGTTGGTGAACCTCTTCATGCTTCCGGAATGTTATTTTTTCCTGAAGATTTGAAACATTGGAGCACCCAATATTATCGCAAACAGTTTCTTCTCTTTGAAATCGAGGATACGGAAAAGCAAAGAACATAGTTCACCAGAAAAACTTACCGTGCCTTTCTTCTTTAATCAAACGAGCTCTGCCATCAATTGCACCACAACCTGCTGTGTCACGTTAATGTAAAGATATTACATAGATAAGCTCCTGCCAATATGCGTTCGAACCTATAACCACGAAAACATTTCTTCGCAAATAATGAGGTACAGCATTGACAATATTTTAGTTTTGGTATATTATAAGTACCAAAACTAAAATATTATCAAACCATTACTATACCAAATGATAGATTGGAAATTAGATACCAAGAGCGCCGCATTTACCAAACGGGTTATTGAAAACATCCGTTGCGGCTTCTATAACTGTAACAGCAAGCTGCCTTCCGAACGCAAGCTGGGAGAGGATTACCAGCTCAGCAGAAATACCATTCGTGAAGGATTACGAGAATTATTTGAAGCAGGAATTCTGGAGAGGCGGGGACGTGGTGCATACGTACGTTCCGATGCATTAAAGCAGATTGAATCCGGGATATACCGGTCGCCGTATCATGTGATTGTGGTTATTTCTTTCAAAATGTATGATAATCCGATCTACCGGACTATTTTTGAAACCGCACGTAATGCCTTGGGTACCAATACTAAATTTGAAATCATTTTTACCAGCGAATATCCCGACTCGATTTTGCCTCGGATCACTCCGAAATGTATGGTCTGGGCCTTTGGAGACGCTCTCCCGGAAAAACTGCTGCGAAGCGTCTCGGAAATAACTCCGAAACTGATTCTGGTTAATCGCCATAATAAGTTTTTTAATTTCATTGAACCGGACAACTTTGCAGCCGGACAAATGATGGCAAAATACCTTTATGAATGCGGACATCGTAAGGTAGGCGCATCCATATTACATCCGGAAATACGAACAGAATTCAGCGATCGGTTCAACGGCGCAATGGATTTCGCCCATCAGCATGATATGGATATTATTCTGGCTGACCCGAAAATATCCGCTGATAATCAACTTGAAGTGGAACGTTTCTTCCTGAATACATATTATGAACAGGAACATGCTACCGCTATCATGTGTTTTCAGGACATCAGTGCATTGATCATCTATGAGTTGGCCCGAAACCGCAACATTCGAATCCCTGACGATCTCAGTGTAATAGGTTTTGATGATAAAAATTATTCAGGTTTAGTTCACCCCGCATTAAGCACCGCACGTTATCCGTCAGAAGCAATCGGCCTGAAACTGGCAGAGACCGCCAGAGAATGCTTTGAATCCGGGCAACTGCATCTGCAATGCGAAGTACAACCAGCACTGCAACGCCGGGAATCAGTAGCAATAATAGCCCCCAACAAAGAGTAAAAAATAATGAGCACAACATCAGCATCACGTATTATTCTTGATTACATACCTTTTACCAACAACGATCAAGAAAAACAATGGCATAGCCGGGGCCAATGGCCCGCATACTGGCTGCAATGGCCGGAAAGTTCACCGAACGCCGCAATTTACCGGCTAAAATTCTCTTTACAGGAAAAAATGGTTGTACGCCTGCACGTATCCGGCGACAATAAATACCATCTAAAACTGGATGGCGAGCAGATCGGAATCGGACCGGAACTCGGAGACGTTAACAATTATTTCTTTGAAACCTATGAATTATCACTGGAGCCAGGCGAGCATTGTCTTTCTGCCATGGTCTTCGATTTCAAAGATACTGCCCCCTTTTGTCAGATGTCGCTCAAGCCGGGCTTTCTGGCTGCGGCTGAAAATGTCCCCCCTGAACTTTTTAACACGGGTTATGCCACATGGGAAACAGCTCCACTCTACGGACTTGAATGGGAGAAATGCCTGTGTATTTACCCCGGTACAAAACTCTCTGCGTCCGAGTTCTCGAAAGCCCCCGTCTGGCAGTCTGCTCAACGCGATACCTTGGCGGCATCTGCCGAAATCCGTAACGAGTGTTGCAACGAACGATTGTTGCGTCCAGCCCCCCTGCCCCAACGTTTATATGAAAAACAGTCCATGATTGAAAAACTCTGGATATTTAAGGATTCCGGTCCGCAAGTGTTCTGCAACAGTAAATTGGATGAAGAAGCCAGTTGGCTCAACGCCCTGGAAGGACACACGCCCATTACGGTTGCCCCACATTCGTGCCGCCGCGTTATTGGACGACTTGACGACTATCGCTGCTTCTACCCCAAACTTCACACCATCGATGGCTCCGGTTCCACCATTACTCTCCGCTATGCGGAAGGATTATTCTCGGAGAAAAATGAAAGAGCCCCCAAAGGGAACCGAAATGAAATCGACAATAAATACTTTCTGGGCTACAGCGAAACATTTCATCCGGCAGAGGGCGAAAACTGCTTTTTTACACCATGGTGGCGCGGCGGGCGTTATATAGAACTGACAATTACCACTCAGAATGAACCGGTTACAATCGGGGAACTGGAACTGTTCGACACTCGTTATCCATATGATTCTGAAATAGAACTGTCTTCCTCGGATGAACAACTGAACAGTGTACTACCGCTGGCTGTGCGTACACTCCAGATGTGCTCCCACGATACCTTCATGGACTGTCCTTATTATGAGCAGCTCATGTATATCGGCGACTCACGGCTGGAAAGTCTGGTTATGATGATTTCCACGCACGACACACGCATGAATGAAAAAATGCTGCGGATGTTCGCTGCCAGCGCCGCTCCAGACGGGTTACTCGCCTCCCGCTATCCGTCACAAGTACGTCAGGTCATACCGACGTTTTCTCCATTCTGGATCGCGTCGCTGCATGATTACGCACTATATCGCGATGACAAGAAGACCGTAAAGGAACTAATTGGAACGGTACGTCATATCGTTGATGCTTTCGAGCAGAAAATCAATACTGACGGCCTGATCGAATTCAGCCAGGGCTGGAATTTTGTCGACTGGACACCCAACTGGTGCAAAGACGGCAGAATGGGAATTCCGCCGGACGGAGAATACGGCGTATCGGCAGTGGTCAACCTGCTGTTCATCTATTCGCTGCGCCATGTGGCGGAATTGTGCGAATACCTGGATGAACCTCACTGCGCGACACATTATCGTCAGTTACAGAAGACGTTAATGGACAACGTTGTTCAGCATTTCTGGAATAAGGAACGCGGAATGTTTGCCGATGATCTGAAGGGTAAGTATTATTCCGAACACGCACAATGCCTGGCTCTGTTGTCGGGAGCACTTCCCAAAGAGCTCGTAGAACAAACCGGGAAAGCGTTATTTAACGCGGAAGGTCTTGCTGATTGTTCCATATATTTCTCTCACTATTATTTCGAATGCTGCCATCTTTTGAATAATTCTGACGCGTTTTTCAAACGTATGCAGCTGTGGTTCGACTGCAACAATCTGAATCTAAAAACCCTGGTGGAACGTCCGGAACCAAGCCGTTCGGATTGTCATGCCTGGAGTTCTCATCCGTATTTCCATGTCCCCGCAACCCTTGGGGGAATCCGTCCGGCAGATTTTGAGTTCCGTCGCGTAAGTATCAGACCAATGCCCGGACCATTAACCACATTGCATGCCGAAATGATTCATCCGCACGGTAAAATCATAGCGGATTACAAAACGGTGGATGAAGTACACCATGCAAAGATCACTCTGCCGGATGGAATAGAGGGAGAAATTATTCTGCCGGACGGGGTAAAATCACTCCATGCGGGAACAAATGAAATCAACTGGCGACACTGATTTTAGAAAATAATCTGTTAATATCATTTTCCACTCTTGCAATGAGTGGAATTTTGTAGTATTTTAATTGTCAACAATTAAAATATAAAGTTAAACAATTAAGAGAAGCATATGCATCTGTTAACGGAAGTCAAAAAGTTTATGCTGGAGCGCGGCTACAAACCCGGCGATAAGATCGCAACTGAACAGGAACTGTCGACGCACTTCGGGGTCAGCCGCAACAAAATCCGGGAAGCAACAACCACATTATGCCAGCTTGGCATACTGGAAAAGAAAGCGCGACGCGGAACAATTGTCAAAGATCTTGATCACGAGACGATCAGCAGCGACTTGCAATTTCGTTTTTCAATGATCGACGTCAATCCCGCCGACTTCCAGGAAGCTCGTATCGTAATGGAAAAGGCAATACTTCCGCTGGCAATCAAGCGCATCACCCCGATTCTGCTGGATGAACTGGAAAAGGCGGTAAACATAATGGAAACCAATCAGGACAAACCGGAGACATTTGACAATGCAGACCGGGAATTTCACCTGATACTGGTAAAGGCTTGCGGAAATCAAACTCTGCAGGCCTTCGGTCAACTTATTCAGGCTTTATTTCAAAAACAGTACCGCAAAAAATACTGGACCGAAGAACGTTTTCGTCAAGCTGCCATTGACCATAATGAACTGCTGGACGCAATAAAATCAGGCGATGAATCCACTGCATTTCAGTTAATATCAAATCACTTTAAATATTATTAGAAGGAATGAAAAAATGTGTCCTGAATTCAAACTTTGGAAAGGCTCGCCGATTAAAGCGGAAAAGCTGCCGTTGCCAGATAATATAACCCACTCTGTGGTTCACAGAGCGGACAAGGCCTATACCTTTCTATTGGGGGCTGATATCACTTCTTTTAAAGAAACCCTTTATTGCGGCTGGGGCAACAGCAGAAAAGATGAAAATGATAAATGGTCGATCATGGCAGGAAGACGTTCTACGGATAGCGGAACAACCTGGAACGACTTTGAAATTATAGCTCCCGGTTTCAATGACAAATATGCGCATAGCCACGGAGTCTTTTTCCAACATAAAGATGTCCTTTACTCACTAGTCCCCAGAGCCGGATACGGTCAGCCGTGCGCAATGGCATTCCCTGACCTTGTGGTCGAAATGTTCGTTCTCTCTGAAAACGGTCAACTCTGGCAGTCACAAGGAATTATTATCGATGAACCGTTCTGGCCGATGGACAAGCCGCAGTTAACCGGAAACGGCAATTACATTATGCCCGGACTCAATTGCCGCAGCAACAAAGCATTTCCCGCAGTGGCAATCTGTGACGGCAACAATATCAAACACTGGCGAACAGTCGAAATTCCGGTAGCCCCCCGTCCGGACACCTGGGGCGAAGGCGGTATTATTGTTGACGGCAGTGAAATAACTTGTATCTTTCGGAACGGCTGGAAACACCGTCCAAGAGCACAGTATGCCATCAGTCACGACAATGGAAATTCCTGGACGAAAGCCGTCGACACCAATATTCCCATGTCGCCCGCAAAACCATGCTGCGGAATGTTGTCAACCGGACAACGTTACCTGATCTTCAATCCGGCCCCGTATGGACGAGATTCCCTGGCGATAGCGGTATCAACTCCTGGCGAGTCGCAACTATCCCGAGCATTCAGAATCAGGCACGGCAGATCGCCGGAACCGACATTCAAAGGTTGCGGTAAAAACTGCCAATGGGCCTATCCGTTAAGCTGCGAACATAATGGGAAACTTTATATCGTCTATGCCGCATCAAAAGAAGATTGTGTTATGTCAACAATATCAGTAACCGCATTACAATGAAAACCTCACGTACTCATCTTCCCGGCTGGTTCTGGGTTGTCGCCTCCGCTGTATGCTTTTCTCTGATGGGAATAACGGTAAAACAAGCCGTATCCGGCGGCAGTATCAATATTTTTCAACTGGGATTCGTCCGCTTTCTTGCCGCCTTGATTTATATCACGGTTCCGGCAGGACTAAATTTCTGGTCACTGCGTATCCACAATATGAAATACTTTCTGCTGCGCGGCTTTTTCGGCGCGGCGGGAAATTTTCTGATGTTCACGGTCATCATGCTGATCGGGCTTGGACGCGGAACTATACTGATGCAATTGATGGGCATATTCGGCGCATTGTCAGCATTGTTCCTTCTGCGTGAAAAGCTGTCGCTGCGGCTGATCGCCGCCATCGCGGCCGGAGCGTTCGGCGTGATCATGTGCGCCGGAATGCGCTGCCCTTCCAGCTACGAATGGCTGGCGGTACTGGGTGCGCTGTGCTGCGGCCTGGCCCTAACGTTTATCCGCAAACTTAATGAGACGGAAAATCTGCACGTGATCTTCTACAGTCAGAGTATTTGCGGACTGATTCTGATGATCATCCCGGCATTCTTTGTCGGTCTGCCATGCGGACTTGAAGTCTGGTCAGCCGGACTGCTGGTAACGCTATTTGACGTAGCCGGACAGTATTTCATGACTCACGGCATGGTCCGCACTCCGGTAGCAGTCACCGGTGCGCTGCTGATGCTGTCACCGGTCATCAGCCTGACCATCGGCCTAACGGTTTACCGTGAAAGTCTCGACACGCTGCAACTGATCGGTTGCGCCCTGATCCTATCCGGCGGATTGCTGTCAATCCGTCAACCGCGAAAGAAGTGAATTCCCGGATGGAAAAAAGTTCCATCCGGGCTACAGGGGAGAAACTACTTAATTAACTTCAGGTTTCCAGTTGAGCGTGGACAATTCCAGTAATTGAAATCTTTCAAGTAAGTCATGCCCACATGCTGGCGATAGTTATCATCGCAGTCATCAGCCATAACATTAAGTCCAAGGATAGTACCAACAGCTGGTTTAGCGTTGAATAATTTGAAAGGCACCGCAACTTCCAATACATAACCGTCCTTCCAGATATTACTACTCATCTCAAGCTGTTTTTCCACTCCATTTCTGGTCAGACCACCTAATGACGCAACATTGACCAGCGGTCCTTCTGCACGGGTTATTCCGGTGGGAGCCATAATCAATAAGATGTCATTAGCGGTGATTTTCTTCGGACGTTTTTTCGGATCAGCAGTAGAACTCAGCATTAACCGGACATTATCGCAATCTCGCCAGTCACGACTAATCAGGTCAGTAAAGCCCAAGTCATCATCACGAACCAGGAACGCGGCATAAAGTTTGTTTTCATCCCAACGAAATGCGACGTAGCCGCTCCAGTCCGTATCGCTTGGAGCCCCGGGATCACGCAGTATCCACTGAAACTTCTGGTCGATCGGAAAGAATTCTTCAGCTTTCCATTCATTCAGATTACCATCAATAGTTGCCGTTCCTCTCTTTGCAGTCAGTTCAGGATTTCCTTTTCCGGTTCCTGTCTCGTTGAACGAATTCCATTTCGGATAATTTGCATTACGTTTGTAATCAATGATTCTCTGATAAGGAAACTTCCCGTCTATCTTTATTCGTACGGAATATGGATAAGTCCGCATGGATTCATCAACAATACCGGCAAAGCGAAAGACATATTCAACTCCCGGCACTGCATTTGGGGGAACAGAAAGAACAATAGACTGAGTCGCGTCTTTGCCAGCAGCAATCTCTACCGGTTCCGGCAACTTTACTTTCCAGCCGGGATTATTCCAGCGAGTATAAGACCGAATGACAATCGGCGTTCCACTTCCGTTAAGAGAAACAAAGGGAATGGTCAATTTCTGTCCAGGCTTCGCAGTAAAACGAGACATCGGTTTATGAAAATGACGCTTATCCATTGATGATACAATAACGGCTTTATCAAAAAGAGTTTTTGACGGCGGATTCTCAATGTAAACTGGTCCGTGCCCCAACATAAGATATCCGTCTCCCGGAACCTTTACAGCCTTCCCCAGACAATCAACTACGGTTGCTTTCGCTGAGAGCTTAAAATCAGCTTTGATACCGTTTTTAAGTCCCCACGCAACCATAAAGACGCTTCCATCCTTACGCTTGAAGTAATGTCGCTGGATCGGATCAGCAAAATCAGATGTTCCACAGGGGATTGCATGTTTCAAATGACGTGTGCACTCGGTATATGCTTTGTAGGCCGAACGTGGCTTGAAATTTTTGTCCACCAACCAAAATGTTTCAGCATCGCGGAGTCCGAAGAAGTCATACCAGTATACTCGTTTAATGCCATGCGACAACGCAAGAGTATAGAGACGAGTCAAGAATTGAGTCTGATGTTTCTCGGAAAATCCGGCGACACCGGTCAGTTCCTTGGTAAGAGGATTCAGTTTCCCATGTTTGTCTACGTGGAAACCTATTTCAGTACACCAAATCTGTTGATTTCCGCCAGCGCATCGAACACGTTTCTTTGCAGCAAAGCTTTTAGCAATACCATTCTCAGGAGTACCGCAATACGGATGAACGCACAAGGCATTAAGATACTTTAACGTATCATTTTTTATGAATTCAACTATATAATTATTCAATCCTTCAGCAATTCCGAAACTCCCCCTTCCTGCAGCTTGATCTACCTCTGTTGTTCCCAAAGCAAAAGCTTTATTCAGGTTGGCCATATCGGCAGCGGCACCATATCCAGCCCAGCCGGAATTTGTTTCATTACCATAGTTGTAATCAACGCGCCCCTTGAATTCCCTGCCAATCATTTTAGCCCAGTCATAAGCCATTTTTAGCTTATGGGATGATTGATAAAATGGACTGGGAAAATATCCGAGCAAAATCAGAGGACGCATCCCAAAAGCTTCCACACCAAGAACAACCTGCCTTAAATGATTCAACTGATTTGTAACGTTTTTACTATCGTTACAATCCAGGAACATGGAATCTTCTCTAATCTGGGTAATTCCTGCAGCTCTCATCATCTGCAATAGCGTCCACTGTACATGCGGCTTGTAACGTCCGAGATGAACGTTTATTCCAAATATATCTACGGCAGAAGCCTTAACAGGTTTGGAGTGCCCGAAAATACCGGAAATAATTGTTGATCCACCTATACCGGTGATCTCTGATTTCAACAGCATAGCACCATTTTCAATCTTAGATATTCCCCCTTTCAAGGGATCAATCGACGCACTTCCTTTTGCTGAAACTTTTATGCTGGAATTGATAGAAGTCGTAACTTTACCATAACGATCAACCAAAGTTGTTTTGACGGTAAATTCAACCGGTTTATCAGATTTGTTATCCGCCTTTAATTGCGGCAGTTTTGACAAGTCCTCAAAATCACGATTCAGCGAAAACCGCGTACTTCCTATTTTACTTCCCGGCCAGCCATACACCGCCGTTATTGCTGTCACTGATACACATATTGCGACAATTAATTTCTTGATCATTTTTTAGTTTCCTTTCTGAATTATATACTGAGGCAGAATCCCCGCGTTTACAGCAACGGTGTAATTTTTATATCGGGGTTTCGATTTACTTCCATCCCAATTCACCAAGATGGCTTTCCCTCCATAAAACGGCAAATTAAATATGGCCTTTTCCGTATATCCCTCCGGAACATTTTGAGCATCTGCCCATACAGCAATAACTTGATCTTTTCCCTGTCCATAAACATAGGCTTTGCAGTGCTTACAGGAAGATCTAAGTTTAATTTCCCTAATGAAAGGACGATTCCGTAAAATCCACGCCACCACAGCAGCAGCCTGGTATGCGGGTTTCGGAGAATAATCTTTACGGATAATACCAAAGTTATGTTCTTTATTTTTCGGATTAATGCCATCATTCTGGAAGTCGTACCAGAATACCCCTTTTGCCAGATTTTCTTTTCGACTTAGCAGATATGTTCTAGCCAAATATGCCGCCTGAGTAATAGGAGTCATCCGGGAATGCCCCTTGGAAATCATGTCTACCGGCCAACCAATTTCAGTTACCCACAGAGATAATTTTCTATGATTCTTTTTTAAATTATGATTTATAAATCCTCTGAGAAAATTTGAATATCCGGAAATATTGACACGAGCATATGGTCCACCATTCGCTCCATAACCATAATCAGGATCAAATGGAACCATATAAGGGTGAATACTAAATCCATCCTGAAAATTAACGCCTCCAGCCTCAACAATCGGAATAATCATGCCTCCTCCGGGACCACCTCCTGCGCCTCCCCCTCCACACGATATAAAAGTGGCTTTCGGGTTAGCTTTCTTTGCCTTGGGATAAACAACCTTCAGCATCGGCAAATAATCTTTTATCGGATGAGCAACATTCGGTTCATTCCACAGCTCCCATTGCATGACACGTTTACCGAAATGTTTTACTGCATAAGCCACAGCATTTGCATAAGCGTCAATCGTTTCAGGTGTTGTGACAAAATTCTTTTTGTATTTACCCTTATATGCAGTAGTACAATAGCCTGTAACAAGTAACGGTTTTATCTTATATCTGGCTGCAGTGTTAACCAGTTTTTCTATCCTTTCGGGGATATGGTATTTCTTTGGTTTCGGTTCGATAGCCTGCCATGAAAAATCGTCACGAATACGCGTAAATCCGGCTAGTTTCAGCAAATTAAAAGTCAGCGGATAAGCGCCCTTTCCCTGAGCGAAATGTGTGCATGTTCCCATCTCTCTCGGATGGTCATAGCGGTTATCAGGCACCACTGCATAATTAGACATCGTTTTTGCTACTTCATTTCTTCCGTTATGCGCCACAACGGTAATATCGTAATAACCGATCATGGGAAAATCGAATTCGAGAATAACATCGTTCTGTCCCTTTACTGTTTTGGTTTCTTTCACTGCATCCGGCTTGCCATGAGCGGAAAACTGCCCCTTAACCTCAAGCAGGCCAACAGAACCGGTAATTATAACTTTAACCGGCTTTTTCCCTGCTCCGGCTGATACCAGCGGAGAATCCAGTCCTGAAACTGAAAGTTTGACTGTCGCTAACGCCAAGGGTGACGATATAAGAAAGAATAAACCGGATAATATGATTTTGTTCAACATGAAACACCAATTAATCGTAAGTACTTATATTTAAAAACATTGAAACTTGTTTTTCAGGCCCATCAAAATATTTTTTTACTCTTTGCAAAATATGGGTTACCAATATCTTGCAAAAATCAATCCGTATCCGAATATCATTACGCAAAAAGTTAAGTATCTTAATTCAAATTATAACAGTCCGCAGACTTTAATTAATAATAGAGATATATAGTAAGTCCACTACCGTACAGTTCCATTTCATTGAAGTTCCGCCAACTGACAGCGCCATCATTTCTCAAGATATTCCCGCCATTTAACTTGGTAAGACTATTTCTGTGATTACTCCACTGAAAATTATTTGGGGTATTATGACCAAAACAATTATCCATTCCAAGACAGGTCTTTCCGGGAGATGCCGCCGACACGGCAAATGTCTTGGCTAGATCCCCCTTTGAAATTCCCAGAGATAAAGCCAGTCCAGTGTTTTCTCCAGCAAAACATGAATATGATGAATAGAAAGTTGTGCTGGACGGTGTATAATTCTGGCTATTACAAAAATCAAATGCAAAAAGTCCAGAACCAGGGACTGACGGACAATAATAGACTTTTTCATTGGTAACATAACCTGACTTATATAATGTCCCGTATCCCCAGTCCGTCGTACCGGGGTAGAAAGATCCAAAGGGCCAGGCGGTCATGCTTGCTCCGTATGGAGAATAGTGACTATTGGAATCGCAGGCATACGATCCAAATCCCAATCCGATCTGATGAAAGTTACTGGCACAAGATATCCGCTTGGCTTTTTCCTTTGCCGAATTAAGAGCCGGCAACAGCATAGCGGCAAGAATCGCAACAATAGCAATCACAACCAAGAGTTCGATAAGTGTAAAACGTTTTTTCATTTTTCTCTTTCTCCTATTTTGGTTAAAAAATATTTTAATTTCAACTACTAATTAACAATAATATTCCTGAGACAACCTGCATACGGTCTTGCCCTCGTACAATACCGGAATTAAATCAACCTTTGACTTAACATTACTTTTTCTGTCAAGCAGTCCTTTTGCCATCTCTATAACCTCTTTATCATACTCATCCTGAGTCGCGTCAACAGCAGTAATTCCCTTAGTACTACATGTTGCACCGATACATGAAACACTTATATCTTCCGGAATGCGAATCCCTCGTTTTCTTAGCCCGGAAACCAGCAATTCAGCTCCATGACAACTAATGGCAAATATCGCAGTTAAATCATATTTTCCCTTGGCTATATTGTCACAAAATGCCTTAACTTGTTTTTCTGAATTCTCGCCCTTCTGAATCTTACAATCAAGAATATCCACACTGCATTTATTAGATTTTGCTGTAAGCAGGAACCCTCGGGAAGCCGTATCTGTTGTCAAAAGATGAGGTTCATTAAATAATAGTCCCAGTTTATGATGACCTAATCGATAAAGATAATTTGCAGCCAACGTTCCGGAAGCCATATTATCATTAGCGACATAATTGATATTGCTGATCGGAACCGCATTACGAGCCAGAATCACCGGCACTGGAGATTGAGAAAGCGCCATTACTTGCTCTGGAGACAAATGGTCATCACTTATACTGTCAAGTATCAGGATATCCGCATCATAATCACTTAACGACCCCGTAATATCTTTATGATAATCGTATTTGACAATCTCGCAATTAAAACCGGCCTCTATCGCTTTATGCATCAATGACTCAGTCATAATATCACAAACCTCCGATGGCCAGTCATTACGAAGCAGCAACATTTTCGGCTTAGCCTTTTCATCTTTACATACGAACGAGCCACGACCTACATGTGATTTCAGCAATCCGCGCTCTTTCAACTCTTTGATCGCAGTCGTCACCGTAACCTGACTAAATCCGTATTCAGCCATCACCTGTCGCACGGTTGGAAATGCTTCGCCGTCATGCATTAAAGCAATCCGCTGACGCAGCTTTCTGAAAAGTTCTTCGGTTTTATTTTCGTTTACCATGATTCTCTAATTTTTGATTGTGTTTATTATGAACACAATATTATTATAGCGGAGAGTAATCATAAAATCAACAGGCAAAATCAAAAAAATTAAAAAATTGTGTTTTTAATAAACACAATCATAAATTCTACACTGCAATTATAAGTAAAACGTTCTTGAAAAAAGCCCCCGGAATGCTACATTTCTGGTAGCAAATAAAATAAGAAAAAACGAAAGAGATTGATGAAAGTTTACATTAAAACGTACGGCTGTCAGATGAATGAACGCGATTCTGAAGCCACAGCCGGAGCACTGGTTGCTCGCGGCTACGTAATGACCGACGACGAAAATGATGCCGATATCCTCATTTTCAATACGTGCAGCGTTCGCGAACAAGCGGAACGTAAGGCCATTGGAAAGATCGGGATTCTAAAAAGGCTCAAACGCCAGAAGCCTGATATTTACATCGGGATCATGGGCTGCATGGCTCAAAATCGTGGTCAGGAACTGCTTAATACCCTGCCTCATGTTGACTTTGTAGTCGGCACGGAACAACTGCATAAGCTGCCGGAGATCATGGAATCGGTTATTGCCGAACGCCATAAGGAACTACATCTTGAAGAAGATTATTCTGTTCTTACCGGATTGGGCGAACACCATCTCGAAGCCGACCGGATTAATGCTTTTATTGCTATTACCCGAGGTTGCAACCGCTTTTGTTCATACTGTATTGTGCCCCACGTCAGGGGCCGCGAAAAAAGTCGTGAAATCAGCGATATTATTGAAGAAGCCAAAGCCCTCGTAGCCAGCGGGATCAAGGAAATCATGCTGCTGGGACAAAACGTGGCAGCCTTCGGCCTTGGGGGCGACACCAATCCGCCCGCGCCGGATGTCTCGCCTTTTGCCGATTTACTGGTTGAATTGAACAAGGTCGAGGGACTGGAACGAATCAGGTTCACTTCCCCCTATCCGTCCTATTTTAATGATAAGCTGATCAATACCATGGCAGCACTCCCCAAGGTATGTCACAGCGTACACCTACCACTGCAATCCGGGGCTGACCGTATCCTGAAGAAAATGAACCGTCAGTATACCGGGGAAAAATATCTGGAAATAGCCGGAAAACTTAAGACGGCAATTCCGGACATCACTTTTTCGACCGATGTTATCGTGGGATTTCCGGGAGAAACTGATGAAGACTTCAATGCCACCCGGCATATCATGAATACTGTCGGTTACGACAATGCATATATCTTTAAATATTCTCCGCGCAAAGGAACACCGGCCACGGAAATGGAAGATCAGGTTCCACAGAAAGTCAAGGAAGAACGCAACCAATTACTGCTTGGCGATCTGTCAAAACGAGTCACCGCTGCCAATGCCGGGTATAAAGGAAAAGTTGTCGAAGTCCTGGTGGAAGGCCCCAGCAAACGTAATTCCGAACGCTGGTGCGGACGCACTTCGAACAATAAAGTGGCAATATTTGATCCGACCCAGGAAACTGCGATCGGCGATATTGTTGAGGTAAAGGTCAAACGAACAACTTCCATGAGCTTGTTTGGTGATATAGAACGGAGGCTGCGCTGAGTCATGACCAATTCCCCCGACAACTTACCGATCATTTCCGAAAACTTCCGGGTCAGAACCCGGGAAGTCGATCCATCCGGTAAATTGAAACTTGCCGCTGTAGCGGACTTTTTCCAAGAGGCAGCCGCAAGGCACACTGAATGTTGGGGAATCGGTTACTTTACCCTGAAACAATATAACCTGTTCTGGATCCTTTCACGAATGCGGATTGATGTTTACAAGTATCCTAAGTGGGGAGAAACAGTCACATTGAAAACTTGGGCAAAACCTACCAAACTGCTGATCGGGCCACGTGATTTTATCCTGAGCGGCGCCGATGATACTGTTTTATGCAAAGGATCAAGCCTGTGGTTTCTGCTGGATTCAACCAATTTCAAACCTCAATCAGTCAAGCGCCTCCCCTCGCCGCTCCAGATCCCGCCGGAACCCGAAGATGTGTTTGACAAACCTCCAGCTAAAGTGCGTCAGCTCAAGGACGTGGAATGCAGCCTGAGCCGTATGCCGTCGTTCTCTGATATTGACGTAAACAACCACCTGAACAATACCCATTATATCGAATGGATTACCGACGCAGCCTACCATGTTATGCCGGAAGCCGAAATCAAATCGTTGCAGATCAACTTCCTCAATGAAGTAAAGCTCCACGAAACAATCACCGTTCAAGCCGGTAAAACCGAACCTGACCAAATCATCGTCCAGGGCCTCGCCAAAGACAACACCCCGGCATTCCGTGCCCAACTAACCATGTGCATATAGGTGGGGATTTCGGCTGCGCCGAGCAGCGTTCCACCGCTGCACCACGCCCGGCAAGGTGCCGGGGCCAGATAATGTCGCTAATTTGGCTGAAAGTTCCTTTCAGACACAAATTAACGCCATAAGTGTGCGCGGTGAGATTGCAGAGGACCCTGCAATTTTCTTCGTTGAAAAAGCTTGAGGGAGAGATTATAGTAATAAATATAATTGAATGCCTGGCATTCAGGTTTTCAGAGTAGCTTGCGCTGTCCCAGCGCAAATAGCAATTGTGCTGTTATAGCTTTGATTTATGGACTACCTTTGAAAGCACGATTTAATTGTGATAAATTAAGAGTTTAATATAAAAAATTTAAAAAAATACGCATCTTTTCATCTGCAAGTATTGAAAGGACGTGTTTAAGCGTTTCCGAGTGGTCGTGCTTTTTGCGTTGGGGACAACGCAAGCTACTTGGGAAAATTCAAAATTCGGAGAATTTTATTCAGATAGATTAAGAATTTTACAATCATAGTTTTCACGTGATTATTGCGTGAATTTTATTTTCGTTCGTGTTCATCAGAAACCGCCAAAATTTTACATATAACGCGAACAGGAAAACAACACCCTTGTGTATACTTGGGCGGTGTTTGCTTGTTGTTATATGTGGGGCTTGGCGGCCCTCTGGTGAGCGGCAAGTACAACGCCGCCCTTTTTCGTTTTTGAGGGCGGCAACTCACAAAGGGAGTTGTCATGGCAATCAGAGAAATTGTAGTACGTGAAGGAGAAGTAGCCGTAAAAATGGATGGAGTTTTAACCGCAGAGGATTTGGAACGGGTGCAGGGTCAGATTTACTACAACGAGGAGTTCATAAAGCAACTCAACCGTCAGACTTTCGACTTTTCCGATATCACAGACAGCACACTGACTCATTCACAGATATTCTATTTATCCGTAATGGATAATTCCGCCTTACAAACCAATCCCAATCTGGAACTGATTAAAATAGCATCGTCCGATAAAATCATAGAACTCTGTAATCAGTGGCATCAAAACCTGATCCGTCACGCAAAGGTAAAGATATTACATGTTTGATAGGGGCGCGAGCAGTAGCTTGCGCTGTCCCCAGCGCAAATAGCAGTTTTGCTGATATCATTTGGATTCATAGATAACATTATAAGTCACGAATAGACAGGGATAAATATATTTAGAGAGAATCAATGTCTAGGGCGTTTACAATATACTTGCTATTTGCGTTGAGGACAACGCAAGCAACTTTGAAAAACGTCGGCAAAGGTTAGTGTTCGCACATGCTCTGATCCTCGAAATTGCTTCGCTCTTCGAGGACAGAGCAAAGCTCTTTAGGTTGATACATTATGCTATAGTTACCGGGAATTTCGGCTACGCCGACCAACGAATTCCGCGTTGAATCCGTCCCGGACAGAGTCCGGTGACATATTACCGCTATGCGGATTTCATATTTTTTCTGCTTTCGCAAGGAGCATCAGCGAGTGGAGTATGAAGCAGTACTAACGCCATCCGTCGTACGGATTAAATTGCAGTAGTATCAAAGCCGCTTTCCCTGATCCATTTTTCATAGGTCTGCTTAACGCATGGGTCGTCAGTATCTTTACAAACATCCGCCCAGTCAAAGTACTTTCTAATGTGCGGGAACTGACTGTAGAGCCACTTACGCTGAACCGGATACGACTCCCGGCTCCAGCTGTGTCCCACACCTTTCTGGAGATAAAGCTGAACATTGCATTTTCCGCGTTGTAAACGCTTATATGCCTCCTGCATCCAATCCATACGCGATTTATTTCTATGCGATGCAAAACGCTGAGTATCCTTTTCGCCAAACACGAACAAAAACGGCCGGTCCCCGATTTTCGCCCCCTTGGGATCTGAACCACCGATGATCGCGCAGAAACCGTCAAATATCTTCAACGTCGTTTTATGATTCAGGCAATCGGTAATTGAATACGCGCCAGAAGACAGCCCACTCAAAATAATCGTGTCGTCATCAATCAGCGTAGAGTTCTTCAGTATCTGAATACAATGTGCCGCAATTTTAGAATCAAAGTCGCGACAGGTACCGTATTTTAACAGTCCAGCCTTGTTATTGGCGTCATATGAATAGTCGGCCCCGACCAAAATAAAATTCTTTCCTTTCACAATATTGTTCCAGCCCATAACTTCCCCGGGATTGCCTCGTCCACCGCCCATGTGAAAAATCACAGGATGCGCCGTGTTCGGGGAATAGTTTTCAGGAAGGTGTACAAACATCTGAATTGCATTGCGTCCGTTACTCCTGGCAGAGTTACCGAGTTCCGGCAAATCAATGGTAATTCCGGAGTTCGATTTTAGTTTATCTTCCGGCAAGGTATTATCAGTATTGTCATACTCCGGTCCCTGAGGAAGGGACACTTTGGCTTCTTTCAGAATTCTTTGAGGCATCAGATAGAGTTTACCGCGCTTATTGAAACGAAGCAGACACCAGAGTAGTATTTTATCTTTGTCCATACAGTGTTTTTGAATGAGGCTGGTTTTCTGACATTTCAACAAGCCGCAACATTTGTCATCCCCAAACTGAAGATAAGGCCTTTCCTTCCCTGACTTACTTTTTTTGACCACCGGCTTCCCGGTAATCAGGGCATGGAACATCGTTGCGTTAATTTTATATGGGTAATCCTTTGAACGATTCCTAAGCTTGCTGCCAATGATTTCCACATCCATACCATTCATAGAATCAAGAATCAGCGTTCCGCAGGTAACTTCATAAATATTTCCATCCTTTGAAATCAGTATATCCGTCTTATTGTCTCCATTCTCCTTATGGAAAAAAGTACCGTGGAATTTTTGTGCGGCAATTCCCGAAACCGTCATAATCATAACGATGAAAACGAAACACATCTTAGTCATATATAGAAACTCCATAACTGAAATAATAAGCAGTTATTATGAATGGTCTATGGCCTTTTTTCAAATCAAACTCATATATTTCAGGCAAATCCACAAATTAGTCACAAAGAAAAGCAGAAACAATAAAAGACTGGCAACAACGCCTAAAAGATGTATATTACAACTTTAATCAACTCACGAAAACGGAAAACTTTTATGCCCTGGTATATGTTTTTATATGCTGCGCTTTACAGCATAATACTGATAGCCAACTCAATTGTCTGGATTAAAGAAAAAGGCAACTGGTTCCTGCTGGTGTTTGAACTTTTCTCTGGAATATTTTTAATCTCCATGATAGTAATAAATTATTATCCGGTCTTGCTGAAAAACATTGGACCCTGGCCGGTTTATGCAGTTCCCCTCGTTCTCGGAATGGAATGTTACTATTCCGTATGGGGAAAAGCCGATGATATGGTTCCTGAAAACATAAAGGTAGATGCGAAATCTTTCGAAGCCGCCAAAGTCATTTCGATACTTTTTGGCTCTCCGGCATATATTATTGCCGGAAAAGTGTTTATTGATGTCATCTTTTAGGAACTGCTCTTCAGGAACTATTCCGATCAAGTATTTCACGAAGTTTTTCAGCCAACTCGCTACAAGAGAAAGGCTTTTTAATAAAATTAACTTCTTCCTCATCAATGCCGTGAGGGATTATTACGTTGGCGGTATATCCGGACATAAACAGCACTTTCATATCCGGATAACGCTTGGTTAATTTTTCCGCGAGTTGTTTTCCATTCATAACCGGCATAACAACATCTGTCAGCAGCAGGTCTATCTTATTGTTATATTCTCCAGCAATACGAATCGCTTCACCCGGATTTCCAGCAGGAATAACATTATACCCGATATCCAACAAAAATTCTTCATTCAGGGAAAGAAGCATTGGCTCATCTTCCACCAGCAGCACAGTCTCAAATCCACTTTTAACCTGACCACTCTTCACTTCTTCAACACTTTCGTCGCAGCCTGATTCCCGGAAAGGAAAATAAATTTTGAATATTGTTCCATCACCAGGCTCACTTGAAACAGAAATAAACCCGTTACTCTGCCTGACAATGCCATATACAGTAGCCAACCCAAGACCTGTTCCCTGACCAATTTCCTTGGTTGTATAGAACGGCTCAAATATATGTTCCAAAACCTCAGGCCCCATACCGCAACCACTATCCTTGATCTCTAGAACAACATATTTTCCATTTTTCATCTCTTGATGAACCGACTCTTCAATATCAGGTACAATAGTATTATAGGTTCTTATTCGAATCTGACCTGTCCCATTAATCGCATCACGCGAATTAACACACAAATTCGCAAGAATCTGATCAAGCTGACTCGGGTCAATTCGCACAATAGCCTCTTTGCAGCCGGGATTCCAAACCAACTCGATATTTTCGCCGATTAAACGCCGGAGCATTTTCAACAAACTGGACACCGTTTTATTCAAGTCGAACGTTTCCGGATTAACGGTCTGTTTTCGAGCGAACGCAAGTAACTGCCTGGTTAGAGCAGCAGAACGTTCTGCCGCGTTTTTCACTTCCGCCAACTTGCTATATAAAGGACTGTTTGAATCGATACCATTCATCACGATATCAGTATAACCAAGAATAACTCCGAGCATATTATTGAAATCATGAGCAACACCTCCTGCAAGACGTCCAACCGACTCCATCTTCTGGGCATGAGTCAACTGCTCCTGCAGCTCTATACGTTCAACTTCAGATTTTTTACGTTCTGTAATGTCTCTAAAAAACCATAAACGGCCGTAATAAGTATCGTCTTCTGCTTGCAACGGCGTTGAATAACGCTCAAGAACCCTGCCATCTTTCAAGAGAATCTCATCCTGACTCTTCAACTCTTTATGAGCATACAAAAACTCAACTTTGCTCAAAAATACTTTTGGATCAGCAGTCAAGCTGGTTGCTATTTTCAGAGATGCCTCATCATCACCGGATTTCATCACATTATCAGAAATGCCCCAAATTTGACAGAACCGGTGATTATAATAAAGAACTTTACCATTCTCATCTACCAGAAGTATCCCGTCAATTGACGATTCCTGTTGTGCCGAAAGCAGAGTATTCGCGCGTTTCAGCTCAGCTTCCGCCTTGATTCTTTCGGTAAGATCAATAAAACATACAATAAGCTCTTCCTGATATCCACTTGAAACAATCATCATGGTCTTTTTTGAACCATCTTTGCATGTAATGACATATTCTCCCGACCGAAGCACTTGATTATCACCAATAATACGATCTACAGCTGCAGACCATCGACTTCTTGCCATAGCTCTATACTCCGGTTCCGGATAGGCTAAAAACCACCAGCGATCAATAGTTGGAATATCCTGCAAAGTATAGCCCAGGATTTCAGTAAACTGATAATTCATACGAATGGCCCCGTTTTTAACGGCAAGAGCCATTGGGATAGGTGCCATATCAAACAAGGTTCTGAATCGTTCCGCCGCTATTTTCGTCTCCTCTCTTAGCCGGCGCTGCTGTCTAATAAGAAACAATAAATACAATATCAGATAAGTTTCAAAAAACATAAAAACGACAGCACCTATGATATAAAATCCATAAGTATGCCAGATTCCATAAGGCCGGTTGATAATGATTGACTTTTCTGGAAGCCGGGAGGTATCGACATGAAATTTTTTAAGCTTATTATAGTCGAACATCGGCTGTATTTGTTCATGTTGCGGCGGAATTTTATCGACTGGAATTCCCGAGAGGATATCTGTTCCTATCTTTGCAATCTGACGTCCAAGGATCCTGCCGCCAAACACATTGCCACCGGTTACACCGTGTTCCAGATATTGATCATAATAACTAAAGACTGGCACCCCGGCAGAAGCTGACAGTTTTTCTAAAAAACGAAGAGTATCTACAACACCATTCTTTCCGGTAGCATGATCAATGAAAAGAATTACCTCCGGATAGGATATTTTACCTGCACGTTTAATTAGTTCATCATCAGAAAGATTGCAACCGTAATTAAAAAAACTGATGTCAACCTGATTGTAATAATTTGCGGCAAGCTTCTGAATTCTTCTGCAGTTAATCATTCCAGTAGTTGAAGAATCCGTAACACACCAAATCCTTCTGGTTTCCGGCATCACTTTCAAAATCAACTCGATATTACTGCGAATATCAACGGCACCTAAAATACCTACAGCCAGGGGCGGAATATCTCCAGGATCCTCTACGCTTGCAAACACCATTGGAACATCCTTAAAAAGTCCTCTTTCAAGCTTTGCCCGCTTAACCAGATCATAAGCATCCTGGTCTGATACCAGTAAAAGCTCTACCGTCCCTTTCGGATATTTTATAGCCCAACTATCAAGGATATTTTCTCCCAGTTTCCCTTTAAGTTCCTTCGAATATCGCTTTCCGTGAAGGAATTCCACATCAAGGTAAAGTCTGCTGCCATATTTATCCGCAAGGAATTCGCCGATTCCTTTCTGACATGTATCTGTCCAGAAAAATCCCGACTGGTATGAATTGATGCAGACAATTCTGACTTTATCTGTAGGAACGGGCTTCTGTTCTTCTCCATAACACGGCATAACAGAAATAAAAGCCCAAGCCAGTAATATACTAAAAAAAACCAATAGCTGTTTACGACGGCTCCCAATGCATCCCCCATTGAAATCCGGTATTTTAAAAGAAAGCTCCATCTACCTATCCTCTTTCTTGCTCAGGAGAATACCAATCCCCACTGGACACATATAGATTATATTATCCAGATCAACGAAAATCAACCTGTTCTGTAAGAAATAACTTCTGGAGTAATATTACCAGTAAGTCTCCACTAGATTGAAGTCCGTAAAAATAAGTAATCTCACTCTTTCGTAGAGACATATGACAAGCCTTTTTCTGCTAGGGCGCGCTCTCCGTAGCGCGCCGCTGCCGCATCAGCGGCAGACGAATACCAATGGAATTTAAAGTTTTCTCTGCCGCACTGGTGTGCCCGGCACGCTCGGAGAGCGAGCCCTACCAGCAAATGCACCAAGCACAACAGTCACATTTAATCTTCCGGAATAAGTGACGCCTTACAAAAATAATAAAATATAATAATAAAAAAATGAAAGAATATTTTTCAAAGACATTGACAACGCCCACCCTGACGAGTATAATTGCAATAATGCACAAGTGATTGTGCATTTATTTTTACAAGTTTGCGCAATTAGTTGTGCAGTAAAATATAAAGTGCAAATAAAATAACTAAGAGGATATAGTTTAATGAAAAAAGAAAATGGCGGAACATGCTCGGTAAAAAAAGGTTTCACACTCATAGAACTCCTTGTAGTGATAGCCATCATAGCTGTTCTTGCTGGAATGCTGCTTCCTGCGTTGAGCCAGGCTAGAGAAAGAGCTTACAGCTTAAGTTGCTTAAACAATGAAAAATCTATAGCCAGCTCAATAAACATGTATCTGAGTGACAATGACGACTGGCTCCCAGTATGGCAGCAGGGAACGTCTTCTCCTTATCAACGCTGGTATTCATTAGTAAACTGTTATCTTTCAGGAGATATTAACCGGACAGAATTTAACACTGAGAATTTTATAAACAAATCAATGTTTTGTCCTGCAATTAAATGGGGCATAGATGGTTCATATGGAGGTGTAGGGCAATATTATGGTTATGGTATCAATATCTACCTTTATCATCCCAACGGCTGGGTCGATTTGGATTTGAGTACAAAAGTATCAAAACTAAAAAACACTTCTACTTTAATTCTAGGCGGAGATAATGGAGTATCCAAATCACCGGGAGTTGCGGTTCGCTGGAGTGGACGCCCTGCCCTATACTTCCCCGGAGAAACGATAAGTACAGTGTCCAGTGGCAATATGACAGACTGGACTTTAAATAAAGAAAAACATCGTAATACAAAAAATCTTTTCTGGGTGGATGGACATGCCAGCAATATGAAAATAGCTGAAATGCAAGCAAACTGGGAAGATACCAAAAGTATGTGGCGTCCATAATCACACATCATATATTTCACTTACCACAATTAAACAAAGTATTTATAAATGAACAACAAAATTATACACGTTGTGTGTTCACAACACTATGATATTGTCTGGCGCCGGGAAGTTCAACACTATATTGACCTGAGAGCAAAACTATATCGCAATATTTTGAACCAACTGGTCCTGCATAATGAAATGAAATGGACTTTTAGTCAGGCATACACCTTAAGGGAGTTTCTGGAAGCCAACAGTGAATATACTTCCTTGGTAAAAGAACTTCTGAAAAGTGGCAGGCTTGAAATAATAGGAGGGCAGGAATCCATTAGTGATTTGAATATGTCCTCAGGAACAGCGATTGTACATAATATCGAAACAGGACTGTCATGGTTTAGAGATTTTCTTGGCTATGAAGTCAAAGCCGGAGCATTCGAGGATGCGTTTGGTTTGCCAGTACAAACTCCGCAGATATTGAAGCTTGCCGGGTATGAGTTCTTTAAAGCCGACCGGATGCCGCACAATGGATTGCCTAATATAAGTGGAGATTTTAACTGGATCGCCCCGGATGGGACATCCATAAAGTGTGTTTCAACTTTTGAAGGCAACGGCGATTGGGGTTGGGGATATCCGGATAATCCTGATGATAATACCCCGTGCTCCATGGAACAGCGAAGCAATAAAGTGCTAGCACGCCTCAAGAATGCGGTTCCAAACGAATCTGAAAATATTTTATATACCATGGTCGGAGAGGAGCATGATTTGGTAGACGACTTGCCTAGGATTTTACGACTTGCTTCTGAAGCAACAGGAAACAGTTATATTTTTTCTACCTACTTGGACTATTTTCTCTCACTTGATGAGAAATACTGGAGAAATCGTCCAAGCTATGACAGTAGCACTGATTTCTCACGGTTGTTTACTGGATGTTATACTTCACGTAAAAAGAGTAAGGCATTACCTGCAAAACTTGAATCCCAGTTAGTTAAAACTGAATTTAACGCATCATTTGGCAAAAAAGATAATTATAATGAGCTGTGTGATTCATGGAGAAAATTGTTTGTAATGCAGTTTCACGATGCTATTTGTGGCTGCCATATTGATGAAAACGCGGTTTGGCTTCAACAACTCTATAATGAAGCGATAAAAAAGACGAATGACAAGACTGCTCTTTTGCCTTTTAAAAAGCAACTGCCAGAGATGGTTGAAGATCGGTTTGAACAAGATATAACCGCAGAAGTTTATACTTTCGGAGACTGGTCGTTTGAATTTTCAAAAGGATATTTTGGAAAAGTTAAATATAAAGGAGAAACTCAGGGCCGTATTTGCAGTATTATGTTACGTGAGGACAGCGGAACCCTTTGGACCGAGGACTACTCAGGAAAAGCCTACGAGTTTCCTGCTCCATACAAAATTGAGCAGTTGAGACAGGGAGCCGACACAATTGCTTTGACTATGTTTTTGTCGCAGTCTGATTTCAAAGAGATGTGGACAGGATTCGCGTGTCTTGAATGCCGACTGGAAATGATATTTCATAAACGTTCGCCGTTTATACAGGTTAAACTTAATACCAACCTACTGGGCAATAGTACTGAAATTGCGCTTCGCTGGCACAATCCCCCCAGCAAAACATGTCTGTGTGGAACCGCTTTCGGGGATGTAGAGCATAAAGAATACGACCTGGCCCCCATGTCGTTCTGTGGAGACGCATTCCCCGTGGCAAACTGGGCGATAGCCGGAAATTATGCGGTATTTAATACAGATTCCCCGGGACATGCATTACGTAATGGTCAACTTGAAACCATTGTTTTGAGAAGTCCTGTGAGACGCTGGAGTCCATTTTTTCCTGTAACGCCAACACATGATTGTCATGATAACGGAGACTACGAATTCTCCTTTATTGTTAATATTCAGGGAAATATGCTGTCTCCATCCCAACTGCATAAAGCTGCTTTGGAATTCAGGATGGGGAATAGTAAACAACTCATTAAAAAGCCATTTGATGTACTTCCTGAAAACTTAGTCATTTCTTCAATGAAACCTTGTAAAAACAACACTATTGAAGCAATTGTATTTGAGGCTGACGGTATAATTGCATCATGGGATTTAGGTTCCCATACAGAAAGATTCAATCCGAACCAAATAAAAAGGGTTGCTATAAATGTGTAATAAAAGTGTATTACTTTTAGCTGCAGAAAGTGGTGACGGACAATTTCGCCGTTTGCTTGACAGGAAGCTTAAAGATAAATTTATTTGTGACAAACTGAACTGTGTAGAAGCATTTATCACAGACATTGATCCTGATGAAATCAACATGTTTGATGTTGTTGTGGTTTTACGATCTCCTCTGCCGGGACATCCCAAGGATGATAGTCATGTCTGGCGTTCCCTGCTGCCTTGCCTCACTACTTATGTAAAGAATGGCGGTTCTTTGATTATAATGTTCAGCGAAAGTTATGGAAAAACAATTGGTACGCTTAATGAGCTTGGACATATATTCGATATACATTTTGTTTTCAACCATTTAGAGGAAAGCACTCCGGCAAGGAATGACGCACTTTCCAATATGCCGGAGGGTAAACTGATTACTTGCAACCTGGTAACTGACAATCCGTTCGGCATTGATTATGATAAGCTTGATTTGATTGTTGACGGAGGACACGGAGCCCAGCATTTGACCTGCCTTGCAGGGGAAGATTGGAACACGCTTATACAGGGGTCAGCAACTTGCGTCAGTAAGCCATTTCCAAATGGGCACTATGCCAACAGCGGAGATAAAAACATCAGTTCTCCTGTACTTGCCGCATGGCGCAAATTCGGTAAAGGCTCTGTACTGGCGTTCCCTGGCGCTGCACCATTCTGGCTATCCAATGCATGCTTGCGTCGCTGGAGAAATAAGATATTGACTCAGCACAATAATGCCGGATATGATTTTTTAATTAAGATTTTATCTTATACAAGCACGAATAACTCAAGTAAAACTGTAGCGCACGAAGAACATCCTCTGCTAAAACAGCAGGATTATTCCTACCGTTATGTGAATACTGAAGAACTCTCAGAGATAAAAGAGATGAAGCCGTATCGGACCTGGATCGGAGTTTGTGATGATTTAACATATTCACAGAAACTGAACGAAAAAGGATACGATGTCGGTATTTTTATTTTTGATTACAACCAGCTGGATCCGGATAAATGGCATAAACTGATATCTTTATGCAAAGATATCAGCGGAGATGATTTCCTGGCTTTACCGGCTTTCGAGCAAGCTGACGCAGAAGGCAATTACTGCGTCGTTTTTAATGTAGATGATCTGCCGGAAATGCGTTCATCATATCCCCATTCCAATATGCTCTCAGACCTGCTGGTAAAGCTGTGCTCGTATTCCGCTGTTTTTGCCAGACAAAGTGAATGTCGTATACCTCCCTGGCGGCATGGCGGATACAATTTACTTGAAGTCTCGTCCAAAGACGATTTAGCCGTATACCGTGACCGGATATCATCCTGCACATTTTTAAGTGCGCTTCAGATAGATCGAGGCAATGCGAAGTACGACAACTGGGTACTTGCACCATCTCTGAAAGATGTACCGGCAGGAATACGTGAAAACCGCCATTTTAATTTTATTAGTTCCGGTCCTAAGATTAAGCATTTTTTCTGGGAATCAGAGACAATTATGCTGGATGACTGGGAAGGATACTGGCTGGAATGGGAAGAGGGAAATACGGCAAGGATTGAGATCGAACTTGAGGCTGATACGGATATTACCGAGGTTAATTTATGGGATGGTTGCGAAATAATAAAAAGCTGGAATCCTCAAAACAAAATATTTTCTAAACTAGTTAAACTGGAACTGAAGTATGACTTGAGGCTCCATCTTACCGCCAAGGATGCCAAGGGAGGCGAACTCATCGCAAGCTATCCGCTTTACACAAGAAACCGGCACTTCTGGGCTCATACCGGCTCAGACCAGATGAATGATTACCATAATGTATGGACTCCTGATCCCGATGGCTCAATCGGAGTTGGAGACTGCATATACGAAACTTGTGGTTTTGTTACCAATGGATTTGCCTGGGGGGATTATTTGCGTATTGCTCCTCCAGTGAACTGGGGTGATATAATGCCACAGGGAGTAGAGGTTTCCAGTATGGTAAGTAATTTGCAGTCGTTCCATCCCAGTGTTTTCCTGGCAAAAGAGGATAGCTTTGAGTTTATGAACAACCATCGCAGAAAACTAGGCAAATGCTCACAGGATCTTCATATTCTACACTCTTTTTCAGATGGCTCATGGTTGGAACAACCTGGAGCGTTATGGCAGGATAAAATCAAGCCTACCCGAAATATAATGAAAAGCGAACTGCTGCGTGTAGACAGCAAATATCATATTCCACGCTGGGAGGCGGGAAAAACCTGTGAAGTGAAAGTCTATATGAGAATTGAATGGCTCAGGGAGTTTTCGTTTGCACCGGGAGGCACAATCAGTTTGGGGCATTCCTTAAACTTTATGAAAGATGGCATTGCATTCCAGGCAGGAGAAAGGCCTGTTTCAGCTGATGAATTTCTTGAAACCGGACTGGCAAAGGAAATTCCCCCACTCAAAGAATGGGATAATGGAGGACTGGTTGAACTATTGAAGAAAAGAATCAATCTGAAATTTGAGATTCCATTGAATAGTTCCGGAGGAACAACGAGAGACGCAATGGGAGATTTTCTATTTAGACCAGTTAGCTGTCCCGGAAAAGTTTATATGCGTGGCTGGAAACATAATCCAGGGTTTGTTTTGAGTTTTGAACTGGTACCTGACCAAAAAATTGTTAATCCCGGAGATATAATGGATATTGAATATATTATCGCGGTAACCCCAGGGGAATTCATAAAATGACCCGATACCTGAAAAGATTATTATTAATTATTGCTTTTTTGAACATATTTATTGTTTTGAACGGTAAAACAACACCAGTGCTCTGTCTGGCCTCAAAAGACACAAAAATCCAGGGGCTCGACTCTATTGAATCCAAGGCTTTAGAAGCATACCGCAAGCAAGGGTACGAACTGTATTTTGACTACTATCAGGATGTTACGGCAAAGGAGTTGATGAAATACAAAATTGTGGTAGGAATGATTACTCAATTGCATCGTGGTACCGTTCCGATCAACCGTCAACTGGCAAATGCGCTGGACAAGTTCATGAAGAATGGAGGTGGATTTGTGCTTGTTCCAGCTCCCAGTTATTATGGAGGAGAAGACTTTGTTAAGCGCCTGAATCCTGTTCTGGAAAAATATGGCTGTAAGCTCCTGAGTGAGATTCCCCTTGACCCATCAGCGGAAAAAACTCTGGTCAGGATTCTGGGATATCGCTATCTAAAAACTACAAACATAAAAAAACATCCGGTGACTGAAGGTATTTCTGAATTATGGCTGCCGATTGATTTTTCAAATAGTTATTTGAGAACCCACACAATGGGAATTTCTCCTGAATGGGAAAGTGTAGTTAATGGCGAAATTACCACTGTCACTTACCCTTATAATAAGTTGGTAAGAAACATAAAGGAAGCAGGAACATATAAATCGGAGCCCCCATTTCTGGCTGTACGTGATATAGGTAAAGGGAGAATGGCCGTGTTTACAACTGCATCACGATATTTCTTCTTTGATGCTTATCACTGGGCTCACGGTGACGGTTTTGTAATGAATAACGGTGGTTTGAAGCTGATGACAAACTTGTTTAAATATGTTTCAGCCCATACCCCGGAACCGAAAGAAAAGCCGGAACATAAAAAATTTGTCGAAACGGTGATTAAAGTAAAAGGAAATATCCCGGTATTCCAGGATAAGAGTAAATGGCTGAAATATGCAATGGATAAATTTAAGCCGGCTGGAACAGGAATAAAGTATTATATTGATTGTGGTGCTCAGTCTGATTTGCCATATAATAAAAACAGAAAATTTGGCTACCTGGATATTCCATATACAAACTGGCTGATTAGATGGGCATGGTCTGATATCTTTCATCCAACAGCTGCCAATAGCCGCGGATTTGACCGAAAGTCTCTGACCTACCGATTTGATAAACTTATAAACGGGAAAAAATACAAGTTGGGAGTATTGACCTGGGGGTATCAGAAGGAAGGCGAAAGAACTGTTAATGTTTCTGTGGGCAGTAAAACCGAGACTTTGCAAATGCCTTGTTTCAGTAAAGGTCAAGGTCCTCTTTTTTCTTTAATAGACATCCCGGTGGATGCAGTAAAAAATGGAACTCTGTCAGTTTCATTTAAACGTGGAACGGCAGGAAAAGGCAAGTACGCTTCAGTATGTGAACTGTGGTTGTACGAGGAAGGCAAAGCAGATAACCTTTCCCCGGAAAAGATTATGGCTGAATTTGAATCTCCTTCTGCCGGAATTGAGAGTAAGGTAAAGGACTTTGAATTTTATAACGGCCTAATCGGAGCAAAATCAAACCTGACCACAGGCAAAAACAGTGTAGCTGAAATGTCTGCGGCCGCAAAAAAAGCCGGTTATTCATTTCTTGTTTTCAACGATCCGCTGGAAAAACTGGATATGGACAAATATAAAAAATTAGTAGATGAATGCCGTAAGGCCTCTGATAAGGACTTCAGTGCGCTTCCAGGAATATCTTTCATCTCGAAATATGCGGATAAAATGACAGAAAGACCTCAATGTAAAGGGGATATTTCAGCTTATGTGTTCACGCAGCCTTTGACTTCATTGCCAGATAAAAAATCATTGACCAATCCATATTCTCTCTATTGGCGCTTTTTTGGCGGAGAGCTGAGTAACGGCAAAAAGAATGCTCCTTCTCTGCTGCATCCCGGACATAACGGTATATCTCCGTTCTTCCAACGATTTTGGCATGGCATTGATGTTTTTAATTATAGTGCCTACGGGAAATTATATGATGATTCCGAAAAACTGTACAAAGATCTCTTACGCTCCGGGTATGGTCCGTATCCCAGGGTTTCCGGAGATTACAAATCAGTCAAAGATATTTATCAAGCTGCAAAAAACGGAGCATGGCAAAATACTATTCTTGCCTGGAATCGTGATATTCTTCCTGTTTTCAGTTATTCCTCAAGTATCAGCAATGGCCCTGAAATAAAACGTTGCCAATACTCTTTCGATTACCTTTCAGGCGGAGAGATTGGAGGCGGGATTCTCTTGCGAAACTCAGCGTGGCTTACATTAAATTTAATAGTGGAGCATTCTTCTCCGATCACTGAAATATCATTGTATAAAAGCGGTCAGCTGGTCAGACGCTGGTATCCCGGAACCAACAGAGCCGAAATATCTGAAGCGATATTAATCACAGGTCAGCGTGAAATGCTTGTTGAAATCAAGGCTGCAGACGGTACCCGCGCTATCACCGGAAGATTTCAGACTCAGGATCGTCAATTTCTCTGCGGTATGTGTGGAGACAACCAGAACTCTATTTGCAGTTTTACCCGCCCTCCTTCAAAATTTGTTCTTGATGAGCGAGAAATATACCTTCAGCATTCATATTGGCATACCGGACAAGCCGCAGGACAGTTAGGTTTTCTACGTGATTCACGCAACCTTGTTCCGAGGATTATTGAAACAGGAATTATCCAGCCGTGCAAAAGGGTACGACCATGCCCGGAAATAATTTTCAGCAACGGTACCGTGGAAAATCACACCTCATCCGAAATGCGTATAGTCGCCGCCGGACGCGACTACAACCTGATAAACTACTCCAGGGATTTGGCCCAGGATGCATTTAAAACCAGTACGGACATTGTCAGCTACCGTCCTGTTGTTGATGGTAGTACCGTCTCACTTATCGAATTGGATATGACCGCGAAAAGAAATATTAAGGCGGAAGAAATCAAGTCATTACGGGTACTGGCAATGTCATTGATGCCGTCATTCCCGGCGCTATGGAAATATACGTGTGTTGATTCCAAAGGTGAAATGGTAACCGGTAATTTTGCCGCCCTGAAAAAGTCGAAAAAGACTTTATGTTTAAAGCCGGGAAGTTCGGTTATGGCATGGCCAAGCGATGTTGCAAATATGGTAATAATTCCTCTGGACAATACAGAATACACCCTTGATATAGATAATCTCCAGAATGTTTGGAACGGACGTGAAAGGTTCCAGTTAAAACTTAAAAAACGTACCTTTCACAAAGGAGAGCAAATCAAACTTAAATTTTTGATAATGCTCTATTCCGGTAAAGTTACAAACCCAGAAAATATAATGAACGTGGCTGACGATTTCTTGAAGACAATTAATGTTACGTTGGAATCAGGTACCGTGCTGGCAGGAAAATATGAAACGATCCTTAAAGCGGAAAATTACTCTGCAAGCGGGAAAGTGAATATATTAAGAAAAAATATAATGCCGCTTCCGTTCCGGCTGGACGGAGTGAATCCGAACTGGACGTGTGCAGTAGAACAAGATGAAAAGTTTAAACTGGCAGAACAACGGGGACATATTCTCAGAACTGTTCTATCCCCTGCCCGATCGGACTTTACTTTGGGCAATCCATTAGTTGCCGATAACGAACAAGTAATTCTTGAATGGGGTGGAGTATACGCCGGTGGAATAAGAGTCTTTGCTCATAATCCATTAAAGCATAGTATAAAAGCGACCGTGCACTCAAATCCGGCTTTCAAACATATCCCACAGATATCTGGAACAATGAACTTGAATGCCGGCGAAGGTAAATGGTATTGGCTTGGCAAGAACAAGACAATAATCGAAACTCCGAAAAAACAAGTGGAAAAATAATTAAATGACTAATATTGTATCAACACTTTGGAAATAATAGAGGAAAACAAAAAACATGAGAGTCATATTTATTGGTATCGCGTTGTGTTTCCTGGGATATACAGCTCAAGCTGCGAAAATCCAATGGTTTTCAGGCGCATTTGAAGAAAATGGCAGCAATAAAAAGACAACGACCAGCAATGTTATTGGAGAAGATCAAGGTATCACTAAATATGTATTCGGATTTGCATCTGAAAAGTCTAATACGGCTTTTGTACAGTTCCCGTTAACCCCCGAAAAGGGAAAGAATGCTTTCTGTATTGAAGCAATGAGCAAATCAGGAGAGGTTAACTGCGAAGTCTGGATTGAAACGAAAGGCTGGAAATTTCAGAAAAAAATAAAACTCTCGGCAGGAAAATTCAAGAAAATAGTTTTACCGCTAAAAGGGTGCGTTTCCAATGAAGCAAAATGGCTTCGGATTGCAATTCCTAATAAAACAAATCCACAACGCGGGATACTATTACTGAAAAAACCACTTTTATGTAGCACAGATGTTGTGAAACAACGCACATGGTACACAGGAAAATTCAACAAAGCCGATGCCAGCCACAAGCAGATTGCAGAGGATGGCAGTGCTAAGTTCTTCTGGAAATTTGTTTCCCAAAAACCGGCTCCGGTTTTCCTTATGACTGGATTTATGTCTAAACAAAAATATAGTAATGTTGCGGTGATTGCAAAAACAGAGGGAGCGAAACCAGTAGTTATTCAAATATGGATAGAATCAGCCACCGGCTGGAAGTTCCAGAAGAAAATAACCATAAATTCGTTGACCTGGCAAACATTTAAAATTAAATTGATCCATATAGACAGTACGCAGACCAAATATATAAGAATGGTAGTTGATCCCAGGGGAAATACGAATGAGGGATCATTTACTGTCAAAAGTATTGAGTATATAAAATGACACAAAAAATTACAATCAAGACACTAAGTGAAGCAAGTGGAGTTTCCACAAGTATTGTTTCACGTATATTAAGTGGCAAAGCCCATCAGTATAGAATTGCAGACAAGACTACCCAGAAAGTACTGGCGATTGCCAAGAAACTGAACTATCGTCCAAACTACTTTGCAAAAAGCCTTAACTCTGCTCAAACATTCAATATTGGAGTAATTTTTGCAAATATCATTGATGCGTTTCTTGGATCTATCATGGAAGGGGTGGAATCACGTCTCCGGGGCACCGATTATCAAATGGTTGTAGCAACATGTGACAATTCCCCCGAGTTGGAACGCATGGAACTTGATCGTATGTTTTATCGCCAAGTGGACGGAATTATTATATATCCATCTGCATTAACATTCGATACGAATTATCCCACGGAACATTTTCAGCAACAGAAACAAAATACACCGCTGGTGGTTATAGGGAGAAAAATCCCTGTAGAAGCGGATTTTATATTGTTTTCAGATTACGAGGCTGGAGCAGAAGCTGCTGAGATTTTTCTGGAAGCCGGTTGTCATCGATTTGCAGCGGCACATTTTCCGATCAAATGTTCAAGTGATCATGATCGTATCAAAGGTTTTACAGAAACTTTGGAAAAAGCTGGAGTCAATAAAAACAATATAATTATTTCAGCAGCCAATGCTGATGGCATGCCTTCCGAAAAAGAGCTCAAACGGCTTGAAGGCATTGATGCCTTGTTTGCTATTAACTCATCCTTAGCAATAAATTATGCAGATATGCTAAAAAGAAGTAACTTAACATCCAACCTGAAATGTTATTCTCTGGGAATTGATCCATATCAGCGCATGCTTCCTGTGTCCGGGACCTTCCGACCTATGCCTGGCAGGGAAATGGGATGGCAGGCAGCTGAAACTCTATTAAGACATATTGAGTCTGATAACCACAAACGATCCATAAAGCGTCTGGCTTGGCCGGATGCCGTTAGGATCGACTAAAAGTATACAACATCGGGGAATTCACGCAATTTGTGTAGAATTCAACGATGGTTTTATCTGTCCCATGCCGATTTACCGGCGTATACAAGCTCCCCCTTGTTTCGTATGTTTCAAGGTTCGTTTCACTACCACGGAAGACAAAGTTTTCGATTTTACGTGTTGAAGGTTTACCTGCAAAAGTGAAGTTTAAAAGAGAAAGACAACATTGCCATGTGAAGTAAAGTATGTCTTCAACATACTCCGCTTTTTTATCCAGACAAAAAAATGGCAACCCCGCCAGGATTCGAACCTAGACTAAGTGGACCAAAACCACTTGTGCTACCATTACACCACGGGGTTGCGATCGTCTACCGGATATTGCATCAGGAAGATCGGAAGTCTAATTATAGCAAGTTTTTTGAAAAATTCCATTAGAATTTGTATTTTTTATACGAATTTATTTAAAAGCAGGCTATATTTACAATCCATGTCACGGGAAATTGATTCTGAATAAAAAATATATCATAAAAAATACGAAAGGGTTATGTATGCCTGAAGTTAAAAAAAGAAGTATTCTTCAATATGTGATGATTTGTGCGAGAGGGATCGCAATGGGGGCGGCAGACGTTGTGCCGGGGGTCTCCGGTGGAACAATGGCTTTCATTCTGGGAATTTACGAAGAACTGATTGAGGCAATCAAAACGGTAGCCTCCGCCGATACGGTAAAAATGCTCTGCAAAGGTGAATTTAAAAAAGCCTACAAAGAATTGCCATGGCGTTTCCTGCTGGCTCTCGGACTTGGTATTGCCGGCGCAATTCTGCTGTTGGCGACGCCGATAAAGTGGATGCTGGAAAATCATCCGGTTTTAATCTGGTCATTCTTCTTTGGTTTGGTTGTGGCTTCTGTACTGACCGTTTTGAAAAGAGTAAAGAAATGGAACATCGCGACAATACTTGCTGTAATAGTCGGCGCGGTATTTGCTTTCTGGATAGTCGGAGTCGTTCCGAAAGAAACACCGAATGGCTGGTGGTTTCTGATCATAAGCGGAGCCATCGCGATTTGCGCAATGATCCTGCCGGGTATATCGGGATCATTTATCCTGTTGCTGATGGGAAAATATGAATATGTGGTCGGAGCCGTTCATAATATGCTGCACGCAGCCAAATCGATGGATTTTGCTGCTGTTTTCAGTAACGGCATGATCATATTCTGGACCGGCATTGGCGCAGTAATCGGCCTGTGCTCTTTCGTACGAATACTCAGCTGGATGTTCAAGCATTTTCACGACATCACGGTAGCGGCCCTGATCGGTTTTATGATCGGTTCAATGCGTAAGGTATGGCCCTGGAAAGAAGCGATCACGACTAAGGTGGTTAACGGAAAAGTAAAGGTTTTGGTGGAAAAGAACATTCTGCCGGATTCATTCGGCGGATATTTCTGGGCCGCTATCGGCCTGGCAATTGCCGGTCTTCTTCTGGTAATTATCCTTGAACATCTTGCAAACCGAAAAAGCACAGCAGTGGAAAAAGCATAATGGATCCGGTAATCTTTAAAATAAGCCAATCGTTCGAAATCCGCTGGTACGGCGTAATGGCTATGCTGGCGTTTATCGCCGCGGTAATTGTAGCACAGAAGAACCGTAAATATTTCGACATGACCAAAGACCAGGCCTACAACCTGCTCCTGACCGCTATGATAAGCGGAGTCATTGGCGCCAGAATCTTTTATGTGATTGAATTCTGGAGTCGTGACGGCTTTAATCAGCATCCTCTCGGCATTATCATGATTAACAAGGGTGGACTGGTTTTCTACGGTGGTTTTATTCTGGCGATGGTCTGCATCTATATCTTCAGCCGAAAAAACAAGCTGGAATTTCTTTCAACCTTAAGCATGATGGCTCCAAGTCTGGCATTAGGACACGCAATCAGCCGTGTCGGATGTTTTCTCAATGGCTGCTGTTACGGCAAACCTACTGATCTATTTTGGGGACACGTTTATCCCTCGTGCACTGCCCCGGGACATGAGTTCCCTGGAATTCCGCTACACCCGGTCCAACTCTATGAAACGGCCGGCAATCTTATCATATTTATTGTGTTACAAAAATTCATCTCAAAGAGCAAAAGCGGTCAAGCAGCCGGCCTGTACATGATTCTCTACGGAATCCTGCGATTCTGCGATGAATTCTTCCGCGGCGATCACAAAGATTTTACTTTTGGGCTATTCACTCCGGCTCAGACAATTTGTTTCTTTGTTATTCCAGCGGGAATCGCCTTATACATCTATTCATCAAAAAAGGCAGAATATGTCGGAACAGAAACTCCAGTTGACAGTAAATGAAGAACTCGCCGGCGAACGTCTTGACAAATGCCTGGCTGAACTGGTAACGGACTATTCCCGTTCCTGGCTGCAAAAGCAGATCAAGCTTGGTAAGGTTTCCTGTAATGGCGAAATCTGTAAAACCCCACGCAATCCGGTTGAAGCCGGAATGACTATCGAAATAGCCATGCAGGAGCCGCAAGAGCCTAAACTGATCGGTGAACACATCGACCTTCCGGTTCTATATGAAGATGACCACATTCTAGTCATAAACAAGCCTCCTGATATGGTTGTTCACCCCGGTGCCGGCAACTGGACCGGTACGGTTGTCAACGCTCTGCTGGGGCGTGACAGCGAGTTCGGAGCCGATATGGAATGTGATGAAACGCGTCCGGGCATTGTTCATCGTCTTGACAAAGATACATCGGGCTGTTTGATTATTGCAAAAAATCATAAGGCGATGGCCAGCCTGATGAATAGTTTTGCTCACCGAAAAACAAAAAAAACTTATGCGGCGTTGCTTTGCGGCATCCCCAAATATTATGAAGGACAGATTGCCAACCAGATCGGACGTCATCCGGTCAACCGCAAAAAGATGGCGGTTGTTGATCGCAATGGAAAGATAGCTGTCAC
This sequence comes from Victivallales bacterium, assembly GCA_963677165.2. Lineage (GTDB taxonomy): Bacteria > Verrucomicrobiota > Lentisphaeria > Victivallales > SZUA-371 > JAFGXT01. Next base: position 4,529,665 of record CAXXSX010000002.1, on the reverse strand, counting down.
CAAATATAAACTACTGGAATATGGTAAAGTCGATGGTTTCCCGATCAGTCTTATGAGGGTAAATATCCTGACAGGGCGAACCCACCAGATCAGAGTTCATATGTCTTCACTCAAGCTTCCGGTTCTGGGAGATACATTATATGGCGGCGATAAAAAGCTGCAAGTCCCTCGACAAATGCTACATGCTTGGAAAATCACGGTCCCGCATCCGGATACGGGAAAAGAAATGACGTTCAAAGCGCCCTGGCCCGAGGATTTTCAAGACATTGTTGACCGTCTTGAACCTTATGAAGATCAATGAACAACTTTCGGTTCCTTGCGCCCTATATTTTGAAAATGCGCAATTCTTGACTTATGAGTATCATCAAGGATTTGCGATTCTGTCTTAGTATAGCGATTTAAAACAGATTCCGGTTCTTTATGATGTCTTATAATATCTTCCTGCGCGTATTCGACTTCATCTTTTTCTTCAGGATGTCTTTTGCGCTCAACAAGCTCATAAAGCAACCGATTATTACGTTTCATTTCCTGGAGTACTTCTAATTCAATTTCTTCAGATCGGCGTAAATGCCATACGGAACTGTTAAGCTCTGCATCGTTTTGGGATTTAAAACGCTCAAACAAATGGAAGAAATTAAAGACCTTAAGACAAGTGATGAGCACCACAAGGCAAGTAATAAATTCACAAAACATCAAAACATACATTGCGAACGAAATAGTCTGCATTTACTTCACCCTCCACTTTGTCTTAATTCTAAGATGTAAAATCATCTTAAACAACCGTTTACGAGTGTATTTCCTATATTATGATTATAAAGGTCTGAAAACTATATGTCAATTACATAACAACGTTTATAAATATAAATAATAAAAAACAACAATTTATCTGAAAAGAACACTCTTCTTGATGAATCATAAAAAACTAAGAAAAATATTGTTCCGCTGTGTACTTTTCTTGTGTTCGCTGTGCACATAAACTAGAATCAAAGGTATAGTAATGGATAAAAAAAGGTACACGGATGCTTTTGCAGGAACGAAAAAACAAATTATATTCACAACTGTGTCAGGATTTGAAACAGTTTAAACCCGGACGAAAATTCTATTCCATCCGTCATATTATTTCTCATTATAATGTCAGTCGACGTGTCGTAGATGCCACGATTACGCAAATGAGCGAAGCTGGTTTAGTGGAAACAATTCCTTCAAAAGGAATTTATATAAGACAGACTGAAGCAAGACGCTCTGTTGCTTTCTTTTTTCCCGACTGGCCGGTAAAAACAATTGAAGAACAGAGCAAACAACTTCATAACCATTTGAAATTGCTGTCAAATCAATACGATTATGCTGAAATTAGATATAATTATCAGGCTCACTTACCTAAAATTGTGGAAAATTGCGAGGTGGATATATCAATCGTAGCGCTTCCTGCCCGAAATATCACCAGGGAAGAACTAAGTTATTTCTCTCTGTCAACCAAGAAAATCATATTTTTTGACCTGGAGTTAAAGAATACTCCTTTAAGTTATATGTGCAGTTCATTCAGTACAGAACTACTGATCGCCCTTGATCACTTAAAAAAGCACGGGCACAAAAATGTTGTATTCCTTGCCGCTGAGCCACTGGTTGGAAACCGCATTTCCCAACTTCAACACTTTATGACAATGCATCGTTATTTCGGCATGAAAGGGAAAGTTATCGACTGCCATACAGTCAGTGGAGACTATGCGCCTGAAAGAGCCTACGAAACCCTTAGAGAATATTTAAAACTTCACAAATTGGATTTCACGGCTATGTTTATTCCTGGTTCAGAAGCATCAAAAGGCGTTTTCAGGGCTTTCCGTGAAACTGGCATCAAAATTCCTGATGATGTAAGTATAATCGGAACAGGTCCACCACGGGATTCACAGTATTTTCCTATTCCAATAACAACAATTTACAATGACATAAATGATCAGGCGAAGGTTCTGGCAAATGAAATACACAAACTCTTCGAATCTGAATTCAAAATAACGAAACCAGTAAATCTGTATTTTACACCACGTATTTTAAAAAATGAATCAGTAAGAGATATTAAATAAACCTAAAACAGTCAAGGAGAAAGACAATGAAATCAACGGCAAAACGAAAAAGGTTCACACTCATCGAACTCCTCATCGTAATTGCTATTATCGCAATTCTGGCAGCAATGCTGCTGCCGGCGTTGAACAAGGCGAGAGACAAAGCAAAATCAATAAATTGTGTAAACAACTTAAAACAGTTGTATTTGTGTTATACAAATTATGGAGATGATAATGACAGAGTATTTCCTGCGATCGTCAATAAATGGTGTTCGAATTACGCTTGGTATCAGGTTATGAATCCCTATATTAATCCGGGGCAGGAAATGAACGACTACAAACGTACTACATGGAAATATCGCTGTCCGGCTGTCAGTGTAAACAACGGCGGAAATACTATCGCCCAAGTGGATCTTCCATATAACATGTTCAGGTGCTGGACAACCAAACGCATAAGAAGGCCATCTTATTACATCCAAAATACTGACGCGTTTAAAAATCCTGCAAACAACAAATTTGACAACTATATCGGTTGTGCCTCCGGTATGACCCAACTCTATCCGGAACCACGACATAATCTTGGGGTTAATCTACTTTTCTGCGATGGACACGTAGAATATTCAAGAAGCAAAGTGCAAAGTGCATATAATGGATATCTATGGCCTCTTGTGACAAGATCGCAATTTGGAACTTCTGCTTGCGGAATGCTTTAAACAATAGCAGCACATACCTAAAAGAATATTACAAATATCAAAACAGAGAGAAATTTATATGAAATTTCACAGTATCATGCTGCCCGCATTACTAATATTTATGTCTACAAATATACTGGCTGACTGGGCACTGCCACGCGACCTAAGCAGTAATCCTCGTCAAGCTCTTCCTCGGCAGTGGAAGTTCGGAGGAGTTGAACGTCGTTCAAATAAGACATTCAACCTTGATCAGTTGGATTCAAACGCAAAAGCTGAGAGAATGATGTTTTCTCAGCAAAACGGCAATCCCTGGAGTCAGCCTTCAATCCGCATCAATAACTTCCGAACGCCGGCAAAGAAGAATTTGGAAATGCGTACCTCAGGTCCAGCCGATTCGGCAATCATCTGGACCAGTCCGATCAATGGAATGATAAAGTACCAGATAACAGTTACGGACCCCAAAGAAAAACCAAAAGGTTCCAGCAGGAACGCAGAATTCAAGGTTATCGCTGAGACCGCTAAAGGCAAACAGAATATCTGCCGCTTCAGTTGGTTTAAACAAAAAGCGTTAAGTCGCTCCGGGGAATTAAATGTATCTATTGGAGACAAACTTATTTTCCAGAAAACGACCAGTCTTAAGGACGATTATGGCAATAGCATGTGTCTCGTTAACATTGCGATTTCACAGGAAGACCCCGGTGCGCCTAAAACCGGTTGGTCAGTACTTGCAACCAATCAAAAAAGCTTGACTCCTAGGGAATACCGGAAACTAAACAAATCGGTTCAGGGAAATCACATTATTTACAGCCAGGGGCATTCGCGACCTAAGGTTACGATTCATAAGTCTACGCCCACTGAAATCGCCTGTTCCGTCTTGTCGGAGAAAGATTCTGTTTCTAACGGAGCCGGTTCAGCAATCGTCCGCTGGATTTGTCCGGAAAGCAATAATTACATTCTCAATTGTTCTGTTGCTAATGTCGGCACAGATCGGAAGGGCGGCGATGGCGGATATCTTAAAATAACCTATCTAAAACCTGATTCTGAACTTGATAGTTCAATGATTGGTGATTTAAGAATACCGAACAGCAGGAACAATCAAGAAGTCAAAACATCTACCAAGCCATTGAAAATATCCAAAGGAGAGATCGTTCAATTTCGTTTTTATCCCGGCAGGGATGGTTATGCTGACTGCTTCAGGAGTAAAATCAAGATGAAGGTAACGAGCCTCCCCGGGAAACAACCAGCAACGCCAACCCCGGAACTACTAATTTCACAACCACCGGAAGTAGCGGCTGTCCCAGGTGCTCCCATACGCGATAATCTTTTCTGGCTTGGCTCCGACGGCAACTGGGCAAATGGCCCAATGGCAAATGCATCTATCGATTTTATCAAAGAATTCATCCCGAATCTTGGTGTAATTATGGTAGGAAGTTTTCCGGAACGTTTCAAGCAGCCCGACTTTTATCGAGAAATGAATATTCCAACTCTCATCCAGAGTTTTGGTTCCGGTTATGAATCCTACTGGCGCATAAAAGACGCATTTGAGTACGATAAATATGGAAGAAATCATGCACACAAGAATCGAGCTCATCTTTCCGGGAATGCCCATGCAGCGGCACATCCGCACCCGGCATTTATCAAAGCCTTTACCAATCTGGCGACTTCGGCGATTAAAAGAGGCTTCAGTGGCTACGGCTTCAACGATATGGTTTGGTTCTGGGGAGCCGGTCGCGGTGCTGCCGCCCATAGTACGGCAACGATAAAGGCTTTCAGAAAATCCCTGAAAGGAGAAGACGAAGGACTTACTGTAACAATGAACGGAGGTCCGGAGCAAACCTATATTTTTGCGGACTACGCAAAATATTATATGGGAACAGCCCCCAAGCCGTCAATGCTGGGCCTAAGAAGCTGGGACGAATATTCTCCTCTTACTCAAGCCCAATTGGTTTCCAACGATAAAAAAGGTATTTCCAATATTCCTTCAAGCCTGGTTCGCGATATGCTGACCCACTATGAATGGCTGAAATCGGCTCAACGAATTGGAAAGGTCGCAGAAGAGGCCGGCGGTTTCTTCCAATGTATGCCTAACCCGGAAGATCTGGCAAATGGAAATGATTTACTTTTTCTCTCGGCTCTTAAGCATGTGAAGATGAACAGCGAGGAATATTTTAATTCTCCTGTTCGCTGGCAGGGAGCCTATTTCAGGTATGATTATCTTCAAAGAAACATGACGCCGGACCGTCAGCATGGCATTGTTCTTGAAGCCGGTCACGGCGGCAACGGTAAATCCTATTATGACAATGTAACCGGATACCAGCTGGCTTATGATATCACCTTATCAACCAAAGCCCAGCATATTGAAGGAGACTTCTGGGTGCAATCGCGCCACTCGATTGCCGATACCGTAAAAAACCCTAAAGACCGCTCCCGCTATCAGATATTGATGATGTACGGAATGGCTTACAAGTTTGGTTTGGAAGATAATAAATCCATAGAAAAATACAAACCTGATTTTGTTTCTTTTACCTCTCGCCGGATATTTGGTCCATGGGGTTACAAATGGCATATTTGGAACGACCTGTTGGACAATGAATTATCCCCCGACCAACTACTGGCTGAAAACGGCTATGTTTTTGAAGGCCGGGGCACAGAAAATCTTCAACATCTAACCGATTCTCCGGATACGGTGCTTTACTCCCCTGCCCCGCCAACAAGTGCGGACTGGGACGCACTGATGAAACATCTCAAAAACGGACGCATAAAAAATGCATTCACGATGGCATCATGTCTTCAAAACGTAATGGATTACGATTATAAACAGAAAAAGTTCTCTTCGATATACCCAAAATTCAAATATACTATAGTTCCGGGCAGATTTGAAGGTTCTGTAGTTGGGTCAAAAATAACAATTCATCAGTTGTTTAAAGCGGAAGGTGCTAAATTTGATACCGTCATGAAGGTTGGCAATCGTCCATTAGTTGTACGGTATAAAATCGGCCGTGGCAATCTTTATGTATTGCTGTTTGCGCCGACCGCTTTCAAGGCTGGCGACAAATCTCCAGACGCGGCAGCTGGCCTGACAGTCTGGAGCAAACTACTGAAAGAACAGAAGATCACAACTCGCTGGAAAAATATAAATCCCAAAATTAAACTTAATGTTCGCCTCTTTGCCAATAAAAACAACTCACTGCGATTGGTTTCTATTGTACGCCCAGAGGGAATGCGCGACAAAAAATCCGACTTGTGGCGTTCCACCTTCAATGGTAATACCGGCTTTAAGTTGCGGGTAAAACCGAATCAAATCTGCCATTATGTTACATTCCCGGATATGCGTACAGGAGAAGTACGCAGTGACGCAAAAGGCTGGATCAATCTGGAAATGAAAAATCGCAGAGTTGATTTATTTTATATATCCTATAATAAAAATAATTTACCAATAAAGAAACTAAAGAAACGTCTTAAATCAATTCACCAGGCAGTAACACTGGGAGGGAAAACTGCTCTGCCATCTGAATTTAAGTAAACTTTCATAAAACAAGGAACCCAAAAAATGAAACACTATCGAAAAGCAATAACACCTCAAGTTAATAATTTCACACTCATCGAACTCCTGGTTGTAATTGCAATCATCGCAATCCTTGCAGGAATGCTGTTGCCGACACTGAGCCGGGCACGCAATACAGCCAAACGCATCAGTTGCACAAACAATCAGAAACAACTGGATTTACTTAGCTTGACCTATGCTGATAGTTTTAACGGCAACCTGCCTATTATTGGTAACTATACTCCAGCCCCGCATGCCTGGAAAGCTCTTTCAAACTTTACATTCACTAATGATGCAACAAATTCTTCGTTAAAGGCATTCTACGAACTTGGAGCTCGTCCGGCTTTAGCATGCTGTCCGGGAGCAAAAGAAAAGTCTGAAGACTATTTTGGTACTGACCCTTCTGATCCTCAGGGAGACAGTAACTACGTTGCATTTATGTATAGGAATAGCGGCTCCACTTATGAAAAATACCAAGATCGATCACCTGAAAAAGCCAGAGACAATCCGAGATATATCATGTTTCTTGATCATTTTGCTCCAGCCGCCACTAAGTCAGCAAGCGAAATTATTGTTAATCATTCGGACGGAATGAATGTTGCATATCTTGACGGCCATGTTGAATGGGTAAATAAAAATGCGATTTGCTATCGAACCGACCATTATTTCGGAGAAACAGGACGCAACTATCAACGTCCTAAGAGCGAATGCAACGATGGGACAGGCTGTAATTAACAGTTTTTAAACATATATCTTTCTCCTCCGATACCTCCGTAATTTATTCCGGAGGTATTTTTTTGTTTTTATGGTTGACTTTCCTTGTTTTTTGTTTTATATTTTATTATATTAAATTGTTTTATATTACAAAATACAATTAAAACAGGAAACACATCATGAATCTCACAGGAAAGACCGCATTCATCACCGGAGGCTCCAACGGCATCGGAAAAGCAACAAGCATCAAACTTCTCGAAGCGGGTGCCAATGTATTCGTATTGGAATTATCACAGGAACGTATCAATACATTCGTTGAGGAAGCCAATACCGATAAACTGGGTACTTATCAAGGCGATGTTGGTAATGAAGCTGACGTCATTGCCGCTTTCGAACAGTGTAAAGCAAAGTTCGGCGGACTGGATATTCTGTTGAATAACGCCGGTATCGGCCTCACGTCTCCTGACTTGTCGGAAACCGACCTTAGCGTATTCGACAAAATGGTCAACGTCAATATGCGCGGCGTATTCCTTGCCACTCGTGAAGCCCTTAAAATCATGAAACCCCAGAAAAGCGGACATATCCTGACTCTGATTTCCATGGCGGGACAGCGCACCAATCCCGGCGCGCCGCTTTACTGCGCGTCTAAATTCGGCGCTCGTGGAATCAACAGTGGCCTGGCGGATCAGGTTCTCAAAGAAGGCATCAAGGTTACCGACATTAATCCGGGGCCTGTCGATAGCGATTACTGGGGTGACCGCAATGTTCCACGTGAAAAATTTCTATCAGTCAACGATGTGGCGGATGTTATCATGTTCGCGGTCGGTTCTCCCGCTCACGTTGTAATGCGTGAGATCAATTTCGACAGCGTGGCCTGGCTCGCAAAGTAAATCAGGAAAATACATCATGAGACACGAATACCCCATATCCCTTGATGAAATGCGTGAGCGTTATATGAAGCTCTATTCCGCCGCGGTAAACGATGTTATGCGGTTTGAATATAAAGTAAACTGCTCCCTGCCCTCTGAATTCTTTCCGCTTCAACCGGAACTAAAAATGGCAGGCGCTGCCTTTACGATAAAAGGCGCACCGGACATCACTACCGACGGAGAATTCGAAATGCGGGCGCAAATGCTTGAGGACCTGCACGAAAACTCAGTTGTAATGTGGGATTGCACCGGAGATACGCTTACTGCCCAGTGGGGAGAAGTCATGACCATGGCGGCAGTCAAAGCCGGATGTCGCGGAGCTTTCGTTAACGGTATTCGTGACACCAATGCAATTATACCTCAGAACTTCCCGGTTTTCCATAAATACCGTACCAATGTGGGAATGCTTGGTCGTTTCAGAATGTATTATTACCAGAAGCCCATTCGCATCGGAGAAATTACAATCAACCCCGGCGACTGGATCTATGGTGACATCGACGGGGTAGTTTGCGTTCCCGGAGAACTTGCCTATAAAGTTTTACTCAAAGCGGAAGGCGTTCTTGATAAAGAAGACGACATTCGCGATATGGTGAACAGCGGCATGAAACCAACCGATGTCGTAGCAAACGGCGGATACTTCTAGGGAGAAATATAATGAGCGTCTTTTTAACAGAAAAAGAACGACAATTAATCGGTAATCCCAACCGGGACCGCAAATTTTCCAATATCTATTGGGGAATGCTCAACCGGGTAAAAAAATATTCAGAAGCTCCGGGACTAAGCAGCCGCAAGGCGACAAATTCCGACTGGTGGCATCACGCGGCGGAATACGTTACGGATGCCGCGCTGATCTGCGCGCTGAAACCGGATGAATCGCTCAAAGTTTGGATACGTCATACCGTTCTGGAGATTGCCCGACGCAGTGAGGCAGAATGGATCGGACCTTTTTTTCGCGACCATACGGCTAATCCTTCTTCAGGACATCTTGAGACAGCTCATCTGTCAATCGCAGTTGCGGTGGCTCTTGATCTGGTTCCTGAGATTTTTACGGATGATGAGATTACAGAACTGAAACAGGTTTTGAGAGAAAAAGCCATTCCACTCTGTCATCAATGGCTCATGAATAATCATCATCTTGCAAACTGGCGATGCATTCTGCTGGCAGGTATGGCAGTAGCCGCCGCGGTTATTAATGACCGGGAAATTATGACTGAAGCGGCAAAGGAATACAATTTCTGTTTGAATGTAATTCAGCCTGACGGCAGTTATGCCGAATCCCTGCAGTACAGCAATTACTGTTACTACGGGTTGATGATGACTCATGAGGCGCTTATGCGGCGTGATCCATCATTAAAACTCTCAAATGTTGCTTACGGTAAAGCCGTAAAATGGTTTGTACACAGCTATCTATACCGCAAGCCACTGACCGGTTGGGGACCTTATCCGATGCCGCGGTCACTTAATTTCAATGACAGCGCGGCAATTTTCGGAACTGACCCTGATCTGCTGATGCATATTTCGGCAACGTTAAAAGAAGAGTTGCCGGAAGAAGCCGGACTGGCCCGCTGGATGTTCGACGAGCTTTATACCGAATATCCGGCCCAGGGACCGTTTGATCGTAATACATTTGGATTTGTTAACCGCTACGGCTTTTTAAGTATAATTCATTATTTCAGTGCGGCGGAAGCTATCTCTCCGGCTTCCCTGCCGCCGTTTGCCGCCTTTAGTAACGGTCAATGCGTCAACCGAAGTTCATGGAGCGATTCGAAAACCGTATTGGGATTCAGTGGCTCCGCGCCAGACGGGATGTATGGACCCGGACATCTTCACGGTGACATCAATAGCTTTATTCTGGCGTATAATAATGAACGTCTGCTGGTTGATCCGGGTCACACCTGCTACCGCAGTCTGATTCATCAATTTGATCTTTCTACCCGATCACATAATACCTGTACGTTCAAGGTTCCCGGACAGCAGAAAAGTCTGGAGCAGACTACCTGTCCGACCAGGCATTTCACTAAGGACAACGTTGACTCTCCAGTTCCGCGCGGCGGTAAACTACTGCTGGCGGAACGAATTGACGATGTTGCCGTATTTGCCAATAACGCCGGTGACTTATATGACGGTTCCGTAAGCAAGTTTGAACGCTGTGTAATAATGGCTGGAGAACATGCGTTCTTTATTGTTGACCGGATTGAAACGAAAGAGGAAATGTGTACCGAATGGAACTGGCTGTTGAACAACCGTGACGGCGAACTGGAATTTAAGGTCATATACCCGGATCGCCTGGTTGCCAGACGCGGGAATGCTGGAATGAAGCTTTTTAACCTGAGTGGAAACGCGCAGTTAAACGGTCCAATGTACGCCCATGTTCATGACGCATATCATCCCCTGCCCCAACAGCCTGGCGAAGGCGCTCCCGGCAGTGGCATGCTGTTCAACTGGACCGAAAAAACGCCGGCAAAAACACGCTGCGCAATTTATGCCATCGTGGTAGATGAATACGGTATCGTAACCGGCTGGCACATGCAGCAGAAAGACGAAAACACCTGTTCTCTTGAAGGCCCCGCCTCATGCTGTCGCTGGACACTCTCTGTTGCCGACAATTTAATGACGATTGAAGAAGAAATATCGGAGCGGAAATATTCAATTACAATCAATAACGGGACATGGTCCCTGCATAAATAAATCAGGATTAAGACAAAATGAAAGCTGCTTATTACAACGGAAAACACGAATTCAAAATCGGTGACGGTAAGGAGTACGCTCCCGGTCCGGGAGAAGTAAAAATCAAAGTTGAATACTGTGGAATCTGCGGTACGGATCAACATATTTTTCACGGTAAAATGGATCAGCGAGTAGATATCCCGCAGGTAATCGGACACGAGGCATCCGGCACGGTTGCCGAAGTGGGCCCCGGTGTTGAAGGTTTCAAGCCCGGCGATAAAGTAGTGGTACGTCCGCTGGACTGGTGCGGCGACTGTCCAACTTGTAAAGCCGGCTATTCCCACATTTGCACCAGCCTTAAATTTATGGGTATCGACTCCATCGGAGCCTTTCAGGAATTCTGGACAGTCAAGGCACGCACCCTCCATCTGTGCCCTTCTGAAATGTCGCTAAAGCTCGGAGCTCTGATCGAACCTCTCGCGGTGGCATGTCATGACGTTCGCCGCGGACGGATAAAATCCGGTGAATATGTGGTCATTCTCGGCGGCGGCCCAATCGGTATGCTCGTAGCCATGGTGGCCCGTGAAGCCGGAGCCAAGGTGATTATTTCAGAGATAAACGACTATCGGCTTGGATTAGCGAAAAAGATGGGCTTTGAAACATTCAATCCGCTCAATGGCGATCTTGTGGAACATGTTATGGCTGCCACCGAAAACACCGGAGCAGATGTCGTATTTGAAGTTACCGCGTCTTCTCCGGGAGCAAAAGTCATGACCCAGCTGGTCAGGCCGCGCGGACGCATTGTTCTGGTGGGAATTTTCAGTGAGCCCCAGCCGATTGAGCTGTTCAAATTCTTCTGGCGCGAACTGGAAATGATCGGCGCCCGGGTTTACGAAAAAGAAGACTTCGACACCGCGGTAAAACTGACAACCGCCGGAAATATGCCGCTTGAAGAAATTGTCAGCGGGGTGTATGATCTTGATGAGATTCAGAAAGCATTTGAGTCGTTCGAGGGAAACGCCACCGCAATGAAAGTTCTTATTAAATGTTCATAAAAATATGAGAGTCACCAGAAAAATAAACATACCTGACCGCTGGTTAGTTCACAGCTATTACACACTGTGCCCATACGCACCGGACGGCAGTGGAAGACTGTTGTTTGCCGGAGTCGATCTCGACTCCCGGAACGGTTATGTTTATATTCTCGATTCTGCCGGAAATATTGTCGACACGTTCGGCGAACATCAGGTTGAGTCAGGCTTTTACCATACCGGATTCTGGCAGACCTGGAGCCCGGACGCGCGTTATGTCTACTATCAGAGCGGCTCACTGAAAGAGCCGTCGATTACCCGACGCGAACTGTCAAGCGGCAAAGAAATCGTAATGGCGGGTGATGCGGAAGGAGCTCCGCCGGATGGAGAACCGGTTGTTTCCGGTCTGATGGGAATGCTTTACGCTGCCGGTTATGGTTACGGCGTATACAACCCGTCAATTGCGCCGGTACCGTTTGAGGATCGTGATTCTCACGGTATTTTTGAGTATAATTTTGATTCAAACACCCGCAGTCTCCGACTGAGTATCAATGATATTCTCAATGTCCATCCGGACAAGGACAAACTGCTTGCGCTTGACAGCAAGCTGAGTAAAAGCAACGGTACGCCATCAGGTTTAACTTTAATGACATACTGTGTACGCTGGAGTCAAAACGCCGAACGGCTGGTCTTTTACTTTGGCAACCATTGTGTGGTCCAGGAACGCGGCGAACCGCGCATTGCCAATTTATTCACCTGCAAACGCAATTTCAGCGACCTCAAAATGGCGCTGGATCTGAGTTCCGGTGGCGGTGTGCATTGGTCATGGCATCCGGATAATGAACACTTGATCGGTTATGGAAATCCACCGGATAGTCCATCAAAAGACGGCTGTTGTGTTTCAACTGTAAAATACGACGGTACCGGATTTCGTAAGCAGTGTTCCCATATCGGCTGTGGACATCCCAGTGTGTCTACGGCTAATCACAACCTGCTGATCACCGACACCTATGACGGCGATGTCATCATGTGGGATATCGCCGAAGACAGATGCATTGAATCGGAATTTTATCCGGCGGGCAACGCCAGAACATGTCAAAGAAACGAGTTCCGCGTATGCCATCATCCGGTATTCAACCGTGACGGCAGCCAGTTCTTATTCAACGTGCTGGACAGCAAATGCAGTTCTCTTTATGAAGTTGAAATACCGGAGGCCTGGCAATGAGCGTCTTGGTGAATGTACTGACACGGGGAATGAATCAGCCGGTCAAAGGCTTTTCCAACTGGCTTGGCAGAAAGCTGGCCCAACGCCATAAGCGTGTATTCTTTCACGCAACAACAATGATCAGCCCGGCGGCTCTAATCAATCCGCGGAACGGAGAAATCAGTATCGGAGCCGACAGTATTGTCTCACCTGGGGCGCAGATACAAGGGTCTGTTTATATCGGTGATAACTCATCGGTTCAGTCGTACACAATTATTGTCGGCTATGGAGATTCCGGCAAAGTAAAAATTGGCAACGGCGTAAGAATTGCCGCTCACGGCATGATCGTTGCCGCCAATCACCGGTTCGAACCGGGAAGTCCCATTCATACACAGGGCTTGGAACCGGCGGATATCGTTATTGAAGATGACGTGTGGATCGGCGCTTCTGTAAATATAATCGCTGGAGTAACCATCGGACACGGCTCGGTAATCGGCGCCGGTTCGGTTGTCACCAAAGATATACCGCCCATGAGTATAGCGGTCGGCTCTCCGGCTAAAGTAATAAAACAACGTGATAATTTATCTCAATGAGTCTAGCGAAATAGACGAATTTGGGTAGGGAGCGCTCTCCGCAGCGCGCCGTCTCTCGGAATTTTGTGCTTAGGCACAAAATAGCGGACGGTTGCGGAGAACCGTCCCTACCAGAAAAATTGCATTTCGCACGAATCTTAATTTATCTCAACCAAAGGAGAATTAATTTATGAGTATTCTGGACAAATTCAGCTTGCAGGGAAAAACCGCAATCGTCAGTGGATGCAAACGTGGTATCGGTAAAGGCATGGCACTGGCTCTTGCCGAAGCCGGTGCCGATATCATCGGCGTCAGCGCTACGCTCGAACTCACAGGCAGCGACATCGAACGCGAAGTCAAAGCTCTGGGACGTAATTTCAAAGCTTATCAGTGCGACTTTTCCGACCGCAAAAGCCTCTATGAATTTATCGGTGCCGTGAAAGCGGAATTTCCGGTGATCGATATCCTGGTCAACAACGCCGGAACCATCCTGCGTAAACCCGCCGCCGAACATCCCGATGAATACTGGGACAAAGTTATTGAAATCAACCAGACCGCGCAATTCATCATGACCCGTGAATTTGGTCGCGATATGATCGCACGCGGCAGCGGCAAAGTTATCTTCACCGCGTCCCTGCTTACATTCCAGGGTGGCATCAACGTTCCCGGTTACGCCGCCAGCAAGGCTGCAATCGGCGAACTTGCAATGGCATTCTCCAACGAATGGGCCGGAAAAGGCGTAAACGTCAATGCGATCGCTCCGGGATATATTGCTACCGACAATACCCAGGCTCTACGCGAGGACCCGGCCCGCAGCGCCGCGATCCTGGAACGCATTCCGGCCGGACGCTGGGGCACTCCCGATGATTTCAAGGGCCCAATCGTATTTCTGGCGTCTGAAGCATCTGATTATATGAACGGTACAGTTATGCTTGTGGACGGCGGATGGATGGGGCGCTAGGTCCGCACGACGGACAGCGTTATTACTGCTCAACGCTCCTGCGTCGCTTTCGCGGGAGCGGGATATTTTCAATTGTACCGAAAGAAAAAGGCGTTATATTGGAAGAAATGAGTCTTGCGAAATAGATGAATTTGGTAGGGACGGTTCTCCGCAACCGTCCGCTATTTTGCGTCTAAACACAAAATTTCAGGAGACGGCGCGCTACGGAGAACACGCCCTACCCGGTTCATTCATTTAGCATGAATCGTTTTGAATAAATATGGAAGGAAATTTATATTATGAAACCACAGATACTTTTCGGCTGCAAAGTTGCCGACGAAGCAGCCAGGGCACGCATGCAGGAACATGCCGATATTATAGAACTGGAGGGATGCACCGAGCAGACTCTGCTTGACAATGTTGCAGGGAAAACCGCTCTGATTGTTCCGTATACTCCCGGTGTTGTTATCACCCAAAAGGTAATTGATGCAGGCACGGACCTGAAGCTGATCGGCACAACCTATGGCGGTACCCGTCAGAGTATCGATGATGTTTACGCGCTGGAAAAAGGACTCTGCATGATCCACACCGGCCCGACTCGTCCGCGTCCGATGGCGGAGTATACTCTTGGCCTGATACTCAGTTCCCTGCTGGAAATCCATAATTATCACCACCATATGAACAGCGATGATCCATGGCCCCGATTCAAATACGGACGTTCACGAATTCTGCATGATCGTAGAGTAGGCATCATTGGTTTCGGGCTGATCGGAAGCGGCATCCGCGATCTGATGGCTGCCTTTACTGATGACGTATGGGTTTGTTCTTCGCATATGTCCAACGAAGAAGCGGAAGAACTGGAAGTACACAAGGCCAGTCTTAACGAGATTTTCTCAGAATGCGAAGTCATCATTTTGTCCGGCGGTCACACCAACGGCACCACTCATCTGGTCGGACGCGAACAGTTCGAACTGATGCAGGATCGTGCCCTGTTCGTCAATATCGCCCGTGGTAAAATGGTCGATGAACAAGCAATGGCGGAAGTCGTCGCGAAGAAAGATATCCGTCTGGCTCTCGACGTATTCGAAGAAGAACCCCTCCCCGCTGATAGTCCGCTGCGCGGCAACGACAAAGTTCTGATCACTCCTCATCGCGCCAACAATCCGATTGAGTTTGAACTACGCTGGCAGTTCCTCGCCGATGAATTCGATAAATTCTTCAACGGTGAAAAACCGACAACAGCTCTCACTCTCGACCGCATAAAAGTAATGAGCGAATCCTAACCCGGATTTGTTACGGGGATTTCGCCGTTGGCGACCAGCGACTCCGCGCTGGACCCGGCCACGGAGCCCGCAGTGGCAAGTAATGTCGTTAATCTGGCTGAAAGTTCCTTTCAGACTCAGATTAACGCCATGAGTGTCCGCCATAAATTACGGATTTATAGATAAGCTCTAAAAAAAGCGTCCACCGACTGGCGGCGGACGCTATGTTTACATTCGTTTTTATTCGGGACTCCCCGTAAATTCCTTAGAGGAGATCAATTGAAGTATACATATTGAAAGTCTTCTGTTGGAGCAAAATGTCCTCCATATTTATACGAAGAACCATCTGACTGGATCGAAGCGATATCCCCATATGAAACATCTTCAACACGGCCATCAATAAAAAGTACATTAGCTCTTTTGCCATGCCGCAGATGTATACCGGCATGTTGTCCTGCCCCCGTCGCTTCCATAAACTGATAGTTGAAATATGACGATTTTTTTCGTACGGAGTCCATTAAAATAATACATTGATTATTTCCGGCTGCCTTCCATTTTGTATCTACCTGGCTTAATTTATGAGTTTTTACGTTAAAATCCCGCAGAAAACTTCCATAGCCATATCTGGGGATATATTCTTTCTGGGTTTGAAGCTGGCTGTCACACAGCAAAGTCTTGGAGTTTTGTGCATATCCGGTATCAGCTATTATCGTATCCCATGAATCCACCCCGGCGGCCCCTCCCCAGACGGTCAGGTTGTTGCATATAAGGTAATCATTGAAGTCATTTGCATAAAAAGTTATCATTAATCCATTCTGCTTCAAGTTATTCGCACATAATATTTTCTTCGCTTTGCCTCTCGCACTGTTTAATGCAGGCAGCAATATTGAAGCAAGAATTGCTATTATCGCAATAACTACAAGGAGCTCGATCAATGTAAAAATTCTACAATAAATTTTACGTGTTTTGTTCATAATATTGTTCCCTTTCGTTATTTGCTTAAAAATATTGACTATCGCAGGAAGAAAAATTACAAATGTAACTCATAATTGCACCTCCCTGGCACGTTGAATTCATTTTATTAAAGTATAAAATAAACAGAAAAACATATCCATAGCAATAATAAGTATTATATTTAAAAATTCGATACTCACCATAAATTGTGGTTTCCCCTTACCAGTGAAATATTTCAATCCAGCTACCGAATTCTATGCTGTTTTTGGAAAAATGCCCTTGACTTTTATTCATATAAACATAATATTTATTTATATTAAGTAAATAATACTTCACAATATGGAGTTTGTGTAGTGATAAAAGTTTTAAAGAAGACATTTGACATTATCGAATATATCGGAGCAAAACAAGGGAGTCCGGTTCTGCCGGGCGAAATTGTGGACGCTCTGGATTTGAATCAACCGACAACGATCCGCATCCTGAAAGACCTGGTGGAACTGGGATATCTCGACCAGGTGTCGCGTCAGGCAGGCTACTGCCTCGGCCCCCTCGCCTACTGGGTGACACACGGACAGCAATACATGCACAAGTTAACTTCAACGGCCGATCCAATCATAAAAGACTGCGCTCAGGAAATCGGGAACTCTGTGCTTTTTGCTGTTCTCCACGGCAACAGCCGCTATATACTGAGCCACTACAACTATAATCCCGATGTAATGATTGAACTCGACACGCCGCTCTATGACGATCTCTACGAAACCGCCACCGGACGTGTACTGCTGGCATTCTGCGATCGGAAACAGCGCGAAAAGATCATTCGCAGCCTGGGAACGCCGTCACAGGAAGACTGGGTTGAGGCTTCAACTCCCGAAAAACTGAAAAAGTGCCTGAGCAAAATCAGAAAGGACGGCTTTGAAAAAAATATTAGTCCCCGGTTCAAAATCGCCGCGTTTCCTGTATACTCTAATAATAAGTTCATCGCGGCCCTGGGGGCATCTGTTCCGCCCAATCTATGTACAGATGAAGAATTAGCAGAGAAGTTTGACCGGGTAGCCCGGGCGGCTCAGTCGATTACAGATAAATTGTCACCGAAAAGGACTCCCATAGGATAAGGTCCGTACGACGAACGGGAGCTCCAGGCTCCGCGGTCGCCGGAAAAAATTGAATAAAAATAGAAGCATATAATATAAACAGTCTTGTAATATGAGACGTAATGGGTAGGGTGCGCTCTCCGCAGCGCGCCGTTCCTCAGAATTTTGAGCTCAGGCGCAAAATAGCGGACGGTTACGGAGAACCGTCCCTACCCGTAACAATACATTTTGCATGAGTCTTTGTATAATGAATTACCCCGGAGCTGAGCCCACGAGGTATCGGAAACGCTTTTGAAAAAAGCTTAGCAAAAATATTATTTTTAAGAAGCGACCCAGAGAGGCGAGGTATTGAATCCGATAAATATAATATTTTCCCGCTTCCACAAGGAGCCTTGGCGACTGGAGTCTGAAACGGTTATAACGCCGTCCGTCGTACGGCAATAAACACTAAGGAGATTATAAAATGTTTGAACTGGATGGAAAAGTAGCACTGGTAACCGGATCATCACGCGGTCTGGGAAAAGGAATCGCACTGGCACTGGCCGAAGCCGGAGCCGATGTAGTCATCAACTATGCAAGCAGTCAGGATGAGGCAGAGCGCGTAAGCAAAGAAATTATCGAAATGGGCCGTAAGTCCATTGCGGTTAAAGCCGATGTAAGAAGCGAAACTGAAGTAGCAGAACTTTTCGCGATCGTCAAAAAAGAATTCGGCAAGCTGGATATTTTGGTCAATAACGCCGGAACAACAAAGTCGCAGGATATCTTCGAAACAACGGTTGAAGACTGGGAACGGATCATTGACACCAACCTGAAAAGCGTATTTCTGTGCAGCAAGGAAGGCATGAATATCATGCGTACGCAACGTTCCGGCAAAATCATCAATATCAGTTCCATCGTGGGACACCGCGGCGCACTTTACGGACACGTCCACTACGCCGCCACCAAGGGCGGTATTTTCGGGTTCACCAAAACCCTGGCTAGAACCGCCGCACCACTCGGCATTACCGTGAATACGATCGCTCCGGGAATCATCGAGACCGAACTGCTGATCCAGACTCACGGCGAAGATGAAGTAAAAATGTTAGCGGACGGCGTAATGCTTGGTCTCGGAAAGCCGCGTGATGTCGGTCTCGCAGCAGTATACCTTGCCAGTGAAGGTGGACGCTATATCACCGGCTCAACGATTGACGTCAACGGCGGCATGTACCTCAGATAGGAAGAATTATTATGCAAATAACATGGATGTCACAGGGTAGCTTCTTATTCGAAACCGAAGGACAAAGAATTCTGGTCGATCCGTATATGAGCGACTTTCTGGAAACCAAAGGACTCAAACGCATGGTGGAATATCCGCTGGCGTTTGAAGAACTCAAACCGGATATGCTGGTATGCACACACGACCATCTTGACCACCTCGACCCGGAAACTGTCGAACGTATCGGAAAAATGTATCCGGAATGTGTTATGACCGGTCCGGTAAGCTGCTGTGATCATTTTTCAGAACTCGGTATTTCCAAAGAACGTCAGATCAAGATGACCCGTTTTGAAACATTCGACTTCAAAGGTATAAAAATCACTCCGGTATTCGCGAAACACTCCGACCCGGAAGCCGTCGGAATCGTGATTGAAACCGAAGGGAAAAAGGTCTATCTAACCGGCGACTCGGAATATGACGACCGGCTGTTTGTCGATGAAGTAAAAAACTGCGACCTGGTGTTGATCTGTATCAACGGACGCCTCGGCAACATGACGCTGGAAGAAGCCCTGACAACCGTTAAGGCCATTAAGCCGAAACAGGCCCTGCCGATGCACTACGGTCTGTTTGCCGAAAATACAGCCGATCCCGCCCCGTTTGTAACCGGCTGTAAAACGTCCGGTATCGACTCGTTTGAAATGGAACTCGGAAAAGGATTTGAACTATGAAAGTTACCGATATAAAAACGTTTATCTGTCACTGCTACCGCACCAACTGGGTGTTCTGCAAGGTGGAAACCGACAGCGGCCTCTACGGCGTTGGAGAAGCAACTCTGGAATACCGTGAACCAACTGTCGTTGAAGCCATCAAGGAACTGAAGCGCTATATCGTCGGCAAGGATCCACACAATATCGAAGCCTTCTGGCACGACACCTACCGCGACGCTTACTGGCGCGGCGGCCCGGTTCTGATGAGCTCGCTGGCATCTGTGGAAATGGCATTGTGGGACATTAAAGGCAAGGACCTCGGCGTTCCGGTTTACCAACTTCTCGGCGGACAGTGCCGGGATCGTATTCCGTGCTATGCCAACGGCTGGTTCGCCCCGGCAAAAACACCGGATGAATTCGCGAAAAAAGCCAAAGAAGCAGTAAAAGCAGGCTTTAAAGGTCTCAAGTGGGATCCGTTCGGTTCCGCCTGGCTGAATATCTCCAAACAGGAAATGAAACAGGCTATGGAATGTGTACAGGCAGTTGTCGACGCCGTCGGTGACGAAATCAATATCCTGATCGAAGGTCACGGACGTTTTAATATTCCGACCGCCGTTAAGATCGGTCACGCGCTGGAAGATTTCGACATTCTCTGGTTCGAAGAACCTATCCCTCCGGACAACAAAGAAGGTCTGGTAGAAGTTAAAAACCGCGTAAATGTTCAAATCGCCGCCGGAGAACGTCTTTACAGCCGCTATGACTATCGCGACTTCTTCCGTATGGGATGCGCCGATTTTGTTCAGCCGGACGTATCGCACGCCGGAGGCATCTCCGAACTGCGCAAGATCGCGGCAATGGCGGAATGTTATCATATCCCGTTCTGTCCGCATAACCCGAGCGGTCCGGTCGCAAATGCCGCAACCCTCCAATTGGCAGCCTGCACCCCGAATTTCGCGTTCCTTGAAACCATGACTGCGGACGTACCATGGCGTAGCGAAATATCCACCGAAGAAGTTAAATTTGAAGACGGCCACATGCTTATCCCCAACAAACCCGGACTAGGCATCGACCTGAACGAAGAAGCCATTGCGGAACACCCTTACATTTCAAAGGATCTCCGCCACTATAAAGGCACCCTCACCGACATCCGTCCCGAAGGCGCCAAAGGCTACTTCTAGTCCGTACGACAGATTTCGGCTTCGCGAACCAACGTTTCGTCGTTGGATCACGCCCGCGGAGCCCGCGGTGGCGAGTAATGGCGTTGATTTGGTCGAAACAAGTTTCGCCTCAAATCAACGCCATGAGTGGCCGTGGACATTATGCGTCAAAAAAATCAAGAAATATTACGCCATATCGGTTGCAATAATATTACTACTAAATTATTTTCTAAAAAGATATTATTTACTTTCCAGAGCAATTCTATTTTTAGTGGGGGAATATAAACAGGGAGGAATAGAAGTAAAGCATCAAGTATTTTTTGGGGAAACAAATAGAAACTGTCATTATCCTACGCCTCAAAATATCTCTATACATTTGTATTTAATGAAAAACCTATACTTTCCCGGGGGGGGACAAAAATGAAAATGCGAACACATACATATAGAGCCATGCAACTTATTATAATCATAATGTTGCTGTCGAAATTAAATATAGCTGCTCAAACACAACCTGGTTTTATCCCTCAATTAACGCCAAAAGCCTTAGAAGCATATGGTTTTAACCTGAGCCTTATTCCAGGTCCTGGCGGAAAATTTCATATCTCAAAAGAATTTTCCTATCGAGATAAACAAAATAAAATCTGGACAGCATTGCCGGTAAATGAGAAAAATGGAAAAAGGTTTGTCACTGACGGAGCCTCCATTCCAAAATACTTCTGGTCAATATATGGTTCTCCCTGGTCTGGATGTTATAAGTTTCCTGCAATAATTCATGATTATTATTGCGAAAATCAAAAGGGCTTATCAAGCGAGGTTCATAAAATGTTCTATGAGGCATGCCTTACTGCCGGCGTAAAACCATTTAAGGCCAGTCTGGCATATTTTGCTGTTTCAAAATTTGGTCCATATTGGGGAAAGGAAAAAGAATACAGCTCAGCATACGGACGATTCAAGCTCATATTTATGAATTTTTCAGGGAATAAAGGTGTAAACAACAGTGAACTTGTTATATTGTCCATTCCCCGAAACCAATTCTTTAAAGTTGATAAAAACTCAAAATCAATAAACTCTCTTAAAGGCAAATCGTCAGGCAAAAACAATTATCGATTGATTTCCATGAAGACGAAAATGAATATGTTACCCGATGATAAAACTCATCAGAATTTATCTGATGAAGAAAAATCATTGGAAATAAAAGCGGCAAAAAGATGGATTGAGAAAACCAAAGCAACCCAAGAGGATATTGATAATATTTTGTCACTTATAAGAGAGGAATATAAAAAAAACGAACAAGCGTCAACTTCAATACAACCGAATTCTCCACGCAAACAAATGTAATTGCAGAGATTATTATGAACTATCGATAGTTAAATAATTGCTGTCGATAGTTCATTTACCGGATTTTTCAGCAAGAAACGCGTCAACTTTTTCGTTCAATTTGGGAAGTTTGCTTTTCCAGGGATTCTTTTTGCGATATTCGGCAATTTTCTTCATTAAATTGCCATATTCAACATTATGTTTCCCTTTATAATCCGCCAAAACAAACAAGCCGATACTCAGCCTCTGCTCCAGCACATTAATTGCCATGGGAATTTTATCATTCCGCAACAGAACCAGAACGGACCAGGGATTGACAATATCTGTAAGAACCGATGTTGCACGGTCCTTTTCTTGAAAACGACGGTACATTTCAGGGGCCAGCTGACTATCCTTCAACTGAAGGAACCACATTACAGAACAACCAATCAAGAGTCCGACGCAAATTCCAACGACCAGAAAAATAATATTCATCTTCTTCATTTTGTTTCCTTCCTTTTACTATTCACCGGCACCAGCACGGTACCTTTTTTATTGGGAATACGAATCGCCTTCCATTTCAACGGCACGGAAAAATCAACGTTTATTACCTCTTTCTTAACCTCTGCGGCATACACAACTGTAAATATTAAATTCGGATCGTTTTCAGCGGATTTGGGAAATACCATCGTGTTTTTTTCTTTGTTTTCAAAAGGTCCGCGCCAATCAGGTTCTGATTCCGTGATGTTGTCGATACCGACATAATAATTCTTTATGTTTCCCATATCAACGGTAACTTTACAACTCTTTCCGTCAGGAGTAACCTGCTTGAGAAAAGAAAAACCATCGATGCCCTTTGAAGGTATTTCACTAAGTTTATATTTCAAACATTTGAGCTTACCGCTGTTCACTTCCAGACGACCGGTAATCGTCAAATTTTTCGTCATATACTTGAGGGCTTTATGTCCTTTAACATAGAATTCATGCATTTTTTCGGTTTGATTTCGAGCAGCTTTTAAAGCATTTATTCGACCCAGAAAAGTATAATTCTTTCGTGGCGTAATCCGATCAAGTTTTTCCGAGTCGCAATATACATCCAAGTAACCCTTTATATTAAGAGGGGAATACCCGGAGGGAAAATCAACCAGCATAAATTTCAGAGACAGATATTGGGGACCATTAATCATACAATGAATATTACTAACAAAATTATCGGCACTGGGATTCTGAAATTCAGTTGCATTCATTCCCATACAGTTAATTTCTGTCAATCTTAATTGAACCGCAAAAACATGAAAAGACGCTATCAGGAAAAATATAAACATAAAGTATTTCATAATCTTATTCCCCCTTTTCCACAATCCCAGGTTCAGTCAGTTTGAATTCCTCAGTGCCGAGCAAATGCCTTTTAACTACCTTTAGATGAGACAAATCTTTCACTTCAGCCCGTTGCATAACTTCACTTTTAGAATTGCTCCATTTTGCAATGGTAAAGCTGGAAAGAGAAAACGGTGAAGAAGGAACATCCGGTAAGTCATTTATCCTGAAGAAAGAATAGAAGACACCTTCATATCCATAGATATATTCATCGCAACCGGAATAAAAGCAGGGGATATGTTTAATTGAAGATCCTTTTTTTAAGCAAATATCATCAATGGTTAATCCGCCGTAACAGCCATCCAGATAATAACAAAGTCCAAGTGCCGAAGCTTTCAACTCAGCCGGTTCCGCTGTTTTCTTGCCATTTTCGATATCACATGTCCAAGTACAATTGAACCGTGTTAAAAACAATTGAAAATCAATATCGGTCAGTTTCTGTCCTTTTTGTTCCTTATCCCGTTTCGCCCTTGCTATCTCGCTTTCTACAAATTCAAGTTTCTGACTGGAGGTCATATTCGAATCCCATCTATATCCGGATAAAGATGTTCTGAATATCTCAATTTTGGAAACAGGAACATTAACGGTAGCTTTCAATTCAGCTAAATGACTGTTTCGACAAACAGGTTTACCCGGCGCGCTCAATAGCGGCTTTCCCTCCATCCAGCGCAACATCAAGATCAGTCCGGCAGTTACCAGCACCATAGTGATAATGGCACCGACTATTCCTTTCCATGAAATCAAAATGGTTCCTCCCCAAAAAATAATAATTTATTAAACAATAGTAACCATATTAGTATATTTCAAATATTTCAAATAAACGAGATTTTTATTTTTTGAAGTATTGACTTTCTTTTATAGACCTGCTAAAATTAGTCTGTAAACAGTTTTCAGTCTACAACAGTCAACATAAGGATAAGAAAATGGCGGAAAAAGTAATGGAACAGGCAAAACAGATTATTGTCCGGTTCATTCACGACAATGGTCTTAAAGCCGGTGACAAACTACCATCACAAGAATTTTTCCGTCAACATATAAAATGCGGAACAGCTACTGTAAGTGCGGCTCTTAACGAACTAAAAAATGATGAAGTACTGGAAATTCGCAACAAAGTCGGCGTTTTTGTAATAGATCCCAATGCCGATGGTCATGCGGGAAGAACGATAGGCATCACGGCTAAACTTGTAGAAGACGCGCCATATTACAGCAGTTTGCTGGGGGCGCTGCAGATGCAACTGATTTCAGAAGGATGTAAAGTACATATTTTCTGCAATCAAAATGTCAAAAATACTCCTACAAATTTTTATAGTCTCAAAGATTTTCCAGGCTTAAAAAGAATGATCGATAACAACGAACTGGAAGGGATAATTCATCTTGATGATTTTACTGATGAATCCCTGAAAAAAATCCATAAAGCTAAAATTCCGGCTTTGTTTGTGGGAGCAGTGGGTCATTCCCCTGACAGCGTTACCTATAATCCACTGGAGATTATTAAGAGCATGTGCAAACTGCTCCCTAAACTGAATGTAAAAAAGCCGGCATTGGTCACCCCTGCCCCGGTGAGTCAGGCTTATACTGAAATATTTCACCAGGAAGCAGGAAATCAAGCAATGGTGTTCAAGGTTAATAACGCCAAGGATAGTTCTCTTATCTACAACAAATTAATTAAAATGTCCGACTCCGAGAGGCCGGATATGATTTTATATCTTGATGATGTTTACGCACTGGATATAACCTGTAAACTGGCCCTGAACATACCAGTGGGAAAACTTCCCGGCGCAATGATTCTGCGCAGTCCCCAGTTAATGATGAATTACCCGGTCCAAAATCCCGTTTTTTTTGACCTTGACCTTACTAAATTTGCCCGGCAAACCGCATCGGAACTACTTAATGCCATGAAAAATAATTCCACCAATATAGGAAAAGTTTATTATTCAGTCACTACTAATTTTAATATATAAGTTTTATTAACAACATGAATAATCCAAAGGAGGACTCCATGAAAACAACCCGAAAAACACATTTCACACTCATAGAACTTCTCGTTGTAATAGCGATCATCGCTATTCTTGCGTCAATATTACTTCCAGCCCTGCAGAAAGCTAAAGTACGAGCCAAAAGTACAGCATGTATTTCCAATCTTAAACAACTCGGACTGGTAAATATTAATTACGCGGATGACTTCAAGGGCTGGCTGATCGCAGACTGGCAGGAATCATCGCGCTGGTCTCGCGCCTTGTACTATACCGGGTATCTTCCCGCCAGACCTGATTATGTAATATGCCCCGGCAATAAACCGTTCGAATGGAATGATGAAGATACTCTTGCAGACGGCAGCGGATGCACAGGAACAACTTACGGCGGACGTGTAACGAATGTTCCAAGCACCATTTACAAAGCGGTTGGATCAGGGTACAAAAATCGTTATTACGCGGTAAAAAAGCTGAAACGTCCATCATCATTTATTTTACTTGGTGACTCATGGTTAAAAAACAGTACGGGAGGAACTCAATATGCCTTCTGTCGATTAACCGCTAACAGCTTTTCATATTATTACTTCCTGGCGGCTCATAATACATGCGGCAACTTTCTATTCTGGGACGGTCACGTAGCATCAATAAACAGATATCAGAATTTTGTTGATGAATGCAAAATTGAATACAAAATGCAGCTGGGAAAAGATCAGGCTATTTACGTATGGGCTCAAAAGAATGTCCTGAAAGGCTATTGATAATTACTTAAGCCGGATTTAAAGAAAATCGTTATTTTTGAATCGTTCTGAATACAGGATAGCTATGCCTGTATTCAGATACTATGCCCCACTCTATATAATATTACGGAACATTAACTCATGAAGAATTTCCTATTATTGCTATGCTTTGTTTTTGGATTATACTCTCACTTGAATGCCTCGGAAAACATAATAGCCGACAACCAAAGCCAATATGTAATTTATGTGTCCACTAACGCTATTCCAGCCGAGAAGAATGCGGCAACGATTCTACAGTCGTATCTAAAACAAAGCACCGGAGTCTCCCTGCCAATTACTGATTCAAAACCGGATGACTTCTTTATCTGCGTAGGACAGGACCAGGCTCTTTCCTCAATTGATTTCAACAAACTGCAGCCGGATGAAATCATATTAAAAACGGCAAAAAACTCGCTGTACCTTTCCGGCTCTCGTCCAAGAGGTTCACTCTATGCGGTATATGAGTTTCTTGAAAAATACCTGGGAGTACGTTTTATTACTGCCGATGAAACTCTCGTCCCCAAACACAACACGTTAAAACTGCCGGAACTTAATTATCGTTATGCTCCGCCATTTGCAATCAGAGGCTTACTCTACACCGATATTAAAACAAAGAAATTCACGTCACAATTAAGACTGAATGGTCATTTTAACGGTTTACCTGTTGAGCTTGGAGGCCGCAATAGTATTCTGGGTTGGTGCCACACTTTTGATTCATTTATTCCCGCTAAAAAATATCTAAAAAAACACCCTGAATGGTTCAGTCTCAGAAACGGTTCCAGATGCGGAGGAATGTTTAAAGGACAGCTGTGCCTGAGCGATAAGTCATTAAAGAAAAAAATGACAGAGGAAGTTCTGAAGCGCCTTCGAGCTCATCCAAATGCAAAGATGATCTCAGTCAGCCAGAATGACAACAACTCAAGTTGTCAATGTGAAAAATGCCGTGCTTTAGACAAAAAATACGGAGGCCCTTCCGGCACCCTGATCTGGTTCGTGAATCAGATTGCCGAAGAAGTAGCAAAAGAATTCCCGGATGTAGTCGTTGAAACTCTGGCTTACACCTATACCCGTGGAATCCCCAAAAATATCACCCCTGCCCCCAATGTATTAATTCGTCTATGCTCAATTGAAGCAGACTGCAGCCGTCCTTTGACCGCGCCGGAAAACGCAAAATTTTTGAATGATATGAAAAGCTGGCAGAAAATAGCGCCTCATCTGGGAATCTGGTATTATACTGCCAACTATTCCAACTATTTTATACCTCACCCCAACTGGCATGTTCTGGCACAGGATCTCCGGCTTTTCGCCTCCGCGCATATCTACAGAATGTTCATCGAAGGAAGTCATGGGAAAAACGTATATCAGGCAGATTTTGCCGATCTTCGAGTGTGGCTGTCCTCCCGTCTGCTCTGGAATCCCAATCTGGACCCGGAAAAACTAACAAGAGAATTTCTTGATTTATATTACAAAGAGGCCGCTCCGGATATCGCCTCATACATGAAGCTGCTTGAAAAAGAAGTTACCCGAAAGGGAGCAAGACTTATATGCTACCTTAACGACACATCAAGCTGGCTTCGTTTGAAGACATTATTAAAAGCCCGTTCGATTTTAAACCAAGCACAACAGAAAGTCGTTGATGATTCAAAAATCAGTGAACGTGTTGACAGGCTGGTCGCCGAAATTAATTATGCGCTATTGCAGAGAGGAGAGTATTCCATATTCAGTAAAAAGACCCAAGCTCTCCCGCCGGTAGATCTAAATGCCGCATTCAAGGTTATAGAAAAAGCCTCAAAACGCTGGTCCAAAGAAGCTTGCGGAAAAGTTCTAAAAAAACAAGCTCTTAGCAATTTAAAACAATCAATTTCATCTCCCTCCCCCAATCGTATCCCCCCTGAATTCTGTAAAAACACGGCCCCTGATGACTGGTTCGAATTTACGGCTTCACAATTCAATCGTCGCCCCAAAACAATAGTTGACGACTCAGATTCCACGTATGGCAAATCGCTAAAATACGACATTCCAGGACGTTGGAGCATACAGCACAGCCTCCCTTGCAATCCATCGGAAAAGAACTTTTACTGGCATGTTTGGCTGGCAGTAAAAATCCCGGATGTCTCATCAAAGCAATTAAATGAGACAGTGCTCTCCGCCGGACTATATGGTATATCCAACAAAAGAACGATACCATACAACTTCAGCGGAAAAGTATTCTCGGACGGAAAGTACCATTGGCTGAACCTTGGAACGGTCAACCTCAATTCACCTTACTATGTATGGATCATGAACAGACCGGACATCACATCATTTATCGACCGAATTGTAATAACCGGAGTTAATACCGGTCAGACATCAACAATTGATGACTCCGGCAAAATTCCTGATATTTGCAAAGGACTTGATGCGTCAAAATGGCAAACCCATCCGGCAGCTTCTTCCCTTATCAAACGTTTTATCGGTAATGGAGCTGAAATTATCGCGGATAAAAACTCTGCCAGTGGAAGCGTGGTTAAGTTATCTCCCAAAATGACGACTTGGGCCGTTCAGCTCCGAAAAATCCCACAAGGGAAATATGATGTTTATCTGGAAATGCGCTGTGACACGGATAAACCGTCAGGCAAAGTACTAAAAGCGGGAAGATATCCCGGACGGGCAACTATGATCAAAACCTCCAGTTGCGCAGGGAAAAACTATAAAAGTATACTTATCGCAAAGAATGCAGTTATCAATAAAGGAAATTACATCTACTGTTGCAGGACTAAAAATCCTTCGGTTGAAAATGTCTTTCTTGATCGTTTTATTCTGATAAAAAAATAAACTGCTTCAAGGGACGGGGTTTTACACCCGATTTGTTTAAATTCCGCTTCCGTAAGGAGCCCTGGCGACTGGAGTTTGAAGCGGTAACAACGCCGTCCGTCGTACGGACAATTCATACATGGAGCAGTTATAAAACTTGCTCCATGTAATCAATATATAATCAATCCTGGTGTTTATGGCGGGCAATAATATGTTCCTGTAATTCAGGCTCAATCAGCTTGAACAACTGGGAATATCCTGCCACACGTACCGGAATATTACCGTAATGTTCAGGATCGCGGCGCGCCTGTTCAAGACGTTCCGCTGAAACTACGTTCCACTGAATTTGTCCGATTCCCAGCTTTATTGCAGACTTCATGAGCTGTACCAGCAGTTCCGGTGAATCGCCATCGGGAATCATTGACGGATGCAAGTCGATGATTGCCGCCGATCCAGCCGCTGCTTTATTATGCGGCATTTTTGCCAGAGAATTGAACAACGCCGTCAGCCCGTTCATATCACGTCCCTGGTGCGCCGAGAGCGAATACGCCAGCGGTTCTCCGGCAAGGCGTCCATCCGGCAAAGCACCAACGGTTTTGCCAAAGTTAAGATTGATCTTAAACGTGAAGAGATGAACGAACAGTCGATTATCCGGGACACTCCACGAATCCATCAGGTCGATATATCGACTGCACAAGTCAGCCGCCAGTTGATCGGGTTCATCGGCATTGTTGCCGTACTTCGGAACACCGGACAGGAACTTTTGCCGTAACGACTCGAATCCCTCAAAGTTTTTCTGAAGCGCGGTAAGCATTTCGCCAGTCGACACGCTTTTATCTTCATAAATGAATTTCTTTACCGCCGCCAGCGCGTCCGCAACATCCGGAACCCCCATCAGGCAGATCGAATGATAATGATACAGGGCTCCGCCATCGGTGATATCCCGGCCCCTGGTAATACAGTCGTCCGTCAGCAGCGACCAGCCGGGCAGCGCCTGAAATTCCCTTTGATAGAGTTCGCCACGACGGCAATGATAAATCATTCTTTCGGAGAAGAACTCCACCTGCTTCCAGTATGCCTGATAAAACTCATCGAAGTTCGCGAAATTATCCAGATCGCCGGTCTGCGGTCCCATCTGAAATCCGTTGTCCGGATCAACACCATTGAACAGCGCCAGCTCCAGGCATTTCGCCATATTGAACCAGCCGGACACCGCACGCGGGTTGGTTTTGCCAGGCATGGTCAGTTCCACACAACCAATCGGGGCATAGTCACGGGCATCCTCAAGCGGAATTCCCCGGTCCGTGAGCGCTTTGAGAAAGCATTCATCGTTAAAGAAAAACGGAATACCGCCACCGCGAACAACCAGTTTTGAGCAGGCGCGAATAAATTCATCCGGCGTATTCGAATCAATACGCACCGACAAATCACGCAATTCACCAAAACGTTCAGTGGCCTCAAGAATCACGTAACTGAGATCGTTCACCGAGCAGTTGCCGTCCTTATCGACCCCGCCGAGAGTCATTGCCTGCACGTCATAATCCAGATAAAGTTTCAACGCCAGTTCCGTCATCAGTTCAACCGCTTCATCACGAGTTATCGTGCCTGACTCAATATCCTGCTTATACCATGGATACAGTATCTGGTCGAGACGTCCGATTGAATTGGCGTTTATACCATCTTCGGCACAGGTTATGAGATGTCCAAACCAAAGGGCCTGCACCGCCTCACGAAAGTTTTCAGCTCCGTGCTCGGGAACCCGACGGCATACTGCCGCCATATCATCCAGACGTTTCTTTTCCGCTTTGTCGCTGGTCTCCTTTGCCATCTGTTCGGCAAGTTCAGCATAGCGTTTTCCCAGAGCAATCCCGGCGTCACAAATATACATAGCTCCGCGCAGAAAATTTTCACGCGATGGATAATCAGCTTCGGTCATGGAATGCTCTGACAGTTCTGCTTCGATTTTCCTTTTGAGTCCGCCGTAACCGCAGCGCATCAACAGGGCGTAATCACGAATAGAATGATTTTCCTTGCAGCCATGGGACCAGAAAACTTCATTTCTTCCTTCCATCGGAATTCCCCGAAGATTGTCTTCGAAAAATACTCCAGGAGCAGTCGCACTGGAATGTGTCCAGAAAGATTTAACCGCAACCTTTATCTCATCAAATTTATCCGCATAACCTATCTTCTGGAGTTCATCTTTACATTCGTTTTCATTCAGCGAGGAACGAAAACCCCAGACAAGTCCCTGCCATCCCAGGGGGGGATTGACGTGTTCTCCTGCTAACGTCCAGCCGGGATTGATCATAATCGGCACAATCTTTATCAATTCGTATACATTTGCAGCGCGTTGCTGCAATAAAGACATGTCATGCCTTTTATCGATATTATACAAGGCGACATCCCGCCACATTAAATTCAATTCAGGAATAAACGAGCCTTTTCTGGACATAACATCCTGCTTCAGCATTTGAACACGATCATTCGTTTTCATTGTACATAACCTCTGACATACATTTAAACATAAGAAAAACCTATGCCATAATTATAAATGATTCAGGGAAGAAAGTCTTTAGACAGGAATCCAATTATTTATCTAAAAGTGTATTTTTATGAATTTTTCGAAACTTTGCCGGCGACTCACCGGTAATACTCTTGAAAACCCGCGAAAAATGATACACATCGGCAAAACCGTAGCGTTCAGCAATCTCTTTGACCGGAACCTCTTCAAAAGCAAGCTCCGTAGATGCCTGTTCAATCCGGAAATGATTGAGATATTTCTGCGGTGTCATTCCAATAGCATTACGGAATACACGACAGAAAAGACTGCGACTGATTCCGGCAATTTCCGCCAGCTCATCAAGGGTAAAATGCCGTGCCGGATCGGAGCTGATGATCCTTAGAACCCGGCTAACAGCCGCACTATGAGCGGACCAGGTTTCGGCACTGTTTCCAGCTACGGCATTATCATACAGCAGCGCGATTATCTCAAGCAACAACCCCTTACTGCGCAACTGCGCGGATTTTCCCTGCCGCAAGGCTATTTCAAGTAAACGAGCAAAGGTCTGTTCATAGGCAGAATACAAGGTAAGCTTCTGGTATGACGGCAAATCCTCCGGCAAACGCTGTTTGAGTTTAGAATCAGTTTCCGGACAGGGATACCGGCAATAGGAAGCCTCGATTTCATGCAAGTCAAAATGCAGGTTAAACATTCGCGCTTTCACGTTACCGTCAAGCTGAAAACGATATCCGTCTCCAGGGCGCACCAGAAATACGCAACGAGGCTCAATCTTATAAACTTGATCTTCAAGTTCATATTCTCCTGCTCCATCAAAAAAATAATGCAGAGCGTGATCGCCCAGAAAATCCTTGGCAATAATTTGTCCTCGCGGCGGCGTTACGTAATCATGAGCCAACCGCAAATACGGCGACCAGTTCAGCCCGCGATCCGAAGCCTCGGGACTCCGAAATAACTCTGCATTACTCTTTTTTCTCATAAAAAAATTCCGGTTAGTTTCGTAAAGAAAACTAACCGGCTAGAGAAAGAAAATCAAATAACAACCTTCATTTTCTCGGAAGACACATCAATGAACGATAATATTCAGGATGTAGCGGATTTGCTTCCCCGGGAGACGAAAACCGGTTCAGTCGTATTTGAGAATACAGCGTCAAATCCCAAGCAGCCAACCGAACTCCAGTTACAGCTTGCGGCTCACTAAAATGCTCAGGAGGCTTTATTGCCAGACGCTCTTTTTCCAGATCGCTCCACGAAATAAAGATCTCAGCGCTCCAGAATTTATCCAGCTTTTTACTGTCATTTATCGAACCGCTGATGTATACTGCGGATTCCGGTTTAAAACCGCTTCTCCTCGTTTGCGATTTTTCCACAATCTGCATGAAAACCGTATTTGACGGATTTAACTGATATTCCATAATCGGGAATTCAATACCTCTGGAAAGGAAAATTTCTATAACATCCTCAAGCCATATCCATTTTCCATCCTCGGTATACTTTCCCTGAACATCCTTATCTTCTGCGACTATTCCAAAATAAAGGCCTTCCTCATTCCACACAACAGCGAACTTGACCTGCTGGGCAAACTGGTCAATTACATCCTGAACAGTTCCTGCCGCCTTATAGATATTCTTCCATTCCGCTTCATTCTGGGGTTTAGCAGGGCGTGAACGGTCAAGTTGAATCCATTCTGTTTCCTGCCAGACCTTTTCAGATAATCTGCCATCCACTGAAATCGGCAAAGGGGTGAACGCAGCTTTAACTTCCGGCGCTTTTGCGACCGGAACAATAGCTCCGGTCTCTTTAAATGCACAACTTGTCATCGCGAATAAAGCAAGAAAAGCAAACGAACATATTCTGTAAAAGTTATCCTTAATCATGTATCGCGTAATTCCAGCGAAGCTCAGCACATTCTGTACGACCAAGAGAACGGACACTTCCATCCATAAATCCCGCATTGGCTTTCTTTGAGTGCCTGAGATGCAGCGTCTTTTCCGAGCCCGTAACCAATACGCCATTATTAGCAAACTGAAGATTATATGTCTGTAAATGAACTCCATTATAAGACGCTCTGGTACTGTCTCCAATATACAGTTCACTGGATGGCTTTTTGTATTGACTTAATCTCATGTAAACACTGTAATTCGCATTCAATCCACCGGTAATCTGTGAATCCTTGGATCTGACACCATACACATTATAATCATAACTGCCTCGAGCAGAGAAAACGTATGGTTTATATGCCTCACACATAAATATCGAATTGTTGCCAATTGTTGGCTTAGGCAGATACTGAGGATACTCAATTGTGTTCTGGGCGTCTTTCCAGTTGCAAAGCAACTGCCACCAGCGTCCAACATTTGTAGACTGGGACGTGGCACACGGAGTTAACCATGCATCGAAATCATTAGCGTACATTTGCGCAGCGGTATTACACTGTTTCAGGTTACTCGTACAGCGAATAGCTTTGGCGCGATCACGAGCTTTACTTAGTGCCGGCAGCAATATTGCCGCCAAAATCGCGATAATGGCGATCACCACGAGGAGTTCGATGAGTGTGAAATTTCTTTGTCGAGTTGCCTTCATGATCTTTCTCCTTTATTTTATTATGGGATGTTTTATCTCATTTTCAACAATAGTTTCCGGTTTTGTAGAGACTTTATTTACAGAAAAAGCAATTTTATCTTTCCACCATGTTTCGATCTTGAATGTGTTACCGTATTCCGGTAGATCAATCGGAAGTTTTTCTATGACAACCATATTGTTATATACCATGTCCATTACACCATCACGAATACTTATTTTCAATGGAACAAACTTATTAACGATCGGAACCTCACGAATCACTCTGCCGTTACCGCGTTTTCCAATAACTCCTTTCAACAGCCACCCGTAACCAGTCCAACCACCTCCGTAACCGATAAAAAATGAATTACCGATTCTGAACCTGAACCGTATCGGCAGTTTGATCATCATATCAACATAAAGATTTCTACCGAAGCACGGCTTCAAAGTAGCAATCGCGGGCTGCGGCTTTCCTGGAGAACTGAAGAATTCAAGCCCCACTTTTCCTCCGGTTGTTTTATAATTATAATCGGCATGAATATAATCAAGACTGGTATTAACGATCCAATCCTCACGATGGAAACCTTTTATATCGAAATCTTTTGCAACAGGTCCGGATGAAGCACGATTTGATAACAGTTCTGTTTTAAAGCGCAATACGTTGTCATGCCAGGTGCTGATCCGCAATGGTTCTACTTTGTTTTTATGATCAACAGGAAAACCACTAACAACAACCCGTGAATCATACCATGCGTAAAATTTACCATCTCTTACGGTCATTAGGAGTTCATGCGGCTTGTTATAGCCAAGTTCCATAAAACGATCAGCAATATGGTCAGTAAGCTTTTGGCCACTCTGACGAATAAACCAGCCGTGATCATGACACAGATTAATTTGTCCCCAGTAAATATTAAACCGAATCTGCGGAACAATTATTAATTTAACGGTAGCATTGCCTTTCGGAGCAAATGCTTTCATTTCAGCCACAGCCATACGCCGTTTCGGTAGAGAACTAATGCTCATTAAATCAGTAGTCCCGTCTACCGTTAACGGATATCTGGTTTCAACTTCTTTATGCTGAGTATTTACTTTCCAGGCCGAACGGTTCATTCCTTTTGTTTCAACCAAAGGTTTTTCCTTCGAACCGGAAGAGCGATTTGTTTCACTGTTTACCGAAACCATAATCAGGTCGCAACTGTGAGGTTCAATACTTCCTTTTAAATCATGTGCATCCAGCTTGCGATCCGAAAGAAGTTCTTTTACGGTTAGAGTTTTGCCCGGAAATAAATCCGTTAATTCAATTTTATAATTATCAGCGTGATTAGAAAGGTTACTGACAACAATCATCGCTTTTTCCGTTTTCTCATTCAAATACATCGAAGACAAAGCTCTGTTCGTATTAACTTTTATATGCGAATTCGTCTTCCAGAAAGGAATAAAGCTACTCTTCCCGGGAGGAAAATTATCAAGTAAATTGATTGCATAATCCTTGGGCTCCAGATCATTGTGATTCGTCAACTCACTGTTAAACAGCATTGTATACGCCAAAGACTTATCACAGCCATGGTAGTTTCGCCAGCGCTTGGCCCAGAATATCGTCCGAATCCCCCAGGGCAACCCCGAGTAACCTATAGCAAAGATAGCGGGAGGGATGAAATATCCGTTCTTAAATCGGGCCATCTGTTCACCTTCAAGATATCCATCCATAAATGACAGCGTATTTATATCAATCGCGCCTCCAGTATGTGCCACATTGCAATAAGGCTCTCCAGTATCTGTCATAAGTCCACATAAACGCTTGAGGAAATTGCGCTGTGCGACAATTCGCGAACTGATAAACCCATCCCATTCAACCGGAATATTCACATTATCATACTGCCAGTGCGCGGGATTATAATCTCCCCAGGAAACCGAAAGACCATCGCTTATCGTTCCACGAATACCTGCTTCATCAATCAGCTTCTTCCATCCCCACAGTTGAAGATCACCTTCCGGTCCGCGTTTACTGGTTGCATAACAGTTGACACCTTTGTTACGATAATAACGCCAACGCGGCTGTAGTTCGAGATCGCTTCTGAATTGTTTAAAATACGGCGCATTCTCCTGGAGCCCCTGACAGGTATAGAGCATGGGAAGACGATTCTTTTCCTTCATTTTCGCAACCCATTTCTTCAATTCCGGAATTTTTTCTATATCCGGGTAACCATGCCATCTGCCCCAACGTTCCCACTTCCACTGAACAGTATTGCTGATATAACGGCTAACTTGCGGTTTTGTTGGTGTAGGATGGAGAAAAAATCGAAAGACAGTATCTTTATTTATTTGATTCGGTCCATCACAAAAATTAAACGTTAACCACGTAATGGATTTATTCTGCTCATCACGGGTTACTTCAACCTGATGCCGCAGGTCTTTTGAGAAGAACAATGGAGTATCAAAACTGAAAGCCAGTCCCTTATCATAAGTTCCAACCCAAAAATAACCGGCACTGCCACGATAACCGGCCTGGGAAAGATTGCCGATATTCTGCACCAGTTGTCCCGGCATAATAAATTTGGCATCAGAAGTCTTAATCGGGATTCGAAGGCTAACGCGCTGGACCGCCGCCGAAGAAATATTATCCAGCATAAATTTCACGACGGTAAAACCATCCGGCTCAATTCTGGACTTCATCTTAAGTAAAATATTACCCGCCCGAAGCGTCGAATCATTTATACAACTATTTCCTTTCTGTCTGGACTTAACTTTACTACCGTTGAATTTTAAATATCTTCCAGCAACTTTAACCTGTATATAGGGATCTGCTGCTATCATTTCATCTTGATTACTACCATAACGAATAGAAGATGGCAAACAAAAATTATTAAACTTAACAGTTTTATTAAGCAATGTCACAGAATCACCTTTTACAACTGGCAAAGTCCAAGGGGCCGGGAATTTTTTATCTACATACTCCTTGCCGTTTTCCGTTCCAAGCCATTCAGGCGCCTTTACTGATTTATAGCTGCCGGAAGCTTTCGAAAGAACTTTTTCTTTTGAATCAACAATTTCAAAAGACACTTTGCGTGCCGGCTGATCTCCGGGGCTAATTTTGCATAAAACAGCAGTTTCCCTGGGCTTATGATATTCAGGAACAGAATCATGATTAATAGAAGCTACCAGTTTCAATTCCTGCTTTATCACCGGCATACCGGAAATATTGAGAATGCCATAAAGTTTACCCCAGCCATTTCCAGAAACCACAGCCTTCCCAGCAATCACTCCGCATAGGGGACTGTATTGAACCGACGCATAACATTTTTTTGCACTAGGTGAAGGTTTTGCTGCCGGAGATTCAACTGTTTTAGATTTCTGATTATTGGACGCCAAAAGTTTCCATACTCCAAACGGCATAGCAGAATATCCGCCGAAATTTGGATAATACCAACCAGTCATAACTGGTGGCCGGAATCGAAAAAGATTGGCCAGGATAATTTTTCCCGACGGATTTTTCAGTCCGCAGGACTTATACGGAATTTCGATTTCAGCAACCCAGTTTTTGCCTCGATTTACTTTAACAGCAGAATTAAACATGGAATTTTCCAAGTTTGTCTCATTAAAAGTACGCTGTTTGTTTCCTGCGGCATTAACAGTGTAGCAGTAATAGAAATCCGCCTTAGCCGATTTCCCGTCCATGGCTCCATCATATCCTCCCATGTTAATCTTCTCACCAACTGCCACATTTTTATCTTTAAGTCCAATTACTACCTGTACTGCGTCATCGTTACGAAATAACAGGTCATTCCATTTTCGCTTGTATGCTTCAGGATACTTTAAATCGGGCTCATGGCACACGGCGGCAACATACAAAGCATCCTTGCCGTATTTTACATAGAAGTCAGTAGCTGGAGATGCAGGCACTCGTTGCTTCTTGTAATAAATTCGTTTAATAACTGCTGCATCATCCCATTCCCCGGGAGAAATTTTCCCATCAATTACCACTTTTTTTGACTGTTCCGGTATATTTGCCCACGGTGGGATCGCTACCGACACAAAAGCAAAACACCCCAGCAACCCAACAAGTGCAAATATTTTTTTTAACTCAACAAACATTCATTCCTCCTCAATTAATACTAATGTATTTATCTGACATATTTCGCTATACTTTTTCGAATCGTCATAACCGGCTCTATCACCTGCTGCGGATTTCTGACTTTAGATTTACTCATCAGCGACTTCAATATGTTTATACCACGAAATATCGCTTCTGGAGCATTCCAATAAATAGATGAAACAGCCGGATAAGTTTGTTCAGCCTCGGTATTTGATGAACATGCCAAAATGCTGATATCATCGGGTACTTTTTTCCCCGCTTCACAAATTGCATGCAGCAATCCTTTTACGGTTCGTCCGTCTGTACAGATTATCGCTGAAGGGATCTCCGACTGAGACATTAATTGACGCCCCCATTCAACCGCATTCTCTAACGTATCAATATCCTTTTCCAAGCTCAAAGATGCAATCCACTCGTCGCGAGTCTCAAGTCCAAAATCCTGAACCGCACGCATGAACCCTTCTTTCATCTGACGCTGCTTCGTATACAACTGCGGTCCATGAATCAGACCAAACCGACTGTGTCCAAGAGCGACAACATACTGAATCCCCTTATAAAATGCCTCATTATAATCAGAAGTAATGTTATATTTACAATCTTCCTCAAATGCCACAAATGGAAAGTCCGGATTGTTTTCCAGCCATTGTCCTATTGCTGGAGTAATGCAACCTCCATGAAGGACGCCTCCGGCAAGACCATTCGTCAACAGCGATGGAATCAGATGCTCTCCAGCCAGAGGGTTATGATACTCAATCTGACAGCGGATATCTTCTTCTTCACAATACTGAATAAAACTCGCAATCATAGGCTGGAAATAACCGGATCCAAATATACGTTCAGGTATATCGCTGATGATCAGGCCAATGTCAGTACAGTTTTTCTGTTTCAAAAGTTTCGCGGCTATGTTGGGCTCATAGTTCATTTGTCGTGAAACTTTTAAAATCTTTTTACGCAACTCCTCGCTTACGCGCCCCGTACGGTTCAGTGCCGCAGATACGGTCGTCACCGCTACCCCCGACGCTTCTGCTATATCTTTAAGTTTTACTTTCCCTGTTCGTTTCATAACGTTTTTCCATAATTAATACTAACGTTTGCCGAATCGTTTCTGCAATTATTATAACACTCTCCAATCTCCATGTCAATAGCTGTAAAAAAATAAGAGACAAATTTCACAAATTATAATAAAACGTCGCTCTAACTCTCTCAAACGCCAGAGAACAAGAGATTTCTTTTTATCATATAGCAACGACATAGAAACAATTAATCAAATCCTCACTTGAACAAGACTTGATTATATTACATATGAATGTATCTTTATTAATATTAAGACGGCTGGGAGAAAAACGTTGAAACTTCGAAATAAAATTCTTTTATCATATATCTTATTAATAGTTTTACTAATTTGCGGCGTTTACATATTTTTCGACTTATACGCGATTGGACAACTAACCGAAAAACATATTGACCTGGCAGAAGCCAGTGTTGGCAACATAACAAAATTCAATAGACAGCTTTCCCGTCGAAACCTTTCAGTTCTTGGAAAAATTATCATTCGTCTCCGAACAGAATGTGTTGCACTGGAAGTATCTGAATACCTGAGTAAAAAAACACCGGAATATCTCAGAGATTATGCAACTCTTCGAAAAGACCAGAAATTAAGAAAACTTGTAGTTACTCCTGTTTTAGTATATGGAAAAGATGCCGGTTATTCTGATATGATGGATCGAAAAGGAGAAGCGATCATCCATAAAAATCCTAATATTGAAGGAAGAAATTACAAGGAATGGTCAAAAAAATATCCTCAAATGTGGGATTATGTTAAACAGGCATTCCAAAAAGATATGGTGAGTGGGTCGTACAAATTTATCGATGAAAACAATAATGAGAACGATAAATTCATGGTTACCTGTAAAATCCCTAACACCCCTTTTATGCTGACAACAGCAGTATCCATTAATCGTTATTTCGGTCCCGTACACGAACAATTATCCATTAAAGAAAAACAATTTTCCGATATAGTTGATGCCAAAATCCAGCGTTCTTCAACCTTATTCAGCACCAAAATCCGTTTATTAAGCATCCCGTTTATTTTTATTATTCTTTGTCTATCCAGCTTATTCGGATTATGGCTGTCCGGCAATATCACCGCACCTCTGAAACGACTGTTATCCGGCGTAAAGAAAATGGGAGAAGGTGACTTTTCTGTAAAAGTTGAAGAAGCCGGATCATACGAAACATGCGAGCTGGCCAAAGCCTTTAATCAATTGGGAGGGCAACTATGTGACTACATAAAGTCACTGAAAGAGGAAACCGCCGCGAGACAATCGGTGGAAAGTGAGATAAAAATTGCCCGGGAAATTCAGCAGTCACTGTTGCCTAGAAAATTTCCTCAAAGTGAATATTACACTGTCAACGCAATGCTGGAACCGGCCAAAGAAGTAGCCGGCGACTTTTATGATACTTTTGAAATCAACGGCAAGCTTATAATGATTATCGGCGATGTTTCAGGTAAAGGCGTTCCAGCCGCATTCTTCATGGCTGTAGTCCGGACTTTACTCAGGGATTTGTGTTTCAGTCATGATGATCCCGGAAAGATACTCACGCTGGCTAACCGTATATTGTGTCAGGAAAATGAAACATGCATGTTTGTTACTTTATTTCTCGCGATATATGATGTCGAAAAAGGAATAATGACATATGCCAATGGCGGACACAATGAAGTCGAAAGAATCAAAGAGGATACCACAACAGCAAACTTTGGCCTTACTGGAGATATGGCGCTTGGAATTATGCCGGAGAATACCTATAGGTCAAAAACGGAAGCAATAGACAGCGGCGATACGTTGATTATGTATACAGATGGGGTTACTGAGGCTATATCTCCAGATCAGGTCCTTTATGGAACGAATCGGTTATCCCAACTGATATCAAGC
This sequence comes from Victivallales bacterium, assembly GCA_963677165.2. Lineage (GTDB taxonomy): Bacteria > Verrucomicrobiota > Lentisphaeria > Victivallales > SZUA-371 > JAFGXT01. Next base: position 4,488,628 of record CAXXSX010000002.1, on the reverse strand, counting down.
ACGTTGAAAGGTGCAAAATCCGATCAACTATGCCCTGCGATTGTAGAAGATGTCATAAAATATGAGTCAGGCAACCGTTTTGATGATATAACAGTTATGGTTTTCAGTAAAAATTGATTTTTTCTTAACTTCAATTTAATAAAACAAAAATCCTGCCGATAATGTGGGGATAAAGCAGTGGATTTAAGAAATATGTATCAAGGGGAATACAGTGAATATTGAAAGGGCTGAAAATTCAATTCTGGTTAAGGACGATAAATTTACCTTAACCTTGAATTATGAAAATAATGATTTGGAACTCTGGGCAGATCTTACTGTAGTGGGTGGAAAAACTACAGTTACTAATAAAGACATATACGATATTCTAAAAAAACTGAATCTTTACGGGAAAATCATAACCGAAGGCGTTCAGTCTCTCGCCGGTCAGGCAAGTATGGGAAAACAGCCAAAAAATATCGTAATCATGCGCGGAAAACCCGCAGAAGAGGGGTTGCCTGGGAGATTTAATTTTCTAGTAAAACCATCCAAACCAATATCCTGTGAAAGTGCTCAAGGACTTTTATCTTTTGACAACGTCAACGCCGGACAGGCAGTAGCCAGGGTTGTAAAGCCCACCCCCGGTGTTCCCGGTCTCTCCTTAAAAGGAGAAAAAATACAGCCGGAAAAGTTGGAGTCTTTGAATGTTGATATGGGTGACGGAATTCGGATGGCAAACGATAAAGATCCAGAAGATGCTAGAGATTGTTATGTAGCCAAATTCCCCGGCAGAGTTGTTTGTGAAGGGAGCCGTATATCCATCACTGATAGCTATGTAATCGACGGAAAGATTGACACAAAAACAGGAAACATTGATTTTGTGGGTTCTATTGAAATCCGTGGAGATATTGCTGAAGGCATGGCTGTTAAAGCTGGGAAAAAACTTACAATCAAAGGAAATGTGGAACCCTCATACCTGGAAGCTGGCAGCAGCATAGAGATGAATGGTGGAGTCTACGGTAAAAAAATCGGTAAGATCAAATGTGGTGGTTCTCTGGAAGCCAGATATATTGACGAATGCAATGTAGAATGCCAGGGAAACGTTATTGTAAAAAATGAAATACTCGAAAGCCACATCAAGACACTTGGTTTTGTTGATGTTTCCAATGGCTCTATTATTGGAGGTCAAATAACAGCCCAGGGTGGAATTGAAGCAAAAATGATCGGCTCGGACATGGCGATTAAAACCGTATTAATTTCCGGAAAAAACTATGTTGACGGAGAACATATCACTGCCTTAAACAAAGAAGTCAAGGAAAACAAAAAAAGACTGGAACAGCTCAGTAATAAGCTGGATTTCTATGTCAGAAATCCAGGAGAACTCGCAAAACTTCGTCCTGAAGACAAACAGAAACTTCGTGAATTTACTGCTGAGTTTACCAAGCTGAATATGAGAAACCGGGAAATCCCGAAAGAGATTCAGGCAATTAACGAAGAGATGAACAAAAAAGCCAATCCAATGATATCTGTAAGCCGCAGGATTCACCGTAATGTTGAGATGTATCTGTGTTCCGAATATCAGAAAATAATGGAATCGGAAACCCAGAATGTAACCTATGTAATTAATTCGTTCCAAGGCGGCATCCGCACTATACCACGTATTCGCCTGATCGATAACGCCAGAAAATTCGAACGCGAATCACCTCCGAAAGATTAATTCGAACTACGTGTTTCTTCTTTTTTCGGCGTGACGACATAACAACGATAAAAACCATAATAGATCACTGACTGTCCTGGACCATCAGTCAAATATGGCGATGGGATCATCATCAAAGGAGGGGATTTTGCCGGATCAGTCATATCAACGACAGCGGGTTCCATGTATGAGCTCCATAGATATCCGTTCTTTAAGAGATACGGCGGCGCGATCGACCACTTAGAATGTACTTTTACCGGATGATCTTTCGGGTTCATCCGATAATTAAATTCATCCTGAATAAAGACACACTCGAATTTTCCGGTTGCCGGATCAATACGATATAAACGACTGCCAAATCCCTGAGTATTACAATACATCACTCCATTCTGCATAAAAAGACAGTCCTGGTTACCGTTTACCGGCAAGGTTGTAATACGCTCAAAAGTATCTTTCAATGTATTATACCTGAAAACAATATTCTTTCTTTTAGAAAAAACAAGAAATGCAAGGTCGGAGGAATTCACTGTAACCAGGCAATTAATCATTCCGTTGATTTTCTCTGGCTCGTTCTGTTTGTCTTTGCGGTCATAAGATAAGATGACTTTATATTCACTGCCGTCAGGTTTAAATGAAATCAAATAACTGTCGTACTTATGTTGATGCCTGCAGGCGATATAAATTTTTTCATTCAAAATAACGATACCACGAACAGGTGCCGACGCCATCTTGGGCAGCACGCGCCATACCTCATCAGTTCTCGAAAAAACGGCTACACGACCATCCTGAAAAGGAATCACAATATATTTATCCGAGGCCGCTATCCTATTCTCTTTTTCCCGGATAAAACTGGTACGATCATATATCTGGGGAAATGCTTTAATAGGAGACAAAATAACATCGGTGGAATCGCGCACCGGATCCCACATGCCAATACACAGTTTACGCCTTTCCCGGAACATCATAAATATTTTGCCATTGTGTTGAGTCAGCCCCCGGAGGATCATTTTCTTTCCACAGAACATCTGATTGTATGTGAATGTCTTGATGGAAAAATCGGCATTCATACGGTTAAATATTTTTATGGCATTCGGATTATCCGGCAACTTGAAATCGGAAAAACCATGAACCAGAGTACTGTAGATATTACAGAAAGTTCCCTTTTTGATCGCCGCAATATGTTCATTACGCATCTGTTCAACGTACGGAACAAGAGCATCCCACTTCCGCTTTAAGCATAATTCCTTAAGGTTTTCTTTTGCGGTAATTAACCCTTTTTTCTCACGGAATTTTTCCCGGCAACGTTTATCAAAATTCGGAGTCCTTATCCACCATGTGGTAAAACCATAAAAATCAATCCAGCACTGCGAAGATTTAAATGAGTCAGGATCAAGTTTATACATTTTCTCATAATATTCGTTAAATAATTTTTCCAGCGTTTGTTTATTGCGTGGAAAACTAACGGCACAACGTAAAAAATCCATTCTTAATGCCGCTTTTTTCACAGACAACAGCGACGACTTTTCACAGAACTTTATATATTTCTCACTGGACTTGTAATAATCAATTAAGGCTTGATTGTTTGAATCACATATCCTGGAATCAAGATGAAACCAGAAACTATTTACCAGACTATTTATTCTTTCATTTGCTTTGGAAATACTGCCGGGATTTTTACGGGCATACTTCTCAGCATCCTCATAGAATTTCAGGAAAGTATTTCGGCGCAGGTCCAGCCATTTTGCAAATTCACCGGAATATTCAATAAGGGTACTTCGCCAGACAGCATCACAATAACACCATAGTTCCCTATCTGAATTTATGCCGTCGGAGAGATCAAATTTACAATAATTGTGTTTCAGATCAGCCACGAACAACGGCCTCAACTCATCGCATAAAGCATCCATCTCAGCAGCCTCACCGGAAGTCGGAGCAACATGTGCCCCGGAACGATCAGACAAAAAAAGGTAAGGAGCCCGCTGGAATACCTTATAATAATTAAAAATGTATTTGGTATTAAAATCAGGAGACAGATAATTTGGAAAGTCTTTGTGGAATTTCTTACAGCGCTCAAGCTGTCGCCTGGAATTATCGATCCATCTTCGCCAAACCTGATTATAGCAGGATTTTGAATACAGTTCCAATTCGGCATAACGATACTTGGAGTTCATCGGCTCAAGCGCCAATGCCGCATTCAACTTTTCCGCAGCCTCGGAATATTTTTTCCCGTTTTTGATCAACGTCTGATATTCCGCAAAAAAACTTGCCGCTTCTTTTTTACGTTTACCGTTAACGGACTGCAATTTGAGCAATGGCTCTAAATCCTTAACAATTTGCCCGGCTTCGCCCTTCTTTTTACCGAAAATATCCTTATATTCAAGTTGTCCAAGTCGATTTCCCTTGATATTGGAAACCGAAATTTTCAGGTTGATATGCGCCACATTTCCTTCCGGTTCAAATTCAAACGACAAAACCTTGGCTGAATTTATCAGTTGAAACTGCTTTCCAGTGAGTTTGCGTTCGGAATTAACCAGATCAAGATTAGAGCGCTCCAATAGTTGAACCTGATCTTTCTCAGTCAACAGCCGTTCAATAGAATCAATCAAAGCATTCGTTTTTTCTTTAAGCTTTGGAGACACTCCAACATTGCGGACAGAAACAACTGAAACATATACTGGTTTATGGATTAGTTTCTTCAAAGCGAAACGAATCTTATCGGCAGAATGGTCGGACGAAGAATCCAGCAGCCGACAACCATTTTTCGCGTTAAAAACAATTAATCCGGCAGGAGTAATAACTGCAAATATGTCAACATGGGGAAATTTTTTCGATAATCGGCCAATCGTCGCACCAAGGGAATTAAGCTTCAGTTCGCCAATGACCTTATCAATCTCCTGACGTTCCAGTAAAATAATACCGTCATCCCCGGAGAGTTCAGCAGTAAGTTTCAAACATAATTCAGGCTGCCCCATCAGAGCCAGCATACTGGTCTTGCCCGCCGCCCAAACTGCGACAACAGCAACCATACATATCAAAAATCCCAATCCTTTGCGAAGCATATAAAATCATCCCGATATATTAAAAGAGCTTTATTAACATGACGCGCGAATAAGGTAATTCTTTGCAGTCGAAATATTTTTTTATGATTTTATAGTCAAAAGGCGGCAATGGAACTGTATCCATTACCGCCTTATATTTATTTATCAGTTTCCCGCTTCCGTAGCGCATGGCGCGAAGTATGAAGCGGTTTCCCGCTATCCGTCGTACGGATTTAGTGGTGAGAAAAAATACGTTCAGGAGCGTGGTAAAGCGTAACGCCAAGTTCGTTGGCGCGTTTAATCACGTCAGCGTCACGCAGTGACCCGGCCGGGGCAATAATCGCTTTGATTCCAGCTTTTGCAGCTGTTTCCACGCCATCCTCAAACGGGAAGAAACCATCGCTGGACATAACCGCGCCTTCGAGAGTTCCTTCGCCTTTGTATTTATGAGAAAACTTATCGATAGCCTGTTCAACCGCCCCCACACGGTCTTGTTCGCCGGTACCGACAGAAAGAGTCTGACCGTTTTTAACAATAACCACGCCATTGGAACGAACGCTCAAGTTTACGTACCAACCGAAGAGCATATCTTCCAGCTGCTCTTTTGTGGCTTCAACAGTTGACTTCTGAGCTCCCGCACGCTTGTTTTCAGCTTCGGCAGGTTTGAGCTCATCAACCCCATGAATATTCGTCAGCAGCGGAGCCGCTACAACAACGGAACCATCAGCCAGAACTTTCATCGTATTAGCAGACGCGGCATGAGCGTCATCGGTATATTTCGGCAAAGCGGAAAGATCGCCGCATTTCAATATGCGAACATGACGGTTAAGTTTAAAACGTTCGGTGTCGTTGAACACCTCAAGTACGCCGTCGGCAAATGACGGAGCAACTACGCATTCTACGAACGTTCCCATAATCTCTTCTGCGGTTTCAACATCGAGTTCAACATTGAACGCAATCACACTGCCGAAAGCAGCACGGGCATCAGCATCACGAGCTTTCATATAAACATCTTTAAGTGACTCGCCTTCACGCATTACGGCGGCACCGCTCGGATTTACGTGTTTCATAACGGCACAGGCGGGCGTATCAAAAAATTTCACAATATTCAACGAATAAGAAATATCCTCGAGGTTAGTCTGAGAGAGTCCGCTTTTACCGTTTTTCAATACTTCCATATCTCCGATCGGGGCAACCTGATCAACCGGCTTGTAATACGCAGCTGGCTGGTGAGGATTGGTTCCATATCTAAGATCTTCAACCTTAATATATTTACGCCCCATAATTTCTACTTCTGCGGGGTAGTCCCCGACATTCTTCGACAGATAAGTATTGCGGTTCAGCTCGTTTGCCATGATTGTCTCCATTTGTTATAAATTTAAAATTATCTATTATTTACTATTTGCTGTTTTCAAGCTTTGTGTTAAATTGGAATATTGTAAATTACAGCATTTTGTCACATTGGCAAATTAAGTCAGCCATCAATTTAAATTTTTATCTGATCGGGAACAATATCTAATGACTTTGGATAAAGGTAGTGATCGCGAAAAACGCGGATTATTTATTACTTTTGAGGGGCCGGAGGGGGCCGGAAAAACAACACAATTAAAATTATTGAAAGAATATCTTGAATCCAAAGGCCATGAGTGTATTACGACTCGGGAACCTGGCGGAACAAAACTAGCAGAGCATCTCAGAAATGTGGTAAAGCATCATGAGGGCGATGAAGAGCTATCCGATGAAGCAGAACTACTATTGATTGCTGCAGGTCGTGCACAACACGTGAGAAACCTTATTCTTCCTGCCTTAGAAGCTGGAAAAATCGTTCTTTGTGACCGCTTTTATGACTCTACTACCGCTTACCAGGGATACGCCCGTGGAATTAATATCGATTTTGTGACAAAATTAAATGAATACGCCTCGTGCCACTGCCGTCCGGATCTGACTTTCCTGCTGGATGTTTTTCCGGAAGAAGGCTTCATTCGCACATCAAGCCGAATTGAAACAATGAATGAAAATGACCGTTTCGAATCAGCTGGAATGAACTTTCACCTTGCAGTTTATGATGGATTCCATAAAATAGCCAATCAGGAGCCGGACCGCATAAAAATAGTGTCGGCACGCGGCACACGCGAAGATATCAGCAGTAAAATAAGGGAATATTTCGATAATGCTTTTCCAGAAATATAAAGAAAAATTCCCGGTCCTTACCGGAGCTCTAATCAATGCCAGACTGGCCAATAAACTGGCCCATGCTTACCTTGTTTACGGTGACAACCATATTTTACGGGAAGAATTCGCAACCTTAACCGCACAGGTGGCGCTATGCAAATCCCCTGCCCCGGACGGCTCTCCGTGCGGACAGTGCGATATTTGCGACAAACTGGCAAGAGGAACATATCCGGAACTGAACACATTGCGTCCTAGCGGTAAAATGCGTTTTATCAAAGTCGGTGACCGGGTTAATCCGGAACCAAACACATTGAGGTGGTTTGAGGATATTTTCTATAAGACGACAACTTCGCAGTACAATCACAAAGTCGGAATCATTTATGACTGCGACAGAATGAATAACGAGGCCCAGAACGCTTTTCTCAAAACTTTGGAAGAGCCGCCCCCCGAAACATTTTTTGTGCTTACAACGGGGAATCCGTCTGCCCTGCTGCCGACCACGCGTTCACGCTGTCAGCAGCTAATGGTATTGGAAAACCGAACGGAATTCGATTTCGAAGGTTTTGAACTGCTGCGACAATCTCTGCATAAACTATTCTTTGAAGCGGAAAACAACCTAAGCAAAGCCGAACAATGCACCTCGGCAATTCTGGCAGTTGCCGGTTCTTTAAAAGCTCAGGCCGATGCCTCGGCAAAAGAAGAATGGGAATCTCAACTGGAAATCTCCAAAGAATTGGAGGCTCCTGCCCGGAAACGCATCGAAGAACAGTTTTCAGCAGCATCAGTAGCGGAATACCTGCGTTTACGCGGATTCTTCCTTGGAGCCATACATACCTGGTTCGCCCTACTGTTTCAACTGAGCTGCGGAGCCGATCAGCAACACCTTGCAAATCAGGAGTTTCTCGAAGACATCAGCGTACCGGATAACTTGGATACCAGACGTACAGCTAAGACCCTGAAATTTGCCGAGGACCTGATCTTCAACCTTAGATTCAATGTCAACGAAAATCTGGCAATCCGCACCTTCTGCCTGAATGTGGCGCTTGGAAACAAGTAATTACATCGTAATACCTTTGCGGACTAACGATAAAATCAGGCATTATATCGCCATATATTATGACATAATACAAAAGACGACTTTTATTTTATCACTGACGGCTTAATTGCATAATGATAAACAATAGCTCCTGAGTCATCTATACAGAAACCGGGATTGCGCCAACCGTTTTTATTCGGCTTGTCCATATAGAAATAAACCTGGGTATTTTTAGTCAGCTTTTTAAAGTCATCCCAGTCTTTTCTGCACCGGAAAAAGAGCGGATAACATGGGTAGCCTTTCTTTGAAATTTCTTGTCTTGTCCAAGGCTCACGAATCTTAAGAAATTCATTCATTTTTGAAATGAGCTTTTCAGGAAAATTTATATTTTTCTCCGCATAATCGATAATCAACCAAGCATCATCGCAGTAAAACTGAGACACAAACTCTAAGAATATAATCGGAGCTGGAGTCATTATAAAATTCTGTTGTTTAAATAAAAATTCATCATCAACCGGACACTCTTTCCCCAATATTTCAGAGCCTGAATTTATAAACTTACGAAAGACCTCCTGGTCCCCATGAATTACAACAAAACCATCTTTTGACTTTTTTACTTTATCTCCAGAGGAATATATTATATTATTTCTCTCCTGAAAATAATATACGAGATTTTTTCCGGCATGTTTTTTCAGCTCTTCAAGGCTATAACCGAAAATACATTTTCTTTCCAAAGAAAGTATATTTCTCATTTTTTTGAAGGATCTTTTAAGCTTTTCGGGCGAATCAGCCCGATGCACTATTCCATCAACAATGCCAAGATTACCACAACATTCAAGCCCTAATGCCTCAATCATTGAACTTGAAACCGGTACCCATACATCGTGCTTTTTCGCCTCCTCATCCGTTAGAGAGATGAAATTCACTTCCGGTTCCGAATCTGATTTATTTGAAGCACATCCACAACACACGAAAGCAATTGAAAGAATAAAGCAGTAATATTTCAGCATGGCAATTCCCCTGTATAATTTCTGTTCTAAAGTTATCGTTCAAAACAGGAATTTACAAGTACTTACTGATGAATATTACTCATCAAGTTTAACCTTGTCGCCATCAGATAAAGATGTCGGTGGAGCCACGATCAGTTGATCGCCGGGATTGATACCTTTGAGAACCTGTACAGCCAAGTCGTTTTTGAGTCCGATTTCGACCGGAGTCAGCTTACAATCCCCGCCTACAATCTTGAATACATTCCAGTCACCTTTATTTCCACGAAACAGGGCGGTTCGGGGAATCACCACGGCTTTAGCAACATCGGCAGTATGAATCCGCACATAAAGCCTGAATCCTACTCCAAGCGTATGACCTGCCGACTTCAGTTTCGCCAGTTCATCCTCTTTAAACGAAACTGTTACCCGTACACGCTGTTCATCCACTCCAAGAGACGATACTTTCGTAAAAGCACGGGGATCAACCTTTTTGACTGTACCTATTATAGTTTTACTGCCAAGTGAACCACCGTAAATTTCAACAAGATCGTCCGGCTTAATGTTTACCGCGTCCTGCGAAAGGATATTGGAGTGAACCTCAATGTCTGCTGGATTACCAACATCAAGCAGCTTTGTTCCAGCCGGAAGAACGGTTTCATTCTGGTGATAACGCTTGAGTACCACACCATCGATCGGACTCGACATTACAGAACGTTTCATGTCACGCTGCGCTTTGGTCAACCCGGCTTGAGCTTCTTCGCGTCTGGCAATAAGTATATTGCGGTCCAGTTTTTTCCAGTTGAGAAATTCATTGATATAGACCGGGGCCAGTTTAAAAATAGTACGGATCGTCTCAATTGCTCTGTATTCCAGAACATCGGCCTCGTATTCAACGGTAGCTTCGGCGGCATTCGCACGAATCTTGTATAGTTCCTTTTTGCTTATCGCGTTGCCTTTTGCCATCTCACTGGCGCTTTCCATATCCCAGTCGGCAAATTTTTTCTGTGCCTTCGATGCTTCGCTTTTCTTTAATGCCGCCGCAACCGTATCCGCCATACATTTTATCCATCCGGCAGACTCCTTGAGCGCAGTCTGCTCTATCGCCTCAAACTTACTTAAAGCAATTGCCGCATCTGCCATTCTGACCCGGCAGCGGCTCGCTTCTACCTGAGTTTGCAAATCGGCTACATCCATCCGTGCGACAACTTGTCCGGCCTTCACCTTAGTTCCAGTTGAAAGTTTAATCGGCATAATCCTTCCGTCCAACGGCATAGTCACCGAATAAGTTCGCGGCAAAGCGGTAACCGCATCCTCCTCCACATATGCGCTAATCCTCTTCACTGTTGCCTTTGCACATTGAACCGGAACGCCTTCAGGCATCATCAGCGAATATCCGACAACTATGACAATCACACATCCCACAATTATCCATACCTTTTTCATCGCCCTTCCTCCAATATTTAAATTTATTGATATCTCTTAAATTTCCACTTCCGTAAGGGGCCGAAGTATACGTCATCCATCGTACGGATCACTCTCGCATTTTTAATGCATCCGACCAGTTCAGCTTCTTAATTACTTTCGCTATTACCAGATGAGCCGCGATAATAAATCCCAACGCCAGCAGCGGAGTCAGAAACCACGTAGTAAAAGCCACCGCGCACGGCATGGAAAACATATCGTTTTGATACTGGTCCGCCATCCCTTTCAGCATTAAATAGCCCAATGGAATACCAAGAACAGCTCCGGTTAAATTAATAATCAGGTTCTCACGCAAAAAAATTTGTCCGACCTCACCGGGCTGATATCCGAGCACCCGAAATGTGGCGATCTCGCGTTCTCGTTCGGAAATCGAGATCAGCGAAGCGTTGAGAATAGACCCGAAAAAAATGATTCCGGCAAACAAAATCAAAACTCCAGAAAAAAAAGACATACTGTCAATAAATTCCTTTGACATCATTTTCTTCATCACATTGACATCCTCTAACGAGGATAGTTTGGGAAAACGTTTGGCAAGCCGAAACATCGCCGTTCTTTCCGACTGACTCGGATACCCGTTCATCATCACCGACGTCACCGTGGCGGTCTGTCCAATCAGCTTATTCAAGTAATAGAAATCGGCATAGGCAACAAGCCCGAAAGTGGATTCTACAATCCCTGCCACTGGAATATTATGAGCAATACGCCGTCCTTTTACCGGTACCATTCGAAGCTTTTCTCCGGTACTCACCTGAAGTTCATCTGCCAGCCTGCGGTTGATCAGGACACCAGTTTCCGGTACCGGCACAGGATTTCCAGCGGAATTACAAGGAACCGTCAGCCTGGAATTCGGCATAATCCCAGTTATCGCTATTTTCTTGCTGTGACTGCCGTTGATTAAATGACATGCTACATCAAGTTTAGCTTCTGCCTTAGATATCCCCGGAAGTCGAGCAGCTTCAAACACCGCACCATACCCAGCTTCATCGCGCAGATTAAGAATGAAGTCACTGCGTAAAACCTTATCGTACTCAAATTCCAGCATATAAGCAAAAGAATCAGACATCCCCATGGCAAGAAACAGAATTGCGCCACCAAACATAGCCGCACATACCCCGATAATGCTCCTGCCTTTGTTACGGAAAATCCCACGCAGAATCATCTGATGCTGAAAATTCATTCGACTCCAGAACCATGTCCAATGCTCCAGCAGAATCCTGCCGGAAACAGCAGGCGGACTCGGACGCATGGCTTCAGCCGGATTCAGTCTGATTACTTTTCGAGCTCCGCGAAATGAACCTAACACCGAAAATGCGACAGAAATAAAAACACCCAACAACATTAAACCAGCATAAGGATGGTTCACTAAATGAGGGAAAGAAAAAAATCCTTTATACATAACAATCATGCCGGAAGCGATAAGATACCCCAGTCCGCAACCGGCAATTCCACCGATCAGGCCGACAATCAACGCGAACTTAAGGAAATGCATCATGACTGCACGATTATCGAACCCGAGCGCCTTGAACGTTCCAATTACCACACGCTGCTGTTCCGCCATCCGCAGCATAACTACGTTAAGGATCATTGCCGCCACGCCCATAAAAATAATCGGCATAATTGTAGCCTGCATTTTTAGCCCACTCATCTCCGAGTTTAACGACAAGTTGGAGTACTGCTCTGAAAGCGGCGTTACATTGAACACTCCATAACGCTCAAGTTCACGCCGGAGTTTATCCATTACTAATCCGGGATCACGCGTGGCCCGCGGCGTAAGAAGTCCAATGACACTATTACTGGCCCCATGAAATCCAAACATATTTTCAGCATAACGGTGTTTTATCCAGAATACGCCGTAACCGTCATTGTCCGGCACAATACTGCCGGGAGGAGTCAGGTAGATATATTCGCTGCAAATCGCAATCCCGACAACATATAACTTTTTACGTTGTCCGTTCATGACCAGATGGACATAGGTCCCCGGCAGAATTCTACGCGCCTTGGCAAACTTTTCCGACACAATCACTTCATCATCGCGATTACGACTGAAATAACTACCGCATTTCAGTACAAAGTTATTGACTACCGGTTCAGGGGTATCCGGCATAGATACAACCTCCCCGCTCAAGGGACGATCCACATTTGCCAAGTCCACAATTACCGGAAAAACGATTCTTCCGCGAACTTCCGAAATACCACTGATGTTATTGAGTCGAGACACCACTGAATCAGGTACTTTTTTCAAATTCACCCAGAAATCAGCCATCCGGCAGCGGGAATAATATGAGATTCTGGCATCGTCAAGATTATAGAATGTGCCCAGCATACCGGAAAAACATGCGGTACCAACTGCGATAACAGCAATAATCGCCAACAGCATACCTTTCGACTGAAGCATATCCCGGCATAACTTTTTATCGAGAGTTCTCACCAGGTAATATCCTCCACTTCCAACCGGTCATGGTTGATTTCACTTTTATCAATCAGGCCACTTCCCAAATGAATAATACGGTGAGCCACTCGTGCCAGGGGAGCACAGTGAGTGATGATTACAATAGTAGTTCCAAGTTCGTCATTAAGCTGCTTAAGAGTCTTTAATACCAGCCGTCCCGTTTCAAAGTCCAAGGCTCCGGTGGGTTCATCGCAAAGCATCAAGGCAGGATTTTTTGCCAGCGCCCTGGCGATCGCAACACGCTGTTGCTGCCCGCCTGACAACTGTGCAGGAAAATAGTCGGCACGATCATTCATACCCACAAGTTCCAGTGCTTTCAGCGGATCCATCGGATTGTCGGCAACCTCGGTGGAGACTTCCACATTCTCCTTGGAAGTCAGTGTTGCCACCAGATTGTAAAACTGAAAAACAAAGCCAACACTTTTGCGGCGATATTCGGTAAGTTCACGATTGGAAGCAGTGGTAATATTACGGTCACGAAAAAAGACATCTCCACTTGTTGGACGATCAATTCCGCCGACAATATTCAGCAGCGTACTTTTGCCGGAACCGGATGCGCCAAGGATAACAGTAAGTTCCCCCTCGACAATCTCAAGATCGATTCCATGAAGAACCGGGACCTGAACCTCTCCCATAACATAGGTTTTAGTAACACCACGCAGAACTATCTCATGTCCTGATCCATCCACCCCTGAATCCACACTCATAAGACTCCCCAACTTAGAAAAGAGTTTACGATCTCATTTTGCCCTTTAATTTAAATGATAGCAGAAATCCCCGACTATTACAAAGAAAGGCCGGAAGTTTTCTTGAAAAAACCGAATGAGGTTCTACATTTAGAAGACTTGTCATTTAGGACATGTCTGCATATTAAGCAAGAAAGGCAGTTCGTTTAACTGCCGTTAAATATATAATTTTCAGGGAAAATATTAATGATATTAGTAACAGGTTCTGCCGGTTTCATTGGATTCAACCTTTGCCGTGAACTGCTCCGACAGGGACATGAGGTTATCGGTGTAGATAACTTTAATGATTATTATTATCAGGGACTCAAGGAAATGAGATCCCGCGAACTGTCAAAATCAACAAAATTTATAGAGAAGCGCATTGATCTGTGCGATGCTACAGCGCTGAAAAAGATTTTTGAAGAATATCCGGTTGATATTATCTGCAATCTGGCGGCCCAGGCAGGAGTACGTTATTCCCTGACTCATCCTGAAGTTTATGAACAAAGTAATGTTGCCGCTTTCGTTAATATTCTCGAAATGGCTAGGCATCATAATGTCAAACGCCTGGTATACGCTTCAAGTTCCAGCGTTTATGGCGGCAACACTAAAATTCCTTTCTCGGAAAGCGACAGTGTAGACCACCCGATCAGCCTTTACGCAGCCACCAAACGTGCCAACGAACTGATGGCTCACTGTTATACCCATCTCTATGGAATTCAGTCAGTCGGGCTACGCTTTTTTACCGTTTACGGTCCCTGGGGACGTCCCGATATGGCAATGTGGCTGTTTGCCGAAGCGATAAAAACCGGCAAAAGCATAAATGTATTCAATCATGGCGACATGCGGCGCGATTTTACCTATATTGATGATATAATCAATGGAGTTTGCGGAGCCTTGTTTGCCGACGGCCTTGAACCATATGAATTGTTCAACCTGGGAAATCACCGCAGCGAAAAGCTACTGGACATGATTGGAATGATTGAAGAGCAAATGGGAGCTGAAACCGAAAAAATAATGCTACCGCTTCAACCCGGAGATGTTCCGGAAAGCTTTGCAGATATTGAGCTTGCCCGAACCAAACTCGGATTTTCTCCGAAAACCGCCATTTCGGAAGGTATTCCTGAATTTATCAACTGGTACAAATCCAATTCAGAACTTGCACAACAGGTTGTTGAATGGCGTAAAACAGTAATCAGATAAAGACGGAGAACTAACGATGGCCGATATTATCAAGCGAAATGGAACAATCATGGTTGTATCCGGCCCGAGCGGCTCCGGTAAATCCACTTTGTGCGGAAAACTACGTGAACTGCTTCCTGATCTGGAGTTCTCGGTATCGTGCACAACCCGTTCGCCGCGTCCCGGAGAACAGAATGGCGTTCATTACCATTATATAACCAAAGAAGAATTCGAAAAACGCATTGCGGCAAACGAATTTATTGAATACGCAAAAGTTTTTGACAATTATTACGGCACTTTATATTCGGAAGTAGCGGAACGCATCAAGGCCGGTCACGACGTTCTGCTGGACATTGATGTCCAGGGAGCCATGCAAATCCGCAAACATACCGAAAACAATGAACTGCTAAATAAATGTACTGAATTTGTTTTTATCGCTCCTCCGAGTTACGCGATTCTGGAACATCGGCTCCGCAAACGCGGAACCGAAGAAGAGGAAGTTGTAAAAAAACGTCTGGCAGAATCATCAAAAGAGATGGAATTCTGGAATAAATACGATTATCTTATTCTTAATGACCACCTGGAAGACGCGCTGGATGAATTTCATTCGCTGGTCAAATCGTTTCGGATAAGAACAAAAAGAATTCCAGACATAGGATTTTACTATGGAACAGACTGATAAAAAAACAATTGTAATGGGCATCACAGGATCAGTCGCCGCATGTAAATGCTCCGACCTCTGCAGCCGCTTAACAAAAGACGGATACGATGTAAACGTCATTATGACCGATTCTGCGCAGGAACTGGTTCGCCCGAGAACTTTTCTTACTCTTTCTAAAAATCCCGTAACAACCAACCTTTGGGATACTCCGGTTTGGCAACCGGAACACATTCGTTTAAGCGAACGTGCCAATCTACTGTTAATCGCTCCGGCAACAGCAAATATTATCGGCAAGATCGCCTGTGGTATTGCTGACGATGCCTTGAGCACTTACGCACTGTCTCATCAGGGACCGATCGTAATCGCTCCGGCAATGAACCCCAAAATGTGGAGTAATGTTGCAGTCCAGGAAAACGTGGAAAAACTAAAAAAACGCGGTATCATTTTTGTCGGCCCCGGTACCGGTCCGGTAGCCTGCGGACCTCCGGGAACCGGAAGGCTGGAAGATATAGATAAAATCTATTCGGAAGTCGTATCACTACTATCTTAGTGAAAACTCATCCGGGGGGATGGCAAAAAATGAAAAAGATTAAAGTTGGAGTAAGTGCCTGCCTGCTGGGAGAACGGGTCCGCTATGACGGACAGCACAAACTAGACCACTATATTGTTGATACGTTAGGACCTTTCTTTGACTATGTTCCGGTATGTCCTGAAGTTGAATGCGGCCTCAGCGTACCACGTGAAGCGATGCGCCTTGAAGGCAATATTGAATCTCCTCGCTTGATGACAATCCACACCCGGGTTGACTTAACTGACAAAATGCTATTCTGGGTCCATCAACGAGTGGAAGAGTTGGAAAAAGAAAATCTGTGCGGCTATATCTTTAAAACAAAATCTCCCAGCTCCGGGATGAAAAGTGTTAAAGTGTTCAATCCGGAGACGGGCATTCCATCCCGACGTGGAACAGGATTGTTTGCACGAGCATTCATGGAACGCTATCCTCTGCTTCCGGTTGAAGATGAAGGACGCCTGAACAATCCAGCCATACGGGAAAATTTTATAGAACGGGTATTTGCATTCTCGCGCTGGCAGGATTTAGGACCGAAACCATCAAAACGCAAATTTCTGGATTTTCATACACAACACAAACTGCTGTTGATGGCACACAGTAATGAGTTCTACCGCAAACTAGGCCGAATCGCAGCTGCAGTCAGCAAAAACGGAACCGAAAAAACCATACAGGAATACTTTCCGCAGTTTATGAAAGCACTAAGTCTTAGCGCAACCGTAAAAAAACAAACCAATGTACTTCAGCATATTATGGGATACTTCAAAAAGTATCTTTCCACAGATGAGAAACTGGAATTACTTGAGGTAATAGAATCCTATCACAATGAACTGGTTCCACTTATTGTCCCAATCACGTTGTTAAAACATTATATCAGAAAGTTCGATCAGCAATACCTGAAAGAACAAGTTTACCTTAATCCTCATCCTTTTGAATTAAGTCTAAGAAATCACGTCTAAAAAAATTTACAGGAAATCACGCAGTATGATAAAATATGAAAATCAATTCGATCAAGCCGCCGCGCAATGGGACCAGAAAACGGAAAGAATGGAAAGAACAAAAATTTTTGCGGCAGAACTCAAATCAACTTTGTCACTAAATAAAAGTATGCGTGCCCTGGAAATAGGCTGCGGCACCGGCAGCCTGGCACTGGCACTTGAAGACTCCCTTGGCTTTATTCTCGGCATTGACTCCTCGCAGGAAATGGTTAAAATGTTTCTTCGCAAAATTATTCAATTAGGTTTAAACGATATAGACACAGTCAGCCTGGATATATGCCGGCATCGTCCGGAAGGAAATTTCGAATTGGTCTATTCAGCGCTGGCCATGCATCATATTGAAAACATCGACCTGATTTTTTCTCGAATCCATAACCTACTGTATCCGGAAGGCAAACTTGCATTCATTGATTTATATGAAGAGGACGGCAGTTTTCATCGCGATTCGATCGTTCCGCACAACGGGTTCTCTCCGGAAGTATTAGAAGCAAAACTTTCTAACTCCGGTTTTACAAACATTAAATTCAGGGAAATTTATAAAATAGAGAAAGAACTCCTTGATGGAAAAATCAGGAGTTTTCCGGTATTTCTCTGCACATCCCAAAAGGCATTATCATGAAAAACAGAACAGATCTGCCCAACTCAATTATACAAAAAGACGTTTGCAAGTATATCAAAAGCAGAGGTCAATGACTTTTCATTCAACGAAAGAAGAATATCAAAGCTCGATTTCAGTTCAAATATATGTGCAACAGCTATTGACTAAAGCTGAATCAAGCACCATAATTAGAATTGAAGGAGTTAATTATGGAACATTATACTCATTTATTCAGTCGTAATGATGAATTTGACCGTTTTGTCAAAAAACTTGACATAGCAGATAAGCCTGAAGTTCTTGTTCAGGTCTTCTGTGGTATCATTTCACTCGCACACATAAGTGAATTACAGTCAAAAATCAAAGAACTATTACCGAAGGCCAAAATCATCGGTTGTACCACAGCAGGAGAAATCCTCGGGGATAACGTATATGAACATTCGACGGTAATTTCTATTTCCGTATTTAAGCACACTAAAGTTCATACCAGCCTGGTAACTGATCCTGATCCATTCACAACGGGCAAACTGCTGGCCCAAAAGCTGAAAGCTAATAATCTGGTTGCGGCAATATGCCTGCTTTCCGGCAGTAATGAAAACGAACTGGTGTCAGGACAACCATATATTGAAGGATTTAATTCTGCATGCCCAGGCACTCCGGTTATTGGCGGAATTGGCGGTGATAATGCCATGTTCATGCAAAGTTATGTTTTTGATGATAAACAAATTATTACAGATGGAATGGCAGGTGCCGCTCTTTACAGCACACACCTGAAAATAACCAGTACATTCAATCTCGGCTGGAGACCAATTGGCAGAAAATTTACAGTTACCGAAGCTGATGGCAATATTCTCAAAACCCTTGACGGCAAACCAGCAGCTGAACTGGTAAATAAATATTTCGGCACTTTTATTAAAACCGGACATGGAAAGGGAATGAATTTCCCGCTCTATACAACTCGTTCTCAAGTTAGAATCGCCAGAGGAATACTAGAGGTTTATGACAATGGTTCGGTAAAACTGACCGGTCCCTTTTACGTAGGCGAGAAAGTACGTTTCAGCTATGGCGGAGCCGATATCATCATAAAAAACTGTAAAAAACTTGTTCCGAAGTGGGAAAAAATCACAGCAGACGCTGTTTTTATATATTCCTGCGCCTGCCGTAAATGGAGTCTGCCACACATTGTTTCACAGGAAGTTAAGATGTTTTTCAATGGGATCCCGACAATCGGATTCTTTTCGTATGGTGAATTCTTTTTCTCCGGCAGCTGCAATGAATGTCTGAACTATACCCAGACTCTGGTGGGGCTGGAAGAACACAACGCCCCGGTACAACATAATTATGAAATTCTATTAAATAATTATGATGACACCGATAACGACACTTCTGATATGACAGGCTACCAGGTTGACGATGAACACCAGTATCTTCAAGTACTGGATCATCTTGTAGGAGTGATGAATCATGAACTTCTCAGCTTGAACAGGCTACTTGAACAACGCAATGAACAGCTGAAGAAGTCTCTGGAACAGATAAAAACCATACAGGGATTACTGCCAATCTGTTCTCATTGCAAAAAAATCCGTGCAGATGATGGTTACTGGCAGGAAGTAGAAGCATATTTTCGAGAAAACACCGATGCGGTATTCAGCCATGGCATATGTCCTGATTGTTTCCGGAAACTTTATCCGGAAATGGACTTTGAAAAAATATATGACCAAGATACTAAGAAGCGAAAAAAAAGCATTCAAAAACCTAAAGATAAGAAGTAGCCTATTGGCTATGTAAATATCCACTGATATAATAATCAGTACCTAGCTGACCGTGTTCTACATTCCTTAAGTTCAACGCCTCAGCCATTGCCGCGGGATTGTCACCTCCGACCACTGGACGACTATTGCGTCCGCCTATGATTTTCGGGGCAATATGGAATTCAACTTTATCAACTACACCCGCCTGGAGCATATTTCCGGCTAATTCACCGCCGCCCTCAACTAGAATTGCCGTAACACCTTCCGCCCCTAAACGCTTAAGTTCTTCATGCCACTGAGTAGCGTTATTCGGAGAAATTATTTCAGGGGTAACGCCCTGCCCCATCAGCGATTCTGCTGACTCCACAGTCAAATTGTTTGATATAACAACACGACGCGGCTGCGGGCTCCAGTTGGCGACATTCCGAACATTCAGAGATGGATGATCAGCCCTGACCGTTCCTCCTCCAACCATAACAGCATCGGCCCATTGGCGCAGCAATTGAACGCGTTCCCGCGCAGGCTCTCCGGTGACCCATTGCGAATCGCCGGCTGCAGTCGCAATCCTGCCGTCAAGTGTCATTGCCATTTTTAATAGAACAAATGGACAACCTGTAGTAATCCATTTAAAAAACGCTTCGTTCAACTTCCGACATGCAGCTTCCTCGACACCAGAAATCACTTCTATTCCGGCGTTTGCAAGAATGTCAACGGCACGTCCGGCGTGTTCAGGATTGGGATCAAGACAACCGATGACCACTTTTTTTAATCCGGCCTCAATAACAGCCAAAGTACAAGGCGGAGTACGTCCGTGGGTAGAGCATGGTTCAAGGGTAACATAAATCGTGCCGCCTGCAGGATCTTCCGAACAGTCCGCAATCGCGTTAACCTCAGCATGTGCAGTACCGGCTTTATGGTGATAACCACGTCCAATAACGCGTCCACCTTTCATAACCAAAGCGCCGACCATAGGATTGGGATTGGTTCGTCCCCATCCTCGTCGAGCCAGGTTGAGTGCTTCACGCATATATTCCGGATTAAAATCCATCGTTTTATAAAACGTCCTCTTCGGCAACTTCGCTTTCGCGGCCGAACAAAGCTTTGGCATAAAACTCCGGATCAAACGGCTGCAGATCGTCCGGCTGTTCACCGAATCCAACAAAGAATACCGGCAAATCAAATTCTTCCTGGATCGCTACCGCCATACCGCCTTTCCCTGTACCGTCAAGTTTAGTAAGGATCAAACCGGTCACCCCGGCTGATTTGGTAAATTCACGCGCCTGATTGATCGCATTGGTTCCAAGGCTGGAGTCAACGGTCAACCATACTTCATGCGGAGCGCCCGGGCACACCTTATCAATCGTACGGCGCATCTTTGACAGCTCTTCCATAAGTCCTTTGTGAGTATGCTGGCGTCCAGCTGTATCCAGAAAAATAATATCGGCATTTTTTGACACGGCGGAACTTACAGCATCGTAAGCCACAGCAGAAGGATCAGCCCCTTTAAAGGCGGAAACCACCTGCACACCGGTGCGTTCACCCCAGAGTTTTAGCTGTTCAACCGCGGCGGCACGAAATGTATCGCAAGCCGCCAGCATAACTTTGACTCCATTATTTTTAAAACGATGAGTAATCTTTCCTATCGAAGTAGTTTTACCGCTGCCATTCACGCCAACCACCAGAACCACGGTCGGTCCTTCTTTCGCGTAATTAATTTCACGATGGTTCTTCTTGAAAATTTCAACAACGTCATTTACGGCAACTTCGGTAATATCAGCAGAAGTCTGGATTTCACCAAGTTTATAACGATCGCGGATCGACTCGACAATCCGCACACTGGCTTTTACGCCGAAATCAGCGCTAATCAGTGAGGATTCAAGCTCCTCATAGGTTTCTTCATCCCAGACTTTTACATCAGTAAAAGCCGTGGAGATAGTGCGTGAAACCGCGGTTTTGGATTTCTGTAGTCCTCGCTTGAATATGGAAAAGATCGACTTCATAATTTATCAACGGCCTCCCTAGCCGGACGGTCGAGTCCATCTTTTACGGCATTGAGCAGTCCGTTTATAAAAGGCCCTGACTTATCCGAGCTGTATATTTTTGATATGCCGACTGCCTCGTTGATACTGACTACCGGAGGGACATCCGCAACGAACAGCATTTCATACACAGCAACACGCATAATATTGCGGTCAACTACCGCCATCCGCTTCAGATCCCACTTTTCCGATTTACTCAGAATCGTATCGTCGATCAGCTTACGGTTATCAATTATACCGCGAATCAAGACATCGGCGTATTCGCGGCCTTTTCGAAAAATTCGGTTTTGCGGAAATTTACCTGATTCTTCCGCCTGGGACCAAAATTCCTCAATCATATCATGATCAATATCACTATTCAGGTCCGACTGAAACAGAAACTGCATAGCAAGCTCACGCCCCAACCGTTTAAAATGAACCTGATTATTTACTTCATTCTTTTTAGTCATAAGAATCCGTGAACGCTCCTTATTTACCCGGCAGGCTGCGATTCAAACTTGCCATCTCAATAGCAGCCAGAGCAGCGTCAGCGCCCTTGTTGCCGGCTTTGGTTCCACTGCGTTCAATTGCCTGTTCGATATTATTGGCAGTGATCATTCCATAGGTAACCGGAACACCGGTTTCCATGCCAATCTGAGCCAGGCATTTCGCAACTTCACTGTTGATCAGTCCGGCATGCGGCGTGCCGCCCTGAATTACTACGCCGAGAGCCAACACGGCATCGTAACCACCACTGCCAGCCATTTTTTTCGCTACAAAAGGAATCTCGTATGATCCGGGAACCCATGCGACTTCAATATTTTCAGCTTTGCCTCCGTGACGTACAATTGCGTCAATAGCACCATCCAGCAGCTTGCCTACGAAAAATTCATTGAAACGTCCGCAGACAATCCCAAAACGCATTCCCTTGGCTTCAAGCGTGCCTTCGAATATATTTTTAACATCTCTTTTTATCATAATTTCCACCTTTAGATAAATCTACCATTTCTTGTCAATTTAGACCCATAGCGTATTTTTGCAACCTTATAAGCATAAAAGATCAACTTATAGCAGATGTCCCATCTTTTCCTTTTTGGTTTTCAGATAGAATTCGTTGTATTTCTGCGGCGGAATCACAACCGGCACACGATCCACAATTTTAAACCCATATCCTTCTATTCCAACGATTTTGCAGGGGTTATTGGTCATGAGTTTTATGCTTTTCACTCCGAGGTCCTCTATGATCTGAGCACCAATACCGTATTCACGCAAATCTGGCGCAAAACCAAGCTCCAAATTTGCTTCGACGGTATCGCGTCCCTGATCTTGGAGCTTATAAGCATGAATCTTATTTCCCAGACCAATTCCACGTCCTTCCTGACGCATATATACAACAACTCCTGCACCATTCTCAACAATCATTTCCATGGCACGATGAAGCTGATCGCCACAATCGCAGCGTGCAGAGTGAAAAACATCACCGGTAAGACATTCACTGTGTACCCTGACAAGCACATTTTCTTTTCCTTTCACATCTCCATGTACCAGCGCAATATGCTCGCGTCCATCAAGTTGAGAATGATAAACGATAATCTCAAATTCGCCTGTAGCGGTAGGCAGCTGTGCTGATTCGCCACGTTTCACCAGAACTTCATTGCGTCTGCGATAAGCGATAAGATCGGCAACGGAGCACCATTTTAAATTATGTTTTTGTCTGAATTCGTCAAGTTGCGCCAAACGCGCCATCGAACCATCTTCATTCATGATCTCGCAAATTACCCCCGCCGGAGTAAAACCGGCAATGCGAGCCAGGTCAACTGCGGCTTCGGTATGTCCGGCACGCTGCATAACTCCGCCCGGCTTAGCAACAAGCGGAAACATATGTCCAGGCATGGCAAAATCATCCTTGCGCGATACCGGATCAATCAAAGCGGCTACAGTACGTGCGCGGTCACCAGCGGAAATCCCAGTGGTTGTACCTTCGATAACATCCACACTCTGGGTGAACGCGGTCCGAAAAGGGTCTTTCGCGCTAGATTGATTAACAAGTCCGATCCTGTCGGCAATCTCCTGATGCAGTGGAACACAAACCAAACCACGAGCGTGTGTAACCATAAAGTTGATATGAGCCTGGGTTACTTTCGATGCGGCACAAACCAGATCACCCTCATTTTCGCGGGATTCATCATCTGTAATAATAACCAGTTCGCCACGCTTCATTGCGCTTACAACGTCCTCTACTTTGTCAAACTTGACAGCCATTTTAACAAAAACTCCTTAATAAATAAAACGAATAATAATTGTTCATATGGTGACCGGCGATTTCCAAGGGATGGAAAGAAGAAAAGCGAAAATAAAAAAGCCCCGGACAAATAAATATCCGGGGCGAAATAACACACAAATAAAAAAACTGCGTCTCTTCTTTCATCCAGACTGTACTGTCGGTTATGGAATCACACCATATCAGTCCCGCTTATAAAGCCGGACTCGCGGACTGTTACCGCCGGTCGGGAATTTCACCCTGCCCCGAAGAATGACTTAAAATCTTTGCCAATCAACACTTCAATAAATATACCACTCATTGAAAATGAATCAAGCCGTTTTAATTAAAAATTTTTTTCTCTTTACATTTTTGATTTTTACATATAAAGTCAGTTAAATGACTAATGGAGAGAAATACAATGCCTGAATTGAAATTTATCGGAATTGCTCATACACCATTCACAACGATTGAAAATATGCCGATACAGGGTTCGGGGCTGTCGCATGCAGATGGCGAACTGGAGATTGACAAAGAATTTGAAGAAGGGCTTGTGGACCTTGAAGGATTTTCTCATTGCTATGTACTGTTTTATCTGCACAAATCGGATGGCTATAAGTTAACCATCGAGCCGTTTCTAGACAGAAAGCCCCACGGTCTGTTCTCGACTCGAGCGCCGCGTCGCCCGAATCAAATCGGGCTATCTATCGTCAGAATCCGCGGACGCGAAAGTAATAAATTACTGGTCAGCGAAATCGATCTGATAGACGGCACTCCGATTCTTGACATCAAACCCTACATTTCACAGTTCGATGAAATCAAATCGGAACGTAACGGCTGGTATGATAAAGCAGGAAAAAATCCGGAACAAATCAAATCGGACGATCGTTTCAAGTCCTAGAAAAAACAGCACCATATGCATGTAACAATATGCATATGGTGCTTCCCCTCTCTCTTCTATTCTGAGAAACGGATCATTCCCCAGTAACTCCTCAGGCTGGAATTATCCGATGTCCCGTTCCACATAAGCTGTCGGCTCCTTGAAGCCTTAGCGTCTTCCGAATCGTCAACTCCAATATCAAACCTCATTTGCATTCCTGGTTTAACGGCATCAATTCCAAATGCCGCCAGCGGTATACCAATTTCAGCAACATACCCTTTGCCGCCATGCGCATTCTGCATTGCAACATCAATCTTATACTGAACTGGCGACCGTTCCCAGAAATAATGTCGTCCTGTCTCCATATTTATCAACAGATGCCGGTCCGAAGCCAGACGACGTCCGTCTTTATCAACCACCTTCCCGCCGAATATTTCAATCGCATCACCATGCCAGATTCCCCGCTTATTCTTTTTCGCGGGATTAATCCTCGGGGTTGCATCAAGCACATCAATGTAGACATAAAGTTTTTTATCATCATAACACAGCCAGTAATTCGCAGAAAACTCATATTTCCCCTGACTTCCCTGGACCGTTCTCTCCGAGCCAATCCGGGTCGCTGGACGGTCAGGCCATGGCGCCTGACGTCCATCGACCGTCATTCCAGGCAAAGCCCGGGGCACCTCGCCAATCAGGCGCCTTTCTTTTCCGGAGTCAACAAAGTTGGGGTGATTAAATTGAAATGGCTTACGTTTACCAAACATTACATCATAGATTTCGTGATTAGCCTCAGTTACACTTCGCAGAAAGGGTTTATACGGCTGATCGACAACATTTACCAATCCGGTATTGGTTCCGAAATTCTGATTATCAAGCATGCACCACCACTGCACTCCTATTACATACGGAAGAGAAGCGGCATTTTCAATATAATTGCGGTAAGCCAATCCACGTGTTTTCTGATCTTTAACAGAACGCAGCACCTGCTCAAATCCCTGATCATTCACATCATAACACCACTCTGTAAGCATAACCGGCTTTCCGCTTTCCTTGAAAGCACGCCGGGGGATATCTTTATTAAAAGCATAGCAGTAATAATTAACAGAAACGACATCACAATACTTCCCGGCACTCCGGTTAACCAGTTCATCGCAGGCATCTCGCACACGACAGCGACTCCCAAGGACTAAATGATTGGGATCGTATTTCTTAATCATCTTTACCACGGTCCAGTAATAGTGATTTAAAAATACTTCCATAAACATTCTCATATCCATATTTGCCTGGTCCGTCAACGGCGCCAGCGGCGCGGACAATTCATCAAAACTCTTTACTGACATCTTCCATGCCTTATTGAAGGCTTCAATCGTTTTATATTTATTCCTCAACCACTCAATAAGTTTTCGCTTCGCCGCGATTTTACCTCCATCAGCCTTGGCTATATCAAACACCAGATAACTGAAATCCGGTTCATTCTGAACCATATAACCGATAATCCACGGATTTTTCGCGTTATTGCCGATCTCCTTTTTCAACGCGTTTTCTATTTCAGAACAAATCTGCGAATTATAAGCATCAAAGAACCCCGAACTTAACCGCTGATGTTTTTTCGGAGATCGGATGCTCTGGAGCACCAGTGTCACCGGAATTTTATCGCCACTGGCATTTCCAGGACAACGGCCGTAGGCACTGAACGAATTAAATCCCCAACGCTTGAGGCGCTCCGCAAACATGGTTCGCCATTTTCCGTAGTCAAAACCACCATTCTTACGAATCAGATTCGCCACATAAAATGATACCTGATTATATTTATACGCCTTTCGAAATTTCTTTTTATCCGGAAATTCAGCAAACTTCCTTTCCTTTCCTCTATAATCCATAAATGAATGCCAAGTCATCAAACCGCCAGTTGTAACGGCAAAATAAGCATTTCCCATGGGAGTTACGAACACATAACGTCCCCTCGCCTTTTCTATATGGAAATATCCGGTAACCGCCAAACCAAGCTTTTTCCCTGAATCAGCTAAGCCGCCATACTCGTCGAGGTTCTCGGGTATCGGCAAAGAAGCATAATACTTACGATCTGCTTCTGCATCAGCTTTCAATTGATCATTGGATATTATCTTTCCAGACCAACTCTTCGACGTTTTCTGCCCATATCTGTCATAAGCCGGGTTCGCATCCTTTCCATTCACTCCAACAGCCAGACATAACACTGCTGCAAAAAAGATATACAGTCTCATACTAATCTCCCACCGTTGCATTGGCCCAGTTTAATCCCATATATTTACCACTACGCCGAACGCACTTAAATTTACCATTATATGGTTTCTTTAGACCTAATTTCACTTTCCATACATCAAGATTGCCTTCTCGCACATATTTCAAAAAGTCTTTGTATGGACGGTCAGTATTACTCCACAATCCGGTATTCGTCTGCCGGTGAGCATGATCCAGCATACACCACCATTGCACTCCTACGATAAACGGCAATGCAGCAGCCTGTTCAACATAGGTTTGATACGCTTTGCCTCGAGACTTTTGATCGGGAACAGTAATGATGATTCCGAAATTACCTGAATCACGCGAATCATAGCACCACTCGCTGAGTATCCGCGGTTTTCCACCAGACCATTTATGTGCATTCATCAAAAATCTCCGGTCAAACTGAGTTGCATAATAGTTGTCACAAATGATATCCACATATTTCCCTTCGACCTGATTCACTTCACGATTTCGACTGTCTTTCCAGCGCAACCGACATCCCATTACCAGGTGATTTTTATCATATTTTCGAACCGTTTCGGTCATAAATTTGTAATAGTCACTCATGAACATAACTTTGAATGCCCTGAGATCATATTTCCCACCTCCAGTAGGATTAAACGGCTTAAGCAGTTCGTCGAAACTCTTCATTCTCAAACGCCAGACCTGATTAAAACGCTGTATTGAACCGTGCCGTCTTTTCATCAATTCAACAAAAGCTTTTTTTGCTGGTTGATTTGCTCCGAGCTTAGTAATTTTATCAGGTATTTCATAAAACTTCGGTTCATTATTAATCTGATAACCAATCAGCCACGGCTCGTTCACATTATTTTTAACCGTACTTTCTATTCGGTCGGCCATCTGCTTCCGCAATGCCTCATCATAAATATCAAAGAGTCCGGGGAAAATTTGTTTCTTTGGATGATTCCATATTACTACAACCATAGGTAATTTTCCATTTATGGATATTCCCTGATTAAAACCTCCATAAGCATAGTGAGAGTTGAAGCCAAATAATTTAACACGCTCAATACAGTCTTCACGGTATTTCGCCGGATTGTACCCGTTGTGCTTTCGGGCTAGATTAGCTGCCAGAAACGACACTTTCCCCCACTTCCAGCAACGCTTAAACTTCCCTGTTTTAGGCGGCAGCCAGTCGAACTGCTTTTCATGTCCTTTGACATTAATGAATGAATGATAATCCCCAATCCCGCCAATACCTATCATGAAAAACATGTTTCCCGCCGGGGTAACCAGTACATCGCGTCCCTTGATTTTCTCAATATGAAAAAAGCCTGTCTTCTTTAAGCCGTATTTTTCTCCTGAACCGATAATTCCACCGTATTCTCCACGCTTTGGAAGAGATTTAGACAACGCATCATAATAGGTGTTGTCTTTTGATATATCATCCATTAACTCTTGGTCAGAATTAACTTTTCCGGGCCAATTTTTGTGTGTGATCTGTCCATAGCAGTCGTAGTGGACCTTGCTTGTTTGATTTTCCGCACAAATAGCGGTCAAAAAGAATGAAAACATTAACACGATTCCAGTTCCTAAGCGAACTGGAAATAACCTGATGCGACAATTAAACATATATTCCCTCAACTCTCTCTAAAATTAATACAAAAAGGGTGTGTTTCGGCTCCCGCCTGTAGAACGAAAGCCGAAGTTGCAGCTAAAAATTTACGATATGATTACCAGTGGAGCTGATATGATTCAATAGTAGCCATTGATTCCACATGACCATCAACAAACAGATGGTTGGATACTCCCATATGGCGGGTATCATCCGGATGCCAGTTGGTTGTTCCAGGAACCAGCACATGAGCTTTATCGCCACGAAGAATAGGTTCTCCAAGCAGAACGGTTTGAGAAGCACTTCCTGTTCTCATCATTCCGCCATATTGGGACTTAAAGATATGCTGGAGTTTCAAACGGTGTTTTGCTGTTGAATTTTTTACATCGGGCCCGTAAATCCCCTGATTCTGACCATAACTCATCTGATCTCGATTACGCATGAACACATACGCATAAGCATTACTTTCCACTGTTTCATAGCAATCAAATTTGGAACTATTCCAGAATTTTTTACAGGACGGACATTTAAAAACCAGATTCTTCTTCTCATTTGTACTTTTATTCAGGCAATCCGCATTTACCAGAAAGTCAGCCCAGACAAAAGCATGATCAGCGTCTGATGTGGTATAATACTGACACGGGGGAAGCATATCATTAAAATCCCCTGTATACGAATTATACCCAATCCCGATTTGTTTCATATTACTTATACAGCTGGCCTTTTTCGCAACTTCTCTTGCTCTGTTAAGCGCTGGAAGCAGCATGGCGGCAAGAATAGCTATGATAGCTATCACCACGAGAAGTTCTATAAGTGTGAAATTCCGCCTTTTAAATGTTTGTTCCCTACTCATTATTTTCTCCCTTATTATTTATATCGTTACAAGTTCTTGTGTTGATTTTGTGTTGTTATTGACAATTATAATAGATTCAAAACAAAAAGTCAAGATGCTTGATAATAAAAAACCATGAAATTAATCACATAAAATCCCCAAAACTTATTATATCACACTTCCGGTGCAGGTCCTGTTGAATCACGAGAAATCAGTCGACTGGAAATACTACAAGTCTCTGGTAGAGTTCCGCCACTGAAAAGTGTTTCTATACTTTCCAAAACAATATTAACCGTATCGGTAATACTGTTAACCGTACTCGAAACCTGTGGAGTAAGCTCTCGCGTAACCGGAAGATCATCGCGCGCAATCAACGAAAAATCACGACCGATACGAATGTGCCTCCGCTCCATATAACGATATGTAGCCGAAAGACAGGGATCAGGAACAATTGCGGCCGTAGGATAAGGTTCAGAAGAAAATATCTGATCCCACGCGGCAAATATCTCAGTATCAACCCAGTGAGTAAAAGCAACCCATTGAGGTTCAACTTTATATCCATTTTCCGCCATAATACGATAATAATCCTGGTGCTGGCTGGATAAACTTAACGGCATATTTCCTGGAGAAACCCCATGCATCAGAGCAATACGTGAATGCCCCAGGCCAATAAGATGCTCCATCTGGAGCGGAACAACATCAGAAGGCATAAGAATAGTGTTGCGAAAATCCAGATTCACATAAGGAGACAATGACACCCATTTTATATGATTATCATCAAGAAACTGCAGTAACTCAGGGTTGTGCAGATGAATGATAACCGCCATCTGAATATGATGGGAATTAAGCAGTTTATAATACTGTTCGATACTACCATCAACCCTTATACGATGCGTTCTGATCGCGATATGCCGTCCGGTTGCGGCCAGCGACAACTCATTCATAAAGTTCACAAAAAACGATCCACTTATATTAAACTCTGTCGGGCCACATTGCAGCACATCAATACAATTTATCGACTCCATCTCATTATAACGCGCCACCTTAAAAATACCAACAGGCGGACGCCTTTCAAGAATGTTTTTCTTTTCAAACACGTCAATCGCATAATCAAGCCGAATTCTCCCCAATCCACTGTCAGCCATCATCTCACGAATCGGTGGCAACTGCTTTCCAACAGGAATATCACACAAAAGACGCTCAATATATTCAACCGATTTCTTTCTCATATTCGCCCGATTCAGCGACTCCCCGGCATGACCCTTCTTTATATTTTCTTTTAACATTTTCAACTCTAAAATAATTTGTGTTGGTTTTGTGTTAATTATACTCCAAAACCAACACAATGTCAATACATAATCAACACAAAAAAATAAAATTAGCATCACAGCATTACTCCACTACTAAAACACCCCACAAAATACTTTACCGTAACATCTTTTGTTTCGATCACAGACCAGGTACTCTATTCAAATATTAAAGAAAAGTTTTGTTTTTGATACTTTCTTGCGGAATACGAAAAAAACTTTAATTTTTTCCACAACTATCACTAGCAAATCCTAAATCTATCACCTATAGTTTAATAGTAGTTTTTTTGAGTTTTCGCATAACAAGGAAATAACGTTGAATTCCAATAACACATTGGCCAACAACAAAATGAGGGCAGATGCGAAAACGCCGTCAGTATTTATTTAGTAATAAAACATGTTAACTCAAGGAAGTATCCGAACCATGAAAAAAAATCATTTCACCCTCATCGAACTCCTCGTTGTCATCGCAATCATCGCAATTCTGGCAGGATTGTTACTGCCGGCTCTGAACAGTGCAAGAGATCGGGCGGCAGAAGTATCTTGCTCCAGCAACCTGAAACAAATCGGCGTAAGTTTGTCATTGTACAATTCTGATTATGACGGCTATATTCCGCCCTGCTTTTATGCTGACGGCACTCCTTGGTCCGAACTGATCCTGTCATACTCAGGAGAATCCGAAAAATTATTCCTCTGTCCCAAGGACCATTTCAAGCGCACCCGCGACAACGCTCCGAGAACTTATGCCTGTAATGCGACTGACGCAAGTTTATCAGATGCCAGCAAGTATTACCCGTTCGGGACCTATAGCGGCAACGCCCCGTATACATTCGGTTGGAAGATTTCCGCTGTTGGACGTGGATCGATATATGAAAACTCATCAGCATCGGCGATAGCCATGGTAGGCGAACGCCCGGGAGACACGGAAGATCTTAGTGGAACTTACAGCAACACAGAAAATACCACCGTTGACTATTATTACTTCTGCACCATAAATGCACTTAGTAAATCACTACTAATGCATAACAAAAAAGCCAATATCACATTTGCAGACGGCCATGTAAAATCAATATCCTACACAGACTATAAGGCTGCTGACGAAAAAGGTAATATCTGGCGCTGGAATACAGGATTCTAATCTCCATTCACATATTTAATCTCAGGCTGGACTGCTTTACAGTTCAGCCTTTTTTGTATAAACATCCGTGACAACTTGCTTTACTAAGTATCTCGTGCTACAATAAACGTAACACGAGATACACGGTGCAACCACAAGACGATCAATATGAGAAAAACAGCAATCACAATGAAAGATATTGCAATCGCGGCCGGAGTAAGCCGATCAGCGGTATCTCACACCCTGAATGAACGCTACAAAGGAGTGTTTATAACCGATGCGTCACGAAAGCTAATTAAGGAAACAGCAAAACAGCTGGGCTACATCCCCAATGACATCGCCAGATCTATAAAAAATGGAAACACGCGCATGATTGCGTATCTTGACCAGGACATGGGAAGGCATGATTATACCGGCAAAATAATGTCAGGCATAATGCAACGCGCCGCAGAGTCAGGATATCACATTAAATTATTCTCACCCGAAATCAATGGAACAGAAACAACGGTTAATGATTTACTGCGCCAACGCGTCTCCGGGGTGATATGTCGGGGCGTTTCCAATGCTACACTGGATATTCTCCACGAAAACTTGTGTCAATACAATACTCCCTATGTGTTATTGCATTCCGGCAAGGGCAGAAAACAAGGAGTATTTGTAGCCACCAATGACGAAGACGGCTGTTTTCAAGCAGCTCTTCACCTGAAAGAAAAAGGTCACAAGACAATTGCCTTAATCGCGGGAAATATTGATCCAGCCCTGCCCCGCATCTCCGGCTTTATCAACGCCGTTAACAAGCTGGAATTACAATGTACGCCAGAATTACAAAAAGCCTGCAATCAATCAAATATCTCTGAAACCATAAAACAATTACGACACTTACCCGAATCACTGCGACCAACAGCGGTATTTTGCCCTACAGATACCCATGCAATGTACTTACTGCAGGCCCTCTATGATCTTGACCTGAAAGTTCCCCGCGATATTGCGGTGGTCGGTTACGGCGGATTACATGAAGGGCGCCTGGCAGCCCCCAGGCTTACAACAGTCGTCCAGCCGTTTGAACAATCAGGCCGCAAGGCCTGCGAACTACTACTGGAACAACTTGATCAGGAGCAGCCGGACTGCTTTTCATCACGCCGACTAGAACTATTGCCAATTGAATTATCCGTTGAAAAATCGACATAATAATCAGGAAGACTCAAATGAGTAAACTAAACCATTTCAACCGTTTTATCCCGAACTCATGGCTCAATGCCGGCGGCATCATGTATGTGTCACAGGCCCAGGGAGCGTCCGACAACAACCCCGGCACCCTGGAACAACCTTTCAGAACAATAACCAGAGCGGCCCAAGATATAAAAACCGGATGTGTAATCGAAATAGGAGAAGGTGTTTACCGCGAAGAAATACCTATTCCAATCAATGGCCATCAATACAACCCTGGACAGTTCGTCTGCTTTAGGGCCATGCATGGACATGAGGTATATATTCGCGGCTCAGAATCATTCGATCCAGAATGGATCATTATCGACGAAAAAATCCTGAAAGCGCCCCTTCCTGATTCTCTATTTCTCCCGGACACTTACAATCCCTATGCTCTCAGCAACTGCATTAACAACAAACAAACCGTGCGGCCATGTGCCCAGGTAGAACCTTATCCTGAAACTCTTGGACAAATATATATTGACAACACCCCCTTACGCCAGGTAACAACAAAAGAAGCACTCTCAAACACCCCTGAAACCTTTCTGATTCCAGCCGACGGAAAACACATCATGATTAATCCCGGCAAAGACATTACAGGCTCTCTGATCGAATTAACCATGCGCCAGAAATGCTTTACCCCTGCTTTTTCCGGAATCATATATATGAACGTATCAGGAATTCGCGTTGAACATGCCGCGGAACCCGGCGCATTCTGCATTGGACGCTTCGGCTCTATCCGCGAAAACACGGCTTCTGAAATTACCATCAGGAAAGATTTTTCATTACCGGGAGCCAGTGACCGCTTTACCCAGACCATTGAAAGCCTTGATTTTACCCCGGATTCCAAGAGTCTGATTGCCGGAATTATCGATGACACTTTTCCGAATAATCAAACAAGAAATTACAGCGTACTCAGCAATGACTGCGGATTAAGCTGGGAATCAAATGAAACAGATACCGATTCCGATACAGCTTACTCCTACTTCACCGATACAGAAAACAACATGATGATGCGTTATCACTGGAGTCGTAACACCTCTACCAACTGTTACGATATCATCTGCGAATATTCAGATGACTCCGGTAAAAGCTGGAACAATCCAGCCAGAATTGATCAGTCTGCTAATTACGGCTGGTTTTACGAACCTTTAAAATTGAACGATGGCTCTCTGTTATGGCAGTCCCAGGAAAACCAATGGCAGACAGGCCTGCACCTTGCAGTAAAAACATGGCGAGGCATCTGGATTCCCGAACAAAAAACAGTTAATTGGAACCTCTGCAGTCTGCTCAAATGCAAACCTGAAGAGAGCGGCTGCGGCTTATCCGAACCCCACACGTGCCAGCTAGATGATGGTCGCCTGATCATGCTGTTACGACAGGGTGCCGTACTTCCATCCCAAAAACATCCTGGAGTGCCATCAGTTAAGCTAATATGCGTATCCGAAGACTGCGGCAAGACCTGGAGCAAACCCCGTCCTCTCACCTATGAAGACGGTAGTTACGTTTATTCGCCAAGAAGCTATCAAGACATTCTGCGATCTCCTGCAAACGGCAGAGTCTACGCGCTTCTAAACATCTGTAATGAACCGACAAATGGCTGTGATCCCCGCAATGTAGTGCATATCGGAGAAATTGATCCCAATTCACTATGCCTAATACGCGACACGGTAACCATTATAGAGCAAATTCATCCAGAGCACCACCAGTTGGTACGTTTTTCAAACTGGCGCCGGGCAATTAATCCGGCAACCGGTAATATTTTACTGTTCATGAAATTGCAGCTCAGCGAATTCTGCCAGGTACGCCATGGTTACGACCAGAATACGTATCGTTACGAGATAATTGTGCCGAAAGATTAAAACCACCGATCCTCCTCAAAAAACGAGCAGAAAATCTGCTCGTTTTTTGTTGATTATTATTATTTGCGGCTTTAAAATAATAATATGACAACAAAAGAAAAAAGAACAGCGTTTGTTCAATATTTTATTGTATGGGGAGCCGTTTCTCCTTTGCTGTTTCTTTTTCTACCACACGGAGGCCCTTACGATATTTTGGACTATATTGTTTATTTAATTATGCTTATATCTTGCTACCCCAGCAGCATGGTCGTTAAAACGACTTCACTACTTACCGATTCAGGATTTATACACTTTATTGTTTTTACAATTGCCCAGATTTCAATTTACCTCCTCGCGGGCTGGGTTCTTTCAAAACTTATATTCAAGGAAATTGAGCACAAATCGAGCTAAAGAAACACAAACCAAAATTTTTTTAATTAAATATAATAATAACATTTTTGAAATGCCGCTCAAACAACATTATAGTAAGAGCATAAGGACATTACAGATAGTGAGGATTAACACGGGGTGCGCTGCAGATGGGTCTGTTCAAAAAAATAATCTCCCGAGTAGTAACAGATGGTTTTGAAGAAGATGTCGATAATGTTGCAAAAAACACAGCAACAGCTCCTTCCGAGGAGGATACCGAGTACGAATATACCGGTACAACTAAAATTAGCTTAAAAGGGGTATTTAATGGTGGCACTATCAGCCGTTACCGTACTGACCCCTACAAGGAAATTGAAGATGAAAACGACGAGAACTACTGGTGGTGCTATTCCGGTTCGGAAAAGTCAAAATCAGGAATACTCGAAATTCCATATGACCCCGACACTCTAAAAGAAGTCATACGCCACCTCAATGAAAAAATAGACCAAGGAGATGTTCCGGTTTTCAGTATTCCGCAGCACCTTATGCAGGTAATGCAGCTCCTGAGCAATGATGATTTTGACTATGCGGAAGTCACAACTCTTATTGAAAAAAGTCCTGCTCTCGCCGGAATGTTCATCAATAGTATCAACTCCGCATTCTACAGTCGAGGATTCGCAATCACTGATCTAAACCTTGCACTGTCACGCTTAGGAAAAAACAATATACGCGCGCTTCTCCAACTTTATTCAATAAAAATTGGTTTCACCGGAGATAAACGCTTTGGCAAGCTAGCCGAGAGAATCATTCACCACAGCTATGTGGTCGCAATTGTAGCCAGTTACCTGAGTCAAAGATATTTCCCCGATCCCAGTCTGGCATTTTTGGCAGGACTGCTTCACGATATCGGAAAACTTGGCATTCTCAAGGAACTCTCACTCAATGAATGCTTCTGCAGCAACCTGAAAGGAGATATTCAGGAGTATATGTTTGACCGGATATTCAACAACCGTCATGAAAAAATAGGCAGTGTTCTCGGCAAAAAATGGAATATGGACCCGCTCTCTCTAGCTGCCATAGAAGCTCATCACAATTTTTGGGAATATCCATTTTCAGAAGAAGACCAGCTGGATTACCACCTTTGCCTGATTATTAACATTAGCGACACCATTGCCCGGATCCTCGGTCATGGACGTCCCATCGGCAAAGTTAACCTATTCCGCGAACCGGCAACAATTGATCTATGCATAGAAAAAGACAACTCCACCCTGGACTTTCTGGACAGCATTCCGGAAGTAGTAAAAAACAAGACATCAGGACAACTCTTCTAGCCCAAGAAAAAAACGGAAGCGATAACATATCGCTTCCGCTGGTTATTATGATCTTATAGCATATTAGACTCGATGTTCTGCTGCATTCGGATGATGAACCGCCGATTCTTCTTCCGGCAACGGCGGAGTATGTTTATGAAAATGCATCCGCCAAATAAATATACCAAACAGAACAACCGCTACCGATATCCCGATAATATCGGAAACCAGCATTGGCAAATTAAACCCAATCTTTGCCTGCATGATAAAGCAGAGAACAACCGCAGTCATAAATGTGGCAGGAAGTGAGCATATCCAATGGAACTTGTGATTCAAACCAAGATAAATAGCTCCGGCCCACAACATCATTGCCGCTGTAGTCTGATTGGCGAATCCAAAATAACGCCATACGATACCAAACGGAATAGTGCAGATAATGAACGCCAGGATGAACATCGGAACACCAATGTACAATCTTTTCATCAACGGTTTCTGATCCAGCTTAAGTTTATCCGCAATGATCAATCTGGCACTACGGAAAGCCGTATCACCGGATGTAATCGGAAGGACAATAACGCCAAGAATAGCAATCATTCCACCTATTCGGCCAAGCAGGGAGTTGGATATTTCGTATACCACCCCGGAAGGACCACCGCTCTTCAATGCTGCCTGCAGCATTTCAGAGGATTCATAAAAAGACATACCAAGGGTAACCCAGATCAGCCCGATGATGCCTTCACAAATCATTGCGCCGTAGAATATTTTGCGTCCTGATTTTTCGTTACCGATACACCGCGCCATCAAAGGAGACTGAGTAGCATGAAAACCAGACACCGCCCCACACGACAACGTAATAAACAACATCGGCCAAGCCGGTAATCCTCCGGTATTATATGCCCTGAATCCAAGTCCAGACGCGTACATTCCATGACTACTGACTAATAAACTGATTATCAGTCCAAAAGCCATAAAGAGCAACAGTGCACCAAAAAACGGATAAAGCCGTCCAATAATCTTATCAATCGGCACCAGAGTAGCCAATATATAATAAATAAAAATCGCGACAATCAATATCCAGATAGGCCAACCACTCAACTGAACCAGCAACTTTGCCGGGCCGAGCACAAATACTACGCCAACCAGAATCAACAATACCAGAGATAACAGATTCATAAAGTTATAGGCCACATTGCCCATATAAGCACCAATCACTCCAGGCACACTTGCGCCTTTGTTGCGAATGGACAGCATCCCGGAGAAGTAGTCATGAACAGCACCGCCAAGAATGCAACCGGCAACAACCCATACCAATGCTATCGGACCATATAATGCTCCAAGAATAGGACCGTATATCGGACCAACGCCGGCAATATTCAGCAACTGGATTAGAAAAACCTTGTAGTTGGGCATTTTTACATAATCCACCCCGTCTGCTTCAGTCAAAGCCGGGGTTTCCCTGGATTCTTCGGGGCCGAATATTTTGTCGACCACTCTTCCATAAATCAGGAATCCAAGAATTAATAATGCCAGACACATAAAAAACGTAACCATTTCACTACTCCTTGTTGATTACATTATATTATGAACAGCCGGTATGATTATTGAAAAATCATTCGTATTCCGGACAGCAGAAAATCCAGCGGAACGCCTGCAGTGCCAAAACTGCGACGGAAAGAAACAAACAATCTACTAATTTAAACCTCTTCATAAGAATACTATACATGCAAAGTCGGGTTTTTGTTGCACGCTAGTTAATTTTTTTGCAATTTTATTACCGCAAAACAAAACATAAACAATTAATAGCCGAGAGGATACATATTTACACCACACGCAAACATCCTGTTATTATTATTACTTATTTTTCCAACTAAATCACTAAACATTCAACACATCCATAAGAAATAAATAAGGCTTATAACAGAAAAAAAGAGATTATACCAAACAGAATCGTTAATGAAAAAATTTTCACAATAACAGGAATACTTTCACGAAATCACTTTGATGGAATCAATTTATTATTAATAATGATCTGATTGTTATTTTCGAAAATATCAAGTAGTACATTTTTATACTTTGCAGTAAACTCAGGATGTTCGGAAATAATATTCTTTCTTTCCCCGATATCTCTGCTTAAGTCATACAGCTCATCTGTATTATTGGCTTTGTTGTAAATGTATTTAAAATGCCCCTTTCGAATCCCGAGTTGAAATAACCCGTAAGGACTGGAAAAATAAGCAGAATAACCTTCCCGTGGCATCCTTAACAAGCTTTTCCCCATACCATGATTGACTACATCTTTAAATCCAAACATATCGATAACAGTAGGCAAAAGATCAATTTGAGAACAGACTCCGTTAATAACTTTCGGTTTTTTGATTCTTCCGGGAGCAAGAATCAATAGAGGAATTCGAACAGACTCTTCATAAATATTTTTACTGTATCCCTCCCTGTGGTGTTCTCCAAGTGGCCAGCCATGATCACCAAGAATAAACAAAATACATTTATCATATAGCTTAAGCTTTTTCAATGCATCAACAAGTTTTCCGAGACAGCCATCTGAATACTCCATAGTGGAAATAAAACGGTTTGATAGCTCACTCCCCGGCAAATACGTCTCATTGCTTAACTGAAATGGAAAGTGGTTCGTTACAGAAAAAATAATACTAAAACTATTTCGTCCACTCTTATCAAGTTTCATAAGTCGGTTCAAAGCAAAATTACAAGTAATATCATCCTTCACCCCCCAATAGGTAGGTACACATCCAGGATGTAGCTTCTTCAGAATTTCCTTCCCAACAATAAAATCAATTCCATTGTGTCCAAAAAACAAAGTTTTCTTCTCAAAATCAAGACTCCCGCCATGTATATAGGAAGTAACATAATTTCTAGACTTAAAGATTTGCGGGATCCCCCATAGATTGTACAATGTATAATTCGCCTGAACAGATTCCGGCCTGGCAAGGGAAAGAATGCCGAACAAAGAAGAAATCACTGCTCTAGAGGTATGCACTCCGTTACTATAAAAATTTGTAAAAAATATTCCATCATCAGCCAACTGATCAAAACGTGGTGATAAACTATGTGAATGTCCAAAAATTTTTCCGATATTTACCCCGCGAAATGATTCCATAAAAACAAATATCACATGATGCTGCTGTTCTAATTTGGGCTCAAAATCGAAAGCCTTATCTCCTCGAAATCCTTTGGTAATTCTATAATATGGATAATTATTATCAAGAAATATGGCCTTCTCGCTTTTGGTATCAATATATTTACGAATTTTCGTAGAATCAATCTTTTTATGATCGGCCACGGCTTCACGCACGGGATACATCACAATTTTACTCAAAATATTACACCCACGCACAAACAACGTATCAGAAAGGAAAGCCGAGCAGCAAACAATAAGAAAGCAACTCAAAATTGAGCCCAAGAAAAAACGTCTCCCGATTTTCCCCGGATAATTTCCAAACCACAAACAGGAAGCCATTGAATATCCAAACAGCAATATTCCGGCAATATACAGCACAATTAAATGTGAGGCTTCTATTGTTCGGTAAGTTTCTGGATTAAACAAAAAATGAAGAGAAGCAAAATTCATGTGAAAACCACTGTATAACATAACCAGCAATTCAAGTAGAAGCATTGCGCACATACCAAAAAATATCACAACAAATGCAGATTTAACCAATATAATAATCTTTTTATATTGAAAAAGTTTGTGAAAAATCAGCAGAACCGGCAAGAAAAATGCAAGCGTCTGAAATAAATACAACAGCAATACCAGCAAAAATCGTCCCATACCATATTTTTCCATTATTGCCGCAGCTACGGAATATACAATGGAAATAAGCAATGGAACCATGAAAGGTAATATAAATGGCTTATAAACGCATTTTTTTTTCAACCTTTCCCAAAAATCAATAGCACCTTTATAAAACAAAACAAATTCTCCGCAAAAAACAGTACATTTTATTACTGAATCCATGAGAAAAAATTGTGGATCCAGGTTGAAATAAATCAAACACGAAATTACTTTTAAGTATAAAGAAAACGTTTGAAGTTTTTAACTTAGCCACAGTTAACGACATTACAACAAAGCACCTCAAATAAATTACGGAGAATTTATGGCTGAAGGGAAATTACCTGAAGACCTCAGTAAATTGAGCGAACCCCAGCTCGTTAAGCTTATTGAATATCATAACCAACGCTACTGGGAGCTTAGTGAACCGGAAATCTCAGATGATGAATATGACAGTCTAATGCGTGCACTGGAGGCTATTAGCCCCACTCATCCATTGATCAGCCAGGTAAATGCCCCATCTGTTGCTTCAACCGGAAAAATAAAACACGCGGAACCCATGCTTTCGCTCGATAAAGCATACTCTATTGATGAAGTAATGGAGTGGGCCAACAAACATGCCAGAAGCAATAACGAAGCATTCCGGGTCCAGCCCAAATATGATGGAATTTCCGCGAATTATTTCAGCTCGCCTTCAGGATATATCCTTGCAACTCGCGGCGATGGAGAAACAGGCGAAAATATAACAGGAAAGCTCCCACTGATTGAGTTGGAGACAACTAACTATCGGGGACCCGTAGATCGTCCAGTTAGAGGAGAAATTGTAATTAGAGATGATGTATTTCGAGATAAATTTCCGAATATCCATCGTAAAGACGGAAAGTCTTATAAAAATTCCCGCAATGCAGTTGCCGGTATTATGGGATTAAAGGAAATCATTGATATTCAGTACCAAATAGAACGCAACAAGGCTTATCTGACCCTGGTAGATTATGACATGATTTCCTACACGGTAAAATTCAACGAACTGCGTGAACGCTGGCAAGGCCTGGTGGAAGAACTTGAAGCACTCCCCTACCCTATGGATGGAATTGTTGTCAAACTGGCCGATCAGGAATACAGTTACTCTTTGGGAAATACAGCCCACCATCCACGCGGCCAGATTGCTTTCAAATTCAGCGGCATACGCAAAACCAGCAAGCTCCTAAACGTAAACTGGAGTTTCGGCAAGAACTGCCTGACTCCTGTAGCCCAGATTGAACCAGTGGATATCGGCGGAATTACCATAAAAAATGCTTCACTTCACAATATCCAGAATATTATTGATAAGGATATACAAATCAATGACATCGTAACCGTAGAACGGGCTGGAGACGTCATACCGTATATTGTAAGTGCAGAACCGGGAGAGAACCGTCAAACCTGCATCATAACCCATTGTCCGTGCTGCGAAACTGAACTGGTACGCAACGGTCCGGAACTCTGTTGCCCAAACCAGAAATGCTTTGAAACACTGGTAAAACGCCTTACTGCAGCAGTAAAAAATATTGGTATCGAACGACTTGGCGAACCCAACATCAGGCGTATGATGCAAGTATTGAATGTTGAAAGCCTGAAAGATATCTTTAACCTCGGGATGACAGATATACTACAGCTGGAAGGATTCAAGGAAAAATCAGCAACAAACCTGTTGAACGAAATTTCCGGAGCAAGACGTGTCCCGGATTATCAGCTTCTGGCAGCATTAAATATTCAAGGAATCGGTCCTAACATAGCACGTCAGTTGCTTACGGACTTCACTCTTGAAGAACTGTCTGAAATGGACGAGATCGAACTGGAAAAGCAAAATGGTATCGGGCCTGAACGGGCAAAAATTCTAAGACAGGAGCTACAGCTCCAAAAAGATTTCATCGGGGAACTGCGGGAATGCGTGGAACTTGTAAGCACAAAGGGATCATCAGGTTCCAACCAGACAACAGTTTGTTTCACAGGCAAAATGCCGGAAAAACGTTCTTTTTATGAACAACTGGCTGAACAACACGGCTATCAACCATCCGATACGGTAAATCAGGATCTCGGAATTCTGGTTGCGGTTGACCCCAACGGCTCGGGAGGCAAGCTCAAGAAGGCCCGAAAAGCAGGGACTACCATCATGGCACTGAACGACTGGCTGGAATCACTAAAAAATACACAACCAGAAACTGATGCCGCACCAGAACCAGAACAGCAATCGACGGACACAAATAAAACACCCCCGGAACAGTTAACCTTGGGATTTTAATATTAATGAACGAAAGGACAGGAAAATGTTTAAACACATCTGCCAAGCTGTACCTATACTGGCAACAGTCGCAATTATCACAGGCTGTACTGTAACCACACAACAAGAAACCAACCTGACTCAACGTCCGTTGAAAATGATTTTCTTCGGCAACAGTTTCACTCTGGCAAGCGGAGCAAAACAGGCAGCGAAGATGAATGGTATCCCTGGACTGGTTCAGCAAATTGCCAAAGCGGCCGGTTTCCCTGAACCATTTGTACAAAAGTCAGCAGTCGGTGGAAAAACCCTTGAATGGCACTTGGCCAACAAAACTCAAGACATAACAAGACCCCGCCTTTACAAAGGAATGCCCGCCGGACCGCATGTTTGGGATTACGTTATTCTTCAGGAATACAGCACCCGTCCAACCTCTCCGGACAATTCCAGACCCGGTTCAAAAATGGGATGCCCCAAACGATTTTCAACAGATGCTTATTTACTGTACAGAGAAGTCAGAGATATCTATCCAAGTGTTAAAGTAGTACTCTATGAGACCTGGGCAAGAAGCCCAAAATACAAAGGAATGTACCCCAGATTCTTTAAAGATCCTGATGAATTTCAAAATCAGCTGCATAAATATTATTATCTTGCAGCAGAAGAGCTAAATGAACGCGCGGGAAAAAATGTCGCGACAGTAGCGCCAGCCGGAGATGCCTGGCAGAAACTGGGATTTGCCAGAAAGCTTTATTGTTATGACCTTTATCACGGCAGCAATCAGGGATATCTGCTTAATGCCATGGTAATATTCAGTACGATATACAAGAAAAAAGTCTCAGGGATCGACTTATCTGAACTGTGCAAAAAGCTGAATATTTCTGAAGAAGATTGTAAAGAACTTGCAAAAACAGCTGACAGCGTTTCAAGTATAGATAAGTAATCAATCCTTTGTATCAACTCAACAATATAAAGAAGGAGTTATACGGAATCATGCCTGTCAAAAACTACAAACCAATTATGTTTCTGGTTGCCGGAATCACTCTCGCAGCGTTAAGTGGATGCAGATCACCGGAAGCCAAAGAAAATGTGGTTATTCCCCCCGCATACGCTAAATTAATGAAGGATTTCACAAAAGAAGGAGGATTACATCGAGCTTGGGGAGAACCGAAAAAAATCCGACAGTATGACAAGATTATCGTAGAAG
The DNA here is from genome assembly GCA_963677165.2 of Victivallales bacterium. Classification (GTDB taxonomy): domain Bacteria; phylum Verrucomicrobiota; class Lentisphaeria; order Victivallales; family SZUA-371; genus JAFGXT01. The sequence goes on along the minus strand of CAXXSX010000002.1, from coordinate 4,445,066 downwards.
TTAAAATTTCTCCCAAACAGTTGGAACAATCATGGTGGGCAAAACAAAATATCCGCCGCCTGGTAGCATCAACCGAAAGCGACATGGAATATGTAGCGGCATATGCACAGCAATCATTTGTCGATGCCTTTAAGAAAAGTAAAGACATAAAGCTGACGAAAACTCCCGGCCCCGGAACCATGACACTGGAATTTGCCATCGTACAAGTTATTCCAAACAAACCGGTAATGGGAGCCATGTCAAACCTGGGCAGCATCACTCCCATTGGCCTGATTCTTCTGCCAATAAAGCTGGGAGCCAAAGGGATCGCCAGCGATACCGGCGGAGCAATCGCCATGGAATCGGTTATGCGTGACTCTGTATCCGGCAAAATTCTTGCGGTATTCGCGGACCGCGAAAAAGGCCGTGTTGCCTTATTTAATGCTAAAGAATTCACGGCATATGCCAACGTTAGAGGAATCATTGACCAGTGGACTGCCAATGTCGTAACGGCTCTTGAACAGATCAAAGCTGGCAAGAAAGTGAAACTCGAAGGGCAAAATCAGTTTACACCAGTTGACTTTTAATCCATAAACCAGATAACTCTATAATACGCCGGCCCCATAAATAATGGACTCCGGCGTTTTTTTTAGTTCAACTCAAGCAGCAAATAACCGTGAGGCAGCATATCAACTTTTATTCTATTTCCGTCTACACTGTAATTCGCATCTTTTTCAATCAAACTCTCAGTAACAAGCGTTCTGCTATTAATATTAATCTCAGATGAAAGTAATTCATTTGTTGTATTCACTACAATTATCAGGCGCTGTTCATCACATTCTCGGATAAATGTTAAAACAGAGCCGGTACTGTCTTTCAGCCATATCACTTTACCTTGAGATAATGCAGGCAGCGAATGTCTTAATTCGATTACCGACCGGATAAATTCAAGCCGATCCCGTCCTGCAGCAGTCAATAAATTGGACCAGTCAACATGCATACTGTGACCATAAAAACGGTTGCCGTAAATACTATGGACTGAAGTATCCGCGATTTCCTCGCCATTGTATAAAAATGGAATTCCGTCAATCATAAAATCAGCAAACGTGGCAGCCTCCACACCACCTTCTCCAAATGTTTTTTCATGACGTTTTTTACCGCAGTCATTCGCAATGTCATGATTGTCAATATATCTGATAAGTCTGCTGCCTTCTGGAAAAAAATCATAAACGTTCTGCCAATCATCTCTTACAAAATCCTCAACAGTCTTCTCCCCCTTAAAGAGTGCAATCAATCCCGGTCCCCAGTGAAAACCGTAATTCATGTCAAAAGCGGCAAGCTGGTCATCGGCATTCGAGTCTGCCTCGCACAACATTATACAATCAGGCTTAATAGCCTCAATACGTCTGCGTCCTTCTTCCCAGAATGACAGTGGGACTCTGCTTCCTACATCGCAACGATATCCATCAACATCAAATTCAGTCATCAGATACTCCATATTCTTCCAGAGATATTCCCGTAAACCATCCGATTCAAAATTCAGTTCAGGAAAATTCCAGTTACCAAGCACATTACCGGCTTCATCACGCTTCACATAGTCCGGGTGCTCTTCAATGAATACCGCAGTAGGACCACAATGGTAATAAACCAGATCAAGCATGACACGCATACCAAGTTTATGAGCCTGAACTACGAATTTTTTCAGGTCATCATCAGTTCCATATTCAGGATCAATCGCGTTGTAGTCTTTGATGCGGTAGGGATTCTGCGGATTATTCAGTTCGCTGGCAATCTGACGCTTACTCCAGAATTCGACACGCTCATCATCATCCTGCAAGAAGATCGGGCATAAGTATACAATATCAATCCCCAGATCTGCCAGAAACGGCAGTTGTTCCATTGCCGAACTCAACGTTCCCTGCTGATTAAAACTCCTTAAAAACATCTGGTAAATTACCGAACGACTTAGAAAATCCGGTGATTTCTTTGCCTGCGCTCTCATAATAAAATTCCTTAACTTTATGATCTTAATAGACGGCATTCTGCCATATAAAAAAATTATACAGGCAGCCACCACGACACACAATATCACAGATAGTTATTTTTTTAACAATTGCGATTATCAAATATTGACTTGTGTAAACAATACATTTATTTTTATACATAATTAATTAAACGGAATTTATCATGACAGAAGATATCATCAAAGAATCCCAATCCCTGCCCAGAGTAATAAACTTCTTTCACGGCAAGCGTCTACCTGAAAACTTCGCTGTGCCATCCGATATTCTACTCTACTGTCACGATTACGAACATCCTCGGACAATAATAAGTTCACGCTATATGCTAATCATTCCATATACTGAGATTACTTACATCATAGAAGATATTGAATACAAAATCACACCTGATCAGGCGATTCTGGTAAAGCCTTATTTACACCGTTCCGTCCCCGACCGTCATCGCGATTATCTGCGGCTCATCGTATCTTTTGAACTTGAAACGCAACAGGGATATCTGCCTGATAATATATTGATGGAAATAAACCCCAAAGCCTGGATGTTTATTAAACTTCTCTTAGAACAATATAAAAATGACGAAGTAACAAACGCGATCTTCACTCTGGTTCTTCTTTTGGAAGAACTGTCTAAAAATCCTGTGGGCGATACGCGTCAGTTGATATCGCCACGCATTCGAAATGTAATGAGTATCATTAACCAGTTTCTTGATCAGGCGATATCAATAAAAGATCTAGCGGCAACGGTTAATTTATCCCCCAGCCACCTAAGGCGAGTGTTTCGGGAGGAAACAGGCATGAGCCTGGGAAAATATCTGGAGCGACGGAGAATCGGAGCGGCGCAACGTCTACTGGCCGATACGTCTTTGAAAATTGAACAGATATCCCGGGAGTGCGGATATGATTCGATCTATTCTTTCAGCCGTTTTTTTAAGAACAGCACCGGAATTCCTCCTTTACAGTTTCGAAAAAAATACGGAAAAAACAAGCCCACAAAATTATAGCCCGGAACGTTCTTCGAGATACACAACATATCCATGCCACAAATCTTTTACTCCCTGAACACTCCATAGTTCGCGGCCAATTGACGGATCCGCTATTTTTACTTTGTCTTCCGGTGCTTTCCCAAGGAAAATCACCGAATGCGATACGCCCGGAACCCATCCCCACTCGGTAGCATATCGAGGGTCCATTCCAGGTTTCATCTTAAAACGCATCTGCAATATCACCGGAATCTTTGACGCCAGTAAATGAGGCAACGGCCATTTCTCAACCTTCACACAATACGGAGTACCCCGGGTCTTCAATTTCAGCCCCCGGTAGAGTCCAGCCAGAGAAGTACCATCTACAGTAGTCAGACAAAGCTTTATCATCTCTTTTTCTGTAGCTCGAATCCCATAAAAACACAGCAATGTAGCCGCGCAGGCCGCAGAACAGGAAGAAGGAGATGACTGCATAAAAATACCATCATGAATTCTTACCCCGGAGCGCGGCACGCCCTTGAACAGGTGTCCGTATGAAACATAAAAACCAAAAGCAAGAAGAAACATCACATAAAAATATGTTCTGATCTTTTTTCCGGTAAACTTTCCCCAGGCCAGCCCGGCAAGAAACGCGGAACCGGGAAATATCCAGTTCAAAAACACGATCGCATTAGAAAACGGCAGCAGTTTTAAGCTGAAATAACTATTACGGAATAAATAATTAAGCAGTATAAATATGATTCCGATTACCGGCATCATAAAGAAATACTTTTTAGGAAAGAGAGGCACAAGCCGTAAAGACAGATAAAATATGATGGCAGAAAAAATAATCATTACCACCATCGCAACATAGATATCAGTCATGTAAGAAAATACCTTCCAGTTATAAAGCCAAGCTCAGAAATAATATACTACAAATTGCCTGGTAAAACAAGTTTCATGTGATTAAGTTTTAAGTGATTAAGTTTCATGTAACTGCTGCAACGCTGAACCAGTTATATTCAAAATGTCATTGAAACATTTTTTGTTCGCCACTTGTACATCTCCTGAACGCAGGTTATTTTATCAAAGTAACAACTGGGGAGAATCATCCATGCCGTTATTTAATGACGCCGAACGCGGAATAGCAGAAGCTATCGCCGCCCTTAATTACACCAACCCGTTTACGCCGGAGCGAATTTCTCTGGAAAAAACCATTCTCAAGGATCATTATAGAGAGAAAGGCGTGGTCTGGAGTACTAAGGCGCAACCCGATTTTAAAGATGCCAATGTTCCCCGTATTCAGGTAATAACTGAAAAACTGGCAATTACCGCCAGACGACGCCTGACGGAAAAACGTCTAAAACTATCTACCCATGAACTGGAAACCTATGAAAACCTGATAGTCTACTATCTGTTTGAGGAGTTTAGACAAGAAATGGTTGAAGCGGTACTTTCCGCCCCAGAACCTCGTTCCTTCCGTTTTTATAACCGCTTTCTGGAACTTTACACTCATTATATGCAAATTCCAGGATACGCTTTTTCAGGACGTCACGACGCTTTAAGGACATTTGAAATATACTTTCAGATCCATCGTGCATTTTACTATATTTTCGACTTCATCATCGGCAGTTCAAATGCCTCCGGTAAACTACGAGCGTCCATTTGGCAGTCTATATTCACTCATGACATCTACCGTTACAACCGGGCACTGTATGATCGAATGCGTAATATCACAACGCTTATAACCGGGCCATCCGGAACAGGTAAGGAACTGGTGGCAAGAGCAATTTCTCTGTCACAATACATTCCGTTCCATGAAAAATCATTTACGTTTGATATCCCGTTCCATGAACAGTTCCACCCTCTTCATCTGTCCGCCATGCCTCAAACTCTGATTGAATCGGAACTTTTCGGACACTGCAAGGGAGCCTTTACCGGCGCAGTCAACGAACGGGCGGGCTGGCTCGAAACCTGTTCGAAATACGGCACCGTATTCCTGGATGAGATTGGAGAAATCAACGAAGAAATACAGGTTAAACTCCTCAGAATTCTTCAGGACCGCCGGTTTCAGCGCCTGGGCGAACACAATGATCGCTTATTTCAAGGCAAAATTCTAGCCGCCACCAACCGTAACCTGTCCAAGGAAATCTCTAACAATTCTTTCCGAATGGACCTGTATTACCGCCTGTGTTCCGACATGGTAACCACTCCTTCCCTAAAAGCTATACTGGCTGGTTCAGAAAGCGAATTAAGCAGTTTCACAGCATTTATAGCCAACAAGCTTATCGGCCCGGAAGAAGCTGACGAACTAACAGATGAAGCGGTAAAATGGATACGTTCAAATCTGGGGCTGGAATATGACTGGCCCGGAAATGTTCGTGAACTGGAACAATGCGTACGCAATATTCTGATCCGGGGCGGCTACACCCCACAGGCGAAAACCGCAAAAATATCCGAAATGGATAAAATTTATGAAACCGTCAGAACACGAAATATAACCGCTGATGAACTGCTTAACGGCTATTGTGCCGCGGTTTATAACGCCACCGGCAGTTACACCGAAACGGCTGACACACTGGGACTGGATCGTAGAACCGTAAAAAAACGCGTCATTGATGCCGGAATGGAAATGTAGAAAAAATTTTTTCCCGGCGTGAGATATGCAAAGAGACTGCGTATTCCAGTTAAAGCTATTAAATGGAATAAATATGAGCAACACGACAATCAACGCATCACCGGAAACACATACGCTTATGGATGGAATCGGAAAATATCGTAATTTAAAACTTATCGATCACGGCGGAAGCGCCCAGATTTATAAGGCATTCGATCCGGAACTGGAACGCTACGTTGCTTTAAAGCTACTATCTCCACGACTTAATGCCAATGCAGATACCCGGGAACAGTTCTTCCGGGAAATCAAAACCCAGGCACAATTGAATATACCGGGTATAGCTAGGGTATTCGACTGTGGAGAATCGCCACATGGACTGTACTACACAATGGAATTGATCAAAGGAGAAAGCCTGGACAAATACTGTTGGAATCATCCGCTAGCGATCACAGAGAAACTAAAATTCATCGGTAAAATAGCCGGAATAACAGCAGAACTTCATCGTCAGGGACTTATCCACCGCGACATAAAACCCGGCAACATCATGATTGATGAATATGGTCAGGTTATTCTGCTTGACCTGGGACTAGTCATGCTGCTTAACGAAGAGCTATCCACCAGCGGTGATTTCCGGATATCCGGCTCGCCAGGTTATATGCCTCCGGAAGCTTTTGAATCCGGCAAGGCAAACTCCTTTACTACTGCAGCAGATGTCTACGCGCTGGCAGTTTTAACTTTTGAGATTATCTGTGGTTCTCTGCCTTATGACGTTGAATTTCTTTCGCTTGGAGAATTGGCGGAAGTTATCGCCACCGAAGATCCGAAGTCGATGAAAGCCATGTATAACGAAACCGTCCCGCCAGAACTGGAAAAGTTGGTCACACGCGGATTAAACCGCAATCCGGCAAACCGTCCTTCTGCCTCCGAGTTTCAAAACATAATCAATAGCTGTACCGTCACGTTGGAGACACCAGTAGAATCAATCCCAAAGACTGGAACCGGCAATCTCACAAGATTTGCCGCGATAATCGTCGTACTGGCAATAGCCGCCGGCATCATCTATTATCTGCTTGAAATCAAGCCCAAACAACCAGCCCCCTCCCCTCCCAGGAAAACGGGGATCATTGAAAGGAAATCACAGGAACCAGCTAAGCCAGAACCGAAAGAAGCAGCGCCGACATATCGTAAACCGCGAATTATCAAGAAGACATTTTTCCGAAATTCGGCCCCTGATGGCATGAAATCACAGTGGAAAAGCGTAAAACAGGATTTAGCAACGGATCCGGCATTTAAAAATTCCGGCGCACTCTGTTATCAACTACCCGAAAAATGTACAATGATAATCAAGCGAAAGACAGATGTAATAACAACCGTTGACTCCAGACTTCAACAGTCCGGAAATTTTTACAGAAAATCCGGGGATATCATCACAATTGAATTAAAACGTAATGAATGGGATAAACCCATTATAATTATGTGGACACCGAAAACTGGTAACGCAGACACCCTGCGTCCATCGTCAACAATATTTGAACCAACGGAGAACAGCCATGAATAAATTCATAGCTACAGCAGTAATTGCCGCCGGAATGACCATTACAGTCACAGGTTGTCATACCCCGCCGCCGCAACCGTCTGAATGTGGTCAGGTAAAACCGGCGCCACCGCAAAAAGCACCTATTCCCCGTGGTGTAAAGAGCCGTAAGCAATCTATTGAATTTCAGAAATCAAAAGAAATCGTAATCGAGTAATGGTTTTCCCCAAAGCATTGACAAACGGAAGTTTAAAGCAATATCAAAAATACGGAGTATGTGCTCTTTGCTATTCATTGTACGAATAATAAAAAAGGCCTGACTGATCAAATAACCAGTCAGGCCGGAAAAGTATGAAATAATTTATTGAATCGTTTTCAGAATAGCAGCTTTGCGCTTGATATATTCATCGGAGGAAATCTGCTTCTTATCACGCATTTCATTGAGCTTCGCGATTTTCTTCATATCAGCGTCAACTCTTTTATTTACTTCCGCATAAATTTCTTTATTAAGTTTTTTCTCGAAATCCGGAGTATCTGTTTTCTTTAACTGGTTCCAATGTAATTCCATATATTTCAGAGCTTTCTTGGACAGAGCCAGTTCTTTTTCCAGGCCAGCAAGATTATCGTGACTACCTTTTTCGGAAAAACGCCAGCTATTATAGTCATCAATATTCTTTTCCAAATCTGTTTTAAAGTCACCAATTTTACGAATTTTCTGGGCATTATTCTGGTTTGTCTGAGTCCAGAAGAAACCGGATGTAATACCACGAGTAATGGAACCTTTCAACTCGTCAATATTTTTCTGATCCTTTACCGTATTATCCTGAGCTGTGCCAATTTTGGTTTTGTCCCAATTAATCTGATTTTTAATCTTGTCGATCTTCACTTCCAAAGCATGGACATGATTACGCTCTTCCTCAATATCGAGATACATCTGTTTCTTCTGATTCTTGATCTTATTTTCTTCTCTCAGGGCCAGCAAATGCTTCTGACGAAGAACCATTTTATCATAATACTCAACGGATTTCGTCGGATTATAATTAAGTTTCTTCCGAATGGATTCCGGCAATTGACTGTAAGGCCAGAACGCCGCACCATTGTCATGCATGATTGTCACGCCATCAGGTTTAACATTAACCACAACAGGATGTTTGTAAACTTCGCCGCCGGGCATAGTGATTTCCGCCGGGAGTTTATACTGACTGGCGGTTGTGGATTCAGTGGAAGCCTGCGCCGTAATACCAACGGCTGCGAACAGGGCCAAAGCGAGTAACGAGCTTTTCATTATACCCCCTAAATTTGGTTTTGAAAACTATTTATATTCGCTAATTTTGCATAAGTATAAACTCATTACAGCATAAATTCAAATAATTCAGTAGATTTTTTATTGTTTATCAATACTAAAAAAACATATACATATGAAATTTGCTCAATATATCAAAAACGATCAGTTTGAATTAACGCAACTTTAATATTATTGTAATACACGGTCAAATTTCAGTAAAAAAATTGGCTAAGGGAAGAAAAGGAACACAATTATAAAGGAGAAAGAATCATGAATTTTAAACGTCCGATGCTGATGCTCATATCAGCATTTATGCTGGCAGTACTTTGTGGCTGCCAAATGTTTCAGGAAGATCTATCCAAGTTAAAACCATCAGAAAAAGTAGCGTTACAAAACATATACAGTGATAATATGATATTCCAGCGCGGCAAGCCAATGGTCTTTAAGGGCACTGGTACTCCGGGTCAGAAAGTAACCGTATCAGTAAACAAAGCCTCTGAAGTTGCAAAGGTAGGCAAAAACGGCGGCTGGATGGTTTCTCTGCCGGCCCAACCAGTTGGAACTTCATACACCGTTACAGTTGCCGGAGCCAAACCAATTGTTCTAAAAAATGTCGCGGTTGGAGATATCTGGGTATGCTCAGGACAATCTAATATGCAGTTCAGTGTTCGCAGCGTTTTTGATGCAAAAAAAGAAATTGCCGCAGCAAATTATCCTGAGATTAGAATTTTTCAGGTAAAAAGGGCGGTCTCACCATTCAAACCGAAAGCAGACGTCATTGGCACATGGCAGGTATGTACTCCGGAATCAATCCCGGGATTTTCAGCTGTCGGCTATTTTTTCGGTCGCAAACTGAATCAGGATCTTAAAATTCCAATCGGGCTGATTAATTCGTCCTGGGGAGGAACTCGCATTCAGCCCTGGATTAGCATTGATGGCTTTAAAAGCACTGATATGTTTAGCGGCTATGTTGATAATATAAAGAAAGCTGAAGAAAAAGCCAAAGCAAAATCAAAAAAAGAACCTAAGTCCAAGAAGCCGAAAGTGAATCCTGTTTCTGAATGGCTGGTAAAGGTTGAAAAGCATTATGCAAAAGAAGTTCAGGCAGCAAAATCATGGAGTTCTCCAAAACTCAAGGATATGTCCGGTTGGAAAATGACTTCTCTGCCACAATCGTTTTCAGATATTGGCCTTGATATTGATGGAATTGTATGGTTCCGTAAAGAAGTTCAAATCCCCGCAGAACTGGCAGGAAAACCAATCACGCTGTATTTAGGACGAATCGACGACTGTGATACCACTTTCTTCAACGGTGTTCAGGTTGGGGAAACCGGCCCGAACGTTCCCCATCATTGGTCAGTCAGTCGTAAATATACAGTTCCCGGACTCCTTGTTAAACCTGGGAAAAATGTTATTGCAGTACGCGCGTTGGATGATTACGGCGACGGCGGCCTGATAGGCCCGGGCTCCTCCATGTATATCAAAGGCGGAAATCAGAAAATAAAACTGAATGATATGTGGGCATACAAAGTTGAATATGCCATCGACTACAGAAAACTACCTCATCGTCCCAATATTTCTGCCGCTTCCGGCATCAAGAGTCAACAGTTTCCGACAACTCTCTATAACGCAATGATCGCCCCGTTTACCTTCTTCCCTGTAAAAGGAGCCATCTGGTATCAGGGTGAATCCAATGCCGGAGGATACAAGGAATATTACCACCTGATGAAGTTGTTGGTTAAAAACTGGCGTAAAGAGTGGAACGAGCCAAATATGCCTTTCTATTGGGTGCAGCTCGCTGCGTTTTATAAACACTCACCCAAAAAGAAGATGCCCAAAGACTTCTTCAAAAAACTTACACCTAAAGATCCCGCATGGGCAAAACTGCGTGAGTCACAGTTAAAAGCAACTGAATTACCTCATACCGGTATGGCAGTTTCGATTGATATCGGTAACCCGATCGACATCCACCCCAAAAACAAACAGGATGTCGGTGCCCGCCTGGCTCTGATCGCGGAACACGACACCTACGGAAAAGATGTCTGCTACTCAGGTCCCGTCTATGAGAAGTTCAAGATCGAAGGCAATAAAATTAGACTGTACTTCACTCATGCCTGCAAAGGTCTGGTAGCAAAAGGCGGACCATTGAAACAGTTCGCCATTGCCGGTAAAGACATGAAATTTGTCTGGGCAAAAGCCGTAATCGAAGGAGACACGATCGTGGTCAGTTCTGATAAGGTCAAAAATCCAGTTGCGGTAAGATATGCCTGGAGCAAATATCCAGAAGGCTGCAATCTGTACAATCACGCCGGACTGCCCGCCAGCCCGTTCCGTACGGATAAGTAATATCAGTAACGAAAAATAAATACCTCCCTGCCCCGTTCGCGAGGCAGGGATTTTTTTTATCCAACGTTAATCAATACAGGAATCCCCAAGAAAGACGGTATACAAGAGATTTAGGAAAACAGGTTTAGTGCAGAAAATGCACAACCGGTTATAACAGATTGATTTTCAACAATACCGCTTCCTGGATCGTTCAATACTTCAAACTATATGGATAGACTTCTATGCTCCCTGCCGGGCGCACACAAAAAAACCCACAGGAAAACCTGTGGGCCAATAAATAATAAATACTTTCAGTATATTCTATTTGGTGACTGGAGCAACGGGAACAGCCGGAGCCTTGGGCCGTTGCGGTGCCTTTACAAAAATTCTAACCTTATAAGCTTTTTTCGCAGCATTCGTTTTTTCTTCAACGATTTTGCGGAGCATTTCCCCTTTCAAGACCTGATCAATATCTTTTTTAACACTGGAATCAGACAGTTTTAACTGATGTGCGGGAAATTTCTTTTCCAAACGAATTATATGGTAACCAAAAGACGTTTCAATGACATCACTCAAATCTCCGGAATTCTGCAGAGCAAACGACGCCGCATCGAAAGCCGGAGCCATCATACCATGCTGAAATTTAGGAAGACGTCCATTTTTCTCCTTGCCTGACGGGCAAAGGCTTTCCTTGTAAGCAGCATCCTCAAACTTAACTTCACCAGCTTTGATATCAGCCAACAGCTTAGTAGCTTTTGCCTTCGCAGCCTTTTTGCTGGCATCATCTTTTTTCCCGCCAATCAGGATATGGGAAACTTCAACCTGCTCAGGGATAAAGAACATAGATTTCTTGTTTTTTTCATAGAATTCCTTTTCCTGCTCCGGAGATATCTTTAGTGCAGGCTCAAGTTTATCATCCACCCAGCATTGAATAGCAACCTGATCCTGAATAATCGGATCAGATGCAATCTCCCTTACATACTGGTCCATAGACTTTTTCTGTGCCAGAAGACGCTGTTTAAGCAGGTTAAGCATATTTTTAGGAGCGCGGGAAACTGATTCTTTGATTTTTTCTACAGCCAAAGGAAATGAAGGCTTAACTCCGTCTTTAGCGGCCATTTTCAGCAAAACCTGCATTTCAACATAGTCAGAAATCACATTATATGAAATGATTTTTAAAACCTGTTCACGCTTAACAGAGGCATAGGAAGAGTTAACCAGCATTTTATCCAGCATTTTGCTCATTTCTTCGCGAGTAATCTTTTTGCCATCGATTTCAGCAACAACCTCAGGTAAAAACGCCCATTTACTAGTATTAACTTTCTTTACTGAAGCAACCTTTTTAGCTGCTTGAGCAGTTGCTGCCGTCAGCTGGTCGCCAATAAGCATGAAAGTCACCACGCCTGCTGCCGCAAAGGTCATTGTGAATTTTCGCATCTCTTATTCCTTTATTGTTATTAAGGTTTATTAAATCTTTTTCGTTTTCTATTTTGAATACATAACTGGAAGTAAAGCTTGAATAGTTTACTGCATAATTCTTAAATATTCAAATTACCTTTTGGGTTTAGACCGCAACCAGTTGCATTTGTTCCATGTAATAATATATTTAGATCAAATGCTGACCACAATCAACAAAAAGAATCTGTCCGGTAACTGATTCATTGTCCACCAGAAAGAAGACTGAATGAACCAAATCCTCCAAGGCGACTGGTTTCTCCAAAGGAACCTCTCGAATAATCTTTTGCATTCCTTTGCCCTTTAGGCCAACTGGCGGCAGCACCGGTCCCGGTGCAATCGCATTGACTCTGATTGAGGGAGCAAATTGTTTTGCAGCTGTCAAAGTCGCTTCCGACAGAGCTTTTTTAGACAACAAATAACTGCCGGTGTCATCGGAACTACTGACCGTACGCTGATCCGTAAAATTTATGATAACTCCCTGCACCTCTTCCTCCTGGGATGCAAACGCCTTCATTAATTCGACCGGTGCCAGAAAGTTTATTTGAAACTGGCGTTCAAAGTCCTCACGACTTTCCTCCGCAAGCGGGCTGCGTTCAAAAACAGAAGCGCAGTTAATCAGAATATCAACACGCCCGGACAACTTGAATATTTCCTTTGCTGAATTCAGATTAGAAAAATCCGCATTTATCACCTGATGTTCACAACCCGGAAGAGAATCCGCCAACTTCCGCGCTTCATCCGTAGAGGTGTTACAATGAATAACCACCCGGGCTCCTGCGGAGGCAAAAGCTTCTACTAAAGCACGCCCAATACGCTTTGCGCCTCCAGTTACCAATACGGTTTTTCCTGAGATTTCCAATTTCCCTTTTCCTGTTTGCTTGACATAATGTGTTGTCGGTTTATTTTAACCCGATGATAACATATTAACAAGTTAAACATAATTATTATTGTGGCGTTTTTTGTTTTTTTTCGAATTTTCGCCGTTGCTATGGAGAAAGACTTATGATTGATTTAGACTTTGAAAAATGCGGAGGCCTGATCCCCGCAATCGTACAGGATTGGAAAACCGGTGAAGTTTTGATGCTGGCATATATAAATGAAGAAGCCTGGCAGAAAACTCTTGAAACCGGAATGGGAACCTACTGGACACGCTCCCGCCAGGAAATATGGGTGAAAGGCCTCACCTCCGGAAACACCCAGAATGTAAAAGAAATCCTGGTTGATTGTGATCTTGATACAGTTGTCTTCAAGGTGGAACAGGTTGGCGGGGCGGCCTGCCACAAAGGTTACCGCTCCTGTTTTTATCGCAAAGTAAATGGTGACAAATTAGAAATGGTCGGTGAAAAAGTATTTGATCCGGACAAAGTCTATAAAAAAAGTAAATCCAAATAATTTCCTGTTATCAACAGGTTATATCATTTCACCTCGACCCCGGTTAATTTTTTGTAATTATCCGGGGTTGACTTTTTCTATTTGAGCTATCACAATATCATTAGATGAAACGCCTGTGGGCTCGGTTCTCAATATAGAACAACCAAGAACAGACAAAAAACTGACGAACATAACCTGAAAACAAAATGCGTTCCGAGCCGCAGGCACAAATATCCTTCCATTCATACCTGATCGGCCCTTTATCGTCTAAACAGGAATTGTAATTCTATTCGTCCTCTCCTTCATCATTTTCCTCATCGGTTTTCACCCGACGTTTCAGGACGCGAAGGATTTGCGATGGTCTGGTAATATTCTCAAGAATATCCTCGATAATTCCAGGAGTTCTAAGCTTACGGGAAATACTTCCAAGCAGTTCAAGATAGGCTTCCTGATTACTGGAGGAGCCGACCAGATAAATGATAATCTGGACTGGTTCATTATCCTGCGATCCATAATCTTCGATTGGATTCTTACAGACGCCGCATAAAACAACCGGCGTACCTATTCCGTCTACACGGATATGGGGAAGAGCAAGAGAGTGTCCCACTCCAGTAGTCATCATTTTTTCGCGTTTCCAGGTTAGCTCACGGAGCACTTCGACATCAAGGCTGGTTTTGATAGTTGCCATTGAAATTAATTCTTCCAGAACTTCACGTTTCGTAGTTCCTTCCAAAATCATGACGGAATCTTTTTCAAGAAATTTAGTAAAACGGTTCTTCATTGTATATCTCCTGATATTCAGTATTGTTATTTGTCCATTAACAAGAGTTATTTGCGATATTGTATATTCGTAATAATAACAGAAAAAGTCATACCGAAGTTTATGTATGATTCTTATTACAGTAAATGCACTGTGTAATATTTTCAATCTTTTTTAACTTAATACAATGATTTTTTGGTCGATAATACTTTTTGATTAGTTTAATTGATGAAATTTTCAGAAAAACATATTGAATTTCATCTTACAATAATGTAATTTTATTGAGTTCTCCTTTTTTGAGAGTATGTAATAGAAATGTGGAGTTTTACATGGAAATCAATCAGAGTGCGACCGTAAATTGTACCCCCGAAGAATTTCAATGGATAACCGAACGTATTTTTGAAAATGAGTGTGGCAGTGATACAGATAAATTAATCTGGTGGAACAAGAATGAAGATTTCCTGTCTGTCGGCCTGGGACATTTCATCTGGTATCCAAGAGACACCAAGAAAGTGTTTCGCGAGTCTTTCCCTCACCTGCTTGACTATATTGAATCCACAGGCTATGAACTGCCGCAATGGCTGATTACCATGAAACTACGTGGTATGCCCTGGGGAAATCGTGAAGAATTTCTCGCTGATCATGACAATGAACTAAAATCAAAACTACTGGAATTTTTGAAGAAAACCTTCGAACTTCAGGTTGGTTATATCCTGCATTACGCTCACAAAACCCTTGATGATATATCTCAGAGTCTGCCGTTTTCCGAACGGGAGCAAATCATCCAGAAGTTTCATGCGATTGCCCAGAGACCCAAAGGATTTTATCCTCTCGTTGACTATATTAATTTTAAAGGCAGCGGCAGAAAGCCGGAAGAACGTTATGACCACATCGGATGGGGTCTGCTCCAGGTGCTGGAAGAAATGAAAATGCCCAAGCAACCGGAAAACGCAATAAAAGCTTTTGTTGATGCGGCTGTTTCCGTTTTAAAACGACGCGTTGACCATTCTCCTCCTGAACGCGAAGAAAAACGCTGGCTTCCCGGCTGGCAGAAACGTATTGCAACTTACCTTGAATAAGAAAATTATCCGTAATTTTCAGATCACATGTTTATATTTTTCCGTTTGAGACTATATTATCCGTTTTGATGTGAAAAATACATAAGAGTTACTGAGATATGTCGAACGGATTTTACGATGTGATTGTTGTCGGAGCCGGTCATGCCGGTTGTGAGGCTGCATTGGCTGCTGCCAGAGTGGGCGCCGACACCTTGATGATTACCAGCAACATGGATCATATTGCCCAGATGAGCTGCAATCCTGCTATTGGCGGGATTGCCAAAGGTCAGGTGGTCAGGGAAATCGACGCCATGGGCGGTTCCCAGGGCAAGGTGACTGATGCCGCCACGATCCAGTTCCGCATGCTCAATAACGCAAAAGGTCCCGCCGTCTGGTCTCCACGCTCCCAATGTGATAAAGTCTGCTTTCAGCGGGCAATGAAGCTGGAAATGGAACTCTATGACAACCTTGACATCAAACAGGCCATGGTAACTTCTTTTGTCGTGGAAGACGACAAACTGGTTGGGGTGGAAACCGAATTTAAACAGCAGTTCCGCTGCAAAAGCCTGGTTTTATCCAATGGCACGTTCCTTAACGGCCTGCTCCATTTCGGCATGATCAGCAAACCCGGTGGAAGAACCGGTGACCAGCCTTCAACAAAACTCTCTCAATCATTGAAAGAACAGTTGGGACTGCGTATCGGCAGGCTAAAAACCGGAACCCCTCCGAGAATCCTGGCCAAAACGATAGACTTTACTCAAATGAACCGTCAGGAAGCAGAGATTTTTGAAGAACAATTCAGTTTCTTTGATGATCCTTCTTCCCCCCTGCCCCATGCGACTCGGCGCGACATGCCTTGTTATATGGTATACTCAACAAACGAAACCGCAGAACTGGTAAAGGCGAATCTACAGCTTGCGCCATTGTATCAGGGAAAAATCGAAGGAATTGGTACCAGATATTGTCCGTCTTTCGAAGATAAAGTAGTCCGTTTCCCGCATCATGAAAAACATCTTTTATACCTTGAGCCGGAAGGTGAATATACCGAGGAATATTACATCAACGGTATATCAACCAGCCTGCCGCCGGATATCCAGATAAAAATGATCCATTCGATCGCCGGTATGGAAAACGCGGAAATTTCCCGCTATGCCTACGCAATTGAATATGATTTTATTTTCCCGGACCAGATGGAACGCACTCTGGCCAACAAAAAATGGCGCAACCTCTTTACCGCCGGACAAATCAACGGAACCAGCGGCTATGAAGAAGCCGCCGGTCAGGGATTACTTGCCGGACTCAATGCAGCCAGAACCGCAATGGAAAAAGAACCGGTCGAACTGGCACGCGATTCAAGCTATATCGGCGTGATGATCGATGACCTTGTCACCAAAGAGATCATTGAGCCTTATCGTTTGTTCACCAGCCGCGCCGAATACCGGCTCCGTTTGCGACAGGACAACGCCGATCTCCGCTTATGCGACTTTGCTCATGAACACGGTCTGCTGCCGGAAGCAAAATACAACGAGTTTAAATCATATAGTGAACGCCTTGAATCAACGGAAAGCCAGCTGCGCGGGCAGAAACATCAAGGAAAGACTTTATGGGAACAGCTTAAATTTATGAAAGGCGACAGCAAAGCTTCCCTGCCTTTTCCCGATGAACAATTGCCTCTTGACATGAGCGACCGCATGGACCGCAGAATATTAAATCAGTTATGTGTAAAGTCGCACTACGAAGGTTATATCAAACGCGAAAACGACTCAGTGTCACGCCTGAACAATCTGGAAAAATGGAAAATTCCGGCCGACTTCGATTATGAATCCCTCAAGGGATTGAAAAATGAATCCCGTATGAAGCTGATCAAAGTAGCGCCGACCACCCTTGCCCAGGCAGGCAGAATTGACGGCGTAACCCCGGCTGAAATCGCCCTTCTCCAAGTCCACTTGAATCGCATTCGCAAGGCAAGAGACTAAGCTTTATTCCTTAATATGCTCAAAGAACTTCTTAAGCAATGCCATTCAAACTGATTTAATTTGCTTTTCTATATCTTTCTGTTATTATTAACGAATATGAAAGAGGAAAATAAAATTAAGAATAAATGGCGTATAAAAAGAATAGCCATGTTGCCACTTGTTGCCATCTGTAGCGTTCTTTTATTTAAATATTTCACCGACAATAAACTAACCATTGTCAACAATTCATCACAAAAAGCCCAAAAGGTTATTGTTAGTATATGCGGCAAGGATATAATTTTTAAAAACATTAATCCCAATGAGAAACAACTAAAAAACTTTTCAATATATGGTGATAGCGGAATCAATGTGAACGTTACACTCGAAGATAAAACAGAATTAGATCATAACTTCGGCTACGTTACCGGTGGAGCCGGAGCCTACAGAAACCATATCGAAATTGAATTAACTCCAGATGGTAAAATCAAAGGTAAACAAAACTAGCTAAAACTGGAATTACAAAACGTATGAAAAAATGGAAAATTATTTTATTTGCGGCATTTTGCGGGTTCTTTCTTTTGGGATGTCAATCGCAGAAAATGCTTAATGCGGTAAAGACTGGGGATGTTGTCACTGTCAAAAAAATACTTGACGCGGATGAGGATTTTGATGTAAATCAAGTTTATACAAAGTGGAGATGGACCTTACTGATGTATGCAGTTAGAGATACTCAGCCTGAAATTGTTGAGATGCTGCTTAAGAGAGGTGCTGATCCTACGATTAAATCACGGAAAGGTTGTACGGCTTTGGGTAAAGCTAGCTCAAGAGCATACCTTGGAAGCGAAGAGTACAAGCAAAAGCAACTATGCTTTATGCGTCGTTGGCTAAAGAGAAATGAACGTTATATCACTAAATGGCTACAGGAATATGATAAGCAGCATACGCCGGAGATAGAGAAAAAGAAACGAAAAATTAAGGATTTGATCTTAAAAGCTTATGTCGACCAAACAAAGCCATTAGCAAACTCCATAATCCATAGGATATATAAGGAAACCAATAATCCCAATATTCTCAAATCACAAATTTACAAATTTATTCGTTTACTCAATGACCCGCCGATATTTGATGAGCAATCAAAATCGATTGTTAAAGAGATGATTTTAAAAGATAAAACCAGTTTATTCGTCATTGATTACATGGGGCTAGGCAAAGATAAAGATATCATAAAATTATTACATTCTCATTCAGATAAACTTGGCGATAAAATAGTTGGCAATCGTGATATACGATGTTATTTGGCATTATGCATACTAGCAAAAAATGGTGAGACAAAAGCGTTAAAAAAAGTTATCAAAATGGAAAACAACATTAACAATGATGATTCCAGGTCTATGAGTTTTATACCATATGGTTTGAGTTATATAGGTTCACGTCAAACGGTTGAAATCTTATTCAATATGCTAAATAGTAAACTCAAGCATTCGAATGGTGGTGATGCTCTTCTACAAGAGACTCAACTTGCCCATGAAGCTGCCGGTGCATTATCCCTGATCGTAGAAGGATTTCCAAAGTGTAAACCATATAAATTTTCAGACAAAGACAAACAGGCTTGTCTTGAGTGGCTGAAACACAACAAAAGCAATTATAAACTCAAACAGAATCCTGTCAGCATTTACTTTAAAACACAATTGAATTTATTTTACACGGAATAAGCTTTCCTGGCATGGGAAAAAAACAAAAGCTAGCATAACTTTAATAAGAAAACGCCCTGCCCTAAGTTTCCTTAGAGTCAGGGCATAGAGGAGAGATCTACCCTAAGTCCGGCTTGTCAAGCAGTTCAACATATGCCTGCTTCATTGCATGAATTTCAAAAACAACAATTTCATTGCGTCCCCGTTTAAGCAGTGGAGCCGGAATATAAAGCGTTTTCTGAGGACCGATTTCCCAGTAGCGACCTAAGTTGAAGCCGTTGATCCAGCATATTCCCTTGGTACCACACGGTACTTCCAAGAACGTATCACAGGCTTCTTCTACATTGAATTCGCCTTGATAAAATGCCGGACCATCTGCAGGAATATCATCCGTATAGTTGACTGCGGCAAGGTCATCCATCGGCAATGTATGAATATCCCAGCCAAACTGGAACTGTCCGTTTATGCGAACACCCTCGGTAATTCCCTTCTGCGAATCATACAAGTTGTCGCCAAAATTTACCCGGCCCATGTTTTCAACCAGGATATCAAGCTTGATTCCTTCTGCCGGGATATCAATATCGACAGTAAAGGTGTCATCATTTCGATAAACTACCGCGTATTCCTTCTTATTTACCAGGATAACCGCACGGTCACGGGGATTCTGAATTGTAAGTTTCGCACTTGGAACAGGACCAACGATTTTCTTTGAATACAGAATAAATCCGTAGTTCTGTCCAAAATTCTCCATGTACTCGGGAGTTTCGGCTTTATGAGCAGAACCGATGTGATCAAGAGTGTCGAAAAGAGTCGCCGCTTTGTTTAACGTTACCTTGCCGTAAGCCTGTTTTTTTGAAGCAGGCGGAGCACAAATTTCATAACATTCAGGAAAATGCTTACTAATAATCTTCTTGAACGCCTCATATTTCGGCGTCGGATCTCCGGCTTCACTGAGCGGTGAATCATAATCATAACTGTTGATCGTCGGACAATACACACCATCATGACAGTTTGCTCCATTCATAAAGCCAAAGTTCGTACCGCCATGGAACATGTAAAAATTCACATGCGCGCCCATTGCCAACATTTCATCAAGGCTGGCAGCAGCATCCTCCGCATCACGGGTATGGTGCTCAGTCCCCCAGTGGTCAAACCAGCCGTTCCAAAATTCCATACACATCATTTGACCATCTTCGTATTCACGCAGTTTTTCAAACGCTTCTTTCGGGCGCGATCCGAAGTTGGCGGTCTTCCATACCCCAGGCAGCGTTCCCCCCTGGAGCATTCCATTCTCGGGACCGTCTGAAGTAAAATACGGAATATCAAATCCGTGTTTTTCGTATAGTTCTTTAATAAAATTAAGGTAGGTTTTATCCTGACCATAGCTGCCATATTCATTTTCAATCTGAATCGCGATAACCGGACCGCCCTGGGTCCACTGGAAACGTTTCAGACGCGGCAAGAGTTCATTATAAAAGTCCTCAACCTGCTGCATATACGGTTTGTTACTACAACGGAGTTTTATGCCGGGTACAGTCGACAGCCAGCCGGGAAATCCACCAAACTCCCATTCCGCACAGATGAACGGTCCCGGACGCAGAATCATCATCATACCCATTTCTGCGACCTGTTCTATATATTTTTCAATATCCAGAAAACCGCTGAAATCGAATTGTCCCTTGACCGGCTCATGAAGGTTCCATGAAAGATAAGTTTCTATTGTATTGAGCCCCATGGCACGAGCCTTTTCGAGTCGATCCCGCCAGAGTTCAGGATGGACCCTGAAATAATGCATCGCGCCGGAAATGAGTCTGACCGGTTTATTATCAACCAGAATGTTGTTTTTTGTAATTTGCACACTTTTCATAAGTAATTCCAAAATTATTGTTCTTTAGGTATAAATCCCGATGTCGACTCACGTACCAATAAGTATGGCTGAAGTATTGATCGGGTTGAAACCTCAGTCAATTTATGACTGAAGATATGATTAAAAGATTGTATTATTTCTGCGGCGATCTGCTGCTGCGGCTGAACCAGGGTGGTCAAAGACGGAGTAATTTCACTTGAATTCATTAAATCATCAAACCCTACAACCGCCAAGTCATCAGGAAGCTTTATCCCGCGCTTACGCGCAGCCATCATTACCCCAACTGCACAGAGATCATTATGAGCCATCACACCGTCAACCGGCACACCTTCGTCAAGTATACGACTAAAAGCATCATATCCCTCGTCAATGGTTCCCCGGCAGGAAATCATCATTCGAGACGGAGTGATATGCGGATAGAATTCCTCAAAAAATTTTGCAGCCCCGGCCTGACGTTCCCAGGAAAAATCACTATCGACTCCAATAAACAACGGATGCCTGCATCCACATTGCTTGAGATAACACAAACCGGCATAGGTACCGGCCGCCATATTGACGCTCAGGTAATTTCTGCAGGGCTCCTGGGCAAGAAACGCCAGCATAGCCACACCAAGAAGATTCAACTTTTTCTCCAGAGTCGACAACACCGTAAATCCGGGAATCAGCAAAACACCATCGCAATGAGAGTTTTTAACGGCTTCGATAATGGCATCTTCGGTATATACGGCTCTACTTTTATGAGGCAAAGTGGAAAAATCTGGAATTTCGCTAACAGCAACGTTAAATTCAAAATCACCATTATATCCAGACATGGCCTGCTGTACACTGATGACCAACTCATTGTAAAAAGAATCATCACGAACTCTTAACAACAAGATTTTAACAGCTTGTTTCTTCACGGCGGAAGGTTTTCCCGGCTCAGCCACAATCGCCCGTTTTTCGGGAATACGTTCAACAAGCCCCTGTTCCGATAGTAGTTCTATCCCGCGCCGAAGAGTCATGAGACTAACACCGGCAAGTTCCGCAAGCTTCTTTTCCGGGGGAAGCTTATCTCCTGGTTGAAGTTCGGGAATAACTTTTTCTGCTATATACTGGGCTGCAGTTTCATATTTTTTTGTCTTTTTCATTACTGCAGAAATGTATGCTCCTGATTAATTGTTTTCATTATTAATATTGCTGCTGAACAGAAAAATGTCTATAACAAAACAAATAAAAACTATAAATTTTTAAAATATCTATAAACTTACAACATTAAGAGATATAAAATTCAAAAAAAATTGACGAAAATATTTTATATTTTGAAAAAAACGTATAAATTATATGTCTCCTGAATTTGTAAAAAAATTTATGAATTCAGGATTCCACAAAACCTGAAGACTGTTATTAATCATACAAACAAAAACAAATAACCCAAAATGTAAAGGAGTGAAAAAATGTCTACTAGAAAATTTAAGACAGAGGTTCAGCATCTTTTAGATTTGATGATCCACTCGCTTTATTCGAATAAGGATATTTTCCTGCGCGAGTTGATTGCCAATGCGGCAGATGCGATTGACAAGGCCAGATTTGAGTCCCTGCAAAAACCGGAAATTGCGCAGGACTGGACAATTCGCCTGGAAGCAAACAAAGAAAACAAAACCATCAAGATTACCGACAATGGTGTTGGTATGACTCTTGATGAAGTAAATACCAATATCGGTACAATCGCCAAATCCGGCACCAAGGCATTTTTGAAAGCGCTGGAAGAAAAGCAGGCGTCAAATTCCGATATGCCGGAACTGATTGGTCAGTTCGGGGTTGGTTTCTATTCGGCCTATATGGTTGCCGATAAGGTGGAAATCGTTACAAAACGCGCCGGCAGCGATGAGGCGGCAGTAAAATGGTCATCCGCTGGAAAAGAAAGCTACAGCATTGAGGAAACGCAAAAAGATTCCCAGGGAACCGAAATCACCGTTTTCCTAAAGGAAGATATGGGCGAATATCTTGATGACTGGAAGATCCGCCAGATTGTCAAGAAATACTCCGACTTCATTGAGTACCCGATTAAGATGCAGGTAACCAAGAAGGGCGAAGATGACAAGGAAGAAATCGTTGATGAAACCCTGAACTCGCAGAAAGCGATCTGGCTACGTCCGGCTTCTGAAGTTTCCCAGGAAGAGTACGACAACTTCTTTGAACATATCGCGCACTTCGGCAAACCACTAAAAACGATCCACTATGCCGCGGAAGGTACGTCCGAATTTAAAGCTCTCATGTTTATACCGGAAAAAGCTCCGTTTGACATGTTTATGCCGGATCAGAATAAAAAAGGATTGCACCTCTATGTTCGTCGTGTATTTATATCAGACGAATGCAGTAAGCTTCTGCCGGAATACTTCCGATTTGTAAAAGGAGTTGTAGATTCAAGTGACCTGCCGCTGAATGTCTCCCGTGAAATTCTGCAGGAAAACGCTAAGATTACAATGATCCAGAAGAACCTGGTTAAAAAGCTGCTTAGCGAACTCAAGAAGATGCAGGAAAAAGAACCTGAAACTTACCTCACGTTCTTCCAGGAATTCGGTAAGGTTCTCAAAGAAGGTATTCATACCGACTACGCAAATAAAGAAAAGCTGCAGGATCTGGCCATGTTCGAAACGATGAAGAACGATGCCGGCAAACTGATTACGCTAAAAGAATATGTTCACTGCATGCCTTCTGAACAGAAAGATATCTACTATATCACCGGTGAAAACCGCAATATGCTGGAAAATTCTCCACATCTGGAAATTCTGCGCAGCAAAGGTTTTGATGTACTCTTCATGATTGATCCGATTGATGAGTGGGTTGTTCAGTCACTCACTGAATATGACGGCAAGAAAATGATTGCTGTAGGAAAAGGTGAAATTGAACTGGATGAAGAAACCGCGAAAGAAGTTGAAGAAAAGAATAAGAAGGCAGAAGAAGAACATAAGTCTCTGCTGGAATTCATCAAAAAGCATCTTGAAGAAAGCGTCAAAGATGTACGTTTCTCCAAACGCCTGACGGACAGTGCCTGCTGCCTGGTCGGCGACACCTATGATCCGGGCGCCCATATGGAACGTATTTTCAAGGCGATGAATCAGGACATGCCGAAATCCAAGCGTATTCTTGAGCTTAATGCTTCTCATCCGCTGGTTGCTTCGATGCAGTCTTTGTATGATAAGGATTCTTCCGACGCAAAACTGGGCGAATATGCCGAGTTGATGTATGATCAGGCGGTACTTACCGAGGGTGGAGTAATAGCCGATCCGCTGGCATTCTCCAAACGAGTTTCTGAACTGATGGTTAGTGCTTTAAAATAAGCAAATAATATTGTTTCATAGAAAGAGACGAAGAATATTTATTTTTCGTCTCTTTTTTTATATAATTTCATAAAAATCATTTGATTTACTTGAAAGAACCTGAAACAAGAACTAATGTAGAAGTTCTTGAGTACATCCGAACCAGATAAATTATTAATTCCAGCCGCGAGGGCATCTGATAAACGGACAGTAGATTACTATACTGGCGGATGAATGAGTAATAAATATTTATAAAATTCAGGGCTTGCCATATTATGAGTGAAACAAAATACGCAGAATTGCATATTGAAGGCAAAGTTTACAAGCTTCCGATTGTAGAAGGCACTGAACATGAAAAAGGTGTTGACGTTTCTTCCTTAAGGAAGGATACTGGTTATATCACAGTAGACCCCAGTTTTTTAAACACTGGAGCCTGTTTCAGTAAAGTGACATATATTAATGGAGAACGCGGCATTCTACGCTATCGCGGTATTCCGGTCGAAGAACTAGCAGAAAAAGCTACGTTTGTCGAAACGGTATATCTCATGCTCCATGATAAAATGCCGAACCTAAAACAACTGCACAGCTTTTCCGCGCTGTTAAATGAAAATTCCATGCTGCATGAAGATATGCGACATTTTTTTGACGGTTTCCCGCGTGGAGCCCATCCAATGCATATCCTGTCAACAATGATCAATGCCCTGTCTACTTTCTATCCGAATGTAGACTTGCTGTCATTAAAAGAAGATATCAACCTGTCAGCAGCACGCTTGATCTCCACGGTCCGCACCCTGGCCGCATTCGCATACAAGAAAACAATCGGAGAACCGATCGTTTATCCGCGCCATGACTTGTCATACTGTGCAAACTTCTTGAATATGATGTTTGATTCACCGGTCAAGCCGTATGAAGTAAATAAAGATATCGTAAAAGCTCTCGACTTACTTCTTATTCTTCATGCCGACCATGAGCAGAACTGTTCTACAACAACGGTCAGGACAGTCGGAAGTGCACAGGTTAATCTGTACGCGACGATTTCCGCCGGTGTCAGTGCCCTGTCCGGGCCATTACATGGTGGAGCTAATCAGGCTGTGATCGACATGCTTCGCAAGATCATGCGCAGCGACAGAAACCTGCAGAAATTCATTGACCGCGCCAAGGATAAAAATAATCCTTTCCGGCTAATGGGCTTTGGTCACCGCGTCTACAAAACTCTTGATCCAAGAGCCGCTATAATCAAGAAAACCTGTCACGAACTTCTGGCAAAATTAAAGATCAACGATCCGATGCTGGATTTAGCGATGGACCTTGAAGAACGGGTATCCAAAGACGAGTATTTTATTGAAAGAAATTTGTATCCCAATGTTGACTTTTACAGTGGTATCATATATCGTGCTATAGGTATTCCGGAAAATATGTTTACTGTCATGTTTGCTCTTGGCCGACTGCCGGGATGGATTGCTCACTGGCAGGAAATGATAGCTAAGGGAACAAGAATATCGCGTCCCCGCCAGATATATATTGGCAAGACGCTGAGGCATTATCAGAAATTAACATAAATTTGTTATATAAAGGCATAAATGCCTTTTAGATACATCCTCCCCCCCCTCGCCCCGGACGTCGCTCCTCCAGACGCCGGGGCATCTTTTTTGTTTGCGTAATCGTAAAATTCTATAAATTTTATGTTTTTTCTTAAGAGAACGTATAGAAATATCTTGATTACACAAAAAAAATGTTATATAATTCATAGGTAAGGCAGAAAATAGAACTTTCAATATCTTGCCTTTTTAATAAAATTTGATATATTACAGAGAGATGTAGTAACCGTAATTTTTTGAGAAAAGATTTGCTATGATAAAAATAGAGAGAGAGTATGTCAGCAATTCGGGAACCAAGTACATCAGAGTCTTGGATGCAAAATCTAATTCTGCATCCATTGGTGTAGATGAAAAAGTCCGATGGAAAAGTGAAAACCGCAGAATTAGAAGAGGCCGCTACCTTTCAATGGAACAATGGAACCACATTGAAGAACAGGTGGAAGAGGCCTATGCTATGGAATACGATGTTGATTTTACTTCTATCTTTGATATTTATCCAAAAGATTACAAAGGCAATGATGGTGTGATTTTTTATGAGACCTATTACAAAGGTGATGAACAGTTTGGTCATAGCAGTAATATCATTCACATCGGTGCTGTAGGTTCATATGTTCCGCAGCCACGGAAAAGCAAATCCAAAGAAACTGCATATAATTCCACAAAAACTACGAGCTTTAAGTTTTACGCAGACAAAGCAGCACAAGCCAAAGCTGCCGCAGCGGCTGCTGCTGAAGAAGAACAGGAAGAACCGGAATTGTCTGCTGCTGCTATGGCTCAAGCTGAAGCCGAAGCTGCAATGAGAGCAAAAATTGAAGCTGAGACCAAAGCTAAAGCTGCAGAACAGGCGACAAAGGCAGCTCAATCATCACCGCTTCCACTTGACCATGATAAAACCAAGGCCAAGAAAGGCAAAAGAGTGGATTCAAGCCAGAAAAAATCATCCAAAGAAACACAATCTCTGGAATATTCTGCAGCAGCCCATAATGAATTGAATATTACGATCCAGTAATAATAATATTATATCTTTAGGGCTCCTGCCATTCATTCATTTCATTGGTATAATAACTCATGATATTTTTATCAAAATTTTTGTGTGATTCGGCATGCCCATCGACAAACAAGAAGACAAAATTACCATGACGACGATGCGCTTCACTGGGGGTGGTACTTTGAGTATAGTTATCCTGATCACTGTCAGTTGCCTCAAATTCCTTTGTTTCATCCGACTCTTCAAGCAGGATCAACTGAGTCAATGAAGTTTTGGATTTGGCAAACATCGTTGTTCGCCAACTGCCAAAGTCACCGATATTGTGATATATCTCATTGCAATTCAATGAATAAGAATATTCGCGAGTTACTTCTTTAGGACATCTTAACATTTTTTTCTGCAGGCCCCCTATTACTCTCAGCTTATTGGACCATCCGGAGGTTCCGTCTTCCCACTCACATTTTGATTCCGCATATGGATACCAACCATCAAAATCAAGCGTATATTGCGCCATGTAAAGCTGAATCTGATGCATATTATTCAGACATGAACTTCTAGACGCTGCAAGTCTCGCGTTATTTAGTGTCGGAAGCAGTAATCCTGCGAGGATAGCTATAATGGCTATCACCACGAGGAGTTCGATGAGTGTAAAAATTCTTTTTTTCACAATCCCCCCTATCCGTTTATTACTGAAGAATTTTAGTTAACGTTTTCAGTAGATCATCCATTTTGAACGGTTTGCGAATCATATCATATGCTCCAAGGCTTAATAGCCGTTCAGTACACTCCGCGTCATTCTCGGCACTGACCACGATCACTGGAACATCCGGGTTAGTGCTGGTAAAATATGACAGCAGGTCGTCGCCTTTTATTCCAGGCAGGACATAATCCTGAATGACCAGGTCTATGTCATGATGATTCTGTTCAAACAGCGCCTTGCCTTTGATTCCGTCGTCGGCAAACAGTAACCTGAATCCCAGTGATTCCAGCCAAGTCCTGACGCTAGAACTGATCAGCATATTGTCTTCTATATAAAGAATCGTCTTGTCTGTATCAGCACTGATAATGTCATCATAGCATACTTTCTCTTCCGGTTCTGCGTCACTATGTTCCCCCATAATAAATGAGTCCGTATCATCAATCACAGGGAACAGTACTTTAAAAGTGGTCCCGACACCGACTTCACTCTCAACTTCGATTTTACCGTCAAAAGAACTAGCCGCATTCTTGACCATCCACATTCCAAGACCGGCCCCTTTATCCTTCGATGAGTAAAAGGCGTCAAAAATATGTTTAACCACGGACTTAGACATCCCGCAGCCATTATCCGAAACAGACAAAGCAAGGTAAACCTGAGCAATACCGTTCTCATCAGGAACTTTTACTTTCTCCAGCGAAACATCAAGCAAGTCGTCTTTTCCCTTCATGGCATCACGAGCATTAAGACAAAGATTCAAGAACATATCCTGCAACAGACATTTCTGTCCAAAGATGGGCGGAACCTCCTCTGGAATCGTAATTTGCATCGTTGTTGAACTGGGAATAATTCTAGCAATAAGACTTTCCAGACTCAAAATCAATTCAGCCAGATTAATCTTTTCCACTTTAGTATCCATCTCTCCGGTATTCAAACGCAAAGTTCCGATAATCAACTCTGTCGCCTGATCGGTATATCCCAAGGTTTTCTGGAGAGCGCCAACAACTTCCGGATTGTCGGATATATTAATCGACCATTCAATAACATTTCGTATTCCGCCAAGAAGATTTTTAAAATCGTGAATCATCCCGCCAAGAAGTCTTCCGGTTAGAACCTGCCGTTCTGCAAGAAACATATTTTCGTCTGATTGTTGACGACAAACAATACTTCCGGTGATTACCGGCCACTGGTTATCCGGCTGAACAACCCCAAGGTAGTCCGCCACCAGAAAACTACCACCGTCCAGCCGATTAATTCGATAATGCATCTCATGGCTGCCGCCGTGGCGAACTGCATTATTGAATGTATTATCATAAAGCGGGATATCGTCTTCATTAACAACAGAACGCCAGCCAAAACGGGTAATATCCCGGGGTTCTTCAATCACACCGAGAGAAATCAATTGCTCCGGATTAGAAAACTGCCATTTTCCTGACGCGATATTATAAAGGTATGTAAGATGAAAGGATTTTGGAGACTCTTTCTTTAACTCACTGATTCTAAGGAGACTTGAATTCGTTCCAACTTTAGTCTCATTGTCAAAAACTGCTTCGTAACCAATTATAACGTCTTCTGAAAGCCTGACCAAATGAAACTCAGCATTCTCGCGAGAACATTGTTTTAATTTCAAGTAAGGATCTTTTGCCGTCAATCGAACAAATACCGGAGGAGCCATTACCTGACAATCAGCATTGATTTTAACCTTTCTGCCTTTCATAAAGCAGATTCCGTAGTTTCTCAAAGCCATAGAATTACTGGCAGAGACAACACCCTCATTATCACTTAAAACAAATGCAGGCACAGAAAAATAATCTACCAGTTCAGATAATCTGTCTTTCATAGTAAAATGTATGTTCAACCTTTCGAAAAGAATTCAGGAATTTCACATACTTATATATAATCCAATGTGCCTGATATTGCAACATAAATTTAAAATTAACAAGAGAATAGTATTATTATTTGGATTATTACTCATAAAGATATATTTTATCCATACAATGAATGGCGATTTGCGCAATAAACTGCGAAAATCATCAACGTGTTTAAAACAAAACAAGAGTTTAACAGATAAGGCAACGACATGAGTCAAATAGAACAGGCGGCAAGTGAAATCGCCGCATTTATGCAGCGTTTGTATATCCAAAAACTTACAACAACATCCGGTGGCAATCTTTCAATAAGAGTTGGTGAACGGGTGTTTATTTCTCCTTCCGGTATAGACAAAGGCAATCTAAAACCAGAAGATATCGGTATTATGGATATGGACGGCAATATTATCGGGAAGCCGTTCAAACCGTCAATTGAAAGCGGCATGCATTTGTCAATTTACAAAGCCCGTCCGAATATTAACGCCATTGTTCATGCAC
The DNA here is from genome assembly GCA_963677165.2 of Victivallales bacterium. Taxonomy (GTDB): domain Bacteria; phylum Verrucomicrobiota; class Lentisphaeria; order Victivallales; family SZUA-371; genus JAFGXT01. Next base: position 4,415,239 of record CAXXSX010000002.1, on the reverse strand, counting down.
ACCCGGTCAATGCTTGCACATTTGCCGCTACCGACTTAAAAATAAATACCCGTCTGGGCTCAGAAGCTTACGCCATCCTTGGACAGATCGCTTATGCCGGCTATGCACTGATGGGCACTAACTCTTTAGCGGAAGAAGTAGCAAAATTCGCCGCCGATTCAAATTGCGTAATGATGCGGAACCATGGCGTATTAACCGTAGGCAAGACCATGCTGGAAGCATTCGATCGGCTGGAAGTCCTGGAAAATACAGCGATCATCACCATGAATACAATGAAGTTTCCCCAAGAGCATCTAATCGAACTAACTCAGGATGAACTAGCTGATATCGATCATCTAATGGGCCGCTCATAAAAAAAATCACTCATCGCCTTCGATAACGAAGCCCTGTTCGCGGTAGGTTTGGAGTTTATAGATTAGCTTGCGACGGCTTATACCAAGCCCCCTGGCTGTTTCTGAACGGTTGCCGTCGTTTTCACGTAATGCCTTAAGTATGGCATCGCGTTCAATATCTTCCATCTTTTCATGAGAACCGGATGATTCCGGTGTTGCGGCCTGTAACGATTCAGCTGACTGCTGCATTCGCCTGGGAAGATGTTCCGGCAGAATAATTTCTCCACGTGACAATAGAACCGCTCGTTCCACTGCGTTGCGCAGTTCACGTATATTACCGGGCCATGGCGCGTTTTCAAGCATTGCCACAGCGCCCGGGGAAAATCGTGCCTTTCCGTAGCCGAGCTCCACCGCAAAACTCAACGCCAGCGGCAGAATATCGGCGCGACGCTCACGCAACGGCGGCAAATAAATATCAAAAACATTCAGACGGTAAAACAGATCCTCGCGGAAGTGACCTTCCGCCACCTCTTTCTCAAGGTCCCGATTGGTTGCCGCTAAAATTCTCACATCCACTTTCTTTTCGACATTCGAACCAACGCGATAAAAACTGCCGTCCTGAATAAAACGCAGCACCTTCGCCTGAAGAACCGGAGACATTTCTCCAATCTCATCCAGCATAAGAGTACCGCCGTCAGCTTCCTCAAACCGTCCGATCCTGCGACTTTCAGCTCCAGTAAACGCGCCTTTCTCATGTCCAAACAACTCACTTTCCAATAGATTTTCAGGAATTGCAGCACAATTGACTTTGACAATCTTTTTATCACGGCGTTCGCTCCAGAGATGGATTAAGTCGGAAACGACTTCCTTGCCGGTACCGCTTTCGCCAGTGATGAGCACCCGCGAACCTGATGGTGCGACCAGCGCGATTTCGCGCAGAACGTCCTGCATGGAAGAACTTCCGGCAACAACATTATCGGGGAGTTCGGGAATATCCACATTGATCTGTTTTTCCGTGTCATCAATGCCCAGGGTCCGACGAATCAGTCGGAGCATTTCATTCAGGTCAACCGGCTTTTCGAGGTAATCCACGGCCCCGTCACGAATAGCTCCCACCGCTTCACGTATGTCCGCATAGGCGGTAATCAGCAGCACTGGAATAGTGATTTCACGCTTACGAAGCTCCTGTTGAAATTCAAGGCCGGTCATATCCGGCATTCTTACATCCGAAAGGATAATCAGCGGCGCGACATCATCAATAATATCAAAGGCTTTCAAAGGAGAGTCGACAGAAGTGATATTGAACCCCTCTCCAGTCAGGAATGATTCAAAAAGGCTGCGCTGCCCCGGATCGTCATCCACAACCAGAATATTAAGATTATCGTTGTTTTTTCGCGTCATATCGATCAGACTTCCTGTTTCATTCCGGTTATTCTAAAAATATTGTCGGCACCTTCCTGTACGACATCAATGGACCAATCATGCGCCATGACAATCTGTTTAACAATCGTCAGTCCCAGACCGGTACCATTTTTTCCCGTAGTATAATATGGCCTGAAAATTTCTTTTCGCAAATCCTCCGGCACCCCTGGACCGTTATCGCAAATATCTAAAATAACGTCTTTATCGCCAACCGCTTTCAACCTAACGGTGATAACACCGTTAACGTCAATGGCTTCAATCGCGTTCAGGATAAGATTAAAGAGCACCTGACGGAACATTTCTGGGTCTGCGCTAACCATGCACTCCGGTCCATCCCAGAGCAATTTTGCCTGCTTTTCATCAAGATCAAGATCAAGCAGTCTAAAGATATCATTCGCCACATCCTTCACCTTAACCGGAGAACATGACGGCTCACGAGGCTTTGAATAATCAAGAAACTGATTCAGCCTGCCAGTAACACGATCGACTTCCTCTACAATTGATATTGCGGTCGTGCCGGTATCGCGTCCACTGCCTTCATTTTTTTCTATAATCTGAGCAAGGCCTCGAATAATATTTAACGGATTCTTGGTTTCATGAACCAAACCCGCAGCTGCCATATTTTGATCTTTAAGATATTCGGCGGTATCCTGAGCTCGTGTCAGCTTAAGCTGCAATTGAAATGAACGTTCAGAAATATGCACCGCCATTCCCAGAGCAACACAAGCGGCGAGAGCAATGACTACAACAATCAACCTCATCTGCAAATCTTTAAGATTCGCATGATCAACAGAAGCTGTCGGCAACATGACAACAAACGAGTGGATGCCACGTTGCTGAATCAACTCACGCATTTTTTCCCGACTCATATGTTTGAATTCACCTTTATTATTGCGTTGTTTCAGCATGCTGATCAACTGCATTATCCCGCCAACACTCTTAATAGTAAGGGGTTTCCCGACCAGAATACGTTTTAATTGCTGCGTTTCATATTCCCCCAATACCCCTTTTTTAAATGCGGAAAAGAAAACATCCACCTGCTTATCACTCAGGGGTTTACCATTCATCAACGAAACCATGATTTCTTGTCCATTGGATTTTACAACATCCCAATTGACTTCCCGAATACGTCGGAATTGCCTGCGGCGAAAGTCAGGCGGTCCGCTTCCGGGCCCCTTCCCCATACCTTTTCCAAGTCTACTGTCAAGTTCCGCAGGAGGTTCACCAAGAGCTACCAGATTCACAAAGACAACCGAGTCCTTTCGCCAGTATTCCTGATTACTTTTAAAATCATCATTCGGAATTCTTATCGGTTTACCGAATACTACTTTAACTTTACCGTTTGCATTCAGAAGCATAACCGATTCAAGATCAGTCGAACCAACCAGTTCTCGAAGCGCAAAATCAAGTTCAGGCTGATTCCCCATTGCGCCATGCCCGCGCTGGGATCGAATTACAACAGATACAGCCTCAGAAATATCCCGGGCCCGATTACGCAATTCATTCTTTGCCTGTCTTACTACCTCATTGTGCTCGCAAAACTGCCAGAAGATCACACCACACCATAATGCGGCAAAAACAAAATATATGATATAGCTTAATCTTCTGTTCATCGACAAGACCTCTGTTTTTACGTTGAGCTGCAAGTAAGATACTGCAATTATGTTTTATTGTACAGGAAAAATAGAGAATTTTTGCTTTGTTTACTTTTATTTTACTGCTTTACATAAAGCAGCCCCGGCAGGGAATGCCGGGGCTTAATAGAGAGAGGGATTGTTATTCTGTTTTATCGACTGGCGCCGGAATTCCTTTAGTATCGTTTTCCGGAACTCTCATTTTTCTGCCGCCATGACGACCAGCAGGCAGTTCAGACTTATCGAGCTTGCCGTCTTTATTTGCATCCAGCTTGTCAAAGAATTGGAGAACAGCTGCTTTTACTTCTTCTTTTGAGAAGGAACCGTCTTTGTCCGTATCAGCCTGAATCATAATCATTTCAAGCCCCGGGCGGCCCTGTCCACGCATTCCCGGACGACCTCCGCCCTTCTGACCTTTGCCACGTCCAAAGCCTGACTGCTGTCCCTGTCCTGCACGATGCGGTCCATTATTATCGCAATTCATTTTGCATTCGCTACCCTGAGGACCACGACCTTTGCCCATTCCAGGCTGGTTCCCCATTGGGCATTCACCTTTACATCCAGGAGCTCCGACTAATCCAGGAGCACCTTCCTGTCCACCGTGCCGTCCCATGCCTTGACCCATGCCAGGTTCCATAATCCCCTGACGCATGCCATGCTGACCACGGCCTCCAGCCCCCTGGGGACCGCCTTGCGGACCACGACTGCGACCACGACCGAAGCGGCCATGACCACCTTCATCAAATTGCTTCTGTAGTTCAAGAAGTTCTGTTTTGGATACTTTTCCGTCCTTATTTTTGTCGAGAGACAGGAATTTTTCCTTGTCGCGTTTTTCACGGGCGGCCTTCATTTCATCAACACGTTTTTTGATTACAGTTTCACGGGCAGCTTTAAATTCTTCATAGGAAATACTACCGTCATCGGCTAATTTGGTTTCCTCTATTATCGCGGTAATGAGATCCTGCGGTTTATTTTCTTTTTTCGGAGGGGCAACTTTAGCCGCATCGGCAAAAGCACATCCAGTCATCATTGACGCCATAAGACACACAGCTCCAGTTTTAATTAATTCGTTCATTCCGGTTTCTCCTTTACTTTATATTTCTGGTTGTTTGTTCAGTCGTTTTACTGACGTTTGATAGATAAAGCAAAGCCCGTGCCATATTTCATAAGTTGTTTATTATAAACAATGTTAATTCTTATCAATGTAACATTTGCACAGCATAAAAACCAGACTGCGCAAATCTTGCACAGCATAAAACAAGTCGCTGTTCCTCCAGCCGGGCACACATAATGAAAAAAGGCAAGAGTAGCATTGCTACTCCTGCCTTTACAGCATAAATATAAATATTATAAATTTCCGCTTCCGCTATGCGCCGTAGGGATTTACTGTTGAACCAAAGCGTCCTTCACTGCTTCAACGGTAGGTTTAATTACCAGAGGTTTATTTGCATAAGTACCTTTGATTCCCATGTCGCCAAGCGTATCCTTGTGATAACCGACTACAGCATCAGGGTCTTTGAGGATATTACCGGTAAGAATGCCGACCACTTTCGCGTCAGGATCAATCACACCAGCATCAACCAGTTTTTTAGCTCCAGCCACAGAACAGCATGATGCCGGTTCCGCCCCGATTCCAGCCAGATCCACCATCGCTTTGGCATCCATGATTTCCTGCTCGGTTACTTCTTCAACAATGCCGTTGCACCATTCAAGTCCGCGCATGGATTTTTTCCATGACACCGGATTACCGATCTTAATAGCGGTTGCGATCGTATCAGGATCTTTTACCGCTTTGAAAGGAGTATGGTTTTTCCACATGGTGTAAAGCGGGTTGGCGCCGGACGCCTGAATAACCGCGATACGCGGAATCTTATTAATAATACCAAGATCATAAAGTTCTTTCAGTCCTTTAGACAACGCACTGTTGTTACCAAGGTTTCCGCCCGGAATAATAAACCAGTCCGGAACTTCCCAGTCGAGTTGCTGAAGAATTTCAAAACCAATAGCTTTCTGTCCCTCAATACGGAACGGATTAATCGAATTCAACAGATAGATATTCAGTTCACGACAAACGTCCTGAACCAAAGCCATCGCATCATCAAAGTTACCTTCAATCTGCAAAGTCTTGCCGCCGAATGCCAGAGCCTGAGCCAGCTTGCCATAAGCAATCTTACCTTCAGGAATAAAGATGACTGACTTCATACCGGAAACCGCCGCGTAGGAAGCCATACTGGCACTGGTATTACCAGTGCTGGCACAAGCCACGGTCCACGCATTATACATCTTGGCAGCAGTGGCGCCGCAAGTCATACCACGGTCCTTAAAGCTGCCGGTGGGATTTTCGCCTTCATGTTTCAGCAGGAAATTATTAAGACCGGCATACACTCCCGCCCTGCCCGCTTCATAAAGACGGGTATTTCCTTCCTGACGGGTTACGATCTGGTCGTCAGGAAGATCCAGAATAAGTTCTTTATAGCGCCAGACGCCCGAAGACATCACGCCTTTTTTCATTCCCCAGCGGCTTTCCCATAGATCACGCAGAGCCGCACCGTCGACCGAATCGAGGTCACGTTTAACATCAAGGGTTCCACCGCAATCACAGCTATAGCGCAGTTCACTGACATCATACTTACAGCCGCAGTCAACGCACTCCAGCCAGGTTTCAATATTAAATTTCATTTTTTCTCTTCCATAATACATTGATGAATTTTCTCTATTTATGAACGTAATTTAGCACCATGAAATGAAAATAACAAACCCGTCACCAAAGAGAAATGCTACAGATTGAGCACATCCGCATGCGGAAGGATATTTAATCCCTTATCGCGAAGCGCGTCGACAGCCTCTTCCGCGTTATCAAAACGCATAATCATAATAGCATTATCCAGCGTTTTTTCCGGGATTGAATACATATATTCAATGTTCAGTCCGGCAGAGTCAATCTTTCTCATCACATCCGCAAGCCCGCCGGGACAATCCGGGACTTCCACCGCGAGAACGGAAGTCTGCCGAAATGACATCTGAGCAGCTTTCAGGCATTCAACCGCTTTATCCAAATCATCAACGATCAGTCGCAGAATGCCAAAATCTGCGGCGTCGGCAAGACTCAACGCATGGATATTGATATTGTTTTTGCCAAGAACATCCGCCACCTCATAGATACGGCCGCTTTTGTTTTCCAGAAACACAGAAATTTGCTTGATAATCATAACCGTTCCTCCTTATAGATTGCGTTTGTCTACTACCCGTTTGGCTTTCCCTTCCGAACGGGGAATGGTTTTAGGCTCGACCAGCTTGATGATCGCCTGAATACCAAGAGCGCTCTTCATTTCACCACGAATACGGTTTTCAATCTGTTCGAGACGCCCGATCTTATCCGAAAAGATCGTTTCATTTACTTCAACCCATACTTCAAAAGAATCCAGCGTTCCCTGACGATCCACAACAATCTGGTAATGCGGTTCGATTCCTTCAATTCGCAACAGAATGTCTTCAACCTGAGATGGGAAGATATTCACGCCGCGAACAATCAGCATATCATCGTCACGTCCAAACAGACGGTGAATTCTCCGCAAGGTGCGTCCGCACTTACAGGTTTCCGGCATAATATAAGTGATATCACGGGTACGGTAACGCAGAACCGGACTGCCCTCTTTGGTCAGCGATGTAATCACCAGTTCGCCCTTTTCGCCGTCCGGTAAAACCTTGCCGGTCTTCGGATTAATAATCTCCGGATAATACATATCTTCGTAAAGATGAAGACCTTCTTGCTCAATACATTCGGCAGCAACTCCAGGACCGATAATTTCAGTCAGACCGTAGATATCAAAAGCTTTCAGGCCATATTTCGCTTCGATGTCCTTGCGCATATTTTCACTCCAGGGCTCCGCGCCAAAGAAACCGGCCTTTAGTCCCAGCGTGCGAATATCAACGCCCTGCTCTGCGGCGTATTCCGCGAGATATAAACAGTATGAAGGAGTACAGGAAATTGCGGTTGTTCCGAAATCCTGCATCATTTGAAGTTGACGTTTGGAATTACCGCTGGACATCGGCAGAAGATTGGCTCCAACCTTCCTGGCTCCGTAATGTATTCCAAGTCCTCCGGTAAACATACCGTAGCCGTACATATTCTGGATCGTATCGTTCTGGTCAACGCCGCCCATGCTCAAGGTTCGCGCGGTACCTTCCGCCCAGTCATCAATATCATTTCGAGTGTACGCACCAACTACAGGTTTTCCGGTAGTACCCGATGAAGTGTGGATTTCAATGATTTCAGATTGGTCCACAGCAAGCAGTCCATACGGATACACATCGCGCATTTCCTGTTTGGTCGTGAACGGTAATTTCGAGATATCATCTATCGACTTGATATCATCCGGAGTAATCCCATGAATATTCATCTTTTCACGATAGAACGGCACATTCTCGTACAGTTTCTTTACCTGACTGACCAGCTTTCGGCTCTGCTCCTCACGAAGCAGGTCGCGCGAAATCTGTTCCTTTTCCGGATTCCACATCTTCCAATTCTCCCTGTTATATCAATTTTAATATAATTGCTTTCCTGCTTCAAATGCCGCAAGGTTCAACTCTGAAGTTCCCACCGGAGTCAGTTCAGTAATTGCCCGTTTCCACGCCAGTTCATCAATATCAACCAGACAGGATATCAGCCCAAGCATCGCCACATTCAACACTTTGGTATTATTTAATTTTGCTTTCAACTCCGCAGGATCCACCAAATATGATCCCGGATAATTTTTCTGAATAAAATCAGCAGTACCGGCAGGATACTCCGATATGGTTGCAGGCAGTATATTTTCACACAGGCAAACAATACGTCCGCCCGGCTTGAGATAATTTAACCAGCGAAGAGTTTCCATTTCTTCCAAAGCCAGAAGGATGTCGGCTTCCCCTTCCGGGATAACCGCGGAATGCACTTTTTCGCCAAAACGAACGTGACTGAACACAGAACCGCCGCGCTGGCTCATTCCATGAATTTCACTCTTTTTAACATCAAGCCCGCCATACATTGCAGCCAGCGAAACAATATTGCTGGACAATACCGTTCCCTGTCCACCAACACCTACCATTAGAATATTTGTAATATTGCTCATCACTCTCTCCGTTACGCCCGACCGGACTTTTTATGTTTACGCTTATAGATCAGGCACGGTCCTTTAACCACCATTAACGCCAGTTCATTTCGTTCGAGCAACTCATTCAACATCGCTTCAACTTCCGGTTTATTATATGCGTCAACAATCTTTATGTTTTCACTTTTGAGTCCGGCTGCTTCACCAAGTTTCTGATAATCCAGCGACCAGGAAGGATTGTGGTAAATATTTTCACCGGACAGTGGATTCGGCTGCATCCCGGTCATTGCTGTAGTACTGTTGTCCAATACAATGATCAGCGTCTTACGATCATTATAAGCGGCATTCACCAGACCGGTAATACCCGAATGTGCAAAGGTCGAATCCCCAATCACTGATACCACCTTATTTCCACGCTCCCCCGCACCAGCCATTTCCATGCCTTGAGCCACTGTAATACTAGCGCCCATATCAACAAGGGTATGCATTGCGCTGAATGGCGGCAGCACGCCCAGGGAATAACAACCGATATCCCCGCTGACGGTTACACCGGCGTCATGCAGCAGTCCGAAAACCGTACGATGCGGACAGCCTTTGCAAAGACTTGGCGGACGCGGCGGCAACTGATAAGGCAGCTCTGGCACCGGATTAGTCGAAACGGCTTCCGGCTGAAAAGCATTGCGCAGCATTTCCGGAGAATATTCTCCCAGAAGGGAAAGTTCATCCTTACCGCGAGTTTTAATGCCCAAAGTCTTAAGATAATTTTCGATAAACGGTTCCAGTTCTTCGACAACAATTATTTCATCAAAGTTACCGCAAAACTCCTGTAGTTCTTTTGCTGGCAATGGGAAAGCCATACCAAGCTTGAACACCGGCATATCCGGGAAAACTTCTTTCACATAGGTGTAGCTGGTTCCGGCAGTAACAATCCCCGTCCGACCCTCAGAAGGCATATTTTCGATCCGATTCACCCCCAGTGAAGCCACGGCTTGTTCGAGTTCAATCAAGCGTTTTTCAACGGCTACATGACGGCCACGCGCATGAGCCGGAATCATTACGTATTTTTGGACATTGCGATCAAAGCCGGTTATTTCGTGTTCTTTACGATCACCGCACTCCACCAATCCCATCGAATGGGAAATACGCGTCACCGGACGCAGCAGAACCGGGGTGTCAAACTTTTCACTTATCTCAAATGCCTTAATGGTAAAATCTTTCGCTTCCTGAGAATCGGAAGGCTCAAGCATCGGCAGCTTTGCGGCTCTGGCGTAATGACGATTATCCTGTTCGTTCTGCGACGAATGCATGGCTGGATCATCGGCAGTAACAATCACCAGACCTCCGTTTACTCCGGTATATGCGGCGGTAAACAAAGGATCGGCGGCAACATTCAGACCAACGTGTTTCATCGTGACAATAGATCGCACGCCTTCAAAACAGGCGCCTATTCCGACTTCAAACCCAACTTTTTCGTTTACACTCCATTCACACTTAACTTCCTGGTGCTTACAGAGATTTTCCAAAATTTCAGTAGATGGTGTTCCGGGGTATCCGGAGCCGACTCGGACGCCAGCTTCCCATGCCCCTTGGGCGATGGCCTCGTTTCCGGACATCAGTTTTGTGTTTTCGTTCATAAATAGTCCCGCTGGTTATCGTTTAAAATCCCAACAACAGCCATCGGACAATAAGGAAAGTAACACCGTAGCTATTCAGGGAAAATGCATACAAAGTAACAAGTAAACATAAATGTAACCATAAACAGAGCGATTTCAAACTACTGATTATAAGTTTTTGCAAATCAAAGCACATTGCAACCTATAATCTCACAAGTTTGTGATATAACGGAAAAAAAGCGGCTGCAGGATAAGTTGCAGCCGCAAATGGGACAAAGAAAAAGTCAGCCTTTGAGAATATAGCTGTTGATAATATTTTCCAGATATTCCTGGCGACCGCTAACGGGAGCAGGTTCGCCTTGTTCAAGAATAACTTGTTCAAGCTTTTCAAAGTTTGAATCACCGGACATTATTTCAGCGCCAAAACCGCCTTGAAATCCGGCGTAGCGAGTGGATTTAAAGGCATCAATTTTACCGTCACTGATAATTCTGTCCGCCAGCAGCAGTCCCTTGGCGAAAACATCCATCGCACCGATATGAGCATAAAACAAATCCAGAGAATCAAGCGAACCGCGTCTGACTTTTGCGTCAAAGTTCAATCCGCCGGAACCGATACCGTTCTGTTTCAAGACAACCATCATGGCATAAGTAGCGCTGTAGATATCATTTGGAAACTGGTCGGTATCCCAGCCCAGAAGCATATCGCCGGTGTTGGCGTCGATACTGCCGAGACGTCCGGCAGCGGAAGCCACGGTAAGCTCATGTTCAAAGGTATGACCAGCCAACGTGGCATGGTTGGCTTCAATGTTGATCTTAAATTCATCAATCAGACCGAATTCCCGCAAAAATCCAAGAACCGTAGCGGAGTCAAAATCATACTGGTGCTTCGTTGGTTCTTTCGGCTTGGGTTCGATTAGGAACGTACCGGTAAAGCCGATCTTCTTTTTATAGTCGACTGCCATCTGCAGGAAACGGGCAAACTGTTCCTGTTCATGACGAAAATCGGTATTTAAAAGAGTTTCATAACCTTCACGACCGCCCCAGAACACATAGTTTTCTCCGCCAAGTTCCATTGTGGCATCCATGGCGTTTTTGATCTGTGCCGCAGCATAGGCAACTACATGCGGATCTGGATTGGTCCCTGCCCCATGAGAGTAACGCGGATTACTGAAACAGTTTGCGGTACCCCAAAGCAGTTTTACTCCTGTAGACTTTTGAAGTTCTTTGGCGATACCAACAATGTGTTCGAGGTTACGGCATGACTCGGAGAAGCTTTCACCTTCCGGCGCGATGTCGCGATCATGAAAACAGTAATAATCCGCATTGATCTTAGTAAAGAATTCAAACGCGGCGTGCATCGTTTCTTCAGCGGCACCCAATGCGTCGCTGTTAGTCTTCCACGGACGCGCATAAGTACCGGATCCAAACATATCGGCCCCTGCCCCTTGGAACGTATGCCAGTAGGCAATGGCGAAACGCAGGTGATCACGCATTTTCTTACCGGCCACAATCTGGTCCGGATTATAGAATTTAAACGCCAGCGGATTGTCTGACTGAGCACCTTCATACTTGATCTGTTGTTTTACTTCAGGAAAAAATTCTTTCATCATCTCTCTCCATTTTTATAAATAAACAAGTTTTAAGTGATTATGTTTTATACAACTGCCGCAAAGCAACTCCTTCATTGCTGCAACGCAGCACCATTCTCCGTGGTGATTTTTGTATTTTTTGAAGTTTGTTTAAATAATAACTAAAAGTATAATGGTATCCCAATCAAAAATCCAGTAAAGTTATCAAAAAAGAATAGAAAAAATTATTTTCCGGCAGAAGTCTTCTTGCGAAGCTCTTCAATCCGCCTTCTGATATACGGAGTGGTCTTTCTCAAATCTTCTGAAATAAGATTAATATCAGCTCCGTTAAACACAAGAATTTCGAACATTCTGCCATCAGAATGCTTAACCGCACGATCAAGAAGAACTTTTCCATTACATTTAATATTGGGATCGGCTCCGTTTTTCAGAAGGAACAACATTTTCTCTCTTGGTTTGTCATCAAATGACGACCAGCGACGAGAAGCATACAAACTATCCATAATTGTGCGATTTGAATCATCGCGAGTATTAATATCAGCGCCACACTTTAACAAAAAACGAACTTTATTCTTCCAGTTGCGATCAGACGAAAGCGCGTCTCGAAAAATCAAAGATTCACCCTGATCATCTGTTTCATTAACATCAAATCCAATGCTTAACAAATATTTTATAATGGCAGGAGAAGAAGCGCTGAAGAGAACAGAACGTCTATAAGACTTTCCTTTAATTACTTTTTCGGGAAACTGTGAACACAAAAACTTAATTACCTCCGGATGTTTTTCATTTTTAGCGGCACAATGTAACAGCAGATTTCCGGTAGCGTTCTTCCAATCGGGGCATCTTTCAATGAGAAATGTGACAACATCCAATGAGTTGTATTCAGCAGCACAGAAGATTGCGTGGTATAGACGAGGCGGATGGCCTGTTTTTTTTAGAAGAGAGTTGTATTGTTCCTTGATTGCTCTCAAATTATTTGTTTTGCAAAAATCACCAAAAATTCTTTCTGGAGTTTGTTTGGGAATTCGAGAGCGAACAGGGATGGGAGGATTCATGAATTTTTCAATTTCAGAAGGAGGAAGATTCGCTTTGATCATGACTTCCTTTATCCTCAAGTTTTCCGGTGTTTCTCTGCGCCTCGTTTGAGTTTTTGCTCCTGCCGCAATAAGAATCTTTTTTAACTTATCACTTCTTCTGCCGGCGATTTTGAGGATATCTTCCGGGATATCGCGGTAACTATAATATCTGATATTGGGATTAGCGCCATACTTTAACAACAATTTCACCAGGTCAATATCGCCTCGATAGACAGCAACAAACAGCGGAGGTTCATACCACCCGAATCCTGCGCAATTATGAAATTCAGGTTTAAATCCAACCTGAAATATTTTATTTAACTCAAAACCATATAAATCGGTAATTCTCATAAACCGTTCGGGAAGTTTCTCATCCTTCATAATAGAATTCGGATTAGCTCCATTTTTCAGGAGTACTTCAGATACATGAATATCCTGATTGAGGTTGGTCGCATACATTATTGCATTGCGATTGTGCGCATCATGAGCATTTACGATCTTTTTTCCGCCTGCCTTGATCAGCGTCCTGATCGTTTCAGCATTTGCCCAGGCTGCGGCCTCGGTCAATACACTTTGGCCTTGCTTATCCAGGATATCCGCACGAGCTCCTCGGGCTAACAACAGTTGAACCGTATCGTTTGCATCGGATTTTTTACGGTTCCTCGGTTGAAAGGTCATAACGGATAGCGACCGGGACTCCCGAAAATAATGACAGGCATAAAACAGTGGCGTCCAGCCGGTATCATCCTGATCTTCTATCCGTGCACCTTTATCAATCAGCAGTTTCACGATATCGCTTTTATACAAAGCACATGCCACCATAAGAGGCGTCACTCCATATTGCGTTTTGAAGTTAACATCCTCACCGAGTTCAACGAGACGTTTTATAATTTCCGGTTCAAGTTCATTTGATAACGCAACAATCAATAAATTCACCTTTTTATTCTTCTGTTTGAGCGTAGCTCCCTTCTTCCGAAGAACCTCAAGTACGGCAAGTCGTTCATCGGGCTTCATCCTCCATCGATAAGCTTTAATAAGATAATACAGCGCATTAAATCCTTTGCGGTCATAGTCGTTAACGTGTGCCCCCTGCTCTATAAGGAATTTAACAGTTTCGGGTCTTTTTACAAAACACATCAGAGAGGTCACATGAGTTCGTGGACTGGCATCATTAACGGAAACATGTCTCTTCTTAATCAAATAGTTCAGCAGTTTGAGCTTCTCTTCTTTCTGTAATTTCGATCCCAATATTCTGTTGTACCAGTTAACCGTGGAGAACTCAGAGTCAGACATATTACTTTCCAATAATCTAAAATTCTCCAATCGTCCATTTCTCAAAGCGGTTTGAGCCATTTCTGCAACAGGAAGGGGAGAAAATTTATCGGCAAGTATTGAATATATATCCGGCAATGCCGGATTGTTTCCGATTTTGATCAATCCTTTACGGTCGATTTTACATCCATGTCTAATCGCCTGTTCAAGCATTTCCCGATCAATCCATTCTGCCCATTGTGAAATCAGATTCAGATTCTGTCCGGAATCATCTTTTACAATCCACTTTGCGCCGTATTGAAACAGATTCTTCAACCTCTGTAAATTGCGGGCATAATATATCGCCGGCAAATTGTTGAAATCGCGGATATTAGGGTCGGCACCCCGATCCAACAGGTATTTCTGAATCTCATTGTTTCGTGCCCATATCAATAACGGTCGACGAAAAGTACGACTATTAACGTTCACTCCTGCATCGATGAGCCACTTGATAACTCTTACGTCTCTAGTGCACCGAATTGCGTACGTTATGACTTCATCAACATTCACATCAAGAGAACCGTTTAAAAGCATCAATGCGGTATTATTGAGGTTGACCGCTCTCTTGGGAATATTATCTGTAGGTTGATAAAACAGATCCCGCCACAAATCAGCCGGTAAAGTCGGATCGGCACCATTTTTCAATAAAACGTTAACAATATTCAGGCAATCAGGATTTTTCAACGCGAAGCTCAATGCGGTCTTATGCCACACCGTTGTTATTGCATTTACATCAGCACCTGATTCAATAAGAGCTTTCACCTGTTTTACAGACCCTTTCTCACAGGCTTTCATCAGTTCAGTAACGCCTTTATCTGGAGCAATAATAATCGCAGGCAACTGCACCCCAAAAAACAATGCCACGATCAAGACAATTCTTTTCATAGATCCCGTTCCGTTGTTACTCTCTAACATAATTGTATTATCGCAAAATTACTAATAAAATGTTTATTTTTTATTTCTCGCTATAATATTTCCCGATAAAATGTCTGTTTGTCCTTGAAAGGAGCAAGCAGGAAAACTATTTTCAGCTAACGGAAGAGAATTATTATTATCAAAGAACGGGGGTCAAACGTTTTGAAATTTATACATAAACTTTTTACGCTAAGCTTATCAACAAGTATTTTGATCGGCCTGATTTTGGGACTTGCAACAGGAGTTATGTTCGGTGAATCCTGTGCATGGCTGAATCTTATCGGAACCGGCTTTGTCCGGCTGCTGCAAATGACCATCCTGCCGTATATCGTGGTATCCCTGGTGTTGGGAATCGGCAGTCTGACATTAAAAGACGCAAAAATGCTCGCGGTGAAAGGCGGAATTCTGTTATGTGTCTTCTGGGGCATTGCTCTCGGTACAATCCTTATTATGCCCCTCACCTTTCCGTCAACTAAAAGCGGAGCATTCTTTTCGACCAGCAGTATCATGCCGGCCCAGGATATCAACTATCTGGAAATGTATATTCCCAACAATCCATTCAATTCAATGGCCAACAGCGTAATCCCGGCAGTCGTCCTTTTCTGTCTCTTTGTGGGAGGGGCAATGATCGGCATGCCCCAGGAAAAGAAACAGGGATTTCTGCATATTCTTACGATCATGTCGGATGCCCTTACCAAGGTGACACACCTTGTGGTACGCCTGACTCCAGTTGGCGTCTATGCCATTTCCGCCGCAGCGGCTGGCACCATGACAATAGCGGAAGTCGGACGTCTTCAAGTATATTTCGCGGTATTTATCGCAAGTGCCGTATTGCTGTCATTCTTTATTTTTCCAATGTTGACTACAATGCTTACTCCATTTAAATACCGTGATGTAGTTAACCTTTCGAAAGATGCCCTGATAACCGCATTTACAACAGGAAACCTGTTTGTTATTCTTCCGGTAGTTACAGAAAATTCCAAGAAACTGTTTGAGAAATATGACTTGCACAATGATGAATCCGAATCGTTAATGGATGTTATCATCCCGGTATATTTCAACTTTCCGGATTCCGGAAAACTGTTATCGCTTTTGTTTCTTCTTTTCGCGGCCTGGTTTATCGGGGCTCCATTACCGCTAAGTAAATATCCGATTTTTGCGTTTTCCGGCTTCTTTTCATTTTTCGGCGGTGTAGACATGGCTCTACCGTACCTTTTAAATACGTTTCAGATTCCCTCCAACATGTTCCAACTATATATTATTGCCGGTATTGTCAACGGTAGATTCGGCACCTTGCTTGCCGCAATGGATTTGATTGCGTTTACCCTTATCTGCACCGGGGCAATTATGGGACTGGTGAAATTCAGATGGCATAGAGTTATCATTTACAGCAGCGCGATGCTGGCACTGTTTATCGGAACCGTCGTGGGCCTGCACATTGTTCTTCAGAGTACCTATAAAAATGATTATGCCAAGAACGATATTCTTGAGAAGATGGAAATTAAAGACAAAGTAAAGAATTGCAAAGTATACAAAAAGGTTCAAAGTACGAGTGTATTGAAAGAAACTCTCGCAACCCTGCCTACTCTGGGCAGAATTGTTAAACGGGGCTCCATCAGAATAGGCTACAACCCTGACTCTCTGCCCTTTTGCTACTTTAACGGAAAAAATGAGCTGGTGGGCTACGATATGGCAATGGCTCATCATCTGGCATCGGAACTTCAATGTGGAATTGAGTTCATTCCGGTAAAATATGATGATGTTGACAAACAGCTGGCTTCCGGCAATATCGATATTGTAATGGCTGGTTTGTCGATATCAGTTCAAAACCTGAAAAAGATGGACTTCTCCGATCCATACATGACCCTGACGATGGGATTTCTGGTCAAAAGTTATCGTAAACAGGAATTCGAAAGCCAGAAAAAAATTCAGGAAATGGATAACCTGAAAATAGCTACGGTCTGGAACAGTTCGATTGTTCCAATGATAAAAAAATACCTCCCGAATGCTGAAATCGTTTTGGTAAAAACAAATGAAGAATTTTTCAGCGACAAGTGTGATGCCGATGCATTACTGATTAGCGCCCAGGCCGGTTGCGCATGGACGTTAAAATACCCGCAATATACAGTAGTGCTGCCTCAGCCTCTCCTGTATAAAACCGACGCGGCGTATGGTGTAGCGAAAAATAATTTGGAACTGCTGACTTTTCTGAATCAATGGATCCGGCTGGCAAAGCTAAATAATCTGATGAGAAAAGAATATAATTACTGGATATTGGGACAGAATACTCAACCCAAGAAACCACGCTGGTGCATAATGAAAGATGTGTTTGGAATCGGCAAAAAGGCTGATACCGCTGACGGCAAATAAAAAATACGGAGCAATACAATGTCTGCATATATTCGAGTTTTCACCGATTTTGTTACAGGACTGGCAATTCCATTTAAGGCTCTCGGCGTTTTTTTTACGAGACCGAAATATTGGACATACGCCCTTGTTCCTACCATTATAAGCCTGGTCTGTTATATTATAATCGGTTTTCTGGGCTGGTATTATCTAAAACCGCATATTGATTCGCTGTTGCCGACAGCCGTAGATGCATCAGGCTGGTTTGAAAGCCTGAAACATATCGCAAAATGGTTGCTCTATATAGCGATAAGTCTGGCAGCAATCACTGTATTCCTCATAACCTTTACCAGTCTGTTTATGGTTATTGCGGCTCCGTTCGTTGACCAGCTAGCAGTCCGTTACGAAAAAGACTTTTACGACCTTGATTTTGTTTGCACTGGATTCAAGCACTACGTTCACTATAACTGGACGTCAATGATCAACTCCGCCCGGGTCGGAATCATCATCCTGGTGCTGACAATTGTTTTTATTATCTTCAATCTGATCGCTCCTGGAATCGGCTATATTCTTTCCGCACTGGTAATCGGTTATTATTTTGGAGTATCGTTTCTGATTTTCAGTTCTGAACACCGCAGAGTTAAATACCGCGACTTCAAAACCAATCTAAAAGGTTCCAAGGGACTAATAACCGGCATGGGGGCAGTCATTTATATTATGATGTTCATCCCGTTTCTACCGGTAATCTTTCTACCCGTCTCCGTCATTGCCGGAACAATTGTCTACAATGATTACATTGAACCACGGCAAAAACAAAAGACATCTCAACAACCAGAAGAACTTGAAGCCGGAACAGAAGAATAATTCAGATATACAAGTGTCCTGTCAAGAATGTTTTTAATTCGATTGTAGATTGGATTTGTTTATACGAAGATAAAAACAATACAGATTACTAGTTATTTCTTCTTTACTTTATCAGTCGGTTCCACCTTTTTAGGCGTTATCGGTTTCGCATCCTCCAGTGGAGTAAGAAAACGTTTATGTTCAATATACCAGTTCAGCCAGTCCGAACCATCAAAACCACGATCCGCACTGGTGAATTCTTTGAGCGTTTTCAGTAGTTTTTTATTGTATTTAAGATTGCTGTTAATTCTTCTCCCGCGATCTGGTGCAAGAGCGTTGTAATTTACATACATCCCGGCAATTAATCCACGGATAGTCTCTCTGGAATTGTATTGCTGTAATATACGGATTGCACAATCCACCTGGTCAAGAGTCTCAGGTTCAGTCATCACGTCTCTGGCTATAGCGACAAAACGCTTATCCTGCATCATAGCCATATGCTTCAAAGCGGCATTATAAGCCTTTGGGTCTTTTTTGTCTGCCAGCTTAATAAGCACGGGAACTTTATCAACTTTTTCCAAATCAGCAGCAACCAACGCGGCCTCAACCTTAGGCTTACCCGACAGTTTTGGGATTTCTTCTTTTATCGCTGGAAGAACCCGCTTGTCTTTGAATTTGGCGAGATACTTACATGCACGTGGATTTTTAAGATTATATAATAACAGTTTTATTGCTGGTTCAGAGTTCATTCTAACCAATTCAGCCAGTTGCGACTGAACATGCATATCACGACCGGACAGTAACTTACCAATCATAATCTGCACCGTCCGTAGATCGTCAAGGTTTGTCAACAAATCAGTTTGCGATATGGGAGTATCCGGATGCATAATATTATATACTTCAATATTTCTCATACTGATCAGTTGCGGAAGCAAATAAGTTGTTACCAGTGCGCGGCGCTCATAGGGAGAAGTATAATCGACATTTGCCTCTTTGTACTCTTTCACCATGAAATACTCTGCCCATGTCAGGTCAGCTTTTTTCCTCCGGGGATCATCTACAGGCAACACCCTTGCATAATTAACAATAATCCAGAACGCACTTTGAATCACCTCCGGACGACTTGCTTTTTCAGCCTGCCTTATTAGAAACGCCTTGCCATGACGATTGTTTTCAGCGGCCAGAATAGCAGCGTATATCAAACGATATTCCAATGCCAGTTTGTCATCTGTGAGCTTTTTTCGAATATCGGCTTCCAGCGATGAATAGTTTTTGATTATATTATCCAGAACTTTCCGATTCGCCTTGATTAACTGTTTCGATATTGGTTCAGAACCGCCGGATTCAACCGCCTGATCCAAACCGCTGAAAGCTGGAAGTTCGGCTGCATACGCTGAACAGCATAAAACAATAGTAATTGATAGTAATAGTAATTTGTGTGACATCATAGTAATTGAACCTGTTTGTTCTCAGTTTTCAGAATAAGTCTTGAGCTTTTACTTCGGGATGATGATAATGTTTTCGGGTCGCCGGAATTTTACCGCATAGAATTGCGCTTTCAGGACAAAACTGCAAACAAGCCATACAACATTCGCATTCACGCCCCCATATCGGATGTCCATCCTTCAGTTTAATATTTCCGACCGGACATATTTTCTCGCAGAGCCCACAACCGCTGCAATCCTTTGACACATGGTACTTTCGAGAAAACTTCGGCAACCTCTTACTAAAGAAGTGATACATCAGCTTAGCCAGAAAAGTCGGAGGAAAGCCAGACTCGTCCAGCGCCGTTTTTTGCCGCTTTTGTATAACATCAACAATAGTCCTTATTTGCTCTTCGGCCTCTGTAAACTTCCTTTTTTGAGTACGTTCAGGTTCAGCACCTCCAAACGGAATATAGTTACTCGGCATAACCACATTAAACGATGCATCCAATGAGATTTCTTTTGCAGACAACAACTTCTGAACCTGAGTCAACGCCTTGCCTTGCAGAGAAGCGCAATCACATACAGCAAAAAAATATGTCAGTTTTCCGCGTAATACATTCTGCAAAAAACGCCGAACAATCAAGGGTACCCCCCAGGCATATACGGGAAAGACAATACCGACACATTGGGACTTAAAAGTCACTTCTCTGCCGTCATGTTTTCTTAGATTGATTACTTCAGTATTGCCGAGTCCGGCAGCAATTTTTCTGGCAAGAACCAGCGAATTCCCGGTCCCTGAAAAAAAATATATTTCAGTTTCCATCTCTCTTTTACATTCCCTAAAATGAAATATTTGAATAATAACACTATAGCCTCAGCCGAAAAAATTGCAATATCACATATTTTAATGTATTTTACATTTAATGCAATTTACGATATCCCATATAAGGAAACACGATGAGATTTGCTCTATTATTTACTTTAACATTCAGTTACTCTGCCGCGATGCTGGCAGCAGACTCAAATACAGTTGTAATAAAAGACACCCGAAAGATTGAAAAACGATATAAACTCATTCCATTAGGGATTATTGAATACGCTGATGCTAATCGTGTTTGCCGTCCCTGGCTGTCAAAAGGCGGCTTACTTGTCCACGAAAAAAGCCGTAGTTCCATTTTGGTGTATGACACACCTCAAGTAATAAAAAAAATCACCGATTTTCTCAGAAAAGCCGATAATGAAGCTCCTAATATAAAAGTCACCTTTGATATGGATTCCGCAGGTATAGGTAAAGTTCAATATATAAAAGGCAAACCTGTCAGATTCAAAAAAGGCGAAAAAAGCGGCAAACATACGGTTAAAGCGATATCCGACATAAAAGAAAAACAACGTTTCACCTCACAGTTTATTGTAACCCGAAGTGGTCTTTCTGCTCTGATTTGGGTGGGATCAACTTCAATGCCACCGTCCTGGTATAATTATGCCTGCTACAATCATGGCAGGGTAATCCGCGGCAAAAATGGTATTCTCAAAATAAAATCAAGAATAAACAATACAAAACCAGTTGAAACCCGCACAACGCTTCAAGTCAGACCATTCTGGCGAACCGATGGCACCATAGATGTCGAGATTTATCCGGAAATCAGGTATACAGATAAAGCCGGACAACAACAAACAGCTAAACTGCGTGAATTGGCCACCAGTATTCGAGTAAAAGAAGGACAGCGCATACAAATAGGTTCAATACTGGAACAACAACACAGCAATTACAGTAACATTTTTGGTCCAACTTTTTTCAGTCGCAAAGACATCACGAAGATATCCCAAATGTATTTAAAAGCGGAACGCGCGAGTTCCAAGGCAAGATTCTTCAATAAACGCTGAGATTACACTGGAAAAATCGACAATTTTTTCAAGAATTAAATTGAAAGATTACGATATGACTATATTGTATGAGCTCAGCTGATAAAACAGCAAAACGTCAAAAGATTTATTATGTGTCGGGATGTAGCGCAGTCTGGTTAGCGCGTTTGACTGGGGGTCAAAAGGTCGCAAGTTCGAATCTTGTCATCCCGACCATTTTCTCAACCTCAAACTTAACTCAAAATAAATTTCCTGTCACGCTTTATCAAACTAGGTCATTTTGTGTCAAAAAACCGAGCAAAAGCATACAAAAAGCATACAGTTATTCTCTGCATAGTTTGAGCTTGGATGTTTATTCAAAACAATAGTTACGCTGCGTATTGATTTTAATATTATAGGTAATTAGTAAAGTAATCAACTTTAATACAACTTGATTTTCCGCTCAATGATTATTAGATTAATAGAAAGTACTCAGGAACAAGATCATGTGTCAGCTAGACAGATTAAATCAATTAAAATCTAAAATTTACCAGATTGCGAAGAGATATAATGCCGAAAAGATTTATGTCTTCGGTTCCTGTGCCCGTAAAGAGGAAACGCCCGAAAGTGACATTGACCTTCTTGTTGAATTCCTGCCGAATGCAACCTTATTTGACCAGGTACACATTAAGGATGAAGTAACAGAGCTATTAAACTGCAAAGTTGATATAGTATCAAAACGTGGGCTCCATCCATATATTCGTAAGAACGTACTTTCTGAGGCCATTGCATTATGACCTTTAGAGATAATGGAATATTCCTTCTCCACATTGCATCATCACTAGAAAAGATTGCAGAATATCTGCATGAAATTGATGAAGAAGCATTCTCAATGAATACCCTTGTCCAAGATGCTGTTGTCAGAAACTATGAAATTATCGGAGAAGCAGCAAAAAATATTACCGATGACTTTCGCGACAAACATCCTGATATTGATTGGAAAGGCATGGCTGGATTACGAGATATTCTGATTCACCAGTATTTCGGTATTGATTTAATAAACGTTTGGAATATTTCTCAAACTCACGTCCCAGATGTCTTGGCAAAAATCAAAGCACTTCCAGAATATCAATCAGCTAAAAAAAGCATTGATCAGGATCTCAGTTAGGTTGTTTTCCTTTGCCACATGCGCATCTCGTCAAATCAAACATACATTTAAATTTTATAATCTGGATAGTCTTCAAATTTACCATTGGCATTGAGAAGATTTCTCAATTCAGTTACTTTGTCCGTATGAGACTCATAATAATCCAATAAATAATTACGTAAGTTTTGTTTTCGCGGATAACATCCATAACGACTGACAATATGTTTTTGTAATTCTCGACCATTTTCCAGACTAGAGCTTGGATTCGTCATGATATTATAGAGCTCAAAAAAATCTATTGTACGCGAGCGACCTCGTTTTCCTTTAATTGGCTCAACGTTCTTCTCGTAAACAATATCTGGATGATAATAGATAAAATTTAACACAAACTCATGTATGAAATTTTTGATTCCTCTAACATTTGTGTCACGCCACTCCTTATGCGTGCAATGTTTCAAAAGACGTTTTCTTAAAACATAATAGAAAATTGCTGATTTGGGGCGACTACACAATTTCCATATTTGTTTCTTAACTTCAGCATGCTTTTTAAAGGCAGCCTCTGAATTTTTAGTCTTTGATGTAGGGAACGCCGGTAATTTAGGCAATTGTCCAGATAATTTATCCTTGACTGTCGAATCAATTTCAGCATTCAGTTCACGAGGCGAACTATTGATGATATCACAACTCAAACTATAATAGTTTTTTACATTACAAAATTCTATCAAAACTGAGTTATTTTTACAGTAAGATCCAACAACCGACTGAATACTTTTTTCGACCAAGAAACTTAAACTTTTCATTCCCCAGTATCTTACAGGAGGTAAATATAATATTTTTCTAAACCTCTGCAAAAAGCCTGATTTAACTATCTCTTTCTTTTTTAGGAATTCCATATTATTGGTTGCAATAACTATTTTTGCATTCACCTTTTCTGGCGTATTTTGTCCAACACGCAGAAATTCACCAGTTTCAATATACCTTAACAACTTCCCCAATACCTCATCGGGCAACAAATGAATTTCATCCAAAAATAATGTTCCATTTTGAGCCCTTGATATTAGGCCGGAAAAATCTTTATATGCGCCAGTAAAGGCACCTTTACGATGCCCGAAAATTCTTGATGCAGCCAATGATGGATCAAGCATAGCACAATTTTCTTTTACAATCTTCTTGTTATCAAATCCAAAAGTAGCATAATGAATCAATTCAGCACTAGACTCCTTACCTGAACCACTCTCTCCATATATCACGTAATTCGAATATTTATCTTTAGAGGCGAGTATTATATCTTTCTTAAAAGAAGAATGAACGGGACTATTCAGTTGAATTATGTCTCTCCCTGCTTTCGTTTGCAAACGATTATATTCTGATATAAGCTTATTAAATTCCCAATTTTCATCTTCGGAATAGGATCCTCTACTTTTTTCTGCAAGATTCTCCCTCCCTGACCAGACATAATCATTTTTGCGCAATAAATATATTAAAGGATCTATATGGCTAAGAATGGTATAATATTTATCAAGATCACTTAACTCACATGTAAAGACATGTAAATAATTAACAATATGATCATAGATATGTTTAAAATCATTCTGAATAAATGTTAAACTGTCATGTAAAACATAGAATAAATTCTTTTTGGGAGGATCAAAAACTTTTTTTGTAACTATCCTATAACTATTAACTTCATCATCATTGCATTTTAATAAAAAGTTATCAGTATTTCCAAATAGTTTTTGACATTTTATTCTATGATATTTAGTTCTAGTATTCTCCAAATAAGAGGATTCCTCTCTTTGGAATTCGAGAATAGTGGATAAAGCAACTGATCCATATGAACAATTTTTTTTTACATATCGATCAGGAATTATAAGGTTTTTATTAAACACAAGATTAGATATATAATTCCTTTGAGAAATGTTCAATCTATGCATTTTTTCGTCTGTATTCTTTGGACCAGATTTATAAAAATCATTTATATCTAGACTTAAACTAGCCTCGGAATTAAAGACAGGAGAAAATATCAATAATTTCTTCAAACACGATTCGTCACCAAAAAGCAAGTCAAATAAACCTATTTTAAGCATGATCATTAAGTCATCAACATAATAAATTGATTCTTTTTTTGAGATTTCTTTTTGAATGATCTCATTGCATCGCTGAACCTCACAGTGAAGAAAGCACTCAGGACAATATATCTCGCAAAACGAATCGAAAACGACTAGATCACAGCTTATTAAAAGAGGCTTATTTTGACATAAATCCTCATAACAAGGATTTATATACAATAGATCAACCATATTGGTAAACAAAAATACTTCGTGGAGCATATTATAGAGCTCAACTCCACCTACTATAGCTATTTTATATCTGTCGCCATCTTCAATCATTTATTCAAATCAACTTTAATTCAAGTATTTATTATAGCATTTAAGTATCTGTTCAAAATCATAAATTTAATCGGTATTTAATTATAACAAATACCAGTATTTTAATTTTGTCAAGTTTTATTAATATTTTTTATGCTTAAAAATATATTAATTTGCCAATACTTGAAATACTGGAACAATACTAGCATTTCAATGTCAGCATAGCCTTTTCATCTAAAAACAAAAATAGGAAAAAACGAAATGGATCTCAAAAACAAAATTCGGCTTCTCGCAACGATGGACAACCTTCTTAATGACAATGAGGGGAAAAAAGCTGACGAGTGGATCTCGCGAAAGGATGCAGCCCATAAACTTCAATGTTCAACAAGACACTTGATCAGGAAATACGAAAAGACAGGCCGATTGAAGAATTACAATACAGGAGGCTGGGCCATGTATCGAGCAAGCGAAGTAAATGCAATTATTGAAGGAGAAAGATAATGCAGGATAAAAAAATCTTTCGCGCAGAAAACACAAGTTGTTTTACGAAGATTTCAAATTCACTACTTCAGGAATCAGATCTATCAATGCAAGCCCAAGGGCTACTCACTTCAATGTTAAGCTTTCCGGACAACTGGAGCTTCTTTTTCTACCAATTGGTAAACTTGTTCAACAATGGGGAAAAAGCTATCAGAAGTGCCCTGAGAGAACTGGAAAGCAAAGGTTATGTGAAAAGAATATTGAAACGAGATAAGAGTAAACGATTTGCCGGAGTAAAATATATTGTTATTGAAAATCCCAAACGTCCCAAGCCGTCAAGCAAAAAAGCGAATGACGGAATGACATCCGGCCAAAAGAGTTCTCAAATAAATAATAATATACAAAGAGAAAATTTAGAAATAAATAATTTAACCAAACAAGATCAAAAGCGTGTTTTAGACTTAAAAATGAAGCTGGAGGCTTGCGGATGGGTTGGAAATATTAAGAATATTATTGATTGGTCTGGTTCAGTGAATTCAGCTTGTTATTTCTGGGATACATGCCTTGAGCATAATATTTCAAGCGTATCAACACGTTTCCGAGGCTCCTACATTACCAACCGCTATAAAGCAGATGCGACAATATACTGGAATTTGTACTTGGACCAGGAGAAGGAAATCAAACAACAAAAAGCAAAGGTCAAGCAGCAAATGATGTTGAACGAAGAAAAGCGACAAGCTGAAGAGGAGAAGTATCAACACATTCTCAATGAAGCCCAAAAACTATGGCAAAAACTAAGTCCAGACGAAAAACAGAACTTCACTTATGAGACTCAACAACGATTAGGTATAAAACTTAAGTACGATAGTCAAAAAGACTGTTTTCAAGAGAACTTTGGAAAAGATATAACCCTATATGAACTCTATAAAAAGGAAGTAGATCCAAATTTAGAATAAAGAGAAATGCTTGATTTGATTGATATAGACTAACGTCTTAGCTGAAGCTAAGAATTCTCTACAATCAGCATACAATCATGTTACCAATGAGATACAAACAGTCTACGGGATTCAACAACTCAAATACATAGACTTACAAATGGGATACCTGTTATGACAATCGATATAAAAACAGAAATGCTTGAGAAAGTTCATTCCATGAAAGGGGATCGTCGAGGAATACTTGACGACTATCGGGATGTTCTGGTAGAAATGAAAAAGAGGTATTTCACCCAACAGCAGATGGCAACGGTTTTCTGCAATGCTGGAATTCAAATATCTCAACAAGCGATATCAGCATATCTAAAAAAGCATCCCTTGGATAATCAGGAGTTAAATAATTCAGCCAGGAATGCCCCATCCTCAAAACAATCACAGACAAAGGAAAAATCGAAAACAAAAAGTCAGAATAAAGTAATTTTTGATCTCAATAAACCATTCTAAAATAGCACAGGAGGAAACATAGCATGAAAAATCAAGTGATTTTCACAATGGGCGGAAAAGGCGGAGTCGGTAAGACTGCATTCATGGTCAATCTTGCAGAATACTTCAAACACAACCAGATACCAGTAGTTCTGCTCGATTGCGATATGGAAAACAAGATGAAAGGTAGTTTCTCTCATTATTTTCCGGAAGCGCAAAAAGTCGATATCCGTCAGCCGGATGGACTGGATATCTTCATCGATTCAACTCAGTCTGAGGATAATGCTATCGTTTTGGCAGACTTGGGGGCTGGATCAGGCTTTGATCTGATTCAATGGTTCTCTGAAATGTATCAGGCGGCTCGAAGCCTTGATATAATTTTTACTGCGGTCGGTACTATAACTGCAAATCCTGGTTCACTTGAAACGGTGTTTGGTTGGGCTAACCATTTACAAAATAATGTTCAGTATCTTATTGCTCTGAACAACTTTCAGGGAGAACCAAAGCTATGGGAAACCAGTAAAAACGCGGAGAGATTTCGCCAAGCTTTCTCTCCGTATGAAATATTCTTTAAAGCCAGAATTCCAGAATGGCAGACAGAACTGGAAAACTACGGCTACACACTAACCCAGGCAATGAAGTCAGATCATCCGAAATTTAAAAAGTTGTCAGCAAGATGTCGCCTTGAGCTCTGGAGAAATCAGATATTCGAAGAACTTGAAAACTGTAAAGGACTATGGAGCTGAAAAATGAATAAAAATCCTCACAAGCCAACAGCAAAAACGCCACAAGCATCGGACTCTAATGTTGACGATTTCAGCATAAAAGAGCAAACATCTTCCCAACGCAATGCCCTTGAACTGATAATCCAGGAATTAAAACTCTCTGATGCCGATAAGGTAAAATTACTTAGTGATTTAAGGTATATGCACGTGACAGATGATAACGATCCTCTGGTGAAAATTACGCTGATGAGTGGAATATACGCAAAGTATACAGGATCAATGATTGATCAGATGGTAACCGAACGTAAAAATATTGAAAAGTCGTTTAAATACATTGGAGAACTGGGATCTTCATGTCAATCCTTGCTTCAGGAAATAAGAAGCAATATTGCAATTTGGCATCAGCATACTGTTCAGGAACGGCAAAGAGTCATTGATCAACTGGAAAAAGAAAAAGCTCGACTGGATATGAAAATTGCCGATAACCAGGAAACTCTAAATGATCAGCGGGCTGCTCTGGAATCGTATTGGATTAGAGTCGGAATCACCTTTTTCTTGGCGACAGGCATCATTGTAGGGGCTATAATATTGATCTATCTACTTTATTCATCCGACATGGTAAGCGCCTTAAAACTTGAAAAGGAAAAGATCGTTGAGCAGTATAATGCCACTCCTCATATTATTCAGGCTGAAGGTCGGTATTTTGTTGAATTGGAAAACGATAAGACCTATTCTTTTAATAGTTCACCAGGTACATATGCCGAGATAAAGAGGTGGTAACATGATCTGTGGGAAAGCTTTTGTTGGAGGAGCAGAATACATGACAAACCATCTCAGCGCAAATGATTACTATGAGAAAGATCATCAAGTAATCGGCAAGTGGTACGGTTTTGCCTGTAAGCGTTTTGGGACAAATTCAGGCGCAAATGTCAGTGAAGAAGAATTTGCTGCCCTATGCAATAATTCTCATGCAATTACCGGAGCACAGCTTACGGAACGAAATAACACGGTCAGGAAAGATGGAGATTCTCTGGTTAATAACCGCAGAAATTTCTATGATTTCACCTTCTCGGCTCCAAAAAGTTTTTCTGTTATGGCTCTCACCATGAATGATGATCGTATCAAAGAATGGCACAACAGAGCAGTCATTCAAACGCTTAATGAAATGGAAAGACATACAGCAAGGCAGAATCACAAAAACAAAGGAGTGGAAGTTACCGGAGAACTTTGTGCCGCAATCTACAAGCATGATTGCAACAGAAGTCTGGAACCTCAAATACATGACCATGTAATCGTTTTGAACGCCACTCCGTCTGAAAACGGCAAAAATTACGCTATCGAATCCAATGAGTTTTTTCAGCGGTGCAGCTATTTTACCGCCATATACCGAAATGAACTTGCCAATGCAGCAATCGCAGGAGGCTATGATATTGAATTTGATCAGTACAATGCTCCGCAAATTGTCGGCATGTCGGATATTTGCGAACATTTTTCAACACGTTCGAAAGACATCGAAGCGCTCATTGAACAAGCGGAGGATTATCTGGGAACCAGTTTGTCAAGAAGCGAAAAAAAGCAGATCACTTATGCATCTCGTGGATTTGATTTGGCTAAGTTTGAAAGATACTGGAATGCTCATTCCAAGCCAGGAACCTCAAGAATCGATAACCTAAAAAGATTTGTAAATGCAGTAAGAAAATCCAGTGATAATTCCTTGGTTGAGATTACTACTCCGGAAGTATTAAACAATCAATGGAACGGCTTGGAGCCACAGCAGCAGTCAACATTAAAAGCGATAAAAGAGAAAAGTTTTGAGCAGGTTCATGGCCAGTTAAAAGGACAAACCTTAAATTCTCAAGAAGCCCTGGAGTTTTCCCGAAACCATCATTTTGAGAGGAACAGTGTTCTCAAAGATTATAAATTCAGCGAGACTGCAATTAATGCTATTTGCGGAACCGGATTATCCTTTCCTGAAATATCCAGTCAGATCGATGATTTCTATCTAAAAAATCAGATTATCAAGATAGATTCAGAAATAGCCCCTGTGGAACACTGGAAACAGGAAGCATTTATTATCGACGCAATATCGCAGGGAAAAGGAAAGTTCAAATCGAACCGGCAATCCCTGGATGTATCAGATAAATTAAGTCTGGAACAGCGTAATGCGGTTATAAACATTCTTCAGAATCAAGACCAGATTTGTGCGCTAGTGGGAAAAGCTGGAACGGGAAAAACATTTTCCTTGAGCGAAATTGTAAGGACGCACGTAGAAGGCAATCATAATGTTATTCTTTGTGCTCCTTCAAACGCCGCCAGAGACGTATTGCGCCAGGATGGGGATGAACTACATAACAAGTATAATCAACCACAAACAGCGACTCCTTTCCTGAATGCAGTATCATTGCAGAAGTTACTTCTCGATTTCCAAGATGGTCCTATAGAAAACGGTTCTATTGTCATTCTTGATGAGGCAAGTCTCGCATCGACACGGCAAATTCACGACCTGATCAAACTGGTTCAGGATAATAATTGCCGATTACTGCTGACCGGAGATCCGTCGCAACATTCTGCGGTTGAAGCTGGGGATGCATTTCGTATGCTTCTGAAATTTTCGGAGATAGAGAAGTATTCAATTAAAGAGATTGTAAGGCAAAAAGATTATAAATATCGTAAGGTCGCCAAAGCCTTATCAAAAGGAATGGTTTCTACTGCAATTGATTTTCTCGACCAGCAACAATGTATTACGGAAGCCAGATCCGGAAATCGCTATGATCTGATGGTTAAGGAATATTTCAATGCATTGGATATTGGTAAATCAGCGATCATCGTCAACCCGACTCATCGAGAAAATGACTTGATAGCGGAAAAAATCAGAGCAGAATTAAAACACCGAAATATCATTTCAGCAGAAAGGGAAGTTATATGCTTGAAGTCTCTCAATTGGACAAAAGCTCAAAAAACGGTTTACAAAAACTATAAGCCAGGAATGATCATTATTGACCAACACCATAATCAATATCATCTTCAGCGAACTGTTCATGGCAAAGGGCTTATTCTGAGGGACTCCAACAATCAAGATGTTTTGTTCTGCAAAGAGGAATTGAAAAGCTGTAATATTTTTGCAGAACACAACCTGGCTCTTGGAGTCGGAGACAAAATCATGATCCGAGAAAATGAATACCATTCAGAAGGAAAATTCACAAACGGAGAAGTTATCACGATAAATGATTTTGATAAGTCCGGAAATATCATTGCCGAAGATGGGAGAATATTAAAAAGTAAGCAAATCAGTTATGGATATGCTGCAACATCCCACAAATCCCAGGGGGCAACCTTTGAATCCGTAATTATCGGCTTTGACCGCCATTCGGTATTACATGCCGATAAGAAACTGGCATACGTTGCCGGAACTCGAGGTACAGAATCTATAAAAATATTTTGCGAAAACAAACTGGACTTATATGAAATCGACAAACGTTCCGGCGACCGAAAATCCGTCATGGAATTGCTTGACACCAAACAACCCAAATTTACTCATTCTCGACTAAAACAAATAAAACAAGCCATAGAAGAATTTATACAACAAGTAAAATCAAAGTTAGCATTTTCAAGAACCATTGGAAAAACTCCCAATAAATCATGCGAACTAGAAATAAAACTCGAAAGATGAAAACATGAACGTCATAAAATGTATCGTGTACACATTTTTTTATCGCAAAATTGATTACTCCGCTTCCAAACGAGTTTGGCATTAATACTTCAATATTTGCTCCCCTAAAGTGTATCGAAAAACATCAATAACAGAACGCCGCATTCGCGCATTATAATAAATTGAACTCCACAAAACGATCAATATCAAACAGTTTCGCCCTTACCTCTTTTTGTATCTTTTCAGCACGGTCTAGTGGAGCTTTGTAATCTAGTATTCCGTCTTTATAATCAATCGCATACATATTATTATTACAACCAGCTCTATCCCAATCTTGCAAACAGTCCGCCAAAATTAACAAATAAGCTATTGGACTTTTCTTTATATCGACTTGGTAACCTCTAAAGTCCTCAATTTCTAAATTATGAATAAAAATGGCAGAACATGCAGAAACTATATCTTCATCGAAATTTCTTTCTGCCCATCCATTGTCTACATCATTCAATCTAGTGGGGTTATTTTTTTGATACAAACAATCAACTATTGACAATATTGATAGGGCACTGATAATTCCATGGTTTATTTTTGTCATGCTTGAACATTTTTCAAACACTTTTCTGGCATCAATATGTATGTCCCACAATTTCAATCTTTGTGTAATTAGGTCAAAACTATTTTTACCATTGTAAAGATTGTCAATTTCCTCCAAAGAAAGAGTAAAAAAAGGATTTTCATAGGTAGCTTGTATTTTTGTTTTATTAATTGTTTTCCAATAGTCTCTAAAAATTTTACCAGCTATCTCAATTGGATATCCTATATCATGGAATAATCCAGCTATTTTCCACTGAAACACATCAACTGTAAAATTTATATCAGTAAACAACCATTCGTTTATATAAGCCCCAAGAGTGAAACTTAATACTGCATGAACAACATGATCCCGTCCCATCCCAGGAATTTCAGTTGTGCCACACTCAATTCGAGCTAGTTCTGCAATTAAATGTTGAAGATTTTTTTTCTGATGATGTCCCATTATACCTCTTACAATTGTCACCACTTTACTTTGTATTTCCTCCGACGATATTTCACCTATCGTTAAAAAATCAACAATTTCCTGCTCAGGAAGATTATAATTGCTAAATTTATTGTCTAAAATCGCAGCGCGCAATGTCTCATTAATACTTACATTCATATTTATATTATCCTTGCTTTTTAGTTAGTCTAATGATTCCATTTCATCAAGTCTCTTGTTTAACATTTGATAATCAATAGCAAGACAAACTCCACAATAATCACATCTGACAGAATCAATGCCACGGGGATTGGGGTTTCCAAAAACCATATGACTGCCGGAAAAACTACATAGTTTTCCAATTCCGCATATAGGACAATGTTTATAAATATCCTCCAAGGGAGAATATCCTCCAAGTAGTAACCTTTTTACCATGGAACAGGCTGCTAACGCATCTTCAGCCTTACTCCATCTTAGAGAAGTATCATGCCTTATTGTTTTCGAAAAAATATGGTAAAGATGCCATGAATCTAATGCTTCTGGAAATATTTTAGCTAATGACTTTGATGTAAAAGCAGGACGTTCCCGAGAGAATACTCTTTGCCCAGTAATAGCTGACCAGAGTATCTTTCCTGCTGAGTAGAGATCAGACCATATGCCAATAGCACCACTATTACCAGACTCACACTCAGGAGCCATGTAATTGACAGTGCCAATTCCTTCATCAACTAATGTGATTGTCTCATCACCTTCACTTTGACATAATCCAAAGTCAATAATTCTTATGCTTCCATCTGGAATAAGCAGTATATTTGAAGGACTTAAATCTCTGTGTATAATTTTAGGAGTGGTGGTCTCGCATGCTTGTATTGCTTTACAAATCATAGAGAAAAGTTCTATTGCAGCCATAGGGTTACAGTAATATGGGTTTTGATTGGAGCTAAGAACTCTCTGAAGTGAAATTGCTCCCTCTAAATATTCCATTACATAATATGGAAAATCGGTATTACTTTTCTCTGATGAATCAATGACTCTGATTATATACGGATTGTCAAGTTGCTTTATTGCGGCTATTTCACGAACAAACCTGTCATATGCTTGTCGAGGTTTATTTTTCTGCAACGCTTTCAGCGCATATGTTCCTTGGAATTCACCTTGTGAATCTGTTACCGCTACAACCTGAGCTTGCCCTCCCTGCCCCAAAGTTGTCCCCGTAGACTTCCATCTATTGTTATTGGGAATTTTCATAAAATAAAATCCTCTCATATTTATTTCAAAAAATAATTTTCAAAAAAAGAAACAGTTTCCCTAGGCATAATAGCAATAATAATGCGCACTTCGTTTGCTAAAATCCTTTTCAAATCCTCATTGGGTACACTCATTATTCGAATTTTCATCATCAATAAAGCTTTCCAGAAAGTGCATTGGAACGGGAAGCCTATAATGCCTACATCCTAATAAAATCAGTGGCCACATACCATGATGATTGGGACTCATATCCTTAAAGTATGAAGTTGCATGACATTCATTTAATACTTGATCTAAAAAATCTTCTATTTTCTGATTTATATGTATAGGATGTAAAGTCATGCCGTGAATATCTTTATTTGTATAAAAAAAGCTTTCAGATGAGTCGTCTGGATACCATAATTGAAAATTGCAATGACGAAGTGATTCTTTTTGAAAATCTTGAATTTCTTTGTATACTTCATCAAAACCAAATACAGCAGAAAATGCAGCTATCATAGGGTAAAGAACACTACCAGCAGTTACTTTTTCTCTATATTCGTTTGTTTTTGCTAACGGATGTTCAATAAGCTCGCTGTATGATTTTAGAATACAAGGGTACCTACCATGAATATCAAAGTTAAAACGACAAAATTGAACCAAGGCAGAAAACCATTGCTTTATGAACTCATGATTTGGGGATGACACTCCTAAAAACCATGCAGTTATACAAATATCAATAGAATGCTCATCTTTATATGGCGATAATAGCATAGGGTTGTTATTAATGAGTTCCTTAATCACTTTGGTATACTTGTCAATTTCAATATTTAAATTTAAGTTTAAATTCAATTTCTTGAACATTTGCTTATTCCATTGCAACCATATTCCGCACATGGCAGTCCGACTCAATATGTCAAATAATTTTAAGTTTATATCAACAAGACATGTAGACCTAATAGCGTTGGATAAAGCATACCGTTTGTTTGCATATGGAATTACAACCTTTTCCATGAATTCAATATTAATAATCATATATAAGTTTTGGACATGTAAAAATGTAGATTTTACGGAAACGGCTAATTTATTTGTTTTTCCTAGAAAAGGTTTACAGATTTCCCACGTATTTAGCAATGTTAATTCAGCAGCCTGGTAAGCGGATTCAAGGTTATTTTCTTTTCGACTCCAAGCAAAGATTACCCAGAGGCACAGATGAAGTTGGCGTACTTTCGTTGTTGCGTCTTTTTTTCCTTTAGTTTCATCGGATATTATAACTTTTAATAATTTTGAAAAATTTTTATATGCGATATCTGGTTGATCAAGAAAAGCAAGCGATTTTCGAAAAAGAGATCTAAATTCATCAGGAAGTAGTTCTTCTCTTAAAAGATAATCATCAATAAGTCTTGAAAGCCTTTCTCCCCCCCATTCGCTGAAAGTTATTCCATCAGAAGTATTCTTATCCTCGTATTGTGAAATATTTAACCTTACAGTTTCTTTCAAATCGCCCCCAAAACATATACAAATTTCGACAGGCTTGGATCTGTACTCAGCTGGCATATGTGTTGGAATATAGACATCCAAAATTTCATCAAGAGAAGGCCGAAGATCCTGAGGAGAACCACTATTCCAATCTTTCCGATCCAAATCTCCCCCTTTTATCGAAAAGAGATAGACCTTAGGAGAACTATCGTCGATACTTCCATAAGCCGCCACGTCTACACCATATTGTCGTCCCCCAATACCTGGTTTCGAAAAAACTTCCAGCCCCATCTGTGAAAGAAGGTCTGGAATCATAACATCAAGTTCCCCACGCTCTTTCAAAGAAGCAAGATATTCTCTAATAATCACATTCATCTGATAAATTCCTCCCCTCGCAAACAGCGTATTGTATAGTCAAGTCTGTGAGGGTCTAAATATAAAAGCTGTGGATATTCGACTGAACTTTCCAACGAATGAAGCGAGTTTTCCACCCTTTCTTCTTTCCCTTTTCCATTATTAATGAGAGAAACATATTTATGCCCATACAATAATACCGATTTAGGAAATATTGAAAGTAATGGAGATTTACGTTCAGCTTCTTCATACGATTTTGAAAATTGTTGCCTATTAAATTTCATATAAGCATCTTGATGTTTTTCACAAGGGAGTAACTCAAGTAATGGTTCAGATACTTTTAAGTTTGTAAAATGTTCATCTAGTTTATCAATAGCTTTCTTTAAAATCTGTTGGGCACGAGGAGTTTGTTTATCTATAATGTTTAAAACATAATCCTTTGTCTTTTGAGGATAATTTAATAATACGGGATAAAAAAGTAATTCTATAATTTCATCATCTTTATCAATATATTCAATCATGGATATTATAAAGCTTGTTGTACTAATAGGAGCGTCAAACAGCCAACCAACAGCCTTCCTCAACACAAAGAAACAGACTATTTTATCTTGGCTCTCAATCAAGTTCTTATCAACAGCTAACTCAATTTCTTTGTCATGCCTATAGTTAATAATATCCTCTAGCGCACGATATTGAGAAATTTTTCCAGATAAAAACCAACGTGTAACTAATCGATTGATTATTGTATTTTCTTTTTTCAGAACACTATGTATAAAGCTATCAAAAGGTTCAATATCTAACTCATCATTGTTTTCAATCAGGATATGTTCAAGAAGGTCAATTGCTTGATCAATTTTATTACTTTCAATCAAATTTGCCAATACATAATCGATATAGTCAATTGCAACTTTATTGTCTGCCTTAACATCTTTTAAGGCATTTACGAGAATACTAAATAATGGCTCTGAAATCTTGTTTCGCCATAGAATATCAGCTATTACTCGAATTATAATGTCCCTTTTGGGGTGGAGTAGCAGTTTAATTAATCCAATCGCCTTGCTTGTTGAATGA
This sequence comes from Victivallales bacterium, assembly GCA_963677165.2. Classification (GTDB taxonomy): domain Bacteria; phylum Verrucomicrobiota; class Lentisphaeria; order Victivallales; family SZUA-371; genus JAFGXT01. The sequence goes on along the minus strand of CAXXSX010000002.1, from coordinate 4,378,868 downwards.
TCTTCTAGAGAAGAATATAATGCGGTTAGAGATCTTAATGCACTGCCCAAACAAAATTCATCTTTTTCGCTTTCGATTAATTGCTCTAAAGCCCTAAGTGAATTATCCATTAATTTATCGTTTTTTTTGTAATCAATTATACCAATTGAATAAGTCGCTTGTCTCCTTACTTCTACAAATTCGCTACATGTTAATGCTATAGCTTCTTTAGCAAACTCCTCAATATTGAAACTCGTTCCAGCATTAATTATTCCTGGAATCATTCCAGCGTTTTTATCATTTGCAGCTAGAGTTAAAGCCTCGCGGCATCTGGTTATATCATTTTTGCAGTAATCAACAAAGGGAGAAATTAATGATCCAGCCATTAAGTCATTGCCAGCCTCCACTTCAAGATGATTAACACATTCAACCATTGATGATACTGAAACATCTATCGCAGGAATAATCTTTTCAAAAATATGATACATATGAAAAAAGTCAATAGGTTTATTTCCAGACTTTACCGCCATAAACTCAGAAGTAATATTAATGTCTCCAGAATTGTGTAATTCGACAATTGCATTTATGAGCGGAAGTTGGTTTTCTTCAGACCTTTGATCTAAATAAATATGATATACAGTTTCTAAAAACTGTTTTTCTTTTGCGGAAAGCAAGAGTTTCTCTTTGATTCCATCCATTTCTGATCCTCATAATAATCATACCACAAAATCTAACATTCTTATGTTATATTTACAAATCTTACAGTAATAAAATATCTAGCAGCTTGACATGGTACAATCTAATCCTGTTATGAAAATATTTTCATCGTTACAATATGTTTCTTCCAGTTTTGAAATATAGTCTTCCAGTTTTATCTTATCATTTATCTGAAACACCAGAAAAATACCATATTCAGCCTTGTTTCCAGATATATATTGTAAAAATTTGTTTCTATATTCTTCTCTCTTCTCTGTAATATGTATCTCCGGATTGTCGACTCTCTTGAGTTCAACGATAATAGGAGGCAAAAAACCATATGTAATCAAATAATCCGTTCTTTTGTCATCCAGCAATTGTGTTTCTCGAAGTATATTTGCAAAATATATTCCACGCTTCAGCAATGCACTCTCAAATTTAGCTAATAATGTTTTTTGAATTAGGTCTTCTTGCATATTTGCGGACTTACCAATAAAGCGATATGCACCTTCTTCTTCTATCCAGTTTTTTAAATCTTTATTTATAATATCCAGCATTAAATCTACAAGATTTCTTGATGATGAAATTTTCAAATATTGTTTTTCTTTTAAAGTATTATATATATTAATTCCTACTCTAAAATCATCATCTTGCTCAATATAATCTATATAGCTTCTTTTCAATTCAGCTAAGTCAAACCACTCTCCACCATCACCAATATATTGTTTTAGGTGTTTTTCTAATTCGTCCAAGTAAGAATATTTTCTATAACATTTAAGATTATCAAAATATGCCTTAATAATATCCCAAATATAAAAAGTATACCTATGATATTTAGAGGACTTTTTAAAGATTTCCATTGAGGAGTCCAGTAGGTTAAGGAATGTAGGGATAAATAAATCACTTTTCAGTTCCATTAGGCACGATGCAAAACTTTTACTAGAGAGTTCAGACTCTCTTGCGTCTGCACGATGAACTTTGCCATCAGCATGATATTCACACTCAAATGCACGATCGACAATCTGCTTAATTCTTTCATTAATTGCTGATTCATCCTGATATTTGATGATTAGCCAATGTTTTGCTCTGTCATTAAACTCTCCATCCAATAGGCATTTTAAGTACTCTTTAGAATCTTTAAACTCTAATTCTATATAGGTATCCAAAGCTTTTCTTTTTACATATTCATCATCAAAGTCATTAAGCTCAATTATTCTTTTTAAAATATCTTTATATTTATCTTTGTACTTTGGGTATTTCCCACATAGCTCAACAAAGTTCACAGGGTAAAAAGCAGCCAATGAATCTTCCCTGCTTCCATTATACACGCCTACCATTTCATCAATATCTTTAGGTGTTGGGATAGGGATTAATTTCAATATAGTTTCAAAAGTTACATTGTCTGAAAATGGTATATAAGCCCATATTTGCTTGTAGAATTGAGATATATCCCAATTGAATTCAACAGCTACTAAAATAGCAGAACCATAATACCAAATATAATTAGGAGCAGAAAACGTTGTGTTTTTATCATTCTTTTTCTGTGTCAGTCGTGCCTTACTTACTGGTTTATTCAAAGTAGAAAAGGCTAGTTTTTTGAAATTTGTGATTATTTTAGAAGTCAACTTGGGTTTTATAACTTTATTATTCACGAGATAAAAAGAGAAGACATCTGAATGAAATGAACCTTCTGAATTACAGTTTAGTTTAAATTTAAAAGTATCAAAAATGCCATCATCTTTTTCAGCTAAATATTTCTGCAATTGATTATTTTTTGAATCGTCATTATCAATCATTTCAGGAAAAATACTTTCACATAGATCAATAAAATCCTTTGGGGCAGTCTTTTGTTTACTCGCATATAAAAACGCTTTTAATATATAATTTTCTCCATTAGGAATTTTCCTAAATTTTTGAGAAACATCATATACATTTTCAACAGATAATAAATCCCCCAACATTGAATGGAATAAAGAAAATCTCATCGCATACTCGCTGCTAATAATAATGTCAGCAAATTTATTAATAAAAGAATTATTGTTTCTCTGACACCATTTACATAAAAAGATCAAAAAGAGATTGTCTCTATCGTAAAAACGAGTGTTCTGAACATATTTTGTTAAAATATCAAGCACAATGTTTTCGGCATCAGTCGAATACTCACCATCCCATCCATCTTTTTCTTTCCGAGAAAAAATAGTCATTTCAGAAAAAATATTTAAAAGCTCCGGGATAGAATTCATTACTTCTAAAAACTTAATAATAGCTTTAGTTGTATTAAGAGCGAAAAAACAATCACTTAATATTGGGGCCCGTTCAGGATGAATTCGCAAATATTCACCAACAGATTTCCAGGTGAAATCATCTTCCGGCCCAACAAATAAACATGAACGAACAAAACTTTCTGCAACAAGAATATCATTCGAATAAAGGAGATTATGCAATTCATTTGTTTTGAAGTCTTTCACTTTTCCAATATTAGCTATAGTATTACAAATATTCCTCTGGAGAACAGAGTGCTGTGTTTTGGTGAATGTTAATATTTTCTTTCGCCAAAACGCTATTTTCTCTTCAGTCAAAATATTCTTTTTATGTAAATTGCCAACAAATTCCACGATATTGGCTTTACCACCATCGCTGTAGATATCTATACTACTTTCAAGCTCCTGATTTATGCTACAATCAAAGAAAGTCGTCAATTTTAACAATAAAGTATGATCAATAAATATTCCCAAATTACAATGCACATGAAAAACATGAAGCAGAAAACGAGTTCTGATCTGAACGTCAATACTTTCAGGGTTGATATTTGCAAGATAATTATATATTTCTTTAACAGGAAACTTACCTTCCTTTTGTCTTTCATAAAATAAAAATACAGGCTCAAACAGTGAGTTGTCTAATTCAAGAAGATACCCTAAAACATTCAACCAGGAAGGATTTATTTCTCTAAGTTCTTTAACAACCATTAGGTCGTGCACGATATATTCAGTCTTCCCTAAAGCAAAAATCTCTTTTGCGGCCAAGTATTCCTGAAATTCTGTGTTTTCAAATTCGACATGATCAATGTTATCTTTCAACAATCCTCGATCATAAAATAATTGTATCGGAATTTGATTGAGAAAAGAAATTGTTAGGTTAGATTTAATATCATCAAGAAAAACCATTAAATCTTGTTTGGAAATTATGTTTACACCATTGATTTCCATAACCAAAGCCAATTTCTGTAAAACATGTTTAACTAATTCTGGATTAATTATAGAATCAGTGTTCTTTTCTTTTTTTAGCTTCTCGCTGATAAATGCATCAAACAACTTTATCCTTGACCCTGGGATTGTATCTTTTGACACAATTGATATATTGCAAAGGACCTCTAAGTATCTTGGAATAAATAGTATTGTCTTATCGTAATACCACCATTGGGACTGTGGAATAAATTGTCTGAGAATTGAATCGATTTGTTCTTCTGGCAATTTTCTTGCTTCCATGTACTTGATTACTTCCCTACGCCCAAAGTTGTACAACCGAATGAAATTAAAGTTAAAATTATCAAGCAATGATTTCCATTTCTCAAAATGGTGTGAACGACAAGAAATTATTATTGTCAGAGATTTATTGGACTGCCTAAAATCATTAATTCTATCAACCATATCTGAGAATTTATGTTCCGATACTTCATCCAGAGCATCAAGAAACACATAAGCCTCTGACTTGCAGGAAAAATCTGTTGAAATAAAATTTTTATTTTCAGCTAAGAAATCTTCTTCAATAGATGAGATATTATTCTTTTGTGTTTTGAGTTTTTCTAAATACTCATCAAGAGGAAGATCACACGGATATTTTTTTAAATCAATAAAAGCAACTTTATTTGTTCGAGCTTTAACCAATATCAACAGTTCTTTCAGCAAACGACTCTTTCCTGAACCCGGCTCCCCAAGGACAAATGCATTTTTAGATAAACAATCTTCAAGCTTAACTTCTTCATGCGTTAAATAAAAGCTGTTCTTTGATTTATTGCACGACTCAAAGTCATGAAATATTCTTATCTGAGGAAATATATATTTCGAAGGCATCATCACGGTCCCCCTTGGAATCACACTTTTATCTATTTTATTCTGCAGCAGCGTTTGCTCTAATTGATAAAATCATAACATATCATAGATCATTTCACAATTCAATGCATGATTTCATGTGCCATTGATTGAAAAATAAATAATAGGATATATCTTAAATTAAAGAATAAAAAGGGGAATATCTTAACTATGAGTAGTGATTTTATAATCTCACTTATTACAGGTCTTATATGTATACCAGTTTCGATTATTTTTACAATTTTATTTAGCGATTCAATTCTTGCTTTTTTACTTAGATTCTTAAATGGGTTTACTTTTAGACAAAGTGTAAGTATAGCAGGAATGTGGAAACACTCTTGGACTATTGAAAACTATAATGCAGGGAAATCTGTTACTGGAGGCCCTGAAAATATTACCGTCAAACAACTTGGAAAGAAGATCTCTGGATCATTATACTGGGAAGGAGAAGAATACTTGTTTTCAGGACATATTGAATCTGGATGTTTCTTTAATGGAGAGTGGCATGCTTTGGTTGAAGGACCAACATATTCAGGGGTATTCCAGTTAAAAATTGATAGAACTCTAAAAAAATTGAATGGCGTATGGGTTGGATTCAGTAGTCAAAATAGCAATAACATTAGATCTGGACAATGGGCTTGGGAAAAGGTAGAATGCTCTCCTTCCGGACATTCAGAATAAAGCTAGCTTAATAATTTATATCATCAAAAATCAGAGGTATTCTTTTCTTAAATTCATCTAACAGCGGCTGTGCTATTTCTTGCATCTGTGGATGCGCATTTTGTGCAGTGCGTAAAGCAAAAAAATGTCTCCATTCTCGTAAATTCATTGTCATCACAATTTCTGTTTTCAATGAATTCGGCAGAACACTTCTGGCTTCTTGTGGAGTCGCACCGGATTCGATCAAAGCAGAATAAGCATGCTCTGCAGTCTTCATTGCGCGTTCCCATATTTGATATTTCTCAGAGTTTTTATCCCAGAACACAGGTTCAATTACAGTTATTTCACTTCCAAACTTTCCTTTAGTATAATTGCAGTACCTCGTGGATTCCTGACAGTAGCTCGCTAGACGATGCCGAACAATCTCATGAGTAACTCCTCGATCACAAACAACTCTTACTGTAATGGAATAATGTTCAATAACAGCTTCGTGTTTATTATTTATGATTTTACGAATGAAAGTCCGTGCTGAATCTGCAGAAATCTTATCTTCGCTTTTATATGCGACCCGACCGGTCTTTTCTATATGTTTTAATATTTCATTACCATCAAAATTTGATTCTACAATAAAATAAGGTTTAATCGCTTTCATCTTAGCCTCTCAATATAGCTTATGTGAAACCCCTAATTCGTGAAGAGGACAATCTTCTTCTCTTTTATGAGGGCATTTATTTACTTCTAACTTACTGCAGACTGGATGTATTTCTACCCGTTTGTCTTCGGATTCGAAATTTTCAACAGAAAACAAGCACAATATATATATTTTTTTTACAATTTCTGATTTAAAACAAGGTATGTTTTTAATAATATTCTTAACAGTACTGCCAGATGAGACAACATCGGTAACTAAAAACATATTTGGCTGAGGTTTTATGGAAATATGTTTTTCAAATTTATTGTGATCTTTTTCCTTACATATAGCCGGAATATATGTATATGGTAGATTGAACTTCAACGCTAAGTTGGAACATAATATATTGCCTTCAATTCCAATACCAATAAAAGCAGACGAATTTAAAATAAAAAGTTCCTCCGCTAAAAAACAATTATCTTTGCCATGTAAAAAATGCTTTTTGAATGTATCATACAAGGCGTATTTAGAAATTTCCAAGAGTTTAAAATTTCCTAACAATTGATTGGTATTTATACATCCCAAAGACCTTGAATTTGGCCCCCAGTGATAGTGGCCTGTTGAATATAAATTGTTTCGTTTTATAATATCGACAAAGGCATCATTCCAACTCGATGGACACTTCGTTTCTGCCACCAGAAAAGAAGTATCGATTGGTTTTGCATCATCAGGCTCTTGTACTTGATATTCATTGATATTGGAGCTCCCTTCAATTTTATCCTTACTTACCCTTGAATTACAATTGTCGGAATAATAAACGAAATACGTCTTCGATTTCTGCGAAAAATCCCAATCACCGTTATCACATACAATTTTTCGTTCACGAAGTGAAATATTATCCTCTTCATTTTTATCATCTACAATAAATATCTTACATGTATTGGTAACTCCACTCTTAGCAAAACTTCCAGTACCAATCATTTTAAAACTATCATTATTTTCAATATGTTCAGAATTATTATTAATATGAGTATGCCCATATAAACAAAAATTAATATGTTGGCGCACAAGTATGCTAGAAACTTCACCCCAATTTTTAATAGTCGATATAGGACTAAAACCTGACGAAGCAATAGGAGGAGGATGATGGAATATCCCAATTCTCGCATAGCCACTATAATCTTCAAGTGCAGATTGTATCTTATTATCTAAATCTGCGGCCTCAATCCATCCAGGCGCATTTTCGTATGATTGCTGAAAATTAGTGTTAAATCCAATAAAAACAATTTTATTTTTTGTGCAAGCATTGACAGAGAAAATGGGTGATTGCCAATTGCATTTTTTACCCAAAGAATCTAAGAACTTTTTGAAGTACTCAAATTTTTTCTCATGAAGCATATAAGGCTTTATATTCTGAGCCTTATATTCTAGTATCTTTTCTTCAAAATGCGCTCGCAGGCCACTTCTAAACACATCATGATTCCCAGGAATAATAATAAAATCTTCAGTTTCTACAGCTAGTTCTTTTGACAACGTCCCGATAAATTCGGTTACAATTTTATATTCGGACTCTACCCCAATATTGGCTAAGTCTCCTGATATTATTACCTTGTTAACTTTCGCATTTAGTTCTATCAAATTATCCTTTAATACCGATAGAAACGAATTTACAAAAGGAAGATCATAAGATGATCTTGATACAATTTCCCCATCACAATTTAAATTGTCTGATAGATGAAGATCTGATAAATGAAGGTATGCAGTTTTAAAACTCATTATTATTCTCCACTATCAATTTTGGGCAAGAAAAATTAGTTTCTATAGAATAGTCCAGAAAATTGTCTTCATGTGTTAAGTTAATTAATTGAACACCTGTATTATGATCATCTTTATCAGTTGTTTCTATTCTCACTAATGTTACGCCTCCCAAATACTTACCTCCAAGGTACTCGATTACATTCTTTACTACATGCGACTCAGTTCCCATGCATACAACATCCGTGACAAGAATATACTCGTTTTTGGCAATGATCATTTCTTCAAAATCAGCTTTGTATAAATGACTTATTGGTCCTAGATGATCAAGAGTAACAAGATCAATACATAGTAGGCTGGATAATATTGATCCAATGAAAGCTCCATTCAAAGTAACACAACAAAGCTTTACATTTTTTCTATTTGACGTTCTATCGCAAAGATACTTATTCTTAATTATATGAGCAAGCTCATAGAGATAAAGATAAAAATTGTTACAATGGGATGACTCAATCATTCGTTTTACATTTATGTACTTTTTTAAATATACTGAAGAAGAAGTCCAACTACCCTTATTACTCTCATTTCCTTCACAAAATGACTTAATAAAGTTTCTCTTACTTTCGTTGAGAGTTGCATTATAAACATCAGCAATGTATTCATAGGAAAGATCATCAAATTTAATATCAGAGCCTTGAGGAATGATATAGGAGTATATCATATCCATATTATCATCAAAATTATTGATTGTATCATCATTCATATTTTTGACTTTAAACTCACAGCAATCGGAAAAAAATTTCATATGGAAATTAAAATCATTTTCCCAAATGTCAAAAAAAATTGACGGCATACATTCCCAAAAAATCAACGATTTCTTTTGAGTTTTGACAATTTCGGAAATAATAGTTTTGAAATTACTAAACTGATTTTTCTCAACATTATTGATAAAGGAAAAATCAAGAACAATGATTTTTTTGGGGACTTTATTCTCCTTGAAATACTTGATGATTTTTTCAATTGTAGCTACTTTCAATTCATTTCCATTGAGACCTTTATAATCATAAAATTCATTTTCAAGATTTTCATATGACTGGTAAAAACTTTCAATGCATTGTAAGGCATGAACTTTTATAAATAAAAAAAAGTCATTGGAATCAATGGAAATGCCAAAGATATTATTGTTCATCTATTTTCCCTCCCCTAGAAATCATATTGGTAATTCTGCTTCAATATGCACTCCTTGAAGACTCTCATCATACAATCTCACAGGAGAATATTCCTGTTCTTTTTTGTAATCATCCATTAAGCAATAATAGCATTCAAACAGAGACTCACAATGTTTGTTACACCCATAACATCGATCCCCCGAAAAAACAATTTGAGCAGATTCAGAATGGATTCTTATTGTTGCACGATTTTTATTGAATTCATTCTTTAGGTCAAATAAATTATATCTTTTAGTTTTCTCTTTATTAATTCTTGAATACTCAAGAGCTCTAAATATATGCAATAATTCAAGAAATGAGTCTTTATTTGTAATATTATGACGTTTCATTTCACCCAAAATATTAATAGGCAAATCAACGTTGTAACCTTGGAGCTTTAACGATTGATCAAACCCTATCCCAAAATCATTAATACAAATTGATAATGAGAAATTTCCAGTTTGACCAAAAATCATACAACCTGATCTGGAATGAATTCTCGTATTCGAAATAATCTCAACCAGAATGGCTAAATACGCTTTAGCTTGTTTAGGATTAGAAGATAAATTCCTTAAAATCAATGGAATTTTATCAGTCTTAAGAAAAGATTTCTCATAAGCTATTATTTGATCTTTCTGTTCTGTGGGAATGCTATAGAAATCATTTGGCAAATCTTCTTTAATAGGTAACACAGTAATTTTGTGTTCATTTGCCATTTTTGCAACAGCGGGAAGTTCTTCTTTGTTAAAATCGAATACACCTTGGGCAAACTCTAAAAATTTACTTCCCCGAAGAAAACGATTCAGGTCTAAGTTATATCCAATATCTAAACTGATTTTATTCTTATAATTTTGATCAGCAATGAGGCCAACGCCCAGAAGCAAGGGCAAAACATGTGTAGTAATATGTCTTGTATTACGAAAAACTAAACAAATATTTTTCTGTTGACTATCCAGAGCTTTTATAATTTTAGAAAGAATCTTGTCATAAAAAACATATGAGTTTATTTTTTCCGGCAGAATGATGGGATAACTTTCCGCAAAGTCAATCATTTATCCCCCCTTGTTCTTAATAAACAGACAAACATTAATAACTAATAATTATCACACGAGAAGATTAAAATACAGCTCTCAATAAAAAAATCAAATCACCCCAATGAATCAAACTCAATTTTTTTATACGAAGCCCAATATTTCATAAACTTCTCTTATCTCTCAAATAATATATCTCCCAAAAAACTCTTTATGTCATTGATTTGATTAAAGACATGACAGAATTCAACTCTAATTCAGATAGATAATCTAACCTTGAGATTATCTCTGATTTGATGTTATTTTTACCAGAGCCCCCCATTAGGTCATTGAAGGTATCTTTGATGACTTTGTCGTCGATGTTGATGTAGTATTTTTCAAGGGTCTTGGTATCATCGGCGAGGACTTTGGCTAGCATGTTGATATTATAGCCTCGGGAGGCCATTAGGCTAGCGTAGGTATGTCGAAACGAATGAAAGCCATAACGGCATATGTTTTTCTTACGTTGGAGAGAGTCAGATTCTTCAGTCGTGTTAAATCCGGTATAGTTCAGAATCTTGATTATATCCTTTCGGATACCGTCCGGATTTCGTTTGTAGCGATCGGCAACGTCCGGCAACACATAAGCATCACGTTTCCATTCTACTGCAACTTTTAATTTATCTTCCAGTTGTGTGGTCAGGGGAATAACGGCATGGCGTTTTATTCGTTTTGTCTTTTCCGGTATAGTCTTGATTATCTTCTGTTCCAGATGGATATCTTTCCATTTCAGGAAACAGCAATCAATGAGGCGCAGGCCGGTAAAAGCTCCGATGTAAAACAGTATTTCCATCTGATCTTTGTACATGGTTTTTAATCCAGTATCAGCAAAGATATTCAGAACTTTATCTATTTCCTGTTCTGTAAACTTATAGCGTCCCTGCTGGTTTTCATTCTTCCTGGAAATATTCTCTTTGGCGAATGGATTCCGGATATCTTTATTTAACACTCTAAAAATCAGAAATAGTGCCTTTATATAGGCGTTGTATGTCCGTTCGGAAACTTTGTGTTCCTGCCAGAGAAAGTTGGCAAAATCGGCACCCGTCGCATCAGTCACCTGGGCAATATATCGAGCAGACGGATGATGTTTGGTCAACCATTCAGAAAAAAGATTGACCGCAGATTTATAACTTTTCAGGGTATTGGCTGAACTGTCGGGACGTGATGGTTCATTAAGAAACTTTTCCCATATCTCATCAACTTTAATGCGATTGTTGGAAACGATGTTTTTTGCTTCAGCAATTTTCAATACGGTAAGTTCACGGTTTGTCACCTCTGAAGTTAAGGCGGCTTTCTCATTAGCGAGCTTCTGAGCCACTGTCTTGTCTGTTGTTTTGAGAGACTGAACAATTCTTTTGCCGTTGACGGTATATTGAATGTAATAAACCCTACCTCTTTTGAACAGATGCCCTGCCCCTTTAGCCTGACCTTTTTTGCCCATAACTTTCTCGCTCCGTTGAAATTTAAACCGGAATGTCATTATATGACTAAAAATATCAATCTAATTCAAAGAATCAAGCAAAAAGCATACAAAAAGCATACAAAATCACAAGTTTTAGTTCAAAAGTATATGACTGGGGGTCAAAAGGTCGCAAGTTCGAATCTTGTCATCCCGACCATTTTTATTTTTGACTTATCGCCTCATCATAAAGCACTTGTAATGCATATCACGTTCGGTTAAAAGGATATAAAACTTCTGTCAGCTTTGATTCCACCCGTTTGAAAAACATTATTTTTGATGGATTCTCTCTAAACGAACTGGTAACAACCAGAAATAAAAAGGAAATTCATCAAAACGAGAAAACGGTTATTCCCTGACACTTAACCACTAGAAGCCCTGTGAAATATATTTCCCAAGTTCGAAGATCGACGAATGGACTCCCCCCTGAATCATCTGCCTCTCTAACTCTACCGGGAAATCTCTGCAAGAACCTGCCCTGTTTTCGGGAAGCTGATTTGATAGATTTCCTGGATTGAGGTTGTCAGACGTAAATATCAAAATTCCAGAAACCAATACCGAATCTGTGTATGCTCCAGTGAAAGCTTTCCTACGCCCCACGCCATAGGAGTCAAAAGTACTAGGTTTGAAAAAAAATGGTAACACATTTTCCTGAATGAGACGAGCATTCGCATTAGAGGAATCCCAAACAAAAGGAAAAGTGTTATACCAACGAGAAAACAGAAGGGGCGCAAGGTTGGAGTTTTTACTCCGACATTTCGTTCTGAAATTGTAAAAATGTATTGTAAAGACGGTTACAGCATCGTTTGCTCTTTGGCTTTCAGTTAAGAGTCTGTGATTTTATAGATTTCCTTTAGATATTTTCAGGAATTGATTTGGTGACATACCGAAATAACGTTTGAAGCAACGGTGAAACCAACTATAATGGTTAAAACCACATTCAATCATTATACGGTAAGCATCGAAACGAGCTTCAGAAAACATTTTTGCCGCTTTCTGAATCCTTAATCTATTTATCAATTCAGTTGGAGTCTCATCATAATATTGTCGCATCATCCGCCCAACATACTCCTGTCCGTAGCCACTTAACTCAAGTAAGCGAGGCAGACCTGCAATGAAATTTTCTTCTTTATACATTTTTTCCCTCAAACGAGAAAGCCATCGCGGAGGGTTTGATGTCATATAAGCTTCTGATTCGGATAATAAAGTGAAAGTGTCAATAAGCAGAGTTTTAAAAAGTACTCTTCGTACATCAGTTCGGGTATCTTGCTGAGTATAATAATAAGCGAGTCGTCTGGCTTTATCAACAAGCCCATGCCAAATATCTGGAGGAATATTACGCAGTGTTCCTGACCAGCCGGAGGCAGGAGAATTTACTCCAGCCTCCACCATAAACTCTTCGATGTCATGTACAATACGGTCACTAAATTCACAGTTAATTATAACAAACCGTTCTTCTTTGTTTCCCGGTTTGAAACTATGGATATCTTTTTGTCGCATTAGACATAAACTACGCTGTCCTATTTTTTCTGTTTTGCCATTTTTCTGGTGAATTAGAGAGCCTTCCAATATAAGAAACAACTCATTGTACTCGTGAGAATGCAGTGGATAAGCTTTATCGTGAACATTGCATACAACAGAATATTCTTCCCTTTCCCAGAAATGAGGCTGATATGATATTGTCGGCATTTTAAATCTTCCTACTTATACACTTTTTCTATATTTTATATCAATATAGTACATAATTGATCATTTATATATATTGAAAATAAGAAAAATAGTATAAAATAGTACAATATAATCAAAAAGGATCTTTAATATGATAAACAAAATAGATTTAAATGGGGACTGGAAGGTTCGTTGGGCAGATGGTCAACGTGGAGGACTTAATTTTCATCGGGATGAACAGATGGATCCGGTTAGATGGATAGAAGCTCAAGTTCCTGGAGAAATCCATCTGGACCTAATAAAGGCAGGAATTATTGAGGAACCGTATACGGGGACAAATTGCCTGAAAAGCCGCTGGGTTGATGATTGTATCTGGACATACCGCAAGACCTTTGAAGCTCCGGCGGCAGCTCTGGAAGAAAAGGCATGGTTGAATTTTGAAGGATTGGATTACGAAGCTAAGGTTTATTTAAATGGAGAAGTTGTCGGTACCCATGCAAACTACTATCGTCCGGCAAAAATCGAAGTGACGGGAAAATTAAAACCCGGAACAAATGTCCTGATGGTAGAGCTTGAAAGCGGATTGTACCACGTATCAGAAAAGCCTATTACCGGTTATCATAACAATTGTTCTGATATCCCCCTGCACAAAAGAGTTTGGCTGAGAAAGCCACAGTGTTCCTTTGGTTGGGACTGGTCAACAAGACTGATCAACCTGGGAATACATAAACCAGTCAGTCTGGAATGGGATCCGATTATGTCGGTAGAACAATTTGCTGTCTTGTCAGATTTGACTGATGATTTGAAAAAAGGTTCAGTAAAAATTACTGTGGCTGTTAAATCGACAGCTGATGAGCCCTTTACTGCTAAATTGACAGGTTGTATCCCGGGACTTAATGCGTTGTCTGAAACGGAAGTAGAAGTCGTCCCTGGCAATAACGATTTGACTTTGGAAATAGATGTAGATGCACCTGAACTCTGGTGGCCCAATGGACATGGAAAACAGAATTTATATGAAGTGAATGCCAAATTGAGTCATGAAAATCGACTGGTAGCAGAGCATGATACCAAAGTAGGATTTCGTAAAATACATGTTAATCAGGAAAAGCACCCGGAAAAAGGAACCTTCTTTATTTTCGAAATCAACAATCGAAAAATCTTCGCAAAGGGAGCGAATTATGTTCCTTCCGACATGATTTTTCAAAAAATTGACCAGGAACGATCATACAAGCTGGTTGACTTGGCTGTGGACACAAATTTCAACTTTCTCCGGGTCTGGGGCGGAGGCCTATACGAAACGGATGATTTCTACACGCGATGCGATGAAAAGGGAATAATGGTCTGGCAGGATTTCATGTATGCCTGCGGTGGCTATCCTACTACGGATGATACGTTCATGGCTAACGTCAAAGCGGAAGCTTTGTTCCAGATACGGAGATTGGCAACTCATGCCAGTTTGGTTGCATGGTGTGGTAATAATGAACAAGAGTGGCATACATACAATAAAATTGAAGGTGTACTTTATCCTGACTATGCCTTATATCACTTGATTCTTCCCCGCATGCTGAATCAGGAAGATCCAACCCGGCATTATCAGCCAAGCAGTCCATATTCCCCCGGATTTGAACATCCTTATGTTGCTCATACCGGAGACCAGCATCCATGGAGCGCGGGACTTACCGATGGAAATTTCAGAAGGTCGCGGGAAGACATTTCGCGCTTCGCAAATGAAGGCGGATACATTGGTCCCAACTCACTGCCCACACTGCAAAGCTGTCTGCCGGAAGGACAGGAGTTCAATAATTCGTTTGCGTGGCAGATACATGATATCGGCGTTGATTCCTGGAGGCCGGAATCATACTCGGACAAGATCATCATGGACTGGTTTAATAAAGATCCTCGCGCCATGTCTATCGAAAATTTTGTTTATTACAGCGGTTTTCTGCAGGGCGAGGGACTTCGAGAATTTATCAACAACTACCGGAGGCGTAAATTCAACAGCTCTGGGGCAATTTTCTGGATGTTCAATGACTGCTGGCCCGCTGTCAGAAGCTGGAGCATTATCGATTATTATTTCAGGAAAACACCTGGATATTATCCTGTAAGACGTGCCTTTGCTCCAGTCGATGTCGTTGTAGTCCGCGAAGATTCTACAGTAAAAGTATTCGGAGTGAACGACGGTATGCAGGAGTGGGCCGGTTCCCTAAAATATGGTGTATTTACCATGGCGGGAGAATACTTGCTGAGAAAAACGAAAGATACGACAATCCCGGCGAACACCTCAGAACTGCTTGTTGAATTTAGTGATGTAATATGGGAAGAGTCCGGTTTTGACAACGCCCTTGCTTTTGCCTCACTCTATGGCCAAGACTCCTCTCTGATTGCGCGGAATAGATTAATCCTACCACAATTTCATGAATTAAACTGGCCCGAATCAGGAAAGCTGAATATGCGTTATAAAGACGGTAAATTGATTTTTTCATCCGCAACTTTCTGTATGGGAGTCTGCCTTGATCTTGATGGAGAGATAGATTTACCAGATAACTTCTTTGATGTGTGGCCAGGAGAAGATTATATTCTACCATGGCCGAAAGACAAGTCAATTCCACAGGTGATCAATTATATATCATCGTAATCTAAAAACTTTCAAATCGCCAACTTTCAGGTCAAGTTGAAAGCCATCTGTGACAGAATATACTTTATGGGTCAGGATATCTTCAATCTCACATTTACGATTAAATGAGAGAAGGGTCCTGACTCTTTCATTCAAATCATTGTTTACTATGAAAAGATAGATATTGTTTTTATCATCGGTCAGATAGTTTATGTTGGCATGCCGTGAGCTGGAACGACATACCGCCAAAGAATCAGGTATATATTTATTTAGAGTACCATCCAACACCCCGCACTGATATTCAAGGTCTGAAGCCCGTTGAGATTGTCCACGCAGTGCGTCATACCAATATCTTGCGTTATAATCAAGTTTTGTTGCCCCCTTTATGTCGATTCCGGTGGATTTATCGAACAACAACTGTCCCCCATGAGCAACATATTCCGTAAGTATTTTTGCCTTATCACTCCTGAAATATTTTATACCGACAGCAAGAATAATTTTATATCCGCTCAGGTCCTTGACTTCATTTTCCAAAACCACGTCAAAAGGAATTCCCCGCTTAAAGAGATAATATTCTAAAGCTTCACTTTCATGAATGTGAAGAAAACGTTCTATAGGGTTATTATTCCAAAGACCGCCAAAATCGATAGTAGAAGTAGAAATAAGAACAGCTACCTCTCCTTTTAACTTCTTCATATTCGGAGTCGCTTCACACAACGGCTTGATTGTGTTTTTGTATATTTTCTCTGCTGTTATAATAATATTTTTGGAAAACACACTTGCCGGCCAATAGCCAATGCCTCTTGCCCCTTCTGCAAATGTCTGCAATACATAACGCTGAAATGCATGTGGAGAAATTCCCTTTTCGTCAGGATCCCGGTCATATATCGGCACAATGCTTCTTGGATATTCAGGAGGAGAAAACCGGTATTGGCATAAACCGTCCGCGATAACTTGATCCCAACCGTTTTCATCTAAAATGGAAAAGCAGTACTGATTGAAGAGATGAAAGTTTTTCACGTAAACAAGATCAAGACACCCTATACGCTTCATCTTATTCATTTGTGGAGTCCATCCCGGCTTTGAAATTGTTTTTCCCGCAATCCAGCTTGCCGCTGGAATCGTATACACGGGGCATGTTGGATTAACTTCACGCACAGCCAAAAGTAATTTTCTATAGAAATTGTGAATTAATTCTTTTTGAAACTTCATCCATAAAAGTACAATATTACCAGCCCTGATAATACCGGGAGGAACATCTGTAAAATCTTTTAATGAAGGAGGATCAAGATTATATTTCGCTTTAAACAATTTTACCGTTTCTGCATTGAAACATCCGCCAACAATGACCGCAGGTTCGTCATCAATGCAAATTCCGCCAAAACATTTGTATTTCATTAATTCTCTGACAAGAAATTTTAACTTCTTCTCAATATTCTTTGTACTCGCGGAGAAACTGCCATAAATCCAATCTTTCCCATAAATACTTTTTTGTTTTGCGTTATTCTGGCCTTCAAAAGTTTTTCTCCAGATTCCCGCAGCCAGAAAAACCGATATACCGGAATTTTTAAATTTGTCATAAACAGATTTGATCAATTTGGAATCTTTGTTTTTCTTCCATACTGGAGTTCCTGATTTATCCAGTTCTACTGGCAGGGAACAATGTATCCACACTGTTTTTATTCCCATCTTTTGATATGTTTCGACCGGAATATTTAAATTGATATTGGAAACCATATTAAATTCCCTGGCAAATAAGTTTAATCCAAATAAAACAATTCCAAGAATTAATACTTTTTTTATGTGTAAGCCTTTTAACATATTTTTCCCTCTACAAATTTCTAATATCTTTTTACTAGCCTAAATAGTCTGCTCCGGCATGATATAATCTCCCAAAGTAATCTCATTAGATGATAGATCTTTACGGGAAAACCTTAACCTGACTCCAGTCGCCAGATTGGTTGGAGTAACTTGCATGGCTATCATTATTTCATGAGTTCCAGAGTTTGGTTGCCAGGGAAAAACCTGGTTGTCGACTCCCATCGGGGGAGTTCCATCAAAGTCATGGAATACTTCGTTACGGTTAATCCATACCCTTACCGGTCCGTCATAAGCAAATCGTACATCGAGTTTCATTGGTTCAGCGATGTGTATTTTTGTTCGAAGGATGCTGGTGCCCGATTTCCCTATCCAGTCTCTTATTGATGTATTATTACCAGTAAATGTTTGAAGAGAAATACCTTCCGGCATTTCTGGACATTTTAATTCACAAAAATTCTCATTTAATTGCAATAGTTCTGCGATCTGCCATTTTCGAATGAAATCTGACACTGCAACAGTGTTTTCAATTTCTACAGGCCCAAAGGCTGGAATTGCCATATCATGTTCATCACGAATATTGCAATAAGTTGACATTTTCCATCCGTACGATAGTTTCAAGTTTGGCGCGAAGTCTGTTAATGAAGTCTCAAGCCTAACTTTTTTCCCTGTGAGGATGGTTCGATAAATCAAAGGATAATTATTGCCTTCATCGTCAACCAGACAGAATCCGTGTGGTTCGCCATCTGCATGTAAACATCCAGAGACATTGTCGAACTCAACATCTATTGCATAGGTATCCGTTATATATTGTGGCTTATCAATTGCTCTTCGAGCTGACTTAAACAATATTACAGGAAGTTCATCTTGCATATCATATAAATTTCCTGCAGCAACTCTTGCCAGACGTCGACCTAGAATTTTGAGTCCTTTCGAACTAAGATGAATTCGGTCCTCCAGAGGAAGGTCGAGTGCAGGAACAACTTCCAGACCTTCAATTTGGTCACGTAAATGCAGCTGTTCCTCTCGGACTATACGCCAACCAATCTCATCTTCTTCAATATCCAGCTTCCCGCCGGGGAAATTCCTTGCGAGCTGGACAATAAAAAATGGCAATGTTGGAATACCGATGTCTCGTCTCACAGCAGAGACGAACTCATGCATTTTTTCTGCGTACACCTTTGCTGATTCCAGGTCAGTATCCGATTCCCCCTGATACCAGAGAATACCAGAGACTTTCTGTCCGTTGAAACGAACACTTTTCAACATTGAACCGTAAAATGTATCTCCGTTCTGGTCATTCGGGGCTGGTTGCCAGTCATTCATTGTGGTACCGCCATGAGCCGTACAGATCAGGCCCTGTGGCACCCCTCCGCTTTTTTCAATCATGGTCTTGCCAAATTCAACGCCAAGCCCAACGCCTCTTAACATATTTTTTCTGGCATTTGCGATAGCCGCTTGTGGGAGAGGATTCGGTGCATGAGCACGATCCGGAGACTCAATAAGTAGATGCAGCGGATCTTTTGCCATTCCCCAGCGATAATTCAGATAAAAAGCTCTGACTTTAGGTTCCGGTGTGGAGGGAAAATCCATATCACCAATTCCCTGCATATTGCTCTGACCGGCGAGTATCCAGACATCCCCGACATAAACATCTAAAATCAGAACCTTATCGTTTCCTATTTTTATCTCAAACGAATAAGGTCCGCCAACGGGAATACCGGTAATTGTCCCTTTGAAAATTCCGTCTAGGGATTCTCCAATAACCTGTGTTTCTATGACACTTCCGCCGATATCATCTGTCACATTCAATAGCACATTTCCAGCGCTACCACACTCCCCGGAGATATCAACGGAAGCCATATTCTCTGAATTACGTTGCAGGACTTGACCGGGGCATAGTCCATGGGTTATTTCAATATTCGATTGAGTTGTCATTTACTTCTCCACAGGGACAACGATACCGCGCATAATGATATTCTGGCAAAGCGAAAATACCAGGAATGTCGGGATTGCCGCTATAATCAAGGAGGTGAAAACGACCCCTTGGCAGCTTCGTTGCTGAAGCTGATAGAGCCATGGCATTAATGTCCACATCTTTTCATCCTGGCAGATCAACAGTGCCATCATAAAGTTTGTATAAGCTCCGGTAAAAGCTCCCAGGGCAATTACCGCAAGAATAGGTTTACTCAAGTTCATCGTGATTTGCCAGAAGATACGGAATTCTCCAGCGCCGTCAAGTTCGGCACTCTCATAGAGTTCCTGCGGTAGAGAGTCAAAGAATCCTTTCAGCAGGAAAATATTATATCCATGCGCCATACCAGGCAGGATCAGAGCCCAGAACGTATTTAACAGGCTGAACTCACGCAGCATGAGGAAGACCGGAATCTGAGTAACCATTGGCGGAAAAGCCATCGTCAGCATGAGGAATAATAGAATCTTATACTGTGACGGTGGTTTGTGTCTACTGAGAGCATAAGCCGCCAGAGGATTTACAATCAGGGCTGCCAGAATAGCCAGGAAACAGTAAATGGCTGTATTCATTACACCTCGGCCATGAAGCAGTATATAGTCGGCTACAGCAATATAGTTTCTTTTGACATATTCCCAACGCAACATCCCCTGATTTTCCTTGAAAAACTCATAATGGGCATCTTTCTGCGGAGGTAGTATCTGAGGCCAGCCCTTATAATCGGTTCCGAGTGCAGAGTTAGCCTGAGCTATTGTTTTATAGGTCTTTTTTAGATGATCCTGGAACATGAAATCTATACTGTGGACATAGATCATGCGATCAGGCAATATATGGAATTTCTTTGTGTCCGGATCATGCCAGCCCTGGATAAATGCGTCCCAGTCAGATAGAACCAGCCCTCCCGCAGGAGGTTCCTTGATTAAAGGAATATCGCTAAAACTGTTGTATTTCGTTTCGTAATTACGGTTCAATGTGGCAATATTATCGTACTTCGCCTTAAGAAACTGACGATACAGAGGAACCGCCGCGTCATCGGCCCTGATCCAAAACAAGTTTAGAATCATCCTGACAAATACCGACCAGTCCTCTTTTGACTTCTTGTCGAGTTTTTCAGGATACCGGCGCGACAATCTTATATCTTCCCAGGAAATAAAGCTCGTGCCGTGTTCTTTATTATAGTTTTGGATGTTCTGCGTATACTGACTTTTCAGATAAGTAGTAACAAAGTAGCCGCCGGGACTAAAGTAGATGCGATACTTCTCAGGAAGTTTCTCTTTAAATTTACGATATGCGTCATGAAATGGACTGAATACCGGTTGATACAGACGAGTGACATACTGTTCCGGTCGGACCACAAATGAAAACCAGTTAGCAAACTCTGTTTCCATCTCGCGGTTCAATAAATCTAAATTACCATCATATTTCTTATAAAGTTGAGCCTTGAACCCTCTCATATTCAACGGCAATGTTGATGATGAGATACGAGTACTCATGTAAGCGGCCTGGTAGTAATAATAGGCGGGTTTTTCCTGCTCAAGAAAAGTCTTCCATTCCTTGACCAACTTAGGTTTTATATTCTTGGGAATTTCGATTTTACGAAAACTTGGTTCCAAAGTATGATAAGCCATCTGATACAATTCAAGGTGTTCATTGGTAAAGGCTTCAACATCCTTTTGATAAAGACCTTTTTCCTTGGACAGGAACTGTGGAATAACTTCCATGTCCGGAGTATCCACTCCGCTTTTTGTTGAACCTGCGATCATCAGCAGGAACGGATAAATCATGGTTATTGCTCCACTAATAAGCAATATATATATCGTCCATATCAAGGCTCTCACCTTAAGTGATTTTCTGCCGATAGTTGAAATAATAGGCATACTGAATATCTCCTGATAAAATTACTTGTCTGCTTTAGCTGCGGATGAATTACTGCGGAATTCGACTTTTGACAATATCCGCAACTGATAAACGGTGAACCCGATAAGCATGAATGCCAGCATCCAGGCCATAGCGGTTGCGGGTCCAAAACTTAGATAGGTGAACGCCTCGTACCAGATATGCAATCCAGCGGTTTCTGTGTTGGCTCCACCTCCAGTCATGGCAAGAACATTCGCTGTTGCACCGTACCATGAGCCGATAAATGCACCCACAAAGTTGATAATGATCAGAACCTTAATCGTAGGAAATACAATAAAGATCAGTTTATCAATAAAGCTGGCACCGTCAAGGTCCGCTGCTTCATAATAGTCTTCCGGAATTCCCTTAAGGGCCGCCAGATAAATCAGACACCCCGGTCCCATTCCCGCCCAGATCATGGGAAGAATGCATGACACCATTGCTGTTTTTTCATCGCTCAACCAGTGAAAAGCCTCTGGAGTGAAGTCAAACAATCTTGACGGAAGTTTCTGTAGAGTAATCCAGACGGAACCATCTCCGCCTGGAAACAGAATAGGGGAAACAAAATTTAAAAATGTATAAAAGATAAGGATTCCAGCCAGAATAAAGAGGCTCATCGGAAAATAAAGTTCGTAGAACTTGAATCGTTTTGCAAATATCAATGCAAGGAACAGCATTATCAGTCCAATAATCACAAATCCTATTGCCGGAATTCTCAACATAATATAGTTAAGGGTACCGTTAATTGACGGATCATAGAACTGTTTCCACAGCAATATTGTGACCAGTCCGGCAATGACCGCAGGCAGGTAGAAAACAATACGGAAAAACATCTTTCCTTTTGGAACTTCCTGAAGTAAAATCGCCAACAGAATAGGTGGCAAAAAAGTAAAAGCCATTATCAGAAAACAATAACGTAATGAATTCCAGATAGAAGCCCACCACTTGGCATTATACAAAATATCTCCGAAGTTATCCAGTCCAACAAAAACCGAATCTCCAAGCAAACGATAATCATAGAATGCCATCTGAGAACCGCGGAACAGAGGAATATAATTCCAAATTGCAATCGTACCGACAGCCGGCAACAACAGCAAATATGCCCAAATATATTTTTTTTGCTTATTACCACCACTTTCGACGTTGCTTTTATTCGGAGGAGTAAAGGCTTTAAAAATTTTCCGGAACACAAAGAAAAAGCCAATGACAATACCAGTCAGGAAAAGACCTGCAACGATGCGTCTCCATTTTCGTTCAGTTGGAGTAATTGCTCCAATCATCTTCTCATTTGCCTTATCACAAGCTTTTTCCAGCAGCTTCTTTAGAACTTTCAAACGTGCTTTTTCATCTTTCGGTAGTTCATCACGACGCATCATTCCCTCTGCTTCCTGGATCGGATATGTCATCAGTTCATATGCGAAGTTACTGTTTTTGCCATAAGGTTCCGGTTTTCCGGTATTAATGGATAATTTGTAGATATCCGACCAGCCTTTCGGTACGAGTCTTTTGATTTCAGGATATCCAAACATTTCCAGGTATTGCGGATTTACAAAGCGTCCAAGTCCGCCTTCCACCATAATTTTAGTTTTCAGTCTGATGGCTTCTTTACAGTCGTAGAAGAACATGTATTCCCAGGCAGCATCACGTACCGCAGGCTCTTTGATCTCGGAAAACAACCCCATCATACGACTGTTCAATTCAGCAGCTCGAATTCCTGTTGGTCCCATTGGCAACGGAATCATTCCATGAATATCAGGGTTGATTGAAGTCATGTTTTCGGAGATATTCATTATCATTAAACCAATCTGACCACGTTCCCATTTCACACCGCACTCTGAATTGTCTTTTGAGGAATAACCACGATGAATGTTTCCGTCTTTATCGTACCATTTTTCAGCACTCAGTTGAATATAAAAATCCAAAGCTTTCGCCGCCGCTTCCGAGTCGAAGACACATTTCCACTGATCTTTCTTTTCGTCATATTCCATTACCTCTCCACCGGCTGACCACAGAAAGTTGATCCAGTTGTGCGACTCGTGCTTACCTCGAACCAAGTGTATTCCATAAGAATCATGTTCTGAGTTAGTCAGTTTTTTGCAGGCATTCATCAGATCGTTCCAGGTCCACTTTATTGAGGGATGAGGAATGCCAAACTCATCAAACAAGTCCTTACGGTAAACCAGAACTTTCCCTAATGCACCATTATATGGCAAAGCCCAATAGTGCTTTTGACCTTCAGGTCCCTTACGGTGAATCACCGGCATAAGCTTGTTATTGATTCGGAACTCGATCTGCTCCTTAGTCATTGTAGCATAATATTCATCAAGGGGATACAGAAAGTTATTAAAAATATAATTATGGGATTTTCTGAAGTTGATATAAAGAATATCCGGGGAAATTCCGCCAGCAATTGCAAGCATATCGGTTTCGACCCCTTCAACCGCCAGGCTGGAAAACGGCTCTAGCTGAATTTCAACGTTATCCCAGTTATACTTACCATATTTTTCCGGGTTGGATTTATACTTGTCCCGGTATTTTTTCTTAAAGATTTCCGGAAACCTTTTCTTAAATAGATTTACCGCTGCGACTTCTGATCTGGTGAAGGTATCATTACGGCTTGGATCAGGTAACTTAAAAACTTTTACGTGAATAATGGTCTTTCCATCTTTTTCTTCAATATAACCTGCTTGCAGGCTACTGAATGAAAAAGTGATCATCGATATGAACAGTAGAAGTAATATTGATGAGTACTTGCTTTTCAAAATAACTTTCCCTTAAATTTTATATAAAATCTGGCTTTGAAAATAATATTCTATAAAATATGAGTTAATTTAACTCCGGACAAATTGATTTCAGCTATCATTTCACAAGGTCAGTTCCCAATGGTGTACCGCCTGGATAAAGCTGTTGGGGTTTATTTCTATCCAGCTTAATACCTCCTTAAGATGTAATATCTTCATAAAATATATGTACTTCTCGTAAATATTTTATCTTTCTAACTATTCAAGGATAATTACCGTTTATGACTATATTAACACGTGTTAAGTAAAAGTCAAGATATAAAGTCATAATTCATCGTAAAATCGTACTGTTTAATACATAGAAAAGCTTTACTGTTGACTTACAAAAAAACGCAGTAAAAGGGGGTGATAGATAGTCCCCAGTGACTACCCATCACCCGGATTCAGGCGGATAACAACCATTGTGCCTAAAAAAAACTATTTAAATAATCTGCTCCTGAAAATATCTTTGTATAGCTTCAGCGATGATTTTCGCTTGAGCTTCTCGTCCTTCTTTATTATAATGAACTCCATCCGGAGAAAAGAAGTCGACTTGCTTTGACATTGGAGTATACAGGTCGATTACCGGGAGAAAGAGCTCAGCCGCAACCGTCGTCGCTTTTTCATTCCTCTGGATAACAACAGGATTGCGTTCTTTGTTAAAACACTCCAGGTTATCCGTATTTCGAACAGGAGTAGAGTTACGCCATATTACTTTGTCGACTCTGGATTTCATTTCCTTCAAAACTTCCTTGAGATGATATATGTAAATATCATTATCAATGTCAAATCCATGTAGACCATTGTTGAAAACAACCATTTCATAATCTCTTCGAGAAAACATGTAATCCAGCTCTGTTAAATAATCAACATCACTGACACACCTGGAAGTCGCAAAATAATCAACACTATAAAAATCTTTGACAAGGCCATAAACATAACCGCCATGACCAACAACAATAGAATCCCCGACAAGTAGTATTCTTTTTTGAGTCTGATCAGGAGCATTGTGCCATCGGAAATCGGTCCACTCCGTATCTTCACGTATTTCAGTTTTATCCATAATGCTATTCATTGATATTATTTTATTTGAACCATGGTTTAAACGGCGGCTGAGATACTGCCTTTGAGTAATCCCATTCTTCTGGTGGCGGATGACCTCCTGGACCATAGGCATCGGTACGTTCTGACACCTTCGCCAGTGGGATGAATTCCTTGCTCATTTCGGTGCCATTAACTGTATAGAAATAAAAGCCGAGGTCGTTACAGCCATCTGACCATTTATCGTCCCACTGTCCAAAGCAAGTTCCCGGTGACAGATTATAACTAATGCCGTCAAACTCGAAGTCTTTCCGACAATGGATATGACCTGTGATCATACGGTTTACTCCGCATTCGTGAAAGATCGGCAGCAGACGTTCCCGGTGTACTTTATCAAGACTGAAGTACCATTCGTAATATTCATCAAGTTTGCTCAGATCATACTGCTTTTCGTCGGGAGTTTGAACAAACATGGCATAATGAGTCAGGATAATATGATGTTCACAACGAGGCTGTTTGCTTAAGGACTTCAGGAACTCCCAGAGCTCCTTTTCTTCCGGCAGTCCTGACCCCATCAACATATCGCAGAAACCGGTCACTCTTAGATTGTTGTGAACAAATGACCATTGGCTCGAGCCAAAGAACTGTTCATAACGGCGCAGGTTGTCGGAAGTAATGTTTAGCTCAGGATCACGACGTCCCGCGACAGCTCCCTGGACATTAGTACATTTGTTGCCGACATCCATATTCCCTGGAATTGCATGGTATTCGATCCCCATACTGTCGAATTCATTTTTCATTTCTTCGAATTCACCATCATGAATAGTACCATCGCGAGTAATATCTCCTCCAATCAGGACAAATTCAGGATTCAGATCCATTATCTGTTTTTTTGCGGTGAGCCAGTTTTCCATCCAGGCCGGATTAAAGCGGTATGACCGCGGAGATCCCGGCTGAATATCAGCTATGTAAACAAAGCTCCATTCGTTGTTTTTCATTGTAAGTTCTCTTTAAAAATTAATGCAATAACATTAACTACCTCTTTATATTTAAGTAGTCCTGTCAATATTTGGAAACAGTTATATAAAACTCTCTATCTTCTATGATTTTCCTCCATTACATCTTTACTATGTTCAAGTATAAAATTACATATTACGTTTTGTGCGTTCTATAATGGCATCCTGCCAGTTTTCTGTTATATCCACAAAAGGAGCACTGTATCCACTTACTCTTACTACTAATTCGGGGTATTGTTCCGGATTAACTTTCGCTTTTTCCAGTTCTTCTGCATCGACAACATTTATATGCAAATGATATCCTCCTTTTTGAAAGTAGCATTTCACCAGTTGTTGAATTCGCTCTCTGCCTTCTTCTCCGGCAATATCAGAAGTGGATAAAGAAATTGTCAAAGGATTTCCACATGCGCATAGTGAATGAGCTATACAAGCGGCAGAATTTAATATAGTAGTTACTCCTGTGTTTTCCAAAACAACTCCGGGTCCACAGCCGTAAGAAATACGTTCTCCATCAACACGTCCGTCCGGACCTGCCATAAAATTGATGTTAATATCATTACCGAACCAGAAAAATCCCGGATATGGACGCACATTTCCAGATAATGGATGACTGAGTATTTCATTCGCGATAAAATTAGAAATATCCTCCGCAATATAGTTGCTGGCTAAACTGTCTGTTCCGAATTTATCTGGAAGGTTCCGGCATCTCAGCAGTAATTTTCGGTCAGGGAAATTTTGAGTCAATTGCTCAATCATATCTTTAAATTTTAAATCTTTCGCTGTAAATATAAGTTCTTTTATAGAAAGCAGACTGTCTACCAGAGATCCTATTCCAAGCACATTGACTCCAAAGAGGTTATAATGTGCTCCTCCTTCCTCGGCATTCAAACCGGACTCAATACAACCTGTTACACAAATACTTTCAAAAGGAGATGGAAATTTCTCTTTCATGCTTTGTCTTTTCTGCTCAAACTCCGATAAAATATTTTTCTGATAATAATCCTGAAAATAGATCTTAAAACCAGAATAGAAGTCTTCAAAAGATTCATAGTCATCTTTTTCCTGTAAAAACAGCCAAAGCATTTCCGGAAGCACAAAACCGCCTGCCACAGTTAGCGGATAACAGTCTCCCATTGGAGCAGACTCATAGCATCCAACGATACCCCAGTCATCAGCGCGATCATGTGGAATTCCCACAGCTTCCAAAGATGATGTTACCACTTTCCCGTTGAAAAAAGACGGCATTCCCAGGCCTGTAGAACACAAATCAACAGCGGCTTTCCAAAACTTTTCAGATGTATCTTCCTCAATTCGTACTGATATGGAAGGCTGCCAGATTTTTAACTCTGACATGACTTTTAGCATCATTAATGAAATGGTACTATCTTCTTTTCCAAGGGTCAAATTTTGAGATTCATCGCCTTCACAGCATTTGATACAGAAACAGCAAAGCAGTTCATACGCCTCCTGCTTTGTAATATGTCCGGACTCCAAATCCTTATCAAGATATGGCCCGAGATACTTGTCAAAACGTCCAAATGAGATAGCCGCAGAATTACACTCGGCATGTAGAAATACATGAATAAACCATACAAGCTGTAAGGCATTATGGAATGACTCCGGAGGAAACTCCGCAATTTGTTCGCAACCATGGCGGCGAACAAATACAGAAAAAGCATTTAATGTGATTTCAAAAGCTTTTTTGTTGAGATTATCAGCCATACTTGTTATATCTTCACGAAGCCCGCGGATTCCACGCGAAATAAAACGACCATAGTCGACACAAATATGCCCTATGTTACCAAATGGTCTAAGTTTACTTAGTTCTTCTTCCGTGAAAATTTTTCTCCAGTTTGGTCTGGTAAAACGTTGAGAGCCTTTAATCAGTTCGTCCTCAATAATCTCAATAGGCATTGAATGGGCAAAATCATCCAGGAACTCCGCAAATTTGATTACTGATAGCGGCTCTCCCGTTGAATGCATCTTATATACAATGCGAGCGTAACTTGCTTGCTCTGCTTCGTTGCATACTACGCGCTGTGAAGATACTTTCAAACGATCCAACAAACGTTGTACTCTTTCTGTAATCATTATTCGATGAACCTTTTTTCTCAATTTGCCTCATGTTCGATTCTAGCGATCACTTCTTTTTGAAGCGCAGAACTCAAACGATTAAAATATTCTGTATAGCCGCCAATGCGGATGACCAGATTTTGATACTGTTCCGGATATTTTTCCGCCTGTTTCAATGTTTCAGCATCAAGCACGCTCAACTGTACCTGAAGCCCTCCCATATCAAAATAGGTCTGAAGCAGGCTTCTGAGGTTTTTCCGTTGAATCTGATCTTTCAGCATCGTCGCATTTACGCGCATGTTTAGAACCATAGTTCCCAAACCTTTATGGTGCGGCAAGCAGGCGGTACTTTGCAGCATTGAAGTAGCTCCCTCAAGATCAGTTCCCTGCATCGGTCCGCATGAATCTGATATGGGACCACCGGCTGTTCTTCCTTCCGGAGTGGCGTTTATATTGATGCCTTCGTTAACGTATGTAACAAACATAATAACAGACGGAATATAAAAGCCATTGGCGCGCCAACAGCGGTATTTTAGTATCTCACTAAATGCAAACTCACTTATGTCTTTCGCAATCGAATCTACCTCGCTGTTATTATTGCCGTACTTCGGCAGACTCCGCAGAATTTCCCGTTTTTTGCTGGCATCACTATAGTTATTTTCCATTAAAGACATGAGCTCTGAAGGACTAATGTCAATGCTGCCTGAATATGCCTGTTTAATCGCGTATAATGAGTTTGCCGTATTTGCTATTCCCGCAACGTTAATAACACCGCCGTTATACTTAGCACCGCCAGCATTGTATTCGACTCCGGATTCCAGGCAGTCGTCAATAAACAATGACCTTATCAACTGAGGACGAGAAAGTGCTTTATATTGTTGATTCATATTGGTTTCATCAATGCATCTGGATACCTGATACTTAATGTCACTCTTAAATGCATCCATGAAAGAACCGAAATCGGCAGCAGAATCTAATCTTTTCATTGAACAGTCAAGTATTTCCAGCAAGTTAATACCGCTATCTATTGATCCCACATTGGACTTACCGGCTATCATGAACTCAGTACAGCCACCATAGGCAATTTTATCAAGATCAGCCTCGTTAACTCCTACATATTTCACCGCACTCTTACGGTATGCCGCGTCATTGTAAAATGCTGGATTCCCCGAACCTCTCTCCAGGCTGTCAAAAGCTTTTTCCCATACTTCATCCGAAGTCCAGAAGTTGATTTTTAATCCAGTATTTGGTCTCCGCCGGTCAATAGCTTCCAGGCATAATTCAGTCAGGCGGCTTTTTGCTTTCCTGCCTCCAAGAATCATGTGCCAGCCGCTGTTGTCATCGACATTCACATAAAATTCTCTAACAAGTTCAATAACTTCTTGTTCTGTTATTTTTCCAGCGGCAATATCTTTTTCATAGAACGGAGTTAAAAATACATCCATCTCTCCAATAGAGTCGGAATTGTCCAGATAGAAAATAAAATTGAACAGAACCATTGCCTCGTAAAATGTTTCAGGGGCTCGTTCTGCTATATTCTTAAGCGTTTTGCCAAGATTACTGCCACTGTAATGATTGATTGCTTTATTCAGCAACAGCATTATCGCGTCAAAAGTTTCCTTCAAAGCCATGTAAAAGAATTTTTTATCCTCGGAATCAACCTTTTCCAATCTCTTTGTGATATCCGCGATATAGCCGGAAAGTCCTTGAGATAAAAGTTTTTCATAATTAAGCATAGCATGGGTATAGCCGGAACCACCAACGCTATATTTTGAGCTCAAAGGATTATACCCGATCACGCTCATGTCCCGTGCAACTTCCCTTGCAATTGTAATATCTCTTTCGGATTCGAGATAGACCGGAATTCTTTCTTCAAACAGTTTCAGACTGAATGAAACTGAAAATGAATGGCTGAAAAAGAAAGCCAGCGGTGGATCTGTCAATCTCCAGATATTTAATTTTCCACTGGGAAAATAATTTTTAGACTCTTGTGGAATCTTTGCGACATCAAAAGCTTCAAAATAACGTAGTATCGCTCTTGAATGTTTCAGAGCAACAGGAGCATTACGGTCTTCAAAGAAGCCCGAGGCAAATGTTTCTCCCATCTTTTGGAGTACTTGTGACTCTGCGGAAATCATTTTATTACATCCTGAATTTGTTATAAATTATGTTCGGCTCGAGGAGGAAAATCCCATTCCTCTTTTTCTAGCCTGTTCTTCTATTTTCAAGCCAGTCCAATATGATTACAGTTGGTGACGATAACGTTCGATTACCTCGGACTGTATATCCGGGTTCAAATCAACAAAACGACCAGAGTAGCCTCCAACCCGAACAATCAGATTTTGATATTGCTCAGGGTTATCTTTGGCTCTTATCAATTCTTCTTGAGAAATCATATTTCCCTGATACATCTGCCCTCCAAGATCAAAGAATACTTGCAGTAGATTTTCAAGATTCTTTTGACTTGCAGCATCTGCCGATAAGTCCCACATGTTACTGACTCCTCCGGAAAAACGCACCAGTTCAATACTGGTTGCTGATCTCATTACTGTTGTAATACCATCTTTCATGGATGAACTTTGAGGGGTAACTCCTTGAGCAATTGGAGTTCCGGCTTTACGTCCGTCAGGAGTGGCGGCAAGGGCTTTGCCGGCAATCGGAGCCATCATGAAAGTCATTATCATCGGTTTGATTTTGCCGCCAAGATAATTTGTGTATTCATCGTAAATTCCGCAAACAGTTTTTACGACCTTCCTGACCATTGCATCTGCATCTATGTTGCCTTGTCCATATTTTGGCAAATTCAGCAGACGTTTACGCAGGTTTTCGTTGTTCTCATAGTTTGAACGAAGGACTTCCAGCAAATCTTTTCCGGAAATGAAAGCATCTTTGTCAAATACAGCCCGCTTCAAACAATAAAGGCTGTCGCCGATATTAGGAATTCCCAATGGAGTGGAGCCGTAATCCTCGTATTTTGCTCCTCCATCGATGATAACCCTGCCTCGTTCAATACAGTTTTCGACCATACTTGAAGTAAAAAACGATGGTCTAAACTGAACAAAGTTTTCTCTGGAAATATCCATATATTTGAACGTAATAAATAAAATTCTCTTTAGTTCTCGTTCGAATCTCTGATAAAGATCTTCGAAATTGCCGTATTCCGCCAGCGTTTTGCCATTGAGATCTGGAATCAGATTTTTCCCGGTTTGCATGCAAATACCACCGTTCAAGACCAGTTCCAATATTTTAGCGGTATTGAAGAAGCCAGTAAAAAGCAAGTCGCCATTCATTCCTTGAGGAGATATTTCCATACAAC
This sequence comes from Victivallales bacterium, assembly GCA_963677165.2. Classification (GTDB taxonomy): domain Bacteria; phylum Verrucomicrobiota; class Lentisphaeria; order Victivallales; family SZUA-371; genus JAFGXT01. Next base: position 4,347,125 of record CAXXSX010000002.1, on the reverse strand, counting down.
CTCCACACATATACATTCTGGCATCTTCCTCAGGAATGCCTCCTTTTATCATGGCGGCAACAATGGCTTTGTCATTAAGAATCTGAGCTCGGTTACTACCATCGCGCAAATACTTTGCGGCGAGCTCAATAAGTTCTTGTGGAGCATCTTCTGGAATTCTGATATAAACAGAAGGATGAGTAATATTAAGCCCACAGATAGATTCCACTATAATCTTACTAAGCGGATTGTATACGCAACTACCGTCCGGAGCTGTACCGGCGACTACAATTGTCTCAACATAACCATCGCTATTCGGGTTTCCACCAAATCTGGCATGCATTCTTATAAGAAGTTCATCAATAACTTCTCTGGCTTCCTGGAGATTGATAAGACCGTCATCGAGGTCCCTTTCCAAATATGGCCAGAGATAATAGTCAAGTCTTCCCGGTCCATTTCCGCCAAATGGCATTTCAACAAAAGCACAAAGATACGAAAAGTAAAAAGCCTGGACCGCTTCTCGGAAGTTCCTTGCGCCATAACGCGGTACCTGTTTGCATATGACAATATTTTCTTTGATTTGTGCTTTTACTGCAGGATCAGAAGTATCGTCAAGTTTCGCGTAAAGAGCATTAATATACTGTTCGTTCCAAGTCAACACTCCGTCAAGAGCAATTTTCATGCAGTCAACGACTTCTTTACCTTTGTCATCAAGCTGAGTTCGTACATTAGAAATCCTCTCTAATAGTCCAGTAACGCCTTTATCAACCAGCCAGTTCCAATGCCAGCCGATATGTCCTCCTGCACAGTGAAAAGTTGACAGCCAGTATTTGCTGGAATTTTCCGGATCGTTTACTCCTGTGATAGTGAAAAGTTCCGGAAGTTCTTTTTCCGCCTGTTTTCTGCTTCTTCCAAGATATCCGTAATCTTCCCACAATAGCCGCTGAGAATTGGTCCATGACTTATCCACACATTTCATTCCAATCAACAATTCATCGCCATAAACGATTGGCAATTCGTGTTCAAGAGAGTATGCGTATGTATGAGCTATCCGCTTTTGAAGCGGTTTATCTGCAAAAGCTTCAAACATTGCAGTAGTGCGATTTGCCAGCTTTTCTCCACATTTAAATTCCGGAGATTCCCAGCGAGCCTTCATTTCATTATAGAATCTGGAAGAACGCTGCGGTATGGGAAAACCTAGTTTTTCAGTATTCATATTTTAATACTCCAGAGAATTGTTACTGATGTTTAATATTGTGATTACAGTTTCTACATTGATATATTCGAGATTTTTTACTCATTATTCCTTGTGCTTCATCCTTGCTGTCACATGTTCTTGTAATTCCCTTGAAAGCAATTTAAATATCTGTGAATATCCGACACCCCTGACCGGAATATTACCATAATTCTCCAAATCAGCCATTGCCAGCTTGAGTCTTTCCTCACTTACTACATTGATCTGCAGTTGTCCGATTCCCAATTTAATCGCCGAATACAACATGCTTGTCAAAAGTTGAATTCCATTTTTCCCAGAAAACAAATCAGGATGAATATCGATAATTGCCGCAGATCCTCCCGCCGCCCGGGCATGAGGAAGTTTTGACAGGCTTTTCAGCATTGCGGTAATGCCTGCCTGATCGCGTCCCTGCTGGGCCGAAAGCGAATAAGCCAAAGGTTCTCCGCTCTTTCTACCATCAGGAGTAGCCCCCAGACCATGTCCAAACGATAAATTCAAGATATATGAGAAAAGATGAACAAAGTATTTTCCATCTAGTGGACTCTGTGCTTTGTCCATTAAATCCCAAAAGTGATTATTTACCTCCACGGCGATATCATCAACCGCATCAACATCATTACCGTATTTTGCTGCATCGTTCAGCAGTATCTGACGTAAATTCTCTGCTCCTTCAAAATTGTTTCTCAGGGCTTTCAATAGTTCTTCCGGCCTAATCTTTTTTTCTTCGAAAACAAGTTTTTTCAGAGCATAAAGTGAATCAGCAGTATTAGCTGATCCCAAAAAGCATATGGAATGATAATTATATACCGCCCCGCCATTGGTAATATCTTTGCCGCGTTTGAGACAAATCCAAGCTCTTTCTTTGAATAATTTCAGGAAGAATGAAACTAAAAACGAATGGCAGAAAAAGAAAACCAACGGAGGAGCTGCCAGTCTCCAGGTATTTAATTTTCCACTGGGAAAATAATTTTTAGACTCTTGCGAAATCTTTGCAACATCAAAAGCTTCAAAATACCGAAGTATCGCTCTTGAATGTTTCTGAGCAACAGGAGCATTACGGTCTTCAAAAAAGCCCGTGGCAAATGTTTCTCCCATCTTTTGGAGTACTTGTGATTCTGCGGAAATCATTTTATTACATACTGAATTGATGTTAAGCTTCTTTTCGATGTTTTTTCCATTCATCAACCATGGCTAAAGTATTTTCCCATGGAAAATGATTTCTAATACTGTTTGTCGCCCCAAGAATGAATGATTTTCTTCCAAAAACTTCAATTACTTTTCTTACTTCTTCTCTGGCGATTTCCGGCGTGTCTGCTCCGAGTATCACTGGAGTACTTACTCCAGTCCAGCTGCATGACTTGCCGGAAAATACCTCATGCCAGTTTTCTAACGAACAGTTACTTAAATGCGGTTCTCCGCCTTCGATACAATCGAATCCCAGTTTTGCCATATCTTCCAAAACCGGTTCCATTCCGGTGACCACCCGGTAAAAAATCATCATGTCCAGTTCGTGCGCTTTTTCGATTTCTTCCCGTAACATCGGACTAAGTACTGTTGTAAATATATCAGGTGTAAAGAAGTTTGTCATCTCATATCCGCCAAACCGCTTTATAATATCAATACCGAGCGTCTTTATCATTTCGATATTTTTCATTTCAGTTTGATGAATATAAGTGGCCAGCTTGTTAAATGCTTCTGGATGATCTATGGAAAAATATAAGAGGTTCTCGGCACCCATCATGAACATTGCCACAGCCAGTCCTTGCCCGTATGTGGTCATCGTGGCCAGATTCTTTTTCTCAGCCAGCTCAAACAAATCTTTTTGTTCTGTCTTGATCTGTTCAAGCCTTTCCGGGGTTAATGGATGATATACATAAGGAATCAGCTCAACATCTTCAGGACATGTTATGAGAGGTTTATGCATATTACTGGTTGAAAAGTCGTCCCAGAATATATCATTCCATGACTCGATTTCAGGAGTACGCTTTATCGCTTGCGTTAGTTCACCTTCAGGAGTTTTCCAGCGCTGCCAGAGCAACGGGAATTCACAGTCGTCAGTTTTTTCTTCCCACACTTCAATTTCTACGTCGGGATGCGTGGTCCACCAGGTTTCGATGGTCACTACCGGATCAGTTCCAAGGTCCAGACCAAGCCTATTTCGTTCGGTGGCTTTGGAAAGATCATAACCTGGAACTTCTAAGTTTGGATTAAAATAGATAGAACATGGCAGATAATCAACATCCTTTCCCTTCATTGCATTGATAATGCGTTCTTTCGAGTTCATTTTCTTACATCCGAAATATTGTTGTGTATGTATTGTTTTGGGTTCACTTACTTTAATTAAATACCAATCAGAGTTTTTCTGATACTGCTTCAAACATAGCCTTTAGATTGACTGGAGAAATATCCGGTAGAACGGCCTCATGACTAGGCGAAATCACCAGTCCGGTCGGGAAGAGTTTTCTTAGCTTCAATACTTCTTTTCGGACTTCATCAGGAGTTCCATGGACAAGCAGATGTTGTACATCCATTCCACCACAAAATGATGCCTTGCCGCCAAACAGTTTTTTCAGGTTTTCCGGGTCCATATCTTTCGCCAGCGCCTGAATCGGGTGAATAACATCGACACCCATTTTAATCAAGTCAGGAATGATTTTAACAATCGATCCACACGAATGATGAATCACTTTCAGGCCATAACTTTTGGCCTGGTCAATGAGTTTTTGTGTTCCTGGAAATACAAATTCCCGAAGCGTTTCAGGAGATACAATCAAACTCGACTGACTTCCGAAATCATTGCCAATCAAAACGGCGTCAAGTTTGCCTCTTCCAGCCTCATAAAAGATTTTGTTGGCTTCCTGATAAAACTCCACAATCCGGTCTATTACCGCACGAAACAAGTCCGGCTCCGTAAGCATCGCGATCATGGCATTTTCCATTCCAAAAGCCGCACATGCATCCTGAAAATGGGCCGACCACATCATCCCAAGAACAGCTTTGTCATTGGGTGCTTCAGAAAATGCCTGAACACATGCTTGATGGCTCATGTGTTCCTTTGGCTCGGGCCAGGCAAAATCTTTTACAGAGTCAACGCTTGTACATTCCGAAAAGTACCCGGGAGCAGTCAGAGTGCGCTCTTCGTAGTCAGAAGTTCCCAGTGCAAAATCAAATGCACAGGCAATATGGTTGGCCGGGGGATGATTATATGGAACCTCGACCGGCCATACATCATCATCAAGCTGTAGTTTCAAGTCACTGATACTATCAACTTGAAAGTATTCTTTTAGACGTGCTTCAGCTTCCGTCACCGGCAGCCCAAGCCACGATGCCGGACGATCCACCGTCCGACGTTCAATTGTCGCAAAAAAACGTTCCCGGCCAGTCATACTCATTTTGGAAAACCTTCTTCTTTAATTCTTGCGCCAACTTGACGCAAAGCCTCTTCATCTTCCGGATTAATAGAACCATCTCCCAAGGGACCAATATTCAGCAGGAGGTTGGCATTCTGACTTCTGGCTTTTGCAAGCGTTTCCCAAACGTCAGAGGCTGTCTTATGCTGTCCTTCATATTCTTTTATATAGCTCCAGCCTGTCGGGGTCATGCTGGTACAAATCTCAACAATCTTTTCGCGTTTCTTTTCAATCTGTCCAACCAGAGAAGCCGGATCGCCATTAGACATACCGGGAACTTTATGTTCAGGCGCGAAAAAGTCTTCTGTTCCCAGCAGCCCCTGTTTATATGAAACCAGTGCCTGGGGTTGCAATTTATGAATCAGTTCATATAGTTCATCGCACTTGAATCTGCGGTAATCGCCCGATAAAGGAACCCCGATACCATCCAGCCAGATACCAGCAACCGGACCATAATTGGTCAGGAGTTCGGTAATCTGCTCAGCCACGAATTCAACATATTTATTCATATCATAGCCAGTATCCAGAGTGGCATACCACGGATCGGTTGGATTCATACGATCCAGAATTTTCACGCGCGGATTGCTCCAGTCCCAATGCGCCGGACCATGAGGGTGACGCCATTCCATCCCATGTTCATAGAATAAAAACAGTCCCATATCACGCTTGTTACAAGCCTCAACCATTTCCGCGACCAGGTCACGTTTGGCTGGAGAATTGATACTGGTGAATTCAGTGGCTTTGCTGTCCCACAAACTGAACCCGTCACAATGTTTTGTGATAAAGTTAATGTATTTCATGCCGCAGTTAATCGCAAAATCAACAATATAATCGGCATCAAAGTTTTCCGGATTAAAAGTCTCCTTCAACTTTTCGTATTTGATTCTGGTGTAGTCATATAAACGCCACGCATGCTCATTCACCTCCAACTGCGAAAACAGTCCGTAATGAATAAAAAGACCGTATTTAGCATCTTTAAACCATGCCAGAGCAGCAGAACGAGGATCTTCTTTCCACTGTTCCTCATAACCTTTTAAGTAACCCGGTATTTCCATAATTTTAATCCTTTGAGTTAGAAAAAATCTTTGTTACAATATCTCTATATTAACACGTGTTAAGTAAAATATCAATAGGCACAATACTTGTTTTTATATAAAAAAATATTTTACAGATAAAATTTGATTAAATAAAAAAAGCGGTGCTGTGAATGCACCGCAATCTCTATGTTTGGTAAAAACTATTTAGAAGTTAGACTTTCGATTTTTTCCAGCATCTGCTGTGCTTTTTTCACGCGACCTGCGCCTGCCTTTTTATTAGCAACTACTTTTTCATACGCAATCTTGGATTTATCATACTCTTTCATCTTATAATAAATTCCAGCGATGGCCAAATCAGCAACGGCGATATAGCCCTGAGAAGTTCCTTTAAGTGCTTTTAACTTTTCATAAGCCGCAATTGCTTCTTCGTTTTTACCTAAAGCAGACAGATTGTGAGCCACATATAATTGAGCAGCAGAATTTTCGCCCAGCAGGTTAATATTTTCAGCAAGGGCTTCGTTTGCTTCCGCATACTTTCTTTGAGCACGTAAACAGAAGGCGATATTATAATAGGCCTGTCCTTTTAAACGAGGATGGATACTAGCGATATCAATAACTTTTTTACATTCGCTTATTGCCTCATCATATTTCTTCTGATTTTTATATACCTCTCCAAGGCATAGATACATTTTCGCTTTAACGCGAGGAGGAATATCGGAACTACTTATAGTTTTATTGCAATAAGTGATTGCGTCGTCAAATTTTTTCTGCCAGATAAAACATTGAGCAATACGTTCATAAGCCCTTTCCTTATCCACTTCAGAAGCATCCTTTACTTCAGACATTTTTTGAAAATATCCCTGAGCTTTCTCAATATCATGTTTCAGTCGCATACATTCGCCAGCCCTGAAATATGCGTAGCATTTATCTTGAGGTTTTTCTGCCGCACCTGCAGCGGTTTCCCAACTTGTAGCCGCAACTTCATAATTTTTTGCTTTTTCTTCTTTTTTTGCGACATTTCGGGCATCACTATACGGGGACGCTAAAATACTACTTGCAGCAGCCAATGCGATAAGAGTTAACAGTTGTTTTTTCATTGAAAATTTCTCCATATTTTATTCTAAAAATGATTTTTGAGTAAAAGTATTTAATTTTATAAAGCTGAGTAATGCGTAAAAGTACCTCCTTTATTCTATAATACGTGAAACCTGATATGACAAATAATATTTTAATCACAAGCAAAAAGATCCTGGCGGTTTTCTCCTGTAACATTTTTCTTTACATAGCTCTGGGAGCGGAGTACAGGCAACTCAGTAATTCTTTCTGGCAAAATTCCAGAGAGCTTCATGGAATCATTATCCGCATTCAAAGAAATTAAGCGGACAGAAAATAAGAATTCATGCGGATGAAGTTCATAGTCCTCTTCCGGCGGAGGACCACAACTGGCACTGCCAAGACCACGCATTGCATAATTAAGGTTTAAAGTAATTTCCTGTAATCTTTCAAGTTCATGCGGATGTCTGGCTTTCGTCAATGCCATTGTAGAATAATCGTGAACGCTGAAACTGAACGTGGGAAAGCCTGCCGCCATGATTCCTGTTCCTCTTGAATCTCGCAACTCCAGCCAACGAACATCAACTCTGGTTCCATTTTCCTGTGGCCTCAGGTAATCAGTGTGCATTTCCTGAACGTTCTTACGATATACTCCCATTCTTCCCGCCTCCTTGCAATCCGGATAGCATTCATTTGGTCCACGTCCGTACCAGCCAACCTGATCCATTGACTCAGGAAGTGTCATCTCCAAGCCAATTCGGGGAAGAATCTCCGGCATTTGCGAACCATAGGGTATTCCATGCAGATCAATATTCATTTCACCGTTACCATAAATAGTATAGGTATATTCACAATTGAATCCATAGTCAAAACAATCAGGCGCACAGCACCCGCTTACTTTTATAATAACGGCATTGTCTCCATACTTTTCCCAACTGAATTCTTTTGGGGTAAAATGCACGTTCCATAATATTCTATCATGCCAGACTTGCCCTTGTCCACGTTTCCGTGATGTACTGTCTTCATTGTCTGTTGGAGCCCGCCAGAGATTAAGGCGCGGACCTTGGTTTAATAATTTCTTATCTTCATTGCTCCACGAACATAATTGTCCGCAAGTAATATCAAAAATAAAATTATTGCCGGAAGCGTCAATATATAATTTACTATCTTCCTCATGACAGGAAATCGTCGGCATATCAGCAACAGAGATCATAGAGGAATGTGAAGCTTTTACTGGTAACACAAACTGTTCCCAAGCTAAACATAATGGTTTCTCCTGCCAAGGGAAAGGCATCTTCTGGATAAAATCCAATTCCAGTGTATATACACCATTAACAGTCTCATCGGGAAGTGTATAATCGATTTTTATCTGTTCTTCGCTACGAGCCAGAACCGGAGGAATATCAATAGAACCATCTTGAATAATCTTATTTCCGGATTTAATTTGCCATTTCAACGAAAATACATCCAGACTAATATGGTCATGACGATTGACAAGCGTAACGATTCCTTTTGATAAGTCAACTGGTAATACCGCGACCGGCTGCATGATTTTTTTGAATTCATATAACGCTGGCTGCGGAGTGCGGTCAGGGAAAACGATACCATCAATTACAAAATTATCGTCAGAAAGCGTTTCTCCGAAATCACCTCCATATGCATAAAATTCCAAACCGTCATGTTTCACTTTCAAACCATGATCAATCCATTCCCATACAAATCCGCCGCACATCCGTGGAGTTTTCCAAAAGACTTTCCAATATTCATTCATTCCGCCCGGACCATTCCCCATTGCATGTCCGTATTCGGTTGCGATTATCGGACGACCGCCACAATCCTGTGTTGCGATTTTATTAACTTTTTCCATGTTGCAGTAACCGCACAAACCGAAGTCGGTAAATTTGTCTTGCAGGTCTTTAGGGTTATCCTGTGGATAATGGCCCGGACGCGTTGAATCCTGCTCTTTCAGCCAATTAAAGCACGTCTTGATATTTGGAATATCCGACCCGATTCCGCATTCATTGCCTACGGACCATATAATCACACAAGCATGATTACGGTCACGATAATACATACGCTCTACCCGGTCAAGATAGGCCTTCTCCCATAGAGGTTCTCTGGATAATGCCCCTTGGTCTCCGGATTGCTGCGCCCCATGAGTTTCAAGATCGGCTTCATCCATTACATAGAAACCATATCGATCGCAAAGTTCCAGGAAACGCGGATCCGGCGGATAGTGGCTATAACGTATTGCGTTAAAATTGTTTTCCTTCATCAACTGAAGATCCTTGTGCATTAACTCCAGAGTCTGAGTTCGTCCCATGTCAGGATCGAATTCATGACGGTTTACACCACGCAGCATTATAGGGTTACCGTTGACCTTCAGAATATCATTTGTCCATTCGATTTTTCTCAATCCCCAAGGATGTCGAATGGATTCAATAATATTCCCGGAAGCATCTTTCAAGTTTATCAAAAGCGTGTAAAGAAAAGGAGTTTCCGCTGTCCATAATTCAGGATCAGCGATTTCCACGCACAAAGTCTCCTTATCAGCAATTCTATGGCTTTTGCAGGAAATTTCTTTGTTATGAGAATCCAGTAGACGAATCTGTATATCATAATTTTCTACAGTTGTTCCACGGGAAAATAATTCAACATCAGCCCTGACAACTGCCTTTTTATAATCATCTGAAAACTCTGTTTCAAAACGATAATCCCAGACAGAAACTCTAGGTTGAGAAATCAAGTACACATCGCGAAATATTCCGCTAAGAAACCACATGTCCTGACACTCCAAATAACTTCCGTCGGACCACCTGAAAACCTTGACCGCTATAGAATTCTGTCCATTTTTTAGAAATTTGCTGATATCGAATTCAGAAGTACACCTGCTTCCTTTGGAAAATCCAACAAGATCACCATTTATCCACACATAAAAAGCTGAATCCACACCATCGAAATGTAGAATGGTTCGCCGGGTCAACCACTCTTCTGATACATTGAACTCACGCTTATAAAGTCCTACCGGATTATCAACGGGAACATATGGTGGATTATATGGGAAAGGATAATACACGTTGGAGTATCGAGGGATCCCATAACCAAGGCATTGCCAGTGTGACGGTACTGAAATTCTATCCCATTCGGAGCAACTGAAAGTATCCTTCTGAAACCCTTCGGGGGCATCTGGAAAACTATCGGCATAAAAAAAACTCCATTCTCCGCTAAGAGAATTTATACGGGAGTTACTTACCGCATTGTTAAGTGCCGATACTTCATTCTCATATGGAACGAAGTATCCACGGGACGGAAGCCTGTTAACGTGAATACACTCAGGATTCTCCCAATCCTTCTTTTTAATAAGATTGTTCATATATAAATTTTACTTCGTATAAGTATTATTAGCAAATTATTATTTCAGTTCAATCAACCATATACCAGAACCAAACCTTACATGCATATGAGCTTGTAGATTGATCTCAAGGCCATTTGTCATTAACTCTTCGCCAGATACGACAATTTCATCGGACCTTTCAGGAAATACCTGCCTGACAAAATATTCTTTCGTCGGATCAAGGTTGCGCAAGGTCATCAGTCGGGTTGATTTTCTCACGGAAGGATTATTATATGACAACACAATATTTTTGTCGGTATTTTCGTGCTGTAGTTGTATCGTTATCCAATCAGATTCAAGCTGTAATTCTTCCGCAGGTGTGAGCAAATGCGCCACCGCATCTACTAACTCACTGCGATGTTCTTTATAAAACTGAACATATTCAGCCGCACGATCCAAATATTCCGGAGGCAGTCCTCCGAGATCACCAGAGAAACCGGGAATTCCGGCAAAAGCCGAAGTCATTACATAATCTAGATTAGTCTGTTCGAGTTCAAGCCACGTCGCTGACCAGGGAACAAGAACATACTTCTGATCAAGATCAAGCGGGGTCAGGCATTCCGGAGCCGGACGCATGACACTCCAGCGTTGAAGCCTTCCGGGAGGCAGTCGTAGTACGCTGCCCTGATATATACGCAAAGCTTCGAGAGGATTGGCGTTATCACTAACAAATTGCGTGTCGAAAAACTGTGTTGTATTGAGATCCGTTCTCAATGCTCCACCAGCACAGTTTTCTATGATGAAGCCGGGATAATCTGCTTTAAGCTTCTCCATAATTCCACGCCATATTGCACAATGGGTATAAAGCTCGTGTCCAGACCCATCGTAACCCAAAGGCGCATTCATGTCAGTCTTCATAAACTTTAGGGAATATTTCTCTACAAGTTTAGCAATACTGTCATAGAAATAATCAGCCGCCGCCGGAATCGTTAGATCAATGCGTTCCGAGTTTTCCGGAAACCATTCCGGATGGTTTTTGCGTAAAGGCATATCTTTCGGAAAGCGTTCGGGCTCCATCCATATTCCAAGCCCCAGACCTTTTGCCCGGACTTCATCGGCAAAGTCTTTCATATTCCCATAGAATGCGCGTTCGCTCTTTTCTTTCCAGTTTCCTACGCCCCAATCCAAGTCATTTTCACCGGCCCAGCCAGCGTCGACAACAAAGACTTCGCAGCCAATCCGAGCTGCCGCGTCCAGTTGTTTCCGGAGTTGCTCTAGAGTAAAGTCTGAAAAACGATAAAGCCATGTATTGTACAATACTGGAGGCAAAATCAAATTATATTTGGGAAATTTTTCGCTGAGACAATACCGGTGAAGCAGTGGAGCGGCTTTCGTAATATCACCATCAGGAACATCCTGAATCAGTATTTCAGGTAATTTCAGTACCTTCCCGGGATCAAGCTTATATTGCAGGTCATTATCAGAAAGACCAAGTTCGATAACCGCATTGGGAGCTTCATTAGTATGAAACTGTGAAAATATTTTTATCTTCCAGTTACCACGGGGGATAACATGAAAAGCCAATGCTTTTCCCGTATCCATATCCTTTAACACACAATATGGAGAGTTGCCAGTTGTCAAGCGTCCGGGAGCTGACTTCAGCTCAATATTAATTCCATCAAGATCGTGCCAACTGCCGATATTTTCACCACCCCAGCGGCTTAATTGAGAATATACTTTGTATTTACCGGAAGAAAAGCAAAAACGCGGCAGTGCCCGGCGTATTGAAATAACTTTATCACTGGTGTTTTCCAGTCTGTGATTACAGCTAATGATTCCGGATGCCGGATCATAGCTGTACTTAATATCAAACTTAATGACATTGTCGTTAGTTAGAAGGGAGAAGGATGCGTCATTCGATTGTAAATCGTGGTCTTCTAAATGAAACAGATTCTTTTCACTTCTCTTATTATCATAACAGACAACTCCAGGCCAGGACGCTTCTGGAGGGATTTCCGGATTATATCCGTTGCTTCCGCAGGTAAGCCCCAAAAGGCTTGTCAGGAAAATTTCCCGGGAGTCATCGGAAACTGTAAAATCCCAGATTTTTCGAGGAGTCGTATTTTTTGTACGTATATTATTCATAATTGAAACCAGCATTCAATTTTATGCTTTTGAGGATATAACCCTTTGCGGCTTGCCCGCGCTTTTTACCTGAATCCTGATTGGAGCAGAACTCGTTCTTGTCATTCCGGCCTCAATCTCTATATGGTTTAACCCATTTACAAGCATCGGTAGAGACTCATCAAATTCAATTTGTTTGAGCAGCTTCCAGTTTCTAGCATAAAGCCTTAAGCCGTTTTCACTGTCCCACGTCAGGGTTTGATGCGGACTCATATAAACCGGAATCTCAATCAGCTTGTTGTCATTCACTTTTAGTTTAAGTCTGCGAATATACGGCCAACATCTATTAGGAACCATCTTAATGCTCAGCATCATAGGCTGATCCTCATAAGGATTATCAAAATCAAAAGCTCCGCTGGCTGGTTTAATTGTAGTACGTTCAATTACAGTTCGTCCGATTTTATACGGGTATAAACTCCATGTTCCCTCTTCCATTTCTTCAAGGTGGAATTCATGATCCATTTTGAGCAAAAGCTTTTTCTGGTCAGAACTAAACGCATCAGCCATTCTTGCCGTTTCCCAGGTTTTAATGGCTGAGAGCAATTTATCGGCAATGGCATTTTCTCTTATTGATGTCCAGCCCTGGACATCCTGATCTAGAGCTACCAGAGCAAAACCAGCCTCCAATCCTGCGGCCTTAGCTCCCAGCCATTCCGCATCTTCCAGACTTGTATCATGGATAAATTTAAAATTCCCAAGCATACGCGGAAGATAGTTTCGACTATAGTATTTTACATTTCGTAATCTGAAAGGCATTTGACTTTCTCTAAATTCTCCATACCAAGGTTCTCCCCAATTCTGACAGGTTTCCGCATGCCAGTTGAAATGTGTCGGAATACTTGATTCCCAGAAAATGCCACCCTGCAATTCCGGCTTAAGGTGTTTATACCAGACATTAACAATCCTGTTTAAACCGTATGCTCCAAGACCGGACGCAGCAGTACCTTCAATACCGTCAAACGCAAACCGTGTAACTCCTGTTTGGTTGCATAGATCCGCCAGAATCTTAGCAATTTCATCGTTAAGATCGGCATCTCCAAGAAATACCCAGTATCCGTGGTCGACTAATTTGCCTATGGTATCCCCTTTTTTATGAGTTGATGCCTGGGTTCCAAATGCTCCACGAAGGCAGCCCTTCAATATATATGGAGCCTCCTGTGATATTTCCTCATAAGAAATAATTTCATTATCAATCACTGCTGCTCTAAATGTACTTTTTTCTATATTCGCAAAAAAATCTGCAGACTCAATCTGGATTTCATCCGAATCCGCATTAATATCTTCTGTCAGTGTACTGAATCCTTCTTTCACTAGACGCCTATCAGGAACCGGTGTAACAAAAGCATCGTTAGGAGTGATGAAATTTGAAAGAGTATGCACTCCCATTTCTATGCCATGCTGTTTTGCAGTATCAACCCATTCTTTTAACGTCTTCCAGTTTTCCGGGAATATCTGGCGATCAAGAACAAAATGCCCCCATTCTTCAAATGGATCAGCCAGGTAAAGATGTTTTAATCCTGCCTTTTTTGTGAGTTCAAGCGAATCCTCAAAACTGTAATAATGAAGATTCTTAATCCAGAAATACGATTCATTCGCACGTGGTGACGTTTTCAGCCATTCGCCGTCAATTACCGGATGAGGCAGTCCTTCAATCTGCTCGATTTTGCCGATTGTGTCAAGAACATCTTTTTCCGGACAGCCGAACAAAGCAATTTTAGAACCTTTAACGCCTCCATCATTATATGCTGTAGCCAGACAGTGTTCATTCTGAATGTATTTGTTGTGAATTATCCGATCCTTGTTTCGATTACGGCAATACGCCTGGAGGACGCTTCCGAATTCTTCTTTCCATGCGGTATCTCCACGCTGACGGTCAAGAGACTCAATTTCTGTACCGGGAAGATCTTCCCAGGAAATAATTTCCTTCCAATCGTGTTCTGAGTCGGGGGCTTCGTCATCTTCGTAATGTGGATAGCCGCCCAGAGTTTTCATGTTTAGAGACTGGATTCCAAGAGCAAACTCACTATTGCGGACAACTCCAACAGTCTCTCCAATGACTTCCCCAATTGTATTGGGATATGGACCCCAAAGGATCAATTCCAGTTTTTCATGATTAGAAACCTCAATGATCTCAAAGGAAATATGTGATGAGTACTCTTGTGCTTTTATGCAGATTTCAACCTGATTTTTTGCGTAAAGCAACGTGAAGGAATCTTCGCATACTGTCATTTCTGCCGGAGCTTCAAATTCTCCCTGACAACGAATACTCAGGAATGGAGCAACTTGACCCTTTGGCAAATATTCCACATTTGCAGAGTTGCTTTTCAGGCTGGACAATATTCCCATGCCATTGATTTCTAAATTGATATATGATGTCTTAAGATTTATTTTTCCAGTTTCCATAATGCTTCTCGTTAAATGATCACTTACCTAATATTCATTCTGCTTTTCAATAAAAAACTTTCCAATTAACCCCTCATCTGAATGAGGCCCGATCCATAGCTCAAATTCTCCCGGTTCATATCCCCAGCTCATATCATGACGTGTGAAAGCGAGGTCATCCGGTTTCAAGCTAAAAGTAACGGTAACAGTTTCACCTCTTTTTAAGAATACACGTTCAAATTTTTTCAACTCCTTAACTGGACGAATCACACTGGCGACACAGTCCCTGACATATAACTGAACGATCTCTTCACCGTCAATATCGCCAGTATTTGTTATATCGGCAGTAACTGTTATTGATGAATTTTCGGTCATTTCATAGGGACTAATTTTCAGGTTTTCGTATAAAAATTGACTATAGCTCAACCCATACCCAAACGGATACATCGGACCTTGTTCCTGAAGGTTATAGTATGACTCTTTGTTTGACGACTTACCATAAATATCAGGTTTGCAGTTGTAATAGATTGGAACCTGTCCAGTACAACGAGGGAATGTAACCGGGAGTTTTCCGGATGGATTGACTTTTCCAAACAGAATATTTGCAACCGCCTCTCCGCCCATGACTCCGGGATGCCATGCATATAAAATTGCTGCAACATTTTCCGACGCCCAGGATAGATCAAGAGGGCGTCCGGCGAAAACAACCAGAATAACCGGAATATTATACGAACACACTTTTTTCACCAGCTCCTCCTGACCGGAAGGCAGTTTAAGAGTCGTTACGTCTCTGGCTTCGCCTGACCTTTTGTGGTGTTCTCCAACCACAAGGACTATCGCGTCTGATTTATTCGCTTTTATTAAAGTATCAGAAAAGCCCTCATTAACCTCAATGACCTGAGTTGACTCAGGAGCAGCCGCTTTTATTCCATCCAATACAGAAATAACGTCTTCATCTTTCCCAACCATGTTCCAACATCCGGAAAGCTCAATGCCGCACTTTGCTAATGGACCTATGACTGCCAGTTTTTTTACATCTTGTGAAAGCGGGAGAGCATTGTTTTCATTACGAAGCAGAACCATTGACTTTTCTGCCGCTTCCAGAGCGATCTTTTTATGTTCCGGACACAAGATTGTTTTTTTAGCATAATCAAAGTCGGCATACGGTTGATCAAAAAGACCAAGTCTAAACTTAATTTTAAGGATTGTTTCAACAGCCCTATCCAAAATTTCCGACGGAACTTTGCCAGTTTCCACAAGTTTTGGCAGATAATTAAGATAATATCCGCTTATCATATCCATAGTAACGCCGGAAAGCAGTGCCATTTCAGCGGCTTCTTCTTTTGTCTCCACCAAACCCTGCTTATAAACATTATCGATCGTATTCCAGTCAGTAACAACCAGACCATCAAACCCCAGTTCACTGCGTAATGTCCCATTAAGAAGGTCTGAATTAATGGTACATGGGATACCATCGAGATCGTTGAATGCGGTCATAACCGAGCCGACTCCGGCTTTGACAGCAGAAATAAAACTTGGGAGGTAGATATCTCTCAAGGAACGAGGAGGAATCTCGGAATTCGTATGGTCCCTTCCTCCTATCGCTGCTCCATATCCCATAAAGTGTTTGGCACAAGCCATTATTTTATCTTTCCCATAAAGGTCTTTTTCGCCTTGGTATCCAATAACAGAGGCATATGCCAATTCACTGCATAGATACGGATCTTCACCAAATCCCTCTGCGATTCTCCCCCAACGCGGATCACGTGCGATGTCGAGCATAGGAGTAAATGTCCAGTGAACACCTAAACTGCGTGTTTCTGCCGCGGCAATTTCAGCGGTACGTCTTGCCATATCCCATGACCATGAAGCCGCCAGCCCTAAGGGTATTGGGAAAACAGTACGTAATCCATGGATCACGTCAAGACCAAATAATACGGGAATACCTAAACGGGATTCTTCAATCGCGACTTTTTGGATTAAATGGGTGGAATCCTCCGGTAAATCATTCTCATTACCGTATGGCACCCCCCAGAGCAGAACAGAACCAACCTGACCTTTTCTGGTCATATCAAGCATTTCCTCATAGCTGCAACAAGTTTGATGGGTCTGATGCAACTGCCCAACTTTTTCTTCTAGCGTCATTTCTTTAAGCAGATCATCTACTTTTGACTGTATTTCTATCTCTGTCATATTAATTTTTTCGTTTATAATTCAAATTTTTGATTAGGTTTGATTTTAATCGTACAACCTTTTGTATTTTCATTTTTGCCATAAGTTGTCTGCTGAAGGAGAAATGCATTGACGTCAACGATCTGTAAAGAAATTCCCTTTGTATTCGTCAAACTCTGACACTGGAAGAATTGGTTAAAATTTTTTTATTAGTAATAAATACAGAAAATATCCCCAATTGCTATTTGCTTAAAGTTCTTATCCTGAAAATATGGACTGAGTGGAACATGATCGGATCATTTTAACACGTCTTAATATTCTCGCTCAATAATTTATAAAGCTAAATGATATGGATAAAACTCTCTTGCTCCATTTACGTCCCCCGGAAGCAAAAAATCATGGCTGACTGCATGCCCGTCAAGGTACAGAGCATTGAATTTTTTACTATGAAAAGTGACAGGAACTTTGTACCCGGATGAATCCAGTTGAGTGATAGAACCGTATCCATTCACATTACTGTAAAGAAGATAAGGATCAAGGTTACCTTCTGTAATAAGAACTTTAGTACTGGGTTGCTTTGCTCTCGGCAGAAAGACCCCTTGATAGGTTTTTTCGTTGTGGCGAAGAAAGGCATAAGTCGACATACGGGAATCTCTGTAGTCAGGACTTGTTGTTCCATATCTAACAGGCCTAAGATCAGATGGACAAACAAATAATGGCATTGCTACCTGAGAAGTATCGTATCCATAAATATATGCAGCTAAAGTCCCCTGGTCCGTTCTCCGATACCACCAACCGCTCCCGTTTCCATTTAATGTACTCTGATTGTCATATGCCGGGGTCCAGCCATCAAAATCTGATGAATATCCGTTTACTCCAACTCCCATCTGACGTAAATTGGAAATACATTTTGCGCACCGAGCCACCTTTCTTGCTCTTTGCAGAGATGGCAACAGCATAGATGCTAAGATAGCAATGATCGCTATCACAACGAGGAGTTCGATGAGTGTGAATTTTTTTCGTTTCAACCTGTTTTTCATGGTAATTTTCCTGTTTTCTTCTTTAAGTTTTATATTCAACATAAATCATAATATTCCAAGAGGTAACCTTAATATATAAACCATTTCTCAATAATTATCAGACAGTGTGAAATTTCACAGTATTTCTTTTACACTGGCTGTAATAAATCCTCGAATCATTTCATTCTAGATCATTAATTCACTGGCATATAATATGGATAAAACTCTCTTGCGCCGTTCCAGTCTCCCGGCAGTTTGAAATCGTGAGTTTCTCCATGGCCGTCAAAGTACAGCGCATCAAACTTTTTCTTATGCAGTGTAACTGGAACTTCATATCCAGCATCATCAAAAACCAAATAGCTGCCATATGAATTTATACGATTATACTGAATATATTGGGAATTGTTGCTTTCCGTAACTATAATTTTAGAGCTTGACCTCTTCACATCAGGTAGAAAAAAACCTAAAAATTTTCCGGTATTTGTAGGACTACATGATCTAAGGAATCCATATGAAGAAATACGCCAGTCTCTTTGACTTTTTGAGGTTGCAGTTCCAGGAACAACAACGGGACGTTTGTCTGCGGGACAAACGAACAATTCCTTGATCGGATCTCCTACTGCTCCACTCATTCCATAAATATATGTTGCAAGCGTTCCCTCATCTGTCGTTCGATACCACCAACCACAGCCAGCTCCATTTGCAGTACTTGCATTATCGTAAGCGGGAGTCCATCCATTAAAGTCGGATTCATATCCATTTATTCCTACTCCCATCTGCCGCAAATTAGATAAACACTTCGCTTTTTTGGCGGTTTCCCTTGCTTCATTAAGAGTTGGGAGCAACATTGATGCTAAGATAGCAATGATCGCTATCACAACGAGGAGTTCGATGAGTGTGAAATTCCTCCGTTTTGATTCCATTTTCATAATAATTCTCCGATATCTTTTGGTTTTTATGTGTCTTGAAAAATCATAATAGCAAAACAGGTAACCTTATTTTTTTATTTATCTTCCCCCCCTCCTTTAATTATTAATTATAACTCCAACATTGACAATTTCACAATAACTATTTTGTCACTTTTCCAATTTTACTAATCGATACATCATCTATATAAACCGTCTGACCGGGCTGAAGTTGCGAAGAATTTTCTATCGCAATGCCCAGAGCAAACTTCGCAGTATTATGTGCCATGGTAACTTTTCCTGAATACTTTGTCCATTCTCCAGTCGGCTGAATCACAGCCTTACGCCCATATCTCCTGTTTGGTGCTCCAGTTATTCTTACGGGAAATCCATTTTTTCGAACAGAAGTGATTTTCAGTCTTTGACGACTCTTTGATGATTCATCTCCTTTGGGCCAGCCTGTTCCTCTAAGTCCCAGGCGGGGGAGATTCCCTTTGACCCAAAAAGAGAACTCATATATACTCTCCGGTTCAACCGAAATAGCTTCCTTTCCGGATATTCCATCTCCGCCGCCAACATAAACCGCGGCATTAAGCCGGGCTTTGCCTCCTTTCATCAAACGATCATAGAAAGAGAAGAGAACTGAATATTTACCGGAGTGCGCTTCCTTTGAGGTCCGTCCCCAATCAACGCTTCCGCTTCCCACATATAACTTCCAGTCGGGAACACTCTTTTTCCCACTGCCTTGTTCAGCACTTCCGTTTTTAACTAGATTTTCCTTTTTTTTTTCTATCTTGTTGTCTGTTTTTTTATTTCCAGAGCCCAACCATTTTATAGAATTGATGAATAGTTTTAATTCAACACCTTCCGGCATGCAATCCGAGGCTTTTCCCTGTTTCAGCGAGGAACTGGTTCCAGGAAGCATTCCGTTAAGAATAACTCTACCTTTACCAAACTTTCCGGAGATCAGTGCCGCTACGCCTGAACCTTCTCCACATGCGAGGACTGTTCCAGCCTTGCCTGCTTTCATGCCATCGAAGTCATAGCAGAATCCTGGTCTAAAAACCGTTCCCGGCTTCAGGCCCTCGGTAATCGGACTTGCAGCAGTAATCTTTATTTTTTCACCTTTTACCATTTTATCGCCCCAGCCGACACTTTTGAACATAGCCATGTACATTTTAAAGCCAACCGCATCATGAGTACACAAAATGCCGCCACCGTTAACAACCCATTCCGTAATATCTTTTGCCGCACGAATAAGTTTTTTGGCGCTATGCATTTTTTGTTGAGGCAGAACTAAAACATCATACGGCGCAAGAACTTCAGGAGAAAGAGTAGTTACCAGGGTTGCTTTCATTCCTTCCTGCGCATTGATTACTTTAACTAAAGGTTCGGCTCCATAACCGGCGGAAACCGCCACATCTATAATTCCATCATTGCGTGATTTATTATCCTGGGCACTCACTGATGATTCTGCATTATATTTTGGTTTGATAACTTTTAGTTCTCGTTTCAGCGTATTTCCTATGGGAAACTCTCCTGTTTCCCACAATGCCCTGATGCCAATTATACCGTTACAAATTCTATCTTTCGCGGGAACTTCCTCCGGAAATTTATCAGGAACCGGAGCTCCACACAACATGTTGACTTCCATTAAAAGCTTGTCTCCCGGGTTCCTGGGAGGGATCAGGATAACTTTGCGGTGATGGTCCGCAGGCCACATTTGCCATGGAGCATTTTTATCCGTATTAGGAAACAGCTTAACCTTTTTCCCATCTTTTCCAATTTTAAAAATGGCAGGTTGCATCTGATTTTCCTTGATATATATATTATAACCATCCAAATGTTCGAATTCTACCAGATATCGTCCTCCTTGTGGTGGAATCACTTTAGTCAGGTCTACTGTTTTAATTGCTTTTCCTTTTGAAAAGTCTTTTGCCGACCATTCGGCAAGGTCAGTAAATCTTGAATCCGGACGTGGATCCTTAATCATGAACGGAGCACAAACGTTACGTAAAATATCACAGGTTTTTAGGAGCATAAATGCTACGTGAAAAATTCGACTACGACAGTTCGGACCTGTACCCGGAGGCATCTGGGCTTCAATAACCTTCATCCAAGCAAGTTGTCCTGATTCAATTTTATGGGCACAAAAATCCAGACGGTTTAATTTTTTGTTCAGCTCTTCACTTATTTTAGCGTCAGTCTTACCGGAATGTACAATCTTGGATATTTCCTGAATCAGTGAATAACTTTCCAACAGATACAGGGTAATTTCAGACTCAAGCATTGGCTCGTGCAGTCCAAGTTCTTTTGAGAGAGCAAAAGCCTTTTTCGCTGTGGCCATCGTTTTTTCATAGTCCGGAATCGGTTGTGCATTACCAACTCCGCCGTAACGGAAATCCAACTCCTTGTTTCCGTACAATCCTACTGCTGGATCATTACCAACAAACGGGCAGAAAAATGATGCGGCCAGATCCCAGCCGGCATCACCTGCCTCAATAGCCCATTGAGCGTATAGTTTTGGATCATAAATCTTCTTTACAGTAGCATAAGCCCGGCTGAAGTCGGCAGGGGAACGTCCTTTGGCATTCCAAGACCATTCCGCAAATGCAGTAACATTAAAGTCATGGTATAAAAACGATGGAACGGCATAAGAAGTAATTGCTTTCAATTTTTTGTCCACAAACTCATTACAACGGTACTTAATAAACTGCGGGCCTGTCCATGGTACTGTTGTCCCCCAAAAATTTGTTACAATCGGCACAACATCCAGGAATCCACCTTTTGCGGCGAAATCTTCCAGCAACGGAGGTATCATCTCTACTTTAGCCGCATTGTAAGTCTTACCGCCATGATAAAAACATATTCTAATATCTTTGGGAATAGCAGCAAGAATTTTATCATTATATTCATAGCTGCCCTGTGTCAGAAATAGTGTTAAATGTACGTTGGGATATTTTTTCTTTATTTGCTGGTAACAGTCAGCTATAACTTTGGTCTCCAGTAACATCATATTTTTGTCTTTGCATTTGGGGCAATGACACTGCACATATCCCTCGGAGAGATAGACTCCCATCTGGTCACCTTTGCCGTTAACCGATTCGGCAAGTAACATCAACCATTCGGTGATATATTTTTTGGTCAAAGGGGAAGACAGGCATAGACCGTGTTTTCCCAATCTTTTCCCATTCCCATGCACTCTTAACATATCTTTCAGATGTGCCATATTTTTTCTGGTCAAAGCATATTTCAAATCAGAGTAATAAAAGGTCATTCCAATATGCGGCAGATATGGAACTACCAGTATCCCCATCTTCCAGGCTTCATTGATATAAGTATCAGTTTCATTCTTTTTATGCAGAACAGCGGTTTTGTGATCATTGCGATCGAAATTTCCCGCAGCAGCCTTTTTAATCATATTCAATTTCCAGCGAGAGAAAAACTCAATGGCTGCATGTCTGGAACTAAAAACTCCAGTTTGCCCCCACTGTCCTCTCTGCATGATATCCGGCCAGTCTGTAATCTCAACAAACGGCACCTCAATATAGGTAAACGGAATAACCCGAGAGTCAGGCACCTTAAAAAGCTGAATCAAAGTCGTGGCCCCATAGATCAGGCCACGAGGAGTATTACCAACGATGGTAATAATTTTTTTGCTGCGGTCCGTATGAATAACATACGCCTGATCCGCATTAGGAAGAGTTTTCAAGCGTTGGATCATATCGGCAGGAACGCCGTTCGCCTCGGATTGAAGTTTAAGACGGATAGTGAACTTTCCTTTGCCTCCTTCCTGTCTGGCGGCCTTACGAATAATCCACTCCGCAGATTGAATCTGACTGTCTTTTGATCCAGTCGGCTCCAAACGTAAATCGTCCGCGTTAATAACCACACTTCCGGAAACTTTCATTTCATGCGGCAAAGGAATGACATAGTCCGCCCAGTTTTCTGTTTTCTTTCCTGGTCGGGCTTGGGACGTCAGGCAAAACAATGTTGTCAGGATTAAAATACTTGCTTTCAAATACTTCATTTTCTTTCCTTTAATTTTATTTTAGGGTTATTATAATTGCTTTTCTATTTATTTGCTATTCCTTTGTGAAAGGAATAGGGCTACTGGTTGTTGTCTGCTCGATCTGGACTGCGTCGATATATACCGCACCAGATTCTATATAAATAAACGCATATGCATACTCGCCACCATCCGGGATATTGCATTGATGAGTTACCCTTGTCCATGCCTGATCATCAACAGATACTCCCACCGAAGCAGGAGTTCCACCGAGGTATCCCATACGTACACTGATTGTTTCAGTTTCGTTAGGATCTGTATCTACGACCTTGACATAAGCAGAGATCGTGTAGTCGCCTGCGGTTTCAGGAATAAACTTAATGTAAACTCCAGTTTTCACTTCGTTTGAATTAATATAAAGACATGTATCACCGGGATCATCTCCACTGCTTCCTATCACATCACAAAGTCCAGTCTTATCTGGATTAGTAACCAGTCCCCATCCCTGGCTCGCATTTCCTATTCTTGGATATGGAATTCCCATGGGGATGGTATAGTTAGGCCAACTCAGCAGTGACGCGGCTTCCAGATCTGGATTTGGAGCCATATTGGTACAAGTCGTTCTGCCGGCTATCGTATATGCATCATCTTCAATATCATAGATTGGAGCAAGGTCTGTACGTATCGTTGTACTTACTGAAATTTGAATCGGATCCGTTGACGTACTGGTAAAATAATAGGCCCTGGTATCATAACCTGCAAGTTGATCAGCTGAAATGTCGTAAGTTACTCCGGAATCGAAAAGACTGCTGACAGTACTACTGGAAAGTAGAGAGCAACTGACATTTACATCGACCGAATATGGTTCCGTGTTACATAAAAGAAGAACATAATCATCGCTTGAAGAAGCTTTGAAAAGCTTTGCAATGACTGGTACAAATTCTTCGTTTATCGGATCATAATTTCCCGCTGAATATGTAATGGTCTGTTCAGGTTCAGAAGATAATAAGTATGGCGTCAGAATCGTCATTTCACTCGAAAGATCAATCAATTCCTGCCACATCAATTCATGTTTTATAGGAGCATGATAGTAAAACATTCCTTTTGCTCCGGAAATCAATGCGCCATAAGTTTGGCTACGTTGTTCTTTGGGATATAATGGACGCCGAATTGTTCCACTAAAGTGTTCCCCAAGATACACGCTCCAGAATGCCTTATAATCTTTCTCCGCACGTTTCTTGGCAATATACATGCGGCGAATTGCCCCTTTGACCGTTTGATTATAATTGGTTGAGCCGATTTGAGAAACTAAATAAGTGTTCAAACCAAGTATATCCATCCAACTGGTCATGTTTTCAACATCAAATACTACAGACTGGAAAATTGTAAATGAAGGATGGTAGCCATCTGTTAGGTTAACATTATCATAAAGGTATGTTCCTGATGTAATCTCGCAAGGGTGCGCTTCATCAAAAGAATAATAACATAGTAAATTGGGTTCATTATAGACTTCTTCTACCGCATCTATAAATGAAGCATAATGTCCATTGTTGATGAATGCAGCATAAAATTCAGCATCGGTCAATTCATTCTTATAATTGATTAATTGTTCACCTTCTGCATAATGATTTTCGTGCCTATGCATCACATTCAAGCTTAGTGTATTACTGCTTCCGGATTCTGGAATGGCAGCGGCATTGGTCAGCAGAGTAAGGGCTTCAGATGAGGTTTGATGAAATAAAACACGCATTATCGTGTTGAAATCGGTATCATTTGCAATTTCCTCTATGTCATCGGTGTCATCATATGAAGACGACAAAATATAAAATCCGATAGGAAAGAATTTTTCGCCATTCTTGTAAACAATTCCGTTTTGGTAATCGACCTTAACTTCATGCCCAGGATTTTCTGCCAGCTTTTTTATTACCAGATCACGAGAAAATGCTAAATCTCCAGTATCTCGACGCAATTCGATGGTTATTGTATGAGTATCAATGGAAAGCGAAGAAATATCAATGTCTAAATCAGTATCATCTTCCGGTGTAATATTTGTCCCAAGAACATTTCCAGAAGAATCCTTAGCGACTAAATAGCAGTCGTCAAGTTCCGACTCAGGTATATTGATTTCACACATTGATATCGCAGTAGCTTCCGTCGTGTAATAACTCATATTTCTGTGAACCCAAAGCAGGTTATAACCTATTGTGTCGATCTGATCTTGAGTGAGTGCTTCAGCGTAAATTCTGACATCATCAATAACACCATTAAAATCATTTGTGAAACCTGCCGCAATTTTAACCGGACTGGTTGTCGCAACCGGAGGAGAATAAGCGGAATCTTCAGGATACTCTACCGTATTAACCAATGTGCCGTTAACATAACCTTTTATGTTTCGTGTGTCCATTTCTCTAGTAACAATAATATGCTGCCATTCATCATTAACAATTCCTCCTGAAGGAATCGCTGTGGCGCAGAAATAACTGCCGGAACTTTGTGAAGTTCCCTGATAAAGGCTTACGGAGCCATCCATCTCCAGTACGAGAGAAAATTCTCCGCCAAAATCTTTGTCAACCAGTACACATGATTCGTTATTAACTGTTGTAGGGTTCACCCACAGAGAAATTGTCAAATCATCGATTATTTGAAGAGATGAACTGTTTGGAATTGTAAGGTAGTCATCACTGTCAGCAAAGGAAAGTGCTGTTTTAAAGTAACCGTCTAAATTGATATGTCCTGTTACCCAGTCAGATGAAGCAATATTAACAGCTGTTGCGTGATTTCCGTACTTTGAGGTATCAAATGCTGTGGTGCCGTATCCCTCGTTTAGATTAAGGCGTGTACGCAGGTTATAGCCACACTCCATATTATCCATTACTTCAGTTGCACTCAATGCACGTTTGTAAATTTTAACTTCATCAATTAATCCGTCAAAGTTAAGCGTATTATAATATCTGCGTCCTACATAGATGGGAGCATCATCTGTTCCCAGTAATCCCGAAGTGGTGACAGATTGTCCTTCAACGCCGTTTACATAAACTTTATTAATACCGGTAGAGCTGTTGTAGGTCCATACAACATGGTTCCAGGCATCTTGGGTAACTTCAGCCTCTCCGCCAATTAATCGATTGTATTGAACTCCTCCCTCTATTACATTCAAACATACAGAGCCGCCACTAATGCCTAATTCCCAGCTTGTACTCGTATGTTTTCCGACAATAACATAATTTTCTTCGACTTCATTCGGGTATATCCAGGCTTCAACGGTTATTTCATCTGTAATATTTAGAGAATCATCATGAGGAATAGTAACATAATCATCCTCTCCGTCAAAACTCAAACCCATATCAAGTTTTCCAGATACCCATAAAGCGCCTGAAATAGTTCCGTCAATGCCATTACCGGAACAATCCGCAACAGTAGAGTCGGTTCCTTCATCGAAATTCCATGCTCCAACCAATCCATAATTGTTGTAACGATTGAATATTTCATTTGCGCTTAGTGCTTTCTTATGGATTTTGACTTCATCAATACCCCCGCAAAATCCTAGATTCCCATAATATCTACAACCAATAAAAAGGTTCGTTGAATCAGTTCCAACATCACCACCCAGAGCGCTAATCTGCCTTGCAACTCCATTGACGTATGAGATATTCTCTCCTGTCGTACTATCATAGGTCCAGGCAACATGATTCCATTTTCCGGCCTCAACGCCACCGCCAGAACTTAACAGTCTGGCATAATATGTACCGCCTTCACAGGCATTCACGTTGAGATTGTTGTTGTATAAACTCAGTTCCCAACTGGTAGTATAACATTTTCCTGCGATCGTCTGATTACCGGAAACCGCATCAGGATTGATCCAGGCTTCTACGGTTATCTGATCACTAATATCCAGAGCTGAATCGTCAGGAATAGTGACCATATCGCCGTCACCATCGAAATCCAGCGCAGCTCCAAGTTTACCATTGATCCACACTGCATCAGTTACAGTCCCGTCATTATCGTTTATTAAGTCCGCTACTGTTGAACTATCCCCTTCGTCCATACTCCAGGAACCAGCTAAATAAGAATTTTTATAATGGCTGTAAACTTCATCGGCACTTAATATTCTATTATAAATTGCAACTTCATCGATTAAACCATTGAACAAAAGATTTCCATAGCATCTACGGCCGATATAAAGCGTTGTAGAATCTATTCCCAATACACCAGATTTTGTAGAGGTCGCAACTTGCACACCGTTGACATAAGCAATATTCACTCCCGTGGAACTGTCGTATGTCCATACAACATGATTCCAGAGACCGGTTGAAACGGTACCACCTTTTACAACGCCAGAATAAGTCGTTCCTCCTTCAACAGCGTTTACATAAAGCTGACTGCTACTCAAGCCCATTTCCCAACTGGTTCCGTAAGTTTTTCCAGCAATAACCTGAGTTGAGGATACAGTATTGGGATTGACCCATGCTTCAACCGTAATTGCAGTGGAAAGGTTAAAGGCTGAGTTGTTGGGAATTGCAACATAATCATTATCGCCATCCGTGCTGTCAAAACTTAAAGCTTTACCAACTTTTCCCGTAGTACTCGACGCATTTGTAATTGTTCCATTATTACCATTACCGGAATAATCTTTTGCGGTTGCCTCGCTTCCATCATCAAACCGCCAGTTTCCTACAATACCGCTTTCTGAGAAAACATTTGCGCAGATTCCCAATAAGCATAAAAATACTACCAGCCGTTTATTTATCACAACCTTCATATATTTTTTCCCTTGCAACATTGTTTCACTACTGTTAATTATTCAATATTCCGATATAATTATTTTTCTAAAGTCAGAATGCAAAAAATGCATCCTGACAACTTATGCTCAATATTATTTTCTGAAATATGTAGCATTCGATGTATTATATAACTCAATATTTCTAAGCTTCGGTTCGCCATCCGCTTCCAGGACTTCAACAAATACAGCCTTACATCGTACCGGAGGAAATTGGCAGATCGCCTTGTGTCCAATGCTTTGTCCCTCGTAAATAGTAATAGGAGGTCCGTTTTTTCCACTGAAATAAGGATATATTTTTATCCGGTAGCGACGAATACTTTCGCCTTCTGTCAGGTCTTCCTGAATAATCGCATGATCAATGAAGTCGGTATTGCAAAGTTCATACTTTGACCGATCATTATAAGCATCACTGCGATATCCCCATTCATTGCCATTCTGTTCGAAGTCGTCAAAAGTGGCAACGGGATCGGTAAAACGTCTTTTTAACTCCTCATGCATTGCATTCAATGACGCGACATCTTTTTCTGGAAATAAACCGCTCCTGTCCGGTCCAATATTTACAATAAGATTGCATCCTCGTCCAACAGAATAATAATACATGCCTATCAATGCTTCAGGGCTTTTTACTGTATGTTCATCAACTTCACTGTAAAACCATCTGGTATCTCGCATCATACAATCGCATTCAACCGGAAGAAATCTGTTTTTATTGATGTCGGAAGGATAATAAAGTTTTCCATTTCCTTCACCTTCATAAAACTTCTCATCAGGAACATTCCAGACAGGATAATCAACAAGACCAGTTTCATTGCCTCCCCAGCGATAGTCAGGATCGCCTAGATTATAAATCATCAAATTGGGCTGTAGTTTCCTGATTTTCGAGGTTATGCGCTTCCAATCGTAGTTGTGTTTACCAACTCCAGCTCCATCAAACCACAGCATAGATATTTCACCATATGTACCATCAATCAACTCGGATAACTGGTTAATAAAAAAGTCACTGTATCCCTTTTCTCCGGTTTCAGAAACAAAATTTTCATCATCAGGAGAGTAGTAGATTCCTGCTTTTAAGCCATATTTCTTACAAGCATCGACAAAGTCGCGGACTACATCGCCTTTTCCATCTTTCCAGGGAGAGGATACAACGCCATGTTTGGTATATTTTGATGGCCAATTTGCAAAGCCGTCGTGATGTTTTGCTGTAAACACCATGTATTTCGCACCAAATGCAGCGGCACTTGCAGCCCACTGCTCACAAAAATTTTCAGTAGAAGGATGGAATTTGTCTGGTGTCAGTTCATGCTCCTTGCCGTCAAAATCATCATGTCCTTCACAAAAAGTCCGTATACCGAAATGCACAAATATTCCCAGTTCCATATCCTGGAATTCTATCTGAGTTTTATTGGGCTTCGGTTTTGGGGTTGCATTCATAAAATGTTAAATCCTTACATTTTATTTATAATTTTTAATAATAAATCCGATATATTAACCTGTGCTAACAGACCTACTGGTCCCTCGATCAAGAACCTCGTGAGAGAAACAATGCTCAGAGGCTTTAGCCGAATCGTCTTTTAAAAGCTTTACAACGCATTCAACCATGTCATTAACTGGAATATTCAACATAGACATTTTAGAAATTCTATAGAATGGATGCGAATCATACCCATATCCCCATAAAGAGAGGTCTTCCGGTACATCAATACCTTTTTCGTGAAGAATATCAATCAGATATAGACTTTTAAGGTAATCATGGTAGTACACCGCAGAAAAATCATAGTTCTTTTTTAATTCGAGAAGCGCGTCAGCGTAATACTGCATTTTGGAATAATCATCAAGCCCGGGAGCAGCCTGTGGTAATGCACGAACTTCAATGCCATTTCCTGTAAACACTTCAAATTTTGATGGAGAAAGTAGAGCCACTATTTTCTTATGTCCGGCTTTTTTCAAATATTTACATAAATCTCTATACCCCGAATCCAAGTTCAAGCCAACCAGATTTACTCCAGCCTTAAGAAGCTTGGCGTCAAGCTCTTTATTATATCCAAAATTATAATTGTAAATAATCTTTTGGGAAAAATTATTCATATAGGGCATTAGTTTTGAAATTGTCAGAGCATCTTCTAACTCGACAAAAGATTGAAACCATATTAATTTAGATACCCTTCTGGAAATCAACTCCTCAAAACCGTTTCGTAGATCATTATTATTAACAGCGATCATTTCCACAGAGTCGTTTTTTCTGAGTTCCTTCAAAACCCTCTCCAGAGAAGACATCATCATAGGGTAGAACTCACTATTAAAAAGTACTCCAACTCCTCCGGTTTCTCCCTTGCGCAGTTTCGAAGCATATTTTGAGGGAACAAAGCCTTTTTTTCGCAGGTAAGCATTGACTTTCTCTTCTGTTTTTTTAGAAAAACCTCGCTCTTTGCATTTACCATTCACAACTGCGGATACAGCCATTCTGCTCAGTCCCAGCTCTTTGGCAATCTTGCTCATTGTTAATCCAGTTTTATTGATCATAGCAATCCTTATTGCGGTTTTATTATACGCTAACAATATTAACACGTGTTAAGACAATTGTCAATAGCCTGAAACTTCTTTTCATAAAAAAATTCCATCAAATTAATAAGTCATCCCGGAAATTTCTGACGGCGAAATTGTGTCGGAGATATTCCACAGTGTTTTTTAAAAAAACGGATAAAATAATATTCATCTTCGAATCCAACCTCACTGGCTATATCCTTACTTTTCAGGTTTGTTCCGGTCAGTAAAGCACAGGCCCGTTGATATTTTTTTTGATTAATAAATGACTTCAAAGTTTGGCCCATATCACTTTTAAACATACGTGAAAGCTGAGGCGATGACATGTTAATATGATCTGAAAGTTCTTCAATACGAATGACAGTATTTATATGCTCATGAATATATTTAAAAATTTGTCGATAGATCTTATCCTGATAAACTTTTTTATCAAAAATATTTTCCCAAATATTTTCCAGCCGACTTAGAAGTTGAAAGATCATACTTTCAAAATACAAATAATCCGCAATACCATTTCGCTTTATCCTGTCGTTTACCGAGTCAGTCTCGCCAAGATCAAACTTCCCGAGATTAATACATTCATCAATACTTTGAAGAATGTCAACTGTAGAAAAAATTTCCAGACTGAACATTGTCCAGAATTTTTCGATTCTGGTTTTGCAGGAATGGCTAAGAAATGAGTTTATCGGAATTAAGTATGCATTCCCTGGAATTAACGGGATAACCTGACCGTTATTAACGATTTCGCCATCTCCGCCGGTAATAAAATAGATCAGATTAGCGGGAAGATAATAATCATTCCCACGCCAGGTCTGAGAGGTTCCCTTATGAAAACTAAACATGTGTATCTCAAAATATAACTGGCTTAGTAATTGACTTAAAGGGTTAAAATTGCGAAATGGTATCTTTGCAAACCGTTCTCCACCCATAACACTTCCTCTTTTTGTAAAAAAAGTCCATCTTTTTAGAAAAATAACTCCATTCACAAAAAAGGCAATGAAAAGTAAATTACTTTATATTGATTTTAAACAATATTATGGAAGAAATAGATGACAATGACCAAAAGAGAGCTAGTGAAAGCGGCGATTTCTCATCATGAAACCGAGAAAGTACCGCATAGTATTATTTTCTGTAATAACAGTGAAGAAAGATACCAGGCGGAACTGGGAATTGATGATATTTATAAACTGGTCGATAATGATCTGGAAAGAATTAAGGTCCCATGGTGGCACTGGAATGATCTGACAGATGACTGGCGGGAACCAGATCCACCGACCAGCAGGTATAAGGTAAAAGGTATCGGTCCTTCGTATGACCAGATGGTGGATCACATAAAAGAAGTTGCCGATACATCAGGACGTTATCAGGTTGCAACCATTTACGCTTCCCACTGGGAACGTGCTAATTCGGCTCGCGGAATCCAGAATTTTCTTGCAGATATGCTCGCTGAACCTGAATTTGCTCAAAAACTTCTTGATACCATTGTGGGCCGCAACATGGTAATGCTTGAAAATATTGTAAGTGTCCCGGAAATAGACGGGATTCTTTTAGGAAGCGACTGGGGAACCCAGCAGGATCTGTTCATGCCGCCCGAAACATGGCGTGAATTGATCCGTCCCGGTCAACAGAGAATGTTTGATCTAATTAAAGAGTTTGGCAAGGATTTGTGGATACATTCCTGTGGGAACATTCGTAAAATAATGCCGGATCTTGTAGAAATGGGGGTGGATGTTTTAAATCCTATTCAACCGGAATGCATGGATATAAAAGAACTGAAAAAAAGTTTCGGGGACAAGATATGCTTCTGGGGAGGAATCAGTACTCAGCAAACATTGCCATTCGGTACTCCTGATGATGTCAAAAATGAAGCCAGAGAAGTACGGGATATGATGTCAAAAGATGGCGGGTTCATTCTTGCTCCATCTCAGGAAATTCAAGGAGATGTTCCAACAAAAAACCTTTTGGCTTTAATTGATGTAGCTAAAAATGGATAATTTTATTTAAAAACTTATATAATGACAGGTAGTACAATGAACTCGAAATTATGGTATAACAAACCAGCCTCTGACTGGTTGGATGGACTTCCTATTGGAAATGGACGTATTGCAGCAATGGTGCTGGGACAGTATCCCAGAGAACGTATAGCATTAAATCATGAATGGCTCTGGACCGGAATAAATCGTAATCGCGATGTTAACGTACAGTCCCAACATTTACCTGAAGTCAGAAAGCTTTTACTTGAGGGCGATTACAAAAACGGGACAGCGCTGGCAAACAAGGCCTTTGCCGGTGGCGGGGGTAAAAGCGGAACACCAAACCGCGTTGATAATTTCCAAACTGCAGGCGATTTGTGGATAGATGTTTCTCATGGACCAATATCATCATATCATCGTAAATTGGATCTGAAAACAGCAACGGCAACAACCTCATATAAAGCTCATTATAATAATCCATATTCTAAAACCTGCATTGCGCATCTTGAAGAAGATATGATTCTAATTCACCTGGCTGCGGGACGTACAAAAATTGATGCAGCTTTTTCTCTCAGCAGACTTTTCAGCAGTACATGTCAAATGACTTATGAAGCGTTTGACAATACTATAATTATGCGCGGCGACATTAAAGACGGAATTGATTTTTGTGTTCGAGCAAGAATTTTTAATGCCGGTGGAGAGCTAAAGATTAGTAACAACCGGGAAATTACAGTGGCGGGAGCCAGCGAGATTCTTGTAGCCGTAAATATCGGAACTTCGGGAAATGGAAAAGATTCGGAAGCAGAGAGCGCTATACGAGATATTGATCCTGCTGAATGGCCCGAGCTTCTGAAACAGAACATTGCAAGTTACTCTAAACATTATGACAGTATGACTTTAGAACTTCCCGTCGAAGATTCAGACCTGCCAACTGATGAACGCGTCGAAAAAATAAAAAAAGGAGAACAGGATGATGGGTTGCCACTACTTTACTTTAATTATGCAAGATACCTGCTTTTTGCATCCTCTGCGTTAGGCGAACTTCCGGCCAATCTTCAGGGGAAATGGTGTGAAAACCTGCTGCCTCCGTGGAGTTGCGACTATCATCACGATATCAATTTACAGATGAATTACTGGTTGGCGGAGCCCTCGGGAATGCAGACCGCATGCAAGGCACTGTTCCGGCATATTGAACGCTTTGTACCTCATGCCCGTGAAGTGGCAAGAAAACTATATGATTGTGACGGTGTATATTTCCCTCTTCAAACCGATCCCTGGGGACGTGCCACTCCTGAATCTTATGGATGGGCTGCCTGGAATGGGGCTGCGGCATGGCTTGCCCAACACTTCTGGTGGCATTTCCAGTATAGCCAGGACCTTGATTTCCTAAGAGACAGGGCATATCCATTTTTCAAAGAAGCAGCCGCTTTTTTTGAGTCATTCATGATTGAAGACGAGGATGGTATAATGCAGATAGTTCCATCACAATCCCCGGAAAACAGGTTCAAGGAATGTGGTGATGACTTCCCGGTAGCAATCTGTGTTTCTGCAGCCATGGACGTAGAGCTTGTGTGGGACTTATTACATCATGCTGTAGCTGCATCGGAAAAACTTAATGTTGATGAAGAAAAACGTGAAACTTGGAAGAGGATTCTCCACAAACTTCCTCCTTTGCAGATCGGCTCAAAGGGACAGTTACTTGAATGGAACAAGGAATTTGAAGAGAATGAACCGGGACATCGCCATATTTCACATCTCTATGCATTGTTTCCTGGAGATCAGATTGATCCGGAACTAACGCCAGAGCTATTCAAAGCGGCGGAAAAATCGCTTGAATTGCGACTTGAAAGTTTTGGTGGGCATACAGGCTGGAGTCGTGCCTGGATGGCCTGCTGTTTTGCTCGTTTAAGAAGAGGGAATGACGCGTTTGGACATCTGGAACATCTGATTACCGATTTTGCTTCGATCACTTTACTTGACCTCCATCCGCCAAGGATATTCCAGATTGACGGTAACCTTGGTGGGGGTGCAGCAGTAATAGAAATGTTGTTTCAGAGTTACCAGGAAGAACTTCACTTTCTCCCCGCACTGCCAGACGCATGGCCAGAAGGTAAAATCACTGGTTTGCGTGCACGTGGAGGCTTTACCATTGACTTTTCATGGAAAGACGGAAAACTTGTTGAAGCTATAATTAAATCTATAACAACCAAGCCATGTACTATCCTTAACCTTAACACTGACGCAATAATTAAAACAGAAAATGGTGATCAACAAGTTATACAAGAGAATGGCAATAAGAAAAACTTTACAGCACAAGCTGGAGTTAAGTATATTCTTACCATAAAGTAATGATTAGAGAAGGTGACGGGCTCCGGCATTTTTACGATATTGTGCCGGGGTTACTTCGTAATATTGTTGAAAAAGTTTATAAAAACGGCTGAGATTCTGGGAATTAAGGTCTAAAGCGATCGCCATGATCTCCTCGCGAGAGTCTGCTAGGTTGCGTACGGTATAATTGATTCTCAGACGGTTCACAAACTCGGTTGGCGTCTGGTTGAGATAGCTCCGGACAGCATCATTTCCAGTTGATAGGAGAGAATCAGCATTTCGCAAGCCTCATTGCGGTATGGCCTGAATGAGTGAGCATCGGACGGTCTAATGAAAATCAGGTTGCCGGAATCCAGTTCGCGGGATTCTCCGTTAACATGATGAATAATCCGTCCGCAAAGGATCAGGATTATTTCCAGATATTCATGGCTGTGGGGAATGGTTCCGTTAGCCGGAATCGAATGATAGTTGATGTTGCCGCCGGACGGGATGAATTCGATATAACCTTTTCCATGCCAGGTTATATAGTGGAACGATATATCGAATCCCTGCAGGGATTTAAGATATTTTTCCTGTAATACTATTTTTTGCAATATGCCCAGCACACCGTTCAGTTCTCCCGGCTACGTAGAAAACGGCAAGTATTTTTTTCAGGACAAAATGACTTCCGGCGAGGAGTATCAGGCTCTGGTGGAGGAATATGGCGAAGACAATGCAAGGTATATTTATGATGCAATGCATCCGACTCTCGACGGAACTCCACAGCCTATATGTCATATTGAGACTCCGGAACTGCCGTTTGATCATCTCCGGGAACAGTGTCACCGCCATGCGGAATCAGAAGAACGTGATTTCAAAGTTCTCGAAGGAAATTTACGCCTTATTTCCATGCTGATAAACGGGAAATGGCCCGATGAGGAATTTCTCACCGTTAAGCCCGGTCAGCAAATTACGATGACTGCCGACTGGGATCGAATTATCACTTGTTGCTAACACATTTTAATATAAAAAACAAAGGAACCCCAACCATGAACATCATAGACCATATTCTGTCTTCATCCGAAACTTTAACCATGCCAATCGCGGTCTATCCGGGGTAAAAAATAACCGGTGCTTCCGTACAACAGATGGTTACCGACAGTGATATTCGGATTGAAGCTATTATGGCTTTGTTTAAACGCTATGATTCCCTTACTGCTTTGACGGCGATGGATTTGAGTGTCGAAGCCGAGGCCTTCGGTGCGGTAATCGAAATGAGTGACGACGAGGTGCCATCAGTCACGGAGCGTTTGCTCACGGAACCGGAAATGGTTGCCGGACTGGAAGTCCCGGACTGAATAAAGGACGCTGCAACGTTGCATTGGAAACCATTGCCAAGTTGAAAAAACTTCCAGAACGTCCGCGTTTTCTGGTTGGGGGAATTATCGGACCATATACCCTTGCAGCCAGGTTGTACGGTGTAAGTGAGGCTCTGGAACTGACCTTGCTTGATCCTGACGCGGCACATTGCCTAATGGGCAAGACGACCGAATTTATTATAAAATATGCTCAGGCCTATAAAGAGGCTAGTGCTGATGCGCTATGTATGGCTGAACCAGCGGCAGGATTACTTTGGCCGGAAGGACTGGCTGAATTTTCCTCACAGTATGTTAAAAAGATTATCGAAGCGGTTGAAGATGATAATTTCAAGATTATCCTGCACAACTGCGGTTGCCGGATTGAACACCTTCCGGCTATTCTGGAATCCGGAGCGCAATTTTACCATTTCGGCGAACCGATGGATATTCCGCAGACACTGGAACAGGTTCCTGATAATATCAGTATATCCGGCAACCTTGATCCGTCTTCCATATTCGTAAATGCTTCTCCAGAAGAGGTGAAGACAATGGTAGCAGATCTGCTGAACAAGACTACTGGACACCGGAACTTCCTGTTGTCATCCGGCTGTGACATTCCCCCCAATGCGACGCTTGAAAACCTGGACGCCTTTTGTACTACTCTATGAACAATACGCATGTAAAAATTTTATTTAAAAAATTGATTCTATGTAGTTTTAACGCTGGAGCGTTTGATTAGTTTGGCGTGCACGGTACAACTTGATGGTTTTGTGCCGTTTTCCACCCAGTCTTTCAGCATCATAACGGCTTTTCCGCCGATTTGACTGGTCGGTTCGCAGACAGTAGTTAATCCAACTCGGTCTGCTTCCGGCCAGGATAAATTGTCGTAGGAAATGACGGAGATATCGTCAGGAATTTTAAGTCCCAGTTTCCCGCAGACTTCATAGAATTTAGCAGCACGCCAATCTCTGGCAATAAAAAAAGCGGTTGGACATTCAGGAGCAGAAAGAAGACTTTTAATTTTTTCTTCCATGTTTTTGTTTTCTTCCCAGAAAATGACTTTTTCTGAGTTAAGGAAGATATCATCTTCAGCCAGTGCGCCTTTGAGGCCTGCAGTCATTTCTTTAAAAATGAACCTGTCAGCCGGACCGCTGATCATACCGATATTGGTATGTCCATTATCAACAAATTCACGTCCGGCAAGACGGCCAACCTCTCTGAAATCAACCTTTGTGCAAAGCATGTCCTGATCGGACTCGGAGTTGGCTACTACAGTCGGAATACCGCTGCGCAGCAACAGATTCAGGTCAACCATCTCAAACTCTTCGGCAATAATAATACCTTGATACTCTCCACGCGCATGACGTTGAATCAGTGCTTCCGTGGAAGTGTCCGGCGGGGCAAAGAACAATGTTATTTCAGCTCCAATAGAGTTTGCAGTTGTGGATATTGCGTCTAGAATGCGCATGTGTTCAGACGACTGATTCATTGTAAAATCGGAGTTTTCTATTACAAGAATTCGGTGAAACTTGCGCTTCGATTCAAATGAAACTCTTGCGCCACGTCCTCGTTCGATGCGAATATATCCCATTGAAGATAACTCACGGAAGATTGCTAGAAGACTACCGCGTCCAACACCAAGTTCTTCACATAACTTACGCTCTGGAGGAAGAAAATTATCCTTGCTCCAGTTGCCGCATTCAATGCGTTCTTTCAGGGTATTCAAAGCATTCAGTGTTGTTTTATGCATAATGGAGAATGTACTTACCTTTTTGAAAAAATCAAATAAAATAAGAGAAAATCAATTGACTTGTTTTATGGATCATGGTATTATTATGCCATTGGCATATTTATTAACAAGTAATTATACTGAATAAGAAATACAGGAAAACACGATGAGTGAACTAGCTTTATTTGGCGGACCGAAAGCTGTAAATGTTGATGTCAGTGAAGAAATGTTCCACTGGCCGATTGTAAATCAGGGCATGAAAGACGCTATCGTTAAGGTGTTGGAAGACGGAAATATGTCCGGTCTGGATATTTCCAAAAAATTTGAACAGGGGTTCGCTGAATGGCACGGAGCTAAGTATGCTTTGGCGCATTGCAGTGGAACCGCTTCTCTACATGCGGCAATGTACGGTGTCGGCGTTGGCGTTGGCGACGAAATAATCTGTCCGGCAATCACTTACTGGGCATCTTGTATTCAGGGAATGAACCTTGGCGCATCTGTTGTTTTTGCTGATATCGACCCGGTAACTCTCTGCCTTGATCCGGATGATTTTGAGCGTAGAATCACAGAAAGAACCAAAGCGGTTGTAGTTGTCCACTATCTTGCTTATCCGGCGGACATGGACAGAATTATGGAGATTGCCCGAAAACATGACATCAAAGTAATTGAAGACTGTTCACATTGCCATGGTTGCTTGTACAAAGGCAGAATGACCGGAACAATCGGTGATGTTGCCGGATTTTCCTGTATGACTGGTAAATCCTTTGCGATTGGCGAAGGCGGCATGCTTCTGACAAATGACCGGAAAATTTACGAACGTGCGCTTTTATTCGGACAATATGCGAGACATGGTGAAATTCAAGACGAAGAATTAAAGAAACGCGCGAGTCTACCGAATGGCGGCTTCAAATACCGTATGCATCAGATGTCTGCGGCAGTTGGACTGGAACAGTTAAAAAAGTACAATGACGAAATCGCTGAAATCGACCGTGTTTTTACATATTTCTGGGATCAGTTGGAAGGCATCCGCGGTATTACAGCACACCGTCCCCCTAAAAATTCGGGCTTAACAAAAGGCGGCTGGTAT
The DNA here is from genome assembly GCA_963677165.2 of Victivallales bacterium. Classification (GTDB taxonomy): domain Bacteria; phylum Verrucomicrobiota; class Lentisphaeria; order Victivallales; family SZUA-371; genus JAFGXT01. The sequence continues at coordinate 4,308,629 of CAXXSX010000002.1, read as the reverse complement.
ATTCCGGTCGGCCTGTACGAAGCAGAAGCATTTGAAGGCTTGTCCTGTCAGCGTTTCTGCGAAGCTCTCAGGGCCGAAGGAATGGATGTTGAACAAGGTGTAAATGCAGCCTTGCATCGCCACCGGTTATTTACTGACATTGACGTTTATAACCATGGCAGGCCTACTAACTCAGCAAATCTTCCGGAAGGCGTAGAAAATCGTGAAAACGAACAATCTCTACCGGTTTCTGAAAATTTAAGTAAGCGTATATTCCGACTCCCGTACATGAAACATTTCAACAAGGAACTAATCGACCTTTATGTTGACGCGATCAAAAAGGTTTGTGCAAATTACGCTGAGCTAATCCCGGGAGATAATCCGGATCCGAATGCAGGCGAATCATGGTTCCTCACAAAACGCAAAAGTTAAGCTAAGGAATTAATGCATTATGAGTATTCTGGGATTTGCAATTATAGGCTGTGGAAATATCGCTCCGTTTCACGCGGAAGCATTGAAAAATGTTTCTGGTGCAAACTTAGTCTCTGTATGTGATATTAACTATGACAAAGCGGTACAACTAGCGGAAAGATACGATGCCGAAGCCTATTACAACTATCACATGATGTTAATGAACAAAGCTGTTGATGTTGTAATTGTGTGCCTGCCAAGCAGCATGCATGAAGATTTTGCTGTTCAGGCAGCAGAAGCCGGCAAACATGTCATCATCGAAAAGCCACTGGATATTTCTCTAACAAAATGCGATGCTATTATTTCCGCCTGCGAGAGAAATAATGTAAAACTATCGGTTATTTTCCCCTGTCGATTCAAAGATGCGGCTATGGTGTTAATGAATGCAGTAAACAAGGGCCGTTTCGGAAGAATAACGATTGCAGACGTTCAGGTAAAATGGTTTCGAAGCCAGGAATATTATGATACCGCCGGATGGCGCGGCACCTGGGAATACGATGGTGGCGGAGCCCTGATGAACCAGTCTATTCATTATATTGATCTACTTCAAAGCTATATGGGACAGGTTGATTCAGTATATGCGTACTGCGATACCCTCGCCAGAAAAATCGAGGTTGAAGATACCGCTGTTGCCGTTTTAAAGTTTAAGAACGGAGCAATGGCAACCATCCAGGGCGCAACTTCCACTTATCCCGGCCTGGATGTTAGAATAGGCATCCACGGTACTGATGGAAGTGCAATATTAAACGGCGAATCCCTGGAAGTTTGGGAGTTCAAAGAGATGTCCCATGAAGACACTGTTTTAAAGAGAAGTCTTCAAAACACATCTTCCAGCGGCGCTAAAGACCCGACAGCATTTATTGATTTCAAAGGACATCAGTATCAAATAGAAGATATGATCGATGCCATCAAGAATAACCGTGAACCAAAAGTAAACGGACACGAGGGCAGAAAATCTGTAGCAATCATTTCCGCAATATATGAATCTGCCAGAACCGGAAAAATGGTAAAATTATAATTCCCCAACCTTTCTCCTCGTGAAACTTATCGCAGGATCGCCCGAGATCCTGCGGTAGGTTTCTTTTTAGCAATAGAGTTAGGAAATTTTCAAAAGTATTTTAAGAAGAAAGGATTATTCCTAAAGTAAAGTCAGAGACGACAAATTGTGAAAAAGAGATGTAAATCCATAACTTGGGACAGAGAGTTCAATATTTATGCAGTGCTTACTGAAAAGCGTGATAAATCAGCCTTGTCCTTGATTAAATCATGCTCTTCATCTGATGACTCTCTTCCCTTCGCTGAACGTTTATCTCGAATAAGTGATGAACTTGGCGGATCAATCAATGATCCGCTTATTCTTGGTGGATATATTCCCGGTTCAATCAGTGTTGAACTATCCATGCCGAAGCTCCCATCTCATGAACTGACCAATGCACTCAGCTATGAAATTACGCGTCATCTTCCATTTGATCCGAGAGATAATTTGTTATTTTATCGTCAGATAAACCGTCTTGATAAAACCGCAGCACAGACTCATTTACGTATTCTTTCGATTAAACGCAAAAGCTGGGAATCGCTGCTTGGAAACCTTACAGCCTCGGGAATTAAAGCTGATACGGTAACACATCCGTTTATGGCAGTTGATCCAATACTTTCGGGGAATTCCGTCCAGCTTGAAACCATCGAACCAGATTTCTGTCTGATCCCTTCTCTCGACGGTAAATTCCGTACAATAGAAAACAGTTCTAATTTGGAACCGGAAGATCATATCATGGATTTGCTTGTCGGAAGTAAAATCGCCTCAGAGTTTCGTCCGGCAATTTTGCTGGCTGCTTATGGTTTGACGGACAATTTTTCCTGTGATCAGCCAACTCTCTGTACGCTTCCTTCGATCATGATTCCACAGCGTCACCGGTTGCTGAAATTTGCCACGGCTGCTTTGATTATTGCGGCGCTTGGATTGTCTCTTGGTGGAGTTTACCGCTCCTGGAGTTCAAATATATCCCGGCTGGGACGCATTAACCGGGAAAAAGCTCGAGCCGCTCGACTTCTGGAAAAGGCAAAGACCCTCACGGGCTCGCAACGCGAACAAGCCAAAATTATCGAAACGATGAACAAGGCAGTTAAAGGTGGTCCGAATGTGCTGAAATTAACCCGTGAGCTGGCGGTCAGGCTTCCCCGGGACATGTGGTTGACCAGCCTAAAAGTCAATGAAAAAAGTGTATCATTAAAAATAAATGCTTCCGGCAGCACCTCAAGTATCTCAACGATTCTTAACCGGATTGATGGACTGATGGTCAAGAATTTACGTAAGACTTCCCGTCGCGGAGGTGAATCAGTTTTATATATTACCCTTGAAGAATCCGTACGCAAAATGAAAAGTCGTAAAGGGAAAAAATGGTCGAGAAACTAAAATATACGCTGGCTAATAATCCGAAGGCTGTCTTGCTTGCGGCAGTAATTTTACTGCTTGCTTCAGTTGCTTTGTATATGAATCTCGACATGCTGCCGGATATCTGGCCAGGAGAAAAACGCATAAAGCAACGATTGACCGAACTGAAAAATCTTCAGGAAGAACTGCGTCAGGAGGTTGAACATGAACAACGCCTTGCAAAAGTAATCGCCAATTCTTCGAAAGATAACACCCGCTACTGGATTACATCACGAGATGGCGATCCCAAACTCACAATGCGGAAAATAGTGGAAAACGCCTCGGCTAAAACTGGGCTAAAATTATTAGCCTTGGGCGCGCTACGTACTTCAAAACTTGATGGCGGACTAGTGGCATATGAAATGAATCTGTCATCACTCTCGGATTTCGAATTGCTGCTTAAGTTTATACAACACCTGGATGATTCAAAACCCAGACTTTACTGGAGTCAGTTCAGTTTTCGTCCGGATAACACCCGCAAACCTAAAAACGTCTATTTCAATGGGACAGTAAAGGTTGTAGTCATCGAATCAGAAAAGACTATCACGATGCTCGGGGATATAACGAAATGAAGTGGTTCTTGATCATAATTGATATTTTTCTAGTTGCAGTGGTTTGCATAGCGGCTCGCTACCACTATAGCTTTAAGGATCCCAAACCCGACAAAGCATTAAATAGTACTCCAAAACTGATGAAGAAAGTTAAAAATATTCCTGCAGCCATAAAAAACGATCCGATTAATATTGAAGAAATTGTCGGTAATAATCCGTTTCATCCTCAGCGCGGCCAAAAAGAGAATAAATCCCCCTCCCCGCCAGAGGAACCACAAACGCCCCCTCCACGTAATCAGCCTAAATTTGATTTGGTCGGCATTTGTAAGTTGGGAGATACGGCTGGTGCAATTATAATCCCCAAGGGAGTCGTCAGACGGACACATCGGTCTGTTGGGCGCAGGCGACATGCTTCACGTTCGCGTTCAACAGACCACTATTCTCATCAAAACAAGCAACACTTTTTCAAACTAAATGATGAAGTCAGTGACGGTTATAAACTTGTTACAGTTACCCAGACATCCGCAACTCTGCAAAGTTCATCCGGTAAAATTGAACTAAAAATAGAACATACACGTTTTGATCAGGAATCAAAAACAGCTCAAAGTACAAAAGCATCAAGCAATCGCAACAATCATTCGCCGAAACGTAACACTAGAACCAATCGAACAAACCGCAAAACAGTTTCAAGTAGAGGTAAATAATGAAAGAAATACGTCTATTAAGATTTTTAGTCTTGCTACCAACAGCATCCTGCCTGATGCTGTTCTGTAGCTGCCAAAACGGCAAAAAGAAAGAAGAAGATATAAAGCGTAGCAAATACTCCATCCTAACAGAGCCCAAATCAATTAATGTCTCCGATAAAGTAGACATTGTGAAGGCTATTGATGATGAATTGGTACATAATCCCAGCCTTCCAGGAAACGGGGAAAAAGATGAAATCATTAATCCTGATCTTCCACCTCGCAAATCAGAAAAGCTTGATACTCAGTCACGACTGTTTCGTAAGGTATTCAGCAAGAAAAAACTAAAAAAGAGCATCAAGGTAATGATTAATTTTGATGCCACCGGGTTAGGCGATATCGTACCTGCATTTGCGCAGTCGCTTGGTTTCGACTACATTCTTGACCCGGCTGTAAAAGGTACCGTTACCATGTCGGTTGAAAGCGAAATGAAACCGGAAACACTGTGGGATCTGTTCGAACAGATTCTCTGGATGACCGGTTCATATGGTGCGTTTGAGGACGGTATTGTTCATATTCGCCCGATCAATAAAATGCCACAGGAGCGTGGACTCAATGTAAAAGGCTCCAATGTAGAAGCCGTGTTTGTGCCATTACGATATGCGGCGGCCAAAACGATCGTTGCCAATATTAAGCAGTTTCTTAGCGATAGCGCGGCGGCAATCGCTCTGGAAGAACAGAATGCCATCATGCTGGTGGAAAATCCCGGCACGATCAATCGCCTGCGCCAGATTATTACCCAGCTTGATCAGCGTCCCCGCGCCAATTGGCACCGCATGGTTATCAACTGCCGCAATATCACGCCGTCACAGCTTCAAAACGAACTGACTGAAGTTATGCCGGTACTGGGCTTTCCGGTCGAGGCAGATTCCAAGGAGAAAGTAGCCGGAGCCATTAGTCTTGTCGCTCTGGACCGCATGCAGATACTGATTGCGACAGCCGCGACTGGAGATGCATTAAACGAACTTCGAAAAATGGTACGTACCCTTGACCGCTCGGACGTAGGCGAACAGGAACGAGTCTTCATTTACAAGGTTAAAAACAGCAAAGCCGATGAATTGCTTCAGTCACTAACCACCATGTTCCAGGCAGAAGGCTCTTCTCTTACGGTCTCATCAAACAGTTCGACGGGATCCAGTGCCAAAACAAGTACCTCAAATGTTGGCAGTAAAAGCAGTAAAACAAACAAGAAAGCCACTGGAAAATCTAATCTTGAAGAAAAATCTGAAAGCGTATTCAACGTTCCTGTAAAAATCTTTGCAGATGCAGTAAAAAACCGCCTTATCATCCGAACCACTCCAAGAACCTATGCCATGATTCGTGCTCTACTTGAACGTATTGATACCATCACCCAACAGGTACTGCTACAAGTACTAGTCGTGGAAATTGAGCTAACCGACAGCAACGAGTTCGGAGTGGAGTTTTCCCAAGCCATCAAAGCCGGTGCAACTAAATCAATTTTTGGTACAAATTACACAACTCCAGATAGTAGTACCGCCCAGACCGGAGCAACCTATTATATTTATAATCCCAACAATCCCGATGAGAAGTTCGGTTACATCCGTGCTCTGGCAAGCAAAAGCAAAATGAAAGTAATCTCCAGCCCGCAGGTACTTGTTGCCAGTCACGCTGAAGCCAAAGTATCGGTAGGGAAAAAAGTTCCAACTATTTCCAGCGAAGTTACCGATACTTCGTCCAGCTCAACCACCAGCACATCACTGGTCCGCAGCTACCAGTACGTCGAAACCGGAGTAATCCTGACAGTTACACCACATATTACCGAAGGTGGACAAATCTCAATGGAGCTGGAACAGACAATTTCCGATGCAATAAAAACATCTGACGCAGAAGATACTCCGACGATCAAGGAGGATGTGATCAGCACTACCCTGTCCCTGGAAAACGGACGCACCCTGATTATGGGCGGCCTGATCAAGGAAAAGTACGACCATACCCTGAGTTCGGTGCCATATCTGGCGGAAATTCCAATCGTAAGCTGGATGCTGGGAGATACCAGTAAAAGCTATGAACGAACTGAAATTCTCATGCTGATAACGGCCACCATCATCAAAAAAGAAACCCGACTGGAAGAGCTCCTCCGCAATTACAAAAAGACTATTAAAGAAATCGACAAATACGAAAACCGCCTCGAAGCCACCGATGACGCAGAAGAAATTAAAAAATTCAGAGAGTAAAATTAATACTGGAATTGAAACCGTATGCATGTCTCAATTCCATTTTTCTATTAATTGTTGGAAGCAACATTCCCCCTTCCCTGTAGCTATCGATTTACTTAAATCGGCTTCTGCTGAAAAGTAATCTGTAGAATCAGGTTAAATGCGGAAATTCTTAACGATGAATACACTAGAAAACCAGCCCTGTATAGACTGGTTCATCTTGGCGCTTTAGTCCTCGACCATTTTTTTGCCTCAAAGACATCACTCTCACAAACATTTCCTATTTTTTACGACATATTAATTATAATATGTTGATTACTGATCTTTTTGTTAATCTCACGCTGTATTTTCTCCGATTTATCTTCTATTACGACATACCCCCATATAACCTCGCGGTTGCAAAAAATCTAAAAAAATGGCAAAACATCTTTTATTTTATATCAAAATGATATATAATAGAAGAAAATAACATATTTCATGAGGATTTGATGCGAAAAACAAAATCATATAAATTGGAAATGGTATTGCAAAAACAAATTGTCAAAGGCGATTATGCATTGCTTGATTTTCCGGCAGAACGCAAACTGGCCGCCGCATTTAATGTAACGCAGATGACCGCACGAAAAGCAATCAAAAATCTGGAGAAAAATGGATTGCTCAGACGTCAGGCCAACGGCAGCGTTACCGCGGTCCGTCCGCAAGGCGGGACCGTGGCATTTCTGGCTCCAACGTTTTTTTCATCCCACATCTCCACGCTTCAGAAAACATTGTTCGCCATTGCCGCTGAATTCGACTGGCAGTTACGAACCGTATTATACATGCACTGGGATGATGCAGTCATTGAAGAATCGCTGGAACGATTCGACGGAGTATTCCTCTACCCGGTGCGCGAAGAAATGCCGGAGCGCCTGACTAATTTATTAGAACGTACTAAAACACCAGTCGTCGCACTGGGAATGAATTTGAGTAACATAAACGTACCCTCCTTTCTGAATAATCCGGCAAACGCCACAGAACTGATTATCGACTTTTTGAAAGACCAGGGATATCGTAAAATTGACTTTCTATTGACCCAGCCTCGCGGAACCGGCAACAATCACCTGGTCGATTCCTGGCAAAATCACCTAAAGCATCACGGATTGACGGGGGAATGCTTCGAGTATCCGGTTGAATCCTATGGAGATAGTTACGCTCAGGCTCACCAATGTGTAAGTGAATTAATTGAAAAAAAAGCATTGAACAGCAACTGCCTGCTGGGGGCAACCATGGCAGAAGCCATCGGTGCCAGTCGTGCCCTGGCATCTTACGGTATTATGCCCGGTCGTAACATCTCAGTTGGCGCGATACTAAAAAGTCACGGTGGCGTCGGCGACTATTTTATTCCGTCGATCACGGCTGTAGAACCGGCCGATCACGGCGAAGCACTGCGGCAATATCTGGAATGGATGACCAAGCCACGCAGTGAATGGCCCGGCCCAATGTCCTGGCAGGGAAAGTCTGGTCATGTTTTTGCCGGAGAATCAGTAATCCCGGCAGCACAATTAAAAAGTACGGAGTCTCAACAGTGAGTACAATAAATTATCAGCGCGATTTGCAGATTCGCCATGAAGTAGATGTTATGGTTGCAGGCGGTGGTCCGGCAGGAATGGCTGCCGCTGTCACTGCCGCGCGGCAGGGAGCAAAAGTATTTCTTGCCGAATCCCTTAATTCCTTCGGCGGCATGGGAACATCCGGCGGCCTGCCCTTCTTCTGCCGTCCAACCGACGGCATCAACTTTCTCTCTGCCGGTTTTGGAGAGGAAGTTTACAACCATCTATGGAAATCCAATGGAGAAGGACCCGAAATGGAACGCGGGGAGCATCCCGAACATATCGGGGGCTTTATCTATAATCCGGAAACACTCAAACTTATATACGACGAACTGGCAACTGAAGCCGGTATCAATTTCTCATTCGGGACAACACTGGTAGATACGATCAAACAGAATGGTACCGTCACGCATGCCATCTGCACCGCGTCGGGCCGGATCTTCTCCGTTGCGGCCAAGGTCTTTATTGACGCAACCGGCAATGGCGATCTCGCCGCACTGGCTGGAGCAGAATACGAAAAAGGCGATAAAAACGGCGAAATGCAGCCGGGAACATTATTCAGTCTCTGGAGCGGAATCGACTGGAGTCGAGTAAAAATCTGGAAAGACGGCACTAGAATGGCTGAAGCCATCGAAGAAAATCTTTTTTCCATTCCGGATATCAGCCTGCCGGGAATTCTGCATTCAAAGGCTGACACCGGCTGGGGCAATGTCGGACATGTTTTCGATCTGGACGGCACCGACGAACAAAGCATAACCAGAGCGCTGATCGACGCCAGGCGACGCTACCCGGAGTATGAAGAGTACTACCGCAGGTTTGTTCCCGGCTACGAAAACGCAACGATGCTGTGGACCGCTCCATATCTCGGCGTACGTGAAAGTCGCCGGATCAAGGGAGATTACGAACTTAATGTTGAAGACTTTAAGCGGCAGGCAGTGTTTGACGATGAAATAGGCCGCTACGCCTACCCCGTTGACCTGCATTCAACACGTCCCCAAAAGACACGAGAAAAAAATGACTTGTTTCAAAAACTACGCTATCGCAATCCCGGAGAGAGCTACGGTATTCCATATCGCTGTCTGCTGCCGCGTTCTTTAGACAATGTACTGGTTGCGGGACGCTGCGTCAGTGCAGACCGTTATATGCACGGCTCGATCAGGGTTCAACCAGGCTGTCACATCACCGGCCAGGCAGCCGGTGCCGCGGCGGCACTGGCGGTAAAACGCGATTTAACGCCAAGAACAATTCAGATTGCCGATTTACAGCAAAAATTAGTGAAGCTCGGTGCATTTCTACCAAACTTCAATTATAATAATCTTGATAAATAAATTAAACATATTGGGAGAATTGAAAATGCGTAACTTAAAAAAATTCACACTTATCGAACTCCTGGTCGTGATCGCAATCATTGCAATTCTGGCCTCAATGCTGCTTCCCGCGTTAAGCAACGCACGGACAAGGGCACGACAGATTGATTGCGTCAACAACCTTCGCCAAATCGGAACAGCGTTAAGCATGTATGCCGGTGACTACGTATATTACCCTCCTGCCGACTGGAGTACAGAGCTGACACGTCACTACCAGAGATGGCACCACCGCATCCGCCCCTATCTCGGCAGCAACGAATACCCCGACAACTGGACAGATGCCCGCAAGCTGAGTCGTTATGGAGCCCTGTTCTGCAAGTCAACGGTACTGAAATACAATTCCACAGGAGGAAGCGATACCGTTTCTTACGCGATGAATGCTTTTGCCCGTCTGGTCCTGTATAATAGTTTGCGTCCGGCGATCCCTAATGTTTCGTCACCCACCACCACCACACCGTATTCGATAAAACCAGAAAGCCGCCCCCATGGGATCTCCCTCAGTAATACGATATTCATCGGCGAACAGGGATATCGCACGGCAAGTACAGCCGGGGATACCTGGCCTGCAATCCGTAACGCTCAATACCTGCTTGGACAGGACTACTGGCCCAGCATGGACACAACCAGCGCAACTCGACGTCACAAAGGACTTAATCTGCTGATGCTCGACGGTCACGTTACATTCGTAAAAAACACCGCGGTACAGACTCAAATCAACCACAATCTGTATCTCTACTAAAATAACCAGAAATATAATCCCTTATGAATATTAAAACACTGATTGCGTCCTTGATTCTAGCATCTGGTATTGCTGTCTTTGGAACAGAATTTCCATGGCTGAGCTTTGATAACCATGATAACTTTGTAACAGAATCTTCTGCCAACAATGGGAAAGAATGGCCTTCCTTCAATGGAAAGCTTCAGAAAACCAGTAGTGGATTACGCGTTATCACGAAAAAATCACAGATCACCCTGCTCCAGAGAAAGTTTCGGATCTATTCGTATGACTCTCCACGTACGGCTGTTTTTGATTACACGCTGAATTCAACCTCTCCGGTAGAACTCCAGTTGAATTGCACGGCAGAGAAAAAGCCTCTTTCCATTAAAGCCGTTACTCTAAAACCTGGATGCAATCAGGTTCAAGTCGATATTCCTGACGCTAAACAAGTCCAATTCGCCTCTTTCAAGCTGTCCGGCAAGACCGGAATCGATGTAACATTCCATAAGGCAACACTGGATTTCAACAGCGATGCGGCCCACTCATTCACCGTAAAACTGGAGCGTCCGAACACGCTCAACATCCTCCGGCCCAACGAAGCAGTCGCGCTGCAACTAACAAACCATGCAAATAAAACATTGCCATTTATGCTGGAAGGAAAAATCACTTCATTTTCCGGCCAAAGCATTGTATTCAGCCACAAGGGAACCGCTCAAGGGAACACTAGCATCAATGTTCCACTAGCGAAAAAACTGCCGCTTCTGGGTCATTGGAAAATCAACTGGACCATCCACTCCGGCAAGACCAAAGCCTCAGGTAAAACCGGACTGGCAGTTCTTTCAAAACTCCCCGACTACAAATACAAAAAGGGAGACTTTATGTTCGGCATCTGTTCTCACCCAAGCCGCTGGCCAATAGCCGACCGGGAGAATGAAGCTCTGTTAGCAAAGCTCCTGGGCGCAAGCTTTGTCAGAACCACTGTAACTTGGAATGTAATCCAACCAATTAAGGACCCGAATTACTTTGATTATTCACTATTCGACTCCGTGGTAAACATTTTCGGCAAACAAGGAATCGAAATACAGGGGATGCTGGTTTTTACCGCTCGCCATGCCGCGCCGGATAAACTTCGGGACGGCGACAATGCGCGCGCCTGGAGCCGCGCAAAACCAAAACTGGACGCATGGCGAAAATATGCGAAAACCACCGTCAGCCGCTATCGGGGAAAGATTCATATCTGGGAAATCTGGAACGAACCGGATCTATACGGATTTGCCCATTTCAGCGTTGCCGACTATATAGACATCGCCAGAGTGTCCAATGAGGCAATCAGAAAAGTTGCTCCGGAAGATACTATTTTCTCTGCCGGATTTGCCGGTCTGTCTCACCACCCGCATCGCAAAGATCCGGACTATCAGTATAAAGCGATGCGTGACGGAAAACAATATTTCGATGTCCACGCCTATCACGGGCACGCGGGATTCACTCCGTTTGCTCAACAGGTGGACCGCATATTACTGCCCTTACGTAAAAAGGCTGAAGTCGGCATTCCATGGTACGCCAACGAAACAGCTGTCTGCGCCATCAACGGCACGACCCGAACACAAGCGATTACTCTCTTTAAAAAGCTGCTCTTCAGCTGGAGCCGTGGAGCAATCGGCTACAACTGGTACGACCTTCGCAACGACGGCCTAAACCCCCGTAACCCGGAATACACCTATGGACTGGCAACCTTCGAATTTGAGCCCAAACCGGCAGCTGCTGTTTATCATACGCTCGCCCGCTATTTTCGCGGCGCACAATATCTAAAGAAACTGAACCTTCCCCCCGGATGCCATGGCTATCTCTTCCGAAACGGCAAAGACCTGTTGCTGGCTACCTGGAACGACTCCCGGGACTTTGCCGGACCGGTTCCTATTAAAGCAAGGGGAGCTTCCGGCTTGGAAAAGATTGACTGTATGGGAAACAGCCAACAAATTGCAACCAATAATGGAAACTTTATACTAACTCCAACGTCCAACCCGGCAATTTACCTGCTTCACGATACGCAGGAACTCGCCCCCCTGGAGCCTTTGTTCTCTATTGCCTGTACTCCTGTAATGAAAGGAAAAAACTTCCAATTAACACTGGTAGCCAATAACCCGTTTCACAACAGCATTGAGCTCAAATTCAGCTTTCCTCCCGCCCATGGAATTACATTCCAACCGGAAACGAGAAAGATCACTCTAAAATCTCGCGAAACACAAACTCTGTGTTTTGATGGGAAAGCATCAAAAAAAGCAAAAACCAACAGCATTCTGCTTAATTACAAAGTATCGACTCCTTCATACAGTGAAAGCGTTACTGTACCGCTCCGATCCGCGATCGTAATTCCATCCCCAACCGCCAAACATCGACGCAAACCGGATTTTCGATTGAACAAAACAGAACAGCTGGTTTCCATCGGCGAAGGCGACCCGGCGATGAAAGACTACACATGGACCGGCGTAGATGACGCTTCAGCCCTGATCTGGTTGGAAGCGAAAAAGGATTTACTGGAAATCTATATCGTCACTCATGATGATATTTTCGTCCAGAAAGAATCAAACAATACGCTATGGAAAGGCGACAGCATTCAAGCCGCACTGGTAATACCCGGTCAGAAAGGCGGCTGGAAGATTGATCTTGCCCGCAATAAACGCGGCGGGAAATACATTAGTAAAGCACCAGCAGAGTTCAACGCGAAAACAGCGACCAAAGCGATCAAACTGACAACCTTCCGGGACGACAAGAGAAATCTTACGGTATATCGTGCAAAATTCCCTTTCAGGGCATTCGGCCTCAGTTCGGAAATCTTAAAAAAAGGAATCCGATTCAACCTTCTTTTGAATGATAACGACGGTCCTATCCGGGAAAGTTATCTCCAGCTTTATCCGAGACTATCCGACTGGAAGAATATGAACTTCTTCCCCATGATCGTATTTGAATAAGCTAATTTTGTAAAACCCGGAGGAGCGAAAAAGCAAAAGCCCGCTCGACTCCTCCATTACTTCTTTAGTTGTATTGTGTCTTTTCTTACTCGGAAAATATTTATATTTCCTCTCAGTCGAAAAACAACAAAATCCAATCTGCAATCGAGCTTATCCATGCAAAGATCTAAACAATGCAGAGCACCAGCTCGGTCTGGCACCGTTTTTCACTGTAGAGGAATTCAAATAATCAATTATTTTCTGAACTTGATTTGAAAAAAGATTAATTGCCAGTAACTTCTTTACGCTATACGTAATTTTGTTTATTGCAAATAAAAATAAAGAACAATAAAAGTAACAACTGTGAGAAGAATACAGAAGAGGTATTATTAATGAGTTTAATTGACTGGCTAATTGTAATTATTCCAGTAACGCTGGTTATTGGAGTTGGTTTTTATTCGAGAAAATATGTCCGCAGTGTAGCGGATTTCCTTTCCGCAGGCCGTGTCTGCGGTCGTTACGTCATTTGTGCCAGCGATGTTGCAAACGCTTTGTCCATTATTACTTTGGTTGCGTATGTGGAGGTTCATTATAAGACCGGGTTCGCCATTAGTTTCTGGATGGGAATAATGGCTCCCGTAGGTATGATTATAGCTCTATCCGGCTATTGCGTATACCGGTTCCGAGAAACGAAAGCAATGTCGCTCGGACAGTTTCTGGAAATGCGTTACAATCGGCCGTTTCGTATTTTTGCCGCTGCGTTGCGTAGTCTTTCCGAGATATTGGCAAACTCTATCATGCCCGCGATTGCCGCTCGTTTTTTCATTTACTTCCTTGACCTGCCTAACCAGATTAATATTTTTGGTGTGACAATACCAACTTTCTTATTAATTATTCTATTCTGTTTGACAATGGCAATCTCCATTCTCTGTATGGGGGGCACACTGGCAATGGTTATTACTGACGCCGTTCAGGGCATGTTCTGTTTCCCGCTGATTGCGGTATTCATCTTTTTCATCTTATACCATTTCAGTTGGAATCATGAAATTGTACCGGTCATGATGGACCGGGTAAAAGGAGAAAGTTTCCTTAATCCTTATGATGTTGAAAATCTGCGCGATTTTAATCTTTTCTTTGTTGCAATTTGCATTTTCAACAGTGTTTTTCACCGGGCCAGCTGGATTGGGGCCGGACTTTCTTCAGCCGCAAAAAACCCTCACGAACAAAAAATGGCAGGTATTCTTGGTACCTGGCGAGGACAAATTTCAAATATCTTTTACGTTTTAATCGCTTTAACCATTATCACACTGCTAAACCATCGTAATTTCTCTACTGAAGCCAAAAATGTCAGAACCAGTATTTCCGCGAACATCGCCAACGAGTTGATCCATGATGCAGCACAGCGGGAATCCTTCAACCAGGCGATCCAGGCGATCCCGGAACAAGTACATCAAATCGGAGTCGACAAGCCACTATCACAAAAACATAATCTTGATACCCCAATACTTGAAACCGCACATAAGAAATTATCAGAATTTAACGGAGAAGCCCAGGGAAATGAAAAATTCCAGCAATACCGTACGCTTTTCCATCAGGAAATGTTGGCAACCTCAATGCGTCATTTACTATCCCACGGGTTGATGGGACTCTTCATGCTCCTAATGGTTTTGGCAATGATTTCAACGGATAACACCCGTATATACAGTGCGGCAGTTACGGTTACTCAGGATGTAATTCTTCCGCTAAAGAAGAAGTCATTCACCCTGAAACAGCACGTCTGGGTGCTGCGTATTGTATCGATTGCCATTGGATGTGTGTTTGTTTTGTGCTCCACATTTATGGCACAATTGGATTATATCAATTTATTTGTTCAAATCATCTGTTCCATGTGGCTCGGCGGTTGTGCCCCAGTCATGATTTTTGGACTCTACAGCCGTTTCGGAACAACAGCCGGGGCGTTTACCTCGCTGATTTCTGGAATGGTTCTTTCTCTAGGGTCAATTCTCGTAAAGCGCAACTGGGCGGATATCGTCTATCCCTGGCTTGACAACCATGATTTAGTAAAACCACTCGGACATTTTTTATCAACCGTATCCGCTCCTTTCAACCCGTATGTAGTTTGGGATATGAACCCGGTCAAATGCCCGATCAACAGCTATGAAATATTTTTCATTATTTCGCTGATCACCCTCTTCCTTTACTGCGTCGTTTCCTACTTCACCATGAAGGAACCGTTTAACCTCGACCGAATGCTGCATCGCGGAAAATACAATATTGATGGCGAAGTAAAAGAAAGTATGAAACTCAACTTCCATCATATTTTCCGCAAAATCCTCGGAATTACAAATGATTATACAACCGGCGACAAAGTCATAGCCTGGGCATTCTTCCTTCAAAGTTTTGTGTGGGGGTTTGTTTGTGCTTTCGTCGGAGTAGCTATCTGGAACCTGTTCTCTCCGTGGCCAGTGGAATGGTGGGGAACCTATTTCTATATCATTCTACTTGCCGTCCCGTTGGTCCTGACCATAATCTCCATATTCTGGTTCGGCATCGGCGGATGTATTGACCTGTTCCGACTTTTCCGCGATCTCAAAAGCAGAATGGTCAATCCTCTTGACAATGGCCAGGTCGAAGGCCATGTTTCGCTGGCGGACAAAAATGAATTTGAGAAAATCGAACATGAAGAT
Organism: Victivallales bacterium; assembly: GCA_963677165.2. Classification (GTDB taxonomy): domain Bacteria; phylum Verrucomicrobiota; class Lentisphaeria; order Victivallales; family SZUA-371; genus JAFGXT01. The sequence goes on along the minus strand of CAXXSX010000002.1, from coordinate 4,292,968 downwards.
TCCTAAGCCAAAATAGTTTCGAAGCAAAGCGAAGGGCTCAACTCCCTTCGCTTTTTTTCTGTACTCTTAATTCAAAATCATCCAACCAAACGATTACCTATTCAGTATCTTCCTGTTTTTTGTATCAATCAAGTTCAACATAATTTAATAAAGCACCCTCCTCCCCCGCCTTTTTCTTTTTACATATCCGATATCGAGAAATTCAAATAATAAAGCCTCTTTTAATTCTAAAGAACAGCCAGCCGTGTATCCTTTTGTGCAGTTACAACCACATGTAATTGTTAAATATATGTTAATTGAAAAAAAAATAATTGACAAGCATCGCTAAAACTGCTATAATATTTCTCATAAAAGGGAAACATGTTTCCCTTTGCCAAAATATAAAGCAAGGATAGTAATGAAAAAGCATATAAAAATAGTTACATTGGGAGATTCAATGACTGACACTGGAGGAGAAGGCTATCCTGCTCTGAAAGATGCATTGAATACGGAATACCCGGAAATAGAATTTGAAGTCTTCAATTACGGGGTTGGAGGAACACGGGTTGGATATGGGCTGTACCGGCTGACGCATGAATATGAATTCAATGAAAAAACATATGCTCCCCTGATTTCTCTAGATCCGGATATCGTACTCGTAGAAAGTTTCGCGTATAACAACGGTTCGGACGGACCACGGGAAGGCGGAATTGAACATTTTCGAAAAATGCATTATCAAATAGTGGAGGTTTTAAAACAACAAACAAATGCAATTATCGTTTATATTGTAACAATAGCTCCGGACACCGAACATTTTCTTGAGTCTGTTCCGAGCTTCATCAACACTCCGGTTGAAATTCGCAAATGGATGGCAGAAGATCGCATGATGTATCTTGAAGAAACATTAAAAATAGCCGAAGAATTGAATTTACCTGTTGTAGACGTATATAACGCATCGCTTGATGCTGCAAAACAGGGAATTCCTTTGAGTCGCTGGATCAATCCTAAGGACTGGATTCATCCCGGTGAGGAGGGACATAAATTTATCACTAAGAACATCGCACAAACATTTGTCAAAAAAGGCCTCTTGTAAATCAGGCTTTAACATAATTAACAAACACTGAGAGATAATCATGAAACAAAGAACACATTTCACATTGATAGAACTCCTCGTTGTAATAGCAATCATCGCGATTCTTGCCAGCCTGCTCCTGCCTGCTCTTAATAAAGCACGAGATAGAGCCAAAAGTATAAGCTGTGTCAATAACATGAAACAATTAGGTACTTCAAGTACAATGTACTGTGGAGATTACAATGATTACATTATCAACTGCCCTAATGCGGGGGCATCTGGTTCATATTGGTTTACAATTCTAAAGACTTACTATAAAACTCCTAAGATATTGGCATGTCCCGCCTACAGAACAAAAAACACAATCGGTACAAAAAAAATTGATCCCATTAATATAGGAGCGAATTACTGGTTGATTAATGGAGCTTACGCATCCGCGGAACACAAAGTATCAAAAATAAAACACGCGACCCAAACGATGATGTTTACGGATTGTTACGGTTCAGGTTCAACCAATCCTGATGCCTGGGTGTGCTTTATGACCTATTCAAATTACAACAACGTGCATAAACGACACGCATATCATGCCAATGCCGCCTATGTTGATGGTCACAGCGGAGTTATCCCAAGTGTAATAAAAGAATACACCAGTAATACCATATCCCGTTATTTCTGGTTTGGAAAATAAATTTTTAATCAGAATATGAGAAAGGAATCAATCGAAATGCGGAATCCCCTAAAAATAACAATTGTGTTTTTAATGTTAACCTGCGCAATTTGCAGCGCTGGAGACATACCGGCAGATTTTACGGTAAAAATTCAGCAAGCTCCTGTCATTGATGGAGTTTTAAATGATGATTGCTGGAAAAACGTTGAATTCACCACATTCTCCGCCGAGAAAAAAGCCAGCCGCAAAATTGATTCTGAAATCGTGGAGGATTTACAAGACATCAAAACAAAGCCGCATGGCAGATACAGCGAATTCGCAATGGTATATGATCCCAAAGGACTCTATGTAGCTGTTCGCTGCAAAGAACCAAAACTGGGAAATCTGGCAAAAAATTGCGAAGTGCCAGACGGTTTATTCGAGTTTTTTAGAAGAAACGATATGGTTGAGCTTTTTCTGGGTCAAAAGGCAACTGGCCGCTATTACTGGTTCAGGACAAACCCGACCGGAGTACAGACAGATTTATATTGCAGAAGCGGATGTGACCGTTCCTGGAATGGTGTCTGGAAAGTTGCGAGTGGGCGAGAAAAAGATGCATGGACCGTAGAAATGTTTTTCCCGTTCAGCGGATTCAACAGATTACCCTTTAAAAGTCTGGATTCATTCAGTATTGCTCGGTTTTGTCCCAATAAAAACGTACGCAGTGTTTATGGCGGAAAGTATCGCAAAATAAAAACATGGCCCCAAATATATTTAAAAGACTATGACGCAACAGTACCCTCCCCTCTTTTTAAACTGACGAATCTGGAAATAGCAGAATGTCCTACAAATAATTCAGGGATAGTAAATGCAGTAATTATTAACAATTCAAACAAAGAGCAGACTGTAATTCCGAAGCTGAAAATTATGCGTCCATCCATTTCACGGGGATATTTTCCTCAGGCAAATGGGCCAAGAGCGATTGCTTCCGGCAAGCCAATCATAATAAAGCCGCATGCAAAAACAACCTTTTCGCATAAGATCAGTATTGGAACAAACGAAGTAGCAATCGTCCAGTTATTACTAAAAAACCAGCAAGGAGATATTTTGTTTGCCAGCAGAGATTATGGTTTACGAGTGAAACATATCATTTCTGGCCCCGGCCCTGAGTATAGCTACTATACGAAGGAGAGCAACGCAAGGTTACGATTTACCCTACTCCAAACCGGCAATAACATGCGTATAAAGATGACCCTGGCTGCTCAAAATAGAAATGTCTTAACACGCTGGCTGGATGCAAATGGCAATGAAATAAATACTACTATACCAGTATCAGAGATTCCATTGGGGAATAATAAAATACGAATGGAATTGTTTAACAATTCAAAACTTATTGCTTCCAAAACATTCCCTCTGGTCAGACTGCAACCCAATTCCAATGGAAACGAAGTAAAAATTAGAAGATGGAGCCGCTCAATTTCTGTTGATGGAAAAGATTTTATCCCTATTGGCAATAGTCCCATGGTTCCGCATCACGGCTTGAAATATGGACTGAACATGATGAGAGAAATGGCACAAAATCATTTTAATGCAATGCATTTATGGGGCGGATATTTAAAACGAGACAAAAAAAACAAGCTACTAAAAACATTTGAATTTGACTTTGAAAAATTGAATAGATGTTTCGACGGAGCGGCAAAAAATAACTTAAAAGTTATGATAAGCATCGGTCAGTTGGTGGGACACAACCCAAAATCTCCGTTCTTAAGATGGAATTTTCTTACTAACAATAAACGTATTACTTTAATTAAAGAATTAGTTACAAACACAAAAAATCGTAAGGAACTTCTGGGTTATGAAATATTTGACGAACCAGGATTCTTTGAATCGCCGGAATGGCTTGAAAAAATCTATAAAGTAATAAAAGAGATTGATCCTTATCACCTGGTAACAGTCAATAACTGTCGCGGTTCGAGATCAGTTCTTCCGTATATAAACGCCTCGGATATGGTAGGAATCGATTATTACCCCATAGGGAAAGAGCCTGCCTCCGCTGTTGCCCCTATGACTGACGATCTGGTTTACTTTGCAGACTGGAAACCTGTAAAGTGGTGGATTCAGGGCTACAAAATATTTAACCCCAAAGCCCCTACCCCAACTGAAATTAAAGCAATGACATACATGACTGCGGCTCATGGAGCTACATCATTTTTCTATTTCGTAGGAAAACCCGAAGCTAAATTATGGCTGGCCCAGGGAGAATCCGCTAAAGAATTGCGTTTTATTTCCGATGCACTAACTGCGGACTATTCCCAAAAGCTAAAAACCCTTCCTGTAAAGTCGCCTGTATATGCTTCATATCGCAAAAATAATAACAAACATTGGATCATCGCGGTCAATGAAAGTTCAGAAAACCAGCAGGTCTCTATAACTCTGCCTGAAAGTCTTCAAAAAAAGAACCTGCAAATTTCAAGAGTATTTGACCAACAACCAGTAATATTTTCAGATGGAACCATCCAAGCGGATTTCCCTCCTCTGGGAAGACAAGTTTTTGAAATTAACGTCAAATAATACATAACATACAAAAAGGAATTGAAAATGAATACTGTTAAATTATCGACCGGCATCCTGTTGTTCAGCTTGCTCATGGTAAACATACATGCAGCCCCAAAAGTCATCACAGGAACATCAGATACCTGGTTGTTTAGCAACCAGGAAAAAGGCAAGGATCTGATTAATCCGGGAAACAGGATCATTGCTGAATCCGGAAACATATCCTACAAGGAAATCAACTCAAATCCAGAGCGCTTTGTTATAGGGTTTGACACAGAAGAATTCTTTACACCCTACAGAAAAAACTTTAATACAATCCTCCTTACCAAGCAGAAAAATGACATCGATCTAAAAATAAAGATGCAGGGAGTTCAATTTGTGGCCAAAGATCCAGCATGGGCTACTTCCGGAAAAACTGAACTGTATTTAGCAACATCAAATCTAAAAGTTTATTTTTCAAAACCGGTAATGACAGCGGGACTGGTTATCTCCAATATAAGTGATCAGAAATGGGCTGTTTCTTTTTATAACGGCAACACTTTGTTGAAAGAAGTAAAAATCAATTCAGAAAAAAACAAGTTTGCCTTCGCTGGTTTCAAAAGCGATAAATCAAATATTACTCATTTTATTTTAAAACGAACAAATACAGCATCAAAAAAAGCCGGTTATGTCGATGATATCGCAATTATTCCCTGATAACCAAAAGTAAGTAAGCATTATGGATGTACAAAATATAAATATTATTCTGTGTGATATTGATTCTACAGTAACCGATGCGGCAAATGGCTTCTCGCATGATAACTTTAGAACTGCAGTATTTAAAATGTTTGCAGAGCATATCTCCCTGCGGCAAAATATTAGTGAGGAAGCTGCAATGCTTGTTCTCAATGACTTTGCCAATAATCTGCTGGTGTGGTGGGATTATCCCGACTTTATAACGAACTTCCAGTTAAATGCGGAAGACATCTGGCGGGAAATGAGAGTTCTGCACCGCTCCATGCTGCAAGTCTACGATGACGCTGTAGATATGATTAAATTTTTAAAATCTCTAAATAAAGAACTGTTTATCATCAGTAACAACCCTGTAACCGGGTGTTTGCTGAAGCTGGAAGTGGCCGGACTTGCGGACCTTAGAGGAACAACATATTTCAAACGAGTTTTCGGCACTAACATTACCCGAGGAATGAAATCCCAGGTTCCGATGTGGGAAAGGGTTATTGCATGTCTTGGCGGAAAGGATCAGCGCATCTTAACAATCGGTGACAACGTCAAAGAGGATTACATTATACCTCACAAAGCCGGTATACTCAATTCTATAATTGTAGACCGGAATTCAGAGATTCCGGTATCAGATAAAGATGGCTGCATTTGTGTAAACAGCTTGAAAGAAGTCAAGGAATTAATAAAGAAATGAGTGAACAAAATGATTATCAGATACTTATTGAGGCTGCCGTGAAACATGCCCATGAAATGTTTCACGAACCTTCAGGATATCTAAAATATCCGTTTATCAGTCCAGGCGGACCATATGCTGGTACCCTCTGGGACTGGGATTCATACTGGGCGTCTGTTTCCCTGCTTGGTATTGCGGATATTACTGATGATATGGAATTTCGCCAGAAAGTCCTCTGCTATTCCGCAGGTGCATTGTCAAATCTTTTCGAATATCAGGCAGAAGACGGCAGTGTGCCGATTCTACTTTCAGACAAGGATCCTGACTGGTTTGATTCAACAAAAGATTCCAAGTCAAATGTAGCGAAACCAATTCTGGGCCAGTATTGCCTCCTTCTTTCAAAATATGATTACTGGAATTCCCAAGAAGCCAAATCGCTTTTAAACCGACTGAAAAAATATTATGAATGCTGTAATAAGCGCTACAAGCACCCGGAAACAGGCTTGTATCTTTGGGCGAACGACATCGCTATAGGAGTAGATGATGATCCGGCCACCTGGGGACGTCCGCCATTTTCAAGCGCATCTATTTTCCTGAACAGTCTTATGTATTCAGACTTAAAAGCAACTGAGGAATTTGCCGAAAAGTTCGATGATACGCAGCTTCGGGATTGGGCACGAACTCAGCATAAACAGCTTGGAGAAGCGATTAACAAACATTGCTGGGATAAGCGTGACGGCATGTACTATTCCGTAGATGTACTATGCAAACAGAATATATCAAAACATCGCTATTTCAAGTTATTGAACTGTAACCTGAAACCATTCTGGTTCTGCCTGCCGCTGAAAGTCGCCGGGTGGGCTTCATTTATGCCGTTATGGTGCGGTCTGGCAGATAAGACAAAAGCGCAGCAGATGGTAAAGAACTTGAACGATATAAACCGATTCTGGACAAAACATGGAATACGATCATTGTCCGCTGATGAGACAATGTATTCTCCGGAAGAAAGCCGTGGCAATCCCAGCAACTGGCTGGGGCCGATCTGGATTATAGCCAATTATATTGTCTGGAAGGGCCTGCATAAATACGGCTATAATGATATTGCAAACAGTCTGGCGAAAAAACTCAGGTTTCTCCTGTCGAATGACTATAGCGAAAACGGCTGTCTCCATGAGTACTACAGTCCGGAATCGGGAAAAGGGGTTTGCGGGGAAGGCTTTTGGAACTGGAACCTTTTAATCTGTTTAATGAATGAGAAAGAAAGATCATGAAAACTGAGTCAATAAAAAAATTCGAACTGTCCTATCCGGTTCAAGTAACGAACTGGGATGGGAAAATGATTACGTTGGTACCGGAAAACGAAATTCTGAAGCAGATAGAAGTGCTGAAAAAAGTTGGAATCAGGTGGTGCATGATTGCCGGGTTTCAGATTGAGGAACCACTTGGGTTTGATATCTTTGATGGGGCAAAAGCATGTGGAGAACTAATCGAAGCGGCAGGGATGCAGGTTTCATCGCATCACAATCTATTCTCTACATTCGCTCCGCTTGACTCATCACAGGAAAATGTTCGGCAACGAATGCTGCAGACAATTGATTTCTGTTCATTACTAAAGACTGAAGTCCTTGTTATTCATCCGGGACGGCTTGAGGGGAAACACGTGGACGGAGCCAGTGTTAACCAGAGTTTTGAGCGGGAGTTAAAGCGTCATGGAATGAATCGTGTGCTTGATGTTGTAGCTGACAACTTTAGAGTGATGGGCAATTATGCCGCGAAGTTCGGAATCAAGCTGGCTCTTGAGACAATGGGACGCTTTGAACCTCTGGGAAGTATTGACGTGTTGCCGGGGTTGATAAACAGGGTCGACTTGCCCAATGTGGGATATTGTCTGGACTCAGGCCATGCCCATGCATTCGGGGAATCCGTAGTCGAATGGGTCAAGCTGGCTGGCGATAAACTTTTCACAACACATTTTCATGATAATCGCGGCACACTGGCAGGAGTAGAATTGCCAGGAATGTTTATTGAGGCATGTAAACAATACGATGAACACAACTCCCCGGGATTTGGCACCATCCCATGGATTGACGTAATTAATACACTGCGCAAAATCGATTACAAGTTTCCGGTTAATTTTGAAACGGGCGGATGGCCGGTAGATGATCCGGCAGAAAGTTATAAAATGGCAATTGACTGGTGGCATACTTGTGAAACCATTTCCACGAATGCTTGTTACCAGTCCACACCGAATGTAAGTAAAATTCAACGATAAAATAAAGCAATATTACCATGATAAATCATACAGTAAAAAACTACAATGAACGAGTCGAAGCCTGCTGGCAGGGAAAAGCCATAGCCGGAGGCATTGGCGCACCATATGAAGGTGTTCCGTACGCTCTTGAGCTTACGGAGCAGGATGTACATATTGATGAAGGCCCGAATGATGATCTAGAGCTCCAACTGCTATGGCTGCTTTTCGCGGAAAAATACGGATTGCAACTGGAATCAAAACATTTCACTGAAGCATGGTCCAATTATATCAAGTATGGCGCCGATGAGTATGGGGTGGCGATCTGGAACTTGAAACGCGGTCTTATGCCACCATATACGGGTTTGATCGACAACTGGTTTACCGATGGCATGGGCGCAGCCATCCGGTCCGAGATCTGGGCATGCCTGTTTCCCGGCAATCCGGAGGCCGCCGGTTATTTTGCGAGCCAGGACGCCTCGGTAGATCATCATAACGAGGGCGTCTGGGCAGAGATTTACCTTGCCGCATCAGAAAGCATCGCCTTTGAAGTAAATAATGTAGCAACGGCATTGAAAGATGGATTAAAACACATTCCATCAGACTCAAGAGTAGCCTTGATCGTAAACTATATTTTCGAACTATACGATCATAAGGTTCCTTACAGTGAACTTCGGAATAAGATAATGAAACATTCCGGAAGTCATAATTTTACTGATTGCGTCATGAATCTCGGATTTATTGTAGCGGCACTGCTTTTTGGGGAAAATGACTTCATAAAAACGATTCTTTATGCCGTGAATTTCGGAATGGATACTGACTGCACAGCCGCAACCTGTGGAGCTTTTCTTGGTATTGCGCTAGGAAAAGAAGTTATACCGGAAGAGTTACGGAATAAGCTTTGTCCTGATATATCGGTCAGCCAGTTTATGGAAACGATTCCGGATGTTCCAAGAACGTTCGATACCCTTGCCGAACGTGTTATAAAACTGGGACAAACTTTGTCGTCAGAATTAACAGATCACTCCCCTCTTCCGACTTATTCTCCAGTGAAGGCTTCCGATTTCGCTTCTCCAACGGAAAACAGTTGGCTGATTATTAGTGAAGATAACAGCATTGATATGGATCAAATCGAGAAATCCCTCCTTGAAACCCATGAATGTCCGGAATCCCTGCGAAGCTGTGTGGCAGAGTTTAACAGCATAAACCTGGATTTGTCAGATTATGCGAAAAACTTTAACAGTATACATCTTTTCAGCTTCATGACTTTTCAGGATATATGCAATAATCCTTTATTAATGATTTGCTCAAATACCGGCATTACGGCTTGGATAAATGGAATTCAAGTGTTAAATTATCATGGTAGACAGAAGGAAATACCTACTTTTCACCGGACTGAAGGAGGAGGAACATTTTATTATCCTTTGAAACCCGGAGAAAAAAATCTTGTTCATATCAGACTGTTGTTCTGCCGCAAGCCGTTGAAATTCTCTATGGCAGCGGGTAATGATCAAAGCCAATTCTTAAAAGATTTTGAATTCAGGATATGATTTCATGAATGGAAAAACAAACGTAAATATTCGCGAGGTAGCGAAACTGGCAGGAGTATCCGCCGCATCGGTGTCCCGGGCGTTACAGGATACTCCTTCAAAAAAGATTTCGCCGGCTCTGAGAAAAAAAATACTGGATATTTGTGATAAACTGCAATATTCCCCGAATATGCATATTGTCAGGATGTTTTCAAAACAGGCAAATACCGTCGCCTTTATTTATCCTCCATACAAGTCGATGCATGATGCCATTGATATCGGCAGAATGGATCATAACCTGGGGTCATGCATTTCCGGCGCAGAAGGCTTTTTATCTGAAAAGTCTGTTTATGTAACGTTAACATCGACAACTGATAAATTCCTGGATCAGAAAGAGTATTTAAAAATTATCCGAAGTCAAATGGTTGACGGAGTTTTGATATGGGGCTGGTCGGAAGCTAATGATTTTCTATACGAATTAATCGCGGAAAAAGCTCCGGCGGTAATGCTCCAGACTGAAGCTGGCAATGCTGATATATCCAAGGTTGTAGCCGATGATTACAGCGGCATGAAAGCCATCACCGAATATGTCATAAAAATGGGTCACAAAAAAATTGCGGTTGCCCGGCCTTCGCAATCATCATCAGCAGGAGTTTTACGTTTAAAAGGAATAATTGATACGATGAAAAATCATGGTATTGAGCCTTTCTATATTACCAAGGATTCAGGTTTTGGTCCGGAATTCGGTTACCATGTCGGCAAGGAAATCTTGTCCCAAAAACTGGAATGCACTTGTATTATGGCTCCCAATGACACTTCAGCACTGGGAATAATCAAAGCGGCAAAAGAGCTCAACATTAGCATTCCTGATGATATATCAATTACCGGAGCCGATGGCGTCAAGTTTATCGGACAAACTCAGCTTACAACTTATATCTCTCCATCTTATGATATTGGAAAGAAAGGAGCAGAACTACTCTGGAAACAGGTTGAGGAACCAGCGACAAAACCGGAAAGGATTTGCCTCCCTGTCACTTTCATAAAAGGCGAAACAGTAAAAAAAATATAATCGTCTATCAAGCTTTTTGACAAGAATAAATAGACGCAGAAAATAGCATTCTGAATGAAGTAAACAAATACAAATATCTCACATTGAAATTTTTAATCAGTACTCCTATATTTTTATGAGTAATACATAGAATGCTGTCAAGGAGCTGAAATCATGTGGAAATACTATGCTATTTTGTCTGCGCTTTTCGCCGGAGCAACCGCAATTCTCGCAAAAGTCGGAATTAAAGGTATTGACTCAAACCTGGCGACCGCTATCAGAACGGTAGTGATCCTGACAATAACCTGGGGAATTGTAATTTTTTCGGGCGGCATCAGCAATATAAAATCGCTGAGCCGTTCGAATTGGTTATTTCTGATTCTATCTGGAATCGCGACCGGATTGTCGTGGCTGTTTTATTTTAAAGCGCTTCAAAGCGGGGACGCGTCAAAAGTCGCCCCCATCGATAAATTATCCGTCGCCTTTGCTATCATATTCGGAATTCTGATTCTTCATGAACCGGTCGACATCAAAGTCCTCGCAGGAGGCGCGCTGATTATCCTTGGTTCCCTCGTCATTCTATGGTAAAACCAAACAACTTCTGGGAAGCAGATTAATTCCTGAATTCGAGGGCTCCGGCATCACGGGATTTACCGGTTGCAGCAGAGTTAGTGAAGTCTTTCAGAAACGGACCATTGAATTCCCAAGCGTATAACTCTTCAATGCTGGTATAAGCGTCACGCAATGTACCACGAGAAACCCGCAAGAAATCCATCGCTCCTTTGAACGCGTCACAGTCAGGCCCCTTGCCTACAATGAAATCTGCACTGTTACTTAAGGACTTATCTGGAGCCGGACACGTCCCTGACGCAACAGCCTGAACGTCACGTTTTCCATTGAGATAGAGCCGCAACTTCTCCGGTGAACTCCGGTCAACTTCGGCAATTGCGTGAAGCCAGCGTCCATCGTTTATTTTGAGCGAAGAAGTCAACCGACAATTCTCTGCTTCGGCAACAATCTCAAGATATAGATGACCGTTTTTATCAATGCCTAGAGTATATCCGCCGGAAGAATCAAGTTTTGACACCAGAGTTCCGCCGGTATAGTCTGGAGCGGTTTTAAACACACACTCAATCAGGAAATTATTCGTGCCCATGTCAAGCGTTTCACGCTTTTCCCCCTGATAGGCAAACGGTTTATGTTTAACAATGTACTGCATGTCCTTCTTCATATCTCCATCCTTGATTCTCGCGTAACCAGAACCATCGAAAACCAATGCGCTCTTGATCCAGTTTTCCAGCGTTCCTTTAGAAAAATTCTTTCTGGAAATATTGACACAAGTGAGGTCATTGCGAGGCACATGGCGATACATAAAACGATGACGACATTCATCCGTCAAATACATACTCGCGTCAGCAAGCACCGGTTTGTCGTTCGAAGAAAATTGATGAAAGTTCCATTCCCCCACTACAGCGAATAGTCCCCATGGCACAAAATATTTGGCCCCGTGATCAATCGGCGCGGAACCGGCAACTAAGCGAAAATCATGTTTAGCAGGATCACGCAGCGGATCATTTTTCAGGACAGTTCCGGTATCGGACTCAAGCGCGTTTTTCGCTTGCAGTCCATTCTGAAATTCCTGTATATTTTTATAAACCTCACGGCGATACTCCAGCTTGCCGAATACATTCGGAGAACCATAGAAGAAGTTGCGGGTAAATGCCATTGTAGCAAAATCAATCGGCGCGTGAATCGGATCACGAGGTTTCGGCAGCCAGGCATCGTGATCCATAAATAAATCGGTTACATCGATCCAGAGATTACCGACAAATGCGGTTAGACTAGGCATTTTGTCCTCATTAACCGACTGATGATGAACCGAAAACTGCTGCCGCGAACCGCAGCCAAACTTGTAAAATGTATTGTTAAAAAAGGAATTGTTGAATCCATGCACCTGCATTAATCCGCCGGTATTACAGCGGTAATCGGATAACTGATTATTTTTCCCCCAGCCAATATTGTTAAAGTGATAGTTTTTGAACGCGCCATCCAGATAGTACGCGAACCCAAAGCGCGTAGAAGTATAACTGTTGTAATTATCCGTTTCCTTTTTATATCGAACCCAAGCCGGATAAAAGTTTCGAAAGCCACCTGGATTGCCGGATATGTTACCGTAAACATAGGTCGGCCCGGCCTGCCATGTCTCAATACCGCCGTAATCGTTAAGCAGCAGCAGCGGATTCGTTACTTTGTTTTGACGAATAATAAAGCGTGCCAACCGCAGATTCCTGCCGTCGGGCCCCATATAGCCCCCTTTTCCAGCATAAACCACAATGCCGCAACCACCGACTTTATCGATGATATTACCGGAGATTTCTCCAACTCTGGCACTGGTTGTTCTTATCCCGTTTCCGAAGGAATATGATCTCAGGCCAATTGACCGCAGTCTGTTACGTTTTATTTCCACCCGGAACAGGTATGGAGAATAGTCATCCGGGCTGGAGACTCCATCTCCGATATTGATACCGCCATCGACTGCGTTCTCTATATCATTGTCACTTATCGTAATACGATCCATTACCTGTCCCCGCTTCGCCTGTCCCGAAGCATTCCCTTTCACGGCAAAAGAAACATCTTTGAATTTACAATGAGAGATCGTTATATCATGGCAGTTTCCTTCAAGCTGAATACAAGTGGAAGCATTGTTTGTAGCTCGCCACGGTGGAGTACATTGCGGCCCCTCGTTAAAACGGCGGAACTCCAATCCGCGAATAACAATATTCTGTTGCGACGCAATAAAAATGCCCCGTGTTCGAACGCCAAATTCAATTGTTGTTGTATTCGGATCACGGTCTTCGGGAAGACGTAAATACAACCGCCCGATCTTTCGATCGTAATAAAATTCTCCGGGGACATCAAGAAAGGAAAGACTGTTTTCCAGATAATAACGGTTATCAGAAACCGGCAAGGCGCGGTAAGAGGGGAAAGCAAAAGCGGCAGTACCTTCTTCGGGAGAAATACTGATTACCCGGGATTGCTCCGGATATCCCATCAGATGATAATATTCGCTCCAGATGGTCATATCCGGACTGTTTTCCGGATTGATATTTTTCAGGTTTTCCGGATCGGAACAGACAACATAAGAAATTGTTTTTCCGTCTTTTTTAAGCTTGTGTTTTTGGGCTTTTTTTTTCCACGTAAACCAACCGGCTCTCATATCGTCTGGGTTCGAAAACGTCCAATTCGGTGTTCTGGCAATATGAAGCGGAAAAGTCTTTCCGTCAACCACCTGCCATACAGTCTGTATCAAATGATCAGTTCCTGGATCACAGTACCAGATGTTTCCGTTATCAATTTTCTTCCATTGCTGACGGATTTTTTCCGCGCCGGACAGGCAGGCTTTACTCCCCTGCCCCCAGTCGAAACTGGAACAAAGCAGCAATGGCTGTTTGCTGGCCCCCGAACGGCTGGCGGTCAGAGATCCGCGATAAATGACACCACGCTTAAAAACATAAGTATCTGCGGACTGATCACCTTTTGCTTTACCAGTCGCGTTCGGATCCCATGGATGATGTTTCCAGGGAGTTTTTGGAGTATCGCCCGGATTGTTGTCGTTTCCGTTCTCATAATCAATATACCGGATAACTTTCCCAAGCGTGCGGGGTTCCGGTACCGGAGCCCAGGACAAATCACCGGTAGCGGAAATAACGGCCTGACTTTGCTGCCACTTCCACTGTCCAGCGGCTGTTCGGTTGTCATTGGGAGAAAAAGGCGGGATATAACAATCCTTCGGCTTTGGGAGAGGCAGTTTATATTCTCCGACAGCTTTAAACGTCAGATGGGACCAGCTTCCGGTTTTCGACAGAAAAGCAAGAAAAGATACAGCTCCAAGATCAGGCTTATTCGGAAGCTTTACATGAAAAACAATATCCTTATCAGGAGCCACTCCTTGAGCATGTTCTTGCGGTCCGCACAAAAAGCCTCGTGATTTGCCCTTCCGGTCTTTCCAATGCAGATGCAGCATAAGCTTGTTCGGTGTCTCCACATCATAGCAATGAACCGTGACAACAATATCCTTTCCTGGAGCAATATCTCCGGAAATCTTCATACCAAGCAGTTTCTTCTTCTGTTGCAGTGAAATACTCGTTACAGCAGAACTTTTACTCTTCTTGACCTCTTTTTTCACCACACCATCCAGGGGGATATATTTACTGAAAGCAACTTTATTTTTCTTTTTAAACGATCCATTTGGACTGGCAAAAATCACTAGGGATATATAGCCAAGCTCCTGCTTGGACGGAAGCGTAATATCGAAATTAACACCAGTATCTACAAGAGGTTTGGGCAAACAGGCGGGAGCGGTCAGAAAGCCACGATATTTTCCGTTTTTATCCTTCCAATGCACATGACAAAACAACAGGTCTTTGCTCGGGGAAAGTTTTGGTTTGACTGTAATCTTCAGCTTTCCAGCAGCCTTCACGTTGCCGGAATATTCAACAGAACACCAGTCCTGACCGCTGCGCAATGGAACTTCAGCACCATTCAATGCAGACACCAGCGACAGTGCCAGCAAAAGACCGGAATAATTCAAAAATTTGAGTAGTACTTTTGACATGTTTTCTCCTTAATGTCCAGTGCCCCAGTCGACAGACTGATTTGTGGAATAGCTTGTATAATCAAACGGAACAGTTCCATATGGATTTGTCGTACTCTTCACCCTTACCGCTTCAGTATGGCCGTCCAGCCATAAAACGTTACAGCTTTTATTGTGCCTCGCGGCAGGACGCGCATAATTTACGTTAGTATAAAGAATTGAAGCAAATGCAACGCGCCAGTACCCGGTTGTCGTATCAGGAATTCCGCCACTTAAATTTTTCCATGATTCAAGTATAAAAATCTTGATTGAGGGACGGCGGCAACGTGATATTCTTGGACTGGTACCGTCAGACAAGCCGTTGTAAAAACGCTCATTGATCCCATAATGCGGCTTCCAGATGAAATTAAATGTCTTTGAAAACATACTGGGACATTTATACAAATTTTCATTCTGTGCCGAATAATCATCCAGGGCTTCATGCCAGTAAGGCCGTTTATAGCTGGGATAGATCATCGGGGGAATCTGATCGTCAAAATCATTGATATACTGCATCATGGATAAGCTGATCTGCTTTAAATTATTATTACAGGATATTTTTCGCCCCTGCTCTCGGGCATTGCTCAGCGCCGGCAGCATAATCGATGTGAGAATCGCGATAATCGCAATCACAACGAGGAGCTCAATGAGCGTGAATTTTCGAATGAGTGTGTTAGCCAACTTCATTTTCTGTCTCCCTTTGAATTTTATTAATGATGTGATTAAATTGATTTCCTAAAATAACTTTTCCGCCACAACTGTCACGAATAACCGGCGCTAATGCCGGAATTGGTATTTCACTGTAAGCCAATTGCTGACTTCGAGCCAGCGCGGCAGAAACAAAAGATTCGGCTAAGAATTCATATGGAAAACGAAAAGTTGATAATGGAGGTTCCGTAAAGGCTGAATTCTTATTGTCATTGGACCCGAGCAGGGCAAAATCCTCCGGAACTGAAAATCCACGCTTATAAAGCGAAGTCATCAGGCGGATTGCATAATCATCATCGTAACATATAATTGCGGTATGCCCCTTCTGAGGAACAAACCGGGCAATGATGTCATCAATATTGCTGAACCTCTTATCGACGCATTCAAGAAAAGACCTCATTCCATATAGGACCATGCACTTTTGATATTCTTCTATTTTTACGCGCGAAGCCAGCTGCGAAGGTTCTAGCTCGTCGCAGATATACACAATATTCTGATAACCCAATTCTTTTAAATACCGGCAGGAGAAACGCATTTCACGCCGGGAATAAATACCGTTCCGCCCCGGATATTCATAAACAAGATGTTCCAGTCCCGCCACCTTCCGGTTAAGCACTACCGGAATATCACAGAGCGAAATGAACTGCTTTAATTTTTCCGAATCAGTACCATCTGGAATCCCCAGAATCATCACCGCCTGACACCCGCGCTGGTTCAACTGCGACGCCAGCGGCAATGAGTCATCGTCGAAGACCTGCAAAGGATGAATAACTAACTCAATTCCTTTCTGAACACAAATATTAATGACGCTGTTAAATAACTTGATCAAAAAGTTATCCATCTCCGGTGGTATAATCATTGCCATAAGGTTTGATGGACAAAAGTCTACTTTAGAAGTCTTTCGTACTTTGATCTTTTCTACCGGCGTCCGCAAATAGGTTCCGCTCCCCGGACGTTTTTCCAGGATCTGCCGATCTACCATGAGTGCCAGTGACTTGCGAATAGTCAACGCATTGCACTTAAAGTTTTTCGACAAAACTTGTTCCGATGGCAAACGGTCACCTGGCTCCAGATTCATGTCACATACCATGTCTATGACATCTTCAACAATCTGTTCATATAAATATGTACGTTTGGGCGGCATAAAAAACACTCTGCTAGGTTAATCACTATACATAATAGTATAGTGATTTTACAAAATGTCAATAGCCATACGCAATTTTTTTCAGGAATAACGTTGACTACACGCTGAAATCCCCCCCTTGTTTAAGATGAGCAATTTATACTTTACAAGAGAAACCCTACTGTCGTCATATGAAAACTCAGAATCAATTATAACATCGTCTATTACGTTTTCTTTATGGTAAATTTGACGGCAACACTGCCGAGTTCAAACATAAGGATGGAATCATTTTCACCGTAAAATAGTCATTACAAAATCGCGAAAGGCAAAAAATCAACCTCTCGCACTCAGCCATAAAGTTTCTGGTAATTTCTTTCTGAAACAACCAGTTCCCCTACCCAATAAGCATAGAACTATACCTTCTGTAATTCGCTTTAAAAAATAAATTCTTAGCTCAAATTTTTCATATTTAAGTAGTATTTACACGTAATATCGCAAGCTTGGATTGTTGTTCCTTTTTTATTGGTGCTATAATAGCATCATAAACATTTTATCAGGAGATCACATGCCATTCCAGAAGAATAAAAGTATAGAAGACTCGCTCAGGCTTTTGCTGGAAATAGCCGGAGAACACGAGTCATGCGGAAGTCGTGAATTATCGCGACGTCTGGATATGGAACCAACAAGGATCAATCGTTTTCTGAAAACTCTGCTGGCTTCCGGTTTTATTGAACAGGGAGAAGATCAGCGTTATTATTCCGGCCCCGGAATGCAGGTACTTTCCGCACAATGCATTTTCGGTTCAAAACTATTAAGAGCCAGCTTGCCGGTCATTGAGGATATTTTCCCAAACAACCATGTAGTCGGTCTTGGCGTATTGCACCGAGATCAAGTAAGTTACCTTTTTCATGCACTCCCCGGTACCTCTCTTGCCGAAGGTATCGGCAGACTGCACACTTATCCAGCTACTATTTCCAGTATTGGTTTGATGCTGCTTGCCTTAAAACCGGAAGAGTATGTAAAACAACTTTACTCCGACACTCACCTTCCATATTATTCCGGTTCCAGAGAGGAGTTATACAGGAATTTACAGCAATATAAATCTCAGGGATACTCTTTAATTAAATCCTACGAGAAAAACGATGAATACACAATGGCAATGCCGATTAACTCATCAATGGGAGCCCTGGCTTTTGCGAAAATCAAAGAAAAACAGGTTGAATCCAAACTAATACAACTCAAGGAAATCACAAAACAGATAAATACCAGTATAAAAAACGGCATAAAATCAGAGATTTATATAGAACTTGAAAATGCAGTGTAAACAATAAAAAGGAAACCCAAATAATTATGGAAACAGCGTCACTAAAAGGAGCGGATATCATTGTTCTTGCATGTTATCTGGGATGCCTGCTGCTTCTTGGAGCAGTATTAGAAAAATTTGTAAAAAGGCCGGAAGACATGTTTGCGGCTGGTGGAAAATCTCCATGGTGGCTTTCCGGTATTTCGGCTTACATGACCATGTTTTCATCGGGCACATTTGTCGTATGGGGAGGAATTGCTTACCTGGGCGGTATGGCCGCAGTCAGTATATGTACAACATTGGGAATCAGCGCCCTGATCTCGGGACAGTTTATCGCCGCAAAATGGAAGGAAGCCGGAGTGTCCTCGGCAGCTGAATTTATCCGAAAACGCTATGGCGACAGCGCGGTACACACTTATACCTGGCTGGGAATGATTGTCCGTATTCTCGGTTCCGCTGTAGCACTCTATTCGATTGCGGTAATCGTCTGCGCGCTAATCCATATCCCGGAAGCGGGAGCCGACTCATCAATGTGGCTGAAATTCTTCAACTGGTTCCGTGATGACACCAGCGGAACGTTCTCCGTATCTGCTGCCATTGTTTTAATCGGCATCGTTATCCTGGTAATCTCCGGTAATCTGTGGGCAGTACTTGTCACAGATGGTTTACAATTTGTAGTCCTTACCGTTTCAGTTATCATTGTTGTTCCATTACTGTTGAATCAAGATGCAATCGGAGGAATATCCGGATTTATAAAAGTCACAGCAGACACCCCGTCGCTGTTTATCCGCAGCGGTAAACTGGTGAACAATCCGGGAGAGACCATGCTGTCGCTTGCATCGGGTCCGTTCACCTGGATTTTTCTTGTCGGCTGGATTATTATTCACAGCTTTAAAATCGGGGGAGAATGGTCATTTGTACAACGTTTTTTGTGCGTTCCCGATAAGAAGGATGCAAAAAAAGTTGGTTTTATGTTTGGAGCGTTATACCTGGCAAGTCCACTGATCTGGATGTTGCCGCCGATGATATACCGGATCATGCATCCGGTAACAGCTGACATGAGCGCCACTCAAGCGGCACATATGGCAGAAAAAGCCTATATGCTGGCTTGCGCGTCGGTACTTCCCGCCGGACTGGTGGGGCTACTGCTGGCGGCAATGCTTTCGGCTACAGTGAGTATGATTGACTCGGAGGTTAATGTTTATGCGGGAGCAGTAACCAGAGATATTTATGCTAAACTGGCAAAGAAAGAAGATGACGCAAAACACCTGTTGAAGGCCGGACATGTTTTTACCATTATAATCGGATTCATCGTTATCGGAGCCGCGGTCTGTATTCCCTATATGGGAGGTGCCCAGAATGTTATTCTTACGATAACCGGATTATTTGTCGGACCGCTGGTTCTCCCCACCATATGGGGACTTTTTTCAAAGAATGTAAATCTCTCAGCTGTGTATATTACAATAGCAGTCGGGGCAATTTCATCGGCCATCTTGAAATTTGGCTTAAGTGGAACAGAATTTGTTATTAACCATAACCGTGTAATAGATGTAATTGTCGGCATCATTCCGCCGGTATTGACACTACTGGTCCTTGAGTGTCTCGGCAAAAAGAAAATTCAAGACTCGACCAGCATAACAGCAGAGAGGGAAGAATGTTTATAAAACCGAACCTTATTAAACTTATAGTAATAATGAGTGTTGCTACTCAGATTGTTACTGCAGCAGAAACCAGTCAACCAGTAACGAAACCAATCAAAATAGCCTCAGTTAAAGCCTCTGATATTTACCTGGAAAAATACAAGGCAGAAAATGCGATTGACGGTGTCATCTCAGATAAATCCCGCTGGCTGGGTAAAAGTAAAAATGGTAAACTCTGGTTGGAACTTCACCTCCCCAAAAAGAAAGGTATTGCCGGAATTCATGTTTATTCAGGTTATCAGGACTATGACGCGGTCAGGGATTTTTATATTGAGTTTAAGAACGGTAAAGGAGAATGGGTAAAAATTCCGTCAGCCTCGGTCAGCAACAATACCCAAACGGCTCTGGGACTGGAATTTGACGCAACAGTTGATGTTTGGACCGATACCCTGAGGCTGGTCATTACCGGTACCCCGCAAAAAATAGCGCGAATAAAAGAAGTCATTGTCTGGCCGACTTCCGGTTTAAGAATTCCAGAAGTTCCCTCGAATAAGCCCAAAGTACATGTCCCCAAAGTATACCTGAATCAAAGCGGTTTCAACTTAAACAAACCGAAGCGTTTCACTGTCCCGGATGCCGCAAACGGGACTCCCTTTGAAGTCACAAACAAGCGTACCGGAAAAACGGAATACAACGGGACAATATCCAACCATCTAGGAGATTTTTCCGATTTTAATCCCGACACAAGGGATGAATTTGTAATCAAAGTTGGCAAATATACCTCATTCCCTTTCAGAATCGGAATGTGGTGGCTGGAACGGGTTACCTACGAAAACGCGGTGGCTTTCATGATAGAGAGCCGTCATTACCTGGGCGATTATCACGGCAAATGCAGAGGCTCTTATGGTTGGCGCGACGATCATCACTTCGGCTGGGAACTAACGACTCTGGTGCCTCAATTGCTATCAAATCCCTGGGCATATGAAAGGATGCCTCATCATATAACGTACAGCAAAAAAGATGGATTCAACGGAACGCTAAAACCCTATGATAAAAATACTCCCGATATCGTAAAACTGATTCATTTTGGTGCGGATGTAATAATTACCGGAAAGTTAAAACACGCTTTTTTCAAAGAACAGCTGGCCTTTTTCCTTTATGCCTGGCCCGCACTGAAACAATGGCTGCCGAAACAAAACTATCAGCTCGTAAGCGATTACACCTTTAAGGCCTGGGGCGGCAATGATTCATCAGAAAAATATCCCTACGCACAAAAAAACACTCAAAACCTTTTTGAAGTATTCACCAAAGTTGGAACAACCAAAGGCGAAAATCCTCCGGGTCATTCGGTAATGCCCAACTTGCTGATGTATGAAGTAGCCAAAAGAGAGAACAGAAAAGACGCGGAAAAATTCTTCCAGGCCGCCTATAATCAAGTCGACTGGATGATTGGGAATCTTGACTGGAACGATCCGTTGACTACCAAAGGCCAGCGGGTTTCCGAACATATCACCATGCCGGGACTGGCACTGATGCTAAAAGATTATCCAAATCGTGCCCCAAAAGGTTTAAAACAAAAAATTGAGGAATGGAAAACAGTAGCCATCAGCCGTTCCGACAATATGTGGGACTTTCGAAAATTGTCTTATAAACAATGGGTGCCAACCGGAAAACATATCGTAATGTGGAACGAACCGGGCAATGTATTGGGATTTGCCGCATGCGCACTTGCAGCAATCACTGCCACTCTTGATAGCCCGCTAAATAAAAGACTAACCGAAATCGCTTATGCCCAACTAGACAACGCTTTCGGACGAAACCCTACAGGACGTCATTTTTCACATGACGCCCCCAAAGAAATTGAGGGGTGCGATCTGGGATGGTACAGCTATCATCACTCCGGAATCGGACATTTACCCAAGGTACGTTTTGTCTTTGACGGGGCTCCCAAAAATGAACATTATCCGTACAATCCACAAGCGGGAAACATAGGTTGGACGGAAGGCTGGATTCAGTTTAACACAGCGTTTAATATAAGTCTGGCTTATATGGCTTATGCCGATACAAAACTAATCGCATCACGTCAAGGGCATAAACTAAAAATCAGGCTCAAAGCTCCATTGAATTTTGATTATAACAAAGTAGAGACTGCAATGATAAATATGAAAACAGCGGGAAGAACAACCGGAGTAAAACTCATAGAAGAAAGCAAAAACTCAGCGTATTTTTCCACCGAAATAAACGCACCGCAAGGTATGACAGAAGTATTCTACGGCTATGGATATCTCGGACATAAGGTTAAAATCCCCGCAATCCCGAAGCAATAATATGAAAGCCTCTTTTTATTCTTCCCTGGTTAAATTTGACAAAAAAATTATGTAATTTTATTTTCATGGGGGATTGTCGTATTCCCACATTCAAGTTATATTAAAATGCATATTGCACCAAATAGTAAATTAAAGAGAAAGTTGAAAAATATGTTTGGAAATTTAGGTGGACTTGGAGATATCGGTAACTTGATGAAAATGGCCAAAGATTTTCAGGGCAACATCAAAGGCGTCAAAGAAGAACTGGCCCAGGAAGAGTTTTCCGGCACTTGCGGCGGCGGCGCGGTTCTGGTTACCGTAACTGGCTCAATGCAGGTTAAAGCTGTTAAAGTAAAACCGGAATCAATCGATATGGATGATCTTAGTCTTCTTGAAGATATGATAATGACTGCCACCAATAATGCTCTAAAAGAAGCCAAAGAATGCATGCAGGAAAAAATGCAGGAAATGACCGGCGGTATGGTCGACATTCCTGACTTATTCTAGTCCGTACGACGAACAACGTTAGTACCGCTTCAAACTCTGTGCTTTGCACTACGGAAGCGGGAAAACCTAAATAACGTTTTTAATAAGCTGGTAAAATATAAAAAATGAGTGGATCAGGATATCCTGAAGCGGTCGTAGAACTGACCGAACTTCTAAAAGGACTGCCGGGAATTGGACGGCGCAGTGCAGAACGCATGGCGCTGGCTATGTTAAATTGGCAACCCGAAAAACTCGACGCGCTGGGAAGTTTACTTTGCGAACTTCACGAACGAGTAGGATTTTGTCCGGATTGCGGTCATTTGTCAGAACCGGATAAATTGTGCTCAATCTGCGCTTCTCCAAGCCGAGATCATTCCATTATCTGTGTAGTGGAAGATCCGGCTCAAGTAATCAATATTGAAAAGAGCGGCCTGTTTCGCGGGGTGTACCATGTTCTCGGCGGCAAACTAGCCCCTCTGGAAGGACGTAATCCCGAATCCTTAAATATTGATAAGCTCCGCGAGCGTCTGGTCGATGGAACTGTTAAAGAATTAGTATTGGCGCTTAGTTCGGACGTTGAAGGCAGAGCCACAGCGGTTTATCTTGCCGGACTATTCAAAGACTCCGAAATAAAAATAACCCGTCCAGCCAGTGGTCTGCCGGCAGGTTCAAATATATCCTACGCTGATCCGGAAACCATCGCTGCCGCATTTTCCGGCAGAATCAATTTCTAAGCTATTTATCTTCCAGAGGAAATGACACGTAAAACGTAGTGCCGTGTCTGGGAGAAGATGCAAACCACAGCTTCCCCCCCAAATATCGTTCTGCAAGTATTTTTGCGGTATATGTACCATAACCTCGACCGGTACCTTTAGTAGAAAAAGACTGACGAAAGATAAGTTTCTGATCTTCGACCGGAATGTACTGTGGGTTAAAAATACTAAATACCACGTTTTTATTATCTTCGGAAGCACACTCGATATTCAAAATATCATTATTCTGACTAGCTTCCAGAGCATTCTTCAAGAGATTGATCATTATCCGCCGGACCAGTCTGGCATCAGATTTAAAGGATACATTATCTTTATCCTCGGGCAATACAATCCGACGTTTTTCTGCAATCGGATCTCCACTGAAAAATCCAGCGACATCTTTCAGCATTATACAAGAATCCAATCTGGTAAAATTAGTTTGCAGTTCGTTACTCTCAATCGCAATAATATCCTGAATTATATTGATCTGCTCATTCATGGTTTTAGTCAATCGCAGGATATGATGCTTTTGTTCATCCGGAGACAATTCACCGGATGCCCCGACATCAAACATCACATCAATATTACTGAGCATATTCAGCAGGTTGCCAAAAAAACTTCGTTCAGTACGCTGCCGCCTGAAAACAGGAGTAATATCCCTGATGTAAAATAATGAAAAGACTTCTTCTCCTACAATCAGAGGTGAACTCCATACCTTGAACCGGGAAGTTTCCATATCAATATCTGTAATAGAACATTCACTTGAGCACACCTCTCTGTTTAAAGAACCGATAATCGTTTTGGCAGCCCCGCAATATTTGCAAAAATCCGAAGACCCACAACCATCAGGAGCATCCTTGGCATACACACAGTGGAACAAATCTCCCGGACGTTTCCCCATGACATCATCAAGTTCAGCATCCAACAGATTTAACAGAACAGTATTCGCGAAAATAATTTGACGGGAGCCATTTAGAACCAGGGCCATATCCGGCACAGAGTTGATAATCATCTCCCAGTCGACCATACATCGAAGCTGACGTAACTGAAGCTTCAACACCTTTTGGGATAAACGTTTCTCTGGAGTCTGACATGCTGGTGTTATATTTTCATTACTATCAGTCATCATTCCTCTCCAATCTATAATATATCCACTAATGAATATATTATATCTGATCAATTTAAAAAAACAACCACTTAAGCAGAAAAAGGACCATATCATATAATAATGCCGATATATATTTACAGTCAACTTTGTTTTGAATAAATTCATGTTAAATTACTTAAATATTATTAAAATAATAGCGAGATCTTTATGAACGCAGACGATATCATCAATCAGTTAAAACTGGAACCTCATGACGCTGAAGGTGGATTTTTTCATGAATTATACCGCTCTAAGGAAAAAACCACTCGCGGAGATCATTGTCTTGGAACCAGCATCTATTACCTGATGAAACCCGGCAACCAATCACGTTGGCACAAAGTAGCCTCAGACGAAATCTGGCTTTATCACAGCGGAACCCCGGCAATACAATTATTACTGTTTGCTGACGGCTCCTGGGAAGAAAGAGTTATCGGTAGCGATATTCCCAAAGGACAATCCCCCCAAAGCATCATCCCTGCCGGAACCTGGCAGGCAGCCGTTCTGGCAGATAATTCACCCGAATGCTGGGGCCTGTTCGGTGCGGTAGTTTTTCCGGGATTTGAATTTTCTGACTATGAACCAGGCAATGGAAAAATACTGGCGGAACAATATCCCGGAGCAGCCGATAAGATAACGAAATATAACCTTCTATAAGCGAGACACCAGTATGGCAGAGCTTCACGACGCGGTTCCATCTACACTACGAAAAATCAATATCAGAAGCACGCTGGAAGTGCTCAGAAAACACGGGGAGTGTTCCCGCGCTCAATTAACTCGTCTTCTGGGAGTTAGTGCACCTACGATGTCAAAACTGCTTGATAATCTGCTGACAACTGGATTTATTGAGGAATTTTCTGTCGATCCGGTTGGAAAAGGCAGGCCAAGCAAAAACTATAAGCTGGCGGAGAATTCCGTATTCATTGTCGGACTAGTCATTGATATCAGAGATTGTCGAATCGTATCAGCGGGACTGGACGGCAACTTTGTCCCTGACGGTATCATAACATTCCCCACTCCAGAAAATTATGACGATCTTCTGGAGCTAATATTCAATCACCTTAAAAGCTTTTCTCAAAAACATAACGGAAAATGTCTCGGAATCGGAATCAGCGTTCCCGGACTGGTTGACTCCAGCAACACAATAGAGTTGTCCCCCAACATCAGAATGCTTGACGGACGCAATTTAACAACAGACCTCCAAAAACGCTTAACCTGCCGCATTACGGTTCTTCAGGAAGAGTTTGGTATGTGTCTGGCGGAAAGGCTCTACGGCTCAGCTGAAGATTGTGAAGATTTTGCTCTGGTTGACATCAGTTCCGGTATGGGCATGGGCGTATTCAGCGGCAACCGATATATCCATGGAGCCTCGGGATTCGGCGGTGAGCTGGGCCATATAACGGTAAAACCGGATGGTCCATTATGCAGTTGTGGAAACCGGGGATGTCTTGAAACGCTGGCTGGAGACCTCGCGATTGCAGGCAAACTTTCTTCTCGTCTGGGGCGGAAAATAAAAAGCAGTGAAATTGTAGAAACGGTAACACGTGAAAATCTTGATATCAGTTCTGAAATAGATGAAGCTATATACTATCTGGCCATTGGAGTCGCTACGGTAATTAACCTTTATAATCCACGAAAAGTTATTATCTACGGAAAAATGTTCGATCTTTCAGACCATGTAATGGAAAAACTATGCGATGCAATAAAAAAACGCACTCTGGCTCCTGCACTCCGTAACTGCAGTATTCAACGTTCCCAAATAATAAAAATCCAGGGAGCCATCGCTGGAATAAGTTCCAATCTTCTCGAAAGTACCGGTCCACAGATTGACTATTGACATTTCATTTCCCGCACCTTAATATAATTTCATTAAAATAAGGGAAAACATGATCGACGACTCAAGAATAAAAATCCTCAACAACGGTTATTCTGCAACTGGTCAATACGTACTATACTGGATGCAGGCGGCACAGCGAACCGAATATAATCACGCCCTGGAATATGCCATCCGGGAAGCTAATCGCCTCCGGTTGCCCTTGCTGGTATATTTCGGACTGACAGATTATCCGGAAGCAAATCAGCGTCATTATCGTTTTATGCTTGAAGGATTAGTTGAAACTATAGCCACACTGTCAGCTCTCGGAGCAACACCAGTCGTCAGACTTGAAGCTCCGGTAAAAGGAGTTGCAAGGCTGGCAAAAAATGCGGCTCTAACGATTTTTGACCGTGGTTATACCAAAATCCAACGACAGTGGCGAAGAAACGTCCTGCCGGAAATAACCTGCAAGGTAGTGGAAATAGAGACAGAAGTTATTGTTCCTGTTGAAACTGCCTCTCACAAAGAGCAATATACCGCGGGAACACTCCGTCCTAAAATAAATCATGTAAAAGATAAATATTTGGTTCCTCTGAAAAAACACGGACTGAAAAATTCTGCTAAGCTTGATATCGAATCAGAACTCCTTGATGATATTAACGCTGTCCTTAACCGGTTAAATCTTGATACTTCCGTAACAACCGTAGAAGACTTCTACTGTGGCGGCTATAGTCAGGCCCGTAAACATCTTGATTGTTTTATTGATAACAAACTCAATTATTTCTCAGACAAACGCAATGATCCGTCAAATGACTACACTTCAGGTTTGAGCCCATATTTACACTTTGGACAAATTTCTCCACTGGAAATCGCCTTGCGGGCTATTGAAGCAAAATCGCCCGCGACTGAAGATTTTCTGGAAGAACTAATCGTCAGACGAGAGTTGTCCGCCAACTTTGTCTATTTTAATCCTGACTATGCAAAATATTCCTGCCTTCCAGAGTGGGCACAGAAAACACTCAGAGAGCATTCCAGCGATCAACGGGAATATCTCTACACCACAGATGAACTGGAAAACGCCACGACCCACGATCCTTACTGGAACGCGGCACAGCGAGAGATGTTGATCACCGGAAAAATGCATGGGTATATGCGAATGTATTGGGGCAAGAAAATAATTGAGTGGTCCCCTTCCCCGGAACAGGCTTTTGAAACAGCGCTTTATCTGAATAATAAATACGAACTTGATGGTCGTGATCCGAACGGTTTCACCGGCGTTGCCTGGTGTTTCGGAAAACATGACCGTGCATGGCAGGAACGTAATATTTTCGGAAAGGTCCGCTATATGAACGCAAACGGACTAAAAAGAAAATTCGACATTGAATCATATGTCAAAAAAATATCAAGATTAAAATAATGACCAATAATACGGAATGGAAAAATCACCCCAGAATCAGCTTCTATTCCTAAAGTCGTTCATTTCATGCCCCCCCTTTTTCAAACATGGAATTCGTATCAGGGCAGAAAAAAAGCGGAGAAGACAAGCTCCTCCGCCGGAGAAAAAAGCCGCAGTTTCACCCCATTGGCTTTTCAATATACATATATGGCATTTTAAATAATATTCATAATTATTGTACAGTATATTTACCCAAAACGCAACACTTTATCCGTAAAAAATGGATATTTTAATCAAGCACTTGATTTAAACAGCTAATAAAAATTAAACTCAAAAACAGTCAAATATATCTGAAACATACTGTTACTCAATGAGATTAATACTATAAAATATATTACAAACGTCCTAAATTACTGTTATCTTCATTGAAAATAAAAACATGGTTGCCTAAGGAAAAATTGCATTGAACAGAAAACAAAACAACTTTATAAGTCAATTTTCATCCAAATTGATTCCGGTATTAACGCTTTCGCTATTGTTTTTCACTCTACTGCAATGGCTCAAAAACAGCGCTGAAAGATGGAGACTATCCAGTATTCCGTCGTTACTGGAATACAAAAGACCGAGACAAGGTTATTGGTAAAATATGTAAGATATTATCGGAAAGAATTCAATCCGAACAAAATTCGGATTGAATCCGTTTGATCTATTTAAAAGGAATTTTCCTCGCCGGGAAAATCGCCATTTGTCACATCAGTAATATACTGACTGAAACATTTTTCAATCTCAGCAGTTAAATTTAAATACTTCCTGGCATGTTTCGGAACAAAATCGGAAAGTCCCAGGATATCATGTACCACCTGCACCTGTCCGTCACAATGCACCCCTGCCCCGATTCCGATCACAGGAATTCTAACACTTTCAGTAATGCGTTTGCTGACCTCGGCATTGGTTCCTTCCAGGACAACGGAAAATGCCCCGGCTGCCTCAATTGCCTGAGCCTCCCCAATCAGTCTTTCTGCATCATCTTCGGTTTTACCGGCAATCCGGTAACCAGCGGTAAGGACCTGCTGCGGCATCAGCCCGATATGTCCCATAACCGGAATACCAGCGGCAACCATCCGGCTGATCAGCGGTGCTACATCTTTACCGCCTTCAAGTTTCACGGCATTCATTCCGGCTTCACGAAGGTAGCGCGCGGCATTTTCCAGCGCTTGATCGGCATTGCCCCGGTAACTCATAAAGGGCATATCGCCGACAATAAATGAATTGGGAGCACCACGACGTACAGCAGCACAGTGATGCAGCATGTGTTCCAGTGTAACCGGAATCGTATTTTCAAACCCCAGAACCGTATTTCCGAGGGAATCCCCGACCAGCAAAGCAGTAATTCCTCCGGCTTCGGCAAAACGCGCAATTGTAGCATCATAAGCAGTAAGCATCACAATTTTTTCGCCCTTTTGTTTCATCCGACGAAAACCGCTGACGGTCAGTTTTTTGTTTTTGTTCATTTTACAGTATCTCTGTCGATTATTTAACGATTAAGGAAAATTTCTAAAAAAGACTTGTAGCTGCACAATATTCAGCTTATTTTATCCGTTATATGTAAGATACAACTTTATTAATGAAATGGCAAAAGAATATGGGAAAAAAATTCTCATGTCAAATTGCTGATCCAATAACAATATATTCAATTAATATAATCGGCGGAGCAAAATGGGTAAGAAACACAAAAGTCCTAAGCAGCGTAATATTATCAGAGACATATACGGAAAAGCACCCAAAACCGGCAGAAGAAAAACCCGAGGTCACTCCAGAGCCGCCATACCATCAAAATCCGAACGCCTTCCGCTGACCACCGGCAGAATCACCATGACTCCCGGCGGCTTCGGCTTTGTTGCCCCGGATGAGGGCGATCAGGATATTTTCATCCCGGTAAAATTCACCCTTAACGCTATGGATGGAGATACCGTTAAGGTAGCTATTCTACCCAAACGCGAAGGCGGAATTGACGAAGGCAAAGGCCCAGCCGGCAAGGTAGTTGAAATACTTGAGCGCAAACGTGAAACGGTTGTCGGTGAGTTGCTTGCCGGTCATAAGATACGCCCGTTAAACAAACGAATAACAGAAGACATTCAAGTCAGTGGCAGTCTTTGCGGAGCCAAGCGCGGCGACTGGATCGAAGTAAAACTCCTGCAAACCGAAAGCGGCGGATATAAACGTGGAATTGTCAATAAACGGATCGGGCAAGTCGGTACCATTCAATCGGATCTTGATGCGGTTATGGCGGAATACGACCTGCCGGAACCGTATACCGAACGTCAGAACCAGGATGCGGCTAAAATTGAACGCGTTCCAATCGACCGTACCGATCTGACTGATGTATTCACGATAACAGTTGACCCACACGACGCAAAAGATTTTGACGACGCCATTTCAATCGCTCCGGGAGACAATCCCAATGAAATCCAGCTAGGCGTACATATCGCTGACGTAGCGGCCTGGATCACCCGTAAGAGCGAATGGAACAAAGAAGCTTATCTGCGTGCGTTTACCGCCTATCTTCCGGGCAGAACTCTGCCAATGCTTCCTCGTGACTTGACGGCTCTGATCAGCTTGACGGAAAATGTAGTATCCCCGGCTCATACAGTCATGTTTACGGTTGATACCGACACCGGAAATATATTGAAAACCAAACGTTTTCACAGTAGAATCAAAGTAAACAGCAGACTGAACTATGCGGAACTGCAGGAATATCTTGATACGAAAAAACCGTTAAATGGCTGGGATAAAGATTTTGTTACCGATATCGACAAGATATATGATGTTTTCACAAAAATGCGTAGTCTGCGTAAGCAGAAGGAACAGTTCCTTGAAATCGCGACAACCGAAATACGCGTATTGTGTGATGAAGGCAAAAACGAAATCACCGGTATCGCACGCAAGAACCAACGTGAAGCCGACCAGATTATCGAAGAGTTCATGCTGGCGGCAAACTCCGCCGTTGCGGAAGAACTGATTACCAAGAAAGTTCCGGGCCTGTTCCGTACCCATCCGGAACCGGATCCCGATAAGCTCGAAGAGTTTGTGGCACTGATGCTCGGTTCTTTCGGCATTGATCCGGGGAACCTGCTTTCCCGTACTGAGATTAATAAATTCTTAAGAGACGTTGAAGACGGCCCGAAAAAGCCAATCATTATGAATTCATTCCTGCGCTCACTGCCTCGGGCAATGTATAAAGCCGAACCGGAACTGCATTTCGGGCTGGGAAAAACCATGTACAGTCATTTCACAAGTCCGATTCGACGCTATCCGGATCTGGTAGTACATCAACAGTTATGGGCGCTTGACACCGGCGACAAACTCCGGTCAAATAAGAAATTTGAAGAAATTGCTTCAAACTGTACCGAAAAAGAAGCCAACAACGATGAAGCATGGTATTCCGCTAATGACAGACTGAAGCTGCGCTATCTCCAGCAAATGCTGGATGAAGAGGCTGAAAATGAACTTCTTCATGAAGGACTGGTTGCCAAGGTTAATGCGGCCGGACTGCTGGTGGATATTCAAAGTCTCGGTATTTATGGCTTTGTCCCGATTGATTCCTTACGCGGTAATTTCAAACTTCGTCGCTCGGAAGGACGCCTCGTTTCCGTCTATGGAAAAACAGAATACAAAGCCGGAGATTTTATCTACCTGCGCTTGTCACAAATTGATTTTATAAAAGGACAAGCTGTTTTCAAACCCGCATAAGGAAGAAACCATGAAAAAAATATTTGCTGTAATTTTGACTTTATTTATAACCGCTGCCGTTTGGGGCGGTCGCGCTGATCGTAAAATGTACAATCATGAAAAAAGAAATTGTCAGCGATACCTGAAATGGCTTCATTCTTTTCAAAATAGCGTAAAACTACCAAACAAGTGGCTGGACAAAGAAATAAAGCGTAATAAGAATAATCCGGAACGAATGGTTTATCTTACCGAAATTCAAAAATTTTGCGACAAAAATCACGAGGTCCTGGCCGCTTATGAAAAAACCATTAAAGACGCACTCAAAATCAATACTTACCGTGCATATTATTCCGCTGTTATGGCAGACATGGAACGCGATTTGTTAAATAAGAAATTCGACTTGTTAAAAAACCTCTATTACCGGGAAGGAACTCTCCAACACCGCTCAAATCTATGCACGCGTTATAAAGATGATCCTAAAAAGTTTAAACTAGCAAAAGAAATCCTTGATCTTGAAGTAGAACATTGGGATGCCGAAATAGAGTATCGCGAAACAATGATCGAACTCCGCAAAAAGACAATTGAAAGCTATAAAAAGCGTGCTCTAAAAATTCCCGATATCGAAGACGTTCTTTACAAAAGATAATCTCAGGAAACAATACACTCCAGCCCTTTCAAATAAAGACCTTCGGGATAATTCAGCGCCACGGGGTGATCTTCAGCTTGAAATAAACGCCTGACTACTTTCGCCTCGCGTTTGGCATCAATAGCTGCATCGGCTACTATTTTCTGGAAAAGTTCTGCAGTAATTGAACCGGAACATGAAAAAGTAAACAACCGTCCTCCCGGACGCAGTAGTTTCAATCCCAGCATATTGATATCTTTGTAGGCTCTAGCCGCCTTGTTTACTTTGCCCTTGGAGTCGGCAAACTTGGGAGGATCAAGAATAATCACGTCAAATGTTCTGCGACAATCACGAAATTTTCTCAATTCCATGAACACATCACCGCAAATCTGCTCGTAAAGTTCCGGCTTAAAACCGTTCAACTCGTAGTTTGCGACAGCGGTAGACAACGCAAATTCCGAGGCATCAATATCGGTAACCTTTTGTGCGCCAGCCTGCATTGCCCATGCGGAAAAAGCTCCAGTATAGGAAAAGCAATTCAGAACCTCGTTTCCAGAACATGCAGAAACGACAGCAGAACGGTTATCGCACTGATCAAGATAAAAACCGGTCTTATGTCCATGTCGCACATCAACATTAAACTTCAGTTCCTTCTCCCGAATCACAATCGATTCCGGCGGTTCCTGACCGGCAAGAAGTCCTACTGACTCTTCAAGCCCTTCCTTCTTTCTGGATGCCGTATCGGATCGTTCAAATATCCCTAATGGATTTATCACTTCAGTCAAAGCCGCGATAATATCCTGCTTATGGAACTCTACTCCACACGCCTGAAACTGACAGACAAGAAACCCAGCATAAAAATCAACAACCAACCCTGGAAGTCCATCAGATTCACCGGCAATCAAACGACAGCCGCCGTCTTCACTTAAAAGCCCAAGCTTTTTTCGAGTCTCAACCGCTTGAGAAACACGTTTTACAAAAAATGTGTGGTCAATGGATTCATTGGAATCAAAGCTCCACATCCGCACACGTATCATTGAAGTGGGTGACCATGCACCAATTCCAACAGGCCGATCTTTAGCATCGACAACGGCTACTGTTGCTCCGGCCCCGGCTGATATATCATCACATTTATCCAGCGCTCCGGAAAATATCCACGGATGCCGGTTATAAACGCTTTTCTCGCGTCCGCGCTTTAATTTGACTGTCAACATTGTATTTCCTTGTCCGTACGACGGACGACGTTATTACCGCTTCAAGCTCCAGTCGCTGACGCTCCTTTCGGAAACGGAAAAACATTAAATTTATCAGGCTTAATCCTGCCCCTTCGGGTTGCTTCACATATGCTAAGCTTTTGTCAAAAGCGTTTGCAATTCACAGAGGGAAGTTCATTATAAACCGGTCGATAAGATAGTCCAGCATGAAATAAATACAACTCTATTTAGAAGGATTTACGGCTTTTGAACTTGCCATGCCGATGCCATAAGCCTTTGGATGCTTATGAGGTCTGATCCAACTGCGGTCCTGTCCGGCATATTTATCTTCCCGGAAAATAAACTCGCCGTTTTCGGCTCTAAACAATCCAAGTCCCCAAATACCTTTTCTGCCGATCCCAACAGAACCCGGAGCTTTGCCCGGACATTGAAAGTCCATCTTGCCATTCTGCTTCCAGAATAGGCCTACGCCGTTAAGATTCGAATTACCTACGGCATTACCGGGATTTTTAACCACATCACTACCGCCGATATCATGAAGCAAGCCAACGCTGAAATCGCGTCCGTGTCCCTGCCCCTGATTCATTGTAAGATCATAAAAATCATCGCCGCCAGTATCCAGCAAGGCTCCAACCGCGTAATGAGCCGAAGCGCCCTGACTATACCATACTCCAGTGTGTTTATCATTGCCGCCAAAATCAACCAGCACGCCAAGCGCAAACCAGTAAGCAATCCCCTGTCCGAAAACACCCGATATATAAGTATCGTCACCGGCACCGTCTACCAAAGCGCCTACGCCACCCGCCAGGGAATAACGGTCACCGGGATGCGCGCGACGCCCAAAGCCACAGCCCATAGCAAGACTGGTGTTGTGCTTTTGAGTTTGAGGAGAAGGATTACTGATTTTCTTATCATCAGCTTCGTATGAAT
The DNA here is from genome assembly GCA_963677165.2 of Victivallales bacterium. Classification (GTDB taxonomy): domain Bacteria; phylum Verrucomicrobiota; class Lentisphaeria; order Victivallales; family SZUA-371; genus JAFGXT01. Next base: position 4,258,695 of record CAXXSX010000002.1, on the reverse strand, counting down.
CATTACCGGAAGCGTCAACCACTGCGGCACAAGCGCCAACTCTGGCAAGTCCTATTCCCAGCCAACGACAATAATAGGTATCATCGCCGCCGCAATCATTAACCACGGTCATCCCCATGGAACCACAGGCAAGACCACGGGTATCAATTTTATATTTATCCTTTCCGTTACCACGGTCGAGAACAAGCCCGGTCCCCCAGGCACAATAACCAATCCCATTTTTGGAATCATAGGAATCGTCACCATCGCAATCGACCAGCATACCGTACCCGAGAATTCCAGTACCGAAGGCAATTTCAGTGGATTCATATTTATCGTTTCCGGCATAATCAATCAAGACGGAAACCGGATTTTTTTCATTGTTAGTTGTAGCACCGTCACTATAGATATCATCGCCGCCGCCATCAACAATCAACAGATAGTCACCCTTGTCATAGGTATTATTCTGTTTACCGTTTATGGCAATAATTCCCAATGGCGTTTTATAGCTGAAAGCAAACTCATCCTTGACTTCCGGCACCTTTTCCGTAGCGGCATCAATCGCCTGAGCCAGCAGCATCGCTCCAGCAGAAAGCGGTTTCATATCGCCTTTCTCAAGCAGAAGTCGGGTATATTTGGGAACGCTGTAATTACTGGTAAGTTTTACCGCCAATCGGAAGAGCTTATTCAACTTAACCTTTGAAGAAACATCTTTCAGCGACTGGTCGCGCAATTCACACGCGGCGGGAACAACATTAAGAATTACAGAGGCATTTGCGGCAACGTCTTCCGGAATCTTTCCGATCGCTTCCAATAGAACCTTGCGCATCGTGTCCTTCAGAGGAACTTTGCAAAAGTTCTGAATATTCTCAATCGCCTTAAGTAAGCGTTCATGACCGTTGCCATCAAGCGGAGCAACTGGATTTTTATTGATGGAAAAAGTATCGTTGTATTTTGCCGCAATGTAGAGCAATTTGAAACAACTGCCGGAGGCGGTAATAAAATCATCTCCGATACTCATTGTCATAGCATCAAGTTTGGTCCAGTCTTCCCAGACTGTCTTGAATGCCTTGCGGGGAAATTTTCCCATTCCGAAATACATCTTCGTATTAATCTGCAGTTTCTTTGCGTCTAACTTATTTTTCTTCAGCAGCATCTCCCAAGGCTGCTCATCGGCTAACGCGCTAAATCCGGCAAAGCAAGCGACTACGGTAAAAATCTTGCAAAACTTACTAAATATCATGAAACCCTACTCCTAGAATAAAAAAACAAAATCTTAAGCTTTAATGATACTAATATTCGGCTCGCAATGCAAGATTTTTTTTATAAATATAGAGGTAATTCCATGTTTTCTATATGAATCACCTCTGATAAATACTTTTCTATAATTGATAATCAATCAAATTTTGCCCAACCAAATAAATTAATATCTTTCATAGGCTGAATACCGCCATTCCATTCCATAAACCTTAACTGGCGTCCTTTATCATTATCACACAACAACAATGCGATCCGGAAAACTTCTCCTTTACGGCCGGAAAGACCTAGTTTATCAAACGGAATTTCAAAATGGTACATCGTCTTTTTGTCTACACGTTTAACCTCAGCAGGAACATTCCAACCGACTCCACTGCCACCATGAATATTTGGTCCAATATGACTCCAAACTGTTGCGGAAGCGTCTTTGTTTCCGGAAACCGTAAACTCATAATGTTGTCCTTTAGAGTTTGCAATTCCAACCTGAACACAATCATTTTGCCAGATATATGCCTTTTTTCCGGGTACGGAATGATCGTCATCATTGATAACCGCATCAAAGACGAGTCCGGTTTTATTACGGCTTATTTTAATTTTGCCGGAACAGTCAGGAATTCCCTGCCAACGCGGCGTGTTGGGTGCAAACATCAATTCTCTTACCATTTCAGGCTTGTTAATATCAATAACGACGGGCCGTGAAGTCCTGATTGGAAGTGCAATATGATATTGAACATTAATTTTTCCGTTGAATAATGTTTTTCTTTTAGAAGAATTCATCGTAAGAGAACAGCCGATATTTTCATCTCCATATACAGAATCTTTTTTCACATGAACAGGAACATTGAATTTATAATTTTTTCTCACAGGAATTAAGCCTTTCCGTTCCATTCCTGCAACCTTAATTGAAAAAGCCACACCTTCCGGAAATGGATTCGTCAGCTCAAAATTAAGAATTCCGGATTCTCCCGGCACAAACACCGGAACATGCAGCAGATTCACTGGAGATTTCACTGGAGAAATCGAATTCAATGGTCCACGAAGATAAAAAGGCATTGCTCCTGCCTCGACAAAAATAATTCCTCCCTGAGATGATATATTCTTTTCATTTCCAAATGCATCGCTATATACGATTAAGTTATTGGATTTTAAAGGAAATGAGAATTTTTGACCACTGCCCCAACAAACTAGTATTTCCTCATTATTTCGTACAAAACGATAGCAGGTAATACGTGAATCCAGCGGCAGACTTTTAGCCGGAACAGTGTTCGCTAACTGGCGAATTAATTCATTGTATGCAACAAAGGAAGGTTTTGGTTGATTGTCAACATTTATCAGACCAAAAGAATCGTCAGCGTTAATATATTTATCGCCATAATCCTGGAGCATAAACCAGATATAAAAATCAGAATTTCTACTCTTTGTCAAAGTTATTTTCTTAATCAGTTCGTTGGCCTGGAGCCGAAACATTCCCGGATCACTATAGTAGGAGCGTGCACCAGCTTCAGAGTTGCCGAATGACTTGCTGATTTTTGCATCCGAAAGCCATTCATCAAGTGTTGCCAGATTTCTCAGATGAGAATTATAATCTTCATGTCCATGATAGCACGCAATATCATAGAAATCCTTATTTTCCTTATACATCCGTTCCGCAAAGTCTTTTTTGGCATGATCGTGATGTCCAATCACAACCCCACCCGTTGCCACCTTAACCTGCGGTGCATACTTTTTTATAATGGGATAAATCATTTTCTGGGCACGCAGGTATTCATCGGTGGTCCCATGAAAAAAACCAAGATTTGGTTCATTGAACCATTCAAAATATTTTATTCCGGGATTCCTCCCCATAAATTCAGCCACATCCTGAATATGTTCTTTGAATAGTTCTTCTTTTGCGGCCAGACGGTGACCAGTCCACCAGGGAACAGTTCCGGCATAAGAGAAGATTATATAGATTCCGGCATCCAATACAGGTTTAAACATTTTTTCATATTGCTCATATCCGAATTTTGAACCTCGGACATCACCAAACTGAGCACCAATCGCCCCGCCGCGAATAATATCTACGCCAAGAGCTTTCATCCAAGAAATATGCAATTTATCTTCATAACGGAAGTTACGCAGATTCTGATCTTCAACTCCAAACCACATTGTATTTTTGTTAATTCGTTTGCCATTGGGTTTAAATATTCCAAACCATCCAACATATCCCTGATTGAACTTTCCGTTGTTCACAGATATATCGATCCTGTACGGGCCTTTTTTTGAATAAGAACCAGCATTAAAAAAGACCTTTTTCACGTCAAAAGCAGCAACATTGATTGTCTTCCGGACACTGAAAACCTGATGTCCGTCGATATCGAATACTTTCAGAGAAACCACGTCTTTTACTGCACGATTCCAGTTATTACGAATACGAAAACCAAGTTTTACTCTCTCATTTGGCTTAAAGGCAATCCCGTTATATTCCGAACGAACTGTTATCTGTCCTTTACCATTAGACAAATCAGCAACAAAACGCAAATCATCAATTAACACACGCCCCTTTCCCGGTTTTTCACCTTTAAACGCCAGCCTGCGGATTGAAATCGGAAAAACAATTTCGTCAAAATCTTTAATATTCTCAGGAGAAATTTTCAGTTTATAACGTTTCCACTGTTTGCCTGAAAGCTTTATTGGAACGGTTTTGAAAATCTTTTTGTCACTGCGGTCCATAAGTTCAAAATATATGGAGCAATCATACCCTTGTGGGTTGGCATCGAATTCAATGGATTCCGGTATAGCTTTATTTTGATATACAGCATTTTTTTCCATGAGGATCAGTCCATCAGATGCAATAAAGTCATAGTCGATCATCCCGGAACCGCCATCATTGCGTGACCGATCCGGTCCGCCTCCCAGTCCTAGTTGATATGGTAGAACATTATGACCACGCTTTACTCCGCGCCGCGGCCCTCCCATCCATGAAGAATAATCGGAAAAATCATCAAGTATGATATGCCCTCTATTGGCAGGTGGAATCTTTTTCAACGTACTTTGTGCCGACACTGCAAAAATAGAACAATTAACCAAATGTCTCCAAGGAGAATTTTTGGCTTTACTTACGAGCACTGCATTTTTCCAAGAGGAATCATTGAACGCCAGGTCTTCCCACCCTTTTGAAAGTCCATCCGAACATTTCCACGAAGTATCAGTCTCGATTGATACCATTTTACCATCACCAGTAAAAATTTCCAGCTTACAGATCAGCCCGGCAAGCCAAGCACTATTCTGAACTTTTATTGAAAATATGTTTTCTCCTTTATGAAAATATTTCGTCAATTCATATTTATTTACTTTTAACCCTACTGTAATAGGTTTCTTGGGCTGGTTATTAATTTTTATTTCGGCGACATCATCGGCAACGACAAACAGATTCACTGTTTTAGGAGCTTGATCAAGTTTGATCTTTTTCCTGAAATAACAAGCACTATGATCTTTTGCCTTTTTCGAACTCCAAATCCAATACGCTTGATGTAAGTCTTCTGTGGCCGATGCATAATTAGTGTACAATCCACCAATCACAACAAGAACAAAGAAAATTAATCTAAATCTAAAAAACATCATAAAAATCCTTTATGTTCTATATAAAAAATTGTTTTATTCATTCTATTTTCGATGCAGCAAGCACACCTCAGGAAGCATACAAAACCACAAAAGCGACTTTAGCTGCAAGCAGGGAAAAGTAAAAACCGATATATTAATGTTTCCCGCTTCCTGGCAACTAAAGCTTAGAAGCGGTAAAGTCATCCGTCGTACGGATTAAAAAATTAGTGAGCCCGATCCGGATATTGCCAGACATAAATATCAAGGGGGGTGGTTGTTTCTCCAGGGCCCCTTATAGATTCAACATGACCATCAATGAATAACAAGTTGGATTTAAGGTCATGCCTGAAATACTCAAGATAATTACTATCGCTTGTTTTTAGATTTCCCTCCAAATGCAAAGGACCTTTTCCATCCTGCACTGTAGCAGTTTCAGATGGATAGCGCATACGATTCACTGGTACAGGATTGTATTTATCAGCTCCCCCCGTCCAGGACATTCCCAGAACCCCGCCAATGGTTGCCACGGCAGAATAATTAACTATTGTCGGAAGATCATTAATGCGATAATAGTAATTGTCCGTATGGTCTTCGCTATTAACCCCTTGACCAGGAGTAGCCATAGGGCAAACAAATATATTTCTGTTATTGCTTAAGTAGGGGGCCATGCGTTGCCACCAGTGGCAGACCACAGTACCTTCAATTGAGGTAGCATGCTGTGTTACGGGAAAATAATCTTTATAGTCAGTTATATACAATACGCTTGCCTGCCCCATCTGCTTTAAATTATTTTTACAGCCGGCCTCTTTAGCAACATTTCTGGCCCTGCTCAATGTCGGCAAAAGCATAGCAGCTAAAATCGCAATAATTGCGATCACAACCAGGAGTTCGATAAGTGTGAATTGTTTTTTCCTTTTCATTTTTTGTTTCTCCCTTTTTGTTATTTTATGGTTTTATATGATTGTCTATATACAATTTTTTCTTTTACGTATTTTTTTACCGGGGTATGATTTCCCTTCAAATAACCTTTGATGATCTCTGCCGCCTCTATTCCCATGTCCTGAACCGGAATGCACACCGAAGTCAAAGGTGTAACCAGATAATCGAGATATCGACTGTTATTCCAGCCGGTTACTGATATTTTTTCGGGCACTTTGATATTGTTATCGTTAAGAATTTTCATTAACAGACAGGCAATGCGGTCATCACAACAGATTACAAGTGAAAAACGTTCAACATCATTGAGTATAACCTCTGCGATAGCCTCTTCACTAATTTCAGAAGCAATAAAAACTTCACTTTTCTCTTCAATACCGCATTCTAAACAAGCCTGACGGAATCCCCTGACACGATCCTGAACTCCTATCACATCAATCTTGAAAGAAAGAAAGGCAATTTCTTTATGACCGTCGTCAATACATTGAAGGGTAAGATTTCGCGCGGCTTTACGGTCATTTCCCTTTACAAAAGAAAGTTCTTCACTCTCGGTCTTCTCAAACAGAACCACCGGAATTCCAGCCTTATTCATCGCCTCGAGATGACTGTAATCCGAGGGTACCGGCTGGATAATGATACCATCAACCTGTCTCTGGTGCAGATTGGCAATCACCCGTTTTTCCTTCTCAAGACTTTCCTCCGTATTACAGAGAATAACGCTATAGGAATCGCCCATCTGATCCTCGATCGCTTTTACCACGCCGCTCCAGAAGTCATTATCAATATTGTACACCACTACCGCTATGGTATTGGTACGTTTGAGACGAAAATTGCGCGCCTGTTCATTTCGGCGAAACCCGATTTTATCCGCATAGGTACGTACCCGATCGCGAGTTCGTTCCGCCACCCGGGTATCATCATTCAGCGCCATCGACACCGTGGCGGGTGATACTTTCAGCTTTGTAGCAATGTCGTAAATTGTCATTTCTTTCTCTCTTTCTTTTAAATCGATTCAAAAAGTTATTTAAAAAAATTCAAATCGATTCAAATTCTTTAGTTTAATTATAACATTACCATTATCCGGTGTCAATACCATGAAAGAAAAAAGTGATAAATAAACCCGTCGCAATGGTAATTCAGAGCATTTCATATATGTTTTATGCAAGCAATATAGAGAAAGGAATCAAATGACAGAGAAGTCTGTAAAGCTATTAATATATACTGATGGAGCCTGTAAGGGAAATCCGGGACCCGGTGGTTATGGATGCGTTCTCATTTACGGAAAATACCGCAAGGAAATGTCTGAAGGTTATATTAAAACCACTAACAACCGCATGGAAATCCTCGCAGCGATAAAAGGACTTGAAGCTCTGACGCGCCCATGTGAAGTAACACTGTATTCCGACTCGAAATACCTGGTTAACGCCATGACCAAGGGGTGGGCAAAACGCTGGCAGGCCAACAACTGGCGGCGCAATAAAGACGAAATGGCCAAAAATCCCGATCTTTGGCAGCGAATGCTTGACCTGTGCAAAGCACATCAAGTCAAATTCGTCTGGGTAAAAGGCCATGCATCGAATGTTGAAAACAACCGCTGCGACGAACTGGCAGTAGCCGCCGCAACCGGAAACGGATTACAGGACGATCACGGCTTTACGGACCCCAAAGAAACAATGCAAGACACGCTTTCGCTTGGTTTATAATAACCGTCCGTTTTTACGGCAGATTCCCGCCAGACAAAAGAGAAGAATCTTTTTCAGGCGTTCATGCGGCGCATTTTGCAAAAACGCTCCAATAATATTCAACAACTTCAGAGAACTGCCTGAAGTAGCATCAATGATCAGTTTGATCAAGTCAGCAGAATCGGTTTCATCCTTATTGATTTTATTTACCGATTTTATAAGTTCTTTCGACAATGGATCAGTGTGCAACTCCTCAAAAAAACCAAGACAAAGCGAATTACGCAATTCCTTACGGGTAAAAAACAACTTAAACAACCTGTAAAAAGCATCACCCACATCTCCCATTTCCGCGACAACACTGTAAATTTCAGCGCGGACCGAGCGATCCAGTCCATCCTGCAAGGTCTTTTCCAACAATAGCTCCAGAGCTTCCGGATCGCCGATAATGTTCAGCGCGGCAGCACTGTTGATAATAAGAAATTGGTTATCAGTTTCAACAAAAATCTTCTTTATCCGGTCAAGAGAAAATTGATCATTAAGCTGTGCCAACGCCACTGTTACCCGCCCCACCAGATATACATTATCAGACTCAAGCTGTTTACGCAAAAACGGCACCGCTCTGGAAACCCCTCGTTCCCCTAGTATCATCGCAGCAAGCGGAGCCGTTGTATATGTTCCATATTTTAACTCTTCAATCAATTTATTTTCAACTTTTTCTCCAAACGGAACCTCGCGTAATGCCATTAATGCTTTACTACGCACCAGATACTTCGGCGTCTCCAGATAATCAAGAATTTTGTCTGCAGTCAACTCGGAATGAACATGACCAAGGCGTTCGATATTTTCGATTTCCTGTGAAGGACTTACTGTTTTATCCACTTTATTCAAGAGCAGCAAGGCCCGAAAATCACGAGGAGCAAGAGCCAGTCCAAGCAACTTTCCGACATTCCAGTCCCTGAGCCGTTCAAGAGTCATTAGCATCACTAGAAAAACAATCAGCATCACCGGTACAATGCAAAAATAGATCCGGTATAAATTCATTCCAGTACATCCAAGATGCGGCAGAAGCTTCAACAAACCGCTGCCGACAACAAAACTAAACAGACCAGCGGTCGGACCGGCAATAAGACTTACGAGTAACGAATAACTGATTCTGGACTTAGCTGGAACAGCGTTAAGAAAATAATGTGACAACGCCATTGGCGTACCAGTCCCCCCTGCCCCGTTCAACAAAAAAATCCAGAACACATAAAACCAAATAAATTCAGTCGGAGCCATAATCCACATCAAACACGAAACCAGCAGTAACGAGAACGAAATGATGACAACCGGCCGGGGGCCGGCTTCACGAGAAACAATTCCGCTCAAAACAGAAATCACGATTCCTCCGAAAAATTGAACCAGCACAAATAAAATCGCCACAGAATCGCTTACGCCGTATCCCGACTTCAGTGCCGCCAGTGATACCGGCAAAACAATCACAATACCAGACAACCCGGCAACATTGGCAATAATCAGTTTCTTCCCCAATCGGTCACGCAACGCTTTTCTGAACGAATCCCACACCGGTTCCCTGGCAGATTCCCGAGGCGCATTTGACTCCGTCACTCTGGTCATGACATATCCACCGCAAAACCCGGCACAGGCGCCAAAAAGAATAATGCACTGATATGTGCTCAGCGATGAATACTTTTTCATAATCAAACTGATCGCGGCAAGCCCTATAATCGCGATTGAATTAAACGTGGACAGCTGGGTTGAATTGAATTTTCCACGAATATGGGTATCGGTAATCTCCCCCATAACCGGGTTCATTGAAACCACTCCGGCCGAGCGGGAAGCATAAAACCCGAACGCTCCAGTCAATACCACGGCAATCCCGGCCCATGCCGAGTGCGTTAACTCCATAACCCATGGTGCCGACGCAGTAAATAGCGCAAACAGATTTCGCGAAATCCAGAAAAAAGAGATGGAATATGTGGCCCCGATTCGCGCAGTAAGAAGCTTGCCAAGCGGCATCGCCATAAAACCTATATACATAAACGAAGCAATTATCGGCAGAATATACTGCGGACACCCCATCTCTATCGCAAACAGGTACAAAACATTATCTGCCACGCATACAAAAGAAGCGGCGTTCAGCATATTAAAAACAAGCCACCATTTACGGCTCGTCCGTTGTTGTGCGAGTGAAAGCTCGCCTGAAATAATCATGAAGTTTCTCCAGAACTTTTGAAAAAGAATAAATTGTATTCTATATTAGACGTAATTAATCTATAACGATACGAATTCCTAATCAAGCTTTATTTAGAGGTGAATATGAGATTTTTAGTTGCTATATGTTTTTGCATACTTCTGGCTTCGTGTAAATCGCCGGAAAGTATTACCATATTAACAGGAAGACAGCCAACTGCAACCGACCTTGCTGCCCTGAATGACATAAAAACCCGTATTGTAGGTCAATTCAATCAATACAACAATGCAATGAGAATGGCCTCGGTACGCCTCAGTCAAGAAAAAATGCAGGGCCCCGGCACTATGGGAGCTTTGCAACGACTTCAGGAAACAACTGCATATGTACGTATGAGCGGTTCACTGGATCTTAATGCAAAACGTATTGAGCTATTTCCTGAAGCATATTATCAAAAAGCCGGACTTAAACAGGATATTCCCGATGAAAAAAGAATCTCCGAATTAACAAAATCCTGCTCCAGTTATCTCGGCAGAATGTTTACCAACACACTGAATATCAACGTCGTAAACTATGCGATTCCAGTATATGAGACCGACCATATTGCCGAAGGAGCAATATATGTTCAAATAGCAGTAACCAAAATGCTTGATAATATTGTAAAAAGTCAGATTCAGGGATTAAACCTCAATATCTGGGTAATGCAGAAAGATGGACTTATTATATACGACACCAACCACGAAGAAATCGGCTTAAACATATTCAAGGATGAACCTTTTATCAATTTCCCAAACCTGCAGGAATGTGCCATGAAAATTGTCAGACGCAAGAGTGGCACTGGTACATATTCCTATGCAACCAAAGGACAAAAGGTCATTCGCCAGAAAAACGCCCAGTGGGATACCGTAGTTTGCGGCAACCGCGAATGGCGCATTATTCTTAATTTAGAAGATCAAACTTACGACAGTGGCAGCAATTGATTCTACTGAAAAAGGTATTTTCATGAATTTTAGACCTTGTATTGATCTACATGACGGCAAAGTCAAACAAATTGTGGGCTCCAGCCTGAAAGACTCAGGCAGCGGCCTGGAAACCAACTTTATTTCCGCCCATTCCCCAGCTTACTACGCCGAATTATATAAGAACGACAATCTTACCGGCGGACATGTTATTATGCTCGGACCGGGTAACGACTCAGCTGCAGCGGAAGCTCTTACCGCATATCCAGGAGGTCTTCAGATTGGCGGTGGAATCAATGCGGACAACGCCCAAAAATGGCTTGATTACGGAGCATCACATGTCATCCTGACTTCTTTCATCTTTCAATCAGGACAACTCGTAAGGGAAAACCTGGACCGAATTGTAAAAGCTGTTGGAGCAGACCACCTTGTTCTTGATCTCAGTTGCCGGAAACGGAACGGCAAATACTATATTGTTACCGACCGCTGGCAGAAATTCACTTCACTGGAAGTCAATCGCGATACCCTTGAAATGCTTTCAGTTGATTGCAGCGAATTTCTGATTCACGCTGTTGATGTAGAGGGAAAACAATCAGGCATTGATACAGACCTTATTGGAATCATGGCAGAATATTCCCCTGTTCCCTGTGTCTATGCAGGGGGAATATCAACCATGGATGATATAGATATGATAAAAAAGCTCGGTAAAAACCGGATCGCCTATACTGTAGGCAGCGCCTTGGATATTTTTGGCGGAACCCGGTTAAAATACCGTGACGTTGTCAATATGGAGCAGGAAACGAAATAGCAGGGAGCTGTTTCAAAAATACCCAAGGGAGTAAGGGATCATGATCGAAAAAATAAAATGGAATTCAAAGATGAAAATCGGTGTCAAGTCAATTGACAAACAACATCGCCAATTGATCGACATTACAAATAAACTTATTGAAGACTCTTCCAATGACAATGTTTCCGAGACCATAAATGAAATGGTCGAATACAGTAACAGCCATTTCAAGCATGAAGAAAAGTTGATGAAGGAATTCGGTTATCCCGAGTTAGAAGATCAGCAGAGTAGCCATCGCGAATTTATAGCTAAAACAGTTGAATTCTGTACTGAATCCATGCGAAATATGGAAATCGCGCCATCGTCAGTAATCATCTTTCTAAAAGAATGGCTGGTTGATCATATCCTCCGCGAAGATCAAAAACTAAAAGTGTTTTTCGCCGACAAAAAAGTCAGATAACCGATACGCTTGGCAACCTGTCCGTCGACATGGTAATCATACATAGCAGAGACTTTGCCATTTTCGCTGATGGACATTACTTTTTCATCCAGCCGTAGGAATAGGACTTACGGCCCTGTTTCGTCATACAGCCACCAATATCCAATTATCCTGCCCCCGTTATCTCTTATGGGGCATCCGACTCCGCTATTGAGTTATGATTTAAAATAAAATCATTTATAGCAGAGCCACCAACAATTCTCTTATTATCAAAAGATAGAACTTTTAATGGCATACCTTGTAATGGGGACAAATCAGTTACATTTGTATTGGATAAGATTAATATTTCCAACTTCAAGGATTTCAGTACACTTATATCTGATATTTTCGTATTTTGAAGATTTAAAACTTTTAATGGCATACCTTGTAATGGAGACAAATCAGTTACTTTAGTAAATCCAATATCTAAATATTGTAATGGCATATTACCAATATCTGAAAGATTAGAAACGCTACGACAACCATTGATGTCCAAATAAACAAGTTTTAACCCTTTCAGCTCTTTTAACGCTTCATTGTTTATTGGAGTTCTCATCAAATTAAGCTTGGTCAGTGGCATTTTTTTTATTGGACTTAGGTTCGATACATTTGATAATGATAAATCAAGTCCTGTTAACTTCAATCCTCTTAATGAGGAAATGTTCTTAATGTTTGATTTTATTATTTCAAAACTTGCCGAACTATATTTCTTATTTGACTGCAAGTCTAAAAAAGATCCAGTCAGCATATATTGTCCGGTCCATTTTGGATTATCCTGTTTCAGCTTCTTTATGGATACTAATATATCAGTTGATTGATGTTCCTCTGTTTTATGAATACAACTAGAAACAATTAACATTAAATAAAGACAAGCTAATGCCATACTTTTGTAACGCATTAAATTATTCCTTTTTTCGTTTCAGTGTTTTTACTGCGAATGAGTTTCCATCTAGTACTTTTTCGATGTGCGGCACCACTTCTGCTTAATTACTTTTTTTTCGATACATGGCACCACTTATCGAATTCAATTGCCTTCTTTGTAATCTTTGTCCAGCAATTTATTGATTTTCATAAAAAAGATTCCATCAAAACTTTTTGCTCCATGGAAAAGAAGTAGTTGTTTGTTGCTTTCATTTTCCATTTCGCTTTAGCCAATACGGTTGCAATAATCGAATTTTAACTTTTCAATATTTATGGGCCTGAAATCCGGAGATAAGAAATTACTATGTTTATTAAGCGCCAGAACGTTGATTTTAGCGGTAGCAGGCGATAGCAGTTCTTTTGTTTTTCCCTGCTTGCTCTCTAAAACTCGTGGATAATAATGCAGGTTACCTGCAGTCAACGCACTATCTTCGCCATATTGTCCTATCCATAAATCCCATTGCCGCAGTTTTACACTGAAAGTGCTGTCATCTTCGTGAAATCTGGCATCTGCATAGAAATGGCAAACTATTGGTAGAGAATCTTTTTCATCTTTATTATACAAACACTGAGTTTGGATTCCATTTCCGTCATAGGGATGACTTGTATCCAGTTCGCCAAGTGAAATTGCTCTGGGATATTTCCCTCCCACAGCATAGAGAGTCAGTATTTTTTTAGCAGGCAATTTCTTAATCAATTCCCGCTTGCCATTTTTATCTCCCAGAATATCTATTCCAAAGAACAGTTCACATTTGATACAATCGGTTATAGTGTTATTTCTATATTTTCCCGTAAAATTCTGATATGCATCTGAGAATTTATATTCTGCTTTAACTTTAACGTATACGTTATCGCAGTCTTTAAATAACTTGTAATCTTTTTTATATTCAGATTCCTGCAATAAGTTTGTCGTGGAAAAATTATCAGGAATCGACAATACGTAGTAATTATCCGTCCTGACCTTTGAGGATTGACAATAGCAGCCTAGCGTAATAAAAAACAATACTACCAAAGTTATATTTTTCATGATTCACCTCCTCTATTCCGCTTTTTCTAAGCCTATATTTTACTTTAATTTCCAAATAGTCCTGAGCTTAAAATTCAAAATTAAGTTCATTTATGGGCATCCGCCCCCACGATTAGCGACATACCCCACGCCCCCCCACGATTCTTATTCATTTTATGTATTCAACAAGACTATTCAGTTTAGTTAAATCTAACACTGGAATACCGTTAACTATTTTAAATCCAAGTTTATCTGATAAATCAACATCATTGATAAAAATCGGAAAATCAATCTTTCTTTGTGGGACACGATAAAAAAACAAGACCTGTTTTGTTTTTTTATCAGTCTGCTGAATAAATGAAATCTGTGCATCAATGCTCCAACGATTACCAATTTCGGTATTATAGAAAACTGGTATTCCTGCAAAAAAATATCTTTTACTGACTATGTCTGCACCCAATAAAATATAATCTCTATGCATTCTTATCAATTCACATAGAGGCGATTTTTGGGGCCTTCTCTTTATCCATTTTCCCTGTTGATTAATATATTTCAACTGCATTAAAAGAGCACTACTATAAAGGCTCAATTCGGGGAAGAATTTCAATTCATCTTCATATGAAAATTGTTTATTATTCCTTAGTTGAACAATAAATTCATGTGCCAAGTTTATTGCCTTCCCAGAATCAAATTCAATAGCTTTAACTGGCAATGCCATAATACATATTCCTACGAAGTATAAAATTCTGTATATCATTCTGAAACCACCGCTGTCTGTTGCCAATTTTTGTTAAGATTATCTTGAAAAGCATTGTTTGGTTGTATATTTGTTGAAATATTATAATTTGTTTTGTTTTGCTGGTTGACTTGACCAACGGCATAATTTCCCAATTGATAACAATTATGCTTAAACAAGCCGTACCCTTCCTTCATATATTGAGCGGCTACCGTATTTGCTACTGCATTTTCAGCTCACGGCACCATTTTCGGCTGACTTTCCTGGGATATTGCTTGCTCAATACTATTTTTCCTTTTGTTAAGCCTTTCAATGAAACTTTTATGCTGATCTTCTATGCTATTATTTTCTATATGATAACCAACACTAAAATCAAAAGTTGAATAGATATTAGTTTTATAAAACATTTGCCAGAAGTATTTATTTTTATTATACTTTTGAATTTTTGCAATAAGTCGATCTATACATTCTAGAGCCAAAATCAAATTAATTTTTTCACTTTTTATATCATTTTCCATTTTTAATATTTGTGCTTTATATTGATAAGCAAAATAATTATATTTCTTTTCATAAAACAAAGACTTATTAAAACAAAACAAACTTTGTTCAAATTGTCCTACTCGTTGATATGCAATTCCAGCTAATAACCAATATCTAGCCTTATCATTATAGTCTTGCTTTATTTGTGCAAGATGTGTTGCACCATTGATAACATCTTCATATTTATGGCTTTCAATAAATCTGCAGTAAATAGCTCTTCTATTAGAAGTGCAACTGCAAATAAATATTGAGCATATAGATATTAGGAATATCTTCTTCATGTTCAGCAAGGCTATTCTCCGAATGTGAAGTTGTCTATGGAATCTCCAATATTCTGCAGAAGAGCCCAAACAAAAGCAGGAAGCATTGTTGGAACATTTGTCGCTAAATCTATCCATGTGTTATCATTCGGATTTAAGTAATCTAACCAATCATCATGTATGACGCTAATTCTATGGAAATTAGGAATATACGCTTCGATCACTCCAGTTATATAACCTCCTTCATTTAACCCAAAAAATTCAAAAATATCACCATTTCTTCCCACTCGAAACGACTTAGAACGATTTTTAAGCATTAAAAAACGTTCTAAGCCTATGTTTTGCTTTGGTTTTTAAACAATCTTGAGCTTAAATTAAAAATAAAAACTCAATTATAGGCACCCCACGATTAGCGATTATGTTTAATTTAACGACCAAAAGTTGTTCCATCTACAAAAATAATAACATTTTTATCTATATCAAGAAATATAGCAATATAACTCCAAGGAACTGTCGAGCCTTTTCTATAATTGACATATATATTATCGTTTTCATCAATACGGTAATGTTGTTTTACTCCTAAGGTGAGATTGTTTGAAAAATGCTTCCAACCGGTAAAATTTTTCAAACAGATATTTTTATATATATCATTAATTTTTTGAGGTGATAACTTAATTGCAATAAACCAATCTCTATCTTTTGATATGACATCTTTGTTCTCAATTTCAAAAGGCAGCTTTAAGCCTATTTTTGATTGAATCCAATCGTTAACTGATTTTTGTCTGCAAGATTGACAAGAACAAAGAAATATCAGATATAATGGAAATGTTACCAAAAAAATATAATTTCTCATATTTACTTCCTATTCATATTGTACTGCCGTAAAATTAACACTTGATACTCTTGCTCCTCCAGACAAATCGTACGCCTCACCTAATCCTCCAGAAACAATCAGACTAAACATGTTTGCAGCCATTTCGGGACCATATTCATTTTCAAAATTATCCCAAAATGACTCATCATGAGGATCAAAGTCCCATCTATCGGTTGTTGACAAAAACACATTTCCTGTTCCAGTAATTGTACGCTGATATTTGTTTCCTACTTTCACCCATCCTGATGCAGACCATTTGACTGAAACATTAAAAGCCATGGTATTTCTTCCTAACACATATCCTTGATTCCATGAAAAACTTCCACTATGTGATATATAACCAGAGTTTTGCTGTTTATTGACATTACTCAATTTATTATTGACTGCATCAATTTCTCCTTGGTATCCAGATGTTGATGTGCTTTGTAGGATAATATTAGTACCTATAGTTGCAGGAACTCCCACTCCAACAGCATAATGATAGAGCGCATCAAAAAAAGAAGATATTGTTACTCCCCCCAACCAGTCTATCGAATCAGTTACTCCATTATTGCAATATGCAAAATTGTTCCAGCCATCAGGATAGCCTAACGGGTCGGAGGTGGTCCATTTGCCCAATCCGGCATTATAATTACGGAACAGGAACGCATAACCTAATCCCTCCACTTTCGGTTTCCCGGTGAAATAATCATAGTCCGAATCGGTGGAGTTGTCAAGTGTTTGACCAAAGGCATCACGGTTGATTGCCGCAAAATCTTTCCCATCAGTAGAACCTTGAGTTGTTCCGAGCATATCGTTGAACAATACTCGCGCTCCGGCACGTTGCCGGTCACCAGCAATTACCGGATTACCTCCGGTTACGTACGGTTCATTGGTCAGGCTCATGTCTCCACGTTTGATCAGCGCCAACCCATCCCAATAAAAATTTGTTGTTTGAGCGGTCGCCAAGGCTCCCTTACTGTCGGCTGAGACAGCCGACCCTACCTTGGTCATACTTGCGACCTGACCGTCGACATGATAATCATACGTAGCGGAAACCTTCCCGTTTTCGCTGATGGACATTACTTTATTCATCCAGCCGTAGGAATAGGATTTTGTTCCCTGTTTCGTCATGCGTCCGGCTGCATATCTAAATTGTCAAATAACTCCTGAAAATACAATTTTCACTTTTTTAATCCTAAAAGACTCAAAATTGAGCAGTAGAATATTGGCCTATTTTTAATAACAACCTTATATTCAACATATTAATTATTTTTTTCGATGCACGGCACCACTTTGTAATCATTTAACCCAAAAAATTCAAAAATATCACCATTTCTTCCCACTCGAAACGACTTAGAACGATTTTTAAGCATTAAAAAACGTTCTAAGCCTATGTTTTGCTTTGGTTTTTAAACAATCTTGAGCTTAAATTAAAAATAAAAACTCAATTATAGGCACGCCACGATTGAAACCCCACGATTAATTAAATTAAAAATAAAAACTCAATTATAGGCACGCCTTATATGAACGACCCCACGATTAAAACCCCACGATTGAGACCCCACGATTAGCGATTAGAGCTCCAGGCATTCGATATCCAAATTATTTATTTTGGCCTGTCTCGGAAAAGTATTTGATCTGATCTTTGAAAGGGAATTGGCTTTTTATCAATTTTTCTAGATATATGTTTTTTTGTCCATTATCATAGTAAAAAGAATAATAAAATAAAAATAAATAGGCATATAATTCTTTTTTGTTGCGTAATTTTTCTAATTCTTCATTATTAAATTTAAATATTTTTTTTAAAGATAAACTATTTCTTTTACGTATTACTTCAAAATTATGAATAGCAGTTTTGTTTCCAAATAAAGTACAAACAAATAACCATCTATTTGCTGTCGTCAATTTTTTTGTTGCAAAATTGTAATGTCGGTAAATTTTAAAAGCATTTTCTCCATTATCTTTAAAAGCATTTTTTTTTAAATTTTGCAAATTTAATCTATCAATTTTATAGGTCATACTTGGATTTATTCTTTTCATTACTGCTCCCTGGCTGTTATTAAAGAAGACTACAGTCAAAAATAATAATACAGCAATAAATGATATTTTTTTCATAATTTTTTTACTCTGGCTTAAAAGTAATCATACTACCATAATCATCCCATGACTCTCCTGCAACCCAAACATGCCCATCTTCATCAAAATAAACATAATCATTAGCTGCTCTCACATTTGCATTTAATATATTTGCCAACTCTTGAGCAAAAGTACCATTCCCCACATTACAACTCAATAGGTCAATATCTTGACCCGCAGTATAATCTGAATGATTTTGTATTAAATCTGCCAGTTGTTGCGGAGTCATCAAGTTGCCCTGAGCGTCATAAACTCCATTCTCATTTCCATGTCCCCCTACTCTAAAATTTCCTCCAGAATCATTTGTTTTATTCGCATAATCATATATATCTTCATCGGTTGGAAACAAGTTAATATGTACACTTCCCTGCCAGTCAATAGAAATTGTAACGTGATTGCGACAATACGCGAAGTTGTTCCAGCCATCAAGATAGCCCAATGGGTCGGAGGTTGTCCATTTGCCTAATCCGGCGTTGTAATTACGGAACAGGAACGCATAACCTAATCCCTCCACTTTCGGTTTTCCGGTGAAATAATCATAGTCCGAATCAGTGGAGTTGTCAAGCGTCTGACCGAAGGCATCACGGTTGATTGCCGCAAATCTATCACCGTCGGTTGACCCCTGGGTTGTTCCGAGCATATCATTGAATAGAGTCTTATCTCCAGCGATAACCGGATTTCCGCCGGTTACGTAAGGTTCATTGGTCAGGCTCATGTCTCCACGTTTGATCAGCGCCAACCCATCCCAATAAAAATTTGTTATTTGAGCGGTCGCCAAGGCTCCCTTACTGTCGGCTGGGACAGCCGCCCCTACCTTGGTCATGCTTGCAACCTGTCCGTCGACATGATAATCATACGTAGCGGAAACCTTCCCGTTTTCGCTAATCGACATTACCTTAT
Source organism: Victivallales bacterium (assembly GCA_963677165.2). Classification (GTDB taxonomy): domain Bacteria; phylum Verrucomicrobiota; class Lentisphaeria; order Victivallales; family SZUA-371; genus JAFGXT01. The sequence continues at coordinate 4,239,489 of CAXXSX010000002.1, read as the reverse complement.
TCATCCAGCCGTAGGAATAGGATTTTGTTCCCTGTTTCGTCATACGTCCGGCAGCATCGTAAGAAAAGTCTTTGATGGTGCCGTCTGGAAGCTTTGCGCTGACAAGCTGATTTGACGCATCGTAAGAAAATTCTGTTGTCTTACCCTGTACAGTCTTTTTCAGGATATTTCCGGCTGCGTCATAGGAGTATTCTTCTACAGCATTACCGTTCTGAGTAACTTTGGTAAGCTGTCCTTTCAGATCATAAGAATAGAGCTGATTGGCACCGCTGACATTACGGGCGGTAATCATGCCGTCGTTGTCATAAGTATACTTTAAATAGGCTATCGCGTTTGTTTTTGAACCGAGATATTTACCTTCAAGCTGACCAAGTTTGGTATAGGTATAGTACGCCGGTACGCCGTTGATTACCTGTTCAACCAACTGATTTTTGCTGTTGTATTTATAAGTGACAGTCTTGGCATTATCGTTGATTTCCGCGAGGCGTCCGTATAGATCATAGTTCCAGACGGTTTTGCTTTTAGAGCCGTTCGGATACAGGATTAGGCGTTGATGCCGTTTGCCGTTTGGCAAGTAACTGTACTGATAAATTAGTTTTGACGTTTCTTTGCCATTAGTGGTTTCGGTTGCAATCTTTTGATAAAGCTGATCGAATTCGGTGTATTTGAGTTCTTCGGTCTTTATGGTATCGCCATCAGTCGCGGTGACTTTGGTTACTTTACCGAGACGGTCATATTCGAAGGTCTTGGTTTTGTCTTTGCCATAGTCAATTTTGACCAGACGGTCGAGTTTATTGTAAGTATATTTGATGTCGCGGTCCGTCTGTTTCTTCCAGGTGTTCTTGAGACCAACCAGTAAGCCGTACTGATTGTATTCATATTCCGCCTGCTGTCCGACTGCGGTTTTCAGGATATCCAGTTTGCCGAATTTGTTCCACTTGAACGCGATCTTATGTCCGTTCGGATCAATGGTGCGATTAAGCTGTCCGAGTTTCGTGTATTTGTAGCCGACAACGGTGTTGTCCGGGAAATATTCCTTTATAACCCGGCCTTCAGTGTCGCGGTCGAACTTACGGGTGCGTCCCTGATTGTCGGTAACGGAAGCAACCTGACCCATTGAATCGTAGTTGAACGTAACGGAAGACAGAAGTTGCTGTTTATTCATGGTGGAATAACGTTTGATTCCGGTAATCTGTCCGTTCGCATCATACTGATAATTGACGCAGGAGCCGTTGGCGGCAATGACATCGGTCACGCGATTGAGTTTGTCGTAGCGGCGGGTGGTGGTCCGACCGAAGGTATCGGTTACCTGAGTAATCTTTCCGTAGCGATTGTACTTGATTGCGGTACGGCTTTCGGCTGTCGCAACCGAGGTTACTTCGTCGAGATTATTGTATACCAGTTTCGTATCCCAGACATCTTTGCCCTTACTGTCAAGCTTTAAAATACTGGTGGGATTGCCTTTCCTGTCATATTTTAACCCAACTAGCGGACGTTTGCCGGAGACACCGTCTTCCGAACGGGAAATTTTGATTAAATTGCCTTCATTATCATAGCTGTAATAAGTTTCGTTGTCAGCCATGTCGCGAGTACGCAGCAGTTTACCGGTGGCTTTGTCGTATTTGTAGGATACCGCAATGCGTCCCTGGGCGTCGGTGATCTGGCGAACCTTGCCGTTGTAAGCCACGTCATAGCGGCGGAAATAGTAGATTTTGGTATTAAGACCGGCAAAATCGGTGATATCGAGGATACCGGACTGCTGATCATATTTATAAACAGCATTCTGTCCGGCATCGTTCCGAACAGTCACTTGTTTTTTATCATAAGAATATTTCAGGTTGTGATCTTCCAGGATACGTCCGGCAAACTTATCGCGGGTAACCCGACTAACCGATTTCTTATTTTTTCTGGCTTCGGCAACCGCATTCAAATAAGCATTGCGTTCTTTCCAGGTTTCATGCTCAACCGTAATGTTATCGGTATAATCGCCGCGTTTTGTAGAATTGAGATATCCATAAGCATCGTACGTATAGTTTTCTGTGGCAAGTGTTCCCATCTGAATAGAAGAAAGCATCTGACGTTTAGCGTATGACGGAGAAGAAACCACTTTATTAGACAGTACTTCTGCACTAACTTCAGAATAACCGGCTTTATAACTAATGCCGTTGATGACAAAAGATTCGATACGCCCTGCTTTGTTATAATCAAGTTTAACCAGCTCGAGCCCGTTTTCCGAAACGGCTGCAATTTTACCTTTGTTATAGTTAAACGCAAGCACCCTGCCACTCGGAGCTGTGATTTTCTTCAGCAGGGATTCAGAATATTCAAACTTCCAGCCCTTATGGCTTTTCTTTCCGGTAATTCTCCAGTCGCCTTTATCGCCGTTGGCTTCCCAATCGCTGTAGGGAGAAAAGCAGCCGCGACCTCCTTTGGCCGCATCCTGATAAATTTTCAGGGAATCTTTGGTAATCGCATCTTTGTTATAAAAACGGATTTTTTCGCCCCATGGCGAAACCCATTCAGCACCGTCACGACGCGGGAATACCCGGCTTTCAAGCTGCGGACAATTCCAACCATATCCGAAGATACCGTATTTTTCGTTTTGTGAATTATAGATCAACTGTAGTGACAAGCTGAATTCCGGTGAAAAGTTCGGAACACCCAGTGTCTTTTGAATCAGGTAACTCTTTGAGGTAAGACTCGCTTTTCCGGCAGTCAGTGCCTTGTGATTCCAATTGATTTTTTCGTAAGCACGTGCACTTAGCGCAAATGCGCACAGTGCAATTAATAGTGATGCTACTCCCATAACCCGTTTCATAACTTCAAAAATCTCCTCTTGTCATTAATTGTAAAATTATTTATAGCTATTTTTTTTGTAATTTTAATTAAATTATGCTATTATTATTTCAAATCAAGCTGATTATAGAAAAAAAATAAGTATTTATTTGTTTCAAACAAAATTATAAATAAAAGTAACAATATTATGTACAAATGGAAAAATGTTTTAAACAAACGATTATCATTATTATTTCTTTGTTGCATGTTTTTTGCATTCGATGTTTGTGCATTGAGAAACATTAAAATTAAAACAAAGTCCAAAGAAAATCGAATGGTTACAGTATACTATCGGGTCCCCAGAAACTATGATAAGGACGCTAAGTGGCTTTATCGGGTGCTGGTTATTTTTGGCGGGAGAAACAGCAGCGGCAGAGGAGAAGCCGCAGGAATGCTTGGATTCGACAAATGGGCCGATAAAAATGATATATTTCTAGTCAGCCCCGGCTTTAAGAACGATGAGTACTGGTATCCGGACAAGTGGTCTGGGCGTACTCTGCAAAAAGCGCTAAAATTGATCAAAAAGAAATATCATATCTGTGCCGACAGATTGTTATATTACGGATGGTCCGGTGGCTCACAGTGTTCGAATCTGTTTTCGGCATGGAGTCCTCAAACAACTGTAGCGTGGGTATCGCACGCCTGCGGAGTATGGCACAAACCCACATTAAGGATGCAGCGAGTTCCCGGACTCGTAACCTGCGGCACAGCAGATACACAGCGTTATATCCTGTCACGCCGTTTTGTTGAAACTGCCCGTAAAAAAGGCCTGATTGTACTCTGGAAGTCATTTCCAAACACGCCGCATGCGGTACCGCCGAAATCAGTAGAGCTCGCCAAAGCGTTTTTATTACATTATCATCAACTAAACCTGTACGATCTGAAGATTCCCGGTACACGTCCAAACTTGAGTCAGGAAAAGCCTAAATTTGTCGGTGACGACCTCGAAAGCCGCTACTGGCCGGTATCGAGCCCAATGATAAGGAAGATCAGTCGCGAGGACCGGGTTTATTTATACACAAAGGAACTGGCTCAGGCCTGGGGAAACCAGGCAGTGGACCTATATAAAGACAAATGAAGAACTTCTTAATAATTACACTTTTACTGATAAGCGGAATACTATCGGCCGAAACATTCAAAACGCTTGAAATATCCACTCCGGCAGAACATAACCGGAAATTGAAGTTTTCATACCGGCTACCCAAAGACAGTAAGCCGAAACGGATCATGGTTTTATTCGGCGGACGCAACTGGCCGGGTGATAGAACAATCAGGACTTTCAACTTCAATAAACTGGCAGATCACTATGGAATCATTCTGCTTTCTCCATGGTTTAAAGATAATGAATACTGGCAACCGGAAAAGTGGTCAGGTAGTGCCTTGCTTGAAGCTGTCTCTCAGATAAGGCGACAATATTCTATACCGGCAAATTCAAAACTATTTTATTACGGTTATTCAGCCGGAGCACAATGTGTAGCTCAGTTCTATGCCTGGAAACCGAAACTGGTCGCGGCGTGGGGTCTTCATGCCTGCGGAGTCTGGTTTAAGCCCGAGGAATTGTCGAATCATGTTCCGACACTGGTAACTTGCGGAAAAAATGATACTGGCAGATATGAACTCAGCTGGAGTTCGGTTCAGCGCTGGCGAGACAACGGAGCTTCGGTAATCTGGCGTTCTTACGATACCGGACATGAACTAAATCGCGAGGCGTTGCAACTGGCAAGGTCATTTTTCGAGGCACAGTTACAACCTAATCCCCACATCAAATACATCGGCGATGATCAGACCCGGCAATATTACGTCAATACGGCAGAAAATCGCCGAAAAATGGAAGTAGACTATAGCAGTACGTTTTATTCACTCAAAACCGTAAAGCTCTGGAAAGAAGGCATAAACTAACATGGAATTCACTTATAACGGTATGGTCAGATATGGTTTCGGATTCGACAATCCCAACCACGCCGCTGCCTTGATTACTATGCTGTTGCCGATTCTCTGGACAATACGGCTCGAATCCAATAAACCGTTCATTAAATATCCCGTATTACTACTGGAATGTACGTTGTATGCAGCACTGTTTTATACCTATTCTCGTGCCGGTTTGCTGGCTTTAGCAGTATCAGCCCTGTTTTTTGCCAGCAGCCGGCACCTTTTCATCCAAAAACAAAGATTTTCACTTCCCAAACGCAAGACCTGTTATATTTACGGAGTTTCATTGCTGGGGCTTATCGGAATAATGATTTATTCCGGTTTTGCCACAAGAATCATCAAAAGCTTTGTTGCTCCCGATAAGGCAATGACAAACCGGTTTGATGTGTGGTCAGGCGGACTACATATGCTGCGCAATATGCCGCAGGGAACCGGCACCGGACTGTCCGGTAAGATTTATACTCTGTTTTATCTGCCGCCGGAAAGCTATCTGGCCTACCGCACCATGGTGAACAGCTTTGTTACATACGCAGTCGAGCAAGGTATTGTAGTGTCGCTCATAACATTTTTTATTCTGGCTGCAATTAGTGGAGCCGGATTATGGCTTCTAAACAAGGATATCAAGCATAAAAATATTTTAATCTGTGCTATGGCAGTAATTGTTTCAGGTGCAATTTCTGCAATGCTGTCAACATGTTTCGATATCAGCCTGTCGTTTGACACATTGAATAATAACTTGCAATATCTATTACTAATTATGTGGCTAAGTTGTTTTGCTGCTCTGCTCCCATACATTTCCAAAAACAGAAAACAAGTAAATTCTTTAATAAAACCTTTTCCAATGGGTTTTGCCTCATTTACAGGAGCAGTGCTAATATTAACGATATCCGGCTGCTACGTGTTTTCCCCATCCCTAAAAACAGCTCAGATATCTTTATTAGATAAAGGGATCATAAAAGTAGAGGAAAGAAAATCACCTTCCTGCAATCTAATGCTGCTGGATTTTAACCGGGATAACCAGAAAGAACAGATTTATTCTATTAGAAAGCAGTTTCCCGACAGCTCATTCATTGTCGATATTCAAAACACAACAGAAGATTTCAAAAGGGTCCAAAAAGGACACCCCATAACTAAAATCATAATCTATGGCTCCGCAAATTATTCAAAGCTGAAAACTTTTATAACATGCAACAAGGCCATATTATTCAATCCACCCATTCCAGCAAAGATCAATATCTCAGAAGATCAAATATCGAAGGTATATTTGAGTCGTTACGATGAACGTGGTAGCAATTTTCTCTGGGAACAAATCCTGCCGAAATCAGGTATATTGTATTTTTGATCAAAAGCACTTCCTAAGAAGGGCACATATAAATGGCTCATTTGTCTGCTGGAAGGTAGAAATTAGCCATCCGACTGTAAATCATTAAGTTTCTCACGGAATTCGCCCGGCGTCATTCCATTAATCTCACGAAAGCGCCGGACAAAATGTACGTAGTTGCGATAACCGGAACAGTCAGCCACCTGATAAACCGTGAGCCCGGTTTCTTTCAGAAGCTTTCTTGCGCTATCCATACGGCACTGGGTTAGATAATTCTGAAACGATATGCCGGAACATTTCTTAAACAACATTGAGACGTACCCCGGACTGATATTAAATACTTTTGCCGCAAGTTCACGGCTTATGTCTTCCTGAAAGCTCTTATCCACCCAGTTGCGAATACGATTAAATAATTGTTCGGGCCGGGCGTGAGAACTCATTTTTCGACGGCATTCCGCCTCGGCCAATCCCAGCAACGCTTTGCATAAATCATCAATTACAACTCGGTCCCCGATCTCCGCCGAAGCGTTTAGCGCCTTGATCGTATTGCGCATGACATCGCTGTACGGCAGTCCGGTATGGATGAAATACGGTTCCGGCCAGGAGCGATCCTCGAAATCGTTCCGTTCATACAACGACACCCGTAAAAAATCATGGCGTGGCACGACACACATCATTCGATAATTTCCGCGCCAATCCTGATTTTCCCAGCTTCCCGGCAAACAATATATAACATCGCCTTTGTTTAGCTCAAGAAGCTTTCGCCCTGTCAGTAAAGGCAGTTCAGCCTTCTTATGTCCATCAAGAATAACAATCAAACGTGAGAATGGAGAGTATGACAAACCGGATGTCGGCGGAGGCTCACAAGTCATGGCAAAATACATCTGCCCAAACGGAAGTTTCCGTGCGGCAGCAAGCCCCGAAAGAATTACAGCACGATTTCCCATAAGCGCCCTCTTGTTTACATTATGCATACAGATTGTAACTCATGCATATTTAAAATTCAAGTCAGATATTATATAATAAGTATATTAACTCAAAATATAATGGAGAAAAAAGTAAAATGGTTCAAGTCAGTGTAAACACTCAGCCGCTCCCGAAACATATGACTGCATCCAGATTGTTTCAGGGAATTCCCGGAATCGAAGTAACTCCGAAAGGACGCCTTTGGGCAACCTGGTACTCCGGAGGCTTAACGGAAGGTCCCAACAACTTCGCTGTTCTTGTTACCAGTACCGACGGAGGCAACACCTGGAGCGATGCCGTTGCGGTTGTCGATCCCCCCGGCCATAACCGCGCATTCGACCCGACTCTCTGGATTGGACCGGACGGCGTACTGCGTTGGTTCTGGGCTCAGACCTGGAGTCCACGTGATGGTATTGTAACCAATGGAATTGACGGTGTATGGATGTCAGAATGTTCGGATCTGGAATCGGGTTTGCCGGAATGGTCTGAACCGGTTAGAATTGCTAATGGGATCATGATGAACAAGCCCGTTGTATTGTCAGACGGCACCTGGGCTTTTCCAACCGCAATCTGGAAAGGTAATCTCGGTGGAGTTGCCGCTCCTAGTCACCTGGGGCGTGAATGTTACTCTAATATCACGGTATCAACAGACGGCGGAAAAACTTTTTACCTGCGCGGCGGCGCGGATATTCCCAACCGCTGTTTTGACGAACATCATATCGTGGAGTTAAAAGATAAACGACTCTGGATTCTTACCAGAGCCAATTACGGCATCGGAGAAAGCTTCTCAACCGATATGGGCTGGAACTGGTCCCCCGGCCAGGATTCCGGAATCAGCGGTCCTAACTCCCGTTTTTATATTCGTCGTCTAAAATCAGGACGTCTCATTCTGATAAACCATAAGCACGAAACGCCGTCGAACTGGCAACAACAAACCTGGCGCTGTCGTAACAACCTGACCGCCTTCATTTCCGATGACGACGGCAAAACATGGTCGGACGGCCTGCTACTTGATGAGCGCGACGGCGTATCGTATCCTGACGGCTGTCAGGACGCTGACGGCAATATTATAATCATCTACGATTATGAAAGAACCAAGGAAGGTGATATCCTCATGGCAAAATTCACCGAAGAAGACGTACTTGCCGGAAAGCTAGTCTCCCCGGAGTCTAAATTAAAGATGCTGATAAACCACTCCGGTGGTATTGATAAACATAATACGGAGAATAAATAATGAATGGAAAGATTCTAGGATTTGGAGAAGTAATGCTGCGGTTGTGTCCACCGGAATTCAAACGCCTCAGACAATGCTTGCCGGGAAGTCTCGACGCTACTTTCGGCGGGGGCGAAGCAAATGTATGCGCTTCGGTAAGCATGTTCGGTTCACCAGCGGTATATCTGACCGCCCTGCCCGACAATCCAATCGCCGAAAGTGTTCTGGCACAGATGCGCGGACTCGGAGTTGATGTCTCAAACATACCGTTGAAAACAAATTCCAGGCTCGGGGTCTACTATGTGGAAACCGGAGCCAATCAGCGTGCGTCAAACGTAGTATACGATCGTGAATACTCCGCAATTTCAATGACCAGCCCGGAAGAATATGATTTCAATGCCGCTTTGCAGGGAGTCGCCCACGTACACGTTACCGGCATCACCCCTGCCCTGAGCGAAAAAGCCTACTTGTCTACGCTTGAACTGATCAAAAAAGCCAAAACTATGGACGCAAAGGTTTCCTGCGATTTAAACTACCGCAAAAAACTCTGGAACTGGCATCCGGAAATGAAAAAGAATGCGTTGGCGGAGCACTGTATGAGCAATTTAATGCCTTACGTCGATATCGTGATTGCCAATGAGGAAGACGCCGCTGATGTTTTCGGCATTAAGGCAGACAACACGTCCATCACCAGCGGCAAAATCAATGCCGACGGTTATATGGGCGTCGCAAAAAAGATCATCCAGCGTTTTGACAATGTATCACAAGTGGCGATAACCTTGCGCGAAAGTATTTCCGCCACCCATAACAACTGGGGCGCAATGTTATACGACCGCAAACAGGATGAAGCGTTCTTTGCTCCACTTGATTCCGATGGCAATTATTCTCCGTATGAAATCCGTAATATCGTTGACCGTGTCGGCGGCGGTGATTCATTCGGCGGCGGCCTAATTCACGCCTTATACAGCGAAGATTACAACCAACCGCAGCAAGCTATCGCATTCGCGGTAGCGGCAAGCTGCCTGAAGCATTCCATCAAAGGCGATTTCAATTACGTAACCAGAAACGAAGTCATCACCCTGACGAGCGGCGATGCCTCCGGGCGCGTAAAACGCTGATCCCCCACCTACTATATTGTTTTTACCATAGCCTAAACTCTCAAGTCAGGCTATGGTTTTATCACTTCTCTCCTCCATTTTCAATATTTTCAATATTTTTCTCGTTTTTCGTTGCCTCCTCTTGACATTATTTTATGATTGGATTATAATTTAATTAAGCGCTTAATTAAATTAATTAATTTCGGGATAAAATATGGCGACAATGAAAGACATCAGCCGGGAAGCCGGAGTATCGGAACCGGTAGTATCGGCAGTATTGAATAAGAGCAAGGGCCGCATTAAGGCCTCACCGGAAACGGCAGCGAAGATCAGGCAAATCGCTGAACGTTTGGGCTATCGTCCCAATCTGGTAGCGCGGAAACTTGCCGGCAAAAAAAGTAAAATCATTGGTGTGGTAATGGACACCACAGCTCCTCAGATATATCATGACCGGTTATCTCAAATGGAACTCTATGCAGCGGAAAAAGGTTACCGTTTCATGCTGGGGCAAGCCCATAATGACGTAAAAAAGATACAGGAATATGCCGAGTTTTTTTCCGATTACGGAGTCGATGGACTAATCTGCATGGCGCACAATTATCCGGACAGTTCACATAAGATTGCCGAATTCTTTTTAAAGAAGAATAAAACCGTATTCTTCGAACAGCCGGAAGGAATTCCCGATGCCTACTGTGTTTCGATTGACATTGCCTCAAACTTCAGACAAGCGGTAAATCTTCTTTATCAAAAAGGTCGCAGAAGAATCGGACTATTTCGTACATATGATTTTTATTGTAACCCGACAATGGACATATGCCAATCCGGATATCAAAACGCACTACTGAGTAACGGCATGAAAATAGACCCTCAATTAATTGTCAGTGTTTCTCATCAACAACTGAAATCGGTTGAAGCAGGACACCCCCTGATAAAAAAACTAGTTGACACTAAAGTCGATGCGATTATTTGCGTGAATGATTATATGGCTGCGGTCGCAATTAACTGTTTGCAGGAAATGCAAATAGAAATTCCAAAACAAATTGCGGTAATCGGTTGCGACAATCTTGACGTTGCAACTCTGGTCCGTCCCAGTATTACCACATTTGAACAGCACAATGATCAGGTGGCAGTTCATCTGGTTGATATGATGACAGCGCAAATCGAAGGGCGGGAAATACCGCCGGAAGAACGGAAAGTAATTATAAAACCAACGCTGATTTCCCGTGAATCAGCATAGTAGAAATAGAAGGTAAAAAAATGAATCAAGATGTATTCGTCAGATACGATAAGAATCCGGTTCTTACCGCTGACATGTTACCATACAAAGCGTATTATGTACTCAATCCCGGCGCGGTAAAGTTTGGTTACGAGTATATTATGCTGGTAGATGTATTTCATCCGGAGGGAGGGATAATTTTTCATATCGCCAGGAGCCGTAACGGTTACGACTTCAAGTTTGACCCTGCCCCGGTCGAATGGCCGAAGGCCTATGACTGGTGGGAAGAGAACGGCGTATATGACCCCCGAATCACTCAGATCGGCAATGAGTTTTTCATCATGTACGGCAGCCACAACAATAAACTCGGTACCCGGCTGGGAATTGTTAAAACCACCGATTTCAAACGGTTTGAACGAGTCTCGATTTGTTCGGAGATCAACAACCGCAACGGCGTGCTGTTTCCCGAAAAAGTAAATGGACGTTACTGCCGTCTTGAACGCCCGTTCGGCGGCGGAGAAACGTCCCCCTGTGATATGTGGATGAGCTTCTCTCAGGATATGATTTACTGGGGAGAACAGCGTCCGGTCATGACCGCCCGCCCCTGTCACTGGGATCATCTGAAGCTGGGCGGCGGGGCTCCGCTGATAAAAATCGATCAGGGCTGGCTGTGTATTTATCATGGGGTTTCGCCTTCCTGCGACGGCTCTCTTTATTCCCTGTTCGCCGCAATTCTGGATTATAAGGACCCCTGGAAAGTCATTGCCAGAAGTAAGGCACCGGTAATGTTCCCGGAAACCCATTACGAACGCGAAGGCAGGGTTGCCAATGTGGTATTCACCTGCAATGCCATCGTCGAACCGGATGAAACCGTAAAAATTTATTACGGGGCGGCAGATACCTGCATCGGGCTGGCGGAAGCCAAACTCAGTGACCTGATAGAAGCCTGTTACCGTGATTATGAATTTGTTTTGAACGTATCAAATTATAACCGCTAAAAAGGAGAAACAAAACAATGAAAAGAAAGCCATTCACGCTCATCGAGCTTCTGGTTGTGATCGCTATCATCGCAATTCTCGCGGCCTTGCTGCTGCCAGCAATGGGCAAAGCCCGGGAAATATCACGTTCAATCTCTTGTATAAATAATTTAAAACAAAGCTATTTGTATATTAGATATTATGCGGAAGATAACAACGACCGGATGCTCGTATATCATTCCACAGCCACTCTGAACGGGTGGGGACTAATGTTGATAAATGCTGGTTATCTAACTTCTGCAAAAACATTAAAATGCCCATATGGAAAAACTTATTCACCCAAAAATGTAAATAGTATTTATGGCATGAATGCCTGGAAATCCTCCAGCGAGGCCACCAATGGCTGGCCCTTAAATTACATAATAGTGGGTTCCAGTCCTGCATCGTGGACAGTTAGAATGAGTGGAAGTGAAGTCCGTCCAGGTTTGCCACTTTTAACAGAAACCATATGTTATAACGGGGACGAATTCCAAAGGATGCAGTATAGAAACTGGACAATCGCCCAAGGAGCAGGAACCTATGTATTCGCTTATCCATGGCATAATAAAACGATCAACGTTTCCTGTGTTGACGGCAGGGCTTTGAGGACCCAGCCCAGAGAATTAGCTGATCTGATATTGGATAATCGCAAACAAGTCAATTCGGTGTCACTATCCACAAAAAATCACAAAATAACCTCATACACAAGATAAAACAATCAATCTGGATTCAATTAATGAAAAAATGGCTTATTATATCATTGTTTTTATGCATTCTCTCAGCCTATGGCGAAAAATGCAATGTCATGTTATTTCAAAGAGTATCAAACGGTTCCACTCCGAAAATTGATGGTATACTGACTTCAGGCGAATGGAGTGATGCCGCCATGCTGCCAACCTTCAGCTTTGTGTCCGGCGATTTGCGACAATGGGAAAAACAACAGGAAATCATGTTGAAATTTGACCATAACAACCTCTATATCGGTTTTCGAACCTATATGGAAATCGATATGGCCCTCGCTCCTCAGGAATCGGACTCGAAGTCAATGGAGAATGTTGAAAGTCTCGATATACGTTTCATTATTCCCGGACAGAAAAAATGGGAACGTTTCATGGTGGAACGCGGCGGACAAAAATTTGACCAGTTAATCCGGGGCCATAAGATGGACGATCCCAAGGAATGGAATCCGGAATGGACCTACCGTTCTCGTCTGCTGCCCCAGGACTTTGCCAGCTGGTCAATCTGGGAAGGTGAAATTGCCATTCCCTGGAAATCTCTTGGAATGAAATATCCGGACCGGGCAACAGAAATCGCTGCTATGTTCATCCGCCATCTGGGAAATGTCAATGTGTCAAGTTCAAGTGGAGTCCGCGACATCAGTTGGAATCCGGTCAGCAATATATGGGACTTGATTTTTGACGCACATTACGGCACTTTAATGTTGGAACCGGACAAACCGATACTGCGATTGAAAAAACTTGCCAACTATTCACGCAGTGTCATTGCGATTCAGGGACAACTGGTCGGTCCCGGTGCTACACGCGGCGGTCGTCTGGATTCCGCTGTATGGGAGCGCAATAAGCCAAAGCATATGTTTGATTACAGCAAAGCCGAATTCTCCTCCGATATTATTAACTGGCAAAAAACAATCAAAGTTAGCAAAGCCGAACCTGCATCAGGACGTTTGTATATATACGATGCTGATGGCGGCCCCGTTTTTAAATACCCTTTCTCTACTACGATATTGCCAGCGTTTTCCAGTAAAGCAATCTGGAATCAGCAAACAGATATTGTTCATTTTGCCGGACAAACCACCGTTCCGTTTCAAAATGGCGACAAAATTAAATACTCCCTGGAATCGGCGGAAGGGAAAACGTATATAGCTACAACTCACTGCCACTCTCAATCGGAACGTTTTTTCGATGCAGAGCTCAATGCCAACCAAATCCCGGATTCAACCGAATTTATAGCCGTTGCCGCCCTGTACCGTAACGGCAACCGAGCAGCAGTATCCCAAAACCGGATAAAAAAAGAATTCCCCCCCTGGCATAAAAATGTCGACACCAGTCTGGTAACAGCCCCGCCCCCCGGATGGGAAAAAGTAAAGCTGGACCAAAAAGACAGCAAAATTAAATTTGAGATATGTGATCATGCATATATCTTCGGGTCTGGTCCCCTGCCGGAACAAGTTCAACTGCACCATACCAATTTTTCGAACGGCGCATGGCACTTTACCATGGTTACGGCTAACGGGCCTCAGAAATTTTCAGGCCCGCCTCCACATATAACCAGCAACGATGATCGCGGTTATTCCCTGACGTATACCGGCTCATCTCCAGATCTGAAGTTAAAAGCCGATATTCGAGTGGAATTTGACGGACTTGCCTATTACCGTTGCCGTTTTATCCCCAAACACGGCAAAGTTATGGTTAAGGAACTTGCCCTCAGTTGTCCACTTCGATCCGCCGGTCTGCGCTACATGAATTCATCGTTTCACAGGTCGTTTGCCTCTTCGGAACGCCATGCGTTAATCGGAACAGCCAAGCTTGCTCAACCGCAGCCTGAGCCGGAAATATCCATCAACGGCGGTATTTCCGTCACCGGCTGGAAATATACCAACTCGTTCAATCACTTCTACTGGATCGGAGGCGATGACCGCGGCTGTTTCTTCATCCTGCCGTCACAACGCAACCTTTCGGTCAATAATCGCTATAATCAAGTAAAAGATACACCGGAACGTTTTGATTTCTCTCTGGAACTGGTCAACCGTCCTACAGCATGGAACAAACCAATTGATTACGAATTCGGTTTCATTCTTGCCCCAACGCGTCAGGCACTCAATCCGTCCGGTTTGCGGCGGGTCGGACAATTCATATTAGGCGGTATCGTTGATCGGACCCTAACCATCACCGATAGAATCTACACCAAGGATGCTCACATTGCCTCAAGATTTTTTCAACCCGACGGAGAATTCAACATTCCACAGAATTATTTTTACGGCGACATGATTGCCTCATGGATAATGCGCGACGTGCAGGATGGTAATTTTCTTCCAGACACAAAAACACAAAATGAGATAAAACAAGAGGCTGTCGGGATTGTCAGTGGCCATCACGGCAAGCCGGTTCTCTGGTATGACGCGCTGATTACGCCACCGCAAAAAGCAGTTCAACCGTATCTGGATGAGTGGCGAACTGGTCCAGTAACCAATCTTCCAGCCGATACATATGTCACCCTGGTTTGTGCTTCCGGAGACTGGCCCAACGCGTATTTGTATGGACTGAAGAACCGTTTTAAGGATGGCGTGCGAAGCGTCTATATCGATATGAGCGGATGGCGGAGCTGCAACAACCGACTCCATGGCTGCGGTTATTATGATGATAACGGCAACCTGCAACCCACCCTGCCATTCCTTGCTGTACGTGAAATGTTTCTGAAATTGCAGAAAGCGATCAAAGAAAATGATCCTGATGGTATAATCGTCTACCATGGTTCAAACATCGCCACCCTATGGGCCGATATTCATCTCAATGGTGAGAGCTGGCAGTATGCCCCGAACTACCGGACTCTTACTCCGGAATTCTTCCAAATGACCATGTTTACGCCGCGTCAAACCGGATCACGGGGATATTTCTTCCCGGCACTGATTTATCGGCATGTTCCGGGAGCATTGCGTTCCGATGTAAGCCAGGAGGATGTTATCGGCTTATCGTTAATTCACGACTCCCACTGCTGGAATACTCACAGTATTGAAATCTACGGCAATTATATTACAACCAAACCACTACTGGATTTTAATGTAGACGCTCCGGACAGTAAATGGCTCCCCTATTGGCGTAATCCATTATCACAATACCCCAAGGGACCAATTGCAGTATCAAGCTGGAAACGTAATAATCGGGAACTCGCGATATTATTCAATACGTCGTACAAAACAGCAAAAATTGATATTACAGGTTCTAATATCAAAGATAAGCTGAGTAATAATTCGATTGAAGGAGAAATTAAAATTTCTTCGCGTGGCATGCGCATTATTGAATTCACCCCATAACAATAATATCCCGTTTACGCATTCGGAAACGGGATATGCTTCTTATCGGGATTGCCTATATTGTCTTTTTCGTGTCTAAATCAACTCAAAGGAGCTGTATATAAATAAGTGTACATGCGGTTATATATTGTTTTATATTCAGCAGTTAAATTAAAATCAGCCAGGATAACAGCAAAAATCACGCAACAGGCAACCATTTCCGGCAATTATGCAAGTACGACAAGTAAGGATACTTTGAAATGCAATACTTCACCTCCTAAACTCAGTTTGTGCTATTAGTGTCTATGTTTTACCTTTCTATCATAAAAACGTGTTTAAATCCTCCGGCGACGACAGCCGGGAGTCACCGTCCAAAGGTCGGAAGAAGATGCGAAGCATCTCACAGGGTCAAGAGACTTGTCTCGTATTAGAGGATAATGTGTACTCATCAAGTTCCCACAAAAAAATGAATACCTTCGACCAATCATGCAGTTATTTACACAAAGCGTAAAAAAAGATACTTTAAGCGCAAAAAAAGATACTCTTCTTTGATTGAAATATCTACCCCATGCTAATACATTTGTTTTATCACTACATGAACAACTAACTTATAAGGATTCGGGAATGATGCGATTATCTGCTCTCTTTTTAATGCTGACATTGGGACTTTGCTTCAATATCCACGCAGGAAAAACCAAAGGCTGGACCCAGGACAAATTCATAATCACTATGTGGTGTCCGCCACCATCAAATGATGCAAATCTTAAAATTCTCTCTCGTGACGGCTACACCTTGACGATGATACAATCCTCCAAAGAAAATTATGATCCGATCCCCGCACTTGACCGGGTACAAAAATATGGACTGAAAGCTCTTGTCTATATTCGCCCGCTGCAAAACAAGAAAACCCTTGACGATAAAAACAAAACCGCCAAACTAATCGCCCTGATCGACAAAGTAAAAAAACATCCGGCCTTCTACGGTTATTTTCTGCTTGACGAACCTGGTACCAATAAATTCGGCTGGCTGAAAAAACTGTCTGATTTTATCCGTCAGCGCGATTCAAATCATTTGATTTATATCAACCTTTATCCGACTTACGCAAATCAAAAACAACTGGCCGTATTCCTGAAAAAACCCGCCCCGAAAAATGTCGGAATTCCAGATAATTTTGCAGGTGAAGGCGCGTCCGAACAAACTGTTGTTTTTTATCAAGAATATCTGCGCCAATTCATTAAGATGCTGCGTCCCCAGCTGATAAGTTACGACCATTACCACTTCCTGAAAGATGGCAAGGACGGAAAACAGTACTTCCTTAATTTAGCTCTGATCCGCACAGCGGCATTAAACGCTGGCCTTCCCTTTCTGAATATCGTTCAGTCCTGCACAATAGAAAAAAGCTGGCGTCTGGTAAATGCTGATGAAGTCCGCTGGCTGGCCTATACCACCCTCGCCTACGGCGGATGCGGCCTTAGCTGGTTTCTCTATTGGGGCCCGACCAAACCACACGGCGGCCTCTATCAGGATGGACGCCGCATGCCCCTGGCGGATGACGTAGCCAAAGTAAATCACGAAATCAACGCACTGGGTCCGGAACTGATGAAGCTTACGTCAACCGGAGTCTACCACAGCAAGCCACTGCCGCTGGGCACCTGTGGCATGGAGAAATCCCCGGTCAAAGTTACCGGAGGAGAATTCATCGTCGGAACCTTTAAGAGCCAGAATAGCAACAAGGCGTTTATGGTAATAAATCGTAATTACAAGAAAAACGGTACAGCTAAAATTTCTGTAGATATCGGAAATGGAAAACTGATGATGTTTTCCATCCAGACTGGGAAATGGAACAAGGTAGCTTTATCAGGCACAGACGATTTTCTTGTCGCACTCCGCCCCGGCGCTGGAAGATTATTCAAAGTAATAAAATAAATTTCAGACAGCAAGGCATCACTTATTTTGTAAATTCAAATGCCACCGCGGCAAAATTTATACATGGGTAGGGACGGCTCTCCGCAGCCGTCCGCAATTTTGTACCTGAGTACAAAATTCTGAAAAACGGCGCGCTCGGAGATCACGCCCTACCTGAAAATGCTTTGCAGGGCACCTCGCAAAGAGAGTGATTGCCTCAAAACTGGTAATTTGGGGTAATTTTTTTCTTTTTTTCTTAACTCCTATTGACAACGAATCAGAAAAACGCTATAATTTCAATATAGCGCTATATTAAAACTATATTTCCATAAAAAATTGCATTATTAGAGAAAATTAAATATAATCAAATATAGCGCTAAATTAAATATAATCAAAAAGAGATAATATGAATTCGCAAAGACCCAAACTGTCAGATATAGCAAATGAAACCGGAGTATCATTAATGGCGGTCTCACTGGCGCTTAATCCACGGAAGAGCTCTGTCAAGGTATCAGATAGAACCAGAACACGTATCCTGGAAACTGCAGAACGCATGGGCTACCGTCCCAATCTGGTAGCGCGGAAACTTGCCGGCAAAAAGAGTAAGATCATAGGGGTAGTCATGGATACCTGTGCTCCCAGAATTTATCATGACCGCTTGTCTGCAATGGAACTCTATGCGGCAGAAAAGGGCTATCGTTTCATGCTGGGACAAGCCCATAATGATATTAGTAAGATTAAAGAATACGCTGAATTTTTTTCCGACTATGGAGTTGACGGTTTGATCTGTATGGCGCACAATTATCCGGATAGCTCAAATAAGATTGCCAACTTCTTTTTAAAGAAAAACAAAACCGTTTTCTTTGAACAGCCGGAAGGCATACCTGACGCTTACAGTGTTACCATTGATGTAGCAAACAACTTCAAACAAGCAGTTAACCACCTCCACAAAAAAGGTCGCAAAAGAATCGGTCTATACCGGTTAAATGGCTTGTATACAAACCAGGTAATGGACTTATGCCAATCAGGATATAAAAAAGGATTAGCTGAAAACAATATGGAATTCATTTCCGAATTAGTGGTGAATGTTCCTCTTGAACAAATGAAATCAGTTGAAGCCGGAATGGTTCAAATTCAAAAATTAATTGATGAAAAAGTGGACGCTATCATCTGTGTCAATGATTATATGGCGGCAGTAGCAATAAAATGTCTGCAGAAACTAAAAATCAATATCCCGGAAGATATTGCGGTAACCGGTTGCGACAACATGGACATTGCCACTCTGATCACACCGGAACTTACTACTTTTGAACAACATAACGATCAGGTGGCAATTCATCTGGTTGATATGATGATAGCACAGATTGAAGGACAGGAGTTACCGCCTGAACAACGACATATTGTCGTCAAACCAACGCTGATCGTTCGAGAATCGGCATAATAGAAATAAAAGGTAAAACTATGAATCAAGATGTATTCGTCAGATACGATAAGAACCCGGTTCTTACCGCTGACATGTTACCATATAACGCATATTATGTACTCAATCCCGGCGCGGTAAAGTTCGGTGAGGAGTATATTATGCTGGTAGATGTATTTCATCCGGAGGGAGGGATAATTTTTCATATCGCGAGAAGCAATAACGGTTACGACTTCAAATTTGACCAAACCCCAGTCGAATGGCCCAAAGCCTATGACTGGTGGGAGGAAAACGGCGTATATGACCCCCGGATCACTCAGATCGGCAACGAGTTTTTTATCATGTACGGCAGCCACAACAATAAACTGGGCACTCGGCTTGGAATTGTAAAAACCGCTGATTTCAAACGGTTTGAACGAGTATCAATTTGCTCCGAGATCAACAACCGCAACGGCGTGCTGTTTCCGGAAAAAGTAGATGAACGCTACTGCCGTCTGGAACGCCCGTTCGGCGGAGGAGAAACTTCTCCCTGTGATATGTGGATGAGCTTTTCGCCCGACCTGATTCACTGGGGTGAGCAGCGTCCCGTTATGACCGCGCGGCCTTGTCACTGGGATCACCTCAAACTAGGGGGCGGAGCTCCGCTGATCCGGGTAAACGACGGCTGGCTGTGTATTTATCATGGTGTTAATCCATCATGCGATGGCTCAATTTATTCTCTGTTTGCCGCAATACTGGATTACAATGAACCGTGGAAGGTAATTGCCAGAAGTAAGGCTCCAGTAATGTTTCCGGCAACCCGTTACGAACGCGAAGGCCGGGTGTCAAATGTTGTATTTACCTGTAATGCCATCGTAGAACCGGATGAAACGGTAAAAATTTATTACGGGGCTGCAGACACCTGTATCGGGCTGGCGGAAGCCAGGCTAAGTGATCTGGTAGAAGCCTGTTACCGTGATTATGAATTTATGTTGAACGTATCAAATTATTAACCATGTAAGAAGGAGAAACAAACAATGAAAAGAAGAAACTTCACGCTTATCGAACTCCTGGTCGTGATCGCCATCATCGCGATTCTCGCATCAATGCTGCTGCCTGCATTGAGTAAAGCACGCGAGAAAGCCAAAATCGTAAAATGTGCATCAAACTGGAAACAAGTAGGAATAGCACTGAATATGTATTTTTCGGATTATAATGGATGGGGGCCGCGATCGACAAATAACTACGGATGCCGAAATTTGTTTGGCACTGATGGACAATGTGGGAACTTTGTCCAGTTGGGCCCATATGTATCTCCAACCAGTGATGCTCTTCCTTATGGGAAATATATGACTTATAATTTTCCCAGTTGTGGACGCGGTCCCTTTGATTGCCCGTCAAACAATAGCCGTCCGGGAAATGGCAATGGCTTCCTGAATATAGACTATATTCTACCATATGGAACAACAGTGGCCGGCTGGGAATCCGGAAGTACCTTCCCATATCCAAACAAACAAAAATTACGGAATTTTGCAAAGACAGCAGCCGGAATTTGTGACATATACACCTATAGCAGTGTCTGGTCCCGCTATCGATATATTACCAAAAATCATGAAGGCAGAGGACTTAATATTTTGTATGCAGATGGACATGTAAAGTGGATGCGTCAAGCAGAATATACCAATATTGGAACCACTGTAACTACTCCTTTTTCTGGATTTCCAAAAGCGTTTAATGAAAAATAAACGTTCACCACGCCTTCAAAACAAGATATTAGACAGCCCGAAAGATATTTAAAGAAAGTGGATATAATCAATGAAAAAACATATAACAAATATGTTACCAATAATACTATTAATCAGCGTCACCATAACAGTCCAAGCACTAACGCTGGATAAGAATTATAAAATAATGATTCCCGTTCATCCAATTCCGGCTGAAATTACAGCAGCCAATGAACTGACAAAATATCTGCTAGCGGTCACCGATATCAAATACCCGGTTCAAACTGCATCTCAACAAATTCCGGACAACAAACGAATCCTGGTGGGACCGTCTCAAATAGTTAAGCAGTTACTCCCTAATGTGAATTTTTCCAAGCTGACAGCAGATGAGATCATCATCAAAACGGTCGGTAATGATTTGATTCTAGCTGGCGGCAGACCACGTGGAACGTTGTATGCCGTTTATACTTTTCTGGAAGAACAGGTCGGCTGCCGCTGGTGGACTTCCGATGAGAGTTTCATCCCGAATACGAAACAATTAGTCCTTGACAAGTTAGATATTCGCTACGCACCACAGTTCATCTATCGGGAAGCTTTGTATCGTGATATTATCCGTCATCCGCAATTTGCCTCCCGGCTAAAATGCAATGGAAACGCAGAAAACATTCCGCCGAGATTCGGCGGACATCTATCAATCTTGGGATGGTGTCATACATTTGGTCAGTTGTTACCGCCGGAGAAATATTTTACCGCGCATCCTGAATGGTACAGTGAACTCAACGGCAAACACAATACCGAATATAAGAAGACACAGTTGTGTCTTACCAACCGCAGCATGCGGAAAGAACTGATAAACAATTCATTACACTGGCTGGAACAACACCCGGCGGCAGGTTTTATTTCTGTTACCCAGAATGATAATTTTAATTTTTGTCAATGCGAAAAATGTAAGGAGTTTGTAAAAAAGCATGGAAACCAGAGCGATCTGTTGCTGGATTGCGTCAATGAAGTTGCAGCTGCGATTGAAAAAAAATATCCACAGGTCTTGGTCCAGACCCTGGCCTATCAATACACCAGGACACCACCGAAAACTGTAAGACCGCGTCATAACGTTGTCATTGAACTATGTTCGATCGAATGTAACTTTCTCAAGCCGTTGACAGCTCCGGTCAATCGTAAATTTCAGAGTAATCTTAACAAATGGAGTTGTATCGCACCACAGCTTTTTATCTGGAATTACGTTACGAATTTTACTAATTTCCTGCTGCCCCACCCGAACTGGGATGGATTGAGCGCCGATCTACTGAATTTTGCAAAACATAAAGTGATCGGCGTATTTGAACAAGGTGATGCATATTCCACGGTGGGCGACTGGGTTGCCATGCGGGCATGGGTAATCAGTCACTTACTATGGAATCCCCATGCTGATTTCAAGGTACTGATGAATGAATTTCTGTCTGGATACTATGGCTCTGCCGCACCATCATTAAAGCAATATTTACAACTTCTCCAAACAGCGGCGGAAAAATCAGATGTAGCGTTAGGCTGCTATATGGGCTCAGTATCCTGGCTGGCTCCACGTGATATTGCGGCGGCCTGGCAACTGATGAATGCAGCTCAGGATGCCATCAAAGATCAACCTCCAATCTATGCTCAGCGTCTGGAAAAAGTCAAAGTGTCACTGTTGATGGCAACGCTATCTCTCCGCCTGACTTCCACGGGCAAACCGGCAACCCCAAAAGAATCCCAGAGCCAATTACAGCAGTTGGATAAAATTATCAGGAAATACCATACGACGCATTATGGCGAAGGAAAAAAGTGGTCCGACTATTATGCTGTACTGGAACAACAGTTGAAAAATCCTCCGCCAACGGTACCAGAACTCTGCCGTAATCGAAAACCACAGGATTGGATTGATCTGCAAGAAACGGATTTCACGCTCTTTTGTCCGATAGTGACCGATTCCGCCGCTTCCAATCGCCAAGCAGCCAGTATAGCTGGCAATACCCATGGCTGGCTGATTCAATGTCAGATTCCCGGCAGTTCAACAATCCTCAATGGTAATCCCTGGCATTGCTATGCAATGGTGCGGTGCGAAACAACACTCACCAACAATGTGATTGCAACTGTCGGAATGTATGACACGAAATCTCAAATAACCTCTCCCATAAAAAAAATTAGCGGAACTATGATTAGAGGGTCGCAATATCGACTGCTTGATTTAGGTACACATTCCCTGAATGGGAATAAAACGTTCTGGTTTTCCTGTTGCAATCACCCGCTGGGAGAAGTAAAATCGTTTAATGTTGACCGTTTATTCCTTATAAGGGGCAACGGAAAGAAAGAGAAATGAACTACCTCGGTACAGGCATATGAGATATTGGAAACGCTTTTGGTAAAAGCTTAGTGTCCAGTCAACGCTGTAATTTCGCAAAAAATGCGAAGATTTTGAGATTGATTCGTATTCTGAAAGATCGCCAATACCGAGGTATCGAAGATTCTTGAAGGGTACGAAGTCAAGCTTAAAAAATCGCAACCGCTTCGCGGCAAGTTTCTTGCAGTTGTATTTTGCCTTTTCTCCTTCGGAAAATATTCATATTTTCTCTCGGTCGAAAAAACAAAATCCAATCTACAATCGAACTTGTTTTTGCGATATTTCAGCTTTGACAGGACATTAGTGTCTATGTTTTACACTTCTACCATAAAAGCGTTTTCATTTCCCCGGCGACGGCGAAGCCTAGAGCCACCGTCCGCAGGACGGTACTTCGCTGCCAGCCGTACTAACCCGCTACCGGAGTTTGAAGCAATTAATTGCCTGTAATTGCCTGCGGAAGTTCTCCGCCACCATGCATCTACGGACAATAAAAGAAACTTCCCGTTTCCAAAGACTTGGGAACGGGAGGTTTTAACACGATCCGTGTACGGCTTACCTCCAGCCGATTGAGCCAAAGAACTCATCTTCTTCGGCTTTCATCTGATCATAGACCGACTGGTCGTATGGCTTGCCGGGAGCCTTGGAAATGATGTTTTTCAGAAACGAACCGTGATTCACCAGCTTTCCAACCATAATGTCTTCCTCGGTAACTTTTGAAAGCAGAATTTCCTTGAAAGTATTACGTCCGTTATCATGCACAATATAGATATTGCCATCATTATCCCAGGAAACATCGGGATAAGAAATATTTCCGGAAAATTCGGCGGAGTCAAGCAATAGTAAATGCTGCCAGCTTTTTCCATCGTCCTCAGAAAGCGCAACTGTCATATTGATCCGTTTATCCGGACAATTATTATGGACAAGAAGGACCTTGCCAGAAGGCAGCCTGCGAATAAAAAAGCGAGTAGCGCAGGACACAATATTACTTAATGAGCCGTCGGTCCAAGATTTTCCGCCATCATAGGAATATGATTCAGCCAGGAAATACTTTTGTGACCGCGCCAGCAATCGCAGGATACCATCATTCTGTTCAAAAATCATGCTTTCATCGAAATCGGTCTGAATTTTCTTTCCACCATGCCTCCGTTCCCATGTGACGCCCTTATCGGAAGATTCAGAATAAGAATAGCAGTCATAGGCCCAGTCATAAGAACACAGCATATAACGTCCATCCGATAACACAGTTGGACGGCAACGCAGAAAACCGGGAGCAACAAAGCGAGGTTCACTCCAGACCGGCTGATCCGCATCGGGGTTATCACAAGTCACAGCCCAGGTGGATAAGTGAGAAGTATCTTTCTTCTCAAAATGAAAGTCACGCTGAACCCAGAATACCCACATCTGATTATCCGGATCCATCCATAACTGAATATCAATGGCAAGGATCATCGCTTCTTTATTACTGAGGATAACCAGTTCCGGTTCACTCCATGACAATCCACCGTCATCACTCTTCACCAATAGATTGTAATTTCGCGTGGATGGTTCAATCGTCCCACCGGAATACCATCCGGCCCATAGCCGACCTCCAGGAGTAACCTGTATGGTCGGACATCCCTGCCAGAAACGGTATTTCGTTGAAAACTCTTCTCCGGGAGAAGTTACTATTTCAATTGGACATTTGTCGTTCATTGTGTTATAATCCTTTATTTATTTAACACGATATTTAAATAATAAAGCATAATACACTATACCACAATAATAATAAAAAGTATAATATTTAAATTTTCGATACTCATCCATGAATAACAGTAAATACGGCAATGAAGAAAAAAACCGGTTAACCGATCTCATACCGGAAAAAAAAATGATCCTGATGGAACGTTTTTTATCAGCTCAGCAATTCATTGTATTGAACGCGTCACTCTGGAACTATCGAAAGCCCTGGCAGGTTCCGCCACGGCAAATAAATGACAATCTGATCTTCTTACCACTTGAAGGAGAGTTTGAAATTTCGGTTGATGGCACGGCAAATATTCTCAGACGAGGCGACTGCGTTTTTATTCCCGAACACATAACGCACTCATTTTACCTGCATGGCGACTATTCCGTCTGGAGCAACATTATCCTGCACATACTGCCATTGTATCCATATCAGCGGAATATTTTTAGCGGATTTAATTCACCATTTCAGCAACTGATTAACCCGGAAGCGATCATCAAACAGCTATATCAGGCTATAGCCATGCGGAACCGCAATACCAATCTGGCGTTCTCTTACGCTGCCGATATTCTAAGAAGTGTTATTATTGATGCGGTTACTGCCGGAACCTATATCAATAAGGATTTGCTGCTACTCTCTCCACGAATTGAGCAAGCTTGTGTCTTTATGCACAAAAACCTGAGTGCCAATATAAGTATTGAGGACATTGCTGAATCCATTAATCTGAAAGCGGTACAATTCCGTCGCATTTTTCAGAAAGAAACCGGACAGAAACCCAATGTCTATCTCCAGCGCCTGCGAATCCTCAACTCAGCACGACTGTTGATGCGATATGATTACAATCTCGACAAAGTGGCCGAAAAGTCAGGATTCAATTCCACCAGTTATTTCTGCACGTCATTCCAGAAGTTCTTTCAAATGACCCCGGAACAATTCAGACAGAAACACCGGTAGAAATCAGCGTCGCGTTCCCATCATTCGTCTGGCGTCCATATCATCCTGGCGCTTGCGAAGAGTATCGCGTTTATCGGCATGGGTCTTTCCTTTCGCCATAGCAATTTGGACCTTGACCTTGCCATTCTTAAAATAGAACATCAGCGGAACAATTGTGCAGCTGCCTTCTTTTGTTTTGATCGCCAATTTAAGAATCTCGCGCTTGTGAAGCAGAAGACGACGAGTGCCTTTCGCTTTATGATTAAAGATATTGCCGAATTCATATTGGGCGATATGGGCGTTAAGAAGCCAGGCCTCGCCTTTCTCGATCTTCACATAAGCATCGACCAGACTGACCTGATGATTGCGGCAGCTCTTTACTTCGGTTCCACGCAACTCGATCCCCGCTTCAAACTTATCCAGAATGGTATAGTCGTGAAACGCTTTCTTGTTGCGCGCAATGATATTCGAGTTGTCTTTTGACTTGCTTTTAGCCATTTATGCTCCACATATCAATATATTTTTATTCACTCTCAAATTCCCAGCTTCAGCCAAAAACGTCAGCAACGGGAGTTTAAAGCAGTATCCGCCAGTAGAGGTTATCCGCTATTGTCCGCCAAAAAATCGTTTGGCACGTTCCAGAAACGAATCACGCATGGGATGTACTTTTTCTTCTCCGCACGCAGTACGAAATTTCTGAAGAATCTCCTTCTGTTCTCGTTTGAGATTCTTTGGAACTTCAACAAAAATCTTCACATGTTGATCACCACGATAACCACCGCGTAACGATGGTACTCCTTTTCCCTTCAAACGCAGAACAGTACCGCTCTGAGTACCTTCCGGTACTTTCATCTTGGCTTTGCCGCTGATGGTAGGAACTTCAACTACGCCGCCAAGCGCCGCAGTCACAAAGTCAATCGGCACTTCACAGAGAATATCGCTGCCTTCGCGCTTGAATACGTCATGCTGCCGGACATGGATCACCACATACAGGTCTCCAGTGCGTCCACCATTTCGACCGCCCTCGCCTTCTCCTGAAACCCGGAGACGCGAACCGGTATCGACTCCCGGCGGAATATGAATCTGGAGAGTCTTTTCAACACGGACCACACCTTCACCATGACATTTCGGGCATGGCTTGGAAATCATCTGTCCAGTTCCATTACATGTAGGACAAGCCTGTCTTACACTGAAAAAGCCCTGCGTCATAGAAATCTGTCCGGTTCCGTTACAACGAGAACACGTGGACTTGGATGTACCGGGAGCACAACCGTTTCCTTTACATTTATCACAAGTTTCCATGCGAGGAATTTTTATTTTTTTATCTGCACCGTAAACGGCATCCTCAAAGTCAATCTCCATATCATAACGCAAATCAGAGCCATCTTCACGGCCATTCGGATTACGACGCGACGAACCACCGCCAAACAAATCTTCGAAGAAACTGCTGCCGCCGCCTCCGCCGCCTCCGCCGAACACCTGACTGAAAATATCGAACGGATCGTGGAAGCCACCGAAACCGCCGCCTCCGCCGCCTCCGCGTCCGGCACGGGTGAAAGCGTCATGCCCAAACTGATCATACTGAGCTTTCTTAGACGAATCGCTGAGTACTTCATATGCCTGAGAGATTTCTTTGAACTTTTCTTCCGCTTCCTTATTTCCGGGGTTTTTATCCGGATGGTATTTCACAGCCAGCTTACGATAGGCCTTCTTGATTTCAGCCGCTGAAGCCGACTTTGAAACTCCTAACAAATCATAATAGTCTTGAGCCATTGCTGATACCTCGCTTATTTATCCGCAGGTCCGCTGCTGACAACCACGCGGGCAGGCTTAAGCAAACGTTCACCCATTTTATATCCACAACTCCACTGTTGAATAACCGTTCCTTCCGGAACCTCATCAGACGCTTCATTCGCCATCGCTTCATGCAGGTTCGGATCAAATTTCTGGCCAACGGCATCCAACTTGATGATCCCCAAATCCTCAAAAGCTTTATTGTATTCGTTAAGGATCATATCGAGTCCCTGTTTCAGGGCCTCAATATTATCGGAAACCTCAGCGGACTTCATCGCCATGCTGAAATGATCAAACACCTGCAGGAAAGGCATAACCGTATCAATCTGAGCCATTGTTCTGCCGTGCGCAAGATCCTTGAATGAACGCTTGCGGAAATTGTCAAATTCTGCATGCATACGCAACAGCTTGTCATTGGCATCCGCAAGATCCTGCTGTAATTTTTCCGTCTCTGAAAGCTCTTCTACAGCAACCTCGGGATTTTCGAGTTCCGCTTCTTCAACAGAATCTACAACTTCCGGATCCTTGGCAGCTTCCGGCTTTTCTGTTTTCTTCTTAGCCATTATCTGTTATCTCCTGTTTTATTTATAAAAATTATATTGAAAAATTCGCGTCATAATAGCAGTGAAGACGCGATAATATATTTTTCCGCAAAATCATTAATCTATACGACATGCCGCAAATTGCAAAGACTTACGCCGTAAATACGAGTAATCTTTTTTACCTTCTTTTAGCTCAACCTGTATTTGTTCCGATATTCCCTCGGCGATATGCCTTTCAGCTTCCGGAAATGACGGTTGAAATTTGATAAATTGTTATATCCGGAATCCGTCGATATCTCCATAATCGTCAAGTTCGTATCCGCCAGCAATCCGCATGCACGGCCAATTTTCAATTCATTCACATAATCAATAAACCGCCGCCGTGTAATCCGATGAAAATACTGACTGAAGGCCTGCGGCGTCATACACGCCGTTTTCGATGCTCCGGCCAGCGATAAACTCGCATTTATACTCAACCTCGAGTGAATATATTCCAGTACCCGGTTAAGACGATCGTCAACCGCCATCGCTTCTGACTTAATGATGTTGGTGGACAACTGAGTATAACCGGCAGCCGCCAAGCGCGACAGTAACTCAAGAAACATAATAACCCGCATCGCCCCGTCCGTCTCAAACAAACGATAGATAAACGGCCTGACTGACCGGGCCGTATTCGGAGCAAACACCAGTCCGTGAGCGGCATCATCAAGCATTCGCTGTATTCCATAGAACTCTTTAATACAGAACAAATCACGTCCCGCAAAATCTTCTCGGAACTTGATCACTTTCAACCGACTCCAAATCGGCCCCCGGCTATCATTCGGAGAATTAAAATAATGATGCGGCAGCATTTTACCTACCAGCACTAAATCATCTTCTCCAAACTCCCCGATGTTATCGCCGATAAATCTTACCCCGAAACTCGACTCAACATAAGTCAATTCAAACTCCGGATGAACATGAAAAACACAATCCACTACCGGGCCTCTTACATTCTCGGTTTTGAACGAACGCCCTTCACCAGGCAATACTTTTTCATAATGATATCTCATAATATTAAAAAAGTATCACTTTTGGTATATTTTTCAAGAGATTATACTTAATTTTTCATTATATTTACAACAATGATACAAAATTAATCAATCAAACACAAAAGAACTAACAGGGAATTAAATGAAACGTTCAGAAATTAATCAACATATTCAATCAGGAATGGATTTTTTCCACAGCAATGGATTTGTGCTTCCCCCATTTGCCTTCTACGGCATTGATGACTGGAAACAAGCCTCAAATTGCGAAGAAATCTTCGATCTGCAGTTAGGCTGGGATGTAACTTCATTCGGCACCGGAGATTTCTGCTCGACCGGCCTGCTCCTTTTTACCTTAAGAAACGGCAAAGTCGATTCTGACAAATACCTGAAACCCTATGCTGAAAAAAATATGATGGTTCTGGAAAATCAGATCACGCCTCGCCATTTTCACTGGCACAAACGTGAAGATATTATCAACCGCGGCGGCGGAAATCTGATTATTGAAGTATGGAAGGCCGATAAAAACGACAAAATTTCTGACCAGCCGTTTTCGATCAGTATCGACGGTCAACTGCGTAACTGCTCCCCTGGCGATAAGCTGGTCCTTCATCCTGGCGAAAGCGTATGTTTCGAACCTTATACCGCTCATCGTTTCTATGGCGAATCCGGTTGCGGTCCCGTTATGGTTGGAGAAGTCTCCATGGTAAATGATGACTCAACCGACAATTGTTTCGTAGACGGTTTTCCGCGTTTTGATCCCATCGAAGAAGATGAGGCACCGCGTTACCTGCTGGCCTCAGATTACACTAATTACCTGAAGGAGAATTGATATATGAGAAAAGGAATTATTGGCGCGGGCAACTGGATCGTTGACCGGGTAAAACACATCGACCGCTGGCCGGAAGAAGGTGAGCTGTGCAACATTACCGGTCAGGAAATAGGGGGCGGCGGCGGGCCCTGTAACGTACTTTTTGATATTGCCGCGATGAATTGCGATATCCCGTTATTCGCCTGCGGCATGGTCGGACACGATGCGGAAGGTGACTATCTGATCGACGAATTGGAAAAACACAATATTGCCGATGGCTTCATGCATCGGAGTGACAGCAGCCCGACTTCTTTTACAGATGTCATGACGGTAACCGGAACCGGTCGGCGTACCTTCTTTCACAATCGGGGTGCCAACGCAGGATTATCTTTTGATCATTTCGAATCATTAGACGTAAATGCAAAAATATTCTATTTAGGTTACTTACTGCTGCTTGACGGACTAGACCAACCGGATGCTGAGTTCGGAACAGTGGGGGCAAAAGTACTTGAATTGATGAGTTGCCGCCAATACAAAACAGTAGTTGATATCGTTTCCGAAGACAGTAAAAAATTCAGCCGTATCATTCCTCCTGCCCTGAAATATATCGACTGTCTGGTAATAAACGAAGTTGAGGCAGGCAGCAGTTGTGGGATCAAAGTACGTCGCAACGACGGCACACCGGATTTGGACGCATTAAAAACTGCGGCAAATAATCTATTGGACAACGGAGTCCGGGAACTGATTGTAATCCATTTTCCGGAAGGTGCCCTTGCCGTAGAGAAAGATGGAACGGTTCACGCTCTGGAATCGTGCGAACTTGACCGCAAAGACATTGTCGGCAGTGTTGGAGCGGGAGATGCATTCTGCTCTGGAATCGTGTACGGTTTACATGAAAATCTCAGCATAATCGAGTCACTGAAAATCGCATCCGCGGCAGCATGGTTTAATCTGCATTCAGCAACCGCCACCGGCGGAGCTCCCTCCTTAAAACAAATGAATGACTATCTGGCAACCTGTAATCTGAAACCTCTGGAGTAAAACTGCAATGAATAATAATGAAAAAATATTTATCGGAATAGGAGCTGGTCCAATCCAAACCGGTATTTTTGTCCGCGGAGCATTTCTCGGCAACTATGATCGAATTATCCTTGCCGACGTTGATGCCGAACTGGTTGAAGCTGTTGAAAAATCCGGCAGTATAACCGTTAACACAGCCACTACAGACTCTATTATAACGGATACATATAAACGGGTTGAAATCTATAATCCGTCCAATAAGGAAGATTTACCCAAATTGATCAAAGCTGCAGCTCAGGCCACCGCACTATGTACCGCCCTGCCCTCAACATCGTTTTACAAATATGCCGCTCCCTGGCTGCGCGACGCATTCTCCACAGCCCCCAATCAGACTCGATACTTCTACACTGCGGAAAACAGTACCACAGCAGCCAAAGAATTACGCAAGGCAATCGGAGATTTCCCTGCCACATATTATCTTGACACCGTAATCGGCAAAATGAGCAAGATATTCAGCAGTGAGGAATCCGAACTGCCGCCATTGGCGCCAGGATTATCCCGAGGACACCTGGTCGAAGAGTTCAACACGATCTATACTTCATCTGCTCCGGGAATAGAAAATGCCGGACTAGTCGGACTCTATCCGAAAGTAGACCTGATCCCGTTTGAAGAAGCTAAACTGTATGGTCACAACGCTACTCATTTCATGATGGCGATATTTGCCGCCGAACACGGCTGTAAATATATGGATCAGGTAAAGGAATTCCCGGAAATCATCCAACAGACAATTACCGCCCTGAAAAAAGAATGCGGTGCCGCGCTGTGTGCAAAATTCAATGGCTACGACGAATTCTTTACTCGCGAAAACTTCGACGACTATGCAAATGAACTTGTTCCCAGAATGATGTCGGGAACACTGCGCGACAGCGTGGACAGAATCATACGTGATCCGGCACGAAAATTAGGCTGGAACGATCGGATTATCGGTGCAATCAGACTCTGTCTTCAACAGGGCATCGTACCAGAACGCCTTATAGCGGGGGCTCTGCTGGCCGCTAGACAGAGCTTTGGATGCGATAGAATTAAAATTGTCGAAGGTCTCGAACAATTATGGTCCGGCCAGTCACAAGATGAAACCTCTTCTCTGATCTGGCTGATGCTGGGGCTTGCCGGTAATCTGCCGTCATTGAAAAATGTCACAAAAAATCTGTCAGGAACCCCGGAACGAAAGCAGGTACACCTGGCATAAAACATCCTGCACATAAATATCACAAACTGCAAAGCTTCAGATAGAATAAAGTATCCAGGATCAATTGTAAATCCTTATTTTATGTATAATAAGTAAATAGAGTGAAAAAATCTTTGATCAAACAATCAATCTGGAGTATTGCACAAAATGAATAGAAAACTGCGAATGGGAATGGTCGGTGGCGGTCCGGGAGCATTCATCGGTGAAGTACATAGAAAAGCGGCACGGCTGGATGGGAAAATCGAAATTGTTGCCGGAGCCTTCGACATCAGTCCCGAAAAAAGCATGGCAATGGGTCAGGAGCTCGGTGTCGATTCATCGCGCGTATATGCCAACTATACCGAAATGATCAAGAAGGAATTGGCGTTGCCTGCCGATGAACGTATTGATTTTGTCTCAGTATGCACTCCAAATAACTGGCACTTTCCGATCTCGCGTGATTTTCTTAAGGCCGGTTTCAATGTTATGTGCGAAAAACCCATGACGCTAACCCTGGAAGAAGCCAGGGAACTCGAACAGGTTGTGAACGACTCTGGCAAAATCTTTGGACTGATGCACAACTACACCGCTTATCCAATGGTGAAACTGGCACGTGATCTGATACGTACGGGGGATTTGGGAGAAATCAGAAAAGTTGTGGCCCAGTATCCTCAAGGCTGGCTGGCCAAACCAATCGAAAAGGAAAATAATCAGCAGGCGTCATGGCGTACCGATCCGAAACAAAGTGGAGCCGGCTGCATAGGCGATATCGGTACGCATACCGAAAATCTGGCGGAATATGTCACCGGACTGGAAATTACCGAAATCTGCGCTGACCTGACTTCATTTGTCGACGGACGTCTGGTTGACGATGACGCCAACTGCCTGCTGAAATTTAACAACGGCGCAAAAGGTGTCCTGCACTGTTCGCAAATATCAATCAACGAGGAAAACGGTCTGGCAATTCAGGTTTACGGAACGAAAGCCGGTCTAGAATGGCATCAGGAAGACCCGAACATATTAACCTATAAGCCCCTCGACGCACCGGTTCAAATCTACAGTCGCGGCAACGCCTATATCGGTGTCAAAAGCGCGGCGGCGGAACGCGGTACCCGTACACCGAGCGGACACCCGGAAGGTTTCCTGGAAGCATTTGCCAACAACTACAGCAATTTTGCCGATACGATCCTGGCAATTGAAAATGGACAGCCGGTAGATGATATCATCAACGACTTTCCAAAAGTTAAAGATGGAGTCCGAGGCATGGCATTTATAGAAACGGCCCTTGCCAGCGCAAAATCTACCGAAAAATGGACTAAATTCATACAGTAAGCTATCAAAAGATTACGGAAGCCACAAAGTAATGATTATTACTTTGTGGCTATTTTTTCTGATTATCCTGCAATTTTTCTGGATTTGATAGAGGTTTTCTCTTTGTATTGAATTCAACATTCAGCATGTTGTGCCAAATAGACCATCGCTGTTTTTTCTTTTCAGTATTTTTTCCAAGTACCCAGTAAGTATATAATTGTTTATTGATTCCATTCGCTTTTTGCAGTTCAAGCCAGTAATTGAGAAATATCATAAACTCCAGTTCCCCTTTTTTTACCGGATAAGCGATAAAATCACGCAACATCACCGGCTTGGGAATAACAACGGTGTATTCCGGATAAAGAATTGTCCATGGGAATCCCTGTTCTGCTGAAGTCAGCAGAGCATCCGCCTTAACTTTCTTTTCAAAAAATTCTCTTTGAGACTTCACTTCCACAAACTTTGTTCCAGGCAAGCGCTTTTCAACAACCTCACGATAATAAGAACCTTCAATGACTGCCAAAGTCAGCGAACGTTTTTCAGCAAGTTCATCTATCGTATCAAGCTTTTCCCTGTTATAATCCTGAGTTACAAGTGCAAGGTGAATTTGCATATAGCAACGGGAGAAATTCATTTTCTGCAGACGCTGCTCACTGATGGAGACTCCTCCAGCAACAATATCAACAACGTTTTTATTGAGCAACTCTTTGATATTGCTATAGCTGTACGGATAAAATTCAAGAGTACACCCCAGGTCACGAGCAAGCCGGTTCATCATCTGAATATCATAGCCAACCAGCCCGCCTTTCGGACTGAGAAAAGAAAAAGGCATTGCTCTGCGATTATATCCGACTCGAAGTACCCCGCGCTTCTTTATTTGAACCAACTTGGACTCTGTTCCATTAACCTTGAATTTTGCCATTTCTTTCGGTGCCGGTTGATGCATGTGAACCACCATTTCGACCGGATTGGATATCTTCATTTCCGCCAGAATACGTTTTGTATCATCCGAATTTTTGACAAATTTTCCGATGGAATATCCAGTCCCCCAGAGAGCAACAACAGTCACAACCAGAATGATAACACCATTCATAACAAACCTGAAAATATTAACCTTCATTTTCCCGCTTATCGCCACAACCGTAATCAAGGTATAGCAGAATATAAACATCGCGGCCAACATAGTGGCAAACTTACCATTAATGATTCCGGAAACCAGATATATCTCAAACAGGTCCGATGGGATCTGGGCTTGCTCCAGCAAATACTGAATCGCCACATTGGCGCTGCCGAATAGTGAAAGCAGCCCGGTAAACATGAATGACGGCATTTCCAAAAGTCCAATCTGATGCCCGGAAAACCATCCGGCAAACAAAATGAAAAGCAGAGCCATTAGTTTGCCGGGATTGGGGAAATTATATACAATCGGAATAATCACATGTGATTGAGCACTTTCTTCCGAATCAATAAAATCATATTTCTCAAAAAGAGTATTAATATTCGCGGAAATGATCGGAAGAATAATGAACAGGTTACCGGTAGTAAAAGCAGTCAGTAGAGCATCTTTTGACAGATTCATCACATCCCGGTATTTGAATGGAGTAAAGATTGTCACAATCAATGGAATGATGACAATCGACAGCAACAGACATCCGGCAATATATGTAATAAAATAAACCTGGATTCGGCCAAACTCTTCAAGAGTCATCGATCCGGCAGCGTTGGCGGCAATCGCAAAAGTACCAATCGGAGTCAACTTGACGATCATATTAGTAATACGACAAAGCGACTGACTGAGAATATCGAGATTCTTCAGCAGAACTTCCTTTTCCTTTACCCCGATAAGCGATACGCCAAGACAGATACTGAACAACGTCACGGCCGGAACCACATTATTAGCCAGTGATTTAAAAGGGTTTGCCGGTATATACATATCAACATAATCTATTGATGATTCAGGAGCAACCACACTGGTACTAAAAAAGCCGGAGGAGGTCCAGTCCGGAAAACACACTGGTATAATCATAATGAATATTAATGTCATTATCCAGAATAACCCAAGAATTCCTCCGCCTTTCAAGGCCAGTTTTTTCGCATCGGCATAACTCAATTTTCCGAGTCCGAAAACCATCGAAACCACAATATAAGGCAAAACGCTCATCTGCAGTAAAGCCACAAATGCAGATCCCACCGGACCAAGAATTTTACATCCTTCGCCAAAGAACATACCGGTAATTATACCAAGAACCAATCCGATGATTATATTATTACCAAGCGTAAACTTGAATTTGAAAGCCATAAACCTGATTCCCCAATAATTTGAAACTTAATTTCAGGCAATATAGTACACTTTTCAGAATAAAAAAGTTTACCTTGAGGTAAATATATAAAAAAAGACCTTGTTTAAAAATAGTTTCCAAACAAGGTCAAAGATTTATAAAAAAATTTGAAAAATCTACTTATTAGCAGCCTTCGCCTGTGCTGCTTTGAGAACTCTGCTCATCTGACTTTTTAGTAAATTATTATAAAGTTTCCTGTTGGAACTCTTCAGCTGCATTAATTTCTTATATTTGGGCGGATCGTTCTTCTGAAGGTAATGAAGCGTATAAGATCTTACATAACCATAGCACGCTTTATATTGTGCCTTTGAATTTGTAATTTTGGATAGCTCATCATATTTAGCCTGATTGATATATTTAATCAAAGCCAGATATTGCAGGGCGGCTTTCTTATACCGGTCCTCCCCACTGGTCTTCTTAGAACTCTTTGAATCCTTTGAACTTGATGAAGTGTTTTTGGCATAAGATACCGTTGAAAAGGTTATTCCTAATACCACCAGCAACGCAATTAATAGTTTCAATCTCATTTCTCCTTTTGTAAGATTGTTTGGTTTACGTTACAGGAAACCATAATTGCATATTATACGCTGTAGAATCAAAAATAATATGTCTAATTCTCATAGATATTGATTTTTTTCAAAAAAAAGTAATGCTTCACTCTTTTTGCGAGGCGATTGGGCAAACCTTTTTCCGGTAGGGCGAACTCTCCGTGGAGAACCGTCCCTCCCCTGGCAAATTTCGCAAAGTACCGTAGTTGCGATCCCCGTGCGCAATAAGCAACTATGCTGATGATATATGTATAACCTTTGAAGGCATGAATGAATTCAGGAAAATGTATTAAAGAGCTTCTCTTGAGAGAGAACAAATATCTAATCATCTGCAAATACGGAAAGGACTTGTCTACACTTTTACGATTGGTCGTACTATTTGAGCTCGGAGATCGCAAGCCCCGAAAGAAATAAAAAAACGCAAAAAGTAGGGGCGATTTTCGATGAAAACGCCCGCCGCACCAGCGGCAGTTGGATGACTCCAAAATATATCAATGTACAGGTCTGCCCCCGAGTTCGCAGATCTGCCCTCGAGTTCCGCTATATAGTTATAAACAACTTTATCATATTTCTATTTATTCCCATAGACCACTTTAATTAACTCATCATTGGAATTTTTCAGTAAGTAGTCGAAAAAAGTAGAATTTCCAACATTTGTAAATTTCAGTTTTCCTGATACATCCACAATATAGTCATAACCAACTAGCTGCTTTTTAGAATTTTTGTATTTAAAAAATACAAGCCAGAAAGGTTCGGCATTAATGATAAAAGTTATGATTTTAGGATTATCAAGTTGAGATTTTCGAAAAGAATCATATTGAAAAGATGCCGTTTTGTATCCTCTTATGATTTTTTCTGCGCTTCTAGTAGTACATAAATCAGAGTATTTGTCCGGATTTTTAGATGATTTTAGAGCAGTGTAAAATTGTTTATATAATGTCAAAATTTTATTATTGGGGTTGTTTATACTGCTGATATCAATGTTGTTGTATTGTTTCCCTTTAAAACGGATTGTAATACAATCATTACCAATATTGTCCTTCAGTAGAAGGTTGTAGGGGAAATCTATTTTTTGAGTATTTTGGGAATAGCCAAACATATATAACAGCCATATAAAAAGCGAACTATAGCTTTGCTTTGTCATATAACGAAACTTTCCATGAGTTTCTTTTATACATGATCCTCCCAATAAAGGTTTAGAGCCACCAGCAGATCCCCATAAAAAGGTTATAAAAGATTCTCCGCTGAATGATTTACCTTTGATAGCTTCAATGACTTTTATTGGTCCAACTTTTTCTATTCGTTTTATATTTGAGCAAATACCTTTGAATTTTGTTGAAATAAAGCTCCCCTTAGAATCCAAAAAAGGACGTATTAAACTTGGCTCATTTTTTTGGGCTGAGTTTAGAAAAATATTTAAAATATCGTAAAAAGGAGCAATGTTCTTGTCGGTAGGAATCACTGAACTATATTCAAGCACAATTCCCGTTTTTTTTACTCTCTCTCTATCCATAGACAGAGGTAGATGAAACTGTTTAATTGTTTGCCCATGTATTAATGTGTTTACGGAAAAAAATAAAAATAAAAAAATTAGCTTCATAATTAAAACCTTAAGTTATCTGGACTCGAACAAATATTAACAAATTTGGGATTTGGGATCAAACCTGTACGGGGATTTGGGGTCTGTACGTTTATACATTTTCCCTCCAGCTTACCATTTAAGATTCCAACAATGTTCTGTATTTTTCAACGAGTTCGAGAACAGAACCAAGATAAGCTAATATTTATATTGTGTCAAATGTACTCTGGCTTTTTATGTAAAAATATATCGATGTACAGGTCTGTCCCCGAGTTCCAGGTCTGCCGCCATGGACAACTCGGCGGTATTGACCAACCCCGAAATCGAATTCATCAAAATCGCCCCAAAAACCTCAATCTACGAAATGTGCTGCGAATGGCACCAAAACATCATCGTAAGAGCAAAAACAAAGATAATTAAGAATGCAGAATTAAGAATTAAGAGTTTTAGGTAGGGCATGCTCTCCGTTGCGCGCCGTCTCCCGATGCATGACTCTGCAAGCGTTACTTTTGAATTTACAAAATAAGTAAGGTATTACTAAAAAAAACAGTTCAGCCCCGGAAACGATAGCCAATGCCGTACACGGTCTCGATATAAGTTGGTTTTGCCGGGTCCGGCTCGATCTTTTTGCGAAGCTGGGCAATATGCTGGTCGAGGGTACGGGAATAGCCTCCATACCCGCTTTCCCATACCGCCGATAAAATCTTATTGCGGTCGAGAACCTGTCCGGCATGAGCAGTGAAAAACTTAAGCAGTTCGATCTCGCGCGAAGACAAATCATGCGATCCCGAAGGCGTCTCCGCCTTCATTGCTCCGGTATCCACCGTTACATCGCCAAACTGGAACGTACTGTTATCGCCAGCCTGACTCTCATCAGTATTTCCTCGCTGAGACCGCCGCATAACCGCCGATACCCGCGCCATCAACTCACGCAGACTGAATGGCTTCGTCACATAATCATCCGCCCCAAGTTCAAGCCCGAGAACCTTATCGATCTCTTCGCCTTTCGCAGTCAGCATAATAATCGGAAGATCCGGATTGCCGTTGCGAATCTGACGGCATACGTCATAACCGCTGACCTTCGGCATCATGATATCCAGAAGAATCAAATCCGGTTGCCATTGAGTATACTGCTTTAAGGCATCGCTGCCGTCCACCGCCTCGCGTACGTCGTATCCTTCAAGCTCCAGGGCATCGCATAAGCCCTCGCGGATATTTAAATCATCTTCAGCTACAAGTATTTTTATCTTCCCACTCATGATTTCCTCCTCAGTGGTAACGTAATAATAAATTCAGCTCCGCCGGTTCCGGCCGCGACGCAAGTAAGGTCGCCGCCCTGATCACGCATCAGCTTGCGCGCGATAGTCAATCCCAATCCACTGCCGCTGGTCTCAACCGTAAGTGAGTCATCGCAACGATAGAATTTGCAGAAAATCTTTTCCCTTGCCGAAGCCGGAATGCCGCGTCCGCTGTCTATCACTCGAATCGACGCTTCACTTGCGGTCACTTTTAGAATCATTCCCAGCTCGGGACCATCCGATGCATATTTCAGCGCATTGGACAATAAATTCTGGATCACCTGCACCAGGGAGTCACGATCAATGTCAACAGCAACCGGTTCTTCCGTTCCGGTATAGATCAGTTTCATTTTCTTTTCGGCAAATGTCGGCCGCCAGTTCTCCACCAGTTCCGACATCAGCCCATTCAGCTCAATTTCAACCGGATTGTATTTTTTCTTTCCGGCCTCAATGCGACTGAAATTCAATACATTGGAAATCAGTCGGGAAAGTCTTTCGCTCTCGCCAAGAATCACCGAAAGATATTTCGTCCGTTTATCAACCGCCAACCGGTCAGCATTGTCTTTCAGCATTTCCGCGTACATTCGAATACTGGTAAGCGGCGTTTTAAGTTCATGAGAAACATTTGCCACAAAGCTGGTCTTTTGTCCGGCAAGCACTAATTCCCTGCGCACCATCCAGAGCATGATCACTCCGCAAGCGGCAATCACTAGCAGAAACGATCCGATCTGGAGAGAAAGCATAAATTTAATATTTGACTGCGGCTGCATTTCCGGTACAATATACCCCCTTACCTGCCAGTTTGGAACCAGCTTCCCGGCAACCGGAATGAATACTGCCGGTTCCAGTTTTTCCAATTCTTCGCTACTGCCGGGAGAATAACCGGAAGCGTAGAGACATTTGCCCTGGGAATTCACCAGTTCAAAACGATAATACCGTGGAAAATTCTGAGGGAAAAGAGTCACGAGCCGCGACAAAATGGCAATCATTTCGACTTCCGCCCCAACTATTTTCCCATTCTTTTTAACCCAGACCAGTGGACAAAATTCATTTCCGGCAAACCAGTTGATCCAACCACTGTCCTTGCCATCAACCAGCAATCCGAAACGAGAAACCAGACGACCGGAACCATTCTTCTGTTCAGTCCGACTCTTACTCTTTTGCGGAACAGCTGAAATATCCTGCCTTACATCCGCCTCAGCTACTTGCTGACTTTTAAACTGAATTTTGCAATTTGAAGATTGTCTGCGACTAAAACCAAACCAGCTTGAGTCGCCGGACGGATAAGTATCCTGCGTTTTCGCAGGCGGAGCCATATTATATGCCAACATATCAACTTTGCGTCCGTTTTCAGCACTGATAAAATCTCTGAACAACACCTTGTAACGACGCACAAAACCATCACGATCTGTTGAATAATCAAGATCACCTCGAAGGTTGGAAATAAATACTCCGCGAATTAACGGATTGCCGCGAAGCAGCCTGTCAGCAGAACGCGAATCAGGTAAAACCTTCCTGATATCACTGATAAGCCGATTCCGAAACTGCTGTAATGATTTATCCAGCCGATCAGCCATCAGCGTACACTCTGACTTCAGAATATTTCTGATTTCGTTGCTCCTGAACTGCTGCTCGTGGCGCGCCAAATTAAATGCGGTAAATCCCAGCGCCGCGGCAGCCGTCGCGACGAATACGCTGAGAATTAATATAATTCGTGAACTCTTCATTAATCTACAGAAGTTACCTCTTTGGATGTTTTTACCGGTTTAAGCAATTCTGCCGTTTCCGCCATCTTTATAAATTCCGCACGATATCCATTGATATCAGAACCTTTCGCACTTTGCGCCATACCCATAACCTGCTTCCAGTCGGAAGTGCCTTTGTATTTTGAATTCCGCAGCAACATACCGAATTCAGCTACCGCAGCAGCATGACGGAAATTATCGGAAGTTTTCTTGATATGTTCAGGAGAAGCATATCCAACCCATTCGATACTTTTATCGGCTTTCGGCGGTTTCCAGCGCAGTTTAAAGTTCAACAGCTTG
Organism: Victivallales bacterium; assembly: GCA_963677165.2. Taxonomy (GTDB): domain Bacteria; phylum Verrucomicrobiota; class Lentisphaeria; order Victivallales; family SZUA-371; genus JAFGXT01. The sequence goes on along the minus strand of CAXXSX010000002.1, from coordinate 4,198,265 downwards.
TCGCTGTTAACCACGGTTTTCTGAAACTCAAGCGGAGCCGGAGCGTTCAGATCTTCCTTTGATCCGGCAGGTACCAGTTCGTACAGCGCGGTAACCTGATGTCCAGCGCCAATTTCACCGGCATCCTTGGTATCGTCTTTAAAATCGCGGTCGTTCAGCTTACGGTTTACATAACCGATCAAACGATATCCCTTGACATATTTCGGATTGAATTCAATCTGGATTTTTACATCTTTGGCTACCGTAAACATATTACCGGCCATCTCGTTTACCAGCGCTTTTTTCGCTTCACGAATACTGTCAATATAGAAGTAGTTGCCGTTGCCTTTATCCGCCAGCATCTCCATTTTACTGTCTTTGTAGTTACCACGACCAACCCCCAAAACCGTCAGGAAAATATTGTCCTTACGTTTTTCTTCGATCATGCGCACCAGTGCGCCCTGACTGCTTACGCCGACATTAAAGTCGCCGTCCGTAATAAGTACCACGCGGTTATTGCCGTTCGTAATGAAGTTCTCTTTTGCCACTTTATACGCCAGCTTGATCCCGGCTCCGCCAGCAGTACTTCCACCGGACCGAAGATGATTGATTTTATCCGCAATCAGCGAACGCTTTTCGCCGCTGGTAGACGGCAGAACCAGTCCAGCGCTTCCGGCATAGGTCACAATCGCTATATGGTCCTGAGGGCGCATACGCATCGCCAGCATTTCCATTGACTTTTTCACCAGCGGCATACGACGAGTCATTGAACCGGAAGTATCGATCAGGAACACGAAATTGCTCGGCGGCAGCTTTGTTTCCTTAATCTTCTTAGCTTGAAGTCCGATCAGCAACAAGTCATGATTCTTGTTCCACGGGCATTTCGACAACTCAATAGTCGGACGCAGCGGCATATCGCTCTGCGGTTCGGGATAGTCATAAGTAAAGTAGTTAATCAACTCCTCAATTCTTACCGCGTCGGCTGGCGGCAGCGAATTCTGTTTCAGCAGAAAACGCCGCGTGTTGGCATAGGAAGCCGTATCGACATCAATAGAAAATGTAGAAAGCGGCGAATGGCTGACCGACATAAAATCATTGTCGGGCGTGTACTGGTAATCTTCAGTATTATGCTGAACCATACCGGGCATAGAATCACATGAAACCCGAAAGGCTAACTTTTTCCTTATAATTTCCGGAATTGGCGCGCTAGAAGGTTTGACGCCGCTACGCGAGGCAGGCAAACGCTCCGTAGGTGTAACAGCGGAAGAATCAGTCGCCTTCAATTTGGGCTTACAGGCTAGGGCTGGAGCTACAAGTGCACATGGCTGTTCTGATCCAACTGCAATATCTTTCTTTTCAGCCACACAACACTTTATTTTTTCACAATTAACTGGCTGAGGAATATATGACACAGCCCCAGCCGGACCGTTCTGAGAATCTGAACTCTGACATCCATACATCAACGCCGCAAAAAGCGCGATACCAGTAAATCCGGAAACAATGGAATATCCCACAATTTTCTTTTTCATTATATAATTTTCCTCCCCTTATTTGCTCTGCTGATATAGCTGACTATTGCGAAGCTGGTAGCTTTCGCCCTTGATCCGTTTACGAACCGTCTTGTATTTGGCTTTGTTCGTCTTACTTTCCTGGATATCCTGTTCGCGGCGTTCAAGCTGCTCTGCCTGAGCTTCCAGTTTTTTATTCTTGGTTTCTTTCGATACCTTTTTGAGTTCAACCGCGGCATTTTTTAAAATCGTCTGAGCTTCATCGTAATTGCCACGGTCCGCTTCTTTAACTGCTTTTTCACGCATAACATTTGATCGCTGCACAGCAGCTTCCGCCTGTACCGCACGATTAATATTGCTGACAACCTTCTTCTTGCTGGAACTATAGCTGGCATTAACGAGCTGATGACGAGAAAAACGATTTTTGCCGTCAAGCGAGGAGTAATCAAGTTCAACTTTGGCGATTTCATTGCTGGCACCATCCGGCTGCGGCGGAACTTCAACCTGTAGAATCAGGGATTTTTCATGTCCGCTGTAAACCTGATTGAAGTTGATATCAATCGTGTTACCATTGATCCGGCACTCATGACCAAGAATACCTTTGGGCTTGATTCCATCGGGACAAACAATCTTCACATTGATCGATTTTGCCGCTACCTTCAAAGCGGAACCAAGTTCCTTGGAAAAGATCAGCGGAAGATCACGACTGTTTTCCACAAAATAAAAATTGCCGTCGCTATTCTGTGAAAGCGCGGTCATCAAATCTTCGTTATAATCACTGCCGACGCCAACCGTACTGACGGAAATGTTTTCCTTAATAAACGACGCGCCAAGACGTCCGAGTTCCTGAGGAGAACGAGGACCGACATTAGCCAGTCCGTCCGATAACAGAATAATACGGTTCACAAAAGTTCCACCGGCATTCTTTCTGATTTCGTTGGCTCCGGTAGAGACCCCGGCAAACAAAGCCGTACTGCCGTTTGAAGTAATGGAACGAATCTGACTGATTATGTTCTCGCGTCCGGCTGCGGATATTTCAGTTGCCGGAACGATCGTTTGAACGTTAGTATCATAGACCACCAGAGAAAAAATATCGCCTTCACGAAGCATATTCAGCGCGCTGATCGTAGCCTCTTTTGCTTTCGCAAGCTTCTTCTGCATTCCCATTGAACCGGATTTATCCAGAACCACGGCAAGATTTACCCGCGCCTTGTTCTTGTCCACTTTGGGCGTTTCCGGGGCGCAAACGGTAATCCGAATCAACGCGTCCTGACGTGACCCCGCCACAAGCACACGCTTTTCCAGTTCCGCTTTCAGCGTAATGCTTCCGGTCGGACTCGACGCCACCAGGCATCCGGCGTTGAACATCAACAGTGTCCCGTAAAATAGTTTTGTAACCAGTTTTCTCATCTTTTGTGCCCTCCGGGTTAATATACAATGTTTTTTGAAAATTACATCATCCGTACCGTTCATTGTTTTTTAAGCCTCCTGTGTTAATTGGAATTTCCTTTTACACAGATAAGTTAATCAACAAGGACGAGAAGTTGTCATCAGGCTGTAAAAACATTGTAAAAACATTGTAAAAATCAATGCGGAAAGTATCACGATTTCTTACGGAACACTTCGGGCGAAGCTCCTGATATACGACGAAATTCATTCGAAAAATGGAACTGATGGCAGTACCCCAGCTCATAAGCGATTTCCTTTATCGACAGACTGGAATGCTTAAGCAGTTCCTCCGCATGATTCATTTTTGAGATGATCCGAAATTTTGCCGGAGTAATATTAAGCTCTTTTTTGAACATGCGTTCAATGGTAATTACACTAACGTTATATTCTTCAGCCAGCTCCGAAATTTTTACCGTGCGCCTGAAGTCTGAGGAAAGACGCGACTTAAGCATTAAAAAAAGCAGGGGTTTCTGGTTTTTCGCGATTTTTTCCATTGAAAGCCGGTTCAGCAATTCAAAAGTCATCCCCGCCATGAACGGCATGTCGTTCACGTTTTTGGACAAAAGCAGTTTGTCTAATTTCCGCATGGTAGAAATATAGTAATTAAGATCGGAAACTTTTATCAACTCCATCTGGTCCAACCCCAGGCTGGAGCTTATGGAATGGAGATCAACGCCAAGCAGATAAATCGAGATTTTACGGTAATAGCATGATGGCGTTGTCTTGAACGAATAATCTGTTCCCTGGGGTATTATAAGAATTTTCGATCCACGCAGCAGAAAACTTTCTCCGTTACCGTAATAACGCATCTCCCCTTCAGGAACCGCAACCATAAGATAATACTGGCAGCGTTCATTTCTGAACCATGTCGGACTGCGGCGCTCCGCCTCTTCAAAGCCGTCGGGATACAGTGGACGGCTCTCCTGAAAACCGGAACACCACTTATGACTTTCAACTTTCAATCCCCTTCCATGGTCTTTGTCAGAGCTGATGTTTTTCTCCGGCAAGGGAACTTTTCTGATATCGTTCATTGCTTTATATACGTATGGTTTTTGTTTAAATTACGTATACAGATACTACCATATAGTATTGAATTCAAGTCTTTCAGCCTGTTTATTATTTATATAACATCACAAAACTTATGTGAAATGCATATTTACGGGTAGGGACGGTTCTCCGTAACCGTCCGCAGTTTTGTGCTGAGCACAAAATCCCGGGGAACGGCGCGCTACGGAGAGCGCGCCCTACCTATTTACGTATCATTTTGCAAAACTCTTATAACCACAAAATCCGGGAGTAATAAAATGAACCCAAAACTCAACGTTCTACTTGTTGTAACAGATGAACAACGCATTTCCGAAGTTGGCGCATACGGAAAAACACCATGCATGACCCCAAACCTTGACAGGCTGGCAAATTCGTCAAGGGTATATGAAAACACTTATACGTCATGCCCGCTGTGCAGTCCGGCACGAGGCTCCGTATTAACCGGACAGTATCCGCACTCACACGGAGTAACTGCAAATACTACGGATATAGGCTGCAGCGTTTCAGAACTGAACGATACTCCGCGGCTCCTTCCACGTCTTCTCTCCAAGGCCGGCTATTCCTGCGGTTTTAACGGCAAATGGCACCTTGGAACACCGAACGGCGGCCACTTCGGATCAACCAGACAGGCTGCCCTGCCAAGTCATTTCGGCTTTGAGGGAATGGACTTTCCCGGACATGGCGGAATCGGAATAGATTATCCTCAATACAAAGAATACCTGAAAGCAAATAATCTAACGGCAGAAATAGAAGTCCATAATGATATGTACCCGCTGCCTTACGGCACCTGGCAGGAAGGACCGGAAGCCGGAGTTCCTCACTTTATCACCAGCTACACCATCTCTTTGATGGAAGAATTCAGGAAGCGCGCTAAACCGTTCTTCATGCATCATAACTTCTGGGGCCCACATCAGCCGTATTTCGTACCGGATGAATATTTGCGCCTTTACGACAACATCGATATTCCGGAATGGGAAAGTTTTAATCAGGATGCTTCCGATTGCGGCAGACATACCATCATTCGCCGTCTTCCAGGAGAAAACCGTAGAAACTGGAAAGCCTGGGAACGAATGATCAAGCATAAGTATGCCTTTGCAACTTATATAGACCATCAGGTCGGAAGAATGCTGGACTATCTGGAAGAATCCGGACTGGCAGACTCCACCATAGTAATATTCACAGCGGATCACGGCGACAACCTGGGCGCCCATGGCGGATTGCTCGACAAAGGGTTCGTCCATTTTGAGGAAGTCCACAGGATTCCGCTGCTGGTGAAAATACCGGGAGAAGGCCCCAAACGCTACGAGAACCTGAGTTCTTTGCTGGATGTATATCCCACAATCCTGGACACGGCCGGAATAGACATTCCGGAGGATACTCACGGACGTTCGTTAATAAATGAGTCTCTGCCGCCAAGAAAATATGTTGTAAGTGAATTTCATGGTCTTAATGACGTAACCCTGTCAATGAGAACCGTACGCAGCGGGAACATGAAATACGGCTGGACGTGTTGTTCGGAAGAACTTTATGACTTGGACTCCGATCCGCATGAACTGCACAACCTGGCGGATGATCCCGATAAACAGGAAGTACTTAACATTGTTCGTCACCAACTTCTTGAATGGACAAAAGAGAGTAACGACCCACTATTTCGGCAATATGAAAGGACGCTGAGAAATTTAGATTAGAGAAACACCTGCCAGCTGGAAATTTTCCCGCCATTCTAATATTTCCGCTATTTGCGACAGCGGTAAACAACCGCCGGTGGAATATTGTTCCAGATAATCGGCGTACGCTGTACCGTGGAAAAACGTTTATCAAGGCGTCGCTTAAAGGCTCTGGCGGTAGGCAGTGCCAGTCCCTGAATGTATGCGAAAGTCGTAAAAATTCCACGAGGGCTAAGACTATTGATGATTTCCAAGAGCAAACGTCGCTGCAACGGAGCGCCAAATGAAGCCCATGGCAAACCGGAAACGACAACATCAACATCCTGCATCCCTTCACGATACAACAGAGCCCGCAAACGTGCCGCGTTCTCATTGAGAATTTTTACGCTGGGATATCTCTTTTTAAAAGATTCATACATCTTAGTATTAAGTTCGACGGCCATAAATTGAGCATCAGGATTGATTTCTTTAAGAATATGACCGGTAATAGCGCCGGTTCCGGGTCCAAGTTCTACAACTCTATTTGCCGTTTTTAATCCAATTTCAGAGACAATCGTCTGGGACAGTTTCCCCGAGCTAGGCAGTACGGCACCAGTTGCCCGTGGATTGCGTAAGAATTCTTTTATGATCATCGATAAATTTTTTACGAAAACCTTAATATAATTATCCGGACAAATCCGGCAGTAAACCTCAATAACAAGGGTAGTCAATATACTACAAACTTAATGCATCGTCAAGCAGGAATTTACCATTTATGGCAAAATGAGTGAATTACTGACATCATAACAGTAATGATCTAACATAACCTGTTCACAGCAATTCGCGAAATGAAAGATTACCGGTTTGAGCCAGTGCCTCCTCCCAGCATTCTCCATCAAATTCCAGCGCAGTCACAGAACAGGTCGGAGTATGTTGTTCGCTGCTTCCCGATAGCATGGCAGCAAGAATTCGGACACTCGGAACATGACCAAAAAGCATAACGCATTCGGCGTCTCCACCACAATTTTTCACAAGCGACACTACTCCGCAAATATCCTGTTCATAAAGACATGCGTCTGTAATAATCTCATCGGTATTGAACCCCAGGGCTGAAGTAATTACTTCGGCAGTCTTCAGCGCCCTTGCCGCCGGACTTGAAATAACCATTCCGGGAGCAATATCACGCTGCTTTAAACGCACTCCCATTTCCTTTGCCATTTCTATTCCGTGTTCGTCAAGTCGACGATAAAAATCACCTTTTTCATGGCTGGATTCAGCATGTGAGTGACGACAGATTATCAACTTTTTCATAACCGCCCCTTTTATTTATTGATTCAATATAATATATTGCATAATAAGTATTATTCAATTAATAATCAGGGAGGACCAATTTATGCCGGAAGAAATTCAACACGAAGAAATCAATAAAAAACATTATCCCTGCCCCTCTTGCGGCGGCGGAATGGAATTCGATCCGGAAAGCGAAATGCTGAAATGTCCCCACTGTTCTCACACCGAAGAAGTACCTGATGAAGAAGCAGCAGTGGTAGAATCGGATTACCATTCCACTCTAATGTCACTGGAAGAAACTGAGGAAACCGAAGAACGAGTAATTGTTACCTGTGACAACTGTGGAGCAGAAGTTACTTTTGATGAAAATATTACCACGGATGAATGTCCTTACTGCGCATCATCAATCTCTGCGCAACATCGTAGCACAAGAGTGCTCAAACCCAAATATCTGCTGCCCTTTGCCTTGACAGAACAGGAAGCTGCCGAAAATTTCCGAAAATGGCTGGCAGGACGCTGGTTCCTTCCCGGCAAAGTCAAAGAACGCGCGAAGATGATGAAAATGGATGGCATATATTCGCCGTTCTGGACCTACGATTCCAATACCACTACCGAATATACCGGAATGCGCGGAGAACACTACCTAGCAACAGAAACTTATACCGTTACAAATTCAGAAGGGAAATCCGAAACAAAGACCCGGACGGTAACCAAAACCAGATGGTATCCAACCGCGGGTATTGTTTACAACTCGTTTGACGATATTCTTTCCGTAGGCAGTAAATCACTCCCGCGAAGATACACGGAAGAACTGGAACCCTGGGACTTGGAATCGCTGGTTCCGTATGACCCGTCGTTTCTGCACGGTTTCAGGGTAGAAAGCTACAGCATCGGCATCGAGGACGGCTTTAGTGACGCCAAAGGACAAATGCAGGAACCAATCCGGCATACAATAAAGCGGGATATCGGAGGAGATGAACAGCGGATCATGTCAACGTCAATTGACTATAATGATATCACATTCAAACATATTCTCCTGCCGATCTGGATCAGTGCTTTCCGTTTCGATAAGAAGGTATATCGTTTCCTGGTGAATGCCAGAACCGGAGAGGTTCAGGGAGAACGTCCGTGGAGCTGGATAAAAATAACCCTGTTTGTTCTCGTAATTATAGCTATTATTGCAACAATCGTCTTTTTTGTCTCACGTAAGTAGCTATGATATTGCATTACTGCCGTATCGCAATATAATATCTTTATACAATTGATAGGTGGGGCAATGAAATTAAAACGTTACAAAGCGAAATATCAGTTATTCGGCAAACAGCCGGGTTTTCTTCAGGAAAGTCCAGCGGAAACGTCGCCATGTCCTATTGAACTGGTCATTTACAGCCAATCGGATTGTCGTGGCAGCAAAAACACTTCACTGGACCAGGCATTGACCGCCTTGTCTCCTGCCGGCGTAAACTGGATTATCGGACGTGGCATCCCCTCCTCTGCTGATCTGAATATTCTGAACAACCGAACCGGACTGCATCGACTGGAACTCGAAGCAATTCAGAATTGTGCCGCGATGCGTCCTGGAATTATTTCAGACACCGGCCACCTCAGTATGGTCGTGCGATTTCCGTTAAAAGAACAGGACAGCACCGATTTTAAAATGGTATCAATGTTTATTGTCTGCCATAAAAATACAGTTATAACTTTTCAGACGGGAAATGACAATTTAACGGCTCCGCTTCTGGAACGAATTGTATCAAGCTGCGGGAAAATACGTCAGAAAAGCAGTGATTATCTGGTTTATGCCCTGTTGGATCTTGTAACGGATTATTACTTCATATTTCTTGAAAATATTACAGAAAGTATTGAACAACTGGAAAAGCGAATTCTGGAAGATCCCGGTCAGGAACTACTTGTCGAACTGCAAGGCTACAAGCAGATCGGCAGCTCTCTACGAAAAAATGTCTGGCCGTTTCGGGAACTGGTAAGAACGCTGAATACCGTCGACTATGACTTTATGGTAGCTGATACGGAAAAATACTTCCAGGAACTTGAACGCCATCTTCTGTCTATAATCGATAACGCTGAATCCTGTCGAGAACAGATTGCAGACCTGCTCGAATTGTACTTATCGAATTTGAGTAACCGTATGAACGAAGTAATGAAGATATTGACCCTGATCGCGACGATTTTCATACCGTTAACATTTATCGCCGGAATATACGGTATGAATTTTGAAAACATGCCGGAATTAAAGTGGCATAACGGCTACTATCTTGCAATCGGCTTAATGACACTTATTGCAATCATTATGGCAGTGTTTTTTAAACGCAAAAAGTGGTTGTAAATAACATTAAATATTTTCGTCTTTGTTTTTGGAAATAATAGGCCGCTTAAATACTGTAGTCACCGTTTCAAGAACCTTTCCATCCGAGCGCAAGCGCAACGGTTTATTGTTGTCTTCATCAAGTTCAAAAACCGGTTCCTGCGGTTTGGGTCGCTTAAATACCGTAGTTACGGTATCCGAATTCTGTTCCACGTCTTCAATAGACATTTCCGGATTAAAATTTTCGATCGTATTTGTTTCCGTCATGGAATTTGAATCATCATGCTTACGATGATTCAATTTATCTTTTATCGCTTTGGCAATATCAAAAGAAAAACTTTTCTTAGCGCCAGCTTCCTGATGCTTGCGATGCTTCTCTTCTTCTCTGCGAACTTTCTCAACAAATCCAAGCGGAGCTACTAAATGCTGAATGCATTCAGAAGAACTGCCGCGAAATTCCGCTTTGCCAAATGATATATGATTAACCACATCTTTCTGAAAATCCAACCAGTACTCATCATCCACTTCATAACCAAAATGCTTAAGAATAGCATGATTTGGTCTGTAGCAGGTTAAACCGCGAACACAATGGTCAATCCAGTCTGCATATTGCAGCAGGTATAATTCCTTTAACTGTTCTTCATCACCTTCAATAAATTCTTGAATATGATGATGAGTTACCGGGAAAAAGACATCGTCATGCATGCCCCATTTCTTAATGCAAATGCCACCGGCAACCGCATGGGTAATATATAAATTGGCATCTTCAACATCCTCCAGATACAAATTATTATCTCGGGCATATTTCTTGATCTGTTCATATCTTGAAGGATTAAAACGCCTCAGCAACGGGACTCCGATGTCATGAAGCAACGCAACCAACGGCAAAGAACTGGTTTCCGGAATCCGGAAATGCTTGAGCATATTTGAAATCAATATAGAAGTGGAATAAACATGTTCCCATTCCTCCCGGTCATTGGCAGAGTAAAACGGCATAATAATGAAAGAAAAAACCAGATGCTTGACATTCAATAAGCCAAGGGCACGAATGGCCTCTTTTATCGACCCGCTTCCCATATCCGGAACGCCGGAAAGTTTTATAAAATGTTGACGAAAATCATGATTACGTTCAAGAATACGTGCCAGCCGAGGAATATTGACTAGTTTTTCCTTGAGCATTGCAATTATGCGCATCGAACGGGGATTCATTGTCGGAAAACCTTCAAAACTGCTGATTGCCCGAATCATCTGACGTCGTTCAAAAGAATTATCATCCTCATGCTCATGCCTGGTGTCACTCATAAAAAACTTCCCACTTATGAATTATAACTAAGTTGCGGTCCTGTAACCACAACATTTTAAAATATAAGAAATAATCGCAATATATTCGAAATTTTATAAAAATTGCTTAAATAAAGTTAAACCTACAAATTTAAAATAGCGATCATATCTATAATTTCAAGCCTTACTGGTTCAATAACCAGCTCATCTGTCAAATATCTACAATCTATAAATCGGCTGTTTTTTTTGATCCTTAAACCCAAATAATATCATTTCCACCTTAAATTTTTCATTTTTTCCTTAAAAATAATTTGCATTCACTTTTTTGAGCATTATCTTTAGTAGCAGAGTAAAAAGTCAGGCCTGTCGATATTTTAGAGAGGCAGGGAATTAGTAAGCGGCTGTACTGCCGTAAAACAAACCCGTTTCAGGAGGATACCATGAAGCATTCTTTCTATGACGTGAAGGAAAAGAAAAAAGTCGATGCCGAAATCACTGAAAAAGTTACTTACGGCAAAAAGGGTAACGAAAGATACGCTTTTAAGGCGAAAACTTCAGATGGCCGTAATCTGACTGCTTTCGTTAGCAAAGACAAATGGGATGCTGCAAAGGTATAACTACCTGATACATCCGATATTGAGAAAGCTCCTGCTGTGCAGGAGTTTTTTTTTAGTTATTTACTTTATAGAAAATTGGAATTTATGAAAAACAGGCATAAAAATAAAATTGAATTACTGGCCCCGGCCGGAAATCTTGAAACCGCAATCGCAGCATTTGAAAGCGGAGCTGATGCCGTATATGCCGGTTTGAGTAAATTCAACGCTCGTGAGAGAACCGATAATTTCTCAATAGAGGAAATGTCGCAGCTTATCGCTTACGCGTCAAATAAAGGCAAAAAAGTTTACGTCACTCTTAATACCCTGATCAAAGAATCGGAATTAAACGAGGTTGTCGAATTCCTCGCTCAACTGTCACAACTGGGTCCAGACGCAATTATTGTTCAGGATATCGGCATTCTTCGGATTATCCGGGAATACTTTCCGTCACTGAAAATCCACGCTTCCACTCAGATGGGAATTCATAATTCTGCCGGGGTAAAAACGCTTGAACGCATGGGTGCCGAAAGAATCATTCTGGAACGTCAGGTTACATTTGATGAATTACGCGAAATCAAGAATCAAACAAACCTCGAACTGGAAGTATTTGTTCATGGTGCACTATGTTGCAGTATGTCCGGGACCTGCCTGTTTTCATCCTGGATTGGAGGCTGGAGCGGTAACCGGGGTAAATGCAAACAACCCTGCCGCCGCAGATATTATTCAAAAAACGGCAATGGCTTCTTTTTCTCACCGGGCGACTTGGCGTTAATTGATAAAGTCAAAACACTAAAAGAATTAGGTGTGGCATCGCTAAAAATCGAAGGCCGCCTGAAAAAAAGCGACTATGTGAAAAATGTTGTTTCCGCCTATCGTATGCTTCTTGATGCCGACCAGCCGAATATAGACCTTTTAAAACAGGCTCGTAATACTTTAAGCAAATCCCTTGGACGTAAATGGACCGAAGGATTTACCTCGACAAAATCAATCGCCGATCTAATTCAGCATAAATCACTTGGCGTATCCGGCCTGCTAGTCGGCAAAGTGGTCGATACAAATCAGAAAGGCATTGTCGTTTCTGTATCAAAACGTATTTTCAGCGGCGACCGCCTGCGCATTCAACCCGCGTCCGGTGACGAGGGCCCTGCCCTAACCGTTACTAATATGCGCGTCGACGGCATTTGGCAGAAGAAAACCGGAAAAGGTCAGTATTGCCTGATTCCGACTGAACTTGAAATTGCGGTCAATTCCCTAGTCTATAAGATCGGCGAAAGCCATCCAAAAGAAAATTATAAATCGGTCCTGCCGGAACCCCGCGCCGGACTTGATCTGAAAATAAATGTATCTTCCAATGGAATTTCCGTTGAAGTGTTAAATACTATTTCCCGCATGAAGTGGGAAAATAATACCGAAATAGCTCCGGCTCAAAAACGTCCATTAGCGGCGGATACGATCCGGGAAGAATTCAAAGCATCACGTTCCGACCGGATTTGCGGCGGACTAATCGAAGTAAATATTGATGGAGATTTGTTCCTTCCCGCAAGCGTTCTGAAACAAATCCGACGCGATTTCTGGGATTGGGCAGAAGCCAGTGTCACCGAAGCGGACTTGGACACCATGCCGTTTGAACCGCTGCAGAAATTCTTTGACGCTTACAGCACCATGAAACCAGCTGAAATTTCCGACCCGAGGGAAACCATTGAAGTTACCCCGAAAGGCGACAAACCGGGCAAAAAAAATATTCATGTAGCATCCCCGATTTACTGTATCGACAAATGGGCCGACGAAGCAGCATTGCCGCCGTTTTGCCCGGAATCAAAGCTTGCCGGACTCAAAAGCTTAATCAAGCAGACTTACGAACGCGGATATCGTCGTTTCAGAATAACTTCTTTATTCCAGTTGGAACTGCTAAAAGATTATCAAGATGTTATTCTGACAGCCTCCTTTCCCCTGCCAGTGTGCAATTCAATGGCAGCCAAAGAAATGGAGTCTCTCGGACTGGCAAAGGTACAGTCCTGGCTGGAACTGGAAAAAGCTGAAATCGACAACATAGTGGCAAAATCGGTTCTTCCAGTGGAAGTTTACCGCTACGGACGACCAGTACTTCTCGCGACCCGCGCAGATATTCCGGTGGACGGTATGATCAAGGATCAGCGCGGTAATGAATTCAGAGTGAAGCACGACAAGGATAAGATTTCGCGCGTATATCCCAAGACAGTCATGTCGATTCCACGCATCAAAGGCACAGTGGACTTTTACGATCTGTCAAACGCACGCTGGAACGAGCCGGATACCTCGCCGTTTAACTTTGATCTGTCGTTATCCTAGGAAAATGCTTGAATGAATTTTATGTCCGCAAAATTGAATGTGTACATAAAATTCATTACATCATGCATTATTTTTTTACTATTTGTAGCCTCCGCAATAGCAAAGCTTGGTCCTGGACCAGAATGGTACATTAAAGCCCCCGGAGGAGAGTATGGCCTTATATCCTGTCATACCGAATGGACAATCGTAGTTCTTGGACCTTTTAACTTCACAACTCCATGGAACTTCGAAACTACTCGATTTTTATTATTTTATGCGCCTGGAATAATTATTCTTGGAAGTATCGTCTTTCTAATCCAATATATTATCAAGCGGGAACGACAGTCACCTTCAGAAGACATTGAGCAAACAAACTGGTTCAAGCATAACTGGAATTATATGTTGACCGGCATTGCAATCACAATAGCGTTAGTCTATTGCTATATGTTGCCGGACATCAAAGATTGGCAGGAAAACAAGAGAAGTAAAGAATTATATAAGGCTCTGCAATCCGAAAATCTGGATAGAATCAAAACATTTATCAATAAAGAAAATATTAACGACTATTTTGGGTATATGGAAGGCAATCTTTATCATCCACAACCGCCTCCCATATTTCATGCGGCAGCATCGGGAAATTTAAAATTGGTTCAATACATGCTGGCAAATTCAGCCAACATCAATGAACCTTGGGGACATTCCATACTATCCCATGTTTTGCTAAATTGCGGCAAGAACAAATTAGGAATGATAAAATACCTCATTAAACACGGAGCCAATGTTAATGCCATCAACGAAGACTGGAAACAAAGTATACTATTTAATGCAGTAGAAAACAAAGCTGATCCAGCAATTATAAAGCTGCTACTGGAAAACGGAGCCAATGTAAATCTAGGGCACAACAGTACTACTCCATTTGATGTGGCTCCAAACGATGAAATAAGGAAACTTCTTATATCATACGGCGCTGTTCCAGGGAAGAAATTATCAAGCAAATAAAATTACTTGAACAGCCTCACTGTTTCAATGACCGTATTGGCCAATCCGAGAAGTACTAAAACTACGCCGAGAGCAATCATTAAGCGGGAATATTTCTCAAGAAATTCCTGATTGGCTTCCGGCGATTTTTTTAATGGGATTTTCCCAATGGCTCCGAACAACATGATGAGCCCGGCTCCACACATGATTACGGCATTAATAATTATCGCTGCAATATGCACCAGCATATAGATATCTCCATAAATAAAACGGCAGGCAGTATAAAATCCCGCCTGCCGAGTTAATAAATATAATCAGGATTTACAGTGAACTGCTGATCCGCATGGAACAGAAGTCCGGTCCGCACATCGTGCAGAATCCTTCATTGTTCTCTTTCTTCTTGCGTTCTTTACCTTCCTGAGTCTGCTCTTCAATAGCCTCGGCACGAAGTTCACGAGCCTTGTCCGGATCCAATGCCAATTCAAACTGTTTTTCCCAGTTAAAATCCATTCTGGCTTTACTGATCTCGTCGTCACGTTCACGGGCTCCTGGCTTATTCAATGCGATATCCGCTGCATGTGCAGCGATCTTATAAGCAATAACACCATCACGTACGTCTCTGGCATTTGGCAGTCCCAGATGCTCTTTCGGTGTAACGTAGCAAAGCATTGCGGCACCACTGTAAGCCCCCATCGTAGCACCGATCGCACTGGTAATATGGTCGTATCCGGGAGCGCAGTCAGTAACAACCGGCCCAAGAATATAGAACGGAGCGTCCTGACAGAGTTCCTGTTCCTTCTGCATGTTCATAGCAATCTCATTGAACGGGATATGTCCCGGACCTTCAACCATGGCCTGTACATGTGCCTCACGGCTGCGTGCTACCAATTCGCCCAGAACTTCAAGTTCGGCAAACTGGGCGGAGTCGCTGGCATCAGCAAGACATCCCGGACGCATACCGTCGCCAAGCGATAAAGTAACATCATATTTCTGACAGATTTCAAGAATCTTGTCGTAATTCGAATAGAATAGATTTTCCTTCTGGTGAACCTGCATCCATTTAGCAAGAATCGAACCGCCACGGCTGACGATACGCAGCAAACGCTTCTTGGCAAGCGGCACATGAGAAAGCAGTAAACCGGCGTGGATCGTCATATAATCAACACCCTGTTCAGCCTGTTCCTGAATCACATCCAGAATCAACTCATCGCATAAATCCTCGGATTTTTCAATCCTGCTGAGAGCTTCATAAACCGGCACGGTTCCAATCGGAACCGGACTGTTGCCGATGATCGTTTTGCGGATCATTTCGATGTTCCCGCCGGTACTAAGATCCATAACCGTATCGGCGCCGTATTTCACTGCGGTATTAAGCTTGGCAAGCTCCTGATTCGGGCAGCTGGACAGAGCCGAGTTACCAATATTGGCGTTGATCTTGGTATAGAGTGAACGACCGATACCGATTGGCTCCAGACAAGTATGGTTGATATTGGCAGGAATAACAATAGTTCCCGCGGCGACCTCATCACGAATCGATTCCGGTGTACGCCGTTCTTTGGCTGCAACCGCCTCAATCTGAGGTGTAATCATGCCGTTACGGGCATGCGACATTTGAGTATTTGCGCTCAATTTATGCCTCCAGTATTTTAATGGTTTTTTCAAGGGCTCCGCGGTGACGGGCTATTGCCTGTTCTGCAGCCAGGCCGAGACTTTCACGAAGTGCGGGTTCGTCAAGCAGCTTTCTCAGCGCGGGCTCCAATTCAGCATCGGAGCTTATGGTAATCAAGGCATCGTCCGCCTTTAAAACTTCAAGTACAAACCGGAAATTAGTTAACACACTTCCGGTCACGATTGGTTTGGCAAACAGAGCCGGTTCAATCAGATTATGTCCCTCATCATGACCAGCCATACTTTTGCCCATTATAACAATATCCGCCTTATTGATAAATCCAAACATCTCACCGGTCGTATCCGCCAACAAACAATCAACAAAATCACTACCGTTCATTCCAGCAGTACGACGACAAAAACCAACTCCAGTGTTATTCAACTCTTCCACGATTACCGGGGCACGCTCCGCATGACGGGGAACAATCACAAGCCTGGAATTATTAAAATCCTTTTTCAGCTTCAAAAAAGTCTCAGTAATAAGCTTTTCTTCTCCTGCATGGGTACAGGAAGCAAGGATTATCTGAAACTCCCCTGCCCCGAAATATTCTGACAAATCAATATTCGGCAGATTCTCCGGCACAGAACGGTCAAATTTCAGATTACCGGTAACAACAACATCCGCTGTTGGAGCTACAGACTGAAAACGCTTCATATCCATTTCCGACTGTACACAGATTTTACTAAAACAATTCAGAACCGGAGCAAAAAAGACTCTAGCCCGACGATATCCGCGGGAAGACTTATCGGACATTCTGGCATTTACCAGAAACGCTCCAATTCCACGTTTCTTTGCCTCAAACAGCATATTTGGCCAGATTTCCGTCTCCAGAATAACCAGTTGCGACGGCTTGATCAGATTATAGGTTTTCTTAACAAACCAGAAAAAGTCAATCGGACAAAAAATAACCGCAGCCATTCCATTGATTTTATCGCGGGCAAGCTGCTGTCCGGTTGTGGTTGTAGTTGACAACACAAACTTATGTTCCGGGTTGCGTTTCTTCCATTTTGCGATCAGGTCCAAGGCAATCTGAGTTTCGCCCACACTGACCGAATGAATCCAGGTAGCGCCTTGATAATCCGCCAGTTCCTTACGGCATTCGGCGCTAAAAATCGCGAATCTTTCGGCAAACGTCTTTTTCCAGCCGGAACGCCTGATCTGCTTGATAATAATTCCCGGAATAAAGAAAATAAAAACAACCGGGAACAATAGATTATAAATAAAACGTATCATATTAACTGCTCAAAACAGAAAAATTTAAATTTATTCAACCGTAACACTCTTCGCCAGGTTACGCGGCTGATCGATCTCACATTTGCGCTTCACAGCCACATAGTAAGCAAACAATTGAAGAGCAACAACTGTCACAATCGGAGCGACAAACTTGGAACAGGCCGGAATCCACAACACATCGTCAGCCAGAGAAGCAATCTCTTTATCGCCAACAGTAGCAGTCGCAACAACCGGAGACTTTCTGGCTTTGCATTCCTGAATATTCCCCAGCATTTTATCCTTGCCGGGAATATCGTTCGCCAGCGCGATTACCGGCACGTTCTTTTCAAGCAGGGCAATAGGACCATGCTTGAGTTCGGCGGCGTGATAACCTTCGGCGTGCAAATAACTGATTTCTTTCAGTTTAAGCGCTCCTTCAAGGGCAACCGGGAAAAGATAGCCACGTCCGATATAAAAACAATCTTCCATATCGGCATATTTTTCTGCAACCTCTTTGATATGTTCAGCGTTATCAAGCACTTGCTTTATTAAGTCAGGAACGCTTTGTATCTCATTAATTACTCCCTGACCGGCTTCACGGGAAAGCCTTCTGCCGCGACCAAGCTTCAATGCCATCATCAACAGCACAGAAACCTGACATGTAAATGCCTTGGTGGAAGCAACCCCGATCTCAGGTCCGGCATGAAGATAAACGCCGCGACCGGACTCGCGGGCAATCGTAGAACCAACCACATTACATATAGCGGACACCACAGCGCCCTTGTTCGCCGCTTCCCTGACTGCCGCCAGGGTATCAGCCGTCTCGCCTGACTGACTGATCGGAATGATCAGCGTATTGGGTTCAATGATCGGGTTGCGGTATCTGAATTCAGCGGCCTGTTCGACCTGGGTGGAAATTCCCGCAAGATCCTCAAAATAATAGTCGCCAACCATTCCGGCATGCATACTGGTACCGCAGGCGGCAATAATGATCCGGTTGATCATGGCCATTTCACGTGGGGTCATATTCATGCCCGACAAAGTGGCAGTAACATTTGAAACGTCGATACGGCCGCGAATCGCGTTGCCAACCGCCTCCGGCTGCTCAAAGATCTCTTTAAGCATAAAATGTTCATAGCCCTGCTTTTCCGCGGCATCCACATTCCAGTCGATACTGGATATTTCACGCGAAACCGGAACATTATCGATATTACGGATATCAATCCGGTCACAAGTAACCAGGGCAATATCGTCATCATCAAGAAAAATAACCCGCTGAGTATATGCCACCAAAGCGGCAATATCGCTGGCAACAATATTTTCGTCATTACCAACACCAATAACAATCGGGCTGCCGCGGCGCGCGACCACCATCGTATCCGGTTCTTCAAGGGAAATGACCGCGATACCGAACGTTCCTTCAACCATTTTCAGGGCCGATGCGGTAGCTTCAAAAATATCTCCGTCGTAAAATTCAGAAATCAGCTGAACAAGAACTTCGCTGTCGGTCTCAGATTTAAAGACATGACCATTTTCCTGAAGCCGTTTTTTTAACGGCACATAATTTTCAATAATTCCGTTATGAACCAGTGCGAAGCGATTCTTGGTATCAATATGCGGATGGGCGTTGTTTTGCGTAGGTGCCCCATGAGTAGCCCAACGTGTATGGGCAACCCCGGCATGTCCAGTCATTTTTTTCCAATCCGGCCACTCGGCAGCAATCTTTTTCTCCAGCATTGCCACTTTGCCTTTTTCTTTCAGACACAGCAACTTGGAATCGCGAATAACAGCCATTCCAGCGGAATCATACCCCCGATATTCAAGCCGTTTCAGACCGTCAAGCAGCGTCATTACACTGTTCTTGCCGCCAACATATCCCACTATTCCACACATGATTATTTCCTCAATATTTTATCCGCACCAGCAGCACGGAAATCTGTACGTATCAAAAAAATCCATTCGATAATAAATTTACACAATACCATAACCCGTTTCTGTAAAAAGACAAAAAGTTGACGGCACAATGCGTCAACTTTTTTTCAGAAATAAACCAATCCAATTTTACCCTCCGCCAATATTCAAGTTATACAGCAGATCGGATTAATTATTTTTTCTTTGATTTTCCAGTTGATTTGCTATCATCTTCTTCTTCACTGTCATCTTCTTCATCAGAAAACAGCAGATTTTTGAGCCCAGTCAGACAATTTTCGAGTTCAGCCAGTTTTGTCGGTTCAAAATCATTCTGTACCGCATTGGCGTTTTCCGCTCGAATCTGTTCGAAAATTTCCTCCCGGAAAATCGAAAAATCTTTCGGAGCGTCGATACCCAGGTGCACCTGATTCCCCTGCACCTTCAGTACCTTCACCTTGATATTATTACCGATGATGATACTCTCGTCTGACTTCCTTGTCAGTATAAGCATTTCTCAATCTCCACTAGTATGTTATTTACGCCTTTCACTCACTAAACTTTTCCAAACCACGCCAGATATTATATCTGACCGGCAGTTTATCATTACTTAATACGACCTGACGTCCCTCGAGATTTTCCATATTAATAATGATCGGAGCCAACAAATTAGTAGTCGTCTCCTTCGGATCTCTTTCCACGGTAACCAACGTCAACACAAATGCCGCTGACGGATCACTGATGCCAAGCTCAGCCTGATCTTTTGCCGGTATGTCAATAAAATAATCTTTTTTCACCAGAAAAGGATCAATACAAATAAAACCCAACCCTTTATGATCAAGCGATTTAAAATAAATAAACGGCTTAATCTTCTCGTTCATTAAAATAACAAATTGCTTTGCGTCTTCAAAGGCGGGAATTCCTTTCGAAAAGTTAAATACAACAGACTCATCGAGCTTGTTGGCGACCTTTCTGGGGTAAGGTTGACTTATCAACTCCTTGAAATCTTGTGCCTTGTTCGCCATATTCCCCTCTTATTTTAATACTGTCTTCTAAGATTCGATGGTAAAATATTCATCTGATCACGGTATTTTGCAACCGTTCTTCTTGCCACATTATAACCTTTTTCCTTTAATTCCTTTACAATGGTACTGTCTGACAGCGGTTTATAGGGATCCTCATTGTCAATCATCTCCTTTATTACGTCCATTACTACATTTTTGGATACGCTTTGCCCGTCTTCTGTCTGATAGCCTGATGTAAAGAAATTACGGATAGGAATCAATCCGTATTTACACCGCAGGTACTTTCCTGCTACAGCACGACTTACGGTTGTTTCGTGGATGCCCACCTTATCCGCAATCTGTGCCATGGTCAATGGCTTCAAACTGTCACGCCCCTTTGTAAAATAATCTTCCTGGTATTCAACCAGCGCATTAACAATCTTACGGATCGTTGTCTGACGCTGAATAATACTATTAATTAGAAATACCCCGGCATGAAGTTTCTCTTTGATATAATCGCGAGTCTCTTTCGGGGTATTGGGATCATTCAATAAATCACGGTAATGTTTGCTGATATAAAGATTCGGCAGATGCTCATTGCTCATTTTTACATCCACACTGCCATCTTCGTTTTCTTCAACCACAACTTCCTCGCGAATGTATTCGTGAGGGCTGACCGATTCGTTAGTAAGGCGTGGATTCAACGCCTGGATTTCATGAATGATTTCCTTTAATTCATCCAGCGAAACTTTCATGCTCCGCGCCACCTGAGGCAAATGATTCGCCGCAATCTCATCAAGATATTTACTGACGGCGGTATAAACCGGCTCGTCCTGTCGTCCCTGACGTTCAAGCTGCAACATCAGGCGGCCGCGCAAATCGGGAGCCGCAACTCCGGCTGGTTCAAGCTGCTGAACAATGCCAACAGCCTCACGAACAACCTCAAGGGACTGCCCGGTAGCCATCGCCAGATCTGCCGGATGACTGGTCAGGTAACCATCATCATCCAACCCCGAAATCACAGCCTCGCAAGCTTCGCGAAGCTTATCATCCATGTCTAGAAATTTTAACTGTTCAAGCAAAAATTCCTGAAAGGACTGTTCTGCTGTTATTGAATCAAGATAGTGCTGACGCTTCTCTTCTGTTTCCTCGGAGTAGTTACTATGCGACCCCGACCTTATATATCTTTTATCATCTTCAAGCTGCAATACCTTGTCGAGCCACTCATCTCCATCGTTATCCCCTTTCATTTCCGGAACATCATCAGTTTTCTCTATCTCAAGGACAGGATTCTTTTCAATTTCGGAATTAATAGCGGCTTCAAGTTCAAGAGCGGGCAGGAACAACAGTTCAAGGGCCTGAATTTGCTGATGCGTCATCGTCTGTTCCTGACGCATCGTCTGGATAATATTCTGTTTCTGACTGAGATCCATTCTAAAAATTTTTCTCTATAATTTCAATCTCTATACTAAAAGATAACACTTATTACGGTCAATGCAACACAAAACGGCTGGTAACCATGCATAAAAAGTGCCAAAAAGGATGATTAATAGTAAAAAACAGGGATAGACAGCATTTTTTTGCTATCTACCCCTCCTAATACGCATAATCCATCTAATGTCAATGTTACTATAGATCAGACATTGACATCGTCAAGTGTAAAATCACCTAAATCGTCTTTTATACTGTTAAGCAGCGGATATACCACCCCGGCGAGAAAATCAGCAGCTTGTTGTGGAGCACGACCTACAAACGCGACCGGATCCACCAGTTCGTCGATCCTGTCCTTCACGGAAGCAAACATCGGATCCGCTTTCAAACGGTTGAGCAGATCATTATCACCGCCCTCCTCTTTTACCCGACGTCCGGCATCCATTGAATGCTGCCTGATCGCTTCATGCAGATCCTGACGATTCCCGCCTTCTGCAACAGCTGCCATCATGATATTTTCGGTAGCCATAAACGGTAGCTCAGACGCGACGCGACGAGCAATGACATTCGGCCATAACTGGATTCCGTCAACAATATTCATCAGCAGAGAAATAATCACATCTGCCCCAAGAAATGCTTCCGGTAGAGAAATGCGACGGTTTGCCGAATCGTCGAGGGTACGCTCAAACCATTGGTTCGCGTGAGTATTAGCCGCGTTGGTTGGCAGCGACATTACGTATCGAGCCAGAGAACATACGCGCTCACTGCGCATCGGATTACGTTTGTATGCCATTGCGCTGGAACCAACCTGGTTCTTACCAAACGGCTCTTCTATTTCCTTCAGGTTGGCAAGCAGACGAATATCGCCGCAAAGCTTGTAGGCAGACTGGGCAATTCCCGACAGAACGGTCAATACATAATAATCAACTTTACGAGTATAAGTTTGTCCGCTTACCGCTACAATATTTTCAAAGCCCATAATCTCGGCCACACGCTTTTCAAGAGCCTTGACTTTTTCATTATCACCATTGAAAAGCTGCATAAAACTGGCCTGGGTTCCGGTCGTTCCCTTTACACTGCGGAACGGTAGACGATCTAATTCAAAGAGCAGACGCTCCAGATCGAATACAAAATCCTGCAGATGCAGAGAAAAACGTTTACCGACCGTGGTAAGCTGTGCCGGCTGATAATGCGTAAATCCCAGAGTTGGGATGTCTTTATATTTATCAACAACGCCCGCCATCAGCTTAATAAACGCAGCAAGTTTATTACGAATGATCTGCAATCCGTCGCGAATCTGAATCAACTCGGTGTTGTCTGTGACAAAACAGCTGGTAGCTCCCAGATGAATAATCGGCATGGCATCCGGGCATTGATCACCAAACGCGTGAATGTGACTCATCACATCATGTCGCAAATCTTTTTCATATTTAGCCGCAACTTCAAAATCAATATCGTCAAGATGAGATTTCATCTGATCAATCTGCGCGTCAGTTATCTCAAGGCCGAGTTCCTGTTCCGCGGTTGCAAGCGCAAGCCACAAACGACGCCAGGTTGAATGTTTTTTCTGGGGAGACCAGTTATAACTCATCTCCTTGCTGGCATATCTGCCGGTCAGTGGATTCTGATAGCAGTTGTTATCCATATTTTATACTCCCATATATTAAATTTAGTTTATAGACTGAAATGCGCTTCCGGATATGGAAGCGGCGTCAATATATCATCATAATACCAATAACGCAATACCGGAAAAAGCGGAAATCTTACCGGAAAGAAATAACTTAAAACTGACGAAAACCTCTAAAAGACGTATTTTTAGAGGTTCCCTAAAAACTCAATCACTTGCCCTCTTTCTCCTGCAGTTCCCTGCGGAGATTGCCTGATTCTTCCCAGCGCTCCAGCAACTCAAGCAGTCGAATCTGCTCCTTAATGTTACCGGTTGACTGGGCTCTGTCCAGCATTACCTGATAGACTCGCGTCATGCCGGGTTTAAATTTATACTCCGCGTAGATCTTGAGTGCATCCTCATAACGTCCGGCCTTGTAATAATTTTCAGCCGTCTCCATCGCTACACTGATCTTCGTCATTGTCACCATTAATTTCTGTCTCAATTTATTCACATATACCCGATACCCCAGACGCTCTTTGAACATGATATCGCATATATCGGAAGCATCGCGAAAACGCCCTGCCCGAATGTATTTCTCTACTTTTTCAGCATCCTGCAATACCCCTTTATGCCTGGAGTAAAATTCGTGGTAATATTTTAATGCGTCAGGATTGCCGGGCCAGATCTTCATTGTTTCACTCAATTTTTCACAGGCAAGATTGAAATTCTTATCAGCAACCGCTTTTTTCGCTTTGGCAAGAAGCGCGTTCGATTTTGCGGTTTCCTTATTCGCAACGGCAATATTCTCTTTCAAGGCCAACGGCAAAGGCTTCAACTCCGCCGTCACATCCTGCATTTTTCCATACAACCGGGCCTTATAAAGTTTATTCGCAGCCGCAACAGCTTTATCAATACTGCTGAATCCTTTATCTATCATATTCCTGAGTTTTTCAACAATACGCGCATGAGGCATTACAACAAGAATCTTCATCCCGTTATCAAACATCTGGTTGAAATTGCGAGTATATGCAGCTGAAGAAAAATCCAGGCTTTCCCGGATTGACGCTTTGGCTCCATTCAACAGGTTATGCCAGTTCGGTTTGAGATCAAACTTCTCAAGCTCAGACTCATTATAACCAAAATATTTGACATAACGGTCAAGAAAAACAAACCAGCGATCCTTGAAAGGACGGCTGATCGCTTCGCAATAAGCACTCACAACCGAGAGATGCAGTTTTTCAATATACTGCTTGTACTGCTGTTTTTCCTCATCATCCCATGTAACTTTGGCTTTATCACGCAGCTGACTAATGTGAGAAACCATAATATTACATCCAAGGCACGCGGCGATGAAGTCTCCCGCGGCGGCTGACTGCGTTACCTTATTTCGACAATAATTCTGAACAGCAAAAAGACTTTTCTTAATCTCTGTCTGAATCTTTTTACGCTGCTCCCGAAGTATGGTAATTCGAGCGGTAAGGGTATCGGTTTTATCACGCAGTCCTGCTTGAACCGCAAACTTGTCTTTCATTGCGTTGTGGTTGCGTTCCAGCTCCCTGGCCTTCTGAGCCATCTCACGTTCAGTACGAGTAACTTTCGCGTTGGCCTTACCTAGTTCACGCCAGGAACCGACGAGCATTTTCACTACCGATTCAATAAGTTCGGAACGTTTTTGATTGGCGTCAAGCGCGGTCGCGAGACGAGCATAATAGACCGCCTCTTTATATTTTTTCTCCAGCATCAGCCCCAATGCAGCCTGAGTAACTGCAAACGGATCGCTCGGATCTTTTACATCAAGAAAAATAAACAAATTACGACTGTCCGTATAGAGTCGTTTCCCATCGCGCGTTTTGGCCCGATAACGATTATAGCCCACCTGCTTTATATCATAAACCAGGTCCCCGGCCTTCACCCGGCCACTGGCGCCAAGAACATCGTTCTTGATAATTCCGGCAAGAGGAATACTTTTCGTGTTACTTGTTTCAACAACTACAGTTTTCGTACTTTGGGCAGCCTGGGAATTATCCTCGGCCCTGGCGACAACAGTGTATTTCCTTTCCAGCTTATCACGGTAGTCTTCAAAATCACGACTGCGCTTTTTCGAGTACTGACTGAACAGTGTTTCGACGTATTTTCTCCGAACCTCTTCACATACGGTCTTATTGAATTTATACCAAAGCGATTCACTAACATCCTTCTGGAGGATAACTTTTGAGCCGATATAGATTCTACCGTTCTCAAATCCTTTGTATTTTCCGGTAACCTTCTGCAAGCGGGAATTAAGAGTAATAATCTCTCCTTTTTTTTCCATAGGATATTTCTTTTCCGCAGCCTTACGTGCTTCCTGATATTTGAATTTCGGATAACTTACCTTGTAGAATTCAAGTTTTTCGTTCAATTTGTCGCGAGTGATTTTATCAACATCATCAGCGCCGGAAAGTATAACCGGACACAAGAAAGCAATCAACACAGCCGTCCTGAAATAATTATGCATTTTTGTCATCAAACCCCACCAGACTACCGGATATTATTAATTGATAAATATGAAAACTCTGTTATAATACA
The DNA here is from genome assembly GCA_963677165.2 of Victivallales bacterium. GTDB lineage: Bacteria > Verrucomicrobiota > Lentisphaeria > Victivallales > SZUA-371 > JAFGXT01. The sequence continues at coordinate 4,172,463 of CAXXSX010000002.1, read as the reverse complement.
TTTAATTTGATATTTTAGCCAATATTTTTTTGAACTTTCCAGATAGAAAGGGGTAACTATACCATGAAAAATGTCGCAGCGTGTTTACTTACCTGTATGTTCTGCACCCTTTTTTCCGTACATCTACTTGCCGGCAATGACACCCAGAAAAAAATCGATCAAGCAAAAAGTAAGGCTGCGGAAGCTTACGCCAAAGATCAAAAAGGAAAGTCCCTGGAAGAGATCGCAGACGAAGAAGCAAAAAAACAAAAGAAGTCCAGCCGCCAAAAATCCGTTACGAAAAAAACGCCCAAGAAGCCAATAATTATTGAAGGGCATCCGTCACGACTGGAACTCTGGAAAAAACAACGTGAGCAACAGACAAAACAACAGTAACTCTGGAACTATTATTTTATGAAACTGGTATCGTTCAACGTAAATGGAATTCGCGCCGCTGAAAAAAAGGGCGTTTTAGAATGGATCGCAAACAGTGGCTGTGACGTCGTAAGTCTTCAGGAAACAAAAATCCACGAAGATCAGCTCTCTGATTCGATCAGAAATATCGACGGTTACACCAGCTACTGGTGCCAGGGTGTACGTCGCGGCTACAGCGGCGTAGCAAATTATGTAAAAGGTGACAACCAGCCGGAAAGCGTAGAACGCGGATTCGGCCTTGAAGAACGTTTTGATTGCGAAGGACGTATCCTGGTATCCGATTTCCAGGATTTCACACTGTTGAATATCTACTTTCCAAACGGACAAAAAGATGACGAACGCCTTCAGTACAAACTAGATTTCTATGATGCCATGCTGGACTACTGCGAGGATCGTCGTAAAGAAGGTCGCGAACTGATCATCTGCGGCGACTACAATACCGCCCATAACGAGATCGATATCGCGCGTCCCAAAGCCAATGAAAATGTATCCGGCTTCCTGCGGATCGAACGCGACTGGATGGATAAATTCGAGTCATTCGGCTATATCGATACCTTCCGTCATTTCAATCCGGAAACCGTAAAATATTCCTGGTGGAGTTATCGCGCCGGAGCCCGACGTCGTAATGTGGGTTGGAGATTGGATTACTATTATATCACGCCCGGACTTCTTGATCGGGTAAAATCAACCGCTATCCTCAATGATATCGAAGGCTCAGACCACTGCCCTGTGGTTCTGGAACTGGACTGATTATCTGCCCCCAGGTGCTACCTGGACGACTGTCGGGGCGGACCCCGACTAGCCGCGCGGCGATGAGCGCTCCCCAAAGGGAATTTGTATTTATACCCGTTGCAGCCATTTCGGGGTTAAGCGAAAAATGTTTTTCATGGAGCGAGCGAAGCCATGCGGAATGGAAAAATTTTACGGATGGTCAGCATGTTCATTCAAACATTTTCTTGTTTTTTTATCTGCCTTATAGTATATTGTTTTTAGATGAAAATATCGGAGGATTCAAAACTTCATAAAAAAATAAAATTACAATTTAAATAAAGTTATCGATGGTAACTTTCAGCAAACGTTTCAGTATGAAAATTCGCCAAATTTGAGACAAAAGGAACGATGTTGAGGGTTGCTCTCGCTTTATATGACATTCGGGAAGGGATAAAATACTTCCGAATTAATATTTTGCGGGAGCTCTTTCTGCATTCTTTTGTCGGGTGTTTGGCGATACCTCATACTGGTGTGGAAGAGCTCCCGTCTTTTTGTCCAGCGGATAGTAATGCTTCATACTCCGCTTCGCTACGGAAGCATAAGGAAAGGTGGTTTGCGATTTATGCCACTCTTATGTCATTGATTTCACTCAAATCGGTACGATTTGAAAAATCAACGACATAACCTGGCACCGGCACCTTGCCGGGCGTGGTCCAGCGACAAAACGCTGGTCGGCATAGCCGAAATCGTCCTCCACACCAACCCACAACGTTTGACTGTTAAACATAACAAAACAAACAAAGGGGAACGGAAATTATGAAACAGGACGCACATCGCTTTATCATGAAGTATTTCTCAGAACACAGTCACATTGAAATCGATGATTGCTGCACCTTACTGGATAATGGATTATTCAAGTGCACCTTTACCGTCGAGAGCGAAGACAAAAACGCGGTAAAAATTATCATGCAGTATCTTGAGGGAAAATCAGAAGAAGATTCATGGATTATGTCTGCCGGCATGATTGGCAGAATGGGAGCCATATCCAATCTTTTCTATATCCTGGAATATCTTAACTCAAATTCGGTACCATCCTATGCATTGACAATGGAAAGACCTGGCAGAGTGTTAATGCTAAACCGATCATTTCTGCTTGAAAGACTCAATCGTAATAATATGCAGGAATTAACCGACGGCATAGCCGAAAAAATCAGAATATTACGACGATTGTTAAGGTAATCTGATTCTTATATCCTTAATTTGTAAGAATAGATTTAAGCAGTAACCATATTAAATTAATTCGGTTAATTTCTGGGAATTTCGTAATTTTAAATGTGTGTGCAAGGAAGTCCGGAAAGTATTTTAACAACGCATTGCTTCGCTCGCTACGTAAAAATCATTTTCCGCTTCACCGCCAAATGGCAAACCTATGGGTATAAATACATGTTGGCTTCGCCAAGCGCTCATCGCCGCGCGGCTACTCCTCTATCGCCGGAGAGGCGACCGGCAAGCTGCCGGTGGCAAGTAGTTACAACGCCCAGCCTGTTTGGTGGAGGCCCGCAGTAAGGACCAACGGGCCCGACTCAGTGATTGCAATGGTATGTTCGAAGTGTGCGGCAGGTTCGCCGTCGCGTGTACATTCGGTCCAGGTATCGGGTTTCATGATCATATCGCCGGAACCTGTCGTAACCATCGGCTCTATCGCAATGACTAATCCCGGAACCAACTCAAAGTCTCTGAGCCAGCGTTCGCGGGCCCCTGGAATTTCCGGTTCCTCCCATAATTCATGACCAATACCGTGTCCCACAAACTCTTCGACCGTGGAAAATCCGGCATGATCAATACGTCGTTCCATTTCGCCAACGACTTTTGACCAGTGGGTTTCATGTTCCAATGCTTTAATTGCAAAACGAAGAGCCTCTTCGGTGGTCTCCAAAAGAGAAGCAGACAAACCTGAGATTTTGCCAACGGGCAGAGTCTGCGCCGCGTCGGCACACCAGCCGTTGTATTTAACGCCGATATCAATACTGACAATATCGCCTTCAGAAAGTTTTCGGTCAGACGGAATGCCGTGGATAATCTCGTCGTTTATAGAAATACAGGCGGCCTCGGGAAAAGGGATTTCTCCCATAACGCCTTTGAACAATGGCTGCGCCTTGTGGTCGATAATTGATTTCTCGACCTCGCGGCTGATTTCCAATGTAGAGATTCCAGGCTGAACCAGAGAGGCGGCAAACATATGCACCTCATGAAGAATCAATCCAGACTCCCGCATGCGTTTTATGTCATCGGAAGTCTTGAGATTCATTGTTCAACCAGAATCTGCATATAGATTCGATTACTCAGGAATAACAACAAGGCTGCCCTTTGAAATCTTGCCATCGGAGAAGTCAGGATTAAGTTTTTTTACATCACTGACAGATACACCGTATTTTGCGGCAATCGCTTCAATTGTAGTATCGGTTTCAGCTCCGACATTACGGGTCTTAACTGTACCAAGATTTAATTCATCAAGCAGGGCTTTCTCATTATTGGCACTACCGCCATCACCGACATCAATATTTTTCAGGATATCCTCAGGACTCTGATCCTTAATAGGCTGCTTTTTCGGAGACTGTTCGACCGGCGGCACATCTACGGAAATACCACTGAGTGCGTTATCAATACTGTCAGCTGGAGCTTTCTTAGTTGCCGACGGAGAAGTCGGAGTATTCTTGATTTTCACAGAACCTTCTGGAACAACCAGTTTCTGTCCAACCCTGATTCTATATGGTTTTACAATATTATTGGCCTGTGCTATAACTTTGAGTTTAACTCCGAAACGATGAGCAATACCGCCCAGAGTATCACCGCGTTTTACGGTATATTTTCCGCCAGCCGGGATTGCTTTGTGGCTACGAGTATGTGTACTGACACTTCTCCGGGATTTCGGACGTTTTGCAGGAGGAAGTTTGTCAGACGGAGCAGCATATCCACCCGGAGGAATGTTCAGAACTTTTCCAACAAACAACTTTTTCTTCAGAGAAGCATTGTTATAAGCAGCAAGTTCTTCTTTGCTTACACCGAATTTTCTGGCAATAGACCAATAGGAATCCCCTCTTTTAACTTTGTAGGAGATAGGTTTAGCCTTGACTGATTCAAGCGGAGGATATCCTGCCGGCTGAGAACCAATTACCGGAGGAGCATCCTGTGGAACAGTTATATCCACATCAACCTTATCTTCAACCACCTTATCAAGTACGATCTCGTCAGAGTTTGACGGTGCCGCAATATAAGATCTTTTTTTCAAGACTTCAGGACTGGAACATCCGCCTATCAGCATACCAGCCAAAACCAAGGCCGAAACGGAAGCGAATCCGGAAATTGTGGACACTCTAATCTTCATTTAATCCTCCAACGTTTGAAAATATTTATAAAGCTTTAATAACATGATCACCCTGTTCTTACAAAAATATAGGAACTTTTTTGCAAAAATGCAAAATTTAAACAGAAAAAACTGTAAAAATCTTTAAGAAAAGTCGCACAGCCCTATTTTATGATTCGACTGTAGTAGAATATTTTTTGTTTATACTTGCTATTATGTAATCCCTGACAAGCTCATAAAGGGCAAATATAACCATGCCAATCATGCCAAGAACCATGAGCCAGCCAGACCAAACCGTAATCATAATTCCAAATAAAAACAAAAAGATCAGCCGCTTGATATCTTTCCTGAAATAAAACAATCCAGCCAACCACAACGGCACAATCATAATCAGCTGTATTTTATAGAACACCATCATATAACTGCGGCATGGAGATTTCATTACTTCGATGAAATCAGTGACATGAAGATCAAATGGAAGAGCTGGAAACGACATAAGCAACATCAAAACCGCCAGTACATATTTTTTCCGCCTCCCCCCTTCATTGCTCCAGACACCGGAACAGACCAGCCCCGCCGCCAATGCCGGATACAGCGGAACGAAAAAACGATACGGATACCCCATAAAGTTAAAGCAGAAGAAAAACAATATCATGGGAAAGCACCAAAGCACCAGCACATTTCGAAGGTGACGATCACGTATAAAAGCCATTCCCAACAAAGACGGAACAAATATAAACGCATGAACCCGAAAATAGTACATTGCCATCTTCGTAAAAAAACGAATTCCCACACGACTCTGCTGAATATCCATGATAAGATTATATGGAGTCTTATAAATACTTCCCTGATGCAGATAATTAAGAAAAAGCTGACAACTAAAAACCGCCAAGGCCGCAATAAACGCACAGCCTGCCGCTTTCAAAGCATACAAAATATTGCCGGACAAATTTTCCCTGTCACAACACCATAACAAATATGCAACAACCGGAGCTGCACAAAGATTATTCATTCGTACCAGCAGAGCAAAACCAAAAAACAGCCCTACCACAATGTATTTCCCCAGTCCCCCATGCCAGCAATATGCCAAAAGCATGGTCCCCAACACCATACACATAGAAACCGGCTCACTAAGAGAATTAAAGCCATTCAGAATAAATTGGTAAACCAGATAAATATATTGAGAATGAGACGCACCGAACGGGCTGAACATAGTATACTGAGGCACCATATCCATTACTAAAAAAAGTTTAGGCAGCAATATCACAAGCAGAAGAGAAAGAAAAGATTTGACATTGGAAACACTCAGTTTTTTTATCAGCACCCATGCCATCACAATATTCACCGGAACAAGAAAACAGTTATAAAAATAACTCAAGCATTGCGACATGCTCATTATATCATTCCCGAATATTGCCGCAAACGGAACGCAGAACAAAGGATATCCTATTGTATAATGAAACGGTTTACTGAAGTCCCATGAAAGAAGACATCGTGCAATCCTGAAATACTCTTTCTCGTCAATAACACTGTGAAAGACTTCGGGATACACTGCACGCAAACCGGCTCCCCACGCTAAATGAAATAAAATCAAGGCCCCTGGCAGTAAATAGACACGTTTAAACCTGACACGCTCTTTCATATTCCATCGATCATACATGAAATACATCAGCACACACATTATTCCGAGTAACAACATCAATATCGGAACATACAGCCTGAATCCATCCGGTTGGAATAAAATCAACGACATGTCCCCTTTGGGAGTAATTCTCACATCGGGTGAAATCCAAAACTCCCGGCCATTAATTACGACATGATACAACACCGCATTGCGAGTAATAACGTTGGCGCTAAAACAAATATTACGGCTCTCAATAACTTCAAGTTCAGCATCAACACCAAGCGCCTTTGCCTGCTGCGAAGTGTCCTCACTCCTCCACACCGCAGTGTCTTTCGGGAAAAATTGTGTCTCACCGGCATGGACCGCTACACAAAACAATAACAAAATAAGATGGAGTAATATTTTTCTCATAACATTCACTTTTTCAGTTTCTGGCATTTACTGCAATAAAAGGAACTTCGACCTCCAATAACTTCACGTTTTATTGCAGTTCCGCAAACCGGACAAGGCTCGAAATTTTTTCCGTATACCTGCAATTGCTGGACAAATTTTCCTTCCGATCCATCTACACCTTTAAAGTCAGATATTGTCGTTCCACCGGCCGCAATCGCCTTTTCCAGTGTTGCCTTTGTATTATTCACCAACCGGCAACAATCCCGGACAGACAATTTTCCCGCCTGAGTGAGAGGATGAATACCAGATAGGAACAAACTCTCATTCGCATAGATGTTTCCAATTCCAACAACAATCCGATTATCCATTATCGCATTTTTAATTTTGGCCGAACGTCCCGAAAACTGTCCTTTCAGATAATTGCCGGAAAACGCATTCGAAAGCGGTTCAACCCCAAGTTCCTTCAATTTATCAGGATCAGCCCCGGTTGTCGGCAGAATTTCTGTTCTTATAAAACCAAACCGTCGGGGACAATCAAACCGCATGGTCCGTCCATTATCCAAATGAAAAACTACATGTTCGTGTTTTTTTCTCGGCTCACCAGGAGGAACAATTCGCATTGACCCGGACATACCGAAATGTATTGTAAGACTCCAGTGATTCTCAAGCTCAATAATCAGATATCTGGCACGACGCCGTACATCAATGATTTTTTGATTCAGCAATGACGGCTCAAGCAATGGCCTCAATGGATACCGACATACCTCAATAAATATTTCTATCTCAGTAAATTTCCGTTGAAGAATATTGCCGAACAAAGCATTCTTTATGGTCTCAACTTCCGGTAATTCCGGCATATCGCTGCTCCTTTTATTGACCCGGAAGAGAAATGCCTTTCAGCTTACGGTAAAGCGTAACAGCATAGGAATCGGTCATGCCGCAGATAAAGTCAAGCACACTCATCAAACGAACGTAATAACTGCTACTCCACTCCGAATCATTTTCCGGCCTGAATTGTTCCGGCAGCAACTGGAATATCTTACGACTCTTAAACGATGCTTTCTTGTTAACCGCACAATCGTTAACTGCTTCAACAAAGGTATCCAGCAAACCAGTTGTCAGTTCATAGCCAGCCACCTCAATCTCTATTGCACGACGATAAGTATATACATCTTCAACACTTCTTTTTATAATATAATTCAATGCTTTAGAGGCAGGAATCAAATCGGTAAGACTTTTTGTAAGCTCTCCGCGAAGAATATCTTCCTCATGTTTAATAAAACACTCGCTTAACTGTCCGATCAGAGTATTCAAAGTCATAGCACGAAGCAACTCTGCCTTACGCTGATTATCCTTCATATTAAGATCACGTTTCAGTTTTCCCGTAATCCGCAGAAACGCATCTTCAAGTTCATCGTATGAAATAATCCCCAGACTATGTCCGTCCTCGAAATCAACAATCGTATAACAAATATCATCGGCAGCCTCAACCAGAAATGCCAGCGGATGCCGTGCCCAAACGTTTTCCTGTTCCTTTATTCTGATCAAACCAGTTTGCCTGGCAACTTTCTCAAACATGGCTTTATCATGCTGAAAAAAGTTGAATTTCTTGGAAAAAGTTCCGGAGGTACCTGTCATGGCTGACTCCACCGGATATTTAACAAAAGCTCCGAGAGTAGCGCAAGTCAGCTGCATACCTCCCTCATTGTCAGGCATCTGAAGCCTGGTAAGTACTCTAAACCCCTGCGCGTTCCCCTCATATCCTGCAATATCTGATTGCTGAGCCGGTGTAAGCTGATCCATAAACGCGGCAGCAACCGGTGAATGGGTAAACCAATACCTGATGGCCTCCTCTCCTGAATGTCCCAACGGCGGATTACCGATATCATGGGCCAGAGACGCAGCAGCTACGATAGCGCCAATATCACTGGATTGAAGAACACCAACATCATGATTGGAGCAGATATGCACTCCGGTAAGATTCCCCAGGGAACGTCCCACACAGGATGCTTCCATGCTGTGAGTAAGTCTTGTTCTTACATAATCGCTTTCGGCCAGCGGAAACACCTGGGTTTTATCCTGGAGACGACGAAAAGCGGAAGAAAAAACGATCCGATCATAATCCTGTTGAAAAGGTGAACGTCCAGGAACCAACGGACGACAGCTTGTCTTGCCCGCCCGATAGTGAGACAATAAATTTTTCCATTCCATCCGATTCACAGGCAAACTCCAACTCCCAAAACAGTTCCAGCCAGAATAAGAACAAGCAACATCATAGCGCAACCGCGTTTCTGAATTTTATCGATTCCACATTGAGCACACACTTCACGCAAAGCATTATTCAACTCATTGTCCTTCCGGTAAAAAAAGCCGCGCCCTTTTGCCGACAGATCAGTTGTGGGTCGAACTTGTCCGCTATCAGTATAGTGAATAAAAAAAGCTCTGTCCTTTATAATACCATCCAACCCCCGTGACATGGATTTCAATACGGCAAACTTCAAAAATTCGGGTTCGGGCTCAATATCATATATAACTTTTATAAACTCGCGCAGGTGAGACGCAACAATACCAACAACTCCGGTATTGAAATTCACACATAAAGCAGCATACAAATCATCATCCAGTAAAATACCGGAAACGATTGATTTCAGTTCATCCTGCGTCACTGGTTCTCCAAAATAAAACTTTCTGATAAACGGAGACTTACTGAGAGCCACGCAGATTCGCAATCTAATATCAGACGGCAGCATATTATAATTGGGAAACATACGGTTAAAAGTATGATCAGCACGGTAAAATATTGACTGGAGCAGTGGATGAGCCAGCTCCGGAGCCTGCTCAATTCCATATATTCCCAGTTGCTTGACCGCGCGAACATCCGGAGAATCATATGAATTAATCGTTGCTGCCAGTTCTTTATCCGGATTAACTTTTTCAACTGCCTGCAAAATCTGTTCATTACTCCAATTCGATCTGCGGCTGCTAAGTTTCCTCAACGTACTGTGAATAAATATTTTATCACACTTGGAACATATGATCAAAGGCTTGTTATCGGAAGGCTCACACTCAACTTCACACTTACACTTTGGACAACATTCAGAGTGATGCGTTCCCTCGGTATTATAAATTGTTGAAGCGGTACCATCATCAAGCCTTAAAATCGATTTACAGTTTTCGCATTCTATTCCCTCGATTACTGCATCGGCATCAGTACGCTGACGGTGACCACATTCTTTGCATTCTACTGTAATCATTAATACCCTCGACTCAAATCCTGATTAAACTCGCTGAATTCCATTAAAAAATGGACCGTCCAACAATAAACGCGGCAATAATAAAAAATATCACCATTCCCAGACAACCACCGCCATCCTGTTTTGCAAAACCCTGTTCTCCAAGCAACTCTCCGATCGCCTCATTGATTGAACAACGTTTGGTGTAAAAACTCTTCATTGCCGGAGCTGACAGCCGGGTTATATTTTTCACCCGTCCTTCCTCGTGACTGTAAATAAAATATCCAATTTTATGAATATTTTGTCCATAACCACGCGCAAACGTCCTCATTGCAAGGATCCTTGCCGTTTCAGAATCCAGAGTCTTTCCACAAATTACTTTAGCATAATTCAACAAATATACTATTGCTATTTCAAAGGACTCAAAATCAACCATCATATTGATAAATTCATAAAGCTCGTTATCGTCAACCGCCTTTTTTACAACTTCCTCAATGCTGTCACGGTATACTTTACGATCAAAATATAAATCGGCAAAGATTTTAGATTGTGCAACTTTCATCATAATCTCATGCTGCGTCTTCTCCGGGAAATACAGTAGTGGAGCAAAATGAGTCTGAAGCAATAGGGAAATTTGTTCAAAAATAGTTTTAGTCAACCGCTTTACGGCTCGCGATGAAGGATTCTTCGCTTTTATTTTCAGATCCTGAAGTAACTTGACTTCTGCTTCGGTAGCAGGTTGAGAATTCCCCAAGTCTCCAGTAAGGTTATTCGGAATAGTCGGATAAAGGGATTCCAACAGTTTAAAAGCTTCGGTCCCTTCATCCTCCCCGCCTTTTTTCTTATCAAAAACCAAGTTTTTCCTCAGAAAAAGAGTCTTACAGGAAGGACATTCTGCAAGATACTTCAAACTGTGATTTACAGGAATTGTAAAGTTGTGCCCACACCCCAGACAAGTAGTATTATTCATCATGGGATTCTGGTTTTCTTTAACTATTGTAACAGGCATCCCACAGGCAATACAATCAATCCCCTCAAGAAACTGTTTCGGCGTTGCATGATTCTTCTTGCCGCAATGCTCGCATGCCACCGTCATTAATTTTGTTTCGGTCTTAGCCATACAACCAATCTGCCATTAAATTATACATCTCCACCCCGCATACGCAAGATATACCTCTAATTAAATTTATGAAATTAATGTAGCCCAGTACATTGATTTTTCCATAGGAAGCGTAAAATATATGTGGAAAACATTCTCTTTTTTGTAAATTACAAAAAAAACAACCGCTGCGCTTACGCAATAATTTACACTTAATTTTAATATATAAAATTATAAAAATCAATAGATTATGAATATAATCAATAAAAAGAAATTGGAAAAAACGATTTCCAAGCATTAAAGTATACTATTACAACCACTAACCAAGCAATCCCAAGGAGCAAAAATGAAAATTAATTTACCAACAATCCTGGCCTCTATGTTAACATTGCTCAGCATATCCGCATTTTCCGGAGAAATAAAAATCACTGAAGCAATTTACGGAGCTGGAGATAAAACTGTAAATGTTACCGAAAAGGTGAAACAACTTGCTCTTGCTTTCGGAGAAAATCCGGATTTCATCGTAATTACCGCCAACAACAGTCTTGCCCCCAAAGATCCCGCTCACGGAATAGCAAAAACTCTTGTAATAAAATATACCGACAGCGGCATTGAAAAAAGCAAGTCTATCGCGGAAAAGCAAACTGGTTACATTGGTTCCGACATAAATTTAACGAAGGAATTCAGTCTACTCAAAGCGTATTACGGCGGTAAAGATAAGTGGAAAGACGTCACTGCCTTGGTCGAAAAATTGCTTCAAAAGCAAGGAAATCAAGAAATATCCAATGCAGCAATGGGCGGCGATCCGATTCATGGAGTTGCAAAAAATCTTTATATTTATTACTCAAAAGACAATAAGCTGCATTCCAAAATACTTAAAGAAAAAACAAAATTCAATTTCAGCAGCCTCAATCCGCAACCCAAATCCGAGTAAACATATATAATTACAATTGCCGGTGATTATGCCGGCAATTCAAATACAACATTGCCCATTCCTTCTGTGTAATTATTAAATAAACTACAACGCAGCAATCCAGGAGCCCTCTATGAAACTTTTCCCCCAAGCACTAGGCATTTTTGTAGCAATATGTTCTCTAAGCTCTTTCGCACAAGATATAACTTTTAAGTTTGACCAATCAACTAATCTATCTTCCTGGAAAATGTGGAACATCGCATCTAGAAAACAGGATAACAACGGCATCAATATTGTTACCAAACATGATCCGATGCTGATAATATCAAAAACAATCAATGCCGACGACATTAATTTTGTCCAGATAACAATGAAATCAGATAAGGCAGGACTAGGACAGTTATTCTTTACTCCTGCCGGAAAAGGTTTCACCGAACCGGCAAGCTTTCGATTCAAAGTCAAAGGCAATAACCAGATGGAAACCTATCTAATCACCTGCACAAACAAATTCTGGAAAGGGACAATTCAGAACCTACGCTTTGACCCCATCAATCCTCAGGGAGCCAATATTACAATTAAAAAAATAAAATTGCTGAATAAAACAGAGCTTAAGTGGACCTTCAATGCCGCCAATAAATTTTCGGGCTGGTCTCCGAATATTTTTATGAAAAATATTAAGTATTCTGAAGACTGCGCCTCGTTCGTCAGCGGCAGAGATCCTTATGTGACCAGTAAACCCGTAAAAATAAAAGCAGAACTGTTCACCCAGGCGGAAATAACAATTAAAACGGACAAAGATACCTATATTCAAGTGTTTTTTGCAGCTCCAAGCAAAAATTTCGCACAACCAACCAGTGTTACCAGTAAACTGAAAGCTTCGGAAGACTGGCAAACGATTGAACTCAATCTGACTAAAAACAAGTTATGGACAGGCCTTATAGGAAAACTACGCCTGGATCCGGTTGGCACTTCAGGCTGCAACGTCTCAATTAAATCAATTATTCTGAAATAAACTACCCCGAGGCAAAGCCCACGAGGTATTGAAAACGCTTTTGAAAAAAGCTTGGCAAAAATAATATTTTGAAGAAGCGCCCCAAAGGGTCGGGGTATAAAACCCGATATATTTAATTTCCGCTTCTGTAAGAAGCGTCAGCGACTGAAGGTTGAAGCGGTACTAACGCCGTCCGTCGTACAGACAATAAAATTCTAAAAAACTTCAATAAGGCCGGAATTTCATTTATTGAAATCCCGGCCTTTTTCACGGTAAATATATTACACGTGTAATATGTTTATTTAAGTTCAAAACACCATAAAAAAACAATAAAATATTGAATTTTTACAGTTTATCTATTGACATTATATTACACGTGTAATATAATTCTAACATAAAGAACCCAACAGGATATAAAATGGCACAGAAACCAACGACTACCATGATTGCGCGGGAAGCAAATGTATCCCGCGCGTCTGTATATGCAGTACTGAATTCCCCGGCAAACACCAATATCGGCGTAAGCGAAGAGAAACGAAAACGCATCTTGAAAGTAGCCCAACAACTGGGTTATGTACGCAACGCGACAGCCCAGTCGCTGAAAACCGGTAAATATCGTTCGATTGGTGTAATAGCCCAGAGTATCGCCCATGCTCAATTCTATCGCTTTTTCAATACTTTTGATGAACAAGCATGTAAGAATGGTTATTTCACTTTTCTGACCAGCAGCGAATTCGACTGCAAACGGGAAGAACAGAAACTCAACGCCATCCTGGAACAGGGAGTGGATGCCCTGGTTATTGGTCTGCTGCATCACGAAAAAAATTATGAAACACTGAAAAAATACTATCAGCGCAATATTCCGGTAATAATTCTAGGTAACGTTTTGGGCCGCAACCAACAGGCCATGCTGGCAGGGTTCGATGAAGCGGCAGGAGCCCTGAAAATAGCGGAATATCTTTACGCCTCGGATTTATCCCAGCTGGCATATTTTAAACTGTTTAATGAGGAAGATCTGCAAGGAACCGGATTTGACGCCCGGGCAAACTATTTTACAGCCGCCTGTAATCAGGTTTTCGGCGACTGTTCCATCGATATGTTCTCATGCTCCAAAAATGACCTCCGTCATGCCGGTGATGCATTCGCGAAACAATTTATGAAAAAATATAATGACCGACGCCTGCCGCAAGCGGTGATTTGCAGTAATGACGTGCTTGCTTTTGATACCATCAACGCTTTTACCCACATGGGCATCAAAGTACCGGAGGACATCTCGGTTATCGGCTACGACAATCTAAACATCGCAGGCTCCAACCTGGAACTTACCACACTTGATCTGCCATACGAGCAATTAGCAGAATCCTGTTGGAACTTGCTCCAGCCTTTTCTGGATGATAACGCACCGGAAACCAAACCGGAACCAGTAATGATTTCCCCACAACTGTTAATAAGAGAAACATCACCTTGTATAAATCAACATGAAAATGAATTAGTTTTATCACAATAACAAACACGGAGAAAGAACAATGAAAAGAACGGAAAACAATTTCACACTTATCGAACTCCTCGTAGTCATAGCTATCATTGCTATTCTGGCAGCAATGTTGTTACCGGCTCTCGGCCGCGCAAGAGAAGTTGCCAAACAAGCCAAATGCCAGTCAAACCTCAAACAACTTGGTACCGCACAGGAAATGTACGTAGACAGTTACGATGGAATTTTCTGTCAATCATTGAATGGAAATTCAAACCCATATTTTGCAACCTGGGTTTATTATCTGACTCCATTTATGTCCCACAAATATGCATCTGATACAAACACCTCTGATGACTATAAAAAAGTATTTCAGTCCGGCGTCGTACTCTGCCCCGCAAAAAGGATTTTTCACAATGCCATGGGCATTAGTTATGGAATGAATAGAAATTTGGATTCATACAGAAAAGCCAGAGTAAAAAAACCGTCACTCTGTTTATTAATGGCAGATAAAACAGACTATTACGACAACACGCCTCACTTCTTAGTTGAAGGAGATTTTAACACTAGAATTTTTTACGGTGACGTAATGAATTACACGCGTCATGGAAATAAACAAGCCGAAATGCTGTTTACTGATGGACACGTAGAAGGCGTAAAGCAGGTTTACGCCAAAGCACACTACAACGGCAAGCCGAATAATTAATCTAATTTCTCCAATAAAAAATTACATCGCGACGATCTGCCTTGATCACCAAGGCAGACGCATTCTTACACTCTGAAATGATCGAAAACAAAGGACTATTTTTACAATGAAACGTTTCTCTTATCAATCAGTTTTCACTGGATTATCATTATGTTTCGTATGTTTCTACGCAACGCTAACATACGCGGAAGATGATCTGGAAAATTTTAAAAAAAATACAGAACAGCTTACGGGACAGGCGGACACATTATCGAGCAAGGATCCTCAATTTGCAGAGTGGCTCAGAAATCAGCAGATTATTCAACAACGGATTCTGAAAAATATAAAAACAGACAGGAAAATCGGAACCCCTACGTCGTTATTCAGAGCAGAAAGCGAAATAAATGACCTGCGTTATCTGCAAAAAAGAATTATCGGAGAAATAGATTATCTCAACAATTTATCATCGGATACAAAAACAATAAATGTTCTTGACTGTAACGCGAAAGCAGATGGTAAAACCGATAACAGCCAAGCCATAAATCAGGCACTCTCACGAGCTAAACAGGAAGGAGCAAGAGTCATTTTCTTCCCAAAAGGAGATTATTATATAAAAACAGGTGTCGGTAATTCCCCCACACAACGCAGTCCACACATCAAGCTGGAAGGCTATGAAAACATTGAGCTGAAAGGAGAAAAAGGTACAAGATTTATCTTCGGTAGACCTACCGCGGCAGGAATCCAGGTGGATCAATGTAATAATGTAAGACTTACCAATGTTGAAATAACATATCGCCCCCTGCCCTATACAATCGGGAAAGTAGTCAAGCTGGCTAAAAATGGCTATATAGTGGAGATTGCCAAAGGATTCCCCAAACCTACAGAACCGTATTTCACCCAATATGATTTTAAGGGATTAACCCGATTCTACAGCGAAAAACTCTTACCGGAAAGTGTTAGACCGGAAGCAAGCAATGTATTCAGTCACATGGCGGCTCCGAAAGTAAAACACGTTTCCGGCAACCAATACAAGTTTGAATACCCACATGGTTTTCCAGAATCACTGGTTGGCAAACATATTGTCTTTCAGGACAGAATGTTCGGTCATCATGGTATTGAGGTAGCACGCAGCAAACGATGCAGAGTCACCGGCGTAAAAATTTATGCATCTCCGGGAATGGCATTTTTGAGCCTGAGCAGCGAAATGACTTTCATTAATAACTGTACAGCCGGCCCCGACCCGGAATTCAAAACTTTCGCCTCCAGTAATGCTGATGGTATTTTCGTACGCGATGCCTTACTTGGAGGACTAATATCCGGTAATTCGATCAGCTATATTGGCGATGATTTTTTCAACACCCACAGCAGTACCCATCCTGCGCAAAAAATAGAAGGAAACATCGTCTACATCCCTGTTCACTTCTGGTGGAAAGTACTAAAAGAAGGTCAACGTATTGGCTGGATTCGATCAAATAAAGGCGAAATGCATGTTTCAGGAGAAACATTCATTAAGAAACTGGAAAAAGTCGATCTTAATGGCAGACAAATGTACAAACTCACCTGCGATAAGAATCTTCCCAACCTCGTAACACTTGATAACATTCCTGAAAAGAAACGAATTATTCCCGATTTTCTTACCATCATGGAAAATCAGTTTCATGGAGGAGTCGTAACAAAAAATAGATTCAGCCACGGCTTATCACGGATTCTTCTTGGAGGACGTAATTACTTGTTTACAAACAATCAAATTGATGATTCAATCAATCACTTCTGTCTGTTTTTTATCGGCCCCAGAGCTCTGGGAGGACTTCACGGAGGAGAAGGTTGTCAGCCCCAAAATATTCTCATCGGAGGAAATAAGATCACCAGCAGAGCCAAAGCTGTTTTTGTTTTCGGGAGTCGATTAAATCCGTATGTAAACTACATTGACAAACAGGCAACTACCCATATTGATATTGCCAACAACGACATCACGTTGTTCGGCACAGTTTGCAATCAACCAACGATTGTCGCCCAAGACGTTACCTGCCTCAAAATCAAGGGTAATCGTATTAATAACAAATGCAATACAATAGCAGCAGCTTTTGAAGTAAAAAACAGCAATTACATACGAATAGCCGGAAATAATATTACGGGAAACTTCACCAGATTGCTCTGGAACGATGAAGGAGTAACAAACCTGAAGCAAGCAAAAAATATCTTTAAACCACTTTCTACAACTCCTAAAGTCTGCAAGGAGTGGGATTTTACCAAATCGCAGGTCAGAAAACAATGGCTTAAACTGACCACACATTATGTTAAGCTCATGGATTCACCTCAAGGGCTCCAATGTGTAATTACCGGACCAGACCCATATATAGTTTTCCCTCGACTCAAGCCTGGGATTGACGGGGCAAAATACGGTTGTGTTACTGTAAAAATGAAGGCAAGCAGGGCTTGCGCCGGGAAGTCCACCGAAATATTCTGGGGGACTCCTAAGATAGGTTTCAACGCAACTCAACATGTCGGTTTTCCCACCAAATTAACAACGAAGGAACTTTCTTCTTTTCACACTTACAACCTTCCCGTAAACTGGCAAGGTGCCCATAATGTTACTCAGCTAAGACTGGATCTATTTGACGGCGTTCCCGGCGGAACTGCTGTTATTATCAAATCAATAAAAATAACCGACGTACCCCAATTCTAATCAGCTTTCTCCCCAAAGATAAGGGCCGGAATTTCATTTGTAGAAATTCCGGCCCGATTTTATTTCTCAAACCCGTCGTACGGATGATTACAGGACAATCAGACTTACAACCCAGACGGTTGCCGCCGCCACGGTTCCCTCGATGAGAGTACCAAGCGACTGGAGCTTGAAGCCCTGTTTCAATGACATATTGGAGAACTGGGTAACAACCCAGAAGTAACTGTCGTTTGCATGGGAAACCACCATGGCTCCTGCACCGATCGATACCACCACCAGCGCTCTCGCTACACTGGAGTCAAGCCCCATCGTTCCCATCAACGGCCCCATGATTCCGGCAGTCGTGATGATTGCTACAGTGGATGAGCCTTGAGCGGTTTTCAACGCGGCCGCAATGATGAACGGCAGCCATATGCCTAAATTGGAATCCTTTAAGGACTCGCCTATCACTTTATCAATTCCGGAAACACGCAGAACCTGCCCGAACGCACCACCAGCTCCAGTTATAACAATAATTGACGCTGCGGCAAGAATGGCATGACCAACCCAGCCGGAACCGGAAATCATCTTGGTATCAAGTTTCTTTGGAAGCAGGAACGCGGCCCCAACACCAATCAGCAATGCCACGGTAGGTTGTCCAAAGAAGTAAACGATATTGAGAAACGTACCGGGATCCAGCAGCTTACCGTTCTCATCTTTCACATCATAAGCCATATGGCAAATAGAGCTGATAACAATCAAAACCAGCGGCAGCAGAATCGGAACCAGAGATTTGAATAATCCGGGACGATCTGTTTCAGGAACGGTAGGTTCCTTGGATTCGTCGATATCCAGATGTTCTTCCGGTTCAATCTTTACCTTAGAAGCAAACAAAATAGCAAAAAGCCAGGAAGCAATCAACGCCACAATACTGACTCCTGCGCCAATTGCGATAACCAGTCCCAAGTCGGCACCGACGAGTTCAGCGGCCGCAATTGGTCCGGGGGTAGGCGGAACCATCGTATGAGTAGCGTACAAGCCCAGACTCAAAGCGATAGCGCCAGATGCGAGTGAAATCTTAGCAGCTTTGGAAAGAGCTTTATTCAGGGGAGACAGAATAACAAAACCGGAGTCACAGAACACCGGCATTGACACAATATAACCGACAATTGCCATTGCCAGCGGTACGTTTTTCTTACCGGTAACTTTGAGAGCGCCGTTTGCCAGACTCTGCGCTCCGCCGGTCTTCTCAAGGAATGTCCCGATAATCGTACCGGCAATGATCACGATACCGATTCCTTTCAACGTGTTACCGAACCCGAGGTTAACCGCGGCAACAACACTTCCCAGCGGCACACCGGTAATAATTCCGTACAGGAAAGCGGCCAGGAGCAACGCAAGAAAAGGATGAAGTTTGAGTTTGGCGGTGGTGAATACGATGAACACGATAGCAAGCACAAGACACGAAATTGGTAACATGATAGCCTCCATTGCATAATGTCAATTACACTGCGCGATACTGCTAACATTACTACTACAACTATTGATATAATAATCCATAAACAAGCAACAGTCAATACATCACTTGCGCAGGAAACTAATATTTTAACAGATATATAATATAATTTCTTGATTTTTCGCAAAAATGATATAGATTTCAGGATTAAATGTATACAAAAATTTATAGCTATAATTTTATTTTATAAGAAGGTGCAAAATGCGTTGTCCGCAATGTGGATGTCTTGACGATAAAGTGGTTGATTCACGTGCGACCAAAGAAGGTGCCGGCGTACGCAGACGGCGCGAATGCCTGAACTGCAATCACCGCTTCACCACGATTGAAGAAATCATCCAGACCGAGCTGAAAGTCATCAAACGCGACAATATTCGAGAAGATTTTGATCGCGAAAAGATACGTAAAGGAATTGGAAACGCCTGCTGGAAACGCCCGGTTGAGGCCGATGTTATTGAAAGAATCGTTGATGAAGTTGCCATGTCACTTCAACAGGATTACGACAAAGAAGTTCCCAGCAGTGAGATCGGCTTCCGGGTAATGAACGTACTCAAAAACCTTGATGAAGTCGCATATGTCAGATTTGCTTCGGTTTATCGTCAGTTCAAGGATATTGATGAATTTGTTGAAGAGATCAGAACACTCGGCAGAAAAACAAAAAGTTCCACAACTCGCAAAAAATAATCATGATTAATCTTTCCGGCAATGCTTTAATGCTGATCAGGTCCGATGGTTCCCAGGTTGCGTTTGACGTAGAAAAACTGCAATCGGGAATAATCAGAAGCTGTCTTTCCGCCGGGGTCCGTGACGTATGGATCGCCGAAGATATCTCCCTGGCGGTTGAATACGCTTTGTCTCTGCCCGCCAACCGCGAACGAACCTTTACGGTATCAGACGTAAACTCAATCATAATCAGGATTCTGGAGGAAACCGGCTATCCGGCAGCGGCGGAAGAATACCGCCGTCACAACTCCAGCATCGGTGTGAAAGTAAATCCGGAATATTCCCTGATCAGCGACTTGATCGCCCGGCATCTGGGACTGTCCGGTCAAAACCTTGCAGAGGTATCCTCACTAGTCGTCGATGCTGCGGAAATGTTGAATCTGGCGGAAGCTTCCCCTACCCTGTTTGTGGAACTTGCCAAATTCTATAAGGACCGCCTGATGAGCGACGATAATGTAGATTTGGTAAAACTGCCGGAAGCGGCCGCAAATCCGTGGCAGCTGTCCCGCGAACAGATCATTGAACACCTGCCGGAAGCTACACAAAAATATATCGATGAGAAAATCTTGGATATTTCCGGTATCAGTCAGTTATTTCCGGCGCTGAAACTGGACTTCAGGATTACCCGTTTAATCAAATATTTAGGATTGGAATCACCGTTAACGGAAATGGCGGTAATCTCTCATTTTCATGATATTGCCGATGCGATGAACAACATTATTACGACAACGGAACAAATGAGAAAAGAGAAAAACATAGCCGTCGAGACAGAGATTCTGCCGGTTTATCTAAATGTCGGCGACATGTCCCGATTTGCCTGCCGCAATCTGTTTTCGGTCTGGCCCGATGCGGAACCGCAATGTCGTGAGATGATTTCATACCTGCAGGAAATGCTTTGCACCCGACTATTTAAGGTTTCCTTTAAATAAGAAAACAGATGCAAGTAATATCAACGACACATAAAAAACTCAAAGAGAAAAATTACTATATTGGTTTTATTACAACCTCAATATGCCTGATAGTAATTTTCTGGATGCTAACAACCCATTTTAGACCAACTCAACCATATAAAACGTTCTACAGTCCGGATAAAAAATTCATCATTGAAGTATATAGCAGACCAATCCTGTTTGCAATGCCAGGTCAATCCGGCGATGCTCCCGGAATAATCTACCTAAAAAATAAGCAAGGGAATGTAATTAATAGTTGTAATGTAAATATGGTTCAGAACGCAGAGCATATCGAATGGAAAAAAGATGGTGTTTCAATTAAACTCCTTGTAAAATGGAAATTACCCTAAAATAACATTTACAGATCTATCAGCAACACCACTCCCACTTTACAATAGCGCAAATAATTGGCACTCGCCATGAGCGTCCGGCATAAATCGCTTTGCGATTTAAAGGGTTGCTTGCGATCTCTGAGAGCAAGGAGCAGTTTTGCTATCTTTTTAGAGTTTTTTGCTATTTTATTATGCAGCATCTAAGTTTATAATAGAATTATCATATCAACAGTTTAAAGGATTTTAACTTAACAGGTCAAAGCTTGGCTGAGTTTTATCTTGATAAGAAAGCTGTAAAACAATCAAATTAACCGTCGGAATAAGAGAAAATGAAAAAGAACAATTTTACACTCATAGAATTACTGGTAGTTATTTCTATTATTGCTATCTTAGCATCAATTCTACTACCAGCGCTCGCCAAAGCCAGAGAAAGAGGAAAAACTGCGTTATGCCTTGGTCAACAACGCCAATTAAGCTTGAGTGTACTCAATTATGCTGACGAGTCACAAGGTTACATGGCATTATGTTATGGAACCCAGGGGTATACGACCCGAAGTTGGTTATGGATGATGGAAGAAGCCGGTGCTCTACCTAATTTATCAACCTCATCACCTAATCAAGCTTACGTCTGTCCTTGTGTAATAACTGGGAAGGATAAAAATTGGAAACAAAATTATGGTTATGCTAGTGGAGGCTATACCGAGGCGAATATCACCATTTTCGGTCAAACAGGTGTCAGAGCAGAATTTGTCCCGGTTTTCAAAACTCACCAAAGTGTAAGGTATGCAACCAAAACACTAATGCTCGGTGAAGCATCAAGAGTTGATAGTGGGGGAACCTTCAGACGACACGGAGCAATACGATATAAAAGAGGTTCTAAGGTTGACTATGGAGTAATGTCGTTAAATCACCTGGGTAGTACCAATGCTGTATTTTTAGATGGTCATGGCGAAAGCTTAAGATACAATGGCTCTGGCTCAGAAATCAACCAGATATATACAGCTCCTCTCGGGTCGAAGGGTAATAGACATGTAGAAGAAGTAATTACTAATGACACACATGTATTCAAGAGTGTTAAATAATGAAAAATATAGTATATTCAACCTTACTATTAATAATTACAGCAATAAATTTACCGATTAACGCAAAGACATTTGATTTACACTCAAACCAATATTTCATTGGCATGTATGCTGTAACCCCATCAACAGACAAGAATTTTCAAATGCTAAAAGAAGCAGGAGTAGAATACATTCACAACTATTCCATAGGAAAAATGGGTGAAGAAGCCTTAAAAAAAGATATTGCTTTTTTGGATAAAGCTCAAAAAAATGGATTAAAGGTAATTTATAATATTTATAGAGACTGGTTTAAAGATCTAAACAATGAAAAACTTGAGCGGCTAAAACACCACATCAACTCTGTAAAAGCTCACCCTGCTCTTGGTGTCTGGTACATTTATGATGAACCCAAAATATCACAAACGTCTCAACTAAGAAAAGTTTATGCTCTGTTAAAACAGGAAACGCCTCTGATTCCGGTTGCGCTTTGTGTGAAATGGGGAAAAGAATGGAAAAAGTTTTATGACGTATGCGACATATTACTATTTGACTATTATCCAGTCAAAGATAAACCATTTCCTTTAGATGAAATAGGTTTGTTTGCTAACTTTCATCGTCAGGCATCTGAATTAGGTAAACCAGTAATTGCAGTTCCACAGATGTTTAACTGGAGATCATTCCCGAAGAAGTTCAGATCACAACCAGAACGGTTAAAAAATATGCGTTTCCCTAATGAACAGGAATTACGCTATATGATTTATTCAGGCCTATGTCTTGGGAGCCGGGGAATGATGTTTTTCTCCTTTTACCGGGGCTATTCATCGAAGGAAGGAGATAAGGAATGGGTAAAATCTACCATGCTCAAAACAACGAAAGAGTTACGAGAATTTGTTGACACCGTTGCGCCTGCACATGCTCCTTATAAGTTCACCAGAGCTGAAGATACCAATTATTACTCTGCTCTGTGGCGAAATGAAAACGGAACCTATCTAGTACTGGTAAACAACTATCCATTAGCCAGAGACTCGGCCTCTAGATGGCTCGAAGATCAATTGTTATCCGGAGAATTGATCCCTGTTGGTTCAACAAGAAAAATTGATGCGATTATTGAAGACGGAAAATTAAAAATCAAAGAAGAAATCAAACCTTGGGAAACTTTTGTATGGAAAATAAAATAATAAAATTCATTACTACTGTCATTGTACTTTCAATCATAACATTAGTTAATGCTTCTGAATTCAGGTATTCCCTGGGCATGTACGCTCCAGAACCGCATAACGACAAGACATTTCAACACCTTAAATCACTTGGAATTACGCATATTTTAAGCTACGATTGCATAAGAAACAAAGAAGATTTTGCCAAATTCGATAGATATTTTGCTCTAGCTCAAAAGTATAATCTTAAAGTTGTCCTTAATCTTCGCGGAAAATACATTATAAAACTTCCCGAAGCTAAAAGAAAAGAATTACTTGAAATGATTATTGCCAAATACAAAGACAACCCAATGCTGGCCGCATGGTATCTTTACGACGAACCGTCTGTAAAATATTTAAATACGCTAAAAGAGCTATATGTTTTTTTTAAAAAGAAAACACCTGACAAACCTGTTATAATATGCACTGCAAGAACTAATAAGTGGTGGCGGCTAGTTGCAGCATGCGATATAATTGCAGCAGATAACTATCCAGTTAAAGATAAGCCTTATCCGGAACAAAGAATTGATACGATCACCAGGTTCATCCAAGCATCTGTAAAAGCAGCTTTAAAGCACGACAGACAAGTTATATCGGTCCTACAGTCCTTTAATTGGAAATTGTTTCCTCATCACGCAAAAAAGAAAAAGTTTGACCCCAGAAAAACAAGAATGCCAGTTGAGCAGGAGCTTCGTTATTGGCTCTTTGATTCTATCATTATTGGAGCAGAAGGTAACTTCTTCTTCTCTTATTGGAGAGGAATGGAAAAAGGGAAAAATAAAGAATGGTTCAATAGCGATTTTAAAAATGCTGCAAAAGATTACTTGGATTTTGCAAAAGAAGTAAACTTTCAACCAGTCTCTAAGCACGAGTTTGACAAAGAGTCAAAAATACGTTACGGCTGGTGGAACAAATCAAAAATTCTTGTTCTGACTAATAGCTCAAACCAAACAGTAAAACAATCACTTGGTATTAATCTTCCCAGCATGGTATTGAAAGATAAAAATTCAAAAAATTATTATCTCACAAATAAAACACTACCAGTTGAATTAGCCCCATGGGAAGTAAAAATCCTAAAAATAAATAATGCGCCAAAAGTAGTGATGAGAGACTAGACCCCTTAATGTTAAGCTACTGAATAAATTAATTCTCTTTCGGATGATAAGCAGATATTAATATTAAAATCGGATGGCGGCAAAGTCGCACGTCCTCGTCGAGGGCGTGCTCGGCGTACCTGCGCCGCGGAAAACGTAATGAAAAATATTTAAGTCACAGGCTCTGCCGCTGGTGCGGCAAAATCGATTTCAGCGAAACACGACCTACGGAAAACCAATCGTACCCCCGTCATATTACAAAATTTTGCACATTAACAAAAAATAAATCACATAAAATAACAATATAATGCATAATTTAATAGTAGATATTCCTCCTGTAATTAATTCAATCTCTGCAATAAGAAGTCCGGGAGGTGAAAATGATTTTTATTCAGAAGGAGATTACTGGTGGCCCAATCCTAATACAAAAGACGGGTTGCCATATATCCTTAGAGATGGAGAAACCAACCCTGGATGTTTTAACGAACATCGTAAATTGTTGATAAACATGGCTCAATGTATTTCTTCTCTCACAAGAAAATATATCCAGGAAAACAATTACGAGTATATTAAAACGATAGAATCAATTATAAGTAAATGGTTTATTAATCCTAAAACAAAGATGAATTCACACCTGAAATATGCTCAGGCTATTCCAGGACATTGTCAAGGACGCGGAATCGGAATCATTGACACCGTTCATCTTGCCGAGGTCGCTGTTGCATTAAAAAAGCTTGAAATCGCCCAATGCTTAACTTCCTCGGTACTTACTGGCTCAAAAAGTTGGTTCAGAAATTACCTATACTGGATAATAGACCACCCCTATGGAGTTGAAGAGAGAAATACCATAAACAATCACAGTACTTGCTGGTATTTGCAGGCTGCAACATTTGCAAAGTTAATTGACAACAAAAAACTAATAAATGAATTTCAACAAGATTTTTGCAATATATTATTACCTCGGCAAATGGATATCAATGGTTCATTTCCACATGAATTGAATAGAACCAAACCATACTCATATTCAATATTTAACCTAGAAATAATGACAGCACTATGTCAAATTCATAGTGATTCAAATGTGAACTTATACAATTACTCAACGAACAATGGCAAAAGCATAAAAAAAGGAATTGAGTTTTTGTATCCCTATCTAAAAGATAAAAAACAATGGCCATACCCTAAAGACATTATGTACTGGAATCACTGGCCCATTAAACATTCTTGTCTTTTCTTTTGTGGACACGCATATAATAATAAAAGCTACCTTCAATTATGGGAAAAACTACCTTATTCATTTGATACTTTTGAAATAACAAGAAACTCTCCAATAAAAACTCCTGAACTTTGGTTGAATAATTAAGTTAAAAGCTTATTTTTATAGAAACCGTAATCAGGACTAATATGATAAATAAGCAATCTAATACCACAAGTAATTTGGAATGTTGTTATTTATTTCATCAGCATAGAGAACTTTCCAGCCATTTACCTGATACGCCTCATGCACATTCATTTTGGCAAATCGATATAATCTACGAGGGAACTGGTTTCTTCATTGCAAATAACGAGAAACAAGAATTCATAAAAAATGATATCATTGTAATTCCAAGTGGTGTAAAGCATTTGTTCCAGTACTCTACCGATAATTGCAAGTGGCTGTCAATTAAATTTTCTGTTAACAATAATACCAACAAGTCAAAGCCGGAAATCTTAAATAACCCTGTTTTAAAAGAAATAAACAAAGTTGTAAATAAACTTTTGCCTTTAAAATTTATTCCGGATAATTCTTTAATCGAAATCCTTAATTCTACTCTTAAAATTATTATTCAATTCTATGAGATAAAGTCAAATGCTCCCCAACATAATAATACTGCCTTCTTAGAACAAATTTTTGAATATGTAGCCCTCGCTCAGGGCAAGTATGTGACCGTAAACGATGTAGCCAGGGCCACAGGTTTTACAGCAAAATACCTTTCAAAACGCTTTAAACGAGAAGCTGGCTGCCCACTGAAAAGATATCTCGACGAGGAAAGGTTCAAACACGCCTCAAGATTACTTTGTTTCACAGAAAGCACTATTAGTGAAATTGCTAATGAACTCGATTTTGCTGATGTATACAGTTTTTCACGTTTTTTTAAACGTTGGTCAAGACAAAGTCCTAAATATTATCGGCAGAATTTTAATTTATGAGCCAATTGCAAAAATATGTGGCTCTTGCTTGTTGATCACTTTATTTTTCCCGTGAAAACAATTCCCACGACTGTCTATTGGTCAAATTGACCGAAAATACTAAATTTTGAGTATATCTCTCCTATCCAGCTTTTAGCTGGTTGTAATATTTTTAACTATCTGAATTTAAATTATATTGTTGGAACAGCATAACAAGCTCATCTGAAAATGTATTTGATTTTTCCGGATTTTAAAATATGGTATATATATTATATGGATACTCCATATTTCAATCAGGGATGGGATAATGGCACTTAAGAAACGACTCTGGCAAATTCTCCGGGCAACGAACCGCAACGATGTACTTTCTCGATTTGTAAACCTGTTCATTATAATTCTTGTAATATTCAATGTGATCGGGTTCATGCTCCAAACCGTTAAGTCCGTCAATGAGAAGTATGGACTAATCCTTTATTGGTTCGAGGTATTTTCGGTAAGCATCTTCACAATAGAATACCTCTCCCGTCTTTGGGCATGTTCAATAGAAAAAAACTACCGGGGAATTTGGGGGCACATTCGTTTTATGTTCACTCCCATGATGATGATTGATTTACTGGCAATCATACCGTTTTATCTGCCGTTTATAGGAGTTGACCTGCGAATCGTCAGAATACTGCGAATTTTCAGAATCTTCAGGATATTTAAAATTGGACGCTATTATTCATCACTGCAAATGATCAAAGGCGTATTCAGCAAAAAGAAAGAAGAACTTGTTTTAACCTCGGTTGTCATGATTATTATGTTGTTGATTTCCGCCACCCTTATGTATTATTCAGAAAATCAGGTCCAGCCGGATAAATTTTCAAGTATCCCGGAATCATTATGGTGGTCCGTAATAACCTTAACAACAGTCGGCTATGGCGATGTATTTCCGGTCACCCCGGCAGGCAAGTTCTTCTGTGCAGCTATCGCCATTCTTGGAATAGGCTTCTTCGCCCTCCCCGTCAGTATTATCAGTGCGGGATTCATAGAAGAAATCCAAACCAGGAAAAACGGCAAAGATGAAGTAAAAAAATGTCCTCACTGCGGCAAAGAGATTTAGGCAAACCTTTATGTTTTCGGCTCAAAAAATGAAAATAGTAAATCAAGTTGATGCAATTTTTAATGAAAACGCCTGCTGTTCCAATGGCTTAAAGCCACCTGCAAGTCTTATAAATTTAATAATAACACAAGGAATAATTTCAGTATGAAAAAAATACTTTTTTTGATTATAAGTCCATTGATTTTAAATATGGAAAGTGTTTTTGCAGAAGGAGACTATCGTTTTATTGACGAAGGATATTATACCATCTCCCTAAAAGATACTAAAGAAGGACAATCAATTAGCTCTAATAATGTTTATATTCAGCGTAATAAAAAAGACTGTGTTTTTATGTACACAAATAGCGGAAACAGGTTCATTATAAAAGCCAATGGAGAAATGATTAATTCTAAATTTGAATCAAATAAAACAGCAGTAACTCTTGAAGGTGAAATCACATCAAAAAATACAATTCAGGGAAAATACATCATTATAAAATTAAAAACCGGAAAAAAGAAGGAACTATTTTTTTCATTGATTCCTAATATGTCTCCTCGTTTAAAAAATGCTGATTTTATAAGAATATTTAACACGGCACAAAAAAGGAGAAATAAATGGGTAATCCCTAAAGACACAACAGAAGGTCAAAGAATAAGAAAAAAGGTTGAGGCTAAAGCAAAAAAATGCAATATGTATTTTACCATTTTAGGTAAAATTGTTAATGAGCAAAACCAGCCACTATCAAATGCAACAGTAAAAATAAATATTCTTAAGATTGATCCAGATGGTAAATTGGGAGGAAAGATGCAACAAAGAAGTATAGTAACTGATACAAATGGGAAATTTAGCATTCAGAGTTGCTTTGGAGTATCTGCAAACATCTATGTAAAAAAACAAGGCTTTTGTGATGGACATAAACAAATCAATGGTCCTGTTGGACTCAAGAAAAATATAGGAAAAACCATTACCATTAAACTCAAGTCAGACAATCAAGCTGTTCAAGTTAAATCACCATCGAGTACTCTATAACACCTCAATACATATTTCTCTGAACTCATCGTCAATGATCTATCATCTACACTTTCCCTCGTTGAAAAGCTTGAGGAAAGGCTTATAGTAATAAATATAATTGAATGCTTAGCATTCAGGTTTTCAGAGTAGCTTGCGCTGTCCCAGCGCAAATAGCAATTGTGCTGTTGTAGCTTTGATTTATGGACTACCTTTGAAAGCACGATTTAATTGTGATAAATTAAAGAGTTTAATATAAAAAATTTAGAAAATACGCATCTTTTCATCTGCAAGTATTGAAAGGACGTGTTTAAGCGTTTACGAGTGGTCGTGCTTTTTGCGTTGGGGACAACGCAAGCTACTTGGAGAAAATCAGGAGAATTTTATTCAGATAGATTAAGAATTTTACAATCATAGTTTTCACGTGATTATTGCGTGAATTTTATTTTCGTTCGTGTTCACAGAAACCGCCAATTTTCAAAACAAGATACGAACAGGAAAACAACACCCATGTGTATACTTGGGCGGTGTTTGCTTGTTGTCTTGTTGGGTCTTGGCGGACCTCTGTGAACGGCAAGTACAACGCCGCCCTTTTCTTTTTCGAGGGCGGCAACTCACAAAGGGGGTTGTCATGGCAATCAGGGAAATTGTAGTACGCGAAGGGGAAGTATCGGTAAAAATGGACGGAATCTTAACCGCTGAGGATTTGGAACGGGTGCAGGATCAGATTTACTACAACGAGGAGTTTATAAAACAACTCAACCGTCAGACTTTTGACTTTTCCGATATCACAGACAGTACACTCACTCATTCGCAGATATTCTATTTATCCGTAATGGATAATTCCGCCTTACAAACCAATCCCAATCTGGAACTGATCAAAATAGCGTCGTCCGATAAAATCATAGAACTCTGTCATCAATGGCACCAGAACCTGATCCGTCACGCAAAGATAAAGATCATGCGTGGGTAGGACGAGCTCTCCGCAGCGCGCCGTCTCTTGGGATTTTGTGTTCACGCACAAAATTACGGACGGTTACGGAGAACCGTTCCTACCTTTCTTGGAGATTTCGGCTGCGCCGACCAACGAATTCCGCGTTGGATCTGACATATTACCGCTATGCGGATTTCTTATTTTTAATTTTTCTATAAAAATGCCCTTTCCTATTGACTTTGGTTTTGATTGAGATATAATTATATACAACATTAAAACACATAATACAATAATATTGTATATAGCAGATTATGGAAAAGAATAAAGAACGAAAAAATCTTGTACAGTCGGTTGAACGCGCACTCAATATTCTGGAAGCGGTCAGAGATAACGGCGGTCCAATTCGCGCGGTTGATATTGCCAACAAAGTGGGACTAAGCGTTACCGCGGCAAACAATCTGGTTAGAACCCTTTACATACGCGGTTATCTGGATCAGAACGACCAGAGTCGATATATTCTCGGCGGACAATCCTTTCTTCTGGGCAATGCGGCTGACGCTTGGAGCAATCTCAGGTCGGCAGCACGAGAACCAATGGAAGAACTAAGCCGAATCGGCGAAACCCAATGCTTTCTGGGAGTAGTTTACAACCAGCAGATTATCGGAGTAAATATTGCCGAAAGCCAGGGTCCGATTACTGTCCCCCAACGTCAGAACTGGACCGATCAATTCCATTCAACGGCGGTCGGAAAAGTTCTGCTGGCTGAGATGCCACAGGAAGACTATGATAATCTAAAAGAAAGCTATTCGCTGAACAATTTCACCAAACAAACGATTACGAGTTGGAATACTCTTGAAAAAGAACTGAATGTGATTCGTCAACAAAAATATTCTGTCGCCCACGACGAAAGTGTTTTCGGTGTAACCTCCATCGGAGTACCGGTTGTCGACAACGAAAACAATATCATAGCCTCGCTGGCTGTCACATTTTCAAGTTATTTTCATGATGATGAGCATACCGTAAAAATGCTGAAGCTGCTAAACAATGCATCTAAAAAAATTACCCGAGGATTGGACTGATCATGCTTACGGCCGCAACATGGTGCATCATCACCGGAATTTTATGGACAGGAGTAGGTATATACTTCAACCATATAAATAAACGGCAGATCAATCCGGTCAGTTTCAATCTATGCAGTGCAATATTCCTATTCATTATATGCCTTGGAACCGTAAAATGGAATTCGCTGGCAAACGCGGGTTGGAAAGTTAACAACTTCTCATCTTTCCTGCTTGTAATGCTCGCGGCTGGGATCACCGCGGCAGGCGGCATACTGCTTATGATCATGGCAATGAAACGGGGTAAACCGGACATTGTATGGTCGATTTGCCAATCGTCACTGGTGGTGCCGTTCTCGCTGGCAATATTGATCAACGGAGAACAGCTGACCTTATGGAATACACTGGGAATCATTGCCATACTTACAGGGATTATGCTCTTTGGACAACAAAAAAAGGGGAAAAGCCCCCAGCAAACCGACACGCCCCGAAAAGGCTGGTTTGTAATAACTATCATCGCGTTTGTTGTTGTAGGCTGCGGACAATACTGTTTCAGTATTCCGTCCTTCTGGTCCGGCTGGAGCGATCTTTACGCACTGCGAATCCCGTTGCAGTCAATCGGCGGACTGGCCCTGTTCTCCTGCCTGCTGACATCGGCAAATATTTCGAAACCGAATAAATCAATCTGGCTGTATGGACTGGCATTTGCCGCCCTTACTTATGCCGGACGTTTCACACTGTACAAATCAATTGATGCCCTGGCCGCTCTAAATATGGTATCGATCGCTTATCCAGTATGTCTGGGATTAAGCATTGTCGGTTTTGTAGGCTACCACAGTATCAGCCAGAAAACAATCAATCGCAAATCAATCATGACAGTTATTATACTGATCAGCGGTTTAATCCTGATCGGATGTAGATAAAAAACAACATGGAGCATTGAATATCATGGGACATAATCCCCTGATCCCGATGGGGGCCATTACCGGACGGCCCGGACGCGAAGAATTACGTCGTAATCTGGAAAACTACCGTAAATCAGGTATAGACCAGTTTCTGATCTATCCCCGCAGCGGCCTTGAAGTTGAATACATGGGGCCGGAATGGCTGGAAATATGCCGTCACATCATCGAATACTGCGCCGAACATGATATGGCCGTATGGCTTTATGACGAATACAACTGGCCCAGCGGCAAATGCAAAGGCAAAGTAACGAAGGGCAGTCCTGATTTCATGGGTAAAAAGCTAGTGGCATTCGTGGACCGCAATTTCTGCGGACTGGAAGATCCCGACGCTCCCGGCCAGGACTACTACTGGACCGAGGTCCCGATTCCCATGTTCGCAGACATCCAGAATCCCAAGGCAGTCGATTATTTCATCGAGCTGACCCACGAGACCTATTACAAACATTTCGGTAAATATTTCGGTACCGTGATCAAGGGAATCTTTTCCGACGAACCCAGCTTTATTTATCCGGTTCGCGGACAAACCATGACCGGTTGTACACTCGAAATTCCATATTACACCGGTCTCAAGGAAGACTACCGGGAAGCAACCGGACGCGAACTGATCAACGACCTTGAAGCTTATTTAGCTGGAAATAAACCGAACGGGCTATGGGAAAATTATTACACACTCCAAGGGAAACGCTTTAAATCTGTATTTATGGATAAAATCAGGCAGTGGTGCGATGATCACGGAGTCCTGTTTACCGGTCACCTGTTATATGAATCCCCAACAGATATTTCCTTGACCGCAAACGGACTTCCGGTAGAAATCATGCGTTCTTTCTCCATGCCGGGAATTGATGAAATCCCCTCCCACAGTATTTTTGAAGACATCGAATGGGAAACGCTCAAACTAATCGAAAGCTCCATAAACGGTCCGCGACAACACGGTTTAGTGGAACTGTTCGCACTGGGCCCGGCCGATATGACACTGGCAAAAATGCGGGAAATGATCTATCTGTGCGCCGCCCATGGCATCGACCACTATGTAACCGCGGTCTCAGCCCTTGATGCTCGCGGAAACGTGGAAAAAGGCATGTACTACAATCCGGTGGCACCAACCCAGCCGTGGTACAGGTATGCCGGAACATTGAACGAATCCGCCGCCGTCGCTGCCGGACTGTGCACCAAAGCATCGACCGCAGACATAGCCATACGCTATCCGCAAAGCCTCTATGCAAAGCACTGGCGTCACAAGAATCCGGCATCACAGAAAATAGAGCTACTGTCTTTGATCAAAGCACTGCACAATGCGCAATGGGAATTCAGGATCATCGGGGAAGATGAAGCCGTAAACGATGCGTACAGCACAGTTCTTTGTTTGACCGAAAATGGAGTTACAGAAGAAAAAAGCAATACAGAATTAGTGAATATTCAGGAACTGCTGGTCTTACTGGAAAAAACGTCAAAACGGCGCGCGCAGTTGCGTTACAGTGATGGTTCGCCGGTTGAAAGAATCATGCTGAAAACCTACGACGACGGAACGACCCTGATCATCAACACTTCCAACGAATATCTTCGCGGAGTAACTCTAGGCGAAGAAACATTCGATATGCCTCCTTGCGATATCGCGATATTGCCGCGTCCGGTTCCATCTAAGGCTGAAAACTTTCTGAATCTGACGACTGCCGACTTCATCGCGGATATCGAACAGAATAATACACTGCGGTGCATTTTCCCCGCCTCAAAGGAAATAACCGTGGAAGTTACGGAAGATACTGAAGTTCAGATCGCCCTGCGGCAGTATTACCAAAAAGCTGACGTCATGCTCGATAATAAACCGGTCTGCGCTACAGAAAAATGCGAGTTACTGCCGGACGGACAAACCCAGTTGTTCAATCAGAGTCAGAAATTCACTTTATCAAAAGGAAAACATATCATACGACAAACGAATAACAGTGAGGATTTTTCGTATCTACCTCTGGCGTTCATCTGCGGACGCTTTGCGCTCGGCAGCGATAAGGTAATACGTCCTCTGCCGGAAAATGCAATGCAACCGGAAATTCTTTTTAACAGTTGCCTAAAGGAATATGCCGGAACGGTTGTCCTGCGAAAACAAGTGGATTTAAGCAATACGGACGCGATCGCTTTCGAGTATAAAAATATGGCGGTCGAATTAATTGTCGACGGTAAATCGCTCGGCCCCTGCCTGTGGGCTCCGTTCGAATGGGAAATCCCGACGGATATGCAACATACCAATGCCGAGGTAAACATTCGAATAGCGACTTCGGTCGGTCCATTATTCGCCGACTATCCGGAACATCAGCTGGAAGAGATGAAAAATGCTCTTAACACCTGGTGGCCCGGAGTACGGGAACTGTAATTCCATACGGAGTGAAATGTTACAACTGGTTATTTGACTATTTTGTAACGTTTCACTCAAAATCTCTACCAGAAAGCTTGCTTTATTACCAATAATGAGTTAAAATTTAATTAAATATCACTACAATTAAGGTAATAACAAAGATAGAGTTATTATGGCAGACACCATCAACGATTTCACCAGTCGCCTGGATGAAATAGAAGTCATCGACGCTTATGAAGATTTTAAGATTTCACTGCATCCCGATATTCTGCAGATGCTGGTTACCCCGCATGTCAGAACATTACTGTACGCGGCCGGAATGCCGGAAGAAAACATCAGTATTTTAAATAATTCATCGATTTCCCTGCTGGAACGCTGGGGCATCCTGGAGCCTTATCTGGAATATATACGCCATTGCTATCCGGCCAATATGATTCTCGACGCGATTCGAACCATATACGATCTCGAATTGAATAAATTCACAATTGACGGTCTGAATCAGCAACACCAGAGTAAACACAATATCAATGCGATAAACAAACTTCTGGAGCAGTTCCATATCAAAGCGGTTACTTCTTATGTAACAACCGCGCCAGGCACTCCCTTCTCTGTTTGTACCGCACTGGATATGGAACCGTTTGCCAACCCGGATGACCCCGAGGCGGCAGAACTGCTTCAATCCATATCCAATATCGGACCGGACAATTTCGATGAATGGCTGGCAGCGGTGGAAATTGCCGTAAACAACCTGGGCAACGCAGGCGGTGTACTGCGCCTTTCAAGACCCCTTACTAAAACACAAAAGGTAAAGTGGAAAGATGCCGAGGAAATGTTCAACCGCGTTATGGATGGAACTCTCAATGATCGCAGTGAGTTTGCCAGTTATATGCAGTGTTTTGCTTTTGACTGTGCCGAACGGTTGAAAATGACGGTTCAATTAGCCCGGGGCATCACGCTGGATACTATTGAGGTTCATGAATTTTTTAACCGCTTCAACCATTTGCGTTTCGACTGTATCGGCGCAAATCCCGAACTGGCCGGAATATTTCCGCATGTCTATATCAACTCGGGCAACTTATGCGTATCCAATCCGCCACGCGCAAAACGAATACTTCACAGAATGCTCGTCGGACTTCCATCCAACAAGATCAGCCTGTGCTCCGGTGAATTTACATTCCCGGAAAACGCAATCGGCTTTCATATCAGACTGCGACGCTTTGTCGCGGAATTCCTAGCGGAATGCCACGAGAACGGCATGACGGAACAACAGTGTATGTTTCTTGCAAAGAGATGGCTCAACGGCACCGCTAAGGAACTCTACAACAGTAGCCTGTAATCCTTGTTTTATCATGTTCGCCACTATTGAACTAATCGGTTCAGGCTGTATATTAATTCCCAAATTTTTGTAATGAACCGGAATATTCCATAGACAACGGAATATGATAAAACAGGGGACAATATCGTGGAAATTCAAAACGCGGTTAAAACTATTATCACGGCAATCGGGGAAGATCCCGACCGTGAAGGACTTATTGATACGCCGGAACGGGTATCCCGAAGCTGGGAATTCCTAACCCGCGGTTACCGTCAGGATCAGGAAAAAGTCATCAACAACGCATACTTTGAATGCGAATGCGACGATATGGTAATCGTCAAAGACATCGAATTCTACAGTATGTGCGAGCACCATCTGCTGCCGTTCTACGGCAAATGCAGTATTGGCTATATTCCAACCGGCAAGGTTTTCGGAGTAAGCAAGCTGGCACGAATCGTCGACATGTTTGCCAGACGCCTCCAGCTACAGGAAAGATTAACCAAAGAAGTCGCTGAAACCATTAATAACGCAATAACTCCCGAAGGAGTCGGCGTGGTAATGGAAGCACAGCACATGTGCATGGTTATGCGCGGTGTCGAAAAGAAAAACTCAAAAATGGTTACTTCCGCCATGCTCGGCAGCTTCCGCAACGAAACCGCCACCAGAATGGAATTTCTTAACCTTATCAAGAATTAATGAGAGCTTTATTACAAAGGGTTACGGCAGGAGCGGTTAGAATTGACGGAGAAACGGTCGGAAAGATTGGAGCCGGTTTGGTTATCCTGCTGGGAATTACCCATGATGATACAGAAAAAGACTGCGAATTTCTCGCTGACAAATGCGCCGGACTTAGAATTTTTTCCGACGAAAACGATAAGATGAATTTATCGTTACTGGATGTAAAGGGGGAAGCGCTGATCATTTCGCAATTCACACTGTACGGCGACAGCCGGAAAGGACGACGTCCCAGCTATACCGACGCCTCACGTCCGGAACATGCTGTCCCGCTGTACGAAAAGTTTATAAAAGAAGTCAGCAGCAAGGGGATTAGGACACAAACCGGGAAATTCGGGGCCGATATGAAAGTGGAAATACACAACGACGGCCCGGTTACACTGATGGTTGAGTC
Organism: Victivallales bacterium; assembly: GCA_963677165.2. GTDB lineage: Bacteria > Verrucomicrobiota > Lentisphaeria > Victivallales > SZUA-371 > JAFGXT01. The sequence goes on along the minus strand of CAXXSX010000002.1, from coordinate 4,136,028 downwards.
CAGGAAAAACTGATCTATGAATAAGAAAAAAATTGTCATACTCGGCTCGACCGGATCGGTCGGAATCAATGCGGTCAAAGTGGCAAAACACCTTGACTCCGAACTTGAAGTTGTCGGACTTGTGGCCCGTAACAATGTTGAACTGCTGGCGCAGCAGGCCGCAGAACTGAACTGTCGCTTTGTCGTCACCAGCAAAAAGGCGGCGGAAGCAAAACTGCGCAGCCTGGCTCCTGACTCCTGTACGGTAATGGCAGGAGAAGAAGCCATGAGCGAACTGGTGGTTCGAGCGGAAGTAGACACCGTGGTATGCGCAATTGTAGGAACCGGCGGACTGGCTCCAGTGCTTAACGCCATTAAAGCAGGAAAGGATATCGCGCTGGCCAGCAAGGAAGTTCTTGTTATGGCAGGTGAAATCGTCATGGCTGAAGTTGCGAAAAGCGGCTCGAACATGCTCCCTGTAGACAGCGAACACAGTGCCATCTTCCAATGTCTTGAAGGACGTCACCATGACGATGTTTCAAAACTGATCCTGACCGCCAGCGGCGGTCCGTTCAGAAAGTCCACCAGCGAGGAAATTGCCGCAGCCACCATGAGCAGCGCGCTGGCGCATCCGACCTGGGATATGGGTCCCAAAGTCACAATCGATTCCGCCAGCATGATGAACAAGGCACTGGAGATCATTGAGGCAAAATGGCTGTTCAATGTTTCGCCCGATAAAATAGAGGCAGTAATTCATCCTCAGTCAATTGTGCATTCCATGGTTGAATTTGTAGACGGCACAATTATAGCTCAAATGTCTACCCCGGACATGCGCTTCCCGATCCAGTACGCCCTGACCTATCCCCGTAAACTGCCGGGTGGTCTGAAACCGTTGGACTTCGCTAAATTTTCCCGGATGACTTTTGAGTTGCCGGACAGGAAGAAATTCCCATCACTGGATTTCGCCTATACTGCTTTACGTGAAGGCGGTACCCTGCCCGCAGTAATGAACGCGGCAAACGAAGTAGCAGTTGATTTGTTTTCAAAGGAAAAAATCGGCTTTACCGATATCTGGAAAATTATCGAGCACACAATGTCGGCTCACCAGGTGATCAAGAATCCGTCGCTTGACGACATTCTGGAAGCTGACCGTCTGGCAAGAATTTCAGCTGCCGCTATTTAACACCGAGACCATTATACTGCCACGATTTGTTTTTACGGTATTCGTTTGGCGGCATTCCATACTGCGTTTTGAATTGTCGACATAAAACAAACTGGTCCGGGAAATTAAGTTCAGCCGCAATTTCTCCAATGGTCTTATCCGTACTTCGCAGCATTTCCGCTACTTGCTCTAAACGCATACGGTTGATATATCGCTGAGGCGTCGTATTCAGAGTCGCGGAAAAGAGTTTATAAAGTCCGGCTCGCGATATTCCACAATGCGCAGCCAATGCTCCGATGTGTATGGTCCGCCCCTTATGACCACGAATATATTCAATGATCTGAACAATTCTGGCAGAGTAACGAGAAAAGGCTACCGTATCATAGTGCGGTTTTAATAATGGAAACAACAGTTCCAGACATTGATATCCTAACAGATTCTTTCGTATCGCAGATGCAATAGAACAGCTGTCACGCAACCGGTATAACTCATCTATTGGTTCCGCCATTTTTTCACAAATATCCTTCTCCACTTTCAACGGAAAATCAAACATTCTTTCAATCGGAATTCCTCCCAGCAGGGATACGTTAAAATGCAGCCAGCGCATTTTCATTTCGCCGGACTTCGGGTTAATTCGATGAGTAATAACAAGCGGCAGATCAGGAGGAGTAAAAAAGGCTTCTCCTTCCCGCAGAATCAAATTCTGTCCGTCCGCCTCAAGTTCATAGTGTCCTTTGAAAGCCTGGGCAAAAATAATGTATGGGGTTGTTTTACGATGCACCCAGCAATCACGTTTTCCCTCTACATACCCCCTGCCCGGCTCGAGCATATCCAATTTTATATCACAAAATTCAAACACTTTATTTTCTCCTGACCACACAAATAACATAATACTAAAAATCATTATTTTCAGCATAGAAAACTATTATTTTAGACTTTCAGACATAAAATTAAGAAAAATTGCTATTCAAAACATCCTCGAATACGACTATTATTCAAACTATAATAAAAACATAAAGGTTGACCATCATATGCTTAATTCACTACATCCGACATCAACGCCGGAAATAACTCGACTGTCTGAATCAACCCGCAATTTAGCGAAACGTTATCTGGACGGAGAATTCAAAAATACTGTAATCAAAAGTAATTTTCGTCTTAATTGCGAAGAGAACCCAAGCATGACCGACAACATGAAATACGCTTTAACCGTTAAACTGATTGCTCAAAATGCCCCGCTCCGAATCATGCGGGAAGAACATCTGGTCGGAGCCGCAACTTATCTTGAGGCAGCCGGACATTCAACTCCGGGATGTGACTATCCGAGTACCAGCCATGTGACCATTGGCTTCGGAAAAGTTCTGAAAGAAGGATATAAAGGACTTCGGACAAGAATCTCAAAGCGGCAGAAAGCTGGTAATTTATCACCATCCCAACAAGACTTGCTTGAAGCCATGCTGACATGTCTTGATGCTGCCGAAATCTGGAACAAACGCCAGATTGCCGAACTCTGCCGACTGGCGGAAAACGCTTCCGGTAAAATTAAAGATCATTATAAGAATCAGGCTGAAACCTTATCGCGAGTACCGGAGAATCCGCCAAAATCTTTTCGTGAAGCCGTACAGTCTTTATGGTCAATGTTCTCCTTTCAACGCTTATGCGGCAACTGGTCCGGCCTGGGACGTATGGATCAGATGCTTGGACCATACCTCAAACAGGATTTACAGAACGGCAGGATCACTCTGGAGGAGGCTCGTGAATTACTGGCACACTTCTGGATTAAAGGTACTGAATGGCGTAATGTTAGAGATATTGAGAGCGGTGATGCTCAGCATTATCAAAATGTTATTCTGGGCGGCATCGACCGCAATGGAAATCAGGTAAACAATGAAGTTACAGAACTGATTCTTGATGTGGTAGAAGAACTGCATATCAGCGATTATCCGGTGGCGGTACGAGTCAGCCAGGAAACATCAGATCATTTGTTCCGACGCATTGCCGAAATCCAGCGTCTTGGCGGCGGCATTGTTTCCATCTACAACGAACCACTGGTAATCCAGGCACTTACTGACTTCGGCATACCAATACACGATGCGATGGAATTCACCAACGATGGCTGCTGGGAAGCCATTATCGGCGGCAAATCGGCTTTCACTTACCTGCCGTTTGACGCTTTATTACTTCTACAGAACACACTACAATTTGAGTCCGATACAATAAACATTTATCCTTCATTTGAAGCTCTTTATCAAAACTTTCTGGAAGAACTGAAAGCTTTATGCAAGGAATCTGACAAACATGCCGCCGGTCATTTCAAGAATGAACAACGTTACGGCAATGGTCATTGCATTCCTACTCCTTTACTGTCAATGTTTGTAGACGACTGTATTGATCGAGCACTAAGTTATAATGACCGGGGAGCAAAATATACGATCGCGGCTATCCATGCCGGTGGACTGCCGGATGTCGCCAACAGCCTGTACGTGATAAAAAAGGTTGTGTATGATGAAAAAATAATTTCTCTGGACAAGTTCATTGAAATTTTATGCAACAACTGGAAAGGAGCCGAAGAACTCCGACAGCAAATCGTTCATGATTATCCGCTTTACGGCAATGACACACCGGAAGTCGATGAACTATTCACACGCCTGGTCAATAACTATGCCGAAATTGTCGGTGAAGTTCGGGAAATTAATGGCGTACTACGTCCTGCCGGAATAAGTACGTTTGGACGCGAAATTGCATATGCTCCACATCGTAAAGCTACTGCGTTCGGACGGCATGCAGGAGAAATTCTAGCGACAAATCTCGCCCCTACGCCAGGCAGCGACATCAATGGTCCCACTGCTGTGGTCAAATCATTCTGTCGGCCAGATTTCAGTAGAATGCCAAACGGCTGTCCGCTTGAGCTAAAACTGCATCCTTCTTCGGTTTCCGGAAATGACGGACTGGACGCCCTGACGGGTATACTGAAAGCCTTTCTCGCTCTGGGCGGATTCTATCTGCAAATTGACACGGTTGATACAGAGGTATTACGTGACGCCCAGGCTCATCCCGAAAAATATCCGAATCTTTCTGTACGCATTTCCGGCTGGTCGGCCCGGTTTGACAGTTTATCCGAACCATGGCAGAATATGATTATCAATCGCACTCAGCAGAAAATCTGACCACGAATATTTCCATTCTACCTTTTATTAACATCTATTCTTCGGAAACATTGTTGTCCAAGTTGAATTTTCAGCTACAACCTGTTACATTTACAAAGTCAGTAAAAAATAACAGTTAGTACCTTGCGAAATCAACGATTAGGCAATATTATACTGATAGCATATGATAGTTAATGATAACAGTCAAAATAAATAATAACAGGTAGTCAATGGAAATACTTTCAATTATTGGTGCAGTTTTTTTCGTAATTTTCTTCTTTGGTTTCTGCATATTCATTCATGAACTCGGACACTTTCTGGTGGCAAAATGGCGTGGATTATATATCGTGGCCTTTTCCATTGGTTTCAAAAAAGTCTGGGGTTTTACATGGAAAGGTGTGGAATATCGAATCGGCTGCCTGCCATTCGGCGGGTATGTGGACCTGCCACAGATTGATCCTTCCAACGAAGAAGTTAAAATGGTTGACGGCAAGGAACTCCCGCCGGTAAAACCAGTTGACCGGTTACTGACCGCTTTTGCCGGACCTTTCTTCAATATTATTTCCGGTTTCGCTTTGGGAATTCTTGTATGGGTTTACGGTGTTCCTCAGCTGTCTCCTAAAATGAAAAATATTGTCGTTCAAACCGTTGAACAAGAAAGCCCGGAATACAAAGCCGGACTCCGTACAGGTGATAAAATTGTCGAAATGAACGGCGAACCGATCAACTGCTCATGGGAAAAATTCGTCCACCGTGTCCTGTTTACAGTCGGTAAAGTTAATCTGACCGTAAAACGCGGCGATGAAACACGTACAATCACCTATGAGCCGAAACCCAACCCCCACTATATGAGCCAGGAAAAGATCGCTTACCCATTCTTTACGCCTGACATTCCTTATGTTTTAACACCTGACCTTAACTCTCCCGCGGAAAAAGCCGGGGTAAAAGCCGGGGACCTGCTGCTTGCGATCAATGGTAAGAAAATAGCCGACATGAAAAGTCCTTATGAAGTACTGTCAACGCTTTCATCACCTAAACTTGACCTTCTGGTAAAACGAGGAGATAAAGAAGTAGAAATAAAAAACATCATATCAAAAGAAAATGTGGATAAAGGATATTATGTTATCGGAGTTACGCTTTCTCCCGACCACAAGATCAATACAGTCAGAGCGAATTCACCTGCTTCTCGCGCAAAACTAAAAGCCGGAGATATCCTGATTGCAATCAACAATAGAAAACTTGCGGAAGATGATCTGGTTATTAACTTGATGAGCGAAAGCAAGGGCAAGCCGGTAGATCTGACAATCGAACGCAACGGCAAACCGTTTACTATAAACATCACCCCGGAACCTTATAAAAGCTATAATTCAGGTATCGATTTGAAGTTCATGGCTCATCCAACGCCATGGGATCAGTTTACTTATGTAATTGAAATGAGTTTTAAATCCCTGCGCGGAATCTATTACCATCTGGCCCATAAAGCCGGAGTAACCAAGAAAAACAGTTCCATCAAGCCCCGTAATATGAGCGGTCCGATCGGAATTGTCCGGCTGATGTTCCTGGCGGTATATCATGGTTCCTTCATCCAGGGAATTTATATTGTAGTTATCATCTCCTTCAGTCTGGGACTGTTGAACCTGTTCCCGCTGCCAATTCTCGATGGCGGTCATATTCTGTTTGCGATCATCGAAATGCTGATGGGAAAACCCCTGCCGCACAAATATGTTCAGCCGGTGAATATCGCCTGCGTATTTTTCCTGATATCATTTATGTTGTATGTAACGGTATTTGATATCGGTCGTTTTATCGGCCCGGGAAAATCCAGCCAGACAACGGCAAAAGAGACCACTGAAAAATCAGCTCCGGCACAACCGGCGGAAAAGGCTTCTAATGTACCTGCGACAACAAACCCGTAAGATTCATATAGGTAAAGTCGCAATCGGCGGTGGGTCTCCGGTATCAGTACAGTCAATGACGAACACCGATACTCGGGATGCGGCATCCACCCTGAGCCAGATTTCCGATCTGACCGCTGCCGGATGCGAAATCATCCGTGTAGCGGTGCCCGACCAGAAAGCGGTTGCCGCCCTGCCCCGAATTCTGAATGAAAGCCCGATTCCGGTGATCGCTGATATCCATTTTGACTACCGTCTGGCAATCGGCGCGATTGACGCCGGAATCCATGGCGTAAGAATTAATCCGGGCAACATCGGTTCAGACGAACGCGTACAGGCAGTCGCCGAAAAAGCTGGAAACTCGGGAATTCCGATAAGAGTCGGAGCCAATTCCGGTAGCTTGCCGAAAGGGTTAATGCAAAGCAAACTAGACTCCGGAATGTCTCATGATGACGCACTCGCTGAATCACTGGTGGAAAGTTCTCTCGGACAATGCGCGTTACTCGAAAAATACGGTTTTAGAGATATCAAAGTATCCCTGAAAGCATCCGATGTTCAAATCACCTATAAGGCTTGCCACGCTTTTGCGGAACGTTCCGATTATCCGCTCCATATCGGAGTGACGGAAGCGGGAACCCTGAAACGCGGCATTATCAAATCTGCCGCCGGTATCGGTGGTCTACTATTGGCCGGACTCGGCGACACGCTTCGGGTCAGCCTGACCGCGGACCCGGTTGAAGAAGTAAAAACTGGGATCATCCTGCTGGAAAGCGTGGGATTGCGTGAAGCCAAACCGGAAATCGTTTCATGTCCGACCTGTGGCAGAACGGAAATCGATCTGATTGGTCTCACTGGCAAAGTCGAGGATATTATTGCTCAAATCAAAGCAGGCGGCAAAACGATCGACCTGAAAAAGATCGCGGTAATGGGCTGTGTTGTCAACGGACCGGGCGAAGCCTCTGACGCCGACTTAGGTGTAGCTGGCGGAAAAGGCAAATTAATGATTTTCAAAAAGGGCAAAACCATCGGAACCTGGCCGGAACAGGAAGGCTTTGAGATGTTCAAAAACGAAATTCAAAAAGCCGTCAAATAACACAACAACAATCATACTCAGGTTCGACTAGTCTATCATCACTGATTATTTTTGTTACTTTCCCGGATTTGGAAGTGAACACTCTAGCCGGTTTGTCTATGGTTATTAACTCGGAACCGTTGAGTAACAGTTTTGCCAGACCATTATTCTGCACAAGTTCAGCAATACCGCCTGCATTAAGTTCCAGTCTAAAGTAACTTTTACCGCAGTCCGGCAGCAAATCACATCCCCACGAAATATGATCAGAATCTTCACGGATTCCAGACAATGCGGAAATGAAACTTATCGCGCAGCACATTGCAGGAGAATAACCGGGCGAAGTCGAGAATTTACCAGTATGAGGATTCATCTGCTGCATAAAATCCGGAGCTTTCAGCATACCGTCGAGCCAGCGCCGCATCAGATGATGAAGCGCGTTGAATTTGCCGTAATGCTCGAAGTACAAGGGCGTTCTCAACGCCAGTAACGCCTGGCTCGCGCCACTCCAGCAGTTATCGGGCGGCGGATTCACAAATCCAACGGAATCAGCCGCGACCGACGGCATGGGATAGTCTGTCCAGAATGATTCCGGATTGATAAGGTAACGATGATATATCCGCTCAAACAATTCCTGATCGACAACGTGTTCCATCAATACGCGCAGACCTGCGTCACTGACACATTTTATCAGATTCCCTTCTGCCGTACGATCATAGAAAAACTCTGTCTCTTCATCATAGCAATATTTGAATATCGCCTCTTTGGTCAACTCCGCCAATTGAAGATAGCGTTCTTCCTCAAGTCGAAGCCCCAAAAGCCTGGAAATCCTCGCCATTGCTTTACGTCCACCGTAAAGCGTGGCGGAAAGATCAGGAGAAGCATACGGCAACACCGAAATCTCCGGGCAAATCGCCGCATTCTTATCCGGACAAAACTTCGGCAATCCCTTGAAACGATAGGAGTTGTCGTGTCCGGTATCATATTCGCAAAACGCTTCGCAAAGATGACGTTTCCGAGTATCACGATGATCACTCAACCATTGATCCCATTTCATCCAGGCCCGGTAACTCCGTACGAGAAACTCCTCGTCATTTGTCATCAGCGCCAGTTTCTCAGCGGTTTCAATGATCGGAACCGTCTGCTGTATCTGGGCATAGTTAATCCGTTCAACACTCACACTAGACGGAAACTGACCATCCTCTTTTTGATATTTATAGAAAATGCGATGATTATTCTTCGCTGTTTCCATATCAAACGAGGAAAATACCAGTCCCTCCAACGGAGCACATTCCAGCCATACACCGGGATATACCCCGCCTTCGACCAGCATAGGACCGATTTCCGGCTTAAAAGTCCAGCAATTTTTACTCAGCCCTTCAACTGCCTGATCGAAGAGACGCTGATAGCCACTTGAGTCACATTTAAATACTATCATTAATAATACGCCTTATTTCTCCAGGTCCAGTATAGCGAAAGTTCCAATACGGTGACGAGCAGTTCCAAGCAAGTTTATTGAAACAGGGGGCGCTGACGGAGGCGTACAACGGTTAACCTGCCTGACAAACATACATTTGATCAGTTTATTCCTTTTAGGAAAAATCCCAAGTTCTTTCCACGGAATAGTAATCATACAACTCCAGCCATCTTTTGTAACTTTTACTTTAGAATTCCACTTTCCCTTCCATGCTTTGTCACCACAAAAAGACCAGTAACGATTATTGGAGGGATCAGCCTCAACCTGAACATAGCCGGAACGATTTCTCCATCTAGCACTGATATATACTTCAAATCCCTGACCGTCGCAAAAGATATTTTGAGGAGGCACGGGCTTTCTGTATATCATTTTATCCGGCTGCTCAAAGCATTTTATCCCGAAGTAGATATTATATGAATCATAAAGAATTTTCACTTCAGTTTTACTGGAATATGGTTTACCACTGGGATGCAGGAAAAAACGCGTCTCGGCTTTACATGCGGCCCATTTTCCTGTATTGAAATCAGGATCAAATAAAGGCCTTTTATTTGTCTTATAAGCTTTTACATGAATTGTGTTTGCCATTTTAACTGCATCAAGAAAATTATTTTTAATGCGTTTGAATATCTTTTTACTATTTGGATGTGATATTTTTTTCTCTGCTCGATTCAGGGCTGCAAGACATTTCTTTCTGAGTGGTGGAGTTAATAAATATTTCCAGGTTGCGATTGCGTCATCGTTACATGTCGACTTTTGAGGATTTTTCAGCCATTCTTTTTCGAGTAAGCTGTAATATTCTTTCATATCTTCCGATGCCGCACCAAAAACACGGTTCAAAAACTCCTCCCGATATTCCTCAACGTCACGATAAGGATTCCAGGTTGCGTTTGCCATCACCCAGAAATACATGGCATTGGCATCCCAACTGGTTCCTCCCCAGTGTTTTCTCCGGTAATCATCAGAACAAATTTCCGAATAGGTTTTCACAATTCCGTTCTTATTCGCATAACGCCAATCTTCCAATGCAATCGCATCAACAGCTCGAGGAACACTACCAGTCAGTCCAAAGTATTCACGCAAAGTAATATTATGCGTATTTCGCAGCCACCCTTTTAATATTTTGTTTGTTTTTGCGTTTTGCGGCGAATCCATGGGGAATTTTGAATTCTTAAAAATAGGGCAAAATGAAATATCAATATTTGAAGCAATTTTTACCGCTGGTGAAACTTCCGTAAAGAAATAGGCAAAAGTCAGTATTCGTTTGCCTGGATAATGTTTCTGCATATACCGGGCAATCGTATTAAGCCAGATAAAAAAACGTGTTGAATAGTAGTTCTTAGCATTCTGAGTCAATATCTTACCATCGGGTAGTCTTATCGGTTTTCTGCACTCAGCGCATTCACACTGGTCGCGATTATCTTCAATCATAATTCGGTAAGTTTCATATTGCGGATTGGCTTTTACTAATTTGTCCAATTCAGCAATAAAAGCTTTAGTCATCGCAGGATTTGTAAAACACAGCTGAGTTTTAGCTCCGGATTTAAACGGCCTCTTGCGTTTTCCTTTAATCACGGGAAAGAATTCCGGATGTTTGTCCCAATATTTTTCTCCTGTGATATAGATACTATTCAGGTTGTGACCACCGCCAAACTCCAGAATCATACCTTGTTTTCTTTTTACAGGACTATTCACGTTAACAGCATTCCAGTTACTTCCATTGCGAACCTGCCATAGATTTGTTGCTTTCCCAAGAGTCTGCCAGCCACGTAGTTTATACACTGGAATATCAATATAATCTGTTTGACTCAACGAAAAATCCGGATCTGCCGTATAAATAGTCCCAAACTCTTTATTCGGTCGTGCCCATATTATGTCACTGTTTTTAAACAACAATCTGTAAATACCGTTTAAGATCCCTTTGGGACGAGATGCAAATAAATAAACATTATTTCCATCAGTTCTGACAGCATACCCATCATTGCCCTTAAGTTTTTCGGCATCATCAGGAAATTTCTTTAGAACCTCTGGGTTGCAGGATAAAAAAAGTTTTGTTTTTGAATCACTGACCCGGTTCACAATCGGCAGTTTCGCGCCAGAAATTTGTTTCACCCACAAACAGAGCTCATCAGCGGCAAACTTTAGAGTCTGATCAGCGCTCTTATCGATAACAATTTCTGCTGTAGGTTTACTGTTCTCCGCCAGAGGAATTGCTCCGAATGATATAGCACTAATAAATACAACAACTGCTGTAATTAATATTTTTAACGTTGGCCGTGACTTCATATTTAAAAGTTGCTTTCTATGTAAAAAACGGTATTTTTTTTTAAATTGATTACTTTGAAACATTTGCAGATTCATCAGATCTCCATTATCATGCTATTTTTGATTTTTCTAATTTATTGTTAATATGAAATAGTTGCGAAGTAATTTGACTTTAAGCTCTTTGATAATTTACACAGGCAACCCCTCTGAAAAATGCTGAGAAAAAGTTTGCAAACCTATTGAGCTCGATTTACTGACAACTCAATCACTATTTTCTTTGTTCTATATTCCCGTTAACATATTAGGATTCAGGGATAGAAGTGCGCGAGATATCCAGCTCGTGCACTCCTTTTAATCGTTATACAAGTCATAAAATTTAATCATCTCTCCATAATTTTGTTGTAACGAGAGATTCCATTTGAAGAGGTTCTACATGTCCATCCAGCATTAAGAAATGAGGTCTATAGCTATGACGCCTTACAGCAGAACAAAATACTGAAGAGTTTCCTGTTTGTGTCAGATAAGCCCATGGTGATGCGGAATCAAAACGATAATTTCCCTGAATGTCTCCGATGAGAATTAACTCTCCAGGTTTTTTAATTCGATTCATTTTTTTCGCAATAATGCTACTACTGGCATACTGAATGTACGCATTCATTCCATAAGCCATATTACATGAATATCCATAAGCTTTGCCACTTATCGTATATCCGGCCTCGTTTGTAACTGCTGCTGGCGACGCTTCAAACCATTTGCCGGAATAAAATGCTTCTACAGCGGGGTCTACAAGTACATTATCATTCATGTAGTATGGTTTCAGGCCATCATACCACAACCAGATGTTTGTTTCGCGCTCATCAGAAGAATATCCTGGCAAATAATAAGGTATAATATAATCATCGAAATCAAGTGAATACATTGCGGCTGCTGTTCCCAATTGTTTTAAATTTGATGTGCAGGATGCCGCATAGGCTTTGCCTCTTGCCTTATTAAGAGCCGGTAAAAGCATTGCTGCTAATATTGCAATAATAGCAATCACAACGAGAAGTTCAATAAGAGTGAATTTTTTAGTTTTGAGTTTCATCTTCCTTTCCTTTTTTGGGTTTTAATATAATAAACAATTATGTTGTGCTTCCAGTTCTGAAAAACGTCGAGAACTGTTCGCCTTGTATTTCTACAGCTTGCTTTTCCTTGACAATTTTTACCAGACGATTGCTCGCAGCATAAGCCATATCATAATATGGTACCGCTACGGAGGACAATCCCTGGTAGCTGGTATTGCCGTCATAACCGACAATCGCTATATCCTCGGGTATTCTAACCCCGCACAATCCCAGCTCATGCCTCCAGACATGTGCCGCTCCATCATTAGCTGCAAGGATCACACTAAAGGGACATTCGGAAGAAAAAGACCGCGCCATATTGCCAATCGATTTCATATCCGGCGCTTCGATCACCTCGAAATTTATCGTCGAATTAATGCTTTCCAGCGCATTCTGCCAGGCTTTTAATCGCTCTTTCTGATAGAATGGAGGAGTAGACAAATCAAAAGCATGATAAGCAAAATTACGATGTCCCTGCTCTATCAGACATTTCGCGGCCTCATTTATCCCAGGAAGTGGATTAGGGAAAAATACCGGAATATCGACATCCGGAATATCCGAACCACTGACAATCAGCATGGGAGACTGACAATTTTTTAGAATGTCATAATACTGACGCATTTTAAAATAACCAATAAAAATTACTCCGTCCGAATAAGGAAATTCCAGATGCTTGACCAGAAACTCCTCATCTACCGGTTTTCTGGTATTCAGCGGAATAAGCTTTACTTCAAAACCTTCGTCGATGGCACCATTTACAATACCGTCAATCGTATCAAAAGTAATCCGTTGAGTATAATGATTGAAATCTGAAAAATACTTTCTATCGGTAACAAGATTATCAATTACCAGTGTTATTGCCTCGCTACACAGATTTTTGACTCTGCGGGCATGAATGTTCTGAACAAATCCATGCTCTGTCGCGATTTTCTCAATCTTCTCCCGAGTCTTCGCACTGACAAGGTGACAATGCTTGGGATCAAGCGCCCTTGACACTGTCGAACGAGTAACATTTGCCAGTTTCGCGATATCCGAATGACTTATGTTGTTCTTTTGATTCATACCAGTTTAATATTTTTATTATTCAGTTTCAATATACTTTCCAGTATAATGCACTCGAGTGCAAAAAGCAACAACAAACATAAAAAACGAGTAAAATTCATGTGATTTAAGCGTAAAAAAGGCCGGATCACAAAATTAAATAAATGATCCGGCATAATGTATATGCACTCCGTTTCAATAGTGTACCAGTGATTATTCTCCCGCTTCCGCAAAGAGCAACGCGACTGGAGTTTGAAGCGGCACTAACGCCGTCCGTCGTACGGACAATGATCCGGCATAATGTATATGCACTCCGCTTCAATAGTGTACCAGTGATTATTCTCCCGCTTCCGCAAAGAGCAACGCGACTGGAGTTTGAAGCGGCACTAACGCCGTCCGTCGTACGGACAATGATCCGGCATAATGTATATGCACTCCGCTTCAATAGTGTACCAGTGATTATTCTCCCGCTTCCGCAAGGAGCAACGCGACTGGAGTTTGAAGCGGCACTAACGCCGTCCGTCGTACGGACCTAGCAAATTTGCTGGGCTCCTGAATAAACGCAGTCCGGAACCAGAACGGCGGCGGCATGCCCCGGATGTTTTTCCGGATTCCAGGTTTTCATGAAGTCAAAAACTTCGCCTTCGGTATAATATTCCAGTTTCCCTTTTACCTGGAAAGCTTTGCCTTCGGTAGTAATGAACAGTACAGAACCAACAGACGGGTTTTCTTTAATGTTGGCGCGAGTCTTGTCAAAATAGTTGTCGGCAACAACAATCTTAGAATCATTAAAAAGACCAACGCAGGTAGCGTAAATACTATTCGGAACACCGGCTTTATCAACAGTTGTCAGTACAACAGCGGGTTCACGCTGATTCCAGGCGGAAATAATGTCTTCGGGTAGTTTGTCCATGATAAGTTTTACTCCTGTTTTGAAATTACTTCATATAAAAAAATAGCAATAATCAACACATAACATTTATCACCGTCATTACAAGTAAACAAACGATTAAATATCAATATAATTTTCATCTTGCAATCTGCTTCCGCAAGGAGCGTCAGTGACTGGAAAATGAAGCGGTAATAACGCAATCCATCTCTTAAGGATTTATTTTACAAGGTCAGCAAAACCGGCATCGATGAATTCGGCCAATAGTTCAGGATGGACCGTGATATTCAATCCAACTCTGCCGCCGCTGACCGCGATAAAATCATAGATCACTGCGATCTCATCAATAAAAGTCGGCAGAGATTTCTTCATGCCTACCGGAGAACAACCACCGTGAATGTAGCCAGTCAGCGGCAAAAGTTTCTTTGACGGAATCATCTCGATACTTTTGCAACCCGCCGCCTTCGCCGCCTTTTTTAAATCAAGTTCACATGACCCCGGTATCACAAAAACATAGTTGCCATTGTCCGGCGACTGCGTAACCAGTGTCTTAAAGCACTGTTCCGGCGGAAAGCCCAGTTTTGCGGCAACAGACACGGCATCAATCTTCCCGTCATTGACCGGATATTCATGCGGTTCAAACTCTATTTCCGCCTGCTCCAACAGGCGTAATGCATTTGTTTTCGTCATTACCATACTCCTATAAAACCCAACATCTTCTCCAGCTCCGGCATCGGATAAAGCCGAATAAGAATCAGCAGTCCTAACGCAATACTGTTGTTGAAAGCATGAAGCAGCATGGAAGGATAAATCGACCGGCTCCTGATATACATCATTTGCATCCCGGCTCCAAGTAAAAACAGCGCCGGAAACTGTACTTTCGCATCGTGGGCAATAGCAAAGATAATGGAAGTAAGAATCAACGCGGGAACCTTTCCGGCCCACGGTACAAAAAAACCGAAAATAATCCGCCTGAAAATAATCTCTTCCACCACTGGAGCAACTACTACCGCAAAAAATCCAATTACAGCCAGTTCGTTCCAGGAACAATTCTTCAATAACAGTTCAATCGCCGGAGTTTTTATTTCTATTCCAATGGCCTTAAATAATATCGATGTAGCTATCGCGACAGCCAGCACCAGCGGCTCAAGACCAACCATAAAAAACAGTACTTCAGGAATATACCGCCAGCGCCAGCGTCGAAACATCAGTTTGTGCCGAAACAAAGCAGCATGTGGATACATTATTTTCATCACCACAATCACAAGCAAAACAGCCAATGGCAATTGAATAAAAAACAGAATTGCGTACTTTACCGGACCGGGCAACGCAGACTGCATAACACCTGGGGCCAAACAGACTGTAGCTCCAGTCGTAAGAATAAAAGCAATAACAGAATAAACAAATGCCCAGATGCTCCAGTGGTCAAAAGTTTTGAAATAAAACCGGACTGGGGAGAATATTTTAGAGAAACAGTCGGCAAATATATTTTTTTTTGTCATAAATTTATTCTTCTATTCGGTTTTATAATTACTGATTATGGCTTATATTACCATCAAAAGAGAAGATTTTACAGCAAGGGGTCCCGCTCAAAACAAAAAAAATTGAAAAAAAACCGGCATTTCTGAAACTTTCGCCGAACAGAAGTGTCTATACCCAATACAATCACTTAACTCAGTAACATTGCGAGAGCAAATCAAACACAGGAGTGCTAACATGGATCAGACTCAAATTCAGGAACTTCAGGCTCAAATCCGTGAGGCGTCAGCATTCATTCAACCGCTGAAAACGGAAATCGGCCGCATTCTCGTAGGACAGGAACAACTCGTAAAACGCTTAATGCTGTCACTGCTGGCCGATGGTCACGTGTTGCTTGAAGGATTACCCGGACTGGCAAAAACTCTCGCGGTTAAAACTCTGGCTCAGGCTCTCAACGGTTCATTTTCACGTATCCAGTTTACTCCGGACTTACTTCCGGCGGACGTGATCGGAACCAGAATATATAACCAGACCGAACATTCGTTCAGTGTTAAGAAAGGTCCGGTTTTCGCCAACGTGGTTCTGGCAGACGAAATCAACCGCGCACCGGCAAAAGTACAAAGCGCACTGCTTGAATGTATGCAGGAAAAACAGGTAACGATCGGCGGAGAAACATTCATAATGCCGAAACCGTTCCTGGTAATGGCAACCCAGAACCCGATCGAACAGGAAGGAACCTACCCCTTGCCCGAAGCTCAGGTTGACCGTTTTATGTTCAAACTGAAAATTGATTATCCGCAGCGTATTGAAGAAAAAGAAGTAATCAACCGTATGGCTCATCCGGAAATGAACCTTGAAGCAATTTCAGTTGCCACTCTTGAGGATATCGAAAAAGGTCGCCAGTGGGTTGATAAAATTTATATCGATGAAAAGATTATTGAATATATTCTTGATATTACAATAGCAACCCGTCCGGGCCGACACAACGAACTGTCCTCCCGCCAGGAAGAAGCCAATCTAACAAGGTTGTCTGACTACATCATGTGTGGAGCGTCACCGCGTGCGGCAATCGCGCTGGTACTGGCGGCAAAAGGCATGGCATTCCTTGAAGGACGCGCCTATGTGGTTCCGCAGGATGTAAAAGATATCGCGCCGGATATTCTCCGTCACCGCATCATGCTGACTTATGAAGCCGAAGCGGAAGACCTGAACACCGATGCGGTTATCAAGCATATTCTTGACGAACTAAGAACACCGTAACACGTACAACACTTTCGGAAATCAATGCTCAAATTCAACGATTAATTATTGAGGCACAAAATCATGCTGCCATCAGAACTGATAAAAAAAGTAAGAAAAATCGAGATCAAAACTCGGCGAATAGTCGACGAGATCACCGGCGGCGCTTACCACAGCGTGTTCAAGGGCCGCGGCATTGAGTTCGATGAGGTACGCGAATATACGCTATCCGACGACGTACGCGACATTGACTGGAACGTGACCGCCCGCATGGGCACACCATACATCAAAAAGTATGTCGAAGAACGCGAACTGAATGTAATGCTGCTGGTGGACGTCTCCGCCTCCGGAACTTTCGGCAGCGGCGATATTACCAAGAAAGAACAGGCCGTTGAAACCGCGGCACTGCTGGCGTTCAGTGCCATCCGTAATAATGACCGCGTCGGACTTCTGATGTTCACAGATAAAACAGAATTATATCTGCCGCCGCGCTCCGGTCGCGGGCATGGCCTGCGCCTGATCCGTGAGTTACTGGCATTCGAGCCGGAAAACAAACGAACCGATATTAACGCGGCATTAAGAGATATGACCCAGACGTTAAAGAAAAAGGCGGTAATCTTCCTGATCAGTGACCTGATCAACGATGAAGACATCGAACAAAACCTGAAGATTCTCAACCGCCGCCACGACGTAATTTCGGTAAGGATTCTCGATCCGCTCGAACGAGAGTGGCCGAAGTCCGCCGGAATTATGTTCGAGGATGCCGAAACCGGGGAAACATCATACTTCTCCGGCGGCAACGGCCAAATGCGACAACAGTATGCGAACTGCGCGTCAGCATTTCACGATGCGGCAAGCGAATCCTGCAGAAGGGCTAAAGTCGATATGATTGACATCCAATGCGGGGAAGACTTCGTAAAACCACTGGTAACGTTCTTTAAAGGCCGTCAAGGCAGATAAGCTGAATTAAGAAACTTGAATTTTTCAATAAAGGAGACCTGAGATGTATTTAACCGGACGCAAATGGGTTGCAGCAGTACTGGCAGTTATCGTGGTACTGATTGTCGCCGCGGCGGGTACAGCGGTCTGGAAATACCAGCGGGACCTGAAAAATGACGCCGCGATCGAGCAGGTCGGGAAAGTAGAAACTGTTCCGGCAAAATGTCAGCTCGGAGCTCCAGTCAGGTTAACCGCAAAATTCAAATGTCCATGGCACCGTCGTCCGCTTGAAGCTGTATTAACACCAGCCAAAGGATTACGGGAAGTTGGAACGCCGGTTATCAAACGGAAAAAACTCGGATTCGGTTACGGAATCTGGACCGTTACCGCGACCGTCAAACCATATCATACCGGCAAAATTGCCGGCAGCACACTGAATGTTGAATTCAATCGCAAAGGCGAAAGCAACAAGATCATTGACATGGAACTAAAAGTTCCCGGCATGAATGTCACACCGATTATCGTTGGTAATCCGCAGGAATTATCGCTTGCCTCGGAAATTGCTCCGGCAGATTTGGTCAAGTCACACAGGAACATCATTATTGCAGCCATCGCGATTCTACTGGTACTGATTATCGTTGGAATCATTATTGCCACCAGAAAACGCGTCATTGCAGAAAAAGTTCTGTCGCCATGGCAGGTTGCGATTCTGGAACTGACCGGACTTCGCGACGCGATAAGCAATCATACCATGCAGCCGGAAAGATGTTTTTCGAAACTGACCGACATTGTAAGGGAATATCTTGAAAAACGGTTCAGCCTGCGGGCTCCGCAGCAGACTACCGGAGAATTTCTCCAGGACCTCAATCAGTCAAACAGTCCGCTGCCTGATAACCATCGTAAATTCCTGACAGACTTTATGACTGCCGCAGATCTGGTTAAATTTGCCAACATGCCAGCCAACGGAACTCTCCTTGGAGAAGCGGTCGACAAAGCGGAAGCTCTGGTCTCTGAAACAAAACCGGCACAGGAGGAAGAAAAATAATGACGACTTTTGCATATCCCTGGGTGTTCTTGCTGTACATCCCGTTTGCGGCTCTGATATACTACATCTGGCGGCGTCCCCTGCCAACCCTGAAAATGTCCTCAATCAAGCCGTTTAAGAAAGCCGGGACCGGCGACTTTCGTCCGGCGGTAGTCATCCCGAAAGCAGTTTTCACGGCCTCTCTTGCACTGCTGATCCTGGCTCTGGCACGCCCGCGCCACGGCGATGAAAAAGTAATTCTGAGAGCTCAGGGAATCGACATCATGCTGGCGCTTGACCTCTCCGGCAGTATGGAAGCCATGGATGTTCCCAATAAAATCTCGACAGAAAAACAGCTTGTCGACGCAATCAAATCCGGCAAAGTCAAAAAACGCCTGAGCGTGGCAAAAGAAGAAATCATCAAGTTCATCGATAAACGTCCCAATGACCGTATCGGACTAGTCGGTTTTGCCAACCTGCCTTACAGTGCTTGTCCGCCGACTCTTGACCATGGCTGGCTGATCCAGAACATGAACCGGCTCGAACCGGGAGTCATCGGCGACAAGACCGGGATCGCGGGACCAATCGCCAGTGCAGTACAGCGTCTTAAGAATTCCGACTCAAAACGCCGGGTAATCGTACTCTTCACCGACGGCAGCAACAATGTTGACGCCAGGGTAAGCCCAAGGCAAGCCGCAAAACTGGCAAAAGAATTCAATATCATCATCTACACCGTAGGCATCGGCAGTAATCGGGCCTATGCGCTTCAGCGTGGCTTTTTTGGAACACAGTTTACAGAAGTACAAGGTGAATTCGATGAAAAGTTATTGAAGGATATCGCGAAGACCTCAGATGGCAAATACTATAAGGCGGCCGATTCAAAAGGACTTGAAAAAGTTATGGACGAAATCAATAAAATGGAAAAAACTTCGGTTGAACAGCCAAAATATATTGAATACAGCGAATTCGGACCAAAGATCATTGTAGCGTCTCTCGCACTGTTACTGCTTGGGATTTTCCTGGACAAAACATTCTGTCTGAAAATTCCATAAATCGGCGGAACCCACGATTAGCCGGCCGGGATCAAAAATCCCGGCCTTTTTTATGCTTTCAGCATTCTGATACTTTTGTGGTAAATCAGTTCCGGCTGGATCAAAACTGTACGAACCTGCGAAATCGGCTCCCTGCCAATCCCCTTATGCCTGATAAGTCATTTCCCCTTCCCAAAGTACCAAGAATAGAAACTCCAAAATATTTGAATAAATTAAATTTATCTTGCCCTTCACCCATAATACAAATTTGAGGTAATTACAGAAATCAATTTTTAGATTTTTAGATAAAGATTTAGATTTTATGCTAAAGACATTGATGTCAAATTAAAATATAATTATACAAGTTCTAAAATTAACAATCACATCCAAAAAAGGGAAAAAATATGGCTCAGTCAAATAAAAATTTCTGTTTATCGCCTAAAAGCGCAAGATTAAAATTATTCACATTGATAGAACTCTTAGTCGTTATAGCAATAATTGCAATTCTTGCCGGAATGCTTCTTCCAGCTTTGAACCAGGCACGCAATAAGGCAAAACTGAGTACTTGCACCAATAACCTCAAACAAATCGGACTTGGAATGGCTCAGTACAATAGTGATTATGATGGTCGCATGCCGCCGTATTTCGGAACCGGCTACTACTTTCCTGAGACCGACACAACCAGCACGGAAAATTCATGGTGGTGGTATAAAGAACTGCTTATACCATACGTAAAGAATGAAAACCTTTTCGTATGTCCTTCCGACATGGGCAACGGAACCATAAAAAAGGCTTGTCTCACAGCTGATTACGATTACAACAGTTACGCATACAACAGCGTATATTTAGGACCGAATATCGCCAATTTAAAGCTCTGTCAGATCAAGCAGCCGTCAAAAACAATTGATGTTGGAGAATGGGGGATTCATGGACCGTTTTCATGGCACTATTCCCCCCAATGCACCGTCATGAATAATGCAAAAGTCAATATTGTATTTGTTGACGGCCATGTTAACATCACCCCAATGTACTATAACGGCAGTACAGGCTCATATCTGTACAATCCGCCGGAGAACTACGAATACACCTGGAATGCAAACGAGTAGTCTGGATTTATTTAGACATTACGGCAGACTATGAGCCTGCCGCAATGTTTTTATCAGTTAACTCAATTTTCTTCTGGAACGAACCTGCGCCGGAGTTCTGTTTGTTACCTGCTTAAATATTCTAGAAAAATGATAAACATCGGCAAAACCGCAACGCTGGGCAATTTCTTTAATCGGAACATCACTGTAAATAAGTTCTGTAGTAGCTAGCGATATACGATGATTATTGATATATCGATGTGGAGTCATGCCTACATTATGACGAAAGATACGGCAAAACAAAGCTCGACTGACTCCGGCAATCCGAGCCAGCTCGACGACTGTAATCGACTTTTCCGGATGAGATCGAATATATCTTATTGCCTTGTTGATCGCATTTTGATGACTTATCAACTTTTCCGACTTATTCCCTCTTTCCTGATTTGCGTACAGTAATGATATAATCCGGAACATAAGAGATTTCCTCAGGCATTCTCCCGCCTCCCCTTGCAGCCAAGTAGCCGCAAGGATATCAAAAAAAGCTTGTTCATAAGCTTGATTGTTGCTGATTTTTTGGAATACCGGCAACTCAGGTGGAAGTTTCTCCTTTAATTTATAGTCCTCATCCGGACAGGGATATAAACATAGGGAAGACTCGATCTCCACCAGATCAAAATGAATATTGAGCATGCGTCCGGGAACATCATCCATCTTGAACTCAGAATTTTCACCGGGCCTGCGCAGGAAAACAGTTCGCGGGGCAATGGGATAGCTTTTCCCGTCAATAATGTACTTACCGGTTCCAGAATAGAAGTAATGTAACGCATGATCTCCCAGACATTCCTTGTAATAATGCCAGAGAGGCATAGTATTTCGAAAATCATGGGCAAGGCGCAAAAAAGGAGACCAAGTTGTCACGGACTTATTCAACGGCGGACAGCGATAGGACACATCAAAAACATAGGATTCATTTATTCCTTCCTGAGCCATGAACACCTCCCAAAACAATGACCTGCAATACAGTTATTCATTATGCGTTTCATTTCTCTTCCCCCTTATTCAAAAAAACTGGTACTTTATGTCTTTCCACATATAACGCAAAACGCAAAACCGTAGAAATTCACTCCTTTGCGGCAGTCATTTTTTCAGCGACTTTCTCATTGTCGCTACATACTTTCTGCATGAATTCATCGCGCCAGCCTTTGAACAACTTGTGCTCACGCGCACGAATCTGTTTTTTATTGTTCAACAGATTATTCAAATCGCCTTTCGAACAAATCAGCGTAGGATCTATATTGACTTCGGCCGCTTTGTCCCGAATTGCGTCACTAACTAAATCGGTATAACCGTTTTTCCGTGATCTCGGAGTAGACTGTGGCAACTGGTCCTCCGGAACCGCACGCCCTGCCCTCACGCATTTTAATAAATTGTCGCCATATCGGCCAATCGCGTTTTTAGACAAATCCCTGACCGATGATAACTTATCCATCGTTCCGCAACACTTGTAACTGAGATCGATCAAGGCGTTATTCGGTACAACATGATTTCGGGGACGATCCAGCTTGCGGGCCGCCTTCTCGCGCCATGCCGCCAGTTCCCGAAGCACTGCCAGTTGAGGGCGTTTCAACCTGCCGTGACCTTTTATACGCATAAAATATTCTTCCGGCGGAATTTCAGCGTAAAGCTCCGGATCATCATAAATCTTCATTTCCTCAAGCATCCAGGACTTGGTATGCTGTTTTTCACAACGAGAAATAATATTATTCATCGCGTCAGTAAGATATTTCACATCATCGCAGGCATATTCGAGCATACTGTCACTCATCGGACGCCGTAGCCAGTCAGCACGTGTTTCACTTTTTGGTAACTCAATATCGCACAGTTCCTGAATCAATCCAGCCAAAGACAGACATGAAGTATCACTACAGAATCCAAACGCCATCCGGGTATCAAAGACGTTTAAAGGCAATGCTCCCGTCGCGTTCTTAAGTATTGTCAGATCCTGTTGTGCGTCGTGGAGAATTTTTGTAACTGCGGGATTTGCGGTAAGTTTTCCTAAAGCCGATAAATCCTTTACTGCCAGCGGATCAATCAAATAGCAATCATGTTCGATTGCCAGCTGTATCAGCCCCAGCTTAGGATAAAATGTACGTTCCCATACGAATTCAGTGTCCAGCGCAACCGCAGAAGCCTGTGCGGCATCAGCCATCAGTGCTTCCAGTTCCTGAACTGTAGATATCATTTTCATACTGCTTATGTCCATCTTGTGAAATATTTTTTATGTGGTCAATTGTCCCGCCACCCGTACTGCATCCATGGCGTCCGATGAATAGTTCGCGCCGATCTGGCTGGCATAATTCTGGTCGACAACCGCGCCGCCAATCATAAATTTCAAATGATCCAGCTTGCGTTCATGGGCCAGATTAACAACCACTTCCATTTCAACCATTGTCGTAGTCATCAGTGCGGACATACATACGATCTCCGCGTTGTTTTCAACCGCCGCGTCAAGAATCGTCTCGGCGGAAACATCCTTGCCAAGGTCGACAACTTCATAGCCGTAATTACGAAGCATCAGCGCCACAATATTTTTACCGATATCGTGAATATCGCCTTTTACCGTAGCGATAATGATACGGGTCTTTTCTTGAACCTCAGCGGTTTCATCCTGCAGCAACGGTTCAAGAACTTCAAATCCCTTACGCATAGCGTCCGCCGACATAATAAGCTGAGGCAAAAAATACTTTTTGGAGTCAAATAGTTCGCCAACTTTGTTGATCGCCGGAATCAAACAATTATCAACCAAAGTTTGCGGAGCAACTGATTTCTCAAGCGCGTCATGAATCGCGTCAGCAATAAGATCCTCATCGCCCTGCAAAACACACTGGAATACCTTCTCTTCCGGCGGCAGATCCGACTTCACCTTAGCTGCCGCCGAGGACTCCCCCGAACTACCGCCATACTTCGATACATATTTGGTCATTTTCCGGTCGCGACCGCTCAACACGTCAGAAGCGTGAACGGTTGCCATAATAAGTTCAGACGACGGATTGGCAATCGCCATAGTCAGGCCACGTCCCAGCGCCATCCCCAGAAAAGTATTATTCACCCATTTGCGCTCCGGCATCCCGAAGCTGACATTGGAAAGTCCGCAGACCGTATTAACCCCGAATTCTTTTGTACACCATTCGATCAGATCCAACGACACCAGCGCCGCCGACTGATTGGAAGAAACCGTCATAATCAGTCCGTCAACCGTAATATCTTCCTTATGATAACCAAGTTCCTGTGCTTTGTCAAAAATATATTTTACCACTTCGATACGCTCTTCCGTGGTTTCTGGTATGCCGTCATCCGTGAGCGGCAGCACAATAATCATGGCCCCGTATTTCGCGGCAAGCGGCAACATTTCTTCAATGCGTTCTTTTTCCGCGGAAATAGAGTTCAACAGCGCACGTCCGGGATATACCCTCAATGCCTGTTCCATCACTTCTGGGCGCGTTGAATCGATACATAACGGAAGATCAGCGGACTGTGCCAGCAGTGCCACCGATTTAATCATCATATCACATTCGTCAATACCGGAAAGCCCCATATTCACATCCAGAATACCGGCTCCATGTTCAATTTGTTCCGATGCAAATTTCCTGACAACATTAAGTTTACCTTCACGGAGCTCCGCCTGCAAAGCTTTTTTACCGGTAGGATTGATACGTTCGCCAACAATAGTAAAAAGTTGATCGTGTCCCAACAGCCGCGAACTTCTGGCCCCGGAAACCGCGCTGATCGCGGAGCGTACCGGCGGCTTCGGCTTCAACTTGCTCGCAACCTTTGCCTGCTCACAAATATGGTCCGGAGTTGTTCCACAGCAACCGCCCAGAATATTCACTCCGGCATTAACAAATTCTTCAACAAACGAGGCAAATTCATCCGCACCCATACTGAATACCGTTTCACCGTCAATCAGCTTCGGCATTCCGGCGTTAGGCTTAGCCAGCAATGGAACAGTAGCATAGGGTTTAATGGACCTGATAACCTCAATCATATTGCGTGGACCAGTTGAACAGTTGCAACCAAAAGCATCAACTCCCAGTGCCTGAAAAGTAATCAATGCCGAACGGGGATCATTACCGGTCAGGGAACGTCCGTCCGCTTCAAACGTCATCGAAACCATTACCGGCAAATCACAGGATTCGCGCACGGCAATCACCGCCGCCCTGGCTTCCTGAACATCCATCATGGTCTCAATCACAAAACCGTCAACGCCTCCGGCAATCAATGCCTCAATCTGTTTCTTATAGGCGTTCACTGCATCCTCAAACGGTACATCTCCGAATGGGAAAATAAAATTACCGGTCGGAGCGATATCTCCGAAAATATATTTTTTCTGATTACCGACGGCACGCCGGGATATTTCAGCCAATCCTTTATTCAGCTCGAACACCCGATCCTCAAGACCAAATTCTTCCAGTTTATAAGGATTCGCCCCGAAGCTGGGCACATAAACAATATCGGACCCGGCTGCAAAATATGCCTGCTGAACCTCGGTTATTACTTCCGGATTCTCAAATACCCACAGTTCAGGACAGACCCCGCGCGGCATACCGCGTTTTGCCAATTCGGTTCCGGTAGCACCATCCAGAATCACCAGTTTTTCGGCTACAAGTTCTTTAAATTCGTTTCGCGTCATTTCCGCCTCGTATATACAATTCAAAATATTATAATCATACAGCCGACTCAATTCCGGCAATGGCGGTTACCGACTTTTCCGGAATCATCAGCATACTATCAGTCAGGGACAAGCCCCAGTCTTCCAGCTTAAGGATATGAAATATATCACGTTGAGCAGCTAATTCCAAATCAGAATACCCCGCGGAAAAACGTCTTTTGGTAAGTTTCTCGCCTGTTCTCGATAAAGTTTTATTTACATACGCCTGAAGATAATCCATGGCTTCATCGGCAGTTTCCCCTCCGACAGCATCATAAATAAGCGCCGCTTTCCCGTCGCTCTGCGCCAGTTTTCCGCTGATTGCCTCCATGATTTCAGGTCCGACAGTCGTCGCTGCAAGCCAGATTCCTGTAGACTCCTTTAACATGGAAGCCAGCGCCTTACTCTGAAAAACAGTACCGTTTCCCAGAACAATCCTGCTTCCGTTATTTTCGGTAATACTTAAACGCGCCCAAATTCCACGGGGCTGGCACAAGGCGAAACCATCATGAATATCCTGCATGATTTTTTCCTTTTGCCGCGGAGACGTACCAGTCAGATGATGATTATACCCTAAACGAGTTAAAATGGTCCGCTCCGGCAAAATTACCGGGAGACGATTGATTTTATTGAGCCGTATATTCATAGTTCCATTTAAATTATTTCCTTAATCTTAAATAATTTACCGCTTAATTGTCAGATTAACAATATAAATTTACCTTAATTAAGTTAAAAAAATTATCGAAAACTTGAAAACTCAATTTTCGTCAATATATTAGCAAACAAGGGTTCATAATACTAAAATAATAATACAGAGGATATTAGCAAGGAAAAATGTTCAAGAAGATCTGGCATCCGTCAATGATAATCAATCACATTCTTTCCAAAAAGGATAAAGAAGCTCTGAATTCCTACTACTACGCAACGACCTATCCAGATGTTTATGCCGCTGCGGAACGCGAATTCGGCTCCTGGAAAGATGCTATCGAAGCCTGTGGTCTGGATTATGATAAGATAAGGAAATATAAATCCTGGTCCCGTCAGGCAGTAATTTCAGAAATCAAACGCGCCTACGAAGAAGGTGAGCCTATAAATTCCCAGCATGTACAGAACAATAATAAAGCACTGTATATGGCCGCGGTTAAGCGTTTCCGCAGTTGGGGACAGGCGGTAAAGCTGGCTGGTATCGATTACGATAAAGTCAGACTTCGTCGTTCAATGACTAAGGCTCAGGTCAAGAAAGAAATTCTGGAACTCTTCAGAAAACGTATTGACCTGTCATATACCAATATGCGCGAAAATTACCAGTACCTGCTCGCTGCAGGTATGAAAAAACTGGGTCATGGAAGCTGGGCCAGTGCAAGACGCGAATGCGGTATTTTAACCAACTTCAGATTGCGTCCGGAAAAACGCGGGGAACTCAGCCGTTACTAAATTTCCGCAATGTATTTTTGACCGATTTGAATGCAATACGGTCATATGGAATATTGCCGATATCAATCCAAACGATATCGGCAATTTCATTTTTATCAAGAATAAATTTCACCGAATCATCAACGTTGATAACAAAAACCACATCAAGAGTGTTATACAATATCCCTTTGTAGGTATACTCATTCGGAAAGGTTCCCAGAAAAGAAAGTTGTCCCGGAGAAAACTCCAACTCTTCCCGCAGCTCACGCTTCAACGCTTCTTCTGCGGACTCGAAATAATCAACGAACCCACCTGGAAGATCAAGCATCCCCTTCCCCGGATTCGCGCCACGAACCGTCATCAATAATTCACGCCCTCTAACGATCACCGCCGAAACCGCCGCTGCCGCATTATGAAAATATTCAAACCCGCAGGAATCGCAGGCAAAAGATTTTTCGGATGCGGATATAAAAGTTTTTTCTCCACAAACAGGACAGTATGACAGTTCTTTCATTTTCTCTCCATAAAAAAAAGCTGCCGGAGCATAACTCAGGCAGCTTTATAAAGCTTTTTTGTGCAGCTAATACTACTCCATAGAGATAGCATCGCATGGGCATTCGCCAACGCAAGCGCCACAGTCAACACAAGTATCGCCATCAACAACAGCAACACCGTCTTTCATAGAAATAGCTTCAACCGGACATGCGCTTACACAGGTTTCGCAACCAGTACATGAATCACTTACAACAGCAGGCATAATAAACCTCCTCAGGTTAGAATTAAAATTTTATAAATGTCCACAAGAACATCAACATGCATATTATAACTAGATCACGCGAAAATTTCAAGCAAAAAAAAGCAAAGATTTTTGATATTCACAAGTAGGGCAATCTAACTCAACTATTTACGCTAGCGCAATTTACGTATAAACACTTTCAGTAACAATCAGATACCAAAATGCAGTCACCTGCCCAACCATCAAATATCACATAAAAAATTAACAAAAATTGCTAAATTTTGCAATAGAGCCCTTAAAAACAAGTAGGGCAATCTAATTAAACTATTTGCGCTAGCGGCATTTACACATGAACACATTCTACAGCAATAAGATACCCCAAATGTAAAACATATTAAAAAATGCAACAATACAGTCCATTTTCATTCCAGGAATCAATACAAGCCTCCCTGATTCTATTTCAGGAATATCCAACCAAACTTTTCAGGATCCTTTTCATTGCCGATTCCACTGAACCATTCCATCCAGCGAATACGCCCCTGTCCATCATCTTCGTTGATAAGGAATGCCATCCGCAACGGCAGACCAGATTTGTATTTCACACCAAGCTTATCAAAAGGAACGAAGAATTTGTAAACAGTATGACCGCTCTTTCTGGTTACAGAAACCGGCACGTTCCATCGTCCTTGATTTTTCTTTGAGATATGACACCACAGCGTCGCACCTTTTGGTGAATCGGAAATGGTTAACTCTGTATGATTTCCTTCACTGTCTGCAAGTCCGAGTTGAATACTGTCGTTACGCCAGATATCACCATCGCTGAATTTTGCGATATGCTTATCGTCGGTAACATCGAAAACAAATTGGAGACCTTTCTTATTGTGGATCACCTTAGCTACACATGACAAATCTTTTGCATCTTTCCACTGTGGGATAGACGGATCAAAGGACATCTCATGTACTGCAAGACGATTGGCAACTGTAATTTTCTGAGGCGTTTTGCCTTCACTTACCACCGGGTATGCAACATTAACTGTAAGAGGAATTTGAATATGACTTTTCACTCCTGAATCAACCATTATATCAACATCAAGCATAGCAGTAAACAATCCGTAAGTTTTACGGTTCACCTTTATATTAAGATTTTTACGAAGCTTCCGGCCAGGTTCAATCTCAAATGCATCTGTAGCATCAACACCTTTTCCGTAAATCTTAAACACAGCCCTTTGTTTTAACGGATTATTAACCACTACCGGCACTGAACACGCTGTCTCCGGGATACTGAACGGAGTGGATTCCGTATAAACCACAGGCTGTCCCGGTTTGATATAACCGGCTGGGGCGGTTAAGTAAAATGGGGCAGAGAGGTTATTAATTGAAACCCTGTTAAATTCCGATTTATACACACGGCTTTTTCCAAACATATCAGTATATGTGACAGGAACAACAGAATTCAAAGAAAGCATAACCTCTTCGCCTGAATTCTTCGGCCAGCAAACAAATACATCTTTACCTTTCGAGATAAAATGATAACATGTCAATCTTTTATCAAGTTCTACCACCGGAGCAGGAACAGTATCAGCCAGCTGACGAATTAAATTGTTATACGCGATAAATGCCGGTTTAGGTTGATTATCACTGGTTATCAATCCAAAAGAATCATCCGCATTAAAGTCCATATCCCAGTAATCCTGAAGAGTAAACCAGATATAAAATTCAGTTCTGCGAGACTTGGCAAACGTAAGCTTTTTAATCAGAGTTTTCGCATGCTCTTTTATTGTATTAACACTATAACCGCTCCGTTCACCTGTTTCGGTATTACACAACGGAACATCGATATTCTTTTCTTTCAACCACTGCTCTACCATATTATTACGTTCCACATACATGGAAAGCGGACCATGAGCATGAAAGCAGGCAATATCATAATAACCTTTGCCTTTCTGATACATATCACGCGAAAAATTCTTCTTTTCTCTCGGATGCTTTACAGTAACCCCGCCAGTAGTAACTTTGAGTTCGGGATTTACTCGTTTCAATGCAGGATATACCATTTTCAGAGTTTTCAGATAATTATCGATATTATCACGCAAAAAGCCCGCATCCGGTTCATTCCAGAATTCAAAATATTGAACATTCGGATATTTTTTCAAATAACGCCCGATATCTTCAAAATGCTTTTTAATCTTATCTTTTTTATCCGGCATTCTTCGATAATAATATGGAGGATTCTGAAGCCATGCCGGAGTACTTTCGCAATAACTGAGACATACAAGAATATTGGCATCATGTAAAGGTTTCAGTTGCTGATCGAAATATTTAAATCCATTAGTATCTTCACTCGGCTGGAAACGTCCCCCCGAAGTACCATAACGGACAATATCAATTCCCATTGCCTTCAACCAGGTCAGATGCAATTCATTCTCATAAAAACCGTTCCAGGTGGTGGTATCCTGAACCCCAAAATACATCGGCTTGGTATTCTGTCGTTTATTGTTTGGCTGATAAACCCCAAACCAGCCAGTATAACCGTTTGTTGTATTATCACATGTAACCGAAACTTTAGTATAATAAGCCCCTTCTGATAATTTCCCAGCATCCAATGAAATTTTAGAACAACCGTTCGGAGAAACCACCAACTGTTTAGAGGATGAAAAGACTTTCACATCATTATAATTATATACTTCAAGTTTAACAGTGGCATCAGCT
Organism: Victivallales bacterium; assembly: GCA_963677165.2. Taxonomy (GTDB): domain Bacteria; phylum Verrucomicrobiota; class Lentisphaeria; order Victivallales; family SZUA-371; genus JAFGXT01. Next base: position 4,105,642 of record CAXXSX010000002.1, on the reverse strand, counting down.
TTCTTATTACTACCATTTCTGACAAGATATTCCCGAACTACATTCTGACCAGGAAGAACAGCAATACCGTTATACATCGGCTGAATCGTATAACGCTGTTTTTTACTGATATCACCTGTAAGCGCAATATCATCGATATAAATCTCGCCCTTTCCTGATTTTGAGAATCTGGCATCCACCCGTTTCAACCTTACCGGTTGAACCATCTTTTTAAAATGATGAACTGTCTTACTGTTCAAAGGCAAGTTGTAGTCCTGCCATCCCTCTCCAGTAAGCTCCAGAGATATAGTGTAGAAATTTTTATGATTTGAATCTTCCACGATAAATGCAATTCTGACATTTCGATTGTTACGATCTGCGGAAAAACTAATACTGTCCGCAAAAACCGAAGCCTTGCTGTAAGCTTTGAAGCGCACAAAACCAAGTTGATAAGGCGGCTTTCCCGAAAAATCAAATTGAAGGACACCGGCATAACCATCACTTCTACGAGCATCTTTTGCGCCAGATAGACATTGAGAAGCAGAAAACCACGTACCGGGAGTCTGTCCCTTGGTCCAACGTTTTCTCCAAGTCCCTGTATCAGTAAAATCCTCAACAATCGCTCTATCGGCAAAAGCTCCAGCCACCATGCAAGTCAGAAACAATAATATGCAACAATATTTAAAATTCATGTCTATCCTTTATAGGTTTATTTAACAGGTTCGATTTCTCCAAGCCATTCGTCCGGCACGATCATGTTATATATTCGAATTTCATCAACAATCATCCGTTCTCCAATATGCTTCTTTAAACGGCCAACAGCAAAAGCCTGAAAGGCTCCCAATTCAGCAGCATCTTTGCTTTTATTTTTCCGGCCCTTTCCATTGATATAAATGCCGAATGTTTTCTCAACGCTGTCATACTTGATTGCGATATTAATAAATTCCGCTTTTTCAGGCAATTTCCAGAGACTTCCCACGCCAAAATGTTTCGCTGCTTCATTCGTTCCAAACAACCGGAACTGCTGTTTATCGGTAATATGCGCAGTAAAAACCATTTGAGCCCAATCTGCTGGTTTATCAGCATTCAGAAAACCAAGAAAAAATCCCTGCGGTTTGCTCATAAACTTGAGTCTGATCCATATAGTAACTTTATCCTTTAATCTGGCAAACGTCTCATTCTTACTATTGATGTCACCGACAGTTAGCAAAGTTCCCATTCCGAGGATTGCTGTTCCATCTTTAAATTCCAGCGTCTGATCACGCCCTGTACCGGTTTTCTTAAAACTTATATGGGAGATATCATCGCTCAATGCTTTGGCTTTTTCCGTACTGTTAAACGTCCACCGACATACCATTTTTCTGGTAAAATCCGCTTTTGCCATGGAAATCAGGCACAAAAAGGCCCCTACTGTAAGTGTAACTTTTTTCATTGTAAAATCCTAGTATGCTAGATAGTTATAATAACCCATTTCATTTCTTCGAACCTGTCCAACATGCAGATCAAGGTAAAGAACATTCTTATACCCCTGATGCCGGAAGTCAGTTTCGGTATCACCGGTACTGGACTGGTCATTAAAATAGGTTCCATTTCGTATGGTATGGTAAGTATCGCCTTCCGCTCCGGCTCCAGCCGAAGCTTTAAAAGGTCCCAGTTCACTAATAAACATGATATGTGAATTGGAAATTCCAGGTACACGACTGGTTGGAGCGGCGCACCATGAAGAGTAGTCAGCGGTACCTCTGCCTTCGACGATATGTGTCATTCCTTTATAGTTTTTTAAATATCCAAAACCATTCACCGCATAAGAACGAGTGTCTCTGTTGATATTCAACCTGGAAGGACATTGCAAAATCCCGGACTGCCTCTGCGCCGAAGCCTCATTCCAGCTTGTCGGCTTTTTCGTCACGCCAGTATAAGGAAGAATAATTGCATCCCAGAGATTTTCATTATACCCCACATCCGACCAGGAAAAAGCTCCCGGCGTATAATAACGATAATCACCTGAATAGCTTGCTTCTGCCAATCCAAGCTGTTTGAGATTGTTCACACATGCAATCTTTTTAGCAGTATCTCTGGCACTACTCAAAGTCGGCAACAACATCGACGCCAAAATCGCAATAATAGCGATCACAACGAGGAGTTCTATAAGTGTGAAATTTTTTAGCTGCTTCATTATCTTTCTCCTTAATATTTTATTAATTGTGTGTCCTATTTATTATAAATTATATCATGTACAATCGCAGTTGATTCGCCAACCAGAATATCTTTCTCCTCAGATCTAAACATCAATCGGTCCGGTTCTGATGACGTTCCAATAAACTGATCAATCACGGCGGAAATCTCACCATAAGGAATCGGGCGATCAACCACAGTCAAAGACGGAATCAACATCTTTGCCCTATCCGGTTCTCCAAATGAACACACCGACAAATCAGCTCCAACCTGAACACCATTATCATAGCATGCACGCAACACACCGGTAGCCGTATCCACCGATGAACAGACCAATGCGGTAGAGTCCATCTGATTGCTTTCCAATATATCACACATAATAGAATGAGCTTTCAAGGTAGGAGAATGAAACGGCTGCACTGGTTCATTATATAATATTCCGGAAAGTTTAAGTTTCTTTATGTGTTTTTTCCAAACCTGAATTCTTTCGCTTGACGATGGTCCGATCGGCTGAGTATTCATATAAGAGATATTTTTATGACCGAGACTAACCAGATATTCCATCAATCGGCCAATCAGTTCTGGAGTCGGGCCATCTACACACCTCAACCCCATATCAGTATAATCATTAAAAATAGTTACAACTTTATCTTTATGCTGACACAGTTTATCAAGAAAGACACTACTATTATTGGCAAAATGAATAAAAATGATATCAAAGTCACCATTCAATGCCTCAAAGATAACCGGATCATCATTATGACTATAATTAACAGTACGTAACGGGCACTTCTTTCCCTGCGCAACATAACGAATAGTGTCCACCCATACACTTTGAAATCCGCCAGGAATTATAAGTGCAATTCGGGGCAAACTGGACATGGAATTATTATGATTGCATACTTCAAGCCTGCCGTTATCCTGCCTACGCAAAATTCCATCATCAATGAGTTTTTGAACGGCCTGACGCGCAGTAAGATAACTCACACCAACTTCGTCTGCGAGCTTTTTCGCTCCGGGAATAGTACTAAAGGCATAATCGCCATTATAAACCCGACGCTGAAAGGCATCAGCTATTTGTACATACTTTGCTTTTCTCAATTTATATACCTTATTCTATATATACCGTTAACAGTATATATTATAGGCGATATTATGAGTAATGTCAAGATTCTCGTCTCAAATAATTATGATTTTGTATTTCATAACTTGACCCTGATAGATACAAAGTCCATATTACCAGATGAAAAGCGGTAATAACCAGGAAATCAACAATGCGGATAAACGAGATGATCAATCACAACCTCGGCGAACAGCCAATTACTGGAATTCTTGATGAGCTGGGTCTGTCTTCTCATGACCTGGTGGCAGCTTCAACACAACAACTGACTCACAAGGTTGTAGGAAAAGCCTGCAAAGGACGTCGCCTGACCACTAATATGAAAATAAAAGTCTGCAAAGCCCTTAATCAAGCCTCCGGCAAAGAATATAAAACAAGCGACCTGTTTGACTATTGAAGTTTTCTGAATTCCGCAGGAGTCATTCCGGTGGAGTTCCGAAAAAAACGCTGCAGATATTGTGAACTGCTGAAACCGGTCTTGCTACTTATTTCAACAACCGAAAGATTGCTATACAACAGCAACTCCTGTATCTGCCGTAATTTATTATAAGTAAGAAAACGTTTTAAACTGTCCCCTGTAGCTCGTTTAAACCGTTTGGTCAAAGTATTAGCATTCACCCCGAATAATTCCGCCAGTTCTCCAATACTGACAATCTCTTTGCTATGCTTATTAAGATATTCCAGAATAGCCCCAAAACCTTTCATACGCTTTGACTGCACCAGCAGCCGTTGGCATTGAGGCTCTACAAATCTCATCAATGTACTGAATACATTTGAACATGTCCTCATGTGGTCTCTCTTCTCTGCGGCTTCGCATATTGCATCAAAAGCAACAGCATCATCACGAAGGCAAAGTCCTGTTTCATTGCAGAAAACCGGACTCTCGGAATAATCAAAAACATGCAGGTGAAAATACACCAGAACTGAACCGGCATCATAGCCTACCTGAAACGGCATCCCGGAGGACAGTAAATAAATTTGTCCTTGTTCTAAACGCTGCTTCTTACCGCCAACAATAATATCGGCTCCGCCTTTCTTGAACAGAAACATCCGGCAAAACGGCGGGTCCGGATGGTTGTACTCCTCCCGTTCTGGACGCACCGATATTCCGTTCTCCAGAAAACGGCAGGAAACTTTCAGCAACTCCCCCTGATAATTAAAGGCAGCATCAAACTGCTCTCGGGAAAATTCAACAGCCTCCAGACCTTGGATCACATCTCGCATATCATCTCCAAAACACCTTAATGTCACAAAAGTATACATATAACGCATTTTATTACCGTTGTCAACTCCGGCAGAAAAAGTTATAATAACCAATACAAAAACAACAACATGGAGCATCAGTAAATGAAAATCAATATATCGGAACAATATCTCAATATCCCCGTATACAGCCATGAATGTAACAAAGATTACCCGAGACTGCTACTGAAAGACAAATCCGGGAAAATCGTAAGATATTTCGACTTCATTCCAGCGTTTTCACAACCAGATTTCATAGCCTTTTACAACGTCAGCGAATTTATCGGACAGTCACTTGAGCTTGAATTATGCGGCGACGGGAACCTGGAGGAAATTGCCCAAATAATAAAACAAAGCAATACACCAATGGGACTAAAAGAACTGTATAACGAGGCCAACCGTCCACAACTACACTTTTCCAGTCGGCGCGGTTGGCTCAATGACCCGAATGGCTTATTTTACAACAACAACACATGGCATATGTTTTATCAGCACAATCCATTTGGATGTCAATGGGGAAACATGCACTGGGGACATGCAGTCAGCAATGATCTGATCCATTGGCAGGAAAACGATGATGTATTATATCAGGATAATCTAGGCATGATGTTTTCAGGAGGTGCTGTAGTCGATTTGAATAATACCTCGGGCCTGCAACAAGGATCAGAACCTCCAGTCATATTATTTTATACTGCGTCAGGAGCGCATGCGCCAGTCCCAACAGAATACACCCAGTGTATGGCATACAGTACAGATGGCGGGGCCACATTTACCAAATATGAAAAAAATCCAATTATTCCACATATCGGAGACAGAAACCGCGATCCCAAAGTAATTCCATATAACGATCACTGGATTATGGCCTTATACATCCAGAAAATCGGTGATCTTCATGAATTTTATTTATTAAAATCAACTAATCTGATAGACTGGAGTTGCATACAAAAAGTTTATCTACCCGGTTCCGGTGAATGCCCTGAATTTTTCGAACTGTCAGTCGACGGCGACCAGTCAAACACCAAATGGGTTTTCATCGCTGCCGACGGGAAGTACCTTATCGGAAACTTCGACGGCATGGAATTCAAGCCGGAATCAAAACCGCAGGATATCTGGCTTCGGCAAGAGGGAATCGCCACTCTGTACGCAGCACAAACCTGGAGCAATGCTCCTGACGGGCGCCGCATAATAATTGGCTGGCAACAAGGAAATCTACCGGCAAAAGAATTTAATATGAGTATGAGCATTCCACTAGAACTCTCACTGCAAACTTGTGGAAAAGAAATAAGGCTATGCGCGGAACCGGTTCAGGAATTTTACAATCTAATTGATAAAGAACTGATTGATATTGCAAATTGTGACTTTCCGCTCTACGCTGATATTTTAGAACAGCTAAAAAGTGTTAAGAATGAATTATTATATATTGAATTAAAAGTCCAACCGAAATCCCAATGTTGTATTAACCTTAACGGCGATGATATGATTTTTGATTCACAAGCGGGAGAAATACGTTACAAAGGATTGATCCGACAAATTTGGGAAGCACAAAATAACGGTACGTTTGATGTAAAAATTATTGTTGGTAACACCTGGGTTGACATATTTACGTCTTCCGGTCGTGAAAACATCTCAACCCAGGCTATTTATGATCTCAACAAAAGCGGAATATATATCAATTGTCAAACAGGCAAACTTAATCATTTAAAAATTAGTACTTTAAAATCAATCTGGAATAAGTAAAATGGCAAAACCTTTAGTTATTGGAATCGGAGAAGTACTCTGGGATACTTATGAACCCCACAAAGCCCTGGGCGGCGCCCCCTGAAAATTTTACTTACCACTGTGCCATGCAGGGATGTGAAGGAATGCTGATCAGCGCGGTTGGCAAAGATGAACCGGGAACTGACATACTGTCGAAACTTGAAAGTCGCGGAATATCGACTAATCACGTACAGCGTAACGACGACCCGAGCGGCAGAGTAACCGTGTAACAATGACCAACGGAATTCCATCCTACGTGATCCATGGAAATGTGGCATGGGATAATATCCATTGGCAACCGAAACTGGAAAAACTGGCAGCACAAGCTGATGCGGTGTGCTTCGGCAGCCTGGCGCAACGCAATACCATGCCTTCTGAGGCGATAAAGAAATTCGTTTGCGCGATGCGACCAGAAGCCAGAAAAGTATTTGACGTAAATCTACGCCAACACTACTTCTCGGATTCCGTTATCCGCGATTCCTTTGAAATCGCCAATATCTTGAAAGTCAGCGACGAAGAAATTGGAAAACTTTGTGAACTGCTTCATATCCCCTGCCCTGCTGACTCGCCGGAAAATGCAGCTATTGAGCAAATGAATAAATTCAACTTCGACATCGCTCTGCTTACTCTCGGTCCCAATGGCTGCATATGCTTTGCTAACAATGAATCATTTCACATTCCAGCATATGACATGGGACCGGTAATGGATACGGTAGGCTGCGGCGATTCATTCACAGCAGCCTTCACCTCAGCCTTGCTTCATGGAAAATCCCCGAAAGAAGCAACAGAACATGGCGTTAAAGTCGCAGGCTTTGTCAGCACGAAAGGTACCATGCCGCAATCAATTCCAAACGACCTACTTCTGAACGGGTAATTCCATAAAACACATTATTTATTCCAGTGTTTATCGTGCCTGTATAACGTATTACAAGTATTTCGATTATAGGTTGTTGTGCCTTTCTCTACCAGAAACACCATTCTCGGATCCTTGTCGGCTCCTGTAATGGCATACTGACAATAAGGCGTTATCCCTCTTACAAACTCATAATCAGGGCTGTTTTTTCTAACCGTTTCGATGTGCCCGTCAGCCCATGACACATTAGTAGCTTTTCCCCCCAAGTGTCTTAAATACAGTCCACCGTACGCTCCACCGGGATTAGCTGTTCTTCCCTTGGGGTTTTTCTCCCGCCATGGCGGAGTCATTCTTATACAACCGGCAAGAGTTCCATTCCCCCAGTCGTACCCGGGTTCTCCAAACATTATTGTTCTGGATGGATGGGTCACCATTGTTACTCTCTTTGGATGACGAGGCGAAGAATTCTTGCTGTAAACTCTGCATAACGGATAATCTTCACCAAGATAAATATTATAATGATATGAATACATATAGTAGCCGCCCTCTGCACCACCAGCAAATACAAAAGGGCCTTCTCCCGGCCATGAAGGGCATTGCATTATTTTGGTCTTTGTTCTATCTTTTTCCAGTCCCACATAATCGTTAACCCCTAAAATCAACTCAGCGAACTGCTGCCGTCGTAAAGGATATTTTCTAACATTATTTGTTGGAGAAAAATGGTCATCATAATCAACCATGTATCCATTCATTCCTGTCACATATTGTTTTTGACCATTTATACAATAGATAGTTCTTCCTCTTTCCCTTGCTGAACTTATAGCCGGTATCAAGAGAGAAGCCAGCACACCGACAACAGCAGACACAACAAGAAGTTCAATAAGCGTGAAACAGTATTTTTTACGTTCATTTATATGTTTATAGTTCATTATTTTTAAATCCTTTTCCTGCACAACATATTTTGAGCAGGATTATTCCTCGGAGTTACAAATTCCACAGTAGTTACTATTTTTTATTCCAATGGGTAAAAACAACCTTTACCACAAGACAAAAATCAGAATAGAATTTAGGGTGGACCTAGCAAACAATATCCATCGTCCACCACAAGCCTTTGACAGATAAATAAAGATGTTTTCATGCTTTTTCTCACTGTTTTACATACTATTACGAGAGAAGTTCCCATAGGTCAGAAAAAGCCAAAGAGATACAACGGGTCTGTCTACCAGACTGTTTCTGACGCGGAAACAACCGTACTATTACTTATAAAGACAGGATCTGGCTTACCGTTAAACGGCTTACAGTTGCGCGACAGCTTCCGATTCTCACGGAATTCACTGCTCTTTAATAATAAGGCAATTAATTTGCACTAAATTTCAACAAAGTCAACACTAATATTAATTACAAACAATAAAATGATAAAAATAAACAATTGAAGCACAGCCGAAAGCACAAAAAATAACAGAGAAAATTCTTTTTAATCTTCGTGGGCTTTCTCTGCTGTAGAAGCAGAATTCACGGCTAAAGCTCGTTTCTTTCGGAATAACTGGGACGCGGCCGCGATAGCAATCAGAATACATGCTATAATCATGATTGCACTGTATGGCAGATTTATCTTGCTGGCTAGAAGCGCCGGAACGGCAATACCAATCGAAGCGACTAGCAGTAAAACAGATTCATGCAGCTTGTTTTTCATCAGCCAGTATCCTTGAACAGCTGCCGTAAACAGCAGAATCGCCGCCAGCCCGGTAAGAAATGCCCAGATCATACGAAACACTCCGGTCATTTGAACAACAGACCCATCGGCGGCATAATCGTACAGCAGAAAATTGATATTAAAAATAAACATAAAGGGAATTACTGCCGTTCGTAAATCATAGATAAATCCCTGAATACCGGTTTTTATCGGCGGGCTTTTGGCTATTGCGGCGGCGGCATAAGCCGCCAGCCCCACAGGCGGCGTATCATCGGCAAGAATTCCAAAGTAGAACACAAATAAATGAGCCGCGATCACTGGAATAACCAATCCATAATCACCTGCAAATTCAACGATTATTCCGGCAGTAAGTGTCGCCATAACAATATAAGTAGCCGTAGTCGGCAAGCCCATTCCCAAAACCAATGAAGCAATCCCAGCCAGGATCAGTACCAGAAAAACATTTCCGTAAGACAATGTTTCCACTATTTCGGCGACCTTGTTTCCGGTCCCCATTGTTACCGATCCAACGATAATACCGGCAGCAGCCACCGCCACTCCGATTGCCATCATATTCAAAGCGCCGGACGCCAGACTGTCATACAAAAGCTTAAGGGTACGATAAGCGGCATGGAGCACCTTGCGCTTTTGGGAAATATGATTTTCTTCGTGTACAAACGTATAATAAAAAGTTCTGATACAGATCAAAATTGCCAGCAGCACAATAGCCCAGAATGCCGATAATGCCGGAGAATGTCTCAGTACAACAAGTTCATAAATTAGCACGGCGATCGGCAACATAAAATGCAGACCGGAAACCAGCGTAGCAAAAAATGACGGCAGTTCGGATTTGGGAACACCTTTAATTCCAAGCTTCTTTGCCTCAAGGTGGGTAATATACAATAAAGCGGCATATGAAATCACGGCGGGAATTATCGCCGCTTTCAACACCTCAAAATAAGTCATCGCACAATACTCGGCAATAATAAACGCGGCGGCACCCATGACCGGCGGCATAAGCTGTCCATTCGTACTTGCCGCAACCTCCACAGCCGCAGCCTTTTCCGGCGGAAAACCATTACGTTTCATCAAAGGAATCGTAAATGTTCCGGTCGTAACTGTGTTCGCAATGCTGGAACCTGACGCCATCCCGGTAAATCCACTGGCAAGAACGGCGGCTTTCGCGGGACCTCCGCTGTAACGACCGAGAATACTAAGAGCCAATTTCACAAAGTATTCGCCGCCACCAGATTTCTCCAGCATGGCACCAAACAGCACAAAGAGAAAAATAGTCGTAGCCGACACATCAAGCGGCACCCCGAAAATCCCTTCCGAGCCAATAGCAAGCTTGGAAAAGATATATTCAAAGGAACGAGCCCGAAATGCCATAAAATCCGGCAGGTTTTGAGCAAACCGACAATATAGAATAAACAGAATCCCCAGACACGCCATCGGGAATCCGAGTGCTCTTCTGGTTCCTTCAAGGAGCAATACGATAAGTGTCCCGGCAGCCACCATATCCATTGTTGACGGCATGCCCGCTCTGGCCGCAATCGCCTCATAATTCAGCACCAGATACATGATAGTGGATACCGAAGCCACAGCTAAAATCAGATCAATGATCAGCGCGGAAACGTTTCTTAGGCGATGACCTCCCAGCTTGATTCTCCATTTTTTCACAACGGGAAAATACAGATAGACCAACAGTAAAGCAAAAGCCAGGTGAACCGCACGGACCACATCGCTGTTCAACAGCACAAAATCCGGCATTGGCAGAAGTAGTTGAAAGATAGACCAGCAGACAGCAATAAAGCGAATAGGAATATCCAGATAAGGACGCATCGGTTTGGCGTCTTCACCTTTGGTATCACCTAAAAAATCCTTCAGCCCTGCCAAAATATGGTTTGCCGAACTTTTTCGTTCAATGCTGACTGAGTTCAGTTCTCCGGCTGAATCTTTCCCGGTATCAATATTCATAAAATAGTAATTATTTAACCAGTTTTTTCTCTTTGAAATATTTCAAAGCACCGGGATGATATGGAGCAATACGTCCATCTTTACACATACTGGCAGCTTTAAGATCGGTCAAAGCCGGATGCAGCTTGCGTAATTTGGCAAGATTGTCGAAGACCGCCTTTGTCACTTTATATACCACATCGTCTTTTTCATTGGCACTGACAACAATTGTGGTCAGCATCCCAACACTCTCAACGCTGGCTTTAGAGTTGGTCATATTCGGATAGTATTTTTTTACCGGAATAGTAACTTTGGCGTAATAAGGCTTAGCCTTAACCATTTTCTCAGCAGGAGCACCGTTAATCGGAACGATCCGAACCTTACGACGTCCGGCAGACGCTTCTTTGAATGAACCGGCGGGATGTCCAACCGTATAGAAATAGGCGTCAATTCTGCCATCCTGAAGCATTTTTGCACACTCAGCCGCCTTAAGGCCTTCCGCTTTGATTTCTTTCAGCTTGATTCCGTAAGCTTTTAAGATCTGCAGCGCATTTCCACGATTACCGCTTCCGGGATTACCGATATTCACCCGTTTCCCTTTCAAGTCTGCAACAGTACGGATTCCACTATCTTCGGATGCAACCAGCGTGATTATTTCAGGATACAAGCTAAAAGCAAAGCGCAGATTCTTCTGAGGTTTTCCTTTCCACTCCGAGATTCCGTTCCAAGCCTGAGCCTGACGGTCAGACTGAGCAAATCCAAAATTATTTGCACCACTCATAATACTGTTAATATTAAATACAGATCCACCGGTAGACTCAACCGACATATTAATACCGGTCTTGCTGCTGTTAACGATTTTCGCGATCTCTCCACCTGTGGGATAGTAAACTCCGGTCACACCACCGGTTCCAATTGTTACATAATCTTTTGCTGACAATTGCTGAAAACACAACAGTCCTAATATCACAGATAATATTCCCGTTCTCATAATTCTCTCCATATCGTTATAAAAATACTTAAAAGGCCTTGCCTACATTTAACCAAATACAGACATTTGTCAAATTAATAGAGAAATAATTATCAATTCAATGAATGTTTTTTTACTAAAAAAGTAAATTATAATGTTGACACTTTTGTTAAATACAGTAAATTATATAGAGTTTGTAAGGATTTTCCTTCACGGGGTAGTATCAGCAAGTCACGGCTTCAGCACTAACTCTCCCCCCCAAAATGCCTCCCCCAAGGCTGTTAGTCTGAAGTCGTGACTTGTAGGTACTGCCTACTTCAAGAGAAACACATCAATGAAAGAGTAGAATTCACCTGAATTCGCAAGGAAAGTTATAAATTCAGTTCTATATTGACTGGGAAGGCCTTAAAATAAAAGTTGTGTTGCTATCATCGTAATCTGGTTTATCAGTTGTAATTTCCAGCCACGTCTTAGCATCTTCGTAACGCCGGAACAGTTCAATCTCAACGTTTGAATCTGTCATCATCGAAGAATACATCCTGGCCGTACCGTATCCCAGCTTTCCTGTTACAATCAAAGCCTCTTTAACCCTTCCAAGCCTACTAGCCAGTTGTTTGAGTACAGATGCACACTGATACATTTCGCTGAAATTAACATCGACATGCGCGCTTCGATAGTCAGAAAGAATTTTTAGTCCCGGACTTGCTACGGCAACAACCGAAGTCATTTTTTTTCGAAAAGCCGGAAATTGCTTAAAATCAATAAAGTCGCTTCCTGTAACGTAAACCACGTTTGATTTTGCAATATATTCAACTTCAATCCCCATTGATAGTCACCTCCCAGTTGCCCCAAAAAAATCAGATGTCCTGAAGCCATTATAAACAAAATCCAGAGCATAAGCAACAGTTAAAGCTAAAATACTGAAATTATTTCAGTTTTTCCTTGGACATTGCTGTTTTCAGGTTTATAATTTTAACAAGCTGTAATAATCAGGATTGATTACCATGCATGGAGAAATTAAATGATCTGTGAAATATGCAATAAAAATCCTGCAACCATCCACATCCAGGAAATCGTTAACGGCGAAAAAAAAGTACTGCATATTTGTGCTGAATGTGCCGCAAAAAAATCGTCTAACGATCCAATGTTGCAGGGCTTTAATGTGGCCGAGATGTTATATAATTTATCTGGTCAGTTCGGTTTACCGTTCTCTCCTGAAGCGCCGGAGCCCGGAGGAGAGCATGAAGTGGAACTCGAATGTCCGGTATGCCACTGGACATCTGAGGATCTTAAGAAAAACGGAAAACTAGGTTGTGAGGAATGCTATAATGTGTTTAAGGGAGTTATTGCCAGTGCATTGAAAACAATGCATCGCGGAACTCTTCACGTAGGCAAAACCCCGGGAGAAACCCCGGAAAACTCTACGGGACAGGCAATGCTTGAAATCATGAATCTGCAAAAAGAGCTTGATGAGCTGGTGCAGCGTGAAGAATACGAAAAAGCCGCTGTCGTAAGAGACCAGATCAACAAACTAAAAGAAGATATGAAAAAGTAACGGGGGTCGCTTTGAATAAGGAAATTTCACAACTGCTTAATAATAAAGTCAGCTGGCTGGCTGACTGCGGACCCAACGAAGATATAGCGATCAGCTCCCGTGTTCGTCTGGCAAGAAACCTGAAAGGGTTACCGTTCCCGACTAACGCCACTGCCGATCAGATGAAAGAAATAATCAATACGATTGAAGTCGCGGTTAATAAAACGTCTCTGAAAGATTCCTTGCTAAAGTTCGATATGGAATCTCTTGGCGACCTTGATAAACAGGTCTTATTTGAACGCCGTCTTGTCAGCCGGGAGTTCATCGACGCCAAGATCCCCGGAGAACTGCTGGTCAGCAGTGATGAAAGTCTTGGAGTTATGGTAAATGAAGAAGACCACATCCGCATGCAGGCCATGCGCCCCGGCTTTCAGCTTGGACCAGTCTGGGAAGAACTCAATAATGTTGATGATGAACTAAGCAATCAGCTGCCATATGTTTTCGACAATGAACTGGGCTATTTAACCTCCTGTCCAACCAATGTCGGAACCGCCATCCGTGCTTCGGTAATGCTTCACCTGCCCGGCCTCAGCTTGTCTGAACAGATTAACGCCGTTATTCAAGGCGTGAGTAAACTTGGTTTTGCGGTTCGCGGCATATTTGGCGAAGGCTCAAAAAACCTCGGCAACCTGTACCAGGTATCAAACCAGAGTACCTTGGGGGAATCTGAAAAACAAATTATCCAACGACTAACCAATGTAATTACTCAGATCATCAGTCATGAGAAGAATGCCCGCAGAAAGCTGCTGGACTCCAATCAGCCATTTTTGCTGAATCATGTAGGACGCGCTTACGGTACGTTACGCCATGCATATATTCTGAACAGTGAAGAAGCACTGGAGTCGTTATCGGCACTCCGCCTCGGCGTTGACCTGGGAATGTTTTCGTCAATTGACCTTCATACGGTCAATGAACTGTTCATTATTATTCATCCCGCCCATCTGCAGAAATATGCGGGCAAGGAAATTGACTCTGAAGAACGTGACGTATTTCGTGCCTCAATGGTCAGGGAACGCCTCAAAAACGCAGATAAAAGGTAAGTCAATTGGAAATTTTCACCGCATTCGGTCTGGCGCTGCTCGAAATGGTATTCGTGTTCGTTACACTGATGCTGTTGCACGGGTTGCGTAAACTTATAGGCAGTGCATCGTTTTATATCGCGCTTGGACTGCTTATCGTGTTTACACACATCATCGGAACCGCGGGACTTGAAATAAAGATTGAACTTTGGGGAGGATACTTCCAAATATCCTCGGTTGCACTGTTTCTGCCCAGTCTTGCCGCGATGCTGGTTGTGTACATAAGCGAAGGCACCCTGGCTACTCAGCGGTTGCTGGTTGGAATTATTGCATGCCTGGGATTTTTCACTTACCTGAGCGTCATAACCCGCGCGCAATGCAATTGGGATGGATTTGCCATCACTAAGGGGCCTACCGCCGACACCATTGAATATCTGTTGCTGACCAGTCAGAGATCAATGGCCGGCACAACGTTGTCGCTTATCATGGACCTTTTTTTGCTGCCGATCTTTTTTCAGCGGCTGCGCAACCTGAAATGCAGATTATTCTTCTGCTGCCTGGGTGCGCTGGTCTTTACCCAGCTTGCGGACGCGATTTTAATAGCGTCCATTTCCTACTGGGGACAGCCGGCCTGGCTCGATTATATCACTTCGGCGCTCACCATTCGGTCAGTATCTGTTTTACTGCTCAGCATCCTGGCAACGATCTACCTGTCTCGCATTGAAAAAGAAATCCCGGGTGAAAGCCGCCGGGCGCTGGACATCGTTTTCGCCTTCTTCGGCGGTTACGGGAAAGCACGCGAACTTCAGATGCATATTAATGAATGGGAAGACCGCTACCGCATGGTGGTGGAAAGTGCATCGGAAATGATATTGCTACTCGATAACAAAGGTCGAATCGTCGACGCCAATGTGGCGGCATGCCGGATGATGAACGTTAGCTTAAAAACCAATCTGGCGGGAAAATATTTTCCATCGATCTTCTTCGACCTGAATGGAAAACCGCTGTTATGGAATGAGGAATACATGGCGCTGGAACAAAACCAACGCGAACCGCACAGCAAACATATCGACTGCTTTGCCGTGGTCGGCCAGAATGAACGAATTGAACTTAGCGTTACCATTTCCAGTATCGACTTTGAAAATGTTAAAATGTTTGTTGTAGTGGGTCGCAACGTAACGGAACGTAATCGCCTGGCAAAAGAAAAAGAAGAACTATCCATGCAGCTGGCACACGCCCAGCGGCTTGAGTCTGTGGGACAGCTAGCGGGCGGCGTAGCTCACGACTTTAACAACTTTATACATTCTATTATCGGGCATCTCGACGTAATCAAGTATATCCACAAAGTGGATGATCCCAAAGTAGTAAAACACGTCGACAAAGTAATTGACATCTCCGAACAGGCGGCACAACTAACCCAGCAGTTATTGGGCTTCGCACGTAAAGGAAAATATGTTCAACGAGAACTCAATCTTTACGACCTGATTACCAAAAGTGTTGAACTGTTTATTCCGCGCGGTCATCAGGATGTAAATGTGGAAGTAATCCCCCCTGATAAATCCTTGAACATAAAGGGTGACATGGTGCAGCTCCAGCAGGTTCTGCTCAATCTACTACTGAACGCACGAGACGCGACCCTTGGACGAAAGGACCATGACACCCAGTTAAAAGTATGGGCGTCACGGGCGGATAAATCAAAAATCAAACTCGCCCCTCCACATGAAATAGCAAAAGAACATAAATATACCGCAAAAGAATTATGTGTAATTGGTGTTGAAGATAACGGCGAAGGAATCGACAAAGAAACGATCGAGCGTATTTTCGAACCGTTTTTTACCACCAAAGCACCGGGCAAAGGCACCGGTATGGGATTATCCATGGTTTACGGAACAGTGGTCAATCACGGCGGCTGGGTTCAAGTAGACTCGGAACCGGAAAAAGGCACCAGGTTTTACATTTTCCTCCCGCTTTGTACTTCAACAAAAGCATAACCGGAGCATTACGGTCACAGGGCTCAAACTTCAGCTGCTCTCTTTTATTTTCAATACAATATCCAGACACAGGCTTACTGAATTCAAGAGAAAAAATCAAATCAGGATTTCCAGTCACAAAAAGCATTCCACTTGGAATACTCTTATTCATCTGAATGAGCTTAATAAACCTGTCTTTATTAATTATGTATTCCAAAGGATCTCCAGAAAACGGATCAACAGGAATGCAAAGAAATTCAGGAGCTAACTTACCACTTACTTCTGGATGTTTTCCATATTTTCTGCGATACAATTCAGTAGCAATACCAACCTGAGTAGCTCTTAACGTCCATTTTATCTTCGATAACAAATTGCAATCTGATGATAAATCATTCATAAAAGAGACAGGAATATTAGATAAATTTTGAGGGAAACAGTCATTATAATAATCTCCAATAAAATAAATAGCATCACAATAATCTTGAGCAACATATTTTTGTGATTCAGGAAACATCTTTATAGCCTGGTAGATATCATAATCACGATTTAGAAAATAAAACAACCTTGTTTTTATTGACGCGCCCCAAACACAAACATATAAATCATATATTTCCCGGGGAGTCGCAGAAAGAGCCAAAGAAGGATAGTTTTTTGATATCATTTCAATCCAACGTTCGAGTTTTACCTCCATCTTTTGAAGTCTAATGATTTCTTCTGATAACATTTTGTCATTAAATAAAGATGTGTTAAGAACCTCCCGAATAATATCAATTTTTTCCATCATTATTTTTATGTTTAAATATTGATCACCCCATGAATAATCATACAACAACCAAGAACATATTCTACCCATATTGCGATAATATTTTAATGTCTGCGTGTAGTCATGTTTTATAAATGCTTCATACATTTTTAGTTTATTCAAGGTAAAAAAATGACGAAGATTTTCAGACTCCCGACTATCAATACAGCAACCTTTTTTTGCCGTATATTTTATACTAAGTTCAGGATATTCTAATGCCTGCTCTAATAGCTGAAAGGACTCCTCATTCTCTTTTAAGTATTTCTCAAGTGCGGCATATTTATAGAATCGCGGATAAGTGTAAAGTGTAAGTTCTGTGAATTTATCATATTCAGTAGAGTCCACATATTTTTTTACCGCTTCCAAAAACTTTTTTCTACCGTCTTTTTCTGGAGACACCACACGTCCAAAGACTTTCTGCACAGTATTTCCCCCAACAGGATATCCCAACATTTCAAGCCGAGCAATATGCCTGCTCTTCAATATTTGAACAATAAAAATGATAAAAAAAGGAATTAAAAGAATAAATACAAAACAACAGCAGGCTATTATAATGCGCCGCAGTTTTTTTCTCCAAACTCTGTCTGTGTCAGTATCCAAATATTCCCCCGTATTCTATAAATTTATCCCCTGGCTGGTTCGGTATCAGCCTCCTTAGCTTTGAGCCATTCAAGGAAGAATTCTTTTACAACCGGGGCGCAGGTACCGCCGCCACTTGAACCGCGTTCGACAAACACAATCATCGCATAGGTTTTACCTTTATAGGTGCCAAAGCTGATGAACCAGGTGTTATTGTACCGATTTCTACGGGAACCAACTTCACCGGTTCCGCTTTTACCATAGAGATCAATCAAATTATTATGCGCTTTGCGTCCGGACCCGAACCGAGCATTCACAACCTCATGCATCCCCTCACGAACTTTCGCGAGATGAGCCTTTGTAACCGGCAAATTACCATCCAGTTTCGGCTCGGTAATATGCAAAATATTACCTTCAGAGTTTTTGATCTCTTTTAGCAGATACGGATGCAGAGCTTGCCACCGTTGGCTATCGCGGCAGTATAACGTACGGCCTGGAGCGGAGTCAGCATAATAAGCCCCTGCCCTATCGACAGTAGTCCGGTATCGTATTCATTCCATCCGACCTTGGTGTGAAATCTCTTCTGTTTTGTCTCACGGTCCGGTATCAGTCCGGGACTTTCATGAAGAAGAAATCCCGTTTTTTTTCCAAGTCCGGCAGAACGAAAAAAATCAGTCATACGGTCCATTTTCAGCAGGAGTCCTTTTTCAATAAAGTAATCGTTACAGGATACGGCTATAGCACGTACAAGGTCAACTTCTCCATGACCTCCGCGCCGCCAGCTGGCGCACCTGATCCGGGCATTACCAATATAGGTAGCACCGTCACAAACAACCGAAGACGTATCGATATTATTTTCCAGCAACGCCATAGCCACAAGCGGCTTAACAATTGATCCCGGCGTATATTGCCCGTCCGTAGCACGGTTAAGCATCGGATGAGTCTTGCCATACATCAACGCATTCCATTTTTCCTGACCGATTCTGCCTGAAAGCTCATTGGGATCATACGATGGCAGCGATACCATTGCAAGAACCGCGCCGGTATCGGCATCTAACAAAACCGAGGCCGCGGCAGTCGGACCGTTTTCCAACCGTTTCTTAAGCAGTTTGGTCAGAATGGTCTGGGCTTTCCAGTTAATCGTAAGTATCATGTCATTCCCGTTACTTACTTCTTCCTGACTGATTGTGTCAAAGATATAACCGCGATGATCCACGCGAACCACTTTACCGCCAGGCTTACCTTTGAGCCCCCGCAATTCCACCCGGGTTCCCTTAACTGTATCCAACGCTTTTTCTATCCCGCGTCTGCCAACCTGGTCTGGAACATAATAAAAGAATTCCTCTTTATCATCCGCTTTACGCGGATCTTCGGACCCGGTATAGCCCAGAATATGTGAGAAAGTATTATGATCCGGATAAAACCGTTTGGAATTAACAGCAACTTCCATCCCCGGGACCGGTTCCGATATTTCAGAAATCAGAGCTAGCTCGGTGGGGTTAAGGTCACTGAATACCTTGAATGGCAGTCCCGGCTGGTGATTCATATGGGAAATGATGTTTTCATCCTTGAATTTTGATTTGCGTCCGATCTGCGTCGCGATTCGATTGATCTGCTCAAGGATATAATCAATCGTCCGGCTGCGTCTGCCGGGCTGACGCATTTCAGCAAGGTGGAGAATAATATTGAACAACGGCTTGTTATCTGCAATAATATGTCCGTCGGACGTGATGATGCGTCCACGGATAGACGGAATACGAATCCGGCGAATCGACTGTCTGGAAATCATCTGCCGATGTTCTTCCCCTTTGCTAATCTGGACCGTCCATAAAGAGGCCATCAAGAATATATAACCGGAAAGCAGCACGGCTCCCATTATTATGATTCGAATCGTTGATGATGATATTTTTACGGCCACGGTCTCACCTACTGTGAATTATTTGTTCTCTGGCTTTATTAAAGCGCGACGTACCAAGATGTTCAGCCACAGCATCCAGCAAGCCGATAAACATCGGGAAAACCGTCCCGGACAGTATAATCACAAAAAAGCAGCTAAGAATATTACGAAGCAGCAAATCCGGATACCAGCCGAGAAAGAAACTGTTGTAAACAGATTGTGGAATAACATAAATTCCGCCGATAATCATTCCCGGAAAAACCCGCATCCACCAAACTTTGTCATCAGCCCTGATCAGCCAGATGGTAGCTATAAGTACTACAATCAAAAGCAATACGGCGGAATACATATACTGTCTAAAATACAGCAGATCAATACACATTCCCATGAGCAAGGCACTGACGGCTCCGATCTGCCAGCGCCATACGACGGTAATATAAAAGACCAGATAACCGGTAACCGGAATCCAGAAACCGTATGCCCCCAGCAAAACTTCCAGGATAATTGCGATGAACATCACGGTAAGCATATAGATCAAAGCAAACACCTGTCACCTCCCGGAAATAACCATTACAAAATGAATCATACCAAGATCGGCACCAAGTTCAATATCAACATTCTTATAAAGATTTTTATAGTTACGGACAGCATTGAGATCATCGGCAATTCGTCCGATATAGAGTCCGGGCGGAGTATTGCGGCTAAGCCCGGAAGTAACCACCCGCATACCGGAAGCATAAAGAAAATCCCGAGGCAGATAATGCCCGGTTGAATAGAGCTTGCCATCGCGACGAAAGCCGTCTTTGATAATTCCCCCGGCATCATTGTCTGGAATCAACATACTTAACCTGATCTCGGAATTCACCAGAGTGTTAACCTCGGAGGCATGATCTGTAACAGAAGCAATACGACCGACAACGGCAAGTTCAAGTTTATTTTTTACGGGAACCCCGGCAACGACAATATCACCGCATTCAATTCCATCACGCGCCCCTTTATCAATAGAAAACCGCTGTTCCCAGGCGGTAGGGTCACGCAGAATGATCTCAGCAAAAACAAATTTATAGGAAACACGTTTTTTCAGAGCCAGCAATCGTCGAAGTTCAGCGTTCTCTTCCCCAAGAGAACTGAAAGCCGAAATCTCCGCCGACAGACGGAGATTGAGCCGTTCGGATTTTTCCACCGCCTGAGCCAGAGAATTTTTACTCTCCAGCAACAATGCGCGATTGGAAACCTCCTGCTGCCCTTTTACCGGCATCGCCAAAAACGGGAAAAAGAAATCCCCTGCGAACCGCTGTGCCGCCCTGCGGGCCGACTGAATAAAAGTCACCCCCAGAAACAACAGCAGCGTCACAAAGCAAAGAACATTAAGGATGTTCTTTTTCTTAACGATTCCCATTAAAGACTGCTGATTTTTTCCTTGATAAGTTTAATTTCATCTCCAGCCTGGTCCAGCAATTCCTGAATCAAGTCAGCGACCGGAACAATTTTATTAACCAAACCGACAGACTGTCCGGCCATCAGTGACCCAAAGTCAACATCGCCGTCAATCGCGGCCTGACGCAAAGCGCCGATCCAGAAAGTTTCAACTTCGTTCTGGGCCTCTTCACGAGTGATTTCTGCAGATTCAAGCTTTTTGAGCAGTTTAAGCTGAAGTTTACCGAAGTCATCTGTCCCCTTATTACGCAAGGCACGAACAGCAACCACCGGCAGCTTGGAATCATATTGCGGAGTTGAAATAGCATCACGGGCATTCGCACGCTTGAAAACACTTTTAAATTTCTCGTGAACAACACATTCTTCCGTCATTACAAAGCTGGTTCCAAGCTGAACGCCAGCCGCGCCCATCATCATCACATGAGCCAGCATTTTACCAGTAGCAATACCACCGGCAACAAATACTGGTATCTGGTCACGAACTTCAAAAAGCACCTGCTGAAGCAGAACGCTTAACGCAACATGACCAATGTGACCACCGGCTTCACTACCTTCAAGAATAATTGCGTCTGCGCCAAAACGAATCATACGTTTAGCAATAGACAGAGTGGAAGCAAAGCACATTACTTTGGATCCTGCGGCCTTGGCAATCTCAATCTCTTCTTTTTTTGGAAAACTTCCGGCAAAAATAATGTACGGAACTTTCAATTCACCGAGCAAAGTCAGGTGAGAGCGATAGTTCGGAGCGATTGTAATCAAATTCACGCCAAAAGGACGATCTGTCAACTTGCGGATTTCGCCAACCTGCTGTTTCAGAATGTCAGCCGGAGCATTACCGCCGGCAAGCGAAGCAAAACCACCGGCATTACATACCGCCGATACCAGATTCGGTTCACTAACCCAGGTCATCGCCCCACAGATGATCGGATATTCACATCCAAGAAAGTCTCTGCCTTTCTGCATGAGTTTATCAAGTTCAGGAGTTATTCTCATAAATTAATATACCTCTTTTTTCATACCTGTTTATTTATATTTAACCGGAAACCAGAAATATTCCGGCATTATGGCACCATGCCTTACAATGTTGTAATTTAATCCTCAATATAGTCTTTTTCCACCTGATCAAGATATTTATTTAATTCAGGCCGGATTTTTCGGTCATTTACTTCAAGAACATCCAAAGTTTTAATCAAATACTTATAACGTTCCCGGAGCGGAATAAACTCGACGGCACTCCGATCCAGATACGCTTCAATTTCCTGACGACGTTTTACCAGATCGGCAAAACAGCTTATCGCGGCCTTAATATTACGTTGGAATTCAGCCGGATTAAAAATATCTTCTTTCTTGTTTTTCGGCTGTTTTGATTTTCCTTTTATACCAGGTCTCTTTCCGCTTTTCTTCTTCTGTTTCTCAGACTCCTGACGTTTCTCATCTTCCGTCTTTATCTTCGGCAATGAATTTAATGTATCATCAATAATATTTAACGGACGAATAAATTCTGACGCCGATTCCTGCCCTAGTTTATTCAACAGTCTTTTCAGACTTCTTAATACCACCATACGGTTATTCACTTTCTCCCAGGACGCGCCTAGTTGATCAAGCGGACAACTCTTCTCTATAATTCCACCGTCTTTTTCTTTATATTCATATTTTACCGTCAGCAGTTTTTTCAGCCCCGCCAGCGATTGTTCCGCCGGAATCGGCATAAATCCGCTGACGACTTCCTTCCGCAATTTACGACGAAACCATGTTCTTATTTTATCACGATCCGACAACTCGGAATCGTTCCGCAAGCGGGTTCCAACTTTTTTCAACATCTGCTTCATTCCAACAGTATAGAAAGCATCAACCGGTGCTGTCCCGCCTGCCATCTTCCGAATCATGCCGTACAACAGTCTGTCACTATAGGAACTTATGTGACTAATCCAATCAAGCATAAGCTCGCACAATTCCCGATAGTAATAAAACAGAACCCCTTCTGTCCTCGTCACTTTGCTGTTAATGATATCGTCAGGATCAGGTTCAATACCGGCAAGCTCCGCGTTACGCAACAATGGATAAAACCTGAAACCGCTATACCCCAGAGTTGTCCTGTTGCGAAGATACTCAAGTGTTCCTACCTGAATCCAGAGCGGAACCGCTTTCTGCAGTGTGGCATCATCCATTACTGGAACTTTACAAAAAACGGTGTAAAAACAACATATTAAACGATGCAATACTTCAACATCGGAATCCCAATCCTGAAAGCGGACAGACAAATACACATTCATCCGCCGCTTAGTGAAATCAATTTTAAACTTTGATCCGGGCTTCGTCAGAAAAATAGTCAGTTGAACATCCGGCTGCTCCTCAATACGCAGCTTGAGCAATTTTACAATATTTTTTTCAAGCTTAATAATGAACCGGCGAATCGCAAAATAATCCTGACTGTATTCACTGAAGCTTACCCTGGTGCCGTAATCGGTAAAAATCTCCTCGGCACTGGATATAAAACTGCAGCAAAAACATAATATCAGAATTAGAAAGCGTAGTTTCATCTGGTCCAGTCCGCCTCTTCCGGCGGAAATACGTTTTTGAGTCCATATATCGACGGCAAACCGGAAACAACCTCTCCATCAGCATAAAACCTGGCCAGTGATTCAACTTTATGAAGTTGACGATTTGCCCAGAGCCACTGATCCATGACATTCAGAATATCCCAATGTCTTAGAAAATGCTTTTTACCGCGATCAAGATGGCTTGCGGCTATACACAAATGCGGCCCAGCATTTATAACGGAAATCTCTTCCGGTAAATCCGGATCTCCGGCCATCGAACGCAACTGAGAACGAAAACGCTTTCTGAAAGAATTCGATTCGAAACATGGCGCTTCAAGCAGTTTGCCTTCGGCATACATCACTTTGCCTTCCTTTGGAAGACCAAGTTTCAGTAAGTCAATACCGTTATAACCATCGACTTCCGGCACCGCCAGAGCCTTATCAGTCACCGACCAGGAAAAATACCACTTAAAACGCAGTCCGCGCTGGGGTATTTCCGACTCTTCCCGCTTAATATAAACATCACGCAGAATATTGACTGACGCGGAAGAAACTATAATCTTGAATTCCGCTCCGGCATTGTAGCGACAACCACAATTCCAGCGCCAGATATCATCACCAGTACCGATTTCCCAAACCTGTCCATCTGTCATTTCCACCAGACAAACCAAAAACGGTTCGTCAGCACAATAGATTTCAGAAGCCTCTCCCGAGACCTCATGCCACTCAATCGGCGGCAATTCCATCATATTATCGACCACCGGAATAATACCAACCCGCATAACACTACCGGTAATAGTCACATTATCCAGCGAGATATTATTTACATTCATTCCAGCCTTAAGCTGAACATCAGTAATTACTTTTGCATGGTTGGCGGCAAATTCCATATTGCGTCCGATTTCAGGTTCGATTCCAAAAGGAATGACCGAAAGAGTCTCAACGCTTGAGTCGAGTCTTTCCACGGATTCATGCCGACGGAATTTCTTGAGGAAACCCTCTTTTTCGCGAAATCCGCCAAGACTGACTGGTTCAACAGTCAGGACAGAACCATTATCAGCGGTAAAACAGTACGCCAGACCATCAGCGCCACATACCTCTGCGTTAATTCCAGGACGGTTGAATTTTATTACATCAGGGTTCATAGGCTATTTCACCACCATCATTACATCGGAAACAGCCTTGCGCGTGAGCTTGCAAGGTTCAGCGGCCGGATATCCCAAAGGAGAAATAGCCAGCACACTCCACGGTGAACTGATTCCCAGAGCTTTATCTAATTCAGCACGATTATAAGCACAAATCCAGCATGTACCAAGTCCTTCCGCTGTCGCCGCCAATACCAGATGTTCCATCGCAATACTGGTATCAACTTCCGTAATCGGAGTGTTTTCCTGCGGACGCTTCCAGCAATCGTCAAAATTACCCAGTGCCACAACAATAGCGGGCGCTTCCTTCAACCACGCCTGAGAATAATGCTTGCAGATTTCCGCACGCTGTTCCGCGTTCATAATGATCCTAAACTGCCACGGCTGCTTATTGCAGGCTGACGGCGCTAGATTCACGGCTTCCGCGATACGCGTTATCACGTCAGAAGGAATCGCATCACTTTTATATCCACGAATACTACGTCTACTCTTTATTACATCATAAAATTCCATGATTATTTCTCCATTATTTATTTTCTACGGCCTGGCAGCAACTCCATAAACCCCGCGGCCTCTTTACTTCCGGTTATTTTTGACACAATGAAATATACTATCACATATGCTGTTCCGCAAATTGCCAGTGGAACAAGGTCTATCGGAATCATCGACGGCAGCTCAATAAGGTTATAGCAATACCCATATCCCCAACTCGCTACCAGCACGAGTGGAACGGATATTCCAAGTGAAACCGCGACCGTTTTAATTACACCGCCAAACGGCATTTCATGCTTAAGCGTCTTTCTTAATATATACAGCAAAATCGCGTTATTCAGCAGCGATGAAATTACGGTTGCCAATACAATGCCTCCCTGCTTGAGCGGAAACATTAAAATCACATTAAGAACAATATTAATCATAATACAATACAGCGACACCTTCATCGGCGTCTTCATATCTTTGCGAGATTGAAAACCAGCAACCACAACCTTTATGCTGGAAAAGAAAGGTATTCCGAACGCATAAAACAACATGGCCCAGGCACATTCATTTAATGCCATACTGCCGAATCGCCCCCGCATATAGATAACTTTCAGCAATTCCACCCGAAAAACCAGCATAAATACCGCCACCGGGATACAGATAAACAACAGATTCCGCAGTCCAAAAAACATCGTGTCAATCAACCCGTCAATATCATCCTGCGCCGCATCCCGCGACATTTTGGGCAACACGACTCCACCGATCGACAACGCGAACACGCTTATCGGTAAAAAAATCAACCGGTCAGTATAGTTCAAAGCAGGAACCGCAAATGGCCCAATAGAGAACGCCAGCATTCGGTCAACAACAAAACTGATTTGCAGTGCGGCAGCGCCGATTAAACCGGGCAAAGTCAGCCGCCAAAGTTCCGAAAGTATATCAAACCGCTTAAACAGTCCCTTTGAAAACTGCAAGCCAATTCCTTGCCAATACAGTAGAATTAGTGTAAACACAAACTGGATTGCTCCGGAAACAAGAACGGCTATCCCCAGAATACAAAGTATGTTAAAATCGCCGGATTGAATTCCTTCCTTCCCGGTCAAACCAGATCGATGCACCGAAACAGTTAGATATAATAATGCCGCAATCAAAGCGATATTGAGAAGCAATGCCCCGAGCGCAGGCAGAAAAAAAACCTTTACACTGTTTAAAGCCGCGGACATCACACCGATAAGACACATAAATATGGCATACGGAACCACAAGGGGAATTAAGCGTAAAATCAATAATTTATCCGGAGCTGTTACCCAATGCTGCGCAATCAGTGAACCTCCGGCAATCAATATACACAACACCGCCAGGATCATTCCAGTTACAGCCATAACGAGCGTAAGCATCTGCCTGGCTGGCTCTTTTCCATCCTTCACAAGCGAGTGAGATACCATAGGTACCAAGGCAGCCCCCAAAGCCCCTTCTCCAAGTAATCGACGAAATAAGTTTGGTACCATAAACGTAAGCTGCCATGCTGTAGCTAAAGCTCCGCCGCCAAGGATGCCAGCTTCAAGGATGACTCGAAACAGTCCGAGTACTCGACTCAACAAAGTCGCTATCATTAAACCAGACGAACTTTTTAATATGCTTTTACCGGAATTCGCCAAGATAATTAACCTTTATATAAATAGGACAGATAATCTATAAAAATATACCAGTGTCAGCAATTATTACAATACGATCAATAATCAAATTTAAATCTTGCGGTAAGCCCTGGCAACTGAATTGAATTGATACTGATATCGAACTCCGAATTCAGTTCGGTTTTGCTTCCCAGGCGTGACTTAAATTCATACGCCAGCGCAGGCACAAGCAAAGTAACTCGATCGTCCATTTTATCGACCGCAAACGCTTTCCCAGTCCAGTCCGGATTATTCTGCAAATAAACCAGTTTCCAGAACTCGTTCGCTATTCGTTCGGTTTTACGCAAGTCCATTGCGGCGCGGTCCGCAACCGCGATCTTGCCGCTGACTTCATCACTGCTCATCAACTCACCGCCGGAAATATAAGCTCGCAACTGCTGGTGAACCAGTAAATCAGAATAACGCCGTAACGGACTTGTCGCCCGGGTATAAGCATCTAATCCCAGACCGAAATGACGCCCAGGTACCATCTGCATCGAGGTGGGACTGAAACTTTTACGGGTCGCAAGCATTGCCGCATAATTATCAGGTTCTGTGATTTCAACATCGGGAGTAGGCTGAACCGCATACGGAATCGGAATTTCATGTTCATCACAATATAACGCGATCGCCATACCTGCCGCAGTCATCGCATCCGTCACCATTTCACGGCTTTTCAACGACGGCAGCGGCTTAATCACTACTTGTTTATCTTCGCTAGACTCTCCAACTACATTAATCTTCACTTCCGGCAGACCGATATTTATCGCCCCGGACTCAATACGCTTGTTATGGAAACGGGAAACAACATTAGAAATCTCTTTCAGTTTACCGGAATCCAGCATCGGCTCCGTCTGTTCATAAGACAGCCGGGTCACTTTTATCTTTGAAGGAACAATCTTTTTCAGCTCGGGCGTACCATCGTCACCGATTGAAATACCAAAAGACAGTGCAACTGATTCCTCTGTTAGTCCCAATCCGAGGACTTCTGTCATTCCCGGAGGAAGCATATGAACAATCTTTTCGGGCACATACAAATTCGCGCCCCGGGCTTCCGCTTCCTTGTCTATTTCACTGTCGGGAGTTACCAGAGCGGCAACATCGGCAATATGTACCCACAAGAGCTGGCCATCATAACCAATTGCGTCATCCGGATCCTGATTTCCTTCATCATCAATTGCGAACGCTTCCATTGCAGTAAGGTCTTCGCGATCTTCTTCCGGCAATTCCGGCACCGGAAACTCAGGGTTCACCAGCAAAACGCCGGCCCGCGACGGCCAGGGATCTATCCAGCAGTTCCACACCCCGGTTTTCAACAGTAATTGATGCGCCTTTTCCGGGGTCTGTTCCATCGATAAATCTTTCATAATGCCACTGCCGGCAGTTTTCCCCAAAGCCAAATTTTCAACATCACGCATATGTACAAAATCATCGGACTGTAAATTTCCAGTCCTGATCCGTTCAATTAATTCAGCGCGCTGTTCCTTTGCCTGTTCTTTCTCAAGCTCTGCCTGCTGTTCTGCTTCGATTTCTTCCTTACTGCGAGCAGAAACCGCTTCAAAATCACCGGTAAAATAACGTCCCTCTTCCAGCATCAGCCAGGCGGACCAGGCGGAAACCGGAGTAAATTCGCCGTAAAGCAATTCCGCAAACTCCTCAAAGCTAACACTTTCCTCCGCCAGCATTTCAAGGGTATCGTCTAGCTCGGGATTATTCAGAGGATTTAGGTCCGAAAGTTTTGCAGGACCATCATGCAAAAGCGTAACATCTTTTTCACGAACGCTTTTACTGCCTCCGCCAGCTATCTCTATATCGATTTTATCGGAACACGCCGTCACCACGGCGGGCTTTTTCTTAAATATTACCAAACTGCCTTTGTGCAATGTCATAAAAATTCCAAAATTCCTTATCGTTTACGGGGTTTTGCTCTGGCGGTTGCTTCCGCTTCAAGTGGATTATCCGGCCAGTAATGCTTGGGATATCGCCCCTTCATCTCACTTTTTACATATTTATACGATTCGTTCCAAAAACTGTTCAAGTCCGCGGTAACCTGTACCGGACGCCGCGCCGGCGACAGCAAATGCAGTAGAACTTTCACCCTGCCCTCCAGCACAGTCGGAGTATCAACACAGCCGAACATTTCCTGAAGCCGCACCGCCAAAATCGGCGGATCGCCAGAATAATCAAGCCTGATCTTTGAACCGGACGGCACCGTCAACCGTTCCGGCGCAAGCTTGTCAAGCAGAGACAATATATCCCATGGAACCAGACTCTGCAATGCCTTGACCAAATCAATAGCTTTGAGAAAATTCTTTCCGGCAGACGGATCAATGAACGGCCCGAGCCAGCTGATAAGATTTTCCACAAGAGCATCATCACTCACATCGGGCCACTCATGAGCCGAATCATTGACATGCAAAAATGCCAGACGATTGCGCAATTCGTCCGCTTCCCTGGTCCAGTTTAAGACACGAATACCGGAATCACGAATAAATCCAAGAATAGCCTCTGTTACCTGCTCCGGATCAGGCTTGTTGACCCGTTTTGACTCAAGAATAAGTTTGCCCAAACAGGTGCGTTCTTCAAATCGCAAAGTCTGGCTATCGATCATTACAACAGTTTCTCGCTGAAAATGCGCACTAAAAAATTTATCAATATCGATTCGTTCCAGCGGAGCGGCCAAATAGATCGCCGCGTTCTTATCGCCGGAATCAACTTCTGCCGCCACAATAAATTCGTTGTTCGTAAGGGAATTATGATGGTAAAACTGAGCACCGCGACCACAACTCATAACATAATTGCACCCGCCCTTTTCTCGCTGTCGGGCAATACGGTCGGGCCAGGCGAATGCCAACAGCAAACCAATATGATCAGGTTCTCCCTTATCCTGATTGATTTTTAACCGGCGACAAAGATTATCGCGAAATCTTATTGCCCGGTCAAATCCACGGAAACGACGATGCATCCCGTCTACCGCATCGGTCAAATCGGGAGAATCCAGTTTTCTGGCATCACACTCGGTAATCACAGCGGCAATTTCGCAAGCGAGCCGTCCGCAATTTAATTCAATTCCCTTCTCAATCATCACTGCCAGCCGCGGATGCAATCCGCTACGATTTAAACGGCGACCGAAAGCGGTAATTTTACCGGCCCCATCAATTGCGTCAAGCTCTGCCAGGAGACTGGTTGCACGATTCCACGGCAACGATTCCGGTGGATCAAGCCACTTCAACTCATCAGGAGAACTCACGCCCCATTGAGCCAAATCCAGCGCCAGCGGCGCAAGGTCGGCATTCACAATTTCAGGCGGAGTAAACGCAGTAAGCCTGGAGTGCTCCTCTTCTGTCCACAAGCGATAACAAATCCCCGCCTCAAGACGTCCGGCACGACCTCGCCTTTGGTCGGCAGACGCCTGCGATATTTTTACGGTTTCCAGATGGCTCATATCCGTCACCGGATTATAGTTCACCATTCGGGTCAGCCCGCTGTCAATCACAATCCGGATGCCATCAATCGTAAGACTGGTTTCCGCGATCGATGTAGCAAGAACAATCTTGCGATTCTCCGGCTCAACCGGAGCTATTGCCGCGCGCTGTTCCGCTTTTGATAAGCGACCATACAGCGGATGAATTTCTACGGAAGTATTTTCAAGACGTTTACGCAAAACCAATTCAACCTTACGAATCGCGCCCTCCCCTGGTAAAAACACCAGCATACTGCCGGATTCCTGCTCCAACGCATGCATCACCGTATCCTCTACCAATTCATCTAAACGACGTTCGGTATTACGCTGACGATAAACGGTAGTTACTTCATACGAACGCCCCCTGCTCTCGACCACCGGACAGTTGTCCAGCATCTCGGCAACCGCCTCACAGTCCACCGTTGCCGACATCACAACAATCCGCAAATCAGGACGCAACGCCTCCTGGATATCAAGTACCAGAGCAAGTCCCGTATCAGCCTGTAAGCTGCGTTCGTGAAACTCGTCAAATATAATGCAGCCGTAGTCATTAAGCTCCGGATCATTCTGAATAAAGCGGGTAAGAATTCCTTCGGTTACGACTTCTATCCGATTTTCCGGGCCAATACAATTTTCAAGCCGCATGCAATATCCAATCGATTGACCCGGTTCCTCTCCAAGATTATCAGTCATCCTTAGAGCAGCGGTATATGCCGCCAGCCGCCGTGGTTCAAGTATCAGAATCTTTCGATTTTCCAGCCAGTTTTCATTCATAATTTCAAGAGGAAGAACGGTAGTTTTCCCCGCTCCAGGCGGAGCGGACAACACACAGCGGGAACCTTCTGAAAGTATCCGCTTAAATTCCGGCACGATTTCTCCGACCGGATAACTATTTATGTCATATAATGCCATATTTAGAGTTATGCGATAATTGAACCGATAATCGCTCCGTCTTTTACGGTTTCGGCTTTTATATTCATTAATGAATTAGGTTTGATATCAGGACTGGTGCATAAAACTTTCACATAATTATCGCTCCAGCCGGTCATTTCGCCGGACTTTCGGCGACGCTCAAACAGTACCGGCAAAGTCTGACCGATCTGCGCTTTTAGATACTTTTGTGCCGACTTATCGCAAATTTCCCGGAGGCGGTCATAACGAAGCTTGGCGATATCGCCCGGAACCTGGTTCGGATAAGTAGCGGCTGGCGTTCCTTCGCGCGGAGAATAAGAAAAAATATGCGTGTTCGCGAAATCCATCTTTTGAATAAAATCACAGGCAGAATCAAACAAAGCATCCGTTTCTCCCGGAAAGCCAACAATAAAATCGGTACCGATATGAATTCCCGGCACTCGGAAACGCGCTTCGTTCACAAATTCCTCAAATTCAGCAGTCGTGTAATGACGGTTCATTGCCTTAAGAATTTCGTCGGTTCCGTGCTGAACCGAAAGGTGCAGGAAACGGCAGATTCTGCCGCTGTCCGCAATCACGTCAAGCAGGTTTCGATTCTCCGGATGAGGTTCCGTTGAGCTTAGACGAATACGGTAATCTCCTGAATACGACGTAAGTTTTTCCAGCAAATCCACCAGGCGACGTCCGTTATGATTATACGTACTGACATTCACTCCGGTAATAACAATCTCGCGATATCCCTGATCAAGCATACGCTGAAATTCATCAATCACCTCGTTCCAGTCACGCGAACGCTCCCTGCCCCGAGCGTAAGGAACAATGCAATAAGTACAAAAAGAGTTGCAGCCCTCCTGGATTTTCAGCAGTGCCCTACTCTTGAAGGGGAATTCCCCTTCCGCGTGCTCAGTAAAAACCTCGGGCCATTCGGTCACCTCACGCTGCAAAAGCAACGGGCGGTGTTCCTCCAGATATTTATGCAGGTGCTCAATGATATTGACTTTTTCAGTGTTCGGAATCAGCAAGTCTACCGCGTCTTCATTCATCCATTGGGAATTTTCAATTCCTGCGCTGCAGCCGGTAACCACAATACATGAATCAGGATGTTGACGGCGAAATTTTCTTACAGCCTGGCGGCTTTTCTGGGCGGCCGTTCCGGTTACGGTACAGGTATTAACAATGATGACATCGATATTTCCACGATGCTCAGGACGAACAATAGTAAATCCTTCTTTTCTGAGGCGATCAAAGATCAAAGCGGTATCGGCCTGGTTCAACCGACACCCAAGCGTAAGGGCGGC
This sequence comes from Victivallales bacterium, assembly GCA_963677165.2. Taxonomy (GTDB): domain Bacteria; phylum Verrucomicrobiota; class Lentisphaeria; order Victivallales; family SZUA-371; genus JAFGXT01. The sequence goes on along the minus strand of CAXXSX010000002.1, from coordinate 4,073,087 downwards.
GGCGGTCCGCTGCTTTTCTGCCATATCGGACCTCCTACTGGCAAACAACTTCAGCCAAAATATAGTCTACGACAATCGGACCGTCACCTTCCAACTCGGTATAGCGTCTTATCACCTTCCGCATATCACCGACTGAAACCGGACGTTCCCCGGCGTTTTTCGCGCCAATCTTCTGAATATGCTTAAGGAAATCTATAAGATTTTCATGTTCAACCCGCTGAAGCGACGTACACATCCGGCAATCATCAAAGATTCCGCATTTCGCCCTTAATTCTTCTTCGGTAAGCAACGAAGGCCCGGGATATGGAATTTCCAGCTCATCAAAAACGTTATGAAGTACCGAATAAGTTCCTTGCAACAAAGTTGAAAATACCAGTTTTCCGCCGTTATTCAATCGCGCCTTAATGTTCTGCATTACGGGTTTTAGATCCGAAACCCATTGAAAGGCCAGAGCTGAAATAATCAGATCATATTCTTTTTCAATCTGCGCCTCGGATATATTGTAACACTCGAAAAACGGTTCCATTCCCTGCTTTCCGGTCATAGCGGGAGTAATATTAGTTTTACACTTTTCCAGCATATCGCCGGAAATGTCACTAATAACAAACGATGCTTCCGGGAATAACTGCATCAGCCCGATCGTCAAAAAACCGGTTCCACAACCCAGCTCAAGAATCCGTCCAACCTTATCATGATCCAACACCTCACGGTCAACCAGATCATAAAGCCGCTGGGCAGCGAATTTTTGAAAAAGTCCCGCCATCGCGTAAGAAGTTGATGACCTTGAAAAATTTTTCGCAACATTTTTTGAATAAACCATAAAATCAAATCAGACCGATAAATTTGTTCAGCCTGTCTCCATATTCTTCCAGCCGGGAAAACGGTACTGCATGCCCCGCTCCGGATATTTCACTACTACTGCATCCGGTAATATTTTCAACCAGCCAGCCGGTCTGCCCTTCAGCGGCAATTCGGTCTTCGGTTCCTGAAATTACCAGAACCGGACATTTCACACGATCAAGAATATCCCTGACGTCATAATTCAGAAGACACTCAAGTCCGGCATCAAGCGCCTCACGGTTAATTTCTTCCGGCAAACCAATGTCATACGACTCCGGCGCCGCCATATTAGCAAAAAACGCTTTCAGCAGTTTTGCCGGATTACGCCTGAGCTGCAAACGCATTGCCTTGATGATCTTCTCCGGCTGTCCGGCATAACCATCTGCGGCGGAAAATCGGGCAAACGGAGCATATAGCACCAATGCCTTTACATACTCAGAAGCGGCAGCGGCCTCCAGAGCAAACATTGTACCAAGAGAATGCGCCGCAATCAAACAATCACCATCAATCGAAGCAGATATTTCCGCTCTAATTTTCTCCGTACTGAATTCACAGCCGGACTGGTAAAAACCATAATCTATTATTTCAGCTCCGGCAAACGGCAGATTCCGATAAACTTCGGACGGCACCGCCCAGCCAGGCAGTATTAACGTTTTCATTGTACTCAGTTTCTAATCTGACCTTCGCCAGTTACAATATACTTATAGGTGTTGAGTTCCGGCAGTCCCATCGGACCTCGGGCATGAAGCTTGTCAGTACTGATTCCAATCTCCGCGCCCATACCAAACTCTCCGCCATCTGTAAAACGGGTCGAGGCATTGTGATAAACAGTTGATGAATCAACGCCGTTCAGGAATATTCCCGCATTCTGTTCGTCACTTGTAACAATGCAATCACTATGATGCGACCCGTATTTATTGATGTGATAGACAGCCTCACAAACATCGGCGACCAGTTTCATCGAAATCTTCAGTTCAAGATACTCATTGTACCATTCGGTTTCCGTTGCGGGAACCGCACATTCAACCTTTTCGCAGATTACTTCATCACCATGAATTTCAACCCCGTTATCAGTCAGGGCCTTCACGATCTGCGGTAAGAATTCATCGGCAATGTTTTCATTGATCAATACGGTTTCAATCGCGTTGCACACGCCGGGACGCTGACACTTACCGTTAATGATAATATTTTCAGCCATCTGCATATCGGCATTTTCATCCACGTAAACATGACACACGCCTTTATAGTGCTTGATAACCGGAATCGTAGAATTCTCAACAACGGTACGAATCAGGCCTTCGCCGCCGCGGGGAATGATAAGATCAACATACTGATCCATTTTCAGAAGAATACTGATCGCTTCACGATCAGTCCACGGAATAAGTTGTACCGCTCCGTCCGGCATACCGGATTCAACCCCGGCACGATTAAGCAGGTGAGCCAACACCATATTAGAATGAAAAGCCTCTGAACCTCCACGCAAAATAACCGCGTTACCGGCTTTCAGACAAAGTCCGGCAGCATCAACCGTTACATTCGGACGTGATTCATAAACAATACCGATCACACCGAGCGGAACCGATACTTTTTCGATCTTCATGCCATTCGGCCTGACAATCGTCGATAAACTGCGACCAACCGGATCATCCAGTGCGGTAACTTCGCGCAAACCATCGGCCATTCCTTTGATTCTGACATCGTCCAGTTTTAAACGATCCAGCATAGCATTTGACAGGCCCTTTTCCTTACCGGCTTTAAGGTCTTTCGCATTTTCTTTTATGATATCTGCAGCAGAAGCTTCAATCGCATCCGCCATTTTCAGCAGGCAATCATTTTTTTGAGCAGAAGTCATACCCGCCAGCCGATAAGCGGCAAACCGGGCCTTCTCGCCCATATCCATCATGCACGAACGCATTTCTTCTGTTGAAATCGTCTTGCTCATAACTATAATAAAATCTCCAAATTACATACAATACCATTCAATCGCGTATAATATATAATGATTATCCATTATTGCAATTATAATAATGCAATGTACGCAATATGCCTGTAATGACAGACCTTATAATGATGAAAAACCCCTCGTAAATTAATTGTATTATATCATATTTATGTGTAAATTCATAACAAAATTATATGAAATACAGGCAAATTATGCGTTTTCTTACAGCTTTTCTTGTTTTTATCATTTGTTTTCAGTCAATTGCTGCTGAAAAATTAAGGGTGATATCTCTTTCTCCCAGCCTGACCGAAACCATGTATAAACTTGGTCGCGGCGACTGGCTGGTCGGACGTTCCTCCGCATGCAATTATCCCCAAGCGGCCCAAAAGCTGCCGGTTGCCGGAAAGTTCGGCGTTGTCTACCTTGAACCGCTGGCAATGCTCAAGCCGGACATCGTTATTGCCGATGCCATGAAATCCCCCGCGCAAATCGACTCTGTAAAAAGACTTGGAATTCGTTTTGAAAAGTTCAACTCCGCGTCAATTGACGATTATCTGAAAACCGTGGAAAAACTCGGCAAACTATTCGACTGCAAAACCGAGGCAGAACAAGAACAGCAGCGCATAAAAAACGGACTGGAAGAATATAAGCAAATCAAAGTCAAAAAACGTTCTAAAGTTTTAATGCTGATCTGGGACAATCCGCTGATAACCTGCGGCAAACAATCATTTCTTACGGACTATATTTTTTATGCCGGAGGCGTAAACGCGGCGGCAGATAAGGATCAGGGATATTTCAATGTATCCGAAGAATGGATCATGATGCAGGGAATCGAAGTTCTGCTGTGTCCCGACCTGAAAAAGGCTCAAGTCAATGGCTTAATTACACGTCCCGCATGGAAGGAGATAAAAGCAGTCAAAAACCACCGGGTATATTCCGGCATGAACACCGACATCCTCTTCCGAATCGGACCGCGTATGCTTGACGCCATCGCCATGTTGCAAAAATGTATAATACCGGAAACGCTCAAAAAGGAAAACTGAGATGAAAACAAAGTATTTGACTGCAATAATTTTACTTATAAGCATAATCTTCAGTACAAACGTATATCCAGCACCCTACGACTACACTCTAAAGAAAAAGCCGGAAGAAATAAAATTATCCGCAGGCGACGAAACTCTTACATTTCAATGCTATTATGCCCGACAAAAAACTAGAGAAATATTTGTGAAATTCACGATCCATAGTATGATTGAAGATCAATTGTATAAAAAGTGGAAAGTCGAACTTCCCAAAGACAAAGAAGACAAATTGATTGAATATTGGGCAAAATCTCAACCAAGCAAAGATTTTTCCAAATTTCACCAGCAAGTTGCAGAAGCTCATATTTCCTTCTGTAAACATATTTCAGAAGGGCTTGAACTTCTAAATAAACAAGGATTAACGCCCCAGGAAGTCTACGACACTTATATCTCAAAAAAATACCCCCAATTATCAGCAAACAAATGGTTTAAATATTATAATTTGTACAATAATCCTGAAGACATCAAATGGATGAAAAATTATGTAAAAGCAACTCCCCAAAAACAACGAATACTGATATTCTATGATCAGGCCGTTAAAAATATCAAATACAGCATAATGATGTCAAAAATCTACAGTAAGTATTTATCAACCCATTCAAATCCAAATAACCAAACATGGCAAGAATATCAAAAAAAAATAATTGAAGCTGATATCAAATCACTAAAAGTACAAATCCCTGAAAAATATAAAGACTTATTGCCTCTGGTCACCGACTATAATAAAAGTTTTGGAAAATGTTCACTTCGATTCCTGCAAAAACACCGGAAAGAAATTGAGACATATCTTAAAATTCTCAACGATTAATCACCAATACCCCGTTGAGAAAAAGACTGCCAGCCTGTATAATATATAGTAACGAATACTAAAAATTTTAATTAATTACGGAACGTTAGTTTTCGCTGACGCAATCCGTCTTATAAATATGAAAAAATTAGCCAGATCAAGTCGTAAGGCTCCGTCGGCTTCTGGCAGACGGCTGCCGCTCGTTCTATTATTTCTTCTTGCATCAATCGTATTAACCGGAAATGTAATCATGAATATAAATGATATGAATAAAACTCAGAATACCGATGAACAGAAACCGGTAACCAAAGCCAAACTAACCCCGGAAGAGGCCGCGGTTATCATCCATAAGGGAACCGAACGGCCATTTACCGGAGAATACAACGATAACTTCAAAGCCGGAATGTACGTATGCCGTCAGTGCGGCGCACCGCTGTATCGGTCCGATGACAAGTTCAAAACCGGCTGCGGCTGGCCCGGGTTCGATGACGAACTTCCGGGAGCCGTTACCCGTACGCCTGATCCGGACGGAAGACGCGTCGAAATCACCTGCGCCCGCTGCGGCGGACACCTTGGTCATGTTTTCAACGGCGAACGCCTGACGCCGAAGAACGAGCGTCACTGCGTAAATTCGATCTCCATGAAATTCATCCCATCAACCGATGCGGAACATTTTGGCAGAGCCGTATTTGCCGGAGGCTGCTTTTGGGGCGTTGAATACCTTATGGGTAAAGTCCCCGGAGTGATCTCCACAACAGTTGGGTATATCGGTGGCAAAACCGAATATCCCACCTATAAACAAGTTTGCTCGCACACTACCGGACACGCGGAAGCGGTGGAAGTCATATTTGACCCGAAAAAAGTATCCTATGAACAGTTGGCAAAGATGTTCTTTGAAATACACGATCCAACCCAGAAGAATCGCCAGGGACCGGATATCGGAGACCAATATCGTTCAGCTATTTTCTATTACAATGATGCGCAAAAAGAAACGGCAGACAAGCTGGTAAAACTTCTAGAGTCGAAAGGATATGATGTCCAGACAGAGCTAGTGAAAGCATCGCGCTTCTGGCCCGCGGAAAAATATCACCGCAATTATTATGATAAAAAAGGAACAAAGCCATACTGTCATTCATATCAAAAGCGCTTCTAGTTTGAAAAAATCAACCGGATTCTATTTTATTTCCAGCAGCATAACCGTTAGGATTAAAAGAATCTACAGTAAAATAATAGCCAAGACCACTATTTAAGCTTCGTATTTTATGTTCTGTAAGCCCATAGATTTGTTGGGAATGAAATAACTCATCGGGTTTGATTCCATATCGAATGACATAACCATCAGCCTCTGGTGATTTTGTCCAACACAACGTAGCTTCCCGCAAATCATCATTATTGCGATACACGGAAAAATCAGGAGCAACGGGAGGTTTACCTTTTCCAACACCAAACAAACGTAATCCACGCAAAGCAAAGTTTCCGTCAAACGGAACGTGATAGTTGACAATCTTAACATAACGGGCTGAAACCGGCTTGGCTAACGGCACATAGTCGTGAGGTGTATCGTGGCATGAATCAGCTTTATCTATAATGATTCGCCATGATTTTTCATCGTCTGAAACCATCAACTGATATTGTATGTACGGCGTGGGGTCCTCGTGATTCCGAATATTCTGTTCGGCAAAATTCACCTGTATCGCATAAATTTCGCAACACTGCTCAAGGTCCATCATAAACCATTCTTCAGCATCCCCACTTTTTGCACTCCACCATGACCTGATATCTTCATCACAGGCATTCATCACAGGAAACCCTTCCTGCACCGATGATGCCCTGACCGGCTTTTTATATGACAGCAAATTCCAGTTGGCGTGTAAACAGTCAGTATTGCTATTGACATAATGATCAGGAATAATCACCGGATAATCCCCCATGCGGGTATCGGAAAAAAGTTGTCCGTTTTCATCAATACAGGTAGGAAACATGCTGATCCGGCGTTCAAAACGTTCCAGTTTCCAGAGATTCTGGCACGTAACGGTCCACCAGTTACCATGCTTATCTTTAAAGATTTCCCCGTGCCCTGCCCCGGGGGCAAACCCGGTGAGTTTCTGTGTACAGGGATTAAACTGTTGAAAAGAATATGGCCCAGCAATATTATCCGAAACATAAACCCCGTTGCAGTATCCATTTCCTAGATCTGCCAATGAATAAATCCAGTAGTATTTACCATTATGTTTAAATATCTGAGCCCCCTCAACCCAGCCAAACCCTTCCCTGTCATTATTACCACGTGGACCTCCGGGCCGTTCCCACCCCCGCTTATCTGGATCGGGCATAAACATCTTATAATACATGCCGCACGGCGTAAAAGTGTTTTTATCGAGTTCCTGAATATGGATATATCCTTCCGGACTGCATCCATATGTATAATAAAGCTTGTCAAACTCTTCATCATAAAACAACTGGGCATCCGGATAATGCTTGCCGGTCGCAGGCGTACCGGTATCAGGCATCTCGGACCATGATGCCGGATCGCGCGGAGTGCTTGTCTTGAATACACCGGCAAGCTGCGAATTTCCCGGCGCCAGGTACATCACTCCGTCAAGCACGACAGCGGTAGGCGCATAATGGCGTAGATTTGGCAACTGACTCCAGTCGGACAGGGCGATAAACTCCCATGCACACAAGTCAGCAGAAACCCAATAGCCTTTAGTCACTGAACTAAACAGATAATATTCATCATCAAAAATCACTACACTAGGGTCTGCCGCCTCGCGAAAAAACCAGTTATCCGGACCGGGGTTATCGCGATTTCCACCAGAGTTCGGCAACTGAATATTATAGTTAAGATTAAGCGGATTACAGTATGTTCTCATAACCTTTTATTCGCAGATTTAAACTTCTATTCGGGAAGATTTAAGTTTCAATGCCGATGCTTCAACCGTCACATCCCCTGCCCCTGTTCGCTGCAAAATAATTTGGCAAAGCCCGTGATATGCATGCCGCTTATTAGAAAAACGTTCGGGTTCATGACTCAAAGGATTTCCATTCCCGGCACCAAGAATTTCAGCTGGTCCGGTTACCTTAAATATAATCTGATCATCAGCACGCGGACATAGTTCTCCAAACGAATCTTCAACTCTCGTATTAACAATTATAATATCCTTAAGCGTATTTTTTTCCAGACTGATCTTTACAGGAACACTGGCAGTTCGGCGTGCAGTTGAAACAACTTCCGAGCCATTGGGATCATAACCAACCGCTTTCAACTCTCCAGCTACATATGGAACCATCCACTCCAAGCGATAGTTTTTGGGCATATCCTTACGTCCCAAACTTTCTCCATTCAGGAAAAGTTCCACTTGATTACTATTGCTATAACACCAAACCCTAATATCCTCCCCCGCCCTCTCATGCCAATTCCAGTGTGGCATAATGAAAATATGCGGTTCTTCCGGACGCCACCAACTACGCAGGTAGTGGGCAATCTCTTTATAAAATCCGCAAATATCCAAAACACCAAACCGGGTTATTACGGCAGGCCATCCATATGGTAAAGTCTCTCCTCGATAATCAAAACCTGTCCATATGAATGTACCTGCCATAAAAGGGCGTTTTACACAATCGCTCCATGTCTCCTCAATCTCATATCCCCACGGGGTAAATGTTCCTCCATAGGCACTCGCATACCATTTATGTTCTTTGTCGCGCCAACATTCGTCTCCAAAGATGTCACTTAACGGATATTCCAGCGGAATATTGGATTTATCCATTTCATAAAGTCCTCGCGTAGACATTCCTCCAAAGGTTTCAGTTCCAAGCATCGGCCAATTCGGATACTTCTCATGCATCAAGTCATAATTTTCACTTTTTTGTCCACTGCGATAGTTGGCGCCAAACACGTCAAAATGAAAATTATGTTCCTCATGAAAATCAATATCATCAATCCACAGACCATTTTGTGCATAAGTTGTGGGTCTGGATGGATCAAGTTTTTTAACAATCTGCTGCATTGACCGAAACAGGTTGACTCCAGTTATCTGGTTTTGCAATGGTTCCTCATTCCCCAGACTCCAGAGAATTACCGAGGGATGATTGCGGTCGCGTTTTACAAGATCACAAAGATCCCGCTTCAGCTCTTCCGCACAGCCCGGCAAACGTATTTCATCCATTACCAGCATGCCGAGCCTGTCACACGCATCTAGCAGAGCCGGGTCCGGCATATTATGACTTGTCCGTATAGCATTACACCCTAATTCTTTGAGGCGTTTTATGCGCCACTCCTGGAGAGCCGGAGGGACTGCAATTCCAACACCGCCATGATCCTGATGGCAACACACACCTTTTAGCTTCATATTTATCCCATTTAGATAAAAACCTGTTTGGGAATCAAACTCAATACTTCTGAATCCAAAATTTTCTATACCGGCTCCTAACTCGTTAATATAAAATTCCGCTGTATAAAGAGTGGGCTTTTCAACTGACCATAAGCAAGGATTTTTGATTTTACATTCAAAACCAACAACAGCAGAAGCTCTAGCTTCAACCATCTGTGAATTTTCAGCCCAAGCAACCACTTCTCCGTCCGGCCCTGCAATACGGCAGGAAACTCTAGCATTTGTTTCATCATAAAGATTACTGCACAACGTTACATCAATATGAAGTTCTCCGGTTTGTGCATCGGGTTTAATATCAATACCCCAACTTGTTATGTAAACCGGTGCTTTTTTTACCAGCCTGACCTCGCGATATATTCCTCCTCCTTCATAACTCCATTGCTCACTTTCTGTCGCATCTGCAAATACAGCCACTCGATTCAACTCTTTGCCATACTGGCACACGTCGGTAATATCGTATGCAAAGGAACTGTAGCCACTGAGTCGACGTCCAATAAAATGTCCATTAACAAATATCTGACTGTTACGGTATACGCCATCGAATTCAATAATTATTGATTTTCCAAAATCCTCATCCTCAAGCTCAAAATCCTTCAAATACCAGGCTTGACCGCCTTTCAGTGAACCAGTCTTCCAATTTGCATCAGAAGAAAAACTACCACGGATAACAAAATCATCTGGAATATTAACCTTGTCCCACTGGGCAGTCTGTGGATTTCCAGCTTTGCTCAACCCGTGATTTCCGGCTTTCTGCCATATTCTTGTCTCATCGTTGAAGAAGATAGAATTTCCATAGGCCATCATCTCCGCGGTAACATTTTCAGCAAATCCGAAAAGCCAATCTTTACACAATGGTATTATTTCATTCACTTTGAAAAAATCCTTAATAAGTTACAAAATGTAAGTTAACGCGAAAGAATCAATCAGCGTCTTTCGCTTGCTTACGACGTTGATCATAGACTCGTTTGAGATTCTTATCCCTTTTTATTCGACGTGCAATAGTTGCATTGGTTTTATCTGCGATTCCCTGTGCAATTTTCTTTAATTCGTCGTCAGAGATGTCTTTTCTGACTGATATTATTGCTAAAGCACTGTCTAGTATTCGCTGCGCTGTTGCAGTTTCGATAAAAAGGCTTCGCTGCATGCACCTGCCGCTTTTAACTGCCTTCAAACTCATATCATGAACCGGTTTTTCTTCCGGGTAATCCGGGTTATAGAAAAATTCGGGTTTCCAGTATTTTTTATTTGGAGGCTTGGCACCGCTGATTCTACAGATAAAACGGTTGTATTCCGGGGAAGCAAAATACCCCAGAAATTCAAGCGAAGACTTCTCGTGCCGGGTTTTAGAATTGATGCCAACCGTCCGTCCAGTGTAAGTCATATTATAACGTTTCGAGTTACGAAAACGCGGAACCTGACAGGCTCCGTAACTCAATCCGACCCTGGGCCATGTTTTTCCCGGATTGTCTTTTTCCCAACGCGCTTTCAACTTTTTATTATAATCGGCATACACCCTGAGCTCCTTTAAAAACCAGCGTCCCCCCCATACCATAGCCACCTTCCCGCACCCCAGCCACGCATGGCTTGAAGATGACGATACAGAACCGGTCCCAGCGGTCTGCACGCCGGATTTTACCGCACTAGTGGGCTCAGCTTTATACTTACAAAACAAATCACGATAAAATTTCAACGCTTCAAAGGCTTCCGGAGTGTCAAATCCACTGGCAGTACCATTATCCTTAAACATATCACCGCCTTTTTCCCAAAGAATGATCATAAAGTTCCCGGCGGCTCCAATCGCGCCGAAAACTTCTGGAACCATATCTCCAGGCTTCTTGTAAACGGTAAGTTTTTTCGCAATTTCGATGTATTCCCTCCAAGTTAAATCCTCGGACGGATAAGGGACTCCGTATTTATCAAACAATGCTTTGTTGTAAATAATGAAGTCGTTATCTACCGTGGCAGGATAAGTATACTGCCCGGAGTTAACATTCCCCTTGCCATCGATCATTTCAACCGTGCATAGTTTTCGGACCTGTTCGTTTAATGTATCAAGGGAAAACCCATAGGTTTTTGCCTTGTCATCCAGTTTCCTCAACACTCCGGCATTCCGATAGGTCTGAATGTTCATTTCACAGATCAAGTCAATGACATCTCCACCAATACCGGCCGTACACTGAACAAGGGTTTTAGTCGTTCCGCCATTATCAGCGTCCAATGTTACAGCAGTGTCAGCAGACGCTTTGTTAAACATCTCCGCAACCAACTGCTTATTCGGATCATTTCCCGAAACCCAGATAATATGAGTCTTACCATCATCCACCTTGGACGGTATAAGCAACTCAGCTGCAACGGTCATAACTACCAGAGCTGAAATGATGATGATTATTGTAAACCTGCTTTTACTCATTAATCTTACCCCTTATACCACATTTAACACGATTCCCTCAATCTTGAACGATTTCACAATATTGCTTCTCTGCTGGTTTGGAAGTAATTAAATATAAAATATTTTCTTTAATATGTTTATCGACATCTACTTTTTTAACAGATTTCATCATTTCCTGCAGGTTATTATCCCCGGTAATTCCCTGAAATAAATATAAAATTTCAACAACTCTTCCGGCATCTTTTTTATTTTTAGGTCTCTGAACAAGATATGCCAATCCCTTTTTAAGAGTTGAATTCGCTGAAGAAGGATAGTTCCACAAATCAATATTATAGTGCTTCGCAATTGATGAAATCACAGCCCATCCTTTCAGGTTCATAACAGAATAACCGACCTTTGAAGTACGCTTGAGTTCAAGTGGCTGTGAACCGTCTGGTTTAAACTGAATCCGCATCAGTCTGGCAGCAGTCCGTTTTATCAGCTCTTTGGCCTGACAATCATTACCGACATAATAATGCAACGCAATCAACTGCGCATAATACCAGGTTGCGATATTATTTTTAAGCTTCCAGGCCGCCTGGGAAGTTTGAGGCGAAGTTAACCAGGCAATATATTTCTTCATCCAGGCTTTTATCTGCTTGTCATCTTTTTCCGTCCAATGCGGAGAGTCCTTGATCAGAGCGAGAACGTCAACCAGTCTAACGGCAGTTCCAGTAAAATCGATAATACCATAGATCCTGCCGCCGCTTCGTCCAGGAACGGCCTGAGCGTATTTCAAGTTTGGATTCATACAGGTTTCCGGATCCAAAAACCATGTTTTGATAATTGAAGCACATTTGGCAGCATACTTATCTTCCCCAGTAATGGAATACAACAAAGCCATTTGTCCCATATCGCCTGCCATAAACACCAAATCCCTCTGATCCGTCAGCCCCTTCATGATCGCCGGGTTGGTTTTTCCGTCTTTGCGTATATACGGCAGACCATCCGGCTTTTTAGGGTTGGGCCACCAGTATTTGCCGACAGACATATAATCGTGCTTGTTTTTACTCGGCGGCATACCGGTTTTATTCATCACAGATAACGGTCCGCGATTAAGAGCTTTGCTTTCATTTTTTCTTAATTTACCCAACGATGCCTTGATATCGCTTCCGTTACTTTTCAACTCCTGCTTTACCTGGTCCAGGCGTTTCTGGGAATACAGGATATTATCGGCATAACACGTCGAAACACCAACGGTAACTATAAGTGATAAAATAATTTTGTTTTTCAACATATAATAGAACCTCATTTTTCATCCGTAATACGGATTGCGTTAGTTCCGCTTCAATCTACGCGCGCTATAGAAACGGAAATATTTAAGATGTGCCGGGTAAAAACGTCCCGTCCCCCACAGGCTCCGCCCAGAGGTTATTCAGTACTTAATAATTTAGACTTAATTTAGATTTAATATGAACTATTGATTTACTTTGGCAGACCGAATAACACCATATCTGTCTAAATAATAGATCCATTTATTGGCCGCATAAACAGAATGCTCAAAAACACTTGGAAAGTCATCCTGACGAACACCTTCTGCATGTCCATCCAGAAATCCGGCATTGATTGTACCATCGTATGCGGGGAAGAAAAAAGCGCCGCCAGAGGATTTAAACGGATACACTGTATGGTATTGTTTTCTTTCTGTAGTAAGAGAGGAATCTCCAATATTAAAAAAACGGGAAGGATTATTCACTTTTTTTGTTATCAGAAAATGCCTCCAATTTGAACCATCGTATTGATATGCCGTTCTGACGTTGGCTTCCAAAGCATTTCCGGAACCACGCATTGCATAAGTCCATTTACGGTTGTCGCCTTCCGTCATAAGCGATGTGCCGCTGTCTACCTGCAGTTGAGGAGGTGTTTGGGTACAACGAAATAACGCCGGCTTATTTGCCAGATAATCATTAGCAATATATGTTACACACCATGATGTCAGGTCACGATTTAGCATAAGATATCCATCGCTGTCATCCGCGTACATACAGAAAGTCAGTCCGAGCTGTTTAAGATTTGATACACAATTAATTGCCCGTGCCTTATTTCTTGCTTTGCCCATGGCAGGCAAAAGAATTGCCGCCAGAATCGCAATGATCGCGATCACCACGAGGAGTTCGATGAGTGTGAAACCCTTTTCTTTTCCCGATCTCTTCATTTTTCATTCTCCCTGTTTATTTGTGAATTAAATTCGTTAGATAATTTCAATTAAAACAACGCCATTTATTATATAATATTTTATTTCCATCTGCAAAAAGCTGTAAAACGATCCTAAATGATTAAAAGTTATCCAATGGGGTGAAAAATACCATATTTTCATGAGTTAACAAGTTCATCAACATCAGCAATAAAAACCCGTCTCTTTTTTGCTTCATCCAATCCGTTAAATAATAAATACCTGGCACAACGACTCCAGACCGGGTGAGCATCCACCCTGAGATCAATATATTTACTCTGTTCTTCGGTAGTAACATCTATATTGAAAAGAACCTGCTGCTCCCTGGTTTCCAGGTTGATCAACCGCATTGGAACTGTCCCATCATTCTTTGTGACTGGTTCAAACTGATATGCGTCTGTAGCCAGATAACGTCCGTCAGGATGGATAGTGGGGTGTCCCGATCCAATGGGTTCCTCCATCATCATTTTCAATTCGGTTCCATCGTAGTTCACCTGGGTCAAACGCATAATTCCATCTTCCTTGAATCCCAGGTTCATCGACAGCTTACGGCTGTTTGGGAACCAGTTTATATGATGCCCCCCCAACGCCCAATATTTATCGGAAACGGCATTATAAAGTTCAGTTCCGTCAGGTTTTATGGTATACACGTTAAAAAACATGTTATACTTCATTCTTGTCATCGGCGTCTGATCATCCTTCGGATAACTGCGCAGTGAAAACAGAAGACGGCTACCGTCCGGACTCCATTTCGTATGAAAAATATAATTTTCCATCTGCTTCAGATCAGGATAACTCACTTGAGCCTGTGTTCGCTCAACGACTTCTTTAATTGAAATCAGCTGTTTACATTCTTCGGTCTCAACGTTTGTGAGATAAACACCGTCATCCTCACGCAGCCCGTAATTACGCCGGATGTTTTCTTCCGGAATCATCACCCCGTATCCGGGCTGGGTACGACGCATCAATTCCGGTGAAGAGCACGCAATCCATTGACCGTCAGGAGAAACATGATAAATCCCCTTACCGAAAATTTTTCTTTCCCCTGTGAAAAAATTCAGTCGAACGCAATGCGGCCGCCAGATCTCTGTATCTACATCGCTGTAAAGCAGGACTTCGTCGCTTGCTCCCCAGTTGATATTGGCTCCAAGCTGGCATTCCCAGCCTTTTGTCTGATCGACAATCTTTTCTGTCCCGTTTTCCAGATCAATTACAACAATAGCGGCTTCCTCGCCTGGCATCGGGGGACGATCCTCGAACGGCATTTTCAATAAAGCCAGATATCTCCCGGATGGGCTGACCGGACAAGTGTCAAAGAAACGATGAAAATAACCGCTACCTTCAGGAGTGAGATTCCATATGGGAACAATACTGTCGCCAGTCGAAAAACGATTGAAGTTTTTGTTTAAATTATTATTATCCATATTATTACTTTTTTATTTGGCATTCCCCTTCATTTATACTATAATTATAGCAACCCAAGAGTATCAGGTAAATGTTCAATCAAACAAGTTTTTTGTCAAAATCAACAAATGTTCACTATTGTATATTACATGCGGGATTCACGCCAAAACAGGCATGACCATTTCCACTACCATATCCACTGGCAACTGGAACTGATTCTGCACGGCAAAACAGCTTTTTATGAAGAAGAAGGAAAAATGAATCTTGGTCCGGGCAATTTTGTATTAATTCCGCCATTCTGCTCGCATCGCTTTGAATATAAGGACGAATGTACTTTTTATTCAATAAAACTGGAATGTAAAAAACAGACTGCGATAAAACAAACCTACACAAAAGGTTCAAAGGATACTGACGTTTTGTTGGAAGCACTTTACGGCCTTTTTAAAGACAGAGAGACATTGCCGCAAAGTGACTATAAGATTTGCGCTCCGGTCATCGAAGCTTTTATCAACTCGGTTTTACCCAATATGATTACGAACAGCACCATAATGGAAAAAGCGGTAAAATATATTGACACAAATATTCTTCATTATATTACCATTGCAGACTTGTGCGAACATATTCAATGCTCCGCCAGCAGTTTAAACTCAAAATTCCAGGCGACATTCTGTCTAACCCCAAAACAATATATCGATCGCATACGGACATCACTGGCAATTTCGTATCTTAGACACTCGAAGTTTACCATTGCAGAGATTGCTGAAAAGATGAATTTTGCCGATGTATACACTTTCAACCGCTTTTGTAAAAGGAATACCAAACTGACTCCCGGGCAGATACAGAAAACTTCAAATTCCATTGAATACAAAGATATTAATTTTTCAATATCAAAGTAATCCACGCACAAGCCAGGCTACTTCAATTCATTCCCAAAAGCGCGCAGCAACAGTGATTTGAACATAGTTATACCGTGTCCGGTCTCGTGGATTTCATTGTCGTACTTGCCGGTAAAAAGTTTAACGATTAGTTCTTCCCGCTGCTGATGCGACATCTCCATAAATTGCAACATAACATTGCTGGTATTGGAGTTTTTAACCTCGACTCTCATCGGTTCGGAAATATCCGGTATTTTAATGGTCGTTGACTCGTCACGCTCGATAATCCGTTTATCCAGGTTATGGCTCACCCGGCATCCGCCAATTGACATATCCTCAATAAACACTCTGATACCGTTTAGATCAGTCGGTTCATGAATAGTAAAACGTTCGTGCCTGCGCTTTCTAGGCGTATCAAAACTAAGCAACGCACACAATATCAGGATAAGCACGTTAAAACAACTCCAGAACAACACATACGGAAAGAAGTCCATTCTACTGATAATTCGGCGTTCCGGAATTAGATTAAGAATGATTCCCAGGCAAGTCAAAAATATCATCATAGCAGTTACCCCTAATACATACCAGTCAACTCCCACATGGGATCCACGTCCTTTCGGAGTCACTCTGAAAGGTTTTCCAAACGGCTTGATCAAGCTTAAAATAACTTCTGGAAGCAACCGGAACATGCCGAATACATTTATAGCTGTCGACAAAATCGGGACATATTTTTTACTGGCCAACCACTCCATAGACAACATAAACGCCAGAAACATAGGAAACTGATATGAAATTAATTCCTCATTGGTGGTCAAATGAAGCGGAGAAATACCCGTAAACAAATACAGAAGCGGAATGATCAGCATCATACAACGTGTAATCGGCTGGATCAACCAGCTGTAAGGGGTAAACAGGACTCGCTGCAGCAACGAGAGACCTTTGGCCCGTAATGGTCCTTCCGGCACCAGCATGCACTGAATACCACCACGGCACCAGCGTCCACGCTGAATAAAGTACCCTTCCAGAGAATCAGCAGACATTCCATGGCTTAGTTTTTCGTTCAGATAGACCGTACGATATCCAGCTTTCAACAAGCAAAGCGTTGTCAGTAGATCTTCTGTTATAGACGAAGTGGGAATGCCGCCGATTTCATCAACCGCCTTGCGCCGGGTGATCGAACATGATCCGCAGCAAAACGCCGCATGCCAGCGGTCACGACACGGCGCCATAGCATCGAAAAACAGACGCTGTTCATCCGGCATTAGTTTGTCAAGATAAAGATTGGATTGAATCGGGTCACGATTAAAAAAATGCTGAGGCGTCTGAACCAGGCCAATATCAGGATTATTAACAAAGAATCCTGTAGTTCTTCTTAGAAATGAACTAACCGGAACAAAATCGGCATCAAAAATAGCAAACAACTCTCCCTTACTGTGTTGAAGCCCATTATTGATATTTCCGGCTTTGGCATGAGAATGGTCCTCACGGATAACATAATGCACATCATGCTGTTCACAGAATTCCCGGAGCCACTCCCGTCCGCCATCGTCAAGAACCCATACCTCAAAGTTGGGATAATCAAGGTGCTTCGCTCCGATTATGGTCTTCTCAAGAACGTCTAATCCTTCATTATAAGTAGGAATCAGAATATCAACCGAGGGAAACTCCGTTTGGGAAGCTTCATAACGATCCGCTTCTTCATCGCGCGAGTTAATCCGGCTCATAATCAGCAGGAAAATTGCAATCTCAGTAAATGCAAGAATTTCGACAAAATATACGACCCAAACCCATATGACATCTATTGGTGTACCACGATATGGAATCACCGTAACCAGAAGTCTCCATAACAGATATCGGGCACCGATTGCCGCGGTAAAAATAGTGACTATTTCCCGATGATGATCCTTGTTTTTCTTTAAAAACGGAACAATCATACACCAGAAAACTAATACAACCAGAAATATTCGTATTGATGATATTTCAGAAAACATTGAAAAACCTGACTATATCTTCCCAGAAATGTCCGCTACAACGAACTTTAACTTCAACACGGCGACCAACCTGATAGAAATTTTTCGGAGAAATATGCATATCTTTCGGATCAGGATATGCCATGATCCGAAATTCTTTCTTGGGATCCTTTTTTACATCTGCGGCAAGATTCGGATTTCCAAGATCAGAACCGGATCCCCTCAGCGCAAACACCGTAGCTTTATGATAATTTGTTTCCCCCATCAGCCGGTATTCAATAATATCTCCGGCTTTCACATCGGAAAACTGCGACTCAGACAACACAATATCCAGGAAAATACTGGAACAATCAAGAAGAGTAACCAACTCGGCACCGATGACGACCGTGCTACCTTCCGTCACAGGGAGACGCCATACCAATGCTTCAAACGGAGCTTTAATCTGGTAACATTCTGAAAGAGTCAGCCTTTTTTTCTCTTCCGCCAACTGCTGTTTTATCCCAGCAACCCGATTTTTTGCTTCATTTAAAGTGGTTTTGGCCAGCTGAATCTCAAAAATCAGCTGGTCGAGCCTCTGACTTGAGTACGGCACATCGTTATGACCGTCCCCCAGAAAAACTCCGGATTGGATTGCGGTAAGAGAATTTTTCAATTCAACTTCACGGTCTTTCAGCTCTTGCACCTTGGCCTGCGCCATAAGATAGTTGGCTTCGGATGTCTCAAATTCACGTTGCTTAAGAGCGTTTTTGGCGGCAAGTTTTTTATTTGCTTCATATTCTTTCTCTGCACGCTTAAATTCTGCTTTGCCATGAGTCAACTGGTCTTCAACTTGTTTTATTTGATTCTGAGTTTGAATTACAGAATATTTTTGATAGTTTTTTGTATTGGATGAAAGTCTTTTTTTCAGAGCTTCAAACACTTTCATCCGCTCTGTAAGAGTCTTAACTCGGCATTCTAGACTCTTCTTTTCCGTCAAAAGTTGATGATACAAACTCCGGTCAATACGATTGTTTACGACTTTACCAAACACATTGCCTTTTTTGAATTTCATACCCATTTTGACCTTTCGGTCAAAAGTAACCACTCCTTCGATAGGACTTTTCAAGGTTGTGGTATAGGCATTGACAATACCATCACTCGATTGATGAAGGTAAACACTTGGAACAAATGATACTACAAGAATAACGAACAGCAAAACACCGACTAGAATCCGAACCGATTTTTTATTAAACATAGTTCTTCACTCCTTTTCCCCGTATCCATAAAAGACTTATGTCTATATTAATAAGATTATTCGGCAGATTGAAAAGTCAATATTATTAACGAACATAAATCCACCAATTTGATTAGATTTATATAATTTGTTAGTTTGAATTTCCAATAAATGTATGTTTTACTATAAGAAACAATCGTGAAATCAGGGAGAATACATTATCATGCGGAAAACATACGTCACTATCCTTTTTATTCTGGCAACCAGTTTTTGCTTAACCGCGGAAGAACTGAAATCAACTTGGCTAACCAGCTATAATCAGGCATTGGAGCACGCCGGGAAAGCTCCCAACAAAAAGATATTCATGTTGTTTACCGGTTCCGATTGGTGTCCCGCCTGCATACAACTCCATGACACAATATTAAAGACAGACACATTCAAAAAATACGCCGCTAAAAATCTGATACTAATGTTAGTAGATTTTCCTCAGCGCAAGCCTCAAATGCCTATTCAGCGACAAATCAACGAAAAGCTGGCCCTGAAATTCAAGGCAGAAGCGTTTCCAACAATACTCCTGCTTGATAGCAAAGGAAAGGTACTGAAAAACATTGATTTTGAAGGTCAATCCCCCAAGGAATTTATCAAAGAACTGGAAAAGCCTGCTCTTCCCAAAGTATCTGCCTTAAAAAGTAAGCGGAGATCATACTCTTGCGGCAGCCTGACTCCTGACGATGTTTATAGTATGGTTAAGTTCCCTCCGGTTGATAAAACCTATACTCAACGCGACTATCTAAAAAAAAAATATGCATGGTTGAAAAAGCTTTTAGTTGACGCCCCGCTCACGGCGAAAAAATTCAATAAGGAAACGGCTTTATTTCTGGACGATTACTGCAAATCAACCTGTCAAATTGAAAAAGCCCCCAGCCTAAACGAGCTACGAAAAACAGGGAAGAGACTTTATAACAGCGGAATAGACTCGCCTTTCTTTCTGTCATGCTATCTGGGAATTGTCAGAGAAAAAGACAATCGTAAATTTTATAGAACCCTTCACAGACTTGTCAGAAATAAATTATTTTCGGAAAAAAATCTTCCCTCCTTTCTTCTTTTCAATTATGCATTACAAACCAAAAGAAAACCTTCCAACTACTTAATGAGATGGCTCAAAAAAGGAGACTTTAAAGATGTCCCGCCCCGAATCATGTTTCATTACATTTCATGGTATATTGAAGACAAATCAAATGAACTTCAAAAAGCTGTAGATCTACTAAAAAAAATGGAGGCGGATCCGTGGCTGCAAATAATGGCTCAGGGATATCTTGAATGGACGAGTGCCTGGGAAGACCGTGGAGGCGGTTTTTCCTATACGGTTACCCGGAAGGGAGCCAATGGATTTAAAGTTCACGGCAAAAAAGCTTATGAATTATATCAGAAGGCTTACGAACTGCATCCGGAACGCCCGGAATCTTCCGGACAACTTGTATATGTCTGCTGCTGTCAGACCTCAAAAACGGAAGCACTAAAGTGGTTCAACCGGGCATTGGCTGCACAGATTGACTTCAAACAGCCATGGGTTTCCATGATGTGGGGATTAAGACCGCGCTGGTGCGGTTCCTGGCCCCTGATGCTGGCCCTGGGCAGAAAAGCAACTCAAGTAAACCAGAAGTTTTATTTTACTCTGGTTCCAATGGTTTTTGTCTGGTCGGTTTTGGATATCTCCGGAGAAATGAAAATTCCACAGCGAAAAAAATTCATGCAGGAAATGCTTCCTGAGGTTACTAAAATCCTGATGCAGAAAAAAACGATATGTGATAAGTCAGGCAATCAATCAAAATCCAAAAAACTACTGGCGATTCTGGGCAAATATCAACTATTTTGCGGAGATTACAGTTCAGCCGCAAAAAATCTGAAACTGGCTGATCCCGACGACAATGGTTTTACCACCCTGGCCTGCGATAATCTTTACTTTCAAACCTCTCGTCCGGAAATGGATGAAGAAATCAAACTGGCCACAGGTCCACACGCCGCAAAAATCAAGCAGATTGATCAACTGATCGAATCCGGGGAAAAAATCGAAGCAGCCCAAAAGTTTGTTGAAATAATGAAAGAGATGAAAACTCCGGCTGGCAAATTATTTGCAAAAAACAGGGCGGTAAGTTTATTTCTGGCTAATAAGCGATATATCCCTGAAAGTGACAAAGGGATTTTTGCACTCGCCCGAGGAAGTTCGCTTGAAGGAGTTAAGGCATTTCTTGATGCCGGCTGCAAAGTCAATTGCAGAGGCTGGCACAACTGCACTCTGCTTCAATGTTCATTAAAAAAAGACAGCGATTATTATCCGGACTCCCCCAAATACGCTAAAATGAAAATTGATATGTTAAGGTTTCTATTATCACGCGGAGCAGATATCAATGCCCTGGCCGGTCCAAAATGGACAGCCTTACATCTGTCGATATCAAACAAGCTGCCGATTCCGGTCGTCGATTTTATTCTCAAACAAAAAGGCGTCAACATCAATTGCGGAGACTGCGACAAAGAAACTCCACTCATGTGGTGCGCAATGCTGAACCTCACCAAACAGGCAAAATTCTTATTGAGCAAAGGAGCGGACCCCAACCTGAAAGATAGACGTGGCAAACGCGCGATCGATTACGCGAAAAGCCCCGAAATGCGTCAGATTCTTAGTTCGATATAAACGTTAGAGATATCCTCTTTTATCCCGGTGAATTAAAACGATACATCTTAATCAGCTCAGATGGCGTTCGATTGCAGGCTTTACGGAGCAACACGTTTAAATGCGAAGAGTGTTTCAGTCCAACCTGCGCCGCAATTTCACCGGGAGAGAGTTCCGAATGATTTATCAACTCCATAACTCTGCTCATTCGGCAGTTATCACGATATTTTCCTGGAGAAATATGAAATATGTTGATAAAACATATACGCAGATAATCGGCAGAAAATCCAGCCTGTTCACTCAGCTCCCTTAAGTCATATTGGAACAGTTTATCATGATCAATAAGCTGTTTCAGTTTTTCAGCCGGAGAAAGACTACTCTTTTCGATTGGTCTTCTCTCCAGAACCCCCGCGAACAACTCTCCGACATGAAGCGTTGCGGCAAGTCGGGAACCGGGTAAACCGTCATTCCATAATCGGGAAATATTGTCAAACTTACTTCTCATAACAACAACTGTTTCCCGACTGATCTTATGACAAAACGGAACCGGAATCCAACAATCATTATAACGAATCTTAAGCGCGCGATCGTTAGGATCATAAACCAGGTTATCAGATTTTAGCATCAATACCCAATTTTCCCGATTCTCTCCATATTCAAAATTTATCTGCATTCCCGGTACCCGCCAGAAAAGATGGGGTCCCGGATCTTCATCAAACTTTTCAATAAGACTACCATCCGGAAGCCTGACCGTATGATATTTCAGGCCGGAAATGTACAAGCCGATCCAGTAATTATTTACCTGCTGAACATGCCGTTCCTTACTGTAGTAGACACCGGTATTTAATATTTCAATATCAATCATAGCATATCGTTTATTTATAAATTCATCATGTTTTATATAAAAATAAAACCATTTATCAAGATATCAAATATATAAAACAATATTATAATTGTTTTTATAAATTTAACAGGATAGATACAATGTATGCTTATGGAATTTTATTTACCGTTTTTACAGGAATGATATGGACCGGAGTCGGAATATGTTTCAGTACCGTTACCCGACGAAAAATCAACTTTCCGGAATTCATGTTTGTATATGCGCTGATTACTTCCAGTATATCATGGCTGGTATTCCCTGATTACAATTCATTCGACACCATCAGCAGTAACGACTGGCTAATCATTTCAAGTTCCATGCTGCCGTATGGCCTACTCGGAATGACCGGTTTTCTTGCAGTCAGAACAGCAATGGAACGCGGCAGCCACGCTGTTGTCTGGGCACTGGCGCAGTGCGCGGTTGTAATACCGTTCATATTCGCGGTAATATTCTGGGGGGATCGTCCAGGGCTAATTGGATGGCTTGGCGCAATAACCTTATTGCTGGGAATCACAGCTACCGCCTTTTTTCAAAAGCACACTCCCGGTAACAGCCATGGAAACTGGCTGATAATAGCCCTATTCGCTTTTTTACTGATCGGAGCAAGTCAAGTATTTTCAATGCTGCCAAAACATTTAGGACTGACGCCATCCGCTGACTCATTACGTATTCCAGTAATGACATCAGCCGGGCTTATCTGGATTTTTCCGGTTCTATATCGACGAGGTCGAATCAATAAAGAACTGACCGGTTTTGCAGCAATGTATGCAGCACTGGTGTTGATTGGGCAATTCGGATTATTCAAGGCATTGGATTATATGTCCACGGAAAAATGCAGTGCCCTGGTTTTCCCTCTGGCTATCGGAGTATGTATCGTAATGTTTTCACTGTACAGCGGCATTGTTCTTCGAGAAAAATATGGAGTCGGTATGATATTGGGAATTTCGGCGGTTACCATCGGAATTATCCTGATGTCTCTAAAATAATAAACTGCCTCGATGCAAGCATACGAGGTATTACACCCAATATATTTAATTTCCGCTTCCGAAAGGAGCATCAGCGACTGAAGTATGGAGCGGTACTAACGCCGTCCGTCATACGGACAATAAAGGAGAAATACAATGGGAATAAGTCTAGGACTTGTCGGGCTGGGTCAATTTGGTTCAGCATTCGCGAAGTTATTCAAAAGTCATCCTTTGGTCGATCGTATCGCGCTATGCGATTGTGAGCCGGAAAAACTGAAAAAGTTTGCCGATGATCCTTATTTTGCAGACAAACTAAATAGCAAGGATATTTTTACCAGTTTAGATGACATCTGCCAAAGTGATCTGGACGCACTTGTCATCATCACCCAGCCCTGGCTGCACGCGCCACAATGTATTCAGGCGATGGAATCGGGCAAACATGTATACAGTGCCGTTCCAGTCATCATGCTTCCCGACGGCGGAGAAGTTCTGGAATGGTGCGACCGTCTCATAAAAACCACACAGAAAACCGGCTGTCATTATATGCTCGGAGAAACCACCATATACCGTTCGCAAACCATGTACTGTCGCAAAATGGCTAACGCCAAAAGATTCGGTGACTTCGTATATGCCGAGGGTGAATACTGCCATGATGTTGATGCCGGTTGCTCACTGCGAAAAGTCATGGACAGGCGCACGACAGGTATCATCGGCAGCCAGTACAACCATCTGATGCAGAAATATCGGGACAAAGGAATCAAATCCTCACCGATGTTCTATCCAACCCATTCAGTAAGTGGCCCGTTAAGTGTTATGAAAACCCATGCGGTTTCAGTTACCGCAAACGGTTTTCGAAACCGCAACAACGATCCATTTTTCGCTGATGATGAATTTTCCACGATTTCAGCCCTATATAAAATGGCAAACGGTTCAAGCCTGCGAATCGTTGAAAGCCGGGAAATGGCGGGATCGATTGGAAAAGAAAGTGAGACTTTCAGAGTAATGGGGACTGCCGGATCTTTTTCGGAAAACCGCTGGATGGAAAACGGCAGAGTACAACCTCTATCCGCAAGGATGCTGGAAATAACGGATCTTACAGAAAAGGATATGCGAGATCCCCTGCCTGACGAAGTAAAAGCTGCATTTATGACCGCAATCTGCCCCAATGCAGCTCCCGGCGATGATTTTGTACCGGGAGGTCATGGAGGCTCTCATCCTTACCTTGTTAACGAATTCTGCGAATCTGTTTCAGAGAACAGATTACCGGAAATAAACGCATGGATCGCCGCCCGCTACATGGCTATGGGCATGGCTGCCCACCAGTCGGCCCTGCAGGACGGTGCTGAAGTAAAAGTCACCGACTGGGGAGAACCCACATTATAATATCAGGAACCCCCTACTGCCTCAACGGTCATAAGATAACGGTTATAAATCCGCAGTCTTTTGACCGTTGCTGACAACTGCCAGTTTTCCGACCAGTTAACATGACGAAAATACGGACTAAAACGAAACCAGCCGTATTGCAGTTCTTCTCCGCCGTCAAGGAATCTGCCATCGACAATAAAGCTGACAATTCGAGGTCCGCCGTCAACATTCACAGCAATCTTGTGCCTGCCGAGATTATCCAGACAGGTCTCAGTAGTAAAGTGGTGCTCCGTCCAGCCGTCATTCATGATCAATTCCAGCTGTCCGTCAGCAGTAATATTCAGGACGATCCCTCTGCCGTCTTCACTACGTCCGTCAAAGAGCTTTGTTCTTCCGGACATAATATCGATTTCCAGTTCAACGGTAAAACCGTTACGGGGATTTTTGCTTCTACAATCTAACTTAGAATGATCCCGTACACATAGTTCCGGCAAAAACGGAACTTTAACACTTCCTGAATCCGGTACAACATCAAGTAATATCTCAGAATCATCGATTTCCGGCTTAGTTTCCCCGTCAAGAGAACGCCATATTTTTTCAAAGAAATCTGCCGGTATCTCATGAACCCGCGCGATATCTTTCTGGGTTTCGGTAATATAATAATGCCCGTTATCTTCCACCAGGTCAGGATAACTCATTCGAATAAACGGATCATCGTCGTAAAGAACGATTTCCGGTTCACTCCACTTTATAATCCTGCCAGCGGGCGAATCGACTTCAATTCCGCCGCACAGCCATGCCGGATTGCGGTCCTCATATGGATTACACCCCGGAGGTATAAACTTTTCTACATCATACCCGCTACAGTCGGAAATAAAATGACCGCCGTGATTTTCAAACCAGTAAAGATATTTTCCATTTGAACATTTCCAGACAAAATTAGCGGCACGTGGATTTTTCATGCGGCGTCCATCGGCAAAACATTTGTACTGAGGTTCGGTCCAGGTATGCCCGCCGTTACGGCTGTAACTTTCAACCGGATAACCATCTATGGAACGGTACACAACATAAAGCGATCCGTCACTCATAGGAATAACACTCTGCTCTTCCGCGACCTGCCCGCCACCGGGAGGGGTATGCAGCCCGACATCGCCATCCGGCAACGTTTCCCACTCCAGCTTTTCCGGATCTGTCTCCGTCGCAATATTCCCGCACTTCAAAATAGCTCCTTCCGATTGCTGATAAAATCCGATTCCCAGTTCGCCGACTTTACTGATCGTAGAATATGATGCCCCATTTAGAAGATACGGTTTTCCAACCGCCCAGAAGAAACGAATTTGGCCTCCATATATATTATTTCGATCACAATCAAACAAACGCACAGGAATCACATATCTACGATCAGACCAGGACCTGCCGTGGTCATCGCTATACCGAAATACATAATCGCCAAGGCTGTCTACCCGTTTGATATTCTCGCTGCCGTCATAATTTTTCACTTCACGGATATTTTCAGAATTATAAGCATAAAAAACATATATTCTGCCGGACGGAACTTTCAGCAGTGTCGCAAAAGAATTTTCCAGATCCCCCCCGGGCTCAACGCAAACCGGCTCACTCCAGTTTTTTCCCTGATTGGTACTGCGCATCGTGGCAATATGCTGTCCTTTGTCGCCCTCATGCCCCGGTCCGGTGGTTAAACAGCAAAGCCACCCGCCATCATCAGTTTTAACGATATACGGTTGATCCGAGTATGAATCACTTGGAATAATACGTCCATTAACATTGTGCCGCCAGTCCATTGTACTCATAATATTCCTCAATTATTGTTGACATAACAATATCTTATAATATTATATTGACATAGACAACGGATATACATTATAAGATAAAGTCAAAATATAGTATTATAATGACAAATTCAAAAACGATAAATATTTCCACCAGGCTTACTGGCTTCACCTATGAGCTAACTGATATCGTGACGGCAATGCCGCCGGTTCGAATTGCCGGGCTGGAGATTATCATCGAAGCTCTGTTAAATACATGTGACAACAGTATATTTGATACAGGAGATCATTATCACCCGTTTTATGAATTTAGTGTAATGTCATACGGCTATATGGATTACTATATTAACGGAGAAAGCCACCGGCTTACGACAGACAACAACAACCTGATTCTGCTCCCTCCGCTACGCATTCATCGACGTAAATGTCTATTGCCAAGCTCCGTTCCCACCTGTTTCCAACTCCAGATACGCGCAACAGACTCCCGCTATCGGAAATTTGTCAAAAATCTGCCGGAAATATTGCTGCGTCGCGGCTGTGTACTTCCTTCCGCCCCGAAAGTATCCGAACTGCTTGAAATGATCTTTTCAGAACTGGAGCATCGCAAACTGCTTTACCGGGACCGGATTGCCAACCATATTAACGCAATATTCATTTTGCTGTTCGAACAATTCTTTTCAAAGGAACTACATAGGATCACCCCGCAACCGGAAAAAGAATCCAGTGGTCCCCATAATGATAAGGTGATCTCGCTGGCTTGCCATTATATCGACGAACATCTGTCCTCCGGAATACAGCTTGATAATATCGCGACTTTCTGCGGCTTGAGTAAACGCCACTTCTGCAGAGTGTTTACGGAAGTAAAAGGTATCGCTCCAGGAAGGTTCATTATTGAACGAAAAATTGATGAGGCAAGAAAAATGATGATGAATCCGGAACTGAGAATTAAAGATGTAGCTGCTAAACTAGGATTTGATAACTCAAGTTATTTTTGCAGACAATTCAAACAAATCACCGGAAAATCACCAGATACATATCGTAAACACCGCCAGCATTCCGTATCAGAATAAACTCCCTCCGACCAGGAAGTTCGAAATGTTATATTTCCCGTTTCCGTAAGGAGCGTTTGCGACTGAATTTTGAGAGCAGTACGAACACCGTCCGTCGTATACAAAAAAAACTGCCGGACATGAAAACATGCCCGGCAGTATAATCAGCTATATTTTAATACAAACAGAATTAATTATTTGTCTGTATCAATGCCGTCGAGAGACTCACTGAGAACATCTCCCATTGCAACCATTTCGTCTCCGGGACGCAGTGCAGCGGTGAGTTCTTTTTCAGCCTGTTTAAGAGCTTCTTCGTTGTAATCTTCCTGAGCAGCTTTGATGCTCAGTCCGATACGGCGTTCTTCCTGATCGATCTTGATTACGCGAGCTTCAATTTCATCGCCAAGAGAAAGAACATCTTTCACCTTTTCGATGTGTTCTTTGCTAAGCTGAGAAATGTGAATCAGGCCATCAATCTTATGAGAAAGTTCGATGAAAGCACCGAAAGCAGTGATCTTTGTAACTTTACCTTTTACCAGGTCACCGATCTTGTAGAGCTTTTCAATGTCAGCCCACGGATCTTCTTCCATCTGCTTCATGCCGAGAGAAATACGCTGCTGATCAGGATCAATGTCGAGGATAATCGCTTCAACTTCCTGTCCAGGTTTGAGTACTTCATTCGGATTATTGATCTTGCGGGTCCATGACATGTCAGAAACATGGATCATACCGTCGATATCATTTTCGATTTCAACGAATGCACCATAGCTGGTCATGTTTCTAACTTTACCGGTGATCTTGCTGCCAACCGGATATTTTTCAGCGAGAACTTCCCACGGATTCCGTTCTTTCTGACGGAGACCGAGAGAGATTTTTTTGCTGTCTTTGTCGATATCAAGGACAACTGCTTCAACTTCTTCACCAACGCTGAGAACTTCGCCGGCTTTTGTGATGCGTTTGGTCCAGGACATTTCAGAAACGTGGATCAGACCTTCTACGCCATCTTCAATTTCAACGAATGCGCCGTAAGGCATGATGTTAACTACGCGACCCTTGATTGTAGATCCAACCGGGTATTTACCTTCAACGTCGGCCCACGGATTAGCAGATTTCTGCTTGAGACCGAGAGATACGCGTTCTTTATCGTAATCGATATCAAGAATCATAACTTCGATTTCCTGACCGATTTCGAGCATTTCAGACGGATGAGAGATACGGCCCCAGGACATATCGGTAATGTGGAGCAGACCATCTACGCCGCCAAGGTCGATGAAGGCACCGAAATCGGTGATGTTCTTGACCAGACCCGGACGAACCTGATTGACTTCCATGTCCTTGAGCAGAGAAGCGCGTTTGTCCTTGCGTGATTCTTCGAGAAGTTCACGACGGGAAACAACGATGTTACGTCTTTCCTGATTGATCTTAAGAATCTTGAAGTCATATTCCTGACCAATAAATTCATCCATATTGCGAACCGGCGCAATGTCGATCTGAGATCCCGGAAGGAAGGCTTCGACGCCGCCGAGTTCAACGATAATACCGCCTTTAACGCGGTGTTTCATGACACCCTTGATTACGCTGTCTTCACCATACTCGGAAGTAATCCGGTTCCAGGCCCTGATAGAGGTGGCCTTCTGCAGACTGATTCCCGGCATGTTGCGGTCATTCTCGATTTCTTCGAGAAATACGTCAATTTGGTCACCGACCGCTGTTTCATCCCAGTTGGTGAATTCAGCTGAAGGTACAAAACCTTCTGCTTTGTAGCCGATGTCGACCAGTGCGCCGTCATTCCGCTTTTCTACAATCTTACCGGAGACGATAGTACCTTCGACAAAATCTGATTTTGCCTCATCAAGAAGAAGTTCATCCATTGAGGGCATGTTGTCGAGGTCGACATAACTTACTGTGTTTTCTAGTTCTTTTGTCATGTTAAAAGTTTTTGGTTTTTGTTAATTGCGATTTTATATTTAATATCAACCGTATCCCGGCCCCATGCCGGAATTACATACGGAGCAAATACTTTATACTTAAATCACTCCATTACAAACGAATAGGCAAAAAAACACTTAAAAAAGCGTATTATTTCAACCCAACCCACTTTTTTGAGTTCAAATAAGCTCAAAATTTTCATCCTCAAAAATAAAATTATTTTTATTTCCTCTCCCCTGCTGTTCTGATTCCGGACAGTAACCCAGGACAACCAATCAAGATTTTCTATATCTATAGTTGCAAATATTAAAATGAAGAATTAACTTATTTACATTAACAGTAATTATCTTTCTGAACACTGTTACGGAAAGACTAATAAATAAAGGAATATATTATAATATGACCGCTTCTCCAGAAATCACATGGTCACTGATGCATCCTGTGAAACTTGACGTTAATTATATGAAAAGAGTTGTAAAAAAAGCCGAGGAATACAACGTTGACAGTTTTGAAATCTGCGGTCCGTGCCATGGAACCGACGGAGGAATGGACGGCTTATTACTCTATGAAAAATATCCTCAAATAGCAGCAGCTCTTAATACTGACGAAATCATAGAACAGCGCAAAAAACTAACTGAGATCATTGATATTGCCCATACATCCGGGAAACCCGTACTTTACTGGCATCGTGAAATCGTAGTGCCTCCTCATCTGACGGAATGTGAACCAGCCCTGCTCGACGAAAACGGCGAATTCAATCTGCTGGGCAATGCCTTTGAAGAACTGATTAAATATAAGATCGAAGAATTTTTCAAAGCAGTCCCTGCCCTGGATGGATTTGTTCTGACCCTGACCGAAGCCGACTTCTCAGTTATACATAACTCGTCGCCGGAAAAATATCCGCCAGCTCAAGTTGTTGAAAAAATCGTAAGAATCTTTGCCGAAGAATTAAAGAACAGAAAGAAACGTTTTATTCTACGCTCATTCGGATCGATTGCCGAAGATTACGAAGCAATTCTAGCGGGAGCAGAGCCGGTTGCAAAAGATTATGATTTTGAAGTTGAAACCAAAATTACTCCATACGATTTTGTACCATTCCTGCCGCTGAATCCATTCCTGAATAAAGTGTCGGGGGCAACCCTCGCAGCCGAATGCGATTCCCTGGGAGAATTTCTCGGCGCAGGCTACCTGCCGTCAACCAATATTGATAATATTGTTCGTTATGTCAGAGAAGGTCAGGCTAAAGATGTGGACCGCTATGCTATTCGAATTGACCGTATTGGTAATTGCATATTTGACACTTATGAGATCAATCTGTTCGCCTACCATGCAGCCATTGAGGAACCCAATATTTCAGCGGAAGAGATTGTGACCCGCTGGTGCGACAAGCACTGGAACGGCATTGATGAAATGAAGAATCTGGCAATGAAAGGACTCGACGTTGTCCTGAAAACTCATTATATCGACGGTAATGTTATTTTCCACATGTTCCCCATCAAACCCGACTTAAAATGGATCAAAGCCGGGGGAATTATGGCTTTACTAAAAAATAATGTGAGCTTGGAAAACCATTCCGGCATCTGGTCTATTTTATCAGATAACAACACTCCAGGACGAGAGGCTGTTCTTAAGGAAAAAGAGGAGGCAGTATCCCTGGCGAAGGAAGGACTGACACAATTACTCAGCCTCGAATCAAGACTTGATAAGGATGAATTCAAACGCAATCTGCGTCTCTGGGAAAATGCGGTTATTGCATCATCAACCGTCAGAGCCTTTGTCCGCTGCCTCTGCGGTTACTTTGATGACATGGAAGCCGAACTGGCCGATTGTCCACGTCTGACAAACGCGCAAATCGAAGCAAAAAGGACTTTTGCCGCATTGCCTTCTGTTTCAGAGAGCGTGTCAAATACTTATGTTAAACCACTGGAATTCATCTGCAATGAATTAAGTAACGAGTACCGGGGAGAATTCAAGCTCAGACAAACATGGCGTACAGAACCGGAAATCACTGATTTCATTATTTGCGGCGGCCTGCTGGATGACTGGCGCATTGCCCGCTATATGCATGGAAGTCACAGTCGCCTGGAACAGGGAGTTCCGGTACGCGAAGTGGGAAACCGCATTTTTCCAAACGGCTTTATTGATGTCGAACTGAATACCCCCGTCCCAGGACATTACCGGCTGAAACTCAGCGCGAATATTCTTGCGGCGGATTCATGCTCCGTCAGCATCGGGAATTCACCGGCAGAAAAGTACAGTTTTGAGCAGGATGGTACAGCTGACATTGATCTGTCGGACCAACCGGCAGGACCAATCAAAATACGCATAGAAAAAAGCGGCGCGGCATATCCCGAAATCTATGCGATCGGCTTAAAAGTTATCTAAAAACCTAAAAACCTCAAAGCCGTCAACAGTCGGAGAAAAATCACGGTAAGCTTTTGACGGCTTTCGGAACTATTCAAGTCACAATAGTATAACGACAAATATCTATTCTTGATGAGATCAATTATTATCCCCCCCAAAAAACACACTCCCAAAAGATCCTTCCAAACAACGGCTAAACTTGTCAAATCAGGACAAAATCCACGCAATGAAAATATTTGCATAAAAGATTTGACAAACCACTTTTCTTCATTTATAATAGAGTCAATGCAAATATTTGCACAAATTATAACCGGAGAGAATTGTGGCAAAAAAATACACGGCAAGCTTAAGAGATATCGCGGAACTATCCGGCGTATCAATTTCAACGGTGTCGCGAGTAATTCACCGCAAATCCACAATTTCCCCAAAAACGACTCAAGCAGTCATGAAAGCGGCAAATAAGCTTGGCTATCATTCCAACATGCTGATTGAAGGCATGAAGACAGGAAAAACCGGAACAATCGGAGTAATAGTTCCAATTGATGACAACTTTTTCCGACAAATTGTCAGTAAAATTAACAATGAACTAACATCAAAATCCTATTTACCGATAAATGTCTGGCCTGATTCGGAAGGGACTAACGAACTAGTCCTCATTAAGCGTCTGATCGAACAACGGGTGGAAGGAATCATAATGCGACCGACAAAAGACTGGGCCGGTAATGATTATTTTTCGGATGTTATAAAACGCGGCCTGCCGCTTGTGCTTATTGATCGCAAAATCCCTGCTGAACTGGATTTTGTAGCCAGCGATGACTATGAAGGCGGTGTATCTGCCGCAAAATATTTATACGAATTAGGACACCGCAAAATTGCCTGCTATCAAGGTCCCCAGCTAGCCAGTCCGGCAGCCCTTCGTCGAAAAGGACTGGAAGATTTTCTTTCGACAAAAGCCGATGCCGAAATGTTTTTATGCGGTAATGGCGGCTGGGAGGACTTCAGTGTTGACATTGTATACGATTTTTTACAAAAGCATCCTGACGTAACTGCATTTTCTGCCTTTAGTGATATCTATGCCATAGACATTTATGATGCAACTGCAAAACTTGGTCGACGCATACCAGACGATATCTCTGTAGTCGGGTTCGGCAATCTGCCGGAAAGTAATTACGCCCGACCACGTCTGACGACCATGAACCAATTTCCCGAACAACTGGCTAAAGCCGCAATTGAAAGATTATTTTTCAAGATTGAACACGGTTTAAACTCTCCAGGCAAAGATATTAGAATCAAGCCGGAACTGTTAATCAAAGAGTCCTGCAAAAAACTCAAAGCCTAATCAAAGAGGGATAAAATATGAAAAGACACCAATTCACACTCATCGAACTCCTCGTAGTGATAGCAATCATCGCTATTTTGGCAAGTATGCTTCTTCCGGCACTCAACAGTGCCAGAGACAAGGCAAAAACCATCAAATGCCTGAACAATTGCAAACAGATTGTTCAGTCATTCGGACTCTGGTCAAACGATAATGACGGCTGGGTTCCTCCGGCAATCTGGCAGAGTAAACTTAATGACTACGGTATTATCTGGACCACAGCTTCGGGTCCCAAACCAAACGGCATACTGAACTGTCCCAATGATCGCTCCGATTTCTGGCAATCTCCTACAAACGATACAGTTGCCTATACGGGTTATGCCATTAATTTTTCACTGGTCTGGACCTCGGTCAGTCCAGGCGGCAAGGGGGACGGAGTCAGTCCCTGGGGGACAGACGGGGTATATTATGCCACTCATGGCAACTGCCGGATGGCAACAGTAAGAAAAGCTTCGCAATGGACATACGTCATGGATGCAGTCGGCTACAGCAAAGCCAACCCTGCGGACTCGGATTTCTATAATAATTTCAGACATGAACGCGACAAAAAAGCGAATGTCGGTTGGATGGACGGTCATGCCAGCACAGAAGGAGTCTGGCTGGGACAATCAAAAAATACCGGTTCACCGTTATGGCACACCTACTATCCTGCTTTTTATCCTTGATTATCAATCACTTACATACACAAAAGAAAAAAAATACATAAAGGGAGAAAAAAACATGTCCTATTCAAAAGTCAGAAAACTATCTATTGCAATGTTTCTAACGGCAATAGCTGTCCCGACTCTTCTAACTGCTGCGGTCGGAGCCAGAATTGATGTACACCCAGTTGGCCAAAAAGAAATCGAACTTAAAATCGAGAAAAAAAATATCAATGGCTGGCTCACTCATATCGGCTGGGGCAAAGAGGAAAACCGCAAGTTCTCCCTGATCTTCACCTGTAATTCGCTAGGTTCCAACTGGAAAAAAATCAGTTTCACCTTTATTCCACAGAAATCAGGAAAAATCTGTTTATATCTGCTCAGTACAAAACAAAAGGGGGAAGACCGCTGGATTCTTTTCGATAATTTACAGGTTACTGGCGCAAAAATCGTTAATCCTGGTTTTGAAAACCTTAATTCTAAAGGGAATAAGGCCATCGGCTGGACCTCTCGTGGGAAAGGCTATATTGTAGTTAGCGACAAAAATATCAGCAACGAAGGAACAAATTGTATAAAACTATTTCATGACCAGCCTGCCATTCAGACAATTGAAGTCACAGCCGGCCAACCAGTCACAGTTTCCTGTATGGTAAAACAGCCGCCGCTTGAAAAAAAAAAGTAATTGAGTCACATATTCTCAAGCTGGATGCAGAACTGACATCACATACTCGCTATGGCATTTTCGAAAATGATGGCAAAGCCGAAATAAGATTTAAGGTTACTGGAGTCCGGGAGAAAAGAGAACATATTTTCTGGCAGTTAAGAAATTATCTAGGAAAGACTCTTGAACAAGGCAGTTGTGAAATTCCTCGCGGAATCCAACCATATACAACAAGAATCAGGCCGGAAAAGCACGGTTGCGGATACTTCGCGCTAAGCGCCAGATTGGAAAATGCCAATGTAATCCTACCGCATCGCGGCACTCGACCTGCCGGAATTATTACATACGGAGTAATTCCTCCGATGAAAGCCCTGCCTCTAAAATCCCCGGATCGCTCTCGATTTGGCATCCAGGGGACTACTTTCTGCTCGTCTGGTAAACGTCTTTCCGGCGACTCGTACAACCCGTTTTACAGTTGTATCGGTGTAAAATGGTTCTATTTGCCGGCTAAGCCTCAACAACTAGAAAAGAATGGCAAAAATACATTTGCGCCACGATTATCACAGGAAGATCTGAAATTTTCGGGACAACACGAAAAAGCTGGATACCTTGCGCCATTATGGGATCTTCACAGCGTTCCCGCATGGCTGATGAAATCACCGCATAAATACAGCAATCCGGCAGCAATGCCGCCATCTACCGAGTGCCAGAAGTATCCGCCGCGCGATTACGCCTATTACGGCAATCTAATAGGCCGGATCGCTGCGGAAATTAATGCCCGCCGAAAATATGTATTTCCATACATGGAGCGAAACTATTATCAGATTCATTGGGAACCGGACTGGCACTGGATTGGAGCCGATGAAGAGTTTATCCATATGTATGCAGAAGCTCATAAAGCCATTCATGCTAACGACCCCGGAGCCATACTGACAGGAGCTAATTACGGGGTAATATCCAAAGGTAACCGCCTGCTGAAAACTTTGTTCGAAAAAGGTTTGGGAAAATATCTGGACGGCATTACAACCCATGCCTATTCAACGAAATGGCTTTCACCGGAAAACTCAGGCCTGATCAAGGACATGCATGAACTGGTAGCAATGACACGGAAATACCTGAAACCCGGCGCTCCAATTTTTCAAACTGAATGGGGAATGACCTGGAACGGAGATTACAGTCGCAAAAATGTTCCAAACGAAGAACTATTGCGTCAAACAGCATGGAGTTTACGCGCTCATCTTATTATTCTGGGGGAAGGAGCAAATTCCACATGGTTTTTCTATGCCGCGGATATGGGGGGACGGGGCTGGGGACTGGCTTTCAATCTTGATTATCCCAAAGTCGGTTGCGGTCCCGTAAATATATCCCCAAAACCGTTGGCGATGGCGGCATGCAACCTGACACGGCTTCTGGAAGGAACCCAAACAGTAGGCAGACTTAATTACCTCGGAAAAAATGTTATGTGTTATGTCTTCCGGCGTAACAAAAAACTCGTGGCGGCATTATGGAGCGGAGATGAGCAGGAGCGTTCTATCCTGTTTGATACCGGCCTTTCCGAAACGACCCTGATTGACTGCATGGGACAGAGCCGTAAAGTTGTCACAAAGTCCGGAAAACTGGAACTAATGCTCAGTGCAATGCCCGTGTATGTCTATGGAATCGCCAATAGCAGTATCCCCGACACCAACCGAATAAAACAACTAATCCCGGGACAACCACTGAATGCCGTTGGACGATCTGATTCCGCAGATGGTACATTTCTAAAACTCTGCCGCGGTCTTGACTGCATTCCCATTAACAGTAAGTCCATTATTCCCTATAGCATCAGTCCGGGAGAATGGCTGCTGCGCCATGAAAACGCCGCCGGTTTCACATTAAAATCCCAAATCATTAAAATCATGCCTCTGTTTAATATTAAAAGCATAACCCCGCTATCCCAAAACAGTTATCGCTTAAACGCAGTCAATCGAGGAAAAAACACTCTTAACGTCAAATTGCAGATATGTAGAGGAGAAAAAAATCTTATCAATAAAAACCTTAAACTTCCAGCACAAAAAGAAACATCTTTTGAGCTACATATTCCGAATTCGGGAAACGATGATATTAATGCAGTATTGTCTGATGCAAATGGGTTCAGTGATCGTTATAGCCTTGGCGCAAAAACCATACTTTTTGCCCTTGATCGCAGTAACAATCCCCCAATTCCGGACGGCAACTTGAATGACTGGCAACTGGAATCCTTTACCCAACTGTCTGATGCCGACTCACTGGCATTTAAAAAAGCGCCTTGGAAAGGTCCAACAGACTTCTCTGTTTTGTATTCACTGGCATACGATACAAAAAACTTTTATTTCGCGGTCAAGGTCAGAGATCAAACCCATATTCCGCCTCTTAACAAGAATGAACCATGGCGCGGAGATTCCATTCAACTCGTCTTCGGATTCGGTATGGATGACGACGGTAATCCTGCTCTAACGAAAAAAATCAGTATTGAAGTTGATAAGAACAATCACGTCAGAATCTGCGAACTGAGCAGTCCACCGCCTATTCCTCCGGTAATCATTCAGGAATTAACAAATATTCATATTACAGCAAAGCGGGATAATGAAAAAGGTTCGACTGAATATGAAGGAGCCATCCCATGGAAGCTACTCTGCGGCTCAGACCAGATAACCGACTCAAAAATTGGTTTTGGTATTATGGTCAACGATGCGGATACAAAATCTCAAGTTGTAGAGGATAAACGGAAAACCATACATATCGGTAGCGGAGCTGGATTGTTTAATAACTCCCACAAACTCCGTTCGATCAATATAGCAAAATAACAGGAAAGCCGGAAATTTTCATTTTTTTCAAATCCCGTACAATAAAATATCTAAGACGGCGTTATAGTAATAAATACTTTTGTAAAACAGGGATTTGTCAATGAGGGTTTCCGGCTGGTTTCTATGGATATTTTGCGCTTTGTCTCTGGCGGTCAACGCCGGAGTTAAAAATGCAGGCTGGTTAGTAAGTTCCAACAATGAAACACGCGAATTAAAACCGAATAAAGCAGGCACAGTCCAGACTGAAATAAAATTTCCCGGTTCCGCTTTGATTTATTGCCGGAAAAATCGTCGGACAATGCGTGCGAAACTGAAAGACTTTCAAAGCAAACTCCTGTCTATTGAAGTTAAAATCGATTCAAAATCAAATGAACCGGTCAACGGTAATTTTTTCGTTAAAGATAAAGACGGCTACTGGTTTCAGAGTCGAAAAACGCTGAATATAACACCTGGCGAATGGACACAAGTAGGTGTAAGGCTTCCAGCGGCCTACCGCGACTTATCTCCAATTGGACATTATGCGACATGGGATAGTCTGTTTGCTGTGAGTATTCACACAATCGGGCTCTCTCTCTACGGCAGCAAAAAAAGAGATTTTACAATATCCTGCCGCAACCCGGAATTAACCGGAACCCGAAAACAGCCCCAACTGGAAATTATTGATCTGAAAGTTCCCGACACCTGTGAACGTTATCAGATGCTCCAGGGAACCTTCGGCCTCTCCAGGGAATATTTTAATCCGTTCGATCCGGAAGAAATACAAATTGATGTAGAAGCGGAAGCCCCGGATGGTTCCCATAAAATATGGCCGGCATTTTTTACCCGCAATTACAACCGAAAGCAGCATTTTACCCGGGAAATAAATACTCCGACCGGCAAGCCATACTGGGCGTTCCGGTTCACTCCGGCGCAAACGGGAAAACATAAGCTGCGACTACTCATTACTGATAATTCAACAAAAAAACAAGTTAAATTGACATCCCCATGGCGTGAAATAACCGTAAAACCATCCAAACGAAAAGGCTTTGTCCGCGTCCATGACAAACGTTACATGGCTCATGAATCCGGAGAATTCTTCTATCCGGTCGGAATGAATATCCATACAAATATTGACCTGCGCAGCGAAAATAGTTTCAAATTCGGTCACCTTGCCGACCGCGGTGTTTACGACTATATGGATTATTTCGATGCAATGTCAGCTAACGGCATGAACGCCTGCGAAGTATGGATGGCCTCCTGGACCTTCGCGCTGGAATGGACCAGCGAAATCGCGGGCTATTATGGCATGGGACGCTACAACTTGGCCAACGCCTCCCGACTGGACTTTGTATTGGACTACGCCGCCCAGAAAGGAATTAATATATTCCTGGTATTGGATAACCATGGCAAACTCTCAGCTCACAGCGATCAGGAGTGGGTGCACTGTCCGCTGAATAAAAAAACTCCTTTTGCCGTAGCCGACGGCGGCATGCTGGATAAGCCCAATGAATACTTCACCAATGAAACAGCCATTAAGTATACTAAGGTTCGCAACCGCTATATCGCGGCACGCTGGGGCGCATACACCAATATTATGGGCATCGAACTATGGAGTGAAGAAGACCTGATCACGGATTTCAAAGAGACATACAATGATGATCGAGCGGTAAAATGGCAAAAGATTATTATAGACGATTTCAAGAAAAACAGCTTCGGAAAGCAGTTGATGACCACCCATTTCTGTAGTACTTACAACCGAAACTTTGAATACAGTAAAATCCAGTCACAGCCGGAAATTGATATTGTGGTAGGCGATGCGTATCGCAGTACAAGAATTCCGTTTCACGAACATCTCAGCGTTCACGGCAATGCAATGACCTGGTTTAACAAGCCCGTATTGATTACGGAATTCGGTGGAACCTCTCAAGGTAGTGACGCCAGTCGAGTCGTTGGAGATATCCATTGTGCTCTCTGGGCATCAATGCTCAAAAATCAGGCAGGCGCGCCATTTCTCTGGTGGCACGATTTTATACACCGTAACAACCACTACCGCCATTACAAAGGCTATTCAAAATTCATTCGCGATATCAACCCTTTAAACCGTAATTTCGTCAGCCGCGATTTGAAAGTTGTTACCGACTCCCAACTGAAAAATCCGGCAATATACGCAACCTACATGAGTGGTACGGAAAAGTTCGCGGAATATCATCATGACTGGTATGCCAATCTCCCGACCATGCGTACAAAACTGGCTCTCGGAGCGATAAAGTTCAACAGCATCTTGGACCCGGAATCCCCCAAAGCTTTATTTCAGTGTTACTCCATGGGCAATGCCTCGGAAGTCTACGGCTGGATTTTCTTTTCTCCGCTGGTTTATGATTATCCGGGATATGATGAAAAACTACAGAAATTCAAACATCTCAATCTGATTCTTGACTATCCGCTGGCCGGTAATTACGAAATGGAATTCTTTGATACGATCACCGGTAAGCCAATAGAAAAAGTTCCGGTTTCGGCAACCCAAAAATCACATAAGATTGCTGTAAAACTGCCGCCGTTCTGCATTGATCTGGCTTTCAAACTCAGGAGAAAATTTTGATCAGGCAATATATAATATTATGTCTTATTTTAATATTAAGTACTTGCGTGCATGCTACTATTCCGGCAACGTCAGCGTGGCATGTCAAAGACGCGAAATTCCGAATTGAAACCACATCTGACAACAATCAAAATAACCGCTATATTGACCTGGGGGCCATG
Source organism: Victivallales bacterium (assembly GCA_963677165.2). Classification (GTDB taxonomy): domain Bacteria; phylum Verrucomicrobiota; class Lentisphaeria; order Victivallales; family SZUA-371; genus JAFGXT01. The sequence goes on along the minus strand of CAXXSX010000002.1, from coordinate 4,032,719 downwards.
ATCGTCCCGGAAGGCTTCAATAACGGTGTTGAACCGCGAACCGCATCCGGCAAAAAACTGAACTTTAAATTCTATCCGGATTCTTCGGAATTGGCCGTGGCCCCCTCCCCGCCTGGAGAAGACAACAGAATATTTATCTACTATGGTTTTTCCAAGTCAGTTGCCAACGAGCTCTGGGATAAAAAGAAACATGGGGCTCCCCCGGAAGCCGGACGCCTGCGGCTTAAAGTAGTCAGATTCGGTTTAACATATTACACCAAAGAACAATGGCTTGAAAATAAAATATATAAGATTGAGGAAAAATTTTACAATAAATCAAGCTGGCTCAGTAATTATATTAACGAAAACCAACTGAATTACCGTCTGACGGCAGCAATGAATAATCTAGATATAAAATTAAATATCCTGTTGCTCAATGAGCAGAAAAGACAACGGCGTTTGATCTCACAAAAACTTAGAAATCCACGTAAACGCGAATTTCTTGACTACTACCGGTTAAAGAAAAACATTTACCAGACCAAAAGCCTGAAACGCAAAATAAATCGTAAACAGAAAGAAGTCCGCAAATATCAAAGCAGAGTCAAATGGGCCATAGAAAAACTGAATCTGAATCAACAGGAAAGAATTAAGAAAACCACAGAAGTCAAAACAAACGTCGAAGACGGCCGGGAAAATGAAATCCTTAACCGTTTTAAAGGACGCAACTGGAAACGACGTTTAGCTGGTATAAAAGCAGTCGCCTCCACGAATCTGGCTCCGATCCCTTTTCAACGCCGCAACAGTTATGCTGCCTGCTTTTTTGGAACGCTCCCCATTACAAAGCAAAATGCCGGTGAATATACTTTTGCGGTTCAGGGCAGCAGCTCTTGTTTCATCCGCATTGACGATAAATTTGTGATAAAATGGTTCGGAGAACATGCCACCCATGATTCCTGGGAGCACTCCGGCAAAATCAAGCTTGAACCGGGACTGCATAAGTTTGAATTTTACTATCACAAAAACCGCGTTCCAACATATGCTGTTGCCGCTTGGAAAAAACCAGGTTCTGAGAATTGGGAAATTATCGATGAAAAGTCCTTTGCTCCAGGTTATGCAATGATCGCAACATCGCTGACAGGAAGCGATGATAAAAACTATCCGTTAGTGGAAAGAGACAACAACTTTAAACTGTTCACAGGAAAGGATATCAGTCGGCGCGTAGAATCGTGCACAGTAAAATCAACCGGCAGTTTTATATGGGAACTGAACAGCCGGAAGTCCGCAACAGGAAAACACGCACAGTTTATTCTGCAAAACGACAATTCAGATAAGATTGTTCTAAAAGACGCTGCGGGAAATTACGCCGATATGACAGTAATATTTCCTCCACGCAACCGCGAAGATGAAGACATTGAACCGGAAATGGCGCTAAATTTATGGTTACCGGAACTGCTCTATGATGATGAAACACTGAATATGTACGTAGAAGCTGTTTCATATTTGCCGTTCAAAACCGACGCAATTCTCAAAACAGCCGTAGACGGTAAAAACCAATCGAAAGCCGCTGACTCTATCTTCTCCACCGGTTCCAGAACGATACAGCTTGAAGCCAGAAGCAAAGTTAGCGCCGCAAAGTTCCAACCTGCCGGAATGTTCAAAGAAAAGATATCTCTTGACGGAGCAAAACTGAAATCCGGCGCGACCGTAAAATACGAATTATTACTGCCCGGACTAATCTTCTCACGTCGGCAAGTAAAATTCATTCCTCTGGAACAATGTTCCGGCTTGCGAAGCGGCGAAAATGGTCTGATCGATGACAATGGCAACCAGGTCGTCCCAATCCTGCACCGTCCGACTTTGGCAGAATTACGCAAATGGTCACTGCCGGAAATAATTTCTGAACAGCTTATGCCAACCGGAAAAGTTCTGGTTATTGCTGAATCGGACTATGGACTGAAGGACGCCTTCGAACAGCGTTTTGGAGAAAATCAGGCGGACTTGAAGTTTGTTGAACGCGAACCGGATGATATTATGTCGGCCCGGAAAACGCTGACTGATATCATCGCGTTGAATGGCAAATCAGATTGTGATACGGCAGTAATTATCCCATCGATAAACGATTCGCAACTGGGACTTCCAATAAGAAACCGGAAACGTTACCTTGCGGCGCTCATTCAAACTCTACGGGCAAATCCTGCGATTAAACGTATTATGCTCTGCACGCCGATACCTTCGCTGAACGCAAGTGAATACGATGAGGAATTCATCAAAGCAATCCGCAAACTCTCCCGGGAATATTCAATCGACATGATCGATCTGAATTATTTTATCAAACAACAGAAAAATTGGGAACAGGCCTACCGCGCGAAAGACGGCATCCGCTATTCCTTCCCGGTTGGATTAACGAGTACTATTGCCGAGTTAATCGCCGGCAAGGCAACCAATGAACCGGTTGAATAGACTCTCTAATTCTGGTTTACGGTTTTAAAGTAATCAGGATAATCATCATGACCAATCTTCTTGCATAGCGAACAGCTGTCTTTTGCCTCCAGAGGATAAGAATCAGTCTGTTCAATAAGATTGTTTATTTCTTCATGATTTTTCTGGATAAAACAGTGACGTCTTGGCATAACCATAGCAGATGTCATTCTGCTCCAGATATCGACAAAAGATTCATTGAGAATATTACCAAAACTCATCGGGGTAAAATCACATGGACATACTTCTCCTCCTGAGTCGATATACAGATGCTGAGTTCCGGCTCCACAGCCAAGCATATCCGGACCTTCCACGTGATTAAAAGCGCATACCTTGGTATACCCCCTGCCCTGATTCATCTTTACATGAAAAGCACGAATTGCTTTGATATCGTCCGAACTCAATAAAAAATTTTCTGGATTCTTCGTAAGTTTTCCGCAAGGCATCGGCTCAACAAAACGCAACTCATCAATTTTATTACTGACGGCAAAACGATACAACTCTTCATGGCGTCTTGATTTAATAAATTTTGAATGAGCAACTGCTCCAATCATCGTATATAGTCCGGCGGCTTTTGCGCAACGCAAGGCGTCTACAGCGGTGGAATAGGCATTTTCACTGTTACGCATCTTGTTAAACTCTTCCGGCACGGTAGAATCCAGACTCATACAAGCAGACCAGAGTCCGGAGGCTTTCAAGTGCTTCGCCATGTCATCATCAAGTTTATAGCCCGAAGTAAAGAGAATTGTGGTTATCCCTTTCTCCGTAGCATAACGAATGATATCACACAGATCCTTACGTAGCATCGGTTCACCGCCTGTAAGCCCCAGTATACTCAAGCCATTAGCATATAATTGCTTGATGATATCTTTCAATTGATCCGTGGAATAATTGATTTTAGCCCGATTTTTCGCACTGCAATAGACACAATCAAATGGACAATCACCTGTGACGGCAAGAAACGCGGATACCGGACTGAATTTGCGACCACTCAACATATTCTCAAACATACGGTTATAGGCAAGAGACGGAAAAGGAGGGAAAAATGAGTTAAGCACCCACTGACCATCGTGTTTTGTAAGTCTTTCCCCCTTCAGCCAGTGACGGGCAAATTTCAGCATATTAAAGGTGTTTTTTATGCCGCCGCCGGAACCGTTCGGCACCCGGTTAATGCCTTTTTTGCGTAGCTCTTTCATTACTAGCAAGGGAACTTGTGTAACCTGACGATTCAGGGCAATTCGCAACAATTCACTTAATTGAGAGCTCACTTTTTCACTCCCTTGTAAATGATATAATGATGAGTCAAAGGTTCTCCGTGCTCCAGCATCTTCTGCATAAAAAACTCCGCGATTTCTTTATTATCTTTCAAAGGCAGAACGGTATCAAACCCTGCAAGAACCCCGGTACGCAGTAGCCAGTCAAGATTAAAATTTTCTTCATCCGGTTGAGCCACTGGAATTCTGCCATCCTTATGGAATTGGGTTTGAAAACCATACTTCATCAGCGTTTTTTCCAGCCTCTGCCATTTTACGGGATAATTCACCTTTAATGCACACCGTACATGCTCAGGGAAATGTGCCATTGCATGCCGGAAAGCATAAAATACCGGAGCCATCGTATCTGCAAAATTGACCACAAACGCCAACGTTCCTCCAGGCTTCAGAACTCTTTGACTCGCCTCAAATATCTTTGACGGGTTCGAATAGCCCACCGCCCAGGCAGAAACCACCATATCAACGGAACTGTCCGGTCGGTTTGACAGAAAATCAAGCATATCGGCATGAATAAATTCGGCGCGGTCACAAATTGCCCGCGCCTGGTTCAACATCTGTTCTGAGAGATCAACAGCCTTAATACCGCAATGCGGATATTTCTTCTCCAGTTTTGCGGTAGAATATCCGGTTCCACAGCCAAGGTCCAAAATGATCCCGGACATGTCATCCGGTAATATTACCAACATTTGATCGGTGACGGATTTTAAATGCAGTAGCCAATTTCCGTTATAGTTATGCGCCAATGCATCATAACTCGCCTCATACTGTTCTTGAGTGAGCCAGCGATTACCGATAACATTTTTTAACATCTGCCAATTTAATCGTAGACAGGAAAGATACCGATTCATCCTAAATAGGTCCGCAACCTGCAGCAATAAAGAAAACGGATACTAACGCAACGGTAATAATAATTGATTTTAAATTCATTTTTCGCCTCCTCTTCTTCGTTTGTTTACACGAATTTTTCTTATTATAACTCATTCATCAGACAAAAACAAACTTTATTGCCTTACCTCCTGGTTTAACAATTTATTATTTAACCAGGCTTTTAAGGCAAAGCGCGAAGTTTCCCATAGATATTCTCTTGGAATCAAATGACTTTTACCTGATGATAATTGAAGTACAGCCATTATAGAAACCCCGGCAAAAGGCATATGAGGCCCATCATATAAGAGGTATTTACCATCTGGAGAAACAAATGAAAAAGAATGCCAGTTCCCTTTTCCTGGTTGGTCTATCATGCAGTAGAAAACTTCATCCTTGCCGGACAAATTTCTACTGTATACTTTTCCATCATTTATATAAAAGATTCTTTTAATGTCTTCGGCATAGGATGGACTATGACCGTTAGCGATTGATATATTTCTCTTGTCTTTGCGATTTTTAAGATAGATCCTGCTCAATTCACGATCAAATTTCAACTCCCAATCTAAGTCAATCACCAAGTGACAATCTTTGCGCTCAGATATCAACTTCGCGACTTTCCGATCCGTAGTCTTATTGTAAATGTTGTCATTCTTTATTTTAAAGTTATCACTTATAAATCCAGCATTATTGAATATAAACAACAAATCATTCTTATCGTCCGAATCCTTTACGGCAAGAGTGTAGTTCATTTTTTTCAGAATTTCCGGGTGATGTTTGTCCACTTCAAAAACGAACCTCCGATATGACATTCCATAACTACTGTTGCAAAAAAATCCAATTACAAAACCCACCACCATTAAGCCGGAAAAAGCAGTAACATTCATTGTTCTCAAGAATAATCCCCCGCAAACAATACAGGTAAGCATTGACACCAATCCAAAAGCAGAAGTAAAGGTAAAGGCATATAGTTCAGGATATTTCAACAAGCCTGACAATCTAAAAACTCCCGCCCCATACATGAACAGCAGAATAATTAGAAATGACAGCCAACTGGGACTCTTCAATTTTTCGGAAATATATACGCCCAGATAAAACATCGTCCCATAAATGATTGGAGATAAAAGCAGGATTGTTTTCGTTCCATTCAAATCTTTCGGCGAATAGTGATTAAGTAAAAGCAAAGTTACACCAACAGAAGGAAGCATAAATGCTGCAGCAGAAAGAAGACGAACAATAAAACAATCGTATTTTTGCTTAGAAACGTACTTCTCAATAAGGACAACATTAAAATACATGCCCAATCCAAGCAACACACTACGTAGACCCACATCAGAACTATACATACTGATGACCCAGCATAATATAGCAACTAAAAGCCAACGCCACCTTTCGCGCTTTTTGATCATTCCCATTTCATTTTCCATAAAGAACCGCTGTAGAACCTGTCATTTACTGATTAATAATTTCTTACTGATCCATGCTTTGGGCGAACGTCTCGAAATTTCCCACCAATACTTTTCCGGAACCAAATGACTTTTTCCCGATGACAGCTCTAGAACAGCAGATAGAGAAGTCTCGCGAAACAGCAGACGCGGCCCATCATATAAAAGGAACTTTCCGTCAGGAGAAACAAATGTGAATGAATAGTAATTATTTCCGGGCTGATCTATATTACAATGGAAAATTTCATCCTTTCCGGATAAATTCCTACTGTATACTTTTCCATCATTTATATAAAAGATTCTTTTGATTTTTTCCGCATAGGAGGGGCTGTCTCCCTTAGCAAAAAATATCATATCTTTCTCTTTTCCACTGTCAAGATAAATCTCATTTGATTCTCTAACAACTTTCAATACAAGATCAGGAGCAATCGTTAAATCTTTGTCATCATCATTGGTCAACTTAACAACATTCTGATTTGCTGCCTTGTCATAAATAAAGTTGTCTTTTAGTTCCAGATTGTTCTTTAAACCGGCATTATTAAATATAAATTTCAAAGACCTGCGCCCGTTATAGTTATTTAGAACTACAGCAAGCGTATAGTTAGAATCTTCAAGAATCTCAGGATTATGCTTATCGGCCATAAAAAGTTCTCTCTTATACCCACCGCCATATCTGGCATTGCAAAAGAATCCGATAACAAAAGCGATCAACAATAGACCGGCAAACAGAATAACATTCTTTTTACTCACGAACAATCCTCCGCAAACGATACAGGTAAGCATGGCAATCAACCCAAATGCGGAAGTAAGCATAAAACCATATGTGGCAGGATACATCAGGAATGCAGACATCCGGAAAATCCCGGCCCAAAACATACACAGCAGGATAACCAGAAAAGACAGCCAGTTGGAACACTTTAACTTTTCGGAAATATATACTCCGAGATAAAACATTACCCCATAAACAATTGGAGATAGTAACAAGATTGGTTTCGTTCCATTTAAGTCTATCGGTGAATACTGATTCAGTAAATACAATGTCACAACAACACATGGAAGAGTGAACACAATCGCGGAAATAAAGCGAATTATTAAATAATCGGATTTCCGCCAGGAAATGAAGTGATCAATAAAAACTACATTAAAATACATTCCGGTTCCAAGCAAAACACTCCGTATTCCTCCATCTAGACTAAAAATACTGATAAGCCAACATAATATAGCGACTAAAGGCCAACGCCAATTTCCGCGTTTTTCGTCTACTTCTACTTCTAATTCAGCTTCATCGCACATACTTAATGCTTCCTCGACAATTCAATAAACAAACAGTTCTTAATTCCCGATCTTTTGAATTATGATGCGGCGGGGGAAATATTCTTTCTGACCTGGCTACTAATAATCTTCACAATACCAATAATTAATAAAACAACCCCAATGGATACCGTCAAGACAGAAGCCCCTACGAGAATTAAAATCTTGGTGAGTTTAAAATCACTAATTGAAAAAATTCTATTTTCCTCAAGCCCCGAAACATTAATCTCTACCTTACATGGTTTCGTAACTTCAAAAGAACCAACACTTATGCTCTTTGTTCCCATTACCTGTGTTGTCGTTGAACTATCGAATTTAAAATCAACTTTTTTGTTATCGTAATCCGTTAAAATCTCTACGGCCATTCCATCTGGCAACTGTTTTCCTGTTCGATAATTTTTATCCCCGTAAGTTGTAATGTAATCATTATACAATATATATTTACCGGCACTCTCCAAGGTTATTTGTTTTTTCCCTGGAACTTCAAATTGAATACTGGGACTCCCCAAAACAAAGTGCAAAACCCCAACGATAGGGAGAATAAAAGATATACCAGTTATAACAATTCCGGTTATCAGTAATTTAACGCCAGTAGACACAAAGAATTCCTCCCGATTAAAATGATAATGTAATCCATCCCGAAACACGAATATACTATAGCCTTAATTGAGGTATTGTACAAGAAGATAAAGCAAAAGTTGGCTTTACTGTTGCATAATCATTATTTGTGGGTTAATTTTATTTATCTAAGCCGAAATTGCGGGAGGAACAATGAGCAAGGGCAATATGGTTATTCAGAAAGTTGGCGGCAGTTATCAATACATGATAAATTCCGCAGTAGACCTGCAACGTCTTGAATCGCTCGATCCGGCTTTGTGGGCTGCTTCAAGCGCTCCATGCTCAAGTCTGAATTGTGACCAGAAATTTCTGAAATATCTTGACTCCGACAGTAGTGGCCGAATCAATATCAGCGATGTTCTGAAAGCCTGGAAATGGCAGGAAGCTGTACTGAAAAACATTGAAGCCATTGATGAGAAAGATTCCCTTTGTCTGGATGACGTCAACAGTGAAAATGCCGATGGACAAGCCATTGTTGATGCCTTTGCCCTGATTCCTTCTTCCGACAACGAACAACCACAAAACAAAGTAAACCTTCAGCAGACTAAGGAAACTATCGGTAAGTTACAGGATGGGAAACTGGCCGGTGACGGCATTCTGATCGCCTCGGCGGTTGATGATCCGGAAGCAAAATCGCTGCTTAATGATATCATTACTTGTTCTGGCGGACAGAAAAACGCAAAAGATGAAACCGGACTCACGACTGCTCAACTCGATAAATTCATGACTGACGCCGCCGCATACATCGATTGGATCAGCCAGTCCGGCAATGCGGAATTTCTTCCACGTGGAGAAAAAACCGCCGAAGCTTATAACCGAATGAAATCGCTGCTTGAAAAAGTAGAAGAATATTTCCGTTACTGCCGTTTGCTGAATATTGATGAAAACAACTCGGGTCGATTCAAAACCAATCCCGACGCACTGCCGGAACTGGACATCCACAGCCCGGACGCGATTGATAAATATATTTCAACCGCGCCCCTGGCGACTCCTTGTGCATCATCAGAATTAAATCTTACGACCGGTATAAATCCGGCATATTCTCAGGCAGCCGCGAATCTGGCGGAAACCGTCGGTTCTGACATTTTAACCGAAGCAAACTGGAATGCGCTGAAACAAGAACTGTCTCCATACGAAAACTACTTAAACAGTATTCCAGGCAGTGAAGTCGACAAACTCGGCTGCGACCGCATCCGCGAACACCTGGCCGGTAATTCTGCCGACAACTTACGCGAACTATTCGAACTTGATAACCAGTTAAGCGGTAAGCTCAGTAAGCTTTTCCTGCTGGAAAAACTACTACTTTTCAATCTCAACATTATTCGATTGGCCAATAACTTTATATCGTTCCGCGAGCTATACACGCCCAATGCGCCTTCAATCGTTCAGGCCGGTTCTCTGGTTATGGACGGACGGCATTTTGACCTCACGGTATATATTGATGATCCGGTTGCCCACAAAAAACTGGTACCCAACAGCAATATCTTTATCATGTACCTGAAAATCACGAAGATCGGTGAACCCAAGCCCAAAAATCTTGCCGTGGCGGTTACCTCCGGCAACGCGAGAACCCTGTACAAAGGCAAACGCGGCATCTTCATGGAATGGAACGGACGCGACTGGGAAGCGGAAGTCACCGACATAGTAAAAGAACCGGTCTCAATCCGTGAAGCCTTGTTTCTGCCGATCCGCAAGCTGGGCGAGTTCCTCAGCAGCCGGTTTGAAAAATTCACAGCAAGTAGTTCCAAGGATCTCAATGCAAGCCTCGACAAAATGAAAGTGCAGGCACCTCCTCCCAAAGCACCAGCCAGTAGTACCCCTGCCCTGCTGCTTGGCGGCGGCGTGGGTCTGGCGGCAGTCGGCAGCAGCTTTGCTTTGCTGATGAATGCAATCAAAGGAATTAACTTTACACGTTTTGCGGCAACGATCGGACTGATTGTCCTGGTAATTTCCCTCCCGCTGATTATTACGGCTATCGTAAAACTGCGCAGACGTAATATCGCACTGTTTCTCGAATCCGCCGGCTGGGCGATCAACCTTCAAATGCGCCTGACCCGACGCCTGGGCAAACTATTCACCTTCATTCCGAAATTTCCCGATGACGCCGCGTGCCGTTCTGATTGGGGAGTGGAAAACGGCCTGAATGGTCCGTGCCTGTGCCGTTATCTACTCTTCGCTGGAATCATTGTCGCCATCCTGACGTTTGCAGTCGTTACGATACATTATTATTAACAAAAAAAACAAATAAATCTGATATACGACAGATATTATGGCTTGATTATTTATTACCGGATAATATTTTCTTTCTAATGCGAATAATATTGGGGTTTTATAATGATTAAAAGATTTCTTTCGCTGGCTCTCTCTCTTGTGGTTCTGATGACTTTGTCGTCCTGTGTTGTAACTTCTCCTGAGCAAAAAACGCCGCAGGAAATTACTCCTCAGGCCAACAAGAAGTTTGCTAATACATTGCCGTCCGAATCAAAATCCACAACCGTTCCTCTCAGGAAAACGGAACCGGCAATGATTTCCTTTAAAAAGAATCAGACCGTTGAAACGCCTGCAATTGAAACAAAAAACATTAAACCTCCACAAACTCCTCAAAAACCGGTCATTACTCCTCCGGAAAATAACCAGCTTGATGCTTACCCTCTTGGAATAATCGGCGGAATCGAACCGATTACAATTATTCCGTTTAAAACAACGTTTCAAGCGCGAATAGACACCGGAGCGACAACTTCATCAATCAACGCTGAAAACATAAAGGAATTTGAACGAGACGGTAAAAAGTGGGTGAGTTTTGACATTGTAAATCCGGAAACAAAAGAGAAAAAAACATTCCGAAAACGTGTCATGAAAACAGTCAATATTATTCGTCCCGAAGATAATGAGACTCGCTATACGGTTCGACTTGAATTTCGCTTTGGCGATAAATTACTGACCAGGAAATTTACGTTGGCGAATCGAAGTAAATTCCGATTTCCGGTTTTGATCGGTCGAAACGTACTGGCTGGACTGGCTGTAATCGACGTAACCCGTAAAAACACCTTAAAATAACCATTTTTTACTGCAACATAAGGTAAGTCTAAATTGAAAAAAATATCGATACGGCTCCAGTTGTTTATCATCGTGGGAATAATCATTCTTGTTTCTGTCTGGCGAATATATGAAAAAATTACCGTAATGGGATTCAGTCTTAATCCTAACACCCAAACAACAGTATATCATGTTGAAGCCAAAATAAGTTTTACCGGAGAAGACAAGCCGGTAAAAGTATATCTCACGATTCCATCGTCTTGTCCGGGAGTGAAAATTCTCGAAGAAGAATCAGGCGCAGCCGGTTATGGTTATAAAACGGTTATTACAGCGAATGGACTTCGCCGCGCTTTGTGGACCCGTCGAAAAGCTCAAGGACCTCAGGAGTTATTCTATAAAATTTCGGTATATGACAACCAATATTACCGTGGCGCACTGACTGCTCCTCAGCCGCCAGAGCCGACTCAACCGACATGGGAAGGCTCTAGAAAAAAAGCAGCCTTGAAACTTCTTGCTGATGCGGAAGAAAGAACAGTCGATGATCTTGGTCTAACGGATCGGTTACTGGATCAACTTAATTCAAATACTCCATCAACCGAAGTAAAGTTGATTTTCTCAGGCAAAAGGCGAAAAGCGCTCTTGATGAAAACTATTTCCGAGTTGCTTGCCTACAAGAACATTCCCTCACGGTTCGCATATGGAATTACCTTAAAAAGCTCCAGGAAAATTCTACATCCTACTCGGTTGCTGGAAATATATTCAAAAGGCAAATGGCACGTAATAGATCCTGATACCGGGGCCATGGGTGTTCCGGCAAACTTTCTGCTATTCCGGCGCGGCGGAGAATCTCTGCTGGATGTAGTTGGCGGCAAAAACTCCAGAGTTGAATTTTCGGTAATCGAATCAGTTCGCAGTAGTTATTCTTTAGCGGAAAAAAGAGCGGCCTCCGCGAATAAAAAAGACTTTTTTGATTTCTCGGTCTACAGTTTGCCGGTTCAGGGTCAGAACGCCTTTAAATGGCTCAGCATTCTACCTCTGGCAATACTTGTAACCGTCTTTCTCCGAAACATATTAGGATTCCAGACCATGGGAACCTTTACCCCCATACTAATCTCAATGGCATTCTTGGAAACAACTCTGGTACCGGGAATTATCTGCTTTCTTATCATCGTATCCCTTGGACTGGTCGTCAGGTTTTATCTATCAAAGCTCAATCTGCTGCTGGTCCCGAGAATATCGGCAGTGGTCATTATCGTTATCATTCTCATGGAACTGGTCAGCATCGTCTCATACAAAACCGGCCTGCTGCACGGCTTGAAAGTAACCTATTTCCCATTGATCATCCTGGCCTGGGTGATTGAACGTTCATCGATACTCTGGGAAGAAGACGGAGCCGTCAATGCCATGAAACAAATTGTAGCCAGCCTAATCGCCGCAGTTATCGCTTATTTCATCATAAGCAACGACCACGTAAAGCATGTCATGTTTACATTCAGTGAGATAAACCTGATAATTCTGGGTCTGGTACTGCTGCTGGGAACCTATTCAGGCTACCGACTGTCTGAACTATATCGCTTCAAACCGCTGGTGGATAATAAAAAATGTTGAAACGACTCTTACAATTTACCTCTCCGGCAAAGCTGCGTGAAGCCGGTGTGCTGGGGATGAATAATCGTAATTTTAATTACATTATGCCAAACAATCCACGACACCTGTATCCGCTGGTGGATGATAAACTGCAAACCAAGTTACTCGTTCAGAAAGCCGGAATATCATCGCCTGAAATGATCGGCGTTATCTCCTGCCAACACGAAGTAAAACATTTTTTATCCGTAATCGGCGACCGTAAGGAATTCGTCCTGAAACCGACTCACGGCAGCGGCGGACGCGGTATTATGGTAATCAAGGACCGAACCGAAGATAAATTTGTGATGCCGGATGGCTCCATCGTTGATTTTCAATACATATACCAACATCTGTCGAATATCCTCAGCGGACTTTACAGTTTGGGCGGACAACCGGATAAAGCACTGATTGAACACTGCATCAATTTCACAAAAGTGTTTGACGGTTTCAGTTTCCAGGGAGTTCCTGACGCCAGAATTATCGTCTACAAAGGTTATCCCGTCATGGCAATGATGAGACTTTCCACCGCTAGTTCCGGCGGTCGTGCCAATCTTCACCAAGGCGCGGTCGGAGTAGGAATCAGCATAAAAAACGGGAAGGCAATCAACGCGATCCAAAAAGGACAGATTATTTACGAACATCCCGACACCGGCAAGAAATTCAGTTCACTGGAAATACCAGAATGGGATATCCATCTGGACCTTGCGGCACGATGCTATGAAATGACGAAACTGGGATATTTCGGCGCGGACATCGTGCTGGACCAGGAGGCCGGACCCATGATTCTGGAACTGAATGCCAGACCCGGCCTAGCAATTCAGACTGCCAACGGCAACGGTCTGACCAAACGTCTACAACTGATTGACAAACAAGATAACGATCCATTGCCGCCTCCGCCTGACAGAATCGCCTTCTCTCAGAAAAATTTTGCCTGACATCCTCCAAGTCAGCCTCTAATCCGCGGAATAAACGATTTCACCGTCACAGATAGTATAAACACATTTCAAGTCATCTGATGACGGATTTTGGGTATCCAGCTTGCCTTTAAAAACAGCAATATCCGCCAACCTCCCCACCTCTAATTTTCCCCGAATATTCTCCTGGTATTCCGCATAAGCATTCCCGAAACTGAACCCGGCAAGCCCTTCTGAGAAATTAACTCCCTGGTTCTTCAGACCTTCTTTCCAGGACTTACGGTTTACCGCCCGATGCAAAGCATCCAGACAATTACAACTAACAATCGGCCAGTCACTGCCGAAAGCCAAAGTTGAACCGCTGTCAAGCATATCCCGCCACGCAAATGCGGTTCCCCAATGTGACTCAGGCACGAGTTCATGCCACATCGTAACCGGAGGACGTTCATGCAGGGGCTGCATCGACGGAATCACCTGATACGCGTGAAAACGAGAAATATCCTCAGGTTCGCACATCTCAATATGCTCTATCCGATGCCTGATTTTATGTCCTCGTTTTTGGTCGATATTCTGATGAAGTTTTCTAACTTTTTCTACTGCGTTCAACGCGACATTCACCGATGCATCACCAATACAATGCGCGCAAACCTGCAAACCGGATTTGTCCGCCGCTTCCACAACGGAATCAAGCTCTGAATCCGAAAAAGCCGGAATACCTTCTATGGGCGAACAGTCTTTGCGGTAAGCTGTGTTTTTTTCAATAACTCCATCCATGAAGATCTTCACACCATGAACCTGAATCTTTGACCTTTCACCTACAATCCGATTATTTCTTGACTTCATCCGAGAGGAAAGCCGTTCAAGATGGGGTCTGACATGAATATCATATATCATAGAATGAATTCGGGCGGAGCATTCACGATGCGATTTAGGAACCTCAGCAATCTCCTCGTACCGCTCTGCCGCCGTTCCACACGCGTGATGCCGCTGCATTGAAGCTTCTTTCAACTCTTCCAGAAGAAACTGGTGAAGTTCTCCGGTGCTCATACGCCCTTCCGAGCACTCCCGCAAAACATCCCTGATCTTCGCGGCATTGTTTATGTCACTTAACATATGTTCATCGGGAACAACGGAAAATGATGAAGAAACCCGTATCGGCAACTCACCTTTTTCCTCCAGTTCAATCAACAGCAACAATAATTCATAATCTTCTTCCGGCAAATCCAGTCCCATGTTATGAACGCTGCAAATTCCTTTTGACGCCAGATATTGACAGGCATCTTTTAAATACTCAAGCTTCTGCTCAACAGTAACCGGAAAATCCGTTCGCACCTGACCTTCAACCAGAAAGTATGATTCTGGTTCACGTAATTCACCAGTCGGAATATTCTGTTCATCCAGTTCAATATTATCATGCATATCCAGCTCATCTATAACTTCGGGCCATGGCGGCATAGCGTGAAAAATCCCCGCGGCCTCAAGCGCTCGCGTATTTGCCCATCCGGTATGCAGATCATGAGCATAAACAAACAGAGGACGACTATCAATTATGCGGTCAAGGTATTGCCTGGCTTCATTGGAAGGTATCACAGGCGGCTCGGTATAATGCAGCCCGTATACATGAATGGCATCAAGGTCTGGATTATTCCCGGCAAATTCTTTCACTTTTGCCGAAAATTCGTCGAAAGATTCAATGCCCTCCACATCGCATCCCTGATAATGTTCCGCTCCTATCATCAGATGGATATGTGAATCACACAGGCCGGGCAAGACCACGCCGTCATCCAATTTAATAATATGGGTTTTCGCGGTTATACGATCTTTCAGCTTATCGTACGTTCCAATTCCGACAATATACTGATCTTTGACCAGAAGCGTATCGGCATCATCATGCCCGACTATTTCCATACCAATAATTGCAATATCAGAAGCTGCGCTTAACAGATCCGAGTCAAACTTATTATTTTTTATGTGGTAGGAACTATCCTCTTGAATTCCAGACGAATTTAAAAAATTCTTTTTGATGTTCAGTTTATTGTAGTGATGACGCATAAAGTTGCGACGGCCGACTGAATATGAACGTGGTAGACACATGTGAATTCTTACATTTTGTTATAAGTTTTCAGATTCTCTGGAAACAATATAGTAATAATACCGCATATGTCAATAAAACTACATTTACAGACACATCAGCAAATATGTCGTTTGGAAGCGTGCCGTCTTTCAGAATTTTGTGCTCAGACATAAAATTGAGGACGGTTACGGAGAACCATCACTATATATTTGTAAAAAATCACAGCTAGCTCCCCAAATCTATATTTGCAGCACAAACAGGATTTATTACTTAAGAAGATACCCGTTTTGTTTATTACAAAATAATAGTTTTACTGCAACAATTTTCTTTCACAAGACATTCATGGGCAAAAAATACCATATCTTAAGTCATAGTTTTCTTAACATGTTTATAATATAGTTTAAACTCCCCCCAAATAAACTTTGAAAGGTCTCTCCAAGGTAAGTTTATCCAATATGGGAAAAATCTCTGCAGAATCCTAAAATGTGAAATAAAGAAGCAGCAGAAGCCAGTATCTAAACATGATTAATTAAGAAAAACTCAAATAAAAAACAATTTTTTTTAGAAAGTATCTCCAAACTTTATAAAATTTACTCCGTAGTACAATATAAACAACAGAATCCTGAAACAATGTAGATTCCAGTTTGTAGTTTATGAATCTGATATTTTAAGGGTTCAAACATACACCAGAAATAATATGGAGGAACAAAAAACGGTTAGTTAATTCGGATTTAAATCCGCAAGGGGATACGATTTTTACTTGTAATAATATTAGCTTTAAATTATACTATGATTCTTGGTCCCACAATATCAATTAAGCTGTTTTTTCCTTGTGGTCATTTCTTAATTACTTGTAAACACAACATAAAGGAATTTTCTATGCCAAACAGTATGACAAATGATGATGCTTGCATCAGAGCTTTAGCCGAAAGTAATGTACCATTGAAATCCAGTGAAGTGTTTTCCCGTATATGGAAAAACAAAGACAAGTGGGGATTAACGCTCTCAGGGAAAACTCCACAGAATAACATTTCTGCCCGACTTGGAGTTCTTGCCCGACAAGGTGGAATTGTAAAGGAAAACGGCAAATATAGAGCTCTGAATTCCGGTGAGGTCGGAGAAAAAGAGCCGGAATCGGCTTATCCCAATGATCTTAGCACAATGAAGCATAAACAGGCCTGCAAATATGTAGTGGAACACTCTAACAGTGTCATAACCACCAAGGAAGTTCTAAAAGAGGTTCTGTCTCTGGGAATCAAAGTAAATGGAAACACACCTCAAAACACGATTAGCGCTCATTTAGGAACCTTGGCCCGAGAAGGCATTATCACCAAAGTCCGAACCGCAACTTTTAAAAGCAATAACCTTTGAAAAAGGAGCTGAAGTATGCCATTACCAGTCGAAATAACTCAAGAAATCGAAGGATGGAATCTTCCGGATCGTAATAATTTCATAAAATATCTTAAAGAACTTGAGTTAAAAGCCGTTGAACGTGTTTTTAAATATGGTCCAGTAGAAATTACAGTAATTCAGAAACTTAAAGAAATATTACATAATAGTCCTGAAGCTACAATGAAAGTTCTGGGAAAAGCTGCCATAGATGAATCGGAGAACGCTATTCATTACATGCAAATAATGAAGGCAATCTGGCAGGCTGGAAAGTATAAATTCAGTGATGATTTAGCAAAAACCCCTTGGTCTACTCTTAACAGAGACCTTAATGCCCTAGATACTGTTGATGTTACAGCTGGATGGTGCAGAACAAAACAGAACAATGCAAATCAAGGAGAAACCGATATGCCGGAGCGTGAACTTGAGTCTCTTTTAGAGAAGTTGAAAGCCAGCAAACAGGTAATCATGACTGGGGCTCCGGGAACTGGTAAAACTTTCAAAGCGCAGGGCCTGGCTAAAGAATTGATTGGAACATCTGGGAATAAAAATATCCAGATCGGCTTTGTTCAATTTCATCCATCTTTTGACTATACCGATTTTGTAGAAGGGTTACGTCCGGTCAATCAAAGCCGTGACGGTCAGATGGAAATTGGTTTTACTTTGAAAAATGGTATCTTTAAAGAATTCTGCCGGGTTGCCGGGGTAATAGAACGCCTGAAGGAGGCTGGACTGGAAGTCAATGACGAAAATATCAGACTTTTCCTTGATGGTCAATCTGACGAGGTAATGGCTTTCTGGCAGGACGCAGACAGAAGAGAAACTCCCCCGCCTTTTGTATTTATTATTGACGAGATAAACCGAGCCGAAGTCTCAAAGGTTTTCGGGGAACTGTTTTTCTCCATTGATCCGGGGTATCGCGGCTCTGCCGGAAAAGTATCCACACAATATGCCAATATCGCCAATGACCAAACATTTTTTACCAATAAATTCAATGACCGTTTTTTTGTTCCTTCCAATGTCTACATCCTCGCAAGTATGAATGATATCGACCGTAGTGTTGAATCATTTGACTTCGCGATCAGACGGCGTTTTTCATGGCACGAAATAACAGCGCAGGAAACACAGGACGAAATACTTGATTCCGTTAGTGACAACGCAAAAGAAGAAGCAAAAGTCCGGATGAATCGTCTAAATGACAAAATTGAAAAGGATCTTGGAATTGCCTGGCAGATTGGCGGCGCATACTTTCAGAAGCTAAATGACCTTAATGACGATTTCAATGTTCTCTGGGATTTTCATTTGGCTCCGCTGATCAGGGAATATTTACGCGGCACATCATTGAAACTGGATGATGAACTGCAAGAATACAAACAGATATATGATAACTCGACACCAGCTAAAATCCCAAATCTCCCGGAAGAAGACCCCGTGCCTCAGGACGCTGGAGAACAGTAAATGCCGTCAATTCATACTACGGATAATAACACTGGCGACTGTAAGCTGGCGGATATTGCGGATTTTCCTCCAAGTTTTCATGATGCAGCCGGAAAAAGTATTGGGAGACTTGCTGCGGAGAATCCGGGACTGCTGGTCTATCCTCATGATCTGAAAGAGGCAGACGAAAAAATCGATGAACTGATATTATTTGAGCTAAATAATAAAAATTCCGAGTGTACCCTGACGACAGGAAATCTATGCGGAATAGTCGGTTTTCAGGAGGAAGATAAAGAGCGCCGGGTAAAACTGCATATAAAATCGCGGTTCGATCAGTCCGATGAACAGTTTTTTCTTCAATATATGCTGCTGAAAAAATTTAACCCGACGGTGTTGAAATATCACGTCAACTGGGATTCTGCATCTAATTTTGACTTGCTGCCCAAATTGCTGTTTCCGGGCCATTTGGCTCAGGCGATGAGGAAAGGAATGTACCGGGCATATCATCGTTTCAACTACAATGACGCCAATGTTCGCGGACGCATTGATATTGCGCGACACATGCGGGAAAACATGCCTTTTGCCGGAAAGATCAGTTACAGCATGCGGGAATTTACTCATGATAATCCCATTAATCGGTTAATTCGGCATACGCTCTATATTCTGGAACAGGATAAACTTATTCCGGACAAAGATAAGGAATTTATGGAGTTTTCACGTTTGTTTAAACAAAACACTCCATCCTGGAAGCCTGGTGACCTCCGCCAGTTACTGGAACAGACCTCGCGGCCGGTAAATCATCCTTTGTATACAGATTATGAACCGCTCCGCAGGCTGTGTCGAACCATTGTGTTTGGAGACGGGGCCGATATCTATTCTGATAATCCGGATGAAAATATCTTCGGAGTGGTGGTCGATATGGCCTGGCTGTGGGAAGAGTATTTAGATGTATGTTTCAAAGAAAATGATATGGATCTTATCCATCCGGGCAACCGTGGCAAGTCTGATTGGATCAGTGTATTCAGAGATAATAATCAATCAAAACGCTACCCAGATTTTTATAACGGCAGTCTGGTTATCGACGCAAAGTACAAGCGTAGGGGGAGTATTAACCCAGATGACGACAATCGTATGATTGTTTATTTATTTCTGCTTCGGAGTCAGACCGGTATTTTTATATACCCCAATGAGAATACTTCGGATCTGTTGAACAAAATGGGGGAACTCAACGGCTATGGAGGTGCACTTTACGAACTCGGGATGCAAATTTCCTCAGAACAGGAAAATTTCAGTGACTTCTGCAAGGAAATGAAAAAGTCAGAAAACGATTTATGTAACTGGATTCTTCATGGCAGACGATAACAGGTTGTGACGTTCATTAAGCCTATATTTGGCACTAACCATGCAAAAACACGATTACTTCCAGTAACTTTGCTTGCCGAGATTCTCTTCATCTCATAATTATTATTTTCTTTTTTTACGGTTAGGACGTTTATTGAAAATACCAATAATTCTGTTGGTAATTGCATCCTTCACCAAAACATCTTCAAAATACGTTTGTTTTGCATTATCACTTAGCAGATCATAGACATTTTTGTCTATTTTTATTTTTCCAGATTTGATGTCTTTGCGAACAGAACTGTCATAAAACTCATAAATGCTTTTGTCATATTTTTCATATGTCTTTATATACCGCAGAACAGCTTTTTCTGTACTAAACTCATTAATTTCCTTGAGGGTTTGAATTATTTCCAGAATTTCAATCTTGTTTTTCTTTGATTTATAGTAAAATAACTGCTGTTTTATAATACTTTCTGCTTTATTTTTTTGAAGGCGCGCAAATCTGGCATTTGATTCCAGATCGCATTTATCCGTGTTACTAAAACCTAAGACAACCCACGGAGAAATATCTTCATCGTCTTCTTCCACATTTTCTTCGTCTCGCTGTTTATTGTCTGATTTCTTATTGAAAAGTTTCTGGCGGTAAAATTCTTCTTCAAGTTGTAAAACATATATATAATCCTCAATGACACCTAATAGAAAATTCATATTCTCTGCATTTTTATGGTCGATTACGTTATTAAGGATATTTTCAACAATTTGAATACGACGCTGCATAAAAATTCTATCACCGGAATCAAGTTTGTTTCTTTTATCTGATGCATACAACTTTGTCAATTCATTAAATGGATTAATCTTTTTTATTGGAAGTAGTAATTCCTGTGCTGCTTTTCTCCAGAACTTTTCTATTCGACTCTCAAGTTCGGCAGTAAAATAAAGAAAGAAAAATTCAATATTTTTTTCTTTATACCTGTTATACAAATCATTATTTTGTCTGTAATGCTTATTGGACTTATCCAGATATCTTTTAAATTCTTCTGAAATTCTGAGTAACATTTCCATTCTTTCAGTGTCCTTTTGTTTGGGAAAGGTTTTGGGGTCTTTTTGAGCACAACATTTTTCCATTAATAAAAAAAACAGTGAATTTTAAAATCAATACATATCCGCCACAGATATTCCTATGTAATTAATTATAAAACATTAGCAACTGTTGAAAGCAATCTGCGTACTAGTGCACAGACTTTCATAAATACAATATATCAATTATTTTAAATAAATGCAATGATATGGAGGAGCAATAAATGACTAATTTTAATCTGAATTTTCTCAAGAAAATAAACGGGAACACTAAGGGCAGGTTCGCAGAGTGGCTGGACTCGAACAAACCAGTAATCGGTTACTATCCCAGTGCAGGAAATGATTTCAGACCCCTCCTGCACCTGGGGCTAGACAAAGCTCTTATGCAACATCCAAATATTTATGTCTATACTTCTTATATGAGTTTTGGAGAACCAACATTCCTATCAGAGGGCATTGCGTATCAAGATACGCATACTACAGTAAGAATAACTTATGCGGAAGAAGTCAATAAATTGGATTTCCCTCTGCACAAATCCTTGGTGGACTTCCCAGAGCGTAAACCCTATTATGGCAAAGTTTACTTTCTCATGGTTCAAGTCGAATCCAGAGAATGCGGTACATTTGAAAGTCCTGTCGTATATTTTTTTGTTGAAAATGCTACCTTTGCCGATTTTGCCCTTCGCGAAAAAGCTTCTTTCGAATTTATTTTTCAATTAGCTTATGGAATGGGATGGGGAGGCAGCCATACCGGATGCTGTTGGCTGACAAACGTTCTAAAAAAACTTCAATGTCGATGGTTTATTACAGACCTTCTGTACACTAACAATAACTATATCGCTGAGGTTTATAAACTGTTTCCTGCCCTGACTCCCAGCGATATAAGACCAGTTTTAAGCTCTGTGAAATCTTGCCTTTGGTCTCAATTCAACGGTAGTGTGGACTGGTTTGCGGTAGGATAAAACTTTTTTAATATTTTTTATTACTGTAGGGCAAACAAATATAGTTGTAGCCTTCTATGTATTAACAAATGCTAATAAAATCCACAAGGGACAAACATAATGATTAAGATGGTTAAAAGATTGGGATTACCGGAAACGGGTAGAAGGCGCGAAGTTCTGCTGGAAATGTTGGACGAACGTCATATTGAATATCACATCGAGACCGGGCGGGGACTTCATAACATTATCATTCCCGCTCGTGTTCCTGCTGAACAACGGACAATTTTTTGTGCCCATTACGATATGTTTCCAGGTGGTTCGCGTGGCTATGTAGATAATGCTGGTGCCTTGGCTGTGCTACTGACATTGTTGGGAGATGGCTTGCCGCCGGAAGTGGAGGTTTTGTTCTCGGACGGAGAGGAAATGGCTGCTGCAGGAAGTAAATTTTATGTATCGAAACACGAACCGCCTAACCTGGCGATCAACCTTGATGTTATCGGTCCGGCCGGAGTAATCTACTGTGAATGTTCTTCTGCGGTTCCAGATCCGCTTTGTTGTTTTCTTGAGCACGCAACTCTTCCAGCGCATTTTCCACCCTCTGACGCATTGATTTTTTGCTCCAAATCGCCGACTATTTCTTTTTCTACCGGTCCGGATGGTGGATTCAGCCATGCTGTATGGCAACTGATGGCAATGATGCATGGCGGTCCACTAGACAATCGGCTTGATCAAATTGATACCGGGACATTGAACTCCATGGTGGTGCTGCTGCGCCGATTGATGGCGGAAGGATTCACTCAAGTTTCACATCGTTCAGCTTGATAAAATTTTTCTATAAATGCAAATAACCCCAAACTTAATAAAGAGAAGGAAAAGAGTATGAGAATCTTACAGGAAGAGTTTAACGACATGTCAGTTTTCAGACAGAGTTTGAGCCTTTATGAAGAATTACACGAAGTAGGAAATACTGGTTTTTCAGAAAAGGAAGAGAATAAAGAAGCCACCGATCTGCTTCGTTTCATTGACGACATTCTGAGCGGAGAAATCAGTACCGCTCCGATTACCCAATTTGACTGCTTTAACATTTTGCTTGTTCTGGCAGTGTTTGGAAATAAAAAGGTCAGAAGAAAAAGTTTACAGATTGTCAACAATTATCGAAACGACCGGAACCCTATGTATTTCGGAAATCAGTTGGCTAAACGGATAAAAGAAGCTATTCGAGAAATTTAAATAAAGGAAATCCATGGTGGATTTTCAATAAATCAACAAGAAGGAGCATGTATTATGGCTAAGTTTGAAGTGACATTAAGCACGAAATCAGGATTTTCCAAAGTGACGATTGAAGCGGCTACTAATGGCAGGGCCAGAATGATTGCCAAGGAATTGTATCCACAGGCAAGTATCGGCACCATTGTAAAAAAATAGTTGTGCCTGCAATGCATTCCTGTAAATGCAGCGGGAATGCATTGCAGCCTATTCAAAAATGTCCAGAGAATAAATTTTAATTGTATTATATAAAAAGAAATGTAAAAAAATGACTGAGATTGACAACAATTTTCTTGAAGAAATTAGACTGCAGTGGCGGAAGTCTTTAAATCGAGGGAATACATATATCCTAACAAAGAGGATTATGAACCTTATAACAGATTTTGTAAAAGAAGAAGATAAACTGCCTGTAGATGATAAATTTACTTTGAATTATGCTGATTTTACTGGTCAGCATCTTGAAAATCTTGATTTCTCTGGAATTTCTCTGGAATATGCAGTTTTCAAGGATGCGGTTATTTCCAATTGTAATTTCAGTCATTCAAAAATTAACCATGCAGTTTTTAACAATGCGAAAATACAAAACTGTTCATTTAATCGTATTGAGGGTGATTATATATCTTTCAAAAATGCATGCTTGAGTCAGACCGGAATGACATACGCCTCGCTGAATTATTCTTCTTTTACTGAATGCAGCATGAAAAACATCAATTTTTGCGGTGCGGATTTATCGGATGCTAAATTTGATAAAATCAAAGGATTATCCATGTGCTTTATGGCTGGTTCGCATATTGATGGCATTATAGCAGAAAAAAGCACTGTCGAGTGTTTGAGACAGGCAGTCTCCGGTTGCTGCTTTACAGAAAGTAATTGAAAAATGGGGAGTATTACATTAATCGACAAAAAATATTATTGAATGCTAGAGACATGTTGCTGCGAACAATTGTTTTCGTCTTAAAACCAAAGACCGCAAACAACAGGGGATTTTAATGGAAAAAATAGGAAAATATGAAATTGTTGAACACATTGGCCATGGGGCTCTGGGTTCTGTTGAAATGTGTAAAGCAACGGATGGGTCAATCGTTGCGGTAAAAACACTGTTCCCACAATTTGCCTATGAGACGGAATATGTCAAACGTTTTAAGCGTGAAGCTAAAATTGCCCAAAAGCTGTCGCATCCGAATGTAGTGAAGATCATCGACGTCGGCGAGGATAAATCAGCCAGCCATCCACAACCGTATATTGCGATGGAATTTGTCGACGGCAAAAGTCTGGCTGATATAATGCATGATCGTGGAACAGTTTCTGCCGATATCAATAAACCGGCTCCCGGATTTCAGGATGAAGCATCGTCCTGCAAAACTTTTTCACCAGAAGAAACAATCCGAATTATTCGTCAGCTAGCCGGAGTTCTACAGGCTGCCGAAGATTTGG
This sequence comes from Victivallales bacterium, assembly GCA_963677165.2. Lineage (GTDB taxonomy): Bacteria > Verrucomicrobiota > Lentisphaeria > Victivallales > SZUA-371 > JAFGXT01. The sequence goes on along the minus strand of CAXXSX010000002.1, from coordinate 4,008,215 downwards.
GTTTGCTGCACCGGGATATCAAACCTCAGAATATCCTGCTTGATTCCAGAGGAAATTCAAAAGTCCTTGACTTTGGTTTAGCCAAAGATACTAACGCAATGGAATCGGCACTGTCGATGACCGGACAGTGCATCGGGACTCCGCCGTATATGAGTCCTGAGCAGCATGAGGGAAAAAGAGAGATTGACAGCCGTTCAGATCTCTATTCTTTGGGATGCACTGCCTATTATATGTTGACTGGGCATCCACCATTTGAAGGGCCGACCCACTCTGCATTTGCCCGACAGCATTGTGAGAAGATTCCCAAGGCTGTGGTGAAAAAAAATAAAGATTGTCCGTTAAATTTGTCTCAAATAATTGACCGTTTACTGGCTAAAAATCCGGAAGATCGCCATCAAAATGCGGCAGAATTGATCGAGGACCTGAATCGAGCGGAGCGCGGCGAAGCCCCTTTAAAACTTTACAAGCCTAAAGGCGGAATACATAATCCTTTGGTTGCCTGGACTTGTGTGGCTGTTCTAATTTGTATAGGCGGACTTTTCTGCTGGAACTATTATCGTTACAGTAACGCGAAAACAGTTATAGAGAAAACAATAACAGATGCGAAACAATTAGTTATAAAATACGATTTCGACTCAGCAAAAGACAAACTTGATAATATTATTGCTGAATACGCTTTCTGGAATCCCAAAGCCGTAGAACAGGCAAAGCTTCTACGCAATAAGTTAATAGAACAACAAGAAGCATGGATTAAGTTAAAAGAACAACAAGAACGCCAGACTAAAGCGAATGAGCGTGTTCGTACAGAAATACAGCGCAAACGGGACCTGCATAACAATATTCGTGAAGCAGAGCGTCTTTGTAAAAACGAAAGCACATGCAAACGAGCCCTTGATCTGATAAGTAAAACTTACAAATTATGTAATACCAATGCCGAACGTTCAAAAGTTGCTACTATGGAGAAGAAAATCAGGGAAACTCTGGCATACGTTCGCCCCTGGGCCGCTGTTGCAAATTTTACACTGGACAATTCGGTGGAAGTTAAACTCTCCGGTTCGGCAATCGCTATAAAACTGGAACAGGCACTTGGACACAAATATCGCCTGGTAACCCGTTCTCAAGTGAGTAAAGCATTAAAAGAACTCAAGTTTCAGTCCAGTGACCTTGCGGACAAAGGCAAAGCAAAAGAATTTGGTAAAATGGTTGGCGCAGAATACCTGGTTACTGGTTCCGTAGTCCAACTGGGCAAAGAAATAACTGTGGCTTGCCAGTGTTTTGATATTGAAACAGGTGCGATCAAACAGACTGCGGAAGTATCGGCATTTAGCGTCGATGACTTTAATTATATGATTCGTGACGCAGCTAATATACTCGGTATGGACGATGATCAGAAATGTATGTATATCGATGAAAAATTTAATCATCCAAAGCATCTTGACGCAGGAAGAAAGGCATTCGAAAATGGTAAATACGAAGATGCCGTTCAATACTTTAAGCAGGCACTAATAGCGAAATATTCAAAAGAAGCGGAAAGCCTGCTGAAAGTAGCAAATACCAAAGCAGAAGAACAGCGAATCATTAACGAATGCAAGGCAAAATATGAACTGGCAATGAGCCGAGGAAATAAACTACTTCGTGAACACAACTGGAATGAAGCAAAAATCTCCTTCAACGAGGCGTTGAAAATCTTCGGTTATGAATATGACAAGGCCGCGACGAAAGGTGTAAGAACCGCACAGGGCAAAGTGGAAGCCTTCCACAAAAAACAATTAAAAGATAAATATGATTCCTTGATCACTGCAGGAAACGTAGCACTAAAAAAACAAAACTGGACCGGAGCTAAAGCAGCGTATAATGAGGCATTGAAAGTAGAAAGCTATGAATATGCCGAGGAAGCATTGGAAGGAGTACGCAACGCGAAAGGCGGTGCTGAGTTAATGCAGAAGCGCAATGCGGCGACTATCGCATTTCGGGCAGTGATGAGTTCAGCAAAAGAAGCCCTAAAAAAGGCAAATATCTCCGGTTATAATAATGACACGTTCAAAGCCTTCTGCGAGGCTGGCATGAGAAAACTTAAGAGATTCAAAAATTCGGAATATTGGCGTTACATAGGAAAAAGCTCTCAGCGTGAAATGAACGCCATGGCAAATGAGCTGGAAAACCTTAAGATATCGTTTAACGTTAAATACCGTACATCCCGTGCGATGGCAGAATGTGAACAAGTGTATCAACAGACGCTTGAGTTTTATCGTGCAGCCAGATTATTTAATAAAAAAGATCCGCAAGCCTATGAAAAATGTTCAAAAACGGTAAAAACAATCAGTAAATTCATGAGGAACAACAATTACCGTTATATCACGGCCGGTGCAAAAAATCGTCTGCGTAAGCTGTATGAACAGGCAAAATCCTATCTGAAAACGTTTTGGAATTCTTCCTCAAAATGTCAGCGGCGCACTGCGTTGAGAAGTAACATGAAGCTCGTATATGTAGCTCCAGGCAGTTTTATGATGGGAAGTCCTTCAAATGAAAAACATCGCAACAGTAATGAAATCCAACATCGTGTCATGATATCACAAGGATACTGGATCGGAAAATACGAAGTAACTCAAAACGAATATCAAGAGATTATGGATAATAATCCAAGCCGTTTTAAAAACGGTAGAAATCCGGTCGAACAGGTAAGTTGGTATGATGCGGTAGAATTCTGTAAAAGGCTAACAGAGCGTGAGCACAGGGTTGGACGGCTGCCATTCGGTTATGAGTACCGATTGCCGACAGAAGCAGAATGGGAGTATGCCGCAAGGGGCGGAAATAAAAACCGGGGAAAGAAATACAGCGGCAGCAATAATATCGATCGCATAGCGTGGCATCACGAAAATTCCGGAGATTCAAATTGTAAATATTCCTGCTGGAAAATTGCTAATACCTTGAAAATGAATAAAAAGCTGAAAATGGACACGACACTAAATAATAATAATCGTCCTCATAAAGTAGGAACAAAGTCATGTAACGAATTAGGTATATATGATATGAGTGGAAATGTATGGGAATGGTGCCTTGACCACTGTGATTACTTCACAAGAGTGATAACTGATACGTATCGTAATGGGGTAATTGATCCGGTGTGTAGAAAGGGAACTTACCGCGTGATACGTGGCGGTAGTTGGTTTAACTTTCCCCGATTTTGCAGGGTATCGCTTCGTCGCAAACTTTCCCCCTCATTTACGTTTAACTTCCAGGGGTTCCGCATTGCGGTAGCCCGGGTTCAATAAAATTTTAATGAAGTCCTGTAGGAGATTATGCAATCTTATGTTTACTTTAAATAGCAGAATTGTTTTGCCTTCCAAGTCTTCAAAGTATCGCTTGATTTTGGCTTTATCGACCGTACATCTTAAGTCATAGTCAAAATATTTTTTGAAGTTTTGTCGTTCATTTGTCTTTTTTTATACCTTGAAAAGCAGAGAACGCTGTTTTATAGTGACTTATGCTTTATAGCAGCTATGGCAGTGGGGACAATATCGATTCATAGACTATCAGGAGAATGAATATGCCGATCAATATTTCAAAAAGTCGTTTTCTTAGTGGTATACAGTGCGCAAAGCTATTGTGGTATCAATATAACAAGAAAGAAGATATACCGCCTTTGTCGGCAATGCAGGACGGAATATTTGATCAGGGGCATGAAGTAGGAGAGCTGGCAAAGAAAGTTTTCCCTGCCGGTATTGATGTTGACTGGGGGGCAAATGGCTACGATTATGAAACCGGACACCGGAGTACCCTGGAACTTCTGGAAAGACGCGTGCCTTTATTTGAAGCCGGATTTAATGCCGGAGGAGTACATTCCAGAGCTGATATTCTAGTGCCTTACGGAGACAATGCATGGGATATTGTTGAAGTAAAAAGCGCAACCGGAGTACATGAGATTAATATCAATGATGTCGCGGTTCAGAAATATTGTTACGAGCAGGCCGGTCTGGAAATAAACAAATGTTACTTGATGCATGTAAACAGTGGTTACATCAGAAATGGAGACATTGTTCCAGAAGAATTATTCATTAAAGAAGATATTACTGAACAAGTTGAATGCTTTTTCCCTTCCGTTCCCGGGTTACTTGAAAACATGCGGAAACAGATAAACCAGGATAAGTGTCCTTCTATTACAATCGGTAGACATTGCACCAAGCCATATCCCTGTGTTATGCAGCCGGTATGCTGGGACTTCCTGCCAGAGCATAATACAAAAACACTACCTCGTTATCGTGGATGGGATGAGGATTTCAAAAACGGTATTTACAGTTTATTCGACCTTGATTATGATTCATTACCACAAGACTACCAAACGATATATGCTGCGGCGGAAAGTGGACAGGCGTATATTGATCTTGAACGCATAAAGGATTTTATCGATGGTCTTGAATTTCCGCTTTATTTCCTGGACTTTGAGACAATGACTTCAGCAGTGCCCCTTGTAGATAACACCAGACCATATCAACAGATTCCTTTTCAGTATTCTCTACACATTCTTAATTCCATTGACGGGAAAGCCGAACATTATGAATTCCTTGCAGAGGGACAAGGAGATCCAAGGGAATCTTTTGCAAACGACTTAATGGCAAAACTCGGTACTTCCGGCAGTATCATAGTGTATAACGAATCGTTTGAGAAATCCAGACTTAGAGATATTGCAGACTCTTATCCTGCTTTTGCTCCGTGGGTCGATTCGGTTATGACAAGAGTTGTCGATCTGCTGGTACCGTTTCGTTCCCACTATCTTTACCATCCAGCTCAACACGGGAGCAATTCAATTAAAAAAGTTCTTCCTGCCTGGACTGATCTTTCCTATGACGGAATGGATATTGCCGATGGTGGTACTGCGGCTTCCGCTTATGTCAGGGTGACATTTGGACAAAATATAGCAGATGAAGACCGGAACAATGTCCGGGCAAATTTGCTGAAATATTGTGAACTTGATACTTGGGCAATGGTAGTCCTTCTTCGAGAACTCTACGGTTTGTTTTGAACAACTACAATTGCTTTTTAAGTTCAGTGGGAAAAGAGTTCGCATGAAAAGACATCCATCAAATATAAAACTGCCAGATCAAAAAAAACAATAGACAAAAACACTTCATTTGTCATTACAAACTTGCTTTTTTCGTTTATGTAATCTACCTTATTGTGCTTAATATAGTGGAAAGGATATAATGTTTTATCATTTGATTTGTTGCCTATAAAAATGATGGTGTGAAAACAAGATGACATGTAGTTCCCCTCTGATGAAACTGGAGAATATAAGTCCAACGAGATTTCTATCATAAATATATTAAGACAAGTAAAAAGGCTTTCTTTCTCATTGAAATGGAACTGTTGTGAAACTCTACGAAAGAACAGGTTGATGCATGTTAGAGTTTGAAATTGCAAGCACAACACAAAACAATCCGAAAAATGAAAACAACTTACTGGCCCGTTAAGGATCAATAATGAGGGAAAAGCGACAGGCAAAAAAACAAAGATGCATTGAGAAGATCATGGGTATAGTATGAATAACATAAAAAAGCTTGTTCAAAAGTATAGTGAAAACAGAACTGCTTATTTGAAAATGGATTATAATGAAACGCAGTTGCGCACTGACTTTTTAGACCCATTATTTGAAATGTTGGGATGGGATATTAAAAACTACCAAGGAAAATCAACTAACGAAAGAGAAGTTTTGGTAGAGGAAGCTCTTCGAGAAGACATTAACAGTAATGCCAAAAAGCCTGATTATACCTTTAGACTCTTTTCTCAGAGAAAATTTTTTTTAGAGGCTAAGAAACCTCATGTAAAAATTGACATTGATCCTGAACCAGCGAAGCAGGTTCGTAGATATGGATTTACTGCAAAACTTAAAATATCAGTTCTCTCAAACTTCGAACATTTAGCTATTTATGACTGTTCCCAAAAGGTAGAAAAGGACGACTCTGTCGTTAAATCGCGAATAAAATTCTACCACTATACCGAATATGAAGATTCATTTGAAGAAATTCAAAAGCTGCTTAGTAATGAAGCCGTTTATACCGGAAAATTTGATGAAAATTGGCTAGGAATAGAAAGCCAACTTAAACTTTCTTGCGTAGATGATTTGTTTTTAAAACAAATCAATGAATGGCGTTTAATCCTTGGTAAGGAAATTTACTCTTGTCAAAACCAAATAGATGAAGATCTATTAAATGATGTTGTTCAACGCTACATCAACAGCATTATTTTTCTTCGGGTTTGTGAGGACAGAAATATTGAAATTTATAAATCACTTTTGGGCTTTGCTGACAATAAGAATTTTGGTGCTCTCATCCAAAAGTTCAGGGAAGCAGATAAAAAATACAACGCAGGGCTTTTTAGTCATACGTTAAACGAAAAGATCATTGCCAACAACAGTTCAGCCTTTTGGACTATTATAAAACAACTTTATTTTCCCGAAAGTACTTATTCATTTGCCGTTTTTGCATCCGACATCCTTGGAAATATCTATGAAACATTTCTTAGTGAACAACTCCGAATAACCAATGGGAAAATATCTCTTGAAAAGAAACCCGAAAATATAGACAGGGATATTGTCACCACGCCTACGTTCATTATTCAGGATATTCTCAGGGAAACGGTTACAAAACACTGTGAAGGAAAAACAGATACAGAAATCATGCAATCCACTTTTGCTGATATCGCCTGTGGCTCTGGAGCATTCTTGCTCGAAACCTACCAGTTGCTACATGATATATTAGTAGATTATTATTTAAAGAATAGTCCTCATGAATTGGAACAAACAGCAATTAATACATATAAGCTCAAATTTAAGACTAAACAACGATTACTAACCAATTGTATTTTCGGAGTTGATAAGGATTACAATGCCGTGGAAGCCTGTAAATTTGGTCTGCTATTAAAGTTGTTAGAAAACGAGGACAACAACACTATTTCACAACCTGCGCTTCCTAATATAGATGAAAATATATGTTTTGGAAATAGCTTATTAGATCCAGAAAAAATATTGCCTGAAAATCAGCAAGACATCAACCCCTATGATTTTGGAAAAAGCAAATTTGATGTTATTGTTGGTAATCCTCCTTATATGGCAACTGAACATATGAAAAGATTTACACCTATGGAATTGCCATTATACAAAACTCATTATCAGTCAGCCTTTAAGCAATTCGATAAATATTTCTTGTTCATTGAAAGAGGACTGAATTTACTCAAATCAAATGGTTTTTTAGGATATATTGTTCCAAGTAAATTCACCAAAGTTGGTGCTGGCAAAAAATTACGGGAACTAATAGCATCCAAAAAAGAAATCAAACAAATTATTTCTTTCGGAGCAAATCAGATTTTTCAGGACAAAACGACCTATACCTGTTTATTAATTTTCAGAAAAGAAGAAAATGAGAGTCTAAATTATTTGGAGATTCAATCGTTAAAAGACTGGCAAACAAGGAATATTGCATTTCATGACTACGATTCCATTGATTTTGGGACACTGGATGGTGACGGTTGGGTACTTATTCCTAGAAATCTAAAATCAATTTTTCAGTCTATTGAGAGTCAATCAAGAAATTTAGAATCTCTGATTGGGTCAGAAAATATTTATAACGGTATTCAAACCAGTGCCAACAGTATTTACATTCATACTGCAACAAGTGAAGACAATCATTTTTATTATTTCAAAAAAGACGGTACGAATTGGAAAATTGAAAAGGAACTTACTAGACCTTATTTTAAAACGACAAATGGCTCGGATAACCTCAATACTTATAGACCTTTTTCTCCAAACGCTTTTGTTATTTATCCTTATCAGAAAACCGACAAAGGCATCAAGTTTGTTGAAATTGAACAGTTAGAATCAGATTATCCAAATACTTATGCTTATTTGAATCATTACAAAGGGCTTTTAAATAATTCCAAAAGAGATATTAAGCCAATACCTGAAACTGAAAATGAATGGTATAGATATGGAAGACATCAAAGCTTAGACAAATGTGATGTCTCAGCCAAAATTATAGTTGGGGTACTCTCCCAGGGAAACAAATATGCCATTGATTATTATGGCACATTGATTTCGTCAGGAGGAACTGCCGGATACTGTATGATTACGTTACCGAAGGAATTTCCCTACTCTATTTATTACATACAGGCCCTTTTAAACTCAAAATACCTGGAATGGTTTTCGGCACTTCTGGGAGAAGTTTTCCGAGGTGGCTATATTGCACGAGGAACCAAGGTTTTGAAAAAACTTCCTATCCGTGAGATTAATTTTTCAGATGCCAACGAAAAAAATTTACACGACAAAATCACCACATTCCAGAAAAATTTAATACAATTACAAGGTCAAATGGACGAAAATATGGAAAATCCAAGAAAGCTGATACCACTGAAGCGTCTGTTTGCTGACACTAAAAAACAATTAAACGAGACTTTAAAGGTTCTATACAACCTAGGTGAAGGCGATGGCCTGATCCCTTTAATTTCGGAATTATATGAAGCTCATTAAAAACGCCTCAGAAGAAAAATTAAGAGGAGGATTCTATACTCCTAATCCTATTGCGGCCTTCATTTTGAAGTGGGCTTTCAATGGTAATGAGAATATGGACATACTTGAACCAAGTTGTGGAGACGGTGTATTCCTTGGAGAAATTAAAAAGGGTGGTTATCACTACAATTCCGTAACCGCTATTGAACTTGATGAAATAGAAGCCAAAAAAGCGAGAAATATCGGGTTGCCAGGCACTAAAGTGCTAAATTTCGATTTTCATGGCTTTTGCAAAAATACGGAAAAACGTTTTGACCTGATTGTTGGCAATCCCCCTTATATCCGTTATCAATATTTCGATAAGCAACAACAACAGTATGCTTCCGAAATTTTTAGTAGAGCAAATTTAAAATACTCAAAACTGACCAATGCGTGGGTTTCGTTTGTTGTCGGTTCTTCTTTGTTGTTGAAAGAACAAGGGAAAATAGGTTTTGTGCTTCCTGCTGAAATATTGCAGGTTTCATATGCTCAAGCGCTCCGTGAGTTTTTGTCTCACTTCTACAACAAAATTAACATTGTTTCTTTTGAAAAACTAGTTTTTCCTGATATTCAACAGGAAGTAGTATTACTACTTTGTGAAAAGAATAATACACAAACACACCTTATAGAGCATATGGAATTACGAAATGCGGAAGAACTTCAGAAACTAGAAGTATCCCGATTGAAAAGTCCTCAAAAGAAAATTGATTTTAAATCCAACAAATGGACATTCTATTTCCTTGACCAAAAGGAAATAGACTTTTTAGAAAGTTTACAGGAACAAAATCGCATTCCTAAACTGGGAGAATATGCAACTGTTGAAGTCGGTATTACCACAGGTTCTAATCCTTTTTTTACCGTTCCTCTCTCAACTGTCAAGTTTTATGGTTTGGAGAAGTATGCAAAACCGTTAGTGGGAAGAAGCGTCCAAGTGCCAAGTGCCATTTTTACCAAAGAAGACTGGCTTAGAAACCGACAAATGGAAGCCCGAACACATTTGTTAACATTTCCTAAAATGGAGAACTTAAATAGTTCAAATGGGGCAAAAAATTACATTGCCTGGGGCGAAAAACAAAAAATTAATGAAGGCTATAAATGTAAAATTCGTGATGAATGGCAAATTGTTCCATCATTAAGAATATCGGAAGCCCTTTTTATTCGCAGAAATAATCTTTATCCCAAACTAATCATTAATGAGGCTAAGGCTTATACTACAGATACTATGCACCGTGTAACGGTAAAGCAAAATGCAGAAATCAAAGCACTAACTGCAAGTTATTATAACTCTTTGTCTCTATCGTTCTCCGAAATATGCGGTAGAAGTCACGGAGGAGGAGTTTTGGAGTTAATGCCCAATGAAGTAGAAGAAATACTATTGCCTTATCATCCAAATAATGCAGACTTATTGTACAAAATTGACAAAATGATTCGATCCAAAAAGAATATTACTGAAATCCTTGAGCTGACCAACCAAAAGATTCTCAAAGAAAACTTTGGTTTTGGCAATGCCGAAATTGAATTGGCAAATAGTATTTGGAGTAAATTGTCAAAACGCAGATTAAACAGAGGTAAATGATTTTTTGATGAATCTTATTCCTGAGCACTAAGAAAAGCCAAATGTAAAAAGAACAGAAAATCAGCACTATGGATGAAATCATTAAAAGAGCAATAGACTCCTCTACGTTTCGTATTCGCCCATGATTCAGAATTTTTCCTCTCTTTAATTTTTTTCCAGGCGAATAAAACCATCGTACGAATTTATACAAATAACCCAACCGTTTTCCAGAGTCACTCTAGCTGCGTGAAAGTGCATGTCTGCAAACTCAGAAAGCACCTTGTCAAGATCGGCAGGCTTCCCCATCAGCTTTACGTAATCATGTTCGGAAACTCCACCAATTTTGGACATCGCAATTTTGACGGACGTTACGCCCTGTCCTTCAATTTTATCCCCCACTTGAGACTTAATGGAAAGAACAAAATCAATGCCTTGCGATTCCCTTTTTCGTCGCTGATTTTCTTCATTGTCTGCATCGTGAACGTAGTCAATACGTTTTCTATTTTTGAACATGTCTGCCAATCCACCCATTTACATTTCCTCCTTTATTATGACATTTGGTCCATAGTTGCTTTAAGTAACACATTTACCACTTTTACTCTGGCTTTATATTCCTGATCAGACAAATTCCCTACTCCAATAATTTGATCCAACTCTTTGAAAGTATTAGGAACTGCCCGGAAGGATAATCCTCTGGACATAATGTCGTACATGACTTCCGTATCCAGTGACGCAAAGTTGATATCAGTAATCACCTTAGTACAGTTTAGTTTCACGTTTCGGTCATGTATCAGCAAATGTATTTTCTTGATATCTCCTGCGGTAATTGCGTTGACCAGCTCAATCTCTGAATCATCCGGCGCCTCCGGCATCGGCTTTGCGGCGTCCTCCAAAATCTCGATGACTTCCGCCAGATAGCTGTACGGCTCTTTATCCTCCTGCGCGTCGTAGAACTCAATCAATTCCCTGGTTATTTTACATCTGGATTGAGATGTCATTCCGGCTTCATAAAGAAACATTGCTGCCCAAATTGAAATATCAAATGTTTCTCTGTGAACCAATAATTCTCCGCTTGTGAGTTTTGCTCCATTCGCAATCAGTTCAACAATTCTCCGGTTGTGTTTGTTGATCAAGGCATCTGTCAGCTTTGATTCAAGTGTCGTACTACTTTCCTTTACCACTCTGGCTCTTAACCTTGAGCCGCTGTATTCAATCAGCAGAGCTTCGAGAAAGTCTTTTCCGTCATGGGGCATAACTTTCTTCCCTCCTGGTAGAAACAGTCCTTCATCATGCAGTCTTTCGACAAAATCGAGATTTGTAATATTGTCAAAATCAACAACTCCATTAATTAGGGTTGCGTCAAAAAGTGCTTCCTCTTCATCCATACCAATAGAAACTACTCGTACTTTTTTAATTTTCCGGTATGTGTCATTGTCGGATTTCGGATAACAGCAAGGTTCGTGGAAGAAGATTTCGACATCCTCATTTTCTTCTGCAACATTTCCTCCAACCAGTTTTTTGAATACGTCTTTTAAAGCCATTACCGCTTCCTGTTTGGAATCAAATGATGTATCTTCTTTTTTATATTTTTCCTGGGCTTTATATTTAGACAGGAGTTGTTTTATTTTATCCTTACCGGAATTCGTAGCAAATTCCATTGGAGACCAATCAACAACATAACAGAAAGCTGACGGATTTGCTCCGGCATTGAGAAGTACCTTGACCATTTCAGGTGAATTTTTTTCTATCGCTACGATTAGCGGAAGCTTTACCCAACAGTCAGAACACAGCTTGAAGTTAGTGTTCAATGGAGCAACCATCCCATCATCAACATGCGCTTGAAGTACTTCTGTGTCGCAGCAATTGAGCGCGTTGAGGAAATTCACCAGGTTTGATGCGCTGTACTTATGGCGCAGGTGCCATCTAGAGAAAAGCTTTCTAATCTCTGAGTCTTCGGGATAGTCTCTAGAGAACTCTTCTGCAGTCATACCGCAAAGGTTTTCTCTGATGTTCAGATCCACCCTGTCGTCCTTGAGCAGTTCGCGAACAGAATCTTCGTTACCATTTTGAACCGCTCTGATCAATGGGGTATAATCGTCCCCATCTCTCTGGTTTACGTTAAGTTTTGCCATGTTGTCAATAACGTTTGTAAATGTCTTGCGTGTCATAATACATCTCCTTGTTTTGTTGTTTGCTTCTAATATAAGAATAAGAGTCAGACATCTTTTGTCTCACATGTCAAAAATCTCATTATATTGCCATTTCAAATCATCAATTGCGTCGACAATTTCGCCCATTCTGAAAAGTTTTTCCTGTGGAACTTTGCTTCTGCCCGCACGATAATTTTTAATCGTATTTAGACTTACACCCAGTAATTCTGCGATTTTGGCGGCACAAAGTCCGCTCTGGTCGGCTAATTTCGTGAATTCTTTGTTCATTTTAATCTCCTATACTTGTTTATTATTTGCTTTTAATATAAAAACAAGAGGGAGACATCTTTTGTCTGATATGTTCGGGAAAGCATTTGTCTTGTCAGATTTTTCCGAATTTCCGGACAAAAAGTTCCTGTTCCATAGTATCCGGAGTCATCCGAAACTTTGATTTTGGATTGTCCGCAAAACGTTCTCGCAACAGTTTTATGGCTGCGGTTCCGGAAATGTTTTTTTTGCGAATTAGAAAGCAGGCTCCAATGGTACCGGTACGTCCAGTTCCTCCCCAGCAGTGCAAATATATTTTATGGCTGCTGGCAAGTAAAAACTCCAGTTTATCTACAATATTGACCGCAAAATCATTCGTGTGAGGTACAGAAACATCTTTAATGGGAAAACGCTTGTAGAACATATTTTCAGGAAGAAACGGTTCATAAGGCTCCAGTTCTCCTGCTTCAGTTAAATCAATAAAAGCGGTAATACCAAACTTAACCATCCCTGCAATTCTATTCTCTGCTTTTTCTGCTAATAAATTGCCCGGGTATTCGCCAGCCCATAAGTTTTCGTAAAGACAGTATGAATTTCTCAGTGGTTTATTCATAATGCTAAAATCCCGGATATTTGTTTTGCCACTGTTCTGTTGCAGGCTCGTGTATATTATGTAGATCATCGGCAATTTTTTTTACGATAATCCGTTCACGCAAGTTGGATATCCAATCTTGAGGAATCTCATTCTCGCCTAAATAGACTCCAAGTATGTTACCGGTAATTGCGCCGGTTGAATCGCTGTCTCCATCAATATTTACTGCAGCCAGTACTCCTTTTCGGAAATCATCTTGCGAACGTAGAGCACAGAAAACTGATACAGCAAGGGCTTCTTCTGCAATCCATGCTTCTCCGAGCTTTTCCGCTTCATCCAGACTGCAATGGGTTGATGCCATTTCAAGAGCTTGTTTTAAAGTAATCACGACTTCTTGTGCTTTTTCTTCCAGCTCCAGTCGTTCGACTGTTTTTTTTACGTATTCTTGCAGCGGTTTATGAGCTTCATCTTCATAAATATGCTGTATCAAATCAGCCATTGCAGCTCCTGCATAATATCCGGTAGGATGTCCGTGTGTTAATGCTGATAGTTCCCGACCTAATTTAAATGCGTCTCCGCCGACGAGACCAGCAGGTGCCATTCGCATTACGGTGCCGCAGCCTTTGCTGTTGTTTACAGGTTGGCTTATGTTTCCTTGTTCTCGGGCCTGTAGTGCGGACAGACAACTATTACCCGGCGCACGTTGAATAAAAAGTTCTTTGCATTTAATCAACCAGCCTGAGTGCAGATATTCTTCTCTGACTGGCTTTGCTATATTTTTCAAGCCTTGAGTAAGCAACCATCTTTGATAAGCATAATAGACTACATCTTCAACAGAGCATATTCCTTTCTGGTTAGCGCGAGTCACTGCACGCATAATGCCCTCCGAGGTAAACAAGGTCATTTGAGTATCATCAGTGATTGAGCCAGTTCCATCCGGATATTCAACATAACCAGTCACTCTGTCGTTGCCGAACTCCTCCTGTATTTCTCTTCTGTTCATGAATTCGACAGGAGCGCCGAGAGCATCACCGACAGCTCCGCCAAGCAAACAGCCGCGAATCTTTTTATAAAGCTCAACTTTTTTATTAATACTTTTTCTGATGTTCATAATCACCTCCTATAGGTTTGTTTTGGGTGATATTATAAACATAGAAGATAATCCCGGACTTCTATTGTCCCCTATGGTGAGTCAGTATGCCGTTTGCAATACGGCATACAGTAGACCTCAGGCTTTGGGGTTCTAGAATTTCTGCTCGATGTCTGGCTAAGAAGAGTAAGTTAAGTGCTTCATATTGGGGGATGTCCATTAAACTGATTTTGATGATGTTTTTTGAGTATTCTTCTATTTTAACATTTTGCTTATCTTTAAAACGTTCATAGATAACTTTGTTGAATGGATGAGAGAAACGCATAGTCACTTCCGGGATCGTATTGAATTCAAATAGCCCGTGTTGATTCACTGACTTTAAAATTTCTGGAACCGGATCAAAATGACAACCGAGTATTTCAGCCTGTTCAATCCGGTGTACAGCCAGAACTTTTACTTTTGGCGGATCATATTTTTCGTCATTACTTCTGTGTTCTCTGCCTTTTAAGTACCAGCTACCGCTATGCCAGGCAAATATATGCGGTTCAAACAATTTTTCTGATCTCTTGTTTTGGCTTGAACAGTATGTAAGTTGCAAAAAACAATGTTCTTCCCAGGCTTTATATGCACTTAGAAAAATTTCGTCATCAACATTGGGCATATAATCCCCACCGAAAACCTTTAGGCTTTCAGGTTCAACTCCTTCTGCCATCCCTGATTCGTTCTTCATGAGCAGGCTGTTTACTGCTTTAGCAACCTCCTTACTAAGCGGTTTGGGAAACAGTCCAGATGCTACACGCTCGCCCAGTAACGCGGCCTTCATTTCAAATGGTTCAATCATAAATTCTTCGTTATACCACTCGGTGTTGGTAAGATAAAAACCACGTCGTGAACTATCGTACTTAATAGGAGCTCCAAATTCTTCTTTAAGATCCGAAATATCACGAGAAAATGTTTTGCTTGAAAGCTTGAACGCGCCAGCTTCGTCAAGCTGCCGCATTCTCTTCATAAATAATTGAAAGTTAGGATATTCATTTTTCCGCAGCATTGTAATTATAGTTTGCATGCGTAATAATTTATTTTTATTTGCCGGCATAAATGTGAATCCTCCCATAAATAAACGTTATCCAATAATATCATTACAATGTATTGAATCAAGCATGAAATATGAACTAAATAATATATTTAATGCCTAATTTGTCGATTCAGCAGGGTGTCTTCTACATTTCAATAACCTCGGTTGCTTGAGGTTATTGAAATGAGCCACGATCTAAGAAACTTTTTCTAGAGCCATATCATCCTGTATTATGATTTGCCTGTATCGTTTCAAGTACAGCTTCATGTACTATATTGGAGAGAGCAATTTCCACTTGTCAGCAACTGAATACTAGGGGACCAAGTTCCATAGTACTTGCCAAAATAATTTCTCTTTTTTTATTTCTTGCCATAAACCGTCGAAGAGGCAAAATATGTAGCAAAAGCAGAAAAGCAGAAAGTTTAGTGTGTATAAAAAAAACCTCAAAACCGAAGTTTTGAGGTTGAATTTGTCTAAAAAATGGAGCCAGCTGTCGGAGTCGAACCGACGACCTGCTGATTACAAGTCAACTGCTCTACCAACTGAGCTAAGCTGGCCCATTAAATACCCCTCACTGGGGTGAGTCATAAAATATGCAGTCAAAATTAATAAATGCAAATGCAATGTCCGCTTTTTTTGCTTTTTTTTCATGTTAGGAAAATTTCCCTGTATTTATACTTGAAATTTCTTATAATGTTGCTAATTTTCTGATGAGTCTATCTATAAAAACAACATCACGGAGAACTGCAGTGACTGAAAATGCTGATTATATATTAGAACTCCTGACCGATTACGGCATGGTGGGTGAAGACCAAATCGAAGCTGGATGGAAACGAGTTGAAGATTCCGAAGGCCAAATGGATATAATTGATGCCCTGCTGGATCTCGGTCTGGTCGACAAAGATCAGTTGATGGCACTGCTTGCTCAACAATACGGTCTGGAAACACTTGATCTTTCAAATTACCGTATTCCTGAAGAAATCATCCAGGAAGTTCCCCCGGAAGTTGCACTGCAATACAACATTCTCCCGGTAATGAAGCATAATGATATTCTGACCATCGCTATGAGCAACCCTGCCGCAATCGATACACTTGATACATTGCGTTATTTATTGAAGTGCGATATTGATGCGGTAATATCTCCTGAAGAACAGCTGGAACGTCTCATCGCAAAATGTTATGGTTCCCTGCAAGAATCCGTTGAAGCTGTAATTGATGAAATAGAAGATGATCAGTCAAGCCTGGAATATCAGTTAGGAGCAATTGCAGGAGAAACTTCTGAACCAGAAGATGAAACTCCGATTATCAGACTTGTATCATTGATTCTGATGGAAGCTTATCATATGAAGGCCAGTGATATTCACCTTGAACCACTTGAAAAACGTTATCGTATCAGATATCGTGTGGACGGAGCCCTTCGTGAAGTTGAAGCGCCACCGAAATATCTTCAGGCCAACTTGACTCAGCGTATGAAAATCATGGCAAAACTGGATATTACCGAAAAACGTGTACCTCAGGACGGACGTATTCAGTTAAAGATTGATGACAAAGATGTCGACTTGCGTGTTTCGACTGTTCCTACAACTCATGGTGAAAGTATCGTAATGCGTATTCTGGACAAGTCCAGTATTCAGCTTGAAATACCTCAACTTGGTTTTTATGCCGATGACCAGGAAAAGATTAACAAAATCATCAGCATGCCTGACGGTATATTCCTGGTAACGGGACCGACTGGTTCCGGAAAAACAACTTCTCTCTACGCATTTCTTAACAGCATTAACACTCCCAGCCGCAAAATCATCACCGTTGAAGACCCGATTGAGTATCAGTTGTCAGGTATCAATCAGGTTCAGGCCGATAAACAGGTTGGACTTACATTTGCCATGGCACTGCGCTCAATGCTGCGTCAGGCACCAAACATTATCATGGTTGGTGAGATTCGTGAACTTGATACGGCGGAAATTGCGATTAACGCATCTCTTACCGGTCACCTTGTATTCAGTACCTTGCATACAAACGATGCTCCAAGTGCCGTGACTCGTCTTGTGGATATGGGAGTTCCGGCATTTATGATTGGTCAGTCCGTTCGTGCAATTATGGCACAGCGTCTTCTTCGCAGAAACTGTAAGAACTGTATCGCTCCTTACACTCCAACTCCAACGGAGATGCGTATTCTTGGAATTACAGAAGAAACCCTTGAAACAACCCAGTTCTTCAAAGGAAAAGGTTGTTCGCTATGTGGTAACACCGGATATAAGGGACGTATCGGTGTATATGAAGTTCTTATGATTACAGACACTATCCGCGATATGGTATTTGCAAAGGCCACGACGAATGAGCTTCGTGATGCCGCGGTCAAAGATGGTATGAATACCCTGCGCGACGACGCAATGAGAAAAGCGATAGCCGGTACGACGACACTGGAAGAAGTGATACGTGTTACCGTTTCGCTTGATACAGAAGAAGACGAGTAAATATTTATAATCCATAATACAGGATATTTTGCAATATGTTGGATCCGGAAAATCAAGCCTTACAGGATATTCTTCTCGCAGAAGGGATATGCGACGAAGAGCAGTTGAATGAAGTCGAAGAAGAACACGAGCGTAGCGGAAAAGCGTACCAGGAAGTTCTGATCGATTATGAAATCGTATCGGAAGAACGCTTGCTGGAGCTCATTGCGCAAAACCTCGGTGCAGACGTAGTCGATTTAAGAATGCTGGAAATAACCAAGGAATTATTACAGACTGTTCCACCAGAAACAGCCAGAACTTATGGCGTGATTCCAATTGCTCTGGATGACAATGCGCTGACTATTTGTGTTCGCCATCCTCTTAATTATCAGGTTTTTGATGATCTCAGGTTTGTTCTCGGCTATGATCTGCTTCCAGCCGTTGCAGCGGAAGGGCAGATTGACAGCGCCATCGAACGTTTTTATCCGGAAAGCGCCGGTTCCGTACATGAAGTAATTCAGGAAATGGGCTTTGACAGTATGAGTACCATTACTGATGACTCAACTGAAGATGAGATCGCAAGTCAGGCCAACGAAGCACCTATTGTTCGTTTTGTGGATGTAATTCTGAAACAGGCTATTCGTGACAAGGCCAGTGATATTCACTTTGAACCATTTGAAAAAGAGTTCAAAATTCGTTATCGTGTTGATGGTGCACTTTATGAAATGTCTCCCCCTCCAAGAAGTCTGGCAATTCCGGTAATAAGTCGTATTAAAATTATGTCAAACCTGAATATTTCCGAAAGACGCAAACCTCAGGATGGACGTATTCAGCTAAAGATTGGCGGACTTCCTATTGACCTGCGTGTTTCCTGCCTGCCGACCGCTTACGGCGAATCTGTAGTGTTGCGTATTCTTGACCGATCTGTGGTCAGCCTCTCGCTCGACTCTCTGGGCATGCCTGAAGATATCCTCGAACCATTAAAAGAAATGATTAAACTTCCTAACGGAATTCTACTGGTAACAGGACCGACTGGTTCAGGAAAGACAACCACTCTTTATTCCTGTTTGAATGAAATTAATGCTATTGAAGATAAAATTCTGACCGCTGAAGACCCGGTGGAATACGACCTTGAGGGAATTATTCAGGTGCCAATTAATGAAGCTGTCGGTATGACTTTCTTCAAAGCACTGAAAGCCTTCCTACGACAAGACCCTGACCGAATAATGATCGGGGAAATTCGTGACCTTGAAACCGCAAAAATTGCGATTGAATCTTCTTTGACCGGTCACTTTGTGTTTTCAACCCTCCATACAAACGATGCGGCCAGTACAATAACCCGTCTGGTGGATATGGGACTGGAACCGTTCCTGATCACTTCGTCTCTGGTTGGAGTTCTCAATCAGCGCTTGATTAGAAAAGTATGCAAGAATTGCCGCACCTCATATGATCCTACCGATGAAGATTTGGAAACCATGGGGATTACACGCGAAGAACTTGGCGGAAGAAAATTTTATTATGGAAAAGGTTGTGAAATCTGCAACGAAACCGGTTATAAAGGACGAAAAGCAATTGTAGAACTGTTGCTGATGAATCCAACCCTTGCGGAACTGATCGAAGCGAATGAACCATCAGCAGTTATTAAAGATAAAGCAATGCAGATGGGAATGAGAACCATCCGGCAGGATGGAATCAACACAGTAATGAATGGTGATTCGACAATTGACGAAGTCGTTCGTTACACCAGGCAATAGGAATAATACAACAAAACAGTTTTACAAAAATGCCGGGAGAATAAAATGACGGTAGAAATGAGTGATTTGCTGCAGTTAGTAGTCAATGAAGGAGTTAGTGACCTGCACATTGAAGTCGGCGCACCTCCTATGGTAAGACTGCACGGAGCTCTAACTCCGCTTGAAGTTGATCCATTGACTTCGGAAGATACGGAAAAGATGGTTAAAGCGATTGCCTCTGAAATTCATCTGCAACAAATCTCAGAAGTCGGAACCGCTGACTTTGGTTTCGGTTTTGGAGACCAGGCTCGCTTCCGTGTAAGTGCCTTCAAACAGAAAGGTGTATACGGAACTGTATTGCGCCAGATCCCCAATAAACTTCTTTCTCTTGATGAAATAGGTCTGCCGCCCATTATCAAGAACTTACTATATAAACCGCGCGGTCTGGTCCTCGTTACAGGTCCTACCGGAAGCGGAAAAAGTACAACTCTGGCTTCAATGCTTGATGTTATTAACTCAGAACGTGACGTTCATATTATCACAATTGAGGACCCAATAGAATTTTACCATAATCACAAACGCAGCTGCGTAATTCAGCGCGAAGTGGGTTCAGATACTCCAAGTTTTAAAGAGGCCCTCAGACGAGCATTGCGTCAGGACCCGGATGTTATTCTGGTTGGTGAAATGCGTGACCTGGATACCATGGAAGCAGCGGTAAGTGCAGCTGAAACTGGACATCTGGTTTTCGGAACACTGCATACTACGGGAGCAGCCAGTACGGTAGACCGTATTGTTGATGCATTTCCAACCAATCAGCAGGACCAGATCAGAACTCAGCTTTCGACCTCGCTGGAAGCAGTAATTTCTCAAGTCCTGCTTCCCAGGGCTGACAAGGAAGGCCGGGTAGCAGCATTTGAAATAATGATTTCAACACCATCAATAAAAGCACTTATACGAGAAAATAAAACCTACCGAATCACCTCAGAACTGCAAACAGGTGCTAAATTCGGAATGAATACACTTGATTCACACTTAATGGAACTGTATAATAATAATATTATATCGTACAAAGACATGATTACCAAGGCCCAGGATTCCGAAAGCTTAAAGCAGAAGCTGGAGGGAGAATGAGTAATAATTTTTTCAGTAAATCAGCAAGCAGCGGAGGATGTTAAGTATGCCGGTATTCCAATACAGCGCAATGGATTCCCAAGGTAAAGAGCATAAGGGAAAACTGGAAGCAGCCAGCGAAGAAGAAGTAACCAGTATGCTCAAGGGAAAAGACCTTTTTCCAACTGATATCAAAATGACCAAAGGCGGAAAAGCGGTTAAAGCCAAGTCAGATAAAGGTGGACAAAAGGGCGGCAAAGGCGGAGCTAAGAAAAAAGGTGGTGGACTTAACATCAGTCTTGGTCCGGTCGTAATCAGGAACAAGGACCTCACAGTTGTAACTCGTCAGCTTGCAATTCTGCTGGGAGCCGGATTGCCGATTATCCGTTCTCTACGAACTCTTCAACGCCAGTCTAAAAATCCTGCCGTAAAACAGACTCTGGATGAAACTGCGACAGCGGTAGAAGGAGGAGCTACGCTTTCCGAAGCCCTTGCTCAGCATCCGAAGTCATTTGATAAACTATATCTGAATATGGTACGAGCCGGAGAAGCAGCCGGTGCGATGGAAATTATTCTTGACCGTCTTGCGATGTTTATGGAAAAAGCAGCCAAGATTGCCGGCAAGGTAAAATCAGCCATGATTTATCCGGCAGTGGTTCTTTCTATTGCTTCATTGATCACTGCTGGTCTGATGGTATTCATTGTTCCTAAGTTCAAAAAGATATTCGTTGAACTTCTCGAAGGGGAACCCTTGCCAGACCTTACCATGTTCGTAATGACCGTGAGTGATATTATCAAAAATCAGCTTCTTACGGTTGTGATAGGAATTATTATCTTTATTATTGCCTTTAAGTTAGTATTGAAAACTCATATCGGACGATTGGCATTTGACTGGGTCAAGTACAATATGCCACTTTTCGGACCGATTGTGTCAAAATCAACAATTTCCCGTTTCTCACGAACACTGGGTACTCTTATGGCTTCCGGTGTGCCGGTTCTTAACGCACTTACAATTGTGAAGGAAACCGCCGGGAATGAAGTGGTGTCTAACGCAGTAGGCAAAGTTCATGATGCCGTAAAAGAAGGGGAAACTATGGCAGGTCCACTTAGCGCAACTAAGGTTTTCCCAGAAATGGTAATCAGTATGATTGAGGTGGGTGAAGAAACTGGTAAACTGCCTGAAATGCTTGAAAAAATTGCCGATACTTATGAAGAAGAAGTAGACAACGCAGTAGGTGCCCTTACTTCTTTGATTGAGCCGATTATGATTATTGGTCTGGCTGTAGTTGTCGGTACAATTGTTATCGCGCTGTTTATGCCATTGATTAAGATTGTTGAAAAACTTGGTGGATAATTATCAAATCCCCGGTCATACAAAACCGGGGATTTTTTTATACACTGAACTTTAAAGTTATCGTTTTGTCAGTAATTGGTTTGTTGTCTGTTGCCGGAATTTGATTTTTCAGGCAGATATGGTATATATAAATTACGGAGAGTTCGCAAAGTTTCACTCCGTTATAATATCGAACTGAAATAATAGGGGTTTTGTAAAAGTAATGAATCCGGATAATATTTATGCTGTCGTCATGGCTGGGGGAAAAGGTGAAAGATTCTGGCCGCAAAGCAGATTGTCGCATCCTAAGCAACTGCTCAGACTGATCGGAAATCTCACCTTGATCGAACAAACCGTAGATCGCTTTCGCCCATTACTGAAACCTGAAAATGTCATCATTATAACCAATCAGGACTATGTAGCTCCGATGCGTTCTCTGCTACCTAATCTTCCTGCCGACAATATCATTGGTGAACCAGTAGGAAGAGACACCGGTCCATGCAACGCATTAGCTGCTGCTCTGGTCAGAGCAAAACAACAGAATGAAGATGCTATCATGGTCATGCTTCCATCAGACCATGTCATACGCGATACCGAGTCCCTGCTGCAAGTAATCCGCGATAGTGCAGAAGCAGCTAAAGATGGAGATATCGTGACAATCGGCATTACTCCTTCTTTTGCCAGCACAGGTTACGGCTACATCCAGTGTGGAGAAAAAATTGATATCAAGACCAATACGAATTTTTTCAAAAGCATGGGATTCAAGGAAAAACCGGAGTTGAAAAAAGCTGAAGAATTTATCAAATCCGGTAATTATAAATGGAACAGCGGTATGTTTGTCTGGTCCGTAAAAACGATTACCGAAGCATTCAAAACCCATGCGCCGGAACTAGCAAAACTCTATGAAGAGCTTTATCAGGCGGCGGCGGCCGGGAAACTTGACGATATCATTGCTGAAAAATACGAAAAGTGCGACAAGATATCAATTGACTATGCGGTAATGGAAAAGGTCGATAATGTAGTTATTGCGGAATGTTCTTTCGACTGGGATGATGTCGGCAGTTGGACAGCTTTGAGAAACCAGATCAGACCGGAAGAAAACAATAATGTAGTCAGGGGACTTAATGAATCATTAAACACTAGTGACTGTATTATTGTCGGAGACGCAAAACACCTGATTGCCACTGTTGACGTAAAAGATCTGATTATCGTTCATACTGATGACGCAACATTGATATGCAACGCTAAATCCGCTCAAAAAATCAAGGAACTGGTACAGAACATCGGTCACAAACCGGAACTGTCGAAGTTTCTTTAAGGAGCGAAAAAGAAAAAGTGCAGACGTTATTTCTGATTAATATCGGTAATACCAACACCCAATATGCGTTTGCGGAAAATGGAATACCTGGACAAATTTTTTCTGTTCCAACTAATGATTTCAAACCGGATGAAATAATTCCCTCCGGTATTGTACCTGTGGTTGCTTCGGTTGTCCCTGCGGTTGCATCACGCTTAAACCCTCTGTCTCCGTTTATGATATCAACAGATATCAAGACCGGAATTGACTGGTCCGAGGTAAACCGTCATACAATCGGAGCTGACCGTATTGCCAATGCAATAATGCTCGCAAACGGCAACTATGAACTTCCGGCAGCCTGCATTGATTTCGGTACTGCAATAACGTTCGAAATAATCGACAAAGAGCGTAGATTTATTGGCGGAAGCATTTCACCTGGAAGACGTCTTCTGCGTCAAGCCCTGAATAATTACACGGCACAACTGCCCTTAATTGATATTTACGATGAGTTGCCGGACAACTGCGGCAGCGATACACCTTCTGCTATGCGCCTCGGAGTCGATGCCGGAGCAATCGGTATGGTTGAGGGAATTATAAAAGCAATAACACATAAACTGGGAATGCCGCTGAAACTCATAGCGACCGGAGGCGACGCGGACTTTTTTGTCCGCCACATAGAAGGACTGGAATTCGGCGGCAGCAATTTTACCCTGAAGGGAATTTTGAAAGCCTGGGAGATGAATCATGAAAGTTAAAGTATGCGGTATCAGGTCTGCGGAAGATATCCAGACAGCCTTGGACACAGATGCGGATGCAATAGGTTTTTTTGTTGGACAGGTGCATAAATCACCGGATTTTATTCTTCCTAGTACTGCAGGCAGACTGGCAGCGGGCCTACCGCCGTTCATTACGCCGGTACTGGTAACTCACCTGAATAATGTCAGTGATATCATTGATATCATCGGGAAGAGCTCCATATCAACGATTCAGCTTCACGGAAACTTATCGGTTGATCAAGTAAAAGAACTGAACGATCACCTGCCCCCCGGCGGAAAAATCATTCTAGCGGCCTATTTAACCCCTGGAGAAACACCAGATCTGGTGGAATATTATCCATTTATCAGCGCTGTTCTGCTTGATGCTTTCAACGAAAGCCCTGAACTGATTGAAACTGGTACTCATGAAAAATATTTCTGGAACGAAGCAGCGGAATTTGTAAAAAAATGTCCACTACCGGTAATTCTTGCCGGCGGCCTAACCCCGGCAAACATTAATGAAGCTGTCATTACCGTCAAACCATATGCTGTAGATGCCAACCGCGGATTAAAAGAAGAATCCGGCGGCAATTGTTGTGAATATCGTTGTAAAGCATTCATCAAGACAGCGAAAAATCCTCAGGGACTTCCCAAAACGGAAATTGCTGTCACCGATGATTTAACAACCGTATAGCCATTATAAAGTTGACAAAACTGTTCCTTGTTATCCTCATCATATAAGAACAACAAGGAAACAGTATAATGGAACTCTTCGAAAAACTACTGCAGAAAACCGTAGTCGTTAAAGGAAAATCAGGTGTCTACCGCGCCAAAAAGCTAATGATGTGTCAGTTTTGCCGTTACCGCAAAACGGTGGAATGTCTCGACTTATTACGCGAAAATTCTCCGGATGCCGACCATGAAATCAACAGGCTGAAATCGGAAATCATCCAAACCCTGACATTTAATTTCCGAGACAAATTCGCCAAAGAAGAACTGCTCCATCTTGATCTTTCAGAAATACTTGATCTCTGTTCCTATCTGATCAGCGGGACCGAAGACTGCGACGAAACCGAAAACACCCTGTTCCATCTGGATATCCGAACAGCCATTGTCAAGATCATTCAATGCTTCCCCGCCTATCGTCTGGATGACTTCACCTTCATGACTGTGGAAGAGTTCTACCAGCTATATCTTTTTATTAAGAATTAAGTATAAAAGAGATGCCCCTTCCCTATTTTGTAATTCCTCACTTATTTCGGAAGATTAAATGAGATGTACAAGTCGCTGGTGCGACGGGCGCTCTTATCAAGAGCAGCCCCTACCTTTGCGATTCGCGCTGCAGGCGGTTTCCTCCAGTAGTGGCTGGTTTCGATGAAACCGCCACCGCACTCCGGCGCGGTCATTATTCCTACTGTCCGAAAAGAAATGCTCCCTTCCCTATTTTCAACAATAATTGTTCCATATTCTTTTTAGTCTTGACATTAGCGGCCAACTGTACTATAATACTAGTACAGTAAAACTTCAGAGAAGCCATAAATGTATCCAATAAAATTAAATTATGAAGGTGGGGTTCCGGTCTATCGCCAGATCGTCGATCAGGTAAAACAATTGATTGCAACGGAGCATTTGAATCCCGGCGATGAATTGCCAACAATCAGGAAACTGGCACAGGCTTTGGTCGTCAATCCGAATACCATTGCCAAGGCCTATAAAGAGCTGGAATATCAGGGGGCAATTCATACAAAACGCGGCATCGGCTGCTTTGTGTCTAACAGGGAATCCATTTTGTCTGATGAGGAACGTAAACGAATTCTGAAAGAACATATATCACAACTGGTATCACAGGCAAAACTGCTGAACTTCAATTATGAAGAGATCAAAAAAGAATTACATAATCAATTTTATCAGGGGAAATAATTATGGAATACATTGTCGAAATCAATAATTTATGGCGAAAATTCAATAATACCACAGCATTGCAGAACATATCAATTCAACTTGAACCCGGCAAAGTATACGGCATGATGGGCGAAAACGGCGCGGGCAAAAGTACCTTGATCAAACACATTATAGGAGCCCTGCAGCCACAAAACGGAAGCGTTAGAGTATTCGGGAAATCACCGGCGGAAAAACCGGAAGAGGTGCTTGCCGATATCGGCTACCTTTCTGAAGACCGGGATATGCCGATGTGGATGCGCGCCAGTGAACTGCTCAATTATACCGCGTCGTTTTTCGACACCTGGGACGATCAATACGCACAGGAGCTCATGGATAAATTCCATCTTGATTCAACAATAAAACTAAAAAATATGTCACGCGGCCAAAAAGCACGGATCGGTTTGATTACCGCACTGGCGCACCGTCCCCGGCTCCTGGTCCTTGATGAACCCTCCTCCGGCCTGGACGTATCGGTCAGGTATGACATTCTAAGCGAAGTGGTAAGATCGGCCTCTGAAAGTGGCAACACTATACTGTTTTCATCTCATCTGCTTGATGAAGTGGAACGCGTTACCGATGATGTCATCATGATCCATCAGGGCAGGAAGATCATCGACGGGCATGTTGACGACATCAAGGAAAAACACCATCGCTATTCCGTCAGGTTTAAAGACGAAACCGACACGGTAAAAGCGTTCCTGAAGAGCGACCCGCAAATCATCAAGGCCACGAAGCAGGATAATGACTGGCTGGTGGTTTCCACGCTGTCGGCTGCTGATTTCAAATACGGAACCGCTGAACTGGGAACTGAAAATGTAACCGAAATTTCTACATCACTGGAAGATGTATTCATGGATTACTGCTCACTGGAGAATTATCATGACTAAAACAATGAAAACCTCTCTGGCTGTTTTTAAGCAGGAACTGCAACAGCAGTTCATAAGCATGGGACTGGTACTGTTTTTCTTCATATTATCCATGCTGATGACTAGATTCATACTGTCCTCACCAAGAGGACTGGACCAGACATTTATTATTTTCTACACGCTAATAATAGGTTTCATACTGCCCTGGCAGCTCAACACTAATGGTCACCTTGCTCCCGGATATTGCAGATACCACTTGAGCCTGCCGGTGGCAACGTGGCAGCTGTCAGTCATTCCGTTCTTGTCAAGACTCCTGCTGATATTATCATTTATTGGTATCGAAATGTTATTACAGTTGGTTCTGTTCGGAACAGAAAGTAGACATTTCACCCAGTTATTTATATGGCGTCGTCTATCTCAAGTAACGCTGATGATTTATTTGCTGTTTCAGGCTTTCGCGTGGTCAAAAGATTGTTTCAAGAATCTGTTTTCATGGGTGTTTATCGCGATCGGACTGCAAATAATTCTCAAACCGGAATTACTGCCAAAGGTTCTCGACAACGATAATCTAATCATCTACCTGCTTATCATTGCCACACTGTCAACTCTATCGCTGGTCGGAGTACGCAATCAGCGGAGAGGAACAATAGTCTTCCGGCTTCCCGGCTGGACCAATCTCGCAGCTCTCATGGAAAAATTATCATTCAAAAGAAACAAGCACCATAAAGACGCCGGAGCAGCCCATTTCTATCAGTTGTGGAAACAATCCTGGTATTACATGCCGCTAATCACCTTAGCGATCATCGGAGTAATGTTTCTGATTAAGGGAAGGCCGTTAACTCTAAGTGACCTGACGAACTACGGGTATATTAAAATATCAGCAGCTTATAAGGTTATGATTATTGCCACCAGTCTTGCCGGAATTATCATCATCAACAAAAACGCATTCAATACCTCATATACGGCAAATCTCCCGGTAAATTCCAGAACGATAACAATAGCCAAAATCAAATGTTTCTGCTTAAGTTTTGCTATATGCCTGGGGATATATCTTCTCTGGATCGGTTATAGGTTTGATACCCTACTTCTCCACGTAATCAGAATGAGAAGCGAAGTATTGCTCCACTCTCCCGGAGTCATCATCTGGATGCTGGCGGCATTCATCATCTGGTCATACACTCTGGCTTTTGTAATTGTTGCCGGATATATGAAGTACAGAATCTTTACCTTCGCAATCCTGGCATTGATCTTTGAAGCTTTCTTCTATTCCAGAGGCTGTCTAATGACAAGATTCCTGCATTTCAAAATCCCAACTTATGTATTGATAATTGCGGGAGTAAACATGCTGCTGTTCGGCAAACTCGCATTCTGCTACTGCTGCAACACAAAGAAATTGAAACGCTATCTAATTACTGTAACTTCGTGTATTGCATCTGCCATATTAGCGTTTTTCTGCTGCAAATATACGGTTCTGTTTTTTATTCCGCTTGCCGCACTGTTTGCCTACCCGATAATCGCCCAGGACCATGATGACAAACGCCGGAACCATGAAATCATTTCCAGACCGGCATTTCCTAAACGCCTGGCTGCCGGAGTCGTTATAATTTTCCTGTGCTTCTCAGGTTTCACTGCCTGGCTGAACTCTATCCAGAAAACTGAACTTGACAGTCTGGTAAAACAATATCAAACCAGAGTACCCTCCTCTACCCGACTCAAACAACAGCCTTCACAAACTTATGAAGAGTATATCAAACAAAACCTGCCCTACAAAAAAGAGTTGCTGCCTAAGCTAATGGCTGTATCCGGCAGAAACATTGTGTATCCGTATAAAGTCCGGATGTTTCTGATAAGCACCGTTTCCAATATGCTCAAACAACAGGAATATAAAAAAGCATTCAAGGTTTTGATCTTCGGAATACAAGTAAGTAAATTCGGGAAAATGTCATATCCTTTCTGTTCAGAAATCAAACGAGTCCTGAAATGTTATAAGCCTTCTTCGGATGAATTGGAAGAACTGACCAGTCTCCTACGGAAAAGCCTCGAATTCCGGTTAAAAAAGGACAAAAAAAATCTGATAGGACCTATTATCCTACGTGATATGTCTTCTCCTGCGTTTACGTTCATATCCAGCACGTGGGTTTATGACGTATATTCAAACTATCCCAAACATTACCTGAGGTTTGTATTGCCCAGTTTCAACGAATGCTTCTTTTCCCCATTATGTTATAACGACAGCATTAATTATATGAATAACGCTTTTGATGCCTTGAAAGCAATGAATTATATGTTGACCGGAAATGAAAAATATTTCACAACACGTCGAATCAGCCTCAATCTGATTTCCTGTATCAGCAATGACTGGTGGACATGCAACTCGATATTAAGGTCCACCGTCTATGTTGCTACAATAAAATATCAACGAAAGTACGGAAAAAAGCCTGAATCGATAAAACAGTTGGTACCTGAATTTTTACATAAAAACGAAACCTGGCTATTCAACACAGATTATTACAAACCAGTACTGCAACCAAACTCGTTAAAAAAACTAACGGCATATAATTGAATCTAAGAAGAAATTAAGGGATGAATCTATTCCAGACCGCACCGCAATATTTTTCTTTTCGCATCGCTTCGCCAGTCCCCCAAAAATGTTGCTGATGCATTAATCGTTTACGATTATTCTAACGTTTCGAGTAATACATTTCGCCTACGGCGACCAGCGATTGCGATAAATCTCTCACACGTGTTTCATGCTGGACCAGGCTCGGGCAGTGCCCGATGACTTATTACTGCTTCGCAGCTTTCTTCTTTTTCAATGCTTGAAGTCTTTTTTGTCGAGCTGATGTGCTTTCATCTTTCCGTGCAGAGCCCGGCTGGTCATTCCGGCCAGTTGGGCTGCTTCATTCAGACGTCCACGGGTTTTCGACAAGATCATGGAAATATACAGACGCTCGGCACGATTCACGACCTCTTCGCGCACCGACTGCCAGGAACGCTCAGTCCAGTTATCGATAAAATCAGAGTCACGCTCCAACAGAACGTCCTCTATCCCCTCCAGTGACTCCTGCAAGGCACTGCCGGATATTTCTTCGGGGAAATCGTCCCGTGTGATCGTATTGTCTTCGCTAAGCAGCAATGCCCGCTCCAGAACATTACGTAACTCTCGAATATTTCCCGGCCAGTCATAATTTACCAGACTTAGCATAGCGTCATCGGTAATTTCGGAAGTTGGAGTTCCGTTTTTCTTATTAAGTTCCAAGACAATTTCACTGGTAAGTTCCGGAATATCTTCACGGCGTTTTCGAAGTGGTGGTATCTTCAGAGTAACTACACTAAGTCGATAAAACAAATCGCTTCTGAATTCACCGGCTTCCATTGCCTTATTTAGATCTTTGCTGGTAGCAGCCATAATCCGAACATCCACGCTAATGTTCTTTTCGCCCCCCAGCCGCGAGAAAGTTTTATCCTGAAGAACACGAAGCAGTTTCGTCTGAAGGTGGATTGGAATATCACCGATTTCATCAAGAAAAATCGTTCCGCTATGTGCCATTTCAAACGCTCCCCGATGCGAACGCAGCGCTCCGGTAAACGCTCCCCGCTCATGTCCGAAAAGTTCACTTTCCAGCAGACTTTCCGGGATCGCGGCGCAGTGTACCGGGACAAAAGGTGCGTCCGCCCGGTGACTGTCACAATGAATTGCCCGTGCCAAGTGCTCCTTACCGGAACCGGTCTCGCCAAGAATCAACAGCGATGAGTCTTTGCGGATAATCTTACGAACAATCGTCATAAATGCTGCCATGGAACCGCTGCGGGACACAAAATCACTGATATGTCTAAGACCCTCATTTCGAATGAGATGTTCTTTCCGAAACGTCTGAATTATATTGATCTTACCGATAATGGCGTCAGCAATATTTTCCAGAGGGATATTACTTTCGAGTACTGCATCAAACCCGGCACCCAGCAATTCAGCCCTGCCCTGCGGACTGTTTTCTCCGATTAAAATAACCGCAGGAGAATCGGGAAGACGTTTGATACTGTCAATCACGTCCTCTGGAGAATCCCCAATGCGGGATTTGCTTATAATCAGCATATCAGACTCGTGCGTGGCAACAATACGCAGTATGTCCTTCCCTTTTCGGATATGACTCAATATAAAGTCGTTATCCTGATTAAGAATCACCGCCAGTTTCCTGGACACCACATCGTTGTCCAAAGCCAGAGTTATTCTCGCAAGCATGTCATTTTCTCCACAAATAATATTTTCGGAAATTATACTTCCGAAAAACAAGAAATCAAGCTTCCGTTTTCTTAATATTTAAATATTATTCAAAGAGTCTCCCATTAAATAATCATAAAAAATATGTTCAATAACAGAATGTTAGCAATAAATTCAAGATTTCTTCATTTATCTGGCATAAAAAATGTTTATTGGGGAATGTCATTTTTCCGGAATAAATTCCGGTAAAGCAAGAAACACATTATGTCAAAAATGCTTAAATAAAGGAATAGAATATTGAAAACAAACGTCAAAGAATATTATGATGATAAAACCTGGCGAAAGATTATGAGAGCTGCCAGCCGAAATCAGACTCCTATTCTGATCGTCAGTCTTGATGTTATAAAACAACGCTGGCTGGCACTGAAAGAATCCATGCCTTATTCAAAAATCTATTATGCGATCAAAGCCAATCCATCTGAAAAAATACTTGAATTACTGCGTGATCTGGGGTCCTGCTTCGATGTTGCTTCGATCTATGAATTGCGGAAGATTCTGGCACTGGGAGTTGAACCGGAAAGAATCAGTTACGGCAATACGATAAAAAAAGCCGAGGATATCAAAGAATTCTATAAGGCCGGAGTTAGAACCTATGTAACTGATAGTGAATGCGACCTGCGCAATATTGCAAAAGAAGCTCCTGGATCCCGAATATTCGTCCGCATACTCGCAGAAGGCGTATTAACCGCTGACTGGCCCCTGTCAAGAAAGTTCGGCTGCCAACCGGATATGGCTTATGATTTACTCGAACTGGCTAGAAAACTGGACCTGGAACCCTATGGAATTTCTTTCCACGTAGGTTCACAACAACGTGATATCAGTGCCTGGGATGCCGCAATCGCCAAAGTCAAATTACTTTTTGACTGGTGCTATTCTTCCGGAATCAATCTGAAGTCGATTAATATGGGCGGAGGACTTCCGGCACAATATATTGATAAGAACAACAGCCTGGGCATCTATTCGGAAGAAATAACCCGGTATCTTCATGAAGATTTTGGCGATAACATTCCGGAAGTTGTCATCGAACCGGGACGTTACATGACAGGAGACTCGGGTGTCCTTGTCAGCGAGGTAGTTCTTATCTCCCGCAAATCGCGTACGGCGCTGGAACGCTGGGTATTTACCGATGTAGGCAAATTCAACGGCTTAATGGAAACCCTTGGGGAGTCAATCAAATATCCACTGTACGTGGAAAAAGATGGTCCGGAAGAAAAAGTTATTATTGCCGGCCCAACCTGCGACAGTGTAGATACGATTTACGAAGAAACTGAATATACGCTGCCGCTGAACCTGGCTGTTGGAGACAAAATATACTGGCTGTCTACCGGTGCATATACCGGCAGTTACAGTTCAGTGGATTTCAATGGTTTCCCGCCATTAAAAACCGTATTCATTTAGTGATCCTGCCGGAAAAAACACCGGCATTAATTTAACAACAACACAATGGAGGTCAATATGGGCTGCCGCAAACTTGAAGACTATGAAAATTACGAAGACTATGAAAACTTTGACGATGATTTCGATGATGATGTCGACGATGAGTTGATGGATGAACTTGATGACATCGATTTTGACGATGACGACTTTGACTATGATGATGACGATGACTTTGATGATGATGACTTTGACGATGACGATGATAAATAGTTATTATTGATTATTATTAATATCAAAGTTAAAAACGTTCGGCGAAAATAATTTTTGCCGGACGTTTTTGTTTTTACAAAGCAATTGACATAATGAGCAAGGCACGCTAAGGTTATTCATCAGAAAAGCACTAGGCAACTGTGCAAATTTTGACTTTATTTTGGAGAGTAGAGGGTTTATATTTAATAAAGAGTTTTTATAATAAAGATATCCAAATCATAAAATAACTGGAGAAAACAATGTTTTATACAGGATTTGCAGACGAAGCCGGACGATCGATTGATGCCCAGATAAAAGCGACCAAAGAGCTGGGATGGAAATATATCGAATCCCGTAATATTGACGGCGTAAATATTCACAGTATTTCCGACCGTAAATTTGATATGATAGCAGAAAAGCTGGCAGAATCCGGTGTTGAAATCAATTGTTTCGGCAGCGAAGTCGCCAACTGGGGCAAAGATCCTTTCAAAGAAGAGGATTTTGAAATCAGCATTGCTATGCTCGAACGCTCCATTAAACGTATGAAAAAGATTGGCTGCAAAATGATTCGCGGGATGAGTTTTGCACAGCAAAAAAACCGTGATCCGTTTGACCCGGAAGTTGAAGCACAGGTTTTTCCCAAAGTGGAATATCTGGTAAAGATGTGTGAAGACGCTGGTATCATTTATGGTCATGAGAACTGCATGAACTACGGTGGACAATCTTATGAACATACCCTGAAGCTTGTTGATAAAATCAAATCACCGGCATTCAAACTGATTTTCGACACCGGAAATCCAGTATTTACCGACCTGCGCCTTGGAGAAAAACCATATAAAAAGCAGGATGCATTTGAGTTCTACAAGAATATCAAAGATTTCATCTACTATGTTCACATCAAAGATGCGATCTACCAGGAAGAAACCGATGGAATTTTTCCAAAATCTAATTTCACATATGCCGGCGAAGGCAATGGCAGAGTCAAGGAAATTGTTACCGATCTGCTGAAAAACGGTTTTGACGGAGGCTTCTCTATTGAACCACACATTCAATTGGTATTTCATGAGGATGCTTCCGCAACAGATCAGGAACAGGCCAAATACGACAGCTATATTGAGTATGGTCAGAAATTCATGAAACTGGTTGAAGAAGCACGCGGTTAATAATCAGTTATTTGCATAAAACAGCCGACACATTTATGTCGGCTGTTCTTTTATATATTTTTTCATTATAAAAAATCATTCATTCTTTTATTTATTCCTTTTATTTTGTTCTTTTTTGTGTTATTCTTAAAATGATGTCATTTCCGTAATGTTTTTGTGTAGCGACAACCCCTGTAAAAAAGAAACACGTTATTATGAGCAAAAAAGTAATCTCTCTGGCTGTAATTCTGATTACACTATTTATGCCTCATGCTTATTCTGCAGAATACTATGAGCCATCGACAGGTACTATTATCAATCCTCCGGCAAAACCAAAATTTCCTTTAACAGATACAAAACTAAAACAAATTACCGAAAAAGCGCTGGCTATCGCCCGTGATAAGTTGTCAAAAAATCCCAATGACAAAATCGGACAAATGATGCTGAACCTGGCACATCACTTTTCTCCCACAAATCGTGATGTTCTGTTGGTCAGAGGCAAATTGAAATTCAAAATAAAAATTGACGAGCCCCGCCGGTCTGTTTCCAAAAAAGAATTTTTACAGTTATTACGCAAATCAGTAGAACAACTGCCCAACCGAAATACTGAAATTGTTCGGCATTTCAGAATTCTGCTTTATCAAATAATCAGGCAGTTCGATCCATATGATGAGGATGCCATCATTACACTGATGTCTTATGACGACAAAGGCATTGCCACCGACATTAAACCTCTTCTCGCGAAAAATATTCATGAAAGTTATACCATCCAGTATGACTCGAAAGACGAACGTTATATTGTATCAAATGTGAAAAAGACCATATTTGTTCCAGCGAATGTTCCCTGGACCGATACCTGGGTTAAGGTCAAGGTTGGTAAAATCGTCAGAGTACATGCATCCAGACTATGGAGTATGGGGACCGGAACGTTTCCCTATTGCGGCCCCAATGGCATGTCCAGACTTTCAACTGGAACCACAAGTAAAACCCGTACGGTAACAAAAACCAGTTCGAAAACAAAAGTGACAACAACAACCAGCAGAACCAAGGTTTCTGGAGAAGTGGGACAGCCAGGCTGTCTCATGGCAAAAGTCGGATCCAAAACGTACTATGTGGGAGAAGAAGCTGTCTTCAAAGTTGAAAAAGCTGGTATATTGCTTTTCGGCCCATACGAATGGGATACCTATTCAGACAATTCAGGAAAACTGCAGGTTACTTTTGAAGTATCCGACAGATAAAGCTGGGGTTCACATATAATCGGGAGGAAATAGCATGACATTATTCACAATGCTAATATTATCTCTGGTTGTAATCGGAGCATTTTTGCTAAGTATCTTTATTGAAGCATTATTGTTGTTCTGGGGAGCCGGGGTTGCCGGAATTGAAGATAAAACGCTATGGAAATCTCTGGCAGCTGTTATGCTATGTTATCTAGCTTCGGCTTTTCTGGTTGTTCCACTTAGCGTTATTCTACCGATTCTCGGAACCGGTGCCGGAACTATTTTCGGTTTCTTTTTGAGTGCATTAATCATTTCCGCAATATTTAAAACCACATTTATCAAATCAGTTGCAGCTTATGTTCTGGCATGGCTGATTGGAAAAGTAATTCTTATCGGCCTGATTTTTCTTGGAATAACAATCCTGGGAATTTCTCTGGCTACTCTGCACCTGGCCTAATATTATCAGTATGGACATCCAGTTAAATATATTTGAAAATGAAACATTCGACGGCACCGTACCGTTTTCAACGGACCTAACTGATTTTGAGTTTACCGACTGTCATTTTATTAAAGTTGATTTCAGCAACTACCTCTTTACCAGAGTATCGTTTACGGAATGCACATTTGAAGGGTGCAATATATCCAATGTTGATGTCGAGGGAACACGTTTCCAGGATGTAAAATTCCTACGTTGTAAAATAATGGGAATCGTGTTCGCCCGTATCAGCCGTTATCTTTTAAACTGGAGTTTTCAGAACTGTAACATACAGCTCTGTAATTTCAGCGGCTTGAATTTAAAAACAACAAAGTTTACGACATCAGGAATAAGGGAATCGGATTTTATCAACGTTGGACTGCAAAAAACCAGCTTCAATGGTTCCGATCTGCAGGGCAGCCGTTTTCATAACGCTAATCTTACCGGAGCCGATTTGACTGAAGCCAAAAACTATTTTATCGATCCGACAACCAACATACTTCGAAATGCCAAATTCTCCCATCCGGAAGTATTAAATCTTCTCAATCAATTCGGCATAAAAATAGAATACTAATCATGCGATACCGCTTCATCAACGGTATCAACCACCAATGAGATTATATCTAAAGAAAAAGGTTTGACAGGCTTAACATTCTGTTTCAATTCAAATCCAAACCTGTTTTCAGAAAAAACGTCGGGTGCTTTCAACTGCAGATTTCCACAAACAGCACCTTTCATGTTCCACTGTGCTTTTATCCCGTTAACAGCCAATGCATAACTATTTCTGGTCAGAAGTAATTCAAATGAAGTTATTTTACCTTTATAGTTAGCACTCCACAACACAGTCCCTTTGTCGCTCCTTGGATTTGCTGCATTTTTCACAAGCAACCCAATCCAACCAGTGTTAAATTTTATTTGAAAAGCATTATCAGCCGCCCACCATGAGGAAGGAAGTTTTCCTGAAGCGTCTTTACCCAAAATATAAATTCGCGCTGTACCATTACCGCGCCTTTTACTGCCGAAGTCTCTACCTCCAAGTTCGATTTTATAACGAATACCCTTCTTCACTGCCGAAAAGCCGGTAACCGACTTTCTGGTTGTAATTATAGCATCCTGAAATTTTCCAGTTCCGACTTTTAACACCAAGATACCATTAACAGCCTTACTCCAATTACTATTGCCTCCACTCTGAAACCTTTCTGACGAAAGCATAGTTTGAACTTTTGTTTTTGAATCTGACAGAATATTTTCTGTTGAAGCAGTAAAATCAGCTTTATATATTTCTGCCGACATTGCCGTTTCAGAATAGAAAGACGATGCAGCGACCAACAGATAAATCATTCCTCTAATAAAGAATTTCATAGTTTATTTCCTCTTTTGTTATGTTTCCTCTTGACAATTTCAGCGAATAGATTATAATTTAACTAAACGTTTAATTAAATAAATATTTTAGCAAACTAAACGTTTGGTTTATGAATATAAATAATTATACTCTGATATATAAAAAAAGCAAGGCTCAAAAAACAAACAGGAAAAAGAATGACACCAAAACGAGTCACATTAAAACAAATCGCCCAACATGCTGGCTGCTCAGCCGCAGTAGTTTCAACCGTATTAAATCGTTCTCGCGGAAATACCAAAGTCAGTGAAAACACCCGCCGTCGGATTATTGAGATTGCAGAACAATATAATTATCACCCCAATTTTGCCAGCCGCAGCCTAAAAATGAGTCGTTCCAAAACTATCGGCATATATATCTATGCCGCTCCATGGCAACAATTAAGCAATATCTATGAAATGCAAATATTCAAAGGGATTGAAAAAGCTGCCCGGGAAAAAGGCTATGATTTACTATTAATAAACATTGGCGGTCACGTCGCTCCTGAAATTTGCGCAGCTAAAATTGCAGAACACCGTATAGATGGCGTATTATTGCTTCACGCTGAACCCGGTTCTGACTGGCTCGATCAATTATTGCAGCTTACAACCAATGTCGTGGCAATAGACTTTAGCCATAATAAATCCGGACTTGACTCAATGAGCTTTGATAATACCGCGGCAATAAAACAAGCTCTTTGTCACCTGAAGGAACTGGGACATCATAGAGTTGGCTTTATCGGCTCCTGTCTGGAAACACCTGCAACAGATGCGTATCAACGCCAACAGGCATTTTCCTTACTCTCTAAACAATTAGAACTGGCTGATGATCCTGACCTGGTATTTTGCAACCGTAATTGTAAAGAAGCTATTATTGTAGAAAGTTTGTATTGTCAGCAGGAAGGACGCCTTGGTGCTGAATATTTTCTAAAAAAATCACAACCGCCTACGGCAATAATATGCTATAACGACCTGGTCGCTGTTGAGGCAATGAAACTTATGACCAGCTACGGGATGTCACTACCTGAACAAATGAGCATTATAGGAATTGATGATTCTGAGTGGTGCCAATATACCACACCTCCCCTAACATCAGTGAAACACCCCCTAGGTCAAATGGGATACGAAGGGACTATGTTACTGATTGATAAAACAGAAGATAAGGCGAAAGAAGAAAATATACACAAATCTTTTCAGCCCAAACTTATAATTCGCGGCTCAACAACTAATTCAAAATAACAAGACATTAATATTATTAATTACCATAAAAAGGAGAAAGACAATGAAACAAACCAAAAGAAATCGCATCCCAATTTTCACACTCATAGAACTTCTCGTAGTAATAGCAATAATAGCAATTCTAGCAGCAATGTTGCTACCGGCATTAGGCAGAGCACGGGAGGTAGCACAGAAAATGGCATGTGGAAACAATCTAAAACAGATTGGAACTCAGCTAAATATGTACATTATGGACAACAACGACACTTTGTTTCCAACCAATACAACACTGGCGAATAATCACTGGTTCAGAATTGTGTCAGGTCTTTTCGGAGAACCAGTTCGCTGGCCAAACACTCCAACAAGAACAGCGCGTAAAATAATGCAATGCCCAACATTGGAAAAAGGTCCGGCAACCAAACGCGACCGGTGGCCGACTTATGCAATTAATTATCGCAATTATGGAAATAACAATTTTTATGCCGGTCTTAAATTGACCCGCGTTACCCAATCCTCTAAAGTAGTAACCCTTACTGACAGCATCTGGATTACCAGCGGTTGGTATGGGAACCTGTTTTCCTCGCGAAGTGATATGGGGGGCTATCATATGCCGAAAAAATATACCAGTGCGTACAGTGGAACGAACGGGGGAAGTAGTATCAAGGGAGATGGATTATGCAACATTTTATTGCTTGACGGGCACATTGACTCGACTAAGCTTGACGCAATTGGCGGACTTGATGATGAGTACTCTGTCCAACCATTTCCCAATGGCTAAGCAAATTGTTACATATACCTTAGAAAACACTATCTTATGAAAAAATTATTACTAGTCGTCTTCGGTCTGTATGGAATTATTATGCCTTTACAACTACAGGCCGAAGGAACGGCAAAATGGCTCGATTTTTCTCAGCAAATCAACCCGGTGGCACGTCCCCTGGATAAACTGATGTTATGCGTACACGGTTGTATCGCTTCGAAATATTTAACTTGGAATATAACCCAGCAACCTGATCAGAAGTACGGTAAAATCGCGGAATGGGTAGTTCAGTCCAATGATGGCAAAAAAGGCGGACAAGCTTCTATACGCACTGGCTTTTTGGAAGAAATACTCCCCACACCAATTGGAATCCGTTATATTGTTTACATTTCAAAACCGGAAGTAATTACACTATCTGCTTATATGGGATTTTCCAGACGAAAAGGATTTTATAGAGCAAAATTAATGGGAAAACGCAGTGTTACGGTTGCCCCCGGATGGCAGAATCTGGATATAAAGTGGAGTGATCTTGGCATCTCTCAAAGAAACTTTCAAAAAGTCAATGGTTTCGGGTTAACATCTCACCGAGCTCCCTTTAAAATGAAAATCGCCAGAATTGAATTGATTTTCAATAACAATAAACAGGCA
Organism: Victivallales bacterium; assembly: GCA_963677165.2. Lineage (GTDB taxonomy): Bacteria > Verrucomicrobiota > Lentisphaeria > Victivallales > SZUA-371 > JAFGXT01. The sequence continues at coordinate 3,968,717 of CAXXSX010000002.1, read as the reverse complement.
AAGAAATATAAACAATCCAAGGACCTGAAACTGGCGAAATTACAACATACAATGCTTGATTGTCTGGCTGCACGTGGAATAAAAATAAATTCAACCCAACAAACAACAGAACAAATAGAACAGGCTATCTGGGAAGGAATTCAACTGGCAGCGATTAAAGAACAACTTGATATCTGGAGCCGCTTGGCAAAGTACAATAAACTTGACCACATGCAAGTTAAAACGTTACTGAATAATCAGAAACAGCTAAAAAAACAACTTGAACAAGGAAATTTATCTATTACAGAAAAAATTTCAACGCTTCAAAAACATACGGACTCATTTATTGATTCAATCCGCAAAAGACTTCCTGTGATACAACGCCAATGGACCTACGGAAAAGATCGACGCTTTTATCGTCCGGACGGTACTCCTTACCGTATGTTCGGCCCTTTCTTTTTTCGTTCGCTCTATACTCCACCGAGATTTGCTCTACTATGGCGTCCCTGGGATTTACGTTATCTTTCCGGGCTGGGGTTCAACGGCATAAGAATAGTCATCAAATGGAACGGCCTTGAACCCGAACAGGGCAAATTCAATCAGGTATATTTGAAAATGCTCAAGGATATTATGCTTGAAGCTGAACGCTATGGATTCGGAATAAGTATTGATCTTCACTGGCCTTACCCGCAATGGTTTGTAAAAGGAAATCCGAAAGAAAAACCAACCTCAAAATTAGATAAAAACAACTCATACCACTGGCCGGATGCTCTTCAGAACTCTTGGGGAAGACTTGCTGCAGAACTGAAAGATATTCCCAATATCGTAGCGTTTGAGGTTCCAACCAATGAAACGCCCATAGCAAGTAATCCCAAAGGGGTTATGGCTAGTCCAACCCTTATGAGGTTATGGAATCAATGGCTGAAAGCAACTTATAAAACCCGAGAAAACCTCCAGGAATGCTGGAGCGCAGCAATTACCGGCTCAAAACGCTATTCGCTTGCTTCTGATGAGAACTGGAACAATAACTCGATTCGTCCGCTGGGATTCCAGAGTGATCAAAGCGTCGACAATGCCTATTCTGATAATCCACGGCTCCAGGATCACCTGAGATGGGTAGCGTGGATGCAAATGATGCAGACAGATGGAATTATGAAACAGATCCGAAAATCAATTCCGCATGCAAAAGGCATGATGCAGCGTACAATTGGCGACATGTGGGATCACAGCCCTGTTCCATTGAATTACCGTTCAATCCAGACTTATGTGGCAGATAACGTGTTAGCAGGAACTCACTACGGCATGGGAAGTATTCAGGCCCGGAAAGCCGCAGCACTATCGCTTGGGAGTTACGATTCAGAACAACAAATGGAAAACAATTCGTCAGCCGTCAAACGTCAGGTAAAACTGGGACTGGGATTCTGTCCATTCGCATTTCATTATCGTGGTGGTGGTGGAATGCTTCTGGCTGATGATTCCTGGCATCTTAAGCCCCAAGTTGCCCATCTATCTAAAAATTCAAAATGGATCAGAACCTTCTGGCCTCCCCCGAAGCACGGAATCAAGGTAGCGGTAATAGTAAATTCCCGACTGGAAGCAACTACCGGAAGAGTAATAGACAAACTTATTATCATGCTTGAAAATACTGGCTGTGATGTAAAAGTTTTTGAGAGCATGCGTGTTATAAAACAACCCAATCTGCTAAAAAAATGCCGACTGGCAATAAGCTCATCAAACTATATCGACCCACGATTAATACACATCTTGAAATATAAATACAGAGGAATTGTACTCATCAACGGACGTCTTGATATTGATGCGTACGCACGTCGACAGTCGGCCGGTCTCCCTGCCCTCTTGGCTAATGAGAAAATATTTCTGCGTAAACCTGAAGTAAAAACATTTGCCGAAGCTTCCGGTAATATTGATCTTTCCGGCTCATGGGCCTGGTGTTTCGTCGGCCCAAAAAGCAAAGCTCCTACCAAGGTCCCGAGTAACCTGAAATGGGAAAAAATGATGGTTCCCGGAATGTGGGGAGAAATGGGCATTACCGGCTCTCTTCAATATCGCATTGGAGACGGATGGTATCGAAAAGAAATAAATATCCCAACCTCCTGGAAGAAACGTAGACTTTGCCTGAAACTCGGGGGCGTTGACGATATCGACTGGGTCTTCTTCAATGGCAAGCTTATTGGCAAAACCGGCACCTCGACTCAAAATTACTGGATGATAAAAAGAGAATACTCCATACCGGATAATTTAATTCGCTGGGGAAAAGAAAATGAACTGTATGTTTGTGTAAGAAATTTGCGTGGAGACGGCGGACTATGGAAAAAACCTGTTTCCATCTCGGGCAACTCAAAGAACATGGTTCATTGGACAGGCAGAAATACAGAAACTCCACTTGAATGCTCAAGTACCACTACCATGTTAAATAAAAATGATCTTCTTCCCAGTGTAAAAATATTGGGAACCGTCAAAATTGCCCGCAAAAGCAATATCGTTCCTGCGCTAATAAAACAGGGACGTTGGTACTGGTGGCTTGGTGGTAATAGTTGGAATGACAAATCCCCGGCAGACACAAAGGTGATCACAACAATTCTAAAGCAATTGGATTAATTATGATATTATACGAAAGAAAATTAAAGATCAATTACGAAGTAGATATTTTTATCGCTGGTGGAGGAATTGCTGGAATATGTGCCGCTGTGTCTGCTGCACGTTGCGGCAAAAAAGTATTACTTGTTGAACGTTTTGGGATCACAGGCGGAAACGCAACAAGCGGAGGTGTTGCCGCATTTTGTGGCGAAACCAAAGGACAGGGAAAAGTATTTGACGAAATAATCACGGAGTTGGAGCATTACAACGCAATCGTACCATACCAGCCTTATCTGGAAATGGAAGCTAGATGTTTTGACCATACAATTCTGGCCTTCATCCTTCAGGAACTACTATTACGTAATGGGGTAAAACTATTACTTCATACTCAGGTCACTGACTGTATTCGAGAAAAGTCTCTTTTGAAATACTGCATCATTTCCGGTCCGGCTGGACCGGAAGCCGTATCAGCCAAGGTTTTTATTGACTGCAGCGGCGAAGCAATTCTGGTTCACACTGCCGGTCTGGAAACGATGAAGGATAATCAGCCGCCCCTTCCTATGGCAATGATGGCTTTCGTTCGCCATACTCATCCCGACGATGACTTACCAGTAATTCCAGATCAAGCCATTTCCAAATATCATAGCAAAGATGATTGCCCGGCAGTGAGCATCTGGCCGGATGGTCCCCGTTCCAATGCCATCAAAGTGAAAATTCCCAACGAGACATCTATCTCTTCGGAAGGAATCACAAAAGCAGAAATCGAAGTTCGTCGCAGAGTTATGCAGGTTCTTGACTACGAAACACGCATTAATAGACGCAACTGGATGCTCGATCATTGCTCTCCAGTCATCGGCATAAGAGAAGGACGACGTGCCGTAGGCGATTATATCTTACGCGAAGAAGACCTGCGTACCGGCAGACGTTTTTCAGACGCAATCGCCCTGGGGGTATTTTATCTGGACAGACAAACATCATCGGATAAAGGCGGACTCATATTCTCTAAACAGGAAAAGGAAGTACCACCATATAATATTCCATTCAGATCTCTTGTCGTGAAAAACATGGATAATCTGCTGATTGCTGGTCGCTGTTTTTCGGCGGACCAGATTGCTCTATCATCTGCACGGGTAATGACAACATGTGCAATGATGGGACAAGCAGCCGGGATTGGTGCTGCGATGAGCACTGATAGTGACAACTCAATACGAAATCTTGACTACAGCACAATCAGCAAAAAAATGATCAGCGATGGTGCGATATTGAACTGATTTGCTCCAGCAATCCTTTACAACCGGATACTGCTATTTCTGTGTCATAAACCATTTTCTGGAAAGATTTCCCGGATATGACTGAAGTTTCAGCTCTTTTCCGTTACTGGCAAAACTCACATTTGAAAACGGAACCGTACCGGAATTAAGTGACATAACTTCACGCCCGGTTTCAGCATCCCAGAACTTTGTAGTGCCATCATCAGAAGCCGTTATAATACGTTTGCCGTCAGTAGAAAACGCAGCGCAATTGACTTGAGCTGTATGTCCTTTCAAAATGCATTGCATTTTGCCGTCACTTAAATTCCATACTTTGGCCGTACTATCGCTACAACAGGAAACCGCGTGCTTGGCATCCGATGATATAGCTACCCCGATCACAGGTTCTTCATGGGCAGTAATTGTCATAAGGTTTTCGCCACTTATAATGTTCCACAACCTTATTGTTCCATCCCAACTGCCGGAAAGAACTTTGCGATCATCAGCAGATACTGCTACAGAGCTGACGTACTTTGTATGCCCCGTAAAAGTGTGTAGAAGTTTTCCGGAAATAACATCCCATAACTTGACAGTTGTATCATTACTGCCGGAAATCAGTTTACAGGTATCCCCCACAAAGGCAACACTATTTACTTTGGCCGTATGACCTGTTAGTTTTTGCGGGATTTCTGAATCTTTAAAGCGGACCATCATATCCTTACCATCTTTACGGAATACCATGATTCCAAGCCTATCCGACTCCGCCAGCATATTCCGTTTTTCATTACCGGGAATTCTGCCGGTTTCACCGTCAAGCCGATTCTGAGCATCCCAAAAAATCACTTTATTATTACCATCCCCGGTAACAATGCCGCGTCCGTTATTTATAAACTTACCGGAATAAATATTGACGCCCCGCGCCAACTGGTAATTCTTTAGATTTTTCCCATTTTTGACCGATAAAATCGCAGCTTGATTACCGCATACGGCCAATAATTGAGAACCGTCAGGAGAAAAATCCAGAGAATTTACGGAACCGCTGTTCTGCTTAACAGACAACAGCTTTCCACCATCGGATTCGCTCCACAGATTTATAACCTTATCGCCGCCGCCGGAAGCGATTAAACCTGACTTCGGAGCAATCGCAAGTGCGTCAATATAACTGTCATGCCCCTTAAGCGTAACAATCGGCTTCCAGGTATTCAAGTTCCAGACTTTGATCGTATTATCCCAACTTGCGGAAATGACTCTCTTTCCATCCGGATAACATATTAAAGCCGAAATGGCATCATCATGGGCTTTGATTGATTTCACCAAAGCTCCGCGATCCATATCAAACATCATTAAATCCCCTTCCTGAGTACCAAAAACAATCCGTCGTCCGTCTGGCATATAATCCGCCGTAGATATGTTTTCTTTCGGACTGCTGAGAGTTCTGAAAACTTGTCCGGTTCTAATCTGAACCAGCGAAATAAAACGATCAGACCTGACAACCAGCAATGATTTATTATCAGGAGAAACTTTCACACGTTGAACCGGCGACCTGAAATTCACGGTATGCAGTAATCTGCCGCTTCCGGCTTCCCATATTTTTACCGCACCATCACGACCGCCACTGACCATTATTTTTCCATCAGGAGAAATATCCAGCGAAGAAACGGAATCGCCATGTGCGTTGAGTATTTTGCGGACAGGATCGGCAACTGCGGAAAGAATCAGCCATTCGATATTTCGCAAATCCTTTGAAGCATGATCCAGTACAGAACGCGCCCGACGCTGATTCAGTAACCGTAAATTGTTCGCAGCAAGTGATATCACATTATAATAATTTTCCTGTTCCTTTTGTGCCAGTAGGTTCTTAGCGCGAGCTTCTTCCCGCAGCGCATGATTTCTGGCATTGCTAATCCAGACATACGATCCGGCCAGAACCACAACCATAAAAATCAGAAAGGCCACAAAAGAAATCGACAAATACCTCAATCGTTTCACACGTTTTTCACGTTTGGTTCTCTCATTCAGGATTTTAGAAATAAGAGGACGATGCCGCTCGTTGTTGCCATCCAGAATAGAAAGAGCTAAATCGAAGTCACCATTTCCGAAAGCCTTTTCAGCATAACTGGTTGTCATTATCTTTAATCCATTCAGAGCCTTTATATTTTCGTTCCACAATTTCAGGGCTTCACGATATCCGTAACGAGCATTGGCATACAACTGATAGTCACCGGAAATACTGGCATGTTCAAAATCATCATCAGCCGACTGGGTAAGTTTTATGCTTTCACGGTGAATCATATAATTCTTTAACGCGGCCTGAAATTCTTTGACGGAACCATATCTCTTTTCAACTTTGGTTGCCATCGCCTTCATGGCAATGTCAACAAGTTCCCCGGATTTATCAGTGGGCTGAATTATATTGTAGCGGATATTGTGCAGCATATTACGCGCAGTGATCTTATGGGGCCGTAATCCGGAAATCAGCTCGAAAAGGATTCCTCCCAGCAGGTAAATATCGCTTCGAGGCCCAATTTTCGATACATCCGGATCCAGCATTTCCGGCGGCATATACGCCGGGGTTCCTTCGATATCAGACTCCTTTGTCAGTCTCATCGCTTTGCTGCTGAGTTCATGATTTCCTGCGCTGGCAGCAACCCCCCAGTCGGCAACCATGACTTCACCAAATTCCCCAAGCATAATATTCTGTGGCTTCAAATCACGATGAATCACGCCCTTACTATGAGCGTAAGCGATCGCGTCGCAAACCTTATTCAGAATCTCCAGGTTCTCCTCTTCCGAATTCTTCTTAATGACCCTGTCCCACGATATTCCTATAATCTTCTGCATAGTATAGAACAGACAACCTTCACCGTTTTTACCGAGATCATGAACAGAAACAATATTGGGATGGTTCAGATTACCGGTAACAACAGCTTCCCGAAGGAAAGCTTCCTGACTGTCCTCATCGGCTAGAAGATTCGGACTAATCATTTTAAGAGCAACTTCGCGATCAATGGATTTCTGAAGAGCAGTATATACCGTTCCCATCCCACCGCCGCCAAGTGTATTAAGTATTTCAAATTCGCTGTTAATAGTGTAAGGATTTTCGACCTTGTCTTTCTTCCAGTCAAGATTACGTGTGGTAATAGTAATCGTATCAATCAATTTACTGCCATCCTCATTTTCATCCTGTTCATCATATAACTGTTCTTCTTCACGAACTTTGTTATAAAACTTGGCTGTCCGTTGAAAAATATCCTTTCCTGCATCAGAATCGATTCCTTCACGTATCGCAACATTATCAACTACGCTACGGTCTATATCATCTATCAAAGCAGAAAGCTGTTCGTTACTCTCTAAAGCCATTTTCTGCATTCTCCTCATTACCAGTGTACAAAAACATGACGGGAGAATTTATCTCTCTGAAGGTCAATTTGAAAGCCGATGTGTGAAATACTAGTAGGATGCTAACGCGTTCCTCACACAGACCGCAGATATTAACAGAAACATAACAAACAAAACAAAGATTTGACACGGTCAACACGATTAATTCATGCTAAGAAAGGCTGGAGTTTGATGATAATATCAAAGCACAGAGTACTAGAATACGGTAGAAGATGATTGAATCATGCGATCAAGCTCATCCTGAGACACTTCCTGAAATCCGCACGGTTCCATGCTAAAACCGGCACGACCGCCGGAAAGCTTTGGAAGGGCCTTGCTGAAACCGAACATTTCAGCCAGCGGCACTTCGCAGTTCAAACGCTTGCCTGACGGCAAAGGTGAGATATTATGTATCACCGCGCGCCTGGCCTGAAGATATCCGGTAATTTCTCCGATACATTCCTCCGGCGCGGTAATATCAAGTTTCATAATGGGTTCAAGCATAACGGTTCCCTTAAGAATCGCTTTCGAAACCGCATCCAGGACTGCACCAGCAGCGGCACCTTCATTGGTACGATCCGGCGTACCACGCAAATCTTTCAGAACAGCCCGAATATATGTCAGGGAATATCCGCTTGTTCCGCCAGTTTTAAGTCCACCGTCAAGCGCATTTTCGGCGCTAAGAATCCAGGAGCCTGGAATATTATGATGCTTGATGCCATTTTCTACCAAATGCCCACATTCAAGTCTTTCAGTATAAAAATCAATATCGACTTCGCAGTAGAATTCCTTATCTCCAATCGTCTTGTCGAATACACCGGTAATGGAGCATGGCCCGGTAAGAGTTTCACGGAATGCCACACGCGGCTTTCCACAACGCGCGTCAACATTGAACTCTTCGCGGATACGGTTGGCATTGATTTCAAGATGAAGTTCTCCCATTCCGGACAGCAACATTTGTCCAGTCGTTTCATGGGTATCCAAAAACAACGTAGGGTCTTCACGACAAAGCAATTCCAAAACTCCGACCAAGCGATCCTTATCTTTACTGGAACGCGGTTCAATCGCCATTGAAATTACCGGCTCGGGGAAAGTAATCTTTTCAAGAAGCAGTGGATGATTCACACAGCAGAGCGTATCACCGGTATTTACCCCCTGAGGTCCAATAAGGCCGACAATATCACCGGAGCCGACTTCCTCTATTGCTTCCACATTCTTCGCGTACAAGCGTAAAATACGCTTTACACGCACTTTCTCCTTCGTACGCGGGTTAACCAAAGTATCATTAAGCTTCAGAGTACCGGAATAAGTGCGCATATAAAGTAGATCGGCACTGCCGCTGGCCACTATTTTGAAGATCAGGCCGTAAAAATTACTCCCTCCGGTTTCCTGTTTAACAACTTCACCGCTGCGAGGATCAATTGCATCCACTTCCTTTCGGTCTTCCGGCGCCGGCAGAAAATCAATAATCGCATCAAGCAACGGCTGGATTCCAATATTTTTCTTAGCGGAACCACAGAGAACCGGACAAACGTCTCCGGTTCCAATCAAACGTCTTAGCTCGCCTCTAATAAGATCAGAAGGAACATCTTCTCCTTCAAGATATACTTCAGCAATTGAATCGGAAAGATCAGCAAAAGCAGTAAGCATATTGTCACGGGCATTTTCCGCCTCATCAATCATATCATCAGGAATGTCCCCTTTGACGATTTCAGAACCTTCATCGCCCTGGAATTCTACCATATTCATATCAATCAAGTCAATAACACCACTAAACTCCGACTCAATACCAACCGGCAATTGAATCTGAACGGGTGTAACATCGGTAAATTTCTGCTGAATTTCTTCGAAAGTCTTTTGGAAAGACGCGCCAAGCCGGTCGAGTTTATTGACAAAAGCAATCTTGGGAACCCCGTAGTGGTTGGATTGCCGCCAGACTTTTTCGCTCTGTGCCTCAACCCCTTCGACTCCACTGAAAATAACCACAGCACCATCGCTGACTCTTATGGAACGCTCGACTTCCGCAGTAAAATCAATGTGCCCCGGAGTATCAATCAAATGAATGAGCGTGTTACCATCACGTCCGGCCCATTCAAAAGACGCGGCAGCAGCAACAATTGTGATTCCGCGACTGCGTTCCTCATCCAGATAATCCATCACTGTATTACCACTGTCGATGTCACCTATACGGTGAGTCTTTCCTGAATAAAATAGAAAACGCTCGGTAACTGTAGTCTTACCCGCATCAATATGGGCAATAATCCCGATATTCCTAATACTGCTGTAAGTTGCTGATGCGTTGGAAGCCATAATGTCTCCTTTGCACTCAGATTATTAATAAGTAATCTAAACAAGATAATCCCAAGCGGCTAGCCGACTGGCAATCGCTATTCTGGATAAATAAATACTCTGGCTGATAAAAAAGCAGTAATTTCAGAAAATCAAAAAGCTATTTGCCCCAGACCTTCCACCACTTTTTATCTCCGGATTTTGGTTTTCCGCCCTCTTCGTCACCTGCGGCTTCTTCCGCGTCAGGATCAGCCTTCAGAGCAAATTCTCCGGATTCAAATGCTTTACGCAAGTCAGTTTTTTCGATCTGCTGGTCAACCACACCTAACTGATAGGAATCTTGAACGGTTGGCACCATACCAATACTGGTACGGCTCATCTTAACGGTGTTGGTTCCTTCACCAGAAGGAGCTTCTTCGCCTTCAGCTGCCGGCGGCGCTTCCGCAGTTTCCGGAGCAGCAATTTCAAAAGCGGTACCGCATTCGGTACATTCAACAGTTTCCCCAACCATTTCAGCCGGGACCTCGAACAACGTTTCACAGTTCGGACAAGAAATATTAATTGTATCAGCCATATAAAACCTCAAGTATGGAATGCCGGTTTCAAATTCGAATTTAACATAACATCTATTTACTTTTAAGCAAATTAATTTTATATTTCAATCGACAGTTTTTTTTATTTTTTTATGCAAAGTATAACATTTTCTCCGTATTTTACTTGCCACAGACATTATATCAGATATTATAACGTGTGAGAACCGTATCCGCAACCCCAGTAAAAAGGCATTGAAACAATGACTCAAAAGTTAAAAATCTATTTTGCCGGTGATTTGTTCGATCACAAACATCTTCTCGGCAACCACATCCTGGCGACATATCTGAATAAAACCGGCAACGGCCGCTACAAAGTAATATTTCCACAAATTGTTGAACACGCTGAATCCCGGTCAGTGGATATAAGAAATAAAGACTTGGAGATGTTGATAAGTTCCGATGTGGCAATTTTTAACTTCGATGGTCCGGACCTCGATTCCGGAACCGTCGTTGAATTTGTTTTTGCTAAAATGTTGGATATTCCTTCGGTTCTGGTAAGAACGGATTTCAGAATTGCCGGAGACCAGGGAGGGAACGGCGACCCATGGAATCTCATGTGCTCAGGTTATCCTCGAACTGAATCCCTCAGCCTTAACGCCATGGCGGAATACCACAGCATGCTGACTCAAACAGATGAAACGGATAACCTGCCGGAATTAAAGATTGCGGCACTATACGAAAAAATAGCGGCGCAGATTATCAATAAACTAGATAAAGCAGTCGCGTCCAGCTCACTTTTCGCCGGCTGTACAAACACCGCCGTGGAAATGTATTCTCGTGTTATCGCCGGATGCGGCTCCGATCTGGATAAAGTTATTCCTGTAAATACAATAAAAAATATTGTCCATGAAAAAGTTAATAAAGGACTGATTTAAATTTATTTGTACCTTTTCCACTAAATTTGATTGAATATCCATATTTTTATTATTATAGTTAGACCAACGAGTGGCTTTGGGGTATGATATTAATAACATTGTAGTGGATTTTATTAATGGCAACGGTTTTAATAGCTGATGACGATTTGCTGATCAGACGGGCATATACTGATATCCTGGAAGATCAGGGATATGATGTTATAATATTTGACAATGGCAGCAGTGCTGTAGAATCTTGCGAAAGATCCATGCCCGATATAATTATTTTGGATATCCACATGCCGGAATTGAACGGCATGGATACATGCCGGGCTATCCGAGCACTCCCCAATGGAAAAACTGTTCCCATCCTCATTATTTCCGGCAGTATCGGCAAAAATGAAGTCGACACGAATGAATGCGGAGCCAATAGACTCCTCCTTAAACCGATAGAAACAGCCGAACTTCTACAAATCATCAGCGATTATCTGGTATAATCACAATTACTGCGCTATATTTGGCGCATTCTCTTTTGTTCAGAATTCTAACACCATCCGCATACGGATTTTTTTATGCAGCAGATAGCAAGAATTATTATTGATTTGTCATTAGACAAAACTTTCGACTATAATATTCCGCCGATTTTGTACGGAAAAGTAAAAATCGGCTCAAGGGTCACAATCCCGTTTGGCCGAAGCTTTCGCCACGGCTATGTTTTGTCTATCGGCTCGGATTCTGAATATACAAGTCAGTTAAAAGATATAAAATCTCTCTGTGAAGGACATACTAAAATCCCACACAAGCTGGTTGAACTCGGAGAATGGATGGCGGAATATTACTGTTGTTCACGCGAACAGGCAATTCGTACCCTGCTGCCCCGAGCCGTACGTTCCGGCAAAATAAAACATAAGACACTGCCGTTTTATGCCGTTGCCGATCATGAAGCAACAGAACAATTTATAGCTAAAAATCACGAAAAGAAGAGTCTACTAAAACAGATAGAACTGCTAAAACTCCTGCTTTGCCATACCGATATAAGCCGGGAAAACCTGCTAAAAGAGCACAATATCAGCCCTTCTACTATTTCAACCCTCAAAAAAAAGCAGTTGATCATCGAAGAAAAACGCCGGATCGCTCGTGACCCTTTTAAAGATGTGGAAATTATTCCCGATACGCCCCTGAAACCAACCAACGAACAACAGATCGCGCTTGACAAGATCAATGATATGGTAGAGAATCCGGATGATGGCCGCACTGCCCTGCTCTTCGGAATCACTGGCAGCGGCAAAACCGAGGTATATCTACAGGCTATCGCCCAAATAATTGAAACCGGGCGAGAAGCAATCGTTCTGGTTCCGGAAATATCCCTGACTCCACAAACGGTTAGACGCTTCCGGGCGAGGTTCGGCAATATGGTCAGCGTTCTTCACAGCCGTTTGACAGAAGGAGAACGTTTCGATGAATGGACAAAGATCAGCGATGGCGAGGTACGTATCGTTGTCGGAGCACGCTCCGCGCTGTTCGCGCCGTTCCGTCACCTCGGACTGATCATCGTTGATGAAGAACACGAACACTCCTATAAACAAAGCGAAGCTCCGCGCTACCACGCCAGAGATGTCGCCGTTATGCGCGGACACATGGAAAACGCCGTTGTTGTACTCGGTTCAGCAACTCCCTCTTTCGAATCATATCGCAATGCGATATCAGGCAAATATATTATGCTTAAACTAACCAAGCGAAACGACGAATGCGTCCTTCCGTCAATGAAGGTGATAGATGTAAGAATGGATAAAGCCGACGGCGAACAGAAAAACAGCTTTTTCACAAAAATGCTGATAAAAGCAGTAAATGACCGTCTCTGGCGCGGGGAACAAACGATCCTGTTTCTCAATCGCCGCGGCTATGCCCGACAGATGATGTGTGAAAACTGCGGCTACGTGGCGGAATGCCCCGACTGCTCGGTTTCCTATACTTATCATATGCACAATGAGACCCTGACCTGCCATCTGTGCGGAGATACCATTCAGGCCTATAAACACTGTCCCGAATGTAAATCAGATGAAATCAGATACTCCGGCATCGGTACGGAAAAAGTCGAGACCATAGCACAAAAGATTTTCAAAAGCGCTCGAATCGCCAGAATGGATTCCGACACCATGAAAACCAGCGCATCCTATGAACATGTGTTAAACGAATTCAAACGAGGAAATATCGATATCCTGATCGGCACCCAGATGATCGCCAAAGGACTGCACTTTCCCAATGTAACCCTGGTGGGAATTATTAACGCCGACCAGAGTTTGAATATACCTGATTTCCGCGCCCCCGAACGTACCTTTCAGTTAATTACCCAGGTAGCCGGACGCGCCGGACGCGGGGATATCAAAGGCGAAGTTCTGATTCAAACATTCACGCCGTTCAACGATACCATACAGTACGCGGTTAAACATGATTTCAATGGCTTTTATGAAAACGATATGGAGGTACGGGAAATGCTCAAGTATCCTCCGTCAGGACACCTGATTACGGTCCATTTCCAGGGCGAAGAACTTGAAGCGGTAAGCTCTTACGCTATGGAATTCATGGAATATCTGCGTCCGGCCTGTCATGAAGACATCATCATTTCCGAACCGGCCCCTGCCCCATTGGAAAAGATCAAGGCAAAATATCGATTTATGATTATTTTCCGCGGCGAAAAAATTGCCACTCTCAGACGCTATATCCGCCACTATGTACTCCGTGCCAAGCACCCGAAAAACGTCCACGTCTATGCCGACGTTGATGCCCAGAGCCTGGTTTAAAAAAGATAAAGCAATGCTACAAGCTTCCTATGTATCATTAGATAAATTGCAAAAAATATATATTTACTAATTTATTATCAACAAAACTTGAATTACATCTTCCCTTATCATATACTAACCCATACAAATTAGGGCAACCTAATAAAATAACAAAAAAAACGAACGAAAGGGAAAAAATGTTAAAACAAGTAAAACTACTGGTCATGCTGGTTGCGGCGGTTCTTTTTATGAACGGCTGCGCTAACTACAACGCAACAGACAAACCGGAAAGTGCAGAAAGTCAACATGAACATAAATGTTCTCATGGTGAAGGACATAAATGTTCTCATGGTGAAGGACATAAATGCTCTCATGGTGAAGGTCATAAATGCTCTCATGGTGAAGGTCATAAATGCTCTCATGGTGAAGGGCACAAATGTAAACATTGCAGAAAAGGGCATAAATGCAAACATTGTTCTCACGGTAGTGATGAACATCAACATAACTGCAAAAAACATTTAAAAGAAAACACAGAGTCCCCCAAAGTAAACACGCCGAACGAGCAACAATAAAACAACTGTCATGTGCCTTACTCTTCTGGTCAAGGCACACTTTAATTTAATCAACAACAATAAACCAAATAATGTCGAGCTTATTTCGACAATTCAATCAGGGAAACATGAAAACTCACATAAGACATAGATATTGCAAACATTCGCAATTCACACTTATAGAACTTCTGGTAGTAATAGCCATAATTTCATTACTTGCAGGAATGTTGATGCCGGCTCTTGGCAAGGCACGAGAAATGGGAAAACGAGGATCTTGCATTAACAATTTAAAACAACTGGCGTCTGCCGCCATGCTTTATGTCAATGATTACGATGGTTGGATGTCCGGTTCAACCGGAGGCTGGTGTTGTCGACGAGGCACCTGGGTTGGAGACAATGTAAATCAGCGTCGCGTAGACTTGAGAACGGATGGTTTTGTCAGCATCTATGTAAGCAAAAATGTCAGGGTAAGATGCTGCCCGGTTGTAGCAGATAAAGCGATCAATCAACTGGGACCGGAGTCAGAAACAGCCAATACGGCAACAACAACTTCTGTAGGCACCTGCCGAGGCGGTGGCTATGGAATGAATACAATGTATGGTTTTAGAAACACCGATAGAAATAAAGGCCCCCGACTAAAAGCAGTTTCTCTTGTGAGCCCAAGTAATGCTGTTATGCTCAGCGACACCGTAATTGACTGGAACGACACTCTTACAGTTTATCCCTATTACCTGACTCCAAGAACAATGGTTTCAGCCGTTGGAGGCGGTTCCTGGGGTGCAACTCAACATTTTCGACATCTCGGTACAGCCACCGTTACCTGGAGTGATGGTCATGTATCATCAGAAAGACCGGGAGAGTTTGACTCAAGCGCTTTCGCATTAAGAGAAAACGTCGGCTGGCTGGGAACAACAGATTCATGGTACTGCTTGACTAGAAGTGATTTTACGGAACTTGGACTTGAGCCCGGCGTATATTTGTAAAACAGGGATAATTACTGTCATGAAAAAACACAAGCGTCATATCGGTTACGCCATTCTTCTGTTGATTGGAATTTTACTTACAATTTGGGCAAATTATGAACCGCCTTATCTGGCCGAATTAAAAGTAATGAAATCACTTAACACCGGAACCGATGAGCCGTTAACTCTGGTAAAATCCGCATTAAATGCAATAAAAAATAATGATCGGGATCAATTGTTTGATATGATGCTTGTCAAAGACAGCGTTGATTTTCAAAGATATACAGAAAGATTTTTCTCTGAAGCTGAATTATTTCCGGCAAAAACTGTCGGTTGCAAAAAACTTGTACACTGCAACCGTGTGGACAATGTTTCGGTATATGTCTATAGTCAGCCCCGAAAAACAACATATCAGTTTGCTCTCCTTAAAGATAACCAGGGAGCTTATAAAATCCGCAGTATATCGCAGTCACAAATGATTAAATAAAATTATGAGGGCACAATGAGATATTTATTAATTCTTACATCAATTGTAATTATTCTGGCGGTTTGGATGTTTTTTCCCAACCAGAATAAAACTCAAAAGCTAAAAGAACAAAATACGATTCAGGTTCCAGCGGAAGCACAAAAATTTATGGATAAAACTTTAACCCTGATTCAGAAAAATGATATGAGAGGTCTTTTCGGGTTGATGAGCAATCAGGATGAAGTGAAATTCGAAGAGTACATGAACGGCTTATTCGCGACCAATGATTTCTGTCCGGCAAAAGTCATCGGTGCCGTTAAATTGAAAAACAATTCGAGAAATATCGTCTCAATTCAGGTAAAGAGCGAAAAACGCTCGAAGGTCTATCAGTTTAATCTAATTCAACAAAAAAAAGGATATGCTATTACTTCAGTTTCTTCTATTGAATAGATTGGTTAAACTTTATAATCACCAGAATCAAGGAAAAATAATGAACTATCATTATAAAAATATATTATGCATGGCTGGAGCGGGAATCATGATCATAATTGGCCTGCTCCCCGAATTAACAGGTAAAGATAATCCAGCAGTATCAAAGACAAAAACGCAGGGAACTCTCCCGCAATTTCAACGAGGACTAAAGCATTTGTTTCCGGATTTTGCCTCTCTGGAAAAAATCCAGGATAAAATTTACCGGATAAAATCTAAAGATCAAAAAGAACTTGGACTAATTTTTCTTGAATTTCTTCCTATGGATAAAAAGAAAAAAGGATACGCCGGCCCGATTGAAGTCGCTGTAGTTTTCCAGCAGCAGAAAGTGTTCGGAGTTCTAATAGGGAAAAACCGGGAAACGCCCAGATTCCTCAGATACATTGCTAAAAAAGGGTTACTGAAAAGCTGGAACGGAGCAACGCTGAATGAAATACCAGATAAAAAAGTAGACGCAGTCACCAGAGCAACACTTAGTTCAAACGCAATTATTGAAAGTGTTTTAAAGCTTGCGGAAGAACATTTAAAACAAGCTTCCGATAAGAAATAAAATTCTGATACGATACGCAACGAAAGCCCTCCCTGCCAGGAATTCTTCTTTTTTCCTGAACTTAAAACTTAAAACTTAATCACTTAAAACTTAACAAAACTCACTTGTCATATTACCGGTGCCGGTGTTATAATAAAGATAAAGCGGCAGAATATCCAGCATCAACCCGGAGGATCAAGTATGAGCCAGGAGAAAGTAAAAGAAATCGATTGTTTTCTTGAATTCCAAATGAACTCACTTAAGGAAATTTTAGTCTATCGAGTCAGGCCGGGAGCCTGGCGCAGAATTCAGGAAATTCTCGAACAGGAAAGAAATCCCGAAGACAAATTTAAATTCTTCTCATTCAATACTCGTGACGGTCGGGATGTCAGTATCTCCGTTAATGACATCCAGGCAGTACGCTATACCCTGACCCGGGACACCGGATACAGCGACAAAAAGAATTTTGAAAACAAAGTCACCCTGTTTTACCGAAACCAGCTGGAGCCAGTTACAATGGGATTGCTGGAAGATGCCGACGCCACAAGCCTGGCGTCATCAGTGCTTGGTGGAACCGTTGAGCATCCATTTATCTCCTTCCTCGACAACGAAGGCAATAACTATACTTTCTCACTAAATTATCTGGTAGTCATGGAGCTGTCAACAGCTCAGCTGGAAAAACACTACGAAGAAGAGGAAGAAGAAGAAAAGTAATATTACTAACGTATCCGGGGAACTTTTAGTATAGAGAGGAACCCCGGATATGATTTCAGTTTCAGTTCTCCATCTTTATATATCATCGAAGTATTTTTAAGTATTTCAACGGTATTCCCCAAACCTTTCCCCTGAATCTTTATTTCCACCATTTTTTCTGCTTTCATCTGACTGATGGAGGCATTTTGACTCTTTCCTGGTGCTAAAGGACGAACGACAATAAAATAATAATCTTTATTTTTTACCACTCCGGCCTGACATAAGGCAGAAGAAGTTATAGAAAACGGTGACTTACCGCTGTACTTGCAGAGAATTGATCTGAGCCACTCGGCCGATTTCACAAAGTTAATCACGCCGGCAGTGAATATCACTCTTCCCTTTCCATATTCAAGGCTCCATATTACATCACGCCCAGCCTGATCCTTCGCCAAAGATTTCAAGTTGCTGTTTTTGATGTCGGAAATCTCATACACTTCACTCTGAACAACACTATTTCCATTTATTAAAGAATTCGCGGAATCTATCCGGCTTCTCCTGATCTTACCATTTACCTTAAGTCTTCTGGCAAGCTGAAAAACAGAATGCTCTTTTCCTGGCATAAACTCCCCCATGGAAATGGAAGCAATTAGCGTTCCTCCCTGCCCGATATATTTCACAATGTTATCGATAGCTCCTTCTTTCATAATCTTTGAGTTTCCATCAATTATAACAGGATACTTTGCTAAAATATCGGGAGTACAATAATCATCGACCCAACTTTCCTGAGCATGAATAACATATTGTGCAGCCTCATGAAGATTATTCATGCATGGATTCTGCTTCAAGCGAAATTCACGCTTGGAATAAAGGGAATTGGTCGCAGAAAAATATCCAGCCCATACCGGCGAAGCTTGAACTGTATGGACCAACTCTTTCGATTCTGCGTCAACAGCTCTGGTCGTCTTCATAATAAGCTTGGTCTCCGGCATTCCGTCATGAGCTTTTTTGGCCCAAACCAATCCCCACTGAATATTGTTGCCACCAAAATGTCCCGCCAGTATTGAATTTGCCAGGACACAGAACACAGATCCTGAATTCGGCATAACATAATGCCCTTCACAGGTAACCGGCACTCCAAAATTATTCATAATGCAGCTTTGAACGTATGACATAAATGTTTCACCACCACCATTAGAATACCGTACGTTATATTTTTTAAAGCTAGGTGCCAGTGCTCCCGTAGCCCCAAAGCCTTCTTTGGCAAACATTAAAGCCGGACGTTTCGGATCAATCTCACGCAACATCTTATGCAAGTTCCTCAGCCTGGTTACAACAAATGCCTGCTTAAATTCAGTAAAATCACGCCACTGCGGAGAATCTTCCCAACCTTTATCGAAATCAGGATAAGGAGGATTGACTTTGCTCCAGTCGGAAAAACCAGTCTTCCAGCTTTTATTTAAAGCCGAAAGATTATTATACCGCTTCATCAACCATGTTCTGAAACGTTCTCTGGCATCAGAACTGTAACCGCATATTAACGGATAAGTATCTGTAAGAAACCCCTCACTTGGTCCGGCAAAGAAAAACCAGCCTCCCAAACGGGGATCATTTTTATATCTCTCGAAAAGTAATTTATAAAGCTTACGATGCGCCTCCGAAAACTTACGTCCCATTGGATTCACATAATGATAATCCAGGTGAATTGTGCGATTATCCTGAGACATCAACTCATCAAACCAAAGCCATTCCGGAACATTATCTCCCCCGAAAGTAATCCCTATCCAGGGGGTGGTTCCATGAAAAGATCCAAGGTCCAGCATACGATCAACCAACTGGAAATTATATACTCCTTTCACTGGTTCGAATTTAAACCAGTTAATATTAAGTACCGGGATATTTTTACCTCTTACCGCCGCACTGACCAATGACGGAAGAGTGTACTGAGGCAACCGATGAGTTTGACCGGTATCAAAAATAACTTTCGCAGAACTTAATAACTTCGGATTCCCGTCCTCTTTACAACAAATTCCATTTTCCGGCAATTTTTCAGTGACGGTTTTCAATCCAAAAATATCTTTTGAAGAGTAGAGCAGAACACCTTCTGGCGAATAAAATTTGAGAGTAAACTGATATCCCCCGGCACGCGCGGGATTTAACTTGATATTAATTTCATCAGAATTACCAGCACTGATTTTGTCACTGGTAATAATCATGTCCTCGGAATCGGCAAGCGCCCAAACCACCAATGCAGTTCTTTTTTTTAAGTCCGGTGAAAGTTTTACTTGTACATTCAAGCCCTCACGAACTTCCGTCGCGCCATTACGACTAAAACCAGAAATCACGCAAGGGAGAACGTTGCGATCCAACTCAGGCAACTGTAGTTTTTTTTTACCAATCAGCTTTTGCACAACAACTCTGTCTTGAGTAATTAATCTATGATTATTCCCCAACATCGACAGATCAACAAAATAGCTTCCTTCCGGCAAGTCAGGGAGCATAAAATCTTTAGAAAGCTTACTATCTGTAATTTTATAAGCAGCAAGCGGCTCTCCATTCGGCTTCTTTAAAACTGCAATTATTGACTTCGGATTATATTTCTTCCATATCACAGGACGCAAAAACGGATTCCCCTTATAAAAATACTCATGAAATTTTCCTGCCGTCCAATGCGTAGACCAGGGCTTTTGAAAACTGAAGTTTTTCAATTTCCACACTGATTCAGACCGAAAAGGGGCAATATCATTAATCCCTATAGTCAATGGTCCAAGCATAACACGACGTTTCGCTCCTCCGGTTATTCGGATTGACTCAAGTACAACAGGCAACTTGCCATGATTATCCCAAAACACTTTCCATTGAATCCAGTCTCCATACCTCGCCTGGGGATGAAGCCTTCCGTTTAATGGAACATTTCCCGGAGCGACAATTGATTCCGCCGCAATAACTTTAACCCGTTGGCCAATTCTTAACACATAAGAAACATGTTTGCGTATAGAGGTAATAAAGTCAGCTCCAACTCTTCTGGTACCATCAAACCACATTCCAATGCTATCACACCCCGCAGGTAGTTGAATGTTCAATGGAATCTCAAGTTTATTTGAAGGAGATAACAATTCCAGCACCTCACTGGAACCGTCAGGAGTTTCTCTCATAACAAGTTTTCCAATGGGAGAGTTTAATTTATTCCAGGCACATTCTTTATACATATTGGATATTCCATGATTTTTCCATGAAACTTCTTTTACCGGCGCCCTATCAACGGGAGGAGCAGAAACAACAGCATAGTCAACAGGTAATGAAACCGTTTTAAGCTTTGTGGAACTACTCTTCTTTATCCCCTGGAATTTATTAATTACCCCGCTCTCCAGTAAGACACTGGCATCGGCTCTCCAATACCGCGCAGAAACAGCAGAAGTCTTATCTTTTCCAAAAGCTGATGTCACTGCTCTCTGCCATACTTTGGAGCTTTTCTTGAATAACTCAAGGAATCCATCTTTCGCCACACTCAGCAACTGACCATTCTCTTTTGATAAATCAATGGAAACAAGTGGCAAATGCAAACTATTCAATCCCCAGTAGGCTATTCTATTTTCCGCACTTTTACCGTTAGCCAGAGAATAAACATAAACATACTGAGTCTTATTATTTTTTTCCGCGGCCTGAAGAAGAACCAGTTCGTCTCCAGCCATCGCCGGATTAACATTTGACGAAGTTACAGCAATGCTTTTGCGTCCGGCAACGGGAATCAACTTGACATATTTAAGTCTCTTTAATAATTTAACACCTTCTTCCGGATACGGATAGATGTCAATATATTCATCCTCGCGCAGAATCCCGATTTCCAATCCTTTATGTTCGACAATAAGATCTCCGACAGTCATGGAAAGATATCGTCTTGGAGGAGCGGCAAGACTGACACTCCCAACTTTACTTCCATCTGGTTGGAATATTTCCAACTGTTTCTTATTGTTTAGAAGCAGTATGCGATCCTGACTAAACGATTTCAATGGAATCAATGCCACAGCAAAACAGGCACAAAGGATCCTTAATATCATGATATGTCTCCTGAGAGTTAAGATTTTTTTATTCAATTATTGCCAGGTTATGATACAATTGCCCGGCAAGTATGGTTTCAGCATGTCCATCAACTGTCAGAACATTACCCTTCTTATGATGTCGATAGGCAACATTATTGTTGCTGCTTGAAGAATTCCAGTAGTTCAAATCGGGAAAATGAGGGGTTGTATAACCCGGTCTTGATGAAGAATTATAGTTTATGTCTGCCGCCATCATCAGAAGTGACGGTCTTATATCATGTCTCAATCCCAGTCCTCCGGCTTTCATTGCGTAAAAGGGAGCTGTTCCCGATGTGTAAACGAGCTTCAAACATCTGGTATCTGGATATGAAGATATTGCAACGAAAGTATTAATCCCATAACCACATTGATATTTTCCATAACTGGTCCACGGCACTTGAATTCTTGATGGACACATATAAGGACCTTTTGTAAAAAAGCGCTTCCATTCCCCCTCATCATAGTTTTGTGGAGAACCATGCCATCCGACATAAGGAGCCAGAATGTTCCACCAGTAATTTTGACTATATAGGCCATCGCCCGGAACCACCGGCGCCAGAAAATAGTCAAAATCATTGGCATACATCTGCTGACCAACTCCGATTTGTTTCAGATTATTTATGCACGTTATACACTTTGCCTTATCTCTTGCACTCCCCAAAGCCGGAAGCAACATTCCTGCAAGAATGGCAATTATAGCGATTACAACGAGGAGTTCGATGAGTGTGAAATTATTTTTTTCATTATTTTCTCCCAATAAAAAGTTATATGGCAAATTCAAGATTCTGTTCAACTTCGTAATCGAATCCATCTTCAATAATCTGGTTTATTCTTGCTGCCTGTTCTTTTAACAACTCAAGCATATAATTGATTTCACCTTTCTTAATTTTTGCAAAAGCAATTGCTCCAATAGCATTCTTACCTACAGGAACAGCCATAGTGTGAAATCCTGGTTCACCATAGGACGGAACTACCGCATAATTTTGATCTTTAAAACGCTGAAGGCTATCAAGCAATTCATTATATGTCTTAAGATTTCCAGGAATCGGCTTTTTCTCTTTGTAAAGTTCTTCTATAAAACTGACAGGTTTTAACGCAGTAAGCATCAATCCGATACTAGAATAAGTTGCCGGAAAAGACCTGAGCTTTCCCACCCCTTCCGCCAAAGACATCTGGGGAGCCGCATGAAAAAGGTAACTGACAATATCACGATGCAATGCTCCAACACCAATAATATAGTTTGAAGGTAAAAGATCCGATACAACAGGCAATGAAGCTCGCAAAAGCCTGGAACCATGCAAACACTGAGCCGACAACACTTCCATTCCCGAACCGGAATGATAGCGTTGATTGTCGTCTTGTTCAAGAAAGCCTGCATCATGTAGCGTTTTAAGAAATCGGTTCACCCGGGTTGTATTCATATCCAATCGGCGTGCTAATTCCCGATTGCCACAGGACTTCCCTTCTCCGGCAATCTCCATTAACACTTTCAATGCATCTTCAATGCTTTTATTTTTTTGAAATGCCATAAAATACACAAGTTAAAAGTTAAACATGTTTCTATTATAGTAACACCAATATCATTTGTCAATAGCAAAACATTCTAAATATAAAAAAACCGCTCCATGAGTTGATCCCCATAGAGCGGTTAAATTTTATCTGGATATGCGAATTATTTTGAAGACGCCATGTAATTCGGAGCATCTTTCAACATGGTAATGTCATGCGGATGCGCTTCAATCACTCCGGCACCGGTTATACGTACGAATTTAGCAATACGGTGGAATTCATCAATTGTTTTCGCGCCAACATAACCACAAGAGTATTTCAGGCCACCAACAAACTGATGAATAACATCCTGAACCGGACCGCGGAACGGAACCAGTCCTTCGATTCCCTGTGGTACCAGCTTCTTATCATCATCGACATCCGGCTGACCATATCTCTCACGGCTGCCTTTACCGGTTTTCATAGCTTCAAGACTACCCATGCCACGATAAATCACATAACGTCTGCCATGATGCAGAGTGACTTCACCGGTACTTTCAACTGTGCCCGCCAAAGCTGAACCCATCATTACCGCGGAAGCACCAACGCCAACCGCTTTCGCAACATCACCGGACTGCTTAATACCACCGTCTGCAATTACCGGAATATCGCCAATCGCCTTTTTCACGTTGTAAACCGCACTAACCTGCGGCACCCCGACTCCGGCAACCACTCGTGTCGTACAAATAGAACCAGGGCCAATACCAACTTTAACACCATCGGCACCGGCATCAACCAAAGCACGTGCGCCTTCCGGGGTAGCAACATTACCAGCCAGAACATCAACCTTGTCGCCATACTGATCTTTCACCATCTTAACGGATTCGATTACGCCTTTGGTATGACCATGAGCCGTATCGATAACAATTACATCAACCCCAGCTTCAACGAGGGCTTCAACACGTTCCATATCATAAGGACCAATCGCCGCGGCCGCACGCAATTGATGCTGTGCGTCACGATTATACATCGGATGATCTTCAGTCACCAGAGATTTCACATCTTGAAAACTGTAGAGACCAATCAGCTTGTTCTTCTTATCAACCAATGGAAGCTTACCGATTTTTCTGCTAATCATAATATTATATGCGTCGTCAAGAACAACACCTTCGTCAGCAGTCACAAGCTCGGTGGTCATAACGTTTTTTAATTTGATATTGAAATCGGAAAGGAATTTTATGTCACGGGCGGTAAGAATACCAACCAGAGTTCCATCGTTTTCAATAATCGGGAACCCGGAAAAACTGTGATTCTTGTCTTCTTTTTCAGCGAGCATTTCACCAACAGTCTGCTCTGGATGAAAAGTAACCGGATGCTTGATCAGCCCGTTAAGATAATGTTTTACTTTTCTTACTTCGAGAGCCTGACGGGCAACAGTAAGGTTTTTATGAATAACCCCCATACCACCGAGGCAAGCCATGGCAATCGCCATTTTGCTTTCAGTAACCGTATCCATCGCCGCACTGACAAACGGAATATTAAGTTTAACGTTACGAGTGATATAGGAACTGATATCAGCAGTAGCTGGAAGAAAATCAGCATACTGAGTTATCAAAGATACATCGTCAAAGGTTAATCCTTCATATTTGAAGGCCGACATAAATTCGTCAATGTAAGGATTCATTATACAAAATCTCCATAAATTACGTTAAAAAATCCGGATACGAAAAAGCACAGGAACCGAAGGTGGCCCTGTTAATTAAACATAGAATTTAAATTTAACACCAGGTCGAATAAGATTATAAATGGTTAACTATATACCTGTTTGTAAAAAAGTAAAATGATGTTTTGATTTTTATGGCAAGAAAAAATACGTTGTACGTAAATCGCTTTTTATTCCTGTATTCAAGCAAGTTAGATCACTATAAAATCTATCTTAAAATACTTGCAAAAAAGCGTCGTTGATGTTAAATTCATTTAATACACGGCGGGACCATCGTTTGGTTACATTGATAATCAACTTTTATAAGCAATAGGGATAATTCATGCGTAATATTTTCAAAGCTTGTTCTGTTTTAATAATCAGTACCTTTATTCTTTCAATCACTCTTTTTCTCTGTTCCTGCGGAATGCTCGAAAAAGAACCGGACAACAACTACAAAACGATTCCAGACCTCATTCGCTACTTTGAAAAGCAAGGGATAAAAATGCAGGAAATTGAACCTATCAAACGCTCAGTAGCTCATGCTGATGACGCCGTATCCATCCTGATCAATGGGAAAGGAATCGGCATCTATAAATACAATGTAAAATTTGGCAAAGAAAAGAAAAAGCTGAAGAGAGTAAAGGAGGAGGGATTTATTTATCTTGTCGGCATTAAAAAGCCCATTGTTGCCAACGGGACCTTTATAATGGTAGGACAGGATACACATCCTGACGAAAAACAGCTGATCAAAGTATTCAAAAGTTTCAAATAACCGCAGTATTTTTATTGCGGTTTATTTTTGTATTGCGCAAGAACAACATCAAAATCAAAGGGGACACTTTAGCTATGTCAACTAAATTCGTGTACTTTTTCGGAAAAGGGCAATCCGAAGGTGAAAGTTCCATGAAAGCTCTTCTGGGAGGCAAAGGAGCAAACCTGGCTGAAATGGCAGAACTGGGCTTACCTGTACCTCCGGGCTTCACACTCACCACGGAAGCGTGCGACCAGTATTATAAAGTAGGAAAAGAAAAACTTTTTCAGATGATTGAAGGCGAAATTTCCAG
The DNA here is from genome assembly GCA_963677165.2 of Victivallales bacterium. Taxonomy (GTDB): domain Bacteria; phylum Verrucomicrobiota; class Lentisphaeria; order Victivallales; family SZUA-371; genus JAFGXT01. The sequence goes on along the minus strand of CAXXSX010000002.1, from coordinate 3,942,973 downwards.
TGCCCTGGCAAGACTGGAAGAAACCACCGGAAAAACGTTCGGTAAAGGTCCGAACCCACTACTGGTATCTGTCCGCTCCGGCGCTGCTGTCTCCATGCCGGGAATGATGGACACCGTACTCAACCTCGGCCTTAACGCTGAAACGGCTCAGGCCATGATCGACCTCACTGGTAACGAACGCTTCGTAATGGATTCTTATCGCCGCTTTATCCAAATGTTCGGAGACGTGGTTCTCGGCCTTGAGCATCATGACTTCGAACACGCTCTTGACTCCGTAAAACAAGCAAAAGGCGTTAAGCTGGACACTGAACTGACAACCGAAGACCTCAAAGAAGTCATCAAACTTTACAAGCAGGTTGTAAAAGACGGAACGGGCGAGGATTTCCCGGAAGATCCGATGGTTCAGTTAATGCGCGGCATCCAGGCAGTATTCTCCTCATGGAACAACCCGCGTGCAATCAAATATCGTGAAATTAACGAAATCCGCGGACTTCTCGGTACTGCCGTAAACGTTCAAACTATGGTATTCGGTAACTCCGGCGAAAATTCAGCCACTGGTGTAGCATTTACCCGTGACCCGTCTACCGGTGCGAATAAATACTTCTACGGCGAATTCCTGATCAACGCACAGGGCGAAGATGTGGTTGCCGGTATCCGTACCCCGCAGCAGATCACTCTGGCGGGTTCCCGCGAATGGGCAGAATCCCAGAGCGTAAGCGAAGCTGACCGCGCCGCAAAATTCCCGTCACTTGAAGAGGCCATGCCGGAATGCTTTAAACAACTTGATGAAATCCGGCTCAAGCTTGAAAATCACTATAAAGATATGCAGGATCTGGAGTTCACTATTGAAAATGGTTCTCTCTACATGCTCCAGACACGTAATGGGAAACGTACCGCCGCTGCCGCCGTCAGAATCGCCTCCGATCTGAAAGATGAAGGCCTGATCGACGAAAAGACTGCGGTAATGAGAGTTGAACCAGCTCAGCTTGATCAACTGCTCCATCCGGTATTCGTTAAATCCGAAGAGGACAAAGCGGAAAAAATCGCGGTTGGACTTCCCGCCTCTCCAGGCGCCGCTACCGGTCAAGTGGTATTCTCAGCCGAAGATGCTGAAGAATGGGCTGCCGACGGAAAAGCAGTTATCCTGTGCCGTACCGAAACCAGTCCGGAAGATATTGGCGGAATGCATGTTGCGAAAGGTATCCTTACTTCACGCGGCGGCATGACTTCTCACGCGGCTGTAGTTGCCCGTGGAATGGGCACCTGCTGCGTTGCTGGTGTCGGAGAAATCATGATGGACTACAAAGCGAAAAAGTTCACATGCGGTTCGATTACCGTAAAAGAAGGGGACTGGATTTCTCTTAACGGTTCTACCGGCGCAGTCTATCAGGGCTCTGTCGCAACTGTTGCTCCTGAGTTAACCGGTCCATTCGGCGAGATTATGGAACTTGCCGACAAATACCGGGAAATCGGCGTTCGCACCAATTCCGATACTCCGCATGATACAGAAGTAGCCGTTAAATTCGGAGCTGAAGGTATTGGTCTGTGCCGTACCGAACACATGTTCTTCGAAGGCGATCGTATCCTGTCCTTCCGCCGCCTGATCCTGGTAGCGGAAACAGTTAAAAAATTAAAAGACAATTATATGGTCAAAGAACTGGAAGACCTCAAGGTTCAGTGCTCAGATTGTACGGAATCTCTAAAATCCATCTCCCAGTACGAACAAGCCATCAAGGAATTACTCCCGCTTCAACGAAGTGACTTCATTGGCATTTTCCAAGCCCTTGATGGTCGTCCATGCACAGTCCGCCTGCTCGATCCGCCATTACACGAATTCCTGCCTCATGACGACAAAGGCCAGGAAGAAATGGCAGAACAGCTAAGCACAACCAAAGAAGAAGTACAAAAACTGGTTGAAAGTCTGCATGAATTCAACCCGATGCTTGGGCATCGCGGCTGCCGTCTCGGCATGACCTATCCAGAAGTTACTGCTATGCAGGCACGCGCAATCTGCGAAGCTGCATGTAAGGTCAACGGATCAAAACCTGAAATCATGGTCCCGCTGGTAGGTAACGTCAAAGAACTGGCAAACCAGAAACAGATCATTCAGGACACCATTGCGCTGGTTGAACAGGAACAGGGCAAAAAATTATCAGTCATGATCGGTACTATGATTGAAGTTCCACGCGCAGCGGTAACCGCTGACCAGATCGCCCAGGAAGCTCAGTTCTTCTCATTCGGTACAAACGACCTGACCCAGATGGGCTGCGGCTTCTCACGCGACGATGCCGGTAAATTCCTTGGCGACTACGTCAAATCCGGCGTTTACGAAAACGATCCATTCCAGGTTCTTGACCAGGAAGGAGTTGGAGAACTGATTAAGATCGCGGTTGCAAAAGGAAAATCAATCAGACCCGATATCAAACTCGGAATCTGCGGAGAACACGGCGGCGAACCGCGTTCAGTTGAGTTCTGCTGCAATGTCGGTCTCAACTATGTTTCATGCAGTCCGTTCCGCGTTCCGATTGCCCGTCTGGCAGCAGCCCAGGCCGCAATCAAAAAGAGCATGAAGTAATCATGTTCATGATGCAATAACGGCATCATATTAAGTTACATCCAAACTGGTTGAAAGAGACAATCTTTCGACCAGTTTTTTTTATCCAGCTATTTACGGGGACAAAACCCGAATGTATAATTATCTTTATGAAAACCGGGAGAATATATATCGGGACAAGCGGTTACTCCTACAATCACTGGCGGAATGTGTTTTATCCACCGGGCTTGAAATCTTCACAATATCTGGAATATTACAGCCGATTCTTTTGTACGGTTGAAATGAACGTAACATTTTACCGCACACCGCCAAGCCATTTTTTCGGCGGCTGGAACCGTAAAACCCCTCCCCGCTTCGGTTTTTCCATCAAAGGCAGCAGATACATCACCCACGTAAAGAAGCTGAATGTCGAACCGCACTCCCTGGAACTTTTGATGGATCGCGCCCGGCTGTTACATCCCAAACTGGAAATCGTTCTCTGGCAACTACCGCCAAATCTCGGTGTACATCCTGATCGGCTGACAGCTTTCATGAAACTACTGGAGCCATACAAAAAATATTGTCGTTTCGCGTTTGAATTCAGGAATTCGGAATGGCTCCGGGATGACATCTATGAAATACTGAGAAGCAATAACGCCGCGCTGTGTAATTCAGACTGGGAAGACATGCCGATCGACACGCCGGAAACCGCTGACTTTATCTACGTCAGGCGACACGGCATATCATGCGGCGGCTATTCCGATCACGACCTGACGGAACTAGCAAACTACCTGCGAAACAACCTGGACGCATCACGTGATGCCTATGTATATTTCAATAATGATCTTGACGGCTGGGCAGTAACAAACGCAACAACTCTACAGAAACAATTATAAATGGCTTACAAATTCCTCAATGCAATCTGGAATTTCTCAAAAGTATTCGCTGCAAGATAAGGATTACGCCGCTTCTCGACGCCAAGTGGGCCAAACGGTTCCCGACCGTAGTTATGCCCGGAATAGACGATATTGGAATCAGCCAGCGGAAATATCACTTCGCGCATAGTCTTATACATCGTTGTCGGGGTGCAATACCCACACCAGTCGATAAATAAAGTGTCACCGGTAAACAAAGCGGAATCATCACTGAGGCGATACAAAACACCGTCGCAAGTGTGCCCCGGAGCATACAGACATTCAATAAAACCGTCTCCAAACGGCAACTGTTGTCCATTCGACAAGGTCATATCAAGCGGATAAGAACAGTCCGGATGCCCGGCAACCGAAGCAGAAGTATCGGATTTTATGTCCTCAACATTGGAAGTATGATCGTGATGCCCATGCGTCAGCAAAATATATTTAACCTGACACGGTCCAAGTTCCTGTAAACCGCGTCGTATAATCTCAACATCACCACAGGGGTCAACAACAGCCGTATCACCATTAGCCCTTGAATAAATGATATATGAAAAATTATCGTCGAATCCGCCAACCACAAGTTGCTTTACTATAAATCCAGACATATTTGCCTCCGTTTATATTGTAGTTATACTTCTGCGAGTCAATAAATCAAGCCTGTATACCAATTTATTTTCCTTCGCACCCAAAGAAAGTCGCAGCGACTGAAGTTTGAAGCGATATGAACGTCTACCGACAAACAGTTAAAATATGTTAAAATGGAGTGAGAAGCGGATTTGAAATTTTGTAAATTCAAAGCATATTAAGTTACCCGCAATTGTTTTTTCGAAACCAGAAACGAACTCAGGAGTGAAACATAATGAGTGAAAACTCAGTACCTGAAAAAATGCTGGCATGGCCGTTATTCGGTGCCGGTATGGAAAAATTCGGAAAAGACGATCAGCCTTGCGTTGTTCCCGTACCCGCTAACGGTGATGACGAACTGCTGGTCAAGATCGATGCAATCGGTTTGTGCTTTTCCGATGTAAAGTTGATTAGAGCCGGAGAGGATCATCCCCGCGTAATCTCAGAAAACCTTGAAACCGACCCGGTAATTCCTGGTCATGAAGCCGTAATGACAGTGGTCAAAGTCGGAAAAAACCTTCAAGACAAGTATAGAGCCGGAGATAAATTTATCATTCAGGCTGACATTTACGTCAATGGCAAAGGCTTTGCCTACGGATACGCGATCGACGGCGGAATGGCACAGTACAGCCTGATTGATCAGCGCGTACTCAATGGTGACGAAGGTTGCTATCTGCTTCCTGTCGATCCCAAAACTCCTTCTGCCGTAGCCGCGCTGATGGAGCCCTGGACCTGTGTTATGGCAAGTTACATGATCGAAAACCGTACAGTCCCCAAACAGGGGGGCAAAGTTCTGGCTGTATTCGGCGACAGCGCTGAATATGTTCCGGGATCACTGCTTACTGCATCTGCACCTTCAGAAATAATCCTTGTCAGTCCTTCATCCGCTACTGAATCAACCTTCAACCAGGCATTTGCCGGCAAAGTCAAAGTTGTTGACGCACTGCCGGAAGCTGGATTTGACGATATTTTTATCTGCAACTGCTCACAGGAAGTTGCGGAAAAAGCCGGAAAACTCGGCAACCGCGGAGCGGTAATCAGCTTTATCGGCAACTATCCGAATGAAGCATGGTCATTTGATGTCGGCAGCATCCATTATGAAGGCTGGTTCTATCAGGGAGCAACAGGCTGCGACTTCTCTGCGGCCTATAACCGCAATGTTAGAAGTAGCGTCAAAAAAGGCGGAACTTGCTGGCTCCCCGGCGGTGCCGGAGCAATGGGACAGATGCATACTCAGATGGCTGTAGAAAATCCCGATGGTCCGTCACGTATCCTGGTTAGTGATATGGATAACGCACGTATTGCCAACGTAAAAGCATTACTGAAAGACAAGATTGAAGAACGCGACATTGAGTTTGTCACATTGAACCCGACAGACTTTGCTTCTCCCGCTGAGTTCAACGAAGCGGTTGGAAAATTCGCACCGGAAGGATTTGACGATATCATCATGCTGGTTCCGGTAGTACCGGTCCTCAACGGCGCAGCCGAATTCCTGAAAGAAGACGGATTGATGAATATCTTTGCAGGAATTCCTGCTGGGAAAGAAGGATCTATGAACGTAAGAATGATCGCGCAGAACGGAGCTCGCTATATCGGTTCCAGCGGCAGCCGTACCGCTCACCTGCGCCATACGCTGGGTCTGGCAGAATCCGGTACCCTCAATCCGGTAACCGCTTTGGCGGCAATCGGAGGAATGAAATCACTAAAGGAAGGGCTTCAGGCTGTAATTGACGCAAAATTCCCAGGAAAAACAGTTATTTTTCCGAGTTGCGAAGATTTGCCCCTGACCCCGGTTAATAAAATCACCGAACTGTCTGATAATTTGGCTGAAACTCTGAATGCATCTGGTTTTTATACCAAAAACACTGAAGACATAATTCTCGGTAAATATTCGTAAGAAACACGGGTCGCCGTTATACGGCGACCCGTTTTAAGCAGGAAGTGGAAAATAAGGAAAAGACAATTGACTTCGAAAACAGCAACATTAGTAAGATCAGCGGTATGCAGCATGCTGCTTCTGTCGTTCTTCACAGCGACGGCCTCCGTCGCGGCAGCAGAATCTAAATCCAGTACTATGACTGTCGGCGGAGATAAAGAGAAGTCGCCTTATTCTTTTACGTTTTCTCCTCAAGAGAGTTCCACAACCAGTTCCAGCGAAAAGCAATATTTTGAATTCAGTAACCAGAAGGTAAGCGCGAATGCCGATTCTCTGGAGTATGTCGGAGGAAATATTATAGCCTCGGGTAATGTCAGAATTACATATATGGACATCACCATCCACGCCGACAAAGCGATCGTCAACCCGACCAGCAAAGATTTGGACGCTAAAGGACATATTGTCTTAAAACGCTCCAGATCTAAAATCAGCAACTTGACCCTGGAAGAATATGACAAAGAATTAAAAAACGCCAATAAACGCCTTGAAGTAGTCGGATACCGGATGACGACTATAGGTCAACAATTACTGGTAGTCAGAGAATTCTTACGTAGCGACATCTTTAAAGCAGAACGAATTTCAGGTAATCTGCAGACCGGAAGTATTGAATTTGATAAATTTTTCGTCGGTTATAAAAACTTTTTCTGTTCAGGAGATTCCGCCACCCGTACACCTGACGGAAAAATTAAAGTAAAAAATGCCATTGTAACAACTTGTGAGTACATCAGAAACAATCAGGAACATTATTCTGTAAACAGCAGTGAACTGACCATCATGCCGGAAGTAAATCCATCAGATTTGAGCATGTACAATCCAGACCAGGGCGAACACAGCTACTGGGGTTATAACTGTACTTTGAATGTCGCCGGCATACCGATATTCTGGCTTCCAGCAATATATAAACCGGCAGATATCTCCCTTGGTTTATGCCAGATACAAGGTGGTTACGATGACGACTGGGGCGGTTTTGTAAAAACCAGCAAAAAATTCACCTTACTTGACTATCCATTCACACAAGACCGTGTTCACCTCGACTACTACAGCAAACGCGGTTTCGGCTATGGAAATGATTTGTGGATTGATACCCCAAACTCGAAAACAAATTTCTTTGCCTACATGATCCACGATCAAAATAAATGGGGAACCGATGACGACGATGAAGCAACCTATCGCGCCAACAAATACCGTCTCGGCATACCATCTCAGCGTTATGACTTTAAAGTATCAAACCTGACTCACCTTACTTCTCGGTTGGATTTCAGAGGAAATCTTGAAATACTCAGTGATTATAAATTTCTTGATGACTTTTTCTCCGACCGCAGCAGCAACACTCCACAACCGGCAAGTTATGCCGCATTAGAATATCAAAATGACTATTTCAGCGCCGCAGCTTATACCCGGCCACGGGTAAACAACTTTTATACTGCTGTCCAGAAATTTCCGGAGTTCAGTCTCGATACCCCCCGACAGGAGTTGTTCAGCAATATTTATCACCAATCAACCACTAGTTTCGCCAATATGAATATGATGTTCCGAGACTGGGACGAACCGCGAACTACCGGTAACGGCGTTGACCCGGCAAATTACGGAGCCATCAGGTTCGATACTATGCATATGCTGTACTATCCTTTCCAATTGTTCGAATGGCTGAACATTACCCCGAGAGTCGGCGGTCGGTTAACTTATTACAATACATCTTCCAAAACAAAAATCAGTGATAACGATCTTGCCTCTATGTTTATCGCAGATGACATCGACATAACCAATGACAATATGAACGTGGTTAACTACGACAACAAAGGCGGCGCCGTAGCGCGTTTTGCAGGAGAACTCGGTATCCAGGCAAATACCAAGATTCACCGCTCCTGGCAGAATGTAAAAAATGTTTACTGGCAACTCGACGGCCTTCGCCACGTTGCAGAACCATATGTAAATTACACCTACATGCCGGAACCTACCGCTTCCCGCGAACAACTCTACTACTTTGATGATATCGACCGGCTGGAACGTCAGCATTTCGTCCGCCTCGGTTTGAAAAACCGCTTGCAGACAAGACGAGGTGATTTTGGTTCGGAACAGATTTTTGAATGGGCATCTCTTGAAAACTATATTGATTATCATATGGACAGTCAGGATAATCTGTCCCACTTAGGTGATCTGGCAACCATTCTCAAGTTTAACCCAACCTCGAAACTATCTCTGTCATCAACCCTCCTGCTTGACCTGAGTCACAATAAAGAAGAGATCGTTGATACATACAGAAACGGACGATACACCGAGCGTGCCGGGATATCCGCCCACTGGATTGACAAATGGCAAACGACAATCCGCTATACTCTCTTTGAAGATGCCAGCGTTTACCTGTCATACAACTATCAGGATTATTACAAATCACACTCAGCTTATTCTATGGGCAGTACTCTTACCGCAATAGAATCCGGCACCGCATTCGGTCGCTATTATAATCGCAGTCAGACAATCAGAGCCGGTCTTGAAGTTCCGGTTCCGTTTATTCCGGAAACCAAAGCCGCATACGAAATTTATTACGATGTCGAAGCCGGATTTATGCGTCAGCAACAAATCAGGTTATCAAAGACTTTCCATTGCTGGAAAGTTTCCCTGGTCGGAGTACAGGAATGCTCCCGTGAAAGTGATGGAGAAAAAGATATCAGCCATTCCGTATACGCCACTCTATCACTCACCGCAATGCCCGGTATGGCTGTCGGTTCAAGTTCAAAATTCAATACTGATGACAACGACGACGGCAGCTAATCCGAATCAGTATATTCAGTTATAACTTTTTTTAACAAAGGAAATCAATTATGTATATCGTTACCGGTGCAGCGGGCCTTATCGGAAGTTCAATAATCTGGGCTCTGAATCAGCGCGGAATTACTAATATTATTGCAGTTGACCATTTGGGTTCCGGCGAAAAATGGAAAAATTTAAGGGCTTTAAAATATGCCGACTATCTGGAAAAAGAAGCATTCAGGTCCATGGTTGCTTCTAAAGCTTTCGGCAAAGAGATCAAGGCTTTTATCCATCTGGGAGCATGTTCTGCCACTACGGAATTGGATGCTTCTTATCTGGCTGACAATAATTTCCAGTATACCAAAGAAATGGCTGAATTCTGCCTTTATGAAGGAATCAGATTTCTCTATGCCTCAAGCTCCGCTACCTATGGAGACGGCAGCCTTGGATACAATGACAATATCGCCGAACTGGAAAAATTGCGTCCACTTAACATGTACGGATACTCAAAGCATATGTTCGACCTATGGGCAAAGAATAAAGGGGTACTTGACCGTATCACTGGCCTGAAATTTACCAACGTATACGGTCCTAACGAACGTCATAAAGGTGATATGCGCAGTGTAGTTTGCAAAGCCTATGAACAAATTTCCGCAACCGGCAAACTAAAACTGTTCAAATCACATCGCAGCGAGTATAAAGACGGCGAACAAATGCGCGACTTCCTCTACGTCAAGGATGCGGTCGACATGGTTCTGTTCCTGATGGACCATCCACAGGGATTTGGCATATACAATATCGGCAGTGGAGTAGCGGAAACCTGGAACGCACTGGCTCACGCAGTATTCAAGGCAATGAATCGTCCTGAAAATATCGAATACATCGACATGCCGGAACATCTTCGCGGCAAATACCAGTATTACACCTGCGCGGAAATGACACGACTGAAAGTTCTGGGTTATAATCGACAAACGATGTCGCTTGACGATGCCGTAAAAGATTATATCTGCAATTATACTTCGCAGGAAAAATTTCTGGGCGACGAATAAGCCAGACTAATTAAACGGAAGAAGTAGATTTTACTTCCTTCATTCCAACAAAGACATTAAAGCGTCCCAGACTCTTAAATGCCATCGGAATAAGTAGCCATTCGATGTCGTCTTCATTCTTGTATTTCAGACGACGTCCGGCTGCAACCATGGGTGGATCGAACTGGATATTCTCTTCATTCAGGACCATATCAAAATTTCGGATGATCAACTTGAAGATTTCGGTATAGGCTTCAACCACCTGATCTCCAAGTGAATCAGCTTCCTCAAACATTAACGATGAATAAATCTTTCTGGCAGTTTCTTCCGGAAACGTAAAAAGAATTGCTCCGATTAAGGTTCCTGAAAATGTTATGATTCCCATCAAATCATCAGGATTTCTTATATCGCCTGTCAGACGTTTGAAATCACCATGCCTGAACGGCGTCTGGCTGACTGACGTTTCAAGGGTATTTACGATCACTTCCGTAAAAGCGTTAATTTTTTCTATATTCATTTAACATTCACCTGGCGGAAAATTCATAATTTCAATTTATAAGCAGCATCCGTCGTACGGATAATGTAGACTAAAATAACCATTCAGTCAAACGTAAATGCAATTATTCAAGGCTTCATTCTTGATAACCACGATTATACGAACTATTTTATACAGGTAATAATGCCTGTATTAATATTAATTTCGGACAAAAGCTGATACTATTTATGTCAAACACGTTGTTGATGAACGAAAAACTTATCGATTATCTGCAAAAAGAGGATATTCCAACATTGGCAGCCTTCGATGCAGCCGGCTTATTCATCAAGAGAGATGAAACTCTTGAGAATTTCAAAACACGACTTGAGAAAATCATCGCTCGACATACTGAATTCGAAAGAGAACTGGAACAGAATGGTTTTGTCACTGTTTTCGAGGAATATAAGCTGGACCATAAAAGCCGTATTCCGACAGAAATAATGACAGAAGCAGCCGAAATCACACAGAAACTATTCAGTTTTTCCATCAACTGGGTTCCTGGATTTTTTCTTTCTCATAACCTTAGTTTTCTGTGGGGCGGCTGCGCAATTACCGATCCCGATGAATATTTCACGGTATTTCTTATCAGAAAAAACTTCGCAAAACATCAGCGCTGGTTTATTTACTGTAGGTCAGAACTGCTCTCACACGAGCTTTGCCACTCGGCTCGAATGATCCATGACGATATTCCATTCGAGGAACATTTCGCTTACATGACCGCCTCCAGCCGTTTCAGAAAATACATTGGCAACTGCTTCCAAACCAAATACGACGCTCTACTCTTTATTATTCCGGTATTTATTCTGCTGGGCGCGACCATAATGCAAACCTTCACCGCAGTGAAGTTTTCCCTCGCACCATTCTGGGTTCTTGCTCTGGCATATCCGGCATTTCTATTGCTGCGCAATCATTTTCAGCGCCGAACCTTCTTTAAAGCAAAGAACGCCCTTACTGCATGCGGATGCCGCAAACCACTTCCGGTTCTATTCAGATGTGAAACGGAAGAAATCGAAGAAATTGCCTCATACCGTAAAACTCCTGAAACAATTCCGGAAGCAATACTGCAGAAGGCAGAAAAAAGCTTGAAATGGCAAATTATAAAATACCGCTTCTTTGACTGCGGAGAAGTTCCTGATATATTTACTGATAATCAGGAAGATCATAAGGAGAAAATTGATGACACAACTCAAGGAACTGACCTCGTATCTTGACGAACTGCTTAAACTCAGTGAATTTCGCGGCGACTGCTCCAACAACGGACTGCAAGTAGAGGGTAATCAGGAAGTTTCCAAAGCAATTTTTGGTGTTGACGGATGCTCCGCATTGTTTGCAGCAGCGGCCGATCGCGATGCCGACTTTATCTTTGTTCATCACGGAATCAGCTGGCGCAGCGGCTTCCAGTATTTTACCGGCAACACCGCCGACAGGATGAAACTACTGTTCAATAATAATATATCGCTATACGGAGCACATCTTCCACTTGACGCCCACCCGCAATATGGACATAATGCAATCCTGGCGGATATGCTTGATCTGAAAAAACGCCGCATGTTCTGTGAATATGACGGCAATGACATCGGCGTATGTGGAACCATTAACGAAGCAATCTCTCTTGCCAATATCGGAGAAATCTATGCAGACAGGCTCGACTGCGATTTTACGATTTATAATGCCGAAGAATCTACCGAAGTACAAAACATCGGCATTGTTTCCGGAGGCGCCGGAATGGACGGAATCGCCGGCGCTGTCGAAGCCGGTCTTGATTGCCTGATCACGGGAGAAATGATGCATGAATGGTTCCACGGCATGCTGGAATACAAACTGCCGGTCATTACACTTGGCCATTACAAGTCAGAAACACCAGGGATCATAAAAATGATGGAACTTGTAAAAAATAAATTTAATATTGAATGTGAATTCATCGATATTCCAACCGGATTATAAGAGGACAAGAACATGAATAGACTTATTATCATTTTTATCGCGATGCTGACTGGAGTAACGCTCTGCTCCTGCCAAAGCAAAAACTTTGTGGCCTCGGAAGGAGACAAACTAACAAAAGACGAAACCAAGGCACTGGTAAAATGTGCCCGTTATTTTCTAGAAAAAGAAGCAAAAAAATTTAAGCTGAACGGTAATGACCTTTACACAATAAACTACACCACTCCCAAAGTCAGGTTCCAATATACCGGGCACAAGGAAGGTCGGATGTTCATCAAGTGGCCGATATACTACAAGGACCAAAAGGATATTCACGGTCAACCGGTAGAGAAGAAAGTTGTATCAGCTATTTTACAAGGCGATTTAATGACTTCACGCGAATGGAAAATCTCAATCGCCAAGAAAGCAAATATTATCTATATCAAGCAAAACAAGGGAGAACAGCCAAAACCCTTGTCACCAAAAGACTTTGAGCATCTGCTAAAAATGTAAAAAAACGGCTGCCGAAACAGCAGCCGTTCATATTTCATCTCAGTTCAAGATCAATCCTTAAAGACTTGAATCAAACATCATTGCCAGGATCGCTTTTTGGACATGCAAACGGTTTTCAGCTTGGTCGAATACAATAGACTTATCCGAGTCCATCACTTCATCGGTAATTTCCTCGTTCCGATGTGCCGGCAGACAATGTAGAACCTTCACATCCGGCGACGCATTATTAACCAGTTCCATATTTACCTGGAAAGGCTTTAAAATCTCCAAACGACGGGCTGATTCTTCTTCACATCCCATACTGACCCAAACATCGGTATAAATATAATCGGCGCCTTCTACTGCTTTCGCTGGATCAGTTTCCCAGCGAACAGACCCGGTACCAAATTCGCTATTCATAATATCTTCCGAAGGAGCAAATTCCTTCGGTGAACCAATAACGAGTTCGACACCGGCAAGTTTAGCCGCCAACATCAGCGAATTGGCCATATTACAACTGCCATCTCCGACATAAGCCAACTTAAGGCCATCCAGTTTTCCACTAAATTCACGCATGGTAAACAGATCAGTAAGCACCTGGCACGGATGATAATCATCAGTAAGCGCATTAATTACCGGCACACCGGAATACTGAACAAGACCTTCAACATCAGAATGTTCATAGGTTCTAATCACGATACCATGAACATAACGGCCCAGAACTTTTGCGGTATCAGCAATCGTTTCACCGCGCCCCACCTGCATTTTTCCAGTTTCCAAATAGAGCGGATATCCGCCAAGTTCAACGATACCAATATCAAACGAAACACGGGTACGGGTCGATGACTTAGCAAAAATCAACGCAATGCTTTTCCCGTCAAGCGGACGATATGCGGTTTGTCCGCGTTCTGCTTTCAGTTTTGCAGACAAGTCCATAAGCTTGTCCAGCGTTTTTCTGTCTATATCGGCAACTGTCAACAATTTATTAATCATTTAACACGTACTCCCTTTTTCTTTTCTCGGAACGATAATTACTTATCTACTTCCTCGAAAACCTCTTTCATAATTTTCAGGGCTTCATCAACCTCTTCACGGGTTACATTGATCGGCGGCAGTAAACGTAATACCGTTTCTCCTGCCGGCAATGCGATCAATCCCTTTTCAAGTAACGACGGAATAATTTCTCCGGCCGGACGATCAAGCACGATTCCAATCATCAGTCCGAGCCCGCGAACCTCCTGAATAAAATCATATTTGTCCTTGAATCCGAGAAGTTCCTGTTTGAGGTATTCACCCTGTTTCGAACAATTCTCCAGCACATTATTATCATCAATATAATCAATAACAGCACAGGCCGCAGCGCAAGCCAGCGGAGTACCGCCGAAAGTAGACGCATGCATACCCGGTTTTAATACATCAGCATATTTACGTTTAACAATAAACGCTCCAATTGGAAAGCCATTTCCGAGCGCCTTGGCCATTGATACAGCATCAGGTTCGACACCATAATTTGAAAATGCGAAAAATTTGCCGGTACGTCCCATACCACACTGAACTTCATCAAATACCAGAAGAATTCCTTCAGCGTCACACAGCTCTCTTACTGCTTTGATATATTCCTTATTTACCGGGAGAATTCCGCCTTCACCCTGAACAGGCTCAAGCATAACTGCGGCAGTCTTATCAGTAATTGCAGCTTTTAATGCATCAACATCATTAAACGGAACATTTTTAAATCCAGGCATATCCGGTCCAAAACCAACACGATATTTGGCTCGTCCGGTTGCTGCCAGAGTCGCCAGGGTACGGCCATGGAACGAATCTTTCATTGTGATAATCTCACTCCGTCCCTTATCCGAACCCCACTGACGAACGAATTTTATCATTCCTTCATTGGATTCAGCTCCACTATTCGCAAAAAACACCACACCATCAAAAGCGTGTTTAATAATTTTCTCTGCCAGACGAGGCTGATTTTCATTTATATAAAGGTTTGATACATGAACCAGTTTGTCAACTTGTTTTTTTATCGCCTCGGAAACAGCCGGATTGCAGTGTCCAAGATTACAAACGCTTATTCCACTGCCGAAATCCAGATATCGGTTGCCCTGATCGTCCCAGACAAAAGCGCCCTGCCCTCTCACCAGCAATTTCTTTGGTGAATAGGTTGGCATCACATACTTTTTCTGTAACTCGAACACTCCGGCATACTCGTTGTTCATTTGATTTCAAGTCCTCATAAGCTAATAATAATTTTTACATGTGCGGTATTGCCAACTACCGCTATCCCAGTCATTTCCACGGCCATTTGACCAGAAAACATCCGACACAAAAACGTCTATCCTGAAATACAGGAAACTTCTACTGTAAATCATTATTAAAAAAATACAATCTTTTATGCGTTTTTTTTTATATTTCGAATAATACCATATGCAAAAGAACAACAATGTAACCAGCATCTTACAAAATTAGAATCATCAACAAATATTCTAACAATTTTATCCTTTTCAATCCACCAGAGATCGGGACTTTTCGCAATGTATTTATCATATTCAAATCTCGCTGGAATTTGTCGCTGCAATATAAATATTATTCACATAAGGCAAACCTGCCCATACGGTCCTTTTTATATAAAAAAGGATATAATAATTTAACCCGGACAAAAAGGGAAAAAAGGATTATGAGAAAATCAAAACTTTTTATGTGCCTTCTAGCCGCAATGGGGATTGCTGTTGGAAATGCTCATGCGGAAAAAGTCAAGCAACTCCTGTTCTTACAGGATGATGCCCAGCTCAACATGGTATCTAAAGTCTATGAACTAAAACACGTCATGGCCGCAGACCTGACCCCATGGGTTCTCGGCGCAGTAAAACGTTACAGTGAAGACTCTAGAGTCGGACGCCTGAACTACAAGGCCGGAGGACAACAGTTTCTGGTTGTCAGTTGCCCATCTGCAATGATGAAGTATATCGACCAGATCGTTGAAACTCTTGATTACCCATGCGACGTAAAAGACAATAGAGGTTCTGTCATCGCCGGTACCGGCGTCTACCGTTTTGCGTACCTCCCGAAATTCCGTAAAGGCGAAGTGATTCAGGAAATTCTTCAGAACAGAGTAAAAAGTGGTGATGGTTCAACTTATTACGATTCTGACTCAAACATGATCTACTGGCAGGATTCCAAGTCTGACGGTAACACCGTTATGAAGTGGGCCAAAAAACTGGATCATCCAGTTCCTCAGGTTGAATTAGAACTGAAAGTATATCAGGTTCGTCAGAGCACTCTTAATGACCTTGGTCTTGATTATCTGTCATGGAAAAATGGTCCGGGCATGGAACTGTTCGCCGCAGGTTTCGAAGACGCGGCCGTTGAAGTAATGGAGTACGCCCTGGGTAATATGGACCAGTTCTCATCATTCGCATACGGCGGTATGTTCGTTGCACCGCAGTTTGACATGAGTTTCGTCAGAATGCTGTCGCAAAAAGGCGATGCCAAGATTGCGGCAACAGGTTCCTTGACCTTCACCAATGACACCAACGGCACAAAAACTTACAAAGTCTCGTTCTCTCCGCAGATGCAGAACATCGAAAAAGATTTGGACACCGATGAGACCAATGTGGTTGCCAGCCAGAATTATGAATATACTCTGGAAATCACCAAGCCTGCAATCTGCTTCCAGAAAACAGGTGAAGCTGACAAACAGTTCGAAGGTAACGGATTTGACTATACGACCTATTCTTCTCTCGGTGGTACAATTCAGTTCGGTTATACCCTGAGCAACAAGGAAGTTGTTGAACGTAATAACAGCGGAACTGAACTTACCGATGCTTCCGGGGTTGCATCAAACCTGACGGTCCAGATCGGCAGTGAAAAACTACTGGCAGTGTACACTCAGAAACAAAAGATTGAACAGGTTATCGGCATCCCGTTCCTGTGTAAAATTCCTTACCTGAAATATCTTTTCAGCACCACCACCAGCATTGACGAAGACACCAAGCTGTTTGTTACCGTCAAAGCCAGACTGGTTCATCCTGAAGACAGCTTTGCCCACCTCAGTGGTAAACTGCTTACCGAAAAAGACTTTGAATAATAATTAAAAGATACAGGAATTAAAACTCATGAAAATTAAAAATATACTTTTCAGTACAGTGGGTGTTGCCGCCATGGTCAGTGGCGCAATCAATGCTCATGCTATCGCAAACACTGCTGCGACTGAAGCTTACGGCACAACATCCGTACAACCGCAGATCCGCCTGAACCTCGACAAAGACACAGACACTGTTCATTTCATCCGCGATAATACGGATCCATATGTAGTCACTAAGGCTTATCGCCTGAAAAACGCTGATCCGTATGAAATTCGTCCGTATTTACGCGATATCTTCACCGCGAATAAAATTGGCGACAGTCCTACCCGCGTGGAATGCATCAAATACAACGATGGAACCAGTTTTGTTCTGGTTTCCGCGGAAGAAGACCGCTTCGGCCCCCAGACAGACGGCATGGGCATTGATGAGCTTATCGCAAGTCTTGACAAGGAAAAACTTACTTCTTCTTCTGGTTCTGATCGTTTCCTTTATTTTCCTCAATACCGCAATGCAACCACCCTTGGAACTCTCATTCAACATGTTGGGATGGACCCAAGCGGCTCAAATCAGCTAGTTTACGGAAAAGACGCCATAAGCGTTGACCCCGAACTGAATGCTATACTCTTCTTTATCCCCAAATACAGTAAGAAAAATATTGAAAATATGCTCAAATACTATGACCAGCCGATCCTTCAGATCGCGGTTAAGTACACTGTTTATGAAGTTTATTCTGAAAACGATGGAAAACTCGGTGTTGACTTCCAGAACTGGAAAAACAACGACGGATTGGATCTGTTATCAGTCGGCGGAAAATACCGCAACAACTGGACTGCCACTTATTCAGGCGGAGTAGTTCCGGGGGGCGGCGAAGATCATACTCAGTACTTCAGCTTAAATCCAAAATGGAACACCAAGTATCTGGATCTGCTGACCACCATCGGCAAAGCCAAAGTCATGACTTCCGGTGAAGTTGTAGTGAAACATGGTCAGGCAGCTTCAATCACAGAACAAAGTCAGGTTTTCTACAGCAGCAAGACGGCTACCACTGATAGTAGTTCACTTGTTTCAGCGTACTCTCTGAATGTTGGCGCAGATGATTACTCCAGCAAAAACTATACTGTCGCAAAAGATGATTCTGAGTCTATCAAATATTATGGAAGCAACAGCACTATCTACGCAGTAAAATACAACAGTGGCGGCTCCATAGGCAAATACATCCTCTCCGCCACTAGTGGTTATTTTATGAAGGGTACTGAGAATGTGGGGCGTCAGACTGAAGCAACTTCCCTAAAAAGCTGGAGTTACACCGACTCATCGGGTACTGATCCAATAACTTACACTTACGCTTGGACTGAAGATACAGACTATGCGCTTGGCACTCAGAAAGGACCTCAGGTAACTACTGCGGCTACTGACAGCTATGGTTTCACCATGACTGTAACTCCGGCAATCGGCCGTAATTCAACGACTCTTGATGTGACTGTCGAAAACCAGAGCCTGGTTGGCTGGAATGCAGACGGCACTCCGCGTCTTTCTGACAACAGTGTTGAAACTCAGGTAATGATCGGCAACAAAGGTAACCGTTTCGCAATCGGTGGTGTCACCAAGAGTGAAGTTGTCCGCAGCGTATCCGGTGTACCGTACCTGCGTGAAATTCCCGGACTGGGTTGGATCTTCGGTTCTGAATCTGAATCCACCAAGAAAAGCCAGCTGATCGTTATCGCTGAATGCGTCGCAAAATCAGTTGATGCTCCTCTCAGCGAAGCCGCAACTGGAACTATCTCTGAAATCACCAGCAAAACGAAGGATGCCGGTGAAGGCTTCAATGCCTGGGGATTTGATCAGTATCTGATCGATAAACCAATTAAATAACAGCATATCTCTCAATCCTGATCTCGCCCGTTTTTACCAGTTCTCCAGGTAAAAACGGGCAACTTTTTTTCTATAAGCCTTTCACTTGAAGCACTCTGCAAAAGAAACACCCGGCATACACCACAGTACTGACATAAATTATTTTTATGCTAAGCGGAATATGACATTGGACAATAAGCATAAAGGATGTATATTTCGTACTGTATAATCATATTATTACAAAACTTCATGAAGGCTTGAGATAAATTATGAAACAAAAGTTGCTTCTTCTTGCTGCGGTCTTATTCGGGTTACTTGCTTTTTTCCTAACCCACCAACAAATTGAATATGAGAGGCGAAAAATTCAGGGAGCAGCTCACGAAGTTTCTCTCATAAAATTCCTTAAGCCCATGGCACGCGGAGATAAAATCAATTCAGACGACATTGCAATATCCAAACAAAAACGTTTCAAAAAAAATACGTTTAAAGAAATCCCCTGGGCTAAACGCAGCAGAATTCTAGGACGTGAACTTGATATATCAGTTACTCCCGGACATATTTTGGAATGGAGCGATCTGAAAGTTTCATCTGAAATGAGAAACGGCCTGGCCTCCAGAATTCCTATGCAGGAACGTGCGCTTGCAATTCCTGTTGATGCAATAGCTTCTGTTTCCCACCTGATTCAGCCAGGCGATAATGTTGATATCATCGGAACATTTAAATTCCCGGAAATGAAAGGGGATCGTTCCCTTGACACTATCACCATGACTATACTTCAATATGTAAAAGTACTGGCAACCGGTTCGGACTATGGAGCGCTAAGAATGGGCCAACAGCAAACCGGACGCCGCAGCTATAATACAATTACGTTGAGCCTTACTCCCAAAGAAGCTGAACTTATCGTGTTCGCGATGCAAAAAGGTAAACTAATTCTGACCCTGCGCAGCCAGGAAGAATCCGCGATTGAAAAAGATCTCCAGAGCGTTAACTTCCGATTCCTCGAAAAGAAACTGGAAAGCTACAATCTGGAAAGACAGCGCAGACGTCATTATATAAACCGGTAAGCGCATATGTATGAAATTGTCATAAAATACCCCGGGCAAAGTGGAATGCTCGGAAAATTGATTCCTGGAGCTTATAAAGTCGGCTCCAGTGGAAATTGCCATATTCAGCTACAAGATCAACTGGTCTCTCCTGAACATGCACAATTTTCCGTGACCGATACCGCATTTAAACTGATGGACCTGAATAGTGAAAACGGAACATTTGTTGACGAATTCAAACTGGAACCTAATGAGCTTTATGAAGCGGCAATCGGTTCAGAAATAAAGATTGGCAATATTTCCATCGTATTGCGCGGTCCCAGCACTCCCCCACCTTCCGCAAAGCCCCAGGAAGCAAAACCTGAAATCAGTCCGGAAGAAGAAAAGAAAATCATCGATAATATTGCGAAAGCGGAAAAACGAGATGATGACGTTAAAGGCAAAATCCCGGTATTAGAGATTTCGGGAATTTCAACCAAAGCTCGTCCATTTGTCCAGGAAATCAAAAAATTGGCTCACATAGAACTGCTAAAACGGTTGAACCTGAAACGACTGGCAGTTTCCGGCATTTCCGAGAAAGACCTTCATGAAAAAGCGAAAACAACAATTCATGAGATTGTCGGCGAAATGTCCATCCCACTTCCCAAAGGGGTTAGAGCTGAACAGGTTGAACAAGAACTAATTCATGAAGCAATAGGTCTTGGCCCCCTTGAGTACCTCATTCCTATAGACGACATTACAGAAATAATGGTAAACGGTCCCAATCAGGTTTTTGTTGAACACAAAGGGGTGTTATACCGTACCGATACCGCTTTTGCTGACGATCATCAGGTAATGGCAGCAATCGAACGTATTGTTTCTCCTCTAGGAAGACGTATTGACGAAAGCTCACCAATGGTGGACGCGCGCCTACCGGACGGATCACGTGTGAATGCAATTATTCCGCCGCTGTCACTGGTGGGTCCATCAATCACAATTCGTAAATTTTCAAAGACCCCTTACCAGGTTGCCGATCTGATTAAGTTCGGTTCACTCACCGCGACCATAGCGGAATTTCTCAAAGCCTGCGTACTGGTTCGTAAAAATATCATTATTTCCGGTGGTACCGGTTCAGGTAAGACAACCCTGCTCAATGTATTGAGTTCTTTTCTGCCAAATCGTGAACGCATCGTCACAATAGAAGATGCCGCCGAACTGCAGCTTAACCAGGAGCATATTGTACGTCTCGAATCACGCCCCCCAAACCTTGAGGGTAAAGGTGAAATATCAATTCGAGACCTGGTGAGAAACTCGCTGCGTATGCGTCCGGACCGGATTGTGGTCGGGGAGTGTCGCGGAGGAGAAGCTCTTGACATGCTCCAGGCCATGAATACTGGTCACGACGGCTCACTAACTACAATTCACTCAAATTCGCCTCGTGACGCGCTGTCACGACTTGAAACTCTGGTTCTAATGGCTGGTTTTGATCTACCGCTTCGGGCGATCCGTGAACAAATAGCGTCAGCTGTAACGATTATTGTTCAGATCAACCGTGAACGCGATGGGTCCAGAAAGCTGACCAAGGTCAGTGAAATAACCAAGATGGAAGGTGACATCATCACCATGCAGGACTTGTTTGTCTTCAAGCATACCGGCTGGGATGAAGATGACCGAATCACCGGAGAATATTTGCCGACTGGAAGCGTACCAACTTTTATGGATGAAATCAAACGGGCAAAAATTCCACTTGACATCTCTATTTTTGATCCTTCGAAACAGGGAGGACGCATATGACTAATGTAATTAACATGGGATTACTGGCATGCCTTGCCGCATTTCTCTGTGTAACAATGGCAACTCTGGTTCTAGTTGATTTTATTGGCTATGTAAGCGCTAGATACCGGGAAAAATACCTACAGCAGGCGGCGGTCGAACTTGATGACGTATTACTGCAAATACCGGCAAACAAAATTCTTGATGTCAGTCTTGCCAGTAGCGCTTTCATTGGTTTTCTGACCATCATGATAATCGGAGTAGGAACAAAATGGACCTGGGGACAAGCCGCAATGGTAGGAATACTTCTTGCCATAATTGCCTTTTTTATCCCGCGAGTTGTCTTGAGAATCCTACGCAAAATCAGGATGAACAAATTCAATAATCAACTTGAAGACGCGCTTTCCTCAATAAGCAGTTCTCTCAAAGCCGGGTTCAGCATAAACCAGGCACTTGAAACAATAGTGGACGAAAACATTTATCCAATCTCAGTGGAATTCAGATTACTGGTTCAGGAAATCAGGCTTGGAGTTTCTTTGGATGAAGCTTTAGATAAAATGGTAAATCG
Source organism: Victivallales bacterium (assembly GCA_963677165.2). Taxonomy (GTDB): domain Bacteria; phylum Verrucomicrobiota; class Lentisphaeria; order Victivallales; family SZUA-371; genus JAFGXT01. The sequence continues at coordinate 3,920,935 of CAXXSX010000002.1, read as the reverse complement.
TATTGACAGTCCTGATTTTGAATTGGTAGCAACTGCGATTGTGACCGCCCGCCAGACAGGTGGTGAACTAACGGCAATTCTTGACCGGTTAGCGGCAATGATCCGTGAACGCATGCGAATTACGAATAAACTTCACGCCATGACGGCCCAGGGAAGACTGCAGGCGATGATTATCGGATTGATGCCTGTTCTTCTGTTGGTAGTAATGACTTGGATGACTCCAAAAGTAATGAACGACTTTTATACTTCGGGCATTGGAATTCTATGTTTGGCCGGTTGTGCCCTTATGGTTATTACCGGATTTCTGGTAATTCGTAAAATATTAACGATTGACATATAAAATAAAAAACGGAAGACGTACAATATGTTCGGTTCACCTTTATTTACTTATCTAGCAGCAATATCGGCAGGGGTTGCCGTAACCAGCCTGCTTGTATTAATAATTGATCTAGTACGATATCTTGAAATTGAACATAATCTTTCTGAAGATTCCAAGATTCTTCCAGTCATGTTCAAGCTGGCCCTGCCATTTACTCCGAACGTCATCAGATTTATAAAAGGACCGTCATTCGACAACATTCGAGACAGATTACATCAGAAACTTCAGATGTGCGGTTATGATTTATCTATTTCTCCGGATGAATTTCTGGCAGTCAGAATAATATACGGAATATTGGGATTTTGCTTATTGTTCTATTGTGCATTTACCGGAAAAACCCTGCTAGGCTCCATGTTTTTCTTTATGCTCTTAATATATCCACCTTTATGGATTAGAAATAAAATTCAGCAGCGCCATCTGCAAATCCTTAAGGCCCTGCCAAATGTACTGGACCTTCTCACTTTATCCGTTGAAGCGGGAAAAGACTTTATGACGGCAATGCGCGATATACTGGCAAAACGCAAACGCGACGCATTATGTGAAGAGCTGGACCGGTCTTTCAAGGAAATCCAATTGGGAAAATCAAGAGCGGACGCCCTGAGAGAACTGTCAAAACGTGTTCAACAGCCAGATCTTACTACTGTCATGAACTCTATCATCCAGGCGGAAGAGCTTGGAGTAAGTATAGCCGAACTATTAAGAATTCAGGGAGATCTCTTGCGTGGCAAACGATTTGCAAGAGCTGAAAAGCTGGCAAACGAAGCCCCGGTCAAGATTCTTCTTCCAATGGTCTTATTTATTTTCCCATCGGTATTTGTTATTTTGCTGGTACCGACATTGATGCATGCATTTAAAACTGTTTTATAACAATAAATTGAAATGTTTGAACGTTTATGATATATAATTTGACTAGAAAAAAATGTATATCCAAAGTTCCGCTTTTTGCTGATAACTTTTTAGTCAGGGGAAGAGGCATGATTGGAAGGGATTTTGGCGACTTTGATTCTATGGTCTTTAACCGTTGCAACGCCATTCATACGCTGTTCATGGGAATAAGCCTGGACGTTATTTTCCTGGATCGGGAAAACAAGATATGCAAGATGGAAGAAGGTCTGAAACCATGGAAACTCATGGTGAGAAGCGGACGAGCCTATTCAGTAATTGAGTTGCCTTGCGGTACACTGGAAAAGACTGGAACTGAATTAGGCGATGTTTTGGATCTTAATGCAACAATGACCTGGGATATGGAAAAGAAAATTAAAGATAAAGATATAATCAATATGGGAACAGTAATTCCATTCAAAGAGAGTGAAAGATGAAGTTATATCTATTGAACAACGATAAATCTATTGAACGTGAAGTTGAACTGGTACCGCCTAAAGTGGTAATTGGTCGTGAAGTCGATACCAATATTGTGCTGTCAGTTCCGGGCGTATCACGCTATCACTGTCAGTTAGAATCCGACGGCTCCAACTGGATAATCACTGACCTGGGCAGCACCAATGGCACTAAGGTCAACAAAGAGCTGTTATCTGATCCGAGAATTTTGATACCGGGTGACTCACTCGATATAGGAGAACAGATTATTCGTTTCGGCGAGGCCTCTCCTACGGCAGCGACCGAAATCGTCGAAAGTGTAAAATGCGATATAGCAGATACAGTAATCAACCAAACAGCTCCAATTACAGAAGAGCGTGATAACAATAAAACTGAAATTAATATTCCGGTTTTCGATTCAACGGATACTGTTAAAAATGTACTTCCGGTATTTGACCAGACACCAACCGCTACAGATGGCCCCGCAGAACCTCCCAAGGTTATTATAAATCTTCCGGGACAAAGCTCCGGTGGCGGGATTGTCTTTGAGCCACTGGAAAACTCTCCGGAAGAAACGGCAGAAACCCCTCCTCCGCCTCCACAACAGAAGCAGGAAAAGAAACCGGAACCGGCTCCGATCATGACCCCGGAACCATCTGAGTCCATGATTAGTCCTATGCCACAGCCAAAGGAAGAGTCTAAAAAGTTAAATATAGAAAAGAAAAATGCAAATAATTCCGAACCTCCGGTCAATAACGACTCGGACGAAGACGATGACGAAAATTATGACGCCAATCTTTTAAAAACAGTCGGACTGTTCGACAAAAAGAAAGGCAACGGTAAAAATGACAGCAAGTCTGACGGTAATAAAAAAAACAAACGGATATCTGACCTGTTATTCTATGTTCTTGTCATATGTTCCGCTATCATCGTTATTATGTTGTTTATCATGTTCAATCGTCCGCAGCCTAAACAGCAAACAACCAATCCAACCAATATAGCCAAACATTCGTCCCTGATAATAGTATATGAAAAGAAGATTATCTCCAAAGATAATATCTTCCGCTTTGCCATGGCTCTAGACGGTTCACAAGTGGAATTTGTTCTAGATGATCTTAGATCTAATCGCCATTTTGTAAAAAAGGATCCGAATGTATCTGCTGATTTAATCAGTAGTCTGCTCAGTGACATCAAATCTACCGGTTTCATGGAGCTGCCGGAACAAACTCCGGGCTATCCTCAAGACGGGATTGACGAACGTCGTACCTTGAAGGTCGGCTTCGATAAAAAAATAAAAGAAATTATAGTTGATAATAATGCTGTACCCAACTCTTTTGAAGACATTGAACAGTCAATAAATTCCTTTGCCGAAGAATATGGGTTACATACCATATCAATGACTCCAGCAGAGCTCAAGGATCAGGCGGAAATTGCATTCAACAAGGCCGAGGAACTCTACAGAAACCGCGAAGCGAAACCCGGAAATTTGATGGATGCGGTCAAACGTTACAAACTGACAATGGAATTGCTTGACCAGTTTGCACCGAAACCCAGGGAATGGAATCTTTCAAGGAAGCGGCTTCTCCAAGCGGACAAGATTTTGAAAAAACAAATTGCCGACCTGAAATTTGATTATTCTCGTTACATCAGACTAAATGATTACGAAAAAGCCGCTTTCGTATTAAAGTCTCTCATTCCAATGCTGGAACCGGATTCTAAAGATTATAAATCTTACCATAGTAAACAGCAGAAACTGGATTATCTTCTCAGAAGGAAAAGAAAAAAATGAAATTAAGAAGTTTATACATTCCGCTTTTAAGCGTATTGACTGTTGCCGTATTGCTTTCCGGTTGCGGAAAGAAAGCTCCTGCCCCCCAAAAAATATTGTTAAAAATTGACACGGATCCTCAAGGGGCCGATCTCTATAACAAAGGGAAAAAAATCGGTTTGACCCCCTATTCAAAAAAACTGAAACGCCCACTCCATGCCGTCATGATAAAAGTCGAGAAACCAGGTTACGAAACCCAGTGGATTACTTTGTCTGTACCAACGTCCGGCCTGACAAAATTGGTAAAACTCAAGCCGATCACTTCCGATATTCTTGTATTGAGTAAACCGTCTGAAGCGCAAGTCGTCATAGATGGAACAGTTATGGGTGAAACGCCATTGGTATTGAGAAATCAGCCATTAGGCGAAAAAGTCCTTGAAGTCAAAAAAGTAGGATTTGTATCACAACGAAAAACTTACACGGTTAAAGATTCAAGACCCCAGAAAATAGTAGCAGATTTGAATTCGAATATCGGCACCTTAAATATAACCAGTATTCCTTCAGGAGCAGAAGTATTTATTGATGAAAAATACTTTGGGGTAACTCCTCTGAAAAAGACTGTTGAGCAGGGAAAACTTCATATTGTTGTAAAAAAAGAAGGTTATACAACCTTTGACCAGTATGTGATCACCAAGAGAAATGATACTGTTTCGCGTGATATCCAACTAATGAAACTCCCGGGAAGCCTGAAAGTATCCTCTACTCCAAAAGGAGCAATGGTATACATAAATAATGATCTAAAAAATCAGTCAACGCCCTGCACGATCGAAAAAATCACTCCGGGCAAATACACCGTAAAAGTAGTAAAAGGTGGATTCGACCCGGTCACCAAACCTGTTGTAATCCGTCAGGGAAAACAAAGCATGCTGCATTTTGCGCTTGGAATCAATACTGGTGGTATAGACCTGGTTGTCAATCCTCCGGGAGTAACAGTATACCTTGACGGCAAAGTAAAAGGCCAGACAGAAGCAGACGAGGATGGTAAATTTTCAAAAGTATTCCGCCTCCGTAATCTTTCCGAAGGCATACACACAATAATTGTAACGCATAAACGCGCCAAGCCAGACCGAAAAGTTGTCAAAATTGAAGTGAAGAAAGGAAAAACATCACGACCGAAACCAATTCATATGTGGGTAGCCAATGCAGAATTGAGACTTAAAAACGGCAGAAAATGGGTAGGTTATTTAAGAAGAGAAACGGATGATAAAGTCTTTTTTGAACCTCTGCCGGGTGTATGTCAGGGATATGATCGTTCAGAAATCGAATCTCTTAAACCGCTTCAAATTGATGAAGAGTAGTATTTCTTCTTATACAAGTAATGTTTGATTTCGCAGGTTTGTGTTATATAATATGAGGGAACTTCTAAAAACAAGTTCTCATTTTAATCAATTCAAATAGAGGGGTACAATGGACGAAAAAGAAAGAAGAAGGTTGTCGCTTACATCGTTTATTGCGTTGTTCGTTTTTCTGGCTTTGGCAATTACTTTCTCTTTCGGGAGAAGCTTGATTGAAAGAATCAACTTGTCATTCCTCACATTAACTGGAGAAGTAAAGATTGTCGCAACCAAACCAGATTCTGTAATAAAACAGAAGGTTGTGGCAAAAAAGAAAATTTTCCAGACAGCTAAAAAACTTATAAAAGTTAAATCAAAAAAAGTCAGTTCAAAGAAAATAAGCCGTAAACGCCCGCCTGAAAAAGGTTTTTATATTACTTCAGAAACAACCGACAGATCATCGACTCTCATCAAAGTCGGTTCAAAAGATCATTGCGTCACAGGAGCTCAAAACTGGAAAGATACCGATGACCTTTCCTATAAATGCATGCTGGAAAAGAAAGAAAATGGCTTTCTGGTTATGGTTGCCGTAAAAGACAATATTCGCTGGGCCAAAGATGAAAATATCCAGTATCGTAATGATTGTATTGAGATATATTTTGATGTACGTCCGCTGAAAAATCGCGGCAATATTAAATATGAAGACCGAGCCGTATATCAGGCAACAGTAGTTCCTTTCTATGGCATGCCTAAAAATTCCAATACAATGACGCTACGAACCGCTGGCAAAAAAATAAAAGTACCTGATGGCTGCTGGGTAAAAAGTAATGCAATTCCCGGTGGTTATAAGGTTGAAGCATTTTTTCCGTTTTCCATCTTTAAGTACAAGCCGGACGATGAATTTAACTTTGATATCGGCATTATCGACTATGACGGTAATAATAGCTTGACACAAATGGTATGGTCCGGTATTAAAGAAAATTATAACAACGCTAGTTATTTCGGAAGAATGAAACCGGCCAAATAGGCAAATCTTTTAGTTTTTATGAATATCTATCCTCCGGACAGCCTTATACTTGCGCCTTTATCAGGTTACACGGATTTGCCATATCGCCATTCCGCTCGACGCCACGGTTGTAAGTTTGCGTTTACCGAAATGATTGATGCCGGTTCAATAGCCTACCGCAATGAAAAAACTCATTTGATGCTGGAACGTGGCAATGATGAGTCCTGGCTGGGGGTTCAATTGGTAGGATCATGTCCTGAACGTATAAAAAAATCAGTTGAGATCATCAATCATCATGAATTCGATGTACTTGACTTTAATCTCGGCTGTCCTGTAAAAAAAGTAGCAAAAAAAGAGGCTGGAGCCGTACTTGGGGCTAACCCCGATCAGGCGGCAAAAATACTCGAACTTATCGTAAAAAATTCCCGGCATCCCGTCACCGCGAAAATCAGAATACTTGACGAAATCGATCCCGATCCCACGTTATACCTGGTAAAAAAACTGGAGTCTGCCGGAGCACAGGCAATCACAGTTCACGGACGTCTGAAAAAAGCTTTTTATTCAGGACCGGTCTTCTTTGATATTATAAAAGCTGTCAAGGAAACGGTTGGAATTCAGGTAATAGCCAATGGCGGCGTCATGGACCGAAAAACCTATGATGACCTCCGCAACGGTACCGGCTGCGGCTGCATTATGCTCGCTCGCGGCGCCATGGGTAACCCATGGCTCTTTCAGGAAATTTCCAATCCGGATTATGTTCCTCCATGTGGTACCGACCTAGCCGAAGAAATGAGGCAGCATATTACGGAAATGGCAAAATACTATGGCGAAGAGCTTGGAATGCGGATTGCCCGTAAAGTCATACTTGATTATTTACGCGGCAGAGGTTATCCCCGCACCATGAAAGCCGAAGTATCGTTTCTTTCCAACCTGGAACAACTCAACAAATACGTGGACCAAATCAAAGACGGTCCATCAGAACGCTACTGGACCTGGTTAAAAGCTTCCGGCAGCACTGAACGCATTCTTCGCCCCAATCCGTAAGTAGCTTCACCACAGAGAAAAATTTTGTTAATCCTCTGCAACCGTCAGCGTTTTGCGGTAGCAAAAATGGAAATATTTCCAAAACTCCTCTTGCATTTCATGTTGCTTCGCATTATAATCATACCAACAAAACTGGAAATATTTCCATTTCTTACTAAATAAAAAGGAATAAATTCGTAAAAATGCTTTACCTGTCGATCTGCATATTTTTTGTTCTCCAAGTGGGCTCTGGACTGCTGTATAAAATGGGAGCAATGTGCCCTAAATACTGGACCTTCGGATTCATCAGCGGTAACGTACTGGGGATTTCCAGCATCTACTTTCTAATGGTAGTATATAAGCATCTGAATCCGAATATCAGCGAAGCAATCTGTCGTGGCGGATACTTCGTCCTGATCCAGGTTGCTTTTATTCTGGTGTACCATTCAAAACTCAACCTGATACAATGGGGCGGTATCTCCATGATTGTCGGCGGAATCGCGATTGTATCACTTTGCAAAGGATAATAAAATGGATTTTCATATTAAACAACCGGACTGGACCGAGGCATCACAAAAAATAAAGGAATGCGACTGGGCACAGAGATTAGTTGAAGCAATGAAACAGGATGTTTTAAACTGGTCGGAAGTAAGTATCATTCCCGGCCCAGATCGATTATCCGGCTGGCTGCATAATTATTTCTGCGATCAAAGCGGTCAGGCTTTGATTTTCGATCCGGCAAATCCGTATAAACACCGTTCACCAAATGGAAAGATTTACACCGGCGAGAAATATGATGCCGCCTGGGTTAGTCTGGTACACAATAACAATGCGGTACATCTTGAACGCTGCGCGATTCTGCTGAAACTCGGAATTTGTCCGGAACTGACCAGAAAAGAAATAATACGTTTGGTAACTTCTTATTCTGAAATCTACCCAGAATATAATTCTCACGGCAAATGGATTCCGGCAAAGCTGATGCCGCAAACTCTCGATGAAGCTCTTTGGAGCATTTCTTTTCTTAGAGCAATTCGCTGGAGCGGCATCGCTGATTCTTTGTCGGCAAATACACTGGACAATATTTCACGTATGGCCCAAATGGTCATCGAACTTCTATCAAAGTCCCGATTAAATATCAGCAACATCCGTTGCTGGGAACTGGCCGGGATGGCGGAATGCGCTTACTGGCTGAACGACAAAGATTTGCTCGAATCCTGCTGGAACAGCAAGTCGGGAATGGCCCCACAACTGGAATTTGGTCTTAATAACGACGGAATCTGGTTTGAAGGAAGTATCCATTACCATTTTTATGCTCTTACCGCTATTCTATCATTTCTGGATATTGCCGGTATGGAACACCTGCTACCACACTTGCAGGAAAAACTGAAACTGGCCTTTGAAAATCCACTGAAACTGGCCTACTCAGATGGACGCCTACCCGCTTACAACGATGGCTGGCCCTCGGTATCTGTACTGGACAATGCGGATATTTATGAATCCTTCTACAGTATGTTGCCGGAGCAGGAAAGAAACAGTTCCGTATATGAATTTATCCGAGATGGAAAACCTGGTCGAATGCGTCCATACAGCCGCTCATTCAACCCCATGTACAGCTACTCACTAGCAAAGGACCTTCCTCCTCGCCGTTCAACTGCCGCACTGCTATTCGGCTCCATGAAACTCCCCGAAACAAAAAATACAAGCCAATCGACTTTACTGGCTTATTCCGGCATCAGCGTACTGCGTAACGACAAAGTAAGGCTTGCGTTACGTTTTACTCCGCCCGGCGGTGGACACGACCATCGGGATGAGCTGTCGGTTGATGTAGAAACGAATCAGGGCTGGTTTAGTCTGGATTGCGGCACCTCCGGCTATGGGGCAAAAATAACCAGTGACTGGCAACGCACCGGAGTCGCTCATAACATAGTGATGATCGATGGACTATCCCAACAGCTCAGTAATGGTTATCTAAAAAAGTGGACCGATAGTTCAGTATGCGCTGAATGCACCGGTGCGTATGACGGAGTAACCCTGCGACGTTCCCTTGAGCTTCAGGAAAACGGCTGGATCGATGATTTTGAGATACTATCGGAAACCTCACACCGAATCGATTGGATGTTTCACGGCGACGGCTTGTTTTTTCCAGATGAAAAAGAAAGTATCACCGCTTCTTTCTCAGGAGAAAAAGGCTTCGATATGATATCCGAAGCAAAACAGATTACACCGAAAAACAACACAATCAGCGGCTACTGGAAACATGAAAAAATCATCCAGAAAATACAGCTCGAAATCCCGGATGGCTTTGAATTTTACTGCGGAAAAGCTCCTGACAATCCGAACGGACGTGACTCAGGAATTATAATTCTTCGAGGCCAGGCCGCTAACACAATAATAAAAGCTCATTTTTCAGACTTATAATTCAGCGAGTGCTTTGCGCAAATGTCCGGAGCTTTCGTTGAGACCGCCAGGACGATTGCGCGACAGCCAGAGCTGCTCATGTTTGCCAATTACATGACGAAATAGTTTGCGCAATTCGGAAATGTTGACTTCTTCGCCTTTCAGCAACAGCATTTTATTGAGCGCGCACTCGGTCATAAAGCTGTTGTTGAGAAGCTCCTCGACAATCAGCCTGCCGTTTTCGGTCTGCGGCAGAGCGGTCCCAAGGTGCCCGCGCAATTCAACGAGTTTCAGAAGCGCTTTGTGCACTTCTGAAACCGTATATTGTTCTACCCATTCCGGCTTTTCGTCAAGCCCGGTAATTAACGCTTTGCCGAAAAATGTAGCATTACGAATATGGTCGCTGAAAATCGTATAAAGATTACCGTAAGACAACAGATAATCCCCAACAACGCCGGCACAATCCTGAGCAATCAGCAGATCAACGGCTTCCGCGATATCAGCATGACTGTTTACTTCACTGCACCAGGAATAAGCGCCACCGGCACAAATCCCCGGCCAACTAATCGGCGGATATTGAAGATGACCATTGTCCCCCCAGTCCGTCATTAGCAGTCCAGCCGCGCCGTTTTTGCTGCCGTGTAATGTGGCGTTCAACAGATTATTCATGCAGTTATCGGTACGTCCGGTCAATGAATTCCAGGAAGAAGTCCCCGGACAAATATAGAACGGCACTCCTGACTTAGCAAAAGCCGCGGTTTCCGTTTCGAAATCATGATCTGCTTCATAACCCCAGTTCAGAGCAGTAATATTTTTAGGCAGTTCGGATATCAGTTCCGGCTGATGCAGGATAATATCGCCCCAGAACATAACGTCGCGTCCATGACGTTCTGCCAGTTCAGTGATACTTAATAGAAAATCCAGATAAACCCGAGTCTTGCCATTTTTCTCGCAAAGAGCACGACTCCATCCTTCACCGAGCTCCCAGGTTTCATCGCAACCAATGTTGAATTTACGGCTGGAAAAATTCGGCAAATATTCGCTGTAAAGCTCATTAAGAAACGCCAGACTGTCATCATTCGGCTTTAAAACTCCGCTGCACTCGCGTTTCATTCCACTCGGAAGCGAAAATCCATCGGGACATTCGCCAAGATGTTTGTATTCGGAGTATTTCAGCCAACGTTCTAGATGCCCGAATGAATTCAGATTTGGCACCAGCTCAATAAACCGGTCACGGCAGTACAAATCAATCTGTAATATTTCCTCGGAAGTAAACGGAGAGGAATCGTGCCACACGGTTTCATGAGCGGAAAAAGCAAAGGTATGCTCAATATACAGTTGTAACTGATTATATTTAAGAGTTGCAAGCAGATCGATAAACTCGAAAAGCTCCGGCATCGTAGGAACCTTACAGCGTGATACATCCAGCATAAAGCCACGCTGACCAAAATCGGGATAATCGTCAATTTCGCATTCAGGGAAGAATATCCCTGTCTGAGAAATAAGCTGTTCGAGAGTTCCGAGCCCGTAATATATCCCGGCTTCATCTGAGCCGGTAAGATGAATTCCTGATTTATCGGAAATAACTTTGTAATGTTGTGTGCCTTCAAGAGACGGATCAAGGAAAATATCAATCAAAATACCTCCGGCCGATGGAGTTCCGGCAGCCACAGTTACCGGCAACGGGAAATTGTCCCGAATACTTTCGGCAAAAGCCAGTACGGCTTTTCTAAGCACCTCAGAACTTTCAGGCGGAATAGTTATCCAATTCGAAGCAGACATATCATATTTTTTATCTGCAAAAACAGCCTTTCTCGGTACTGGAAATAGAAAATTACCCATTGACATTATCCCCTGTGAAAATTTGATCATTGCATCATCAATATTACTTTATCACGACATATTTTCAATGCAAGCAATTATCCGAGAGTATCGAAAATCAAATCCGGGTCAGTACGACTAATGCTGTTCACTTAAGAAATTGGTCATGCTAATATTGTTGAATAATTTTTAGTCATTGAATAGTGAAAACAACTTTTGTTCGGCGGATTCTCAGCTTGCGCTGTCCCCAGCGCAAATAGCAGTTTTGCTGATATTGTGTCGATTTATGGATAACCTTTTAAGTCACGAATAACTGTAGATATAATGTATTAAGATGTTTGTATCTTTTGAGGGGAAACGTGTCTACGACGTTTGCGGTAGACGTGCTTTTTGCGTTGGGCCAACGCAAGCTACTAATGCTGCTGCAATACGAATCGTAGATTTTCAGAAAAAATGATAAGTCTACATGTAAAAATATAGTATTTGAGCTTTAAGTGAATGGTATTAGTCCGTACAACGAACTACGTTATTGCCGCTCAACGCTCCAGAGTCGTTTTCGCAAATTCTCTGATTAACTGTCATCCCAAAGTTTTGAATATCAAATCCGGCTTGAATTCGCCCTGCGCTTCCGCCGCCTGTTTTTCATCGGTAACACCTGTCATAACCAGAGCAGACACCATTCCATATTGATTGGCTCCGCGGATATCCGACTTAAGCAAGTCTCCAATCATCATCATTTTACTCATATCCAAATCAGCTATACCAAAACGCCTTTTTACAACCGCAACGGAATAATCAAAAATGACTTTATAAGGCTTGCCCAAATAAATTGGCTCGACTTTAATATCCATTTCGTCAAGTAGCCCGCAGATAAACCGCGCCTTAGCTCCGGCCCCAATGCCATACTCGCCTTCTACCCGACCGGGCCAGTAGCTATCTGGATTCGGCACAACCAGAGGCCGTTCCGGGTACTTAATCAGAAAATTAAATGCCGCACTGATATTGTCCTGCCAGTTATAGAACCCCTCCCCTACGATAATACCGTAGCAGTCATTGATCTTTTTAGGATCGCGGCAAACCTTGAGTCCAACCCGTTCAGCAAAACACGGCACCCCAAGGTCCCCCATAACGAAAAAAGTTTCTTCGGGACACGACCATTCCTCGATAAACTGTTCCAGCGCCATCGCGCAGGATATAATTTCATCGGATGCAACATGTAACCCGGCCTGTGCCATAAGTTCGCTTTTCTCTTCGGTTGAATGGTTACCGTCGTTCGTCAGCAGAAAGAACGGGAATTTATTGACACGCAAGAACGCAAGCAGCTCTTCTGCTCCCGGCAAGGCTTTACCTGCCGACAGCAACGTACCATCAATATCAAACAGCAACGCCTGATATTCCGCCTTATGCTCCCGCCACCAGTCAATAAATGTATTATTCATAAATATATGTTATTTTTTATATTCCAATTATTAATCATCAAAAAAGTATAATAGCATCAGAGCAAACATAATCAAATAGTTTACACCAATAGAATTTAGAGATCAGAATATATTAAAATTGAAGGTAACTGATTTCCAATATAAAAAAAAAACATAAATACTATTGACATTTTATTGGTAATATGTTAGAATTAAAAACGAGAGCTTAAACGTGTATGCAATTTTCCCAAAACAATACAAACAAAAAAAGAGGAGCAGAATGCTTAAACGTGTAATCAAATCAATACCCAAACACATCAACGCCAAGCAAAGAACCATCAAAACCCTAATAGCAATACACTTAGGATTATTTTCATACAGTCTAATTGCAGAATCTAAAAAAGCACCAGAATATCCTGTAATTGCTTATGCAGCAGATCCAATGAATGCGAAAAATTTCACCTTTATCCGCAGCCTTGGATTTAATACCATCCATACTTACGGAATGGGGAGGAACACAGCAAGAGGAATTGAACGAGATAAAAAATATATGGACTTGGCACAGCAGCAAGGCTTAAAAGTACTGTTTAACCTTAACGGCAAAGGTTGGGTAAAACCAGGAATTACCAATCAGGAATTTCGCGATTATATCCGTAAATTCAAAAATCACCCTGCCCTTTTCGCATGGTATCTCTACGATGAACCACGTTCAAACCATATTGTCCGGCTTCAAGAATTCTACAAAATATTAAAAGAAGAAACGCCAAACATACCTGTTTGCATTGCCCAAAACTGGGCAAAAGAATGGAAATTTGCCGTAAGAGCCTGCGATATTTTAATGCCGGATAACTATCCCGTTGCCAATCAGGTTTTCCCCAATGCACCCTTAATAAATTTTGTTGACTTTGTAATAGCCTCTCAGAACCTCGGGAAACCGGTAATTCCCGTTGCTCAGATGTATAATTTCAAAGCACTTCCCTCTATTGCACGGGACAGGATGATAAATAATTCAAAACCCTGCCGGTATCCAGAATTACCGGAATTGCGTTACTGGTTATTTTCAAGTATAATGTTGAATACCAGAGGAATCGCATTTTACTCATATTGGCGCAGTGTGATTCAAAAAGGTCAAACGAAGGGGAAAAAGTGGGCTATAACAGTATTCAGTCCCGCGATCAAAGAATACAATCGATTCAGAGAAATAATTGCAAATGATGAAAATGGTGTTTCTCTGAAAAGAATGAAGGATACACGATATGCCGCAAAAATTTATCGCAGCGGAAATAATGAATATCTTGTACTTATTAATCACTGGCCAACTCCTCAAACGTCAAAGCGCTGGATGGAAGGCATTGTGCAAAATGCAACTCTTGAACCTTGGGGAAGTACAAGTAATTCAGGAGCAAAAATAGTAAACGGCAAACTGAATATCGGCAGACAAACCGCCCCCTGGGAAGTTCTGGTATGGAAAATGACGCGAACAGGAGACAAATAATGAGATATTTTAAATTATTCGTATCAGTTTTCCTGCCTTGCCTTTGTACAACTGCTTTAGCTATTTCTCCTAAAATCAAGGCGGATGATGATTTTCCTATAGGAGTTTACAGCGTTCAACTAAATGATAATGTCTTTGCTCAACTTAAAGCAGCCGGAATTGATTATGTCCATTCCTATGGAGTCGATGGTAATAAAAACTCCATTAAAACAACAGAAAAACTCCTGAAGATGGCCGCACACAATAAGTTGAAAGTAATGATGTTTACGCGTTGTAATAATCTTTATAAACGTCCTAATGGCTGGACTAATGCCCAAAAAGTCGTTAATAAATTCAAGGATAACCCAACGGTGGGATTATGGCTGCTTGGCGACGAACCCCCTACCAAGCTCAAAAACGATGCAAAAAAACTTAATGAAATCATAAAACAAGAAGCACCGAAGATTCCAACGTCCATGGTTGTAACCTGGAATAACCACTGGCATGCCTATACTAAAAATGACACAAGTGATTACCTGATGATGGATGCATATCCCATCAGGGCTGATCCCCAGAATCATGGAACGATGATGAATTTCATCAAATTTATTAACAGAGGTATTGCGACAGGAAAACCGGTAATCCCTGTTATTCAAATTTTCAATTACAAAGTCTATCCGTGGCATGCTAAAAAAAATAAATATGATATAAAAAAATGTCGAATTCCAAATGAAAAAGAACTTCGCCTAATGATCTATTCTTCCGTATCGCGCGGAGTCGCCGGAGTCTTTTTCTTTGCAATGGGCCGCTGCTACCAGACCGAACGGAAAACAGGCTGGATAAAAAATACCTTCTTCAATGTAACCAGAGAATTACGAAATTTTGCTCATCTGACTCAACCAACGTCCATGGTTACTAACTCCTATTTCGGAATAAATTTTATTGCGGGGCAATGGATACGCAAGACAGGCAGCACGCTGACTGTAAGCAATATTTCAAGTCAGCCCGCTCTGATAAATTTCCAGTTAAAAACCAATCCAGGGAAAAGACCTCTAAAACCGTGGGGCAGAACTAGAAAAAATCTTGATATAAAAATTAACAAACTCAATATCACCGCAAAACTGGAGCCAATGGAAACAGTAATTTTATCGAATATGAGAACAACTTCGCCGGAGAAACAATAACTATTTCACTCAAAAAACAAAGGAGAATACAATGCAAAAGACTTCCCGACATACGAGAATTTTCACACTCATCGAACTCCTGGTCGTGATCGCCATCATCGCAATTTTGGCATCACTCTTATTGCCAGCTCTGGGTAAGGCCAGAAACAGGGCAAAAGCAATAACCTGTACGGCCAACCAAAAACAATCCATGCTTGCATTAATAATGTACGCCGGGGATTTTGACAGTGTATTACCGGCTTCTCAAACGGCAAGTAGCCGAAACTGGGCAACAGAGTTGGCAGAAAACAAATATCTTCCGGAAACACAAGAAGGCAAACTGTCCGCATACGTCTGTCCAGCGGTATATCCCTATGTAGTAAAATCATCAGGCAGTTTTGGAGCATTCAGATATACCCATGGCTTATGGACAGGAATCAGCACATTAGCTGTAGGACGTTATAGGGCGAGCACCGTTAACAACTACTATTTGGTACTAAAAAAGTTAAAACCGGGACATCTTATGCTAGCTGACTGCTCGCGGGCAGGATATAATAGCGGTTGGACCCAATGCTGGTACCTTTTAAGTGGAACTGGAACCTATATCACCAACGCCAGCACAAAGGGAATTCATCTTCGTCATATGAAAAGAGCTAACGCCGCATTTGCTGATGGACATGTCGAACCAGTCGACCGCAATACATTAAACAGTGACAATATTCCCCAGAAATTTAATTACCATATGAACTGGTGATGATAGCTTTTTTAATATAAGAGAGGGAAAATATATATTTAAACGGTCTAGGAATACTGGAAGAATAGTGCTAACTTATTGAACAAATACAAAAAAAGAATAACTTTAGGATGAATATGGTAACGATAAAAGATATTGCGCGTGAAGCTGGAGTCAGTCATGCAACAGTATCTTATGTGTTGAACGGAAAATCACAGCAGGCTCGTATCAGTAAAAAGCTGAGTGAACGCATTAAGGAACTCGCCTCCACCCTCGGATACCGCCGTAATGAAATCGCCCGATCTGTAGTCACCGGAAAAACCCAGGTTATCGGATTTCTGGTTCATCGTGCAGGAACCGAACACTTTGCAAAACTTCTGGAAGGAGTTATGACTGAGGCCTCCCTAAACGGTTATTTTGTCAAAGTTATCTATGTTCCGACAAGTTGCACCCAACCGGAAAGTATTGTCGACATCTGCCGGGGACAGCGTCTGGCCGGTGTTATATCATCTAGTTCACTGTTTCAGGACTTTCTTGAAAAACTTCAACAACAGCTTCTGGACAATGACATTCCTTTAGCTATCGGTCCGGGAGGCTATGCTCTTCCTCATAGTATTAGAATCATATCCGACGATACATTGGGGGGAAAGCTTGTTTTTAAGCATCTCTATGACAATGGGCACAGGCGTTTTATTGTCGTAAAAATGGCATATTCCAGCGCATGGACAGAAAACCGTGCCCAGGGATTTATCGATGCCGCGGAAGAAGCCGGGGTCTACATAGGTCCGGACAATATCACCCTCACGGAACAAACGCCTAAATTCAACACTGAAATGTTTATTCAACAATTGAAAAAATCCGGGGCTACCGCAGTATTTGCGGTTTCCGACTATCTGGCCCTGGCAGCCCTGATCGGTCTGCAGCAGCACCAGTACAGTATCCCCAATGATATTGCTGTTGCAGGTTATGGAGATTTATTCTTTGGACAATGTATCCAGCCTGCACTTACTACTGTTGCAGAAGATCTCAATGATATCGGGCGCAACCTGTTTTCTTCTTTGCTGAAAAGAATAGAATCGAAACAAAATCTCCGCGACTACGAAGAGGAAGTACAACTCCATCAAGTCAGATTGATTGCCAGGGAATCAACAAAAATTTGTCTTCCCTGAAATTTAGGAGCTGTTGAGAAATAAACTTAACAAGATGCGTGAATTATCCTGGAATGATTTAGGGGCTTGCCGATGCGAAGCATAGCTACAGCGAATTTGACAGGAAGAATAAAACTTACCGAAGCAAAAAGACTACTTAGAGAAACCAGAAAACCAATGTCGGAAGTAGCATTTGAAATCGGAATGACAAGCCAAAGTTATTTCGGAGCGTATTTCAGAAAATCTACCGGGATGACTCCAATGGAATACAGGCGACAAGCCCAAGGAAATATCATTCCTTAAGAGGAGCGGTTGCGAGTTTACTTTCAGTTTTATTATTCATATACAGATAACGCTTGCGAATTTCGGTATCCTTAATCTTTTCGGAGATTAACCGATTATAACAGGCGATCTCCCTGTCAACGTTATCATTCATTGATTTTATAATTTCTTCTCTGGTTGTATTTGTGAATGTAGCTTTAATCGTCTTGAATTTCTCAACACGTTTTTTTCGACCTTCTATGTAACGGACAAAATTTTTATAAGCCTCATCCGGAAAATTTTTATTCAATAATATATAAACATATTCTCTGTTTACTTCTCCCTGCTCAGCCAGCATCTCAAGATAATATTGCATGGCCTCAATATTATGATTATTCCGGTAGAAGTCAATCATGAAATAAATTGCCTTTTTGAACCCCTTATTGGCAGATTCCCTGATTATTTCCAAGCCTTTTTCAATATCATTGCCGCCATTAATTTTGCCGTAATAAATAACTTTTCCCATCTCAAACCTGCATACTTCTGATTTGTTTCTATATTCATACAGCTTATCAAAAACAGCTTGTTTCAGCTTTATATCAGGATTATAATTACTGAAAATAACCGAACAACAGTACCTGATATCATCGAATTTTCCCAACAAAAGACCAGTAATAAAAAGTTCATATATTTTTGCGGGTGAGTGCTCTTCCTCGACCATTTTTAAACTTTCTTCAGATACATCAGGAATAGCAGATTTCATGGCAGTACGCAGCAATCTGGGATTAAAATAACCATCATCATCGTCATGCCATTGCTTCGGATAGGCATCAGAAGTATACAATATGCCTGATGCATTAAAAGATATCAGGAAACAAAATAATATTACCAAACGAGCCATAATCAATCCCATATATGTTTTCAGATGCATTATATTATTATATCGTACCGAAAACTATTTTCAAACATGCCTGAAAACAATATTGACTTATCCACCTGACACTGTATGATTTATAGTAAAACAACAGCCTTGGGGCAGGCATTTTGATATTTTTGGAATAAAATTTTTAGGAATAATTACTATAATTTCACAAAAAACGCTTGACTTTGTATTTGATCGTTGTATAATTAACCCTTAATGAGATAAAACAAGTATCATTAAAAATAAATTAAATCGAACCAAACAAACATGGGGTGAAAAAAATGAATGAATGTGTAAGCGTATCAACTTTAGTAACGAAAGAAGCACCGGAATTCAAAGCGACAGCAGTAATGCCTGACAACACTTTCGGTGAAGTATCACTCGCGGACTATCGCGGCAAATATGTGGTACTGTTCTTTTATCCAATGGACTTTACTTTCGTATGCCCGTCTGAAATCATCGCTTTCGACAAGAAGTTGGAAGAATTCAAGAGCAAAAATACGGAAGTAATCGCAGTATCGACCGACACAGAGTATTCCCACTTTGCCTGGAAGAGCACTCCGGTTAATAAGGGAGGAATAGGTAACGTTCAGTTCCCGATCGTGGCGGACGTGACGAAAAAGATCGCAGAAAGCTTTGGTGTTCTGTTCAACGAATCCGTAGCACTGCGCGGTCTGTTCCTGATCGACCGTGAAGGTATGGTTCGCCATGCTACCATCAACGATCTTCCTCTGGGACGTAACGTTGAGGAAGCTTTGAGAATGGTCGATGCACTGCAGTTCTTCGAGGAATACGGTGATGTATGCCCGGCAAACTGGCACAAAGGCGAAGAAGGCATGAAAGCTGACGCCGAAGGAGTCGCAGCCTATCTGTCGAAACACGCCTAATATATAACGAGCCAAATTCCCTCGCGGCATGTCGGTTATCCCTTCCGGCATGCCGCTTTTCCTGTACTCCAGACCACGTGAATACCGCTTCAAACGATGCACTACGGAAGCAGAAATCTATAGATTTAACTATTTTTCCAGCCTACACGAAGGAAATATTTACTAAAAACAAAAAACTGTTATTTGATTATAAGAAATAGTATACTATAATTATAGGTATGAGTAAAAAAGTTTCCATCTATACGATTGCCGATGAAGTAGGCGTATCCACAGCTACAGTTTCAAAGGTAATCAATAATAAAGGGTATGTGTCGGAAAAAATCGCCGAAAAAGTACTCCGCACCATACGTAAGTATAACTATGTCCCCACCCAAAAAAAGCATTCTGACAATGCCATCGGAGTAGTTTGTTTTCATAATGAACGATTGCTGGCTTCTCCATTTTCCAGCAAACTTATGACCGGCATGTCGTTACAGGCCTTCAAGGACGGAAATGAATTGCTGCTGATTGATGGCAAAGCCCTGGTCGGCATGACTCCGGAAGAACTTTTTCGCTACCGTTTTTCTCGTTCGATTTGTGGATTTCTGCTGCTGAATGCCGATGCTGAATCTCCCCTGATGGGCGCTATGTCCAATGGGAAAGTACCGTTCATTAATATTGCCAATTCATGTAACGACACAACTTTCAATTATATTTCATCGCACAACTACGAATCCGCGATGGAAGTTGTTGACTATATGATTTGTATGGGACATCGACGTATCGCCATTGCCGGTGTTCTCATGCAACAGGTAAACAGTCACCGTGAACGTTTTGACGGATACCGCGCAGCCCTGGAAAAGCATAAGATTGAACTGAATAGTGATTTTATTCTGGAACTGCCGGACCAGGAACCGGAAACTTTTGACAACGCAGTAAAACGACTCATGGGCCGAGCGGAACCGCCCACCGCCATTTTCTTTATAAATACCGAATGCGGCAATATGCTGTATTCTACTTTAAACGCACAAAACTATCGACTTCCGGATGATATCTCTCTGGCCGGATGCTACGAAATGCCGGAATCTTTTCCGAGCACGATTGATTTTGCATCATTCGCGCAGCCAGCAGAAGAAATGGGAGCCCTGGCAGTAAAAAACATAAAAGAACTGTCTCATTCCCCGAAAAAATCGATTCATCTCCGCGTTGATAACATCATCTCTTACGGTAACACCGTAAAGAAATTAATTTAATTTTATCTCCACTATTGACAATATATAAATCATAAACTATAATCAATAGTAAACAGTTTACTAAATAAAGACAACAATTAACAGACAATAAGTTAAGATGAGTAAAATTTTGTATCATTCACATCCCGGAATGCTGAAACGCAACGATCAAAACCCGTTACTGACCGTTTCGGATCTCCCATGCGAAGCCTATTATATTCTCAATCCCGGTGTAGCGAAATACCAAGAGCAGTATCTGCTGCTGGTCGATGTATTTCATATTGAAGGCGGAATCATTTTCTGGCTGGCACGCAGCAGCAATGGAGTAGATTTCACTTTTGACCCGGAACCGATAAACTGGCCGGAATCTTATGACTGGTGGGAAGAAAACGGAGTATACGATCCAAGAATCACGCAGATCGACAATGAATATTTCATTATGTACGGCAGTCACAACAATGAACAGGGCACCCGTCTAGGCATTGTAAAAACCACTGACTTTGAGCATTATGAGCGCGTGGCAATTGCTTCGGAAGTCGGCAACCGCAACGGTATCATGTTCCCTGAAAAAATCGGCGGAAGATATTGCAGGTTCGAACGCCCGTTCATGGATGAAGATAAGCCGTGCAATATGTGGATGTCTTACTCGGAAGACATGCATTACTGGGGCGATGCCCGAATCGTCATGTATTCCCGTCCGGCACATTGGGATGATTTCAAACTGGGTGGCGGAGCGGTTCCGATCAGAGTCAATAAAGGCTGGCTGTCAATTTACCACGGCGTACACCGTACCTGCGACGGAGCTATTTACAGTTTATTTGCGGCAATCCATGATGCCGATGATCCATCACAAGTTATAGCCCGGAGTAAATATCCGATCCTGTTTCCGAATGCCCCATATGAAAAAGCCGGACGGGTCTCGAATGTTGTATTTACCTGCGGAGCGTTGCTTGAAGATGATGGTATGGTTAAAGTATATTATGGAGCGGCAGACGCCTGCATCGGCATGGCAGAAGCAAAACTGGAAGATATTATCGCAAGTTGTTATCAGGATTACGATTTTATGATGTATAATAAGAACAGGTTTAAGACAATGCCGTTGCCAACTCAAGAAGATGAATATAAAGAACAATTACAAGTAAATATATAAAAAGAACAAACGGAGAAACAACAAATGAAAAAACAGCATTTCACACTCATCGAACTTCTGGTAGTGATCGCGATCATAGCAATCCTGGCGTCACTACTGCTACCGGCATTAAATAATGCCCGAGATCGCGCAAAAGTCATAAAATGCACATCAAACTGGAAACAGCTTGGAACAGCACTAAACATGTACTGCGGAGATTTTAACGGTTGGTTCCCACGCGGTGATAACGATCCACGTTGCATGATCAGCAATAGTCAATATTGTAATTTTTCTCTAATTGGTGAATATATTTCTCCCACTTCTGATCAATATCCTTATGGAAAATATTTTGCATGGAACTATCCCAGTTATGGACGAGGCCCCTTCGACTGTCCTAGTTCTACCACTAAATCTAATGGATTCTTAAATATTGATTATATTTTGTTTATGACAACAACGGTTCCCAGCTGGGAAAGCGGCTCGACATATCCTTATCCAAACAAAACTAAACTGAAAAAATTCTCACAAACTGCAGCTGGATTTTGCGATATTTATTCAAGTTCAAGCGTCTGGAGCTACCAGCCATATATATCTAAGAACCACGGCGGCAAAGGCATAAACGTATTATACGCCGATGGACATGTCAACTGGATGGTCAGCAACGAATACTCCAGCCAGGGGGCAAAATACAATAATCCATACACTGGATTCAAAGCAGTATTCAACACGAAATGATTAATCCCATCCATAAGGTTACAATGAAAAGAAGAATAATTAATTCATTAACAATTTCCGTTATACTTATCATGACCACACTGTCGCTAAAAGGAGAGCCTCAACTATCACGAACCAGTCTCGCTCAATTTTACCCTGCTGCAGGACAAACATTCCAATTAAAAATAAACTTAAAGGATCCTGGTCAAACTGGTTCATTAAAATATGAAATTCATGATTATCATGGAAAAAAGATAAAGAACGGAACAGTAAAAATAAACCCGGAAAATATTCTTTCCATTGGTCTTCAATTGTCTACCGGATATTATGAAGTTCTACTTCCTGAAATGAATCAAGCTTTTGGAATAGTTTGTCTTCCCGAACATAAGGCTTCTCCTCAAGGTTTTTTCTGTATTGACGCCGGATTATCCTGGTGCGGCTGGAAGGAAGAAGAAAAAAAGCAACTGGTTGCAATATTAACCAACCGTGGGATAGCTGCGTTTCGTGAACGTATGGCTTGGCCTGCAATACATCCGTCAGTAAATCAGAATAAATTTACTGGCAGTTCATACTCATCGGTCAGAAACAACGTATATGGCAATCAAAATGGCAAACGTATTCTTGAATTGATTCAGGACTCGCCTCATTTCTTACGTTACTTAAAAAACAATCGTTTTTCTGTTAACCTTCCGGCTTCATATAAATTCTGGAGGCAGATGAATAGAAGTCTTTGCGACTACTGGCATGCATTTGAAGTATGGAATGAACCATTCTTTGCGAAAGGATCGGGAGCTGATCAGTATGTTCCAGTATTGAAAACAATATCGGCTGCACTTAACACTGAAAGTACAGAACAAACCCAAATTTATGCAGGATGTTTCAGTCCCAGTATTCCAAGCGACTATCTGAATATTTGTGCCGCAAATGGATTTTTGGATGTAACTGATATCGTTAGTCTTCACCTTTACGGCCAACCGAAAGCAACCGAGGACATTATGTTCTTCTACCGCAACTGGCTGAAGAAAAACAACAGACCTGGAATGCCACTATGTATTTCCGAATCAGGCTCCCCCTGTATGACAAACAAATACAAACACCCTTCCGCAACAGAAGCAGAAAAATCTGCTATCGCAACAACAATGAGGGGAATAGAAGCCTTCTGCTGCGGAGCAAAAAGTTTTTATGCTTTCTATCTCCAGTCTCATGTAGAAGGAGTAATCAACTGGGGAATGACTTCGGGAAATGGCAGTCCATTACGGTCTATGGGAACATGGCTTTATGCAGCACAACGACTGGGCAATAAGAAATATGCTGGCGACCTGAAACACCATGACAAAGAAATTATCAGAGCCAGAATTTTCTCTGATACAACAGAAAGCGTTGTTGTAATCTATTCCCCCAAGGGAAAAAGAATAAATTTGGGTTTCAACTCTACCAGAGTCAATGGAGCTGACGGTAGAATCATTGACCGTAATTCATCCAGCTTCAAAAATATTGACGGACTCGCCTATGTAAAATTGTCAGCGACTCAAAGGAAAAAATACTGTCAGGCCAAGACTAGAGCAATGACAATGTATGAAATATCACAACAACCACAGAAGCCCAAAAAAGTCAGACAACTGATAATTCAGCCATTGATTGATATCACTAAAAATGCTCAAAATCGTTTAAACGGTTACTACTTGACGGACTCACAGGCGTCAAATTACAAGCTTCCGGTAATATTTAATAATATCACAGAAAAAAACCTTAAGTTCATCTTAAAAACAAATTTACCGGACACAATTAAACCGACACTTTTGGAGTTGCCGCCAATGAGCTCGAAAAGAGTTAATTACAAACTCAACTTAAAAAATAGCCTCAACCCGGTAAAACCATATAATATCAAGATCACAGCTGAAGATTCAAATAATCCAACAAATATTCTTGACTATGCCGAAATTTCCTTTTATGCTGTACCTGCTACAAAAATTTATTCCGTTACCAGAACCAATACAGAAATAATAATTGACGGAGTTATGTCCCCGGAAGAGTGGCAAGACGCCGTCAAAATTTCTAAGTTTAACATTATTTCCGAAGAAGCATTTACCAAAGCCGTCAAAGTTCCACCAAAAGATTTAAGTGCGACAGCCGGATTTCTATGGAATGACAATGGTTTGTATTTCGCAATAGAAGTTAATGACAACAGACATGTGCAAAACAATACTCCTGCTCTGTCCTGGAAACAAGACAGTTTACAAATTGCGATGTATAATACCAATACAGCCTTAGAAAAAGACCATTTTGAATGGGGCTTCATGCTTGGAAAAAATGGTCCTCAATCCGTAATATTTTCATCTACCGGCGCAAAAAAATTATTCTCGGGCAGTAAGTTTACTGTTAAAAGAGATAAAGCCAAGCATACCACAACTTATGAGGGACTTATATCATGGGCTGACATGGGCTCAATGAAAGCAATTATTGAACGAGAGAACCTTCGGTTCAGACTAAGTTTTGTCATTAATGATTCAGATGGAAACGGCAGAAAGTGGCTTGAGTGGTCACCAGGGATAGCATGCTCAAAATCAGTGACTGAATTCCCCGAGCTGATCTTGGCTCCAAGTTTATCAAAACCAATTCTGAAAGAATCGTTCAATACCTACAGAAACCGGCTGAGTAACAAATGGATATTTTCATCACCGGATAGTTATAAAATAGTTAGACGAGGCAGTCAAAACGTATTGGAGATCAGCAAAAGCTTAAAAGAGCCATTAATATTAAAGTTGCCGAACACAAAGCCAAAATCTGCCTTCTCAATATCAATGAAAATGTTAATAACACCCTCTAGTCGCGGATTCTGTCTGAAAACTTGTTTGTATAACAGGCAAACACGGGAAGGCATTTCAATATGGGGAGCCGATAATAATATGTTCGGTACCTCAAAAGGTTATAAAACCGGATTATCTATTATGGATTTCGAAAGTCAAATTCCTATAGCAACCGGAAAGAAAGATGCCGTTCTCCCCACCAATAAAAAGCCTTTTGAACTCATTATTTTTATTGATCCGCAAACTGGAATCATAAAATTGTCAGAAAAGAAGAACGGAAAACTGCAGATGATTGCCGAAGGAAAGAGTAAACGCAATATCTCTTTATTTAATACCCTGGAACTGCGTCTTTCCAACTGGGGTTCTTCAAAAATACTCATTGAAGAAATCAAAATGACAGGAACTGCAGCCTCCCACTAGCCTTAATACCATCACCACAGAGCAGCTTTTTCCTCTGTGGTGATTTGGGTCATATGTCAGAAATACTATTCTTCCCGATGGACGTATTTGCCGATCAGGAGTTTGAGTTTATTGTAGGTTGCATCGGGAATAGCATCGCCATGAGTAATCAGGGCACACTGCAACGCACTGTGGCAACTGCATTCTGCAGGAATTTCTCCGGCAAGTTTCGTCAGTTCGCTTAAAGTGTTCTTAGCCAGTTCCACATTGGCGCGAAGATTGGCTACCACCATATCAACAGATACACTTTCATGAGAATCATGCCAGCAGTCATAGTCAGTTACCATCGCAACTGTGGAGTAAGCAATTTCGGCTTCACGCGCCAGTTTGGCTTCCGCAAAATTGGTCATGCCGATAACATCCATCCCCATTGAGCGATAAAAATTTGATTCCGCCTTTGTGGAAAATGCCGGACCTTCCATGTGGACATAGGTTCCTGTCGGATGAATCACCGGCTTTTCCTCTCCAATCAAACCACTGATATCAGCAGCATTTTGGGCGGCTTTGCAAACGACCGCGGCAAGTTCCGGACAAACCGGATCAGCTAAAGCAATATGAGCCACGGCTCCATCCCCGAAAAAGGTATGAGTGTCGCTACGACGGCTGCGATCGAAATACTGGTCGACTATAACCACATCACGCGGACGCATTTCTTCCCGCAGACTGCCCACCGCTGAAATACTGACGATATGGGTAACGCCAAGTTTTTTCATGGCAAAAATGTTGGCACGGTGATTCAGTTCTCCCGGCATAATCGAATGAGTACGGCCATGACGCGGAAGAAAAAAGAGCTCGACCCCGTTAAGAGTTCCTTCCACAATCAAGTCAGATGGTTTTCCAAAAGGAGTTTCCACCTTCCGTTCTTTAAGATTTTCAAGATGGTCGATATCATAAAGACCACTGCCTCCGATAATGCCAATTTTCATATTTGATACTCCTTATATAAGTTTTAAGTGATTAAGTCTTAAGGCGGCAAGATGCCGCTTCCAATGAGATGCTTCGCATCTTCTTCCGTCCAATGAACGGGGGGCTCCAAGCTTCGCCGTCGCCCAAAAAAAATTTTTTAAGTTTCAAATGATTAATTTTTTAGAGTGGGTATGGGAGAAGCTTCTCCCATTGTAAACTCTTCAAAGACTCGTGCGAAATGCAACTTATCGGGATAGGACGGTTCTCCATAACCGTCAGCTATTTTGTGCCTGAGCACAAAATATCGGAAGACGGCGCGCTACGGAGAGCGCGCCCTACCCAAATTCGATCATTTCGCAAGACTCTTAAACTCTTTACTCTTCATTCTTCACTCTTCATTAAATTACAATCCTGGCTTACAAAATCCCTTGAAACGGCAACCTGCGCAGATCTGGTCAGCCGCAACCGTCCAAAGTGGAAAATCCGTTTCATTTACTGTACCATCGGGATAAATACACTCAAGCATCTGATCCGCACTACGGCGAATTTTATCCGTTGTTCCATCACGATCAAAAACCGCGTTGGAAAGAACCATCTCCGGCTTTTGATTCGGTGCCCCGGTAAAATAATATACCACATCAACCTCCTCCGGTTCCCTTCGAACAACCTGTTCCACCATCATCATCAAAATATTTGAGTCAAAGTCGAGATATTCAGTTGTTCCAGCCTCACCAGGTCTGAGAGCCAGTACTTTTACACGATCCTCATCACGCCAGGCCAACGCGGGAGCAGTCCAGATTTCCAGCTCACCAATCGTAAAATTTTGCGGAGCCTGCAATGGCTTAAACTTTAAATGATCAACTCCGGCAAGATGGGCAAACAAACCGGAAGCGGTAAATCCGGCGAGATGCTGAGCCAGACGTTGCTTGACATAAGTCAAAACATTTTCTTCTTTCGCCGGAGCCGTACCATAATAAACCTCGAAGAGATTGGTAGTCTTCGGATCGGTCTTCCAGGTTTCGCTGATCACATCGGCATAACCACGCTGATAAAACCGGCGAAGCTGGTGCGATAACGATTGCTCCAGCGGTTTCTTATTGGGGTATGCCCGGGGACGCGGATGCATAAAAACATGCCGAACTGCTTGGGTAAAAATATCAAGCGCCCACTCTTCCGCGGTACGCAGTTGTTTTAAACGATAAATGTGCTCACTGGCATCACACGCATACTGGTCCCAACCACCAATCGCACCGTAATAATTGTAGAAATATGCCCGACGGCATAATTCAAACAAACGGCGACGGCTGCGGGACCAGGAAAACGCTGAGGCTTTAACTCTCAACGGTTCTCTGCCTTGCGTATCAAAGTGTAATTTCGAGCTCATTAAATGCTTTGGTGGCTTTTTCCAATGCAGCCTCAACACTCACATCACGGGCAAGAATAACACCCATACGGCGGTGTCCGTCAACTTCTCCCTTACCGAACAGTCTCAACTGAGTATCAGGCAGCTCAAGTACTTTTTCAAGGTTGCCGAACTTCACCTGAGTTGATTTTCCTTCAACCACAATTGCCTTGGAAACCGAAGGACCATGGAATGCGATATTTGGAATCGGCAAACCAAGAACGGCTCTGGCATGCAGAGAAAACTCGGACAAATCCTGGGAGATCATCGTTACCATCCCTGTATCGTGAGGACGCGGAGATACTTCACTGAAGAATACCGTATCGCCTTTCACAAACAGTTCCACGCCAAAAATGCCACGACCACCAAGCGCATCGGTAACCGCTTTTGCCATTTCCTGGGCAGAAGCCAATGCAGCCGGAGTCATAGCCTGCGGCTGCCAGGATTCGCGGTAGTCACCATCGACCTGTTTGTGACCAATCGGCTCCAGAAAGGAAGTTCCGCCAACATGGCGAACGGTAAGTAAAGTTATTTCATAGTCGAAATCAACAAAACCTTCAACGATTACTTTTCCGGCTCCGGCACGACCGCCTTCCTGAGCATAGTTCCAGGAGTTATCAATGTCGGATTCGGTTCTGATCACGCTTTGCCCGTGACCAGATGAACTCATGATCGGTTTCACCACACACGGCATACCAACAGACTTAACGGCATCAAGAAATTCTTCTTTGCTGCCGGCAAATTTATATGGAGATGTCTTCAAACCAAGTTCTTCGGCCGCAAGACGGCGAATGCCTTCGCGGTTCATCGTCAGGAAAGTGGCCTTCGCGGTTGGAATCACATTATAGCCTTCTTTTTCCAGCTCAACCAGGGTTGAGGTTGCAATAGCTTCAACCTCCGGCACAATATAATCGGGCTTTTCCTGCTCAACGATCTCGCGGAGACGCTCTCCATCCAGCATCGACAGTACATACGAACGATGCGCGACCTGCATAGCCGGAGCGTTAGGATACTTATCCAGCGCTACAACTTCAACCCCGTAACGCTGAAGTTCAATAACAAATTCTTTTCCAAGTTCGCCCGAACCGCAAAGCAAGACCTTCTTGCCAGTCGGCGACATAGCTGTTCCAATTTCAACCATGATTCTTCCCTTTATTATATATGATAACTTTAACGTTTTTCTGCAAATTCCGCTGGAAGCAGGTAAATTTTACCGGTTTCCATCTTGAATCCAGGGCTTCCGGGCAACTGGATATTAACCGATTTAGCCGCAGCCTTTGACTCCATCTGTCCAAACAGCATCCCTAAAGAGAACGGGATGTTAAGCGATACGACTTTATAGGTACTCAGATTTGCCATTTTCGCGGTAAGCGCCACGGCATCTTCAAAATATCCCAGCTCATCAACCAGACCATTTTTGACCGCTTGAGCACCAAGAAATACCCGACCATCACCAACTTCTGTTGTCTTAATGATTTCCTTGGTCAGTTTAGGACGGCCCTTTGCTACGATTCCGACAAAGTCGTCGTACACATTCATCACCAGTTTCTTCACAATAACTTTTTCGGCTTCAGAAGTCGGTTTGTCACCACTAAGCATGGCCTTCATAGGACCGGAAGTAAAGGCTTCCCCTTTGAGTCCGATCTTTTTGAACATATCGTAATATTTATAGGTCTGAATAATCACCCCGATACTGCCGGTCGTCGTCATTTTATGAGCCATAATCTTGTCGCAGCCGCAAGCCACGTAGTAACCGCCGCTGGCGGCAAGCGACCCCATGGAAGCAACAACCGGAATTTTACGTTCTTTGCGAATCTTCATCAACATATGATAAATCTCGTCGGAAGCAGTAACTTCTCCTCCGGGAGAATCAATTCGAACGATCAGGGCTTTAAAAGATTTGTCTTTCAGAATATGCCGAAGTTTACTGTTAATGGAAGCAGCCGACGCACCGCTTGAACTGAGTCCGCCACTGCTTTGTCCGGTAATAATGCCTTTTACTTCGACAAGGGCAATTTTATTATTAGATGAACGGCTACCGGTAACAAACGTTTCCTGATACTTGTTATTCTTCATATTGACTTCGCCGCCAATCTCGGTGATCGTGGATTTAACAGTAGCCACTGCTCCAACAAGTACAACACCAATCATAACAATGATGATGACAAGGACAGAAATAATTCCAATAATAATGGCCCAGAAGCAACCGCTCCCACTGCTCTTTTCCTGTTTGGCATGACGTTCACCGAAAAAACCGTCCGGCGGCGGTGGCGGATACGATTTATTTTCGTTTCCAGACATCTGATCCGGTTCAGTATTTAAATTATCAGTGTCTTGATTTTCAGGAGCGGAAACATCCCCGAATGACTTATTCTCTGGTTCTGACATAATATCTCCCTTTATGTGATTACCTCAATATACTACATGTAAGAAACTTTTAAAAATTTTCCGATGAAATTTCTATAGAGCTTTTCAATTTTTCTGCTGTCGCAACGTCATATATCGCCGCCATTTCGGATAAACAACTGGCGGAAGCGGCAGCCAGCCCGGTCGCAAAGGCCTCGACAGGCTCGGTTCCTTTCAGGTATTCGGCAAACATTACAGCGGATACTGTATCCCCGGCCCCAATCGGATTGATCACATTGTCGAGTACCGGCAGATCAAGTTTGTAAAGCGTATTCCCGACAACAAGCCAGGCCCGGCCCGGACCATCGGTAATAGCAATGATCTTCGTTTTCCAGGCCGAACGGCAGAATTTCAGTGCGTCTTTCAGCTCCTGTCTGCCGGTCATTGCCAATAGTTCATCACGATTAATTTTCAGGATATCAACACCAATTTCCATTGTTGACGCCACATCTTTCCAGGCATCAAGCATGATGGGAATACCATGTTCACGGGCGGCATTTGCCGCAGTCTCATAGGCGGCGGTCCCTACCCCCGGCGGAACTGTTCCACAGAGTGCAATTCCACTGCACTGCACGGCCTCACTTTTCAGTTGAGCCAACAATTCATTCAGCTCCGCCTCTGTTACTTTACCGGAAGGCTCAATAAGCTCAGTCATTTTTCCAGAAGCTTCACACAGGCAAGTTGTACATGTCCGGGTTGTCGGAGCCACCTTAATCGTGTGGTGAGACATGCCTTCCTGATCCAGTGCGGCATCAATAAAATTTCCTGTCTGTCCCCCTAGAAACTGCAATAGAACAGCCTGTTGTCCCCAGCGACTGGAAGCACGACAAAAATTTATTCCTTTCCCCGAAGCAATTACAGTAGCACGACTGGCCCGATTGACATCCCCTTTATTTAACTCTTTAAAAAACAGAGTCTTCTGATATGCCGGGTTCAACCCGACCGCTACAACATAATCTTTCATTTTAATCCCCTGTTATCTTCCACCTTCTGGCGCACCGCGCGACAGCGCCCGTCAAGGCCGTTAACTCCCAAATATTTAAGATGTGGAAACTTCCTGCATGCAGTTGGACGGATCTGGTAAATTTTACAGCTTGCTATTTCATCCCCGGTACTGTTCGAAGAAATTTCCTGGAAAATACAATGCCCGTTTGGCTGGTGTTTCAAGTATCTCAAATGCAGTCTGCGATTACAGAATTCCTCTTCTTTCATTCCAGTCTGATGACAAATCTGTTCTATTTCTTTTCGGGAAACAATCACCGTCTTAGCGCAGCAATCCGAACAACGCAGACACGGGATATCCGTTCCAACATGTCGTGCCAGTTTAATCGCTTTAATCTCTTCACGAAAAGCAAAACGAACAACCAGAAGCCCTCCGCAAATAACGACAACTACAGCAATTCCAAGCAATATTATTATTTCCATCCCCACTCGTATCCGACTTAGCTGAGAAGTTTTAACATTGCACCAACATCTTCATCACTCATGTCACGCGGATTGGCCCGCATACTGCCGCTACGGCAATTCTTGATAATAAATTCAAAGTATTCTTCTTTCAATCCAGCGTCCTTGAACGTATCAGGAATTCCAATTTCATCCCGGAGAGCACGAACCCGATCAATAAAATCATCCGCGTTTTTTCCACCGCAAGTCTTCGCCAATCCAGCAAGCTTATCTTCCGCCACAATTTTGTTCCATTCCAACACAGGAACCAGCAGGATAGCACAGGTCAGACCATGCGCCAGATGAAGACTGCTGCCAACCGGATGTCCAATTCCATGAACAGCGCCCAATCCACTCTGAGAAAAAGCAAGTGCTGTAAGCATACTGCCCTCCGCCATATCCGAACGCGCCTGAATATTATCTGGTTCACGGCAGGCAATTGCCAGACTGTTGATGATCAGTTGAACCGCACGAGCCGACAATGCGTCCGTAAAACTGTTGGCATTTTTAGAGATATGCGCTTCAACCGCCTGAGTAAGAGCATCCATACCACTGGCGGCAGTCACCCGCTGCGGAGCAGAAACCGTCAGAACCGGATCAACAATTGCCAGATCAGGAATAATGCAGCGATGACGAATCGACTTCTTGATCTGAGTATCGGGATCGATAAACACCGAATTCGGAGTAATTTCAGCTCCAGTACCGGAAGTAGTCGGCAAAGCAGCAAGAAATACACCGTTACGATCGATAATCTTTTTACTGCCGTTGAAATAGTCGCGAATGCTGCCTTTATTGGCAATAATACAGGCCGCGGCCTTGGAAGTATCCATAACACTGCCACCGCCCACCGCAACCACTGCGTTGATTCCATTGTCCCGACCAAGTTTGATCAGCCTGTCTACTTCATCAAGATCAGGCTCAGGTGTAACCCCGCATACAGTCAGAGTTTCGAACTTCTCCAGAACGACAACCATCTTATCAAGCAAACCGTTGTGCGCGGCACTTTTCCCAGTCACCAGCATTACTTTTGAATTCTCTGGAATATTCCGGGACAGTTCACTTGCGGTATCCGCACCAAAAATGACCTGTCCGGGAAACATCATGGAATAGTCAGTAGTCATAATCAATCAGTGTCCTAGTTTTAAGTTTTAAGTGATTAAGTTTTCAGTAACTGCTGTAAAGCGACACCATTATCTCAGGCATCCGGCAGATTATCAAGAGCATTTCTGGCCGCCAGGCTTTCAGCCGTTTTCCGTTTCCCTGCTGTTCCACTTCCAATAACATTGCCATTTACCGATACATTTACAATAAATTCCGGATCATGATCTGGTCCAGTCGTATCAACAAGTTGATAAAGCGGCGGCTTACCCCATTTTCTCTGTGTATATTCCTGTAAAGTCCCCTTGGGGTTCTGACTTTTGAGCAATTTTAACGGATCAGGAAATTTCTTAAGAAAAAGTGGAAGCAGAATTTTCGTTGCCTGTTCAATATCGGAATCCAGATAAATCGCTCCGACCAAAGCCTCAAAAAGATCACACAACGTTGATTCACGTTTCGGACCGCCAGACTCAAGCTCCCCCTTCCCCATACGAATAAACCGATGAAGTTCAAGGTCATACGCAATAGCCGCCAGTGAATCCTGACGTACCAGCGCAGAACGCATTTTAGTCAGAAGCCCTTCCGGAGAATCCGGATACCGTTTAAAAAGGTAATCGGAAAAAATGATTTCAAGAACCGCATCTCCAAGATATTCAAGACGCTGATTATCATAATTGAGATCATGTTCGGAAGCATACGAACGGTGCGTAAACGCTTCCTGAAGAAGTTCACTACGCTCAAATTTATACTTTATATGATGATTCACTTTTTTTATATCTTCCATCAGCCTCTCCATTCACGTTATCCTGGATTCGTGAGAAAATTATTTCATTGATATCAATAATTTCTCTCACGAATCAAGGTCTACACTATAACTTATCCCCTCCACGTTCTGGAAATATTCCAGTCCCCCGTTGAATATTTTGTTTCAGCCAGATTTTCAGCCATATCATATAACTTACATTCCGGAATGTAATTTTTAAAGTCTATTTGAAATTCTTCTTTCAGTCCCCGAACCAGCTCACTGCATAATCGTTCGCGATCACCATCCGCCGCTTTCAAACTGATACTTCCCTGATGCAGAATTCCGGTTTTACCACGCCGCTGAGCGGCTCCGGCATATTTTTTTCCCTCGCTCAAAACATCATAACGGGTAGGAGTAGTAAAGCACTGCATAGTAGCCCGGTCTACCGGTCCAGCCTCATTCGGAGCAAGACTGCCAGCCAATCCCAGCGCACTGAGCATTCTTAATACTGCACGATGAAATACATGATAACTTTCAACCCGGTCGAGTTTACAGATAGGATGTCCAGCCGGAACAACAGCTGTATAGGTAAGATCTGCGTCATGAAAAACAACACCGCCACCGGTAGGACGACGTACAATAGTATAACCGTTTTGAGGTGCAGCGGTATATTTCTGGACATAGCCGATACTGACAGAAGGACAATCCCAGCCGTATATTCTAATCAATGGAGCGTCAAGTTCCAACGCTCCTTCCAGCAATAATTCATCGATCGCCATATTTACATAGGGAGAATGAGATTCATCCAACCATAGATACCATTGTGCACTCATAATTCAAATATTCTTTTATAAAATAAAATACCGCGCCGGAATCTCCAGACGCGGTATACAAACAATAAACGAATTTAGCAGCCTTTAACCAGCTCAACCATCAGATCGCCAACTTCAGTAGTACTGTAGCCCATACGTCCTGCAGCCATGCTCTTGAGCTTGCTGCCTGTAGCGCATGCCACGCCGTCTTCAATCGCTTTTGCGGCTTCGGCTTCGCCAAGGAAGTCAAGCATCATCGCAACTGAAGAAATAGCGGCCAACGGATTAATTACATTCATACCGGTATATTTCGGAGCGGAACCACCGATCGGTTCAAACATGCTTACGCCATTCGGATTGATATTACCACCGGCGGCAATGCCCATTCCGCCCTGAGTCATAGCACCCAGGTCAGTGATGATATCGCCAAACATATTGGAAGTAACGATAACGTCGAACCATTCAGGATTCTTAACCATCCACATACAAGTAGCGTCAATGTGGCAGTAATCGGTTTTGATCTGCGGAAAGTCTTTTGCAACATCGTAGAATACTCTTTCCCAGAGATCAAATACGTAAGTCAGAACATTGGTTTTACCGCACAGAGTCAGCTGTCCGATCTTACCATTTTTCTTATCTTCATCGCTCAAGCCCTTCCAGGGATTTTCAGCAGTGTGGCGTTTGCATGCCTGTTCGAAAGCGAAACGGATGCAGCGCTCAACCTGATGACGGCTGTAAACCATGGACTGAACGGCAACTTCATGCTCGGTATCTTTCATAGAGAAACCACCGGTACCGGTATAAATACCACCGGTATTTTCACGAACTACAACATAGTCGATATCTTCCGGAGTCTTGTTTGCCAGCGGAGTTTCAACTCCCGGGAACAGTTTTACCGGACGCAGATTGATGTACTGATCAAGGTCAAAACGGAGTTTCAGCAGGATACCTTTTTCAAGGACACCCGGTTTTACTTTCGGATGACCGATCGCGCCGAGGAATACGGCATCGTATTTCTTAAGAGTTTCACAAGCGTCATCAGGGAGAACATTTCCGGTTTCCAGGTAACGTTCGCCGCCCCAGTCGTATGTGTCGGTTTCAATGCCGAAGCCAAATTTCTCGGCCGCAGCGTTCAATACTTTAAGACCTTCAGCTACAACTTCAGGACCGGTTCCATCACCAGGAAGAACTGCGATTTTATAATTTTTTGCCATTGTTCTGTTTCCTTAAAAAAACTGGAATTAACGATATTTAAACTGATTACAGTTTTACTATAAATACACATAAGAAGATGTAATTTACTCGCTTTTCCCTGCATTTCAAGAAATTAATCCGTTTGCTCAATAATTAATTAGCAGAAAGCAATCTATCCTCGACTGGCTGCAAATCTGAAGTTTTCAGAATACGATGGATTCTATGCATAGGCATTGGATGACTCAACAGCTTTTCAGCCTTACGCGAATATTTATCTTGTGAGACCTCTTCCGCCTGAGCCGCAATCATTTCATCGTTAACATATGGAAGAAGTCCATATCCAACGGTTAGAATCAGCATTCCTTTATATGAAATGGTTCTGTCTCCAACCAAAGCAATAGCCACTGCATCAGCAGAATATTCATCCAGCCGGCCTAGTTTGCGAAGGTGCTGCCCTACCCATGACCGAATAATACCATTATGGTTCAGAGCAATGTGAGCCAGTTCATGAGCGATAACAAACGCCAACGCTTTGGGATTGTCAGAGTTGAGCGCCGCATGAATCATATCATCTGTAATTACCACAACATTTTTTTTGCCATACCTGACGGCCATTGCGTTACAAACATTATCCTCAACGATGTAAACAGAAATTTCTTTCGTAATCCCCAGGCGTTCTTTGAAAAGTTCCACGCATTCATGGATTTCAGGAAACTGGAATTCATTAATCTTTACTCCGGAACCATGAATTAATGCCAATGCTTTTTTTCTGACATGAATAGCAAAAAGCGGATAACACAGAAGAATGATTAACATTATTCCATACGTACAAACAATACTTGCCAGAAGACCTAGAATTCCTACAAGAAACGACAAAAACAGGACCAACATGGTTCCTCGTTCTACATAGTTTTTTGCATCAATCCTTTTACCATCGATTTTGATTTCCGGAAATTTTCCAATATCCATCTTTTCCCCCTTTTGTTGTAGTTATTAATGACGTTCCTCAAAATATATCGTAAAGTAGCATATTCTACGACAATTATCCAAACAACTAATAATAAAAAGGCAAATAAAAAAAATTACACTTGTAATATTTTCCCAAAAGAATTAATTTCATAAATCAACCATCCATTTCATTTCGGAGCAGATTATGGAACTGAAACTCGGAGCCTGCGGGCTTGTTTGTTCAAATTGCGACGCATTTATTGCCACCGCCAACAATAACCAAGAACAGCTCGAACAAGTAGCTGCTTTATGGCGAAAAATCTATAAAAATGACGACATCGCCGCAGATAATATTCGTTGTACCGGATGCATGTCAGACGGAAAAGAAAAATCAGGTTTCTGTCTTTATGTCTGTAAAGTAAAAAGGTGCGCCACTCAAAAACAGGTTGAGAATTGCGGTCGCTGCTCAGAGTTTCCATGTTTCACCATTGACGAGTTACATGGCTTCATGGGCGAACAGGGTAAACATCAGCATAAACTGCTGTCGGAAATCAAAGAAATAACGGATCGGATGCATTCTATCTTCAAATAACAATTGCAGCAATCTCTGTACGCAGGACAGCCCCCCGCAAATATCATTAGTCCTGCGGACTACTCCTCTTTCTTCAGCCAGTCGGCAGCAATTGAAATGATCTGATCGGTATCAAAAGGTTTTTCAATATGGCCGTTCATTCCTGCTGCTTCATAAGCTTTCAGATCACTTAATGACATGCTCGCAGACATCGCAATAATCGGAATATCTTTAGTGGATTCATTGGCACGAATCGCTTTGGTTGCCTCAATCCCTCCCATCACCGGCATATTGACATCCATAAAAACCAGATCATAGTGTTCATGCATCAGAGCATCAACCGCTTCCCCCGCACTATCAAATCCATGACAACAATAACCTTCGTCTTCGAGGATATATTGAATAATTTCCCGGTTGATTTCAATATCATCAATAATCATGATTTTCTTCGCCTCAGATAAGACTTGAGCCGGAGTTTTATCTTTCTTCTCCTCTTTTACAACAGTAGAGATTTCCTTAAAAGGATATGAGGCCACAAAAACGGTCCCTTGTTCCGGCGTGGAAGTAAAGTAAACATCTCCACTAAGATAACGGCTACTCAACATTTTCATACTGTAAGTTCCAAGTCCACGCCCTTCTCCTTTCGTGGAAAATGACCGTTGGAATATCTGACGCTGAACATCTTCAGGAATATATTCAGGATTATGAACTTCAAAGAGAATACGGTTTCCACGACGCTGACAGCCAACTTTAACAGTCTCTCCTGGACTTGACGCTTCCAACGCGTTTTTCAGCATGTTGCCGACAACTCGACTGAGCAGAATCGTATCGCTGTAAAAAGTATAGTTTCCAAAATCCGGTAATATTTGTATCTCACGGTCGATACAAACAGAATGATTGCGGTATAAAGCCACCGCATGTTCAACAATATCCCGGGTACAAACTATATCCTGATTAACATGCAGTTCATTGGCTTCAGCAGCGGCAAGGTCTTTTTGGGCCTTGATCTCACCAATCAGTTCACTAGTCATATCCAGAATACGTTCAGCTGTTTCAGAAGCATGATAAATCCGTTCAGCTTTGGCCCTATATAACTTTCCAACAGCTCCTTGTATACCTCCAGCCGTATTCAGGACATCATGAAAAAAGACTCTTTCCAGTGACCGGCGGCGTTTCTCATCGCTGATATCATCACAGATGAAAGCAACATATTTCTTATCAATAATCGGCAACGGATAAGCCCAAACCCGTAGATCTAAGGAAGCACCTGACGAAGTAGTAAGTCTGCATTCCTGAATTTGCTCCGTATTTTTGAGAGCTCCAAGAATTGCGTTGACCGCACCGCAATTCTTACAGAAAAGACTGGTACCGCAACCACCGTCGTACTTATCAGCATTCGCACAGCCCAAAGCTTCGCCTGGACGTTTTCCCTGAACCTCACAGAGCTTACACCC
This sequence comes from Victivallales bacterium, assembly GCA_963677165.2. GTDB lineage: Bacteria > Verrucomicrobiota > Lentisphaeria > Victivallales > SZUA-371 > JAFGXT01. The sequence goes on along the minus strand of CAXXSX010000002.1, from coordinate 3,882,585 downwards.
CAGAAACTTCAGCACCGATTCGTTAGTATATATGATCTGACGGCAGTCATTGAGAACCATAAACAAGTAGGGCATATTATCGATAACCGACTTGAATATATGCCTTTTATTAAGCTTCTCCTGTTGAAAAACACAGGTTTCCACAGACTCTCTTTTCGATGGTGCAAACTGGGTGTCGAGCATATCTATCTCCGGAATAAAATTACAATCAATTTAGAAAGTACTTTTTCATCCCCAAAATGTCAACTTGCAATAATAAAAATGAGCGAGAAAATTCGAGATTACTTAGTAATTACTTGAGTTACTTTGAAGTTATAAAACCGCCACTTACCATCTTTCAGTTTCAGGTCAGCTTTTAATTCACGTACTTCATTAATACGGTCACCTTGTTTCAAAGTTCCGGTAAGATGTCCGGTAAAAGTTACTTCCGCCCGGTCAGGACCAGGAAAGGTAACTTTGGGTTCATAGAAATCCAGCGACATTTCAGTAAAAAATGTTCTGATCTGTACCATACGCGCACTGATTTCCTCCGGGGTATAGTCTCCTGCCAAATGATGTTCATCAACCATAAGCGAGCAACTATCGTCAAAATATCCGGACACCATCTGGGATTTCAACACCATCCCGGAAGTCTTCTCCCCTGCCCGTTTCGATGCGCATTCAGCAAGTCCTTTAAGTCTTTTAAGAACTTTTTGTTCTGGACTTTCATTAAAAAACAGTAACCACACTACAACTGCGCAGATAATAATAATTACCGGTATAAGTAGTTTTTTTACCATAAAGGAACTCCGATTATTCTGTTAGCGGCAATTTGACCGAATTTGTGATTATCGATCGGCATACTGCGATTATCTCCAATTACATAAATATGTCCCGGAGCAACCTTGCGCTCAGACAAGTTCCAGTCACATTCGTATTTTACATATGGTTCATTCTGAACCTTTCCATTCACCAGTAATTTTCCATTCTTAAAAGCAACCGTCTCCCCTTCCAGTGCGACAACCCTTTTAAGAAGCATAAAATCCTCCCCGGCATACTTGGCAATGATTACCTGCCCGCGATGCGGCTTTGAAAACCAGAATACCGGTTCCCAACAGAAATTGAATCCAATAGAAGGGTAAGTCGGCATCATACTGCCTCCGCTAATCCGGGCCGGACGGCAAACTTTACCGAAAAAAAACAGCGCAAGAATAACAACAACAACCATCCGCGCGATCCCAAACCATGATAGATCCGGCAGCCAGAAACTTCTTTTATGTTTGTTCTTTCTATAATCAGCCCAGGCATTCAATAGAGTTTCTTTTACTGTTTTCTTCTGTTTATCGCTCATATTACTTCCCGTCAAGCGGTCTTACGTACACAGAGCCCTGCCCTTTGCCAAAGTTAACCATCATGATTCTGTTTTTCTTAGCATTGATAAACATACCGCTGGAATTGCTGCCAACCTCATTTCCCGGTGCGACGGTCCATCCAGAACTAAGCAGAGCAGATGAAATTTCACTGAAAGCTTCATTTAAATTTTTACTGGTAGTAAACAGCCCGTAACAAGATTTCCTTTCGGGGTACCGCACATAACGAATCGGAACCGCGTCGGACGTAATCGGCAACTCATCGGGCCAGTCAAACTTTTTGGGGAGGTTTTTCGGAACTCTCATTGCAAATTGTATAAGCGGACTGGACTTGCCAGTTTTAAACAATAGAATTCGGCACGTGTACTTGCCGTCATCAATATCAACCCTGACCTCGTTCGGTCCCGTATAACAGGTTGCTTTGGGAAATATTTTTTTCAAAGTTGCGACTGCTCCGGCAATCGTATCATTGATCATACCGACATCCATTTTCATATTCATGCCGTTGATCTGAACGGATTCCTTCAAAACATTGGTGGGCCCAAGCGCGGTAAATAATTTCTGTGGAGTAACGCCGGAACCTGAAGATGATTTACCAGGAAGCAAAGAATAGACATCGGCCATCAATACGCCGGAACCGATAAAAAAAACCGATGCCGCTATGAAAAATCTACGCATATTATTAGATCAAATCCCGTGTATTAAGCCTGATTGTTCCAATTGTAAGAAAAATCACTGTAATCGACAGTGAATACAAAACCAAAGCAAATGGAATAAGACCAATCGAACTGAACGTCTGAAAATAATAAATAAAATTCGGGAAAAGATAATAAATAATAAAAAATACTGACTCAACAGCATATGACTGCAAACTGCTTTCAACATCTTTATGAATCAAAGCAATCAGAATAGGAATGGTACTCACGGAAACCGCAAACAATACATACATCACCCCGATTACCATCGCACTAATATCAGGGGCAAAACACGAAATCATCACCATCATAGCCAAAAACGGAATCAATATCAGCAACAGATAAAACTGTTTCGCCATCAACCCGACAGGATAAAATTCCCCGGCAGAAAAATAATGATTGACAAAAACAGTAAGTTCAGTAGCGGTAAAAATAATTGCGCAAAGACCCAGAAGTCCCAGGAATTTCCCCACAAGATATTCCCCCTTCTTTACCGGCTTGGAGATCAGCAGCATGATCATTCGAGTCTCAATATCACGCGGAATATCTGTCGCGCCAGTAAACAAAGCCATGATCAAGGTAAAAATTATCGCGGAAAATGTACTGGTGAGAATAGGATATCCTTCTCGATTAGCCATTAACTGTCCGATAATTCCGGAAGCATCAAACGAACCATCCATCAGTTTACCGCTGTCAGTCAGCAAAAATCCGGCAAAAATAGCCAGAATAAACATGATTATGAAAGCTGATTCTTTGACCTTTCTAAGCGTCAGTTCTGCAATTCCCCACATGAGCTATTTTTTCTCCGGTTTTTCTTTTTTCTGATTTTGCTGATGTTGCTTTTCCAGCATTTCAGCATACATCGTTTCCATCATCGGTTTATCCAGACACATTTCTTCAAATTCCAATGCCTGTTTATATTCTTTCTCGCGTCCCATTCGTGAACACAAATCCGCAAGCAACCGGTACATGGAAGCATAATCCCGGTATTGCGGCGGTTTCTTTAAAAGCGGAGCAAGAAGCTGGAAACGGATGCGGTCGGAGACATTTGCCTCCCGCAATTTGGCATAGGCACTCGAAAGCGCATAAAACTGGTCATATACAGAAAGTTTTTTCAAATAGTCTTGGAATTCTCCAATCGAAATTTTCGTCTTGGCTGACTCATTTTGCAGAAAAAACAAATATGCCTGAAGAGACTCCGCTATATCCGGAAACCGTTTATAAACCTCTTCGAACAGCGTCAGACGCTGTTCATCTTCTTTCGTAAACATGGCCATACTACACAGGGAACTGGCTTTTTCGGCAGGTGTTTTCGCGGTCCGAATGGACTCCTGCAATTGCATATAATGAATCCGGTAACTGACCTCATCCTTAATTGCTCCGGGAAGTTCAGAAATAAGACTATCAATACTGATTTTCCCGGAATCAATGCTGGACACAGCCCCCTGGCGTAACATCGACTCAGAAACAAAATAGCAAATAAACGCTATCGTCAGAATCGCTAATAATTTACCTTTAAATGGAAGTTTCATAACCGCCTTCGATTATTTAGCCTTATACCCACAATGACTACAGTAGTTTCCTTTGAGGACATGCTGACATTTCGGGCACACGCCATAAACTTTGACTTTTGTTCCACAACTACTACAAAATTTATCACCAGGGCCGTAACTTGAAAGACAATTTGGACAAAGATGCTTGTCACCCATAACCAGTTGGGATACCTGATTAACAATATCCTGAACTTCCTTACGGTCCGGATATGCTTCTTTCGCGACTTTAGCAGCTTTAATAAGTTTAGCCGTCAGCTCGGGAACAATCGTAGTCTCCATTACGTCAGAATTATTTTTCTTCCACTCGTATGCAAGAGTATCAAGAATAGCCAGCTTGGAATCCTTGATTCCTTTGGCATTACCACGTGCCCTTAAATAACAATTGACCACATATTCTTCCGGCTTTCCGTTAGAACGCTCCAAAGCTTTGCGGAAAAATTCAGCCGCTTCAAAGTATTTGGGGTCTTTATAATAATGAACAAGAATAAACCCGGCAAGAAATGGAATTCCCCAGTTGGACTTGAGAGAAGGGTCTTTGCTTTCACATGCTTTTGCCAGCATATCAACCGCTTTCTCTGGAGAAGCATTAGATAGCGACAGCGCCCCCATGTGAATTGCTTTTTCAAAGTTCGGGTTAAGACTAATGATCTTATTCAAGCGACGAATTACTTCATCTTTGTTGTCGTCATTAATTGATTTGAGTCCACCCATATAGTTGATGAACAACATCCATTCAATGTCAGAAGCAAACTTGTGAAAACCACCGATCGGCAACCTGGACATCTGTTCTTTAGAAGTCATGGTTTCATTCTGTTTACCATGCAAAAACTTTGCCAGCATACCTCCGACCAAGACAGCAACAAGCATAACTATAATATGTAAGGCTATAGATTTCTTCATTATCGTGTTCTCCCCGGTTTATTTAATATCTTTGAATCTGAAAATCAGGCTGGAGAGTGACAGCGCAAATACACTGAATATAATACCCCAGATCGTTGCCAGAACAAAATATGTCCAGCCGGCAGTAACCATAGCTGCAGACTTAAAGTTGAACAGTTCCAAATCCGGCAGAATTCCACCATAAACAAAAGTAGCAAATTTATACTGGGCAAGCTGCCATGTGGAAAACGAGAACCACAGAGCAATAGCCGTCATGATCGGTGTGATCATCTCAGGAAGCACAACTGAAAACAGTGTTGCAATAGCCGCCATTGGAATAGATGCGGCAACCAGCAGCAAATGAGCCTGCAGCAGACTTATAATCAGAGATTCACCGAAAAATGCGTAGAAAATCAAAAAGAAACCAATGGTAATAATGATTCCGATCACAACCGAAGTTATTACGGTTCCGAGGAATTTACCAATAAGGTACTGAGTCCTTCCCAACGGTTTAGTCAACAGGGTTGCCGCAACTCCCTCATGAAGTTCTTTCGGAATTTCAAAAGTCATTGAAATAACCACCAGCGCCATTGCTACAGTATTCAACACCATTGATACGTCAATCATCAGGGCCTTTTCTTCACCTAACGATAGAATATTGTAATTAACCGCACTGGCAATCAGTATCCATACGCAAATGATTAGAAAATACACAACTTTCATCCTGAGAATTCTACGCCATGTACTGCCGGCAATCGCCATAACTTCATTCATAGTCGGGCTCCTTGTTTAATTATATATTTACCGCTACTTTTTAAATACGTTTATCAGAACTGGCTATTTTTCTAAAGAAGAAGTCTTCAAGACTTTCCCGCGATGGAGAACACACGATAGAATCGGGGTTCTCTTTCATAAGCTTATCAATCTTTTCTTTTATGGCAAGATTCTCATTAAAAACCAGTTCCCAACCATCGTTTGACAATTTTGAACTTGATGACGCCTCCGGCATCAATTCCTGCATAATCTGATCTAAGCCAGGTTTAATCAGTACCCGATAACCAGTTTCTGACAACAATGAGTCGATAGCTCCACAGCATAAAAGTTTTCCGCGAGACAAAATACCGACATGATCACAAATACTCTCAACATCGGAAAGAATATGGCTGCAGAAAAAAACATTTGTGCCATGTTTTTTCTGTTCATTAATGATATCTTTTAATTCCTGACGTCCGTGCGGATCAAGTCCAACCAGCGGTTCGTCAAGAATAAGCAGTTCCGGTTTATTCAAAATGGCCTGTGCAATACCGATACGCTGAATCATACCACGGGAAAAACCACCCAGTTTGGAATTAACATGCTCAGACATTTTAACAATTTCAAGCACTTCTGCAATACGCTTTTTTCGCTCAGCAGAAGGTATCTTCAACAGTTTTGCACAGATAGTCAGAAACTCTCCAGCTTTCAAATAGGAGCTGAACGCCGGTCCGTCCGGCAAATATCCAATACGCTGTTTTATTTTTACATCATCGGCCGGTTTTCCCAGCACCCACGCCTTTCCGCTGGTCGGTTTGATCAGATCCATCAGCAAGCGAATAGTTGTCGTCTTTCCGGCTCCGTTCGGTCCAAGAAAGCCAAAAACAGTTCCGCGAGCGATTTGAAGATTTAAACAATCCAGTGACGGTTCTTTCTTCTTCCAGAAGAGGCGTCCATAAACTTTGGTAAGATTTTCTGTTCGAATGACAAATTCTTCCATAGCCTGTTTGCCTTTATGTTAGTGATGGCATTACGCCTGATTATGTGATTCGCCAATAGTTTCCCGTAAGAAAAAAACAGAGATAAAAATACAACATAACAACTGGAAAGCACCCCTGTCCTTCTTATTTTCAAAGATATCACAAATCTGTTGACAATGCAAGGACAACCTCAAAGAAAATCAAAAATCTGGAACGATTGGAATGATTGAAACTTCACAAATTACTTTATCCAAAGATTTACTCAAACACTACCTTGACAGTTCTCTAATGGTAAGTTATCATAATTATATGAAGATTGTTGAATTGCTGAATACGGTGAATAATATCGGATTTCGGCAGCAAAAATCCGGAGTTAGTATCATGAAATACAAAACACAAAAAATGATGTCGAAAATTTATGCATTAACCGTAGATTTTATCCGTCTGCTATTCTCAAACGAAAAAGACTTGCAACCGGAATACATTCCCGTAAAAAAACGGTAATTCATTCATTACAAAAAGTTCATCCCTCCTGAATTACATTCAGTCCAGGAGGGATTTTTTATTTTATCTTCAAATATTCAGAATCGGCCGTAATTTATTGGCCAGGTTAGTTCCCATTACAGCATGCCCAAAAGGACACGGATGAAGCAGATCGCCGGACAGGCCGGTAAATTCAGTCAGAATATCGCTGCCTTCAATCATATGGAGATTACTGGTTCCTATCTCTTTCACAACATCACGTACAATTGAATTATATGCAATCTCATTCACCGCACCAAGCGCTTCCGGCTTAATGGTCCAGCCATCCGTCAGATGATTCGGGAAAAGATTAATGGCAACCACCGGTTTATCCGGATGACGCTTAACTAAAGTATTCAGCATATATTTAACTCGTTCAGCAAACTCTTCCGGAGTGAACCAGTCACGCATATTAATGCCCATTTCGCAAGTAATAAAGTCCCATTCGCAGCTTTCCGCCATCCAGTCAGCGATGATGTGTTCACACTGGCAAGAACCACTCATACCTTTATTCTGCACATCAACTTTCAGTAATCTTGCTGCAAAATGAGGATAGCCGTCAAGAGAAGAGTTGGTAATAGATGATCCATAAGCGAGCCAGTTCAGTTTCGGTTTTTCTTCCGGTTTAGGAGGACGAATATCATGTCCGAATGTATTGATTCCATGCAGCACCGCAGAGCCTCCACGATTCATACAGACACGCCAGACATTTGACGCAAAACCGCAACGATCAATTTTCTCCCGATCGACATTCCCAAACGACACCGGTTCATCCAAACGAATCGTATGAACTTTACCGGGCTCAACCTCAACCACCATTGTCTGGAAATTGCCCCGAAAAATCCGAACTTCCGCCTTGGGAGTAAATTCCGGTTTGGAAAAAGAAAAAGTTATGTCTGGATTACGACAGTCAGTAACAAACCGAATCTCACAACCAACGGAATCCATACCAACAAAACGCGCTCTATCATTTAGCTGGTAGCGCACATCAGCCGGAATTCTCATAAAACCATTCGGACCTAATCCCGGCACTTCTTCGAGCCCGCCAACATTATGGAGCTCGACATTCTGGAACAACATGATTATTCTCCCTGCAATCATAATTATTGCCAAGAAAAAACATTGTGCTTTTTCTTGTTGTCAATCTTTTTAATATTGACTCGCAAACTCATATATCAACAGAAGAAAAAACTTTTCTTAACAAAAGACTTGCGAAACTTTATTCCATCATGTAAAATTTTAATTAGTAAGCAGTTGACGTATCATGAAGTTGAAGTACCTAAATTTATTACAAAAGGCAGGAACTGAATCATGAACATCATCGAATGGAAAGAGTCTATGTCCGTTGGCAATGTCAATCTTGATGCAGAGCACAAACAATTAATCAGTTTAGTAAACAAAATTGCCAACTCCCTGGCAACCAACTCCCAACAAGCAACCGCCAAAGATTTAATTGATGAATTAACTGAATCAACAATAGATCATTTCCATCATGAGGAAAACATATTTAATTCATCTGCTTATCCCCATTCAGAAAACCATCGACTAAAACATTCAGAACTAATTCAAAAGCTGAAACAAATCAGTGAAACGATTCCTCAAACCGATCACAAAACCGGCAATTCTATAATTATTGAACTAAAGGATTTATTCAACGATCACATCCTGCAAACAGATATGGCCTATGCCGGTTATATAACGAATTATTGAAAAAAAAATCCTCCTGTTGCAGTAAAAAAAAGTCTGTTTTATCTAATCGATAAAACAGACTTTTCTTATTATCATTACAAAAAGGATTTATTCCTTGGTAGGATCATCCCTCATGGTCCAGATTCCGCACGGGCAAACTCCGGCACAGATTCCACAACCGATACAAAGATCGGGGTCGGAAACGTACTCGAAAGTACCGGTTTTTTCATCAACCACACGGGTAATCGCGCGTTCCGGGCAGGACTGGAGACACATTTCACAGTCGCGGCAGGTTCCACAACTGATACAACGATTGAAATCTTCACTCGGATTTTCTTCAAAATCGGTGGTATCAACTGCCGAGAAGTAACCCAGTGAAAGACGTTCATGTGGAATCTTAATCCGGGGCTTCGAAGCAAATACTTCGTTGCGAATGTCAGCCACGATCCGCAATGCAACATCACGTCCGGCTCCAATCGCGGCAACCAACAGACCAAGCTTGGTCACATCACCAATCGCATAGAAATTATCATCAAGCTGAAAGTCATCGCCAATCTTGAGATATCCGCGTTCAACTTCAGCATCCGGCAGAATGTCTTTCAAAACAGGAGCTTCACCAATACAGCAGAATACCGTATCAGCTTCAAGCAATGTTCCATCTTTAAGAACAACGCCCTCATCCGTAATCTTATCTGTAAATGCCGGCCACATAAGCTTAGCGCCAAGCTGTTCGGCATGGTAGATCTCATTCTGGAATGCAGCAGGCTCCTGAATATCAATAGCGGTAACCTGTTCGGCTCCGCAGGCATAAGCACCGAAAGTCACATCCATCCCGGAATTACCGCAGCCGATCACCACAACTTTCTTACCAACCTCAGGACGTTTACCAGCATTTACCTGCTTCAGGAAGTCCAGATAGAAAGAAATCTTTTCTTTTCCTTCCCACGGCGGCAATTTAGGGCTGTACGCGCCAATCGCAAGAACAACGTAATCGTACTCTTTACGAATTTTAGCCAGCTTATCTTTATCAACATAAGTATTCAAAGTAAAGTTGATACCGGAATTCATCAGACGTTCAACTTCAGCCTTTAACACATCACCATCAAGACGTTCACGGGAAACCGCGTTAGCGAGCTTACCGCCAATATTATCGTCCTTATCAAATACAGTCACATCGCATCCGCGCAAACGCAGCAGCCATGCAGTCGTCAATCCACCGACTCCGGCACCAATTACGGCAATCTTTTTGTCGGTTGAAATCTTCGGCATATCAACTTTAACAAAAGCAGACTGGCGGCCCAGTCCCTTGATATTTGCCGCAGCATCAACCACACAACGAGTACATGCCTCCATACAGAGGTTAGGACATACAGAACCGCATACCGCTCCAGGGAACGGAGTATATTCCAGAATAAGTTTGTAGGCCTCTTCGGTTCTGCCTTCACGCAACAGATTAAAACGGGTCTGCGACGGAATACCGGCATGACATGCAGCTTCACATGGAGCCATAAAGAATGCATTCAACCATTCCGGTACGCGAATGCGTCCATCACCACGGTTAACCATACCGACGACTTCATAGTCATCCTTAACGATATCGCCAAACAATCCATCAGGAATCCAGTCGTTCATTCTAAAGTCATCCATGGGACGACGAACACTTTTCATTTTCTGGCGTTCTTCATAAGGAATGGCAGCAACTTTCTGCCACTGGTCCATGTCCATGACTTCGTCCATCACATCTTCGCGGTCGATTTTCTTCAGAAAACCAGGCAAACCTTTTGCCAGAAATTCCTTATCCGCATCATCCAAAGGCAGGATTCTGGTGGAAGTAGTAGAAATATTATTTGCCTTACCACGAAAATAAACAGTACCACCAACCATACCAACGCAGGCACGATCGCCAAGAACCGAATCAAAATTATCACAGTCGACACCACAAACAACACCGATACCACCACCCATGAATTCAAAACTGAATGAACCGGTATTTTTCAACACCCAGAATTCGGGAGAGTCATATGCCGGGTCATGCTTCATAAGAGAACCGGAACGGGTACCAACCCGGCCACCGACATAAACATTACCGGAAGCGGCACAATGCGCCGTTGTATCACCGCTGTCACCCTTGACGATAATCTCGCCACCGGCATTCAGCCAGCCGGTATCAGCAGAAGCGGAGCCTTCAACCACGACGGTCGTTCCAACCATTGCCATGGAACCAACACGCTGTCCCGGATTTCTTACTGTAAATTTAAGTTCGCCCTGATCACTCCACAGCGGACCGCCAATATCATGCTGTCCACAGGCGTCAATATCAAACTCACGTTCTCCCTGCGCCATGGCAGAATAAATTTCCTGCAGCAAATCCTGAGTAGACAGTCGCTGATTTCCTTCAACACTTTTTATATAATAAGCCATCTTGTCATACTCCTTTCTAACATGCGTACTGGATGCCGAGCTTACTCGCAACATCCTGATCTATGGTCACCAGAGCATCCGAACGACCAACCGGCAACGTACTGTTTCCAATCGGAGCCATAAGTTTCCGCATTTCCTGGTCAAACGCCAACACATAGTCAACAATATTCTGCGCGGCTTTATCAATATCAAGACGTCGTACCAGTTTCTTTTCCTGGGTTGTAATACCTGCCGGACAAAGCCCGGTATTACACGCATTACAGCGTCCATTATCGTTACCAACACATCCCATCAACTGAAGCAACAGTTTACTAAAGAACACTCCGTTAGCGCCAAGACATACCATTTTGAACGCATCCGCGGCAGCGTTACCGGTCATACCGACACCACCGGCGGCCCACAACGGAATCTGCCCCTGACGTCCCTGAGCCACAGCAGCCTGATAGCAGTCACGCAGCTTGGAAACGATCGGGTGACCTGTATGGTCAAGAGAAATCTCGTTTGCCGCACCAGTACCACCATGAATACCGTCAAGAATATAACCGCCAACAATGTGATAAGGATCACGCAGCAGGTTATTGTAAATAGAAACCGAACTTGCGGTGGCGGAAGTTTTGATAGCCACCGGCACCCGGAACTTAAAAGCCGCATTTAAAGAGAGGAACATCTTCTGTACCGATTCCTCAATTGAATACAGTCCCTGATGGTTCGGAGGTGAAGCCAGATCCGATTTTGGAACCCCGCGAATTTCCTGAACCAGTTTGGAAACTTTCGCCGACATCAACAGTCCGCCATCACCAGGTTTTGCCCCCTGACCAATCTTAATGATAATACCGGCAGGATCCTCAATCATCTCCGGCATAGCCTTGATGATACGGTTCCAGCCAAAATGACCGGAGGCAATCTGAATGAACATGTATTTCAGATATTTTGAACGCAGCAGACGGGCAGGCATACCACCTTCACCGGAGCACATTCTTATCGGCAGGCCGCATTCTTCATTGAGATACGCCATTGCCATACATATCGCTTCCCACGCACGAGTAGAAAGAGCACCAACTGACATATCTGAAAATACCAGCGGATAGATCCAACGCATTGGCGGGATCTTCTTATTCATCTTAAGCTCACCGTCAGAGCTGATATCCAGCGGCAACTTATCTGCCGGAATCACGCGACCGAACGGAGCGAGAATATCAAATGTATGACGCAACGCGTCAAGCGACGGGTCGGTCATCTGAGAAATACGACCGACAATAATCTTATCAAGCGTACGATCCTGAGCATTCAGGTTACCACGTCCACCGCGTTTTGCCATTATCCCGCCTTCGCGGTTAATGATGTTCCAGCGGGATTCCGTATTGCGCACCGGTTTAATTGCACGATTAGGACAAACCTTCTCGCACATACCGCAACCCACACAGTGATTCTTTATTTTGGTAACCTGCTTGATTGCAGGAATAGAATACTTTTCATCGTCCGATTTCGGACTGGGGGTTACACCTTCAGAATAGGTATAACCACGTCCCTCAACGCCAACCTCAATCGCACCGAAAGTACAGGCGGCTACACAGCTGCCGCACATTTTACAGGCACACGGGTCCCATTCAATCTTCCAGGGCAGATCGTTGGGAGTTATATCATTAATTTTTACTGTTTGCATCTTACAACCTCCAACTCATTGTCAATGATGATAGTTTCACGCTCATTGGTGTAGATGTCTTTTGTAGTGTCACGATTTGGCAGAATATCATTAAGTCCGCAGACTTCAGAAGAAATAACTACCGTATCGTCATCTTTACCAATTACTACCGGACGCAGTTTTTTAGCGTCACATACATTGATCATGGTACCATCAGGCAGAACCCCGATAATCGTATTAGGACCGTTAATTTCAAGATGCGGCAGAGCCTGACGAATAGACAACAACACCTCATGATCTTCACGTTCCACAATGTCTTCAAACGGAAGTGGAGTAATCACATGCTTATAGTATTTCAGCGGCCATCCGAGAACATAGTGTATATAATGCAGAGTATACAGGAAACACTGTGAGTCGGATTCAAAACCGATATAGGCAGAATTGAGATTACGCTGGAATTCTTTGTTCTTTACGTAGAAAGTGTTTTCTCCGTTAGCAAGTACCGTGTAACCCTGACAGAAAAACGGGTGCGCGGCATAACGTACAATATCGTAGTTGGTATTTTGACGACACTGTACTGTGATGATTTTCGCCAGCAGACGATCATCTTCTTCCCACAGATTAAAATAGGTACCGATATCTTTCGGATTACCAATTTCCTTCAGCGTCAGCACGTCCGGCCAAAACGAATAAACATAACCTGCATCTGCTTCTTCAAGAATGGCGCGAAGCTCAAGACGTGTTTTGGTAAGCAGTTCATGTTTTTCTTTTTCTGAAGCCTCTTTATAAGTCTCAGGATAATCCCAGTTTTCAAAATGATAATGCGGCATCAGCTCAATATCGAGACCGGGAACAACATTCTTTTTCGGTGACCAGTGAAATGCCATGGTAAAACCATGTTCTGCCATATAATCCTCAACGATCTTGACTCCCGGAGAAGTCAAAGCGGAAGACAGAAGCGGCTTATCCTTATAATCGGCAAATACACCGCCCAGGTCCTGCATAACCATGGCAAAGCCGGAGTTATCATGCCCCTTTTGCTGCGACTGCATCAAATACAGTGCCTTGGAGGGATGCACGAACTTCCTGCTTTTGATTGCTCCAATTCTGCACATGTAAACAACCTTTCCTTCAATTATTTTTTTAGTTAATATTTTAATTTTGCTTGAAATCTTTACTACTCGACTGCAAAGAGTCGGAGAAAATCACAAAAAAACAATTACGACAAATTCCGGACTAAGATTCACAGCTTGCATGCCAGTTCAACTGCCATTATTGTAACAAACAGCACTCTTTTACTTGCAATCAACAACTTATAAATATCCAAAAGTTTATCAAATATTATTCAAACAACCAATGTTACAATTTTGTGATACATTTTTGTAATGCATACAAATATGTAAAATGCCTTTGTTTTCAATTACAAAAACAAAGGCACAAATAATTACATTAGCCGATAAATATACACCAATACTTTCAATAGTAAACCTGAATCAGTGAAAAATCATGGAAATTTGCTTTGCTACGTTACAAATTTCTCATAATTAATTCACAGAACTCAGAATAGGAAAGGGATAAATGTGTTATTTATCCATTGAAGCTTTGATAAAATCCCGAAACAAGGGATGTGCTATCATGGGAGTAGACTTGAATTCAGGGTGAAACTGACATCCGACAAACCACTTATGAGCTGGAATCTCGACCATCTCAACCAGTTTTCTGTCTGGAGAAATACCAACTACAGCCATCCCTTTGTCAACAAAATCACCGGAAATATCGGCATTAAACTCATAACGATGGCGATGACGCTCGGAAATATCCACACTACCATAGGCGGCAAACGCTTTTGAGTCCTCAGTTAGCTTACACGGATAAGCTCCAAGACGCATTGTTCCACCTTTTGCTGTAATACTTTTCTGTTCCAGCATAAGATCAATTACCGGATGAGCCGTCGTTGTATCAAACTCAGTACTGTTGGCATTTTCAAACCCGACAACATTCCTGGCAAACTCAATAACCGCACACTGCATTCCCAGGCAGATACCAAAGAAAGGAACATTATTTTCACGCGCATACTGAACCGCCATGATTTTTCCCTGAACACCACGATCACCAAAACCTCCCGGAATCAAAATACCATCGACACCTTTAAGGGCATCGGTATTTCCAGCCTTTTCAAGTTCTTCGGCTTCAATCATCGTAATTTTCAGCTCAGCAGAATTAGCAATCGCACCATGAGACAAGGCTTCATAAATACTCTTATAAGAATCACGCAAGCTGATATATTTTCCAACTACAGCAATATTAACTTGTCCATTTTCCGGATCAACACTCCGCTGAACCATTTTATTCCAATCAGTCAAATCCAGTTGGTTATGCGGAAGTTGAAGTTTATCCAGAATCTTAGTATCAAGTTGCTGATGCGCCAGTTCAACAGGCACTTCATAAATCGAATTTGCCACGTCTTTTTCTTCAATCACCAATTCCGGCTGGACGTTACAGAACAACGCAAGTTTTTTGAAATGCTCTTTCTCCATCGAGTGTTCACATCGACAAACCAAAACATCAGGAATAATACCGATCTGGCGCAAAATACCAACCGACTGCTGAGACGGTTTCGTTTTCATCTCGCCAGCAGCTCTGATATAAGGAACAAGTGTCAGGTGAATAAAAATTGAATTTCCATCGCCATATTCGTGACGGAATTCGCGAATTGCTTCCAAGAACGGCAATGATTCAATATCACCGGCAGTACCGCCGATTTCATTAATAACAATATCCACATCAGGAGAGTCAAGCGCGACAATAGAAGCTTTGATTTCGTTGGTAATATGCGGAACAACCTGAACGGTTCCACCAAGATAACCGCCTTCGCGTTCGCGGTCAATAACAGTCTGATAAATTCTGCCGGTAGTATAGTTACTGGCCTTGGAACAACGAATCCCGGCAAAACGTTCATAATGCCCGAGATCAAGGTCAGTCTCTGCGCCATCATCAGTCACAAAAACTTCACCGTGCTGGAATGGAGACATGGTGCCGGGGTCAACGTTAATATAAGGGTCAAGTTTCTGCATCGCCACGGAATATCCGCGCTGTTTCAGCAGCATGGCTAACGATGCCGCGGTAATGCCTTTACCCAGAGATGAAACTACGCCACCGGTAATAAAAATATGCTTTGTCATAATACCTCGTAAAAGTTATTTTCAGTTATAAAATAGCAGGCAAATAATCAAAATACCAATCACAGTCTGCTGAATTTACAGATAATCAAGAAGTAGCTAAAAAAGCTGTTACCGGGGTAAACACATACCACTTTTTCTTAATATTTTCAACCCACCTGCAACTATTTATGGAAAAGTTTTTACAAGGCCGCTCAAAAAAAAGGACTTCTGCGCACATCACGCAAAAGTCTTCGAAATAATTGTAATTATCTACAATTCTGCAACATATCCTTACAATACACACGCAGCAAGAACTTTTTGAAGTTCGTAGATATCAACTTTCTTATTAAACTTTTTGGAAATAGGCAATTCCGAACTGCCGACCCAAATTTTCAATTCTGCATCAAGATCAAAATGTCCGGCTGTTTCAACGCTGTATTTTGTGATTTTGCTATAAGGAATGGATAGATACTCTGTCTTTTTTCCGGTCATCCCCTGGATATCAACCAGAATTAAACGCTTGTCAGTGAAAACAAAAGTATCGCGAAGAACCTTAAACCCAACCTGAATTTCCTCTCCATCAATTAACAATTTACCATAATCACTCTGCAGTTGAGCGGCATCAACCACACCGGCATTCCCGAGAAGCCCTGAAAACAATCCCATAACCATTCCTCCTATTATTTATTACACATGAAATATAACTTACAACAGAAAAAATAAAATACAAAAATTTAATTCAATATTTTAGCAATATCATTTGAATCGAGCCGAAAAATCAGGATTGATCTACCGCCAAAATCGTCCGGCTTTTTACTTCGCAGATATGAGCACAATCTTAAATAACGATACAGATCATATTGATATAATACACGATTCCAGTAATCGCTACCATGCTTCCGAACCAGTTCTTTGCGGCGCGCTTCACCTGCGGCCATATAACGTGATCTTTCCGCTTTCAGAAACTGAAAAAATTCCCGCCGCTCCTGCGACTCGACCTCGCGCTCCGGCCCCAGAATATTCCAAAGCGAAGAGATACTCAGACAGTAAACCCCCGGCTCATACTTATCCGCACGCCGTTTATTATACTGAAACAGCGTGGTGAGATACTCGAATTTCCGTTCGAGATACCGCTCCGGCGGAACATTACCAAAATAAGCCAGATAAACATTTTGTTCTGGATAACGCTTAAGCACCTGATTCAGCGGCGGCAAATCCTGCCCCCAGTCAACCGCACTATCCGCCAGAAGATTGCGTGCATTACGCTGCCCTCCCCAGCAAATATTGATATATGAAAGATAATCCGGAAAAGTCCACAGACAACATCCGGCAAGCCAGCACAACAAACCAACAACCGTCAGTCGCATCCATTTGCTGCGAGAAAACGCCAAACCAAGAATTCCACCGCAAATAAACAAACACGGATAGACCGGTAGAATATGACGTATCCCGATGTTCAATCCTTTAGACATCGCCACTGCCAGATAGAAAATACCAAAACCGGCAAATGGATACAATAACGCCGCATAGCGAAATAATTTTTTACGCCTAAATCCCGTTCGCGGTCCTGCAACACATTTCACCGCAACCACCGCAGACAATGCCAGAAGAATCAACAACGGCAGCGGCATTTTCATCAACATGACAAGCGGAAAATAATACCACTTTCCGGTAGTGTAAACCTCGCGCAACAAATAACTTTTACGCGGACCGGAACCAATAAGAATCTGCGTCATTCCGTAAAGATAAGCCTCCGGCAGCAGCTTGTACTCACGGGCAAACTGGACATAATCACGCTGTTTACAGCTCTTCAACTGTACCTGCCACGATTTTTCCATCAATGCAACCTCTTTCGCATTGCTCCCGTCTGGATTCATGGAATATCGAAAACCGTAAACGCCCCAGAGTAGTACATACACACAAAGGATTCCGGCAAAAGCCACAACGCAAAGTGTCCCTAAACGCGCCCCTGCCCTGTGAATATTACGGTTCAACGAAAGAAGGTTTACCTCGACTCTATGATTAAACCACAATGACATGATCAACATGACAAAAAACACCGGTACGATCACAATCCCCGGCATCTTTGCCAGAATCACACCAAGGACAGAAAGAACGGCAAAAATAAAATTTCCAATCGTTATCCTGCGAAACAATCGACTGCAACTCCATAACGCCAACATAAAAAAGATTGCCAACGGCAAATCAGCCACCACCAGCCTGCCATTCGCGATCACCGCCGGACTCAAACAATACAGCGTCATCGCAATCACCCCGCCTGTCCTGCCCCAGATTCTACAACCGATCAAGAAAATTGCCAGACCTCCAATACAACTCAGCAACAGCAACATAGTCCGACTCATAATCAGCAGCGAATCATAATCAGCGTTTTTATTTATTAATTCCCGGGCACGTACCTGCTGATTGAATTCAAGAATAGCGGTAACATTCTCATCGGGTATTTTAATATCGGATTTAAACAACAGAGGCACTCCAGAAAGAGCTTGTGGAATAATTCCGCCCTCCGGATTAATCCGATAGTCATGCTTCAAATCAAGGTAAGCAGCGCCAGCCATAAACACCGGCTCATCAAATGTCGCCGATTTCTGTCTCATACTGAAAAAGCCCAGTAGGAAATGGCATATCAACAGCAAGACAACCATCACGGCAGTCCATTTATGACAGGATATTTTTTCAAATAAACGATTCACACAATCCCCATTGATTCCTTGATATTTTTCTAATATACACCACAATCCGACAAACATTCAATCGACCGAATGATATTTACCTTCCCACATTTGAATATTAGCTAATAATACGCTATTTTATTAGACACCGGTAATAAGGGGCGAAAAATGGATAACGTGGGAATTCAGGATAATCAAACAGAAGTAAAAGAGGCTGCTAAGCTTAATCCATGGATTTCGATGTTAACCAAGCCACGTTCCACAATTCAGTATATTGCAGACAATTCCCCATACAAGCATTTTTTTATTCTGGTATTTGTCTGCAGCATAGTGGCAGGTATAATAAGCACAGTGGAACACCCCAGCACATTTACCGAAGCCGTTTTCAACATTTTTTTATTAAGTCCGTTATTGATGTTTTTATATATCTTTGCATATGCCTTTCTGATATGGATCACGGGCTACCTCTTCAATGGAAAAGGAAATAATAAATCCATTCGAGCTGCATTAGCTTGGAGTATGATGCCCTTTCTCTGGGGAATTCCGTTGCTTACTATTTCCATTCCCTTACTTTTGACATTTAAGATTTTCTGGCCATATGCACTCTCTAAATTATTTATTTTTCTCTGGAGCCTTACTCTTTATTGTCAAACTATATTACAAATCCAAGGATACAAATCATTTTGGCAGTTTTTGCTTAATGTTACTGCTGCGAACTTTATTATAATTGCTGCCGTATATGGACTAATCATTTTCCTTACAACTCATCGTTTACTGTAAATCAAACAGGATTTAAACATCATGAATAAATCTGAAATTTTCAAAATTAAAACACGCTATAAGATTTATTTTGCAATCACCTTTCCGCTACTGATTGCAGCCACGCTGTTTTTTGTAGCAAAATATCCTAGACTTCCTGGAGCGACAAGTTCATACTCTAAAAAATACAATGGAGCCTTTTATGTAAGAAGTATCTCTTATATGACAGATTCAAGTGTTTATTCCTATGTAATTTTGAAAGGAAAATTAAATGATCTAATTTTAATCGAAAGTATTGAAAAAAATTCAGTGTCTTATCAAATTCATCCTTATGGTCAAAAGTTTAAAGTAAATACCCCCAATACACTTACACTTGTAACCAAAGACAAAATCATAAAAAAGCACATAGACGATTTGAAATCACAAATCAAGAAATATCAAGACAATAAATTTGCAGAAAAATTATTTAAAAATTTAAGTACGGGCAACTAATGGACAACATAGAAATCCAAGAAGATACTCAAATAGAAAAAGCACACCCCACAGAGCTTGATCCATGGGTTTCAATGTTAACCAAACCACGACAAACAATTCAGTATATTATTGATTCTAATCCAAAGAAACACGTTGTCTGGCTGGCTATTATTGGAGGAATTCTTACTAATCTGAATAAATCAATTAATGAATATTCCTCAATTGAAGATGCCATTAGTACAATTTTTATACTTGGTCCATTATCCGGTATTTTTTCTTTATACATCAGCGGACTCTTGATATATCTGACAGGAACATGGCTAAAGGGAAAAGGAACCGGGGAAGCAATCAGAGCGGCCTATGCCTGGAGCATACTTCCTGTCCTATGGAGCATGCCTCTGTTTATTATCACACTCTGCATGGCAACATATAACTTCACCTGGCCTTTATTAACCTGCCGGATATTCGTATTTTTATGGTACTTAGTGACAATCAGCAAAGCCCTGGCTCAAGTACAGGGCTTCAAGTCAGCCTGGATGGGATTTCTAAATATTATTCTTGCATCAATTATCCCAACGATATTACTCCTGGCTTTAATTTTATTTATGTTTGCTAAAGACTTTGTTCCATTAAGATAAATCGGTCAGCCGCTCGAAATTTTTGTACAGGACATTTTCGAATTCAGCAACAATAAAAAAACATCTTTATTATATACTTCTATCACAAAAGCGTTTTTTATTTCCCGGCGACAGCGAAGCTTGGAGCCACCGTCCAAAGGATGGAAGTAGATGCGAAGCTTCTCGCAGGATTAAGGGACTTGTCGTTTATCAGCTCATTGATTTTCCAAGCACACAAGAACAGCACTTACAAACATCGTGAAAACAAAAAAGGCGACTGTCAACATTGCTGTCGACAGCCGCCTGATATACCTGAAGACTTACTATTTAAACAGTAAGTTTGGACTTATGGGTCCGGGGGGAATTACATCATTCCGCCCATGCCGCCCATGCCGCCCATGCCGCCGCCACCCATAGGAGGCATTGCAGGCTCATCTTTTTCAACATCAGTGATCAGACACTCAGTAGTGAGCATCAGACCAGAGATAGAAGAAGCGTTCTGCAGAGCTGAACGAGTAACCTTGGTCGGGTCAATGATACCGGATTTCAGCATATCGACGTATTCGCCGGTAGCAACATCAAATCCCTGGGTATCTTTGAGTTCCATAACTTTCTGTACAACAATGCTGCCTTCATAGCCACCGTTGGCAGAAAGCTGACGGAGAGGTTCTTCGATCGCACGGAGAACGATGTCTTTACCGATTGCTTCGTCGCCATCAAGCTTCAACTTAGACAGAGTCTTGGAAGCGCGAACCAGAGCAACACCACCACCAGGAACAATACCTTCTTCAACAGCAGCGCGGGTTGCATGCAGAGCATCTTCAACACGTGCTTTCTTTTCTTTCATTTCAGTTTCGGTAGCAGCGCCAACGTTGATAACGGCAACACCACCAGCGAGCTTAGCCAGGCGTTCCTGGAGCTTTTCGCGGTCGTAGTCAGAAGTAGTTTCTTCGATCTGCTTACGGATCAGGTTTACGCGACCGAGGATAGCAGACTGTTTGCCGGAACCTTCAACGATTGTTGTATTTTCCTTGTCAACAGTAACGCGTTTTGCCTGACCGAGCTGATCAAGAGTAACGCTTTCAAGCTTAATGCCGAGGTCTTCTGTAATGCAAGTACCGCCGGTAAGAATAGCGATATCTTCGAGCATAGCTTTACGACGATCGCCAAAGCCCGGAGCCTTAACAGCACAGACATTCAGAGTTCCGCGCATTTTATTGATTACCAGAGTAGCGAGAGCTTCGCCTTCAACGTCTTCAGCGATGATCAACAGCGGTTTGCCTTCTTTGGCAACCATCTGCAGTACCGGAAGCATGTCGTTGAGGTTACTGATTTTCTTTTCATTGATCAGGATGTAGCAGTCTTCGAGAGATGCTTCCATTCCTTCGGTATCGGTTACGAAGTACGGAGAGAGGTAACCTTTGTCGAACTGCATACCTTCAACTACATCAAGAGTAGTTTCGATAGTCTTAGCTTCTTCAACAGTGATCGTACCGTCTTTTCCAACTTTGTCCATAGCATCAGCGATGATTTCACCGATTTCGCTGTCGCCGTTAGCAGAGATACGGGCAACCTGAGCTACCTGTTCGCGATCTTTTACGTCTTTGCTGAGTTTGATCAGTTCGTCGATCATAACTTCAACTGACTTGTCGATACCGCGTTTCAGGCTCATCGGATTAGCGCCGGCAGTAACGTTTTTCAGACCTTCACGAAAAACCGCTTCGGCCAGAACGGTAGCAGTAGTAGTACCGTCACCAGCGATGTCGGAAGTCTTATTGGCAACTTCCTTAACCATCTGAGCGCCCATGTTTTCATACGGGCATTCGAGTTCGATTTCTTTTGCAACAGTAACACCGTCTTTCGTAACGGTAGGTGAACCGAATTTCTTATCGATTACCACGTTACGGCCTTTGGGGCCGAGAGTGGTTTTAACGGCCTTGCTGAGCATGCTTACGCCCGCGAGCAGACTGCGGCGCGCTTCTTCATTGAATGAAAGCTGTTTAGCCATAATTCTCTAATCTCCTGGGTTATGTAAAATTTTTAAGTTAATATTAACCGATCACTGCGAGGATGTCATCCGCACTAACGATCTTGTATTCAACATCTTCGTATTTTACTTCCGTACCGCCGTATTTGCTGGTCAGAACGATGTCACCGACTTTAACGTCGAAAGGAATCTTTTTACCGCTGTCGTCGAGTTTTCCGGTACCGACTGCAACGATTTCTGATTCCAGAGGTTTTTCCTTAGCGCTGTCAGGGATGACGATTCCGCCCTTCATCTGTTCCTGCGGTCCTTCGACTGCTTTCAGCAGAACACGGTTACCGAGAGGCTTGATGTTGATTTTTGCCATTTTCCTTCACTCCTTCTGTTGTTGTGAAATGATTTTAAGGTTCAATAATAAATAATACTTTTTGACAACCGCAACAGAGACAACCATAAGGAGTTGTCCCCGTCACTTTATCGGAAGACGACCGAATTAGTCGTCAACGATTTCAGCATCGACGATGTCGTCACCATCAGAATTTTTCGGATTTTCTTTCGGAGGTTCCTGACCTCCTGCAGCACCCGCATCCTGCGGACCGGGTCCACCCGCCTGGGCACCCTGCTGTTCATACATCTGCTGTCCGAATTTCATCAGGTGTTCTTCAAGTTCCTGCATCGTGGCTTTCATGCCTTCAATGTCTTCGGATTCAAGCTGACTCTTAAGTTTGGCAATGCCGTCTTCAACAGGCTTCTTGACTTCTTCAGGAAGCTTATCGCCGTATTCCTTGAGCTGTTTTTCAGTCTGGTAAACCATGGAATCGGCTTTATTCTTAACTTCAATAGATTCTTTCTGCTTCTTATCGTCATCAGCGTGTAGCTTTGCTTCATCAACCATCTTGTTGATTTCGTCATCGCTCAAACCGGAGCTGGCAGAAATAGTAATCTTCTGTTCCTTACCTGTACCGAGGTCTTTGGCGGTAACATGAAGAATACCGTTTGCATCAATATCGAAAGTAACTTCAATCTGCGGAACGCCGCGCGGAGCAGACGGAATACCATCAAGACGGAAACGTCCGATGCTCTTATTGGCGGAAGCCATTTCACGTTCCCCCTGGAGCACATGGATATCAACAGACGGCTGATTATCAGCGGCTGTACTGAATACTTCGCTCTTACGAGTCGGGATCGTAGTATTACGGTCGATCAGACGGGTAAATACACCGCCGAGCGTTTCGATACCGAGTGAAAGCGGGGTAACGTCAAGCAGAACAACGTCTTCAACCTGTCCGCTGAGAACACCACCCTGAATTGCGGCACCGGCTGCAACAACTTCGTCAGGATTAACACCTTTGTGCGGATCCTTGCTGAAGATAGCTTTGGCAGTATCCTGAACTTTCGGCATACGGGTCATACCACCAACGAGAATAACTTCGTTGATATCGGCAGTAGAAACGCCAGCATCACTCATGCAGTTGCGACACGGAATCTTGGTGCGTTCCAGCAGATCATCACTAAGTCTTTCCAGTTCGGCACGACTCAGAGTTTTTGTCAAATGCACCGGACCGCTGGCATTCATAGAAATGAACGGCAGATTGATTTCAGTTGAAGAACTGGAAGAAAGTTCGCACTTAGCCTTTTCAGCGGCCTCTTTCAGACGCTGCAGAGCCTGCGGATCTTTACGCAGATCAACATTGTTTTCTTTCTGGAAGTCATCGGCAATCCAGTTAATCAAAGAAAGGTCAAAGTTGTCACCACCGAGGTGAGTATCACCATTGGTAGCTTTTACTTCGAAAACGCCATCACCAATTTCCAGAATTGAAATATCAAAAGTACCGCCACCAAGGTCATATACAGCAACCTGTTCTTCAGATTTCTTATCAAGACCGTAAGCCAGAGACGCAGCAGTCGGTTCATTAATGATACGTTCGACTTCAAGACCGGCAATCTTACCAGCATCTTTTGTCGCCTGGCGCTGAGAGTCATTGAAGTAAGCCGGAACCGTAATAACAGCTTTCTTCACTTCTTCGCCAAGATAAGCTTCGGCATCCGCTTTGAGCTTCTGAAGGATCATAGCGGAAATTTCCGGGGGAGAATAAGTTTTATCACCGGCTTTAATGTGGGCATCGCCGTTAGGTGCTTCCACAACTTCATACGGCACCATTTTCATTTCTTCTTTTACTTCGGCAAATTTACGCCCCATAAAACGCTTTACTGAAAAGATCGTCTGATTCGGATTGGTTACCGCCTGACGTTTTGCAGTCTGTCCAACAAGACGCTGTCCGTCTTTCGTAAATGCTACAATAGACGGGGTTGTCCGAGTGCCTTCGGCATTCGGAATAACTTTTGCCTCGCCGTGCTCCATAACAGCCATACAGCTGTTGGTAGTACCAAGGTCAATTCCAAGAATTTTGCTCATAGTTAATCTCCTTATAAAATAGAATAGAATTTTTAACGTCAACAGGATTTATGCAGTAATGGTGCCAACCGCCCTCCGGACAACATCAAAAAAATGCAGCCAAAACGTAAGTCACTGGTTTTACGAAACATGTAAAAACAAGACATTTTTGGACAATCTTTTAAACGTGTCATCAGCGCGTCACACTGACACACTGTCACCGTGACACCGTGTCACACTGACACAGTTAAGCAAACGAGAAATTGACCTTGTAACAATGCAATATCCGTGCTATAGTGAACGCGGGTAAAATTTGTTTATATTACAAAAAAGGGATGGATATTTATATCTTGAATTCAGAAGCATCAAAGATCAGTTATTACTTTGACGAAGGCAAAAAACTCTGGGGAAGTATGCCCGATTATGTGGTATCACGAGAGTTTTATATATTATGGGAAAACGTACAGCAGCCGCGGCCGTTTGAAGTTGAAAATGCCACAATAAACTTGTTCGACGTTGAGTTCCAGCTTGAAGGGAAAGACGAACAGCATGTAGCCTGCTTTCGGTGGGACAACGACGAAATGTGTGCCACTCTGGCGGTCGAATCAGAATCCTGGGAACACAAATTTCTTCTGACTTTCGATAACGGCACTCCAAAGGTTTATGAAACGTCAGCTGTTTTCCTGGAAAAAAGTGAACTGGAACACGGGGAAAAACTTGAAGTTATTTACGATATCATTTCACACATTAACAATGTCAACCCCAGCCGTGACGTACTGACCCTGACAAAAAAAGAATATTTAGAAGCACTTGAGACTCTCACTGACCGCCATGATATAATAACAATCCGGGCGATGAAACAGCTGCCACTGTTTTCCATCAAAAAATTACTTCAAGCCGCCGCTGAAGATATGGCCCTGGATGAACTAAGCGCGCAACTGAGCCTTCCTCTTGATGGAAGTTACGCAATATCACCGTCAGAAAAGACCAAAGATGAATCTACAGGCTCCACTAGAAATATGTCATGCAAAGTTCAGGAGGCAACGGAATGGGAAATCACCCGTGAGCTCAGTTTCCTCAGCTTGTCATGCCACAATCTGTATGAGTCAGAGAAGTTTTACATTCTCAGTTTTAAAGATGCGGAACTAACCGGACATGAGGATGACGGCGAAGCCTCTGTGAAATTTAAATCCGATGGCACCTTAATGGTGAATGAGGGTGATTTACTAAAAGTATATCGTCACGGCAGCCGTGAACCGTTTGGAACGTTAAAGATTGACCTCTATGATGGATTTTTCGTTTACGGGCGTCTCAGATGGAAAGACTGCAACGATATCGCCGCAGTAAAAGACGAACTGTTTGCACGCCCGCGTAAAAGCCCCAGAGAGTATCTGTCTCTTTCAATCGAAGGTCTGACCAGCTGGTTTAAAACCAACCTGGCTGACCGTAAAATACAAGGAGCACTGCGTTCCATTCTTGGTATGGAAGAAACTACAATTTACACAGGAATTGCAGAAAATGCTCCTGAGCACCTTGACAATTCACAGAAAAAAGCCTGGAGCAGCGCAACAGAAAACCGAAACTCAGTAGTCTTGATCCAGGGACCGCCCGGAACCGGAAAAACCAGCGTACTGGAACAAGTGGTACGTACCTTGTGTGAACGTAAACAACGTATTCTTGTTACCGCTCCGTCAAATACTGCAGTCGACAATATCTGCCGCAAAATACTTGACCTTCCACTACTGCGTTTCGGTCGTAATGTGGAAGGCATAGCTCCGGATATACGCCGTAAATGCTGGGTTGGAATTGATGAAAATATAAGGAACTTTACCGCGAAACGCGGTTCTCAAAACAATGGCGGAATATACATCAGTACTCACGTAGGTTTGTTACGCGATAATATTATTGCCGGCGACATTGAACAAAACGGTCTTTACGACGTAATTATCTATGATGAAGCCGGTATGGCATCCATTCAGGAATTTCTGCTCAGCGCGAAGATGGGCAAACGGGTTGTTCTATTTGGCGATCATCAACAGCTCCCCCCCTTCCCGCTCTCGGCGGCAGTAAAGGAGAAAAATCGCGAGGACTTCGGTCCGGTAACCAGTAAATTACTGGCTATGACATCAAAGAGTGCCCTTGAGTGGCTGGCAACAGAACGTAATTTTCCGATCACAATGCTGCAGTGTTCTTATCGCTGCCAGAATCCGCGCCTGTTGCGCTTTGCGTCGACTCTTTTCTACGATGCCGGTGTAAAAGCCAGTGACCAGGCGGATTACTATCAATTGCCTTATCACGAACGCCAGAGTAAATATCCGCCGTCAACCCTTAAATTGTTAAAAACCAGTGAGTTGCCCGATGAATTCAAACGGGAAAAGCTTATCTTCGAAGGTTGCAAGCCGGGCCTGGAAAACATACTCGAAGCCCGTCTGTGCTGTCGTGAACTGTACGCCGCAATGGGAAAATATTCCTTGGCGGAAATCACCATGATATCCCCCTATCGCCGTCAGGTTAAACTGATCAGGGAAATGATGTCGCGGGAAAAAACCATGGAGATCGTCGGCAAAAATATTCCGGAACGATTATGGGAAACGTTCCTGTTTACCAGAATCGCAACAATCGACAGTTTCCAGGGTGGAGAAAGTGACATTGTCATTATCAGTTATGTACGAAGCCCGGAAGAAGGCGGAATCGGATTTGTTGATGACGCCAACCGCATCAATGTAGCCCATACCAGATGCCGTCGTGAAATGATCATCGTCGGCGATATGGAAAGTCTGAAAAGTAATGCAAGGAATGATATTTTCGTCAGGATGGAACGCGCTTTCCAGCGTGACGGGATTGTAGAATATATCTCCGTCGACGAGGCGCACAAACTTACCGAGGAATACCCGGAGCCTTCGAATTTATATCAGAATAATGACGAAGAAGCATCTGTCGAGTAAAATCCTATGTGTCCAAGACTTAAAATACAGAAAACAAAGTGAACACCTCAAGAGTTGGGAAATAAAAACCGACGTATTTCATATTTTCCGCTTCAGTAGCGCAAAACGCGTAGTTTGAAGCGGGAAGAACGCCATCAGTTGTACGGATTAAAGACCTTTTCCGCGCAGTTTTTCACAAACCATTTCAACGTTTTCGATAATCTGGGCCAGCCAAACTTCTTCTTTTGGAGTAAATGGAATATCTTCATGGCGACCAACAATATAAAGTCCAATGGCCCGGTCATTAACAACCAGCGGAGCAAAAATCGCATGCTTAAGCTTAATACGTTTTTCCATATCTCCCATAAGCTGCATCTCGCCATCAGCATAATTCCAGGCACACGGCTGTTTTTCCATAAAACACTTAATAATCGGTGATGATTGGTATTTAATTGGAATTTGCAATTCCTGAGCCTGAATTGAAGTTTCTTCCCCAACAAACAATCTGCCCTTAAGCTTGGTAAAGTCATGGTCGACAAATGTGGTAAACACATCCGGAGAGCCGAGGGAATTATAAATCGCTTCCTGAGCCAGCATAAGAATCCGATTCAAGTCAGGCATGGATCGACGCAGAACAAAAAGTTCCTGCATATAATAATTGAACACGCTGTCACGCTGTTCATCAGTACGTTTTGAGTCATCCAACCCCTCTCCAATGCCGAGTTTATCCACGACTTGAGCAGGAATCGCTTTGCCCCATTCAAGGACACTGACCATCATATCAATATCATCAGGAGTAAGGTTAAAAAATCGAACCATATTTCTGTCGCGCCCACAGGAGTCACGAATAAGCTCAGTTGCTGACACATTGCCTTTGCCCATAATTTTAGCAAGACGTTCTTCCAGCTTTTTCAATTCATTTTTGCCGCCAGGATTACGCCCAAACAGCATTCCAGTAAGATGGGACGCTTCTTCAATCATCACTTTGGAGCCATCTTCGCACTCGTGATCCAAAAGCATCTCTTCAACCTTCCCAGGTATATGGTAAACATCAGCGATACCAAAACATATTTCATCATAACCGGCCCCGAAAGTCTGACGGCACGCTCTTTCCAGCGGCATACCATTTCTGATCGCCTGATCCATATTCTGATATTTTTCAGGAAACGAATAAGCCAGCACCATATTGGGCAAATTATAAAATAATCCACCGACAAAAACTTCTTCGGGATTATCCATGCCGGATTTATGTGCAAGTTCCATGGCAATCACACCGGAAAAATACGAGCTGGAATATAATTTCAGCAGTTCCAAATCAAAATTATCATGCATATTCTGTTTAAAAACAGAAAATGCCAACGCCATCAGATAAATCTGATCAAAACCAAGAAAAGTTATTGCGGAAGTTATTGTTTTTACCGGTGTTCTGGCTGCAAATGTAGGAGAATTCGCCGCCACCAAAAGATTTGCAGCCAACCCGCAATCACGCATAATCACAGCGGCCAAATC
Organism: Victivallales bacterium; assembly: GCA_963677165.2. Classification (GTDB taxonomy): domain Bacteria; phylum Verrucomicrobiota; class Lentisphaeria; order Victivallales; family SZUA-371; genus JAFGXT01. The sequence continues at coordinate 3,853,589 of CAXXSX010000002.1, read as the reverse complement.
TGACGCGCTAGTTTCAGAATCATCCGTCAAACGGAAAATGTCCTGAATATTATCATTGAGAGCCGGAAGACCGTCACGTTTTTTTATCTGGCTTATCAACCTTTTGGCATTGCCGGATAAATGGACTTTCTGTTCCTGACTATTCATATTCACTGCTACCCCAACTACTATAATACTGCCCCACGAAGAGCTTTTTCCCTACCATTGCCCGTTCCCGGAAATAAAGCTCAAAAAACATCAAAAATTAAATTAATACGATTTTCACATTATTCAACCGGAAAAGCAACTTTCAAACAACAATTTATCAAAAAACTATTGACCTAAAAATATAACTCAACGTAACTATTAATTTCTGGAATTATCATGTTACTATCTTACATTTCTATATTTCTCTCGCAAATAATACAATATAGATTACCGTCATGTAACTTAGTTGATGTTTATCTGGTTATCTTTTAAGGTGTATTTAAATTTTTTCCCCGTAACCGCATCGATTAATAGTCCTTTGGTATCTTCCGGATTTAACTCTGACAGCTTTGTCGGAAAATGACCATGCTTGTTCTTATAGATATGCATTAACAGAGTAAGTCTTAATTTCGCAATCTCACGCTCCCTTTTTGCAATTCGTTTCCGAAAAGTGCCGTAACAGAAATTATCATGAGTCATAGTAAAATATTTAGGAATACCGCTTAATAGACTTTGATCCATTTTTTTCTCGTTCGGAGCCCCTGGAATTTTCCAGAAAGCCATAGAATACCATTTAAGAGACTGCTCAAAAACTATCAAAAAAGCAACATAATCCTGTTTAATCAATAATGAAGATTCCTTCCAGGATTTATCAAACCTGCCAGTAAATCCTTTCGAAATTCTAAGTTCAAATTCATTTATAGCAAATACCCGGTCGTTCTCCAAAGCAGTTTTTGTCCATTTGAGGAGATCTCGCCGTTTTAATTCAGACAGAAGCATCTCGGCATCATCATTCGAAATCCCACTTTCCCGCAAAGTATTTCTTATATACTTCATAGCCGTCCCCTCACATGCGTCTTGAACCAAAATATTTATTATTAAAAGCGGAGATTTTAAAAAGAAAGAGATTTTCAATGCTGATAAATACGTTTTGTATGCCTGATGTACTTTCCCGGTTTTCGCTTGAAGCTTCCCATATAAACATAATAAACGAATAAGATGCCTGAACGCACTAAAATGCTGAAACAGCATACTATTAATATCTGAATATTTCAAATCCCATCGGCATTTCGGCTTTTCACTTGCTCTTTGAGCTGTTTTCATAGCTTCCAATAAATATTTATCCTTAAAAACCTTTTCCAGTTCGCCTATCTTAAGACTTTCATGATCCACATTGACAGGCAAACTTTTACACTTGTCAGTCAGATCAAACGCATCCTTTAATTCAAATGCGGCATTTTCGTCATCAGGAATTTGTGGAGGAGCAATATCAGAAAACGTAAGCGGCTTATGAAGAGCCTTGAGTTTCGCTTTTTCACGCGCTACAGCCACATTACCCGAAAACTCAATAATCCCCACAGTGGCACCAGCCAGTACCAAAATACCAAATAGAATACTGATTCCCCATGTTGTCGCGTTCATTTTCATAGTGGCTTATTCCCGAATATCAATTACACATGGAATAGACATAAACATTAATTCCAAGCAGGAACGACAGATCACGCTGGCGAGGATACGGCTTAAACCAGCCGGCACCCACCCAGCCGCAATGAAGGTCACTGCCGGACATAATCGCAACCAGTCGATTATCCAGATAAGCGAATGTCACACCTGTATTAACGCCCTGCAAATGCAGCCACTCATCGAATTTAAAGTAACAGGTCAGCAATGGATGATTCCGTCGGTAGGACTTAAATACAATATTGGGAAAAAGCTTGCGAAGCTTGATTCGCATACTGCGATAAAAATAGTTATATCTCGCGGCCCAGACGCAGTCATCAATCCACAGCATGCCACCGCGCAGCAGATACTCCTTCAAATTAGCCTCTTCGTCTTTATGCATATCCACAAAATGCTCGCCGGAAAGAAATATCTGCGGAAACGCAATCATCTGATCAAGCCGTTTGAATGACACCACATTCCACTCCTGCAGCATGTTTATCGACGTATTATTAGCCATATGCTCAAGAAATTTCAGGTCGGCAGACGGATACAGAAACCATTCCCAGTTACGAATTTTACGTGAATTGGACTTTACAATAAACTTACCGCGCGCCCAGGAAACCCGGCTGCCGCGAGTACTTTCATATTCAGGACTATCCGCTCCGGGACCGATATTTTCCGTCAACTGTCGGGTATCAGGCTGAGCATAAATACAAACCCCAGTCAACAATAGTACTATTAGTGTAAAATATTTCATAAATACAGATAATGGCCGCGCTGATGCGCAGTGTGCCGGTTTTATCAAAACAGGCACTACTTTACGGCATCCTCTCTGGCAGGGGCGATTTTCGATGAAAACACCCGTCGCACCTGCGACATTCATATCACATTGGGATAATCCACAAAGCCAATAAAGAATTATTTTCATACTCGCCTCCATATCATACCAGTTTAAAGAATCTGCGGATTATCATTTCCACCAGAAAAAGCCCCAGCAATACCGCGAATATCCAGTTGCGATGCCAAAGCGGATCAACTTCCTTGCGGGTCAGACTGGTTTTCTCCGGCTGAAACCATTTACCGGTACTGGTTCTGCCCGAATCCATCGTTACCAGTTTCACAGTTGGAATCGCAGTAAAGCGTTCAAGCACCGCCTTATTAGGCTTCAGCATGGTTCGTTCGATATCACTAACACCGCCCGCCGCGGAAAATACCGCTGATGCGGCAATTTCCTTTTTGCCAACGCCCCAGCGTTCCGCAATCAATTCAAGTTTATTGTCGTTCGGACCGGGAGTTATATAGGTTTTAAAGCGTCCCGGCTTCTTCGTCGGACTAAGCACAATCGGATATCTTCGTCCGTTTTTCTTCAGAAAGAAATTTATTCCACTGGTCTTGCCGGTAGACGAACTGGAATCAAAGAACACTGCCGTGCTGGCATTTTTCTTTAACAGTACCGACGGCAAGTTCCAACAGCAGGAACGCTCCCTGCCCGCGCCCAGCCATGAAACCAGATTCTTCCAGAAAGTCTCGTAATAACGGTATTTTGACGAATACGACAGTTTCCAACGCCAGAGCGGATCTGTGACCATCACCGCGCTGCGTCCAAAACCAAAACGCTGAACCGCCATCAGGACATTGACTTTTCCACGGTCCTCAAACTGTGCCAGGGCAGTCGCTCCCGGCTTGATCTTTTCAACAAAAGCGTAGTCCTGAAACTTTGGGATAATCGGCTTGCCGGTTTCCGGATCCGTGAACAGCGGACTGGCTTTCCCCTCAGATGTAAGTTTAAATTTATGCAACGGAGCCACTTTGAGTTTGTGCTCCTGCCGCCTCCAGTAATACTCGCCCAGCCGGGCATTGAAATGCCTGCCGCGACGTTTAACGCGATCTAGAAATTTCTTAGTTTCAGAATCATAACGCCGCTGACGATTATAAGTAGATGAAAACTCGACCGGCAGCAGTTTTTCGATTTCGGAATTAGCAAATTCCTTCGCCATCATCGGATTACCGGTAATAAATAGGACGCCGCCACCATCACTGACAAACTGCCGAAGCCGCCGCTCCATTTCCGCATCGATTTGTTTATGATTAAGATTAAGTAGAATTACCGCGTCAAAATCATTCAATTTATCAAGCGTGGGAAACGCGGTATCCTTGCCCTTAAGATTTCGATTGAATACCGATGGCGCAAACCGTATCTCAAGGTCATACAACTTATCGGCAAATACATACTTCAAAAAGCGTGTTCCCCAGTCCAGCGCCCCCTGATACAACAGCACACGACGTCCTTTGCGCGGCTTGTACAACTCAAGACTCCAAACCACTTTGCCATACTTCTTGCCACCGGCATCAAGTTCCAGCGTATAAATATTCTTCCCCGCTTTTTTCGAAGGAAGCATAAAACGTGAAACCAGTGATCCGGAACTGGCTTTGTGATCAATGTTTTCCTTTTTAACCACATTTCCAGCCTCATCCGTAAGGGTAAGTGTCAGATTCTGACTGGTAACGATATTAGAATACTGGACAACAGCGGTCACATTCACATCTGAATTTACCCGGGCCCGGGTAATTGATTCGACCCGCTTGATCAGGGCATGGGGACGCGTCGGCAATTCAGTGGTAACCGGAACAAAAATATGTCGAAGTCCAGTTGAAGCCAGAGCTTTCGACGCAGTCTCCGATTGTATATCGGAAGTATCAACACCATCGGAAAAGCAAATCACTCCACTGTAATCATCCATGCTCAAATCAACGCACCACTGGTTAATGCTCCGATACAGAAAAGTCTTTCTCGCGGGCGGGAGCACCGTTTTACCCGAAGCATCGACTGGCAGCGCCGATGCCGGAGTCTCATGGGGACGGATATCTTTCAGACTGGGAACTGATTCGAACTTGTCAGAGAACCGGAAAAAATCATACGTAGTATTTTCACTGTTTTTCTTAACTTTGTTATTCCAAAACTCCAGCGCGTTATCAAGCCGGGACTTCTTCCAAAAACCTGGAATCGTCATACTGGTAGAGGTATCGAACACCACGGCGAGCTTCTGACTTCCAAGCGTCTTGTCGGTACGCGTACGCTCCATTCGCGGACTGCACAAACACGCCAGCAAAGCAATGAGAAAACAAAAGCGAAGTATTGCCAAAACCATTCTGGCTTTATGGGAAATATTACGCAGCGTAAACCGGTACGACAACGCGATTACCACAAAACCACCGACGAGGCATAGCAGCAGTCCCCATTCCCCGCCGGGAAATTCCCAAACAAATTTTGATTCCCAACCGGACATCTATTTCTTTTTCCTTCCCGAAGCTTTCCGTTTTTTCGAGGTATCGGATAATGCTTCAAAGTATCTAGCAACCTCTTCGCGGTACTTTTCCGGAACCTCATCATTTTTGAATTGATATATTCTATCTTTCGATTCGACATTACTTAGCACAGCCTTTCCGCTGATCAACAGGTCATGAAAAAACCGGTCGAGCCGTTCTGAATTCGTACCTTCATTAAATAAATTCGGATTATAATTAGGCAGCACACGACGCATCGCCTTCCTAAGTTCCTCGGGCGTTTTCGGCGTTCCACCGGCCCCACTCTGTCGATGATCACGGGAATCCCGCCGATTACCACCGGCATTCCCCGTTTTCTTTTGATCCTTTCCGTTTTTTCCTTGCTTGCCACCGGATTGATCTCCCTGCTTTTCTCCGGTTTCACGATCTTTCTCTCTGCCCGGTTTATCGCTCGGCTTATTGCTGCCTTTGCCGTTTTCGCCCTTGTTGCCCTTGCCGTTGTTTTCTTCCTTCGTTTCACCACTTTCACCCCGGTCATCGGGCTTACCGGAATTGCCCGGCATCATCTTCTGACCATCTTTTGACGGAATCCCCTTTTCCTTCGTCATTTTATCCATCGCGTTAACAGCGTCCTGAACAGCGAGTTCCATATCTTTGATCATTTCTTTCTTTTCAGCGTCAGTCATAGTGCCGGGATGCTTTTTCACGTACTCAAGCTGTTTCCGGTACTCTTCTACTTTTTTCATGGCTTCTTCGAGCTGTTTCACGGTACCTTTTTTATTTTCACGCAACCCCGCAACCGTTTTTTTCAGCTGTTCCAGCTTTTCCTTATCAGTCATTTTCGAATCGCTGTCCTTTTGGGCGAAATCACGGGCCAGTTCCGCCAGCTCACGTGCGTTTTCGCCGGTTCCTTTCTGATGCTGGTTAATCGCGTTGCGTTTGAGTTTTTCCGCCAGTTTTCGCAGTTCTTTCGAAGCTGAACTGCCACCTGCCTGTTGTTTTTTGTCAAGTTCGTTCAGGTCTTTCTGAATACTGTTCAAAACGTTTTCCTGCCGTTTGTTGCTTTCCCGCTGAAGACGACGCATAACATCACTGATATATGCCTGCGCCTGACGTGATTTAAGCTCCGCGATCCGACCATTATTCGAATCCATGGCCCGAACGGCATCTCCTCCGGTTTTCAATGCGTCATCAAGCATTCTGCGACTGTCGTCGGAAAGTTGAGATGACTTTTTATCCTGAATGAATTTCTTAAGCTTTGCCAGCATTTCAGACTGCTGTCTGGACACATCGGAGAGCTTATTTTTGGAATCACCGGAATTCAGTTTATCAAGTTTGTCGATAACCTCCTGTTGTGCATCACGGATTTCCTGCAGTTGATGTTCGATACTCTCTTCCGGCTTGAACTCCGGTATTTTAAATTCCTGTCCATCCTGAAAAATACTCTTTTCCTGCTGTTGCTGAGCGGCTGCCGCACTACCTGGCGGAGTCCATCCTTTACGGATATGTTTCAGAGCGCCAATCAGCTCGGTTATAGCCTGTTGCTGTTCCCTGCTGACCGGTTCGAGATTATCGGCGGCCCACACGAAACTAACAGTCAAAAACAATCCAATACATACCATAATTTTTTTGATCATTTCGCAACCTCCTTCCTGACAAACCGACTGCCAAGAATCGATTTTAAATCCGACGAAGCACCTTTCATATATTTCGCGGCTCGTTCAAGACAGCTGACCGCGCCAGCCGGAAATCCCCGCAGTTCGAATACGGAACCATCATCACAAACCAGATACCCCTTGTCCAGAATATATTGTAATTTTTCATACAGAAATATCTGTTCGTTGCAAATCATATTAAGCTCCTTTGTCTGATCCTTTCCCGGCTGCATTCGCCGGGCAATACGAGCCCTGAATGTGGTTTTGTGAAGCATAACCTGTAAGTTCAAAAGTGTAATGATCACATTCGACGGCATGGCACCCGGATAAGCGTTTTCTCCGCCATCCAGTTTTACCGCATCCTCGCGCAACGGCTTGACTTCTATAAACTGCGGCATGCTTAAAACTTCAACATCGTGTCCGTTTATTTTCGCTTTACCCTGCAGATAATAACTAACCAGATCATACGGCATGGAATCAAACTCATCCAGAGCCATCAATCCGCTGAATTTCCGTTTTCCCGGTTTCAACTTGTCCAACTTGTACTCGTACGCCTTTTTTCCATTTTTATATACGATCAGTTTCAGCTCATTGAATCCATGGAATGACTGCGCCGCGGCCTGCCACTCGATCTCATCCAGAGGACGTTTCTGAATCTCCGAATCCGGTGCGGTAAGCTTCAACCGCGCCAACTCGTTTTTTATAGCCTCTTCTTTCTCCTTCCGCCGCTGCTTCTTCGCTTCATTTTGTTTCAATTCCTCTTTGGCAAGCATTTTTTCCCGCATCTTATTTTCCCGGTCTATAACTCCGGAATAGAAACGCGCCTCAGCGTATCGCCATAACCCAACTCCAGTTCCAGTCTCCAGGAATATTAAAATAAAAAACACATACCGCAACACCATCCAGTTCGCGGTCTTGCAGGAACCGAAAAATGTTTCCGTATCCGCTTCCTGCGCCTGCTTGTATGGATGTTGGCGATGCCTTAGTTCTACTACGGTCTCAAGCCGGTTTTTCGCTTCAAACTCAACATCCAGCTCGCGAGCGGTCCGTACCAGACTGCGCCGGTTTACCACCAGAGACAACAGAAAAACCGATAACGCCAGCCATGCCCCGATACCAAGGATACAAATACTCAAGTTATAGGCGAATAAATAGTTCCCCGAGGTTCCCAGTAATACCCCTGTTCCCCCCAGCGCAATTGCTTCAATAATAATACACCAGACACATCCCCTGCTCCAGGTGCGCGAAGTCTTCTCCGCTTGAAGCTTGCTGAATGCCGTATTTTCGGTTGCTGACATATTAATTCATCTCCTATAACGCCGTACGGTTGGCAATGAGCATTTCAAACACCATCATAATAAAAGCCGCTGCGATCAAGCTCCACCACCATGAACGATTGTCCGGATGATTCACCGCCGCCATCCGTTCTCCCTCGGTCTTTATTACCTTTTCCGGCGGGATTGTCTCGTTTTTACACAGCTGGGCAATCCGGTCATCAAACTTCTTCGGAACCATAACGGTTTCTGATTCGGAAACCGGAGGATTTACGCAAAACATTGAACTGTCATCGCTCGTAATAATTTTAAAGCATCCCGGAGTATCAGGGATAAATTGAGCGCCTTTATCCGCCATCAGTTTATTTTGAGCGTCAACCACAATCGCATCTGACGGGAAACTCATTGGGGCACAGGAAACTGCCAAAGAATTACTCTTCTTGCGCTTACCGCAGATCACCCCGGCATAAACCGGAAGTTCACGCCAGAACGGTAAAAAAGTCGCATTTGTCGGCCAGTCCGTGGCCTCGCGCTTGATATCAGTTGCAATCACAAACACCCGTCCGCCATCACGGGAAATCTCAGCAATAGCCGGCTCGCCATGAGAAAAACGGGCCAGAACCATCGCGCCCGGCGGCAAACCAAGTTCGAACCACTCTTTAAACATAATCGTGAACCAGCCCTCGGACTTAATGCGGGTATACGGCTTAAATACCGGATGTTCATAGTCGATCAGACTGAGATAAGTCGTATTTGTCTTACGTTTTTTTACGGTCACGCCAAAACTCTTTAACAGTTCGGCGGTTTCGCGTTCGTTATCAACAATAACCGCCACGCTTCCGCCGTTTTTCAGGAACGTCTCCACATGACTGCGGTAATTGCGCTCCAGCATTTTTACTTTACGCAGTACAATCAGTGAAATTTCGTCCAAACCGGCAGAAGAACTGCCATTGAAAATCATTTTCTTGTAATCAGATTCGGACGCGCCGGGCATCAGCGCGGTACCAATAAAATCGGTTCGGCTATCCGGCAGCGGCGAAAGCTTCGCCTGTTTAAACGCGGAAGAAGGATTCACCGCAAAATAGCGGACATTATCGGTAGTGACATCATCCCCACAGGAAATCTCAACTTTTCCCGCCAGCGGTTCAAGCTTTCTGGGATTCGAGGCAACTGATAGAGGCATCAATTTCAATTTTACCGGCAATACTTCATCCGGCTTCAAAATGAACGACTCCCTGGCAGAAGAGTAACCGGTAACCGCGGCAGAAACAGTGCCTTTAAATTTTTCCTTACTGTAATTACGCAGAACGGCACTGATTTTCAAAGGTATCCCGGCACGAGAATAAACCGAATCATTGAGGACTTCGGTCACTGCGCAGTTGGCAAAACTCTTATTTGCCGGACCAATCACTTTCAGTCCGATTCCCGGAGCCAAAGGATGCTTGAAATTGATCCGCTGCCATGGCAACTCCTGACGATCCGTAACAATTACGATTTCCTTGAATTTACAATTAATCGTCTTAAGACGGGTTTCCGCCTGTTTCAACGCCAGCAGAAACGAACTGGAACAAGGACGGCTCTCCGAATTACCGCGGAACCATTTCATCAGTTTGTCCTTGTCGCCACAGAATTTGCCTTTGCCGCTCCAACGGGTTCTATCTCCGACCAGGCCAATGATCATCGGAGATTTCGGTCCGGCCAGGTTTATTACCTCTTCCGCAAGCCCGGACATTTCATTTTTCCAGGGCCTGGCACTCATACTGAATGAACTGTCCCAAAGAATCACCCGTGCCTCTTGCGTTTTGGGAGCTACATCGCTAATAAACGGCCAGGCAAACCCCAAACAGATCGCGGCAATAATCAAGACTCGAAGCAACAATACCAGCCACTTCCAGATATTATTCTTGTTCTGGCGCTTGGCAACCGTGGCACGAAGAAACAGAAACGAAGGAAATTCGTACGGTTCCGACGGCCTGCGCTTCAGCAGATGCAGGATCAACGGAATCAGTACCAGCGCACCGCCGGCCAGAAATGATATATATGCAAGTTGAATCATTTGAAACGTTCACTCCTCACACTCAGATATTTTCCCAACGCCTTCAAAGGCGGGGTATCGGTCTGCAGCATCATATAGTCGCCGCCATAACTCATCACCAAATCCGACAAATCTTTAATATGCTGCTGCATCCGCTCCCGATACGTCTTCTGGATCAGGTCGGGACTCAATCGCATTCTGGAACCGGTTTCCATTTCCCCCATCAGCATTGGTTCGTCAAAGTCAAAATTGATCTCCATCGGATCGTATATATTAAAGAACAATGGTTCGCATTTCAGGAAACGCAGTCGGTTCAGTTCTTCGGCAAATTCATCAAGATCAGTATAAAAATCCGATATCAGCACCACAATGGAACGCTTTCGAATCAGTCCAGTCAGACTATCAAGGGCATTGCGCCAGGAACAGGCTTTCGCCACCGGATCACGATGCAGCTTCGACAGCAGCCGGACAAAATGCGCCTGTTTCGATCCGGGCTTGATGTAATCCTCAAGCTCTTCTCCCACCAGGCTCAATGTAAAAGAATCTCCCTGCCGGCTCAAAAACAGCATCAGAGCCGCCGCCAGACTCCGGGCGTATTCCCATTTCGACATATTACTCTTCGGTCCGCGATACCCCATTGAGGCGCTGTAATCCAGCAGAATATAAACATTCATGTTAGTTTCATCATCGCGTAACCGCAAATGCAGCCGATCCGTACGTCCGTAAACTTTCCAGTCAATCAGCTTGATCGGATCCCCGGGCTGGTAGTCACGGTACTCCTTGAACTCCACACTGCTGCCGCGATATGGGCTCCGATGCAGGCCATTCAGAAATCCAGACACCAGATAACGCGCCTGTACCTCCAGCGAAGGCAGGCTGCCTAACAGATCAATGTCCAGAAATTCACTGGCTAGATGTTCCGCTTTCGATCCCATATCTATCGCAATTGACCAATAATTTCATCGATAATCTGTTCAATAGTAATTCCATCGGCTTCCGCGCGATAGTTTATAATCACACGATGACGCAGCACCGGATGTGCGGCACGGATAATATCCTCCAGCGATACGTTCAACCTGCCGTCAAGAGCGGCAAATACTTTCCCGGCTAATGCCAGATACTGGCAGGCACGCGGACCTGCGCCCCAGCGCAAATACTGATCAACCCCCTTTAACGGATTGTCTTCATTCGGACGGGTTGCACGTACCAGCTTAACCGCAAACTGCGCCACGGACGACGGTACCGGAATCAGCCGTACAACTTTCTGGAACTCAATCAGTTCTTCAGCTGTAAGAATTTTGGATAATTCCTCGCGGTCATCGGTCGTAGTATTCATCAGGATATTCACCTCGTCCTCAAACGACGGATAATCCACATTCAAACAGAACATAAATCGGTCAAGCTGAGCTTCCGGCAGTGGATACGTACCTTCCTGCTCAATTGGATTCTGAGTAGCAAGCACAAAAAACGGCTCCTGAAGCTTCATGCTGTTACCGCCGATTGTCACATTGCGTTCCTGCATGGCTTCCAGCAATGCCGCCTGCGTCTTCGGCGGCGTACGGTTAATTTCGTCCGCCAGCAGTAACTGGGTAAAAAGAGGACCCTTGATAAAACGATATTCTCGTGAATGAGTCGCCTGATTTTCCTCAAGCACTTCACTGCCGGTGATATCGGCAGGCATCATGTCAGGCGTAAACTGCACACGCTTAAAACCAAGATCGGCAATTTCCGCCAGCGTACTGATCAGCAATGTTTTTGCCAGTCCCGGCACTCCCACCAGCAGGCAATGACCACGACAAAGTATCGCTGCCATCATCTGGTCGATCAACTCATGCTGTCCGTATATGCGCTTACCAACTTCCATTTTTACCATCGCAATCTTATCCGACATCATTTTGATTACGGCTGTCGGGTCCGAACTGATTTCCGCACTCATTGAATTTCCCCTTCATGATTTACTGTAATTGTATGTGTAGTTTTATTTTTCATCAGTAATATATTTCGAACTTAAAATTATCCGAAGAACCAGACGTGCCAGGGCTCTGGTGTTAACATAGTCAGAACCAGGAATAAATCCTGATTTCAGCGAAAGTGTAATGTCACGATGCCAGTCACTCATTTTAGCGTTCCCATCCCTGACTTTAGATTCCATTTTTAATTCAAACATGATAAACTTTCCGTCATATCTATTATTCAAAGAACAGTCCAACGATCTATCATTTGTCACCTTCAAATTCTGTTTAATCAGCAGCGGCTGTCCATCATTGACCACCACGCCATTCGGACGTTCCAGACTAATAAAAGCTGAGAAAATATCACTACCGAGCCCCGGAACCATCTTCGACGGGCTTACCGGCAAAGTCACATTCAACGTAATTTCAAGCGGTTTTCCAAGTTGTTCCAGCGGAGTCAACACTTCATAAGCTTCCAGTTCCGCCAGCGGCATCATTCCATTCAACAGGCTTGCCAGCAAATAACGTTTCGCTTCTGGCCCCAAACGCTTGAGCTTCTGACGCATCTTGTAGTCCGGCAACCCACTCAATTTCAACCTTACAGTTCCTTTGAATACATTCTTTTTTCCTGTCAGAACAATATTCTGCTCAATAATATTGCGCGCGTCAGAACTCAGGAAAATCTGTTTAAAACGTGACTTATCCCCCTCCAACAGCAGGGCATTACGTCCGATATCGCCCGGCGGAAGCGAACCGAATACGGTCGAACCATCGGTAGCGTCACACCACAAACCTTGAGGAAAACCTTTGAGTTTTGGAAAGTATGCCATGGCATGGTTAAACTGCCATGACGGAAAGTTTGGATCAGTGTATTTTCCGCGATTCAATAAGGCAAAATAACCTTTCACACCCACCGCGCCGGCAAGAGTTACCAGCGCGTTGGCTTTGTCTTTGCAGTCGCCATAACGCTGTTTTATAACCAGAGCCGGATTACGCGGTTTGAGCCCCCCTACCCCGTATCCGGTTGTCTCATAACGCAAGTCACACAGAAAATTATAGATGCGACGAACTTTTTCGGTGTCGCTGTCGGCTCCGGCTGTAAGCTTCTTGACAAATGCCACCGTTTTCTCATCAAGTTTACGTGAAGACCGCGCAAGCGACTCAATCATCTCCACCAGTTCAGCCCAGGATTGATAGGAACTGAACATTACCCTTTTCACCACTCTGGTTGCAGGAGGCGAGTACGGCAGCTGTTCCAGCGCCGGAACTAAATTAAATTGATAAACAACTTTTTTCCCTCGAGATTTATCAGTTACCACCGGACTAACCACACCGTTAAAAAGCTTATAATATATCGGAAGTTTTTCCGGCAACTCAAGTGTAACGGTTGCCTTGTCAAGCGGATATCTGTATTGTACTATAATTCCGCCATGAACCTCTCCCAGTTGAGCATCCGGCTTACGGTCCACAACATACTTGAATTCGATCAAGCTGCCTTTGACCGCGTTCGGAAATCGCACCAGACGTCCGGAACAAACCGGACGTGGTTCCGGTTCATGAAAGCGTCCATCTGGGTAAATAATTCTAACCTGATCAATTCTTGCGGTCTTTGGAAAAAGATAAAAGCTGAACCGCTCCGCCGCAATATCATCCAGTAAGCAAATCCGACGGTAACAGGTAATTCGTAATGACTGATCACGATCAATCTCAACAGTTGAAGTATCCTGAGGAAAAAACGCCTTATATAATCGATACTTCTTCGCAGCAGCTTTCGCGTCAGCCAACAGCTTTTTCGTATTTTCATTTGCCGGCTTGATGATTACGGAATCCGGCAAATTAACGGGTTTTGTAAGATCACCGATCAACTTATTTTTATTATCAGCATAGGCAACATTGCCCATTTTCGGAAATACTCCGGAAGCAAGCTTTTCATTACTTCCCAGCGGAAGACTAACCGTCCTGCCATCAACCAACATGATTGCAGTTTCCGCCTGGAGCAACGAATGGGATTCATAAAATTTTTTCAGATCCTTGACGGAAGTATCTATCAATTCGATCATATCGAAAATATCACCTTTCGCGGCTCGTCGAGCAAAGAACAAAGGCAAACGCGGCATACTGTTCTGCCCAGAAGAACTGGTAGCGGAAACTGCGGTAAGATCCTTTATACCGCGAATTTCAGAAAGCAGCACGGAACCAACCGGCGTAAAACAGAACACAAATTTATGACCTTTGACCTTTTCAAGAAAATCTTTGATTGCAGGACCACGCAACCGTCCATGACGAGTAGCAAGACTGTACCCTCGACCGGAAGCAGAAGCATAACCGCTCATAAACAGCCAAAGCTCATCATCCGGTTTTAGGGATTTCTCCAGACTGGCAAAATCCTGTTTTATCAGCTTCAAATCAGCTTCGGCAGTACCAGGCAATGCCTCATTACCTCCATCAAGAAAAATCCGGATATTTTCCGGTTTCAATCCCAGGGCCTCAGAGGAGAGAAGAAACTTGCGGAGCTTACTAACAAACTCAACATTTACGTTGTTCAAAGAATTTGATCCAGCTCTTGCGCCGATGATAACCGCATAACGTGCAGGTAAATTTACCACAGAGGCAAACGACTTAAATATAAGAGAAAAAGAGCTGAAAAAAAATAATACCGCTAAAGATGTCCTACAAAACAATACCTGCATTAAAATTTCCCCTAGAAAAATTAGTATATCGTAATCTAACAGATATTCTCATTTTTTCCAGAAAAAAATATAGCAGATATAAAAAAACATATCAGGAAATTAACTTTGTACAGGAGTACAATACAAAGAAAAGGCTCGCCACGTCAGCGAGCCTGCAAACAGGAGGAGAAAAAAACTCATCACTATGAGGAATTCATGAACAAATTTATTTAATCTTTTTTGCCTTACATACCTTTTTTTTGCTGTTTACCAATGCACCACATCTGGTACATTCATATTTTGCCGATCCTTTTACCGCTTTTGATTTTCCATGCAAGCAGCTCATATATAAAACCTTTCCTTAGACGTATCTATTTTAAATTGCCACCACTTCGGTAGCCTTTAATTCGATTATAATGGTCTGGAGAATTTTTTCAACCCCATATCCTACCATTTTGGTAAACTTTTGCGGTATTTTTTAAATTTGAGCGTAAAATCGAATATAAAAATTTGAATCAGGAATCCGGAATAACTTTTCTTAATCAGAAAGCTTTTTGAGAAGTTTGCATTTTTTCAGATATGACCGCACATAATCCCCCACCGAAACCGGAGACATCGGGAGCTGGGAAAATGAATTATATTTATCGCAGAATATTTTTGTCATCGCGTCAATATTATGACTGATTCCTACCAATTCATACGATGTCCGCATATAGGAGGAAATAACCCTGGCTAACTCCGCTTTCCGATGCAGCAGAGTAGCCTCGCCGTTATTAACGATTACCCCGTCAAGATCCCACAAGCCAAAGTAATAACCGCTGGGAGAATCGACACAGAAAATATTAGAAATCTTCATATCTCCATGGATAATGCCATGATTATGAAGAACCGTCATATATTTACATATTGTCCGAAGAAAATCGTTAAAAAACGCTTCATCATTATTCAGCATTTCACACATAATTTTTGAAGTAAGAGCATTGTCAACGGTTTCCGTGATCAGATAACCGCTCATCAGTTTGCAGGATTTTCTACGAGAACCAATAACCAGAACTTTTGGGGTGGGAATATTCAGCTCTTCCAGACGCGAAGCTGCATATGCCGCACGATATACCCTGGAGCGCCTGAAAAGATATTTCAGGGTAAACTTCACACCTTTGTTGTTTTCACGCTTCGCAAAATACCTTGCTCCGTTTTTCATCTCAAGAATTCCGGCCGTAGTGGTCCTGGAATCTTTGAAAACATGCCCTTCTCCAAGCATCTCGTCAATAAAAATCAATGAATCCATTAATTCTTTCGATATCAACTCTGGATTAATGTGAAAAACGAGGTCATCAACAATCACCTTGCGCATGTTATGAGTATCAAGATATTTCTTAACGCGATCACTCATTTACTTACTGCTCCCTGGTGTTACCAGCACATTATCAATCAGTCGGGTTGTCCCAAAGTAGGCGGCAACTGCAATTAAAAGTTCTGTTGTCTTTTCGCCGGCGTCAGTCAGCATTTCAGAATCAAGCACCTCAACATAATCAACCTTGCCTTCAGCCGCCGTTATTGCGTCAGAAATACTCTTGCCGACCTCTTTATAGTCTTTTACCGCTCCGGATTCGATTTCGGATTTAATCTTGAACAGCGAACGCGATATCGCCAGCGCGTTTTCACGCTCGGATCCACTGAGATACTTATTTCTTGAACTCAACGCCAGTCCATCAGCTTCCCGCACAATCGGGGCAATGATCATTTTGATCGGAAAATTCAAATCCCGCACCATTCTTTTCAATACCAGCGCCTGCTGTGCGTCTTTCTGACCAAACACTGCGACATCAGGCAGAACAGCGTTGAACAGCTTTGTTACAACAGTAGTCACCCCCTGAAAATGCACGGGACGACGCGCTCCACAGAGTCCGGCTGAAAGCGTATCT
Organism: Victivallales bacterium; assembly: GCA_963677165.2. GTDB lineage: Bacteria > Verrucomicrobiota > Lentisphaeria > Victivallales > SZUA-371 > JAFGXT01. Next base: position 3,837,165 of record CAXXSX010000002.1, on the reverse strand, counting down.
TCTTTAACAAAAGTGGAACGGTTATCGAAATACATGTCTTCAACTCCCGGAGCAAAAATAGCATCAACACCATGTTCTTCGCAAAGCTTTCGATCATGATCAAAGTCACGCGGATACTTGTCCAAATCCTCATTGGGACCAAATTGGATTGGATTAACAAAAATAGTCACGACAACCACATCAGCGTGTATATGAGCGGCATCAACCAGAGAAAGGTGCCCCTCATGAAGGAATCCCATTGTGGGAACAATGCCAACCATTTTGCCTGCCCTTTTTTGTTCTTTCGAAAAGGCCTGCATATCAGAAATAGAATTAAAAATTTTCATTATTCATAACGAACCGTAAGCCGGTCGTAAATTTATTAATTATCAATTCTAGTATTATATCAAGGTCTGGATAAAGTACAAGGGAACATTCGAATCGTCCCCGTGAAATTGCGATAATTCTTAATAAAAATATTGCTTAAAGATCAAATATGAAATGCTCAAAAAGATTTTTTGTGATTTTTTACTGACACAACTTGAATATTTACATTTTACTACAATATTATGAGCTCACGCTTGCCGGATGCAAACGTGAGCGCAACACTGTAAAAAATGTGGCGGGATAGCTCAGTCGGTAGAGCAGAGGACTGAAAATCCTTGTGTCGCCAGTTCGATTCTGGCTCCTGCCACCATTTTTTTTGTTCTTGCGTATCGCCTAATGTGGCGGGATAGCTCAGTCGGTAGAGCAGAGGACTGAAAATCCTTGTGTCGCCAGTTCGATTCTGGCTCCTGCCACCATTTCTTTTTCTAACTCCTGGATACGATTCAATTCACGGGTTTCGTATATCCCGTTACCCCAAAGAGTATTGCGACAAAAGTAACTCATCCTCTGAAACAGAATATTCCTTACATTCCAACGTCAATACCACTGATCCCCTCTCCGTTTCTCCGAATTCTCCGTCTCTATGTGTCCTGGACACAAAATTCTCCAATCGGAGATGGATATTCTCTCCCAGTAAGATACGATAAAATCACCCAATTTTCTCCAGTTCTGAGTTAGTATTAATCGAACCTGAAATCAATCAAACAAAACATTCCGGCGCACCAGAGCCACATTCACCATTGAATTACGCAGAAAGGCTAATGAAAAAGTTAAATTTTCCTCCACTCTAGAAGCATTTTATAAAAAATTATTTTTACAACGACCTTTCAAAGCTAGACATCACTATTTGAAATTTTTCACTAACGGTTATTTTCAACCACTCTTTACATTCCCTATTTTTAGTATCTAAAAACAAAACACCAAGGTAATATAATTGCGCTATCAGCAAAATTTCTGTTATGTGAGAAAATTTAAATCGGGTAACACTTTTCTATACATCAATGATACATCCGTGAAATCGGATGTACAGAAAAAGGAAAAGTGTTATGTCAAAAGGACAAAAACAGAAGAAAAATGTCGGATGTTATTCACCGGAATTTCGTCGTGAACTGGTAATGCTTTATTTGGAAGAAGGCTACAGTATCGTTATGCTGTCCGAAGAATTCGGATGTGGCAAAAGTACAATCGGCAAATGGGTGAAACAATACAATGAATTTGGAGAAGATGGTCTTCAAAATCACTTTACAAATAAGAAAAAGTCCGACAAAACAGTTAACACTGCGTTAAAATCCCAGATCATCGAACTAAAAAAGGCAGATAAATCGCGTGGAGTACGGCGTATATCCGACATTCTGAAACGATTTTTTCTGCTGAAAACATCCCCCGAAACAGTTCGTAAGACTCTTCATGAAGAGAAACTGATTGATCTGCCGCCAAAGAAACGGAGGAAGAATATTTCAAAGCCGCGCTTCTTTGAAAGAGCTACTCCCAATCAAATGTGGCAGACTGACATTTGTACCTTCCGGCTGGCCGGTAAAAATGCTTATTTGCTTGGATTTATTGATGATTATTCACGATATATCGTGGGAATGGGACTGTATCGAAGTCAAACTGCAGCGAATCTGCTGGAGGTCTATCGTACTGCCTACGGAGAGTATGGCGTTCCAAAAGAAATGTTGACTGATAATGGGCGTCAGTACACCAACTGGCGTGGTACAACCAACTTCGAAAAAGAACTCCACAAGGACCGGATCAAACATATCAAGAGCAGTCCGCACCACCCGATGACATTGGGAAAAATCGAGCGTTTCTGGAAGACGATCCAGCAGGAATTTCTATTCAGAGTACAGTTTGATTCATTCGAAAATGCCCGTGAGCGCCTGGCGTTGTGGATCAAGTATTACAACTACAAACGCCCCCATCAGGGTATCGGAGGAATGTGTCCGGCCGATCGTTTTTTTGAGGTTCAGAGCGAACTAAAGCACACCCTTGAGAAAGGAATTGAAGAGAATACGCTTGAGCTGGCTTTGCGAGGAAAACCACAGCGTCCGTTTTATATGGTGGGACGTCTTGGCGAACAAAACGTGGCGATCCGTGCTGAAAAGGGTAAAATAAAGATGCACGTTGACGATCCGGAACAAATTGAAGGAAAAGAACTTGTATATGACTTAAATCAGGAGAATAGTAACCATGAAAGCGAATCTTCATCCCGAGCAGCAGAATCAGAACCAGAAGAAACCACGACGTCCCAGGCGGAATATCTCAGCCTCGGAAAAATGTCGTGCGGTGTTATCAGTGTGGACGGAAAGTTGTTCGATCAGCGAGATCTGCCGGAACTTGTCAGTGACCCGGACACAGGTCATGCGCTGGCAGGAAATCGCGATGGAGGCAATGCTTTCGGCATTAGACCGGCAGCCGCGCAAAGTGAAGAAATCACCGCTGCCGAAACGTCTGGAGAAGTTGTTGAAGGAACAGAAAACCCAATCCCCGCCGCAGGCGGAACCTTCTCCGCAGGAGGAGGAGAACTAGAGGAGGATTTATCTGATGTCAACTCGCAAGCAGCAGTCCCAGAAAGCCCAAGCCAACCTCGACGCCCAATGCCGGGCAGAACTCATTTTAAAGGTAAGAAACCACGAATGCACGGCTACCGCTGCCGCCGCTGAGCTGGGCATTTCCCGCAAAAACTATTATCGCTGGGAGAAGCGTGCTTTTCAGGCAATGCTTGAGGCTTTAACCGAAGGCGAGCCCGGGCGGCCGGAAGTGCCGCCTGAGATCGTCGAGAACCGGAACCTGAAAGACTTTATTAAATTTCAGGAAAAGGAACTCGACAAAGCCCGTCAAGCAGAGTTGTTAATCAGACGTGCCTACGAACTCAAAATCAGGGAGATCGAAGGCAAGGTGGGAAAAAAATCGGGCCATAAGACTACTAGTCGACGAAGCAATTAACTTTAAGATTGACTGTGATATTTACCTGTATAAAGCTGCTGCTATTATGGGCGTAAGATATCAGACCTTATGGCGTTATAAGCGAAAAATTGAATCTGCTCAGGATCCCGTTGAAAAACGGGGTCCCAAAACAGCTCAGACTATTGATCTATTTCAGCTTCAAGAGGAAATTCGTAATCTGAAGCATGGAAAGAAACGTACTGCTGGAACCGGTGAATTACATGAAATATATCATGGTCAAATATCAAGGGAGTCGCTCAATGAACTGATCCATGAAATACGTGATGAGCTCAAGCGTGGGCGTCGGGAGCATGCCGAACAGATTATCTGGGACTGTCCGCATATGATCTGGAGCATGGATGACTTCGAATATGTGTTCAAAGGAATCAAGTTTTACGTACATCAGATACAGGACCTGGCATCACGGTACAAGTTTGAACCGTTAATTGATACCAGACCGATTAAAGGTGAAGCTGTAGCGGAAAACCTGCGAAAGTTATTCAAAAAACATGGAGCACCATTGCTTATGAAACGTGACAATGGCAGCAATCTGAACCATTTTTCAGTGATAAATGCTTTGCAGGAATTTGGTGTTATTCCACTGAATAATCCGGCATATTATCCACAGTTTAACGGTGGTATGGAACGAGCTCAGGGCGAAGTCAAACGTGAACTCGATATCCAAACGCAGCAGTTTGAATTGCCGGATTCTTTCCCGTTCGCGGTAAAACAAGCAGTTCATAACGTGAATCATAATCCTCGACCGGCATCTCTGAAGGGAAATTGTTCATGTGGTGTATGGATGTTGCACATGGGTGTACGTTTCAGTAAACGTTATAGATCGAAGGTGTATCAAGAGATTAAAGCTCTTGCTATTGAAATGTATCAATATGTAGATTATACTGATAAAGAGTTGGTAATTAGTGAATGTTGGCGTAAGGCCGTTAAGCAGTGGTTGATCGTCAATGAACATATCACGGTTATCAGGAAGCGAGAAGTGTAACCCGGTTTTTTAGCACCTCGCATCACAGAAATAGCTTTTATGACATTCCAGAAAGCATAGGTAATTTTAGCTTCCCACAATGAACTGGTATAAGCCCCATGATTGAACCTCTGCGATTATCAGCAAAATAGAAGTTTGTTCACCCCCCTCAGAAACAATTATAAATTATATACTATTATTTACATATAGTCAATGTTTGCAGTAATTTTTATTTTCAACAAATTATAAAATTACACAAGCTCGAATCTATTAAAACTCGATCAATAGATTTGGATAAGTTTAAATTGATGTTCCACTATCTTTCAAGTAAAAAAAGCAAGGTATTGTTAACAAATTAAAGAAGAATATATGGATAGCATTATAGAATTTTACGGTTTTAGGGATATTTTATACAAGTTTGGTGTCTTATCTGATTCTCATTTTATACAAGAAAAATGATTCTCCAATAGAGAAAATAAGGTAACAAATAAGCTCATAGATTTAAAAAAAATTCCTGAGATGGAAAAATGTAAACAAGGATTTCCTTTGATATGAGGGCTTTATTTTGAATATGTTGCGCGTTTTTTGCTATTTGGAGAACATTTTGTATTAAGCCCAGGTGCACCACCATTTTCTTTGTTATATTCCAAGGACGCATCCAATGCGTCTTTTTTCATATCCCGCTGTACCAAAGACATTTGCAGAATTATCCATCCGACAGAGAATCAGTAAATCAATGATAGTCTCATCGTCGTTTTATGGCAAGAATCATCATAGCTTCAGCCACACGGGATATTATTGTTAATAATATTCTCTCTGTTTCTCCGAATTCTCCCGTAGAGTAATTTATTCATCCGAGAAGATTGACGGATGATTTCGGTCACTTTTCGAGGGCAAAAGACAAACAGTTAGAGCGATAAGAGAATAAAATCTGGAAAAGTCTCGAGAATATTACGATTTTTCAGTAAACTGACGCTGATTTTTGCGTAATCCGGGCACGGTAAATCAACCGGATTATATCGGGACAACAGTTAAATAATGAGATCGCAGATCAAGCTGTTCATTAATATCCAGCTTTTAAAGCTGCGCAAGCAACAGCTTCGCCGTTTTCCATATTTCCGTTTTCAAAATAATATAATTCCCATCTTTTTTTGATGAAAATATATCATTAGAACAAACATTTTTCTATAGGTTTGGCATAGCAAAAACATCTCATTTCGAGCTTGATGGAATTTTTGTACCACACGAGTTCACGATGTGACCAAAATTACTCACAAACCTTTTTTTCATTGTTCCACGGTCATAGTCATTTGTTGATTGACTTCTGAAAGAAATTGAATTGATTTTTTCGGCAATGAGCCATCGCGGTAAATTCCGATATTAATGGTACAACCGCCGCCTCGCAAACGGAATTTTTCAATCCATTCGGTAAGTTCATTGATACTGAATCTTGGAGCGGCAATTGTTCCGGAGAAATCCTTGCCTTGTTCTGGACTGTGACCCCAAAAACATTCCAGCCAGACAAGCCCATGAGACCGTATATTTACAGGAAGCCTGTTTGGAGGGCCAAGCAGTTCATTCATTTCACCACTAAGATAATCTTCCTCGTCCCAGACATACTCCATAAGATTGGCTCCCGGACACAAAGATACGGCCCGATCAGCATTTTCTGCCCTGGCTGCAGCAAACCATTTGTTCTTATCGAATCTTGCGTTGCTCCAGCCATTTTTTCCTTCTGGAATAAAAGGTTTATCTGCAGCCGTATAACAGCCGTCGAACCACCATCCCGATAAGAGATCACCAAATTTATTTCCCCAGTATTCAATTACTTTATACCAACGTTCCATGAAAACTGTTTTATCAACAGGATCTATATTCCAGCCAAGAGCGTTTTGTATATGTTCTTCATGACACCATACTTCGCTTGGCAAGTAGGCAACAAGGCGAATTCCTTTTTTTTTCAGTTCACAGGCGATATCCAGCATCAAATCTCTGTCTGTAAAATATTTCAATCCTATGTATTTGGCCAATTCAGGATTTGGAGAAATATATTCACCACTATTTTGTCCAAACGGCATAATCAACCATTTTGCTCCAGTCTCTGCTATTTTGTCACAAAAATTACTAACATCAAAATTGTTTACACATTGATTCCAGTCCGGATGAAACGAACCGTCATGATTCGCAATTATCGGAATGTAGTGAACCATAATGCCGAAAGGTGGTTGATTTAACCAAAATGCTCTGTCCATAAAAAACTATAGTCCTTACATAAAAAATTGTTTAGGAGCTGTATAAAAATAACCTTTCCATCTGCGCGAATTATTCCGGAACGATTTGTGGAATAATTCACGCATCTTGTCAAGTTTATTTTCAAACAGCTCCTTATTGCTGACCGGTGATAAATTTGTCAGGAAATCATCACCACTGAAGTCGTGCAAGCCAAATAACTTCGAGATAGAAAATCTCTCTGCACGATAATACTGAAAGATTTTCAGAAAAATTATCGATCAAGCATAACGCTATTTTAGTTTTTCTCCGATGCAACATCAGTTCTTACTCTAATATCAATTTTCCGATTACAGGGAATTTTTATCCTCAATGCCCTGATCGTATATGCTGATGAAGCCAAATTTTCAGACAGCGTCGCGTTCGATTTTTTAGGAAAGAAAAATTCAACTTTATGTCCGAAACTATTAACGACAAAAATACCGTTCTCAAGTCCAATGGTCGTTGCTTTAGGGGCTATGTATATTGGCAGATTAATCCATGCATCTGTTATGTGGTCACTCTTAATTTCAACCGTTATAGTTGTTTTGTCATTCCCAATATCATATGACCAGCATACTACGGCAGGTACGTCTCTAAGATTTGAAGTAATACTAAACTTCTTGTCTTTTTCCTGCCATTCCAATTGAGACCGTTCTGTACCAGAATAAAAGAGTTTACCACTTTTGTCTGTTCCGTAAATACAAGAAAATGTTAAATCATTCTCATTTTTAATTTGGTTATAATGCTTGTTCTTCATGGAACAAATTATCATCCCGTTTTTTTCCGTCCAAAGCACAGTCGGCCCGCCACCCAAAATACCACCAAGTTTATGTTTTTTTCCTGCTCCAATTACGTCATAGAAAACAATGCCGTAAATCCCTCCTTTCTCCCATGCTATTTGCCCTGGCAGTTCCCATACTTTATTTTTCTGCTCACACGGCAATTGTATGTCTTCGACTTTGACTGGCAGTTTGTAAGCATCATATACTTCAACCGTCCATCCGCCCATGACATTTGGCATCTTAAAAGCCAAATCCTTTTTAGGAAGCATTTCCTTCAATAGCGTCATAGCCCATTGATTGGAGTTTGCAACAAATGGAAAAACAGAGGCGGGAAAAGCACTTGATCCCAACTGTTTACTCATTTTATATCTTCTATTTGCTAATGAAAATTCAGCTTTTGCCATAAAATCTCCAGGGTATCCGGGCATTCCAATCATTCCAGTAGTCCGACAATCAAAGGCGGTAGGGCATATCAAGTCTCCATTGGGTTGCGGCAACCAATAAAAACTTTTAAAATAGAGATTTTTTTCAATCATACGATACAATTTTGCCACTAATCGTGGATTCGCATTTTTTAGCGCTTTATATTTATAGTAAATATTAACCATAACATAAGAACTTAAGTGGTCATAATTACCATCCGGACCATACCCTTCCAGATAAAATCCCGCAGGATGTTGCCCATATTTGGAAGACGGGCCATACACGTTGTCTGCAAAAGCTGAAAGCAGGTCTTCCGTATATTTCAGGAATCTTGGCTCTTTGGTCGCCAGATAAGCATAAAATATACCGGAAATCAGATGCGCCCATTGGTTTGATTGATAAGCCTTATAGTTGACTACCTTGTCACCTACAGCCATAACGCCTTGAGTCCACACTTCCCGTTCTTCAGCACTTAACTTGTCTTTCAGCAAATATAATGGTTTGGCCAATGCTCCATCGAAAGAAAAAAATACATAAGTCATTGGATAGCTGGTTCGCTGAAATGAATTATCACGCATAATGTCATCTCCCTGCAAAGATGCAATGTGGTAAAGAGCAGACAAGATGGTACGCTCAAAAATAGCCTTATTTCCATATCCCGGGTTCAATTTTGTTTTAAGCACATAAATTGAAGCCAGCCCTGAAGCATCGAATGGGGACAACAACCTGTATTGAAAATTATTCCAACTGCTTTGTTTTTTTCCCCCCGACACCGGAAATGCGCCGTAAAATGGGCTGTTAGGATTTAAATCCTGTTTACTGAGAGCACTTTTTAGAGATGATATGGGCGCATATTTGCCATATAGCAATCCTTCAAGAATTGGATTACTTAAATCATCAGAAACGTCCTTTGCAAACTTCAAATCAACTTTCAAATCGGCAGGGTTGATTTTTAACATCAGGTTTCTGGCTCTAGCCTGCAATGGACCTGCCGTTAACAAACCGCCAGCCTTAACGGTTCCGCCTTTCAGTTCTGATGCTGCCTCTTTCGTTGGACAAAGTAACCCTGGAACTCCATCAAAAGCAATTGCTTTTTCTTTGCAATTCTGTAAATCAACAGTAACAATTTTTCCCCGCGGCGGGTTTTCGACAGTTGTAAGCTGACGCGGAGAGCAAGAACATTTTCCTATTAGCTTTCCTTCATAGCTCATCCGGGGAACATTTTTGCCTCTGCCAAAACTTTCCATGAATAATTTTTCTGCAGATACAGGCACATACAAATACATTTTGTTCGGTATGGTATTGCTTAAAGCCATAGCCATTTCTCCACGTATTCCCCAATATTTTGTTTTGGGAAATTTAATCGTAAAAACATCCTTATGTCGTCCTCCCGAAATAGAAAAACGCCAGATACCTTTTTGCTTTACTTGTATCGGTATGACATAATCCTTTGCACCATTTGCCTGATCTGTGATTACTTTGCAAATTTGATTATTTCCGTCTGGAGAAAAAACTTTTATTGTGCATACCGGTACGAACGGTTCATTGTCCGGCTTTATGGTTTTGCGTTGAACAATTATCTGATTCGGCGGTTGATCATATTTCGCAAGAATTCCAAAGCCACGGACATCTCCCCCCAGATTAAAGTTACCGACTTTTTGTTTTATTACTTCAGCACGTACATACATACTCAGAACAAACGCAAAAAACACAAAGACTATTAACCTTTTCAGCATACTTGAATTTCCTTATTATTTGAGAGCCTATTGGCTTTTTTATTCTATGATTTCGCTTTATTGCGTATCCTTGAGTCCGTGAAAAAATATGAGGAAGTTGCGAGCCGGGTTGCATTATCTGACTCAATGGAATAATGTGTTCTGCTATCTTATCAATAAGATACTCATATTAAATCCTTTACTCAAAAAAATTGCGGATAATGTTATGAGAAGAGGGAAGTTTATTGATCCACAGTCGTGATAATCATTCCCGTCAATCTTAATGTAAATATTTTTCAAAACCAAAATACGGACTCCTATACCATGTAACAGATTCACTTAGAGCAAATGCATAACTTAGAGATTCGACATGTCCGTCGGCAAAAGCCGAACCGATTTTACGATTATGGCGCATATAATCAACGTATCCCAAAATACTGCTTATCTGAAATCCATTGTTGTTGTTTTTAGTATCCATAAAACAGACGCGCATGCTTGGATTATATATGCGTGAAAGTTTCATAACTGGAATAGCGCCATAAGCGGCACGACCGCCAATATTGAACTGTTGCATTCCATAATGAACATTTATTAGGCTGGGAGGCTCTTTTTCAAGCGCTGGGCATTTCAAAATACCTTTCCGATATTTTGGGGGAATGGACGAGTAAACTATATTGCTGCCAAGTGTAAGATCTCTCATCCCTATATAATCACGCATTAAATACACCCATGAGGCATATTCCGGCTCATTATACCCCCGAAAATAATAGTCCCCTCCATCTATACCGGCTCTTATAGGACAAATATTATCATCGTTATCCATTCCGCATGATAAAAAACCCTGATCTATCTGTTTCATATTATTAGTGCATTGAGACATTTTGGCCACGTTTCTTGCTTTGTTTAATGCCGGCAGCAACATACTGGCAAGAATTGCAATAATACCTATTACAATCAACAGTTCGATGAGTGTGAAATTACTTCTTTTCATAAAAACCTCCATTCTAATTAATTTCCCTGAAGCATAATCCGCTTTTTTGACTTTAGCTTATTTAACAAATTGATATCATATGTTAATTAAACATTGAAAAGATATTTTTGTCAATAGAAATATTGATACCATAAATAGAAAAATAAACACTTTCAATGCATTGATTTATTTTGATAAATATATTCTAATACTTGTAATATCAAGATATTATCTTATATTTAAAGAAGTTAATCATAGCATATATAACTCCTGCCGGGGCATTGTGAATAAAAAAATACGCTTTAAAAGGATAATATTATGCAAATAAGCAATACTATAAATAACGCTTTTCTCTCAATCATAGAGAACATCCTTAGCAAGGAGAATATTTTTAAAAGAATATTTTTTGCGAATGAGATGAATAGAAATTTTGTTAATAGCAATACATTTTCTTATCTTACAATAGTAATAATTTTAGAAGGGCAGCAGAACTCATACTTTTATCGTAACAAACAAGTTAATCTTGAACTTCTGCAACAAGGAGATGTTTTTTTTGTAAACAAGGATTGCCCTTCTGCTGTTGACTGGCAATATGACTGCAGTCGCTTAGGCTGTGGCTGTAACAGCTCCTCGTTGAAAATGTCATGGAACTGCTGGAAAAAGGACCATAAACCATGTCCTCCATATCCTGATTTATGGTACCAGGAACCCCTTAACAAACATAATGAACTATATGATTTGTTTAAATTAGTGCTTGAACGGCACGATTATTCCATCAATGCACCATTAAGTCAGATATTATTAAAAGCAGTTTTCCTTAAAATAAAAGAAACCTTGTTAGATGAAAATAATACAAAGGTAAAATCAAAACAGGATACATATGAAAAAGTGTTGGAATACGTTAATGAACATTCCCATATGGATATAAACCGAAAAACAGTTGCAGACACATTCAATTTAAACCCCAATTATTTAACTCGGCTCTTCAGTGAACATGGAAACATCCCGTTTTCTGAATATTTGAACAAACTACGGCTGGAAAAGGCCTGCGAATTGCTATCTTTCTATGATAACCCAATTAAGGAAATTGCAAGACAGTGTGGTTATCCAGATAATAATTACTTTGTGAAAGTATTTAAAAAGAGATACTCGACAACTCCGAGCATCTATAGACAAAAATCTCAAAAGTAATTTTTTTCTGCGGCAAGCCTTTTCCCTCTTGATTTTTTACCACTCATAGGAGCCATTACAATCGCTTTGTGGAATTTTACGATTTTTAGAATGCCAATGCTGATGTTTAGGTAATCCGGGCACAGTAAAGCTACCGGATCATGCCGGAATTACAATTAAATACGAACGGAAAAATGATTCTCCAGTAGTAGACAAAAGGGAAGTAGATGAGTTCATAGAATTTAAACAATTTCCTCTAATGGAAAAACGTTAACAAGGATTTCCTCTGATATGAGGGCTTTATTTTGAATATGTTTCGCGATTTTTGCAATTTAGAGAGAATTTTGTCTAAAGTCCGGGTGCACCACCATTTCCTTTTTACTTCATAGTATATTCACAAGAGCGTTCAATCTTTGTATTGAAGGATTCAGCTTAAAACAATAGAAATCTTTAATAATATTAATTTATAGGGATTGACAAAGTTATTACATTTGGTTATATTGCCAAATATAAAAACATGACAACAATGGAGTACACGATGGCATTTCCAAATAAAACACTGATTGATGCAAAAGCCAAGGTTTTTAAGGCTCTTGGACATCCTACCAGGTTGATGATGGTAGAAAAACTTTCAGATGGAGAGTGTTGCGTCTGCGAACTGGTTGAACTTGCCGGAGTTGATTTCTCAACCGTATCCCGTCATTTGTCCGTGCTAAAAGAGGCCGGAATCATTCAGGATGAAAAACGGGGGAAGAAAGTTTTCTACCGACTGGAACTGCCGTGTGTAATCAAATTTAATGAATGCGTTGAGGCTCTGTTGCAGTCACAGTTAGAATCTAAAATAGCTATGTTGAAATAATTTTTTTTGCATACATTTGTTTGTTTTGCAAAATTACAAATTTAAAAACAAGTAATATAAAGGTCATTAGTAATGAATTGGAAAGACGAATGGAAAAAGTTGACAGCGATTGTCGCTGTCTTTTTAGTGTGTTTCTATCTGCCCGTAGGCAAAGTACGCTTTGATCATGCAGTATTGGAAGCATTTTATCTGGTAAAATGGTATGCCCAGGAACATGTACTGCTATGCCTGGTTCCGGCATTTTTTATTGCCGGGGCAATTGGTGTCTTCATCAGTCAGGCATCTGTAATGAAGTACCTTGGAGCCAAAGCAAACAAAATTCTAGCCTATGGAGTCGCATCGGTCTCTGGAACAATTTTGGCGGTATGCTCCTGTACGGTTTTACCGTTGTTCGCCGGGATTTACCGGATGGGAGCGGGACTGGGCCCCGCATGCGCGTTTCTCTATTCAGGACCGGCAATCAATGTTCTGGCCATTGCAATGACCGCGCGAATCCTCGGCATAGAACTGGGCATCGCCCGGGCAATCGGCGCAGTTGTATTCAGTGTGGTGATAGGAGTGGCAATGCATTTGATTTTCCGCAAGGAGGAAGAAGCAAAAGCCGCGGCACAGGTTAATATGCCGGAACCGGATGTCAAACGCCCACTCTGGCAAAACGCGATCTACTTTGCCTCCATGGTTGCCATTCTGGTATTCGCCAACTGGGGAAAGTCTGATGATACACAGGGAATCTGGAATTTCATTCACGCCTGGAAATGGCCGATCACCTCATTTTTCGGGATTGCTCTGGGATTGATTCTGGTAAAATGGTTCGATGTAAAATTATGGAAGGTCATTGCTACCGCCATTCCGGTAATTATTCTGGCCCTGCTTTTTCCGACCATGCCGTTGCTGGCATTCGCAGCAGGAACGGTTGGCCTGTCCACCTTTACCAGTACAGATAAAGGCGAAACCGGAGAATGGTTTCATTCTTCCTGGACCTTTGCAAAACAGATTCTGCCTTTACTGCTCTTTGGAGTACTGATTGCCGGATTCCTCCTGGGACGGGTCGGAGAAGAAGGTATGATTCCTTCTGAGTGGGTTTCAGCTGCCGTCGGCGGGAATTCATTAAGATCAAACTTCTGCGCCTCGTTCTTTGGCGCATTCATGTATTTCGCGACCTTAACGGAAGTACCGATCCTTCAGGGGCTGATCGGCAACGGCATGGGCAAAGGCCCTGCCCTGGCACTATTACTGGCGGGACCGGCACTGAGTCTGCCGAATATGCTGGTAATCCGCAGCATTATGGGCACAAAGAAAACCATCGTATTTGTTTTACTGGTAATCATTATGGCAACGATCTCCGGCATGATATTTGGAACATTCTGGGGTTAAACCCGGTCAAAAATATAAAATATATAACTACAACACTTAATACAGGAGTTTTTAAGATGAAAATTCAGATTCTCGGAACAGGTTGTCCAAAATGCAAAACACTGGCTGAAAACGCAGAAAAAGCAGCCCAGGAAATGGGTCTTGACTTCGAACTGGAAAAAGTCACCGACATCAATCAAATCATGGGCTTCGGAGTAATGATGACACCAGCGCTGGCAGTTGACGGCAATGTCAAAGTTGTAGGTAAAGTCTCAACTGTTGAAGATATCAAAGAACTGTTAAAATAAAAACGGAGAAGAAATCATGGCTAACAACTGTAATTGTGAATGTAGTGCCGCCCCAAAACTGATCTTTGCCTGTTCGGGAGCTGCTGACGTCGGTGAAATTGCTGACCAGGCCGCACGCAAACTTACACGTGACGGAGCCGGAAAAATGTTTTGTCTTGCCGGCATCGGAGGTCGCGTCAGCGGAATTATGAAAACAACTGAAGCCGCACAGGCTATTTTAGCTATTGACGGATGTCCTTTGCAATGCGTGAAAAAATGTCTTGAAGAAGCGGGATTCTCTGACTTTGAATATATGAATCTGGCTGATCTGGACATTCCGAAAGGTCAAAGCGAAGTCAATGATGCCAATATAGCTAAAGTTGTCGATGCCGGGAAAGAAAAACTTGCTTGTAAATAAATCTTATTGAGGGAACCGCTAAAAATGAGTTCCCTCAATTTATAAGGAAATATATATTATGAAGTTCAGGCGCTTAATGATAATTACAATCGGTATGCTTGTCGTTCCGTTGTTTGTCCAGAGCTGTGACAAAAAAACGGTTCCAGTACAGAAGACGACTGAAAATGAAGCTGTAGCTGACACAAAAGCGAAAACCGTAAAATTACCAACAATCATTGAATTAGGCTCAAAAAAGTGTATTCAATGCAAAAAGATGCTCCCTATTATAGAAAATCTTACCGAAGAGTATAAAGGAGTTCTTTCTGTAAAGTTTATTGACGTCTGGATACAGGAAAATGTGGCGATAGCCCAAAAATTTAAAATCGAATCAATTCCCACCCAAATATTTCTGGATAAAAACGGCAAAGAACTCTGGCGGCATGAGGGGTATATCTCAAAGGAAGATATTTTGACAAAATGGAAAGAACTGGGTTATGATCTGGAAAAGTTGAAAAAGAGTTAAAAAAAGTAATCAGATGAGCAAGAAAAAACATATTACCTGGATAAAAAATCTATTGTTGATTTTCGTTTTCATCAGCATCGGTTTCGCTTTAGGAAGGCATAGCGTAAAACCGGTGGCACCAAAAACACTTCCATCATCTGCGAACAAAACCTCAGTGCAGGTGTACTATCTGCATTCGACCTTTCGCTGCACAACCTGCAATACAATCGAGAAGATGACGAAAGCATTGCTCGATCGGCAATACAAAGCGGAACTGGCATCCGGGAACATGGTTTTTCATGAAGTTAATTTTCAAACTGATGAAGCACTGGCAAAACAGTTTGGCGTAGCGGCAAGCTGCGTTGTAGTCGCGGCAATAAAAGACGGGAAGACTGTGGGATTTCAACGCCTAGACAAAGTCTGGACGCTGATGAAAGATCCTTCGGCGTTCGATAAATACATTAACAATGCCATAACGGCAATGAAACAAAAAACCGAGGAGAGCGAATGAGCTGGGTTATGATAGGATCGGCTCTGTGGCTTGGTATACTAACCGCAATCAGTCCGTGTCCACTGGCAACAAATATTGCCGCGATTTCCTTTATTGGTCGACAAGTCGGCAATGATCGCGGTGTTCTGCTTTCGGGATTACTATATACCTGCGGACGTGTTATAGCTTATGTTATATTGGGGATTGGTATTACAGCTGGTATCATGGTCAGTAGCGAACTCTCACGATTTCTCCAATTGTATATGAATGAAATCCTAGGTCCGATACTGATTCTGCTGGGAATGATTCTTCTTGGAATGCTTGGTTCCGGTATGTCCATGAATTTAATCGGACACGAAAAGCTACATAAGCATGCGAAAAAAAATGGACTCTGGCTGGCATTACCGGTAGGTTTTGTGTTTGCGTTATCATTTTGTCCGGTCTCAGCAGGACTGTTCTTTGGCGGCTTAATACCCCTGACGCTAAAAAACGGCGGCGGTTTTCTTCTGCCGCTGATTTACGGCATCGGCACAGCTCTTCCGGTAATCATATTTGCGTTTCTAATCGCCTTCGGCGGAGAATACCTCGGCAAAGCATTTAACTGCCTTACCAAAATCGAATTGTGGGTACGCCGAGGTGCCGGAGTTTTATTCATCGTCGTTGGAATTTATTATTCCCTCACCTATATCTATCAGATCAAATTATGGTAATGGCTAAGCGATCGCTTATTTTTTTCGCACCTTTCGATATTATGTCCTCCGTGAACTTATTAATTACAACAATTCATTGCTTTCGGCTTAAAAAATTATCAATTGCCATATTACAAAATCCCGTTTTGAAATACTGAGAGTACAATTATAAGTTTATGTCTTTCAAATTTGTTGAGATTGATATTCAAAATCCGGCCTTAACTTATGGGGAAATTCAGAATGAACAGTCTGACTCAGAAAGATATTACTTCCGGATTAAGGAAATTTGGAATCGAATCCGGCATGGATCTAGAAGTCCACAACTCCCTGAAAAATTTCAGTCACGTTGAAGGCGGAGCTAAAACAGTTCTTGCCACATTGAAAGACACAACGGCAGTATTTTTATGCCGTGATTGAGATTGAGTCAGGCACTCTCGGTTTCAGATGAGGACAAATGCCTAGGTACTGTTTAGATTTTGCCGTCAGAAGCCAAACATAGGGCCATGGGCGCGATCGCCGATGCTTTTCGACAGCTGCCCGATGTTCATTTATCTTTCACTGGTATCCAGATAAAGCTTTCATAATATGGACTTTGAAGATCTCCCCTGGTATAGACTTCAATATCATAACCGGAAATTTTATCGTAACCGGACTCCGGCAGCCAATGGCTGTCAACGTAATCCCACATATTCTGTATTGCATGCGGCATTGCTCCAATACAAGAGAAAATAGCCCAGGTGTAAGCGGGAATAGTTAGCACCTCAAAGTCATCAGGAATGTCCATACCGGGAGAATAAGGACTGGCAATGGAATATCTGAAGGTTTTCCCATCCAGCGAGCAGGAGTGACAAATTCCGAACATGCCGCAAATAATTTTATTGTAGCCCTGTTCATAAAACTCTGTCCAGAATTTCGGGATTTCACTTGTACAGGTATCACTGTTGAATTCACGAGTGAAAGCGATGACCTTGAATTCCAGTTTATCTTCCACGCTAACTTCAATCTCTTTCCTCATCCGTTTTCGGAGTTGATACGATACGTCCTCGGTTGAGCGAGGATTTTCTATCTTATAGATTTCAAAGCCGCATTTATTGACATAAAAATGATGATTGATTCGTGAGAACCCCGGTGTTTCCGTACGCCATTCACGAGTATCAGGGAACATCGCTTCGATTCTTTTCCAAAGCTCCGTACCAATCCCCATATGCTGAAATTCCGGATCAATAAACACGCATCCAAGCATATTGATATTTGTATAACGATTAATCCATAAAATCACAGCTCCAGCCGTTTTTTTTTCAATATCCAGTCGAAATGCGGTAGACTCCGGATTCAAAGCCCATTGACGGAGGAAAGTACCGTCATCGTATCCCGGAGGTCCATCGTCGCATCCAAGATACACTTGAGAATCTGCGTTAAAAGCTCGTTTCATGACTGGAGCGAGAAGTTCAATATCCGATTCGGAAAAAGGCTGTAGTTCAAATGTTTTCATGTTTGTAGATCTTTTATTTATTATTAATATTTGCAATGGATGGTCGTCGGCTCATAGAACCATATTGCAAGAAGTTTGCCTGCCAATACCATATAATACTTCTTGGGTCTTTACTCCAAAAACTATTTTGGGAAAATATTTTATTTTTTTCATTCCGTTTTTTTCAGCAACTCTTATTGATGGTTTATTATCCACTGATGTATATGTAAACATGGCATCATAATCAAATGTATTGAATCCATATTCTTTACATGCGATTGCTGCTTCTGTTGCATATCCTTGATTACAATAATCTTTTTTTATATGATAACCGATTTCGGGTAATAATTTATTTTCTATATTTTGCATTGTAATGCCACAGTCTCCAAGAAAAACATTATCTTTTTTTAAAATGACGGCCCACAATCCATGATTATATTTTTTATAATTATCAATATTCCATTCAATCCAATTAATCACTTCCTGCTCTGAAAATGGATATGGATAATAAAGCATCGATTCCTTATCGGATAAAATTTCAGCCAAATCATTTTTATCGTCTAAAGTTAATTTTCTTAGAAAGAGTCTTTGCGTTTCAATCACAATATCCACATTCATTTTTTACCGCTATATAAAGCAAAATATTTTTATAATTACTTCTCAAAATGCAGAATGCATCTTCGACTCAACCTCAGCTATTGAGTCAAGCATTTTTTTCATGGCCCCGGATTGTACATCCGGAACATAAGAGAAAAACTCAGTTAACTTATCACAGGGATACTCTGAACATTCGGAACATACTTTTACGCCTTTTTTGATAGCACATGGACGAATTAAACAGAAGTTTTCGCAATGAAAACATTTCTTTCCGTTTTCTGTCATACAACCATCACATGAAATCAGTTCAGCTTTAATCGCCTGATTATTATAGCGTTTGCGCCAATCGGCAGCAACCAGTTCCATTTTCTCTGAATCATTCAGTTGAGTAGCACGGTAAGCATCACATTGACTGCACACCAATCCACAGGGTGAAATATTGATTTGCATAACGACAGCCTCTTATTTATATTACCATAATATATCATGTGTCATTATAAATTCAATATCATTGGGTTTTATCCATATCATGGAAAAATATTGCAAAACCGCCGGATTGCAACAATAAGATTCATCAGCTGAAACTTTTCACCTTTATATCTTTAGATATCCAGACAGTAGTATTTAAATTTCACGCATTCAGTTGACAATATTCAACCATTCTGCTTTCAATACAGCATATTCGAAAGTATCCAACCAAATAGGTTCACCATTGCTATCGGTTTAAAATAGATGTTTTGCAAAAGCAACCCCTCACGTCTCATATGTAAGCGTTCAAGCAACTTCCAGGAATGGACATTTTCAGGACTGCACATGGCTATAATGCGTCTTGCTCCTAAATGTGTAAAGGCATAGTCTAGCAACGCCTTTGCACTCTCAGTGGCATAGCCTTGACCTTGGAACTTTCAATTAAACACATACCCTAATTCCCATGTATAAAAATCTCCTTTCCCAAGATATAAATTCCCTATAAATTTTTCATTTTCTCTTAAGCACACGGCATAAAAAGATTCATCATTTGACCTTTTTAGCGCCTCTTCTTTAGCTTGATTTTGTGAATAAATATCATAAGGTTCAAATTCAACAACTTCTTTATCCGATAAGTATTCATATAGCCCCGGCCAATCATTTTCCTCAAACTTTCGAATAATCAATCAATCAGTAACAATATTTTCCACTTTTTTGATCTTCCTGATTCTCTTATTGGAGATCGTGCCTCCTATAATTTATTTTTTATAAAATTTTTTATTTTCCGTAAACGAATGGCCTACTGATACAAATAAAAAAGCGCACCGGACAGATTGGCTTCTGCCTTGGTGCGCATTACATTTTAGCTGAGACCAATATATTCTATAGTAGGCCTTCGGTTTCCTTAAAGCCAAAGCGGATATTCATATCCTGTATGGCCTGTCCGGAGGCACCCTTAGTCAGGTTGTCGATTGTACAGGTCAGAATGACTCTTCCAGTGTGTGCGTCCATAGTATAGGCAATTTCACAGAAGTTAGTCATGGTGACATATTTCGTATCAGAAGTCTTACCATGCGGCAATACACGAACAAACGGTTCATTCGCATAGGCCTTTTCGTAGGCTTCGGCAATCTTTTCAAGCGTACATCCGGGTTTGGCTTTCATCAGGATCGTTGAATTGATCCCGCGATTAACCGGTACCAGATGCGGAATAAAGTTAATTGCCAGCTCTTCAACTCCGGCAGCAACAGCCATCTCCTGTTCGATTTCCGGCAAATGACGATGTCCGGTCGGAGCATAGGCTTTCACGCTTTCATTACATTCAGGGAAGATGTATGGCAGCGCAACTTTACGTCCGGCACCGGTAACTCCACTCATGCTGGATACGATAATATCGGTCGTTTCAACCAGACCGGCTTTCAGCAATGCAGCAGTCGGCAGAATCGAACTAGTCGGATAACATCCCGGACAAGCAATCAGGTCCGCAGTCTTTATCTGATCACGATACCACTCGGGCAAACCGTATACGGCGCGCTTCAACATTTCCGGCGACGGATGATCCGCCTTGTAGTATTCTTTGTATTTGGAGGTACTTCTCAAACGAAAATCGGCGCTAATATCAATGACTTTCACGCCCTTGTCCAGCAGCGGAAGCGCGTATTCAGATGCCAGTCCGTGTGGCAGCGCCAGGAAAGCGACATCACATTCCGCAGCAATTTTATCCACGTCCGGCGCGGAAAACTTCAGTCCCGATCCGGCAAAACGCGGAAAAACATTCTCTACCCCCTGCCCGTCATACTGACGCGAGGTAATAACCTTGAGCTCCGCGCTGTTATGCCGCAGGAGCAGACGAATAAGCTCTTCTCCGGAATATCCCGAAGCCCCGATAATCGCAACATTAATCTTTGCCATGACGTTAATCTCTTAATATAAATTGTTAAAACGATAATATATACATAATGTTTTCCTGCTTCCGCAAGAAGCGTCAGCGACTGGAGTTTGAAGCGGTACTAACGCTGTCCGTCGTACGGACAAATAAAAAAAGCCGGGAAAATATCCCGGCTTGAACTCCAGTATAAAAACCGGACTCGGCTTAGCGCTTGGAGAACTGGAAGCGTTTACGTGCTCCGGGCTGACCGGGCTTCTTACGTTCCTTGACTCTCGCATCACGAGTAAGCATTCCGCTGGCTTTCAGTGCCGGACGGAGTGAGTCGTCGATTTTAATCAGTGCCCTGGCAATACCATGACGGAACGCGCCGGCCTGACCAGTCTGGCCACCACCATCGATGTTCGCGTGGATATCAAATTTGCCAACGTTTTCAGTCAGTACCAAAGGCTGATTGATGTAACCCATAATGGATTCAGTCGGGAAAAATTCATCGGCATTTCTGCCGTTAACTTTCATAATGCCAGTACCAGGTTTGATTCTAACTCTGGCTGTCGCGCTTTTTCTACGTCCGGTTGCCCAGATCTCTTCACTAGTCTTAACCATGAATCAATACCCCTTAAAGTGTAATTTTTTCTGGATTCTGTGCTGCATGCGGATGATCAGTTCCAGCGTAAACTTTCAGTTTACGGAACTGAGCCCGACCAAGTCTTCCATGCGGCATCATGCCCCAAACAGCATCAGAGATGAGGCGTTCAGGATTCTTTGCACGAACTTTGTCGGCAGTGTATTCTTTACGTCCGCCGCGATATCCGCTGAAGTCAACATAAACTTTTTCAGTATTCTTTTTACCGGTGAACACGGCTTTTTCCGCGTTGATCACGACAACGAACTTACCGGTATCGATATGCGGAGTGAAGGTCGGCTCATCTTTACCGCGCAGGGCATTGGCAATCATAACTGCCAGGCGTCCTACTGGAGCTTCTGAGGCATCAACCAAAACCCACTTGCGCTCGATTTCACCATTTTTCGCAAGAAATGTCTTCATAATTATGGTCTCATTTAAAATATTTTCGTCTATTTTTCTACTACAACTTTTTCTAAAATATGGATTTGATGATCGGGCTTTCCATACAAAAGTCTGATAATGTATACCTCAAACATATTATTGCAACCGAAAACGACTAAAAAAAACGTTTTTTATTACTTCAAACCAAACTATTTAAAAGAATTGCCCAACTAATCGCAGTCCCAATAGCAGCGATATTTACCACAGTGACGACACATAAACACATAGACCAAAGCTCCGCCAGACCATCCTGAGTCCTCATACATCGGCCAATCATCGCCATATTCTTTTATATCTTCCATGGTCTGATCCCAAAGATAATCCAAACCACTATTGTTAATCATTGACATCCATAATTTTCTTCCATCACCATCCTTGGAATGCTTCACAAAATCCTCAGGATCCCATCGACCTATATAGACCATGAAATCTTTACAATGGCTAAAATGCGTCTTCGCCTGATACATTGCAATTGGCGGAGTAAAGCCAATTTCAATCAACGCTTCTTTGCTAAAATTTTTCGGAGGTTTTAAGTTTGAAACCCCATTTGTGACCTCTCCAATTTCAGTGTCATTTTCTAACGAATATTTTCTTGCGAGCAAACAATCCAGACAACCATATATACTTTTCTTCCCAAATAAAGAACTCGACCTTTTAACCCAAAACATACGCTCGGATTTTTTGCCACAGTAAGAACACTGCTGTCCTTCTCCCTCGTAACCACCACCTGGATACAATTGAGTGTGACTGACTGGTGCCTTGAAATACGTTAGATCCAACATTTCTTCCGACATTTCTTTCATCCCCCAACTTAATTAAGTGATACATCTGTTATTTATTCGCAATAAAACTACACTGCATTTTACAATCATACAAACAAACATTGCAAAATGAGTCAAGGACAGATATTTTACTTATGAAGAATATATAAATGATGGAATTATCATGAAATCCAAACTCAAAAGAAACTCTTTCTGGAATTTTTCTTTTTACATATTGATGGTTCCATTACTTTGTGGCTGCTTTTCAACTCCATCATCAGCAACACGTCCGAAAACATATAATAACACCATTACCGATTTGGAAATACATCAATGCTATCTCAGCAATGAACCGGGCTGGGGATTAGCGGGAACAATGAGGTTACCCTTTAGCCTCACAGTAGAAACCGTTTTATTGCCTTACACTCTGTATTTAGATTGTACTCGCCCTGCCCCGCTCTCGCCCCAGAAGAATACAGCACCGCATAACATTCTTAAGAACAATCCATCCGATGTTGACTTTTGGCTGCAAAATAAATGATATCGAATCGGAGTATCTTCTTCTCTCAGACACATTCCTTGAAAATCCAAAGGATCACGCTATAATCATCTGATACAGTTAGACGTTATTATTATGAATATATTACGGATCGAATATGAAAATACTTTTTTTCTCTGACATACACGGAATCGCCGCCAACCTGGAAAAACTTTATAAACACGCGGATACGCTAAAACCCGACTGCATGGCTCTGCTTGGAGACGCGCTGTATCACGGTCCCCGCAACGGAGTCCCGGACCAGTACGATCCCAACCCGGTCGCGGACCTGTTAAACTCGCGCAAAGATCAAATTGTAGCCGTACGCGGCAACTGCGATTCAGAAGTCGATCAAATGCTGTTGGAATTCCCTATTATGGCAGATTTCACCCAGATCATAACCGAAAACAAACGCTTTTTCCTGACTCACGGCCATATTTGGAACGAGGCCAGACAGCCGTCGGTCCCGGCAGGAACTGTTATCGCACACGGGCATACCCACATACCAGTCAACAAGCAGCTTGAAAACGGATTGACTATTTTCAATCCCGGTTCGATCTCTCTGCCCAAAAACGGACATCCGAAAACCTTCGGCTTTTTTGATGGATCAGAACTAACCGTCCGCCTGCTCGACGACGCGAAAATCTATCCAATCTGAAACTACTGTATTATCATTGATTGAGAAAATCAGCAATGCGCCTTGATACTTCCGGTGTTCTCAGATAGCCATACGATTTATGGTGATTATAATTATCTTTTATATGATAAGAATTATAAACAAGGTCATCAACAACCTTAACATTGTTCAAGTTTGGTTTATAGTCATCAGCCAACCGGAAATCGGCGGCAACAACATCTTTATTGTCCGCAAAATTCATCCATCTTCCTTTTACCGCTTCAGGAGTCACCACCTTGATATTACCACTAATACACTTTATCATACTTATGACATGAGGAAGACCGAGAGGCGAACCAATAGTAATAAAATCCGAGATCGAAAAATCCGGCTTGTCAGCATGAATTTTCTGCAGAACGTCATATGCAATAATAGAACCCATTGAATGCGCGATTACCATTATTTTCTTACCGGCACAGGCTTCCAACTCTTTCTTCAGAATGTTCTGCAAAACAATACGGGCCAGAGCAGTATCCCCTTCCTTATCCTTTAACTGCTGGGTGTCGCTGTAATAAAAAGCCAGATCCTTCAAATATTTACCCAAAGCCCAGTTTGCAAGACTACTTATACCTGTATAATCTTTGAGGAAATCCATAGAATTTCCGACAATATTCCTTCCCCGTGCCCTGACCTCATCAAAGAAACCGTCATAGTATTCTTTTATTTCTCCTTCTTCGGCGGCTTGGTAAGGCTCTGTATTAAACAAGTCATCAAATGAATAATCTTTGTCGTCATGCAAAGGATACTTATAAAGATATTTCGCCCAATACACCATTTTAAAGTCGAATTGACTCTCTACATCAATATTGGCCAGGCCTTCTTTGATAGAATTAATCCACCATTCTTCAAGTTTACTCTGTTCCGGTTTGTTTGCCAAGCCATGAATTCCTATAATAACCTTGTCCATAATACCCCCCTTGTTTTTTATGGTTCAATTCTTTACGAAAACTCAGGAAAAAACAATCCTGAATAAAGAAAATATCTTCTCCCGAAATGTGGTAAAAAAGACTCGTGCGAAATACATTTCCCGGGTAGGGATGGTTCTCCGTAACCAGCCGCAATTTTGTGTTTGAGCACAAAATCCCGGGAGACGGCGCGCTGCGGAGAGCGCGCCCTACCCCAATTCGTCCATTTCGCAAGACTCTTGTGATAAAAACTATTCCGAAGACTTCGACGTAAGCAATGCGTATTCATTCTTATAGTACAATATCCTCCCCTGGATTAGTACCACTGTTATAACTTGAAATCATACTGTAGAATATAAAAAGCCTCATTCTATCCCCACTTAACAATAAACAGAGAAAATGCATTATTGTCAAGACAGAATCAGATAGATTTATCTATAAATCAGCAAAAGTATCACATGGTTTAAAGAATAGTCTATTCGTTGAGTTCTCGAAATCGGAGAATTATCACACAAGGGGAACACTGGTTAAACAAGAGAAATCTTGTAAAGCGAAGGGGGCTTCGTGGATTCCATCCAATCCAAGAACAACTCCATGCCACTGGAAATTAACGAGATACACATCCAACAGCAACATTATACCGATAATCCATTAGATGTCTGGTTAGCGTTTTTGATGTCTGTAATACATTATAAATGTTTGTCCAGAAATGCCAGTAAACGAGGGATAAACTCTTTCTGCGCCTCAATACTCCAGCGTGCGGGAGCATGTCCCATCCCCGGAGCGTTGATAAATTCATAGCTTTTGCCCAGCCGGCGTAACGAATTCAACAATGCGTAACCCTGTTGGCTCGTCATCGAATCTCCGGAACCATGGAGCATAAACAACGGAACATTCAGTTTTTGCAAAGAAAAAAGAGGTGAGTTGTCCAAATGGCGTTGAAGGTTTTCCCAGGGAGTTGCACGCATTCGTCCTTGCCCTTTTTCGGTATACCAGAACGCTTCGTCGAAGGCACACCGCAGAAGGTCATAGATACCGCAGGCTGCGATCCCGCAACGAAAGCGGAACGAAGATGTCAGGACACAAAGCGTCGTATAGGCTCCGTAGCTCTGTCCCATTATACAGACGCGTTCTGCATCGACCAAACCGCTGTCCCGTAAAGCATCAAGCGCCGTTTCCGCGGATCGGACCAGGCTGGCGGCAGGTTCGGCATCAGTCTGTGGCATGTCCGGTTAAAAAAACGCATAACCATGTTCCAGGAGAATATAGGGGTCCAGTATTCCATTATTATGCATCGCGTCGGCAGTGAGGGAACTGCAATTGCGCTGATTACCGTAGACGTCCATGACCACCGGAGGCAGTTTTCCCGCCTGCCGTTCCGGCGGTAACAATAATGTACCACCACACTGCGTACCATCGGCCAAAGTCCATGTGAGTTTTTTCAAGACTCCCTCAGGAGAATCGCCACGACCTTCACAAAGTACGGCAAGACGCGATACCTTACCGCTGTTCAAATCGGTTTGCAGAAGCTCATAACGGCGATTCTTCCCAGCACGAATGGTGAAAAGGCTTTTTGAGGGCCAATAAACCGCACGTTCCAACCAGCGAAAATGCGTGGAAAGTGTTATCTCGTTATCGCCGATAACAAGCGGGGTTACGACTTTCGATGTCAGATCGACCTGTTCTATGCGGTTTTTTCTTACGAGCAATAGTTTCCCCGACTCCGGTTCACGAAACGGAGCGGCAAAATTAGGTGTGGAATTATCCAGCCATTCGAGACCGTTGAAGTCTTCTTCCGGCGGCAGCAGAATTTCCTCAAGTAAAACCGCGTCAGAACTGAAACGCAGCAAAGAACTTTTGCCGGTAATTAGGAAACTTACGCTGTCATTAGTCCAAAGCGGCGGCGCTGATGAACTGGTTCCCGCCCCGTTAAGGTGTCCCTCTCCGGCATCCCCGGGAAGTTTTATCTCCCGCATTTTACGCTCTTTCAGATCGGCAATTAACAATTGTCCCGTGCCCAATGCGGGTTTTGTACGCCAGGCAATACGACTTCCGTCCGGCGACCAACTAAAGCCCAGCCCCCAGTTATCTTCCTGCGGAGAACCGATAGTATACAGCTTGCCGTCGTCAAGGTTAAGAATCGAAAGAATACGCTGGATCATGCCGGTATTTTGGGTGTTTGTCGAACATTCCACATGACCGAGAAAAGCAAGTTCTTTGCCGGCAGGAGAAACCCGCATGCCCAAAGAAGAGCGTTTTATCGAAGTTCCGGCCAATTGAGGAAAACTCCGCGTTTGCTCCGCCGCAATATCAAGGACGGCTATTGAAAAATCAAATGGGGATTTAAGAGTCATCCTGGCACTTAACGCCGCCTTTTCACTGGTATCGAATTCAATGGTCTCATGCTTCCGGAAGGGTTGGAGAAACACAACCCGCTTGCCGTCAGGCGTCCACACAGGACTACAAAAACCAATAAAAGGATAAACCACGGCATCAGGAAAAAGTTTGGGCGCATCCTGTCCCGGTGTCCACAGGGCAATACGGTGAAACTTTCGTGACGAGCTCTGTAAGGCCACTGCCAGTTCGCTTCCTCCCGGTTGCCACACAGGCATGGAGCTGGAAACGAATTTTCGGAAGGGACGAACTATCTTACCGCTGTCACATTCCACAATAAGGACTTCCGACCCGAGCATCCAATCCGATGCAAAATCAAATATTTCGCCTTCTGGAGGTTCGGTTGAACGTGTGCTATTTTCAGAAGACAACAGGCCGTGAATAGTCACAGCAACCCATTTGCCATCCGGAGATACCGCAAGCGGAGCACGGTCACCCGGGGATTTCAGATCAAGACATTTTTCAATATAACTCATGTGTTTTACCATTTTATTACAGTGGTACCGGCACCACTATTGGGTTCTGTATGTCGTAGGTATAGTTGTTATTCAATATTGAAGTTGAACCATTCAACAAGTCCATAGAGGTTCTCTGTCCCATGCTGTCATAACCGTAATTGATGCAATGGTCTACTATATACGGTATCGTCTCGGAAACAAGCAGAGGTCAAGAATAAAACTTATTTTAGTTAGTATAAATGGTAGCGGGTCCCAGACTCGAACTGGGGACCTGCGGATTATGATTCCGACGCTCTAACCAACTGAGCTAACCCGCCACCTAAGTGGATGGATAAAATACTTTCATCAGCTTCAGTTGCAAATTTATTATCAATAAAAAATTGATTTTTTGCATTCCTTACATGCAGATCATCGCTTTTTTTTAACAAAATCCTATTAATTTTTGGCTTCTAAAGAGAAAATATGCTATTGTAATGTAAATTTATCGCTTCTTGTTAAATTTATATAGGCCAAAATATTATGGATAAAACATCAATCAAAATTAATAATTTCAACACCAATATCTTCAGCCAGTTGGATAAAAACTGGATGCTTTTAACAGCAGGAGATTTTCATTCAAATCAATTCAACACAATGACCGTCTCCTGGGGATTCATGGGCACTTTCTGGGGAAAACCAATGGTAATTGCCGGAGTCAGACCTCAGCGACATACGCTGAAATTCATGGAAGAATTTGATACATTCACTCTGTGTGCTTTTCCTGAGGACTGTAAAGAAATTTTGTCATACTGCGGTTCAAAGTCCGGTAGAGACGTTAATAAAATAGCAGAATGCGGGCTTACTCCGATTTGCTGTGATCATGTTGACGCGCCAACCTTCAAGCAGGCCGAACTTACGATTGAATGCAAAAAGGTATACAGTGATAATATAAAAGGAAAAAACTTTATAGACAAGAGTATTATTGAATCCTGGTATAAAGAAAGAGATTTTCATCAACTATTTTTTGGAGAGGTTATAAACATAAAAGGAGTAGACAACTACAGAAAAAAGAAAATTTTTTGTTAAAATCGGACTAAAACAGTTTGATTTTTTCAAACAGCAGTTTTAATATACTATTGAGAGGCAGGAGAAAATTATGATGGACACACGAGGTAAAATTTTTGATGCGGCTCTGATTGAATTTGCAGAAAATGGTTTCAAAAAAACAACAATAAGGAACATCTGCACCAGAGCAGGAGTAAATGTTGCTGCAATAAACTACCATTTTAGTGGCAAAGCAGAGCTATATGCGAGTATCTTTGAATTCTTATTTAAGTCAAGAGAAGATGTTCCCATAGTCAACACAAAGGTAGAAGCAAAAGATTTCATTGAAAGTTGGATCAACGAACACCTCAGTGATGAGGAAAAAGAATCCAAAATTTCAGTTTACAGAAGAAAAATTATGCTGAAGGAACTTTCTGATGCTTCCGATAATTTTTCTGTGCTGGTTAAAAAATATATAAAGCCGAACTTTGAAGTTCTCGTCAGAAGTTTCAAGTTGTGTATGCCACAAAATACACCTGACGAAAAAGTTCAGGCTGAATGTTTGCTCATGATCGGCAAATGTGTCTTTTTCCAGGTTCACAACGAATCAATCACAGGATTACTGGGAAAAGATTACATATCCAAAAACCGTGAAATGATCAAGACAAAGATTATTGAAGGCACGTTTTCCAGCTTCCAATAATCATGACTCAACCTCCACTACAGCGACAGGGGCCCCCTCCCAACTCAAAGCCCGCTCCTGTCGCTTTTTTATCCTTTAATAAATCGCGATGGCGAAGTGCCTGTGTATTTTTTAAATTGAGATGAAAACTCGTAAGGAGACTTATAGCCCAGTTTCCAGGCAATCTCAGCAATGCTTAATCTACGCTCCGACAACATTGCCGCCGCAGTTTCTATCCGACGCCGAATCCGGTACTGCCCCGGAGAAAACCCAGTATACGCTGTAAATTTTTTTCGAAAACTCTCATAACCCCATCCGTTACGACGACAGAAATCAATCAGGTTTAATCGATCCGAAAAATCCTGACTCAAATATTCCTGAGCAGCTTCGACCATTTCCATAAAGGCATCATCATGCCCGGCAAAATCCATACGGCTATGCAACTCAAACAACACTCCGATCACCTCGTTAAAAACCGAGGCAAGCTTACTCTGATCCGCCAGCTCCAATAATTCATGCAAACGCCATAACTTCTCAACCTGCGTCATATCCAGGCCGATACGGCCGCAAAGCTGGTCACATCGCAACAACCTTAGCTTCCGATACATATCAAAAATACCGGGTCCAACGTCTATAAATACTTCCTTCCAGGGCACACTGGTATCGATATAATGAGAATGCAGTCTTCCGGGTATACGTTGGAAAAATGATCCCGAAGACAATTCATATGAACGTCCGACTTCCTCATCAACATATGTACCCTTGCCGCTCAATACGTAAACCAGTACATAATAGGGATATGTAAATTTCTCATTATCGGTTGATCTATCCGATTTATCCATAAAACCTACACCGAAGCGTTCAAATGAATCCGCTCCGCCAAGAGCTCGAAAACATAATTTAGTTGCAATATTCTCAATGCCAGGAAACTTTCTCATAAAATACCAGAAAACATATTTTAATTACCAGTAATACTATTTTTTATATTCAATTATAAGCTATATTTTAAATATTTTCAATACCATATACAACAAATAAGGAATTTAGAAATATGTGGAACAATTTAACCAGCAACAATAAACCATGGACAAAACCGGAACTGCCCGGATTAAATATGCTGCCACCACGCGCGACATTATACCCCTACCCCGACCTGGAATCTGCTTTCAGAGGCCACTATCAGCAGAGTTCATTTTTTAAATCCCTTAATGGCGATTGGAAATTCATGCTGGCCGATCGGCCAGAATCGGCCCCGGAAGACTTCTTTTCCCCCGGTTTGAATGATTCAAAATGGGACAAAATTCCTGTTCCGTCTAACTGGACCATGGAGGGATATGACAAACCGCATTATACAAACGTTCAAATGCCGTTTGACAACCTGCCGCCAAATGTTCCGGAAGAAAATCCTACCGGCCTTTATCGACTGGAATTTGATGTTCCCAAGGCATGGCTAAAACGCCGTACGGTCCTGCATTTTGACGGCGTGGAAAGTGCTTTTTTCGTCTATGTAAATGGAACTCAGGTCGGCATGGCTAAAGATTGTCGTACCGCTGCAGAATTCGACATTACCGCACAGCTGAAATCAGGAAAGAACGTACTGGCTGTCATGGTAATTCGCTGGTCCGACGGCAGCTTCCTTGAAGACCAGGATCACTGGTGGATGGCTGGAATCTACCGTGACGTATACCTTTACAACACCGATAAAGCCTACATAAAAGACGTATTTGCGGCTGGAACGCTTGATGACAATTTTGAAAACGGCTCGCTTGATCTACTGATGACCCCAGGATTTTCAGACGATGATACCGAAGGCTGGAAATTCGCAATACAACTCTATGATGCCCGTGGGAAAGCGGTTCTCGCAAATAATATTGAAGAAGACGCTCCATCCAATAAATTGTTCGCAAACGGAAACAGCGGTCATCCGCTGAAACTCTCCCTGCCGGTATCGCATCCTAACCACTGGACAGCCGAAACACCGTATCTGTATACTTTGACAGTGTCCATGATCAATCCAGAAGGAAAGTTGGTTGAAGCAACTTCATGCAAAATCGGCTTCCGTAAGTTTGAAATCAAAAACAAGGAACTGCTAATCAACGGCAAAGCGGTACTAATTAAGGGCGTGAACCGCCATGACCACGACGACCGCAAAGGCAAAACAATCTCAGAAGAACTGATGCGTAAAGATATCGAACTGATGAAGCAGTTCAATTTTAACGCGATCAGGACCTGCCACTACCCGAACCATCCCCGCTTTTATGAACTTTGCGACGAATACGGCATGTATGTGATTGACGAAGCCAATATTGAAACCCACCATTATTATGATGACATGTGCCGCAACCCTCAGTGGACCGCAGCCTTTATGGACCGTGGAATGCGCATGTTGATGCGTGATAAAAACCACGCCTGCATCTATGCCTGGTCACTGGGTAATGAGTCCGGCCACGGTATGAACCACGCGGCAATGGCCGCATGGATGAGAGAATACGACACAACTCGCCTGATCCACTATGAAGGATGCGTTTCACGCAAGAGTGAAAGTATTCCTTTGGACGACCGTGATATGTCTGTAACTAACTTTACAGACTTTATCTGCCCGATGTATCCACACATCGACCGTATGCTGGACTGGGTTAAAACCAATGACGACTGGCGTCCGTATATTCCATGCGAATATACCCATGCGATGGGAAACAGCAACGGCAACCTGAAAGAATACTGGGACATCATTGAAGCTAATCACGGTCTACAGGGCGGTTTTATCTGGGACTGGGTCGACCAGGGGATTGTCAAGATTGACGAACAGGGACGAGAATATTGGGCCTACGGCGGCGACTTTGGCGATGAACCCAACGACAAGAATTTCTGTATCAACGGCATGATCTGGCCGGACCGCACCCCGCATCCCGCCATGTATGAATTCAAAAAGCTGGTACAGCCTCTAGCGGTGGAAGCCCTGAATCTCAATCAGGGGAAATTCCTGATTAAGAACAAAAACTACTTCACCTCTTTCAAGCAGTATCGCGGTTCCTGGGAAATCCAGGTAGAAGGAAAAACCGTACAAAAGGGCAAACTGCCGGTTTTGGATATCGCCCCTGGCGAAAGCGAAGAAATCATTATTGACTACAAACAGCCCAAACTAGCCAGCGGCCAGGAATGTTTTATCAACTTCCACTTCGTAACCGCAGCCATCAGCAACTGGGCATCCAAAGGATACGAAATAGGCTGGGAACAGTTCAAACTCCCACTTACAGGTCCGTCTGTTCCGATGATCATCAACGGCAAACTTGCTCTTGAAGAAAGCGACAACTGCATCACCGTTTCCGGCAGCAACTTTACTGTCATTTTTGATCGTGAAGAAGGAACCATCAATTCACTGGTCAGCGACGGAGTCGAAACCATGGCTACCGGACCGCTGTTTGATTGTTGGCGCGCCCCCACCGATAACGATGGTGTCAAAAGCTGGTCGGGTCAGGAAAACAAAGCTCTCGGCAAATGGCTGGCTGCCGGATACGACAATGTATCCATTACCACCCAATCCGTAAAAGCGGCGAAAAGCGGCAATACCATAAAGATTACAGTCGAGCAGACTGCTGCGACTCCAGCTTATAAAGACGCTTTTAACATGACCCAGCAGTACACCGTATACGCATCTGGCGACATTATTGTTGAAAACCGGATATGCGCAAACAAAGATATGATTGATATACCGCGTATCGGCTATGTCATGACACTGCAACCGGACTTCGATCAGCTTAAGTGGTACGGACGCGGTCCGCATGAAAGCTACTGGGACCGCAAATCCGGTACTCCGATCGGCCTCTACGAAGGATCGGTTATGGATCAGTACGTACCATACATCCTGCCCCAGGAACACGGTAACAAAACAGATGTCCGTTGGCTTGCTCTGTGCAACGAAGATGGTATTGGACTGCTATTCTCGGCAATGGATGAAATGGAATTCAACGCCAGTCACTTCACTACAGATGACATATACAAGGCATTCCATACAAACGAACTTGAAGCTCGTGAGGAAGTAATCCTGCATCTTGATTATCATCAGTCTGGACTCGGCACCAACAGTTGCGGTCCCGCAACGTTGGAAAAATACAAGCTGTATCCCGGTAACTATGTATTCAACTACCGCATCCGTCCGCTGACCAAGCGCGATCAGGCGGAAAAGTTCGCAAGGATCTGATCCAGCCATAGCTGATATATAACAAGAAACGGGCGTGATTATTGATTATTCACGCCCGTTTCATTTTTATTTGTCCAGAAAAGCCATCAAAAAGCCCCCCAACATGACAATTTTTTGAATATTCCGGCAAATTTCGATTGATTTGTTTGTCTAAATAGGAAGTGAACGATTATATTACTAAATATATATTGTGATTTTAACAGAAAAATATTTTTTTTATATATGGCAGACCAGGAAAATAAATTTGATCCGGAACAAACTCAAGTCCGTGAAGACACAGAATCAACTCAGCGCATAAGCGTATATGAGCGCGAGCAGATTAATACGGAATGGGCTAAAACTATCGACGACAACCTTGAAGCCGCTGCTGAAGTCGGCACCGGTACTTCCGGTGAAAGACTGGAAGTAAACGCCGGAGACTCGCCTGAATTTCGTTCAAAACTTAATGATGTAAACCGTCGCTATAAGTTTCTGGAAAAATACGCTGAAGGCGGATTCGGTATTATCTACAAAGCAATGGACCGGACACTGGACCGCACGGTCATCATCAAATCTCTGCGAAAAGAATATATAAATGATCAGATCGCGGTAAAACGCTTTATTTCTGAAGCAAAACTCAATGCCCAGCTTGACCATCCCGCAATCGTGCCGCTCTACAGTCTGGACTCGGACCCGAGTAATGGCCTGCATCTGGCTATGAAATTTATTGACGGATTGACTCTAAAGGATTTTCTTACCCGTCTTAAGGTAAAATATAACCTGAATAAAATTACTCAGCCCATGGAACGTAAATCGCTGCGTCACCGTCTTGAGTATTTCATCAAGATATGCCAGGCTGTAGAATACAGTCACAGCCGTGATGTAATTCACTGCGATTTAAAACCCGAAAACATCATGATCGGTTCCTATGGAGAAGTGTATATCATGGACTGGGGAACCGCGGCGGCGCCAGGAATAGCTCCGACCGGAAGCGTCGAAGGCACCCCGGCCTATCTCTCGCCGGAAACCCTGACCAATGGAGCAGTGGACCGACTTGGCGATATCTTTTCATTGGGATTTATCCTATACGAAATGGTTACTCTAAAACGTGCCGTTGATGGAGCAAACGTAAATGAAATCACCCAGAATATCAAAGATGGTAAGTTTGAACCGGTAGAACACTATGAGTCCAGGTTGAAAATCCAGCCTGGTCTGAAAGCCATTATTTATAAAACGATGTCGCATAATCCTTCTCAGCGCTACCAAAGCATCAGCGACCTGGCTGATGATGTTCGCCGTTTTATGTTCCATGAAGAAGTCAGTGCACGCCCAGATACCCTGCTGCAGAAAGCCGCGCGAAAAATGTATCACAACAGAATCAAATCCTTTGGCATCCTGGCTCTGTTTATTATTATGCTGGTAGCTCTAACCGCGTTCAGTTTTTACCGTCAGGCGGCAGCTGGAGAACAAGCCAGTTTTCAAATCATGCGTTATATCCGACTGCAGAGCTCAACGGAACATCAGGCAAACAATATTGATAAGTACTTTTTGCATACTCAGAATCTACTCAGAGCTTTTTCCACCAGTCTGGTTTTTGTCCTGGAGAATTCTTTAAAAGAAGAATACGCCGGAAAGATATACAGTCTGGAAGATTTCAAGAACAAGGTAAGCCAACCGGCTGATTTTAAATTTTCCAAGGCCTATAGTGGACCAGTCAGTTTACAATTTCCGGTCTATAACAGTATGAAAAAGGTGAGTCCGAAAGACCTTGATAATAGTGTCCGAAAATTTTACATGCTGCGTGATTTTGCACGTAATATCCTACTACAGAGTGAACCGGGAACCATTTTAAACGCAAAAAACCGCAAGGCTCTTACAAGCATGATGTTGAACGAAGGAATGCCTGCCAAACGTCTTTTTGCCGTTTTGAAAACAGGAGTTCTTATAAGCTATCCAGGCAGCAGCAATCTGGATATCTGGAATAGTCCGCAAAACTGGAACTGGTATCGCCAAGCCCGGGAAAAACGCCGGATTATCTGGGGACACTCCTATATTGATCCATCCGGACAAATGATGCTTCCATGTGCATCGCCACTAATCAATGTCGAGGGACGTATTCTTGGAGTATGTGGTATTGACATGAGCTTTAATTACATAATCCAGCGATTGATGTACAACATCAGCTTTCAGGAAGGTATTGAAAAATATATCGTGAATGAAAAAAATCAGGTCGTTGTCTCCTCAATCACCAATAATGACCCGACCAGAACCGGAGCGACTCCTAAGCATCAGTCGTTGCGTCCGTTCCTCTACGAAGACGTACTGAAAAAGCTCAGAGCTAGTGGAGAACGGCAGTTAGACACGGTAATTGACGATGTAAGGTATATTTTTTCATATGCCCCGATAACATCACTTAATTGGAATTTTGTTCAGGTTGTCAAGTTTGACACTCTGATGAGTGTTGATCCAGCGCATGTCGACGCACAGGAACGCAAAACCATGGCAAAATACCAGGAATATCGGACCACAGCCCTGAAAACCTATCTGCACCAGCAACCCAAAACGGAGCCGGATAATGACGAAGAATCTGAAGAAGACGCTCAAACCGGTGCCGATACGCCAGCAAAGTAAGCTCAATATTATGAGCTTTGAATGTGTAGAGGTTTAAAGTATAATTATCCAACGGAATATTTTATTCATCGTTTGCGTCACCCAAAGTACTTTTGTATTTATTCGTGTGTTTTATTTCAAAAAGAATAAACTACCTCGATTCAAGCATACGAGGTAGTGGAAAAGCTTTTAACAAAAGCTTGGCAAAAATATTATTTTTGGAGAAAACGTCCACAAGGAGCGGAGGTATTATACCCAATATATTTAACTTCCGCTTCCGTAAGGAGCATCAGCAACTGGAGTTTGAAGCAGTCCTAACGCCGTCACTCAACTGGCTGAATTATATTCGAAAAATCTCGAAAAGCACTATTTCGTTCAGGCACGATCTATACTATTTACCTCCCAAGGGTTGGGAAATTAACCCCTTCTCTGATAAAATATTAAAGACTCTTGCAAAATACAATTTAACGGGTAGGAGAGGTTCTCCGTAACCGTCCGCTATTTTGTACCTGAGCACAAAATCCCGGGAGACGGCGCGCTACAGAGATCGCGCCCTACCCTAATTCGATCATTTCTCAAGACTCTTTAAATATTACCTACGGATATAATTCATTTTTCTTTTCCGATATAATTATTTGCTTTTGGGAGGCAATTCAAGCTCATTAGCAATATAAAGCTCCGATTCTTTCCAGTAACGCGCCGACTCCAAAGGCTCGGCATTCAGCTGCCAGTACTGTGTCATTTTGCGTTCTGGAATACGTGGAGAAGCACCTTTCTTTTCGAGATAGCCTTTCAATACTTCAAGCGTGATTTCCGTTTTCGGCGCGAATCCGGACCCGGTCACATACTTGAGCAGAGACTCAAACATCGCACATACTTCCGGTTTATCATTATTCAACCCGGTAAAGTTAAAACCACTGAGAAACAACCGTCCCTTACCGACTTTAAGTTCCATGGCATAAGCAAAATTACGCATGGTCCATTCTTTCTGAAGTTCTGACAGTTGATATGTGTAAACGTCAAAACGATCACGGCTTGCCCGGTCAATACCGCGCATAATCGGCTCAACTTCAACAGGAAAATCATCCAGGTTAATTTTATCACAGTCGTCAATCAGTCCGTGAAACTGCAGATTCAGGAACCCGTCATGAGGAAATCCCGCGAATGAAGGATGTTCGTCAATAAAGGCGCCGCAGTTATTGCCACGATCCCAGATCACACCCTTGAGCCGATCCCAAACCGTCGGCAGATAGTATTTCTCTTTTTCACACGACCATTTTCGATCACGGGTTTCGTCCACCCGGTAAAGCATCAGGACATCTCTTCCAGCTTCAAGCTGTGCAAAAACTGACTCGTCAAAACGGTTGGTAATCATCAAAGTTGCGCTTTCACTATGTGTTAACTGCGGATAACGCATTGTCATATTGATCTCATCCAACGCAATTATCGCATCCTTTTCGGGCAGAGACTCGGGGCGGTCCGGGAATACCCACAAGGACCAGTCATTTTCAACCAGAACCTTATTTCCCGCAGTCAACTTCACAGAGAATTTGAGTTCTTTGCCGTCCATAGTCTCCGGCATCACAATATCCACGGTACAAATTTCCCGCAAACCGGGTTCGTCCAACAGAATGCCGTGCAATTTTCCTGAACGAACAACCTTTCCGCTTATCGCTTCTTTTAACTCAAAAAAGAAATCAGCCGTCCCGGGCAGATTGTCGGCGTAATGAGAAATCATCACAGGAATTTCCATTTTTGTCTTCTCGAAACAGGTTCTTACAGGCAAATTGCTCAATAAAATGGTATCGGAATTGAATTTGGCAAATTCTTTCCGATCAATGCAACTATGAGGATCATCAAAGCAATCCAGTAGACCATTGGAGTTTTCATAACGCTCCGTATCGGCCAACTGTAAAAAGTGAAAGCCGGTCAGCAAAGGGCTGCGCCTCGCGGCCTCAATTCCCAGTTTCCAACCCGTAAACTGGAATTTGTGTGAGGCTTCATATGCTTTATCGTAAAATTTGTCATACCCCTTGAGTTTGGAGAGTTTTTTGAGTTCGTCGATCCACCACGGACGCTGGTCAGGAGCATATTTGTCAAACTTCTCAGAAAGCGCCTCCAAATTGTGATAAGCAGCATAGTGACATATCTCGTGAGCAAGAACCGGACGACTGGAATTGATGGCACGGGTAATCTTATATGAAGGAACGTCTTCTGAGTCCGTATCAACCAGTTCCTGTCCTTTACATGAGCCGTAAATCAACCAGTTATAAGTATTGTCGAACATATCATAATTCTGCCCGAAAGGATAGTAGTACGACATGTGTTGAACATCAAAATCCACATACGTACGGTCAAACTCGCCATGCGCACAAGTATCGATAAACAAGCGGGTCGGGTCAAGCTTCTTTGTTATACTTGCGATATGCTTAACAAAAGGATTGGTTCCGGGATTGCGGATTTCATTTCCCATGCAATATACCATCAATGAAGGATGATTACGCAATCTACGTATGGCTTCACACCATTCCTGCTCATTAATGATCTCCCCGACATCACTCATGCCGGCCCGTTCTTTCTGGTACTTGCCAAAGTATTTGCGGATCTCAACATGAATTAGGATTCCCAGACGATCCGCGACTTCGAAACATTCTTCATCAGGAATCCGCGAATGAAAGCGAATCAGGTTAAAACCAAATTGTTTTGCCTCTTTTATATTCTTTTCATAATACTTGGTCAGGGACAACTTCATCAGGTTAGGATGATCATGCGCTTCACGACCTCGGATGTAACCGCGTGCACAAAACTTTTTTCCGTTTAACAGAAGATTTCGGCCGGATGTCCCGAATGAACGTACCCCGAAGGTTACAACTTCCTGTTTACCAGCCCATTCAATTTGTAAAGTATACAAACATGGATCGTCAATTGTCCAGAGACGGCAATTCGGAATCATCGTTGAAAATGTGATTTTCTCCCTGTTTCTGCCACTGATCGCTCCCTCTGCGATTACCGCAGATTCCGTGTCTGTAATTTTCCATGCTCCTGCGACATCGTCGCCTGCTGCCGTAAAGCTTACTTCAACCGCTCTGTTTTCAACGTCTGGCACCACAAATAAATCATACAAGAAATCCATATCTCTGACCCCGTTTTTTTTTTATAACAAACAATAAATGACTAGTCTTTTATATTTAATATAATAAAACTACTCTTATTATCAAGTTGCTAAAAATATAAACTCTGATATATTATTGCAAAACAGAAAATAGCCCTACAAAAAAACCATAAGGTATACAATTTGAAAATCGAACGTTATCGGCAAATTATTAATGAATTGCGGCATGAATTAAGTTCCGGAAAGTATAAAACAGGGGATATTCTACCTATCCGCCTGAAACTGGCAAAGCGATTCAAAACCACCCGCAGTACGGTCAATCGTGCCATAGAAGTGCTGATTAACGACGGGTTACTGGCCGCCCGGCGCGGTTCAGGCACAGTAGTACAATCACTGGAAGTTAGATTAAAGATTGCCTATTTAGCGCCGGAATGGCTGATGCGGCATATGCCGCGTTCAAAAGATTGTGAACTGCTCTATTTCCCCCTCGAAGAAATCGATTTCTCGCAGAAAACGTCAAAATTTCTATCAGCTTTTGACGGAATAATCTGGTCACATCCTGACGTCAGTGCCCTGCCTCAGATCGCTGCTGTGGCAAAAACTATTCCTTCAGTCCTGATAAACCGTGAATATCGTGAAATTGATTCAATCTGCTCGAACTACAATGAGATATTTACGAATGAAGTCAGCCGTCTGCTGGCCGAACATCAGAATG
The DNA here is from genome assembly GCA_963677165.2 of Victivallales bacterium. GTDB lineage: Bacteria > Verrucomicrobiota > Lentisphaeria > Victivallales > SZUA-371 > JAFGXT01. The sequence continues at coordinate 3,797,419 of CAXXSX010000002.1, read as the reverse complement.
CAACGCCTTATTTCCTGTCCAGTAAAAAACCAGGAATTCCGCAACAACAGCGCCATGAAGCTTATATCAATGCCTGCCGTCAGCACAATCGCTTTTATGAAAACATTCAAATGCCGCCGGATTATAACTCAAAACTCTCAGAGCTTGATAAAATTTTATCATCAAAGCATGATATTCTTTTACTGTTCGCAGACGACTGGAGTCATACCGGAGCAGTAATATCCTGGGCAAAGCAAAACAAACGGCAATTCGGCAAAGATGTCTTTTATATTGACTTCGACAATACCGAACCCAGTCATGTATGGGGCATCCTTACAACCAGCGTCATTCAGGATTTTGATGAACTCACTGAAACGGCATTTCGACATTTAACTGCATGCCTGAAAAAAAAGCAAAAACCAGCGAAACTCCATATCAATCCGAGTTTGCGGCAAGGTTCAACGGCTTAAATTGCCAGCAAGGTAAGTTATTTTCACGAATGCTTTCATTTTAAAATCTAAAAACTCTATTTTATTCCATATCAAAAGTGCCAGAAACGACCTGAAATCATCCGTCAAATCTGTTGATTCAGTTTTTAGACACTATGGGCAATACTTTTCGCGGTAATGTTTTGGAGAAAGTCCGGTATATTTTTTGAATGAACGGCTGAAATAGAATTCATCGGTAATGCCCAGATATTCAGCTGTCTCGGAAACAGACATGTCCGTATCCGTCAGCAAACCGGCCGCAGCCTTGAACTTCAATTCCATGAAGTATTTCATTGGGGCAATACCAATATGCCGCTTGAACAACCGGATAAAATATGATTCGTTCAACGATACCCTGCGAGCAATATCTTCAAGAACCAGTTTCTGTCTGATTTGATCCTGCATATACTTCAACGCCCCTTCAATACGTTCATCACTGTAGTTATTTACATAACCAGGACATCCACTGCAGAGTTCAAACAGAAAGGCTAAAAACTGATGTTTCGCAGCCTGCTTTAAAGGACCATCTCCTAAATGAATACGGGTACGCAGCTGTTCAAAAAAATTACGACTGGTTCCACCGATATCAAGTAACCTGTGGTCTCTCATAAAAGGTTTAATGAATTGGGTCACATGCTCATCAAAACCAGGAGGAAAAACTACATTCATTATGTATTGAGAAGAAAAACCATTTTTTCGGTCAGTCGTAAGTTTGTAACTTTCCCCCGGCAAAACATGGAAAAAGCATCCAGATTTAACAACAGTATTGCCATGCTTCCATTCCAGATTACCGCGGCCGCCGCAAATATAATGAAATTGATAATCAGAGCTGGAGTTATCTCTCTCAAACTCTCCTATTTTCTGTAGAAATCTTACCTGTATAATATGCACGTATACTACTCCCGAGTTATTATATTTATCTACAGTTACTCTCCTGATAATGAACCAGAAATACCCGACAAGTCATATCTTAAGAATAACATCTAAAGATATGACTTGCAAGTTTTTGATCGACAAATATCAGAAATATTGTCACTTATGCAATACGACCATCTGGTGACATTCGATCTCTTCAACAACAAGTTTCACCCTGCCGTCTTCAATCTCAAACGGGATTTCAATGCCCTGCGGTTCCAGGGTAACCTTCTTTACCGGTTCCGGAACTTTCACAGATACAGCAACGTTATAATACGGATTGAGTTCTTCTATAACTTCAAGGGTACAACTATCCTTGACGGTTCCACCGGAAAGCTCAAGATTGCCGCCACGGGTGATGGTATTGGCATAAAGCAGGTGCATAACATACCGTGACTGGTCAGGCTGTTCCATTAGAGAAACCCGTCCTTGAGATGGCAGATTAGTGATAATCTGAAGGTCTTCCCCGATAAATGCCTTGACCGCTTTCATCACATATTCTTTCAACGCCACAATTCCGTAGCCACGATAAATAGAGAAAACCGGGTGAGCAAGATACAGGATATTTCCATTAATCACACCACAGTCATAGCCTGACGGATCAAGCTTGTACGGGGTATGCTGATGAGAGCAGAAATGCTTGTAGGACCGATTAAAATACGGATCGAATATTTTTCCAAGCGACATACCGTCGGTCACTTTGATCCTCTGTGATTTCAGATACATGACAAACGGCGTCGACACAAAGTCCGGCTGAAAATCGGCCTCCGGCACAATATAATCCGGGTTGAATTCACTCAGGCCTTCATATTCGGCGCCGATATTGAACACAAATTCTTTCCCTTCTGGATCAAGTCCGCTCTCGCCTGACATAATTACTTTACCGCCGTTTTCCATAAACTTCGCAATACGGTCATGCAATGTAGAATCAACTCTGATATCATCGGCCAGAATCAACACCTTATAACCGTCAAACGCCATTCCCATATCAAGAAGATCAAACGGAATATGCGATTCCAGCAGCATACGGCACACCCCAACTTCACCGGCAGATTCTCCTTGCCCCCGACCATTCAATTTATTTGCCGCTGTATTTGATAAAATTGCTACGTCAGCCACACTGACAACATCATCGCACCACGGTTCTTTGGCTTCAACTTCACTGTATGCCTTACCAATAATACTGTAGGTACTGTCATCAAGCTTTCCACATGGATGCAGCTGGTCACCAACACTGCATTTTGATCCCTGGGCAATCATTGCTGCACATTCATAACGCAAAGCATTGGGATGCTTGAATCCACCAAACTCGCCCCAGGTGGTATGGAACTTACCGGTCATTCCAAGGAAGTCGTATTCAAGTTTGCGGCAATAAGCGGCAGACATGGGATAGTGATCATATCCCCAACCGCCGGTCGGAAGAGACTCCAATTCGAGATGACTAAAGTATTTCAAAATTTCGGTATGACCACACTGGATATGACCGCTGTTGTGAAAAATTCGCATGGAACTGTCATTTTCTTTTGCCGCTTCGGTAGTCCTGCGGTAATAATCCATTAGAACTTTCTGCCCGTGCGCAATGCGGTCTTCTTCTTTTTCCGGATCGTACCCCTGCTCCAGCATGGTTTTCATACAGGCAGGGCAACAGCACGCCCCCTGAAAGATAATATCGAGGAAAATGCCATCCGCTTCCGGGAACATCTTTGCCGATTCCCGTATCATATCGCAGAGATAATCGAGATAGGGAGTGTTAAAGCACATTTTGTGAAAACCAGGGACAAGAGGTCCGGGACTCCAGCCGGCATAGTGTCCATCTGACGTCATTTCCCGCCATTCGGGATGCATATCAGAAGCAACGTTATTGACGCCGGCCGTAAGGTAGATCGGAACATTAACGTCGATTTCCTTACAGGCATCCATTTGCTCACGCAGCAGATTGTACTTCAGTCCCGGATGCATTTTACCAACTTCAGTCGGGTGATAGCTCCAACCATGATGACATGAAGAGAAGCAGGTGATAGAATCAACATGCGCCTTCTTCAAAGTTTCCTGCCAGTGTTTTTTGTCGAACTGTTCACCAATTCCCGCAATGTGCGGAGATGTATGAAAGTCCAGATGAATCTGTCTGAATCTCAACTTGTCCATAATAATAAATAACTCCTGATGTACTTTAATATTTATATATCCAGCGGTTCGACTGATGGCGAACCACAACTCTTCCTAATAACTAAATGAGACTTGACCCTGCGGGTAAGCGGAACCCGGCCAAGGGTATCAATCGGTTTCCGCAGCAGCTCCACAGCCCAACGTCCTAATTGCGCCGTATCAACTTTAACTGTCGTGAGCCGTGAAATATCATACCCCTGCGAAGCATAATCATCATATCCGGTAATGGAAATATCTCCAGGCACGCTGATGCCGCGCTCTTTCAAATCCATCATAAGCTTAATCGCCGGATCATCGCGGGAAAAAAACACCGCCGAGGGGCGGTCCGGCTGCCGCAGTATTCTAAAAATATCTTCAAGATTTCCAGACGTAACAAACCGCGCCCGAATATCCATCTGACGACAAAGATTAAGGAAAGATTCCAATCGCTCGTTTTCATTGACAAAATTCTGTCCGTCCGCAAAGCGTGCTGCAAAAAGAATATGCTCATGCCCCAGGGATTTCAGGTATTCAAGCATCTGCCGGACTCCGTCGTAATTATCGGTGAGCACATTCGGCACACCCGCCACAGAAGTATCGACAAGAACACGCCGGCAGTTTGGATTCGTAAACAAATAAAGCATCGGCACAACCGAGTCCCGGGCAAGCGCGATTACACCTTCATCCGACTTGGGGGTAAAAGGTATTTTCGTCGCTCCATAGATTTCCGATTCCCTTACATGCTCAACTCTTACGTCGACCCCTAGCTCATAGGCAGAGGCAACAATATTATTGTAGATCTGTTTCGCAAACTCGCTGTCCGCGGTATGTTCGATAAATCCTTTGGAAAAAAGAATAATACTTTTCAGCTCGGGATAGTCATCAAGCTCCTGCTCTTCATAGCGCATTCCGGTAACAAATGTCCCCTTCCCCGCCACTTTCCGGAGGAGTCCCATGTTCTGAAGTTCGTCAATAGCCCGAATCGCCGTGATCTTACTCACACCGTAACGCTGACAAAGCTGATTCAAAGAATCGACTTTTTCACCTGTACGATAAAAACCTTGCTCAATCTTCGTTCTTATATCATTTATTAACTGTTCGTAAAGAGGTAACTTATCACTCATATCAATCGTCCCACAACTGTATATACCGTATATATACTACATAAACATATAAATTCAATGATATAGCATAAAAAAAGGCTTTTTTTTATGGATTCAGGTAAGGGATATTTAAAAATCCGAATGTACCGTTATATTATAGCCAAAACGGATCATATCAGCCGTTGAATAAATTGGGGGCATTTTCCCGCTTCCGAAAGAAGCATTGGTAACTGGAAACTTAAGCGGTAATAACGCCATCCGTCGTACGGATAAGCTGTCATAATATAAATTTACTGGAGAAGATGAATGGATCAGGATAAGATTAAGGAAATAGTAATTGCGGAACTGAAAAAGAAAACTTCATTGTCCGATATACAAAATTTGCTGGATTCTGAACATGGTATAAAAATAACGTTTATGGAATTGAGAATCCTTGCATCTGAACTTGAGGAAGTCATCGCAGAAATGGCACAGGAAGAAGCGGCCGCGGAAGCCATCGATGCGGAAGCCGAAGAAGATATCGCTGCTGATGAAGTTGAACCGGGCAGCGGTACAACTGTTGTTGAAGTCAGCAAACTTGCCCGTCCAGGAGCAATGATGCATGGTACTGTTCAATTCGCCTCTGGCGCAAGCGCAGAATGGGTTCTTGATCAATTCGGCCGACTTGGACTTGAAAAGTCGGAGGGGCAACCGACAGAAGATGATATCAAAGAATTCCAGGCGGAACTCCAGAAAACTCTGGGCAGTATGTAAAGCATAATACGGGAAAAGGGGATGGAAGCGAAAGCAGACATCGGAGCGAAAAAAAAGCGCCGCCGTATAATAACAGCAGTTGCAGCAGGTTCAGTACTATTAATCTGGCTGCTGTATCTGTTTCTGACCAGTTCATTCTTTTTAAGAACGGCGCTTTTACCTGTTTTATCTCATAAGCTTGGAGCAAAGGTTCATGCACAGGAAGTTCATTTTTCCCCCTTATCAGGTTCCTTAAGAGTTAAATACCTGACGATTGGAGACAACGGCAGCCAGATGCTCCAATGTCAACACCTTTATTTGAGCTGCAGTTTACTTGCTCTGCCAGGAAAAGTTAATATTAACGATCTTTACATCAGTGGAGTAAAAATTTCCCTGAAGCAGGATGCGGCGGGAAAATGGAACCCACCACTGCTCAATCAATTAATTAAGAACTCAGAAAAAACTAACAGAGACTCTGAAACAGATAACAGCAATTTTGAATTACCCCAAAAAATTGTTTTACCCTTTCAACTAAAAGTCAAAAAAGTTAACATAACCGATGTCGCTTTCCATATTGAATCTGCTGTAGCTGGAAATCCATTCAAGGTTGATATTTCGGATATAAAACTATCCTTAAAGAATCTGATACCATCTTGCAACACCAATCTGGAAATTAATGCAAAATTTAAACTCAAACATCGGCAGGCTATTATAAATGACGGTCGTCTCAACTTCAATCTCCAGGCTGATCTGAATGCCAGCTTAATGCCTGACAAATTAATTCTCAGCCAATCAGCTAAAGTCGTAGATGGAAAACTCAACAATATAGATATTTCAGGCAATAAACTAGCCATCGCATCGAACCTGTCTTTTGACGGCAATAAATTCGAAATCGGTAATATGGATATCGATTATCACAATGCGAAAAATATATTATCAAGCATCAACCTGACCGCTTCCGGAGCCTTGAGTCCACTTGCCGTCAAGTTTAAACTTCATGCCCCACTGATCCCGGAAACAATACTGGATCTGATAGAAAATTTCACCGGTTTTACCGGATTGGGCTATGCGGAAGTCTCATTATTCACCGAGATGGCCTACCAGCATCGAATATTAACCACCAAATCTGATATCCATGTGAGACACCATATTGCCGGACAAGATAAATCGCTTCTGCCGGAAATTTATCTTGACCTGGAAGAAAATATTAACATTGATTTCAAGCAGAAAAATCTTGACGTAAAGCAACTCAAAATCAATATGCGGGGTAAAAATTCCGGCAACCTGACCGTTTCTCTTTCAGAACCGTTTGCCTGGAACTGGACTTCTGCAACATCATCAGACTCGGTACACCCAGAAATATTTGTAAGAGCCGACAATATACACCCCTCTATTATCAACCCTTTAACAGCAACAAAAGGAATTGTCCTAGGCTCTAACGGCAGTATATCAGGTATAATGTCGACCTCTTTTGACCGAAGACAACATTGCATCAAGCTCGTTTCTAAATTTGCAGGAAGCAACTTGGATATGTCTGTTCCCGGCTACCAGGTATCCGCAGTCAGTTTCGTTTTAAAGCTTACAGCATCGACGATGGACATGAAGAACATCTCGTTTTCTCCGACAATCCTTGTTCAACACCGAGGAAAAACAGTCGGACAAGTTGATATTCTTGGAGCCATGGATCTGCCTTCGAAATTACTGACCTTCAAAGTAAATGTATCCCAGGCAAACCAGGCAACCCTGTACGTTTTACCGGAGGAGGTGCGAAACCTCAAAGTTATGCAGGAACTAATGACTCGCCTTTCCCCTTTTGAAATGAAAGTTGAAACAAACGGCAATCTGGACTTAAAAAAACAAAATTTGAATGTAGCCCGGGCTAATGTGGAAGTTGACCGCCGAAAACAAGGGAACCTGAAAGTAAGTTTCCTCTCGCCCTGGCCTCTGGACCTCTCCGCCCAAGGAGACGATATATTGCCCAAACCAATGAATACCAATGTTATTTTCACAAATATGGACGCTGAATTTGTAAACATGTTCCTACCCGACTCGCAGAAAATCAACTCAGGCCGTGTATATGCCAGATTAAAAACAAGACTTGACATTATGAAGGAAAAACTTGATACCAGCGGCCCAATCAAACTGGTATCAGGCGGAATGCGAACCGGAAGCCTTGAATTTAAGAATCTGGCAATTGCCTCAAACGTAAATGTAGCGATGGACCAGTGGACAACGTTGAATATAAAAAATTTTGATGCCAGCATCTATAACGGCAGAACTCTCGCCGCAAAACTCAGGAATAAAAGCGATTTCGATTTTAATGCCGATAATATGAGAATAACGACTCAGATTACCGAACTGACTCAAGAGGCAGTTAAAGTGTTACAATCTGATTTCCCGGTAAACTTTAAACTCTGCGGCAACACGGTATTCTCCATGCAAAATGGTTACAAACGCCCGCTGATTCAAGCTGAACTTACCGCCGACAATATTACTTCAAACAATATTCACACACCTCTGGCAGCAGACTTCCGTGTTGATATCTTTCCCAAGAACAATACTCTTGTAATCAATAAACTTGAGGGATTTGTTAAACGGAAACGAAAACGCCTGACCAACTTTAATATAGACGGCATCATAGCTACTCCGCTTCACTCAGGTAAGACAAAACTCCGTCTGGCATCAAATAAACTCGACCTTAAACTACTCGAAGATATTCTGGGGGGGAATCAACCGTTAGAGCCCCAGAAGGTTCCTTCATCACCTGATAATTCCACGATACAACCAGAACCTGATCCGATAAAGCTTAATGCCGATGCAGAACTCGATCTTGACCTGAAGAATATAACTTATGGTTCGAATATAACGGCCTCATGCTCCAAATCAATTCTCCGAATAAAGAATGATCAGGTGATTGTTAATCCTCTGAATATAAAACTTAATGACAATGCCATAGTCCTCAGAGGTATGATTGACCTGGGCAAAGCCGGAGGCTATCCCTATGCTGTGACAGGAACTGCTAATCAGGTATATCTGGGGCCAATCCTCCACACATTTTCAGATAATAAAAACAGAACAGTCAGTGGAGAAGTCAGCAACTTCATCATAAAGTTGACCGGAAAAGGTTTTACCCGAAAAAACATCGACAGTAACCTTAATGGCGAGGTAAAATTCAACGTAAAAGACCTGTCTATTCCAGACAGTTTGAAGAGTATCAGAACCATTCGGATCGTACTGCTTCCAGTTGAATCATTTGCTCAAATCATTAATTATCTCCCAAAACTAGGAACCGCCAGTTTCTCAAAATCACTCAATGCCGCTCGAAACGTCTATAATGACGTAGACAACCTGCATCTGAAAGAAGGAGAAGTAGACCTGCAAATTAATTCGGGAATAGTTAATATTGACAAATTTCATTTTACCGGTGACTTTATCCAGAAAATGGATTTCTCCGGTTATGTTCCTATAGATCCCAACGCTCCCATGAAACTCGTGTCAAATCTTGACGTATACTATTTGGCTGTTCCTCTGGACATTAACGGCACCTTCAACTCCCCCTCCCCTAATATCCGTAAAATGGTTACCTATTTTCTTCCTCAGAATATTTACAATATCATGAAATCAGCTCCAGTCAGGGGGATTATAAAAGGTTCTGTTAAGGAAACAGAGAATATCCTAAAAAGAACCGGTAAAATTATTACAGACAGTATTTTTGGTCCGACGCCCAAAAAGCAAGACGACAGTAAGCAGAAGGAAAATTCCGATCGTATCGAACAACTATTCAATCAATAAACAGAGAAAATCATGAAGCTTGAAACAAAACTGAAATATATCACACAAAAGTTGATCGACCATGAATACAAATCTCTTATCCTGCTTATTGTCTTCCTGATCTACTTTTCCTGCGAACCATTCGTTATCAAAACAAGTTATGAGCATGTCTATATTAACTTTTATGCACTTTTTCTCATTTACAGCACATATATCATTACAAGCAATAAAAAACTGTTCACCTTTTCCGCTATCCTGGGATTCAGTGCGGTAATATTAAAGGCACTATATCCTGATAAAATCAGTACCCCGCTCCTGATCGTTTATGGCTCCATTCTGATTTTTTTCAATTTCTCAATGACTTTAAGCCTGATCATCTACACTTCAATAACCAGCAAACTCCGAAAAGATTTGATATTTGGTATAATTTTCACATATTTCATGATCGGACGCGGCTTCGGAGACCTTTATTATATCCTCTATAAATTCGATCTGGTCCACTTCAAAACCGCAGCAAATGCAAAGATGAACCTGGCGATGTGCGATTATTACAGCTTTACAACATTGACTACTCTAGGTTACGGGGATATTGTACCTGCTATTAACTGTCCGCTAACAATGCGGCTGAGTTCCCTAGAAGTTTGTCTTGGAGTAATGTATACGGCATTATTTGTGGGAAGACTACTGAATATATATAATCAAAAAAAGTAAGATATGACTGTAAAACATAAAAGCTGGTTTATAACTGCTGTTGCGATTTTAACGATCGCGGCTTCAGTAGTAATCTGTTTTCTGTTCCGGATAGAACGTCTGGAAAGCTTTAAAATAAGTCTGGGAACAATTGCCCAGACTACAGCAATCGAATTGGACAGTCAGCGCATCACCCCCATGGAGCTGTCGCAGCAGATTCCGGATAAATTTTGTTCCTTTATGGTTATCACCCAACTGCACAATAATCATTTTATACCGATTAACGGAACCGGATTCCCTGCAAATTACAACGAATATATTCCTGAAGGCAGCGATATAATCAGCATCCGACCTGGCAATTCATATCCGGAATTTGTAACTGACAGAATATTGAGAGATAACCTGCTGGCAGTTTTCGTACCGATAAGAAAATTTAACGGGCAGCGCGCTTTCTGCTTTATCGGAGCCCCCTATCCTCCAGTCAATTATATTAAATTCCTGATCATTACCTTACTGTGCTGTATGCCGTTGTCTATTTTGATTGTCAGTATTATTCTATCAAAGCAGCAAAGTTATAATAAACCCAAAGCCCAGCGAGAAGCTCCGTCAACAGTTAGTGATAATCAGATTCTTCAGCTTGGACGTCTGGCATCACTGCGTCAGGTTACCTCTGGAATAATTCATGAAATGAACCAGCCGTTGTGTATCATCAAAGGTTACCTCGGCCTGCTGCAAATGATGTGGGTTCCTCCGGAAGAGGACGAAGAAGAGACAGAAGAAGAAAAAGCGGAAAAACAAGCCGAAATGCTTGCGACTTCACAAAAATATATTGACCTCTGCCTCACGAATGTCGACCGGACCGGACATATACTTGATCATATTAGAAAATTTGTCAAAGATTACTCGAAAGACAAAGCGGCCGTAAATCCGGCTGATGCGATTAACAGCGTCATGGATTTCTTTGGTGAACAATTCAGCAAACGCAATATAAAACTAGAACTAAAGATTCCGGAAACGTTAAAGGGACGTGTCAGCATTTCCCAGCCACTGCTGGAACAAGCGATTGTCAACTTGCTGGCAAACGCCCGCGACTCCCTGTCATCCGAGTCCTATAAAGGGTATGAATCCGGACGAAAAAAAGTAATATTTTCGCTTGAAGAAACTGCTGACGAGATGATTTTCACGCTGGAAGACAACGGTGAAGGCATGGAATCCGAAGTTCTGGAAAAATGCCTCGAACCGTTTTATACCACCAATCCAGACAACTCAGGTATAGGTTTAACAACGGTCAATATAATCATTACTGAGGCCGGAGGTTCCCTGAAAATTAACAGTATCAGTGGACGAGGGACCAATGTGGTAATGAACCTGCCTGTAATGGAAGAAAAAACCACCAACCCGGAAAACTCTACCAACGATAATGACAATGCCGCTTCTTGATGTAAAAAATCTGAAAACCTGGTATCCGGTCCGAAACGGACTGTTCAAACCAACCCGCTATGTAAAAGCGGTCAATGATGTTTCATTTGATATGTCAGAAGGAGAAACTCTTGGTCTGGTAGGCGAAAGCGGCTGTGGGAAAAGTACTCTTGGGAAAACCCTGGTAAGACTGGAAAAACCCATTAGCGGCAGCTTTACAATCGATGGCAAGGATATTGCCGCGATGAAAGGCGGACAGCTTCGTCGCGAACGCCGTAATTTCCAGATGATCTTTCAGGATCCCTATGGCTCACTAAATCCAAGAATGACGATTTATTCTACGCTTAATGAAGTTCTTTCGCTTCATACAACATTGAACCGTCAGGAAAAAGAAGCAAAAATAGCTGAACTGCTCAAGATGGTGGGACTTTCCACCCAGCATATGAAACGCTATCCACACCAATTCAGCGGCGGTCAACGCCAGCGTATTGGTATCGCACGAGCTTTAGCGGTACATCCCAAACTGATCATCGCCGATGAACCGGTATCTGCGCTTGACGTTAGCGTGCAGGCACAGATCATTAATCTGCTTCAGGATATTCAAAAGAAAACCGGAATAGCCTATTTATTCATTGCCCACGACCTCGCGGTGGTAGAACATATCAGTCACCGTATCATGGTTATGTATCTGGGTAAGATCGTTGAATCGGGTCCAGGACACGAGATTTGCTCCAACCCGGCTCATCCATATACCAAGGCCCTGATGTCGGCAGTTCCCACCATTGATCGTGAGACCGGCAGAAAACGTATTATTCTGCCGGGAGACGTTCCCTCTCCGCTGGATCCCCCACAAGGCTGTCCGTTCCATCCTCGTTGTCCGGTTGCCTGCGACAAATGCCGCATGGAACAGCCGGAACTAAAAGCACTCAACGACGGTTCAAAACATCTCACTGCCTGCCATTTTCCGGAAAAGGTCAGTGAAATGGAAAACTAAATTATGGATTTCTGATCCATATGATATCAGCAAAATTGTTTTTGCGATCTCCGAGGTTTCCCGGCATCGCCGACATTCAAACGGCATAATGCGTAATTCTTCACAAATCTATTTGCATAACCAAATGCGTTAGACTTTTGCAATCAGCTCTCATACAAAGTTTTTTTCAGATCCAGGGATTCAGGAACATCATATTTTCCTGAAATATATTCCTCCTGACAGCGCATGTGTTCAAGATAGCACCCGTGCGGCTGCATGATCAGTTGACGTAACAAATGAATTGTATAAGCCAGCCCGTTGGTTAACTCGTGCATTGATTTCAAGTCGAGATTACGTGCCCGGAATGAACGGCTCAAAATCAGTATGGCACCATGTCTTTCCATCGAAATCGTATATAATGCCTCTGTCTGCCACCTGAAATATTGCGCAATCCGACAAAGATTCCGTATCTCGCCCATATGCCCAAGTACCCCGCGTGCCACAATCCATGAATTATCCTCGTCCTCATATGGCAGATATTCCATGATTATTGTTACCGGGTCCTCATCCTTCTCAATCGTAAAAACACATTTGAATGATCCCGTTTCTGCCGAAGCAAAACTTCTATCCAACATTAAATGACTGTGATCCATAAAATACTGCGCAATAAATCGGTGTACACTTTGCTGCATGACTCATTCCCCCTTATTATTTGGTGTTGTATGTTGATCAACTAAATGTTATGTAAGTGTGGGGAGAGAGCAGCAACCACGTCCGCGGAGCCCGCGGTGGCAGGTAATGTCGTTTATTTGGCTGAAAACAAGTTTTCAGACTCAAATAAACGCCATGGGCCGCCATAAATCGCGAAGCAATTTTAAAGTAGTGCTAGGTTTTGATAAAACCGGCACACCACACATCAGCGCGGCAGATATAACGTGTAATTTCACAGTCATAACACTGTCGCTGGTGCGACGGGCGTTTTCATCGAAAATCGCCCCTACTTTTGTTCGCGACTGGAGTTTGAAGCATTAAGGAAGATACAAAGTATCTTCTCGACGCAGTCCGTTGTACGGACAAAAAAGCGGGAGCTCTTCCACACCTGAATGAGGCATCTACCAAACGCCCACAAGAGAATGCAGAAAGAACTCCCGCAAAATATTTAACCCGGGAATAGAATTCCCTTCCCGAATGTCTATATAATGCGAGAGCAACTCTCAACATCGTTTCTCTTGTTATACTTTAAGAGCTTGAATTATTAAATTTTTTGCGCTTTAAGTATTGAATCTGGTAGATTTTCATTCAGAAACATTTGTTGACAGTTACCATCGATAACTATATTTCAATTGTAATTTTTGTTTTTTTAAGTTTAGAATCCTCCAATATTCTAATTCTTAAGCCAATATAACATATCAAAAATAAAAATACAAGATAATGATCAGATCAGTGATCAATATAATATTCCAGATAATCCGGACGGAACTATCCGAAATCTGTACCACATATTTTCCTGTAAGCCAGTTTTTGCTTGAAGATACTAACGCTATCTGCCGTACGGGTTCACTTGCCGGTACCGGACAGAATTAACCAGGTTGCCGTCTTTCCCAGTCGATCAGCAATGAATATTAGATCACTGAACCTTCGCGGCTTAACAATCGACGGCTTGAGATCCACACTGCATATCGCAATCAGCCTATTTGAATTTTCAGGATCATTTTTAATACTGTACGTAATTTCTCCGCCATCATTCGGATAACTCCATTTAAATCCGGCAGGACGCATCAGTATCTGCCCGTATTCTTTCGGCAGAGTGATGTTACATTTTATCTTAAATTTTCTAAAACTGGAGCGGTAATACGGCATAAAACGCTCATCAGAACCAACTCTTATCAGACTTTTCAGCATATCAAGCGGCAACGTAAAATAAAGATATTTACTTTCCTTCACGGCATAACGCGGAACGTTGACTTTCACCATCTTGACTGCCGGATATGTTTTCACATCGACTTTTTTACTGACCAGCATGGCGGCAGCGGAAATATTATTAGCTTCACGCTGAAAATAACGGCTGCGCTTTTCCGGAGTCATTTCCGAATACATCTGGTTAAAATCCTCATAGTCGGTCCCATAGTATTTTACCGTCTTGACTATTTCCGTATCCCCGTTCGATTTTACATTCATATCAAATACTGCATGAAAACGGTTATCCAGCGTGGAATTCACTTTAACAGTCTCTATTTTACCGGAATTCAGCATGATCGCGGAATAGTTGTTCTCTCCGCAGGTACCGGGCACCGCATACTGTGAAGAACAATTTAAATACTTCATTCCCTTCGGAGTATTGATCCGAACCAATACATCTCCCAGAAATCCCAATTGAGGGCATCCGAGGATATTATCCATAACTTCTTCGACGGGAGGCATACCAAACGTAAGTACAAACTCAGGCTTGAATCCCACAGCTTTTAACATCGCATAATAAACAATTGCCCGGTCAGCAGAATTTCCATAGGCATCGGCCAGAGTTCGATCTGCCGGAGTAATCGCCAACAACGGCAGTGATTCGAAATTCGGTCCAGCAGCCCGGATATTTTCCGCAATATAATCGCGAATCAATCGAATCTTTTCGGCATCCGATCCGGCTTTCGTAGTCAGTTTACGACTCACTTCCACACATTTTTCGGAAACTTCAGCAGCCTTATCCATAACAGATTTAATCTTTGCAGCATATTCCTTCCAATTTCCGTCTGACACATAAACGGATGGTCCACACAACCAGAAAGGTGGCAACTCGATCTCATCGGGAATCTTCTTTTGATTGGCAATACTCCATGATTTCACCAGACGTCCATTTTCTTCGGACTCGCTGTATGAAACCGCATCAGCATTGATTGTTTTCAAATGGTCGGCAACATTCTTGTCCAGGCTGATGCTTATCGTCTTCTTCAAGATCGGCTCCATTTCCCGAAACACTCCAATAAGCGATACAAAAGGACGCTTTTTAGTCACCCTTTCGACTTCGTAATCAATCACGCATCCCTTATCCACTCCGGGAAGACTGGCAACCATAACCTTTTCCGCCGGATAGCGAGGTGCGGACCCAACCCAGCCAGCATCCATGATATTAATTTCCTCCGGCTTGATCTTTTTCACTTTTCCATCAGGAGTAGTGACTGTCGCCAATTTAAGTTTCACTGTCTCAAACGAAGGATTATAGCGAAATTTCAGCTCGGAATGTTCTTTTTTTCCACCATAAGTTAATATCTGCTGTTTCACTTTATCGATACGGGTAACGGAACCATCCGCGGCAACGTTAAACCGGATATTTTTATCAAGAATTACCGCGTCGGCACCGGCAAGCAGTCCAGTGGAACGGAATATAGGCATTTTACGGCGGGAATATTCAATATCCTTAAGCGACTGCTTAAGCACCAGATACTGTTTGGGTGAAATTTCCATGGTTTTCAACAGAAACTCACTTGTTCCGACCAGTACGTTTTTATCGACTTTCACACTTTGTTTCCATTCCATATCCGGATTATTTATCGGTTTATACTCGGGAATAGAAATAACCTTACCGGGATCATCCATGGTTATTCTGAACTTCTCAGCAGCGCCACAAGTTGAAAATAATTTCATAGGGAAACGGCGTTTGGCAAGCCCGGTATTACTAAGAATAAAGTTTACCGCACCGAACTGTGTTCCGATCCACGGCAGATTCATCATCTTGGTATTGTCTCCGGATATCGGGAAATTCTTAACCTGGAACGATAATTCAGCCCGCAGTTTAAATTTTGTATTATTTAACTGGTCAGGAAAAATACGCAGCGACTTGAGTTCGGCTCCAGGAACAGCCCGTTTGATCCGTCCAGCAAAAAAGTTGAAACGCTTTTCCGGCTTCCAGCGCATAAATGCCCCGCGATAAATACTGTCGTTGATCCCGTTGAATTGAATTTCGGCTTTGGCTGTAAGGGTACCGTTCGCGTCAATATTACCATAGGTTTTAATATTGACCAGATTTTTCTTGACCGGAATAACATCAGACACCAACAGCGTCTCTCCTTCCGGCGTAGCGACCAGATAACTCTTATCACACAGGTAAGACGGGAAAATATCACGAGTTGATTCATCAGTGGAATCCATCAGCATATATTTTCCATCCGGCATCTTTACGCAGGTGATAGCATGATTAAAATAGTTATTGGGAACCTCTTTGTCCTTCTTGGGCCCCTGATAAAACAGTACGGGAAACGCGTTGAAACCGGCAATTCTCAGCATAGCTGCAAGCAACGCCGCCTTGTCACGACAAACGCCATACTTATTATCAAAAGTAATATTCACATCATGCGGTTCATATCCCGGAGCCTCTTTTTCTGTCGTAATTCCCATATAACGAATATCGTTGGAAACAAACTGGAAAATCGCGTTGATCTTTTTCACCGGATCGGTGATTCCTTTTACCAGTTCTTCAACCTTGGCTTTCATTGCCGGAGTTGTTTTGGCTAGATGGGACTTCGATATATCCCAGTACCAGCGGGAAATCGCTTTCCAATCAGGAAAAGTACTAACCAGTACCCGTTGAACGACGGTATAATACGCCGGCATTCCAGGCTCTTCGAAAATACGCGGCACATTGATCGCCAGCCAGTCATAAATAATACGTCCGTCCTTCTCTGACTTTTTATAAGTCATAGAACCTTTTACTTCGTCCTTAACAACAATCGACTGCAATGGGAGTTCTTTCGGCGCATCAACAACCACCCGGTAACGGACAATCGGACTGGTTGACTGGAGGGTAAAATATTCGCACCAGGAATCCGGTACCCGGGTTTTAAGCGCGATTCGGCGATACCGGTAATGCAGCATATCACCGACCTGAAGCCCCGGCACCAGTACCGTTTTGATTTTATTATTCGGATTATAAATATTTGAACTCATCTGTCCGGGACTGATCATCACCTTGGAATTCTTTTCCGCGTCAATCGGAACAATCGTTCCATCTGGACGAATAATCTCAAGACAATCAATTTCAACAGTAGAAAACGGCACCATAAACCAGAATGTCAAAGTCTGGTAGTTACGTTTACCTTTTTCGGTCAGGATTTTCTCGTAACAATCGTCAATCGTCACGGAAGTTCCATCAGGATTATAACGGCAGTATTCAGTGTCGTTAACCAGCACGGAGTCGGCATCGGGATATTTTACTCGGGTAACTCCGACAGCAGTCTTGATGGTCGCGTCACGATCACACAATATGCCTTTGACTTTTTTTCCATCAACATTGGCTTTCTCTGCGGCAATCAGAGCGGTTCCGGTCATCAATAACGCTATGCAGCTTGCGGCAAGCAGTTTTCTGAACAGTCCAAACATATTCCATCCCCTTTAATGTGAATTAAGGTATATTATCGATCAGTCTGTTAAATATGCCCCGTAAACAATGAAATGTCAATATCCTTTCCTGATAGAAATCAGGCACAGCAGAGACATTGATCAAAAGTAATAATTGTTTCTATGAACCAGCTTGAAAACAACAATCAAAAGTTTTATATTCGTGGGCGTGTTTATAAAAATATTACAAAAAGGAATCCAATATGACTGATTTAGATTGGACCAAAGATAAAGCGAATGGTTGTTTTAGTCCGGAATACGGGAAAAAGATTTATGATTATCTCAGAACGAATAGATTGGTCATGGATGGAACTTATTTTGAGTATAGAGATAAAGAGATAAAGAGATAAAGAATAAAAGAGTTCTGGACATAGGAGTGTGTGAACATAATATTGAACATATTGATTCAGAAGACTGGAAACACAATGAGATAAAGAAACTTGCATCCTATTGCGTTGGTGTTGATATTGATGAAAAAATGGTTGATTACTTGAACCAGAAAGGTTTTAATATCAAATTTATGGACGCTACATCTGATGATTATCTTGGAGAAAAATTTGACATTGTTTTAATGGGAGACGTTCTGGAACATGTCGATAATCCTAAAAAATTACTTGAATTTGCTAAACGACATTTAAATCCGGAAGGAAAACTGATAGCCACAACTCCGAATCCCTTTTTTCTGGTGTCTTTCTTGAAGAATTTTTTCAAATCACCACATATGGTTTTGCTTGAACACACCTGCTGGATCACTCCAACCAATGCGGTTGAATTAGCCAGACGTTCCGAACTAAATTTTCATCGTTATTTGTTTTTTAAGAAATCAAAGTTTAAAGGTTTTAAGTTTTTTGTGCAAACAATATTCAAGTTATTTTTACCATGTGAATCAGTAAACTCTTATTATGTTTATGAGTTTTCACTAAAAAAGGGTTCCTCTACGGCGGAAAAAGAGTAAACACACATTACTTTACTTTATCCGTCAATTGCATCCCATATCGGAACATCAAGAAATTCCGACAATTTCTCGGCATCATTCCTAATCAACTTCAGGTTTCCATGATCGACAACGTTAATTCGGCTGCCGTCATCAAGCACCAGATTAAGTTCATAGCTTAAATATGAACCATTCTTTGAACTACAGCGTTCAGAGATAAGTTGAAGCGCGTGAATCCGGTCAAGCTTTACCGGAGACTTTTTGGGATCATCTATTTCACGATAATTAAGTTCTCTGAAATCTCTTTTTCCGATCCAGAAAAATCCTGCGTCATGGTCAAATACCCTACTTTTCCCGCCAAACTTAAATATAGCAATACCAACAGTAGCAAAAATCAGCCCGAAAACAATCGGAAAAAGCATTCCCATATCAGGATGTTTTGCCTTTAGCATTGAAATACTAAAACCTACGATCAAACTAAGACCTATCACGGTAAATAATCCGCAGAACAGTTTATACCCCAAAGTCGGCTTAAATTCCAGCCGTTCTGGAAATTGTGGATCATCCAGCAGTTTATGAGTTCCAAAGCTAGCCCCTCCCCTCTTCACCGGATGCCATTGAGTTTCCTTCGCCACTGGATCATGAAAAACCTCTCCCCATTCCTGAGGATTCCGCTGTCTCATGTTGCTCAGTTGCTTCAGCTTTTCAATAAACTTAAATTTCATAGCCTCGTCCTTTCACATTATTTATAAAGTATACACTTCAAGAAGGCAAAATTCACCCAATGATATATTCTAAAATATTCATTCCTTTTTCTGATGATCATTATCGCATGATTTAATATCTTTATTTTTCAAGCCATAAGGAATATACTTCTTTCCTCCAACAATAACATCCCAAACCGGTACACTAATAAAATCGGCCAGTCTTTTCGCATCATCACGAATTGCTCTTAAATCTGCATGATCAACAACATTAATTCGTTTACCATTTTTCAGCACCAGATTAAGTTCATAACTATTATATCTGTCATTGTCACTACCACACTTTTCAGAAACAAGCTGTATTGCGTGAATATTACTGATACTTACCGGTGGCTTCGTTGTATTCTCGTCATAAGGGAAGTCGAGACCACAAATATTTTGTTTTCCAATCCAATAATATCCAACGTCACAGTCAAATATCCGATTTCTACACCTCAATAGAAATCTTATTATGCCAAATATGATAAAACCAGCTCCAATAAAAAAAGGAATCGTTTCAATTGTCTCAAATCTAACAACTTTCGAAAAATCCATTGGAATAAGCCAAAGAATAAAACCTCCAAATATTACACTGCCAAGACAAAATGATAAATACATTCCTGTCGGTCTGAATTCCAGCCGATCTGAATATGCGAGATTTCTTCGAAGAATATGACTTAGCGCTTTACAGCCCGATGACTTCGCGGGAAACCAATCTATCTCTGCGGCAAGCGAATCCTCAAAAAACTCAGCCCACTCTTCTGCTTCTTTCCTATTTTTTTCATACCATCTTTTCTGGAAACCAAACATTCCCCTAACTCCTTTTCCATATCATACACTAAAAACCGCATCCCAAACCGGCACACCAAGAAATTTTGCAATATTAACGGCATCTTCATGTAAAATTTTACGGTTATCATGATCAATAATGTTGACCCTATCACCATTATTCAGCACCATGTTCAACTCATAAAATTGCATTGATACTTGAATAAACTGTAAAGCATGAATTTGTTCCAACAGTAAAGGCTCCTTTCTATAAAAAATACTTTTTGAAGCTTCCAAGGGTCCAATCCTTCCGTTTCCCATCCAAAATAATCCCACATTATGATCCCATATACGATGAAGAGAACAGTATTTCATTATTATTGCCAGGAAAACTGACACAAACGGGGCACAAATTAACATCACAAGTACACCTGATGGTATTTCTGATTTGGAGAATAATATCGCATATGGAAATAAGGGAATCACCGCTAGAAATACAGCAAATAATTTAAATATATTTGTGGGAACCATAACAAGCCTGTCCGGCCCTGAAGTTTTATCACAAATCCGATGAGAAACAAGTTTAGCACGGCATATTTTTTGAATAGAATCCCAACCAATTTTTCCAGCCAGCGGATCCTCAAACACTTCCGCGAACTTTTCCTTGCCTCCAGTCTGAATATCTGCCTCTTTCAGCCCCATATCATAACACCTTATGAAATCCATTAAATATTTATAAGATTGATTTAATATACTCTATTTTCAACACAATGACAAAGTGTAAAAAGCAATAATTATTACACGGCGTCCAGCCAACATCTTGAGCCTTTTCACAGAAAAAAACGCGATTTCATTTGAATTAATGATAAATAAGAGTAATTTTAATGACTTTGGATTGTATAACTTTAATCATTAGAAAGGAGTCTGACACATGGGTCAGCAGCTTAATAAAATGCAGAAACGTCGCCGCCGCAAGGCATACGTGGCAAGAAAAAAAGCCGAAATTCAGGTAGCTATCAAAGCCAAGAAGAAATAATTCGGTTTGCATATCAGAGCAAAATCACGGGGACTGACGGTATTTGCCGTTAGTCCTTTTTTATTATATATTTTGAGAGTATTGTAGAACCATGGGCAATCTAAAAAAATACGATCTTACGACTGGCAGCGTTGGCGGTCACCTAATAAGACTAACTCTGCCAATGTTGTGGGGATTTTTGTCGATGTCGGCATTCAACCTCACCGACACCTACTTCGTGTCACGCCTCGGAACCCATGCTCTTGCCGCCATGAGTTTTACGTTTCCAGTCATTACCGTATTAATCTGTATTGCCCGTGGAATAGGAGTTGGCGCCACCTCTGCAATCTCCCGAACCCTCGGAACCGGAGATGACGACAAAGTAAAACGTCTGGCAACAGACAGCCTGATTATGGTCGTAATCATTGTGGGGATTGTTGCCGTAACCGGCTATTTTACCATTGATCCCCTATTCCGCACACTGGGAGCTCCTGATACTTTGCTTCCGGTCATTCGGGAATATATGACGGTCTGGTATATCGGCGTTGCCTTTATGTTCATTCCGATGATCAGCAACCATATTCTTCGTTCGCTTGGCAGCACGGTACTGCCGGCAATTCAAATGTGTATTGCAGTAGTTTTCAATATTATTCTTGATCCGCTGTTGATTTTCGGTCTGTGCGGATTTCCCCAAATGGGCATCACCGGCGCGGCAATCGCAACTGTTGTATCCAGAATGTTCACGCTGATTTTCGCCTTATCCCTGCTAATCTTCAAATACCGGATTATTTCGTACCAAATTCCTACCTTACGAGAACTTCTGGATTCCTGGAAGAAGATCCTGCATGTGGCACTGCCAAGCGCCGCTACAAACGTCCTCCAGCCAGTATCCAATGGGTTTATTACCGGTACAGCAGCGACATTCGGCACAGCAGCAGTCGCTTCGGTCGGAGCCGGAACCCGTATCCAGTTTTTCTGTTATGCCATTCCAGCCGCCCTCGCCCTGATTCTTATCCCTTTTGTAGGACAGAACTGGGGTGGCAAATTTGTTTCACGAGTCAATAAGTCGTGGAAACAGTCCTGCCTGTTTTCATTGATATATTCCGCGGTCTGCCTTGCGATATTCGCTTTTGCGGCACATCCGGTCGCAAGCTGGTTCAGCGATGATCCGGAAGTGGTCCACTTGATTTGTGTCAATCTGTATATTAATATAACTTTTTCAGGAATGCTGCATGTTTGTACGATTGCCAGCACAGTGTTCAATGCCATGGGCAAACCGTTTTCATCTGGACTGCTGGGACTTATCAGGTTTATTGTATTAACGATTCCGCTGGCATTCATATTCAGCAGAACAATAGGTGTTACAGGCGTCTTCTGGGGTATGGGAATCGCCAATTTAATCACCGGAATTATTTCGTTCTTCTGGGTACAAAAAGTCCTGAAAACAGCGGCAGACAATTATCAAGCATAATTCAATATAATTTGGGAAGAAAAGAAAAATGTCACACAAAACAGCAATTGTCACTGGAGCGGGAAAAGGTATCGGCAAAGCATTGGCACTAAAACTGGCATCCATCGGCTACGATGTGGTGATCGCAGCAAGAAGCAAAGCTGAAATTTCAGCAGTCGCAAAAATCTGCGAAGACGAAGGAGTCAAAGCACTACCGGTCATTACCGACGTAACGAATGAACAAAGCGTTGCACAGCTATTTGAGGCGGCGCAAGAAAAATTCGGCAAAATCGATCTTCTGGTAAACAACGCCGGAATGGGGATTTTCAAACCGTTGGCTGAAACCTCTCTTGAAGATTGGAACAAGGTCATTTCCACCAATTTGACAGGAGCATTCCTCTGTGCACGAACAGCCTTCGAAATGATGAAGGGAAATGACGGCGGAACAATTGTTAATATTGCTTCTGTCGTTGGAATTAAGGGGTATCCCAATCAGGGAGCTTACACCGCCAGCAAGCACGGCATGGTCGGACTCACTAAGGTTCTTGCAGAAGAAGGCCGGGAATTCAAGATCCGCGCTCACGTCATCTGTCCGGGCGGCGTCGCGACAGAAATGGTTAGAAAGTCCCGTCCTGACCTTAATCCGGAAGAGATTATCCAACCGGAAGACGTAGCCGACCTGTTGGAATATCTGGTTAAACTGCCGCCGAGGATATCGGTTGACCTCGTACATCTCCGCCGTTTCAACAGCGCCGCATTTTAATTTACGAGTATCGCTAAAAGTCGATTAGTTTTTTGCACTGATAGTGTTCTTGCATTACCTTCAAATGAAAGTTTTCTGAAATATTTTTTATTTTTGCATAATTTTAAATAATTTATTGTTTAGATATTGACTTGTGATAAAATATATATTAAAATGTAAAGAAATGAAATATTACAGAAATAAATTTAAATCTTTCATAAAACATGAAAACTAAAGAATCTATTACATTGTCAGATGTAGCAAAAGCAGCAGGGGTTTCTCCAGCCACAGTATCACGTGTACTAAATCGTCATGTTCAAATTAATGACCGAACACGCAGAAAAGTATTTACAGCGATAAACCATCTAGGCTATGACACATCGTCAATTGACAAAAAAGCGGCAGCCATTGCTCAAAGCAAAGTGAAGTTACTTAATATCGAGCTGCTGCTATGTCCCCTGGAAGAACAGAAAAATATGCTATCACTGGAATATTTCAATGAAATAATAAATGGCATTCAAAGTTTCTTTGGAGAGATCGGAAACATAAATCTGACGCTCTCAACCTGGGAAGCAGATGCAGAAAAGTATCAAAAACAAAACGACAATATATTTAAGAAGCTCATCAAGGCAGACGGAGTACTTATCACAGGAAATCCTTCCGATGAACTGATTAAACAGTTACTGGAAAACCGAATCAATCCTGTATTTATCTCAACCGACCGGGACGACCTGGCGGTCAACGCTGTAGGTTCCGACAACCTGACCGGCGGAATGCTGGCAGCCCGTTACCTGATTGATCGGGGACACAAGAAAATAGGCTATATAAATGGTCCTGAGCGCATCTATGGCTGGACATCCAGAAAAATGGGAGCTATGCTGGAGACAATTAATCGGCTCGGCCCGAATCACTTCATCAGCCCCAATGCCGCTTCCACCGAAAATACCGACATTGCAGAATGCCTGAGAGAATGGTTTTCCCAAGGCGATATTCCAGATGGTTTGATTGTACCCACCGCATCAACAGTCCTTGCTGTAGACCGGGTGATGCTGGAAATGGGACTAAAATGTCCGGAAGACATAAGTTTAATAACCTTCGGCCAGCCTTACCTGGGTATTTTCCCTTTTAAAGTCACGTATCTTGATCCTTTTCCACGACAAATAGGAATTAAAGCCGCACAACGTCTTATTCAAATGCTGAATTTTTCTCATTCCGAGGAAAAACCACACAAAGTAATCATATCCATGCAATTTATTGAAGGAGACTCGGTAAAAGACCGCCGTTTTTAACGGCTATAATTTTATTGGATATATTCAATGATTTACACATATTAAATTTTATGACGTAAAAGCAAAAAACATAAACAATGGTAGAATAGCACAGTTTTTCCAGTCACGGAAAATGTTACGCTACACCCATGAGAGAAAGACGAGACGAGGAGATTTCATGAGTAAAACAGTTCCAGTACTACTACAGACGGCAATGGTAATCGCCGCAACAGCCGTCTGTGGTTCTGAAAGGACAGAACCACTCAACAACGTAAAAGCCTACACAACGGAAATAACACAGGCCGGCCCAACCTGTGATTATTTTCCTGTAGGACTGCTTAACAAGCAGAAAGACAAACTGATGTTGATCCGTGCAGGATTCAATTATAATGAGTACGGCTCAATAAGCAATTACAGCTGGAAAGATGGAGCCCCCATGTTCTCAGCCGACGACATTGACCCGAATGGAACACTTGAACTGCAACCCATTTGGGGGATGATCACTCTCAGTTTCAACAATAAAACAAAGAAATTCGGAACGCTCCGAATTGCCAAAGATCACAATGGCAAACTAAGACCTCGCAGATGCGCCTCCCTGTTCGAACCCAACTTCATAGAATTTATTACCAGTTATGACGCAGAAGCTGCCGAGGTCAGGGGCAAAGCGGTCGGACGTAACGCCCTTGTCTTCTGGTCGCTTGACAACGAATGGGAAGGACATCTTGATTACTCAAAACCGGTCATTACCAAATTTCATCAATGGCTGAAAACGATTTTCGGCTCAATTGACAAATTAAACGCAACCTATAAAACAAAATATAAAGATTTCAGTGAAATTGTTCCTCCAGCTCCGGCAACCCACTTTAAGGAAAACCATGGACTGTGGCTCGACTGGCATAAATTCCAGCGCGACAATTTTACAGAAGTCATTTATCAGCGCTGTAAAGCAGTTTCGGAAAATGATCCATTACACCGTCCGGTTGTTCTAAAATCGACTCAACTGTGCAATGAACTGCCGGCAAAAAGCAAAACCAACCTGGTTGACGCGGAAATGCTGTCGGAACGAATTAGAAAATTCAGCGGCGGATATTACGGGGTAGATATTTATGGAGCCGACGACAAAATATCTTATAACCTGAACTATCTATTTAACTGTATTCGCACTAATGACGGTACCCCAGGCTACGGCATAATGTTATGTGAGTCCAACAATCATTCAAGCCCAGGCTACCAATGGGCATCGACATACTGGCGAAGCCTTAACAACGGACTGAAAGCAGTAAACTTTTTCTGCTCCGGGTTTCCCGGAGCAACCGGAGATTTTGACACTTATGCATTCATCGGTCCGGACCTCAAAATAAGAGATCGTTTTTTCTATGCGATGCGCTGGGCACACATGCTGCACCGAACCGAAGCGTTCTGGACTCAATCCATTCCTGCCGCAGGAATGCCAAAACTTGCAATGCTGGTCCCCAGGCGGGATATACTGCTGGCAGACAACTCAGAACTAAGCATGTGGGAATGGAGCAAAAACAACCGCCTGAAAATTTACGGCTGGCTCCGCTCTCAGGGATTCTGGATCGATCTTGTTCCATATACAAAACTCAGCAACAAATACCTGAAGAATTATCAGGGATTGATTTTAATAGGAACGGAACATCTCACAGCTACGGAATGCGACACGGTAAAGCAATATATTAAAAACGGCGGAAAACTCGTCAGCGATACTCGTCCGGGATTCTACAATGAACATCATGCCGAGTCTAGAGGTCTTGAGTCTGTCCTTGGGGCTCAGTTAAAATCATATAACAACTACTCAGCCGACCTATGGCTGGCAACGGAAAACGGCATTATCCGTGGAGATGGGATAGCCAGAGTAAAACTCACTACCGGAAAAGCCATATTTAAGACAACCAGAAAACAGGCCGCAGTCATAAAGAACATCTATGGTAAAGGCGAATCACTGTATATTGCTACTCAACTTGGGGTTTTGCGTCCTGAAACGGTTGAACCGATGCTGATTAGCGGCTGGCTAAAGAAAGAACTGGCTGAAATCGGTCTTTTTCCGGCATACCGCCTGAAACCATGTTCAATATCCCAGCAGGCCCTTCGAGCAACTCAACCCTATGTTGACAAAAAGGGCAACTGCATATTTGCAGTAAGCAATTTGAGTAAAAAACCTTTTAAAGCAAGCACGCTGGAATTATGGCTGCCGGAAGGAATCCCGGCCAATGCCTTATGGGCTCCCGCTGAAAACGATGGGATTTCTCCGCTAAAGGTCAAAAAATCTGCTACTGGCAGCTATCTGATTGATCTGCCTGAGTTCAAAACAGCCGGTATGATTTATCTTTTAAAGAACCATAAAGTTGTTCTTGGAATCCCCCAAATAAAATCGGAACAACGCTCCATTGATGGAGCAGGAGCAGCCTTCGCTCCTGGAGCAAGTTTCAATGTAACGGTCCAAATCTTCGCTCCTGAAGCATCACAAGCCGGAACTCTTGAATTAAAAGCGTTGAATGATTGGAAAGTATCACCTGAAAGGATTAAAGTTCCTCCACTTAAAACAGGTAAAATATACAAATATAACTTTAAAGTAACAACTCCAAACGAATCAAAAAATTATATTCCACAACAACTATACCCGCTAGTTACGACATGGTCATCTGGCAAAGAAAAATCGGTCATCTCCGCCAATGTAGAGATAATAATTCCGGAAAAGATGCGGAACAAGATTCCACATTGCCTGTCCGGTAACCAAAGATATTCAAATGGGTCTATCCTGGGAATTCAGACAAACGCCACCTACCAATATGAGGTTCCGGAAAATTCAAAAGGCTACTGGAAGGATCCGGCCTCGGGAAAACGAAACAGTACCGGCAATGCCTTGAGAAATGGAATCAGGAATTGGGGATCACGTTTTGCGACCTATAATCTTCCGGAAATTGATATTGTCTTCGATCTGAAAAAAGCCTATAATGTAAGTAAAATAAAGATATACTCACTGCGTCAAAAACAATTAGCACCAAAAGACGTAAAAATAAGCCTGAGTACTAATGGCAAAGAGTACCACAAGACAGCATCAAGTACTTCATTCAATCGTGGAGTAATGCAAATAGAAATGAGCCCCGAACAAGCCAGATACGTAAAAATATCGGCAACATTCAGCAATCCCAAAGGAATGATCAACGAAATCGAAATCTGGGGGACAAAATAATGATGAATAAATTTCTGATACAGTTATGCATCGCAACCAGTCTGCTGGCTGCTATCCGCATGAAAGCAGACGTCAGTATAAGCAATAATTACTGCTCAATCAAAGCAAATCAAAACGGAGCCGTCACAATCAACGACAAATCCGGATCGCCACTGATAACCATCAACGGAATAGACCTGAAATGGGAGCCTGTTCATACCGATGGTGGTACCATATCCAAGCTTGGTGATAAATCAATAAAAGTTGACTACAAGATAATTAATGACAAAACGGGAAAGATACACATAACCGGAATTTTTGAATGTGACAAAAATCGGGTAAATGCGAGCTATACAATAAATTCGCCAGATGCAAAACTTCGTACAGGCGGAACAATGTATAAGCGAAAATTAAGAAACGTCAACAAGAAATCAACGCTATTGAAAGAAGGAATCTGGAGCCGTCACGAACACGGCGGTATCCCTTATGAAAAACATGATGTCACCATGCGTTGTTATGAAGGAAAAGAAAATAATTTATACGAAGTAATAAATGGAATCTGCAACTGGAGCACAGCCTGGGCGCAGCATATATCATTTAAATCAAACGGTAAAGGAACCTTCACTGCGAAACACAGCTTTTTGGTTCTACCGAAAAATATATCAGGAGAGACTGCGGCTGCAATATACAAACAGCGTCAGATTTCTCTGGCAATCGTGTCAGCTCAGGATTTCAATTTATGGGAAAGCAGAACGCAACCAGACTTGAAAGTAAGAATTACCAATTCCTCCAATAAGCCGTTTAATAATGTTTCATATAAAATGTTTGTCAGAAATTACGATGGAAAACTGATCCGGAATGTAACTGAAACGCTATCCCTGACAGCAGGCAATCAAATCATAAAAAATATCTCGCTGAAACCGTTGACTGAAGATGAATTCTATTTTATTGAAGCGGCTGTAACTTTAAACGG
The DNA here is from genome assembly GCA_963677165.2 of Victivallales bacterium. Taxonomy (GTDB): domain Bacteria; phylum Verrucomicrobiota; class Lentisphaeria; order Victivallales; family SZUA-371; genus JAFGXT01. Next base: position 3,768,733 of record CAXXSX010000002.1, on the reverse strand, counting down.
CAAGGAAATCTTTGCGAGAACAATGGCCTCCGTCATGCATAATTATGAATACAAGCATGGAAACGATATTTTCGGAATTGCGGCTTATTTCAATATCCCGTCGAAAACTGCCGTTGACCGACTGCTCAAACGAATGGGAGTACGTCGGGTCAGGAAAGGAGATTCCCGCAAAACCATGAAGGAATTCGGAGCCATAGCAAACTGGCACTCAAACGTAAAACCGAAACAGTGGCGGAATGATCCGGCAAAACGTCAGGCATGGCTGGAAAGCGAACTGAAAAGATGCGAAAAACAGCAAAACCCTTATTGGGAGTTCTGTAACGAATGGAACATGCGCGCCCTAAACAAGGGAACAGGAGCAGATGTTTATGTAAACGACTGGCTCAAGCCATTGACAACCCTGAAAAAACAGGGAAACTACAAAGTAAAATTATTGAGTATGGGAATTGCCGGCGGTGATACTGCTTTCCTGAAAGCCATCCATGATAATGGCGGCTGGGACTTGCTTGACGGTATCGCATTCCATCCGGGACGCGGTAATGTAACCGCGGATTACGCTGGAAAAATGAACTGGTGTTATCTCGGCTCTATCCATAAAGTAAAAAAACTAGTCGAACAATTAGGGAAAAAACCATTATGGATTACCGAGGCCTATGCCTGCACTTTCCCCAACGGCTCATGGTATGATTCCTACAGGAATGCCGCTGAAAATATTATCCTAACCTATGCCCTGGGACTGGCAGAAGGAATCGAATGCGTCATGTTCTATCAACTGCAGAATTCAACCTGGTTCAACAAAGGCGGAATCCACTCCAAAGACAATGAATATTATTATGGAATCCTGCGCCGCGATGGTACAGTAAAACCCTCCCTGCCGGCTTACTGTGCCATTGCCGAAGCTCTTGACGGAGCAAAGTTTGTTCGCTGGCTAACGTTTAAAAATAGCCAGAATAAGGGATTATTATTTTCCAGGCCGGAAGGTCAGATTGCCATTCTCTGGAATCGCAAAGACGGATACTTTCAAACGAAAAAGAGTAAAAATTTTGCGTCAGCTGAACCATGGATCAGCAATTGGCAATCATCAACCGACTATGCTGCTCCAGCCCAGAAAAAACAGTTGACTGTAGTTGATTGTATAGGAAGAAAGAAAAAAATTACAGTTAAACACGGAAAAGCTATACTAAAACTAACAGGATCACCTATAATAGTTTACGGAACAAATTATTAATAAAAAACAAGGAGAAAGAATATGTATCACACCAATCCCCCTTCTGTGCATCGTTTCACACTCATCGAACTCCTCGTTGTGATAGCAATCATAGCGATTCTGGCAAGTTTGCTGTTGCCATCATTAAACAATGCCAGGGCTCGGGCAAAGGTAATTTCCTGTGTAAACAATCAAAAGACACTGACAACCAGTCATATATTATATGCTGACGATTACAATGGACAACTGGTAACCCATGAAGGAAACCCAGCCGGAACAACAGCCGGTCCCTGGAATTCAATTTACTGGATGTGGCAGCTTATCAATGATTATAAGGTTTCTCCCGGCACGTTTCAATGCACCGGCAACCCCTACGATAACAGCAGTGACAGTACCGCCAACTGGGTTCCCTGTGTAGGACTTAAAACATCTAACACAACCGATATGCGTAAGACAATCTATTCCATGAACGCCCGAATACTATACGCTGTCGATAAATACCAGGGAAAAGGAGCAATGGGGGGAAAATTATCCCGATGCAATATTCCGGCAAGAACAGTCATTACGCTCGAATACAAAGCTCCAACATTTGTTGACAGGGTTTATGACATCAATAACTGCCTGTCCAGATATGCAACCGGAAACAATATTCGTGATCACTATGACCGGGGAATGAATTTTGGTATCCTTGACGGACATGTCGAAACCCTTCGTTACATGCAGAATACGGGAGTCCTGGCCTTTGACGGCAAAAAAGAACTGATCAATAATTCAGATAATTACTTCTCTACTTTATGGAGACCTTATTAGTATCACGGGACTTGTGAAAAGAATCAATATCCCGCCTGAAACATTGCACTAAATTCGCGGTGGAGGTCTTTGTCGTGGTAGACATCTTCAGCATCAGGGTCAAGTTCTTCAGGCTGATAATTTGATTGGATTCCGGAAACCATTACAGTGAAGGTTTCCGGATCAGTTGAATAAAACACGCTCCAGGTACGGCAGGAAATAGCATAGCCATTATCCGTTTTCCTGATACGCTTGCGTTCCGATTCATGCGGTTCCGCCGCCAGTTGAACCTGACTAAAGCGTTCAAGGTCAAGTCCTGATTTAGCACGAATGAATTCGGCTTGGTCATGCGCTTTCATGGAAAATTCAACACACCATTGTTCCGGAAGAGAGTCAGGAAGCCATCCTCGCGATGCCTCAAGATGGGAATCCGACAGGCCAATATACGGTTTAATATCAAGAACCGGTGTTCCATCCAGCATATCAAAATTCTCGATATACAGCTTACGACCATCAATCTTGACCAGCCTGACGCAACTCATACCGATTGGATTGGGACGATGTGGAGAACGGGAGGAAAACACCCCTACCCTTTTTTTCGCGCCTTTCACCGGCGGTGTTACTTTGGGCTTCCAATTATCATTCAAATGAAACGCGAAAATCACCCAGATATGGTCAAAACCTTCCAGATCACTCAAAGCGGTCTCGAAGTTCATCCCCGGATTTAGTTCGATTATACCGCTGTTTTCGGCAAGCGTCGCCTGACGCGGTGCCTCATAACGATACTTCTGTTCACAGCGGACATAGCCTATCGGCTCAAAGGTCAAAGATTTACTGTCGGACTGATTATTCATAAAACCTACCAGTATGATTGATCAAGAGTACGATAATTAATCGCCTCAAAAAGATGCTCTTCTGAAATCTCATCGCTGCCGGAAATATCGGCAATCGTACGGGCTACGCGAAGAATCCGGTCATAAGCACGTGCACTGAGATTATAGTTTTGAATCGCATGACGCAGCAAGGTTTGATTCTCGCGGTTCAATTTACAAAACTGCTGAAGCTCCCTCGGCCCCATCTGGGCATTACACAAAATACCAAGCCCCCGAAAACGTTCCAACTGAACCCATCGTGCCCTGATGACTCGTTCGCGTATCTGCGCGGAAGTCTCGCCAACAGGAGCCGCCATCAATTCCCGCTGGTCAAGCTGAGCAACCTCAACATGAATGTCGATTCGATCCAGCAATGGACCTGATATTTTTGAACGATAGCGGTTTATCTGGCTCGAAGTACAACGGCACGCTCGTTTGGGATTGTTATAATGTCCACACGGACAAGGATTCATTGCGGCAACCAGAATAAAGTTAGCAGGGAAAGTATAACTACCAGAAGCACGCGAAACCACCACTTCACCGTTTTCCAGCGGCTGACGAAGTACCTCAAGCACGTTGCGTTTAAATTCCGGCAATTCGTCAAGGAACAGTACGCCGTTATGCGCCAGGCTAATCTCTCCGGGCATCGGATTTTTCCCGCCGCCAAGCAGTCCTGCATCGCTTACCGTATGATGAGGCGCCCGAAAAGGACGCGCGTTTACCAGAGGCTGTCCGGAAGAAAGCAACCCAAGGATACTATGAATCTTACTGGTTTCCAGTGTCTCTTCCAAGGTCATTTCAGGCAGAATTCCGGAGAGCCGCTGCGCCAGCATGCTTTTTCCGGTTCCCGGAGGCCCTATCATTAGCGTGTTGTGTCCGCCGGTAGCGGCAATCTCCAAGGCTCGTTTCGCCATGGCTTGCCCCTTGACTTCGGCAAAATCGGGTTCACGCAGAGAACTATGCTGTTCCCAGTAACTATTCAAATTGGCCCGATGCGGCATAAACAGAGTACCGCGAAGGAAATCAATCGCTTCGGAAAGATAGTTTACCTGATAGACCGGCACCCGATCCGATGCCGCCAGTGCGGCTTCTTCAACGTTAGCGGCCGGAACCAGTAATGCATCAACATCTTCCATACGGCTCAAGGTCAACGCAATCGGTAAAGCTCCTTTTACCGCCCTGACCGATCCATCCAGCGCCAACTCTCCAATCACTGCCGTACGTGACAGGCGTTCACGGTCAAGATGTCCATCCGCAGCCAGAATTCCAAGGGCAATCGGCAAATCATAAGCGGCCCCTTCTTTTTTGATATCGGCAGGCGCCAGGTTCACCAGAATCAATCCCTGCGGTTGCGTATAACCGGTATTAACAATAGCCGACCGCACTCGATCACGACTCTCGCGCACTGCTGCATCAGGCAATCCGACAATTGAAACCGCGCTGTATTCACCTTCTCCGGTAGTATTCACTTCCACCTCGATAGCGTAGGCATCAACTCCCAGCACAGCGGCTGAATAAGTTTTAGCTAACATCTGGCACCTCTGTTATTTTATAGCATCAAGCTAATTTACACGTAAATAATGAAATAACAATACCGGAACTTATATGAAAAAAATTTTTCAAATTACACTTAGAATCTCCTAACAATCTGGAAAATATTTCCTAACCCTCTATTGACAGAATGCCTTCGGAATCTTAATATATGATAAGCAGATGGATAGTGGGCAAATATTTTTTACACTTGATCGGGGACACAGGATCAAACTCTTTTTGTGTTCATTTTTCTAGTGGAACAGGAGGGCAGTGGATAATTTTGTTTAAATCTAGGGAGTAAAGATTCGCAAATATGCGGCTGGGAATAATAAGTGATGTTCACAGCAATTTCGAAGCCCTCCAGGCGACTCATAAAGAATTGGAGAAACGAGGTTGCGAGAAAATAATATCTTTGGGGGATGTAGTAGGATACGGTCCTTCTCCTAATGAATGTATTGATTTTTTTATAGAACATGAAATAGAGTCTATCAAAGGCAATCATGATTATTATATGAATTGCCAGGCTGCAAGTATGGAAGAACTGGGAATCACTGAACACGCCTACCATGCGGTTTGCTGGACCCGTGAAGTCCTGAAAGATTCAAATCTCAAATGGCTCGATAATCTGCCTTTTACATTAACCCAAAACGAAATAATGTTCATTCATGCCGCAGTCGATACGGCAGAAGGTGAATATTGGCCCTATATCTTTGATATTCAATCCGCAATGTTTCACTTCTATCTTCAGGATACGGAATTCGCGTTTTTCGGCCACGTCCATGTACCTCTGTTATTTGCCTGCTGCTCCAATCAGGAAAACATATATCCGACAATCCTGGTTGAAAAGCCAAAAGACCGCAGCTTCGAACAATCCACAAATCAGAAATTCCTGATCAATCCCGGTTCGGTTGGCCAGCCTCGCAACCGCGATCCTCACAGCGCCTCATTAGTGTTCGATCTGGAAACCCGCGAAATAGAAGTAATAACAGTCAAATACAATGTCCGTGAAACCTGCAAAAAGATACTAAAAGCCGGATTACCCGATGAACTGGCTCTCCGCCTGGTTTCCGGCGTCTAAGCAGTACTGCAAATATTAACCATCTTTTTTCATCTCTTTCCTCTTCACTTTTTGAATTAATCCGTTATTCTTCTTATTATAGACAAGTCTATCTCAAAATGAATTTTTCAATTGATTCAAAAAAATTTAAGTTTTTTTCAAAAAAGTTGTAACTTTTGTTTTTCTGTCCCGTTTAATACTATGAAAAAAGAAAGGTTATACTCAGGACTGAGTGCAGAATAAGAATATGCATAATGATGAAGATAGCGCCATTATTACAGCTATACTTCAGGGAAATGTGGAATGTTACAGGCAACTTCTGGAAAAATACGAAAAGACAGTTTCTGTCATCGTAAGTAAAAGAGTTCCGGAAGATGTGGTTGCAACAGTCGTTCACGATGTATTTGTCCGTGTATACAAGGCATTGGATAAATATCGGAACCATCAGCATTTTGCCGGATGGTTGTCACGTATAGCAATCAGAACATGTTATGATTACTGGCGCGATCGGAAACGATATGAGTCCAGACATGTCAGTACTGAATTGAGCGATGATCAGCAATCCTGGCTGGAACAGGCGGCAGTATGCAACCGAAAAGATGAAGCGGATTATCTGGCACATAGTAAGGATGCCGGAGATGTGATAAACTGGATGCTGAATCAATTATCGCCGGATGACAGGACCCTGATAGAGTCGATATATTTTGAAGATATGAAATTGAAGGAGATAGCGGAAGTATTAAACTGGAGTTTGGTAAAAACAAAGGTACGCGCAATGCGGGCACGCCGTAAAATGCGCACAATACTTGAATCAACTGGAGATCTCTTATGAATAAAAACAGAAAAATCCATAATATTGAATCGCTAATGAGCGAATCTTATAAAGCCAGACCAACGATTTCGCTGGAAGAGAACTGGCAGGATGAAGTCATTGCTTCAGTCAGGCTCATGGCCGCCAGAAGCGCGATGACCGCAGCCAAAACAATGCTGTTCCCTGTTGGTTTTCTGACTCGTTTCGCGGTAGGATCTATTGCTGTAGCAGTAATTTGCGCGGTTGTCTATTTGAGCAATGCCGGTGCATCAACCACATTGCAGCATGATTATGCAACGGATTTACCATACAGTACATATGAAACCAGTTTGAATATGGTGGCCAGTTTATGAAAAAAATTTCAGCTGCAAACAAAAATATAATTATCACGACAGCTCTTGCTTTGGTGATTTTTTTCTCCGGGGCAGTTGCCGGATATTTTTCAGGATCGCTGTTGCGTCCGGCACCACCAAGAAAACGTCGCCCGATGCCACCTCCGACACCTAAAAAAATCAAGTCCATGATGCTGGAAAGAATTGAAAGACGACTTCAGTTAACTCCTGACCAAAGTAAAAAAGTAGCCCCATTGGTCAATCAATGGTCTACAACCATGGAAGCACTCAGGAAACAGAATGCGCCTAAATATGTAGAGACTTTTAATACGTTGTTTGACAGTATTGCTCCTATTGTAAACAAGGAGCAACTGGCAAAATTAGAAAAAATGAAATCCGAAGCTATGGAACATCATAAGAACCCGATGCGTGGAGGACCTCCCCGCGAACAGATGGGCGATCATCCTAACGGTCCACCACCTGGTGGCATGGGCCCTCCGCCTTCACAAATGTCGGATACACGAGACTTTGATAATGATTCTCCAAAGGATAAAAACTGATTATTAGTTCGGTTTAATCAGCCGGAAGACAATACAATTTCCCAGGTCAATGACATTGCGGTACATATTACCTTTCAAGTGTCCATCTGCCTCTCCTGAAAGTATGAGCTGTAACTTGCTTGTTGATTTGGGTTTCACCGTCCGGATTCCACTGGAATCCGGACGGCTCTTAAAAATGATCAAGTCTGCCGAAAGGCATGACTGTGTTGATATTACAATTTAATAATCCTGATTTAATGAAGTTTCAGGCAATATTACCTTTCAAGTGTCCATCTGCCTCTCCTGAAAGTATCGCCTGATAACGCTCATTAAATTAGGGTTTGCCGCCCGGGGACATTCGAGCATCCCGGGCGGCTTCTTTTTGTAGTTATCTAAGGCTTCTCACTAGAAATAATTTCATATACCCCCCTTGCGAAAATCCGCTTGACCGTTTATAAATATTAAGAGGTTGCGTGTATATTTTATAAGCAGGAAATCGGACATGGCCAGAATTATCGCGGCAGATGACGACCTGGGACTTCAGCGTGTTTACTCACACATGCTGGATTCTCTTGGTCACGAATTTGTAATATGCTGTAATGGACAGGAAGCAGTTGATGCATTTAAGGAAAAACCTGCTGACCTGCTCATCCTTGATATAACCATGCCTGTTATGTCCGGGCTGGATGCCTGTATGGAAATCCGCCAACTTCCGCAAGGAGTACATGTCCCGGTAATAATCGTTTCCGCCAACGACAGTGAAGAAGATATTGCCGAAGGATTCAATGCCGGAGCCGATGACTATCTGCTAAAACCAATCCGCGAAACGGCACTGGTCGCAAAACTCAAGAACTTCCTCAAAATTTCGTCTTTGAACCGTAAGGAGCTTGATCTGCTGCGCAATAAGGTCAATTTTCTTGATCGGTATAAAATCGATAAGGCTATCGGATATGGAGCACATTCAGTTGTCTTTTTGGCCGAAGACACTCGAAAACCCGGACATTATGTAGCAATCAAACTGTTAAATGAAAATGTTTCAGATGATGTAACTCTACGGCGTTTTATTGAACTGGTTTCCCAATTCCAGCAGCTCAGTTCAGAACACATTATAAAAATTTATGATTACGGACAACACAACGGTCAGATCTATCTAATTCTTGAATATGCGGCCAGCAGCAACCTCAAAAAACTCCTCACCGCTCATCAATTAACGGAAAAAGAAGCCTGTATACTGGCTTTGCAGATCATTGACGCATTGGAAGAATTACAGCGACATGATTTAACCCATCTGGATATCAAACCCGAAAATATCATTGTTCATGAGGACCGTTATAAACTCACAGACTTCGGAATGGTATATTCACGCGATACCTCAACAATGCCACTCAAATCAGAAGTATGGGGAACTGTATCATACGTCTGTCCGGAAAGCCTGGAAGAAACCACCCCGTTAACAATCCAAAGCGATATTTACAGCTTGGGCATAACCATCTATGAAGCCGTCACCGGTGATAATCCGTTTTTATCCGGCAAGCCACTGGTATCTATGTTCAGACAGGTGAATTTTGTCCCCATGCCGATTTCTATTCTGGTTGAAGGTTTTTCTTGTGAATTTTCCGAACTGGTATCCTGCATGATGAGTAAGAACCCGAACGAACGTTCAACCCTGGAAGGCCTTCGTCACGGCTTTCAGTTCGTTTATGACTGCATAGAAAGCGGCAAAGCCCAAAGACGATTATCATATCCTGATCCAGAAGAACGTAAAAAGCTACTTCAAACCCAGGAAAGTTCCGCAAAAAAGACTCGTACTATGCTTGATGGTTTTTTCCGGGATGCCGACAAAGAAAAAACGGCATTCGGAAGATTCTTCGATAAGGTAGGCAATGCGGTTTATGGAACTTTAATGTATGACAGCAAAAAGGTCAGTCCGGCAAACCGGAAATTTCTCAAGCCTTTGATGATCCTGATAATCGCAGCAGTACTCTTTAATGCCGTAGGTTATGTTGCGGTATCTTATTTTCATTACAAACCCAAAATAAAAGAAGATTTGCCCAGCGTAAAAACAATGTGTAGAAAATGCGGCAAAATTGAGGTCCGTAAATTAAAGAATATTAACGGAGCAAAATGCTCTGATTGTGGGGGGCCATTGGGATTCGCAATGGAATGCCAGCGGTGTAAAAATGTATTTCCATGGGTAAAACCAACATTTAAGAAAGGAACCGGACGTTCAAAGAAAAACCGGATGATTAAGAAATCCCTGGTATGTCCGAGATGTGGTTTTTTAAGCTCAAAGTATATTCCTCCTAAAGATGAGGGCAGTAAAAATGAATCCAAGAAGTCAAAAAAAGGTAAAAAGACCAACAAAAGCAAGAAAACTAACAAGAAGTAATTTCACTCTTATCGAAATTCTCGTTGCAGTGGCAATTATCTCTACTCTATGCGGAATGTTGTTATCAGCTCTGGCAGATGCCAGGTCTCGCGGCCGCTACGGACGCTGGCTGGGATACAAAAGCAACCTCAAAGCCGAACCAGAGTTGGTAGCATACTTCGATTTCCAGGATGGGGAAGGAAAGATAATCCAAAATCGCGCCTTCGGACTCAACCGCTCAGGTTACGATCAGGTTCTACTTGACGGAACCATCAATCAGGCAAAATGGACCTGGGGTCGCTGGCGCGGCAAAGGCGCGCTGGAATTCGATGGAGTTCAAAGTTATATTTCTATTATAGATGACAACAAAGTACAACACCTGTCGCGTGAGTTTTCGGTTGAAATGTGGGTATATCCTTACAGTATGGAACAAGACTGTATTTTATTCAAATCTCAACACACCCTGCCGGCAGGAGACACCGCAAGCTCTTCCAACCCGGCCCAGAAAGATACCAAAACGGCTAATAATTCAGGTGGAGGTACTGGTTGGGGACAAGATGTCAAAGACGAAATATTCGCCTTGGAAGTGCAAACAAATAAAAAAATGGATGTATCATTTGTAGTGGACCGAAACTGGGTTAATCCCAGTGACCCGCAAGGCAGCGCCGTCGGTTATGCCTGGGGCACCATGCTGACAAAAGATGCGAAATTACAAATCACCAGCTCCTGCTTTATTGATGTTGTGCCCGGGAAATGGTATCATATAATGATCACCTACTCGGCAAAAAATTATAATATAAAAGTCTACGTCAACAGCAAACTACTGGAAGACAGCGAAGAAAAACGCCCAGTTGTATTCTATTTCGGCGAATCCTTTATCGGAGGAACCGATACTCCCGGAGAGTCGTTTCACGGCCTAATAGATGAATTCGGCATTTACAACCGCGCATTAACCGCACGGGAAGTTCTGAACCATTACGAAATGGGCCGTCCAAAATAAAAACAAACCTGATATTATAATTAACTCAATTCGTTGTACAGATAACAGATCAAGGAGAAAAAATGAGATGAAACCAAGGAAGAGAAATTTCACGTTAATTGAGATACTCATAGCAGTATCAATCATCTCTTTGCTGGCAGGTATGTTACTGTCAGCAACACTGGGGGCAAAAGCAAAAGGCAGATACGGACGCTGGCTGGCATATAAAACCAACCTGAAAGCAACCCCCGACCTGGTAACATATTTTGATTTTCAGGACGGCGAAGACAATCAATTAATCCTGACCAACAGAGCTTTCGGCGTAAATCACACCGGATATGACCAGACAAAAGTCAATGCCGCAATCAATGACGCAGCATGGGTCTGGGGTCGCTGGAGTGGCAAAGGTGCATTACAGTTCAACGGCATAGATAGTTATCTGAATATTTCAGCCAACAATACAATCAATCGTCTTGACCGGGAATTTACCGTTGAATTATGGATTTATCCCGTAGAATGCAGCGACTGCCTTTTATTCAAAACCAATTATCCGTCCTCGTCATCAGAAACCCTCCAAACCAGCGGAATCATTTACGGTCCTCCAACCACTGTTGCCGCAACGGAACCATCCTCAAGCAATGCATACAGCTTCTCCAACAGTATTCTGACTTTCGGAACGGTTTGCACAAGCTCAAGTAACGGAAACGGGAGTTGCTCCAGCAGCAGTTCCAGCAGCAGTTCCAGCAGCGGAGGAGGAACGACTAATCAGAATCAGAATCAGAATCAGAATCAGAATGGTAATAACGGTAACGGCTGGGGAGCCAACAAAGACAATGACGAAATGTTCTGTATGGAAATCTCATCAAAAAACCTTGCGATCAGTTATTCAAGACTGCGCGAATGGTCCAATCCCAACAATCGTCAGGGCGTTGGAGGAGGCTATGCCTGGGGTACCATGAAATCCAAGGAAGCCATTATCCTGCAGACCAGCAATATAGACTATGAATTCAGTCCCAATCAATGGTATCATGTCGTAACAACCTATAACTGTGATACCGGAATGCTGAAAACATACATTAACGGCAAACTTGAACAGGAACTCTATGAAGACAGCCCGATTCTTTATTATTTCGGAGAAACTTCTGTGGGCGGCTCCAGCACTCCCGGCAGTTCATTCAACGGAATTATCGACGAGTTGGCAATATACAATGCGGAACTAAAACCATCGGAAATAAAAGGACATTACCTGATGGGATCCCCCAAATAATCAATTAAGCTTAGCCCTGGCGTTGAGAATTTTCCTGACATTATCAACGCCGGGAAAATCACGAAACAAAAATCCGGCCTGCTGAAAATATTCACTGGAATCAACCCGATCTTTGACCTCCGGCTTCTTGTAAAGCGCACGGTCGATTCCAATAATCAACGGCAGGTCTGGATTTCTGTTACAGAATTCCAGCCTTTCCAGCAGCGGAACAGAATGCCAGCGATGAAACAATTCTAAATGGATTGTCCTGTCTGATTCATCGGTAAAGCTCAGATCGGGAAATATAAGTTCATGGTTATCCGCCTGAAACAATGGAGCGTTTCCGGTGATCTTCCAGTCAGAAACTTTAGTTTTGAACAACCGATGGAACATCGCTATTTCCTCCGGTACATAAGAACTGAAATTACGATAGTGCCCCACCAGTTTACTGCTTTCATCCAGATTAAGTTTCAGTTCGCGATTTTTAGGATTCACAATAGTTTTCAGTTTCCATTTTTTCATATCCAGTATCGCCGGAAAAAAACAGGCCAGCTGCAGTCCGTATTTTCGGGTATTTTCAAACAGACTGATTGGACCGTCAATGATAATTTTGAGCTTTTCCGGAGCCTCTTTAAACCTGCGGTTCCCGGCAACGGAAGTGATTTTCGCCAATAGCCGGAAGAATTTGAGATACTTAAACATCCGACGCATTTTAGCCGGTTCCGGATCTTCAATTATCAATTCAAGGCTCCCACTGAAAAGCAAAAGGGACTGAACCAGTGAACAATTATACCGCTCAAGCAGTTCACGCGGAAACACCGACGGACTCTTTATCAAAGTCTCATTTCCCGGCAAATCACTGTACATTCCTGCGTCAAACAGCTTGCCGGCATCCGTCGACAAAGAATTTCTGACCTTGTCGGCCAGTTTTTCAGGCGAAAGGCCGGATGTCTCTTTTTTCAGAACAGCAGCCGAAGCCGCAAATATCTCAGCTCGCAAAGCCGGATAGTCAAATTCATCAGGATTACTAAAGTCACAACGGTCAAGAATGATCTTGTTCAGCCCCTGCGCTATTTTTTCATTAGGGTAAGAATGAATCTGATTCTCAACCTCCTCACGAATCTCAAGCAAAGAACACACTTGTCCTTCTTCAAGCCGGTAACACTCAATCAAGCGTTCTGCCAAAGTAAGTAAATCAGGATCAGAAACATTTATAAACTGCGGTTTAGCAGCGGAATTTACAATGCGGAAACGTAGTAGGTCTTTCGTCAACATCAGGATTTCCTCCTGAAAAAGGAGCGGTTTTTATACGCTCGATGATCCCGACGCCGGGCACTTACATTCACCTCAGAGGTACCTTCACTGATCAATTCATAAAGCACCGCCTGTTTGCCCTCGACAGAACGCAGAATACGTCCAAGCCGCTGAACATGCTCCCGAATGCTGCCGCTGCCGGAAATTACAATTCCCACACTTGCTTCAGGCACATCAACCCCTTCATTCAAAACATTACTGGTCACCAAAGCCGGATATTCTCCCGAACAAAATTTATCAAGCATATCTTTCCGCTCAGGAGCTTTGGTTTTATGGGTCAGCACCGGCAGAAGGAAGCGATTGCCGATCTCATAAGCGGTATCATTTTCCGCGGTAAAAACAATCAGTCTTTCTCCGCTGTGCTCACAAATCAACTCCCACAGTTTACGCAACTTACTGCGCCCGCCCCGGGCAATACGCTTCTGGGTCATATAGGCGGAAAACGCTTCGCGCCCTCCCGGTCGCCGGGCACATTGTCCGATAAACCGCTGCCAATCGCCGGGATTCCGAAATGTTATTCCGTTTCGCCGGAGAAAATCAGTGTAGATTTTGCGGTTCAGGGTATATTCATCGGCTTCATCCGGGTCAAGTTTCAACTCAATCCGTTTGGTAATGTAAGGAGCCAATACCTCACCTTCAAGTTCATCGATATCAATCCGGCAAGCCAGTGGTCCGATCAATTCATAAATAAGGTCCTCGCCGTCGTCAGTACGTTCCGGTGTAGCGGTGAGGCCAAGCCGGAACGGAGCAATCGCCATAGTTGCGGCAGTACGGGTAACAGCGCCAGGAAGATGGTGGCATTCATCAAAAATAAAGAAACCGAATCTGTTGCCGATAAATTCCATGTGAATCACCGCAGAATCATATGTGGTAACGGTAACATCGCAAATATCCTTACTGCCGCCGCCAAGCATACCGACTTTTACTCCGAAAAAGCTTTCAAGTTGCCGGGCCCACTGCTGCATCAGGTCAATTGTTGGAACCGCAACAAGCGTAGGACGTTTCACCTCCGCCATCGCCATAACCGCCAGATAAGATTTACCGGAACCGGTCGGGAGAACAACCACACCACGTTTCCCGTCTTCTTTCCAGGCTTGGAGCGCCTCGGACTGGTGCTCCAGCGGCGGAAAGGATTTTTTCAGCGTCAGTTCAAGAGGTTCAAAAGCTTTGGCCTGATCATCAAAAGAAATACCGCGTCGATGAAGCTCAAGCACCACCGGACCATAATCGCAGGCCTGGGCCCGGAACATTTTCACGCGCTCGTCAAATTTCAAGTACTCGTCCACACAGTCCAGCACATCATCCGGACCATCAAGTAGCAGCGTTCCCTGGGAAAAATAAAGTTTTACAATATCTTCAGTCTGATTACTCATTGGCATTATCACTAAAACAAATTAAGAGGCAGATGCTTGCTATACTGCTGAAAATCTTTGTCATCGGTATAAATATGAAGATTTCCCATACACGCAACCGCACAAATGAGATAATCAATCGCTGATCCTTGAATTCCATTGGTACGACAAATATTACTGAACTCCGCTGCCTGAACAAAATGTTCCGTACACAAGGGTAAGTCATTAAATGCCGATAACTGATCACGCAATAAACTAAACTGAGATTGTTGAGAAATGCCGGAGAGAATTTCCTGCCGGACAGGCCCGATCATAACTACCCGACCATCGTTAATAAGGTCAGACAACCGTTGTGCCACAACCTGATCAAAATTTTTCCGTCTTAATACCTTTGACCATATGCAAGTATCAACTAATACTTTCATCGCCGTCTCTCAGCCTTGTAATCATAGCTATCATCAAAGTCAATCTGACCGAAAAGTTTAACCGTTTCAAGCTGCCGTTTATGAGCAATATATTCTTTGAGGGCAATTGTCACGGTTTCTTTCTTAGTTTTGTGGTGACCAATTTTCTGAGCAGTAACAATCAAGTTGTCATCAATGGCCAAATTCGTTGACATAATCACACCTCCTTTTACACATAATATAACACATTAAAAACTGAAAGTAAAGCAGCCTAATCAAGTCTAAGGTTGAAATAAAATAGTATTTAACAAACTTTATGGCCGGAATTATGCGTGATGAGATTGAACTCGTAAGTATTATGATGTAATTTTCAGCATAACAAATCATTTAATATAACTAACATATCGGGGAAACACCATGATTTTCAAGAGCTTGTTCGTATCTGCAACTATTCTTGGCCTAACCGTAATGTCCGGCTGCAACAGCCTCAACAGCACTGATAATATTTCAAAGAGAGATTTAAAATACCCTTATCACGCCAATGTCCAGCGGAGTGGAAAAATCCAACATGGCGTCTCCAAACTGTTCCTTGGAATTCCGCAGGATGAAGTTGTAAAACTGATGGGTGAGCCCGATGAAAAAAATGTTTTCTCCAGCAATCTTGGAGGAAAACCGGAAGGCTATGTGTGGGTTTATATTATTCAACGCGAAAAACCATCCGGAAGTTTTGTTGAACGCAAGGAAAAATCAATAAAACTGCGATTTGGCCTGAACAAAAAACTTATCAATATTGATTATCTCGGTCTGAGAAAACCGACAGCAAGATAACTTTCTATTTTTGTATATCCTACTGAGGAAAAAAGACTTGCATTATTAGCACTTATACGCTAAAATGTTATTACGGCAGTAAAATTATTTTACTCAGGAGGGCACCATGGGAAAAGCTCGAGACTATATTCTTGGTTCTATTCAACAATTTATCCGCTTTGTTGTTATAATCGGAATTCTTGCGGCCATTCTTTATGGAATTCATTATGCCTGGAAGAATTTCATTCAAAAGACCCAGAAAAGCACCGAAAGAGCCAGGACCGGTTACGATAAAAAAGTCGAAGACCGAACCAAATAATCAAAAATCCAATTGTCCCCAAAATAAAAAAAACGCACTTACTCTACAGGAATACAAATTTTTTTTTAAATTAATCGTACTACTGACGTGCGAAATTCAAAATCCGGGCTAAATTTAAGTAATTAAACATGTCGACAGAAGCCAGGTTTCTGCAATAACAATATGGGGACAGTACAAATTGGAACCGGATCAAAAACTGATATACGACAACACCGCAATAGCATTAGCCATTGACACCGTTCTTGACGCCATTATGGCAGAATTTCGTAATAAGTCGCTGAGAGATGTTGCTCTTATCGGCATCCAGACCAAAGGTGTAGTCATGGCAAAACGACTGCACAGGGCAATTTATGAGAAAACCGGAATTGAACTGGATTTTGCTACTCTGGACATAAATATGTACCGCGATGACATTGGCAAACGCAAAAAACTTCCAGTGATCAAAGAAACCGACATACCATTTGATCTTGATAACAAAGTAGTAGTTCTGGTTGATGACGTACTACATACCGGCAGAACAATCCGAGCCGCACTTGATGCCCTGACCGGTTTCGGACGTCCGGCGCTGATTCGCCTGGCAGTTATGATAGACCGCGGCGAACGCGAATTCCCAATCCGGGCCGATTATATCGGCTTAAATATTGATATTTCCGAAGGAAAAAGCGTCAAAGTTATATTTGGACAAGATACCCAAGACGATGCAATATACGAAATCAATAAAAAATAACATATTTCAAGGGGAAACCCGACAGGATGGAAGAAAATATGGAATTTAACTGGACTAAAAAAGACCTTCTCAGCATTTATGATCTTTCATCAGAAGAGATCCTGTGCATCCTCGATACTGCCGAGGAATTCAAGAAGGTGTGTCAACGGAACGTCAAGAAAGTCCCTGCCCTACGCGGCAAAACAGTGGTAAACTTTTTTGTCGAACCCAGTACCAGAACTCGAATGTCATTCGAACTGGCAGAACAGCGGCTAAGCGCGGATATCATTAATATGCAGGGTAGTATAAGCAGCCTCCAAAAAGGTGAAACATTACTCGACACCGCAAAAAACATTGAAGCACTTCAGGCCGATTTGATCGTAATGCGTCATTCGGCTCCAGGCTCCCATAAACTCATCGCACGAGAAACCGGATGCGGTATTGTTAATGCCGGTGACGGAGCACACAGTCATCCGACTCAGGCTCTTCTGGATATCTTCACGATCCGGGAAAAGAAAGGCTCTCTTGAAGGCCTGAACGTATCCATTATTGGCGACATCCGACACAGCAGGGTAGCCCGAAGTAATATTTGGGGACTGTCAAAACTCGGAGCCAATGTTACAATCGGCGGCCCGGCTACACTTGTTCCTAAAGAATTTGAAAGCATAGGTGTAAAAGTATGTCATAATCTGAAAGATGCACTGATTGATGCAGATGTAGTCAATTTGCTTCGTATTCAGCATGAACGCCAAAATTCCGGATATTTTCCGAGTACCAATGAATACGCGAAAATCTTCGGTTTAAACCAGAACAGTATCAAATACCTGAAACCGGATGCACTGGTAATGCATCCGGGACCGATTAACCGAAACGTTGAACTCAGTTCCGATATTGCCGATGGCCCGCAATCTGTCATCCTTGAACAGGTGACCAACGGTCTAGCGGTAAGAATGGCGGTACTCTTCCTGATAGCGGGGGCTTTACAGAAATGACAGAAAACATGAAATATATCTTAAAAGGCGGCCGGGTTGTTGACCCGTCCAGAAACCTCGACACAGTCATGAGCATCGGTGTATCTGATGGCAAAATAGTCGATCCCACCTCAATCCCCGGAGCTGAAATTATTGATGTTACCGGCAAAATCCTAACTCCGGGATTGATTGATATTCACGTGCACCTGCGCGACCCTGGCCAGACGGCATCTGAAACAATCGCGTCAGGAACCAAGGCCGCGGCAGCCGGTGGCTTTACAACCATTGTCAGTATGCCTAACACCAAACCTGTAGCCGACAGCACTGGAACAATTGACAATATTAAACGCAAAGTAAAAGAAAGCGCAACAATAAAAGTCCTGCCTTCCGGCGCAATGACCAAAGATATCGCCGGAGAAGAGATGTCCAGCATCGGCAGCCTGAAAAGCGCTGGAATCGTCGCCCTGACCGACGATGGAAAATGTATTCAAAGCAACTATCTAATGCGCAACGTCGTTAGATACGCAAAATCTTTCGGCTTGCCGATCATGGACCATTGTGAGGAAAATACCCTGAAGGGCGAAGGCGTAATGCACGAAGGACAATGGTCAACCCTGCTGGGCATGTCTGGTATTCCATCGGCTGCCGAAGAAATCATCGTAGACCGCAATATTATCCTGGCACGAGATGAAGACTGGAAAATCCACTGTCAGCATATCAGCGCCAAGGAATCAGTTGAAAAAATCCGGCAAGCTAGAAAACGCGGAATTCAAATCACTGCAGAAGCAACTCCGCACCATCTGACCTTTACGGACCAAAAAATCAAATCGTTCGATACCAATTTCAAGATGAATCCGCCGTTGCGTTCCGAAGAGGATCGTCAGGCATTAATCGCCGGACTTAAAGATGATACGATTACCATCATCGCCTCTGACCACGCACCGCATACAGAAACATCCAAACTGGTAGAATTCGATTACGCTCCATTCGGAATTATTGGACTTGAGACTTCCGTCCCTGTCTGTCTAACCATATTATATCATAGTGGCGAACTCGACCTAAGCCAATTGATTGCAAAATTCACAACTGGTCCGGCGGAATATCTTGGCATTGATGCAGGAACACTTCGTGAAGGTTCTGCTGCCGATATAACGATTATCGACCTTGATCAGGAATACACGATTGATAAGTCGAAATTTAAATCCTTATCACGTAACACCCCGTTCGACGGCATGAAAGTCAAAGGCAAAGTCACCGCAACAATCTGCGACGGACAATTTGTCTACAAAGCCTGATCAATATTTGCCATAACTACCAGTCAGCTCCTGTCAGAATCGGCAGGAGCTTTTTTTTAGGAATCTTCGGCATCGTCTCACGCCAACTGTATCACAACTGTGTGGCTTATTTTAACACTAAATTTTTTATCTGTATTGCTTTAACCAAATAGTATTGTTATGATATAACACATAATCAAATATTACAGATAAAAGAAATATGACTGTCAAAAAAAATACGCTAAAGAGAACTTTCGCTTACACCAGGATTGCTGATCACCTTGCGAATAAAATCGCAAGTGGCAAGTTGCCTCCCGGATCTTTTCTTCTTTCAGAACGCAAACTTGCCCAAATGTATAATGTTAATCACGCAACAGCCAGAAAAGCAACGCAGCTTCTTGTAGATCAAGGAATGGCAAGAAAAATACAGGGACAGGGAGTGTTAGTTGCAGAAGTATCTAAAGTTCCACAAACCACAAAATTTATCGGTTTCATATTATGCAGAAGAAAAAAAACAAGCCCATTTTATTTTAAAATTATCAGCTGTATTGAGAAGGAACTAAAAAAATATGGTATTTATCTTATCTTTTCGAGTTTTGATGATACTTCCGATACCGAGATTCCACAAATACTTATAAATTCAGCTGTAGATGGAGTTATCGTAACCGGAGAACTTTCTCCCAAGTTGCTTAATTTTCTGCAAAAAAGAAAAATCAATCACGTGTTAATTGAACACTCGAATAAATATAACGGCAAATCAAATATTGTTGCTTCTTATGGTAACGATATTGGCTATAAAGCAGCAAGTTGTTTACTCAGCAGTTACAAAAAAATTGCGCTCATCAAAGGAACAAATGATTTCCGTCCCCATGATACTCTCAGGGAACAAGGTTTCATACAAGCCTTCATCGAATCTTCACGGGAGTTTGATAAAAAGATGCTTATTGAGTGTAATTCCTATGATTCTTCAGAAATCAGGGGAAAAGTTTCCTGGCTGTTAAAGAATGAATCCCCAGACGCAATTTTCGCGACCAATTTAAGATTTGCAAATGAAGCGGCATCAGTTTGCAGGGAATTAGGAATAAAAATTCCGGAAGAAATAAAATTTGCCTTTTATTCTTCAACCGATGGAGGTAATATCGCAAAACCGATTATTGTGCAAACAAACAACGAAGAAATTGGTCGTGCTGCTGTAAACCGACTACTTGATATAATTAATGAAAGAGCTATAGGAACAATTATCAATATGATTCCTGCATTAATAAACAAGGAGGAATAACGAAAGAATTTTATGAACTGTCACGTCGGTATAACCTTCTAATTTTATAGTGATCAGTATAATTCCATGCTAGTATTAGAAAACAGTTAAATCAATTAATTATCACTTGTCACAAGGCATTAACTCTATATAATTCTATTACTGCAAATATTCATAATCAATTAAAATTATGGGTATAAAATATAATATTTTTAGTCAGGAGTTAAACCTAATGGAAAATCAGAAATCAACTATTCATGAGACGCTTAAACATTTAAATGTGAAAAACTATAATCATCAATTATGGAGAAACATAACAGGAACACAAGAAATGAAAAAGAGTCATAAAAATATACAACACATAGTCAAATTCACTCTTATCGAACTCCTCGTAGTGATTGCCATCATAGCAATCCTTGCATCACTGCTGCTGCCGTCACTCAGCAAAGCAAGAGGAACAGCTGTACAATCGACATGTCGAAATAATCTTAAGCAAATTATACTTGCTGATATAATGTATGCGAATGATTATAAAGGATACTTCGCAGCCTGTCGGAACAACGAAAGTGTTTATTGGACACAAAGTCTTTATACTTATGTTCCAAACAGCAATTTATATATTTGTCCTTCTAAATTAGCCATTGGAGAGCTTTCAACTGTTGGTCGTTCAACCAACTATGCTTATAGCCGTTATTTTTTTGATAAGACTAATACAGGAAAAAAATATGTAAAAATCTCACGTTTAAAAACCCCATCTGAAACTTTTGTTATTATGGATTTCAATATAAAATCCCTGCGCAATGACGGAAAAGCGTACCCATGGTATGATTACTATAAAATACGAGATAATTATTTACTAGCAGCGCGCCATTCGAAACAGGCCAATATTGCTTACTGTGATGGACATGTTGAAAGTCACAATATGATTTCGGACAGAAAAAAACTTATGGATAATGTAATACCCAATTATTAAAAGATAGCTGAATTAAAAAAAAGAGCTATTGATTATGATTGTTCTCAACTAAATATTAAGAAAGAAAAAAAGAATGAATAAACTTATTGCCACATCGTTATTATGCATATTGCTAAGTTCATTAACTTTGGCAGATATGAAACTGCCTCGCAAAATACTGGCCGTATATAACGGTTTAGACCTGAAGAAAACCGATTTGCAGAAATTTGAAAAAGATTACCTTATTCCAATGGAAAAAGCAAAATTTAATGTCTGCGATTTAAAGCTGCACGGCCTCCATAATCTTTCAGATTCTGAATTGGATTCACGATTAAAGAAATTAAGCATTATAATTAATAAACACGGTATGGTCTTTACTGCTTATACCTATGGCTGGCCCCGGCATAGAAATCCCCAAACAAATGCTGATTTGCCTGCATATGTGAACGGACAGGGAAAAACTATTCCTGACAAGTTCAGCCTTATTCATTATAAAGTCTGGAAAACTTTATTTACAGACGGTTTCAGACTGGCCCGGGCTTCAAGAACTATACCGATTGCCGCGGTTAAATTTGATATAGAAACGATTCAGACCGATGCAGTATCCTACGATGACAAGAGCTGGAAGATGTTTTCGCAACCAAGAGAACTGGATATTAATGTCCCGGCATCACGGCGTTTAGCTTACCTCAAGGATAAAAAATTGAACAATGAATACACCAATTGGTATCACCGGCAATATGAAAAGCTGGCCGCCCGTATGGCAAAGGATTTACACGCCATAAACCCTGATCTAAGCCTTGGAGTAATGCCGTTCTCGAAGAAAATGAGTATGGCCATGGGAAAAGAATTCGGAACCAAACGCGCCCCGGTAATTGTTGATAATTGGCTAATGTATAACGGTAGTGGTTTTGATGCTGCTGTACTAAAGGCGCAAAAGAAAACCAAAACTCTTTCTCCTTATATATTATTCGTTCCATGGTTCAGGATAAACAGCTATCGCCCTGAATACATAGCATGCAACGCATACCATGCTGCAAGCGCCTGCAATGGGTACAATTCATGGGTGGGAGGCATGCTTAGTCAACACCCAGCTAAAAAGCAAATATACAAGCTGCCTTCCGGAACAACCGCTGAGGAATACTATACCGCGTATAAAAAGGCCAATGAGGCAGTTCTTGATGACCTTAAAGCAAACAGAAAAAGAGCTGCGCTTATTCCAATGAAAAAAATCAAGCCGCTGGTTGCTAAACTAGACTTAAAGGAACTGAAAATCCCCTCTCTAAAATCCGTTGGATCAGGGAAAGGAAAAGTCAAGGGTTTTGTCCTGCGCAGTCAACAGATTATTTATTTCAACGCCGACAGCGGAGAAAAAATAAAATTCGAAATAACTCATTTAGCCAACAAAAAACGTCCAATCGCATTGCAATATATCATATTTGACTCAAATAAAAATATACTTCGCAATGATCCAGTTTCTCCAGGAGAAAAAACCGTTTTTGACATTTTCTTTCCGAAAAAGGGTACTGGAGCCTTAGTCATTAGTGGAGGAATTGGAGGTCAGGCGTGGTACAGTGTAAAAATACATGCCGGACACATTGGCTTGCTGGCTGGGATGCAGAAAAAACCTTTCAGAAATACAGCCTATCTGTTTAAGGGAAATGATTTCTATGTACTTCACTCAAAAAATGATAAGGACTATCTGCAAATATCTTTAGGAAGAATACAGCGTGGACTAATCACTTTTAACGGAGTATGCGAAAACATATATAATAAAGCTCACACATTTAAATTGAAAGGGAACGAACCAATTAAGGTTGGTGTTCACAAACTCCCAAATATGCCGAAAGGATTTTATTTTCAGGATGTTTGCGTAATGGTAAACAGCAAATCACCATACTTATCGGATGGCCCGGAAAGACTTCTGGAAAATCTATCCGAAAATTAAGTATTTATAGGATAAAAATAACTCCCAAAGGAATTACGATAATGCATATTTACATAACTCGACATGGACAACCGGATCTGAACCGAATAGAAGCGGAAGCAAATCCAGATATCCCGCTAAGCGATCCAGTGTTGAGCAGAAAAGGCCGAATGCAGGCTGAATTTCTGGGGGAATTTTTGAAGTACGTAAAATTTCAGGGTGTAATTATAAGCTCCCCTTATCGGCGAACGCTTGAAACGGCCTATATTATCTCTACGATTACCAGTTCAACTATTCATGTGAAAGCTGAGATTCAGGAAATGGTCTATAAAGAAGGTTTTCCGGAATTTGAAGGTCTTACAATTGATAAAATTCGGAAACTATATCCCAGTGTGTCTCCTAAAAGCCTCTTACCATCTCCGTGGTTGGCAAAAGGTCCCGAAACGCTGGAAAAAGTAAAAGCGCGCGTTGCTCCATTTCTCAATAGTCTATTGAGCTTTAACAAACCAGACACTCAAATATTACTGGTTGGTCATGGGGCATCGGTACATGCCTGTAAGGAGCTGTTGCTTGGAAGTGCTTTTAAGCCGGATATCCCCGAAAATCATAATTGGAATTGTTCTTTGTCAACATATATATTTGATGACGCATGCAAGCTGGAAAAGTATAAGTTATTCGATATTGGACATCTGCCGGAAGATATTATTACTTCCAATAAACGTTCATACTCAAGGGAACTGCAATATGCCATCTGATTCTATTTACTTTATCGATACCCATATACATGCGACGCAAAGTAGAAAACAGTCCAATCTAAAGATGACAATAGATTCCTTTATGACTGTAGAGAATATTGTAAACAAAGCCCAGGAAATCGGCTTGCATACTGTTGGAATCATGGAACATGTTGAAGCAATCAGCGGTCGCCATCCGTGGGAAGAAGCTCTACACGTAAAGAAACTTGTCAATCAACTAAAAAATCAAGTTGGTTTCAAGTTGTATTCAGGTTGTGAAGTCAGTATCACTGATTTTAAAGGCGGAGTTTCCGCTTCAAATGAAGAACTTAAAATTGCTGGTTTTGATTATGTCATTGCTTCGGTTCACTCTCTGCCGTCAACTCCGCATTCGATTGATGAATACCATCTGATAGTTATTGAAATGATGAAAAATGCGTTAATAAATAATCCGTATATAAACGTTATTGGTCATCCATGGCGAGATACTCCAAAAATTTTGCAACATATCGGCATCATTGAGCCATGGAATTTCAATTTGATTCCGGAAAACGATATTGCAGAATTGGCTGCCATCTCAAAGACTGCAGGAGTATCTTTAGAGATTTCAAGACCTTCTTTAAAAATGGACGGCTATCCTCGTTTTCTGTGTATTGCGGCCCACTCAGGCGCAGTTTTCACAATCGGTTCAGACGCACATCAGTGGGATTGCTTTAATCTTATTTCACGGGAAGAAATACAAATACTCGAAGCTGCCGGAATAAACGCCGGTAATCTTAAGGTAATGTAGAATGAAGATAGGAATGATCACAGATATTCATTTGGGCGATTACCGACGCAATAAAGAATTTGATGAACGCAAACTAAAACTGCTAAAACAAGAATTTGACTCTTCCCGCCCTGATATAATTTTGAATACGGCGGATACTGTAAGTCGTGATAAATACCTTCGACAAGATGCCCCCAGAGAAGCATACTGGGAACAGTATCTGGAATTCAAATCGTCTTTGAGTTGTCCGGTGATTGAGGTATGTATTGAACGGGAAAAAGCCTTTTTCGCGGAAACATTCGATCTCCCGCAAAATTATTATCGGACTGATTTCGATAACTGTACTTTTTTTTGCATTTCACCGGAATTCAATCATGATCATACTCTATCTACTAAACAGCTTAACTGGTTAACTGAAGAATTAAAAAAAGTTAATACCGACTGGCAGTTTGTTTTAGCTCATGTTCCGGTCGAACAGGCAACAGAAAGGCCACCAGGAAAAGAAATATACCTTACCGAAAGTCAGATTTTAAAAGACACGGTACAAAAACATGGCAAATATACTTTCTTTATTGGAGGTCATTTTCATAAAATGCCTCCACCGAAAACAGAATCTGGACTGACCATGATAATGGCAGGAATGGTTGATTGCTTAAGTCCCGGCCAAAATGAACTGAACGTCAGATACCTGGACATAAATGGACAATCTGTTACCCTGATAACTACATGTATTGACATGATTTCCTCTAATTCCATATCGACAACCAATTCAATTTTATAGCATAACATCACTCATCGTACAGATTAAACTACAGGTATTATTAATCATGACGACAAAGTTTGTTCTCATCTCTGATATACACTTTGACAAACAAGTCAACCTGACATGCCCGAACCGTAAAGGACAATATGCGGATGTCCTACTACTACGGGCAATACATCGAATAAATCGCTACATCAAGCCGGATGCGGTGATTATTGCAGGAGACTTAATTAATCGACCGAATGATCCGGATGCCTTTAAACTCCTTGAAGAACTCAGGGAAATTACCGATCTACTGGAGCCTCCTTCCATAGTTATACCGGGGAATCATGATCCGTCACCTGAAATATTTTATCAGACATTTGATGATCCGGGGGATTATGTAGATGTCAACGGTTGTCGTGTCGTAATCTTTTGGGATCGTGAAACTCCCGGATATAATGCGGTCAGAAGTAAGACCGATCTGGAAAGATTATCCGCAATGCGACAGGACTTTTCCGGTCCATTGATTACGTTGCAGCATGTGCCGGTTTTTCCGCCAGACACCACTGCCTGTCCCTATAATTTTGATAACGCACCAGAAGTCCTGTCATCAATGAAATATGCAGGAGTCGCTCTTTCTCTCGCCGGACATTTCCACGAAGGATTCACTCTTGATACGGACAAATACGGCAGACTGGTAACCGGACCTGCTTTGTGCGAGTATCCGTTTTCCTATTATGTCATTGAACTTGACAACTCTGGAAATATATCAACCAATCCCGAACACATGGCATGGACCAATGACACTCCTCTAAGAGACTTACATATTCACACTCCGCTAGCATATTGCAATGAAAACATGAACTCCGGAAAAGCTATCGAACTTGCAGACATGCTAAATCTTAGCGGAATCGGTTTTAATGAACACTCCTCTCATTTATATTTTTCACAAAAAGATTATGGCAATAAAATTCCTTTTGCAAAAGGAATAAAAGTTGCACAGTCAAAATACTTCCGGGTT
Organism: Victivallales bacterium; assembly: GCA_963677165.2. Taxonomy (GTDB): domain Bacteria; phylum Verrucomicrobiota; class Lentisphaeria; order Victivallales; family SZUA-371; genus JAFGXT01. The sequence goes on along the minus strand of CAXXSX010000002.1, from coordinate 3,742,447 downwards.
AAAGAATATATGAAAACGATGTCCTGGATTCATTCCTCTAAAATATTCACGGGACTCGAAGTAGATTTCGATGATTTTGGAACCCCCATCGCGCAAAATTCGTTGATCGGGGATATGGACTATATTTCCGGCGCATTACATCGCACTTCACTGGGCAATAATCCTACCGAAATCAATGAATATTTTCTCTGGATGAATCACAAGATCATAGAGTATGGGATTGATTTTCTGGCACACCCATTTCATGTATTCAGACGCTGTGGATTAAAACCCCAAAAAAAACTTTATGAACCATTGGCTGATCTGCTAAAAGCCAATGATGTGGCTGTTGAAATTAATTTTCATACCAATGATCCAGATCCTGAATTTTTCCGTTTATGCCTGGAGCGGAATGTAAAAATTGTTTTCGGCAGTGACTCTCACAACCTGTATGAGGTTGGAGAATTCTATGGTTTTATTCACCTGATACGCCAAATCGGAGCAGAAAGCATGCTCAATGAAATCTTTTTTCAGCCGGAATATTAAAAAACAATCATAGATATTCTGCAACTTCTGCCATTTTAATACCATTCAAAAATCCATATCATTGATGAAAAACGAAGGAAGAGTATCATCAATATTTTGGGAAATTTTTGTAAATAGTTAACAAAATTGTCAAACTTTTAATAAGCAAAATATTATCTTTGAGCTGGAAACACGCCTAAAAAAGAGTTTGGCACAGCAAATGCAGTATTAAAAGTCAAGTTGAAAAATTGGAGTAACTTAAAATGTATAGTGCAAACAGTGAAGAGTTTTGGAAAGAAGGTTGTCAATACCTGAAAACAGTAAAGGGAGGACTGAAGCGTCCTAAGATTTTTACAACGGATATTCTTTATAACCTGCTGGCATTGTCAATAGAGAAGTTCTTCATGGCATCATTAATATATCACGGCGATCTTGCCGATAATCATACCTTCACAGACCTGATCAACTCTGCAGCCAGAATAAAACCTGTAGATAAAGGGCTCGAGTCCAGGTTGAAGGAAGCCGAATCATATCAGAATATATGTCCGGCATTTGATGGCTACATGCGGAAAGATATACCGCGTGAGCAAATCATAAAAATGGTGAAAGTCACCGAAGATGTAGAGGAATGGGCGAAAGGCACAATAGGCGATGCGCCATTTGTGCAAGCCCCGCTTCCCTGCTGATTAACAGTAACAACGCTTGTCTCACGGCAATGCCGTAGATGACGTTTTTATATATTTTGCTGTCTGCAAATTTTCCCGACCAGGGCTGTACCGATACGTCTCTCCCCTCCGGTACAGCCTCTTTTTTTGTCCGTACGACAGATGGTGTTGAGAAGATACATTAGCATCTTCCATAGCACTTCAAACTTCAGTCGCCAAGGCTCCTTTTCGTAAGCGGGAAAGAATATTAAGAATATAAGAAAATATTAGTCGTCAAGACGGGAGAGCTGCTCGTAAGCGCGATTGGAAATATCAAAAGAAAAGCCGCGTCCCGCCATAAAGCGAATTGCCTTTTCCTTTCGTTTAAGGAGATCGGATTCACGTTCAAGCGACGGCATTCTGCGCTTTAATACCTCCATCGCCTGTTCAAGTTCAACCTCAGCGGAATCCTGTTTATCGGTCATAACTTCATCTATCATTTCCGGAGCGATTCCCTTTTTAATAAGATAGGCCCGACATTTACGCGGACCATACCCGCGACAGTTTTTGAGCTCATCCAGGCAATATTCGGTAAACATGCGGTCATCAAGGTATTTTTTCCGCACACATTCCTCAATAACAGACTCAATGATAGACGGGCTGAAATCGCGAATCGCCAACTTTCTCCTTAATTCCGCTGTAGAATGAGCACGGGCTGCTAAAAATTTCACCGCCTTTCCCATTGCTTCAATCCGTTCTTCACTCATCGAATCACCCTCCCGAAATTATAGCGAAGCTGTCCGTTTACAAATACTTTATGTACCCCAGAAGCAATACGATGCGGTTCAGCAAAAGTAGCGTTTGCTTTAAAGTTCTCCGGCTCAAAAATCACCAGATCAGCAGCATATCCGGGAGCAATCATTCCCCTGCCTTGAAGATTGAAGACCGCGGCTGAAAATGATGTAACCCTCTGAATAATTTGTTCCAGCGGCATATGATTCTTTAGCAACTTAAAAAATTCAGGGAAGGAACCAAAACCGCGCGGATGGCTGCGGCCGATTGAATAATTGGCAGGACGCGAACTTTCATCGGTTCCGCATGCCGTATAATCATTTCCGATAATCGTTGAAAGATTTTCTGCGTTCATCCCGGCAAATGCCGCCATGACATTAACAGAATCACGGGTTATCAAATCACATACAACATCTACCGGATTACAATTTTTGTCCTTTGCAATATCTTCAATAATACAACCTAATTTATCTGAATAGTCCGGCAACCTCGTCGCAACGAGACGGATTGTCCGCCAACGCTCCACCTGATATGTTGATTTAAGAAGTTCACGCAAAACCTCACGTTCTTCACGTGATGCCAGACGACTCATAATCGTCACGTCGTCCATATCGTCATAGGGAGCAGGCAGTATCACACTAAGAGAAGTCATTGACTCAATATAAGGATAACGGTCAGCCGTTACCTGTAATCCGGATGCACGAGCTTGAGAAATCATCTTCATTACTTCGTCAATTTTATGCCAGTTCGCTGCACCGGCAGTCTTCAAGTGGCTGATATGCAAACGCCGAATTCCAGCCTTACGGGCAATATCAACAGCTTCATTAACAGACTCAACCAACCGCTCTCCCTCACTTCTCAGGTGAGTGGTATAAATTCCATCAAATTCTCCAGCAATACTCAATACAGAAGCGATTTCTTCGGTTGAAGCAAACTTTCCCGGCACATAGAGCAAGCCAGTTGAAACTCCAGCCACTCCACATCTAAGCGATTCATACAAAATATCTTTCATTTGATTGATACCATTGGTACCGATATCCTGTTTTTCATAACCGCCAACAGCCGCACGCAGTGTATTGTAGCCGCACAGAGACACAATATTACAAACCGGGTTCAGTTGAGAAACAATCTCCTTATATTCTGCGTATGTGTTCCAATCCAGCGATACACCATAAGAAGCATAAAGTTCATTCAAATGATCACGGTTAAGGTCAGTAACCGGAAAAACCGACAGTCCGCAATTTCCGGTAATCTCAGTCGTTACCCCCTGGGATATTTTGCCAATGCTGTCCGGAGCGGCAAGTAAAGAGACATCAGAATGACTGTGAACATCTATAAATCCCGGAGCCAAAACCGCTCCTTCGGCATCAATTATTTTTTCAGCTATAGACTTATACGATTTTGAATCATCATTACCATCACGCCCGACAGCCTTGATTAAACCATCTTCGAGATATACCCATCCATTGAATTCAGGAGCCCCTGAACCATCAATAATTCTCGCATTTTCAATATATAGCGTATAGTCTTGCAAAAAGTTAACCTTATTAAGCTTGATAAAACCGTAAGGGATTATATTTTATTAAATCTATCTTTCATTAAAAATGAAGATAGCCGCGAGGAACCAGGTTTTCAAAAAAAAGCGAAAAAAAATCGCAGATAATGAAACATCCGGTATTAACCGGTGTCTAAAAGAATAACGAAAGGTCATATGAAGCCGGAAAGCTTTGATGAAAAACAACTCTTAAAGGAGTTTAAATCGGGTAATCGATCCGCATTTGATACTATTGTGGAACATTATTCGGGCAAGCTTTATCAAGCTGCCTATGGATTACTGTCAAATCCTCAGGATGCTGAAGAGGTTGTACAGGATGCATTCATAAGGGCTTTTAAGGCAATCGACAGTTTTCGCGGAGATTCGAGTCTGGATACCTGGCTGCACCGGATTGTAATAAATCTGGCACGCAACAAGTATCACTGGAACCGCAGACGAGGCGCTCAAGTAAACGTGAGCATGTCTGACCAGGCGTCGAAACTGGATGATGAACGGACGCCGGAAGACATGCATATACCGGATGAGTCATATGGCCCTGACAATATGCTTGAGAAGGCCGAATTTGAAAATGAAATAATAAAGAGTTTTGACAAACTTCCGGACACATTGAAGGAAACGATGATTCTCCGGCACGTTAATGAACTGCCTTATGAAGAGATCGCGGAAGTTTTAGAATGTAAAATCGGAACCGTTAAATCACGGATTGCCCGAGGAAGAGAAATACTCAGAAAAATTTTACTGGGTTAAATATTAATTATCTGGAGCAGAGAGAAAGATGAATACGCCGGATGACCATAAATCTATGAATTGTCCCGTTTTTGAGGACATCAGTGCATTTTATGACGGCGAACTTGCCAAAGACTCCCCGATAGCAAAACACATCGTGGAATGTCCGGCATGCCGGGAAGTACTTGATTCCCTGAAAAAACTGGATGAGAAAATTCAGAAAGATACCGCTTGTGAAATTCCGGACGGGTTGTCTGATCGCATCAAAGCAAAACTTTCGACACTTGAATATGAAATTAAACCGAAACGCAAAACCATTGCGTTTCCATACAAAATGTTTATGAAAGTCGCCGCCGCAGTGGTTGTATGCAGCGGCATTACTTATATTGTTACACAGGAAAATTTCACTACGGAAACTTCGGCGTCTCCGGAAACACCAGTGACTACAGTACAGGACCAGACTTCTCCGGCCCCCAGTTCATACAAATATCCCTATTACAGCAGTTCCTCTTATTCTCCGGGCAATGGGATATCGCTAAACAATCTGACTGGTGCCAGTTACGGTAACAGTTCAAGACCAGTATTCACCAATGTCGACAAAGTCATTAACAAAGAAAAACCGGCAAAGATAAATTCTCAAGTTCATCAGGTCTGGACAGTTAAAAATTTAAGTAAAACTCAAAAGGATCTTTCTGAACTTTTAACCGGAATAAATGTTTCCCCTAACAAAGTCAAGCTGGAAGGCAATGGAAACTCAATCAGACTTATCGCTAATTTGTCAAAACTCCAGCTTGTAACCTTGGTCAAAATCTGCAACAGCATGGGATATGAACTAATTTCGCCGGCAGAACCACAACCTGAAAAGAAAGTGTTCCTAGGCAAAAAAGAAAGCCCGGTTATCTATTACGCAGAATTTGTAAAGGACCAGTAATTCATTATACTTTCTCCCCGGCAAGATGTTTTTGTTATGTCAAAAACATCTTGCCTTTTTCCTACGTCAGTGTCTGAATTTTATATAGTTCCAGCCCTCCGGATATTTTCCGGCTTCAAACTCGGGCAGATACTTTCGGAAGAACTCAAGACATTCACGGTTGTCCCGCGCAAAATAATAATTATTTATCGTGTAGCCATTCAACGCGAGATAGCGAAAATACGATCCGTTGCCAACATATTTTCCAGACAAGACAAATCCGTAGAAAATATGTTTTCCGCCTTGCTGAACGTCCTGAATAAACTCACCACTTACCGGTTCCAGCCTACGAGAAGTTATATATTGGGCTTCAACATACTTGGAACGAACCAACCCGCACCCCAGATCATACATCTGCAGCGCAACCATCAGAATCATAACCACACATGCATAATGCCGCTGTTTCAGTTTACTCGCCAGCACCAAAATGCCGGCAATGATCAAATACCACACCGGCCAGCAAAACCGTCCGCTGGCGCGGATCACCGACAATAAGTTGGTGACAGTCTCAGGAAGTGTTAGCTGAATCAGCTTTATACTACCAAGAAAAACGTTAAAATTAATCGCAATGACAATGAAAACGGTACAAGTAAGAATAATTTCGCAGTGTCGTATCCACCAGGCTTCACGGGTAATACGAGAAATAATAAACGGGAAAAGCATAACGATTGCCAGCAATACTCCTGCGCCGAGATAATTAAAGCTTTCATAAGAACTGGCCATAGGCATTGGCTTGATCAGTCCGCTGACATATGAAAAACACGGATTAACCAGAGAATTCAGATTTAAAGAATAACTTTCATGCTGACGCGTGGTATTAATATAGTCTGCGGAAAAGTAACCGGATAAATATAAACCAACAAGGCATACCGCTCCTGAAATCAACATCTTTTTTACATATTCCAGCTGCTGTTTCTTTTTTTCATCCGGAGAATCACCGGGGTTCCTGACCAGTCTTTTCAAGAAATCGGAACAGAATAAAATCCCCACCATAATCCATATATATGGATGAATAAACAACGCGGCCAACAGTAACGCCTGATACCACACTAGCCTCACGGGCTTTTCTCTTATCCAGAAAGCCAGCGCCAGCAGAATCGGCCAGTGTCCCGACAAAGAAATGTGATTGGGAATCCTGAAAAGCAACACCGGACTGAATAAAATAACCAGAACTCCGGCGAATTTTATAATTCCACGGCACTTGAGCTGTCGCAGCAAGTACACGGCACAAATCCCCTGTAATACCAGGTTAAGCAGGATAACAATACCAAAATAGTGAAATCCCTGTGGGAGAATCCACCACAAACATTTAAACGGCACCGCATAAAACGGCATAATGGCACCATATGTAGCCGACTGCATATATGGATAACTTGCACCATTAAACATGGTCAGAGGCCAGGAAAAATCAGAATTCATATAAAAGAACCAGTTGATTACGTGCCTCCCGCAATCCTGTCCGTAGGCCAGGATCCAGTCAGAATCGAATGGGTTCAACATCTTCCAGCCAAAAACGCAAAAAAAATACAACAGTCCGGCGATGCCGGCCCCCAAATAGTCAATATTCGCTTTTAACCATTTATACATAAATCAATCAACCTCAAGACAAGTGCAGTATATATTTTCGAATATATCCTCGCTAATTATGCAATTCAAATTAAAAATTTCCCACTGAGCACGTTTTTGTCTTGCACGATCCCAGACATAAACTATAATAGTCTATGAATATAGAACCTTTAATACTCCCGGGGAATAATATAATGAATAAAAAAGTCGCTGATCTGTTCGTTGATTGCCTGCTTGAAGAAAATGTAGAAGTTATTTTTGGTCTTCCTGGTGAAGAAAATATCGATCTGATGGAAGCTCTGAACGATAAGCCTATCCGATTTATTCTGGTCCGCCATGAACAAGCAGCATCCTTCATGGCTGATATCTATGGACGTCTTTCACGTAAACCGGGAGTATGCCTGGCAACACTCGGTCCGGGCGCAATCAACCTGACACTGGGAACAGCAGATGCCCAGCTTGATAGCGCCCCACTGGTCGCGATCGCCGGTCAGTCGAATCGTAACCGCATTTTCAAAGAATCCCATCAGTACATCAATCTGATTGAAGTGTTCCGTCCGATCACCAAGTGGGGAGGACGTATCATTCTGCCGGAAACCACTCCGGAAATCATCCGCAAAGCCTTCAAAACCGCAATGGCTGACCGCCAGGGAGCAACTCTAATCGTCCTGCCGGAAGACGTAGCGGAAGAAACCACCAATGCCAAACCGATCAAGTCGGCATATCCCAAGCCAACCGAACCAAATGAAAAACAGGTAGACCGGGTGGAAAATATATTAAAGGAAGCCAAACAGCCGGTAATTCTGGCCGGACACGGCGTTTGCCGCAGCCGGGCCTCGAAATCACTTGTTGCATTCGCGGAAAAACTTGGAATTCCGGTAGCCACCACCTTTATGGCAAAAGGCGTAGTGCCGTATGACCACCCCTGCTGTGTTGGCGCAATCGGCTTTATGAAGCACGACTATGTAAACTTTGGGCTGGACCGCGCCGATACTGTCATAGCAGTCGGCTACGACCTGGTGGAATATCCTCCCAATCGCTGGAATCCCGATCTGGATAAAAAGATCATCCATATCCATACCGGAGTAGCGGAAGTAGATCAGGCCTACAGCCTGGAAGTTGGGCTTCAAGGTGATATTTCACTAACGCTAAACGAAATCGCCGCACGCTTTGACAAACCGCTGTCGACGACCGATTACCGTTCAAAAATCCTGAAACTGCGCGAAGAAGAAATGTCACGTTTTGCCGGACAAAATCATTATCCAGTGAAACCGCAGCAAATGGTAAAATCAATTCGCGACGCCCTGGCCCCCGATGATATCGTACTCTGCGATACCGGCGCGCTGAAAATGTGGATGGCCCGTTTATACCCCTGTTACCAGCCGGACACCTGCCTGTTTTCAAACGGACTGGGCACCATGGGATTCTCGGTTCCCGGCGCGCTGGCGGCCAAGTTAGTACACCCGGACAAAGCCGTGGTCGCGGTCACCGGCGATGGCAGTTTTTTAATGAATTCGCAGGAGCTCGAAACTGCCAAACGCGAAAATCTGCCGTTTGTTATTTTGATCTGGAACGACTCGAATTACGGCCTGATCGAATGGAAACAAAATCTGAAGTTCGGCCGTAAATCGTTCGTAACGTTCGAAAATCCTGACTTTGTAAAATACGCCGAAAGTTTCGGAATCAAAGGCTACCGGATTAATCGTTCAGAGGAGCTGACGTCAACCCTGCGCAAAGCAATTGAGGCCAAAGAACTGGCTGTCATCGACTGCCAGGTGGATTATTCGGAAAACACGGAGCTGACCAACCGTCTCGGCCATCTAACAAAACTGTTTTAGAAAGAGGATTATTCGCCCGGATGGCAACGGTTACTACCAATGCTGGATCCGAAACATTAATCAGGTATTTACGGCTGGCAGCACAACGAACAATCAGCATATGAATCAACTACCTTTTCGGTATATCTACAATTGGAGCCGGAACTTCAGAAACTAATATCGCCGTATCAGGATCTTTTCCGGAATAAAAAGCGAGAAAATGTGTATCCTTGATTACTGTCGCGTTTACATTGCCAGAATCACAAGGAATTCTACTTCCTATAGCAATTGCCTCAGAAGCAGGCCAGTTAAGTGGGTTATTGATCACGCTCTTTGGATTAACAACTCGACGCCAAAGAATACCGTGTTTACGCTGATAATAATAGTTGCAAAGTAAACCTGTTTGGGAATCAAAAATCAAACTGGGCGTGGATAAAAGCACATCCCTGATATTTGTTTTCGCGCGCGTCCACGTTACTCCGTAATCCATAGATACCATCTGAAATTGAGCACCTCCCGCTTCTGTCCGTGCAATTGCAAAAATCCTGCCATCACCAAGATATACCGCAGAAGGTTCAGTAGGCCACTGTACTTTGGTTAGTTTTGATTCAATAGTAGTCTGTTTCCAAGTTGCTCCGTCGTCTTTACTGATTAACGTCCCCCATGAGTGGGCTGGTCCATTATCACCATAGTTTCCTGCAAACCACAAAGCCATAAGTCCCACTGTAGGCACCGAAAAAATATCGGTAATTTGTACAGGGGCAACAGGAAGTTCCGGGGTAGTAACCAATGTAAAATTTACTCCGTCTGCCGTGCGGTAAAGATCATGAATCCATTTTTTCCCGATTCGTCTTACCCAAAGGAGCATGGCGCCCTTGGAATCCAGTCCTTTTCCAACCGCAACTTCACCATATACCGGCGTATTTGCAACCACGGTTTCCGGGGTCCAGGTTTTCCCGTTGTCTGTGGACGTACGTACATAAACCGCACGGGCATCTTCATTGATAGTATGTCCTGAACCACGACTGTATACGCAGACCAGTTTTTCACCGATCGTCTGGAGCATGGGCCAGGAATTGTAGCCTTTTACATTTTGCACGATATATGGTTTTTCAAGTGCGCTCAAAGGAGTTATTTTCACCATTGCCAGGCCGGTAGGGCGAGTAAAGGAATCCGCAGGATTACCCGGTTCCCGTTGAATACGTACACTCAAAGGAGCATCAGGATCTATTGGAAAGTAAGATTCCAGCACGATTATTCGGGTATAAAACGGGGCTGCGGGAAGGGCCGTGCTAACAGGTGATCCAAGAGAATAACGGGAAGTAAAAGGAACGTTTTCTTCCAGTTGTGACAGGTGGGCCCTATAAACATCCTTATAGGCTGGACTTGTTGTTTTATCCGTTGTTGTAACAATTATTTCGACCTTTACTGCTGAACAATTGCGGGGAAATCCAGCCACAAGTCCGGCAACTGATTGTCCCTTGGTTATACCTGATAATGACCATACCGGAATATATGTGGAATTTTTTGCCATATTTACCAGTGATGGTTTCCCGGTCGCAATCGACATATTATATGCACTTAGATAGATTGGAGTTCCACATGCCTGGCCGTCAGACTGTCGTTCAACATTTCTTTGTATATTAGTTCCGATACTCGGTTGTGTTTTTTCACCGGAAAGATCGATTGAACGGTTTTCATTTCCTCCAAAACTGATAATACTGGAAGTCATCAAAACCATAATTGAACCTATTTTTTTTAATTTTATCATTTCTAATTTCCTATATACTGTCCTTTTTCTGCCGCAACAATGAAAACACGGAGGTGACCAATCGTCTCGGTCACCTCACCAAGCTGTTTTAGAAAGAGGATTATTCCTCCAGATAACAACGGTAGTAACCAGTGCTGGGTCCGAAACATTAATCAGGTAATTACGGCTAGCTGCACAACGAACACTCAGCACATGAATCAATCATTTTTGCTGCAACGATGAAAACTCCGGCAGTCCATCCCAACATTGCTGGCATTTGATATTCATCTCCCACCTGAATACTGCCTTCGACTCCGTTATATTTCTCCCAAAACTCGCCAGTAGCATCAAAGTTACGGGAAATAACTTTAAGGTATTTATCCGCAATTCTTTCAGCTGCAATATCGAATCCATATTCAGCAAAACCTTCCATACACGCCAACTGGACCGGAGGCCATGCATTGGGATAATCCCATTGATAAACGCACCCCGATTCACGCTTCTCACAAGCCACTATTCCGAAAGGATATTCCAGATACTTCTCAACGGCTTGCTTTGTTGCTTCTGCTTCCTCTTGAGTTGCAAGCTTTAGCCATAACGGCCAAACGGCTGCTCCTGTAGTCAATGTTGACCTACAACTGTTTCGAACATCATAATCAACAAAAACGCCTCGATCTGAATCCCAGCAAAAACGCCTCATCAGATCTATGCGCTGCTGTAATTTCTGGTTATATTCAGCAGCAACATTCAACATCCCAAGTTCATTAGCCAGAAAAGCAATAATACGTTCGCAATTCCCAAGCAGAGAATTCAAGTCAACAGGTGCAAAATCAAGACATCTCCTGTCAAAGCGCGGGTTAAAATCCCAGCCAGATTCAGTCTCAGCCATAGCATTAGCGCCAAACTCAATTAAAGACTGATGTTCCGGTAATGCTTCCAGTTGCAAACGATCCATGACATATCGACCAAATGCCATAAGTTTTTCATCGCATTCATGCTGTCCATAATGATTCAAGCCAACTGGCAGAAGTCGCCGGGTCATCCAGAATTCATGCTCACGCAGAAGAGCCTCTAAAGCCCGGACACACCACTCATAATCGATACCGGCACGAACAACCATATCTACCATCAAGCTAAAAACCGGCGGTTGGGAACGGTTGAGATAACGTTTTCGACCACCATTCGGAATAAAACCGTAGCGTTCAACCAGGGAAATAAAATTATCACAACAATTTTTCACCATATCCTGCGCCCCCTGCAGAGCAAGACCACGACAGGCAAAATATGTATCCCAATAATAGTACTCCTGAAAACTGCCTTTCGAACATGGTACGATATAAGGGGCCGACATGGCAAACAAATCATCAACGGCCTCCGGCATGGTTCTGATAGTAGACGGCCAGCGCAACTTGATTTCCTTACAAATATCCTGAATTTCCATAAGTAGTCCTTTCGGTATCTTTACTGATTTACTAAAATGTCTGAATCAATGTCTTTGCCGGTAAAACAACAGCACCCGCCGCACCAGTCAACCGCTCAGAAAATATTGAATTATCCATTTATAAATTTCTTATTCAGCCAGAACATCCGAAGCAATGTCGGTTCCGGTAAATCGATACCAGCCGCCACCCAATGAGGCAGTGTGTCCGTAGACCGATTTCAGTCCGGCTCTCCCGACGAAAATGTCCGCATTTGCCTCCCCGGGACCGCAGGCGGTAATAACAACCCGCAGTTTCTCATCATGAGAGAATGCCTTGGCATCAACAATGGATTTCCCGCGCGAAACAATCCGGACCTTCGGCGCTCTCTCATCGCTCAACAACCATGGTTCCAGTTTACGCAGGCATTCAACAGAGTGAATCACCCCCTTTTCCCAAAATTCATCAACACCCTTAACTCCAAGTCCTTTATTTCGGACCCAGAGAGAAGTATAGCTGAAATAACAATAGATTCGGACTCCGTAGATAGCGGGCAGCAGCACCATCGACCGCAACTCTTCAGGCGTTGGCAGCCGGTCCTGTTTACGACCGCCGAATCCATACCAACAAAAAGCCTGCGGAACAAACATTCCGGCAATCCCTGTTTTCTTTTGAGCAAGAGTGTATTTTCTCACGGAAAGCATGGAGGGATGCTTCTGACTGCGAATCGGGTATACGTCATATCCAAACACGTCAAATGCCTTTGCGTAAGTAATGCAATCATTGATTTTATCGGTCAACCCCAAAGTAAGGTGATCAGGAAATTTTTCCGCAAGCATCTCCCGATGTTTCCTTTTGGCGGGAATCTGATTGATGGGAACCTCATCAGCATTGTAGTGACCAATCACAGCCGGATAATGAAAAACCTGACAAGAATTTCCGCAAAACGGAATATATTTGAGTCCATATTTTTGAATCACATCCAAGCCGGCTTTCACCTGTTTGCTCCCTTCCGGAGTTTCAGCTTTCAGTTTAAAATATCCGGAAAGTCGCTGCTGTTTGCTCTCTTTATTACGTATCTCCGGATCCCTGATCGGCCCGGAAGTAATGTGCATCCAGCGACTAGAATAGTCGATTATAAAAGTAAATCCGGCATCTGCAATCTGCTTGACTTCCGATTCTTTCTCCAGCCAGCAGGAATAGATTCCAATTGCCAGCACCGGTTTCCCGTCCAGGATTATTCGCCCTTTGTCATCCAGCAGCGCACCAGACACAGGACGTTTGAATAAAACGGTCGAATCCTCCGCAACAATCTGCTTTTTCTTCAGGTCCAGTAGCTTGGCGTGAACAGAGTATTTCCCATTCGGAATATCCTTGAAAAACACATCTGCTTTGTTATCTTTGCCGAGCTTCGCCGCTGCCTTCTGCCCGGCCAGTTCAACATAAACCAGATAATCAGTGTTTTTTCCGGATTTTATTCCATCAATATATGCTTTGTATTCGACCCGGTTTTCTTTTCCCAAGGTCAACTTGTGTGGACGAGTCAGATAGAAGTCCGCATTTTTTTCAGATGGTTCAACACGAATATCATCGAACCAGATCTTTCCGGTTTTCTTCCATAATTGGCAGATCAGTATATTTTTTACCCCTGCCTTAAATTCGTAAACCTTTTTATGCCAGGAACCATTCGACCGGCAACGAGGCGACGAATCCAATATAGTCGTAATTCCATCCGCAGTAGTCCGCTTAATCAGAGGAAAAGCTCGCCCATGATTAACGCCCTCCATCCGATAATTCACGACAAATCGATAGCGCTTTTCCGGTGTTAGTTTCAGCGGTATGCTGGCTATGCCAGACTCCTTATCTTTAACGTCTTTCCGTTCCAGTAAGAGCGCTCCGCTACCAGTCAATCCACCATGTTCATCCCATTTTGCGGTTTTTGGCAACTGCCAGCCACTCTTTTTTGCAACAGCCAGTCCGTCATTAAAGGTTTCCATCAACGGGATGAAATTCTCCTGAGGAGCATTTTTGAACTCCTTCAGGTTGGTGAATTCCGCCATTCCAGACAGACAAGCGGCAGCAATAATTCCAACGAGCCATATTTTCAGCATTGTCAAATTTCCCTGATTATATTTGTAATTCATTCGTTTTATTTCAAGTTATCACATCTCTCCCAAAACAGCCCGTCTGGCAGATATTCTGATACATCAAGCCAGGTTCAGCTATTATGAGATAAGTTTATACAGCAATTTCAAACATCAGAAATACAAGTCAATATACTCCTTGTATGACCCGTGTCCCTTTATAATAAGCCTGAACAGCCCACAGTTTGTCACGATAACTACCGCCATAATCACTGTTAATACTGCGTGCAAAATCTTTTAATCCCTGAAAGCCAATGGAAGCCACATGCCCATCAATATAACCTGAATTCGCCTGGTGGCTATGTCTCAACTCCGTCATCAGAGTGGAACTCTCAGATGAATAAATACCGCTATAAGATGACTGTAGCATCTTACCAATATTGATTGAGTCCATCAGATAAATAAACGCGGCCGCATTCCTGATTTTTTTGGAGCGAATACCCCACATCGATGAAAATTTAAGCGATGCCGGAATATCAAGAATAGCGCCATAATTATGATAATAACTATTATCTTGCTTTTGACTGGGACAATACAATACAGGCGAATTCACCTTAACATATCCGCATTCCTGCAACATTCTGCTCCAAGTATATTCTTGACTTCCGCAAACAAAGTAGCAAACATAGTCGCCATCAAAATCATTGGCATACAAATTCATGTTCAAGACATTTTGTTTCAGGTTATTCGTACATAAAATAGCCTTCGCTCTGTCCCTAGCCTTATTCAAAGCCGGCAGCAATAACGCCGCCAGAATCGCGATAATAGCAATCACAATCAGCAACTCAATCAATGTAAAGTTTTTTCTTTTCATAATTTAATCCCTTTATTTATTGTTAATAATGTTGAAAATTGTATGAAAAAGTTAATCTAAATTTTTTTCCCAATGGGGTTGCCTCCTTCTTTTTTAGCTATTTCTACAAACTTCAGTGTGATAATATTTACATTATTGCCTCAATGCATTTTTCCGCCGATAACGTCATATTCTTCTTGGGCAGGGATTCACGGAAAATCATTCTTACCGACTTCATAATTTTTTCTCCCTTTATGATTTCCGATTTATCTTTCAGGCTGTATTTATACGCGGTCTCGGCAATTTCCCGGCAGGGCTGCGCCATCGTCGTTAACGGCGGCATGGTATATTCACCCATTTCCTGACCGTCAATACTTAACAATTTAATATCCTTCGGCACTCTCCAGCCAAGCTGGGACAATGCCCTGGTTGCCATGATTCCGATATAATCGTTTATGGCAAAAATCCCGTCGGATTCCGGCGTTAGTTTCCGTAAAGCATGAATGACTTTTTCAACATTGGGATACGGCGCAATATCAAGCAACTGCGGGGAAATTCCACGTTCTTGTAAAATCTCGACAAATCCCTGTCGGCGTAGACGGTTCGGAAGATTATTCCGGTAAATGTCCTCAACTCCGAGAAAGACCGGATGAGAACATTCGCAAGAAAGCAACGCCTCCGCCGCCTTAACGCCAGCCTCATAGTTATCAAGACACACCGTAACATCAGCCCCCGCGACCGGGTAATCATCCAATGAAATCAGTTTTGTCTGAGGCGACAGTAGTTTTTCCAGCTCATCCGTCGCTTTCCCGGCAACAAAAACCGTGTCAAATTGAATCCGGGCCATTTCCGGTGATACAGGCATCGTACCGTCAATATAATAGAAATTTTCGCGATGCGTCAGCGCCAGGCTCTTGATCTCCTGGAAGAACTGATGGTACACATCATACATGGAATTCATCATACCGGCAAACATAAACGCCAGGTTACGGGCTCCCGCCTGTGGACGTCGGACAATTTTGGACAACCTGCGTCCTTCCTTGGCGATGATTCCCTTCTCTTCCAACAGCTCCAGCGCACGCCGCACAGTCTTACGCGTAACACCCAGTTCCTGCTGTATGTCACGTTCCGACGGCAGACAGCTGTTCAGCGGATATACGCCGGACACGATCCGCTCTATCAGTTGTTCTTCGATTTGCCGGTAAATCGGCATTTTCGCTGTATTATTCATAATCATTCCCATGCTAATATTTCTATATATAACAGAAGTTTTCACAAAATGCAATAGGGTACCAGAAGGAAACCAGATTTTTTTGCGATTTTTTTATATTTACCAAAATCTGGTACCCCAAAACAGCTATTCGCCCAGCCAGATATCGGGATTGCGGCGGTAGCAGCCGGCACTCATTCCGAAAGTTTGACGGAAAATCCGGCAGAAGTAGTTCTGAGTGTCGAAACCGCATGTGGAAGATATTTCTTTTATACTTAGATTGCTTTCTCGCAACAATTTTAAAGCATGCTCCATACGGAGTTTTCGCAGGTACCGGTTGGGCGGCATACCGTATTCAGCAGAAAACAACCTGGTCAGAGCTTCCTGGCTATACTTTAAATTTCGGCATATTTTCGGCAAGTTGATATTCACGGCAAAATTATTTTCCAGGTACTGACGCAGCTTTTCTACTGCCGGATGATGTGTCTTCTCCTCCCCTGTCCTAAGTTTTATATAGCTGACAATGAATTGACAGGCATAGACGGAATCATTCAAATCCGGTTGAAAATCCACTGCGGTTCGACGTTTGACTATCGTATTGAACAAGTCCATAAATTCGTGGATTTCCCCTGCAGAAAAAACCGGATATTCCAATAATCCCAGAGGCAGCATCGGGCCACTCACTTCGGAACTTATGCTGAAATACGAAAATTCCCACGGTGTACCGTCTCCTTCATAACAGTAAACGAATGGCCCGGGACGCTCAATCACAAACAAGTCACCGGGATTCAGCTCATAACGTTTATCCTTTACATACAGAGTGCCTTGTCCGGATTTGGTATATTTCACCAATAAACGATGTGGACTGGTTTGTAACCGAGTCGTATCATAATAGTAGTCACGACTCCTTACGCTGCCGCTTCCAGCCATAAAAAGAGAATAAGGCGGACTCCAGCTTATACTATCAACCATATGCTATTATTGTCAATTTATTACAATTTACATGCTTACTTCTATAAAGTATAATATCAATATAATGCAAAGTAAAGGAGAAACCCATGTCAAAACGACCAAATATACTGCTGATTACCAGTGACCAGCATCATTTTCAAGCATTGGGCCATATGAACCCGGAAGTCAAAACCCCTAATCTGGATCGGCTGGCTGAACGCGGAACCGTATACACCCGGGCATATTGTCCAAATCCGACCTGCACTCCAACTCGCGCGTCTATTATTACCGGAACCCATCCGGGACGTCATGGAGCCTACAGCCTCGGAACGAAACTATCAGAAAGTGTTCCGGTTATCGGAGATTTCATGCATCAGGAAGGATATCGCTGTTCTTTGATTGGTAAGGCTCACTTCCAACAGTTATTGGATCATCCGCTATACCGTTCAATCGAATCCAATCCATTGCAGCAGAACCTGGATTTCTGGCGTGAATTCAACGGTCCGTTTTATGGTTTTGATCACGTTGAATTATGCCGCAACCATACCGATGAATTCCATGTGGGACAACACTATGCCCTGTGGATGCAGGAAAAGGGATTTGACTGGAAAAATTACTTTCAGAAAGATCCTCAGGACCCGGCAAGAAAACGCAACTGGGATCTTCCGGAAGAAATGCATTACAACGCCTGGATCGCAGAACGCACAAACGCTGCACTGGATGAATATGCCGCCAATGAGGAAAATTTCATGCTGTGGGCCAGCTTTCCCGATCCGCATCCGTCCTATCTGGTACCCGAGCCCTGGGATACCATGTATGATCCGGAATCATTAACGATTCCACAAATGCACCCGGAAGAAGATTTCTCTAAAATGCCGCCGCATTACGCGCTGACCCAGACCCCCAAACCGGACTTCAGCTATTATCAGGAACCGAACGGCATGGGCCTCCATGGCATGCACTCCCATTTGCATAATCCCAAGGAACTGTCAAAGGATGTCGCGATCTATTACGGCATGGTAAGTATGATGGATAAGTACATCGGTAAGATTCTGGATCATCTTGAAGAGCTGAATCTTGCAGATAACACCATTATAGTGTTCACTACCGACCACGGACATCTTCACGGACAGCACGGCCTGATAGCCAAATGCGTATTCAACTATGAAGACCTGCAAAGAATTCCGATGATCGTTTCCGCCCCGGGAATGCCGGAAGGACGTCGCTCCGATGCTCTCCAGTCGCTGGTTGATCTTGCTCCGACATTTCTGGACTGCTGCGGAGCAGATATTCCGCGCTGCATGACCGGAGTCAGTCAGAAAGAAGTCTGGAACGGAACAGTTCCAAAGGTTCGTGATCACGTAAGGGTTGAAAACCATCATCAGCCGACAACGTTCAACACCCGTACTTACATTGACCAACGCTATAAGCTCACGGTTTATTACGGACATGACTACGGCGAAATGTTCGACCTGGAAGACGACCCCGGAGAAATCCGCAATCTATGGGACTGCGAAGAATATCAATCGCTCAAACAGAAACTGTTGCTCAAACTGGTTCAGGCGGAAATGGAAGATGAACCCATGCCCATGCCTCGCGTCTGGCACGCCTAGTCAGTACGACTAATGCTGTTCACTCAAGGTATTTGTCGCACTGCCCCGTTGCTCAAATACTTCCGTTGCAAAGCAGTTACTACGCCACGGATGTTGACATCTCTTTGATTGCAGAATTGACTTTTATAAACAGAATTTGCCGGACGTAATTCTATGTTACCGTTTGGAGCCGGATAAAAACTCCGCATAATCGTTTCGTTGTCCGCAATAATAACAACAAAGTCTCCCGGCCCAGGGTCTTGGTCAGTAGCCGCAAACACCACATCTCCAGAATAGATTCCGAAATCCGACATGGAGTCATCCGGTATTTGAAACACAAAACGTTTTTCCGGCTCCGTACGGCTTTTGATGGTCTGATACGCTCCGATTATTTTGAGACTACGCGCTTTGCTGGTACGGCTGATTTTTCCTTTGCGTTGAAGCGCCAGGAGATGAGCAAATATTGTAGACGTTTTAACCCCGAAATAATCGGCAAGCTCGTAAACGGTCGGTGCCATGCCCTCGGTGTTTTCGAATTCCATAACGAATTTGAGAATTTGTTGCTGTTTTTCTGTAAGTCTTTTCATGTTCTCTCCTATTGTTTTATATGACCAGAAGTCTTGCGAAATGATCACATTTTGGTAGGGCGTGCTCTCCGTAGCGCGCCATCTCAAGGGATTTTGTGCTCAGGCACAAAATTGCGGACGGTTGCGGAGAACCGTCCCTACCCGATAAACCGCATTTCACACTATGACCAGGAGTCCTGCATTTTGGTAGGGCGTGCTCTCCGTAGCGCGCCGTCTTACGGGATTTTGTGCTCAGGCACAAAATTGCGGACGGTTGCGGAGAACCGTCCCTACCTGATAAACTGTATTTTGCACTATGACTAGGTGTCCTGCATTTTGGTAGGGCGTGCTCTCCGTAGCGCGCCGTCTCAAGGGATTTTGTGCTCAGGCACAAAATAACTGACGGTTGCGGAGAACCGTCCCTACCTGATAACCTGCATTTTGCACAAGTCTTTTTATATGACCCTGTCACAACACTTAATCACTGAGTCGATTTTATCAATAGCTTCTGCCAGTCCGATCGTCATGTCATAGAATTCCTGGAGGTCGGTCAGTAAGTCACGACGGCGGGAACAGCCGAGAATCGGCGTCATATCATTGCGGAATGCGGGAGTGTAAATCGGACGGCCTTCCCAGCCCATCAAGGTCAGGAGTAATTGAGCGGAATTAAATCTTGCCGGATAGTCAAGTGCGGTCTGTGCGATAATATATTTTCCGTTCGTGATTGTGTCATATTTCAGGAAAACGGTTCTTGGGTCAGAGCTGAAACAATTTATTTTAAGCTTTAACCCTTTTTCGGGGCCAAACGCAGTATATTCTATGCTTTCGATACAGTCATGATAAAGCTCAATGAACTCGTGAAACAACAAACGCTGTTTCTGTCTAAAGAATTCATCCGGTTTACTGTCTGCCTGGTACTTTGCAAATGTCTCCATACTTAACCTCCCCATCCGTACGACGGATTGCGTTAGTACCGCTTCATGCTCCAGTCGCTAAAGCTCCTTGCGGAAGCGGAATTTTTTATTATGCTTATGCAGTACCGGAAGATCAAATACACAAAAGAGGCGCATTCAATCACACCTGATTGAGGCATCGCCAAACGCCCGTCAGAAGATATAATGAATGCGCCGAAAATGAAAGATACGCCCGCTTATAATACATCTCCTATAAACGAGCGCAACTTCCAACATTCTGTTTCTTCTGACAAAAAAATTGGCGATTTTCAATCAGAAACGGTAATGCAGGAAGCCATTGCTATAAAATAATGACTATACGATTGTCTGGAATCTTAAATCTACGCTATAAATACTCCAAAGTTCATTAAACACTAATATATAGTCTAATACCTGTTTATAAAAAAGCAAATGAAAAAGTGATTAAGTTTTAAGCTTTCAATAATGGAATGACCTTGTCACAATTCACGCCAATACGAGGTGACCGTTTTCAGCAAAAGTCAGGAAATGCATCGTTGCCATTGGCATTAACGCCGATGGCATCAATTTCCATGAGCCAACCCGGACGGCACACCGGCGCGAAGACCAGAATTCTCGGCAGGGAAGCCGGAAGCAACGTATCCAGTTCCCGCTCTATCGCCGAAGCGTCCGCTAGATCACGGATATAGACATTGGCAATTTTCAGATCGTCGAGAGTCGCGCCGTGGTTGTTGAGTAGCGCAATGATATTTTCAACAGTTCTCCGGGTTTGCTCTACGGCATCATTACAATGCAAAATATTACCTTCACGGTCAATGCTGGCGGTACCGGAAATATAATAATGTGAACGGTCGCCATAAACTATCCTGGTGCCGCGTTCAAAAGTCACTCCGTAAATAGCTGTAGGAGACATATGCTCCGGCGCATGCATAAATTCAACCTGAGCAGCATCGTGTCCCCAAAGCGATAATGAATCCATACCAACCACCTGAGAAACTTCTTCGCTTTTGCCCTCTATGCCAGTACTGGCAATAAAGTGAGTTTTGCTGTTCATTCCATTCGCCTTAAACAATTCTTTTCTGGAATTCACCAGCCCCGCATAATTACTGTCGATATCTCTGCAGTAAAGCCAGGTGCGGATGCAGTTATCCGCCAGGTTACCATTACGAGCACCAAGAGCATTGCAGAGACCTGAAAATACTTCTGATGTCTGACCGGCACTGCCATTTGACAAAACCTTTGGCGTTCGGTGATACATCAAACGGTAATTATCCAGCAAAACATCAAATTCATCCGATGACAACTGTTCTCGTCTGACCGGCTGCCCTTCCTTATGGAAATGCCAGGCTTCCAAAGCTATCCTGGCTCCATTAACCGGAGCCTGACCGATGACCGAAACAAATCCGCCGCGTGCGCAGATTTTGTGATGAAGCAACGGTGCCTGGTTGGTAATATCACTCAAGTGAAACCGCAGAAAAATTTCAGTCTCCTCACTACAGCCATTCCTCAATAAAAGGTGAGAGTAAGTATTGAGCAGCTTATCTGCTTCTGTATTGAAATCTGTAGAAGGAGTTGAGGTTAAGGTAAAATATACCTCATTCAAGCCGCAACTACCATTAAAAACTGAAACATTACACATAATACATACTCCTTTATAACTGCGCTATGGATAGTTTTATTTATCATCAATTGTAAATGGAACCGCCGGTAATACACCGGTTGAATTTCTGAATTCTTTGCCGCGTTTATTTTTACCGCAAACAAAGCATTCCAGAATCAGAGAACCTGTTGTACCCGGCGGCAGAATCCCGGGATCAGACGAAAAGAACAGCTTACAATATTTGCCGTCAAACGCCATACGCTCAAGCTTAATTCCCTTTTCAGGAGAAACAATATCAAATTCGATATGACGGTTGTTGTTGAGTTTTTCTCTGGCGAAAACGGATAACACTGCCGGTTTTCCGGGATTAAATACGATCTTCTTCTGTTTGTTGAGCCTGGCCGGAGTCCAGCCTCTTCTCTGGATAGACAACAGTAATTCCTGCGCTGGAACCAGGTGAAGATAAATGAACGCCTGCATCATTTCATCAGTAGGAATCACATTATGTTTTACAAATCCACTTCTAATTTTCGCACTGCCGGCAAGAACAATCGGTTTAATATATTTATTAATTTTGCGGTCCGTTGCGGTCAAAACCATCCATGCGGAATTCTGTCCAGCCGGAATAACGCCACCAGTCAGTTTCAGCCATTTCGGAGCAGAAATCAACCGGACATTTATCGGACCGTCAAACCCGTCATGACGCGTAGCCGTGACTTTTATCGCGGTACTGGTTCCCGCCCGCACCTCAATTGCAGACGGCTGGATATACAAAGCAAAGTCAGGTTCCGGCTGACCAATTTTAATCTGATAAAAATATTTGCTTCCGCCGTGATTCTGAGCATCTGTGACCAGAATATAGTATTTCCCATCCTCTGGAGCCTTGAATTTCAAAAAGGAATCAGCGTGATGGGTTTCAAGCCCGATATTAGCAGCAGGAGCATCATCGTTCCAGGCTAGAATCTTTCCTGAGTGATCAATAACTCGAATAAGCGAATCCAATGGAGAACCACATCTTCTGGCAAAAATTTCAATCACGATTTCGTGCCCTTTGCGTGTTGAAAAACTATAAAAATCCAGCTCTCCGGACTTTTCGATCTTTCCGCGAATATTTACAGGAAATTTGACCGGCATAGCAGACGGCGGCAGGTTATTGGGTTCTTTTTCCTTGATAACTCTGCCTACTCCTACCGAACACGGAAATTCAAAGAAATCATTTTTTTTCAGTATGGTCTCTGCGTTATTAACTTTCACCCGGTAAGTAAAGTCTTCCCGTCCACGATAGATTGAGTCACGCACCCTTAATTCGTAAGTGCCGTCTTCCGGCACTTTAAAATTCAGTACGGGGTCAGGATCAAACAGATTGTCATCTGCATATGCCAGCTCCTTACCCGAAGTATCACAAATGCTGATCACGGGTTGAAACCATCCGGGAACCGCATCCCCCATGTACGGAACAAGTGAACGTCCCATGAGGGATAATGTCAAATTAGAACCGGCCTTTGCCTTGAATCGCCAACGGTCGACTTCACCCGGCATGATCTGTCCGTTAAATACCGCAGGCAACGAGCCGGCAACAGTAACAGGGTTGCGGTCTTTTTGCGTCATTGGCAGAGATTTATATTCAGGAACCCGACCGACAACAAATTTAAGTCCGCCGGTAATCCCCTGAGGAGTAATCAAGCGCAGTTCACGAACTCCCGGTTTGGCATTCGCATCAATTTTAATTTTTGCGATGACAAATTCCGCAATTGCCGGACTCTGCTGAAGTTTGTTCCGGTAAACCAGTGTTTCTCTCACTAACAGAGCCAATTGAAGCGGAGTCAATTCCTTTAATACTTTAATAATCTCCTCATCGGAGAGATACTGACGTGACTTCAAAGGTTTGTCTTTCAATTCGCTGGACTTTGGAATCTTCGTAGTTGCCGACTTTCCTTTTCCAAGTATTCCTTTGGCTTTCCAGGTTTCCGGATCGGCCGGTTTCAGAATTTCCGGTTCGAATATACCCTTGTCACTTTGTTTTATAAAATATCTCAGTTGTCTTCGAATGTTGTTAATATTCTGGAAAGGACGGAAGGGAGAAATTTCTTCAACAGTCACACCGTCTCCACTAATAATTCCTCCCGAAACCTGACGTAACCGCTGTCCGCCAATCACAACTTCTACTTCAGTGCCGGTACATCCCCCTGCCGGATAAACATAACCGATATGCGGCCGTGTACTTTTCGCGGCAAAAGCGATCATCGACAGACAGAATATGACAAATAGTATTGACAGCGCTTTTCTCATTTCACATCCTTATAAATTTCTTTCAACCTGCCGTCTTCACCAATAGACGGCGGCATTATTTTCAGGTCCAGTCCCATCGGATTGGGAAGCAGTCCGTTGGGGTCAATTCCCATTAATTCATAGATACTACCCAGCATATCCTGCGGATAAACCGGACGCGACGCCACATGTTCAGCACGTCCATCGGACGCTCCAACGACACAGCCGCCTTTAAATCCGCCTCCCGCCACCATCGCGGAAAAACATGTGCCGTAATGACCGCGTCCGCCGTTCCAGGGTTCGTTCCAAAGAATTTTTGGGGTACGCCCGAATTCGCCGGTCCACCATACAATGGTCGTATCCAGCAATTTACGTTCGTCCAAATCTTTGATCAGCGCGGCAATCGCCTGATCCATATCCGCGGTACTCTTCTTGGTTGATTCAAAATGTCTTTTATGAGTATCCCAGCCCTGGGCGTTAATCGTAATGTAGGGTACGCCCTGCTCGACCAGCCGCCGCGCCATCAAACAGGACTGTCCGAATGTATTGCGTCCATATCGGTCACGGGTTTCTTTGGATTCCTGACTAAGGTCGAATACTTCACCGGCCTTACCGGTAATAAGTTCATAGGCTTCGTCTTCGGCCTTGTCAAAACGTTTAAAATCAGGATCCCCCGGAAGGGCTTTACCAAGCGTATCCAAACCGGCCAGCAGTTTACGACGCTCCAGCTGATGTTTTTTCGTAATCCCCTGCGCCACGATACCATCAACCTGAAACACGGACTTATTAGGATCCCCACCGGTCACCAGCGGCTTATATTTAGGACCAAGGAATCCGGTTTCAGAAAAACGCCCCTTGGCTTTGGTCAGCACCACATAAGGCGGCAATTTGCCTTTATATGAACCGTCTTCACTTTTGAGCCGGGCAATAACCGCGCCGATCGCCGGATAAACAACACCGCCTCCAGGGTTACGTCCGGTCTGCATCATGTAGGTAGCGGTCTCATGGGCAAAAATGCCATGGGTCATACTGCGGATAATGGCAAACTTATCCGCAACTTCGGCCAGCTTCGGCAATGATTCGTTAAGATAGACGCCTTCAACATTGGTAGGAATGGCTTTCTGACCATTATTGTAATCTCTCGGCGCATCCGGTTTGGGATCGAAAGTGTCAATCTGTGATGGCCCGCCCCACATCCATATTTCAATAACCGATTTCGCTTTGCCCGGAGTAAATGGCTGAACCTTCCCCGGTTGAGACGTTGCAATGCCGTCATCATCCTCGTCACCCTCCGCACCACGGAGCGACAGGGAAGACAATGCAATTACTGCGAGAAAGAGTTGAATAAACAGCAATCTATATATTTTATTGAACATATTAATACTCCTTAATGACGATAAATAAATTCGCGGGAATTGATCAGAGCCCAGATTATGTCTAGTGCCGCAGAACCTGGTCTACGTTTATTTTTAACCCCGGACGGGAAATTATTTTTGATTGTCGCCAATTCGTCAGCCGCTGGATAGCGCGACAAAATCATCAGGTAAAGATTTTTTACGACTTCAACCGGTTTGCCGCCGGAACGCCTGATCAATCGTTTTATTTTCCAGCTTCTGGCAATATCACGTTGAAGAGAGGTTGAATTCAGCAGGTAGAGCCGCTGCGGAGACGTGATTTTGTTATTACGTTCTACCAGCTTGCCGCTGTCGCGTGCGGATTTGCCGAATTTTTCCAGAAACGAACTGGTAATGCTGCCATCGGGAAGAGCGATCGTACGATTTCTGGTTGGAACAAATGTAAATGGTTCCGGTATCACACTGGTATACCGTTCACGAACGCCAGTAATGGAAGTCAATGCATCGCTGATTACTTCCGCTTCCAGGCGGCGAACAGGATAAATCGCAAAATTCTTAGCGGCAGTCTCATAATCTCCTGCGGGAATCGGAGACTGACTGTAAGCCGCCGAATTCATGATAAGCCGACACATGGCTTTAAAGCTGTAGCCGGAATCGATAAAAGCTTTTTCCAAATATGCCAGAAGCTCTGCATTAACAGGTGGATTATCGGGGCGAATATCATCCGCCTCGTGAATGATGCCACGCCCGAAAAACCAGAACCAGATACGATTTACCGCCGCTCTGGCAAACCAGCGGTTTTTAGGAGATGTCAGCCATTCTGCAAAGCAAACGCGCGGATCTTTCCAGGGAGATATCTTCAATTCCGCATTATCCGGCATTATAATCCGCATGGATTCTGCCGGCTTTGGATCAAGACATATTATTTCCTCTTTCCACTCCGCGGTACGCTTGTATTCTACGCGTGAAAAACATTTCGCCAGTTCCTTGCGCTGCTGTTCAGTGAAACTGTCAAAACGACACCCCATAAAAGTCAGCGCGGCAGCTGTCGCGAGCCCGGCAGGCGTACGATCCTGAACCGCACGATAAAAATTAACCTGCGGATCGCGAAAATTACTGCCGGATGTCGTCAGCAGTTCACGAGCAAAACGATCATACGGCATGTCAGACCTCACCGCCTGGCTGATCCAGCGGTTATAAGCCTGTACCGCATTGGGCCAGAGGTTAATAGGAAATTCTGATTTCACTCGAAGAATATCGCTCCACTTCATGGTCCAGTATTCAGTAAATTCATCACGTCTAAAAAGCGCTTCGATCAGAAGCTTGCGCTTTTCTGGACTCTTGTCATTAATAAATTTTTTAACACTGTCAATCGACGGAAGCGAACCGGTCAGGTCAAGATAAGCACGCCGAATAAAAGTTTGGTCGGAACATTGTCCAGCCGGTTTGATGCCTTTTTTACGCCAGCCTTTTTCCAAAAACCGGTCTATTTTATTAACCGGAACAAAATTTTTACCGGATTCATATGGAGAAGTCGAAGCGGCAACAAGAGATAATGCCCATACGGATATTTCCAATATCAGTGCAAGAAGTACAAATTTTTTCATATAAATCCCATCACTCATTCAAAGTCATTTCACTATATTCGATCAATAAACGTCGCAGCTTATCAATATATTGTCAAAAATTGCAAAATAAAGCAATTTTTATTAAATTAGGCAAACCTAATTGACGTATCCTGTTTGAACAGTAATCATATATAAGTAAGAAATGATATTAAAATTAAATAGAAAAAGGTATCAGGAATGAGAGCAAGGAACGGAAACCGGTTCAACATTAGTAAAAACTGTCCATGTGGAAACAATCAGAATTGTCCATTGAAAGATCTAAAGATTGCGTTGATAGGAGGCCTTGACCGACTGGAGAACCGCTATCGCAGCGCTTTTTGCGAACTGGGAGCGGAATCAGTACACTTTCATCCCGGACATTGCGCGGGCGCGGGAGCGGGACGACTCCGCAAAACGGCGGACAGCGCCGATATTGTAGTTTACATTACTTCGATTAACAGCCATAACGCCCTGCAGGTAGTAAAAGCACACTGCCGGAAAAGCAGAAAACGTTTTATTGTGGTAAGGCAAACCGGTCCCAGCCGGGTCTCACGCGAAACGGCCGATATGGTTGCTGCGGGTTAATAACGCAACGCTGCGAAGCCGCAACTAAAGAAATTCTGAATGAAAAAATGCGGGAGCAAAGTAGTGCCTGTTTTGATAAAACCGGCACACCGTGCATCAGCACGGCAGTTTATACATGAAAATTAAAAAAGATCATACTGTCGCTGTTGCGGCGGGCGCTTTCATCGAAAGTCGCCCCAGGAAGGACTTCGCGCTGGTTAAAATTGAAACCGTTAGATTAAAACCTTACTGAATTAATAGTTAAGCGTTTATGAATGTTACATTGTGAAAATCTGTCTAGAAAAAGAAGAAGTTTATAGATAGTAGTACAAAAAATTGATTTCCACCCTTGTGGTATTTGCGCAATTATGTTAGATTAGCCTGTGAAGATAAACCATTTCGCGGGAGTCCGGCATGACAAGTTATTTCCCGATCATAGCGTCAGTAGTTGCAGTTTTTATGTCATCTGTTATTTGCGCTCAAGAACCAAGACTACCTAATAATATAGTTAAAATGCCGGGAAAAAGTTACACGGGGCCCCTGCCCGCATTGACCCGGCAGCAAAAACAATTATGCACAAAATTAAAAAAACATGTATCACAACTTGCTGATGTAATCGGGGAACGGAACCTGATCCATTATGACAATTTAAATCGAGCAGCAGACTATATTTTACAGCAGTTCAGAAGTTATGGATACACGCCGTCCATCCAGTCATTTCATTCGCCTCGTTCCCTGCTTAGTTTAAAGTGGGAAAAAACCGGCTACCAATATCAGAAATACAAGAATATCATTGCCGAGATTAAAGGAACAGAGAAACCGGATGAAATCATCGTCATCGGTTCTCATTATGATTCCGTACCAATAAAAGGCTGTCGCGGAGCAAACGATAACGCTTCCGGCGTAGCCGCCACACTGGCTCTCGCCGAATATTTTTTCAAACACCCGGTTAAGCGTACCTTACGTTTTGTTGGATTTGCGAATGAAGAACCTCCATTTTTTCGAACGAAAGGCATGGGCAGTTATGTGTATGCCGAGAGTTGTTGTGAGAAAAAAGAAAAGATTATCGGAATGCTTACGCCCGAAACAATTGGGTATTATTCCAACAACAAAAACAGCCAGAAATATCCCTCTGCGCTCAGTAGATATTATCCAACTACAGGTAATTTTATCGCGTTTGTAGGAAATTCAAGGTCCCGGGAATTGGTAACAAAATGTGTTGGAGCATTTCGTAAATACGCAAAATTTCCATCCGAAGGAGCGTGTCTTCCCATGGTTGTTCCAATGGTCGGTGCGTCCGACCACTACAATTTCTGGTTAATGGATTACCCGGGCCTAATGATAACTGATACCGCACCTTTTCGCTACAAAGCTTATCACACAAGCCGCGATAACACAAAAAATATTGATTTTCCTAAAATGACACTGGTTGTTGACGGTTTGAAGCATGTGATAAAACATTTGAGCAATTCGAAATAAAAAAACACCGGTTTTGAGACCGGTGTTTTTTTTATTATTTCCGAAGTAACGGATTAGATTTCTTCAATCAGGCTGGCGAATGTTTTCTTATCGCTGGCTTTCATGTAAGCTTCGTTGGCTGTGATACGTCCTTCATTGTACAGAGCCATCAGGTTCCCGTCCATGGAACACATGCCGCGCGCCTTGTTGCTTTCGATAATCGTTCTGATATTACTGATCTGACCTTCACGGATCGTGTTCGGCAAACCATCAGTCCAGAGCAGAACCTCGTGACATGCCACACGGCCCTTATCGTCGGCAGTACGACACAACAACTGTGATACAACCGCCTGAAGCGCTTCCGCCAGCATTGTCTTGATCTGTGACTGCTGATCTGCCGGAAAAGCGTCAATAATACGGTCAATGGTCTTCGGTGCGTTATTCGTATGCAATGTGGCGAAAACCAGCATCCCCATCGTAGCACAAGTCAGGGCCAGACGGATAGTTTCCAGGTCACGCATTTCACCAATCAGAATAATATCCGGGTCAGATTTCATCGCGCCGCGCAGCGCACGGGCAAACGATTCACTGTGGATACCGACTTCACGGTGAACCAGGGTAGACAACTTGTTCTGGTGCACAAATTCAATCGGATCCTCAATCGTAATGATATGCTTGGACTCACGAGTATTAATATAGTCGACCATTGCCGCGAGAGTAGTTGATTTACCACTCCCAGTAGGCCCGGTCACACACACTAGGCCGCTTGGAATACTACAAATATCCTTGAGAACTTCCGGTAGCTTCAAATCCTCCAGAGTCAAAATCTTTGACGGAATCTGACGAAATACCGCGGCCTGTCCAAAATAATTATAAAGATAATTCGAACGGAAGCGCGCTACCCCCGGGATTTCATGAGCGAAGTCAAGGTCACGATGCTTCAGGTAATGCTCCCAGCGGAGTTGAGGACATATTTCGTGAAGCAGAGCTTCCATAGTATCGCCGTCAATCGGTTCGTCCATCAGCGGCTCAAGTCTGCCATGGACACGAATTTTGGCCGGAAGGCCAGTTATAAGATGCAAGTCGGAACCGCCGCGGTCCAGCATGGCGGTCAAATATTCATCAATCATTGCCATAGTGACGTATCTCCCTAATTACCGCTGAGTTTCTTCGCTTCTTCAATTGCCACAACACGCTTGAACTCCTGTTTCACGTCAGAAGCCCTGATATTCCATTCAGCAACTTCACGCGAAATAACTCCGTTCCGATAGAGATCAAGTACCGAATTATCCATCGTGGTCATTCCGATATTCTGTCCGGTCTGGAGAACGGCCCTGATCTGGTGAGTTCTACCTTCCGAAATATTATTGGCTACAGCCATGTTGTTCACCAGAATTTCCGCGGCAACAGTCATATTGCCGTCAACCGTGGGCAGCAGACGCTGACACACGATTCCGCGCAAACTCCCCGCGGTCATCGTTCTGATCTGTGGCTGCTGACTCGGCGGAAACACATCAAGAATACGGTTAAGAGTGTTAGCCGCGTCACAAGTATGCAAAGTTCCGATCACCAAGTGACCGGTTTCAGACGCGGTAATCGCCATTTCAATAGTTTCCAGGTCATGAAGTTCCCCGATAACGATAATATCCGGGTCCTCACGCAGTGCGCCCTTCAACGCCGCACGGTAGGTGCTTGTATGGGCACGGATTTCACGCTGGGTAATATTACAGTTCAATGAGTATTGAACCATTTCAATCGGATCCTCTACTGTAATAACATGATCGTGACGTTTATTATTAATGACGTTTACCATCGAAGCAAGAGTAGTAGTTTTACCGCTTCCGATCGGACCGGTTACCAGCACCAGTCCGTTATGATAATCCAGAAAACGTTCAATTGTATCAACATTCCTGTCAGAAAAGCCCAGTTCCGAGAGGGACTTCAACTCTTCGGAAACCAGTCGGTATGAACCAGCCGTTCCGTCTTTATGGGTAATCATACATACGCGAAAGCGATTATGTGCATCAAGCTGCAACGCATAATTCAAATCTTTATTACTTTCATAAAAATCATACTGTTTTGGAGTAAGAAGAACAGTATTCATTCGAAAAGATTCATCTGGAGTTATGATATGATCACTAATGGTCTCAACAAGGCCGTTACGCCGTACGAAAGGATATGACAGCGATGAGATATGCAAATCACTGGCGCCACGTTCCCGAACTTCCTTAAGAAGATCAAACATAAAGTTCTTTAGGTCATCATCGGCAAGAGAACCAACCGCCTCAAAAGGCATCATTCCGCCCCAAAGCTCCTCATTGATTTCACGAGGATAGGGTTCATTGATTGCCAATTCAATCGCATATTGAGTCGGAAAAATCTTGGATGCCGGAAGGCTCTTGGCCTGTTCTTCATCAGATAGA
Source organism: Victivallales bacterium (assembly GCA_963677165.2). Lineage (GTDB taxonomy): Bacteria > Verrucomicrobiota > Lentisphaeria > Victivallales > SZUA-371 > JAFGXT01. The sequence continues at coordinate 3,711,242 of CAXXSX010000002.1, read as the reverse complement.
TCTTCTTCCGGTTCTTCCGCAGCCTGAACCGGTTTTGATACAGATGCTTTGCCTAAAGTCGATGGCGCTTTCGGTTTAAATCCGCCCAATGCAGACGGGGCTCCGCCAAGTTCTTTTTTCAAAGGTTTTATCGATGATTTAATGGAATCAAGCTTAGGTTTCCCCAATGACAGAGTTTGCACCGGACCGCCCTGGGATGAACGACTGCCTGGATCGGCAAAAGTTTTTGAAATGTTCAGTACCGGTTCCTTTTTTTCCGGTTCCGGCTCAGGAGCTATCCCAAGCGCTTCATTGATCATTTTTTGATACTCATCGGGAAGCTTCTCGCCATTTTCGGCTTGCTCGATCGCGTAATCCGCCGCCATTTCGAACGGTTCCAGCATCTCCTCTGCTACGGAATCGTCTTGATCGCTGGAGGCATAGTCCAAAGCAGCTTGAGCGTAAACGGATAATTCCGCATCCTTCCCCACTTGTTCTATTACCTTCAGACAATCCTCTTTGGTCATCAGTTCTTCACTGACGAGGGCGGCGATAAACCATTGAACATCTAGTTGCATATACACCCTCACGTAGTTGATTGATATATAGTCTGAAAATAGAGCCTGACAATAGTATTATAGCATGAAACCTTACGCTCTCCAACCCCCGCTTTATGTAATTTATGTTTTTTACTATCATCCAATCATTTCCACGGCATCACACCATGTTCTACTTCAACCATCTTTCCATTGATCCGCTTCCAGAGAACAGGCTGCACATAGTATTAATCCATAAATTTTCTAAATGTATTATAAACATAAAACAGACTTCCTTGTGTTTGAATAAAATCACCTTAAAACAGGCTTTACGAATAATGATATTTGCTGTATGTGAAAAAAAATCAAAATATTTATGATTTTTTCTTGAAAACCTCGACTTCCGGTTTATTTTACAAACTCTATGTGTATGCACGCATTGTGCTCGCATTTTAAATAGTTGAATATGATTCCACCGCATAATTGAAAAATTATGTATGATATATTTTGTTTTTTTCGTAGCTGAAAGAGCAAAAGATTTGAGTTTAAAGAAATTGAAAATTAAAATTCAGGGGACTGAACGATGAAAGTTAGAGCATCCGTAAAGCGCAGATGCGAATATTGCCAGATTATTAAACGTAATGGCATCGTGCGAGTCATTTGTTCCCGTAACCCGAGACACAAACAGAGACAGGGTTAATAACAAATTACTTAAAATAGGAAGATAATAATATGCCACGTATAATTGGTGTTGATATTCCCGGGAAAAAGCGTATTGAATTTGCCCTCCGCTACATCTACGGTGTAGGTCCGGCAAAAGCGCTTGAGATTCTGGAAAAAGCAAAAATTCCCGTTGGCCTGAAAGCTGACGACTTGACAGACGAAAATATTTCGGCCATTACCACAATTCTACAGAATGACATTATTGTGGAAGGTGAACTTCGCCGCATGGTTTCCGGTGACATTCGCAGACTGCAGTCTATCTACTGCTATCGCGGAACCCGCCATCGCAGGAATCTTCCCTGCCATGGTCAGCGTACCAAAACCAATGCACGTACCAGAAAAGGTAAGAAGGTCACTGTTGGAGCGATCCGTGACAAGACTCAGCGTCGTCTGGCAGCATCTAACTGATGCGGCTTAATACCGCAATTGGTAAGATTAGACAGAAAATCAGCAAATTCAGGAAACTATAAAAATGGCTGAAGAAATTGTAAACGAAGAGGTCAAGGAAGTGGAAGCTGTTGAAGCGGAAACTGCTGAGGCCACTGAAACAAAAGAAGTAAAGAAAAGAACGAAGAGCGGACGTTATGTTCCGTCAGGCATTGCCTACGTTCATGCGACTTTTAACAATACCAAAGTAACCTTCACCGATCTCCACGGTAATGTACTGTGCTGGTCAACCGGTGGTAAAAACGGCTTCAAAGGTTCAAGAAAGAGTACTGCTTATGCAGCGCAGGTTATTGCTGGCGATGCAGCGAAGAAAGCACAGGCTCTCGGCATGAAAGAAGTCGAAGTCAGAATCAAAGGTCCGGGCGCGGGTCGTGAATCCGCTGTCAGAGGTATTGCCGCCGTCGGTCTGGAAGTTAATGCGATCAAGGATATTACTCCTGTTCCGCATAACGGTTGCAGACCGCCTAAAAGACGTCGTGTATAACACATATCATTATAATATATAAAACATAATCACTGGAGGAAAAAATGGCTGCTGCATCAGGATTCCCAATGCCACAAGCACTTGTGATGGACGAAAATACTGCAACCGATAAGTATGCAAAATTCACTGCGGCTCCTTTCCAAAGCGGTTTTGGACACACACTCGGCAACTCACTGCGTCGTGTACTGCTGTCCTCGCTTGAAGGCGCGGCTATTTCATCTGTGCGTATTGATGGCGTTGCCCATGAGTTTGCCTCCATTGACGGAGTGATCGAAGACGTTACCGAAATTATTCTTAACTTGAAGCAAATTCGCCTCTTGTTACACGGTGACATTCCGAAAACTCTCGAAATCAGGAATGACAAAGCCGGTTTGGTAACCGGTGCAAATATCATTACCGACGGGACTGTTGAAGTCCTCAATCCCGAACAGAAGATCTGTACTCTGGATAAAGATATTCCTTTCCGCGCTGAAATTACCATTGCCAAAGGCAAAGGTTACGTTCCGGCGGAAGCCAATAAACTGCCGAACCAGCCCATCGGAGTAATTCCGGTTGACTGCCTGTTCAGCCCGGTCTCACGTGTTCGTTACAAGGTCGGAGCCGCCCGTGTCGGTGAAGAAACCGAAATGGACAGCTTGATTCTTGAAGTCTGGACCGATGGTCGTGTTGCTCCACAGGATGCGGTTGAAAATGCTGCCAAGATCATGAAGGACCATCTGCGTCCATTCCTCGGCGGTCAGGCTGGCGAAGAAGATTCTTTATCACAGTTCTCTGACGAAGAAATGAAGCAATACAAGATACTGTCTCAGGATGTTGAAATCCTTGATCTGTCAGTTCGCGCAATGAACTGTCTGAACAATGCCAACATCAAAATTCTTGGTGAACTCTGCACTAAGACAGAATCTCGCATGCTCAAGTACAGAAACTTCGGTAAGAAGTCACTTGACGAAATCAAAGAAAAACTTGAAAAACTCGGATTCAGTCTTGGCATGAGTTTCAGCGAAGCACTTGTTACTGCTCTTGAAAAAGAAGCTGAACGCGTCAAGGCCCAGGACGAGGAGGTACAATAATGCGGCATAAGGTCCACACTTTCAAAATAGGCCGTACCGGCGCACATCGTCGCGCTATGCTCGCCAACATGGTTAGCAGCCTGTTCGAGCACGGTCAGATCAAAACTACCCTGGTAAAGGCCAAAGAGGCCCGTCGGGTAGCAGAAAAAATGATTACTCTCGGCAAAAAAGGCGATTTGCATCGCCGTCGTCTTGCCATTGCAAAAATGCGCAACAAGGATGCGGTTAAGATTCTGTTTGATGAAATCGCTCCGAAATACGCTAACCGTAACGGTGGTTACACTAGAATCATACGTCTCGGAATGCGTCAGGGCGACGCGGCTGAAATGTGCATTCTTCAGTTGGTAGAAGCAGAAGTTGAAACTGCTAAAAAACCGGCTAAGAAAACAGCTGCGCCTAAAAAAGCTGAAAAAGTTGAAGAAGTAGAAGCCGAGGAAGCGGTAGTAGCAGAAGCAGCAGAAGCTGAAACTGCGGAAGCCGAAGAAAAGGCTGAATAATAAATTACACCGTTTTTTATAACAGTGTGATTGAGAAACCTCGGCTTGTCCGAGGTTTTTTTATGTCCGGCAGTATTTTATGACATGCCGGACATTTAACTTTATATAACACACAATATAATATATCAGGAATATCCGCCATGAAGTTTGATTACAGTAGTTACAATGTGATTGTAACCGGAGGAACCCGTGGAATTGGTCGGGCCATAGTCGAAGCATTTCTTAACGCCGGTGCAAAAGTGGCGGCAACTTATGCCGGAAACGAAGCAAAGGCAAAAGAGTTGGCGGAACAATATACTGATAAACAGTTGAAACTTTATAAATTTGATGTTTCTGACTATGATCAGGCGGAAGAGTTTTTCCGCAAATACGATGAAGATTTTGGTTCTCTTGAAGTATTGGTCAACAACGCGGGCATTCGTAAAGACAACATTGTGGGAATGATGCCGTCAGAAGACTGGAATGCGGTACTGTCTGTTAATCTGACCGGTACTTACAATATGAGCAAACTGGCTGTCATGAGAATGATGAGTAACCGTTACGGACGAATCATCAGTATTACTTCTCCTTCGGGCAGTATTGGAATTGAGGGACAAGCCAACTACGCCGCCTCCAAGGCCGGTCAGGTAGGCTTCACCAAATCATTAAGCCGGGAAGTCGGTAAACGTAAAATCACGGTGAATTGTGTATCTCCTGGATATATCGATACCGAATTGATCGCCGACCTGTCACCGGAACTGGTAAAACAGTATAAGAATCAGGTTCCCTTGAAACGTTTTGGAGCTGCGGAAGACATCGCAAACGCAGTGATGTTCCTGGCCTCAAAAGAAGCATCGTATATTTCAGGTACCACACTGGAAGTAACCGGCGGCCTGTAATCGAGACGCGATTTTGCGACCTTCATGGCACCGGCACTTTGCCGGACGTGATCCAGCGGTGGCCAAACGTCGGCCTCGTAGTAATTGTTGGTTGCCACAGACAAAACTGTATTACAATAAAAATATTGGAAAAGGATACGCTGTTATGAGCTTTCTTCAGCTTGAAGGTAAAAAAATTGTAATTTTCGGAGTTGCCAACCGCAAGAGCGTGGCTTTCCACATCGCCAAAGTATTAAAGGACGAAGGTGCAGAACTGATTTTTTCCGTACAGGGAGAAGACCAGCAGAAAACTATAAACAAATTTTTCCCTGGCTCATCAACATATTTTTGTGACGTAAGCAGTGAAGATGGCCTGAAAACAACCGCGAAACAAATTGGAGACGATCACGGCACAGTCTACGGTGTGGTTCACAGCATTGCTTTCGCAAACTATTCCGAAGGACTCAAGCCGTTCCATGAAACCCGGAAAAAAGATTTTCTGCAGGCTGTGGATATTTCCTGTTTCTCATTTATTTCAATGGCAGACTGTTTCAAGTCAATCCTTGATCCCGACGGCTCAATGATAACCATTTCAATTTCAACCACCAAAATGGCGGCGGAAAGCTATGGTTACATGGCTCCGATCAAAGCAGCGCTTGATTCCAGTGTATGCTTTCTGGCAAAATCCTTGAGCAACGACAGCCGAATCAGAGTAAACGCGGTGGGCGCGGCCCCGCTGAAAACATCGTCATCAGCCGGAATCCCGGGCTACATTGAACCTATCTGTTCTCAGAAAAAGCCACCCTGCGTCATGAAGCGCTGAAAACCAGCGAAGTTGCCGATGTCGCGGCTTTTCTGTTAAGTCCGAAATCATCGGGAATCAATGCCCAAACCATTGTGGTTGACTGCGGGATGAGCAGAAATTTCTTTGATAAGGACATCGTAAGCAAAGCCGTACAATAACAGATATCCTCTGATGGCAAATACCGCTGGGCAACAAATTATTCAGCGGATCCCATCTCAAGTTCTATGGCAAGCTTTGTTTTATCCGGCACCTCGCATGCTTTAAATGACTTCATTGCATCGAGAAGATGTCCAGGATCAGTATCAGAAAAGAGTGCAGAAAGACTACTTCCGCAAATAAAGCCTTCCGAAACGGAATGGTTCAGAAATTTCATCAGCGGCATATAATAATCGCAAACATTGAGAAGTCCGCAGGGCTTTACGTGAATTCCAAGCTGCGTCCAGGTTATGGCCTCAAACATCTCGTCAAGCGTACCTAATCCTCCCGGCAGCGCAATAAATCCGTCGGAAAGCTGCGCCATAAGCGCCTTTCTTTCATGCATTGTCTCAACGATTTCCAGTTCCGGCAACTCGTTAAAACCAACTTCGCGTACCCAAAGATCCCGCGTAATAACTCCCTTAACTTCACAACCTAGTTTCAAGGCTTCACGCGCCACAGCCCCCATCAGGCCAACCGATCCACCGCCATACACAAGTCCAAGATTCCGTTCATGTAGAGCCCCGGCCAGTTCCAGTGCGGCCTGTTTGTATTCCGGCCTGTTTCCCGGACTGGAACCACAATATACACAAATATTCTTCATTTTTCACCCATCATTATATCTTAGTGTTGAAATATATGATACATAACCTTGCAGAAAAATTCAATCATGATATTTTAATTAAGTAATGTCCAAGGAGAAATATACCAACAAGGAATAATAACTTTGTGATAAGAAATACTGTTATTACACTAATCACGCTATTACTCTGGACTCCGGTACAGTTTTCTACTTCCAATATGTCTCCCTGGTCGGGAATCGGAGCAGCATTGCTCCTCACACTTAACGCCATAGCCTGCGGCCGACTGCTTATAAAAAGCAGCAAATCCTCTATTCCAACGGATCGTTTTATTCTCAACCTCGCACTGGGCCTGCCGGTTATCGCCCTGCTGGCACTACTTACCGGAAAAATATGGTTGAGTTATACTGTAATTCTTCCATACCTTGCCCTGCCTGGTACATGGTATGCACTAAATTCCATAATTAGCTCCTTAAAAGAATATTGGATCACGGAACATCAAAAAATCCACCGATCCGCAATCGTTCCCGGACTGATTTCAACTGTTACACTGCTATTTCTACTTTCAGCATCACTCTGTCCACCTACCGGGTGGGATGAACTAACTTATCATTTAACAGTTCCGGTTCGCTGGCTGACCGATAGAAACATCACCACCTATATGGACAATCCATTCTCTGCCCTGCCCTCAGAATGCGAGATATTATTTGCGCTGCTGATTTCCAAAGGAGGCCTGATGGCTCCGCGATTATTGAACTGGATATTGCTGACCACCATTTTTTTCGGGCTCTGGAAACTACTAATGAAATGGCTGAGGCCTTTTTCCGCATGGTGTTTCAGTATGGCATTTTTGCTTTCACCGGTTATCCTGTTATTGTTTAAAGAAACCTATGCGGAAACCTTGATCGTTTTTTTGCTGATCGCACTATTACACCTTATCCATAGATATTCTCTTCATAAACGTGCTCCGGCTGCAATGGCACTTGCCGGAATGATCGGGGGAGCCATGCTGGCCGCCAAGCCTACCGGCATCGTCATCGTCTTTTTTGCAATGGTAATGCTGTTACTGAAACTGCGGCACAAAAACCGATCAATCAAAATATCGATCACGACTTTTTTGATCGGCTGTTTCGTGATCACGGTACCGTTCTATCTCCGCACATGGATTCAAACCGGCCTACCGGTTTTCCCGTTTGGTGCGCAATGGTTTACTGCCGATCCAAGCATCATCAACACCGCCATTTATCATAAGGCTGCGGCAATTGAAAAATATGGCGACCACAATCCCCTGGCATTTTTTCTTAACTTGTTCCGGCTAAGCTATAATAATAAGTTGTTCGGTCCCAGTATCGGATGGCAGTTTATACTAATCCTGGCAGCGCTTGTACTACAGGTTATCCTGCAGAAAAAATCCCGCAGGTACGAATATTTATGGTATCCAACGGGAACATTTCTCTGCTATTGTGTCTGGTTCTTTACCGCACAGCAATCCAGATTCTTTACGCCATACTTCATACTCATGCTGGTTGGAGCAACAATATCGCTGACAGGCACAAAAAAACTGGAAAAATATTGCGGAATAATAATTCTCACACTCAGCCTGATTTCCCTGCCCGGAATTATGCTGCGCCATTTCTATAACTGCTGGAAATATCCAGTCGGCAAAGTCAAATATAATGATTATGTATATTCTCTTACTGGAAACGGTTATCTTCCAGCCATTGATACCATAAAAAAGGCAACACCTGAAAATGCGAAAATATTACTGATGTTCGACCCACGCGGACTCTATATTCCACGCCGCCACGAGATATGCACTCCATTCTTTCAGTCAAAATATTTTACCGAAGGCAGTTCTTTTAATGACCTGCTCAAACAAGCAAAACAGGATATTCCTTATTATATTCTGTTCTGCTCTCCTGAAAAAATTCCAGCCCGCTATCCCGATTATATGACCCCAATACAACCTTTCCTCGCTCAATTGCAACAGGCAATAAACTCGGGCAAGGCAAAAACAGTATGGAATTACAATGGCTATGCTCTTATAAAGTTATTTCCCTGATACGACCAACAACCGGGTTTCAAATGGTTGAAGCTTGAGAGTAAACTTGTTTTTTGACATGGTGTTGTCGATACCAACTTTGTAACCGGATTCGGTAATCGAATATACCTTTGTACTACCTTCAAACGGATTTACCGCAGGCGCCGTAAAGTTCAACAGATTGATATCAACTTCAACCGGTTTGGATGATTTGTTGATAATCAGCATTCCCCTGTTTTGAGAATTTTTGAATCCTAAACACTCAATATTCTTATTCGATGACCGTGACTCTACATAGTCGCCTTTGATGTAGTGATTGCCCCAGTAAAGCACCCGCGCCACAGGACGTATCTCTGTGCCAGTTTTGTCCATTAAACCGAATGTTCCACCACCGCGCGAATGCCAGGTCTGGGCGATATCAACATTGGCACGGATCAAATGATTCAGGACCGACGCCAGCCAGGCAGCACCGATATGGTTCGCCTGTCGGGGATCATGCGGCTTCCAGTTCCAGTTGATATTATATTCTGTAATTGCCAGTTCCACCTTTTTACCAGGAGTAATCTTTTTGACAACAGCGGCAACAGCTCTGGCATCGTCCCCAAAAGTATTGGTTTTCGACATAATATACTCATTTGAGGTATCATTTGAGCCGGTAAGATATTTATGCCATGAGACAAAATCAGTATTTTGATGGCAATGCTTATAGAAATCACTGATATTTGAAACACTCGGCCAGCACGGTGCGTATCCACCAATTTTTATAGCAGGATCAACTTGCTTCATTGCTTTCGCCGCCTCGTTATACATTTTCCACAATGAACGGTCTTCCGCAATCTTTTTAAAATATACCTCGTTATAAATTTCCCAATATTTAATGCCAAACTTCTTATTAACATTGAGTTCTTTTACCAGATCAGCACAAAGAGAAGCAAAGAGTTTGCGTCCTGCAACGGTCTTCGGGTCAACATATTTGGGAACACGATTGAAGCAAATCATAACCTGACGTTCAGGATGATCTTTCTTCAGCTTGGAAATAATTAATTCCAACTTGTCGTAATACTTGTTCTTAAGTCCCTTCGGATATACTTTCTCCAGACTCCAGCCGGAATGAAAGCGCAGAATCGGGCATCCAATCCTGTTCATCATTTTTAAATATTGGTCAAAATCCGGAGTATCAGACCTCATAACATCAGTTTCGTTCGTTGAAAAAACCATTGGACTGATCTTGCCAACAACCCGATTAAAATCGATTGAAACATCGCTGGCGACAACTGCTGATTTCTTTCTGCGGGGAATCAACGCAATCAGTTCATCCACAGCCAGTGAAGACTTCAAACCAACAGCGCCAAGCAGGACCAACGATGAATTCGAAATTACATTCATCGGAATAATGGTATTTTCTTCCTTTGATTTCACCCGGAATTTATTCGTTATCGTCACGTTTTTTATTGTCTTATCCGGAGTTGGATTCTTCCATGGAAACAATGAAAGATTAAACTCGGCCAGAGAAGAGTTTACCGTACCAAGATAGATTGCCGCCATAGGGTGACGATTACGTAAAGTTCCTGATAATTCATATTCTTCCCGCAGTGGTACAGTTATTTTAGAACCATCTTCATAGTCAATAATAATACAGCCGGTTTGCTGTCCAACTTCTCCCTGACAGTATTCCGACAGGATAAACGCCAGCCCTTCCGCCTTTCTTTCCACTTTAAACGTGACTGAGCGCGGCAACTGCTTGTATTCATTACACTGGAAAGGCTGAATGTAATTACTCGAAAATTTCAGTCCGAATGTTTTATTGGCAATAAGGGACGAATAGCCCTTTGATAGAATATTCATCACCGGACATGCCGATAGTTTCACTGTTGATTTGGCAGGCGAAATCGCAAACTGATTTGATGAGGAAATCTCTGTCCCGGAATTCTTCTGCTCTTTCTCTGACTCATCATAAACTGTTACGGTAATATCACGCACCACCTTATTGCCGTCGGCTTCAACCACCGCCTGAAATGTATGGGAACCGACCGCAGACTTACCAGGCGTCCAGTAAAATGTCGTAGGGTCACTACGAAACGGTATAGGAGAAAATTTCTCATCGGTAGTCAGCAACACTGCCCCAACCTTGACAAAAGGAGCTTTGGAACCGGACATAAAATCAAGTGTTTTTCCAAGCTTCTGACTACTGAACCGTCCGAACGCCAACCATCTCCAAACCATTTTCCGATTCCAGATCCATTTAATCTCTTTCCCTGGTTTTCTCAGACAAATATCGCCTCCGCCAGAGTAAATCCACACGGTATATTTTTTCTCTTCCTGTGGAAACGGTATGGAAAAGAAAGTTTGATATTTACTAACAGCCTCTATGACTTTTTTCCCCGCTTTCTGGCTGAACTTCGTATACTTCGTTTTCGCCTTTGCCAGATCAACACTGTACAAATCAGCGGGAAGAATCCGGGATTGTCCGTTGAAAGAATATTTCATAGACGTTGCGCCGGGACACTCAGCATGAAACGTTATAGAAAACACCTCTCCAACTTTTACATGTGCGGGAAACTCTAATTTCTTAATAACCGGAGTTCCGCCATTCAGAAAAACTCCGGAAAAACACAACAGCAAACCAATAAATAATTTCATCAACAATAAACCTTATAAGTAAAAATAATATCGAAATAGAATAAAGCTCAATCAAAGCAATGAGTGACTGGTTGTGAGATCCGGCTCAAACATTGCACCGGAAAAAGTGTAATAACGATCAAGCCAACTACTTGCAGAATATTTAACTTTACTGTACTTGGAACGGCTCCAACCGCGCAAATCATTGTAACTTATCGGTTCCGCATGTCCGTCCGCCATCCACATATTACATTTATTCTTATGCCAGAACACCGGATTCGCGCGAGAGGAAACATAATTCCCGGAGCACATCCGGAAATCCGGTATTGTTTTAGTTGTTGAAACCGTAATTCCATCGCCTCCCATAAATAATTCGGTCGGCTTGATCTTTTTCAGATGCAGCCTGATACAGTCCGCTATCGTCGTTCCACCGGTTACTCTGGCTGCATATATATGCCACCAGTTTCCTGGTTTATAATTAGGTAATATTTGAAATTTAGGACAACGATAAACATCAGGATTTTTCATATAATCCAGATATGAACAAAACATATTTCCCCAACTTAACGCCCCGCCGCCGGACTGAGATGAATCATTTTCACGACTATAAAGATATCCGTTATAATCATTCATATACATCTGTTGGGCAAGAGAACACTGCTTCTGATTACTTAAACAGCTTATTCCTTTTGCACGATCTCTCGCACTTCCAAGCGCCGGCAGTAGCATTGATGCCAGAATCGCAATAATAGCAATCACAACGAGAAGCTCAATGAGTGTGATTTTTTTTACTTTTTTCATTTCTTTCTCCTTTATTCCTATCTTATTTAACAAATTGCAGCTTTAAATGTCTTATTATATATTTTACCGCCATTAATAGAATTCAGCAGATATTTTACAGTGGTCTGTCCTATCGATTTAAAATCAGGATTAACAGTTAACATCCGGCGGTTCAAACTGTTAAACGTAATAATTTCAACTTCACCACCGGCTGGTTTGTAAAATGAAAAAAACGACTGGATAAACTCCGCCTGATTATTGCAATAAACCAACAGGGCTGTAACATTATTTTGCTTAACATTCTCAACCATAGTCATCAAATCACTGCTTTCATCAAACTCAATACATTTCAATCCTTCTTCCTTCATTACTTTTCTGTAGACGTCCCTTCGCAAAGTAATGCTTTTATGACTCTGATGTACTGATTCCTCAATCGGTCCACAGTATGCAATACCAGTATGTCCTTTCTTTAAAAGGGTTTTCATTGCCAAACGAGTGCCATATTCATCATCAATATCAATCCAACTGCACAAATCCCCGACATTGTCATTGATAACAACAAAAGGAATTCCAGCACTATCCAGCCGACTCATTAATTTTTTATCTTCCGCCGTCAACAGGATCGCACCATCAGCAAGAATGGGACCGGCATTCATTGTTGTATCAGAACCGAAAACAGCATTAACTGTATAGCCTTTTTTCACCAGCATATCCGTACATTCTTCCAGAATATAGCCATACATAGAATGCAGTGATGTCCAAGAAAACCTGAATCCAAAAATCAATATGTTTCCGGTTCGCCTGGTTCTCAAATTACGCGCCATAGCATCAGGAATATAATTCATATTTCTGGCGGTTTTCAGGATACGATCCCTGATTTCAGGCTTGACAGAAAAACCTTCCGATACATTATTCAATACACGGCTCACTGTCGAGGCTCCCACGCCACAGGCCTGAGCAATATCAGAAAGTTTTACTTTTGATGTTCTTTTCATTAATATGTCCTGATTTTTTATCTACTAGCAATCGTTTCCTAAATTTTCGCAAAAAAAACAAAAGGAATCGATTTCTAAATTAATTATATTATGTTTTTCGACACAAGTCAATAGATTAAAATAAAAAAAAAGAAATTTCAGGGGTAAGGCGTCACTTCAAATAAGAAAAAGCATCTGTAAAAAAAACGCCCCAATCCCCCCGATACGATCAATACGACATAATCAACAACCGGGTCTCAAATGGTTGAAGTTTGAGAGTAAATTTGTTTTTTGACAAGGTGTTGTCGATACCGACTTGGTAACCGGATTCGGTAATCGAATATACCTTTGTACTACCCTCAAACGAATTCTCCACTAGTGGAGAAAAGTTGAGTAGATTAATATCAACGTCGACCGGTTTTGATGACTTGTTGATAATCAAAATTCCGCTGTTTTCTGCATTTTTGAATCCCAGGCATTCAATATTCTTATTTGACGACCGTGACTCTACGTAATCGCCTTTGATATAGTGATTTCCCCAGTAGAGAACCCGCGCTACCGGACGAATCTCTGTAGCCGTCTTATCTAGCAAGCCAAATGTTCCGCCTCCGCGCGAATGCCAGGTCTGGGCTATGTCCATATCGGCTTTAATCAGGTTGTACAACACCGATGCGGTCCAGGCCGCTCCTTTGTAACCTGCCTGACGCGGGTCATGCGGTTTCCAGTTAAAATTCATATTGTACTCAGTCAGAGCCAGAATAATCTTCTTACCAGGAGCCTCTGTCTTCAAAGCTCTGCGGATACGTTTTACGTCTTCCCCAAACCCAACGGCGGCATTCATCAAATACTCATCGGATGTCTTCGAAGATCCGGTCGGATATTTATGCCAGGAAACAAAATCAATATACTTTCCACAATAACGGTAAAAGTCGGTGATGCCGCTAATCGTCGGGTAACACGGAGCGTAGCCGCCAATTTTTAATTCCGGGTCAATCTTCTTCAATTTTACCGCTGTCTGATTGTACATTTTCCAAAGCGAACGATCCGGCTTGATTCCTTTGAAATAGACTTCGTTATAGATTTCCCACCACTCAACCCGAATGCCTTCTTTCTTGAAATGCTTCAACAGATCGACACAAAGTTCTGAAAATTTTATACGGTCTTGTTTCTTCAAGGGATCAATGTATTTGGGAATCTTGTTGATACACAGCATAATTTTACGCTCGGGATGGTTCTTGAGAACCTTGCGAATACCATTATCCAGCGGCACGTAATTATGAGGGCCAGACAATCCTTCCGGATAAACTTTCTGCAGAGACCAGCCGGAGTGTAAACGGAATATCCGGCAGCCTATTTTATCCATAACTCTTAAGTAACGGTCAAAGACCGGATTATCCGCCGCCATGATACCAGTTTCGTTTGTACTAAACAACAGCGGATTAATAGAGCCTTCGACTCTCCCAAAATTAACGGTGACACTGTTTTCCTGAGGAACTTTACGAGTATTGTCAGCAATAAGATGTTTAACATCCTGCATGCTTTTAAGCCCAGTCAATGACAAAAGTATCTGCGAAGACATGCTTGACACATTCAATGGAACCGTCGTATTTTCCTCTTTAAATGTACGGGTAAGGTCATTCGAGAAAACAACCTGGTCAATCTCTTTGTCCGGATATGGATTTTCCCAAACAAATAAGCAAAGGTTAAAATCAATAACCGGGGATTTTGCATTCAGCAGGAATTTAGCCTGAGACGGAGCAGGATTGCGAGCGGACCCAACAATATTAATCTCTTCCTGTAGCGGAATATCTACTGAAGTACCATCACTATATTTCACATGGTAAAACGCTACCTTCTGGCCCATCTCCCCTTGCCAGTACTCCGTATGGAGAAACGCTAATCCTGCCAGTTTCAGTTTAACCGGAATTGATGCCATTCGTGGCAACGTTGGATATTTTTTACAATTCAACGCAATAAAATCAGGTTGAACCGCAAATTGAATTCCCGTAACCGGCTTATTGAAAAAATTTGTATATTCTTTATTGTAAAAATTAAAATCTGGATAATTGACAACTTTTACCGCCGATTTTCCCAGTGGGATATTAATGTAAGAATCAGAGCTAACCGTAAAAGCGACAGAATTTTTCGCTGCATCAGTGGATTCAACTTTGAAAGAAACTGTTTTATTATAGCTCTTATTGTCACTTATCACTTTCAGCGGCATTTGATGCGTCCCCACCATCGACAGATCCGTTTCTAAAGAAAAAACAAGACTCCCGGCATACTTCCCTTTCGGAACAAATTTTTTATCAGCCGCGAGAATTACCGTATCAATTGTAGTTTTATCGGTTCTGCCATCTGACATCAATACGAATTTTTTCCCAATTTCATCGGCGGAATATCGGCCAAGACAACGCCAGGAATATTCTTTCGAACGCGTCCAGTTCCACTTCAACTCTTTCGATTTACCGTTAACCAGTTTTCGTAAACACAACGCCCCACCATCAGCCCGCACCCATATTGAATACTTCTGACCATCTGAGGGAAAATCTGTGAAGAACAAGCTCTGGAACTTAGACGAGCGCACTATGCTTTTCCCGTAACTACTCGCTTGATCCGGTTTAACTTTTGCATACTTGACGGCATGTTCGAATGCCTTCAAAACAATTGTTCCGGGATAAAGCATCTGCTTCTGGCCGTTAAAGACTGCCGTGGCAGCAGAATCAATCCTGGACGGGATGAGTTTCAGAACAAACGTCTCCCCTGCCCTAACCGGAGAGTTGTCCTTTATTTCAAATACGCCGTCTGACGCAAATATATAAGCACTGCTGAGAAGCAGACACAGTAATCCTGAGAATATCTTTTTCAATGTGAAATCCTTTTGAAGTTATTAAAACCTACGGACAGGTTACAAGAGTCTTGTAAGCGCCATCAAAAACAGCATATTGAAATGAACCATAGTGTCCGCTGGAATAATACATTTTAACTTTTGTATTCTTGTTATTGCTACTGTAAGCCCTGAAAACCTCGCCCCAGCGAACCTTTTCAGCGTGTCCATCAGCAAACCAGACATTAATCCCTTTATCATGCCAAAATACCGGTTTAGAATAACTATCTGAATCACTAGTGCCAATCGACAGCCTGAAATCCGGACGGTCAGCAGTAGAATAGCGTACCCCTTCCGTTCCGCCAAACAACTGCGACGGATTCACATCTCGGTAAGCCGAAGCTTTCCATGAAATTGCCTCTTTGGAAGTGCCTTTATTCCCCCAGAACCTGCTGGCAAACACATGATAATTATGCTCGGGGTTAAAGCCGGAAAGTTTATTGAATTTCGGACAGTGCAGAAATTTATAATTTGTGATATATCCCATATCCTTCCAGCGCAAAGCATACGAATAATCTGCTGCGGCCCAGACATAACCGTCAAAGTCACCCAGATAGTACTGCTGAACCGCGGAAGCCTGCTTCATGTTACTCAAACAGTTAATCGCATGTGCTTTGTTACGAGCTTTCCCCAGCGCAGGAAGCAGCATGGAAGCCAGAATCGCAATAATAGCGATCACAACGAGGAGTTCGATGAGTGTGAATTGTTTTAATCTTTGTGAAGTTTTCATTTCTTTCTCCATTTTATTTGTTATGTTAAATCCTTTATCGAATTTCTTTCTATTAGGCTCTCACTGAAAATCCGTTGCTGAACAGACTTCTCTCCGTTGATTGCCGCAATCAATATTCCAGCCACAGCGTCTCCCATCTTTTCCAACGGCAGAGAAATCGACGAGAGTTCCGGAAAAGTCGGATAACTGGGCTCATTAAAAGTAAGGATACTGAGATCTTCAGGAATTGTCAATCCTTCAACTGCGCACTGTTTCAGCAGCTCAAGGGAATTTGTCACATCATAAGTAATAATGGCCGTGATTTTCCTCTGCAAACATTCTTGAATAAAATCATGAGCGGAATGCGCTGTTTCATAATCCGAAAACGCATCAAAATTCCGCAAATCCATATGTTGCTTATATGCGTTGTGACGGTCAGAAATGCTTCGGTGCATTTTTTGATTTTCCGCACAATGCTGACTGCATCGATAGGCAATTTTAGTATGACCCTTTCGGTTCAAATGTTCAAACGCAAGCTTCATCCCTTCGAAATCATCAACGGCAACATATGAGCTACTGCCATCATCAACACGGTCATTCATAATAACATAAGGCATATTCAACCTTTTCAGATCATCAATCAGCAGACTGAAACCGGGATTAACAATAACTGCACCATCAAACGCCATACGGGAAAAAATCTGTTTCTTCGATGCCGGATAAACCACATCAACTTCAAAACCTGCATCGTTCAGTTTATTTACACAGGAAGTCAGCATATGACTATAAGTTGTTTCCAGAATCCCCCATCCGGCAGTAAGCCCATAGACCATAATCCGGTTTGTCCGGTTAAGTCGTAAATTCTGGGCTGCAAGATTCGGTATATATCCCATATCCCGGGCTGTATTCTTTATCAGACTGCGCTTTTCATCGGAAACGGAAAAGCCTTTACTAACATTATTCAACACCCGACTAACCGTAGCCGGTTTCACATTGCAGGCTTCCGCTATACTGATCAATGTAACTTTTCTGCGCATACACATCCTTTTAGTAAATGTTTACTAACCTCTGTTTCTAATTATAGTAAATGTTTACTAAGTTGTCAATACTTTCTTGAAATTTTCTTAATAAAACCTTGACATTTCGATTTATATTTATATAATTACATCATAATATATTTAAAATAATTAGATTATATTTAACATAATTAAATATAAATGAGGTACATCATGGAAATACAAGTACTAAAACGTGGTCTAAAATTACTGGAACTGGCAGCAGATGAACCTGATAGAATATTTTCGGTCAGTGATTTTGCCGAAGCCAGTGGAATGAAAAACACGACCTGTTATCACATCATTAATACCCTTGTAACAATGGGCTATCTTGAAACCCAGGGGAAACGCAAAGGATACCGAATCGGCCCGGCAGTTAATCACTTCAGCAGCCAAAGCGTTTACCGTCATGAACTGACGGAACAAGCAAAGCCAATGCTTGAAAAGTTTGCCACAGAACTGGGTGAAACCATATTGCTGGCAGTAACCCGCAACGGGACCCGCTATATACTGATAAAAGAAGAAGGTCGAAATACGATCCAAGTAAAACCCGATCTTATTTTGCAGGATATATATGGAAACGCCACCGGACGACTTCTACTGGCCCATACCACACCGGAGGACCTGGAATCAGCAATAAAAGCACTGGGGCTGCCTACAATCTGGAAAGAGGCTGAAACCCGGGAAGACCTTGAACGATCCCTGGCTGAAATCCGCCAAAAATCATGCATGATCATTGAACGAACGGATTTCTATCAAATCGCTGTTCCAGTTTGGGACAGCTCCAATACTCCAGCCGCTCTGGGAACATTTGTTCCATCCTATCGCTTTAATGGTAATCATCGTGAAGAAATTCTTCAAGAACTAAAAAATATAGCCAAAGAGCTTAGTAAATAATCATCATTTAGCTAATTTACGCATCTCCATATTTAAAACAATTAAATTACAAGACGTAAAAGGTAACAATCAAATGAACACGATCTCCAACGAATTTGTCAAGCTTTCGCTCGATGCCAATGCCAATCTCACAGAACTGATTAACCTGAAAAGTGGCCACAACTACGCGGGACAACAGAACTTCTGGCGTCTGATCTACGAACAGGGCATGGTCAAAGAAATTGCGGTTGACGGCGCTGATTGCCGGCAGCCCAAGTGCTATTGCACCGGTAATGAGATCATTATTGAATATGACTCGATTACGACAACAACCAGCAGACTCAACGTCAAACTTAAATTTAAGTTTCGGCTTAAAAAAGAACAGATTGTTATTGATGCTTTCGTAGATAACCAGTCTGATGACCTGACCATACGCGAGCTACATGTAGCAGTGCGCAACATGAACATGCTTAAAAATCAACGTCTCATCTGGACCTTCAGAAGTGGCGAACAGTACCGTAACATCAGGAAGAAACTGGAAGAAACCACAACTTACTACTGCGCTGCTGACCACAAGGCACATGAAATGTCCGTATTATATCCGGATCGAGCAACAACGAACTGCTATGTTCTGGATACTCCGGAACAGGGCTTATATGTAGGCAGTCACGATAACAGCTTTCAGACTACGCTACACCTGCTGAGGCTGCGCGGTAATGCATTCGATGCAAGCCTGGCAAAATACCCTTTTCTAAAACCGGGAGAGAAAAAATCGTTCCCTAACTTTGTTTTCGCCCCCTACTCAGGAAGCTGGCACCAGGCTTCACACATCTATCGAAACTGGGCGGATACCTGGTATACGCCCGTCAACGACATTCCCGACCATATAAAGAATATGAACGGCTGGCAGCGCATCATCATGCGTCACCAGTATGGCGAAATCATGTTTCGTCACGATCAAATGCCGAAAATTCTTAACGATGGTATGGCAGCAGGAATTGATACCCTGTTCATGTTCGGCTGGCACCGTGAGGGACACGATGCCGGATATCCCGAATACAATTTTGATGAAACACAGGGCGGACGGGAACAACTAAAAAAATACATAAAAGAATTCAGGGACAGCGGTGGTAAAATTCTGTTGTATTTCAATGGAAGGTTAATTGATATGGAAACAGACTTCTATAAAGAAAAAGGAGAACGCCTGTCGATAAAAAACGCCAATGGAACTCTTCATCAGGAACGTTACATGTTTGGCGGCGACGGCACTGCCCTACGCCAGTTCGGAAACAAGAACTTCACCGCAGCATGCCTCGGAACAGATGAGTGGTATGAACACCTGAAAAAACTTTGCGATATCGCGCTGGACCTTGAAGTTGACGGAATCTTTTTTGACCAGCTGGGCTTCTGTCCGCCGCAGTGCTGGGACGACTCGCACGGACATCCAGTTCCCTTCCTTAATACAATGGAGGTTTACGCTGATGTGTTGCGCCGTTTACGTAAATATGTCCGCAGTCGTAATCCTCTGTTCAGCTTCGGCACGGAATGGTTCATTGACGTCGTTGCCACCCAGGTCGACTATATCCATAATATAACAGGTGGCTGCAAAGTCGCAAACGACTGGGAGTCAACCGGAGAAAAACCGGTAATGGAACAGTTTCCGGAATGGGGACGCTACACCTTTCCGGAAATCATCGTAAGTGACCGGGAAATCCGCGATGACACCGACATCGAACGCCGGGTCAATCTCTGTCTGCTTCGCGGCTTCCGCAGCGATGTTGAGATATATCGTTGCCGCGCCACAATCGCCGAAACACCGCATTATCAGGCATACATGAAACAGGCCAACCGTCTACGCGACAAATATCCCGATCTGTTGCTGAACGGAACCATGCGCGACACCGACGGCTTTACGATCGACAACCCGGAAGTATTTTCATCGGCATTTACAACAGGAAACCGTATGGCGGTACTTGTAACCCAGAGCCATCTAAACAGTACTAATTGCCATCTGAACATTTCGGGTTACAAATTCGACGAGTATGATGGGCTTGGAGACATCTCCGTTTCCGGCGACAACGAATCAGCGGATATTACGATCGGTCGTCACGGACTGGCTGTTGTAATTTATTCAAAATCGGAGTAAATGAACTATTCCGGCAGGATCTCCAATATCCTGCCGAAAACTCAGGAAGCGATACTTGACCGCTAAATAATACGCTGTTCACCAAACAGGGAAAAAGGCGGACATTTATAAAAGTCCTTCCTCCAAACAATTGGCATCAAATGATATGCTCTTTCGAAACATCCGGAAGAGCAATCTTATATTTTGCATCTATTAATTGCGCCTGAGAAAAACAAAAAAGCGGTATATACCTTGTTCATTCATGAATTTTTATATAAATCACGGCTTTTTTGTGAGAAATTTGTAAAAAAACCGCTTGTTCTTCGATAAAATAATATCTTTTTCGTTTTTTGTGGACAAATTTCTTTGACTTTTTTCATATCACACAATAGATTACCAATTCTTATTACAATTTAGGAAGTGAAACGGTTACGTTTCAATAATAAGTTTAATCTTAAAATAAAGGGAACCCGAAAAATGATCAAAATTGGTATCAATGGTTTCGGACGTATCGGTCGCCTCGTTTTCCGCGCCGCTCAGTCACGCAGCGATGTTCAGGTTGTAGGAATCAACGACCTGCTGGATGTTGATTACATTGCTTACATGCTGAAGTACGACTCAGTACACGGTAAATTCGACGGTGAAGTTTCAGTTGAAGATGGAATGCTCGTTGTAAACGGCAACAAAATTCGCATCACCTCTGAAAGAGATCCTGCAGACCTGAAATGGGATGCAGTTGGTGCTGAATACGTAGTTGAATCTACTGGTCTTTTCCTGACTAAGGAAAAAGCTGTAAAACACATCGAAGCTGGTGCAAAGAAAGTTGTAATGTCTGCTCCGTCTAAAGATGACACTCCGATGTTCGTTATGGGCGTAAATGACAGCGAACTGACTGCTGACATGACTATCGTTTCCAACGCTTCTTGTACTACTAACTGCCTGGCTCCGATCGCTAAGGTTCTGAATGACAAATTCGGTATCGTTGAAGGTCTGATGACTACTGTTCACGCTACTACTGCTACTCAGAAAACTGTTGACGGTCCTTCAATGAAAGACTGGAGAGGTGGCCGTGCCGCTCTCACTAACATCATTCCTTCTTCTACTGGTGCAGCTAAAGCTGTTGGTAAAGTTATCCCTGCCCTGAACGGCAAACTGACTGGTATGGCTCTGCGCGTTCCTACTGCGGACGTTTCAGTTGTTGACCTGACTTGCCGCCTGGACAAAGGTGCTTCTTACGAAGACATCTGCACAGCTATGAAAGAAGCTTCTGAAAGCAGCCTGAAAGGCATCCTCGGTTACACCGAAGAAGCTGTTGTTTCTCAGGACTTCGTCGGTGAAGTTTGCACCTCTACTTTCGATGCAGACGCCGGTATTGCTCTGAATGACAACTTCGTCAAAGTTGTTTCATGGTACGACAACGAATGGGGTTACTCCAACAAGGTTGTTGACCTGATCTGCAAAATTGCTTCTCTCTAATTAGAGGCTGTTGCAGACATTGACGATCATGTCAATATTATGACTTGAGTCAAACCCGGAGAGCCTTTGTGGTTCTTCGGGTTTTTTGTTAAAAGGCCGGACGTTCCCGGACCTGAATTGAAATATTTTTACAGGAGATACGATGATGAATCTCAATAAAAAGACCATCAAAGACATCGATATCAAAGGTAAGAGAGTAGTTATGCGCGTTGACTTCAACGTTCCGTTGAAAGACGGCGTTGTAACTGACGACACCCGTGTACGTGCCGCCCTGCCAACCATTAAATACATCATTGACAATGGCGCCTCTCTGGTACTTCTGTCACACCTCGGTCGCCCGAAAGGTGAGGTTAAACCTGAATTCAGCCTGAAACCGGCAGCAGACAAACTTGCTGAACTTCTCGGAAAAGAAGTCACTATGGCTTCCGACTGCGTTGGCGAAGCAGTTGTTGCTCAGGCCAAAGCTCTGAAAGCAGGTGAAATCCTGGTTTGCGAAAACACTCGCTACCACAAGGAAGAAGACCTGAAATGCAAAACAGATGAAGATAAGGCAGCTCAGAAAGCTTTCGCTGGAGAGCTTGCAAAGCTTGGCGATGTTTACTGCAACGATGCATTCGGTACTGCTCACCGTGCCCATGCTTCAACTGCTATCATCACTGAATTCATGGACAAAGCAAACTGCGTAAGTGGTTTCCTGCTTGAAAAAGAAATCCAGTACCTCGGACAGGCTGTTGCCGACCCGAAACGTCCTTTCGTTGCAATTATCGGCGGTGCCAAAGTTTCCGGAAAACTTGAAGTTCTGACCAGTCTGATGGAAAAAGTTGACACTATTCTGATCGGCGGTGGAATGGCTTATACTTTCTACAAAGCCCTTGGTTATACAATCGGCGGATCACTCTGCGAAGACGATCTGGTTGATACCGCAAAATCAATCATGAAGAAAGCCGAAGAAAAAGGCGTTAAATTCATGCTTCCGACCGACAACGTCGAAGCTGACAAGTTCGATAACGACGCAACTACTAAAGTTGTCGGCACCAGCATCGACGATGGCTTCCTGGCCCTTGATATCGGTCCGGAAACAACCAAAGCTTATGCGGCTGAAATCCTTAAAGCTAAAACCGTTGTATGGAACGGTCCGATGGGCTGCTTTGAAATGTCTAATTTCGCAGCTGGAACCATGGGCGTATGCCAGGCGGTAGCTGATAGCGATTCCACCAGCATTATCGGCGGCGGTGACTCTGTCGCGGCTGTCAATCAGAGCGGTCTGGCTGACAAAATGAGCCACATCTCAACCGGCGGCGGCGCTTCCCTCGAATTTCTCGAAGGTAAAGAACTTCCGGGTGTTGTCGCTCTGGCGGATGCCTAAGTCTATATCATAGGCGATTCTGAATATTCAAAGCCCCGGCTGGATTTCCCTGCCGGGGCTTTTTGATTACATTTTAGTTTTCTTCTATCGGCCCAATGTCACTGAATTACGGATGACAAGAGAATGCTTAAGCATCCCTGGAATATTATCCAGTGCCTGTTCATGAATTTGAGCAAGAAGGAGCTGTACGGCCATCTCTCCCATTTTGCGAGTAGGCTGCTTCATCGCGGTCAATGGCGGAGCGGTTGTCTCAAGTTCATCAGCGTCCTCAAAACCAACAATCGACATATCATCGGGAATGTGAATTCCCGCCTGAATGCATCCTGCACAGAAACCCATCGCCAGAGACGAGTCAGTCACAATGACCGCGTCAGGAAGTTCCGGTTGTGTGGCGATTTCAGCCGCTGCTGCCTTACCGTTACTTACAGTTACATCTGAATACTCATGAATAGGGATACTTTGCGGATCAATTCCGGCCTTTTTTAATGAACTGAGTATTCCGAGTATTCGCTTGCTGTGACAGCAGTCACGCTGATCCGGGGAAACGATTTCAAACGTTTTGAGATTCTGTCTCAATAAAAAAGTAGCCAGCTGTTTTCCTGAAGTAATATCATCGGTTCCGATCCGGTAATAAGAACAATCCTCAGCGGTATCATGCTGTTCCATTCCAATTACAACATGTGGAACGTTAAAATGCTCAGCACTTAATCGTTCAGAAAGCCCGTAAAACTGATGCATGGGAATGATTATTACACCTTGGATCGTATGAGTTGAAACCAAACCAGCCAAACCATTAATTGATGAATCGCTCTGCTTTCGTGGAATGAGCTGTACGGTATACCCTTCGGCAAACAGCATTTCACTTATAGCAGAAAGAAGCGTGGATACAAAAGGATTCGCCAGGCATTCATGATGTGGATGAACAATAACGCCGATTGACTTTGCCGGAGCCGCCTTCCAGCGAGGGCGGAAATTCAATTCATTCAAAGCGTGATTTACTTTTCTGGTTGTTTCACTGTTTACGCCTGCCCGCTGGTTTATTACTCGCGAAACGGTAGAAGCACTAACTCCTGCTTTTCTGGCGACATCATATATTGTATTATCAGACATATTTCTCCATTTTAAAACTTGATTTCATTGTTTATTGAAACAGTTTCAATGAATATTATAACTGCTGCATATAATAAAAACAAGTGAAAAACTATAATTTTTTATCAGAATTTCAATATATTTTTAGTTGACAATAATAATATTTCATTATATAATAAAACTGTTGCAAGACTGTTTCAGTGAACCATGTTTTATATTTAATGGGAAAAACAAAGAAAATGGAGAAAAACATGAAAAGAGAACAAAACAATTTCACACTCATCGAACTCCTTGTCGTGATAGCGATCATAGCTATCCTGGCAGCTATGCTGTTACCGGCACTAAGCAGTGCCAGGCGCAGCGCCAAAAGAATCAAATGTGCATCAAATCTTAAGCAAATGGGGGTTGGCATTGTAAACTACTGTGACTCATACGATGGTCTTTTGCCTTACAAAAAAGGCAACTCGTTTCCCACTTACATCTACAGCTTTGTTATATTATTCAATCCCTGGGTAGGAGGCCATGATGTGACTTATCGCTGGGGCTCCTCCTATCCCAATCCCAATAAAATGTGGTGTTGTCCGGAAGATATTAATGATGGAACCGGGTTTGAAGCGAAATATCATGGAACCAGTTATGATTTTGAGTATCAATATGGAAGCGAAGCACATGGCTGCAGGCGTCTCTGCAATAAGATGAAATCGGTTTATCCCAATACTAACTGGGATTACTATGTTCCTGAACGCATAGCGTCCGAAGCTCCGTTAATGATTGATTATAAAGCAAATCACCGCAAAAGTTCAAGGAATGTTTTATATTGCGATATGCACGTTACTCAGGAAGATTCTAACTGGAAATATCCCTATAAAAAGAATCTGGAGTGATTCCTCCCTGTAAATTCCTAACATGCCCTAAAAAAGACTGGAGTCATTATTTATGTCCTTGATTTTTCGATTAACGATAACTGTATCACTAAATATCAGTATTTTTACCTTAATGTGCGTGTCTGTCAATGCAAAAGTATTGCTGTTTTCGCATTTTAACGACTCGACAAAAGCTCAGCTTTCCGCAAATGGAGCAATCAATGCTCGTTTCAAGTGTAAACCGGGATCGGTTTGCATTGGTGCAGGTTATCCATATGCAAACAGTATGCCTGCAGTAGGGGGACTTGACTTGAAACAAGGAGGCTCCGTATGTTATCCATCCGCAGGAAATATTTATCCTGATGAAGGTACATTTGCATTCTGGTTTAAATTAAAATCAAAATATGTTAAAGGCCCGAAGATCCAAAGGTTGTTCAATACCTGCACTGGGCCCAATAAAAATGACACGTGGAAAAATACCATGATAATGTCATGGGGAGGTTGGAATAATCAGATTTGCTGCACACTGATTGGCCCGGATGGGAAAGGAAAATCCGTAGCTTATGACACTGCGGGCTGGCAGCCGGATACAAGATGGCATCGCATTGCATTTTCCTGGTCCGAATCACAAAAACGAATTTCTCTGTTTATTGACGGACGGCTGGTGAGTTGCAAGGAAAACGTCAAAAATTTCCCCGACAAGCTTCCCGCATACATTGTAATTGGAGCTAGAAATCGCTGGCACGAATACGCTTCTCATTCTTATGATGAACTGATCATTCTTGATCATGCAATAAACGAACTTGAGGCATCAGCTGATTTCAACCGTAAATACGAATATACGCCAACCTACAGCTTTTCTTCATCAAAATATATAAAACCAATTCCGCTGGGGGAGGCGGCGTGTACTCCATTTCAGGATGAAGTAGCAGCTGACCAACAGGGCGGATGGACTGATCAGGGACCAAAAACCGATCGTCGCGATATGCCTCACGGAAAAGTCAAATTGCTTGGTATGCCGTTTTATATCGGAAAAAAATGCATTGCGCTGGCTAACAGTGCACGAGACTATTTCCCGACAAAAAAAACGATTACAGTCAAAGGAAGATGGGATGGATTTTTGTTTGTACAGTGTGGGGCATGGGTAATGTCTCCCGGAAAGATTTGCGGCTATTACGATATCAATTACAAAGACGGCAGCAAAAAATCCATTCCCATTATAACTAGAGAAAACATAGCGGATTGGGTGGAGGTTGACGACATAGCGCATGCGCGCACAGTGCTGCATGGCAAAGGAGGTTTCCGTGGCAAGTCTGGAGCATTTCTTTACTATGGAAAAAATCCGAATCGGGAAAAGACTGTTAAATCAATAACTTTCCGAAGTACGGTACAGGAGGCACTGCCGATTTTAATCGCCCTGTCCGGGGTAAAATATCGCTCCGGGATGACTCAGACGCTTACACATTTAACGTGTATACAGAAAGATAAACAAGGTCATTTTAATGAATTGTCCAAAACCTACAACGCCAATGTCGCAAAACTGGATAATTATGAAGAAGCTCTGGAGAAATTGATTCCATCCGGCAATCAGCTGAAAAGCTTTTATGGCAGAGAGGCGCAGAGATTAATCACGGAAGCGCACCTGTATATAAACGAAATCAAGCGAAATAAATCCGATATTACGAATGCTATCAAGGCACATAATTTTCAAATGGAAATTAATATCGAAAAACACATCGGATATCTGGCGTATCTGCCTCCCATGATTACGCGAATAAAAGATTATCTGGCAAAAGCGGACAAAGCTGAGATTATGCAGCCGCTATTGCCGGCCTCATTACCGAAAATTGCCATGAACGCTCCGGATTCAACTAGAGCGGATATGGTTCTAAATGGTCAATGGGAAATTATCGAAAATGCTGATCCCGATGCATTAAAAGGAACCTGGAAGCCAGCTATTATTCCTGGAAATATTAATCATAAATTTCGCTATGCCGGATTGCGCCGTAAAATCATAATCCCCAAAAACTGGAAAAACAAAAAATTGCGTGTTTGTTTTGGATGCGCACCATATATTGCAGAAATTTATATCAACCGCGACTTTGCGGGAAGACACATCGGAATGGAACCATTTGAAGTTGATATATCAGACAAAGCGGTTCCCGGTCGTGAAAACGAACTGATGGTTTTCATCACAAGCAAAGTTCTGCTCAGCAATAAAGAGCGTAAAGGGTACAGCTATCCCTGTGGCCCGAAATGGACTTTTGGGATTCATCAGGATGTTATAATTAAATCCATGCCCAAAGTTTCAGTGGATTTTCCCTATGCCTGGCTTAGCCAGGACAACAAGCTCAACTTCTGGGGCAAAATATCTGGTACGAACGATTTTAGCGGATATTCTTTAACTGTTGAATTTGCCAACCCCAAACACAACGAATCTTTTGGACCGTTTGAACTGGCTCCAGAAAAAAACGGAAAATTCAGGTGTCAAACAGTCTGGTCCAATCCTTTGCTTTGGGGGATTGGCGGTACTTACGGAAAACCAAATCTGTTCAATGTTACTTATAAGTTGTTACATAAGGGGAAAATCATAGATATTCATACATTTAGAACGGGTTTTACGAAATTCATAGTTCAGAAGAAACTGAATTTCGCCCTGAACGGCAAACGCATATTCCTTCAGGGGGATCACTACTGGGTATCCGAAGGGCATGAAGGCGCAACTTCCCGTGCCTTTATGATGCGTTATTTTAAAATTCTGAGAAACGCGAATTTCAATATCACCCGGGATCACCATATCGGGGCTGGAAATATTTACAACTGTGCTCTAAACGTAGCTGACGAGCTCGGTTTTATGCTGGAGCCGGAAGCCATTAGCGGCGGGGCGCCGAAATTGATCAAATCAAGAAATTACTCCGACCCGGTGTATCGTGAGAATTTAAAAACATACCATCAGGGAATGGCTAGAAAACTGCGGACTCATCCAGCCGTTGTTATTTATTCCGGGAGCAATGAGATATTTCAGGTTATTGACCCGCTAATAGATCAGACTGCTCAAATATATGTTGAGATGGAAAAAGCTTTCAGTCAGGTTGCCCCGCATATTATGATCACTCAACAGGGAAGCAACTGGCGGAAAGAATTCAGAACTGCGGACGTTCACTATTCCATGGGGAAGGCGTTTAAAGACTGGAAGAATACCGGCAAACGACCGGGCATTCATGGCGAGTATAACTATATGCAGGGGTACTATTTCAATATGCAGCATGCCGATCCGGCTATTGCCGAAAAAGCCATGAAAGCAACAGCCGCGGCATATCGGGAGCGTATCGCATTTGAAAAAGCCAATGGCCTGGCCGGAACAATGCCTTTTCCTGCCTTTTACATGATGGGTTTCTGTAGCGCCTCCCGAAAATTGATGGGACCGTTCGCTGACCTGATTACAAAGGATAAGTTTAAAACATCAAAAAGTTGGTACCTGCCGCACATGGCGGATATCAGAGTGTTTCCTGCTTGGCCAGCGCTATCGGGGCGCGGCAGAAGGGTACAAAGTCTCCGGGCGGGTTCTCAGGCGGAAAACCTGAATTTCTGGGACTCGAAACGGGTGGAATATACTCCTAATAATGTCTATTTCGTATTTAAGGAATCTTTTTATAAAATGCCGTCCCTCAAGAAAACGATGACTCCGGAGGTAATCGTTACAACTACAAACAAGAAACTTCCGGTATGGATGGAAGGCCCAGGGATGACTTGTCCGGAAGCGGTATTGCCGGATACCTCTGGTCGTGCCTGGTTTCATCTGCCATCAACCGGAGAGTACAAGTTCACTTCAAATACCCAAACAAAATCAGTTAAGGCAAAAAACTTTCCACTGAATCAACAACCAGGATATAACTACATTCAAAATATCAGAATGGACTAATAGAAAATCTCCTCCTGCCCTCCTGCGTCAGGAGGGCATAAAAAAACGGTACGGAAAATTATTTCCCGTACCGTTTACTTTTCCAGTTCATTTACTAATCAATAATGATTAGATTATCACCTCTTTCATCCAGCCGTGAATATCTTCAATTTCACCGTACTGAATACCGGTCATCCGGTCATAAAGAGATTTCAGAGTCGGCCCAATTTCTTCGCCGAACCGATAGACTTTATCATCATCGGTATAGATTTCGCTTACCGGGGTGATAACCACGGCAGTTCCACAGGCGCCGATTTCCGCAAATGATTCCAATTCATCAAAACAGACTTTGCGTTTTTCAACCTTAATCCCCAAATCTTTAGCAATCTGTCGCAGAGATTTGTTGGTGATACTGTCAAGAATCGAATCCGAATCAGGCGTTACATAAGTACCGTCTTTCGTAATCGCGATAAAGTTACTTGTGCCGAACTCTTCTATATACTTGCGAGCCCTGGCATCCAGAAATAATGCAACCTGACAGCCCTTTTCCTTAGCCTTCTTGGTCGGCGCCAGACTGGCGGCATAATTACCGGCAATTTTGATATGCCCGGTTCCGCGAGGAGCCGCCCGGTCAAAGTCTGATACACAGGCATGAACCGGTTTGATTCCGCCTTTGTAATAAGGCCCGACTGGAGACACGAGCACAATAAAATAATATTCGTTACTGGCGGAGATACCAATTTGAGGAGTCGTTCCAATCAGCAGAGGCCGTATATACAGCGACCCGCCGGTTCCATAAGGAGGAACGTATTCAATATTTTCTCTCACTACCTTTTCGACCGCTTCAATAAACATTTCGGTGGGAACAACCGGTCCCAGAATGTGAGCACTGGTACTGTTAAGGCGGAGAGCATTTTCTTCCGGGCGAAAAACCCGGATTTTACCGTCTTTGCAGCAGAACGCTTTCAATCCCTCAAACGCTGCCTGCCCATAATGGAGACAGTTGGACGCGATAGATAGTTCTAACCGATCGTTGTTGTACAAAGTCCCGTTATCCCACTTGCCATCAATGTAGCGATAGCGAATATTGGATTTGACGGGCATATAGCTGAAGCCCAAACTTTGCCAATCGATTTTCATAAAACTTGTTAATATCCGTTTTTTTTTAAATTTTTCTTTAAAATGAACTGGAAAGAAATGTAATATACTGTTAATTAATTATATGTCAATGGAACAATTCTTATATTAAATTTAAAAAAGTTAAAAATAACAAAGGTGCTTTTCATGAACTTAGCCCGAATTCTTTTTTCCGGAGTGCTCGCGGGGGTAATCACTCTGTCTGCTGGATGCAGTTGGTTCGAATCTGATGATAAACTGGATCCGGCTAATACGAATTCCTCCGAAACCATCCCAAAACCAGGCGAATTGGGTCCCATTGCCGGTAGCGACACAGACATTGCCGGACCTACAGGATTCACGAATGAAAGTCCGGAAGTTCTTGCAGCAGGAACAGATAACTTTGGAGAGCCAATTCCCGGCCTCAATTTCCCGACCATTTATTTTGCCTATGATCAGGATCAGGTTGGCGCAAGCGAACGCGTTAAACTGGAAAAGGTTGCTGACTACATGACAAAATACGCCGGAGTGGGAGTTATCATTGAAGGACACTGCGATGAACGCGGCAGCGCGGAATACAACCGGGCTCTTGGGGAACGCCGTGCATTGGCTGTCAAACAGTATCTGGTAAACCTCGGCGTTCCGGATGCCAGACTGAAAACGATAAGCTATGGCGAAGAACGCCCTGCAGCAATGGGAACAGGAGCAAGCATCTGGACCAAAAACCGCCGTGCGGAACTGGTTCCGGTAAGAATGAAGTAATTCATTTTTTACAAAAAAATTTGAGATAAAAACCGCCACATTTTCATGGCGGTTTTTTTGTATCCTGATCATTCGCAAGGAACAGAAGCAGACGATTCCCTGACAACCAGTTCCTGACGTATCAATCGGCAGGAATTCATCCCCTCTGCAGCAGTACCCTCGACCAACAACCGCAGCAGCTGACAACAGTATTCGGACGAAGACTCATTACTATATCTCAGACCGGTCAAGGCCGGATTGGTCAGCATGGCAAGCGAACCAACCGCACCGCGCGAAACCACCGACACATCGCCCGGACAATTCAGATTCAACCGGGCCAATGCGTCGAGTCCCCCCTGAGCCATAACATCATCTCCGTAAACAATTGCGGTCGGCTTTTGCTCCGCACAGTTTAAACGGGCCATCGTATAATTAAATCCGCACTCACGGCTATAATCACCTGAAGAGATGGCATCACAATCCGGTAATTCAAGAGCTCGCGCACAATCGTAAAACGCCGTAACCTGCTCCGCGACCCACGGGCAATGTTCCATACTTCGGGTAATCATGCAAATCCTCTGATGCCCCTGCCCCACAAGATAATTCATCAGCAAAGCCATTCCTCCCGCCAAATCGGCAGCGCCTCCGGGATAACGATTTCGAAAACCTTCAAACACCACCGGGAACGGCAATTCTCCGAGCCGATCAAGCACCAATGAAGGAATTTCCTGAACCGTAACCAACAAGCCGTCAAGCAAGGTAGAATTCAGCAACGGTGACCAATCGCCATATTCGACCATCTCACGAGTGATATAAACAATAATAATCTCGAAATCATTACCAAACACACGCCCCGCAACCGACAACCTGGTCAATGTAGATGGATGATCAGCTCCAGCGTCAAGCCAAATCGTAATGCCGATACGTTTTCGAGCAACGCGGCTGCGAGGAAGCATTTCAATTATACTTCCCCGGCGCGGAATCTTGCGAATAATCCCGTCCTGTTCCAACAGCGATAACGCCCGGCGCACCGTCAGAAACGCAACATCAAAGCGACGTGCCAATTCCCGTTCCGCGGGGAGACGGCTACCAATATCCAGCTTTTCCGAAAGAATATACTCCCGGATACGGTCCGCCAAACGGCAATACAAATAGGTCTTTTCAGTTTTCAAGGGCACTCTATTCACATTTATTATTTCTGATATACTCAAAATATATCACACATTAAACTTTTTTCAAAATATTTCCAACTCAAAACATTATCTGTACAATTTTACCATTGAAATACATTTTCTGTGATATACTTTAATATATCACAATAAAAAAAACGAGGAAAAATTACATTATGGATATTACAATAATCCAACAGAAAAAAGTTATCGAAAAACATTCTTTGGATACGAAACTGGAAAAAGTCACTGTTCCTTCCAGTGACGCGGCGACAATAATCAAACTGCCGGTGCCAATTCTGGACATCCAGGGCTACTGGACCCCTGCCCAACGGACGCCGACACAGCAGCTTACCTGGACAATCAAAGCAGAAAGTTCCGCAGTAAAGGACTTCCCAGCAGTAGCCTTCTTCAATACCTGCCAGCAAAATCACTGTTTTCTGGCACTGGATAATTTGATCAATGATACCACAATCACTGCCCAGATGAATCAGGAAACCGCCGAATACGATGTTACCATCGAAATCCCCGCAACAGAACAAAACTGTATTCTCACCATAGACCAACGCCCGCACCCCTGGCAGGACTGCCTGAACGAATGGCGGGCCACTCTTAATCAAACATTACCGGAATTTCCCGAGGCCGCCTGGAATCCGGTATTTTGTACCTGGTATGCGATCCACGCAAAACTAACAGAGTCCTGGGTAGAGGCCAATGCCGTCATTGCCGCAGAACTGGGCTGCGGCACTTTGATTATTGATGACGGCTGGTGTTTTGACACCATGAAAAGAGTATGTCCAGAAACCATCGACAGCTGGTATGAACAAATCGGAGACTGGAACCTGTCTGGCGTAAAATTTCCGGAGTTCAAGAGCCATGTCGAAAAAATGCAGAAC
The DNA here is from genome assembly GCA_963677165.2 of Victivallales bacterium. Lineage (GTDB taxonomy): Bacteria > Verrucomicrobiota > Lentisphaeria > Victivallales > SZUA-371 > JAFGXT01. The sequence continues at coordinate 3,678,385 of CAXXSX010000002.1, read as the reverse complement.
ATGGGCCTGAAATATCTGCTCTGGGTTACCCCCGCGTTGATCGGCAACAAAAGCGATATCATCAAGTCATTAGAAAACTCTATAAGCAAAGACTCCCCCGAAAGTTCTCACACCCTTGACCCGTCTAACCCAGGAGCAGCGAAAATCATTATAGATAAACTGGCCAGCCTGGTCGAAAAATATCAGCTTGACGGCCTGAAAGTCGATTTTCTGGACTGTTTTAAACAGAATATTGATGTTCCGTGCGGAAAAGCATCTTACGAATTAGTATCAAAATTATCAAAACAGATACGGCAAAACAATATAGACGCACTAATCGAATTCCGTCAACCCTATGCAACTCCGGCAATGCTGCCGCTGGCTACTCAATTCCGTGCTGGCGACGTACCATTTGATTTCATGGATAATTTCAACCGACTCTGTCAAATCAGGGTCGCCATGGGAGATAATATCCCGGTTCATTCCGATCCGGTATTCTGGAACGCTTCGGAACTATTGTCAAATATATCCCGACACATGATTGCCTCGCTGGTCGGGATCCCGATGCTGTCAATGGACCTGCAAGAACTAACACCCGAAGTAAAAGCAGTTGTCAGACACTGGCTGGAATTCTATCAAACCAAACAACAGACACTCAACCATGGTCACTGGCATATTCATTACAAACTGTCAAATACAGCTTTCGCGATGACTGCGGCACCAACTGAATCAATCATTATACTGAATGATGCAACGGCCCTACCAGAAGCACTGGAAATCGCTGCAGGCCGCGTCTATTTATTGAATCTTACCGGCAGTCAACTGACTCATCCGGTAACAGAATCTTTCGATGGCACCGGCAAAAAAGCAACAGCCAATGTCATTCCATCAGGAGGCTATGGAATTATATCGTAACAAAATTACGGGACCAATCCAAGGCGTTCGTGAAGCAATTCCAGGAACGCCGGACTGTCGTTAAAATATATTTCCCGAAGCAAAGCGATCGCACCACGCATAATCGCTCCTACTCCGTCTGGACATATTTCCACCGGAAAGGAATCTTTATGGCGCAGCATTAATTGTTTCCGAAGGGTCTTTTCCAGTGCCATCGTGAAATCCGGCAAAGCTGTTTCATGGTCGAATATCACCGCCAGACGCTCCGGAGCCAGATAGTTTACCAAATGAGAAAAACTTTCAGCCAGCTGAGTGGCAAATCTGACACGCAACTTAGGATCAAGTTCCCGCAGGGATATCGGAAAACGGTCATTGCTGTATATCTTATCAAACCAGCGATAACACGCTTCATCCAGCTCTCCGGCACTCCCGCCGAAACCACCATACAGCTTTCCGTTCAAAACAATTCCGCTGCCTACTCCGATCGGAGTACGACGTCCGTTACACCGTCCGTTATTTAAATGCAAAGTAATAAAATTATTCAAACCGATACATGACCCCTGCTGTTTTTCTCCCCAGGCCGCCATGCGTGCGTTATTTTCAATAACAACCGGTATTCCGGGAACATCTTCCTGAAGCATATTCTCAAGCGTTTCAGCCAGCGGAAGATTTTCGATGTGCCATGTCCGAGATACAACCACCGTACCATTTTCAGGATCAACGGCTCCAGGTAAAACAACAATTATCGCCCGAAAACAGTATTGACGTTTCCAATCGCGAAAACGCTCAACCAGTCTCAATATTGCCTCATCAAATTTCTCTGCGCTCTTACAGGACATACTATCCTGCACAGCTCCGGTAAAATCACATACGCTGTAATGTTCTTCTGAATTCGAAAGGTAAGCGACAAAAAAACAACCAGCAGCAGGGTTAACTTCCCATAATTGTGAAGGACGCCCTTTCTTCAAGGCTGGAAGATTTGAACTGACTACAGCCAGTCCAGCCTGATCAAGCTGTTCAAAAATATTGAATATAGAAGTACGTTTCAGGGAGGTATCGCCAACCACCTGCACCTGGCTAACCGGTCCGTTATGAGCCAGATACCGCATGATCGCAGCAGTGTTGGCAAGTTGTCGGCCCGATGCCAATATATCTTTCTTCTTATTCATCCATTACACCTGTTCTTAATCCCCGGGGTTATTACATTATTTATTATTACTATTTATGCAAACGAATTCGAACATAAGTTGCGGGATTTTCCTTGTCTCGCTTCGGCGCGGTGGAAATCATGGTTCGGCAAACTTCTGTCTTTGCATCTGAATCCCCAGCTTCAAAAAGCAGATTGATTTGTTGTCCGTCCCCAAATGACTTATAGCCAAGAACAGTTGCGGGAATACATCCCTCAATCAAATATCCGGTTGCGGTCTTCACTACTTTATACTCAATTTTCTCTGCCAGCAAGGCGCGTTCTTCGTCGGATAAATCCTGTGGGAACCAGACATACACGCTGTCAGTCTTACGCATAAAACCTCCCGGACAAATACCAATCTGAAAATGTTCGCCGTCAGCACCTCCTGCACGAATCTCCAAATGGTCCCACTGCCACAAGTCCTTGCCGCCGATTCCGGAAACATATCGATTATCAGTTACCTCCGCCAGAAAATAAATATTACTGCTGTCCCAAGCTACATGAACCTCCATCGACAAATCATCTTTTCCACGCCATTCATCCTGCCCATGCACAACCTGAGTTTTGGTATCCGAAACAAGCTGTGGAGCACTCGTCCAGTCATTGCTTTTTCCATCAATTAAAATCGCGGTCAGAGGAGCGTTTATCTCCGGGCCAAGCTTAATATCAATCTTTCTCGATTTATCCGGCAAACGGCGCAACGATTCATAGTAATGCAAAGCGAGTCCGCCGAAACCCTTATTGTTTTTATAATGAGAATAAGTTTTCCGCAATTCCGCTTCCAGCGCCTTAAGCCCTTCTTCATAAAATGTGATCGAACGCTGTCCGCCAAAACTGGAACACACGTCCAGAGTTTCAAATCCCACCCAGGCTTTTTTTCCCATTCTTGCGGCTGCATCGACTTCCCCCTGAGACATCCTGATCGTTGCTTTGGCCTTATCGTGATACGACATCAACGCAATGTAGTCGCAAATGAACAGCAAATGCTCCAATACCGGCAGATTCCGTCCATTGAAACGAACCTTGTATTTTTCAGCATCCGTATCAAGATGCTCGGATACCGCCATACCGAACTGGAATCCGGAGCCGGCCTTGTATCGCTCAATAAGCTTACGGCAGTCATAGTGAAGCTTAACATAACCCAGATCAAAGCGTTGACGATTTTCCGGACCGGTGTGATATTCTTTCATACACTGCGGCTCCACATCGGATTGGAAACCATCAAACCGCTCATCTTTCGATACTTTACTATTATAAACCAGTAATTGCTCAAGCGAAGTCAGAAATTTCTCCTGCTCCCCCGGCATCACCGCCTCTTTCCAGCCGTCAAGACCTTCAACTTTCATTCCATTCTTATGGGCTTCCTTCAAAAAAGTCCTGATACGTCTATATTGAGAATTCGCAAACTGTCCCTTATTGCCAGTATATAAATAAATAGTTCCAATTTTACGTTTATGACAAAATTCAATTAAATCTTTTGCCTTAGCCGAATCAAGTGCCTCTTCAACGTTCCACACCCATAGGGACCGGGGACAATTATAATCCGGGTTAATCAGCCGGTTATTGATCGGATCCTTCTTCTTTTGAGCAACAGCCGGAACCGCAGTCAACCCACGCCATTTAAGAATCATATTAATAAGGATAGCGGAATGAAAAGACGGCAGATACTTCCGAGTGTTCTCCCCGGCAAGAATCAGATTATATACCGATAACATAACAGAAGCCCCGCCTTTCGAAAAAGATTTAAGAATAATTGCCGGTCCGTCGGAAGTTTTACGGTTGCGCCGAATCCATTCCCCGGCCGCAATCCCCCCATCTACAGGTACAATACGAAATTCCTCACCGGCAAACATCGCGAACAACGGCGGCATTTCTCCCTTCCAGAGCCCTGCTGTTGCTTGTTTAACAATCGGCTTGATAAACATATATTGCTGAATGGTCCCCTTCCCCACCAGCGGGTCACACGCGTATCCTTTAAAATCAGTCCCGGCAGCCTGACGCAGAAACTTCATTGTCGCAGAAGAAAGAGGTTTACGTTCAGCAGTAATTCCCTGCCAAACAATCGCTCCACCATTCTCAAGCACAGCCATCAGTCTTTTCTTCAATTCCGGACGGAAATTCCATATACTCCAGACAAACACAAGTTTTGAAGTTACAGGTAAAAAATTTTTACTTACTGCTTCATCCGAAGGTACGACCTTTGATGACACCTTCAATCCAGCCAACCACTTATTCCACTTTTTCGCCTGAACACGGCTCTTCTCCGCTGCGGCCTTTGAAACAGCCCCCTTCCCCGGAATAATCGTTACTACATCAGATGCATAAGCGGCAAACGCCATAATACTAAAACAGAACACTGCGAGAAATCTTTTCATTCAACACCTCAAGATTGCCATTAATTTCATTTTATAAATTAAATATACCTTAAATATATGTTTTTGTCAATTACAACACTTGACTTAATTCAAAAAATGAATTATATTCTTTACAAACCAAGGGAATAGCTATATAGTATATACATTAAAATTAAGGAACTATGAACATGAAAAGGAAAAAAAATTTCACTCTCATCGAACTCCTGGTGGTGATCGCCATCATTGCGATACTCGCGGGAATGCTCCTGCCAGCGTTAAGTAAGGCGCGCCACACCGCACGCCTGGCAAAATGCACCAGCAACCTGAAACAGATCGGTCTGGCAGTAAATATGTATGCGAATGATTTCGATACCTATACTCCGCCGTATTACGACTACTGCACACTAAACGGAACAACGGCCAAATATTCATACGCCGCGTTTCTTGTTCCATATATGAAAGTTGACCTGAGAAAAACAGATGCAACCGTATTTTTCTGCCCGGAAGCAAAACCGGCAATTACTGCATCAAATTACGCAGGTGGTCTTTTAACCTATTCAGCCAATCCCTATGTTTTCGGTGGTGGCGGCGGAACAGAAAATCCTCTGACTCCTCTAAAAAAGATCAAGCGTTCTTCGGAAGTAATGCTGGTTGCCGATGGGAACCAGGTTGCAGCCAACAACAATGCCAGCGAAGCATGTTTTCAATCGTATCCGTTTGCCTTCAACCCCACAGTAAACACCTGGATGCCCACCAAAATCAACTCCACTGAATTAGTAGACCCAACAGTTCTTTATAATGAAAATACCGGAGCCATGAATTTTATCCGCCATCAAAAATACTGCAACTTTGCGATCATGGATGGCCATGTCGAAAAGTTCAACTATAAGGGCTTGACATACCGGTATGTCTTTTCAGTAAATCCATAAGAACTAAATTCGATTTCTGAATTAATTCAGTAAACTCATAATATTCTATACGATTTTACAGCAGGAAGCTTAGGCCTCCTGCTGTTTTTATTGTCCGCAGGACGGACGGCGTTTGTCCCGCTTCAAACTCCAGTCGATGACGCTCCTTACGGAAGCGGAAATTAAACATCCTCGGGGCAAAACCCACGGGGTCGTTCATTTATCTTGAGGCTTTCAATAATTGCAAAACTTTGCAATATTTTTTAAATTTGCAACCATACTTGATTAAAAAACCCTTCACATCTGAGCTGATTTCACACACTTTTCCTCCTAAATTAAATTTTCACCCCCTCTAGACATTCTATTGCCAGCTTGACATAGATAGGGACACCTAATACATTAAAACATCTTATCTTTTATGTTGCTTTATTTTTTTACAGACACTACATCACCAAAAAACAAATGCACTCAGGATAAAAATATGAGCATACCCAATTCACTCAAAAAATATTTATTTTTCACGGCAGGATTCTTATGTGTAGGATTAGGGATACTGGGAATTTTATTGCCTCTTCTACCAACTACACCATTTCTTCTTGCAGCCTTATTTTTTTTTGCGGGAAGTTCTCCAAAGTTTCATCGCTGGCTGCTTCGCTGGTCATTTCTGCGTCAATTCTGGCAGAACTACCACTCTGGATGCGGAGTTCCTGTCAAAACAAAAGTTTTCAGCTTAATTTTTCTATGGGCCGGACTAGCGTTCTCGGCCACGATGAAGCACAATTTATATTACTGGAGCATACTGCTATTGGTTGGAATTGCTGTTTCATGTCATTTGATCATGTTAAAAAACAATAAAAAAGAAGAAGGAAACCAATAGAATGTTTTTCACAAAGAAAAGCAAAAAAATACAATGGACTCCAGAAGCAGAAAATCTCATAAAGAAAGTCCCTCCATTTATCGTAAATTTCGTACGGAAATCCGCTGAACGGGAAGCTCAAAAACGTGGTCACTACCAGGTAACGGAAGAATTGCTTCAGGAATTAGCCAAGCGTCGCTCTCCGCATAAATCCGGTGAGAAATTCAAGCTTGAAGACTATTTTGCAAAAAAAACAAAAAATCCAATGGTTGGCACTTTTTCAGAAGACAGCCTGACGAATGATCACACTTCAAAACTTGGAATAGGAATTCCGGAAAACAGTTATGAAAGCACTTGGAAAACCGCGGCAAAACAGCTTGATCACGATTCCCCAAAAGCTCTTTATATCCATATTCCGTTTTGCACGACACGATGTAAATATTGCGGATTTTTTGTTAACGGCAGTGTTCCAGGAGTACTCGAAACTTACGGTGAATACGTAGTTCGCGAGCTCGACATGATCAGAAACACACCGGGAATCAGTGACAAGCAATTCAATATCGTATATTTTGGCGGCGGCACTCCAAGTGACCTCAGCGTCAATTCGCTTACAGAGATATTGAAAGCCGTTAATAAATTCAATCTTTCCACCGACTGTGAAATCACCCTGGAAGGACGTGTCAGTTCTTTATCTCCTGAGAAGATTGCCGTCTGTCAGAAATACGGAGTCAACCGATATTCCCTCGGGGTACAAAGTTTCAACACCACACTACGCCGCTCAATGGGACGATTATCGTCACGTGAAGAAATCATTCCAGTATTACAGCGATTACACGACAATGAAAATAACACCGTAGTTATTGATCAAATCTATGGACTGCCGGGACAAACAATGGACATCTGGGAAGAAGATATTAAAACACTTTTTACAGAGTGTCCAATTTCCGGCGTGGATCACTATCCTTTAATCCTTATGCCCGGCACGCTGCTTGAAGACGAGATTTCTTCCGGTAAAATCTCCGCTTTACCTAACGCTGCCGATCGTGCGGATATGTTTTGCCGCTCCCTGGAAATAATGGAGAAACATGGAGCTAAACGCATATCCCTTAAACACTTTGCCCTGGATTCCAGAGAACGAAATCTTTATAACTGTCTTCAGGCATATGGAGGTAATTGTATCCCCGCCGGCTGTGGCGGCGGGGGCGCAGTAAATGGCTATTTCTTTTATCAAGGCGGAACGCTGGAAAATTATTATGAGAAGTTGGACGATCAGGAAAAACCATTGACACAAATAGCCCCAGTCACTCAGGAAGACAGACTAATGAATCAACTTTCGGGAGCAATTCAGAATGACTTCAGCTTTTCGCTTGATGAGATCCAGCAAGCGTCAAAATGGACTGAATTTGATTTAAAAGAATGCCTCTTTCCGTTGCTACAGCAGTATGAGGAATGTGGACTTCTTTCCACAGAAGCTACTGGAAAAATTATCCTGACAAAAGCAGGACAATTCTGGAACAATGCGATTTATCAAAATCTACAAACACTTTTCCGGAACGTCCGGAATAAACAAAAGGCTGCAAAATGAAAATTTTACTAACATACTCTTCGAAAACCGGAAACACGAAACGCGTAGCAGAAGCAATTTGCGAGGCAATAAGGGAAGATATAGAATTAACCCCAATGTCAAACACACCGGATCCCCATGGGTACGATCTGGTAATTGTGGGATTCTGGATCGACAAAGGCAGACCCAATACTGACGCATTGCGTTATATTCAATCACTAAACTCTGCGCAAACAGCATTCTTTTTCACCCTTGGAGCAGAAGCGGAATCTGACCATGCACATCGATGTCTGGAAAAATGCAGAAGCTATTTCTCCCCAAATACCCTTTGGGGAGAGTTCTGCTGTCAAGGAAAAATTTCTCCCAAATTGATCAAGTTTCTAAAAAGATTACCATCATGGTTTCCACATGGTCCCAATAAAGACCGGATCGCCCGTTGGGAAAGCGCTTCGACCCATCCTAATACTGACGATCTAAAACGTGCCGGGGAATACTTTTTGGAACTGTGTAAAAAACGAAAAGCAGGCATAAGCCATTGCAATTAACAGGAAATTATCCAATCTGCATTTCAGAATCTTTCAACAACATGATTATTCTCTATCACTTCGTTTTCTGATTCCCTGAAGAAAAGTTTTCATGACTTTCTCGGTTAACTCGACTGGCTCTGCGTCAAAAAAGAGCCTTCCCGGATTCATTTTTATTTCTAAAATCATCCCCCAGAAAGCTACTGCGGAAAACTGGGGATCACAGTCAATAAAATCTCCATCTTCAACTCCCTGCTTAATCGCTCCGGCCAATATGTCCATCAGTTTCATATGGCCCGGATGCTCTTCTCCATTTGATGTTTTAGAATGACGTTGCCTGTGTCCCAACACTTCATGCAATCGATATACTCGCGGAAAGACCTCAAAGATATACAAAGCCATCTTATGTAGTTTTTCATTGGCCGGCAAATCCATGCCGGAGATTTCTTCCATACTATTTACAAGTCCGTGAAACGCGGACCTCATGATGCCAGAAATAATCTCATCCTTATTCTTAAAGTAGTTATACACACTTCCCGGTGATATCTCTGCTTCTTTGGCCATTTGCTTGATAGATAATTTTTCCAATCCATCCCTGACAATTATCTTTTCGCTTGTTTCGAGAATAATGGACCGCATATTTTCGGTAACAAGAGCTTTTACTCTTTTGGACAATCTTGGCATTTACAGCCTCCTAACCTGTATAAATATATAATTTTCTTATTAAACATAAATTCATAAAATATAAAATGAACAAATCAATGAATTTAGACATATACATGGATATTATGAATTACGCAATAAAAATCTCAAAAAAAATTTGGATTTTTTTAATAACAACACTTGACAAATAAAATCAATTCAGTATATTGAACGCATATTCAGAATAGAATATAGCGTTCATTTAAACATAAAAGATAAAAATTCAAACAAATAAACACCATTAAAAAAGGAACAACAACAGTCTTTAAATTGCTTTATCATATCTAGAAAATAATTTATAAATTACCAGTCAACACCCATTAACCAAAACATAGAAATATTTAGATTATTCAACAACCAATCCAATAAGAGCACATTAATACACATAAAATTAGGTACACCTAATTAATTTATATAAACATTTTATTACAAATAGTATAATAAAAGATTAAATTAATTATTTATAGCAAATAATTAAATAAAAAAACAAAAAACACACATTGCAAAGTTTAGCAATACATATACAATTAGGGATTCCTACTTGTTATTTTAAAATTGCACGTTATACTCTGAATTATAAAAGCTTTCAGGGCGAGAATTCATTTGGTTCTTTCCTGGCATTTAAAATTTTATCAGTTACACAAAAGAAGGATTTTGTTAAAATGTTCTCAGAACAAAAAAAGAAAGTAAATCATTTTAGATTTATAGATTCAGGAAAAAAATTCAGAAAAGCAAAAATGGATCAGTTCACACTCATCGAACTCCTCGTTGTGATCGCAATCATCGCAATTCTGGCAGGAATGATCCTTCCAGCACTCGGACGTGCAAAAAAGACAGCTTATCAAGCATCGTGCGCCAGCCGCCATAAACAAATCATCACAGCTGACGCACAATACGCGGGTGACTACGAATATTATTGCTATTTCACCGAAAGCATGGGAACTGGAAAATTGTGGTGTGGGGACCGATCAGTAGGGGCTACAGCGGATTATAATTCAGGCGGATACCTTCATCCGTATATGGGAATGAAGGAGGAAAGCTATGGAGAAAAAACACCGGATCATTACGAAAAAAATGTTTTTTTCTGCCCCGATCCAGCAACAATAGCCACCGCAAAAAAACAAAGTGATGGCTACACGAGCGGAACTGGCATTGGAGCCAATATGAGCATGCACCCAATGATGCCTTTTGAGCAATTATTCAAATACAATACAGCTTATCACAGCACTCCGTTCTATCGACTTGCTGCTAAATCCTGGAAACCATCACAAGTAAAAAATCCTTCATCAATTTGCAGTTACGGCGATAGTGGAGGCTTATATATGGGCGGAAGCCTGGCTAGCTACAAAACTCCTCCGCTTTATTATGGCCTTGACGGCTACACTACCGCATTCCGTCATAACGGACGAGCCAATATTGCTTGGGTTGACGGTCATGTAAGCGCCGAACAACCTGGCTCCTTACGAACAGATGGGTGCGCAGTACAATATAAAATTGGCTCATTGGGAGTAGAACTACTCAATTGGACAACCGGAGGAGGTGACGATCGCCCTTATACACCTCTAGCTGTTTACACTGATTAATTACAAGGAAATATTATCATGAAAAAACGAATTACATTATTAGGAGTTTTACTTATCGCAGCAACGGTCACTTGGACAATGGGATTCAGAAACAACGATACATCTACAGAACTCGGCAAACTTATACCTGCACCAGAAAAAGAACAGGCGGAAATAGTAAAAGCCGTAAATCAGATTATAGAACTGCACAATTCAAATAAATCAAGGTCACTGAGAAAAATCTTTCCCAGCGGCAATGTTTCTTCTAAAGTCTGGGAAATGACCGGACAGAAAGATCCTGTTGCTCAAAGCATTAACACTCTACAGGAATGCGGAAAGAAATTGCGCCTGCAATCACCCCAAGTACTAAAAGTTAATAATTCAGCAAAAAACAATCATAGCTATGTAGTAAAGGCAGTAGTTAATGAAGCTGGAGATATGCTTGAATTTAAAATAACGAAGCGCAAAAAATATTTTTCACTGGCCGGAATTTCAAAGATTCAATCTTAAATAGCAGTTTTTCCAAAAAAAGCATTTCCTCCTTTCTTCCTGTTCGAAGGAGGAAATGCTTACTTTTATATCGGCAATGACGCGGTGCGTCGTACTGTTCCCGGTGTTACGTCATAGCGTTTTCGAAAGGCCGAAACGAAGTAACTATAGTCATTAAATCCGGTTTGTGCCGCGATTTCCTTGATGCTCTGACGACTATACAACAACAACTCAATGGCAGCGTCCATCCGTATCGCTGTAAGATATTCGGTAAAATTACATTGCATATCGCGACGCATCAGGGCAGTCAGACGACTTTCACTTATCCCGACATAATGCGCGGCTGTCGCGCGATTGATATTCGACGCGTAATTTTTCTGAATAAACTTTTTCATCGCACCCAAAGCTGGATGTTCCGTAGTAGCTGTCTGGTCACGTATAGAACTTATTATGATATAAATCATGTCCAGCAAGGCGGATTTATATTTCAACACATTCAATGCGTCATCAGACTGACGAAAGTTGATTCCGGTTTCACGCAACCTAAGTTCAAACTCCTTACGCCTCATGTCAGGGATTTCAATAATAAAAGGAAGTTTCGGCAGTCCGGCAACACGATAAGCCGGATCAGACAACCGCTTTAAATCAGGAGTCCGTATTTTCATAGAGCTATTCTTCATAGCCAGACGTTCCGGCGACTCCAGCCGCCAGGAAAAATTTACGGTCCCGACAACAACCTCTTCTTTTTCACAGATAAATTCATGGCAGTGCTCCGGACCATAAAGACAACATTCACCGGATTCTAGCTGTATACTCTGACCATTTACTGTACCGGCAACATTCCCGAAGAACACATACAGAAACTGATAAGCATAATTATAGCGCGGACCAAAATGCAGGTCCGACGTCTTAAAATAGTTTGCCCCGCGCAATTCCGGCGCAATATCACCCCATTGCATTTCCAACATAATCTTTCTTCACTATATTCAGTCTTATTTTTATATTTACACAACATAAATATGCTGGTATAATTAATATTGTCAATCTTAAATATACATCATAAGGATAAAAACGATGGCAAACAAACCGAATATTCTACTGATTTTTACCGACATGCAGCGTGCCGATACAATTCATGCGCTCGGAAACAACATTATAAAAACGCCGAATCTGGATCGGCTGGTCAATGAAGGTACCGCTTTTACCTCCTGTTATTCTCCGTCTCCGGTATGCGTCCCGGCCCGCTGTTGCATGCACTACGGACTTTACCCCCAGAAAACCGGACTATTTATGAACGGCGTAATGCCGGAAGATAATGGACATTCCCTCCCTGCCCTGCTGGAACAAAACGGTTACGAAACCGCCGCGATCGGCAAATGTCACTTTACGCCGAACAAACTGGCGATGCGTGGTTTCAGAAGTCGCCTAATTCAGGAGGAATGCTGTTCCGATCCGTCACAGGATGATTACTGCAAATGGCTCCAGGAAAATGGATTCGATTTTGACGAACCCCACGGCACTCGAGGCGAAATGTACTATATCCCGCAGATATCCCTGCACGATGCGGAAAGCCATCCGAGCAACTGGATCGGTGAACGCACCATTGACTTTCTGAAAGAACGTCGCGACAGCGATAAACCATGGATGCTGTTCTCAAGCTTTATTCATCCGCATCCGCCGTTCGCTCCGCCCAAACCATGGCACAAACTTTACCGTTCACCAATGATGCCGCTGCCGGAAGTTCCGCAAAACAGCGAAGCCTCTATGACCTGGATCAACCGCCATCAAAATCGTTATAAATACCGTGACCAGGGCATTGATAACAATCTGGTCCGAAACATGAAAGCATATTATTACGCCACGATATCGTTTGTTGACTATCAGATCGGCAAAATGCTGGCAGAACTGGAAGAATCAGGCGAACTGGATAACACCATGATAATTTTCGCATCCGATCACGGCGAATATCTTGCTGACTTCAACTGCTTTGGTAAGCGGGGAATGCACGATGCCTCGTCACGTGTTCCGCTAATTATACGCTATCCGAAAAGATACACCGCCGGAAAAAAATGCAACGAACCGGTCAGCCTTGTCGATATCATGCCGTCATCCTGCAACGCCGCCGGTTGCGATCTTAACGATGTCGAGCAAGATGGAATCGACCTCGCCGATGTCTCTGCCGGAAAAAACTCAAGAAAGTATGTCTTTTCACAGTACCAGAGCAAAGACCGCGGCATATACATGGCAGTTTGCAATGATTGGAAATATATCTACTCTGCCGGAGACAACCAGGAATTCTTATTCGACCGTAAAACAACTCTGCCGGACACTCACAACGTTGCCGGAATGTCAATGGTGGCAAACATTCAGGCGGAAATCAGAAACGATCTGTTGGAATACCTGGAATCAGTCAGAGCCGAGAACGCATACGTACGTACAGAAACCGGCCTTGAATGGAAAAAGTATCCGCGTTGCGATGAAAGCTATCTCGCCAATCCGGATGCCGGCCTCCTCCTGCAGGACCATGATGCGTCCCCGACCGACATTCCGGGATACACCGGCTAAAGCATTTCGGCTTCGCCAGCCAGCGTTTCGCCTCAAATCAACGCAACGCGTGCACCATAAATCGCTTCGCGATATTATTTAGATGACTTAAGCTTTAAATACGAAAGTGCGTCATCCGGCATTTTTCCGAATGCATTAAAATAAGCGATATACGTTTTTCCCAGATTTGGAGCCAGCGAATACGCCACTTTTGCCATACGCCGGGCCATATCGATTTTACCACGCTTTAAATAATAGCTGGACAAAGCCGCAGATTTCAAGGCATGTTCCATCGCCGCGTCGGAAACATAGATATAAACGTAATAAGTAGCGGAAATAAACCCCTGCCCCTTAGGCGGATTGACCAGATAAAAGTTTTTTAGTTGTCCGGGATTCTTTTCCAGCAGCCAAGCTGGAGATTTGCGGTTGATCGTTCTGGCATTGGCAATATAGCGGCTGGAATAAATATGCAGCGGCATCTCATAACTGCTTTTACCGCGATCGAAAACAATCAAGCTCACACCGTATTTATCACAGAATGCTTTGAATTCTTTTACCGAACCATGGAACATTACATTAAGATATTCCTCAACAATATTGCGAGGCTTTTTCAATTCAAACTTGGGCTGGGTTATTATGTTGGTACCGCAATACGCTTTCAATACCGGGGATACACCCATATCAGCCAGCGCGGTAACACCCTTAATATTTTCATGGCGGAACCATTTAACCAGCGCCGCAGTCTCTTTGAAGTACCCCCCCGCATATTCACGCTTTAACTGATACGACTTCTTCCCCTCATAAAACACCGTAAGAAGTCCCAGCAGTAACGGCACAACAACAGCCGCCACTCGCTTCCCTGTCGTTCTTTTCGACCATGACCGTTTGAGACAATCAAGCAGCAATGGCAGCAGTACGCACATGAAAACCGCGCAGAACACATGAGCACGAACAAAAAACACATATACTACAAAAAAACCAATAGTTAAACCCAGCGGCAAAAACAGTCTTGGAAAATGATAGAAAAACACCCGGCGAGTACGTTTTAGAATCAGTAGTACCGGAACCAGAAATAAAGTAAACGGCAGCGCAAACGGGAAAAATGCCTTGGTTAAATCTTCGTTCGCCGAATGCATCGCGGGCGTCCATAAAATCCTTGAGTCAAAGTCGAGAAGCGCCGGGTTAATGGGCTTAAGATTCAGAAACTTCAACTTGGCTATCATTAAATGAAGGAAATGTCCGTAGTTTTCGGTATATCCACTGACCAGCCGCCACAGCAATACCAGCACAACCCCGGCAACAATTGAGTATCTCCATTTGGCAATCAGATTACGCGGATACGCCCGAAACATAATAAACAGAAGCAACGGCAATACCACCAGCAGCAGCGGCGAAGCCACCAGCATATGATAACGATGATACGGAACCAGCACAGCAGCCAGTCCTACCGCGATATAAACAGTGAGCCAGAGATGTTTACGTCGATTGTTGACTTTCCCGCCAATCAGAATTCTAAGGAGTTCGAATCCGCCCCACACCATGAAAAACATCTGAGGGGCATCCCAGAAAGCAAACGAACATATTATCGCAAGGCCGAAAAGAACAAATTTATACGGACGCGGCTTGAGCAGGGTCCAGGTAAACAGGACCAGACAGGCAATAATGAACGGCATACAGAATTCGCCTCGGAGTAAATCCTGTCCGGTAAAACGCGCGACCGCGGCCGGAGCGACCGCGTAAAGCATTGATCCGGTCAAAGCAAAATACCATGGGACACGTAACACAACCAGCCAGAGAAAGATAAGTCCGGACGTAAGACAAAGCCAGAGCCGCAACTGATACATGATCCATTTGGTAAAATCAGGATTATCCTCATACGAGGTTTCCATTTTCTTCAAATCAGGCGCGCCGAATATCGCGCACTTCATCCGATATCCCCAGCCAAGAAAGTATTCCAATCCAAGAAACATCTGATAGTTGAGTGGTATGTGTTCCATTCCGGCCAGGGCCTTGTCACACCCGGCAATGGCTTTCCCCTCGGAAACCCGTCGCGAATAATCATACATAATTGCGCTTTCGGTCATAAACTGAGGAAATTCAACCCCGGAAATCTCTGCGACACGTTTTAATTCCCGATTGCAAATATATGATCTAACCCCAAATGTGGTCAGTACGGCAACCATAAACATCAGGAAATAAAACCACCAGCTAAATCTTTTCCCTCTCAAACCCGATACCACTCCATTTTATGCAAATATGATGACAATAACAACAATCGCAAAATCAGGTTTAATATAGCCTGAAAGTCTCTCATTTCCAGCAGCGAGGAACAATCGTGGCTCTATTTGTGCCAACGGAAGATCTGAAAGATTACAGAGATGAAGATTCCCGAAGAACTAATTCGCCTCGAAGCAGGACTTCACGAGCAGCACTTTCCGGATACCGAATACGGGACAACATCGTTTCAACCGCAGCCCCGGCAATATCCAGACATGGTTGATGATAGGTGGTCAATGGAACCTTAAGCAATGTGGCATATTTAACGTCATCAAAAGCGCATATCTTCAAATCAACAGGAATATTAATCCCCTGTCGGTCGAGCTCCACCAGCAAAGTTGCGGCGATCGCATCATTATAACAGATCAAACCATCCAGAACGTTAAAATCCTGTGCAGCGGCAAATTGCCTAACAGGCTCGGCAAAATCAAGAACCTTAATACATTCACAAGGAAGTCCTGCGCGGGAAACAGCCTCACGAGCCCCCATTAATCGCCAATAAACCGTTCCGGCAATATTTGGCCTGGTTAAAAAGCCGATATTCCTGCATCCCTGTTCCATAAGATGAGAGGCAATAACAAATCCAGCCTCGATATTATTCAAACCAACCAGATCATACTTACTGCGTCCGGGCGGCTGAACTACATCTCTGTCAAGCAGAACAACTGGAATATCTGCGGCGTTCAGAATTTTGAGGGTCTCGTTATTCTGCATTGTAAGTTCCGGACTAAGTTCCAAAGGAGCAAAAAAAACACCATCGACTCCATTGGAAATATACCGTTCCGCCTGACGGATTGAGTCATGTCCGTCTTTCCCGAAAGAACCTCCGCCGCCGCCCCATAACAAATGAAAATTATACTGGTCCGCCAGATTGGCAATTTGTCCGCATATCGGATCAAATATCTCTGTTTCACCAAGACCGGGAATAATAAGTCCTAATGTCAGTTCCTTCGCCAAAGGCTTGCGTGTTACAGACTTTGTAACATAAGTACCATAACCGGCTCTTCTGTCAACATATCCTTCGCTTCGCAAACGCTTCACCGCACCTGCGGCCGTCGGACGACAAACATTGAATTTCTCCGCCAGCTGGTAATCAGTCGGCAACAAGTCATCCAGCCCGAAGCTGCCTTCATCAATTTTGCGCTTCAGGTACTTGTAAATTTCCAATGCTTTATTCTGTTTTGCTACCATAACAGTATTAAATGTAACCTAAATGTAATAATAAATCAAGATACGATACAGATATTCTTGTTAATTATGTAATTTCCCATAAACCCTCAAGTTCAAACACACACGTTAAATAAAAACATTACATTAATATTACTTTAAATGAAAACTATTTGTAAATTAAACATTGACATTTAAACAAATATCCTGTATTTTCTGAAAAAACAATAAAAAAAGACAGGATTTATTTATGAAAGAGCAGTTCACGGTAGCAGGCATTGGCGAATTACTTTGGGATATTTTCCCGACCCATAAGCGACTTGGCGGCGCTCCGACTAATTTTGTATGCCATTGTAACCAACTTGGCGCAAAAGCCTATCCGATAAGCTGTATTGGCGCCGATGAGCTTGGCCTTGAGATTCGCGAACAACTCACCCGCATAAATGTCGACGGCAACTATATTTTCGAAAGCCAGGAACATCCAACAGGAACCGTTCAGGTATTCCTCGACAAGACAGGAAAACCCTGCTATACAATTCAAGAAAACGTGGCATGGGATCACATTCAGAATGGAGAAATTCTCAAAATAACAGCGGAGACACTTGATGCCGTATGCTTCGGCTCCCTCTCGCAACGTTCAAATGAGTCACGTCACACGATACAGGCTTTTCTAAATGATACGCCTCTAAAGGCGCTGAAGGTTTTCGATGTAAATCTGAGGCAGTCCTACTATTCAAAAGAAATTATCAATGAATCATTAAAGCTTGCCAATATTTTAAAACTCAGCGATGAAGAGCTACCAACTTTGGCTGAATACTTCAATCTTACAGGTAATGTCCTCGAGCAATTAGATACATTGCGCCAACAATTTGATCTGAAAGTTATTGCTTACACCCGCGGTCCCGACGGCAGCATTCTTCTTGGCACAGATGAAATGGATGACTTCCATGGTTGCGAAGGACTAGCCGTGGATTCAGTGGGAGCGGGAGATTCCTTTACCGCATCTCTCTGCATGGGACTCCTTCATGGCTGGTCATTAAAAAGAATTAATAAATTTGCCAATCAAGTAGCAACATACGTCTGTTCTCAGAAAGGAGCAACTCCAATTCTACCTGAATATTTGACCACATACCAGGATTAAAGTTCAGTAAGATAAAATTATATATTCAAAGTACCAATCGTTAAAAAATCTGAGCAACGAGCAATACTCAAACACAAACTATACCACCGTCCTCATTGGGGACAGTAGCTTGTAATATTTGCATTGCATTAAAACAAACACAGGCAGCATTAGCTCTTTATTAGTTTACTGTTAACCATATTGATAAAAAACACTTTAATCAATATACTCTTATAAAATTTGAGTTAAAACAAAAAATAAATAATTATAAGATTTAATTAAAACAGTAAAACATGATCATTTTCAACAGAGCAGTAATATTCCCTTCCAGCAATTCAGCTACTTTCTCAAAGTTATTTTATAATCAAACAAGCATTTAACCCAAAAGAATTTCAAACAGTAAATAAAACAATAACTTTAATAATCCTATAACTTACAAGAAGGAATTAATTCAAATTCAGAAACCAAGGTGTGTGAAATGAGTGTAGAAACAACCTCCTCTCCAACAGAAACAAAAGCAACAGGAAAGCCTGTTCCGGAACTCGGCGGTAAATACCTGACTTTTTTTCTTGGACAGGAAACTTACGGCATCCAGATTACCAAAATTCAGGAAATTATCAGGATGCAGAATGTCACCCGGGTTCCACGGGTCAAAGAGTTCGTTCGCGGCGTAATTAATCTCCGGGGTAAAATCATTCCGGTAATGGAACTTCGTCTAAAATTCGGACTATCTCAACAAGAAGACTCTGATAAAACCTGCATCATAGTCCTACAAGTAGCAAATCAGAATGACAGCTATACCATCGGCGTTATTATCGATGAAGTAAAAGAAGTGCTTAATATCGCTTCCGAAGCAATTGATCCGCCTTCAATGATTGATGAAACAGATCAGGAAGACTTTATCCTTGGATTAGGAAAGGTCGGAGACGACGTAAAGATTCTTCTTAATGTAGATAAGTTGCTTTCTCCGTCCGAACTCTCTGTATTCAATAAACTCTAAAGGAAATTTGACCAATGAAACTTTGTACAAAAATAGGAAGCGGGTACACTGCAATAATACTAATCGCAATTATACTTGGCGGCCTGGCCGTTTTTAATATGAACCGAGTAAAAAGCAACTCAAATGCTCTTGCCGAAACCTATATGCCGGGAATGGAACTGGAATCAAACCTCGAACTGAAAATAAACCAGTTAATGTTCACCATGAGAGGTTATAACTACACCGGAAGCCAAGCTTTTCTTGAACAGGGTAAAAAGATTTTCAAAGAAATCTATCAAACAATTGAAGATGGGAAAGATATCTGTAAAAACAAACCGGAACTGGCAAAAATGAAGACCGGCTTGAGCAGAGTGGAAAAAAACATCCATAGATACGATGATTATATCACAGAAACCGCAAAACAGTTTCAACAACAAAAAGCTGTAGAACAACAACTGAAAACAACTGGAAATAAATTTATCACAGAAACAGTATCTCTGCGTAATTCGATCAAGAAAAACATGGTAACCAAAACAACGCTAGAAAGTAAACATAAAGGATTTCTCACAACAATCCTAAATGAAAGCAATAAAATCAGACTGCTAAGTTTTAAATATCACCAGAGCCAAAGTCCTGAATTTGCCAGACAGGCAACAATGCTCCTGAAAAATAATATCCAGACAATTAAACAGTACCAGCAAGTAGCCGATACACCAGAAACAAAAGCTACCGCAGAACAAATGTTGAAACTAGCTGATAAGATCAACGAAGAGATCAGCAAACCGGCAGTACCGGGACAATCCCCAATAAATGAGTCTAAGACCTCAGCAGCCATATTGACAGAAGATACCGAGAAATTGCTGAATTCAGAAAATGCTGAAGGAGAACTGGCTATTCTTCAAGAATACTTTGAGCATGCCGAAAAACTGGTTGCAATGAGCCGGGTAATAATGATACTAAATCTGGAAAATCTTAGCAGGACAAATTCAGAAAGCTATCAAAAAATCCAGAAAAGCCTTGAACAAAGTAATGCCATTATCAGACAGTTCCTGGCTACAGCCGTAGATAATAAAATGGTCGGTCAACTTGAGCAAATCGAAAGAATGTCTTCCGACTACATCTATCAACTAAAAGCTTGGAACACATGCAAGAATCAGCTTGCATCCTTAGCGCAAAACAGGTTAATAATCGCCCATAATAGTGTAAAAACAATCAGAGAACTGGTCTCCGGTGGAATTACAAGGACCCAGACAATTACACAAGATGCAGCGTCATTACTGAAATCAAGTTCTATCATTACAATGGCAGGACTTGGAATAGCCGTAATCGTCAGTATCATTCTGGCAATTATTATAACGACAGGAATCACCAAATCAATTACCAGAGTAATTGATGGACTGCGCAGAGGCTCCGAAGAAGTAACATCTGCCTCCACACAGGTATCATCTTCAAGCCAGTCTTTGGCTCAGGGAGCGGGAGAACAAGCGGCGAGCCTGGAAGAAATCTCCAGCAGCCTTGAAGAAATGGCTTCAATGACTCGCCAAAACGCGGATAACGCGAAAATGGCAAACAGCATGTCCTCTGCGGCTTCCGAAGCGGCAAAGAAAGGCACTGAATCCATGAACAAAATGGGAAGTGCCATCAAGAAAATAAAAGAATCCTCGGATGAGACTGCGAAAATAATAAAAACAATTGATGAAATTGCCTTCCAGACCAACTTGCTTGCACTTAACGCGGCAGTAGAAGCTGCCAGAGCAGGAGAAGCCGGAAAAGGTTTTGCTGTTGTGGCAGAAGAAGTTCGCAACTTGGCCCAACGTAGTGCAGAAGCAGCCAAAAACACATCAGCCCTTATTGAGGAATCTCAACAGAATGCTGATAACGGCGTATCCGTAGCAAACGAAGTGGATCAGGTTCTCAAAAAAATCGTTGATTCCTCCATAAAGGTAACCGAGCTTATAGATGAAGTCAACGCCGCCAGCAGTGAACAAACCCAGGGAGTAGATCAAATCAGCAAGGCAATCACTCAATTGGATAAAGTAACCCAGGGCAACGCCGCAAATGCCGAAGAATCAGCATCGGCCAGCGAGGAACTATCATCCCAGGCCCTTGAGCTTAACCAGATGGTTGGCGAATTAATTACTCTTGTTGGAGGAGGCCCAAGCACAACTGATATGGTAATAAAAGCCGCCAATGAAAACAAAAAACAGAAATCAACCGATCTCGAACCAGCGACATTCACCAATACATCCCAACAATCCAGACGAACTCATTACGAACAGGTAATACCCCTGGATTCGGAAGATATGGGCAAATTTTAACGAGCCCCAACGCAATACCGTACAATCGACACTTGAGTACGGTATTGCACTTACAATTTCATGACCGACAAAAAACAAGGGCACTATCATAATGAAACAGAAATTTCTCGACAGTTTAAGCCGTATATCAGAAAATCTGGTTTTGTTCGATTCGGTGGATCTAAGCCCACTAGGACAAACTTACGGAGACTTCAGTGAGATGAGTCAAGTGGCATCAAATGCCGGCAACACAGAACTGTCAAAAACCTTTTCAAACATGGCTGATATGACCGAACAACTAGTAATGTCAGAAGATGCCAACTTAACTCATGGAGTAGAGTTACTCAATAAACTGATTACGATGGTATCGGAAAATCTAATCGTTGACGGCTCCAGAAGCAATGACATAAAAAAACTGTTTCATAAAATATCCCAGGTCCAATTTTCCGGCGAAGCCCAGGAACCGATCGATTCCGATAATGAAGAAGACTTGTCGAGAGAATTTATCAGTTCAATAGAGAAAGATCCTGACGTATCCCGCGATTTTGTTAATGAAGCAGGAGATCATCTCGACAACTGCACCCCAGCATTACTTGAACTGGAGAAATCACCAGATAACATGGATTGTATTAATTTGGTTTTCAGATGCTTTCACAGTATCAAAGGCGTTGCCGGTTTTCTTAATCTCGACTCGATTAGGAAACTATCCCATCATGCCGAAGACCTGCTGGATTGCATTCGTTCCGGAAAAATCACTTATGACCGTGAAATTGCCAATTTGCTGTTTGAATCCTCGGATGCTCTTCGGACAATGGTAAATCAGCTGAGTGACCTAATGTCCGGCAATGCCCCACAGCCTCTGAATATAAAACTAAAGGACCTGAAAAAGCGTCTGAAGAATATGAGAGATCTGATCGGCAACGGCACTCCCGAAAACAACCTCAACAGGAAGCCAGTAGAGAAAAAAACTCAACAACAGATATCTTCACGTATATTTGCAGGAAGAAAAGAAGTGATAAAGGTTGACGCCGACAGGCTGAACCGCCTCATTGATATCATTGGCGAACTCGTAATCGCCGAAACAATCGTACAAGAATCAGAAGAAACCAGAAGTCACAGCAATCCAGCCTATCTCCGCAAACTGAACCAGCTAGATAAAATCACTCGTGAACTCCAGACCATGGGAATGTCCATGCGCATGGTTCCGGTTAAATCAACTTTCAATAATATGGCAAAAATCGTGAGGGACCTTTCCGGATCTCAAGAGAAACAAATCAATTTCACCATGTCAGGAGAAGATACCGAAATTGATAAAAACATTGTTGACAAACTCAGTGATCCTCTTGTTCATATGGTCAGGAATGCGGTTGATCACGGAATCGAATCATCGACGGCCCAACGTCGTAATGCCGGGAAAAAACCTGAAGCTAACATTGAAATAAGCGCATTTCATCGTGGCGGAAATGTCTGTATCGAAATTAAAGATGACGGACGCGGTATTGATCCAGATAAAATATTCAAAAAGGCAGTGGAAAAAGGCCTGGTTTCCCAAGAAGACAACATAACATCTTCCGAAATCATCAATTTAATTTTTGCCCCAGGTTTTTCAACAGCTGAAAACATAACCGACATATCCGGACGCGGAGTTGGTATGGATGTTGTCAGAAAAAATATTACAGAGCTGAATGGAACCGTCGAAGTATCGTCAGAACTGGGAAAAGGTTCCATATTTACAATAAAACTCCCTTTAACGCTGGCAATTATCGATGGCATGGTCATCCGAATGGGCGAGGAAAGATTTATTGTACCGACATTAGCCATATCAAAAGCAGTGAATATACCTAAAAGTGACATTCATCTACTTGGCAGTAAAGAATTTATTTATTATAAAGGACAAAACATTCCCTTGTACAGACTTAACCGGTTTCTTGAAATTCCTGACTCCGCCGCCTCTAATAGTCTTATGCTTATAATCGACAACGATACTCAGCCAGCAGGACTAATTGTCGATGAACTGATCGGCAAACAACAAATCGTTATAAAAAGTCTGGGAGAAGCATTTCGCTATATAGATGGCTATTCCGGCTGCGCAATACTCTCAGATGGAGGAGTAGGTCTTATTATCGACGTCAACAGTGTCGTAAAAAATTACAATAAAGATGCAATTTAATATAATTTTTACATCCGCTTGATATGAAATATTATGACTTACAACCAACAGTATTTTATTAATATATTTAAGCTTTTAATATTTAGCAAAAAGCAATAATATCATCATATCCAACAACAAGCGGCACAACAACAAATACAGCAAAAAACATTTATAATAAGCAAATTACAAAATAAACCATCAATAAAGCAATTTATTTTTTGATTAAAAATTACATATTTTTTATATTTAATATTAGACATCCGACCTACTGTGATGTATAATAGATATTGTTTGGTTTCAATACAATCAACTTGATATCTGCTAAAGGTTGATTTGGGAATCAATTATTAGAAGGGAAGAAACTATACTATGGAGTCATTGTATTTATGCACTGGCAGTATGGTATTGTTTTCGTCAAGTCATAACCAGTTATTCTGGTTCGACAAACAAAATCCTCAAAGAGCAGTGAAAATGATTACCAACAGATCACTATCCATTCCTCAAAGGGAAAGCGGAATCATTATTTCGAATGATTACCGGCTAACTCACAGTTACGATTCAGGCACTGCCATCCATGAGATGTGGAAATTTCCGCAGCTGATGATGGGAGCAGACGGTGTTACTTCAACCAACAATTGTCGAAATTTCTTCCGACAATCGTAGTTATCCAGTCACACGTCAGTCGCTTGCTGCAATAGCCTGTAATCTTCATAGATTTATGGTAAGATTACAGTCAAATAGAATAAACGAATTCCTTATGGTTATTGCAAAAAGTAAAAAAACTCCTGATTACGAACCCGAATAGTAGATCATTGTTGAGTATATCACCTTATCTCAATAAGCGACAAAACAAAATGGAGGAAAAGGACAAAACAGCAAGTTCTGCGAATTACAAACTTTAATAACAAGGGTGCGATTATGAAAGTTGAAGCAGTAGAACGAGGAGAAGAAAGCAGTACATCCACGGCAAATGATCATGGTGGAAAATATCTGACTTTCATCCTTGAGAACGAAGTATATGGTGTGCAAATCACCAAAGTTCAGGAAATTATCAGAATGCAGAATGTAACCAGGGTTCCCCGGGTTAAAAATTTCGTACGTGGCGTAATAAATCTCAGGGGTAAAATTATTCCTGTCATTGAACTTCGAATTAAGTTTGACATGGAACGCCAGACAGACACCGAAAAAACATGCATTATTGTAATTCAGGTTGCCGGCGAAAAAGAAAATTTTACGATCGGCATCATTATTGATGAAGTGCGTGAAGTCCTCAACATTTCAGATGAAGAAATTGAACCTCCCACCATGCTGGATTATACCGACAATGAAGATTTTATTCTGGGAATTGGTAAAGTCGCAGGCGAAGTAAAAATCTTACTGGATATTGACCGTATTTTAACCGCAGCAGAGCTGTCACAGTTTACACATATCGAGTCATAAGTAGTAAAGGAGAAATGAATTATGAAGTTAAGCACTAAGATCGGAAGCGGCTACGGAGCAGTAATAGTGATCGTCCTGATTCTTGGAGGAATTGCTGTATTTAACATGAACCGGGTCAAGACAGAATCCAACACTCTGTCGACCACCTACATGCCAGCGATGGCAAGCGAATCTGAAATTGAAACCCAAATAAATCAATTGATGTTCTGCCTGCGCGGTTACAGTTATACCGAAAAAAAATCATTTTACGACCAAGGCCAAAAACTGTTTGATCAAATAGAAAAAGAATTGGGAAAGCTCAGCAATCATTGTGATACCAGTGAAAAACTAACTGAAACCCAGACCAGTGTAAAAAAAGTCACTCAAAACATCAGAAAATACCGTGAGTATATCAAAGATACCGCAACTTTATTTTCGGAAACCAGTAAGGCACGAATGATCCTTCAAAAAAGCGCAGGAACTTTGATGCATAGTTCTCAGGAGTTTGAAGAAGAGCAAAACGAATTACTGCAGCAGGAACTGAACATAAAAAAAACACCTTATTATCTTGCTTTCAGTATCCTGAATACCATAAATAAATTACACATCAGCAGCTCTATCCAGAAAGGTCCGGTGGAAACCGATTCAGAACTGATTGAAAAATGTGAAGAAGACATTAATTCTTATCTGAAAACCACACCAATTTCTTCTAATAAGGAAATGGCACAAAAGCTATCCAAAATACTTAATTCATGCAACAATAAATCGATAAATATTTCCAGCAAAGCAGCAAACATGGCCGCAATAGCAGAAAAATTGTGTAATTCAGAGACAGAAACGAATCCTCTGGAACGAAGATTAAAACGTATCGCGATGTCTAAGAAAATCATAAGTTTGTCCAAAGATGTTAGAATCATCAACTTTAGAGGCATGGCGGACCGGGATTATGCACTGATAAGCAATGCTTTTCCAATCCTGGAAAACCTGAATACAATTGCAACCGAACTGCGCGCCCAATCCAAGTTGAGCACATCAATAAAAATGTTGGACAATGTCCTCAAATCGTCCAAGGACTATGCTGCCGCAATGAAATCATATCTATTGTGCCAGCAAAAACTTAGCGAACTGGCACAAAAGCGGGTCGAGCTCGGCAACATTTGCACGGCATCAATCAGAGCCCTGGTTGAAAGCGGTGTCAAAACAACTCAGACGATATCCAACAGTGCCGCAACCTTACTCAGTTCAAGCGCGGTGGTAACAATTATCGGCTTAATTATAGCGGTAATCGTCAGTGTAATTCTTGCTATATTTATCACGATTGGAATAACTAAATCAATCAACCTTGTAATAAGCGGACTGCGTCGAGGCTCCGAACAGGTCACATCCGCCTCCGAACAGGTTTCATCCTCAAGCCAATCTCTCTCGCAGGGAGCCAGTGAACAAGCTTCCAGCCTTGAAGAAATTTCCAGCAGCCTTGAAGAAATGGCTTCAATGACACGCCAGAACGCCGACAATGCCAAACAGGCCAACAGTATGTCATCCGCCGCATCAGAAGCCGCTCGAAATGGTGCTGACGCAATGAATCGCATGGGATCAGCAATAGAAAAGATCAAGGAATCATCAGATGAAACCGCCAAGATCATCAAAACCATTGATGAAATCGCTTTCCAGACCAATCTTCTGGCATTAAACGCAGCCGTTGAGGCTGCTCGGGCAGGAGAAGCTGGCAAAGGTTTTGCTGTGGTAGCGGAAGAAGTCCGCAATCTGGCTCAACGCAGTGCCGAAGCGGCCAAAAATACTTCCGAGCTCATCGAAGAATCCCAAACCAATGCTGAAAACGGCGTAACCGTATCAAAAGAAGTAGATGAAATCCTGAACAAAATCGTTGACTCCGCGGTTAAAGTCGCTGAACTAATTGATGAAGTCACTGCCGCCAGCAGCGAACAGTCTCAAGGCGTTGACCAAATCAGCAAGGCAGTATCCCAGCTTGATAAAGTAACCCAGACGAATGCAGCAAGCGCAGAGGAATCAGCCTCCGCCAGTGAAGAACTGTCTTCACAGGCAATGGAACTCACTGATATGGTCAGTCAGCTGGTAAGCCTTGTAGAAGGTAAGAACGCCACGACCTCAGTAATCCGGGCTGCAGCCGGTTCAATAGAAACCCAACGCGCTCCCCAGAAGGAAATTCGTAAAAACGTAAGACTGACCAGACCGGAAAAAAGTGAATTCGAAAAAGTTATCCCGCTGGAAGACGAGGACTTCGCCGACTTCTAATCAGGGAAAAATAAATTGATCACAGTACTGCGGTCAAAAACGCAGATCACTTTGACAACAGTACGATCATTTTCCGAAATCGGTAGGGGAAAATACGGCACGCAGATTAACCGTATCGTACCTTACCGGTTCCGGGCCTTTTTTCGGAACAGTAATTATCCCCGGCGACTAAAGTCCGCGGCTGGAGGTTTAAAACAACAGAAACGTCAGCCGACGTACAAACCCAATAATACAATTTATCCCTGAGAGGGAATCATGAAACAGAAGTTACTAAACGGCTTGAACACAATATCGGAAAATCTTGTTTTATTCGATTTTATCGACCTCGGACCTTTGGGAAGAGTTCATTCCGAATTCAGCTCACTCAGCCGTCTGGCCTCCGATTCCGGCAACGAAGAAATCGCAATAGCGTTCTCTGAGCTTGCGGGAATAACGGAAAAGCTGGTTATTGATGAAAATGTTGATATGCAGCAGGGAGTCCAGCATCTCAATGAGTTGACCACATTACTTTCCGAACATGTGGTGAGTAATGAAGCAATCGACGATATCGGAGAACAGTTTTTTAAATTGATTAATCCTGACCCACAGGATACCATCAGCAACGACGACATTGACGACATCGGATTATTAGCGGAGTTCAGCAGTTCATTTCAAAAAGACCCGGAAGTCTCCCAGGACTTTGTAAACGAAGCTCTCGACCATCTGGAAAACTGCATGCCCGCGTTGTTAGAACTGGAAAGAACCCCGGATGACGCAGATTGCATAAATCTGGTTTTCAGATGCTTTCACAGTATTAAAGGCGTTGCCGGATTCTTATGCCTTGATACAATCAGGACAATTGCTCATTTGTCGGAAGATATTCTCGATAAAGTCCGGTCCGGCCAGGCACGATACACCCGGGAGATTTCAAATCTTGTCCTGGAATCTTCTGATGCGTTAAAGGCTATGACGGAACAATTCAGCCGGATTATCACTGGATCAAAACCGGAAAACATGTCCATTGATGCCAACAGATTGAAACAACGCCTGAAGGACACGATAAATAATATTTCCAACAACAATATTCACGCACCTGGCGATCCGACATCCATGCCGAAGCTGGAAGTCGGATCGCCGTCTTCTCCTAAATCATCCAGACAACAAGGTATCCGGGATTTTGCAGGAAGAAATGAAGTGATAAAAGTCAATGCCAACCGACTGAATCGCCTGATTGACATTATCGGCGAGCTGGTCATCGCGGAAACCATAGTACTGGAATCAGAAGAAACCAGAAGCCATGTCAACCCGGGATACCTGCGCAAGCTGAACCAGCTTGACAAAATCACCCGGGAACTTCAGACCATGGGAATGGGCATGCGAATGGTGGCAGTAAAACCAACGTTCAACAATATGGCTCGTATCGTCCGTGACCTGGCGGAAAAACAATCCAAGAAAATTGAATTTTCCATGGCGGGGGAAGATACGGAAATCGACAAGAATATAGTCGACAAGCTGGGGGACCCGCTGGTTCATATGATCCGGAATGCGGTTGACCACGGTATAGAATCCTCTCCGGAAGAACGCGAAGATGGCGGAAAGAATCCTGTAGCGAAAATCGAAATAAGAGCCTTTCATCGCGGCGGCAGCATCTGTATAGAAATCGAAGATGACGGCAAAGGAATAAATCCGGATGTGATCTTTGAAAAAGCAGTACAAAAAGGTGTTGTCGATCCTGATGCCAATCTGTCACGCAGTGAGATTATCAACCTGATTTTCGCACCGGGATTTTCCACCGCTGAAAATGTTACCGATATATCAGGGCGCGGCGTCGGTATGGACGTTGTCAAAAGAAATATCTCAGAGCTCAATGGTACCGTAGAAGTATCGTCTGAACCGGGACGCGGTTCTGTGTTCTGCATTCGACTCCCCCTTACGCTGGCGATTATTGACGGCATGATAGTCAGACTCGGGAACGAACGCTTTATTGTCCCTACCCTCTCGATATCGCGCGCCGTAAACATCACTTCTTCAATGATCCACCGGGTAAAAGAACGGGAATTCGTGTTCCATCAGGAACGCAATATTCCAGTATACCGGCTGGCAAAGTTCCTCGGCAGCGAGCCTCAGGACGACACAGCCAATGCCCTGATGTTAATCCTTGAGGATGAAGATAACAGCGTTTCGGGACTGATTGTCGATGAGCTGGTCGGCAAACAGCAGATCGTGATAAAAAGCCTGGGCGAAGCTTTTCGTAATGTCGATGGCTACTCCGGCTGCGCAATTCTTTCCGATGGCAGTGTAGGACTGATTATCGATGTCAGCAATGTAATAAAAAGCTACGATAACTGGTGATCATATGAAGACAACCACGTTCAACGCAATCTGCCGAATCGTCTACGATGCCTGCGGAATATCGCTGACGGAGAAAAAAAAGCCGCTGGTAACATCGCGCCTGCAGAAACGACTGAGAATTCTCAAGCTGGAAACCTATGAGGATTATCTCAGAATTCTGCAGGAAAATCATGAAGGAGAAATGGTCGAATTTCTCAATGCCATTTCAACCAACACCACCAGCTTTATGCGGGAGCCGGTACACTTTGACTATTATCGGGATGTCCTGAATAAACTAGTGGAAAATAAACAACGCAAGATTCGAATATGGTGCGCAGCGTCATCAACCGGAGAAGAGCCGTATACACTTGCAATGTATTTCAGAGAATATGTGGACCCCGACGGCAATATCGATTTTAAGATACTTGCCACCGATATCTCCACCCGGGTTCTGAAAACTGCACATATCGGCATTTACAACAAGGAGAAACTGGAAACGATTCCGGGACATCTCCGGCATAAATATTTTTCCCGTATGGAGCCGCGCTCCGACTTTTACGAAGTCTCCGAATCTCTGAAAAAATTGATAATGTTCCGGCGGCTCAATCTGGCAGCTACCCCTTACCCCCTGCATGGACCGCTGGACATTATCTTCTGCCGCAATGTAATGATATACTTTGACAATGCCGGAAAAAATAAACTCGTAACCGAGGCCTGTCGCCTGCTCGCTCCGGGCGGCTATCTGTTTGTCGGCCATTCTGAAAGTATTAACGAATACACCGGTAACACATTGAAACTTGTGAAACCGGCAACCTATGTAAAAAAAGGATTTTAAACATGGTTACAATCAACAGTTCAACCGAAAGGGAAACGGTTGACGGACGGCATCCTCCGGAAAACCCAATGGTACTAAATGTAGAGGATGATGAACAAACCCGGCTCGTAATCGGGGCCATGCTCGAACTCTACGGACTGACTCCGATCAATGCCGCCAACGGAACAGAAGCCTTAACGCTTTATGAAAAATGGCGCAACCGGATCGTAATGGCAATTGTGGATGTAATCCTGCCCGGACTTTCCGGCTGGGAACTGGCTCTAAAACTAAAACTGCCCAATCCGCGCCTCCCCGTACTTTTCAGTAGCGGCTATAGCGTCGATGCGGTTCGAATCAATGAATTCGACAGCTTTATTGCCAAACCATTCACCAGACAGGAGTTGT
This sequence comes from Victivallales bacterium, assembly GCA_963677165.2. GTDB lineage: Bacteria > Verrucomicrobiota > Lentisphaeria > Victivallales > SZUA-371 > JAFGXT01. The sequence goes on along the minus strand of CAXXSX010000002.1, from coordinate 3,647,606 downwards.
ACGCAAAAATCAATCGAATGCATTTATTTTTGCCTTCTCATTACGAACTCGATAACCCCGAACCTATGAAATGTATTTAAAACAACGGCCATGAGCCGCCGGTTTCCACGAAAGGACGGAAACCGGAATTACCAGCTGCCGGTAGCACCGCCGCCGCCAGAAGAACCGCCGCCGAAACCGCCTCCAAATCCACCGGAAGTCCCACTGCTTTCACTGGAAAGAACCGTAATAATAACCTGGATCAGCCAAAATAAAAGAGTACCAATAACCACAAGCACTACCCAGCCCCATCCGGTTTTACCTTTTTTGAAGAGATTATAACATAAAAATCCCAGAAAGATTATTACGACAGGAATAATCACAATCTCCCAGGCAAACCGAAATCGCAATCCGGCAAATTCTTCGATCAGATCATATGTTCCGTCGATCAACCCTTTATCATACTTTCCTGCCTTAAAAGCCGGGATAATTGTTCCATTCATTATTTTAGTTGCGTCACTATCTCTTGAATGTCCATAACCGCCACCGAGTTCAATTCTTGCTTTACGATCTTTATAGGCAATCAGTAAAAGAACTCCGTCATTTTTCTTTTTATTGCCAATACCGTATTTATTAAACAATCCGGTCGCAAATTTCTCAATACTCGAATTTGCAGTACCGGGATAATCTTTAATGGAGTCAATTGTGACAACCACGACTTCCACCCCGGTTTTCTTTTCTGTTTGAAATAATTTTTTCTCGAGATTTTCTTCTTGAGAACGAGTCAGGATTTTGGCATTGTCGGTAATATATCCGGCATCCGGCTGAGGATACGGAGCATAGCTCTTTTGAGGTTTTGGTTCTTCGGTCTTATTATTGTCCGCCGCAACACATAAGCAACAGGTTGTAATGCTCAATGAAAACAGTAATAAACGTAACATCTTATTCAACATGACCCACCTCATCACTGATCTCATTTACATTTTCTTCTCCAGGTATAACCGGAAAAAACTGCGTTAATTTTTCACCAATATTTTTGACCGCACCAGCAATACCTTCACCAAAGCGATTTTCTTTAAAGGCTTTAGCCATTATGTCTTTTTCGGCCTCCCAGAAATCATCACCCACTTTTTCATTAATGCCGCTGTCGCCATAAATAACAAACTCCCGATTGGCAATCACCAGCATAATCAATATACAGTTACGATCCCGCGTCTGATCAAGACCAAACTGTTGAAAAACCTTAACTGTTTTCTTACGCAGATTCCTCCAGCAATGACGACAAAGAATAAATTTAATTTCAGCGGTAGTGTTTTTCTCGGCTTCCGCAATGGCATTTTTTATCGCGAATGATTCATCCTGCGTTAAAAATTTTTCCGGCTTCGAAGATCTTTTCATATCCATACCTCCCATAAAATTATGACTGCCTTCAAAAATAATTCTGCAAATGACTAAATGCAAATAAATATTCAACATGAAGATCACGAAGAACAACAAGTTTTAAGTAACTATTGCAAAGCAATTCCTTTATTGCCGCTTGCGGAAATTTCACTTTTCATTGTTGCAAAGCAACACCTTCACTGCTACAACGCAGCACCATTTTATTCGTAGTCCTTTATGTCCTAGTGGTAGAAAAAAATCTCCAGTTATTTTTGAATCAGGGTTGACTTTTCTTCTTTTAACTTTACTTTTATTAAAGTTGCTTTAGTATTTATAAAGAAACAATAATAACAATTAATCCGGATAGCAAGTGCCTTTTTCCGCTTCTGTAGCGCGAAGTTTGAAGCATTAATCGCCAGCGGAGGCTATCCGTTGTACAAATATGAAATATCAATTTGGTGACAAACTGCGTCAGGTTCGGAAACGAACTGGAATGACAATGAAAGAGGTTGCAAAGCAAGCTGGAGTAAGCGAAAGTCTTATCTCGCAGATTGAACGCAACAACATATCTCCTGCCATCGACACGTTGCTGACGATCGCAGATATCCTGCACATTGATATGGATTATCTATTTAAAGACCTGAGACAGAAAACCGCGGTAAATATCGTAAAAAAAGATGAACGACTTAGAATCAAGCGTGACGGTGTGGTTTTCGAACGACTGTCACGCACCCCGGAACAGGACGATGACGTTCATGGGATCGAAGGCTATTATCTAGAGATTCCTCCGGGCATGGAAAACGGCAACGATCTTTACGGTCATAAAGGAAAAGAACTCGGAACGATAATTTCCGGCTCAGGGAGTTTGCTTATAGGCGGACAGAAGGTTACATTATGCGCCGGCGACAGCGTTTCATTTGCGTCGGATATTCCTCACACGTTGAAGAATACCGGCAAAGAACCGCTAAAGGCGTTCTGGGTAATCACCCCGCCGAAACCGTTCCAGAATTAAGAATTAAGAATTAGTTTTAATACAATCCATAGTAAGGATAAACTTAAGGAACCAGTATAATGGGAAAAACAATAGCACAGAAGATTTTTGAAAGTCATCTCGTCGACAAACCGTTCGGGGACGAAATCAACGTATTACGTCTGGATGCGGTTTTCTGTCATGAAATCACTACTCCTATCGCGATCAACGACCTGGTTGCTCGTGGCAAGGACCGCGTATTCGATCCAAGCAAGATCAAAGCCGTGATCGACCATGTAACCCCGTCCAAAGATTCCAAGACGGCCGAGCAGAGCAAAACCCTGCGCGACTGGGCAAAACGTAACGGCATCAAAGATTTCTTTGATATCGGCCGCAACGGCGTATGCCACGCGATTTTCCCTGAAAAAGGATTTGCACGCCCCGGTTATACGATTATCATGGGCGATTCTCACACCTGTACGCATGGTGCGTTCGGCGCATTTGCTGCCGGTGTCGGTTCTACCGACCTGGAAGTTGGTATCCTCAAGGGTGTATGTACATTTAAAGAACCAAGCACTATCAAGTTCGTTCTGAATGGTCAGTTGAAAGAAGGCGTTTACGCCAAGGACCTGATCCTGTTCCTGATCAAGGAACTAACCGTGAACGGCGCAACCAACATGGTTATGGAATTCACAGGTCCGGTGATTGACGCAATGAGCATGGAATCACGTATGACCCTGTGTAATATGGCAATTGAAGCCGGTGGTACCTGCGGAATCTGTTATCCGGATAAAGTTACAGTTGATTATCTGTGGACGTTCATTCAGGACGATTTTGCGTCCAAAGAAGCCGCCGTTGAGGAATACGCAAAATGGAAGTCCGATGACGATGCGGAATATGAAAAAGTCCTGACCTACGACGTCAGCGAGCTGGAACCAATGGTTACTTTCGGTTACAAACCAGACCAGGTTAAGAGCGTGAAAGAAATGACCGGTACTCCGGTTAACCAGATTTATATCGGTTCTTGCACAAACGGTCGTATCGAAGACCTGCGCATCGCGGCATCAGTTCTCGACGGCAAAAAGATCAGCGACGAAGTACGCGGTATTGTTTCTCCGGCTACCCCGAAGATCTATTCGCAGGCACTGGAAGAAGGCATCATCAAAATTTTCCAGGATGCCGGTTTCTGCGTAACTAATCCGACCTGCGGCGCATGCCTGGGAATGAGTAACGGTGTACTGGCTAGCGGCGAATCCTGCGCTTCCACCACAAACCGTAACTTTAACGGCAGGATGGGAAAAGGCGGCACAGTTCACCTGATGAGCCCGGCATCAGCAGCGGCTACCGCAATTGCCGGAACCATCTGCAACTCCCCGATCTACAAAGGCTGATCCGTACGACGGATGGCGTTAGTACCGCTTCAAACTCCGCGCGATGCGCTACGGAAGCGGAAAGAATAAACAGGGTTTATAAATATTTGGAGAATATATAATGAAAACTTTTAGCGGCAAAGTGCTGTTTTTAGACCGGTCGGACATCAATACCGACGAAATCATACCGGCAAAGTATCTGACTGAAAGCACCAAGGAAGCTCTCAAGCCATACCTGCTTGAAGACTTGGAGCTGCCAACTTTTGATCCGAGCAAAGACGTGGCTGAAAAAGCCGCGATCATCACTCGCGCCAACTTCGGCTGCGGTTCATCACGCGAACACGCTCCGTGGGCTCTGGAAGTCAACGGTATCAATGTGGTTATCGCAGAGAACTTCGCCCGTATCTTCCGTCAGAATATGTACAACTGCGGCATGATGGCAATCGAACTGAGCGCCGATGTTATCGACTCACTGTTCAATAAATACGCGGGAAAAGATTGTTCTCTGTCCATTGAACTGGATAAGAGCGAGATCGCAATCACCTGCGATGGACAAACCGAAACAATCGTCTACAAAATCGCCGACTTCGACGAATGTCTGGTCCGCGCCGGCGGCTGGGTCGAATACGCTGACAAAAACTATTAATCCGCACGGCAACAAAGAGCCTCCGCTGGTAAATAACGCTTCATTTTTCGCGCTGCATGCCACGGAAGCGGAAATATAAATAATCTCGAACTGGGTATTTATAAAAATATCCGGTTCGTTTTTTTTTCACACAAATAAGTATCTTTTTATACCCTTCTAAAACTTAGGTGAGTCATTTTTTACTCCTCGGTCTTGAATGATAGCCTTAAACGTAATATATTTGATAAATTAAAGGGTAATCATTATTATACGGGCGTATCACAATCAATATGGCAACAATTGATTTCAATTGCACCAATTGCGGACAAAAATTGTCCGCAGATAAATCGCTATCTGAAAGCATAACACTGTGTCCATCCTGCGAGCATGCGATAAGGGTTCCGAAATTCAACGCGTTTGAAGGTATGGAATTGGGAGATTTTGTACTAAAAAGCAAGATCGGAACCGGCGGAATGGGAGATGTATGGCTGGCAGAACAGAAGTCCATGCAACGGGAAGTGGCATTGAAAATCCTGTCACCCACTCTGGCTGAGGATGAAGATTTCTGCACCCGGTTTCAGCAGGAAGCGAAGAATTCCGGAAAAATGATGCATCCAAATATTGTTACCGCTTTTTCTGCCGGAGTCGAGGAAAACCTGCACTATCTGGCAATGTCCTATGTGGAAGGTAATCCACTGGATGAAGTACTGCTTGCTGCCGAGAAAACCGAACGACTTCCGGAAAAACAAATACTGGGGATAATTCTTGATATAGCCAAAGCATTAAAATATGGCTGGGATAAGTTTAAGCTAATCCATCGCGATATAAAACCATCAAATATCATGCTAAGCAAAGAAGGCTCCGCCAAGCTTCTTGATCTGGGAATTTCCAAAAGTATAATTGAAGGGGACTCCGCGCTAACCCGGACAGGGCTGTTTGTCGGGACTCCTTATTACATCAGTCCCGAACAGGCAAAGAACACTTCAGACCTTGATTGCCGAGCCGATATATATTCACTTGGTGCGGTCTTATATCATATGCTGACTGGAAATGTACCGTACAATGCCACTACCCCAATGGGAGTAGTGGCCATGCATCTGGCAGAACCGGTTCCAGATATAAAGCAATGCAACCCAGGTGCCTCCCAGGGAGTCATTGAGCTGGTTGCAAAAATGATGGAAAAGGATCGCAATCTAAGACTAAAAACCTGGGATGACGTAATCCAGGAAATAGAAAAACTACTTGACGGCAAAGAACCCGATCAGAGCCTGAAGTTACGTTTTCAAAATAAAGCAAAGATATTGTCATTTATTGTAATTATTGGTATTATTGTAATCGCAGCATCTATTGTAGCAAAAAGTTTACTGACACCACAGCCACAACAAAGCGATCCTGACGATTTGATTCAGGACGCAGAATTACTGACAAACCCAACCCAACCTTCTTCCCAAAAACAACCTCCTCCTATACAACTAACGACACATGCCCTCCCCCCAAAAGAGACACCGGTAAAACCCCGTTCAAACGGTCCGGAAGAGATATTTATGAATTTTTTTGCCGGCAGAGCTCATCTCTCATCCAAAGAACAACAGGAAGTTAGAAATATTCTAATTGATACCAGAAAAAAACTCCGCAAAAACAATCAGCTTTTCAGGCAAGGAGATATTACACGCACAGAAATGCGCAACCGAGCATATTCACTAAGACAGGAAGAAAGACGTGCACTACGCGCCGTTCTATCTGACGAACAAATGAAAGTCTATCGGGAATGGGATACTGACCGCTACAGCCGTCGCGGAGGCCGGCGCAACTAATCCGGTAAAACTCATCACTAATAATAGCGACCAGTGAAAAATATTACATTCTCAACTTTGGTCTTTCGAGAAAATACATCTTTTGAAGGCCTTTGCCTTTCATTTCCACCGGTTCACGTTCCCTAAAATCAAACCGATCCTGAACGACCTCAAACACTGCTTGAGAGACATTGATACGCATCGGCTCGGAATGCTGCTCCAGTCTGGCTGCGGTGTTGACGGTATCACCAAAGATATCATATATATATTTCTTTACCCCGACAATTCCACCAACCAGACTTCCGGTATGAATACCAGCTCGGATCTCCCACTGATGTTTCGATTCATCATTACGTTTGTTCAAAAAGTGTATAATTTCAAGAGTAGCATTCAACATATTCGCCACATGATCAACCCGCTGCTGCGGAGTAATCCCGGAAATAGCCAGATAAGCATCACCGATTGTCTTGATTCGTTCACAATTATTCCGTTCGATAATATTGTCAAACTCTGTAAAAATAATATTTAACTCGCCAATTAACTCAGCAGGAGTAATTACCGCCGATTTAGCAGTAAAATTGACTATATCAGTGAACAGAACAGTTACATCATCAAAATGTTCAGGATCAGCATGACCTTTAAATTTCAGCTCTTCCGCCACCAGTGGAGGAAGAATATTAAGCAACAGCCGCTCGGACTTATCCTTTTCCTCGCCAAGTGCATCATTCAGCTTTTTCAGAGACTCGGTCTGTCGGGTCAACATATGTTTTGTAGCCTCAAGCTTCACCTGTTTATCTTTCAACTGAGCGGTAAGTTCCTCCAGCTGCTCCTTATTTTCGAGCATCTTAATATTAGCTTCCGCCAAGTTAAATTTCTGCTCCGTAAGCTCTTCAATGGTTGGTTCATCCGTTCGGGACTTAACTTTCTTCTTGCGAGATAATACAAAACGAGTCAACATTCCAAAGCAGAAAGCAACCCCTGCTATGGCTGTCATATAAATCAACTCCCAATATCCAAGTCCGTCAAACAATGGAATTATCCCTCCTCATAGGCCTTTTTAACTTCTTCGGCAATAATCTTCAAGCCAGCATCAACCATTTCGTCATCCTGAGCAAAAGTAATTCTCAGGCATTCGTCACGATGCCGCCATTCATCCTCAAGACCAGGGAAGAAATAGTGTCCGGAAACAACGATAACTCCGCGATCCTTTAATCGGCAGTACAACTCCTGCGACGTAATCGGTAAGCCACGCAGCCATAACCATAGGAAAAGCGCTCCTTCGGGCTTATGGATAAAGAAATCCGTTCCATGCAAATATCCGCTAAGCAGATCAAAGGCACGCCGTGACTTCTTATAATAGAACGGCTTAATGATATCCCGACTAATTTCGATAATCTCGCCGCTTTCAATTAACTCGGAAGCCAGACAAGCCCCGAGATTTCCCGGAGCCAGATTGAAGATCGCATTCATTGATGATATTGCGCGAACAATTTCCGGCTCAGCGATTACTATTCCGGTACGAGTCCCGGGAAGTCCAAGCTTCGACAAGCTCATTGACAACACAATATGATCATCCCATATCGGCTGGGCCTCATTAAAAATGATATTCGGAAATGGTGTTCCATAGGCATTATCGACTATCAGCGGAATTCCATGTTCACGTGCCAGCTCAGAAAGCTTATTGACTTCCTCATCTGTAATTACATTGCCAGTTGGATTTGTCGGTCGAGATACGCAAATCGCGCCAATATCATCATCCACTTGCAGACGATTGAAGTCAACATGGTATTTGAAAACATGTTCACCGATAAATTCGATTTGAGGCTTAACTGACTTGAAAATATTTCCTTCAAGTCCAAGGTCGGCATAGCCGATATATTCCGGTGCCAGCGGCAACAGAATTTTTTTCATTGATCCATCAGAAAATTTGCCGGCAAACATATTGAATAAATAAAAAAAAGCCGATTGACTGCCATTGGTCAATACAATATTATCAGGACCTACGTCCCAGCCGAATTCTTTTTTCAGCATACCAGCAAGAGCTTTTATAAAATGGCTATCTCCCTGCGAGGTTGTATAATTCCCGATCGCCATTTCGAATTCCCTGCCGTTTTCAAGCAGTTTCTTCATTCGGCTGCGGAAATGGTATTGTACTTCCGGTATATGGGCCGGATTCCCTCCTCCAAGCATGTATTGTCCGCTACCGCTGACAATTGCTTTTCCAAGATCATCCATCAGCGTTAGAATACCTGCGCCGGAAGTGAAATTTTTACCGAAATTTGATAACTTCATCTTTACCCGAAACCTTCCCTGTTCATACGGCAGCCGACAACTTAATCTACCGCCGTCTCACTAAAAAAAACAAGCACGGTATAAAATACCGTGCTTTCAGTAAATATCAAAAGTATTTACAATAATAATTCTTATAACAATTCCGCGATTTGAACCGCGTTAAGCGCCGCTCCTTTCAGTAACTGGTCGCCGCTGATGAACATGTCAAGTCCTTTACCGTCGTTGCGGGAACAATCCTGGCGAAGACGTCCGGCTAACACATCGTACTTACCGGAGGCGTCGATCGGCATCGGATATTCCAGGTTCGCCGGATCATCAACCACGATAACTCCCGGGGCCGCCTTCAGAATTTCACGTGCTTCTTCCGGAGTAATGGCTTCTTCAAATTCCATATTCAAAGACTCGGAGTGAGCACGGAGAATCGGAACACGTACACAAGTACATGAAACCATCAGTTCAGGACTATGGAATATTTTACGTCCTTCATTGAGCATTTTGAGCTCTTCCTTCGTGTAGCCGTTAGGCTGGAACACGTCAATATGCGGAATAAGGTTGAAACCAATGCGTTTCGCGAATGCTTTCGGTTGGATCGGCTCACCGTCCAACAACTGACGAGTCTGGATTTCAAGTTCTTCCATTCCTTTTGCTCCGGCTCCACTGGTGGCCTGATAAGTTGAAGCAACCAGACGACGCAGTTTCTTTGCCTTGTGCAACGGATTTACTGCTACCACCATAATAATGGTGGAACAGTTCGGATTTGCAATGATACCATTATGTTTCAGCGCATCTTCCGGGTTTACTTCCGGAACGACAAGCGGAACGGCATCATCCATTCTGAACGCACTTGAATTATCAACCATTACCGCGCCGGAATCAACCACCGAACGGGCAAACTGTTTTGAAATATCGCCACCGGCACTGAACAACGCGATATCAATATTCTTGAAAGAATTTTCGGTCAGTTCTTCAACAACTACATCTTCACCTTTAAATTTCAGTTTTTTCCCGGCTGATCTTGACGAAGCAAGCAGATGAAGTTCTTTTACCGGAAAATCGCGCTTTTCAAGCGTCTTAATCATCTCGATACCGACCGCTCCAGTGGCTCCGGCTACCGCGACATTGTAACTTTTACTCATTTATATCTCCACAAATTACTATATATTTCAAGATGAATTAAAAAATCATCTTACTGTCATTGTAATAAAAACATTAATCAATAACGACAAACAGCCTATAAATTATAACAAATGATCCAGACATGCAAGTTCAAACATCAAAAAACGTAAACATTCATTACCTCGAACATTTTTTTATTATATCGAACCTAAATATCTGGACGGTAACTATTTTGACTGACACGAAAAACAAAGCGGAATGGAAGCTTCTCACCGCAGTCCGTCGTACGGACTAAATATCCGGACGATAACCGTTTTCTCGAAGAACCGCTGGAGACATTCCAACCGTATTTTTAAAGGCACGTGAAAAACTGGAATGATCGCTATAACCAACCCGTTCGGCAATTTCCTTACATCCCAGGCTGGTCTGCAGTAAAAGATCACACGCCAGCCTCATTTTTCGTCGGTTAATATATTCACGTGGAGAATATCCTGTCTGTTCACGAAAAACCCGCGCAAGATGCTCACGTGAAACCTTGAACTCCTCGGCAAGCTCAATAACACCAACATCGCGTCCGATATTTTCAAGTACGAACCTCTGAACTCCGGCAACCAGTACACTCTGTGGATTTTCAATCAATTTACGTTCAAACGTATCCCCAAGTCCGGTAAGAATATCCATAACCATCCCGGCTCCGGCCAGTGGAGTGAGCATCTGCATCACGCCGCGATATCCTTTGTAAGACATCAACCGCTTTGTAATACCGCGGTCCAGAGGCAGATTATACAAATAGCCGTAACGTTGATTAATGCTCCCAATTATTTCATCGCTGTTAAAGAAAGCAATCCAAAGAAACCGCCAGTCTCCATCAAAATCGGGCGGGTAATAGTAACAGACCTCAGGGTCATCATGATTATGCAAAAATGCCATTCCCGGCAATAGCTCGTAGTCTTCCCCGTTAATCCGTATCGCCCCCCTGCCTCCAATGGTAATCGACAACTGTCCTCCACCAACTTTTCGAAATCTTCCGTCACACACATATTTTGACGTTTTCTGAACCTCTTCCACCACAACATCGGGATACGGCAAATGCTTCAACGGCATATGAACTTCAAACTTGACCTGCCATTGCCGCACGCCTTTCCATTGAATTTCAGAACGATTAAAACCCATGTCCATTCTCCATCACATTATGCAATATGATATAGTTTTCAGATAATCTCACAAACCGCTCCACATTATCACAAATTGCACATACTTTTTTGATTGACTATAATTTTTCATCATTTAAATTAGTTTTATCGCTCATTAATAATATCACAAAAAGTTCATTATTCAATACAGGAGTTGGAAATGTCAAAAAAAATCAATGTCACCATCTGGAACGAATTCCGTCACGAAAAGTCAAATGAAACCGTAAAAAAACTCTACCCGGAAGGTCTTCACAAGACCATTGCCGATGGTATTGCCTGCGAAAATTTTAACATCCGTCTCGCTTCTCTCGACGAGCCAGAACACGGACTGACCGAAGAAGTGGTGAACTCTACAGATGTTCTTATCTGGTGGGGACATTGTGCCCATGCCGAAGTTCAGGATGAAATCGTCAAACGCGTCCACAAACGCATTCTGGAAGGCATGGGATTGATCGTACTACACTCAGGTCATTTTTCCAAAATCTTCAAAGCGGTTACCGGCTGTAACTGCTCCCTGAAATGGCGCGAAGTAGCAGAAAAAGAACGTCTCTGGAATATTGAACCATCCCACCCGATCACCCAGGGGATCGGCGAATACATTGAGTTGCCGAACACTGAAATGTACGGCGAACGTTTCGACATTCCGCAAGATGGTAAAGTGATTTTTATTTCCTGGTTCGAAGGCGGTGAAGTATTCCGTAGCGGCGTAACTTTCGAACGCGGTCACGGCAAAATCTTCTATTTCCGTCCGGGACACGAAACATATCCGATCTTTTATAATGAAACGATTCTCAAAGTAATCGGCAACGCAATCAAATGGGCCAACCCAATCTACTTCGGCGAACATACCGCGCCAAACACTCAGCCGCTAGAAGAAATTTCTCCGAAAGAAGTTGACTTCGGCAGTGCCGGTATCGTCCAGAGCGTAGATTAGTCCATAAAATGGATGGCGTAATACCATCTGGATAAAAACAAATTATACCTTTAAGGAATCATATTATGAGTAAAAAATTGCGCGTAGGTGTTGTCGGTTTAGGTATGGGAAAAGGCCATATCAATGGGTACCGGGAACACGAGAATGTTGAAGTAGTGGCAGTTGCCGATACCAATCAGGAACGCCTTGAACTTGCAAAAAAAGATTTCGAGATCGAAAAATGCTATACTGACGCAAACGAAATGTTCGACAAGGAAAAACTTGACCTCGTAAGCATAGCCGTACCAAATAAGTTTCATAATCCGCTGACAATCGCCGCTCTGGAATCCGGCGCAAACGTCCTGTGCGAAAAGCCCATGGCAATGAACGCCACAGAAGGTGAAGAAATGATCGCTGCCGCAAAACGCTGCGGTAAACGCCTGGCAATCAATTTCTCTTTCCGCTTCACTCCTCAATCACAAATGATGAAACAGATGGTTGAAGACGGTGAGCTTGGTGAAATCTATTTTGCTCGCAGCATCTGGCACCGTCGTCGCGGCATGCCGGGATTCGGCGGCTGGTTCGGCACGAAAGAATTGTCCGGCGGCGGACCACTGATCGATCTTGGCGTGCACCGTCTTGACCTCGCTCTATGGCTGATGGACTATCCGGAACCGGAATGGGTTATCGGATCCACGTATAATCCAATCGCAACGGCAGCAGCAAAGAAAGCGGGAAAAACTTTTGACGTGGAAGATTTCGCCTGTGCTATGATCAAATTCAAAAATGGCGCGACTATTGAACTCGAAGCTTCCTGGGCCGCAAACATTAAGGAACGCGACTTAATGGAAACTCGTCTGCTCGGAACGTCCGGCGGCATGTTCCAGTACAACCTTAATGAAGGTTATGAGTTCGACGTTGATTGCTACTATGAAAAACACGGTCGTCAATTCGACCTGAAACTACACCGCAACAATGTAGTATACGGTCCGGCTCCCCAGGCACATAATGGCTACTACCGTTTCGCCGACGCCATCATCAACGATACCGATCATATCGTATCTGCGGAACAGGGACTCACAGTAATGAAGCTCCTCGACGCAATCTATAAGAGCGCTGCCACCGGAGAACCGGTAAAGGTTAACTAGTTATTTTGTACAAAACAATGCCGCCGTTCAAGAAAATCCTTGAGCGGCGGCTTGGGGCGCATATCCTTGTCTTTCAGAATTATTTAAACTCTTCCGGATGACGTTCTTTTAATGCTTCAATCGCCCATTCGCGACCAGACGCTTTAAGGCGTTCAATATACATGGGAAGATTTCCCCGGGCGTGAAGCGGCCCCCCTTCATGAATTACTTCCCAAAGTGGATCGCTGTTATAACCCTTTGGCATAGTCATCATCATATCGTCGTGCCATTCAAGGTAACGGCGTGAACCTTCCGCGCAGACTTCAGGATGTTCTTCCGCCAGATTGTGCTGTTCAAACGGATCTTCTTTCAGATTGAAAAGCATTTCTTTCGGGAAGAGGTGGAAGAAATCGTGCCATGTACGCATGTATAGCCAGTCGCCCCAGCGAACTGAACGCTGGCAACCATGGCAGCATTGTGAAATAACCAGTTGATCGCGTCCGTCATCTTCGGAACTTTCTTTCAGGGCCGCCGCAAAACTGGTACCATCCCAGCTTTCCCTTGCTTCTTTGCCAAACATGTCGGCCAAAGTCGGAGCCCAGTCAACATTATAATGAAAACCGGTGTTGATCTTTGCCTGCTTCTGGCCGGGCCAGCGAATAATCATCGGAATGCGGCAGGTAATATTGTCGGCTGTACCATGCTCTGCCCACATACCAAGTTCACCATGATTTTCGCCATGATCAGAGCTTACAACAATAACCAGATCATCCAGTACGCCTTTTTTATCAAGCGCTTTAAGCAACGTTCCAATATGATCGTCCATATAACGGATACCGCAGTCATAACCGTCTATATGTCTTCTGGCGGAAGCCATGTTCGTGACCTTACCAGTCTGTCTCGGAAACTTAGGATTTTCACAATCATCATACATATTGATATCCAGAATGCCATGCGGACCAACCATATTTTTAACCTGATTATCAATTGCATCAGCGGTGATCCATTCAGGCAGCGGATCATCCTTGAACGGATTGCCGAATTCTTCCGGTGCGCGGTATGGGGTATGTGGGTCCCAATAGTTAATATGCAGATACCAATTATCATCGCTGCCATGTGATTCGATCCAGTCAAGGGCCGTCGGAGTTACATCTTCGGCCGATTCCATACCACTTTTTCCGGTGTCATGAATTTCACGAAATCCGGCATAGAAACCAAATGACGAATGACGTTCGCCAAATCCACCGATATATACCGTATGGAGTCCCTGCTCGCAATTCATGTAAGCGGGAATAGTGTCAAAACTGAAATGGCTTTTAAAACTCCGATCTTTTCCATCCATTCTAAAATCAGCGTTGGTTCCACCATGATTAATCACTCCATTGTGAATACCAAACTGACCAGTCATCATAGCCGAACGCGACGGCAAACATGGCGCGTCAGAAGTGTAATAGTTGGTAAAGCAGGTACCTTCAGAAGCTATTTTATCGATATTCGGTGAAGTATTGCGACAGTACCCATAGCAGCCAAGATGATCAGGACGCAAGGTATCCAAATCCAGATATAAAATTCTCATTCTTAGATTCTCCTTATTTGTTGATATGCTTTATTAAAGTATTACGCTCATGCTCAAGCGCATTAATTACTTTCTCAATATGTTCCGGCGTATTATTAACCGGCACCGCAGCCTCGGCGATCGATAAAATAAAACAGAAGTTATCATTCTGATCGGTCACCAGAGCGGCATAACGCCGAATTCCATTGCTGTTGCCGTGTCGATCATAACGAATAGAGTCGGCGGAATCGGCGGAAAATATTTCAACCGCTTCACTCCATGACTGGGATTTGTATTCAACGTTATAAAATTTTTCGGTATCATATTTTTCCGCTACGTGACTGGCACCGATATAATTCAAATAACACCGTGAAGGCGCGTCCAGTTCATAGATTTGACGTTTAAAACCGGGCTTCGCGCTAATTCGAATCGGCATTTCCGGCGGCTCAAGCTTGTCATACCAGAACAAACTATCACCTTTTACAGTGATTATTTCCGCGGACTGTCCAGTTGAGTCACACAGTCTCTGCAATACTTTTGAGAGTTCTGAATCCAACCAGCCGGGAATATCGCCATAACGCGATAAATTGAAATTCGAAATATATTTTTTCCCATCTAGCCGTATAAGATAGCCACTAGTAACTAAAGTATTTAAAATTCTCAGCAACGTTGCCTGGGCAATACCAGTCAGGGAGGCAGCCTCTTTCAGCGTAATCCCGTCCTGCAGCCGAGAAAACAATTCCAGAACCGCAAGCGTTTTCTCTACCGGAGGCGATGTGTCATTACTATTAAATTCCATATATGAAATCCTTTGTTTTATATTTGAAATTATATTCTTAAAATCGCTCTATGTCAAGTAGTGAATTAATAATTTGCCGAAAAACGCCGATATATAGCGTTAATGCTTTACTGGATTTTTTTGCTATTTTTAGAAAATTATATTTTCAAAATATTCGTGTTTGGGCTA
Source organism: Victivallales bacterium (assembly GCA_963677165.2). Lineage (GTDB taxonomy): Bacteria > Verrucomicrobiota > Lentisphaeria > Victivallales > SZUA-371 > JAFGXT01. The sequence continues at coordinate 3,632,326 of CAXXSX010000002.1, read as the reverse complement.
TTGTAGAGCTAAATAATTAAGTGATATTCTTAACTTCAGCAGGGATTGTGAATTAATGTTTTATTATCTGTCAAACTACCGTGACGTATTCGGGCCGCTTCGACTCTTTGACCAGGTTACTTTTCGCGCCGGCGGCGCCTTGATCCTGTCAATGTTCTTGTGTTTTCTGCTTGGCCCTGTCACCGTAAAACTGTTGAAGAAATTCCGTGCTCAGGCCCCTACCCGACTGGAAGGACTGGTTCCGGAAGAATATATCGACCGTGAAAAAGACAAAACGCCAAGCATGGGCGGACTGCTGATCGTAGCCTCCATTACAATATCCACAATCTTATGGGCGCAACTATCCAACCCACTGGTTCTGGTATTCCTGTCGACCCTGCTGTCTCTGGCAGCCCTCGGCTTTCTGGACGACTACATCAAGGTTGCTTATCGCAACCGCGGCGGCGTTCCCGGTAAGCTGAAATTATTATTCCAGTTTTTGATCGCCCTTACCGCAATCTATTTTCTAAATTCGGTTCAGGATAATAATTATATGCTCGGACAGCTTATTGTTCCATTTATCAAGGAACCAATCTACACCAGCGGTTCATTGATCCTGATGCTGGCTTTTACCTCGATTGTCGTGGTAGGATCGTCCAACGCCGTAAACCTTACCGATGGCAAAGACGGACTGGCTGTAGGTTCAACGATTTTCTGTGTTCTGACTTACGGCGCGATCGCCTATCTCTGTGGACACAAGATTTTCGCGGGATACCTGAATATTCCGTTCATTCCGGGAGCCAGTGAAGTTGTGGTATTTGCCTCCGCGATTACCGGCGCGTGCATCGGTTTCTTGTGGTATAACTGCTATCCGGCCTCAATGTTCATGGGCGACACCGGCAGCCTGGCCCTCGGCGGCACCATCGGACTTATCGCGGTACTGGTCAAACAGGAAGTAACCCTGATTATTGTTGGCGGTGTATTCGTCATGGAAGCCGTGTCAGTAATCATTCAGGTAGCAAGTTTTAAACTGACCGGGAAACGGGTTTTCCTCTGCACACCGATTCACCATCATTTCGAGCGCAAAGGCTGGACCGAAACCCAGATTGTTGTACGCTTCTGGATATTATCCGGCATCTTCGCCCTGATCGGCATGGCTACTCTGAAATTGAGATAAAAAGTCCCGCTGGATAACCAACGGGATTTTCCTGTAGCAATTACTATTTCATGATTTTAAGAACCGCCGTATCTTCCGGATTCAAATTCAGTGTATACTTTTGCCCATTCGATTTAAGATCACACTTAAGCATCGGATCAACGTTATAACCACTCGGGATACTGACTTCAACAGTTCCTCTTTTCCCGGATTTCTCAGCACCAGCCAAAAGATAAACAACATCATTCATAACACCAACGCAATACCTGGCTCCGCCTGATGTCTTAATTTCTCGAATCCAACCAGGAAACTTTTTTTCCGAAACCATAGCAGGACCAACTTCAGCAAGAATACGAGTATTATCATAAAGACGTTCAGCCAACAGTTCTTTCTCTTTGTTGTGCCATTGTATCGTAGGATACCACCAGAAAAACACCCCTCGTGCTCCAAGAACTACCGGCATGAAAACATTATATCTTGCTTCTTTGATTGATGGAGCTTTTCCAGCTTTATAATAACTCTGACCGAAAACAGCAATAACAGGTTTATCTTCCCCAATACGCAACCGGATCAGCTTCGCGGTATTAACATTAGTCACTCCGATCATGATACCATCCATATAAGGAGCTAACCTCTGCAAAGGGGAATCATAGCTGATCCACTCACGCTTCGGATCAAGCTTTTTGATTGTATTATATGCAGTTTTAATTAAGCTCAACGGGGTATTTCTCATACTAATCATCTCATCAGAATAATAGAACAGAAGAGACGGGTGAACTTTGAGAAGATTAATCCAGTTTGTTAACTGTTTGACCCTCCCTGATTTCTCAACAATACTCCGCGGCAATCCACCAATGACTTTCATATCGCTTTTATCCACCATATCCAGAAAAGCTTTAATTAATTCCGGCTTCTTTATACCAGAACCACCCTCAAAGCTGTAGCTGTGAACAGTATTGAATCCATTACTTTTCAGCTCCCGTAAATCTTTCCGACTACACTTAACATTAAGTCCATACATACCAATGGGAAAGAACGGTTTACCATTAGCATCCATTACCACCGCTGCTTTTCTCAAATCCAGGTTTCCCTTCATCAAGGAAATTGGAATCTTCTCTATATTCAATCTGGCAGACGCAACCAGAGACTGATCAGATTTATCAAATAACAGAACCGATAAAACAGAAGTTCCATCTTCAAGCAAACTTAGAGGAATTGATACTCTATCTTTCAAAACCTTACAGTCTACAGGACCTTTATTTCCGGCAATCAGTCTGGGGACAAATTGATAGCGGGAATCATTTTTCCCAGCAGATTTAACATTCACAATAAAATCAGCCGTCTTTTTATTGCTCCCGGGCATAATCAACTGATCTTCAGACGTCACGGCCTGAACTGTAACAGACGGTTGGTATTTTTTGATATCTTTTTTATCTATATCTGTTTCCTTGAAGCTTATATCATCATACCATATAGGAACCATTGATCTATTTTGGACATAAATTGCAGCATCTCCCTTCATCCAAGTCGGCACCCAGAACAACAATTTCTTTTTTATCCACTTCGGCGAAGGTTCCTGGCCAATACAACGATATATTGGTCCGGTTCCAGTCAGCATCACATCTGCCTTCAGTCCTTTTTGAACACCTGTCTTATACTTATATGAAAGCTCATACACCTTTCCCGGAGTTACTTTAATATTTTGAAAAACCCTCGCCTGAAGCATAAAACGAGGATTCAAAAAGCAGCTTTTTACACAATTTCCACCTTTATACTTTTCCAATGCAACAACAGCTTTGGCCCCCGGCATCTGCACACTTCTGATCCAGCCATCCGGCACTCCATTCTTGTCCTTATCCTGCTCAAAACCGCCATTCGTTATGATGTTCTTTCCGATGGAATATGCATTCCCCGCATAAACCGCTCCCCCAGTTGACACAATAAAAATCAACAAAACAACACGCTTAAAAACCTTATTAATGTTCATGAAAAAATTTTCCTTTCATAATTAACCTGTTAGATGATGTTTTTATATATAAGGGACTCTCTAATTACCGATCAAGATATCCCTGGCTTATTCACCAATCCTGATTCAAATCAAAACTCATTTGAATCAGAAGTTTGAATATCTTTTATTAATCTGGGCTTACAAATACGATTTTCTGATATTCCCAGCTCCTTAATTAGCTCCCATGCTTCCGCTGTGCGTCCGATCTCTTCAAGACAGTGAGCATCAGAACCAATTGTAAAACTACACCCACAACGAAAAGCTGCATCTATAAACTTAGCTTGAGGATAGGTTGGCAAACGACGTAAAGTACGTGCGTTAATTTCGAATGGTACTCCAAGGCTTTCTGCTTTACAGAGAATCCTTCCCAAGCAACTCAAATCAAGAGCATTGTAAATGTTTTCAGCAACTTCTGAAGATAAGTCCATAGCAAATGGATGAACTATACCTCCGACATATGGACAATTCACCGCAGCCTCCAACAATATAAGCAGACGCGTTGCCATGGTCTTACTATCTTCATGAGAGACATCATCAAGCACCCCAGGCTGGCCAATATGAGTGAAACTTATCAATACAAAATCCATATTTTCAAGCTTCGATTCTTTTATCGCAATAACCCCATTGTCATAAGCGTCTGCTTCACACCCATGCATAAATGATACATCAAAGAATTCTTTGCGACATTTCATTTTGACTTCAACCGGAGTAATTCGATTGCGATCTTTAAATACATGATCAACCAGACCTGCATCAAGACCAAGCTCACGCAGCCTTTCCAGAGCATGCGCAGGAGTTGCTTCATCGGTTTCAACGTGAATATGGAAGTCAAATTTTCGAGGATTCATAATAACACCGGATTTGAATAGATTACCTGGCCGGAAGCATCAATTGCTTCAAAACGAATGTATTTCTCATCACCTTTAGGCTCATAAATAAACTCTGCAGGAAATTGCTCTGAAAAACATTGATATTTGACAGTACATCCACGAACAGCTATGGCTTTAACCGCTATCGCATTTTTAGCGGTCACCTGAAACACACCGTCTTTTTCGCTTATTTCAATAAACCTTGCTCTTGAATTAGCAGATGAATAAAACGCTCCCGATTTTAACGCCTCAAAAATGGCCTCCAGATTTTTTTCTTTACTAAGAACAAAAAGACCAGTGTTCTCCTGAATATGTTCACAGCAATGTCCATCACTGGAGGCGAAGCCCCAAACAGGCAGAATATCTCTAAGTTCAGAGTTATATTCCTCCAGTGATCCGGCACTCCAAATCAGATCAAGACGGTCAATAGCCAATTTAAATCCCGTTCTAACATTGTGAGTATAAATCTCTATCGCCTCATACAGCCCCGGAAATTCAAAGAGCAAACGCTTTGAATCATAATAAAGACCTTGCTCTGAAACAAACTCGCGAATTCGCGGATGACTAAGGATGCAAAATCCACCATCTTGATGAACCGTTGAAAGCTGTTTTGCAATAGTATCCTCAGGCTTTCGTCGAAATTGCGAAGCAAGAGTCACAACATGTCCTGCATTTGAACTCAATTCCTGACCGGGCAGAACCAGCAAATCTTTAAAATATTTCGCTTTATCTGTTGGCAAATCGTGATCAGTCAGACAACAAAAATCAAAACCTTTTTCAAACAGACTGTCAAGCATTTCTTCCGGACTGTTTTCTCCGTCGCTCAAGTTACTATGGAAATGTAAATCTCCTTTTAGAGGAGAGTGCCACGAGGCACCATCATATGGATTAAGCATTAATTCAATTACTCCATAAAATTATTTATTGCCTTGAAATATTTTCCCTTGCTCGACTATACCTGACTTACCTGCTGTTTGGATCCCACTTTACTTCTGTATACATAGGACCGGAAGCAACCGGGTACTTTCCTTTATGGCTTTCCACATGACCATCAAGCATAGCAGCATTAGTCATGTTATTATGGGGGTAACTGATATAATACCTGTTGATTGTAACCATATATCGAAACCAGGCATTACTACCATCCTGAGTACTCTCTCCACAGATAATCGTTCTGGAAGGAACCGAAAGAACAGTAGTAATTTTCTTTCTGGGTCCCGGACTCCAGGAGGTACCGAATCTTCTGCCGAATCTCTCATTCCAGCCATAATTAAAAGCAACCTGACCGGCCTTAGTTCCACTCAAAAAACGATTTGACTGACAAATGAATTTTGATGTAAAATTCTTTATATAAGTACCAATTTGAGTACGCCAGTAAATCCCATTATCATAAGCCGGAATAATCCATCCGTCATAATCATTCGAGTAAAATACATTCGCCGTTCCAATTTGTTTCAATTTACTCACACAGTTAATCTGCCTGGCTTTCTCACGTGCCTTTCCCAAAGCCGGCAACAACAATGATGCCAGAATCGCAATCACAGCAATTACAACGAGGAGCTCGATAAGTGTGAATTTAATTCGTTTTTGTTTTTTCATTATAATCTCCTGAATTAATTGATTAAAATTTGTTCAAATCAGCGACAGACTCTCTTTCAACAAGTCTTACTTGTTGAAAATAAGCCAGTTGATCTTTTTTATCTGAAATAATACGTTCCAGCATTTCAAATGCCTGCTTTGCCAATTCAGCCCGGGGAATCTCTAAAGTAGTCAAAGGAGGAATAAGATGTACTCCCAAGTCTAGTCCATCAATCCCCATTACTGAAATATCCTTGCCGACAATCAGACCATGATCATGAAGACAATGATAGACTCCACTCACAGTATGATCATTTGCAATCACTGCCGTAAAATCAAGGTTCTGATTCAACAGTGATTCAAGCGCTTTATAGGATTCTTCCGGGGAAAATCCGGCATAGACCATCAACCGGTTATCCGGGATGATACCATAACGTGCACATTCACGATAAAATCCTTTCTCACGCTCATGCACAGAGCGAAGAAACCAGCGCTCCGTTACCTGATGAAGAAAAGCTATCTTGCGATGTCCCTTCCCTACAAGATATTCAAGCCATAATTCAGCGATCTGGCCATTATCAATATTAACGCTGTTCTCTACATAGCGTGGCAGGTTAGGACTAATATGGACACATGGAACATTGTGCTTTTTAAGGTGACTGTATACATCATTGTTATACAAATTCAATGTAATCACAGCTTCTGGAGATATCTTATCAAGATACTGCCTGTAATCCTCAAAATCTTGATCAGGAGATAGTATACTCAATCTCACACCTATCCCTTGACGACCATAAAGCTGAGATAAGTGATGCACTAGATCCTGAATATGACCATGATCTTTCAAGCTGGGCTCATAACCGAAAAACATAATATCTACTTGACTTACACCATGTCCATGTAACTTTGCAGGCCTACAAGCAAAAATCCCGCTACCGGGCTGACTCTTTATCAATCCTTCACTACGCAAACAGTCTAAAGCCTTATTTACGGTACTCAAACTGACTTTATATGATTTCATCAGATTTCTTACCGTAGGCAATTTATGACCCGGTTTCATATCTCTTACCTGCTTTGACAAATTGTCATACAGTTTATTGTATAGAAGTGTATCGCTCATAATTATCAATTGCATTCCTATTGTCACTTTGCATGGATACATTATAAATATTGTATCGCAACAATGCAATAGTAAAAAGTAAAAAAATTAAGTTTTATCCGCAAAATTAAACACAAAGTTCATAAAAGGGTTATTGCATCGCAAACACAATGCAATTGCAGCGATACAATTCACACAAAAAGAAAAACTGTATCTACTGGAGGATAGAAAATGTTTACATCAAACGGGAATACGGCAATAAGCCTTCGGAAAAACAACAGTAAGAAATCGTAAGGAATTCTCAGTTCTGAACGAATTTAATCAGTAAGCAGGGATTCGAGTTGGCGTTCGCTGTCTACTGCCATTATTTCATCAAACAGAGGACCAAGTTCACCTTCCATCAACTGCGGCAGGTTGTACTGGGAAACCCCGAAACGATGATCAGTAATACGGTTTTGAGGGAAGTTATAAGTTCTAATACGCTCACTGCGGTCACCGGTTCCCACCTGAGAACGTTTTTCAGCCGCCTGTTTTGCAGCTTCTTCGGCTTGTGCTCTTTCGAGCAAACGGGCACGCAGTACGCGCATAGCAAGATCTTTATTGCGGTGCTGGGATTTCTCCTGCTGACTCACCGCGACTTCGCCGGTAGGTATATGAGTAATTCGAACCGCCGAGTCAGTGGTATTCACACACTGTCCACCCGGTCCGGATGCCCGGAATACATCAATTCGAAGATCTTCCGGATTGATTTCCATTTCAACTTCTTCCGCTTCGGCCATGACTGACACAGTAATAGTGGAAGTATGAATTCTGCCGCCTGATTCAGTAACCGGCACACGCTGTACACGATGAACACCGCTTTCATACTTCATCTTGGAATAGACGCCATCGCCGGAAAGCGAGAACATGACTTCCTTGATACCGCCAAGGTCACTGCCAGTAAAATCCAGAGTTTCAACTTTCCAGCCTTGGAATTCAGCATATTTGGTATAAACACGATACAGTTCGGAAGCAAACAGCGCGGATTCGTCACCGCCTGCGGCAGGACGGATTTCCACGATAATATTACGGGCTTCATTAGGGTCCGGTGGAATCAGGGCAATACGCACCTGTTTTTCCAGCTTCTCAACTTCCGCCTCAAGCGAAGCGATATCATCAAGAATCATGTTATGGAGCTCTTCGTCTTCTTCGGCCTCGACCATTTCACGGTTGTCATCAAGCTCCTGAAGAGCATCAGTCCAGCGTTCATAATCTTTAAACAGCCCATCGAGTTTGCGATGTTCAAGCGAGACTTTCTTGGATTCCAGATGATTGGCATAAATAGACGGATCGGCAAGTCTGCCTTCAAGAACTTTAAAACGTTCCCTTAGTTTTTCGATATATTGCTCAATGTCACCTGGGGTCATAGATTACTCCATATCCGTACGACGGATTGCGTTAGTACCACTTCAAACTTTAGTTGCCAATGCTCCTTGCGGAAGCGGAAAATAAAAAATACAAAACAAAAAACGCTTGAGAATAACCCAAGCGTTTTAAAATCAGAGAGATAAAAGGACTCAGCCTTTTCTTTCGCCATAACGCTGACGGAATCTTTCAACACGACCAGCGGTATCCACAAATTTCTGGGTACCAGTAAAGAACGGATGGCATTTTGCACAGATACCAACCTTGGTTTCAGGTACAGTCGACTGGATTTCCCAGGTGTGACCGCATGCACAGATGACTTTTGCGTCACCATATTTTGGATGTATGTCTTTTTTCATGATATTAATCCTGTTTTTGGTTATTTATCATTCCATTATATATTCTATTCATAAACACGAAATAGTCAAGTACAGACAAAAGGCAGTAAAGATAACACCGGCATGGCATTTTTCAAGGTTTTTCAAATAAAAAGACGTAAAACTTTTTTGACATTCCACAAATTTCAGGTTATTTGTTAATTGTAGGCAACAGTAAATAAAATATCTTGCCTTTTCTAAATCACCAATAAATTCTGGGAGAAAACCATGAAACTTCTTAGCGCTGTCATGTCAACACTGTTATTCGCAGGAATCGCCTTTACCGCTACTGCCGAAGGAACCGTAAAAATCTCTGACATCAGCAAACCTGCAAAACAGTCAACCGTGAAAGTCGGCACTCTCCGATCAGCTCCTTACAAACTGTCGGTATTCCCCGATATGTTCAAAGGAAAACCTTGTGTAATTGCCCCCAGAGGCAAAGGAGCAAAACCGGGGATCACTTTCAGCTTTAACATCGACAAACCGGCAACAATATACCTGTTTGTTCACAAACGTGGCAACTATGCCCCTAAAGGCTGGGAAAAAACCGATATGAAAGCAACCTGGCTGGTAGGCAAAGCCAAATATCCCGACCTGATTTTCAAAAAGGATTTTCCTGCTGGAAAAGTAGACATTCCGACCCATACCGGAAAACAAGGTTCCAACTACGGCGTTCCCCACATGGCTGTAATTGTAGTAAAATAAATTAAATAAGTTTATCATGAGCCGGACCGGGAATGGTTCGGCTCTTTTTAAAGGAAAACAAAAACATGGAATCATCAGAAAATACCGGTCGTCCGCTATGGGCCCCATGGAGAATAGATTTTATACGTTCGCAAAAAGATAATCGCTGTTTTCTCTGCGGCAAAAAGGACGATTTCAATTCCCCGGAAGAAAACCACGTAATTTTTCGCGGAAAAACTGTGTTCGTGATCCTCAACCGGTATCCGTACAATTCCGGTCATCTGATGGTTGTTCCCTATCGACATATCGGTGATATTGCCGAACTCTCCGCCGAAGAACGAATCGAGCTGATGGACCTGACGATCAAAGCCAAAGAAGTCCTAAAAAAAGTGATGAATCCGGAAGGGTTCAACATCGGTTTCAATCTGGGACTCCCGGCCGGCGCAGGCGTAGCTGACCATATTCACCAGCACATTGTGCCTCGCTGGAACGGAGATACCAACTTCATGCCGGTACTTGGAAACACCCGGGTCGTACCGGAAGCCCTAGACGCGACCGCGGAGCTGCTTCGCAATGCCTGGTAAGTAATTTATAATTTCCAGGCAATTTCCATGTAACGCTTTTGCTTGCTACTAATCAAAATAGATTCGATAAGTTCATCGACTTCGTATCCGGTCAATATAGACTGATCGCCCTGAACATCTTTTTCTATATTGGACAGAAAAAAATCAACTGCCAGTTCAAAAGGAGATACAGGATCATAATCATATTGAACTGTTTCTCTAGTTTGAGCATTGTAATAAATAAGCCGTGGACTTTTTACTGTAAACTTATTCCATTCGGGAAATAGAACTTCGAGTTTGCCTTGGACCCCATTAATCTCGATACGTTCATCCCACCCGTCATGAAGAAATCCAATCTTACTCAGCGGATGACCAACTGCATCAAAATGGATAACGCCATTTTTAGCTGTTTCCATAATCGCAGAGCTGCGCAGATCATAATCCGCCCCATCGGGATAATAAACCGATCCCAGCAATCCATCAGGCCGCCCCAGAAGATAAAGCAGCATATCAAGGATGTGACTGCCTCCGCAAGTCAGAATTCCTCCGCCGAATTTATGTACAACCTGAGACTCTCCTTTATCTACCGCAAAAAAACCTTCATCAGGAACGGCCTTCCATAAGTTTCTCCAATATTGATAAACCCGGGCATGAGTTGTAATAAGTTTCCCTAACAGTGGAATAATCTCGCGCATTTTCTGCACTGCAGGAAAAAAACGTTTCATATATGACGTATAAAAAATCACCCCGTACTCTTTTGCCAGGGAAACAAGTTCCGCAGAATCAGCAGCATTGGTCGTCAAAGTTTTCTCACATATCACAGCTTTTCCTGCCTCGATTGCAGCTCTGCATACATTCTTGTGCAAAGGAGAAAACACTAGAACAAATACAACATCAATATCACTGTCATTGATGATATCCATATAATTATCGGTATGTTCCGCATCAAATCCGACAGCACGCTTTTTCACGGCCTCCCGTGAGAGATCACATACCTTTTTTACTCTTGCCCCATATTTTGCTAAGCCCGAAAAATGAAATTCAGAAATAGCACCACATCCGATTACACCTGCTGTTATTGTCATTTTCAACTCTCCATTATATTTAAGGTCTTACAATTACTTTTAGAGCCTCCGGTAAGGCTGCGGCGTTCATTGCCTCTGCAATATTATCGAGACCGAACTCATGCGAAATCATCGCGTCACCATCAACAACGCCTTCTTTCAAGTACCTGAGCGCCAATGGGCCATACAAGGCCGGCGATGCAAAAGACGCTCTTAATTGAAGCTTTTTAAAATGAAAACGGTCGGCATCAAACGTACACTGCCCAAAATTCTCACCTCCAATACCAATAAAGGCAATAATCGCTCCTTTTACAGCAACATCAAATGCTCCCGGCAAAACAATTGGTGGAGCTGTAACAATGATCCGGTTAATGCCACAACCAAAATCAAAAGATCCCAGAGAAGCCACGGAAGGATCATGCCAGGCGTCAATTCCAATTTTTTCAGCATATTTCATTCTTGTACACCTATTGGCAAAATCGCTAACAAACACTTTTCGAGCTCCTGCTCGACGTGCTAAAGCAGCCGCCATTAAACCAATCGGACCGGCCCCGATCACAAGCACGTTGGAATCAATAGAAATATCTGCAAGCTTGAAAACATCTATCGCAACTCCAAGCGGTTCCTGAAGACAGGCAACCTCAGGAGTTAGTCCATCATAATGGATAGCACTAATCGCTGGAGCCAGCATTTCTTCGGCAAATCCGAAACTACCTATATGAAAAATACTCTGAATATTGGTGCATAACTCCTGACGACCATTATGGCAATTATCACAACTACCACACGGAGTTGACGAATCCAGCACCACATTATCCCCTGGCTGAAACAGATCAACCGCGGCTCCAACTTCTATCACTGTTCCCGCCACTTCATGTCCAAACTTTGATTCTTTCGGACTGTCTGTTTTGTGCAGATCCGTTCCACAGATTCCGCAGACATCAACTTTGAGTCTGATTTCATTTATGCCAGTCTCCCGTAATTCAATATCTCTCAGGGTAACAGATCCACTTCCGGTTTTAAATGCAGTTTTCATATCAACCTCCTCCTTCCAGTTTGATTAATTCTGATAATAATGTATTATACTACTATAAATATATTATATAAATGCACAAATAAATTTATAAAAATGGATTATTATGATATGAAAGATAATGGAGGACTATTTTTCAACGGACATCTGAAATTTTTCGAGGATAAACTATGGCAGGATTCTCCGATGAAGCGGAATCAACAGATAAAACCGTTGTATATAGAAAGATGCCGTGGAATACGGTTAAAAGCAGAAAGCCAGCCTCATGACTACTGGGAGTTTTCTGTCCATGTCAACGGAACCGGAAAACTGATATCCGATCAGTCTCATGAGATAACTCCTGATAAGACTTTTCTTATTCCTCCCGGCGTCAGTCACAAGGAATTTTCCAGGCAGGAACTGGATTCGATATGGATCGGCTTTACTGCTAAGCTTTCAGGAATTACCCCAAAACAAATCCTATCAGTAACGTCTACGGAACTAACACAGCAATTTATTGATTGCTGGAAATTCAGTATCAAAAACAGTCACGCCAAGTGTGGACCGGAACTGGATGGACGTTTAATATCGCTTATCGGCATGTTTTTCCGCAAACTGCACCACAGTCCGGGAGCGGCAATCATGCAGCGCGCAATTAACTATCTAAACAACCATTACCATGAAATAATATCTCTTCCAGAAGTAGCTGAACGCCTGAATATAAGTGAAGGACATTTCTATCGGAGTTTTAAGGAATTTACCGGAAGCACTCCGACAGAATATCTTAATCAGATTAGAATGAAACAGGCATCCGTATATTTGTGCAACAGCAATTTTACGATAAAAAAAATAACCGAATTATGCGGTTTCTCCGATCAATACTACTTCAGTCGGGTATTCAGAAAATACAGCGGACTCAGCCCAAAACATTATCGTGAAAGAGTAAACAGAAGCAAGTAATTACAAGTCCAAAAACTTTCTGTCCAACATGAATTCAGGACGCAGGTCACTCATTGAGCGAAGCATACACTGACGCACATTTGGAATGCGCTGCTCAAGTGCCTCCAGCATCCCGGCAAAATAGGCCCGGTCTCCGGTATTCTTCAGTTGATCTTTATACAGGCAATCACCGCATGAAGGCAGTTGAAAAAGAATTGCCGCTTCAATAATCAACGATTCAGGAGCCAGCGCAAGAGGGCGAATCACCCGTTTGGAAGAAGAGTCCGCCGGAACATTAGGACCCATTGTAGTAACACCGTGGCCCCGAAACAGGCTGATCATCAGACTAACACAGATGTCGTCGAGATGCTGTCCAAGCACGATTTTATTGCATTTTCGCTGATCAGCCTCGCCATACAACATACCACGCCTGAGGCGGGAACACAGCACACACGGCTGGTTCTCAAAATTCTTTTCTTTGAGAACAGCTTCCACATCAAAATCAACAATATCCAACGACCAGCCACAAGTTGAAAAATATGCCGTTAAACCCTCAAGATTAAAGCCGCTGAAACCGGGATTAAAACAAACCGGCACCAGATCGAACTTCACCGGAGCCCGGCTTTGAAGAACCGACAACACATGCATCAACATCAGACTGTCTTTTCCGCCGCTAACTCCAACCAACAGGCGATCACCATCTGAAATCATTGAATATTCATGAATGCCCTCGCCAGTCAGGCTGACCAGTTTCTTAAACGCTTTTGAACTGCATGGATTGCTACGTGGTACGCTCATTCGTAGTTTATATCAGTTGATATTGAATTTTTCAGCCAGTTTTTCCGGTAATTTCAAGACCATTTCCGGAGTCAAGCCGTGGATTTTATTGATAATTTTCTCAATATTCTGAGTCTTTCCCAGACTTGCAACATGATGAGTATCAGACCCGTAGTAGAGCGGAACGCCTTTGTGAAATGCAATCTCAATAATCTTCCAATACCGCGCACGTTCTTTCGGGCTCAGTTTACTCATGGTCAGATTATTGAGGTCCCAGGCCTGCTTGATCGCAGCTGAATTATGCGCGGCCTGGGCAAATATTCCCAGAATCCGGCGTTTGTGATGCTTCCAGCATTCTTCATTTAGAATATACGCTCCAGGGTGCCCCACCAGATCAACTTTACGATTACCGCAAAGTCCCAGCATCGTATTTTCCCAGATATCCAAGGTATCACCATCCACCTCATTCTCATCCCACTGATAATGAATACTGCCGATAACAAATTCAAGCCAGTCAGGCCGTTCCACAACCAGTGTACCATCATGCCTTTTACGGTCACAATCGATTTCAGCCCCAAGAATCAATTTGCACGAGCAAGCAGGTTGAACAGCGTCAATCTGCTCCCGCAGTTGTTTAAGTTCTTCAAGTGTAGCCTGGCAATGGACATGCTCCGCGAAACAGAGCAACTTCATTTTTAGTATCGCGGCGTGCGCACTAAGTCTCTCAACGGTCGCACTTTCGTGGGCATGACCACACATTATAGTGTGAACATGCATATCATATTCTGGTACTGTCATAATATCTTCACATTTCACTGAAATTCACTGCCTTATTTAATTTATCTTGAAAAGCAGTTTTGACAAGTTATTTTATTCATATATATTCGGTAAATAACGAAAAACATTAAGGATTGTGTCAATGGAAAAATATGAACTTCATTTCGATCATCGCAATCCGACCATCGGAGACACGCTGGAACTGCTTGCCAGCGTTTGTGCAGACAAATTAAATGACAGCGGCTCGGTCGTTCTGGTTCCGACTGAAACGGTTTACGGCCTGATCGGCAAATACGGCGATGCCGCAGCGATTGATCGTATTTATGAATTGAAAAAGCGTGCGGAAAATAAACCCCTCGCGCTTTTTATCGCAAATGTATTGCAATTGGAAGAATTCGGGTTGAATCCCCCGGAAGCCGCGTATAAACTGGTGGAAAACTTTTGTCCGGGACCAATTACAGTGGTATTTGACGGCCCCGACGGTAACACCGTAGGTTTCAGAATTCCTGATCACCCGCTGGTATTGCGAATCCTCGAATTCTGCGACTTTCCGCTGGCATCAACCAGTGCCAACCAGTCGGGACATCCTAATGCACTTACCGCTGACGACGCACTGGCGGATCTCGACGGCGAACCGGACATCCTGGTCGATGGCGGAGAACTCCCACATCACGCAATTGCATCTACGGTCGTACAACTTACCGGTGGAAGCTGGAAAATCTTGCGGGAAGGCCCTGTTACCACCGCAATGCTGACTGATGTCCTGGGACCACAGTAAAACAAAAAATGGAATAATTAATGACGGAATTTGTTAAACCGCTGCGTACGGTAATTGTTCTTGACCGGTTGCGAAGTGCTCATAATACCGGAAACATCTTCAGAATCGCCGATGCCGTCGGAGCGGCTGAGATTATCGCTTGCGGCTATACTCCTGCTCCACCGCATCCCAAACTGGAAAAAACCGCGATGGGATCGGATAAAATGGTTCCCTGCCGTACATTCCCGACTTCTCTGGAAGCGGTACGTCAGTTACGTGCCGAGGGATTTAAACAAATTCTCGCAGTAGAGCCCGGTGACGAAAACGCGTGGGAACATGAATATGAATTTCCACTGGCCCTGGTCTTCGGCAATGAAGCCCTCGGAATTGCCGAGGAAACCATCGCGGAATGCGACGGTACAGTAAGCCTGCCCATGCTCGGCCAAAAGGAATCCATCAATGTAGGAAACTGCGCGGCAGTCGTCATGTATTCTGTGGTGGCTTATGCCAACAGGAATGACCGTCCCCAATAATATCCTCCCGCTTTTTTTCGCATTTCTTGAAGAGAAAAACATCAAAAAAACAAATTAGCAGCATAATGCTATTGACTTTTTCAAGCACATCTGGTATACTTATGGAACCAGATAAAGAGATAATAAACATGAATAGTATTGTTGACAAATCAGGAAGCATCACAAACGCACTGTACCGGGAAATCGTCAGCGGAATATACCGTGAAAAGGACAAACTCCCCGGGGAGCGCAAGCTGTGCGAATATTTCAACGTCAGCAGGAATACCGTCCGGGCTGTATTAAGCGAACTTGAAAGCAACGATATTATAAAAATCGTCCCGAAAAGCGGCGCGTTCATCTCACGAAATGCAATAGAAATGATAGAAAAGCAGATGGACGACCACTCTCTTCATGTTCATTTTATCATGGCTCCCATCCACCAGATGAATCCAATCGTGAGCGGAGTATTCAATACTTTTGTCGAATATTCCAATCCGAAAATCAAAGTTTCCGTATTGTTTGCGGAAGAAATCAGAAAGAATGTAAAGAGCATAAAAAAGCACGACATTGCTGTCGTATTTAATATTGACGACAGTCAGTCCTTAACGGAACTGGAGCGTCAGACCGCAAAACTTATCGTATTAAACAAAAAAAGCAGAGATTACGATTTTATTTCTCCCAACAACTACTCAGGCGGACAACTGATGGGCAGTCAGCTACTGAAAGCTGGACACCGTAATATCGGCTGCATCCTGAACACCCCCGAAAGCAGAAATGATGATTTTGAGAAACGTCACCAGGGGCTGCAGGATTCATTGGAGGAAGCGGGAGGAACCCTCTGCAATTTTGAGATTCCGGAAGAACGCCGGTGGACTCCTGCGCTTTTCAAGAAGGCAATAAAAAATTTTATGGACTCCAGTCCGCCGATTACCGCGATCGCCTGTGTTTCAGATAAGATTGCCGTAAATATATTTTCCCAGTTGTTCAGTATGAATCTTTCCATTCCGAACGATTTCAGTATAATCGGATTCGATGACCAGTATTATGCTCAATATACCCAGCCGCCGTTGAGCTCCATCAAATATCCGGCTGAAGCCATGGGCATTCTTCTCGCCAGAAAAATCAATGACTATATTGATGACCAGTCCGTCAGCATCACAGAAGTACTTGAACCTGTATTTATCAGACGTCAAAGCATAAAAAAAATAAAACAACCGAAAAGGAGAAAGAAATGAAGGCACAAAGGAATAACAACTTCACACTGATCGAACTCCTGGTAGTAATAGCCATCATCGCCATTCTGGCGGGAATGCTGCTGCCGGCCCTCAGTAAGGCGAGGAACAAAGCAATCTCAATAAAATGTATCGGAAATCTCAATCAGGTCAGTAAAGCCCTTTATATTTATGCGGATGACTTTAACCAGACGCTTTTAACCCGTGATACGGGAGCGGCGAATACCAATATCTGGGCGCGGGCATTGCTGAAAGGCAATTATCTGCCCCTGACCACCAAAGCCATTGTCTGTCCGTATGAACTGAATGCGGGGAAGATTACATGGAACTCGGCCTCAGGCGTTCAGTTTAATCGTTACTATGGAATGATTTATCGCGGCGACACCGCTCCGGCCGATAACCCGAGTCTGCGAATCAAAAACTTCAAGAAGGTTTCAATGCCAAGTAAAATATTTCTACTTGGCGACAGCATAATACTCGGAACCAACGCGGTCCCATATCCGGTTATCGACAGCAAAAATGCCAGTTCATATGGCGCGATTTCCCTGACTCATGAAAAAAGAACCAACATAGCCTGTCTTGATGGACATGTTCAACCGTTTTCCACTGGTGAAATGTTCGGAGAGGAAGTTGTCAACTGGTATTATGCCGGACAAAGAACGGACCCTATCAGATACATAATAGAACGTAGCACACTGGCTGAAATAACCTACTGAAGGAGAATGATTTGAAAAGGTCCATCACAGCAATCTGCACAATCATCCTGTTTGCCGCCGGTAACCTGGCAGCCCGGATTATTGACATAAAGGGTACAAATTTCAGGCTCGATAAATTGAGTAGAATATCCGGCGGCGTAATGATTATCGACGACAATTCCGAGCGAAAGGGATCGGACATCTACAGCAGTCCGGTCACAGTGGAACCGGATACGGTATATAAATTGTCGGCCGGAATAAAATATACCGGAAGTAAAACCGGGCTGATATACATAAGATGTTACAACGGCAGACAGCAGATCGGCAAGTCCCGACTCATGCTCCGGGCAAACCAGAAAGCCGGTCAATGGAATGTGCTGTCCGGGGAATTCACCACCGGCGCAAAAGCGGATAACGTGAAAATCTGGATACATTCCTCTAACGGATCAACCGGAAAATATTATATAAAAGATATCGTCCTCGTAAAATCACAGACAGTCAGCAGAAAAAATCTGCTGAAAAATGCAACCACAGGGCACACCAGGATTTTCATCAATCCGGCGAAGATTGCTGAGATAAAATCCCAAATAGCCCGGGATCCTGCGGCAAAAAATGCTTTCAACTCCATTACAGCCTTTGCAGACCAACTGATCACGGCCGAGCCAATTGTCTATAAAAAAGAAGGCAGGAGAATGTTGAAACCGGCCAATGAAACGGTCATACGCATTAAATATCTTGGAATGGCTTTCCTGCTGACGGGAAAAGAAGCCTATGCCAGGGAAGGAATCAAATTAATGCTCGCGGCGGCGAAACTGCCGAACTGGAATCCGTCCCATTTCCTTGACACGGCTGAGCTGTCCCTTGCCGTGGGACTGGGATACGACTGGTTCTATCACCAGATGACGGAATCGGAACGGAATGCCGTTGTCAATGCAATTGTTCAAAAGGGCCTGCTGCCGTCATTCAATAAAAAACAATGGTGGGTTCGAGCCGCCAGCAACTGGAACCAGATCTGCAACGGCGGCCTTGGAATTGCGGCTATGGCGATATGGGACAAGGAACCTGAAATCGCCTCAAAAACTCTTCAGCGCTCCATCAGCGGTCTTCCGTACGCAATGAAATGCTATGCTCCGGACGGCGTATATCCGGAGGGGCAATCCTACTGGGCTTATGGAACTACTTGGTGTATTATGTTTATTAACGCTCTCAGGGGAGTCATTCATGATGACTGCGGCCTGGCTAAATATCCCGGCTTCCTCGACTCGGTTAATTCAGTTAATTTTCATACCGGTCCAATCGGCAGAACATTTAACTACTCGGACGGTTACAGGCATCGCTATTTCCAGTCGGCCATGTACTGGTTTGCCGCAGAGAAAAAAGATCCGTCAATTCTGTTCATGGAAAATGAACTTATGCAAAGAGATATAAAAAGACCCCGGCGGGATTCCAACTACCCGGATATGGTCATGTTTCTGATCTGGAACAAAAACAATCGAAAACCGGTCCTCCCTGCCAAAAGGAACTGGGTAGGAAAAGGCATTCAGCCAGTCGCGCTCTTTCGCAGTTCATGGGATCGGAACGCAACTTTCGTCGGCATGAAGGGGGGCAGTCCCAAAACATTACACGCCCATGTGGACGCAGGCACGTTTGTCATCGATGCCGATGGAGTCAGATGGGTGTCTGACCTGCGGTCCCAGAACTACAATATCGAAGAAAAAGCCAAAGCCCTGGCGAATAAGCAGGGAAAAAACTTTACGCCGGCTTTTTTTAAAAATTACTGGAGCCACAATATCCTGCTTGTCGACGGACAGAGTCCTGTAGTCGACTCCTACTCCCCGATACTCCGTTGTTCAGATGACCCCAAAAATCCCTATGCGGTATTTGACCTCAGCCCGGCTTACAAAGGACAACTGGCTTATGCCAGACGCGGTATGCGGCTAAACCCGGACAAAACGGTTCTGATTCAGGACGAGATAAAAAACCTTCAAAACAAAACCGTTCATATCCGCTGGTCAATCCTTACCTATAATGACATATCCTCCATTCAGGGCAACACCCTGCGGTTGACCCAAAACCCTAAAAACACTTCCATCGCGGATCTGAAGTCAAACATGCGGAATGCGACAATGCAGCTGAAAATTCTCAGTCCGGCCAACGCAAAATTCGAAGTGATCAACCTGAAAGGATCAAAATATATCAACTACTATGATCATATCGACAGCATCCTGAAACAGGTCATCATAAATATAAAACTGCCACCGGGAGCACAGCAGACCCTGGCGGTCCTTTTCAAGCCCGACAGCGTTCCTGAAAAACTGCCCACCCCCGGCCTGACGTCACTAAAAACCTGGGCCCGTTAAACGGCACCGACGAAAACTTCATGGAGTACAGCTAAAAATGATATCTGTCTACGACTATATAGTAATTATCTTTTATTTTTTATTTATTATTTCACTTGGCTTTGTGTTCAAAAAGTTCAATAAAGGTTCGAAGGACTATTTTGCCGGTGGACAGCGCATGTGCTGGTGGCTTCTGGGAGGAAGTCTTTTCATCTCCAATTTCAGTTGCTGGACTTTTACCGGCGCCGCAGGAATCGCCTATAAATACGGCATCCTGATATTATACGTTTATGTCATGGATGTGGCAGGATACATCATCGGCTATGCCTTCTTTGCAACCCGGCTCCGGCAAATGCGCCTTATTACCCCGATCGACGGAGTCAGACGCCGGTATGGCAAAATCAGTGAACAATTCTTTAACTGGCTCAGCATTTTCAGCGCTCCGCTTGCCGGAGGAGCATGGCTACTGAGCCTGGCCCTCATTCTTACCACGGTTTTCTGCAGACCGGATCAACTAGTCACCAAACCGGAAGCGGTAAAAGCCGCCGCCCTTATCGCATTTATCGATTCACAAAACCTGAAAGGAAAAGCTGTCGGACAGGATAAAAGAGTCAAAGAGAGTATCACCATCTACCAGGCGATCAGGAAAACATTTGAACAACATCATGCCATCTCCCCAAAGCAATGGGGAAATCTGTTGAAAAGTTCCCTGGTTTTTGAAAAATATCTGGATGGACTGAATCAAAATGCGGCCAACAACGGCTATCTGGACGAATTGAACCGGGCCCGTGACGCTCAGAAAAAGATGGCGTCAAGAAAAAACTGGATCATTATTCTTACCGGGATAACCGTGCTGATCATGGCTCTTCTTGGCGGAAGCTGGGCCGTAGCTGCCAGCGATTTCATTCAGCTACTGCTGTTAATGACGATTTCAGTGACAACTGCAGTCCTGGCGTTAATAAAAGTGGGCGGCATCACGGCATTTTTTAATCAGCTCCCGGAGCATTTTTTCAACATCTTTTATCCGCTTGGTTCAATCAAATACGACTGGCTCTTTCTGGCGTCAACGGTAATCGGGTCCATTCTGCTGAGAAACAATATGATGACGGCGGGGAAATATATTTCAGCTAAAGATTCCGAACACGCCAGGAAATCAACGCTGATTCCGCTAATCGGGTATGCACTGCTTCCTCCGTTGTGGTTTATTCCCGTATGGGCCGCCCCGACGCTGCTGCCAAACCTGATTTCCGATTTTACCGGAATCGTCAGCCATCCGGAGGAAATGTCATATATTGCAATAGCCATGAAACTGCTGCCACAGGGACTTCTTGGACTGTTGATCGTAGGATTGTTCGCGGCAACAATGTCAAGTCTTGACAGCGCCTTCAACAGAAATGCAGGATTGATCGTTTGCAACTTTTATCGTGACATACTTCGGCCGGAAGCATCCGACAGGGAATTGTTTGCGGCGGGTCAACTGGCCACGGTATTTTCCGGGTCATGCGTAATTGCCGTGGCGCTGCTTCTTGCCAACTTCGGTAATATTTCTATTTTCGATACTTATCTGTATTTCGGAGCATTTGTAGGCTCCGGTCCGGCGGTCATCTTCCTGCTTGGAATGTTTATGAAAAGAACGCCGCCATGGTCGGCATGGGTCACTGTAGTCTTTTCTATCGCCATCTCATATCTGCTGTTCGGCTATCTGCGCCAGGACAGTACAGCCGCGTGGCTCAGGCCGATGCTGAAAGGTACCTCCATGCTGAGCATTTATGATTATGTTCGAAGTAATCCGTTTTTCATTCCCAACCTGATTGTCACCCCGCTGTGCTTCCTGTTTTTTTATCTCACCGGTTTTTTCTATAAAAAGGAAAAGCTGTCCGGCTTTTCCGAGTCCGTCGACAAACTCTTCAAAGACATGAATACACCGGTCAATTTCAACGAGGAAATCGGCGCGGAAAATGATAATAGCAAACAACAGGCCGTCATACTGGGAACCTTGTCCGTCATTTACGGAGCGTTCATATTTCTGCTGCTGTTCGTTCCCAATAATCTGTCAGGAAAAATCGCGATCTTCAGCTGTTCATTCGTAATGCTGCTGATCGGCGCGTTACTCATTGGGTCACAGCGGCATCAAAAACAACATAACAAAAGAATCGACCTGCCTTCACTGGAAGTTGAACCGCTGGAATAATTTCGGCAAACTCCAACAGAGCGGCGGCAGTCATGTATTTTGTTATAGCTTATGCAAATAAACAGAAAAAACAGCAACGTTGATTATTTTTTTACCGTCTGGGCAACAAATTTTTCGAGGTTATCGATAATATTGTGTTTTAACTCATTCGCAACGCAACTGAGTAAATGACGCGGATTACATTCATCTGGAATTACCGGTTCGTCATGAAGTATACCAAACTCACGAACCTTTAACTCTCCTTCCGGCAACCGGCTGAGGTCCACCAATTCAGGATAAAACGCCATCAGCATAAGCGTCTCACTCTGTCCGGCATGCCCTCCGCAATTCAGCATGGAATGGTCATAGGTCATGAGTTTAAAAAGGTTAACAGAAATAACCCTGGCAGCTTCGCTGTCGAGCTCATCAGCCACACGGTTAACCAATGGAAATTGTCCCTGTCCGCCATGGGCATTGACGATAAAAATATATTTAAACCCGGATTTTTTAACGGCTTCAATCCGATTTTTTAATGATGCCTCCATTTCCGCTTCAGAGCAATATTCACTAAACAGCGGCACATCCGGGAAACGCATTCCATACACGTATTCATCCGGTGCAAATCCCCAGTCTTTCAGTTCATCTTCGGTACGTACGGCATCAAGACCAAACGACAGCGGTTTGAAATATATGCCATTCACACGTTCCGCTATCTCACGACAAATCCCCTCGCCGATCAACCCATCGGTGCCCAGCGGCAAATGATAGGAGTGCCACTCAAAACACGGTGCGATCGGAATAAACGCGCAAGAAGACTTTTCACGGGCCTCCAGAATTTCGTGAGGACGCATCTCGTATGCTGATTTCATCATTATTTTCGGCCTTAATTTTCTAATATTTAATATTTAAGAGACAGCAGAGCCGATACTCTCCCCGACCTTGAGACGAGTTCCATATCCCTGTGAAGTAGCTTTTAATAAATCTTCATCGAATTTAACTTTGCGCTGTGATAAAACTAGGATAATGGTACTGCCGCCAAACAGAAAATGTCCTTTCGTATCCATTTTCTTATACTCGGTTCCTTCGGCTGTTTCGACTATGGCCCCTACCCCGAATGCCCCGACCTCAATATAACGGAACTCGCCGAACACATCGGATTTCAAGACATTCACGGAACGTTCATTCTCCGCGTAAAGCCGTGGGTAACGCGCCAACGCCACAGGATTAACCGAGTGGTATTTGCCTTTGAGATAACATCGCGGCTTGACCTGCGAGCAATCACAGGGAAAATGATAGTGGTGATAATCCGAAGGGCACAACCAGACCACCGCGACGGCATAATTATCATCGGGAAGCTGCTCATCGCAAATCGCGTTCAGCGTATAATCGGCCCCTTTCACCGGAAATTTGTCATTCAATCCCACGTTTTCAAACACAATAATACGTCCATCCGAAGGTGATACCAGCCGTTCCGATGACGAATCAAAAGGCCGTGCGCCATCTTTCAGCTTACGGGTGAAAAATTCATTAAAGGCCCCATAATGCTCGGCGGGATATTCCGCCTCATCCATATTGATACTTAAGCTCTCAATTGTTTTGGCGATCTGTCCGTGCGAAAACCGGCTGGAAAAATAGCTTCCCATCAGTTTGGACACGATTCCGGTACCGAAGAAAAATGGCCAGAGCATGCGTCCGGCAATCGTATTATAGATAAAGTTGATCAGGGCTCCGCCCATCACCACTTCGGATTCCGGCTTTCCGGTCTCACGGTTTATATATTTATCGGGATTAATTATCATGATTCTGCCACATTGTAATAAAAGTGAATTTAATTGCGGAATATATCATAATTCCGCAATAATTCAAAATGCAAAGCCTAAAGCCTCCCCCTAAAACCGGGATAAAAACTTAATCACTTAAAACTTAATCACTTAAAACTTAATCACTTTCGTATTTGCTTTTTCAAGAACCAGCTCTATACTATATATTAGTGTTTAATTATATTGGAGCATTTATATAGATATAAGATTTCAGACAACCATATAAGTCATTAATAATAGCAATGGCTTCCTGCATTACCGTTTCTAGTCTAAAACGCCAAATTTTTATTGAACAAAGAAACAGAATGTTGGAAGTTGCGCTCGTTTATAGGAGATGTATTATAAGCGGGCGTATCTTTCATTTTCGGCGCATTCATCGTATCTTTGTTCAGGTATTGGCGTACCTAGGCTAGGTGTGATCGGATGCGCCTCTTTTGTGTATTTGATCTTCCGGTACTGCATAAGCATATAAACAGAACAAGAAATCCGTCGTACGGATGGGGGATCAAAATGGAAACACCTGTAAGCTACCGAGCAGACAGTAAACCTGAAGAATTCTTTAAAATGAAACAGCGTTCGTTGTTTCATGAATTTCTTGAGCTTTATCATGACCGTATTGAAGGCGTTAAATATACTCCATTCGGCCCAGAGGAAGGATTAAAGATCAAAATTAACTGTTTCAGTCCGGAGTCACGAACCGTTTCACTGAAATACGACACCATAACGGACGGTAAATATATTATTGCTCTGGCAAAACTTGATCGGCCTGTAGACGTTGGTTCCGCCCATCTGCTCCTGACTTTAATGGGCTGGGAAGGACGTCCGATTTACACACTGGCATTTCGTGACAACATGACTCCGGTCCTCGGATGTTCTCGTCGCCGGGATTTACTGAATGACATCCAGGAACTTTATGACATGACCATCGGATTAGCGGAAGCTATTGATAAAATCGACTCAGTGATTAAATGTTGTGACAGGGTCATATAAAAAGACTCTTGTAAAATGAGACGTAATGGGTAGGGCGTACTCTCCGTAGCGCGCCGTTTTCCTGGATTTTGTGCTCTGGCACAAAATAACTGACGGTTACGGAGAACCGTCCCTACCTGATAAACTGCATTTCGCACGAATCTTTAAAAATCATAGCATTACAAAAACGAAACGGTAAGTATTATAACTATATTATAAACGAGATAAAATAGCAAAGAGATATGACTTTATAGCAAAATCGAAACAATTAACAAAAACTCCATCATTCCTCTCTACCCGAAACGTTGTCTTCCGAGTCAAAAACTTTCAACTCTTTGTAGCGGTTGTAATACCAGCAAAGCTTATAAATGCCGTAACCGGTTATCGCGGTCATAACCGCAGGCAAGGCGGTTCCATAGAACAATGTAAGAACAACATAGCGGACAAGATATTGATAATCCATCAATTCCGAGCCGAAATTGTAAGTTTGCTGAGCACGCAATTCCAATAGAAGCATCCCGATACCAGCATAAACAACAGCAGAAAAATAAGCACTGTATTTGCCTATTCTCTTATATTTAGCATCTTTTGACGGCATTCCCGGTGATACTCTGAATACTGAAATATGAAGCCCTATCGCAATAATCATAGCTCCACAAACGCCCATGAGAAACAGTAATGAAATTAAACCGGAACCATGGGTCACTTTCCCCAGCCATGAGCTTGAAGCCAGTCCCCTAGTACCACTCAAAGCGAAAAATTCCAGACTTGCTGCAAGAACGATAATGAAACACAAGGCGGCAATAACTTTTACCACATACTCTACCTGAGTGCTCATATGTTTTCCTTCAATAGACCAGAAAACAAAGTGTTCGCAGTTATTTGCCGGCAAGTCGTACACTTTTTCGTCAATTCTTGATTCTGCCCGACTAACTGCGGAAAGTATTGAAAATTTCCGTTTCGGATGCTTTATGACTTTAAAACCTTGCTTCGCACAGAATTGTCTTAGGGAAGTCTTGCAGATCACACCGGTCTCACGGTTTTTACGGACTCCTGAATAATGAATAATATTCCCTTCGAGATCGCCGATTCCATGATGAACATATGCTCCCCGGGCAGTAGCCAAATGCATACCGGCATACGGCGCTTTCTCACGCAGTTCGATTAGCTTAGCGGCACACTCGTCCGAACAGACGGGCCGACCGTCAATAAGCATATAGCGATTGCTTTTCTTGTTGCAGTAAATACATCTCTTTTCAAAACAATGATTTTTTACAGCCATTCCCTTCCTCCAGCCCCACGAGGGATAATGATGAATCTGTACTATATATTTTAATGCTAAAAATAACGATTCACAAATCCTTATATAAAAAAAACAAAAAACATATTGACTCTAATTGGAGTTCCCCTGTGTCAGCCTTGTATTAACGTACATTTAGATGTATGTTTTTATACTTGTTCGGGACGAAGAAACGGAGAAAAATAATGAGGTCCGATAAATACGATGTTACGGAACTTCTAAGCAGCCTCGAAACCGAAAAACAAGCGACAGCATTTCGAAACCGGCTGCTGGCATGGGGACTTGGATTAATATATATTTTTATCGGATTATACGGATGGATTCCGACAACCCAAAGCTGGCATCTGGGATGGCAGGTTGGAGGTTTTCTATTAGCGCTGGCCGCCTGGCCCATTATTTTGGGTATCTGTGGGAAAATCAACCAGCAAATAGGTGACTGGCCCCGATGTCATGGATGCGATGCAAAACTTATTTCGTTTTTTCCCGCAATTCGACGCTGTCCGAATTGCCACACCGTAATAGCAAACGACTCACGTCCGTTTAAAGCCGGATATTCTCTTCCCGGAGAAGATGTGCTAAAACCACGCAATCCCAATCAAAAAACGTACACCATCGGCTCAATCGTCGGTCAACTTCTGGTTATGTTAATACTTGCGGCTATTATTGTTTCACTCAAATTACTGGCAGGGGAATTCCAACAAAATAATCTACCGGAATTCATTGCAAGATTAGTCATGTGCACCGGCACTGTCATTATTATAATTTCCGGAGTTGCCCCTCTATTTGTCAACATAATGGAAAAACTGCTTCGCTTTATTGATTCAAAATGCGAACGAATCAATCGGAAACTCGATAAAAATTATCGAGGAGTCTCCACGAACTCAGAAAGATGTTGTCCTTATTGCAATAAAGAACCGAACCACAGAATAGTGGCTGTCACCGGAAACTGTACGAACTGCGGCGCACACATCTGTGAAATCGCGAGTGAACCGGATACAGAGGACATGATGGATTGGAAAGCCGTTCAGCGTTACTCTAAAGTCTCTTCCCTTAATCTCTGGTACCTTGGACTGGTCACGTTCCCTGGAGTATTTGTCTTTTCAGTTCTCGAAAGACTCACTCATGACTATTGGTTGTGCTGGTTTAGTATCGGTATTATCTTCATCGTAATTCCGCTGGTCTGGACTCAGATCATATTGCGAATTCTGCGAAAAAGATGGAATCTGAGCTTTAAATGTCCACACTGCGGGAAAAAAAATGGGCCATCTATACCCAAATTCTGGCAACAATTTAAACTTACAGGACATTGTGTCAATTGCCGCCGCAAACTAGTACGGGACGAGATAACGGAGGTAAATGCATGACTATCATTATCGTTCTCATAATTATCATTTTTGCTTCTGTCGGAATTTATTTCTGTGTTGATTTCTTCAGGATAGTCCCGCTGGCAGAAAGACGAAAAGAGAAAAAGGTAATATCCCGTTTCAAACAGGATGTTGAAAACGAGCTGTCATTATCTGAAATGATTTCTCGTCCGGATAACTGGTGGTATACCAACACCTGGAACTCCATATATCAAATGAAACCCGGAAAATACCGGGATAGATGGAAGCAGGACTTTCTAAACACTCTTGATGTTTGTAGGACGGGCATTACGAAAGGAAATTGTGCAGCCTATTTTGACTTGCCAATCTATAAAAAAACAGAACTTCTGAGTTTCTTAGTAAAAGAGGTAAATTGCCCGCAATGCGGAACTTTGATGCACATAGCGTATCAAGCATTTTACGCCAGCGAAGCTTCCCCCTGTGGACTGGGGAGTCTTTATCCGGTAAATGAAAAAGAAAAAAACATGATATTCACAAACTGGCTGAAAAAAGACCGCTCCAGCCTGCCGGAAGGTTTTCATCTGGATAATTGTCCGGGTTGCGAAACGCTATATCCGCTGGAAGAAGAACTATTCACTGATGAACACAGAATTTCCGTTCTCCGCTTTCTTCAGGAATTCTCTTTGACTTTTTCCGATGGAAAACAGATTTCGTTTTCCGAACATACCCCGATTCCTATGTTAACCAGGCGGGAACAGGAAATTTATCAGGCAATGCTACACAAAATCGTTATCCTTCAAGGCAGCGATAAAGCAAAGCGCTCTGCTGTCCTTGAAAATATCGTTGCCGCTTTCCGAACTCAGGCTACAGTATTTCGCCTTCCGTCAGCTATTGATTGTATAGAAACATATCTGGAAGCCGTCAAGCAAACATATCCGCTGGACAACGTCCTCCCGGACGACAGTTATGACACGGTCAGAGATATACAAACGGCCTGGTTTTCCGTCTACTCATATCCAACCGAGGTTCTTATTGTTTGGGACGACATGCGGGATTTTACCACACCGGAAGATTTTTACGATGTACTGGACCATTATATTTATGCCAAAGCGGTATTGATGAAAAAATATAACTTCCAATGTTATTTTATCGGTTCCGGTAATCTCAACCTGGAGTCTTACATACAAGAAACCTGTACAGTCAGTGATCCGGTGCTCGGCAGTTTTCGCCGGTCTGAATTTCTGGAATTGGTGCGAATTTTCGATGATGCCGATTTTCTGCGCAGCTGCGATATTGCGTGTAATACCACGGACGCGGAAGTTGCCTTGACGCTCCGCCGGGAGCTGGCGGACAACGTTTCCAGATGGATTCAAAAGATCAGTCCGGAAGATATTACTCCGGACATGACCTGCGGGAAACTCGTCGACGGCTGGAGCCCCGAAATGTATTGGCATGAAGGAGTGGATTCTGTGGGCTTTGAATCAATTCGCAGGATGACCATAGGACATCCGTTGCCGGAGAAAGTATTCGAAGAATTAATTCAGCCGGAAAAGTGTCCAAAAATCACAATGAAAGAATTTTTCCGAAACTATCTGGACGTCTGGAAAAAACACCATCCAGCCAACCCAAAAGGAACGGATAAATGAGCAGAATTTTTTTGTTTGTTTGCGGAATGCTGGGATGCTGCATCGGTTTGTATCTATTATATGTTAATGGGATGCCTGTATGGATTATCGGAATTTGTCTTGCTCTCTTACTGCTGTTATCAATTCCGGTAATATATCTTTATCTCCTCGTATGCAGCCCCCTGGACAAACTGCTTTACCGGCGAAGGTTGAGAAAGCTGGAACGTTCAATCGCAAACGATCAACCGGCATTGCAACCGTATCCTTGCATGCTGGGTCCTCTCTGGAATCATATCCATGCCATGAAACCGGGAAGAAAGCGCAAGAAATTTCAAGATGATCTACTGCTATTGGTACAGTCTGCTTTGCAAACGAATGATTATTTTGACAATCCGGAAATGGATTCTTTTCGCTGGTATTTTAGTGACTGTTTTGACGGATTAGGATGTTATTCAGAAAACTGTCCTCAATGCGGCAAGCCGGTTCATATCGTACTCACCAATGCCATGTATAATGAAAAAGTGTTTGCCGTTAATGAGGACGAAAAAAACGTATTGACCTGGCTTGAGCCCAAGGATAAACCAGATCCGCTTCCCAATAACTATCACACAGACGAATGTCCCCATTGCGGGAACCGACATTTTGATAATTTGTTTGCACCGGAGAGCACTATTCCTTTTTTCCGTTTTCTTCAGGATTTCACCCTGATCCTGCCGGACGGCAAGCGCATATCATTTGCCGATGACAAAGGGAAGGAGAAACTATGAATACAAAAAACATTCCATCTAATGAGTTTTATTTTTATGTTGAGCGGAGTTTACGAGATATTTCCGGCACGGCTGTTTCAACCTCTGCCCAACTCCCACACCGCACGCCTGGGCAATGTTCTGCGGCTGGTTCCCTTGATACTGCTGTTGCTGCTTTGTATATTGAACTATCTAAAAATCAATGAATGGCTGGGGAGGTAATTCTATGAGCATCATTTACGACACAAAAGACAATATTCAGGTTCAGCTTGGCGACAAAGTTACAACGCGTATATTTCTGTTCTTTAAATATACCGGAGTCGTGGCGTATGTACCAGGTATATCTCCCAAACGCAGAGACATGGAACATAATGGAATACTGAACATCTGCATTAAGTGTGATGATAGATCGTATATTACAAAATATGTCGACGAAGGAAAAATGCGTGTGCACAAGTCAGTAAAATTTATTGAACGCGGAGAACCTATAGCCGGAATCCAGCCCGACGACATAATCTCGGAAGATGATGAGTTCCGTCACGAAGCAAACAAGAACAATCCTCCAATGCCCGGCATCCGACCGGTCAAAACAACGGAACCGCATGTCAGCAAGCTGGGCGGCTGCCCCAATCTGCCGGAAAATATTGACTGGCCGGTTAATCCGAAAGGCGTCGAACTGGATTTACTGGCACAGATTCATTGTCCGGAATTGCCCCCCGATCTGGGATTTCCTACCTCCGGAACAATATTTGTTTTCTACGACTGTAAAGTAATGCCGTGTGGGTCCGGAGAAGAAGACCGTGAATACTGGAAGATCGTTTATACCGAAGAACCTTTGCCGGATACGCCGCGACCCCGGACCGCCCCCCGGAAAAACTATAAGGATTCAGAGGAAACCTTTGTTTCCTTTGACGTTTTCGAATCCCGTGCGTCAGATGTCTTCGATTTTGGCGATGAGTGCGGCCAGCATCAAATGCTTGGCTATCCTTTGTTCATCCAGGAGAATGAAATCCCTCCGGGTAAAGTTCTGCTGCTTCAAATAGATACGGATACCGACCTCTCTCCTGACTGGATGTGGGGCGACGCAGGACGTATATTCTTTTGGATTTCTTCGAAAGACTTGTCCAACGGACAATTTGACAAAGCGGAAGTGGAATGGGAGTGCGGTTGATATGAGTATCGGTACATTTTTCAAAAAATGGCACAAACAAAGACTCGATAAAAATAAGGCTATTGAGAAAAAACTGAAAGACCGCGGAATTATCTCAGATTATTGCTGTGAGGTCTTCGAGCGATTCGTTGAAAATCGAGATAAAAAAGGATTATCAATCTTAGTCGACTACAGTAAATACGACAAAACGAAAGAACCGTATTTCTGGCTGCAGATGCGAGCAGTAGATACGAATCAACAATCCAGTTTACCAAAAGGAAACTCGTATCCCTGCAATATAACTCTCTGGACAGAAACAAGGGTGTTGTATTGTCCATGGTGCGGAAAAAAACTGAAGAAATTCTATCGAAGAAACTGGGAAACACTGTTTGCGCCGATTCACGAGCATTCCGAAATATATGAAAAAGATGCCGAAAAAATCAGAGAGGGAAATAGTGAGTAATAGCAATACAAAATACTATCCCTGGAACTTCCCGGACGTTTTAAAGTCCGATGAGATTACGGTGGAATACTCCGACATTAAAGAGGTTGGACAAGGAAGTCCGCTTGTAGGAAAGCTGTCGATCAATGGTCAGTCCTTGCCGTCTGGTTACGATTTCGGAGGTCCGGCGTTGATTGGCTCCAAAGCCGTCTTTGTGCCGCGATTCGTTCAAAAGAAGAGAATGTTTGAATTGTGTAAAATCAATCCAGAAACGCGCGCAATAAAGACCTTAATTACCCCGCTACACATTATCTGGCCCGACAAAATCGAAAACGGAATTTTGTATTTTTACAGCGATATGAACCGGACCGCACTATCACAATATGATCTTACTTCCGGAAACCTCCAGCTTGCCGAACCAAATACAACAGAAAAAGAGAATCCGTTTCACTGGTTTGGTATACTACTATTTCCATTCGTGCTGATCTTCAGCGTAGCGGTCATGTTTTTTACGCTGATTGGTTCCGGCATCGTCAAAATTATCGGACGGGAAAAAACTCGAAACAATAGAGGAGACAGAACATGAGTTTTGGGGCTTACTATAAAGTTGGAAACGATGAATTTTTTCTGGGATTAAGCAAGGGAGAAGTTGGAACAATACTTAATTCACTTGATAATATTGAAGAATATCTGGGAAAAATCGCTGACGTTGACGAATTAGGTGAATCAAAAAAACACTCTGTCGGGAAAATCCTAAATGGTGTTAATGATTTGATTAATTTGATTGATGCAATGATAACAGACGATTTATATTATTATACCGCTGAAATGTTTTCCGATGGATATATCCTGAATATATCCGACGGTCAGATATCCGGCCCAGTCAATGGCATAGGATATAGTTTTAAAGCAGGGCTGGATAAATGTGAATTGGTACCTATTCCGGGCCAAGGTATCGATAAAGCCATTGACTTAATAACTGCGACAGAACCAATTTGCTTTGATGGTGATGATAAACCTTTTAAAGTAAAAAAGAGAAAAATCAGGAAAATAAAGTTTATCGAAAATCTGAAATTACTAAAAGATTTTCTGGAAAAATTTGATCCGGAATCAACCGTTTCACTTGTTGTCATGTAAGTTTTTTTACTTCGGACAATCATCTTTCCGAACCTGCAAGGAAGGAATATCATTTCAGAAACTCTTAAAAAACACATGCTATAATTATTTAATTGCTGACCGCAAAAAACGCTAAATTTCCGCAAATTCAAAATGTGATTTTGAATTTGCGGAAAAAAACAATTAAAATTCTTAACTATTTCTACTATATTAACAGTATCGAATTAGTGGGAGTTTATTTATAAATGTATATCGAGCGACATCTGAAAAAAGCTTTTCTGGAAGCAAATACGTTTTTTCCGGTAGCTTGGAAAGTGTTCCGCCGAACGCGCGAATCATTTGTTGAAAACCGTAACAAATTCCAATCACAGACTTAGAAGATTCTTTCATCAGACGAAACTCCTCGACAAGTGCACTTTTCGGAATGGTTATGCTGGAACCGCAAACAACATACAAAGCAAATTTGTCACGGTATTTCTCATAGCTATAATCCTTGTAATTCACGGCTTTCCAGGTAAAGCCGTGAAGTTTCAACAGCCCCCCTACCCTCGCCGCGACTTTCGAGGTATCAACTTCGCCTGGACGCAGATGAGTAATCAACAACGCCCGAAGTTCACCGGCAAAAGAGCTCAATGTCCCACATGCCAACCAACAGCAGACAAGGATAATCTTAACTATATAACTAACCGCTCTCAATGATTCCAGTCCTTTTCTTTCAGGCAATATGTCCCGGCTGCGTATCACATGCAAGCAGCAAAATTAATCTTTTGAAAAAACAGTTTGTTTCCTGAAACCTGTTATGCTAAATTTTATAAAGTAAGTTTTCAGATAATAAAGAGTCAGATATGGGAATTAATTTCAATATAACAGTCAAAAAAAGATTCAAATCAAAAAAAGAAATCAATCCCAAAGTCGTTTTTCTGATATTAACGATTGCTTTTATGGGTGCGGGAATTTTCATAATATGTTATTTGGCCAACCTTTACGTCAAATATCAGGATTCTAAATCATGGGATAAAGTATCTTGCAAAATTATTTCAAGTAAAGTGTTCTCTAAAACCAGTACTGACAGTGAAGGACGTTCTTCCACAACTTACGATCTGGATATCAAATACTCCTACACTTATCACGACAAAAAACATTATTCTACGCTCTATAAATTAGATGGCAATTCCTTTGCCGGATTCCGCCATGCGGCTTATGCGGCACGCAACCACAATAAACCGGGACATTCATCCTGGTGTTATGTAAATCCTCAAAATCCATCAGTAGCAGTTATAAGTCGTGATTTTCCTATCGAATGGTACGTTATTATCGCCATGCTGATATTTCCAACGGTCGGGATTTTGCTATTGTTCGTGACCATTGGAATATTTACGGGAAAAATCTCGATAGATAATAAAAGGCAAAAAAACAAACGAAACCATCAACAGGCGAAAGAAAAAGGTAAACTACTTACTTTCGGCTTTTCAAAGCCAACGCCGCACTGGGTAATACTTGCTGCTGGAATGTTCTTTGTCTTTATACTGTTCATTATATCGCATCAGACCTCATATCCTAAATTAATGAATATAGTAACGGGGTTGGTTGTATGCATAGTTGTAATCGTATGGGTAAAAATCTTTTTATCCGAGTTTAGCAAACTACCCAAAATCCGGATTGGCAAAAAAGAGATTATAGCGGGACGAAAACTTGAAATAAAATGGAACGAGCTGGAGCAGAACTCTCGTTTTTTCAAGATGTCATTGCTGGCATATGAGACAATACGTCAAGAGCGTTATAAATCAAAAGGACAAAAAGTAAAGATCATTGAAAATATTGACATTTACCATGAAAAAGACTGTGATTCCGATTCCGGTAAGATTCTGTTAGCCGTACCGGCGCAATTACCTGAAACCTCCACAAGTCCTCTGCGTTCTGTAAACTGGAAGTTCAAAGTTGAAGTCGTAGGAAGATCCAGCTGGGCCTTAAAACGGCAATACGAATACTCGGTTACCGTCAAACATCCCAGGCCAGCCAACAAAACATCTGTCCCGGATTTTGAAAACATGCTGGATCAACAGCAATAACTTATTTGTTTTCAAGGTGATCCCGGCCATTCCACATTGACAAGTCTTGTAAAAAACAATAAAATATTTAGCAACGGATATTTAAATTTTTTTATTAATAACATCCTTAATAAAATAGTGAGGAAACAAGCGACTATAATTTTGTTTTTCGGCAAGCTGAAAACACTCTTTTTTGAGATCAGGATACATCATTCCTATAGCGACATTCAACTCAACCTTGCAATCTGTACAAACATTATTATTTTCGATATCTTTCCAAACCGGTTTCTTTTTTCCCGCAATAATTTCAGCCTTTTGTGTTTTTCCTGAATAATTTGACTTATTCATCAAATCAACAGCCAGCTTTCGATAGTGTTCCGACAGTTTTTTATTCTGGCAAGACATAGCCAATATATAAATAGTCAGAGTATTTTTGAGATCAGGATTCTCAAGCTTCCTAAAGAAAGAGTCGGCTTTTTTCAGGTCTTTCGCTGAGACGGCTGCATAAAAATGAGTATAGTTCCCCTTAATCTTGTTTGCAGCCTTAATATATTCCGAAATCCTGCCACAGCAATACAGCCAGTTTATATCATAAACCTGTTTTACCATATCATAAAATTCTTTATTGCCGGTTTTCCTTTTCAAGTCGGCAATGCGCTTATGCATTTTCTTTTCGGCCTCTTTCTCTTTTCCCTGTGAGACTAAAATCTGCATTTCGAGTTTTATAGACTCTAAATCATCCTTATGGGATTTCAGATATCTCTGAACAATCTTCAGCAATTCATTGTAATTGCCCGATGCCAGCAAGGCTTTATCATACATCGTACTGAACAATTCATTAAGAGGTTCAATATCAAGAGCTTTTTTCCAGTATTTGCAAGCATTGCCATAATCGCATTTTACCATTGCGTTGTATGCAAGCCCATGATAGCAATATGGGCATAAATTAGGCCGTTTAATACCTTCAAGCAGCAACTGGACCTCTCTCTTCTTATCATCCACCAACCTGGCATATAAGTACAACCATACGGAGTCAGAGTTCTTGGCCTGAGCCCTTGACGCGTACTCTTTCTTCAGTTCCTTATCACGACCAAGATTTTTCATTGCATCCTGATAAAATCGATGAACATCCACCGATACCGGCTTTTCGTTTAAGACAGGCTTAACGGCTTTAACAAAATCTTCTGGCTTTAATAAATAATTCAAGTAACACAGACTATAGTATGAATTCGGCTGATACCGTAAAATCCTTTCGGCCAATTCCACTGTCTTCTTTTTTCCCACCTGCTTGATAAGACTGTTCCAATATGCTATTGACTCATTTCCAGAAAACTTATCTGAAATGAAAGTCAGAGCAACCTTTGCTTCAACACCATGTTTCTCCATGGTAATTGACTTGGGTGGCTTTTGGAAAAGAAAGTCAATCCCCTTGATGTCATACGACGACTCTCCGGTATAAATCGAATAGTCGGAAGATTTACTGTTATTCTTCGAAGTTGAATAATAAACCTTTTCCCGAAGAAAAACGGCAGTTCTATCCGGGTTTATAATATACGCGTGGTCAACAAATGGGCGCAAAAAGAAATTAAGTGAAAATTCTCCGGTTGTGTTTTTTACCTTCAGGTCTTCCGACTCAAATGAAAATTTTCCCAGCGGAATTTCCACTGTTCTTTTTCGATAAGGAACCATTGTATGAGTTTGACCATTCAAACTGACTTTATAAGTTTTATTAAGTCCATTGACGAGATAAACCGTCTTGGTATCACTAATGAAGCAGGCAATCAAATAGCACATCGCCAAAACAAGAATGATAGTAGGCAACACAAATTTTGACATTGTACCAACAAAATCTTTTTCTTCTTTTTTCCTCTTAGAAAAAACAGGAATAACATTATTTTTTATTTTTTTACTGGATATCAAATGTTTCTGTGACAGTTTCCTCTGTTTCTTGAAAAATTTATCTGTTTCCAGAGCAGGATATACCGCAACACACTCATCAAACACGTCAAGAGCTTTTTTATGTTCGCCCTGCGATTGATAAGCCCTTGCCAGATCAACCAGGAATCCTACACTATCTTTCACATTATGTTTTGCTATATGAGTCAGGAAAGTTGCGGCTTCATCTGTTTTGCCCTGTTTAATCAAAACATCCGCAAGCAGTTCTCTGGTATTATTTTCATCCTCAACATTCAATGATTTCTTATAAGCTTTTTCTGCGTCCGAATACTTATTAAAATTCACAAAAGCCCAACCAAGCAACATCAATATTCTAGGATTTTTCGGGAAGTTCTTGATAATAATCTCTGCAGCCGGACGAAATGCCGTGTAGTCCTGATAACTGGTAATTATTCCAAGGGCTTTTTCCGCCTTTTCTTCATTTGTTGGGAAATTCCTCAAATCTTCCATTGAGCTATCAACATCACGGAATTTACACTCATTCCACTCTTTGAGGGATACAGAACGATGTTTTTTGCAAACTGGACAATCAGAAATAATGCGTAGCTTTTTTAGCGGAATCAGGGGAATAAACAAAACAACAAAATATAAAGTCGTATCATATGATTGAACGATCCCTTCCGACTGACAGAACTCACAAACAGCATGTTGCTCATGAATATTCTTTTTTCCATAATACCATGTACCAACACCATTAATTGTGCTCGGCATAATCCATCCTCCCTGATTATTTTAATAAAATAACTTAATCATAACCTTTCCAGATTTCAAGAAAGCACATAACAAAATATAGTACTTACAAACACTTTCATTATGGAAAGCCATTGGAAATTTAATAATTATTATCAAAATAATCAACAATTAATGTTGAGTTTTATTTAGCAGACCTTATCTTATATTCAGGGGAACGAATCTTAACTGGTTCAGGAGGAATATAAGTGAAAACGAAAGTAAAATATATTATTTATGTTGTTGTTGCGTTAGTAGTTGGCGTGACCATCGGCCTTGTTGTAAACTCAAAGCAGCCTCCACAGGCAAAACAAAATACGGAAACTCTGGCAAAAGTGCAGAAATGGACCTGTTCCATGCATCCGCAGATTATTCAATCCCATCCGGGCAAATGTCCGATTTGCGGAATGGAGCTGATTCCGCTGACCGAATCACACGCGAAAACCGCCGACAACGCCATCAAGCTAAGTCCTTATGCCCAAAAGCTGGCAGAAGTTGAAACAACAAAAGTTGAACGTAAATATGTGACCGGTGAGCTGTCGCTGGTGGGTAAGCTGGAATACGCAGAAACCAGTTATGCCCGGATTTCCGCCCATTTTCCGGGACGTGTGGAAAAACTCTGGGCCGATTATACCGGAATGAGGGTCAAGCGCGGCGAACATCTCGCGGAACTGTTCAGTGCCGACCTTGTGGTACTTCAGCGCGAATTAATCCTGATGAAATCAACGCTGGACAATGCCAAGGCCTCCGGAAATCCACAACGGATTAAATCGGCAGAACGCGACCTGAATTCAACAAAGAATAAAATGCGGATATGGGGCCTCACACCAGACCAGATAAGCCGGTTAGAAAAGAACACGAAGCCCGATGAAAACCTGACCCTTTATGCTCCATTTGCCGGAGTAATAATAGACAAGAATATCGTTGAAGGACAATATTTCAAAACTGGTGACAAGCTGTTGACGGTGGCTAACGACTCCATTCTCTGGTTGAAGATGGAAGTTTATGAAAGCGATCTGGAATTACTACGGTACGGACAGCAGGTCACTTTTACGGTGGAAGCGTATCCGGGACAAACCTTTAGAGGACAACTGGTATATATCGACCGTGAAATAAATTCAATGACCCGTACCATCATGGTCCGCGCCGATGTCGACAATCCGACTGAACAGTTGAAAAGCGGAATGTTCGCCAAAGCAAAAGTACAGTACAAGCTCGGTGAAAAAGGCATTGTTCTGCCCCAGTCCCTTAAAGGGAAATGGGTATCACCAATGCACCCTGAAATCATCAAGGACCATCCGGGGAAATGCGATATTTGTGGGATGCAGTTAATTCCCGCAGAAAGCCTGGGATACTTTACCAGTTCAGCAAAAAACAACAGCCCGGCTCTGGTTATTCCAGCTTCTGCCCCCTTGATCACTGGCAAACGCGCGGTGGTGTATATCGACAAAGGACACGGTAAATATGAAGTTCGCAATATCGTTCTGGGGCATCGTGCCGGAAACAACTATATCGTAAAAAGTGGACTCAAGGCCGGGGAACGTGTCGTTACCCGAGGGAACTTCATAATCGACAGTGCCATGCAAATCGCCGGAAAACCCGGCATGATGCAACCGAAAAAAGCTGACGATATGAAGAATATGAAGTCCATGTCCATGCATCATAAAATGATGAATAATAAGCTAACAGCAAAGCAAAAAAAAGCGTTACAACCAATTATTGATAGTTATTATAAAATCCAGCAGGCTTTAAGTTCCGACAATCTTCCAGGCACGGTTAAAGCCGCACTGGAACTGGCAAAAAATATGGATAAAACGGAAGACTCCGGCAAGCCCCAAAAATTGTTACAGAAACTACTAAGCCAGGCCGGTCTTGAATGCGCCGGAATAATAAAGGCCAAAACACTAAAGGGAGCCAGAAAGTCGTTCGCCGGAATGAGCAAAGTAGTGTATGAACTGATGAAAAAATACGGCGTCGGCAGAAAGAACACGGCCTACCGTTTTTATTGTCCGATGGCATTCGACAACAAGGGCGAATACTGGCTGCAAAATACTTCGCAACTCGCTAATCCATACTTCGGGGCAATGATGCTGAAATGCGGCGAACTTCGTGAAACCCTCAAGCCTCAAACGAAAAAGGGCCAGCCATGAATGCTCCTCACGACATTGAAGTTAGAAAAGCTTACAGTTCAACTGACCGGTCTTTACTCAACAAAATGATTAGATTCTGCCTGAACTATCGGCTGGTGGTACTACTGTTGTTTGTTATCCTGATATTCGCCGGTATCTGTGTGGCTCCGTTTGACTGGAAGCTGGACAATATTCTTCCACGTAATCCGGTGCCGGTCGACGCAATTCCGGACATCGGTGAAAACCAGCAGATTGTCTTCACCGAATGGCCGGGACGTTCCCCGCAGGATATTGAGGACCAGATAACCTATCCGTTGTCAGTTGAACTGCTTGGACTTCCGGGCGTAAAAACGGTTCGCTCAATCTCGATGTTTGGCTTCTCAACCATTTATGTGATCTTCCGTGAAAATGTCGATTTCTACTGGAGCCGCACGCGCATATTGGAAAAACTCAACAGTCTGGATTCTGGCTCCCTGCCTTCCGACGTCAGTCCACAACTGGGACCCGACGCAACCGCACTCGGACAAGTCTACTGGTATACCCTTGAAGGACTCGATCAAAAAGGAAAACCAACCGGCGGCTGGGATCAGGAAGAGCTTCGTGCCGTTCAGGACTGGCAAGTAAAATATGCCCTTCTCGGGGTCGATGGCGTAAGCGAAGTGGCTTCGGTGGGCGGATTCGTTAAGGAATATCTGGTGGAAGTGAACCCCGACGCAATGCGGACGTACGGAGTTACTCTCACTCAGGTATATAACGCGGTTAAAGACGCAAACACTGACATCGGGGCCCGGACGATTGAGATCAACAATGTGGAATACGTAATTCGCGGACTCGGCTATATCAAGAAAATATCAGATATCGAAAACAGCGTTATCAAGTCTACAGACAACGTACCGATCTATGTAAAGAACGTGGCAAAGGTTTCACTGGGTCCTGCTCAACGCCGTGGCCTTCTGGACAAAGAAGGAACCGAAGCTGTCGGCGGCGTTGTAATTGTCCGCTATGGCGAAAATCCCTTAAAGGTCATTAACGCAGTTAAACGGAAAATAGCAGAATTCAGCAGTTCACTCCCTGAAAAACGACTGGCAAACGGCACTATCAGCCGAGTAAGCATCGTTCCTTTCTATGATCGGACCGGACTGATTCATGAAACACTGGATACGCTGAATATGGCGTTGATCGAAGAAATATTGATCACAATAATCGTGATTCTGGTAATGATCAGGAACTTCAAGATAGCCGGGCTTATTTCCGGAATCCTGCCGGGAGCGGTACTAATGGCCTTCGTAATGATGAAAGTATTTAAAGTAGATGCAAATATCGTGGCTCTATCCGGTATCGCCATCGCCATTGGAACAATTGTTGATATGGGAATTGTGGTGTCTGAAAACATCGTCAATCACCTTGAACGATCAACTGAGAAAGAGGACCGGTTGTTTGTAATCTACAAAGCGATGAGTGAAATTTCGGGCGCGGTTGTCACCGCCGTAGCCACTACCGTCGTCAGCTTCCTGCCGGTATTCTCGCTGCAGGAAGCGGAAGGAAAACTGTTTCGTCCGCTGGCGTTCACCAAAACGTTTACACTGATCGCTGCGTTACTTCTGGCATTGACCGTTATTCCGGTCATCGCCTCATTTATTCTTAAAAGAAAAAAAGTTAACCGTCGAGTCTTTTTTATCGCATTGATTGCGGCGGGAATCATTATGGCCTTTTATATGCCACGCGCCGGAGCAGTTCTGATAATCTGGGGATGCTGCGGATTAATCGGACCATTGTTCTCCGTCAAATTCAGACGCTATGCCTTGATCACATTATACGCGGCGGCAATAGTCTTTATGTTGTATATTCTAGCTGCATACTGGCTTCCTCTCGGTCCGGATCGTGGCATTCCAGCCAATATGCTCCTGGTTGCAGTTCCGGTCGTTTTCCTGCTGGGAATATATTATCTATTTCAACGCTATTATACACAAATACTCGGCTGGTGCCTCACGCATAAATATGTTTTTCTTTGCCTGCCGCTGGTAGTTCTATTATTCGGTCTCCTGAGCTGGCGTGGTATCAAACCGATTACCTCGAGGCTGCCTCAACAAGTACAGAAGTCAGCGTTTGTTTCCGGCCTCAACCAAATATTCCCGGGGCTGGGATATGAATTCATGCCGGCACTGGATGAAGGCGCGTTTCTCTATATGCCCACCGTCATGCCGCACGCCGGAATCGGTGCGGTACAAAAGATACTGCGTCAGCAGGATATGGCAATTAGAGCAATTCCCGAAGTTGAAAGTGTGGTTGGCAAAGCCGGACGCGCCGATACGTCTCTCGATCCGGCTCCGCTGTCGATGATCGAGACAGTAATCAATTACAAATTGGAGTATCTAAAATACTCCGATGGCAGGCTCATACGATTCAAGTTTGATCCGACTCAAAACGATTTTTTCCGCGCTGTCAACGGCACTCCGCTAAACGCTCCGGACGGAGAACCTTACTTTGTTAACGGCAAATTCATCAGGGATAGTGCCAATAAATTGATTCCCGATTCCAACGGCAAAGTATTCCGGCTCTGGCGGCCGGAGCTGATGCCGAAGCTGAATCCCGGCAGGAATTACTGGCATGGCATACGAACTCCAGATGACATCTGGAACCGGATCACTGCAGTAGCCGATGTTCCGGGTTCCACTTCAGCACCAAAACTTCAGCCTATAGAAACCCGGATCGTTATGCTCCAGAGCGGCATGAAGGCTCCAATGGGTGTAAAAATAACCGGACGTAGTATTGCCGATATCGAACAGGCATCTCTGACGTTGGAAAAAGCGTTAAAAAATGTTGACGCACTCATCCCAGCTACCGTTACCGCTGACCGAACCGTTGGCAAACCATATCTTGAAATAGAAATAAACCGTCAGGCAATTGCCCGTTACGGCATAAAGTTAGCTGATGTTCAAAACGTTATCCAAACTGCAATCGGCGGCGGCAAAGCAACCACAACAG
Organism: Victivallales bacterium; assembly: GCA_963677165.2. Lineage (GTDB taxonomy): Bacteria > Verrucomicrobiota > Lentisphaeria > Victivallales > SZUA-371 > JAFGXT01. The sequence goes on along the minus strand of CAXXSX010000002.1, from coordinate 3,589,995 downwards.
TGGAGGGACGAGAACGATATGCGGTAAGAGTACGTTACCAGCGCGAACTGCGCGACTCGCTGGAGTCACTGAAAAAAATCCTGGTAGCATCTCCAACCGGAGCACAAATTCCCCTGAAACAGCTGGCAACGATCCGTTATGTACGCGGTCCGCAAAGTATTAAGAGCGAGAATACGTTCTTGACCGGCTATGTCTTTTTCGACCGCAAACCGGGAATCGCAGAAGTTGAAGCCGTAGAACGGGCTTCCGTTTACCTTTCGAACGCAATCCAAAAAGGCGAGATAAAACTGCCAACCGGCATAAGCTATACGTTCGCAGGAAGTTTTGAAAATCAGCTACGGGCACAAAAACGACTAAGTGTAATCATTCCGCTGGCTCTGGCGCTTGTGTTCGTTATCCTGATCCTGCAATTCCACTCAACAATTACCAGTCTTCTGGTGTTCTCAGGGATCGCAGTTGCCTGGGCAGGAGGATTTATCCTGCTATGGTTCTATAATCAGTCATGGTTTATGGACTTCAGCATTTTCGGTCTGAACCTGCAGGAATTGTTGCAAATTGGCCCGGTTAATTTAAGTGTAGCTGTTTGGGTAGGTTTCCTGGCGCTGTTTGGAATCGCAACCGATGACGGAGTGGTAATGGCGACCTATATCCGCGATTGCCTGAAAAACAAACAGTTGAAAAGTCGAAACGCATTACAGCATACGATTATATCTGCCGGTCAACGCAGAATACGTCCATGCCTGATGACAACGGCTACTACGGTTCTTGCTCTGATTCCGGTCCTGATGTCTACCGGACGCGGCTCGGATATAATGATGCCAATGGCTGTCCCGATTTTCGGAGGGATGTTGATCGAGCTTATTACCATGCTGATCGTACCGGTACTTTACTACACGGTCGAAGTGATAAAGATAAATAAGGCCCTGAAACAGCGGTAATAAGAAAGCTGTTAATTTATTAGTAAGCCAATAGAAAAAACTGCTTGATTTTATAAAATCAAGCTTGTATAATCAACGAAGAAGGATAATCTGGCAAGGATATTTTAGAGGGAGAGGCCGTGAAGCTTAAGGTCAAAATGTTTCTGACCGGTTTTGGGGTATTTTTGATACTGGTCATAACGTCGTATTATCTATTCAACGCTTATTGGATGAATGATTTCAAGGCTTTGGAAAAAGCACTTGCAGAAAAAGAACTCGAACGGAGTTATAATCTGCTGAAAGCAGAGGCAACACGAGTCGGTCAGGTTCTGCATGACTACGCCGCCTGGTCACAGTCGTGTGACTTTGTAGCAACCGACAATAAAAACTACAGGAAAGAAAACCTTACTCTCGACGTCCTGGAATCACTTAATATCGACTTTATATGTTACCTAAAGCCAAACGGAGAGTGGTATACCGGAATATACCGGTATTCCGGCAAAAAAGACATCAATGAGTTTCCTGTAGCCCTGAAAGAGTTTATTCTATCCAAAAAGATTTACTGGATGAACATAAAACCAGAAGAAGGTTCACGTAACGGCTTCATACGGGTAGGCAAATGCATTCTGGAAATCTCCGCGTCACCAATCACCCATCAACACAATACCGGAACCGCCTGCGGCTATATGCTGATGGGCTTTAATCTTGATCCACAACGAATGAGAGAGTATTCAAGGAGACTGCAGCAAATCCTGTACTTCCAGTCTCCTGAAGAAAAATGTGAATGCGCACAACATCAAGTGTACTATGAAGATGTAAATAATAAACTCCTGATGGTTTCAATGCCATTTTACGATCTTTTCGGTCAGCCGGTAAAACTACTGGAGGTAGTTAATCATCGTGACATTACCCGCAACGGACAAAAAGCGGTCAATCGTTTTATATTGTGGTTTATCATTGCGGCGGGATTTATCTTTATCGCGTTAGCAATCTCCATACATATTTTTATGCTCAGGCCGCTGAAAGAAGCCACCCGAAAATTAAATAATTATCTAAAACAGAGGAACCCCGACCACAAAGATATTCTACCCGGAAACAAGTCAGGAGAACCGGTTCCGGAATTTATCTCCCTGGCCTCTGAAACTGCCGGACTATTGGAACAGGCAATCGCCGCAAATACCCAGTTGATCATGGGAATTCCCCTCCCCCTGGTAATGGTTGATAAAAACTGGAAAATAGTGAATATCAACAAACTTGCGACCATCCTGTCAGGTTATACGCTTAATGATGTTATCGGCAAGCCGATCACGAAAGTTTTTTACGGGGAAAAAGAAGATGAATTAAAAGATATCAACCGTAATACCTGCGTTGAAACAGCCATAAAAACCAGCGATGACACTCTGATTCCAGTAGTCAGAAATATTTCAAAAATAACTCTTAACAATGAAACCTATTACATCGAAAGCTTTTTTGACCTTTCCGTAAACAAAAAAGCTGATGACCGTGTAAAAGATTACCAGTTAAAACTCGATAAAATGGTGAAGGATATTAATTCCCTCAGTCAGAACCTGGAAATTGAGACTGAACTGCATCAGAAAACACGCGAATCCCTTGATAAAGCAAATGCCCAGGTAAAAACAACCGACAAACTGAAATCTGCTTTCATATCGAATATGTCACATGAAATCCGAACTCCGCTTAATGCACTGGTCGGATTTGCCGAGCTAATGATTGATGACAACCTCACCCAGGAAGAACGGAAAAAGCATTATGAAATTATTGCCGGAAGTGCTTCTGAACTGCTGAATACTCTGAATGACATCATAAATCTTTCGAAATTGGAAAGCAAAGACGCCGTTTTGCGTAGAGAACCGTTAAAAATCAACGCTACTTTATATGAAATATATAATATTCAACATGAACGATATCACAAAAAACAGAATTTCAAACTAATACTTCCACCGGATTCCGATCAGGAAGTTGTTATAGCCGATAATGAATGGTTTCACATTATATTTGAACAGCTGTTGAGCAACGCATTTAAATTCTGTCCGGAAAACGATATTATCATGGGCTATGAAATAGAAGATGAGAAATTCAGTTTTTATGTAAAAGATAACGGTCCCGGTATGTCATCAGACACCTTTGAGCTGATATTCAAAGCATTCACCCAGATTGAAGAATCTCTGACCCGGCATCATAAGGGCCTGGGCCTGGGATTGACCATTGTCCGTGAAACGGTTGAAATGATGGAAGGAGATGTCGAAGTTCAATCTACTCCCGGAAAAGGCTCCACCTTCACTTTTAAAATACCCAAATTCCGAAAAATGGATGATAAAGTTTTAAGTGATTAAGTTTTAGGTTAACTACTACTTACGGGCAATTACATTGATCAGATCATTTTTTCGATACGGCTTGGCAATAAACGCATCAAACCCGGCCTCTACACAACGTTGAGGATAATCTCCGGTCACATGAGCGGTCTGGGCAATATAGCGTACGTCATCAGGCAGTTTTTTACGCAGCCATTTTAAGCACTCAAACCCGTCAAACCGAGGCAGTGCCAGATCAAGCAGGACAACCTGCGGAGTAATCTCCTTACAAATATCTTTAAGCTGTTCGAAGGATTCGGCAATCCGGTAATTTGAGCCTATTGCCTCGAATACACTTTGAAGATAACAAATTGATAATGGATCATCTTCAACAGCGATAATATTAAGTCCGGCAACCGGAATAATAATTTCCTCATTCTCCGTCTTAATCTTATGATCAACCACTTTAACCGGAAAAGTAAATCTAATCTCAGTGCCGGCACTAACACGGCTGGAAATATTCAGGGAACCTCCCAGTTGTTTCAACATACGGGCAACCAGAGCAAGTCCAAGTCCAACTCCTTCATATCTGCGCTGCGCAGTCTGGTCCACCTGGTAAAAAGGCTCTGTAACTTTGCTGATCAATTTATCAGGAATTCCAATTCCGGTATCTCTGATTGTTACAATCAATTCGCAGTCGGCATACTCAACATGCACTCCGACATTCCCGTTTCGGGTAAATTTTATAGCATTGCCGATCAAATTAAAACAAATCTGTTTAAGGCGTCGGGAGTCTCCACGAACCGTTTTAGGCAGCTGCCCATTAGAAAACTTAAGCTGAATATCTTTTTCCCTGGCCTTGAATTCAAAAGCCCCCAAACTGGCACGAAGAAGTTTTTCCGGATGAAACATCTCGTCTCCGGCAGTAAAATATCCGGCTTCAATACTGGATAATTGTAATACATCATTAATGATTTCTTCCAGCGTCGTACCGCATTGGTTTATAATATCAAGACTTCTGGTAATTTCCGGATCATCAACGATCCCGATGTCACTTAAATAATCCGACAGAATGTTACAGAACCCGATAATGCCATTCAACGGCGTTCTGATCTCATGAGAAACCGTAGCCAGAAATTCACTTTTCGCTTTGTTGGCCAATTCCGCTTGATTTCTTGCATTCCTCAGCTCTTTCTCGGTCTGAATTCTGCTAAGGGCAATCCCAATACTGGCTCCAATCTCCTCCATGAATTCAACCATCTCAGCGGTGAGTCGTTTTTTCCCGGTATCGCTCAACTGCAACAAGCCAATGATCTCAGAGTCGGCCCGCAATGGAATAAGGGCAATCGACTCAAAATTATCTTCATCACAGCCGCAACAACATTTTATTTCTTTTTGCTGTTTATCTGCAAACACTTTTTTCAGCGAAGATACATCGTTGGTCCAAAAACTGCCTGTAGGCGTAAATCCGGGCAATTCATGATCGGTTTCCGCATAGATTACATGCCCGCAAATACATTCGATTAGTGGGGGGAGCTCATCTCCATATACTTTCTTGTGAGAATGACCTTCCTTCTCAATAAATTCTTTCGAAAAACCATCTGAAACAATATAGGGATAATCATCCCCTGACCGCAAACGTATTCCAATCGCCTTCATTCCGGTAAACTCTTTGAACATCCGCAGCAATTCAGCAATAATATCAGTACGTTCATTTTTGCGGTTCAGCAAAGTAAGGACCCTGTTAGCAAACTGCCGCCGATGTTCTTCTTTTCGCTTTTCCTTGCGAATTTCCGCTTCTTCCAATTCACGCCGGATCACCGGACCAAGACGCGCCAGGTTATCTTTCATCATATAATCGTTCGCACCTGACCTCATCAAATCTACTGCCGTTGCTTCACCAATCGTGCCGGAGACAACAACAAATGGAATATCCGGTAATTTCTCACGACACATTGTCAATGCGGATTTCGCATCAAACTGCGGAAGCTGATAATCGGCAATCACAAAATCCCATGTTTCCATATTCAAACAAGCAGACAACTGCAATGCAGTATCGACCCTTCGGCTGGTCACCTTAAAGCCGGCTTTTTTTACTTGCCGAGTCAATAACTCCGCGTCGCTTTCCGAATCGTCAACAATCAGTATTTGTATTTTTTCAGCCATAATCACTCTTGACACTTAGGAGGTATTTCATTAAGAACCAGCCAATACATCCCCAAGCTTTTCACTGCCTCCATAAACTGTGAAAAATTAACTGGTTTTCTGATATAACTGTTAACTCCCAGATCATAACTTCTGGCTACATCTTCTTCTTCTTTCGACGAAGTCAGTATCACCACAGGAAGCCGTCTGGTTATGGAACTTTCCCTTATTTTTTCCAAGGTCTCCAACCCTCCCATCAACGGCATTTTGAGATCAAGCAGAACAACGGTGGGAAGTTGTGACGTGTCACGTCCTTCATACTTGCCTTCTCCAAACAAGTACTCCAGAGCCTCAATCCCATTTTCAGCAACAACAATATCATTTGAAATTCGTTCCTTCTTAAACGCTCTGATCGTCAAGTCAATGTCGCTGGGATTGTCGTCTACAAGCATAATTGTTTTGTTAGTCATCATCAATACTCTCCCCTATTGAAAAATATATTGTTGTTCCTCTATTCGGCTCCGATTCAGCCTTCACATTACCGCCATGCCTGGTGATAATACGCTTAACCGTTGCCAGCCCGATTCCGGTTCCGGGATATTCTGATACTTTATGCATACGCTGAAATGCACCAAACAGGTTGGAAGCATATTTCATATCAAATCCAACTCCGTTATCACGAACCAGAAATACCCGACGATCCTTCAAATGCCCAAGTTCAATTTTGGTCACTTCACATTTTGCGGTAAACTTGCATGCGTTGTTCAATAAGTTTGTCAATACAATTTCCATCAATCTCGGATCGCACCGACATGTAAGTTCAGGCTCAATATTGAATTCAATACTACGCTCTGGATTATCTTCTTTCAATCGCCCAATAACTACTGTAGCAATATCAGAAAGATTAACATCCTCAAATTGAATTTCAGTTCTTGTAACTCGGGAAAGTTTTAACATATCATCAATCAAATTTCCCATATGTTGAGTTTCACTCCGTAAACGGTTGATAAACTTATTGGCTTCTCCATCAAGTTTATCCTGATAATCTTCCTGAAGAGCAAGACTCCAGCCATCAATACCGCGTAATGGTGCCCTCAAATCATGAGAAACAGAATATGCAAAAGCTTCCAATTCCTGATTCGCGGCTTCCAGCTGGTGGGTACGTTCCCGAACTCTTTCCTCGAGCGAAGCATTCAGTTCCCTGATCTTTTGCTCTGCTTTCTTTCGTTCAGAGATATCCCTTATCTGACATAAAAGAACCATTCGATCATCGTATTCCATTTCCCTTGCACTAACCTCTACGGGAATCCGCTCAGAACTTCTGGATTTAAAAACCGTTTCAAATTTGCACACGTCCCCTTTGTGGAGCGGATTAATAACCCAGTCCAATTCCTTGATATCTCCGGAAAACAAAAGATCACTGAAATAAACCAGGTAGAATTCATCTGTTGAATATCCGGTAAGTTCGGACGCGGCATCATTAGCCGCCAGAACCCGGTGATCAATACGGTCGACTATCAAAATTGCATCGGCTGATGAATCAAATATGGAACGAAATTTATTTTCGCTCTTGATCAGGCTCCTTGTCAGCGGATTGGTAACCTTAACAAAAAGTACTGATCCCAGAACAAGACATAGGAACGCAGCCGATAATCCCACCCCTACTGCTTTATAAAATGGAGCACGGACCTCACTCATATCAATTTTAGCTACCAGCCCCCAGCCTAATTCCTTTATATACTTATAACGTGCAAGAACTTCTTCTCCATTATAGTCGGGAGCAACAATAAATCCTTTATTTTTATTATTCAGGGCAAGTCTCATTGGCAGTGCCAATCTCGGATTTTCCTGCATTTGCCATGGAGAAGGCACCGGTTTATTTCCCTTGGTAAAAATAAATTCGACATGACCGTCTTTCATTCGCCCTACGACAAATTCTACCGTTGCGCCGATATTATGGATAGGATGGTCTGTTCCATGTAGAAGCTTGAGAACTGTCGCCTCATCATCTCTATGGTTTTCCGCGAAATGCAATATCAGGGATCTTTCCATCCGGTTAATATCTCGCAGAGTTGCTTTATAAGTGTCCAGAATACTGGAATAAAGCAAACCGAGCATGACCGCCGTCAATACGGAAATAGTAATTAGAAGAATTATCACCAGCAGATATATACTGCGTTTCTGGATAATATTTTTCATCCCACCCCTCTAACTGTCAATGTACTACCAGTTCGTCGATTTTGTCACTTATACATCACTACAGTTAATGCCGGATAATCTAAAATGTCACCCTATATATACTATTAGGGGTAACTTAAAAATTGGCAACCGGGACTCAGAGGTTTGCCAATATTTTTTCCATATAAAATGGGTTCAATCATTATTTGGAGAGTTGTTAACACCTTTCTCCAGTTTTCGCATTGATTTTGCCATGGCGTTAAGCCGGAATTCGATTGAATTAAGAATCCAGAACTGAAAATGTTCAACTCGAGCCTGACGATGCATCATCCAGATTATTTTCACGGATACCAGCAACACCCCGATCTCAAGTGACAGCATGGAACTAAGCGGCACATCAAACTCAAAATGCCGCAAAATATCAAGAATAAAAATAATAACGATCAACCCGATAAATGCATAATTCAACAATTTATCGGTCCAACTTGAGTCTGTTCCGCCAATCTGCCCGATCAACTGCTTGATCTGCTCTTTCTCTTTGCGGTATTCATCTAATTCGGTTCTTAAAGCCTGAATTTCCTCGTGATCCATTTAAAGTTCCTCATCATTATTTACAAAATGTTCATAGTAATATTTATAGCTTATGATCCTAAAAAGTCCAGATTTCTCCCGCTTATTTCCTTGATTACTTATAAAATGTATTGACTTTTGCATTTGAGATGCTATATTCTTTTTTACGCATAACGAAAATAAGTTTCAATAGGAGCTAAAAATGGAAGTAATCATTCAGAAAGATAAAGAAGCAGCAGTTAATCTGACAGCCCAACTTATCGCACGTGAAATTTACCGCAAACCGGATCTGGTACTCGGTCTCGCTACCGGCAGAACCATGGAAGCATTGTACGCAAAACTGGCCGAACTGCACAATGACGAAGGCCTCGACTTCTCTCTCTGTAAAAGTTTTAACCTGGACGAGTATATCGGCCTGCCGCCGGAACACCCGGGTTCATACCGTTACTATATGAATAAGCATCTGTTCAGCCAGGTAAATATTGACATGCGCAATACGAACCTGCCTAACGGTGTTGCTGAAGACCTCGACGCTGAAGGACCGCGTTACGAAGAACAGATCAAAGCCTGCGGCGGCGTTGACCTGCAGTTGCTCGGAATCGGTTGTTCCGGTCACATCGGTTTCAACGAACCTCTGTCATCACTGATGTCCAAAACCCGTCAAAAAGCCCTCACGCCGGTAACAATTGCGCAGAATTCACCCCTCTTTGACAAACCGGAAGACATGCCGAAACGCGCCTTCACTATGGGGGTTGGAACAATTCTCGAAGCACAAAAAATCGTAATGCTGGTGACCGGACGCGAAAAAGCTGAAATCCTGGCAAAAGCTGTAGAAGGACCGATTACCTCAATGGTTTCCGCTACCGCAATACAGCTGCATCCGCATACAGTTGTAATCGTTGACGAAGAAGCTGCGGAACTACTAAAAGAAAAAGAATACTATCACTGGATTTTCAATAACGAACCCGAATGGGAAGAATATCGTTAATTAATGCTCTAAAGTATCGCTCCTGCCTCTGCTTCCTTCCCCTTGGAACAGAGGCTTTTTTTATTTCTTTTCTGGCATCAGTTGATTTCCGGAAAGCAAATAAGCGATTTTTAACCTGAAATTGAATATAGAACAATATTCCTGATAAAAGTTCAAGAGAGAATAGGGAAACATCAGGATTTGTTAATATCTGCGTCATTTGACGTAAGGATATTGTTGCTTCAAAGCAGCGCCAATATCCATTTCAGGGCCGAGAAACTTCGGTTTCCGGCCCAGAACCCACTAGGTATCGGAAACGCTTTTGAAAAAAGCTTGGTAAAAATATTATTTTTAAGAGGCGACCTAGAGGGTCGGAGTATTAAACCCGATAAATTCAATGTTTTCCCGCTTCCATAAGGCGCCTTGGCGACTGGAGTTTGAAACGGTTATAACGCCGTCCGTCGTACGGACAATCAATTACCGCCATCCCCCCTAATGCCGAATTTACGAATTCTTGCAGGTATACAAACGTGGAGTTAAAAGACGAAGCACTTATTTAATCCTGCCGTAGTTCAAATAAGTAAGACCGTCATGGTCATGGATCATGGCGCTGCCTTTCTTCTTATCCCGAATACGATTGAGCCACTCTTCATCACCAACCGCCGTCGCCTGACTCCAGAACTTCTCCTGCGGCCGGTCGATATTCGTTAATTTCAATTCCAGATTTTTCTCATACCATCTGCGGAAATAGTCAATATCGGAAATCATCAAAGCTTTAAGCAGCCTGTCCATGTTCACGATACGTTTATACTTTTTTCGCTCGGTAAATTCATGATAAGCCGTATGCTTCCACTCTTCGGGACAGTTGATCTTTCCGGTACGTACCATATTCAAGTCGATATAAAACAGACAACGTCCCAAATATTCTCCATCCTGAATCAGCGTCGAATAAAAACGGCTGGTCCAGAAAGCCCCCTCCCGTTTGTTCTGTTTGTTATATTCCCGCGCCACCTGACCATGTAGATACCCAAGTCCCGCCGACAACGCGGCTGGATTTCTTACCGACACCAGAAGATAAACATGATTGCTCGTAACCATATAATCCAATACCGCCACCAGATAACGTTTCGTCATCTCTCTCAGTTTATCCACATAAATATCACAGTCACGCTTAAACCGGAACAGAAATTCCTTATTGTAGCAACGGTGAGTGATGTGGTACACTCCTGCCAAAGCTCTTGATCTTGTTCTTCGTGGCATAAATCCTTCCGTATATCATCCCGTTATTACCTTAATACTCTTATAGATCTTATAGATCTTATAGATAATAAATAAATAAATAAATAATTTATAAATAAAATTATATGTATGACTCTTATAGATAGATTAAATAAATCTTAATAAACTAATAATAAACAATTTATAAATAAAATTATATGTATGACTCTTATAGATAGAAACTCTTATAGATAGAGTATGACTCTTATAGATAGATTATTTCTGTCACCCGTACAGCTTGTGGCAGCGTGGACTCAATGAAAATACAAACGGACTAATCCGTTATTACGCGCCCAAAGGCTCGTCTTTTGAACATTTTAATAATGTAAGACTGAGGCAAATTATGTACAATCTAAACAACAGACCCAGAAAGTCATTAGGCTATCTAACCCCCAAGGAGGTGTTCTATGGTATAAAGCCAGCAACAGCCAAAGGCTGATCATTCCCTGACGGGAAGGATACCAGGCGGAAAAACTGCGCGCCTCTCCTCCGGAGATTCTTTATGGCGCTTGTTTTTCGGAACTGAATCTGACGCTTCAGAAAATTAGGAAAAGACTTAACTGTCGCACTTGTAATTTGAATGTGGAATAAAATTATATGTATGACTCTTATAGATTAAAAATTATACGCATCCAACCCCAATATAGACTCAGGGCAACTAAAGAAACTTTTTATAATATTCTATTTTTTCAGCTTTTTTTGTAATTTTACCGGTTCCATTACATTCGTAACACTTTTCGAATGAGAGTTTTTTTCGTGAAGTCCGTACCTTACCGCGACCAAGACAACTCTTGCAAATTTCATATTCAGCTGGAATCACTCGTTTTTTCCAAATAAACAATTTATTTGTTTTGATATAATCAGCAAAAACGCTCTTGGAAATGGGATTAAGAGCCTGAAATAATTCTAACTCTATTCCATTTATTGATATAGTTTTAACATGTGCAACACAACAACTTATTTCTTTATCTTTTTCAAGCTGCTCCGGATTAAGTCCCTTTATCGCAAAATAAACCGGTCTAAAGTGTTCTTTCATTACCTTTATAACCCTGGTGTCACCGGGAGTCCCCCTATAGTTCCTTTTTAGTTCAGCATGTTCTCTAGTATAACGTTGCATATATTTACATACCGCCCTTTCTGCATTTACCTGAATAATAAAACCTTGATAAATACCAACATCTTCCCCTTTAAATTTTTTTATCTGATTTTTTTCATCACGTAAATCGTAAACAATACCAGATTCATCAACAAATAATTTATCTTTGTAATATTCGTATACTTTGTTAAATTGTTTCTCCGTAATTTCATTTCCTTTGTATTCATAGGCACTACAAACGAATGAAAACAGCATTAAAGTCCCCATAAGATAAAATCGCATATATTCCTCCTAATATTTTATATCACATAAAGTAGACCAGAAATTCAATCTGTCAAATATTTCAATACCTCTGACATGCCATAATTTAGTATTGATGCGTAAATTAAAAATACAGAGCTCAAAATATTTAAAGAAATTTGGGGTAAGCCACTAAAACCAAAAAATATAATTCACTGTATATTAGTTATTAATAAATTGTAAATCATCACAAAACTCTTCTTAGGATGCTACTTTTAATGGCTTTATTTGAATTTAAGGTTTTTATGCATTATATTTCAGTATGATTAAAATAAATTCGATAAGAAAAAGGGGGGACTCGTTATGCCAAGACGCCGGCGCTACTGGCTGAATAATGCATGTTATCATTAACTCACCGCTGCCATGAGAGAAAGTTTATATTTCGATTTGCCAAGTATCGCGATATGTATGTGAAACTTCTTTTTGAGATACAGCGCAAATACCATATCAATGTGCTGGATTATATTGTTACGTCCAACCATGTTCATTTGCTACTCAGTGCACCTCGGGCGAATAACATTCCCAAGGGTGATACTTGGTCTGAAAGTACTTGTAGATATTATGTGAAGAAGTTTTTCTCGGGTGATGTAAAACTTTCTGATATATTTGGACCTAATCCTCCAGAAAACACAAAAGAAGGGGTAAAAAAATATAGAAAAGAAACAAGTCAAAGAATGAAGAAATACTTGTCAAATTAGGAATGTGCTTTATGTTGAAAAAAATTTTATTAGTGGTATTAATAACAATACTTTTCATAATAGTATTACTTTCAATATACAACTTTAATATAACTCGTAAAATTGAAAACTATCAATCATCTTTTGCAAAAGTAACCCGAGGAATGAAAAAAAAGATAGTAATATCAATAATGAATGAAGAACCACATTATATCTTTTATGGTAATAAGCACCACGTTTTGTGGTGGAATAACCAAAAGATAGTACATATTAATGATAAAGTAACAATATCTGAAACGTTTGTTTATGATGTGAGTACATTTTTTTTACATATATCATTTGAAATTTCGTTTGATACAAATGGAAATGTCGTAGGCAAACATAGATTTGACTAGCAAATCTATGAGGAAATGCGGGGTCAACAGTCTTCATTTTTCACTATTCCCATCATGGAATAAATCAAGAATGAAATGGACTAAATCTTTTTTGATTTTTTATATGATTTAGGAATTTAATCCACTCTTCATCCTCTAACCTTTCAACATGCCCATCGGCAAAAACAACATATCCATAATTTTTATAATTATTGGCAATATCCCAACACAACGGCAAGTCGGGGTTTCCGGTAGGCTTTGAGCCACATTCATCATAACCACTGTGGTATTTATATGTTGTGCTTATATCACTATTTTTGAGATATCCATCTTCAACCAAAAGGCTCAGACCTTCAAAATCATCTCCTATAGGAAAATAATCTTTATAATCCATCGCGTATTGCTTCATTGCTAAACCTATTTTTTTTAAGTTATCGTAACAACGTTTATCAGCCATACGAACCGTATGTCTTTTATAGAACACAAAACCCAATAGTACAACAAAAAGAAATATGCAAAATAAAATAATACGGATTATAGATTTAGTTTTCATGGGAAACATCTCCGAAATTATAATTTTTTTTTATTTGCCCTCTGTTATAAATTTTGTTGCTTCAAAGCAGAAGCAATATCCAATTCAGGACCGAGAAATTTCGGTTTCCGGTCCAGAATTTTCAAATCAATGACCGCCATAACCCGAGCGCCAAATTCACGAATCATGGTATGAGTGCCATAACGCTGCGGCACATCGTCAGCGCAATATCCCACCGCGCGAATCCCATGGTGATAAGCAAGATATAATGCCCGCTCCAAATGAAACCGCTGAGAAATAATAACCATGTCATTAATCTTGAATACATACTTCGCTCTGACTACAGAGTCAAGTGTTCGAAAGCCGGCAAAATCCATTATGATCCGATTTCGAGGAACTCCAAACTTTATCAACGCGTCACGCATGTCAGCAGGCTCATTATAATTGATCAAATGATTGTCACCGCTAACTAACAGGTAAGCAACTTTTCCACTACGGTAAAGCTCAACTGCCGCTTGAATACGCTTTGAAAAATACAGAGTCCCTTTTCGACACCCCAGCACCAGCCCGACCCGACACTCTGGAATGCTTTCCACTTCCGTATATATTCTCTTTGACGTACAATGACTTATCCATGCATAACAACTTATTGCGGTTAACACCATGACAATCCCGCAGAGACAAGCAGTTAAAATCAACTTAAAAAGCAAACTACGCGGCTTCTTTTCCGGCTTAGACTGTTTTGCGGCTTTCTTGCTCATACCTCAAACGCCTCTCTGAGAGCTTCTTTCTTCTTTTTCCACTGCCACAGGCTCCAGCCGAATCCCCACACTACAATCGCAATACAAATCATGATAAACACGTCTCCGAAACGAGTGTAGAAAGTCTGCTTGGGATTAATCGCGGATTTAACTGTAAACACCGCAACGCCGTCTCCTCTGCGAACAATATCATGTATCGTTTTTCCCGATTTAGTACGCTTTTTAAACATACTGTCGGCAATGCGCCCGTCAGCACTGATCAGGCAACTCCCGCTGTTATTGCCGCAACGGACCATCGGCAGTCGGGTTTCAACCGCCCGGAATACACTGTTTGCCAGATGCTGCTCCGGCTCGGAACTGGTAGGATACCAGGCATCGTTGGTAATAACCAGCAATACATTGGCACCACGGGCAGCTTCTCCTCTGGCAACATAAGGAAATACATCTTCAAAGCAGATATTGACCCCTGCCCTGACACCACGAAGCACCTTGATTGGTTCCAGACTGGTTCCCGGAGTGAGATCGCGCCCCATATCAACCATGTTTATAATAAATTCCGGCAGATATTTCCGGAAAGGTACATATTCTCCGAACGGCACGGTATGCACCTTGTTAAACTGTGCTTTGATCTTCAATGAGCTGTCGATGAGCAGCGCACTGTTATATACTCCAGGTTGCCGGTTCACGCCTTCCGGTAACCGTTCATAATCAACCGTTCCGATCAAAAAAGGAATTCCACTGCGCTGAATAAGCTGTGCAACCCCCATCCGATACTTATAGCAAACCGGATGCTGGGCGCGAAAAGGATATGGCACCGCCGTTTCCGGCCACATAATCAACTCAGGCTCAAGTTTTACGGCTTCGGCACTAAGGGCCAGATACTTATCCAGAGCTTCCTCTGCTGCATCAGAATTTGCATGACGCCGCTGGGAAATATCTCCCTGAAGAGCCGCCACCGAGAAAGTCACATCTTTACCATCCGGCACCGCATGCCGCATGGCCGAATAAGACCCGAGAACCACAACCACCAGAACCAGTAGCAGAGACACGATAAACGCAACCGGACGCCGCAATTTACAATTCCGACGCATTCGGTAATATCCCACAATCGCCAGCGCCAGTGTAACATTAACCATGGCAATAACAAAACTTACGCCGTACATACCGGTAAATTCGCAAATCTGGATCAGTGAAATATTGCGCCACTGCGCCGTTGCCAGATAGTTCCACGGTAAACCGGTCGCGATCCAGCTTCGAATCCACTCAATAACACACCACCATGCCGCCATAACCACAGCAAACATCAGTTCGTGCCTGATCGGATGCTCATTGTAACGTTCTGTTTCCTCGAATCCTTTTAATTGAACTTCAACCGGAATCATCAGTCCCCGCCTGACCGCCGGCAGCACCATGGCCCAGAATGCCGGAAACAGCGCCAGAACAAAAGCCATCAAATATGGAATAAACCACTCGATTTCCCGAATCCAGAAAAAGGCGCATACGCTGAAACCGTACCCCCAGATATATCCGCCGCGCCAGGCCTGCCAGATATTTTTGTTCATGACCAGTAAAAACAGCGGAACAAGCCCGATCCATACCATAAAAGTCAGATTCAACGGCGGATAAGCGGTACTCATCAACACACCGGATAGAAAAAGCAACGCTATATTTCCCAATTTGCGACGCCATGAAATACGCCCGGCTTCATTCCCGGCACGCTGCTCTTTCTCCTTTAAATTCTGCTCTCTCAACTCACTAACGGTAGCATCAACTCTCCCTTTTTTCCCTTCTACCATAAATCATCCTTTGCAATAATCAGTAAAAATCCTGCTTAAAATATTGTAACTTTCGCTTACATAGTGTACTTTATCAGCTATATTTGATTTTAAAAATCCTTTAATGGATTTTGATACGACAAAATTAGTTCCGTACTACGGATTGTAATAATTAACGAAAAATTGTTTTTAATCGGCGTTTGGCGCCTGATGGAATATGAAAACTACAGTTTTGGATCAGTTTGATTTTTTAGTCATAGGCAGTGGACTTGCCGGTTTAAACACCGCACTGAATCTGGCAGACCGTGGCAAGGTTGCGGTTGTCACTAAAAGAAAAATCGACGACTGTAACACCAGATTTGCCCAGGGCGGCGTTGCATGTGTTATAGATCATAAGGATTCCTTTGACCAGCATGTACAGGATACACTTGAAGCCGGAGCCGGGCTTTGTGATGAAGCCGTGGTCAGAAGTATCGTAGAAAGCGGTCCGGAAGCAATTAACGATTTGATTGACCGCGGAGCCCATTTCACCACAAGAGGCGAACTAGGTGAAACCGATACTCGCCACAAAGATGAATTTCATCTGGGACGCGAAGGCGGTCACCACCAGCGCCGCGTTATCCACGCCGGCGATATTACCGGTAGTGAAATCGAAAAAATTCTTGTCAAGTCAGCCCTTGAACATAAAAATATATCCATCTTCGAAAATATGATGGCTATTGACCTGATCACAACCAAACGGCTCGGCTGGATCGGAGAAAACTGCTGTATGGGAGCTTACGCGATCAATACAAAGACCCATGAAGTCAGCACCTTCCGGGCTACTGCTACGGTCGTGGCAACAGGCGGCTGTGGAAAAGTCTATCTATACACCAGTAATTCCGAAGTCGCATGCGGAGGCGGCGTTGCAATGTGTTACCGTGCTCATGTTCCAATTGCCAACATGGAATTCTTTCAATTCCATCCCACAATTCTTTACGATTTCAATGTTCATTCGTTCCTGATCAGTGAAGCGGTTCGTGGTGAAGGCGCAATCCTGAAACGTAAAACTCCTGATGGAAAACTTGTCGAATTCATGGACAATTACCATGAAATGGGTAGCTTGGCTCCTCGTGATATTACCGCTCGGGCTATTGATAATGAAATGAAACGTTATGGACAGGAATGTGTCTATCTGGATATCACTCATGTACCCGAAGCAAAATTAAAAAAGCGTTTTCCAAATATTTTCCAAAAATGCCTCAGCGCCGGAATCAATATGGCCAAGGATTTAATACCGGTAGTCCCTGCCGCTCACTATTCCTGCGGTGGTGTTAAAACAGATGCCAGCGGATTCACCGGAATCAACGGTCTTTATGTAGTAGGCGAATCAGCCTGCACCGGACTGCACGGCGCTAACCGTCTAGCCAGCAACAGCTTGCTCGAAGCTATGGTTGTGGCTAAAGCGGCTGCTAATGATATTCTCAGTAAACGCAATGAACTACAGCTGAATTATCCCGCCGGACGCATCCCGGAATGGAGTAGTGGCAACGCGATCGATTCCGATGAAATGGTGGTCATTGCTCATAACTGGGAAGAAATCCGCCGCTTCATGTGGGATTATGTGGGAATCGTACGGACCAACAAACGCCTTGAACGGGCAAAGACCCGTATTAAGAATATCAGAAAAGAAATTGAAAAATATTACTGGGATTTTCTGTTAACGTCAGACCTGATTGAGCTACGTAATATTGCCTGTCTCGCAGAGATCATTATTGACTCGGCTCTGCAGAGGAAAGAAAGCCGGGGACTTCATTACAATGCCGATTATCCAAATACCGACCCGGCACTAGCTCAAGTCAGCACGATTATTCAGAACCCCTCACTGCAGTAACAACAGGCATCACCAAATATTATGGGAACAGTCGACTTAAATCTTGATATCGCAAAACATATTGTTGACATTTGTGATGAACTTCAGTCCGCCGGATATGAAACTTATATTGTCGGTGGAGCTGTAAGGGACTTTCTGCTAAACAAGGTCCCCAAAGACTATGACTTGTCAACGTCCGCCACACCCGATGAAATTCGCAGGGTTTTCGGTCGACGACGCGCCAGGATCATTGGACGCCGCTTCAAACTGGTACATCTGCACAACGGCAAGGAAATTATCGAAGTCAGTACCTTCCGCAAAATCCCAAGCAAACAGGCTCAGAACGTCAAAATAAGACATAAGCTTGGAGATGTTCCTCAGAATATGATCTTCAACGATAATGAGTTCGGCACATCTGTGGAAGACGCTCAGCGCCGGGATTTCACCATCAACGCGCTGTTTTATGACCCAGTCGCCCAACAGCTGGTCGATCATACCGGCTTGGGACTGGATGACATCAATAACCGTATGGTACGGGCGATCGGTAATCCGGAGGTTCGTTTTGAGGAAGATCCGGTACGCCTGCTGCGTGCACTTAAGTTCGCCGGACAGTGCGATATGAAGCTGGAACCGGAAACAGAGAAAGCCTTGAAAAAAACACTGCCGCTGATTCGTCTGGCAGCACCATCAAGATTAACTCTTGAACTGGAGAAAATCCTGAAAAATCCATGTGGCCATAAAATTTTATCCTTATTCCGCGACTATGGTTTTCTTCAATATTTTTTACCCAATATGGATAAATTCTGGGATTCGAAAGAAGGGAACTTAGCTCAAAAGCTACTGGAACTCCGTAATACACGAGTAACCGACGGGGCTTACCGCGATAGTATTTCCGTAGCGATCACGTTATCGATTTTACCGTTCGTTGAGGAAGTTTATGGGAAACTAACCCCCGGCGAACGTTGGTTCACCTCCAATGGACGAAATACTTTTGCCGATGAAATTTTTTATTTCATAAAGGACTTTTATTCTCCGCATGCCTTGATTAAAGCTTTGATCTATTCAGCACAACGAACGCTGTTGCTGCTGTCCGACCTGCTTGATGAAGAACGCCGCGGACGAGCGCAGAATAAATCTGGCTATCTTCATGCCCGGGAAGTAATAATTATCCTGAATCAAATCAGAAAATACGATCCCAATCTCGAAAAAGAACTTCCCATAGTCCATTTTTCAGGAAGGCCTCGGCATAAGCACAAACGCCGCAGGCATAAAACCAGAAAAGCCAAGAGCAAAAATTAACGTTCTACAGATCTCTAAAAAAAACGTATCACTTTTGTTTTTTTAAACAGTCTACCCTGGATGTTTTTTAGGTAGGCCAAGTTTAGCTAAAAACAGCCGACACACACTTACAATGTGATATCATCTTGATATTCAATGGTTAATCAATGCATACTGACATGCCGAATACGAACTTAGCATACCCACTTAAGATGCAGATTCCTAAAAACAAGTCGTTTGAATAAAAATTTATCCAGCTATAACTTGCGAAACGTAATGATGTGCAGTAACTTTTTTCAGGGAATAATTATTTGGGAGGAATGTTCTTGAAAAAAAAGACTAAGATTCTGTTGTCTTTCAGTGGGGTTATTTTGGGAATTACCTTGATCTGGTATATCTTCCACGGACTGTTTATTGCTTACTGCAGCGATGCTTACATTCGTACCAATATTGCAGAAATTTCACCACGGATCGAGGGACACTTGCTGAAAGTAAATGTAGTCAACAATCAGCTGGTAAAAAAGGGACAGGAACTCCTGAAAATTGATCCCTACCCTTACCTGCTGGAACGCAATATCAAAAAAGCGGCGCTGGCACAACAGCAGACCCAACGGGAAATTTACAAATCAAAACTAAAAATCGCTCAGGGCGAAGAACAAGCCATAAGGGAAAAATACGACTTAGCTCAGACGAATCTAAAACGGTATCAGGAACTTATTCAAAAACAGGCTACAACTCAAGAGTTACTGGAAAAAGTAAAAGCCACGATGGAAGCCAACAAGACCTCCTGGCTTGCCGCACGGGAGAATACCCGCTTCTATCAGCAATCGGTTCAATCTCAAAACGCCATCATCGAATCAAGCAAAGCCGAACTTGCACTCGCCGAATATCGGTTAACCCAAACCAGCATAAAAGCCGGATGCGATGGCTATATTACAAACATTAACTGCCGTCCTGGAGATTTCGTCCAGTCCGGACAAAAACTGTTCGGATTAATCAGCACTGAACCATGGTGGGTCGAAGCGAATTATAAAGAATATCTACTGAAACACATCAAACCCGGTTCAAAAGTATTGATTCTGACAGACCTGTATCAACTTAAATTCCTGAGCGGGGAAGTTGAAAGCATCAGTCGCGGCACCATGCGGGAAAGCAATGTCCGCGGCGTACTGCCAACGGTTTCCCCTACCACCGACTGGGTCCGACTGGAACAGCGCTTTCAAGTGAGAATCAAATTCAAAGATAAACTGCCGGAAAATATGAATATGTATATGGGATCGGACGTGAGGACATTTATCTGGCTTTGACGGATAACATCCGCAAGCAGGTAATGCTTCATACTTCAGTCGCGTTGTTCCTTGCGGAAGCATAAAATACGAAATGGCAGCAATAGTTTGGCTATTGAGTGGAAAAGGTTATGAAAAAAACATACGACAGCAATAAATTCAGCCGGGGAGAATTGATCATGTTGATTCTCGGGTTGTTCTTCGTGTCAGTATTCTACTGTCTGATTTTAAATACCTGGTTCTGATTATGATTTTATCCGGACATTTCGATAGCTTGCGCGAAGATTTCTGCGATGCGGTGGAAAACTTCGATATAACAAGTCGTCAGGCAAAGCTGGCGGCAAAGACTGCTTTCGCCTGTATTTTGTCCCTCACTCTTACAATGGCACTACGCATAGATCATCCGCAATGGGCAGGACTCAGCGCTTTAATCATTACGCTTCCAAATGTATCGGCAGAAATGTGGAAAGGCTGGCAGCGCATGTGCGGAGCATGCATCGGAAGTCTGCTGGGAATTTTTTACGCCGGACTGGTCTGCCAGTCGGGTACCGCGTTTACAATCCTGTCATTTTTTCTGCTGACCGCCGGACTCTATCGCGCCAACAGCGATAAGAAAACCGGATATTTCTGGATTTACGGAATATTTCACGTGTACATCATCTGCGTTATGATCATCATGAGCACCGGTTACGGTACCGGTGACACTCCGCTCGGAACTTCGCCGGAACATACCGCATTTTACCGCGGCGCCGCCGTATCCCTCGGCGTAATCGTCGGAGTCTGTGTAAACCTGCTTATCTGGCCGGATTTTGCCTTTGACGATGCTGTAACTGAAAGCGTAAAAATCAGCAATCAACTTGGAAATTTTCTAAAGGAAGTGCTTAATCAATATCTTGAAAACTCCGCTGATCTGGACATACTGGAATCACAGCGGCAGGAGCTTCGAAAGTCTTTCAGTAAATACCAGGGGCTTTACAGTGCGAGCAACATCGATCAAAAGATATTTTTTGAAGAAAAACTGATTCTGTCCGGGTCTCAACTTGACAGAATTGCCGCCCGGCTCTACGAACTAACCTTCCTGATGAAAAATTTCAGTCACGATTTTCGCTGTCAGGAATGTTTTCGTGATGAATTAACTCACTTGCCGGAACTGCTGAAACGCATTTTGATTGATAAAAATCAAGAAGAGGTCAAGACCGAAATAAATGCGGTATTCCTGCGGTTGGATGAACACCGGGGAAGAAATTCAAAGCAACAGCTTATGTACAGTGTGAATGACATTATATTCTTCAGAAGTATTCTTGCTCATTTACGTGAACTGTTTAGGGTCCTGACCGATGACCAGCCTGAATTGCATGGCGGACATACTTCCGATCACAATTGCGTCAGCATTAAGGTTTTTAGCCACACTTTCAAAATCGACATACCAATCCTGAAATTCGCCGTTAAATCAGCTTCCATTTTGCTGGCTATTTTCTGGCTTTGGATGTGGTTAGAGATTCCCGGCGGCGGATTTACCATGTCGGTCTCAGTATTAGCCGTCTTCCAAATGAGTCCGATCTTTACCGGACGCAAGGCCCTGCTGCGCTTTTCAGGATGTCTGTGCGGTGCCGCAATGGGACTGTTCGTCATGCAGCTTGGAATTGAATCATGGCTGCTGATGTGCCTGATCTCTTTTGTGGTCCTGTTCTTCTGCGCATATATTCACTGCTGCCGTCCCGGCGTCTCATATCTGGGACTTCAGGCAGGCATCGCCTATATGGTATGCTGCCTCAACAGCAATAGTCCGCAAACAACCACAGACAGCGGAGTAGAGCGTCTGACTGGAATATTCCTGGGACTGGTAGTAATCTGGATAGTCAACACCATCCTGCTGCCGGAAGATTATGTTGAACGTCTGCGCAGCAATATATCAAACATGAAAAAACAACTTTGTGAACGCCTGAAAATATTGACAAAACGGCTACATGACCATAATAACTGGGAACGACTGCTGCCGATTAACACAGAAACGGATATCAAACTATTGAATGAACTTGAAAGCCATTATGAAATTGCAGGCAATAAATCTCTACAACTAAAAAACGAACTATCAACCCTAAAACGCATTTCCCTGATGCTTACAGAAATTAATAAATTGTTGAATACTCCATCAACAGACAACATTAATATACCGGCATATGAACACATTCTCCGCGTTGCCAACGAAATTTTATCGGACTCTCCAGCCCCAACAACCAACGAAAAGCTACGGCATTTGCAAAACATCATCGACAGCTATACAGCCAACCATATCCACGGAGGAGAATATACTCAAATGACTCCGGAAGAATTCAACATATTCATCAAGGGCCGGATCTTCGCACAACAGCTCCTCGATCTGCTCCGCAGACACCTTGAAACAACTCCCGACCAGTAAATGTTACCCACCCCGAAGGGCTTGGAGCAGCAGAGCCGCAACCAAAGGAGTTAAGAATTAAAAAAATGCGGAAGCAAAGTAGTGCCTGTTTTGATAAAACCGGCACACCGTGCATCTACACGGCAGTTTATCCATGAAAATTTAAAACGATTATACTGTCGCTGGTGCGACGGGCGTTTTCATTGAAAATCGCCCCTACTTAGAAAGGAACTGGTAAACCACGAAAGCGACGTAGAAGCGTTGAGTGTAAGTACGCTGTCAGTCGTACTGACCTGTCGCTGGTGCGACGGGCGTTTTCATCGAAAATCGCCCCTACCAGGAAGGACTTCACGCTGATTAAAATTGAAGCCGTTAAATTAACACCTTACTGAATTAATAGTTAAGCGTTTATGAATGTTGCAGTGTAAAAATCTTTCTAAAAAAACAAGAAGTTGATGAATAGTAGTACGAAGAAAATACAAGTTTTATGTAGCTGTCGCTACGGCATCTTCACTATTGCAAAGCAACTCGTTCACAGCTGGCACACAGCACTGTTTTCTTAATTCTTCGTAGTCCCTCGTGTGCTTCGTGGTGAAAAACAAACCAGAATGAGGGAAAATAACAATATTTTAATTATACCTATTGACATCTGAGATATCCTGAGATATAATAACTCATACAAACTCACAGGATAGATAGAATGTCAGCAGTGATCTTAAAAAGTACACAGAGCAGCCAAGTAGCGACAAAGCTGGAAAGCATGATCGGTTCCGGCAAATTTGCGGTCGGACGCAAAATGCCCAGTACGCGTGAACTGGCAAACCGTTTTGACGTCAGCCAACAAGTAATCAAATCTGCCATGGGTGTGCTTGAAGAACGCAGCCTGATCATCAAGAAACCCCGAGTGGGAATTTTTGTAAATCCTGCTATCTTATCACGACAAAGAGATTTTTTCATGTTGGGTTCCAGAGATCATAACAACCCGGACAAAGATGACTATTCTTCACTGATTCTATCCATTACAAGTCATGATGTATGGAAAAACCTGAACCTGAGCACTCGCTATATTTCATCGGACCAAATGAACGCCCAGGTTTTTCAATACGAACTGGATAAGATTATCAGCACTTCACCGGACTGCTTATTAACCTCACAATATACTCCTGAAACGGCACCTCTGCTACAGAATTTGCCGTTTCCTGTAGTAATTCTCGGGGATGCGGATAAATCAAATAATTATCCGGAACCGGCAAATCAACTTACGGAATCAACGGGAGAACGCTCTGAATTTCTGGTAGATGCCGCGGTTGCAAGAGGCTGTAAAAACGTGGCTATGATTTCCGGTTGTCCAACATACAGATCCTGGGGAAAACTTCTGGTCGACGGAGGAAAAACTTCCGCTCGGAAAGCCGGAATTAACTTTTTTTATAGTCAACATTCTGCCAGAAAATATGACCGGACTGTCAACAATATTATTGAGCACTGCAATAATCTCGACGGACTTATCATTGATGGT
This sequence comes from Victivallales bacterium, assembly GCA_963677165.2. Lineage (GTDB taxonomy): Bacteria > Verrucomicrobiota > Lentisphaeria > Victivallales > SZUA-371 > JAFGXT01. The sequence continues at coordinate 3,565,783 of CAXXSX010000002.1, read as the reverse complement.
TTTATTCATATCGACAAGTTTATCGCGGAATTCGCAAAAAACGGCTATATTGCAGGAAAGAACCTCAAGGTTTTCTGTGACGGAGAAATGGTGCAGGGAACAAATTTCGTAAAATACGATTACCGCGAACTATCACGCGCCATCATAAAGCGAGTCGAATACCTGCTTGAGCACCCCGGCTCAACTCTCGGAAGAGTCGTATTGCCGGGCTTAATCAGACGCAGTATAATTTCATTGGAGCATCAGATATAAACAATAAGGGAGAAAAGACATGAAGAAATCGCATTTCACACTCATCGAACTTCTGGTCGTGATAGCCATAATCGCTATTCTGGCATCACTGTTACTGCCGTCACTCGGAAAAGCAAGGAACCGGGCAAAAGGCATCAGCTGTATGAGCAACTTAAAACAAAACGGACTGATGTTTGCAATGTATTCCAATGACTATAATGGCCTGGTCTTCACATATAAAGCAGACCACACTCCACACTGGTCGACACCATATATCGACGAAAAATATACGACCAATCCAAATTGTCTGTTGTGCCCCGCCTCATACCCATATACTTATCAAGATCCTAAATGGACATATGGGATGAAGCTTTATTCATGGGGGAAATACGGTTATCAACCGGATGTCGACAATGAATCCGCCTTTGTCGATATTACAGGAGATGATAGCGTCAGGTGGTATTGCATCAATCTTGCCCGTTATCGGCAGCCGACCAAGGCGCTGTTATTATCGGATTCAGTTTTTACTGCCGATTCATCAACCTCTAAAAAAGGCTGGCAAAAATACAGTCTTGGCAACAACATTTACCTTCGCCACAACAACAGCGGCAACCTTCTATGGGGAGATGGACACGCCAATGCCATGACCTACCATGATTTACAAGAGTCATTTACCGGTACGAACCAGGTTAAACGCTGCTATGACGCAGATGTAAACGAATTAATCGTATATTAAAAAATCAATAGAAAGGTTTTTCTATAATGTTATTCTGCCACAAAACACAACTAGCGACTCAATTATTCTGTTTATTAACCGGAATTCTGCTGGTCAGCCTTACAGGCGCTGCACAAAATATAAGTTTCGTTCCAGCATCATGGAAAACCGGAATAGCAAAACCGGCTTCCGCCAAAGGTGGAGCGATTAATATTTCAGCAGGAAAAGCATCAATAGCTACACCTGATCTGGAATTACGAAAATACGATATCCAAATGACAACACTGTTAAACCTGGAGATGAACGGCAAATATCAGCTTCACTTCAAAGCGCAAGTCAATAAAACGGGCAGCATTGAAGTGGCCTACACTACCGAAAAACCACCGTATCAGTCATACTTCAGAACCTGGATCAAACTGGAGCCGGGTAAAACTGATTATTCTATAACAATAAATATCACAAAAAAACCGAAACAACCATGGGAGTCGGGACGCGCTTGTGTCCTACGGCTATATTTTGGAACCAATCGCAATTGGCAGGCAACGCTATCCAATATAAAATTAAGTCAATCGGCAGTTGCCAAGCTGGCAAAACATTGGCAGGTATTCGCTGGAGCGGACGCGGACTATCCAAAAACGAAAGTGCCTACTTTGTTAAAAGCCACATCCGGCAAAACAGTGTCACCTGTCAATGCTCAATTGAACCAAAATACGATTGATATTGCAAAAGTATCTGGAAAACCTGTGTCCGAAGGTAATGCGGCTATACTTTATAACGAATTCACCGCATCAGAGTCTGGAACCATGCTGATCGGCACCGCTGCCGACTGGTGGGAAGAAATCAATGTTAATGGGAAAACTATTTTCAGCACCATGGGAAAAGGCAATGGCTCGGGTAATTTCAGTCCCAATGATCATATTATTGAGTTTCCATATAAAGCCGGCACAAATATAATTGCGGTAAAAGTCCTGAGCGGTTCAGGTGGATGGAAATTTGTCTGGGGAAAACCAGTCCCCAAACAAGCAGAACCCACTATTCAGTTTTCCGCTGACAAAAACTGGAAACCATTCGATCTGAAAGATAAAGTGGTCAAGGCAGGAAGCGCGCTTGACCTGTCTGGAATCGTTGACGCTCCGGCGGGAAAACACGGTCGAGTTGTGATTGGCCCTGGCGGCTCCCTCGCCTTTGCAAATGCCCCTGACAAACCAGTGCGTCTGCGCGGTTTCAACGGTGTACCGCGTCATGTCTGGCAGTACTATCCCAAAAGTTTCAAGTCCCGTGCAAAGCTGTTCGCACAGGCAGCCAGACGGCAAGGATACAGTTTGCTGCGAATGAATATGTTTGAATGTTCGATATGCTCTGGAGCCCCCGGCGACATGCAGTTCAACAAAACTTATTTAGACCGCTGGGATTATCTGCTTGCGGCATTAAAAGAAGAAGGCATTTATGCCCATCTGGTAATTGCGTCTTACGGCGGATATTTCAGTCCTTTCAGCTTTAATTCGGAAATATTCAAAAAACGCAATGAGCATAAAATGAGGATGTTTCTTGGTTGTGAAGCGGAACGGACACACTGGAAATTCGGTGCCGAATTCCTGATGTCGCACGTCAATCCTTATACCGGAATAGCCTGGAAGGATGATCCGTCGCTGGCAATCGTCGAATTCTATAATGAACAGCAGATCGGTATGCGCAGAATTCCTCAATTCATCAAAAGTAATCCTGAGATCAAATCCCTCATGGAAACCCAATGGCGAAAATGGCTAGTCAAAGAATTTCCGAATAAAATACCTTCCAAGCTTTCCCTTGAACTTAAATCAAAACCATTAGCTAAGGCCCCCCTGCCCGATATAAGACTCAACAACTCTGAACTGAATAACCAGTTCCAGAAATTTCTGAATGAACTGGAACGGGAAAACCTGCAATGGTATATAAAAATTATCCGTAACGCCGGATACCCCGGTATTATCACACAGTATAATTTTTCGAAATCCCTGGGCTACAGTGCTGTACGCTGGGAACTATCCCAAGCGGTAGAATCCAACGGCTATTTCTGTCATCCATCAAATTCGGAAGTGAAACAGTACAGTTCAATCGAGAAACAGGCCGACTACTGGCGCAGCATCAACTCGACTCGACTCTACGGACGCCCGTTTCTGGTAACGGAGTTCAATCACGCGTTCTGGAACCGCTATCAACATGAAGGCGGACTGGTTTTCGGGGCATATTCCGCTCTTCAGGGTTTTGATTCTATCATGATCCATTCCGGTCCGGTAATCCTTGACCCTGATCCCCGTGGTCTTGGCGCTTTCAGTAGCGGTGATTCCCCGGTTTTGCGCGCCGGTGAATTTCTATCCGGATGCCTTTACGGACGTGGTGACGTAAAAAAATCCCCGAACCGTCTTATCCTGCAAATCCCAGATAAATTTCTCAATATCAACTGCAACCGTAAAAGCACGGTAAACAGCGATCAATGCAAACTGGGCCTGATTTCCGGCTTCGCCCTTGAGTTCCCCGGACTTCCAAAACCATCCGGGGTTCCGGCTAAAATGTCCAAGCCATCATTCATTTTAAAACCTGCCATTGGCAGCAGCGAAACCGGCTCCGACTGGTTCAGTCTTATCAAAGACTTGACTGACCACAGCTTCAACCTTGACCAAACAGTTATAACCTTGAAAAGCAAAGGCATACTTCCAGAGTCCAACCAGACAAATCCCTCACAAGGAATCTTTCAAAGTGATACCGGTGAGATTCTTATGCGCTCAAAAGAAAAACTTATAAAAGTGATCACTCCGAAAACAGAGGCGGTCTGTCTTCAGTCCGGCACCAAGGAACACTTGAAGCAACTGACAGTAAAAAATTCCAGTGTACCCGCGACAATTGCGGTTTCCTCCATTGACGGCAACCCGCTAAGCAACAGTTCCAGAATGGTACTGATCTATTCCACCGATACCGCAAACAGCGGAATGGAACTCTCGTATGACCGTAACAAACTGGTAAAAAAAGGAAAATTACCAGTATTGCTGCAAACGGGCAGGTTCACCATCACAATCAATACTCCCCGGGCTGATAAGCTGTCGCTCTACGCCCTGAGTTTTGACGGTTCACGCCGGGAAAAACTTCCGGTAAGGATAGAAAAAAATAAACTAGTCATTACAATAAATACCGCTAGTCTAAAAAACGGTCCGACCGTCTTCTTCGAACTATCGGCAGAATAAAAAAACGACAGGAGTAATAACGAATGTACATACTTGAAAACGACCGGATACAACTTAAGGTCGATGAACACGGCAGACCAACTGAACTGCGTAACAAGGATAACGGAGTTAATTATCTAAGAAAGCATGACTTGTGGCGGCTGATCGTCGATGATGGCAAATGCCTTGAAATCGAGACCATTCCGGGAAATAGTCTTCCTGAAGTAACTCTCGATAACAATCGCATGACCATACACCACAATGAAGCGTTTGACAAAATTTCAGGCGCAAAATTTGACATCGGACTGGAAATCAGTTTTCGCCTTGAAAACGATGAAATCAAAACCGGCATAACGGTCAACAACAACCAGCCGGAAACGATCGTCAAGGAAGTACATTTTCCACTGTTGGCAATTCGTGATGAAGCCATCAGCGGAGTCGTCACCACATACACCGGCGGACAATATTTTCGGGATGTCAAAAAGAAAATACTCCAGGCTCATACCCAATTCAAAGGCATTGATCACAAGTATATTCGCGATATAAATTTTTATCCAACAAATGCGATGAACTGCATGCTGATTGATCATGAGGATGAAGGACTCTACTTGGGGTGCCACGATGAAAAACTTGAGATGACGGCACATATCCTTGAGCTGGATGACCAGCGTGATTTTAATATGCTGATGGGGCGCAGTCCGTATGTGGCCTACGGTAACACCTGGACCTTTGACCGCTATGTAATATCCCCGTATAGCGGCAACTGGCAGGTTGCAGCCGGCAAATACCGGAAATGGGCAAACTGCTGGTATCAAGCGCCGGAACGCCCGGAATTTCTGAATGGATTTAATGGCTGGCAGCGAATTATTCTTAAAACTCAATATGGTCAGGAGCTGTTTCCATATGACAAGCTGCCGGAAGCATTCGAAGCATCGCACAAGGCTGGTGTCGATACACTTTTTCTGTTCGGCTGGCATGTACACGGCATGGATAACGGTTATCCGGACTATACTCCGGATAGCACCTGGGGCGGAAAAGAAGCACTGAAAAAATCGATTTCAGATATCCATAACCGTGGTGGCAAAGTAATACTATATTTTAACGGTCAGCTGATCGATAAACAAAGCGAATTTTTCGATAAATATGGACAGGAAGTCGCAACTTATACGGTATCCGGAGTACCAGAACAACATTTTTATTCATTTCCCGGTCCCGGATATACCGCAGCAAAATTCGGCAATCGGGCATTCACCACTGCCTGCCCGTCATCAGACCGCTGGCTTGATATGCTCAAAAGCTTCATCGATAGCGCCATTGAACTCGAAGTCGATGCCGTGTTCTTCGACCAGATCGGAAATACATCCTATCCCTGTTGTAATCCGGCACATGGTCATCCAGTCCCTTATATGGGAGCCACAGAAGCAAGAATCGAACAGCTAACGGAACTAAGGAAGTATTTAAAATCACGCCGTCCGGAAATGGGCATAGGCGTGGAATGGATATCCGATATCACCGCAAAATTTGTTGATTTTGTCCATATATGGGGAAACATTGCGGAACAGGAAAATATCAATCTGCCGACGGATGCAAAAACAAAGTATATTTCGTTCCAGGAATTCTACCGCTACGCTTTCCCGGAAACGCCACTTTCCAATCGCGAAATCCGCACAGATGAAGACATTGAGCGAAGGGTAAACATGATGCTAATGAAAGGCTGTATTAATGATATAGAAGTACACCGCTGTCAAAGCACAATTGCCGTTACACCTCATTATCAGCAGTATCTCGCCAAAGCAAATCAGCTTAGAAAACATTATTCGGATATCCTGTTTAACGGCAGGTTCCTGGCTGATCGTCATCAGCAATTCATCGACAATCAGGAAATCTCCGTTTCATCCTGGAATTATAACAACCAGCTTGCCATAATGCTAACCCAAGAACACCTGGCAAATACCTCCGGCACAGTAAATCTTCCGGGTTATTCATTAATTGACAGCGAATCAGTCGAAAACAACGTCAAAGTAACAGGAACGGGTAGTTGTATAAATGTAGAACTACCACGTTATGGACTGGCTGTACTGCTGTTCATGCATAGCTGACAAAAAAATGGGAAACGGATACAGGGAGGTCCTGGCTATTCAGGCCTGTTGGGGGGCAGTGGGGTACGACCAAGCCAGAAGTACTCCCATGCATCCGTTTCCCCGAAAGGGCTTAAGATTCAAGGTGCTCATTAAATTCGTTTATAAGCTTCATCTTAAATTTTTCTGCAAACAACACATATGCCGTCGGTACCACAAACAATGTCAACGCCGTTGATAATGCCAGACCGAAAATAAGAACGGTAGCAAGAGGAACAAACAACGGTCCGCCGTTGAACATCAGCGGCAGAAGCCCGCCTATTGTGGTACAGGTAGTCATAAGAATCGGCCTCACCCGGAGAACACTACCGTCAACTACACAATCAAGAAACGCCGGATGATTCAGTCCGTGAAAACTTTTTTCCTCCGGTTTTGCTTTCAAATCAACGTTTCTCCTGCGTTCCCGAATCAACATACCGATAAAATCAAACAACACGATCGCCCCGTTCACCACAATTCCAAACAAGGCCAATAATCCGAGTTGAGCAAAAAATCCCAGCGGCTGGTCCATTATCCATAATCCAAGAAAAGCCCCTACCAGCGCCAGCGGCAGCGTCAGCAGTACAATCACGGTTTTTAGAATAGCATTAAAGTAAATGATCAGGCAAATGATAATCAGAAACAAACTCACCAGCATCGCATGAGCAACATACCCAATCGACTCTTCGGATTTCTCTTTTGTTCCACCAATACTGATCTCGTAACCTTCCGGCAGATCACGCCTGATTTCTTTCAATTTCGGCGCGATCTTATTGATGGTAGGATTTGCGAGATAACCATCGCGCAGCTGACATTCAACCTGCATATTCCTGCGTTTGTTGTAACGCTCAACCCGGGTAGGATCCCGGGACAACTTGATATCCGCGACCGATGCGAGAGGAATTTTACCGTATTTCCCCTCAACATAAATACTGTCGAGATCAGGAATACTCTGGCGCTGTCCAGGTGGCAGTCGCAAATAGACCGGAATCTGATGATCGCCCTCACGGTAGGTTGTCAAGTAATGTCCAGAAAACAACGCATTAAGACTCTGTGCAATTGACTTACGAGTCACCCCGGCAGCAATGCATTTTTCTTCATCGGGCTCAATATTCAGCTGATAACCAAGGTTCCCCCAACTGTCGTGAATATTATAGGTCCCCTTGATCTTTCTGAGTTCATTCTCAACCCGACCGGCAAACTTTTTAAGGATGTTGTAATCCTTTCCAAGAATCCTGATCTCCACCGGATATCTAACCGGGGGCCCCAACCCCAATTTCTTAACGGAGATGCGCGCCCCCGGAATCATTGTCTCGCCCTCTCTCTGGACTGCTCTGATATAATTCTCCACCACCTCTGTCGAGGTGGTATTCACAAGAATTTCAGCGTAATTACTTTTGGGAAACTCTATCATATATGACAATTTGATCCGGGGGGCGCCCTCCCCTATAAAGCTAATCATATTTTCCAGTCGGTTTTGTTGATTTCCATGAGAATCAGTGTATTTCGCATTAGCAAGAATGATTTTTTCTACTTCGGCACATACTTTGGAAGTCCGTTTAATTGATGAGCCCTCCGGCAGCCAGATGCTGGTAACAAACTTTTTTCCGCCGCCAGATGGAATAAAATCAGTATCAATATGTCCGGTAAGAGCCAGAACAACAATGAAAACAAATGCTCCCAAGCTCATAGTCAAAACGGTATAAGGATGTCGAACACACCAATAGAGAGCGCGCCGATAATAGGGTCGGGATTCCAATTCTTTGGTACTCTCACTTTTTCCCCCGGAAATAAAATGAACGATACGCATCAGCGGCGGAACCTTATCGGTTCCCGGTTTCAGGATCAGCCATGTCAGGGTAACCGTAAACGACAGAGCAACTACCCAGCTGACCAGGAGCGTTACCGACACCACCACCGGAATACTTCTAATGTATTCACCGGAATTTCCCGGTATCAAAACCATCGGAGCAAACGCGAACACAGTGGTAAGAGTTCCAATCAAAATCGGCCAGGTAACCTGCCGTGCACCTTCAATCACGGCATCAAAGCGGGAATAGCCTTCCTCCTGGAGACGATGAACGTTATCACAAATCTCAATTGCGCAGTCAACCAGCATTCCCAGAGAAATAACCAGTGCGGTAATACACATCTTCTCGAGCTTGACGTCAACAAGTCTGACCAGCGCGAAGGAAATCGCCACTATTACCGGAATTGCCGTTCCCATAATAAGCGCCACCCGGGGACCGATAAACAAAAACGCCACCAGCGTCAGGATAATGATCGATTGAATCAGATTCGAAGTGAATATGGAAATGTTCTCCGTTACGGTCCGCGGCTGATCCCCCACAATAGACAGTTTCATATCCGGAGGGATAATACTCTTTTCCCAAAGCGGAATGCGCGCTTTAACCTGGTTGCCGATATCCACTATATTTTGATTATCCTTCATCGTATAGTAAACAACAATACAGGGACGCATAAAGTGTTGATTATCTGTATAGCGAGTAAGCACATCCGGCGGATCATCAAATCCCTTACGGGCTCGCATATTGACATCGCGCAGCAATACCGGCACACCGGATTTGCTGTTCCCGCCTACCATCCGGTTGATCTGGTCCAATGCGTTGAAATCGCCGACTGTAACAAGGTGAAAACGAGAACTCTTTGATTCAATCACTCCGCCGGAAGCAATAGCGTTTTTGGCATTAAGACGAGTTCGCAGGCCATCGGTCGTTATCTTTTGACGGCTGAGATTTCCGGCATCAATTTCCAGATAAATCTGTTCATCCTGGGAACTATATATTACCACCATAGCTACACCGGGCAACAGTTTCAGTTCATCGCGAATATTCTCACAGACTTTTTCCAGTTCCCTCATATTATATTTATGCCGAATCTTCTTTTCTCCAGGCAGCGGCACTTGATACAAGGCAAATACCAGCGCGGTAGTATCTCCGTAATTCGAATTCACATACGGAGTTCCGGCCCCATCGGCAAGGTCAACACTGCGGACCCTGGCACGAAGCTTGTCCCAAACCTGATCAACATCATTTACGCTGTCCTCAAGTTCCACCTTGATTATCGACTGTCCGGGAGTCGTAGTTGACTGGGTCTTTTTCACTTCGTCAAGCTCTTCAATCGCCTTTTCCAGAGGATAAGTCACCAAGTCCTCGACCTGCTTTGCGGATGCCCCATTCCACGTGGTGATCACCGTACACACCCTGATCGTAAATTCTGTATCCTCGCGTCGAGGAGTAGTTTTGAAGGAATACCAGCCCCACAATACTCCAAAAAATACCAGGACAAACACCACAGTACGGTATCTTATGGACAGTTCAGGAAGCGTCATAACCTTATGTCCTCCACCTTCCTGACCGTGACCTCATCACCCGGTTCAAGATAATGCACCCCCTTCAATACGATTTCGTTGCCCGGTTTCAGGCGATCTGATTCGATCCGCTGAAATGAACCTACATTATCTCCTAGCTTTACCTTGATTTTTTCAAGAGTGGCCCGATTATCGCCATGACGATAAGTTACCAGATACACATAGTCATTATTGTTTTCGTGAACAATCGCCTCTATCGGAACAAATATACCATGCGCCACGATCGTTTTTTTCAGCAGAACTTTTGCCAGATCACCAGGACGGAACAACCATCTTCTGGTAACATCAAGAACCATATCGCCATTCTTTATTCCAGCCGGCACACCATAAGCCAGCCAGGCTCCAGGCTTGGGTTTAGTTTCCTGCTTATCCAGAATTTTGAAGGAATAGAGGTTCAGAATGTTATGAACTTTGGGTTCAAATTTTACATGAAGTTTTTTTAGTTTACACACATCTACGCCACGAACCGATGCCGAAGACTTTTCGGCCAGCCAGACAAATTCGCCTTTTTCATCACGGGATATCGCATCGGTAGACACCACAATCCTTCCGAACATTCTACCTTCCGATAATCTGATACACCGCCATAAGCCTTTTATTTCAGGATATTTTTTCAAAGACGCAGGAATTTTGCCGCATACCGGCACCTGATAATTCTGGACAAATAATTCCAAATCAAAGGTATGAGTATATGAATCCGCCACCGTATTTTTACGGTTCACCATAGCCTTAACCGACATTTCCATTCCGGAAGGATAAACATTCACAATATCGTGAAACTTCAAACTGCGATCTACATTCGGAGCCACATTCAAACTTACCAGGATCGGATTCATCATCACCAAATGTGCAACCTCGGTCCCGGATTGCACATTTGCTCCGATATTGGCGGTGACTTTCGCCACCCTGCCCTGGAACGGCGAACGCAATACGCATTTCTCCAAGTTCAATTCAGCTTCCGCCGCATTATGCTTCAGCTCTTCAACCTGGGCAAGCAAAGCTTTATATTCTGCTTTCTTCGATAGAATACCGGCTTTCGTCTCTGCTTTCTTGGCCTGTGCAACCTTATAGTTTGCCTCTGCGTCATCAAAATCCTGTTGTGAAGCAGCTTTGCGCTCCAGAAGTGTTTTCAGCCGTTTATATCTACTTTCGGTATTAACCAGATCCGCCTGCGCAGCTTCAAGCTGACGGCTCATTACTTCTTTAATCGACACTTTCAAAGCTTCAGCGCTGGCTTCTGCCGCGACAATCTGCGCCTTGATAGATTTTAACTTTAACTGGTACCGGACCGGATCAAGCCGCGCCACCACAGTACCGGGTTCATCATAATCCAGTCCCGGTCCACCAACTTCCGAACCTTTTTCGATCACCCATTCAACCCGTCCGGAGACCTCAAAACTAATATCCTCTTCCTTCCAGCATTTTACTACTCCGGTAAGCATCAATTCACGATTAGGATTAATTTCTTTCAGGCGAAGAGTCGTAATCGGGCGAAAGATTTTTGTCTCGACAGACGTCCTATTGGTATTACCGGCCAGTTTGAACAAAATAAAACCAGCAGCCAACACCACCACTGCAATTACTGCAACTTTTCTATTTTTGTACAACGATACCATTTATCCATTCACTGTATACTGAAACTTATTATATGAAATTCATACTTTTAATTAGAAATTAATTAAACTACACCGTATAGTGTAGTTTTAAGCAGTATCATTGTCAACTAAGAAGTAAGTTATTTTACAATTTATTTAACATGGAATTGCATTCAGATAAAAAATCTGGTATAAACTATAAATAACAAATGAAATGGATTGAAATTTGAAACTTACCGATCGAAAAAGAAACGACATTATTCAGGCAGCAACACATGAGTTTGAAAGCCGTGGTTATGCAGCCACCAGCATGGACAGAATCGCCACTACCGCCGGCGTCTCAAAGAGAACAGTTTATAATCATTTTATCTCGAAAGAGGTGTTGTTCCGGGAAATACTTGCAATCACCATAGATAAAATCATGTCAGTATCCAATATCCCGTACGAACCGGATAAGCCGCTACGGGAACAGTTAAAAGCCATAACCTACAAAATGGTTGAATTCCATTCCGACCCCAGTTTTGTAAGTGTTGCAAGATTTGTTATCACTGAGTTCCTGAATTCGCCTAAAATGGCGGAAGAGCTTTTTGAAGAACTGCGAACTCGTCAGTCAGGACTGAAAACGTGGATCAAAGCGGCCTATACTGATGGGCGGTTAAAAATTACCGATGAAAAACTTGCCACTCAATATTACGGAGCTATGCTTAAGGAATTTGTATTCTGGCCCCAGGTACTGTGCGGACAGAAGCAGCCAAAAGGGAAAGAGCTCGATAAACTTGTAAATTCAATTATCGACGTATTTCTGGCCGCTTACGAAGTGTAAAATTATTGTTTTTTCTCTTTCTTCTCTGTTGTCACGACCTGATTAACAGGCAAAACTTTGAGCTTCATTAATAATATCAAAATGAACGGACCATATACAATTCCACTAATTGCTATTATAAGCATACTACATTGCAAATTCTTATCAAAGGTTAACAATAAGAATCCCAAAGGAAATAAAAGAGGAATAAGAACAATACAAATCAAGACAATAACAGACAACATGTCCCTGATATGCTTTGTGTTCCAAAAAGTAACATGAAGCATTACCCAGTAGCTCAAGGAAAATATTGATACAGCAACAATATTTCCACGAACAAGCATAAGTATGGAGTTAATACCAAGTAAACAGGAAAGAAAGTAAAATTGAATTTGGGAAGTTTTATTTTCTGTGCGTTTTCCCCAAAAAAATAAGGCCAGAGCAATAAATATCGCCCCACCTCCTATATAACGCAAAAAGTCATTATTTACAGAAATCATAGTAATAAACTACCTTGGTGCAAGCATACGGGGTATTGAAACATATATTAAATTTCCGTTTCCGCAAGAAGCATCAGAAACTGGAGTTTGAAGATACAAACACCGTCCGCCGGTACGGATAATAAACTTTCAATTAATCGATCAAAGCCGATGAAAACATCGACTTTGTTGATATAATAATACTTTTACCGTTTAACTTTCCACGGATTGGCAATGAGCTCGCGAGAAAATGATCCCGGGATGAAGTTTTCCTGAGAATAAATATACAGAGTAGCAATATAAACCTTCTCTGCAACATTAACAATATACGCAAATGCCAGCCATGCAAGAAACGCCAGAGGAATAGTAGCAATCAAAAATCCAGCAGCAATTCCCTGCGCGCCCACTGCAGCGGTTATAATTGAAATACCGATTGCATAAAATATAAACAGAACGAATGACAGTCCGTTAAGAACACCAAGTCCCATAAAGCCGACAAGAGATTCGCCCCAAGTCTTTTTGATCGCGCCCGCAGAGGTTTTTACAACTTCTATCGGATTGCTGATTGACGTATCAAAAACAATCACCGGAATCGCAAAGACCGTGGCAACAGCCCAAACCAAGCCGATGAGCTTAATAACAAGTTGTCCCAACCACCCCAAACGTTCTTCCAGAATCTTTAATATGAGTCCAACTGAAGCTGCAAGCATGGCCCACATGAAAATTGCGCCAATACGCTTGAATGCAAAACCTAAACCATTGCTGATGGAAACTTCTTCACCACGAAGCCCTACCATGATTTGAGAATAGAACGCCGTACTGAAAAATGACGCGATAAACACCGAGCAGAAATATACCAACGCAAAAGCAATGAACCCAATAACTTCTGTTTTCTGAGAAACATCCTCACCTGATGACTGACTGGCTTTATCCATCATCGCAACAATATCGATGCCACTGGCTTCCAATATTCCCCAACCAGTACCGAGAATAAGTACAGCCAGCACAATTGTACAAACAAAGGATACAGCCGGAAAGATCAAAAGTTTCTTCTGACCCATAATCAATGCGTAAGATGTTTTGAAGATTTCCCAGCTTCGTGAAATTCTGTTTACAAAAAACATATGCCCCTCCTGTTTATTATTATTTCCCCAGAATCCTGGTTTCTAGACTGTTATACATTATCCTCCTATATAACGTCTTTCAACCCGTGAACCAAAACTGCAGCATATTTCATAGGCATGAGTGCCTTTTATCTGAGCCATGGTTTCAACCGTAATCTTACGTGCCCCGGTTCCTCCAATACAGATTACCTCGTCGCCCACTTCGCATTCCGGAACATTGGCCAGTGAGACCGAAATGTAATCCATGGAAATCCGTCCGACTACCGGACACAGTTGATCCCGGATCAAAACATAACCCCTGTTCGACAAACTCAGCGGCAATCCATCGGCATAACCCGCAGCGATAACTCCAACCATCATATCTTCTTGTACTGTGTAAGTACAGCCATAGCCGATATTGGTTCCAGCGGGAAGCTGTCGTTTCGCAACCAGTTTTGTCTTCAGGGACAAAACCGGAGTCAGATTCATGGCACGCTGTCCTTCCGGATCAAACGCGCCATAGAGATTGATTCCAGCACGAACCCGATTGAATGGGCGTGAATAAGCTATCGGAAAATTATTAAGAGCGTCACTATTCGCGATATGGACACAATCAAACTGAATTCCTGTGCCGGACAACTTATCCAGCAGGTCACGGAATTTATCAATCTGCGTCATGGTATAATCCAGGTCCGGACGATTCGCCACCGGAAAATGAGAATAGATTCCGGTACATTTCAAGTTCGGAAGCTTCACTGTTTTCGTAATTACTTCAAAAGCGTCTTTTGCAAGAATCCCCAGACGCCCCATACCGGTATCAATCAGAAAATGGCACTCCGCAGTACGCTGCTGCTTGACTGCTTCATCACTGATTTTTTTTGCTGTTTCGTAATCATTCACCGGTATAATCACACCGTGTTCAATAGCGGGGGAAATCTCCGATGGAATAATATTGCCAAGAATCTGAACCGGCAGTCCAAGAGGGGCAAGAGCAATCGCTTCATTCAGCTCAGCGACACCAAATCCGGCAGCACCGGCGGAACGCAGCGCTTTCGCGACAGGCTGGACACCAAGCCCATAGGCGTTGGCCTTCAGTACGGCAAGAACGGAACACGGCTTGACCGCCTCCTGAATCCTGCGAAAATTTTCCTTGATCAGATTAAGGTCAATTTCAAGCCATACTCTGCTGTCTCCGACAACACCACTCATTTTGCCATCTCCGTTTATACTTTTATTATAAAAACGGCTGTTATTCTTCGCAGCCGCCTTTGATTAATCAATAACTGTTATATCCGCGCCGAGAGCCGTAAAATCCTTTACAAACTCAGGATAAGTCACTCCGGCGGCTTCCGCCGTTGTTACGGTCGTTTCTCCATCGGCAGCCATTCCGGCAATCGTCAACGCCATAACAATACGATGATCGTCACAGCCATCCACGACCGCACCATGAAGTCCGCTGCCGTCAATGACCATCCCGTCAGGAAGTTCTTCAACATTGGCTCCCATCTTCCGCAACTCACGGGTCATACATTCAATCCTATCAGTTTCCTTGATACGGGCATGGGCCACATTTTTCAATACGGTCCGGCCGGAACTCATAGCCGCCGCCACAGCAACAGCCGGAAGTGCGTCAGGCGTATGGTTCATATCAATCTCGATACCTTTCAGTTCGGAAGCCCCGTCTACAGAAGTAATATCGGTTAATTTCGTAATCTTTGTACCCATTTTCTCGAAGTAGTCAAACACCTCTTTATCTCCCTGCAGATCGTCGAAATCAAGATTGGCAATATCAACCTTTCCTCCGGTAACTGCCGCCGCCATCAACGGAAATGTGGCAGTTGAAAAGTCCGCGGGAATAACCGAATCAAACGCCTTGTAGCGCTGTCCACCTGGAATACTGAAATGAGAAAGGTCCTTAGTATACTCGAACTTAATGCCCTGACGTTCCATCCAGCCCATTGTGATACGGACGTACGGAACTTCATTAAGATTAACTACATCAATTTCACAATCGTTCTCCGCCAGCGGAGCGGCAAACAACAGCGCCGTAAGAAACTGTGAAGATTTTCCGTCGACCACGGTATGACCGCCCTTCAACGGACCTTTAAGCTTGAACGGACATTTTCCGTCAACAGATTCAGAGACAACGCCAAGCGGTTTCAATGCATCAAGCAGATTACTCATTGGCCTGGCACGCAGCGACTTGTCTCCATCAAATGAAACATCGAAATCAGCCAGAGCCGCCAAACCACAAAAAATTCTCGTACTTGTTCCGGAATTTTTCATATCAATAACCTTTCCGGAATCCTTCAGTTTTCCCCCGGTCCCTTTTACAGTCCAGACACCGTCAGCCATATCGACCTCAGCACCGAGAGAACGTGCGGCATCGACCGCAGCCATCGTATCAGCGGAAATCAGCGGACTTCTGATGTATGAGGTTCCATCCGCCATCGTTGCGATAGCAACGGCGCGAATCGTGTGGGACTTTGATCCGGGGACGGCGATCAGCCCATTTACCTGTGAAGTTTTTATTTTAAATTGCATTATTATCTCGCTTTATAAATGGTTGGATACAGAAAATCGGAACACAGGAATATATAAGCCAATCTCAAAGGATAAACCACCTGAAATCCCACAATAACTGCTATTATTTTCAACAGGAATTTACAATACAAGTAGTAAACCTAATTTTCAATTTATCTATTCAAGATAAATATACCAAAATCATCCAAGTGATTCACCTATTCCCACAAAATGATATATAAATGATATACACAATAAGAATAAGCAAATAATAACAAGAATGAGATTATAAAAAGAACATAAGAGACAGCAAAGAAACATCAATCTGAACTAAAACAAACTACATTACACAACAAAAACATTTCTATTTCCTAAGTCAAAAGATAAAAAAATCAAATTAATTCAAACTTAGCACTTGCAAGTGATTGATAATTGATTTATAATTGAATCACAAACAATTCACATTTTTATAATAAACAAAAATATGATCACAAGAAATCAAAAATTAAAATATCAGGAAATAGCCGGAGAAATCGAAGCATATCTGGTTGAAATGACTCCGGGCGCTAAACTGCCCTCGGATCGCGAACTTGCGCGAAATTTCGGATGTACAACCCTAACCGTCCGGAAAGCATTTGAACCATTTGTAAGCAGCGGAAAAATTGTCCGTAAAATCGGCAGCGGAACATTTAAATGTGAACCCCATAAACAGCCGGAAAGAATTTCTCCATCATGTTCAAAACTTGGAATGTTAATTTATTTTCGCAGCGATGAATATGCCATGCAGGTAATTAAGCAAAGTCTTAAAATTGCGGATCAGAAGTCTTTGAACTTACGTTTTTCCTATATTTCAGACTACAATGAATCAGCCTTAAAAGAAACAGATAACATGGTAAAAGAAGGATGTTCCGCTTTAATCATACCGTGGTTTCCTGTAGAAAAAACCGGTGATGTTGCAAAATTTGTTCACGCTTGTCCGCTACCTGTTGCAATCCCCATGCTCATCCCCGGTCTGGAACAAAACTGTTTTGAAAAACCGGAAGTATTTGGTTCCGGTACAATTATACAGACAAATGCATACTGTAATTATTTTTATCTTCTCGGTCATCGTCATATTGCCCTTTTGGGCCCCAATAACCCGGCAGATTTCATTATGCAGCAACGACTAAGTTCCTATTCAAATTTTATTTACCGCAATAAACTGGATAATCTCTGCGGATTGGTCGGCAATAATGTCGAGGAAATGGATGAACTGGCATCACAATGGAAAGCACACAAAGGCAAACTGCCCGTTATCTGCCATGATGACCTTTACGCAACACGGTTTATGACTGCAATGAGAAAACTGGGCTTGTCCGCGCCTGATGATTATTGTATTGTAGGATACAATAACAGTCAGGAAACAGCTTATACAGACCCTCCATTATCCAGTATGCATGATGATTACACTTACTTCGGCAAATGGTTAATCAAATGCGCTCTGGCCCTGGCAAAAGGAAAAACAGATCAATCCTCACATCCCGCCAAACATTATTTGGTAGTCAGAGACTCTTGTGGAGGGAAAAATAAACTTACGCCCGAAATTCTTGGTAAGTTAAACGAGATTGGAGTAGAAATAGAGTAACAATAAACACTGCAGCAATGAAAGCTGCATTTACACATAAAGAATTTCTAGAAGTACAAGCATAATTATTTACATTAATAACATGGAGAAAGAACATGAAAAAATGGTCAATTAGATTATTGCTACCGACAATGATTATTATGAGCACTGCAATTTTTGCTTCGGAAGGAAAAACCTTATACAGCTTTACCAAGGGAACAGATGGCTGGTGGTCCTATAAAGGAAAAGCGAAAATTACCTTAAGTCAGGAAAAACCGGGTTCAGATGGTACTGGAGGAGCCTTGAAAGCCGATTACGAATACGGAGGAGTGGGGTCGTATCTTGGAATTGGAATTCAACCTAAATGGGCAATGCACGGTTCTTCGGATTTCTCAGCTTACAGCAAGGGAACGTTTGAAGTCACAATGAAAGCAGATACCGATACAGCCGTAAGAATTGAGCTTAGAATGTCGAACAAAAAAAAATACACAGCCAATTTGAAAGTAAACAAAGAATGGCAAACATTCCAAATCAAATTTAATACCTTCAAATCGAAAACGACTCCACTTGATTTGACAACAACAACTGAAATCTCTCAGATAGTAATAATTCCACGAGCCTCGGCAAATAAAAAACACATCCTATGGATAGATAATATCAAAGTTGTTGAATAATGATATTGAAATATTATAATTTTATAAAGAAAGCGAAAAATACTCATATGAACCAATTAAAATCACATATCAAATTTTTCAGTTTTTTACTACTAAACCTGTTGTTTATCTCAGCAGCGCAGCTCCATGGAGCACCGGTTTATTCCTTTGAAAACGGAACGAACGGCTGGTGGTCCTATGCATCAAAAAATTCTTCGGTAAAGTTATCCTGCGACAAAAGCACCGGAGCAAAGTCCAAAGCATCCTTAAAAGTTGACTACAAGTATGGCGGTACCGGTTCCTACCTGGGAATAGGCATTCAACCCAAATGGAGCGTAAAACCCCAACAATGGAAAGAATGCGTCCCTGGATATTTCAGTCTGGGCTTAAAAAGCAGTACTCCTTGCCGAATCAGAATTGAATTCAGGACAAAAAGCAAAAACACATATCGCTTTTCCATTAATGGGATCAGCCCCATGTGGGGAATTTATTCAATGCAGTTCAGCGATTTTAAAGCAAAAAACAACAAGCCCCTTGATTTAACCAAAGAAACAATAAGTCAGATTGTAATCGTCCCATACAAAAGCGGCTCTAAACCAAAAGAACTCTGGGTAGATTCTGTTTCTCTTACCCCGGGGACCTTGCCGACAAGTTCAGCGCCAGCATTTTTCGGAGCCAAAGGTAAAATTCTGACGAATGACGACATTCCGGTAAACGATGCAAAAGTAAGTCTATTAGATTATAAATGTTCAAAGATTTTAGGTCAGGCAACTTCCGACGCAAACGGGAATTACACAATAAAAAAACAGGATAATCAAGCAGCTTACACAGTAGATCCCCCTTCTGCAAATACCGGCTTTTCTTCTCAAAAAGTCGTACTAAAAATTGATGCGAAAAAATATGCAGAAAAATATAAATGGCACACTCTGAAAAAAGGATTCATGCCAATAACAATAAAATTGGAACCGAGAAAAACGCTTCAGCCTTTACGAGTTGTGGGAAATGTGCTGAAAAATTCAGACAATCAGGAGGTATGGCTTCAAGGTCTATGTATTGACAGTCTGGAATGGTCGGCCACGGGCGACAATATGCTGAAATCAACCAGCGTTGCTGTTCAGCAATGGAAAGCAAATTGCATTCGGATTCCTGTAAAAGATTCTTTCTGGTTCGGCAAAGGAAAATACCAGAAAGACAAAGGAAAATACTATCGTAACCTGCTGGATAATATTATTACTTATGCCTCTACAAACGGAGTATACGTGGTAATAGATTTACACAAATTTGGAGCGCCAATGCCGGAACACGTCACGTTCTGGAAAGACGTAGCTACACGTTATAAAAATAATCCAGCGGTAATTTTTGAGCTGTTTAATGAACCTCATGGCATTTCATGGAACACCTGGAAAAACGGCGGAGACCTGAAAAAACATAAGCACAAAGATAAAAATGTAGCAGAAAACAATCAGAAAAATTCAGGCAATTATTCTCCGGGAATGCAGGCACTGGTTAATGCGGTCCGAGAAACCGGCGCAAATAATCTTATAATAGTTGGAGGACTTGACTGGAGCTACAATCTCAGCGGTATTCTAAAGGGATATGCTCTGAAAGACCACACTGACGGGAATGGAATTATGTACTCGAGCCATATTTATCCCTGGAAAGCCGGCTGGCAGCATAACTTCCTTGACGCAGCAGAAAAATATCCTCTATTTATAGGAGAAGTCGGCGATCTGCGCTCCTGGGATGATTTTAAATTCATCCCCCAAAGCATGCACAGAGAAAAAGTCGGTAACGGAATATGGGCCAAAGATATGATCGGAACAATTCAGAAACATAGATTAAACTGGACTGCATTTAGTTTCCATCCACGGTGTGGTCCTATGGTTATTTCAGATTGGAATTACACCCCTACTCCGTATTGGGGAATTTATGTGAAACAAGCTCTGGTAGATGGGAAAACATTTAAAGCTAACAAAATACGTTAACGGAGGCAATATAATGAGAAAAAGACATTTCACACTCATCGAACTCCTGGTAGTTATCAGTATAATCGCAATTCTGGCATCTATACTGCTGCCGGCACTCAACAAAGCCAGGAACCGGGCAAAGGGGATTTCATGTCTTAATTTAATGCGGGAGATGGGGCTGGCCAATCAGATGTATGCCGATGAAAGCAATGACTACTGCGTCCCCCCAGGGAATTGGAGTTTATCCAGATGTCTATTTAACAATACCCTGTTTAAGGAACTGCTAAGATTAAAGGCCGTTTCCTATGGAAGCACTTGGACGCATATTTACTGGCCAAGCAACAGACTCTGCCCCTCTGCAAGAAGAATTGCCCATCCAACTGTCAGCAACTATTACCTCGCACCTGCCAGTTGGGGCGTAAATGTTGATTATATGTATCCGAAATACTATGTTAGACGTGCGGATGTAATGAAAATACGAGGGAAAGCCAGCACTCATGTATTCATGCTCGACCATGTCTGCCTTGAATCTTATAGAAGTACTGCTAACCCGACACTATATAACGCCTATGGAGAATATGGGAGTAACAGCAATGATTCCAAAGACAGTAACAAACGAGTAGCCTACCGGCATAACAAGAGTGCTAACGCAACATTTTTTGATGGTCATGCCGAAGCGGTAAAAGACGATTATCTGTACAACAATAACAGCAATCTAACAAGATTACTGGTATGGAGACAAAAATAATCATTTCAGCTTAAAATACTTTTGAGCAATAACTTAAGAGAGGGACAAGAGGGTTTGCTGCGTCAAACCCTTTTTTGTATATACCTGTAATTATTTAATTCTCCATTGCTGGTTAAAATTCCAATCGTCGAAGCCTTCGAGAAAAAAAATACCGGTTTTTAATAAACTCGGGTTTATATTGGTTCACATGGGCAGTATTGTAAAATATAAATTCAAATTTAATTTTATTTTTTAATTTAGGTTTCAGTATGCGTATATCCGTAATTACAATCGGTGATGAACTGCTGAAAGGCTCGACGGTAAACACAAATTCCGCCTGGCTTGGAGAATGTCTGCTTGAAATCGGAGTCATTCCCGAACGCAATCTGGTGGTACCCGATTCACAGGCCTCTATCAGCGAAGCCCTCGACTTTGTAACACCTTTGTCTGATGTCATTATTACCAGCGGCGGCCTGGGGCCGACCGGCGATGACATAACCCGAAATACTCTGACAGAATATTTCAAATTAAAACTTGAATCAAATAAGGACATTGTAAAACAGCTGGAAAAGCGCTGGGCATGTCTCAAAAAAGAGCATCCGCCGGAAAAAGTCCTTGAACAGGCACTGGTTCCCAAAAACGGCGAAGCCTTTGTCAATGAAGTCGGCACCGCTCCTGGAATCTGGATAGAAGTCGCCGACGGCAAATATTTATGCATGCTGCCCGGACCGCCGATGGAACAGCGTCCAATGGTTCAAAAACAGTTGATTCCCAAACTGAAGGATGTATTGAAAACTCCAATCATTTCCAAAGTTTATTATGTTGCACACGCGGCGGAATCCAAGGTGGAAGAAGAAGTTAAGAAAATTATAGAGGGCACCGACATCAAGCCGGCATACTGCGCCTCCTATGACCATGTAAGGTTATTCCTTACCGGCAGTGATGCAAAACAGTTTAAGAAAGTCTGCAAAGCGGTTGAAAAGACATTTGGCTATCAATTGCTGGAAGAAGGCTGTACCTGCATGGTGGAAGATGTTCTGCTTAAACTGCGTGAACACTGTCTGACCCTGGGTACCGCGGAATCCTGTACCGGCGGTATGCTGGCTGAGGAAATTACCGCGATTCCGGGCGCTTCTGAAATTTTCGCGGGCAGCATTGTGGCATACTGTAACGATATCAAAACCCGCACGCTTAATGTGCCCAAAGAAATCATTGAAGCCTACGGCTCTGTCAGTGAACAATGCGTATCGCTGATGGTAGAAAATCTTTGTGCAAAAATGATCACAACCAGCGGCATCGCTGTTTCCGGCATTGCCGGTCCCGGCGGCGGCACTCCGGAAAAACCAGTGGGTCTGGTCTGTATCGCCGTAAAAGTAAACGGACACCAGAAAGTGATCAGGTGCAACTTTCCAGGCAACCGTGAAGCAGTAAGACGCCGCGCTATTGCTGAAGCTCTTTACACATTACGCGAAATGCTGAAACAAGACTGATCTTTTTATTATAATCGAGGAATATAATGGCTTTCATCAATTGTGATTTTCATTCTGAAACGCTAGGTATGGCTTCGTCCATAAAAGTTATCCTTCCGCAACCGCCAACAACCAGTATGATCGGCATGGGCGGCAGTGCTAAAAAGGAAAAATATCCGGTTTTATATTTGCTTCACGGCTTGTCCGATGACCACACAATCTGGTCGCGGCGTACTTCCATTGAACGTTATGTGGCGGAACTGGGAATAGCAGTCGTAATGCCAAACGTTCACCGTAGTTTTTATACCGATATGAAACGCGGTGGAAAATATTTTTCTTATGTGAGTAAAGAACTTCCAACTATCTGCCAATCGTTTTTTCCAATCAGCGACCGTCGCGAAGACAACTTTATCGCCGGACTTTCAATGGGAGGATACGGCGCATTCAAAATTGCAATGAACTGTCCGGAACGCTTTGCCGCTGCAGCCAGTTTGTCGGGTGTAATGGATATTGGAGCCCGTAAAGCGGACTGGAGTGAATTGTTCTGCTGTATATTTGGCGACAAAGATATAAAAGGAACCGAACATGATTTGTTCCATCTTGCCGATAAATTAGTAAAAGACGGCGGCACAAGTCCTAAGCTGTTCCAGTGTTGCGGAACCGAGGATTTTCTATATGAAGACAATATAAAATTCCGTGATTATCTGGATCAGATCGGCTATGAGCATATCTACAAAGAAAAACCCGGCACTCACTGCTGGGAATTCTGGGATGACACGATTCAGGAAGTGCTGAAATGGCTGCCTCTTGCTGAACATTAAGCACAAAAAAAGAATTATCGCTAAGGTATTTCAGCGACAATTCCGGTAATTTATATATTTTTTGTTGAAATTTTCATATTTAGCACCTAAAATCTAAAGGTATCGTTTTTTAAGGATGGAATAGAAAGGATTGCCGCTATCTGACGACTTCAGGGCAAAAGTTTGCCATGAGCGGCAAATTCACATACAGAAGCGGCAGCATCTGAATCAGGTTATCCAACTTGAGATGTACTTTCTTGTCTGAATTCATCTTTAATAGAGAGTATTAGTAGAGTTTTCCTGTAGAAGGAGGAAGTTGATGGCGGACAAAACCCGAAAGCTTTCAAAGCTGGTTTACGTCAACAAAGACAAGTGCGTCAATTGTTATACCTGTATTTCGGTTTGTCCGATTAAATATTGTAATGACGGTAGTGACGATCACATCAATCTCAATCCCGATATGTGTATCGGTTGCGGACGCTGTATTGCGGCATGCACCCATGATGCCAGATATTATCATGATGACCTGGAAAATTTCCTTTACGATATTACAAACAACAAAATAATTGCAGTAGTCGCCCCATCGGCGGCAAGTTGTTTTCACGACAACTATCTAAATCTCAACGGCTGGCTAAAAAGCCTGGGCGTTGAAGCCTGTTTTGATGTAAGCTTCGGTGCGGAACTTTGCGCCAAAAGCTATGCGGAATACATAAAAAATAATAATCCGGTTACTGTTATTGCCCAACCCTGTCCAACCGTAGTCGACTATATTCGTATTTATCGTCCTGAATTACTGAAATATCTGGCACCTGTTGATAGTCCGGTGGGACATCTCATCAAAATGATCCGGGAAAATTATCCACAATACAATGATTATCGCATCGCTTTCATTTCTCCTTGCCTGTCCAAAAAACGCGAACTCGAAGAAACCGGATTGGGCGAATACAATATTACGTTTAAGTCTATTGTAAACTATCTGGAGTTAAACGATCTGTCATTAGCCGATTTCAAACCGGAAAACTTCGAAAATCCCTCCCCGGAACGCGGTGTTGTCATTCCTGAACCAGGCGGCCTGATTCGTGCCGTAGAACGCTACCTGCCGGAACTGCATGGGAAGGCCCGAACCATTACGGGTCAGGACGAAGTCTATAAATATCTTGATAATCTGCAACGCTCCATTGATAACGGAACGGCCCCTCTGCTGATTGACTGCCTTAACTGTCATGATGGCTGTCTGTCCGGACCAGGTGTTCCATTGACTGATATAACCCTGGACGAAATGTTTAGCCGCATTGAGGAGCGTTGTTCCAAGGCCATTGAACTCTACCAGCAAGTTTCTGATGAATCTCCGGAACGCAATCTTGAAGAAATCATTAAGCTTTACTGGGATAAGGATTTATTTGTTTGTAACAAGGATGATATTTCTGCAAATAATATGATCCAGGAACCGACAGAATCGGAACAGCTTACGATACTTAAGTTAATGAATAAATTCTCCGATGATGATATCTATAATTGTTCATCATGCGGTTACGGCTCCTGTAAAGACATGGTAAAAGCGATTTACAACGGTCTGAACCGTCCGGAAAACTGCCACCACTATCTAATGGCGGAAATGGATATTGCACGTCATAAAATCCTGGCAGAAGAAGATACCCTCAGAAAAATACTAAAGACCACAGTGGAAGGTTTTCTACAGGTGGATGGTGACAACAACATTACCAGAAGCAATCAGTCCATGGCAAATATGCTGAAATACACAATTGACGATCTGGAGGGACACAGCCTGTATGACTTTCTTGATCCCATCAATGCCAATATCATAGAACATCAGTTGAAGTTACGAAAAAAAGGGCATAGTAGTTCTTATGAAATAACAATGATGCAAAGTGATAAAGGCAGAGTCATTTGTAATTTCAATGCCACACCGATGTTTAATAAAGATAATGTTTTTCTCGGCTCTTTTGCCCTGGTTACTGATATCACGGAACGCAAACGAGCCGAAGATGAACTTCGTAATTACCGCACCCACCTGGAAGACCTGATACGGGAACGCACACGCGAACTGGTTGATAAAAACAAAATGCTTGAGATGGAAATCAATGCCAGAAAGAAAACCGAACGAGCCTTGCGTGAAAGTGAGGGACGTGCGAAAGGATTACTGAACACGATCCAGACTGGTATTATCCTTCTCGATTGCGAAAGTGAAATTATCCTTGAACTAAACAGTATTGCCGCTGAAATGTTGAAAACCACGGTTCACGAAGCAATCGGCCTGCCTTATAAACGTTTCTTTAAATGTCATTACGAAAATCACCGAGTTGCTGATTGCCAGGGGACCACTCACGAATGCCAGCTGATTGACGCGGACGGAGTAACCACCCCGGTATTGAAAACATCGGTTAACGTAATGATGAACGGCAAGAGTTGTATGCTCCAGAGCTTTGTTGATATTACCCAGCAAAAAGCGGTCGAAAACAGCTTGCGCCAGGCCAAAGCCGGTGCCGAACACGCGACACGCAGTAAATCAATGTTCCTGGCCAACATGAGCCATGAAATCAGAACCCCGCTTAATGCCATAATTGGAATGAGTGACTTACTATTGAACTCAAAGCTTGATAAAATACAGCATGAAAATACGGCAATCATTCATGAAGCCGGTAATCACCTGTTGTCAATCATCAACGATATTCTTGATTTTTCCAAGATTGAAGCCGGTAAACTCGAATTTGATAACATTGAGTTCGACCTGAAAAAATGCGTCGAAGAAGTCGGCGACATTGTCGGAGGAAAAGCCAACGCGAAAGGGCTTGAACTAATTATCTCATTTGATTCGCTCATTCCTTCTGTGGTCATGGGCGATCCAGTACGTCTCCGGCAAATACTGGTCAACCTATGCAACAACGCCATAAAATTTACCGAAAAAGGTACTATCAAAGTCGATGTTGAAACCGAAAGCCTGCAAGACAATAATACATCAATCCGATTCTCGGTTATTGATTCCGGCATAGGAATTCCTGAAGACCGGATGCATAGACTTTTCAAGAGCTTTTCACAGGTTGATGCGTCCACCACCCGCCAGTTTGGCGGAACTGGACTCGGATTGGCAATCTGTAAACAATTGGTGGAAATAATGGGTGGAAAAATTTCGGTTAAATCAAAAGTTGACCGTGGTTCGACATTCTCGTTCAACGCCAAATTTGAACTGATTCGAATGACAAAAGAACAAACCGAAGGAAAAGAGGTTCAGGAAATCTCCGGCAAGAATATTATGATTATCGACGATGTTTCGGAAAGCTGCCGGTTTCTGAGGACAACCTTAGAATCGTACGGCTGCTTCGTATCCGCCTCCACCCAGCCGATTGAAGCGCTCGAACTGCTTCATCATAAAATTGAGAATGGAGAAACGGTTGACCTCGTCCTGATTGACTATCAGATGCCGGTTATGGACGGCGTAAGCCTGGCCCGATATATCAGGTCCGACTCTTCTTTGGAAAATATTCCACTCGCACTCATGTCTTCTGTTCCGGAAGGTGACATCATGAGCGTCGGAGAGCTGGGGTTCAACTCCTTTATCTTAAAGCCTATTAAGACCTCCACTCTTTACGACTGTATTGTATCCGGCATCTATGAACAAAATGAATCTACTGAGTCACAGGAACCTCTTACACCTCAAAGATTATTACCTGAATCACTTCAGGACGCAGTAAAACTGCTTGTTGTTGAAGATAATCCGGTCAACCGGAAGGTCGCGTCTTCCATTCTGGCACAACTTGGACTGAAGTGCGATCTGGCGGTCGATGGAATTAATGCGCTGGATATTTGTGAACGCAATGAATACGATATTATCCTGATGGACTGCCAAATGCCCAAACTTGATGGCTACGGAGCTGCGGAACGACTGCGTAAAAAAGGAAACAAATCAACCATTATCGCCATGACTGCCTATGCGCTGAAAGGCGACCGGGAAAAATGCCTAGACGCGGGTATGGATGACTATATAACCAAACCAGTAAACCTGGAAAGTCTGTTTAAGGTTCTGTATCAATATGTTTACAATATCGTTGGTGCTGAGACCCTTGCAGCAGCCGCGGAACAGTCAAAGAAAGAACAACCAAAAAAGGAACAGCCAGCGGCAACAGAACCAGTCATTGACTTTGGAGAAGAACCGGCTGCGGCGGAAGAGCCTATCATCGACTTTGGGGAAGAACCTGCCACGGCAGAACCAACGATTAAACTGGCTGATAAGCCAACAACGAAAGAAGCAACAAAAGCAGAAGTAAAAGAAGAAACCGAAGCAAGCCCTGCCCTGCAAAAGAAAACGCTTGACGCCATAACGCTGGGCGATGAAATGCTACGCAAGGAAATAGTGGACCTCTTCTTCGAAGCCTGCGACGCCAATATTGAAGCCGTACAGTCATGCCTCGACAGCGGCGACTTTGACCAGCTCCACAAGGAAGCCCACTCGCTCAAGGGCGCGGCGGGCAACATCGGCGCCATCAAGATGTACAATACTTCGGTGGACCTCATGGCGGCAGCCGACGACAAAAACCGTGAGAACTGCGAATCACTGTTCTCACAGCTCAAGGCCGAATACGAAGAAGTTACCCCTCTCCTGAAATAGAACCTATTTGGGCAGGGCCATGAGTTCTTTCATCAGATCCTGCTTTTCTTCAGGAGTAGAGGCGGAACGCAGACGCTGCAGGATATCGTTCTTTTTACGTTCTTGAAAATGATTCTTAATTGCGCATAGGCAATCATCGGAAGCCTTTTTTATGAATTTCGGTTTGAACTCTCTGCTGTCAGCCAGAATTTCGCCGAGAACCGGGTCGGAATTATCGCGTTCCAAGTCACTGAGATGCTGAAAAGACAAATCCCATTCACCTCCCATGGTCAACTTTACAACCTCGTTAATTGCGCGTCCAAGCACGGTCTCACTCAACTGATCCGACGGTAATTCGGTACCAAGACGCTGCGCCACCGTCTCATCAACCAAGGCCAGAGACAGCAAGGTTTTCTCCGCATGCACAATCTCTTTCGGCATCATATTCAGAATATCCACCGAAGTCGGTTGATTCTCAACCGGAGTATTATTCATCGCGGGAGCAGTCTGCGGGAACGGCTGTTGCTGTTGCTGTTGTTCCGCTTTGGCTTTGAAACCATCACGACGCGCTTTTTCAAACTTCTCTTTTTTACGAAACTTATTAAGTTCACTGAACACCGCATTCTCATTGATACCAAGCAAGTCCGCAAGACGTGAAGCATACATCGAACGGGTAACCGAATTTTTAATCCGCTGTAGATACCCAATAAAATCGGTAACAATACGAGTAATCCCCATCGGGCTCGATGCATCATGCTCTGCCACTTTCTGCCGGTAAAGAAAATCAAAGAAGTCCCCTGCTCCATCAACAGCCCGGGCAACCGCTTCGGGCCCCTCATTTTTCAACAACTCATCGGGATCTTTTCCACCAGGAAGCGATATCACTTTTATTTCAAACTCCAGCGGCAACAGAATTTCAAACGTCCGCATTGTTGCTTTCTGTCCGGCCCCATCCGAGTCAAAACAAATATAAGCTTTCTCGGAATAACGCCTGAGTATTTGCGCCTGCTCATGAGTAAACGCGGTTCCCTGAGGTGCAACCGCATTAGTGAACCCGGCCCGATGCATTGCGATCGTATCCAACTGGCCTTCGCATAAAATAAAAAAGCCCTGTTTCTGCATAGCCTGCCTTGCCAAAGGCAGGGCATAAAGCACATGGCTCTTACGAAAAATCATGGTTTCAGGGCTGTTCACATATTTAGCGCCATCAGATTCCGCTTCCACAGTTCGAGCGCTGAACGCTACTACCTTGCCTTGTTCATTCCATATCGGAAAAACCAGACGGTTGCGAAAACGATCATAAAATTTGCCCGGCTTTCTTTCGCTGGCAAGGATAATTCCGCCGTCAAGCATCTCATCAATCGTGAATCCCTGAGATAAGCCCCAGTTTAAAGTAGTTTCCCAGCCATCCGGCGCAGCTCCAATACCGAAATGCAGCGCCAGTTCTTCGGGAATACCACGGGTTAGAAAATATTGATGTACCGGTGACTGCTGATCTTTCCACAGGCTGTCGACATAAAATTTCCCCAGCGCTTCATGCAAAGCATAAAGACGATCCTTACGATTACGGGCAGCCTTAGCCTGCCGCGCCTCCTGAGGAGACGAATATTGTTTTTCAGGGATAATTACCCCGCAGCGGGAAGCCAGAAGATTGGCGGCTGTAGGAAAATCCACCCCTTCGTAATCCATAAGAAACCGGAAGACGTCTCCCCCCTTCCCGCAGCCAAAACAGTAATAGCGCCCCCGCGAAGGAGTAACATGAAATGACGGAGTCTTTTCGTCATGAAACGGGCAACACGCTTTCCAGGTAGTACCTGAACGCTTTAGAGGGATGTAACTACCGATCAGCTCGACAATATCGGTTCGAACTCTTATCTCTTCAATAATCTCATCGGGAATAGCGCGATTCATTTATAATCCCCCCTTCCGGTCAGGGAGTAGTTGTCAGAGTTTTAATCCTGCGACTGATCTCTGCGCTTCTGGCCTGGAGTTCGGGATTGTTTTTAATCAGGGAAAGATATTTGCGATAGAGGGCAATTGCCTTCTTACGACTGTCCGGGGAATTCAGATAATAGTCGAGAAATACCGCAAAATTCAGGATAACTTTGGGGTTTTTCGAACTGATCTTATATGCCTTAATAAAGCATTTCAGCGCATCAAGCATTTTCTTTTTTTCCGCACAAATGATTCCCATTTGATTCCATGGAGCCGGACTATCGGCAAAACGCGGAACTTTGGTGAGTTTGGCATAATAATTGATTGCGGATTCAAGTTCAAGTTTACCATCAACTTGAGCCAGTAAAACCATCGTATTCACATCATTGGGCTTTAGCTTTTCCGCTGCACGAAGGTAATTAACGCAGTCCTGATACCTACCGTGCTGAAAAAGAATTCTGCCAAGATTATACTGAGCCCGGAAATTCCCCGGATCAATCTGTACGGCCTGCCTGAGTAACTGCTGCGCATCATCCGGCTTTCCTGTATTTTCAAGACACAGAGCATACATAATCAACGCGGTAACATCTTTGGAATCCTGATCCACCGCACTTTTGGACTGGATAAGCGCTTTATCCCAGTTTCCGACTTTCGCATCGTTATAGGCTAAAGTCAACAGTTCCACATTATTCTTACGAGCCTTTTTCCCGCACGACGTCAGCAACAGCGTTCCAGCAACGACTGCAACGGAAATCAATAATAATCTGGCACTGAATCTTTTATTCGACACGTATTCCCCTGTAGAATTATATGGTTATCTATTTATTCATTGTTCTATGTAATTATAAACTAGCCCTGTTACAATAATTTTTCAAGGCCGTTTTTTATTCTTAACGTCCTAATTTTCCAAACATTTAGTGTGCAAAATATTATCCGGCCAGTATTCCTGAAATCTCTTCCGCAGGCTTGCGAAATTTCTGAAGCAGCAAAGAGCAAAACACCATAAAGCCAGTCAGCATTCCAGCCAGATGCGCAATCGGCACCGGCACATATCCATCAGGATTACAGAACAGCACGTTTCCAGTACAGACTTCCCAAATATTTTTTCCAAGCAAACCGGCCAGCAACAGTAAATATAATACCGTTGACATCCGGTTGCGATCGGTCATGGCTTCGTATAAATTATAGAGAACCAGATATGCATACAAGGCAGTATCCAGCCCCGACAAACCACGATATATCTCAATCTCCGGGCATAATATTAGAACCGCCAAAGAAATAACCGGTACCGCCAGCACCGTAACAAACACAAATCTCTTAAAATCTTTATGCACGCCAACGATTGCCAGTACCGTAAATGCCGCCGCATCCCAGAAGAGATGATTCAGCGAACAGTGTACAAAATGCCCAGTCACCAGCCGCCAGACCTCTCCGTGCAAAACCAGTTCACGATTTAATTCCAATGCACGTCCAGCCCCGGGAATAAAATACAGCCCCACTACAGTCAGTATCAATCTTACCGGAATCAACCATATCAGCTTTTTCATAATAAAGCCATTTTCCCGTGGAACACCATTCAGGTATTCCACGGGACCTTCTTCGTTTTTCTTATTTTTCCTTACGTCCTTTTCCAAGCGCCGCCAATCCGGCAAGAACGCCCGACAATATCATCAGTATTCCGCTCAGCGGATCAACCGCTCCTCCACCGACTCGGGGAGCACTGAATTTAAACATACGGTTGTTATTTTTACGTTTATTGTCATTCTGACTTTTATTATTACCGTTGCTTCTCGGAGCCACATCAACCCGGTAGTTCTTAACCGGAGCCTGAGCTCTGGCACTCTGAGCAGCATGTTCGGCCGCCAGGCGAGACTTATTACGGCGCTGAATCTTATGTTCGACAAATTTCGCATCGGATAGAACCAGCATAGACGTTTCATCGGTCACCAGCTGATAATTTACGCCAAGATCCCTGACCTGTGACTTACTTTCGCTCGACGGCATCAATCCGGAATTCGCCAGGTCTTCGAACATTTCTATACGGCTGAGAGCCCAGAGACGTTCCAGTTCAGGATTGTCGGTATCAACGTCAGGAAAGTTGAACTGAGTAGAGTAAACTTTTTCTTCGCCGGTCCTGCGGGCTTTAAGTTTAACCGTGGCGCGACCGCCTTTCTGATAACGTCCGAATACCACAATCTGTTCGCCACAATAGATTTTACCAATATTGTCCCCGGTAAGATCGTAAGTTTTTACGCCGGAGATCTCAATTCTGGCGTCACGCAGGCATTCATGAGTTATTTTCTGCTTGGCAAGAAGAATCTGTCCGATAATATCATCGCTGTTGGAAACCCCGGCATAAAATCCGCCGCTGGCATCGCAAACCGTACGCATCAGGGGCCAATTGCCACTATTGCCCATCAGGAAACCGAATACCCGAACATCATATTTTTTCATCAGTGAGTAGAATTTCTTCGGTGAGATCGTGCCGGTATTCGTTACGGCATCGGTCACAAGAACAATACTTGACACACGGTCGGCATCAAGCTTACTGAGAGCCTTGGAAAGACCGCCATAAAGATTAGTACTGCCGCCGGCCCGTATTTTCTTCACTTCATGAACCCAGTGATTTACATTTACCGGAGTTGCAGAAATCCAGCCGGAAGTCAGCTCACGCGCCCTGCTTTCGAATGTAACGACCCGAAATCGATCCTGCGGACTCATTTTTCCCAGCACGCGGCTCACGCCATCGCATAACGTGCGGATTTTTTCTCCGGTCATACTGCCGGAAATATCCAGTACAAAAACATAGTCGGCTCCGGCATTCAGCGGTTTCAAATCCAGCCCCGGAGTTACAACCATCATGAACGTGCCATCCCCCTTGCCGGAACGGCGGAACGGAATTACTTCAAGGCGTCCGGGCAGATTATTCTGAAGAGAATAATAGAATACAAAATCTTTTTTCAGACCGCTGGTCAGCTCGTATTCTGCTTTGTATAATCCCTGAGCCAATTTATTATCGGCTTTGAGCGGATTTACTCCAGGCACACGGACATTCGCCACCGGCCAGGCAGATTTGAGATCGACATTCACGGTAGTCTTGCCAGCCACAGTATCATTGCGTTCCCAGAAAGACACCGCGGCTTCATCGGTATTACCTTCTTCCAGCGGATAAACATAACGCCCAACCCCGCCGTCAATCGCCAACGGCTGATAATAGACAAACTTGACCGTAATGTCATTTCCCGGTTTGATGTTGGCCACACGGAACTGAAAATCCTGATAGCCGTTTTTCTCCGCCAGTCCGGCATTATTACCTTTGGATTTCTCATCGTTATAAATTTTCTTCGCACGGCTTTTCTCTACAACTTCGCCGTTGATCACGGTCTCGCCAACCAGTACCTGTACTTCTGACAAGCTGGCTGATTTCGGCAGAGGAAACGAATAAACCGCCTCCACCACTTTTGCATTTGGATTAGAAAACTGCTGCACGACTTCGGTCTGTGCAAAGCCATTATTAAGTGTGACTTTTACATCGTGCGAATTGATTGTTACCGGTTTAACGCCACTGCCCATCGGACTCAGGGTCCCCGCGGCAAACGCCGCCGTCGCTCCTCCGACTAAGGCCATTGACACCACACATAATCCGGTAATTCCCCTAAACATTGCTTTTATACTCTGGTTCATTTTCACTCTCCTTCCATTTATGATGAAAACTGAACCAGTTAAAAAGCAATCAGCGTGCCAGAAAAGAAAAACAAACACATAAGTGCCTTATAACAAAAACACTACAAAACAATAATATTATTTCACAAAAAGCAAAACAGACAAGCAAAAATCATTTAATGTACACCATGTGATCATTTAATGAACATCAAGCAAAAAAAAAAAAAAAAAAAAAGAATCTTTAAATATATAAGATTAACGTTTCGGACCCATCACGATGCGAAAGCCCCGGTCCGGATGCCTCTTTTTCCGGTTGGCGCCATAACGACTGTACAGGGTGAAATTCTTTTCATTATTTCTCCAGCCGCCCCCGCGAACAATGAAAAGTCTGCCTCCAAAATAAAAACATGGATCCGTCTGAGCCTTTGTGGTATAATTATATCTACTGTCAAAGCACATCTCATAGACATTTCCTGTCATATCAAAAAGCCCTAGCTCATTTCCCCACTTTTTGCCGACCGGATGAGTTGTTTCCCCCGCAGAATCCTTGCACCAGGCAACCTGATCAAGTCGATCGCCTCCACTATACTTATACTTTCTTCTGGACTGATTGCCTCCAATGGCGGCAAATTCCCACTCAGCTTCGGTTGGCAGCCGATATTCATATCCAATCGGCAAACGACCGGACTTCTGTTCACGCTGAGTAAGCTTCTGGCAATATCTTACCGCCTCCTTCCAGTTAATCATTTCAACCGGATTATTTTCCCCCTTGAAGCAGCTTGGATTCGTTCCGGTCAGTGCTTCATACTGAGCTTGAGTAACTTCGTATTTACCAATCCAGTAGCCTTTGGTAAGCGTAACTTTATGAGCGGGCTTGCATCTTCTCCCCAAACCACTCCCCATACTAAAGGTTCCAGGTTCCACATAAACCATTTGCATACCGATTTCCGGAACGGTCCAGAGTTTTCCAGCCTCAGGCTTCACGGTCATCTGAGCAATTTCCCTTGCCAGAGCCACACGAAACCCGAACCAGTTTCTCTTTCTGTTACGACGATTGAAATGCCGATATGATACGTCCGCTTCAGCTTCCGACATCTGCCAGCACCCTCCGCGCCGGACAATTCGGGGGGCTGAATTGATGATTACCGGATCTGTCACCGGCGTATTATTCAGTTTACCAAATTGATCATAACAGGCCTCAATCAAATTTCCCGCCATATTATAAAACCCAAGTTCATTCGGCACACCTGTTCCTACAGGATGAGTTTTCCTCCCGGAATTCTTATCATTCCATCCCACCTTTACCCCGTTATTACCGCCAATATATTTATATCCTTTACTTTTCACTCCACCACGCGCTGCGAACTCCCACTCCGCCTCGGTTGGCAAACGATACTCATATCCTTTCGGCAAACGCTTTGCGGCACGTTCCCGCTCGTTGAGTTTTCTGCAAAACGTCATACCTTCTTCCCAGCTCACATTGTCCACAGGAAGATCAAATCCCTTAAACAAGCTGGGATTCGTCCCCATAACCACCGTGTATTCCACTTGACTGACTTCACATTTCCCCAGCCAGTAGCCTTTAGTTAACTTAACTTTATGCTCTATATTACCCATTTTGTTATTATTATCGCCCATAGTGAAACTGCCGGGCCGTACATATTCAAATGACATCTTAAGTCCAGGCACGGTCCACACTTTACCCGGAACGGGTTTACAATCAGGCTCGCGCGCTGTATTTAAGTAAGCATCTTTCACTGCCTCCAGAGCAGTTTTTTTTGCCAAAGCCACACGAAATCCGAACCAGTTTCTCTTTCTCGCACGACGGTTATAATAACGATACGACACTTCTGCCGCTACTTCAGACATCTGCCAGGCGCCTCCACGCCGAACGATTTGAGCCGATGAATTTATAATTACCGGATCAGTATACGACACATTATCTAAACTGGCATATTGATCATAGCAAGCCTCTATTACATTTCCTGCCATATTGTAAAGACCAAGTTCATTCGGTTCACGAGTCCCTACCGGATGAGTCTTTCCTCCTGAATTTTTATCATTCCAGCCCACCTTCACCGCGTCATTACCGCCAACATATTTATATCCTTTACTTTTCAATCCGCCCCGAGCGGCAAATTCCCACTCCGCCTCGGTTGGCAAACGATATTCATATCCTTTCGGCAAACGCTTTGCGCCACGTTCCCGCTCGTTGAGTTTTTTGCAAAATGCCACGGCATCGTTCCAGCATACATTGTCAACGGGAAGATTAAATCCCTTGAACTGACTGGGGTTATTCCCCATAACCAGCATGTATTCCATCTGACTGACTTCACATTTCCCCAGCCAGTAGCCTTTACTCAGCTTAACTTTGTGCTCAATATTGCCATCTTTATTCTTGCTATCCCCCATAGTAAAACTGCCGGGATGTACATATTCAAATGACATATTAAGTCCCGGCACGGTCCACGCTTTATCGGGAACGGGTTTACAATCAGGCTCACGTGCGGTATTCAAGTACGCAGCTTTCGCAGAATCGACCTTGTGTTGAATTTCTGCCTGCTTTTCCGCTTTAATCCTGGCATTCTCTGCCAACTCTTCCACCCTGGTCAATTTTGCGACAATTCCCGCTGTCTTTCTTAAAGCAATCGCTTTTCGATAATATTCAACCGCATCATCAAAGCGCCCAGCCCTCTGAGCCGCTGCCGCCCGACTCAAATAATTAGTATATTTTGCTGTTTTTTCGAGATACTGCCGCTTCTGATCATCAGTCATCAAAATGATCTTCGCCGCCTGATCAATGTTTTCATTCAAATTATTAAGACTAATACCTCTGATCTCAGCGGACTGAATGACCAGGCCGGTCTTCACACTGATTCTCTGGCAAGCCAGCACAATTCCTCTTTTCTCCTGAAAAAGCGAACCGATAATCACATAATCAGCATCCGCCTTTTTTCCGAACTTTACTAACTTCACGGTATCGTCCAGATCCTTAAATTCATAATTTAAGTCTGTAAGAGTCTTTATTGTTGCCAGACGGGAAATAAAACTGAATTTTCCATCCAATGCCTGCGTCAACTTCCCGGCAACCGCAGTACCATTGAATTTGTTATTCAAAGGCCACGCTACTTTAAAATCAGCAAGAGCCAGCTTCGGACATAACTTGTACCGCGCCATATCCACCGTACGTTTCGCCTTGGAAACTTCAACCTTTTCCAACTCGGAATGAACAAGCTTTTCGGCCTCAGCAATCAGCTTTTCAGCATCGGTCAAAGATTTTGGATCATTACATAATCGAAGCGCCTCATCAACGCATTTTTGAATCCGCTGCTTACGCTCAAGCGCCAAAGCCGCTGCCTTTTTAACTTTACGCTGTTGTGCATCCCATGCCTTTTGTTTCTCAACAAGCCGGACACGAAGCTCATTCGCCGGACCAATAAACTTTTCCCCCATACGTTCATAGTGCTTGATCAACTCATCAATTTGGGTAATTGCCGAAGCGTATTCATGATTGTCGGCAATTTTCTGAACTTCCGCTAGAGTCTTGTTAATCGTCATCGAAGCATCATACTTACGATAAAAACTCCAGCCGAAAAAACCAACAATAACAAGAATCAAACAGAAAACCGGAATAATCGCCTTTTTCCCAACATTGCCAACAGAACCGGATTCAGACTCCTCGGGGTCTTCCTCGTCGTATGGTTCTTCTTCATACTGTTCTTGTTCAGTATTGTCGTTGAAAGCTTCAGCGGCTTTCTCATCAATTCGTTTAAAAATGCCTCCGACATCGTTATATTCGCACACAACATACGGATATCGTCCTTCCGGGCAATCGGCCACACTGTAACCGATTGGAACAATTAGATATGGAAACTTAACGGCCAGATCCTGAATTATCGTATACAATAAATTACTTGCCGACTCAGTCTCATCTTCTATGACTTGAAGTAGTATTACCGCAACCGCGGAACCATCTTCGGCCTCCGCCTTATCAACCGTATAGAATTCTCCGGTTTCGATACGTTCGAGAATCCTGTAATCCCCTATAAATTCCATAAAAACCCCAAATACATAAGATTAATCAGTAGAATTCAAAATAGCACAATAACTACTTAAATTCAAGATTGAAAGAGGTGATCCATCCAGCTAAAGCAACGCAAAAGCGTTGGTCCTGTCAGAAGAAATACAGCATCACCGGAATACTGATTATGGAAGCAATTGTAGTAATAACCGTGGCCCGTCCGGCATATTCCGAAATCAATCAATGACTTTTACAGTCTTTTTTTTGCAGGAATAATTCCTTATAAAAAAATATATTCCGCCAAACACAACGAAAAACATATTGATCATCGCAACTATCCACAGCTTTTGATGTTCTGTGTTGAATTCAGAATTATGGATTTGATATTTAAATTTATTTGGACTAAATATCTTATCCACACTTGCAGGATCAAGAGGTAATTTTATTACTTGTTCCTTATATTTGATAGCAGGAAGTTTTCCTTTATAGTCATTTTGCTGTTTTCCCAAACGGCAAATAACATCATTTCTATAGTCAAAACAAATAAGGCCGAATTTCTTTTTATTCTTATACCATTTAACGATCAAAAAAGAATTGTCATTTTCTTTAAATTTTGTATTAATGACATTAAGGCTTATTAATTTTTCTTTAGTTAATTTTTCTAGAGTATACCAGTCTCCTTTCAGTTCAATCGCAAAATCTTTTAATCCTGAAGATGGCAATATCTCTGTTACAAATTTTTCATTTTTGAGTACAGTTTTTTCGTTAATAAAACGAACTGCTATATTTTTAAATTCTTTTGAAAAGGTATTTTTTTTGCATCTTAGAGTTACCCAGACTCGGTCCTTTTTTAGAAAGCTCCAATATTCTTCCCCAAAGTATTTTGAAGACAATGAAGGATATATAAAAATCACCAACAGGCAGATTACAACATCAAGCATCAATAGTTTTAGAATAGACGATTGCATTTGCCTCCCCATAATCGCGCAAATATATTGAATATTTTATTCTTGTTAATTTATCAGTAATTTATGTCTATTCAAATCTCGTATAATAATAGGTGAATGCTATTATTATATCCCAAGAAAGTACGCAAAAAAATACAATGTACTACAAAAAAGACAGCATAACAGGAATACTGATTATTGAAGCAATTGTAGTAATGACCGCAGCCTGTCCGGCATATTCCGGGTTGCCGCCATATCGCAATGTTAATACCGACGTATTTACCGAAACAGGCATAATCGATACCACAAACGCAATCCGGTAAATATCCAGCGGCAGAGGAACAAGCTTGATAATAAAAATATTCACCATGGGAAGCAGAAATAGGCGACATACCGTCAGATAACCGATATCCCACTTATTCGCGAAGATATTTTTTACATTACCATACAACGTAGCGCCGATCAACAGCAAGATCAGCGGAACCGCGGAACCTCCGGCTTTACCGGCAACTTTCATCATCACCCCCGGTAGCGGAATATTCAACAAAACCACCAGAAAACCAAGCAAAACCGCGATAAGATTCGGGGAAACAATATTTTTAAGGGCACGTCTCATATCACCGCCCGCGAGCGTAGCAATACCAATGGTCCACAATCCGATAGTCGATCCGACATTCAAAATAAACAGCAGTGGTTCATAGGTATCTCCCCAAAGGTTGGAGATAACGATCAACGGCAAAAACGCGAAATTATTAATCGCACAGAAATGATGAAAAGTCTCGATTCTGCCATCTTCGCGCTTCTGGACCCCGAACTTCAATACAAAACCGATAATCCAGCCAAGCAGCATCATCAGAAAACCGATTACCGGCAAAACCCACATCTCGGAAAGACGGCTCCGATCAAGGCGATTGACAATCGACGAAAAGATCATGATCGGAAACAATATGTCGAAAACGATACGACTGAATTTCGCCAGATCCTCTTTTTCTATATATTTATACCGACGCAGTACCGCGCCAATCGCGAACATCCCGAAGATTTCAATAATCGCTTCAAATACCGGTTTTAAGATATGGAAATCCACTATGCTTTTCCTAGCTAAATTTAAAGTTTATTTCTTAAGAAGAGGTTTCAGATAGTGACCGGTATAGCTCTTTGCACAGGCCGCAACTTTTTCAGGCGTTCCCTGAGCAATCATCTGTCCGCCGTCGGCTCCGCCTTCCGGCCCGAGGTCGATAATATGGTCGGCCAGCTTTATCACATCAAGATTATGCTCAATCACCAGCACGGTATTTTCCTTGTCGCGCAATCTGATCAACACTTCCAGCAACTGGCGTATGTCAGCAGTATGCAAACCGGTGGTCGGTTCATCAAGCACATACAGCGTATGACCGCGCGGAATCTTCGCCAGTTCATTGGCAAGTTTGACGCGCTGAGCCTCTCCACCCGACAACGTAGTCGCGGGCTGTCCGAGGTGGATATACCCCAAGCCAACTTCCTGCAGCGTTTTAAGCTTACGATAAATAGACGGATGAGCATCGAAAAATTCCACCGCTTCATTCACAGTCATATCAAGCACATCGGCAATGTTTTTCTTTTTATAATAAACGCTCAGCGTCTCTTTATTAAAACGTCTGCCGCCGCAAGTAGTACATGTCACATAGACATCCGGCAGAAACTGCATTTCAATCTTCTTGATCCCGTCGCCCTTACAGTCCTCGCAGCGCCCGCCTTTCACGTTAAAGCTGAAACGTCCGGGCTTGTAGCCACGGATTTTCGACTCAGGCAGTTCGGAGAACAGCTTGCGAATCGCTCCGAAAGCATCGGTATAAGTTGCCGGGTTAGAACGAGGGGTACGTCCAATCGGGCTTTGATCGATCACAATCATTTTATCGACATTCTTCAGTCCGTTAATTCTTTTATGCTTTCCGGGAATCTCCTTGCCGATCTCAAAATGCTGATTCAACGCCTTCACCAGAATCTCATTAACCAGCGTACTTTTTCCCGAACCGGAAACTCCGGTCACACAACAAAATGTACCGAGAGGAAACTTCACATTGATATTCTTTAGATTGTGCTCTTCGGCTCCCTTTATTTCCAGAAAATCCCCGGTACCTTTTACGCGCTTCTCCGGCAGTTCGATCTCCGCCCTGCCGCTAAGATACGCTCCGGTTAATGATTTTTCCTCCTTACAGATTTCCTCCGGAGTACCTACCGCCACGATTTCGCCGCCATGGCGTCCGGCTCCGGGCCCAATGTCAATCACATAATCTGAACGCAGGATCGTGTCGGTATCGTGTTCAACCACAATTACAGTGTTACCGATATCCCGCAAAGTTGTTAATGTATCCAGCAGCCTCGCGTTATCACGCTGATGCAGCCCGATACTCGGTTCGTCAAGGATATAAAGTACGCCTACCAGCCCGCAGCCAAGCTGAGTTGCCAATCGGATACGCTGCGCCTCGCCACCGGACAGCGTACCGCTGTGACGGTCAAGAGTCAGATATGAAAGTCCCACGTCCATCAGGAAACGCAGCCGGGAAGCAATCTCACGCAAAACCTCTTCTGCAATCTTCGCGTGTTCTTCGCTCAACTTAATGCCAGTCATAAACTTATGCGCGTCCTCTATCGACAGCGCATTGAATTCACTGATCCCAATCCCGCCGACAGTCACCGCCAGACTAACCGGATTCAACCGCGCGCCATGACAGTCGGGACATTCCCGCGGCTTCATATATTGTTTCAGCCGTTCACGCACCGCTTCGCTTTCAGTTTCCACCACCCGACGCTCCATATTAGCCAGAATCCCTTCGAAAGGCTTGCGCATCTTATGCTGTTTTCCACGCAGATAGTAGTCAAAATTTATCACTTCATCACCACTGCCAAACAACAAAACATCACGCAGCTTTTTCGGCAAATCCTCAAACGGCGTACGCATCATCGCCGGATAATCGTAATGCTCCGAAATTCTGCGCAACAGATGGTTATAATACATGATCAGCCGTTTGGGACCGCGCCGCCAGCCGGGTATCGCGCCCTTGCGAAGCGACAACGAGGGATCGGGCACTACCAGTTCAGGGTCCATCACCTGCAGCGAACCGAGTCCGTTACAACGTTTGCACGCTCCATAGGGACTATTAAAAGAGAAGTTACGCGGCAGGAGTTCACCAAAACTCACACCACACTCAACGCAAGCCAGATGCTCACTAATCTTTTCTTCGATCCATTGCGCTCCGGCTTCCAGCGAAGGGTCCTCCAGCATGACATGCACCATACCGTGTCCAAATTTCAAACATATTTCCACGGAATCATTCAGACGTGACGAATCGATACTGCCGGTTTTCAGACGGTCGACAACCGCCTCAATCGTATGTCGGATATTCTTTTCAAGCGGCTTCAGTTCATCATCAAGCGCCACCATATCACCATCAACCCGCGCCCGGACAAATCCGTCGGCACGCATCTTTTCAATCACATCACGATGCTCTCCTTTGCGCCCCGAAACATACGGAGCCAGTAGCATCAGCTTACGTCCTTCCGGATACCGGAGAATCTTTTCGGTAATCGACTGCGCCGACTGCGCCTGAAGCTCCTTACCGCACTTGGGACAATGCGGAATACCGGTATGGGCAAAAAGCAATCGCAGATAATCGTAAATCTCGGTAACAGTAGCCACGGTAGAACGCGGATTGGAACCGGTCGTCTTCTGTTCAATAGCAATCGCCGGAGAAAGCCCTTCGATGTGCTCGACTTTCGGCTTCTGCATCCGGTCGAGAAATTGCCTGGCGTAGGCGGAAAGACTTTCAACATAACGACGCTGCCCTTCGGCATAGAGCGTATCAAACGCCAGAGATGACTTGCCCGATCCGCTCAACCCGGTAATAACCGTAAGTTTATTACGCGGAATCGTGACATCTATATTTTTAAGGTTGTGCTGTGAAGCACCTTTTATAACGATATTTTCCAACATGACAAGCGGTCCTGATTACTGCACACTGATTTTTTGATAGCCAACAAGCATCCTAACAATTAAAATATCTGAACCCCATCTTGTCAAGAGTAAACTCATCACAAATTGAATTAAAATAAAAAAAACGATTTTTATGTCAAGGCCTGAAAAGTTCAATTTTATGCCATGAGACTTTCGTAAGGAATTTCCAATTCAGCATGAAGTTTTTTGATCATATTTATGCTT
Organism: Victivallales bacterium; assembly: GCA_963677165.2. GTDB lineage: Bacteria > Verrucomicrobiota > Lentisphaeria > Victivallales > SZUA-371 > JAFGXT01. Next base: position 3,523,044 of record CAXXSX010000002.1, on the reverse strand, counting down.
AAGTTTCGATTTTTATTGATAATGTCATAATAGCGGCCAGTTGAACCAAAATATTTTTTCATATCTACCGGACGCAAATCAAGCTGTTCCATGAGGAATTTGATGGCTTCAACCGGATCAGACTTAGGAGTCGGATAATGCTTCTTGTCATATTCTTCAATCAGCATACTCAATAGGATCAACTGTTCATATTCCGGAGTACCTTCTGCCGGATTTTTTTTTGCCAGTATTAAAACCTCATCCATGACGTTATCGTATTCTTCTTCTGTATGTATCAGGTGAATATCTTTCATCTTTTTACTATCCTAGGTCAAAATGTTTTTTTATTGTGTTCCTCATGGGTTCCTATCCATTCAATAAAAACTCTATCGGCAACAATCACAACCACTGTAACCAAGCGATATTTATTACCTTTCAGTTTAAAAATAACGATGTTGTCATGTAAAACACTCGCATGAGGATAAACTTTTTTTATATCATTAAAAGATTTCCATTTCGAGTTCTCTACCTCCTTAATCCATTCATCGACCTGGATTTTACAGTCAATATGTTTCCGTTTGAATTTTACTAAGGCTTTATGGCCTAAGATTTTCATTGGTTTCCTTTCATTGGCTGCAACTATTTAATGGTACCAATATGGTACTATATCAACAGGTAATATATTTTAAGTTTCGTCTTTTTGCTTTTTTTGTAATCCATCAGCTTATACAAGTTTTTGACTTCGAATAACGTAAAGATATCTGCTCATGGCTCAGGGTAGAGAAGATTCATGGCTTTTCAAGAACCTGCTCTCAGCTCAAGACTATTATACCGAAGCTTCCCTTTGGAAGCGCTGCCGATCAGCAACCGCCAGACATTCATAAAAAAAATGTAAAAATGTGTCCAACCGCGCCTTCCATATAAATAGTTATTGCTCTATCAGTCTAATTCGAGGCGCTCGAAATAAGGTTCTTCGAATACTATTTTCCTCACTCCAAAGGTTATGGTCCTCGTGATAAATGATATAACATTCGATTAGATCATCATACAAGGAGAAGCCTATTGAAGAGATATCTTTGCCAACAAATGAAGTGATTGAATCAAGTATTTCAACTGCTTGAGGTGCTTGAATGGAAATCATTCTATTGTAGGGTTCATTGGGCCAGTTATAATTATAATGATTTATCTTCAATCGTACGTAATTAAAATTTTGAACATGATAAAAAACGGCCACAAGTTCATCTTCATTAGAATTAAAACTTTTTTTAGGCTCCCAAGGCCAATTCAATAAGGGTTTACAACCTGAAATAACCTCAATACCTTTAAGAATCCCATCATGAAAAAAATTGAATTTATCATTAATCGCAGACAAATTAGATTTATTAGAAAGAATCATACCTCACCCTCCCAATCATACTTTAATACAAAATATAATGTATTTCAAATAGACATTCCTTTACTCGTTTAAATCAACTACTGTTCTGCTCCCTCTGCGCTTAAACACGTTTTCCCTTAATACTCAAACGGCTGAATTCATTTAGTCCAAGTTATTCGTGACTTTATCGGTTATCCTCAAATCTACATAATGTCAGCAAAACTGCTAATTGCGCTGAGGACAGCACAAGCTATTCTGAGAATCCGCCGAACAAAAGTTGTTTTCACTATTTAATGACTAAAAATTATTCAGCAATATTAGCATGACCAATTTCTTAAGTGAACAGCATTAATCGTACGGACAATAAAAAAATCGATTTTATTTTAATATCCATACAATTTTTGATATTCATGTACGTTATAATAATATATGATAACCCAAATAAAGTAAATTTTCATTGTAAAATTAAGATATCGCTATGGAACTGGACCCGGTAACTCAAGAATTTACGGAAAAACACAGCGCGGATTGTTCAAACGTACCAATGACAACCCGACAGATTATTCTGTGCCTTTCAGGCGCGGCTTTAATTACTCTGCTGCTATTTTACCGGTGGGATATCTTTTTGTTCGTGGTAACCATTATTTTGTCCTTCTGGTATTTCAGTTCGGCCTTGTTCAGGGCGTGGGCAACAGTAGCCTCTCTTTTCGGTGCCGGAGAAAATAAGGTATCACCGGAACAAATCGCGGCAATGAAAAATTCGGAACTGCCAGTCTACACCATTTTGCTGCCGCTCTATCACGAGGCCAATATTGCCGGTAAAATTATCCACAATATGGAACGACTTGATTATCCGCCTGAAAAATTGGATATCAAATTATTACTGGAAGAAGACGATCTAGCGACCCGCCAGGCGGTGGCGGCTTGTAATCTTCCATCGCACTATGATGTGATAGTAATCCCGGATTTCAAACCGAAAACCAAACCGCGCGCCTGTAACTTCGGGCTCAAACGCGCCAAAGGCGAATACTGCGTGATCTACGATGCCGAAGACCGTCCGCAACCGGACCAATTGAAAAAAGTGCTTAATGTTTTCGCCAATTCAAAGAAAAAACTGGCTTGTGTACAGGCCAAGTTAAATTATTACAACTCGGAGCAAAACCTGCTTACCAGACTGTTCACCATCGAATACAGCACAACCTTCGATCTGATGTTGCCCGGTCTGGAAACGTTTAACGTTCCCCTCCCCCTGGGAGGCACCTCGAATCACTTTAAGACCGAAATACTGAAAGACATCGGCGGCTGGGACCCGTTCAACGTCACCGAAGATTGCGATCTGGGCATCCGTATTTACAAACGCGGCTGGAAAACAACGATGGTAGACTCCACGACCTGGGAAGAAGCGAATTCACAGTGGTGGAACTGGATAAGGCAGCGTTCCCGCTGGGTGAAAGGCTTTGTTCAAACGCATTATACTCATATGCGTCATCCGTTAAGAACGTTAAAAGGACTCGGTTTGTGGGGTATGTTTGGTTTTTACCTGTGCGTAGGAGCCAGTTCGTTTATGATGCTAATCAATGTCTTTTACTGGCTCATCGCGGCAGTCTATATTGCACTGCTGGCCCACGGCTTTGAACACGGACTAAGTTTGGCGAGCATGGTTATTGGCCCTCATAATCATCCAGACTACAGCGGATTCGCGATTGGTGGCTTTTATCTCAAGGCATGGCCGCTGTTTTACTATGGCCCGGATGAGAGTGCGGTATGGTCGGGACTTTCCATCGCGTTTTTTGCGATAAGTATGCTGTTACTGTCGGCAAACCTGCTATTTGTGGGCAGTCACATTCTTGCCTGTCTCAAGCGGAAATACTATTCACTGCTGCCATATGCACTGCTTATGCCGTTTTACTGGGTAATGATCTCACTCGGTGCCTGGAAAGGTTTTCTTCAGTTTTTCACCAAACCGTTTTACTGGGAAAAAACAGTTCACGGACTCGATAGTAATAAACAGGAAGCGAATAATATTCAAACGGAAAATGCAACTCAAGCATTAAGTACTCCAGAAAAATAACTCAAACAGGAATTGGGATCATGAATAAAAGAAAACAGAAATTCAGCAATTTCACGCTCATCGAACTCCTCGTGGTCATATCGATTATTTCCATTCTGGCGGGACTGCTCATGCCGGCAATCAACAAAGCTCTGGAAAGGGCCAAAGACACCGCCTGCGTAAACAACTTGCGCCAGTTTGGCATTGCAATCAACAGTTACCAGAACGACTACAAAGATCAGTATCCCCCCTGGCTATCTACTCTCTACAAGGAATACACCGGAAGTAAGGGAATTTACCACTGCCGTAAAGATAAAAATCCAAGCAGTCGCTCTGCGGAAGATTGGCTGTCTCATCCGGATGGAACGTATTATCAAGCTTACGATCGTCCCGGAAATCATGGCCTCTACGAGGGAATGGACCCCAATACGGAAGTAACCAAAATCGGTTATTTTTATGAGTTCAATGCGTCTCCTTGTACGCTTGAAGGAGCCTCTATCACACAAACCTGGGGGGAATACAAGCTGGATGAGATGAAGAACGGCCAACTCAGCTATTCCGGGACCAGTTACCAGCTCAGCTATTTCCCGATCGTGCGCTGTATGTGGCACTATAAAAATAATTCTATAGACAGCTCATGTCTGAACCTCTCCGTTGCCGGAAACATCTTCAAGAGCAACCTTGAGTGGGAAACTGGCTACTGGGATTTATAGTCTACACTTAGACCACTAAGAAATATTTATTTGCTATTTTTTACTTTCGGAGTATCTTAAATAAGATTACACCGGAGGTTGGTTATGGATCGGGATAGAAACAGCAACGGCTTTCACGCATTCAAGCTTTATACTTTTATATTATTTACGGCAGTTACTTCAGGTTTACTGTGCTCATGTGCTTCCAGTGAACGTATGATGCGGCTTTCGCCGTTCCGGCATCAACAGCAACCGCTGAAAACCGGACCAGTCAGTTCCAAAAGTCAGGCGACCGTGGAACGGCATTCCGGCGCGGAAGACTTCGATGCCCGATTCAAGAACCATGTTAATCTCTGGCCCCTGCTCTACAGCGAAGGAGATTTCACCTCGATTCTCTGGCCCATGATCGACTTTGACCCGCAAGGCATGGCGGTACGTCCGTTTTATAACCATGAAAAAAATGAATACTCCATTCTATTTCCGCTATCAGCATGGAACCCGCGTAAAAACAAAAGCTGGGTACTGTCTGGCTACTGGAAACGTTCCCGCAGCGGCATATTTCCGTTTTATCACATCCGTACCGGCAACAAAGAGCTGCGAGACCTCTACCTCCTATGCGGACTACTCGGTCATTATTCCTACGAATCAGCAGACGATTATCATTTTTCCGTCTTAAATTATCTTCAAAGCAATGGAAGAAATAGTTTCTATAATTCAGTACTTCCCATATATTTCTATGCCAATGACAACAAAAGTACATTTTTCTGGCTGTTCAACACCATCTATGCCAACTGCAAAAAACAAAATGAAACCAACCTTACCGTTCTGCCGCTCAGTTATTATCATTCATCACCTTCCCGCTCGAAATTCTGGTTGCTGAACTATTACTATAGCGGCGGAGAAAAGCGAAAGACAACATGTACCTTCTTTCCATTTTACTGGTATAGAAAAAAACGCTCAGGTTATCCCCGCACCCACCTGATTATGGGCGGACTGCTCGGGCATTATCGCCAAACCGCAGAAGACAAGTCAACCATGTCTATCTTAAATTTTGTCAAAACCCCGGACAGCCATGCGTTTATTCCGCTCTACTGGTACACCGGCAAAGGGTCGGAACATTGGCTGAATATCCTCGGCCTCTCCGGCTTCAAGTATAACAATGAATTAAAAAAAGCCTGGATTCTGCCACTGATGTACTACAACAGCGATCACACTTTATGGTTGTTTCCCTATTACAAAATCAATCGCAATTCTGGCATTTTCCCATTGTACAACTATAAAAGTAATGGCTATTTGAAAGAATTAATAATTCCTCCATTGTTCTCTGGCTTTTCGTCATCTCCGGGAGAAAAAAACGGTTTGCTGATGGCCTTTCTTTTTTATTATGATTTATATAAGAATCGTGATGCCGGCTCGGTATGGAGTTGGCCACTGTTTTACTCTTCATGGAATGATCAGCGGGATTGCGGCACAATTATTCCGTTCCTGTTTGAAAAAAGCGCCGCCAATTACTACGATCACGATATATTATTTTCCAAAGACGATTTAAAACAAGCTGCTCTGCCCAAAAATGAAACCAGCAGTATCGGTGCCCTGTTCTGCTCATATCGCGAAGAACACCATCACAAATTACTTTTGCCCGGAGACAAATATGGCTTCAGTCGCAAGTATCAGGAAAAATACTATCGAAAGAAATGCACTACCGATATTTATAAATTTTCGATATTCCCATTCTTCAAAAAATATGAAGTATTACGTCCATGGGACACGACAAAGCTGAATGATGAGCTCAATTCACTGGCAAAAAGAATTAAGCTGATTTTCCATAACCAGTGTTATCTGAAAGATTACGATAAATATATGAAGTCAGCAAAATCGGGACATAATATTTATTTTTACCATCCTGAATTCAAATTAAAATACCCGCAAAGGCCATCAAATAATCGCAACCCGAAATCTCCGCAGGGGCCGCCGAAAACAGTACCGCCTATCACGGAACAGTTGGAATCATTTAAAAAACTGGCCAAAACCGGCATTATTGATGAACAAAATGCAATTAAAATCATTCTAAAAAAATATGGTTGCGGAGATGTAGATGTAACCGACAAATCGAAATTGGCCAAAGCCCTCTATGATTTACAGCAACGTTACACAACAGAACAAATGGACAGCTCAACCTCTTTCTTTCCGTTTTTTTACTACTCGAAGACCAACTATCCATCTATCCTAAAAAAGAATTTCTGGTTGATGCCGTTCTATTCCTTTGACGATTCAACCCGGGAGAAAACTGCAAACGGCTTTATCCCGTTATACACATATTCCAGAAATCCGGATAAAAGCCAGCTGATTATCTGGCCTTTACTGAGCGGCAGCTATTCAAAACGCATCAAACCAGACTGGGGATTTCCTACACAGAATGTTGAAAATGCCATGAATAAGGCCGGACTCAAAGACGGAAAAGAAACCTCAACCCTTTCGTTACTGCTTTTTCCAACGGAGTCACGTCATAACAGTGTAATCCTACCCAATCCACAAAAGAATGAAAAAGAAATTTCATCTTCAAGACAAATATTCTGGTTGTTCAATCACTGGACAAAAGAATTCAAATCATGGAATTATACAAAGGTTGAGGAAGCCGATATCAATCGGTTATATTCAGATATCCGATCACTGGCTTATATCAATTTTTGGAAACCATTGAAAAATATGAAATCAAAAGCTCTACCCTGGGTTGCTAAGGAAGAGAACAGCCTGCGTCAAGTGCTTGTCCGGCTGGGTTATGATAAAGTCGATATAAAATCGCCGGACGCCCTGATGAAAGTACTAGTTGAGATTGATAAGAAATACACTGTTACCGAATCATCGTCCGGCATTCTTATTCCGCCACTGTTTTATCGCAGCACCAAAGGAAATGACGAGTATTGGAATATTCTTCTTCTGCTTTCCGACTACGAGAAAAAAGGCAGTTACAGCAAATTCTCCATCCTGAAATATTTGCTGCGGGTAGAAGAAAAGAACGATAAATTCAGTTGTGACGTATTTCCATTCATCAATTATTCCAGTGAAAACACCAAAAGCAGCTTTTCTTTCATGTGGCGTTTGTTCCGAATGGAAAAATCCAGAAAAAACGAGAAAAACAACCACAAGTTATACCTGTTCTTTATCCCGTTTGAATGGTAGCTGATTTGTAAGATTTGTGTTAATGCAAGTCACTAACGCAATACTAATATCATTCTAACGGGAAAACAGTTGCCATAATACATCCCACCATGAATATTATTTTTAAGAAGAATTTTCTAAGGTGCGTGTTATGAAGATTTTGACAATTTTATGTATGTCTCTGCTTGCAGTATCGGCAACTGCTCATGAATCGGATTTCTGGTTGACCGATTACTCAGTCGCGTTGAAATCCGCGAAGAAGAGTAAAAAAACGGTGTTTATGGAATTTGCCGGAACCGACTGGTGTCCGGCATCAAAGGCTTTTAAAAAAAATATTCTGGACAGCAAAACGTTTACAAGTTTTGCCCATAGCAATTTCATTTTGCTAAAAATCGACCTTCCTGAAATGCAGAATTATCCTGACGAAAAACTAAAGAAAAAGCTAAAACTGGCTAAAAAATACAAAATTTCTGCTTATCCGACCGTGCTAATCCTTGACTCTGGTGGTAATGTAAAGGTATACAGCAGTTATTACCCGATGTCTCCACAGCAGTATGTGGAAAATTTGAAGCAGAAAATGAAAAAGGCCGGTTTGCAGGTGCAATAATTAATTCAACGAATACCGCAACCGACCATAAGGAGCGGAATAATGCGTCAGTTGCTAATTCTTATATTATTTGCCGGACTATCTATAACCACGTCTGCCCAATTCAGCGTACCGTTTAAATGGCATCACACAGTGAAAGATGGTATTTTGAACATTGAAGTAAAGATACCGGACCACCATTATATCTATGAAAAATCGACCAGGATAACCGTAAAAAATGCCGCTGAGAAACTGTTGTCCTTAACTTCTGTGCCTCAAGCGGTAGAATACAATGATCCTTATTCCGGGAAAGTGAAAATATACAAATCACCACTAGCGGTTTGGACCATAAAATTATCGCCACAGGATTATCCGGTTAAACTGTCAATCAAAAGCCAGGGCTGCCGAAAAGCTTACGATGGGAAGGCCGCCGCCTGCTTTATGCCGCAAAATTTATCTTTCACCATATCTGGAAAACCAGAGGAAGCAGCCGCACCTCAAACACCTGCACAAACTCCCGTGCCGACGACCTCAACCGGCAGCGATTTTCAAACCATAGCCAAACAGTTTTCTGTCACCTCGACAAAAGTCGGAGTAATCCCGGCAAATGAATTTGTGGCCTTTTTGAAGGGCAAATCATCTTCAGAGTCAAAGGATTTCTTTAAGAACCGCAGCTTCGCCATGATTATCCTGCTTATCATCCTTGGCGGCTTGGCGCTGAACCTGACTCCATGTGTACTGCCGATGATCCCAATCAACCTGGCAATCATCGGAGCAGGAATGAAGGCGGAATCAAAATGGACCGGAGCCATCCGCGGAGGAATATATGGTCTCGGCATGGCGCTGGCTTATGGAATTCTCGGCATCGTGGTTGTGCGTACCGGCGGACAATTCGGTTCGCTGAATTCAACCGCCTGGTTTAATTTCGCGATTGCGGTAATCTTTATTGTACTGGCGTTGGCGATGTTTGACATTTTCACAATAGACTTATCCAAGTTCGGAGCTAAATTCGGCAGCGGAAATATGGAAAAAGGCAAAATTGTTTCTGTTTTCCTGCTTGGTGCGGTTATGGCACTGCTGGCCGGAGCATGTGTAGCGCCGGTAGTTATCGCGGTAATTCTTTATGCCTCCGGTCTCTACAACGACGGTAACTTTTTCGCACAGTTTCTACCGCTGTTGCTGGGTATCGGCATGGCACTGCCGTGGCCGATTGCCGGAGCGGGAATGTCGGTTATGCCCAAACCGGGCAAGTGGATGATGAAGGTAAAATATACATTTGGATTTTTCATCATTTTCGCTGCTCTATATTACGCCTACCTCGGCTACACACTATTGCCACTAAAGAGCAAAGGCGCCAATGAAAACAATGTAACCGAGCTGGTTGCAAGCCTGAAAAGAGCTCAGACCACAGGCAAACCGGTAATGATCGATTTCTGGGCCACATGGTGCAAAAACTGTCTCAAAATGAGTGCGACCACCCTGAAAGATCCCCAAGTACTAAAAGAACTGGAAAATTATGAATTCATAAAATTCCAGGCGGAAAGTCTTGACGATCCGGCAACGGCCGAGGTACTGAAACACTTTAATGTTCAGGGTCTGCCGACCTTCATTATAGCCAAACCATTAACTCAGTAGAAAACCCCTCATTGACCGGCGTTCCACAAAGTTATACTGCTTTTGTTGTCTAATTTAGTGGAAAGTTTCCAAAAAATGATTAGATTTAATCTTTGTATTAACATGTTATTTAAGGAACCCGAGGTAATGAAAAGCGCATTAGATTGTATCCCGTGCATGGTGGATCACGCTCTGCATGTAGCCAAAATGGTTTCGGAATGCCCGGAAACCCGCAAAACGATTATCAAGCAAACACTCGAACAGATTTCAACCATTGATTTCGACGCAACTCCGCCTGAGATGGCCCGTAATATCCATGCGATTGTACGCGGCATCACCGGAATTGACGATCCATATGAAAAGCTGAAAGACCAGTCAACCGAGATTGCGCTGCAGCTTCTGCCGGAATTACACAACGTGGTGGAAGAAGCTGAAAACAAATTTGAAACGATTGTGAGATTGACCATTGCCGGTAATATCATCGACTTTGGCGCCGACAGTCACTTTGAGTTGTCCACCGTGAAAGATCGTGTTTTTGAAGTGCTGTCCATGCCAATCGACCTTGATGCGATCGAACACTTCCAGAAGAAGCTGGAATCCGCCGAAAAAGTATTGTACCTGTGTGACAACTGTGGCGAAGCTGTAATCGATCGACTGCTGATCGAACCGTACAAAGATAAAATTACTGTGGCGGTTCGCGGCGGCGCTATTCTAAATGACGTAACTCCACGTGACGCGGAAAAATCCGGCTTGTACGAAGTCACCGAAGTCATTGATTCCGGTGACCGCAGTCCGGGAACCGTATTGAAACACGTCAGTGATGACTTCCGCAAAATGTTTGATTCTGCCGATCTGATTATTTCCAAAGGCCAGGGCAACTTTGAAACCCTCTCTGACGTTGACCGTCCAATCTGTTTCCTGCTTCGTGTCAAATGCGAAGAAGTAAGCAACACCATCGGCGGCGGGGTTCTCGGCAGTCTTCAGGTAATAAACAAAAACTTTTGACCCCATCAACAATTAATATGACTTTATACTGTGAAAAAATGACTCCGCGTCGACTGGCGGAAGCAATTGAAGAATTCGCGTCACCGGTTACCGGTAAGCTCGCGCGACGTCCGTTCAACCGTTTCAAGGCGATTGAAACGGCATGGTGGCTGGTACCATCGGCCGCCCTGCCCTTTTACCACCACGGCAAACTCTATTTCGACTGGGGAGATAAGGATCAATCGAGCATACTCGGCGGCTTTTTTGTTGAAAAGGGTTTGGCTCCGGAATTAAAAGCGGTTTATCCCTCCAAAAAGGGAAAGTCATTGATCATGGATAAAAAATGGGCCTGGAACAACTTTGTCGCGGCCTGCACCGATGGCAGCCTTTTCAAAATGCTGCGGATTGCCCATGAACGCTCCGGCTATAATTTCGAACTGCATATCTCCGGCGGCTATGTAGATGACCCGGGTCTGTTTGATCCGTATAATGACAAGCTGAAACACGACAGTTTTATTTTTGATATCAATCCCATGAGCGAAGCCGTAAAATACCGCTCGGCAAAACGTGACGGCATGGTTTTAAAGGCTCTAAATAAAGTAAAAACATTTGTGGATTTCCGCGACGCAATAAAGACTTTTGACGAAGATCATTTTCTCTGGCTGAATGTATTCATCCCCATCCGGTTTCGTCCGTATCCCGGCGATACGCCCGACGATGGGCAAGTGATCAGCTCCGAAGACATCTGGAATCAAGGGCTCAGTCCGTTCGCTAAACTGATAAAATGAAACAACTTCAAACACCACTAATATCAGTCGCCAGTTCAACTTCCGGCAGAACGCTGGATATCCCGGCGATACTTCCCGGTCCGATGGAAGGAATCATGAGCAGAGTATTCTGTGAGGCCGTAAAGGAACTTAGTCTAAACCAGGCATGGATTACTCCGTTCATACGAATCGCAGCCTCTATTCCTGGTAAAAGTGTCCTGAAAAAATTTATTGAGCCGTTTACAGCCTCCGGCCTGCCGGTCATTGTTCAACTCCTCGGTTCTAATCCGGAAAAGCTCAGGATTACAGCCGAAGCACTGCTGGAATTCGATATCGCCGGAATCGATATGAATTTTGCCTGTCCGAGTAAACGCGTAGTACAACACGACGGCGGCGGAGCTCTACTGGTAGAGCCCGGTATCATGTACAAAATATTATCTGAGTTACGCGAGTGCTGCAAAGATGTTTCCCTCAGTGCAAAGATACGTACCGGTTATCGTTCTCCGAACGAAATGGACATGATTATTCCACCTGTCTGTGATGCGGGAATCGACTTTTTGTCGGTTCATTACCGCACCGTTACCGAAAACTACAAGCAAAGTCCCCAGAGACTTGAACGTATGGAACGGGCAGTAAAACTTAGTAAGGTTCCCGTGATCGGCAGCGGAAACGTCTTCACCGTAGACGACGCCCGGGAACTATGCGATAAATGCGGATGTTCCGGAGTCATGGGAGCCCGTGGCTGGCTACGTGATCCCTTACTTCTCAAACGTATCTCTGCTGAAGCCAGTTCAGGAGAAAATATTCCACAGGAAACAGATTACAGAATGAAGTTTTTCGCCAAATTATGTGAACTGGCTCGACGCAACCCCGAACAATACTGGTCAAGAGGCTGGTTTATGGAAATAGCTGTACACATGTGGGGAGCGAAAAGCAGGGAATTCACTTTTATGAAAAGACTTCCCGACGCAGATATCATGGCAGCAAACTTTGTTCAGACCTGAGTATCTCCAGACGGTCCCTCTGCCACCGGTTTAAGATTACTGATGCCATACTTATTGCTGTAAAGCTGCTGAAACTCGGCAAACGCCCGGTGATAACGTTTTAAATCCTTGCGGGAAAGCGTCTTGGTACAATATTCACGGTACTGCATCACTTTCGGCAGCGATATTTCGATCATTTCACTGATACAGTGGTAAAGATTCATTTCACTGTTAGACAGAATTTCATCGGTATTCTGGAACTGCGACGACATATCGGTGCCGAGAAAACTGCTGACCGAAGTCTCGTCGTTAATAATCGATTGCTGCTGGAACAGCATAGTCGCAGCAGCCTGAACCGTATCGTTCAGCAAGATCAAATACTCCATAATTCCTTCTTCATTCTGCCGCTTATGCCCGGAAGAAGTGTTGAAAATATGTTTTGAGGTACGAATGCACTCTTCAAGCAGGTCCAGCAAATTGCGATAAATCTGTATTCGATCCGATTCGGCATACGAAAAGATTTTTGTCTTTAGTAGCAACAGCGAATGATCAAACGCGGCGTCGCGCCTTCCCATCTGCGGGGCAATATTCAGCGTAGTCATGGGATGCGGGGCAGAAGATGACGCCAGATTATGATACGAGAAAGTCATCTTGTTGAATGTGTTTCTGACTCTGCGAAGTACTCCGCTCTGAAGTTTCTGGCTCACTATCATTCACCCCTTTCCCGCATACCGGACAGTTCGTCTGTCAAGCCTCGCGGAGTTTATCATCAAATAAATAATAATATCAAAAACCGTATTTAGCAAATATTAGTATACAGGTTTTCACCGTTTCGTATAAACTTTTCCGAAAACTTTCATAACTTTCTGGAGATCGTTCCACGCATCACGCTTGCCTTCCGGAAAACGCAACAAATAAGCCGGATGAAAAGTAGGCATCACTTTTATGCCTTTATAATCGGACCATTGTCCATGCAGCCGCATAATACCACGCTGGTTCAGAATAAACTGCAGGGGAACCGCCCCGAGAAGAACCATAACTTTGGGCTTGACCAGTTCAATCTGACGTTCGAGATACGGCCTGCATGCTGCCGCTTCCTCAGGAAACGGATTGCGGTTGTTGGGCGGACGGCATTTAACGATATTGCAGATAAACACGTCATCACGCGTAAACTGCATGGCATTAATCATTTTGGTAAGCAGCATCCCTGCCTTGCCGACAAACGGAATACCCTGCATATCCTCGTCACGCCCCGGACCTTCCCCGATAAACATCAAATCCGCGTTGGGATTCCCTGCACCGAAAACTCCTTTATTGCGCCCCTGGCACAGTGGACATACCGAACATGTATCAGTGATCTGCTTGAGCTGATCAAGATTACATGAGCTGATATCAGCCATTGGAGCGGGTTGAGCGGGAGCCTGCTGCGGAGCTGCCAGAGCTGTTGGCATTCCCGTAAATTGCGGTCGGCGATGTTCTTCCCTGCGCGGCTGTTGAAATCCGGCATTTTGCGGACGTTGAGCGGCTGGCGGAGGAGTTGATTCCGGCTGAAATTTCTTACAGGGAGCAAAAAACTCACGGGCATGAGATTCAGACACATATGCGACTTTGCTTGTTTCCCGATGATTCTCCAGCACTTCGGCGATATCGTCAATGATATTTTTCGAGGACATTTTACTCCGTTTTTTAATAAAAATAAGCTAATACCGTTTTACAGAAAGCATTATTTAATATATTATATAAAAAAATAATTTCAATAAAGAGTTAATTGCAAATGTCCAGCGCAAAGCCGGATTTTTGAATTTTAGACGAGTAGATTTTGATATTTTAGTGATTGAGCATACTTGCAAAGTATGTAAATGAGCTCAAATTCAAAATATGCCGTATAAAAACAAAATTTTTGTGAAGACTTTTACAATTGACTCTAAAGCTAATCTAATAATACGGGAATGGGAGTTACTATGAAATTAAGACACATGATAGCAGCCTTGATGATCTGCTGGGGATGTACAGCATTTTCTGCCGGCAATCCGGCTCAAACCGTCAAAACAATAGAAAAACAACAGGCTTCCGGCGCTCCGACGGAAATCAAGAATCCGGTCAAGAATCTGTCGATCAGTTCCGGCAACATTATCGTGGTATCCAAACCTGAAGATGTTGATAAACTGATTAAGGCTATTCAGGGCACGACACCGGAAAAGAAAAAAGAAACCAGACAGGTCGAAGACAAAAATAATATCTGGGAAAACATGCTCGATGAAGTTAAACACTTCTGGGACAAGCTGATCGGCAAAAAAATCATCACCCTTACAAACCTCTACTTTCTGATCGGAGGGCTGTTTGTCACCGTTCTCGCAGTTCATCTCGTTAAATGGTTTATTGACCACATTATCATTAAACGCCTGACCGCCAAAACAGAAAGTGATCTCGACGACAAAATCATTGAGGCCATCAACCCTCCGATGACCCTGGCAATCTATTCCCTCGGTATTTATCTGAGTGTACTGAAAATTCTCCTCCATGTTGAAAAGGAAATTTTCGACTGGTGCGGCCGTATTTCCCTGGCGCTGATTGCCGCGGCCCTAGTCTGGGCGATATACCGTTTGATTGAAATTCTCATCGAAAGATTAATGAAATACGTGACCAAGACCGAAAGCAAACTCGACGACCTGATCATCGTACTGCTGCGCAAATCCCTGCGCCTTGCTCTGGTCGTTGTTGCAATTCTGGTCATCGGGGAAAATATCCTGGGACTTAATATTACGGCCCTGCTCGCCGGTGCCGGTATCCTCGGTTTGGCGATCGCCTTCGCCGCTCAGGATACCATCGCGAACTTCTTTGGTTCTATTATGATCGTCTTCGACAAGCCGTTCTATGTGGGTGAACGTATCAAAGTCGGCGACATCTCCGGCGTGGTAAAAAGCGTCGGCTTCCGAAGCACAAAACTGGAAACACTTGACGGACATTACATTACCCTCCCGAATAAAAAGATTACCGAGTCAGCGATTGAGAATATCGCAAAACGTCCGTATATCAAATTCACCATCAACCTCACGCTGGTGTATGAAACCACACCGGAAAAGATGCAGGAAGCCATGGATATCGTGGCCGACATCCTTAAGGACCATGAAGGATTGAATGAAGAGTTCATGCCGAAAATATTCTTTAACGGATTCAATGACTGGTCGCTGAATATGCTGGTTGTCGTATGGTACCATCCGGGCGACTGGGCTGCAGCAAACACCTGGATGACTGGAATCAATCTGGAAATTCTGCGACGCTTCAATGAAGCCGATATCGGTTTCGCGTTCCCGTCCAATACCACCTATCTGGTTAATGGCAATAAAAATATCAAAATAAGTATGGAAAAGGCAGTGGACTAATCCGCTTTTGGATGTAAATTAATAGTTTTGATAACTTACAAAATTTTTGGAGATATATACAATGAAAGTTGTCGTAGCTTATTCAGGCGGACTTGATACGTCCGTTATTGTAAAATGGGTAAAAGAAACCTATAATGCCGATGTTGTCGGCTTCTGCGCTGACGTCGGTCAGGAAGAAGAACTCGACGGTGTCGAAGAAAAAGCCATTAAAACTGGTGCTGAAAAGTGCTATGTTGAAGATTTGAACGAAGAATTTGCCCGCGACTTCATCTTCCCGATGATGCAGGCAAACGCTATTTACGAAGGTACTTACCTCCTCGGTACTTCTATCGCGCGTCCGCTGATTGGAAAACGCCTGATCGAAATCGCCCGTGCCGAAGGCGCTGACGCCATCTGCCACGGTGCAACAGGTAAAGGTAACGACCAGATCCGTTTCGAGCTGGCCGCTTATGCTATGGAACCGGGCATCAAAGTTATCGCCCCTTGGCGCGAATGGGATTTCAACGGTCGTATGGACCTGATCGAATATGCCCGCAAAAACGACATTCCGGTAACCAGCACCGCCGAAAAACCATACAGCATGGATCGTAACCTGCTGCACATCAGCTTCGAAGGCGGCGTTCTGGAAGATCCATGGAACGAATGTCCTGAAAACGTATCTGTAATGACTGAGCCGCTCAGCAAAGCACTGGATACCCCGGAAGATGTTATCATTACCTTCGAAAAAGGTATTCCGGTAAAAGTGAACGGCGAGGCTCTCTCTCCGGCAGCTCTTATGCGTAAATTGAACGCTCTTGGTAAACCTCACGCCGTTGGACGTGTTGATATTGTTGAAAACCGTTTCGTCGGTATGAAATCACGCGGCGTATACGAAACTCCGGGTGGTACCATCCTGCATCACGCTCATCGCGCGCTGGAAACCATCACCATGGACCGCGAAGTCATGCACCTGCGTGACAGCCTGATCCCGAAATATTCCGATATGGTTTACAACGGTTTCTGGTATGCTCCGGAACGCGAAATGCTCCAGGCTGCAATCACAGAAAGCCAGAAGTTCGTTACTGGTGATGTACGCGTAAAACTGTTCAAAGGCGCTTGCCATGTTACCGGCAGACGTTCAGAATACAGCCTCTACGATGAAGCTGTTGCAAGTTTCGAAGACAACGAAGCATACAATCAGAAAGATGCTGAAGGTTTCATTCGCCTCAACTCTCTACGTCTCCGCGTGAGAGCCAACAGCAAACAGCACCAGTACTAAGTTTCGGCTTCGCGGACCGACATTTCGTCGTTGGAGCGCGTCAGCCATAAATCATTTTGATATTAACGGGTGATTCTGTCATACAGAGTCGCCCGTTTTTTTTAGTTGCTTACGATCTCCGAGCGCACAAACGCGGGGAAAGTGAAGAATGAAGAGTTAAGAGTTAAAAAAATTGGGATGTATCCCTTTTAATTCCTAATTTCTATACACGTTTATCTAAAATTATTCGTGACTTTAAAGGTTACACACCAATCCATACGATATCAGCAAAATTGCTATTTGCGTTGAGACAACGCAAGCTACTAAAAAAACACAAAAATCTTAATTTTATGCTCAATTTGTTCGATATTGAAAGCTTTTTTCTTTTCGATTTGAAAAATCCTCTATGCGAATATATTTTTGATAGAATATTTCATGGAGCAGAAGCCGATTTTAAGAAGGCCAAAGAGCTTAAAGATAAGGGAAAAGAAGAAATAATTTTGGGGATTTGCCGGTCTTATTATGCCATTTGCAAAATTTTTAGTGCCATGTTATATTGGCTTCAGAATCAGAATATTGGAGGATTCTTAAATCTAGATAAACAAAAATTACAATTGATATAAAGTTATCGATGGTAACTTTCAGCAAACGTTTCTACATGAAAATCGCCAGTTTTTAATCCAAGAGACGATGTTGAAGGTTGCTCTCGCTTTATATGACATTCGGAAAAAGAATTATATTCCTGAATTAAATATTTTGCGGGAGCTCTTTCTGCATTCTTGGATGGGTGTCTGGCGATACCTCATGTAGGTGTGGAAGAGCTCCTTTTTTGTCGGCGGATAGCATCCGCAGGCGAGTAATGCTTCAAACTTCGCGCTTTGCGCTACGGAAGCATGGGAAAAGTAGCTTGCGTTGTCCCCAACGCAAATAGCAATTTTGCTGATATCATGTGGAATTAAGTATCCCCTAAAAAGTCACGAATAACTTGTGATAAATGTATTCCGTTGTTTGTGCTTATTTTAGGGAAAACGTGTCTACGCTATAATCGGCTGAATGTGCTTTTTGCGCTGGGACAGCGCAAGTACTATCAATATGGGCGTCACTCATGTCGTTGATTTTACTCAAATCGGTACGATTTGAAAAATCAACGACACTATCTGGCACCGGCACCTTGCCGGACGTGGTCCAGCGGCGGAACGCTGGTAGCCGCGCGGCGATGAGCGCTCTCCCACTCCCTTTCGCACACTTGGCGTTTGGCTGATGGACATAACGAACCAAACACAAAGGGAACGGGAATTATGAAACAGAGTGCACACCGGTTTATCGCGCAGTATTTCATGGATCACAGTCATTTAGTATTGGGAGAGAGTTTTATTTCCGCTGAGGATGGATATTTTAAATGTAATTTTACGGTTGAGGATGGGAATGAAACGGTAAAAATCATCATGCAGTATATTACAGCGGAATCCGATGAGAACTCATGGATTGCGGCGGGAGGCGTAATTGGTCCGATGGGCAAGATATCGAATTTGTATCGGATGTTGGAATATTTGAGTGAGAATATGGTACCATCGTACGCGTTATCGATAGAAAAGCCGAATATGACACTGATTCTGAATCGTTCGTTCCGCATCCGCAACCTGGATTTACACAGTATGTATGACCTGACCGATGGTTTGGCAGAGGCGATTGTCAATTTACGGCGACTGCAAGTCAGTATGCCAAATACTGTTCTTTGAGATAACAACTGATGTCCGGCATTTTCCCAGGTTGCTGCATTCTATGAAAAGCATTACTTGCCTGAGAATATTATCTCCCGCTTGAAAAACATTAATTTTGCTATATAATATATTTTATAATGTGAAATATAGTGGAATAAAAAAATGATACAAGTTATAGAACGAGTCGGGAATATCATCGACGTGGTGGCGGCGGAATCCAGCGGAGTTCCTTTGAAGGTGATTGAGGAAGTTACCGGAATCAATAAGGGTACCTTGTGCAATCTGCTGAAAAGTCTGTGTGAAATCGGCTATGTAAAAAAAACAAACAACGGAATTTATTCAGTGGGCGACAAACTGCGCAAGCTCGCATATCCACAGTTTGTTAATGATACACTTTTTACGATTGCTTCCAATATTACGCTGAAGCTGGCGGAGGATACCCGCGAAGCCGGAATGGTGGTAGTACGTCATGACGATGAACTGCAGGTGGTAGCACGTGAGATTTACGATCAGAATATTGTGATTAATTCCAAGGTATTCGAATCACTTCCCGGCTATGCGACTGCAATTGGGCATATCTTTCTTGCTTTTGATACAGAACTTGACGTAGAAAGTATTTATAAACATGAGTTAAAAGAGATGTATCCCGATATCAAAATATTTAATGGGGTTATTGAGCAAGTCCAAAAAGACGGCTTTTTTACTTTGGAATTAAAGAGTCGTCATACTTTTGCGTTGGCGGTTCCGATCATGCGCGGCAAAAAAATGGCGGCAGCGCTTGGGCTGCTGGTTCCGGATATCAGGTATAATGCCGGTCGCGGCAAAAATTTCCTGGATATCCTGAAAAACTACGGCGAAAAAATGTCGCGCCTCTTATCATAAATGTACGATGGAGTAATAAATAATGAATAAAGTTGAAGAAACATTAAAATTGTTCAGTGATAAAAATTCATGTTCCCAGTCGGTCTTTGTTCCGTGGGCAGTGGCGCTTGGAATGGAACTGGATACCGCGTTGAAGCTGTCCTGTGCATTCAGCGGCGGCATGGGCGGACAGGGAATGACGTGCGGTGCCGTAACCGGTGCTTTTATGGCGATCAGCCTGAAATACGGCAGAGTGGCAGTCGATGACGCCGAGGCTCGCAAAAAAACTGATGATCTAGTGAAGCTGTTTATACAGAAATTCAAAGCACGGAACGACAATAAACTCAACTGTAATGATCTACTCGGATACGACCGTTCCAATCCTGACGATGTTGTCTTTATGCGTGAACACGGGATCACTCAGAAAATCTGTCCCGGATGCGTGCGAGACGCTGCCGAAATCCTCGAAGAAATAATGTAAGTTGCATTATTTCATTCGAGAAGCTCGGTTTGTAGTTTAAAGTTTGAAGGACAGATCTTCAAATAGCATCTGGCGTTGCTTCTTAAGTTGTTTTACCTTTGTGTCCCAATCGCTTCCGGGAACTCCGATAAAACAAATATCAGCAAGACAATTGTCCAGTGATAGGTCAATGAAGCCGTCTGTTGATTCAATGGCTTTCTCCCGACCGGATATCATCCAATAAATTTGGTATTCGCCTGGTTTGCCAATATTGTAACGGCATGATCCGTTTGCTCCCGGGGTACGATAGCCGAAATGGATAGTTTTCCATTTTCCTGTTTGGCGATATCCCGCAAACAATCCGAATTTCGCAAGCGCTTTTTTGTCCCACAACACAACAGCGTTTACATTCGTTTTTCCAAGTTTATATGCATGAACAAATGCCGGTTTATCATAGGACGGTTGTGCGACGCGAGGAAGTTTTAAATAATTGCTTAGGAGGGGAGTCAGTTGTTTACGGAGTGGTTCCGGTAAAACAGATAACCGGCAGTGAAGATAAATAATACGGTTTTCTTTAGAGATTTTAAGAACACTTATCAGCGGCAGGTTTCCAATTTTTGCAAGAACTTTTGCTTTGGGGTCATTCCATTTCCAGTATTGAGGAATAGTAATCGGTTCATTGTCAATAATTTTGCCATCAAATGATATTTTTCCACTGACCGGAGAGTCAACAACCTGTAAAGATTTAAACGAATCATCAATCAGATATTGTTTCTGGAACGGAACATTTGATTTTAAAGCAAGAAAATCAGCATAAGTTTTGTCTTCCCCGCGATAAATTACAGTGTCGCCTTTTCCATTAGGAAATTTCATCAAGTTGTTGATCATAGGAGGAATAACAACAGATTTGATTCTCTTTTTATTCAGCAAATAATTGATTCCGTTGTCGACTGAATAGGGAATAAACGAGTGCGTCACCAGTGTTTTTCCGCCTGCGTCCAGCCAATCCTTTACCGGTTTAAAATCAACTTTACGGGTGTAAATCGGAGTATAGAACAGACTGTTTACTGTTTTTAATATTTCAGGTAACTGGCCCGGAAAAGTCTCTTCCATATCAATATGTTCGTCGGCAAGATAGCGTGCAAATGAGTCCATGCTTTTTACATCCCACATCCATGCGTCCATATAGTGGTTAACCGAACGTAATGTTACGGATACCACCGGGGCCTGTGGACGAAATGACTTATCGTTTCTCGCCTGCTTGTAACCATAGGCTCCGCCGAGAAAAACCAGAAGTCGGTTGTGTCGGTATTTTTCTTTATCATCGGTTGAAGCCATTTGAGCAAAACGGCCTTCTGTCCATTCATTGTGATACTGATCAAATCCGTTTGAAGTAAGGTCATAATTGTGAATGAATTCAATGATCGGACTTTTATGCGGTTTACCATGACCACCTTGTCCCAACTCTTTGATAAGACCAATTTTTTTGCCACATGAATTCGCTGCTCTGCGGTAGGTCGGCATATGATAAAATGCGGCTCTTGCATTTACCGGGCTACCGAAGTATTCAAAGAATACGGTGCCAAAATCAGCGAGCTTCATCAGGTAGATATTATCAACACCATTGGCAAAATCTTCCGGATTCACAGTGGTCTGATGAATTCCATTAACGGCTTTTGCCTGCTGACCCAGACGTTGTGCCTGCTTCAGATATTCATAATGATATAATACCAGAAATACCGTCAGGTTGCGTTTGGTCTGTACTGGGGCGGCGGGAGAGGCAGCATTTATTTCTGTGGTTGGATAGAAGTCCTCCCACGATTTAAGCCCGAGATCCGCGGGTGTAAATCTTACTCCACGGTATGCTTCAAAATAATCCCAGAAATGAATAATTCTTGTTTTACCATCAGAAGTTATGATGTTCAGTCCGGGGTCACCGGATCTCAGGTCGAGCCTGAAAGCATTAACAGATGGTTTGTCATAGCCCCAGCGTCCGGTCCAGGGCCAGACAAAATCCACCTGTTTGAAATTGTTTACTCCAAGTTTGGCCGCGTTATCAATTTTGAATGCCATGATTGCCTGATGCTGAATGGATGTTGCCAGAACAGCATTTCCCCAGGTTAATTTATCGCCACGCCAGTTTTCCGGTAGTGTGCCATGCAGGGCGTATGTTTTTCTGTCCTGAGGAGGCGCTTTCTGATATTGATAGAATGCACCCAGCCCATGCAGTTTTCTCAGGTATTCCGGTATTTGGGGCGCGGGAAACCATACTGCTGAAACAACAAACTGGGTATTGGGAAATCTTTTGCGCATGTATTGAGCCGCTTCAATGCTGTTTTTGCTTGCTGCCCATTTTGCACCAGTTCCGAGATATATTATATCTTTTGATTCATCAGGCAGAGGAAGGGGCTTTCCCTGCCACATGTTGGAATCAACCTTGTACCGATATAAATAAGGCTCGGCGGCCCATGCCGAAAGCGATACTGTAATGGCGAAAAAAGACAGTAATATCCTGTGGGGATTCATTAAGATTCTCCTGTTTTCTCTTGAAATGCAGTTTTTGGGAATGTTATTTTAGTGTTTGATCCAGGCGTTATCTGGCAAATCAAGTCCAGAAGTGGTGGAAGTGTCTTTTCTTACCCATTCGCCATGACCATCAAGGAATACGATGTTGGCTCCTTTTAAATGTACTGGTTGGGGATAACCACATTCAGGACTTAGTACTGGCGTCATCCATGAACCATTCCATAATAACTTAGTGCTTTCTCCGATAGCTACAATTTCAGAAACATGCTTGAATCTTGTTAGTTTACGGGATCTGGTTCTGTCATTGATACCGTATACTCCATCACCGCCCCATGTGGGAATGGCATATGACCAGCCATATACCGCTCCAACTGTAATGCCGTAATTTTTTATTTGCTGACAAACCAGAGTTGCTTTCCCGCTGATTCCACAAGCATTTGACGGAAGATATTTGTTTGTAGTCAGTAATGATATCCATGGAGAACCACCGTTAGGCCATGGAACGGGAAGTTGTGCATTGGAATCACTGGTGTAGTTAAGTAAGCTAAGTCCTATCTGCTTTTCATCAGAAAGGCAATTGATTCTGCGTGCGGTTTCACGTGCACGCCCCAGAGTTGGCAACAGCATACTGGCCAGGATAGCAATAATTGCGATAACAACGAGGAGTTCGATGAGTGTGAAATTTTGCTTCTTCATTTCTATAATCCCTTTATTTTAGTTTATTGGTAATGTTATTTATAGTATCAAAAAGTTCCTTTCTGTTAGCCTTGATCTGCTTCAGGCGTTCCGGTTTGTCAGCCGGGACGATGAAGAATATTTCAACCGCTTTTTTATTCAGTTTCAGTGTTGTTTTTTTATTTGCTTTAACCTCAATCATAGAGTTTTGTCCATTTATAAAGGAAAAGCTGTTGTAACGGCCTGATTCAAGGCTTATTTCAAATTCAGCATTCTCATTTGGAGTATCCAGTTGAAATCTTGAATTTCTCACTCTGGGGTCAAAGTGGTATTTTTTGAAGACATCCTGATCAAAGGCTGCGATCATATAGCTTCCATCGTTGTACTCGAATTTGTTCACCGCTGCATGGCCTTTGATATTCTTGCTTAGCCGGGAAATTTTCTGCGATTTGAAAAAGTTCGCAATGACTTTTGAATCCCTGGCGCGGTTGACGCCCGGAATGTAATGATAGTAGTAAATGGTTGATCCTGATGGTAGTTTATAGCGCGAGAGTAATGGCGAACCGTTGGACTCTGCCAGAATCACTTTCCCTTTGACTGTTGGCATATACTTCATATCAGCTGAGTTGCCTGTCTTAATTCGTTTTATTTCACCCAATTCGTTTTTAAACTGATTTTTGCCATTTATTGTGGTTCTGTTCCAATTCCACGGTTGTGCCCACATTGTTCCATTAATAATTCGGGCTGCGGACGAGCCGTGGAGGAATAAAACCCGTTCGCGTTTGGCATTGAGCCAGCGTTCCAGTTTACGTGCTCCGCCTGTCGGCAGTGCATAGTAATCATTAATAATGATATCTGAATTATTCAGTAAGTCAAGATTAAAATTGCTCAAGGCCGCATAAGAACCGGGATAATTATTGTCCGTAATAACAGATTTCAGTTTCCACTGATTCAGTGAACCGGCCGTCATTGTGGCAGTTTCTGAAAGAATAACAACCCTTTTCATGTCGCTGCATGTTTTGGGGATATCAAAAGCTCTTGCATGATTAAATGCCAGTACTTTTGATAGAAAATCTTTTACCCGATCGATATGGGTTTTGCTGGTAGTGCCGGAATAAACCAGCGTGCAGCTTTCTGCCGGCCAGTCTACCTGTAATGAGTCATAGCGCTGGCAGGAATTGAGCGTAAAATTTATGGCATATGAAACAAGAGGAGCCCAATATATCGGACCATGTCCGCCTTGCCCGGTTTCCTGGATCAAGCGATGGCGTGTGCCATATTTATTGTAGAACTGCCTGAACAGCAATGCCTGATGATAGGCTTTGATAACGGTGCTGGGATGATAGAAGAATGTTTCCTCTACAAATCCAGGGATGTTTTTGCAGCGTGCATTGAACTCCCAGTCATTGCCGTTTTGCCAGTTGTCGCCGTTATTCATGACAAAATAATCAACATCATATTTCTTAAAAGCCCGGCCAAGTCTGGCATTATAAAGCATGTAAGCATAGTGAACCAGAGCCATATCCAAATAACCGCGCATACGGTTTAATTTTGACGCATTACCTCTGGAGTAAGCACCTTGTGAAGTATGCTTGTAATCATCCCATTTTTTCCAGTTGAGGGCTGAAGGTTTCCAGATAGTGCCGGTGTATGCCTTGAAATAATCCCAGAAATGGATTCTTTTCCATCCGGTAATAATAATGCCTTCATCTTCCTGCTTTAGAAAATGAATGAAATTCATTCTATATTTATCTGCATCGCCGCCGGTAAAATTGCAGTCAATTCCTTCATAGTCTTTAATGCCGTAATCTTTAAACCTTTCGGCTACATTGTTGTAAATTTTGGCCCATGCAGGAGAGGAGCAGTCGTATTTGTGATATTTCTGATCCAGTCCCTGATAAGTATCCAGCTTATAGCGAATCGCGTCATGTTTTACCGCCGCTTGCCACAGGAAAGGAGTAATATTCTGGAAGCCAAGAGCAAACCCGTCGTCGTCAAGCTGTTTGCGGTTATTCAACAGGATATCAAGATTCAGATTTTCAATTATGCCAAGATTTGGAATCAGTTTTTTTAGTGCATTAAGCATTCCGGCGCTTTGTTTATTTCTCAGGGTCCAGGCGCCGCAGATCATTACTTTTCCGGTAGTGCTTGCAGTCATAGGATGAGGCTGGGATAACTTGGGATAATACCAGTAGGGATCTTTCCAGACTTGAAGAGTACGGTTAATTGAGCCATCATCGTAGACAAATTCCGCACCTGATATTTCAAGAATTATCTTGCCGTTCCCATTGAGGCGAAAGCTGAAACCAGCATGAGAAAAGTTCTTGCCGGAAGGAATAGTGTATTCAACTTTTTGCCAGTTGTCCAGTTGACTGTCAATTATAAAGGGAGCGAAGTTAATATTATCGGGACAGTGTCTTCCTTTTAAAAGCAAATTTCTAGCTCTGAATTTGCCGTCAATAAAGGGAACACGATAGTAAAATGAGAATCTAACCAGACGCCTTGATTTGATTTCATTCCAGCCCTTGTTTTCGGGAATGCCGCTAATGCCGATATTGCAGTTTTTTTTGTCATCACCGCAGACAAGTTTCAAGACATTTGTTGTATGTCCATTCGGTAATTTGACCTGGACAATACTTTTAGACATTGGAAGGTTGGAACTTGTCAGACATGCCCAGCTATGTAGTAATATTTTTTCATCCAGCGTGCCGGAAAAACCGGATAACTTTGCCAATTCAAAACCAGTTGCTTTGTCTAGACTTACCGAATGGATATAGACTGTGCCGACACCGCGATTGCAGGCTCTTAGTAAAACTCGGTCGGCCTTATCCGGGACAAGGAACGAAACTTTTGCATCGGTCCATTCTGCAGAAGCATTATAGTTTGTAGAAGAGCTGGTTGCGAAGTGATTTCCTTTGTTGTCAAAAAATAAAGCCTGAATAACAAAATAGCCGTATTTTAATTTCTTTGGAATCTTTATATTCACGTTTAAAGTAAGCTTTTGACCTGGGGTAACTTTAATGCGTCTACTAATATCTTTATAACGATGATAGACGGCTTTTGATGTTGAAATCGGCAGACACTTTTTACCATCAATTTCTGTTGTTTTCAGACCCGTGATTTTTTGCAGTGTATTATAGTTTGCTGATAACACGGCTGAATATGCAGAGTGTATAACCACACATAAGATTAACGTACAAATCAATAATATCTTATTGGATCTCATTACTTGTTCTTTCTCTTTCAATTTGTTAATTATAAATACTGCTATTAATTTCATACACGCAAAGTACTGTATTTGATTAATCCATTGATGTATTACTACTCAATATTCCCAGTTGATTGTCTTTGGCTCAGTGTTGGCTTTATGAAATGTTGAATTGCCATGCCTGTAACGCCATTAAATCGTTTATTGATAATTTTCTCCGACTCAATTGCCCATTTTTGCAAATTCTGGTTAATCGAAGTCAACGATGGATAAAAATAATCACATTCAGGAATATCATCAAAACCAATAACACTCAATTGTTCAGGAACTTTTATTTTTCGGTCATGGCAGGCTTTTATTATACCAAGGGCTCCAAGATCTGAATCCGTAAATATTCCGGTAAAATCGACTTGTCCATTATCAATCAGATCCAGCATTGTACGGTAAGCCTTTTCCGTAGAATTTTCTCCACTGACAGTTTCACAATTGATTAGTTTCATATCGTTAATACCGGCCAGTTCAAGTCGACAGGAAAAGCCGCGACGACGGTTAATTGAGGTCTGCCCCAGTGGCTGGGCAATCAGCATTGCAATCTTTTTATGGTTGTTATTAAGCAGACATTCAGCCGCCAGAGCGCCGCCGTATTCATTGTCGGTACAGACAGCGTCAATATTCACCCCTTGAGGCATGATATTTATAAACACTACCGGCATGCCCAATTCTGAGATTGATGCTACAGAAGTCAAATCAAAGCCTGAATCAACATAAATGATAAGAGCGTCAACACTACCTTTTACCATTGATCGATTGACTTTATTGGCTCGATAATCATAGTTTATAGTTTTAAGCTTATAATTCTGACTATAGAAATATGATTTAAAGCTGGCCTGTACCGATGTAACGAATGTAGAGGGATAATCTGGCAGAAGCATGACAATATTTCTGGCCTTTGCTGTTTTTGATTTATGACGTTCTCCTGCTTTGAACGTGCCTTCGCCAACTTTGGAAAATATTCTTCCCTCTTTTTTCAGATCCTTAAGAGCACGGGTTACGGTAACCTGGCTGACGCTGCATTCATCCATTAAATCCCGGACAGACGGCAGTAGTTGTCCTGGAGGCATATCATCTACTAATGATGATATGTGCTGGTAAATATTTTGATATTTCTTCATTGTCTTGTCTCTTGCAAAAATAAACACACTACATTAAACACACTAAAATTATAATACACTATATATATATTGTCAAGAGTATAATCCCTTTTTTTGAAAGTTTATCTCTAACTGGTTTGTTGTGCCTTGGTTATGCTTAATTGTAATATTTATTGCGCAAAGCAATGAAATTTTGCGAAAATTTGCGATCAGGGTGTTGATTTTTGGCTGTTTTTGCGTTCTAATTCATAATAAGGAGCAATTGTATCTTAACCGCTTCTGGTGCAGTATTTCCGCAGTATCTCTATATTTGTTGTCCGGAGTTGTATTTCATATAGCAGTACATCCAACACCAAAAAGAGGGAGCAGGATTATGGCAGTGGAGGAACTCACTCAATGCGCATGTGGCCGGGAAACATCAGAAGAGGAGCTTTTAGCAAGGCTCGATGAACTTCTGGAAGACTACAAAAGCAAGCCGGGAGGGCTGATCCCTGCATTGCAGATGACTCAGAACCTGTTCGGTTATCTTCCCGAGGAGGCGCTCAAAAAAATCAGTCTGGCGTTGGACAAACCCTACAGCGAAGTATCCGGGGTTGTCAGTTTCTATTCATTCTTCACTACAGTACCCAAAGGCAGAAACCAGATCAGGGTTTGCCTTGGTACGGCATGCTACGTCCGTGGCGGCAAGGAAGTGCTTAACGCAATCAAAAAAGAACTTGCCATAGATGTCGGACAAACCACCGAGGACCGCGAATTCTCGCTTGATATCGGACGATGTTTCGGAGCCTGTGGGCTGGCTCCGGTCGTTATGATCAATGAGACAATCCATCAGCGCGTTAAGCCATCGCGCATCAAAGAACTTCTCGCACAGTATAAAGAGGAGGTGCCGCAATGACTCTTGAACATGAAGGTTTAACGGTTGGTGATCTAAAGCGTCTTTGTGAAGATGTAAACCAGGATCAGAAAGATTTCATGAAGCATTCCGAATGTGAAAAAATTCTTCTCTGCGCGGGAGGAGGATGTATCGCTTCCGGTGCAATGAAAGTGAAAAAAGCATTCGAGGAATCAATCGAAGCGAATAATCTCATCGGACAGGTAATGATGGTTGAAACCGGGTGTCTTGGACCTTGTTCCATGGGGCCAGTGGTTGTGATGGAACGCGACAAAACGTTCTATCGCGGAGTAAAGCCGGAGGATGCCGACACGATTATTCGTGAACATGTCATGAATGGTAAAGTGGTGGAGGCTTTGACCTATCAGGAAGGAGAAGAAGACCATACTACACCTGTACCGGTTATGACCGATATCGATTTCTTTAAGCGACAGACCAAAGTTGTTCTGCGTAATTGCGGAAATATCGATCCTGAGAATATTACGGAATATATCGGAGTCCAGGGCTACCAGGCATTGGCAAAGGTTCTGGAAAAGATGTCCCCGGATGATGTGATTGAACAAATGAAAATTTCCGGCCTGCGTGGCCGCGGCGGCGGTGGTTTCCCTACCTGGATGAAGTGGAGCTTTACCCAAAAAGCCGAAGGCGATGTCAAATATATTCTGTGTAATGGTGACGAGGGCGATCCCGGCGCGTTTATGGACCGCAGTGTGCTGGAAGGTGACCCGCACAGCATTATAGAAGGTATGGCAATCGGGGCCTATGCTATTGGTGCGAAACAGGGGTATGTTTATGTGCGTGCGGAATATCCACTGGCGGTGGAACGTTTGCAGAAAGCAATCGACCAGGCGAAAAAATGTGGACTATTGGGCAACAATATTCTTGGCCTCGGCTTTGAATTTGATCTGGAGATCCGCATGGGGTCCGGGGCATTTGTCTGTGGTGAAGAAACTGCGTTGATCGCTTCGATTGAAGGGAAGCGTGGTGAACCGCGTCCACGTCCGCCGTTTCCAGCAGTCAAGGGACTATGGGGAAAACCCACGGTACTCAATAATGTAGAAACTTATGCTAATGTTCCAGCTATTATGCTGAATGGCGGCGACTGGTTCGCGTCGTATGGTACGGATAGCAGCAAAGGGACAAAGGTTTTTGCGCTTGCCGGTGATATCGTGAATTCCGGTCTGGCAGAAGTACCGGTCGGAACCACACTTGGCGAGTTAATCTATGATATCGGCGGCGGTATAAAGGGCGGGAAGTCGTTCAAGGCCGCGCAGCTGGGCGGACCATCCGGCGGATGTGTCCCCAAGGGACATCTGAGTGTTAAGCTTGATTATGAATCCCTGCAGGAGCTGGGTGCAATCATGGGATCCGGCGGGCTTATCGCAATGAGCGAAGATACCTGTATGGTTGATGTTGCGCGCTTCTTCATGGAGTTCGTCCAGGAGGAATCTTGTGGCAAATGTGCTCCGTGTCGCGTGGGCACCAAGCGCATGCTTGAGATACTGGAACGTATCTGTGAGGGCAAGGGCGAAGAAGGAGATATTGAAAAACTCATTGAAATGGGTGAACAAATCAAACAGACCGCACTTTGCGGGCTGGGGCAGACCGCCCCGAATCCAGTACTATCCACCATTCGTCATTTCCGGCAGGAATACGAAGAGCATATCAGATACAAACACTGCGAGGCCGGGGTATGTCCGTCATTGGTTCGGGCTCCTTGCCAGAGTGCATGCCCGGCTCATGTCGACGTACCTGGATTTATTTCCCTGGTGGGTGAAAAACGTTATGCCGAAGCGTTGAAACTGCACCGTGAACGCAATCCGTTTGCATCAGTTTGTGCTCGCGTATGTTTCCATGTCTGCGAAGATAAGTGTCGGCGTTCAACGCTGGATAATCCTGTTTGCGTCAGAGGCATAAAACGCTTCATGACCGATCAGGAAATTACGATCCAATTGCCGGAAACCCGAGACAACGCGGAAAACGCAGCTAAGAGAATTGCCATAATCGGGGCCGGACCATCCGGATTGTCCTGTGGATATTTTCTGGCGCGGCTGGGATATAAACCGACGATCTATGAGTCGGAAATGCGTCCAGGCGGAATGCTGGTACAGGCAATTCCGGCCTATCGGCTGCCGCGTGAAACGCTGGCCCGTGAAATCCGTATGATTGAGAATATGGGGGTAACAATTCAGACCGAGCAAAAACTGGGACGCGATTTTACTATAGCGGGATTGCAGGAAGCTGGATATGACAGCATCTATATTGCTATTGGAGCTCCGCTTGACAGCAGAATCGAAATCCCTGGGATCGACTCAGAAGGTGTTCGCGGGGCAATTCCGTTCCTGCGAGAATACAATATTCGCGGATCAGTTCCGGTTGGCAAGAAAGTAGTGGTGATCGGCGGCGGCAACTGCGCAATCGACGCTGCCCGTACCGCGCTGCGTCTTGATGCTGATGTAACCATTGTTTATCGTCGCACCCAGGATGAAATGCCGGCTTATGCAGAAGAGGTGGAAGAAGCCATTCAGGAAGGCGTAAAGATTATTACATTAGCAAATCCGGAAGAGGTGGTTGTTGAGGATGGCAAAGCCACAGGTATTAAGTGTACGCGAATGAAGCTGGGAGAATTTGACCGAACCGGGCGCAGACGACCAGAAAGTGATGAAAATACTTTTACGCTGGAAGCTGATCAAGTGCTCGTGGCAATCGGTCAGACTCTTAACTGCGATGCAGTGATTGATAAGCGTGACATAAAGATAAAAAACGGCAGCCAAATTGCGATTGATCCCGCAACCGGTATGACTTCGGCTACTGGCATATTTGCCGGCGGCGATGCTGTTACCGGACCAAATTCGGTGATAGCAGCAGTAGCGGCAGGAGAACATGCGGCGGTGGGTATTGATGAATATCTTACTGGTGAAAAACATGCCTTCTGGCGAGAGGAAAAGGCAAATGATACCGCATTTGATCCGGACGCGGATCCAATGCCATATCCACGTGCAAAACTCAATCTTATTCCGGTGGAACGACGCAGGAACAACTTTGACGAGGTTGAAAAGCCATGGACGGAAGGCGAGGCAGTTCGTCAAGCCAAACGTTGTTTGAGGTGTGATTACGGAAAAGAATGTGTAAGGCCGGATTGAGGAGGGTGAGTCATGATTAGCTTATTTGTAAATGATATACAGGTTGAAGTTCCCGATGGCAGTATGATTCTTGATGCGGCGAAAAAAGCCAATATACATATTCCAACACTGTGTCACCTGGAGGGCCATGAACCACTGGGGGCGTGTCGGGTATGTGTTGTAGAGGTGGAAGGAGCGAAGATGCTGGTAGCGTCGTGCGCGACTCCGGCAACGGAAGGAATGCGGGTTCAAACGAATACGCCAAAGGTTCGAAAGGCACGGCGTACGGTAGTTGATTTTCTACTTTCCGAGCACGATGGCAATTGCCAGATCTGTGATCGTAACGAGGATTGCGAATTGCAGGATCTTGCTCGTGACATGGGAATAACCAACATCAGGTACGATGGAGTCAAGGCAAAGAAAGCAGTTGATGACAGTACGCCTGCACTGATACGTGATAACTCGAAATGTATCAAATGCCGCCGCTGTGTAACTATCTGCCAGCAAGTTCAGAATGTGGGAGCCATTTTCCCTCAGAATCGCGGTTTCGATACTGTGATCGGTCCCGCATTTGCCCTGAAAATGAGCGATGTTCCATGTGTACAGTGCGGGCAGTGCGCCGCAGTTTGTCCGGTAGGTGCAATCACAGAAAAGAGCGCCATAGACGATGTCTGGAAAGCGATTGACGATCCTGAAAAATTCGTAGTTGTTCAGACGGCTCCGGCAATTCGTGCCGCTCTCGGTGAATGTTTCGAGTATGAACCCGGAACGCTGGTAACAGGAAAGATGGTTTCCGCTTTACGAAAACTGGGATTCGATGCAGTGTTCGATACCAATTTCACAGCAGACCTTACTATTATGGAAGAGGGAACAGAACTTCTGACCCGTTTAAAAAAAGCGCTGGTGGACAAACAGGACGCACATCTGCCAATGTTTACCAGTTGTTCGCCGGGATGGATTAAATTCGCGGAATATTATTATCCAATGTTCCTTGATAATATTTCCACTTGTAAATCTCCGCAACAGATGTTCGGTGCAGTTGCAAAATCTTATTATGCCCAAAAAATCAATAAGTCTCCGGAACAACTGGTAGTTGTTTCAGTTATGCCGTGCACAGCCAAGAAGTTCGAAGCACAACGTCCGGAGATGAACTCCAGCGGCGTTCAGGATGTAGATTTTGTCCTGACGACCCGCGAACTTGGACGTATGATACGTCAAGGAGGAATCGAGTTTGATTCGCTGCCTGACGGTGAAATGGATGCTCCCTTGGGGCTTAGCTCCGGTGCAGCTGATATTTTTGCGAATACCGGTGGAGTAATGGAGGCTGCTATCAGGACAGCATATGAAATTGTAACCGGCAGAGAATTGCCGATGGATGATTTGCATGTAGCACCAGTTATGGGGCTTGAAGGCGTTAAGAAAGCGGCGTTGCCGATTGAAGGCTGTCTCCCGGAATGGAAGTTTCTGGAAGGGGCAGTACTTAAGGTTGGTGTAGCGCATGGCCTGAGTAATGCCAGCAAGATTCTGGAATTGGTAAAAAGTGGTCAGGAAGAGTTTCATTTTATTGAAATTATGACCTGCCCGGGAGGATGTATTGGCGGCGGCGGCCAACCGCGTTTTACTGATGATTCCGTCAGGATGAAGCGCATCAAGGCAATATATGCAGAAGATGAACATAAAATTTTGCGTAAGTCGCATGAGAATGAACAGGTGATGCAACTTTATAATGAATTCTTGAAAAAGCCGTTAGGAGAGAAATCGCATGAGTTGCTGCATACCCATTACCATATGAGGGACCGAGTTCCCAAATAATTACAGTATCCTCCACTGAAAAACCGCGCTTTGCAAAAATGCAGGTGCGGTTTTTTTTGTTACTAGCATTTTAATATTTGATTTTGATTAAAGGTTAAACTAGAATATATTTTCTTAGCCGAGGTCAAAAACAGATAAATTGCGAAAAGTTTCAATCAAAATGTTGCTTTTTTGTGCGCCATGCGTTATAATTTAGTTAAAGGATTAACTAAGTGGTAGCAATAATGCAGAATACAAAAGCAACATTAACAGAAATAGCTCAGGTCTTCGGAGTTTCGACCGTTACAGTCAGCAATGCGTTAAATAAACGTAAGAATGTATCAGCCGATAAAGCCGAAGCGATCTGTAAATACGCTAGAAAGATTGGTTATCAGCCTTCATTGCTCGCAAAGTCTCTGTTAAAAGGAAAAACAAATATAATTGGTTTTATCCTGAAACAGTCACCAGTTGATTCCTGGTACAGTGCCATTTTGAACCGTTTACAGGAAAAGCTCTGGAATCAGGGATATCACCTCAGCATGTTTATTGCATCAGATAACTCAAAAAGACTGATTGACGGAGTTAATTTTCTTGCCCGTTTGAATGTCGATGCGCTGGTAGTTGGTCCGATGGGATTTCTGGACGAGTATCAAGCGATTCATCCGTATATTGGTGCCTTTAATTATGTAATGGCATTTGACTCTGTTGAACATCTGCCAATTGACAGCGTTAAACCTGATGCATACCAGGCAGCACAAATGGCTGTAGATCATCTGGTAGAAAACGGGCATAAGCAAATTGGTATGCTGGGATATGAATTAAAAGAGCATTCATTGCTGGATTTAAAAACTCGTTATTCTGGATTTACTGATTCTTTATCTAGATATGGTTTACCGTTTAACAAAAATTGGATGATTCCTCAAGCCGAAGGATATCAACTTGATATCGAGAAGTTTATGGCACTGGTTGAGTCTGGTGATCTGCCAACCGCATTTTTCTGTCACAGCGATAATATTGCGGCCCACACCATGAAGATTCTGGCGGAACGCGGCTATCGCATTCCGGATGATATATCATTTATCGGTGTAAACGATATGCCGATTGCGGAATTAATGCACCCAGGTATTACAACCATTTCATTTGAACTTGAAGATTACGTTGATAAAATCATTCAACTTCTAATGAATAATATAAAAAGCAAGACAAAAAACACTTCCGTATTTAGAAATGCGGTTCGTCTTATTGAAAAGCCCCGACTGGTTGCTCGGGGAAGCGTTAAAAACTTAAATAACTTGACATAAACAAACTAAACAAGTAACCTTATTAAAAAGGAGAAAGAAAATGGCTATGAAAGGCAAAAAAGAACAAAATCGGAAATTCACTCTTATCGAACTCCTCGTTGTGATCGCTATTATCGCGATTCTGGCATCAATGCTTCTCCCAGCATTAAGCCGCGCGAAGGAAACCGCAAAACAAATTTCATGTGCTTCAAACTTTAAGCAGATTGGAACTGCTGAAATTATGTATGCCGAGTCCTATGATAACGGATTTGTTCCGGCATTTTATCAGGGAACTCCGCATTGGGGCTGGTTCAAAATGTTGGATGAAGCTGATCTTTTAAAGGCTAAGAGCAATGTTTTTATTTGCCCGTCCAATCCTACGCCTCCATCTGAACTGTATAATACTACTTTACAGGGCTATGTCGGTCAGTATGGCGCTAATATCAGGGTTACCGGGATAATTTTGAGTGCAGGCGGCAGAGGTTATAATAGTTTCTACAAGAAATTATGTAAACTGAAGAATATATCTCAGCTAATTATCAATACTGAAGTTGGTGGCACTAATTATTCGTTTTACGATTACAATACTTTTCTGAGTACTATCGCGAATCGTCACTCTAAAGGTAATAACTATCTGTTTGGTGATGGTCATGTTCAATATGAACGTGATTACTCCCAATTTACTAATAATTGGGAAACTTTTTTCAGCAGAAGAAAGTAATATATCCCACGTCGACCAAGGGCGGATTGTATCCGCCCTTTTTTTAAGGTAGTTAAACGCCTGAAACAACCCTCGGATGGAAAGGAAAATCTACTAATGTTCAGAAACTTATGCCTAATTTCGGCTATAATATTGTCGACTATTGCAGTTCATGCTGCATCATATAATATGAAAACGGTGGGCACCCCCGGAAACTCCCCTGATATCCGCGTGAATGCTCGTGGGCGTGGTGCGGTAAACTACTATTACCGCATTGCTGACGCTCCTGTATCAAATGCCGATTACGCTGAATTTCTCAACAGTACCAATAAATCCGGTAAGGTTGACACGTTTGATTCACAGATGGCAATCACCCGTGAAGGACCCCCCGGTAGTTATACATATACTGCTAAGTATGCTACTGCCGATAAGCCCGTTACTTTCGTTAGTTATGCCAATGCCGCGGAGTATTGCAACTGGCTCAGTAAATTCAAAGTGTATGATATTGTTGACGAGCAGGTAAAAATGCGAAAGATTTCCCGTGCGAAATCTCCCGAAGTATTTTTTATACCATCTCATGATGAATGGTATAAAGGTAGATTTTTCAAAGACGGAAAATATGAATATGGTCATCCGCTGGCGGTTGCGGAGATGGTTGAAACCCGGCATCATGTCTGGCACAGAATCGCGATTGGACATGACGCAAATCCTGAAAAGTATATTAAGGTAAATCATTATACCAGTTGTAATTCCGGAAAATCAGAAGATAATGTCAGGCTCGGGAATGTTGGTTTCCGGGTAGCTTCCATGTCTACAGTGTATGTTTGTCCGGATGTAAATGACAGCAACAACCTGTTTTATACCGATAAGCCGGAAGTAAAATTAAAAATCCGGTCCGCTGAAAAGTGCAGCGTAAATCTGAAAGCAGTTGTAAAAGATTACTGGGACAAAACGGTAAAAGAGCTATCGAAGAATCTTGATCTAACGGCAGGCGTCAAGATTATTTCCCTGACATCGGACATTAAAACGACCGGTTATTATACCATTTACCTTACGCTCGTACAGAACGATAAAGAGCTTCAGCGCCAGACAATCCCGTTTGTCATGATGGATCATAAAAATTCGGTGAAGCGCAGCAGTAAATCTCCATATGGACTCAGTGCTCATTTTGATCGTATGATTAATTGCTGGGGACGCATGTATTCGATTGACTACCTGCATATCCTTGAAGCAACAAATGCGTCATGGGTCAGAACGGACCAGCCCGTTGATTATTCCTGTAAACCGTTGATTGACGATGGATTTCATGTTCTTTCCTTTTTCCCTTATTATTGCAATTACAAAGTGTTCGATTCCGCGTTTAAAGAAACCGAGATGTCAAAGAAGTGGGCAAAATACGGTATTCCGAAAGAACTGAGTACCTATGCTCAGAAATGCTATGATCTGGTAAAACAGCATCCGAGTGTTAAAGCATGGGAAGTGGGCAATGAGCCTCACGGCTGGAAGATAGCTCCCGGCGATTATGCTCAGATGTGTAAGGCCGCATATAAAGCCGCCAAGCTGGCCGACCCGTCAGTTAGTGTTATTATCGGTGACAGTGAACATATTCATCAGTCGATTATCGGCGAAAGTTATGCCGCAGATTTCTGCGACGCGGTCGCAACTCATAACTATGGTTTCTTTAAAAACTATTATGAAGGTGTAATTGGCCGAATTTATAAGCTCCAGGATCAGCTCGCTCGGGTTGGACAGAAAGACAAACCTATCTGGATTACTGAAACCAGCGGTTGTGGCTATTGGAAACATATCTTTCCCGGATCTAATGAGAAAGAACGTTATACTTATCAGGCGCTTGATATGCCGAAAAAGCTGGCTGGAAGTGTTGCGTTAGGCGTAAGCAAAGTATTCGTTTATGAATTCATGGATACGGTGGTAAAGGGTACGGAATCAGAATTCGGCATTATCAAATCTGATTTTCTGCCGAAACCGGCGTTGATGTCTTACCGCACGACTGTTGCGGAACTGGGCGATAAAACCTGTAATGGAAAGATTGATATCAATGAAAAGTTCACTGGCTTCGTCTTCTCCAATCAGAAGAACCGGACTGCCTTAATCTGGAAAGAGGACAAACCGGCAACGTTGCAAAGAAGGGGCCGTATTGACGTTCCCATGGTGAAGATTACCAGTCCTGAAAACCTGACATTCAGTGCAAAAGGCTCGGTTATCATGGTTGATATTATGGGACGCAGAACGAAGATTGAGGTTAAAGACGGCAAGGTAACTGTTCCGGTTAACGAGTACCCGGTATTTGTTGAGGGCGACGTTGAATACAAGCTTTCCGCTGCTCGTAAATTACCGGAAGCTGAAAAGGTAAAACCGGAAGCGAAGATTCATATTCTTCCGCCGCTTAGCCAGATGAAAGGTCCAAATGATCTGCATAACATGCAGCACGTTGTCCGAATAAAATTGACTCGTCTGAAACCTCAGAGTCTTGATGTTCGCGTGCATAATCTTACAAGTAAAGAGCAGACCGGAGAAGTTTATCTGGTTCCGCCGACCTGCAATTCCGACGGCGGCTGGGAAGTGACTCCTGCTCGTCAAAAAGTAACGATTCCGGCTGATGGCGCCACTACCGTTAAGTTTAATATCATGATCAAGAAACGTCCGTACACCGGCGAATCTCCATATATCCTTACCGGTATGTTTGAAACCGACAAGAAGAAATATCGCCATAATGTGATTGTTTACCAGATGAATAATAATGAAGTAAAACTAAGTTCATCAATGAAGGAGGACGAAGCATTCGTTCTGGCTTCCGGTAAAAAACGTCAATATAAGGTAAAGCCCGGTAGTTTCTACTCAACCAAATATACTGAAGCTTATGATAAGAAGGATGTGTATGAGGTTCATATGAAAGGCGGAAGGAAGTTTGTCGAACTTCTAGCCGAAAAGGAGCCTGTTGTTGATATGGGCGCGCCGCTTGACGGGGCTGTTTCATTCCAGTTATATCAGGTATCCGGATTAAAAATCAATAAGGTGAACTTCAGGTTAGTAGATAGTCAGGGCGAAGTCTTCCAATACGAAAAACGCGGTCAGGTGGCGAGTAATCAGTGGATTACTTTCAACTTTGATCTGAGTAAGGAACGGTATCGTGGACATTGGGGACCAAACGCTAATAATAAGATTGACTTCCCCGTGAAATGGCGCTCCATTGTCATTGACTGCAAGGGGGGGACCGGTACATTCTATGTAACCAGACTGAAGTACCTGAGAGACTAAAATAAAAATCTCCTCGTTTTTTTGATATATTCAAAAAACTTAGCTTTGCCGGTTGGGCGACCGGCAAAGCTTTTTTTGTTTGCAAATCTGAATATTCAAAACAAAAGTCCTGAATATTATTCAACAACTTTGAGCATAATGCCGAGAAAAGAATGTGGTAAAATTAATATTTAGTTGAGAATTTCTGATTGAAAATTTATTATAAATACAGGCAATGAATTATACTTCTTGAAGATTATGAATAATGGAGAGCTCCCCTATGAAGATTACAGCATTGGCTGAGAATGAGATTATTGTTATGCAGACGCCTTGTGCCAAAGATACCTGGACATGCAGTCCCGGTATTTGCTGTCTTGACAGCGGCAGACTGATTGCGACCGGTGGTTTTCGCGGTCCCGGCGTGGAAAGACTTGAAGGCAATAAGTGCGATTCCCATATTGGTTATATTTATGTAAGCGATGATCACGGCGATACCTGGCGCAAAACCGGGGAGTTCCCATTTCTGCACGCGCGTCCGTTTGTCGCCGGAGATAAAATTTATATTCTCGGTCATAAAGGCGACTTGAAGATTGTCGCTTCTGCCGATGATGGTGAAACATGGTCCGATACCGTTACTTTTACCAAGGGCCAAAGTTGGCATCAGGCTCCGTGCAATGTACTATATGCCAACGGCTGCGTTTATTTGGTGATGGAACGTAAAGTTTACGATGATTGCGATTCATGGGAACCCAGTGTTCTCGCGCCGGTCCTGATGCGCGGAAAAGTTGATGACGACCTTACTGATGTGAACAACTGGGATTTTGCTACAGAGGTTGTTTTCCGTGACGCGTTTGATGATGATGAGCTGATTGAGCAGGGAATGTCCTTTTATCCTATTACCCCGAAAGAAACCTATTTCCCGGCTCCAGGACGCGACTTTGCTCCTCCGGGATGGCTTGAAACCAATATATTCCAGATAACTGACCCATCACATTACTGGTATGATCCGGATAAGAAAACCATTCATCTAATTTGCCGGGCACATATCGGCTGGGCCGGTTATGCCGCATTGCTGACTGTTACCGAACAGGGCGACAAGCCTGGAACCGGCAAAATGGTCACTGGCTTCCAGAAGCTGCCTTCCGGTGGAGAGTGTCGTTTCCTTCCACTTCCGGGCGGACAGATGAAATTCCATATCCTTTACGATGAACAGACCAAACTTTACTGGTTGCTGAATACTCAGGCTACTGACTCAATGACTAAAGCTGAATTGCTTGAGGATAATCGTTACAACCTGCCAAACAACCAGCGCACCCGTATGGTTCTGCATTTTTCAAAGAACATGGTTGACTGGTGTTTTGCCGGACTGGTTACCGCGAAGGACAATGAACTTGAATCACGGCATTATGCTTCTATGGCTATTGACGGCGATGACTTGGCTATTCTGAGTCGTTCCGGCGACAGCACTTCCGCTTCCGCACATAATGGTAACTTAATCACATTCCACAAGGTGAAGAATTTTAGAAGTCTGGTATACTAGGGGGAGATAAATGAGTAAGCAGCGTCCGAATATTATTCTTTTGATGACTGACCAGCAACGTCCGGATTCCCTGGGATGCTACGGTTCAAAAGAAGCCATAACCCCTAATCTTGACTGGCTCGCGGAAAACGGTGTGGTTTTTGATAACTGTTATGTGGCGAATCCAGTATGCTGTCCTTCCCGCTACAGTATCTGTACCGGACGCTATCCTCATAACCATGGTGTAACTGCTAACTGGCGTGCACCGCATTCCTGGGAAACCAGTTTCGGGCATGTGCTGTCCCGCGACGGCTACAATACCGGCGCAATCGGCAAGATGCACTTTACGCCATGGGATGACCGGTTCGGTTTTGACGGCAGAGTTATCGCCGAAGCCAAGTTTAATTATGCGGTAAACGATGATTACGAACGTTTCCTGAATAAAAACGGTACCAGTCGCAAAGAGCTTTATGATGAGTCTGATCCGGACTATGTTAACAACTGCACCGCGGTTGAATCAAAAGTACCGGTTGACTTGCATATCGACTCATTTGTCGGCGCGTCTGTTTGTGAATATCTTGACAAGGCGGAAGGTCCGTTCTGCATTTTCGGTTCGTTCCTGAGTCCGCATAATCCGTATGATCCGCCGGCGCCATACGATCATCTGTTTGATGATGTGGAACTGCCGCCGCGCAATATGCTTCCGGGCGAAGTCGAACGCAAACCCAAAGCGGCGTACAACTATATTAACGAACGCCTTAACCGCCCGTATAAATCAGACGAAATTACGCCAAAGCAGATACGGATGGTGAAAAAGGGCTATTATGGTTTGAATACACTGGTGGATGACTGGATCGGGCGCATCATCAATACGCTCAAGGAAAAAGGGCTTTACGATAATACAATCATTATTTATACCTCGGATCACGGCGACTTGCTTGGAGATCATGGACTATTTTACAAACAATGTTTCTATGAACAGAGCGTGAAGGCTCCGTTGATTGTACATGCTCCATGGCTGTTTAAGTCAGGACGCTCCGCGGCGTTTGTTGAAAATGTGGACCTGTTTAATACGATCTGCGATCTTGCCGGTTCCAATCCCGGTCCCGGTAGAAATGGCAAAAGTTTACTGCCGCTGCTCAACGAACCAGAAAAGCGTTCGTTCCATCGCGAAGCGGCTTTTGCTGAAAACTACTTTGGCAGAATGGTGCGTACCGGACCGTGGAAAATGGTTTATTATCCGGGCAGCGATGAAGGCGAGATTTACAACCTCGAAAATGATCCTGATGAACAGGACAACCTCTGGGTACAGCACAAGGATTCAGAAGTGGGACGGAAGCTCAAGGACATGTTGCTTGAATGGTCGTTTACCTCTGAAGATACATTACCGCCGCTGGTTCGTCCGGGGCATCATGATTCCCACCCAAGGCAGTATTTCCAGGCAGAAAACGGCTTGACCTATGAACAGGAAATTCAGGACTGGTATTTTCACAATATGCGTGATTTGCATATTAACGGAGAGTTCAACCGCTCCTGGAGTGAAGTCGCAACCAAAGCATGTGGGGAGTAATCCAGTGAGTATAAACGATAAACCGAATATTTTACTTATCATGACCGACCAGCAGCGCTTCGATTCGCTCAGCTGCTATGGTTGCAAAGCCGTAAATACTCCGAATCTGGACCGTCTGGCTGATGAAGGTGTGCAATTTAACAACTGCGTGGTGTCCAATCCGGTTTGTACGCCGTCACGTGCCTCAATCTGGACCGGTAAAGAATTGCCGGGACACGGTGTATATCGTCTTTATGACAACATGCCGGAAGATGAAGTGATGTTTCCGGTGTATTTGCAACAGCTGGGATATCGTACCGCGCTGTTTGGCAAGCTGCATATTTCCAGTATGATTGCTGAGTCCAAAGCCCGCCATCCGAATGATGGATTCGACGTTTACGAGTGGTGCAACGAAGCCTGCGTCTGCATGGAATCAGAGCTTCACGGTTACCGGAAATGGCTGGAAAAAGTTAATCCCGAACTTTGCAAACGGTTGATGACCAAGAAACGGGAAGTGAAAGATATACCGCGTGAATTTCATTTGACTCACTGGGCGGCACAGCGAACTATTGATTTTATCACTAAGGAGAATGACCGGCCGTGGTTTACCTGTATGAGTGTGTTTGATCCGCACAATCCTTACGATTGCGGACCGCAGGAATACATCGATCGGATCTCCCCCGAAAAGATTCCTGCTCCGATTGAAAATCCGCTTGATGGTCGTCCTGATGCTCACATACGTGAGAGCCATGAAGGCTATCTTGGCGACTTTGACGACTTTACTGATGATGATATCACCGATATCCGTCGCGGTTATTTTTCTATGATGGAACTACTTGATGATGAAGTCGGACGCGTTCTGGAATGTCTGGAATCAACCGGACAGCTTGAGAACACTTTGATTATCTTTACCAGTGACCACGGCGATATGCTGGGCGACCATCGCTTGATGGTAAAGGGCGCTTTCTTCTATGATCCGTGCGTCAGAGTGCCGATGCTGATGCGCATGCCCGGTGGCGTAAACGCCGGAACCAAAATCCAGGCTCCGGTTCAGAACTTCGATATTACCTCAACGGTGCTGAATGCCGCGGGAATGGCAAAAGGCGAATATGCCGACAAAATGCCGATGTCGCGCGATCTGATTCAAACCGCAAAACACGATAAAGTGGATAATCGCGAATATGCAATCTGCCGTTACCGCAACACCGGGATCCGAAACGGCAACCGCTACTGGGAACCGGAAATTCACGGAACAATGAT
This sequence comes from Victivallales bacterium, assembly GCA_963677165.2. GTDB lineage: Bacteria > Verrucomicrobiota > Lentisphaeria > Victivallales > SZUA-371 > JAFGXT01. Next base: position 3,480,262 of record CAXXSX010000002.1, on the reverse strand, counting down.
TCGTGACGAACGCTGGAAATTGTCATACTACCACACCTCAGACGAGGGTGAACTCTATGACATGGACAATGATCCGCTGGAACTGAATAATCTGTGGAATAATCCGGAATACAGCGAAATTAAAAATAAAATGAAATCCGCATTGGATGCATCCGTATCCGATGATGAATTTAACCGTCCGCCACGAGGCGGGGAGAATCTTCCTCCTGCCAACATGCTGATGAGTAATAGTTTAAAGAAATAACAATAAAACCAGGACTACTAAAATGAAAAAAACAAATTTACCTGCACCATTGAAAGGCGTTGTTCCGCCAATTATCACTCCGCTGAAAGATGAATACAATCTCGACGAGCCCGGCCTCGAAAAACTGATCGAACATATCATTGGCGGCGGCGTACACGGTCTGTTCCTGCTTGGAACTACTGGTGAGGGCCCGAGTCTCAGCATGAAACTGAAATATGATATGGTTGAAAAGTCCTGTAAGTATATTAAAGGCCGTGTTCCAGTTCTGGTTGGTATCACTGATACATCTTTTGCTGAATCCATCCGCCTGGCAGAACATGCCGCTGAATGCGGTGCCGATGCCGTTGTACTGGCTCCTCCGTATTATTTTCCTCAGGGACAGGCTGAACTGCTCGAATATCTCGGACACCTGGTTCCAAGGCTCCCGCTACCGTTGTTCCTGTATAATATGCCGTCTATGACTAAGGTTGATATCGAAGTAGAAACTCTGAAGAAAGCCGCTGAAATTGATGGTATCGTTGGATTCAAGGACAGTTCCGGCAACATGGTGCGCTACCATGAGTTTGTAACCGCTATGCGCGGACACGATAACTTTTCATTGCTGATGGGACCGGAAGAACTACTGGGCGAATCTGTCATGTTCGGCGGACACGGCGGTGTTTCCGGCGGCGCAAATATTAGTCCGAAACTGTTTGTTGACATGTACAATGCGGCGGTTACCGGTGATGTCGAACGTATGCGAAAGCTCCAGATTGCCATCTTTGAACACCGTAAGCTTTATGCCTGCGGACAGTACTGTTCCGGCGGAATCAAAGGTATTAAGTGTGCGCTTAATCAGATGGGGATCTGTAGTGACTTCATGGCTGAACCTTTCCATGCTTTCAGGGCCCCTGAAAGAGAAAAGATTGGAGCTCTGTTAAAAGAACTGAATATTATGTAATTGGATTGTAATTACATAATACTTATATTATTTTTAGCGTTAGAAAATATTGTAGACTTGTGCAAAATACAGAGTTTCGGGTAGGGACGGTTCTCCGCAACCGTCCGCACTTTTGTGTCTAAGCACAAAAGTCCCGGGATACGGCGCACTACGGAGAGCGCGCCCTACCAGTTATGGGCAATTTTGTATAAGTCCTTAAAAATTGAGGAAGAACTATGGCTGAATTTGCACTGGGAATAGATTTCGGAAGTAACTCTTCGAGAGCGTTGATTATTGATATTGCTGAAGGAACGGTATATGGTTCCGCGTCCTGCACCTATCCGGGCGGAAGCGAAGGTATTTTTACTGATCCTTCTGATCATAACCTGGCCCGACAGCTTCCGGCGTCTTATCTGACCGCGCTTGAAACATGCGTGAAAGGCGCGCTTGAACAGGCAAAAGAAAAAGCCGGATTTTCTCCCGAAGCAATCGTTGGAATCGGTCTTGACGCTACGGCTTCAACTCCGATTCCGGTAACACAAGATTTGACTCCGCTGTCTGACTTGCCGGAGTTCAAAGATAATCTTAATGCTTATGCCTGGATGTGGAAGGACCACACCTCTATCAAGGAAGCCGACGCGATTACCGCGGCAGCCGAAAAACAGCATCCGGAGTATTTGGCAAAATGCGGCGGTGCGTATTCCTGCGAATGGTTCTGGTCGAAAGTATGGCACTGCATGAATGCCGACCGCAAGGTTTTCGACGCGGCATACACCTGGCTGGACTTCCCGGACTTTCTTCCGGTTGCTCTCGGCGGTATTACCGATATCGCACAGGTGAAAGCCGGTGTCTGCGCCGCTGGTCATAAGTCGCTCTACTGCGAAGAGTGGGGCGGATTGCCCAATAGTGAATTTCTGAAATCCCTTTCGCCTGAACTTGCCAGCCTGAAAGAACGTCTTTATTCCAAAGCATGTCCTGCTGATAACAAGGCGGCGGAACTGTGTCAGCCATGGGCAGATCGTCTCGGACTGCCTGCCGGTATTCCGATTGCCGCTGGTATCATCGACGCGCATTCCGGTGCGGTCGGTGCCGGTGTCGGCAAAGGACGCATGGTAAAGATTATCGGTACCTCTTCCTGCGATATTCTGGCAGAACCAACCCAGGTGTCAGGAATCCCTGAAATTCCGGGCATCTGCGGTATTGTCGATGGTTCCGTTCTTCCCGGCAGTCTCGGTATTGAAGCCGGGCAAGCCGCGGTTGGCGATATCTTCAACTGGTTTGTTTCCAAGGCCTGTGATTCTGACTTTTCAAAGTTCAAACAGCTGAAAGCCGAAGCTTTAAACATGAAACCCGGACAAAGCGGTCTGATGGCGCTTGACTGGGAGAACGGTAACCGTAATATCCTGTGCGACCAGGAACTGTCCGGTCTGATTATGGGCATGACGCTTCATACGACTCAGGCGGAAATGTTTCGTGCCCTGATCGAAGCCACCGCTTTCGGTGCCAAAAAGATTCTGGACCGTTTGGAAGAACACGGCATTGTGATTAACGAAATCATCTGCGGCGGTGGTATCGCTGAAAAAGATGAACTTCTCATGCAAATTTATGCCGATGTCCTGAATCGTAATCTGATTTTGTCTACGTCCGATCAGACCTGCGCTCTCGGCGCAGCAATGTTCGGTGCGGTTGTCGCTGGTAAATATGCAAAAGTAGAAGACGCACAGGCAGCGATCTGTAAGTTTAAAGAACTTTCATATAAACCGATTCTCGAAAACGTGAAGCTCTACTCAGAACTCTATAAGCTCTACTCAGAACTCCACGACAGCTTCGGTACTGGTACCCATAAATCACTAATGAAACAACTCATTGCCATGAAGTAGGGATTTCGGCTGCGCCGACCAACGGTTCGCCGTTGGATCGCGCCCGCGGAGCCCGCGGTGGCAAGTAATGTCGTTGATTTGGCTGAAAGTTCCTTTCAGACTCAAATCAACGCCATGAGTGTCCGACAAAGAGTAGCATGCGATCTCCGAGCGCATATAGCAAGTACACTGCAAACGTCGTAGACACGTTCTTTCCGCATTTGCAGATGATAAAATGTATATTCCCTCTCAAGACAAACTCTTTAATATATTTATCTAAATTAATTCGTGCATTCAAAAGTTAACCTTATATTAACACGATATCTGCACAGTTGCTTTTTGCGCTCGGAGATCGCAAGCTACCAAAGAAATCCCATTCTTAATTTCCTTCGTGTTCTTCCTGGTAAGAATTTCTTAAATCTATTTTTTGCCATTAAAAAATTATTTTAAGGTACGGTTGATCCCGAAAAAAGCTATGTTTTTGAGCATAAAGTGCTTAATTATCCGCACCCCAGAAAAATGATTTTTCCCAATTCTCAATTCTTAATTCTGTATTGCTCGGCTAGTTTGTTCAGCATTTTTTCAACTTCTTTCGGATTAGAGATTCGCAGAAATCCTAATTCTTCAGATCGATTATTTCCTTCGGAGTTTTGCCAGGCTCGTCGAGTGATGACAACATCACCAGTACCATTTCTTCTTTCTTTACGATAAATGTTTTGGAGCTGTTCTGGAGGGTAACTTCGTATCGTCATCAATCTGCCTCCCTCGATGGTGATGGCTCTTTTATCTGTGATAACATAGACTGTTTTCAGGGCTTTTCTGTATGTCCATAACGGGGTTGATAACAGCCCGAGACCTATAAGAATAAATGGAAGCCCAAATAATGGAAAGAAGTTAACACCAGAGCTGAAATCCGGCACCTTGAATCCTGATGCTCCGCAGACCCAGAATATGGCAAATGCTGTCCAGGGGATTGCAAATAGAAATGCTCCTGTTGATCCTGGAGTAAAATAACGTGGAATAGGCATATCCATCCACTGGATTCTTTCACCGGAGTCGAGTTCGTTGTCGACTTTCTCTTGTAGAAATCTCGGAATTACTGTGTCTGATATCATCTTTCTCTCCTGCTTACACCATAAAAAGACTTGTGCGAAATGCAGTTTTTCAGGTAGGGATGGTTCTCCGTAACCGTCCGCTATTTTGTGCCTGAGCACAAAATCCTGGAAGCCGGCGCCCTGCGGAGAGCACGCCCTACCCCAATTCGCTCATTTCGCAATACTCTACACCATCTAGCGATTTTCAGAAAATATGATAAGCTAATACTTGTATTGTTGCAAATATTTTTAGCACTTTTGATAAATAATCGCAACTCAGGATTACATACTATAATAAAATTCTCAATTCTAAATTCTCAATTAACTTCGTGTTCCTTCGTGCCCTTCGTGGTAAATATTCTTAAATCTATTTTTTGCCATTAAAAAATCATTTTAAGGCATATAAATTCCCCCAAAAGCTATATTTCTTAGCTTGTAGTTTTTAATTATCCGCATCCGACCCCAGAAAAAAAACCAGAAAAAGAACCCCAGAAAAAGTAAAAGACCCCAACAAAAAGATTATCCGCATCCGACCCCAGGAACAGAATTTTAGACTCAAATCAACGCCATGAGTGTCCGATATAAATCGCTCCGCAATTTAAATTATCTGCCTCCGATCCCTGAAAACTAGATAAGAAGTTAAATTTTAACAGAATCAATACAAGAGAAAATACTTATATTTGCTGTTTTTATAGGCATATTATATTTTTTGCATACTCCCTTATATATTAATCTGGCTACATGAGAATAAAGTGGTGTCTCAGAACTAAATGCCCAATTGCAATAGCAGGATCCCGCACATTTATATTGAATTGGTGTTGGTCCTTCATTATTTTCCCAAGATGGATTATTCTCAATAGTAAATTCTGTATTATCGAGATAGAAATATTTGAACATAAAATTTTTTTCATCATAACAAATAACTATTTTTTTCTTTGTTGATAATTGCTCAAATTCTTCTTTATAAAATTGTTGTGCGGTTTCGGTATATGACTTTGGCAATAATTCAAAAAGCGTATCAAGATTTGAGTAGTAAGTATTTCTGTCTTCAGAACCTGTAGTAATATCCCATATTCTTTTTACTGTTTTAATTTCTCTTCTTTCTAATTCCACTATTGCTTCATCCCAAAAAGAACAGAATGAGTCAAATTCAACTTTTCCCTGGAAACCTGAAAAGGTAAAGTCAGAACTATAAATTCTCTCGAATTTTGAACTCTGAACTGATAAATATGAAAGCGGATTTATTACAAAAGTAGTGTTTGGACTATTTACAAAGCTTGTATTTAGATAGAGGTTTATATGTTCTTTTAGGGTATTCCAAATATGGCGTATTGATTCTACCTCCTCTTCATCTTTGTAATAAATGAAGGGGGGAGAATTTCTCTTGAAACTATTAATAAATGCTGCAAGTTTATCAAGAAATACAAATGAGACTTCCATTAATACTTCTGTTGAAAGATAACATGCATCGATATATTTTTTTTCAAAGAAATCATTTATCGGCCGATTAATAAAATTCCAAACATTTTTTTCTATATCAATTTTTCCATCACTATGTTGATAATTTTGAAAAGACATAAAAATGTCATTGCTTTGCTGGAAGTTTTTTATTATATTCCCATCGGAATCAACGAATATTCTATAAATATTTATCCATGCCCCAGTTTCTCGCTCAGTCAATGCAATACCAAATTTCCAAACGTCATTCCAAAAAGTTTTCTTAAGAAAATATAGTTCATTATCAATACTGTTATTTAAATATATAATCTGCTCAATAAGTTTATATTGAGTCTCAATATTTGAGCCATCAGTAAGTATAAGGTTGGATATAAGCGATTTTTTCTTTTTCTTTTCGTATAAGTATATTTCTTTCGCTTCACCATAAAATTTTTCAATGTCATCAATACTGTTCTCATCATCAAAAAATATGGTTTTATTACGTATCTCTTCAATAGATTGTTGTAAAACATATTGTTCTGAAAGATATTTCCAAAAAATCTTGGAATTAGGCATATCAACTAGAAAAAGAAGAATTGGATTTAATGTTAATGCTTCTTCTGCTGCATTGAAAATCTTTGTATCACAAGAATATTTATATCTGCTTTGTGGCCTCTCATTTGTATTTAAATAGTTGCTGATGGTTTTAATTTGTACATCAAATCTGCCCAATGGAATGCTTTTTTTTTCGCAAAGTCCACAAATTTCAAAAAAACCATCAAAATTGGGCGTTTTGTCGTTTTGGTCAAAATGTGTTTTAAAAAGTCTACTATCTTCTAAGACTTTTGATAAATAATCAACACTTTCTTTATCTTTATATGTATTTTCATCATATCCTCCAATATTCCCCCCCATTTATCCCTCCAGAAATAATGTTTAAATATATCACACAAACTAAAAGCCTATAAACATTACTTTATAATATTTTGTCGATGATTACAACTTATATTTTGTTAAATAATAATAACATGCAAACCTTACATACATATTATTCCAAAGAAAGGGAAGGAAATAATTACTATCAAAGAGACTTTGCTAGCGCAATTTCTCATTGTTAGAGATATATTACAGCTCCTTCCTTAATTGCAAAAGATGTTTCGTGAGATTATAGTAATAAATATAATTGAATGCATAGCATTCAGGTTTTCAGAGTAGCATGCGATCTCCGAGCGCATATAGCAATTTTGCTGATATCGTATGGATTTACGTATAACCTTGGAAGTCATGAATGACTTTAGATAAATCTATTTAGTCATTTGTGTTAAAGAGAAATCCGTGTCTACGGCGTTTGCGGTAGACTTGCTATTTGCGTTGGGGGACAACGCAAGCTACTTTGGGGAAATTTAAAATTCGGAGATATTTTAATCAGATAGTTTAAATTTTACAATCATAGTTTTCACGTGGTGTTCACGTGAATTTTATTTTCGTTCGTGTAAGTTAGAAACCGCCAATTTTCAATCCGAAACGCGAACAGGAAAACAGCACCCTTGTGTATACTTGGGCGGTGTTTGCTTGTTGTTTCGGAAGGTCTTGGCGGACCTCTAACTTACGGCAAGTACAACGCCGCCCTTTTATTTTTTCGAGGGCGGCAACTCACAAAGGGGGTTGTCATGGCAATCAGGGAAATCGTGGTTCGCGAAGGAGAAGTATCGGTAAAAATGGACGGAATCTTAACCGCTGAGGATTTGGAGCGGGTACAAGGTCAGATTTATTACAACGAGGAATTTATTAAGCAACTCAACCGTCAGACATTCGACTTTTCCGACATCACCGACAGCACACTAACTCATTCGCAGATATTCTATTTATCCGTAATGGATAATTCCGCCTTACAAACCAATCCAAACCTGGAACTGATCAAAATTGCGTCATCCGATAAAATCATTGAGCTCTGTCACCAATGGCACCAGAACCTGCTCCACCACGCTAATGTAAAGATATTATGTAGGTAGGGTGCGCTCTCCGTAGCGAGCCGTCTCTTGGAATTTTGTGCTCAGGCACAAAATAGCTGACGGTTACGGAGAACCGTCCCTACCCTAAGGATTTCGGCTATGCCGAGCTGCGTTCCGCCGCTGCACCACGTCCGGCAACGTACCGGTCCGAAGTAATGTTGTTAATCTGGCTGAAAGTTCCTTTCAGTCTCAGATTAACGCCATGAGTGTCCGCCATAAATCGCTTCGCGATTTAAATTTTTCCCATTCTTAAAAGAGTCTTGCCAAATAAGACGTACGCTCTCCGAACGCAAATAGCAATTTTGCTGTTGTCATGTGGATTTATAAAAAACCTTAAAGTCAGAAATCTTGTGGAATTGTGGACGTACTAATCCGGTCCGTAAAACATTATTCGCCTGCGGAGGCTCTCCGCCCCGACAATCGTCCGGTTAGCACCCGGTGGCAAATTATTGAGCGATCCGCTTGTATTCTTCCATGAAGGCTTCGAGTTTTTCAGCAGATTCTTCCCACTCGATTGTAGCTTTGGAGATGGAAAACTCAAGGTTCTTTAAGCGACGATTCAAATCGGCAAAGTCCGTATCCGCCGCATTCGCCGCCATTTCAGCAAGGATTTCCTCACGTTCAGATTCGGCTTTTTCGATCTCACTTTCGAGCTTTGATACCTGTTTTTCCAGATGACGTTTTTCGCCCTGCATCTGCTGTCGCATTCTGGCGCGTTCTTTACGCTTCTCCTTCTGCGACTCGGCACTTTCAACCGGTTTGATCTCTTCGACGTTGTCCTCAATGCCAGACGCCTTGCGCTGTTCCTGGTCGAGTTTTTCATGATAGTAAGCGTAGTCGCCAAAATAGCGTTTGATGCCCTGCGGCACCATCGCAATAATGTTTTCCGCCACATTGGACACAAATTCGATATCATGGCTGACAAAGATCACGGTACCTTTATATTCGCTCAGCGCCTGCTGTAAGGCCTCACGTGCTGAAATATCCAGGTGAGTTGTCGGTTCGTCGAGTAACAGGAAATTCGGCGGATTCACAAACAACCGGGCAAAGAGCAAACGGATCTTTTCGCCCCCGCTCAGGACTTTACAAAGTTTATCGGCCTCTTCTCCTGAAAATCCAAAGCTGCCGAGAATATTCATCAGGCGTTTTGGATCGCCCCCTGGCGGCAGTGCGTCGCGCACCACATTATACACGCTTTTCTCATCGGGCAGCAGTTCACTGAACTCCTGCGCCTGATATCCCGGCACCACATTATGCCCCAGAACGCGCTTGCCGCTGGTTGGAGCATGGACTCCGCCCATAACTTTCAGCAGAGTAGTTTTCCCCATACCATTGTAGCCCACGATTCCAAGTTTATCGCCGTTTTTGATCTCGATATCGATATCCTCAAGAATCATATCGGTACCGTTATAGCTGAAATCGACCGACTCCAGCCGGATAATCTCGTGTCCGCACGGCGGCGGCTCCGGCACCCGAATTGAGCCGGAATAGTGAAGCTGGTCAGGTAAATTAATGTCGTCCATTTTATCAAGCTTGCGAATCCAGTTCTGCACCTGAACGGCCTTGGTGCTCTTTGAACGGAACCGATTAATAGAGCGTTCAAGACGCTCGCGTTCGCGGTCCTGATTCTTTTGCGCAGATTCGAGCGCCAGATAACGGTTATCACGCTCACGCACATAATAATCGTAATCCCCGGCATAACGGGTCACGTTACCGCCGTTGATCTCAAGCGTAATATTACATAACGTTTTCAGCAGGAAACGGTCATGCGAAATCAGCAACAATGTCCCTTTGAACGATTTAAGAAAACGGTAGAGCCATTCCACCGCGGGAATATCAAGATAATTCGACGGTTCGTCGAGCAGTAAAATATCGGGATCGGAGATCAGCACGCGGGCAAGAGCGCCGCGCATTTGCCAGCCGCCTGAAAACGAACCCAGCGGACGTTCAAAATCACTTTCATGAAATCCCAGGCCGGACAGTGCGGCTTCGGCGGCATGACGTAAGCGATAGCCGCCAAGCTGTTCATATCGACTCTGGAGATCACCCTGCTCATTAAGCATCTTTTCATATTCATCCGGCGATGGATTTTCATGAAAACGATGCTCAAGCACATGTAGGCGCGTAGATATTTCAGAAAGTTCAGCCACGGCATTGGCAGCAAAATCGAGCAGCGGCACATCGGCGCAGCCATGTTCGATCTGCTGGTGAAGGATGGCAATACGCAGGTCCTTTGGAACCATAATATTGCCTTTATCCTGTTCAACCTCTCCGGTAATAATACCGAAAATCGTACTTTTCCCGGCTCCGTTAGGGCCGACCAGTCCAGTACGCTCGCCCGGGTTTATCCGAAACGTAGCATTGTTAAGGATATCCTTACCTGAATATGACTTATATACGTTCTGAAAATCAATCATCTCCGAAGACTATTCTTCCGCCTGTTTCTTATTACGCATGCGTTTACGCTCGATCTCATTGAGATAAAGTTTACGCAGACGAATATTTTGAGGGGTTACTTCCACCAGTTCATCGTTGGCGATATATTCCAAAGCCTGCTCCAGACTCATCTTGGTAGCCGGAGCCACTTTCAGGGCTTTATCGGAACCGGAAGCACGAACGTTGGTCAACTGTTTTTCTTTCTGTAGATTAACGATCAGGTCGCCTTCTTTGCTGTTTTCACCAACAATCATACCTTCATAGGTAGCTTCATTCGGATCAATGAAGAATACGCCGCGCTGCTGAAGAGCATCAATCGCGTATGCCGCGGCAGTTCCGGCTCCCATACTGATCAGGGTACCATTAAGACGCTGCGGAATGTCGCCTTTATGCGGAGCGTATTCCAGGAAACGATGTGAAACAATCGCTTCGCCGGCACTGGCAGTCATTGCTTTACTTCTGAAACCAATCAGGCCGCGGGTAGGAATATTAAATTCAACAAGCTGTCTGTTACCACGTGATTCCATATTGATCATCTCACCCTTACGCAGTCCGGCAAGCTCAATGATCTTACCGGCATGTTCGTCAGGAACATCCACGCTGAGGATTTCAATCGGTTCTTCAATCACGCCATTGTGCTTTCTAAGAATAACGTGAGGCTGAGCCACACAGAGCTCGTAACCTTCACGACGCATATTTTCAATCAGGATCGCCAAATGCAGAACACCACGTCCGCTCACATTGAAAGCTTCGCCGGTTTCGGCAACACGCAGAGCCACATCACGTTCCATTTCCTTGAAGAGACGTTCACGCAGATGACGACTGCTAACATATTTACCTTCTTTTCCGTAAAGCGGTGAATCGTTTACACGGAACATCATTGACAGAGTCGGTTCGTCAAGTTCGATCGGCGGCATAGCCTCAGGGATATTCGCACAGCAAATAGTATCACCGATATCCACGCCTTCCAGGCCAACAATCGCGCAGAGATCACCACAAGGAACTTCAGCGACTTCTTTACGTTCCAGCCCTTCAAAGGTCATCAGCTGTTTCAGGTTGGCCTGAACCGATTTACCATCGTTTTTAATCATTACCAGAGGAGCTTTGGCTTTCAGGGTTCCGCGATATACGCGCCCTACCCCGATACGACCGACATAGTCGGAATAATCAAGTGAAGCCACCTGCATCTGTACAGGACCTTCCTTAATTTCCGGCGCTGGAATATATTCCAAAACCGCATCCATCAACGGAAGAATAGAGTCACGGGGATCGTCAAGATCTTTTACCGCCCAGCCATCGCGACCACTGGCGTAAAGCATCGGAAAGTCAAGCTGGTCTTCATTGGCATCAAGTTCGCAAAAGAGATCGAATACTTTGTCGTGTACAACATCTGGGCGGGCATCCGGCTTGTCGATCTTGTTGATCACAACAACCGGTTTAAGATTAAGCTGCAGCGCCTTGTCCAGAACGAAACGAGTTTGCGGCATGGGGCCTTCAGCGGCATCCACCAGCAGCAGTACGCCGTCAGCCAGTTTCAGTACGCGCTCAACCTGTCCACCAAAGTCACTATGTCCCGGTGTATCAAGGATATTGACTTTCACGCCTTTATAATTGACACTGATATTTTTCGAAAGAATGGTTATACCGCGTTCACGTTCAAGATCGTTGCTATCGAGAAAGCATTCCTGAACTTCCTGATTGTCACGAAAGAGTTTTGCCTGCTTCAATATTTCATCAACCAGAGTGGTCTTACCATGGTCAACGTGAGCGATAATCGCTATGTTTCTAATTTCCTGCATATACTACCTGTTTAAAATTCCTGAATTTATATTATTTTTATTCTTTCCGAAAAGACCTCCACATACATATTACCGTCCATTTTCGTCGTCCGTACTATAAATCTTTTCGGCGCAAACGCTTAATATACTACATCAAGCCCATAAAATGAACCAGTGAAAGCAACTTTTTTGCAAGAATCTTACTTATTTCACGTAAATCTAATCCATATTGCTCTAAAAAGTAGAGAAATCAGGGCAACAAACTGCCTTTTCACAGTCATAGAACCAGTTGAAATATTTTTCTCGTCATTTATAATATTCATAGAGGCTCACCGCTAAACCCCGGTCAAGGGATTTTCCGGCGACATTCTGAGTAAACAGGTAGTTTTCAAAACACTTGTCGAAATTAGCAGTAATTTCATAATTACATGGAGGAATGTCCAAATGACCAAAGAAGAAGAAATCCGTGAAATCGTCGAACGCGAAACCCGCGCCTGGGACACAATGGACGCAGATCTGCTCCTGAGCGTATTCCATCACGACATGGTGTGGCCCTGGCCACCGTCAGCTCATTCACACGACCCGGTTGACTGGGTAATGGAAATGGGCCGTTTTGACCATACCCGATGGCGTAAAACCCTGATGGAACTGTTCGAAACCCATGACCTGATCCACAACAATCGTGAAATACGCAAAATCGTAGTATCCAAACAAGGTGATGCCGCTTTTGCCGTAGTCGATATCGATACCCTGTGGCGCGGCAAAGCCCATGGCCATGATTTCCACTGGCTGGGACGCGCCTGCAAAATGTATACTCTGGTCGGCGGCGAATGGAAAATGATCGCCCATACCGGCCTGCTCGACTACAACGATCTATATAAATAAGTTTTAAGGTAATGACTCACTCTTTTCGTAGAGACATATGATAAGCCTTTTTCTGGTAGGGCGCGCTCTCCGCAGCGCGCCGCTGCCGCATCAGCGGCAGACGAATACCAATGGAATTTAAAGTTTTCTCTGCGGCACTGGTGTGCCGACGGCACGCTTGGAGAGCGAGCCCTACCCACAAATGCACCAAGCACAACAGTCACATTTAATCTTCCGGAATAAGTGACGCCTTACGTTTTAAGTGATTAAGTTTTAAGAGAAAAACCTTAAACCTTAATCACTGATATAATTATTTCGACTTCTTAAAGTCGTAACTCATTTTCTTCGCTTTGAGACCGACATCCTCAAAGTGCAACGGAAAGCCATACTTATCTGCAAGTTCGCGCTGAAGGTCCTTGTAATTCAGCGCATCTGTTGTAGTACGGTTTTCTACCGCCATTGCGGCAGCCACCCCTGCTACCTCACCAGTCAGTCCAGCAACCGGAATAACCCTGGTCACATCCCATGCGTCGCCTTCGGAAGAAATACATCTTCCGGCCGCCAGCAGATTCTTGATTCCTTTCGGCAATAAAGAACGGTAAGGCAGCTCCCAGACGTAACCTGCTTTGCGCCAGTCCGCAATCATACCGATAGAATCCTCAAACCAAGTCCATTCCATTCCATCTTTCAGCGTAAATTCACCATCGATCCGACGCGTCATGCGAAACTGTGCCATCCCCGGCAGAAACAGCGGATACAGTGATTTACGGTCATGCTCTCCGGAAGCATACATTTCATTCAGGCGTTCACGATAAATTTTACGCCCTTTTGCAATAAAGCTACTGACTTTTTTTCCGTTAATTCCATTATATTCAGGATCAATCGGATCGGCGGAACCTCCACAAATTAAAATAGACTCTTTCTCGGAAAGCGTCGAACGCCTGTCACTATGCTCCAGTAACCAGAACGCCATCGCATTGTTATGAGTCGGGCATTCCAGGCCGGCTGACCAGGCAAGGTCGGCATCCCCGGTAGCATCAACCAGGCATCCGGCATTGAGCGTAACACGTCCGCTCTTGTTTTCCACTTCAATCCCTTTTGCCGTACCATCTTCAACAATCGTTTTGCAAACAACGGTATCGAACCAGACATCAACACCGGCCTCTTCAAGCATTTCATCCATTGCCAGAATAAACGATGCCGGATTAAAAATTGTGCGATAACGTTTTTCTTCGACCGCATCTTTTTCTTCCTGCCATTTATCAGGAATATCGCCAGGACCGTATTTCACACAGGCCTGAATCAGTTTTTCAGTCAAACCAAACGACACCTGGGTACCGTTTCCGTCACAAAGCGGAAGGTAAATATAAATAAGCCCTGTAGTAGCGAGCCCGCCCGTATAAACAGTTTTTTCAATCAGTGCGGTTTTAGCGCCGCGTCGGGCCGCTGCCAGAGCGGCTGCTACTCCGGCGATCCCTCCGCCGGCCACAATTACATCGTAGTACTTCTCTGAACTCATCATTCAGACTCCTGTTTTTATTTTTTCTGCAGTTGCAAAAATATCATCAAGAACAAATTCTCTGATTCGATTCCATTTTGATTTGTTTTTTCCGAATGTCAACGTAATTACCCCACGCAGCGAATTACGTCCAGTCATTACCGGTACCCCGAACTTCAAAATTTCCGGCGGAGATGCCGGGGACTCTGAAAATCCGTCAGCTTCAGCCTTGCGGGCCACCGCGATAAAATTATCGTACGATTTCCATACCTCAATCCCCTTAAACTCAAAAGGATGCTTATGCAGTACTTTTCTAAGTGTTTCATCCGGCAGTAGCGCAAAAAAGAGCAGACCTGCCACACTCCAGAAAGGATCAATCTCCATATTTTCCGGATATTGCACTTTACTGTCAATGCCGTCCGGCACATAAATTTTGCCGAGAAAATCGCCACCGGACCGCTCTGTGTAGCAGACCGAGGCCGCTGGATATTTACGTTGGAGCTCCAGCAATTGCTCAACAAGAGCCTCCTTTCCGGTATTGCGTTCCTGGCACAAATACATCTCACGAACGCCGGGACCGAGAACATACCTGGCACCTCCGCGCTTTTCCAGCATTCCTTCACTCACCAGCGTAGCCGCAAGATTAAATACGGTAGTACGCTTCAAATTCATTCGGTCCGCCAATTCGTATAAACGTATGCCGTTGGCACTCGCCGCCGTCAAACGCATAATCTCAAATGCACGTGTTAAAGCCTGTATCATTTAAACCATCTCTCAATAATTCATTATTATTGAACTTTAATCCTTTATTATTGAATAATTGTAAATTTAATGATGATTTGCTGAAAAGTCAAGATTAAATCGGCAGAATAAGTGGTAAATTCATAAGCTTACGCAAAACAAACACTCCGTAAGAGCCGTTGGAATTGCATTTAGCTCAATTTTGCGGTATAATTAAAGTTTTTACGGAAATTGAGAAAAATGGAAACGGCACTGAAATATTTCATCGGATACCTTACGGTCGAAAAAGGACTCAGTAAGAATTCGATAGAGGCTTATAAATCCGATTTGCTGCATTTCACCGGTTTTCTCCGGGAACACGGCACGGACTCGTTTCAGGCATTACGCCGTAACGATATTCTGGATTATCTGGGCAACTGTAAAGATCAAGGCCTGGAAACCACCACGCTTGCAAGGCGACTTGTAGCAATTAAAGTGTTGTTCCGTTATCTGTTTCAGGAGAAACTGATTTCGCAGGATATCACCGATGTAATGGATTCGCCCAAGCTGTGGCGAATGCTGCCGGACTTTATGTCGCCGGCGGAAACAGACAAATTATTGAAAGTGTTTCCTGCCAGCGCCAAAGATGCGCTGACGTTCCGTAACCGGGTGATTCTGGAAGTAATGTACGCCTGCGGACTCCGGGTATCGGAATGCGCCGGACTAAGAACTGACTCGATCCGTTTCGATGACGAAATCGTTCGGGTCATGGGCAAAGGCAGCAAAGAACGGATCGTTCCGGTCGGACGCCTCGCGCGGCGGCTGGTAAAACGGTACCTTGAAGAAGTCAGACCCCAATTGGCGAAGTTTGATAATGTAAATGCGTTGTTTCTGTCAAAGAATGGTCGCAAGCTTGACCGTGAAATGATTTGGAACATTGTTAAATCAGCCGCACGACAGGCTGGAATAAAAAAGAATATACACCCGCACACACTGCGGCATTCGTTTGCGAGCCATTTGCTCGAAAACGGCGCGGATTTAAGGGTGATTCAGGAAATGCTGGGCCATGCTGATATCAGCACAACCCAGATTTATACCCATGTGGACCGAAACCGATTAATGTCGGTACATAAACAGTTTCACCCCCGGGCATAGAGAAGGAAAGAAGTATGGATAACAATAATAAAACTGAAAAGAATAACGAAAAGCCCAAACCGGTAATGTCGAAAAACCAAACGTGGACAATTCTGATCATGATCATCGTGGCCGGACTGGTCTGGATGGCTTTTATGAAAGACAAGCCGAAAATCGGCGAAAAACTTGCGGATGAAGTTGCAACGACTGAACTTCATCATGAATACCGGAAAATTCCGATCATGGGAACGATGGCGGAACTCAGCCTGTATGCAGAAAAAAAGCTTGCCAATAAAGCAGCGGATACGGCAAGGGATGAATTCCGCAGAGTTGAGAATGTATGTAATATATTTAATCCCCAAAGCGAAATCTCCCAGCTGAATAAAACGGCCTATGACAAACCTTTCAAATGTAGCAACCTGTTATGGGATGTACTTAAGAAAAGTCGTAGAGCTTATATTATTTCAAACGGCGCGTTCGACATCACCGCGAAACCGCTCATGGACCTCTGGGGATTCTATCGTAAACGCGGAAACACCCTGCCCTACAAGCTTGACATCGATATAGCAAAGGCCAAAGTCGGAATGGATAAAGTATGTTTCGACGACAAAGCCCATACCGTAAGGTTTAATGTAAAAGGTATGAGTTTCGACCTGGGCGGAATCGCCAAAGGCTACGCGGTGGACCTGGCAGTCGCCGCGGTGAAGAAACTTGGTGTCAATTGCGGAATCATCAATCTCGGCGGCAACATGTACTGCATGCCGGTTCCGCCTCCGGGCAAAAAAGACTATACGATCGGTATAACAAACCCGATCAATAAAGCAACCTCCTGCGGCACAATTCTTTGTAAAGACATATCTATGGCAACCAGCGGCAATTACGAACGTTACGTTACAATTGACGGCGTACGCTACACCCATATCATGAACGTCACCACCGGTAAACCTGTGCGTGACATGCTGTCGGTTACTGTTTTGACCCCGAAAGCAGTCGATTCGGACTATCTGTCTACATCGATTTTTATAAACGGCATTGATTTTGCGAGAAAAATATGCCGAGAATATGATAACACCCAGGTACTTATCATTCATCAGAAGCCAGGCAAGAATATTGAAGTGGTTAAAATTGGTGAGATCTGGGGAACAATTAAAGTAAAGTAAATTTAGCCGGAAACAATTGTTGATCCAAGGACCGGCACAAGTAGTGCAAGAAGTAAAAACAAAAAGGAAATGACCGGAGCGAAAAATGAAATCGCAAGATGATGACACTGGTGTGGCAACTTTAGATGAAAAATCTTTGGAAGCTCGAGAAAAACTCGTAATGGAAAGAGCTGACTATACAACCAGAAAGCTTGAGGAAACCTGCATGAACATGCGTAGGCAGGCAGGAAAAACCTCACGTTCAAACTCAGACAGTGGTGTTCTGACTGATTTATTCGAAGCCATTAAATGGTGGTAAAGTTCCCCCACAAAGGGGCTTCCAGGAGGCGAAATCCATAGCCCCATAATTAAGGTTAACTAAAATCACGATGCAAAAACACAAAGTTTTACTACTGGGAGATTCCATAAGACTGGGATACTGTCCACATGTCCGGGAATCCCTTAAGGAAACCTGTGACGTATATTATCCGGATGATAACTGCCGTTATACCACTTATACTTACGTGTCGCTGAAAAACTGGATCAACCAGGTAGATCACCCGGAAACAATTTCCGTCATTCATTGGAACAACGGACACTGGGATGTTGCCCACTGGGATAAAAGTTCGGAATCATTGAACAGCCCAGAAGTATATGCGGAAATGCTGGAACGGATTTATCGCCGCCTGAAAACATACTGTCCAAATGCAAAAATTATTTTTGCCACAACGACACCAGTAAACCCGGTCAATCATGAAGCGGAAAATCCCCGAACGACGGAAGAAATCATGCACTACAATGAAACGGCAAAACAGGTCATGAATAAACTTGGAGTCGAGGTAAACGACCTATTTTCAGTCGCCTCTCGCTTCACCGAAACAGATTTCATCGACCATGCTCATTTCACAGAAGCCGGATATAAGATTCTTGCAGATAAAGTCTGCGAAAAAATAGTAAACAACTTCTAGGCAGAATACTTGACTTTTATCCGAATCTACGGCAATATCATTTATAACATGGATTAATTCCAATATGGGGATGCCGAATGTCAGATAAAAACTACGATGTGGCAATAATCGGTGCCGGTGTGTCCGGCGCGTCAATAGCATATTGCCTTTCACGCTACAATGTAAATGTAATTCTGCTTGAAAAAGAAATCGATGCCTGTTTTGGAGTTTCCAAAGCAAATTCCGGCATTGTTCACGGCGGCTTCCATCACGAGACAACCACTCTGAAAACCAAGCTGGAAATGCAGGGAAACCTGATGTTCGACAAGCTGAAATATGAACTCAATTTCCCGTTCCGTCGCAACGGCATCATTGTCGCCGCATTCACCGTTGAAGAAATGGAAACAGTCAGACTCCTCTACGCCAGGGGAAAACGTAACGGCGCCCCCGGCATCGAACTCTGCGGACGCGAGCGCATCCTTTCCCTCGAACCCAAATTAAATCCTGATACTGTCGGCGGACTTTATGCTCCAAACGGCGGAACCATTGAGCCATACCGCTATGTGTTCTCCCTGATTGAATCGGCCATGAATAATCAGGTTGACTTCCTGAATGAATTTAAAGTATCAAAAACTGCCAGAAAAGGCAATAACTGGACAATTACCGCTGAAAACGGTCGCAAAATCACGGCAAAATACGCAATTAACGCCGCCGGACTGTTTGCGGATGAAGTATCCGCCGCTTTCGGAGCCGAAGAGTTTACCATCAAACCGCGCAAGGGAGAAGAATATCTCCTTGACCGCAACTCGGTGGCCTATACCAACCATGTGGTCTTCCCGGTTCCCGGCAAAGCGTCAAAAGGCGTGTTGGTAATCCCCACAGTCGAGGGTACAACCATGGTCGGACCGACCGCTGAAATGATCGACGACAAGACGGATCTGACGACGACTGCCGCCAATCTGCGTGATATCTTTACCAGGGTAGTTCACATGGTGCCTGGAGTATCCAGCCGCGACATAATCACGGCGTTTGCAGGGTTGCGTCCGACAATGGAAGGTGACGACTTTTACATCGACATTTCGCAAAAGGTTCCAGATCTCATCCAGGTGGCGGGTATCCAATCACCGGGCCTTACCGCCTCCCCAGCTATCGGCGAATACGTCAAGGACTTGTTAAAAAAAGATGGCCTGGTCCTCACGGAAAAGACCGAAATAAAGGCCGAAGTTCCGGCACATCCGGAAGTACGCAAGCTGACGCCGGAAGAAGTCGACGAACTGTATAAAAAAAATAAAGCTTTTACCAACATCGTGTGTCGCTGCGAATCAATCTCCGAGGCGGAAATTGTCGATGCCATCCACAAAGGACATACCACCGTCGACGGCATAAAATTCTATACTCGTGCCGGAATGGGACGCTGTCAGGGCGGCTTTTGTACGTATAAAATTTTAAAACTGATTTCTCGCGAAACCGGACTGTCGGTAGAAGAAATAACCAAACGAGGCGGCGGCAGCAAACTGATCACCGGCAAACTGGGCGAAATATCCCCGGACAAGTTAAATTGGGGAGACAGGTAATGAAAGATTTAACATACGATGTAGCCGTGATCGGTGCCGGCGCTGCCGGAATGTCATCCTCGGCTGCAACCGCTAAAGCCGGACTTAAAACCGTGGTGATCGAACGTGAACAGTATCCCGGTGGCATCCTGCTGCAATGCATTCACAACGGCTTTGGACTGCATCATTTCAAAGAAGAACTCACCGGTCCGGAATACGCCGAACGTGTCGTCAAAGAATCAATGGATTCCGGCAGTAATCTGTTGGTTAGTACCACTGTTAACGAAGTCAAAAAACTGGACGACAACTCAAAACTGTTGACCTGCTATTCTGCAGATCAGGGTGTAATAAGAATTCGCGCGAAAGCAGTTATTTTAGCAATGGGCTGTCGTGAACGCAATCGCGGCAATATCGGAATTCCAGGTTCACGTCCAGCCGGAGTATTCACTGCCGGGCTCGCCCAGCGACTCCTGAATATCGACGGCTATCTACCCGGGCACGAAGCGGTAATTGTCGGTTCCGGTGATATCGGCCTGATCATGGCAAGACGTCTCACCTGGGTCGGGATCAAGGTCAAAGCTGTAATTGAGATTATGCCGTTTCCGTCCGGACTCACCCGTAACATCGCCCAGTGTCTCAACGACTTCAATATTCCGCTTTACCTGAGCCACGGTGTCACCGGAATCATTGGTCACGACCGTGTATCCGGCATCCGGGTTGCGCCGCTAAAGGATGGTGTTCCGGTGGAAGCCGAAGCATTTAAAATTGATTGCGATACGATCCTGCTGTCAGTCGGACTGGTCCCGGAAAATGAATTATCCCGCAAAACCGGAGTTGAAATTAACCATTCAACAGGCGGTCCTTATGTCGATGCCGGACAAATGACCAGTGTCGATGGCGTTTTCGCCTGCGGCAATGTCCTGCACGTTCACGATCTGGTTGATTATGTCTCGCAGGAAGCCGAAACTACCGCAGAAAAAGTAATTGAATATGTCAAAGGACAAGCCGCTACTACGGAACAGGAAAAAGCCGTTCCCGGCGCAAACGTTCGCTATGTTATTCCCAACCGGTACTGTCCGGGACAAAAGAATCATTTCTATTTACGCTCAATGGTAGTCGAAGACAAAGCCGAACTACAAGCCAGCATCGACGGCAACATCGTTTTCAGCAAAAAGCTGAACTACGTCAAACCAGCCGAAATGGTCAGTGTCGACATTCCCCCGGAAGCCACCGCCAATCAGTCCGGCGACCTAACAATCACACTGGCTGAACGTTAGAAAGGAGATTTCGGCTACGCCGACCAGCGTTCCGCCGCTGGACCACGTCCGGCAACGTGCTGGTGCGAAGTAATTGCGTTAATTTGGTCGAAACAAGTTTCGCCTTAAATTAACGCAATGAGTGCCGCCATAAATCGCTTTGCAATTAAAATTGTACACTGATAAACTTTAAACAATTCTAAACAGTCAGCGCTTTCTTTACAGCTTCCGGCTCTTTTTCGACAACCCTGAGTAATGCCTGTGCCGGCCCGTCTGGATGGCGGCGGCCTTGTTCCCAGTTCTGTAATGTTCTAAGGCTTACCCCTATCATCATAGCAAATTGGGACTGTGAATATTTGAGTTTTTTCCTGATGGCTTTTACATCGACTGGAGAATAAACAAATTTTCTTGAAGGTTCTTTCGTTCCTTGTTGTATTTCAACGGCTTCCTGAATAGAATCCACCAGTTGATTAAATAATTCATCTTTCATTTTTCATGCTCTCCATTATCTGTTTTAACACTTTTAACTGGGCAGGCGTCAGATTTTCTTTCTCGCCCTTTGAATACATTAGCAGTAGATAAATAGTATCATTTTTATCCTGCCAGTAATATATTATTCTAGCTCCGCCTCGCTTACCCTGATTACTTTTTATAGCCCAGCGAACTTTTCTCAAGCCTCCTGAGTGTTGTATCAAATCTCCGGCAGCAGGGTTAATTATTAGCGCCTCTTGAAATTTTCTGTAATCATCGTCGGTTAAAATTTCCGTTACTTGTTTTGTAAAAACCGAAGTTTCTATAAATTTCATATTGTTGTTACCAGTATATTTTTACTATACGCCAATGAAGTATACTTGTCAACTATATATTAAGTTGTATCAATGCTCTTCTTGCTTTATACTTTAGATTTGGACTTTAATATACCGGCTGTAATTAAAGTCCGATTTCTATTAATTTTTCACTCCAAAAATTCAGTGTAATTGAGTCCATATTGTCAATATTATTTACAATCGTATCACGTGATTTTTTAAGAACACCTTGATTTTCTATCCAGGAGTCAACGATATTAGAATTCCAAATATTTGGGAGTTGATAATGCTCATTAACTAGATATAAAATCCAGGCCGCTGTATTGTAAGAACTGTAATCCACAAGATATTTTTTCAGCCAGACATCAGCAATATTATCAGAGACAGAATTGAAGTTTAACCTTTCGAGTAAGGTTGATAGCATATTGTATTTTTCTGGGGCCAAATAATTGTCAGGATATCTGTGTAATTTGAATATTGTGGTAATACAATGAAAGATTTCTTCAAAAAAAATTGTGATCTTATTCCATAGACAATCATGTCGTAGTTCATCATAGTTATAGCTGATCCATGAAAGAAAGTAGTCTGCGACATCAACACTGTCATGCTTATTCTTTTTGATGTATTTTAACGCTAACGGAATGAAATATGCGGATTCCTCATATGTTCCCGCCGGTACTGAATTCTGAAAAATACAGGAAAACTCAAAAAAGCCCAAGGAGTTGTCAGGAGTACTGATGATACCATTTAATTCTTCCTGTGAAAAATCCTTATATGGATCACTTAATTTTACAGGTCTACAATATGGTATAGTAATTTCATTGATATCCATTTAAGAACAATACCCTTCCTAGCGTTATACACTAATAACCATACGACAAATAAAACGAAAAGCAAATAATGGCATAGAAGGAGAGTAATAAATTTACGGCTTTTTACTATCTTCTTGTATTTTTATTTGTAATATGTTATATTGGCTTTAGAATCAGAACATTGGAGGATTCTTAAATTTAAATAAACAAAAATTACAATTGATATAAAGTTATCGATGGTAACTTTCAGCAAACGTTTCTGAACGAAAATTCGCCAAATTTGAACAGAAGAAACTATGTTGAGGGTTGCTCTCGCTTTATATGGTATTCGGGAAGGGAATTATATTCCCGAATAAAATATTTTGCGGGAGCTCTTTCTGCATTCTTCTGTGGGTGTTTTGGCGAATACCTCGTTCAGGTGTGGAAGAGCTCCTTTTTTGTCGGCGTTGAGAAGATAGCGGATAGCATCCGCATTCATACTTCGCACTACGTGCTACGGAAGCATGGGGGAAGTAGGGGCGATTTTCGATGAAAACGCCCGTCGCACCAGCGACAGTGTTATGACTGTGAACTTACACGTTATACCTGCCGTGCTGATGCACGGTGTGCCGGTTTCATCGAAACAGGCATTACTTTTGGGGCGTCACTCATGGCGTTGATTTTACTCAAATCGGTACGATTTGAAAAATCAACGACATTATCTGGCACCGGCACCTTGCCGGACGTGATCCAGCGGCGGAACGCTGGTCGGCAAAGCCGAAACTCTCCCTGACGTTTGGCTGATGAACATAACAGAACCAAACACAAAGTGAACGGAAATTATGAAACAGAGTGCACACCGGTTTATCGCGCAGTATTTCATGGATCACAGTCATTTAGTTTTGGGGGATAGTTTTATTTCCGCAGAGGATGGATATTTTAAATGTAATTTTACTGTTGAGGATGGGAATGAAACGGTAAAAATCGTCATGCAGTATATTACAGCGGAGTCCGACGAGAATTCATGGATTGCTGTGGGTGGGGTGATCGGTCCGATGGGAAAGAGCTCGAATTTGTATCGAATGCTGGAATATTTGGGGGAGAATATGGTACCGTCGTATGCGTTGTCGATGGAAAAGCCGAATATGACACTGATTTTGAACCGTTCGTTCCGCATCCGCAATCTGGATTTACGCAGTATGTACGATCTGACTGATGGTTTGGCGGAGACGGTTATTACTTTACGGAAGTTACAGATACCATCATATCAAAAGTCAAACAGGTCAGGAGTTTCAGGATACTGAAAGTCTCCGGCTTTATCTTTCAGCCAGTCGATTATGACTTCTACAATATAATTGATATGTGCTTCAGTAAGCGGTTGTTCTTTGGGGATATTGTGCCATTTGAAAAGACAGCCACGACAACATGTCGCCGTAGCATGCTGTGCGGAAAAAACCACATGTCCGCGCATGGGAGTCTGCTTGCCGTCTTTTTCTGGAAATGCCGGAGCCAGACGTTCGACAATGATTCTACGCGCCTGTTCTGTAACTGTAGTCCAGCCTTTTGAAGCGATGTAAGCCCGGTCCTTATCGTTCAGCTTGAAACGTGAACGAAATTTCGACTTCGCCAGTCTCGGTTTTAATTCAGCATATCCCATAACTTTTTACCGGATCGTACAATATTTTCGGCTTTTCCGAGCAGCGTTTCGCCTCAAATTAACGCCAGGAGGCCGCCATAAATTGCTATGCAATTTAAAATATGCTTCCGCAGCGCGCAGCGCGAAGTTTGAAGCATTACTCGCCTGCGGAGGATCTCCGCTCGCACGGACAAAAAGAGAGGTAGCTGGAGAATACCAGGGTCGAAAATACATTGTGCTCTGCCAGCTACCCTCAAAAAATATATCAAACTTGACTGCCGTCAGGAAAATCGTCCCGGACGGTTATGACGCGTACCGGGACAGAAGGCTATATAGAATGTCAGATTTCTTTTTTCCAGAAATCGATATCCTCAAGTTTGGCTTTTACTGCATTAACAAATTCGGCTGCCATTGAACCGTCAACGATCCGGTGGTCAGCACTCATGGTGATCTTCATCATGTCGCGGACAACAATTTCGCCATCCTTAACAACCGGAGTCGGTACAGTTGACGCAACCGCCAGAATACCGCCTTCGCCCGGATTGATGATCGCACCGAATGACTCAACATTCATCATTCCCATATTGGAGATGGTGAAAGATCCGCCCTTCATTTCATCCGGAGTAAGTTTGCCGTTACGGGCTTTCCCCGCCAGCTCGGCAACTTCGGCATGGATTTCATCCATTGCCTTTTTGTCGGTATTCCGAACAACCGGAACAACCAGTCCGTTATCAACGCTAACTGCAACGCCAACATTTACTTTAGACTTACGCATAACGCTGACACCATCAGTCATCGCGTTAACCATCGGGAACTCCTTAAGCGTTTTCGCTACAGCTTTCACGATGAATACGTTGACACTAAGGCCAATACCTTCGTCTTTCAACTGCTTACGGAAAGCCATGACATCAGTCATATCAACGCTGACTGTCACATAAAAATGCGGGATAGTCTGCTTTGACTGAGTAAGACGCTGCGCAATAATTTTGCGCATGGTAGTCATTTCTTCCGGTTTTTCGGTGATCGCGTCGCGTACATCCGCCAGCGTTACTCTGCCACCTTCGCCGGTACCATCGATATCCAGCAGGTGCAGGCTTTCGGTCTTTGCGAGATTAAACGCAGTTGGAGTAATCTTCATGTCGGCATAACCAGATGTTTCAATAAAATCTTTCACATCTTTTTCGGTTACACGTCCGACCGGACCACCGGTACCCGTTACCTTGTCCAGATCAATCAGATAGTTTTCAGCAAACTTTCTGGCTCTGGGACTGGGGTTGGGTTTATGAACAGCCGGAGGAGCCGCAGCAGAAGGGGCAGATTGAGCGGGTTCGGTGCTTGCACTGCTCTTCTGTGCACTCTCTCCAGGTGTTGGTTGTGTTTTTGCTGCCGGAGCGGGAGCCGCTGCTTTCGGAGCTGCCGCCTTAGGAGCGGGAGCTGCCGGAGCGGGCTGTTCCACTTCGGGAATTTCTTCGCCTTCTTCGCCGATAATTGCGCAAATGGACATCACCGGCACTTCCTTGCCTGCGGGAATCAGAACCTTTAACAGAGTTCCTTCAAACTGGGATTCCACTTCAAGCACGGCTTTATCGGTTTCCACTTCGAAGAGGACGTCGCCTTTGCTGACCTTGTCGCCTTCTTTGACGTTCCAGCTGTCAATCGTGACGGTCTCTTCAGACTGGCCTAATTTTGGAATTGGAACCTTGGTTGCCATATCAAAATCCTCACTTATTTATTCCACCCGAAAAGGAGGGCGGCCATTGCTGGCCGCCATTCGAGCGGATTCGAATTACATCAGAGTTTTAGCTGCTGCCACCATATCCGCCGGTTTCGGCAGGAATACTTCTTCCAGTGTAACAGCCTGCGGAGCAATACCGTTCTTCGCGCCAACCTTCAGAACCGGAGCATCGAGATAATCGAAGCAGCTCGACATGATCTGAGATACGATTTCACCGGTAAAGCTACCGATGTCAACGCACTGGCTGATTGCTACGCAGCGTCCGGTCTTCTTAACAGACTCGAACACGGTTTCCCAGTCAAACGGAACCAGGGTACGCGGGTCGATAACTTCAACGCTGATACCTTCAGCTTCAAGCTCATCCGCCGCGGTCAGGGCATCGGCTACCGCCGGTCCCCATACCACGAAAGTTACATCGGAACCTTCGCGGATTACATTGGCCTGTCCAAACGGGATAGTATATTCTTCTTCAGGAACTACACCCTTAACGTTATAGAGCAGCTGACCTTCAACGAAAACGACCGGATTGTCATCACGGATCGCGGTTTTAATCAGACCTTTGGCATCATGCGGATTTGACGGATATGCCACGTAAGTTCCCGGGATGTGCGCGAACATGGATTCGAGCGACTGAGAGTGCTGACCGCCGTAACCTTTACCACCACCAACACTGCAACGAACAACCATCGGAACCGTTGTCGAAGCACCAGTCATGTAGTGCCATTTTGCAGCCTGGTTGGAAATCTGGTCGGAAGACATCAGAGCAAAGTCCATATACATCAGTTCGACAACCGGACGATATCCAGTCATAGACATACCAACACCGGTACCGCAAATACAAGCTTCGGAAATCGGAGAATTAAACACGCGGTCACGACCGAATGCTTCGAGCAAACCCTTAGTAAGTTTGAAGGCGTTACCATAGTCAGCCACATCTTCACCATAGAGAACAACGCGCTTGTCACGAGCCATTTCTTCGGCAATACCTTCCTTGATCGCATCACGGTAAGTACATTTGCCTTCAGCGTCACGCTTCGCAGTAGGAACATCGTCGTAAGTTTCAACTTTCTGATATTTTTCCGGAACAACGTCGCAGAATGAATCAGTATACATGTATTTGATAACGTCAGCCGGATCAGGATCCGCAGAATCAGCAGCTCTTCTTGCAGCGCGGGCATTTCTGGCCGCAACTTTTTCTTCAAGAGCTTTGATATCTTTTTCACTCAGGACCTTGGCATCAAGAATACGCTTTCTGAAGGTATCGACCGGATCGACTTCCTTCCAGCGGGCTTCTTCTTCACGGGTACGGTATTCATTACGCGGGTCAGACAGTGAGTGACCGTAGTAACGA
The DNA here is from genome assembly GCA_963677165.2 of Victivallales bacterium. Lineage (GTDB taxonomy): Bacteria > Verrucomicrobiota > Lentisphaeria > Victivallales > SZUA-371 > JAFGXT01. The sequence continues at coordinate 3,453,053 of CAXXSX010000002.1, read as the reverse complement.
TAAGTGTCAAATTCCAGCAGAACCGGACCTTTACCATCTTCACAAATTTTCTTGGCGCGGGTAATCGCTTCGCGAACCGCCATAACATCCATACCGTTGACAACTTCAGCGTGCATATTGTTATTGGCGAAACCAGCGGCGCGGCGTGCGAGATAGTCAACACCATTTACTTCACCATCAGCACGACCAGTCATACCGAAATGGTTATTGATAACACAGTAAATTATTGGCAAACCATATTTAGTATGAGCGATTTCACCGGTAAACTGTTCCTGAGCGGCCCAGTTAAGAGATTCAAGCACAACACCATTGGCATAAGCACCGTCACCAGCGAAACTGCAAACAACTCTGCCTTTTAAATCATCATCAATACGGCAACTCATTGCGGCACCGGTCGCGATCGGAATACCACCGCCCACGATAGCATTAGCACCAAGGTGACCGACGCGGAAGTCGGCAATATGCATACCGCCGCCACGGCCTTTTCCGTAACCTTCTTCTTTACCGAACAGTTCGGCAATCGTTCTGTAAATATGATCTTCCATCACAGCTTCGCGAAGATCTTCGCCGGAAAGGTCAGACAGTTCCGGGCAGCGAGTCTTCATTTCTTCTTCGCTCATTTTCTTGATGGCATGAAAACCTTTGGCAATGGAATCGCCATGACCACGGTGAGTAGACGTAATATAGTCGGTGATATTCAGCATGCCACAAACACCAGACGCGGTAGCTTCCTGACCGATAGACAAGTGAGTCGGGCCACGATAATCGTAATCACTGATTACTTCATAAGCACCAGTACGGCATTTGAGGATCATTTCCTCGAATTCACGAATCACAAGCATGGATTCGTACAGCTCGGTGACTTCTGCCTTGGTAACTTTCTTCTTCTTGTACTCATCAGCCAGAGACATATTGTACTGATAAGCCGGAATGTCCTGCAACTTCACTGTCTTTTTCTTGAAGTCCGGACCCAGGTCACTGTAATAGTTTCCCATTTTTCTAACAACTCCTGTTAATGTTAGCGAATTCGAAAAAACATATAATTATATTCAAACCGGAATGACCGGTCAGTATACCACTTCAATCCCTTTGTCTTTGATCATGGCTTCCATTTCCGATGAAATCCCCGCATCGGTAATCAACACATCAATATCATCAATAGAGCCGCTGGTAACAAATGATGCTGTACCAATTTTACTGCTGTCCGCCAGAACCACAACTTTCTTGGCGCGCTTCATGATCAGCTCTTTGGTGTAAGCTTCGTTGGGATCAGTCGTGGAGATACCATCTTCAACAGTAAAGCCGATTGTTCCCAGAAATGCGGTATCAATGTGCAGGGAATTAATGATGGTCGTGGTCAGCGGTCCAACCAGTGTACGACTGATCGGACGAAACTCTCCACCAATGATCACCAGTTTATGACTTGAGTTCTCCATCAAACTGGCAACTGCCATCATTGAGTTGGTAACAACATTCAGACTGCTTCTGCGATCAAGCTTTTGAGCCAACCCCAGAACAGTACTACCTCCATCAAGACAAATAGTATCGTTATTTTCTATATAGTTTAACGCCAGTTCGGCGATATGGTTTTTTTCTTCTGCGTGGAAAGCTGCTTTTTCAGCAAAAATTGGTTCAGTACGAGGAAATTTGGTTCTTACGGCACCGCCATGAACACGGCGGACTTTGCCTTTTTCCTCCAAAGACTGCAAGTCACGACGAACGGTGGCTTCAGAAACCCCCAGACCGTCAGTTAGTTCAGAAATCGTACGGACTTCATCTCCAAGCGCCTGTAAAATCAGTTTTTCGCGCTCCGGCGACAACAGTTTGCGTTTGACATTTCCCATACTTGACCTCATATTATGTTCTGATGCAGAAATTTGCAAAACTTTGCAAACCAACATCGAATTTTCCTGACTTATTATTTATTAATATGATGTCTTTTGAAACTATTTGCAAGTTTTTGAAAGAAAATTTTTAGTTTTTTTCAGCTTTGATCGAAATTGCCATTCAATTAAGCTCGAAATCAAAAAAAATTCTGTTCGGATACAGATAAATGAGAAATGGAAACTATTCCTATTGAGTTTCAATATCAAAAAAGTTTCTCAAAGTATGAGCATAATTTGTAAGGATTATATCAATGCCTTTCCGGTGCCATTCCTGCGCGTCCTTGACCGTATCTGCATAAAACAGACTGCACTGAATTCCAACCTTTTTAAACGCGGCAATCTGTTCTTCTGTTACCATTGTAAATAGCTGAGCTCTAAAGCATTTATATTTTAGTGCAGATTCAAGTTGAGCATCTGGCTTCTCCTGTTGATCAAGACAGGTACGTTTGACTTCCGGCGCGTATTCCAGAGCCGGAGCGAGAACTTTTGCATCTCCCGCGATATACGCGGAATCCAACAGGCCCAATTCACGAATGCGATCACAAACAATCTTTACCAACTGATTATCCGGTCCCGGATCCTTGATGTGTATGTTCATAATGCATCGTCCGGCAGCAACTTCCAAAACTTCATCGAAGTTTGGTATTTTTAATCCTTCCCAGGCTGGATCGTGAAATTTTCCGGTATCCAGGGCCCGTATGTCAGCCCAGTTCGTATCCATAACAAAATGGTCAGCGCCCGCAACCCTGCGGAGGTCGGGATCATGGCATACGACAGGAACTCCGTCACGACTGAGCCAGAGATCAAATTCAATTTCATGGGCTCGGCAGGCAATTGCCCCGGAAAATGCCGGCAGGGTATTTTCCGGAACCACACCGCTTAATCCCCGATGAGCACAGATAACAGGACGCTCCGGGCAGCATGAACAAAAGCTTTCGGAAAGCAGATCGTGTCGATCATAAATTTTCTTGCGGGAATGGCTGGCCTTTAAAATACGGTGTTACAGGTGCTCTGTACTGCCGTGTGAAACTGCCTTAACATATTGATACTGCGGATTTACTGATATTTCGAGAATTCCGGCTTCTCCTTTCGCATTAGCGGTAATCGTTCCGTCAGGCAAAACAACCATTGAGCATCCGCCTGTGTTCTTGTCTTTCATTGCATAAGAACTGCGCAGTATAGTGCAGCCGGAATCAACAGCACGAGTCCGGCAAAGATACTCTAGTCGTTCCGAGGTTTCTGACCGCTGATATGCTGGAAGAATGATGATATCGGGACGATACTCCGCAAGAGCCTCAAAATATTCCGGGAAATATGTATCAAAACAAACTGCAAATCCGTATCGGATATTGTTGTAGGAAAAAAGCCCGATTTTACTGCCGGGAGATATTCCCGCCTGAAGCTCCGAATCAGTTAGGTGAACTTTATCGTAGGTATATTTGACACAGCCGGTCTGATCTATAAATATAACACAATTATACATTTTTTGTGTACGAGTTGCCTGAATCACTCCGGCACAAATAATACACTCAAGCCGCTGAGCCTGCTTTTTCAGAAATTCAATATATTCTTTGCCTTCGGTTTTACTAAAAGCTCTTAATTCATCGGCATTTTCAATTCCCGGACAATTGCAATATTCCGGAAGAATTATCATGTCAATATTATCGGCCGCAAGTTTCTCAAATTGATCTTTCTGCCAGGAAATACAGGAAGCTGCTCCTGACGGATCAGGGTATTGCGGTTGGAATATGATGATTTTCATTAATTATTTTCCTTTTTTACTCTATGATTAGAACCCAACACCAGCGTTGCGTAAAGAATGACATCACCAGTAAACATTTTAGTAAACATTTCAAGCTACTTTAATATGAATATCATTAATGTCAAGAAAGATAAACCGTTGTTTTGATGAAAACAGAGAGAAATAAATAGAGCTAATTTTGACACGATTTATCAACAACAGCAAAGAGCGTTATTATCTCATCGCTTTTTTCCAGCGTTCAACGGACAACTTGATATCATCGATTTCCACTTTACCGTAGGTTTTTGGCGCAAAATATAGGCTCACACCTATTTTGACCGTTTGCGGTGGAACTTCGATACTCAAAGTTTTCAGTTTAGTCCAATCGTATGTTCCCCAGCGAAACGGGGTGTCTTTCCATTTTATTCTAGTCCCTTTTGAGTTAAAAAACTCGTAAGTCAAGCATATTCCACGCCCTGTCACTTCGGTACTTTTTGCCATTGCTTCCAAAGATAATTTCAGATACTCCCCTTTCTTCAGTGTTGGACGACATTTCAGCCAGTCAATGCGCTGATAGAAACACGGGATAAATTTATTCAGACCAGGCTTCTTCACCGAAATTTCAGCAGCACCTCTGCTGTGATAGCCGGGAGTTATCGTTCGCAGAGCTCCTCGCGCCCCAATACCTGAATGCCAATCCTTAATGCCGGTATCATTAATGCCATGCTCAAAATTAACATTCCGCAGCGGCAATAATTTTTTACTGATTAATTGATCAACCGGTAATACAACAGGTCCCGAATCGGGCTGCAGCTTACCGATCACATAGAATGGCAATTTTCCAGCCGAAACCGTTACGGTTCCGTTTACTGGTGTAAGATTGTTTGAGTTCCCCATGAGATCAATCATAGTCAGTTCCTTGTCGCTGGAGCGCAAAGTAACTTTACTCTGTTTGGCTACATTGAGCCACATGCAATTTATATATTTCCCTTCTTTAATAAATTCATAGCCCCTCAACCAGCCTTTATCAGACCATTTAGTAACATTCAATGCTTTACTGAATTCTGCCTTCTTTAATAAGCGTATTGTTGTAGCAAATGCCACATAGGCAGGTTTAGGAGAAAAATCCCTGCGAACCAAACCATAGTTATGCTCTTTTTCATTCGGCTTAACACCGTCATTCCTGAAATCATACTTGAAAACCTTAACCGCACCATCAGCCAACTGGATAACCGAATGAGTCGTATCTTCAAACATCTCGTTGTAATCTCCACCACGATTCAAAGCAGATGAACCTCCAAGCTCCGTAACCCATATCGGTTTTCGGATGTTATTGGTCAACTTAAGGATATCGGCAATACTTTTGGTATAATGGATATTCATAATGTCTATAGCATCCCCTGCCCCATGCTTGAATGTCGTAGCAACAAACGGCTGATAGGTATGTCCATCTTCAACAGCACTGGTTATACCGCCATACAGCACCTTCGATTCAGGATTTCCCTGATGAAATCCTTTTGATGCAGCTTTCAGAAAATCAACGTAATCCTTAATTATTTTCTGGTGATCCCCGGACTGTCCGCTTTTCCACCGGCCACGCCAAAAATTGTTAGCATCCGGCTCATTGGCAACTTCCCAGTATTTCACAAAAGAACAGTCACGGGCAATTGCTTTGCAGAAATCTTCTACTACAGAAGTATCATCCGGCATCACTCTGGAAAATACACCATAGTTTGCTTCTTTTGGTGCTCCGGAAGCCCATTTCGGCATAAAATGAATCCCGCCCAAGCAAGAGATTCCTGAATCTTTCACCAAATTGATCAGCTTTGTCCACCGACCAAACCAACCCGGCTTAGAAAAGTCTTTTTTTCTTGTGATATCACCAAAATCACATATCATACCACGTCCCCAGCCTATCCCAATGCGCTTCGCCATATCGATTTCACGCTTTGCTAGAGCCAGGCGAATACGAGTGAGATGAAAATTTACTCCAAACGGATTTTCTGAGTTTGGAATAGTTTCTGGCGCCGGAATGATAACAAAGGGATAAATATATTTCATGGATTTTCCGCCAGACACCCTGGCCTCGAAATAACCATTCACCGATATATTCAAAGGAATTTCAAGCTCTTTTTGTCCGGCATTCCAATTGAGTTGTCGGTTTACAATTGTTTTTCCATAAAAGTCTTTTACATTCAACAATGCCTTTATTGCAGACGCTGTATTTGAACGAGCTATTTTCAGAATAATCTTTTTGCGCGGAGCAAAAACACCATCATCAGAATTCGATTTAATCTGTGCATTTAAATAATTCATCTGGAATATAACCAGTAAAATGAGTGTGAATAATTTCATAAAATGAAAACGCATAAAACATTTCCTTTCATCAGGTTAATTATTATACCAGGCACACAGACCATCCTATCCGTGTGCCACATGAAGAACTACTTATAGAATATCAACTTACTGAAGATTTGGATCCAGGTCCCATCCCTTTTCCATATCATTGTAAGTTCCATATTGATACCAGTTCGGATCATACAGAGTTGAACTGGATTTTTTTAGGTACCATTCTCCGCCATGCCCGTCAGCCCAGGCTGAAATCAAAGAGATATAGGGCCTGACATACGACGAATTATTGGAAGTGGTTTTTGCTTGCAACATGTGATCATGATTTGATTTGTATTCATGAATAAGCACCTTTGACGATGGATGGGTCAGCTTATTTGTCGGAATTGCACAGTTATTGTCCCTGGAATAATCCGCCAGGAAATATTTATATCGATATGACGCATATCTCCATTTCGTAACATTAGTGAAAGGATAAGTTGAATAGTATTTCTTTTCCCATTCAACGTCAGCAGGACACCACAAAAGCTTTGTATTTTTATAATAGTCTGCCAACAACTCCGGCCATCCGCGCAATTGCATCGTATCAGTCCAGCCGCCTCCGGATCTTATTACTCCATACGGTAAACGATTGTCATAATCTCCAACATAGCCGGCATGCGCCAATCCCATCTGCTTCATATTATTGATACAACTGATTTTCTTTGCGGCTGCTCTGGCTTTGTTTAAAGCCGGCAATAACATTGATGCTAAAATAGCTATTATAGCTATTACAACCAGGAGTTCAATAAGAGTGAATTGTCTTAATTTCATTAGTTTTTCTCCAATGTTTGTTTTATTTATATGGTAACTTTATTCTTAAAATGACTAGTTGATTCACGTTCAATAATTTGGGGCTGAATACATTTTTTTACAGGAAAGGATTCACTGCCATCAATAATGCCTTTGAGCAAATTAATACATTCCGTAATCTGAGTTGATTTTTTTGTTGTAACCGTAGTCAAGGCTGGTGAGAAAAAGTTGCAATTAAAGGAATCCCCTATACTGATAATACTAATATCATCAGGGACCACAAGATCGCTTTCATAATAAGCCTTCAAGACCGACAGGCATGGTTCAATACTAACGACAAGAACTGCCGTAAAGTCGTTCTGATCAGATTCTAAGAGTTTTTTTGTTGCTTCATATACTTTTGTTAAAGAGTTTTCTCCATATTTAATTCCACAATCAATAATCGATACTTCCGCTCCTTGCAGTTCGCTATATCTAACAAAACCTCTGACACGGGCTCTAATTGTTGGACCATGCGGATCAGAAATGATTACCGCAAGTTTTTTGTGTCCTCTCTTAATCAGAAAATCAGCCGCGACGGTTCCTTCATACTCATCATCACAATATACAGTATTCACATCAATATCACTCAAACTCTGCCCCAGGACAACATAAGGAACATGAAAGGAATCCAGATGTTTAATTTGCTGTGGAGTAGAGGGGCCACCAGTAGACAAAACGATAAGCCCATCCGCTTTTCCTGCGGGAAGACTTTGAATCACTTTATCCTGCCAGTCAAAATGAACGACTTTGGCAATGAAATCATACTCTTCCTGCAATTCAAGAAAAATATTTTCCACCTGCCAGTAGTCAACCGAAGGCCAACGGGGAATCGCAAATAAAATAACCGGAGAAGCACTGGGTTTATACTTCATCACTTCTTCCGTTACAAACATCCCTACACTTTGACGTTTCTCCAGGATACCTTCATTTAATAAAGGAGTCAAAGCACTGATAACAGTCGCCTGGCTAACACTGAAACGACGCATGATCTGCCTGACCGAGAGCATGGTATCTCCTGGATTCATGTCAATAATAAGCTCTTTTAATTCATCACTGATATATTCGTGTTTTACAGACATAGTGCCTTTCCGGTAATTCTTTTCATTATGCCTTATTATACCGTATTGATACGGTAAAGTCAAGTATTGATACGGTTTTTTAATATTATTTTAACTGAATCATAACAAAACAGATAGCATCATAGTCAAAAAAACCAAAAGGCCGCTTTTCAGCGGCCTAAATTAAATATATGGGGTGACTATAATATTATTGGAAGAGCTTGATCATAATCGGATGATCTTTTAATATGAGATTTTCGAAGACAAGATCATTGCCGTCAACTTTAACCGGAATATCAAAACTTACTCCGGTAACAATATCAATGCCAACCGGCTTGGAGGTATATTGTTTCATTCCTTTCACCCGAATCGTGCAAACACGGTCATAAAACTCACGGCAATAAGGCAATGCCGACCATACTGCCAGCATAGGATTTTTGCCTTCGCCGGAAAAGCCATACGCCCTCACCTCGTTTCCGGATGCAATAGTTGCTTTGTCCCAGTCGTGAATCAAAGTCCCGCGTTTGCACGCGCGGTGAAGTGGCTGGCTTTCGATTTTCAGCTGAATTCCTTTATTGAATTTATATCCATTCAGGAATGAATTCATCCGCTGAATTGCCAGATAAGATGGTTTCGGTGTGTAATCATGTCTGATAATCCCAAAGTTGGCTTCGGCATTAAACTGAGTAGAACTATAATCATCAAGCAAATCATAGACACACGCAACCGAAACCGGCAGCGTAAATCCTTCCATAAAGCGTCTTACCAGATACGTCGCCTGAGCATCTTCGCTGTATCCCAGATACATACCTTTCTCATTTTTACCGTTGAACCAATAAGTGGAAAAACCAAATTCAGTAAGCCACAAAGATCGATCTTTTCCTGTGCGTTTACAATGCTCGTGATAAGATTTTATCAGTCCGGCAAAGGTATTGTTTTTATCGCCAACCGCAATACCGTCACGTTTGGCAAGGTTCAAGCCATACGGAACCTTTTCCGCCGGAAGCGAGAAACCATAAGGATGTTCAACCAAACCATCGACATTTTTCGTCAGTCCGGCATTAAGATATCGTATATTGGTCGGTGCGCAGGCTCCGGTTCCAATCACAGTTGCGCCAGAACGCAGCTTCTTAATCAAGTCGGCGGCGGCATTGGTATACTTCAAATGTGCCAGTACCCATTTCGAGGTTGAATTATCCTTCTCTTTGCCGTTCCAGGTACCGCCGTAACTCTTTCTCCAGTCCCCAAAATTATTCGGTTCGTTGCCTAGTTCAAAAACATTCACCAGACCTTTGGTGTCCCTGACTGTAGCAGTAACTCTTTTCAAGAACTCCGGCAGTTTTTCCTTTGCTGACATACTAATGACCAGAATTGTATCAATTCCATTATCCTTCGCATATTTCATCCAGCCCAAGTCGTAAGGATCAGCCTGATAATTACCATTTTTGTCCTTAATAATCCGGCATCCGTCACGCACCCACTTAAAACCAGCTGCCGAAGCAAGCTTAATAAGCTTTTCATAATTACGCCATCCGGCAAATGCTCCGCTTCTACCATAAGAAAAATGAGAACAAAATCCGAATGGAAGCGATTTAATATCTTTGCTATTAACAGGATTACCAAATGTTTGGGCAACCGCGTTGCTGCCTTTCAAGGCAAAAATACGATTTATACTGTTGCCGTCTTTGTCTGTAAACACCGCTTTGATTTTATAAATATTATTGATATTACCGCCATCTTTAAGCGGAGGAGCGTACATGAATGTCTGCCTTGCCGGTTCTGCGGGAATAACAAAACGCTGTACTGTATTCCGTGCCATCTCCGGAAAGCTAATTGCCAGATTAAGCGGACCGCCGCCAGAGTTTTCGGCATCAAGACATAAAATCGGACCGGCTGCTCCAGGAATCCACTTAGAAGTAAAATGCCAGCCGGAACCACTGAACGAGGAATCTTTTCCGGCGAAACGTTGAGCCGGAAGTTTTTTGGTTATCGCAACACATGATTCAATTATAACCTTACCGGTTTTATTTTTGGCATCCGTCATAAGGATATGAATTCCCTTGGGAGCTATCGGAGCCTTCGCCTTACTTTTTCCTCCCCATATTCCGGACCACGGGCCGGAAGTACTCATTGATATCTTATTTTTTCCAGCTTTCAGGACACTGCTTCTTCCCTGAAAATAACGTCCGTTTTTATCGATAATCCGGTAATTGATCGAAGTCTCACGATCGGCATTCAGCACAAGGTCAACAGAAACTGTTTCCTCGGGAAGCTTTGTTCGTGGAGAAACAGCTACATATTTTCCGCCCTTGGTGAAATCAAACCACACCATCACTTTATTGCTGGTCGAATCAATTTTCATTCCCCCCTGAGCGCCAGGAAACTCACCACCATTAAAGAACGACCAGCCACCTCTGTTTCTACAAGTATCAAGAACAATTTCAGCCTTGTTTTCCGGAGCGGCACAAACCGCAGCGATGTTCAAAACTGTGATCATGGCGAACAATAATTTTTTCATAGAAATCCTTTTGTATTTTCGTGTAATATTTAGACAATAAGACCCCACAGAATCATTGATAGATTCCGAAGAATATAAACAAGAATTAAAAAAACGGCAGCAAGACTCACTGCCGTACTTATGTGTGATTACTGAAGATCCCAGCGGTTATGGATACCATGAACATCGCCGCCATCAGAAAAACGACTCCCCAAAGCATCCTGATCATATAATCCGCTATAGATTCTATTTACCGATAAAACACTGGTAACATGACCGTCCAGCCACATCACATTTGCGGCGCCCTTATGGCGGGGATACGCAATCGGATTACCGGTATCACACCAGGACAATGCTTTACAGTATCCATAACCACTTCCAGTAGCCCTACCTGAAGCCTCAACTAAACCAATTGTTTCAGAAGGCTTCTTTACCCTAGAAATCTTATTTCCGGGAAGATACCAGTAATTATATCCGTAACTTATATATCCATTTGTCCAAGACTCAGTGCTACCGGAAGTAACCAGAGCATCGTTGGGACACCGCCAGACATTAATACTGCTTTTTATGTCAATTACCTTGAACCATGCGCAGTTTCCGAATGTACTATCTACAGTATAGGGCATAATATCATCATAATCGCTATAGTAATTGGCAAAGGCTATCCCAAATTGCTTCAAGTTATTTGTACAACTGATTTGTTTTGCTTTATCCCTGGCATTATTCAACGCAGGCAGCAGCATTGACGCGAGAATAGCTATTATAGCTATTACTACCAAAAGTTCGATAAGTGTGAATTTTTTCTGTTTCATGTCATTTTCTCCCTTAGGTGTTTTGCTAAAGAGTCTTGCGAAATGAGCAAACTTTGGTAGGGCGCGCTCTCCGTAGCGCGCCGTCTCCCGGGATTTTGTGCTCAAGCACAAAATAACTGACGGTTGCGGAGAACCGTCCCTACCCGGGAAAATGCATTTCGCACGAGTCTTTATTTTTCTATTTTATACTAGAATTGATTCTTTACATTCTTTCGTTGATTCACGTTTAAGAATTCTTGCTTTTAAACATACTTTAACGGGAAGAGATTCACTGCCGTCCAGTATTTTTTTCATTGTTTTAATGCATTGTTCCACCTGATTGAAAATACCGGTAGTAATCGTTGTAAGTGCCGGGGTAAAATATTCGCAATAGCAAGAATCCCCGATACTTATGACACTAACGTCCTCAGGAACAGACAGTTTACTTTCATAAAACGCTTTAAGCACCGGCATTGCGGGACTGACACTGGTGACAAAAAGAGCAGTAAAATCGAGGTTATTCGCACGTAATAGTTTTTTCATTGTGCTGTAGACTTTAGCACAGGCATCATCGCCGCTTTTTATTCCGCAATCAATAATAGTTTGTTTTGCTCCCTGCAACTCACAATATCTAGAAAAACCACGAATACGGTCACTTATTACAGCACAGTGAGGTTCCGAAATAAGAACTGCAAGTTTTCTGTGTCCCTGCTTTATTAAATAATCGGCAGCCATAGTTCCACCGAATTCCTCATCGCAATATACCGTATTGACCGGAAGTTCTTTTAAATTCTGCCCCAGAATAAGATATGGAATGTCAAAGGAATTTAAATGCTGAATCTGTTCAGGATTTACACTTTCACCTGCCGAAATAATAATCAGTCCATCGATTTTTCGGGAAGGCAATGTCTGAATAATTTTTTCATGCCAATTATAATGTATTACTTCAGAAATAAATCCATACGTATCCTGTAATTCATGAAAAGAAGTTTCAACATTCAAATATTCAGGAGAAGTCCAGCGCGGAAGAGCTAAAGCGATCACCGGTGGAGCGGTCGGCTTGTATTTCATGACCTCATCGGTCACGAACATGCCGATACCCTTACGTTTTTCCAGCAGCCCCTCGCTAAGCAATGGAGCCATTGCGCTGATCACCGTAGCCTGGCTCACATTAAAACGCCGCATTGCTTCACGTACCGAAAGCATACCGTCTCCAGGTTCCAGTTTGATCAGCAGTTCTTTTAACTTTTCGCTGAGATTTTCATGTTTGACAGACATTACAATTCCTGCAGTGTGTTTTTAATTATACCACCATTATAGTGTATTGATACACCGTTGTCAATAGTAGAACACCTGAATTCTAAATTTTTTCCAAGATTAGTCTATTCGCAATTAGTTGAAGACTGCTTTTCGAGTTCGGCAAGGTATTTTTTATGATAGTCCAGATAAAACGACAGGGCTTTGGAAAAGTTTTTCCCGACCAGACCGTCGATAAACATCTGGCTGATCTCTTTCTCGCGCTCAAGTACACCCTGGGAACTCACCAGAATATCGCACTCATCCTGTGTCATATCTTTTAACGTTATCCCGAAAGCGTTTGTCGCCTGCGGCTGGTACATCCTGAAATACAGCAAGTCCAGCGCATTAATAATCAATTGGTACTCCAGACTTTGTTCACGCTCTGCCACCGCGCGCATCATCCGCTTGGTGGATTTCATCAACTCGCTCACATCGTCTTCCGGAAACAGCAGTTCCAGCTTGGAGTACACCGAAAAAAGTCGTGTTATCTTGGTCCGATAATCCCGCAGCCGCAAAGCGATATTTTTCATGCGGTCGGCATATCCTTCAATAAGTCCAGCCACACAATCGGAAGCTAATTTCGAAATAATCGCGGCCCACTGCTGCATAATAACAGCAATACCGGTAACTCCAGCCAATATGAGCCCCTTCGATACGCACCAGCTCAAAAGGATCGATAAAGGAATCGCCAGCGCGGCCCGGAAGAAGTTACCGTAGATCGCGGTTTTCGGCAGCCCTCTGAACCAGTTATGAGTTGAAATATACAAACCGTTAGCCACGTTGATTGCCGTATAAACCATAATCGGACTGGTTTCGGCATCAAGCCCCATCCAGTTCTGCAACATCCAGGATTTAATCACTACATCGAGCAACGGCACCGATATCCCCGTATACAACAACGAATCGGCAATCCGCTGCCAGCTGATAAAGTCGTTCCATTTCAGCAGGTCAGAACGCTTTAAGCCGCCCCCGCCAAGCACCGCCTGGATCACGTTTCTTCCTCCAGTAATGCCAAACCAGATAAACGCTCCACCATAGGCCAGCACCCACCAGTCTTTTGTAAAATAAAAACTTAAAAAGGCGGGAATCAACCCAATCAATACTTTTAACGTTATTTTTAAATTGGAATTCAGGCAATTCCACATTTCGATAAGCGAGTCAAAACCTTCTTTCGGCTTGTCCGGCTCAATATGCTCATCGGAAAATCCACCAAGCGTAGCAATATTCCCCAATCCTCCAATACGATGGGCCGGATCATCCATCCGCCACTCCCGGGACTTGGAATAACCGATCCCGAACAGTCCACCGAGAGTACGGCTCAACGAAAAAAGAGAATTAAGCCAGCCGATTCTGGTCTCGCGTCCGGCAATACGGTTATAACACGATACAGAGGCTTCGACTGGAATCACTTCACGGTTGCAGTCGCGCCCCTTCCTGATGCGACGGCGCATTCCAGCGGGCAGAGAATCGATAACCACCAGCCCCATCCCATGCAGCGTGGTATAACGTCCGGTCGAATCGCTGCCAATACGAACAGCCAGCGGCGACCTGGCATAAAAATCAACCAGGGCAGGAATATCCAGCAGAATCTTTTTAAATATGTCCGCCTGCCCTGCATTTTTACTGCCGGAACTGTTTTCAAGTTTAGAGAGAATTTCACGGATAATCCGCTTCAACTGAATGATATTTCCCTGGTTCAACGCCAGACGAAAACGGTTGATAGCCGGAATATCATCGGTTCCGCCATGTTTGTAATCCTTCAGGTTAAAAATTTCCAAATGGCTGATTCGCCCCTTACATACATAAACCGCCTCAATTACATCGGCCAGCCCACAACTGCTCAGGTTCAGGGTCAGACGATTGCCGGACGGCAGTTCGCACAATGCGGCAGACAACTCGTCCAGATTCATACGCATGATTTCAGGCAGATCCTTGAGTTTGTCCGGCGGCAGATTCACCGCGGAATGATCAATAAAATTGTCGTTAATAAATTCAGGGGTTGGCAACTCAAGGTGTTCCTCTTCGCCGGAACAACTTTTATCTTCCAGAACCCGTGTGTACTCTCCGGCAATAAATTCCGCAAGGTGCAACAGCGACGCCTGCCCTGCCCCCACAAATTTAAGGAAATCATCGTTTTTAAAAGCAGACAAATTTACGCCATAACGCTTGTTAAGTTCATTCCTGCTTTTTTTATTAAATATTGCCAAATGTTCAATAACTTTCTCATGCTTCCATTCAGCAGCTTTACGGCTGATATCGAAAAACGCCTTGACCTCTTTTTTACTGAAGAACTTCAAGAAATGTTCCGCCGAAGCAAAGCCACGCGGAGCCCAGATCAACGACATAAAACGTCCACGCCTGACCGATGCCATTTCCACGCCAATTCGGACTTCAAGCCCCATAATTTCCGCGGCTTCCAGCAGTTCCCGAGCAGCAGACAGAGGAACATCATAGTAATAAATAACCTGGAGTTTTCTGATGCCCTTGATCCAGGCATCCATAATCAGGTGAGTAGGCGTTTTCCTGCCCTTGCTGGCGGCGTCGTGGACATGATCGTCAAACGTCAACTGATCCCACTCTTCGGGCATTTCGAGCAGATGGAATTTCTTCAACTGCCGGCGAATAAAACGAGGCTGTCCGATCAACGCCATACGTAATTCGTGAGCGAGACGCAAACGCTGCTGTTCCGAGGCATCGGAGCGGATCAACAATTTCATGGTCTGCAGCAAAACCCTGGCGGTATTATTCCGCAGCGAACTGGAATTTCCGTCAAGCACTTCATCGCGCAACGATTTTAATGCCGCCAGCCGCTGTTCCACTCCGGCTTCATCCATCTCAACCGATTCCAGCACCTTGAGCATGGCATAGACAATCCGGACTTCCTGCGGAGCCGCCAACTCCTTGATTCCACGCGGATGCAAGGATGGCTCGAATAATCGTCGAAAAGACTTGTGTTTTCCACGACTAATTATTTCGTCCAAAACTTCAAGCAGTTTATAATCCGCTTTATCGTACCAGAGTAATTTCATTTTTTATCCAAATAGTTCATTTTATAATTTCAATTTTGCCGGAACCCATACCTGCTCCTGCGGGACTCCCAGAGCTTCAATCCACGACCACGCCTTTAAATATTGTTCCAGGTCTGCGATTGAATGTGCGTCACTTGCCGGGGATAATTTAACTCCCGCTTCTGCCATAATTTCAAAAAATCTGAAATATTTCGACTTATAGCCGGCTTGTACAGCTTCACGTCTACGTAAATATGTATCCGTAAAAAAGCCGTTCATTTCGATCGCTGTATTATTTTTTACCGCCACGGAAGCCAGTTCATGAAACCAGCTCTCTGGAATATCATCCAACGCTGTAATATGTTCACATTCCCCCAGATGACCTTCACAAGTCAGCAAAATCAACGCTGCCCACGGATGAGCAATCACATCTACAAGAGGATGTTCCGCCAACATCAACAATTGCTGATGATGGAACTCCAGCATAGCTTCGCGTTTTCGCGGAGGTTTTACCACACCATTACAGTTATAGTGATCCGGCGCAGCAATAATATAATCCAAGGATGCTGCGGCAGTCCGGTCAATTGTCAGTAAGCCAGAACAATCCAGACATTCTGTCTCAACTCCGCAAAGACATGGAAGAATCTTCCCGGCTTCACGGGCAAACAACTTAATCTGGTTAATCAGCGCTTCCACATCCACCCCGGCGTGAACATGCGGACTTACGCCAAAACAACTACATCCTGCTGACTTCATAAAATTCGCGATCGCGCAGGGTTTCATATCCAACGCGCCATCATCAGCCGGACGTATACTGGTATGAACATGAAAATCACCAGACAAGATCATAATTCATCCTCTCCTCCGAGATTCAGATATCCCTTAAATTCTTTATCCATCGCCTCGTTCACCAGATTCAGCCTGTCCACCGGAGCAACGTTATCAGCAAATTTACATTCACATATCAAAAATCCACTATACCCGATTTTATCAAGACTTTCGGAAAAGGCCAACCAATCAATTATGCCTTTTCCCGGTACCCAATGCTTTTCATCCACACCATCATAATCCGAAATATGAAAAGAGAAAATTCTGTTGCCCAGTGTTAAAACAATCCCTGGCAGATCAGCATAATTTTCCATCAGATGATTCGTATCAATACACACTCCAATCAATGAAGGATCGGTACCGGAAATAATCTCTGTTAACTCCACACAACTGTGACCGACACATGACCGTGGAAGCAATTCAACTGCCAGGCGAAAACCATTCGTCTTCAAAAACGGCTGCAGATCCAGACACGACTGCCTGGCCTGAACAAGCCGGGAGCTGCGCTCCTGATCAGGGATCGGCTCAAAAGAGGCATGAATCACAGCAGTATTGGTCCCGGCATCAGCCATCAGAGGAAACAAGTTGATAATCTCTTTTACCGCAGTACTCCGCTCCTGTTCATCAATCGCAGAAATATCGTAAGGTTGCCCGTAAGGGATATGCATCACCAACGGTTTGATCCCTGCCGACAGCAATTTCTCACGAAGTAATTGAGGAGTCTGTTCCGAATCAAAAATGCATGGATGCAATTCAGCCCCCCTGAACAAACTGTTACTCAAAACAGTCAGGATCTCCGGAGTAACTTTTTTAACAATATTATATAATGAAATTCCAGTAATAAACTCACTCATAATCAAAAGTCCAGGCTTAACTGTATTTTTCGTAAACAGTTACGGCACGAGCAAACTCGCAGCCTTCGGCGAGCTTCACGGAATGCGGCAAATTACGAGAAAGATAAATCGTATCGCCGGCCTTCATTGGATGACCGTTTTTATCATCGCCAATATAAAAAATAACCTCACCTTCCAGTAAAGTGTAGAACTCATCGGCATCATGCATCAGCATACCGCGCTGTTTCGATGACGGATGATATTCGATAGTGAACGGTTCAAGACGGCGATCAGTCTTTTTATACGCCAGAGAATAGTAATTGAGACCGAAAGCGTCGCTCTTATTTCGTTCAACCTTTTCCCCTTCAAGGATGTTGCCCATCACAAATTCAGCAGAATTATCTTCTTCGGAAAATAACTCGCTCATGGAAATCCCCAATGCTTCTGTCACCTTGGAAAGAGCGGCGACCGAAGCGTTTATACGGAAATTTTCGAGTCTTGAAATAAAACCTTTGCTGAGTCCGCATTTTTTCGCGAGCTGTTCAACCGTCATATTCTGCTGCTTTCGAACTCTGCGTATTTTCTGGGCGATGTTCAGTAAATCCATAATTACCTTCCTTTACCGTCTAAGCAGTTCTCCAAGTTCTCCAAGATGAGACACCGCACAAACCACTGTATCATCACATTTTTCGTTTTCCGGTGTTGCGGAAATTAATGCCGCCAGCGTACCTGAATTACGCGCCAACTGCATATCAGTATTCATCCGGTCGCCGACCATTAGAATTTCACCACGACTCAAGTCGTAACGTGATATGATGGGATTAAGCATTTCGCGCGACGGCTTCCCCAATACCCGGTCCGGACCATGCCCGATTACAGTTTTCAGGCATTCCGTAACCGCACCGCAGTCAATCAATACCATTTGTGCATCAGTAGGACATTCAACATCAGGATGAGAAGCAAACCACGGTTTTCCCTGCCTGATCCAGTAGGCAGCCTTACATAACTGCCGGTATTCCAATTCCGTATTGAATCCAGCCACAACCGCATCGGGTTCTCCAAATGTAATCACATATCCGGCTTTTTCAAGTTCCTGCCGAAAACTATCGGTTCCAAGAACAAAAAGCCTGCTGACATGGGGATATTCCGAACGCAAAAAGCTTACAACCGAATGAGTTGACGTAAGAATCTGATCCGATTCAATATCAATCCCCATTTTATGCAATTTGGCAATGTAATCTGTGGTACAGACAGAAGAGTTATTGGTCAGGAACGTATAGCCGATGTTGTCCGCAGTCAGTTGATTCAGAAAAGGAATTGTTGTCGGAAACAACCGGCTGCCGGAATAAATGGTACCATCCATATCCAGAACCACATGGCGGACATTCCTCATCATATCTACGGCAATATCACTAACAGTATTCATATCAGGCAAAAAAATTCCTCAGTTTTGCCGCACAATCGGACGTAATGGAATCGACTCCGGCGTCAATCATTCGTTGCGCGTTTTCAACATCATTTACGGTCCATATATGAAATTCAAGTCCGGCAGCCTGTACTTTACTTACATAGTCGCGATCAGGCAGTGGATTGCAGCAGCAGTCGACGCCATCAGCGTAGACATTCTTCAGTTTTTCAATCATTTCATCTGCTGTCGGAGAAAAACCGGAATCAGTTTCTTTTAAGCCGGTCAGAAGATACCTTTTGGATTTTGGAAGTACCTCTGACGCACGAACAATCGCCGCTTCTGAAAAAGATATAATAATCAGTTGCTCGGAAGTAATTTTGTATTTTTCAGCCAAATCTTTAATTGCTTCAATTATACCATCCGAATCATCCTTGACTTCTGCATAAATAGCGCAGGAAGCTGGCATTTCTCTGAAAATGTCATCAAGCAGAGGAGCTTTTTCTCCTGCCCATTCCGCCCCTTTAAAACTTCCGGCGTCAAACGTATTCAGTTCGGCATAGTTAATTGTACAAATATCCACATCAACTCCGCAGGTACGTTTTGCGTTCTGGTCATGCATGCAGGCAATTCTGCCGTCGGTCAGCTTATAAAAGTCACCTTCAATACCGACCGCATCACGTTCCCAGGCCAGGCGAAATGATGCCATAGTGTTTTCCGGCGCATCCATTGACTCGCCGCGATGTGCAATAAATTTCATGATTCCAATTCCTTATATTGTCCGTACGACGGACGGCGTTTATATCATGTTTAATACCTCGCCTCTACGGGTCGGGGTTATTTTATTATTAGACATACTGTTTTTTTATGTGTTCAATAGCTGCTTCAAGGATTCCCGCTTCATATAACAGGTCCAGTACGGTATAACGTTTTCGGATCAACTGTGCCGTACGAATGGCGTGAATAAACTGTTCGATATCGAGTCCGATATCCTTTATCGCTACCGGACAGCCTGCCTTTGACATCATTTTTATCATCGTATCTGAAGGAATCAGCTGTTTTTTTAGTTTTTCACGCAAAACATCCCAGTTTGAGCGAATCTGTTCGCGCCGTTCACTTAATTTTTCTCCCTCGAGAAATTTATTCATCGCAACGTCTTTAATACCACTGCCGTAACATCCTTTCTCAAGTAAAGTATCAATTTCGGACCAACGTTCTGTCTTGCTCAGTCCCGGCACCGCCAACTCTGCGGCTTTCGCAGCATCGGTGGCAATTACAAATTCCATCAGACGGGTTTCGGCAATCATTCCGATTCCCACTTTAAAACCATGGGACACATCATCGCCGCAGTACGTTAAGCCTTCCATTTCCCATATATGGCTCATCAGATGTTCCGCGCCGGAAGCCGGACGGGAATCCTTATACATCTGCATGGCATAGCCAGTAGCGGCAAGTCCCATAAAAATATTGTATTTATCATTGCAGTCAGAAATCCAGTCACGCAGTTTTTCGTGTACCATCTTCCATGTCGGCGAATCAATTAATTCTTCGCCAAGCACATCGGCAATGATCCAGTCAGCCCCGCCGGTCACCTTGGCAAACAGATCCGCATAACCGGCAGCAGCCATTTCAGGTGGCGCCGTGTTGAGAACCTCAATATCAGACACAATTGCAAGAGGAGCCGGACACGGCACGGTTACTTTCATACCGTCAACCGACATGGCAGCGCCGGAAGAAGTATATCCGTCCACTGATGCGGCGGTCGGGCAGCAGCAATAAGCAATTCCAACACTACCGGCTGCACACTTTACCAGATCATTGATTACACCGGAGCCCACCGCTATCGGTACGCATTTTTCCGGCATTGCCTCTACCAGCGTATCCGCAAGCTTTTTATCCGGATGCAAAACCGGACTTCCGGGAAAAATGTACGGTTCCACCACATCAAAACCGGCATGACGCAATATTTCAGCAGCGGAATGTCCCGCGGCTGTCCAAGTATTGGTATCCGCTATAATCCACGGTTTCAGGTCCGGAAACACAGAATGGAGCACTTCCGGCAGAGTCTTTAGAGCTCCACGCTCCATAACAAATAATTTTGAACTGATACCGTCAGGTATCGCTATCGTTTTCATCTCTTTTTACCACTCGGTTAATTTAATTGATACTTCCGGTAAACACCACATTGATACCGGTATTATTAAAATCCTTAATCAGAACTTCTCCACGTCTAACCGGTAATTTTACCCGCGCGGAATAAATAAGTTCAAGTAGTTCACTGATCATTGCCACCGGTACTGGACGTTCGGTCTTTACCGGACAACACGGTCCGTCGAATCTGTCTGACAACGCAACCGCTGTTACCATTCGGCGCGGATCGTTTATTTCATTATAAGCGTACTCGGCCCCTTTTGCACAACGATTTCCGCTGATTTTCAGATTATTTTTTTCTCCAGTTATCTCAAGACGGCATCCGGCCGGACATCCAATACAAATTCTATGTTCATCAACCATTTTACCACTCCTATCCAGCCATTAACGAAAATTCAAGAGCGCCGGAACTGTCCAGTTCCATCAGCGAAGAATGCGGCAGTTTAACTTTCAACATTTCAGCCGGTTTTACATATTTCAACGGACGGGAGTATATCACTTTCCCATCCTGACAGATATTAATTCGCGCCTTATCCATCACCGATGTCGGACGCATGTAAAACGCGTTATCAACTGCGGGATCAGCACCTCCCGGAATCACGTAACGCAATCCTTCTCCCGGTACCGTTTTCAACTCATGACCCTTTGCGCTGCCGCCGAGATATTCAATCACGTGTCTCCCCACATTTTCTGCTTCCGCCGAAACATAATCCACCAGGTCATGAATATGCAGCACATTACCGCAGGCAAATATGCCTTCCACTCCGGTCATCAGCCGCGAATCAACCAGAGGCCCGCCGGTTACCGGATTCAGCTCTACTCCAGCTTTAACCGACAGTTCATTTTCTGGGATCAGCCCCACCGACATCAACACAGTATCGCAACTTATATTAAATGCTTTGTCCATATTAGTTACCCCGTTTTCAATCGGAGCGACATCTATAGATTCAACCCGATCATGACCATTTATGCTCAGGGTACGACAGGATAAATGCAGCGGAATACCGAAGTCTTCCAGACACTGCGCTATATTCCTCGGCAGTCCGGCAGGATACGGCATAATCTCAACCACACCTTTGACTTTTACTCCGGCCCAGGTCAGACGTCGCGCCATGATCAGCCCGATGTCGCCGGAACCAATGATCACGGCTTCCCGACCCGGCACATAACCGTTGATATTCATCAACCGTTGCGCAGTACCCGCGGTAAATACACCAGCCGGACGGTTTCCGCCAATTGCCAGATTTCCGCGATTGCGTTCGCGCGACCCCATGGCGAGTACCACCGACCGCGCCAGAAATTCCATCACACCATGCTCAGAGGAACAGCACAAAATCTTTTTCAGTTTTGTCCCCATATAACTGGTAGCCGACGTGGTAATGTCAAGGACCGTCGTACCGCTGTAAACCATGCAGCCGCCCTCAATCGCGTTTTCCGCGACTCTTTCGGCATATTCAGGCCCGGTAAGTTCCTGCTTAAAATGATGCAGACCGAAACCATTATGAATACACTGGTTCAGAATTCCTCCGGCCCGGTTATCACGTTCGATTATTGCCGTAGCGAGCCCGACCTCCGCAGTCACTCTGCCAGCTGACAGTCCGGCTGCACCGCCACCGATAATCACAACATCCATTATATCAAGATAACTTTCCGACATCTTTAGACCTCCATCACAGCAGCTTCATGTTTCATTTCGGACAAACGTCCATATAGCAGCCGACTGCCACCGCCGCGCTTGGTTATTTTATTAATTGGAATTCCGGTCTCGCGATGAATAATCTCAATAATCTTACCGGAACAAAAACCACCCTGACAACGTCCCATCCCTGCACGGGTATAGAATTTCACGCCGTCCAGCGTAGTATGTCCATGCCTGATGGCAGCAACGATCTCAGCCTCGGAAATATTCTCGCACCGACAAACAATATTGCCGTAAGCCGGATTCTCAGCAATCAGTTCAGCCAGCCGTTCACGGCTGACTCTGCGCACTCGTTCGGTTTTCGGAATAAACGCCTGATAATCGTTTTTCTCGATCATCGGCAGTCCCTGTTTCTTGAGAATATCCTTAACGTACTCGCCAATCGCAGGAGAAGCGGTCAGCCCGGGAGACTGGATTCCAGCCACCTGAATAAAGTTCGGAACGCTTTTCGAAGGAGCAATAAAGAAATCATCACCAGGCAGCGTCGGACGCAATCCACTGAAAGATGTAATAATGCTGCGAATATCAATGCCCGGAACCATTTTGTCGGCCAGTTTAATGATCCGGTGCAGGTTGTCATCGGAAGTCGATTCGTCTTCCTTGTCCTCAACCATCTCCGCCGTTGGTCCAATCATCGTCGTACCTTCCACCGTCGGAATGACCAGTGTTCCTTTTGAGTCTGGGGTAGGCACCGGAAAGATTACACGCTCAGGACGCGCCGGAGAATTCCGATCCAGCAGATATTCTTCGCCTTTTCGAGGACTGATCGTAAATTCCTCACCTCCGAATATTTCCGAAACCTTATCGGCATACAGTCCGGCGGCATTCACCACAAAACGCGCTTTGATGGTTCTTTCATCGGTAGTTCTGACATTCCAGTTTCCGCCATCAAACCATGCTCCGGAAACTTCAAATTCCCTGCGGATATGCAGACCGTTAACTTCGGCGGCCTCAATCAAGGCAAAGGCATAGGCGTAAGGTTCGATTACTCCGCCATTTGGAGCAAACAAACCACCGACAACTTCCGGCTTCAACAATGCCTCCAGTTTCAACAGACGTTTGCGATCGCACAACTCAATCCCGGGCACGCTGTTGGCAATACCACGCTCATAGAGCTTGCGAACAACCGTCATTTCATTCTCACTGAAGGCTGCAACCACAATGCCACAGCGCTTAAATGGAAACCCCAGTTTGAGACACAATTCATCAAACATCATATTGCCCTGAATCTCAAGTCGTGACTTCAAGGAGCTAAGATCGTGATGAAATCCGGCATGGATAATCCCGGAATTTGCCTTCGTAACCCCGAACGCGAAATCGGCATTCTTTTCGACCAGCGCGACTTTCAAATCGTAACGCGACAACGCATATGCCGCCGCCGCGCCGGATACGCCGCCACCAACAATCACTACATCATAAATAATATTCGGATCCAACATAAAAAGTTCTTCCAATTGCTTGTTTACTTAAAAGTTTACTAAAAAACATAAACACAGTAAACAAAATATCAAGTATAATTCATATTTTTTACAAAAAATTAATGAAACCCAAACATTATTCTGCAGTAGTATACCTGCTGAAAGAAGTATTCATGAAGAAAAAATGGAATAATGCAACCGCCTCCCGGCAGTTTCCCGGAAGGCAGATACATCGTCAAACATATCAGAATCTTATAGACAAATTATTCCGATTCGAGAATTGCATCTATTACGGCAAGCTCGCTGTCGCTGAATTCCAGGTTATCAAGAGCGCCAACGTTCTGGATAATCTGCTCAGGGCGAGAAGCTCCGATCAATGCCGAAGTGACTTCGCTGCGTCTAAGCACCCACGCCAACGCCATCTGAGCAAGGGATTGTCCGCGGGATTCCGCTAACTCATGAAGCTTCTTGATTTGAGCAATTTTGTTGTCCACATCTTCCGCGTTCAGAAAAGGAGAATCCTTTGCCGCACGGGAATCCGCGGGTACGCCGTTAAGATACCGAGGCGTTAAAAGTCCTTTTGCCAGCGGACAAAAGACGATCACTCCCATATCACACTCATCCGCAGTTTCCAGTAATCCATCTTCCGCATCGCGATAGAACATATTATACGCTCGTTGATGAATCAGACATGGGGTTCCAAGAGACTTAAGAATCTCTGCAGCTTTCGCGGTCTCTTCCGGCGGATAGTTGGATATTCCGGCATACAGGGCTTTTCCCTGACGTACTGCGGTATCCAGCGCGCCCATGGTTTCTTCCAGCGGAGTTTCCGGGTCATATCGATGCGAATAGAAAATATCCACATAATCAAGGCCCATACGCCTCAAACTTTGATCCAGAGAAGCCATCATATATTTGCGTGAACCCCATTCGCCGTAAGGTCCGTCCCACATCAGAAAACCGGCCTTGGTGGAAATGATCAATTCATCACGATATGGGCGAAAATCCTGTTTTAACAGAGTTCCGAACGTCTCCTCAGCAGACCCCGGAGGAGGACCATAATTATTGGCAAGGTCAAAATGGGTCACGCCCAGATCAAACGCAGTTCTGAGCATATTACGACAATTTTCAATGGTATCAACCCCTCCAAAATTATGCCATAATCCCAGTGAAATTGCAGGTAGTTTTAATCCGCTTCGACCGCAGCGGTTATAAATCATTTTTGAATAACGTTCCGATGATGCTGTAAACATATTACCTTTTCTCCATTCTGCTGGTTTAGTAGTATACTGTATAAGCCATCAGGAATTAGTCAATCCCCCCGCGCCAAACACCCTGTCCAAAAGTCGTCAGATAGACATCTGTCGGATTATCCGGATCAAATGTAGCAGAATGGATATTCCCCGGCGGCAAATCACTAATTCGATTCCAGGACACCCCACCATCATCACTTATATGAGCACCATCATCACTGGTACAAAGCAGCATACGCTTTTCCGAACCAGGTACAAATTTCGTACAATACACTGGGGAACCGGAATAGATCATCTCGTTTACGCCGTCTTTGTCAAGCCGCCAGAGCCCCGGCATACCGTATGCCCCCTTTCCATGCCTGATGAGTTCACGCCAAAGCTGAAAACACGAAACATACATAGCTGTATCATTCTGAGAAAACTCGATATCAACCGGAAAAACCAGTTCTTGGGGCAAATCGATTTGTTCCCATGCATCAGCAGCCATACGATAAATTTCTCCAGAGATCACTGTTTCAGTAACGGCATCCCATGCTGTAGTAACCACCAGATAAAGTAGTCCGGCATGATTTACGCACAACCGTAATGCGTTATAGTTCTTTTCTGAAAGTCCTCCATTAAATTCCTGCCAGGAATTTCCCAGATCATTACTTTTATACACTCCCCCGCCAACCATTGCAATATAAAGCGTATTGCCGGATTCATCATAATAAATATCGGTTGTCGGAAGGTCCGGAAGCCCGACCTTATCCGGCTCCAGGTGGTTCCATGATTCTCCGCCATCTTCGGAAACGATCACCCCTCCTCGCCACAATTCGGGACGGGACTCACGGGAAACCATATGGTGCCAGTACGGTAGATCATGTTTTAAAGAGGCAGCACCGAAAACCAATCCGGGCCGATTTGGAATAAACGCCAACGCATAGATATTGTTGTGCCATGGAGCGTTGCACGGCGGACAATATTTCCAGTCGGCGCCACCGTTTGGGCTCATCCATCCGGTGAAATCAGTTGTCGCAGCATAATGAATATCGCTTGATCTGATGTAATAATTCCATCCTGTCAGCATTTGAGGTCCGCCAGCCGGAACCAGTCCATTTAGTACAGGTTTGCCGGATACGATATTCCAGCTCTCGCCGGCATTATCGGATATTCCGCACATAGTAAAATCAGAGAAAGCAACCCGGCTCGAATCAAGATAGTCCACATTCAAAGACCAAGGCGGAGTCTGCCAGCCCCATAAACCGGTTGTCCAGCGGTCCGGGCTGATATTGAACTGTTTCTGTTCAGGATTGCGAAACAGTACCTGCTGCCATGTTTTTCCACCGTCTATACTACGTACAGCGGTACTGATTGAATCACCTTCAAGTTCGGTATTTCCTTTGAGACCGACGTAAACAGTACTTGAATCAGTACGGCACGCGGAAACACAAGTAACCCAGGAGTATTCACTGTTCAACGAAATATCTATTTTATAAACTAAATAGTCACATAAGTTCAAACAATACAGCCCCATTCCGGGCTCTTTGTCAACAGTCATATAAACCTTATCCTGGCTCCAGCACGCGGCGGCTATTTTATGCTTTAACTGTTCAAATTCCGTTGTGCCGGCTGACAGGTCAAATCGCAAAAAACTTTTTTCACAGACCGCAACCGCAATTGATTCACTTTCAAACGCGATTTCTTTGATCGTATCAGAAATATCACTCTTCAGTAAATTCCAGGAATCGCCGCTGTCAGTAGAATAATAAAGCCTTTTTTCGCTGTTATCTCCATAACGGTTCCAAGCCGCAATCGCATAACTGGAATCCTTTGTTGAAAATCTGACAAATTCCGGTCCAGTCGCATGATGCCAGTCAAGCACTTTAAGTTGATCCCACGGTCCTGGAATACGTTTCCAGCTTCTGCCGTAGTCACAACTTTTCAGCATACCGCGCGTTCTTGATCCGGTCCAAATTTCTCCAGCACGATCAATAACATATTCCCACGGAGAACTTCCGTTACAGTGACAGACACGCTCAACCTCCACTGCCGGACAAAACACCCAGTTTTCGCCCCGGTCTTCACTGCGAAAAACACCGCCCATATCACCGCAACATATCATCATATTCCGGTCATGCGGAGAAGCGGAACACCACATCAGCCTGCCACCACCGCCGGGCGTTACCTGCTGCCAGTTATTATTTGGTGATACCATTTTCTGATACAAAATCCTTAATCTGTTTTATTTCATTGCCAGGCCCACGGGTAAGCAATCCCCAGACGATCCGGTTGCGAAGAGTTGTTCCCGGAACGACGCTCCTACAGGGCGACAACGTTTCCATCTCTATGTAATACTCGTTACAGTACACCTGAGCCGTACTATTATCCGCATATTTTTCAGTTGAATCGTAACTGCCGATCTGGACAAAAAGCTGATTTCCAACAACCGCCGCCAGCCAATTTCCCCAGGCGTTGATTTTATCCCAGCCGTCAGCCGGGAGAACAATTTTCAAAGCATCCCCCTGGTTACTAATTTTCGATTTGGATTTGTTATTCCGATAACGAGAATACGCCTTTTCTGGAGGTGCGACTTTGCACAGTCCCATAAAAAAAAACTCCGGACGACGTACCTGAGAGACCTGCCAGATATAGACCGGCACAGAAAGTTGTTTGTTACAGGTCAGCCTGTTTTCGATTACCACAACTGGCTTCTGAGCGTCCAGCGTAATTTTACGTTGTACAACAATTTCCAGAACCGGACTTTCAACACTTTGAACCGTAACGGATCTTTTAGATTTCTCGACAACGGTCCACGCTTTGCCGTCAATATAAGGATCAGGTAGGCGTTTACCATATAATTTACTACGGCTCTTCTGCGACACCAACCATACTTTGTCTCCTCCGTGATTCGGGTATCCCCGCAGGTAAGGAAGCCTGAGATTGTTATCATTGTTCCACAACACATTCGGCTGGCCAATCTGATGGAAACTCATGATCCGTCCGTATGCAGTGGAGAAAGTCAGCTCAACTTTTCCATTGTTTAACTTGATATCTTCGGCAGTAGCGACGGTAACAACTACCATCGTGACCAGAACTGCAGCAATTAATTTAATTGAACGGCACCGCCTCATTTAATCGTTCCTTTCCAGATACTGCTGCCGAAACAACTGATATATACAGTCTCAGAATTTTTCGGATCAAAAGTAACGCCAATTGGAACTTTTGCTGGGAAGTCCTCTATCTCTTTCCAACTTTTCCCCGCATCGCGACTAATAAGCAAACCTTTATCATTGATACAAGCAACCAGTAAATCCTTGTTTTGGGGATGAATATATACGCCCCAGCAGGAAACACCTTCAAGGGACGGAGCCCATGTCTTTCCCCCATCAACACTTTTCCATATACCACCGCCTTTTTTAGCGGAGTAGTTTACCAATGCCGAGGCATATACAACATTCTCATCTTTATCATCAATCGTTATACCAGTAAATATCTCAACTCCTCTTCTTCTGAATGCGAATTTCCAATTCTCCCCACGGTCTTTGCTCAGATAAAGCGCACCGCCATTTAATGACGTAATGCCCCATAATCTGCCAAATTTATCATATTTAATCTTAAAAGCTCTTTTATTATACTTGGAAATACCGTTATTCTTTTCCACCCAGGTATTACCGCCGTCAGTACTGGCAAAAAATCCCTTGTTCCAAACAGCCGCCCAAAGATGCCGAGAATCAACCGGCGATTTGGGATCAAGGGCAACTCCTGGCACGTTGCCTTTGGGGAGCCCGCAATCTTCCGAAGGAATATTCCATGATTTTCCGTAATCATCAGAAACCATAACCGTTCCAAGATCAAGAAGTCTTCTTCTTTTATTCAGCCATTTCCAATGCGGAAGATCATGGTTCTTACATGAACCGGCCCAAATACGTCCGGGCTTATCCGGATCAATCTCCATTGTATATACATTATGGGGATATGGGTTTCCCTTATTATACTGAGCCCATGTCTTATTGCCATCATAGCTAAACCAGTTGCAGAAATCATTCATCGCGATATAACGATTTTGATAATTATGAGGGTCAATATAGTAATTATATGCCGACATTACCGGCATGCCGCCCTCCTGGGTCTTGACGGAACCGGAAGTTTTACACGCCAGCGTCTCCCATGACTTACCACCGTCACGCGTCAAATATGCCTGGGTACAGTCCGAGGTAATGACAATATCACTGTTGTTTCTGCAAACCGCCAGTCCCTGCGGACTCACTCCCCACCCCCACGCGTCAGATGTCCATACCGGATTTTTGATGTTAAAGTTGGCCATTTTTATATAACGAAATAATACCGGCTTCCAGGTATTAAACCCATCCTCTGTTTTATATACGGTTCGTCCTTTTACATCATCCTTTGTAGCTCCGCCCGGAACACTATGGACAAAGTATGCTTTTCCCGGCTTATCAGCAGCAGCCTTGAAATATGAGAAACTATAGCCTTTACCTAATACTTTTTTATTCCATGATTTACCCGCGTCATCTGAAACGAGCACATAACCCTGGCGGTTAACATTTACCGGCGCGTACAACTCCTTTTCTGTTCCTGAAAGCGCCTTTAATTTATCCGCCCCCGTCAGCTCTTTAACGACGACTAATTCATTTGTACCGTAAACCATATTCATAATCGCCTTTTCAAATCCCCACAAAGACGAACCGTCCTGTTTAAAAAAGATGCTTTGTAAAAAACCTTTGTTTTCAGGCATAAAACTTTGCTTCATCCAGGTTTTTCCCGCATCGTCAGACTTAAACAGCATTGGAGGCAATTTGCTTCTATGGTTTTCAAACCATGCATACCCCAAGTCCGGTTTATATGGAGAAAATACAACCAGAGATGGTCCGACAAATCTCGAACCATTGGTATCCCATTCTCCTGCAAGAACGGTCCAGTTTTTTCCGCCATCAGTACTGATCGAAAATGTACTGGAAGATCCACTGAACACGAGCTCCGGACGTGTCGGATGATAGAAGAAACCGCCTTTATAGTATCCGCCATTCGTATGCCTTGAACCTATGGTAAACTTACTTTTGCCCTCTCCTATTTCGCCATGGAAATATGACCCCATATCCGTCGCGATCATAGCTTTATTTCCATCACATGACACTTCCGGCAAACGAAAACGTCCGCCTCCGCCAGGTCCAACCTGAATCCAGGAATCTGCGATAACACTACTGCCCGCAGCAACGGTCGCCAGCATTAGAAATCCTTTAAAAACATTTTTTAACATATAATTTGTCCCTTTATATGAAGTTATGTTGAATTTTAAGATATTTATCTTGTCGGTCATTACGAATTAATTAGGAGTTGTAGTAAGAGTCCCCATATACTTAGCAATATATTCTGCGTCGTTCTCGATGAAAATATTGCCGTAATACGCCCAGTTGGCAGGGTTGGCACTAAGCTCATTACTAACATGCATGTCATAAAATAAAACGTTAGCAGTTTTAATATGATTACCGTATGTAGCGCGGTTGTAATAATTTTGATCACCACCATAATTGTCAACGACCAATCCTATTCTGCTGGGCTGAGGTACCTGCCTTTTATAACGTCCGCTAGTAAAGCCAAGCCCGGACTGAATTAGCCGAGGCCATGAGTAGCGATAACTCATGCCGCTGCTATTTGAAGCATTAAATTGTGACCGTTGAATTCTCGTTGGGGGATTTCTTTGACTCTTATCTGCTGGACACCAGAAAATCATCTTATCCAGAGGAGTAGCTACATAGTTTTTATGATGCAACAGGCCGAGACCAAACATATAGGAGTTGTTGTGCCCCTGGTAATTATAATAACATGTATCGGATTCTGTTTTATAGGCTCGAATTGGGTATGAATCGTAGTCGCTGTAATATAGTAGCATGGCAGTACCAATCTGTTTTTGGTTGGACGCACAACTAATTATTTTGGCGCGATCCCTGGCCTTGCCCAGGGCTGGCAGCAGCATACTGGCAAGAATAGCGATAATCGCTATCACCACCAGAAGCTCGATGAGTGTAAAATTATCTGGACTTTTTGAGTGATTTCTTTTCATTCGTCTTTCTCCCTGTTTATTATATAAATCGAATCATCGTTTCAAAGTCGACGGCATCACGGCAAGCTCTGTCGCAATTTCATGACTGCCGTCAAAAACATCTTCCTTATTATTTTTCAGCAACCTCTGCAAACCGCTTGCCAGTTTTTCGGCGATCTGGTCTGCCGGTTCGAAAATATGTGTAACTGCCGGTTCCAGGTAATTCAGCACAGGAACCCTGTCGAATGTAGCCACCGCAATGTCCTGTCCAATATTTTTCCCACACTGTCGCAACGCTTTATAAACCGCCGGAACTTCCGACGCATTTTGAACAATCATAGCATCAATATCAGGGTATTTCGAAATTGTTTCAATCGTTTTTTCGAAAACATAATTCATATAATCGGGTGTTGCGGTCGGAATCTTAATCCAGGTCTCATCGCTGCTGGTAATGTTATATTTCCCAAGCAAATCAAGGTAAATACTGCTGCGTACCGGATCAGGAGAAGATTCATCTTTGCTCATAGAATCAGCGACAATACTTAAATTCCGCCAACCTTCCGCTTCCAAATGAGCAAAAAGCTTATCAATCGAACTACGATAGTTAATCCTCAGCATATTATTGGGATATGAATCCAGCATATTCCAGCCCCGGCAAATGGTCGGTACTTGAAATACCGGAGAATCGTAAAGGGCACGATTTCCATTATTGTATTCAAGACATATACAACCGTCAAACATCCCCTGATTGATAATTTTCAACACTTTATCTTCACGCTGAGGATCCGAATAAGTCTCAAACGGAAAAATAATAAGTCCCATCTCATCAAAATATTTATTCAACCGCCTGATGTATTCCTGATAAAATGGCGTCATACTATGAACGGTAACGGCAATATTATTTGTCCGTCCCAACGCCAGACTCTGCGCCTGAAGATTCGGTCGGTAGTTCAGCTCTCTGGCAACCTGCTCTATGCGTGCACGAGTTTCTTTGGATACTCGGTGATATTGCTTGGAATTCAATACTAGTGATACTGCTACTTTGCTTGTATTCGCCTTTTCAGCTATCTGTTTCAACGTTACTTTTGCCATCAATAATCCTTTGTCGGTTTTATTAATCCCGTTAACCGGTTAACTAAATTATATATCAACGAATATTATTTGTCAAGAGAAGAATAAAAAAAAGCGGGATATCCCAAAACTAGTCCCGCCAGAAGTAATATTTTTATTAACTCAAAGCTGATCGCCAATCGTATCGATAATGAAATCAAGATCTTTATCGCCGCGACCACTCAAGTTGATCAGAATACTGGTATCTGCACTAAGGGTCGGAGCCAGTTTCATGGCGTAAGCCACCGCATGGGCACTTTCCAGTGCCGGAATAATCCCTTCGTAACGCGAAAGTTTTACCACCGCGTTAAGACAATCATTATCAGAAGCCGTAACATACTCCACCCGCTCAATATCTTTCAGATAACAGTGCTGCGGACCAACTCCCGGATAATCCAGACCGGACGCAATGGAATAGACCGGCAGAGGTTCACCTTCTCCATCCTGAAGAACATAACATCTGAATCCGTGAATAACTCCTTCGGTTCCTTTGGAGATTGAAGCCGCGTGATCCGGCGTATCAAGTCCGCGTCCGGAAGGTTCAACTCCAATGATTTTTACGTCTTTATCTTCAAGGAAAGCGGTAAAAATACCGATCGCGTTACTGCCGCCGCCGACACATGCCATCACGTAGTCAGGCAGAGAACCGGTCATTTCCTGAAACTGTTCACGAGCCTCACGTCCGACAATGCTCTGAAAGTCACGCACCATCATCGGGAAAGGATGCGGACCAACCACCGAACCAATCGCATATAGAAAATTATCGGGATCGCGAAGGTATTCTTCAAACGCGCTGTCAACCGCGTCTTTGAGCGTTTTGGTTCCACGGGTAACAGAGACCAGCGTAGCGCCAAGCAGTTTCATTTTGCAAACATTCGGATGCTCTTTCTTAATATCAATCTCGCCCATGTGGATTTCGCAGGGAATTCCTACAAGAGCACAAGCGGTAGCCAGCGCCACACCATGCTGCCCTGCCCCGGTTTCAGCAATCACTTTGGTCTTCTTCATGTAACGGGCCAGCAGAGCTTCACCGATACAATGATTGATCTTGTGCGCACCGGTATGATTAAGATCTTCGCGTTTCAGATAAATCTGGGCACCGCCGCATAATTCAGTAAGACGCGTTGCGTGGTATACCGGACTGGGCCGTCCGACATAATATTTCATCAGGTCATGTAGTTCCTGCTGAAAGTCTTCGCGCTTGATGATCTCTTTATAGGCTTTATCAATGTCATCCATTGCCTTTTTGAGATTTTCCGGAATGTATTGTCCGCCGTATTTGCCGAAATAACCTTCCGCATCAGGCATTGCGACAAAGTCCTGTTGATTGCTCATATTAAATTTCCTTCGATATAATGTTCCCTGGTAAGAGGTTAATATGCCATGGAAGCAACATTTTTCAACCGCTCTCAGGAAATACAATATAATGAGCTAACCTGATTTATTCATAAAAAATGAATGGAATGCGAAAATATGCTCAAAAAGGAAGATTTTGATGATCCCGCAGGCGTAGCAATGCTACGTTGAGGAGATTAGCAAGCGCCACATTTTGAGCAGATTGCAGCAAACCACCATCAGTTCATGAATTACTCAGGCTAATTGTACAGTCAATTTTTCACACCGAAAGGCATGAGGAGCACGAAGATTGATTTACCCGTGTAACTTTCAACTAACGTTTCTAACATTATATCAACTCTTCGTGCTCCTCATGCCCTCCGGGAATGAACTTGAACCATGGATCAGATGCCGATATTGGAAAACATCATGCAGATCTGATTGACAACGCCAACCAGCTTCGGATGAGACACCTCAAGTTCTTCTACGGAATCAGAGAGCTCTTTTACCGCGTTGTTAAGCTCTTCAGGATCTTGTTCCGTTTCAACAAGCTTGTCGGCAGTGGCATGTGCTATACCATCGACGCTGTCGGCACGATCCTGATCTGTCTTCGCCAGACCATCAAGCTCGTCATAAAGCTCATCCATAAGAACCATCAGCTCTGACTTATCGGCTTCCGGCATTCCGGACGCTCCGGCGATCTTCGTTTTGATTTTCTCTATAGACGACTTCATAATCAGCTCCTTTCCTGGTATGTGCTCCGGCAGAGACGAAAAAGCCGGAAAAATTATCAACTCCTACTGTAAATATAATTCAGCATTGATATTTTTTCCAGCATTAATTTAAAACCACCAGCAAGAAGTCACATATCACAATGAAAAGATTAGCCACCGATCAACTATTACGTCATCGCGCAAATACTATAATTTCCGAGACTCTGGAAAAATCGTTACCGCCATTGGTTGAAAGAATTTCCAGACGGATACGGCTGGTCTTGACTGGTTTATCCAATTTGATAATATAAAGTACTTTCTCTCCATTTTTAACTTCAGCTACAGTTTTCCAATGATTATTAATGTCAGCCTGAATCTTAAAATCACGGATTCCACTGCAACCCCATTGATCAAAAATCAAAATGGGTCCGGTAAAGATCGCAATTTCTTCGATCAATTCTTTACGTTTGAATGTCACTTCCAGCCAGTCCGGATAGGCGTTGCATGTCGCATCGTTCCACCCACTCCAGGGATTGCCGTCAATAGCAGTTTCCACCTTAAAACAGTGATGAGTGCTTGACGCCTTGACACTTGCTCCGCTAGCCGCGGCAGCAACATTACGTCGCCCATTTGGTTTAACCTTTGCCTCTAACTCGTGCATTCTGGCTGCCTTATTAAAGTTCTCCGGTTTTACATTTAGCGGCAAGTGTTGCTTTAATATGCCGGATGGAGAAACTGCCGTGGTCCAGATTTTAACTTCATAAGGTTTAAACTCATCCTGAAAACGCATTTTCCGCAAAATCACTTTTTCTGTGGAAGGAAAAACCGGCTCCATAGCGTTGAGTTCAGGTCGCTTCAACGCAGTCAGATTAAATTTACCTTTTACCGTATGATTCTGTCGATTAACAGCAATTATCACAAACTCATTGCGATAGCTTTTCGTCAGCGTTGTAATTTCCGGAGAATGGGACAGTTTCGCGGGAAAAGTCCTCCCGGCCAGAATATCCTGCATCGCATAAAACTCCCGAACAACCGGTTTGAGATATTCTTTAGGTTTTGTTCCTTCCAAATAAAAGACAATGCCGTTAGCTCCGTTGACAATGGCATCGTAGCCCATAAAACGCAGTTGCTCACCTGTCGGCGTAGGCTGACCCGGAACCCCCATGTTACTCCATGAATTTCCCTGGAGAATCATGATTACCGGTTTCTTGTAGTTCACCGCTTTTAAATTTTTTACGGTTTCATCCCCCACTACACTGATTGTTTTATTGGGCAAATTGGAGTGTTTGTCCGGCCCGCTCCATACCGGATAAATATCTCCGCCGGAAATATCAACGTAACGGTTATACATAGCAAGTTTTGCTATTGTATTACGTGGAGCATGATTGTTGATCTGAGGATGATCCGGATCCAACTTGCGCAGCAAGCGACTGCCTGCGGCATAAGCGGAAATATTAATTCCCCCCCAGGCCGGTTCGTCGGCATTCTCATAACCAAGTAAAGCAGGATGATGACAGATATATGGGATAATCGCCCGGGTTTTACTGGCATCAATCGTGAACTGTCCCGCATTTTTATCCGAATACTGAAAGCGGCACATACCGATTACTTTGAGCTTATACTTCTCCGCCATATCAAGATATGCCTTCATAATATCTTTACCAATAGCGGTCATATGAAAGGTATGAATCATATTGAAGCCATAATCATAGACCTTTGCCATATCTTTTTCCGTATTTGGACGCCAGCTGTAAACTCCAATAGGAAAAAATGGCTTCCCCTGCACCAGTAACATCCGGTCAGAATTAAACTGAACTCCAGATGTACTGCCTGTATATGACGGCAAGGCTGGAGGTAACTTACGTTTGACTTCCGGTTCTGAAACCAGCGACATATTATCAATCCAAACAGTTGCCGGTCCTTTGATTTCGATAACAACCATCAACATATCGCACTGCGAAGGCACTTTGAAGTCAGTTGACACCTGCTGCCAGGCGGTATAAGCCTGCCGCCATCCTTCATCTATTCCCTTCAGCCATTTGTTCTTCTGCCAGACTCCAACATAAACACGATACTGGGTTTCAATACTGGTACTGACAATAGCGTATTTCAGATGAAAC
This sequence comes from Victivallales bacterium, assembly GCA_963677165.2. Classification (GTDB taxonomy): domain Bacteria; phylum Verrucomicrobiota; class Lentisphaeria; order Victivallales; family SZUA-371; genus JAFGXT01. The sequence goes on along the minus strand of CAXXSX010000002.1, from coordinate 3,416,682 downwards.
TTACCATCTTTCGGAAATTTTCTAATCTCCTGTAAAATTAAAGCTGAACTTTTTTCTCCAGCTGTAATCTTAAGGGCCGAATTTCCGGAAAAAACCCGATCTCGATCGCGGATGCCTTGTGCATTACCCTGTTTTATCATCCAGCCTACCGGCTTCTTATCCGGATTACCCGTTTCAAATCCGCCGTTTTGCAAAAGATCAACCGCGCCCCAGGCAGAACCGATACAACTCAAAATCAACAGGCAAATTAATGTTCTAGCTGCTTTATACATCATAGTAATCGTCCTTAAAAATGAATCACAACTGTAAAACGTTTGAAACCTGCTTCGGATACCAATGGTAATAGCTGTCTTCTTTCAGCTGATCATAAGTCATGGACTCAACATGACCATCGAACATTGTGACATTCGCACGCTTTGAATGCGTAATATTCACAGGATACCATAAATTGTTTCCTCCATTGGGGAAATAGGCGGAAGAATAAAGAAAACAAGAATAATCGGATGCCGCGTTAGTTGTATTGAGGCTTGGAGTGGAATCAGCATACCAGATCAAACGAGAGTCTCTTCCGAACCTATTCACTTGTGATACTCTAACCAAATTGGAAGTCAAACCAAATGTACTGTAGTTGTGACCATAAGAAAAACTCTGACGTAATGTGGTAAAATCACTTTCGGAATAATCTGCACAAGACAATCCGACTTTGTCTTTAATTGACACCAGTGAGGACGGGCAAGTAACTGCTCCAGCACTCATATTATAATTTAAAACAAAATAACGAGGCCAGGGACACCACCAGTCACTACTCGTTTTTGATTCATTATTCCAGATCAGAGAACCGGGGGTAAAATCATCAAAGTCATTGATATATAAAGCACCAGTAGTTCCTATCTGTTTGAGATTACTTGTACAGTTAATACTTTTAGCCTTGTTCCTGGCAGAACTCAATGCCGGCAACAACATGGCGGCAAGAATAGCGATTATCGCTATTACAACCAAGAGCTCGATCAATGTAAACATCTTTTTCATTTTCTTTTTCTCCTTTTGGTTATTTTAGGTTCCTTTAAAACTTATCTATTAACGAGGGGCACCTACGCTCTCACGTACAACCAATGTCCCTGGAATAAAAACCTTTTTTGAATGCTGTTTCAACTCTTTATCCAGCACCAGATTGACCGCGGCCTCCGCCAGTTCCGATGTATTCAGATCATAAGTGGTCAGGGCGGGATCAGAAAAACGTCCGGGCCAGATATTATCCTGTCCGATCAATGAAATATCTTCAGGAATACGCAGTTTAGCTTCTCTCAAAGCCCTCATTATCCCCAGTGCCACAATATCGTTTACCGCCACAACCGCCGTTGCCTGCGGATGTTCTGAGGCGATACGTTTTCCACAGCGATAACCGCTGTCCGGCAAAGAATCGACCCGTCCGACCTCAGCACAAACGTTTCTTGAGAAATCAAACGACAGGCCCAGCTCGGCACATTTGTCGCGGAACATATTACAAATATATCTGGTCACATCCTCTGTATGTCCGCCAACCGCCAGAACAATCTCGCGATGACCGCGCTCATAAAGATAATCAACCTGACGCATCCCCACGTCACTGGCTACGGTTCCAACCGTAAATTTTTCAATTCCCGGAGCTCCGCCAAGGATTACCGCCGGTAATTTGTTGGCGTTAATCTGGCGAAATATCCGATCCAGATGAGAAAATTCCGTAACCTGGCCAATTACCCCGTCGCAGTCGCCTCCCAATACACACTCATATTGATGGCTTTCGACTTTGGGATCATAACCATAGTCCGTAATAATCAGGTCATAGCCGCGTTTGCTGCAGCAGCTGCGGACCGCCAATGCGAATTCGGCATTGAAGGGATTGCTCAAATCCGCTATTATACAGCGAATTACCATAGTTTTCCGGCGTGACAAACTGCGTCCGGCATAAGAGGGATGATATCCCAGCTTTTTCGCGGCATCCTGAACCAGCTTGCGCGTTTCCTGGCTAATCCGCGGATGGTTGTTCAAAGCACGACTTACCGTCGGATAGCTCTTGCCCACTTCACGGGCTATATCGATAATTGTCACCGCCATTATTTTACTCACTAAAATTCTTAGTTTAAACGTTTGCGCATATCACTCAAAAAAAAGCCAACTGCGGCAATTTTTATCTGAGTCGGTGCAAATTTCAAACAAGGTTTAAACGTTTGCATAATCAAATTATAATTGATTAATTCACAAAAATCAATAGATCAATCACTTATTTTTTTAAATTTCATATAACTCCGCAAAAGTCTTGTTACAAAAACAGTGTTGACAGGACACTAGTAATTCTACGAGTTATCGACAAATTTCTCATTATTTTGGTGTTCAGGTGTTGACTATACCGTTTTAACGGATACCTTTATATTTTCTGCGGAAGCTATGTTAACAAAAGAATTAGAATTAAGTATTACTTTATATAAAAATGAGCGAAGCAATAAAACACGAATGCGGGATAGTCCTGATAAGGTTACTCAAGCCCCTGGACTTTTACAAGAAAAAATACGGGACCCCGTTTTACGGTCTTAACAAACTTTATCTGCTGATGGAAAAACAGCATAACCGTGGACAGGACGGCGCTGGTATCGCCAGCGTTAAATTCGATGTCGATCCCGGATATAAGTATATATCCCGCGAACGTTCAAATTCCTCCACACCAATTAAAGACATTTTCAAGAATGTCAACCTCGAATTTGAAAAGATCTATAAAGAGCACCCTGACAAAATTCATGATCCTCAGTGGCTGAAAAACAACGTGAGATTCGCCGGTGAGGTTTTCCTGGGACATCTCCGCTATGGAACGTTCGGCAGAAACGATATCGAAGCCTGCCATCCGTTCATTCGGGAAAATAACTGGATGTGCCGTAACCTGGTTATCGCCGGAAATTTCAACCTCACTAACGTAGACGCTCTATTCGAAACCTTGATTGCCATCGGACAGCATCCCAAAGAATACTCTGACACCATTACTATTCTTGAAAAAATCGGACACTTCCTTGATGAAGAAAATGCCGCTCTGGTAAAAAAATTCAAAGCTCAGGGAATTTCCAAACAGGAAATAAGCCAAAAGATTGCCAAAGAACTTAATATCGCCTCAATCCTTCAGAATTCCTGTCGAAAATGGGATGGCGGCTACGTCATGTCAGGACTCATCGGCAACGGTGACTCTTTTATCATGCGCGATCCGGCTGGGATTCGTCCGGCATTCTATTATCAGGATGATGAAGTTGTGGTCGCGGCTTCGGAAAGACCTGCGATCCAGACAGCGTTCAACCTTCATTCCAGCAAGATACAAGAAGTTCCTCCGGGCCATGCGCTGATTATCAAAAGGGCCGGCAATGTTTCCCTGGAAAGATTCCGGGAAGATATGCCTAAAAAGCCATGCTCATTTGAACGAATTTATTTCTCACGCGGTACCGATGTGGAAATCTATCGTGAACGTAAAGCTCTCGGTCGATACCTGGCCCCAATTGTACGCAAGAACATCAATGATGATTTCGGACATACTGTATTTGGCTTCATCCCAAATACAGCTGAAACTTGTTTCATGGGCCTGATGGACGCAATGCGCGAACACACCCATGAAATTCAGAAACAAAAATTACTGGAATTGGATCACCGCCCTACCCCGGAAGATTTGGATAACATCCTGATTATCAGACCGCGAGTTGAAAAAGTTGCGGTAAAAGACGCAAAAATGCGTACATTCATCACGCAGGACTCTTCCCGCAATGAACTTGCAGCGCACGTCTATGATATTACCTACGGAATAGTAAACCCCGGAGTCGACTCACTGGTCATGGTAGATGATTCGATTGTACGAGGAACAACTCTGCGTGAAAGTATCTTCAAAATTCTGGACCGCACAGGCCCGGTAAAAATAATTTTCGTGTCCTCTGCACCACAGATTCGCTATCCTGACTGCTATGGTATCGACATGGCAAAACTGGGTGACTTCATTGCCTTCCAGGCAGCAATTGCGCTGTTAAAGGAAACCGGACAGGAAAATATCATCGAAGAAGTTTATACAGAAGCCAAAGCTCAACTTGCCGGAACAGCCGAAACAATGCGTAATGCAGTAAAAGACATATATAAACCTTTTACCGCCGAGCAGATTTCAAACAAGATTGCGGAACTTTTGAAGCCGGACAATGTCAAAGCCGAAATCAAAATTATCTATCAATCAATAGAAAATCTGCATAAAGCCTGTCCAAACCATAAAGGCGACTGGTATTTCACCGGAAATTATCCAACTCCAGGTGGAACTAAAGTTGTTAACCGCTCTTTTGTGAATTATTATGAAGGCCGCGGCAACGAAAGAGCCTACTAATTGAGTATTATCACTTGCAAAAAATGATTTTGGCTATAGATTTTAAGTCCAGTTAATATGCACGGGTGGCGAAATTGGCATACGCGCCAGATTTAGGTTCTGGTGTCTTTGACGTGCGGGTTCGAGTCCCGCCCCGTGTACCATTTACAATATTTGAGCTCAAAAACGCAAGTTTTTGAGCTCTTTTTTATGTTTATGAGTGATATTTCTAATTAGTTATTTGTAATGTAACTTAATGCAAGAAAACTATATTTAATGGTTTTGATTGTTACCAAATTATTACCACATTAGAGAAATGGTAATAATTCGGCAAAAAAATATTTTTTTTGTCTTTAGGGAAATTTATTTTTAGATTATCGGGATAGTTTAATTAAGATTCAGTGTCCCAGTCGTTAAATTCTAACAGCCCAGAAGTTTCAAGTTTTGCAATTCCATATTGGAGGATATTGGCACTATACTCTACTTCCGCATCTAATGCAGAAGGGTCGGGCGGGGTGTTTGGTGTGTAATAATCGCCGGTATATGAACCTTGATTTTCTATAGTTACGTCAGAGGCTACCTTTTTTAAAGTGTTTTCCGTGAAGCCATCAAGAATATCATACCAAACATAAGAAGAAGAAGAAGAAGAGTACGGAAAGAAATAAATATCAAAGTCAACGGCTGTTAGAATATTAATATTATAATTATACAAATAGACAGGGGCTTTATTTACTCGGAGTTCATAATATTGGTCCCCTCCTTCAGATGTTTTCCAGCGCCATCTTGACCAGCCCGACAGTGCTATTGAGTCTTGTTCGTATTCTTCGCTGTCATAAAAGCTATTTCTGTGATGCGAGGTGCTAAAAAACCGGGTTACACTTCTCGCTTCCTGATAACCGTGATATGTTCATTGACGATCAACCACTGCTTAACGGCCTTACGCCAACATTCACTAATTACCAACTCTTTATCAGTATAATCTACATATTGATACATTTCAATAGCAAGAGCTTTAATCTCTTGATACACCTTCGATCTATAACGTTTACTGAAACGTACACCCATGTGCAACATCCATACACCACATGAACAATTTCCCTTCAGAGATGCCGGTCGAGGATTATGATTCACGTTATGAACTGCTTGTTTTACCGCGAACGGGAAAGAATCCGGCAATTCAAACTGCTGCGTTTGGATATCGAGTTCACGTTTGACTTCGCCCTGAGCTCGTTCCATACCACCGTTAAACTGTGGATAATATGCCGGATTATTCAGTGGAATAACACCAAATTCCTGCAAAGCATTTATCACTGAAAAATGGTTCAGATTGCTGCCATTGTCACGTTTCATAAGCAATGGTGCTCCATGTTTTTTGAATAACTTTCGCAGGTTTTCCGCTACAGCTTCACCTTTAATCGGTCTGGTATCAATTAACGGTTCAAACTTGTACCGTGATGCCAGGTCCTGTATCTGATGTACGTAAAACTTGATTCCTTTGAACACATATTCGAAGTCATCCATGCTCCAGATCATATGCGGACAGTCCCAGATAATCTGTTCGGCATGCTCCCGACGCCCACGCTTGAGCTCATCACGTATTTCATGGATCAGTTCATTGAGCGACTCCCTTGATATTTGACCATGATATATTTCATGTAATTCACCGGTTCCAGCAGTACGTTTCTTTCCATGCTTCAGATTACGAATTTCCTCTTGAAGCTGAAATAGATCAATAGTCTGAGCTGTTTTGGGACCCCGTTTTTCAACGGGATCCTGAGCAGATTCAATTTTTCGCTTATAACGCCATAAGGTCTGATATCTTACGCCCATAATAGCAGCAGCTTTATACAGGTAAATATCACAGTCAATCTTAAAGTTAATTGCTTCGTCGACTAGTAGTCTTATGGCCCGATTTTTTTCCCACCTTGCCTTCGATCTCCCTGATTTTGAGTTCGTAGGCACGTCTGATTAACAACTCTGCTTGACGGGCTTTGTCGAGTTCCTTTTCCTGAAATTTAATAAAGTCTTTCAGGTTCCGGTTCTCGACGATCTCAGGCGGCACTTCCGGCCGCCCGGGCTCGCCTTCGGTTAAAGCCTCAAGCATTGCCTGAAAAGCACGCTTCTCCCAGCGATAATAGTTTTTGCGGGAAATGCCCAGCTCAGCGGCGGCAGCGGTAGCCGTGCATTCGTGGTTTCTTACCTTTAAAATGAGTTCTGCCCGGCATTGGGCGTCGAGGTTGGCTTGGGCTTTCTGGGACTGCTGCTTGCGAGTTGACATCAGATAAATCCTCCTCTAGTTCTCCTCCTCCTGCGGAGAAGGTTCCGCCTGCGGCGGGGATTGGGTTTTCTGTTCCTTCAACAACTTCTCCAGACGTTTCGGCAGCGGTGATTTCTTCACTTTGCGCGGCTGCCGGTCTAATGCCGAAAGCATTGCCTCCATCGCGATTTCCTGCCAGCGCATGACCTGTGTCCGGGTCACTGACAAGTTCCGGCAGATCTCGCTGATCGAACAACTTTCCGTCCACACTGATAACACCGCACGACATTTTTCCGAGGCTGAGATATTCCGCCTGGGACGTCGTGGTTTCTTCTGGTTCTGATTCTGCTGCTCGGGATGAAGATTCGCTTTCATGGTTACTATTCTCCTGATTTAAGTCATATACAAGTTCTTTTCCTTCAATTTGTTCCGGATCGTCAACGTGCATCTTTATTTTACCCTTTTCAGCACGGATCGCCACGTTTTGTTCGCCAAGACGTCCCACCATATAAAACGGACGCTGTGGTTTTCCTCGCAAAGCCAGCTCAAGCGTATTCTCTTCAATTCCTTTCTCAAGGGTGTGCTTTAGTTCGCTCTGAACCTCAAAAAAACGATCGGCCGGACACATTCCTCCGATACCCTGATGGGGGCGTTTGTAGTTGTAATACTTGATCCACAACGCCAGGCGCTCACGGGCATTTTCGAATGAATCAAACTGTACTCTGAATAGAAATTCCTGCTGGATCGTCTTCCAGAAACGCTCGATTTTTCCCAATGTCATCGGGTGGTGCGGACTGCTCTTGATATGTTTGATCCGGTCCTTGTGGAGTTCTTTTTCGAAGTTGGTTGTACCACGCCAGTTGGTGTACTGACGCCCATTATCAGTCAACATTTCTTTTGGAACGCCATACTCTCCGTAGGCAGTACGATAGACCTCCAGCAGATTCGCTGCAGTTTGACTTCGATACAGTCCCATTCCCACGATATATCGTGAATAATCATCAATAAATCCAAGCAAATAAGCATTTTTACCGGCCAGCCGGAAGGTACAAATGTCAGTCTGCCACATTTGATTGGGAGTAGCTCTTTCAAAGAAGCGCGGCTTTGAAATATTCTTCCTCCGTTTCTTTGGCGGCAGATCAATCAGTTTCTCTTCATGAAGAGTCTTACGAACTGTTTCGGGGGATGTTTTCAGCAGAAAAAATCGTTTCAGAATGTCGGATATACGCCGTACTCCACGCGATTTATCTGCCTTTTTTAGTTCGATGATCTGGGATTTTAACGCAGTGTTAACTGTTTTGTCGGACTTTTTCTTATTTGTAAAGTGATTTTGAAGACCATCTTCTCCAAATTCATTGTATTGTTTCACCCATTTGCCGATTGTACTTTTGCCACATCCGAATTCTTCGGACAGCATAACGATACTGTAGCCTTCTTCCAAATAAAGCATTACCAGTTCACGACGAAATTCCGGTGAATAACATCCGACATTTTTCTTCTGTTTTTGTCCTTTTGACATAACACTTTTCCTTTTTCTGTACATCCGATTTCACGGATGTATCATTGATGTATAGAAAAGTGTTACCCGATTTAAATTTTCTCACATAACAGAAATTTTGCTGATAGCGCAACTATGATTGGGATCATAGCCCTTTCTTTCTATATTGCAATGGTGTTATGGAAAACCTCTTTTTAAATGCGCGACAAAAATAGTTTGAATCGCAAAACTTTAACTCTTCGGCGATTTCTTCAATGGAAGCCGTTGTATCAGATAATAATATTTTGGCATGTCGAAGTCTCAGTTCACCTATATATTGTATAGGCGTTAACGCGTTATGGACTTTCCAGTGGCGAAAAAAGGAACGTCTTGACAAGCCACTTTTCTTGACCAGCAGATCCATATCTATATTTTCATTGAAGTTCAACTGTAAATATGTAGCGACCTGTTGTATTTTTTTTTCAATATCACCGGCCATTCTGTTTTGAGGATTGTTCTGATCCAGCAGAGCTTCGAACAGCTGCATTGCCACGAGGTCAAGTTTGTCGATAACTGAGGATTCCATTATTCTGGTCGTAAACTCCAGCATTTTGCTGAGCAGTACATTTATTTCAGAGGTCAGTTCAATTTGCCAGCAATGTGGAGAATCAGGGATAAAGCCTGCTTCTTTCAGTTTGTTCTCCAATGAAGAATCGTACATGATGTAAACAGCATCTCTTGTCTTCTCTACCTCGTAGGTATGAATCATATCCGGAGTTTTTAAGATTACATGTGGGAATGGCGTATGAAATGTTTCTCCGTTGAGAATATCTTCCGCATATTCAGATTCGGAACTTATTCTAAGGCAAAGTTCCAGTTTGTTTGAATACGTTCTCTTTTCCTGTTTATGATGAGGATACATGAAGCCAATTCTTTTTAAAGGAAAAGTTGCTTTATAACGGCGCGGGATATTGTTGATACCAATGGCTAATTTCATCATAGAGCTCCATGCGATAACGATTTGAATGTTGCTATAATATAATAATGTCATGTAAGAATTGCAACTGATTTTGTCACTGTAGTGCTATTTTTTGGCACGAGGTTGTCTAGCGCAACGAGTTTTAATCTGCTATAATTACAGTAAACAACATAAGTTATTTTGGTGCTATCGAGTTTTTTAAAAATAGAAGGATGAAAAAATGAAAAAGAAAACTTTCACACTCATCGAGCTCCTGGTAGTGATCGCGATCATTGCAATTCTTGCGTCAATGTTGCTCCCGACGTTAAATAAAGCAAGAGACACAGCTAAAAAAATAAGTTGTACCAATAACCTCAAGCAAACCGGTTTAGGGTTTCAGATGTATTTATCATCATATGATGGCATCATGCCGTCCCGTGATGTAGGAGGATATTGCGGAGTCAATGAAAAGCGTTTATGGTTCAGCCAGATATCTGCAATGATTGGAAGTTTATATAATTTCTATAACGGCGCCACTTTGCCTAAATATTTTGTATGTCCTTCGTGGATCGCAAATAAGCAGCCTGAAAGTTTGGCCAGCGCATCAAATCGTATGCCGTACGGGTATAATACGAATATCGGTGATTTTAAGCTTAATGGTACTGTCACTGTGGTATGCAGAATGTCAAAGGTTCGTCGTCCGAGTCAAATAATAACAGTAGCGGACAGCGACGGGGATTTTGCCTATGATTATTTACTCAGTGACAACTTTTATCTGGTCGGCAGCCGGCATAATGGCGGTTCTCCGATCCTATATCTCGACGGACATGTACATTGGTATAAACGTTCTTACGTGACTGTCCCCGGGAGTTTGCCGGCTTCCTCCGGACCTGTGAGCGGCAGAACTTTGGAACTCAAAAAGATGTGGGGAATGAATGATACAGCAAATAACATTGATTATCTGTATAAATAATATACAAAACCATAGAGTTCAGGAAAACACTGAAACAATTCACCGAGATGTCATAGTATGAAACCATTCACATTTCTATTTATTTTTTTCTGTCTGATTTCGCTCCGTTCAGAAGAATTATTAAAAAATCCTTGCTTTTCAAACGGGCTGAAAGAATGGAGTCTGGTCGGTTCTACGGCCTACAGGGAAAGGTGTCTGATTAAAACAGAAAACGGCAGTATTCAGATAACCCGTCCAAGCTATGAATTTCCTGAAAAGGATTATTTCGGGCTGCAGCAGGATCTTATTATTAAAAGCGGAACGGAATTCAACCTGTATTTTTCAACGCGAAGCACTGTCCCTTGTTTTATTACTGTTGTCGTTGACGAACCGGAGACAAAAGAAAGGTTTTTTTATGATAAAGTCGTAGTAACGCGCAGAGAGAAATTTCATGCATTCCATATAAAAATACCCTCATCCCAAAAAGCAAACCGAAAAATAACGCTGCGGTTTGCATTGAAACAATTTAAAGGAACACTTGAATTGTCTAAGATTTCTTTCAGGGAAGGAGAGGTTCCTGATCGACTGACTGCACTGCCTTTCTCTAGAGAATGGAAATTATGGCTGCATGTGAAAGCCCCCCAATCCTTCTTTACCGTTCCTATGACTCTTGAAGGTAGTAAAGGCAGAACGGAACCAGTAAAAATTTCTCCTGAGCTTACATCATCCAATTGCGGTAATATTGATTTAGCAAAATTAAGTGCTGGTGAAGTATGGACAGAAGGCTCTGTGGCCATACTTTTTAATGAGTTTACGCTTGATAAAAGCAAGCGCCTGAATGTTGGTTTTTCCGCAGACTGGTATATGACGTTATACATGGATGGAATAAAAGTGTACGATACAAACGGCGGTATTGACGGTAATGGAAATGCCGGAGCCATCAGGCCGGAAACACATAAGCTGATACTTGATCTGAAAAAAGGCAGGCACGTTTTTGCCGCAGTTGTACGTGCTGGATCCGGAGGCTGGCGTTTCTGTTGGGGGCCGGTTTCCCCATTTCCTCCCGAATTGATTGAATATAAAGCGAATAAAGAGTGGAAAGTAATGAAATTGCCTGATTCTCCGTCAGTAATTCCGGGTTCCGTTCTGGACTTTTCCGGCGGCGTGGACGCTCCTGCAGGAAAATATGGGCGCATGATGATAAATAAAAATGGCCTGATGGCATTTGAAAAGCATCCGGATCAAGCTGTTCGCCTGATGGGATTTACCGGTCGGCTTTTTCCGCTGCGGGCTTCAAAAAGTAATTTTAAGAAAGAGGTTAAAGAGTGGGTTGGTGCAATACGCAGACAAGGTTACAATTACTTTAGATGTCATGGCATAGATAAATGGATTATGACCGGGGCAACCAAGGCACTGGAGCCGGATCCTGAAGTCATGGATCGTTTGGATTATATTTTTAGCGAGTTCAAAAAGGGAGGAATCTATATCCAGCTGGTGCTCTTCTCTTATACTCTTTATGAACCGCCGGAAAATTTCAGGAAGATGCACAACAGCCGTAATCTAAATAAATTGATGATGTTTTTCGGACGACCATGGGAGCGCGAACGTTATAAAAGAGCAGCAACAATGTTACTTGACCATGTGAATCCATATACCGGATTGGCCTGGAAAGATGATCCGATGATCGGCATTATTGAATTTTACAATGAGCAAATGATTGGATTAAGTTCTCATCGGCTCAAAGAAAATCTGCGAAAATATCCTGACGACTGTCGCTATCTCTATAAAATATGGGAAAAATACCTGAAAGAAAAATATGCGTCGGTCGGACCGAAGGATCGTCCTGTTGAATTAAGGGATAGCATGAATAATCCTTCACTTCCCAATGCCAGCTCTTCGGCCTCCTACAAGAAGAACTTTGAACTTTTTAAAATTAAGCACCGACAGGAAAATAATCGTTGGTGCAGAGATACATTGCGCAAATTAGGCTGGAAAGGGCTCATGACCCAGAATGCCGGCGGTTTCATGGGGGGCGTTACTCTCTGGGATGCTGTTTCAGTAAAAGACGATCATTCCTACTTCAAGCATCCAAGCAAGTTTAGAAGCAAAGGATCGCGAATAAAGCAGGAAAGCTCAATTGAAGAGGCTGCGCCAAATATAAGGTCTCTGGCTTCGTCAAGTTTTTATGGCAGGCCGATGGGAGCGGGGGAATACTGCTATTGTTTTTGGAACCCATTTCAGCGTGAACTGCCACTTACTTTTACTGCTTATGCGGCATTTCAACACTTTAATTTTCTTGTTATTCATACGCAGCCGGTTCTTAATCGATATGAATGGAAAAATCAGGCATTGACCATCTTTCGTATCGCCCCTAATCCTGTAATGAGAGCCGGCGAAATTTTATCCCACATGTTTTTTAAACGTGGAGATGTCAAACCAGCCCTTAAAACCATTGCTATTGAACTGCCGTACAAGTCATTGCTGAAAAAAGATCTATACAATAAATCCCTTGGGGCGGAACAGAGTATGCTGGGATTAGTGTCGAAATTGTCCCTGAACGTAATTGGAAGAAAAGCCCCTCCGGAGGTGCCGAAAAACAATAAGCCTGACCTCTCTCTGCCTTTGGCGGGGGCGTCGGATGTATCTGTCCATGGATGGTTTGTCGAAGATATATATCGTACCGGAAACTATCCCATTGCCAAATTGATTCGAAGAATGAAAAATGAAGGATTTCTGCCTGAAGACAATCTGACCAACCCGGATAAAGGAATCTGGCAGAGCGATACCGGAGAAATTACCTTAGAGGTCAGGAATAAAATGATAACGGTTGTTACGCCTAAAACGGTTGCCGCGTCATTTGTCGATCCGGTCAATAATGTAAAACTTGGACCACTTATGATTTTAAAGACATCGACAGGTGCGACAATTGGTCTTACTTCCGCGGATAACCGTAAACTGGAAGACTCAAAGCGTTTTATTCTGATTGTCAATACCCGTGCAGTCAATACCGGATTAAAATTGCAAAAAACTCCTTCAGGAACTCTTTGGGATTTGGGACGGGGACCTGTTCTTCTCAAAACCGGAACATTCCGGTTATCACTTGATAATCTTAAAACGCCACCAACAGCCTGTTACGCTCTCAAATTTAACGGAGAACGTCAGGAGAAGGTGTCGATCAAACGAATGAGTAACGGTCATCTGTACCTGGGTATTAATACCGCTGCCTTAAAAAAAGGACCGGTTACCCTCTTCGAATTAGTCACCGAATAAATAGACAAAACTGCTAAAATCAAATAAGGATTTGTATTAACATGGATTACAGTTTATGGGTAAAACCAGGAGATTCGATTCAGAATGCTGTCAGCGAATCTTTTGCCCGGGGAGGAGGTAGAGTTGTTCTGCTTCCAGGTCGCCATCAATGTAAAACTATCTATTTAAAAAGCTTTACTGAACTTCATCTTACCAATGGCGCGATACTGGAGGGAAGCAGATCATATGAAGATTATGACGCACTTCCAGATGAATTATACGCGGAATGTCACACCGATCCCTGCAACCGGGCTCTCCTGGCAGCGGCAAATGAAGAAAACATATCCATTACCGGTTCCGGCACAATAGAAGGTAACGGCCCTCATTTTTACGACCGGAATTTACTACCTGGTTCCAGTTTTTATCAGAAACCGGCAGGTATCCATCGGCCCAGAATGCTTCACTTCGCGAATTGCCGGAATATTAAGATAGAAGGAGTGCATTTTCACGATTCGCCGCGTTGGACACTTTGGTTTATTGAATGCGATGATGTGATGATTCGGGGAATTCGCATTACCGGTGACCCCAAAATGATCAATAATGACGGGATTCATTTCTTTGGAGGAAAACGTATTTTCATCAGTGATTGTTTTGTCTCCACCGGTGATGATGCGTTGGTTGTTCGTTCCGGGCATGCCTGGCATAATATGGATCATCAAGTCGTTCTTTCAGATCTGGTAGTAAGCAACTGCGTTTTTGAAAGCAACTGTCAGGCAATTCGAATAGGATGCCCCGGTGATGACTTGATTGAAGACTGCCGGTTTTCCAACCTTGTCCTGAAAGGAAGAAATGGCATTCGATTCGATAACCCCTTGCATTACTGGAACGCTGAACTGGCAACCCCATTCCGGCAGACTCCGCACCTGGTCCGGAACCTGCATTTTGACAATATCAGCATTAATGTGAATAATATTCCTCTGCAAATCTCCATCGACAAAGGGGTGGAAATCGATACCATTGATGACGTTAGTTTCAGTAATATCCAACTTAAGGGCAATTTACCGCTTGTGTTCCGGGGCTGGGAACAGGCTCCACTTGGAACGATTCGGCTCAACAATGTTTACGGAACGATCAAAAACTCTGTTCCCCTTCATACAGAGTTTGTCAAACATCTGATAATGAATGATGTAAATATCCAGACGGAAGCATAAACGGGAAATCAATAATGCTATGGCTACTTTCGAAGCAAACAACAGAAAACCGAATATTATAATCTTTAATCCGGACCAGATGCGCAGCGACGCGTTGGGCTGTCACGGAAATCCCGGAGCGGTAACGCCGTTTATTGATGAACTTGTCAAAAACGATGCGGTCTCATTCAGTAACGCGTTTTGCCAGAATCCGGTATGTACGCCAAGCCGGTGCAGCTTTATGTCCGGCTGGTATCCGCACGTTCATGGACACCGTACAATGTATCATATGCTCCATCCCGAGCATGGTGATCCGAATATGCTGAAAGTCCTGCGAGACAACGGATATTTTATCTGGTGGGGCGGCAAAAATGACTTGGTGCCGGCTCTGGACGGATACGAAGATTACTGTGATGTGAAATACAATCCCGACCCTGAGCTGTTGAAGAGTAAGGGACTGACCTTTCAAAAGGGATTGCACGGAACGGTCAAAGAGTGGGCCGCCCGTCTTGAGGACAATAATTCCTTCAGTTTTTTTGCGGGACTTCTCGATAAAGGCGATGAGGAGTTATACTGCGACGAAGACTGGGCTTTGGTCCTGGGAGCAATTGATTTTATCCTGAATTATAATGGAGATAAACCGTATTGTATTTTTCTTCCGCTTCTTTATCCGCATCCGCCGTATGGCGTGGAGGAGCCTTATTTCAGTGCGATAGACCGTGAAAAGCTTCCGGCTCGAATTCAAGTACCGCAAAACGAAGACAAGCCAATGATTCTGGCGGAAATTCGTGAACGTCAGAAAATGCATGACTGGACCGATGAACAGTGGTGCGAACTCAGAGCCGTTTACTACGGCATGTGTTCCCGGCTGGATGATCAGTTCCGCTTGTTGATAACGGCTCTGAAAGATGCCGGGCAGTACGGTGACAGCGTCGTATTTATGCTGTCGGATCACGGCGATTTTACCGGAGATTACAACCTGGTGGAAAAAAACCAGAATACTTTTGAAGACTGCCTGACCAATGTTCCGCTGATTATCAAGCCGCCAGCCGGATATAAGTCAAAGTCAGGAGTTAATCCGGCACTGGTTGAACTGGTGGATTTTGCTGCCACTGTTTATGATGTGTGTGGGATCGATGTTGACTATGACCACTTTGGTAAATCCCTGCTGCCGCTGATCGCCGGGGAACAAAAAGATATCCGCAATGCTGTATTCTGTGAAGGCGGCAGAATGAAAGGCGAGATCCAGGCGATGGAGCGGGAAAGCTCATCTTGTCAGTACAGCATTGAAAGCCTTTACTGGCCGCGACAGTCTTTACAGATTAGCGATGAAAAGCCCTGGCACGGCAAGGCGGTCATGTGCCGTACGGATAAGGCGAAATACGTTTCCAGATATTACGAACTGGATGAATTTTATGATCTTGAAAACGATCCGGAGGAAAGAGTGAACCAGATAAACAATCCACAGTATCGCGATGCGATTGCAGCCCACAAGCAGCTGATGCTCGAGTGGTTTATTGCCACTTGCGATGTTGTTCCGCGCAACACGGATTTGAGATGGTAGGTTAAAAATGTTTTTTTTACTCTTCTATATACAAAAGTGTTTTTTCTTTCAGTCTTTGCCTGCAATGGCAAAGACTGGAGCCATCGCCCAAAGGACAGAAGCAGAGGCAAAACATCTCACAGGGTTAAGGGACTTGTCTTATTATGTTAATATTTCAACTTGAACCGGATGATTTTTGTGGGCTATTGCAAACAGAGTCCTTGTCAAAAGCACAAAGAATGGTTAAATTACTTTATACCTGCATGAAATTTAATTAGTAAAATAGAGGGTTGGGTTGAATATAGAACGTATGTAATCAAGGTTAAAATTCGAGAACTACTAATGCCAACTTATTATGGTAGAATGGAACTATAGAAAATAATACGTGGTATCATATTTGTTTTTGCAGCATAAAAAGGAGACAGATCATGAAAAAGTTTTACACCGGAACATTTATTGCTTTGTCGACAGTATTTTCGTTAATCAGTTCAACACAAGCCTGCACGGGAATTCAGTTACAGGCTCAGGACGGCAGCGTGGTCCGCGGCAGAACCATGGAGTTTGCCCACAATCTGAAATCGGATTTGATCGTCATCCCCCGGGGTTACAAACTCCATGGCACGGCTCCAGGCGGCAAAAAAGGTCTGTCATGGACCACGAAATACGCTGTCTGCGGAGCCAACTTTGCTGGAGAACCAATTGTGGGAGATGGGATCAATGAAAAAGGATTATCCGCCGGTGTGTTCTTTTTTAGTGGATATGCCAAATATCCGGCATTTGATGCCTCCCGGCAGAATCGCACCCTGATGTCATGGGATTTGGTTAACTGGATTCTTACCAACTGTGCATCCATAGAGGAAGTAAGAAAAGCTGTGGGAACACTTCAGGTATGCGGCGGTATCTTCAGCAAGTGGAATTGCGAGTTACCGCTGCACTATGCGATTTATGAGCCCAGCGGTAAATCAATTGTACTGGAATATCTGGACGGCAAACTAAATATTTTCGATAACCCCGTTGGAACAATAACCAACAATCCGGAATTTCCTTGGCATCTCACCAATCTGCGTAATTTTGTCGGCTTATCTCCCTACGCCAAGCCCGACACCACAATAAAATCGATGAAACTTAGTCCGCTTGGACTTGGATCAGGTATGATAGGTCTTCCTGGAGACTTTACTCCGCCGTCACGTTTTGTCAGAGCCACAATGCTGGCCAATGCTGCAGTTCCCGGAAAAGACGGATTCGCAACAGTCAAACAGGCGTTTCATGTTCTGCGCAGTTTTGATATCCCGGTCGGCGTAACCAGAAACCAGGGGGAGACTGATGCCGATGCAATAAAAATGGAACGCACCCAATGGACCGTGGTCAGCGATCTGAAAAATCTCAGATACTATTACTGGACTGAAAATGATTCGACAATCAGAATGTGCGACCTGAAGAAATGTAATCTTGATAACAGTAAAATAGTCGGTGTTCCAATGGATCGTCCAGACCAAATTGATAATATCACTAAAAACCTGAAGTAGAATCATTATTAATGTGCCGAATTCAGTGATAATGGTCTGGATGCTATAACTTTCCTGGAAGATCGGTTTTGCCTGAGCCGACAGAAAAACGGCTCAGCGAACATTGATGTTTCGCATGCGCCTTGTTCTTTATACAGTTATAATACATGTAACGGCGCTTGTTTTTCATCATGTTGCTTCGCACTTGCAATTAACGGCTCATACTGTCAAGGAACTCGCGGATTTTCGCAAGAAAAACTTCACTGGAGAAAGGTTTCTGGATAAAATTAACCAGTTCATCTTCATCACCATGCCTGGGGAGCACATTATTGGGATAACCGGACATGTAAAGACATTTAAGTTTCGGATAGTTTTCTCGAAGCTGAAGATAGAATATTTTGCCGTTTATCTCAGGCATAACCACATCAGTTACCAGTAGATCAATCCGGCAGGAGTTAGCGGCGACATATGCCAATGCCTCTTTCGCAGAATGACAATCAGTAACATGGTAGCCGACGTTTTCCAAAATTTCTTTTACCATATCGAGGACCGGCTGTTCATCCTCGACCAAAAGAATACTTTCGCCTCCTCCCTTGGTCGACGGAATCTCTTGAGTCGCGGAAATACTTTTTTCGGCATTGACCTGAGGCAAAAAGATTTTAAAACAGGAACCATTCCCCAACTCACTGGTCACATTAATAAAACCGCCGTGTTGTTTGACTATCCCATAAATAGTTGCCAGCCCGAGCCCGGTGCCATGCCCCAATTCCTTGGTAGTGAAAAACGGTTCGAAAATATGTTTTATTGTTTCCTCATCCATTCCAAAGCCACTGTCGGCAACCGAAATCACGACATAATTTCCGGGAGCACAGTCGAAGTCAGAATGGCACATTTCTGCATCGACACAGGCATTGTCGGTTTCAACCTTGATGGATCCGGAGTCGGAAATGGCATCCCGGGCATTGATTACCAGATTGAGAATGATCTGATCAAATTGAGAAGGATCTATTTTCACCAGCCAGGCATCCATTGAAGGCATCCATTCCAGATCGATAGCTTCGCCGATAAGCTGATTGAGCATGGTCACCAGTTTTTCCACTGCATCATTGACGTTTATGACCGTAGGCGTGGTCTCTTGCCGTCGCGCAAAAGTGAGCAGCTGTTTGGTCAAATCGGCGGAACGATGCGCCGCTTTCATTACTTCGTTCAGATTGCGGGCAACCGGATCGTCGGAACTAAGACGTTTTAAGGCCAGACCAACCCGGCCGATAATTACGGCCAGCATATTGTTATAATCATGGGCAACCCCTCCGGCAAGCCGTCCGATAGATTCCATCTTACGCGCCTGATTCAGCTGTTCCTCCAGTTGTTTGCGACTGGTTACGTCACGGACCGTCACCAGAATATAGGCAACGCCGTTGATAATCGCTTTGCGCATATTTACTTCCGCCCTGAAAGTAGAACCTGTCTTAGTTCTAGCAACCCAGTCAAATAATTGCGGCTGTCCCTGTGCAGCCAGCTTAAGGTATGCAACGGCATCCTGTTGTGTATATGGCGGCAAACCGAGACTGATGTCTTCGATTGACAGCGTGACCGCTTCTTCCCGAGTATAGCCGAACATCTCGGTCATGCGTTTATTTACATCAAGAATAGCACCGGTATTGATGTCATGAATGAAAATCGCATCATTGATAGAATCGAATATCGTCCGAAACCGGTCTTCGCTGGCGCGTAGTTCGCTGGAAAGTCGCTCAAGCTCATCAAGCCGGCGTTTCAATTGGGGAAAATAACTTTTCCGGGCGGAAAGATGGCCCAGGCCAATTATTCCGGCCCTTAGCTCCTCATCGTTTTCAAATTGATTAGATGGCTTCTCCATAAACGACCTCGATATCCCTTTGCGTCGGCTTTCTGGGGTTGGTAACCATGCAGGCATCCTTCAATGCGTTGACAGAGAGATCGCCGAGATCGCCGGATCTAACACCATGGTCCCCCAGCGTTTTAAGAATTCCCGATTCCTCCCTCAGACGCCTGACTTCATTAAACACCGCACGACCGGATTCCTGTAAGGACATTTTGAGCGTATCCAGGCCCATAACGGCCCCGATTTGGCGGTAACGTTCCCCAGATTCCGGGAGATTGAAATTGATTACGTGTTCGAGGAGCATGGCGTTGCATTCACCATGCGGCAGGTCCAGCCAGCCGCCCAAACTGTGGGCCATAGCGTGAACCGCCCCCAGACTCGCATTGGAAAAAGCTAGCCCGGCCTCCAGGCTTCCGTACACCCAACTGTTGCTTTCGTCTGTTCCAAGCGTAGATCCCGATGTCAAAATGCATATTCCGGACCTTGCCGAAGTAGCTGATACGGCCAATCTCCCCGAAGGCTGTGCCTTCCATCCGCGTTGTGTCAAAAAGCAAAAACAATGCATAAGCCATAAAACATTTTGTCCAAGCATGAAGGAAGTAAGCCCGAATCATTTTGTATCATGTATAGAGACAACGAAAGAATACCAGTCCCCCCTGCTATACAAAAATTCATCCGATGATATTAACGATTGATTTCAGGCTGTTTTCGTCATTTTGGGAACGGCAAGAAACAGGGATTTTAGATTTTGGAATGAAAACATTCGTGAGAATTAGGTTTGTTGCCCGCTTTTTACGATGAAAAGAACTGATTTTTGCATAATCCGGCTACGGTGAATCAGCCGGATTTTCAATGGCTTGAGTAGGGCTGGGGGCTCAAGCCGCGTCGCGGTAGTAATACTTCAAGAGGCTGCCGAGGTGGTAAATGGTCTCATTAAATTGTATCGTATGTTTGACATCGCGGTCGTGGATGAGGTATTTTCCGTTAATAAGTTCACCATCATAGCCGGATACGTTTCAGGCAACCTGTGCCATCCATTCATCATCGGGATGATTGGTAACGTCGCCGAGGACGGCTCTGCGCGTCCAGATATGAATGAAAAGTAACACATAGTGTGTGACCAATCCGAATCTCGTCCAGACTTCGCAAGTAAAAAAACGTTGCCCAAAGAATATCGATGTGGGCGGCAATAAACTCGGCCCAAGACACGATATGGCTGAACGCCTAACTTGATCTCGAAAAGAATAATCATTCCATGCATCCAGTGTTTTATACAAATCACCCCCAAGACGACACGAGCGTTTCCAAACTTCTAATTCTTCAAAAGACTGATAAGCCATCAAAACTCCCCCATACTTAAAACTTAATCACGTGAACGTTCTACGCAGAGGACTGGAGTGTGTAATCATTTCGGAATGAAGGAGGGAACCGTATCATGAAGCTCGACTTGAAGAAAATTAAATACTGGAAGCAAACCGTTATCATTTCAACAACAAACAAGTTAAAGATGAGTTCTTTTCATATAGCCAGCCCCCTCCCTACTTTACAACCTCTGAACTTCATTTCCTTTAAATTTAGAATATTTTAGGTTTTGAAAATGTTTTCTTCATCTGCCGAATTCCTTTATTAATTGTCCAGTTAATGTTAATATTTTTTTCAGGTAATACTGCTTCTATCTCTTCAGGATGAGTAATTCTACCTTCATAGTTATCGCCATTCTTTTTCCATAATATTTCAATTTTCCCATATGGAGTAGGAATAACTCCTGATGCTGAATCCATTGCAGATAAAATAGGTGCTATTTGAAAAGTTTTAAAGCCTGAATTCAAAGGCTTCACTCCAAGTAAATATCTTGAGAATAAATAAGCAGGAATTGCCGACCACCCATGACACAGACTTCCCGCATAATCAAAGTCAGCCTGTCCTTGTTCAGTTTCCCAAAAACTTGTAGCTCCATTATAAAGCATATTTCCCCAGTCATTATTTATTTTTTCAAATACACTTCCCGCAAATTTTTCTCCAGCCAATAGAATAGCCTCGAATTTATACAGGGATTGACTGAGAGTAGTGGATACTAAATTATTATCATGCTGCAATAATTTTTCCTGCAATCCATTGGTGGTTGCTCCAGCAGAAACATTTGCTAATATCGCAAGAGCTTGAGTCAATTCCGCAAAGTGATCATTAATTGCTTGTTCGCCAATATAAGTCTGGTAGATTTTTTTAGATTCGACCCAAAATTTATCATTAACAGCGCAGGCTGTAAGCTCAGCTTGCCGACAATAACGCATTGCAGTAGTTTTATCGTTGCAAATCTCAAATACTTCAGCGGCGGCTTGTAATGCCATTACAAAAAACAGATTAAGTGGGGCATCAAATCTCTGTCCTGTGAGACCGCCGTTTACAGGATGAGCTTCCCCCTCACCGCTAAGCCCGTTACTCCAGTCATAAAAATGCCAGAACCTTTTTCCGTTAGGGGATGGTAACAGGTTGTCAACGAGGGTCTCAGAATAAGCATCCATCATTTTACTAATTTGCGGCAATTGTTTTTTAGCCGCATCAACGTCACCACTGAATATAAGATGATCTCTTATAGCCAAGAACCATACCATAGTAAATGACGGAATAGTGAAATCAAACTTCATAGGAGCGCAAAGTTCCTGATAACCGTCGTCTTTGAATGTTGTTGACAGCATATCAAAAGACACCCGCGGTACATCATATTCTCCGAAAGTGTAATATCCTGTTAAAGCCTGGTTGCGTGAATCATTCGCATATAATGCCTGTTCGCGCCATGGAGTATCCTCGTAATGTTCATGGATACAGAGATGCAGAGTACGGCATGAAACATCATATATTCTATTAAATAACGAGTCTGGACATAAAAATTTTCCTGTCATATCCAGTGGATATTCAAAAGGAATCAGTCCGGCATAATGGAGAGTGATGTCTGACGAAATATTGGTAAAATGCAGTTGCATATAACGTCCGGAATATCTGTTTGTAAAATGAGTAAACTTCTGTTTCCCGGTTGCAGTAAGATAGCGGGATGCAAAATTCCTGCCGCCAACAGCCGCTCTCACGCGAAGGTCCGCAAGATGTTCCCCGACAGCTATATCAATTATTGTTTCCTCAGACGCAGTTAATTCCAACTCAATGAATCCGCATTCTTCACGTTCCATATCCACAATGACATAAAAACCATCCGCCCCAGTTATCCTTGAAAAATTGACTTTAACAGTGCTATCTTCAAACAGTTCACAAGCTCTGCGCGTTGACAAAAAATCGTGCTGCATCAGCTCCGCAATAGTTTTGTTGGTAGATTCAAGATGGCGTTTCAATACTCCTTGGCTGATGATATTGAAAGATGTTTTTTTCTTCATCAGGCATTGTTGAAGCAGTCTTTCAACCGGGGGTTCCGTTCTTCCTGTTTTAACAGCTGGCTCCCATCCATTGTGGCAGATATAATCTAATGACTTCCAGGCATCATTCCCAAATGCATTATATTCAAAAGTAAAACCCATTTGAGGAGTTAGTTTTACCTGTTTATTCTGAATATATGAAGATGATATTCGAACTAAAGTTCTCTTGTCGCTAAAAAATATACTGCCTGCTATGTTAAGAAGAAACCATAATCCAGCTTGGCCTGGAATATAAGAAAAATTATTCTGTCCGCAATAATGAACAAGTATACATAAAACATTTTTACCAAGAACAAGCTTGTCGGCAATATTTATTTTTGATAAGCTTTTACTTTCCGGGAAATCACAGAACTGTCCAGTTCCGACAAATTGTCCATTGATATATGCGGCAAAATTAGTATCAACACTGATTTGCAGCTCTGCTGCTTTATCCAAAGTCTCCAGATGGAACTCTCTACGAAATTCTACATATCGGTCTATAGAATTGTTAGTGTCAATCCATATCCATTCAGGATTTCCTTTGCTTGTCATCAACACTTTTCCCATTCATTTTTATCTTTATTATAGTGCCTAATAACTTTAGCGGGTACACCTGCCGCAACACAATATTCAGGGATATTTTTTGTAACTACGGAATTCGCTCCTATTATCGAATGCTTGCCTATGGTGACGTTCGGCATAATGCATACCCGTTCCCCAATCCAAACTTCATCCTCAATAACCACCGGACCCGGAACTTTTAGCGGCTGCGGCATTACCGGCATAGTTATATCTTCAAAACCGTGCAAATTATCAGTTATATACACATTATCCGCGATGGTTACATCCTTGCCGATTGTCATTTGGTCACAGACTATAATATGACAACGATGCCCAATATATGTCCCATTGCCGATTTTGAGCTCGGGTTCAAGCTTATCCTGTCCATACTCAGGAACCGTTTGTATCCAGCCTCCAGCAAATATATTGACATTATCACCGATATATACACTTTTGATATCCCAGCTATGAAAAGGCGGATAAACAAGACTGCTTTTACCTATATGACCAGCATCTCCTCGCAACAGCCAAGTGTAAATCTGAGCTTTTTTACCTTTCAAGAAGTTCTGTAATTTTAAGATTCCCATTTAGTTATCCTATCAAAATTGAGCGCATAAGTGCGGAAGTTTTCACCGCGTCGCCTTCAGCTATTGTGTTTGTAATTTTATCTGTATTGGCAATCATTATTCTATCAAATGCTTTCAGCCAGTTGATACTTTCGGAGATTGCTCCGACAGCATCTTCCCGATAAGGATATTGATCCATCGAAAGCCAGCCGTCGTAACCGCATTTATCCAGCCAATACAGCATTTCAATATATTCCAGCGAATGAATCGATCCGGCAATCATATCATCGTCCCAGGCTTTATAGTTATCATTGAAATGCATGTGAAACAGTCTGTCTCCTGCTTGTTTCGCTAAAACAATCGCTTCGGAGACGTTTTCTCCAGCCATGAAAGCATGGCCGGTATCAATAGTAACCCCGACATTATACATACCGGTTTGCAGGCAAACCAGCAAGGAATCAGCCATGCGAGCCATGTATGAATGTGTGCGCGGCTCTTTAGGTTTATATTCCAGCGCAAATTTCAAATGCGGAAATTCTCCGGCAAGCTTAGCAATGTTCTCAACCAGCCAGTTGCGTTCATCCAGATAATTTCCCTGGAATAAATAATCATAGCCATCCTGCCCCGGCCAAAGGTTGATGATATCACAGTCAACCTTTTCAGCAACGCCGCACATTGTCCGCAAATATTCCATTGCTTTCTGGCGGACTTCCGGATTTTTTGCTGAAATACTGCCGAATCTCCAGATTTTATCCGCAAACAAATCAGGAATAATTGAAACGCATTTGAAGTTCAAATCATCTAGTGCAGTTTTCATTTCGTTTACATTATCCGGACGAATATCCCAAGTTCCGACAAGTTCAATACCTGAAATGCCATCAAGTTTCCCAGCTTGCTTAAGCATTTCAATTGAAGACGGATTTTCCTTGTAGCTTCCGCAGAAACGGTCACAAGTGTTTCCGAGATTTCCAAGAATAGCTGAATATTTTCGCATGATTATTTTTCCTTTATGGTTAGTTTTAATTTAAAATGTAATGGCTTTGTGTTTTTAGGTTGTTTGTTCAAAAAAATATTTTCTTGATTCATAATCTTATTTTTCTGATAATGTTTCTCTGGAAAATATTATAGTTTTCCATGATTTGAAATTATGATAACCACCGCCGCCAGCTGGTTTCCCGGTCAGAGACAACTCCTGTCTGTGGTCGAAATAGGCAGAGTAATTATAACGGGCTACGAGGAATAACCATTTTTTTGCCGGGGATTATCTGTCCGCCGTGTTTTTCCAGTTCTGCCCCTGGAATTGCCATCTCGGTTGTCCAGTATTTGTCACGGCCCTTCAGGTTGTTCAATGTTCCATTGCAGGTACTGGTAACCAGCAGTCCGGGCATCAGGTGCTTGAAGCAGTTGGGAAGCCCTAAACGTCCCTGCAATTCAAAAAGGAAAGATGTTTTTTTATTATTCGGAGTAGAGTAGAATTCCCAGTAATTAAGTCTGCCGTTGGGCTTCAAGAACACCTCCAGCAAGTCGCCTGTTGAGTAAAGGTGAACCTGGTTTTCATTGCTTTCCTGTACGATGTCCGAGTCATATAATTTTGCGCCGACATAAATATATTTGTCGTCCCAGATTATTTTCGCAACCCCGTTTTCCGTGCAGACAGAACCATCCAAGGCCTGAAAGCTCAGGTTTTTCGCATTCTTCCATATCTTTTCATCCAGCTTGCCGTCTACTTTGATCTTCTCCTTGGTGTATTCGGCAATGTAGGGTTTCTTTGTCTCATTATTTTGCATGATCTGGCATCCTGAAACTAAAACGAAAAGAACTGAAAAACATGTGATAACTGATAATCTCATTTTTATTTGCCTCTGTTTTTTGTCAATTATTGTTATGTATATTATCGATTTTTTCCACCATTTCGACGTCATCAGCGGAGACATGCCCGATAACCCGGCCGTCGTCATTTATATTTACTTCCTTCTTGTTCAGGTCGCGGAACATTCGAATCAGGTCACGCGTACCGCCCCAACTGAACCATACAGTCGACACGACCGCGACAAGGCCACCAAGCAGGAATTGCTGGACATAGAAAAAGTGAGCCCACCATTCTGTAGGCCACGGGGTGATCGCATTCCAGACCAGTACCCCCACAAATAAAGTCATGAAAAACAGTCCGAATGACCAGATGAATACGGACCAGGCTATAGCTTTATCCCCGCGAGTGTACTCGTCGTTGATCCCAATAATTTTGCGGAAGAAGTCACGGACATCCTTGATTTTGTGGTCGATTTTCTTTCCTTCACGCTGATATTTGCCGCGATGGAGCATTCGTTCCATATTGAACGGCTCTTTCCTGGAAAGCAGTGAAAGGACAACGTAAAGGGTTATTGAAGCAAGCATACTGAATAAATAAAACTCCTGAGAGTTGATTGGAAACTTAGTCGGATTTACCCGCCATAAGATATAAGGCTCAAAAGGAGATGAAGCAGTCTCCAGTAAACGGGTGAAAGCCGGCAGATATCCGCCTTCTGCAAGATAAGGATAAATAGTGCTTGCCCAGATATTTTGACAGACAGCACCGGTAGTCGCAATTCCGGAACCGGCGATCAGGGCGAAAAAAGCCGCTGTCGTTGTTCCGCGCTTCCAGTAGAGGCCTCCAACAATAACGACTCCGGCCCCGCCTAACCAAATGGCCCCGGTAATAGCGAAAAACATCAAGATAAAATCAACTTGCCCGAAGAACATACTAAAGAGAAACGCAAAAGCTGCGACTGACGCAATCAATATACGAAGCAGGCGGAGCTGTTGTTTCGGAGTGAACGTTTTTTCACCGCGCAGCGGCAGGATGATATCCTGGACGATAATACTGCCCCAGCTATGCAGGTATGTCGTATCGGTCGATATCATTAAGAAAATACACAGTGCGCAGAATACTCCGAGCAAACCGGTCGGCAGAATATATTTGATTGCCATCGGTACGCGCATCTGTCCGAAGATGGTGCCGAAAACTTGCGCCTGCTTAGGGGATACTGAAAGCAGCGCGTTGCGCCCGATGGTCAACATAGGCTCTTTATCGACTGACTTTTGGGCATCGGGAGCCACATTTTTTGCCGGGGGATTAACAGAATCAAGTCTTTGCTGCAGAGATGTCCCTACTTTACCGCTTGCCAGATATTCGCGATATTCTTCGCGCAGTTCGTCATATTTCTTATTCGGGGCGATATCGTCAAAGGCTTTGCTGGCTAATTTGGTACGGCAGGCATCAGAGCCCTCAGGGCCTGACTTGAATTTTGCGCTGTTCAGATAAGTAAAGGCGACTACTGCCAGAAGTACATACATCATTTGGGAAAAACCTATGCGCCAGGTGCCCAGAATCCCCCCCATTTTCTGCTCATGGGCATTTTTCGCCGCGGCATTATAGCCTTGAGTTCCGGACCAGCTCATACGTCCAAGAATACTGCCGAAAACTCCGACTGCGACATAGAATAAGTTGAAGTCGCGCAGTTTGCTAATGTCAAAGGGGTTTAGCATACTTTTGCCGATAGGACGGTCCATAAGGGCAGGTGCCATTTCATTGAACCACGAAAAATGCCAGATGATATAGGTCACGATAATAGCGTACATCGGATAACTCAAAAGTCCCTGGACACAATCGGTTACCATAATGGTGATCTGTCCCCCAATACAAGATATAAGTACCGCAAGGCCAAGGAAAAACGCCATAACCAGCGCAAATGACGGAATCATCCATCCGCCAAGGTTAACATAAAGCGGAAGGTCGCAGAAATAAATCAGGAAACGAGCGCCGACTGCCGGAAACAGCGCATAGTTCAATATCCCAGAGATAGATTGCAGGAAAGCCGCCAGAATACGGAATTTACGGCTGTAGCGGATTTCCAGGAATTGCCCCATGGTCATTGCCCTTGTTTCCCGGAAACGATAGGCGCAATAGCCGGTAAGCCCCATAATCATACCGATTGGTAGAGTCACCTGATTCCAGAAGTTGTAGGCAAAACCGGAACTGTACATGGCCTCATAGATAGCCACCAGGCTTATCAGCCCCATTCCCGCTTCGCCATTAGCTACGCAGACCACATATCGGCCGGCAACACGGCCGGCGGTAAGAAAATCTGCTACGCCTCTAATATACTTCTGACTTTTTAAGCCAATACCGATTACTACAAGCAACGGTACGCAAACGATTGCCCAATCAATCCAATGCATTTAATTTCCCTTTTGTTATGTTAGAACTTATCTTGTTATAAAAACAGCTTTATATGTTGTTATTGAAAAAATTCTGTTACATTTACCTTAATATTCAAATATCATAGCTTGAGATTGACTCTTGAATACTAAGCTTTCAATTCAAAGTTTCCTTTGATAACCGTGTTATCCATAGCTAAAAGCATATCTCTTGCTTTCCCGGTTGTAGTGTTGATGATTTTTTGCGCCAAGTGATTACACCGCCGATATCAGAAGGCAAGCTAACTGTACCTGTCAGAGAAAGCTGCTTACTGCATTCCAAGTCAATATTAATTTCACCCTTAGGATGAACAAGAGTCCCTTTTATGTGACAAATTGGACCTAACATCGGATTAAGTTCAATACTGTCAAACCCGAAAGTTTCTGGACGCACGCCCAAAATCGTTGCAAAACAATGGTATATCGGGTGCGCTCCCCACGCATGGCAGTCTGATCTCGTATTGCCCGGAGTCTCAAAAGTCGTCTTAAACCCTTGCGATTCCAAGTCAAACCAGAGCTTTAGCCGCTCGAACAGTTTGTCCGAACGTCCGGCAAGACGACACGCTTCAAAATAATAATGAGAAAAATATATTGTTGTCTGCGCTAATCCCTTTGCGGCAAAAAGAGAATTACTTACTTGGCGGCACATCCTTCTATCAAGCTTGCCGCTTAGTAAAGCCATGCATTGAGTATGCTCAGAAAAATTTTGTTTGTCCAAATCATCAGAAAGCATACCTCGGTTTTCATCCCAAAATCTTTCTTTCAAAGATGCAGCAATATTGTTGGCAAGCCGGTCCGCACGTTCTGCCAATTCATGTTCTCCAAGCCATTTTTCGAGTTTCTTGACAATCGTCAATATATAAACAAACTGCCAGTTAATTACGCCACTGATTCCATTTTTGCCCCCTGGCGGAACGCCGAGTTCCCATTCCGGCACCCAGTCAACAAAATTCCATCCGGTTGGCGATACAATTAGATTGACATTGTCAATGTACTGTAAAAATGCTTCAATTACTCCGCGTATCCCGGACATTTGTTGTCTAATAAACTCCTTGTCGCCTCGCCACATGGCATAATCATGAACCATCGCAATCCACCAGAGAGAGAAAGGAGCAATTATTTGCATCAGGCGAGATGGATACTGAGGTCTAGTGAGACCGGAAGGTAAACGGGAAATATTGAACATGTCAATAGCTTTCCGTTGTAAAGAACTATCAAGACTCATACAATATCCGGTCAGTGAAGTTAAACGGCTGTCCCCAACATACATAAGCTGCTCATAATACGGGCAGTCAATAAAGGTTTCATGCGCGCACATCTGCATCGACCTGAGCATTATCGGTAAGAGTTCTGCAATCCTTGAATCATCACACTCGAAAGATGATTCCATCTGCAAAGGGTATCGGGTCTCTTCAAATGTTATGTCTTCAATGAAAAGTTTCTCATCGGCTGTCTCAATAAAAATTTCTATATAACGTCCGGCTCGCCACCACAAAGGTTTGTATTTGCGTCCGGTACCTCCGTCAGATTTGAAAACATCTCCTGTTCCGACAAAATATTTATTTTCGATGGAATTCCTATGCCCTTTGGGATTATTAATTTGTTCAGTGCATGAATTTTCATAAAGGGATTCAGCCCAGTGGATTCTTACAATTGCTCCTGTCCCTCCGGATATGGTTATTGAAGGATAAGCACAATAGTAATCTTCCAAGTCGACTATAATCCTTTGGCGCTTAAATGGAAGTACCGAAACCACCTGTTTCCCTTCAAGCAGTTTGTTCCAAAGCGGTATATCGTCTTTTTTGCAACTAATATCTGCGACAAGATAGTGCCAAGTCTCATCAGTTTCGGGTTCATCGATATAACGGACCTTTCCGAGGCAGCAGTTCTTACTGAGCATAGGAGGAAGCATGGCCGGCCGTAATAAATGATCCCTCACTGTACAATCAGTAGTGCTTGAAGCATTAACTCCCGGCATGCCCTTCAGCGCGGTTTGCCAACTGTCGTCATCGTTCTTGTCAAGCTTCCAATCGACCTTGCATCCGTCGATTGAAACACTAGCTCCAGCTCCCCATGACTCTTCATTGAATATAAATGAATATCCGTCAAGCAGTTTGGTTTTCCAGAGCGCAATTCCTGTATTGATTAATTCAGTACAAGGCGGTTCCGCGGCAACCAGCAAACCATGCTTCAAAGACATTTGGGCAAGAGGGGCAAATTCTCCAAGCGACCAGACGCGGACAGCAATCTTATGGGCGCCGGATTCCAGAGATAATTTGAATGATTCAAAAAAACAGTTATAGACATCTCCACGTTCGGGCCCCCGGCCGATAAAATGTTCGTCAATAAAAAGTTCATAACGCTCATCAGCGGTTATATGAACAATCATATCGGCATGGGCGTCAATATTGAATTCCAATTCATATATCGCGATAATCGGGGTTTGTCCGGTATTGCTACTGTGGATCCAATAAGCAGGCCAGTGTCCTCGTGAACTAACCCTGTGCTCCTGAGCCGGATTTTCAAAAGGAGCCATATCTAAAATTAATCGTGAAAATTTCAACAGCTCTTAACTCCTTTTTTTTATTCCGGCAAGAGATTTAGCAAACGTGTTTTTATATTCGAATAGACAGAAGTATTTAGTTTTATACCATTATTTATTTTCATAAATGGGACTTCTTTTGATGAAGCAACATCTATCACTTTCTTTATGCCAAATGGAAGATCCCTTACTGTTATTGTGGTATTTTCCATTGAGGCTTCATGCGAAACAATAAAAAGAAAAGCCTCTTTATTATTAACTTGAACAGCCGCTTCAATGTCCGGATTAGAAGAGTGAACGAAGACAGCATCTCATATGAATTTAGTATATATCGTTAATGTAAGTTCTACTATACGGAAGTGAGTTCTTGCAGCAGTGTTTCTCTTGAACCCGAGATGAATGATATATTTTTACGGTTATAAGTAAAACTTATAGCCAGTCCTTTTTTCAGGGGAATCACCGCCGGATAAGAAAATTCACACTTCTTTCTGCCGGAGATCAAAACAGTATTATCTTTCCATGAGTTTCCATTATCATATGAAAAGGCGATACATAGTTTATTTCTGGGAGCCCAGTTGCCTTTTGAGGGGTTGTAGGCCAAAGCAATGGACTCGTCATGAAGTTTTGCCAGATCAATGCCGCTGTTGTTGTTGGGAATATCTGTTGGGTATGCTTTGCTCCATGTTCTGGCAAAATCCGTGGAATCACTTTTGTATATGAAACCGTTATTGCTCCGCAAAAACATATGGACATGTCCAGGTTCGGATTCCCAGATCGTAGGTTGTATCATTCCCAGCATATCGCCGCTGTGTTCATCGTAAGAAATTTTAACATCATCCATTGGCACAATTTGGCTTTTTTTCCAGGTTTTGCCGCCATCGTAGCTAAGGTCAATAAAGGATTTCCATTGTCCCTGTTCAGTCGAAGCAGGGGCAGCAATTACTCCGTTTGAAAGGATCAGCGGTTTGTTTTTGACCGGGCCGCGGCCGCCGGAACTGTCATCACAAACCAGCTGTTCAGGCCAACTCCAGCTTTGTGCTTCATCAGTGCTTTTCATTATCCAGGTAATCCAATTCTCTATCGTATTGCCTACCTTGAAAAAAAGGTTGATGCTGTCATCAGGTGCTCTGAATAAGACCGGATTCCAATGTGGCTCATAGGCTATTTTGGCAATTATTTCCGGGGAACCCCATAGTTGTTGATCGCGTTTTGCCATCCATATTCCAGTATCTTTCTCACTTTCCTGAGAACCACCAAACCAGACAGCCAGGATATTGCCATTTTTCAACTCTACTATAGAACTGGCATGACAAGCTTTAAAGGGAGGTTTTCCCTTTACAATTTTTTCGTTAACAAAATTCATTTTTACTCGATTTTTGAGATTTAATTTTACATAGTGGAAAGCTTTCTTTTTACTTTCCTACAGGCAGGCTGTGCGCTTGGCTCAGGCGATAGTTCGTTATACAAGTCTTTGCAGGATGACAGTTCTGTTACTTGATTTGTACTGTCATCAGCGAAGATTTTTATTGTTTGTCTATATGAACTTTAGATTAATAAGGATAGCCCCAGAACGTACTACTACCTATAACGTCTTTCTATGTTATTAATTGAGTTAAACATGATTTTGCCCTCCATTTCAATTTTGTTAATTTTTACTAGTAGCTACAAAACTTAACTTGTTACTGTATATAAATAAGCTATATAGCGATATTTTGCAATATGAAAAAATATGACTACTTTTACTCATATGTTACTTTTTACTGTTGCCTAAAATAATGTTTGACTCCAATCTTATCGACGCAACCCATACTATCTCATGGAACTTTTTGTATGTTTTTGAAAGAAAATCTTTTTTTGTTTATTTTACATTTTCAAGTAGCAATATTGTCTTCCATGGTTCAGTTCCGAAAGTTGCAAGTTTTTCAGAATTTTTCCATTCAGAGGTATCGCAATTTACCCTGAGCCATGATTTATCAAATATATCAAGCGATTTCCAACTTGTGTCACTAATGATTCTCCGAGTTTCCATTTATTTTTTGCTCCATTGACGACCATTGAAGTAAACAAACTTGCCTGTCGTTTTATTAAATACAACTAATTCTTTGCGAGACCCTCCATCAACAGGTAAATTGCGGGAACTGACTACCGGTAAATTGTAGAACGGGTTTTCAATATCTGAATAGCGTACTTCCTTGATGTAAGGAATGCCGCCTGTCACCAGTTCCAGCTTGCGGAATTCCAGTTTCAGGTTACCGGGCAGACTGCCGCGATAATTGAATACTCCGGAATCACCTGTACGACGGGTGAAAAACGCCTGTCTGGTCCATTTTGAACTCTTCTTCAGTGGAACATTGCGGCTATTGACGCTTAACCGAAAATCTTTATCCAAAAGACTGAGATTTCCAGTCATGCGGTATTCGAGATTGACGCAAAATACTTCGCCTTTGCCGATGCTGTCTGGTATTTTGAAAGAAAAACCCGAGCCCTTACCAGAAGGCAGAGTAACGGACAAGATCTGTTGCGGCATCCTTTGGTAAGCTGCTTTAAACTTTTGTTCGTTCTTGTTGGCAAGCAGCGGATCAATAAATTTTCCTTTTGAATTAATCAATGAAAAGTTTTCGAGTCGCAAATGCCGGATTACTGAAGAAGATATCGTACCAGCGAAAACATTGAACGTACCATCATCCTGAAAATGGTTTAGGAAAAAAGTTGAATGCGGAGCCGTCGTATATTTTTCATCGGTGTTGACGGTTTCCATAAAGGTGGAGGTACTTTTAAAAATATTGCCTCGGCTGTTCTTATCGATCTTTATGAAATACGCCTTACTCTTGGGCATCAGAATACTGTCGACAATAAAGTCGAACTGATTGTTGTCTGATCGCACCAGGTGTATGCCGTTGCTACGTCCTAACTGCCCCTGCACGTCAAAGCGGCAACGCTGGACGCCTTCCAGATAGATGCCGGGATATGGCGGTTTCATTACACTGCGCGGCAGCCTGAATTCACCTTCGCAGTTATTGAAACTCATTGAATAAATGACTGATTGGGGATCCGCCGCAATCATTTTTATAAAGCCACCGCCTTGTACATGGCATGAATTGAACGAACAGCGGTTGAAAGTTATGCCGAACATCGAACCGGTTTTTGAATGATACTTGCCGTTTGAAGAAAAAGATTTACACGCCATATCCACACAAATAGCCCCCGGACCGACACAGGAAATAAAACTGTTTGAGACAGTACCGTCGGTAATATTTTTGTAATTGACAGAATCTACCGTACCGGTTATAAATTTCATTCCCTGTCCCGTATTGGTTTCGAGACGGTCTATTGTAAAAGATATTATGTCACGTTGACCAGTAGCGGCAAACACTATCGAATGACCGCCCAGCATCGTAACCACAATTCCTTCAAACCTAGAAAAGGCGCTGCTGCCGACACGCATGCCGGACAATTTTGTTTGATTCAGGGATTTTCCTCTCAGTATAAAACGGTTTCCAATAATGTTAAATGTCGGACGTCCGGAATTTTCTCTGGGTTCAATGATGTATCCGGAGTCAAAACTCGCAAACAATGTAACATTGTTGCCGACATAAATTTTTTCGGGTTCAATGAACAGAGTTCTGCTGATTGAATAGATTTCAGAATTACCTAAAACTATGCGACTTGCGTGAGGATAGGAACAGGCACGCTGCAATGGTGCAATGTCATCATGTTTACCATCTCCTACAGCCCCGAACCAGCGCGCGTTAACCACTTCATCGCTGATAATATTCAGAAATCCGTTGACACATTTTTCCCCGCTGCCGTCGTCTGCAGCTGCCACAATGCGCTGATGCCGTGCCGGCACGCCCGAATGATAAGAGTTTAACGTAACAACATCACCAATTTTTAATAACTTGTCAGCTGTTGCCGTTTTCAAGCAGTCAAACACTTTTTCCTGCGCGCCGCAGGCTAAAGTAAAGCCTGCGACTGCCCCCAGAACAATTGTTTTTAGTTTTTCTTTAAGCATATTTATATATTCCTTTCTTAAGCTGTATTACATCCGGATGCCATTTTGCGCGCCATGCGCATTCCACCAGTTGGCTGTATATATTTCCTGACGTTTGATCGACTCAACATGGCCATCGCTCATTAATGCATTGGCTCTGCCGTTATGCCTGACTCCAATAGTGGAATCGACTCCGGCAACCGAATCTACCTGGTTGTATTTGAATAAGAGCATAGCCCGTGAACCATTGTCCGGGTCGGCTCCGGTCATACAATCGGTTTCAACCATGAGCGTATATTTCAAACGGGTTATCTTAGGCAGCGGGGCGGCGGTTTTGCCGGAGACCAGATAATAGTACCGTCCACCAAGATACCAATAATCATAGCCATAACTTATATTAATATCCCAGTAAGCACGGTTCAAAGCGGGAGAACGCTGGGTTGGGGTAAGGTCGTGATCACTGGGGCAAGTGTATACCTTGGATATTGCAGTTAAATTAGACTTCAGCTCAAGAGTCGCTGCATCTGTATTGGACAGTCTCCTCAGCCATGTACCGCCGGTATCACCTGACAAGTAACTGTTACCTGCCGGAAAATAATCATCATTATCAGACTGATAAAATATAAAGTAATTGCCATGCTGTTTCAGGTTTGAAGTACACTGAATACTGCGTGCCGTTTCTCGCGCCCGACTTAGTGAAGGAAGCAACATAGCAGCTAGGATCGCAATAATAGCGATCACAACGAGGAGCTCAATAAGTGTGAATTTCTTTGACATTTTTCTCTCCTTTATTTTGTTGAATTTGTTTTTGGGAATGATAAAAATTTGCATTTTTCCGCAAAGAGTGACTGACGAATTTTAACATTGGAGAACTTATAAGTCCACATGGCACCAGCTTCCGGACTGATTGTTCATACTTACGAAACTCATCCGGCCCCACCCAGAATGATTTCTCACTGGCATATAATGGTCCGCAGGCATTGCGCCGATGCCCATAGACACGAATTTCGATCGTGTTTTTCTGTCCGGAAAGCCAGTCCACTGTAATATTGGCCCGGTATGGAGGCCATGCTAAAAACTGCCATGTTCCTTTATTAACGCGAACTTCCAAAGCCGTTCCGCTCCACCTCTCGAATTCCAAATAAACCTGTTCTTCTCCTTGCGGCAGACAGGCAATGCTGGTGCGGTAGACAATATTTCCGGCATAGTACGGAAAGCCTTTTTTACACCAGTTGCCCGAAGTTATACTGCGTGGCGGCAAAGTAATGTTATTATCTGTCACTCCGAAATCACCAAGTAAAAATATCGATTCCAAGCCGGGGAATCTCGCATTATAATTAACTTTAAGCTTAAGTTCATTCTTTCCATAACGGAAAAGATGATGGGGAACTTCTATTTTACGAATACCATGATCAATCCACCATCCGGCATCTTCTCCACGCAAACACTGTCCATTGAATTCAATAGTATTATAATATTCCGGAACCTCTAATGCAATAAAGCATGATTTCTGCGGAAGCTCAATACAATTAAAATGATAATTAAGCATTACCGTCAACGCCTCTTTGCCGTATAAATCATCACATGCCCAGGGTTGACGCATAATTTCATCGCGCAAAGGCAAATTCAACTGCGTTCTTACCGCATTGTCAAAATGAAGAATGTATTCATTGTTTTTAGAATAAACAGTACCGTTGGGACTCGAAAACAAACCATCAACATGATCTAAAACCAGTACATTGCAGTCTTCTGCAAGCACGTCCCAGGTTTCGAGTAATTTAAAACTTCTGCAGCATTCTCTTTGAGGTTTTACCACTGAAGTTTCAGCCGTTAAAATTTTTTCTCCTGTGGATAAGAAAAGACGTGATTGCAATCGTGCTAATGAAGTGGAAAAAACGTAGAAATTTTCTTCCAGTTCATAACTCAATGACTTGATATGACCGTTTTCCGGATTCAGCTCATACAGGTACCTGCCGCATTTGTCGGCAATAAGTTTTATCTTGACATGTTGAAATGCAGTACGCCTTTCAGTAACCGGCGGAGCTTCAAATTGCCGACCGGAAAAACGCATTGAAGTATTGCAGACAAAAAGTATGGTCCCATCTGCGGTTTCATTCAACCGGTACAATATTTCCGGTATTTCATTTCCGCTGTCGTCAACTATTGAAATTTGACGGATCACTTGACTTAAATCCTCGTTCATCGCAGAAAAATCCGTTGAATGAAAATGCTTAAATATATTTTCCGGCAAAACTGAAAATTCTCCGTCAAGATATTGCGGAGGAGTCCCTAGATAATAGACTTTTCCGCCGTTAGAAGAAAACTGCTCTAAGAGATCAAGTGTAGAGCTTCGTACGGTGTAAAGCTGCGGCAGCAGTATCGCAGAATATGTTGCACAGCCGACATGAATTTTTTGATTTTTAACACTTCCATTTTCAGCAATCAGCTTTTCATCTCCAAAATCAAAATCCAGATGATGAGACAATAAATAATTCGAGAGTTCAAGAAATTCTTTATCCAACGCAGCAATCTCATCACAACTACAGTCGTTTTTTACCTTTAGGCCCCAAAGTGATTCGATTGGATGTAATACCAGTAATTCACGAATTTCCTCTCCTTCGGACAGTGCGCTTCCCAATCGGACAAAATATTCTTCTATCGAGGAATATCTTTTATACCATGGCGATTGGTAAAATATGCTGGCCGGATAATCCCGTTTGGCTTCCCCAACCATCGAATACCAGGCTAAATGCTGACAACGCAGATTGATTCCCAAAGCGTATTGCCAGTCTCCCAGAGCCTTATGTCCCTCCAGAGGGAAATCCCAGCCAGTACAGCCGTAGGTTTCAGATAAACGCCATCTCCTGCCAAACTGATGCGCCACCGATACACACTGCTTTACAGTGTTGAAAATATTCCAGCGTTCGGTCAGCAAATCAATACCAGGAATCTGCATGAATTCATAAAAACGCATTGTTGCACCGACAGCCTGAGCCTGCCCACTCAACGTATCCTCTCGTAAAATATGTCCGGCAAACGCAATACAATGTTCTTCACACCAGCCTCCGATGCGCTTTGCAAAAGATGTAACAAAGCGGTCTGTCAACAAATTATAGAAGCGCAATCTTGCCTGGGAAAATTTTCCAACCGCTAACGGGAAAAATAATTCCGGCAAAACATCCAGTAAGTCACTGCCGTAACGTTCAGTAAAGAGTTTCGGCAGTTTTCCGGTCCACGGCAGCCGATTGACGTCATACAGCCGAATAAAGCTTGGCTCATCTGTAAACATCGCTTTTACATAAGTTCCAAAATCTTCACCTACTGTCTCTTTGTAGGCCTGGTGAGTTACTTGAATAAAACGGTTGACCGCATCCGGATTTAACGTATCCAGATAAGTCTGGCCGTTAAACCTAGTCTGTTTGTCGTCACGTTTTACCTGAAAACAAACCGCTTCAAACCCATAAGGAATCGTTTCAGGAAAAGATTTCACTCGTTTATAATCAGTTATTTCTCCGGCTGAATTGCGTTTTATCAAATGACAGACTTCCACTGAATCTGGTTCTTCACTTATATCGTCAATGATCTTATACCCGATAGTTTTGGCTTGAAAACGTTCATCTTTAGTCACAATACCTCCGGCATAACCGGAGGGCCAGCGGTCATCATCATACATCCAAACCCGCATGTTCTGCTTTTTCGCTTCATTAATGCATGTGCGTATGCAATCAAACCACTCCTTCTGAAGATACGGCACGTCAAGCCCAATTCGTGAATGCATAACAAATCCGCCAAAGCCCATTTCTTTCATCAGACGAATTTGCTGGCACAGTTCGTCTTTTTCAAGTTTTGCATTCCAAGCCCAGAACGGGATTCCTCTGAATTCATCATTAACTGCAAAGAATTTTTCGGTAAAATCCATAAAATTCAATTTCGCCTTGTGTTAGTCATCATATTTTATTTATGATAAGATTATAGCTTTGTATTTTGTAATGTGCTATGATATTTTAAGCAAATACTAGCACAAAATAGGCGTTTACTTGTTTTTTAGCTGTAATTTCGATTAATTAAGTTATTTTATTTAACAGAACGACTATGAGGCAAAACAATGAAAACAAAAAACTGGACAGACTTTCCGCAGCGTCAACTGGATGATATTACAATTTGGCTAAAAGAAGAGCCGGAACAAGTTGCCTTACGACTGCATGCACATGATTTTGTCGAACTAGTTATAGTCTCTTCAGGTTGCGGCATACACCAGACACGTTTTGCCAACAAACAGATCAAGCAGGGCGATGTACTGGTCATACCCAAAGGCGGCACACACGGCTATGCTTCAGTAAGCAAACTAAAACTTTACAACATCCTTTTTGATCCATTGCAATTACCAATTCCACGTCTGGATCTTAATATGCTGGCGGGATACCATGTGCTTTTCATGTTGAAAGAAAATTTCTTTTCAACGACTCATCCATATCCTATGTTTGAACTGTCGTTACCTGAGCTGGAAGAAGCTGAAAGCTTTATACGGCTGATGAAGAAAGAATGCGATTCCCAGAATCCCGGTCATAGCTTTATGCTGCTTGGAGCCTTCATGCTGCTGCTGGGCCATTTGTCTCGTTGCTGTTCAAAATCGCCCGGAATTACTTCAGGAACCCCATTCCGCCTGTCGCGGATAATAAATTTCCTCAATCAGAATTATACCGAGCCCATAGAAATAAAAGACATGTTACGCAAAGTTCCGATGTCGCAAAGTGCTTTGCAACGTAATTTTATTCGGGCCACAGGCGTCACCCCGTTGCAGTACCTGCAACGCTTGAGAATAGATCATGCAAGCCGACTGCTTGCTGAAAATGACAAATCCATTACGGAAATAGCGATCGAAACCGGGTTTAACGATAGCAATTACTTTACCCGTACGTTCCGCAAACTAACCGGAATTACTCCAAGCGAATACCGTCGCATGAACAATAAACTCTAACGCACACTCTAAAAAAGGAGTATGTGCAATTAGTTTGACAATTTTCAAAAATATAAAAATAACTCACAGTCATCCCATAGGAAAGTAAAAATTTGAAAAGGAGACGGATCAAAACTACTCTTTAAGCGCTAACAATAAGGAGTGAGTAATGAATCCGTCAAAGCATAAAATGAGTGTCTTATCGCAAATATTCAAATTGATTCCCGGAAATTTGATTCCGAAGCTTGCCCGCAAACATGGGGTAGACAAGCAATCACGTACATTTACACCAACAAGTCATGTACTGGCATTGGTGTTTGGCCAGTTGTCGCATGCATTGGGTCTGAATGATATTTGTGATGCTTTGCATAACTATAGTGGGATACTCAGTAAAATCAGGAATGCAGTCGCACCAAGTAGAAACGGATTTTCTCATGCTAACTGTAACCGTAATGCGGACATGGCAGAGGATTTATTCTGGTCTCCCCTGAAACATCTTGAGAATACAAGTCCTTTGTTTCGTATGCAGGGAAGAAAATATTGCGCGATGCCTCGTCGTTTCAAGAGACTGATTAATGTTGTAGATTCAACCACCATTCAGCTTGTCGCCAATTGTATGGATTGGGCTAAACATCGCCGTAAAAAGGCGGCTGCTAAGATGCATCTGAATTTGGATTTGCGTTCTTTCCTGCCGAAATTTGTGGTGATTGACACGGCAAAAACAAACGATGCAAAAGAGGCGAGAACAGTGTGTTCGACTATAAAGGCCGGGGAAATTGTTGTTTTCGATAAGGCCTATGTCGACTTCAAACATCTTTATGAATTACTTGTGCGTGGCGTATTCTGGATTAGCAGGGCCAAAACAAATATGAAGTATGAAGTTGTGGGACAGCATAGCGCTTCCAAGGGAAATATTCTTCAGGATTCCGTTATAAAGTTGACTGGAGTGAACACGGCAAAATGGTATCCGAAAACTCTCCGTATGGTTATTGCAATGGTCGAAGTCGACGGAAAAATGAAGAAAATGACCTTCATTACCAATAATTTCAAATGGTCCGCCAACTCTATCTGTGATCTGTATAAAGCTCGCTGGGCAGTGGAGGTGTTTTTCAAGGAAATTAAGCAGACTTTGAAGTTGTCCGACTTTGTCGGCTATAATAAAAATGCCGTTCGCTGGCAGCTCTGGACTGCCCTGTTGACTTATATTCTGTTGCGCTTTATTGCCTGGCAGAGCAAATGGAAGCATAGCTTTATCCGCTTGTTCACCGCGCTCCGCGGAGTGATATGGAGTCACCTGGATATGTTCAGCGTACTCGAATGCTGTGGGACAGCAGGCGGCAAAACGAGGATGCGAGCAGCTCCGGAGTTGGCGTACTTACCCGGATTGGCTCCTACTTAATAAAAATAAAGATGGGAACAGGGTATTCCTGAAAAATTAGAAATCCCTGCTCAAGCAATAAGTAAAATCATCAAATATTAAAAATTATGGGATGATAGTGAAAAAAAATGAAACATTATCATCAAAATTCCAGATATAATTTTGTTTGAGCTGCTACAATTAATTATCCCAACACCAATAAAATAAAAAACTGCGGTAATCAATAATATTCCGGATACATGTCTATCGGAGCGGCTAGACAAATATCCACTCACAACATTGAAGAAATCAAGAAGCAGTCCAATTAGGATAAATGCGATTCCCCAAAACCAGTTCATTCTTGTTGATCTCCAATACCATAAATGTTCTTACTTGCTTCTATATCATCTTCCTTGCCATCATCATTCTTCCTGTTTGGGCCAAAAGATCGGACCAAGATATTCCCGGTTTTATTATCTACTTTAATATCCAGAGGCGTTCCCCATCCATCAAGATAATTTCCTTTTGAGTCAAGAGCAGGAGAATAACGATTCCAAAATAAAAATTTATCAGGTTCCCTGGCTTCAAGAAGAATAATCTTCTGTGGATTTTGTTTTGTATCTGCCCCCATCAATACTTTTGTAAGTTGCTGATTGTTTCCCTCGGGCAAAATCCCATATTTTCCGCAAAACATTTGTAATGCAACCTGAAATCTTACAACCCGTACTCTGGAAATCACTTCTTTGCCAGGGACATACGAATTGGTCATCGCAAGAAAAATAGATACAATAAATAACAATAATAGGACAATAACATATTTTGTTAATATCTTGAGACTGTATTTATCGTTTTCACCTAATTCCATAAATTATTATCCCAATAAGATTGACAAATTTAGCTAACCGCAATGATATTTATTGAACAATTTTCAAATCAACATTTTTTCTATTTACAGCTTTACCTTTTTTGTATTCAACAAGGACCAATTTAAAATTATATTGTATTGTCATATTTCCGAGATTGTCGGAAGTCAGACCGTCAAGAAATGTACCATTATATGGTTTTCCATCCTTGTATTCTCCAGAAGAAATCAAATCGCCAAAACTATCATATGACTTAAAAAAACCATCAAGAATATTCTTCCGATAATTCACAATATACTGAATATTTGGGTGAGCAATATTTCGGAATGACCATTCTCCTGTTCGCATTCCATTGTCATAATATCCTTTTATTGCTTCGATATTTTTAATCTTGTGAGAGAATATGCCATGCCGAGAACCTTGTTTAAAATCAATTAAAGCTTCTGATGAAGGAAAGCTAAAAATACATCTCCCATCAGCTACCCCCTCATTGAATGGGATACTCATTGTGGTAATCAGCTTACCTTCTAGAGCTGTTACAAATTTAACTTCAATGTTGCATTTTCCACTTTGTTTTTTAACAAGGTCATTAGGTAACAAATAAAGTGGCTTCAAAAAGGCTTTTTGCTCGAAAGAAGCATTTAAATATCCCAAAGAACCATCAATCTTCTTTCCGTTGCTATAAGAAATATGATATGATGCTTCATTGTTTGTCTTTGTTTTATTCGCAATAAACGCTTTAATTTTAGGAGAACTCAATTTACAATAAAAATATGGGTCCGAACGGAGCCAATACAAATGTCCAGTAATACCAAAATCGGCATAGCCTAATGGTAAATAAAAGAAAGACAATGCAATCTCCAATGGATTATTCCGGTTCCAAAAAGTTCCATATAATAATGATTGTCTACCGCTATTATCAAGCGAGAGCTTGGCTCTTTCTTTCAAAACTCTGATTATGCCATAGCTAAACAAATATGCAAAAAGAAAAACTAATATTGCAAAAACATACTTTTTCTTAACTTTAGGTAATTTCATATAATTTCAACTCAGTATAAAGTTATCATTTGTAATTACGAGCGCCGCAACATTCCATCATGTTATGGAATCTTTCGTGATATAAATAAAAATAGACCTTGTTGGGGTCCGCTTTTTCAGCAATATAATTAGGCATCCTGGAGGTTGGTACAAACTCACGCATGCGATAACCTTTCATAGCGAAAATCATCCCGACCTTTCCTTTATATTCATAACAAGGCATTTCCTTTGGCTTCGAAATCAACTTAGCTCCATGTGCCAGACAAACATCTTCGACACTTTTCCCGTATACGAGATTGTGTGTATTATATTGAGTTCCATAATCCAGGTTTACATCATCAGCATTAAGAGAAAACATAAAAACAGGAAATTTTGCTGTGTAATAGTGATCCCACAACCAGCTAATTACCGGAATAGCTATAATCACTAGAATAGCACAAGTAGCTAA
Source organism: Victivallales bacterium (assembly GCA_963677165.2). GTDB lineage: Bacteria > Verrucomicrobiota > Lentisphaeria > Victivallales > SZUA-371 > JAFGXT01. The sequence goes on along the minus strand of CAXXSX010000002.1, from coordinate 3,373,379 downwards.
TGAAACAATTTTCGTTATCTTATTCATTTCAATCTAGCGGCCTCATTATTTGCAGAGGTCTTTTCAAAATCCGATTTTGTTCCAATTGTTATGAAAGCTCGGATTTTTTGATTGATTACTAACACTTTATTTCCCTTTGGCTTTGCTCCCGCAAATTTATACTGGCTAATTCCAGTTCTGGAGTCGCCCATGTCAAATGTTTCACCTTCAGACATACCATACAATTTTTTAGTAAAACAATCGCGAAGATAAACTTTCGAAAAAGGAGAATATGTCGGTTGACCAATCACTAACACTATTTTCTTATTATTACTTAATTCTTGAAGAGTTACTTCACTCCTATCTCTTGTAATATTAGTTTTAAATCGTTTATCATATTTTTCTTCCTTTTTCGGAACACAATCAATAATTTTATATTTTTTCCCTTTAACATAAATAATGTCATTTAATTTTACATACTTGTGCCCCCGGCTAAACCACAGCTGAATAAGCCAATCTGATCTATTAGCTCCAGTATTCGTTTGAAGTTTTTTGAAACTTACAGGAAATCGGACCTGTTCAAACTTGGAAATATATAACCTCTTCGCAAGCTCTGGATGAGATTTAGGATCATTGGGATCAGTTCCTTCCATCAGTTCACAATACGCAGGAAAACCGTCTTTATCATTGTCTGAAAGATCAGGATCAGCCGGTTCTGCAGAATCACTAGTTGTCACAACATCAGGAGATATGGCCTCTGCAACAACAGCAGGTTTAGCTTCTGGTTCAGCAAATTTTATTTCAACATCAGGAAGAGAAAAGTCCATTCCTGGTTGATAGTCATATACAGCATTACCGTCTTTCAAAATCCATTCCTGCCGACGCTGATCCCATGTGAATACTATTGAAAGCTGTTCACTTCGTTTCAACTTTGCGATATTGAGAGTGTAATCCCTGAACCTTATAAACGGCTTTAATGCTTCAGCATGATCTAAGAAATATGCCGGAACTCCGACCAGTTTCGCATCATATTTGACCAGACATTCAATTGATTTTGATCTCTGATTATATGTAGGAGTACATACGTTAACAATCTTATCCGGGTAATAGTAGTAATCATATTTACGATTCAGTTGCTTCCCTTTTGGTGTCGGTTTTACACGACTTCCCTCCTTGGTCAGCAACCCTAATGCTATTGCTTTATCATATTTTTTGAATGAAGCTCCAATCAATCCAGGAATTTGAATAAGTTCAGCTTTGCAGTAAGGTTGCCTTTTCTCTTTAATCTTATCTGTTCTTTCAGCCAATTCCTGTTGACGCAACATATTAATAACATGTTTATTTTCAGGCTTAGACAAATTTTTCACCAAATCCATCATTTGACTTCGGAGCATTTCTTTTGAAGTAGTTTTCGGATCTGTTACCAAGATTTCCTTTGGTTCCGCTTTGTTCGCATAATAGTTTTTCAATGGATTAGCATTGAGGGATCCTTCGATCCATTTCTCTTCAGCAGCTTTTTTAACATGCGATTTTTTCCACATGAAGCCAAACACTGCAATAGAAGAAACTCCAATAAAAACGACCAATCCAACAACCAATTTTATCGAAAAAGAATGATTTCTGATTGGAAAAAGAACAGGTTGATCTTCTTGCTCTGCTTCAATCACAAAAGAAGTATTGCATGCTGGACATTCAATTTCACGTCCAGCAAATTGAGCTTCAACATCATACGTCTGCTGACAGTTTGGACATTTGATTTTCATGGCAGAACTCCCCCAAAATAAATTATACTATGATTATATAGCATCCATTTACATTTTTGTCGAGTAAAATATTGACAAGATGAATAATCATTTTACTCATTATCTACGATGAAGTATTAATATTAAGTTTAAAACTTGATGTTATTGGTTGCGTTTAGAACGTCTTCAGCTTTTGTTTTCAGATAATGATCTTCAATGGTTTTTATATTATCACCAATGATTTCTTTCACCACAGGAATAGGAACTCCGGAATTCAGCAGTTTACTGGTCAGGCTTCCACGTAAAGAGTGAAAACCGATAACACTCTGCGGATTATTACGCCCGGGAACTTCTATCACAGTCTCAAATCCAGCGGATTCAAAAATACCGACAATCTTACGGACAATTCCCCGCTTATAGCGCATATATCCACCAGCAATACAAGGAGTAATATAATCTTTTGCTTCAATCTTATCGATGACTGGAGCGAGAACAATCTTTAATGGTTCAAAAATCGGAATTGTAACATTTCGGCGGATCCGCTGTGTCTTAACTGGAGTCGTGTTAATAATTCCGTTTTCCCAATCGATTTTATCCCGGGTTAAAAGACAACAATCAACCAGCCGCATCCCGGTATATGCTCCAAGATGAAAAAGGATATTCCACTCACTCTGATCAGCAACAGAGAATTCTTCTGACTGAATATATTCAAAAAGTGTTTTCAATTCGGCATCAGATAACGTTTTGCGAGAAACTGTATCAATATGCGGATTTCGCCTTTCGGTATTCCGCCAGGGATTCTCAATAATCCCTGCTTTATCTTTGAGCGTATCAAAAATAAGCAACAGCGCGCCTCGATGTTGATTGTATGTAGATGCAGCCAACTTTTTATTATCAGTCAGGAATGCACAATATTCTTTGGCAACATCTTCAGATATTTGTCGTAAATCACTAACTCCATGGTAAAACTCATCAAGCCAGGAAGTAAAATTATTCCAGTGATTATGGTAATTTTCAAGAGTTCCATCGGCTACAGGACGTTTATAGGCTTGCTTAAACTCCTGCCAGATATCACAAAAATTAATCAAAGTCTTTTTTATGATACCACGCTGTTCGGCAGTGAATATCACAACATCACGCTTGGTTTTCGCATTGTTCGCATCGTCTAGAAGCGTTCGAGCTTTTGATTCGGCTCCGGGGACAATGGTACCATCTTCAGCTTTTTTATCTTTTCGGTGAGTCACCTGCAAGGAAACACGTTTGCGCTTTCCGGCAATGGTGTACTCAAGATAATAAACTCCCCCCTTACGTTTCTGGTAAATACTGCCCTGCCCTTTTGCTCTAGCCATAACATATCCACGTTATTATTGCATCTTCTATATTATTGTATAAGTTTATATGACAAAATATAGATTTCAAGCCAAACACCCCCTAAAAACCCCACTTTTAGCTATATTTTGAGCTTAAAACGCCAGATTTAGGTTCTGGTGTCTCTGACGTGCGGGTTCGAGTCCCGCCCCGTGTACCATTTATAATATTTGAGCTCAAAAACGCAAGTTTTTGAGCTCTTTTTGTGATTATTAAAGATTGTCTTATGGGGAGGTGATGAAGTTTTGCAAGGGTTATATATCTTCAAAGACTGCCATTTTTATTTGGGACAGTCTTCCAATTCAGGGTCTCAATTCAGGTCCGCTGAAAAATAATGGGGTTTCGCCCTTAAGATTGGCAGATACCGAGATATAGCATATAGCGGCAGTTTCAGGGACATTTATTTTACTGGTATATTGTTTCCAATTTGAATCGTCAACAGAGACTTGAATATCCTCTCTTTTCTTTCTTATATCGTATTTTTTTCCACTTTCACGATAACGAATTTCGATATTTACAGTAGTTCCCGGTTCTCCCTTCAGGAAAAACGACAACGTATTTGCGCCTTTTTCAAGCCCTCCAAGCTTATCGACACGAAACAAGTCTCCTGAACTGGAAGAGTAAAGACACACGCCCTTGCTGGCTTCTACTCCACCTTCTGTATTTACTTTGGCATTCTTTAGAGAATAACCATCAGGACGCCCGTTTTTATCAATATCGTTCTGCAACGCCGGAAATATGTTTACAGAAGGATCCGGCTTATCCGTATATAGAATATCAGACCATTGAGCGTAGGTATGAACCGGTATATTATTATCAGTACACCATTGAAGCAAATCATCAAGCCGTTTCAAATAGCCTTTCCAGCCGCCAATCTTGGAGCTCAAGTGCGAACGTCCCATCATCACGTGGTGCAATGCCACGCCATCAGCAATCACGGTCTTGTTCCATTCCAGACTTTTGGCTTCATCGTTAAAATCCCCCCAAGTCATACCAAACCGCCTAGTACCTTTGGGGTCTGGTTCGTTAAATACTTTAAGAGCCTTTCCTCCCCAACAGGCGGACGACTTATAACCAAACTTATCACCATAGGCCGCTTTGATTTCATATGCAGCGGAAGAAGTAACTCCGCCCCCGGCAACAATCATAGTATACGGACGCTTGGCACCGATTTTCTTGAATCGGTATAGTGAATCTTCCGCGAGAAGATCATACGCTTCAGGAGCCATACGGAATACCCAGCAGCGCATAAAGTAACATTTGATTTTTTTATTTTTTCCCAGATCAATATTATCTTCATCCCATACACTTTTGAGTTTAAGGGTTGGAGGTTTTGAGTTTTTATTTAAAAAAGCTCTGAACACCTTTTTTAATGACGGAATATACACAGTAACATCATTGGCTTTTAGAAATTTTAATTTTCCTGCACTTGTATCTGCCGGCAAAGTAATTGTTTTTCCATTTGCCACCGCAGAAACATATCTGGATTCTTTGACCCTTTTGGGAATCATATATCGCAGGCAAACCATTTTTCCGTTAATATGATCAACTCCAGGATATTTTTTGTAGTCTTCAGCAGTTTTTCCGGGCGCAATGGATGTTCTTGTCAGGTTGTGTAACGGAGTATGGTCCAGAACTTCATGTCCCTGTTTCTGCAAATCCAATACAACCTGAAAAAGAGCGTCATCCATTCTCCCGATATTAAGCGAGGCACAGAACGGTTTCTGATGTTTATTAAAGACTTTTGCAATCGCTTTCCAATGATATGGTTTATGGTTATCGTCCATACGAAAACAGACTCCGCCCTGTTTCTGATTGCTGCTGATCTTTTCTGTTTCGGCAGCCGCCACTGACAACAGGGTATTTACAACGATTACACAACTAACAATTACTCTACAACCCGGCAACATAAAAAGCTCTCCTTATATAATTATAGCCCAACCCGCGGCAAGTTTATTTCTTAACACATCGGGTCAAACCTGATTTACTGATATTTTTTCTCCAGCGCAACTTTAACTCATAAATCTATTTCAGTACAATTCTTATAATGTTATTTTCCGGACTCAATCGGAACTCTTTTCGCGTCCCTTTTACACTGATCTCATAATCCCCGAAAAAACCGTTGACAGTACATTTTCCATCTTTCCCGGTTTTCTTTATTGAATTTGTCCACCATCTTTTGTAAACCAGATTGATAAAGGCTTTACCATGTGGACGCAATTTCCAATTCTTTGACCAAAGAGCCGCATTGGGAGCATAATGTCGCCCCGCCCAGAATCCCCACTGGGTAATGGCGTCAAATCCCGGATGGGCAAAAGCGATAATAATCGTATCTCTAAGTTTATCCGCCTGGTATGACACCTGTTCTGAATCGTCAGGATCACTGACATTGACGTCAACCTCAGTATACTGCAAACGTTTTTTATATCTTTTCATCAGATAGTCATAGTAATCCCAAAGAGCTTCCGGCCCGGTTTTCCCATTGAAGTTTGCAGTTACTCTTCCACCATGGCACTGACTGCCAAGATAATCAAGATGGGCATTATTCTGAATCAGGTAATCAACCCAGCCGTGGCACTTTTTAGATAAGAGTTTCTGAGGGAAACTTCCCAATTCCATACCTCCAGGACCGAATTTTATTTCATTAAAAGTCAATTTCACTTCGGGGTCAACGCGATGTGCGGTTTTATACCATGACACCAATCCCATAGGACCAAGTTTATCCATATATGAACGATTTGCTGCTGTTTCATTGGTCACGTCCCAATCTTTAATAAGTCCCTTAAATTTTTCCATTTTTTCAGTGATATGCGCATTCACAGTTTCCTTCAATACTTTTTTATCGGCTTTCAATTTTGCCTGTAACCGTTTGGGAGTCCGAAAGAAACTCGGCCAGACCAATACATGACCACGAGTATATATATTACGATCAGTATAGTACTTCAGGCATTCTTTTGTGTCATTCCAGGCATAAGCACTTTCCGGTTTTCTTCCATTGTCGTACAAGTGCCATTTCAGAGCATTTTCAATCGTAATGGAATTAAAGTATTTTGCAGAAAGTTCCCGGTATTTATCCACATCTTTAGAACTCATATGCATCCAGTTCGGTTTTCCTGTGAAAGCAGGTACTGCCACCGCGGTCCCAAAGCGAAAAGCGTGACGTTTCATGACCACTTTTACGGTTGCGTCCGGCACCGCTCTGCCCTTTGAATCCACAACTTCGATATTCATATTGCCCATACGGTATTTTTTTATGCGTCTGGCTGCCTCAAGTCTCCATGGAGCGTTAGGATCATGTCCTTCATAGTTCCAGTTGGGTTTAGGAAGTTTATGTTTGTCGATTCCTTTCGGAAATGCCACCCAGGCAATTCCCCCGATGTTGATCTTTTGAGCTTTATGTCCAATCATAAACCTTATACTCAAGTCACCCGGAGCAAAGTCCATTTTTACCGGATCGCTCTTGACATAAAATTTCTGCCAGTTTTCAGAAAGTTCCCGGGAGCGGTAAAAGTTGGTCACCCGTCCCTTATGAAACTTGCCGACTCTGGAATGGATATAGGGCTGAATCACCGCTCCCGCTCCATCGTCTACAAACTGCGGAGCCTTTGTGCCTTTTGCCCAGAATACAACCAATAATGTGTCACCTTTCTTCACTGGTTTCTTATTGATTAACCTGCGGTCATTTTGCCAATATATTTTCGAGCGCTTACTCACGTTAATAGTCTTTCCGAAAGCAAACTCCTGTCCAGAAATATTTTTAACCTGCTCTTTTCCTGACAAGCCGGATAAAGCTTCTTTTTCGCTGTCGCCTCCAATGAACGACACTTTCCCGATCTTTCCAAGTTCTTTTTCCAATGTACCGTAATACTTATCTGAAGCCGCCCTGACGCAAACAATACATCCGACAAAAACGGCAATTGCCCCAATCAATCTCTTAAGAAATTCCATCTGCTAAACCTTCTATTTCCTGAACTTTAAGATATAATCAAGCATGTCCTTGATCTTTACGGCCGCGGCACAGCACACTGTATCCGCGGCCCCATAATAGATAAACAACTCATCACCAACAACAACATTTCCCGTTGGGAATACCACGTTATTTACCGTACCGAACTTCTCATAGGGAGTTTCCGGTTCAAGTATGTATTCCGGAGCCCGCGCTATTATCCTTGTCGGATCTTCAAGATCCAACAACATCACCCCGGCACGGTAACAGAACCGATATAAATGATGCCATGAACCATCGGAGGGAGGGGTTTCTACCGCATGATAAAGAACCAGCCACCCTTTATCCGTTTTTACAGGCGGCGCCGCACCTCCGATTTTTGTTTCCCATGAAAATTGCGGACTGGCCAGCAACTGGTCGTGTTCCCAGTTAACCAGATCATCGGAAAAACATATGTTGATCCCTGCTTTTGAATCCGGACTGGCCCCCCAGTCCGTACCTTCCCACCCACTTGGACGATGCATCATCACATATTTACCATTTATTTTCTCAGGAAAAAGGATGATATTGCAGTCATAATGGTCATCAGTAGTAATCGGACCAAGCCGTTTATAACTCTTTAAATCCTTACTGGCAATCAATCCGCCTCTACGATAGTTTTTAGTCCAGGTATAACCTTGTGTCGGCGGATTTTCCAATCTTTCACCCTGAGCATAATTCCAACATGGGATAGCTCTTGCGCAATAACTTATGTATATCGTACCATCAATCTTTACAGCTCTGGGATCCTCAACACCTCCTGCGTCAAACCCCTCAAACTCACTTGAGGAGGGAGTAATGAATGGTTGTTCGTCGACTCGTTCGAAATTAAACCCGTCAGAACTCACTGCATGACCAATAAAAAGTTTATGCTCTAAATCAATATCGCCAGCGGCGGTATAAAGCAGATGTATTTTTCCGGCATGAATAACCACTGCAGGATTTCTTACCTGTGCACCTTCCCAGTCGCTATGCCTTACCGGTTCAAGAATCGGGTTGTTTTTCCATTTTTTTATAATCATTTTTTACTGTTTTTGTTATCTTGTTGAATATAAGGTGCCAAGGGAAGGCTAACTTTGCGTTAATTCCCTGTGCATATTTTGGGTTTACATCGCTGTTTGTTAATCCAATGAGTGCATTTTTGTTGAATTATTATCAATGTCACGACGAAAAACAGCTTCTACATGTCCATCAATAAATGCCATGTTACATTTACCGTTGAAGCCCTTCATTAGAGTTGATGTGAATGGGTAATATTTGCTTGCGCCATGACGCCAATCAGCATAGATTTTATCTTCAGTCTTATAGCCATAAAAATAGTTTATGGGACAGGTTTGATAATATGTCTTACCCTTATACTCGTATGATTTATAAGCTATGCCATCAAAGAATTGAACAGTACTGGAAGGATGACGACTCAACTTTTCCACTGCAATCCAGTAACCGTTATCAGCGGAAGAATCAAAATATGTCCCATTGTCATTATAACGATAACGCGTAAGAGTATAGTCAGCACTGCCTCTTTCAAATTGTGTGATACGCGGAAGCAGATCACATTTTAAAACGTCATTGGTACTTTTCGAAACAATATTGCTTCCACTACTTTGGTTTTTTCCAAAATAAGGATTTAGCATCTGGTACCACCAATAAGAAGTATCGTAGCCAGTGGAAGTGCCAACCCAATGCCGTGGCTGGTAACCCACATAGTCATTAGCATAACCCTTAAGGGCAGTACTGACCTGCTTCATGTTCGCCGTACATCTTATTTGCATGGCTGATTCCCGAGCCTTCGCCAGGGCCGGTAGAAGCATGGAGGCCAGAATAGCAATTATTGCTATCACAACCAAGAGCTCAATGAGCGTAAAGTCCCTTTTGTATCCTCTCTCTTTGTGTGAATTCATTTTCTTTCTCCTCTGGTTTTTATTTTGTTGAGTGTCTAATTATCAGTTTTGTCGGAACTTTTATTGAGTATACATTTTCATCTTTTTCTGAAAGTTTTTTAAACAACAACTCTATAGCTGTATCTATTACTTTTTGCCTGGGAAATGATATTGTGGTAAGTACTGGTTCTCCGTAAGGGCAAAGACCAGCTCCTTCAAGATCGTCAAAACTGATCAGATCAAGATTCTTACCAACCTCAAGTCCTTTTGAGTTTAAAGCATCAATAATTCCAAATGCACAAAAATCGCTTGTTGTCAGAACTGCGGTACAGTTATCTCTTTCAATAAGCTCCATTCCAATCTGAAATCCGGTCATTCTGCCAAGATCAGCTACAAGTTTTGCTCTAGTGATAACTTCGATCGATTCAGGGGAAAAGCCGTTACAGACGGCGCAATGTTTGATTTGCCCCACCCGTACATCATGTTCTTCGCCTTCAAATGAGCATACGGTTATTTTTTTATGACCATTTTTTCGGAGTAGTTCCATTGCCTTGTCATAACCTTCGTAAAGATTTGGAACAACCTGATTAAAAGGCAGCTCAAGTAAACCAGTCTGCTGAACCACAACAACGGGTTTATTACTGATTGACAGGTTTTTGATCATTGCCGGATCAGTATACATGTAGGTCGATGACACGATAACTGCATCAATGTCACTTAAGATTTCATCAGCCAGTTCAGTATCACACAACTCATTATGATTTAAGTGTTTTACATCACTTCCTTTCTGGCGTATCGCCTGACAGGAGTAACGCTGAAATGCTTCAAAAGCAGCAGACACCTCACTGATATCGCCGGAAGGAATGGAAAAAGCCACGCCGATCGTAAATTTCTTTGAAGTTTTAGCAATGTCGGCAACAAACGTTCCACGCCCTTTGATGCGTTCAACAATACCTTCATCGGCAAGTCTCGCCATTATCCGGCTCGCTGTAATTGGAGATACCCCATATCGCTTGGCTATTTCATCTGGAGATGGCAAGGCCGAACCAGCCGCAAGCTCTCCGTTTAATATTCTTGAACGGAAATTCCTGATTAGGTTACTCACCGTTCTTTTTGAACTTCTTTTGACTGTTACGACCATATATAATATCCAATTTAGATGTTTTGTTATTTATTATTGTATATTAAATATCTAAAAAAGTCAATTAAAAAATCCTTAAAAATCGTTTTATTTATTATTTAACCAAAATATATAAAACTTATATATCATTATTAATAAAAGCTTAATAATTTATTTAGATATATATATGATACAAACAACAAAACACCTTATATTATGTCATCTTGTTTCTAAATAAATATAAATTAGAAGGCCAGAACATTCATAACTTATTCTCTCATTAAATTAAATGAAAGAATTCTATCAGACTGTTTTTTGTGGCACGATCAAACCGGCTTCAAATTATTCCGGCATACAGTTCTCTGAACGAATTCATCTTTCAAGAAGTTAAAGGAAGGATTTGGGCTATCCACCAGTGTCCTGTCAAGGCTGAAATATCGTCAATGTGGTGGAACAACACGGAACTTGCCGTCAGAAAACCTGTCCCCCGCCAACAGTATAATCCGACGTGGAAAAATAGTTATGATACCCCGTTCTGCAATATAACGGCAAAAAAACGATGGCAATCCAAAAAACGGAAAACCATCGTCTGCCTATATTTTCAAACGAACTATTCCAGAATGTACAGTTTGGCTACATTAATTTTGTGATTAAAATTAATATTGCCATTCTTATCTGCTGTAATAGTTTCCGGTAACAGCTTTCCGGTCCAGGCGTCACGTAACTTATAAGTTTTCCCAGGTTTTCCAGCCTTGTACCATGTGAATTTCACATCGGTCATACCAAGCTTCGCCGCAGCTTTTTCTATCGCATCTCCAGTATTACCATAGTATCCCATGGACATTTTCTGTTCTCCTGGATTGATAAATGCAAGTGCAAGTCTGCCGTCTTTGAGTCGATATCCGCAGGAAAACCAGTCTTCTGGAACGGTTTTGCTGATCGACGGGCATTTCAGATAGGCATACAGATGCCGGAGCATATTATAATTGAGATTCCGTGGATCATCTTTGGTATATATGTTGTTCATAGGCAATCCGGAGTATATTACCCGGTTTCCGCCAACCGCTGCCTGCCAGACGATCGCCCGGTTCTTATCATCCCTGACCAACACTTTCGCTCCTTTCGGCGGCTTTACGTAAAGACAATTCATCGGAGACGAAGACTGCTCTACCGGTGTACCGGCAAATCCAAGGCCTTTGACATATATCAATTTTGGGGCCGTAATATCAAGGCCAAGTTCACGCCAGCCAGCAGTGGATTTCCACATAATAGAATCAAGTCCGAAGCCCATACGATAGTCAATTTGAAGCGGGCCGGCGTGATTTATGATCAGGGTGCGGCCTTTGGTTCCAGGTTCATGCAACCACTTGCCGATAACTTTAAGATCGCCTTTCATATAGCGGTCCGCCATCAGTCCGACAATCCGGTATTTCGCTAAAAGAGCAGTGTCCCAGATCGGAGTCCCGATAGAGTGGAAAGGGATACCGTTCCTGATAGCAAAATCACTATAAGTCAAGATCCGGTATTTTGGCAACCTCAGATCCCAACGATAGTTGCCGCGATAATTGGACGGGTAATATGAATTGTTATTGCCGATGAACAATACTTGTGCATTATCCGTATATGGCTTTGACCCGGAATCATAAGCCAGCTGAAATCCCCGAAACATCGCTTTTTCTTCTTTCACGCGATACTTCTTGGCCTGCGCATGATAAAAGTCCACCTGAAGATCTTTATACGGCAAAGCGGAACGTTTGGTAAAAAGACTGACGAAACTGGTTTCCGCCGTGCGGTAAGACGCCAATTGTCCTCCGCCGATTTCTTCATGATCGCCAACGCGACGGCCGAAACGCTTTGCGGTTTCCAGCCATGCCCGCTCTCCGCCAAAGGTAACCCCCCGGGCATGCACATAAGCACTGCGGAACAGCCAGCGGGTGTGAGTATCAATATACGGCAAACGATAATACTGACTTGACACCTGCCCTAAGAGAGGACCATCACTCCCGATCACGCAATGAATTTCCGGCACGAATGCCCGGGTATTGACCGTCAGGTCGTCAAGTCGCTGCATATGCAGATATGAACGCAGATAATAGTGAATACGGTACCTCAGCAAATTGCGGTTGTTTTGAAAATAACCGCCTTCCTGGGTCAGTGTTAATTTCATCGGCACATATTCATCCCAGGACTTGAATCCCAGTTCGCCGGGAGTTGGCATCGGTTCATTATAGGTAAGCTCGTAAAGCTCCTTGAAGTGATAGCGTTTAGCGGTTTTACCGCCGGGATTGAGCATTCTAACTCCGGCATCACGTCCGCTCAAGGCATCACGAAAATTGGGGATTGCCCTTGGAGTATAGCCGAGAAAATGGGAATGCAATCCGATTCGGTTCGGGAGACCAGGTGGTTCATAACCGGCAACGGCTTCAACAAGGTTGATAATATCCGGCTTTTTCGTGGTATAATAGTGAAAATGGGAACGGCTGTGCTGCTTCACCAGCCATGCTGATACGTCTTCATGATGACCCGGCATATATTTTTCTGCGGAAACTCCGGCACCGTTGCAATCATCCAGTTTCCATCGGGAGAGATTAGGAAATTCTGTCAACATACCGCCGTAGTTGCAAGTAAAGTCATGGTCTTTCATCCATTGCCGGCTGTTTTTGGGAAGTTCAAAGGGTTGAAGACCACGAAATAATGGCATTTCTTTACGCCATTCCAGCAGATTATTGATAAAAGGCTGGCCTTCCGTAATAAACTGTATTCCGTTGAATGCCCTGAACATGGTAATACGACGGTCAAGAGCCCGGTTGTGGTCGGAATACTCGATCCGATTATAAGAATCATGAATTACTTTACCGTCCGGACCGCAGATAGAAGCCCGGATCCGTAGGTCTTCATTTTTGACCGGAGCAATGTCAAAGCTGAATGTTTTAATGTTGCTCAACGCTGTCTTCGTCAGGCTTACCTGTTTTTCCGCCGCAGTTTTCCATTCTCCACCGGAATATTTCTGGGTTTCCAGCTTCAATGTCGCGTTAAAGACAGGAAGGAACGAACGGAGTCCAACCGTGACTTTACGGATTTGATCAGGATTTTCCGGATATATCGGGTTTATGTCGATATAGGAAACTGCCGCTGGGGGAAAGACATGGAAACAGGTACTTTTCCGTACTCCAAGATCGCAGGAAAATGAAAGTGCGTATACGCCCCATTTGTCTGCCGACGGCATCGGAAAAGTAAATTTGTAATTTACAGTCTGGCCGGGCGCAATATTAAACTCTTTTTCCAATACGGTTTTGTCTGCGGCATTAGTGCCGAATGTCTTTTCTTTTGACAGAATTCCCCTGGCATTTAATACAATTTCACGTTTGCTGGGATTCTTTAGAATGAATGTGGCCTCAATCTCTTTATCTTTACCGATTTCCAATTTTTCCCGCGTCAGTTTGACATCAACCTCCGGCAGCGCCGTCTTTAAAAAATCCAGCAGATTACGCCAGACCGCGACTCCCCCCATTGGATTAAGGGCACTCCGGTCGATAGCTTGACTGCCAGTATAAAGCAGTCGACCATTTCCCGGATACCCGACAACCGCAATTGAACTTGCGTTATTAACCGTTGCCAATGGAATAAGGATATTCTCCGGGGCTGTTCCGGAAATGGCACGCACCCCAGCCGGAACGGTTTTCTTTCCGCAGAAAATTCTTTTTCCAGCATCTGTAAGCTTTGCCGTAGCACCACTGATAAAACATCCGCTGATAGCTGCTACCCGGTTCATGGCGTTAAGATCCCTGGCAATGAATTTACCTGACTTGTCGGTAATATAATTGAACGGCATTCCCCCGCCGGTAATAATAATGCCGCCGCGTTTCAGGAAAGGTTTGATCTTTGCAGCAACCGCCTGGGAAACAACTTCGCACTGTCCGTATACAACCAAAGCCGTGTCGGGATCATCAAACACCACGCTCCATTTGCCCGGGTCACTTACTTCCGACACCTCGTAACCACCGACATTGGCAAGAATCATTTTCAGGGCATCTTTGGCTCCACGATTCTCCAGCATAATGGATTTACCGGTATCACAGATTACGGCTTTTTTTGCATCTCCCGCCCAAACGCCGGTCACAGTCAGCAGCATAAAACTACTGCATATTAAAAATTTAAGAAAATGTTTTATCATGAAGAAATCCTTTTTATATATTGATCGACAAGTTGTTGTCATATCACCTTTAAGTTAAAAAAAACAAGTAAATTATTGCCCTTCCCTAAATTTATTTATCAACTTCAAATGCATAAACAGCCCCCCCTCGTCCCAATAACAGAGGCATATTATCATACGAATTAATTTGATTTCAATTGTAATTAAAAAAGGAAGGATTAGTAATAATAAATCATTCCTAAAAGAGAATGACCTGTCATCTCTTTATATCTTTTCCAGGAAACACTTCCATCGACAAGACCTACATTACTTCCATCCGCCAAGGCGACATCTCCACTTCCCCTTGACGCGTGGTTGTATATGTGGCTGCCGCTTATATTCATAACTCTATCAGCAGCCAGTACATCGGAAGGTTTAGCCAGTTTATTTGAGAGAGAATAATGATTGTAGAACAGATTTTTGGATATTTCGAGTTCCGTCATTGGAGTATAAATATAATGCAGCTCTCCCAGATTCCACCGGGTCTGTGCATTATCTATCATTACTGCCGGACAATACCAGATATTGATATTTTTGCAGTATTCTTCCGCATAATTTGAATAAGAGGTAAAAGAATTGGCAGTCCAACAACATGAATATGGCGTAGCCCAGCTTCCTCTAGGCGGATAGTTACCTTCGTTGTCATTGGCATACATTGTAAATCCCAGCCCAATCTGTTTTACGTTATTAGTACAGGAAATACGTTTTGCCATATCTCTTGCCTTGCTTAATGCAGGCAGGAGCATTGCAGCCAGAATAGCAATGATGGCTATCACAACGAGGAGTTCAATGAGTGTAAAATTTCTTTTCATTTACTCATTCCTTACTTTGTTTAAATGTTCACACCTAATTTATTTTCTATTAAACTTTAAAATAATTACTTCATACGGTTCAATTTTAATATTCTGTTTGGGAATTTCGCCTTTGGAGAACAACCGGGCTACCGGTTTCCACCCATAAGGATATACCAATTTACCGTTTATTGTGGCTGAGCCACTATGATTTACGGCCAGCAGATATACTTCGCCATCGTATTCCCAAGCCCGACTGGTAGCACCCTGAAGCTTAAAATTGTTCGTAACCTGCCCTGTCAAATAGACATCCTGTAACTTGACAATCTCCTGGTTCAATTCTCCGATCTGATTCCATAATTTGCTTTCCGGCAGGAACCAGTGTTTCCTTTTAGGATTAAGGGACATCCCTCGCGAGAGCATTTCATGCGTATACAGTCCATAATAGAATATTCCTCGGGCTCCCCCCGCGAGAGCAGTATAAACTTCTGCCCGAACCTGGGAGATAAGCGGTTCCGAACTGAAACGGCTGCCATCCATTGAAAAAAACTGAGACACGGCAAATTCGCAGCAATCGCGATCTTTCAGAATTATATTCTGCCGTACAGTATCCATGAAACTGAGTATAGCTCCAACATCACTTGCTGGCGAGCCGATGGGGTATGGATCCAGCATGGCAACATCAGTCAAACGCTGTTTGTCGGCACCGGCCCCTCCTGAATCAAATGCGATACAAACCGGACGATAAGGATCAATTTTTTTGTATTCGGCATAGAGATCCGAGCAAGCCTTATGTTCAGAACCTTTGGGTTCATCCCAGGAATACCACCCCATGATATTCTCAATGTTTTTCATTGATTTAACCGTATCAATATTCCCCCGAGTCTCATTCATGACAAGCAATCCGAATTTAGCGGCTTCATGATGGAACTCAACACTTGCGCATCCCCAGCCATAAGCGGCAACATTAAAATGGCGCTCTTTCATCTCTTTAAACATCTGATTTCGAGTATATTCCGGAATCCCCCAGGAACGATTTTCCGCATTGATTAATCTAAGTTCACGATCACCGGCATGAAACAGACCGATTACAAAAAATGGCTTTTCCCGATAATAGGAGGTATTTCCAGCAATAAAGAAACGGTTATTGACAGAAGGAATTTTAGAGATTTTCAGTTTATCAACTTCTTCTTTACCATTATAAAGACAAATGGAATAATCTCCATTTGGAAGTTTGGAGAAATTAAAAGAGTTTTTTACCGTCCTGCCAGCTTGTCCTAAAAACTTGATCGTTTTAACAATTTTATTTTTATTTTTCAGAACAGCCTTAAGAATATGTGATTTATGCCGTATGGTCCAATAGACCTCAGCAGTTTGAGGGCCGAAGCCGGAAATAATATGTCCGGAACGAGGATAAATGATATACTCCAATGAAGGCAAAGGCATCGTTTCAACAGTCACTTGTGACAGCTGTAGAAACTCTCCTGCTTTTACGCCACCTTCCAGAACAAATTCCAGCGTAATTTTATCACGTTTACCAAACGCTTTGGTACTATATTCCAGTTCGGCGCAATGCCACTTTCCATCAGCAATTACTTTATATAGCTGTTTTATTGCCGGAGCTCCAGCCCCTGGAGCATTTGACACAATCACCAGCAATGGAAGAGCGTCCGTAGAGCGGTAGTTGAATTTCACCCGAATATCACACGCATTTTTCGGATTTGGAAAAGTAGTACTGAAGGAATCAAGAATACTTCCCGTTGTTGTTGTTTTTAAAATAATCCCGGAAGAATCATGCGTACAAGACAACGATGAATTTCCCCTGAAATGTACATGTTTCCATTTACCCGATTCGGTCGATTCACGTAAATTTGAATCTAAAATAACCTTGGCATAAGAACAAGTAGTTCCAGCAAGAATTATTGTATATATCAATAATCTTATGAGTGAATTTTTCATAAATATTTTTGTGATTTGCATTTTTGCCTATTTACTTTCGCTATTATTCAGTCTCATAAAATTGTTCGCTTCAAAAAAAACTCCGGGAATCCCACCGGAAGTCACCTTTGCGTCATGATTATTTTTCATTGGACCTGTCATTGATAAAATTTATACTCCTTCAAAATTCATTCCCTGATCACAGAGGATTCTGGCTGCCAGAAACACGAACCAGTCGGTAATTTCTTCCGGCCTTCCGGAGTGATTCGTGTTCCTGTTGTTTCTCTCATACTTACTTCAACCTTAAGTTATTGTAAATAAGTTATTAACATCATTATTTCATTTCTTTGGGATTATATTAAACTGATCAATATTCCGCATTCCAGGTATAATCATATGATGTCGGTGGATTATATGTATAACAACTGCCACTGCCATTATAATACATCGCAGTTGCACTGGCATGACCGTCAACAAATACCAGATTGCATCGAACATTGTTCGTTGTCACCTTCTTCGGGCTATAATGCCATGATTGCGGCGAATGGATACCTGCTTCTCCGACCATCAGGGTTTTTCCCGGAAGACGAATGCGATTGATTTTGTACGCAGCAATATGATAGTATACTGTAGGAAATACGCCGTTAAATGCATAACTTTTTTCAATAGTTGTTGAAGTCAGTTCGTCCTGATCTGTTTTCGACGGACAATGAAATAAATTATCGCTCTTCGCATATGACACCAGCAATGCCTGATACCACCACCATATGCCTCCGTCTCCATCGTTACAAGTGATGTCGGCATCGGGATAATAATAGCCGTTGCCGCTGACTTTCGGCGGCATCGTATCATTACTGTCACTAACGTACTGAAACATACACAAACCAATCTGCTTCAAGTTGTTGATGCAATACGACGCCTTGGCCTTATCTCTGGCCGAGCTTAAGGCTGGCAACAGCATCCCTGCCAGAATTGCTATAATAGCAATAACCACTAAGAGCTCGATCAAAGTAAAATTTTTCTTTTTGCCTGTCATTTGATTTTTTTCTCCTTTATTATATTTTTTACACTCTCTATAACAACAAGATATGGCCCTTTTACATATCTCATGATCTCCAAGTATCCCGGTGCAGAATCTTTTCTTACTTTCTTCCGGGATAATTCAGCTGCGTGAAATCAACGGGATGGGTTCCAACGGTTATATTCATTGCCTCCTGAAATCCCACCGGACCAGCATGAACCTAATACAGTATCGTCGTACAAACCACTGTAAGCACCGTCAGTAGAACGCTCTGCACTGACATGGCCGTCCAGCCAGATCACATTGGCTTTACCGCTATGACGTGGAAATGCGATAGGATTCAAAGGTTCACTCCAGGTTCTCGCATAAAAATAACCATAACCGCATGGATCAATGGTCAGTTCACAGGCCGCTTCTACAACCGCAATACTGGAAGAAGGTTTTTTGGTTTTGCTGATTAAGTAACCAGATATGTAATCCGCATTATAGCCATAACTTATACGACATTGAGAAAACAAATCTGTTTTTGATGCACGATTCCGGGTTAAATTGGCGTCATCATCACACCAGAAAATGTCCTTAGGAATATTACAGTTAGCAATCAGCAGCCAATTCCATAAATAATCAATATTTCCTCCGCCAACCCAGGCGCATAAAGGTAATCGATCGTTAGACATTTGTGTATATAAAGAAATACCCAAACTGATCTGTTTCATGTTACCTGCACATTTGATTTCCCGTGCACGATTTTTTGCTTTACTTAAAGCTGGTAATAACATTGATGCCAGAATAGCGATGATCGCAATCACAACCAAGAGCTCAATGAGTGTAAAAAGATTTTTTTTCATTTGTCCAGTTCTCTTTAATTTTGTATTATTTGTTAATATTTTTAACGCTATTACGTTCAATAAGCTTACCTGGAATTCGTATATTTAATTTCTCTCCAATTTTTTCATAAATACGTTCTTTAATTAACTGGTCGAGAGCATTACTAAAATCGTCCTGACAGTCCGCAACAACAGTCAATCCCTGCTTTGCGATTTCCGCCGTATCATTTAAACCGATAACGCTAATATCATCAGTTGTAAGCCCCCCGTTAATCACCGCCTGGCGGGCAGCAAGGGAGCTAGCATCATTTATCGCTAGAATCGCAGTCGGTTTTTTCTCGGTTTTCAAAAGTTCATGCAACACATTCAAACCTTTCAAATAACCATCCTCGCCGGATTTTAAACCACAATCAACATGTTTCAGCTCAATATCATGCAATAATGCCCACTTTGACGCAGTATAATAACGTTCAAAAATATCATAGACTTTAGGGCTGCTTTCCAGATACCATATATTACGGTGTCCGTTTTCATAAAGATATTGCATAGCCTGTGTAATCATGGATTCATTGTCAAGAGATATTGAATCCATGGCAAAATCTCCCGGATACTTATCCATGAGAACAAGAACTCCGCATCGAGCCTCAACTTTTGCCAGCCAAAATAGATTGAGGCTATGAGATGGCGCAATATATACAATGACATCAGAAAAATCCGGAACACCTTCCAAGTCAGTCGGATAACCGGAAATAATATTATGATCATAATAGAACTTTTTATGCCGGCAGAGCTGCTTTACCGAATTGTTCAGCATCTCATAACGAATACTCGGGTAATCAGACTGAAGTACAGTAATACTCAATTGACGATTTGTTATGTCATTTATATATATTCCACTGCCGTGCTTGCGCAACACAACATTACGACGTTCCAACAAATCAATACCATCCATAACAGAAGGGATACTTACGTCAGCATCTTCAGCAAGCTTTCGAATACCTGGAATTTTATTATTTTTGAACCGTTCCAGCAACGTTCTTTTGTATAATTGCCGATAGAAATCTACCGAAACCTGAGTTTTTGTAATTTGAACCATAATTTTATTTCTGGTTTGTTGTTGTAACTACGAAAAGTGATCAATTTTATTTAACACATTATTGCAATTATACAGCAATCGATTACAATTGTCAATATTTATTGAACAATTTTATTATATTTCCTGATAAACAGAAAAGATTGAGTTCATTAATAAAAATACAAGAAACTTCGAAAGATGGATTTCCTCAATATATAAGCAATTCAGCAGCAGAATTATTCACTTCCAGATACAGCTTTGCCAGTCGCCCCCGCGGTTTTACTTCCACCGGACAATTTTCCGGTACGGAATACTGAAGTCTGAGAATATTTCCAGTAACTTCCCAGGACACTGCGACATTCCCAAGCGGATGCGGCACAACTCCCTTCGCCCACCTGATTGAATCCGCCTGAGGAGCTATAACGATTTTCTCAGGGTTATCTTGTTTTACTCCGAGAACACACGTAGAAAAATAATGGTTCGGTGCGGTACTCCATACATGGCAAAGCGATTTATCCGGAAATGACTGTTCCCAAATGGTTCCAGTGGGATTACTCAACATATTAGCGTAAACCTTACGAACAGCCTCTTCCGCCACATCTTCAGCATTAAGTTTATATAACGCACCAAGCAGATAAAACATATTGTAGGGAGACACGCAACCAACTTCATTCTCTGACGAAAATGAAGCTAATTTTTCCCGCAATACATTCAGAATCGCACTTTCATGCCCTTTCCAGCAATTTGTAAAGAAAACATTCCATGCATTACCGGCACAGTTTATCGGCTCGATATGATCTTGCGCGTCATAGAATGCACCGGTTTCATGATTTAATAGTTTTTCCATAATGATCTGTTCAAGGATATTTGCCGCATTATCAGCTTCAATCTTATCGAGCAGAGAAGCTATTGAACGCAAAAACTGCACCCCGCAGGCATTAAATGCCAGGCTTGCCTTGTCATTAAGAGGATAGCCGTGCATAATAAACGCAGGATGCGGAGGCTGATATAAACCCTCGTCTGTTCTGATAGACAGAAATTGTTTCAACATGGCATCCAGAACATGTTTCCATTTATCAATGAATTCGATATCGCTTGTTAAACGACAATACCATTCCATTGTAATAACACAAAGCATGGGATATTCATAAAGCGGAGTACGCTCACGATTAACCGGAACCATTGATTGCAACCACCCTGATTCCGAATTAAAAGACTGCAAGAACAGATCCACACTGCGTTTAATCAACCTAAGATCACGATCGACAGAAAGCATAGTTCCCATTCCCGCCAGCATATCGCCGCCGTAAAGAGTACGTTCGCGCCAGGGACAATCCGTTATCACGTCCTCGCTGCATAGTTCCAGAGTACGCTCCCCATACTTCCATAGTGTATTAAAATCATCGTCGGAACACTCGAAACAGCCGATATGATTATATGGATATACATTTTCCATGACACCAATCTTCTCTATTTTCACCGGAGCGGAATGTCCCTGAATAAGTATTTCAAGATAGCGAAATCCCCGGCGGTTGAAAGTTTCAAGACGGAATTTGCCAGCTTTGGTTATCCAGCGTTCTGATGCATGGACCAGAACATTTTTACGATAGTCAACCCGACCGTTTTTAAGCTGTTCGGAATAACCGACATTTACTACAGTTCCTGCGGGCCCCTCAAGCTCAATAAAAATACGCCCCAGGGTAATCTTACCCATATCAACCTGGATCAATCGAGACTGTTCGGAAGGAATATCTTTCACTACTTCGTCAATTCCAGCCCAGCATAAGTCCATAAAAGGAGATCCCGTCAATCCGGACAGAACACATTTCTCAGGGAAGGAACCATGCCGCCGATACAGATGAAACGTTTTTGTGTGCTTCTTTATCTGATCAGCATTTACCATCAACCTGGCATTGTCTGGAATATTTAAAGCAAATTCCCATTTTCCCATACTGAAGCCGGGAACGGCCTCAAAAAAGTTCCACCCCATATCAACAGGAAGAGTAATATACTGACGCCCCTCCGCATTTCGCGGACTCAGTTCCTGTTCGTTAAGAAAAAAACGCCCCCACCAACACTCACATTCAATCTCTTGACCTACAGGAGAATAAAACCAACTGCAAATGGAAGAGTCTGGAGAATCCTTAAATTGATCGGAATTATTTGCCGGAGCAGTATCAACCATTGTGTAAGAATATAACGTACTGTCGTTTTTCACGCTGTTCATAACAATTTTTTCAGGGACCAGCTCACGCTCTGTGAGTTGAGGTAACAGACGAGGAACTGCCGGAGCGGAAGAATCCGCGGGTATCACAGGCAGCCATTCCGTCAAACCTTTACGTTCATCACGAAACTGCACCGGACCGATGGCAAACGAATAATTAGGAGAATCATTTGCTTCCGCCATATCCAGTGCCGCCAGCCATTCACCGGGAGTATCCAGTTTTATCTGATCAACCAATCCATCCGCATAGAAAAACGGTTCTGTTTTAAGCTGATGAAATGAGTTCACGTTATGATACAGTACCTCCACTATAATCTCATTTGCACCGGCAACTAAATAAGTTTCCAGGGAATATGAATCATATTCGGCAAATTCAGGGTAACTTCGACATGGACCGTCCCCCACCCTGTTTCCGTTTACAACCAGTTTGTACAAACCGGAAGCGCCAAGATTGATCCTTGCATGTTCTACAGGCCCGGCAAGCTCAAACTTTCTTTTGAACAGCATTTTGTATATTCGTCCGGCACTACTTAGGCCAACTGGTTTACATGTATTTTGATTCATGTCTCTCCTGAATTTCGTATCCGTAATAAAAGTTTAACTGCTCATTTTTCCCGGGAAGACTTTAAAGACAATATCCAGCGTATGCATTCCGCTCCCCACGGATGACATTCATGTTCCCCTGGTAGATAAACACCAAAATCTTTTCCCAGTCCGATTCCATGCGGACCTTTTTCATAAATATGCAATTCACAAGGAATATTGAATTGACGCAGTGCGGAAACATAGGCCATACTGTTTTCCATCGGAACACATGTATCTTCAAACGTATGCCATATAAATGCAGGAGGCGTATTGTCATTGACATTCTGTTCAGGAGAAAGACGCTGCAGCAGTTTTGGATCAGGAACATCACCCAGCACAGCCTGAAATGATCCGAAATGCCTCCACTGTTCAGATGTTCCGGAAATAACCGGATACGCCAGAATCGTAAAATCAGGACGTCCCGCTTCGCCATCATTATCCTCATCGGCTTCAAAAAGAGCAAGCTCCGGTACGGTTGAACAAATAGCTGCCAGATGACCACCTGCCGAAGATCCCATAACACCTATTTTGTCCGGATCAATTTCAAGCTCTTCCGCATATTTTCGAACCAGTCGTACAGCCTTACAGGCATCGAAAATCATAGCCGGATGACGATATCCATCGGTTCCAAGCCGATAATTTAAAACAAATGCGGTGATTCCGTTTGCAGCCAGGTATTCTGCATAACCTTTGCCTTCATGCTCAGCCAAAACCCGATATCCTCCGCCGGGAAAAACAATGACCGCATGATCCGTTATTTTCTTTTTGGGAAAATACGGAATAATTGTCGGAATATCTTTTGCTTCTGTCCCCATTGCCAGGGGAACTGGATTTTCCCATACAGATACGGGTTGTCGATTGATCAGTTTCATCTGCTCATGTTCTCCTCTCTGACAACTGACACCTTGCCGGAATAACGACAGTCTTCCGGAGAATTTGTACTGACAATAGAACGCTGATCCGGCTCGGCTGGAAATATATTAATATTGTTAAAATCAACACCATCAATGTAACTGAGGAAAAAGCCTAATGCAGGAAAGGACTTACCACGATTCGTACAATCGGGAAACGTCCAGTTTAAATCTCCGGTGTCTTCCCATTGACTGAAATCACCGCCGCCCCGGCATTCAACAGTCCAGTTATCCAGTTTTATATCTTTCACCGGACTTCCTTCAATTCCGGCAATAACAGAAGGCATTGTAGTATCTTTAGCTGTAATATTGGAAATTATGATATTCTCCACTTTACCGGCAGAATGTTCCTCCGGCATACCAAAATACAATGCTCGTTTACGGTTCTGTCGGCGAATATACAGAGGAGCCATAACATTGGATATAGAACAATTTTTAATAGTAATGTATTGCAAGTCCGCTCCATCACAGGAAATCAGCGATATACCGGAAACAGCTCGCGACCCGGTTCCCATAATCTTATTCGGATAAGCGGAACCGCCCAGTTCGCAGTTGTCCACCAGCAGCCCGGACACTTCGGTTGCCGTCTCGGTTCCAATCTTAACAGCATTATAATGACTGCGCAGTATACTGTTATAAACGATAATGTTCCGGCAATGCCCGGAAGTCATTGATTTCAGACAGACTGCGTCATCACAAGTATCAATATGACAAGAATCAATCACAACGTTACTACAGTTGTCCAGGTCAATTCCATCGTTGTTATAGTTGCAGTGATTATGCAGATTTATTTCAGAGAAAAAAACATTACGGCATTCGATATGACGATGCATCCAGAAAGGACTGTTTCTCATGGATATTTTCTCAAAACGAACATTGGTGCAACGGAAGAACGCTACTCCGGCGGGACGATTATCGACTTTATTCCAGAATTCGTCCCGGTCAACTTTAAAAGATTCGGCTTCTCCTCTGAAATCAATCGTGCCCTCCCCCGTAACCGCTATGTTACGAGCATTTTCCGCCCAGATCAATGCTTTATGGGAATACGATACTTCTACGCTGTGAAAACATGCAGGTAACTCAGGATAATCTTCAATGTTCACACTCCCGAGCAATTTTGAATCAGATGAAATATTAAGCCGGACATTATTTTTTAATTGAATTGTTCCGGTAATGTAGGAACCTCCTTCAATATTTAAGGTTCCTCCGCCCTGAAAGCTTAGCTGATCAATGGCACACTGCAACACTTCTGTCTGAACCTTTTCACTGTCCGGTATGCCGCCACAATCAATAATTGATCTATTCATGACTTTATCTCCATGTTGTTTATCAAAATTGTTCATCCTTTGACCGCTCCTGATGTCAAACCTTTAATGAAGAGTTTCATTGAGAAGAAGAACATCACAACCAGAGGCAGTGACGCAATAGTGTATCCAGCCATCAATTCTCCCCACTTCTTGGTATATTCTCCTTCGAGATGAAGCAACCCAACGGTAAGCATCTGCTTGCTGTTGTCGCGAATAAAAATCAGAGGACCGACAAAGTTGTTCCATTGTCCGAGAATTGCCAGAATCGCCAGGGTTCCAATAATCGGCATGGACAATGGGATCACTACATTCCAGATATTGGTCCAGACGTTGCCGCCGTCAATTTCCACCGCATCAAACAAATCCTGAGGAATTTCTTCTATAAAATTTCTCAGAATGTAAATATTGAATACCTGTCCCCCGGCTACGCCCAGTAGAATCAGAGACCAATAGGTATTATAAAGATTCAGACTGCATATAATCTTAAAAGTAGGAACCATATTGGAAATCCCCGGATACAGCATCAGCAGCATAAATATTCCAAAGAGAATCTTCGATCCCGGCATTTTGTATCGGGCAAAAAAGAATGCCCCGACGATAGACAGGCCCAGAGTCAGAACAACGGTTGTAACAGCCACGAATGTAGTATTCATAATCTTGTCTCCGATCTGGGACCAGGCAATAACATAATTCTCGAAGTGGAACGGGCCTTCCGGCAGCCATGGGTTTGCGGCAAACTGTTTATTGGTTTTTAAGGATATGTTTACCATCAGGTATAAGGGCAGGAATGAAAAAAATAATATCACCGCAATATATAGATATTTGCATGATTCTGTAAGTTTGTTTTTACGCATTTTAGCCTCCGGTTTACTTGCGGACTCGCACATATTTATTGTTAACAAAGGTCAGCAGCAGAGTGATGACAAACAGGATAAAACCAACAGCACAGCCATACCCGAAAAAACCCTCAGCAAACGCTTCCCGGAAGATAAGGAGTCCGGGAACAGTCGCGACTCCGCCGGGCCCTCCGCTCTCTCCCAGAAAGAGGTATACGCTTTCCCAGCTTTGAAGCGTACCGATGATCATCAGGATCAGATTTATCCGTACCTGGGTCATAATCAACGGCAGTTCGATATTGGTAAACACTTTGACCATGCCGGCACCATCAATGGCTGCGGCTTCATAAACATCCTGAGGAATATTCTGCAATCCGGCAAGATAGATCAGTACACCAAAAGCGCCCACCCAGGGAAACCCCATGAAGATGAGCGAGGGCAGAACCAGCATTTTTTCCGACAGCCACTGGATCACGGTATTGCCGCTGATTATCCCCATGGCCCTGAGGAATTCGTTTAACACGCCGAAATTCGGTTCGTAGAAATATTTCCACAAGAGAATATGAACCAGCCCCGGCACGATCATAGGAATAACAAAACATACCCTGAAGAAATAATTCATTTTCTGATTGAACACATGATGTAAAACAACCGCCGTGATAATCGGGATTATCATTTTAAAAACGTTTGTAACAACAAACAGACATACAACAAGGAACGAACTCCACAAATCATGATCCCTGAATGCTTTAAAAATGTTCTCCAGTCCGGCGAATTCCTCAATGGCATTACCGTCCCAGCGATAAAAGATATGGACAAATCCGTTAAATATCGGATAATAGCAGAATACAAAAACCAGTAACAGAGGTATTGCAATAAGAAAATACAGTGACCAGTAGTTGTTCAGTTTTTTAACAGGCACGACAACAGCCATTTTACTTACCTCCTTGACTGTTAAGCATTTTTAACTCTTTAATAAAATCACCAACATCCGTCGCGGAAATAA
This sequence comes from Victivallales bacterium, assembly GCA_963677165.2. Classification (GTDB taxonomy): domain Bacteria; phylum Verrucomicrobiota; class Lentisphaeria; order Victivallales; family SZUA-371; genus JAFGXT01. The sequence continues at coordinate 3,346,592 of CAXXSX010000002.1, read as the reverse complement.
CATCCAGAGTAATAAAGAAATTAAGTTGTTCGCGAGCCGGAGAATTTTTTATTCCGGCAAGTTTTCCCGCCATAATTGAACACCGGGTGGCTTCGTTTGTGATCAATTCTCTTTCCCGGTTAACCGACGCTTCCTCCAACTGATCTATCATGACCGGAGCAATCTCATCCTGAAACGCCTGCCAGAAATCCTTCTGCGGATTCTTCGAATCTCTGATAATGATGTCTTCAAGTGTCTCCAACATCTTTCTTGAACTTTTTCCGCCGAATTCGAAAGGACTCATAATCGAATGCCGTCCCGTTCCGGAAACCGGCTTCATGGCTTTGAGCAAGCCTTCATATCGGGCAAATTTAACTCCGGGCGGCCATTTGCAACTATCCATGATTTCCTGATTGATTTTCCAGGAGGTCAGGTATTGGAGCAGTTCAAGACTTAACTTAAAATGACGGGTTGATTTCGGTATGGCAAACCAGCCGTTGACTTTTGCTGTTCCAAGTTCATCAGTTGCGCCAACATAATATTGTGAGTATTTGTAATTCCGTCCCATTGTCGGAATCGGAATTATCTTAATATCAAAGTCGTTATTGCGTTTAAGAGAATACGCGTTCCAGGAGCCATCCATAACAAACAGTACTTTTCCGGTCGTAAACATATATTGAGTCTGTTCATGACTGGTTGAAAGGAATCCCTTACAGAAATACTGTCCCAGCTCCTTGATGCAATCCACAGCCGCCAGAAGTCGCTTGCGGCTGATTTTTCCCTGGCGGATACCACGCAGTTGATCGATCTGACTTGCCATGAACCTTCCATCGTCCGGCAAGTTATCGTTCAGTCCGGTATTAATCTCCTGATAATAATAGTTGAATAAATTCTTGAGAGTTTGTTTATCAATACCACGGACCCCAATTGGAATGTAATCGGATTTATGGATGCGATTATATTCCGTAACTTTTCGGCATATAGCCAGGAATTCATGCAAATCCCGTGGCAGCACATCCGATCCGGTTGTTTTTTTCAACAGATCAACATTTACAAATAAGCGTTGTACATGCATACTGTATCCGGGCTGAAATGTCTTACCGTAAGTTTCATCCGGCATACATGGAGTAATAAAACTGTCTCGCCAGACCACATTAGCCAGCGGGGTCCCTTTGTTGAACGGATTAGGCTGATCCATATATTCATCAAGGGCATTAAAATATTGATTCACCAGTCCGGGAGAGCCGAGAGGAACAATCAAGTCCGCGGGTTCATCTCCCAGCAGCTGTGTCATAAACCATTGCCGATAGCCGCGAAACGGAACCGTCGACTGTACGACTTTAACATTTATGCCCTGTTGCTTTTTGAGTTCGCAAAACTTCTTCAAAGCTTTTTCCATGCCTTCTCTGAAACCATCTTCCAACTGCCAGTGAGCAACCGTCAGAACGATATCATCATTTATAACGCCGGATGATGAGTCAAATCGAAAAATTACGGTTAAAATCGAAGCTAGATAGAATACTCCGGCAAGAATCAGCCCGACATTACTTTTAATTTTATGGAATATAGTGTGTTCTTTCATTTTACGGCCTGCTGAATTTCTTTTAGATATCTTTCGGCAACAATACCTTCAGAAGAATAAGGATAATCTTTCACCAGCAATTCATAATATTTTCTGGCCTTTACAATATCATTGAGCTGCTGTTGGCTGATCCTCGCTATCCTGCAGATCACCTCTTTCCGAAAACGGGCCGGAAGCGGACCACATTTGAGAGCAGATTCAAAACTACTGACTGTTTGAGGATATTTTCCCAGTCTCAGGTATACTCTGCCAAGTACAGTATAAATTCCAGCCAGACCATCTTCAGCCCCGCTGTAACTATCACAAAACCCGGAAATGGTTGCGGCCATTTTATCCAACTCTACTCTGTTGGATGATTCCATGGCTTTATGCAAAGGCTCTTCAATCTGATAGATGAAAATCCTGCATGAGTCGATTCCGGTCGGCCGCATCAAAAGCAGGTCGTGATAAATCTGTTTCCAGTCAATACCGTCAGCTGCATGCTCAATTTTTCGAAGCTGCATCAACTGGGCGGCTCTGGCATAACTGAGCCCCACAGATATCTTCAGCTTTTTATCGAGTGCGGAATCCTTCCAGAGTTCTTCCAGTATCTTCAATCCACGGGCAGAATTACGATGACTCTGATCATATAAACAACAAAGCGCAGTCACAAGTTTCGACTCCGGAGCGGATGATTTCGAGGCCATCGCCCATGCTTTGTTGTACTCAAGATTGCTGAACGCCTTAAGCACTTTTTGATTGTTCGGAAGGTCGTTCGGAATGCCGCCTTGAACAAGGACGGTCCCTCCCATGATAAGTAATATTCCTGAATACTTCATTTTAGCCTCAATTATTAAATGTTATGTTCGAAGCATTTCCGGTATATCCTTCGAGTTCATCCAGAGAATCGATGGACTTACCGCCAATGCAGAAGTTCTTGAAGTAAACATTTTCGATGCAATGATCATTGTCATATCCCCCGAACAATGAAATTGAATTATGTTCATTGGCAACGCATGAGATATTTTCAAACCTGACATTACGAATCGAACCGCGTTCCACATCCTTCGAATAACGTGAATGCATTACTCTCAGGTCAACCAGCTTATCAAAATAATGTTCAACCCGAATATCCTGATAAATGATATTCTCAATTATCGCGCGATCTCCGTTATGAATCGTAAAAATACCTCCATTACCATGCCCGTATAACACATCAATATCTTTGAAGGTTATATTACTGATCCGCTCCGCCTGAGTTTCGAATCCGATTTCAATAGCGTTTCCACATGGATCGTTGTATAAAATACAGTGCCGCACCTCAATATTATGAACATTTCCCCGCCAGTCCGTACGCGGCGGCGAACCATCAGGATTATCATTAGAAACAGATTTGACAGCAATGCAGTCGTCATTATTACGCAAACAACAGTCTTCAATCAGAACATTTTTACTGCCGACTATATCAATTCCATCAGAACAGGAAACCCAGCCGATTGTCTTATAATTTTTTACATATACCTGATTACAAGCACCAAACACTGTGTTCCATGCCGGTGTACCAATTGCCACAATCCCTTCAAGAGTTACGTTCTCACAACCTTCAAACACAATCATCCGGTATTTACGGTGCGGAATTGCAGAGGCATCGAAAATCCCACGACCTTTCAGCGTTATATTTTTACTGTTCAGAGAATTGAAGCATCCTTTTACAACGGCTCCCCCCTGAATATAGATTGTTTTGTTATCATCATCGACGGTCAGACGATCCACATTGTGCACTTCACCAGCCCTGAAAAAAATCACATTCGGATCGTCAACCTTCGGAACATCGACTTCGGGCGGATTAGCGTAAATGAACAATTCCGGCATATCCGGAATTTTCACCATTAAGTGGCCTGAAGACTTCAGCGAAAATCTGATCTGGTTATTTATAACAGAATATTTTATTTTTTTTGAAAACGGATGTATTGCAACTTCCTTTGCCGGCACTACTGTTGTCAGTTCAATATCGGCTTTTTCTTCAAAAGAAAATATGGCAAAATCAGCAGCCTGGCTCTGATGAACAAACACAATCTCATTGTTAACCTTCAGCTTGAAAATATCTGATTCCGGAATTGATTCCGGCCATTTATAGTTCTCCAACTTATTCATAAAAATCCTTATAAAATATTTGCAAATACTACTAATAATTAAATTAGTTCGAATTTATCATTCTATTAATAATCTATTTGAATTCACGGAACATTCTCAATTGTACAATGCTCTCCTGTCTGAGCATAATTAATTAATCTGGCTCCTTTAAAAACAATCTTATCGCTAAGGGGAGCATAAAGCTCAAGGCTGGAATGCAGTATTCGCCCGGAATAAAGAGCTTCAACATTCTCGACACTGAGACATGAACGATAAATCATGAAATTCCTGAAATCAGCTTGAGGAGAAGGCATATCGCGATATCCTCCCAGATAAAATACCTCAGGCGATAGCTTATCTCCGGAAACATAACCGACATTTTTCCCATCAATATATAAAATTAACAACTTTCGGGCATGACTATAAGTCAAGGCGATAAAAAACTCCTTTCCCAAGTCAGCTTTCACTCTTGTAGCAATAGTACTGCCGTCTGCCGTTTTCAGTTCCCAGAATCCCTGCTTGTTAACCGCGATATTATTTCCGGATACTCCGGCAATAGTTCCTTGTGCATCCGCATCAGTTATTTTAATACGAAACAACATCGAAAAAGAATAAGGTGGTAGTCCCGGAAAAAAACTGATGCCGGAATGCGGTCCCTTTCTTACCCGCATAAATCCGGCATCAGATGAGGAGAAAAAATAAGACTGACTGATCAAGTTGTCGAAAATGCCAGTCGGAATAGAATGGAACATTTCGTCATGCCCCGCGTCATTCGGATGACCGCTGTCATGCTGAAATCCCTTCACCCATCTGCCGTTTCCATCATCAACAGTTCCGAGAAAATCGAAACTGACAACAGGCCAGGAATTCAGCTCTTCATTAAATTTTCTGATATAGTTGTAATGTTCCTGCGTATATGATCCGTGAGGATAACAATTTGACACCATCGGAATAATATTATATTTTCGACACAGTTGAATAAGTTTTTTCATATTACTGACATATTGGCCATATACTTTTTCGGGATTTCTGATCAGTCCTTCATTAGCCATCGACAAGCCGATTATTACGACGTCCGGTTTTTCCTGAAGTAAATCACGTTTGAATCGTGCAAGTAAATCAATTGTATTATTTCCTCCAATAGACTTATTGATCACAATCCAGTTTTTCTTTTCTAGAAAAGCTTTCAATCGGTTTGCCCAGCCGTAATTCTTCTTTGCACCGGTTCCTTTTGCCACTGATGACCCAAAGATAACCAACTTCATTCCAGCAATCTTCCGGGAGTTATCCTGCTTTACTTTTCGGACATATGCCTGGGCACTTCCCGCCAGGACACGCATCTGCTCCAGTCGTTTCAGCTTTTCCCGTTTGGATTGGTCAAAAGTCGCGGCAAACTTCCACTCGCTGCTTCCGCTTTTTACGATAACGGTAACCAGATGGTGTCCTTTTGAAAGCCTGACCTTAAATGCATAATCCTCACAGGAAAAATCATGGAAGAGATTACCGGTCTTAAACGTACTGAAAACCTGTTTCCCGTCAATATACCATTTCATCCACCAGTCTGCTCCGGTACCGATGTAGTATTCACTATCAGACGAACAAATTATTTCCGTCATCAAGTATGAATAACTACCCCAGTAAGATCTGGCATAATATTCTTCCTTACCGGGATAAAACAATTTTACCAGATCAATGTTATTACTGTCTTTAACTTTCCTGCCGACCAACTTTTTGCCTGCAACGGTTATTTGAGCTGGAATGCCGGAAATCTGAGCAATCTCAGAATTTGTCAATAAGGCCTGTTGCGACAACAATGGTCCAAAGACCACCCAGTCGCGGGATAACAGCAAAGGTTCTTTTCCCATCAGGGAAACGCTGAATCCATAAAGGATCAGTAAATTTGCCAGTAGATATTTATAAAGCCATGGGGTGAAAAGTTTCATTATAAACGCCTTATTAACACACAAAAACCTTATTAACGTAAATAGAATATTTTTTCCGATTATGTACTGTTGTAAAATTAAATATTACAGAAAATTTCCGTAAAGATCTCCAGCCTTAGCGGCATTTCCCAGATTTTTGAATGAATCAGCATGACTGTCCAGAAATAATGTATTCGTCATATTTCTGTGTCTGTTTTTTGAATAGTTATATGAGGAACCGAATGTTCCACTACTCCATTCGCTGACCCATTCTGATTTATCATCATAATAATACGGGTAGGTCCCGCTTGCATAATCCCAGGCATTGCTCATTCCATCCACCATAGAAACCACAATCGACATGGAATACTTGACCTGCGTCATTTTTGTCGGCTTTGTCAGCTTTGTATTGGCTCCATAACCAAAACTATAATATCCGCTTTTATCACCTGTTTCATAAATTGCCAGTCCCCGGGCAGTCGGACATCGCATAATCTTACATTTCTTGTCAACATACATCGCGCCGGTGTTACCAAAATACTGCCCGCATTTATCATAACCGAACCATTTGCTTCCCCCTTTATTGCCGGGAAAGTAATCATTGAAATCATTCTGGTACATCTGAATGTAACCACCTATCTGTTTCATGTTGCTCGTACAGTTAATTTGTTTTGCCGTCTGCCGCGCATTACTTAAAGCCGGCAGCAGAAGAGCTGCCAGAATTGCAATGATGGCGATCACCACGAGGAGTTCGATGAGTGTGAAAAATCTTTGTCCTTTCATAATTCTCCCTTTTTCCGACGGCGATAAAACCGCCGGAATTAATATTTTACTTTACGATCATATAATACAATACATCAGGTTGTAAATCAATCTTTACATTGCGAGCAGAGCCCGAATTGAGTGATGATTTCTTATATCCGCAAAAATCAAGCGCATAAACCTTCGCATTCTCCGCGTTCGCTGTTTTAATTATTACGCTGCCGCCAATATTCTTTACCAGCATCGGAGGTCTGCCGATGTCAGTAATTTCTCTCATTCCCTTGATCTGTTTTTTATCAGACGGATCATCTTTCACCGGAACTGATTTGAATCCATAGTTAGAATCCTCAGTAATTACCTGTACGAGAATCTTTTGAGAATCGTTTATATTCAATCCGTCAATCGCCACAACAACAATCGTACCATATTCATTGTCGGAAGAAATCATAACATTATCGAGTTTTATTTTTCCGGCTTTTTTCAGAAAACCGCAAGCTCCTTGTGCCCTCGGGGTATTCAGTGTTGAATATCCGTCTTTCCAGTTCCAGAACAATTGCCCGGTTGCACTGCGAACCGTCTTTTTCTTCATATTTATATAGGGAGCCAGATTCATAAGTTTCGTGTTATTGGCGTCCGGCGAAAAATCAACCCTGACCTGCCCCACGTAATATGCCAGGGGATCAATAATGGAAGGCATCTCAATCTGGATATTTTTCGCTTTATCAATATCCTTCTTACGCAGATCATCCATATAGGCGGCCTCAACCACACTGGTTCCCTTCATCTGCAGCAAATCCTTCAAACTGTAGGTTATATCCGCGACAACCGGACCGGACTTCACTACATTTTCCCGATAGATATATGAGAACGCCGGAAATTGTCCCATCACGGCAGGGGTATAAACCGAAAATTTCGAATTGACATTCTGCCAGTCAGAGGACTTCATTGAAAAATAAAAGAAAGCGTCTGTACCAGTGAGAGAACCATAGGTTGCAGCCATATAAACGCCCTCAGCCCTGAAACGGTTTGGCATTGGATAGTTGTACTCGGAAATCATATGAGGCTTTTTCCCATACTGCAATTCCTTCGTCAGACTGTCCGGAACGAGCATTCCGCTCTTATCCTTATAAGTATGCCCGGTTCGAACATCCCAGCTATGATTGCGTCCTTTATGGGGAGCATTGTAATAACCGTGACGGTCAATAACATCACAAACAGTGTAAGTATATTTTTCAAGAGCGGCCAGGTTCCTGGCATCGGCAGTATGCCAGTTAGAAGCGGAAATAAGACATTTTACCCCCAGATCATGTCTAAAGTATTCTGCCATCTTCTGATAAAATCCACGCTGCAGTTCCACGATAAACTTCAACTGATCCTCTGCTCGACGCTGGTTCCTGGCTTTTACGGCCCAATCGAAAGAACCGAGAAATCCCGGATTGTAAAGCGGAACACGTCCGTGCTCAATTTTGCCGTGTTTGGGTTTAGCACCTTTGCTGCCCCATGCGGTTACGGCCTGGTCAATTGAACCATATTTTTTTATCAGCCAGTCTCCAAAAAGCTTTTCAATAACGTGAGCACATTCGGCAGGCTGATTTACATACGGCATAAAGGTCCAGAAAAACAGGCCGTCTTCGTTGACAATCTCGACGATTCCAACGGCAGGATCATCCGCAAATGCCTTACCGGTATATGGATTAACTGTAGTCAGCAATACTTTTGCCCAATTCTTATATATTTTCTGCATGCTGGGGTGATAAAACAGCAGACTGAAAGGCTTTTTCTTGTCACATTCATAGTAACCCGGCAGATTGAAACCTTTTGTAATCGGACACCAGAGCGGGAAAAAGAAGCTGAGTTTTGTATAAATTCCCTGTTTGGCCAGTGCCGCGACAAAATAATGTAAGCGGTCAAGGATTTTCATATCGACCTTAGACGGGTCCTTCGAATTCTTGTCATAGATCGGAGAATGAACACGAACCATGTTCACACCATATTTGGCCAGACGTTTTGCCAGATAATCCACAGATGCATGGTCGTAATTGAATCCTGAGGTTACCGCCCAGAATTTAACCGTCTTGCCGGTTTTCTCAAATACAATGTCGAAACCGTCAGCTTTAAGAAAACCATCGTCCCCTGCCCTCTCCTGATTAAGGCTTCGCATATCAAACATGGAATCGGCCGTATACTTCTCAGGATCAGGTTCAAAATTGAACCAGCCCGGTTCCGTTCGATTGTATTTTTCACCCGGTTTGTGTTTTCCGTTCGGAACAAAAGGTCTGTCTGTAAGCATCCAGCAATCGATCCCGGCAGCAGTCGCTTTCGGATCCAGCTTGATCTTCAGGGTATTTTTTCCGGCCGGGAGGGTAATTTCTCCAAGCGAAACCCAGTTGGCACAGACAAATTTCCTCATCTTGACGCTGTCTACCAATGAACATTTTTTAACACATTCCCGTTCCGGCTGATCGTTGAAGCGCCATTTAAACGGGCCGTGATACCAAAATTTACGCACCCATAAATTAAAGGTACCGCCACGGGGAAGGTCAATGTTCCATTCCGCAACGGCATTGCCTCCTTTATCGGTCTGGAGCCAGTTGCCGCCGGAAAGTACCGCCTTTTCCCTGGCGTTGGATGGACGGAAACTCCAGCTTTTGGGAAATGTATTACTGGAGGAATCTTCAGCTTCCCACCAAAAATAACTTTGTTCCTTGTCGGTTGTCACTTTGGCGGCATCAAGCCTGATACCGCACAACAGCAGTACCATTAGTCCAGTTGAAGACATTATCCGCATTATCACTGATCGTTTCACATCCATCTCCTTAATAATAACTTATCGCGATTACTCAATATTTATGAATTTAAACCATGCATCTTTCTCTTTATTGCCCCATCCGCCTTTTTTGCCGTAATAGAACAAAACGCCAACAGAACTCATACCTTCCTTTTCTGGAATCTTGTATTTGAAAGTATATTCTTTTCCGGCTTTAACGGTCTGTGGACGATGCCATACCAGGAAACCACCATAACTTGGACCACGGAAGAAATGCATATCTCCAGCCAGTTTGCAGCCGTCAGGAACACCAGTAAGTTTAACTTTGATCTTTACCGTTTCTCCCACTTTTGCTGATTCAGGAGCGGTGACTTCAATCCAGTCTGCAATTTTTTTCGTCTGAACGGCAACTTTCTCCGCAGGAGCGGCTTTGTCTTCCGCCTTGAGGCAGAAAGCCCCACCCATTACAAAAAGCATTGCGAGTCCGGTCACTGTAAGTTTTTTGAACATTTTCATGTCCTCCTTCTTTTTTTTGGTGTTTGTTATATCACTAATTCTGGGTTCGTTTTATGATAACTGATATATGATTTTCCGACTCAAAGATGACCGCCGGAATAACAGTTCCTTGTATTGGCTTTCCATTGACTGTAATCTCATTGACACTTCCATGCTTCACCGTAATATTGAATATACTGTTACGAAATTTTCGCCTGACTGTAAATCCTGTCCACTCCTCCGGAATACACGGAGCTACTTCAAGCCCGTCGTAATGTGGTTTAATTCCCAGAATCGCATGAGTCATAGCGTAGTAATTCCATACCGCCGCACCGGAAAGCCAGGAAAGCCGGCCAGCGCCATAGCGAGGGCTGAACTTACTATGAGTACTCTGGCAAACCGCGTAAGGTTCAACCTGTCGAATCTCAGCCATTTCATTATAACTGCAAGGCAGTACAGCCTTCATATATTGCCATGCCTTTTTATTGTTACCGAGAGCAGCCTGGGCCATAACTCCCCAGCCCTGGGTATGATTGAATACCGCGCCGTTTTCTTTCATGCCCGGATTCATCAGGCGAGCAAGACAAATCGTTGGATCCGTATTTATATACGGAGGCGTACAAACCATCACTCCATATTCCGTTGCGAGTCTTTCATCCAGGGCCTTCATACAACTTTCGGCCTTTTCCCTTTTCGCATGTCCACTTATAACGGCCCAGGTTTGCGGGTTCATAAAAATTGAGCCCTCATCATTATCCCGGGAACCAAATTTCAAGCCGTCATGACGATATGCACGCAAATACCATTCTCCATCCCAGGCATATTTATCAATGCTGCCGTCAAGTTCCTTCAACTGAATCCGAGCCCAGTCGGCATCGCCGGATTCACTAAGCCGTTCCGCAATTTCAATAAATTCGGACAAAGCCAGACGAAGCTGAAACGCGACAAATACCGATTCTCCATCCTGTCCAAGTCGAATACAATCATTCCAGTCCGCATGCAATCCGCAGGGCAGACCATGATTACCGGAATGTTCAAGGTTAAATTCAATTGCGCGGCGCAGATGCATAAACACTGTATCTGCCCCACAATCAGCATATGGAAGCGTTTTATTGTAAAAATCAAAATCACCGGTTTCTTTGACGTATTCGGGTACCGCGTTGAAAAGCCACAGGCAATCATCCGAACGATAGATACCGGAAGGAACTTCGCTCCCCGGTTTATGGTCAAACGGTTTTACCACATCTTTGGCTCCACCGGTAGAATACTGTCCTGTTATCATTAATTCAAGTCGCTCGCGGGCTTCTTCCGTAATAAGAGAAGCTGCCCCGACAATATCCTGTACGGTGTCACGATAGCCAAGCCCGTCACGCTCTCCGGCATAGACCAGACTTGCCGCCCGCGACCAGTAAAATGTCATCAGGTTATTATATGGGGACCACATGTTAACCATTGCGTTAAAATCAGAATCCGGCGTATCTGCCCAGAGAGAACTCAGTCGATCACGCCAATAGGTCTTTATCTCAGAAAACGCCAGTTCAGCAACCTCTTCGTCCAATTCCGGTATCTCTATGCCAAATGAAATAAAAAAGGTTCTTGATTCGCCTGGAGCCAACTCCATATTTATCTGATATGCTCCACATGGCATATCTCCGGCACAATTACAGCTGGAACACTGTCCTTTTATAACTGTTTCCGGATCGGCATAAGTTCCATAATTGCCTAAAAACTTTTTTAAATCGGTATCATAACCATCAGCGTTGATTCCATGTAACACAAAAAACGAATGCCGCTGCTGATCCTTGTTGGTAAAATTATCTTCGTCAACAGGCATATTCACGTTGGAACCAATATCAATGATTCCATCTCTATACTCTGCCTTCGTAATATATTGAACATACTGCAGATTACGAGTATCATCATCGGCGTTCCAGTTGCACTGGGGTTCAATGAACGGGAAAGCACTCAATACTTTTGATTCTGCTGAATGATTACTGATTTTTATCTGCCATATCTCATGATGTTTATTCAACGGAATAAAGTAGCGAACCTCACTTTCAATTCCTTTGAAACAGTTTTTGATGATTGTATATCCAGAACCATGGCGACATTCATATGCATCGGGTTTCTTTCGAACAGGAGACCAGGAGTTACTCCAGAAGTCATTCGTATGATTATCCCGCAGATAGACAAATTTTCCGCAAAGCTCCGCGGCGGGAGAATTAAAACGGTAACGTGTGAGTCGTCCCTGGGCCGCTGATTTATAAAATGTATATCCGGCTGCGTTATTGGTAATTACCGCACCGAATTCAGCACTGCCAAGATAGTTACTCCAAGGAGCCGGAGTATCCGGACAAGTCACGACATATTCGCCGTTTTCATTGTCGAAATAACCATACTGCATTTTGTTTTCTTTCTCCATATTTATCTCATCTATCAATATTATTACTCCCCCCAACCTTCATTTCAACAAAAGCACAATGGGAACTGTCCCATATTAAATATTATTACAAATAACGCATAAACTCCCAAAAAAGGAATGCCGTAGATTAAATCGAAGAAGAGAATGGGACAGTTCCCAAACACTATTGTTTGACTCACCACCCCATATATCTAAATTATTAAATGATCTAATAACTCTAAAGGATTCACTATGAAAACAATTAATGACTATGGTGCATTTGACGAAGAACAAGGCTGTTTTGTCTTAAGGGAAACACCCCCGAAAAAGTGGGTTAATATTCACTATAACGGTGTAGGTGACAATGAATTCTATTCAGAAATCACAAATATCGGCGACGGTTTCACATGGGTTCGCGACAAAAAAGGATGCAAATGCAATCTTGTCAGCTACGATTCAAAATACTTGTATATTCGTGACGATGAAGACAACACCGTCTTTTCTCCATGGGGAGAACCATGTCCCGCAGAGGTCGATTATCGCGAATGCCGCTATTACCCGGCAAAGACCGAGATTTATGGAGAATGTATCGGGTTGAAAGTAACACAACGGGTATTTGTTCCTCGTAATGAAACCGCTGAAGTCTGGACCGTAAATCTGGAAAACAATACAGACAAAGTACGTGAAATCAGCGTGTTTGCTTACGCAATGTTTCAACTGACCGGATGTGATGCGGAAGGGAAACCGGTCTGGAAGGAAAATATCGCAGAAGTTCATCCGGAAATAAAAGGAGCGTATATCTACAACCGAAGAAAGGATCTGCCTCATGATCGTTATAAAGCATATCTGGTTACTTTGAATAAAGAGTTTTATAATGCCAACGGTTACCGTGATCAGTTTACCCGGGCGGATTTCTCCATTTCGACCCCCAGGATAATGTGGGGATGGAATTGCGACGGCAGCCCGGGATATGGTCCCGACTGCGCGGGAATAGTGCAGGTAAAAATATCCATCGAACCGCACTCCACACAAAGAGTTGATTTTTTATTGGGCCAAACAGGATCCATTGACGAAATCAAGGATTTGCATAATAGACTGAATCCTGAGATTATTGACAAACTCTGTGAAGAACAATGTACAGTGGAAACAGCAAGACAACAAATGTTCAGCGTAGATACCGGTCACAAAAACCTTGATGCCATGATCAATATATTTGTAAAGAAACAAATTGTCAGTTATACCATTAATAAAAGCGGTTTCCGGGATAATCTCCAGAATGACTGCGGGCTGGCCATGTTTGATTGTAAAATGGCAGAAGATAATTTATTGAGAGCTCTTGCCAGCCAGTATGCAGACGGATCCGCCCCACACGGTTTTCGTCCGCTCAACCCCTTACAGTATTCCGATAAACCGGCCTGGATATTTCTCGCCGTGCCAGCCTTGATTAAAGAATCCGGGAATTTATCATTTCTAAAAGAAAACGTTCCTTTTTTTAAATCGGATGAATGGGGAACGGTTCTTGAACATATGGTGCGTGCCATGCGTTTTCTAGCGAATGATCTCGGGATTCATGGATTGTGCGATCAACACCACGCTGACTGGAATGACGGACTCGAAGCTACCCAGAAAAGTGGAAAACGCGAAAGCGTTATGGTGTCTATGCAGTTCTGCTATGGAATGCGAGAATTTGCCGAACTGTGTCGGCATATTGGAGAAGTCGATCTGGCAGCGGAAGCAGAGCGATATTACGACTCATTCAAGAAAAAAATCAATACCATAGCCTGGGATGGTAAATGGTATGTACGAACAATTTGTGAAGATGGTTATAAGATTGGCTCAAGCGATAACAAAGAGGGAAAAATATTTCTGAACCCGCAAAGCTGGTCCATTCTTTCCGGAGTTGCCGACAATCCCCGAGGAAATACTGCTATGCGGTCAGTTGATGAATTGATTGAAACACCAATCGGCTACCGAATTTGCGCTCCGGGTTTTTCCGAATACGATCCGCGTGTCGGCAGAATGTCCGAAGCAATTCCATCACATATCGAAAATGGCGGATGCTACAACCATGCGGCCGGTTTTAAGGGAGTTGCCGACTGTGTTCTGGGCCGGGCAGAAGAGGCATGGCAAACTTTGATTAAAGTAGCACCTGATAACCCAGAAAATCCGGTGGAACAATCTGAAACGGAAGCATTTTCTTTTACCAACAGTTATTCCATGTGCCCATATATCTATGGAAAAAGTGGATATCCCTGGAAAACCGGTACAGCCTCCTGGTTTACAATGCTGTTGATCGAATGGATTCTGGGAGCCAGAAGACATTATGACGGACTTTTGATTGACCCATGCCTTAGTTCAAAAGTCAAATACGCGAAACTTACGCGATGTTTCCGAGATACAACATTTCATATCGAACTGGACAACAGTGCCGGAAGGTGCTGTGGTTCAACTCAAATAGAACTTGACGGCAAAATAATTTCCGGACAGGTCCTTACTTGCCTCGACCGGAAGACACATGAAGTAAAAGTTGTCATATGATGGAATTCGATCCAGCCGGACCTCTCCGGCTGGATAAATCTTTATACCCGGCCAAGGGTCGTTCCCCGGTGCCAGTTGGAAGACACGTATATTGAAACAGGAAATTCAGGAAGACCCCGGGTTCGGTTTCGAATCAGCTGATCAAGCTGCGATAGACAAGTCATGATAGTCTCATCATCGGAATTATCAAGACCACTGAAAATATCATCGGTTATTGTTCTAACCAGAGTAATGAAACTGATGTCTTCGGGAATCTTTAAATTCATATCCCGTAAGGCCCAGTAAAAATGAACCTGAAATCCGATTACGCATGTGGGCTTGTATTTAAAATACCATTTTAAATACTGCCGCAAATCATTCACCGGTCCGAGATAAGGGGGAATTATTTCAATACGATCCTTCCAAAGCTCCTGACACTCACAAACCGCACCGTAACGCAAACCATCGTCATAAGATGAGATATACTGCCGCCCAATAGCCGCACCAATTCTTTTGTGGCCAAAGTCCATTGCTTTTTTCCATGCTTTCATCACATCGTTAAAACGATCCGGACGCACAGAATTAAACTTCTGTTCAGCCTCCTCTCCCCGATGAAGAGATATCACTGAATATGATGAAAAATCAATCTGCTCCAATAGCGCCAGGTCAACACTGTAAAGAATTATTCCAACAATCCCCAGATCGTAAAGCTGATTTTCAAGTTTGACTTTAGAGTAATTTTCCGGAACATAAATTTTTTCCAGATAAAAACCAAACTTGTCCAGACCAGCCATCAGTTTATTTTCAATATTAACCTCTTTTTCTCCATGCAATAACGCAATGGGAATAAGGTTGGCTTTATTGTCTGATGAACTGCGATGCGAAGCCATGATAGAAAAAACAACATTAGGCTTGTAGTTGAGTTTTTTTGCCGCATCCAGAATCCGGTCACGAGTTTCCTTTGCCACCAACCCTTTATTACTGAGGGCGCGTGCCGCAGTAGATTTACCGACTCCTGCCAACGCAGCAACATCTCTAATTGTAATTGTTTTATTTTCCAATGGTCAACTTCATTTTTATTATGGGACAGCTCCCATTGTACTGTATATTTCCGAAGCCATTTTTACAAGCACCGATCCAAAGCATCTTTTTACTCTTCGTAATCACTCACTCTTTTCGTAGAGACATATGACAAGCCTTTTTCTGGTAGGGCGCGCTCTCCGCAGCGCGCCGCTGCCGCATCAGCGACAGACGAATACCAATGGAATTTAAAGTTTTCTCTGCGGCACTGGTGTGCCGACTGCACGCTCGGAGAGCGAGCCCTACCAGCAAATGCACCAAGCACAACAGTCACATTTAATCTTCCGGAATAAGTGACGCCTTACGACTCTTCACTAAATATTTGAGTAAAATAAAAAAGGGTATTGACATATGACATTTCATTGATTATACTTTACACGTGCACAGTAAAAGTATTCAAGGATATAATTCATGACCCAAAGCATGACAATGGCAGAAGTTGCCCGGAATATTGGAGTCAGCCGTAATGTGGTATCGGCGGTCATCAACGGCCGGGCGGAAAAGCTTCATATATCGGCGGGAACCCAACGAAAGATCCAGGACTATCTGGAGAAAAGCGGATACGTAAAATCCAAGCATGCGATCAGGTTACAGAATGGAAACAGAATTGACGCACCGGGAATTCTGACATGTGGACCATTTGCGCTGTTTCCTCATCTGACCAAAGCATTGCATATCATGTCGGAGTCAATAAAAAACAAGTATGGACATGTGGATATTCTCAGCATTGATGTGAAGGATATAAAACATGGTTTAAAAGAAATTGTCTCGCAGGGAATACAGCGGGTAATCTGGATTCATGCAACCGCTCCGGAATATGAAATGGCAAATGCCAAGGTACTGATGCCCCTGCTGAAACGCATGGAAAAAGTTGTGGTATACAACTATGATTTCAACCGTGACGAATGGGAACAGGAATATCTGGATAATGGTATACAGCTTGTAGGTATGGATCGTGCCGCGTGCTATCATAAAGTGGCGGAACTGTTTTGCTCAAGCGGTCATTCCCGGGTGGCGCTGGATGAAATTTATACCGATCATCCAGTACATAAAGGACCGAATATCGATAAACTTCTGGCTCCGTTCGAGCAGATGGGATTTGATATCTACGGAATAAAGGATTCAGCCGATCCGGAAAACACGGAGAAAATGACCGAACATCTGGTATACTTAAAAAAGAAATATAACGTTGATTGTGCCTTTGTAAGAAATGACAGACGGGCCGGAGAAATTATTGGCCGTCTTACCGAAATGGGTCTAAGGGTCCCGGAAGATATTGCTTTCGTCGGTTTTGGTAATGACCCTCTGGGACGTTGGCTATCTCCGCCGTTAACAACCTTTGATATTCCCGTTTCGGCGATGACTAAAAAAACCTTAAGTCTGATCAGAGAAAAACACTCTACAGAAGCGGAATACAGTTATTTTGCAAATGAACTTATTATACGAAAGAGTCATTAAACACAGTTAGTATTGAAATAAATCTTCAACAAAAGAGGAAAAAATGAGAAAGAAAACCGTATTCACACTCATCGAACTCCTGGTCGTGATAGCCATTATCGCTATTCTTGCCTCGATATTGCTTCCGGCCTTGAGCAATGCCAGAAACAAAGCGAAATCAATCCAATGTCTGAATAACCTGAAGCAGTTTGGAACAGCGACCGCAATGTACCTGGGAGACAGTCAGGACTACTTTCCGATTTGCGCTTACAAGTCCACAACGAATCCGGACCGGGACCACTACGGCGTGTTCTTCACTGATGCCGACGGCAGCAGCCGGGAATTTGAATCCTACTGGGGCGCCATGCTCTGGACCTATATTAAGAATGTGAATGTATATCATTGCCCGATGGACCCGCCGCTGAACAGCAATAAAACAAATTACAGAAACAATTATGGGATAAACATGGGTGAAGGTAGTGGTCAGTATGGCGACCTGAGCGGAGTAACTCATAACTACGATACTTCAAACAAGATAATGCAGATAAAAAGACCATCACTCCTTGTTAATATTTGCGAAAGAACAGCTGATCGTAACTCCGCCGTATATGACGGAGCGATGTGTGAGATGGCTAGATATTTTGTAAATTCTCTGGATATCAGCGGAATGTTTGCCCATCAGTCCGGTTTCAACTCCGTTTTTGCAGATGGTCACTGTTCATGGAATCGTGCAGTCGAGATGAAAGCATCGAGATACTGGCACCGCAGAGGTTACTAATTCAAATTCTTAAGAAAATGATCATATAATGAAATACTTCTTTTTAATTTTTCTCATTTCAAGCACCATTTTTGCGGAGGAGCTCAAAATTAGCCCGACACAGACAATTAAACTATGGCCCAACACCACTTTACCGGAGACACCGCGAAAGTATGCGAAACGCAGCGGTAATGTCACTCGTATCTATAAAGTTCTCTGTCCGGCTCTGGAATGGTATCCGGCACCCGGAAGAGAGAAGCATAATCCCGCGATTATCATTTGTCCCGGAGGAGGCTATAACATTCTCGCATATGACAAGGAAGGTACTGAGATTGCGCAATGGTTGAATAGCATCGGTTTCACAGCCCTGGTCTTACGTTATACTGTTCCAGGAAAAAAAGACCAAGCATTCAAGGACGCTCAACGCGCAATGAGTCTGATTCGCTTCCATGCCCAAGAATGGAACATAGACTCCAACCGGGTTGGCATTCTGGGGTTCTCAGCCGGGGGACATCTCGCCGCCCGTCTCTGCACAAATTGGCAGACAAGAAGTTATAAAAAAATTGACGCGGCAGACCAGACAGAATGCAGACCAGACTTCACCATTTTGATCTATCCAGCATATCTTTCTCCTAAGACCAGGATCATGCTTCCCCGTAAAAGTATTCCAGTAAACAAGAAAACACCGCCTGCTTTCATTGTTCAAACCCTTGATGACACTCATATCAACGGAGCCCTTGCATATTTCCAGGCGCTGAAAAATGCAGGTGTGGAAGCAGAGATCCACCTTTATCCGAAAGGTGGACACGGTTATGGAATGCGCACCTCAAACAATCCGGTCAGCCAATGGCCGGAACTCTGCAAAAGCTGGCTGGCTCAATGGAGGGAAAAATGAGATCGGCAGCTTTATCACTAAAATAATAACAGATCATATAATACAACAAAAACAAAGGAGACTGAATGAAATTTTTTTCAATAGCGGCAGGAATGATGCTTGCAATAAATGGACTTTGCGGACCGGTATATACCGAATTAAATGGACTGGATGTTCATGACGAAATGTCCAAAGTTCAGGTCGTTCCCAATAATAATATCACGTGCAAAATAAGTGGTCTAAAAAAGAACGGGAAAGAATACAAAGGTAACATCGTTTTTGATTACAAGAATACATCGCCGGAAAATGGCAAGCGACTTCTGGCTTTAACATTTTCCAGCTCTGGTAGTAAAGATATCCAGGTTAAGATGTTTTTGAAATGGTATTGCGAAAATTCACTGCGGCGTGACAGAAATACACTCGAATTTGCCGGCCAAGGAGCTAGAACAGTACTGGTTCCTTTTCCGGATGATATGAAAACAAAAGTTAAAAGGATCAATTTTCAGTTAAAAATGAGTAAGGAATGTGAATTAAAAGAAACTGCTGTGGTTAATTCCGCCTACAGTGTAAAAGTAGCTAACGACCCGCTTGAAGCGGTGGAAAAACTTGTAATAAAAGGAGATGTCCCCAAAAACGCGACCACAGTACAGGTATGCCTGAAGGACGCAAATGGAAAGCTCCATAAACAAACGGTCAAATGTATAAATGCCGGATATGAATTGGAATGGATCAAGCCGCCGCTCAGTAGTGAAAAATGGAACAGCATATATGTTGAAACGGAGGTTGATGGAAAGAATGTTTTGTCGCTGCCGGTTGGAGTCTTCGGTTACAAGACCAATGAAGATTATGCCTGGTTGAAGGTAAAAGGGAAAGACATCATAACATCCGCAAAAAGTCTCGGAGGAGAAAAGAAGTTTATCGCAACCGGGGTTGGTTACGCGAAAGATGTAATCATGGCTGCCGGAGATGAGGATGTAGTAAAATTCTGCAAATCACAACACCTCAACACGGTCCGTATGCCGTTCTACACCAACCTGTTCAACAATCAAACCGGCAAACATATTGATATTGATGAGCACATAAAATATTTTATTGACCCGATTGTCAAAGCGGCAAAACGCAACGATATGTATGTAATTCTGGACGCACATGAATACTTCCACAAAAATATTGATGAGAGCAGAGCCCGTGGCGAACAGGCCAACATGAGCACCTGGAGTGAAAAGAAGATTCAAAAATGGATTACAAACTGGACCATTGTGGCGGAGTACTACAAGAATGAACCGAATATCCTCGCCTATGAATTGCTGAATGAGCCTCACAGTCTGCCGCCGGAATTTGTACGTAACCTGTATGGTCGCTGTCTGAAAGCAATCCGGGAAGTCGATCAAAGGCATATTATTATTCTGGGAAACAATGACTGGACACATTCAAGGGCAATGGAAAAAACCTGGGGCGATTCCGCAAGTAAATTTGATGCCCCGTATAATAATATCGTCTTTGCATTTCATGACTATCCGAAAGATAATGATCCGTGGCTCGTAAAGAAATACGTTATGGACTTCCGAGACAAACATAACGTTCCGGTAATGTGCACGGAATTCGGCGCGACCCATTGGAACAAAAGCGAAACTGTTTGTCGTGAATTTATGACGGGCATGTTTACCCTGTTTGCCCAGGAGGATATCGGCTGGATGATATGGGCCTTGAAAAGGCTTGAAAACAATCCCCGAAGCCCTTATAACAAAGTTGATAAAACCGGACTCGGTCCTCCGCCCAAATATGATTCCTGCCCCTACAGCGACATGTGGCCCATCGTTGCGAGAATGATGGGAAGCAAATTTCCTCAACCAACCAAGAAATAAAGGATACTATTATGAAAAAATTGATATTGTTAAACGTTCTCGTATTTTCAGTTGCCTGTCTGGCTTCCGCCAGTGAAATCGTCGGCGCCAGAGTGGACCTCCATTCAAGCGGAAAAAACCGGGTAGAACTTACCCCGGTAAATGCAAAAGGTTTTAATCGTATTACCAATGTTCCATGGGGTTCGGCAAACGACAGGAAATATGCTCTGACAGTCGGAGTAAAACCTATTCGCAATGACGGCAAATGGCACGACATACAGTTTAAATTTATCCCTGAATCAAGTGGCAATGTCATCATTACCATAAAGGGCAACTGGATTGCAAAACCGAAAGGACAAAAAGAACTGCCGCAGGGATGGGTATTGTTTGACAATATAACCTTGACCGGCGCAAAAATACTTAACGGAAGTTTTGAAGAGAAAAGTACAGATGGAAAAATTCCAGGCTGGAAGCGTAAGTCGGCGGATTATATTGTATCCGGAAAAGACAATGCGGTCGAAGGAAGAAACGCGGTAAAAGTGTGTTTCAAGCATAACATGTGGCAGAAAATTAAAGTTGAAGCCAATGTTGAAGTAACGTTCTCGGCTAAGGTTAAGTACGCCGAATATGTAGCGAATCCCGAAAAGTAAGATTATAAAGATAGAGTACCCCAAACATGGAATACCTGGAAATTTTTTCCGGAATATGGAAACTACGGCTGGGAGCCCCCGAAGAACATGTCCCATCGGCACAGAGATTTGTTAAAAGTCCACAGAAAAATGGTATATCGGAACTACCGCCGGTTACCCTTCCTTTTTCTCCTGATGATATTACTTTCTCAGTGTCCCCGCGAGGATGCTTAATTGAATTGCCGATGAACGCAAACGAGGATGTTTACGGCTTGGGTCTACAACTGAAAAGTCTGGTACAGACCGGAAAAAAACGAATATTAAGAGTCAATAGTGACCCGGTTGCCGATACTGGAGACAGCCATGCGCCGGCCCCGCTGTATTTCTCTACCTCTGGATATGGTGTTATGGTGGATACCGCCCGTTACGCAACCTTTTATACCGGAGGGAACAAGCGTTGTGGAAATCATAGCGAACAGAAAAAGGATTATGATTCTCGTTCAATAGCGCTAAATGAGGAAGACTTATATTCCGGTCGAAAATCCGGTCTTGCACGAATGATGATAGAGATTCCAGTGGCTCAAGGAGTAGATATCTACGTGTTTGGCGGGCCCAAAATGCTTGACGCGGTGCGACGCTATGTACTTTATTCCGGCGGTGGCTGCATGCCGCCGGAATGGGGATTGGGTATCTGGTACCGCTGCTGTGGAAGTGCCGATCAATCAGAAGTAATAAGTGTTGCGGATGAATTGAGAGAAAAACATATTCCATGTGATGTGCTGGGACTTGAACCCGGCTGGCAGTCTCAAACTTATTCCTGCAGTTTCAAATGGAGCGAGGAGCGTTTTCCCGAACATGAACATCTGATTCACCTCCTGGACACGATGGGATATAAAATCAATTTGTGGGAACATGCCTTTGTCCATCCGACTTCTCCAATGCACGAAAGTTTAAAACCGTATTCCGGAGACTTTGAAGTCTGGGACGGGCTGGTCCCTGATTTTGCCACGGAAAAAGCCTGCAAAATATTTGGTGAATATCATCAGCATAATTTTACTTCCGAAAATATATCATCTTTTAAATTGGACGAATGTGACAATTCCGACTTTATCATAAGTCCCTGGTCGTTTCCGGAATGTTCCAGATTTCCGTCCGGCATGGACGGTGAACAGATGCATTCGCTGCTTGGGATGCTATATCAGGATGTGATTGAAACAGCCTGCCGGAAGGAAAATATCCGGACCTATGGCAGCGCACGCTGTTCACATTTATTCGCTCCTTCCATGCCGTTTGTCCTTTACAGTGATCTTTATGATCACAAAGACTTCATTCGCGGTGTAGTCAATTGCGGTTTTTCCGGCATGCTCTGGACGCCGGAGCTACGTCATGCGGTATCTACTGAAGATTATTTACGAAGACTCCAGGCAATGGTTCTTTCTCCGCAGATGTTATTGAATATCTGGAGTATGCCACATCCGCCATGGTATCAGCTTGACCGGGAGAAAAACCGTGAGGGAATTTTCTACTCCGAAAGCGAACGTGAAAAGCTTCTCGCCAGCACGCGGAAAATACTTAAGTTCAGGCAAAGTTTTATTCCCTACCTGTACTCAGCGTTTGCTATATATCATTTTGAAGGGATTCCCCCGTTCCGGGCCCTGGCAATGGATTATCCTGACTGTGACAATATGCGCGATATTGACTATGCCTGGATGGCTGGGCCGGATTTGATGGTGATTCCCTTTACCGCCGATACTACAGAACGCACCATGCCGCTGCCTCCTGGCAACTGGTATGATTTTTACACCGGTCAAAAACATAGTGAAGAAATATATCTAAACCCGGATATTCATACTCTTCCAATTCTTGTCCGTGAGAATTGTATTATTCCTGTAGCAGAACCTCTTACCGCTGTTACTGATGGCGTAAAATATGAGCTTCAGCTTCGAATATACGGAAAAACTCCACAGCCAGTCAGAATGTTTGCGGACGACGGAATTTCTCTTGACTATCAAAAAGGAAAATTTGCCTGGGGTGAAATCAATCAGGAAGGTATCGTCTCCCAAGAAATATCATTTCGCTATGAAGTAAAGGATATACTACGCTTTGTTTAATTAGAAAAAGGGCTCGGAAGCTTATGCTCCCAGCCCATATACGAATTTCAGTTTTGTACGGAAATAACCTTTACCTGAGAGTAATACGTCCAAACAGGTTGTAGTCTTTACTGTTAAGAATACCACCAAATAATGGCACCCCCTTGCGAACTGTTCGCGGACTGTCCTGATCATTAATAAGAATTGAAATACCAATTGATTTTCCAGCTTCCACCTTCTGCAGCCCTAATTGCCTCCAGGGAATGCTGATATCATAAGTAGTCAGTCCGGTCTGCTCGTTTCTTTTTATATCAACATTAAATCCGTTATTGCTGACATCCCCTAAAGGCAATTCTGCCGGATTATGCGAAACATGTCGATAAACCACATTCTTCTTACTGGTTTTCGCAATCGCAAGTTCAGTTATTTTTTTATCATATATTCCAGCGAGAGGGTTATATAACTCCGTTTTTCCCGGATGTGTATCAAAAGCAAGCTGAATGCTGTCTTCGGCCCAGAGTTTACTGAAATCTACTCCCTGCTGGTAGAAAACGTCATCTTTTACGGAGATATGAATACTTAGATTTTTTTTATCCCACGCAAACTTAATGTCAGCCTGGTCAATTTTACCGGATGCCCCCTTCCCTTTCAGATGAACAGAATCCGGGAATATTTTCGCGTCATGTTTCGGCTGATATGCGGAAAGAAAATAAATGTTCCTTTTTTCTTCAATTTCAATACCAGATTCAGTCTTAACCTTAAGTTCAATTCGAAGAGGTTTGGAGTTTCCGCCGGTTAGTTTAATGTTGTTACTGAATGGAATAAAGATATTTAACTGTTCTGCCGCAGGAACTTTTGCATCCTGGTACTTCCAGCTTCCGGAAAAATCGGTTAACATTGCGATTTTCGTTTTAATCGGCTTATTGGTATAATTCTCCAGACTGACGTCAAGTCCCATTCTTCCGTTTTGGCTGCTTACCTGCATTGTTTTCAGTTCCAGTTCACTGCCAATACAGATCCACTGAACAATGGTTCTCCCGTCTGCATATTTCAGTAGTACCGGAGAACACATTTCCGGAGTTCCCGGAGCAACCCGTAAATCTACAACATTATTTTTTATTGTGGAAGAAAGCCCACCCCAACTCTTCACGGCAATAATTTTACCTTTGGTCCTCTTGCTTTGTGGAATACTTATCTTCCGGCTTTGAGCAGGAATTATTACCGGTAACGGAGAAGAAACGACCTCCTGTACGCTTACTTCCGGAGAAAGATAGATATCTTTTTCAGCTCCATTTATATAAAGTGGATCAGGACCGATTTCGAGTGTAATCAGGCCGTTATTCACCTTGGGGTAAGATTTTCGCCCCATTATATCCACAACCTCAATCTTGTCAACATTACCAACGACCACGGGGATTTTTAACTTTCTGAACGGATTCCAAATTGTTACAACCGGTTTGCCTTTCTTTTCAAACACATACCCCCATATATTACGTTTCCAGTCACGCAGATGACGTCGGGGAGTTGAACCCAGCAACTGGCTTGAACAGGTTGCCAGTGCGGACAATGCGGGCTTGGGAGAAAAGTTTAAGGTATTGTAATCAAACTTTTTTGACTCTCCATTGTAAAAACAGATTCCATAAGTTCCCCAGCCTCCTTTATCCGGAATATCCAGAGGATAAAAATGAAGATGACGCTTTAGTTTTTCTCCTTTCAATATCATAACATACCGGACAGACCATCCCGCATGTTCACGAATTTTGTGTTTATTGCCTACTTTCGATTTAAAACCGGCCTCTGTGTTATAAATATCATAAACATGTCCTTTATACTTTTTCATCAACTCACGAAGGGCCGCCAGCTTTTCGGGAATTTTATTGGATTCAGGAGGCGCTGAACAATACAGATGAGTAGACACTTCATCGACCCCATTCAGGATTCCTGCCTTGAAAAACTTATCCCACCAGTCCAAACCGTAACACCACATTGAAGTAGGTCCAAGCACCAACGCATCCGGATCCTCTTGTTTGATCCACTTTCTGACTTTTTTTTGAATTGCAACAAGCTGTTCCTGTCCTGTATAAACTGGCACATGCTTATTAACCATATATTCCGGAGTATATATCTCGGGTTCCCACAATACTCCGTAAGTACGTCTTTTCATGTGTGGACAGCGTTTCTTATGATAACGGATATAATCCCTTATAAAAAGTTCCAGATCTTTTTCATTCTTATAGTGTGGCGGTTTTTGCGGGTTATCGCTTTTAGCCCATTTGGGGGCTCCCGTTTGCGCCGCCAGCAATGAAGTATGAGCATAAATATAAGGGGGAAGCGGGCCTGTCTGCTTTATTCTTTTTTCGACCCAGGGGGCTGATGCATCTGAAGTTTTCCGGACAGGTTTCCGAGTCTCAATATATTCCCAGCGTGAATATATAAACATCCATGGAAAGCCCATTAATTCCTGGAGATTGAAAAAATGCCGTGAATTATGCAAACCGAAAAATGCTCGTTCTCCAACTTCAAGCATTCGTGTAACATTTTCTTTAACTGTATTAGGCATAATGGCAAAAGTTCCGAATGATCCGGGAATACTGCCTTTTTGTTTCAGACAGGATAATGCCGCTTTTGCATCTTTGGTGTTTCCTTTGTATGCTCTTACTTCATAATATCCAGGGGCTTTGATATCCAGTGTTATATTATAGATATTTTGTCCCGGCACGAGTTTGATCATTCCGGAGGCAACGTTCTTTCCATAATAATCGCTGACAATATACTGGAATTCTTTAGGAGATTGATGAGCCGGTGCTGTAGTTTTAAAGCTAAGCTTTACCGGTTCGTCCCGCTGAAATATATTTCCTCCGTAAGATGACACTGCGGAATAATCAATCCATTGCTTGTTCTGAGTTTTCCTGTACAGACATATATTGCCGAGACGTACCATTCCAGGTTTTCCCGTTCCGGAAAACCTTATTTTCGTAATCTCCGCTGGATTCAACGGTTCTTTTGTCTGTTTTGATTTAAGCTTACGGAATGGAATTAGTCTTTGCTCCGGTTTTTCCGTATAATTCATTGATTGCAAAGGAGAAAAAAGATATTGCCGTCCCTTTTTATCCCATATATTAACACCAAACCACCATCTTGATGCCCTGTTCAGGGCGACCTCAAGAACGATGCCTTCGGCATTTTTCCAGGCAGCTTGACCATTTACGGGAAATTCAACATAAAACCAGTTTAGATTGGGAGCATCATTCATGGTTTTTCTTGTCAGGTTCAGTTCCAATACTGGATTCGGAACAGAAACAACTTTACTGACCAGCTTTATATTCGATCCGCACCGGGTTGCAAAACTTTTATTTTTATTGGAAAACCGGGTAAGTTCATCCAGTTTTTTGATTGAAGCATATGCAAAAGATTCAGTAGTAATTAATACTCCTGTTATTATCGTGAATATATTAAATATTCTTAGAAAAGAACGATGTTTCCTGTAGAAAGTTTTTGGGCACAGATGTTTTAACATTAATGTATTCCTTCTTCAATATCTATTTTTGATTTGTTAGGTAATAAGAAAATTCGTTATGGAAAGAGAGTATGACGGTGTCTTTTACTTACGGATTTCTGGTGACGTAATCCGTTGTTCCGTTCAAAGAGATTTTGCCAATCCTTACAGAATCGGCATGTCCGTCGATACAGACAATATTAGTTTTTTTGTTGTGCCTGAAGTGCATCGCATCATAGTATTCACGCCCCCAGCATTCGAAAAAGTATTCTCCTGAAGCCGTAATTGCAGAAGTTCCGGCTCCCTGGGTATCAGCCATCATAATCATCCGGCTTGGATAACGGACCATCTTTCTGTAAGGGATTATCCTTGGATTTGTTGCGGTTGAAGTGGCACCCAGGCAGGCATTATAACAATAGTCCATACTGTAACTGGCATAGCCTTTTTCCTGGCTGGGACAATCCAGCACAGTACCTTTCCAGTAATCACCGGATTTCCACTTGATATTCAAATAACCGGGAGAACTGGCACCACCTTGAGCAGCTCCTCCGGCAAAGTACCAGTCCTGATACCATCGATGAGTGTCGCCGTCATGGTAGGGATAAAAACGGTCATTATGATCATCTGCATAAAAGGACGTCGCCAATGAAATTTGCCTTAGTTGATTTAAGCAACTTATTGATTTTGCCTTGTTTCGAGCATTTCCCAATGCCGGAAGAAGCATTGCGGCTAACGTCGCAATAATGGCTATAACAATCAAGAGTTCTATCAGTGTGAAAAATTTCAATTGACATACGGTTTGAATACCAAGGAGATGATGATGATGCTGTCTCATAAATTTATTCCTCATTTGATGTTAATTGCCTGATGATGCTCTTTTTATCAGTTTACTTTCCACCCTGATAATATTCGTATGTGAAATGTTATTCCGACTTTTTATAATACGAATCAACAAAGACACTGCCGTTTGCATGACCTCTTTCCTGGGAAATTTTACTGAGGTAATGAAAGGAGAGTCAAAAGGTTTCAGACCTTCTCCTTCAAGGTCATCGCAACTTACCACCTTTAGAGCGTTTCCAATATCTATCTTCTTCTTCTTAAGGTGGCGTATCAAACCGAAAGCAATAAAATCACCCGCGGCAAACACAATTCCCTGGTGAAAGCCATCTTCTAAAAGCGTCTCACCCAGTTCCTGTCCTGCAATGATGCCAAGGTCTCCAATGAATTGTTCCGAATTTGCAAAGACTCTTATCTTTTGAGAATCAACACCAAGTTCCATAAGTGCTTCTTTTATCATCTTCACTCGAAGTGTTAATGCAATGCTATCCGTGGGATAGAGCAAGGCATAGTTTCCCTTTGGGCCCTCAATGCTCAACATGTATTCGGCTAAAGTTTTCAGACCGTTTGGCATGTCCGGAACAACCTGGTGATATGCTTCGGACGATAATATTTCATGCTGAACAACAACAACGGGAATTGCTAACTTCTTCAACGATTTGATAACGTTTGGATCACTGGCATAGTTGTACGATAATAACAGGCCATCAAGTTGGTTGAGCATCTCCAGGCAAGCCTCATCAGGCTCCTGAAGATCGGATTTAAGTAAATGAGTTATTGTATGTCCAGCCGATCGCAGTTCTTTAACTGCCGTCTCTCCAAATACACTAAATGCCATTAAAACCTGTTCGGGAGGGCCGGGAGGAACTTCAAAACCAATTCCAATGGATAGTGTTTTTTTTGAAGATTGAGTAACTTTTTTTATATAAGTGCCGCTTCCGGTTTTCCGGTATAGTATGCCTTTTTCCACCAGCGTATTGATCACCCGGTTAGCTGTAACAAAAGAAACATTGTATTTATCCGCAATTTCCTGGGTTGACATCGTTTTTGTCCCAGGAGCATTATTATCAACCAGTATCTGCTGATAATACTGATCTGCGATATTTTTGATTTTTCGGGACATGGGCACCTGTAAATTATAAAGGTTATACTGTTTTCTATTGATAATATTATAAATTAAAATTCATTCAAAGTCAATAGGTTTATAAAAATAATATAAAATTAAAACAAAGCTTTATATTTTTTATATAAAGGTTGTGATTAAAATGAATTATGATAATCTATTTTGTCAGGTGATCAGGTGGTCGTAGGTATTATGAATGCGGTTTTTGCGGTATTGTCCCGGACTGGTTCCGTAGGCTTTGCGAAAACAGGAACAAAGATGTTGTTCACTGCTGAAATTGCATTGAAGACTGATTTCCTTCAGTGATTTATCGGTATGCGTCAACAAATTTGCAGCATAGGACAAGCGCCTTTCTTCGATAAACTTGTGCGGAGTTTTTCCACTCATGTTTTTGCATACCGAACTGAAATACTTTGGATGATAATTGAAATATTTCGCCAGAGATTCAACATTTACATGCTCAATGTTGTCCATTACATATCTGTGTGCCCGATAAGTAAAAAGAGATTTTTCATCGGTGTCGGAAACCGACAATTCCTCTTGAAGATGCAAAAGAAAATCATACGCAAAAGATGAAAGCCGATACGGATTAAAATTTTTTGCCAGACGAATCTGGTTGATATAATCATACAGCATCCGTTGAGAGTGCAGAGTGCCTGACGGCTGTACGACGGTCCCGCGCTGTCCAATTATTTTTGCCAGAATGTTTCCAGCAATATTGCCGGATATAGCGAGCCACATATATTCCCATGAATCATGATTACCCACTTCATAATAATAATCCATATCCATTCCGCACATGAAGAACGCGTTTTCGGGAAGTTCCCAGTGCTGATCCTGCGATGTCAGGTGGAAGGCCCCGCAACCGGAAAGCGTAAATTGTATAGTATAGTGAGACTCCAGGTCAATCTTTTTTTTATGCAGATTCGAACTCCAGCGATAACTGTTTCTGGACGCCCTGCCAATTCCCAGGCTGACCACTTCCACGGGAAGCTTTTGTCCGCATCGGAACGATTCATAAAAGTTTGCACAGAAAGTTCTTTGCATAATCTTACTTTTTTATAAATACATAGGATTTATTTAACATTGCCATTTCTTATATTATAGCGTATTATATAATTATAAACAATTATTTTTAATCATAATGGAGAAAGAAAATGAAAAGGACTACCTCCAAATTCACGCTCATCGAACTCCTCGTGGTGATCGCCATCATCGCGATACTCGCTGCCATGCTTCTGCCGGCACTTGGCCGGGCGCGCAATGTCGCCAAGGATCTCAGGTGTACCAACAACATGAAACAAATGATGACCGGAACAATTTCTTACACCAATGACTGGAATGGCTATTTTCCCTGTGATGGTAAGTACAACCTCAATCAGCCATTTGGTACCGCTGCCTGGTCCGGCAATCCCCCCTATGAAATACGTTGGTGGTCGGGCTTGATATATTCATATATCTACGGCTCTTCAATTCATTTGCAGAGTGGCTATTATATGTCGTTAAGCGGAAGGAAGTTCTATTCTTCGGTATATTGCTGTCCACGCGCAAATCTGGAGGATCATGGTAAAACTCAAATTGCATTAAGTACCAGCATTCGTTACGGCGTCAATCGCAATTTTACTTATAACTCCGGCTGCATCTGGACAAAGGATTCAAGTCTTTCTGCCCCGAGTGGAACAGTATATTTGTCCGATGGATTCGGCAGCGCGGCGATTCAGGCTCCCTACGTGGGAGGAGCGTTGGGAGATGGCACGGCAAATAATGTGCCCGCAATGCGGCATGGACATAACGGCGTGCCCAACTGTCTGCCTGAAACGAAAGGGAAAGCCAACTCCGGTTTTGCAGACGGACACGTAAGTCCCTTGACTTTCAATGAAATACTGGAAAACAACAAATATTATTATAGCGTCACTAAATAGCTAATCATCAAAATTCTAGGAGTCTTATGATGGAACTGGCTTCATTGCTCGAAAGAACCCTTTTTTTATCAATCAATCGCTGCCGGATAAGAATAATCGTGCTGCTGCTGATATTCGGAGTATCAGTTATGGGCGGGAATGCGGAATCAATCTTGTTAAATGGGAATTTTAAATTTTCCGTTGCCGGCAGCTTGCCTGATAAATGGACAATGTCAGACAATGCTTTCTGGAAAGCACAGAACAGCGATCTTGTGACAGTAAACAGGGGAGAAGAAGGAAATTTTTTAACAGTAACTAATAACAACTCCAAAAAGGGGATAAGTGTTTCAAGTCCACTCGTAATGCTTGATGGTGAAAAGAAGATCCAGCTTAAAGTTAGATACCGTCTTGCTAATCTTAAGAAAGGGCTGAAATCATGGCAGACTGCATCTATCAGACTGAACTTTTTTGATAAACAGGGAAAACGTGTTAAACGCTATGATAAGATTGACATAAAAGAGGACTGCGAGTGGAAAACAACTGAAAAAATTATAAATGTCCCGTCTCAAACTGTGAACTTTTCGGTAGCAGTTGTTATGGATGTGTCATGCGGTACACTGGATGTTGCTGAGATTACAGTTACTGATGTGTCCCCCGGCAAGAACTCCCCTCTAAAAAGTTATAAAAAAGAACCGCCTGTAGTAAAAACCAGCGAAAACCGCAGCGAAATGATTTACAATTCCGCCTGGAAATTCACGCCGAAATTCGCGAAAGACAAGAAGTCGTCCAGCGGCTATATTTATGTGCCGGGAGCCTGGACAATCCGCCATTCATGGAAACGTCCGCTTCTCGGCGGCATCATTGAATATCCCAAAGATAAGAGCTGGAATAAGAATTCACTGAAAAACTGTTATGCCGCCACATACGAAAGAACCATTTTCATCCCTGAATCCTGGAAAGGAAAATCGATTGTCCTGGAAATCGACCGGGTGTGTACGGATGCGGTGGTATTCATCAACAACCGCAAAGCCGGACAGATTTACTGGCCCGCCGGAACGGTGAACCTGACAAAATTCGTTAAACCGGGAAAAAATTATCAGTTAAAAATCGATGTTGTCGCCCAGAGTGACCGGGAATTTGTCGAGAACTTTAACAATTACGACGGCAAAAAGGTCAAGGCGAAAATTTACAACCGGGGGATTACCGGCAACGTTATACTCAAAGCCGAACCGGTCGGCATGAAAATCGACAATGTATTCATCAAAACCTCGGTCCGTAAGAAACAGATCACTTTTCAGCTTCAAATGGAACGCATCGCACCGGGCAGGAACATAAACTTTAAATTTCAGATTACTTCTTTAGATGGCAAGACCGTCAAAACATTTCAGGCAAAGGCCGTGAGCAAGGCTTCTAATCAATATGAATTCAGCTTTGACTGGAAGAATCCTAAACTTTGGAGTTATCGTCAGCCGAATTTGTACTATGCGAATATAACGGCGGATTCGGGCAGGCAAACCGATGAACTGAAAGAGCGGTTTGGATTCCGGGAAATAAGAGTTGCCGGTCGTAACATTCTGCTCAATGAAAAACCTTTCAGGATGCGTGTAGGAATGACGGATGTTACGCGTACCGGAGGGATGAAATCGATTCTTTCCAGAGTGCTAAAAAATATGATAGACTCGAACTTCAATATATTTGAGATCATTCCTGATAATTTCTACGAACGCGGTACGGCGGACTTCCGTAACAACTGGGCAGATGCAGCCGATGAGCTCGGAATACCGGCTATGATGCCCGCACTAAATTTTGACTCTTTTATTCCCTGGGGCTCTGTTGGAAAGCCGGAAGATATTGAAAAATGGAACAGGGTCATGGTGAAAGACTGGAAAAAACTGCGTAATCATCCGTCAATCTTCTTTATGATTAGTGGATTTAATCGCTTTTCCAACGCTGAGGATCAAAATCCAATGAAGCTGGGAAACCAAAAGAAGTTATATGAGTACAGCAGCAATTATAACAAGAAGCTCGGCAAGCTTGGCGATACGATTATGGAGCGGATGCACAAATTTGATCCGTCCAGAATCCACATCAGTCATCAATCCGGAACCGTCGGAGATATTTTGACAGTTAATATGTATTTGGGGCTTACTCCGCTGCAGGAACGCGAGGAATGGCTGAGTGAATGGGTGAAGTCCGGGGACCGTCCGTTTACCGCGATTGAATTCGGATGTCCCAGCGTACTGAATATGAATAGAGGCAGAGAGGGCGGGATGCCATCTTCCGCATATTCAGAACCATTAATGACGGAGTTTTGTGCGATATATCAAGGAGAGGATGCTTTTAAAACAGAGTCTCACGATTATCGCAAAGCCATCAAACAGCATTGGCGTGATACCCGAAAATATAAGTCGTGGCATGCAAATCCGTCCATCACCAAAAGTCCGGCATATCGAAAACTCATGGATTTATTCCTGAACAATACCTGGAAAAGCTGGCGAAGCTGGGGAATGACAGGCGGACTTCTTCCATGGGAAATGAAGTCTTTCTGCTGGAACGTCCGAAGTGATGCCGGGACGCGACCGACAGAGCCTTATATCCCTTTTAGAAAAGAACCTTATGCTCCTGCCATCTCATTAAAATTTTACAACAGCTTCGCCCCAGAGAGAAGACTGCCGGGAGGTGATCTTTTAGTAAAACTCAACGCGCCGGAACTGGCATGGATTGCCGGAAGGAAGACTAATTTTACGGAAAAAGACCATAATTATTACGGCAGCGGTCAACTCGAAAAGCAGGTGGTTTTGATCAATGACAACAATCAGTCACAACCATTCCAATATACGGCAAAGATATCTGTTGACGGAAAGGTTATTGATGAAAAGTCAGGATCAGGAACGATTGGAACGGCTTCAAACCTGTTCTTTCCAATTGATGCTAAACTGCCGAAAACAGTGAAACAAACTCCGGGTAAAATTGTTTTGAATGCGGAAATCGGCGGCAAGAAACTTACGGATACCTTTGATTTTACGGTTTATCCTAAACTTGCCATCAGCAGGAATATCATGCTCAGTATTTATGATACGGATGGCAAAACCCGCAATGTTCTGAAAAATATGGGATACCGTGTAAGAAGCTGGAACGGAACGGCTGAAATATCTTCACATGTCTTGATTATCGGTGCCGATATGCTGAAAAACATGCCCCAGAGCAGCATGAATATCATAGAGCGTTTTACCGCAAATGGCGGCGTTGCGATCTTTATGGAAAACGCGCCGGAAATTCTCAGGGAAAAGTTTAATTTCAGATATTCCAGGCATGTGTCCAGAAGGGCCTTCCCAGTGAAATCCGCATTTAAAGGTTATTCCAGTGATATGCTCAAAGACTGGCGCGGATGTTCTACTACGGTCCCTGCCCGTGCCGGAGTGGAAATGCAGAAGAAACTCGACAAGTTTCCCAAATACGGTTTTCACTGGAACAATACCGGCGCTGTCGCTTCCAGTATGATCGAAAAACCGCACTGTACCAGCTGGACTCCTCTATTTCAGGGTGAATTTTCGCTTAATTACACCCCGCTGATGGAAATGAAGTATGAAAAAGGACTGGTGATCTTAAATAGTTATGACCTAGTCAACCGGACCTCTCCCGACCCCGCCGCGCGTAAACTCCTGGCCGACATCATCAGTTATGCCGAAAGCAACAAACCAGATAAAAACAAACGCCAATGCTTCTATTTGGGAAATGATGCTGATTATAATTTCCTGAGAAAACTACAACTCAATGTTGACCGAGTAAAAAACATACCGGAATCGACGGATTCGCTCTTGATCGTCGGCCGAGATTACAACATTGATCAAAAGGCTCTGAGCAACTTTATTCAACAAGGCGGCAATGCCGTTATCCTGCCTCGAAGCAAAGGTAAATTTGGGCCATTTACAATCGCTCCAGGCGTATACTCCATAAATAAAACATTGCCCGACTGGAAAATTCTGCGTGGATTATCCATTACTGACTTTTATCTAAAAACAGACTTTAAATGTGATCTGATCAGTACCGCCGGAGATGACTCCCGAATGGCTCTGCATGGAGCTATCGGGTTTGTTAAATCTGGAAAGGGCCTGGCGGTACTGATTCAGATTACTCCAGACATGCTGAACAGCGAAAAGTACGACTATTACCGTTACGCCTCGTGGGGATGGACTCGGGCGCTATCGCAGATCATTACAAATCTGGGCGGTTCATTTGCTGCGGATAAAAAGTTCTTTACTTTACGCAAAGCGGACAAACGTTTCCAGGCTATTCCATTACCCCTTGAGTGGAAAGCGGAATTTGAACGAAAAGTATCTACCTGCAACGGCAAGAGCTCCCGTCTGAAAGATGTCGATAATGTCGGCGTAAAGAAACAGTGGCATACCTGTAATTTCGACGACAGCAGATGGCGAAAACTTCAGGCGGGAAAATACTGGGAAGCACAGGGCGACTACTGGATCGACGCGAACGGAGTGGTCTGGTATCGCTGCAAAGTGCATGTGCCTGAAAGCTGGAAAGGCAAAGCACTGGTATTGAGCCTGGGCGCGATTGACGATATGGATACCGCCTACTTTAATGGAGTGGAAGTTGGTGCGACCAACAAGGCGAATAATAAGACTTACTGGGCCGCAAAAAGAAAATATAAGATCAAGCCGGAGATCATTAAATATGGTCAGGATAACACGATTGCGGTACGTGTTTTTGATGACTGGGGTAATGGCGGATTCTATTCCAATCCGGAAGAACTCAAGTTGTCGATTCTAAGAAAAAATGAAGTGGACTCCTATGATATATACGCTTCCGGTTTCTCCGAAAGCGGTGTTGACGGGGATGATCCTTATCGATATGTCAGATGGTAATTAACTCTGGAAAGGATTGTTCATGTTTAACAAGAAAGCACTATTACTTACAATAGGACTATATATGATGGCTACGATTTCAAATGCGGGTGGAACCGGGAAAGCACCAACTATTCTCTGTTTAGGAGATTCTATCACGGAAGGAACAAACTATTACAGGCATATTCTCAATGATAAACTTTTAGAAGCGGGATATTGTGTCTCTTTTATTGGTCCCAAAAGTAGTGAGAAGAGCGGTGTTTTATTAAAACACGCTGGCTACAGCGGGAAAAATACTGGATTTCTCGATGAACATTTTGAAGAGATCTACCGGGAGCATCCTGCAGATATAATCCTGCTTCATTCTGTCCACAATTCATTTGCAAAGCATAAACCGGTAAAAAAGATTATTTCAGGTTTGGAATCAATCATAGCAAAGGCTCGCAAAATTAACTCAAAAGTAAAAATTTTGCTGGCTCAGGGGATTATCAGCGGCAAGCTGCCGAAATACTCGTATATCCCGGAGTTGAATGTTGAGATTGCCGGGTTGGCAAAACGGATGAATAAGAAAGATCAGCCGGTTATTCTTGTCGACCAGTCTGCCGGGTTTGACTGGCAGACAGACACCTGTGACGACAAAGTCCACCCAAACACTGAAGGTGCAACAAAAATGGCTCAAAAATGGTTTGATACCTTGATGTCATTACCTGAATTTCAAAATCAAAAAGACAAACATTTTTTATTAAAATAACAAAAAGAAAAGTAAACCCTAAAAAGATCTAAAAATATAAAAGGTTATAACATAAAAATGACTAAAAGTAATGAATATGATGTTATTGTTGTCGGCGGCGGTCCGGCGGGAGTCAGTGCGGCGTTTGCCGCGTCGAGACAGGGAATGAAAACTCTTATTGTGGAACAGTTCAACTGCCTTGGCGGCATTGCCACCGCAGGCGGACACGGACACATCTGCCTCTATTCCAGTTGGGGATGGGGCCCGAAAATGGAAACCCGGGTTGTCGGCGGCGTCATCTGGGAAGTCGCCGAAAGGGTGGTCAAAGCCGGATACGGCTATACGAAATTCAACGCAATTTCCGATTTTGAAATCGAAGGCATGAAATATGTGCTTGAAAACATGGCGGAAGAAACCAATACTGATGTACTGTATTATACCCAGTTTTCCGAAGCAATCGTCGAAGACGGAGTGATCAATGGAATTGTGGTCCAGAATAAATCGGGTCGTGCAAAGTACTACGCAAAACGCATCATTGACTGTACCGGTGACGGCGATGTTGCCGCCAGTGCCGGATGCGGATTCGACTATGGAGATGAAGAAACCGGAAACTGCCAGCCGATGACGCTGATGTTCACCATCGGCGGGGTCGACTGGGATAAAGCACAG
This sequence comes from Victivallales bacterium, assembly GCA_963677165.2. Classification (GTDB taxonomy): domain Bacteria; phylum Verrucomicrobiota; class Lentisphaeria; order Victivallales; family SZUA-371; genus JAFGXT01. Next base: position 3,309,726 of record CAXXSX010000002.1, on the reverse strand, counting down.
GCTTTCAGGGCTCAGCGGCGTGACGCCGGTGATCATGATCTGAAAACCGTATGGCAAAAAGCTCAGGATAACGGCGACATGCGTCCTTTTCAGTCCAAGATCATGGGATGGTGGTGGACCCCTACCCGGCCAGATCAGGTGGGCGTGAATTTTACCCATATCAACCACGCCAGTGCGATCAGTGCGGAAGACCTGACCTCGGCAACAATTGAGGGACGCAAACAGGCTTATGAAACGATTGATGTCTATCGAAAATATATTCCTGGTATGGAAAACTGCTATATGGTCTCAACTCCCAATACGGTGGGAACCAGGGAATCCCGCCGGATACACGGCATATATACGCTCACAAGAGACTATGTTAAAGCGCAAAGCCAGTGTGATGGCTCCATTGGTTACGGTTCGTTCTTCATCGATATCCACGGAACGAAGGGACCGGGTATGGATACCAAAGCCTGGATGCCGGAAGAAGGATTCAAATATCAGATTCCATATGGCGTAATTGTTCCGAAGGACATTGATAACCTGTTTGTGGCGGGGCGCTGCGCCAGCGCGTCACACGAAGCTCTGGGCAGCCTGCGGGTAATGCCTCAATGTGGAATTATGGGAGAAGCTGCGGGAACCGCCGCCGCATTGTCGATTCGCGACGAAGTATCTCCTGATAAAGTGGACATAAAAGATTTGCAGACACTATTAAAAAAACAGAACTGCATTATTGATGAAGCGGATATTGATGCGGCAAATAAATAAAGCTGAATTATGAATTTCACAACAACATTTAAAGATATAAAAACTGAATTCGACGGCTCTCTTTTAAAGGTCGAAAACAGTAAAATACGTCGTCACTGGAAAACATGTGAGCAAGGGCTGGCAACGATCCGCCTGCAGGACAACACAACCGGTGAAGTATTTGTGAATGAACCGGATAACACTATTCCTGACTGGCAGATGTTTTTGCTGATCTCCGAAGTGCCTTCTTCGGTGCTGGTAAAAACAGAATGTGAACCGGTAGAATCGGACCCCGTTCACAATGAGCATCTGCGAATCAGAATGTATTTCAATGTCGCGGATTATAATTTGTCCGTAAGATATGAAATAATGATATTTCCGAAATTGGCCGGACTTCGAACCCAGCTGGCCCTGAAGGCACAGACAAATTCTAAAGAGTTGTTGTTTCCCGGCTGGCTGACGGAGTCGTATACCGAACGTTTAGCGCTGTCGACAGAAGAATATAATCGTTATGCGGCCGGATACTACAACGATACCCAGCATCGCTATCATACCGATCTTTCGATTTTAAAAGAAGAGTCATACTCTGGAAAAGTAAAGCGTATGGAGGTATGCGACTGGGCCAACCTTTACGCCATGGAAAAGTCTTCCGGCAACGGCATTGTTCTGCTCAAAGAATCCCACAAATGCGTAAACCAGAACGGCCTCGACACCGGACATTTCAAGGTAAACGGAAAGTATATCTGTTCCACCGGAACCGGCTTAAAATCACATTATGCCGACGGCAGGGAATATTGTACCTTTGAGGGATATCGTACAGCGTGGGCCCACTGGTGCCTGCTGTATCAGGATGGAGAAACAGGACGCCAAACCATCATCAAAGAATTTGATCGTATGCGCTTTCCCTTCCATTTCAACCGGGATGCGTTAATTACATCGAATACCTGGGGCAGCAGAGGCTCGGGGGATCACTCCCGCAATGCGGCAAAAGAAGCCGACGTATTGAAAGAAATCGATCTTGCATCACGGTTGGGAATCGACTGTGTACAGATCGATGACGGCTGGCAGTGCTATGAAAATGACAGCCCTGAACCTTCACGGGGCTGGTATCCTTCCAAGGAACGGTTTACGAACGGCAGTTGGGATACTGTTGTAGAAAGGGCACGTGAAAAAAACGTGAAACTGGGAATATGGTTTCCCTGGTACGCGCCCCTGGACCAAATGAAAGAAAATATAGAAAAGGCGCACTTTAAGCAGATCAAGATCGACTTTCTTGACGCCTCGAGCCGAAAAATTCTTGATGAGGCATTCATGAAAGCCCAAGAACTTACTAACTTGGACAATGACATTCAGGTAAATGCCGATCTGACAGAAATCACACCTCGTTTCGGCTATTATTACGGACGGGATTACTGCGCACTTTTTCCGCAGAATGTAGAGATGTGCTTTCTGGATGAAGGCATCATTAACGCCATGCATATAACCTATACTCCTCATATCTCTTTGCGGCAGGCATGGAATTTGTCAAAATATATAAACCTGAATAAGATTCAACTTAGTATTCAGAACATCGACCTGATCCCGAAAACACTTTCGGACGCGTCATTGCATACGCACAGTTATTGCTTTGCGATTGCCATGATGGGACTGCCGCTATTTTTCCTGGAAACCAAATTTTATTCTGAAGAAGCTCTGCGGCAGCTGGAAGATGTTATCAGAATTTATCGTGCTCATCGCGAAGAGATTCTTTCGGGTATTGTATATCCAATTGGGGATGAGCCGGACAATCAGTCAACCACAGGTTTTCAATCGCACCGGTCGGATAAAAACAGCGGATACATAAGCGTATTCCGGGAACTCCACGCACCAGAATCGCGATCTATACCAACGTTGTTTCTGGCCGGAAAAACAATTAAACTCTATGATGTATATTCCAGCGAAGAACAGGAGGTAAAGGTTGACGACTCCGGAAGAATTCCTGTAAGACTGCCGGATCAGGCCTGCTGGCAGCTTCTGAAATATTCATATTAAGTACCGTTTTTCAACGAACAGGAGATTAGATTCATCTGTCATGTGGCTCTAATCTTCCAGTTCAATATCGTTAATTCGGCACCACTCTCGTAAAGCACTTTCCGTACGTGTATTTTCAAACTCATACCATAATTCCAGTTTTTCATGATCGTCCAGAAAATCTTTGTAGCGACCATAAGCTCCGCGCTTTGAAAAAATACGTCGAACCCGATCATATGAATCCGGAAGATTTTTCTCGACAAATTCGAAAACCAGATTCTTCCCTAACTCCAGATCGTTTTTATGAGGAATTGATATCCATTTCGAGTTATCCAGTTTCGTATCGACATCCTCTATCTCCCCGGTATCACAACTGTACTCGCTTCGCCATAAGATCTCACCGGAATCCAGCAGGAAAGCTTCATTCGCGCCATAGTACATACTGCTGACATAAGAAAAAGCCATTTCAATATCAGAATATTTCACTTTCATCTCATGAATCCTCCATATAAATTATTCTTGTCGCACATCCCTTACTGATCAATACTCAAAGCATCTACAATCTTAATTGAATCTAATGAAGAGTCATAAACAATCCTGGATGCTTTTTTTATATACATTCCACCTTTGAGTCCGCGCATAACCCGGAATGCCCATATCTCGCCTTTTTTGGGGACCGGCTTTAATTTCCCAATTTTCCATAAACACAAATCCTTTGAAAACATTTTATACGGTTTCAATCGCTCCGCATCCTCTAAATATATTGAACCTGACTCAACTTTCTTTATCCTCCCGATCCAAATCGATGGGACATTAATTTTCAGTCCTTTCCATCCGGGGTCTTTTGCATCAAACCATCTCACACTATCTTCGTACCAGGCATTTTCTTTCAACAACCGCGCAGGCCTACTTTGACAGCCCGCAAGAGATAAAATAACAAAGCCACAAAATAAAGCAAATAAAGCGGTAATCCTACGACATCTATTGAATTTCATCATCATGATTTTTTTTACTTTCTGCTCTTTCTTAAAATTAGAAATAACCCAACTCCAGACATAACCAAACCTAATCCCAAAGAAAATTTAAATATCATAAAACTAACTTCAACGCCAAGTATGTCGAGATCTATATCTTCTTCATAATTATCCCTTTTCAACAGACCGGAAGCTATCTTAAGCTTAATTGCCTCCTGTCTTTGACGTCTTAAGGATTTATACTTTATATTCTCATGATAATACTGTAAAGAAGTAGTTACAACCATAAGGATTGCCAGAAAAACAAGAACAGAACCAAAGACTTTCTTCATTTCACTTAATCCTCTCCCTCTGAACATATTCGATATCTTCAGAGTTGATTACAGTTTTTTCTAATCTCCCAGATAACACGCCCATAAACCGAGTCCGGATAAGATGCATTCAATTCGTCCGCTAAGGATTCAGCCCGAGATAAAATCATGCCGGATAGCTTTTCCGCTTCCGTTCTGATCAGACGCGGCTTGATATCACAAGACTCCGCCATTTTCTCAAAATGCTCCATCCTGATTGCCCCCATTCGATTTTCTCCGCCAATACTCATTGCCAGTTTCTTTGCCATATTTTCGTAGACCATTGTCGATAACAGGTCGTATGCAGGAGCCAGTTCCGGTTTTCCGTTTCGGTAAAGTACGGCATAATTTTTGGCATGTGCATCGCAATTACCAATCAGAAAATTAAAAATCAATAGACGGATAAACTGAATCCTACTGCTTGCCGGTAAACGCATCTTATCCATCTGCTGAATACATTCTTCTACTCCGGGCCCTCCGTCATCCTGATATTTGCATAACGGAGAAACATTCAGCAATTGACAAAAATCTTCCTGATGCAGACGATGCGGATGCCCATCAATATCCTGGCGGTCAAAACGATCAACAACATAAAAGGTTTCATCTTCAATTTGCAGAAGACGGCATTTTGCCGTCGGAATTCCGCACAAACCAGCCAATCTCATACAAAAGCATTCGTTAAAAACACTGTCAGGAAAACTTATAATCGGCGGTTTTACAATATGGGTTGAAGGCGTACCATACAATGGCAAAGCAATTTTGTTTTCGAAGACACAGGCAACTAATTTATCCTGAGAACCAGCTCCGGAAATACGTACCCCTTCATCGCCAACAGCTAATGGTCGTTGAGGCAAATGGTCGAGAAGCTGATAAGCTTCATCATCAGACAGTTCATGATATATCGGATCGTTTTGTGACTGCGGTGTCTGCCCGGGTTCATACAATGCGACAGCCCCAGCACAATCTGCCCCTATTCCCTTCAACAAAGCAAAGGTGTTTTCCCTGGAAACATGGAGTAGTAATGCCACTGTCGATCGAATTCTTTCATCGGGAAGAAGATTGGAAAAAAAATTTTCCACGATCGGGTCACTGTATACCTTATCGGTCAAAGGCAAAGAAACAGACAGGGGATAAGCCGTCTCATCCTCCAAATAGCCTGCCTCATATTGGAAATACTGCAGTCCATTCTGCTGAGACAAAACTCCCACTTTCCGGTCATTCAAAAAAACATCTAATTTCAACTTTTCGTCTATCATAAGCTATTATTCTTTGTCATACGGACTTTTTACAATCATCTCAACACCAAGCGCGGAAAGAACCCGAAGCAACTTTCCAAGCTGGCAAGTCGATTTACCGTTTTCAAGATCCCCGATAAAACGGGTGCCTGTGTTGGCTAGTCCCGCCAGTTGTCCCTGAGTAATATCCTGTTCTTTGCGAAACTCACGAATCAGTTTTCCTATATCTTTACAACTCTTCAAATCGACTTTGTTCATAGCTAATTCCACCATATTCTTACCGTTCGGTAAGAATATAACACAATTTTTTTATTTTTCAACCATAATCTTACCGAGCGGTAAGAATTACAGTATAATGAACGAACAACGCGAAAAATCTTACCGAACGGTAAGAAAAAAACAGAACTCTTACGGATGAATTTGCTTTTCTTCTTGTAATTCTTTCAATTCATCGTAATATTTTATCAATAAATCATCTTTGCGACGTGAAAAAATACTAGTAAGACAGATCACCAAGCCCAACATTCTCCAATAAACGCCCTGACTGTAAATAACACCAACTTTACATCCAACAAGAAAATCTGTGCTTTTTTGATACGTCTTCGCTTCCTCATTTGATAGTTGACTCTTTTCTGATAGAACATCACTAATTTTCAAATAAATATTTTCTAAACGATGTCCAAAATAAAAACGAAAAAATATGATCACAATACAAATAGCTATAGCAGGAATCACAAGCCATTTCAGTCTCTTACGGTTTTTTCGAAAATTCTCGACAAACTCATCATCGGTTTTACGCGTGGGAAATATCTTCATAGTTTACCCCTATTATCACTATAGAAACAATACTATTTTCAAGGCTAACGGTCAAAGTATAAATCTTCTACAGAAATTACACACGATCTTCTATCCTTTCCAAATCCTGAATTCCGTACATTTTCCCTTTTCAAATACAATTCTCCAGGCCGAATCTCCTATCCATAAAAATTCAAAATTCCTATTTTCCGGATAGAGGCGTAAAATAGTGTCTTGATAGAAACTCTGGTAATGATTCGAATTGTTTAGAGGCCTTAAATCGGGGAACCATTGTTTTATTTCGGCTTTATTTTTCCTCTTCAAAGAATGTCTGAAAGAAATATCCACGTTCAAAAACTTTAAAGCCAATTCGGGACTGTACGAAACATATCCATGCTTCCACAATATGTACTTGAGATTTCTACTTTGATGTTCCGTCGCCCCAGGCCCAGAGAAAAATAATAAGCAACAAATTACAAAGCCAGCCAAAACACTTTCTGCAATAATCTTTATTTTTTTCTTATTGGCAATTTCCAAAGCTAATTATTCCTTTGATTCATATACTATCACAACAATACAACAATTAACAGTATAATTCAATATAAATCCAACGGCAAGTTCTGGCGAATGAAAACCTTTGGCTGGAATTGAGCCGAATCATCCTAAGTAACTTAAGCATAATTTGATTCACCTAATGACACTAATCTGGTTTCTTTTACATTCTTATTGCAAAAAAACGTCTGAAAATGTATATATATTAATGGTTTTTGTTGTTTTCAGGTGTTCAGCAAAAAGTATCGGAGAGTAGTATGAAGAAGTATTATGTTTTTGCCATAATTGCCGCCACCAGTTCGATCCTCCTGTCCTCATGTGCCAACCATATGAGATATGACTACCAGAATGAACCCCATATTGACAGAAAAAAAATCGGGGAAGAATTTTATATCGACAGAAAGAATCAAAACCGCAGCGAAGAACTGATTTGTGTTGTGGTCACAAAATCGAGTAATTTTTCAGTAGTTCAAAGCCAGGACACCATAAAAAAAGATATTTACACGCCCTACTCCGGCGTACGTGAACTTTATGAGTTCTGGGGCGGCCTGGGAATGCTGCCGGTAGCGCTTGTGGTAAACACTCTTGATTTTGCAACCCTCGGATTGATTCCCAATGATTTAACCGATGACTCCCTGGCTATTTGTTTTACCGGAATGAATCCCTGTTTGAACTGGGAGTCGGAAAGTCGCGCGGAACTGAAAGAGGTTAGTCGGGAAACCAAAGTCATTGACACAAAAAAAGAATCAAGTAAAGGCATTGCGAAAAATCAAAAACTTGTGCTTTCCGCCGATGGAGAGGTTCTGGACTCATCCTCTACTGATAAAAAAGGATATATGGAAATTTGCCTGCTGGATGAAAAATTGATGAAGAAAGCAATTGAAGTCAGGGAATTGACCATTAGTACAGGTCAGGGCAAAACGACCGCTACCATAAAATTTATCATTGACAGACATCTCATGTATCGCCTGAAACAGGCAAAAAAATTAATTGACGGCTATCATAATGATCCGACTCCTGAGCGACTGGTTCAAGTCATTCTAAAGCTGGAAAAAATGAATTTCAAGAAGAGTTCATTGCTTTTGGAAAAACGGGAACTGCAACAAAATAACGCTGCGTTCAAAAAAAGCTTTGAAGAGAAGATGGAACAGGCATTAGCCACATCGGAATAGCAACATATTCTTGATTTTATCTGGTTGAGCGATTAGAATATGTAAGCAAGCAGATTTGCAATAATATAAGACTTGGAGGGGTTGAGATGAAATGTCCGAAATGCCATAATGCCAATATGAATCTAAAAGAAATCGCGGATGGACTTAAGGTTTCTGAATGTGAACAATGCAGTGGAATCTGGATCAAGGCCAGTAACTACTGGACCTGGTTGAAACTTCATGGAACGCCTCTGCCGGAGAAGGATATTTCAGAAGGCCTGAAGCTCAATGTAAAGGAATCTTCTGAAATCAAAATATGCCCCGATTGCCAGCATTTTCTGACACGTCGTCTGGTTGGTCACGGACTGAATTTTCATGTTGACCGATGTGCGACCTGCGGCGGCATCTGGCTGGACAAAAATGAATGGGACATGCTTGCAAGCCGTAATCTTCATGATGAAATCCATATGATTTTCAGTACCCAATGGCAGGATGAACTGAAGAAACAAAAGCAGTCGGACTTCTTTGAAGAAAAGATGTGCGAAGTCCTCGGACAAAAAGAATACGATCTGGTAAAAAGTTTTTACGGTAAAATTTCAGATTCTCCTCATAAAAACGCAATTCTGGCATACTTGAGCAGAGATTAATGTCCGAAAATAGAAAATACCCACACAAAGATTAATCATAATTGACATTGTAAACGATTCAAGGCTCTGAATAACATGAACGGCACCAGGCCGGAAATAATGGAATTAACAGGAATTCTGCTTCCTTCAATACTCATTACTCTCATAGGCATGCCGCTGGGTCTTGAGTTCGGTGCCGGCCCGAAAAGCGGATTGGAAGGTCTGGGTCCTTATGTAGCCTGGATCATCCAATGCCCATTTCTCTTTATGGTATGCATATTGGCCAATATAATTCTTCTTGCTCTGTTGAAGACGAAATACCAGGAACCAATTAAGTTCAGATTAACTTTCTTTGCAGGACTGATACTCCCGGCAATCATTAATATATTGTATTGGGCAAATATTAATACATTAACAAAACTTATTCTTTAAGTTCTTTAGCAACAGAATCAAGCTATCCTGGAAAAGAACAATTAGCTCTACTTGATTATGGAATATATCCTGATGAAGCAATACTGAGCACGATGAAATTCAACGGATCAAGAGAAAATTGGAGTATTTAGAAAGAAGATCATCTTGAACAACTGGGATTTACATAGTAAAATCATAATGTGAAAGGATTTGCCAGTAACAGAGAGAATTTTATAATGTATGTCCCTAGAGATGATGAATATGATTTCAAATTAGATAACATTCGCAAGAAGCTTGTACAAAAAGGATTACTTTATTTCGCTATTATAATGCCCTTGTCGTTATTCATTTCTTTATTAAGAATACTTCACCACGGCTGGAATAATATTTATATTCTCCATTGCGTTACGACAATCCTTCTTGCTTTTGTCCTTATTTTTAGAAAAAAGTTGTCATACAAATCCATCGCCGGAATTATACTTAGCGTTATTTTCATACTGGGAACAGTTGGGATTTTTGTTTTTGGTCTTATGGGCGGAGGAGTCCTTTTACTGGTCTTCTTTTCACTAATGACTGCAATAATTTATGGGAAAAAAGCAAGCATTTATGCCTGTTTATTGAGTTCAACCATCGTTATTATTGCTGGAGTTTTAATATGCAGCGGATATTATAAATCGCCTGTCGATCCTAATTCATATGCAACCTCAACCTCTGCCTGGCTTATTATCATAATTGTAATCCTTTTACTTCTGCCCGCAATCGTTTTTTCTCTGAGTACAATATATCAATCTCTTTTTGAATCCCATAAAATGTTGATGGAAAGCAACAATGAGCATAAACGACTTGTAGACAACCTTCTGGATACTTTTTTACTTCAATATAAAACGGATGGCACAGTGATATATATTTCAGATTCGGTAACTAAAGTATTAGGTTATACGAAAGATGAAGTTCTGAACCATCATTATTATGATTTTTATACAGAACATCCTATAAATCAAGTTGCAATAGAGAATATAAAAAAAATATCTGCGGGAAACATCCTGGCTGATCCAATAGAGTGTCAGGTTAGAAATAAAAATGGAGAAAAATGCTGGTTGCTTGCGTCTACGACTCCAGTGTTTGATGAAAATCACGAGGTTATTATTATTGAAGGGGTTGTTCATAACATAACATCACGAAAAGTTAACGAGGAAGAATTAAAAAGCCTGCGAAGCTACCTTTCAAGCATTATTGACTCTATGCCGTCCGTATTGATTGGTGTTGATGAGAATTGCTGCATAACACGATGGAATAAAAGAGCGGAAGAGTTTATGGCAGTAGATTCAAGTTCCGCAAACGGACAATTTGTAACAAATGTCTTTCCTCCAATCGTAACGGAAATGGATATTATCAGGAAAAGTTTAGAAACCCGATGCGTACAATCCAAAAGAAATAAAGCTGTTAAAGAAGATAAGGGAACAACATATCTTAATATTACTGTTTATCCTCTCGAACAAGAAGATACAAACGGTGCGGTCATCCGTATTGATAATGTTACTCAGGAATACGAGCTGAATGAACAATTAAGCCACAGCAGAAAAATGGACGCAATTGGACAGCTGGCCGGCGGAGTAGCGCATGACTTCAATAACATTCTGGCTGGAATACTGGGATGTTCAAACTTACTTCGGAAACGTTTTGACAAATCAGAAAAAGAATCAAAATATCTGGATATGATGGAACGATCTGTAATGCGCGCGGCTGACCTTACCTCTAAATTGCTTGCTTTCGGTCGAAGGGGAAAAATACACTCAACTGCAATAGACATGAATAAGGTAGTTGATGATACCATTTTAATCCTGGAAAGAACGATTGACAAAAGAATAAAGTTAACAGTAAATAAAAATGCCAAAAATAGTTTTATCACAGGAGATGGTTCGGAAATACAAAATGCCTTTATGAATATAGGAATTAACGCAAGTCATGCCATGCCCGATGGAGGTGTATTTGAAATTGAAACAGAAAATATCGAGCTTAACCAGGCTTATTGCGACGCCAGCACATTTGAACTGTTCCCAGGCGAATATATAAAAATAACCCTGAGAGATACCGGATGTGGAATTCCTTTTGAAAACCAAAAGAAAATATTTGAGCCTTTCTTCACAACCAAAGAAAGTGGAAAAGGAACCGGACTTGGACTGGCCGCTGTTTATGGTACGGTTCAGGACCATCATGGAGCAATTACGGTATATAGTGAACCGGACGTGGGCACAATATTTCACATTATATTACCATGCTCGGAAAGTAAAATAGAAGAAGAAACTCCACGAAAACTGGAATCAGCCGCTTGTGGAACAATACTGCTTGTTGACGATGAAGAACTGATTAGAATAACAGGCCAGCTTTTTTTAGACGAAATGGGCTATGATGTGCTGATGGCATCAAATGGACGGGAAGCTCTAAAGATATTCCAGGAAAAACATGACATCATTGATTTGACGATTATGGATATGATAATGCCTGAAATGAATGGACGGGAAGCCTTCCTTAAAATGAAAGAAATTGATAAAGACTGCAAGGTCATTTTATCTTCCGGCTTTACGAAGAATGAAAAAATCTCGTCCTTAATTAATGACGGTCTTGCTGGTTTTATAAATAAGCCATACAAAGATTATGAATTAAGTCAGTTAATTTCCAAAATACTACCCCAAAAAAATGAAGCATGAACATTTACCAATATGAAGGCTAAGCACAAACTCTAACACTGTTTCTTTCTATATTTTCATCTTTCAGTTTTTGTCGAATGCTATTTTCAAAGTCTTTATTTCAAACGGACGGAATGTAATTGTTCCGGAAACATGTTTGGGCTCTTATTCCATGAGATTGATCTCAGTCCAGTTGCCGGAAGGAAGGCAAAGCGTCCGGTTGCCCGAGCGTCCGAATGTCGTAAAAAAATGATCTTTATGACGTATGACCAGGCGAAAGATAAATATCACGTAAAATCGCCGATCTTTGCTTTAAAGAAAGTATTCCGCTGTTTTCTGGTTCCGTCTGCTATGATGATTTTGATTTCACCAATCAACGGACATTCAAAGTTTACGGATTTACAAATTATATCAATGTTCTTCGCTTTACTCGACAATGGCAACATCCGCTTGTTGCAGAACGTATCGAACAGAAAATCGAAGAAAAGCGAAAGCGATTATTGCACCAGTGGGAACAAAGCGCAATTTTAGTAACATGAAAGGTTGACAATATAACTTATAAGTTATAAAATATACAAACAGAAAGCGGAAAAAATCGCTAAAGAAAACCTTTTTGCGATTCGTGTAATACGAGCTGGAAATGTTCGGGTTTTCTATGTGTATGGAATTGGTAAATATGTTTATGGCATATCGGGCTATGTGAAGAAAAGCCGACAAATCCCGGCAACTGAACTAAAACAGGCTCGTAAGATAGTAAAACTGTTAAGGCAGGAGAATTTAGTAAAATGAAGAAAACTACAGAAGATATGGAACTGGTAAACGAAATCAAGCACTTGGTTAAGAATCGTGATAATATCGCCGCCGAGCAAGCCGCAAAACGTCAGGCTCGGTTAAATGATCCGGCGAGAGCCGAACAGATTCAACTGGCAAAAGAGCGTTTAGCTATCAGCGAATTACTCTACAATGCCCGTAAAGAAGCCAATCTGACACAGGCTGAATTGGCCGAACGCTTAAACCGTTCACAGCCATACATTGCCAGATTAGAACGAGGTAAAGGCAATATTACTTATGACACAATCTGCCGTTATGCCGCCGCATGTGGAAAGCGTCTTGTCGTAAAAATGGCGTGACAGTATCCAGCATTATGCCGGAACTGTAAGTCATGACGATTTCGATTTAAATATCTGCGACAATTCAAGGTATGGGGATTTGAAGACCCAAACCACCTGGACAACTTTTCCCGACTATGGGAACTCCCCGATCAAAACAAAAATTACATTCCAATGTCAGAGAAAAGAAAAACAACTATTAGAGCAATGGAATGACTTAACTGAACCAATATCTAAGCTATAAAAATAATAATTTTGCCATATTATCAATATTCATCAGGATCTCTCAAATCAGGAAAATCCGCTTTAATATTTATAGTTTTTCCATTTATTTGATAACTGATACTATCCCAATGGGGATTTGAACCAGAACAATCACTACATCCAGAATTAATGTAACCATTAAAAGATATTGACATTATTCCCTCAAATCCATTCTCTGTATCAATATAATCAACCTCTAATGAGTCAGGAGAATATTCTTCTCTCAGTTCTGTACAAAATTGTTGCAAAAATGATTCTAATTGAGATTCGTTTCTCTCTATAAATTTTTTTAATTGTTTGATAATTTGATCAATTTCTTGTGAAGCAATTGCATCCAACACACTATCTTCAAGTTCTAAACAATAAGAATCTTCCATTACTTTTTTCCTTATTTTTTATATTAGAGATATGGTAAGATTAATCATTATATCCAATAATCGTTATAACATCAACTCTTTGATTCCGCTTTGGCTTATTACTTTTTTTCTGACTCCTCCAATAATTATATGCAAAATGCATTTCTTCACGAGTCGCTTTTCTATAAGCTATTACACAAAAAGTAAAATTTAACTCAGGAATTTTCAGTTCAGTTTTCACATTAGGTGTGTCCATTATATAGCCTCCGGTAATTATTAGTATTTACAATAATCTGATTTCATAAAACATTCAAACACACAATATATTATATCATTAAGCATTAGTGTTTTATCTACAAAACACAACATTTCAGAAGAAAACCTATAGTCGATCTATAAATCTTTAAACTTGTTTTTTTATTAGCTCAGACAAACTTGTATATTAAGTTTGTATTTAGCATATAACATGATTAATTAACTACTATTAAACAAATACATTTTACATTTAAAATTAGGAAAAAATTTTATTGTGAATATATATTATAATATTTCTGGGATAATAATTATTATAATGGGAATATCCATAATAGCCTTATGTTTTGGTCTTAAGGAAATTCACGAAGAAAAAATTAAGTCTTTTGTTTCATCATTGTGGATACAAGTTAATGACTGGAATATAAGTAGCAATGCTTTCTTAAAAAAACAATTTTTAGCATTCATCTTCTTGATATTTTACTTCATTAAGTTTTTATGGGGGGAAAAGAGATTTTCAATTCGTTCTTTAGGGGTTTCTTTTTTTATTTCTCAACTATGTTACTTTGTTATTTTTTTTAAGATATATCTTTTGTGTCCTGTTCATGATTTTATAAACTCAACTTATTATGTTCCCGCAACAAACTTCAAAATAACAACAATGACTGTTAATCTTTTAAGTATTAATTCTTTGTCACAGAAATATAGTATTCCAATGTTATCGTTTTATTTTTTGCCGATTTTATTATTCTTAATACTTTCATTATTACCTAAGTTTTTTAAACCATTGACAAGAAATTTAATCTGGCTGTTTTCTTATGTTATTTTAGCTTGGTTTTTCAGCTATTTTTTTGAATGTGCAAATGAATTGACGGTTATAGATAGCGACAAAAATATTATTTATTACTGGAAACAAAGTTCATTTATAAACAATTCGGTATTGTTATTTATTTTCATATTATATCCGATGATAAACAGTTTCCTTTTTTCTTTTTTTGTTTTTAACTTTTACAAATTAGCATCTTTCTCTAAAATAAGGTATATGGTTATTTCTGCTTTTTTTTGGATTACATGCTTAGCTTGTTTTTCCATGCTTATAATTATCATTTCATCACTTCTAAGTGCCAGTCTAGACATTTATAACTCTTGGTTTATGACACCGATTATTTTTACTGCCTTATTGGATAGTTTTTATCAACCCCTTGTTTTATTATTCATTTTTATTACAATTCTTTTCTTATTAATGCAGATTTATACTTTATTTTCCATATTTATTGATCATTCCATATATTCGCTTGATCGGTTTAACTTTTTTAAGTATAGAGAAAATTGGTCTAAAATAGGTTTATGGATGATTTCAATAGGCGCAAGTCTCTGTAGTATTAATCCTATCAAAGAATTTATATGTAAATTATAGAAACGCAGTTTCTAAGCAAGGGGGCTGGGGGGACTGGGTCCTCCCCAGATAGAGCAAGCACACCAGTGCTGTCAACTGGCTTAGGAACTTTCAATCTGCCACCACCATCCAGAGCAACAAACGCACCAGCGTTTCACATTTGACCTCAGATTTTCTTTCTGTCATAAATCGGGGACGATCTTTTCCAAGATGACCCGTTTCAACCGTTCCAACGCCAAGGACTGGAAAGCGGCTGATATTGCCAAAGTCGATAAAGACGGACGTATAGCGGACTTTTTTTCCCTGCGGAAAACCTTTTGCACGATGATGCAGAAAGCCGGTATACCGCAACGAATCGCACAGGAAACCATGCGCCACAGTGACCCGGGACTAACGACTCAAATCTACAATTCAATCTGAGAAGTGCGATAAACAGCTTACCGGGGATTGATGAAAAGCAAAAGTGTCCACCTATATGTCCACCAAATTTAGTCCCAAGGGGTCAAAATCTGACATTTTCTGTCACGACGAAAAACGATTTTAATAATTTGCAGGTAGTTGAAAATGAACCGAGTTGTCATGGATTGTCCCCCACTGACAAAGAGAAGAAAATGGTCGGGGTAGCAGGATTCGAACCTGCGACCCTTTGGTCCCAAACCAAATGCGCTAGCCAGACTGCGCTATACCCCGAACTTTCAAGGAGGTGTTATAATACTATCTTTTTTACAGAGCGCAAGCGGATAATCAAAAAAAATTGATAAAAAATCAATTTTGTGAATTGATAAAGAAAAATACGCGACCTTAAAAACGAACATGTGCACTTAGTTTTCTTATATTTCTTCAGTATTACAGTCCTTCATTACTATCGAACCTCATTAAATGTGAATGCCTGTTGTATTGGATAATTCAATAGAGTCACTTCAGGAAAAACTCTGAGTCAATAGTGAACCTGCAAATTTTGAACACCTCACCGTCGTTAACAAATGTAATATTTATTTTAGCTTTGCCGTTTTCATACATGACTGGAATCTTGTAGGTAATGTCTGTTTGACGTTTTCCCGTTAATGTCATTTGCGTATAAAATCCCATCATTTGAGGTTTACCAACAGATTTTAACTTGCCCAGCGTTGAAAACTTTTTGAAAATCAGTTTGAACTTATCCTCTGACACCTGAGCCAACAATAGTGGATGAAAATATTTTTTGCATTCTTCAAACTTCCAGGAACTGGCAACTGGAATAAATTCTTTTACGACAGGCAGAGTTATTTTTTTTAAATCATCCCCTTTTGCTAAAAGAGAATTCGTAAAAGATTGTTTTATTGTTTTTGAGTTTGATGAGCAACTGATAAACAAGCAAATCAATAAAACGGCAAGCGTAGCCAATGCCAGTCCACACCCTAGAAATACTTTCTGCATTCGTTTCAATGCGTTATCTCCCTACTTTAAAAAAAGGTCTGAGTCTTGCGAAATGATCGAATTTTGGTAGGGCGCGCTCTCCGCAGCGCGCCGTCTCCCGGGATTTTGTGCTTGGGCACAAAATAACTGACGGTTACGGAGAACCGTCCCTACCTGGCAAAATGCATTTCGCATGAGTCTTTAAAAAAAGGTCTGAGTTAAATTTAAAATTGCAGACTTTTAATTCATCATCCTCGTTAACAAGCCTTATAATGATTTGAGCTTTACCATTTTCATACTCCGCCGGAACCATATAGCATATTTCTGAATGACCGTTTCCAGAGAAGGCTAATTTCGTTCTATAGTTGATTAACTGAGGAGTACCTACGGATTTTAATTTTCCGAGGGTTGCAAGCTTTTTAAATAACAACTGCATTTTTTCTTGAGGAATATCGGAAAAATCCGGGTGAAGATATTTTTTACAATTATCATAATTCCATTCACTGACAACAGGAATAAACTTTTCAATAACAGGCAACGCTTGTTTTTTTATACTGGCATTCTTAAAAAAAATAATGGAAAAAGAAACCACTATGAAAATAACGAATACGGCAAATATGCCTCCACATCCCAGTAATACAATCTTCTTACGTTTCACTCCATCCACCCTCTATCAAAATTTAGCTAATGCTAATAATATCATACCTTCATTTACTTTACAAATTCCTGACTTCGCCAGACTTCATTTATTTACCCCCTACAGGATTTTTTCATTTTTCCGATAAACTCATCTTGACTATAAATTATTTTCAGGATATTCTATTTAAGTAGAATTTACCAAATTTGTACGAGGCAGTATATGAGACAGTTTTCAGTTTGTACAATTCCGCTCTTATCTGTAATATTTCTCGCAGGCTGTGCGGCAACTCAGGATATTCCGATATCGTCAATTCCTACCGGAGCTTCGATATATGTCAATGGGGAACCGCAGGGAGAAACACCACGAACTCTTACCCTGAAAAGAACTCAGCCCCACATTATAACCCTGAAAAAAGACGGTTTTAAACAACGCGACATTATGATAACAAGAGTCTATAATCAGGAAAAAGCTATGTTAAGAGCCACAGCGCATGGGTTAAACACCGCTAAATTCATGAAAAGTCCCACCTGGGGCATTTCCAGCGGTCTACAGTCATACGCGGCGGATGACCAGACAGGAGAATCGTACATTTTAACCCCGGCAGCGGTTTCGGTTAAGCTTACCCCGGTAAATAATACAGCTCTGTCGTCCTCTGCGGTAGCCGGACCGCAAACGCATCCCGGCGATCAGATCACAGAAGGACCTGCCACTAAAAAAATGACTCCGGGCACCATAATAAAAACAGCCGGAGCAATCGGATCCGCCTTCGGACCTACAGCCGGCAAAACATGGTCGAGCAAATCCAGCAACACCAAAGAATCATTCCACGGCACCACCTATAAGAAGACCACAACCACAACCAAAACTTCGGTTGGCGTAAAAGTAGGCTCAGGAAAACTAATTCAAACCGGAACCAATCTTCTTGGCGATGCCGTAGACAACGCCCAAAAATAAAATAAATGTTGCGAAGCAACTAGCTCGCACCGAGTCGTGCTCGGACGTTGTCCAGCGGCGGAACACTGGTCGGCAAAGCCGGAACATATTTACACGCAACACCTTAATAATCAAGAAGAATTGACATATCAGAAATGTTTTTTATGAGCGAGCGAAGCAATGCGAAAGGAAAAATATTACGGTACAAATTTTTGACAGTCCCGTCTAGACAACGCTCAAAACGAACCTTCCTCGCGATAAAACTCGAGATATTTAATGTTTTTCCGCTTACGCAAGGAGCGCCGGCAAAGGCTTTCCATAGCCGCCCGTCGTACGGAATAATGCTGTTCATTTAAGGAATTCTTCGTGTTAATATTGCTGAATAACTTTTAGTTTTTAAACAGTGTAACTAACGCCTCCCCGGCGATTTCCAAAGTAGCTTGCGTTGTCCCAACGCAAATAGCAATTTTGCTGTTATCATGTAGAATGATGTATAACACCTGAAAACGCAAATGAACTTTGATAAACTCTTTAAAACATTTGAGGAATAGGAAAAGACGTGTCTATGCGTTTGCGGTATATGTGCTTTTTGCGCTGGGACAGCGCAAGCTACGAATGAAGTCGCAATACGAATCGTAGATTTACAACAAAATGACCAGTTACATTTTAATAATATGGAATTTGAACTATCAAATCGTAAGGATTAAAATTATACAAAATTCTGCATTTGCTTTTTCGGCAACAGGCATTAAACTATATATTAGTGTTTAATAAACTTTGGAGCATTTTATAGCGTAGATATAAGATTTCAGACAACTATATAAGTCATTAATAATAGCAATGGCTTCCTGCATTACCGTTTCTGGTTGAAAATCGCCAATTTTAGACAGATGAAACAGAATGTTGGAAGTTGCGCTCGTTTATAGGAGGTATATTATAAACGGGCGTATCTTTCATTTTCGGCGCATTCATTTCATATCATCTGTCGGGCGTTTGGCGATGCCTCAACCAGGTGTGATTGAATGCGCCTCTTTTGTGTATTTGATCTTCCGGTACTGCATAAGCATAAGAAAAATTCTGCTTCCGTAGCGCAAAGCGCGAAGTATGAAGCGGTACAAACGCAATCCGTCGTACGGATGGGGGATCAAAAATGGAAACACCAGTAAGCTACCAAACAAACAGTAGACCGGAAGAATTCTTTGGGGCGAAACAGCGTTCGCTGTTTCATGAATTTCTTGAGCTTTACCAAGACCGAATCGACAGCATAAAATATACGCCATTCGGTCCTGCAAAAGGTTTGAAGTTAAGAATCAACTGCTTTAGTCCGGATGTCAGAACCGTTTCTTTAAAGTATGATACCATAACGGATGGTCAATATATCATTGCACTGACAAAACTTGATCAGCCAGCCGAACAGAGCTCTGCCAATTTGCTTTTAACGCTGATGGGATGGGAGGGACGTCCGATTTACACTCCGGCATTCCGAGATGACATGACCCCGGTCCTCGGATGTTCCCGCCGCCGTGATTTATTGACCGATCGTCAGGAATTTTATGATATGACCATCGGTTTAGCCGAAGCCATTGACAAAATCGACTCAGTAATAAAAAGTCAGAAAGTGTTTTCCTATCTCTGGAAAAACTTTTAATCCGTACGACGAATGCTGTTCACTTAAGAAATTGGTCATGCTAATATTGTTGAATAATTTTTAGTCATTGAATAGTGAAAACAACTTTTGTTCGGTGGATTCTCAGCTTGCGCTGTCCTCAGCGCAATAAGCAGTTTTGCTGACATTATGTGGATTTGAAGATAACCGATAAAGTCACGAATAACTTGGACTAAATGTATTCAGCCGTTTGAGTATTAAGGGAAGACGTGTTTATACGTTTGCGGCATACATGCTTTTTGCGCTGGGCCAGCGCACTACTAATGCTGCCGCAATACGAATCGTAGATTTTTAGAAAAAATGACCCGTGAAAAATACAGTTTATCAGGTAGGGACGGTTCTCCGCAACCGTCAGCTATTTTGTGCTTGAGCACAAAATTACGGGAGGCGGCGCGCTGCGGAGAGCACGCCCTACCATTGCAAGACTGGTCATATAAAAATGACCCGTGAAAAATACAGTTTGTCAGGTAGGGACGGTTCTCCGCAACCGTCAGCTATTTTGTGCTTGATCACAAAATCCCGGGAGACGGCGCGCTGCGGAGAGCACGCCCTACCAAAATTCGCCAATTTCACAAGACTCAGGGGCATATAAAATGACCCGTGAAAAATACAGTTTGTCAGGTAGGGACGGTTCTCCGCAACCGTCAGTTATTTTGTGCCGGAGCACAAAATTACGGAAGGCGGCGCGCTACGGAGAGCACGCCCTACCAAAATTCGCCAATTTCACAAGACTCTTGGTCATATAAAACAATAGGAGAAAAC
This sequence comes from Victivallales bacterium, assembly GCA_963677165.2. Classification (GTDB taxonomy): domain Bacteria; phylum Verrucomicrobiota; class Lentisphaeria; order Victivallales; family SZUA-371; genus JAFGXT01. The sequence continues at coordinate 3,289,433 of CAXXSX010000002.1, read as the reverse complement.
ATGAAAAGACTTACAGAAAAACAGCAAAATATTATAAACTTCATAACGGAATTTGAGAATACCGAAGGCATGGCTCCGACCGTTTACGAGCTTGCCGATCATTTCGGAGTTAAAACTTCTTCAATCTTTGCACACCTCCTAGCGCTTCAACGCAAAGGAAAAGTAAGCCGTACCAGCAAAGCGCGAAGCCTCAAAGTCATAGACAATATTCCACAAAGGAATACTTTTCTCTCTCCTGAAACAATACCATTGGAAAATTCGAATGGACAAATCGGCAAATATCATGTCGATAAAAAACAGATTGACCCCAAGCGGCATTTCGCGTTTCAGGTACCGGATGATTCCATGGCCGACTTCGGAATCTATTCTGAAGATATTGTGATTGCAAATATGAATCAGTCGCCAAAACCGGGAGACCTGACTATTTTTACAGTGTCTGATGAAATGATACTGCGAAGCTTTTATCCGTTACCGAATAACCGCATTGAATTACGCCCGGCAAACAAAGATTTCCAAAGTCAAGTCTGCAATCCAGCAGATGTCAAAATCCGTGGAGTCGTAACCGGTCTTCAAAGAAAATACTGATTATCCCAAATACGTAAAGAACAGCGAATTGCTGAAATTGTCCTGAATCATAGTACAAATGAAACGCCTCTTGACACATATCACATAAAAAGAGATTTGCTTCCGCTTCTGATTAAGGAATATGTCCGATTGAAGTATTGCTGACGATGGCACTTGTCTCAAGGGTATTAGCATATGCAATATCAATACGAAAAGGCTTATGGCGAAAGGGGCTGCCAATGACCCCAAAGGACGAAAGCAGATGCGGAGTATCTCGCAGGGTTCCTTATTAGTTTTTCTTCTTCCACGCATCACACCTGACGGCGACGTTTTCAACTATATTGCCATAGAAGAAATCGTAATCATAACCATGATATACCTCTGGGCCCATTCCCATTTTCAGTTTACTGATAACAGATGGGGTTGGAATAACTAAAGTGCCTCGCTTATCTATTGCGGCAGAAGTAAAATGTGGAATTTTGAGGAATTTTCCGTTCTCAAGTAAAATTCTGGCGTAGATATTTTTAGACTTAGGCTGCTCAACATTGGAATTGGTCCAGCTAAGCGGATTGACACATAGAGCCCCAGGCTCAACTACCGGGGATTTGCCATTTTTCCCTGTCGTATTCCAGACTATTATTCCGCCTGTCTGGTCAGCTTTCACAGCGAGCGGCAAACCCATTTTTTTCAAATCATCGGCTGTTATGGTGTAACCAATAGCATAGACCGCGATAAGTTTTTTCTTATTAATCAGCGAGCCATGCTTAAGTAAAAGGTCACGAACAATCTGTGAGCCCTGACTATGGCTGGCTATAATATAGGGACGTCCTTTATTGTAGTTTTGAAGATAATATTTAAACGCATCACAAATGTTCAACAAGCCAATATTTAAATATTTCTCACGCTCTTTTTCAGAAAGAGACAGAACTTTTATTGATGCCTGCCGGTAACGCGGCGCATAGATATTACAAGTCGTCTTAAAAGCTGTAGCCTGTCGCTGATATGCGGCCTCAGCACCTTTATTTGCCGCCTTGTTGTCAAGAGTCGCATTCATTCCGTCCTGAGTATCCATATAGGAGGTAGGGTGAACGTAAAAAACGTCGAACTGTTTTTCCGGATTCTTGTCTAGTCGGAGCCAGCTGGAGTCCTTGGAGTAATCGACTTTTTGAGCAAAACAAAAAATACCGGCAAAAAAAATAACAAGAGCAAAAATATTTTTCAATGGTAATCCCTGGTTTTAATTAGTAGTTATTGCTTTTTTTAATGAAGTAATATCAATATATTATCAATACTATCCTTCACTTTCAAGCATAAAAAGAATTATATCAACATTTATATCCCATGCTTCTGATTAAGGAATATGTCCGGTTGAAGTGGTGTATTGCTTGAAATGCTATGATTTATATGGTATTATTGTGATAACAATGGGGAACAACAAATCATGCGAGTCACAAAATTTCTATGTGTACTGGTTATTTTTTGCATTTCATATTCTATTTTTGGCAGTGAAACTAAAAAAATGCTGTTTGTATCTCCGATTCTTTATAAGCCAGTCATTCAAATGGCGTTTTCGAAGAATAAGAAATCATTGAAAAAGCAAGAGCCTACAGCTATTACTCCATTTGACATTACCATGAAAATAAGTGAGTTCCAGCCTGACACTGAATACCAGAAGGACTTCGATAAATTCGTTCAGATAACATTCAAAGAAATCAGCAACGTCAAATTTCTGATTTTCAAGAAAAATAATATGGTTCAGCGGCTGCATGTTGTCACCAGTGACAAAAATATAAAATATCAACTTGACACCAGTTCTATTCTTGCCAAGGTTTCCCGGAAAAACAAAGAATATTATGACAAAACCCAAGAAGTTATATTGTCATTATTACAACGGGAACAATTCCTTACCCAATTTCCATTAGGAGAACATATTCTGACCTTTAAACTTGAGCTGACTCCAGATGTTTCCACTGGAAGAGTTTACTTTTCAGGCTTGCCATATTACCATGCCTTCTGCTTCTATAAATACCGCTGTAGTAACTCGGCGCTATGTACTATCAAACCATGGACAATTCCGTTTTCTCTTACTTCCGGGTTGGGTTATATCAGCCTTGCCAATTTATTTGATTCAAAAAGGAATGGTTATGAATGCCATTTCTACCCCAGTCAGGGACTAAAGTACCTATTGACCATGAAAAACGGAAAACCAGACGGCGTCACTGCCTGGAACTCAGATGGAACGAATAAAAGAAAAATATCATTTAGACAATGGCAAAAAGAAATTCGTAATTCAATAAAGAATTAATCACAGAAAACCTTTATGAACCCAAAACCAAAATCACAGTGGAAAAACGTAATTAAGTTTTTCATTATACTATTTGCTATATTTTATCTGATGACTATTTTTATGGACATTCTCCATCCACGAACGAAAGCACCTCAAAGTTACTGCAGAGCTCAAATAAAAAAAATAGAGGTCATTCTATTTACTTATCGGGAAGAATACGGAGCATTCCCAAACATAGAATCTAAAGAATTCATGTCATTTTTATCCGGTAAAAATAAGCGTCGTTCAAAATATTTCAACTCTCCTGATGAATGGGAAAAAATCCTCATTGACCCATGGAAAATTCCCTTGAACATCAAAATTACTGACGATTCCGTATTAATCCGTTCAGCCGGTCCCAATAAGAAATTTTACGATGATGACGATATTATTGACATTACTAAGAATTAATTGGTAATAACAAAATTTCTTCATTAAGTTGAATTACAGTAATCCCTGAATTATAATATTACAAAATTCAACAGAGGTTGTTATGAACAAAATCATACAGGATAACATGAGCAAAATCAAAGCCGTGTGTAAATCTCACATGGTAAAATCGCTGTATCTGTTTGGTTCTGCAGCCACCGATAATGAATTCAATGAAGACAGTGATATTGATTTGCTTGTTACTTATGTATCTACAACGCTTGATAATTATGCAAAAAACTATTTCACAATGGCTGACTCCTTGGAAGAGGTCTTTCACAGGCATGTAGACCTGATTACCACAGAATCCTTGTCAAATCCCTATTTTATTCAGGAACTTGACAAGAGCAAGGTACTGCTTTATGGAGAATAAAATCAAAAAATGTCTCTATGAGATTGAACAGGCGATATTAGCGATTGAATCCTATGTCGCCGACTATAAATTTGAGGAATATCTTCAAAACCGTATGTTGAGGGCGCAGTAGAACGTGAGTTCCTGATAATCGGCGAAGCAATGAACCGCATTGTAAAAATGGATGAATCAATCAATATTTCTGATGCCAAAAGTATCATCAGCATGCGCAGCCGCATTGTCCATGGTTATGACATGATTGGTCACACCATAATCTGGAATACCATAGAACAAAGCCTACCCACCCTGAAAAAGGAAATCCAGACTTTACTGAACAAGTCCGAGTAGTTTGGTAAAAGAAATTGCATTAGTGTATTTAGTAAAGGAAATTCTCACGCTGAAATATCCCAAAGCAAAAGATTTGCTTCCGCTTCTGATTAAGGAATATGTCCGGTTGAAGTATTGCCGGTAATGTGATATTGTTATTTATATAATAAAAATATGTCATTCTATCTAAAATCATAGAGGCTCTTTATATGGGCGAGAAAAGAAAACTAAAAATAATATTTGAACTCTCTCCATTATTATTGATAGCTTTTTTTATTATTATAAATTTACCAACAAGACCTTATCATCCTCCATCATTACCAACTAGATGTAAAGTGGAAGCCTGGGCAATAATGAACGCTTTAAAACAATACGAATGTACATTTGGTTCATTTCCAGACGCCCAAGGCAAGGAATTAGTTTCAATACTAACCGGAAACAATGAACGTAAAATAAAGTTCATTGACCCATTGAAGAACTGTGAGGAGAAATATGTTGACCCATGGCAAACTCCATATATCATCAGAATGACCGTTGATTCCGTATTAATCCGTTCTGCCGGTCCCAATAAGAAATTTTATGATGAAGACGATATTATAACCGGAAATGGAGTTGAATAGCCATATGGCAAAAATAATTTTAAAATTAATGATTTCTCTGACTCTGTTTTTTATCGTAGCCTACGGGCTCATTTCTCTTGATAATCATTTCCTCATTGAAACCACTCATCCAATAATACTGGGCACACTCGCAGGAATCATGGTTGGACTCTGGCTCACTGCAACATTGCTATTACTAAGTATTTTTAAATCAGATATCATTCAGTTTTATTCAAACAAAATAATTTCTTCTGTAATTCTGGGAATATTTACAGCTTTTGGTCTATTCTGCATAATCAACTTTTTAAGTCCTCCGCTTCCATTTTATACCCATTGCGGAAACACGCATAATCCAATTGAATGCCTGGTTTTAACAATATTTTTTCTCGGCGTAAGATATATCGGAGGAAAACTCGTTAACAGAAGAGCAAGGCAGACGAAAATATCACAAGAGGAAAGATTTGCTTCCGTTTCTGATTAGGGAATATGTCCGGTTGAAGTATTGCCGAATTATATTTGATTAAAACGTTATGCATGATAAACTATAATATAGCTTTCATTAGGGGTTATCTACTTTTTCTTTACAAATTTTATCTGGAAAGGAATGGAGTTTGAAGCCTATATTTTAGACATTAAAATTATGCTTTTGAAAGGTGATTTAGGATGAAACGTTTTATTGGAGTAATAATCGCATTATTGCCTTTTGTATTTGTTCTTCTGATTCCTAGATTAATAACCCGAACCAATAGCCCATCGACTACTATCTGCATTATAGCATGGGGAGCTCTCATTTTTGGAGGATTCATCGCTCTTGTCAATTTTACCCTAAGTTTCTGTAGACCTTACTGGTTAATCCTCAAAGGAGTTCCTATTGAGCAACAAAGATTCATATCAGGAATTCCAGTATTAGGTACACTGATGCTTATGTTTATAAATATTCCTCTGTACTCTTTTTCGCTTCCATGGATATTGGCAACAATTTTTTTACTTCTGGATACAGGGGGCCCTCTTTGGTTTGTAATTTGTACTTGGAATGACGATTCTTTGTGGGGAAGAAAAAACATATGTCACAGAGCTATATGTAAATTTCTAAAAATACCAGTAATCATTTTGTGGACATATCTTTTTCAGCGAAAACAATATCGCATACTCACCACAGGAAACTCCGTATATGTAAAATTTTTAAAACCAGTCTTAGAATGGAATAATAAAAGTCAAGATAATTACCTTTCTGATTTACAAAAAGCTGTTGCTAAAACAATCAGCAGAGAAATACGAGAACTAATAGGTCAGGAAAATCCAGTACAAAATCCTGATTATGCCAAATATGTAGAAAAAGTAAAAAAACAGCTAATTGATGAATTTTTCCTGAATGACCGTGCCGGTGAAATAACTATTGGAACATATCATATGGGAATGCTTGTTATTTCAGTTCCAATAACTGAAAACGTAGAGCTACCTTACTACTACCGAGGAGTCCAGATTAAACAAAAGCAATTTGCTTCCGCTTCTGATTAAGGAATATGTCCGGTTGAAGTATGAAATTGTTTGAAAGTTCCCCTAAAATATAATATTATAATTCACAAATTGGATGAGGGTCTTTTCTGATACCAGCTTCAATTTCATCAATGGAGGGGAATTGCATTCCTTCAGACGCAGAAACACAATATATTTTGTTTTCGATAGCAACCATGACTGTTCTCCAAGCATATGCTGATTCCATATACCATTTGACTTTTCTGCAAGCTTCAGGGAACACCGTAAGTTCAAATGCTTTAATTAGAGCTTCAGTTGTGTCCTGCTCTTTTATGGAAAGTATGTCCAGACTCCACCTTGATAGCGTCGCAAGGAATAATGCAGAATCACTCTTTGGAGAACAATGTTTTGTCTGAAAGTTCAGGGTATTTAACTCAGGAACAATATCTCTCGCAATTTTCTTTGCAAGTTTTTTACAGATTAAATAACTTTCATTTGGGGCTGGTTTTGAATATTTCACATTCATTAAGCAATTTCCTATATCACACTAAAATTTCAAAAGACAGAAAAATTTCTTTTTTTCTTCTGGAGAATAAATCAATTTTTACCAACATTACACATTATAGAATGGCGCTTATGAAGGTGATATATTATTTCTTTTGCAAGGTAATTATTCACATCCTTCCAGCTCATATTAACCCCGGAAGCTAACTTTTGCTTATTTCCATTATCAACGCCTCTTTCGCCATCCTTATCTAAATAAAACCATACAGATTCAGAGGAAGTTGCAGTTGATGTCAGCTTCATATTTTTAATCTTTAGCTTCTGAATAGAACTTTTATCCAACTCTAAACCAAAAGGACTCACTCTTTTAAACATTATTTCCGGTGAATGCCCAACACTTAATTTATCCCAGTAAGGTTTTAATATTGGACCTATATCTTTGGCAGTCAGCTCCCACTTATCACGAACAGGCAAGGTAAAAACTTTCCCTTCAATAATAATGTCATAAGTGATTTGCTTTTCCCCACTGCACATCCAAAGAACAAACAGGGAAAGAAAAACACAAAATAGAACTGCCAGAAGTAATAGTTTACGATATTTTTTCATATTTTTTTAACTCTCTACGAGCTCATCTTCTCTTTCATTACTATTATTCAAGACTATCGTCGTTCTTTTTCATCAATTCATCGTGGTATTTAAGCAACAAAACATCTCTGCGACGCGAGAAATAAATAGGCACACCGAACACAATCCCCAAAAAGCCAAAAATAAATCCAGTATAGATAAATTTTCCAGCTTTATATCCCGCCTGAAATCCTTTTCCCAGCATAAATGGCACAACATCCTTTTTTGCGTAAAGAACATTTTTTTTGTAAAAATCTACATTTTCGGAATAACTATACGTCATACAAAAAAAATAGAAACATAAAGAATACATAATATACAGAAAAACACCATAACAAATTTATTTGAGTAATTAGAGCCTTTCCGAATATTCTCAACTACTTCTTCGTCAGTCTTGCGTTTGGGAAATATTCTCATAACTATCCTCTTGTATATTCTTCAATTCATCGTAGTATTTAAGCAACAAATCCTGCTGGGGCCGGGGCAGAAACAGAAAATTAAGACACTGAATTATAAGAATCCCCCCCATAGTAATACCTAATCCTCCCCCACAATAAATTCCAACCCAAAAAAATATTGCAGATTTGTATCCATCAACAAAGCCTTCACTTTTCGTGACGGCCAAAATATCTTCATTTGTTGGATTCGTATTTTGTGAAAAGACTTCAACACACTCAACATGCTCAATAAATGGATTAAAATTTCCAGAGGCGATAAAAAACCATAGGAAACAAAGAAGCAAGCAAAGAAGAGCCGCCACCTTTTGAATATTTCGATCTCTCCGAAGATTTTGAACTATTTCATCATCAGTTTTACGTTTAAATATTTTCATGCCTGCTCTCATTGAATCTCTTTGCTTTTCTTTATCTTTTTTAGCTCATCATAATATTTAAACAATAAAGATTTGCGGCGATTTGGCATAAGGAAAATAAAGCAATTCATAATTAACATCATTCCCCACATAAGCCCTCGGCTAAAGAACTCTCCAACTTTATATCCTTCCTGAAAACCTTTACTTCTTATAGCTTTCATTTCAACTATATCCGAAGATGAATTGTTTTTTGAGAAAGTCTCAACATATCTGTCATTACGGATCTTCGAATCATAACTGCGCCAAACAACAAAAACACAAAATAAAAAGCTCAGTAGTAAACATAGAAAAAGTGGCATATTCAGCGACGCAGGATTTTTGCCTTGTCGAATATCTTCAACAAACTCATCATCGGTCTTTCGTCTAAATATCTTCATAAACTACCCCATTCATATTATTCAAATACTACTATTTCCAAAGTGTAAATTCAAAGTGTAAATAACTCATGGCTTTACACCGAAACATTTCTTGACAATTTGATTCCCTACCACCAGACTTCCTAATGCCAGAAATAAGCGGTAAATGCTGTGATTATAATAAATAGAAATAACAACAAGGCAACGGCTCCCCCTGTGAATAAAAACACTTTCTGTTTAAACTCATTCTTTATTTGTTTATTTGTGACAACAAACATTGGTGTCAAAGGAAAATAAAGCACACATAATAACGGAGCAAAATATGGATTTACAAGTAGATGCAACATTCCCCCTAAATACCAACAAGGGAACCACACACCGCCCCAGTAGACAAGACGACTATCCCATTGTCTCCATGTCATAATTTCTATGAAACGTGCTCCGAAATACCACAGTCCCAAACCAATCAAGCCGTAAGTAAAAATAGACACTATGGAAACTGTTATCAATGTCTTATTCTTAGGGGAGTTTTTCATAAATAGAAATGCAAGAAACACTAACACCGAAATAATATAAGTTACAGCCCAGTAATCCAAGCGCAAACGTGGGATTCGATTCCCAAGGCGCTCCATATATTTGGCTTTTTCTTCTTCGACATTTTTCCTGATTTGCTGTTTGAGGTAGTTCAATGGAAATATGTCACTCCAGTGCTTGCCGGAATCATTTGACACTAAGAGCACCGTTTTATCAACATACATATACCTGTTCTGTCCAAAGGTAGGCAATGGTGACAGTTTTTTGGGAATATCATCCATCCCAAAAGTCTTCCAAGTCTTACCATAATCCAAGCTCTCAACGCCTCCCCATTCAGCCCCCCATAAAACAATAACGATATGAGCAGGATTATTGTCAACACACCCGATATTTTCAATCTCTCCACATGTACGAAGTTTGGCAGAAGAAAGAAAAGGAAAAACAAATACTGTTAGAAAAAGAAATACTGTCTTGAATTTCACAGAGCCTCTCTCTTTGATAATGATGAACTACATACATATACAACACATGTTCGCATAATTCAACCACAAAACCTGACTCGAATTGACTGCGTTTATTTAACTAAAGCAGGAATATTACTGGTGAAACAGGAATAAAGTAAAATCGTAGACAATAAAAAAACGACTTACAAGTATTACTCGTAAGTCGTTAATAATGTAAATGGTGGTGGAAGCTTAGGATTAACGCTCGTTCCTCGCTCTCGCAAGCAAGTTGCTCGTTGGCGCTTCGCTTTCCGAACCAGATGGTTCTCATCCATCTCCTGTAAATAAAAAAAAGCTCAAAACATTGCTGTTTTGAGCTTGAAATTGTAAATGGTGGTGGGAGATGGATTCGAACCATCGAAGCTATCGCAGCAGATTTACAGTCTGCCCCCTTTGGCCGCTCGGGAATCCCACCAAATGGAGCGAGTAAGGGGAGTCGAACCCCTATAACCAGCTTGGAAGGCTGGTGCACAACCGTTATGCCATACTCGCACTATTTTTAAATCAACACTGCCGTTTGTGGCAGAGCTTAAAACTTAACCGAAATTTACGATAAATCAAGTCGTTTGCTTAAGATTTTCTCACTTTTTTCAGCTTAACCCGCTATAAAACAGTTTTCCTCCTCAATCCGGTAATCAGACAATAATATCCAGTCTGTTTATACAGATGATATTTTCTAACTCCACCAGAAGATTAATGAAGAAAATGGTAGCGGGTCCCAGACTCGAACTGGGGACCTGCGGATTATGATTCCGACGCTCTAACCAACTGAGCTAACCCGCCACCTTGTTCCTTAACGGAGTGAAAACTATAATGTTTTTTACGGATTTTACAAATCCATTATGAAGAAAAATTGTGCTTTTTCATGATATTTCTTATTTCTCAGGTTTTCCGCAAGACAACAATCGACCAACCTTTAAAATAATATTACAATATTTACATTTTATTATTGATTTATTTAAACTTGATATTATAATTACACTTGTAAAACAATGATTTTTATATTTAAAGGTATTAAAAAATTTAAACGAATATCATATTGCAATACATACAGGACGAATATCCATGAATTTCAATACGCCTTTTTCCGTATCCAACGAAATGTTTTATGATTCCCATATGATGCCGCTTCAACTAAGCTGTATGAATATTGATTATCCTTCCGAAAACATTAGCTTTCCCGGCATAATCAGCCAGGGAATAAACATGCTCCGAATATGTCTGGATGACACTGCTCCCAAGGGAGCTGATGGATTTTTTACCGAAGAACAATTAATAGCACTTGATAAGATCATTGACGAATCCGTCCAGTATGGAATTTACATAACATTGCGTCCGTTAAGTTATGATAAGCTGTCGTTTTTCGATGCCGACAATATTCTCAACCAACAAAACTATCTCAGCCGCCTGTTCACTCGTCGCAGCAGTATTGATGGCAAACGTCTTTATGAATATCCCAACATTGTCGCTCTGGAATTTCCTTTCAATCTGAGTAAGTTGAGTACTTCCCCGCTTGGAAGTTATATCGGAGGCAGCATGCTCCGTGCCTTCACCGATCATTATTTTGGACGCCGGATTGTAAAAATATATTCCCTGGAACATGGTCCGGCTACTGATGAGCAGCGGAAAATGTTTCAGGATAATCATATTCATATTGTTAACGACAGCGCATTTAAGCCCCAGAACAACAGTAAACTAAAATTCGGGGCCTCACTGCCCGGAATACCGGATTCTCTTATTCGGGCAGGAATAAGCAAAGAGGAAGACTGCGGCTGGTCACCAATTGCCGTAGCGGACTGCATGTCATTCTCCGCCCTTCCAACGGCCAACGGCGGTAAGGAAGGCTGGCTGACATATGCTGCTGATATCCCGGTAAAGCTCAGACTGGAATTCCCCTGCCCTGTAAAAACCGCTAAATTCCGTCCCTCACTGATAGAAGAGCTTATCCCGGAAATCTCCGGCAATATTGTCACGATTACCATTCCATCTGCCCGCTATGGCGTACTGGAAATAAATTATGAGAATGACAGTATCCCGCATTACACAGTATATATCCTAAGCGACAACATAGAACAAACGCCATCTGGTCCGGCTATACATTATCTGGCTCCAGGACTTCACTCTGTAGAGGATTTATATGCGTCATCTCCGAAGATGCTGTATTTTCTGCCGGGTCTGCATGAAATTGCAGGGAACAAACTTCCGTTAAAATCCAATTGTAATGTACATATTGCGCAGGGCGCAGTGGTTCGCGCAGGAATTATCGCGGAAGAAGTGGAAAACGTAAAAATCACCGGTCTGGGAATTCTGGACGGTACCACGGTAATGCGCGATACGGGAGAAATCAAAGGGGAACGTATCGGCGGAAAATGGCGAGAAGCTGCAGGTCGAGAAGCTTTTGTATGTTTTTACAAGGGAAAGAATATAACGTGGGATGGTCCAGTTATATACAATGCAAACTATTGGAACCTTGTGATTTCAGCAACCAATAACGTGACCATTCGCAATCATAAATGCATCTGCTGGCTGCTAAATACAGATGGAATTCAGCCCCGTTCATGTAGCAACCTGTTGATCGAACACTGCTTTTTCAAATGCGCAGACGACTGCATTGCTATCAAAACCAGACGGGCCCTCGGCATGGAGTCCAGAAATATTACCTGTCGGGATCTGGTACTCTGGCATGATATTCCGGGTAACGGACTGGAAATCGGCCATACCTCGCAAGCCGACATTCTTGAAGACGTAACATTCAAAGATATCTATGTCGTGCATGGAGCAAATACCGGATACTGTCTGGGAATGACTCTAATTGATCACCAGTGTGTCAGAAATATTTCCTATGAGAATATTTATGTTGAAGGTTCACAATTCGAGCGGGATTTTTGTTTTCGTATTACCGACTCCTATTACACCACGGATGATGAATGTGGACAAATTTATGACATTTCAATCAAAGGATATCACTCGGAAAAATCGATGCAAAAAACCTCCACGATACAAGGCTTTGACGAAGCCAACCTAGTAAAAAACATCAGTTTCGAGGATATTTACGAAAACTGCGGTAGACCAGACAAAATGCACAAAATAATCTCTATTGATGATTTTCTTGGCTCAAACATACACAGCCAGAATATTATAGTAAAATCATAATAAACATTCCCAATGTGCTTAGAAATAAAAAGCTCAAAACTTAGGAAAACCTAATTGACTATTGATTATATTGCTGTATAGTTATTATTAACCACACTATCAAGTGTGGATTTTTTATAAAAATACAATTAGGAGAACCTAAGTGAAAGCTATAAATATAGAAACATACAGTTGTTGCCAGGACAAGGATGAACTGTTGAAGTTTCTGCTGGTAAAGGTTGCTCCGGTGATGTTAAAAGTCAAACCGGGGGGACTGGTCAGACTTACGAATTGCGCACATGCACGTGCATTGCTCAATTATAATGCATTTTGTGTTCATCAGCAAGAAATTCTGGATACCCTGCAGCTTGAATATAAAATACTGCGTAATGACAGTAAAAACATCCATATCATGTTTTATGATCGGGAGCTGTTATCAAACTGCTTTGCAGATACAGCAACCGCGCTGTTTCTGCGGGAATTCGGCTATCGATCCGGCAGTAGCCTGGAGGAACACCTCGAATTACTGGCGGAGCGTTTTAACAGTCGAAGTTTTCCGCATGAAATAGGAATATTCATGGGATATCCATTAAAAGACGTCAGGGGATTTCATGAAAAGCGTACGGATAGTGTAAAAGTAGACAAGGCAATGTGGCGAGTATTCGGCAATCCGCGTCCGTCGGTAATTGCCATGTGGAACTATCGCTTTGCCGAAGACATTGCAAAGCTTGCGATCAAGAAATACTCTAACATAACTGACTGCATTGAAAAAATAAAGGAAACAGCCCGGTTTGCCCCCGGTTCTTAAGTTTTTTCCCATACAGCCTCCTCAATAGAAAGGCGGCTGTCATCAAATTCGATGGCAGCCGCCTGATTTTGTCCGTACGACGGACGGCGTTGATGCCGCTTCAAACTTCGTCGCTAACGCTCCTTACGGAAGCGGAGAATAACATTATTTATCGAGATTTATGCCCTATAACTTGATTTTTTTCCCATACAGCTCCTCAATAGAAAAAGGCGGCTGTCATCAAACTCGATGGCAGCCGCCTGATTTTTTTATTCAGATGCTGTAATCTGCGTTAAGCAAATTACATGATTTCGCCGATCTTCTTGTAGAAGTCCATGCGGCGTTTTGCATCTTTTTCTGCTTCTGCAAACAGAGCTTCTGCATCCTGAGGAGCAGTTTTCTTCAGAGCAGTATAACGACGTTCGTTACGGATGAATTCCTGGAAGTCGCCAGTAGGTTCTTTGCTTTCCCATTTGAACGGTTTTTCGTTCATCGGGTTGTAGCGGTACAGAGGCCAGTAACCACACTCAACAGCGCGTTTCTGTTCTGTCTGAGTCTGCATCATGCTCTTGATACCATGCATGATACATGGAGCGTAGCATAGAATGATTGACGGACCGTTGTAGGCTTCAGCTTCGCGGAAGGCCTGCAGAGCCTGATTACGGTTTGCCCCCATTGCAATAGACGCAACGTAAACATAACCATAACTCATGCACATGAAACCAAGATTTTTCTTAGTCAGGCGCATACCGGCAGCTGCGAACTGAGCAACAGCACCGATCGGAGTAGACTTGGAAGCCTGACCACCGGTGTTGGAGTAGATTTCAGTATCAACAACGAGAATATTAACATTCTTGCCCTGAGCTACAACGTGGTCAAGACCACCGTAACCGATATCGTATGCCCAACCATCACCACCGATGATCCAGACAGACTTGTCTACGAAGTAATCGCCAAGTTCAGCGATCTTTTCGAGAATTTCTTTCGCTTCGCCGGAAGCAGCTTTAATAGCGGCAGGCAGCAGAGCTTTGACAGCGTTCTGAGCAGCGATTGCTTCTGCGTCAGTTCCATCCCAGAGTTCCAGAGATTTTCCGAGAGCTGCTTTCAGATCATCGGTAGTACCCATTTCCAGGATTCTGTCAACATTGGATTTCAGCAGGAGACGGTTAGAGTCAACAGCAAGTCTCATTCCATAACCGTATTCAGCATTATCTTCGAACAGTGAGTTCCCCCAAGCCGGACCGCGACCTTCTTTGGTCTTAGTGTAAGGAATTGTCGGGAAAGTACCGCCGTAGATTGAAGAACAACCGGTAGCGTTGGCAACAACCATTCTTTCACCGCAAACCTGAGTAGCCAGTTTTACGTAAGGAGTTTCACCACAACCGCCGCAGGCGCCGCTGAATTCGAAGAGAGGTTTAACAAAACCGATACCCTTAACAGTAGTTGCCGGAGCTCCGTCAAGAACGTTATCAGGGAGATCTTCGAAGAATTTGAAGTTTTCGCCTTCGCCAGCATCTCTTTCAGCCTGCAGTTCAACGAATTCCAGAGCTTTGGTCTTAGCCGGGCAAGTTTCAATACAAACACCGCAACCAGTACAGTCTTCGATGTAGACCTGGATTTTGTATTCGAGATCTTTATCGTTCTTCGTTTTGGATTTGAGAGTTTTGAAGGTTTCCGGAGCGCCCTTCAGGTCAGCCGGAGCAATCTGTTTTGCACGGATTACAGCATGCGGACATGACATTACGCACTGGTTACACTGGATACAGTTGTCCGGGATCCATTTCGGAACCATCGGAGCGATACCGCGTTTTTCGAGGCAGCTTGTACCAGTAGGCAGAGTACCGTCGATAGACATTTTTGAAACCGGAACGCTATCACCCTGCAGGTGCATGAGAGGTTCAATAATATCTTTTGCAAAGTCTGAAGCATCATCCGCAATAAGTTTTGGCGGAATGAAAGACTTGGTGATTGATGCAGGAACTTCTACTTTTTCCAGTCCAGCGATGGATTTATCAACCGCTTCGCAGTTCATTTTAACGATGTCATCACCTTTTTTCTTGAAGGTTTTTTCAATCGCTTTCTTGATGTAACCGATAGCTTCGTCGGCTGGAATAATGTTAGCCAACTTGAAGAAGCAGCACTGCATTACAGTGTTGATGCGTTTGCCAAGACCTACGCTTGAAGCAATTTTCAGAGCATCGACGTTGTAGAAGTTCAGTTTCTTATTAATGATAGCTTCCTGCAGGTCTTTTGACAGGTGATCAAAGACTTCGGAAGTCGGAATGTTGGAGTTCAACAGGAAGGTACCGCCTTCCTTGATGCCTTTAAGCATTTCATAACGGCCAATGTAAGCCGGGTTATGACATGCTACAAAGTCCGGAGCGGTGATGGTGTATTCACTTGTGATCGGTTTGTCACCGAAACGCAGGTGAGATACGGTGATACCGTAAGATTTCTTTGAATCATATACGAAGTAACCCTGAGCGTATTTGTCAGTGTTGTCACCGATGATTTTGATAGAGTTCTTATTAGCACCAACGGTACCGTCAGAACCCAGACCCCAGAACATACATTCAACTGTGCCTTCCGGAACAGTGTGAATTTCTTCGCCGAGCGGAAGAGATTTATTGGAAACATCATCAATAAGACCAACGGTGAAACCGTGGAAGCAAGCACCATCAAGGTGTTCATAGATAGAGTTAACCATGCCCGGAGTAAATTCTTTACTGGACAGACCATAGCGACCACCGATAACAGTAATGTCTTTACCGTACAGAGCAGCTTTAACATCGAGGTAGAGAGGTTCGCCAAGTGAACCAGGCTCTTTGGTACGGTCAAGAACAGCAATTTTCTTAACAGTAGCAGGCAGAGCACCGAGGAACGCTTCAGCAGCGAACGGACGATACAGACGAACTTTGACCATACCGACTTTTTCGCCTTTAGCGCTCAGATATTTGATAGCTTCATCAATGGTTTCACAGCCGGAACCCATAGCGATGATAACTTTATCCGCATCAGGAGCACCAACATAATCAAACAGTTTGTAATTTCTGCCGAGAACCTTGGAAACTTTGTCCATGTATTTCTGAACAACGCCAGGAACTGAGTCGTAGATGTTGTTAGTAGTTTCACGGCCCTGGAAGTAAACGTCAGGGTTCTGAGCGCCAACTTTACAGATAGGAGCTTCAGGACGCATTGCGCGTTCACGGAACTGCTCGACATATTTCATGTCGACCATTTCTTTCATTTCGTCAAAACCGAGAAGTTCAACTTTCTGGATTTCGTGAGAAGTACGGAAACCGTCGAAGAAGTTCAGGAACGGAACAGAAGTTTCCAGAGTTGCGAGATGACTAACGATAGCCAAGTCGTGAGTTTCCTGAATAGAACATGCGGAAACCATAGCAAAACCGGTCTGACGAACGCTCATAACGTCGGAGTGGTCACCGAAGATAGCGAGCGACTGTGCAGCAAGTGCGCGAGCTGAAACATGGAAAACGGTCGGGAGCATTTCACCGGCGATTTTATACATGTTCGGGATCATCAGCAGCAGTCCCTGGGACGCGGTGTAAGTAGTGGTAAGTGCTCCAGCACTCAGTGAACCGTGAACAGCACCGGCAGCACCGGCTTCAGATTGCATTTCAGCAACGTTGAGTTTTGTGCCGAACATGTTTTTGAGCCCTTCGCTCGCCCATGTATCAGCATACTCACCCATGGTTGAAGACGGAGTGATCGGGTAAATCGCCGCGACTTCGCTGAATGCGTAAGCCACATAACTGGCGGCGTAGTTACCGTCAATGGTCATCATTTTCTTAGCCATTAGATTTAGCCTCCTTAAGAGTTGTGAAAAAAATAAAAGCCGTACATCGTGTACAGGCTTGTTAACCGTAAAATTTGTAATTGTTTTCAAAGATCATTATATAAACCTGAATAATTCAGGCACGAAAAGACAACTTATCATACAAGTTCAGAGTAATCTACACGCAAACAAAAAATTTTTCAACATTTCCCATCCACAAATACCCAAAACATTTCAGTTTATTGTTACTTTCTGAACACAGACACGCGTTTTTGCTGTACAAGACAAACAAAAATGACTCATATCATTGTTTTTTTGTAAGTTTTTTGTTTAATATTCACAAAAATGGAGAACGTCCCGAATATTACTGTTTGTCTCCAGAAATTTTATCGTTGACTTCCACCGCCTTAACGTCAATAACCGTATTTCCTTCCGAGTCAGACCCCAGAACACTATAGTCGCGCGGACGAGCAGTAGTAGTACCGAAATTACCGGAAGTCTTAAACGCAGTAAAAGTACGCGGTCTCTTATATCCAAAGAGAGACAGAAACAATCCTAGCAACAATGCAAAAGGTAATATTATTATAATGAAAAAAGCCGCTGCCAGTATCATCATAATAATAAAAAGAACTTTCAATATTTCTTTCATATATCAGAATCCTCTTATTATCCGGCAGTCATCTGCCGTCTCAATCCTTCATAGAGAACTATACCTGTACTATTGGCAAGGTTCAAACTGCGCGTCATAGCCCCCGGCATGGGAATCGTATAAAGCCGATCCGAATACTCAGTGTAGAATTCATCCGGCAGCCCATGCCCCTCGTTGCCGAACACTAGAAACGCACCATCGCTGTACGGACATTCCCAGAAAAGCCGTTCGGTCTTCGTTGAAAAGAAATACAGTTCCGCCTCCTGATTCTGACTCAGAAAATCACTCCAGTCTTCATATACATGCAAGTCAATATTGTGCCAGTAATCCATTCCGGCTCTTTTCAAATGCTTCTCATCAAGCGAAAATCCCAGGGGCTTAATCAGATGAAGGCGTGCGCCGGCATTCACGCAGAGCCGTCCGATGTTGCCGGTATTCTGAGGAATTTCCGGTCTAACCAAAACAATATTATAAGGCTTATCTGGAACCGAGTATTCCATGAACCACTCCTTTATTCAATAGTTACTCAAAAAATGAAGATACTTCTGAAAACAATAAAAATCAATCATGTCATGACAATAATTTTTTTCACATGTTTTTGTGCTTGAAACAGAATTAAATTTGTCGTAAACTTGACAAACAACACAATATGAGCTACTTGTATGCAACGCTGATAGCAATATATAGTTATTATTGTTAACGCATCACTGGGCAAGTGATTATGGAGGCCGAAATTATGAATATTGGTTTTCCCGTGCAATACTCAGAGCATTTTCTTTATGAAAATGATGAGAAAGCAGTACGTTTCGCCGCGAAAGAAATCTTCAAACAACAATCCTGGTCAATCAAACATGAATCCGAAGAATGCATCTCTGCATCCCCATCTTCGTACCTGCTGAAATGGGCAAGAGAAATCAATCTGGACTTCTCGCTTGAAGGCTCTCTTAAAGTGACCAGCCATGGATTCAGCTGGAGGAAAAACCGGATAAGAGTAAAAAATTTCCTGGTTGAAATGTCAGAAAAGGTCTGAATCACAACCTTATTTAATCTTCCTGTTGACATTATATTTGAGCGTTTCAGAGGAGTGGCTCTCCGGGGTTGCGGAAAAAGATCAGAAGCATGTGAACATTTATCAGAACAGTGAATTCGATCCGTTCTACCTTAATTTTAGCAAAATTGAATGAACTACCCCGACCCAAGGGTCGAGGTATCTAAGATTTCGCCTGCGGCGACCAGCGTTTCGCCGCTGGAGCACGCCCGGGGAGCCCCCGGTGGCGAATATGTTTTTTGTATTTTGTTCGCCAGGCGAACAAAATACAAAAAAAACGGAACCATTAAAGTCGACCCGGAGGGTCGAGGTATTAACCCAACTGAATAAAATGGCATCAAAAAAGTGAAATTTATGGAGACGTTTTTAGTGACTAGTTTTGTAAGATTATTTTTATTAGTATTTTACAATAAAAAAACAATGCACGGCACCAATATTCAATTACAATAGAAAAACAATGCACGACACCAATATTCGCGGCACCAATATTCGGTTAACTTAAGAGAATAGTGAATGGCATTGTGCACGGCACCAATATTACGCACCAATCACCAATATTACGGAAAAACAATGCACGGCACCAATATTAAAGAGAATATAATATCTAATTATGAAAAATGACATATGGGTAAACGAAACTGTAAGAGAATATTATAAAAATTATAATCCAATTCATTCATTAACTTACAAAAATCTATGTGAAGTATATTTTGGTGTTGGATGTTCTGGGCATTTTCCCGGAGGCAGCAAAAGTTGGAGTTCTTTATGGATTAATTTAGAAACGGGGATGATGCCTTTAGGTATTTGGGCTAGTCGATGTAGCGGTATTCTAAAACATAACAGAGAATATGGCTTACTAGAACTTCAAAACAAGAGAATACAATTATATCGAAATGGAAACGTGCTAAATTTATGCGATAAAGAGGACATTATTGCTCAAATTTCATATAGCAAACTACTCCGATTGATTTATTGGGGATCTTCTAGTTTAGAGCTGTTAACTGGGGTAAAAGGGAAAATTATTCTGCCAGTTGAAAACAGAGCTTATAAGGCTAAAGATGTTTGTGGTTGTATTAAGTTTGAAAATAATTGTAAAGTTAATTACTTAATCAACCCAAATGATAAAAATATAGAAATTTCTGAATCTAGTGAATTCAAATATCCTTTTAACAAATATTTTTATCATGTCTCTCCTATATATACCAGAGAATCTTGTGAGATTTTAGAACAGATATGTAATGGCGATGAAGTTTCTGTCTATACTTTTCTTTGCATTGCTTGTTGGACGAGAATGTTTTTTTCTCATTGGTAGTTGGCAGCTTTAGAAATGGCAGAGTGGTGCCGTGCACCGAAAATTAGTCAAAATATCAATGCGGGGGATATCAATTAATGGCATTGTGCATGGCACCAGTGCCCCGGCCAGTGCCCCACCACCAGCACCAGTGTCCAGCACAGATGCATGGCACCAGTGTACCTACTGAATAAATCGATGCATGGCACCAGTGTACCTAAGAGACGGGAAAAAACTTATTCCTAAATAAAGGAGGTTAAGAACAGTGGCTGATATAAATAAAAAATTATCATTTTTAGAGAATAAATGTATAAAAAAAACAGAACAATATAGCCCTGATGATTTTGGAAATACAATACATGAATTTGAATTTAATGATATAATTGTACAAGTAGTCAAAGATATGGGAATTAGTGATATTGATATATTTGTTAAAGATATGGTCAGAGTGGTGCCGTGCATTGTGCCGTGCATTGTGCCGTGCATTGTGCCGTGCATTGTGCCGTGCATTGGGTCAGAGTGGGGTCAGAGTGGGGTCAGAGTGGTGCCGTGCATTGAATATAAGTTAAAATCTATTTGTTTGTAATTGGTTATATATTTTGTAAAAAAATTCTACGACACAAAATTTGATTTTTTTAATATGAAAAATTAAAAATTGATATTTTCAGGAAAATGAGCATGATTCAGGGAGAACTTGGAGAAAATTATGTATATTCGAGGAAGTGATTTGTCTGCGGGTTGGTGTGATGTTTGGTGTTCCGGCAGTACCGCAGGGATGCGGCTCCGCAACGAGTCTATTATTTGATTTTTACTTCGCTTGCCATGCGCTACTGTCAAGGTTATATTGTGAGGTAATTCATTAATTGGACAAATAGGAAAAATCGTGAATAAAACAACCGTAAATGTCGAGTCATTTGAAAATCTCGGCCTGTGCCGTCAGCTTCTCGACAATATAACGATTCAAGGCTATACCTCCCCTACCCCGATACAGGCGGAATCAATTCCGGCAATTCTTGAGGGAAAAGATATTCTCGGCGGCGCACACACAGGGACCGGAAAAACTGCCGCGTTTGTCCTGCCGCTGTTTCAAAAGCTAATCGACTCCGGAAAGACATCCCCAAATCCGCGTATTCTAATTCTTGCTCCGACCAGAGAACTGGCGCAGCAGATTGATGAAACAGTTAAAATATTAGGACAAGGGCTGGATTACCGTTCCGTCGCATTATACGGTGGAGTGAAAATGCGACCGCAAATGAATACGCTGAAAGACGGAGTAGATATTGTTTCAGCCACACCAGGACGGCTTCTAGATCATATCAGGCAGGAATCGATTGTGCTGAAAAATATTGAAACCATCGTCTTTGACGAAGCCGACAGAATGCTCGAAATGGGCTTTATCCACGATATAAACAAAATTATTGAAGAACTGCCGGAAAAACGTCAGAACCTGCTGTTTTCAGCCACGATATCCAAACAGGTAAAAAAACTTATCGCAGTACTTCCGGGGAAAGCAGAACGCATTGAAACGTCCCCCCGGAATACAACCGCCAAAGAGATCCGTCAAAGTATCATATTAATCCCAAAACCCTGCAAAGCGGATTTACTGATTCATCTGGCAAAAACCAATTCATGGCCGCGGATTCTGGTATTTACCAAAGCTCGAAAGGGTGCCGATGAACTGACAATCAAACTGAGAGAAGCCGAAATATCCGCCGATGCAATTCATAAGGACAAAGAACAGGAAGAACGTACTCAGGCATTAACTGATTTCAAAAACGGACAGCTCAGAATTTTAGTGGCAACCGATATCGCCGCCAGGGGACTGGATATTGAAGATATGCAATGCGTAATTAATTATGATCTACCGGACAGACCGGAAACCTATGTTCACCGTATCGGACGCACCGGACGCGCGGGTATAAAAGGCGAAGCGTTCTCGCTGGTATCCCCTGACGAAAGCAAATCTCTCAGTAAAATCGAAAATTTTCTAGACTGGAATATCAAGCGCAGAGTAATCCGCAATTTTAACATTCCACACATGGGCAAAGACCTAAAAAGGCGTTCTCGAAAACCAGCTAAAAAACGCTGATCGTAATCCACACCTTACATTAAAGTTGTTTATTCGACCGGACTCTTCTCCAGTTTGCCCTGAACATTAATAACCTTTCCGGCACCTTTCACGAGATTGATTTGTTGAAGATAAGCCTCTCCCGGTGTCGCCAGGTATGCGGGAAATACTCCATCTCCAAAAAAGTAAGTAATTTCTGCCGGATCACTGTCCGCACATTCAACCCGCAATTTTATTGTTACATCGTAATCAACTTTGTTCAAACAGGTAAGCTGTATTAATAGTTTATCTGACTTATTCTTGTCAGGCAGAATTACCCTTAAAGAAAAGTTCTTATCATCCAGAGGAACATCCATATACGCCATTGAATCTGTAATTAATATCGGTTTGGAAAGCTTGTATGACCGCCCCGCCGGAGGATTCTTAGCTAACAGAACAAGCAAATGTCTTGTAATCAAATCGTACATTACAGGCTTGAACTTGCCTGACTTAAGCAATTTATCACGCAAATGCCTGGCCTCATCTCGAAACATTGGCTCAGACATATCAAATATGGCATACTCACAAAACTCAGCATCGGAATCATGAAAGAAGACCTCATTTCGCCCGCAAAAATGGGTCGCCACCGAAGGAGAAGCCAGTAACGGAACGGCCTTTGGAATGACTTGTTTGAAATTATTGATCATCTCAGTACAATCCGGACGTGCCATCACATAAGCTACCGTATATTTAGAAAAATGTGTTCCAGCAAAAAACAACCAACTCATAATAGAAGCGACCACACCAGTCACAGCAAGAATCACTGCCCAGCGTCTTGCCGGACAATGACCGCCACAACCAGCCAATAGCCATTTTTGATATTTACTGCCGAAGCTAGCCTTAATACTCTTGTAATTATATACACAGGCAATAAAAATCATAGTCAGCGGCATGGAATGATACCAGACAATAATATTTTGCAGCTGATCGGAGCTTTGAAGACATACAAAAGCAAGAACAATAAATACCGGAAAAAGTAGAATTGGCTGATAAAAAGCCAACAAAATAAACGGAAGAAACAACATTGCCACAAAATAGAAATTACCAAACCGGAACACCGTCCCCCAGAAAGCTTTGGGATTCATAATCGGAGAAAGCGCAATCTCAAAATAATTACTTCCGAGATGAGCAAACCGGGATATTACCATGTATTCACTCTTACCCGTCACAATAGCAGGCATAACATACTTAGTAACAACAAGAAAAAATATGACACAGAATAAAGTCAATGCCAGTCCCGACTTATACCGCTTCCTCAAAAGTAAAACAATTCCGATCCCCAAAAGAAGAACAGCCACAGTTTCTTTGATCAGTAGCAGCAAAATGAACATAAGCGCAGCCAAAACATACCGTTTTTTCTCATACAACGCCAGACAAGAAAACATGACAGGAAAAACCAAAATGATTTCATGAAAACTATAGAAATTGGACATATTCAAGTTAAAAACGGCCGGATTAAAAAAATACATCATCCCAAGCAGCAAAGATTCCATCCGAGATATCTTCAACGTCCTGCACAACCAATAAAGACATAATCCACCCGAAAAAATAATTAATGAATTTGCCAGAAAAAACGGGCTGTATCCGGGAAACAACCATACAATCGGAGCCAGCAAAAGCAATGCAGGGGAAAAATGCATAGCCAACTGACTCCCCCCCATGTAATTACTATAAAAGAATTTCCCATTAAAACTGTTATGAAGCGCATTCCATATGATTCCCCAGTCAATCCATGGAATATACATCACCCGTGCCCCGCGATCCTGCAAATACCAACCATACCAGACCATTACAGCAAATACAGCAAACAAAGACACCAGCACCGAAGCTTTTCCGACGTGCCGAATCTTTTCCCATCGAAACGACATAGTCACCAGCCAGCGACAAAGAACAAATGACACTATCACTGTAAACCATATCGGAGAAAAACACGACAGAGGTAGAAACCATTCAGGAATCAGCAATACAAGAGGCAGTAATGCCATATTGATGGTTTTCGTATCGGGAAGAACAAACTTTTTCTTACTCAACTGAGACCACCCGAGCCACCCTAATAATATTAGAGTCACCCAAATTCTTACAGCAATAGAAACATCAAATTCATTAATTTTGACTTTGTAAAAAATCAAAACAATAGATTTAATAGAAAACCAGCAGCGAGTCGCTGCAATCGCAAGGATACCACTCCAAAACAGTAAGGATAAAATATTTGTAATTTTTTTCAAAAGAATCCCCCAGTTTTTTTAGCACTATTTTGTATAAAGAAACTGCCTTGCTCCTCCGGAATCCGGCAATTCAAACTCTTCCGAGACTCGCCACTCCAGTCCGAACTTTTTTGATGCCGAGGTTGCCTGTGGCAAATCCTCTTTTACCTGAGAGGGCGTTTTGTAAAAAATAAAACGTCCTTCTTTCTTCAACAAGAGCCGAGTTTCTCTATACAATTTTCTGGCGTCCGCCACTGCACGGGCAGTTACGATATCAAACCGTTCTTTCCATTCCGGCAGATGCAGCAGCTCTTTAGAACGAGCGGTAACCACTTTCAGATTTTTTAGCTCAAGCTTTTCTGCTGCGAGCTCAACAAAACGAGTCTTGCGTCCAATTGAATCTATCGCGGTAATATCCAGATTAGGCCAGGCACTTGCAAGCACCAGCGAGGGAAATCCAGCCCCACAACCAATATCAGCAAGTCCAATCATATCTTCAGCAAACTCTGGAAAAAAAAGTCCGATTGAGCATGAATCAGCCACATGCTTGCTCCAGAATTCAGGCTCACTGGTAATTCGGGTTACATTGGTTACATCATTATATTCGGACAGCAATTTAAACAATTCCGTCATTTGAACACGAAATCTCTCTATATCAGGGATTCCGCACTGAGAAGCAAAATCATCAAGATCAAATCCGATATTCAACGAACTACCCCTGCTTCATCGTAAGTTGTAAAACGCCGAGAATTACACAGAAGATACCGAACACCCAACACACCGACGCACTGCCAATTCGCAAACGGTGGTTCCCCGCGGCTTTTCGAATGAAATCCCTGAATAAATACGGTTTTCCGGCAAAAAAGATACCGACGATTCCCATTGCCATACAAAAGGCGGCAAAAACCGGAGAAGCCGGAGTATGAAGGGTAAATGATTCATGGAGAAAATAATGGGCAAGCAAAATCATAAATCCGCCGATAGCCCGGGCAAACAAATAATCAAGAAAGTTATATGCAAGAAAAGCACAGACAATAACTGCCGGAATTAAATATGGATGCAAAGAATCCGGCAAAATCGGCTTTGAATGAGGAATGCACCAAATCAACCCGGCCACACCGAAAATCATTCCCAGCCATACATTTCGCGGCAATTTTTCTTTTATTGAAAGGTTATCGGGATTCAATTTGATTATCCATATCCCGGAAAATACAACAGCACACCCGAAGAGGAGAAGTCCGGCCACATAAATCATGTAATAAGTATTCATATAAAATACAGTTTTTCCTGTTTTCGTTAATCCATCTCAAAATTACCTCAATCTTTCTGATTTTCAAATTATTACGCTTTAAAACAGGATATTTTCCGATTCATCAAGTAATTTTCCCGTTTACTTACTGGCAAAAAACCGATTATGATGATATTTTAATATTTTAAATTTTGTAATATTTGAAATCAACTATATAATCAGGGAACAGATTGGTTTTATGAAGAAAACAATCCTTTGCATCGGAGCCGGCTACGTTGGCGGACCGACCATGGCAGTAATTGCGGATAAATGTCCGGATTACAAAGTAATAGTCGTTGATATGAATGCCGAAAGAATCGCAGCATGGAACTCCGACGATCTACCGATATATGAACCTGGCCTGGATGAAGTTGTTCGCCGCGCACGCGGACGTAATTTATTCTTTTCTACTGACGTGATCGGAGGAATTAAACAGGCAGGAATCATTTTTGTAAGCGTAAACACTCCTACAAAAACATTCGGTGCCGGTGCCGGCAAAGCCGCAAACCTTCAATACTGGGAAAAAACCGCTAGAGATATTGTTGAACATTCCGAACACGACAAAATCGTAATCGAAAAAAGTACTCTGCCGGTAAGAACCGCGGAAGCAATGCACCGCATCCTGATGGCAAACACCAAAGGTTTGAACTTTGAAGTCATCTCTAATCCGGAATTCATGGCAGAAGGCACCGCAGTAGCTGACCTTCAGAACCCGGATCGCGTTCTGATCGGCGCAATGGAAACGCCAACCGGACAAAAAGCTTTGCAGGACATTATTGATATCTATGCAAACTGGGTTCCCCGTGAAAGAATTAAAACAACAAATGTCTGGAGCAGTGAGCTTTCCAAGCTGGTATCCAATGCCATGCTGGCACAGCGTATTTCCTCAGTCAACAGTATTTCAGCGCTCTGCGAAAGAACCGACGCCAATATAATTGATGTTTCCGATGCGATGGGAGCAGACAGCAGAATCGGCAGCAAATTTCTTCGCGCCAGCGTTGGTTTCGGTGGTTCCTGCTTCAAAAAAGATATTCTTAATCTGGTTTACCTCTGTGAATATTACGGATTGCCCAAGGTGGCAAAATACTGGGAACAAGTTGTCAAGATCAACGATTACCAGTCACAGCGGTTCGTCAGAAAGATTGTTACCGAAATGTTCAATACCGTAGCAGGCAAACGTATTGCGCTGTTTGGATTCGCCTTTAAAGCCGATACTGGCGATACTCGCGAGTCCCCAGCAATTGCCGTAAGCAAACAGCTGCTCGAAGAACATGCTGAACTCGCAATTTATGATCCCAAAGCATTACCCGAAGCCAAGAAGGACCTCAAAGACGTTGAAGGCAAAATCGAATATATCGATGATCCCCTGAAAGCGGCTGAAGGCGCTCATGCGATCGCAATCCTGACGGAATGGAAAGAATTTACCTCATACGATTATCAAAAGATTTATGATGTCATGGAAAAACCGGCTTTTATCTTTGACGGCAGAAATACCCTTGACCATAAGAAACTTTATGAAATCGGTTTTAACGTTTATCCTCTAGGTCAGAAAGCTCTGTCACACCTCAAGGAAGATTAGAGCAGGCTGACCCGAAATAATGTAAGGCGGCATTAGTACAATGATAGCTCTGATAGATTACGGCATGGGCAATCTCTTAAGCGTTCACAAAGCGCTGGAGAGTGTTGGTGGCAAAATTGAAATTATTGACAAGGGTTCCGAACTCGAAAAATTCGATGCACTTATTCTCCCCGGAGTGGGCAATTTCGGAGACGGAATGGAACATCTGAATAAACGCGGTTTTACCCCGGAAATTCACAAGGCGGTTCAGGCCGGCAAACCGTTCCTCGGCATTTGCCTGGGGATGCAGATGCTGCTGGAATCCAGCGAAGAAGCCCCCGGTGTAGAAGGCCTCGGACTGTTTAAGGGACAAGTAGTAAAATTCCCGGAAGGACAGGAAAAAGTTCCCCACATGGGCTGGAACTCGATTTCAATCAAAAACCGTTGCAAATGCCTGGAAAATGTTCCGGATGAAAGTTTTTTCTACTTCGTCCACTCATACTATGCGAAACCTGAAAATCCGGAGGTTATTGCGGCTTCGTGCGACTATATTCTGGATTTTACGGCAATCCTGGCAAAGGATAATATTTTTGCGACTCAGTTCCACCCGGAAAAGAGTCAAAATAAAGGACGTGAGATTCTACGCAGTTTCGTAAGCCTGGTGTCATGAGTACCGGAAAAAGAATGAACCGTTCGAAACAGAAGAAACTGTTGCTCGATACTTATGAGCGCCTGTTCAAAGTATTTGGGCAACAGCATTGTACTCTGGATTATTCAACCCCGCATGAACTGATGATAGCCACAATTATGTCGGCACAATGTACTGATGTAAGAGTAAATCTGGTCACCAAGGAATTATTCAAGAAATATCCTGATTTAAAGGCATTTGCCGAAGCCGATCAGGCCGAATTGGAAAAAGATATCCGGTCGGTTGGCTTCTACCGAAACAAGGCAACGAATATTATCAAAGCCTGTCAGGGCATCGTTGAACGATTCGACTCACAGGTACCTGATAATATGGATGACCTTACATCGCTGGCGGGTATCGGCAGAAAAACCGCGAATGTGATCTTGGGTGACGCTTTTGAAGTTCCGGGATTTCCGGTCGATACTCACGTGAAACGGGTATTGAACCGAATCGGTGCGGTGAGCGATGACGATCCGGTCAAAATCGAGGCAATTGTAAACAAACTGGTTCCTGATGAATTATGGGTGAATTTTTCCCATATCATTATATTACACGGCAGAAGCGTATGCGATGCGAGAAAGCCCCAGTGTGAACAATGCGTACTGAACGACTTATGCGCTTTTTATAAAGAAGGAAAGAAATAACCGATGGGTCTGTTAAAGAAAAAGTTCCGTAATATTAAGAAATTTCCGACATGGATATTCTGGTTTCCGGCTACGCTGATGAAAACCATGAAAGCCTGCATGCGGTTCAAAATTGTGGATCCTCACGAACAAACTTACAGAAAAGCTCCGGCCGTAACAGTTACCTGGCATAACCGGCTGCTGTTTTTTCCGGTTGTATTTCCGCCTTCCGTCAGAAAAAGAACGATGGCGGTGGTCAGCGCCTCACGCGATGGACAATATGTAACCGACTTGATCGCGCATTTCGGTCTGAAGAGCCTGCGGGGGTCATCCTCACGCAAAGGGGCCAACGCACTACGCGGCGCACTGGACGCGATTAAAGAAGGATACCATGTATCTTTTACCCCGGACGGTCCGCGCGGCCCCAAATATACCATGAGCCAGGGACCGATTCTGGTGGCCAGTAAGACCGGGGCTCCGATTATTCCGGTTACCGTCAACGCGTCGGCTTACTGGGAAATAAAAAGCTGGGATCGTTTTCAGATTCCAAAACCATGGGCAAAGCTTGAGCTCATCCTGGGCGAACCAATTGAGATTCCGCCCGACCTGACAGAAGAACAAATTATTGAGTATCGGGAAAAAGTACGTCAATCTTTACTGGATATTACGGTTGACAGCAGATAAACTTGTGTCATTATTATATTGCATTGAATATATTATAAAAATCATATATAACGGAGAAGAATAAAAGTGTCTGAAGAAAAAGTAAAAAGCGATCTCTATAAGGCGGCAGGAGTCGATATTGACCTCGCTCAAAACCTGCTCGCAAAAGTGAAAGGTAAAATATCCGGAACCAAAAGACCTGAAATGCTCAGTCCGATCGGCGGTTTCGGTGGTCTTTTCCAGATTGACCTCAGCAAATATAAAAATCCCGTCATGGTTTCCAGTATCGACGGCGTAGGCACCAAACTGATGGTTGCCATGATGATGAATAAATTCGACACAGTCGGACACGATATCGTCAACCATTGTATCGACGATATCGCGGTACAGGGCGCGGAACCAATCTATTTCCTCGACTATATTGGTATCGGCAAACTGAAAAGCCCGCTTTATGAGCATGTTCTCGAAGGTATCGCGGATGCCTGCAAAGCAGCTGGATGCTCTGTGCTCGGCGGCGAAACGGCTGAAATGCCGGGTATGTACGGCGACGATTTCGATTTGGTCGGCGTAATCACCGGTATCGTTGAAAAAGATAAGCTTATTACCGGCGAAAACATCGCTCCCGGCGATATCGCCATCGGCCTGCCATCCAGCGGACTGCATACCAACGGATTCAGTCTGGCCCGTAAGGTCCTGTTTGAGCAGAGCGGCTATACTGTTGATTCAAAACCGGAAGAACTCGGCGGCGATTCCGTTGGCGAAGCCCTGCTGAAATCTCACACCTGCTACTGGCCCGCACTGAAACAATGCTTTGATCAGGATATTACGATCGATGGTATCGCCCATATCACCGGCGGAGGTCTGTATGACAATACGCCAAGAATCCTGCCGGAAAATGTGAATGTAGTTTTCGACAGCAAAGCTCTGCCGATTCCGCCGATCTTCAAGCTGATTACCGAAAAAGGCAATATCGGACATGAAGAAGCCTACCGCGTATTCAACATGGGTATCGGCATGGTTCTGTTTGTAAAACAGGATGTTGCCGGAAAAGTGATTGACCTTTGCAAAGGCGCAGGATTCAACGCGGCAATCTGCGGAAAAGTCACCGAAGGGACCAAAAAGATTATCGTGGAATGATATTGATTCTACGGGAGGGAATTCATGAAAATAGTCGATGCCCTAAAAAAAAGTTCAGTAGTCAACAGTGCAATGGAAACGTTGACCGGCATGATTTCCGCTAAGGACGTCGACTCAAACACTATGGCTTTCGTCAATCTGCTTGGAGCTGTGATCTGGGCAGACGGTAAACTTGACGAAAAAGAAATGGATTGTTTTCGTGAACTCCTCTCAGGGCATATTCCCGACCGTCAGATCGACAGACTATCCGAAGAAATCAGAGTTTGCAAGGACTGGAATATTTCGGACAGCATCCAGATGATGACCGAAATGCCTGAAGATCAACGTCATAAGACCATGGAAGCACTGGTAAAGATAGCGTTTTTCAACGGCAACTACGGTGAGGCTCAGCGCAAAGTGCTAAAAGAAATCGCTGATGCCACAAATTTTCCAGAAACAACATTACAGCGTATGGAAAAAGACGCCATCAATGAATTTGACCGTCGAGGACGAATCATGAGGTCATGGACCGGAATCATTGTGGCTCTGGTAATTGTCTCAATTTTCATCCTGACCGCAACGTTTCTGAAATCCGTACTATTCGGTTTTATCCTGGCCTTTATCTTTATGCCGGTGGAACGCTATTTCGAACGCCACTTGGAATCACCCGGCCCCATTATGAAAATTTTTCAGGGTTTCGGTATGATTTTTCGGCCATTCAAATCCATTGCCCGAAAAATACAAAACAAACTAAGCCACAAAAAACTTACAGAAGAACAGCTTGAACAGAAGCAACTGGAAGCGCGGGTAAATAAAGCCGTCGGTATGACCGCATTTACTTCAATTATTCTGGCTCTGGTCCTGATGATCCTGGCACTGACTTTCTCGGTCAGATATGTAGCTGGAATCGGCATGGATATTAAAAGCTGGGCAGATAAGCACGTTCAGGAACAAAAAACAACAACAGTCCAAAACACCTCGACTCAAACAACAACTATTCAAACAACAAAAAATGATCCAGTGGTCGCCCTGCCCCAGACGGACAGCCCGCTCGGAAATCCCTCCAACCTTGAGGAAAAAGAAAATGAATATGTTAAGTCACTGATAAGCACATTCATTGTTAAGTTGGAAGGAGTTAGAAAAAAGATCGAAAAGTGGCCAATTGTCGAATGGAGCATAAACGAACTGTCCAACGTTCTGAAGGATAAGAATAACCAGAAAGCCATGGCCGCGATGATCTTGAAAAAAGTATCCGGTATGTTTTCTTTTACCGCAGGATTTTTCTCCAGTGCGATCGGAATGGTTTTTGATGCGTTAATGACTCTGTTTTTCTTCCTGCTGTTTCTCCAGAAAATCGCTCTGTTCCGAGCCAATAGCCGAAAGAATCTGGAACAGGGAGAAATCAGCGATTACATTGTTAAATCAATCTTCAACAGCAGTTGGATGCCGTACACCGGCGATGAAACCCGGGCGCAGGCAAAACGTATACTTGACGACATCGGTATGATGTCTAAGACCTGGCTGAAAGGATATCTATCGATTATCATAATCGAATCAATTTATTACATCACAGCATTCCTGTTGCTGGGCGTACCATACGCTCCAATTATCGGTTTTCTGGCGGGATGTACCATTCTGCTACCATACATCGGCCCGGCTTCCAGCGCGACCCTAACCGTACTGGTCTGCCTGGCATTCGGCAATACCAGCACGGTTGTAATAGTAGTTATTCTTTTGCTTTACATCATTATGAACGGAATATTCGAACAATTCTTTATTTATCCGGCATTTGTCGGTGAAGCATTGGGACTGACCAACCTTGAGACGATCATCGTTGTCCTGCTGGGTGGACTCTTCGCCGGACTCGCCGGAATGATCTTTGCGGTTCCGGCCGCAGCGGTAATGAAATACATTATCCCGAAGATATACCAGTGCTGGCAGCCCGCCGAAAAAACGTCATTCGTCACAAAAGAAACAGCTGCAGAATAATTGTAATTCCCTGATTGCTGTGATAATTTACAGTAATAAAATTCAGCATCAACAGGGGATATCAATGTTTTTTTCAACAAACTACCAGACGTTCCACACTGGATTCTTTCTCGTGTGCTTTTTTCTTTCTGCGACTTATGCCTTTGCCGGTAAAACAATCTACGTGCCGGACAATGTTAAAAACGTCAACGAGGCAATGAAGCAGGCTAAATCCGGCGATACCATCATTCTCAAACCGGGTGACTACCGCGAAATGATTATGTTCAAGGATGGCGTGACCCTGAAAGGCGAAAACCGAGACAAATGCCGGTTACTACCGGTAAAGCACGCCCCGTGCGTAATTTTAGCCTCAAAATGCAAAAGTGGAACAATCACCAACTTGACTGTCGATGGAGACGGACAAGACTCCACAGAAATGTTCGGCATAAATGTCAAGTTCAAAGATAATAATTCCCAAAATACCATTGAAAGCATTACTCCCTCTCCTGAATTGAACATACCTTCTGGTACAACTATTATTGATATTGATGGATATGCATATAATTTTCATCAATATGATCTTGCCGCAAGCTTCAAAAGTAAGATAATAAAAATAAAATTAAGGTTAGCTGACGGAAAATCGAAGATAATAAAATTGAGAACGATCAAGCAAAAAATTTCTGGTACCTGGCCTGATGGCATTGTTTTATCGCATTCAAAGTTAACTATTGAAAACTGTATTATTTCAAATTTAAAAGGTAGCGCACTAATAGCGGCCGGCAAATCAACAAACTTAAATGCATTAAACAATATATGTACTGGAAATTGTAAGGGTATTTTTGCCGTTAAAAATTCAACTGGAAAAATTATTGCAAATCAATGTGATAATAATGCGACCTGTGGGATTGAAATCATAAAACAATCAGTTTATGAAGTCGTAAACAATTTATGCTCCAACAACAAAATGTTTGGAATCGGCATACAAGATGGAGCAAAAGTTAAAATTACCTCGAATAAATGCAGGAATAATTTAATTGGAGGCATTATAGTCGATCAGGATTCGGAAGCCAATATCTCAAGTAATTTTTGCGAAAAAAATAAAAACGGAATTTTAGTTTGCAGTGACTCAAGTTGCACAATCCTGAAAAATCAATGTAATAACAACTCAAACACAGCCATTTTTGTTCACAATTCAGCGGGAAATATAACCCAAAATATTTGTCTCAATAATAGAGTCGGAGTTTATTTCGAAGATAATGCGGAAGGGAAAATATGCCAAAACCAATGTAATAATAATTCAGATACGGGCATTCTGATCTTTAAAGCCAAAGCTGAAATTATTAATAATACCTGTTTAAAAAACAAAATTGGACTTTGCGCAAGAAAAAATTCAAATGTAAAAATACAGAACAACAAATGTAACAATAACACCAGCACTGGTATATCCATTTCAGAAAAATCATTTGCGGAAATTGTCAAAACTGAATGCAATCAAAATGGAACTGCCGGAATCTATATTGCTCAAAATGGTCTGGCCGTTATTACAAAAAACACTTGCAATGAAAACAAGAAGCTTGGTATTTATGTCTGGAACAACTCTGTCGTAAAGCTGAATAAAAACAATTGTGGTAAAAATATCAATGGTGGAATTTTAATAAATCACGGCTCGCAAGCTGATGTCATTTCGAATATTTGTAATAACAGTGAATTGGGAATATCATTCGGCAATGGATCAAAAGGAAAAGCCTCCAATAACCACTGTAATAATAATTCGATGTTTGGAATTGCAGTCAAAGACAATTCAGTTGTAGACGTCTCCGGCAATGAATGTAATCAGAATCAATTTGGAATTTCATATATGAAAGGCGCAAGCGGAAAAATAAACAATAACACCTGCAAAAAATGTGACTTTGAAGGAATTTATGCAGATAAAACCAGTAAAGCCGAAATCGGGGAAAATAAGACGAATTGAAGTATAGCCTTTAGATTCAAAAATAATATCTCTCTTATTACGTCATTTTCAGGAATGCCGCTGGTGTGATGGGCTCATCAAGAGCTGCTCGAATTTTAGCGAACCGTAGTAGCTTGTGCTGTCCCCAGCGCAAATAGCAGTTTTGCTAATATCATATGAAATTGAGTATAACCTAAAAAGTCACGAACAATCAGGAATAAATTTACTTAAGCATTTATTTTTGGGAAATCCGTGTCTACGACGTTTGTAGTATACGTGCTTTTTGCGTTGGGACAACGCAAGCTACCGTGGGAAATACCGGCAGATCAGAGTGTTCGCGCGGGATTCTGAGCCTCGAATTTGCTTCGCTTTTCGAGGGCAGAATCTGGCTCTGCATGTAAATTATCAGGCAATGTCTTACAAGAGATTTCGCCTTCGGCGACAAGCGACTCCGCGCTTGACCCGGCCTGGACAGTGTCCGGTGACATATTACCGCTTCGCGGCTTTTTTTTATTTTATAAAAACCTTTATTTGGGAGATTCTGCTAAAACTATCGCGCGGGTCGGAGCCTGATAGCCTTCAAAGGATAAGTCGGGATTATCAGGATGCAGGTAATCTTTCAGGGATTCCCAGCGCATCCAGTCGGTTGTTTTCTGTTCTTCGATAGAAGTCTGATTCACATCGACCGTGCGAACATTAATAAATCCACACTTACGCAACCAGATTTCCAGCGCCTCAGTAGACGGAATAAACCATACATTACGCATCTTCGCATAGCGTCCTTCCGGCACCAGCACGGTTTGCGGTCCGCCATCGACTACCAGCGTTTCAAGGACGAGTTCACCGCCCGGCTTAAGCATATCTTTGATCGACAGCAGATGTTCCATCGGTTCACGACGGTGATAGAGAACGCCCATGGAAAACACGGTATCGAACGCGTTCATTTCCGGCGGCAGGTCTTCGATTCCGAGCGGCAATACCCAAGCAGGAAGATTTTCTCCGATCAGCTTACGGATAGCTTGATACTGCATGACAAAAACCATATACGGATCAACTCCGACCGCCAGCTTTGCGCCCTCCCCTGCCATACGCCAGGTGTGATAGCCGCTGCCGCAGCCGATGTCCAGCACGGCACGTCCTTTCAGTGGAGCTATATGATCTTTCAAACGGTTCCATTTCCAATCGGACCGCCATTCGGTTTCAATTTTCATGCCGCAGATATCATAGGGACCTTTCCGCCACGGACGCAAGTCCTGCATACAGTCGTATAACTGCTGTCGTATGGAATCATCACAGTCCTCCGGCACACCGATACGAATCGTATCCGATGAAATATCATAAGAAGAAATATCGATATTCGGCAAGTTATCAATTGCCTTCAGCCACATATCAAGGTGACCGTGAATACAATCATCTATTTTCGACTGCGATTTTTTGTATAAAGATTCCGCCAATTCAGGCGGCAGAATCATTTTTGAGGTATCGTAAAATTGAGAATAATCTATCTTCATTTGAAAGCCAGGATTGAAGCAAAGTTAAAACATTGGAACCATTGAGCACAGTCTTTAAAACCAATCTTTTCCAGACGCTCAAGGTGGTACGGCATGGTATCGAGTTTCAGTACATTTTCCAACGCGGTACGCTTTTGGCTGACTTCCATATCACTGTAGCCATTACTGCGTTTCCAGTCGTGGTAAATATCGATCAATAGCTCACGAGTCACCGGATTGTCATGAGTAATTTTTTCAGACAACACCAGTACGCCACCAGGCAGCATACCATCATAAATTTTCTTCAGCAGCTCGTCACGATCTTCCGGCGGCAGAAACTGTAAGGTAAAATTCAAGACCACCATGGAAGCCTTTTCAATAGCAATATTTCTAATGTCGTCGCACATAACCACAACTGGAGTCGGAGGCTTGACGGTCGCCACATTATCACAACAACGACGGATCATCGGTTCAGATAAGTCAACAGCAAAAACCTTACAGTCCGGCTGAGTAATGCCTCCGGCAATCGAAAGTGCCGAAGCCCCCAGCGAACACCCCAGGTCATAGCAGTTGCTGTTGGGTTTTACATAGTGTCCGGCCAAAATACGCAACATGAAAATAATTTTCTCATAGATAGGAATCGAACGACGAATCATGTCATCGAATACCGATGCCACATTTTCGTCAAATTTAAAATCCCCGATTTTCTCAAGGGGTTGCGCAAATATTCTGTCTTTTGCCATATTTCACCTGTATATACTGATACCAAAGACTATATGAATATAATCAATTACGTTAACTTCAAGAAGAAACAGCAAAAAAGGCAAAAAAAAGCCGGACAAACGCCCGGCAAAATAAGAATGATAATATGTTATAATCCCAATGCGGTAGATAATGTTGATATTATAGTATCATTCCAACCATGATTATCTTGTTGAGTGTATATATCTGTACCATCGCCAAGTTCTCCTTCAACATGACCATCACCGTAAAGAAAACTCACATAATCCTTATGATTCATTTTTCCGTCATCATTGAAACCATCTGTAGCAATGGCTATATCAGGGGTAACATTACGATCTGTAAGTACCTTGGAATCGGCATTATCAGCAAGCAGATCAGTTGTACCTCCGGTACCAGCAAGAATTCCAGCCCCGTTTAACATTGAACCAACGTCATTCAGATACAGATAGCTGTGATCCTTTTTGGGTTCATGGGTTGTAGACGGACAAATATAAACATTGGCGTCAGAAAGGTAATCTTCTCTAACCAGAATGTTAAACCCACAAGGTTGTTCTGAATCATCAATACTATCACTGGAAGAATTGTAACCTTCAAAATCCGGTGGCAAAGCCGCTCCGGAATAAGTTACATCAAACGGATAAAAATTCTTAAAATCGCCGGTATACATTTTCAGGGATAATCCGATTTGCTTCATATTCGATACACAGCTGATGCGTTTGGCTTTTTCCCTGGCAGAATTCAATGCGGGAAGCAACATTCCTGCAAGAATGGCGATGATCGCGATAACCACCAGGAGCTCAATGAGCGTAAAAATTTGAATTTTGTGATTTTTGGACATGGGTCCCTCTCCTTCTTTACAAAGTTATTATTGTTATCCACTACCCATTCCAGTATTATAGCACAAATATAGCACCAAGCAAAAAAAATATACTGATTTTTATTGTTTTGTACATACTTTTTTCCCATCTCCGCAAAAAACAACTAGCAATGTGAATTTTTATCAATGCCTGCTATGTTATTAAATAACAACCAAAAGAGGTTTTACAATGAACAGCTTAATTGAATATTTTGATGCCTACCCCGATACCACAATCGTTTTCGGAAATTCCGCTTTTTCTCAGTTCGAAGAGTTGATCTATAATGAGAAACCCCAAAAAATACTGATCTTTACGGGCCGCAACTCAATCCATCATCATCCGGGCCTGGGATATTTTCTCAATGCATTTAACTTCTATGAACCTGCAGTCGAACGCTTTTCAGAAATAGAACCAGAACCCTGTACTGACACCGTATACCGAATGCTGGAAAAATTAAAGGAGTTCCAGCCGGAGATGGTCGTTGCCATGGGTGGCGGCAGTATTATGGATGCATCCAAAGCGGCCTATCAGTTATATCAGGTTAACGGCGATTTGAATGACTGGTTTGGGGTAAATCTTTTCTCGACGAAAAATCCAGATAAAAAGCTAAAACGCCTGGTTTGTTTTCCAACCACCGCCGGAACCGGTTCAGAAGTAACACCGTACGCTAATATTGTCGACTATAAGATCGGCGTAAAAAAACTGTTGGTTGAAACTCGTTCCATCCCGGAATACGCGTTTGTCTGTCCTGAATTGACCATGAGCGCACCTGAATCAGTCGTTCGCGCAACGGCCTGTGATGCTCTGGCACATCTGATTGAAGGCTTTCTTAATGTAGGCCAGGACAGCAACAATCCCGCAGCAAACACCTGGGCACTTAAAGGTATTGAACTGATTGTAAAATATCTGCCGCTGCGACTAAAAAATCCAACCGACACCGAAGCGGCAGAGGCCCTTGCGGCCGCCGCAACTCTAGGTGGAATGGTAATCCGTTACAAGTCAACCGGTTTGCCTCATCTTTGCAGTTTTTCCTGGTTCGGACACGTGGAACACGGTATCGCCGTCTCGCTACTGCTCCCGGCATCATGGAAATATTATCTAGGCAATCCGGCAGTAGTGGAACGCACAATGCAACTAAAATGCATCTTCCCGAATGCCGACACTCCAGAAGCAATCGTAGCAGCTTATCGCTCATTCCTGACCCAATGTGGGGTTTCTCAGGCACTGAAGGAGATAGAAGGCTTTCCTAAAGAACTACTGGAGAAAACTGCCGGTTCCGCAGCAGAAAACCGGATGAAACTCGAACTCGCTCCCAAACCAGTTCCGGTTGAAGACAGTCGCAATATTTTATCCGAAATCCTACAAAACACCTGGAACGGGACAGAATAAAAAAAACACTGATCAGTTTACTTTTTCCCTTGAAATAAGTTGTAAGCATGATATCTTTAAAAAGTGTTACAGGTGCTGTCGGGGCAACAGTTTGACACAGTTCTTTATATAAAAAAGGAGTTTTATACACTGGTATCGGGGTTTAATTTTAATTCAAGAAAAAGGTGGAATTAATGATCAACAAACTGTTCTTAAGCGTGTTTTGTGCCATGTGTTTTACAGTGTGGACAAATATTGCTTTCGGATCGGGACTACCGCAAAGTGGTACTACAGAAAAAATCAAAGTTACTAAAAGCTCAACTGGAAAACCGTTTGACTACACAATCAAACTAAAGGAAACGACTCCGTACTACAAACTATACAATTTGGAATACCCCAGTCCCATTTCCGACAGTGCGTTTGGTAACGTAACCGCAAATTATTATGTTCCGACAGATTTAAAAAACGGATCAACCCCACGTCCAGGAATTGTTTGTCTGCATATTCTTGGCGGCGGCGGCGATCTGACGAACATGATTTGCGCTCATTTCGCGACAAACGGCATTCCAGCAATGATGTGCTACCTTCCAATGTTTAAAAGCCGCCGTCCAGGCGGAAGCCGGGCATGGATGAAACGTCCGGATGCATGTAAACTAATGGCCCAGGCTATCAGGGAATGTCCGGAAGACGCTTACCGCACAGTTGATGTAATGCTTACCCGCCCGGAAATTAACCACAGCAAAATCAATCTTCTCGGAACCAGTCTGGGAGGAATTACCGCCGCAACTGTAGGAGGAAACGACCCGAGAATTGATAAGGTTGTATTACTACTGGCTGGCGGCGACCTCAGGAATATCATCGGTTACTCAAAAGAAACCGTCAAGATGCAACAATTGTACAATGCGGCCCCTCCCGTAGAAAAAAAATTTTTTGATAAAGTGGTCACGGAAGTAGACCCGCTCAACAACCTAAAATACCTGAAAACTCGTGCCCAAAAGAATAAACTACGCATATATAATGCTTCCGATGACAAAGTAATCCCTCCTCAATCGGTAAAAAAACTGGTTGACCAAAGCGGCATGACCGGAAAAAACAATATGTTCCAGGGGCTGGGTCATTATACTGCGATTGCCGCTTTGCCGCAATCGCTCTGCGAATTTGTGGCATTCTTTAAAGATGATACGATCCCCTCACGAGTTGCGGCACCTCCTTCGACTGATCAGGAAACAATAAAAAAAGTCTTTCAAAATCTGGGACAACTGATAAAGTTTTCTCCCCCTGCCGGTCACTGCATCTTTATTGCCGGAGACGTAAAAGTCGGCAACGGAAATGGAAAAACTCTAGCAGCCGGCAACTTTCAGTTACTCCGCGGCGATGAGCGTAAATTCAAGCTGACGGTAAAAATGCAGAAATCTCCGCTGGGGAAAATCAAGGGTGCTTCACTCGGATTTAGTGATTGTCCCTGGATCATCTCCGGAAAAGGAACCATTTATAAAGGTGAAATAGATCCGGAAAAAACTGGTCCGGCTGATTACATCAACCCCATGTTAAAAATGTATCAGCAAATGGGAGAAGGACTCATGAATATGGCAGCGGGCGGAATGCTCGCTCCCATGAAACAATGGTGTCAGATTTCTCTGCAGAAAACTCAAGACGGCAAAAGATATCTTGATATAAAATCAAAAGATGGTAACGGCAAAATATATCTCAAGGGAGATACGGCGATACCGGAAAAGCTTGTTGCCCTCAAAAAACGAAAATTCTCAGTGGACATCAATTTCACCAACTGGCAATTGAATGCTCCGGCAGAACTGGCCACGTTTAATCCTGACAGCGAAGAAAAGAGCAAAGTTGTCAAGGTAAAACAGCATTATCTTGATCGAACTCTGGCCGCAGTTATCAATTTCTTATTTTAATTTCAGGGGTATATAAATGAAAAAAACATTTTTACTACTAATTATCACAATCACCGGTATATCACTTTTTGCCGGTAATTTACGAGTACTGGAACGCGCTTCCAACGGCAAAGGCATGCTGTGCTTGCTTCAAAATAGAAAACAGATATTGTTCATGTCCGGTTCTCCAGAGGAAATGGGAGCGGCTCATGGCGAACTGATGAAAAAACAAATTAAGCAGATGACTGATATTATATTTCTGGTTTCTGCCGGATATCTAGTCTCCAAAGATGATTGGTTTTTTACAAAAATTCAGGAAGTCTTAAAACGTACAGCACCATACACGCCAAAACGTTTCATCACTGAATGTGACGCCATGTCGAAAAAGGCCGGTATTACAGAAAAGGATGGTCTGCATATAAATTTCTTCCCCGAGATGTTTCATTGCAGCGGAATTGCTGTCCGCGACAAAGCGTCACTCAATGGACAGATCATTCACGCCAGGGTTCTGGATTACATGCGCGACATCAATCTTCAAAAACTGGCAACCTTAATGGTGTTCATGCCGAAGAAGCATAATGCCTGGGTCAGCGTAAGTTTTGCCGGATTTATCGGAACGGTTACCGCGATGAACGAAAAAGGTCTTGCCATGGGAGAAATGGGAGGACGTGGTTTCGGCAAATGGGACGGGCTTCCAATGAACTTTATGATGCGACGGGTCATGGAAGAATGTTCTACGGTTGAGGAAGCTCTCGCCCTGATGAAAAGCACCCCGCTGACCTGCGATTATTACTATATTATTTCCGATAAAAACAAAAATATGGTTGGAGTAGAAGCCATCGGCGGAAAACCGATCAGAATCATCAAACCTGGAGAACAAAATCCACGCCTGCCATTTGTACCCAAAGACACTGTATATATTTCCGGCGGAAAACGCGCAAATTATATTTCAGATCGCTTGAAAAAACATTATGGCAAAATTGACGCAAAAGTAATGATTGATATAATCAAGCGTCCGGTAGCAATGAGGTCAAACCTGCATAATGCAATATTCCTCCCGGAATCCGGCTCAATGTATTTTGCCGATGCGGGCAAGAATACTGTTGCATGCAATGAACCGTACTATAAGATCAACCTAAAAGAACTGATCGAATATTACAAAGCCAATATTGCTTCCCCAAAACCGGCTTCGGCAAAGTAAAAAGTTGACTTACAATCCTCGAAATAATAACTTATTTCGAGGATTTTTTTTCGTGATATTCTTCTTCGGCGTTTACCGCCCAGACTGCAGTTTTATCGGATTCGCCCCGAATACATTTTACCGCTTCCATTGCCGACAACATTGAGTGGTCCATATTGTTGTACCGATGCTGTCCATTACGGCCAATACAGTAAAGATTGGACCAGGTGTCAAGATATGAACGAATCACTCCAAAGTGCTGATATGAATCAAAATAAGCCGGATATGCTTTTTTTACTTTAATTCTAACCGCGTCGAGAACGTCTTCCGGGGAGATTATTCCGATCTTCACCAATTCGCCTTTCGCCATATCAATAAATTCTTCATCGTTCATTGACCAGAGTTTATCATTTTCGTTGCAAAAATATTCCAGCCCCAGCCAGACTGTATTATTCAGGTCGGCGACCATATATGGCGACCAGTTATTAAAGACCTGAAGCCGCCCAATCCTCACATCATCTTCCTGAATATACATCCAGCAATCAGGAACAATATCTCCAATAGTCTTCAGCTTGGTATGATTGACCAGCTCCAGTTTTTTCACCAGCATTCCTACGGTAATGAAATCGCGATATGGTAATTCTGCCGCATGTTTCGAAATTTCAGCAGGAACCGGTTCTCCATCAAAACCGCAAACCAAATCTTTTACCGGCATGGATGAAAGGAAATAATCACCTGTGAATTCTCTCAGTTTTCCGTTTATCGAAGCGGAAACACTATTAATCCGCCCATCCGAATTCTTAATACTGACAACTTCGGCATTTAAAACAATTTCACCTCCGAGCTTTCTAATATCATCAGCCAATACACTCCAAAGCTGCCCCGGTCCCAGTTTAGGATAAATGAATTCATCAATTAACGAGGTTTCAACCTTTTTATTATCTGACCCAATCAACTTCCCCAAAATCCGGGTAAGAGTTTTTGCTAGAGAAAGCCCCTTTATACGCTGAGCCCCCCATGAAGCAGAAATATTGTCGGGATTACGTCCCCATACTTTTTCCGTATATTTTTCAAAGAACATCTCATATAAAGGACGTCCGAAACGATTAATCATAAAATCTTTAAGGGAGACTTCCCGACGTTTAAAAAATACAGCATGAAGATACCCCAAGCCGCCTTTAACCGTACGCACCAACCCCAAATTGATAAATGTTTCCGGCTTCATACTGATAGGATACTGGAAAAATTTGCGCAAATATAGAATCCTGGAAACTCGCCGCCGCACCAGCATAACCCGGTCTGAAATCTCCGGATCAGGACCACCTTTCATCAGCGTTTTAACGGTACCTAGAATTTTATCATCGTATGCCGGCATCCCCTGCACCGGCATAATTTCTTTCCAGAAATCCATTACATTATCGTTTTTCGAAAAAAAACGATGTCCGCCAAGATCAAGCCGGTTACCTTTGTAGTTTACAGTACAGGACAAGCCCCCAATTTCAGACGAAGATTCCAACACAATCGGATGGATATCTGTTTCCTTCGCCAGTTTAAAAGCAGCGGTCAAGCCGGCAGGACCAGCTCCAATTATAATCGCAGTTTTACTACTCATTTTCAATATATGTAAGGATTTCCTGGATTAAGTTTTCAACATAAAAAAATGCCGAATAATGAAGTTTATCATAGTCGAACCAGCAAATAGCTTCAATCATTTCCGGCAAATACTGTTCTTTCAGTTTTTTATCACCCGCAATCATAACCAACCATGCTGAACAAATCGAATGCATTAATGACTTTTTCTCAATACAGATTGCCGGACATACCTTATTCCATATCGCCGATTCAGGAGCAGCTACCACAGCCGCTTCGGAGGATGATTTTTGTTCCTTCCATTCACCCAGCATAACTCGCCAGTCAGGAATAAAGGCATAGTCAATATTACGGTCATAGAGCTTATAGCATTGAATGGCCCCTGCCGCAGCCTTTGCTGTCGTCCTCATCCCTTCCGTAAACTGCCGGACCAGCCTCTGGTCCTCTTCTATTTTACAGAGTTCGCGTAACGGATACATACTGTTACAGGTAAACCAGCCATGTGAAGCCATAAAGTTTGGAAATCCATAAGCAAGCACCTCATTTCGAAGCTTACCATCTTTCATCGTTTCATAAATAAAATGCTTGTATAAACTGTCATCTCCGTTGAGGTTCGACAAAAGTTTTGTGCAGAAAACAATATGTACAGCTGAAAGTCCCCGCTCCAGTTCATTATCTTCCCGAAGCATACTTCCTCGATCAAAACCAGGAATATCACCGGGAATAACCCAATTATTATCCCGTAAAGCTTCCAGTTGTTGTAACATACGATTTCGGCATTCCCTCTTCTCTGCTTCCGAAGGAATGTCAGTTTCGCAGTACTTCCACAGGCCGAGAAGCCAAGGAATTACCTGGTCGTTAGATGACGCAGGATAATGGCATTGCCCATCAACTCCAGTTCCCCGAGCAATGAACCCCGGAACGGAAGCCACGTCCTGAAGATGAAAAAGTCCCTTAACCAGACGATGGATTCTATCGACAACAGACTGATTCTTCTCACGGCGATAACGCTCAAGTTGTCCCAGAAGATAAACACCATTAAAAAAGGCACCATTCTCAATAGGAGACCACCACCCCAGTGCATTGGGTTTATTCATTCTGCATTCTTCTGGCGTAGGAAGACACACTTCTCCTTCCAGTCCGGCATAATCATACATTACATTATCAATGCCGAAAAAACGGGTCGAGAGATTCCGATTTACCTGATCTGAAATCTCCTTCAGCCTGTCAACCATCTCACGGTTACAATTCGTTCTCATAAAGTTATTACCAATGATAAAATTCAATAGTATTCGCGAATTTAATTTCATGTCACTGCAGATTTACCAGCATAAAAATTAAATTATCATTGAGTAGCTTTTTTTCAATCTTCCGGCGTAATAAATCTCTCAGGAACATCTTTCCGATATTTCTTTCTGAA
The DNA here is from genome assembly GCA_963677165.2 of Victivallales bacterium. GTDB lineage: Bacteria > Verrucomicrobiota > Lentisphaeria > Victivallales > SZUA-371 > JAFGXT01. The sequence goes on along the minus strand of CAXXSX010000002.1, from coordinate 3,244,555 downwards.
CTTGCCCGGCGGCATACCGGCAATACGGCGAAAAACTTTATTAAAATGATATTCATCGGTATATCCCAGTCGATGTGATATCTCTGCTACCGTATCATCGTTCCCGACAAGAAGAGTTCGGGCCCGATTAATTCTCTCGCGATGAATTAAATCGGAAAATGTTGAATCAAAATATTTCTTAAGGAGAAAACTGGTTCTGGAACGAGAAAGCTCAAGGCTTCCGGCCAGATCGCCAAGAGTAATTCCGACAGTCGCATTATCACGAATATATGAAGCAATCACTTCTGCACGCTCAGAACGAGGAACAACCAATTCCATGATCTGCTCCAGTTCAGACATAACTCCCTTCGCAAAAACCTCAATAACCTGCAGGAGATTATCCGCAGTGCCATCAGTCAGAACCGGCAGTGCCATAAAATCCGTTTGAAATTTTCCGCCAAGCTCATCAGGAGGGAAAGAATCAGGAAAACGCCAGGTTCCAGCATAAAACATCCCGAGATGTTTATCTCCCCGGTAAAGCGGAGTAACCAGCTCGGTAACACCTTTCCAACAGGTTTCAATCCGAGGGCTATGATCATGTTCAAAAATACGATTCATTTTATACCGGCAGTGATCAATACATCTTTTGTCGCAAAATCCCCTCGCACACATTTCATTTTTCTTATGGGACTGACGCCAGTAACTAAAAACAGCCAAACCGGCAGGAGTATGAAAAATCCCTTGGTTATCGATAATTGTCACACTGACTCCCTGCACCTTTTCAAAAGCCGCTATCGCCGATTCCAACCGCATCAGGACACCTTTTATTGTTAATTATTCCTGAAAACAAGATAATTATACAACAAAAAAGGGATTTTAGCCATTTATTTTAACAGCTTTTCGCAATAAAATATACCTGTTACAATAAAAAAACAGCATTGGGGCAGACAGGAATATACCAAAAGGGAGAATTGTAAAAAATGAATAGAAACGAACAGAGACCCAATAGTTATAACATGCCCAAACAGACAAAAAATGATTTCACACTCATCGAACTCTTGGTAGTGATAGCAATCATCGCTATATTAGCAGGAATTCTGCTCCCGACATTGAACAGTGCCCGCAACAAAGCGAAAGCTATAAACTGCTTATCTCAGGAAAAACAGCTGGGACAAGCAATGATGTTTTATGTTGATTCCAACAATGGACGTTTTCCAATCGCCAACAGTGCCTATGGATACTGGGAAGAACACCTGAATGAAGATCACGACTTACCCAAAAAGATTTTTTATTGTCCTTCCGATGTAAAACGGAATGTGGACGACTGGGAGGGAACCAGTGGTGACAGCAGAAAAATCAGTTACGGCTACAATATTCTCGGATTAGGATTCACAAAAGTCGGAAAAAAAGATCCGTTTTCCGAAGTAAACGCCTCAGGAGGTGTTTACTCCTGTAAATTGAACAAAATAAAAAGTCCTTCCGGCATGCTTGTACTGGTTGATTCATATAGACCCTCCTACAGCGCCTGTCAGGGATATTATCTTGCCGTTCCGGAAAAATCATTATGGGCTGATTTCCTGCCGTACAACCGACATAGAGGCGCAAATGTTCTGTTTATTGACGGACATGCCACCAAAGTGGATATGAATAAGCTGACCGTTGCAGACTATAGCGACTCTGACGCACCAATTAATAATTACAGTATATGGAGCCCCGTTCGATAAAATTTTAAGAATGCTTACAGATTTTCAGTCGTAAATATGAAAATCTTGATGATTTTTTATTCAAAGAAGTTAATAAAAATAAAAATATCATCTATAATGTAAGTGTTCAGAACTGATATTATATAAGGATATTGAAGTAATGAATATTAATTCAGGAAATTATCTTGAATTGCTTCAGCGCTGGCTGAAGCATGCCGAAAAAGCAATTTATCAACCGTCCTGGAACTCCGAAGTTGCCAGCTACGGCCCCGGTAATCGCGGTCATTGGGCCCAACAGACGAACAATACAGCCTTTGGAGCGTTTGCGGTAGCGGCAGCCGATCCGGATTTCGATGCAGAAAAAACAGGAATATCACAGGCGAAGGTACTGGATTACGCCTTAAAAATGCTGCGATTTACCCTGAGAAGCCACGTCAGTGGTCCCGACACCACTTTTGACGGCCAAAGCTGGGGACAGTCATGGATCAGCGTTCTCTGTGTTGAAAGAATGATGCATGGAGTGGACGCCATCGCTGAACATTTAACACCGGGCGACCACGAATCACTCCGAAACATGCTGATTTCAGAAAGTAACTGGATGCTGGATGAATATTCGGTCGAAGCTGATATTGATGCGACAACCGGTAAAAACCGGCCGGAAAGCAACATCTGGAACGGTTCGGTCCTTCATCGTACCGCCATGATGTATCCGGACGCTCCCCGAGCAGCGGAATATCGCGAAAAAGGCACGAAGTTCTTACTGAATGGAATCTCAATTCCTGCAGATGCGAACTCAGATGAAATCATTGACGGAAAAAAAGTGTCGGAATGGTTTGTCGGCGCAAATTTCACCGAAACCTATGGCCTCAACCATCATGCATATATGAATGTCGGCTATATGGTCATCTGTCTGTCCAATATCGCCATGCTGCATTTTTCCGGCAAAAAGCGCGGGATTACACTAACACCCGCACTCTATCAGCATGCTCATGAACTCTGGCAGCATATTCGTAAACTGACCTTTGACGATGGTCGGTTATGGCGTATCGGCGGCGACTCAAGGGTTCGCTATTGTTACTGCCAGGATTACGCGATCCCAATGTGGCTGCTGGCTCAAGACTTATGGAATGATACTGATGCCACCGCATTTGAAGCGGGATGGCTCAAACAGGTAGAAATGGAAATGAACCATAATGGCGATGGCTCTTTCCTCAGTGACCGACTGAAAGAACTGGAAGAAGTATCTCCACTTTATTTCCACCGCCTGGAAGGAGACAAAGCAGTTACGCTGTCTATGGGAGCTTACTGGAGACGGATATTTAATAATATGAAAACAACGGCAGTTCCGGAAATAGCCCCGATTTCGTCCTCCTGGTACGACGAATACCATGGAGCAATGATGCAGCGGGGAACAAACCGGATGGCTTCATTTATTTGGAAATCCGCTGAAAAACCGATGGCAATGTGTCTCCCTCCCGATGACTCAAGCATGGCGGAATGGCACTGGAACCTGATTGGTGAAATAAAGGGTACTGCAGTATGCAATACAACCAATATCCTGGAACATACTGACCACGTTTTTAGTGGCGGCTTCAATACTTGTGGTAAATTTGAATGGTTATGCAAGGAGCACGTAGCAGAAGGTCAGGCCGATGAAGAAACCGCAAACGAAGAAATTGCTTTTGCCGCCCTGCCAGATGACTCAACTGTCCTGATTATGCAACGTGCGACAACGATTAACCGCACATGGTTAAAGTCAGTAAAAGGTCTCTTCTGCAATATGCCCAACGATCTGTTTAATAGTATGACAAGAACATATAATTCAACGGAATTGCACGGCTTACCGGGAAAAGCCGAACAAATAAATCTGAACGCAAAACATGTCTGCATTGATAAAAAGCTGGATATCGAACTGCTTTATGGTGCAGACAGCCTGATAATCAACCGTCCTGCAAGCCGTCAGATCAAAATATTGAGCAACCGTCCCTCCGGCGGCAATCTTTATTGCGATGAAATCTGCGCTCCATGTATTCTTGACCGCAAAGATTATGAAGCAGAAACCTGTCTGTTTGATCTGGGTTTTGTAATAACAGCCGGACAAATACAGGAAGATAGCTTCAAGTTAAGTGGACAACAAAACAACATCCGCTGGACCGGCATAACCGGTGCAGACGGCTACCGTTATCTATTCATCGCCGCATTCTCGAACAAGGAAACAGCTGAAATCGAACTGCCAGGCAACACCTCCGCAATTCGTCTTGACACGGAGGAAACTTATCCTCTGGATTCCGGCATTTTGACTGTCACACTTAAGAATTACGATTCCGCAGTCTATCGTTTGTCATAAATTCAGCTTCTTTTATATTGTCCGATATCCGGCAGATAAAAATAACTGCCGGATATCAGCATATATACCTCCTTCACTTGATACAATCATATTTCTTTCAAAATTACCGCTCTTAAAACTTGGAATACCGGGTTGATTTGTGTATAATATCAACTATGTTAATAAGTCAGGTAATAACAGAGAAGGGGTTCAGACTTGAAATCGGTATTAAAAATACAAACCTGCATCATTCTTGCTATCATGATGGGAGGTTGCGTAAGCAGTTACATCGGGCAACGTTATGAACCAACGACTAAAGTCACTGTTGTTTCAGGAAAAATTCCGCCTCAATACAAAATAATCGGCAAAGACGCCCGCTCATTTCCCGGCAGCTATACCGGATACGAAATCAAACAGAAATTAATTGATGAAGCAAAATCTGTTGGTGCCGATGCGATTCATATCGTCAGCAGTAAAAGCATTGAAACAGGCTCGTACTCCATGCCTTCCGGCGATTCTCCCGGTTTTGACCCAACCAGTGCATCCGGAGCGGGTAATTGGAACCCTGACGGAACTAAATTATCAACAAACTCTTTTGGACAAACCAGCGATCAACAGTTAAAAACGGTTAAAACCTATGAGACAATTGTTAAAGCTTACTTCCTCCGTCTCAGAACAAAGCCATCCGGCAAAGAATTACAGAAACAGCAAAATTCAGATATCGAACAAAAACAACTGGCAAATCAGAAAAAAGAAAAATAATTTTTTTTTTGAAAACAGGGAACTTTTATTGATTGTATGATGTCTATACTGAAAAATCATGTAATAATCATAGGGGAAATACTTGTTTTAGTGTTAAATAATGGTAAAATAAACGCATTTTTAAATATTACTTTTTAATACCAAATTAATATAAGAGTACAATTATGGCAAATGACATCCAAATCAAGAGCGACATTGAGAGCTCTAAACTTCTCTTTACCGTTTCCCTGTTTGTGGGAATCGGTGCATTGATTGTCACCTTCCTGATTCTCTTTTCAGGGGTGGTATCCAAGTGGGCTGGGCTTGACAGCTATGCATTAGGATTAATTCCTTTTGTAATTGCGACACTGTTTGCTGCGGCTTCACTGATTTACAGCAAATTATTTTCAGCTGCCCGTCAGGAAGAAGCCGACAAAGCACTACTGAAAGAACGAAAAGACTCAGCCTTCGACGTGGAAAGCGACGTTCGCTTCACTTCCGGCAGAACCTTCTCTAACTATGAAAAATTTGCCCCGTATGTACTTTCCGTATTAAGTTTTATTATTATCACTGTTCTTCTTATTCTTTTCTGGCGTCAATGGCAGGGACGGATAGAGATTCCAAAACCTGCGAAACCACTTCAAATCGCTTTTATCGAAGCAGTTCTTATGTTGGCCGGCGCTTTTGGCGGGGCTTTCTGTATTGGTCAGTCACGCGACAAAAATTTCCGATGGCTTCGGGCAGTCGGTTCCTGGCTGATTGCCGGTTTTGTGGTCAGTCTTCTTGGCCTGGTTTCCGCAATGTGCTACAGCTATGGAAAAGTCCAAATCGATAAAGTGATCGCCAAATCTATCATGATTTTCTTTGTCATTCTTGATTTTGAACTTATTATCAGTTTTATTACTGAATTTTATCGTCCAAGAACAATTGAGGAAGTCAGACCGGTATACGAAAGCCGTATTCTGGCACTGTTTACTGAACCTGGCGGCGTAGTGCGCAACATTTCCGATACCCTCGACTACCAGTTTGGTTTTAAAATTTCAAAAACTTCACTATATCTCTTTTTTGAACGCGCAATTATTCCAATGGTACTTGTGTGGTTGCTCCTGCTGTGGTGTTTTACGGGATTTTATGAAGTAAAACATAACGAAGTTGGTTTCTTTGAAACTTTTGGCAGCGCATCAAAAAAAGTTTACGAACCCGGAGTTTATTTCCGCTGGCCATATCCGATCGGCAATATGAGAACCATTTCCACTGATATTGTTTACCAGGTTAGAATCGGTGCCAAAATGGAAATGAAAAATGGTCGGGCCGTACAACCTCAAGTTATTACATGGACCAAAAAACATTACAAAAAAGAAAAGAATTATCTGGTTGCGGTAAAACGCCGCGACGAGAAGGAAAATATAACAATCGGCGCGGTTTCCATTCTGGAAGCCAGTATCCCGATCGATTTTACAATCAATAAAGATCAGGCTTGGGAATATCTTTACGGTACAATTGATCCTAAGAAAGTAGTCAAAAACATTGGAGAACAAATCGTATCTAAATATTTCTGCAGTGTTGATTTACTTGGAGTCATGTCACAAGGACGCCAAAAAACGACTACAGACTTGATCAGCCAAATTCAAACTGAATGCAAAAGAGAAGATCTTGGCGTTAAAATTGTTTCTGTAAATGTTCAAGATGTTCACCCGCCTGTTGAAAAAGTAGCTCCGGCATACCAGGACGTCATCAACGCCCAGGAAAATATGGAAACTGAAATCCTCAAGGGTAAAGAATATGAAATCGTAACCATACCGGCTGCAGAAGCGGAAGCGCTGAAAATCGTTACCGAAGCAAAATCCTACAGCTACAATGTTAAAACTGTAGCCAAGGCTGAAGCTGATCGTTTCATGAAACAACTTATATCCTATAAAATTATGCCGGATATGTTTAAACTCAGAACTTATCTGGATTTCTTTGAACGAGATTGTGGCAATATTAGAAAATACATATTCTCTCAATCCGTTCCGTATGAAGTATATGAGATCAACCTGGAAGAAAAAACCAGACTTGACCTGCTTGATGCTGACCTTGGCGATATCAAACAATAAAATTATCAATAACAATAAAAATATTATAACATAAAATTGAAGGAGACTGTAAATGTCAACGGAAAATGAAACAAAGAAAACCAGACACTGGGGAACCATGTTTCTAGGGGCAATCGTAGCCGCACTTTTTTTGATAATAATTTTTTCATTCCAGGTAAAAACTACTGAATGTGCCGTTGTTTCCACTCTCGGTAGATTGAGCACAGTAGATTCTCCGGGCTGGCACTGGCGCTGGCCTTATCCAATTCAAAGTATTCACAAGTTTGACAACCGCGTTCGCTGTTTTGAAGGTTCCGCCGGGAAGTTGGAAGAAACTCTGACAAAAAACGGACAGAATATTATCATCGGTTCTTATGTCAACTATAAAATCAACGATCCGAAAGCATTTTACAAGCAAATGGTTTCAGTAATATCCGCCGAAGGTTATCTGACTGACTGGCTGAGAAGTGCAAACAAGGCAATTATCGGTCGATATAACTTTGACCAGTTTGTAAATACCGATCCCAACAAGATGATGCTTGATAAAATGGAAATAGAAATCAAAGAGCTTCTTGAGGATAAGTGCAAAAGCCGCGGCATGGAAATTATCACCGTAGGCATCAACTGTATTGAAGTTCCCAAAAGCAATACGAAAGAAGTATTCAACCGTATGATCGCAGAACGCAAAACGGTTTCCAGCGGTTTCCGCTCAAAAGGTAAACGTGAAGCACAAAAAATCCGCACCGAAGCCGATCAGGAAAAAATGAATATTCTGACCGAAGCACAGGCACAGGCCAAAGGAATCAGAGCGGAAGGTGACGCAGAAGCGGCTAAATACTACGCCAAATTTAAAGAAAATCCGGAACTGGCAATTTTCCTGAGAAAATTGGATTCTCTCAAAAAAGTCATGGGCAAGAAAACCACACTTATTCTTGATACTGATTCAGCTCCGTTTGATATCTTAAAAATGGGATCGGAAAAGCTGGACAGTAATAAAAAGACCGGTAAATAATAACCCTACAACGGAGTTGACTTATGAATGAAACACAACATTCGGAACAGGGTTACGGAAAATATGATCTGGGCCTAAAGTCCTTTGTAAAAAGTTTGAAGGTAGCTTTTATCGCAATGGTAATCCTGATTTTCGGCTTACTGATATATTTCTTCGGTATCAAGAGTTTTATTATCGTTGAAGCTCAGGAAAATGTATTGGTTCTGCGATTTGGAAAACTGATGGAAGTACTGGATCAAAACTGGTACTGGCGTCTGCCAAAACCAATCAATGAACTGGTTAGAATTAAACTGAACCAGCAAACCTTTCTGGTTGATTTTGAAGCAATGCCGTCTCCGAAACAAGGTCCGGAAGGCCCGCAGGGAAAACCTCTGGAACCGGGTCGTGACAACTATCTGATTACTGGAGACATCAATATCGTCCATACGACATGGAAAGTTGACTACAGAGTTACAGACGCAAAAAAATACTACGAGTATTTTATTTCAGCAATGGCCCCGTTTATAGAAAAAGTTGAAAGTAACAAATCTATCACCAACAGCCTTTATTCCGGTGGCCCGGTTTTTAGTTTGAAAAATATTCTCAAACAGGTTGTAATAAAAGAAACCGCGATCCAAAAAGTAGATCAAACATTGTATAACAACCAAAAATATACGGAACAGGTCAAAAATAAATTCAAGCAGACTGTAGCTGATCTCAATGCCGGAGTTATGATTGAAAATGTAAGTTTGCTAAAATACTCTCCGCCACTGAAAGCCAAGGCTGCGTTTGATGAAGTTAGCAGCGCCCAGCAGCAGAAAGATTCAGAAGTAAATAAGGCATTGGCCTATCAAGTGGAAACCCAAAATGCGGCAATTTCTCAAGCAGCTATTATTGTGGCTACAGCCAAAAATTATAAGAAACGCATTGTTGCTGAAGTAAAAGCTGAAACAATTTACTTTGAAAGTATAAAAAATGAATACGACTTAAGTCCTGAAACGGTCTTAGTTTCTCTCTATAACAACACACTTGGAGATGTCATAAGTGTTGTCAAGGATAAATATATCCTGTATAAGGGAGGTCCGAACAGCCGTCAGGAAGTCAGGCTTAAAATCAATACTGAGCCGAAAAACATTAAAAAGAAGAAATAATTACAGTTTAATATAAAATCAAGGGTGTTACTATGGCTGAAGCCACTGTTGCAACAGAATGTTGTCAAGGTCATGATCATGACCACAAACATGAGCATAAACACACGTCGGGAGGAATCGTCTGTCCCGTATGCGGTGGAGACGCTTCCGAAGGACATCATCACCATGATCGTTCAATGGGAAGACTGTCATTCGCCGTTATTGGCGGTTTCTTTGTACTAAACTCATACATTTTAGGCTGGTTTTTCCCTAGTCAGGTATTTACCGCTTCATTAAGCGCAATCTGCGGTGCATTTATTCTGGCCTATCCAATCATCATTACCGCAATCAAAGACCTCTTTAAAGGTCAGGTTTATATGAATGAACTGGTTGCGCTGGCTATTCTTGCCGCACTTGCAGGGAAGAATTTCCAGATTGCCGGAATTATCGCCTTTTTCCTGCTGATTACGATTATTATTGAATCCAGAACCGCTACCGGAGCTCAACGTTCCATTGAGGAACTGGTAAAACTCACTCCTAATACCGCTGGAAAACTCGGCGAGGACGGGCAGGAAATTGAAGTTCTAGTTGCAGACCTGAAAATTAACGACGTAATCCGGGTTCGCCCTGGTGATAACTTCCCGATCGATGGTGTGATCGTAAAAGGTGAAAGTACCGTTAATCAGGCATCGATAACAGGAGAATCTCTGCCGGTTGAAAAAGAAGAAGGCAGTGAAGTATTCGCCGGTACACAAAACCTTACAGGCAGTGTAGACGTAAAAGTTACCAGACTCGGTGAAGATACGACTCTTGGAAAAGTAAAGGATATGATTCTGCAGGCCGAAAGCAGTCGTACTCCGATTGTCAGGATTATTGACCGCTATGCAGGCTTCTATACCCCTACTATTTTGATGATCGCAGCTCTGACCTGGTGGATATCCGATGGTGACATCAAAAGGGTAATCACACTTATGGTTATATCATGTCCCTGTGCAATCGTTCTGGCTACTCCAACGGCAGTAGTCGCGGCGGTAGCAGCGGCAGCCCGTTTGGGAATATTCATTAAAAACGTAGGTCACCTTGAACTGGCCTCAAAAATCAAAACATTTGTATTCGATAAAACCGGTACTTTGACTGATGGAGTTCTGTCTGTGGCCCGCCTGGCGCCAATTGAGGGTATTGAACCGGCAAAATTATTGTTGATCGCAGCATCAGCCGAAGCCTATTCAAACCATCCAACCGCAAAAGCCCTTCATAGACTTGCAGGAGAAGCCGGCCTTAAACTGAAGGAAGCCGGAGATTTTCAGGAAATACACGGAAAAGGTGTTCAGGCTAAAATCGAAGGTGAAATTTACAGCCTTGGTCGTCTAAAATGGATCGAATCACTCGGCGCTGACGTCTCCAGTATTCATACAGGTCAGAAGGAAAGTGAAGCATTCGGAATGAGTGTAATCTACGTTGCCAAAGGCAAAGAACCCATGGGCTGGATTGGATTCAAAGATAAACTGCGTCCGGAAACTCCTCAAATTATTCAGGATCTTAAAACGGTCGGCGTTAACCGTTGCGCAATGGTCACTGGTGACCGCCAGTCTGTAGCGGAAACGGTTGCCTCTCAGATCAATATTGATGATTATCGCAGTGAATGCCTGCCGGAAACCAAGGTAGCATACGTTGAGAAAGTCAAAGAACATTCTCTGGTTGCCGTAGTTGGTGATGGAGTGAATGACGCGCCTGCACTTGCCGCCGGTGACCTTGGTATCGCCATGGGTGCTATCGGTAGTGATATCGCAGTAAACAGTGCGTCGATCGCACTGATGACAAATGACCTGAGACGTATTCCGATGCTGGTAGTCCTGTCTCGCAAGTCAAGAATCATCATTAATCAGAACCTGTTTATCGGTATGCTGTTCGTCTTCGGCGGTATGATTCTGGCAGTATTCAACTGGATGAGCCCGATTGCGGCGGCAGTACTTCACTCTCTCAGCACAATATTGATTATCTTCAACAGTGCCAGACTGGTCAGAACAGGAGAAGAGCTCACGCTTGAAGAAAATCGCAATAAAGCCAAGGCTGAACTTGATGAATAATTTAACTTTGAAATTAATGGTGATATGATGGCAGAAAGCAACAGCAGAACTCCCATTATCAATGCGGTGGGGCTTAGCAAGGAATTCCGCGATTTCTGGAACCGTCCCAAGGCCAAGGCGGTTAACGATGTGGATTTCCAGGTACATGATGGCGAAGTAGTGGGCTTACTTGGACCAAATGGTTCAGGGAAATCGACTACAGTAAAAATGCTTCTGGGCTTGTTATATCCAACAGCGGGAAACTTGACAATCTTCGGTCATTCTCCACGAGATGTAGAAACCAAAAAACGCATAGGTTATCTGCCGGAAGAAACATATCTCTATAAATATCTGACTGCCGAAGAAACGCTGGATTTCTTTGGTTCTCTGTTTAATATTCCCAAATCGGAACGCGCTACACGTATAGAACAGTTGCTGGACATGGTTGGTCTCACCCATGCCAAACACCGTACCGTAGGCGAATTTTCCAAAGGAATGCAGCGGCGTATCGGCTTGGCACAGGCTATGATCAACGATCCGTCATTGCTGATTCTTGACGAACCGACTTCCGGGCTTGACCCGCTGGGTTGTCGTGAGGTAAAGGACTTGATCTTGACCATGAAAAAACGCGGCAAAACCGTACTGGTAACAAGTCATCTGCTCAGCGACGTAGAAGATATCTGTGACCGGGTAATCATTCTTTACGGTGGTAAGCTACGGGCTGCGGGATCGCTGGACGACTTACTGATGAAGCCGGAGGAAAGCACTATAACTACTCCGATGCTGAAACCGGAAACCATGGAACGCGTAATCAGCATTCTCCGCAAAGAGTTGCAGGGAGAAGAATTTACTGTAGAAAATCCGAGAATGTCACTCGAAGAATACTTTCTTGAAGTCATTAACAAGGCAAAAGCGGAAAGTGTTGATACCGCCGGAGTTGTCAGTACCGGAAAAATTGCGGAATACCTGAGTGAAGGTGTTACGGAAGAAGAAAGCGCATCGGTTCTACGCGAACTGGTAAAAGAAGAAGAAAATCCAGTTGAAAAGAAAGTGGAAGAAGAGGCTCGTAAGGCTGAAGAACAACATAAGCTTGAAGCCCAGACACAAGTCAATCTGCTGAATAAGCTGGCAGATGAAGAAGAGGAGGTACCGAAAGAAACTCCTGACGAACTGGAGTCGAAACGGGAAAAAGAAGAACTTGCGGAAGCCAATGATAAATTGCGCGACCTGCTGTAAAAATCAATCTAAAACGGGTTTCATAATATAATGGGTTCATTCTGGAGTATAGTCAAACTTACAACCAGGTCAGCAATACGTTCACATGTATTTCAACTGCTGCTGACGATTCTGGTGCTCTGTGCATTCCTGGTCCCGGCTACGATATCCGGCGATGGAACAGCATACGGTTTTATTCAAATCTCACTAAAGTATAGTTTAGGGGTAACGGCCTTCATTCTCTCGCTGACAACGGTATGGCTAAGTTGCTTCTCTCTGTCGCGTGATGTAGAAAGCTATCAACTGCACATGATTACATGTAAACCAGTATCCAGAATAAAAATCTGGCTTGGGAAATGTTTTGGAGTAATCCTGATCCATGTAGTACTGCTGATAATCTCGGCCTTAGTCATTTACCTGATAATCATCTGGCAATACAACCGTAAAGACTTCACAAAGAAAGATAAGGAAAAAATTTCCAGTGAAGTTCTTGTGGCGCGCAGGGTATTTTATCCGGAAAAACCGGATATAGACAAGCTTGCGAAAAACATGTACAAACGTCGCCTTGAGCAACTAAAAAATGATCCCAAGGTTCAAGGGAAGAAACTTGAGATTGATGAAAAGGCGGCATTGGCGGACATGCGCAAAAAAGCAATTGCCAGTCTTTCTGAAATACAGTTTGGACAGGGCAATGAACGTGTATGGATTTACAAAGGGCTTCCATCTGACCTGAAACCATCCGAAAAAGCCAGAAAGCTACTGCTTGCTCAAAAACCGCTGCCGGATGAATTGAAGAAGCCTCCTATATACCTCAGATTCAGAATGTATGTTAACAAAATATCAAGTAAAGATCAGCGGGTATCTCGTGGGTTGTGGTGTGAATTCTATGATACTCCGACTGGTAAAAAAATTAATGGCAAAGAAGAATTTGCTCCATACCCTTTTGCAACCAGTAATTATCCCAAGCAATACATGACCGGCGTTTTTCATGAATTTGTTCTATCGCCACTGGCGGTATTATCTGACAATACGGTCCGGGCAATGTTTATAAACTTTGATCCTCAGCAAAAACCACTGTTTTTTCAGGTCGCGGACGGCCCCAAACTTCTGGTAAAAGTAGGCGGATTCGGAGGAAACTATTGCCGGGCGGTATTTGTAATCTTCCTGCAGTTGGTTATTCTGGCAGGAATAGCCTGTGCAGTTGGCGGAATTATGTCGATGCCTACAGCGGTTTTCCTGGTGTTCTCATATCTGATTTCAGGAATATTCGCCCAATTTCTTATAGGCTCCGGCCCAGTCACACTGAAAGAGGGCGTAATGGGATTTGTCGGCTACTGGGTCAGTAAATTCCTGATGTTGATCATCATTCCTATGCAGAATTTCGAAGTTGCTCAATTTATTTCCAACGGTGAACTTATCGAATGGGGTTATATTGCCGGATTATTTTTGAACTATTTTATATGTAAGGCTCTGCCCATATTCCTGGTCGGGATATTCCTGTACCGGCGCAGAGAGCTCGGGCTGGTGATTAGAAAATGAATAAATTTAAATCTTTTATCATGTATTTTATTACAGCAGCCATCTCGGTGGTTCTGCTGGTCGGAATAAGTATTTCATCCAGTCAGCTTGACAAGCTGGTGAAGACTCATCATCTTCGTGCAACGGGGCAAGTCAAAAACGCTCCGCCTATCGTCACATTTACAACAGTGGCTCTCGGCAGTTTTCGCGGTATTCTGGCGGATATGCTATGGCTGAGAACGATTTCGCTACAAGACGAAGGTAATTACTTTGAAATGGTTCAGCTGGCTTCATGGATCGTAAAACTTCAACCGAAGTTTACCGGAGCGACGGCATACCTTGCCTGGAACATGGCTTACAATATTTCAGTAACCTGTTCTTCTCCGGAAGACCGCTGGAAATGGATTCAACGCGGAATTGAACTGATTCGTGATGAAGCACTCGAATACAATCCGGAAGATCCCCTGCTCTACAAAGAACTCGGTTGGATTTATCAGCACAAAATCGGAAACATCATGGATGATGCGAATCTGTATTATAAAAATCAGATTGCACTAAGCATGATGAAAGTTTATGGCGGCCCCAATCCGGATTGGAATGTCTGGGCCAAGGAACCCCAAAAATACGCGGAATTTCTGAAAACTCTGGATAAAAAGCAGCGCGATGAACTGAATAAAGCAATTACTGAGAGCAAAATTGGTTCGTTTGCAAAATTATCCGACGACTTCAGAAAAAATGATAAACTGCCGGAAGAGTTTCTGAAAAATTACCCAAATCAACAAGCAATCAATAAACTTGTTACCTTCCTGAGGGTTTCATGGCTGGTGGATGTATATAAACTGAATCCTAAGGTTATTCTCGGAATAAATAAGGATTATGGTCAGCTCGACTGGCGTCTCCCAGAGTCTATGGCTATTTACTGGGCGACTATGGGCCTGAAGAAGACTCCGTCACACAAAGACATAAACTGCGAACGAATGATCTCACAATCGCTTAAAGACGCATTTATGGGGGGCCGACTACTCACTGTCGATACGAAAAATTATGAAAGTGTTCTTACAGTTCCGAATCTTAGCGTGACTGATGCCGTATTGCGGGTATACCGTGAGAATTACATACGCAATAAAAGTTCAAGTTTCAGATCCGCTATGCTGAACTTTATGAAAGATGCTATTGTGGTAATGTATAACTTTGGTCGCTATTCCAAAGCCCAGGCGCTCTACAAACAGCTTAGAAAAGAAGAACCCGGTTCTCACCGGCAAAGTCTTGATATGTTTGTGATGAAAGAATGGCTCGAAGACGTACGTGACGCGACTCCGAAACAAGCGAACGATATTATTTCCGGATTGATCTATCGCAGTATCAACTTCCTGGTTTATGGAGATGTCGACGCTGCAATTTCATATGAACGCAAAGCCAGAATGGTTTACAACGCTTACATGAAAGAAAACAGCGATGTTTCCGGACGTACCGGTCTGGTGGCTTATCCAAAGTTGAAAAATGCCATTACACAGTCCTGCCTGAAGAATTTCCCGGGACCACTCAAGAAAATTCTTGAGAAACAGCTGGAAGCCCAGAAAGAACGGACAAAAGAAAAGGCCAAAGAGCTCAAGGATGCTTCAAAGAAACAGCGGTAACCGACCGGGACCTTCCCGGTCAAGTTCGGGTCCCGCAAGAATTGTTTTTAATTCAGTTGCCAGTCTATCTCGATCATGCGGAAAACGTCCGCGTAACGGCACAGGATTGGATGAATGATTTGCCCGGAACACAGTTTTATTCAGCTTTAGTCGCTGTATAATTTCAAGCAATTCACTGACAGCTTCATGCTCTGTTACCGGAACATAATCGGTATACATCTTTAAACCGGGCACCTGAACAAACCTTAAAGCGGAAAGTAGTCGAGGCTGCATCCGGTTCAATACATCAGCGGTAAGCTCTGCATGACGTCCGGTCCCCTGTTTACCGCCCAGTCCCAACAATATCATGACCGAAGCTTTCAGACCACACTGCTGAGCAATATTCACGGCCTGAATCATATCGTCGGCTCTCTCTCCTTTACAGACTTTATCAAGCAACTCCTGATCACCGGACTCAAGTCCAAGATACAGTGTATTGAGTTTGAGTCGCTTCAGTTCTTTCAATTCATCCTCAGACTTTTTCAAGATCGAACTGCCATTGGCATAAAGATTAACGCGGGAAAGCCGCGGGAAAACCCGGTTGAGATGCAGCAGCATCGTATGCAGAGATGTAAACGGCAACATCATGACATCACCGTCAGCCAGAAAAATTCGCGAAGTTTCCGGATAAAGCGCAGCCGCTGATGAAAATTCATCAAGAACCTCGTTGATATCTCGAATCGAATGTTTCACGCCTTTGTACATCCCGCAGAAACGACAAGTATTGTGCGGACATCCGTAAGCGACCTGAAAAATCAGGCTGTCAGCTTCAGCCGGAGGGCGAAATACCGGTTCAACATATTTTACCATTACTCTTCCTTCTCTAACTTTAATATACGGTTCATGGCTCCTTGTCGGTATCCGGCAAGATTCAACAAAACAGCATCAAAACCCAGACTTTTCAGATAATCATCAACCTCTGAAGAATAACCAATAAACCGCTCAAACTCGTTTTGTCTGATTTCTATCTCGGCGCGTTTATTTACCAGGCGCACCCGACAACCGGTAAAACCAAGGTTTTCAATATAAGCTTCACCCTTCGCTACCTTATCAAGGTCTTCCGGTTCAAGCGAAGTACCGTAACTTATACGCGACGCCAGACACGCCGCTGCAGGCGTATCCCAGTTTTCAAGACCATATGATTTCGCCAGAGCTCTAATGTCCGTCTTACTAAAACCAGTCTCTATGAACGGATGAATTATTCCAAGCTCATCAGCGGCTTTAATGCCGGGACGGTAGTCATCAAGGTCATCTACATTCGCACCATCCGCAACGTTGTCGATTCCTGCTGCCGCTGCAATATCTTTAATATTGTTCATGATAAGTTTTTTGCAGTGATAACATCGCAAGGCATCATTTTTTTTAACATCCGAATAAGTTAGCGGATCGAAATCATGTACAATAAGCTTTATGCCATGTTCATTTGCCCAATTTACAGCAAACTCGGTATCGGCAATTTTAACGAGAGACGAACGAATATGGACCAGCAAAGCTCGATCTTTCAATATCTCGTGCGCCACAATTGCCAGTAAAGTACTGTCGGTTCCACCGGAAAGAGCAACCGCCAGCCCGGAGAAACGCGATATAAACTGTTTCAGTCTTTCGTGTTCAGTGCTCATTCAACTATTGCCGTAGACATAGGCCTGGGCACGGGAATAGACAGTTCTCACTTGAGGGGCATTGTCCATCACTTTTGCAATACGCTCAAGGAATTTTAATTCTTTAACCCGTTTCACGGAGCATTTAAAATTCAGGTCAAATACCCATGCCATCTGATTTAATTTAAAATCATTGAGATAGCAGAAATCCCGTTTATCAGCCATTTTATATTCACACAGATCACTGAAAACTTTATCGGAAAACAAATTTTCTTCCGACAAATTCAAAGAGATCGACTCATTCTCCTCATTACTGTAATAGTATTCGATAACAACGTTCCAGATATCCAGCTTATCGGCATCACGAAGCATTCTCGTAAGAAAGTGTTCCTTCTCCGACAACTTGTCACTTATTGTTTTTTTATTATGGTGCCTGACCGCCTCAATAACAAGTTCACGGTGCTCCTGCGATAAATTGTCAACCAAACCGTAACGTTCAATAATCGCGACCCCGAGATCACCATGATCAATGGAGATGGTATCCATAAAAGTTTGATACCTCTGAAATTGTTCAAACCTACCGACATCATGCAGTAATGCGGCCATTTCCGCCACTACGGCCTCTTCTTCATTTAGTCCAAGGAAATGTGAAATCATTCTCATTTCTTCACAAACCCGATACGTATGTTCAAGCTTAATGGCATAATTTCTGGCATGAATGTAAGTTTCATGTTGAAAAGTAGCAACATAATCTTTAAACCACTTTTTTAGAAAAACCAGATGATCTGCAATATTCATTTTACAACTGCTTTATTATTCACTGTTCAAGTGATAAGTTACATTAAACAAGTTAATTCATCAAGAGTTTTAATAAACATATATGAAAACTTACGCCAAAAATACTGTATGGAACGGACTCAGAGCCATCAAAATCTCAAATGAAATTTATCAGGCAGTAATCCTGCCGGATAATGGAGCCCAGGTGATAAGCCTGAAACATATACCATCAGATATTGAAATACTACGTACTCCGTCGGATATTAACGAAATGATGGAAATGCCGGAAGCATTCGGTATTCCAATCCTGTTTTTTCCCAATCGCATCGCTGACGGGAAATTTACATTCAATTCTCGCCAATATAGTTTTCCTATAACCAAAGAGTCTGAGAATAACCACATTCACGGCTTCCTCTATAAACGGGCCTGGGAAATAAAAACTTTAAATGCCACTGAAAACATCGCTGAAGCGATACTTGAATACAACAATTTACCAATCAATGACCTGTATGAAATGTTCCCGCACGAATTTACGTTCAGAGTTGCATATGACCTGACACCAAACGGACTAACCCAGAATATTACTGTAACGAACAATAGTAATTCTCCAATGCCATTCGGCCTGGGATTCCACACCGCATTCAACGTTCCATTCGGCTCCAATAATGATCCTTCAACCTATCGTCTGAAAGTACCAGTTTCAAATTTATGGCTTCGTGACGAACGCAATCTTCCAACAGGAAAAACCGTTCCGTTATCAGCTTCCCAACAGGCAATTTTAGAAGGCAACTGTAATCCGGTAACAGAAGTAATCAGCGGTTACTTTACTGCTAATGCACAAGCTGAAAATATTGCCTCAATCATCGATTCCAGAACCGGCACAAGTATAGTCTATGAAGCGGACCGTGCTTACGGCTTCTGGGTTCTCTGGAATTACAACGGAAACAGTGGCTTTGTATGTCCGGAACCACAAACCATGATGACGAATGCGCCCAATTTAAATCTACCTGATGAGCAGACTGGTTTCAGAGCAATTGGAGCAGGAAAAAACTGGCAGGCAACGTGCCGGATATACTTAAAAGAAAACAAGTAGAATTATCTCTTGACAAAATCAAGATTATCAATTTCTACTAATGCTTCTTTCTGTTTTATAATCCATTCGTCATAATCAAGACCGCTAATCCCGGCAATTTTTAACAGTCCGGGTTTAGGCGAATTACACCTTATTCCACGCGCGGTACAATCAATGTAGTTAACGATTTGAACCATAACTGTCTCAAGCTGATATTCTTCAGGAAGTTCACGGTCAGAATGATGATATTTTATGGGAGTAATGATATCATCACTCATTCCCCATTTTTCCATAATAATACCACCAACTTCGGCATGATTAATATGAATAACTTGATTTTCCGCATCAACCAGAGGAATGCCTTTTGATCTGGCCATCTCACGAGCCAGACGAGTCTTCTGTGGATTAAACAGCTTCAAGACCACTTTGCCTATATCGTGCATTAACATTGTCATAGGTAGGTTGCTGGCTACAGGCACCTTGTATTCTTTCATCAGGTTATTCATCAAAACCGAAGAGGAATATGAATGAGCCCACTCCTGTTGTTCTTCCTCTGAAAAAAAATTGATTATGGCTGCGGAATAAATAACTTGCTTTAGTCCGATGATTCCCAGCAAGGTTACAGCACGCTCAACGGTATCAACAGTATTTCTCAGCCCGTAATAGCCTGAATTAATCAGTTTTAGAATCTGCGTTACCAGTGACTGATCACGCTCAATTGAACTGACCAGATCATGAACGTCAACATTTTCATCCTTAAGTAGATTAATTACCTGAACAACATAAAGAGGTAAGGTTGGAAGTTCTTCCATGCCGGCAATTTTATTCTCCAGCATCATCTTTTCAAAATTAATGGCTTTATTGCTTATGGTATTGATTTTCCCAATCATTAAGTCCCTCACATATAAAATAACCTTAATTACATTATACAGAGCTTTAGCAGGATGACAAGTACTTGAACAGCTATACTGCCAATTTTTCCGCAATATCTTTTGCTGAAAGACTGCTCACTGCAAGTAATTTTCTTCTCGAAGACTCACCAGAAATAATATCTATTGACCCTTTTGAAATTTTCAAACTGCGAGATATAAATTTGATAAGTTCAGCATTAGCCTTGCCATCAACCGGCGGCGCTGTAAGGGATATTTTGACGTTTCCATCATGAATGCCGACGATTTTATTGCGTGAGGCCCTCGGTTGGATCCAGCATGGTAATACCACAGAATTATCTCTGGTATTCAGAACAGCCATAATCTCGTCAACATTCATAAAAAACAGAGAATTATTCTCCCTTGGCGGGTTCGGAATCATCACTGTCTTCCGATACAGACGGTACATCCGGAATATCCAGAGGATTTACGGTCGGAACCTCAATCTTATCTGATTCAGGAGCAGCCTCCATACCAAGCAGTTCTTTGATTTCCTTAACGTCAAGTGTTTCTTTTTCCAGCAGTCTTTGAGAAAGCTGCTCAAGATCATTACGTTTTTCAGTAATCATTTTAACAGCCCTGTCATGAGAACTGTCAAGGAGACGTTTCACCTGGACATCAAGTTCACGCGCAGTTTCCGGACTGTAAAGACTGAAACTGGAACCGTCCGCACGAACATGGACCGGCTTATTCTGGTCAAAATACAGAATCGGGCCGACTTCATCATTCATACCGTAAGTACAAACCATGGCACGGGCAATTCTGGTAGCTTGCTCGATATCGGCTGCAGCTCCACTGGTAATATCACCAAAAATGATTTCTTCTGCAACACGCCCCCCCATCAATACAGCCATTTCATCAAGAAACTCGTTACGGCTGTGAGTATACTTATCTTCATCCGGCAACATCATAGTGGCCCCAAGATAAGCCTGTCCACGGGGAATAATGGTAACCTTATGAACTGGTGTAGCATGTTCGCAATTCAAAGCAATAAGTGTATGTCCGGCTTCATGATAAGCGGTCAGTTTCTTTTCACGGTCACTGATCTTACGACTACGACGCTCACGGCCCCAACGTACTTTATCACGTGCTTCTTCCATATCAGCCATATTCGCGGCTTCACGATCAGCTCTTGCCGCAAGAAGAGCGGCTTCATTGATTAGATTCGCCAAATCAGCACCACTGAATCCGGCGGTTCCACGGGCAATCGTTTCCGTTTCCACTGAATCATCAATTTTAATATTTTTAATATGAACATCAAGAATCTGCTTACGACCTGCAATATCCGGAAGGTCCAGAACGATCTGACGGTCAAAACGTCCGGGACGCAGCAATGCCGGGTCGAGAACATCCGGACGGTTAGTCGCAGCAAGAACAATTACACCGCCCTGAGTTTCAAGTCCATCCATTTCAACAAGCATGGCATTCAACGTCTGCTCGCGTTCATCATGACCGCCGCCAAGCCCGGAAAAACGAGAACGACCGACAGCGTCAATTTCATCAATAAAAATCAGGCAGGGGCAATGTTTGCGAGCCTGATCAAACATATCGCGGACGCGGCTTGCGCCAACCCCGACAAACATTTCAACAAAATCAGATCCACTGATAGAAAAAAACGGAACATTCGCTTCGCTTGCAACCGCTTTGGCCAACAGCGTCTTACCTGTTCCCGGAGGCCCCATAAGCAAGGCACCTTTCGGAATTTTGGCTCCAAGAAGCTTAAATTTCAAAGGATCTTTAAGGTATTCAATAATCTCTTCAACTTCTTCTTTTGCTTCATCAGCACCGGCAATGTCATCAAATGTAATTTTCAGGTCATCCGGCATAATCATTCTGGCTTTGCTTTTTCCAAACTGCATGGCCCCCTTCCCTGCCATCTTGATCTGGCGTGAAAACAGGAAATACAGTAGACCGACAATCAAAATGATCGGTAGCAAAGTCAACAACAAATTAGACCATAGAGTATCTTTAGGCTTAACACTGACATCAACCGAACTGGCGGACAACAGCGTGTTAAGCTGTTCTGACATGATAACCCGGCACTTATAATAACCAACAGAAGCACCATCAGATTTTTTCGCCTTATCTGCCTCGGTAACATCTTTTTTTGAATCAGCAAGTAAATGAGTCTGTAAACGATATTTACCTTCGATATACATTACCTTATCTGTTTCAGAAGTTACCACGGCAGTAAGCACATTACCGCTTTTTAATTGTTTTTCAAAAGTACTTTGGTCCCAGTTTTTTACGTCTTCCGGAGAATAAAATTTCATAACCCCGAGAGCGACAATGAAACCAATGATCAAAAGCCATATAATTGCGGCCATTGATGATCTTCTGGGTTTGAAATCCTGAGGCATGTTATCGTTTTGATTGTTATCCATCTGTTTGTTGGTATCCTGAATATTGAAATTAAGCCCTTAAAGAAACGAAAAGCCGCTATTAAAGCGGCTTGAAAAATTACTATGCCAGTTCTGTCACACTACATCCTGATATGACTCAATATTAATAGAAGCAGAACCTTTGCCTTCATCCTTTTCTGTCATGAGCATTACAATATAACCAAGAAGAACAAGGATAAATACTATTAAAAGAACAACCACACCAATCAACATGAACTGGCTGAAATTCTTTTTGCTGGCTTCACCTTTCGGAGAAAAGTGATCCATTTTCTTAACCGTAGCAACTCCGACTTCAGTACTTTCAAGATCAATACCAGTCTGAGTTCTCATTACGGTTGTAACTGATTTGTCGTCGCAGTCGAACAGAACCTCTACGCCACCAATTTGAAGAATATCACTGTTATGAAGTTCCTGTTCAGTAATTGGTACATTATTAACACGAGTTCCGTTTGTACTGTTGTTATCACGAAGAACATAAGTACTTTCATTTTTAATGAATTCACAGTGGTAAGTACTTATTGTAGGATCTTTGATACAGATATCGCGCTCTTCAGATCGCCCCACAGTGTGGAGGTCTTTCGTTAATTCAAAGCTTTTACCACGCAGTTGCTCTGACAAAACAATGAGTTTAGGTATAGCAGCCATTTAATCTCCTGACCTGATCATTTTATAGATCTGTATATTTTCTTTCACACTAATACTATGACAGTTATTCAAATATACTATAACAAGAAAACTTGTCAAAAAAATATATTTGATTATGATAAAATTTATTAAAAAAAATTCAACCGACTGCCAATCCAACCCATTACCGGGTAATATCAGTGTATGAAGAATTTTCCCAGCTTGAAGGACGATTCTGAGGTAGACGGCTAATACCTCGTCTCTCATATACGTCCTGTTGACAACCCGTAATCACCAATAATCCCGCAAGGATCACAACCCCAACGACTATCTGGCGAAAAATTGACATTAGAGTTTTCCGTCGATCAAAGACTGGAATAGTTCATACTGCTGCATTTCAAGAGCCTGGAAAACCACGGCTGCGATAAGAATCAGCAAAGCCAATATTGAAAAAATTGTAAAAACTTTAGACGAAAACATGATGATCTCCTCCTGCTGAATTATTTCGGGGCAGCGGCACCACGCTGAATCTGCTTGATCGTTGCCTGAGTAAAGTAAACATCATCACCGATTTTCACGTCTTTACCGTTTTCAGTCGGAACGATATTGGCAATCGTACAATTGGGGTTAACCTGAACGATTTTAACTTTACCAATATATTCAGGATTCTTGGAGCTAAGTCCACGAACAATGTTCATATCATGATTTACCGGAACAGTTACTGAGTTATTGTCAATCTTAGTATTTTTTCCGATACTGAGGACAACCATTCCCCATTTTGAATTAATATCAATAATTTTACCGCGAAGCATAGCAAGCAACTTAGGATCACTCGGCTGCATAACCGGACCGTCAGCACCTTTCTTACCAAGCTGAGTTTCAAGGCGTTCGATCTTACGGCTCAGAGATGCGATTTTACGCTGATTTTTTTTCAGTGTTTTCTTATTGCGGTCAATTTCTTTACGAGCACCAGCAAGCTGAGATTTAGTATTACTGAGGTCTCTGCGACAAGTGTCATACTGGCGTTTCATGTCACGAACTTTATTGTAAGTAGAGGCGACGGAACGCTTGTAACCACGGTCACTGAAATCAGATGCACCACCAACAATTCGTGCAACATCTCTGAATTTCGTTGACAGTGTATCGGATTTTGTTTTCAGGAAGTTAACACCATTACTTACGCGTCTGATGTTTGAGTCCGCACTGGAACCTTTCAGGCCTTTAACATTTACACTGACTTTAACTTTATTACCGATAGCACAGACAGTACTGAGGACTCTGTCGTTAATGCGATTGAAAGTATCAACTTCAGAAACAAATGAACTGGCAGCACCAGCAGAAGTTTTGACTTCATCAAGAGCAGCAGCTTCCGGAACTTTAGGAAGTTCAAGAGTACTGGCAGCCTTTACAATAGAAGTACTGAGATTATTACGTTGATCAATAACACTTGAAGCTTGTTTGTTGAGATTTGGAAGGAGAGAATCAAGATCACTGTATTTTGTATGATCAAGAGCAGCAAGAGTCAGCTTTTTCGCTGTTCCTGTTTTACTGCCTTTATCAAGGGTTGCTGAAGTTTTAGCGACCGCATCACTCATTTTTTCCCAGCCCTTAACTAGTTGCTCTCGCTTTTGGTAAAGCAGGAATGACATTACAAATGTAGCAATTGCTAAAAGCAGAATCACTATGTTAACAAGGCGGTTAATCAATTTCATCAAAAATCTCCCTTTCTCAACACGAAAATTTTGTTTTTTAATATACGAACTCAGTAAGTTAGCATCACCCTACAAACATTTCAACAAAAATCTTTAACATTTAACCCAAAAAATAATGTTTTTTGACTCAAAATATAATATTTCACCTTTTTTTAAGGCTATTTTTGTTTTAACAACATAAAATTAACACCCCCAAAACGCCGAAAACGACGTTCCATCCATGGTCCTGCATCCGCAAAACCATCACAACCGTGCTTCGCTGACGGCAACTCCCAGACAATTAAACTATTCTCTGTTATCTGCACAAATGTCTTATCCAAAGACAAACGGCTGAAATATTCCGCGGAATCCGCATATGGCGGGTCAACAAACACAATATCGGGCATAAACGTTTTTAATATATAAGCAGAAGGGTTCAGCACATCATAATTACTGACCTTCAATTCTGCGGTAACTCCACACTGCTTCAACTGCTCGCATGCGGCATTGATATATTTGCAATGCTTTTTACTGTTCTCAACAAAAAAAACAGCAGCAGCACCTCTGCTGGCAGCTTCAAGACCGAGAGCCCCGGAACCAGCACAAAGATCATAAACAACCTTTCCTTCCAGTTTTCCAAGGCTATCAAAAAGTGCCTCCCTTGAACGGTCAGGGGTTGGTCTGACATCATTTCCGGGCGGAGCTTCGAACTGCATACCACGACCGATTCCGGCTATAATTCTCATATATTTAAAAATATTTCTTTAAAATTGACTTTGAATCTTTTTTTGATTCCGAAGGTTCTTCCTCAGAATCTTCTCCAGAAAGTGATCGTGCAGCTTCCTGAGCTTCCTTCATCTGCTCAGAAACCTTATCGACTCCCTGCTTTACAGCCTCCGTCAGCTTTTCAGTCCTGCCGGTCACCTCTTCTTTTACTTTGGGACCGTAAACAATTCCAAGCACAAAGGAGGCGATCGCAATTATCAATACGAAAAAAAAGCATCCACAACCGCCTACTATTCCGCGCATTTCACTGTTCCTCTGAAATTACTATCCGCTTATTCCCATTCAATGGTGCCCGGAGGCTTTGAGGTAATATCATAAACAACGCGATTAACACCGCGTACTTCATTTATAATACGGTTTGACATTTTTTCAAGCAATTCATACGGCATTTTCACCCAATCCGCTGTCATTCCGTCAGAACTCTCCACAACTCGAATAGCTATCACATAATCATATGTTCTTTCATCGCCCATTACTCCAACGGTTCTAACCGGAAGGAATACGGCAAAAGCCTGCCAGGTTTTGTAATAAAGATCGGCTTTTTTCATTTCTTCCACCACGATCTCGTCGGCTTCCTGAAGAATGGCAATCGTTTTTCTGGTAAGAGCTCCAACATGGCGAACAGCAAGGCCGGGCCCCGGGAACGGCTGACGCATTACCACGTCTTCCGGAAGTCCAAGCTGACGTCCGACTTCACGAACTTCATCTTTAAACAGTCTGCTGAGAGGTTCCAAAAGCTTCAGATTCATTTTCTCAGGAAGACCGCCGACATTATGATGACTCTTGATCATCGCGGCCGGATTACCGTCAATCGGAACACTTTCGATCACATCAGGATAAGTTGTTCCCTGAGCAAGAAATGCCACATTTTTAATTTGAAGAGCGGCCGCATCAAAAACATCAATAAACTCATGGCCGATAATTTTACGTTTGCGTTCCGGCTCATCGACTTCTGCCAGCTTATCCAGGAAGCGGTCGGTGGCATCAACATAAACAAAGTTAATCTTGAAGTTATCTTTAAATAACTGCTGAACACGCCCGGCCTCGTTTTTACGCAACACACCGTTATTAACAAAAATACAGGTCAGTTGTGAGCCAATGGCTTTATGAATTAAAGCAGCAGCAACAGAAGAATCGACCCCGCCGCTGAGTCCAAGGATTACATTCTTATCTCCAACTGTTTTTTTAATTTCAGCGGTAGCAGTCTCAATAAAGCTGGCCATGGTCCAGTTGCCGGAACAGCCACAGATTTTATGACAGAAGTTACGGATAAATTCTTTGCCGCGCGGAGTATGAACCACTTCCGGATGGAATTGAATTCCGTAAAAATTCTTTTCGGGGAGGTTAATAGCGGCATATTCCGTATTATCAGTTTCAGCAACCGGAACAAAACCTTCCGGCAGAGCCAGAACTTTGTCACCATGAGACATCCAAACCTGAATCTCATCACCGAGACCTTCAAAAAGACGGTCTTTGCTTTTGGCCCTGACGATCGCTTTCCCATATTCACGCGCGCTACTGGAAGCAACTTTACCGCCAAGAGTATAGATCATCAACTGAAGTCCATAACAAATTCCAAGCACAGGAATGCCAAGTTCAAATATAGCGGGATCGCACTTCGGCGAATTTTCAGCGTAAACACTGGCTGGACCGCCGCTGAGAATAATCCCGGAAGGATTTTCAGCTTTAATCTTATCGGCCGAAGAGTTAAACGGCAGGATTTTACTGTAAACATTGCATTCGCGAATACGGCGAGCAATAAGCTGACTGTACTGAGAACCGAAGTCCAGTACTACGATATTTTCAACTTCATTAGTCATATTGAATATTATACCCGTTGTTAAAGTTTTCGATAAATATAACTCACGAGATTAATATTGCCTTTTTTTTGTAAATTTAAATAGAAAAAGAGAAAAATATTTTAATTAAAAAGATTTGACTCTGATATTAAAGGAATTATTATATCTTTATAAAGATGATGGTAATTGGTCCGTCATCCGTAAAATACCAACAACACTAACTTATGAAAGGGTGAAACATGGTAACTGGAATCGTACTGATCAACGTTGAGCGCCATCTGCTGCAGGAAGTAATCAAAAACGTTCTTGACATCGACGGAGTAACTGAAGTTTATTCTGTTGCCGGAGAATATGATCTCGTAGCAATGGTCCGCGTAAAGGATAATGCCAAGCTTTCTGAAATCGTTGCCGATAAGATGCCGCGCCAGATTCAGGGAATTATTCATACCAAGACCCTTATCACACTGACAGCGCATTCCGACATTGATCTGGAAGCTGCTTTCAACCTGAAATAAGTCGTCTTTTAGACAGCTTGTAAGAAAAGCCGTACCGCTTAACAAAATGCGGTCACGGCTTTTTTTATTGTCAATTTCTTATTGAAGAAACTCCCGATAAGTTTTATATTATGAAGATAAAATAATTTTTTAACAATATCATAACGCACTCGAAAGGGCATCCAGCTTTGAAATTAAACGAAATCAAAGAAGTTCAATCAGAATATGACGTAATTATCGCCGGCGGCGGCCTGGGAGGGCTTACCGCAGCTAACATTCTGGGGTCAAACGGCTATAAAGTATTACTGGTCGAACAACACTTTCAACTTGGAGGACTGGCCACCTGGTTTAAACGCAAACAGCATGTTTTCGACGTGGCTCTTCATGGTTTTCCCATAGGCATGAAGAAAACTCTGCGAAAATACTGGACCCGCGAAATGGCGGATCACATCATTCAGGTAAAAAGTGTTCGCTACGACAACCCACAGTTCTCAGTAGATTCGGATTTCACAGAAACAGATTTCACCAATATCATGGTCAATCAGTTTGGACAGCCCCGCGAACACGTCGATGCATTTTACAAAGAACTGGCGGAAATGAATTTCTACGATGACCGGACCATGACGAACCGCGAACTGTTTGACAAATATTTCCCGGGCCGCAACGATATCGTCCGCCTATTGATGGAGCCCATCACTTATGCCAACGGGTCAACCCTTGACGAACCCGCAATCACTTACGGCATTGTTTTCTCAAATTTCATGAGCAAAGGGGTTTATACTTTTCTCGGCGGTACCGACCTGATGATAGAAATGATGGAAGCCGAACTCTTGAAAAATAATGTTGATATCCTGATGCGTGCCCGTATGGAAAAACTCGACATTACCGACGGCAAAATCTCCGGAGCCATAATCAACGGCAGACGAGTTGGAACCAAAACGGTTCTCTCCAACGGAAACCTGCTGTCAACTATTCACGACTGGGCCGGCGACAAATATTTTTCTGAAGAATTTATGAGCAGGGTCAACGCTACCCGCCTGAACAACAGTAGTTGTCAGGTCTATATGGGCCTTAAGCCTGGAAGCGGATTCAACTATATCGGAGATTTGCTGTTCACTTCAACCTGTCCTGTTTTTGATCCGACAAAAATCGTATCCCCAAATGTCACCAGCAGAACTTATTCCGTTTACTATCCTGAAATCCGTCCAGGCAGCAACGATTATACGGTTGTAGCATCAATGAATGCCTTGTATGAAGACTGGGCCGATCTCGATAAGGAATCTTATGAGGCTGCAAAACAACAATTAATCAATGAAACAATTGAACATCTGGATAAATATATCCCGGGAATCGCCGATAAACTCGACTACGTGGAAGCCGCAACCCCCAGAACATTCAAACGCTACACGCTTCATGGCGGCGGAGCCTCATTCGGCACCAAATTTGAAGGACTGGAGGTAAGCATGCAGTTACCGGAACAAATCGGGGGACTGTTTCACGCTGGTTCTACCGGCATTATCATGTCCGGCTGGCTGGGAGCTGCCAATTATGGCGTAATTGTGGCTAACAATGTCGATAAATATTTGTTTAAATCATAGTTAGTTGTAAAAATGAGGACCAATGGATTTTGACAGAGTAAAACAGGGAGATGTACTGACCGTATCACTATCCGGCAGGCTTGAAGGAGTAGGAGCTCAGGAACTGGATAATTATATTGCCGATACCGGCAACAACTGCCATTTTGTATCGTTGATACTAGACATGGATGGCGTTAATTACCTAAGTAGTGCCGGGCTGAGAATGCTGTTATCCCTGTCCAAAATGATAACATCCGACGGCGGAAGGTTCGCATTGTGCAATCTTCAGCAGTTCTGTATGGATGTCATGCAGTTAACCGGATTCCAGAACGCCTTCAATATCTTCAAGACGCCAGAGGAAGCACAACAGTACTGTGGTAGTACGATCCAACTCCAGTTGCCGGCTGGAAAACCACAGCAGAACCGGCTTGAAACAGAAAACGGCTCTTTCGATTTCCAGACGATTTCAGACAACAGCCCCGCCCTGACAATAACCGGTGAATTGGTAGATATTCTGCATTCCAGAATCAATCAGAAGCTAATCTGGGGAAGAAAATTTAAGGAACTCAATTATTCTCTCGGCTACGGCGCACTCGGAAATCTACCAAATGACTTTCTTCCGGCAATCGGACCGCTACTGACAATCAACGGTACGATGTTCTGGCACAACTCCGATACCGGGGCGTCGGATTACATGATCCCGGCCGGAAATACGAATAGCGATATCCTGGTTCAGACAGGCTACGATCTGGCCCTGAAAGGATCATTCAACCAGCTAATAAGGTTTACCTCATCGGATACCAATGGAATTCCTTTGGAAAATCTATACCGGGACCTGCTGAAAATCACCGCGGCTCATAAAAAAAACTTCAAAGGACTACTCTGGTGTTCAATGATCGCCTATGCAAGTTCCGTTCGCGGACGCAATCTAACTCAGGCGCCGCTCCATGAAAACCATCCGGATAATGGTAAGTCTATCGATCATCCGTCAAATATCTCTACATGGTATAAATCCGACAGACTGCCGGAACATCGTGACTGTGTCTGTCTTATTTCAGGTATTGCAGCCGACCTCATGCGTGATCTGTCGGACTACAGTGAAATACTTCTTGATCGAATTTTCTACATTAATCCCGCATCAATAGGCGGCAAAGAAATAATGACGCAAAGTCATGCCGCTATTTTCAGGGATGCTGCCTATAACCATAAAGCAGAAGATTTTGATAACGAATGCCGCAGAATTTGCAATAGCGCTGAATTCGTCAGGGCTTGCGAATTGCAAAATACCACAAATATTCGTCATGCAATAATCGCAACAGCATATATCGACACTCTGGAGACTCCGGCTCAGTATGACGCGATGTACGCCAGAACACTTGACTATAAGCTGAACAAAAATAACATTCTCCTTAAAACATACCATCTCGATAAAGTTTCCAATGACGAAGAAGAGATATAACAGTCACTCAGTATTCTCTTCAAACTCTATCAATATTTATTGAATCGCAAAAAACCTTTATTCAAGGTGCAACCATTTATAAATAAATGCATTACAAAAAATTCAATTATTTATAATGAAAATATGCTTTAGTCTGACGGTTTTCTCGTTTTCTGAAAAAAAATTTAAGTTGAACTGAAAAGTTCAAAAAAGTGGATTTCAGGCCATACTGGCACGATTAATTCGTGCATGATATGAGTGATAAGGGACATCAGGGAGAATCAAAATAGCGGAGGGATATCAGGTGTTTAGAAAAAAACGAATATTGCTGGCTGAAGACGAAACCAGATTAAGGAACGGGCTTGAATTTATATTGGCCAGTGCCGGATATAACGTTATTGCTGTTGAAGATGGTGAAAAAGCCTATAATTTTCTTCGTGACTACAAAGAAAACAAAAGGGTTGATATTCTTGTTACCGACATGATGATGCCCAAAGTCAACGGCTTGGAGCTTCTCCAAAAGCTTAGCACAGAAAATCTGCTTCCGCCGGTTGTGCTGGGAATCAGTGCATATGCCGATGAAGCAACCATGACAGAAATGAAAAGTGCCGGTTGCAGCGAATTGATTGATAAACCGTTTCAAGTTACCGAACTATTATCGGTAATTGCTGAAAGTACTTCGGAAAAATCAATGTTGAAATATCCATGGAACCGAACAAGAACTGAAAGAGCATAACTGCTTTGAAGGACTTACACGGCAGGCTTGAAGAGCCATTCTATTACCAGGGGGGGAAGGCCAAGCCTGCCATTTTTTTTGCCTGCATAAACGGCTCAATATTAAATTACCGTAATAATCAATAGTATCTTCTTGCATTTGCGAAACCGGGAATAATATTACATTTTGCTTTAGTGTAAGGAGATATCCAGGTGTTTGACCTAAAATTTATCAAATCAATAATTCCAGGAGCCGCAAAAGAAGGCGGCTACCTTGAGATATGGCGAATTGCCTATCCGCTTATAATAATGAGCGCCAGCAATACGATCATGCAGTTCTGCGACCGCAAGTTTCTTGCCCTCAATTCAACCGAGGATGTTGCCGCTGCATTACCTGCCGGAGTGCTGACGTTTACGCTGTTCTCATTTTTTATGGTTACAGTAAATTTCACCTCTGCATTGGTATCACAATATTTTGGAAAACAAGATAAAGCCGCTTGCGTCCGCTCTGTCTGGAATGGATTTTATTTCGGGTTATTCGCAGCAGCCATCATTCTTTTTATTATACCATGGATCGGACTGACTATCATCAATATGGGCGGTCATTCGGGAGAACTTCTCACCCGAGAACGCTCCTACTATATTTCAATGATCCCCTCCGGCGCATTTGTCTGCCTGGGAGGAGCTTTCGGCGCATACTTTTCCGGACAAGGAAAAACCGGATATATTGCCGTTGTAAATGTATTTTCCTGTCTTGTTAACATTGGCCTTGATTATATTATGATTTTCGGAAAACTGGGATGTCCCGCGATGGGCATAGCGGGAGCCGGAATAGCAACCTCCATTGCGACATTCCTGTCTTTTGCCATCCTTATGCTTCTGTTTCTGACCCGTAACCAGGAACAGTACCCAACGAGGAAGCATCGGGAATTCAGAATGGAATACATCAAACGCCTGCTGAAATTCGGGACTCCGGCCGGTTTGCAGTGTTTCCTGGAAGTAGGAGCTTTCACTACACTGTCATTTTTGATCGGCAAAATTGGGCAAACTGAAATGGCAGTAACAACAATAGTCCTTTCGATCGATACACTGAGCTTTCTTCCCCTGCTAGGTCTTGGCGATGCCACTTCTATTGTTTCAGGTCAGTATATCGGACGAGGGAAACGAAAAATAGTCTGGTCAATAGCAGCTCGATCCTGGATTATCGCAACATGTTATATGACGATATCCGGACTCATTTTTGTGCTGTTTCCAGAATGGTTGATTGGTCAGTTCGCCCCGGCAAAATCAGGAAGCATTGACTTTGATACAATCGTACAATTAGGCAGAACAATACTAATATGCGCAGCAATATTCAACTTCTTTGATGCCACCAAATTTGTATTTATGGGAGCATTACGGGGAGCAGGCGACACTCGCATGATTCTAATTATTTGCGTTAGCTGCGCCTGGGGACTTATGATACCAGGAATCCTGATAATTATTCTGGTTCTAAAAATGTCACTAGCAGCGGTGTGGATATTTATGACCTTTCATCTGGGCATTGAAGCCACAATGGTATTTTTCCGCTTCCTGTCCGGCCGCTGGAAAAACATCAACATGATAGAACGCGAAAACATCAGCAAAGGCGACCTGATGCAAAGTTCACAGCGTGAAATCATTCTCCCGATCGACTGATCGCATCAACTTTACGCGCTGCCCGAAAATACAGAATTAGAGCAGCAACAATCAGAACCATTCCGGAAAGCGTGACAGCGGAAGGAGATTCCCCCGGCACGATAATCCAGCTAAGACACGCACCGGAAAGAGGAACAAGAAATTTCCACTGGTTAAGGTCCGACACTTTGGTTCCGGGACGTCGTAATAATTTGAACCAAATGGAAAAGGCCACAGCTGACAACATTGACAACCAGCCCAATGCACAATAGAATCGAAGACTTCTGCCGGTCAAATCCGGCACGCCTTCTACAATTAAAGCGACAAGAAACAGTCCCAACCCACCTAGAAACAGCTGACAGGAATTGAGTTGTAGCGGACCAAGCAAGGTCTTACTTCCCGATCGGTGGACAATCACATTTCCTACGGCTCCAGACGTAGCTGCCGCGATCAACAGGAATATTCCACCAGATTGAGACAATAACGAATTGTCTCCGGTATCTTTTCGCAGACTGATTATTACGATTCCGGCAACACCAATAAGAATCGGCAGAGTCTTTGCCGAAGTCATCCGGTCATCCTTCTGCATGAAATGACTGACGATAGAAACAATTAGCGGAGATGCTCCGGTAACAATTGCTCCAATCGCCCCGGTAACCATTGTCATACCTTCGAAAAACAGTGCATACAGTAGAAATGTATTAAAGAATCCGGTGAAAAGCAGGATTTTTCGATCCTTAAAAACCGCCTTAAAGTTATCCCGATAGTTTCCCCAGAAAGGAAACAACAGTAACCCGGAAAACATAAAACGGATTCCAGCCAGAGTAAGCGGACGGTGAAAATCAGTCAACCCCAGCTTTACAGCGGCAAATGCCGTACTCCACAGCAGACAGGCAAAAACCGCCAGAAAAATTCTAACAAATCCTGAAGACATATCCGGATGATATTATTTCTTGTTTTTATCTGTATCAACCTCAAGACCGCCTGAAGATTTACTTCCGCCACCGAGTTTCAAGTTCGGCAGTTCAGCACTCTGTTCGAGCTCTTTATTTTCATCTTCAAGTTTCTTCAGTTCTTTTTCAATCCTTTCGGATTTTCTTTTATTCCCCTTGGCTTTGGCCAATTGCTTTTTCACTTTTTCTATTTTTTTGAATAATTTTTCCTGATCTTTTTTAAACTCTTCCTCTTTCTTTTTTTGCAGCTCTTTAATCTGCTTCGCAAGATCGCGGATTTTCTTGTTGTAAGAGGAATAAACATCTTTGAATTTTTTATCATTAGTGCCTTTGGCATTCACCTCGGATACCAGAAACAAAAATGACGAACACAACAATAACGATAAAATTTTATACATGGCAATATCTCCTGTCCATTATTTCTACCTCATTATGGATGAAATATAACCCTCCGGAAAAATAAATTCAATTTCCCTTGAGAGTTTCCACCACAGAATCAATTATTTTTCTTGCAATAGAAACTCTTGAAGGCAAATCCGGCAGTTTGTCAATGTCGAACCATTGCGCGTCAATAATCTCATTTCCATCAGGATTAATCTCACCGGAATCATAGTCAGCAATAAATCCCAGCATCAATGAATTCGGAAAAGGCCAGGCCTGA
The DNA here is from genome assembly GCA_963677165.2 of Victivallales bacterium. Taxonomy (GTDB): domain Bacteria; phylum Verrucomicrobiota; class Lentisphaeria; order Victivallales; family SZUA-371; genus JAFGXT01. Next base: position 3,209,964 of record CAXXSX010000002.1, on the reverse strand, counting down.
CTACCGAAATACCGGATATTTTTAATTTTTATTCCAACTTCTTCCTGAATTTCACGCCGGACACAGTCCTCAATACTTTCTCCAGCTTCCACAAACCCGGCAATGATGCTGTACAGGCCAGGCTTGAAATTACGGTTAGCAGCCAGCAGAATCTGTTTATTCTTAATAATCGCAGTAATTGTAGCCGGAGCAATGACAGGAAAATACATTTCGCCGCATTCAGGACACTTCCGGGCAATTTCCTTTCCAACCGTTTCGGTACGGTGCCCGCACTGTCCGCAAAAACGAGTTCTGCTATTCCAGTGACATAATTTAAACGCGCGGGAAAGCATTGGATAAAATGAATCATCAAACTGTTCCAGAATATCCCGGTACTGAAAAGCGGTTAATTCATCCACGTCTTCCGCCTCCGGATAAATCGCGGCAAAACAGTTAAAATCAGACAGTTCACCAAAAAACAACGGTTCCTCCCGCAAGACAATTTCTGTTTTTTCCGGGATAAAATACTCATCGGAGAGTTCTTCCAGAAATATTGTCCGATTGGTTCCAAACAAAAAGAGCAGTCCCGGCTTGGTTGAGTCGGTTAACATTGGAGAATAGTGAAATTCTACGGGATTGAGTTCACTTATGGCTTTCATTTTAACAAATCCAGATTAAAAAAGGCGGCTGCATTCGCGGTCGTAATTTCAGCACAATCCTCAACAGAAATATTTTTTACTTCGGCAACTTTCTTCGCAACGTTGATCAAATAGCCGGGATTATTGGTTTTACCACGATGCGGGACCGGCGCCAGATAAGGCGAATCGGTTTCCAGCAGCAAACGATCATTAGGAATATATTTCAAAACCTCGCGAATATTCTGCGCCTTGTTAAACGTAACCATACCGGTAACACCAAGATACGCCCCGAGATCAAGAAATTTTTCAACCCAGGCAATGGTTCCGGCATAGCAATGCAGTTCAAATCTGCCACCACTCTCTGCAAAATCCTTCAACATACGATAACAATCGTCATAAGAATCATCACATTCATCCTTGTCGCGACAATGAATGATCGCCGGAAGCTGCCATTCCAGGGACAGTTCCAGAAACTTCTCCATAACCTGCCATTGGATTTTGCGTTGAGAAGTCTCATAAAAATAGTCAAGCCCGATTTCGCCGACCGCCACCAACCGATCACAGTCGCGAAATTCTTCAAATGCACCGATGCCGTCGGTCACATATTTTTCAGCGCTGTGAGGATGAGCTCCAGCGGCAAACCACGCATGGTCGATTTTATGGGCAAAGTCACGAGCAAGACGACTTTCTTCAAGGTCAGCACCAACCGCGATGGCATATTCAAGCCCATCGACGTGAATCTCATCCCAGTATTCTTCCGGCGCACCACAGTCATCGTAAAAATGAAAATGTGTATCAATTATTTTCATGGGTCATGTGTATATAGGCATTTTCCCGCTTCCGTAGCACAAAGCGCATAATATGGAAGCGGTACTAACGCAGTCCGTCGTACGGACTATTTAGGAGGCTCGATCTTGTCGAACCCGGTAAACGGTCTCAGAACTTCCGGAACAATAACCGTTCCATCTTCCTGCTGGAAGTTTTCCAGAATGGCGATTGCTACACGGTCAGTCACTGCTGTAGCACTGATCGTATGAACAAACCCACGGTTGCCGTCCTTATCCTTATAACGGATATTCAGGCGGCGGGCCTGGAAGTCAGTCAGGTTGGTATTGGAAGTTACTTCACGGTATGAGCCAAAACCGGCAAACCATGCTTCAACATCATACTTGCGATAGCCCGGAGCCCCCATGTCGCCAACGCAAACGTCAACCACATGATATGGAATACCGAGCTGCTGCAGCAGGTATTCTTCGTTTTCCAGGCACATCTGATGAAATTTCGGAGATTCTTCCGGCATACAGAACACAATCTGTTCAACTTTATGGAACTGATGTACACGGAAGATACCGCGGGAAGCTTTACCGTAACTGCCGGATTCAGTTCTGAAACAAGGACTGAACGCGCAGTAGGACAACGGAAGCTTTTCAGCCTCAAGAACTTCATCGCCATGATATCCCACCAAAGTTTGTTCGGAAGTACCGATCAAACAAAGGTCTTCATTTTCAAGCGGATAAGTCTGGTCCGCAAAAAACGGCAGATAACCGGTACCATACAGAGTATGGGACTTAGCGGCACATGGAGTCATGAAGGATGTAAAACCGCGTTTGGTCAGTTCCATCTGAGCCCAGAAGAACATGGCATTTACAAGCTGGGCGCCTTTGCCTTTCCAGTAATAGAAACCGGACTGGGCAACTTTCGCGCCGCGCTGGGTATCAATGATATCAAGCAGTTCGCCAAGTTCTTGATGATCTTTCACCTTAAATGAGAATTCAGGAACTTTTCCAACAACTCTGAGTTCAACATTGTCTTCATCTTCATCGCCGTCCGGAACGGCCGGATCAAGCAGGTTCGGCAGCCAGCTCAGTTTGTCGTTAACTTCTTTTTCAAGCGTCTGAAGCGTACCTTCGGCATCTCCGAGCTTTACTTTCAATTCTTTTACCTGCTCACGGGCTGCCGGATTGTCACGGCATTCCTTGCTGAGACGGTTACGGTCGGCACGCATGGTTTCAACTTCCTGAACCATCTCACGGTATTTTTTGTCGAGCTCGATAATCGCGTCGATATCGGCATTATCTTTACGCCGACGGCAAGACTCACGAATGAGCTCAGGAGTTTCTCTGAGAATTTTTATGTCGATCATTGTATATCCTCTCAGTTGCTTAATTAGATAAATTGCGGCATCGGGAAGTCGCGAGTAAACGCTTTGACTTCTTCACCGATCGCGGCAAGCTTTTCATCGTCGTCCATAACTTCAATCGCACGGTTAATAAAATCAGCGATCTTCAGCATTTCCGGTTCCTTCATACCGCGAGTGGTAACCGCGGGAGTTCCGATACGGATACCGCTGGCAATAAAGGGTTTTTCCGGATCAAACGGAATCATATTATTATTAACGGTAATCCGCGCCTTGTCCAGCGCGTTGGCAACCGGACGGCCCTTGGCGCCTTTCGGACGCAGGTCAACCAGCATCAAATGGTTATCGGTACCGCCGGAAACAATTCTGAAACCAAGTCTGGAAAGCTCGGCAGCCAGAACTTCGGCATTCTTTTTAACCTGCTGCTGATACAACTTGAATTCCGGACTCAACGCTTCTTTAAAGCAGACAGCCTTACCGGCAATCACGTGTTCAAGCGGTCCTCCCTGAATTCCAGGAAAGAGCTTGGAGTTGATCTTCTTAATGTATTCCTCTTTGCAGAGAACCATTCCGCCACGCGGCCCGCGCAGGGTTTTATGCGTAGTCGTAGAAACAACATCGCAATAAGGTACCGGATTCGGATGAAGCCCGGCTGCAACCAGTCCGGCGATATGAGCCATGTCAACAAACAGCTTCGCGCCGACTGAATCAGCGATTTCACGCAATCGCGGAAAATCGATCACCCGCGGATACGCACTGGCACCGGCAACAATCAGTTTTGGTTTGTGCTCGGTCGCAAGCTTCTGGACCTCATCGTAGTCAATAGTTTCAGTTTCACGACTGACGCCGTAAGGAACGATATTGTAAAGCATACCGCTGAAGTTCATCGGGTGTCCGTGAGTCAGGTGACCACCGTGATCAAGGCTCATTGCCAGCACAGTATCGCCGGGCTCGATCAGCGCGAAATAAACCGCCATATTGGCCTGACTGCCGGAATGCGGCTGCACGTTAGCGGCTTCGGCTCCAAACAATTTGCAGGCGCGTTCAATCGCGAGACTTTCGATTTCATCAATGTGCTCACAACCGTTATAATAACGTTTGCCGGAATAACCTTCGGCATATTTATTGGTAAGAACAGATCCTTGAGCGGCGCGAACTGCCGCACTGGTAAAGTTTTCGGACGCGATCAGCTCAATACCGGCATCCTGACGTTCGGCCTCGCTGTCAATAATACAAGCAATTTCAGGATCAGAGCAACGAAGCGCGGCAATATCATCGTACGAATTACGTTCAATCTTTTCAAGTCTGCGGGCATGACGATCATCTCCACTGAACGGAGTATCAAGCCAGGCTTTTACAATTTCTTTTGCCTTGTCGAAATCAACGAAATCTCCCGGAAGCACCAGCATATTCGAGCAGTTGTGCTCACGGCTCAGTCGAGCCACAGTTGAATCATAAGCCACAACCGCGCGAACGGCATTAAAGCGGTTGGCGTTGATTCCCATGCCTACGCCTGAACGACAAATCAGAATACCGCAATCGGCCTTGCCTTTGGCAACCTTTCCCGAAGCTACACCGGCAAAATCCGGATAATCATCAGCCGCGTCATATTCAAATGGACCGCAGTCCACAGCGTCAATACCGCCAAGCTCCGCGAAGAAATCCAGCAGAGTCTTTTTCATTTCAAAACCACCGTGATCGGTAGCCACGGCAAGTTTCAACGGAGTTGTTCCATGCCAGTCAACAACTTTAGTCATTTCAATATCACTCCTTTTTCAATTTTTCTGTCGGGAAGTCATGATTTAGTTCTTTCCAGCAACAGAATTTATATTAAAAAATCATTTAAGTTTATCTAATTCCAGCAGCAGGTTTTCCAGCGCCGGCTTCATTTCCTGAAAACATGCGAAATACTCTTTTTTACTTCCACCAAACGGATCAAATACATCGGCTCCCGGCCTGTCGTCAAATTCCAGCAGTAACCGGACCCTTTCCAACGCCTTCGGCTTCATTGCCCCGATATGCGCCCGGTGCGATGAAGACAACGCCACAATCAAATCAGACTTATCCAGCAATTCTTCATTGATCTGAACATTTCGGAAAGAGCTCAAATCAATGTTAAATTCCTTCATTACGGCAATCGAACCATCCGAAGCAGGCATACCGCCGCCCGCATACAATCCAGCGGACCCTACGGTCACACCATCAACATCGGCCGTTTTCAGCAAATGTCTGAAATAAGCCTCACACATCGGACTGCGACAAGTGTTTCCTGTGCATACAAACAAGATATGCATACCATTTGATTCCCGGATTTTTATCATCTTCCTATGGAAAAAATACTGTTTAAAGCTATTGTAAAAGCCTTAATATAGACGCAAATTAATATAATTCACGGATATTTTTGTTAAATGCTTAATAAAATCGAGGATAAATTTATCACTATACCGGGCTGTGTCTACTGCGGCATCGATAAACTCGTTGATTTCAACCCCGACGCCCCGGTGGAACTGGACATGGGTTGTGGGAAAGGCAGCTTTACTACCGCCCTGGCAAAATGTTACCCCGAACGCACAATTATCGCCGCCGATGTCATGATTGGACGGCTGCGCACCCTCGCGAGACGTAATCAGCGGGAAAATGTGACAAACATCACACCGCTCAGAATGGAAGCCCGGCAATTGATTGGACAAGTCATCCCGGACGGATTTCTGCATCGTCTGCATATTCTTTGTCCGGACCCATGGCCCAAAGAACGCCATCGTGCCAACCGGCTGATGTGCTCCGACTTCATGGTACACCTTAACCGCGTACTGAAAAGTGGCGGGCTGTTCCATTTTTCAACTGACGATATTCCTTATCTGGAAGCGGTAAAACGCGTCGTTGAAACATCCGGATTGTTTGAAGAATATCCGGAAGGTTACGATGATATTGCAGATATTAAATCGGATTTTGAGTTACGCTGGACCGGAAAAGGCCTGAAAGTTACACATATTGTATGGAAAGCACTGGACAATGTGAAACCGAACGACTATCATGGACACTAGGTCCGTACGTCGAACGGCGTTTATACCGTCCTGTGGCCGGAACTTGATGTAGTATTAAAATATGGGAAAACGGTAAATTCTAACCGAAAAGAAAGCCGCTGTTGCGGCGGGCGTTTTCATCGAAAATCGCCCCTACCCGGAAAATTGCCGTTCAGTAGTGCCTGTTTTGATAAAACCGGCACACCGCGCACCAGCGCGGCCAATAAAATGTAAATGTAGTTGTTTTTTATATAAGGTTTATTGAAAGATGTTACTGAATCTTGCTGTTGTTCTGGTTGTCGCTTTGCTGGCAAACTGGATTTGTACAAAGGTTAAATTACCCGGCCTGCTGGGAATGCTGCTAACCGGAATTGCTCTTGGTCCCTACTGTTTGAAATTTATTTCTCCCGAGCTGATGAAAATTTCGGGAGAACTGCGTAATGCGGCCCTGATCGTAATCCTGATCCGGGCTGGACTTGGAATCAGTAAGAAAACGCTGAACAAAGTCGGCGGCCCTGCCCTGCGAATGAGCTGTATTCCGGGTATTATCGAAGGAGCTGTAATCATTTTCGTAGCTCATTTTCTACTGAGCCTTCCCTGGATGGAAGCCGGTATGCTCGGATTTATTATTGCCGCGGTATCTCCGGCAGTAGTAGTTCCACAAATGCTCGACCTCAAAGAAAAGCGTTTTGGGGAAAACAAAGAGGTTCCTACTCTCATCCTCGCAGGAGCTTCACTCGATGATGTTTTTGCAATCACCATATTCTATGTATTCCTGAATATGGGAACCGGCGGAGGGAAAAACGAAATCATCAAGGAAATCGTCAAAGTTCCGGTAAGTATCCTGTTAGGAGTCGCTGTCGGGGCCGCAATTGGATTTCTTCTACTGCTTCTGTTTAAAAAATTCCATATGCGCGACACCAAGAAAGTTATCATTTTTATGGTCGCTGCAGTAATTTTTCATGGTTTGGAACACGACTATCAGCTCTGGGTAGCCAGTCTCCTCGGAATCATGACCATTGGTTTTGTTATGCTGGAAAAAAATGATGATCTGGCAAACCGTATGGCTTCAAAGTTCAATAAAATCTGGGTACTAGCGGAAATTCTGTTATTCGTACTAATCGGAGCCCAGGTGAATATTTCTGTAGTCGGCAATGCCGGTCTTGCCGGACTGGCAATCATCGGAGCCGGACTGGTCGGCAGAAGTATCGGCGTAATGATCTCACTGATCGCGTCTGACCTGAATAAACATGAGAGACTGTTTTGCATTTTTGCCTATTTCCCGAAAGCCACAGTTCAGGCCGCAATCGGGGCTGTACCACTGTCCTACGGAATAGCATCCGGCGATGTAATCCTGGCAATCGCGGTACTTTCAATCATTGTAACAGCCCCGCTCGGAGCCATACTCATCAGAGCTACCGGCCCGATGCTGCTGGAACAGGGCCAATAAGTTATTTCTCAATATAAATTGATTTTGTCCACTCCGGCAATGGCAATTTAGCCGCCGGAGTTCCTCGAATATTCAGAGACTTCAGCTTTAGATTTTTAAGTGGAGACAAATCTTCAACGTTCGTGTCATTCAAATACAGATATTTTAACTTCATTAATCCGGCGATCGGTTTCAGATCAGTAATTTTTGTATCTTGTAAATCAAGCAATTCAAGTTCCTTCAGGGATGCAAGTCCTGAAAAATCTTTAACTTCACTGTCAACAATACTCAATGACGTTAAGTATTTTGACTTTCTTAGCGACAACAAATTATGAATAATAATATTACGAAATCTGAGTCTTGTAAGTTCCTCCAGGTTTGCCAATGGAGAAATATCCAGATTTATATTAATACCTTTTGGACCATAGAAATAAAATCGCGTTATCTTTTTTAATTTTCTTATCGGAGCCAAATTCTTTACTTTGGTATTCGCAAGGCACAAAAATTCCAACGTTTCAACATCCGCTAAGACTGATATATCCTCTAGCGGCGTATCTATTATCCAGAGATATCTCAGGTTAGTTCCAGTTAATGAAGAGATATCTTTGATTTTGGAACGACTAATTGCCAGATTGCTGAATTCACAATTTTTGAGAAAATCAATATTTTCATAGGGATAATCATTGATAATTAAATGAATATCATTGCTTCCATAATTAATATCGATTAAGATTCCACCTTCAGTAGACTCTTCTTCTATTTCTCTAAGAGTTCCACCTATAGAGACAAGTTTAACCGGCACATCCAATGGCACAGTAAAAAACATATTTATACGCATGCCAATCCCTTGTTTTACAGCAGAAGGAAGAAAGCAAAAGATCAATGTTATCGCAGCAAGAGCAATCGCGGACCAAGTAACAATCTGTTTATAATATTTACGCATATGTGCTTTCTTATAATTTTAAAATCATTTTTCAACATGAATTGATTTTGTCCACTCCGGCAACGGCAAATTTGCCGCAGGTGTACCTTGAATTTCCAGATTAGTCAAGCTTAACTCTTTCAGCGGAGATAAGTCTTTTACATTCGTGTTATTCAGGTATAGCCATTTCAAATTCTTTAGATTTTTCAATGGAGTCAAGTCTTCAATGGGATTACCACTAAGATAAAGCCTCTCAAGACAATCTAATCCCGCAAGAGGTTTTAAATCGTTAATATTGTTTTTATCCAAGTGCAAAGATTCTAATTCTTTTAGACCCGATAATAACTTTATATCGGAAATATTTGTATTATCCAAATCAAGCCAGTCAAGGTTAGTAAGTTTTGCTAGAGCAGAAAAATTACTAACCTCACAGTTTCTGATGGTTAATCCTCGTAAATATTTCAAACTTCCTAAAAAAGACAAATCAGTAACAATAGAATTCCTGATTCTCAAAGACTCAAGATTTACAAGCCCACTCAGCGGAGAAAGATCAATATTCTCTTTTACATGTTCTCTTCCAGCAAAATATATCCTCTTTATACTTTTCAGTTTTCTTAAAGGAGCAAGATCATTTATTTTAGTGTCTGAAATAAATAATGATTTCAGTTGATCACATTCTTTCAGAAATAAAAGATCTTTTACAGGAGTATTGACAATACAAAAATCTATTATCTTACTATCTTTTAAAGGAAAAATTTCTGTTATTTCTGTATCGCATAGACTCAGGCGGTCGAATTTGCGTCCTTTCAGAAAATTGATTTTTTTATAAGGATACTCATTTATATAAATATGGGTTATATTATATTGGTAACCAAGGTCAAATAAAACACCGCGTTCTTCAGAGCCACATCCAAACGAGCCAACATGAACTATTTTAACAGGAAAGTTCGGCACTGTAAAAAACATATTTATTCGTATACTGATAAATTGCTTGAGCGGAGAAGGAAGAAAGCAAAAAATTGAAGTTATAACAACAAGAACGATTGCTGACCAGAGAATAATTTGTTTATAGTATTTTCGCATACCAATCCACCTGCTAAAAGTTACTATAACATACCATTATAATTACTTTTTTAAAGTGGAAGTGAACATGGAAGCTTGATGAGAAGCCCTAATTACTTGACTTCGACAAGCCCGGACTCTTTTTCTTGTTGAGGTCGTTGAAGATTTTATCCGCAGTAAGGTTTAGCTCACTCACCAGAACCGATTCTTCATACGGCTTGTCCTGAGGGGCCAAAGCCAGTCCGGCAATACATGGATCGCCAAAAGAAACAGCCAGCGACTTACTGAGTAAACCACCATATGCAAATTCCTTAGTCCGGGCAGTATTAATCTCTTCCATAATGGAACTTAGCTCTTTTTCTGAAAAATCTGAATATAACTCAACAATTTCATCATTACTGAGCTGAGCCAGCAATGCCAGGCCAATACTGGAATGCTCCGCTTCATACAACCTGCTGTTGTCTATCGCATCGGTAAACGAGGAATCAGGTCCGCCGTGAAAAATATAGCACACATGCCTGCCCCACAATACCCCCAGGGCAACAAGCATATTCATCCGCTTGGCCAGTTCGTACAAATGAGGAACCGCCACACTAAGAAGATGAGATTTATGCAGTCCGAGGGTGGCAATAACATGAATTCCCGGCCCGGCAATATACCGCCGATCGGTCGTACGCTCCGCAAACCCCATCGCCGCCAGGGTACCGAAAAGACGGTTCACTCTGGTATAATCCATATTCAGCTCCTTCGCTACTTCAGTAAGTACAACCGGATCGTCACTGGTCGCGAGTCGTAAAAGAAACTCAAGACCGGTTTTCAAACTCTGGTTGATTTGGGCCGGAGCTTTTTTCAGGGCAATATGATTATTATTTTTCATGGACATAATTATTTAGTTAACAGTCCGCATAATTTAAGTTTCATACGAATAGTTTTCAAGCGGAATTATGCATCATTATTATTGGGAACCAGCGGTTTCATAAATAAACCGCCTCAATGCTGGCGGCAGTAAAAACGCGTTTGGAAAAAGCTTAGTAAAAAAGAAACGCCTTAAGAAACACCCATGACTGAAGGTAAAAGTGATTTCGCCACCGTCCATCGTACAGACAAAAAGTTACTGATTCACAACGCCTTTTTTCTTATTGAGCTCATAGTAGATTTTTCCGGCAGTCTGATTAAGTTCTTGAACCAGCATGAACTCATTATAGGTCTTGCCCTCCGGGGCAACAGCCACACCTGCAATGCAAGGTTCCCCCAGCGCAATAGCGAGAGAATCATGTTGATAACCACCATAGGTATACTTATTGGCACGGGCAATATTAACTTTTTCGAAAATGTCATTCAACTCATCTCCGTTTGAATCCGGATACAAAGCAATAATCTCAGCATCACTCATTTGAGCCAGCATCGCCAACCCGATACTGGAATGTTCCGCTTCATAAAGCTTACGGTTATCGATCGCCTCAGTAAACGGCGTATTTGACTCTCCATGAAAAATATAACAGACGTGCCTTCCCCATAACACTCCCAGGGCAACACGCATATTCAAACGCTTTGCTAAAGAATAAAGGTGAGGAACCGCTACACTGAGCAGATGGGATTTATGCAGTCCAAGCGTAGCAATCACATGGATTCCCGGACCGGCAATATACCGCCGGTCCGAAGTACGTTCGGCAAACCCCATCGCTGCCAGAGTACCGAAAAGACGGTTCACCCTGGTATAATCCATATCAAGTTCTTTTGCGATTTCACTTAAAACAACCGGTTTATCACTAATTGCCAGGCGCAGAAGAAACTCCAGCCCAGTCTTGAGACTCTGGTTGATTTGTGCGGGAGCCTTTTTTAAAGTCAAATGCTTATTTTTTTCTATCGACTTGATCATTACATTCTCGTGACTACAAGATATTCAAACATTACTAGTGACTATATGATAGAGTAGGATGGAACACTCCATCTTTATTAAAAGTGCCATCAGAAAAAAGCCAGAATGACTGCGGTTTTAAACCTGCGTGTCCATCTGCAAATAAAAACGTAGCTCCTCCCTTATGGGGTCCTTTACGAGTTGTTTTAAATGAACTGGACCCCTGACTAAACGAAACGCCTGAAAAATAAGGTCTGTAATAAACAACATCATTACGGTTTTGAGGAACCAGCGAATCAATAAAAATAGCAAACGAGCTAAAATGTTTTATGGTTGAAATTTTTCTGCCTTTGAGCACACTTCCTGCGCCTGCAGCATGAGCGGCTCCATTCAACCAGCGTCCGACATAAACTTTTTCGGTAGTGCTGGCTTTCTCATAAGGAGCAGACGGACATTCCCAAAGAGTATCACCACTGCCGCCGCTGGTATCAGTTGCCTCTTTGCCCGAATAATATGGTCTCATAAGACAAATAACCGAATTATTGATATTCTCAGAACCTTGTCCGGTTGTTGATGTCGCATACGGATAATATTCATTGCTCGATTCTTCATACATGGCATACGCCTGCCCCAACTGCTTGGCGGAACTGACACATTTAATGGCTTTGGCTCGATCTCGAGCCTGATTCAATGCAGGAAGTAACATTGCTGCCAATATGGCAATAATCGCTATCACCACAAGGAGCTCGATGAGTGTGAAATTTCTCTTCATTGTTGTCTTTCTCCAGTTTTCCAAGATCATCATATGCTATATTAGCATAATGCTATTATAGCATACAAATCAATTTATGTCAATACCAATATTCATAAATGAACAATTCTTCAGATTATCATAGTAATGACTCTTTTCGTAGAGACATATGACAAGCCTTTTTCTGGCAGCGGCAGACGAATACCAATGGAATTTAAAGTTTTCTCTGCGGCACTGGTGTGCCGACTGCACGCTCGGAGAGCGAGCCCTACAAACAAATGCACCAAGCACAACAGTCACATTTAATCTTCCGGAATAAGTGACGCCTTACTTATCATGGGTAGCAGTTCACTCTTTTCTCAAGCTATCACTTCTTAAGATTTGGGCTCCTTAATAAGGAAACGGAAAACCTTGGTCAGGAAAATACAGATTTTCGCGTCGAGTTTCGGCATGATGAATTCCAGCATGAAACGCTGATTGCGGATCGCGATAACAATACACCACACCAGCAGCAGAAAACCGGCAAGCAAATTCTGCCAGGAGAACAACGGCCAGCAAAACTCAGTGGAAAATTCGTGTTTTGATACCGGATATAAGTAAGAAATGGTCCAGAGTTCACCCGAACCGAAAAAGTCCATTATCATATGCAGATGAAACAATGCCAGATAAATAATAAAGCATTTAATCCGCGACCGTGAAGAAAGAGCCGTAAGCACCACCGAACAAAGTAATCCAAAGAAAATATTATGCCCAAGGATATGGTGCCAGTTAAGATAGGCATCACTCTCCATACCGAAAATCATTCCAATGCCGTCGAGATCCGGCAGCGACGCCGCCAGCATACAGAAAAAACGTTCCCTTGCAGTAAGCCCGCAATAATTCCCGACAACCCAGCCGGACATCACATGTGTCTGGATATGCATAAAACCTTCCATAAATAAAACATAAAGACATAAAGTAAATCATTAATGGGATTTTTTCAATCATGAGAGTTTGTAAGGCAGGCTGTTAGGCATTATGTTTAGCAGTTTAACAATAACAGGGAATTCATATTCCAGAATATAGTTTAACCTCAACAGGAGTTTATGAATAATGGACTGCGAAAGCTGTAACAGCAAAACATGTTCGGCAAAGAATAAAAGCGAGAACGAAAACGATCAGGAATTCCAGGAACGCCAATTACTGGCCAGTAGAATGTGCCAAATCAAACACAAAATCCTGGTTCTTTCCGGCAAAGGCGGCGTGGGAAAAAGTACAGTTTCCGCCAACCTCGCGGCTTCTCTTGCCCAACAGGGATTTACAGTCGGCCTGCTTGATGTGGATATCCACGGCCCGAGCATCCCGACTATGTTCAACCTGACCAAAGAAGCGATCTACCAAACCCCGGAAGGCATCGAACCTGTTATGGCAGGTCCCAACCTGAAAGTAATTTCCGTAGCATTCTTTATTAAGGACCCGGAACAGGCCATTATCTGGCGCGGACCGATGAAAATGGGCGTAATCAAACAGTTCCTCAGCGAAGTAAACTGGGGTCCGCTGGACTACCTGATTATCGACTCACCTCCGGGAACCGGTGATGAACCGCTATCAGTATGTCAGTTAATCGAAGGCCTCGACGGCTGTGTAATGGTAACAACACCACAGGAAGTCGCTTCCGCCGATGTTCGCAAATCAATCTCTTTCTGTCACCAGCTGAAAGTTCCGGTTGTCGGTGTAGTAGAAAACATGAGTGGTTTCGTATGCCCGAAATGCGGTACTGTTGAATACATCTTCTCTCAGGGCGGCGGCGAAAAGCTCGCGGAACAGATGGGTGTTAAATTCCTTGGCTCAGTTCCAATTGATCCCGCTATCGCCAAATCCGGCGACAGCGGTAAACCTTATGTCCAGGCTTTTGCCGATTCTGAAACCGCTAAATGCTTTGAAAAGATCGTGGCTCCGGTAATCGAAATGCATCAGGGAAAATAAGAATAATGGAACGCGCGCTAATGGTTGATTCAGCAGTAGCTGATATGCAGGCGTACTTCGGTGAAGACACGCGCCGCATCAATCATGCGCTTAAAGTTCTTGAATACGCCCTGAAGCTCTGTGAAACAGAGCCGGGCGACGAAGTTATTGTGGGGCTGGCTGCAGCCCTGCATGATATCGGCATCCATGAAGCCGAACGTAAATACAATTCCTCCGCCGGCAATTATCAGGAACTGGAAGGTCCCGCCATTGCAGCCGATATCCTCTCCGACTACGGTTTATCGCAAGAGGAACTCAATCATATCTGCAAAATCATTGCAAATCATCATTGCGCCAAAGATATTGATACACCCGAATTCAGAATTATCTGGGATGCTGACTGGCTGGTCAATATTCCCGATGAATTCGACGTAAACGATAAAGAACGCATGCGTAAACTGATGAAAGTATTTAAGACCCCTAAAGGCAAACAACTCGCAGAAAAAGCCTTTCTCTAAGTCTGACAAATTCTTTGTTTGACAACTCCCCTAAACCGGTCTTATATTATTACAGGATTTCGGGTTTTTTATTTTATCTTAGGGGATGTATCATGAAAAGTTATAAGAAAGAACTATGGTTTGATGTGCCCAAGCGGCGCATGTACATCAACATCACTCCCGATGTTGAAAAATGTCTCGCCGAAAGCGGTATAAAAGAAGGTCTGCTGCTATGCAACGCCATGCACATTACCGCCAGCGTATTTATTAATGACGACGAAAGCGGACTTCATTCCGACTTTGAACGCTGGCTTGAAAAGCTGGCACCGGAAAAACCGTACAGTCAATACGCTCACAACGGCTATGAAGACAACGCCGACGCCCACCTGAAACGTTCCGTAATGGGTCGTGAAGTTGTCTGCGCCGTAACAGAAGGCAAGCTCGACTTCGGCCCGTGGGAACAGATCTTCTACGGCGAGTTCGATGGTTGCCGCCGCAAGCGCGTCCTGGTAAAAATCATCGGCGAATAAGCGGTACGACCGACAGCGTTTGTAATACTTCTTACTCCGCCCTTTACGCTACGAAAACATGAAAAAATAAAATGACGTTGATTAGAATATATATCAACGCCATAATCTTATTTATTTAATCGGCTTACAGAGGGAAATCAGGTAATCAACATCTGCAGTCATTAGAGCCTCGACAGTATCCGCCGCACCATAATAAATCTTAACTTCACCACTGTCTTCAAGAATCATGCCTCCTGGAAAAATCACGCTGCCGCGGAATCCATCAAGCTCGTAATCTTCTGTCGCGCGAATGAACGGTTCCTTGTACATACCGATCACTTTCGACGGATCATCAAGGTCAAGCAAAGCCAGTCCGCCAAAGTATTCCTTACGCCATGGATGATCTTCCCAACCTTTTAACGTAACGCTTTCATCATGCTTCCACACCGCATGAAACGCGGTCAGCCATCCAGCTTTCGTTTTGATTGGCGGAGCACCCGGACCAATCTTGGAATTGGCAAACGGGACGTCTTCTGTACCAATCGTCAGACGGGTATCTCCCCAGTATCGACAATCCGGGGATTCGGACAACCAGATATCAAAACGTTCCAGGTAACCACGTCCGTATTCCGGGAAAGGACGTTCCAGACGAACAAAATTACCGTTTATTTTTTCCGGGAACAACACCATATTACGGTTGTCGGGAGCAGTCATGGTTAGAACTTTATACGAATCGAAATCTTCAGTCACAGCAATCCCGCCGCGAACTCCATGTTTGGTATCAACCGCAAAACAAAGATAACATTTGCCGTCAATCACGGTAAGACGCGGATCGTAAAAACGTTTAATTTCAGGATCGTCGGTAATTTCGATCCACGGTTTCGGCTCCGCTTTCCAATTGACGCCGTCGTCACTGAACGCAACTCCAATATTGGTTCCATCGTCTCTTCGACCATTCTCAAATTCAGGAGAAAAACCATAATCATTACGGAAAGCCATAACGTATTTCCCCTGATATTTGGTTACACCAGCATTGAAAATCAACGACGCATTATAAGGCACATTCTTATCCGACATTATGGGATTCATCGGATGTTTGACTAACTTTTTCATTTTTTACTCCGGACTTTTTACTGAATTCCTGATTATTAGTTCAAGTTTTATTTCTTCCCGGTATTTATCCGGGGAAAGCATATTATCAAGAGCCTGAATGGCTTTTGTCACACCCTGTACCCCAATCGCTACTTTCGGAACGGCCACAGTCGTAAGCTCTGGCTCACAGACATCGGAATATTTCAAATTATCAAATCCAATCAAGCTGAGGTCCTCAGGCAATCTGACATTTGTCCCAACAAAATACTTAACAATATTAATAGCCGCTCCATCATTCACACAAAACACTGCGGAAGGAGCCGTCTCTCTATCCTTGAGCATTTCCGCCAAAACCGGCAAGGATTCTTTACTGTCAGTAAGTTCATACTCTGACCGCAACTGTATATCATTGTCTTCGAGAGCTTTGCGATATCCGCACAACCGCGAATAAAATGATAGATTTTGTTTATTACCAACAATATGGGCAATTCTGCGATGCCCATGTTTAATTAAATAGTTTACCGCCATCCGTGCACCGGAGAAATCGTCCACAAATACACTCGGGAAATTTTCTGCCGGATAGTTGTGTCCCAGCATGATAACCGGCACAAACTTAGCCGCATCGCGGAACATCTCAGGAAAGTCCGGGCACACCGCCAGAATAGCATCAACTTTACGTGCTCCATGACTGTTTTCCAACGGCACAATCTTTTCAATATCGCTTTCCAGAATCAAATGATAACCTGCCTGCTGAGCCGCAACGACAGCACCGGAGAAAACTTCAAGATAATACGGACTGAGTTCGCCTATTCCACTCAGCACGCGTTCTGGAACTACAAACCCCAGCCCCATAGTACGAGTCACTTCACGTTTAGGAGTAGAAACAAAAATGCCGCGTCCATGTTCACGGGACAATAAACCTTTATCCACCAGGTTCCCGACCGCACGACGAACCGTCAAATACGATACACCGAACTGTTCCGCCAGATTACGCTCCGCAGGTAGGGAACGAGATATCCTGCCGGACATGATATCGGCTCTCAGCTGTTGTTCTATTTCTATGTATTTCGGTGTCATAATAAGAATATTATAATTGCTATATAGCAATTATTCAAGATGCTATATAATAAAAATCATATTATTTCCTATAAAAATAAATATAGTTGCCAAATTCGTAATCCATGATAGATTATTGATTCACTCCCGGAAGTCAGGTCCGGGAAACACGACAATGAATGATGGATGGGATTTTATATATGGTTTTCGATGAGAAAAATAAGCACAAAATATATCTATTTCTGGCAGTAGCTTTCATACTGATTTATCTGGTTCCCCTCGGCGGACGCCCGCTGATGATTCCCGATGAAACCCGGTACGCAGAAATTCCGCGTGAAATAATCCAGACCGGTGACTGGGTAGTACCACGGCTTGGAGGACTGCGCTATTTTGAAAAACCTATTATGGGCTACTGGCTCAACGCGATCTCACAGCTGATTTTCGGCGAAAATAATTTTGCCATACGTTTTATGTCGGCACTGACCACCGGACTTGCCGCTTTAATGCTGTTCGGTTTTATCCGTAAACTAAAGGGATTTGAGGCCGCGATCGGCACTACCATGATTTTCATGATATCGGTACTGGTGTATTATATCGGCACATTTGCAGTGCTTGACCCACATACCTCAATGTTTATAACCGGTTCCCTATTGAGCTTTTATCTGGCGTACGACGCAAAGAAATTTGGCATAAAAGTCATGTGGCTGGCAATTTTCGGCGCATTCTGCGGCGGCGCATTCCTGACAAAAGGTTTTCTGGCTTTCGCAGTCCCGGGCTTAACCATCGCGGCATTCCTGATCTGGAACAAAAAATGGAAAGAAATCCTCTGGATGCCATGGATTCCATTTATTGTTGCCGTTCTCGTCTCACTGCCGTGGGCTATATTAATTCATCAACGGGAACCTGATTTCTGGTATTATTTCATTAAGGTTGAACACCTACAACGCATATTCGGAAAAGATTCGGGACAACATCCTCAACCGTTTTGGTTTTATATTCCAGTAATTATCGGCGGAACTGTACCGTGGACTTTTCTAGTTCCGGCAATTTTCAGTGTTGTCAAATTCAGACTGCCGAAAGATGACCTGACCAAATACTGCCTCTGCTGGCTGGTGCTTCCATTTCTAATGTTTTCGTATGCAAATGGCAAGCTCGGAACATACATTCTGCCGCTGTATCCGGCAATTGCCTGGCTACTGTATGTCGGACTGAAAAAATACTTTGAGGAAGGTAACATCAAGATTTTCAATGTTACCTGCAAAATTATTTATATTATACTAATTGTCGGGGTTGTCGGCTTTGTGGCTCATCAATTATTAAGCCTGACCGGAGTATCGGCAAAGGTCGCGGCAATGTTCACCGACAAAAAACTGCCACAAACCGCGCTGTACCTGCCGGGCGAATACTGGAAATGGATTCTGGCAGCAATTGCCATAACAATCTGGATCGTACTACTGATTTACGCGATAAAGGTTCAAGACTCCAGGAAAAAGTTCGTCCTTTTCTTCGCCGGTCCGCTACTGGTATTTTTTGTGGGCAATTTCATTCTTCCACAAGTTGTTGAAAATGGTAAGGCTCCGGGAAAATTCCTGATGAAATATGCCGATAAAATTCCGGAAGGAGCTACTCTGGTGGTCTACAAAAATCTGTTTCCAGAAGTTTGCTGGTTTTATAAACGCACCGATCCCTATGTGTTCCATAAAGGCGGGGAACTCGAATACGGCCTTGGTCAACGCACCAAAGAGTGTCCAGATGCAGTATATCCGGACGGTCGCAGACGCCTGATAAGTATTGAACAGTTCAAGGAAATGACTCAAGATCCGAAGCTGAAAGGAAAACTTGTATTTATCATGCGTTCAAAACGTTTCCGGGAACATGTTCCGTCCACAGCTACATTCGAAGTCTATAATCCGGAAAAAGAAAAGATTATGTTTGCGATATACTGATCTGGCAATCAGGCGGAAAGAGCTTCAACTTCCGGCAACGCCAGAGCTTTCAGGTCATTCATATCGAATAGTCTGAACTTCATTTCACGGCCATAGGTTTTTAGTGCATTTTCATGGTTCAGCTTAACTGTGATCCCAGTCGTAATACTCCGGGTTACCAGTTCATAGATCAGCGAAAAACTATTCCAGCTTCTCTGATCACACAGGAGAATTGACTGAAGTAAAGCCGCACGAGAAGCATCAACCATACGACCGTCTTTCTTCAAATGCAGCCGGAAAGCATCCAGCCGGGAAAGAATTTCATGCCTGAATTCCTTATCCTGAACTGCAAATTCAGACAATTGCTGCTTAATCCTGAACACAACTTGTAATTCATCCTGTGTAAAATTTGGATATCGTGGATTTATACCGTTCTCCCGACACATTTCACAAAAAAAGTAAATGCATAAGGGAGGTGTAATAACAACATCCTTGAATTCTAATTCATTCGCCAGTTTATCACCTTGATGAACAACTTCATGAGAAGCCTTATTTATCCTGAATAGCACCATCTTAGGATCTGCATTGGGAAAGTTGGCAAGCGGAAAAATTCTTCTGATATCATCGCGAAGTTCCATAGGAACTTCAAATGCCGTTTTGATACCCAGCACCGCCTTAATATGACTTCTTAACCATTCAAGCATCATAATAATCAGCCTCTTTCTTTTTTATGCCACTCCCTGTTTCTAGTATAAAGAGAAAAACAGAAGCCGTCAACCCCCGAAAAATAAAAAAGAAAGAATGCAGATAGAATTTAATGCCTTTATGGAATGTTAACCCGATAAACAATAAAGCGTTGTGTACTATATAAAATTTGAAAGTTATCATCCCCGTATCGAATCCATTGTTTTTCCGGCAACGGAAAACCATCCGGAGTCCCCGGCAAATATGCTCTTTCGGCTGGAGCCATTTGTGACAACACCAAGTACTGAATATTTTGATTCTTCAGGTTCGCAAGCCATTTCCTGTACTCAGGATTATTGCGATATATGTTCGGTTTATAGGTCGAATAAAGTTTCGGAGCTTTCCGCCAGAACTGGTAAAAACCATCGGTCTGTTTTCCTTGAACATTGCAATAGACGACCCGTTTCATAAAATCCGGTCCCATCAGGATATACGGACGATTAAAGCCGCTGTATGCAACAGTAACTGAATGCGGCTGATTAAAAATTCCGGACGCATTAAAGCCGGTTAAACGCCGGTAAAAACTACCACGCTTTTCACGGGACACCGCATCGGTACCGGTAAATACGGCAGCCGTTAGCCACGCAACGGCAACACATACAACAAGACGCTGCCACCCAAATAGATTTTTCCGCATTAAATAACTTAACAGAAAAACAACCAGACAAATAATCAATACAACCTCAAATGTATACACACTGATTCCACCTGAATATAGCTTCTGACGATATACTGCATTGGTGATATAACTCAATGCCAGCAATATCCCTACGAATTTCAATACAACAAATTTCAATTGTGAAACAACGATAACCAGTCCGGCAATTGCGGTCAGCAGGCATGGAAACAGAAAACGAGTCTGCATATTATGAGGAATCACAACCAGATAGATCAACAGCCAGACAAAACAATGACTCCCAATAAGAATCGGCACTTTTCGCCGACTGGGCATTTTCCAGACAGCTAAAGGCCAACTCAGGATTCCAGCCGCCAGTATAGCAGTCAGAACAGGACCATATACGGTATAAATAGTTTTGATCAGATCGGTTACTGATCTGGCATGAAACAGGCTTTTATATACAGCCGACGAATTATATGCCCCGGCAAACAAAGTGATTCCTCCAATTTCAACAGCTGCTGGAAATAGTGGATTTCCATATAAAACCAAGTTGCCCAAATACCAGATTCCGCCACCAGCCAGGAACAAGATAACGACAAGACCAGCAGATATCCAGCGCTTCAATCTGAGTTCTCCGAAGAACAACAATATTCCCGGCAATACGACAAACGGCACCATGGCTGTCTTCATTCCAACAGCCAGTCCCAGACACAACGCCCCCATAACAGCGGATTCATTTTTGCCGTTCCAAGCCCGAATCAACCAGTAAAGACCGGCAACAAGCAACCCGGAACAAGCCACATCCGGCTGTGCATACAGAGAGTATTCAAAGATAACCGGACAAAGCATTGTAAATCCAATTCCGGTCCAAACAGCTTTTCGACTGCCGCCACATTCTTTTATCAGACCGCCGACCGCAGCCGCAGTAAAAAACAAAAATACCATCGTCACGACTTCCATCACGCTGTCACCGGGGAGAAAATTCAGCCAAGCAACCGCCAGCAGATACCAGTTTTTCGGAGAAAATGCCGCCGAATTATCGCTGAATACGGTTGGTACATGAATAAAAGCATTTTCCTGAATCCATCTGGCAGGAATATACAGATGATAGGTCAACACGTCATAACTGAGCGGCGGCAACTGCACCAATCCAGCAATTGCAATCAGCCCGAAAACAGCTGGAATACTCCAGAATATCAAAGTTTTCCGATTACGCCATATATCCGGCATACGCCAAATAATCTCCGGTTTGCCGGTAAAAACACGAACAGCAAAATACCATATCAGAGCAGCCACCAACAGCGCTCCCCACCAAAGTCCAGCTCCGGAAATACCACAGACTCCAACAATACAAATGGTCTGAAACAAAAGCAGCGGCACACACAACATGACCAACCGTTTAGGCCCCAGCCACAACCGCCTGCGCTTCAAAATAATCGGAAGCACCCGCAAAGTCGTAAGTATCAGCAAACCGACAAACAGCAAACCGGCAACCGGACGATGCAGCCGTCCCCAGACAGGAACCAGGCCGTTCAGCAGCCTGCGGCTTACGGATGTCCGTCTCACCATGGCAATGGGCCATGAACGGGCTTTCCCGGTTTGAATTTTACGCATATTGGCAAAGGCCATCGGCATATAATACCTCAGATTGATCCGGTCCATCAAAGGACGCGCCGCTTTTTCAATAAAAGTTCCGTCTGCATATTCATAAGCAGCACAATACAAATTAAATTTAAATGTGTTAATTAGATCGCGATTTTCACGTTTACACACAGTCCAGGGATTGTAAGCACCAACCAAAGAAGAAAATACACTGATGGCAGTTAGAACACCGAAAATGCTCCAGAGCCATCTGCGGGAACTCTCCTGCATCCACAGACTAATCCACAACCATACCAGCGGAATAATCGGAATAAGGAATCTGAATCCATAGGCCCAGCCGCCATAATCCCCGGTGGCAAAAGCATAAAAGCAGAAACATACCGGAATCGTTGCCAGGAAAAAAATACCGGGTCCCGACTTCTCACGTCTCATCAGCCACGGCAGCGCGGGGAATATCAACAGCAATACCGGCATATAAGAAAAAAAGCCGCGCTGCCAGAATATCATGTCTACGATATACATCAGGCGCGAAACCGGTTTCTGTAATCCGGCAAGCCCGGACGAGTGAATATTTCCCGGGAAATCATACGCTCCGGGAACCATGTATACCGGCAGCGGATTTCCGTATGCCGTAAAATCGGCAAGTCCGGCAAGAAACACCGGGATCATAAAGCCAATTCCGTATACAACAATATCGCGAATACGCTTTTTAGACCGACACAGTAAATATAACCCAACAGCAGCACTGAAGAAAAAACCCGTTGGAATCTCCATATTGATTAGCATACCTCCGCTCAGTCCGGCAAGAACCAGCATCAGACCGCTTCTACGCTTGTGCCAGCGCTCCATCAGCAAATAAAGCAGTAATAAAAAAAACGCGGCAGGCACATGATTATTGATAATACCTCCATAGCTCACCAGCCAGGAGGAAAACACCCCAAAGGAACTAAGCAACATCGCAGTAACCGGCGCGATTCCAGCGGCAGTCAATCGCCATCGCGTAAAAATAATGATTAGAATAGCAAACAACGTACCGCCAAACCAGTTAATCAAGAAGAGCGTATCATGGTAAGTATCCGAGAAAGAAAATCCCAGCCATTTTCCAACCAGATACACCGCACTGAGACCAAGCGGATAAAGCATGGGTTTATCACAGTAGAACTGTCCATTTATTCGCCCCTGATCAACCGTTTTGAAACGGGAATTGTCAATATTAAACTCTCCGCGATCACAAAGGGATTCAATCAACGAAAGCCGGGACGTCTCATTACCGGAAACAGTAATTTCATCGTGGGTAAGAAGTGTCAGCAGGACGATAGATATCACTAGCAAAAGACAGGAAATCATGCTGCCGGAAACCGCGTACCATGGTTTCTTCCCGTCTGGCTGAATATTCACTCCCATACGATGTATGTCCCCGCTCTTTTTCAATTATATCGCTTTATCACTGCGTATATTACCGCGTCGTCGCATCAGTGTCAGGAGCTGAAAGAGATATTGAAAAATAACCTTTAAAGAAAGTTTGCTGCTGCCATGCTGTCTTAACCCGAAGGTAATACCGAATTCCCGGCAGGCGTAATCCCGGGGAGAGTTCACCAGAACATAATAAAGCTCAAGCATAATCTTAAATCCACGAGGATCAAGCAGATGCTTTTCCCGGTTAAACACATCCCGCTTTATCACAAAAAAACCGGACATCGGATCAAGTAGTTTGACCCTGAGAGCCAGCCGCCCTATCATCGCCGCAGTACGGCTGATTACAGTACGCTGCAGCGACCACTTTTCGGCAAATCCTCCGTCATCGCAATAGCGTGATCCCACAATCATATCAAAACCATTTTCACATTCACGCAGCAGTTTTGCGGCATCCTCCGGTAAATGCTGCATATCGCCATCCATACAGCACAGATAATCACCCGAAGCAACCGAAAAACCTTTAACTATACTTGGACTAAGCCCCGGTTGTCCATCGTTCAGAACCAGTTTAACGTCGGCGTTTTCGGCAGCATAGGCAGTCACTACTTCCGCGGTACCGTCCGGAGAATTTTCATCAGCCACAATAAATTCGGCTTCCGGCAGATTCAAACCACGCAGCTTATCAAGCAGTGTTATGATGTTTTCCCGTTCATTAAATGTGGGAATGACAATGGAATATTTCATTATTTTCCTTTTTAAGTTTAGGCCAGGCATGGGCCGCCATAATAAACTGGCGTTTAATATACCACAGATCAGGCTCCTTCGTCAAGCTTAAACAGAATTTTCTTGGCTTGATTAATGGAAAAGTCAGGTTTTTGTGACAATATTATTCAGCAAACACAAAATATGACATTTAATAATTTCGAGGGAATCACATGACGGCTAAGATTATTGATGGGAAAGCGATTGCGGCAAAAATTACGGAAGAAATGGCTCTGGACGTTGCCTCCCTGGCAAGAACCCGCAACATTCAACCGGGTCTGGCTGTAATACTGGTTGGCGAAGATCCGGCATCAAAAGTATACGTTGGAATGAAAGACAAAAAATGCGCTGAATTGGGAATTTTCTCCGACAAGCGCGTTCTCCCGGAAAATACGACCATGGAGGAACTGCTCAAGATTATTGACGAACTTAATAATGATCCCAAAATCAATGGTATTCTTGTTCAATCCCCTCCTCCGCCGCAGATTGATGAAGAAAAGGTTATCGCTGCCATAAAACCGGAAAAAGATGTAGATTGTTTCCATGCACAAAATGTTGGGAAAATGCTGATCGGTGATGCAGACGGCTTTGTGCCGTGCACCCCGTACGGCGTAATGAAACTGCTGGAATACAGCGGTGTTGACCCTTCCGGCAAACACGCGGTAATCATCGGCCGTTCTAATATCGTGGGCAAACCAATGATGGCACTACTGGTGCAGAAAGCAAAGGGCGCAAACGCCACAGTCACCTGCGTTCACTCCAGAACAACCAACCTGCCGGAACTGACCAAACAAGCCGATATCCTGGTTGCCGCGATTGGTAAGCCTGAATTTGTGAAAGCCGATATGGTGAAACCCGGCGCGGTGGTTATCGACGTCGGCATCAACCGCGTAGATGCCCCGGAAGCCAAACGCGGCTACCGCCTGGTTGGTGATGTCGCATTCGATGAAGTAGCCGAGGTTGCGTCACAGATTACGCCGGTCCCCGGCGGCGTCGGACCGATGACCATCGCCATGCTGATGTACAATACGTTGAAAGCTTGTCGCTTACAAAACAACATCGACTGATTTAAATTATTGATTGCAAACCCGGTGCGAACTGCACCGGTGCTAAAATGTTCGAAGTATAAATCATTTTTTCATGCGGTATTCACGATTCAATGCGGAATATTTTTGTTCCCCCATCCGATGATACGGAAGAAACTCCACATTAGATATTCCGTGTTGCTGAACATAACGAGTAAGTGATTGCACGTATTCTGGTTCCATGTTAAAGTCCGGTATCAAAGGACTACGTATAATCAGCTGTTTTGCATATCGGCAAAGCAATTCAAAATTCTGCAATATAAGTTCGTTGCCGCATCCAGTGGCATCAATGTGGGATTGGATATCCAGATGCTTTATATCAAGCAAAATCAGGTCAGTATAATCTATAACTTTTTGGAACACCTCCCATTTTACATAGCCGGAAGTTTCAATTACGGTATGAACATTATGTCGTTTCAAGCACTTTAGAAGATCAAGTACAAAATCAGGCTGGCTCAGAGGTTCTCCGCCGGAAACGGTCACTCCTCCTCCACTCTGTTCAAAATAGATTATATCTTCAAGTAATTCTTCAATAAGCTCCTCCACACGATAGGTCTTCCCGGACAAACGTAAAGCTAATGAGGGACACTCCTGCGAACATTTCCCACACGCCATACATTTACTTCGGTCTAGTTCCAGATATCCTTTTTTAAATGAGAGAGCATTATGTGGACAAACCGTTTCACACATACGACAGCCAATACATTTATCGGAGAAAAACATGATTTCCGGTTGCGGCGACTGCGATTCAGGATTACAACACCATTTACAGGATAAGGGACATCCTTTGAGAAAAACCATGGTTCTTATTCCCGGCCCATCATGAAGACAGAAACGCTGGACATCAAAGACTCTTCCATACGACATAGTTCAACCTCCACTACAATTTTCAGTCCGGAGTATAATATCTTCCTGTAACTGAGCATTGATTGTAGTAAAAAGGACACTGAAACCGGCCACCCTGACAACCAATGAAGCGTATTTCTCAGGATTTTTTTGCGCCTCCCGCAACGTTTGAACGTCAACCACATTTAATTGTATATGCTGTCCTTTCATCATAAAATAGGACTTCAGCAAGGCTGAAATTTTGTTCAGATTGTTGGATTTGAAGAAAATATCGGGATGAAATTTCATATTCAGCAAAGTACTGCCTATGGCCTTATAGGGATCAAGCTTGACAACAGAATTCAACATTGCCGTCGGTCCTTTGATATCCCTTCCCTGACTGCACGAAACTCCTCCATCAGCCAACACCATGCCTTTTTTGCGTCCATCCGGTGTAGCGCCAACTCTGTCGGCAAAAAGTACATGACAGGCAATACTGTAAAGCGCATTGAAATACCTGCCGCCACGAGGATTTTTATATTTCTTAAATTCTTCATATAGAAACTCATGCACCTGCTGAGCCAATAAATCTACATATGCCTCATCATTACCATACTTTGGAACATGATTTAGAATGGTCTGACGCAGAGCTTCATGATTTTCAAAATTATCAAGCAGTGCTTGTTTCAACTCAGTCCAGGATAACTTTCTATCTTCATAGACTAACTTCTTTATCACAGCCAGAGAATCAGCCACATTTGCAATTCCAACGGCATTAATCGTTGTAGAATTAAACCTTGCACCTCCCTGCATGGAACTCCTGCCTTGCTGCTGACAATCCTGAATCATGGTTGAGACAAAAATATTCGGAGTCAGCTCTCCGTGCAGTATATCAAGCATATTATTACATTCAACATGCACAGACAGATAATGGGCCAGCTGCATAAGATATGCATTGAAAAATTCTTCAAAACAGGAAAACGACTCAACGTCTCCAGTTTTCATGGAAAACACATCCCCACTAATCGGGTCACAGCCGTTATTAATCGTTAATTCCAGAATTTTCAGAAGATTGATAAATCCTCCTGTCAGCCATGGCTCACTTATTCCACCAACAGAAGTTTCTGTACATCCGACAATCGCATAATTTCTGGCCTGTTCAAGGGAATACCCAGCCTGCAGCATATTTGGGACAAGGACTTCATCATTAAAAAAAGCCGGCATACCAGTTCCATATGCAGCAATTTCCAACGCATGCTGAAAATGTTTTTCAGAACATCCCAGAAACCAACGGAAAGAAATGGACGGCTGATGCATTCCTACTTTCGCTGTAGCTTCCAAACACAGTGAAGTCAGCTCATTAACCGCCGAAGTACCCTTGGCCGTCTGTCCGCCAAGGGTTATATTCTGAAACATCGGATATCCACCGAATGCCACAGAGGATACTTCATCCCTGATTTTATTGATTTCGGAAAATTTCAGCCATAAACAATGGATCAGTTCCTCAGCCAGAGCTTTATCATCAAACGTAACGTAATAAGAATTAAGATACTGGTCAAATCGTCCCAGAGAAATACTATGTCCGTTTCCTTCAAGCTGGATACCAAGGTGTAAGAACCACAGCGATTGTAAAGCTTCATGGAAATCACCGGCAGGTTCATATGGTACTTTACGACATATATTGGCTATTTTTATGAGTTCTGCTTTTATATTTTTGTCGGGTTCGGATTCCGACATTTCCTGAGCCAATTCAGCATATCGACAGGCCAATTTAACAATAGCTTGGCAAGTTGTAATTGATGCCTCATAGTATTCTTTCTTTTCTTGATTGTTACTAGTGTTGCTGCAAAGTCGCTCTAGATTCCTAATATGAGATTTCATGCCGTGCTGCAACACATATTCATAATCAACAATGACATGTCCGACACCACTGCCAAGTGCGGTCAGTATAAACACGCAATCAGTAGCAGCCTGGAGGGATTCCGGTGGAATCTTTTGCTTTGCGATATCGGATAATGAAATATTCATCCATTGGGGAAGTATAGACCTGAGTTCCGCTTTCGTTTCCTCTTCTACGTAAAAGCGGTCGGCACTTCTGTCGTAAAAAGAATCCAGTTCTTTCAGAATAAACGACGCATCATATTCAGGAAAAACCGGCACTCCACGCAATTTCCCGGTCATACTGCCGACAATCAATTCGCCCGGTTGGATGTAAATATCCATATTCTCTAGAAGATGCGAAAACATTCGGGCTCGTTTCAGACAATACGGCACGTGCTGGTTCAAACGATAACTTTCGGTAATCAGTCGGACCCGATCTGCCGTAATCTCCGGTATGGTATCAATGAAGTTGTCGCGAAGCTGTTTGATACGTTCGGAAACCTCATTCATTTTCTCCCATCGCGTCTTATTGTTTTGCGAGTTCATAAGCACACTCAATACATATATTTTCCTGGCCTTCGGTGCAACCTCGCCGACCGATTTCCCTGATGACATCGCGCGCGTCAACCCCAAACTGCTCAGCAGCTCGTTTCGCAAAAAGTAGAAAACTGGAATAAACACCGGAATAACCCAACATCAGAGAATCGGCCCCGAATTCAATCGGCCCCGGCATTAATGGAGCAAGGGTTTTACTCGCTACATCAATTGCTTTATAGAGATCAACGCCGGTTTCAACACCAATGCGTTCACAAATTGCAGCCAGTATTTCCAACGGACAATTTCCTGCTCCGGCACCAAAACCTTTCAGACAGCAGTCAATATAAGTAGCTCCGGCTTCAATCGCGGCTTTGGAATTTGCCGCTGCCAACTGGAGGTTATTATGACCATGAAATCCGACTTCAATATTTAGATTCTGCTTCAATGCCGTTATACGTTCATAGACCTGTTCAGGCATAAAGTACCCACTGCCGTCAAGCAAATAAACCACATCAGCACCATACGACTCTGACTGAGCCGCGTATTTTATGGTATCTTCAATGCTAAGCGGAAGGGCAGAAGGAAGAACCGCGTGAGTCTCGAACCCCATTTCTTTCGCCATTGTTATGTGCTGCATGGCGATGTCGCTTTCGGTAATCTGGGTCGCCAGCCTTGCTACATGAACCCCATGATCTCTGGCAGCCTTGAGCTCATGACGGGTACCGATCCCGGGAATGATAATTATGCTTAATTTTGTATCTGACACCACCTCGGATACCGCCTTGATATATTCAAGGTCATCGGCATGGGAAAATCCATATTGGAACGACGAAGCCCCTAGTCCATTGCCATGTCCGAATTCAATGCAATACACCCCTAACTTGTCGATTTCTTTTGCGACCATAGCCATCTGCTCCGACCTGAGACTATGCTTCCAGGGATGCATTCCATCACGCAAGGTATCATCAAGAATCCTTATCTGTCTTTTACTCATCACGCAATTTCCCCCAGCATGTTTTCAGCTATTCTGTCGCCAATCGCCAGGGCGGCGCAAGTCTCAATATCAAGATTTCCGCTGTATACCGGTAAAAAATCCCCTGCTCCCTGAACTTCAATTGTCGTTGTAATTTTGTTACCATCAAAAGTTGGCGGCATTTTCATGGTATAGCCCGGTACATACTCTTTCACTTGTTCAACCATATCCGTTACTGAACGGATAATCTGTTCCTGGTCAAATCCGCCAGCCTTTACATAGATGGTATTATTCATCGTCATCGGCGGAATTGCAGGATTGAGCAATATGATCGCTTTGCCTTTTTTCGCACCACCGATTTCGACAATTCCTTTTGCGGTAGTTTGAGTGAATTCATCAATACTGTTTCGAGTTCCCGGTCCGGCACTCTCACGCGAAATAACTGCAACGATTTCGGCGTATTCCACTGTTGCAACGCGTGAAATTGCGTGGACGATTGGAATCGTCGCCTGTCCGCCGCATGTTATAAGATTCAGATTAGGTTCGTTGAGATATTTCTTCAAATTGATAACTGGAACAACATATGGCCCAACGGCAGCAGGAGTCAGGTCAATTGCTACTTTTCCGGTCTCTTTCAATGCCAGAGCATGCTGTTTATGCGCAGTAGCCGTAGTCGAATCAAATACTATTCTTATGTCATCACGTTTGAGTATATCCTCAATACCATCAGAAGACACTGCTACTCCATTTCGCCTTGCCAAAGCTAAACCTTTTGATTTTTTGAATATTCCGCACATCAACGCGAGTTCAAGATGTTTGCTCCGGCGCAGTATTTTATACATAAGATCGGTACCGATATTACCCGGCCCCAATATTGCTGCCTTTATTTTGTTCGATGTCATATCTTCATTCTCCTTGATCATCTCGCACCAACTTTCTGACATGCCTCTCCACTGCATTGAGTAGCCAGTGTCAAAGCCTGTTCGAGAGACTGTCCGACACTTAAAGCCCAAATAAGACCGCCGTGAAAAGCATCTCCAGCCCCAACCGTATCGACAATCTCTACATCCGGAGCCGGTTGATATAAAATATTGTTATTTTCACAGGCCCATACGCCTTGAGCTCCGGCAGTGACAACAACCACGGACCGATAGTCATGACATATCGTTTTTACCAGATTTTCAGGGTCGGCAGTTCCGAAAATATGTGCAACAGCGTTGCGGTTTGGAATTAACAGATCAGCAGTTTGAAATATCGCGTCTATCGTTTCATGAGTACTGCCGCATTGAACAATCGGATCGAGATCAACATCAATCGCAATCCTGATACCGCGTTCCCTACCCTTTTGACAGAGTTTAAGAATAATATCAAGCGGGATTTCGCCTATTTCGATGATCAGCCAGTCGCGGTCCGTAAGAGTTTGAAGCCAGAACGCGATATCATCATCATTTACGCTTGATAAACTGTTCGGCAGCAGCCAGCCGCCAACCCGCCGCCGTTTCTCGCCGGCATAAGCCGCCAAGTTGAATGGAGAACATAGAGTTGAATCACGAACAACTTGTTCCGTTCCGATTTTGGAAGCATTAAGTTGTTCAATGATCCGATCTCCAATCCAGTCGCGCCCCAGCTTTCCCAGCCATGACGCTGTTCCGCCCAGGGAATTAATCTGAGCGAGACAATTCGCCACAGAACCACCAGGCAGCATGTCAACCTGCCTCGCCAGTAATTTTTCGGTATAATTTATTCCGAGATCAGCTGTGGTGATACGAAAGTCAATAGCGGCTGAACCGAATCCGTAAAAACGTCCGTCATATTTCATACGCAAGCAAGACGCTCCAATTCCTCAAGTTGTGAAGAGTTCATTTCAAGATTACTACCAGCCCTGCACCGGGTTCCGGAAATAATCCCCTTGTGGCTCCAGTACTGTTTACACAGACTTCTGAATCCGCCGCCGACAGAAATGGAATCCCACGACTGATTCACCTGCAATTGTAATCTGCGAGCCTCTGCAATATTTCCGGCTTCAAAATTACGGGTGATTTCTGCAAGCAGTCCCGGATAAAGATTCAAGCCACCGCCAACAACTCCGGCACTGCCGACCGCCAGCGAAACCAGATGCAGCATTTCCACTCCCTGGAATACACTGATATCCTCGCCATATGCCGCTGCAATTGACGTAAATTCCACCATATCACGGGAGCTGTCTTTCATTCCCACAAAGGTAGAATATTCCATCAAGCGGCTAACGATTTCCAGCGTCGGTTTATGTTGTTTAACCATTGGCGTCCAGTAAATCGTAAATGGTACTCCAACTGCGGCAATGTCTTTAAAATACCGGCAGACCGAAGCCGGATCGGTATCAATATGTTCCGGAACCGGCACTGCGGCGGCATCAAATCCAAGTTCACCGGCAAGTCCGGTCATTTCAATTACCTGATGGTCGGGAAGACAGCCGGTATTAACCGTCATAACCTTGCCGTTACGCGGAATTTCAGCAAAAACCTTCATCAATTCCATGCGTTCGTCATACGATAACGCCATGAATTCGCTGGTAGCTCCAACCGTAAACAAACCGTCGACATATTCACTGGACAACAGTTTTTCCGCCAGAACACGATTCCCTTCCAAGTCAAGAGAATCGTCCGCCATAATCGGAGTCAGTACCGGCGCCAGCACTCCTTTTAATTCAGGAATACGCCTCATTCTGCAATACCCTCCATTTTCATGGCATGCGACAGATAGCTCACATCTTCGCCCTTGACATTGCTCCAGTTACGCGCGAACAGCAACTCGGCTTTATCGCTCAGCGGATGTGACATCATTTCACGAATCATCGGATAACGCATGCCCACAGAATCGACTCCGGCTTTTAACGCCAACTCAACGTCTGCGACCGTCTTCATACTGACCGCCACAATCTCCGGCGCTTTTTCCAAACGGTCATAGCCGCGCCGGATCGACGACAGAATTTCAAACGGGTCCATGCCAATCGCCTGCGCACGAGAAACAAACGGACATATGCCAAAGGCTCCGATGTTCGCTGCCACCGATGCCTGTGCTACCGTAAACAAGGTGGTAGCAATACAATCAATACCTTCACGTTGAAGTGTTGCTATCGCTTTGAAGCCTTTTTCGTTGGCAATTATCTTAAAACCAACCTGGGGTGATATTTCATGTAGCTCACGCGCATATGCCACAATCTTCTCAGCGTTCTCGCCGTGAATCTGGATAAACACCGGCAAATCAGTGAGTCCTACAATCGCTTTGGTTATCTCTGAAAGCGTCATTTCGCCTTTAAAATACTGGTCAAATCCCTGTGGATTCGTCAGTATTCCTACCACGCCTAAATCAATGCTCTGTTTAATATCTTCTAGTGAACCTGCTCCGTAAATCTTCATTTTATTGTTCCTTTTTATTTCTGTGAATTAATTAGAATATTTTTAATGTCATCAAAAGTCAGTTCCGCAACACAATTCATGCGGCCATAGGAATCATATCCAGCCTGAGCCCAAACATCAATTGTTTCAGCGCTTACGGCCGGGAATTTCGGTTCCACTCCGCATTCGCGGACAAATCCGGCAATGTCGCCATTGAATAAGTCCATTACCCGCTTTGCACGTTTGCATCCTTTACCCGCAAGCAGCTCAACAAACGTAGATAATAATATTGCGTTGGACAAACCATGCTGATAACCAAATTCACGAGTGAGACAATAGCCCAGAGCGTGTACCATTACGGTCCCGCAATGTGCCAACACCACACCGCCGCCGAGAGCCGACGACATCATTTCTTCACGCCAGGCCAAATCTTTTGGAGCCGCCATGACACGAGGCAAAGCTTTAACGCCACGCGCCATTGAACTCAGGGCAATATCCTCAAGCAGTCCGTTGCATGTCTTGCTCAAATAAGCCTCAATAAGATGCGACAACGCATCAATACCGGTATGCGCCGTAACATGCGGCGGCATCGACAGCGTAAGTTCCGGATCGCAGATCACCTGATTCGGCACCAGCGAGGCATGGTTCAGAATCCGTTTAAAATGATCCGAACAAGTCAGAATCGAGTACTGCGTAACTTCACTTCCGGTCCCGGCTGTCGTGGGTACCGCGATAATATGAATACGGTTTGCCTGTGGTTCCGGATTTTCTTCCGTCAAACTCCACTCAGGATTTGACGCAAACCATGCCGATGCTTTGGCGGAATCCATTGAACTGCCGCCGCCGATCGCGATAATCGTTTCGATCCGGTTCTCATTGACAATGTTCCCCATCGTGCGAGCGAACTCTTCCGATGGATTTTCTTCAAACTTATCGGGAACCAGCAGAAAATCGCATTTCTCCTTGAGATTCTCAATTAATGCTCCAGCATTAAACCCTGGAAAACACAGCAGCATACAGCGCTGCCCGGCAACCGCCGGTAATTCCGGCACCTGTGCCAATGCCCCTGCTCCAAACGTTACCGCCGAAGCTAGCTTATAGTTAAAATTCATAGTTACTACTCCTTTGAAAAAAAATAAATCAGTAAACTAAATCACGGAAATTTTTAATGGTATGAAAAGTAATCAAATTACCATTGTGAGCTGTCCTTGCCCGATGATCACCGGAACGCGACAACACACACAAATTATCGTCGTCGATCACCATGCTGGCGTAGTGGCGCGAAGCTTTTTCCACTTCTCCGACAGCAACCAGTCCGGCAAAACACCAGTCCATACAGTTCTTTGAAAAATGCAGCTGGAGCCGACGTCGCTCGTTATTTGGCAGATTGTAACGATCCTTCGGAAGAGTTTCAGGACGCACCATACTGTCGGTTGCCTGCGTACTCAACAGCCAGAACAACTGCGTTTCATCATCCCAGAGAATATGAAACTTCATGTGTCCACCAGGACAAGGAATAACAAACATATCCTCGCCTGCGGGAGATTGCTCCAGTCCAACCGTAATGTTCCCCTGCTCATCTTCAACGGCCTTTGCCATCATTGCCAGGTTCGTCGAGCCGGTATGAGAACGGGAAATAATATGAAAAGTCCGTCCGTTCGGGTCAAACCATACGCCGTTTGGATCATTGAACTGTACAATATTGGCTTCGAGCCAGCCGACCGGAGCCATATCACGCTTATCATCCGGATTATTTGGGTCTGTCTGTCCGGGAGTAAAGAATGGAGCCCCGATACCGTAGGGCGATTTTACTTCCTCACAATAAATATATTCATTGGAAAAGGTCCAGTTATCCTTAACCAGCAAATCGTCTTCAAGCTTTCCAGCCATTACCACTGGACACAAGGTATGCCATCCCCATTGCTCCGTATAACGTTCCATAATCAGATAGATTTTGCCGTTAGCATAACAAACGTTACATGGAGCCTGATGCCAGTGTTGACCTTCAGAAAATTTCACCATATCGGACCAGGTTTCACCCCAGTCATCAGACTTGATTATCGCCAAATCCCAACAGTGACCGATGATATACAGCGAATCTCCAGCCACAAACGGACGGGCATGGTAAAACGGAAAATCAATTACATGCCGCCAAGTTGCGCCATGGTCGTCACTAACAAAACATTTACCGACATTTCCGGCGGCATAGTCGCCCGTGGCAGTCCTTGGACCATTGAGTTTATCAGTTCCCGGACCGCCAAAATCCATCGTGGCGATTAATCGACCATTCGGGCATTTGCAGATTCCCGGACTGTAACAAAACACGTCCTCCGGATACGGTGATTCACATACGGTCACGAACTCATTCGCCAGCGGCATTATTCTATTATTCAACATAACTTCTCTCATTTATTTTACTAAATACCAGTCACTTACTTCTATCATGTTGCTAAGGCCTCTATTTCCAGTAATTCCAATAGATACCTTTTGAACCGACTCCAAATCCAGTTTTTCATTATTATCTGATTTTCCGCCGGGATTAATTACCAAACTGTCAAAAGGTATA
This sequence comes from Victivallales bacterium, assembly GCA_963677165.2. Lineage (GTDB taxonomy): Bacteria > Verrucomicrobiota > Lentisphaeria > Victivallales > SZUA-371 > JAFGXT01. Next base: position 3,174,755 of record CAXXSX010000002.1, on the reverse strand, counting down.
TATACAACATGCCATTTCTTATCACTGGGAATAATACTCGAAGCAGGCAAATATGAAGAATTGGATTTTTCCCATAAGAGAACATATACTTTATTCATTTTATCGGAACTGTTTTTCAACCTCAAAACCATACCATTATACTTTGAAAAGTCAGGCGTTTCCGGAACACTGTATTTAGGAAATATCCAGCAACCTTTTCCTGTAGGCATTTTTGCATCCAATTTGAAGCCTTTTTCAGAAATCTCCAGCATCGGCTTGACGAGTGTATGCTTAAGCATACTCCAGTTATCTTTGACGGACAGATTCAGCTTCTTCTTATATTTAAATTGTTCAAGTTGATTTTGTAATGACATTTCAAACCATAAATTCATAACCAAAGGTAATACTTTTTTGCCATTACTCATAACTTCCAGCCTTACAATGCATGGTCCCAGAAGCGATTTCAGCTCTTCAGGAGTCAACTCTTTTTCAACGATCAGCTCGCTTTTAGCTGAAAGTATATAATCCTCCTTTTGAGCCAGTAGTATTTTTTTCCCTTTTGAATTTGAAATCGACAGTATATAATCCAATTTTACTACTTTATTTCCAACATTATTGATGGCCGTCTTTATGACTTTCTTATCGGCTGAGTTCAACACCGTATATCCGGAAGAGCGGGGAACAAAAATCTTTTCATTAAGCCTTCCAATGGATATAATATTGAAGTCAAATTTATTCGATTTACGTTTATATTCTTTTACTGGTGTTTGTACGGTCTGTTTTATTGGAATTATATGGCGTTGTATATTTTTCTTGCCGGTCAAACCATAAACAACCCCATCATTGAACGGAATACTGTCTGACATTTTTTGTACAAGTTTTCTGCCGTCAATACCGGTGAGGACATCAAATTTCAGAGAGGTTTTAATTCGATTTTTGACATTTCCTTTTCCGTTGACAGCAACAACAATATATCTGTCATCATCAGTATCAAACACATAATTATCCTGAGGAAAAATCGCTTTGGAAAGTTTCCCAATCAGTTTCTTGTCACCAATAATCCTTCTAAGAGTAATATATGCCGATAAGTTTCGTCTTGGAGAATCGTTACTGCCAAGAAATCCCTGTAATTTTCCGTTGGCGCTCCAGTGAACATAGACAAATGGAAAAATCTTCTCTATTCCATTCTCTTTGAACATCAGAGATTTGGTAACAACATCCACACCAGAATCAAACATCCATTGGCCAAGACTACCTCTTCCAATCATGTGGAATGTTCCAGCCTCTGTCACCCACATTCTGACGTTCTTATAGCCATATACTGCGAACGATTCTTTGTATTTTTTAACAATTGAAGGAATTAATTTTATATCTTTGTAACAATGAAAGCTAATAACATCAGAACATTCAAGCAGTCCATTTTCTATCGCTGTATTTAGAAAATCCGAATTATGATGAGCAAAAACACCTCCCACTAGCGGAAAATCAGCTTTCGATTCAATAAGAGCCGCAGTCATTAACTTCGTGAATCCCATATACTGGTCTGCGGGTTTATTTCCACTGAAACCAATATCCGGTTCATTCCATGACTCCATGGCAAAATAATCGAACGATAGTTTATTAACCAGGAGAGAAAAAGCTTTGACTGCACCAATAATATTCTCCGGGTATTTATGAACTGCTCCACCCAGATATTTTGGAGCATGATCAAACGCAACCAACTGTTTCACACCGCATTCATTATATTGTTGAGCCAATTTGAGAAATTCACGTCGCGGAGGATTGAAATTCCATTGTTTTTCTCCGGTATTCATCATATGCCAGACAATGCGATCTCTCACCTGTGCAATCCCGCAGCGCTGAAGTATTCTGATCAATGCCGGACGTTTCACTTTCTCCTTGTACTCTTTTCCTCCTGTCAACCAGGCATCCATAGCAAAATATGAATTTGGCGATTTTACTTCCGGCAGAGCAAAAAGCCCAAAACCGGTTCTCTTTTTATTATTGAATCGTATAGTATAATAACCATCAGGCAATTTAAGTTTTATAGAAAACTTCTCCTTTTGAATAGTAACTTTGCCTGATAAAACATGCTCATTCATGTAATTTTGAATGTCATAGCCTATTTCCCGCTGATTAGTCGGGGAAATCTTAAAGGTTAGTACTGCAAGCTTATCACTGGTAAAGACAAACTGATCTAACTTATCGGGATCAACACCGATAGAGTCTCCCCAAACAGAAGCTCCGATAGCCATTGCGGCCATAAATAATATTTTCGATAAACGCATAATTTCCCTTTTTATTCCATGCTCATCAATTAATGTGTTGGATTATTCCAGAATGGCTCCAATTTCGAAACTATATTCATTAACGAGTTCTCCTTTACTCAAACTTGAGACATGACCATCAGCAAACATAACATTAGCACGTTTGTCGTGTTGAAGATAAAGTTTTTCCGCGTGAGTATACGGACGAAACCTATACACTGGTTTTCGGGCCGCATCAGAAGTCGACGTAGAATCAGCAAGTATAACTCTTGTCGAAGCCCGTCTGATATCCACCAATCTCCATACACCTGCATTTTTCGGAGCTAGGTTGGCTTTAGTCCAACCGTCAATTGGAGTTCCCCATCCAGTTAAAGAACTTTTATCCCAGAAATAAGTCATTCCATATACATTCCAGTCACTATAATATGAACCGCCAAGGGTTTTATTTGACTGACAGACCAGTAAAGAACTTTTTCCTTTTATAAAGTTATTACTGGGCAAGTAATCATTATCTTCCAAAGTCATATGCCAGAAAGGGAACTCGTTGGTATTATTTCTATTTGCAATAGGCGGAAAATACCCATTCCAGTCATTCGCATATGATGTAAGGGTAATTCCCAGTTGCTTCTGATTACTGGCACAACTGATTTGTTTTGCCTTATTTCTTGCTTTTCCCAAAGTAGGAAGTAGCATTGACGCCAAAATAGCAATAATCGCAATCACAACCAAGAGCTCAATCAATGTAAAATAATTGCTACTCTTTTTCTCATTCTTCTTTTGCATTTCTTATCTCCCTTTTGATTCTTGGTTCACATTTTTAGTTTAAAATTAATTCTTTATCTGCTACAAATTCCGTGTGAATCGACTGTTTACGAAGTTCGGTGTAAAGCATGTCAAAATCGCGTTTTTCAAGTGCTTCAACAACTTTGATATGGTTATCAACAATATATTCAGGTATTGATTTACTGTTCCGCAAACGCGGCGTATTTTCTATATGAGCTTTGAACAACGGTTTATAAATCAGACTCAATGCCACCGCTATATTATTTTCACTCAGTTGCGCCAGCTTTTCATGAAATGACACCTCAAAATCAAGCTGAGACATTCGGTTATTTTCCGGTCTGACCTCGTCAATAAGAGCGTAAAACGCGGAAATATCCTCATCGGTAACGTTGCGGATCATCAGATGCGCCGAACCAATTTCAATAAAGTCACGCAACTGTTTTACTTCCCGCAGATTGTCATAAGTTACCTCGTTATGCAGAAATAGTGAAATCAAATCAAGCTGTCGCGGATCCGCAACCAGCTTCAGCCCCACACTGGTCTGAGAACGAACCAGTCCGAAAGCTTTCAACAAGGCGATCGCTTCACGAACCGATGAACGACTTACTCTCAGTTTTTCACACAACTCCAGTTCCTTCGGAAGCAGATCACCACTCTTCAAGTGATTGGTCCTGATATGGTTTACAAGCCAGTCAAATACGACTCGTGATGCTGAATTCGCTAATTTCATTTACCTTCCTTTATCGTTGATATACTACCATTATAACGGCTTTGTCTGACAAAGTCAAGAGATTTAAAATTTTTTATTGTAAAAAAGCAAATTTTTCAAATTTGCATAATGGACTGGATATGAGTATTGTCTGAAAACAACATTTTTATTGGAAATTAAAACATGAAAAAAGTAAGTCTGATCATCGCGGTTATCATAACAGTATGCCTGGATCTGACTGCCGGGCCAAGGGTACGCCCGGCAGAATGGGCCTCACCGGTAATCGAGTCAAATCTGAGTAACTTCTATAAGGTTTCCGATAAAGTTTACCGCTCGGAACAACCCGACAGCAAAGCCTTCAAAGAACTCGCAGTTCTGGGAATAACGACTGTACTGAATCTAAGAAACTATCACACGGATAATGATGAGGGCAAAAACACTAAAATAAAACTGTACCATATAAAAATGAACGCCGGAAGCATTACTCCCGGTCAGATATTCCAGGCCATGAAAATAATAAAAGATTCATCCGGACCTGTGTTGGTACACTGCTGGCACGGTTCCGATCGGACCGGCGCAGTCATCGCGGCTTATCGCATGGTATTCCAGAACTGGACACGAACTCAGGCCATTGACGAACTGAAAAACGGCGGTTACGGCTATCACATCAGAACATACCCGAATATACTTCAATTGCTGAATGATCTTGATGTCAAGGCAATCAAAAAACGTCTGAATATAAAGTAATCCAGACCGGAAGCTGTAATTTACAAACTTGATCCAGTTTATTTACAGCTCAGACCGTTTTCTTATTCGCCATGAACGCCATTCGGTATTTGTGAGGAGTCAGGTTGAACTTTTTCTTGAACTGGAGCCCCAGATAATTACTGTCGGAAAATCCGGTTTTCAACGCAATTTCACTAAGCGTCATACGGCTGGTCCGCAAAAGTTCCTCGGCACATATCAAACGATACTGCAATAAATAATCGCTCGGAGATTGGTCTGTAGTTTCACGAAACCATCGGAAAAAGGTTGGTTCTGACATATTCGCGAGTCTTGCGAGCTCCTCACGTTTAATCTTTTCCGGATAATGCTCATGAATAAAATTCATGACTTTTTCAATCATAAGCAATTCACGATGCGGAGACGTCGTTTTTCCCGCATAAATTCTACAAAGCATGGCAAAAAGCTGACCAAGCAGAGAAGTGGCAACAAGAAAGCAGCCACTTTGCTTATATTTTAATTCATTCCGGATTTTCTGCGCCAGCTCTATGACCTGTTTTAGTTCATCGTGGGTAAGATTAAGTCTGCCGCCCCGGTCACGTTTCCTGCTTTGCGGTTCCAGCTGAAAGAATGCGACAAAGCCAGGGTCCTCTGACAGATCACGAAAATTAAAATTCAGTTCATTCGGTACCCAGAGAATATTGATAAGCTCAAGCTGATGCTGATCGGTAAAAAGATGTTTGTCTCCCGGAATCACCAGAAATACATCACCGGTTCGAAGCTGGCAAATACTGTCCGATTTATAATGCCCGGTTCCTCCGGTAATTATTACCAGTTCAAAAAAGTCATGAGAATGAAGCTTCCCCTGGGTGTCGTTTCCGCATAGAAACATAACTCCAAGCGGCCAGTCATGTCCCAAAAGAATTTTTAAGACGTTGCGATCAAAAATAACTTCTTCCACAAATTTCTCCCACTTTGATCTAAAAATAATGTTTTTTGAACTATAATTCAAGGAATTATATCAAATTTTACTTTAAAATATTTACTATCGAAGTGAAAATGTTAACATAAATCCCATTAATCAGGAGGTAAAAATGACCAGTTTTACAAAACAAGTTTCCCACAAACGTATTTTGCCGCAAAATCATTTTTTCACACTCATAGAACTCCTCGTCGTGATAGCCATCATAGCAATTTTGGCAAGTATGTTGTTGCCGGCATTGAGTAATGCTCGCGACCGCGCCAAAGCAATAAGCTGCGTCAGCCAAATGAAACAGATTGGTCTAGGCAATCAGCAGTACGTCAATGAAAACGATGGATACATCGTGCCGGGGCTGCAAATAACTACCAACTATCAGTTTTGGCCTATGTCTCTCTGGCCTTATATAAATAATGCGAAAATATTCCATTGTCCCAGCGTACTTTCAAATCAAGGCTATAAGTGGTCCAGCGCCTTTGTATATCCATCAAGCATTGATGCTGACAATGAATATATGGCATATATGGCATATAGTGGAACGGTAGGTGATTGCCGTTATATAAACTCAGGTCAACCATTTCGAAAACTCGTCAGCATCAAGAATTGTTCATCCAGAGTAATATTCACCGATGGATCAGCCTCCAACACAGTATTAGTCGGAATGGGATACGACTATTATTATCTTATAAATAACGGAACGTATTCTATGTCAAGATATTGGAAGCATAACTCAAATACTGTGTGCAACTTTGCTTTTGTTGACGGTCACGTGGAACCAGTCAAATGGCCCACCGTTCCGCGAACAACGTTCAAATGGTCGAATTGATTAATGAAAACCTTATTCTTAATATTAAGCGGTTTATTTCTCTGTATCTTCTCTGCACAGGCTTTGGAACTGAAGCCGGATAAAGAAGGTGTGGCAAGCGGAGCAGTCTGTAACCCGGAAAAGGTTTGGTATTTGAATGGAATAGGAGGCCGTTGGCTTGCGGTGGGACAACCCAATACGTTGAACCGGCGTGACCGTGTGACATTCCGTATCCCGATTGATCGTTTTATTCCATCCGGCAGAGTCCGCAAAGCCTTGTTGGTATTTGCTTACTCCGCCGGAGGAAAACAGCAACGAATCAACCAGCTGGAACTGGAACATTTCAATGTGGAAAGACTGAAATTAAGCGGCAACGACCTAATTTCGCACGCAACATCGCCAGTCGCTAAATTTACGGTTCAACCGGTAGTAAAACGTCCCGTTCGTCTCACTTTTGATGTTACGGCACAAGTCAATTCCGATCTCAGGCAGGGCTTCGGTTTCACAACCTTTCGGATTCGGAGCGTGACAGCGGATCAATCCGGCAATACCGCGATGAAGTCAAGTTTTGTAACCATCGAACAAAATTCGATGAAATTGCTAGTAACTCCTTAAGGACAAGTTTTTATAATGAAATTTTTAAGTTTATCTCTTGTATTTCTATGGTCATGTTCCGTCTTTGCCGCTACGTTGGCCCCCGGAAATAAGCCATACAAAGCAATTGTTATTGATGCTGCCGCTCCGGATTTCGTTAAATTCGCAGCTTCCGAGCTTTCAACCTGGCTCGAAAAAACCACAGACGGCAAAATTCCTGTCACCACAAAGTACACGGGAGAAAAGCCTGTAATCTTTGTCGGCAAAAGCAAGGAAACCGACCGGCTCGGAATTACTACCGACCAGCTCAAACGTGAAGGATTTAAAATCGTGTCAAAACCGGATTATCTGGCCATCGTCGGCCATGATGATTCGGGATCCCCAATCTGGCTGGAACGTCATCCCTGGCGCATTACCGAGACATACAATAAGGCATTAAAACTGTGTCTTTTCGGAGATCAGGGGACTCTAAACGGGGTTTATGCTTTTCTACAGAATCAGGCCGGAGTACGCTGGTACTGGCCCGGCACTGATGGCGCAGTGGTTCAAAAAACCGCTACGCTCCATATTCTGGAATTCGAAATGAGCGATGCACCCGTTTTTGACTATCGTTATATTTATTATTCGCTCAACGGAGTCAGTAAAAATGACATGCTCTGGATGAAACGGCTCAGGCAAGGTGGAGTTTTCCCGTTTTACTGCATGCACAATTTCAAAATCTTCCAGAAATACAAAACTACCCATCCCGAATATTTTGCCCTGGTAGACGGCAAACGCGACTTTGATAAATTATGCTGTCTGGGCGGCGGCGGTCATCTATGCCTGACCAACCCGGAAGTCGTAAAAACATTTGCTGCCGAAATTTGCAAGTATTTTGACAAACATCCAAACCAGGGTTGTTTTCCGGTATGTCCGATGGATGGACTGGCGCGAGTATGCGGCTGCAAGGAATGTCAGGCTGAAGTCGATAATAACTCTCCTAACGGAGGGAAGTTTTCAAATCACATCTGGGGATTCGTAAACAAGGTTGCCAAAGAGGTTGAAAAAACATATCCGGACAAAATAATTGCCTGCATCGCCTATGAACAATACCGGCTGCCTCCGTCAAGAATTCCTAAATTGAATAAGAATGTAGCCGTTCAACTGGTCTATTTAAGAGATCAGAATGCGGTGACTGAACAGCGGAAGTCTATCTATGATGCTCTTCAAGCCTGGAAGCAACGTTCTTCCAACATCTATACCTGGATACACTATCTTGAAAACAACCGGGCCTGGAAAGGACTGCCGGTCGGCTATCCTGAACTATTTTATAATGAATTTAAATGGCTCCACCGCTTCGGAGCCTGGAAAGGCGAAATGATCCAGGCTGACGGGAAAAATATTTATGAACTGGATAATCCGGGGATGACCCATTGGAAATTATATCTTACCGCAAAATCGCATTGGAACCCGGACTATGACCTGAAAAAGGTGATGAACGAATATTACAAACTCTTCTACGGTCCGGCAGAAAAACCAATGAAGCTTTTTTGGACAACGGCTTTCAACGCATATAAAAAGGCTGGCAACACAACGACGAAACGCACTCTGGTTCCCGAGGATGTCTATACAGCGGATGTCATTGAAACCATGAATAAGGCTCTGGCGGAAGCACTGAAGTCAGTTCCGCCGAACTCCGAGTATTTTCGTAGAATTTCAGTAATTAACAAGGAATTTCAATATGGCAGAAAAACCCTGATTCAGTTTTACCGGAAAGGGAAACAGGACATGCAGGTGCCAGTCATACATTCGCTCAGAGAACTGAATAAACTTCCCTTCCAGCGATTTGTGACCAGAAACGGAATGCCTTATACGCCCAATACCTGGTTCACCGCCGCGAGATTGAATCGGGAGCTGATTCTGCGATTCATTTGTTTCGAACCAGATATGCAGAAAATCAAACGGCACGAAAAAACTCGTGACGGAAATGGTATATGGACTGATGACTTTATTGAATTTTTCATCTGCTATGACCAGTCCAATTCAGAATATGCCATGCAGTTCTGTATAAATCCATCCGGAACGGTATGGGACAAACAATACGCCATCGGGATCAGTTCGAAGACCTGGAATTCAAAAAGCGTAAAAACATCAGTAGTTCGGCAAAACAACCGCTGGATACTTGACGTGCGTCTCTCGCTGGATGAACTGCGGTTAAATAAACTGAAGTCCGGCGATACCGTGAAAGTCAACTTTTATCGCGGCAGAAGCGGTAAAAAATCACCGGATTATTCCTGCTGGTCGCCTGTTTGCGCTCCAAGGAATTTTACGCCGCAACGATTTGGAAATCTAATCTGGAAATAACACTGAATATATAAGACAAGTAGACAGTATATCATTATCCTGTCTACTTTGCTTTTCAGTAATACAACTGGACTAAAATCTTATCTCCAGTCGCACCAGAACCCTTCCGGATCATACAACCGGGATCCCTGCCCTACCGGAGCATTGTAATCGGGAATTCCTGACCAGAGTCTGCCTTCGGCATGCCCATCGACAAAAAGAATGCTGGCTCCTTTATGATTCTTATGCCGCCAGGTTCCTCCGCTTGAGGTAATATCGGCATATTTTCCGACTTCAATCAGATTCGTGTCGCTGGAGGTGATCCGTTCGATATCCATAACAATCATACGAGTTGACGGGCCTTTGATTTTATCACGCTGGAACGTATAGCCTTTTACCCAGCTGTAATCCATATTGCTATGGAAGCTGTTCATTGCATAATGACGGCTAACACCGCCCTTATTGAATTCCAGATTTTTCACCTGAGCGGGACAAGCGAAAACAGATTTCGGACGGTTTGCACCACGGTCTTCGGGACGTTCCGAAGGCCTGCCGATATCATAATGACGGAAGTTCATAATATCGGTATTGGTAGCAAGTGCGTAAAGAGCGTCCTGCCAGGTACCTTTGCCTCCCCAGCCAATATTAGCCGCACTCATATTTCCTTTAAACTTGGGAAACAGACCATTATTCGAGTCTACATACATCGTCATGTAAGTGCCGATCTGCTTTAAGTTACTGACACATTGAATGTCCTTTGCTTTGTCACGGGCACTGCTAAGCGCCGGTAACAGAAGACTTGCCAGAATTGCGATAACAGCGATAACAACCAGGAGTTCGATGAGCGTGAATTTTTGTTTTTTCATAATCTACCTCATTGAGTTACTCAATTTTCCTTTCATACGATAATTATACATTTCTTCGCCAATAAATCTAGATGCTTTTGTCATCTCCGGATATGGAGTGTCTGCCACATCAACAAAACCAATCGCGTATCCTTCTCCATCCCAGCGCCCGGTCAACGGCTGATCTCGGAACTGGAACCAGTGAGTACCGACAATATGGGGATTCACCAGCGCCCCCTGAACAAACCGGGTGTATGCCAGCGCCCTCTCCTGCTGGGTTGTTCCAGCCGGACACAGCCCCGGCGAAAACATGCCACGGTCATAGACTCCAAAGTGAAATTCACCAATTAATACCGGCATATCCGGGAACGATTCATTTGTCAGGTTCGCGGTGCTGTGAGAATACACGTTTACAGTCAGCACATCACAATACTTTTTGCTGGCTTCGTAAAGCTTCCTGCGTACCCCGTCGGTAGAAATAAACCGGCAGCCGAGATAGAGTCGATGCGGAGCAAACGATTTGATCGCGTCACGCCCCAGCCTGAAATATTGGTCAAAAGCGCGGGTCATGAAGGTTGAGGCATCTATCCTGCATTCTTTCGTCATTCTTGGCAATGATTTTGAATTTGAAAGCATTGCGTTCCAGTCCGCAAATTTTGTATTCCAAGCGGCATTCAGCTTATCAATGGTCATATATTTAACCTTCAAATCGCTTACAAATTCCTGCTTCATCACCTGTTTCGCCGGACTCTTCATCAGATCCTTTACCAACTGAAACAATTTACGATTGCCAAAGTTCAGCTCATTGTCGATAAAGTAACCGATGCATAACGGGTCAGTAAGAGACTTTTCAACCTGAGGATTTTTCACGATTGCGTCAGGAATCAGCGTTTTCATCGCCAGAACATACCGCGAATCGAACACATCATAGAATTTAACTTTGCTGCCGGAAATTTTCGGCAGCTTCCGGTTATAGTCGGAAAGCTGGAGAGTATAAGGGACTTTGCCTTGAGCAAGCATTCCTTTCGCGCACCAGTCTCCAATGGTATTGAATCCCCAGGCTTCCATCCGTTTAACCAGAACAGCGTAGAAGTCCGGTTCATAATCCTCTTTGCCGTATTTCAGCTTTAGGTTCGTATCAGTAAAGGCCAGCGCTCCCGATTTCGGCATATCTGACATAAACCATTTTTCATGTCCTTTCGTTCTGGTCGCGTCGGTATGGGCATAGAGTACATCAAGTCCCTGAGAGAAGAACAGATGGCCTTCCGGATCAACAAAATACCATTTACCTTTATACTTTTCCGTCCTGAAATATCCGGTAGCCTTCAGCTTCGGACCATATTTCCAGCCTCCGAAACGATCCCACGATTTCGGACGCTTCATTGCCGCAAGCTGTTTTAACTCCAGCTTGTGATTCCTTTGAAGGTCTGCGGTGGAATGAATCTTCTCCGGCCAGTCGGCATGAACAAACTGTCCATACTGGTCAATAAACGGAAAAAACTTGTCATCGGCAACTCTTTTATCAGAATCTTTCAGCGGTTTTTCCAAGCGGATATTTGAAATAGCACAGTTAACTAACCCTTTTGTCTTACTTTCAAAGGGCCACTGCATAAAAAATTCGATCTTATCAACCTTATCGGAATCAAGCTCTTTCGCTCCGCGAACACCTTTCGGAGTACCATAAACCGAGCGATGTGGAATAATCAGTTTCAGACTGCGTTTTTCACCCGGATTCAACGCAATACCGGCATTGGCGTCACGTTTCTTACCAATACTGTCATCCTTCACCCAGATATACATATTCAGCCTGAGCTGTTTATCCTTACTGAGGTTTTCAACATCAGCGGCAAGTACCTTCCATTGAGAGAAATCCCAGTATTTCTGTCCTTCCGGCGGAAGAATACTTACTCCGGAATCCCAACCGGGATCACTGAACTGTAAAGAAATTACTCCGCTTTTCAGACCGATTTTAGCAGATCCCTTCTTCTTCAATCTGGCTTTATCCAGCGGAATACTGCCTGCCGACACCGACAAAGCGAATACCACCAGAACCCCTATTAACGTTCTAATTAAACTCATACTTTCTCCTTATAATATTTCTATATAAGATTCGTGCGAAATGCAATTTTTCTGGTAGGGACGGTTCTCCGCAACCGTCCGCTATTTTGTGCCTAAGCACAAAATTCCGAGAGACGGCGCGCTGCGGAGAGCGCGCCCTACCCAAATTCGTCTATTTCGCAAGACTCATTATTTCTATATGTTACTTACTGAATTACGTTCAATCAACTTTACATCGAGTTTGACTTTCTGAAGCGTCTCAGATTCTCCGCTCAGTACGATGTCCACAGCTTTTTCGGCCATTTCCCGTAACGGACTGGCTACAGTAGTCAGTGACGGACGCTGGAATTCTGAGATTCCAGGATTTTCGAATCCCAGGATTGAAATATCCTGTGGAACACGTTTTCCAACAAGCTCCTGAATAATCCAGTTAACCTCGATCACTTTCATATCTTCACCGGTAACCCAGACCGCAGTACACCCCGCGTCGATTAATTGTTTAACCGCCAAATGCAATGGCACATTATGTTCAATCGATAAAAGATTGTTTTCCGGATCAATTCCAGCTTCTTTCATGGCATGAGCCACGCCGTCCGCGCGCTTTTTGCCGGTATAATCCGACTCATGGATCACCGCGATCCGCTTGTGTCCTTTACTGATTAAATAGTTGCCAGCCATACGCCCGGTATCATCCGCGTCAAGATAAACCGTATGGAAATACTCACTCCAGTTGTCGCTGAGCCAAACAATCGGCATATTCTTCATTTCCTTAAGCATAGAGATCGTTCGATCCTCCCAGGCAATTCCAATAATGCCATCAAACCAGCTATCGGACAGGTTATCAATGCGATCCTCGGTAATCATTGTAATGTCAGCATTTACCCGCGACAGCGCATAGCAGATATACTGAGTCACGGTATTCACGTAACCGCCCATCAGGGTTTTCCACGGCGGCTCAGTCACCAGCGCAATTTGCTTATTTCTCACTCTCACTCTCGGACGAAAACCCAGTTCACGGGCAGCTTCAAGCACCCGGCTTCTGGTATCGAAGGAAATCAGATCGCTGTTATTGAACACACGGCTGACCGTTCCCTGAGAAACTCTGGCATGCGAGGCAACGCGCGATAATACATTTGAGTCATTCAGTCGTTTCTGTTGTTTTACTTTACTCATACCTTGCCTTTTATTTCATGTTATACCTTGATTATAATCATCACCAGTGCAAAAGTCAATACCACAACTAAACATAATGCACTTTTTATGCAATTTTTGCATAAAAAAACAAAACAAACTGTATACAAACAACTTAAACACACAAACAGCTTATTTATAGAGTAACAGGATTATAAAATTTTTCGTAAGGGGTCACAATGAAATACATGAAATAACACAAGATATAAACGTAAACCGACGTGCCTATCAGCCATTATTATCATTCTGGCTGCGATCAAAGCAGACCACAAGATGCACCCTTGCCGGTTCGTCGCCCAGATTGTCGATATGGTGTTCAATATCACACTGATATATCACAACATCACCGGCATTGAGTATCGCGGTATTCTTTCCGGCAGAAACTTTTACACTACCTTCCAATACAGTCAGGTACTCCTCGGTTCCGGCATAGTGCGGATTCGATTTAAGTGAAGCTTTTGGTTTAAAGGTAAGAATATACAACTCCAGGTCCTCCGCCAACTGGATCGGGGACAATACATTGATATGTACGCCCTCCTGGTCGGTATCAAGCGTAGTAATGTCATCTTTACGGTTGATCTCGAACTTGCGGACATTTTCTTCGCGGCCTTTCAGCATCGCGTTGAAATCCAGTCCCAGGGCATAAGCGATCTTCCACGCGGTCGCCACCGTAGGATTGGCCTTGCCAGCCTCAATCTGTGACAACATCGCTTTCGATACTCCGCTGCGGCGCGACAATTCATCCAGGGACAAACGCTGTTTTTTACGCTCTTTCCTGATATTCTGCCCGATTGCCGGGGGATCCGGAATTCCTGTCATAAATAATTTCTCCGTTTTTTTATTTATTTTAATTTACTCCCCCTTGATTTAATTTACAAGTTCATTATAATTATACAATGTTCACTATATCAAACAAATAATTTTCAGTAACAGTATCCAGTTATACTAAGGAGATCCCATGAAAGCACTGGTAAAAGCTGAACCCAAGCCCGGACTCTGGCTCCAGGACGTACCTGAACCGGAAGTTGGCATTAACGATGTGCTGATTAAAATCGTCAGTACCTCAATCTGTGGAACTGATGTGCATATTTATAACTGGGACGCGTGGTCGCAAAAGACGATTCCGGTCCCGATGACAATCGGTCATGAATTTGTCGGACGCATTGTGGACATGGGCAGCAATGTACACGACTTCAAGATCGGCGACCTGGTCAGCGGTGAAGGTCATGTGGTTTGCGGACGCTGCCGCAACTGCCTTGCCGGGCGCCGTCACCTCTGCGCGCATACCAGCGGAATCGGCGTAAACCGTACCGGTGCGTTTGCCGAACTGCTGTCGATTCCCGTAACAAACGTATGGCACTGTGATCCGAAAATCCCGCTCGAAGTACTATCATGCTTCGATCCTCTTGGAAACGCCACCCATACGGCACTGTCATTTCCGGTCCTTGGAGAAGACGTACTCATCACCGGAGCCGGTCCCATCGGAATCATGGCGGCAGCAATCGCCAAACACGCCGGAGCCAGATTCGTGGTCATCACCGATGTAAATGAATACCGGCTCGAGCTGGCCCGTAAGGTGGGAGTAACCCTTGCGGTAGACGCCCGTGAAACCCGGCTGGCAGATGTACAAAAACAACTCGGAATGAGCGAAGGTTTTGATGTCGGTATGGAAATGTCCGGCAACCCGGCCGCGTTTCAGGAAATGGTGGAAAATATGTGTCACGGCGGCAAGATCGCCATGCTTGGAATCCAACCCGGCGACACCACCGTAGACTGGAACACGATCGTTTTCAACGGCCTGACCATCAAGGGCATTTACGGACGTGAAATGTATGAAACATGGTACAAAATGACTTCCATGATCCAGTCGGGTCTTGACATCACGCCGGTCATCACACATCATTTTCACTATACTGAATTCGAGAAAGGCTTTGACGCAATGCGTTCCGGCCAGTCCGGCAAAGTAATACTGAAGTGGAGCGAGGACAACTAACGTGGAGAACAAGTTTGTTTCGGCTTTGCCGACCAACGTTCCGCCGTTGGATCACGTCCGGCAACGTGCCGGTTCGAAGTAATGGCGTTAATTTGGCTGAAAGTTCCTTTCAGGCTCAACTTAACGTCATGAGTACGCCATAAATTGCTTCGCAATTTAAAAAATTTACAATGGAGATATCACTAATATGAAAACAGCTTTACAGAAAATACAACAGACACTTGACGGCATTAAAGCCGACGGGTTATACAAAAACGAACGCGAAATCACCTCACAGCAGCAACCGGAAATATCAGTAACCGACGGACGGATACTGAATATGTGCGCCAACAATTATCTGGGGCTGGCTAATCACCCCGAGATCATAAAAGCGGCAAAAGACGGAATCGAAAAATGGGGCTACGGCCTAGCTTCGGTCCGGTTCATCTGCGGCACTCAAACAATCCATAAGCAGTTGGAGAAAAAGGTCAGCAGCTTCCTTGGTACGAATGATACCATACTATATAGTTCATGCTTTGACGCCAACGGCGGACTGTTCGAAACATTGCTGGGGCCGGAGGACGCAATCATCAGTGACGAGTTAAATCACGCCAGCATTATTGACGGAGTCAGACTTTGCAAAGCACGTCGTTTTCGCTATAAAAATTGTGACATGGCTTCACTGGAAGAACAACTGAAAGCAGCCGGTAACGACGGAATAAAACTAATCGCGACCGACGGCGTATTTTCAATGGACGGCTCACTGGCTCCTCTTGACAAAATTTGTGACCTGGCGGACGAATACGATGCGCTGGTCATGGTGGATGATTCCCATGCCTGCGGATTTGTCGGACCTGACGGTACCGGAACTCCGGCAAAATTCGGCGTAAAAAATAAAGTCGATATCATCACCGGAACTTTCGGCAAGGCTCTCGGCGGTGCGGGAGGCGGTTTTACTAGCGGCAGACAGGAAGTCATTGATTTGCTGAGACAGCGTTCCAGACCGTACCTGTTTTCGAATACGTTGTCTCCGGCAATCGTATGCGCCTCCCTGAAAGCTATTGAGCTGGCACAGAATCCGAAACTGAGAGTCCAGCTTGAACGCAATACGTTATATTTCCGGGATGGCATGAGAGCCGCGGGGTTTGATATACCGAACGGCGACCATCCAATTGTACCGATTATGCTTGGTGACGCCGTACTGGCGGCAAAGATGGCAGAGGAACTGCTGACAGAAGGTATTTACGCAGTCGGCTTCTTTTATCCTGTAGTGCCGAAAGACAAGGCCCGAATCAGGGTCCAGATATCAGCAGCCCACACAACGGAAGAACTCGACAAAGCCATCAACGCCTTTGCTAAAATCTACAAAAAACTCACAGCATAAATACAAAGCCCTCCGGCATCCCCGGAGGGCCTATTCAATCACTTACAGCCATGCGCCTTCATGTAATTGATAATCGCAGGATTCTTTGAGTGTTTAGCGTACTCCATGACCGTATGACCACTGAGTTTTGCATTCACATCGGCTCCAGCCTCAACAAGAAGTTTTACGTTTTCAAATTTATTGTAATACAAAGCCTCTGTCAACGGAGTTAAGTTCTTCGGACTGCGCAAATTAACATTTGCTCCGGCCTGGATCAGTAATTTTGTCAATTCCGGTTTATCCTGACGTGCCAGCCGGTGCAGCATACTAACGTTATGACCATCACAGATATTAGGATTAATTCCATATTTGATCAATTGCTTAAACAAATCCCTGCGATTGAAGCGCCAGGCCATAAATAATGAATTTCCCGAGCAATAATAGTAATACGCTGATTTTGAGATTTTATAGCGTCCCCATAAATCAGCTAGAAAACTGCGTTCGGCTGCTGATAAACTTTTTTCTACCAAAAGCAATTCCAACTCCCTGAGCGCTGATTCAGTATCGCCCGATATATGGGCACGCATTGCAAGCATAATCTTCTTTCCACGGGGGCCAGACAACCACTTAAGAGACTCAACCGGATCAACCCAGATATCAAAGAAACGGCATTTATTCTTATGGAAATGCTTCGCGCATTCGGCAAATTTCTCAAATCCAAGCTTTTTCACCCTCTTAACTGCTTCTTCATAGTTTCCGGCATAAAAATGATAAATTGTTATCGCGGCATTATAGTATTGAAGGTCATCTTTATTACGCGTCCGTCCATAACACCACTCATACAAACATTTATCAATCTTCTCCATTACACCGGGACGGGAATACACCAGTTGCCAGCGGTAATCATCAATTCTTGAAGCCGCCACCTTATACATATACAGCATTCGCATAGCAACATTGCCTTTGAATATCCCGCTGTCATAGCAGGCATCCCCAAATTTCAATATCAGCCCCAGGGAACCTCCCCAGCGTGGGGATATCGCAGTACATAACTGAGTATAAACTTTGGAATAATCCACCTGAGCGGCAACCGCACGGTTAAACCACATAATTCGCTCTGCAATATCACCACTGCCTTTTGCGACAATAACCATGTAACTTGCCGACTCGGGCAGGTCCTTATGTAACATCCAGGCGTCGGTAAATTCCTTCCGCGCCGCATCGAGGTATTTTTCAAATCCTTTCCACCCCTCCTCGGTAACAGAAGAGGCCCAGCCGGTACCGCGGGATTTCCATCCTTTGTGAATATAAAAATCACCAAGCAACATCTTTCGCAACCATACGTTTTTCTTGTCTATCGCGTTGATCCGTTCTTCAAACTGTAATATATCATACTCATCCGACACCGTGGATTTTATGAGTCTGTAAATATATTGCATATCACGTTTTCCCAATACATTTTTCCGGGCAAAATCAAAACAGATATTACGCCGTCTGGATTGGGTGTTACGATTATTCACATGCCCTTTCGCCCAGGTCAAATAATACATCCAGAAACTGTCCGGCGGAACCTTTTTCATACATTTGTCAAAACGTCTTGTCCAGTCCTTCTTATTCCACTTTTTTAATTTCATATAATACACCAGCAGGTTTGCTATCGTGTCCGATTCATCTTTTTCCGCCATTTTCACTGCCAGATCAAGATATCGCTGGCGGCTGTATGGCTCCATCATTCCTCCGAAAACTCGACAAAAGGCGAAAAACAACGGATGGTTGCGCAGTTCAGGAGTACACCCCAGCCAGTTTCGAGTGAAAGCATAAATCGTTTCTCTATTATAATCCGTCTCAAAAAAAGCATCTCTCTTAGCTGGAAAAGTAAAATCAACCGCTGGAGCAGATTTATTGATAACCGCATCGTTGACTTTTTGAGATAGGATCTTTCCTGTTTGATTATATACTACCGTTTTAGCCGTTTCGCCGAACCTCCAGGTAGTCTGTTGATAAATCATTCCTGATGGATAATATAAAAAGGAATCGCCATGTTTTTTACCGTTCTCCCAATGAATCTTTTCCTTTAATGCTCCTTCACTGGAATATGACAGGAAATCACCATGCTTTAGTCCGTTAAAGTAAGTTCCGGTAAGTTTCGGTTTTCCATTCTCGTAAAAACTCTCATAGTTACCATCAAGCCTGCCGCAATAAAAATGACAACACTCCATAAGCTTTCCAGATTCAAAGTAGGTCAGCCTCTTCCCATACCATTTCCCGTAATATAAATTGCCTTTTTCCTTGACGTTTCCGTTTTCAAAATATACAATGCGTTCCCCAAATGACGCGCCATACTTCTCCTGCCCTTTCCAGTTTACTTTTCCATTTTCAAAGTAAGTTATGTATTCCCCTTCCAGTAGCCCGTCAACATATTCCTGGGTATACTTAACCGAACCATCGCGACGATAACTTACATGTTTGCCGTTATCCTCACCATTCTTCATCTCACTGGTCCATTCGATCTTGCCGTTATCATAGTATCTTGTATATTTTCCACTTCTGACGCCATCGACAAAATTTATTTTTTCTTTAACCTTGCCATTTGGGTGGTAAGAGAGAACTGTACCGGTGAACGGACGATTGTTTTTATTCAAGCAAACGATACCACGCTTGTTGGATACTTTGTTTTCATTAACAACAACATTTTTTTTACTGCAACCTGTTAATACACTAACCCCCAGAAGAATAGAACAAACAAACTTTATCTTTCGTCCAGTAAACTCACAAATACGCATTACAATCCCCTTTGATGACACCATCTGCATAAAAAAATAACACTGTTAAATATTCCCCCATAACGACCTGTTTACAAATGCACTGATTAAAATGTAAGGTTTTGCGGAGGTATTCCTTTTGCGAGAGATTCATGAGTTTTTTGTAAAAAAAGTCATATAAAAAGGGATTTTGTTGGCGGTTCACTTGATTTGTGACCCACTGGTTAGTATATTTTGGCTCCCCGAAAAGGTATTTTGTGAAAGCTGTAATTTTACAGCTGTAGCATTATGTATAGTTTTATGAAAAATAAGCGATTAAAGGCTGCAACAATATTTAAGGAGTCGTAAAATGATCAATTATAAAGATCTCGGTCTGGTAAATACCAGAGAACTGTTTGCAAAAGCCGTAAAAGGCGGCTATGCAATTCCGGCCTACAATTTTAATAACATGGAACAGATGCAGGCAATTGTCCAGGCCTGTGTTGAAACCGAATCCCCGGTAATTCTGCAGGTATCTTCAGGTGCCCGCAAGTATGCAAACCAGACTCTCCTGCGCTATATGGCTCAGGGAGCGGTTGAATACTCCAAGGAACTCAGCGGCGGCAAAGGTATTCCGATCGTTCTGCACCTTGACCACGGCGATACTTTCGAACTGTGCAAAGATTGTATCGATATGGGGTTCTCTTCCGTCATGATTGATGGATCTCATCACTCTTATGAAGAAAACGTTGAACTGACTAAAAAAGTGGTTGAATATGCCCACAAATACGATGTGACCGTTGAAGGCGAACTCGGCGTTCTCGCCGGCGTTGAAGACGATGTCGTTGCCGAACATCACACCTATACTCAGCCGGAAGAAGTTGAAGACTTCGTTAACAAAACTGGTGTTGACAGCCTGGCTATCTCCATCGGTACTTCTCATGGCGCATTCAAATTCAAACCGGGCCAGGACCCGAAAATCCGTCTGGACATCCTGGCTGAAATCGAAAGACGCATTCCGGGCTTCTCAATTGTTCTGCATGGTTCTTCTTCAGTTCCGCAGGATCAGGTTGCTATCATCAATAAATTCGGCGGCAAGCTGAAAGATGCAATCGGTATCGGCGAAGACCAGTTGCGTGAAGCTGCAAAATCTGCTGTATGCAAAATCAATATTGACTCTGACGGCCGTCTGGCCATGACCGCTGCAATCCGTAAGGTATTCGCAGAAAAGCCGGAAGAATTTGATCCGCGCAAGTATCTCGGTCCTGCCCGTGACGCATTGAAAGAACTCTACAAGCACAAAAACATCAATGTGCTGGGTTCTGCCGGTCACGCTTACGACAAATAATCCGCTAGCCGGATAACAGTTGTAAATTCAAGGGAGCAACATTACTGTTGTTCCCTTTTTTTATCTGTATATCTGTGGCTGACAACGAATCCAGCAAATTCACTATACCACAGAGCAGAAGAAATTCTTCATTATTGATTAAATTAACACTCTCTTGTTGCGAATCCTGAAATCTCCCCTATATTCATATACTAAGGAATTTTTTTGAATACTGAACCAGAGATAGATTATTATGAGCAACAGCAGAGATGTCTGGCGGGGGATCTTTTTGCATTGAAGTCAGCCCCCATTCCAAATACAATCGTATTTCTGTCTCACTGAACAAAGGTATTTTGTGAAAGCTGCAATATTTTGAGCTTTAGCATTTTTTAATTTATAACCCGAAACAAGGGAGCAAAAACAATGACTAAGATTCTTGACGTAGTTAAACCTGGTGTCGCTACTGGTGATGACGTACAGAAAATCTTCGCACTCGCAAAAGAAGGTAAATTCGCAATGCCGGCCGTTAACGTTGTCGGTTCTGATTCAATTAATGGAGTAATGGAAGCTGCCGCGAAAGTAAATTCTCCGGTTATCATCCAGTTCTCAAACGGTGGTGCCGCTTTCAATGCCGGTAAAGGACTGAAACTGGAAGGCCAGCAGGCCGCTATCGCCGGTGCTGTTGCCGGTGCAAAACACATTCACATGATGGCTGAACTCTATGGCATTCCGGTTATCCTCCACACTGACCACTGTGCAAAAAAATTGCTGCCGTGGATCGACGGACTACTTGACGCTGGTGAAAAATTCTTTGCTGAAACCGGCAAACCGCTGTTCAGCTCTCACATGCTCGACCTGTCAGAAGAATCTCTCGAAGACAACATTGCAATCAGCTGCAAATATCTCGAAAGAATGAGCAAAATGAACATGACTCTGGAAATTGAACTGGGTTGTACCGGTGGTGAAGAAGACGGCGTTGACAACAGCCATCTCGACAACTCCGCGCTGTACACTCAGCCGGAAGATGTTGCTCTGGCATACGAAAAACTCGGCGCGATCAGCCCGAGATTTACCATCGCCGCCGCTTTCGGTAACGTACACGGTGTTTACAAACCCGGTAACGTTGTTCTGACTCCGAAAATCCTGAACAACTCTCAGAAATACATTCAGGATAAATTCAATACCGCTGAAAAACCGGTTAACTTCGTCTTCCACGGCGGATCCGGCTCCAGCGCTGCCGAAATCGAAGAAGCGATTTCCTATGGCGTAATCAAAATGAATATCGATACCGATACCCAGTGGGCTACCTGGAGTGGAGTTCTTGAATTCTATAAGAAGAACGAAGGCTACCTGCAGAGTCAGCTCGGCAATCCGGAAGGCGCCGACAAACCGAACAAGAAATTCTACGATCCGCGCAAATGGCTCCGCGAAGGACAGGCTTCTATGGTTGCTCGCGTAGAACAGGCATTCAAAGAACTGAACTGCATCGACCGTTGCTAGTATCAGCCATCTGACCAATTAGTCAGTATTACAGGCCCGTCGGATTTTTCCGTCGGGCCTTTTTTATTTTCTAATTAAGAATTAAGAATTGAGAATGAACAAGGGAAATGCCGTTGTCAGGTAGGGACGGTTCTCCGTAACCGTCCGCTATTTTGTGCTTAAGCACAAAATTAAAGAAAACGGCGCGTTGCGGAGAGCACGCCCTACCCAGATTCGTCTATTTCACAAGACTCATTCGAGAATTAATGCGGGTTTCCTGAGTAGCTTGCGTTGTCCCCAACGCAAATAGCACGTCTACCGCAAACGTCGTAGACACGTTTTCCCTCAAAATACACAAACATCTTAATACATTATATCTACAGTCATTATATCTACAGTCATTATATCTACAGTCATTCGTGACTTAAAAGGTTATCCATAAATCTATACGATATCAGCAAAACTGCTATTTGCGTTGTCCCCAACGCAAAAAACACGTCTACCGCAAATGTCGTAGACACGTTTTCCCTCAAAATACACAAACATCTTAATACATTATATCTACAGTCATTATATCTACAGTCATTCGTGACTTAAAAGGTTATCCATAAATCTATACGATATCAGCAAAACTGCTATTTGCGCTGGGGACAGCGCAAGCTACTGGCTCTCGCCCCAATCAAGCACGTAAAATTTTTACATTCGCGCGGCAGAGCAGGTTTTGGTGCCATTGACGACAAAGCCGTATGATTTTATCGGATGATGCTATTTTGATCAATTCCAGTTGAGGATTTGTTTGTAAAGCGGAATTATCCATTACGGATAGATAAAAGATCTGTGAATGAGTCAGTGTACTGTCGGTGATGTCAGAGAAGTCGAAAGTCTGACGGTTGAGTTGCTTGATAAATTCCTCGTTGTAGTAAATCTGCCCCTGTACCCGTTCCAAATCCTCGGCGGTTAAGATTCCGTCCATTTTTACCGATACTTCTCCTTCACGAACCACGATTTCCCTGATTGCCATGACAACCCCCTTTGTGAGTTGCCGCCCTAAAAACGAAAAAGGGCGGCGTTGTACTTGCCGCGTGTAAAGGACCGCCAAGCCCTGCAAAAACAACAAGCAAACACCGCCCAAGTATACACAGGGGCACTGTTTTCCTGTTCGCGTTTTTGCAATAAATTTGGCGGTTTTTACACACACGAACGAAAATAAATTCACGCAATAATCACGTGAAAACTATGATTGTAATTTCTAATCTATTCGAATAAAATTCCTCCAATGAATTATATTTATTACTATAATCTCCTCCTCTATCTTTTTCAACGAGAGAAAAAGGCTTTTGGGAGTCAGATTATCCAAATCACAAAAAGAAAAATAGAGAAGAGTCAAAACGGGAGTCTTCCCTTTTCTTCCATTCTGCATTCTTACATGAATTAGTTTTTTCTTGTTGCTTATTTCCTATCAGCCAATATAATAGCATTATGGAAATGATTGTTTTCGCATAATATTTTTACCTTAGATGTACTTTTTCTCATTAACGTTGGGATTAGTGTCATATGAGTAAATTAAAAAAACTTTCGCATTTATTTTTATTTGTTTCTATTACCAGTGTATTATTAATTTTTCTGAAATCTTACGCATTATCTCAAACCCCAAAAGTTGAAAACAATAATTTTAATATCCCACAATTTGCAATCTCCGATATTGACAGATCAAGTCAGGCAGCCACTTTATCCGATCATTCGTCTTTCCCCTTGATAAATCTCAAGCCGGAAAAAGGAAATTACAGACCATACATTGCAATAACTGTATTTATCATGACCATTCTTCTCGCCGTTTATATTATGCAGAAATACTTCTTCAGACTTAAGTCGGACGAGAATAAATACATATCAGAAAACAAAAAATATCTAACCCTGTTATACTCCATCGCCTTTCTTGTTATTACATTAATTATCATATGGACAACACTAAACCAACTTAAGAAACGGATATTGAAAAGAACAGGGAGTGAAATTCAAACAATACTCGCATCAACAAATCAAAGCGTTAACTTATGGATTAGAAACAAACTTGACACAATCACAAATATTACTTCCTGCCCGGAAATAATTGAAACAGTAGAGGCATTATTAAAAGAACCAGTGGAATCCCACGATCTAACTTCCTGTTCCGCACAGACAAATTTAAGAAAAACAATCCGGTCTCATTATGGTAAAGCGGAGTATTTCCTTATAAATCCTGAATATGTTACGATTGGAGCTTCCAATGGCTCAAGAATCGGCACCACAAACGTGATATATTTCCAGAGGCCAAAACTCCTAAAGGAAATATTTGAGGGGAAAAGAGTTTTTATCCCGCCAGTATTTGAAAATTTCAAACAACGAAAAAATCCAGTGCAATTTTATTGTTCACCAATCAAAAATAAAAAAGGAAAAGTTATTGCAGCAATGGCATTTATGGAAAATCAGGAAAAAACGTTCACTCAAATACTCCAAAGAGACAGATTAGGATATTCCGGAGAAGCGTATCTGTTTGATCGAAATGGAATAATGCTGTCAAACAGCCGTTATGAGGCTGATCTAAGAAAATTCAAACTGCTAAAAAAAAATCAAAACAGCATATTGAATTTAAAGCTTTTAGATCCTCAAAAAGAACTTACAGAAATGAACAGTCACATAGACATCAGCAACCATCCCTTCACCTTAATGGTAAAAAATGCCTTGCATAAAAAAAATGGAATTAATCTTTCCGGTTACAGGGATTATAGAGGAATTCCCGTTTTGGGCGCTTGGGAATGGAATAATAAATACAATATGGGCATTGCTGTGGAAATAGATAAACAAGAGGCATTAAACACCTATTATTTGATTCGGAATATATTAATTTCTATTCTGGTTGCCATCATAGTTCTGGGCATGTTTTTTTCAATTGCCAATATAAAACTTACAGAAAAAGCGAACAGACTTTTATTTAAGTACAATAAAGAGCTTGAAGAAACAGTTAAAGCAAGAACGTCTGAATTAAAGAACAGAGAAAATGAACTTGTTGAACAGAAAGAAATGCTACTCACAGCGATAAATTCTCTACCTCACCCATTTTACGTTGTAAATGTAAATGATTATACCATTGCCTTAGCTAACGATGCCGCAAAAGGATTTATTGAAAACAATGAGGAAAATGTCTGCTACACCTTGGCACATAATGATAAAACTCCTTGCTGCTCAGAAGACTCTCCATGCCCAATGGATGAAATAAAAAAGACAAACAAACCTGCAATAGTAGAACACAAACACTTTGATAGACATAACAATCCATATTATACAGAAGTTCATGGTTATCCTATCTTTGATAAAGCCGGTAGGTTTGTTCAAATGATTGAATATTGTCTTGATATAACGGAAAGGAAAAACAGTGAACTTGCAGTAAAAAAGTTGTCCACAGTGGTTGAACAATCTCCCGTAACGATTGTAATAACAGACAAAGAAGGAAACATAGAGTACGTAAACCCGAGCTTTAGTGAAGTAACCGGTTATTCAGAAGCGGAAGCAATTGGTCAAAACCCCAGGATTTTGAATTCAGGAAAACTCCCAAAAGAATTTTACAAAGAGCTATGGGACACAATTCTCGAAGGGAAAAAGTGGCATGGTGAATTCAGCAATGTAAAGAAAAATGGAGAAGAGTTTTGGGAGAATGCCTCCATTGCGCCAATAACCGATCAGACAGGCAAAATTGTAAATTTTGTTGCGGTAAAAGAAGATATTACAGAACAGAAAAAACTACAACAACAATTGGAAAAATCAAAATCAGAGTTACGGGTTCTGATTGATAATATAGAGGCGATTGTTTATCTAAAAGACGCAAACGGTAAATATCTCATTGTTAATAAACATTTTGAAAAACTGACCAAACTGGACCATATGGATATTGTGGGCAAGACCAACGCTCAAATTTTCCCGCAAAATCTAGCTAAAAAGCTAATTAAGGAAGATAAGCAAATCTTTGACACAGGAGAACCTTTAACTGTGGAAGATACGATTTTTGATGATGAAGGAAAAGCTAATTTATATTTATCTGTTAAAGCCCCACTAAAGAATGAGAATGGATTAGTATACGGCATTTGTGGGATCGCAACCAATATAACCTATCAAAAAGCGATTGAAAAAGAGCTCAGGCTTGCCAAAAAGAAGGCCGAAGATGCAGCAAAAACTAAAAGTGATTTTCTGGCCAATATGAGTCACGAGATCCGAACTCCGATGAATGCTGTTTTGGGTTTGAATTATCTTCTGCAAAAAACAGATTTAGCCCCAAAACAGCTCGAGTATACGAAAAAGATTGAGGGAGCAGCAAAAACCCTTCTGCATATAATTAATGACATATTGGACTTTTCCAAAATTGAAGCGGGAAAACTTGATATAGAAGAAATTGGTTTTAACCTGAATGATGTACTTGAAAAGATTTTCTGTATGATGAATATCAAGGCACATGAAAAAAATCTAAATCTCACAGTTTCCAAAACGAAAGATATTCCAGTTTTCCTTATCGGTGATCCTCTCAGGATAGAACAAATTTTAATAAATCTTACAACGAATGCAATAAAATTTACAAAAGAAGGCAACATTGAGCTAAAAGTCGAAAAAATAACACATGGAAAAAAAGATTTTATTGTTAAATTTTCTGTGCATGATACAGGAATCGGGCTTACAGAAAAACAAACAAAAATGTTGTTCAAATCATTCCAGCAGGCAGATACGTCTACAACTCGAAAATATGGGGGTACCGGACTAGGCCTGTCGATATCCAAAAAGCTTGCGGAAATGATGAATGGCACAATTGGGGTAGACAGTGTTTACGGAAAAGGGAGCACCTTTTATTTTACAGCATGTTTAGGAATATCTGATAAGAACGATAATTGTACTGATTTACTTCCAGAAGACCTTCGAAATATGCATGTGTTGGTTGTTGATGACAATAATATATTGAAAGATTACTGCGAAGATTTTACATTTCATACAACAATAACGACCAACGAAGAAAAAGTTATTGAAATACTTAAAAATGATGATTCCATCAAAGTTGTATTTATAAATTGGGATATTTCCGACCTGGATGGACATAATATATTTGAAAGCATAAAAAATTCGTCAATAATAAAGCAGAAACCTAAAATTATTGCAGTCACAGACTCCGAACAATCTGTAACAACCGAAAAAATATATCTTGATGGATGGGTCTTAAAGCCTGTCAGCCAATCAAACATTTTATATTCCGTACTGGAAGCATTTGGAGAAAAGATATTCACCGGTAATATAAATGACACTCTTTCAGATCTTAGCCCAATAAAAGGCTCTCGAATTCTTCTGGTTGAAGACAATATAATAAACCAGCAGGTTGCTGTAGAACTATTAAAAAGCAATGGTTTCATAGTCAACATTGCCAATGATGGAAAAACAGCAGTTGATATAATTCTTAACCATCCAGGAATCTATGATATTGTACTTATGGACCTGCAGATGCCTGTAATGGACGGATATAACGCCACAAAGCTAATCAGAGAAAATAAAGAGTTTGATACATTGCCTATTATTGCGATGTCAGCCGATGTTATAGGGAAAATACAGGAAAAAGTATCAGATGCCGGGATGAATGGATACATATCGAAACCAATTGATATTGAAGAGCTTTTTAAATCATTATTAACATGGATAAAACCCAAGAAAGCAAATCATAAAAACAGGCATATTCAAAGGACTTCGTCAATCGAAAATGACAATTCCATTATTCTTCCCGAAATACCGGGAATAAATACAGAGGATGGCTTAAAAAGAGTAGGTGGCAATAAAAATTTCTATTTGAAAATATTATCCCAGTTTGCAGAAAACCATCTTGATTTTGTACCGGAACTATTAAACGCAATTGATCGTAATGATGAGGAACTTGCCATCAGAAACACCCATTCTCTGAAAAGTGTATCTGGTAATTTAGGCGCAACCAAACTCTATGAATCAATAAAAAATCTGGAAGACCTTCTGAAAGACAAATTTGAGCATAATGATACTGTGACCAAACAACTCAACGAAGTTGATCATTTACTGAAAGAAATAGTCAAAGGATTGGAATATCTTAATATTGACACCGTCAAAAGCTCTTCCCCGTCAATACCTTTTAATACTGATGAGATAAAAGCAGTAATTTCTGAACTAAATAATAGTCTCAGTCAATACAACGCAAATTCCTTAAGCAATTTTGATGAATTACAAAATATGTTGAGAGGTTATGGCTATGACTCTGAAATGGATGAGTTGCGTAAAACCATCAATAATTTTGATTTTGCCGATGCCAATCAAATCCTGAATTCATTAGCTAGAAAAATATTCACTTAGAGGCACAGCATGGAAAAACAAACCATTTTAGTAGTTGATGACACTCCAGAAAACATACACGTTTTGAACGGAATACTGTGTAGTGAATACAACATATTAATTGCCACCAATGGATTACTTGCGATTGACATAGCAAAAAAACGGAAACCGGATCTCATTCTACTTGATATTATGATGCCTGAGCTCTCCGGATATGAAGTCTGTAGCATTTTAAAATCATCTATTAAGACCCAAAAAATTCCGATCATATTTGTGACGGCAAAAAACCAGGTAATTGATGAAACCAAAGGTTTGGATTTAGGAGCCGTCGATTATATCATCAAACCAGTCAGCGCACCAATCGTATTAGCTAGAGTCAAAACTCATTTAGCATTGTATGATCAGAAAAGAGTTCTTGAAAAACAGGTTTCGGAAAGAACCAAAGAGCTTAATTCAACAAGACAGGAAATTATTAACCGTTTAAGTACGGCAGCTGAGTATAAGGACTCTGAAACAGGATTCCACATAATACGAATGAGTAAATATTGCCAGTTGATTGCACTGGATCTGGGACTAGAGACTTCTCAAGCGGAACTAATTCTAAACGCAACGTCTATGCATGATATTGGAAAAATTGGCATTCCTGACGATATACTGTTAAAACCGAGTAAATTAACAGATCAGGAGTTTAGTGAGATGAAAAATCATTGTAAATATGGAGCTAAAATAATTGGAGATAATCCTTCTGATTTAATTAAAATGGCAAAAGAAGTAGCTCTGACTCATCATGAAAAATGGAATGGCAAAGGCTATCCCAATAACCTGAAAGGCGAAGCAATACCTCTTGTGGGGAGAATAGCCGCTATTGCAGATGTTTTTGATGCGTTAACCAGTAAGAGGCCTTACAAAGAAGCCTGGAGTGTAGATGATGCCGTTTCATTAATAAAAAAGGAGAAAGGAGAACATTTCGATCCCCGTGTGGTAGACTCTTTTCTTAATGTTTTACCACAAATAATTGAAATTAAAAATAAATTCAGCGACGAATCAAAATACTGAGTTATTTTTTCATAAACTTAATATTCCCAAACGTTACACTCTTCACTAATTTATATTTCTCCTGTTGCGAATCCTGAAATCTCCCTTATATTCATATGTTAAAGAATCGTGCAAAATAGACGAATTTGGGTAGGGCGTGCTCTCCGTAGCGCGCCGTTTCTCGGAATTTTGTGCTTAGGCACAAAATTGCGGACGGTTGCGGAGAACCGTCCCTACCACAAAAATTGCATTTCGCAAGACTCTTTTCATATGTTAAAGAATCCACTTTAAACACTAAACCAGGGATAGATTATCATGAACAACAGCAGAGATGTCTGGCGAGGATCCTTCTGCATCGAAGTCAGCCCCATTCCCAATACAATTGTTATATTCGGCGCGTCCGGCGACCTGACACACCGCAAACTACTGCCCGCGCTGTTTCATCTATACCGCAAACAGCTTCTTCATGAAGATTCCATTATTGTCGGCTGCGCACGTACTCCAATGACCGATGAGGAATTTAAGAACAAGGTAACCGAACGCCTATCAGGAGTAGCGGAAAAGAATCCGGAACAATTCAAGAGTTTTATCGACAAAGTATTCTATCACACCGGCAATTATGACGATCCGCAAACTTACAGCGAGCTCGCCGCAAAACTCTGTAAACTTGAAAACAGACGCTGCGCTGACGCCTGTCGAGTATATTATTTGTCGACGCCTTCAAATATTTATACCGATATCGTTAACCTGCTGGGTGATGCCGGACTAACCAATGAACCGGCCAACGGCTTCCCATGGCGCCATGTAGTCATTGAAAAACCTTTCGGACGCGATCTACAAAGCGCCGAAACCATCGACATGCAGCTTCACAAGACATTGCGTGAAAGCCAAATCTACCGTATTGACCACTATCTGGGCAAAGAAACCGTGCAAAACATCATGATGATGCGTTTTGCCAATATCATCTTTGAACCGATCTGGAACAATCAATACATCCAGAGCGTACAGATCACCGCCGCCGAATCAATCGGCGTGGAACATCGCGCCGGATACTATGAACAGTCCGGCCTGCTTCGTGATATGTTCCAGAACCATATGCTGGAGATGCTGTCGCTGGTAGCGATGGAACCTCCTGCATCGTTCGACGCAAACTCTGTACGTAATGAAAAACTGAAACTGATTAAATCAATCAGGCCATACGATCCCAAACGCATCGTCGAAGAATTTATTAGAGGACAATATGGTCCGGGAAAAGTCTACGGCGAAGATGCCATCGGCTATCGATCGGAAGAACGCGTAGATCCAAAATCAATGATTGAAACTTACGCCTGCGGACGCTTTTACATCGACAACTGGCGCTGGCGCGGCGTACCGTTTTATCTGCGTTCCGGCAAGCGTCTGGCAAAACGCGTCAGCGAAATAGCTATCACCTTCAAACAGGTTCCCCACTCCATCTTCGATCCGATCAGGGCAGAGGATTTGAACGCGAATCAGCTGGTACTGAACATTCAGCCAGAAGAAGGGATGGCACTGTCGATTGAGGCAAAACAGCCAGGACCTAAACTCTGTATGGGCACACTGACCATGGACTTCAAATATTCAGAGGTCTTCGACAGCACTGCTTTGGGAGCATATGAACGTCTGCTGTTAGACTGCATGCTCGGCGACCAGACACTGTTTATCCGTAATGACATCATCAAAGCATCATGGGAACTATTCGAACCTATCCTGAACATCTGGGAGGCACCGGACTCACCGATTCCCTTGCATATTTATGAATCAGGAGGCCAGGGTCCGGAAGAAGCCGCACTTCGTTTTCACAAAGACGGCCTGAGATGGCGCAATATCCAATAATCAACAAGAAAGTAATAATGATATTAAAATTTGTAATTTGTTCTCTGGTATTCTGCGTTACTTTTTTGTATACCGTCAACGCCTCCGAACCGGTGATTGACCGTTCCCGCCTGCAAACATCAATCTGGCTGGGCATGAAATACCTTTGTAATGCAGTTAATGCAAAAGGCAGGTTTGCCTATTGTCAGCATACCGATCCCAATGTAAAGTATCCGCCAGGCCAATACAACATTGTACGTCATGCCGGAACAGTTTATGCCATGGTAGAGGGGCTGAAATATGATCCGCCGGCAATGTACAAAACCCGTTTAGCCGCAAAATACCTCGTAAATCACTACCTGAAAGAACTCCCGGCATATCCGGGCTGCCAGGCCATTATATCCAAACCGGAAGACCTGGAAGGAAATAAACAGCCGGAAGCCAAATTGGGAGCATCAGCTCTAGCGCTCTGCGCTCTTACGCCGCTTTGCAAAAGCCAACACGGAATTGTAACTCTGGAACAACTCCGTGGCCTGGGAAAATTTTTGTTAAAAATGCAGAAGCCCAACGGCTCGTCATACTCAACTCTTTGTATGGCAACAGACCTTTTAAAAGGCAAAAACTCCCTGTATTATCCCGGCGAATCCGCCCTGGGACTATTGAAGCTCAATGCAATCGACCCCAACGAAAAATGGGTAACCGGAGCTAAAAAGTTTCTGCTGTTTCTGGCAAAGCGAGATAAATACGCCAAAGACATTCCAATGGATCAATGGACTATCATCGCCACAGAAGAACTATTCAGAACCGCAGGAGACAAGCTTACAGATGAAGAGAGAAAACTTCTCTCGATTCACGCTCTGCAAATCGCAAACAGCTATGTATTCGCCCAGAACCTGAAAAGTGATGATCCTAAAATTTTCGGCTCGTTTGTGCATGCAATGACCTGTCCAACAGCCACTCGCCTGGAAGGGCTGGTGGCCCTGCGAAAATTCATAACGAATGCCAATGCGCAAAAACGTCTGGATCACAGAATTCGCTATGGGCTGATCTACCTGATGAACGCCCAAATACTCAATGGTCCTCTGAAAGGCGGCTTCTCCAGGTCAACGGCTCCACTGCCAATAGAAATGAACAGTCCGGGTTATGAACAACGCATGGGGGAAATTCGTATTGACTATGTACAGCACTCCATCAGTGCAATGATGAACTACATGCCGTATCTTCAGGCTTCAAAGATAAAAAATAAAGGATTATAATATATGAAAAGAATTGGAGCTCATGTCAGCGCCTCTGGCGGAGTCGAAAACGCACCAGTCAATGCCAATACCATCGGAGCAAAAGCTTTTGCGTTGTTCACCAAAAATCAACGTCAGTGGAAGGCAAAACCGCTGACCACAAAAAGTATCGACGCGTTCCAGAAAAACTGCGAGAAATTCGGATATAAGCCGGAACATATTCTACCCCATGACAGCTATTTGATCAACCTCTGTCATCCTGATCCGGAAAAACGCCAGAAATCCCTCGACGCATTCGTTGATGAAATGGAACGCTGTCACCAACTTGGACTCAAATATCTCAACTTTCATCCTGGCAGTACGTTAAAGGAAATAACCGTAAGCGAAGCCTGTAAACTCTGCGGAGAATCAATCAATCGCGCACTGGAACAGGTTCCGGAAGTTACAGCAGTCATAGAAAACACCGCCGGACAAGGCAGCAATATCGGCTGTAAATTCGAGCATCTTGCAGAAATAATCGACACAGTGGAAGATAAATCAAGAGTTGGAATCTGTCTGGATACCTGTCATACTTTTGCTGCCGGATACGATCTAAGAACTGGGGAAGCGTGCAGGACCACTTTTGCGGAAGTCGATAAGATAGTAGGACTGAAATATCTGCGTGGCATGCATCTGAATGATGCAAAATCAGATTACGCATCGCACCTTGATCGTCACCACTCCCTAAGACAGGGAACCATCGGCAATGCTATCTTTGAATATGTAATGAACGCCTCGGAATGCGAAGAAATACCAATGATCCTTGAGACCATTGACGACACAATCTGGTCCGAGGAAATATCCTGGTTGTATTCACTGGAAAAATAAACAACAAATATTATTGTCTATTTTTCCTTGACACCCTAAAACAATTGTTATATTGTGCTACTCCTGAAAAGATTAAAATATTCAGATTTTGGAGTAGCAGATGGTTAAATGGACAATATTAATACTTGCAGTTACAACAATCGCATTACAAGGAGCGGAAGAACCAGCCGCTTCCAATACTGATAATCAGCCACAAATTATCCTACTGGAAGGCAAATTAACAAAAATTCGTTTTGAGCCTTCCAGAGTAAAGTTTTTCTCGTCTGCCGGAGAGATCAGTCTAAGCTATGATTATATAGCAAAAATCATCAAGAAAAAAAGTGAGGCTGGCGCAAAGACCAATGCGGAAAAAGCCGACAACCAGGACGAAAAAGTTCAGACAGTAAAACTAAAGGACGCGATCACTCAGGCCCAGATCGGTCAAGATGCCGTAAATTTTATTTCTCCCGATGGTTCTATAAAAATCAGCTTTGCTTTCCTACTCAAATCAATTACGAAAAAAGCGATAAGCCCCGGGAATCTGGCAAGAATGTTTTCAAGGTCAGAAGAGCTGTACTGTTTTAGAAAACTATCCAACGGAAACCGGCTGAAGGCATGGAAGAAAAACTACTTTAAATCTCCTCATCCTGGAGATATATATAAAAAACTTGTTGTTACGTCCCAATATGTCTTCGTACAGGACGAGAAAAAAACGATCTTCAAAATAACCAGGGGCTGTCAAATAAACCATGAAACCCAGTATCCCCCGATTGCTGCTTTCATTAAAAATCAGGAAACGGTTTTGATACTGAAAAACAAGCAAAAAAAACAATATGAAGCTGAAAACAAGTCTTCACAAAAGACCCTTGAAGATTATCAGGACAAATCCTATTTATGGAGAAAACGCTTAAGAGATAGAATGAAATATGATAAGACCTTCAATAGAAAAAGTTATTCAAAAAGCGAAAACCCATATTCTTCTGATATCAGAAAACTTAAAAAGAAGATCAGATCAACAGAACATAGAATTGAAGAATTGGATGAGCAAATTTCTATTATTAACACTTTACTGGCAAAATTAAAATCAGCGAAGCCCTGGTAACTCAACGAATCCGGCCCTCTGACACAATCCGAATTCAGAAAATCACAGGCTCAATTTGCAGAAGAAATAACTTCGTTTTTCTTGACTTACCATAATAATTGTTATATTTTTTATCAAATAATTATATTGGAGCAGAAAATGAAAAAATGGTTCATTTTATTTATTACAGCACTCTTTTCCGCCGCGGTATGCGCACAAACAACTCCGACTTCTCCAAGTCAAACGAACCAACCCAATGTATATTATCTCAAGGGCAAACTTGATAAAATCAATTTTGGTCAGTCTGAAGTCGAATTCTTTTCCGGCTCAAACAGTGCGACTCTAACCTACGATTATATTGCGAAAACGATAGAAAAGAAAAATCAGGCCGGCGCAACAACCAAAGCGGAATCTTTTCATGAAACCAAAGTTGAACACAATGTAAAACTTGACGGAATTATTACTGACGCAAAAATCTACTCGCACGCAATTGAATTTTATTCTGCCGAGGGCTCGCTCAAGATCGGGTTCGGTTTTCTGTTAAAGTCTATTGCCAAGAAAGCCCTTACGCCTAAAAATCTGGCAGAACAATTTTCAAAGTCAAAAGACGTCTACTGCTTTACCGCCAAACAAGGCAATTATAACCTGAAAGCATACAGAGGCAAAACGTTCAAAACTTTCAAAGCCAATGACCTGACAAAATTACTTACTGTCGCCAACATTGGTTTTGTTCAAGATGAACAAGGAACAATCTATGAGCTGAACAAAGCAATGACCGCACAACGTAAAAAACAGTTTGTGGAGCGTTCCGTATATGTACAAAAGTTTAAAGATGATATTGCCGCAAAACAATCAGACATAAAACGTCTGAAGCGAGAAATAGAACAAATGGAAGTAGAACTAAAAAATATCAGACCGTATACCGAACGAAAAAGAGACAAGCAGGGCAGATATTATTATAGAGAAAAATATAGGGCCGACGATGAAAGAAAAATGAAGCATTATCCTCGTGAAATCACCAAAAAGAAGGAACAGCTTGAAAAGCTTCAACAGGAAATATCCAAACTCGAAGCCCTGATCAAGAAAATTGAAGAGACAAAACCCTGGTAATTTTTAACGAATCCGGCACTCTGATATAATCAAGTCCATAAACTTCGCTCCGGGGCTTTTTACAACTTGCTGACCAACGATATCCACACGGTTCATAAACTGTTTCAGTCCGTAATTGGTCAAACGGCGGAATTGCGGTCTGGCGGAAAGAGCCAGCGTAAATTGCTTTATCCCGTTACGTTTCAGCAGAGCAACAAGGTCAATCAAATCCCTGTCGTTGCGAATCTGCATAAAATGTTTTTTGAAATACAGCGGCGCGCAATCCTCAGCTAACCAGTGGACATCGGAAACAATTATCTGCGGCTTAGTTAACGCCAGAGTCTCAATTACCTTGCTGCTGGCGTTCTTTTTTATGTATAGAGTTCTGACCGCATGTCCCTGAATTAACAAAGAGGCAAGCAATAGTCCCGCCGCGCCAATGGCATTAATCTTGATAAGTCTGCCTGATGCATCAACCACAAAACGGTTGAACGCCCAAACCGCCAGCGGCACCAGCACCGGAAACAGTACCAGAAAATGGCGCGCCCCCCAGATCACACCCAATACCCCCTGATTCAATGCCAGACAGGTAACCACAGCAAAAATCGCCGATGTAATCAGTGCGAATTTCAATCGGATATTTTCGCCCCACATCTCACGTCCATAACAGAAAATCAGCAGTAAAAACGGAGATCCGGCAATAACCCCTTTTGTAAACAGCGTATTGATCACCGGTGCGTCATTGCGATACAGCAATACAACCATGATCAGCGATATCAACGCGCAAATGATTGCGAGCACCGAACGGGAAATCCTGAACGACCTGCGTTTATTGCTGGTATAAATTCCCAGTAAAATCAATATCGCGGCTGGAAGTGCCGCGGCAATAAACCATTTTGACGGCGGAGGAGCCGTGGCTCCGAACTCAAGTAAAAACACATAAAAATTGCTGATTTTCAGCATAACCTTATCGAACAAGGTATCGGCAACGGAGTATTGCGCCAAAGACCGATAGCCAACGGCGTGAATTCCCATGATATTACCGTAAGTCGAATACTGCCACAACCAGGCCGGGGTAAGTGCAACGGCCCAGGAAGCGCCGTAAACGGCCAAACGCCGAACCGGCACCCGCATTAACAACATTGCCAGACCGGCGGCGCCAAAAAATAAATAACTCTCTTCACGAAAGATACATGAAATGCCCATCAATATCCCGGCCAGTGCCATGAACAGGTATCCCCTGCCCTGCAGAGTTTCCTGATCCTCGCGTGAATTTCCCGGTCCCCACTTGAGCAGCAAAATAAACGCCAGCGAAGAAAAAATGATTGAAAAGCCATGCTCCCAAAATACTTGGGAATAAAAGAAAAACGGCGTACAAAACGCAAGTACCGGCACCGTTATCCGCCATTGATCCTTAATGCCCATCCGGTCGGCAATAACAGTACTCAGCCAGATGACCACCAGCATCGACAGCATCGACAAAAGACTAAGTCCGGCAGTACCGGCAAGCCGCCATGCCTGCAATCCAAGCCATGGATAATACGGTGGATAAAATGACTGAAATTTATCGCCAACACGCTGAAAATGGAAGTCAGCTTTAGGAAAGAACCGTCCATCGGGATCAATATCTGCCGATGGATAAGCGATATTAATCGACCCGGTCCGATTCATGTTCTGAACAAGGATAAATTTATTGCCGCAATCGGTAATCCAGAATGATCCCGACGGCTGCATCAGCAGTATCAGTAAATATACTGCCGTAACAGCAAGCATGACAACCAAAGTTATTTTTAACGGCTTCAAAACACATCCTCCCAGTAGAAAAAAGGCGGCAGATAAACTGCCGCCAAGATAATAACTTACATGAATGCAATGCAAATATCTGCCGTGCTGATGCACGGTGTGCCGGTTTTATCAGAACAGGCACTACTAAATAGCATCCTTCTGAGTAGGGGCAATTTTAGATAAAAACGCCCGCCGCACCAGCGGCTCACCAGCCTTAGACAAACCAGTATTTATGTTTTTGATGAAGAGAAAACCTCTCCTCATCAAAATGCAAATCAATCCATTACCAAAACGCTCGGATCGTAATCTTCCGGAGCTTTGAATCCAAGCAGTTCGGCGCAAGTAGCGGTGATGGAACTGATTCCAAGATCAGCCTCACGCAGTGTCTTCTTGTATTCGCCCTGACATTCCGGGTCGAAGATGATGCACGGCACCTTATTCAGTGAATGGCTGGTCTTACGACAAGCCACACAATTTTCATCGCGCTTAAGGTTGCCTTTCTTATCATGTTCCAGCATATCATCGGAATTACCATGGTCAGCAGTAACAACCAGTACGCCACCAGCTTTTTTAACAGCTTTCATCATGCGTTCAACGCAGATGTCAACTCCGCCCATCGCAATCTTCACGGCCTGCATATCGCCGGTATGACCAACCATATCACCGTTAGCAAGGTTCAAGCGGATAAACTGATATTTGTTGTTGACAATAGCGTCAACGACAACATCGGTAATTTCAGCGCATTTCATCCACGGACGCTGCTCGAAAGGAACAATGTCAGATGGTATTTCAACGTAATTTTCAAGTTCTTTATTGAACATGCCGGAACGGTTACCATTGAAGAAATAGGTAACGTGACCGAACTTCTGAGTTTCGCTGATCGCCAGCTGAGTTACGCCGCTGGCACAAAGGTATTCGCCAATAGTACGGTCGATTGCCGGAGGGCAAACCAGATAGTTTTTCGGAACATGCAGGTCACCGTCATATTCCATCATACCGCAGTAGTAGACATCAGGTTTCGGTCCACGATCAAATTCAGTGATTTCATCCTGTTCGAAAGCGGCGGTAATTTCGAGAGAACGGTCACCGCGGAAGTTAAAAAACACCATGGTATCGCCGTCTACAACCGGTCCAATCGGAGTTGAGCCATCATCAGAGATCACGAATGGAGGCAGATCCTGATCGATTGCGCCGGAGCTTTTACGAAGTTCTACAACTGCTTCGTGAGCGGACTTAAAGTAGTCACCCTGTCCGAGAACATGAGTTTTCCAGCCGAGGGCAACCATGGCCCAGTTGGCACCGTAACGGTCCATCGTGATCTGCATACGTCCGCCGCCGGAAGCAATGCGGAAGTCGCAGCCGTCAGTATTCAGTCCGGCCAGAAATTCTTCGAACGGATCAATGTATTCAAGAGCGGAAGTTTCCGGAACGTCACGACCGTCAAGCAGAGCGTGAACTCTGATTTTCTTTACGCCATCAGCTTTGGCATGCTCAATCATGGCTTTCAGATGAGCGATATTACTGTGAACATTACCGTCGGAAAAAAGTCCGAGGAAATGCATGGTGCTGTTTTTACCAAGCGTATTGGCTACTGCTTCTTTCCAGGTCTGTCCATCGAAAACCGTCTTGTTTTCGATAATCGCTTCCTGAACCAGTTTCGCGCCCTGGGCGAAAACGCGTCCACAGCCAAGCGCATTGTGGCCGACTTCACTGTTACCCATATCAGCATTACTGGGCATACCAACCGCCAGACCATGGGCATTCAAACGAGTTGTCGGACAAGTTTCCATCAGTTTGTCGAGAGTAGGAGTGGAGGCGTTCAGAAAACCGTCGCCGTCTTTATATTTACCAAAACCCACACCATCAAGAATAGCGAGAACAATCGGTCCGCGCCGTCCTTTAAAATTACTGTTTTTTTCAAGTGCCTGCAGCATAATTGAAAATCTCCTTTTTAAAGTAACCGATCAAGACCGGCGGCTGGCTCCCTTACCTTGAAGCACTCCGCGCTGAGTGGTCTCGAAAAATTCGATGAGCTCAAGCACTTCAGGAAGCTGCGGAACTTCGTCCTTCACTTTCTGGAGAGCATTTTTCGTATTGAGTTCACTTCTAAACATGATACTGTAGGCATTTTTAAGCGCCCGAATGGTTTCTTTCGGGAAACCGCCGCGCCTGAGACCTACCAGATTAATTCCCCTGATTCCTCCGTTTCTACCGTCGGCAATCATGAACGGCGGAATGTCAAGTGACACCTGAGAACCGCCGCTGAGAACGGCAAAACGTCCCATCCGGCAGAACTGATGAATTCCGGACTGACCGGAAATCAGACAGTTATCACCCACTTCAACATATCCAGCCACACCGGCAAGATTAACCATTACCACATTATCACCGACTTTGCAGTTGTGCGCCACATGGGTATATGCCAGCATGAAACAACCATTGCCAATGACAGTTTCTGTTCCTTCGCCGGTACCCGGGTTAATAGTAACGCCTTCACGGAAAATATTATTATCACCGATTTTGATCCAGGAAACAATACTTTCATCAAATGCGTGATCCTGCGGCGGACCGCCGATTGAAGCGAACGGATGCACTGTATTGTTCTTGCCCATGATCGTGTGACCGACCACGTTACACTGGGAAATGAGCTTACAGCCGGAGCCAAGTTGAACATCCGGACCAACAATACAGTAGGGACCGATCTCAACATCATCGGCAAGCACAGCTTTCGGATCAACTATCGCGCTAGGATGAATCTTTGCCATATATCAAAACCTTATTTTATATAGATCAGTATTAAAATACTTGGCGTGTACTTTACAGCCGCAAACCCCTTTCAGCAAGAATAATAAACGGAAAAACCCAAATAAAACCAAACCTTAACAAACCAACGCCCTAAACACAATATTAGAACGCCATCAGGATGAGTTTAATTAGATTTTTTTCATACGTCATCGTTATACTTTGAGAGAGAAGAAACTTAACTATTTGCGTGATAATGTCAGATGCAAAGCCATCCAAGAGGCCGCCCCAATGCCATTCACCAGCTGGTTACGGGTCAAACGCTCCAAAGGGGAGCTTTTCCTCACGGCATAAATCTCGTCGTATATCCTCCCGTTATTACACAATTATCTCACAAACATAAAAATCGACAATAATTTTTAAATAATACTATAATATTAAAATTTTATAAAATATTAATTAATAAAGTTATACATATAAAATCACATGCATGACTCCTTGATTTTATGCTTCTGGAAGATGTACCTTCGGCTTCAACATTTCCAGAGCGCCTTCGTAACGCGATATAGGAGCAATTCCAACAAGGTCGGCTCCAAGCTCCATGGCAAATGCTTTTATCTTTGCGGTTAATTCGTTCTGATTCATGCAAAAAGTCTCCATATATCTTATTTCAATTTCAATTCAATATGTGCGTTTTCCGGCACTGAGTCGATAACCGCATAGCGACTGTCAATCACTTTTTCCTCGCTGAATGCAGTCTTCTGCCCGTTGACGGTAGCCGTGACCTGTTCTGCGTCATCTGGCAGGTACATCCGCAGTTTTGCATGCTCATGACTGCTTATCAGATCAAAATAAATTATTCTTTTGTCTATGTCATGCTTCCAGTGATATTCTATCGCGATTTCAGACACGGCATATTCCAGCCGCACGTGAGCTTCCGGCTCATTCGCTGCTACCCAACGCGGAGAAATCGTCACATCTTTGAATAGTGCGCCGTTATCGACCACTCCAGCCAGACCTCGGGTCATAGCATTCATCAGTTCGGCCCCACACCAGCAGCGTGGACCACCTCCAATATCTTCGCCGTTATAATTGTAACAAAACGCCACCTTACCGTCGCGACTCATCTTTCGTCCAATGCGGAACAGGATATCGGCCCCATATTTTTCCTCCCCAAATTCAAAGGCTCCGAGTGCGAGCTGCCCGGCAACGAAAGGAGCAATGGCTCCATTGACGTATTCTCCAGCTTTCCGTCCCTTGAATATTGGATAAGGCGGTTCGAGATTACGAAAATCATCAAGTTCTCCGCCGAATTTTTCTTTCATGGAGCGATATTCGTTGATGATTGAGCGCGCCATATCGATATTCACAGTACCACGGTTAATATCGGAAGCATTGGACAGGCTTAACTGCCAGTTTTCATCTACTCCATAATCAACATCATCAAGACGGAGAAAATGCTTATAGAAACGCCCGTTCCACAGGTACTCGTTAATGCGTTCTTTTAATCCATCTGCTTCGTTTTCCCAACGCTGCGCGTCCTTCTCATTTTCCATATGGCGATACATTTTTGCCATCAACAGTTCAGCATGGTAAAGCCCGGTGTTATCTCCATGCATAATTCCCATCGGGTCATCCGGATGAATGGCTCGATCCGAACTGGAAGACGCTCGATCAAGAAAGTCCCAGGTATCAATTGTACGCGGACGTTTTACCAGTTTATAATCGTTATCCCACCGTTTGGGGTCACTGGTAATGTAGCGTAGCCCTTTTTCCAATCGCGGAAGATTAGTTTCCAGGTAGGAATCATTACCGGTCGCCTGCCAGATCATGTAAACCCCTTCTACCATCAGGTATTCGATGTCAGCCTCAAGTTCCAGTCGGGAAAGTCCGAACCCATTTTCGGGAGTGCGTTTACAGCAGTAATCCGGTCCCATATCACCCGAGTGGGCATCGGTCAGAGGCGCAATAATTTCAAAGAAGAATCCCTGCGGAGTCTGGTTTTCAAGCAGTAGATCAGGGAAGGAGGTAATGTCTTTTTCAAAATAACGGAAGCCTTTCATCGACAATATGTAATCACGAATCCAGTGCAGGTTGACGCGAATCAGTTTGTCTCCATACATGAAAACCCAATCGCTGTGTTTGATGGCTGACTGACATAATGAAAACATATGAGCCAGCGGATATTCGTGACAGGCCGTTGCTGCCTGTTTTATATTTCCCGTGGCAATAAAACTTCCTTTGATGCGATTCATTGTCGTTTCCTTGATTTATTAAAATGAAATGTTAATTTTAACAATTATATCTAGATTATAACTTTTATCTCGTTGATAATCAATATAGACAATGTAATATTACTTATTGATATGTCACCTCTGATTGCTGGTTGAGATATGGAGAATAAATAAATCATATCGGCAAAAAATTACATCTTGATCATTTTTCACGTGAAGCTTTTATTCACTTGCAGGACTACGTCATTAATGAAGTCAATCCCTACCGTCTTATAATTGCGGCTCCACAACCGTTTTGCCGTGATAATATTGAGATAAATAAAGTACATGTATTTGAAACTTCCGCTGTCAGGAACCAAGCACATACTGTACGGCAATGGCACCGAAATCGAGGAATTGAGAATGGTTCCGGAAGAGGTGTTGTATACCGCTCCGTTAATCTGGAAACGCCCCATGTGGGATTGTGCCCATGAGATCAGTTTCGTATATAGCGAAAAGTTCATCCGCCTTCATATGTGGATATAATGATACCGCCGGAACCGGGAATGTGTCCGAAAAGTACCTGCTTCTATCATACGCAAATACCGTCTTCCGAAGCAATCCTGAAATTACTGTCGGTTCTCCAAGTTCTGGAGGAACAGGAAAATCCAGGAGATGCCGCTCCGGAAATTATGCGCGGTTTGTTTCGGATAACCCGTGAATTTATAAAGAATGACACCGGCCCAGTGTATTCCAAAGCCCAAGTCACCTATCAGAGCAAATACAGCAATATCTGCGTGACAACTGTCAAGCTCCAATCAGCCGTAAGCATATAGGGAGGATATTTAAACTGCATCCCGGTTATATTTCAAGACTATATTTGGAAAACAGCTCCCAGACCTTTTCAGAAGTTTTGCATTCCCTGCGACTGGAGTATGCCGCTTTGCTACTGAAAACGAAAGCTCTTCTTGTCGATGAAAGCCCTACATATTTTACTGCCGCTTTCAAAAAGCATTTCGGTATGCCTCCCGGACGCTTCCGACAACAGTTTTTGCAAAATCACACAGTCATGCTCAGAAGGTTAAAAAAGTAAAATTCCGAATTAACATTGATACGCAGGATTATGACTATAAGATCAAGCACGCTAAAGAGTTTCTCGGCAAAGGTTATAAGCTCAAAGCGACATTGATGTTCAAAGGGGATGAAATGGCTCATAAAGACATTGGTTTCGAGTTGATTGAGCGTATAACGAAGATATCAAGGATATTGGTCTGGCTAGCAGTAAACCCAAGCTGATGGGGAGAAACATATCTCTCACTTTCAGTCCGGTCAAGTGTGGGAAGTCCAAGCCGGTCCAGAAGGATAAGCCTGCTGATACTGATACAAATACCGATACGGAATAATATTTTTCATTAGATATGTCAGCCGCCGGAGTTTTTCGGCGACTTTTTTTTTGTATGGACAATCGGAGCGCTTATTTTTTGTTGCCGGAATTGTGCAGGAGTCATATGATTTTTATTTTTAAAAACTCGATAGAAATATGCCGTAGTTCCGAAGCCTGACAGTTCGGCTATTCTTTCAATGGGGGAAACAGAGTTTATTAAAGCGTTTTCCGCAAATTCCAGCCTTGTTTCGTTGAGCATTTCCGAGAACGATTTGCCGAAGTATTCATTCAATAGCTGGCTTACACGGGTAATGCTCAGTTCAAGGAATTCCGCCAGATCATTCTCATTTATCTGAGACA
The DNA here is from genome assembly GCA_963677165.2 of Victivallales bacterium. Lineage (GTDB taxonomy): Bacteria > Verrucomicrobiota > Lentisphaeria > Victivallales > SZUA-371 > JAFGXT01. Next base: position 3,130,655 of record CAXXSX010000002.1, on the reverse strand, counting down.
TGTGGCGCTGTTTGAAAAAAAAACGCATCCGTTCTCTTCGCGAGCCTTCGTTTTTCGCTATTTGCCCTTCAATAATATTTGTGATTTTTTCAGTGATAAGCAGTAGTAGAGGACGTATTAAGTTCAATTTTTCATTGCTGATTTCCGGAAGAAAAGCTACTTTTGCTACTGTCTTCTGCAGCAGTTTACTGTTTTCCGGTTGCAGGTAAAGTATTGATGACAGCTTTGACTGATCAGAACAGGAAAATGGACCGGCAAAAAGTAATCCGATTGGATTCCTGAATCGTAGAATTGGAACGACCAGTTCATAAATTCCCGCATGGCATCGTTTCAGGATTGGTTTGTTGTTGCTGAGCCCATGAGCTGCTTTCACATCACAGTAGAGGCATCGTTGAAAGAATGTTTCGTCTGAACCTTTGATTTCTTTACAGATATCATTGGTGTGTTCCATGGGAAGATTGTCCTTTCCGAAAATTGCAATAATTTGTCCACTGAAATCATGGCAGCAGATACGGCAGGAAAAAAGCTGTTGTATTGCTTTTATTGCTTCTAGCAGGTTTTCCGGCAGAGGATGATCCATGAGTATTCCGTTAAGTTGAAATATTTATATATTATATAATATTACACAATAATTGTAAAATTGTATATTGTCAAGCCATTGTTGGGTCTGTATAATTTATTCAGAGTGAAATTACTATAAATAATATGGATTTTTTATGAATATGGATACGATTTTTTATGAACGGAAAATTATCCTTAAACAAACTGTTGACGTTTGTGTCGTCGGAGCTGGACCGGCTGGTGTCGCTGCTGCGGTTACTGCCGCCCGGGAAGGGAAAAAAGTATATCTGGCCGAGGCGCATACCTGTGCCGGAGGTATGGGAACCGCCGGTTTGGTTCCGGTATTTATGCCATTTTCCGATGGTATAAATTTTCTTGCTGGTGGATTTGGCAGAGAGGTTTTTGATCGCTTGTCCAAACTGCGTGGAAACGTATCGCATACATCTCCCAACGGAATTGATGCCGAAGAACTAAAACGGCTTTATGAGACAATGCTGATTGAAGCAAAAGTCGATTTTACCTATCAAACCGTGCTGTTTGATGTGGTTGTTATAAATAGACAAGTTAAAACTGCGCTTTTTGCATCTCCCAGCGGTGTTTTTGCTGTTAATGCTGATGTTTTTATTGACGCTACCGGCAGTGGACTTCTTTCTGTTCTTGCAGGGGCCGAATATGAAAAGGGTAATGAGCGTGGACAGCTTATGCCAACAACCTTATGCAGCCTTTGGTGCGGAATCGACTGGAAAGAATTTCTTGCCGGAGGAGCTCATAGTCATAATGATGAAAAAATGCCTGAAATGATCCGGCAGGCTGCAGAAGAAGGCATTTTATCACAACAGGATTTTCACCATACCGGGATGAATCTCTGTTCTGAAGCGACTTTCGGGGGAAATATATCGCATTGTTTCGGTACTGATCCGGATGATGAAAATTCGTTGACTTCGGCATATGTTCACGGCCGGAAATTATTGAAGGAATACGAAGGATTCTACCGTCGTTATGTATCCGGTTGTTCTGATATAAAGCTTGTTGAATCCGGTTCTCTATTGGGAGTGCGGGAGGGACGTCGAATCACTGGCGATTATATATTGAGTTTTGATGATTATCAGGCCAGACGCAGTTTTCCAGATGAGATTGGACGTTATAACTTCAGTGTGGATATTCATCCTTCGCAAGCCGGGAGAGACGCAATCAGAAAGCACAAAACTGAGTTTAAGAATTTCTCTTGTGGTTATGGAGAAAGCTATGGTATTCCTTTCCGAATTCTTCTGCCTCGCGGTATTGACGGACTGCTGACTGCAGGACGTTGTGTAAGTACTGATCGTCGGGTGTTTGCTTCGCTTCGCGTCATGCCCGGATGTTTTATTACCGGTATGGCGGCTGGAATGGCAGCTGCGTTGGCAGTTGAAGCGGAGTGTTCACCGCGTGAGGTTGAAGTTGCTGCGCTGCAGGAAAAACTTCAAGCGAACGGAGCGTTTCTGCCCAATTTCAAAACATTCGAAACTGTGCATTAATATAATCAACCCAAGGAGAAAAAAATGAACTCTCGGATCAATTATAAAACTAGTAGGAAAAGTGTTGTTCAGTCTTTGAATTTCACTCTCATCGAGCTCCTCGTTGTGATCGCTATTATTGCGATTCTGGCAGGAATTCTACTCCCCGCCTTGAACCAGGCCCGCGACAGGGCTCACGCCTCTTATTGCCTGTCGAACTGTAAGCAGATCAATCTTAAAATGCAGATGTATGTTGATACTTACGATGGCTATATGGCAATGGGCGCAATGTATACGGATAAAAATGATGCGTGTAAATACTGGCCGAAGCTTTTAGACAGCGTGGATGACGCGACACCTATAGCAGGAACCGAATCTTCGTGGTATGCGCACAGTAAGATTTTTGAATGTCCTGTTATGACAAAGCTCTTGCAGAATAAAATGACAGCGGACGGTCTTTTAAAGATGCCAAAATATGGTCTAAACTATGATGGCTGGCAATCAGGAAATGGCCTGGGTCTAGGATATCTTTTTGATGATTCCGGTACGAGTCGTCGTGGCGGACCGGTCAGACAGATCAAACTGAAAAGACCTTCATTGTTTATTTCATTTGGTGATGTCAGGGGACAATACACTACGTCAATTACGCCATTTATCGGTCAGGGACGCTACGGACCATATGTATCTCTTCCTCATAACAGTAGTACGAACATCGGATTTGGCGACGGACATGCCGGACCGATGAAAAGAAGTGAGATTCAGGAGGGGGCGGATTCGTCGTCATACTGGAATATAGATGCGAGTGTTTCCACCGCCGCTTATGTTCCCGGTTCTTAATAGGCATTGTGGAGAAAAACAAATTATTCTATAATGTTAAGAGCGCTTGTTGAAATCATGCGAAAGCGGTTTTCCATGAATCAATAGAATACGGCTGATTATTGCCCGATAAAAGAGATGGAGAGACAATGTTGACAAACATTTTTACAAAACAGATGAAATTTATATTTTTTACTACGATAATAATACTTTCTAATGTTCTTATCGCAGATGATGCAATAATGCCTCTGGCAAAAGACGGCAAAGCTGTTGTTGAGATTCTGCAACCGGAAGCGCCAACATCCCAGGAGAAGAAATCGGCTCTGGAACTTCAGAAATGGCTTTCCCAAATAACCGGAAGTGAGTTTCGAATTATCAGTAAGCCCGGGAATGAACCGTATATAAGCATCGGGCGTACTGCCGAATTTGAACAACAGTGCCAGGAAGAGGCGAAACGTAATTTAGGCAAGGAAGGTTATGGAATATATTTTCATAACGGTAACTTGTTCCTGTACGGAGGAACACAGCGTGGTCCTCTCTATGCGGTAATGGCTCTACTGGAGGAAGACCTGGGATGCCGGTGGTATACACCTGACTGTACTGTTATTCCGCACCGCCCGAACTTAAGTTTTACGCCGAATTCCCGTCATGAACAGCCTCAGTTTGGGAATCGGGAAGCTTTCTTTAAAATTGCAATGAATCAGGAATGGGCGCTGCATAACCGCAGCAATCCGCGATGGTTCAAACTGCCGAAGGAATGGGGCGGCAGCATTATGGCTCCGAATACTTACTATAATGTTCATACGCTGTTTCGACTACTGCCCGACAGCGAGCTCAGTAAACATCCGGAATTCTTTCCGATGCGCTATGGGAAAAGGGTTCCGCTGAAATATGTTTCCCAACCTTGTCTTACGGCTCCGGGGCTGGGAGATTACCTCATAAAAAAAGCAAATGCAGTACTCGACCGTTATCCGGATGCAAACATGATCAGTATATCGCAGAATGATTCAAACAACTGGTGCCAGTGTCCCGCTTGTAAAGCGGAACTGAAGCGGGAATATACCCGTTCGGACCAGATGATGCGGCTGGTGAATTATGTTGCCGCTGGAATATGGGAAAAACATCCTGACGTAATGGTGGAGGCTCTTGCATATCAGAAAACTTTTATGCCGCCGAAAAATGTTAAACCGGACCCCAGACTGTGTATCCAGCTTTGTACCGGGACGCATACCAATCGCTGGCCGCACCTAAAGGTGAATCAGACTCCTAATTTTTTCCCGGCATTGAAAGCTTGGCATAAAGTGGGCAATCCCATTGATATATGGGATTATACGGTGGACTTCTGGGATTATATGAGGCCTTTTGCAAATATGGGCGTTGTTGCTGATAATTTGAAGATTTACCGGAAATACGGGGTAAAAAATGTTATGCTTCAGGGATCATTTTCATGGGTTGGCGGAGCTGACGCTCCGATAAAAAGCTGGGTATGGACAAAGCTAATGTGGAATCCGGATCTGGACTGGAAAAAGCTTCAACGGGATTTTGTGCGGGGTTACTTTCAGGTTGCCGCAAAACCGTTGCAGGATTACTATGATTTGCTGGAAGAGACTCGTCAAAGTTGGTTAAAAAAACCGAATCGCGGGGATGATTTGATATTTGACCATAAATTTATTTCGCAGGCGGAACAATATTTTACCGAGGCTGAAAAGTTGGCTGCCTCAAACCCGAAATTGTTGAACCGGGTGCTTGTTGCAGAACTTCCAGTCATTCATCTTCGCTTGAAAAATGCGGCTGAGTCACTAAAGATTCCGAACTCGGCAGATAAAGAGCAGTATAAAAAATTGCTTGTGAAATACGAGAAGATTGCCCGTCAAAATCATATTATCAAAATAGCCGAACTGGGACGACCGAAGCTTGAAACCGATCTGCGTGATCTGCGGGTTATGCTGTTGGGAAAAAGAGCTATAGTAAGTCCGGGGACAATAGCTTTTTGCGAAGAAGTTCTTACTACTTTATGGAGTAAAGCCGAAATTGTTTCCGATCCTCTGGCTGGAAATGGATATGCGGTCAAGGTTCCGACGAATAACAAAGCGTGGTCAGTGCAATGGAAGCATTTGCCGTTAAATAAGTTCAGGTTTGGCAGAAAATACGCCGTGTGGGTTAGAATGCGTTTCTCTATTAAACCGGGTTCAAAGGGCAATGCGTTTGCATGTGGAGTATATAATCAGGACGCAGGATCACATTTGAAAACATTTTTTCCGGTTCAGGATATCAAACCAGGCTATAACTGGTACAGAGTCGGTGATTTCGTGCCGGTTTCTGATGATATGGTCTATGTCGCTCCGTGCAATAACCCCGGTGTTAAGGAGATGTATTGCGATCGAATAGAAATTAGAAAGAACTAATAATTCCTGATATTATACTTTAAATCTCTTCTGGCTCAAAGTAAACATGATTGAAACGTCGGAAATTTGAATAGTTTCCGGCGTTTTTTTATATTCAGGCAATAAAAAAGTCGCGAAAAGAAGTCGCCGCAAGGATAATTCATCGAAAAATTACAAGACCATCAAAAAAATATAAAAATGTGCAGCCCCTTCAATGTATAATTTTACTCTTCTGTTCTTGATTTCTTTTGTGTAATGCTGTATAATAAAAATCAAACGTTTGATTTTACAGGATAATTGTATGGCTGTTACGATAAAAGACATTGCTGCACACTTGAATATGAGTTATTCGACAGTTAGCTACGCGCTGAGCGGAAAGGGATCGATCAAGCAGGAAACACGAGAGTTGATCAAGAACGCGGCGCGGGAGCTGGGCTATGTTCCGAATAAGCTGGCACGTCAGATCTGTACCGGCAAAAGCAACTCCGTGGCAATACTGGTTCCTAATGTACTGCACGAATACGGCGAGTTTTGCGAACACGCGTTTCGTCAGCTTTCGCATGCCGGTTATATGACTTCTATCTGTATCACCGAATTTTCTGCCGAACGCGAACTGCATATTATTCGCGAAGTCATCGGACAAGGCGTTGCCGGAATTATCCTTATACCGACTCGTGAGGCTCTGGAAGCAATTAAATTAATTGAAAATCATCGTATTCCCCTGGTTTGTCGCGGCACAAAGGAGCTGCCTGGGGCAAATGTATTTATCGACTACCTAAAAATGGGAAAAATCATCGGAAACAAGCTGAAAGAAAACGGACGTAAAAATGTCTGTCTCGCGGCCCCGCATCCTCCACCATTTTCCAACAATGTCACTGAACTCATGGAAGGACTGCGCGAAAGCTATCAGGAAATTCGTCTGGAATATCTTGCCGATGAAAACCTGCCGGAGCAAAAAGATGATGCTTCAGTAAATTATCACTATGAAAACCAGGTCAACCGAATGCTGTTTCAGGACGGCACCGCGACCGGACAGCAGATGTTTCGGCAATTATTCACTGAAAATCAGCCTACTCCGGACGCTGTTGTATGTCCACACGAACTATGCGCGTCAGGACTGATGCAGGAAGCCATCAGGCATAAAATAAACATTCCCGGAGAATTATCGATCATATCCGGTCAATGTAGTCTGCAGAACATATCTTCACCCCAACCGATCACTTCCGTCTATGTTTCCATCCGACAGCAAGCAACGGAAATGGTCGGAATGCTGCTGAACTACATAAAAAGCGGAAAACCGCCGGAGAGTATAACCATTGCACCGGAGATTTTTCAGGGAATGACAATATAATTTTTCATCAATCATAAAAAGAGGACAAACGATGCAGAAAGAAAAAATCGACTCAATGATCTCAAACATGAGCATTGAAGAAAAAATTGGTCAATGTCTGGTAATCGGATTCGTAGGTTCAATGGCAACCCCGGAAATCTACCGCAGAATAAGAGAATACAAACCTGCCGGAGTGCGTGTGGGAATGACTATGAGAACCAAGACCGCGATCCATGATCCATACGCCACCAGCGCAGAACACGCATCCCGGGTAATCCGCCAGCCGCACGGTATGGTTAAAGACTTTCTGAGAGGTATTCCTGCACCACACTGTACAAATGGAGAATGGTGCGAATTTCTGAACTCAATGAAGCAGGAAGCGCTGAAAAATCCATCCGGCATTCCGCTGCATATCACCGTTGATATGGAAGGCGAAAACAGTGCCGACTATTTCCATGATGGTGTCCACTTTTTTCCGTCAAGCATGGGCGTGGCCCAGACCGGCGATCCTGAAATGGCGGAAAAAGTATCCTGGGCCGTCGGACGACAGTTAACTCCGCTTGGAATCAGCTGGATTCACAGTCCGGTACTGGACGTAAACACGAATCCGCTGAACCCCGAAATCGGTACCCGAAGCTACAGCGGAGACTTCGACGAAGCCACCACCTATGCCCTGAAAGCACTCGAAGGCTTCAGAAAGGCAGGAATTATCACCACCGGAAAACACTTTCCCGGACGCGGAGCTTCTACCCAGGACGCTCATGGCGAACTTCCGGTCATTGATATATCAGAAGAAGAACTTAGAAAACACCTGATTCCTTTCAAGGCACTGATTGATGCTGGTCTGCCATGTATTATGACCGCGCATACCGCCTACCCTGCCCTTGATCCATCGGGACGTCCGGCAACTCTGTCGAAAAAGATTCTGACCGATCTCTTGAAAGATGAACTCGGTTTTAAAGGCACAATCACAACCGACGATATCACCATGGGCGGAATCGTGGCGGAATTCGAAGTCGCCGACGCATGCCTGGAAGCGCTGGAAGCCGGAGCCGATCTGATCTTGTTCCGCGATGAAAGCAACCTGCTGGATGAAGTATTCCCGAAGCTGGTTGAGGCGGTAAAGTCCGGTAGACTTCCAGAATCAAGACTTGATGACGCAATTAGCAGAACCCTGTCTGTCAAGCTCGAATACGGACTATTCAATGACGGAGGAATCAAGGACATTGCCCAGGCCAGTTCCGGCATCAACGATCAGGAAGTAATTGATATTGAAAAGACCATCGCGGAAAAAACCGTAAGTATCATGCGTGACAACGACTCATTGCTTCCGCTGGATCCCAATAAAAATGTACTGCTTATCGAACAGGTTCCGCCAATTCACAAAATGGTAAACAGTCAGAAATGCCATCCGGGACTGCTTTGGGAAAATTGCTTCAAGTATTCCGACAAGATCGGTATGGTTGAAACCGAAATGTCGTTCACTGAGGACGATAAACAACGCGTCAGGGCACGGCTCGACGAAGCAGATACGATTGTGGTCACCAATTATTACTATCGCCGCGGCAGCGATGGGCGCGAATTTGTGAAAGAACTGCAAAAAGCCGGCAAAAAGCTTATCGTAATCGCCAACAGTCCGTATCCCAACATTGCCGATCCGGACTACGGCACAGTAATTCTGACCTATGGAAATGGACCGGAAAGTATGAAGCAGATCGCCAAGATGCTTTTTGAAGCCGGAAAATAATTCTTACTTTTATGATATTCAGGCAGTAGGTCTGTCTGAATATCATAAGGATTCCCAAAAATCTTATATTTCCGGGAAAATGGTATTCTGAAGCCTTTTACTTACCTGCTTCCAGGTATGACTTTTTTTCGCGAATTCAGCAGCAGCTTCTCCTGCTTTCTTTCGCCATTCGATGTCCGTATAGGATTTTTCCATGAGTTCTTTCAAATGCTCAAGTGAAGGCATCAGATAGAGCCTCTGCTCGTCTCCAATCGCTGCGTGTTGTAATTCACTATCAATATGCAATGCAAAACTTTCGTGGGTAAAATCATCAGTAGGACCTCCGGCAGTGCAGATAACGGGCACCCCACAGGCTGCGGCTTCCAGTACAGGAATGTTAAAACCTTCGGCAAAATAAGAGGAAACATAGACGTCTGCACACTGATACATCTGGGCTAGTTCTTTATTAGACACCATTGAGCCCACATAAATAACTCTTTCAGCTAATAATTTCATTTCATCCGGAGTCAATATACCACAACAATCGGCTATCATCTTTTTTGAATTATAAAGCTGACTGAGCCCTTTCAACACCAGTTTTATACGAGGATCCATTTGGGCAACCTTTACGAATGCTTTAAACAAAGGCTCCAACCCCTTATTTCCGCTCATTGCTCCAATATGCAGAAAAATAAAATCATCATTCCATCCAAATTTTTTTCGAATTCCACTTCGAACACTGTCCGATACCGGATAAAATGTTTCAGGATCAAAGCCAAGAGGAACAATTGATATTTTTTCCGGGAGGACTCCGGATGAGACCAGACCGGCTTTTGACCACTTTGACGGAGCGATTATTCTGACATTGTCATCCGGTGCTTTGCCGCATAACTCCGAAGATGTTTTAATTCCTTTCCCATTTTCAAACAAGTATTCACTGGTAACAAACACATAAGTCGGTACTGTTGATGATGGACTAAAATCATATGGAAAGGAAGAACGATAAATCGCATCATAATGATCTCCCGCCTTATATGTTTCAATTGATTCCAGAATTTTATCTTTTCTTGCCCCAAACAGATTGGCCTGACTCGTCCAATGCTTTTTATAATAGGGAAGATCACGATAAAGTAAATTGATCTGATTTCGTTTTTTAAGCTCCAGGCACTGCCATTGGTTTAACATGGCAAATGACTGTGCCAGGTGTCGCCAACCTTCAACAAGAAGAGTTTTCATTACTTCAAATCCCATATTGAATAATAATTTTACTAAACAATGTATACTTATAAAGCCAATTGCAAAAGTCTTCACAAAAATTTTTGCTATATTATTCGCCTCCAGCTCCGATGTCGCCACAATATTGAGAAGCTGCATGCAATTCTGCGGTACTGTGATTTTTTTAAAAGAAAGCTTAAAATTTTATCATTTATCATTTGAAAAATTTGCTGACCTTGATTAAGTTTTTAGCTTAGTAGCAATTTCAAACTTACTTGAAAAACTCTGGCAGCTTGCAAAAGTAAGGGTTGATGTTGTGAAAAGAGAGAAAGAGTTGTTCATAAATAATTGGAAACTTTTTTGTGGTTGCCTCAAAAGAATTTTCAGCTTTGTCGTTATGAAATAAAACACTACGACTTTGCTTTTTCAGGCAGAACTCAAATTTCTCTCAGACATCCTCATGTACAAAGTCCCACTTGTTTATCCACCTCTCTATAGAAATTTACCAGGAAAAAAATTCAGGACAAGAAGTAGTACGAAGTATTGAAAATCACTTACCCCATCAAGAGTTTTACCCTCTTGCCAAAAAGCAGTAAAGATATCTTCATAAACGATGTGTCATTGCGCATGATCCTATCTGATTTTATTTAATAAAAAGTTACAATTATATGATTTCATTGAAATCAAGGAGTACAAGATGTCATTAGTACGTATGGATGAACTTCTGGTAGCAGCCAGATATAAAAAGTATGCAATTCCAGCATTTGAAATCTGGGACAGCACAAATATTTACAGCATTGCCACCGCAGCGGCGAAATGCAATGCTCCGGTAATTTTTCAGGCAACAGTTGATGAATATACGCTCATGGGTGGTCCGGAAGTTACACGTCACATAGTGGAAAAATATGTCGAAAAAACTGGAATTACCGCAGCATTACACCTAGATCACGGCGCTTCTCTGGAACAGGTGGAAGAATGTATCGCAGCCGGCTTTACTTCCGTAATGCTTGATGCTTCCAGCCTGCCGTTTGAAGAAAACATCAAACTTTCAGCAATGGCAGCACAAATTGCCCATCGCCATAACGTTTCAATCGAAGCTGAGCTTGGTCATGTGGGCGGAAATGACGAAGGCGGCATTCAGGATAATGGAAAAAACCACCTGACCAACCCAGGAGAAGCATGTACCTTCGTGGAAGAAACCGGTATTGACTGCCTGGCGGTTGCTATCGGAACCGTTCATGGCGAATACAAAGGAGAACCACACATTGATCTGGAACGTCTAAATCAAATCGCCAATATTATAGACCAGCCGCTGGTTCTTCATGGAGGGTCAGGAACTCCGAGAGACGTCTTACAACAAGCCATTCAGATGGGAATTGCAAAAATTAATATTTGCACCGATATTCACAAAGCATGGCTCAATGGCTTGAAGCAAGCCTACGAATCATTAACTCATTCGCTTGCCGGACGTTTTTATCGTCCAGGAAGTGAGCAGTTGCAGGCAAAAGTAACTGAAATAATCAAACAGTTTCAGCTTATCTAAAGCTCTGCAAAATTCATCTTAGGGTTTGTATAGAAATAATTTTTACAAGATACGTGAATTATTCTGGGATAATTTGTAAAATTCATAGCTTCTGCGATGTAGCTAATGGATAAACGACAGAGCAATCGGAAGGAATGCGCAGAAGTAAAGATTATTTTTATACGGCTCTATAATGTATGGCTAGCTGGACAGATACAACTTTTTTCTAAATTTCATCTGAAACAAAAAACTTAAGATCATGTCTTTATTAAAATTTTTCCAGCAAAAAGTGCATTTTCCTACCACATACGTGCAATTCAGGCGCTCGTATCGTCTCTGATTCGGGAACGCAATCAATAGAGCGTAAACATATCTGTTTTTACGGAAAATGGTCCGGCTATATGGAATACAACATCACCATTCATTTCAATTCGAAGAGTCAACATCTTTTTTCTGTGACACTTTTTGAGTTGTGTATATAGAACATTTTGTATCATAAGTTTTTTGGGAATTTTCAATTTATATAGATGATATATTTGCATGTAACCCCCATTTATTGAAAATGCTTGAAATTTTCGCAAAAAAAAATAAAAAAGGGGGTTGACGTTTAATTTTCAATAGATAAAATAATACTTATTAAAATCAAAAGCTAACCAAGGCTAACTCCTCGCTAACCAAGGCTAACTTACGAACCAAGGAAAACTCCTGGCTAACCAAGGCTAACTTCTCGCTAACCAAGGCTAACTTAAGAGCAATAAAGGCTAACCAATGGTTAACCTTCAAAAAAAGGGATGCTATTATGAAAGCAAATTTGGTAGAGAAGAAAGAACAAAATCAAAAAAATGATCTTTCTTCTACGGTCGAAAATAATGGTGGAAAATATTTAACTTTCCTGCTTGGCAATGAAGTTTATGGTGTCCAAATCATTAAAGTTCAAGAAATCATCAAAATGCAAAATGTTTCCAGAATTCCACGGGTAAAAGATTTTGTACGTGGCGTGATAAATCTTAGAGGTAAAATCATTCCGGTCGTTGATCTTCGTGTTCGATTTGGAATGAACCGGCAGAATGATACGGATAATACTTGTATTGTTGTTGTTCAAGTAGCCAATCATAATGAAAAATTTATAGTTGGCCTCATCATTGACGAAGTACGTGAAGTACTTAGTATTGCAGGAGAAAATATTGAACCTTCCATCTATTTGGGTGGAAACGATAACGATGATTTTTTCCTGGGAATTGGAAAAGTTTATCAAGAAGTAAAAATCCTTCTTGACATCGACCAAATTATTAATACCACTGATCTGTCTCAGCCTGCGCATATTGAATTATAGGTGTTAAATAGAAGGTAAATCATGAAATTAAGTAGTAAAATCGCAATCGGATATGGATTAATAATAGTAATAGCTATAGCTCTTGGAGTAATTGCTGTTTTTAATATGCTTCGCGTTGAAACGGAATCGAATACACTGTCTTCCACTTACCTTCCCGCAATGGCAAGTGAATCAGACCTGGAATTACAAGTCAGTCAACTAATGTTTGCCATGCGTGGATATAATTATACAGAAAATAAATCATTTTATGAAGACAGCCACAAACTGTTTGATCAAATAGAACAAGAGTTGAAAGTGTTAGACAAACACTGTGATTCCAGTAACAAATTGTCGGCAGCAAAATCCAGCATCGAAAAAGTAACGAAATATATTCAGAAATACCGTCAATACCTAAAAGAAACTGCAGGTTTATTCGAGGAAGCCGATGACGCTCGTATTACGCTCCAAAAAAGTTCTACTGAGTTAATGCATAATTCAGCAAAATTATTAAAAGAGCAAAATGGATTATTACATAATGAGCTTAATATAAGAAAAACTCCATATTATCTGGCTTTCAATATTCAAAATACCATAAACAGGCTGTGTATAATCGGCAGCAGGCTGTCTTCCAATGATCAAACCGCGATTGAAGAATACTCTGACGAAATAAAGAAATGTCAGGATATTATTGAAATATATCAGAAAGTTACTCTGAACACCAACAATATGGAAATAGCTCACAAGCTATATAAAACCCTCGTCGGGTTGAGTAGAAAAAAACAATTGACGAATCTTGCCCATATAGAAAACGAGCTGACTGCAACAGCAGAGAAATTGTGTGAATCAGAAATCGCAACCAATCCACTGACAACCAGACTAAAACTTATTGCTCTGTCACAAGAAATCATTGATTTGGCAAAAGATGTGAGAATCATCAGTTTTAAAGGAATAGCGGATCGTAATTTTGAAACAATAAACAATGCTTTTCCTGTCATGGAAAGAATGAACAGTATTATTACTGAACTACGTGCGGATTTAAAACACAACTCTTCAATTAAATTTCTTAATTTAATCCAGAAGTCGTCAAAAGATTATGCGACAGCAATAAAGTCTTACCTTTCATGCCAGAAAAAACTTACTGAATTAGCCAAAGAACGAGTTGAGGTTGGAAACGGTTGTACTACAGCGATCAGAAGTTTGGTTGACCATGGTGTTACAACTACTCAAAACATGTCCCGTCATGCAGCTTCTCTCTTAAGCTCAAGTTCAATTATAACTATTACCGGCTTGATTGTCGCTGTGATTGTCAGTGTCTTTCTGGCGATATTTATTACACTTGGAATAACAAAATCCATCAATTTGGTTATCAATGGATTACATCGAGGTTCAGAAGAGGTGACATCCGCATCGGAACAAGTATCGTCCTCAAGTCAATCGCTTGCTCAGGGAGCAAACGAACAAGCAGTCAGTCTTGAAGAAATCTCCAGCAGCATAGAGGAAATGGCATCTATGACACGGCAAAATGCGGATAATGCAAAACAGGCCACCAGTATGTCGGCTGCAGCTTCCGACGCAGCTCAAAAAGGAGCGGAAGCAATGACGCGAATGGGAAGTGCAATAGAAAAAATCAAAGACTCTTCAGAAGAAACCGCCAAAATAATTAAGACGATTGATGAAATTGCTTTCCAAACCAATCTACTGGCCCTGAATGCAGCGGTCGAAGCAGCAAGGGCCGGAGAAGCCGGAAAAGGTTTTGCTGTTGTAGCCGAAGAAGTTCGCAACCTTGCACAACGTAGTGCAGAAGCGGCGAAAAATACCTCTGCATTGATCGCGGAATCTCAGCAGAACGCTGACAATGGCGTGTCTGCGGCAAATGAAGTTGATCAGATTTTGAAAAAAATCGTTGATTCATCTGTAAAAGTAGCAGAACTTATTAATGAAGTAAATGCCGCCAGTAGTGAACAATCCATCGGTGTAGATCAGATCAACAAAGCAGTAACCCAGCTGGACAAGGTTACCCAGGGAAATGCGGCAAATGCCGAGCAGTCCGCATCGGCAAGTGAGGAATTGTCTCTTCAGGCCGTCGAACTGAAACAGATGATTGGCGAATTGACTGTTCTTGTTGAAGGGACCAATAGTAATGATATCCTTATGAGAGTTACTTCCGGGGATAATCAGCACACTGGAAAGAGGGTATTATCTGTATCCGACTCGTTACCTCGGAATCCCTCGCTGTCGAAGCAGGCAGAATATGACCGGGTAATTCCTTTGGACTCTGAAAACTTCGGCAAATTTTAAGAGCCACAAATGCAATACCATACTTTTATATCCGTATGGTATTGCACTCCTAACTTTCTTATATGACTTTTTGCGAAATTGAGGCTACTATGAAACAAAAATTACTAGACAGCCTGAACCGTGTATCGGAAAATCTGGTTTTATTCGATTCTGTTGACCTGGGCCCCCTGGGCCAAATCCACAACGAATTCGGTGAAATGAACCAACTGGCAGCGGAAGCCGGCAATACTGAGCTTGCGAAAGCATTGTCAAAAATGGCAGAAATCACTGAAAATCTAATTATGTCAGAAGACATAAATATGGACAAGGGAATTGAGTCGCTGAACAAGCTTGTTACACTGGCATCAGAGCATTTAATTGACGGTTCCGGGTTAAACGAAATGAATAAGCTTTTCGATAAAATATCCAACGATCAGTTTGGGGATTGCAATATTGAAACTGTTGATTCAGATAATCAGGAAGATATTTTGGGTGAATTTATCAACTCTATTGAAAAAGATCCGGAGGTATCTCGTGATTTTGTGAATGAGTCCGGTGATCATCTGGATAACTGCATTACCGCTTTGCTGGAACTTGAAAAGTCTCCTGATAACCTGGATTGCATCAACCTTGTCTTTCGAGGATTCCATAGCATTAAAGGCGTTGCCGGATTTCTTAATCTGGGATCAGTCAGTAAACTATCCCATAGTGCAGAAGACTTATTGGATCAGATTCGCTCCGGCAAAATTGCTTTTGACCAGGAAATAGCCAACCTGCTGTTTGAAGCTTCTGACACGTTGCGTGCCATGATAGATCAGTTTAGTGATTTAATGTCAAACACAACTCCTCAACCTCTCCAGACAAATCTCAAAGACCTGATTGAGCGCCTGAGGAATATGACTCAACTGGTAAGCGAAGAGAAGCCAGAGCCGCATCAACAAAATAAGACTGTTGCTCCGAAAACTTCCGCACCGGCATTGCCGCGTACATTTTCAGGAAAAAAAGAAGTTATCAAAGTTGATGCCGACAAACTGAATCGTCTCGTCGATATCATCGGAGAACTGGTAGTCGCAGAAACAATCGTTCTTGAATCTGAAGAGACAAGAAGTCATAAAAATCCGGATTATTTGCGAAAACTAAGCCAGCTTGATAAAATTACCCGTGAACTTCAGACTACGGGAATGTCTATGCGTATGGTTCCTGTAAAGTCTATTTTCAACAATATGGCAAAGATCGTAAGAGATCTGTCGAATTCACAAGGGAAACAGGTTAATTTCACTACGTCCGGAGAAGAGACAGAGATAGACAAAAACATCGTTGATAAGCTAAGCGATCCACTTGTTCACATGGTCAGAAATGCCGTTGATCACGGTATTGAATCTTCAGCGGACCAACGTCGCAGTATGGGAAAATCCCCGAAAGCCAGCATTGAAATAAATGCATCTCATCGCGGCGGCAATGTTTGTATCGAAATTAAAGATGACGGACGCGGTATCGATCCTGATGTAATATTCAAAAAGGCGGTTGAAAAAGAGTTAGTTTCTCCCAATCAGACAATGTCGTCAAGCGAAATAATTAATTTGATCTTTGCTCCGGGATTCTCGACTGCGGAAAATATTACGGAGATATCCGGCCGTGGTGTTGGTATGGATGTTGTAAAGAAAAATATTTCAGAATTGAATGGTACGGTCGAAATTTCTTCTGAACTGGGAAAAGGCTCTGTTTTTACAATACAACTTCCATTAACAATGGCAATAATTGATGGAATGGTTGTCAGAATGGGAAATGAACGTTATATCGTTCCGACTCTCTCCATTTCAAAAGTAGTAAACATCCCTAAAAAGGATATTCACCGTCTCGGGAAACGAGAATTTTTACTATACAAAGGCCGGAATATTGCCATTTACAGGCTTAATCGCTATTTAGGTATTCCGGACTCTGAGAGTTCTGAAGGCCTTATGTTAGTTGTCGACAATGACGATACATCTGCCGGATTGCTTGTTGATGAACTTGTAGGCAAGCAGCAAATCGTGATTAAGAGTCTGGGTGAAGCTTTCCGAAATCTGGAGGGTTACTCCGGTTGTGCAATTCTTTCGGACGGCAATGTTGGACTTATTATCGACGTAAGCAATGTTATAAAAAAATACGATGCGGATATAATTTGCGCGTGATATTTTCGCAACAGCTAACTATTTATGAAGAGGAAAGTAAAATGAGTGAGAAGACTGCAATTGATTTTGAGATATCCACGGTTGACTTGGATCACCACTTCAATAATTCGACGACAAGGATGTGTATTGACTACATGTTATGGATAGATACTGAAGTTGAACGAGGAAAGTGTTTTGATCATTTATGGAATTATTATATCATGGTTATGCGTGGTCTGGAGTTGTGTCCCCTTCGGGCTACATGTAAAAAATGTGGTAGCGCAATTCAACATGCAAGCTAATGCAATTAGAATCAAATAAGAAGAAGTAAAAGAAAGAGAACGATTTCAATCTTACATACTATGACGTCTTCCTGCCCGGAGATATCAGGCATAGTAGTACAACTGTGCTTGATACATTAATACTCCTTGTACCAGGAAAACCATTGATTGGGCAATGGTTGCCTTGCGGGAGCGGGAGCCTTGGGATTCTCTTTACTAATATAAAAGAAAGCTTCGTGATTTTTTACAAAACACTTAGCGTGATTTATAATATCATATTTTTCCAAAGACTTTACTTCCGCCAGCCAGCCTTTCTGTACTTTTTTCATCGATACCTCTGTAACTCTCTGGGAAATGTTATTATTAATATAAGTTTTAAATAAAGACACAACACGAAGTTTTTCCTGGTTCAGATCGTCAGATATATTCATTATTGGATCATACAAGAAAATTATGATATGAGCACCAATGCCTCCTGTTTGAACAACCATAAATGATTTATTATTGATCTTATATGGTAAAAATGCCAAGTCTTCTTTTTGACCTGTGTTTTGTGAAGAAAACAATTTAATATGTTTATAAACAAATTTATCATTTGGTAAAAAATCTTTTTGCAAAGTTCTCGTCAGCCAGAGATTAAATGTCTTATAGATATACTTGTATCCACTTATTGGTAAATCGCGATCACTTTTAGACATCTTTTTATATGGAGCCATTAAGCTGAAGTTTGTAGTATTATCAAAAAAACTTGTTTTCTTTCCTTTCAGAATTTTATTCTGGTTTTCAGCGTGTATATGCAACGGAGCAAGTAACAAACCAGAAAAAATAAAAAACAACAATTTGATATGAAATATTTTACTCATTACTAAATTCCTTTAATACAATAACATTTATGGACAGTCTGATTCCTTATTGTTAAATAGTGCAATGAATCAAAAATAATTTTAGACAACGATTCAGAAAAAGGGATAACATGTCAAATTCCAAACTTCTATTGTCCTTTTTGATCTTTTTGTGTTCATATAATGCGAATATTTTTATATACTAAGTGAAAATTCATATTTTTTTTCTCCCCCTTTTTTCCTTATTGGAGAGATTGGACAGTATCAGTTTGGGAGAAAACGAAAAAGGTCAACAGCCTTACTTATATTAGCATCGGACGTTTATGGTGACAAATTGATATCGAATATTTTCAAAATTTTTCCAAGCGAACAGCTACAGTTAATGGCTTTTCTTCTTTTTTCATCCTCTCTGTGCTCAACGAAAAATTTCTTTCAGGAAATGTGTTTCAATGGGTTGAAAAACAGCCGGGAAAGTCAATTTTAAGTGTTATGGATGTTCACGCGCAATAGGGGTTCATAATGTTCGTTTCGCCGCCGCGCTTTAAGCTTTATTGATTGTTTAGAGGAGAAAAATATGTCTTCAGATTTTGTACACCTTCATTTACATACCCATTACAGCCTGCTCGACGGCGCATGTACCGTCAAGGGGCTGATCGAAATGGCACAAAAATATGATATGCCCGCCGTTGCCATGACCGACCACGGATTCATGGGAGGGACAATCGATATGTATCTGGGATTTACAGGTGCAAAGCTGAATCCGATCATCGGCTGTGAAGCCTATGTTTCCCCTACTACCAGATTTGACCGAAATCCAGCCATTCCGAACATCCGTGGACATCATCTTGTTCTCCTCGCAAAGAACATTGAAGGTTACCATAGTTTGTGCAAACTTGTGTCTGAATCGCATATTAACGGTATGTATTACAAGCCTAGAATCGACAAAGAGTTTCTGTCACAGCATGCCGGTGGACTAATCGGCCTCTCGGCATGTATCGGAGGCTCAATTCCCGGTGCGGTTGTTGAAGGCGACATGGACAAGGCACGTAAAGAAATCGGCGACTATGTGGATATCTTTGGCAAAGACAATTTTTATCTTGAGCTCATGGACCACGGCATGGATGAAGAGATTAAAGCCAACAAGGGACTGATCGAACTCTCTAAAGAATTCAGCCTGCCGCTGGTTGCTACAAACGATGTCCATTACCTGAAGAAAGAACACGCTAAAGCTCATGAAATCATGTTGTGCATCCAGACCGGTTCCAAGCTGACAGATGCAAAACGCTTTAAATTCCCGGCTCCCGAATTTTACTTCAAAAGCCCAGATGAAATGAAGGAACTATTCAAGGAAGTTCCGGAAGCAATCACCAATACCCGTCAGGTCGCAGAACAATGTCACATTGAATTCAAATTCGCACCGGACGTAAACCATTATCCGGTATTTGACGTAACCGGCCTCGGCAACAGTCAAAAGGAAGTTCTGCAAAATATCTGCTTAGACGGAATTGAAGAACGCTATCATTTCAATCCCCGTAAAGATGAAGCGGAACTCACAGAAGAAGAAAAGACCATTATTAAGCGAATGGATTACGAACTCGGCATCATTGACCATACCGGTTTTTGTAGTTACTTCCTGGTGGTAAGAGACTTTATCAAACACGCCCAGGATGTCGGCGTTCCAGTGGGTCCGGGCCGCGGTTCCGGGGCGGGCAGCATGGTAGCTTACTGCACTCATATTACCGATATCGAACCGTTGCGATTCAATCTGCTTTTCGAACGTTTCCTGAACCCGGAACGCGTCAGCCCGCCTGACTTTGATATTGACTTCTGCGAACGTCGTCGCGGCGAGGTAATTGAATACGTCAGACAGAAATACGGCTACGACAGCGTATCTCAGATAGGAACGTACGGTACTCTGAAAGCAAAGGCGGTAATCAAAGACGTAGCACGCGTATTGGGTCATACCTTTGACGAAGGCGACCGGATAACAAAACTGATTCCGGCCGAACCCAAAATGACCTTGGCAAAGGCAAAAAAAGAAGTCCCTGAGCTTCAGGCGCTCATTGATAACGAAGAATGGGTACAGGAAATCTTTAAATACGCGGAAGTGCTTGAAGGCATCAACCGTCAGATGGGTATTCACGCCGCCGGGGTGATTATTGGTGACCAGCGGATTGACAACATGGCGCCGCTGGCAAAAGGCTCAAAAGGCGAAATGATCACCGAATTCCCGGCAGTCCCGTGCGAAATGCTCGGAATGCTGAAAATGGACTTTCTCGGACTTCGTACGCTAACCGTAATCCAGGATGCGGTAGACAACGTGAAACTTAGTCAGGATATCGAGCTTGACTGGGATGTGATCCCACTGGACGATCAGAAAACCTATGACTTGCTGGCACGCGGCGATACCGTGGGCGTGTTCCAGCTTGAATCCGGCGGTATGCAGAACCTGTGCCGTTCATTCGGCGTGGAAACCATTGAACATATAATCGCGCTGCTGGCAATTTACCGTCCGGGACCGATGCAGTTTATTCCAGACTTTATCGGTCGTAAAATGGGTACACTGCCACTGGAATACGACCATCCCAAAATGGAACAGTATCTGAAAGAAACTTATGGTATCATGCTCTATCAGGAACAGATCATGCAGGTGGTACAGGAACTCGCCGGATTTACCCTCGGCGGAGCCGACATCCTGCGTCGTGCCATCGGTAAGAAAAAAATTGATGTCCTGAAACAGCAGAAAGCAAAATTTGTTGAAGGCTGCTGGAAAACCAACCAGATCGATGAAAAACTGGCTGACCAGATATGGGACAAGATTGCGATGTTCGCCGGTTACGGTTTCAATAAATCACATAGTGCGGCGTATGCGTTCCTGGCGTACCGTACTGCATATCTCAAGGCCAATTATCCAGCTGAATTCATGGCGGCAGTGCTCACCAGTGAATTGAGTAACGCCGACAAGATCGCGTTCTTCATTGCCGAGTGCCGTGAAATGGGCATTAAGATTCTTCCGCCGGACATCGACACCTCCGAACGTATGTTTACGGTAGACAAGGGCGCGATCCGCTTCGGGCTGGCCGCGATCAAGGGCGTGGGCGACAACGTGGCAAACGCCATTATCGAAACCCGTAAGAAAGAAGGTAAATTTAAATCGTTCCTGGACTTCTGCGAACGCTGTGGTTCACAGCTTAATACCCGTGTAGTCGACCACCTGACAAAAGCCGGAGCATTCGATACTCTTGGGCTGCGTCGTTCGCAGATTCTGGCAATAGCGGAATCAACCATGCAGATGGCAAGCTCCCGAGTGAAGGACCGCGAAGTAGGTAACGTGGATATGTTCTTTGATATGATGGAAGAAGATGACGCGGGCGATGCCATGTCTGTTCCGATTCCGGACATCCCGGAATTCGACGAAGCTGAAATACTGGCACTGGAAAAGGAACTTCTCGGCTTTTACGTTACCGGTCATCCGCTGGGCAAATACGCCGACATCATCTCTACATATTCTTCGTCAAGCGTACGAAAGATTCTGGAAATGGATGATAACCTTGGAGTTCAGGTGGGCTGCATGATCAAAACGATACAGAAAAAGGTCAGTCAAAAGAGCGGCAAACCCTTTGCGATCATGACAATTGAGGACCTCGACGGCAGTATCGAGTGCATGGTATACGAGCGCGCCTTGTCCAAACTTCAGGAAAAAGGAATCGAACTGGTCGATGACATGCCGATTATGCTGAGGGCTCTGACCAGTAAACGTGAGGAAGCCGAACGTGTAAAACTGGTGGCGGAAGAAATTTTTCCGCTGGATTCGGTCATGCAGGAACAAACCAAAGAAATCCACATGCATGTATATGAAAACAGCACACCGAAAGATACGTTGAAAAGCCTCAAGAAGTTGTGTAACGATAATCCGGGCGACGCCAGAGTTATTATCTGTGTAACCTGCAATACGGGCGAAATCGCTTTTGTTGAAACTTCACGCATGATGAGTGTAAAAGTTGGACCAGAATTTCTGGATCAAATTCAGCAGCTTCTTGGAGAAAAACGCTATAAGCTTAAGGCCGACATTAAAGTACCGGAAAGCCGTAAGCGCTATACGCCACAGTTCAATAACGCTAATAACAATGGCGGCGGAGACAAAAGCTAAGAAAAGAAATAGATAATCAAAACCGGAAAGTAGTATTCGTACCGCTTTCCGGTTTTTTACATTATTTTTACAATGTTTTTACGTTTCCGTTACATCAATTAGAAGATTTTGATGTATTGTTACGACATAACATAAAATCAGGGGAGATTTCAATATGAAATTCAGATATCTGCTGGTTGTTTCCAGTTTATTATTTTCGTTTATATGTACAGGGGCCCAACAAACCCCTCCTAATACGCCAACTGTTCCGGAGCTGCCGGACGCCACCAACAACCCATTTCAGGCTGCCGTTAATTTCAAGAGCCAGGGAAATTACAAAGACGCCCTAAAACTCTATCGACAATTGTTAAATGATAAAAAGTTTGCTGATAAAGCAGGATATATGCTGGACAATGCCGTAGATTGTATGCGTCGACTAAACCAAGTGGCGGATTCGAACCAACTAGTTGAGGACACCTTGAAGGTATTCCCGAATAATTTTGGAGTACTCCGTGCTGCCGCAAATTATTATCATCACACGAATCATACCGGAATTATTTCCGGAAATAAGTTTATCCGCGGCTGGTATTATCAAATCAGAACTTCTGGACGTCGTGTAAATTCACTTTGGCGGGATCGGGTAAAAGCCCTGCGTTTATACCGCAAAGCACTCACTCTAACTTCCAATCCCTCTCATTCGTCAAATTATCGCAAAGCATGTCAGGAATTCGCAAACTGTATTTTACTTGGGAAAGGAAAATATAATAGGTATTCCAGTACCCGGAATGGAAACACATGGCGATTACAAAATCTTACTGATCTGAACAAGTTGCCGGATTACGATCCTCCACAACAATATTATGGTTCAGCAAGATACGGAGCACCTGTAGACTCAAAAGGAAATCCGGTATTTTATTATCGACGTGACAAATTTGAGGAGTGTCGCAATGACGGAGAACGCTGGCGCTGGGCTCTTGGCCTGCAATATGGCAAAGAAAAAGCGGATTTATCTTTTGAATGGAGAAATTTTCTCAGTGACCAATTCAGCGTTTCCACCCTGATGCATGACCCGACACTCAAGAATAATAAAGATGCATTCGACCGGCTCAATAAAATATTTTCACTGAATAAACTCAGTGATGACGAAACCGTCGCGCTCACGACAGATGGCATAAAACGCTTTAAACTGCCGCCCGAATTCAATTTCATTACCCTTGGAATCAAAAGAAAAGATTATCACAATGTAATAAGTGAGTATCTTAACCGTCTTCAATATTCAAAGGCACTTGAATTTGCCCAAAAGTATAAAGATAAAGTTTTCATCGAACTAATATCCGCCAACAGAGGGGCTTTTCTTTATTCACAATCAGAGCCTTCGGGTATGGCTCCTACACTGAAATATGTCTATCGTAATGCGAAAGAAGTTAAACTGACCGCCACCCGGCTTGATGGTGACGCAATTCTCAACGATATGAAGGATTTTTTACGGAGTAATCCGCTTGAGATTGATCAAAAAAGAATCAACTTAGGGTATATCGGCTATCGGCTCGTCAAAGAGAACCAGAATAAATTTCTGATAAAATCAACCACAAAACAATGGACCCAAAAGCTTGATCCAGGCACCGAACATTACCGACGCGTTATCGATCTGAAAATGCCGTTCAAACAACCGGGCGCTTATTTGGTGAAAGCGGAAGTGTCTCCGAAATCAATTTCTTATATTATTGTATGGCTTACCGATACACTCATAATCCGCAACCAATACGGGGGAGAATATGTCTATATCGCGGTCGACGCCATAACCGGAAAGCCTCTAGAAAATGCCGAATATAAGTTTTTCAGCTTCAATGTAAAACCGCTAAAGAAACCAATCGGCAGCGGGAAAGAAAAGCGCCGCTTTAACGTGATATGCAAAGAGTCCCAACATAAGGCTCCTCAAGGCATGACTTCTCTGAAACCGACTTCTTCCCCACGCAGGGGAAATCTGCTGGTGGAAGTTTCCTCCATCGGCAATCGCGGCATTATGGGATTTAATTCCGTTTGGTATTCACGTTATTCGGGACCGGCGGAGTACAATCAACGCAAAATTTTCTGTACAACCGACCGACCGGTATACCGTCCGGGACAAACGGTCAAGTTCAAGGCCTGGGGAGCTCAAGTATCCTATATCAAAGAGCTGAACAACCCTTATGCGGGGGCTCCGCTTGGAGTAATTATTACTTCCCCGGATGGCACAAAAATATTTAATAAAACGCTTACCGCTGACGAATTTGGCGGAGTTGACGGCGAAGTAAAACTGCCGAAAGGCGCGAAGCTCGGAAACTACAACATCCGTGTCGGTCGACGCGGATACCGTTCGTTCCGGGTGGAAGAATATAAGAAACCGGAATTTGAAGTTATCGTAGAAGGACCGGATAAACCGTTGCTTCTGGGCGATAAATTCAAAGTAAATGTTACAGCAAAATATTATTTTGGTCAACCGGTAAAAAACGCAAAAGTAACCTATAAGGTGGAACGACGCCAAGTCGATAAAATCCTATACCCATGGCATTACTGGGACTGGCTCTACGGCAACGGCTACTGGTGGAATTCGGTATATTGGAGTTATGACTGGCTGCCCGGCTATAACCAATGGTGTATTATCCCGGTTTATTATCCCTGGATGCCGCGCGCGATCAGAAATAATGAAGTTATTGAATCAGGTACTCTTGATCTGCACGAAGGCAAAGCATCTATTGAGATCAATTCCGATGGTCTGAAACAACTTTACGGAGATATCGATTCCGAATACACAGTGAACGTATCGGTAACGGACGAATCGCGCCGGCTGATCTCAGGCTCAGCAAAAATCCAGGTTCCGGCGAAACCGTTCAATTTATTCGTCTGGCCCCATCGCGGATTCTATTACCCTGGCGATGTCGTCAGAATTACCACGGAAGCCATCTCGCCTACCGGGCAAAAAGTTGAAATCACCAATACCGCCGAATTATATAAAATAAAGTTTGATAAGAACGGCAAAGTATCTGAAACAAAAATCGGTAATATTCCCGGGAGCAATGGCAAAATAATAAAATTCAAAGCAGTAACTCCCGGGTTGTATAAGATTCAATGTACAGCCTCGAATAAGCAAGGGAATAAGATTACCAGCGGCTGTATAGTTCAGGTTATCGGAGAAAAGCCGGCTGACACAGACTATCGGTTCAATGAGCTCGAACTACATACTGACAAACAAACTTACGAAGCAGGTAATACAGTCAAACTGTTGATCAATACCCGACAGAAAAATGCTACAGTTTTTCTGCTGAGAAGTCCGGGAAAAGAAATCGTACCGGAAATAATCACGATGAAAGGACAAAGTATTGTTAAAGAATTCAAAGTTACCAGACGAGACATGCCAAACTGTTTCGTGAAAGCTTTTACCGTTGTCGATGGCAGAATATACCAGCAGCAGCTCGAAATCCGTATCCCTCCCGATAACAAAGTAATCAACGTTGAAGTAACCCCCGCGAAAACCCAAATCGCGCCGGGCAAAATGACCGCTGTGAATATAAAACTGACAAACAATAACGGTACTCCGGTTAACGATCAAATAGCGGTAACCGTATATGATAAGTCCGTTGAGTATATTGCACAGTCAAATATTCCTGACATCAGGAAATTCTTCTGGAACTGGCAGCATCACTACTACAACAGATTAATGACTAATCTCTTGAGATTCAACAGCATATTAGAACCTCATGCCCATGGAGTAAATTTCCTTGGCTGTTTTGATAATCTCAGCAATATGATCACGACCCGTTCAGAAAATTTCTACAGCAGTCCAAGAGTCGGTAATTTTAGGTATATGAAAAAAGCTTTAAAACCCCAAATGCTGGCTTACGCTGCTCCAGCCTCTGCTGGAATAGCCTGTGATAAAGATGCAATAGCAGGAGGAGCGAGTTTTAATGATGTTAAGGTTCGCAGTGAGTTTGCCGACACAGCTTACTGGGCCGCTACGCTGACGCCTGATAAGAATGGCAATGTCCAAATTACTTTCAAAGCACCGGAAAACCTTACCACCTGGAAAGTAAAAGTCTGGGCAATGAGTAAAAACGCTCAGGTTGGACAAGGCGAAGCCGAATTCATCACCAGCAAGGACTTTCTGCTGCGGCTGCAGACTCCACGTTTTCTCGTTGAATCCGATCAGACGGTAATCTCAGCCAACATTCACAGCTACCGTAAAACCGGAGGTAAAACTTCCGTACAGTTGTCATTTGAGGGCGACAGTCTCAAGCTTTCCGCGAAAGAAAAAGAAGTCAAAACCATAACGATTCCGGCCGGAGGAGAGGCTAGAGTCGACTGGAATGTTGACGCGATCAAGGCAGGGAAAGCGTCAGTTACTGTAAAAGCCGTGACTGACGGCGCGTCAGATGCCATGCAGCTAAAATTGCCCGTAATTGTACATGGTATAACCAAACAGGTCGCGGCCTCCGGCAAACTCGCCGCAGATGCACCTGACTCACTCCGTGGAACTATGATCTTTGAACTGCCGAAAGACCGCAAGCCGGAAGCGTCAAGACTGCAAATCAACTTCTCACCTACTCTCGCCGGAGCGATTCTCGATGCCCTGCCTTATCTGGTTGGTTACCCCTACGGCTGTACCGAACAGACGTTGAACCGATTCCTTCCGACAATATTCGTGAAAAAGACATTGCAGGATATAGGCATTACTCTGCCGGAAATCAATGACAAGCGTACCAATCTTAATGCCGCTGAACTCGGCGATGATAAAAAACGCGCCGAACAGTGGAAACGTTATAAGACCAATCCGGTGTTCAATCAGAAAGAGCTCGACAAGATTGTTAAGGCCGGCATTACTCGTCTTGATGATATGCAGAACCGTGACGGCGGCTGGGGCTGGTTCTCCGGTTATGAAGAGCATTCTTATCCGCATACTACCGCACAAATTGTTCGTGGACTGCTTGTTGCCAAGACTTGCGGAACAACGGTAAAAGACAGCATGCTGAACCAGGGCGTAAAATGGCTGGAGAACTATCAGCAGGAACAAATCAAGCTTATCGAAAACTACCCGAAAAATATTGTTCCGAAAAAAGAGCATGCAGATAATTTAGACGCTTTTGTCTTTATGGTCCTGGTCAAAGCAGGAAAGAAATCCCCTAAGATGCAGGAATACCTGTATCGCGATCGCGCTTACCTGAGCGTTTACAGTTTGTCTTTGTTCGGAATCGCGCTTGAACAACTTGATTCTGCTGACCAGTTAAAAATGGTCATGAACAATATCCGCCAATATGTGAAAGTAAACAATGACAATCAGACGGCATGGCTCAACATGGCCCCCTTCTGCTGGTGGTTCTGGTATGGCAGTGAAACCGAAGCCATGGCAAGTTATATCAAGCTTCTATGTGCCAGAGGCATGAAAGTTGATATGGAAACCGCTTCAAAGATGGTGAAATACCTGCTCAATAACCGAAAGCACGCAACCTACTGGAATTCGACGAGAGATACCGCGCTATGTGCCGAGGCACTATGCATTTACCTGAAAAAATCCGGGGAGATGTCTCCAAATATGACGGTGAATATTTTTGTAGACGGCAAACAACGTAAAACTATAAAAATCACTAAGGATAATCTGTTCTCGTATGATTCCAGCCTGATCCTGCGCGGTAATGAACTTACTTCCGGGAAGCATAAAATAGAGATCAGCCGTACCGGAAAAGGTCCGCTCTATTATAATGGCTATCTATCGTATTTCAGCAAAGAAAAGTTTATTACGAAAACCGGACTGGATATCAAGATTATCCGTAACTATTACCTTCTGAGGCCGATTACTGTAAAGGACAAGGAACAAGGTCTGAAGCAAGTCGTGACCGTCAATCGGGAAAAATACAAACGTACTCCGGTTAAGTCTCCGGCTGAGTTTA
Source organism: Victivallales bacterium (assembly GCA_963677165.2). Lineage (GTDB taxonomy): Bacteria > Verrucomicrobiota > Lentisphaeria > Victivallales > SZUA-371 > JAFGXT01. The sequence continues at coordinate 3,102,696 of CAXXSX010000002.1, read as the reverse complement.
AAAGCGGCGATATCTTTGAAGTCGAGTTAATTGTCAACAGCAGTAATGATTATGAATATATTATGCTGACCGATTTCAAACCGGCCGGAGCCGAAGCCATGGACGTCAGAAGCGGTTACACATCCAATTCGTCGCTATGGCCCTATATGGAATTCCGAGACACCAAAGTATGCATGTTTGTACGTCGCATGCCGCGCGGAAAACACAGTATAACTTATCGACTCCGCGCCGAAACGCCAGGTAAGTACAGCGCCCTCCCTGCCAAAGCAGAGGCCATGTATGCTCCGGAACTAAAAGCCAACTCAAACGAGCGCAAGGTTGGTATCAGCGAATAGGCTCAGGTAAAGACAATGGATGACCGAAATCGCTTCGCAATTTATTTTACGATGAACAATGCAAAGTAACGTTCGGAAAAGGTTATAATGTCGCTGTCGTGAAGTTCGTGATCGCCTTTGATCAGAGTGGAATTGACCAAGGTACCGTTGGCACTGTTCTCATCTTTGATGAAGTAGCAGTCGCCATCACGACTGACAGTAGCATGCAAACCGGAAACCATATCATCGTTGAGGACAATATCGCATTTATCCTGTTTACCGATACTCAGAGAAGAAACCAGTTCAACTCGTTGTGAGTTATCTATATTTTCGACATCAATCACAATAACAGCAGCACCGGAAAGATTCCGGCCCACATTTTCCAATACTTTACGAACAAGTTCAAGTTTACTGAAATCCGGTTTGACCGGAGCCGCCTGAATAATGGTTTCGCGATATTCCGGACGGTGATGCACCATTTCCTCAACCGCTTTAATAAAATCAGTTCCGGCAGAAGCCTGTTCAATTGGCTCTCCAAGCTTTTCCAGTAATTCACAAAATTCTTTTTCAGCCATTTTCAACAAACGGCTTTTCTGCTGGTAAATCGTCCCCCTTCGTAAACCATCAAGGCGGCGGCTTACTTCCTCCACGGGAAGTCCTTCGATCACATACAGACAGAAAGATTTGTAAGTAACCTGATCGATCTTCTTATAGGTCTGGCGCAATGCCTGATTCAGAACAGACTGAAGCCATAGCGAATCCTCCCCGGAGTCATCATGAACTTTACCGGCGGCAGATTCATCCTCAATATTACCGGTTAAATCATTGCCTTCATTATCGGTAACGTCCACATAACGCCCTTCACGTCTAAAATGATCAATCACGCGACTGCGTACAATTGACTTAAGCAATGCCTTAAAACTACCGCGTTTCGGATCATATTCAAATCGATCCATCTTACGCAGAAGAGTGATCATCGTTTCCTGAAAGATGTCATCCACCTGCGTCCGGGCACACCCCATTCGTGTTGCCCAACCGACAATTATCTCATAGTAAAACTCATAAAAGTCGGTCCATGCCAGATTGTCGTCCGGATCTTTCAGCCGCTGAATCAGCGTCTGCCGTGTAGTCCTGACATAATCCATCTCCACCACCTCTCAAAAATTTTCAAACTCTTTCCACAAATTCGCGTGATATTCACACATCGCACACGAATAACAGAATATATCATCCAACATAGAGGAAATACAACATTATGCTGACACTTTTTGCAATAGTTACGATTTCACTGTTGACTCTCGGGATATCTTCTTTTTAAGAAATAACAGATTTATCGCAGATTTTTACCGGCAAGACAGCATGTCATATGAACTTGTTCCAATCCCACTTTATGACAATTTAAGCTTGAAGCTATAATAACGCCATTCGAAGTGCAAATTAAAGCACTCAAACAAATAACCGATAATGATTTTTAATGTGAAATATCTACATTGAATATCCGGGGGAAATCAATTTATATGTTAACAGTCTTTGTCATCGTAACAATATTATTGCTTATGCTAGGAGTTTTCTCATTTTAAGAGGGCAATAATCTCATCCGCGATAACCCGCTTATCGGCCAGCGCCAGTTCAATGGCTTCGCCTTGTACCGGAATCATGGTTACCGCATTGTTTGTTGAGGCAAACCCGCGGTCATTACGGCTGACGTCGTTCGCGACAATCCAGTCAAGATTCTTACGCTCAAGTTTCTCGCGGGCATGTTTGATAAGATGTTCTGTTTCTGCGGCAAACCCAACTAGAAGCTGTCCGGGACGTTTTTCCTGTCCCAATGAGGCAAGAATATCCTCTGTTCGTTCGAGTTCCAGCATAAGATTCCCGCCGTCTTTTTTCATTTTTTCCTCATGTACCTGAACCGGACGGTAGTCTGCCACCGCTGCAGCCATAATAATCACATCCGCATCATGAGCATGCGACTTGATCGTCGAAGCCATCTGTTCGGCAGATTCCACCATAAAAACGGTTATCCCATCGGGAGATTCAAGAGACACAGGCCCACTGACCAGAATCACCTCGTGCCCGGCGTTGTGAGCAGCTTCCGCCAGCGCATAGCCCATTCTTCCGGTAGAACGATTGGAAAGAAAGCGTACCGGATCGATTTTCTCCCGGGTCGGTCCCGCACTAATAAGGTATTTCATAATATCTTAGATAAAAAGTTAATGTTGCTGTTAAGGAACGGATCATGATTAGGATGGCGCAGCAAACGACATTTCGGACACATAAAATTACTGAGTCCGTAAACAATCGCAGGTTCATTATGTTTGGCAATTATGATCTGGTCGCCCTCGTTGAGCTCATAATGTTCTGGCGCGTTGTCGGCCACAAGAATCGCCGGACCTCGAACAATCTCAATTTTAATGACAGAATCTTCCGGTAATACCAAATGATTCGTGGTTTCTGTACTATTGTTGAACGCCAGTCCGATCCCCACCCGAAATATACTGTGGGTAATGCTGCGGTAGTAGGCCGTACTGCCATGAACAGTCGCAACCCCTACACCGTCTCCGACAACTTCCGCCACATAAATAACATTATCAATCCAGACTCGGTAACGAACCGCACTAACCCGATCCGCATTATGAATAAAGACATCATTAAGCGCTAGCATTTCTCCATGCGAACAGGTAGCTTTCAGCTTAGTCATCAGGGATTTCTTCAACTTTCCCTGCTTGAGCTTAGCCAACTGTTTCTTGTAGGAGTGCTCCCGGCAAAGTTTAGCAGTACGGTCATCGCGCAAAGGGAATTTTGGAATACCGGGATAGTCACGCTCGGCCCCAAGTAAGGCGCCATCTCCGCCGTGCGGAATAACCAGTTCAAAGTTTTTATCCACAACCTCAAAACCTTCCGCCTCAAGCAATGGACGGATATCTTCAAGGTTTTTTCCTGTAAGTTTTACTTTCATAATTTCATTTTCCCATGCGGCCATTTATCCGACAACCTACAAAGTATATTGCAGAAACTCATTAATTGCAAAGTATTTTGCTTCCGGATTTGATAAACTGAGTAATAATTTTATATTTAATCAGAATATTTAATCAATTATCATATAATTCCGGAGGTCGGATATGTTTCGAAAAATTGTTGCCGGACTGCTTGTCGCGTTTACTTTAACTGTAACTGTTTCACCTTTATCAGCTGCCACCAGAGGAACAAAACGCGGACTATTTTATGTAGTAAAATCTCCAAAGGCAACCTTATATATTCTGGGATCAATTCATCTTGCTAATCGTAACCTTTATCCACTGCCTTCAAGAATAATTTCGGCATTCAACCACTCCGACAATGTGGTGGTTGAGGTCAACACAGGTTCAGAAGCCTATCAGGAAACTCAGCAAAAAATGATTCCCATGCTGCTTTACAGAGGAAAGGAAACAATAAAGGATCACCTCTCCGATGAAACCTATGAAATGTTGAAAGAATACCTAAAAAAGAGTCAGATTCCATTAGTTTCCGTTAGAAAATTCAAACCAGGCCTTCTCGCGATTGCCATAACTTCCAAACAGCTCATGCTAATGGGATTTCTAACTAAATACGGTATTGAAAATTGTTTTCTTGGCCTGGTCCATGGAACAAAAAATATCTACGAACTAGAGTCAGCTGGCGATCAACTCAGCCTGTTCCTGAGTATTGATGATCCTGATATGTATATAAAACATACTCTTATGGATATTGAAAATATGAGAAGCGTCATGGGAAAAATCATCAGCGCCTGGAAAGCTGGAGACGCTGAAAAACTAAATAAAATGCTCCTTATTGATCCGGTGAAACAGGAACCTAAAATGATCTCGATTATAAAATCATTTTTCTATGACCGTAATATCACCATGACCAAAAAGCTTGAAAAATATCTCAACACCGGCGGCAATTACTTTGTCATTGTCGGAGCCGGTCATCTCGTTGGAGACAAGGGTATCATCGCTCTGCTGAAAAAAACCGGCAAATATTCCATTGAACAGCCTGAATAATTCAGTTTCTAGTGATTAAGTTTTAAGATTCCCGGGCTACGGCTTTAGAAGTCGAATCGTTCAGAGGTAACGTAGATTCCGCGCTTGTCCAATACCTGCAAATATGCCGATATTGCAGCGTCAGGCACTTCGGCTGAAACGGTACGGGAAGACTCATCATAGTTAGCCCCCAATGTATGCCATTCTCGCTCAGGCCAGTTACCTGACTTCAAAGTCATAACCAATTGAGCTCCGAATACATCCGTTTCCGGAGCAATTTCAGCGCTGATGGTTCTGCCTGACAAACTACAGCCAATGATTTTCGGATACGGTTGTTCCCCTTTTAAATGCTCATTCATAAACACCGGCAATTCACTCATTTCTTCTCCGATCGGACCGTGTCCATGGGGCCAGCGTAGTTTCATGCATAACGTACTTTCACCGGCGATAAGCTGAGTAGATTTCTGCCAGGAATTCGGATGAAAAGTAAAGTCGTTGCTTCCATTGTACCATAATATAGGACAGGATGCCTTCGCCAGATGAGCAGCAGGATCCCAGTTATTCCGCCAGAATTCCCGTTTTTTCTCGCCCATTTTATCAAAAGCCTTCTGCCAGTCAGGACATGAATCCTCAACCAGATAGCCACACCCGTAAACCGGAGCGGCACATTTATAACGATGATCCAGCGACGCACTAAGGCAAGTCAGGACACCGCCCCATGATACTCCCGTAATCCCAGTACGGTCGGCATCGACCTCCGGCATGGAAGCCAGCAAACTGTGTCCACGGGAAATCGCATGAACCGCATGATATGCCCACTGATCTTCAGGAGCCTCGTCCATCTGGTCAAATCCTCCCCAGCCGTTCGGGCCGGACCAGTCATGACGCGGCCAGGTAACTCCACCCATTGCTTTATTTTGGGGAGGCGGCATGGAACCGCAGGTATCCATGGAAATGGCGGCATAACCGAGCCGGTTCCAGTAACGAACCCAGTGGGAAAAAGCCGTTCCGCCGCCACCATGAACCAGAACAATTCCAGGTACCGGATTCGAGGGACTCGCGCCTTCCGGCAACCCGATCCAGGCAAAAACTCTGGTTTCCCGTCCCTTGTATGGGACTCCGGAATAAAACAGTCCAGTCAGTCCTTCTTCTTTAAGATGATTGCATTCGTAAGTTTCCGGTACTCCTTCCAACAACTCTTTGCTCCACATGATAAAACACTCCAAAAATAATATAAATATTTGCATTTATTTCACAGAAATATACTTTATGTAAAACACGATTCAAGGTCAGTTTTACTATGCGGAAATATAAACTTGAAGATTATTCAGTTTCAAACCTGAAGCTAATCGTCTGGAAATCCAGCAATCGGCAACATTGTAATGAGGTTGAGCATTGCCATAATTGCGTAGAGATGATGTATATCCTCCAAGGTGCGGGAATCTGCAATGTAAACGGAAAACCGCATACAGTATCCCGGGGAAGTCTGTTTGTAATGTCGCCTGACGACACTCATGAATACCAGGTGGAACGTGATTTTATTTACTACAATATTCTGTTTTTTCCGGATTTATTCACCGAAGAAGAACTGGGAATTTTACGTAGTTTTCCACATTTTGACCACTGGCTGTTTTCGAATCCAAGGGCAGAAAAAAAATTCCAGTTTATGCCGCCGTTATCCGATGAACTGGAAACAATGATTGATGATATCGCGATTGAATTCAAACAGGCTCAGGCTGGCTTTGAACTCAGTGCTCGAGCCACGTTTATCCGTTTCATAGTCTTTCTACTGAGAAGTCTGAATAGAGTTAAATCATCGCAGTTGAAGACAACCGACAGTAATTCTGTTATCACCCGGACAATCTACTACATCAACCGAAACTTTCATAAGCAGCTGACTCTCAATTCCCTGGCAAAAACGGCCGGGGTTTCAGTATCAACCCTATCCCGAAGTTTCCGCGAAACCACCGGAGATTCCCCAATTGATTATTTGGGGAAAGTCAGGGCCGGAAAAGCTCAATTTGAGCTGACGCATACCGACAAGCCAATTTCACAGATCGCAGTCGAACTCGGCTACTGTGACAGCAGCTATTTTTCACGGTCGTTCCGTCGCTTTACCGGCATGTCACCACGGGAATACCGTAAACGTCGTGAATACGCTTAAACTTAAAGCTACACGAGCCCACATTTAATTGACGGCATATAGAGAATCACACCGTCAGAAGCATAAAGACTTTCAGCAAGAGTCAAGTCAGGATTTTCCGAATCACATGAATATCCTCCAGCGCCTTCAATCGCTTCGACTTTAAACAAAGCATTGTAACTCCATACAAATTGTGGATCGTCCAGCGCCACATCGCCCCAGCTAAGCGGGTATTCCGGACTGTCCGGTTTATCGGCTTTCGGAATAATATAATCGGTCTTTCCGCCGATTCCGCAGATTCGGTCTTTTTTGTCCGCGAGGCAATGACATCTGGGGGCAATCGCCTCAACCAGCATTTCCACCCAGTCCGGAGACGGAATCATGTCCGGTTCAAGTGAGGCAATCAATTTTGTAGAGCAAAGTTCAACCGCCATATTTCTCACAGCCGCGAGGCATGATTTCTCCGGCATTTTCACTACTTCAACAGGGCAGTCAGAATGACCAGTAACAAAATCATCAATCACCGGCGGTTTGTCGCTGCAGTTATCAACTACAACAATAACGGCGGGAACAGCTGTCTGAGCAAGAAGCCCATCAAGACAACGATACAAAGTGTCTTCGCCGTTATACGGAATATAAACGGTCACATCATTCGAATTATACATGGCTACAACTTATCCTGAAATGTTATCGATATTGATTGATTAAGTCCCGCAGTTCAATTGTTGCCTTTCTAGCTCCTTCGGCAAAGTTTTCTGAACTGTCGGCATAAATAATTCCGCGTGATGAATTAATCACCAGTCCGGTACCATCAGCGGTTTTACCATTTTCGAGCACTTTACGGACATCTCCGCCCTGAGCTCCGACTCCCGGAACCAGAAATGGAATATTTTTACATATCTTTCTGACTTCGCCAAGTTCTTCCGGGAAAGTAGCCCCAATTACCAGCATAATATTATTATTGTAATTCCATTTGGTCTGGGCATACTCGGCAACATACTGGTAGACCTGACGCTCACCTGAATATAGTTCCTGAAGTTCTGAAGAACTGGGATTAGAAGTACGACACAGGATTACGGTACCGCGATCAGCATAGTCGAGAAAAGGCTTCAGAGTGTCGGTTCCCATATAAGGATTCACCGTAACCGCATCGGCATCATAGCGTTCAAACGCCTCTTTCGCATACATCTCGGCAGTCGAACCGATATCACCGCGTTTCGCATCAAGAATAACCGGAACTTCTGGATAATTCTTATTGATATAATCAATTGTCATCGCCAGTTCTTCTTCGGCATTCTGTCCGGCATAATACGCAACCTGTGGTTTGTAGCAGCATACCAGGTCCGCAGTCGCGTCAATCAGGGCACGATTAAAAGCAAAAATCGGCTGTTTTTCGTTTTTCAGGCATTCCGGCAGCTTATTCAAAGCCGGGTCAAGCCCAACACATACTAATGAATTATTTTTTTTCCAGATAGCATTCAATTTTTCAGAAAAAGTCATACTTAAAAATCCTTAGTTTTGAAATAAACAATGTATAGCTATAATGATTTTTTAATTATAATAGCGCATTTTTTGATTTCTTAAAGGATTAATTTCTAAAGATTTAGCTTTTTTTAAACTCAAAACTTACAAAATTTACAAATAATTGTTTCATATGACTTGAAGAATCCCGACTAAACAGATAATTTATATCGTTGTTATAGGGGTTTATAAGGTTGCAGATATGTAAATCTATGGTTTACATATTTAGACAGCTTGGGAGTGTTTAATAAAAGAAGTCATGCATTATGAAGCTTTCTACAAAGTCACGTTATGGATTAAGAGTTCTGTTACAGATTGCTATTGATTCGGAAACGCAACGCGTAGTTACTGGACGGGAACTAGCCGGGAAACAGGAAATATCAGAGCCTTATCTGGAACAAATAATGATTCCATTGAAGAATTCAGGAACCGTAAGCACAATAAGAGGATGCCGTGGCGGCTACCGCCTCAAGCGCCAGCCTCACGAAATAACGGTATTGGATATAATTGAGCTATTTGAAGGGGAATTGTGTCTTGTAAAATGTTCCGAAGGAGACAGCACCTGCAAACGATGTGACACCTGCGTCACATCTCAAATCTGGGAAGAATTGTCTATTTCCTTGCGGAATAAGGCTGCGTCAATTAACCTGGCCAGCTTGGTAACCTTGGCAAAACAAAATAAACAGCCGGAATTTATTATATGAAAATTTACAACAGTATTAGCGAAACTTTTGGTAATACTCCACTGGTAAAATTAAATCACATGCTGCCGTCAGATTGTGCGACAGTGCTTTGCAAACTGGAATTTTACAATCCTACATCAAGCATAAAAGACCGTACTGCCGTTAACATTATCGATGAAGCGGAAAAATCCGGAGAATTGAAACCAGGTGGTATGATTATAGAAGCAACCAGTGGCAATACCGGAGTCGGTCTGGCTATGGTTGCGGCATGCAGAGGATATAAACTGGTGATCACTATGCCGGAGTCAATGTCGGCAGAACGCCGTGCGCTAATGACTCAGCTCGGAGCTGAAATTGAACTGACTAGCGCCGCCCAAGGGATGGCCGGAGCAATCGCGAAAGCGGAAGAACTGCACAAGAACAATCCGGGATCAATCGTGGCTCACCAGTTCGAAAATCCGGCAAATCCGGCAATTCACGAACAGACAACCGGCCCGGAAATCCTGGCTGACACAGATGGAAAAGTGGATATTTTTGTGGCCGCGGCAGGAACTGGAGGAACGGTTACCGGAGTCGGCCGCGCCTTGAAAAAGCATAATTCAAAAATTAAAATATATGCGGTAGAACCAGATGAATCAGCTATTCTCAACGGAGAACAGCCCGGTCCGCATTTGATTCAGGGAATTGGAGCCGGATTCAAACCGGACGTTCTTGACATGAGTGTAATCGACAAAGTACTCCGTGTGAAAGGACAAGACGCAATCACTACCGCCCGGGAATTGGCAAAAACAGAAGGGATTCTGGGAGGAATCAGTTCGGGCGCCAATGTTCACGCAGCGATTGAACTGGCAAAGAGACCGGAAAATAAAGGTAAAACAATTGTAGCAATCGTCTGTGATACCGGCGAACGCTATTTGTCCACTACTTTGTTCAGTATGAATGATATTTAGCGGAAAAGCCTCTGCTGACAAATACCATAATACTTCGGAAATAATATGACTGAAGAAAATACATCAACCAAAATTCAAGATTCATCATTAGTCGAAAAACGCTTTAAACCAACAGTAGCTGTAATCGAAACAATAGTCATTCCACTACTGTGTCTGGCTTTTTTTATATCCGGCTTCTGTGAATTCTCCTTATTTTCCATTACAAACATAATCATGATATCTGTCCTTGCTGGATTATTCGTGTATTCCCAGGCAAAAAGCTTCGGCTATATCGCGGTCCGAGGAACCGCCGCAAAATTCGGTCTTGCCGGACTGATCATTAGTGCGACATCGTATCTTTCGATATTTATCAGAAGCTGATTAGTCCGCCGTTATCATCCGGCGGACACATTAATGACTTTAATTAATCCCTGTCCTGCTCTACAATTTTAAGCCCGCAAAGTTTTGCGAAATTCTTAATATCTTTTCGATAATCGCCGTAACAGGTAACCTGGTGCCAACTAAACTCTGATATCCGGTAATTCCTGATAAGTTTATCGGTATCAACTTTTGCGGCCAGCTTCGTACGGCAGGCCTTCTCATCATTGAGATTCGCAACCGTTTCAGCAGTATAGACTGCCAGAGAACGGCACTGGGAAGAAAAAGACATTGTTGTTACGGTTTTACCCAGCGGCAACAGGGTCTGGACGCTGGCTCCGCTGCGGTCCTCCGCATGGGAACGGATTAGATACGGACAACTGATCCCGTTATTTTCAGGTACCGATGTAGCCACACAGTGGGCATAAATCACCTGACCAGCCGCCTCATCGATCACCGGATCACTCACATAAGCCGGTTTGTCCGTCAAATAACGCAGGAACAATTGTGAAATGGTGGAATTGACATCCCCCTCGCAAACTCCGGTAAAACCTTCGTTATTAAGCTCAAAAAATGACAAGCAGGGATACGCGTCCAGACCGTTTTCAAACATGTTGAGACAATCGATGGTTATTGCATCAGCCTGGTGCTTTGCAATCAGTCTTTTAATCGCCAGATACAGGCGCGCCGATTTCATAATAACCTGTTCGTCAGGCTCAATCATATCTTCCGCTTCCGATATCCATTTATCCCTGATATCCCGTGCCTCATCATCGTCAATATCCGAATAAACCCCTTTCAGTTCTGCGCTGCCCGTGATAACAACACTAAGCCCGAACAATTCGTCAATCGCTTTTTTCTTATCTGGCGTCATCCCCCACTGGGCTTCAAGCGGTTTGTCGCTGAAAACCAGAATCTTTGAGTCACACAGTTTTTTTCTGACCTCAAAAAGCCTCACCAGATCAATGGTATCTTTGAAATCAGACGACGATATATACGGAACCGGCAATTTTCCCTGATTGATCATTTCTGTTACTCTCAAAAAGTCTCCACAACCGGAATACAGCTGGTTCGAGATTACAACAGGCCGCGCTGTTGTAGCATAAAAATTCGGAATATCACTCCAGATGGAGCTGATATAAACCAGAAAACCATCGAACTTGCCTTGTTCATTCTTTTCATAACCTTCCCGGGCTTCCTCAAGCGAATAGTATACGACACTTGAGAATTCCATGTCCGGTAATGCCGTTTCCAAGGCGGCTGTAACTTCATCGGCACGTTTCTGATAATCGTAATTGATGTGTGGCCAGGACGATTTGTTTTCCGGCAATCCCGGCAGTACAACTCTAATTTTTGTTTTTTCAGTCTTCATTGTGTTTTTCAGATTCCTTTTATTATTTTTATGATTTTCCAGACAAAACATAACTTCCGTTACTTGATTATTATAAAACATGAAAGTACTCTTTAAAATGTTAAAAATAGATAAAATAATGCTTCAAATCGACATAAAAATAGGAAAAATCGTCATTGAACATTGAGCATACACTTGTAATTGAAGGCGGTAACATCGCTCACTGCGCCCCGGACTGGGAATGGAAACATAAACCCGGAGACAATATTCTAAACCTGTGGTTTGTATACAAAGGAGAAGGACTGCTTACATCCAACGGTAAAAACTATAAGTTGTCCAGAGGCGACTGTTTTCTACTCAGGCATTCACAAAGCCAGTATGGCAGACACAATCCGAACAACTGCCTGATCATACCGTATATTCTGTTTACCTGTGTAGATGATAACGGCAATGCCTTAGATCACACGAATGTGTTCCCGGAAATCCATTACCATGTGGAAGACCCAAATCTGATGTACAGTATCATGAAACGCTGTCTGGACTATTATACACGAGGGAAACTACAGGAATCAACCCACTGGCTAAAAACCGCAATGCTGGAGCTGCAAGTATCCGATATGAGCCATTATTCTGGTCTGCAAATGGAGCAGTTCAGGAAAATAGATGAGCTCTGCCGAAGTATCTCGCTGAACCCTGGAAAAAGCTGGAAGACTGCAGAAATGGCACACAACTGCAGCTACACAACCGATCATTTTATCCGTCTTTTCCGAAAATACTGTGGAACAACCCCTCATGATTATATCATCAATACCAGAATTCAGGAAGCTGAGAGCCTTTTGTTGTTTTCAGAACATTCCATATCCAGAATCGCGGACATACTAGGCTATAGCGATGAGTTTTGTTTCAGCCGGCAATTCAAATTACGCCGGGGTATTTCTCCTTCCCGGTTCAGATCATCAAACAGAACTCCCTGACGGATAAATTGTATTCCCCACATACCAACTGTAGTTAATACTCGGGTTCTGTCTTGTAGAAGGTTAGTTTCCGGGGTTTAGATACCAGTACGGAAATAGTATATTTCGTTACTTTTTTCCAGATTGGCAATGGAATCAATCCGCTGAAAGCTGCCACATTTTTCAGTTTACAAGTTTTCTTGGAACCAATTAAAGCAACATCACGGGATACACTGAACAGCATAACTCCTTTGGAGTCGTAAAATGTCATACTCATAGTAACGCTGATCTTATGATAAGTAAGATTATCGATAACCGGCTGAGACCAGAGAATGAAAAAACCTTCAGGATTTTTCTGGAAAGGATGCTTTCCGATTGAACCGGTAATTTTAACCTTCTTATTGGACATACTGAAATTATCCTGCTCCCGCGATAACAGCTTAAACGACTTTTCAAAAGAAAAATCATTATCTGCTTTCGCATATAAGCCCATCCCACAAATAATTCCCAGAACCAGCAATATTTTAAACATTGTCATATCACAGCTCCATATCCGGTTTCAGCATCATACCAAACCCTTCAACAGGTTTGCCTATTAACACGGTTATCACATAATGATCGGCCTTAGCCCATTCGTCACGGGGAACCAGACCGAATATCTGAGAAAGATACTGACCTTTTTTATTCTCTAAAACACTATACATTGTTGAGTCAGCAAAAATGAGTCGATTATTTTTGGCATAACAGGCAACACTGAGCATAACGCCCATTTTCTTTTCAAGCCTGATTACCTCGGTATTAACATAGGCAGTGAAAAAATCCGGTTCTTTTTTATTCTCAAAAGGAGTTTCTTCCAGAACACCACTCACCTTAATCAAACGATTCTCTAAGCTGAAATGGTTTTCTTTTCCAGACGATATTTGAAATGATTCTGTTAAAATCGTTTCGTTGAACCTGCGCTCTGCAATTAAAGCGGCCAGATATTCTCCACTATGATTGATTGCCTCCGAATGGTGTTTGACAATATCATCAAGTAACTGATTTGATTGTTCCCAATCTCCTTTTTTAGCATATGCACTCGCCAGCAGCAATTTAGCATATGGCCCGATCTGAACACCATCCGGATAAAAACAATCACTGTAATTATCAATCGCTAGTTGAAAAAGATCAAATTTCTGTTGACCAGTAGTACGCTTACCGGCTTCAACAAGAGCACAACCGGTTCTGTTCGCTTTGGGATATAATTCCTGAAGCAGCTTCAGGCTTTTTTTCCCTTCCGCATTCCTCCACCTGCGCTTAAGCGTACTATACAACTCATTGGCGTCACGCATATCCTCTTTACTATATGTTCTGATATCCTGAAGATATCGAGCTCTCGCTTTATCTCGGAGACGCTTCCAGGTAATTCTGGAAACCGTTTCAACGGCAAAAATATTCATCGCCATGAACAAGCCGGTCAAAATAACGAAAAGTAATTTTCTCATAGTTCACTCAAAAACTGTTGTTATATCTAAGGTATTCCGGTTTATCACATTTTTCAATGAAATCAGGAAAAATGTTGAATCATACATTCTAAACTTCTATTTCGGCAAGCAACACCTGTCTCTCATTACCAGGCTTTATGCTATTCGAAATATCCGCCTTCAATAACACCGTATAGATTACAATGTCACGATAATAATCGCCGGAAACAGGAACCTCATAATCCGATAATGAATTCCGGGCTAAAACAAATATAGCATTCTCAAGCCACCTTGCAGAATCCACAAACCCTGCATTATTTATTACCATATGATATATTGTTCTCAGAATCAAAATATCGGAGGATTCTGAACTTTTAGAAAACAAAAATTACAATTGAAATAAAGTTATCGATAGTAACTTTTCAGCAGGCGTTTCGACAGAAATTCGCCAAATTTTAGAAATGGAACGGTGTTGAGGGTTGCTCTCGCTTTATATGACAGAAGGGAATTGTATTCCCTGATTGATATTTTGCGGGAGCTCTTTCTGCATCCATTTCGGGCGTTTGGCGATGCCCCTGTCGAGTGTAGAAGAGCTCCTTTTTCGTCCCGGCGGATAGCATCCGCAGGCGAGTAATGCTTCATACTCAGCTTCGCTACGGAAGCATGAGGAAAAGATAGGGGTAGGAATGATACAAGGCCCCCTATCTATTAAATCGCTTTGCAATTTATGGCGCTCTCATGGCGTTGATTCGAGTCTAAAAGCCAAATCAACGACATTACTCGGCCGCTGCACCTTGCCGGACGTGGTGTCGCGGCGACCGAACGTCGGCCTCGCAGTAATGCTGCTCGACAAAGCCAAAACTCTCCCTACACATAACGTTTGACTGATAAACATAACAGAATCAAACACAAGGGGGAACGAGTCATGCAGCAAAGTGTACACCGGTTTATCGCACAGTATTTTATGGATCACAGTCATCTGATGCTGGAAAGAAATTTTGTTTCGAGAGAAACAGGATCATTCAAATGTTTTTTTACGATTGAAAAGAATGAAGACCCGGTAAAAATAATCATGGAATATCTGCCGACTGAAGACGAAGATGATTCATGGATTGTGGTTAAGAGAGTAATCGGATATATGGGTGAGATACAAAATCTTTGTCGTATCGCGAAGTATTTCAGGTGGCAGACAGAGGCAATATATACGGTTTTGATGGAAGAACACGGTTCGATACTGATTTTGAGCCATTCATTCCGGATGCGTAATCTCGACCTGAAATCCATGCATGAGCTGACCAACGGGTTGGCGAATACAATTCATCTGTTACGGCAAATGATAATGCTGCCGCATGGGTGTTATCTTGAACACATGCGTTGTCAGGAGGAATATCTTGCCGGAAAATACGATATTCCTGAATCCCTGAAAAATGATTTACAGTGAATGGATAAGCCTCTTAGTCATAGCAATAACAAGGTCGTCATCCGCAACAGTGGACTCGCCGTGCGTCAGGAACGTTTCGTTATATGACAGGCCCCGGCCGTCAGGCAGATATCCGCGCTTTACATACAGGCGCTGGGCATTGCCGTAATCTGAAATGAGTCCTACGCACAATCCGATTGTATCGTGGTTTTCATTCACGGCCCGTTTTTCTGTCCACGCCATGAGAGCAGAGCCGATCCCATGACGCTGGAATTTTTTCAGCACGTTCAGATCGCCGATCTCCGGTATGCCTTCGTTGATAAAAGGCGGATAAAATGATTTTCGGCGATAAAGCACATAACCGGCAAATTCACTGTTATAATAAGCCGTTAAAAAAATAATTTCGCCGCGTTTGCTTTCTTCGTGATAACGCAGAAACTGTCCGGCCGGTTTACACCAGTTCTGCTGTTGAAAGGCCAGCTCCATAACGGAAGAATCTTCCGGCTGGAATTCACGCAGACTTATTAACGGAGAAAAAAGTTCCAGACAATATATCCGTGAGCTTTCACCCCGGGGATGGAAACCGTCCCCAATATACTCAAAGCCAAATTTCTCATAATAGCCCATATGGTCAGTGCACAAATATAACTTGTCAAAACCAAGCCGAAATGCCTCATGAGAAATATGATCGATCAGCAGTGAACCGTAATTATTGCCGCGATACGGTTCCTCAATATACAGCGCACACAACCATGGCATGAGGTCCATACGGCTGATGAAATCGTTGGTGATCAGTCCGGCTCCGCCGATTATTTCATTGTTCAAATTTAACAACAAATACCACTGCGGCAACGGTGAAGGAGAGTCCAGACATGATGTCATACAATCGCGGTATATCGCATCATTATTCCAATGCCGGACATAATACTCAACAAACCGATCCAGTTGTTTCGGTTCAGTACGCAACGATTTAATTATCAATTCACTCGACACCTTTATATCACTCCATCCTGTTATAAAGTTACATTAGTTTACCGTAAGTCATATTTCAACCGCATTATTATATCAAAGAAATCCTCCAACTACTCCAAACAATTTATTGTTATTTTTCGTAAAGTCCTTGATTTTTACCTTTGAACTCGATATAATACTATATAAATGAATTAGAATACTACAATATAGTATTAATGGAGAAAATATGTCAGGAACCATTATTAAATCACTGGAAAAGGCCCTGGACGTCATGGAGCTTATTCAGCAGACCCGGGAAGGAATCAGTCTCAGTCGATTATCAGAAATGACCGGAGAACACCCGAATACCTTGCGGAGTATCCTCAATACCCTGATCAAAAAAGGATATATCCGGCAACCGGAAGCTCGCGGTGCGTATTTTCCTGCGTCCTCCGAAAACCCTCTGACAAACCTGACGGCAAAACTGGATGAAAAACAGTTATTCGGTATACTTGAAGAGCTACATTTTAAGCTGAATCGGTCTGCGGTATATTTCTCCATCATAAATGGACTTAATCTGAATATGTTCGCTCAAATTACCCAATCCGGATTATGGCAGACACTGAATTCATCTACGTATAAAGTAGATTCCATGCACGCGTTGGCCCAGGGAAAACTGGTATTGGCCTATCTTTCAGATTTTGAACGAAATCGGCTGCTTGACTTTAACGGACTCAAACGTTTTACTCCAGCGACAAACTGCGACATCACAAAGCTGCAAGCAGAATTAAAGAAAATCAGGAAAACAGCTTTTGCATCAACTCATGATGAATTCAATCTGGGCGTAACCAACTTCGCAGTGGGGATCTTTGATACAGAATCTCACTTGGCCGCAACACTGGCAATCAGTACCCCTTCCCTGTCTATCGATGACCGTTTCAGACAACTGGTTCAACCCTTATTAAAAAATACCGGAAATCAAATTTCTAAAATGATGTTTTAAACTATACAGTAAACGGCATTTGTATGCTCAACACTCCAACGTTATCAACAAAGATGGAAAGAAACATGAATACGTTAATTGAACCGGAAAGAGTAATCAAAATCAAAGAAAATGTGGATATCTGTATAATCGGCGGCAGTTGCACCGGAGTGTTCGCGGCAGTAAGAGCCGCACGACTTGGAGCAAAAGTGGCTATTATTGAAAGACAGAACAGTTTCGGAGGAATGGCATGTGCCGGAATGGTGAATATCTGGCATAGTATTTACGATACCGAGGAACGGGAACAGATTATCGGAGGCCTGACCGTTGAAGTAATGGAAAGTCTGCGGCAGCGTGGTGCGGTTGAAGTCATCAGGAACAATCCAAGCTATTATTACCGCTTTAACAGTGAAGAGCTAAAGATTGAACTTGATAGACTAATAATATCCAACAATATCATACCATTTCTCAATACCCATTGCTGCAATGCAATTAGCAATGATGGACACCTTGACGCAGTAATTATCGAGAATAAGTCCGGACGTCAGGCTATTCGGGCAAAAGTATTTATCGATGCTTCCGGCGATGGCGATATTGCAGCCCATGTCGGAATTCCCTTCCGGGAGTCGGTCCAGCCGCAACCACCAACAATGTGCTGTAAAATAGAGTTCACTCCACCCGAGGTAAAATTCAATCTCAACCAGCTAATCGCAGAACATGGCGCTGAATTCAACCTGAAACCTGACACCGGTTGGAGTGGAGTTATTCCGGATTCAAGTTACACCCGCTTTTTTGCGGGAACACATATATTCGGAACCATTGCGACTGATGGAGATTCTTTAACCTACGCCGAAATCGAAGGACGCCGCCAAGTTCGTGCCTGTATGGATATGATTAAACAATATTATCCAGAGTATAAACTCTCTCTTACTGCCCTGGCTCCTGCCCTCGGTTTACGGGAAAGCCGACACTTTGAAAGTCAACACTGCCTGACAGAAATGGAAGTCCTCTCCGGAAAAAGTTTTCCGGATACCATCGCAAACGGATCATACCGTGTAGATGTCCATAATCCGGAAAATGGCGGTTTTGAATTCAAATACCTCGACGGCAGCAGTGTACGTTGTTCAAACGGCAAGCAGACCAGAGGCCGCTGGCGAGAAGAACAGATGGAAAATCCCAGATTTTACCAGATTCCCTTCCGTTCCATGATAAATAAAAGAGTTGACAATCTGATTTTCGCCGGACGCTGCATAGATGCCGATACCGGAGCATTCGGAGCCATCCGGGTCATGGTAACCACAAACCAAACCGGAGAGGCTGCCGGAGTGGCGGCTTCTCTTGCCGCTGATACAAATAACAAGGTAAATCAGCTTGACTACAAACTATTACACAAAAAACTTTGTGAGGGCGGCTCCATATTGTTCTAGTGCTCTGTATTGTTTAATCAAGAATAGATCAGGAAAATCCTTGCGTTATCCCATACTGTCATATAAATTTATCAAATTATGAATTTTGAAAACAGCGGGACTTTTTAATAATGAAAGCAGCAGTAATTTCCGATCTGCATTTTTCATCAACTGAAAATGTAGATAAGCCTCAAAAAATCGGTAAATACGCCGACGTCTTTCTTGACCGCGCTATACGCCGTTTGAATAAATATATTAAACCGGACCTGGTATTTATCGGTGGAGACCTGGTAAATGACGCCAACGATTCCGACGCTCTGGAACTTCTAAAAAAACTTAAGCCGATCATCGAAAAAATAGAGGCTCCTACAATTGTTATTCCCGGCAATCATGATCCTAATCCTGAGGTATTTTACACAATTTTTGAACGGCCGGCTGAATTTGTCGACATCGACGGCATACGTTTTCTGCCGTTTCCTGACGATAGAGAAGAACCGGAGTTTAACGCCTCACGCAGCAATAAAGACATTGCGACTATGCGTCAACATGCCATGGCTTTTTTCGGTCCGGTCATTTCCCTGCAGCACGTTCCGCTATTCGAATCGAATGACTGCGAGTGTACGCATAACTATATCAACCGTGACAAAATTATTACCGCCATGCGAGAAAGCGGCGTCACCGCAACCATCGCCGGACATTACCATAAAGGTTTTGCCCCCCTGCCCTGCAACGGCTTTACCGCAATAGCCACTTCCGCTCTTTGCGAAAGTCCTTTCGGTTTTCTAATCGTAGATATTTCACCGGAGGGTAAAATCCACGTGGAACAACAGCAGTTAAAGATGGAAGACAAACGGACGCTGATCGACTGGCACGTTCACAGTCACTTCGCCTATTGCTCGGAAAATATGGATATCGATAAGACCATTGAACTGGCAAAGCTCTTTGGACTGGAAAATTTTTCCATCTCGGAACATGCGGGCCATCTGACAATGTCCCGAGCCGATTTCCGCGCGGGCTCATATTACCAGAACGGACTAAACTCAATCGAGATGATCGACAGAACTCTGGATTACCAAAAAAGAATGCTGAATTATCAGGACTGTGATTTTTATAAGGGGCTGGAAATCGAATTTGACGGCAAAGGTCAACCTACGATCTCACCTGAATTCATCAAGAGATTCGATGTAAAACTGGGTGCGGTCCATTTTATGCCGCTTCCTATGGAATACACGGAAATAACTGCGGAATTCATGAACCAGTTGCGGTCCATGCTGAATTTCGGCGTAGATATTCTGGCTCATCCGTTCCGACTTTTCCAAAGAAACGAAATTCCAGTGGCACGATGGATGTTCCCGGAAGTAGCCAGCTTACTGGCAGAGACCAATACCGCAGTTGAAATAAACTATCACACCTATAAGCCTGAATACGATTTTTACCGGATATGCCTCGAAAAAGGCGTAAAAATATCTCTGGGCAGCGACTCCCACAACCTCTGTTCCATTGGCGAATTTTATCCGCATCTACGCTTTTTAGATAAACTCGGATTGAATGATGATTCGTTTTTGTTCAGCCTATAAATTCGATGCTGCCTTGATTTATCCGTGTCTGCCGATTAAAATATAGGCATAAGTTCATTCCGAATTATCATCGCACAACAGGATTATACATGAAAAGATTGTCCGTCGGCTCTTATCAGTCAACTGCACTATACAACCGTCCCCTTTTCGGAAAAATAGCCAATAGAAGTTTTGAATACGAAGGACCGGAACGAAATCCTGTAATTGCAATTCATGGTTTCCTGGGCGCAAAACTAATGGACTCCCAAACCGGTAATGTAGTATGGGGCCAGTTCAACGGACTCAAATCCCTGGAATTGTTCTCGGAAGAGGAACTATGCAACCTGAGCCATCCCATGGGATACGGCCAGCCGCTATGTGATCTCAATACTAATGTTGTAGCTGGCAGACTACTGGATAAAATAGAATTGAAAGTGTTGGGAATGTCATTTCACTTGAGCGCTTATGACCATTTACTTAATTCTTTGAAGCAAGCTGGTTATAAACTTAACGACAAGGATGGGGCCAGTTTCAGTTCAATGTTTGTATTTGTTTATGACTGGCGTCGCGACCTGTCAGAAAACGCAGTAAGACTCCACAAGTTTATAAAAGCCAAACGAAAAGAACTTCAGGAAACTTATAAGAAACTCTACGGACTGGAAAACTACAATGTTCAGTTCGATATTGTTGCCCATTCCATGGGTGGACTGCTGTCGCGTTACTATCTCCGCTGCGGAGGCAAAGAATTAACCAATAGTTCTGGAAAAATAAACTGGACTGGATGCAAATATATAAATAAACTTATTATGTTGGGAACTCCGAATGCCGGATATCTTGACACCTGCACTGAACTGGTAAACGGATTTCAAATGGTACCTGGCACTGTCACATATCCACCTGCGGTCATCGGTACATTCCCATCGTACTACCAGATGCTTCCGCTTCCGGAAACCCGTTCCCTTCTGTGGCGGGATGATCCTGACGGAGAACCAATAGACGTATATGATCCTGATGTGTGGCTAAGACTAAAGTGGGGGCTGGCGGATCCGGAACAGGACAAAGTTCTGAAATTTCTACTGCCCAACCTGAAAACTTCTGCTGAGCGCCAGAAAACAGCTGAAGAACATCTGGTAAAATGTTTAACTCGCGCCAAACAGTTCTCCGAAATAATGAAAAAAGATGACAATCCTTCTGAAGGTATAGCTAAATTCATATTCCTCGGCGATGCAGTACCAACCCGGAGAACGGCCCTGGTCGACCGGAAAACCGGCAAAATAGAAGTCACTGAATTTGAACCAGGTGATGGCAAAGTTACCACATCCAGCGCAGTTTTCGACCGCCGAGCAGGCGGAAAATGGAAACCATTTATGGATTCACCTATCAATTGGCATTCAATATATCACCTGCGTGCCGCACATATGGGAATTACCGCCGGCGTCTCATTTTTCGACAGCATATCACATTGCCTCCTGGCTATTCCCTCCCTCAAACAACTCAAGGCTAAAGGACCGATCTCTTCATAAAAAGTAAGGGCTCAGTCTTTTCGTAGAGACATATGACAAGCCTTTTTCTGGCAGGGCGCGCTCTCCGCAGCGCGCCGCTGCCGCATCAGCGGCAGACGAATACCAATGAAATTTAAAGTTTTCTCTGCGGCACTGGTGTGCCGACTGCACGCTCGGAGAGCGAGCCCTACCAACAAATGCACCAAGCACAACAGTCACATTTAATCTTCTGGAATAAATGAGAGATTATCATAAAAATAGCAATTTTGCCTTTTTTATCAAAAAGGACTTGCATTTTATGGTATTACATTGTAATATTATTTTTTAGTTAGAACAACCTACTTATCAGATGGAATATTTATCATGAACACTAAAAAATCTTTTACTCTCATCGAACTCCTTGTTGTTATTGCAATCATCGCAATTCTAGCCGGAATGCTGCTTCCCGCTCTTACTTCGGCGCGAGAAAAAGGCAAAAGTATTTCATGCCTTAGCAACTTGAAACAATGCGGACTGGCAATCGGATTTTACTGCGATGCCTGGGGATCAATCTTCCCTCCGGTTCACGGCGGGTATTACAATGCAACAGATAAGGCTCAACCAGCCAGAAAAGCCGGTGATTCTGACTGCATTCCATGGAACGAATACTTGACTGATTACGGCATGCAGCCGAAATTCATGCGCTGCCCGTCCGATCCGGCAGTACAACCCAATTTTACTGAAACGTCAAATTCATCCTCGTCGTACACTGTCGATGGAAGTACTGTAAATGTTACCTGGGAAACCCGGCAAAGTTACATATACAACGGAATGTTTGCATTCAATAATATGCGTTCCAGATTGAAAAGATCTTCGGAATATATCATTCTGTCTGAACGTGGCGATTCCGGAGATGCGCTATACCATCAGGGATATCCGGGCTTGAAATCCATTGACACGTGGGAAACGTCTGATGACACTCTGCTCAAAAAGAAACGCCATCTGAAAACCTCCAACTATCTGTTCACTGACGGTCATGCCGAAGCCCTGACATTTAAAGAAACGGTAGGCGATGAATCGATAGAAGAGAATAAACATTTTGTTCAAGAGTGGCTATCCAACTACATGGATCAACTTTAATGCACCGTGTTTACTGCTACTGCTTGGCAGCCTGTCGCACTTTTTTCGATGCAGCAGGCTGATCCTCAGTCACACTGTTAATCAGCGGAGGTATATTACTCAAATTCGAGTTCATTGGAATATGTTTCCCGGTTCATAACTATTTGGCGTTGATTCTTACGGCGAAAATCTGCTGGAGTCATGCTATATTTCTCTTTGAATCTACGAATAAAAAAATTACAGTAATTATACCCACACATTGCAGATATTTCTTTGACTGATAATTTTGTATTAAGCAGGAGATTTGTTGCATACTTAAGCCGATAAGACTTGTAGACATTTGAAAAGCTCGTTCCGGAAAAACGCTTAAATAAATTTGAAACATAATTAGGTGTTATCTTAAACATTGCAGCCAACTCCTTCCGACTAACCGAAATATTAATATGCTCCACAAGATAACGGTTCATATCCTTCCATAAAACAGAAGATGTACGAGGAGTTACATACTCTGGATTATTTGATACGGCATTACCGATAAACCTCAGTAACGCTTCAAACAGGAGTTTTCTTGTTGCACCAGCAACAGATTTGCTGCATTCAAGCAGCGTTAAAAAATCGTTTGTAAAACGATCAAGGGCATGAGTACAGTGCCTGGTACATTCTCTCGTTACTTCTCCTGTTCTCTGAACCTTCAATAAGATGAGTCTAATATATTCCGGATAGAAGATTATGGAAAGCAAAGAAGCTTCACATGCAAATTCCGGATTGGGCTCAAAAAAAGCTTCGGGACTGATAAAATACACCTTTCCGGGAGTTACTATTTCATTGGTTATTCCTTGTTTTTCAAACCGATTGTATACACGTTCTCCTTCCAGTCCAATAATTAAGCGGTAATAATGGTGAATAAAATACTCCTCTTTTTGGGAGGAAATATATTTATTCGGATTTTCTTCAATAATACATGTATCGAGAATCTGAGCATTTTTCAGGAAACCAGCAAAATCCATGTTTATCGCCTTTTTTTTACAATAGTATCATTATTTATAGAATAATACTATTTACTTCTTATTCAACAATTATTACAATATTATCATATATTATATTAAAGTCTATTGTCATGAGATTGCTCCTGACAGATTATTTCAGAGAAATATTACAATTAGAAAAGGAATTGCTTAGCATGGACCAACTGAAGGTTTCGCTCGTTCCAGCTCCGGCGACGGGTCGGGAACATGACGGGTATACCGGATATCTCAATCAAACGCCATTGTTGGCGGCTCCATTATTCAAGTTGCCTCTCGGCAGTATCCGACCGTTGGGCTGGCTGAAAAAGCAGACTGACTTAATGCTTAATGGTATTACCGGCAGACTGCCTGAATACGGTGAGTTCTTCCGTCCGGAAAACAATGGCTGGCTCCAGCCGGAATTAGAAAACGGCTGGGAAGAGATACCTTATTGGCTGCGCGGTTTCTATCCACTCTCCGTAATTACCGATGATAAGCGCTGCCGTCAGATTGCCATTCAATACCTTGACCGGCTGCTCAGCACTCAGGACCATGACGGCTTTTTTGGTCCCCGGTATCTGAAAAAGCTGCAGGGAAAGAATGGTCAGGTCATCTGTGACCTGCATCCGCACATGGTAATTATGCCTGTTTTTATCGGGCATTACGAATATACCGGGGATTCCCGGGTCATTCCTTTTCTACGGCGTTTTTTTCAATTCTGTGCCGAACTTCCTGAAGATCAGTTCATACCATTGTCGACAACAGGCAATTTCGGCTGGGGCGGGAAAGAATTCGGCAGTATGCAACCTTTTGTCCAGAGCATCCGTGCCGGCCAAATGCTGCCTCATCTCTTTTGGTACTACAACCAGACCGGTGAAACTTTCGTACTTGATCTGGCACGCCGCTTTTTTCAGCATATCCGCCCCCCGTGGGACGAATGGCTTGATCATCATGCTGTAAATTTTGCGGAGCGCTTTGCCTACAGCGGTATTTATTATCAGCTATCCGGACTGCCGTATCATCTTGACCAAACGGAATACTGGTATCAGCAATTCGCTGCAACCTGGGGGCAAATGCCGCGGGGTATTTTTGCAGCCGACGAACGTATACGCCCGGACTGTGTCGATCCCCGTCAGGCATTTGAAACCTGTGGGATGGTGGACATGGCCAAGAGTTTCTACTATCTTGGACGAATCACGGGAAATCCGCAGTATGCCGATCGCGTCGAAGATATCATGCTGAATCACTTCCCGGCAGCGTATTCACCTGACCAGAAAGCCGTACACTATCTAACCGCAGCCAATCAGCCTCAGTTGGATCGATCAAAACTCCATCATTACCGTAACGGGGGCGAAGGCGGACCGGCTTTTCTAGTCTACTCCCCGCATAACCGGTGTTGCGGTCACAATGCCGGGATGGGATGGCCGTGGTACACGGAAAACCTTTGGCAGGGAACAGCTGACCATGGTTTAGCCGTCTGGCTGTATGCCGCCTGCCAGATAGACGCACTGGCGGGGCAGCCCGGAGTTCCTGTTCGATGCAAAGTCGATACGGACTACCCATTCAGAGGAAAAGCTAAAATTGCGGTTACCCCCGAACAGCCGGTACATTTTCCGCTTTATCTGCGTATTCCACGCTGGTGCCAAAACTTTTCAGTATCTCTAAACGGTCAACCGCTGGAATTTCAGACCCAAAAACAACAATATCTGCGGCTTGAGCGTAACTGGCTCCCAGGAGATTCACTGGAAATTGACATGGCAATGACAACCTCGTCTACGACATGGCCGCGAAACGGCAGTGTAACAATTGACCGGGGACCACTGAGCTATTCTCTCAAAATCGAAGAAACCTGGAACCAGGCCAATGACGTTAATTATGTCAGGTATACCACGGATGAGCAGCATCCCAATTGGGAAGTTCTGCCGAAAACGCCATGGAACTATGGTCTATCAGCAGGGTGCGACTGGACCCATATTGCTCCGGTAACAGCGGAGCACATTGCCGACAATCCCTGGACAGTAGAAAACGCGCCTATTGAACTGAAAGTTTCAGGACGGCTGATTCCCGGCTGGACATTGCAGGATCAAACGGCCTCCGAACTGCAGGCGTCACCAATTTACTCTGATACTCCCGAGGAGCAACTAACGCTGATTCCGCTCGGTTGCGCGCGGCTTAGAATCAGTTGTTTTCCGGTTGTTGACAACGGTCCGGAAGCCAGAGAATGGGTCACTGCACCGGAACATATTCCCCATGAACAGCGATCAAAAAACCGGTTTGACATGCAGTCGCAAGTAAATGATAAAAAACAACAGGATCTTTGAGATTACCAATACATTTCACTGCTGCCAGAGAACTTTTGGAAGCACCAGAATCAACTTTAAGCTCATTGGCAGCAATTAACCAGAACAACAACAGCATATATAAAACGGGAAAACTCCCGATAGGAAATAACTCTTTTGTCGTTTGTTGCGATCAAAACAAACGACAAAGATAAAAAAGCAAAAAAAGGAGAAATGAAATGAAACACAAACAATTCACACTTATCGAACTTCTGGTTGTGATTGCAATCATAGCCATTCTGGCAGGAATGTTATTGCCGGCTTTGAGTCGCGCAAGAGATGCGGCAAAGGCAATCAGTTGCACAAATAACCTCAAACAATATTCTACCATCATGAAGATGTATCTTAACAGTAATGAAGATAAGATAATAGCTTATAATACCTCAAACAAATATGGTTGTAATACTTATCTGAAAAGTTTTCAGAATGGTACCGAGCTTAGTTCTACTACCGTAAAAAAAACTGATCGGCTCTTTTTTTGTCCGGCAATGGGAATGGACTCTTCAAATGTTCAACTTCGCGGTTATGGTATTTATGCTTATGGCGGTACCAGCTGGTACAGCCTTCCGTCAAGATATGATGGTGGATGTTCTAATCCTTATATAATTGGAACATCATGGAGAAAAACCAGACAACCTTCAATCACACCGATGGCATCTGACGACAAAGGAAGTGGTAATTGGGGGAATTGGGTTAGCAATGCTCTCAATTTTCATGCGGTACACCATAAAAAAGGGAATATCGCTTATGCTGATGGTCATGTTGCGGCATCCTCCGGTCCACAATGGGGCGAAATGCTAAAGAAAGTCTGGGATCTTGAGGGGACGACTATTAGTTCTCTTAAATACTATATTGACGGTCAAAGTACTGCGATTACCATTCCGTAAAAAAACAATTATGACAATCCGATAATTCAAGTTAACAATAAAATAAGAAGCTATATAAAGATGTTTGAATATAAAACTCAAATAGATAAAACCATGCAATACGATGTAGTCGTAATCGGAAGTGGTCCGGCTGGGCTGACGGCGGCAATTGCCGCAGCCCGAAAAAATGCCAGAGTCATTATTATTGAATCCCAGGGAATGCTGGGCGGAATGGGAACTTCCGGACTGGTATCACATTGGCTGGGAGGTCGTTCCGATGACTGTTGCGAATGGGTTGTCGGAGGTATTTTTCGAGAATTGAGTGAAAGGGCGGCAGAGAGCGGCATTGCCGTCCTGCCGCAACGACCGGAAAATAACCGGCTGTCTCCTCACGGTTGGGGCCGCGATCAGCTCAATGCCGGAGTCCCATTTGATCCTTTTCGTATGTCGGTCATGCTGGATGAAGTTGTGGAAGAAAATGGTATTACAGTTCTGTTACAGACCGTTTTTATTGATGCTGTGGTAGAAAATGGACATATTGAACACATCATCGTTCACAATAAGAGCGGCCTCCAACTGGTTTCCGGACAAATTTTTATTGATGCGTCCGGCGATGCCGATTTGGCTGCACGTTCCGGATGCCTGGTAATCAAGGGAAGATCAGAAGACAATCTGATGACACCGGCAACGGTAGAAATGCACATTGACGGTGTGGATACCGAGACTATGAGTAATTATATTCATAAAAATAATGCTCCACGCTTTCTGGAAGAAATTGTCGAATGGCAAGAGACTGGAGAATGGCCGTTTATTTATAATCGTTTTATCTCGGTTATGTTGAATGAACCGGATACTTTCCTGATCAATACTTCGCGGCTCTGTGATATTGACGGAACCGACGGAACATCGATTTCGGAAGGACTTCGTCTTGGACGAAAAGAAAATATACAACTGCTTAATTTTCTACGCCGTAATATTCCAGGAATGAGCAATGCGCGGCTGAAGGCCATGGGGAGCACCCTGGGAATACGGGAATCACGGCGTATTCAGGCGGAATATATGCTATCGGTCGACGATCTTTGCAACGGAACCGATTTCGACGATATAATCGGGTTCAGCGCCTATGGCTGGGATTTACCCGACCCCAAGAAGCCGAGTCTACAGCCAATGGAAAACAAGCAGGTTGCAATAGCCGCCAACCGTACACCGTTACCGTTTCGCATAATGCTGCCACAGCCGATAAAGAACTTGATCTGTCCGGGGCGCGCGGTTAGTGTTGAGCGCGATGTTCTGGGACCAGTCAGGGTTATGGCTCCTTGCATGGCGATGGGTCAGGCGGCTGGTACTGCAGCAGCAATGAACTTGACCTCAAGAGATTTTTCCCAGACGGATATTCCAGTATTGAGGAAGACTTTAAAACAGGATAACGCGATTGTCGACTGGGTTGTATAACGAAGGTCGTATTTCCGACGGCAGCAGGAGAGTAAGGATACAAAGTTATTTTTTGCTATTTGAGCATATATGACTACTTGCTGCCAACCGGCGATGATTGCTGTTTTTCAACTTCTACACTGTTGATCATCTGAAAAAATGTCTGATATCCAAGCTGGTAATATTTTTTTGGGGCGATAAGGCTAAAACTGTAAATGTAGTCAGGGCCGTTTACCGCCACATCGTACTGCATGAGTTCTCTATTTTTATCCTTGACTTTAAATAACAGTCGCCAGCCTTTCATGCCAGCAACTGTTGTTTCGGCGTTATCTTCGACTTTCGCCTTACTACGTCTACGCATTAGAAGATAGAGATGTTTTACAAAAGCTTTGCTGTCTTTAAAACCAACATCTGACTTAAAATATGGAACCGGCTTAAAAGTAATATAGAATTTTTTCGACGGTTCCTCAAAGTAATAGACTTTTCGGCGCTTAATCGCATTGAATGTTTCAGGGACAATAAACTTTATCGCAAGTCCTTTGATAACAACGACATCATATCCAAACGGAACAATCTTTATCGATTTATCAGTTTTTGCAGCTTCTACAGCCAAATCATATTCATGGGGACGAAATGACGCAATCATATAATCAAATATGCCTATAATCTGCTCCCTCAAGTCCCATGGAACGGAAAGAGAAAAACGATACATTTCGGACGGTCCGTCAATAAATACATCTTTCTGATAATAATCGACTTTCCCATTGAGCCACTTCAGTTCGACAGAAGCGGCCTTCAAATCCCCGACCGGAAAAGAAAGACCTTTTATCACTTTAGCCTTGTAATCGTTAACCATTCTTCCGGCAATATCAGAAACAGCCTGAACCGCATCTGTATAAGTTCCACCTTCGCGCTTATACTTCATAGAATGAAATGTAATGGCTAATTGATCATTGGCATCCGAAAGCCGGATTAAGTTCCCCTGTTTGTGGGCCTGCAGCCCCGAAAAGACATAAAAAGAACTCTTGGTATTAGGATCCCTGCAAAGCACATATCCCTTGACCGGCTCTGCACGTCCAACCACGACCTTTACCGTCTTATTGCCACTGTCAGAAGCCGGAATCTGGGCCGTCCCAGTAATGATTAACATGTACCCGAAAACCAATGCAAGCAGTTTCAAACTTTTCACAGTCATAAAAAATTATTTCTTCTTTTTTTCATTCCTTGCAGGACTCTTTGATGCCGGTGTCTGATTGTAAGGATAGGGCAAAAAACTGATGTCTTTACATCCCATTGCCTTGCCCAGACACGTACCAATCGTATTTACATATCTGAAACTATCGCTGCTGACGGCCGACAGAAAAAGCATTGAAACGGCATATTTAAGAACAGTTACCGTATCCCATACCTTGAACACATCCTCCTTTAACGGCGAATGCATCCGCCATCCATCTTTAGGAGTAAGCACCCGTTTATTGGCGTCAATCAGCGCAAAATTTTCCATAACCTGTATCAATTGCAGGTCAATACCAAAATGTTTTGCAATCGCCTGAGCCATCGCACAAAGAATAACGTCAGCTCCAGTAAATTCCTCCATAATAATACCAATACAATAGTAATCAGCCTGAATATCATTGGGGGGAGGAGATGAAAACCCCAGCTTACGCATAAAATAAGCAATGCTTTCAATGTCTACGATACTGCTTTTTCTGGCAGACTCAAGGAGTTTCTTCCATTCCTTTTCCAGAACCTCCAGCGAATCATTATCGTACCACTGCAAATGAATCTCAAATAGACCGCAAGGAATATCAATCGCATGATCATGAAGTTTCTTGGCGAATTCACGTCTGCGCTTACGCAGGAAAAGTATTGATTCAAGCTGATGAACACGCTTTCTTACCAACGGATCGCCGGATTCCTGAAGTTCAGCCAGATACTTCTCCAGTCCCACCTCCTGCTCCAGCAGTTCCGCCATAATCATTGAAGCAGCCTGCTGATTCGGTTCATCCAGCAGTTTCAGCAAAGTGGCAATGTCGGTCTTCTTAATTCTGCTCATCCGCAATTTCTTCCTTCTTCGGGAATTTACCGATCAATGCATCCCGTGCGATCTGTTTGGCGTCTTCCGGGAAATCCACCTTGATCATCCACTGCAGAAAGCCGGGGTTATCCACCGCGGCCTGACGCAGAAACATTCCGGCGTTTTTGCCAAATCCAATTACCGGATCGGGACCGGACCACTTGAATTTTCCGGTACTGTCGATCCAGTCCGGATTTTTCTGATTACAGAAATCATGCAGTGCCTGAACATCATCGCCAAGGTCATCATACTTTTTAAGCTGCCCCAGGAATACCTCATATGTTGCCAGCGTATCAGCTTCGGCGCTGTGAGCGTCTTCAAGCACTTTATCACAGTAAAATGTATATGCGGCCGAAAGAGTACGGGGTTCCTTCCTGCAAAAAATCTGGTATGCGTCAAGCAAACGGCGTCCTTCCAGAGAAAACTCCAGTCCAACCCTTTTGAATTCATTAATCAACATTGGCACATCAAATTTAAGGATATTATAACCGCCAAGATCACAATCAGCCAGATACATCATAAGGTTTTTCGAAAATGCCCGGAATGTCGGCTCGTTAGCCACATCTTCATCATAAATGCCGTGAACCAGAGAAGAGCCCTCGGGAATATGCATTTCCGGGTTAACCCGTCTGGTTTTGACTTCCTGCTGTCCGTCAGGAAAAATCTTAACGATTGACAACTCCACAATTCGGTCATTATTCAGATTCACTCCGGTGGTTTCCAAGTCAAAAAACACCAGTGGACGTTCCAGTTTTAAACTCATCAGGTACTCCTGTTATTATTCATTTCCGTATAATATAAGCCCCATAAACATAAATGCAAAATAAAGCCCGAAATGTTGAAAAAATCATTGCAGCATGTAGAGTATCTTATAGATATTGCATATTCAAAGGAGGATGAAGATGAGACTTACCGCAATTTCAGCCGTGCTGCTTTGCTCACTGTCAGTATTCAGCGCAACACCTGCTATCGGACCGGATGCCATTATCAAATCGGTCAACCTCAATAATGACGTTCTAACCAGTGCGGTAACAGAGGTAAAACTCTACACAAAATCCTCCGTAATTATGAACTGCAATCTTTCTGAAATTCGTCAAGGTCCAAAGATCAACCTCAAGATGACTAATATCCCTGCCAGGGAAGTATTACGCTACGCCTGCATCCAAAGTGGATTGTATTTTGATATAACCAAAGCAGGAGTCATGGTGGTAAGTGACCGTCCGGTAATGCATACTCAATTTCTGAAAGTCGACATCTATGGCGGAGCTTCTCCTGAAAAACTGAAAGAATATTTCATCAAAGGTGGAGCGGAATTCCCCGAAGGCAGCCAAATTTATTATAACCGTCAGAAACGAATTTTAACTTCCGTTAATTCAGTAGAAAACCTGCGAAGGATTCGATTAATAACCATAAATCCCTACAGCAAACGCAACTTCCCGATGATCGCTCTGAATCGGAGCGTATATACCATTGAAAATCCCGTACTAAAGAAGAAACTTGATAATTTTACGATCGGTCCGGTCAATCTTGAAAACATAGAATTAAAAGAACTGCTAAATCTGTTGCATCAGGCCAGTATTTCACAGGATCCCGACAAAACCGGGATCAATTTTTTCCTCTATCCGTTGCCGGAAGGAACAAACACCAAACTTAACCTCAACCTGGCTAAGATGTCATATGAATCCCTCTTGAAAAACATATGCTCCGCAACCGGGTTGGAATATAAATATGATGATTTTGCCGTAGTCCTTCGCAAACCGGAAAAAGCGGTAGTAAAATCAACAAACGGAACAACAGAAATTCCAAGTTCAACAGCGGCAAAAAATAGCAAAAAATCAAGAAAAACCTTCTCGGTTCTTGATGAGGATAAAGATTAATTTTTGCCCAAATTCGCGTAGAGTTTGCTCAACTTCGGCGTACGTTCAATATTTCTTAGAATTGTGGTATTAATTTCTTGGGCGGCACGGCGAAGTTCAGCCGCAATTTGAGCTCGGGTAATCGTTGGACAGGCAATCAACTTTTCCGAGACCTTACGCAATACCCGGTTGACCACCGCTTGATTGACAAAAGGACTTTTATCCATGATTCCGCCGTACCGGCATGAGTCCATTTCCGCCTGATGAACTTCCTCTTCGTCAGGGAATTCCGGATTAATCAGCAGTTTCATGTCATGATTATAGTTTTTGTTACCGGGAAGCCCATCGCCCCCCTGATTGATTATCGCACTATATTCTTTTCCTGCAAGATATTTGAGAAATTTCAATGCTTGTTCTCGATTTGGACTGTTCGCATTAATTCCGGTACATTTCGCATAACCGGGAACCACTCTACGGCGGTCCTCAAAACGTGGAATCATGACACAGCCCAAACGCAGAACTTCCGGCGCTTTTGCCGGATCTTCGCCGGGATGCTCCACCAGCCATTTCTCGCGTTTTTCCTGCTGTTGGCGGATATTCCGGCGCAACTGTACCAATATCCAGCGCGAACCCCACAGCATGGCTACCTTGCCTTCCCCGAACCAGGTGATATGCCCGCAGCCCCAGCCTCCCTGGGAAGAAACCGCTGACTTCTGGTCGGGTGTCGGTTCAATGCGGTACTTGAACATAAGCTGATGATATAATTCAAACGCGTCAATGAATTCCTCACAGTCCACTTTTGATTGGGTCCCGTTCTCGTTGAAATACCGCCCTCCCCTCGACATGATGATTGCATTTAGATTAGTACCCGCGGCTCCGAACACGTCAGGAACCACACCATCAGCCGGAGTAACAGTCATAGACTGAGCCAGGCGGATATATTCCTTCCAGGTTAAATCCTTTGACGGATATGCTTTGTGCATTTTATCGAACAGATTTTTATTGTAGAAAAGCGTAGTATACCCGACATTACAGGGATAACCGCACTGTCCCTCAATCAATTTGCCGTCCTTGGTCACAATGGGCATTTTCACCAGCGGGCGCACTGTTTCCGGCAATGTATCCAGACCGAACCCCATCTTGTCCGCCATCTCTTTAACATCCCAGAGAATACCCGAATCGGCATAAGTCTGAA
Organism: Victivallales bacterium; assembly: GCA_963677165.2. Taxonomy (GTDB): domain Bacteria; phylum Verrucomicrobiota; class Lentisphaeria; order Victivallales; family SZUA-371; genus JAFGXT01. The sequence continues at coordinate 3,069,277 of CAXXSX010000002.1, read as the reverse complement.
CTGAATTCTGGTTAACATGGTCAATCAGATCTGGTCCCATATTGGCAGAACACTGAACAACGACTTTCATGATCCCTGAATTATCGGGATCAATTTCGAGCAGACAACCGGGGTTGATCCGGTTGAACTCGCCTACCTGTGAATCACGCTGCGGACATGGATCCGTGGCCCATTTCAACAGCGTTTTGTTATTTGTTATTTTCCCTGGAGACATAATAACAGCAACAACAGTCATCGCCGTCAAAAACATCCATATTCCAAGGATAAACCATCTTGATTTCATACAAACTCCCGATAAACCTATCTTTTAATTTTCCAGACATTACCTTCTGTCGAAGTACTTTTCAGCATTTGACTATAAGGAACAGATTCATAATGTCCATCAATAAAACAGACGTTGACAGAAGCACGCCCATGAGGTTTCAACGGCGATGCACTGCTCAGGCCAGCCGCATAGTAGACCGTATACCATACATCATGTGGGAAATCCAGACTGCCGCCACCCGCATTAGCCTCGCTGATCAGCAGCGATTGAGAGGGTCGATATATCTTGCCGACAGGGACATAACCGGCAGCACCATCGTACGAAAGCGCGTTGTTCAACGAATAAGTACGTTTTCCATAGTATGAACTGCCGTCAAGTACCTGTTTAACCTTTGCATTCGAACTACATGCCACCCATCTGTTCCAGAGCGATTCACATACCCATACGGGTTTGCTCAGGAAATGGCCGTTGGTTGAATCGGCCAGATACGGCCTGATACTGCCGTAATTGTGTTTCGCAGCAGAACTGCTGACACTTCCCCACCAGAAATTCGGACCGCCATTCCCGCCTTTACCGGGCAGGAATCCGCTGTCATTTAAATACATAAGGCATGCCTGATCCAATTGCTTTAAGTTCGATGCACAGGATATGCTTCTGGCGGTTTCCCGCGCTTTGCCCAGGGTCGGCAGCAGCATGGAAGCCAGAATAGCGATGATCGCTATCACAACCAGGAGTTCGATGAGTGTGAAAAAATCCTTTTGCCGTACGTTCTTATTGTTTTGTTTATTGCTCATTACCTGTTCTCCCTACAGTTAAAATTTAAGACTCGTGCGAAATGCATTTTCCCGGGTAGGGACGGTTCTCCGCAACCGTCAGTTACTTTGTGCTTGAGCACAAAATCCCGGGAGACGGCGCGCTACGGAGAGCGCGCCCTACCAAAATTCGCTCATTTCGCAAGACTCTTTTAAAATTTGGCATATCTCACGTTGAAAAAATTATATTTTTCTTACCGTTTCCCCTTCTATCACCATTGGTTTAATCAACTGCTCACGATAACAACTTTTTTCCGGCGATTCCTCCATCCCCGGCTTACTCGTGAGATTCTGCCAGGCCATATTCGCATGTTCGTTCAACTGAATGTCGACCCCGGATATCTGAGCTCTTGTCTTATTAATAGTACTGGTCACAGCATAACTCATAATACTGATGTCGCCAGGCACACTTAATCCAAGAGTTTCAAGTCCGATTTTAAGAGTTGCCGCCAATTTGGAATTAGAGGTAATAACAGCTGACGGCATTACTTCCGGCCTCATATTGGCAATCTGCGCGGCAATACTGAATCCTCCGAAGTCCGGTTCATCTGTATGATATATATTCGATTCCGGCAACGGCAGATGTTTTTTCAGGAAAATCTCACGGATACTGGCCAGATGCTCTGTTTCCATCTCTCCGACTTCACCCTCTGCCGCCGAAGCAGCCAAAAACGCAATATTCCGATGATTATTCTTGATCAGGAAATCAAGCGCCATCTCATAGGCCTCGTTCTTATCTCCACCGACATGCAGATGGTTCAGTTGATTATTCTTATATGGAATACCAAGAATACAGGTAGCTATTTTCGCGTTTTCCAGAATTCTCGCATTCTCAGGGTACGATGTCCTGGCCATGCGACCCGGTATCCAGATTACCCCTTCCGCGCGAATCTGGCACAAATGCCGAAATGCCGCCGCTTCACGCTCGTCATCGTAGTATGAGAAGAAAGTCGACAACGTGTAGTTATCCATTTCCGAAAGCACCTGTAATCGACGCAGGATCGGCTCGAGATCAGGCGTAGCCACCGTCAGCATGGCCCCGATAATCCGGGTTCTTCCGCCTGAAAGCGAACCGGCTAAAAGGTTTGGCACGTAATTCAGCTCCCGGGCAACCTTCTGCACCTTCAGACGAGTTGCCTCCTTGATACTGCTGTCATTGCGAAGCGCCATTGAAACCGTTCCGTGTGAAAGTCCGGTCTTCCTGGTAATGTCAGCGATTGTCGCCCGCTGTAATGTGCGCTGTTTTGTTTTCATGCCAATGATCCTCGATACGCGATTTTTAATTAACTATTCGAACGTGATAATATGCACCTGTTTTCATAATCTGTCCGCTTTCGCCTGCATAGTTTTTCAAAAAAAATACCCGCCGCTATTTTGAATAAGACACTTTTACATCCGTAATAGAGGCATCAGTGTTGTTTGAAAAACAGAACCTCATTCCAATGAATCCTTTTTCCGCGGCATTCTCGTCCAGTATCGCCTCACAAGTAACTGTTTTCCATTGCGGACCCATTTGAAACCCTTTGTTGAACAGCCATTTCTTCGGCCCTCTGGTCCCCAACTCTACCTTTGCGGTCGTCTTGAATCTCGAATAAACGTTAAAAGAAACTTTAATATTTCCAGGACCGTAAATTTTGAATGCAGGACAGCGAATCCCGCACCATTGTCCGGAAAAACCTGTAATCATGACCCGCACAGCACTCTGCCCATTGCCAATATTTGGAACCCATACTTTCTTCAGAGTGCATTTTCTCAGTTTGCCGGGAACATAGGGAATCCAGTTTGTGGCTTTGGTTGATGTAAAATTATCCTGGAATAAGATTTGCCCCTTTTCTGCGGCCCCGGCACAGAAAGAAAGGTTAAACAATCCCAGAAAAAACAGAACAGAACCAGCAATCATTATCCGTTTTGCATATTTATGTCTCATTATTGAAAAGTTCCTCATCACTTATTTATTTTTCAGATCATTCGCGATTTTTTCATTATATTCCGCAATCATATCGATCACCCAGGTATATTTACCCAAATCCGGATTAACTGTGCCGGTAGTACGTCTTGATTTGACCGCGGCATACTCCCACCAGGCCGCCAGCGGAACCTTTTCACTGGAGATTAACTCAAAGATTTCACGGGTATATTTTTTGTAAGCCTTCATATCCAACTTGGGCTTCGGTCCCTTTACCCGCTGGGGAAGCAGAGCAAACTCACCGATAAATAGCGGCTTTTTCAAATAATTGGCCAGTTTCAAATGACGGCGAATCGAACCTCGGAATTTTTCAATTTCAAACTTATCGCCATTAATTCGCGGATAAGTGTGTATGCTGAAAACATCATAAGGTTTCGGGCAGCACCATGACGCCGCTATGAAGCTTTCTTTTTCCGAATCTTTCTTCCAGCAGTTGCGGGGATTTTCAGAGCGGTTGTACAGATCATTTCGAACTCCGCCGTTCCCAGTGGAAAGCGGTCGAACCGAATCGTATTTACGCACTTCCGCAGCAAAGAGCTTTTCAAGCTGAACGCCTCGCCGACTGGTAAAGACATCGTCGCGATTTTTAAACTTACGTTCGTGAGGCAAATCAAAGAGATAATTCACCTCGTTTGCCCATTCCCACATCCAAATGATACTGCGGTCACGATAACGGGTAATCAGCTTTTTGATGTAACCCACCATGAATTTGTGACACTTACTATTCGGATCAAGTAAATCTTTTCTCTTTTCGTTGAACTCATACGGCAATTCTTCCATTTTCCAGAACAGGCTAACCACCAATCCGACATTCGCCTTTTCGCACGCATCCACCAGCAGATCCAGATGCTGCCAGTACTTCTCCTCGTCATTGAAATAAGGCTTCCAAGTGGTCATATATCCAAACCAAGTTCGGATAAAAGGAATTTTCTTTTTGCCAAGATGCTCAATAATAGCAAAGGCATCTGTAGCTTTTGGCCCAAGCCGCAATATCTCATCACTTAGAAAACTTACATTCATTCCAAATGCCCGATACTCCTTCCCATCTTTGTACACTTTTCCATCCTTAACCGTCAACACAGACGTCTGTGCCGACAACACACCACCAATCAGTAACAATGTACAGATCATCTTCCTCAAAATCGTGTTTCTTCTACTCATTCTTTCTCCTTCATTTGCGTGAGTCCTGTTACCTAAAATATCAAAACCATCAGGTTTCTTGAATATAAGATTTCCTAAAACGGTGTACAGTTGAAATAATTTGACTCGTATCAAATTATTTCAATCATACAACAAAAAGAAGACAAAATCAATAGACCAACACAAAAAATTTAATATATTTCCACACACACCCTTCAAACAAATACGACCACATTTGATTCGTATCAATAAAATATCAAAAAAAATAAATTCAACTCTCCTTTTCTCTCAAAAAATTTCATGTAATATTTGATAATCGCAAAACTCCACAACAAAGTCCCCCTCCTACACTCTAATTTTCCCAACAAGATAAAAACAATAAAAAGTATAAAGTAATAACACAAACGCCATCCAATCATTGAAATATTACTAACAGATGACTATATTATGAAATATTTTTTAAGCTCAATATTTTCCAGGAAAATTATTATATGAAATTTTATGAATGGTTGAATACATTCTTTTCCGACAGTAAAAAGGTACTGTATTTTTCACTTATTGTTGGTTCTTTTTTTGTGCTGTTACATTTAATATTTTGCATTGATATTTATGATGATGTTGCAGGAAGTTACGCATGGACCGCTCGGGAAATAGGACGAGGCAACTGGGATGGAGGTTTTATGGCGGGACTTCCCCCGTTAATGACATACACGGCAGGTCTTTTATGCGCCTGTGGCTTTGAAGCATTTACCGCCACCATATTTATTTCAGGATTGTTTTATGTATTGACCGCTCTCCCGCTATACTTTTTGATCAAAGATTTGTTGGGAGAACGTTTTGCTGGCTGGGGAGCACTTACTTATATCTTAGCCCCTAAAGTAATTAGACTGGGGTGTTCCGGGATGCTCAATTCAGGAAGAAATTTTTTTCTAATATGGTCACTAATCGCAATACTGTCTTTCTTTAAAGACCGAAGCTGGAAAAAAATAGTAGTTATCGGCATTGCTCTTGCCGGTCTAACTCTGATTCGCGGCGAAGGCATCATCTTCATACCTTTCTTTGCATTAATTTTCATCGTCATGTATTTTTTTAAAAAAGAAAAACCGATCACCGCCGGTTTCATTGGCGGCATGCTACTGCGCGGGGTTGTAATAATTACTGTAATTCTGGCTGCCGTCTCTCCGAGACTGATACAAATGTACAACCGCACCGGCTATGCTGTTCTTGATTCGCGACAAGCTGGCAGATGGAATGAATTCGTCAGTCGTTTTAAATCAGCCCCATCTTCCCCGGCACAGAAGACAGAAATCAAAGCCAATATTAAACAAGAAAGCTTTATTCATAGATATTTCAATTTTAAATATATCAAAAAGTTTATCAATACATTCATCCGGGGATCGTACGAACTTTATTTTATATTCGCTATCATCGGAATAATTCTAATAGTCAGACGAAAGGAATGGAAACCGGAATACTATGCCTTATTAGGGCTTTGCGCCGCCAATACATTAGTGTTTTATTTTGTAACGGTTAGCTATCGATATTTCACCATCAATATTTTACTATTCTTACCGTTTACCCTAAAAGGTTTTGAACTGGTATGGGATATTCTCAACCATAAATATCTGGAACCTTATAAAGTAAAATACTTGTTTCCGGCAGCGGTCGCGGTCATTGGTCTGGCTCAAAGCTGGAACGGTTTGGCAAAATTAACCGACTATGAAGACTTCTATTACGAAAAAGCTGTAGCGGACTGGGTCTCGCAGGAAGGCCATAAAAACGGAAAAGACAAGCTAACTATAATGTCTATTCACCCGCAATATCCCTTCTGGGCTGACGCGAATCACATTATGCTCGTTGATAACGACAATACCAACTGGATAGAAAAATTAAACAACACAAATTATGATTATATTATCCTTGAAAATAAATATGAAGATAAAATAAAAGAAATTAAAAAACATAAAGATATTGTAGAAATCCCTCAAAACTGGAAAGACGAAGTAACCATTTTCCAAAAGAAACATTAATAATATGAACAATCACGAAATTTGTATAATAGTTCCATGCTACAATGAGGAAGCCAGTATTGCCGGAGTCATTGATGACTTGCAAAATTGTCTTCCCGGAGTAGGAATTGTAGTCATAAACGATGCTTCTAAAGACCGGACTGTCGAAAAAGTATTGGAAAAGTCAAACGTCGAGTTAGTAAGCCTGCCCTCCAACCTTGGAATTGGCGGCACCGTCCAGACCGGCTTAAAATATGCCAGCCGAAATGGCTATCGTTTCGCAGTCAAATTTGATGGAGATGGTCAACACCAGGCAAAAAACATAAAAGAACTATTAAAACCAGTAATTGCCAATAATGCTGACGTAACGATCGGCTCAAGATTTTTGGCAGACGATGATGGATTTAAATCAACATTTTGCCGTAGAATTGGCATTACCATTTTCAAAGTGCTTAATTCTATTTTAATTCATCATGTAATAACTGACAATACGTCTGGATTTCGTGCATACAACCGTTCTGCACTTGAATTTCTAGCAGCACACTATCCGTCATTTGATTATCCTGAACCCGAAGAAGTGGTTCTTCTGGGAAAAAACCAGTTCAAAATCATGGAAGTTTCTACTCCAATGCAAGAAAGAACAGGCGGCGTATCATCTATAAACACATTCAAATCCGTCTATTATATGCTTAAGGTTATTCTGGCGGTATTAATGGTTTCCATCAGGCCCCCAATAAGGAGGAAATAATAATGTTCGCAACAATTGCCATTTCAAAACTTCAAATAATTACCGTAGCTGGAAGTTTGATATTTCTTATGTTTATTCTTGAAGCAGTCAGAAGACAGCGATTGAAAGAAGCATATTCACTCTTGTGGCTGGTTTTCGGTGGTGTATTTGTTATTCTTGCATCATGGCATCAGGCCCTGGGGCTCATCTCGAAGTTAGTTGGAATAGCTTATGCTCCGGCAACGTTGTTCTTATTCCTGATTATCGCAGCATACCTAATCCTTATTCAATATTCAATAATATTGTCAAACCGAGCAGAACAAATAAAGAATCTCACCCAGGAACTGGGACTTCTTTCCAGCAAAGTCGAAAAATTGGAGAAACAACAGCAAAAAGCATCACAAGGTGAAAATGCATGAAAATTTCCGTGGTGACTCCAGTATATAACGGAGAGAAGTTCATTCGGCAAACAGTTGAAAGTATATTATCCCAGACAGGAGATTTTGAGCTGGAATACATCGTTTGTGACGGAAAATCAACCGACAACACACTTAAGATCCTGGAAGAATACAAGGATCGCTGCACTATTATTTCCCAAAAAGACGGCTCGCCTCAAGTTGCGATCAACAACGGGATGGCAATGGCGACCGGAGAGATCGGTTGCTGGCTGAATGCAGACGACCTGTTCGAACCAGGAACGCTCCAAAAAGTTGTAGACACATTCAAAAAATATCCAAACATCGGCTGGATATACGGGCGCTGCTGTATTATTGATGAAAAAGACCGGGAAATCAGAAAGCCAGTAACATGGTACAAAAATATTCTTGGATATTTTTACAGCCGCAATGTTCTTTTGTGCGAAAATTATATCAATCAACCAGCAACATTCTGGCGCATGGATATCTGGCGCAAAGCCAATGACCTCAGTCCTGAATACAAAGCAGCTTGGGACTATGAATTATGGTTAAAGATGTCGAAACTCAGCAAGGCAAAACACCTACGATGCTACTTGAGTAAATTTCGCCGCCACGACAGCTCAATAAGTGAAAATAATTTTGAAAAGCAGTTTACAGAAGAATTGGCTATCGCGAAAGCCAATGGCAATTTCATCCATTGGCTAATCCATAAATTCAACGTATGGAAAATCATCTCAGTATATCAACTTCTGAATAAGATTGCCAGCAAATCAAAACCGGATGATTCCCTTCTGAAACATACTTTTGTCGTTCCAGCCTTCAAAGACAATCAGTATCTTGAAGAATGTATTAATTCCCTAAAGAATCAAACGATCAAAAGTAAAATAATTATTACAACCTCAACGCCGTCTCCCTTTCTAAAAAAAATTGCTCATAAACATGAATTAAAACTCATTGAAAATCATCACCCTCCATGCATCGCCAATGATTGGAACTTTGCCTTATCACAAGTGGATACTCCGTACTGTACCATAGCTCATCAGGATGATTTATACGATTCCAATTATACAGCAAAAATGCTTCATGCCGCAAAAAGGTTTCCTGCTTCAATCATCTTTTTCAGTGATTATTCGAACCTTGTCGACAGAAAACGCCAGCGTTACTGTATTATACTGATCGTAAAGAGATTACTATTATTGCCTTTTTTTCTAAAAAACAGTTGGCATTCAAAAACAGCAAAAAAATTCATTCTGTCTTTAGGATGTCCAATATGTTGTCCAAGCGTTCTGTATAATCTAAAAAATTTAAAAGATTTTCATTTTACAGATGATTATCAAATCAATCTTGACTGGAATGCCTGGTATAAATTATCTCAACAAGATTATTCTTTTACTTTTGTTCCTCATAATTTAGTTGCCCACAGAATATCACCGGAAGCAGAAACGAGCCAGGCGATAAAAAATGGTCAGCGGAAACAGGAAGACCTGTCCATGTTTCAAAAGATATGGGGAAAAACAGCAGCACAACTATTCGTTCTCCTGTATTCACTATGTTATCATTCATCAATTCATCCAACCCAAAAATCTTTTAAAGTTCTTTTTCGGGAAGGTTGCTATTATATTGTGGGTGGTTTGACAACCATGGCTGTGTGTTTTGGTGTAGCACTCTTCCTGGTAAAAAGAGCTGAAATCAATTACATTATTGCCAATAACATTGCTACATTTGTCGCCTGGATATGGTCATATTTTATTAATAAATATTTTGTTTTCAGAAATACCGAACGGAAGCATCTAATCCAAGGCAGTACATTCATTGTTTTTCAGCTCTGTTTTCTCTTATTAGCCAATATAATACTTTATTTTGAAGTGGATATTCTGAAACTCCCACTAGCCGCAGCATTAATCATTCTTGCGTTTCTAATGGCAATCTTAAATTTCACCGCAATGAAGCTCATTATATTCAAAAAACAGAACAACGTATCGAAAACGAACAGTTTGACTCCAGTTGTAGAAAACAAGAGTAAAATATAAACATAAAAGTTATGTTAAAAAGAATAAATAAAATCACGAATTATTTCTGGGTTATGTTGTTAAAAATTCCTATATGGTATTTTATTATCTTTTTCACCCTAGCGGTATTACTCTGCGGAATCACAACAGAGCCCAGATTTAATGACGGTATATTTCATCTTTCCGTTGCAAGACACTGGTTTGACTCCGGCTGTCGACCTATTAGCATAAAAAATACAATAGGCATTTCACCTGTTGGAGAATCTCCTTTATGGTATTGGATTGTTCAATTTTCATGTCATATTTATGGTAAATTTCACTATTATGCAGCCCAGACTATTCAGTCAATCTGTTATTTCGGAATACTCTGGCTAACTTATCTTTTGGCCCGCCATCACACTCAAAACATCACCAAAGCAAAAATAGCTGTAATTATAGTTGCCAGCGCCCCGATTATGTCAGTCCCTACAGTTTTATGCTATGTTGACATATTATGCTGTCTTTTTGCTGTTCTAGCCTATTATCTGCTATCAAAAAAGAAATTTTATCTGGCAATATTTGCAGCGGCGGGGATATGGTACAGTAAACGAACCGGAACTCTGATTCTAATACCACTATTATCGTCCTGGGCATTAATTGTCTATATTGAAAATCAAAAGAAACTATTAAATACAGCTTTCACATGGCTCTATGGTGGTGGACTATTTATTGCTTTAATGGCATGGGATATCTATTTCAGACTAACAAAATTGAACATATCAAGTGATTTTCTAATGTATTTAGACAAAAACAAGCATGCAAGAGTTATATATCATTCTCCAGCAGCAACATCAATACAAATACCAGACTGGCTACAGTGGCTTGGAATACCAGCCTTAATATTACTTATATTTTTTACCATTATTTTATTACAAAAAAAATCACGCTTTTTACAAAAAAACATCCCATATCTTTATCTTTTGATTATTTTTACCATTTTATTTTTTATCATGGCTCCGGCCTATACCTTAAGATATTATGGGATTATTTTTCCATTAGTAATCATCATGGTCATTTCACAGCTAAAAATCAAACGCCCAATAAAAAGGATATTCTTTTTAATCATTATTGCTGGAGCATTTCTCCAATTTCTTTTAACAATCATGTATATTTATAGAACACGTCAAACTGGCCCTGATTCTCAAGAAGTGTTTAATACACTAAAAGAAGTTTCAGGAAACAAAAGCATAATATGGTATGAAAAAGAATACGGAACTCATTATCTCCAGCGGACAATATACTGGAACAAATACCTGCCCAAACTATTGGATAATTCGCTCAATCCTGCAAAAGATAATATTGGAGCACTAGTAATAACGAAACGCTATATCTACAAATATAAGGGTACATACTATGATCGCGGTCTGCCTTGCAAGGTAATTGAGAATTTAAGCAATAACCAGTTGCTCTCAAAAGTCGTTGACAACAACTCCTATCAAGTTTATATACCACTCCACAATAAAAAAAATAGTACTGAGGAATATCAATAATGCCCCGTAACAACCATATAAAATCATTCATTCATGGTAGCGCCATTTCTATGATTGGGCTAGTATTTCTGGGTATTGCAAATTACCTCATTCGTAAAATACTTGAGGCCAATTTATCTACAGAAGAATATGGTTTTTTTTACAGTGTACTGGCAGTGATAATGATAGTCATGGTATTTATTGATCTGGGACTGGCCCAGGCAGTAACGATCACCACATCAAAATGCCTGGCAACGAATGACAAGTTCGCTGCCAGCAAAGTCTACACAATAAATTTATTTTTGAAATTAAGCCTGGCCATTCCAATATTTCTGATTATGGAACTTCTAGCACCAACCCTCAATGCCCATTTCTGGAAATTCCCGGCAGGTAACATTGCGCTTTTCATTATGCTTTTTTTAATTCCCTTTCTAGCGGTTCAATCTGCGCCATCAAGCGTAATGCAAGCGTTCAAAGCTTTTGGGACAGCAACTCTACTGGACTGTATTAAAGCAGTTATCATTCTGACCTGCTTTCTTCTTTTTACACAAACCTACGGTTTGACAGCTGCCGCAATAATTTTTGTTTCTGCGGGAATATTTACCTTTATTATTGGATGCCGCTGGGTAACCAAAAGAAAGATAAAACTAATTTCATTCAGAAATATTAATACAATAGAAGTAAAAAAACTGTTCTCTCTAAGCTCATGGATCGCAATTTCATCAGCAGGTATTAGTATTATGTATTACATGGATACAACCTGTCTAACCTGGCTAAAAGACCTTAGATCTGTTGGACTCTATAATATAGCACTACCTATTATGCAGATAGCACAGAGCTTTTTTGTTTTTCCTGCAATTTTGATTCCGTTTGTTGCAGAAATGCATCATAATGGAAATATTCGTGGAATCAAAAAGGCCTGTATTGCAGGCAATATTCTAATGCTATTGACTCTGCCGTTTTTTCTGTTGGTCGGACATTTCTTTGCTGAAGATATCATAACATTACTATTCAGCAGCAAATCTGTAGCCGCGGCCCCGGCAGTAACGATACTCTGGAGCGGAATGGTATTCTTTTCCATGGCCAACCTCAACCTTGCCGTAATGAACAGTAGCGGAAAACAGAAAACAGCAGCCTTTATGATTTTCGGTTGTGTAATTGTAAATTTTGTTCTGAATGTTATATTTATTCCTCATTTTGATTTTATCGGAGCGGCGCTGGCTACCGCTATCACATATTTGATTATGGCAATATGTTCAATAGTAATTTTATCTATAATGCTAAGGGAAACACAGGGTGGAGATTGTAAACATGTTTAATTCTCCTCGCCTTCGAACCCAAATGTACCCATGCTACAAACTATACATGAAGGTACTGGGGGTACCTCTACATCTGACTTATGATAGAGAAGGTCAGTCGGCTTCAGACTTGATAAAAGAATTTCTGCAAACCCCAAAACCATGCATGATCAGTCGGTTCGGTTCTCTGGAACTGCAAGTAATTATGGCATACCTGAATCAGCAGGAAAAGTCTAATCCATTCTCCAGATTAATATGTAAAATGCGATGGGAATTAACGAGCTACACACCAAACATACGAATGAAAATCTCAAACAATGCGGGATTCTTTCCTGCAACGCCGGACCAACTAGATAAATTCTCTGAACGAATGCTGGCGGACTCTTCCTTTATCGATATACTTGGAAGCTGGCGATCCGAAGAAACCAAGTTACAAAAATATTTTCCTGATTCAAAGATAATACCATTGGACGATCTTGAACCATTTAAGTTTGATAATCCATGGACAAAAGCTCTCGAAGGGAAAAAAATTCTTGTTATTCATCCCTTTGAAACCACCATAAAGCAACAATATCAAAAACGTGAGTTATTATTTAAGAATAAAGATATGCTCCCTGTTTTTGAACTAAAAACATTGAAAGCAATTCAGTCGGCAGCACAAAACCCGGTTGACTTTGAAACATGGTTTGATGCCTTAAGATTCATGTGCGATGAAATCGATAAAATTAATTATGATATTGCTATTATCGGAGCCGGTGCATATGGACTGCCGTTGGCAGCCCATATCAAACGCAACGGCAAAAAAGCGGTTCACATGGGCGGCGCATCACAACTGTTGTTTGGCATAAAAGGCAACAGATGGGATAATGGCGTATTCTATTCTAAGTTATATAATTCAAACTGGACTAGAGCGTCAAAAGAAGAAACGCCTGAAAAATCCTCCGTTATTGAGGGAGCAACTTACTGGTAATTTATCAACGATAAAAGGCACATCATGAACCTTCCTATAATTTTTATACATAAAGGCTACAGCGAATATCTGGAATTTTCTCTGCGGCAGGCAAAACATTCAAATCCCAGTTCGGAGATTATTCTTCTGGGCGATGAATCAAACAATCGTTTTGACTTCATTACTCATATCAACATCAATGAATATTTTGAACAGGCAGCAGAATTCGAAAATGTATATGAACATTTATCCACAAACTCTTATGAATATGAAATATTTTGCTTTCAACGCTGGATGATTCTAGAGGAGTACGTAACAGCCAGAAACTTTAAAGAAATATTTGTGTGCGATTCGGATATAATGCTTTATTCAAATATCACAAAATTGATGCACAATGAACACAAGGATTATGATATAGGCGTTGCATATAATTCATCCCAACAGCATGTTAGCATAGGATTGTCATATTGGAAAACCCAATATCTACACCTATACAACCAATGCACCTTTAAGCTATATCAGAATGACAATGTGGGCCTATTGAAAGAAAAATGGCATGAACTTGTATCTCTACATGGCGTTGGAGCCATCAGTGATATGACTTCAGCAATAAGTTTCTTCAAGGAATTCTGCACTAAACTGCGCTTTTTCAGTTTTGAAGAAGTTATAAATGAAGCCATTTTCGAAAATAATATTAACGAAAGCAGCAGTTTCTTTCCTAATGAATACAGGATGAAATATGGCCACAAACAACTTCGCTGGATCGACAAAATTCCTTATGGCTACAATCTAAAACAGGAGAAGATCATCAAATTTCATGGTCTGCATTGCCAGGGACCGGCAAAATTTATGGTGTCAAAACTCTATACAGGAAAAAGTTTCAACGGTAGCTGTAAATTAGCGTTAAAGTTTAAACTATTAAGTTGGATTGCATTTTGGTACAAAATATTAAGAATACGATATCGCTTTGCATTTTTATTTGAATTAGTTCATAAACATAATAAACGAAAATGAAAGAATTTTGAGCGACTTAGATTGTGCTGAAATATTACAATAAATAATTTTTAGTCAACGTCCCAATATTAAGGTAAAGGTAATGAAGAAAAAAATTTACAATCTCAAATATATCTGGCTATGTATCTCGTATATATCTTTAGAACTATATATCTTTTTGTTTAATAGAATTCCTCTAGTTTGCCCCAAAACCTTAATTCAGGGAAAACTGCATATCTATTATCGCATTAGTGATTTTAGCTTTAACAAGGCGCGGCCGGAATATATAACAAATTTTAACTGTTTGAATAACTTTCTTAAACATTTTGAGAAAAATCAAATAACCATAATCGCTGATAATGTTCTTGATTCCACATATAATAAATTAATAGAAATGAACTTAAACGTAATACGAACTGACTATAAAAATGGAGCTGACAGCTTTAATCATGCGTTGTCACTTGCCCTGAAACTTCCTGACACAGACTATGTATATTTTGTTGAAGATGATTATATCCATCGAGATCGAAGTAATAAAATTCTTATGGAAGGCTTAAAAACTGGAGCAGATTATGTAACGTTATATGATGACAAAAATATATATAGGAAAGAGAAACCAAACAAACTTCTAAAAAATAAATCAAAACTAACTAGAATTATTGTTTCAAAATCAACCCACTGGGCGACTGTACTTTCTACAACAATGACATTTGCATCTCAAGTTGCAACCCTAAAAAAAGATGAAAAAATTCTAAGAAAATTTACTTGTTATAAATATCCATATGATTTCCATATGTTTTTAGCTCTTAGAAAAAAAGGGCGTTCTTTAATTTCCCCTATACCAAGCTATTCAACTCATGGACATTGCAAAGAGCTAGCTCACTTATATCGTTGGGGAAAAGAACTTTAAAGCGCCTATTTCGTCGATTCTTTTCTTTCCCGTTTTTTTACTTTTAATCCTATCTGACAGAAACTCACATCACGCCCTAAAACAATTCCAACCCCAAAACATATGATTCTGGAACACAACTTTTCCGTTAATGGATTAATGCCCCTGATATCTTCCAAATCATATCCACACTTGGAAAGACTATTTTTTAGACTTTTAATAGTAAAAAACCTGCAATGTGTATAATCAAGAATCCCAGCGTCTGTATAATTCCAGTCTTTTTTTAACAATAGCTTATACAGGTTATCCAAACATCTCACATTTGGAACAGAACCTATCAAATAACCTTTATCCTTCATTTTTGTCTTTATGGAACAAAGAAATTCTTCATGATCTGGCATATGCTCAATGACGTCATTACAAACAATTAAGTCAAAATAATTGTCAGGAATCTTATCCTTAACATCATTATATAATCCCACGATAACCTTACTTAATTTACCATTTGCTTCTTGAGCCGCAGATTCCACGGGTTCAATCCCCCAGTATTCTTTGCTTTTTTTTAAATTATCATGGAATACTCCAGAACCACATCCAATCTCTAGAACAGTGGAATATTGTTCGGGGATAAAAGGAATTAATTCTTTCCTGTCAGATTGATAGTAAGTTGAATTTTTTTCTTTTAACATATTAGATTATAATCTCTATAAATTTTTTTGTAATATAGTGAACTAAAGCCATTTTACAAGAACCAGAACAAGTTTTTTAATCGAACTCACATTGTTACGACCTATAGAAATTATTATGTTGTAATTTCACATAGGCATAGGAATAGTTCTGATTAAAAAAAATCAGGTTTTCCTTTTACTCCTTTCAAGGAATCCTTTAATGCCCTAACGTACATCTTTAAAAGATCGAATCTTTCTTTCAGGAACGCATAACCTGCCACCGCAAGGAGAAAAAAAGTATAGGAATATATTAAATAGCAAAATCGTTGACCAACAGTCCCGTGCATATTAATCAAATACACGGAGTTCCGTTTTGACAAATAAAATGCGAGAGGGTTCAAATAACCACCAAGAGATGGAGATTCATCATGATAAATCGCAGCATTACCATTATAATACAATTTATACCCAGCCCGTCTTATTCTAACAGAAAGTTCAATATCTTCACAATATGCAAAGAAAGAATCTTCAAATTTTCCAAGTTCACGAATAACTGAACTTTTCAAAAGCACACCACATCCGGTAAAGAAATCTATCTCTTTTTCCGTATCAAAGCTACCGTCATCAATAGAACCATATCCTAAATGTTCGTATTTGCCAAAATATAAATTTAATTTCCCTCCCCCAAACTGTATCTTATTTTGCTCTTTATAAAATAATACTTTGGGCGAAACAGATGCAATCGACTCATCCTGTTCGATTGTTTTTAATAGTTCAGGAATAAGTGATTCTGTAAAGATTGTATCATTATTAGCAATAAACACAAACTCACATTGATCCTTCATCGCAGCATCAATACCAACATTATTACCTCCGGTATATCCCACATTATCATCCAACCGGATAATATTAACCCCCGGAAGAGCCTGTGTCATAAACATCTCATTGAATTGTTCTGAGTTATTATCAATCAAATATGTATTGAGCCGAATATCATCAAAACGCAGAGAATCAATACTTTCCAGACATCTCTTGGTATAATCATCTTTATTCCAATTCAGAATAACAATACCGATTAACATTATGCTCTTCCTTCTACTAGTAGCAATCCATATTTTTCTGGACACATAATTCTAAAAAACTTTCCATTTTTTTGTACCTTCTCATTCGTCATATAACCTCCTGTATAGCAAAAAAAACACGCCCATAGATGATATATTTGAAAGATTAGATTCTTTTCTGCCACCATTCCACAATACTTGTAATGGAATCTTCCAACGTAATTTCAGGTTTCCACCCACATAATTTATTGATCTTCTCGTAAGAGCCAGTAACAATTCGATTCTCAACAGGACGTAATAATTTACTATCAACCCTGAATGACGGCATCGTATTAGTTATTTTACAGAGAAGGTCTATAATATTTTGTATGGAAGTTCCAAATCCACTGCATATGTTGTATATTTCGCTATTTCCGCCATCACTTTTTAATAAAAGGAAATAAGCCCTAACCACATCTCTTACATCAAGAAAGTCGCGAATGACGCTGGTATCTCCGGTGACAATCTCAGAGCATTGCCCAGCGTTAAACATTGCAAATCTTTTAGCAAGAGAACTAATAACAAATTTATCAAGTTGTCCACAACCAATATGGTTAAATGATCTGGTACAAACAATATTCAGTCCAAATCCCCGCGAGTATACTCTTGACATATTCTCTTGAGCAACTCTGGCGACAGCATATGGACTGAGGGGACGGGGTATCATTGTTTCTTTTAAAGGAATGTCATCTTCTGAAACCGCACCATATTCTTCACTGGACCCAATCGAAAGTAGTTTACACTCCGGACAATAGCGACATATACCATCAAGCAAATTCAGAAATATATTCGTATTGTTCTGAAAACTCTCAAGAGGGTATTCCCAGCTGTAAGCAACGGAACTGAATGAAGCAAGATGCATAATATAATCCGGTTTGACTTTTTTCAGAACAGAATTCAATTTGTCAGCATCAAGTAAATCAACGATATACTCAGTAAAATAATCGGCCTTCATTTTCCTCGCAGCAATATCAAGTCCAATAATTTCGGCATCCGATTCCTGCTGAATAATATAGTCGATCAAATAGGATCCAACAAAGCCCCCATGTCCAGTTATTAAATATTTCATGATCCATTCCTTAGCTTTATTAACACATTATATTTATGATTCCAGTACCGATTGATATACCTGTTTAGTCTGCTCAACCGTTTTCTGCCAGGTAAACATATGACGACGCACTTCACCATTCTTTCTGAGAGTGTCAAGATGTGAATTATCATAAATAATCTTAAGCGTATCGGCAATAGATTTTTCATCTTCAGGATCAAAATACGCAGCAGCATCTCCGGCGATCTCAGGGAAACAACTGGAATTACTCAATAATACCGGACAATTCATATTAAACGCTTCAACAATAGGAATACCAAAGCCTTCGTACATAGAAGGAAAAACAAATGCCAAGGCATTTTCATAAATCATACAAAGGTCATCATCCGTCACATTATACTGATGCAATCTGGAGGAGATTCCTAATTCAGCAATCATTGCCTTCTCTGTATCAGAAAACATTCCGCCACCTACACAGACTATATGTAACTCATCATCATCTTTCATCAGTTCTGCACTTGCGGTCAAAAAACGTTTAAAATTTTTGTATCCATTGCGAGTTCCAACAAACAGCAAATATCTCTTGGGCAACTTAATTTGTGACGATATGTTCTGTTCTCTGGACTCTTCCAGGGAATTTCCCAAATAAATAACTTTAATCTTATCCGCGTCTACTCCATACATATTGATAAGGTCAGACTTTGTTTTCTCAGATATGGCAATAATCGCAGCAGCATTAACTGCCAGTTCTTTTTTGCCCTCGATCCATCGATGAGTTATATTCTTCGAATAGAATGTGTTTTGAGGGTACATCTCAGGAAATAACTCAGGAATCATATCCACTATCGTAACAACAAACGGCTTATTGCGTAATTTTCGAGTCAAACCGGGAAAGTAAAAAGTCGGGTGAAATATGTCGAATTGATTTTTACCTATAAGCTTTCGGGTGTAGAGATCATTTTTTGCATATCTCAGGCTCAAAGAAAATAGATTATCTTTGCAATTACTTATTGGAATCGCATGCTTCTCAGCCAGTCCAGTATTTTTTAGAGACTCATTAGCGGAGACCTTGATCCCGAGGACATATTCCAAGTCAGTAATATTTGAACTCCAACGCATTAATTCTGCAAAATAACGAGATATTCCGCCAAAACGTTGGTAGCTAAATATCTGATGATCGAATAAAACTCGCATTATTGTTCCACTTTTCTAGAGTTAGTCAAGTCATTTATCCAATTATTCTTCTGCGTAATGTTCAGCTGCTGACAGAATCAATGACAATATCAACGATTCCATCGATAGCTATCTCAGACACAACATCACCAATAGAAGAGAGAATATCTTCAGAAGAACAGTTATTACTCTTGGAGTTTTTCGGAGGATTCTTTATATCCTGCTCAATTTCTTTATAGAAATTTTGCAGTTCCTTGTCTGTCATTCTCTGTTCCATTTCAGCATCCCTATTCAGAATTGTTTCCGTATTTGCCGGAAACAATCCTGAAAAAAGCTTACAGCATTACTTTTTCGTCAATATAGTTTCTGAGTTGGTCCATACTGACACGTTCCTGAGACATCGAATCGCGTTCGCGTACTGTTACGCAATTGTCTTCAAGTGAATCAAAGTCAAATGTAACGCAGAATGGAGTACCGATCTCATCTTGACGACGATAGCGTTTTCCGATACTGCCGGTTACATCATATTCACAACGGAAGTATTTTGCCATATCGCCAAACAGTTTTTCAGCATTTTCGTTAAGCTTTTTTGACAACGGCAGGATCGCAACCTGCACCGGTGCAATAATTGCAGGCAAATGCAATACGATACGTACCTCTTCGGCCTTGCCTTCTTTCTTGGTTTCGGCTGTATCTTCATCGTAAGCGTTACACAGCAACGCCAGCATTGATCGGTCGGCGCCAACGGAAGTTTCAATAACAACCGGCATAACCTTACGTTTGTTGTCGTGATCGACATACTGCATGTCTTCGCCGGAGAATTCCGAATGCTGTGACATATCCCAGGTTCCACGATGGTGAATACCTTCGAGTTCGCCCCAGCCGAACGGGAACTTGAACTCGATATCCATAGCGGCTTTTGCGTAGTGAGCCAGCTTTTCATGGTCATAGGTACGGATCACATCTTTGCTGAATCCGAGCATTTCATAATATTTCAGACGCTGGTCGCGCCAGTATTCATACCACTGCATGGCATCTTCATCAGTACAGAAGAATTCCATTTCCATCTGAGTAAATTCGCGCGAACGAAAAGTAAAGTTACGCGGATTGATCTCGTTACGGAACGCTTTACCAATCTGGGCAATACCAAACGGGAGCTTCTGACGAGTAGCGACACGAACGAGATTAAAGTCGACAAAAATCGGCTGACAGGTTTCGGCGCGAAGATAAGCGGTGTGATCTTCGTCGAAAACCGGACCGACAAAAGTCTTCATCATCAGGTTGAATTCGCGCGGCTCTGTAAGATCCTTTGATCCGCAATTCGGGCATGTAGTCGGGTCTTCCATCTGGTCAACGCGGTGACGAGACTTACATTCGCGGCAGTCACACATCAGATCGCCGAACTGATCAAGGTGACCGGAAGCCTTCCATACGCGCGGATGGCAAATAATCGTCGAGTCCAGACCTTCCACATTGGTCCGGCTTTCAACCATATAGTTCCACCACAGTTTTTCGATGGCTTTTTTCATCTGGGTTCCGTACGGACCATAATCCCAGAAACCATTGATTCCGCCATAAATTTCTGAACTCTGAAAGATGAATCCACGCCGCTTTGCCAGTGATACAATCTTATCCATCAACTCCGTATTTTTTTCGCTCATCTCGACTCTTTCCTGATTTGTATTATTTTCGTATATATAAATTTATATTGTTTTACTAATATCCAATTCGTTAATATTGACGTTATGAGCGAAATTTCAAATCTCCAGCGCAATTTATGCCCGATAAATCGCCCCCCTCTTTTGCACTGTCGTCTCCTCATTCCTTGTATTTTTTCATAAAATTCTTTCGACTGCTATTGACTGCAACCGTTTGCCGTTATATAATAGACCCAACGGCAAACGGTTGCCGTAAGAAATTAACAACGGAGAAACACAAAGCAATGGGTAGTCGAGTATCCATAAAAGATATTGCAAAAGAAGCCGGAGTAGCGTCAAGCACGGTATCGCGAGTGTTGAATAATGTTCAACTGGCATATCCGGTAGCGGAAAAAACCCGTCAAAAGATTTTTTCTGCGGTAAAACGCCTGAATTACACCCCGAATATCAATGCCAAACGACTGTCTCAAAGCAAATCCTATGCGGTTGGACTGGTCATTCCGTCGCTGGACAATTTAAAGGATCGCTACAGCGTATTCGAAGATTTCTCGTTCATGGAAGCCATGCAGGGAATTGAAAAAGCGATGTATAACAGTCAATATCGACTGACATTGATCTTCCGAAACAAACGTTATATAGAACAAAAAGAATATCTTAAACTGTTCAATGAAAAGCTGGTTGACGGTCTGGTGATATGGGGCTCAATGTTGAGTGACGATTATCTTACGGAGTTAAAGGGAAAACCGATGGTCCAGATGAACAGTTACGCCCAAAAGACCTCCTCTGGCGTCAGGGCGGAAATTGATCATTTTCAAGGCGGATTCATTGTTGGAGAAACATTAATCAAAGCAGGAAAGCGGAATATCCTGTATATTTCAGGGAAAGAAGATGTAGCAATCACGCATACCCACCGCAATGGCTTTGTAGAGTCCCTGAAGTCGCATGGCATTGAGCCGAATAAAAAACTATTTTTCCCGGGAAATTTTAACCCGGAATGCGTCAATGAAATTTTAGAATCAGCCATCAGTAATCAACAACAGTTCGACGCTATCTGTTGTATTAATGACAATCTTGCTCGACAAAGCCGCATTTTCCTGGATGAAAGCTATCCGGAGATTGCAAAAAACATGATTTACGGCGGCGGCGGCATGGCAGCCAATCCGCTTGAACACAAGAAGTACATTGGTATCCATAGTTACCTGTGTAATTATGCAGAAATGGGCCGACTTGGAACAGAAGCATTACTGAGCTGGGTCGACACCGATAAAAAACCTGACTCAAAAATTATTTCAACGGAACCAATTTTCATCAATAACATATAACAAAACAAATCAAAGGAAAAAGAATCATGAAAGGGAAAAAAAGCTTCACACTAATTGAACTTCTTGTAGTTATAGCAATAATTGCAATTCTTGCCTCAATTTTACTACCAACGCTGAACTCTGCACGAGACAGAGCAAAGAGCATAAAATGTCTATCAAATTTAAAGCAAATAGGACTCAAAGTGCAAATGTATGCGGATAGTTACAACGGCTATCTGATTCCTGCGGCCTATGATCTAGGAGGGCAAGACCGCTGGTGGACCTATTTCCTTGATGATGTCGATGGCAAACCAGCTGGAACATTCCAGAAATCAAAGGGAGCGGTATGTCCCTCACTTGTAATTCCGGCATCAATGGTAAGTACAGCTTGGGGCGATTTTTCATACGCATATAACCCTTATTTTGGCAGCGGTCGCTGGACAAATGCCAATTTAACCAGTGGATACGGCAGCAAACTCAGCCGGATCAATCCACGCTCCATTTATACTGGGGATTTAATGGACTGTGCTTACAGAAACGCATGTTGGATATGGTGCGGTAGTTCATATATTGCCAGGACATATGACAAATATCATTGTCTGCGCCATAAGAAAACCGCTGGAAATTATCAGTACCTTGATGGTTCGGCATCATCGATGACCATTAATGATTTCTTTTATAATCTTGTTATCTCTTCCGCTTCCGGAACGAAAGAGTTTGGCTCAATGTGCAACGCCGATTTCACTCCTGAGCGTGATTAGATTGTCAAAAAAGATATTATAAATATCTAGTTATCGCTCATTGTTAATTATTTTAGTGTTGTCGTTAAGTATGTCAGCTATCATCAAAAAACTCAGAACAGCTGGAGTCTGGAATCAAATCGCAGTCAGGATTTCGTCGATTATGCCGCAAATCTAGTCCTGTGACCATTGTATTATTACCAAAAGTTGACATTGACTGTAGATAATAGAATCAACAGCACATTTTATCAATAAAAACCTCAAAAAATTAAGGAGATCCTCCAAAAGATAATACGACAAGAACAATAAAACTGTCTAATTTTTATGAAAGTAACAACTATAAAAAAACAAAATCTATACAAAAATGAATTTCCCAGCCAATATGGTCGAGATATAAAGTCAACTGAATCAAAAATTTCTCTAATGCATGAGAATATTTTAAGTTCATTACTAGAGGATGTCATGAGAATTCTTATACGAAATTTATTACTTATATGTATTGTTATTCTAGCCCCATGTGGCTTTGCGGCAAAAATTTTTCCGCCTCCCCAAAAAGCAAATATTTCCCAAAAATGTCTGGAATTAAAATCACTGAAATTGGAGCTTCCGGTTAATGCAAATGCGTTAAAATCTGAAATAAAGATATTTTTGACTGAGTCAGGCTTGAAAGCAAGAACGAACGGACTTCCGCTAAAAGCAGTGATCAATTCATCTTTAGAGAAAGAGGAATATATTCTGGAAATCAACTCAAAAGAAATCTCCATATCCGGTGGTTCCAATGCTGCATTACTTTACGGTTTTTACTCATTGCGTCAGCTGGTAAATTTTAAGGATGAGGTTGCGACAGTTCATTGTGCAATAATCAAAGATAAGCCAGATTGTAAGTGGCGTGGCCTCTACCTTCATCTGCATTCGACAGATCCTTCCAAATTGCCGAAACTAAAAAAAGTTGTCAGGGCGCTATCCCGGCAGAAATTCAATACTTTAATTGTTGATTTTTCCGCCGTGACGTTGTTTAAATCACATCAAGTCTGTACCCATGGTTATACGCCGGAACAGCTTCGCGAGTTTACTAAATTCGCAAAAAAATACCATATGCGTGTTATTCCTTATTACCAGGCTCTCAGTCACGTCTTTTGGACTTTACATTCTCCGGAAAGAGATCAACTGCTTGAAGATCCTAAGGTTATCAGTCCTAACAGTTCATGGTGTGCCACCAACCCCAAAGTTCGAAAGTTCTTTAAGGATATTCTGCGGGAAACTATTGAAATTTTTGATCCGGAATATATCCATTTGGGACTAGATGAAATTGCATGGGGGCCTTATCGTGTTTGCCCTGAATGTAAAAAACGTGATCCGTCGGATCTACTGCGAGAAAATATCATGGATTATTATAACTATCTCAAAGATCATAATGTAAAAATGATTATGTGGCATGACTCATTTATGATGCCGAATAAGAATAAGTTTGCCCATCCCGAATGGGACCCCGAAGGCTGGAAAATTCTTGATTCTTTGCCGAAGGATATTGTAATACAGTATTGGAATTATAGTGACAGTGTGAAAAATTTTCATGAAGAAATTGATTACTTTCGTAATAAAGGTTTTAAAGTCCTTGCCGGTACCGGAGGCGGATTTCCAAATATCAGCACCTATGCAAAAGAACTTAAAGCCCCGAATGGACTTGGTTTAATAATAACCTATTGGTATAATGCCGGTGACTGGACGGAACCGGTGATATCTGTTCCTTATGTCAACGGCACCGCTTTTGCTGCCGATTGCGGTTGGAATGCGTCATTAAAGCGAAATGATCTTCCGCTTTCTCCTGGTGGAGAACTTTTCTGTGATTGGATACAGGAAGGTTATTATCCTGGTCGTTTTACCAAAACCGTTCTGCCGCTTCCGGCTGGAATTACTTTCGGTACCGAAATGAACAATTGGCCTGGTCCGATTGCAGGTAAAAAACCTAATGTTCCTCTTACTGTTTCCGGGGAAAATGTATCCGGCTTTAAATGGCACCAGCGGCAGCCGTTGTGGCTGACTTCTACAGACGGTTCAACTACTCCGGATTTGACCATAAAACCTGCAAAGGTAAATTATATTGGTTTTGTGGTTTCTTCCGATATGCCGGCGAATAAAATTGGACTGAATCAGATGTTGTATTTACGGGAAATGCCAAAGATTGCGGAAGTGCAGGTTAAGTATGCAGATGGGAAAGTCGCGCACATTCCGATACGGTATCGCAAAGAGATTCTCGATTGGAATGCCAAAGCCGGTCCGATGCTTGGCCGTGCGGTCTGGGTTGGTTTGAATTCCGATAAAGTGCGTTTTCAGTTTTCATCATTTCTCTGGAAAAATTCCAAGCCGGATTCTCCTATTTCCAGTTTGAAGTTAATTGGGCATAAGGATGGAGTTGCTGCGGTAGCGAATGTTACAATGTGGGGTCCTCAAAAAGTTATTCCTATTGAATCGCAAAGCGCACGTCCTCCGAAATATAAGAAGATAGATCCGAATTCAGGAACTCGTCCTTTGTTTTTATTAAATTATTCAAATGCAAAAAGCTTTTTGCGGGATTGGAAAATAACACGGCGCGATTGTAAGTCTGCAGAAGTTTTATTTCCGAAGAAGGGTGTTCTTGAAATGCAAATAGGTGAAATTCCGAATGGTGTTTGTCCTCAACTTGCATTCGATCATCCTTTTACTGTTGGTCCAAACTCAAGTTTGCGTTCTTTTCATGATCTAATTACAATTGAGATTGATTCAAAAGGTAGTGGAAAGTTTGCGCTTTATCTTGGAGATTCTAAATGGAGTCAGTATTTGGTTACATATGTTGTATTGCATGATGGACATAATGTGGTTCAAGTGACACCCAGTAACATGTTCCCTGAAGGAGGCCTATGGCCGATTATTCGTCCTGAAAAAGTTACTCAAATTCGAATTAGTATATTTTACGGAGAAAGAGTACGATTGGTGGCTCCCATTTGTTCTGATCCCGGAACAAACATTATTTTGAATAAGGGAATCTGATTTCTTTCAAATTACGGGGTTCTCTGGCTGAATAAATCTCCAAACATTAATTACATTTAATGATCAACTCGGTACCTTTCAGTGGTACCGAGTTGATTTTACTATGGTTGAACGCCCTGTTCACGCAGTTTCTGCTGGACTTTGGAAATATCCACATTGCGCGGAAGAACCCCATCACTCACCGCTACCGCGGCGGCAGTTCCTACGCCCTGCCCGATGTTGGTACATACCGGCATTGCCCGGAAATTCGAGTGCGCCTTGTGAGTCCCGGAAATATTACGTCCGGACAACAGCAGCCCATCTATTTTTTCAGGGACACAACAACCATAAGGGATCGAATATTTTCCTTTACTCTGAAAATGATGCTGAGCTCCGTCAGGATCAAGTCCGGCTCCTTTAATGGCATGGATGTCGAAATTAAAATGACAGCGTGTCGCAATCCAATCCGGGAAAAGTCGCGCTTCCACAATATCTTCCGGAGTGATCGTGTAAAGTCCTTTAAAATGACGGGTTTCACGAACCCCAATCACCGAAGCAGTTTCCACCAGACGACAGTTCTCATAGCCGGGCGCGTAACGTCTGAGAAAATTAAGAATAACCGGCACCTGACGATGACAAACCATCTCCGCTTTTGTCAGATCACGGACACTGGTGCCATCAATTCCGGTCAGGTTGGTCATATTTACGACCACCTGTCCTTCCACCGTTGACTGATAAAGCAGAACATGTCCCGCCGGAGCCGGAAGATTTTGACGAGCAAGCGCCTGAATTTCTCCAGCCGGAACTTCTACGGTAGTCTCAAACGAACCGGGAAAGATAGCGTGTTCAAAATCGACATTCTCTATTTTGAACATCAATGTTACCGGCTGCATCAGTCCGTCCTCTTCACGTCCTTTATAAAATTCAGCGCCGGTACTGGCGGCAATATCGCCATCGCCCGAAGCATCGATCACCACCTGCGCCATAATTGCCTCTTGTCCCGATTTACTCTGGGTAATAACTCCGGTTACACGATTGCCGTCCATAATGGCTTCTGCAGCATCGGTATGAAGTTGAATGGTTACTCCAGCCTCCTCCAGCATGTTGTAAAGCACCAGTTTCAGTTTTTCATGATGGATCTTCGGCCGTTTCATCATTTCTTCATCTTCCCCCGGCCAGGTTTCCGCCTTACAGCGGTCAAGTATTTCCTGATAAATCGGTCCCTCGGATGCCCCCGTCCAGTGACTCATCAAACCGGAAGTTGCAATCCCTCCAAGACAATTAAAATGTTCGATCAGCATCGTTTTCGCACCGCAACGGGCCGCCGCCAACGCGGCTCCGACTCCAGCCGGACCACCGCCAACCACCAAGACTTCAGCTTCCGCAGACACCGGAATCTCATGTTCAGGAACAAGTAATGTTTTCATATGATATTTTCTCCTTTATACTTTTTTATTTCGGCTTAGCCGACCAGCAATTATTACGAGGCCGACGCTCGGTCGCCTTTAATAATACTTGATTTTTTCCAATAAAACCTTTAAATTCATACATTATTATCTTTAAAAATCATGGATAAGTAACTATTAACGAGAATATCAACATGAAGGAAACGGGAAAAGCGGGGAAAAATATAATTCTTCCGCTTCCGTAAGGAGCGTTAGCGACTGGAATTTGAAGTACTACTAACGCCGTCCGTCGTACGGACTAATGCTGTTCACTTAAGAAATTGGTCATGCTAATATTGTTGAATAATTTTTAGTCATTGAATAGTGAAAACAACTTTTGTTCGGCGGATTCTCAGAGTAGCTTGCGCTGTCCTCAGCGCAATAAGCAGTTTTGCTGACATTATGTAAATTTGAGGATAACCAATAAAGTCACAAACAACTTGGAATAAATGAATTCAGCCGTTTGAGCATTAAGGAAAGACGTGTTTATACGTTTGCGGCATACATGCTTTTTGCGCTGGGACAGCGCAAGCTACTAATGCTGCTGCAATACGAATCGTAGATTTTCAGAAAAAATGATAAGTCTACATGTAAAAATATAGATTTGAGCTTTAAGTGAATGGTATTAGTCGTAGGGACCTTTAAAAATCATGGATATCAAATAGAATGAAATTATCGGACCTTATGAGACAGGAAGAACAGAAGACCGGTGCGGTTATATGTCTGGAACCACGGCATCCGGCTTTTTTCAGCGTAAAAGATTTAAAATTACAGCCGGACCAGTATTTACATCACGGCAGCTATTGCGTCTTCGTAAAAAATGCCGGCGGACTACTAATCTGCGCTGCCGCCAAAAAGAACTGTATGCAACTGGCTGCCCACGGCAAGAATTTTTCAGGAATATGCCCCAATGGTATTTTTGAACTGGTGTGTCCAGTCATGTTTAAAAACGAACTGGCAGGCGTACTGTTTGCCGGACACATGACTTCAAAACGTGAACTGGCGGACATTAACGGAATAAAATATGATGGAGTCCCTCTGCCCGATTCGACCTCTGAACGAAAAAAAATTGTACATCGGGAACTGAAATTTCTAAGGGATTTGATTATAAAAGAAATTGAGTTGTGGCGGGAAAACGGCGGAGGCACAGGAAAACGCAAAGACGAAAACTATTATCTGGAACATACCCAGTTTTTCATCGACCACCATTATTCGGAAAACGTATCGCTAAGCGACCTTGCCGACATGTTAAAAGTCACGCCGGATTATCTCGGCGGTATTATCATAAGAAAAACCGGACATAATTTCCGTTACCTGCTGAACCAGCGGCGCGTAGAAGAAGCCAAAACCTATCTGCGCTTTCATCCGGAACTAAACGTTACCGCCATCGCACTCCAGTGTGGCTTTGCCGACAGCAACTATTTTAGCACCGTATTCAAGCGCTATATAGATAAATCTCCCCGCGACTACCGCACGGGGAGCCATACATAACTATGCTATTTATATGAACAGACGTATTCGAGTATACCATCGACTACGCTGATCTCGAAAGAAGACTCCCCGGGAACCTTGAAGAAGGTACCGCCGGTGTAAGTCTTCCATTCAGTTTCTCCTTTTACACGAACCGTGCAGGTACCATCGGTAATTTCCATCGTTTCAGGAGTACCGGTATTAAATGCGTAGTCGCCCGGATAAATAATGCCAAACGTCTTTTTCTCTCCATCCGCCATAAATACGGCATGACTCACTACTTTCCCATCAAAATATACATTAGCTTTGGTTTCTACGGAAACATTATCGAATTTCATAACAAACTCCTTTGATTACATTCTAAGATGCAGATAATATGTCCTTATAAGAAAGAAAAGCCAATCCCATAACCATATTATATAAGAATAAACACAAAGTCGACAAAACGGATATACTTTCTGCATTTACAATTTTGCTATTTTTTTCTCATTGAAGTAATTAGTCATAAAATCACTGTTAAAAATAAAGTATTTTACTATCAGGAATTCTCTTCCACAAACCGCCAGGAACTAAAGCTAATATTTAATAAATACTTTAATTATTACACTTATTTATATTTAATAAAAAAAAGTTAATCAATATTCGGATAATCTCTACAACAAGAACTCATCCCGCCTGATTTAAATTACAAAAAAGACACTATCGACAAACAAATATAACAATAAGGTAACTTTATCACCAACAATCACATATATGCTCCATATATCTGTCAATAAACAGGAATTGCAACATTTCGCATTTACCTTCTAATATTTTAATGAACAAAAACTTACAACAGCATTTTTTTTCTTGGCATATATCCTGCAATTTTGGAACACATCCCAAACATGGGAATTAGGAAATTACAGGTGAAAGAGGAGTAAGAGCAGTACTATGGTTACTGAGGAGAAGGGAATGGTTCAGAAACAGAAGTTTTCTATTTTTGATCCGGTAATAACCCACAAGCATCGGGAATTTTACGAACAAATTGTCAATGAACTAAACGTGATTCTGCCAGTATGCAATCACGGAAAAAGCCTGGCTGTTGATATCGGCAGAACCGCGAAGGAACAGGATACAATAAAGGACCTGATGAACCGGGTCGAAACCTTCCGCGACGAACTGCTGATCGGAACCAAAAATCTTTTCGGACAGTTTTATCTTGCCAAAGAAGAATTTTATCAGATGATTCTGTCAACCGTGGCTTACGGAAAAATCAACACGATTGACCGGAATTTACTGGAACGTACTTGCGATGTACGGTGGTGGGCACTCGAAACAGCATTTTGTGAATGTCTGGAAATATCAGAAAAGGTCGAAGAACAGCTTAAACTTCTCAACGATATTTTCGGTAAGATATTAACAGATCCACCATCATTAACTGGCAACGGAGCCAAAGCTGCAAAGGAAAAAGGTCTGAAACAACTGGAAGAGTTCCAAACAAAATTCACATCGTCGTTGAAAATCATCTATGACCGAGAATTGTTTGAAGCCGCCCGTCAGGAATCAGAACTGGTAATCGGCTTTCTGAATCAGGCAAAAGACAACAATGCCGTTGATCTATTGCAGAGGACTCTGGAAGGATGCCGTAAGGCTCATGACAGCATTGAGTTTGCCTGCAACCGACTGGAAGGTATCAACAGTTCATATACTTTGTATCGTGATCTGGTGATCTGCGATGACGAGGGCAATGTTATAGCCAATTCAAACCGTAACACCCGGGATCAGGTTCTCGGTCTGAACGTGGCGGACGAAGAATGGTTCATCAATGCCATAAAAACAACTGACGGGAATGCCTATTATGCACAGGACCTGAAAACTTCCCAAATAGAAAATAACCAGGAATCACTGATCTATACCACCGCGATCCGCGAAAACAGCGATATCAGCGGCAAAGTCATCGGCGTGCTGGGCATCTTTTTCGACTTCCAGGGAGAAGCGGAAATCATCCTGAATGACCATATGCCACGGGACAAAGACGGATATGTTGAAGACGGCTGGTACACGTTCCTGTCGAACAGCAAAGGAGAAATCATTGCCAGCAGCGATGAATTTATGTTCAAATCCGGCATGCGAACCCGGCTGCCGCGCCCGCACCGTCAGTTACCTCCGGGGAAAAGTCATTGCAGCTATGCCATTTACGGCAACCGGGAATCCGCCCTGTTCACCGCACGGACCGATGGATACCTTGATTACAAGGGACTTGACTGGAATTCGCATCTGGTAACCCTGAAGGATACGATCTTTGCCGACCAGGCATACGATCTGGATGTGGATGATGTAAATATTGATGAGCTGATGGAATCGAAGATCACGCCGCATATCAATAAAAAAACGTATAAATATGTACAGAAAGATAAACGAACACTACAGTTGATCTCGACCAATGGTATTCTCTTCGCGACTGAACTGGGAACTCGCGGACAATCGTTGGGACCAGTATTCGAACAGATCACCCGCACCGGCGATTTCGCTACCCGCTGCATGGAAGAACTGCTGCACGAAATGGCGCTCGAAGAACTGGCGTTGAATTTCCGTACGCTGAATATCTTCAGTCAGCAGGCCATCGACCTGATCGACCGGAATCTGTTCGAACGTTCCGCCGACATCAGATGGTGGGCCACCGACCGGTACTTTTGGGAAGCGCTGATGAAACCGTCCGATGAAATGGCGCAAAAAGCCTGCGAACGTTTAAAGGTTATCAATAACAGTTACACGATGTACCGTAATTTGATACTGGCGGATTCCAAAGGAGATATAATCGCCTGCTCCAATTCTGCACAATTACAGCGACTCAAAGGACTTAATGTGGCCGACCACGAATGGTTCATGAAAGGCATGCAGACTATGAACGCCAAAGAATATGCTGTTCAGGACGTACAACATTCAGAACTGGAAAAGAACAAAGATACCAGTTTGATCTATGCTGGGGGCATCCGTAATAATGGTTCCCGAGAAGGTGACGCAATCGGCGTGCTGGGGGTACTTTTTGACTGGGATACCGAAGCACAGAAAATGCTGAAATGCTGCCTGCCTAAAAACCGCGACGGCAATTACATCGAAGGAAGCGCCGCGTTTATTACCAATGTGGCGAATGAAGTCATTGAGACGACTAATCCTGAAACATTCCCGGTGGGGAAAGTTATTGAACTGCCCCAAAAGTGCACGAAGGTTGACTCGGGAAAAGCCGCCTCCGGCTTCCTGGAACACGAATCGCGCAAATTCATCATCGGTTCATGCCGAACTCAGGGCTATCGGGAATATGAAGGTTTGTCGTGGAGTGCCCACGTGGTCCGTCCTTTCTGATCCACAGCGTTATCGCAAATCACATTCTAAAAAACACACTGGAGTTGTAAATTATGGATAACGAACTACTTGACGAATTTGTTGAAGAAGCCAGAGAACATCTGGACGTGTCAGAGCCGTTACTCCTCGAACTTGAAAATGGAGCAAATGAAGATCCTGAACTGGTTGATAAACTGTTCAGAAGCATTCATTCAATCAAAGGAGCAGCTGGATTTCTCGGCTTGAAAGCGGTTAATAATCTATCGCATTCAATGGAAAATCTGCTGTCCAAAATCCGTTCAAAAGAACTTGACGTTACCGGTGACGCTGTTGACCTGCTGCTGCGCGGTACCGATATTCTCGGGACAATGATCGATGATCCAGGCGTCAGCGACAATGTTAATTATCATGACCTGACAATAAAACTGGATGAAACAGCAAACGGGGAAACGAAAACGGAGTCCATCGAGGTAATAACCCCGGCACCAAGTACCGTCTACACCCTCACGCCGGAGCTAAAGGAAAAAACGTCGGTAAAGCTGGCTTATTTCTATGAAATCAAATTAAAAATTGATGAGGAAGGCTTCGAGCTTCTCAAGGAAGAACTGGAAACCCTTGGCGAAATTCTGGACAACCAGGAATCGGGCGAGTCATCGGTAATACTATTCGCCACCGTAATTGATCCGGATATGATCGATATGGCGATACCATTTGAGCACGAATACGTTGTAGAATTGAGCGAAGCGAAAGAAGAAGAGAAAAAAACTCAGGTACCGGAAATCGTCGAAACCACCGCTATTGTCAAATCTTCCGAAGAACCGGTCCGCTCTCCGGTTAAAATCGATACATCCGGCGAAAAAGGACCGGAGTTAAAATCAAAACCGGCGGCATCGGGTTGTGAAACCGTCAGGATCCATGTTGACTTGCTGGATCACCTGATGACCCTTGCCAGTGAACTGGTTCTGGTACGAAACCAGCATCTGCAGCATTATACTTCCAGCGACGCGACCGGACAGGAGATATCACGCCGGTTCAATGCGGTTACATCCGAATTGCAAAGTTCAATTATGAATATCAGAATGCAGCCCGCCGGCAATGTATTCGGCAAACTGCCGCGAATTGTCCGGGAACTTGCCAAAAGGCTTGATAAATCAATTCATATCGTGATTACCGGCGAAGATGTTGAACTGGATAAAACCGTTCTCGAATCGCTGGCCGATCCACTGACGCATATCATCCGCAATTGCTGCGACCACGGTCTCGAAACCGCCGAGAAAAGACTCGCGGCGGGAAAACAGCCGACCGGAATAATAAAAGTTGAAGCAAGGCACGAAGGCGGACAGATCATTGTCTCTATCGCAGACGATGGAAAAGGTATTGATCCGGAAATGATCAAACGCAAAGTCATCGAAAAAGGCCTGAAATCCGAAAGCGATCTTCAGCGGATGACACCCAAACAGTTGCTTTCGCTGATTATGATGCCGGGATTTTCAACCGCGTCACAGGTCAGCGACATATCCGGACGCGGCGTCGGCATGGATGTGGTCAGAAGCTCGATCGAAAAACTGGGCGGAACCCTGGATATCGACTCTACGCCCGGAGCGGGAACAACAATGACCCTCGCCCTGCCGCTTACGCTGGCAATTATGTCGAGCCTGCTGGTTACATCGTGCGGCAAACGTTTTGCGGTGCCGCAACTGAACATGGAAGAAGTCATCACATTGTTCGATAATGAAATTGACGAAAAAGTGGAAATCCTCAACGGACAGGAAGTCTATCGTCACCACGACAATCTCCTGCAGTTAGTCAGGCTCAACGAAATACTTGCCTCCAAAGAACCGCTTGATGACGGGGCCCGTGCAAATATTGCGGAAAACTACAACTCAAAGTCAAAACATAACTCTGGAGCAAGACTTGATGTTATGAATATAGCGGTCGTGAAAGTAGGCTCCAGGCGCTTCGGGCTGATCGTTGATGAAATACTCGGCGCCGAAGAAATTGTCGTTAAACCTATGCATCCCAGTCTGAGCGAAATTAAATGTTACCTTGGAGCAACGGTCCTCGGCGACGGCTCGGTTTCACTCATTCTCGATATTGATGCGATTGGACGTCATGGTCTCGGGCACATCCACAAACCCACCGAAAAAAATGAAGAACCGGAACAGTTGATTGCCCGAAGTGACGATGCACAGCGTGTCTTGCTTTTTCGCGGCGGAGAAAAGGAACAGTTTGCGCTGTCCCTGGCATTGATCAAACGAGTGGATTGGGTAGACAAGGATAAGATCCAGTACGTCGGGGATCGGAAATTTCTGGATATCGATGGCGTCCCTACCAGGATTATCAGCCTTGATCAGGCTCTGGATGTATCGCCATGTGAAATGAAAGAGGATATGTTTTTAATCCTGCCCAAACATATCAAACGTCCGTTCGGAATCCTGGCGTCAGAATTCAGCGAGATCGAAAGCACTGTAACCAATTTTCATAATACCAGTTACAGTGACGGGATACTGGGAACATCCCTGATAAACGGCCAACTAACGGTTTTTCCGGATATTTACCGGGTAATTGAAAAGATTGAACCGGAATGGTTTGATGTTGACGGGAAACGGGAAAAGCACGTCCCGAGCAATGTCAGAATCCTTCTGGCGGAAGATACACCATTCTTCCGGCAGCTGGTAAAAAAATACCTCGAATCGGATCATTATGAAGTTACTATAACCACCAATGGGCGGGAAGCACTCGACACCTTAAAGCAGGATAACTTCGACCTGGTATTGTCTGACCTGGAAATGCCGGTAATGAACGGCTGGCAGTTTATCGAATCATATAAATCGATTCCAGAAAAGCGGCATATTCCGGCGATAGCCCTCACCTCGCTGGACTCGGACCATGACAGGGAATCAGCTTTGAAATGCGGATTTTCCGATTACATCGTAAAAATCGAACGGGAACGTTTCCTGACCAAGGTTGCGGAATTTCTTTCCTGCCACGGCAAATAAAAACGGAGAATCTGAAAATGACTGATAGAACAGATGAAATCGTTAACTTATATACCTTTACCGCAGGAGATCATTTATTTGCGGTCAAGGCCTCGGACATAAAAGAAGTAAAAGACGACACGGAAGTTACCGGCATAACGCCGGTATTTCATGCCGCGGACTATGTGGAAGGCTATATTAATCTGCGCGGCGAAATCAACCTTGTTCTTGATCTGCGTAAAATGATAGGCTGCGATAATCCACAGAAAAACCGGCGTGACCTGATTCTATTCAAAGAAGAGCTTGGTCCAACATTCGGGGTTCTAGTGGACCATGCCGAAGAAATCATAAATGTCCATCCGGAAATGATTGAAGAATGGCACGAACAACAGGAAAATGAGCAAAATCCGTCCTGTAATCGTTTTACCTATGCAATCTGCAAAACCGATGAGCAATTGATTTCAATTCTCGATCCAACACGTTTTCTGCCGGAATCAGTGTCAGCCCAATAAGCCCCTTCCTTCCGGCCTGAAGCAGTCCCTTATATTACGCACCTGAAAAACTTCAGGCCGGACTTTTTACGAATACCATCCGACAAAATAATTATCTCACTCTTCGGGCAGTAAGAATAATGGTCGCGCTGATGCGCGGTGGCCCAATTTTATCAAAACAGGCCCTACTTTGCTCCTCCTCAGCAGGGGCGATTTTGATGAAAACATCCGTCCCTCCAGCGACATTTCTACATGAGTTGAACACATACATAATAAGTAAGGGATTACCTCCAGGCTGCTATTGCCGGCTCAGTCTGGTTGTTGGGGTTGCAATATTTATTTCATTATGTTATATTGATTTTAGAATCAGAATATCGGAGGATTCATAAGTTTTTAAATAAACAAAAATTACAATTGAAATAAAGTTATCGATGGTAACTTTCAGCAAACGTTTCCGATCAAAAAATTCGCCAAATTTTTCCCATGGAACGATGTTGAGGGTTGCTCTCGCTTTATATGACATTCGGGAAGGGAATTATATTCCCGGATTAAATATTTTGCGGGAGCTCTTTCTACATTCATGGGTGGGTGTTTTGGCGAATACCTTGATTGGGATGTGGAAGAGCTCCTTTTTTGGCGGATAGCATCCGCTGGCGAGTAATGCTTCATACTCCGCTTCGCTACGGAAGCATGAGGAAAAGTAGCTTGCGTTGTCCCTAACGCGAATAGCAATTTTGCTGATATTAGGTGGAATTAAGTATACCCTTAAAAGTCACGAATAACCTGTGATAAATGTATTCAGGTGTTTGTGCTTATTTTTGGGGATACGTGTCTACGCTATAATCGGCTGAATGTGCTTTTTGCGCTGGGACAGCAACTACTATCAAATCGCGGAGCGATTTATGGGTGTCACTCATGGCGTTGATTTGAGGTGAAACTTGTTTCGACCAAATCAACGACATCACATGTCACCGGCGACTAGCCGCGCGGCAATGAGCGCTCTCCCTTCCACACACCTGACGTTTGGCTGATTGATATAACAAAACCAAACATAAGGGGAACGAGTCATGCAGCAAAGTGTACACCGGTTTATCGCGCAGTATTTCATGGATCACAGTCATCTGATGCTGGAAAGAAGTTTTGTTTCAGCTCAAACCGGATCATTCAAATGCGTTTTTACGATCGAAACAAATCGGGACGCGGTGAAAATGGCAATGCAATATCTGCCGAGCGGGGACGATAATAATTCATGGATTGCGGTTCGCGGGGTAATCGGACATATGGGCGAAGTACAGAATTTTTGCCGTATCGCCAAATATTTCAGAAGAAAAACGGCGGCATTGTATACGGTTTTAATGGAAGAACACGGCTCCATACTGATTCTGAGCCGTTCGTTTCGGGCGCGCAATCTGGACCTGAAATCTATGTTTGAGTTGACCGACGGACTCGCTGAAACGATCTGCTTGTTACGCCAAATGATGCTTCCGCATGGATGTTATCTTGAGCATATGCGTTGCCAGGAAGAATATCTTGCCGGAAAATATGATATCTCCGAATCACTAAAAAAGGCTTTGCAATGAATGAACGGCCTCGAGATGGCTCATTATAAGACCAACACCTTTTTCTTGACCAAAGCATATTTCATCAGGTATTTTTCTGTAAAGTACTTGAGTTTACTGAAAGTAACACTTATATTTTTTATAAGATGGAGCAGGAAGGAGTTTATAAATGAAATCATTACAAATGATTTCAAGGCAGCTAAAACTATCAACCGGAGGGATAGTCTATGTACGGTGTTAATTCTGCTGAAAGCATTGAAGAAGAATCCGTAAATCAATTATTTCTTACATTCAATCTCGGCGACGAGAAATATGCTATTGATATTCTTTATATTAAAGAAATTACCGGCATGCAGGAAATTACTAAAGTTCCTAATATGCCAAGCTTTGCAAAAGGAGTTATTAACCTTCGTGGTCTGGTAATTCCAGTAATAGACATGCGTACCAGATTCCAGATGACTTCTAAAGAATATGATGACCGAACCTGTGCTATCGTGGTTGATTTTAATGACTCAAGAATTGGCTTGATTGTTGACGCCGTTGACGAAGTTATTGATATTCCGGAAGAAAATGTTTCTCTGCCAAACGCAGTATCGTCCTCTCCCGCCGGTGAATTCGTCAAAGGACTTGGTCGCGCCAAAGACAGCGTAATAATTATCCTGGATGTTGAAAAGCTTCTTGGCAAGCAGGAACTGGAGTCATTGAGTGAAGCAACTGCTCAACATGCCTGAGTAAAATTGAATATTATTGTGAGACGGCTGGAACATCCAGCCGTTTTTTTTGTAGTATCAAGGTATCAGCGTATACAGAGACTCAATATATAAAAAAAATTAATATTTGGCGTGATATATGTTTTCTTTACGCGTATAATTTCATATCAATAACATTTCAAACCCAGGAGAATGAGATGAATAAATATATATTTACAGCAGCAACTGTTATTTTAGGACTGACAATATGTCCAGGATGCCTCGTTGTTCGTTCAGACCACAAAGAAACAGTACACGAATATCACACTCCCCCAAGATCACCACGTGCCCAGCCCTCTCCAAGAGCAACACTCAAACCACATCCTAAGCCCAAGCTTCCTCCCAAACCGATGAAAAAGCCAAAGCCATGGCAAGATCATAAACAAACAATGCATGACCGCAAACCGGATAAGCATGATAATGGACATGACCGCAAACCGGATAAGCATGATGATAGACATAATGATCACAGCCCGGACAACAGGTCTGAGTCACGCATGCCTCAACCATCAGATACAAATCATCAACATAAAACTCCTGACCAGTTTCATTAATCCGGTATTACAATGAATATTGCTATAAAATGGCTCTTGATCATAATCTTCACTGCAGCGGGACTTTTTGCGACTGCTGCAGAAAAGATCGTCGTAACCGGCAGGGCAGCCGGAAAAAGCAAGATCGCCAAAGAACAAGCTTTGGCAGATGCGCTACGCCAGGCCGTACGCCGGGGGGCTGGAGTCAACATTGTTTCAAGATCCCAAAGCACAAATTACATTCTGGACTTTGACCGGGTGTTTTCACGTGCCTTCGGTTATGTAAAAACGTTCAAAATATTATCATCAGGCCTGGAGGAAACCGGGCTGTAT
Source organism: Victivallales bacterium (assembly GCA_963677165.2). GTDB lineage: Bacteria > Verrucomicrobiota > Lentisphaeria > Victivallales > SZUA-371 > JAFGXT01. Next base: position 3,030,720 of record CAXXSX010000002.1, on the reverse strand, counting down.
CAGGTAAAGATAGAAGCTATTGTAGACAAAGGAACTCCGGAAATAAATGACTATCTGTCAATGCGACAGATAATTGCAATGAAAGGCTCGCCCCGTTTGCTAATCAGGGCTTCCGGCAAGATCAGCGGAGTAGGAAATGCAAAAAAACTGATCGACGGACAACTCCGCGAGATCGCCCTCCAATGCGGCTTTCAAACAGTAAAAATTGAACAGTTCAATGCGGCAGAAAAACAAAGAGCCAGACGAGATCAACAACTAGGCAATAACTCTTCGGCAGATTATCGGAACTCTGATATTCGCAGCAAATACGATTTTATTATTGACGCGGAAATATCCGGCAGCTATAACGGCATCTCAAAATTATACAACCTGAAAACGAAACGTTTTTCGATTGGAGCCGATCTCGGAGCATCCTACCCCAACGGCAATGTTATTGCTCAGGTAACCCTGCCCAGCAAAGAAACCGATATTATGAGGGTTTCCGGCACCGCTCAGGCGGCACGAGCCGCAATTCAGAAACGACTCGGAAGTAACAGAGGCAGAAACTTCCGGGCGCTGCTGATGCGCGTTCTTGCCGCCTGGGTGTCGGAATTTGACTGCGGCAGCCGTATTATAGTTGAACTTTCCGGCACCAACCGTATAGCATTTGACCGGGTTATTGATGGACTTCGAAAAGCTGAAGGTATAAATTCCGTAAATATCAGAGAATTCGATCCGGAACTGAAGTCAACAATAGAAGTTGAAACGGGCCTGAAAGCTTATGATCTGTCAAAACTGATATCAGAATTATCTTCCGAAGTTCTTAAGACGGATCACACAACCAATGATCATATTCAAATGTCTTATATCCCGGAACCGATTATAATGGATGGAACAATCAAACTAAAACCATCGAAGTCAAGCATACTAATTGCATCGGGAATAACCGGGCTGGGCATTTTGCTAGTAATTTTTGTACTTATTTTCCTGCGAGCCAGAAAACGTGATTAATCAGAACAAAGTTTATTTATCGTGCTTGGGAATTGTGAAAAAGAACCGGGTTCCTTCTTCCATCGCAGATTCCACCCAGATTCTACCTTTGTGCCGTTCAACAATTTTCTTACATACAGCCAGACCTATGCCAGTTCCGTTATATTCATCCTGAGAGTGGAGTCGCTGAAATATTACAAATATTTTTTTAAAATAATCAGGGTTTATTCCAATACCATTGTCCTCAATACAGAAAACCCATTCATTATCCTCTTCATCGCAGGAAACCCTTATGACTGGCGCCACTTCCTTTTTGCGGAACTTTAAAGCATTACAGACCAGATTCTGCAACAATTGAGAAATTTGAATGGGATCACACCAGACAACCGGAAGCTTTTCACGGATGACTTGAGCATCAAGTTCCTCTATCTTCAACGCCAGAGCCTGTAGAGACTCCAACAGGATTTCATTCATGTTCTGTTCAGACAACTCGGCATTGCCATTACCGATTCGAGAATATGACAACAACGCATCAATAAGTCGTTTCATCCGTTCAGCGCCTTCTGTAACCATTGTAATATAAGAAAGCGCGTCATCATCCAAAGTTTTATTATAACGTTTTTCTATCATTTTAATATAACTTGAAATCATACGTAGCGGCTCTTGAAGATCGTGAGAGGCAACATAAGCAAACTGTTTCAACTCTTCATTGGAAGCTTCCAGCTGTTTTAAAGTATCAAGCAACTTGTCCTCTGCGTCTTTCCGCTGAGAAATATCCCAGTATATCCCCAACAAGCCGGTTATATTACCTTCGTCATCAACAACCGGGGTTTTCACGGTTTGAGTCGACAAATTTTTTCCGCCGCAAAAATGACGATCTTCAAATTCAACGGTCCTGCCAAGTTCCGTAACTTTTTGATCTTCCGAGGCATATTCTGCAGCCGTCTCAGGAATAAGCAACTGATAATCAGTCATACCGATAATCTCTTCTGGTAATTTACCTAAATCCCTGGAAAAAGCGGAATTAACCGCAATATATCGACCTCTGGAATCTTTGTAAAATACTCTTTGAGGCATCGTTTCCAACAGCATACGGTACTTCGCTTCACTTTTCTGGAGCCCCAGAACCGCATTATGGTGCTCAATCGCTTCACCAAGCTGGTCACAAAAAGTCCTGATCAACTCTTCATCTTCCCGGGAAAAAACCTGATCGTCCTCTTCCGGAACATCGGGATATCCCGCCTCGATAAAACCAATATTGCGTTCCTCAACCGAAATTCTTGATACAATTTTTTCTTTCGGGGTTACATAATTTTCCGTCTTAAATATTTTATCATACCAGACCAACCGGGCACAAGCCAGCTCCGGATGTTTCATTGCATCCACCACCAACTCAGGAACCTTTTCAAAAACTTGAATAATCGACAATGATTCATCCTGGACAAGCCTGGTAAGAGAATAAAGACAATTTAACTGTCGAACCCTCTCGCCAATTACCTGATCCATCATCAATTGATTACTATGCAATTTACCGGCCATCTGATTCAAGGCTCCGGCAATTTCTTTTAAATCGTCATCGTCAACGTATACCTTATGAGAAAAATTCCCTTCCTCAAAACAGTTTACGGCACGCTGCAGTTCGTGAATCGGTATGGTAATATTACGATTATTGATGTGTAGAGCAATCATAAAAATAATGATAATACACGCACAAAAAACCATAATCATAATTTTCTGTTTATCTATAAATTCACTATGTTCTTCAATATCAAGATACTCCAGCTCCATAGTCTGCTCTGTCAGGAACCGCGTTTTTAGCTGGAGTTGAGTGGCCAGCAATTGAATTTTAGCTCTTTTCAGAGAAGTAACATCCGCTCCGGCTTCATCTTCCGTCTCTTTGAGTTCCATATACAGAATACGAATGATATTTACATCATGCGCAATACGTGTCAATATCAATTCATCAATATGTTTGCCCCTGCGTAAAATCTCCAATGTCCGATTGAAATCATTATAATACTTCTGCCACTGACGAAAAATTCTGGGAGAAGGGTAAAGAAGGTATTCCATCGCCAGCATATGCAGTTCTACAGCCGCAGTATCAAGGAATTCTATTTCTTCGGATACTTGAAGCTCTTTCTTTTCCACCACTGTGGAAAAGATCATAAAACCAAGCAGTCCGGCAAGCAATACCCCGGATATCATTGATGTTATCTTAAGCTTTGTTTTCAAATACATTGATTATGTCACTTTTCAATTGATACACTTTTAGGCCTGACTTTCATCAGGACTTTAGGATTGATCATTTTTATATAATCAGGAATTTCAGATTTACCTTCAATTATTTTATGATCAACACACCACTTGGCTTCTGTTTCCAAAATTGACAATAAAGCATAATTCAAGCATAGATTAAAATAGGTATTCTTTACGATCCGGTCCGATTCGCTTGTAGGAATATCGAACCGGGCTGCAATTATATCTGATGCCTCACGATTATTTTTTATGATCAGTTGACATCCCCGGAATACTCCTTTTATAAAGCGTACATAAGCATCCAACTTTTTATCAAGGACATCAGCAGGAGCCACGAGAACTTCAACCCTTACATATGCACCAGGATAACGAAAAATCTCAACTTTCCCTTTTAGGGAAGCTTCCGCAAGACTAAGATAAGGTTCACGCATAGAAAACGCATCAATGTCTCCACGAACCAGAGCCGGAACCAGTTTTTCCGCCTTCATGTATTTCATGTCAACATCCGACTGGCTTATTTCATTCAGAACAAGAAAATTGTCCAGAAAATAATGAACAGCCGAACCATACTGCGTTCCAATTTTTTTCCCTTTAAGATCATACGGAGCCGTTATGCCATGATCCTTTCTGGCAACTATGGCATTAACATGGTCATCCACCGCAAGCTGACTGAATATTCGCAAAGAAGGATATTTGAAACTAAACGCAACAAATGCCGCATCCGCAACAGTACAAACCTCAACCTCTCCTTTGCATACTCCGGCAAGGGCACGTTTGCCACTCGGATATTCAGTAACGATTACCTTGAGTCCTTCTTCTTTGAAATACCCCTTCTCTAAAGCAATAATCAACGGAGCAGAAGCCGGCTGTATGGGCAACCCCAGTTTTAATTCCAGTTGTTCGTGCGTTTCTTTTTCTCCTGAACAACCAGTAAGCAATGTCAGAAATAAAGCTGCGACCAGTACTAATTGTTTCATGCCGTATTTCATATTTAATTTCAAATTAACAGTCCCTGTAATTACAATTCCCTATGAATCATTATAACAACTAAAGAAATAAAAGTCTACATCCATTGATGACATTTTCCTGCTTAAGTTAGCTAACACTAAGCTGCATCGTCGATTATTTCCTTTTTTATTCATTTTTTCTGTTGCATTTTTATCAAACTGCGATTAATATAACATCAGACTTAATTACACATAGCGAAAATAAGTAAATATAACTGATAAAGAAAATATAAGGCAAGCAAATATGATATCTGAAATACAGCCAGTAGCCAAGTTTCGTCCGGAGCTTGACCCTGATTTTGTTCCTGCGGTACTGTGGAACCGCGATTACCGAAATGCAGTAAATGCATGCAGCGACAGCCGTAAAATTGCTATTATTCTGGAACGTTCAAACGATACCATCTCTCGATTTGATACCGAAATATTTCCAGATCGACCGGAATATGCAGATATCAATTTTAAATATATTGAACGCCTGGTAAAATTCCTGCTGTGGATGAAAGGCGGTTATAAACTGACAATCGCCGGAGCCGATGAACTGGCACAAGAACTTTCCAGTGAATATTCACCATCAGGACTCCGTGCTTTCGACAGCAGCATCATGGGAGAAAAGATTTACGGGAAAAGTTTTACAATCGCCTCCTGCGCATATGAAGATGCTCCCGACAGTCAGGAAATGCAGCTTCGCCTGGGAGGTCATCAAGATGGCTGCAGAATCGGCTTTGACCTGGGCGGCTCCGACCGGAAATGCGCCGCCGTAATCGACGGCAAGACGGTTTTTACCGAGGAAGTAACCTGGAACCCGTATTTCTGCAAAGATCCCAACTATCACCTTGATGGTATACGTGACTCTCTGAAAAGAGCAGCGGCCCATCTGCCGAGAGTTGACGCCATCGGCGGAAGCGCTGCCGGAGTATATGTCGATAACGAACCGAGAATCGCCTCATTGTTTCGAGGTATCAGTGATGAAGACTTTAAAAATCATATCACTGGAATATTCCACAAACTCCAACACGAATGGAAAGATATTCCGTTTATTGTGGCAAATGATGGAGAAGTTACCGCTCTTGCCGGCGCCATGGCAATGGATTCACCAGCAGTTCTCGGACTGTCCATGGGAACCAGTCAAGCGGTCGGATATGTTAACGGCAATGGAAACATTACAGACTGGCTGAATGAATTAGCTTTTGCCCCGGTTGATTACCGCCGGAACGCTCCAGCCGACGAATGGTCCGGAGATATCGGTTGTGGAGTTCAATATTTCTCTCAGCAGGCAGTTGCTCGTCTGGCTCCCGCAGCAGGACTTCAATTCCCAGACAGTATGCCGTTTCCTGAACGACTGTCTAAAGTACAAAAGTTAATTGATAATGGTGATGAACGTGCGGCCGCAATTTATAGATCTATTGGTATCTATTTCGGTTACACAGTCGCCCATTACGCAGAATTTTATGATATCAGGAATCTGCTTATCCTTGGCCGCGTAACTTCCGGCCCCGGCGGACAACTTATTCTTGACACAGCGGAAAAAGTATTGAAAAGTGAATTCCCTGTCCTCGCAGATAATATTGTATTCCGGACTCCCGATGAAAAATTCAAACGACACGGTCAGGCTGTAATAGCAGCCGGACTACCGGAAATAACTGCATAAAGGAGTATAATTATGTTAATAACCAACAGCCATATAATATCCCCCGGACTTGATCTGGAAAATGCCGCAATTGAAATTTCTGAGGGCATGATCAGTAAAATAATCCCAGCCGGCAATTCTCTTCCGGAAGCTGATAAAACACTGGATGCCGGCGGAAAAATGCTTATGCCGGGGTTTATTGATGTGCATTGTCACGGCCGCTCGGGTTTTGATATTGCCGACGGCACCCGCGAAGCGATATATACCATCGCAAAAGATAAACTTTCTGAAGGAATTACGTCATTCATACCGGCAACATTAACCCTGCCGGAAAATGAACTTGAACAGACATTAAAAATCCTGGCGGAATATTCAGAGGATCCGGAAGCAGTGGGAACCAGTATTCCTGGTGTTCACCTGGAAGGACCATTTATAAATAGTAATTGCCTAGGTGCACAAAATCCGGACTTTGTAAGAAACCCGGATATTGATGAAGTTATGCGTCTAAACCGGATTTTTCCGGTTCTTAAGGTAACTTATTCTCCGGAAGTAGATGGCGGCATCGAATTTACCCGCCAATTACTGGAGTCAGGCATCACTCCGTCGTGTGGTCACAGTGCCGCGGGTTATGCCGCTTTCAAAAAAGCGTATGACCAGGGACTGCGCAATCTTACTCACTTCTGCAATCAAATGACTCCGCTTCACCATCGGGATATCGGTCTGGTAGGCGCAGCTCTACTTCACGATGACGTTTATACGGAAATAATCTGCGACAAGATTCATCTATGTCCGGAAATGATTGATTTAATATTTAAATTGCGCAAGACGGATAAGATTCTGCTGATTACCGACGCCATGCGGGCTGCCGGACTGCCGGATGGAAAATCATCCCTTGGCGGACTTGATGTGATTGTTAGCAACGGAGTTGCAAGACTAGCCTCAGACGGAGCTCTCGCAGGTAGCACTCTAAGATTAAACCAAGCCCTGAAAAATGTTCATGAGGTCACAGGAAAGCCGTTAAAAGACATTGTAGCAGCGACATCATTGAATCAGGCCGAAAGCCTTGGGTTAACACAACGAGGACGCTTAGAAGCCGGTTATCGCGCTGATATGGTGATTCTGGATGATGAGTTTAATGTCGACAAAGTTTTCATCGCAGGTAATTGCGTTTTATAAGATAGATTTCTTTCTCCTCCCTTTCCCCAGCCGGTCAGCATATGACCGGCTTTTTTTATCTGAACAGCTAAGGATAAAAAAAAACTCCGGCGTTAGCCGGAGTAAGAAGCAAAATATAACAATTACTACTCAGTACTCACGCTGAAGAGCAACTACTACTCCCTGGAGTTTTACCTGAGACGAAGGATAGACCTGCGGTGTAAACTCAGGATTAGCCGGTCTCAACTCAACCCTGCCGCCTTTCAGCGGATAGTAACTTTTAACGGTGGTTTCATCATCGACCATGGCAACAACAATATCTCCGGCCTTATATTCTTCAGCCTGTTTGACGATTACAATATCATCTTCAAAAATGCCTAGGTCTCTCATACTTTCTCCAACAACTTTCAGAGCAAAGACACCGTGGGAGTCTGTAGAACCGAGAAGTTGAGGATCAACATAAAGTTCGCCTTCTTTATATTCTTGACTGTCAATAGGAAGTCCCGCATTAATACGTCCTAAAAGTGGAATAGGAAGCATAAAAGACATATGCTTAGGTTTCCGCTTTGGTCTGGTCAAGGCAATGCTTCTTGCCTTTGAACTGCGGGTTAATTCATTTTTACGTTGCAACGCTCTAATATGAGCGAATACAGTTGAGGTTTTAATGTCGAAATGGTCTGCTATTTCGTAGACCGTCGGAGCCATCCCCTCTTTCTCACTGAAGTCTTCAATAAACTCCAGAATATTTTTCTGTTTTTCTGTAAGCCCTTTCATCTTGCTGTGACCCTTTTTATACTACTTTCTATTATACTTTGCTTCCTTGTTTTCGATTATAGATGATTAATAAATTATTGTCAAGCCCCCAATACTCAAAATAATACCAACCCAACAACAAATATTCCCTGTAAGCAACATACAACCAACAGCTTACAATTAATTCAAAAATCTATACCCCGAAAATATGAATTACTAAAAAATTATCGCCCCGAATATGCGATATTTTCCGTCAACTTCACCGACAATAATATAAAACATTCTGTCGCGCGGAACTTTCGTTCCGTCTTTGAGCTTGATTAAATCTTTTTCAAAACGAATTTTCCACAGAAAAATGCGCTGCGTGTATCTGTCAAGTTCGCCCATGAACTCACAGTTAATAATTTTGCCTTTAGACTCTTTAAACAGTTGGCATAATTTCGGAAAATTCTTTTTGGAAAACTTTTCTCTCAATTCAGGAATGAAGTTTTTAGAGAACAACTTGTAATCACCTTTAGACAAACCATTAAAAAAATCATCCTTGAACTTAATGGCAGTGCTTTTGAGGTCACCGGAAAGTTTTTCCTCTTGAATCTTTTCGCGTTTTTTTAGAGCATCATCACTCGGTTCTTTGTCAATAACTGTACAACCGGAAACTGCAAATAAAACAACAAAAAGAAAAAATGTCACAATAACATTTTCGCGCATTTTCATTATACCTCCGCACAAATGTTTTTTATAAAAAAATTATTATGCTGTCAATTATACAGACAACATCCTGATACCATAGTCGAAATTCACATAATTGCAACAATAAAGCGGAAGTTTTTTTTACTATTTTATCACATATCTCAATATTATAGAATCACGAAAAATATACCCCGGACAGCAAGTCCATAAAATGATGCTTCTTCCCGGAATATAAAAAGGTTAAGCAATACGGAAATGTCTTTGCCAGAACATAGCCCGCCGCGCTCCAAGCTAAGTGTATATAGAGCAATAACTCCAATACCACCAATATCACAACTGGCAAATGGGTTAGTTATGCCCATCCCGGCCGCAAACTGCTTCGCCAATATTCAGCGTATGATTTTTAATACGCCGTAAAGCAATCATAATATCACTAAAGGTAAGACCAAATAACGGAGGATATTTCTTGTTTTTGATCATAACCAGATGGTCGTCTTTAATCTTATCAGCCTGTTTATTTAATGACTTACAACGTTTCGTGAAATCTTCAAGGTTTTCAGCATCCTCATTCTTAATCCACCCTTGGGCAGATTTGAAGAAGTCCTCAACCTGACCAATAAAGTGGCCCAAAACTTCCCGTGATTCTTTCTTCAAAGGAATATTGCTCTCAAACAGCCTTTCACGATAGCGCACGATATTAAAGCAGTAATCACAAACACTTTCAAGTTCATCACTGATTCGGATCATGGCATTAACATTCCTTGTCTGATGGGGATCCAGTTCCAAAACCATAACCTTGCTAAGAAAAAGAGTGATTTCTTTCTGCATAATATCCGTTTCATCTTCAATCTTTTTCACTTCAGAAAACAACTCTGACTTCATCTCTTTGGATGAAAGGAATTCCCCGGACATCTGAATGGCCATACGGGTCTTTTCGGCCATGCGGTCAAGCACCAGATGGGCTTCTTTTATTGCCATTACCGGAGACATATTTCTCATACCACCGAAATAAGTAAACTTTTCTTTCTCTTTATATTTTTTATCCGGAATAGCCCAGGTTACAAACCGAACAAGATACTGCAAAAACCAGATAAACACACATGTCATTGAAATATTAAACACGGAATGCGTCATGGCAATACGGGAAATCATACATTGCTTCTGCGCCTCAATTATTTCAGCCGATGTTGCTTTTTTCAAAGTCTCCGGATCAATTTTGATCAGCCACTCAATGAAATTAACGTAGTAAGGAAAAATCAAAAATACAATAATACACCCCAACACATTAAACATGGTATGAGCCAGAGCTGTTCTTTTCGCGACTGTCTGGGCTCCGATTGAAGCCAGCCATAATGTCACAGTCGTACCTATATTCTCTCCGAGGACTAAGGCTGCGGCCGTATGGAATTCAATTGTTCCGGTGGTAGCAAGGGCTATCGTTATCCCCAACATGGCGGAACTGGACTGAATTACCATTGTTAAAAGACAGCCGACCCCCATACAGGCCAGAATACTCAACCGGGTGTCAGCGCTGAAATATGTCATTACAGTGTGCATGAATTCTTCATTTTTGCGCAATGGCACAAAAGCCTGTCCCATTAATTCCAACCCGAAAAAGATCAACCCGAGTGCAAACAACAACCTGCCGACACTTTTAACCTTCGGCTTGCCTGAAAACAACATCGCAAAACATCCAACGCCAAGCATCAACAATCCGTACTTCCCGATTTTCAAAGCAAGAATCCAGCCGGTAATAGTCGTACCGATATTCGCCCCAAAAATAAAACCAACCCCCTGGGACAGCGTCATCAAACCAGCATTGACAAAACTCGACATCATAACCGTTGAAACCGAGCTTGACTGCACAAACATCGTCACCAGACAGCCCACGAGTACTGCCAGGAAACGGTTAGCGGTAACATAATTAATTGCTTTCTTGATAACGGATGATCCCAAGGACTGAAGTCCCTGGGACAACATACTCATCCCAAACAAAAACAATCCCAGTCCTCCAATCAACAGGTAGAACATCTTCAACCAAAAATCAGCAGTCATTTCCATAACTTAAAATCCTTTATGTAAATAAATTTATTATCAAAATATTCACGGGCTAATTTAACACAAACAAAACATAATGCTAACACACTTTGTTAGCATTGTGTTAGATTTCTATATTATTGAGCATATAAATGACTGTGCTATAAAGATTTTTTGTTTTTTTACGATGCAGTGTAATATTATGTAAAAAACCACAAAGTCGGAAAATATTAATTTTGAATACTCAGCGGGAAAAAGTTATTTATGACAAAGCATTGGCTCTGTCTCAATCGAAAGATTACTCAAAAGCAATTGAATTACTGCGACAGCTGCCAGAAGTCGCACTTTCCATTGATTCCCGTTTACTTCTAGGCTCGAACCTGGCTGATTCAGGAGAATACGAATCGGCAATACAATATCTTATTCCCGCGACCACTCTCGAACCGCAAAACTATATGGCTCATTTTATTCTTGGTCGTGTTTATGAAACAGCGGATAATTTTACTAAAGCAGAAACTTGTTATAACCGGTTAATTGAACTTGATCCCAAACGACAGGATGGCTATATGCGCCTTGCCAGACTTTACGACAGCTGGAAAAAGGTTGATAAAGTTTGTGAAATATGCAATTCAGCGGAAAATACGTTGTCGAAATCGGAAGAAATAAAAGAGTTCCACGCTAATATTCTGCGTAACTCGGGTCAGCCGGAAAAAGCACTTGAAATATACAACACGATCACCAACCGGAAAAACGTATTAAAAGCCAATTCAAACCGACTATTATGCCTGAATTATCTAAAACTACCACCTCAAAAATTATATAACGAACATATTAACTGGGAAAAGTTGTGTGCTAAAATCAGTTCCATTCCCGAAAAAGTTTATAATATAACACCAGATAGTAACCGAAAAATAAAGATAGGCTATGTTTCCGCAGATTTTCGCAAGCACTCTGTGGCATATTTCGTAGAATCCCTTATTCACTTCCATGACCGCAGAAAATTCGATGTCAATTTATTCTATGATCTGAACATCAACGACGATACCACGAAACGTTTCAGAAAATCAGCCGATAATTTTTATGAAACCGGAACGATGCCAATCGAACGGGCATGTGAGTTTATCCGCTCGAAAAAAATGGATGTATTGATTGATCTGGGTAGCCATACCGGACGTCTAATGGAGGCTTTCTCGCGCAGAATGGCTCCAATTCAGATAACTTATATGGGGTATCCCAACACCACCGGCCTGACTAATATGGATTACCGTTTTGCAGACAATCTAGCCGACTTGCCGGAAAACAATAATCTTTTCACAGAAAAACAACTCATTATCAATGGCGGCATGTGGGCCTATTCGCCATTAATTGATGCTCCGGAACCTGGACCTCTCCCATATCTAACGAATGGCATCTTTACATTCGGCAGTTTTAACAATATCGCAAAATTCTCGAACGACACAATACGCTGCTGGGGAAGGATTCTAAAAGAAGCGCCAAACAGCCGAATGTTGCTGAAAAATAAATATCTTGAAGATTCCAGCGTAAAACAACATCTTATCTCACAGTTCACCGCAGTCGGTGCCAATGCCAATCAACTTTTATTTTCTCCAGGCATTCCGGAAATGCGAGACCATCTGGCACTCTATAACGAAATAGATCTCGCTCTTGATACGTTTCCATACAACGGAACAACTACCACTTTTGAAGCGTTATGGATGGGAACCCCAGTCCTGACGCTTGAAGGAGAAGCCCATGGGGCAAGAGTCGGCAAATCCATTCTCTCCAGAGCGGGATTAGACAGTCTGGTAGCGAAAAGCCGCGGCAGCTACGTAAAAGCCGCAATAATGTATGCAAGTAAACCGGAAACGCTGGCACCTTTACGCCCTGCCCTGCGAAATATTCTAATAGACTCAGGACAATGTGACGGACAACGAGTCACCCGGGAAATAGAACACCATATTCTGTCTATTTTTCAATAAATTTCAGGAATAAAATTCTGCTTGCTGATCGGCGGACGAACATAGTCGTCGGATATCTTGCGTTTCGGCAGTTTGACCGGGCCGGGAGTTAGATCCTTATATGGTATCATACTAAGCAGATGCGAAATACAATTTAAACGCGCACGCTTCTTGTCGTCACCATTAACCACATGCCACGGGGAAATTTTAGTGTCAGTGTACTCGAACATCTCATCTTTGGCTCTGGAATAATCTTCCCATTTTTCGATAGACTTCACATCCATTGGGCTGAGTTTCCAGCGTTTAATCGGATCTTCGTTCCTGGCATCGAAACGGCGTTCCTGCTCTTTATCGTTTATAGAGAACCAGTATTTGATCAGAATCACACCGGAACGAATCAGCATTTCTTCGAATAACGGGCATGAACGCAGAAACTCACGGTATTGATCTTCATTGCAAAAACCCATGACGCGTTCTACTCCGGCCCGGTTGTACCAGCTGCGATCGAACAGTACCATCTCTCCGCCAGAAGGCAAATAAGCGGCATAACGCTGATAATACCATTGGGTTACTTCTTTTTCGGTAGGGACACCGAGAGCGGCGACCCGGCAGATACGGGGATTCAGAGGAGCGGTAATACGATTGATCACACCGCCCTTTCCAGCAGTATCGCGTCCTTCAAAAATAACACAGACTTTGAGTTTCTTTTCTTTTACCCATTCCTGAAGTTTTACAAGTTCAATTTGAAGCTTCCGCAACTCTTTTTCATAGAACTTCTTTTTCAGCTTGGGTTTGGGTTCCGCCTCCTGATCTTCGCGATAGAATTCAGGTTCATTTTTATCAATGTTTTTGCAGGACTTTTTGCTCATGATACCCCCTTGTATTCATAAACTTGTTATATTATGGATATAAAAATCTCGCTTAATCAACACTCTTTCTTCCGCTTCCGCAACGAAATCCGCCATACGGATTATTTTACAGGCATTCCATAACAAAGTCAAAGTGATTCTCTACCGCTTTTGCGGCAGCATTAGGATTTCCCTGTGCAACGGCTTCACATACCGCACAATGCAACTGAAACAATTTCTCCTGATTTTCCGTATTTCTCAACATGACAACCTGACGGGCATCCTGGATAAAAGTCTCAAATATACGCGAAATCGCGTGGTAAAACGTGGTAAACAAAAAATTATCGGAAAATTCCGCCAACATAAAGTGAAATTCCTTATCAAGCTCAAGGATCCGCTTTTCCGATAGCTGCCCGGACATCTCTTTCATCACGTTGCGCAAGCGCGAACTACGCTCGGGCGTAATGCGTTTCGCCGCCAGTACCGCGGTCTCAGTTTCCAGCATTCGGCGAAACTCAATCACATCGGCAAACGGACAATTGTTCATCTTCACCATCATCGACAACGGTTCGAACAATCCGCCTGAACCGGTACGGATATAGTTTCCGCCGCCTTGACGACTTTCCGTAATCCCGATAATTTCCAGCGCACGCATAGCTTCACGAACAGAGTTACGACCTACGCCCAAACGTTCCGCCATATCGCGTTCAGTAGGCAATTTATCCCCCGGTTTCAACTCGCCCGATAAAATCTGCTGCTGAACCCGGTTAACTACCTTCCGGTAAACCTTTCTATCTGCCTCCTTACGCATTATGTAACTCCGGTTAATTTACTCCGGTTAATTTACTCCGGCAGCTTTATCTCCGGCAGCCGCGCCTTTCATCCACGCCAAAAATTCAGCCATACCGGGTTCTCCCTCTTTCGGGGCCCAAGAAGCGGAATCCTCTTCGGGAATCGGAACGTACGGTCCGCGTTTTACTTCCATAACAATCGTGCCGGGAGAATTAGAAACAAACGCATGCAGCATCTTACGGTCAATTTCGATCGCGCAAACCTTGCCGCCCGGTTCCATATCAAACCGATCCTTCACGGTACCGTCCGCATCAAAGATCAACACACTGGCTGATCCCTGAAGGATAAAGAAAAGTTCCCAGCGGTCATCCTGCGAATGACAGTGGGGACGCACGTAAGTTTCGGGCTCAGCCGCCATTACCAGACGGTGAATATCGTCTTCAACCGATTTGTGAAAATTAAAATGCGAACGCTTACGGGGAGATTCCACCGCTTTTGCAGTAAGCTCGGAAAAAAGTTTATCATCTGCAACTATCATAACTTATAGCTTTCCTTTTCATATTACACTTGTTTACAAAAGATATAACCGCAATCCCCTGCATTCAAGCTATCCTCCCCAAAAATCGATCATCATTAAATAACAATTGCATTAACATTAAAACTAATATATAATTGTTATTAGCTTAATAATTTTACAATCAGAAAAAGCACAAATGACAGGTCTCGTAATATTATTCTTTTCACTTATAATGGCAATTATAGTCATCGTAAAAGCCGCCGAGATGGAAGGAATGTCTCAGTTGATCTGGGGGGTGATAACCTTTATAATCTGCCTGCTGTGTACAGCTCTTCCCGTTCACTCCATATTTTTGCAGGTATTTATTGGGTTTGCCATCACTTTTGCACTGCTTTTCGGCTTCAAAGAAATCAAAAAACGTCGGGAATAAATATAATATTTTCCCGCTTCCACAAGGAGCCTTGGCGACTGGAGTCTGAAGCGGTTATAACGCCGTCCGTCGTACGGACAATAAAATATACCGTCTGAAATCATCAGGATTTCAGACGGCACAGTCCCCTACTCTCGAACAAAACACTCTATCGCTACGCCCCAGCTATCACGATACTGAGACGGCTTCGGACCATCGGCAACGATAGCAATCAAAAAATTATGACCACGTTGAAGTTTGACCGGCAGAAAAGTCGGACAGTGGAACTCTCCACAGCCAACGGCTTCGATCTGTCCGACATCTTCACCATTCAGTTTAAATTCGGCCCGGTCAGCCGCTTTCACCGCCAAAACAGCATCCGTTTCTATATCCGAATAAAGTCGGAAACGAATAACCGCGGCAAGTTCTCCCTGAACCCGAAAATGATGAATCAGGTCATAAAAACCATCGCGGTTCGGCTGAAGATCAACCGCCTTATCCCAATCCGATTCAGGTGTGTCAAGCTTTGAAAGCGGCAGGAGAAAATCATGTGGATATGGTCCCAGCACCTGAGCGTAGACAACCGGAACGGTCCGACGGTTCTCTGCCTGCGGGAAAGTAGAAATTCTTGATAGAGTCGTTCCCAGCGGCTGCAGTTCGATGTATTGCTGTTCACCGGTCACGTGATAAAACAAAGGAATATCAGGAGTATAACGTCCGGATTCCAGTTCATCATAGTTTGAAATCGTCCTTACCGGAATCCGCAATTTCAGACGGACACTATCGGTATCCAATGGATAACCAGATGCCTTCACGGGTTGTTCGGTAATTACCGCATCTTCCGCAACCGCATAATTCCAAGGCGCGACAGGTGTTATACGCAACGGAGAAAAACGACTATTTGACTCTTCACGTTCAATCGTTGAAGGCACAGCATAGGAATAAACCAACGGTCCACGCTCGACCGTCAGATTATTCTGACGATCCGTGACAAACCGCGAATTCATCGGCAGTTGTAGAGCAACAACATCTCCAGGATTAAATACGCGCTTTAGAATCATAAATCCATCGACACTCGCGGAACAACTGATTTCCTTGTCATTTACCCGCAATGCTGATGCGTCACACCATGCCGGAATTCTCAGAGAAAACGGAAATTCCATTGAAGAAGCCATTTCAAAGCGGAAATTAATCATATCCTCAAAAGGATATTCGGTTTCCTCGATAATTTTAATCTCTTGTCCGCTGAAATCAAAGCTGAATTCGGATGGACCATACATAGCGGCAACCGGAGCACCGTCAGTATTAAGCTTCCACATATTCAGCAGATAGTTCGGCATGGCCCGCTGGATATTTGCCGGACAGCATTGCGGAAAATGATTGCCGCGATACTGCCGCCATGAGGAAGTTCCATGCAGCATACTGCCTTTATGGGCAAAGCCGTCAGTAATCACCTGATTGCCGCTGGACAGGTACTGCATCGCGGTAAAATCCTTCGTAATCGAGCCGGGCAGCGCGTTGAATATGGCTTTTTCGATCACATCGCCCCAACGTCCCTCCCCGGTCGCAGACAGAAAATAACCCAGCGTCCAGGTAAAATCAGTAATAACGCAGCCTTCATAAGCCCGGGTTGCTCCGGTGCCGGAGAAATACTCTTCGGAACTCGGAACGCCGGTCGGCAGCAGATGGTCCTCCAACAGTTTTTCCATACCGGTAATCGCGGAATCAAGATAGGTTTGTTTTCCGGTATACATATAAAGCAGCACCGGAAGTTTAAATTCCTCGCTACCGGTAACGCCATGAGTTACGACCCGCTCGCCGGAGCTAAGTTTTGCCGTACCGATCTCATCATAATAATCAGTCAGGTGCTTCGACGCGATAAATAAATTATACTGCTGCCATGCAGCCTCGGCTTTTTCGATTAATGTGGAATCACCGGTCCAACCTGCAACCTGCAACATTCCCTCAATGGTCGTGATATTACGGAAATATTCAGCCATATCTGTTACCGACAATGCGGTATAATGCCGATGGAACGCCTCGATTACTTCATCAGACGGTTTCGCCGACTGCAACGCCGCGACTGCCCGAAAAAATACCGCCATCGGCCACTCCGAATTCTCGACCGCGGCCATACCGCCCATCCGGTTATTCGCGTCTGCCGTTCCTAGAACATATTCCAGGTTCGTTTGGAATAGTTCGATCAGCTCTTTATCATCCAGCAAAATCCCCAGCCTGACTAATGCATCAAGCAGATATGCACATTGCTCGTAGGGCCACCAGGTCTGGTACGTTTTCGGTTCGGGATCATTGGGATAAAACAATTCATTCAGATGGATATTTTCGATTTCTCCGGCCCACAGGCAAGAATCGAAAGGATATCCAAGCTCTTTATAGTGTCCGGACATTCCGTCCCGCTGACGCTCCAGGAATTCCCGCAGCCATCCACGAGGTTTGACCGATGACGATGAACTACTTTTTAATTTTGAGAATAACGATTTATCTGACATTTTTATTCCTTGATTTGACAATACCAATAAAATAAAACATACTCACGCCCAAAAAAAGGAGTGAGTATGATAAAAAAGCAATTTTCAGTTATTTTTTTATTTCTTTCCGAATATAGCAGGATGAAGAACATTCAAGCTGCCGTTCCCTTCACAAAGACGATGAACTTTATATTTCTGACATTTTGCAAAAAATTGACTAAAAGCCTCATTCTGATCTTTCGGGCCAAGATATTCCCAACGGTTTCTTCTAGCCTTCCGGTAATACACCGGCTGTCCAATCAGCCATTGAAATTCTATAGCCATTCTTGCTTTTTTAACGCGTTCAAGTTTTTCCGGATCATTCGCAACACTTTTCTCCGCCGCATTAAACAACTTGGTTGCCCGATTCATAGCATCCAAACTCAGCCATGGTTTCAATTTGGGAGGAGTTGCATAAGCATTGTGTCGCTTAAATTTTTTACCATTTCGCTTGAAATCCCATTTCAAAAGTTTGAGATATTTTGTCAGTGGCGCAGCCGCCGCACCGTAATATCCCTGCATGAATTCTTTAATCAAAGCTTTATCATCTGACTGAGGATCCCATAACATTTTGGCCGTCAGCCAGGCTTTTAGTTCGGCAAAATCCCCGACCGGAGCATAAGAATTGCCCTGAGCAAATACACCGGTAACATTATTGTCTGCAAGAACCTTGATCTCAGGCCCTATATTGAATGCATTAGGTAATGGATTCAGCATATCCCCAAAATCAACCTGATAAGTCCATGCCAATAATTTGGGTGCCATTTTCTTCCATCTTTTCAACGACTTCATGAAGTTGGGATTTTCAATAAAACAACTTCCATCCAGTGGAGTACACACCTGAATACTAACGTTTTTACGAGGTTTGGTAATCTTTGGTTCTTTGAAATTATAGCTGTATGCCAGGGTATTAACATAAGCATTGGGATATTCCTTTTCCACTGCTTCCGCAACCGAATTTACGCATTGCAGCAACAGACCGGAATGTGCACCTTCTTTTGCATTTTCCTTCAGACATTTGGCACATTCACAGGCTCCCTGAGTATCGTTTTGCGTAATAGTCAGCTGATCAGCCTGTGGATTACTACGAATCATATTCAGGAAATTACGAGTCATCTCTTTACGCATTTCCATATTGGTCAGGCAAAGCTGCTTTGTATCACGCTTGCCATTATGTTCACTGTACCACTCCGGATGATTTTTAAAGTATCTGTCGGGAGGCATTATCTTTGAAAAAGTTGGCCAACCGCCAGGCAAACAGTGAGTGTTATCTCCCCACTGACTTGGAATGCCATTAAGAAAACCATTGTTTTTCATTTTAACACAAAATTTGATTCTGGCTTCTTTCGGATAAACTTTTTCCAGACTGTTAAAAGCATAATAAAAAGAGTCACGGTAATCCATCTGGGGAGTATACAAAATATTTGGAACAGTGACTTTCAGTTGTGGATAATGCGGTACTTTTTCACTCGTCGGAGTCCACCAGCGTACGCCGCAAAAATCTTCCAAAAAAGAATATACGGCATAAAGAGTTCCGCGCTTTCCCTGTCCGGCTATAAAAATATCATCGCCGGAAGACTTAATAACAATACTGTCTGGCCCTAGTTTATCCAACTTGATAGCAGGAAAATCCTTTGCAAGCGTCCTCGTCGCTCCTACATAAATTCCAGCTGTGTTTTGCTTGCTATCGCCTTCCGATACAATTGTCAAGTTTTTATCAGTAATACGGTCTAAGTAACTCTTCAGTTCAACTGCCGCATTTTTTTCCTGTGCTGATGCCCGTCCCGGAATAATGATCTGATCTGGAATCGATATCTTACGTATCTCAGCGGCATTGGTTGTTTCCGGAGCAAGCAAGCACACACTTAATCCAATAAATAAACTTATGAGTCTGAGTTTGAACATTTGATTTCCCTTTAAATAAAATGACGTTGAAGATAATATTAATAAGAAGTTTGTCTGAACAACAAAGCTACAGGAAACTCTTTAAACGGTTCAACATGACCATCAGCAAGCAATCCATTGGCAGAATATTCACCATTGTGACGAAAAAATGGAACACCGTATGTTATTCCATTGCAGGTAACTCTATTCATCATGGATGCGTAGCCACTTCTTTGGTAACCATTCATAAACCATCCTCTGCCATCCACATTTAACATAAGACAAGAGGGCCTGGTAACCTTTCTGATATTAGGAGTTAATGAAGGAAGATTTTCATCATATCCATAACTTGAATTATGAGTATCTTTCGAATTCATCACAGCCGGTAAAGTCGGATCTGATGGACAGCGCAAAAGTTCATCATTAAGAATCACCTTATAACTATAACCGTCAGGAAGACGGTCATCGGTAAGAACACGAACCCAGGTGAGACCACTGACTCCGCTATTTCCATTAGCCCGTGGGAAAAAACCATTTGAAGGTCCATCCAGATATGACATCCAGCAAAGGCCGAGCTGTTTTAGATTGGAAGTACATTTAATACTTTTAGCTCTGTCTCGTGCTGAATTAAGTGCCGGCAACAACATTGCCGCCAGAATCGCAATAATAGCAATAACAACCAAGAGTTCTATAAGAGTGAAATTTGTTGATTTTTGAGTTCGTTTTTTCATTTTCCTTTTCCTTTTGTTATTATCTGGTTACTATATAAAAATTCCTATTTTTTATCCCGGCTCCAGCCGGTACTTTTGCGACGAAAAAATTCTAACGGGCGCGGACGATCCATTTGTATTGATACCCGCTGCGGCTCATCATCTATGATTGCGGATAAATAATTAATCATTTCAGATGTCAATACATCATATTCAAAACCGATTTCGGTAAGTGGCGGCAAAACGCTGCTCGCCCAAAGCGAATTGTCAAAACTGGCAACACTGATATCCTGCGGAATTCGCAGTTGTTTTTGTGCCAGTGCTCCAAGACCGCCCATTGCCAGACAGTCCGCCATATAGACTACAGCCGTACACTCGGGGTGCATCTCCAGCAGTTTCATTGTTTGATCGTAACCAAACTCATAAAACCGTCCGGTTTGCGTGTTTGCCATAATCAAAGCCGCATTATAATCCGGATAATATGGACGAATGGACTCCAGAAATGCATTATTCTTCTGAACTCCTAATTCAGAATCATTGCTGATTACTCCGATATTGCGATGCCCCAAAGCAAAAAGATGTTCCGCCAATTGCTGCATTCCGGAATGAAGATCAACTTCCAGGCAAATCCCCCGGGAATATTTCATATCTTCCCAATACGTAATAGCAGGCACAGTAAGGAAGTTTTCCAGCAAATCAAAAAACTGCTGACTGAAATGTCCCAGCAATACCAGTCCATCAACATTCTGCGGCAGGTGACGGGGACTTAATTCCGGATCATGTGAATCAATAAAATAGATGTTACCGGCATAACGTGAAGAAGAAAAACTATTCAACAGCCCCAGCATCCAGGTTTGGAGGCACGGACAAGTATTTTCCCAACGCTTATCAACAATGATTCCGATACAGTTGCTTCTGGTAGCGCGTACTGACCGGGCATGAACATTCGGCACATAATTCAATTCACGAATCACATCTTCAATCCGCTTCTGCAGTTCCGGCGCACAACGTCCGCCATTCAGCACTTTTGAAATGGTACCTACACTAGCACCAACTGTTGATGCTACATCTTTAATTGTTACTTTTCTTCGCATATCACCCTGAATGAAATAGTTCGTGAATCGTTTCATTTTACCTAATTATAGTCTATTTATTCCAACCTGTCAATACCTCATAACAAGAAAATAATTTTTTTTCACAACTTGTCCTTGTAATTGAAAACGTTTTTAGTTATAATAAATAAAAACGTTATCAGTTATGGATCATATCTTATGGAAATAACCATTCACAATGTAGCAGAGCGAGCCGGAGTATCGGTCAGCACGGCTTCACGGATACTAAACGGCGGCACCAAAGGCATGCGGCGTGACGCAGCTGAACGTGCCAGGAAAGTGCTTAAAGCGGCTGAAGAACTAGGCTATCAGCCCAACACCACGGCTCGAGGACTGGTTCTGAAACGCTCCTTCACTCTAGGCTTTCTGGCAACCGAACTGAGTAATCCTGTTCGAGCCCAACTGGTCGAAAAATTAAGAGAAGCCGCACTGGAAAAAGGTTATCACTTGCTGGTCAGCGGCGTACAATATGGCGAAGAACTGACAAAGGCTTTGACCAACCTGACCAGCCGCCAAATCGATGGACTGATTCTGGGTAATATCCAGAATCAGAAAATTAAAAAGTACACAGATTCCATGTTGAAAAACTTACCTGTTATTTCATTTGGACAGGATACGGATGAGCCTTGGGATACTGTAGTAATCGATTATCCGGGAATGATTACTAAACTAACGACGCATCTGATAACGGATCACGGATACCAATACATAGCCTTTGCAGGTATCAACACGGAATCTCTACGCAGAAACGGCTATATTCAGGCTATGAAACAAGCAAATCTTGAGAATAAGATAGAATACTGGCCAGCCGGCCCATTTAGTCTGGAAGGCGGAAGATTTCTGGCTCAAAAGATGATCGAAAGCGGTTCTCGTCCTCAGGCAGTGGTTTGTCATAACGATCTGCTGGCAATCGGTATAATGGATGGCTTACGCAAGACAGGAATCCGGGTGCCGGAAGATATTGCAGTTGTCGGGCTCGATAATATTGATATGGCTGACTACACGAATCCAGCTCTAACCTCTGTGGGCGTCGATTCATCTGAACTTGCCGACAAATTGTTTGAACTGCTGCTGGAGCGGATCGAAAACAAATTTACCGGTTCACCAAGAAAAGAACATTGCAACGAAAAAATATTCATCCGGGAATCATGCGGATGCAAACATCATTAATATCAAGGAAACAATATGTCATCAATCACATATCCGAAACGTAAAGTGGAATGCCTTAACGGCGTATGGGATTTCAGTTTCAGCGAAAGTCACGACTGGAACGATGAAAATCTCTCGCTAATAACGTATGACGACCGCCTTCCCGTACCGTCGGCATTTGATGCAATGCCCGGCTACAACGGCAAACGCGGTGTGGGATTCTATCGCCACGCCATCGAAATTCCGGCAGGCAGCAAATCAAGAATCAATTTCAACGCGGCAGGAATGTACGCAAAAGTATTTATCGATGGAAAAAAAGTCGGTGAACAATACGCCGCCTACACGCCATTCACAGTGGCAGTTCCAGTTTCGGATAAAACCGAACGCGAACTGGTGGTAATGTGCGGCAATCGTTTTGACTACGACATCTATCCGCTCCATGAAATATTTTTTGATTTCTATGCCTACGGTGGAATCTTCCGCGATGTTGAACTGCAAGTTCTGCCGGAAGGCAGCCTGATCGAATGGGTCGGAGTCGATACCGTTGACTACAGGACCGGAGATATTCTCGTTAAAATCCGAGGGCTGAACAACGGCGATAACTTTACGGTTGCAATCGACAATCAAAAGCCGCAGGAATTCACCGCCTCTGAATCCCCAACGGAAATTCCTCTAAAAATCACCGACTTTACGCCATGGTCTCCGGCAACTCCTGAACTACACACCGTAACCATCGACAACGGTGTCGATGCTCAAACGGTTCGGTTCGGAATTCGTCAGGTAAAGGCAGAAAAGGGACAGATTCTACTCAACGGCAAACCGGTAAAACTACTGGGCTACTGTCGTCATGAGGCCCATCCACAGTATGGTCCCGCCCTGCCCTATGCACAGCTAATCGCCGATCTGCAAATACTGCGTGATATCGGCTGCAACTTCATCCGCGGCTCACATTATCAACAAGACCCGCGCTTCCTCGACTTGTGCGACGAACTCGGATTCCTGGTATTCGAAGAAAGTATGGGCTGGGGACAGCAGGTGCGCCATTTCACCGATCCCAAATTTATTGACGCGCAACTTGCCCAGACCGCGACCATGATTCAAACCAGCTACAACCATCCAAGTGTAATCATGCGCGGTTTCCTCAATGAAGGCGAGTCTGACAACGAAGAATCACGCAAATGCTATGAAGCTCTGATAAATCTGGTCCGCAAAAAAGACCCGACCCGCCTGGTAACCTACGCAAGTTTCAAGCACCTCAAAGACCTGTTCCTGGATCAAGTTGACGTTATTTGTTTCAACACCTATCCAGCATGGTATACGGACCGCAACATCGAAAATCCGCTTGATGAGATTGTGCCTTGTGTTCATAATTTCATTGACGGACTGGAAACTCTTGAACTTGGCGACAAGCCGTTTATTCTGTCCGAAATCGGTGCCGGAGCTATTTACGGCTGGCGCGATCCGATTTGCTCCCACTGGTCCGAAGAATACCAGACAGAATATTTAAAAATTACCTGTAACGAAGTAGTAAACAACAATAAAATTGCCGGAGTTGCACTCTGGCAGTTCTGTGACTGCCGTACCTATCGTGGTGCCGGCGCTTTGGGCCGTCCGCGCGCATTCAACAACAAAGGTACGCTTGACGAATACCGCCGTCCAAAGATGGCTTACAATACCGTGAAAGAAATATTCAAAGGATACAATGAAAAATGAAAATCTCTGATGAATACAACTGGGAATGTCTTACTTCGGGAACGGAACATTGTTATTTCGGTTACTATGATCGTTACGCCTGGAACGCGGACAAAACCAAACACCTTGCTTTGCGCGTAGAACAGTGTGAACGTCTGCCGGTGCCGGGAGAAATCGCCGAGATCGGCTATGTAGAACGTAATGACAAAGGCTTTGTAAAGCTCACCGAAACCCGTGCGTGGTGTCACCAACAGGGTTCTATGACCCTATGGCTGAAACACCGTCCCGGCTGTTTTATCTACAATGATTTCGATCCGGAAAACGGAAAACTTTTCGCAAAAATTTTCCAAATAGGAACCGGTGTCATCGGTCAATATGACATGCCGGTCTACGCCATGTCTCCAGATGGACGCTGGGGCGTATCGCTGAATTTTTCCAGAATCCCACGCCGGGGATATTCTTATGCGGACGTTCCGGTTCCCGATGCCATACACCCCGATCTTGATAACGACGGTATCTTCTTAATGGATATGCACAGCGGCGACAGTCGTTTACTCTGCAGCTACCGCGAAATAGCGGTACTGCATCCGATGCCCTATGAACTGGATGATGTTTACTGGTGGCTAAACCATGCCATCTTCAACTGCGACTCAACCCGGCTGTTGTTCCTGTTCCGCACCAGCACCGACACCAACACTTTTATGCCGTGGAAAACCCACATGTATACGGTCGGACTGGATGGAAAAGACTTGTCGTGCCCACTGCCGCATTTTTACTGGAACGGCTTGATTTCCCATCAGATTTGGGGACGCACGCCCCACGAAGTATTGCTCGACGCCAACTGGCGCGGAACCGGTTCGGACTATGTGGTATTCGATGAACGAACTGTACCGCTTCAGGCCCAGTTGATCAGTAAAGGAATGGGCCCGATGGGACACCTGATATTCTCGCCGGACGGACAATGGATGCTGGCAGACACCTATCCTCAGGACGGCATACAGCAACTGGCAATGGTTCAGGTCAACACTGGTGACTATAAAGTAATCGGACAATTCCGACATGAACAGCCGAAAGATTATCCGGTAGACGTACGCTGTGACCTGCATCCACGCTGGACGGAAGACGGCTCCATGTTTACGGTAGATACCATCCATACCGGCAACCGCGCAATTTATCTAATGGAAACCGCCGCTATCACCGAAAACTGGTAGAAACATTTAGGCCGCACGAATTTTTCATGCGGCCAATAATCAATCAGTAAGATAAAATTCGATATTAGTTACAACCCGGACAACTTTTTCCAAAGCATAATCGTCACTGTAATCGTCACCGACATCACGGATAATAAAGCCTCCCTGTCTGGCGTTACGGATCTTTCCAACCTTTACCCCGGCATTTTTCGCAAATTCATTGGCGGCAATCCGGGCATTCTTCGCGGCTTCCTTCAGCATTTCCGGTTTGATCGTGTTAAGGCTGGTAAAGCGATATTTGGGCACCCCGTTACTGATTTCAATCCCTTTTGAAATAAGCTGACTGATCTTGGCGCGCGCCGCCGGGATCCGTTCTACATCAGAGGTCATCACATTCACAGAGCAGGTAACGCTAAAACGAACTTCTTTGAGGTTATTCTGCTTGTCACGATACTCTCTGCTACTGCAGTTTATTATTCCGGAATTAATATCGCTGTCTTTGAAACCTTCTTGTTTCAACAGTTTAATGACCACCTTACGAAGAATATCAACCTTCTTATATAACTGTGGAACATTGGCTTTGTCATTCGAGTAGAGCCCCACTCCAACCGACCATTCAGCCTGATCCGCTTTAACGATACGCTCCGCCAGCCCTTTTACTTTCGCGGTATTTACCGCAACCCTGCCGTTATACATCGTCTGCCCTACAAAATACCCTCCGGCAGCAAGTCCGGCCCCTAAACATATTCCTATTGCAATTAGTCCCACATACAAAGATTTCATGACAAAATGCCCCCCTGAGTTGAATTTATTATCGGTTTGGTATAACTCTATTCTATGTGTTTCTTTCCGGTTTTTCAATTCAGAAAATCTTAAAAAATGAAAATAAAATGATATCACATTATTTCATGTTTTTTGGTTTTCAATAATTGACTTTTTCAATCGTGAGAGTATAATTAAAGCTAAACGATTAGCTTAATATATTTTTACTTGACAGTTTCAGGTGAATCCTGAAATTTTTTATCTCATAGAGCTAATCGTTTAGCTCAAAAACAATTTAATCAGCAAATGGAAGATTTTATTATGGAACAGCTTAACCGTCAATTACTGAAAGCCGGTCTGCCGGGCAACATTAAAACAGGTCCAACCGAAGAACTGCCGGTAAAGGTAATGCAGTTTGGAGAAGGAAACTTTATGCGCGCGTTCATCGACTGGATGATCGACGAAATGAATCAGCGCGGTATCTTCAATGGTATGGTTCGCATGGTACAGCCGATTGAAAACGGTCTTGCCGATATGATCAACGAACAGGACGGACTCTACACTTTGATCTTGCGCGGTATGCAGAATGGAAAGGTCATTGAACAGGAACAGGTCATTACCTGCGTAAAAGACTGCCTGAATCCTTATTCCCAGTGGCAGGAAACCGTAGACTGTGCCTGTGGTGACGAACTGAAAATCGTTTTCTCCAATACCACCGAAGCCGGTATTGCCTGGCTTGATGAAGCCTATGAAGCCGAAAGCTGTCCAAAGTCCTTCCCGGCAAAAGTGACCTCCCTGCTTTATGAACGCTTCAAGAAATTTAATGGAGCCGCTGATAAAGGTCTGATCTTTGTTCCTTGTGAACTGATTGACAAAAACGGTAAGAAGCTGAAAGAATACATCTGCCGCCATGCGGAAGAGTGGAATCTCGGCGGCGAATTCATCGACTGGATCAACAACTGCAACACCTTTGTCTGTACCTTGGTTGACCGGATCGTGGCAGGTTATCCGCGCAACGAAATTGACTCTATTCTTGCAAAACTCGGCTACAAGGATAATCTGGTGGACTGCGGTGAAATCTTCCATTTCTTCGTTATCGAAGGTTCGGAGGAACTCGCCAAAGAATTACCATACAAAGAGATTGGGCTCGACGTTGTCTGGACCGACGACCAGACCCCATACCGTACCCGCAAGGTACGTTTCCTGAACGGCGCGCATACTTCAAGTGTGCTCGCGGCCTACCTCGGCGGCCTCGATTTTGTCGATGAAATGATGTCTGATCCGGTATTCGGAAAATTCGTTGAAAACGCTATTCACAACGAAGTGTTCCACACTGTTAATTTACCGCAGGAAGAAAAGAAATTCTTTGCCGATTCCGTCATCGAACGTTTCCGCAATCCATTTGCCGGACACCAGCTGATCTCCATATCACTCAACTCTACATCAAAATGGAAAGTTCGCGTATTGCCTTCCCTGCTTGATTATGTGGAACTGAAGAAGGAACTGCCGAAATCCCTGTCATTCTCATTGGCGTCACTGATCTGCTTCTATAACGCGAAAAAAGTCGACGACAAATTCTTTGGCTTCTGCCGCAGCAACCCATATCCGGTTAACGACGATGCTGATCGTGTTGAGTTTTTCTCCGAACTCTGGCAGGCATGGAACAGTGATAAAGATACCGCGAAACTGGTCAAAACCGTTCTTGCACGCAGCGATTTCTGGGACATGGACCTGAATACGGTTCCCGCCCTGACTGAATTTGTTACTAAATCAGTAGACGCGATTAAGACTTCCGGCATCCGCGCCGCAGTAAAAGCACTATAATTCGGCGAGGCAATTATGACAGCTCCGACAAATATAAAAATTCATCCGACCGATAATGTGGCGGTTGCCGTTACCGATCTGGCGGCAGGTCAATCGGTCACGACCGTAGATGGCAATATCATGCTGAAAGACGCGGTCGGCAAAGGACACAAGTTCGCCCTGAAACCAATAATTGAAGGCTCGCCCGTAACCAAATACGGTATGCGGCTGGGCTTTGCCACTCAGGATATCGCGCCGGGCGAAAAAGTCCATACTCATAACCTCAAAACAGCGTTGTCAGGTACGCTTGAATACAGCTATGAATCCGATTTTAAACCGGTTATTCCGGTCAGCGACGGCAAAATGTTCAACGGCTTTATCCGTAACGATGGAAATGTGGGAATCCGCAATGACTTGTGGATCATCCCGACTGTCGGTTGCGTCAATAAAACCGCTGAAAAACTGGCAAGCCTTATCAATAGCGAACTCCCCGCCGGAAGCGTTACCAAAGCCCTGGCTTTTACTCACCCCTATGGCTGTTCGCAACTAGGACAAGATCACGCGACCACTCAGAAACTGCTTGCGGGACTAGTCAACCATCCGAATGCGGGAGGCGTTCTGATTGTCGGCCTCGGATGTGAAAACAATACCATGAAAAGTTTTCTTGAAGTAGTCGGCAATTATGATAAAGATCGCGTACGCTTCATGATTACTCAGGAAGTTGAAGACGAAATCGAAGTTGGAATGAAACTGCTTCATGAACTGCTGAATTATGCTTCAAAACAGGAACGTCAGCCGGTACCGGTCGCCAAACTGAAAGTCGGTCTCAAATGTGGTGCTTCCGATGGTTTTTCCGGCATAACCGCCAACCCGCTGGTCGGCGCGTTTTCCGATAAGCTTATTGCCCGTGGCGGCACTTCCGTACTGACCGAAGTCCCGGAAATGTTCGGAGCCGAAACACTGCTGATGGCGCGCTGTATCGACAAAGGAGTTTTCGATAAGTGCGTAAACATGATCAACGGCTTCAAAGAATATTTCATGTCTCACAATCAGGTGGTTTATGAAAATCCATCGCCCGGCAATAAAGAAGGCGGCATTTCCACGCTGGAGGACAAATCCCTCGGCTGTACCCAGAAAGGCGGCACCAGCCCGGTGGTCGACGTACTGGAATACGGCGACAAACTGGTAATTCCCGGCCTGAACCTGCTGACCGGCCCCGGCAACGACATGGTGGCGACCACCGTTCTTGCCGCCTCCGGCGCACACCTGGTCCTGTTCACCACAGGACGCGGAACCCCGTTCGGCGGCCCGGTTCCGACCGTAAAAATAGCCACCAACAGCGACATCGCGAACCGTAAAAAGAACTGGATTGATTTCAATGCAGGACGCCTTCTCGAAGGCGTTTCAATGGCTGACCTGTCCGACGACCTGCTCGACTATGTAATCAAGCTGGCATCGGGAGAAACATCTGCCTGCAACGAACGCAACGGCTACGAGGAGATTGCGGTCTTCAAAGACGGCGTAACGTTATAATGCCCCAAGTGAGCTTGATCGGCAACTTACGGTCAGCTCACTAAGCCTTTAAGCATTTCAGAAATTTTTTGTATTCCCTCACTTATTCCGGAAGATAAAATGTGACTGTTGTGCTTGTGCATATGTAGGATAGGGCTCGCTCTCCGAGCGTGCCGTCAGCACATAAGCGCCGGAAAAACTTTAAATTTTATTGGTAATCGTCTGCTGCTGGTGCAGCAGCGGCGCGCTGCGGAGAGCGCGCCCTACCCGAAAATGACTGATCCAGGTTCTCCACGTAAAGACTAAGCCCTTACAAATTTTTTGTCTTCCCCGATATCCCTGTTAAATTTCAAGCCATTTTGCCGTAAATCATGGTAATATTCGAAGTCAAATTTGTCTTTATAAATGTTCGATGCTAATATAAGCAAAAATATTAGTTTTCTCCTAAAAGCAAAAAATGGCACAAAAAAAATGGGTGATAAAGATCATTATGTCAGAGATATTATTGATTTGATAATTTTTTTGATTATCACATCATTTTCAGGAGCAATGGTTGGAACTCTTTTCTTCTTTGGGCATCCTTACCCTGAAAATCTGTGGGCTTTCGCACAGTTAGGGGTTCCCGTTTTTTGCATCTTTAGAATATTAATTATCGTAAAGAAATATATTATGGCTAAAAATAATGGCAATTCTGAATCTAAAACAGATAGTTCAGTTCATCGGTGATATTGGTGTGGCACAATGCCATTAACTTAAGAGGACAGTGAACAGTAACTTGCAGCGGAATAATTGTGCTGCTTATTCCCTGTTAACTTCAAATGTACTGAAAATGTTGTCGGAAAGACAGACGCTCTTATCAAGAGCTACCCCTAGTTCGGCTAACTCTGAAATCACTATAAATACCTTTTTTCAAGGAGTCTGGAATATCATATTTCCCGGCAAGATATTCCTCCTGACAACGCATATGCTCAAGATAACATCCATGCGGCAGCATGATCATTTGCCGCAACAGAGAAATCGTATTAGCCAGTCCGTCGGTCAACTCGAACATAGATTTCTGGTCCAGATTGCGCACTCGGAATGAACGGCTTAAAATCAGGGTCGAACCGCGCTCTTCCATTAAGAGCGTATACAACGCCTCTGTCTGTCTCCTGAAATACTTCGCGATTCGACAAAGATTCTGAATCTCTCCCATATGTCCAATCACTCCTCGGACAGAGAGCCAGGAGTCGTCTTCATTGTCGACCGGCAAATATTCCAAAATCATTGTCACAGGGTCTTCATTCTTTTCAATCGTAAAAAAGCATTTGAATGATCCTGTTTCTCTCGAAACAAAATTTCTTTCCAGCATCAGATGACTGTGATCCATGAAATACTGCGCGATAAACCGGTGTACACTTTGCTGCATGACTCGTTCCTCTTTTGTTGGTTTTGTATGTTTATCAGCCAACGTCATAGGTGGAAGAGCCGGGAGAGTTTTGGTATCGCCGAGCAGCGGGCCGCCATAAATCGCTTCGCGATTTAACACTTGCGATCTCCGAGCACAAAAAGTACATTCAGCCGATTATAGCGTAGACACGTATTCCCCAAAATAAGTACAAACACCGGAATACATTTATCACATGTTATTCGTGACTTTCAAGGGTATACTTAATTCCACATAATATCAGCAAAATTGCTATTTGCGTTGGGGACAACGCAAGCGACTTCACCTCATGCTTCCGTAGCGAAGCGGAGTATGAAGCATTAATCGCCTGCGGATGCTATCCGCCGCCGTACGGACCAAAAAGGAGCTCTTTCACACCAATATGAGGTATCGCCAGACACCCACCCAAGAATGCAGAAAGAGCTCCCGCAAAATATTTAATTCGGGAATATAATTCCCTTCCCGAATGTCATATAAAGCGAGAGCAACCCTCAACACCGTTCCTTGAGTTAAAAACTGGCGATTTTCATATTGAAACGTTTGCTGAAAGTTACCATCGTAACTTTAAGTCTGACTCCATAATTTTTTATTATGGAGTCAGGTATAATTGTAATTTTTGTTTAATTAGTGACTTATGAATCCTCCAATAAGTTTGATTCTTAAAGCAATATAACATATGAAAATTAATAATACAAGAACTATGAGATTTTATATATTTCCCACCTGATTAATATTTTTTGCTATTCCAAGAAACGGCAAGACGATTTGAGGAATACGTGTCTACACGTTTACATGCACAGCGCTACCTGGAGAAAAAGCCGTCTTGATTCAAGCCCTGTTCGATGAAATTCTCTACGATCATCTTGGCCATTTCGTGTGCGCCATAAATATTGAAGTGCGATGTATCGCGAGTTCCAGCCGCAAATCCGTGTCCTCCAGGAGACGGATAGGTAAACAATCGATATAACTCATCCTGTTCCGTATATTTTGATTGAAAAATGGTGTTGGCATCAATCAATGGACATTTCACATCAGCAGCAACCTTACGAAGTGTCTGGGGATATTCGCCATGGGTATTGGTTAATTTCCCGGTTGAATCAAATATACACCGGGGAAAAGACGTCAGCAAAACAGGCTTTCCGCCAGCATCACGCACCTCATTAACCATAGTGGTAAGGTTAATGTAATAATTCTTTATGGAAGCATAAATTGAAGGATTATCCTGTTTCTGATCGTTATGACCGAATTGAATAAAAACCAGGTCATCCTGCTTAACAGCGGCAATTAATTTTGCCCAGTGCCCTTCATCACGAAAGCTTTTCGTACTTCTTCCCCCCTGCGCAAAATTCATGAAGGTAACATGATCGGCAACAAAGTAAGTCAGCGCCTGACCCCATCCCATCATAGGGTAATCAATCGGACGATAATTCGCGACGGTAGAATCCCCCGCGATTAAAATATGTTTTTCAGTCATTATATTTCTCCAAACAGAATATCTTCAGCATGTTTCACCGTTTCAGCCTCCGGCGTTTCTACCTGAGGCATGGTATCCGGTATACCGAGGGCGGCATATTTGCTCCGTGCCATTGAGTGATACGGCAAAACCTTAGCAGCTTTAATATTGAGTACGGACAGAATTTTTCCAGTATCATACAGATTTTTGTCTGAATCATTACAGCCGGGAATTAACGGGATGCGGATTTCGATATCAACTCTAAGCGCGGAAAGGCGACTAAGATTATCGATGATCCGTTCGTTGGGCTGTCCGGTAAGCTTGCGGTGCTCTTCACTGTCACTGTGTTTGAAGTCGAACAGAAACATGTCAGTATAAGGCAGAACTTTTTCGTAGACACTCCACGGCACACAGCCGCAGGTATCGACTGCCGTATGAATTTCCAGCCCTTTCAGCTTTTCCAGCAGTTCACGACAGAAATCAGCTTGACACAGCGGTTCACCGCCGGACAAGGTAACACCTCCGCCGTCACGGTAGAAATCACGATCCTCCATCACAGCCCGAACCGCCTCGTCTACCGTAATCTTGGTTCCGAACAGGGTCAGCGCCCGACCCAGGCATTCTTCAAAACAAGCTCCACAGGCAGTACATTTTGAACGGTCAAAGCGATGTAGCTCACCATCCATTCTGTGAGCACCATTCGGACATACCGCTACGCACTCGCCGCAGTGAAGACATTTATGCTCGTAATATGCCAACAGAGCGGACGCGGAAATACTTTCGGGGTTATGGCACCACAGACAATGCAGCGGACATCCCTTGAGAAAAATAACGGTACGCACTCCGGGCCCGTCATGAACCGCGAAGCGTTTTACTTCGACAATCGTTGCGGTATTATTCATTTTCTACTCACTGATATTGAGGGCTCGCTGGATATAAACGTCCTGTTCCTTCTTTGCGATATCGTTGAAACGTACGTTCCAGCCGCAGACTCGCACCTGAAGTCCTTCGTACTTTTCCGGATGTTTCTGGGCATCGATCAGCACCTTTGCGTCGAAAATATTGAAATGAACGGCAATACCGTGCTTATCTATGTAGGTTTTAAGCAACGTCCGCATAGCCGCCAGCCCCTCGTCGCCCTGTACGGTGGCCGGATGCATCATTACATCAAGTGGAAAATCACCGGGAAACATCGCCGAATCAAGACGAGTCACCGATTTAACCAGTGCGGTGACACCGTTGGTATCCATGCCCATAGTTGGAGAAATATTTTTAGACATTTCCTCGCCGGACAGCCGTCCGTCCGGGGTTGCGCCGGTCTTATCCCCCATCACAATAAACATTCTGGCTGAATGAAGCGAGGCAATATAAAAACCGTTCCTGGCATTCGGACGCATATTGATCTTATTGGCATAGAACAGGGCAATACCTTCCGCCAGGGAGTCAACCGTGTCAATACCATTACCAAATTTATTCTTGTTATGCAGAGCTTTCAGGCGGAGCTTTTCATGTCCTTTCCAGTTGGATTTCAGGATATCCCTGAAATCTTCCAGGGTCAGCATCTGCTTCTCAAAAACAAATTCCTTTATCACCATCAACGCATCGACCGCAGTGGCAAATCCGGCATTAAGAATAGCGGAAGTATTGTATTTCGAACCATCCATGAACGCATCTTTCGCGGTTTTAAGGCTGTTTGTAATCGTGGCAGAATAGACCTGAGACGGGCTGATTTCATGCAGGTACCGCTCAAAATCGTTGGCGCAGGTAATAATCGTCTCAATAATATGGTCAAGCTGACGGATATAAGCCGCATAGAAGTCATCAAAAGTTTTTATTTCCGCCAGGGGACCGGTGTCAATACCGCTGACAATCCCGGTCAACGGATCAACCCCGTTATTCAGGATCAGTTCAATCGGCTTCAGCATATTGACATGCCCGGCGGCGGTACCGTTGCCTTTCGCCATCGGAATAAATTCATAGCAGCCGGAAATTACACAGGTACGGGCCTCTTCCTCGGTACAGCCGTATCCCATCAACGCGCGACGAATCGAAGCTTCGGAGACAAATACAATACTACTGTGTCCGCGACGAATCATATCCAGCGCTTTGTTGATAAATTCCACTGGAGTATTATCGGAAATTTTTAGCTGCAGCTTCGGAGTCACAATTCCAAGTTTGTCGTAGACATCCAGAATCAGGTATGACAATTCATTGATTTCACTGGAGCCATCGGCCTTCGTTCCTCCCAAATAGAAGGGATGTCCCCAGTAGTTGTCGATCGATGCCCACTGCATCAGGAAATAAGCAAAAAATTCACGGACCTGCTCTTCCGTAAAACGTCCATCTTCCAGGTCACGTTTAAAATACGGCATCACCGTCCGGTCAAGATTCCCGAGCGAACGCACCTGAAAACGGTCAATATGTTCACCGAACATAAAATACAGATAGACCAGTTGCAAAACTTCATACGTATTAGTCGGAGCACCATGAATCAACGTATTCAGGCAGTCTACAACAGCAAGCATCCGTTCATCACCAGAAGCGTTTTCAAGAGCATATAGCCAGAAGCGTTCAAGCATATCCAGAATTGCCGTATAAGTAATTTCGATACCATCAAAATAAGCGCGGGCTTTGTCAGTCAGCTCGCCTTTTTCTTCACGTTCCTTGCGATAATTTCGGGCTCGTTCGAGCAATCCGGGAAATCCGAGAGTGAAAACGGCATCCCAATCCGGCACGGAATGATCAAAATCCTTCCACATGATCGAAGTACCGCTCTCATATTGCGCATGAAGCTGTTCACTAACCTTAAGGCAACCTGCATCAACTTCACAATTCCACTTATTCATCAACACATTTAACGGACGCTTGCTACGATCCCAACAGCCAAACCCGACAAACCAGTCATGTGGATTCACGTCAATCTGCACATTTTCGCAGACATATGCAAAGGCTTTTGCCTTGATGAACTCATGTGGCTGACCTTCCAGCTTTTCAGCCAGATCAATAATGCCTTTTTCCAACGCCTCGTTATCAATTCCGGTTGAAGGTTCGAAAACCGGATGCTTGAATTTGCCCCACAAGTAAGTTTTATCCTGATCAAATGTACCAAATTTCATGATACCAGCTCCTTATTTACTGTCCCGTTCGTCAAAAACTTCTTTCGCGGTAAAAATCGCGTTGATCGCGGTTGGAAACCCCTGATATACAGTAAGCTGCATCAGGGCTTCAATAATCTCTTCTTTTGTCCAGCCCACATTCAACGCCATATTAACATGAGATTTCAGCTCCAGCGGAGCATAGCCGAGCGAGGCAATCGTAGTCATAATTACCAACTCACGCGACTTTTTGTCCAACCCCGGCCTGGAGTGAATATCGCCAAACGCAAACTCATTAATATACCGGGTCATATCCGGTGCGATCTTGTCAAGCATTGATCCGATGGGACTGTTATTTCCCATTTCCTGAAGACGTTGAATACCTTTATTAAAACGTTCCGAATCCATAATTTTTTCTCCAACTGATTTATCCGCACGATACACCACCTGTGCTTTTTATAATTATACTTGTATTACGCCATGCTGAGAATAGAATTATATGGCAAAAATTTATGATTTTGTGACATCTACAATTTAGTGTATTTGTTTTCTTCTGGTGCTCTGTATTGTTTAAATCATCGAATAGATTGCAAAGATTTAAACAATACAGAGCACTAGACTTGCATTCAGAATAATTGACCGGTAGATTTATACGAGAGTCAATAGGAAAACAATATGATCTATAAAGAATTTACCAGTGACACGCTTTCGCGAATCCGGGAAGATGTCAAAAAGTACAACAGCATATCATTTATACAGTTTGATCCTCAGGTCGATTTCGAACGGATTACTTATGGACGAAAGCTGATTCGGCACGAAAATACAACTGGACTATTTCTGGAAATAGATGGTCACCCGATTGGTTTTGCCGATGGCGATTTCGGCCCGGAAGGCGACACTGTTTTCGCTTATCTGCTAATCTCATTTCCTGCATGTGACATGAACTACGAATTTATCGCCTATCGATACAACCCCGATAAATTTTTTCTGTTCAAAAACAGTCGTCTTCTTGGAAGCCTCAATGGTCAGTTTGTCAGCGACCTTACTCAAGTCAGCCGCTGGGAATTAGTAGTTGATGACAAAAAATCTGGATTTGTTGAAGTGCCGGATCATGTCACCCGCGACTGCCTGGAAATTGAATTCGATACACCGCGCGACTCCATCCCCATAACAATATTTCCACCACCGAAGTATACCGATTTCATATCGGCTATCAATTACTATCTCAGACGAACTTTTATGTTGCCGCTGGGAGAAAATATGGATTTTGTCATGCCGGACCACGCTGATTACAGCTCCCTAAAGGAACAGGAGCTGTTCTTTTGCAGTTTTATTTTTTTCAGGACAATGGTCTTCCGCCAGTAATTATTCAGCGGTCGGGATTCGCCAGTTCGCGAGCCATATGCAGCACCTGAGTCCACCATTGATCAATCGGTCGATGATGCTTTTCAGTCAGCATTTTCGGCAAATCTGAAACCAGATTCTTTGCGGGAACTCCGCCTTCAAGTCCGAACGCCATATAATCATCTGTACCTTTATCGACACTTTCCATTAAATATTTCATGCCTTCATAGGCCAGACTTGCTCCCTGCACCCGGTCATAGGTTGTGGGCAAACCACCCTGCTGGAGCGGTCCCAGTACAGACTTTCTGACATCAAAGAGCTCTCCTCCCGCCTCCTCAAAAAGAGAACAGATAAAGTCCACGTCATAAATCTTATTGGCATATTCATTACGAATAATCAAAGCCACCTTACGTCCCTTGTTAAAGCCGTTGGTAAGCATTTGTAAGTCATTCCGCATCATGTCCAGGGTAATACCTTCTTCACTGGTATACATCACTTCCGCTCCAGTTGCCATCCCTGACATCAGCGTGAGATAACCGCAATGACGTCCCATGACCTCGACAACAAAGGTACGTCCGGAACCATCAGAAGATTCTTTAATCTTATCAAGAGCTTCCACAATACTGTTCAGAGCGGTATCGGTACCGATACTGT
Source organism: Victivallales bacterium (assembly GCA_963677165.2). Classification (GTDB taxonomy): domain Bacteria; phylum Verrucomicrobiota; class Lentisphaeria; order Victivallales; family SZUA-371; genus JAFGXT01. The sequence continues at coordinate 2,993,388 of CAXXSX010000002.1, read as the reverse complement.
GCTCGGAGCCCGGCAGATCATTGTTGATCGTGGCAGGAATACAGGCTATCGGAATATTAAATGCCGGGAAAACCTCGCGATGCTTGTGAATCTCATAGATTGATTCATATCCGGCCATTCCGCCAATCATCATAATTCCCTTGATATTGTATTTCTCAATATTCTTGGCAATCATATAAAGATCGCTGTTTTTCGGTACATGACGGCTCGTTCCAAGTTCAGAACCACCTTTCCGAGTCCAGTCTTCCACCGACATCCAGTCAAATTCACAAACATCATCATTGATCAATCCACAGAATCCTTCTTTGACTCCGATCACCTTGTAACCGGCATCCATCGCCACCCTGACGGCGGCTCTGACCGCGGGATTCATTCCAGGGGCGGGACGTCCGGCAGTAACAATTGCCAGACTCCGGCCATCACATGGTTTTTCGTTGCTCGGGACCGATTGAATCAATGTCGAAAATATATCAATCATCCGCTTGAAGCTGGCTCCTCGCAATTCGATAGCCGCATCATAATTCTTTTTCTTGATTTCTTCCGGAACCTGACGAGTCTTGTTCACGGAATCAACCAGCGGAATAGCAGTAGTGCGATTACGCTTTATGCCGATAATCGACGACTCGGTCGAACCGTCATTTGCCAAGATCTTCTCAACCGCACGATATCCCATAATCGTTGACATATTACGGTCAAAAGCAGTAGGCGTACCGCCACGTTGAACATGCCCTAGAATGGTAATTCTCACATCGCGCTTCAAACCTTTTTCCAACGCTTCCTTCACGTAATTACTGGTAATAGAATTGCCTTCCTGATCCCGCGCGCCTTCCGCCACAATCACAATACTGTCGCGACGTCCGGCTTCAGTTGCGGATTTAATCAGACTGCACATCGTATCTTCCCAACCGGGTTTGGGCGGTTTTTCAGGAATAAGCACCCAGCTGGCACCAGTGGCAATCGCGCTGATGAGAGCAAGATATCCGCAGTTTCGGCCCATGACTTCTACCACAAAGGTACGGTGATGGCTGGCAGCGGTACTGGCAAGCGAGTCGACAGCATCGGTGATACGTTTTAAAGCAGTATCGGCTCCGATCGTCATATCGGTATTTGCCATATCGTTATCAATCGAACCGACCAGTCCGACAATTTCAAGAGAGGGATGAGCCTCAGCGTCGGCCTGGGATATCGTACCTTCGGCAGACAGTTCGGTTATAAACTCTTTCCATTCCAGACTGAACTGATTCGCTCCGGAAAGACTGCCGTCACCACCGATCACGACCAATCGGTCGATGCCGTTGCGAATAAGATTTGCCGCGGCTTTTTTGCGCCCTTCGCGTTCACGGAATTCCTGACAGCGGGCAGTACCGATAATCGTACCGCCAAGGTTGATAATACCGCTGACAGAACGCCAGTCCATTTTCTTAATACCGGTACCATCAACCATTCCCTGATATCCGTCAATGATCGCGTAGGCATCGACATTCATACTAAGGGCGGCCCTGACAACAGCTCTAACCGCCGCGTTCATTCCCGGCGCGTCACCGCCGCTGGTCATGACACCGATACATTTTCTAACTTCAGCTTCAGCCATGATGATCCCCCTGGATTGTTATCAAATAATATACATTACTATATTATTACGGGGAAACAGACTAATTTCCAAGTGACCAAACAATTTTTTAATCAAAAAAACATTAATCATGCCTTTTCCCCCTTCTCCTGTAAAAAAAATATGCTCCCAAAACACTGTAGAAATCAGAGAAAAAGTTTGACTTTGATTGCTACTCAAAGTATTTTTGTATTAATTACAAAAGAAAATGTGTCTGTCATGCGTGACAGAAGGCAATGAAAGATATACTGGTATCTGCCGCCGGATATATGACCCGGCAGTGTTTTATTTTGCGGTCAGTTCTTTGGATCTGACGGAGAAACAATTCACTTCGGAGTTTCCGAAATCCGGAACTTTACAACTTGTACAGATGAATTTACGGTCCGCTATAATAATTAGGCATATCTACGTTCTTCTCAAGTGAAATTGGCTACAATGTATCTCACAACACAATAAAGCTCTTAGCAGTAATAAGGAGTAAAAAGCCAATGCGAACTGATTTTCTATTCGTATTTATTCTTGGATTAATCTGGACCGGAATTGCGATAACGGTAACTCTGGCCCGACAAAGTGACTGTTCTATCAGAAAGTTCTATTTCAGCGGTTCAATATGGGCCACACTTGTTCTCGGTATTATGGTTCTGGTGAATGGGGACTTTCACTGCAACAGCAGTGCGTGGTTAACGGCTCTTGGAGTTCTCGCCACAGCATCCCTGCTCAATGGACTGGGTCAGGCGGTAATGATGTATAATCTTCAATCCGGCGGCTGCGCCCTGGCCTATGCGATTCCCCAACTTGCTTTCCTTGTTCCATTCCTATGGAGCGGCCTGTTCGGAGGAGAAAAGATCAGCTTTTTGAACATAATCGGTATTGTTGTTGTCGCTGTTGCCATTGTCGTATCAATGTCCGGCAAAAATGATGACAGTCAAAAAGTCAAAATGAAGCCAAGGCGAATTATAATATCTTTAGTATCAATGCTTATACTGGGCAGCAGTCAGGTTTTTATGATCTATCCGTCGCTGCCGCAAAATGCTGAAATAAAGTTATCTCCAACCTTGAGTGCGTTTGTCATCTTGCTGACCAGTACAATTTGTTTTGGACTGGTTATTTTAACCAATAAGAGTCAACATAAAGCCAATATGAAAAAGGTAATAAGTTATGGAGTAGCCTGGGGATCGCTGGCCACAGCATCGTATCTGACCCTGTTCTTCACCCTAAAGTTGTTGGGTTCGCACGGTCAGGCAGGAATTGTATTTCCCATCGGCTGCTCGACTTCAATTGTTTTATTTGCGTTTTTTACCAGATTCAAGCTAAAGGAACACCTTTGCAAACGTCAGATAGCCGCTATCGCGGCTATCATTGTCTGCATCTTCCTGATCAAACTGGGTTAGAAGACTGTTCACGGATTTTTTGTTCAAGGGCATCAGTCATACGCATAAAGCCGCAGTCATTGGGATGAATGCCGTCAATTGTCCCTTCGTTGTCCGAACCGAAGAACTCCCGTCCGCAGATATAATGAAGGTTGCTGAACCGAGCCTGCATCTTTTGAATAATTTCATAATACAGCCGATTTTTCAGTTCAAACTGCTCCTGCATTTCAGGGTAAAGCCAGAAATGACTAATGGGAACATCGGAGATCATAAAAACATCTGTATTACTTCGTTTTCCACAAAGAATCTCGATAAATTTCTCTGTATTCTCCTTCACCTCATCCGCCTCCATATTGGGCAAAGGATCAATGATATAGAATTCAGGATCAAGCTCTGTCAGGAGCGCAGCAACGCCGGCTTCCATACGAGCGGCCCCGGAAAAACCAAGGTTGATCAGCGGCAGGTCAAATCTTCTGGCTAAAAGATTCGCAACTCCAGTTCCAGCTCTCCCCGCATATGCCCCATGAATAATACTTGAGCCATAATATACAAACGGCTTATCGGAACGTGGCGGAATCAGAGTAAAATCGGCAGTCTCGTCGACCCCGATTTCCAGACGTTCCAGTTTATTGCGATGCGGAAAATACAACCGCCATTCTCTTTCAACCGGAGACAAATCTTCCCGCAACGTCACACATGGATTCTGGTCCACGATTTGATTATGCCATGGGAATCCGGCCCACTGCCATTTTCCGGTATCCGGATTTTTAGAGTACAAGTCAACTCCGCTGAATGCGCAGACATTGAAATTATTCTCACCAAGCTGTTCATCACCAAGCTGCCATCGGACAGAGATCGAAGTAGAATTCGTCGTGAATGTCACATTCATTCCATTCGTTGACACTTTCATGCGCCACAATGCTTCCGAAACGAGCTCTTTGGCATGCAAAGGCAGGCGGTCAAAAGGATATTCGGTATCTTTCCAGCCCTGCCCTTCAATATCATTCGAAGTTATTTCGTTCCAGCGGATATTTTCTATTGTATTCATAAACTTTTTTTTAACTCTTTTTTCGTAATTTCTATGGCTTGTTAAATATACCTGTTTATTTGAGGATTTACCAGAATCCATTTACAATTGGAACAATTAAAGTCAAATATGGTTTTCGATGTTTTGGCAAAGCAAATCGCATGTCCGGAATATTAAGATCATGTCAACAATCATCATATAGACATACATTGCTTTTTATGTATAATCAAGGCATAATTTCATTATAGATTTCCAAACAATATGTAATATAGTTAAGAGGATTTCACAATGTCATTGATCGCCGATGAAAAACTAATCTATCGTTCCCCCTGCCCCCAGGATCTTTATTGTTATTCCCCATGGCTGGCAAAAGGATTTGATAACCGCCTGATGCTGAGCTTTGACCTTGCCGGTCCCGGATTATCCAATGAGCCAGGCTCCAAATCCGACCACGGAGACTTCGGTTCCAACCAATGCCGAATCTATGTGTCGGATGACCGCGGCGAGTCCTGGCGGCAAACCGGCTCCCTGCCAATGCTTCATGCCAGAGTATTCAAGGCTGGAAATGCCATGTATCTGTTGGGGCACAGCGGACGACTGATTATCTCAAAGAGTACCGACAACGGAGAAACCTGGAGCGACCCGTCGATTCTTGAAGATGAACATTTATGGCATCAGGCTCCGTGCTCGATTGATTACCGACATGGAAAAGTCTACCTGACTATGGAACACCAGCCATTGAAGAACGGATGGCAGGGCGGCGATCCGGTACTGATGAGCGCTGAAGTTGAAAAAGATCTTACCCAACCGGAAAACTGGACCTATTCCAACAAACTTGAATTCAAGAAAGTCGCCGCGCTAAACTGGCCGAACGCTTTCGGATTTACTCCGGAATGCTGGCTGGAATCGAATGTGGTCAGGATTTACGATGAAGAGCATGAGTTATATGATCCAGAGGATAAAACGGTTATGATCCTGTCACGGGTTCATTCAAACCAGAACAATTATGCCGCAATGCTTCAGGGAAAAGAAAACGAGGATGGCTCGCTGACCCTTGACACCGTCAAGGCACCCAACGGCAGTCCCTGGATCTACCTCCCCTTTCCCGGCGGCCATATGAAGTTCCATATAGAATGGGATGAACCGTCGCAGCGCTACTGGCTGATTACTTCGCAGTCGGAATACAACCTCGGAGAACGCAATGGTATTGGAGCCCTCAATTCCCGCAGAAGGCTGGCACTATATTTTTCCACCGACCTGTTCAACTGGAGTTTTGCCGGAATGATCGGTATTGGCCCCTGCCCTACCGGCTCGCGTCATTATGCCTCGCTGCTGGTCGACGGGGACGACATGCTGGTGCTGAGCCGTTCCGGAGACGAAAAGGCGAAAAATGCCCACGACACCAATATGCTAACTCTGCACCGGATAAGAAATTTCAGAACGCTGGTATATTAATTCCAGTTATGCTATAATATTGCCGTGATGAATTAATTTATCAGAGGCACTGCGATGGAAACTTTACCGGCAGAAAAACAAGCTGTTGTTTTTACAGAAAACAACAGCAGGTTAATCTATGACATGCCGCCGCATGTCATAGGTCCGCTGCAAATAAAAATACTAAGTTGCCATCGCAGCATTATTCCATCCAAATTTTTGATTGCTGGACATGAACACCCCTATTACGAACTGTCGTATATGATTACCGGTTCCATGGACTCCAGATGCGACAATAATCGTATTATTTCAGGGGGCAAAGAAAATCGAATCTTTCTGATGCCACCGGCAACCATCCATAGCAGGATATTTGGTCAGACGGCAACCAATATTAATGAAACCATGATTATAATGGTTTCTGCCAACGGCCCGAACGGGCCGATCGCATCTCAATTTCTACCGGAGCTTATCGCCAGCCACGGATATTCTTTTGAATACACCAGATGCCTGAAGGACATCACGAAACTTTACGGCGAAATATTGGAGCTGAAAAATCCGGATATCGACACCGCAAGAGAATTAATAAAATCTTTTCTGAATGTTTTTTTTGTGTCAAATTTTCCCGAACTATTTATCGACAATCAACCATTAACGTTTGCTGGTGAATTCAAACGGGACCGGATAGCCGCGATCAAAAACGCCATAGAGCATTGTCTTAACGGTAATCAGCCACTGGACTACTGCGAAAAATTATTGAGCAAAAGCCTGCGTCAACTCAACCGGATATTCAAAGCTGAAACCGGTTTCAGCATGTTTCAATATCAAACAAAACGCAAACTCGATATCGCGGAAGCCATGCTGTCGTCAAGCCACATGCCGGTTCGGGACATCGCGCTATCTCTGGGCTTCGCATCACCGGAAGTCTTCGCGATATTCTTTAAAAAACATCGCGATATGTCACCAACGGATTTTAGAAAAACAGCCATTCCTCCCCGCTAATCAGAGATACCCCTGATCTGCGAGAAACTCTTTCAGCCGTTCAAATGTTTTGGGATAATATTCATTGTCTCCGTCACGGTAGTTGAAGAATCCATGGACCTGGCCGTCATAACCAGTAACCTCACACTTGTTTCCTTCCTCAAACATTCTTTCTGCAAACTCGGCAGCGCAATCAAACGGCGTGGTCGTATCTTCCGTTCCCTGCATAATCAAGGTCGGCGGATTGCCAGGCCGGACATTATGCCGAGGCGACAGTTCCAGTTCACGTCCTTCAAGCTTTTCCTGACCGTAACCTTCTTCTGTCGTATCAATAACCGGATTAAATAGAATCAGCAAATCCGGCTTTGATGAAATACCAGCATCCTCATCCGGATTATCAAAATCATTAATTATCGCAGAACATGCCGCAACATGAGCCCCTGCAGAGCCGCCTCCGGCAGCCAGCATATCAGGTCTTACACCCAGCTCTTCCGCATGTTGACGAATCCAGCGCACCGCGGATTTCCCATCTTCAACACAAATAAACGGAGAAGTACCGTGAACATCTTTTACCCGGTATTCAGCGCTGGCACTCCACATTCCAAGTTCAGCCAGCATCCGGCATTGCGGGAAAAACTGCTCGGGACTTCCCCCTACCCAGCCGCCGCCAAAGAAAAACACAATTCCCGGGGCCGCCGCCTTCAGCTCTGCGGGTTTAAAAATATTCAGGTGCAGATTTCCCTGCGGGGTCTGTTTGTATTCAATTACTTCATCTGGTTTAAACATAATTACTCTCTTCTACTTGATTTTATCATTCCGGTCAATCAGCCATTCGAGCCCCGGCCAGTTATCATTTTTCGCGTTCGTCTGAGGTGCACCTGGGGTACTGCGTCCATTACGAACATATTCAGCCAGTAGAGAAGTCAGCTCTTTGACGACTTCCGGATGTTTATCACAGCAGTTTTCGCGTTCGGAAATATCTTTCGAAAGATTATAGAGCTGAATTGCCGGAGAACCTTCCGGCTCTTCGCCCGGACGCGGGAAACTCCAGCCTCCAGAGCCCGGACACATTTCGAGCTTCCAGTTTCCTTTCCGAATGGAAAAATTACCGCAAATCGAATGATGTACGGTAGCCTCACGCAACGCACCATCATAATCCTGTCCGGTCCAGGCCGGAAGATTGCTTACGCTGTCTTCACCGGCATTGTCAGGAAGCTTGTCGCCAACAATCTCACTGCATGTTGCCAGCAGATCAGACAAACAAACTGTTTCATCGGAAACACCCCCTGCTTTAATCTCTTCCGGCCAGCGAATTAACAACGGAATACGATGTCCGCCTTCATAGATATCCGCTTTATGTCCTCGAAAAACATAGCTTGGATTATGCCCGAAACTTTTCAACTCTTCATAATTCACATTAGGAGAACAACCGTTATCACTGGTAAAAACCAGGATCGTATTGTCGGCTATACCGCTTTCGTCCAGTGTCTTCATGACTTCTCCGACGCACCAGTCAACCAGCAGGCAAAAATCGCCGTATTCATTGGTTCTGGACTTCCCGGCAAACTGCTCCGGATGAATCGGAGTATGCGGCGACGGCAGCGGAAAATACAGAAAAAACGGACTATCCGCTTTCGCCTGTTTTCTGATATATTCGCATGACTTCTCAGTCAACTCAGGTGTGACACGTTCATGATGGAAATTCGGAGCCTGCGGTCCACGACGGCAAAGGAATTTCGGCTCGCTGCAGCCGGGAAATTCGCGGTCTGGAACTTCGAACGCATGATCATTTTCCCAGTATACATATGGAGCCATGTCAAGCGAACCGCTGATTCCAAAGAAATAGTCAAAGCCGTTTGAACACGGACCATTTTTCAGCTTTCCGGAAAAGTTGACATCGGGATAATTTCCGTCTTTGGGCCAGTCACCATATTTTTCGTGCGATATCCAACTACCGTCCTTCAACGGCATATCCATTCCCAGATGCCATTTTCCTATACACGCGGTATTATACCCGTAATCTTTCAAATACGACGCAACCGTCATACGTCCCGGTTCGATCAAATGCGGCGAATATCCATGCAGTACCCCGTATTTCAACTCAGACCGCCAGTTATAACGTCCGGTAAGAATGCTGTAGCGCGATGGCGTACACACTGCCGAACTGGAATGAGCATCAGTAAACGCCATCCCCTCTGCACCCAAGCGGTCAAGGCATGGAGTATTAATCTTAGAATTTTCGTTAAGGCATGAGATATCGCCGTACCCCATGTCATCGGCTAAAATATAAATAATGTTCGGTCGCTTCATCTGATCACCTCTTAAAATCCTCATTTAACTCATCTGAAAACATCGCGGCATAATCCACAATGAACTTACCGTATTCCTCTACCTTATCATCAGCAATCGAGTCTATGGTGCCCCCGACCGCGATGACTCCGACAAATTTGTCTTTATAGTAAAAAGGAACCGTGATCCTTTTATAAATTTTATCCGGACTGTAGATATAACCTTTTTCCGTAAACTCACGATAACTGGATTCCATCAAGTTTCTCTTATCTTCAGCATCAGAATAATTTTTCAACTCCAACTCTTTGCGTGTCGCCGAAAAATCATGATAAACAAACGCTCCCCACGGATAATTCAGAATATCATGACGGACTTCACCCGGCTTCTGCATTACTACCGACTGCTCCATCATCTCTTTGTCCACGCAGTGCCAGACACCGCCATCCCAGTAAAACCCCACCGTAGTATTGCCGGTTCTACGAGCAATGCTCACCAGAGCCGCACGAAACTTCTGTTTCAGAATCTCCAGCATCGGATCGTCATTAACTGTGCCCAACCGCGCCAATCCCGGTCCGGTATGATATAATCCTGTAACTGGATTTTTCGTCAAATACTCATATTCCGAAAGAACTTTGATATATCTTGCAGCCGAAGACTCCGGCAGTGAAAGCTCTTCCACAATCCGGTTAAACCCGATCCCATCTTTTCCCGCCGCCGCCACTTTCTCAAGAATCTGTATTCCTTTATCCAGCGCCGGTGCCGATGATTTGTCATTACCCATAGCTTCAACTTTCATATATGATTGTCAATTACTTTTACATATAATTATAACATAATAAAATCATCCTGTCAATGCTTTAAATGATTAAATGTAACAGGAATGTCGCTGGTGCGACGGGCGCTCTTATCAAGAGCTGCCCCTACTTGCGCGGCTATTATCCGTACAAACTAAAAAGAAATTATTAAATCGCAAAGCGATTTAGCGGCAACCATTGCGTTAATTTGAGGCGAAACTTGTTTCGACCCAATTAACGCAATTACCTGTCACCGGCGACTCGCAGGACGTGGTCCAGCGGCGGAACGCTGGTAGCCATGCGGCAATGAGCTACAGAGGCTCGCGATTAAAATGCACCTGACTTTCGTTCCAGCGTTCGAGATAACCGTCTTCGACAATCATCTGCTGCCATGGACGATAGTTATATCCACAGTCGGCAAGCATTTTCTTTAAACGCTGCTTCATTGTTTCTGATAACTCAGAATCGGTCCCCGCAAGGTTATTTTGCTGAAACTTGTCATCACGCCGATACAGCACATAATCGGACCAGTCGGAATTCACCGCATAGGTATAGTCGCGACCGTAAAACCCCATCCAGTCGGAACTGCCACGGTCCCAAGCCTGGTGACAAGGCACAAGATCATAGATCAGCGCGGCATCGTGACCGAACGCCGCTTTATCGGTAAACAATTCATGCATGTCTTTGCCGTCTGTTTTTCCGCCCCACTTCTGTCCCATTAAACCGGCAAGAGAAACCGGCAAGTCAGTCAAACCAATGATTTCATCGCTTTCACCTGTAAAAGTATGACCCTGCCATGACACCATCAGCGGTACCAGTACGGATTCATTGTAAGGATACTGCTTCTTGCTTTGATGCTGAGAACCCAGCATATCGCCGTGATCGGAAGTATAAACCACTATCGTATTTTCCAGAATCCCCTGTGCTTCAAGCTCACGCATTAAACGCCCGAACTGCTCATCCAACAGCGAAATCAACCCGTAGTATCCCTGAAACCAGCGCCGCAATTCCTGACCGTCAATCGAATAATTTGGATTGAGTTTTACCGGAATACTTTCATCGACATTCTCCGGCAAGGTAATTTTGTCAGGATCATACATATCAAGATATTTCTGCGGCACAGCATTGTATGGCGCATGCGGCGGCCCCCAGGATAAAAACAGCGACCAGGGCTCCTCATTGCCGGAGTTACGCTTGATAAAATCAATCGCCATATCGGTCTGCCCAATCGACTCAAAGCCCTTGATCTCGTGACGGACATCGTTTTCGTCATAATAATATCCGTCGGCATAATCGTGATTACAGTTGCACACCTTCCATTCTGTAAATCCAAGCCTTTTACCAGCTTTAATCGCCTTATCACGAGGGACTCCGCCCAGATGCCACTTTCCAATATAGCCAGTATGCCAACCGCCGTAGTTCAATACATCGGCAATGCTGCGCAGACTGGAATTTACCGGCAAATCATTGGTCAGCGCCTCATGATTCCAGGCATACTGTGCGGTCAGCAGAGAACCGCGCATCGGCACGCATACCGGACAGTTCGACACACAGTTATTAAACACCGCCGACTGTTCGGCAAAGTGGTCAAACTCAGGACTTATTATGTCAGGATTGACCCGTCCAAGGCTCTGCGCCCGGTGCTGGTCAGAAAATACAAACAGTAAATTAGGTTTACTCATATCAATCGTATCCGTTTTTCAGTTATTATGATATGAATAATTTTAATCGAAAGACCACTCATTGCAAGCTGTTTTTTTAAAAACACAAACAAAAATCATACCGAGCTTTCATTTATGAAACCAATAGAATTATTTCTGCATAAAGCCAAGTCACTGTTAATTTGCCGACATTTTCTTCAAAAACTTGAGACGTTTTGATAATGACCGGTAAAGTTTAACCAGAAACGAAGGTGAATTTTTATAGATGAAATTAGAAAAGTTCTTATCAGGATAAGAGAAACTGTTAAAGTCAGTCTTAGCCAGATAGGAAAAGAACTGTTTTTTGAATCTGCGCTTATACCGATACGACCAGGGTTTTATTCCTGTATAGTGAATAATGCCGGGATGACTCAGAGCATCTTTCAATATGTCAACGTCAAACATGCCCTTACGCTTTATCCTGTTTACATTTATATCGGCAAAAAGATTCCAACGCGTATGAAGCGGCTTCCATGTGCCGGCAAACAAACAATTCAAAAGATCCTGGTCATTCGTGAATATCCCCTTGTCCGTAATCTCCTGGGTATTTTCATTATAATCCATCGTTCTGATCTTGTCCAAATCCATCATGATCAGGCCGGAATTAAAATAGTTACGGGGATCAATGCCAATATGTTTCGTTTTATGAACAGACCTGAAATCACTGCACGCACCGACCATATTGTCCTCAAGATCGGTATTCCACAGTTCACGGATATCACGTACGCATATCATATCGCAATCCATATAGATGACCCGGGAAAGAGATTTAAATAATTCCGGGATTCGAATTCTGGCATAGGCAATTTCGGAAATTCTTTCGGGACTGGGAAAATCGTTAAAATCCGATGGATCAAAATTAACGATATCGATAACGCATTCTCCATGCTTTTTCACATTCATAATGCGCTTCAACGTTGCTTCTTTGAAACCATTGGTCAGAATATGAAAATAAATCAGGGAATTCGTATTGCATAAAACAGAAGTCATAGCCACCGTCAACGGCATGGCAAAATTTTCATCACTGCCCAGAACTACATGTATTCCGCAATCATCATTACCACTGTCACACATTATTGATTCGATTCCATCTTTAACTTATACATCAGTAAATTACTTTATTGAAAGGATTATTACTATATCCTGTTCATATCGAATAGCAAAAATATATGACTTGAAAAAAACAAAATTAATTCTATTTTTGATATCATGAATAATACGATTACAGAACTGACAGAAAAAACCTGGAAATGGCATGGCCATAGCCAAATGGAAGATGCCTTCCGGACTCTTTCCGGCGGCAACTGGAATTGCGTCAAAAGCAATCCGGTCAGAACGGTATATCGAATCGAAGTATCAGATGAATGTTATTACCTGAAACATGATCACCCCTCCGGCCTGTTGAATAAGTTTAAAGAACGTTTCCGCAATAAGGTCCAGTCTGAATATTTATCCGCCCAACTGCTGGAAAATGCAGAAATTTCAGTGGTAAATTACCTCGGATGGGGAAAATCCGGTTCAGAGGGATTACTGTTGTCGGAAGAATTACCAAACTGCAAAAATGCCAAGCAGTACTGGTTTAATGATTGCGTAGACGCCAACCAGAGAAGCCGATTTATAAAAGAACTTACTGTTTTATTGGGCAAAATGTTGGAAAATCATATTTTTCATCCGGATATGCATCTTGGCAACCTGTTGCTAGATGACAAAAGAAACATTACGATTGTTGACCCTTACGGAATAAGAACTGGTAATGGAGATGCGCTGATTCGTACGCTGATCAGACCGGTCCTTGATATGCGCGGAGAACTTACCGAAAACGAACTTTCCGAAATTTTTTCAGGTTCCGGCCTGACCAGTCATTGCGACGCAACGGCGATGTGGAAGTCCGAACTTAATGCCGAACAAGCACGCGTAGAGACTGACTGGCTGAAACGCAAAGATGGAATTCTTAGAGGCAAAAATAAATTCTGTAAAGCAACAGAATGCTCGGACGGATTACGAATATTGCAACGGCAAACACTGTTTTACCAGCCCTACTATACCGAGTCTGAAATCGATAAAGGCTCCTATCGGGATATATTGAAAGCGCGCGAAGTTACCAAAGAACAAGCCACTGAAATCTGGCTGGACTCCTTCCACAAAATGATGTTACGTGAAAAACAGGAAGAATTCCCTCTTATTTGGGAGCAGTATCCGGACGGAAAGAACAAACTGTATTTTACTTCATCGCTGAATAAAATTGATTAAGAACTGAAGCCAGCTTTTCGGCGGTAACAGTGTCCACATATTTTTCCCGAACCATTTGAGCAGCTCTTCTTCCAATCTCTTTTCTGAGTTCCGCGTCAAGAATAAGTTTTTCCAGTTGCTCGCCGAATTCATGTTTCGACTCGGCACACAAACAATAAGCGCCATCGCCGGAAACCTCACGGTTCATTCCAACCGGGGAACATACTGCGGGAACCCCGCAAGACATATATTGAAGCAGTTTATAGGCCGCCTTCCCTTCGGAAAAAGGATCAGCCGACAGCGGCATCAAACCAATGTCAAAACGCGATATTTGCCGATACTGTTCCTCCAGTTTCCAGGGAACAAATTCCGTCTCAACTCCGGAAATTTCAATTGGCTGGTCCGCAATAACCCGCAGAATAAAACGATGCTTTTGTGACAGCATCCTCAATTCTTCTGAAATATATTCCAGATACCGGAGCGTGGACTTGGTCCCCACCCACCCGATAACAAAAGGTTCTTTATCCGCGTAATCGGTTTTCTGAACAATATCATCAAGCCGTATTGATGAAGGAATGATTGAGGTTTTCACATCAGGAACCACACTTTTTGTTCTTTTCTCAAGAACAGCATTGGCAGGAATCACAAGGTCAACATTTTTTACCGTGAATTTAAACTTTCTCTCACGAGTAGAGCTTATATAATCTTTCAGCTCTGTTGAAGGAGAAGAATTGCGATGATAGATCGCATCGTCAAAGTCATAAACCAGGAAACGGCTAAAATGCCTTAGAATCCAAAAGTCCAAATGGTCGAGAAGACGTTTCTGCAGATAAACTATATCATATTCTCCGGCTTTCGCGAAACAACGCCAGCGCTTCAACCGGGAAGTTGGAAGCGGAATCACTTCCGCCTCAATATCATATTGCCGCAAATGCGGAATTAAATCACAAACCCGAATTCTTGAACTTGGAGTTTTTGTTGATTTTATAAACAATAGGACTTTCATCAAAACCCGAATTATCCCTTAACTCTATATTATTATATCTGAATCAATATATCATTATTTATAGTAAGTGCTAAGAGATAAGTGGGCTTTTTACAACTTACAGCCCTAATTCCGGATTTCCCGGACCAAAATGTTTCAGCATAACCAGCGGATCGGTCAATGATTCATTGGTAATCTTCACCCCGGCAGTCGCGGCAGCTTCGGATACGAAAAATTCGTCGTCAGTAAGCTGTCCGTAACGAATCAGGGCCGGAGTTTCTACTCGATGGCATCCCATGGTACCGTGTCCCTGCATCATGATCATCCCATAGGCCGCGGCATCTTTGATCACCACAGAACCTCCCGGCTTCACAGTAAGTTCCTTGGCACTGACTGCCGGAGAACGATAGCATATCCAGTTTTCATGATAACCGGCTTCCGCCATTTCGTTGATGTCTTTGACCGAACGCGGACGCATAAAACGGTTTTCCATAAAATTCGGATCCACGTTCAACTCCCAGTCGATCACCTCCACCAGATAATCAAAATCACCTTTGCGATCAGCCGGACAGTCCTTCCAAAGGAGTTCTTCCGGGACAATCTGGTCGTCAACCAGCGACTGATACATGGCATAGACATCCGACGCGACCTGCGGCTCATAAGTACACAGGCTGCCGGGGGCATGCAGTACCCCCGGAGGAACATCCCAGCCAGTACCGGGAACCAAACGGTAGGCACGCGAAATATCGGTAATATGGTTGTCGCCCTTGACAAAATCTATCAGGCACTGTTTCACTTCTTCTTTCGTGGTTCCGGGTTCAAAGCCAAAGAAAGTAAACGGAAAATGTCCGCCATGATTGTTAAGCTGCGGCGGAAAATAGTAACATTCCGGCTTGCCGCGCTGACCGACCAAAGCCGCGTGTTCGTCGCGATGATGCACATGATGCGGCAGCGGTCCAAAGTTATCAAAGAACTTGGAGTATACCGACCATGCTTTGTGGGCATCCCAAATTCGGGCGCCCAGCAAACGATCCTGCAGGACTTCAACCGCATCCTGAAGCAAGGTCTCCGATGAGCCGTCACAACAAACAATCCTGCTCATCCCTTCATTCCTGGCAGTCAGCGGACCATTGTCCGCCGGAGTCGTACTTGCCAGCCAGCGTTCATCAATCCCGCCGCGCTCCCCGCCGAGCGCATAGTAGTCATCCGGATGCAGTTTGATACGGCGTCCCGGAATACAAAAAGAACGCGGTACCCAATTCGGAGCCAGTTTTAAAATACCTTCTCCCTCGTCAAATGTCTGTTCGATCAGATTTGCATTGTTCGACATAATTACATCTCCTCTAAATTGGGGTAAACTTCGATCAATTCAGCATCTTTGAGGCACGACAGACAAAATGTCGTTACTCCTGCCTCGCAAGTAAAATCAATATCCGAGCCGTCGGAGATCTTGATCAATTTGGCAGGAACCAACGGCAGAACCATTTCCAGACGGATATCGTGTACCGGTACATTCGGCAACTCCTCCTGATAATTAACCAGCCCGATAATAAACTGTCCCGACTGCGTGGTACTCTTCAAAAGTGTTAACTCAACACATGCCGGTAGATCATCACTGTTAAGAATTGTTATAGGAACATATTCACGAAAAATCTGTTCCCCGAATGTCTGCTGGCTATGTTGACAATGTTTCAGGAATGACGAATTCAGATACACCGCCCTCCCCCTTCCAAAACGGTTAACGCTACAGCCGACATATTCAGTCGCAATCCCCGGAGGGTTGGAGTGAATCGACGCATACTGGTCAAAATCGTTGCATGGAAAATCGGGTAGCAAAACAGTTCCCATCACATCAGCGGTTGTCTTGCAAACCAGCGGAGCCGGTACGGTGCTGGATACCGGATCGTCGTTGCCATTTATGTCGATATAACTGATATCGCCAGTATATTTTCCAATAAAAGAAACACCAAGAACATCACTCAGAGCCAGATTGCCGCTGCTCTTACCGTCTGGTTCATGCAGGGATGTCATACCGGTCGCGATCAGCGTACCGCCGTTACGGACAAATTCCCTGATCCGTTCAACTTCTGTCGCTGACATATAGGCAATGTTATTAATAATGATGGTTTTGAATTCGGACAAATCTGTCGTGGTATCGGTTATCACCCGGTACGGAATCTTCATCCGGTTAAGCAGCACACTGGTGCCGATCACCTCATCCACCATCTCGCTGTGACCGAGACTCATATTATTTCCGATATCGCCCATATGTTCAAGCGTCACACCGTCAAGCTCCCTGCTGGTACAGGAATTCATGGAGAAATAAAGTCCGGTTTCTCCTGTAAGGTCGGGAACATGACGCTGGATACAATCCTTGAATGGCTCAATACGCTTCATGATGCGTCCGAACAGTTGATAAATATTTTCATTCAGAGTGCCGTCCGGATTGATCGCGTCGATAAAGAAGCAGGCGCCACCGTTCGCCAGCGTCGTTTCCGCATGCAACGCCAGCTCGTCTTCCGACTTCGTCGAGGTATGGTCGGACAGATTCACACAACGGGAAGTCATAAATTCATATGGAGAATTTTTTGTGTAAGCAGCAAAGATTTTCGAGCCGAGCCGCTGCTGATACTTGTCACCGTAGAAGTCCCCGGAAGCATAGTCAGAAGCAGCGGGAATCCCGGAACTCTGCCCCAACAGCCAACCACGCAATACCGGCGAAAACTGATGGGTCACACTCAATTCCGAATTCAATTCCTTGAGGTAATCAGTCAGTTCCTGCGCGAACTCCGCCATCCAGCGTTCGCGGGTACGCAGAAACCCGTTCCATTCGGTACTGCTCCAGCCAATCGTATGCGGAATCTCACGACCGGTTTCCCGACGGTATTTCTCGGTACAGGCCGGACACACACAGAACATCGGCCAGAATGTCATGTCGATAAAAAATCCGGCCACGTTATATTCAGCGATTTCCGACAGCTGCTGTTTGACAAATTCCACATAATCGCGGTTGTTCGGACATGAAAACCGGTAACGGCGGTCGTGATCCTTGCCGTTAACGTCCTGCATCTGCCAGTCCGGATGAGACAGCGCAGAATCATTATGATAAATCACTGTGTAATACGCCACCGGCACGATATCTTTCTGATTGAGTAAATCAATCGTTTCTCCGAAAATATCACGTCCTTTCAGATTAGCGTGCTGGTGCCCAACTTTCGTTGGATAATAACAGTTGCCGTTGTGACAGCAGGCATAAACCATGGCAGAATCAACACCCGAGATCTCCACCATCCGCACATATTCAGCCGGATCGAATTTCGTCATATATTCCGGTTTAATGTCGGTAATATGATTATCGATCAGTAACCTGGAATAACATTTTTTTAGCCATTGCATTAAAACACTCCTTTGCTCTTTAATGATATTATATTATTGATTTATCTGACAAACAATGGTATAATAATGCTATTATTTGCACTAAAATGAGCGGATAGCATCCGCTAGCGGGTAATGCTTCATACTCCAGTCGCGTTGCTCCTAACGGAAAGAGTCTTGCGAAATGAGCGAATTTTGGTAGGGCGCGCTCTCCGTAGCGCGCCGTCTCCCGGGATTTTGTGCTTAAGCACAAAATAACTGACGGTTGCGGAGAACCGTCCCTACCCGGGAAAATGCATTTCGCACGAGTCTTTGCTCCTTACGGAAGCATGGGAGAATTTTAGTGAAAAGTGAAGAATTTATGATGGGGATTTTCCCAATACCCCTTAATTTTAAATCGCGCAGCGATTTTGCGGCACTCATGGCGTTGATTTGAGTCTAAAAACTTGTTTTTAGCCAAATCAACAACATTACTCGCCACCGCGGGCTCCGCGGACGTGATCCAACGGCGGAACGTTGGTCAGCAAAGCCGAAACCCAGGGAATGACATGAACAACTGGCTGGATAAAATATCGCCCTGTATCAGGGTAGTCGGGAACGAAGCGGCACCGGCCGGATGGCTTGAAGCCATGCGCGTGATCTATGAACACGAACTGGTGATCTTCCGGGGCACCGACTTTGAAACCGGTATTATTAACGAAAATGGAATGGAAACAATTCCGTGTCCGGCAGAGTCGTTTATCATCGTACCGCCGGGAACGCGACATATCTCACGGGAGTGCGCCGGACATCCGGGACATCGCCACTGGATTCATTTCGACTGGATGTATGCGGGAGATAATTCTCAGACACCGCTGATCACCTATTGTCCGGCCCGGCCCCAAAGCAAGTTTCTGCGTCCGGCCCCGGACTGGATTCCGAACGGAATACTACATGGTCCGGTCCACGACATGATGAAGGTGGACGACCTGCTGATGCGAATCGACAGTCGCTGGAACCAAGGAACCGCAAAGGAACGTCTGACGGCCCGGAGCCTGATGCTGGAATTACTATTGGAACTGCTGATTGAAGATCAGGAAGATGCCCGACCGACTCAGGAAGACACCGCCTACCGTATCGCTTCCCGCGCCAGGCGTGAGCTCAACCGTTTCGCCCGGATTCCGCTGCGCGACGCACCGTCGGTACAGGAGTTATTAAGCAAAAACGGCATGACTTATGCTCATCAGAGCCGGATTTTCAAGGCACACTACGGGATTACGCCCATGCAGTATGTCAACGAGTTACGTATGAGTGAAATTAAAAATCTGCTGCGCGATACCGACACCCCTATATCAGCCATCGCCGAAGTAACCGGCTACGACAATCTCGGCTATTTTTCCCGTTCTTTCCGTAAACACACCGGCATGTCTCCCCGCGAATTCCGCAATTCATAAGCGTAAATGCGTTTTTGGCTTCGCCGAGCAGCGTTCCGCCGCTGCACGATTAAAAAAAATATTCGCGGTCCTTCGTACTACTATTCATCACATCAACTTCTTGTTTTTTTAGAAAGATTTTCACAATGCAACATTCATAAACGCTTAACTATTAATTCCGTAAGGTGTTAATCTAACGGTTTCAATTTTAATCAGCGCGAAGTCCTTCCTGGTAGGGGCGATTTTCGATGAAAACGCCCGTCGCAACAGCGACAGGTCAGTACGACTGACAGCGTACTTACACTCAACGCTTCTACGTCGCTTTCGTGGTTTACCGGTTCCTTTCTAAGTAGGGGCGATTTTCGATGAAAACGCCCGTCGCAACAGCGACAGTATGATCGTTTTAAATTTTCATGGATAAACTGCCGTGCTGATGCACGGTGTGCCGGTTTTATCAAAACAGGCACTACTTTGCTCCCGCATTTTTTAAATTCTTAATTCCTTTGGTTGCGGCTCCGCTGCTCCAGGTTCTTCGTGATGCTCAACAACACACGATAATTTATTGCTATAAATTACATCATTCGCCTTGAACAATCCGTCATTAAGATTTATTCTTGAATGATACAAAAACATAGGTCAGGCAATGAAAACGAAGAATATTCTCGTCATACTTTTTACACTGCTGCTATTCGGTCTGTTTGCCGCAGATACCGATTCGAATCAGCGGCAAGCTCGACTGCTGATGTCGCAGGCTGCAGCCGATTATCAAAAGAAGCATTTCAACTCTGCCCTTGCCAAGTATACAGAGATTAAGAAGAAATATATTGCGTTACTGACTCCGTTGGAACAGGCAAAGGTTTATATCGGTATTGGCGACGCTTATTACGAAATAAAGCAGTACAATAAGGGAATTGAAGATTACGCCAAAGCCGCCGATATCCTAGAGACAAATAAATTGCTGTTAAAAATCCAAGCTCCTACTCAACTATACAATCGCTGGGGAGAAGGATATGAATTCGATAGAAAGTCAGCTCAAGCAGAATCCGTTTATTTACGAGGAATAAAACATATTTGCAATCTATTCGGCAATAAATATTCTGGACTTATATTGCTCCATGCAAGACTGGGCGATCTTTATCTCCAACAAAAAAAATATATGGAAAGTTATAGACATATAGCACCAGTTATCAGTTGCAATAAATATTTAGAAGAGCAAAGCGACTGGGGGAAAATGAAGCTCTATCAAATCATGACAACAGCTTGTACCCATACCAATAAACTTGATGAAGCCATAAACATGTGGAATAAAGAGGCTGAATTCACACTTAAACTTTATGGCAGCGATTCTCCACAAATGGCAATTGCATATACAGGCCTGGCATTAATATATCACCAGCAAAAGAAATCCCCCAATGCAATTAAAGAACTTAACCATGCTTATTCTATTCTTAAACGAAAATTGGGAATTAATCATAAAGCAACAAAATGCATCTCTGACTTGCTCCAGGAATGGATAGCAGAACTTAATAAAGGGCAATGAAGATTATTTTCTTCCTAAGCGTATATCTAAGGCTCTATTTAAATCACTATCATTAAGTCTTTTATACTTATCATCAAAACCTGAACTATCTCCCGCCTTAATTGACGTGCTTTCATTGATCTCCTTGAACAGTTTGTCTATTTCATTGAGAAGCTCCTCTATTTTAAGGGAATGTTTATCAACGATTCCCATTGCGTCGTCAACCGCCAGAAAAACGCTGAAATTAAATTCCATGTATTCTCGAACTCCGGGCGGAGCCAGTTCCGACATGTCTTTGCATATTTGTATAACAAAATCCATATTTTCTTTGGCCGATTTCATTTCATCCCGCATTTTAGCGGATTCCGAAATATTTTGTGAATAGTTGACTTTGCCGGAATTATTAGTATCTCCGCATTCCCGGGATATCTTATTTCGAAGCATAGTGTAATAGACCACAGCCCGTTCGGCAAAATCACAGCCTTTTTTAATTTTATCAGCATATTCGAACAGTGTTTTGAAGCGATCACATGCTTTTTTAAAACTACGATTTTTTATTAAGTTTTTTATTTCAGACTTTGAAAGAGCACCTTTCACTTGTACTTCTGAACTAATATGAATAAATTCCTCGTTATAGATTTTCATTGCTTTGGGCCAGTCTTTTTCATTGGCAAGATTCGTTTGTACGCGATTAAGGATATCGGTGGCCCGCTTGTTGATATCAAAAATATCATCCAAACAACGGATTTTAGTAATAGCGTCACTACTCTCTGCTATGATTTTATTTATATTATTAATAACGTCAGAAACTTTTCTATTTCGTTCGTTAATTTTCTTCTGCGGCTCAGTGTTGGAATAATCTCGATTAGTACTGCCGGCAACCGGATCGGTTTTCCATTCAACGCGGGATGATACTTTATTTCGTTCCTCGACTTTCTGATATCTGGATGGTGTCGCCATACTTTTTCCTTAATTTCTACAGTTTCACTTCAATATCAAGTTGACCGGAAGTCTTGATCCTGCCGCTGTCGCTGACCCGCTTAAACGAGGTATTAAGCTTGGTTATCGACAAAAAATCAACACTATCGCTGTCAACCGAAACCGTAGCACCATACGCTGGAAGATAGCCGGAAAGAGTCTGAATCGTATTGAAAACATAATCCCTGTCATCACTCAGGCACTCGACAACCGCACGGATCGTACGCAAACAGGTCGAATTGGAAAGCAGTTCGTGGCTCAGTTCCACGCAGCAGCCATCTATGCCGAATGGTATGCCGCCACGGAAGATGTCGGAATCAACCGTTATTTCCAGCTTACCGGCAAAGTATTCGGTCAGAGCGGATTCAATCAAGCCCGGATCGATTTCAGTAGTGTCAATGTCAACGCGCTGATCATCGGATACAGTGAATTTCTCCAGCAGTATTCCGCTGTCATCCATTTGCGCCTCAAACTCCAATTGAATTGAATGTTCGTCCTCTTCCAGAAACGAATACTGAGTCTTTTTCAGCAATATGGCCTGCGGCATCCGGTAGCCGATGGTATCGGTCAGGCTCAGGGGAACCAGCAGCAGTTCGGCAGCGTCTTCCGAAACATTGCCCCCCAGGGAATCGGCGGTAATACAGCCATCACTGTCCAGCAGCAAGTCCATGCCGGTATCAATCTGCCTTACATCCGCCTGCAGAGTCACCGACGAACTCAACTGGTATTTGCCTACCGGCTGATCAAATGCCTGGTCACAGATAATATCGCTGTAACCGGATTCAAATTTCAAGGTCGGTCCTTTCACTACAACCCCGACAACGGAACTGTCATACACCAGCGCACAGGGCCCAATTTTACATATTTCACTCATAATTTCCTCTCTAATTTTAACTTTTTTTCGGCTTTGCCAACCAACGTCCCGCCGTTGGATCGCGTCCGGCGAGTCGCCGGTGACAGGTAATTGCGTTAATTTGGGCGAAACAAGTTTCACCTCAAATTAACGCAATGGGCAGCCATAAATCGCTACGCGATTTAATTTTATACAGCTCCGCATTAGTAACCATGATGTTTGTCAACCGGAATATTTTTTATTTTTTTTTCAAAGTCACGTGAGATAGGTCACTTTCATACGAATTATCCACAGAGATGAACACAAAAAGAGGAACAGAACAATGAAAATCTCAGCAATAATAATGATGGTACTCTCAGTAAGTTTTGCAGCAAGCGCCGGATTAAGCGATGCCGAAATCATGTGGTTCAAGGGCCGTGGCAGAACACAGCGCCGTCCGGAACAGTCACGTTTCCAGCCGAAACAATATCCGCGCCGTATGGCAAAACCGGAACGTCATTTCAACTATCACAGCAGAAAACCTTTGCCCGGCGACATGTTCGCGGAAACCATGGTCAATAATCTGGTCAGATTTATGACTATCGGTCTGCGTCGCCGGACTGATTCCAACGACCGCAATATCACCTGGCAGACCCGCCGTAAAGGTTATTCGGTCAGCTATTCCCTTCAGGTAAAAGACGGCAGTATCATCCGCGAAGTTTGCGTAATGAAATTCCCCGGCCTGCCGGAAGTAAGAACCATTAATGGAAAACTTGACGCACCGGTCGGATTCAGCGCCGCGAACATCTCCTGGATGCTGTATGTTCTGAACCGCGACAACATCGATTTCCCTGAAATGACTCTAAGAATAAACCATCGCGACAGCGACAGTTTTGACAAACTGTACCGGACTTTGCGCAAATATGATTATCCGGTACAGCGCGTAAATTGTCAGGAAAGTTCACAGATTTATATCAGACTGAAACTGTCCTGACGACTCAGCCCAAAAACCGCTCACATAAAAAGGAGACAAAAGAGCAATGAAGACAATAACCTCAAAAAAATGGTCCGTCCCGGTAACCACCGGACTCGGTATGCTGGCAGCGGTCATCCTCAGCGGATGCGCAACCTCACCTCCAGTCCCGCCGCCGCAGGAACCCGAAGCATTTTCAGAGCCTCCAGCCCCGCAAATGCAGCAAGTGGAATTCAAGGCAAACGAAAAGCCGGTTCCGTTGTTCCGAATCAGTGACCGCAACAATCCCCAGGAAGTAATTAAGTTTGCCCGCAGCCTGACCGCAGCCGGACGCTACAAAGAAGCCGGAGCGATCTATCTTGACGCAGCAAAACGTTTCAAATCAGCCAGCGGTAATTTCGAGATCGATTGCCAGATGGCGGCAGTCCGTGAGTTCTGGCTTGCTGGTGAATTCAAGAAGGCTCATGAATTACTTGATAAACTCGAAAAAGAACAGGATATCTACAACCGCGCCGGTGAATCCGAAGATATCCGCCGCCTGCGTATTCTGCTGAACGAAAGCGAAGCTCTCAAACAGGCAAATAATAAATAGAAAAGAGGAAACAGATGATGAACAGGTATTTCAAATCAGGTATGATACTGGCAGTGTCCGCCGGCTGCGCGGTGTGTTTTCTGACCGCCGACCTTCGGGCTGATGAGCGAACCGGACGTGAATTCAGTGAACTGGTAAAAGAACTGAATAACGACTTATCCACGGCAAAACAGAAAGTGGAACAGATCGAAGAAGAACGGCTTTCCCAAAAGAAAGCAGCACCTAAAAAGATTCTGCCGGAACGCGCAGTAGCATTGAAAAAACTGGAATCCCTCTCCCGGGAATTCGACAAAGCAAAAAATCCGGAAGTAAAAAAAGAAATTTCAACCCAGATTGAAGGCCAGGTAAAAACCGTAACCCGGCTTAGCACCGATTTTCTTGAATCTATGAAAAACGACCTGGTAACCCAGGATAAACAGTTGGAAATCATCGAAGAATCCCTGTCCGATGTAATCATGAAGATGGGTAAACTGCAGCGAATAGCGGCTCAGGACACCAACGGCGTATCGCCGGAACTGGCAAAATACCGTGCCCGTAAAAGTCTACATAACCTCGCTCAGATGGTTGAACTGTTCGCCAGCAAACACCGCAACGCCCAGCAGTGGAATTCCGTACGTCGTACTATTATGCTGCAGGATGCTGTACTCAAACGCAGCACCGTAGCAACCGATAAGATCCAGAAACTCCTCGACACCCAGAAAAAACTCTATGAACAAGTGCTCGCACAAGTTACAATCGCCCGTCGCGGTATCGAATCAGAAAAGAAGATTCTGGCTCAGGTCGGACTGGGTGAAATCGCCAAGTCCATGCTGCGCAAAGCAGCCGGACTGTTGCTCGGAAACCAAAGCATTACCCAGTTGGGTGAAACTGCGTTCATAAAATCAGAACAGCGTCAGCAGCAGGTACTGGATTTCCTGGAACAGGATCAGGGCAATGGCGTTTACGGCAGAGATTCACTGGGAGAATCCGTAGAAACTTCTTCCAGCGCACTTCCGGAAAATTACCGGAACTACCTGGCCAAGGGAATAGACTGAGCGGAGAGCCTCCGCAACTTGTAATGCATAGAAAGCATAAAACAAAAAATGGAGATTTTTAAAATGAATAGAACAGTTAAAACAATAATGGTATTTGCTTTTCTGGCAGTCGGAATCGGCAGTCAGGTGTCAGCCGCCAGCTCAAAGGACCGCCTGTTGGGAATGATCGGCAACGAACAGAAATCAATGGAAACTAAGATCATCCGGATGTGGATGAATAACGAACGCGGCAAGGAATTCGAAATTATTCTGGCTGATTACGTATCGCGTGAAGTAAGATATCGCGCCATGAGCGGGAATACCGACAACGGTACGCTGCTGGCCACGATCAATTCGGAAAACCGTGACATCATGTCAAACCCGACTGAACTGGGCCGTCTGATTATTCTTGAATATTTCAAGCGTAAAGGCGTAAACCTTAAAAATAAATGTTTTGTAAAAGGCAGTTACATGATCGGACTGCGCAGCGACTTCGAAACTTCAGCCGCCATCAGCGAATAACCCCCAGCGGAGAACATTAACCATGAATACCACAAAAAAATCAAGAATATGGCTCATGCGTCTAATGGGACTCGGCGGCGGCGCCGGTATCGCCTGGCTCTGGATATCCGGCGGAGTCAACCTGAAACAGATAATCGCCTCGGCCTATCACGGAATTGGAGTAACTGTCATCGCACTGCTGCCGCTGGGACTCTGGGCACTGTACACCGTATTTCGTGCCGGACACCACGGCGATCTGACCTTGGCGTATATAAGTACCACTTCCCAGCGGGTCGGCCTGCTTGGAACGGTAATCGGCATCGTTGCCGCCACCATTGCGATCGGCGACAATCTCAGCACCGGCGCGGCCTCCGCCGTCACCAGTGCCCTGCCCGCAGTCGGTCAGGCTTTGGTCAGCACTGCAGTTGGATTCGTTATCGCGATCGTCTGCGACTTTTTCCGCTATCTGAACGCCAACTCAACAGTGAACACGCAAACCACCGGAGACAGCAATGCATACGAACAGTCACGCTAACGGAAATTCAGGCAATATCGCCGACACCTTTGCCAGCCATGGAACGGAAGGTATGCTTGACGTAGTTCTCGGATGTACACTGATCTTTCTGCTGATGGCGGCGTTGATCGGAGTTGGTGATACGGAATCGCAGGAAAAGACTCTTCCGTCCGTAAACCTGACAAAATCGAATCACCGCGTGGGAAGCGGAGCTAAGATAAAAAAGAATATCATTACTCTGCGAAAAACCCAAGGTAATCCGCTAATTTATCTGGATGACAAGGCCGTCAGCCTAGAGGAATTGAAACAACAGTTAACCCAACTGGCAGGAGTCGGACACGTGGCCCTGCGCCGCGACCAAGATCTACCATGCGGCTGGGAAGACCGAATCATCATGCTTTGTCAGGATAGCGGTATCGAGAAAGTCTCAATCGTTGTCAGCCGTACAAAACCAAAACCTTAAAGGAGAAATGATCATGTCGAATATATTATTTAAAACCTTCCAGGTGTGCCTCGTATGGGCCCTGGTCGGAGCCGGATCAGTAACTGCCTATCACTATCTGAAACCATATATCGACAAGAAAACTCCCATCGTCAGTAAACAGGCTGAAAAGATCAAAAAATCAGCAGAACGGCTGACAAAAAAAATGGAAGTCAAAAAGTTAATCAATAAAATGCTGCCCGATGCCGAAAATATAAAACCGGAAAGAAAACAGGAAATATCGCAACCACCCGTTGTCGTGAAGAAACCGGAACCGGCAAAATTCCAGGGATCAGCAAACTCCCGGAAACCGAAATCAGTCAAATCTCAAAAGATTGCCGCGTCTGATACGGAAGACGATGCTGATCTCTTCAACCGTCAGGTTGCAATCGTCAATGATCTAATGCAATAACCAATAATGAGGAACCGGAAATGAGCAACCACCATAAATACCGCTGGGCCGCTATCATCGCCGTGCTGGCAATTCCGGTCGTATTCCTGTTCTTACTGTATTTCAGTACGGCAAATACTCAGGTAAGGACCAGACAGCCGGTCAAACCTCGCCATGAACTTGAAGTAAGTGTTGAAATCGAAGAAGCCAGGCCGGTTAAACCGGTAAAAACAGTAAAACCGCAACCGTCAAAAGCACCTGCAAAAAAAGAAGTTAGTAAAGTCGCCAAAACGCCGGACAACGCCCTGCCGCCGGTATCGGCAAACTATCGCAAGTATCTTGGATTTAAGCGCTATGTTGAAAAAATGACAGGGTTGGGAGCTGGGTTCTACATTATCGGAAGTTCAGGCAGAAAAATGCTGAAAATTGATTTTAAGCATAAAAGACTGATTCCAGCAACCTTGAAATCATTGAAAAGCGGCGGCTTCAGTCCGCGTTCTCGGAGTATTTCAGATGAACCGGCTCTTCACAGCTTCCTGAAAGCAGCGGTCAGTCAATATAAACTGAATGCGCCTGAAGTAATTATGCTGGTTCCCGCAAGTTTTGACCGTACAATTACCGAAGTCTTACGTAAAAAACATCTGCCGGAATCCTGTTCCGCATTAAAAGGATATTACCAGACAGGAGCGGACGGACGTATGATTCTGGCTCTGAATGAAGCAATATGCAGAACCGGAATAAAAAAGATTAATATCTCAATCAATTTATAATTTCCATAAATTAACAATTTCCTCTCCTTAGCCGCAGGTTCGTCTCCCTTTTCCCTGCGGCTTTTTTACTTTATTTTGAACTTGTAATCCAAAGTTAAAAGCATATAGTAAAACGCTTGAATATATAAAGACAACAGGGAGTTGACATATCTAATGGGAAAAAAGAAAAAAGTCGCATTGATCACAGGTATAACTGGTCAGGACGGTTCATATTTAGCAGAATTGCTACTGTCTAAAGATTATGCGGTTCACGGCATCAAACGACGCTCCTCTTCATTCAACACTGATCGCGTTGACGGCATTTATCAGGACTGTCACGAAAAAAACCAGGAATTCTTTCTGCATTACGGCGATCTTACTGATTCGACTAACCTGATCAGGCTCATACAAGAAATTCAACCGGATGAAATATATAACCTTGGGGCTCAGAGCCATGTAAAAGTTTCTTTCGACTCGCCGGAATATACCGCTGACGTCGACGGACTCGGAACCATGCGTCTGCTTGAAGCCATCAGGCTTCTGGGAATGGAGAAAAAGACCAAACTTTACCAGGCTTCTACTTCCGAGCTTTACGGACTGGTCCAGGAAGTTCCGCAAAAGGAAACAACTCCGTTTTATCCGCGTTCTCCTTACGGCGTAGCCAAACTTTATGCCTACTGGATTGCAGTCAACTATCGTGAGTCTTATGGAATCTATGCCTGCAACGGCATCCTGTTTAATCATGAATCGCCGCGCCGCGGCGAAACTTTCGTTACCCGCAAAATCACCCGTGCGATTGCCAGAATCAAGCTTGGCCTTCAAGAAAAGTTATTCCTCGGAAATCTGGACGCAAAACGTGACTGGGGACACGCCAGAGACTATGTGGAAATGATGTGGCTAATGCTGCAGCAAGACAAACCGGAAGATTTTGTTATCGCCACCGGCATACAATACTCTGTTCAACAATTTGTAGAATATGCCGCTCATGAACTGGGAATAAAAATCCGTTGGGAAGGTGAAGGTATTGATAAGAAAGGATATAATGCCGAAACCGGAGCATGCATTATTGAGGTAGATCCACGTTATTTCCGTCCGGCAGAAGTTGAGTCTCTGCTTGGCGACCCTACGAAAGCGAAGGAAAAACTCGGCTGGGTGCCGAAAACTACTCTAAAAAAACTGGTTTCTGAAATGGTACGCGAAGACCTGAAAATAGCCGAGCGCGATGAATTATGTATCAGCAAAGGTTATAAAGTAAATCAGTATCAAGAATAAATTTTCTTTTGTCTTCTGGGGGGAAGTAAAATATGAAATTCATAAAACAGATCTGGCCGGCAGTAACTCTAATCCTGCTGGCTTCTGCTGTTCTGCTAATATCTGATTTAAAAAATCGCAATCGTACTTCGAAGCGGAAAAACATCATACTACCTTCTATCGCTATCTTCCAAATAGCGTCCACCCAAATTCTTGATTCAAACGTGGAAGGAGTCATGGAATCCCTGCGGGAAGGCGGTATGATTGCCGATGACGAGAGTAATGTAAAGAAATTCAATCCGCAGGGAGACTTTCCAACCGCGTCCGCAATTGCCAACGAAATGGTAAACGGTAATTACGATATACTCATAACTTCCAGTACGGTTGCCCTGCAAACCGTGGCTCAGGCAAACCGAAGCACTAAAAAACGACATATCTTCGGAGCTGTAACCGATCCTTACACTGCCGGGGTCGGCATAACCGGTCCGGACAAAAATCAGCATCCGCCATATCTGACCGGAGTCGGCACCTTTCAACCGGTCCAACCCGCTTTCCGAATCGTAAAAGAAATGAATCCCGGAATCAAACGAATCGGCACAGTATGGAACCCTGGGGAAAAATGCTCCGAAGCATGTCTAAAAAAAGCTAGAACCATTTGCAGGGAACTCGGAATCGAACTGATTGAAGCAACAGCATCACAAACAGCGGAAGTTTCAGACGCGCTGAATTCGCTGCTGTCACAAAATATCGAAGCAATATGGGTTGGTGGCGATACGGTGGCAATGTCGTCAGTAAAAATGCTTATTCATAAAGGCAAAGAATTTAATATTCCGGTCTTTACGAATGACCCGCAGGATGCCGAAAAGGGAGCGTTATTCGGACTTGGAGCCGACTACAAAACGGTAGGAAATTATGTCGGCAAAATTGCGGTGGAAGTCCTTAATGGTAAATCTCCAGCCGACTTTCGCATCACCAATATGGTACCTAGAATGTTCAATGTGAACCACAACACCCTGAAATCCCTATCCTCCACAAACTGGAGCCTTACGAATCGCCTGAAAACACTCGAAAAACAAAGTAAGGTCATAAACAAACCCAAAAGATCAGGAGCACTTCGCGCCCAACCGGGAAAAAATTACAATATAGCGCTGATCTATTACGCTCCACTGCCGATTTTTGATACGGCAATCAACGTATTTAGAAAAGAAATAATGAAATACGGTTTTATTGATGGCAACAACCTGACGATCAAGCTATATCATCCAAGCAACAATATCTCCATGATTCCTCAGGTCGTAAAATCCGCGGAATCTCAGAATCCGGATTTGATCGTGGCTCTGTCGAGCCCATGTCTTTCCGGCGCAATTGCTCAGGCAAAAAATACCAACATCGTATTCGGCATCGTTTCCGCGCCTTTCAAAGCCGGAGTGGGAAAAAGCCGAACCGATCATCTACCTAACGTAACCGGAGTCATTCATAATACGGGAACCCCGGAAATGTTCAAATGGGTTCATCAACTGTTTCCGCAATGTAAACGGGTCGGTATGTTGTATGATCCATCAAGCGTAAACTCAGTTAAGGAAGTCGATGATTTGAACAGGATTCTTCCGAAGCTTGGCATGGAGTTGGTTCCAGCCACCCTTTCAAACAGTAGCGAGGTGGTAATAAATCTGGAGGCTTTGCTAGACAAAAGCATTGATGTTTATTTTACAATTGGCGACAGCCTTGTGGCAAATGTATTGCCTACAATTATCTCAAAATGTGCCACGAAGAATATTCCGGTAACTGCCGATGATGCCGAATTAATGGGAAGCGGAGCCATTCTCTCATGTGCGGCCGGGGTCCGAGAAAACGCACAACAGGTAGCGAAACTTGCAGCTAAAGTCCTTTGCGGAAAATCACCGGCTGAAATTCCGATTGAAAACACGGAACATAATGAAATGACCCTTGACTTGCTGTCCGCCCAAAAAAATCATGTTAGAATTCCGCTGGATGCAATGTTGCGCTGTGACCGCTTTTTTAATGTATCATCACTGCGCAACGGGAAACCTGCCAGAATTGCAATGATAAACCTGATAACAAATCCGCTGATGGACGAGGCCATAAAGGGAACAATAGCAGGAATTGAATCCCTGGGTCTGAAGCAAGGCAAAGATTTTACGGTAGACAGCTATAATGCTCAAGGCGACATCGCAAAAATATCACAAATTATCGATGCCGCGGCAAACACCAAACCGGATGTAATAGTTACCCTGACTACACCGGTTCTTACCGCTGCGGTAAATAAAATCAAAGATATTCCAGTGGTTTTCTGCGTAGCCAGTGACCCTGTCAAGCTCGGCCTGATCAAACACCAGCGTCCTCCTAATCTCTGCGGCATACACGATAATCCACCAGTTGACAAACTGTTGGATATGGCATTGCGTTACAATCCTGTCCTGGACACGGTTGCCACGATTTACGATCCGGCACAAATGAATTCACTCATTTCCGTAAAAAAACTTCGTAAAGCAGCGGCAACGCGTAAAATAAAGCTGCTTGAAGGCACAGCGTCTTCAGTCAGCGAGCTGCCATTAAGCGTAGGTGCACTAATTCAGCGTGGTGCGGATGCCATTCTAATCTCTGCGGACAACCTCACCATCACTGGATTTCCTGCAATCCTAAAAACGTCCCAGGCCGCCGGGATTCCCTTGTTTTCCACCGAACCAAGCCTGACAAAAACCGGAGCGACCGGAGCAATTGGTAACGACTATTACGACTGGGGGGTTCAGGGTGGAGAACTGGCAGCCCGAATTATCGCAGGCGTAAATCCATCAGAACTGCCGATTGAGCCTGCCTCAAAAATAGTTATCGTTGAACCTCCTCCGCGCGAAATGAAACATAACACAAAATTGAACCAGTCAAAAGTTTACGATATAAGGTTAGTAATGTATACACATGCGGTATTCACCGAGGAAGCTCGCGATGGCGTAATTGAAGGATTGAAGCAGGCCGGTTTTATTCGGGATAAAAACTATAAACTCACTGAATATAACGCAAATGCGGATATTCCTACTCTTTCGAGCATTATGAGAACAGTTACCACGGACCGCCCCGATCTGGTTGTGGCTCTGACCACTCCTGTACTGCAAACAGCAATGCGATTCGTTCCTGGTAATATTCCCATTGTCTTTACAGGTGTAGCCGACGGCGTCCTCGCCGGTGCGGGAAAAACTCCTGAAAAGCATAAAGCCAATATCACCGGCATCACTACCCGGTCGCCATTCAAAGGAATGAGCAAAATTCTGAAAACAACCCTTCCCGGACTTAGAACCGCGGGGACATTGTTTACGCCGTCAGAGGTAAACAGCGTATTATATAAGGATCTTTTAGCAGAAGAACTTAAGCCGTATGGAATAAAGCTGACTGCCGTTCCGGTAACCTCAGTAGCGGAAATAAGTATGGCAATGGACGCACTCTGCCGCAAAGACATTCAGGCAGTATGCCAGATTATGGACAACACGACTCGTCCGGGATTTCATAACCAGGTAGAAAAAGCAACCGAAAATAATCTGCCGGTATTCACTTTCAGCGGCAGTCAAATTGCCCTGGGATCAACCCTTTCCCTGGCAAAAGATTTCATTCAGGCCGGGATTGAAGCAGGACACCTCGCGGCAAAGATACTGAAAGGGGCCAACCCCGCCAACATACCTTTCCGCAATGTCCAAAAAGAAAGCCTGATTATTAATATGGAATTGGCAGAAAAATATCATCTAAAGCTGTCGCCTGAAATACTGAAAAACGCAAAAATCTATAAAAAATAACATGCTATGAAACTGACAGAAAAGAAAATTGGAAACGAATTGCTGGTAACGCTCGACGGCAGGCTTGACGCATCGTGGTCGGAATTCTTTGCCGACGCCATGCTCCGGCACGTCCGAAACGGCGAACACCAGCAGATTCTTGATGCCGAAAAACTGGTATTTCTCAGTTCCGCCGGCATCCGCTCCCTGCTGATTTTGTATAAGGAACTCCATGCGGTCGGCGGCAGCTTCAAAATCGTCCGGGCCTCGGGATCAGTACACAAAACACTTCTGGCTTCTGGATTTGGTGATTGGCTGGATGATTCTTATATTTTGCCCGAAACAACAGATGAAGCGGTTTCACCCACACAAAAAACAGACGAACTTTATGAACTTGATCCATCGGCTCTTCTCAAACTTGATCGTGTTGAAGCCTGGCGGCCCTGGCAGCCGGTCAACCGCGAAGCCTGCCGGGGCCTGACATTTTCTCCAGACACTTGTGGAATCGGAATCGGTGCCGCCGAAACCGGTCCTCAGGAACAACATCCATATGGTGAGTTCGCGGCTTTTTGCGGACATCTGGCCTTACAGCCTCCCAATGAACGAAGCAAACCGGATTTCCTGATCGCGGAGCAAAAGTTCACACCGGAACTGGACTGTATTCAGGCTCTGGCATTCAAGGGCAAAATGTCACATCTGCTCCGATTTGCACCAGACGAAGACAAACCGGTATATTCATTATCCGAACTGATGAAACATATTCTCGACATCAGCGACAAATCAACACTGGCATGTGTTATCATCGGTGAAATCGACGGACTGGTTGGCGCCGGAATGATTCGTTCGGCTGAAGAAATCACTGCTGAAACAAAAATCGAATTTCCTGAAATACGCAACTGGCTAAGGTTTTCCGGCGAACGGGTTTTCTCCGGCGAGCAGGCCATGATCTGCGGTGTAGTCAGCAGAGATAAAATGTGTAGCCTGCCGGAAATGTCGTCAGCCCCCGAATTAAGGGGACATTTCCACGCCGCAGTATTCCCGTTCCATCCGCTGCCAAACGGCTGTATTGACCTGAATAAAACCGTTTCACAATTTTTCCAGGGCTCGTCGCCACGCAGTGTAATGCATCTGGTCGACGACAATCGCGAATTCAACGCACTGGGCGAAAGTGCCCTCATTCGCGGCGGTATCTGGTTCGGCGCAACGGAAAACCCGGAGGTGATACAATGAGCTTAATCATCGGAGCTTTTACGATAGGATTAATTCTGGCACTGTTGTCACTCGGCATGCTGATCAGTTTCAGGATGATACGCTTTACGGATATTACGGTTGAGGGTTCTCTTACCTTGGGAGCATCCGTCACGGCATTATGCATCGTCAACGGCTGGAATCCATGGCTGGCGGCCCTTATGGCACTGCTCTGCGGTGCAACGGCTGGAACTGTCACGGGACTACTGCATACCAAGTTCAAGATTCAGGAACTGCTGTCTGGGATTCTGGTCATGACTGCATTGTATTCGGTTAATCTGCGTGTCATGGGCCGCAGTAACATTCCCCTGCTGAACGCCCCATCTGTTTCATCGCCACTCGAACGCTTTATGGCACGCTTCGGCGAAGACGGCAAGATCGATATTTTCGGCTGGGCCGTTCCCGGCAGCGATATCGCCACCTTCACCAGCAGTTTGCTGATCTGCGGA
This sequence comes from Victivallales bacterium, assembly GCA_963677165.2. GTDB lineage: Bacteria > Verrucomicrobiota > Lentisphaeria > Victivallales > SZUA-371 > JAFGXT01. The sequence goes on along the minus strand of CAXXSX010000002.1, from coordinate 2,958,913 downwards.
ATTGTCGCCGTCATCATGCATCGTTTTCTTCATACAAACTTTGGTACGGCATTGCGCGCCACCGGTTGTAATCCACAAATGGCCAGGGCACAAGGAATTAACCATAATCGGATGATCGTTATAAGCCTGGCATTGTCCAACGGACTGGTGGCATTGTCCGGTTCCCTGCTGGCACAGTATCAGGGATTTGCCGATGTCCAGATGGGTATCGGCATGCTGGTATGGGGACTGGCAAGTATAATTATCGGAGAAGCACTGGTAGGACGCGCAAGCATCGCACTGTGCCTGATCGGCACGATTCTAGGTACAATCCTGTTCCGGCTGCTTATCGCTATCGCGCTACGCTGGGGTCTGAATCCCAACGACCTGAAACTGGTCACCGCTGTATTCGTATTTATCGCACTAATCATCCCTCTCGGACTGAAAAAGATCAAGAAGAACAAACCGGAGGTGCCGCAAAATGCTTAATATATCCAATCTGCATAAGACTTTTCATGCCGGAACCGTTAATGAGGTTCGTGCTCTTCGCGGCGTATCTTTGACCATTGAAGACGGAACTTTTACCGCAGTAATCGGCACAAACGGCTCAGGAAAAAGTACCTTGCTTAATGCTGTAGCCGGCACTTTTAAACCCGATTACGGTGAGATCATCCTGAACGGGCACAAGCTGACCAAAGCCCCGGAATACAAACGTGCAAAATATATCGGACGCGTATTCCAGGACCCGTTTGCCGGAACTGCCGCAGATATGAGTATCGCCGAGAACTTGATTATTTCAATTAGCCGCGGACAGATTCGGGGATTCCGTAAAGCTTTGTCGAAACGCCACCGCAATGAATTGGCGGATCGCGTCCGCACCCTTAAAATGGGACTGGAGGACCGGCTCGACAACCCGATTGGTACGCTGTCCGGCGGACAGCGCCAGGCACTGACACTGCTGATGGCTACCTGGAAACGCCCCGACCTGCTGTTACTTGATGAGCATACCGCGGCGCTTGACCCGAAGAGCGCCGCGAAAGTCGCCGAGCTGACCTCGGAAATCGTCCGGCGGGAAAAACTGACAACCCTGATGGTGACCCATTCCATGCAACAGGCAGTCGATATGCCGGACCGGATCGTGATGATGCATCAGGGCAATGTGGCGGAAGATATCCACGGGGCTCATAAACAGCGCGTCAGAATCCCGGACCTGATGGACGCATTCGACCGCGTAACCCGTCGCGCCCTGCTCGACGAATCCGCCGCTGCCATGCTGAATAAGCAATACAGGTAACTGAATGAAAATAAAGAGAATACCATTGGCATTCTGTATATTAGTAATTGTACTTGCAATCATAATTTCAGGAATGAATTTTTTCTTTATTATCGTTCCGCTTTTAACCACAATTCAGGACCATCTTGCAACAACTCTTATACTTACGGCATTAACAATAATGACAGCTCCCGCAATACTGGCTATACTGTACAGTGTCCTCTGCATAAAAAAACCTAGCCCAGAAAGACTAAAAAAAGCCACTGGATATATATTAATTTATCCGGTTATGATTGTTGGAGGTCTGGGGAATGCCCTTCATCCCAGATATGGGTTTCCAATTATGCTGATACTTGCAACTCTTGCAGTATATTTCTTTTGGGTTGCAATATGTCGATCACTTATAAAATATCAGGGATATATTGAAGAACCAATCATCAGTTATTGGACAAAATGCCTGAATCAAATACTTGCTTTTGAATTATTTTTCTCAATTGGACATATTTTTCACAAACAACTTAGCGCGGCTAAAGATTTCTCTACGATAATGATGTTATCTCCAGTATTATTTCTGTTGGTGCCTGCTCTATTCTATGTACTGCTTGAAAAATGCAGAACACGCTTGTATAACAAACATCAACCTTCCCAACCCACTCAACTCGAAGAAAACGCTTAAATTTTATCAAATCAATTACTTGATTTTGTTCATATTACATCATATTGTATACAGTATACAAAAGATACAACTTTGTAATTGTTTAACGAAATATCAGGAAACACAATGAGAGTAAAAAGTTTAATTCTAGCCGGATGCCTGGCTGCCGGAGTCTTGCACGGAGCCACAGGAAAAGTTCTTAAAGGTATCTATTACGGACCGAAAAACGCAACAGAATACCAGCAGGAAAAATGTAAGCTGGATATTTATCTACCGAAGAAAACTGATAAAAAATTTCCGGTCCTGATCTATTTTCATGGCGGCGGCCTGACCGGCGGAAAACGCGGCGGTCCGATGAATGTTATGGCAAACGGTATTGCGCTGGTTGCGCCATCCTATCGCCTGTACCCCAAAGTAAAATGCCCGGCATACCTTGAAGACGCGGCGGCGGCTGTCGCCTGGACCTTTAAAAACATCGCAAAATACGGCGGTGATCCCAACCAGATCTATGTCGGCGGTATGTCTGCAGGCAGTTACCTTACCGCCATGCTGGGAATGGATAAAAGCTGGCTGAAAGCTCAGGGAATCGATGCCGACAAGATCGCCGGCCTTATTCCCGACAGCGGACACATGATCACTCATTTTACGGTTCGTAAAGAACGCGGCATTTCCAACCAATGCGGACTGTGCGATGAATTGGCTCCAATGTTCCATATTCGCAAAACCCCGTTTCCAATTTTCATCCAGTGCGGCGATAATGATTTTCCCAGCCGTCAGGAAGAGAATAAACTTTTTGTGTCAATGATGATACGCTATGCCAGACAACCCAAAGATATGATCTTTTATAAGGAATATCCCGGAACTCACGGCTCATTTTTCAGAGGAGCGCCTCAAAAGGACCTTTGCCGGTTTATCATGGAAACTTCAGGACTCGCCAAGAAAACACAACAGTTCATGGCAGGTAGTGATAATCCTAGCCTGCCTAAAATTGCAGGACGTGTTTTTGACGGAAAACTTTATATTGACAGCTCTGACAAAAATGCCGATATTCTGTTTTTTGACAACAACACCCCTTTAAAAGCAACCGGCAGCAATGGTGTCTATACAGCTAAAGTTCCAGCAGCGAATACCGATAAACTTACCGCAAAACTTCAGTCTAAAGTTTCGGTAAAACTCCTCCCTGAAACCAAAGTATTTACATTGAATTCCGGTACCAACGGAATCGAAATGACTATGAAGAAAGGCTCAAAACTTCTGGTCAAACTTGATGACAAAAACCTCTACATCACTTTAAATACATCTGATAAAACTCTGACTCCGGCTAATGGCGGCAGTCTCTGGACTGGCGATGCGCTTGAAATTTTCGTGGATCAGGCTCCTTTGAAAAATCTTCATATTGACACCTTTCCGAACGCAAAATTTACTGTCAACCAATATATTATTGCCGCAGTCCCCTCCACTACCGGAGACAAGGCAATTATGCTTCTAAACGGTGGTCAGGGAAAAACCCAAGCGACCTGCAAAACCGAAAAAACATCTGACGGCTACTGCATGAATGTTGAGATTCCTTTGAGCGAACTACCGGAACTGAAAAAAGCCAATACCGTGGTTGGTATGACTTTCCAACGCTGCACCGGTTCCCGTGCGCAGGGAAAAGAATTTCTATATTCAACAAAACCGGCACACCAGCAACGCTCAAATTATCCTCTATTCAAGATTAACCCATCAAAATAACTAGTTGGATATTAGAAAAATGAATACGTTAATTGATCTTCACAGATTCGATATCCAGGTTGAACAGTTAAAGAAAACAATTGCCGCCTCAACTCCGAAAAAACACGGCATATTGCTGTATGGCAGTTCAACCATGGCAAACTGGCGCGAAAACAATATGTGTTATAAACAGCTGGCCCCGCTGCCGGTCAGTAATACTGGTTTCGGCGGCTCAACTGCCGAAGACGCCCTGTATCAATATCATCCGCTGGTAAAACCATACGCTCCTAAAGTAATGGCATATTATGAAGGCGCGAACGACCTGATGAACGGTTATACTCCTGAATTTGTTCTGGAGATGACTCACCGGCTGTTTGAATGGTGCCGACAGGACTTCCCTGGCATTCGTTTCCTGATCCTGCCGATCAAGCTGTCTCCGGCACTTGATCATATCAGAAAAGAAGGCGAACGCTGTAACAACATGTTTGAAGAATACGCAAATGAACACGACGATACATCTTTCGTTGATGTTAGTTCATTTTTGTTCGATTCCGACGGAAATCACCGAGAGGAAATCTATGTAGAGGATTTGCTTCATCACAACGAAGGCGGCTATGCTGAACTGGCAGCATTGATGAAACCTATGTTGGAAAAACTCTTAAAACTAACTCAGAAATAAAAAAATCCCGCTGAAAATATAATTTTCAGCGGGATTAAAATTTTATCAATTACTTATTGCTAACAATTTTCTTGTCTTCAGCATCAGCCTTTTTCGCTCTCGCCTTAATCATGACTTTCTGTCCAGCTTTAACCTTAATGGTCTGCTCTGCACGCCTGTTGTGCCAAGCCTTGATGTATTTGTTACCGTCTTTGGAAAGGTATTGCCCTTTACCGATTCTCCAGCCAGATGGTTTATCTGCTCCCTTTTCGAAATCGCCGTTAACCACTTCTGCCCCTTCAATGACAACATCATCCCAGCATACCCACTCCGGAATCATTTTATGGTTTTTATCTCTATGACAATTTCCCATCAGGCGAATTACAACTACTCCGTCAGTCTCCGGAATAAATGAGACTTCATAATCAACCCATTCCCCTTCTTTCAATTGAGGTCCCTGACTTGAAACATAAAACTCTTTTTTCTTTTTCATCCAAGCTGGGTTGGAGCAATAGCCTCCCTTTATCTTTGAGGCAGGTTTTAGCTTAACATTAGAACTTAAAATATCAATTCTCGGAGCCGCTGCCATTAACGAACAACCGGCAAACACGAATAAAACAGCTATGATTTTAGAAAACACATTTCTCTCCTATTATTTAGATTTCTTATTTACCAGCTGCCAAATCTTCGGCATTGGCTTTTTTCACTTTTGCTTTAATCGTAACTTTCTGACCAGCTTTTACCGCAACTTTCTGAGAAGCAGATTTATTATGCCAGGTTTTAATGTACTTATTGCCATCCTTAGAAATGTACTGTCCTTTATGAATGGACCATTTGGCTGGCTTGTCGGCATTTCCCTGTTCGAAATCACCATTGACAATATCGGCTCCTTCAACAACAATATTATCCCAGCATACCCAGTGAGGGACCATTTTTCCAGTTGCTTTATCCTTACACCAGTCTCCTTTTACACTGATAACGATAAATCCATCAGATTCAGGAATAAATGAAATTTCATAGTCGGTCCATTCTTCATTTTTTAGAGTCGGCCCCTGGGAAAAAATATAACAATCTTTATTTTTTGTCCATGACGGGTTATACATATTGCCGCCTTTGGGTTTTGCCGCAGGTTTCAGTTTGACTTTCCCTCCGGATACATCCAACCGGGGTGCTACAGCCATCAATGAAGCGCCAGTAAGTACGAGTGCAATGGTAAGAATTTTTCTAAACATATCTTTCTCCTTTTTGCTATAAAAAAAAGTGTTCATAATAAAGTAGTGTATAGTTATACTAATACACAGAAGAAAATATGCAAGGGACAAAGTCTGTAAAAAAAAAGCTCAGGCAACTATTTCAGTTTTTCCTGGATTTTCCGAATATTGATCAGATCATCGTCATATTCATGTTTGGTCTTGGCAATGACTGTCTTTTCCCAATCTTCATCAGGGGCAGCCTGTGTATCAAAATCCACAAGCTTATCCATTGACACCGCTTCAGAAGGATCTTTCACTTTCGTTGATGACCCAGAAATATTCTTATCAAAATCACCAGCTCCACTAATTGAAATCAAACCATCGTTATAGGAGTTTTTCGTCTTGGCATCAACGGTTTTTTCCCAATTTACATCTGGAACAGCCTTTATGGCAGAATCCTTTTCAGGGGCAGGAGAAGCTTCGGAAGCCTTTCCATTTTCACTAGCTTCCGCCATCATTGCTTCGATGTCGTCCGCTGATACCTTTTTATCTTTTGCCGCTGGCTTAGTAGCACCTCCAGCTTCCGCCATCATTGCTTCGATGGCGTCCGCTGATACCTTTTCATCTTTTGCCGCTGGCTTAGTAGCACCTCCAGCTTCCGCCATCATCGCTTCAATGTCATCCGCTGATACTTTTTCGTCTTTCGCTGCCGGTTTTGCCGCGCCTCCAGCTTCCGCCATCATCGCTTCAATGTCATCCGCTGATACTTTTTCGTCTTTCGCTGCCGGTTTTGCCGCGCCTCCAGCTTCCGCCATCATTGCTTCGATGTCGTCCGCTGATACTTTTTCGTCTTTCGCTTCCGGTTTTGCCGCGTCTCCGGCTTCCGCCATCATCGCTTCGATGTCATCCGCTGATACTTTTTCGTCCTTCGCTGCCGGTTTTGCCGCGCCTCCGGCTTCCGCCATCATCGCTTCGATGTCATCCTCTGATACTTTTTCGTCTTTCGCTGCCGGTTTTGCCGCGCCTCCGGCTTCCGCCATCATCGCTTCGATGTCATCCTCTGACATTTTCGCTTTTTCATTCACTTTTTTACTTGGACCAGCAGCCAACAATGTATCTATATCGTCTTCCGATATAGCTTCATCTCCATCTGCCATATTAATTTCAGCAGACTTCTCATCAAATGACTCAAAATCATCAAACGAAACTTCGTCTTCCAAATCATCGTCCGAAGCTCCAGTTTGGTCGAAGGGAGCAAATGCAGACTCATCAACCTCGGACTCATCGCTAAAGACCTCTCCGTCTTCGACTTCGGACTCATCACTAAAGACCTCTCCGTCTTCGACTTCGGACTCATCGCTAAAGATTTCACCGTCTTCTACCTCGGACTCATCACTAAAAACTTCGCCGGAAGCCTCACCTTCATTAACGGCTTCGTCTTCCTCATCATTCCCTTCCTGTTCTTCACTGAAAAGATTATTGTACATTTCTTCAGATATAAACGGAGAGTATTCACTGAACGCATAACTGCCTTCTCCAACTTTGGAGTGATAGGTAAGACCCGCGCCATCCCCCATTTCCCGGGTTGCGGCAATGGCATCGTCATCAATATCGTCAAGATTCTTATTACCGGAGCTATCTTCATCAATCAACGCCTCCAGTTGATCTCGAAGGTCATGAACTGAAACAACAACTTTCTTCTCTTCTTCAACTTTGCTGTTGTCATAATCTTCCAATAACTGCTTTACTGTCATTACCTCCTCTACACCTTCAACAGACACCATCACTTCTTCAAACGCATTGGTGGAAATAAGGGAATCAAACAGCATTACAAAAGATTTAACCGTACTGTTAACGGCTTCGGTATTTTCCGGTACACTTAAAATCTCACGCCGCGAGAAGCTTTCAATATAAACCGAGGTTCCAAGATCAAGCAGATTTTTATGACTTTCATCAGCAAATACAGATTCGGGCACAGGAACCCCACGCTCCTGAAGAAAATTTTTCAACCGCTGACGAGAAAAAAACAATTCGTCAATCAAATCTTTGACGGGAAGCTTTCTGAGACGCAATACTTCTTCTTCCGGAGGAAGGGATATAAATTCATCCGGTTCGATGTCTGGATGAATAAGTTCATCCTCTTCGGCTTCAACCACTTCCTCTTCTGGGTTCTCTTTCTTTGCCATATCTTATCACAATCCGTTTATTTTACCGGAAAATGCCCTTTACTGAACATAACCCTTATATCAGAATAATTCAAATTTACTCATGATATGATTAATTACATATAACTCATTAATTTACCTCGTATATTAACGGCAGAAAAATGGTTTTTTTTAGCATAAAATAAGAATCAATGAGAAAAAGTTCTGAATCTTTGTGTATTCCCTTAAATTATTCAGAACCGATCATAAATTCACAAAACTCTCATGATCGGCTTTAAAGAGAAGACCTGTGTTCCAACATAATCCTGGATTTTTTGAACTTGACATCTTCCAATTCGAGTAGTTTTTCTTTAATTGCAGACCCACTTCCGAATCCCCCCAACTTAAGATTTGACTTAACTACACGGTGACAAGGGAAAAGTACTGGAAAAGGGTTACGATTCATGGCATTGCCTACAGCTCTAGCACCTCCCGGACAACCGGCAAGAGCTGCCAATCCCCCATAAGATATTACTTTCCCTCGTGGGATATTCCGCTGTAGACATTCCAGAATTCCGCGTTGAAATTCCGTCACCTCTCCCCAATCCAGAGCAACCATCGGTAATTTTATATCCTCTCCGGACCACAACTTCCGCAACTGCGCCTTAAAATCAAGTAAGGCTGGATTTCCAGGCGAATCCTCACCCGGCAACTCCTGGAAGCTCAACTGGGTAAGAACAAACGGTTCACGCCATTCAATAAACAGCGCCAATCCTCCATATTCCAGTTTTGAACAGTATTTTTTCATACGATTAAAGTATAACACATTTGCATAAGCACACAAAGAATAATATTATATTTTTCATGAAATTTTCAGGATGTCAAGAATGCTCGAATGGGTTACAATTAAAAATCTGGCTCTCATTGAAAAAGCCGATATAGAATTTGAAGACGGATTCAATGTGGTCACCGGTGAAACCGGGGCCGGTAAATCCGTTCTACTGGGAACGGTTTCGCTGCTGCTCGGGGAACGCGCCGACAAAAGCGCCATCCGTACCGGCGAAGATCGCTGTGAACTGATCGCGGGCATCAAGCTGCCGGCATATCTGCCACAGGAATTCTATACGATTCTATCTGAAGCGGGAATTGATCTTGACCCGGCGGAAGGTTCCATGCAGTTAAAAAGAATCATTACCCATACCAGAACACGAAATTTCATTAACGATACACCTGTGACGCTTCAAACATTACAGGCGGTGGGTGAATACCTCATTGATGTTCATGGCGCAAACGAACATCAGTCTCTGTTGAAACAATCTACTCAGCTTACATTGCTTGACCGCTATTCTCATAATGATAAACTTATTGACGCCTGTTCGGAAATCTGCGACCGTATCCGAGAGGTAAAAAATCAGCGCGAAGAACTAATGGCTAATTTGCCGTCAACTGTTGAAGCCGAACATTTAAGAATGGTCGTGGAGGAAATTTCAAAGATAGATCCGCAACCGAATGAAGACGATGAAATAAGCGAACGACATCGTCTCGCCGCCAGCTCCAAACAAATTATGGAACTGACCAGCCAGGCAGTCGCAATGATCAATGAATCGGACAACTCCGCAATTGATTTCATGTCAAACATCTATCGAATTCTCAGTGACCTGAACGGCATTGATCCGGATAATACTGAAAAGTTTCTTACATCGTGCGATGAAATTACCGAAATGCTCAATGACCTGTCAAATGAAGTCGAACGCTACGGCAGCCGGGTGGAACTTGATGAAGAAGAGTTCCAACAGCTGGAAGATCGTCTGAGCGAACTTCAGCGTTTAAAACGCCGGTATGGTCCAGGATTGGAAAATGTTATTGAGGCCCTGGAAGAAACCCAGGAGCGTCTTAAACGTTTTGACAATTCGGAAAAACTCCGTGATGAGCTGGACCATAAAGAAACGGAACTAAATAACGAGCTTCATAAAGCCGCAAAAAAACTTTCCGGCCAACGTCAAAAGACTGCAGTGGAGCTATCAAAAGCCATTACGGATAAGCTGAAAACACTCGGCTTTCTCAAATGCCGGATGGAAATCGCGTTCTCCGGAGTAGCTCCGGGACGCAACGGCATGGACCGGATCGACTTTATCTTTGCCCCCAATCCTGGTGAAGAACCCCAGCCATTACGTAATATTGCCAGCAGTGGTGAAATATCTCGCGTCATGCTCGCGGTCAAAACCGTTCTGGCGGAAGCCGACGCCATTCCAATTCTGGTATTCGACGAAATCGACGCCAATATCGGCGGAGAAACGGCCGTAAAAGTTGGAAACGAACTCAGGAAACTGGCAGCACACCGCCAGATACTATGTATTTCCCACCTGCCACAGGTAGCTTCAATGGGAAAAACTCATTTTCTGGTAAGCAAGGAAGTTTCGGACAATCGCACCACTACGTCGATTACCCGGATGAATGATACTCAGCGAAAGCAGGAAATCACCCGAATGCTCGGCGGCGGCAAAGCCGCCGCGAACCATGCGAAAGAACTGCTGGACAACAGAATGATATAAACTAAATCGCCGCAAACTGATCCAGGCAGCGATACAAATCCCTGAAAATACCGTCACGGCTTAGTTGTGTAACCACACGAAGCGGATGCCTTGACGAATCCATGGTCCATGTCATATCATCATTCAGGATCGGAGCCGGAACAACTTCGGAAGTAATGCATTCAGGCAAAGTCAGCACCGCAGGAGTCGCAATGTCCCAGATGACTTTACTAAGGATATTACGTTCATTAATATATTCCAGAGAAAATTCACAAAGGTAGTCTCCAATTGCTTTACGTCCTTTGATATAGTATTCCAGATCAGGAATACTCATCACCAGATGCTGCGCAACATTTATACAGGGAATGTGAATAAACGGCACTCCGGAATTGAGAATAATTTGCGCAGCAGGAACATCCTGCATTAAATTAAACTCTTCCGCGGACTTCCAATAGTACGGATTCCCGCCAAGCCAGAGAACAACAATGTGTTTAATAATTTCCGGCTGCATCAGGATTGCCGACGCCACATTGGTAATCGCGCCAATCGCCATCACATAAAGGACTTCGCCTTTCTGTCCGGCTTCCATTGCCATATCAACCAGTGCGGAAGCCGCCGGAGATTCAACCGGTGTATTATAATCCGGCAGATACGTCCTTGAACCCCGGAAAACCTTTCCGTCCATATTCATATCCAACCGCTTCAGCAGCTCAAAAATTTCGTTATAGCTGCGTTCCATACCATCCTCGGGAGAGCTAGAGCGGCTATTGAAAAAAGGAGCAGCCGTTACGGCTTTCAAATCGATCTTATCGCTTCTAAGCAACGAATAAACCAGCGCGAACTGGTCGTCAATCTCGTTGTAAGTATCGGTATCGAGCACAGCACTGATCTTACCTTCTGGAATCTCAAGCCGCTGCCGTATCAATTCATGGTCAAGTTCTGGAAATTTCATAATGTTTCTCATTTATAATTAAATGTTTAGTTCTTTCATAAAAGGTATGGAATCAGCAGCCCCCGGACGACTTACGGTAATCGCTCCGGCTGCACAGGCAATTTCGCAGCAACGTTCAAGGCATTGCCCACTCAGATAGCCAGCCAGAAAATAACCGATGAAAGTATCCCCGGCGGAAGTAGTATCGATAACCTCGGCTGGCGGCGAAGGCAATTTTACCTTTTCTCCAGCGCCACAGGCCGCTACACCCTCAGGGCCCAAAGTAAGAATAATTGCCGTATTGGGATATTTCTGAGCAAGAATATCAAGCACCTTGTCATTTCCAGAACAACCGGCAAGTCCGGCGCCTTCGGTTTCGTTGACAATCAGGTAACTCAGCAGATGCAGCGGCAGAGAGTCAGCGATACTCAAGTCAAACGGCGCGAAATTGAAGCATAACTTCAATCCAGCTTCCGCGGCTTTTTCCATGATCATACCGATATCGTTCGTCTCATTCTGCAGCAGAACAATGTCACCCGGCTCGGAATCAGCCAGTACCGTATCCACCATTTCAGGCGTTATCGCATAATTGGCTCCCTGAAACAGGAAGATTGAATTCTGTCCGGCAGCGTCAACCTGAATGACAGCGTGTCCGGACGGCATATCAAGTTCCCTAACGTACCGGGTATCAACCCCGTTGTCTTTCAGGTTGTTCAGCAAAATCGCGCCATCATTTTTGCCGACACAACCAGCATGCATGATCTCAACCCCGGCCCGGGCCAGAGCAATCGACTGATTGCCGCCTTTTCCGCCGCAGTATATATCATAACTAGAACTGCCGAGGGTTTCACCGGGCCGTACGATATGGTCAACTTTATAGACATGGTCAATGTTCAATGAACCGAAATTTATAACCTTGTTCATTTTTTTCATTCCTTGTTTGACTTTTGATTACTTAAAAGATTATATTGTATGAAACGCTTTAATTCAATGCCGATTTATAGCATAAAACAATTATATAATTGAACAAATCAATTATTTCAGGAGACAATCAACCCATGCCACCAGTCTTTATCAGTTGCGGACATTCAAAACCTGGTTCGAAAGTGCTGTCACATCGGCACAATGACACGGAGATGGTATACTTGATGAATGGAAACTGCATTCATAAGGTAGCGAAAAACGACTATCCCGCCCTCCCTGGCTGTGTCATGTTTATTCCCGCCGCAATGATGCACTATGAACTTCGTAATGAACCGGTTGAAACCCGCTATGTGGTATTCCGCGACACCGGCCCAGCCCCCCTGAACTCGCCCAAACTGGTCGATACCGAAAATGACAAACTGATCAAACGCTGGATTCTTGACCTCGCCGAACTCCAGGCGCCGTCAGAGCAGGATCAACGCAACGCCTTGCTGAGGGCAGTACTGAACCGCATTGAGCAAATTGAACAGCATTCGGTCGCCTTACGTAATCGCCATCCAGCCCTGAACAAAGCAGTCGCCCTTATGGAGCAAAAATTATCCGACCCGCTCACGGTTTCAGGAGTTGCGCGTCAATGCGGAGTCAGTACCAGTTATTTAAACGCACTGTTCAATACGGAATTCGGCTCGGGCCCCAGCAAATACCTGCTGGACCTTCGTATGGAAATGGCACGACAGCTGTTGGGAAATCCTTACCTCTCAATTGCAGAAATAGGTTCCCGATGCGGTTTTGATCAAGCATGCTACTTCTGTCGAATGTTTAAAAAGATTCATCAATGTTCTCCAGGGGAATTCAGGCAGAAACGCTACTCATAAACAAGCAGATGTTTGAAGAAAAAAGAGAAAAAATATTGTCGATCATCAAAACTTGGAACACCTTATGCTAAATAATCCACTTGAAGATGTTGGATAGAAAAACTGTCATTAAGGAGCAACACAGGAAAGATTTGCGGACGGCAAAAAATAGAGGCGTAGAACAATGACACAGGAAGAACAATGGAACGTAACGGACTCTGATGACAGTGTATGTAATAATGTAGAAAATGATCAGCTGGCTGAGATTGTAAAAAATCTGACAGGGTTAAAGCTGATGCTTCCAGGCAGACTGCATTGGAAAAAATGGCACATGAGATTTAGAAGAATTTATAGTTAAAACAACATAATCCCCTTCCCTCCCCTCAAAACTGCCGTTGGGCTCTCACCCGCCCGACGGCAACCTTTATTTAGAGATTACTGTTCCAACAAAGTGGATCGGCGAATATAAATCTCAGACGGAATGACTTCCGAACGCAACGGCATTCTCCTTTTTAGGTGATTAAGCAGAATATCCACACCGATTTCCGCGCAGTGGCGCGACATCTGATCAAAAGTTGTCAATGCCACCGGACAATAAATGCCCAGTTCAATGTTATCCCCACCGGTTATCATGATATCTTCAGGAATCCGCTTACCGGCAGCAATCAATCCTTGCTCTACACCAACCGCCAGACGATCGTTGCCGCAAATCACGGCATCGGGATTCAGGTTCAAAATTTCATTGACGGCATTAAGTCCATCCTCTATTCCAATTCCTCCCGTTACAATATGGGCCTCATCATCGCATACAGCCTCAAGAAAACCTTCGCGCCTCTGCTGACAACTATCACCTGTCCCCATATTCACATATACCAGTTTACGGGCTCCCTGTTCCTGACAATGTTTCACCATCGCGGTTATTCCGCTTTTCTGATCACAGGTAACAGACGGATAACTCATAAAACGGTTGGCGAGAAGCATAAAAGGATGTTTTTCCGAGTGCAGTTCCTCCAGCCATGTATATGACTCATCAGCCCCCCATATGACAAGGGCATCAATCTCCTGGCGCTTGAAAAGATTAAGATATTCTTTGCCGGAAACAAAGTTGTCGTCGTATACAACAGGCATGCACCGGTAACCGGCAAGATGCAGTCGTGAATAAACTCCGCTCATGGAACGCGCCAGATTATCATCCTCAATAAACAGGTTCCTGGCTGGAAGAAATCCGATGACTTTGGACTGACGCGAAAACAACCGCGAAGCATGAATACTGGGCTGATAATCGAGCTCGCGGCATACTGTCATAATTCGATCACGGGTTTCAGCACTGATTTTAATGTCAGTATCTTTTCCCGACAGCACCCGTGATACAGTGGAAGCTGACGTTCCTGAAAGTTCGGCAATACGCCTGATATTTACTTTTTGTCCCATTTCCAATTCTTCATTCTTAATTATTCATTCATAATTAAAAAGGTACACTCTTTCTATTGACATTTCAACTGTTGCAGTTTATTATAAAGTGCAACAGTTGCAGTATACAATTTCAAACAAGGAAAAAAGTAATCCATGGAAATAAAAGATTATCGTAAAAAAGTGATGGGCTGCTGGCTAGGGAAAGCCGCCGGCGGCACCCTGGGACAACCGTATGAAGGCTGTAACGGCCCGCTCAACTTAAGCTACTATGAACCGGTACCTACCGACATGATCCCGAACGACGACCTTGACCTTCAAGTTCTCTGGGCATGGGCGCTGGACCAAATGGATTCACCGGTAGTTGACCGCGATGTATTTGCCGACGCCTGGCTCAATCATGTAGCGTTCCCGTGGGACGAATACGGTCTGGCAATACGCAACCTCCGTAATGGCATTCAGGCTCCAGCCTCCGGTACTTATGATAACTGGTTCGTCGATGGCCTTGGCGCCGCCATCCGCAGCGAAATATGGGCATGTCTGGCTCCGGGAAATCCTGAGCTTGCCGCAAAATACGCCTATGAAGACGCATGTGTTGATCACTGTGGCGACGGCATCTATGCGGAACAATTTTTGGCCGCGCTCGAAAGTGCCGCTTTTGTATGCTCCGATATGGAAGAACTCATTGCCACCGGCTTGAAAGTAATTCCAGGGGACTGCCGTCTGGCCCGAGCCATCAACGACACAATTCAATGGTGTAAGGAAAACAGTGATTTTCTGATAATACGCCAGAAAATTCTCGATAAATGGGGCAGCGAAAACTTTACCGACTGTGTTATGAACCTGCCGTTTGCGGTAATGTCCATGATTCTCGGCAAAGGCGATTACAGCGATACCATCTGCCTCTCGGTCAATTGCGGACGCGATGCAGACTGCACCACCGCGACCGTCGGCGCGATCCTCGGCATTGTCAATCCCGACGGTATCGATGAAAAATGGCTGCGTCCCATCGGGCGTAAACTGGTCATCAACGACGGTATCACCGGGATAACCCATCCCGACACCCTCGACGGCTTTACTGACCAGATCATCTCACTTAAGGACCGGGTAACCTTACGTCCAAACGCAACTACCGACGTTCAGGACATCTCCGGTAAAAAGATGAAGATCACCGCGAAATGCGGCGTATATTATCCCTGGTTCGCACAGGACGAAGGCAAATTTTCGCCTCAACTGCCGGAAAAAACCGAAACGATCGTATTCGACGGCACCATGTGCAGTATTCCCGCCAACAAAGTACCCGGCGACAGCCTGTTCATGATGAAATTCAAGTTCACTATCGACCGTCCGCGCAAAGTACGGATCATGTTCAATTCCCCGTCAAACGCCCGGGTCTGGGTCGACGGCGAATATGCTTTTGGTCGTGAAGCCGGACGCTGTGCGCCATCATTCCACCGTCTCCCCCCGAACCAGTTCAAGGACCTGGAACTAACCGCCGGTGAACACGAACTGCTAGCCGGGGTCGCCCCCATCGGCAACGAACCGGTAATCAAATGGAACATGGGCATCGGCGCCATTGAAGACTTCCAGTGGATTCCGAACGCATTTAAATAACTTCTTTAAAAAATAAAATTCAACAGGTAATTACAGAGGATATTCTGTAATTACCTTCTTTATATTCAAATACATTTTTTCTATTTTCTAATATTGCATCTTGATTCATACAACGACCGGAGTATATATTTGAAAATAGGAAATTCGTTTTTTCACTAAGAAAGTGTTATGACATGAAAACACCACATGCAATAATTCTCGTTTTAATAATTCTGGCAATGATGACAGCTGTAGCTGAATTCCTGAGACCCCGGAAAGTAGATGACGGGAAAACTCATATCGTCTGGGTTGCGTCCAGTGATCCGAATAAACAGCTGGTAGAGGAAATGTTCAACAAATCTTCCAGTAAAACACATGTCACACTTGACACCAACAACCGTGGTGTAACCAAAACCCTTGTACAGTGCACTGCCGGAATCGGCGGAGATGTTCTGGATGTCATTAATGAATATAATATTCAAGTCTATCATAATGCCGGAATTCTCATGCCGCTTGACGGAAAAGCGGAAAAATATGGATTTTCTCTCGACACTCTGGCTGAACAAGTCAGAGGACTGTGCGTCGTTGACTGCGTTGATAAAAAAGGTAATATCACCAAACACCAGTACACCTATCCGGCAACAGTAGATAATGACTTCATCATATACAACAAGTCACTGTTTGATAAATACAAAGTCCCCTATCCTTCTGAAGATTTGACCTGGGAGGAATATCTTGACATTGCGAAAAAACTGACAGTATACAAGAAAGACGGAGATCCGGTACCGGAAGTTTTCGGAGCTATGGGGGCCGCAGACAGATTTCTTGTAATTCTCTGGGAAAAAGGCGGTGATATGTTCAAAGATAACGGTACAGCCAGCGGACTTGACACTCCGGAGGCTTTCGAAGCCTTAAAGTTCTATCGCAACCTCTTCTTTAAATATAAAGTGGAGCCAACCCAGGCCCTGAAAACAGGAGTTCAGGCGACAGGAACAGGGACGGAATCGTCCGCTTCAAGCCATGCATACCTCGGCAACAGTAAAGTTGCAATGATCTGGGCCGGACGCTGGTACCTTAAAGAGTTACGGGTCTACGACAATTACAACAAACAACGCAAAGCCCTCTGGGAAAAGAATAATCCGGGAAAACCATGTCCATACGAAGAACTGCGCTATGGAGCCTGCCAGCTACCTCGCTTTAAAAATTCCAAACGCTATAATATGACCTTTACCGGCCGTACCGTCGGAATCAACGTCAATACCAGATATCCGGTATCTTCAATGGAATTTCTGGCCTTTCTGGCCTCTCCCGAGTACAACAAGTTCATCTGTAAAATCGGCGGAGCCAAGCCGCCGAATAAAGAATACTGGAAACCTGAATTTTTCTATAACCCGGATTATCCCGGCGAAAAACCGGTACATGACATGAGCATAAAAGCGGTGAAAAGCGGACGCTGCATGCAGCGCAGTTTATTTATTGAAACCTCAGCCGCAGCGCGAATTCTCGGAAACATTTTAAATGTTATTTCCGTAAAGGAAGGCGTATCCGACGCAGAATTACGAAAGATGGCAAAAGACGCAGCTGCCAAAACAAACGCCATTATTGCCCGTAATATCGAAAGAAACAAGCCCCTCAAGATTGCTTACGACGCCAAACGCAAAAATAGAAACAAAAAAGGAACCGCCCCGGCTCGAAAATCGAACCGGAACGGTTTTTAGGGAATGTTATTCTTTTTTCTATTTCTGCTTCCGTAGTGCGAAGCACGAAATTTGAAGCGGTATTCTCGTCATCCTTCGTACGGATTATTTGCGTTCGCGGCGCTTTTTGTAATCAAGTATATCGGTACGTAATTGTTTTTCTACTGTCGTATCCATGCCGGACAGCGTCATATCCGAATCAAACCGCATCAAGAACGAATATTCGATTTTAGTAGCCTTTGAACCGGAACTTGACGGCGGCAGTTTTATATCCCAGCGCAAGATTCCTTTCGGGTACTCAAGATCGCGATATTCAGGGTCAGTAGACAAATTTTTCAGTCCTCCTGTCATCGAAATCTTCAGTTCCTTGTTATCAGTAACTGGAATGCGATCCAACAAACGTACATGAACCGGAACGGTTTTATAGTTGTCGATAACCAGTTCATACTGATATTTCTCTATCCGGCTCCCCCACGACTTTGTACTGGACTTATCAACCAGTTCACGACTACATTTCAGCTGGGGATCAAATCCGAGCCCCATGGTAATGGTCTGTCCGGTAACCGTAACAGGAATATTACCGCGACCGACAAATTTGCCGTCGATAAATGCCGAGTAGGAACCGGCCAGCAATGGCTGATCAATCGTATTTTTTACTTCCAGGCAACGAGAAACATAGCCGGAAAACAGCGGAATTGCCTCATAAAACAGTTTACATTTCAAGTTGTTGGAAAGAATTCTAACCATCTGCCGTTCCCTGAGCGACACCAGTGTTACGGGTTCTTTGATTTCATATTCTACCGCAATAAGTTCTCTAAGATTCCTCAAGTCACGATTCCAAAAACTTATTACTTCCGCTTTTTCGTTGAATTCCAGATTCTGCCGGTTCCAGGCGCCCACATTCAGAACAACATTATAGTCGAGCTGTTCCGCTCTCGATTTAGACCGCTGCATCTTATTAACCTGGCTGGCTTGTCTTCTTACGTTTTCTGCCAACAGATTACGGCGCGAGAACAACGATATTTTTGTATCATAGGATGCTTTATACTTCTGATTTTTCGACAGACTAACACGCATCGGCACCAGAATCGGAGTTTCCGCGTTAATGTTCGGGGTAGCGGTGGAAATGATCAGTTTGACGGAATTCCAGTCTTCTCCGGTACTCTGGTTGACTCCAGCAAGATATTCCAAGTCAAGGTTATCTCCCTTTGTCGTCGTCCGCATATTATAGGCAGGATTCCAACCAGCACGGTTCACCAGATAGCTCAGGGTCAGCTCCGGCTTGTCATTATTCACGGCAAGATAAATTACGGCGCGACGGCGCATTTGGCGAGAAGGAACTAACTTATTCTGCGCCATCTGCTGTCCTGCGTTCGGAGCAATCCTCCGCAAAGTATTCAGTTCTTTCTGAATGTCTGCTGTTTCTGCATTGATCCTGCGGTCTTCGGCATTGTACTTAAGTGTTTCCGCATTAATTTCGCTACGCTGTTTAAAGATAATCGTAGTCATCTTTTCAATCGTGGCAAAGTCAAATCCGGCAACCTCGGTTTTACCGTTCTTCCCAGTCGCGGCAACCGGTCCAAGTCGTGAAAGATATTGTTTCTGGAGAGTTTCAAGGTACTTTTGTTTCTGTGAAAGAAGTTCACGACGGGTTGCAATGTCTTTCTTTTCGAAATCGAGTTTTTTTAACTGATCTTCAAGCTGCCCGATACGGTCGGTATCTTTCTTTTCTTTGATTAACTCCGTAATATAGCGGACAGCACGAACATTCACATTGCCTGAAGCAAACAAACTGCCCGGCACCGTTGATTCAGGTAGATTTTCAACAATTAGCGCCATCTCTCCGGTTCCGGGAGGCACCTCGACATCCCGAACGACCATGGCCTGATTGCGATAAAGTTTGACGGCAGAAATCCGGTTAACTGCAGTTTTCGGTACTACCGTACCTGCCCCGCACATCCCGCCTAACAATAACAGATTTACAATTACTACGCTTTTAAAATTCATTATGGCAACCTCCCTTTCATTGCTGATTACCATAACTGTAGCGAGTTAAATAAGGAAGTTGTCATACAGATGTAAAAACATTGTAAAAACATTGTAAAGGCTAGTACGACCGACAGCGTTACTGCCTCATGTTTCTCGTTTGCGGGAATTTTTCTCATTTTCAACACTGCTCGAATTAATGTCCAGGTCTTTAAATCTCAAAAAAACATGCTAAATTATATTGCAACTGGAGGAGGATACATGAAAAATGGGCTGGCAAACCTACCCCATAAGGTAATCTGGCTTAGGTTCGGGGCATTGGTTATTATTCTGATTGGTTTGATAAGATGCTTTTACCCGTACAAGACAGTCTATGATGAACGACATGGATTCTTACCATCACCATTGCGTATATATGTTTTTGCAAATCAGCCGTATGGTGAAAATTTTGTTAAAATAGCTGATCCATCCCGGCAAAGAAAGCCAGCCCCCACGCAACCACAAATACACTGGTCACAATGTTCATACATTTACAACGGTAATACCACGGGAAGTTTTAAGATTGAAAATAACACAAAGTCCACGCCAAAGGGTATAGGCTTACCCATGGTACCGGATCGCAACGGTTCTCTCATCCCTGGCACACACGATTTTAAATTCAAATTCAGTTATAAAGGCAAGAAATACACGACAGATTATCATTGTCGGACAGCTACTCGATTCCATTTTATTCTGGGCAAAAATCTTTGGCTTCTATTATTGGGTATCGTTATCCTCTTTAGTACATTTCGCTCCAATAGTTCAGTAGGGCGGCTATTAGTCATTCCATTGGTAATAGTCAGCATTCCGTGTATGTATCTGCTTTTACAATGTTTCAACCGCCAGCCCTGGCTCATGTGGGCCGCTTTCGGAATTCTGCCAATTTTGCTAATTTTGATGTTACTGGCAAAAAAAGAGACACATTTGTGGCTGGAATTTTGGTTTTACATGATGTTTAGCAGTCCAGCGCTTGGACTGTTGACAATAGCAGCCCATATAGGTTATGCCTTCAACTCACATTCTGGAACACCTCCCGGAATAACTACCGCTGGTGCTATATTGATTGTGTGGATTCCTTGTCTAATAATTTTATTGGCTAAGCTGATTTGGTTTAAACAATCCGTAAAGACAACTCCTGCCGAGCAACAACAGGATTAATTGTCAAAGAATAATTAAGGTCAATGTCTTAATCTTGCGGAAATTGGTATCGGCAATTACTTCGCAGGCTTCTCTTCGTCCTTCGTATCGGCGGGAGGAGCTTTCTTTTTGAATTCTTTTTTCAGCTTTTCCGCTTCATAACTGCATCTGGTTTTGATCGCATCGGCAAATTCCCCTTCATATTCGGTAAGAAGCTTAGTTCCTGCAGAAAGATCGGTTGCTGCCAGTTTACGAGCTTTTTCTCTTAGCTTTATAAATTCCCGATTAATCTCAGCAGTTTGGGAATCATCTGCCGTAACAGAAATATTCCCCATCAGATATCTCACGGTGTTAAAAACGGTTAACGCCGCAAGAAGTACGAAAATGATCGACACCGCATTTATAATCAGTCCGAAAGGAAACGCTTTCTTCTTTTTGAAATGCCTGTGAATCGGCTTACCGGCGGCCGGACTTCGTCCTTTTGCAGGCTGGTTCTTTATCATAGGCTGAGGCGGTATTTTTGCTGATGTCTTCGGTAATTTAGCATCGGAAATAGACATTTCGACGGTCTTATCGACTGCTTCCGCTTCAGTAGAAGAACTTCCCGAAGATTTCAATTTCAGTCCAGAATTTACATCGGAGCTTTTCGGAGGAACCACCGGGCTATATCCCAAGTCACTGCTGCCATTTGTTCCGCAAGTCCCCTTATTCGCACCAATCTTAATGTCTGGAACTTCCTTCTTTTCCGGTTGCGGTATTTCTGCCTGTACGGCCGTTGTAACCGAAGAAGTTCGGCGTTTTCCTTTCGCGGAAGGCAGATTTATTTTCAAAGCCCCCGTAGAGGGTACGTGTTTAATCGCTTTATCACTAAGCCCGGGACCATGTGTCGGGTGCTTTCCGGCAAGAACCAGATCAATATCGGTTATAACATTTTGCCAGCTGGCCTGTCGATCTTCCGGGTGCTTATGCATCATCTTAATTATCAGGTGGTTAATTTCATCCGACAAGCCAGGATTAACCTGAATCGGCGGCAACAGCGGTTCCGTAACCTGCTTTGTTACGATCTCGACAGAATTCTCGCCATCAAAGGCAACTTGTCCGGTCACCATATGATAAAGAGTCGCGCCAAGAGAATATATATCTGCCCGAAAATCAATTTTCTTATCACCTTTGGCCTGTTCCGGACTGACATAAAAAGGAGTTCCCACCATCGTACCATCAATGGTCATATCAACATCTTCAGTAATACATTTCGAAATCCCCATATCCATCAGTCGGGCATTTCCTTTTTTATCAATCATGATATTCGACGGTTTAATATCACGATGGAAAATCTTAGCTTCATTCCAAGCGGAATTAAGCGCCTCGGCAATATCCCGAACGATTTTCAGAGCTTCTTTCTCCGGGATAACAGTATCGATTTTCAGCCTGTCACTCAATTCAATACCATCACAGTAGCGCATAACCATATAATAGAGGCCCTGGATATGTCCGGCATCAAAAGCCGGAATAATATTCGGATGATTCAGCTTTCCGGCAATTTTCACCTCATGCATAAAGCGTTGAATAAAATTGGTATCGCTGACAAGTTTTGGAGATAATATTTTGATCGCGACATCACGATCCAAAGCAGTATGTCTGGCCAACCAGACTTCTCCCATACCGCCCTGACCTATTTTACGCTTAAGGACATATCCGGCAATCTCCATCCCCTCACAAGTTTCGGGAATTGGAATAACAAAACGAATCTGGCATTCCGGACATTCAGCTTCAGATCCAATCAACGCCAGGTCGGCTTCAAATTCAGCCCCGCATCCGGGACATTTGAAAGTGAGATTTTCCGTCATTACACTATCACCAGTAATAAAGAGTTAAAAAACAGGGGGAATCTCTAAAAACGGGTTCCCTGGGAATAATTTCAAAAGCACTCAATTATTAGAATTCTTTTCATCCTCCCAATAATATACAATATAATGCGGCAGGGATTTTGCAACCTGACGTTCTTCTCTATAATCATAATTTGATACGTGATACTGCCAAAAAAATCAAAAAATCCTTACTTTTTCGTCCGAATCAGATTGCTATCAATAGATTACGGGAGTAGTATAAAAGTAAGGCAGAAAAAAGAAACGCTGTATTTCGATGGATATTATCCATTTTTTTAAGCGTCAAACCAGTGACCGCGGTATTCCCTCCAGGAACACCATGGCAGTGAAAAGGCATTGTGTTATGAAGGCTCTGGCAGTTATGAATCTCCAAAATGATTTCATTGACCGGATTCCGGTACCTGAAATCGAAAAAATTATTCCCGTAATTAATCGTATCATGCATAATTTTGAAATTGTAACAGCTTCCCGGGACTGGCATCCGGCTAACCACAACCGCTTTGTTGAAAACCACCCAGGAACAAAGGCCGGCAGCTTCATTGAAGTAAACGGATCAATGCAATTGCTCTGGCCGGCACACTGTATTCAAGAAACCCCCGGCGCTGATTTTATTCCAACTATTGACCAAAAACTGTTCACGAGAGTTTTCAATAAAGGGACAAACCCAAATTCAGAAAGTTACAGCTGTTTTTACGACAATAATTCCCAGAAACAATCTGAGTTGGAAGAATACCTCAAGGCAAATCAGGTTGACGAGTTATACCTTGCGGGTCTGTCGTCTGATTACAGCATCAAACACTCGGCTATTGATGCTGTAAAACTCGGCTTTTCGACTTACATAATTCTTGATGCATGCCGAGGACTTGAGTTTAGAAGTGGAGATGTTGATAACGCCATTCGTGATATGACTTCTCATGGAGTAAAAGTTATTACATCTGATACAATACTAATGATTTGATCCTGCAAAAATGACTTTATCCTGAATCAATATTCCGAATATTCCCCTAAAAATAGAGATATTATTGTTTTGATTCGCCGGATTTCAGTACTATATTAAGAAAGAGGATTTTTAAAAATTGAAATTTCCGGTAAAATTTGCATATTTACTTATTTCGGAACTAATTTTTGAAGGTTTCGTAAAATTTTAACTTTCACCACCAGGAAATAATGACAGGACAACCGGTTAGAGTTCTGACAAATATATTGGCCGCATTTCTACTTGTATTCGGTCTGATGTTTTCATGTTTGGTTTCTGCTGAAACTGCTACAAAAAAGAAGTCAGCGACAAAACAAAATCCCAAGATACTGATTCTTCATTCATATCATCCCGGAAAAAAATGGACTAAAAGTATTTCACTGGGAATATCGTATCGTTTCAAACACAGCATATTTGCAAATGCTGAAATATCTACTGACTATATGGATACAAAACGAAATCCGGGCAGTGAATATTTAAAAAAACTTGCGGATATCTATCGCCACAAGTATCCGGCGTCCAGAAAATTTGATTTGATTATAACAGTTGATGACCGAGCTTTTTACTTTCTACTTGATCAGGGCAGTTCCTTATTTCCAGATACTCCCATTGTTTTCTGTGGAATCAATTATTATGTTCCGGAAATAATAAAAAGGTCTCCACGCCATATAACCGGAGTTCTCGAACAGGTTCCGGCTATGGAAACCGTAGTTGCGGCAAAACGCATTCACCCCAAACGCAATAAAGTTTATATAATATGTGACAACAAACTTTTAACATCACGCGCCATTTTGCAGGATGTCGGCAAACAGCTGGCCCATCTAAAAGATAGTCTTGCAATACATTACTTGTGTAATCTCAGCCTCAGCTCTTTACTGCAAAAAGTAAAAGACCTAAAACAGGACAGCTTCATCCTGCTATTAACCTTTAATCAGGACGCAAAAGGCAATTTCACATCCAGTGATACAGTTCTGGAGCAAATATGCGAGGTATCTCCTGTTCCGATCTATACTGTTTACGGCATCTTTTCCGGACGCGGAGTTGTCGGCGGCAGAATGATTGAAGGAAAGGAACAAGGGAAAGCCGCTGCTGATCTGGCAATCCAAATACTCCAGGGAAAAGATCCCAGGGACATTCCAGTAGTCAGTCAAATTCCAACCACATTCCAGTTCGACTGGAACAGGCTTCAAAAATATAAATTCAACAAGAACAATCTACCCCCCAACAGCATAATAATACATCGTCCTGTTCATGAATATCCCAAATTCCTCAAATGGCTGCCTTTGATTATTCTGGTTGTTCTAGTTCAGTTTGGTTTTATCATTGCATTATTATTTATCAGCCGACGCGAAAGTCGAATCCGGGAGGAACTGAGCCAAAGTGAAAGAAAATGGCGTTCTCTCACTGAAAATCTACCGGATATCATCTTTAGGATTGATCGTCAAGGTCATTACCAATATATCAACAGCGCTGTAGAAAGATCCTTTAAAATCAAAGCCGAAGACTTTATCGGGAAAACGGCCCGTCAGCTGAAACTTCCGGAATCAATGCATGATCCGGAAAGCAATGAGATTCTGGCGGTATTCCGTGACGGCAAAATGCGAACTCGTGTGGAAGAAGTCAATACCGCCAACGGGTTGATGATTCTGGAATCACGCTTTGCTCCGGAACATGATGAAAGTGGTAATATTATTCATGTGCTTGGAATATCCCGCGATGTGACAGAACAGAAACAAGCCATACGGGAATTATCTCTGCGCCAATTTATCCTGGAAAACTCCCACCTGGCAATTATCATTCTGCGTGCCGACGGGGCAGTCTACTTTTCAAATAAAACAGCTGAAGATCTTCTTGGATATACTCATAAAGAACTTGAAACTACCAATATTGATCAACTGAAACTATGGCGCAAAAAAATTACAATCAACAAACTGCTGCCCACACTACGGGACGAACTGTTCAGGAGAAGTGAAACAATATATACATCGCCCGATAATTCAGAAACCCCAATGGAAATTACGCTCAACTATATGTCAGTCGGCAGCGAGGAATATATTTGTATGTTCCTCAATGATATTACAAGACGACGCAAACATGAAGAAGAACTGCGACATGCCAAAGAACTGGCCGAGCAATCGGACCAGTTAAAATCTACTTTCCTGGCAAACATGAGCCATGAAGTAAGGACTCCTCTGAACGGAATCCTGGGATTTGCTGAGCTGCTGAAATATTCTGATGCAGAAAAAGAAGAAACGCAAAAATACATTGATATCATTTATGAATCCGGCAATACACTATTGAAAATTATAGATGACATTCTGGACATCTCAAAAATCGAGGCCGGACAGATAAAAATCGTGAAAAGCAGTTTTTCGCTTAACCGCCTGATTGAAGAGTTGTTCATGTTGTTTGAACACAAAATACTCAGTTCTGACGGAAAGATCAAACTAAAACTGGCCAGAAACGAATCTCAACCTGAATATGTTATCCATTCTGACGAAGTGAGATTGCGTCAGATTCTGACTAATCTGATTGGAAACGCCTTGAAGTTCACTTCTGAGGGATATGTTGAAATCGGCCTGAAAAATCAGGCTGGACATATTGTGGTTTATGTCAAGGACACCGGTATAGGCATCCCTGAGGAAAAACAGAAGATTATCTTTGATCCATTCCGCCAGGCGGAAGACAGTATTTCAAGAACTTATGGTGGAACCGGACTGGGATTGGCTATTGTCCAAAGCTATGCAAAATTACTTCACTCAGAAGTCTTTCTGAAATCAACAGTAGGAAAAGGTTCAACTTTCTATGTAAAACTTCCCCTGGATATCCAGAGTAAACCAGTCGAAAAGAAAGTGGAAAAAACAGTCCAGACTTACAATTGGGAAGGCAAAAAAATTCTTGTTGTTGAAGATGATCGCACCAGTTTCCTATTCTTAAACAAACTACTGACTCAAACGAACGCGGATATTCTTCATGTTGAAAGTGGACAAAGAGCAATTGAAAGTTGTCAGAATAATCAGGATATCGACATTGTCCTGATGGATGTAAGATTGCCGGACCTTAACGGCCTGGAAGCTACACGAAACATAAAAAGCTTACGTCCAAACCTGCCAATTGTCATCGAAACAGCCAACGCCTTGTCTGCGGATAAAGAAGAGTCAAAACAAAGCGGATGCGATGGATTTTTGACAAAACCCATAAACAAGGAAGAATTACTCTCAACCTTGCAGAAACTGCTTTATCCGGACTCGCAATCCGAAAAATCCGAATAAAGTCAGCCTCCAAAGTCCAAAGGTACTATTCAGAAAAGAACTCTTCTCTGGCACGCTTGAAACGAAAATACAGTTGTTCTTCGTCTTTACCGGCAAAACCGATATTTCGCCATTCTGAATTAATGATTCGGGCCTGTTCTACAGCGTGTTTTCTTCCGCGATCGTCAAGACCTCCGGCTTTCAGAGCAAAAGCGAGTTCATCTGCCAGTGAACTGCCATTGATTGCAGAATTTTCCGGAGCTTCAACTCCAGCTAATTTCTCCATTCTAACGCACAATTCGAGCTTCTTCTTCAAGTTATGTTCCCGCTCATCCCGTCTCCGGTCAAAAAAGGTTTTCCTCTCATTGAAAAAATCTTCACAGATACCATGGAAATGCTTCCATAACTCCTGTTCCTTATCATGGAATGTAGGTCCCGCTTCTTTCCAGCGATGCTGAATATCCTTGACTTTTTCAGTATTTTCCTGCCAGTTTTCAATGTGCTCAACCAAATGTTCGATTTCATCAATCAATTTAAGTTTTTCTGTCAGGCTTTGCTGTTTGTGTTGATCCTGCTCCGCGAAAAATTTTCTACGCATGTTATAAAATTCTTTCAGAGGAGCATCAAAACGCTCCCACAACTCCTGTTCCTTGTCCTGAGGAACAGGACCAACAGCTTTCCAGGCCTCAAGTAATTGTTCCGCCTGATGTGATTTATCATTGTAATTAAAATCAGGTTGTTCCTTAAGCTCCGCAATAAACGCTTCCCCTTGAGAGCATAATTCCAGTTTTCGACTGAGGTTTTCCGGCTTTTGCTCGTCAAGGCGTGCGAAGAAGGCATTTATGGTTCCATCAAATTCTGACCACAATTCCTGTTCAACCTGTTTTCCCGCCGGACCGGCGTTTTTCCATGACTCACGCAGTTGCTTAATAAAGCTAATCGCCTCATGATATTCCATCTTATCAAGTTTTAAAGTCTCTGCAATCAACCCGCGTTTGACTTCCGCATGAGCATCCCACTCTTGTTTGAGGCCCTCATAATGTTTTCCACGACGTTCAAAAAAAGTATTACAAGCTTCACGAAATTTTTGATACACCTGCGGTTCCTGGTCACGCGTTCCAGGACCAATATTTTTCCATTCCTTTTGGAGTTGTTTCAAACGTTCCGCCGTCGGTCTCCAGTCTTCCGACAATTTTAAGGCATCAGCTTCCTCCGCCAGCGACTGTTTTCTAACCAGATTTTCCTGCCTTGCTTCATCTTGTTTCTGATAGAACTCAGTACAACGATTATGCAGTTCGTCACAGGCGTTTTTAAAACGCTCGTAAAGTTTGTTTTCCTCTTCGCGATGAGCATGACCGGAATTACGCCAGGCTGAGTGTAGCGATTTAAGTTGTTTTGACACATAACGAATATCTGATTCTTTCAACAATGCCTCGGCTTTAGCACATAGGTCCTGTTTCACTACAGAGTTAGCACAACGCTCATATTCAGCCGCCTCGTAAGAATCTTTGAGCTTGACAAAATATTTATGGCATTCACTTTTGAAGTCATTAACCAGATTGCGACAGGACTGCTGATGGAATGTGGAATCCTCGTTCACCTGAGTCCGTAGTTCGCGGATACGGGTGGAAAAATTTTTAAAATCATCAGAAATAATCGCGTCTTTCACTTCCTTAAGGTAGCCCTGAAGCTGCTCCTGCAAATTCTCCTGTTCCCGGCGCTCCGCCGCAATTGCATCGTCAGCTGATTTCTCAGCGGTTTTCATTCGCGCATTAAGTTCAGCTGTATCATTGCCGGCTATTTTCGCGGCAGTCTCGTCCCATTCCTTGCGAAGCTGCTTCAACTTTTTAAGACACTTATGCCTATCACCTGTTTCAACAGTCTGCTCCGCGTTAACACAAAGTTCTTCTAAACGCTCCATGCAAGAAACAGTCAGACGCTCACGTTCCATGTTCGCCTGAATATTTTTATTCAATAGTTCAACTGCCTTTTCAAAACGTTTTTCCAAAACCTCCATAAATCTTGGAGGAACATTTTCAAGCAAGTGCCACTCCTGTTCAATTTGCGACAACCTTGCAGAGCTATCCTCAGTAACCCGCTCTGCCATCTCTTCAACAGCAACACATATTTCCTCATATTTTCCGATAAGATCGCGATACTCGGCAAAAGTGTTTGAAGATGATTCCGTTTCAGACTGTTCCCGGACAACATCTTTCAACTGATTCTGAGAATCATCAAGTATTTCGCCCGCCTGACGGCGTACAGTTTTGCACGCGGCTGAATTGGATATTTTCTCAAGGATATCGGCAGAGAGTTTTTTCTTCAACAATACCTGGCAGACATGTTTATCTGAAGTATTTCTGAAAATTTTCAGGATCAGTTCTTCATCATCAACTCTGGAAGCTGCCGCAACGGCAATATCACTACACTCCGAACGATATCCAAGGGCAGCGATCAATTCGGCATCATCCAATTTGACAAGCAATGATTCAGCCTCGCTGACATCAGTTACAGCCAACAATTTTTCGAAATATTTCCGGTTTAATTTTTTTCGGTAATATTTTTGTTTACTGTCATCGCCGGCAGCGGCAAGCTGCGCTTCGAGTGTCTCAATATTCCCGGCAGACGATTTATGCTGCATTGTTCCCGTTGCGCCCCCACGCGATGGTGAAACTGTAATAACATCTCCTGATGACTGTGAGGCCCCACGATGCCTCCGCCACGGCATAAAGTTCAAAACTCCCATTCTCGCTCCAAATTCTGTAGTAAAGGTAGATAAATAAATTTTACAATAAAACTGTTAAAAAAACAAGAGCTCAATAGAAGATTGAATGTTTGAATATATGCTAAAGAAGCGTGTTAGTCAAAAGATACTCAATAAATGACAGTCATTTTTCCAACGCCATAATCATCAACCTGCCATTGTCGTCAATCCAGCCGAGACGTGTAACATACAACACATAAGCAGTAGCATATAAATGATGCCGGGAACGCGTAATCAATTCTCCCAACAAAATAATTTCACGTCCTTCAAACTGTTTCAACTGTTCAGGCCTGATTCCCGGAAGAATCGCCTGCCGCCCATGAAGAGTTAAAATGGTCCGGTCCACATCAAGCGCCCCGAAAGGCCAGTACTGGTAAATATCTGTTGCATGAGTCATCCCTTTCCCCGCTACCTCAAAAATAGCGTCTCGTTGATAGTACCTGGTTATTAAATAGGCAATTCGACTGTTATACAGCTCAAAAGAAGGCTTCGGATAACGGTTCCATATCCGTTTAAGATCATATAAATTTAACAACGGCTTCCGGGTCGGGAAAATCTTCTGAAGCTGGGCTTTATCCGGAAACACTACCGGTTTGGTTATCGGTGCCATCGCCTTAAGAATTCCGGGAACAATAAAAAGCACAAGCACACTTCCTACCAAAGCAGATAAAGCCGGTTTAAAATCAGCAAATTTCCACACCCGGTCTTCTGTTCGCTCTTCAAACCATTCTCCGTAAATCCGGACGATTCCAATTACAGCGATAAAAAATAACAGAATATCACTGCCGATCTTAATCCGGTCATGACCATCATCCCCCACCAGCGGCAGCGAAAGAATAATTCCGGCAAAATAAAGCAGACAGAACCAGCTCAACCGCGATTTATATCCGCGTATCAAATAGTATGTCCCAACCAGAAACATTGCCGTCATAAAATAGTTGAAGAAAAACAGTCCGGCCGCAGCCCCCGCCAGCGTCAAACTGAACATATACTTGTCTTGAACTAGTTTGGCCCACCATTGCAATACGCGTCCACGAAATTCAATCAGCATGAATATCAACATAAATCCGGCAATCCATAAAAACTTCCATGGCTTAAACCCGAAAGCATTCGGAAAATAGATAATGTAATCCCTAAAACTGACCCAGGCAGACTTAATAACACCAGTAGGATGTTCTTTAAACTTCTCCCAGATACGGCCGTAAACAATCCGACGCAGCTCCTTCGGTTTTAAGCTCCTGTTTTCTCTGGCCTTTTTTATTACAGGATCTGAAAAATATGCTTCCCAGGTTTGTCCGCCTGAAACTCTGCCATACAAAGCCTTGGGATGATTACTGGACACTGCATCAGGATGATTGAACAATTGGGCTGATGCCTGATGAAAACCAAAGCCAATTATTCCGGCCGCACAAAGAATCGCCCATTCGCGCAGACTCGCCTTGAAAGAACACTCTCGTCTGAACGCGATAAACGGCATCAGAGCCAGGGAAAAGATATTCCAGGGCCGTAATGCCTGAAATAGACCAAATAGAAATACTCCGCTTAACCGATCTTTGAATTTATCTTCAATCACGCCGCGAAGTAATAAGGCAAAAGCGGGCATAAGCACAATCATTCCGGGAACTTCCGAAACAAATGTAGTCTGAACCTCGGGACGCCAGACACATAACAATGCCAGGAACAACCATACCGCTCCCCGGTTTCGTATATTCTTTAAAAGAAAAGCCGTGACTCCAAGAGAAACAGCCAGAAGTCCGCCCTGAATAATCATAGCAGCCAAATATTCCAAGCCGGACAAGGAAAAAATATCGATAGAAACAGCGGAGTAAGCGGACGAAATGCCGGGGTCCCAGTCAAATCCAGTCCCCGCAAAATATCAAATGCACCGCCGGACCACCCGCGAGCATCGGACTTCGGAATGAGCCCCATCCTGAAAACGTTACCAGTATAATACTTTCCCATTGTACCACAACATGAAACCCAGTGGTACAATGCCCAGCATGCCGCCACAATCAGCGGCGGCAGCAATGTTTTCAGTTTAACGCAATGTTGTTTTATCCAATCAGACAATTCTCAGATTATCAACTCCAAATTCCACTAGACAATAGTCGTTATCCCATGGAATATAGCCCCCCGCCCAGTTACATGCAAATACCCCGTCTTCTTTATAGAAAGAAGAGGGACCAACAGCATATGATTCCCCTTCTTCCAGGTGATGAGGACCAAGAACATTACGCAGACTGTTAGTCAGTTCGATCTCAATAACGTTCGTTCCGGCTTTCAGGAATCCGTCAAGGCTTGCCACAAAAGGCTTCCATAAAAATGTTTCCAGTTCCTTGCCGTTAATAGTAATCTTCGAAATAATTGCTTTCTGCTTATCATACAGTAGATAACGACGACGTATATCGCTTGCCGCAAGATCAAACTCACGACGCAGTTTTACTTTGCCGCCAAAGAAAGGCAAATTACTCTCCTGCAATCGCGACAATTCCGCGGAATCAGGAGCTTTGGCAAGTGCAAAATCACCGGAATATCTTACCGCCTCGCGTTCCAGCTGCTTGAACGTACCATTTGTCGCCACGCCAAACTGGCCGGCAAGATAAATGGCTTCAATTTCCATATCATAACTGAGCTTATTCTTTTCAGATTCAAATACCGCGGCGGCCTCAACTTGACGGTAAATTTTGTCGGACTGACGGAATACCGTACTCAGTTTAATGACGTTCTCTCCACGTTGAACATATTTGCTGATCGCTACACGACGGAATGCGGGATCATAAATAAATCCGGTATCTTCCGCCGTAAATTCGACACCGTTAATTTCAAAGGAGTACAATTCCGGACGCTCAATGATCAGGAACAATTCATTGTCCATATCATAATCGTCGGCAACATTAAACTTAAAATTCATTTCAAGCTCAACCGGACGCTTCTTCTTGAGAAGACGATCCTGAATAACCAGTACATATTCGTTTTCTTCCTGAAGCTCTCCGTCAAAGCTAAATGAACAATAATCCAGAGTCAGAACATTTTCGGTCATATCTTTAATATCATACTTGCCGTTGAGATCAATCGTCTGGAAACCGCTGTTCAGTTTTCCTCCGGCAATACGGTAGTAATCGACGGTATCAATTTCAGTTGCCGCTTCCCCTTCCCTCGCAACCAGCACAAGGTCTCCGGCAGGAACAAAGTTATGCGGAATTTTTATGCAGTCACCATAACTTTCAAAGAATATCGGTACAATTTCGCCGGTAGACGGGTCAAAACGCTCAACAGATCCGGCAGGAAGATATACATCGGCCTCAAAACCATTATGCAAGTCATTATTAACATAGTAATATACGGATGCCGCGGTTCCGTCAAAATCAGCAAAACAACGACGCGCCACATTAATTTGTCCCAGCTGTTTCCGGAACACAGTTTTACTTTCGATTTCAGTATCCGCAGCAACCACCGGGAAACACTCGGCATATTCTCCGGCAGACGCCACCAACTGAGCTTCTGTATCAAACCAGATAAACTCTTTTGACAACACCGCAAGCTTTTCAGAAGCACAACCGCCGACATAACATACACCATCGCCGGAAGTATCTCTTACCACAAGAACTTTTCCTCCGGCAGCGACAAACTGATCAAGCAACTCTACCTGGTTAGCAGACAAGTTATTCAATTGAGGGATAACTACCACTTTATACGACTGCTGTCCTACAACAAAATCGCGACCGGAAATTTTACCATACTGCTCAATAAGGGTCTCATCGCCGTAGTGATAATTGATATGGGCACTGTCCAACAGTTCACTCAGTTCATTAAAGCTGTCAAAATATTCATCAATTAATTTATTCTCCTGCTCATTGGCATTGTATTCCAGCCAGGCTGAAGACTGACCATGAAGCAGCAATACATCAACCTTGATCTCGCCTTCGGTAAGAATTACGCCAATACGGCTGGCATAATCGACAAAGTTGCGATAGTTATCCCACCACGGTTCATGCCGGAAAAGCGACGCCGGATAATCACGCTTTCTGATTCCTTTCAGGGAATAACTTTCCAGATGCGGACACAGCAAGTTGATTCCATGAACCATCTGCCATTGATAAATCCATTTCAGTTCTTCAAGTTTAACGTTCCAGCCGCACAGCGCAAATGTTTCGGAAAGGATCTGTTTGCGTCCGATCTGGGCGCAAACTGACGCAACCTGAACCGGAGTCGTTACCGGCTTAATATGACGTCCCAGCCAGTCCATCCCCGGAATATGATAATACTGGTACTGCGGCATAATCGCTCCGTTACTTTCAATTTGGGAGCGATAAGTTTCTTCCAGCACATGGTGTCCAGTAATTTTCCAACCGTGCTCTTCGCAAAAATCATGGATCGGCTTCATAAAGTTATTCATGAAGAGCTGAGTAATAAGTTTCCAGATTTTGTAGCGAGTCTGACGGTAATTATCCATCTTCATAAACAGATGCGGAAGCACTTCCAACAAGTCCTCTCCGTAAGCCAGTTTATACTGCTCCGGCAACGTCAGCGACCACGGCATACCGTTACGGGATATCTGCGGTTCATCGGTAAAAAATCCACTCAACTCAGAAGCGGGACGCCCCGCAGCGATCATCTTGTCATAATATTCCTTGTAGATTTTATCGACGAATGTCAAAATCACTTCGCGGTCAAGAGTATCCACATAAAACTCATTCACATCATAGTACAAATGCAGCAGCTCTCCTGACACACCATCAAGAGAATCAAGCTTCTTGCCGGACTGCGAATATACGGCAATTGTACGGTTTCCCGGCATAAATTCAGCGGCATCAACCGCTTCAAAGCGCAGATATTTCTGCTGATATTTCTCTCCCAGACCATTCACGCGGCCATCGCCGAAACCACTCGGCCAACCGTTTTCATCATAGGCCCAACTGTTCATGCCGTCGGCTTTTCCCTGATCTAAACAAGCAAATACCGCGTCAAACCATTCATCACCCATGTATTCGGTCAACAGACCGCCACGGGCATGCATAAAATATCCGCCGATCCCGGCGTCATGCATCAAATCAACCTGATGCTGCAGCTCATCATTTTCAAGTTTGTCGTTCCAACTCCAGAAAGGAATTGGACGGTATTTGATTCCGGGATTCTTAATATTGTCAATAATGCTCATATGTTCTTCCAGATTAAATTAAATGTTTTGATATATTTTAACCCGAAAAAACAAAATTAAAAATAAAAATAACAGCTTTTCACGCAAAAACATAATACATGTATACATTTCAGAGAAATTGAGGAAAAATTCATTTTTTATCACCTTCGATATTGCATTATTTAAAATTTATTGTATAATTAATTTAAAATTTTAAACAACATTTACATTAAATTTTAAAATGACAATTAATCAAAATACCATAGCCACCAAGCTTAATCTCTCGATTGCAACAGTATCAAGGGCATTAAAAAACGATAAGGCAATCAACGCGAAGACCCGCACCAAGGTACTTGAAATGGCGAAAGAGGCCGGTTACATCCTACCGCAGCAGCGGGCAAAAATGAAGCGGGAAAAGGAACGCAACCTATATCCGGTGTGTGCCTTTATTCAGACAGATGACATCATAAACGCCCCGGACGCAAAAGATTATATCATTCCTCAATATATTACCGGAATGAGCGCGGCGGCATCCCGTCTGGATACCTCACTCATGACCCATTGCGTTCCTCTTGAAGATCAGGATAATGCCGCAATACCGGAAAATTTTCCAATGCGACTACGAGAAGGGCATGTCAGAGGACTCATACTGATCAACCGTTTTCCTGATCATGTTATACGCCAGCTCTCCAGTCAATTTAAATGTGTAAGCATCGCTTATGATTATAATATTCCAGGTGTAAGCCTGATTGAACTCAATAATCAAATGGCGAGTAAAATCCTTACAGAAAAACTAATCAATGCCGGTCACCGTAATATCGCCTATATCGGCGGCCCTCCGTGTGAGAGACTGCATTGGCCCTTGGCACGGCTTGCCGGCTTCATGGAGGCAATCAGTCTTGCCGGACTGCCCTTTGATCACCGGAATATCATTGACATTAACAATCTTATGCCGACTCTGAAAGAACGTATCCGTCAAGGAGTTACTGGATTGGTTTGCTGCTCTGATCGTACAGGCTATGAAATAATGAAGCTGCTAAAATCTGAAGGTTTCTCAATTCCAGAAGACATATCGATGACTGGATTCGATGCCATTTCATGTCCGGAAGGGTTAACGAAGTTATGCAGCGTAAAACAGCAGAATGAAAAACTGGGAGAAGCCGCAGTAAAATTACTGCTGTCAGATAATAATGATGAGGAGTATCACCATAAAGTCTTTTTGCCGCCGGAAGTATCCGAGGGCGATTCTATTGGAAATATTTAATCGATATAATCCTGTCAAAAACTTTTCAAGAGTCTTTAAAATGAAGGAGAAAGAGCAGTGAAATCTCTTGCAAAAATGGCATTACCGCTGATTGCGGCAATGACATCAACAATATTGTATGCAGATGTAAAACTTCCGGAAATATTCAGCAGCCACATGGTGTTGCAGCGAAATGCAAAAGTTCCGGTGTGGGGAACCGCGAATGCCGGAGAACAGGTAACCGTAAAAATAAACGGACAGGAAAAAAACACGACTGCGAATTCTGTCGGTAAATGGGAATTGGAACTGTCTCCAATGAAAGCTGGCGGCCCATTCAAAATGGAAGTAAAGGGTTCCAATACAATCACTCTCGACGATGTAATGATTGGTGAAGTCTGGCTTTGCTCCGGACAGTCAAATATGGAATATGGAGTTGGCGGAGTTATCAATGCAGGAACTGAAATCGCCAACGCAAATTATCCCAAAATCAGATTGTTTCAGGTAAACCATAATTGGAACAACGTTCCCCAGACAAATAGTTTGAGTGCCTCATGGAAAACCTGTTCTCCCGCGACTGTTGGCGGTTTTTCTGCTGTCGCATATTTTTTCGGTCGCAAAGTATACAAAACGATTGATGTCCCTATCGGCTTGATCAATTCCTCCTGGGGTGGTACCAGAATTGAACCCTGGATTTCTCCTGTCGGATACAAAATGACTCCCACTCTGAAATCAATCAATGAGAAGGTTAAAGCAAAAACACCAGGCACTGCTTTAAACCGCAAGCTGACCGAGCAGGCTATCAAGAATTGTTATAACTGGATCAAACAGTCTGAAACCGCTTTGAAAGATAAAAAATATATCGTACCGCCTCCATCTCTTCCCAAAGAGCTTGCTCCATTTAAAAATCGTCAACAGCCGACAGTACTGTATAATGCAATGATAAATCCGCTGGTTCCATTCGCTATTCGCGGCACCATCTGGTATCAGGGCGAAGCCAATCATTATGAAGGAATGATGTACGGAGAAAAGATGAAGGCCCTGATTAACGGCTGGAGAACCCTCTGGAATTATCCCAAAATGCCATTCTATTTTGTTCAGATTCCGCCATTTCAGTACGGTAATGAGGATGCGGAAGTCCTGCCGGAATGCTGGCAGGCCCAGTCTAATATTGATAAAACCGTTCTATATACCGGAATGGTTGTAACCAACGATATCAACAACACAGGAAACCATCCCAAGAATAAACAGGAAATCGGACGCCGCCTGGCGATGCTGGCTCTAAATCAAACCTATGGTAAAAAAGACATTGTGTGTAAATCACCGGCGTTCAAGGAAATGAAGATTGAAAACAATGCGGTAAAAGTGGTTTTCGACAACGTGAAAACCCTAAAGACTCGCGACGGTAAAGCCCCGACCTGGTTTAACATTTGTGGCACGGATGGAATTTTCTATAAAGCCGATGTTCAGCTTAACGGTAATACCGCTATCCTGACCGCCAAAGAAGTAAGCAGACCTTTAATGGTTAAATTTGCCTGGAACAAGCTGGCAAAACACAACCTAGTCAACGAGGCCGGACTGCCAGCCTCCGCTTTCAAGGCCGGTTCAATTCCATTGCGCGGTGATCTGGACGTTATTATCCCGGACGCCAAAGACTTTGAACTCGTCTATGCACTTAATCCGTCCAGACCGATATTGATCAATAATAAACGGAATATCGTTTATAAAATTAACAGAAAATTAGAGATTGCCGGCACCGTTAAAAAAATCGGCTACGCTTTGATTCTTAATGGAAAAGATTATGTCTTTGTGACTATGGATCCGTTTACTACCGACCTGAATAAAATCGGTGTACCGGATAAAGCCTCCGGCGCACGGTTCCAGCAGAAAATTTCCAATATGACCGTTAAGTCGAATGTCAAAGGCGTGAAAAACGGTACTTTTGCGATCGGTGGAAACATTGAGTTCTGGGACTGCAATTATAATCCGACAAATAAAGCCAATGTTCCCGGCGCATCAAATCAAACATACGACTTTGGCGACAGGCTTGCCGATCCATCCCCCGGTTATGGAAGCATGCAAATTCATAATTATGCCGCCCGGCAAACCGTTTTTGCCTTTAATAATTTTGCTGCAGGGCAAAACTGTGACCTTGGCATCGGGAACAGTCCAACAGGTAATCCGGACTGGACATTTTCACACAGTGCGTCGAAATATAAATCTGCCACACTATACATTTTGGTGGAAATGGAATAGATAGTGTATATTATATACAACATATAACAAAACAATTGAGGTATAAAAAACAAGGAAGGAATATTATGAAACAAAAACAATTCACGCTCATCGAACTCTTGGTAGTAATAGCAATCATTGCGATACTTGCTTCTCTGTTGCTTCCGGCCCTGGGTCGTGCAAGAGATGTCGCAAAATCAATAAAATGCATCAACAATATGAAGCAACTGGGACTAGCCAACAGCATGTATGTGGAAGATAATAAAGGGTATCTGGTTTATGGATATTATCGCTGGCCATATTCAGGAGCAGGTTATGACTCCTACTTTTGGAAAGACCTGCTTTATCCATATGTAAAGCCATCTCCTGGCCTTACCGCATACCAGAAGGCAACGGATTATAATTATCCGGTATTCCGCTGTCCCGGACTGCCTAAAAACTCAGGCTATTTTTCTGATTATGGCGTAAATCCATATGTTTGCAATTGCGGCAGCACCAAAAAGATTAATAAAATAGTCTCCCCATCAGAAACCATGCTGCTTTCTGATACGTATTTAGGTGACTGGAGAATCACCCCTCCCGGCTGGGTCGGCGGCAGCCTGACCGGCAGCGGAGTCTGGCGGTTAACTCACAGTAATAACAAAAAAGGCAGTGTAGCACTAATCGACGGCCATGCAGAATCATTTACCAGTGAAATGTTCCAGAAGGAAACAGACAGCGGAGTTTTATATTACTGGACAGGGGATGCAAAAAAATAAATCCTCACATTTGAAGTATTTATCAGCACATCTGTTTTGAGCGGATGTGCTTTATTTAACCTTTCCCACAGGAAATTAACATGAGATTCACTTTTACACTATTTGCACTAATGAATGTACTATTAACAACTACAGCTTTCTCAAAATCCACATGGGTAACAAATTCGTCGGGAGAATTGTCTTCTAAACAACTGAATCCCGAATTACGAGTAGTTAACTTCAACATAAACAAGGCTCGCGATGTCTGGAGCTCGGCCGGATGGAATTTCAAACCGGCAAACAAAGACAACATGATT
Organism: Victivallales bacterium; assembly: GCA_963677165.2. Classification (GTDB taxonomy): domain Bacteria; phylum Verrucomicrobiota; class Lentisphaeria; order Victivallales; family SZUA-371; genus JAFGXT01. The sequence goes on along the minus strand of CAXXSX010000002.1, from coordinate 2,919,653 downwards.
GAATTCAAGGTATGGGCCGACAAAAGTGTTCAACTGATCCTGAAAGTAACTGATTCTGCCGGAAAAAGTGGTTATTATCACTTTAACGCGATCAATGGCTGGCAGCAGGTAAAAATGAATATAAAATCTCCGGACCGACTGGACAATGGTTCAGGAACCCTGAACGATATCGTTCAAGCTCATTTTATTTTCAATCCAATTATTTTTAAAGACGGATTTCACTTTAAATTTCTCATTAAGGATTTCAAGACTTTTACACAAAACGGCAGAAAAGTCCATGCATATTATCATCGCAACTGGCAGCCCGCTAAAACTCCGCCGCCGGTTAAAGGTTACTGGATTGAGACCTGCATCTGGAATACCTGGACACCCGGGTCCGGCTGGGGAACCGGAGATTGCGAGTTCAATGGTTATAACAATCCCAAAGGTATGGCGGTAGCAAAAAATCTTATAGATCATCTGGTGAAGGAATATAAATATATTGGTATCACCTTACCTTATGTCAGTGGAAAAGAAGGCCGGGAAATCTGCAAATATCTTTTAGACAGGGGCGGAATTCCACAAATGGAAGGACATGCTATTGTTCCTGATAAGGCCTTGCAGAATAAGTTAAATTCTAATGCGGTGAATGTCTCAGGAAAACTAGCCACGGAATGCGGTTATGGACACTTAGCATTTCAAAGTATTGATTTCACCTCTCCACAGCTGTTGGATTATTTGCGTAGAAGGTATCTTGATTCTCAGAAAGCAGGAGCCATTTCCTGGCGCGCGGTTGATTACGTATGGCCGTGGTGGGGCGGTCCCTGGTGGGGATATTCAGCTAATGCGGTAAAACGATGGCGCGAAAACCTGAATGGTACCGATGCAGGACTTGAACTGGACCCGGTTGATGGTAAATCAAAAAAATTATCGTTTATGGATTATTTCCATTCATACACCGGCTACTATCCCAAGCCATCTGATGTAGGTATTTCCAACTGGAACGAATATACTCCACTTAAAAACCTGAATGACCACTCTCCGGCAGCGGTCAATAACCGTAAACTGTATTGCCTGCTTTATCATTATGAATGGGTTAAATTCATGAACGAGATAACCAGAGCTTATCCCAACATGCTGGCGGAACCAACGGTGAACCCGGAAAGCCATGACAATGGCGGGGATTTCTACTGGGCGCTCAAGTGCCGTTTCTTCAAGGGGCTTACGGTCGAATGGTGGGGCGGCGCCGGCGTAATCGTTGCCAACTACTACAATGGAAGATATTACGAAAATATAGCCAGTAAAAATCACAAGGATTTAATTCTGTTGGGAGAATCTGCCGCGGCAGGCGGAAGTCCGTTCAAAGGAGAACTGGGAAAACCGCACTACTGGGATAATATGGCCAATTACCTGATAACATACTCTCAGTCCGGTTCCGTAGACTTCAAGGCAAAACACGACCAGTATATTGCAAGCACATGGGAGAAGATCAGCAATCCGAAAGATCGGGAGTTTCAGTCATTTACCTCATTCCGTTCCGCTTGGGCCGGATTCCTTCAGTGCCGTAATGATCGCGGAGTAAAACCTAAGGCTGATATGCTGTCGTTTATGGTTCGCCCCATAGTATATTCTACGAGTCCCTTAGATGTTGGGACAGGAAATCAGCCGTTCAATCTAACGCCTAAGCTTGTCGCGCACAACTATCTGTTCGATGGAACCGCATTTCCCATTGATGATGCCTACAACCTGAATGACTACAGCGTTATCATGTATACTCCGTTTGAAGCACCTGACGGTTTCACCTCCAAGCTCGGTAACTGGCTGAAAAGCGGAAGTAACAGAACCTTGATAACTCACAGTTTCATTCCGACCCGCTACAGCTCACCGTCAATGCTGAATCCCATGGAACCCGGAATTCAGCCTGGTCACCGGGAACAACAGCTTGGAATGCCGAAAATTACTTCGGGATCGGTAAAGACTGGAAAATTGCAGGTTCACGCGAAAAGGATGCTGAAATTTCTGAAAAAATTCAATAATCGAAAATTCAAATTGGAATCGCCGCTTTACCGTCTGGCAGCCAAACCAGACAAAGTACTGGTTTCTCTTGACGGACATCCGCTGATGTCTGAATTAAAAATGGGAAGCAACCGCATAATCTATTTGCATTTCTCGCCTCGAGCCCAAAAGCTTGGCACCTCTAATGTCAAGTCAACACTGGTAGACCCAACCCTGCAAAGTGATAAATTCGAACAGGCGATAGTGGATGCGGTAATGCGCTATATTGACATTAAACCGCAAGCAGCAACTTCGGACGGAACAAATGCGTTGAAGTATCAGCTTAATGACGGGAAACAGGCTTTTATTCTTTTTAATTCAAAAGCATCGACCCAAATGCGTTATGGGAAAAATATCTTCAATACCTATCAGGCTGCCGATCCGGAACATAAAGATTCCGCTTATTTAAATACGGAAATGCCGAATCAACCGTTCATTATTACTGATATGCTGACAGGAAAAACAACGAAGGCTGAAAGTAATAAATACGGTTATGTGAAAGTTTCTCTGGACGGCTGGAACATGCGAGGTATTTATCTGGAAAAAGAATAAGTTTCACTCCAAAGGTATTCTCTAGAAATTAATTCAGCCGCGTGCCTGGTTGTAAATAAGCCAGCACGCGGTTGTCAGATCATCTAATCTATTTACTTCCTATTCCGGCTTCTTTGGAAAATAGAATACCAATGGCTTTTTCAAGCTGGCTGGAATATGTTCCATCCTTTTCCCTTGAATCACCTCTTTCTGAGAACCATGGGGAAGAACTAACTTAAATTTGCAGGTAGCACTATCGCCTGCTCCATTAGGAAGTTTCTTTATGGTAAATGAGACTTCCATTTCTTTTCCGTCTCTTTTCTGACTAAAAACCGCAGGACAATCATAAGTCACCATCATATTTGAAGTTTCAAGCATTTCCTTTTTACTTCCGCTAATTCTAATTAAAGTCCAGTTAAAGAAACAAATAGGCTTTTCATCAAACGTTCCCCGACTAACCTTAACTCCCCAAGCAAATTTAGCTTTTTGCGACGAAGCCCCCAGCTCTGACTGCGGTAAGGCTGCTGTCGTACATCCCACTATTCCCATTAACATTACCGCGCCAACAAAACTCATAACAAACTTCATCAATCATCCTCCATTAGAAATAAAATATTCGTGGTTATTGTCCCATTAAGACCTTGCCGCCTGCAGCAACGTAACGATCAAGGTTCTGCGACGAACAGGTCATGACAATTACCTGACGTTTTTTCGCGAACTCGCATACGGCCTTGACTGCCCGTTCGGCACGCTCGTCATCGAAATTGACCATTACATCATCCATGATCAGCGGCAGGGATTCGGCCCGGGTTTCGTATTCGGCGATCAGCCCGAGACGCATGGCAAGATACAGCTCTTCCCGTGTACCACGGCTCAGATCAGCTACATTAACCGATTTTCCGGCAGAATTACGAACAAATAATTCATCGGAATCTACCGGACGGAATATCGCGTTATATCGCCCGTCGGTAACCCCGGCAAACACTTTTGACGCATGGGTGATTACGCCGGGCTGACGTTCTTTCTCATATTTTTCCACCGCCTGTTCAAGCACTTTTTGAGCTACAGTATAGGCTGCCCACTCCCGCGCCAGATCGTTGAGTTCTCGAATCAAAGCTTCTTCCTGGTTGCGGAGTTTTATCAGTTCGTCATGCGACGCCAGATTTTCCAGTTCCTTTTTAATACTGCCAACCGCTTCGCGGTTTTCCTGAAGCTCGGTTTCTTTTGCTTTCAGCGTTTCCCGAAATTCTTCCAGTTCGTCATCCAGAACCACCGGATCAGTATTTTTCAGCCGTTCCATAAAATCCTCGAAACCGCATCCGGCACCAATAACCTTTTTCATCCTTCCCGAAAGGATTTCCAGTTTATTTTCAATATCCTGTCGTTCCAGTGACTGTTCCTGCAACAACTTAAGCTGATGCTCGTTTTCCACTCCGAACGCGGCAAAGAAATTCACGATTTTCTTATGCACTTCCGCATGTTGTTGCTCAATTGCGCTTTTGCGCAGTTCAAGTTCGGAAGCACGTTCCTTAAGAGAACGTTGCTTTTCCTGCTCGGACTCCGATCGTTCAAGCTCGCTGGACAATAATTCAACATCGGCAGTCAGTTCGCCGGACGGCACCGCCTCAAGCAGTCCGATAATCCGGTTGTAATCGTTTTTAATCTCTTCGATCCGACTGCGTTTTTGATCAAGTTCCCTGCGGGTATCGTTAAGTAACGAATTATCGGCCTGCAACTTATCGATTCCAGCCACAAAGCTGTCAAAATTGCTCGGCGTTATTTCAGCCGGGACTTTCAATGACTGCATCAAGTGTTCCCAGGCATGTTCAAGCGCATCACATTTCTTCAGCAAATCATTTAGCTCGTCTTCGTAAATACTGGTGATCTCCGGAGCGGAATGATCCGCTCCGCGCTTGCGGTTCCGCAGAATCCCATCCACCATTCCGGCAACAATCATAAATACCCCGAAACCGGACAGGATATAAGATTTAAAAATTCCGATGATAACCGCAGCTATTCCGGCAACAATCAATATCCCTGTAAAGACCAGCCCACGACGATGTTCACGAGCATACTGTGTGTCCGCTTCACGGCGACGCTGTTCCAGGTCATGACGTTGTTTAAATTCAACCTGGCTAAGCTCTTCCCGGGCAGCGGCAAGATCGCTTCGTACTTTATCGGCTTGTTCCCGTTGAAATACCGTAACATTGAACTGCTCCAGAGCGTCTGTACTCCAGTCGATTCCAAGTCTGGAAATACCATCGGCTATTTTTCGCTTCAATTCATCACGACGTTTCTCTAGTGCGGCGGCATCTTCAACCGAAGAGGCATATACTGCGCTTTTTCGTTCCAGTGCAATGACCTCACCGCGCCGCTCCAACAGTGGAGCATTAATGGATATCCGCTTCAGACTTTCCTGTGCGGCCGCGTGTTCAATCCGATTATTTTTCGACTCTTCCTCCAGTTTTTCCTGCTCTCCCTTGAGTTTTTCCAGCCGTACGAATAAATCCTTCGGCAACTCAATCACTTCCGGAATCGCGGTCAGTTTTAACTGGAAAGAATCGACCTCAATAAAATCATTATAAAGTTCCCGCAACCGTTCTCGATCACGCAATTTTCGTTTTAACTCTTCCACTTCTGAACCCAATGCCGTACTATGGTTTTCCAGCACATTAAGCTGTCCAGTCTTGTCCATGAACAACGGTAATTCCTGCCGGGAATCTTTGATCCGCTGACGAATTTCGCTCAACTGCCGGTAACGTTCCGGCATAAATTGTATTTTTCCCTGTGGACGATATATGTTCCCGGCCCGGTCCGTAAGATTATTTCTTAAATCACCTAAAGAAACGCTGCCCAGCTCAAGTCCGGCTCCGTAAATCCGGTTTTTAATATCTTCATCCTCCAGCGAACCAAGCTCCTGGATCTCGTCGATCGTTATGGCGTAGACATTACGGAAAAAATTGACGGATGTCCCCAACATCAAATCGAGTTCGTGCTGTCCCAGAAGGATATGTTCGCCATCCTCGACTTTTACAGTTCCGCCTTTGGTTAGTCCGTGACGCGAGATGACAACCGTACGCCCGTCATCCATGATACACGACAAATATCCGCCGTAATTACCGCCGTTCAGCGCAGGATACATATTCACCCGGTTCTTTTTATTGGGAAATCCAAACAGCACACGACGTATAAATTCAAGCAGCGTAGTCTTACCAAATTCATTGGGACCGTAAATAACATTCACGCCATGCTCGAAATTCTTTATATCGGCATCGCAGAATATTCCGAATCCGTCAATATGAAGGTCTTTTATAATCATGATCCCCCCCCGGTTATCCGGCTAAGGGTCATATCCAGCGCCTCACGACATATCTCACGACATACTTTAATATCCGGCACTTCCAGACATTCACTACCGGTCCAGCGGGAAAACAAACTTTCCAGCAACGGCTTCAATTCTTCATCCAAATCTTCGTTGGCTTCGAGCGTATCGTATATGCCAATCAATTCAGAAGTAAAATCATCGTTCATCCGCAGTTCTTCAATATCGTAATCCCCGGTAGTTGCAAGCATAATCCGGTCCAGCCAGGCAAAAGGCTCCAAATCCGTGATTTTATCCCGCACCTCATTTACAATGTTTTCGAGACATCCACCGCGACGCAATTCGTCATCAAGCGCGGACCTGCCGGTCAGAGAAATTCTGAGAACTTCACCCCGCCCGCCAGACTGTGACATCGCATCTTCCACGTTGGAAATCACAGTAGGAATCACATCAAACAATTCATCACAGGAATCAATCATGACCTCCATTTCTCGGAACCGGATCACATCAACGGCACGGAATTCAACATCAACATTGCGTCCGTCATCAATCGTCACCAGACAGCAGCCATGCACGCCGGTCTCCCGTGGACTACATCCCTGGATACACCCGGGATAAACAATCGCCGGAGCGGTCTTACGCAGAATAGAATGGGAGTGAACATGCCCCAGCGCCCAATAGTCCATTCCAGCGGCACAAAGGTCCTCGACCGTAGCGGGAGCATAATTCTCATGTCCGGTAGATCCCACATTGCAATGCAGGACACCAATCGCCGGAACCAGCATATCTTCATGCTTAAAGCGCAATGACAAATTATCAGTAACCGCGGCACGATCAAAACTGATGCCGTAAATATCCACGGCATCATTATCGGACTTCTCAAAACGGTATTTTTCAACGTCCGTAGAACCAAATCGAATACAGTTTTCCGGCAGCGTCATCCCCTTGGCGGCGTTGTCCAGCGGATCATGATTACCACAGCAGTAAAAACATTGAATATCAGCGGCATTCAATCGTTCAAGCTGTTCCCGAAAACGCAACCAGGCAAACAAACTCTTTTCCCGGGCATTGAAAGCATCACCGGCAATAATAACAAAGTCAACCTTTTCTTCTATGGCAAGATCTATCACATTGCCGAATGCCTGAAACGGAGCCTGATACATGACATCCGCCGCCTCAGGAGAAATATCGCGTATCCCGGCAAACGGACTGTCTATATGCAAATCGGCACAATGGATAAATCGGAGCATCAGTTATCAGCCTCCGCCTTGTTTCTTTTCCGTTTTCCCAGCAACAGCACATCACGAAGCTGCTCCTGACTATTTGCCTTGAGCCAACGTTCCTCAAATTTACGGTCAGAAACAATCTGGGCAATCGCAGCCAGCGATTTCAGGTGCAGATTCCGCAGATCACGGGTACCGATAATTACAAACGCCGCCCGAATCTTTCCCTCTGCCTGAGCCATCGCGATTCCAGCCGTATTCCTGACAATGAATATCTTAAATATATTTTCGCCTTCAAGAATAATATGCGGGATCGACACAAAATCATTTATCGCGGTACTGCTCTCCTGCTCGCGTTCGCAGAGCAGCGTATACATATCTTCCTCGGAAAGACCAACATCACCGGAAAACTCCGCAGCAACCTGATGGAACAACCGATCCGTCCCCATCGCATCATCAAGATCAAGAACTCTGGCCTCTTCAATCAGAGTGTCAAACCGATCCTTTACCACTCCTTCGCGGCTGTGCACAACTTCTTTGAGTTCCTGTTCCAGCTCACGTTCGGTCAGCTTGCGATTGGTAATGCGTTCAAGCAAATGCAGCAGCGCATATTCACGACTAACCTTTCGCCCGTAAATAAAATATATGGTCAAACTGATTGCAATCACCACCAGGGTAACTTCAATCGCCTGAAGCCCCATATCAAAGATCAGCCAGGAAAACAGAATGATCCCCACAATCTGAAGTGCCGGATAAAGTGGAGCCCTGAAAGTCGGGCGATAATTCTGAACCCGGCTTTCACGTAGAATAATCACCGCAAAAGCGGATAATACATACGACGCCAAAATCACCGACGATGCGGCCTTAACCATAATATCCAGCTTCATCTGCAACGCCAGCGCGATGCAGATTCCGGTAATGATAATCGCCACATAAGGCGTACCTTTCTTCTTCGATTCCTTCGTGATAAACTCAGGAATAAGCCGGTCACGCCCCAGCGCAAACGGATAACGCGACGCCGACATAATTCCGGCGTTCGCCGTAGTAATAAACGCCAGCAGAGCACCGATCGTCACCAGCCAGTAAACCACCGACCCGCCGCTGATCCTGGCGGCATCAGCAAGAGGAGTATTGGAAGTACTAAGAATATCCGGCTTTAAAATTCCCACGGTAACAACCAGAATAATCGAGTAAATAAACGTCACCACCACCAGCGAGGAAATAATTCCATACGTAATATTCTTTCCCGGATTTTCGACCTCTTCCGAAACGCTCGCGACGTTCAGCAATCCCCCGAATGAAATAAATACCAGACCAGCCGTCATTAATACCGCGTTAGCCGATTTACCGGGAAGCAGCAGCTTTTCAAAATGTTTCACCTCAATATGGGGAACTCCGACAATAATAAACACTGCCAATATAGCCAACAGTCCAAACACCATGATCACTTCAAACCGGGCGGCTTCCTTAACTCCGATCAGATTAATGCCCACAAATATCGCCGAAAAAACAGCCCCCGACAAACCAATGGGAATAGATGGTACAAACGTGGCCAGTACGGCAGCAAGACCAAAGATAGCAAACGCGCTCTTTAACACCAGAGCAAACCAGCTGAAAAAGCCGGAAATCGTCCCGACAAAAGGCCCCATACTGCGGGTAACAAAATAATAATCGCCTCCGGCTCTTGGCATAGCGGTTGTAAGTTCAATTACGTTAAGGATTCCAAGCATCGCAAGTACACCGGCCAGAAAGTACGAAATAAAAACTCCGGGTCCCACACTGGAAAATGCCAATCCCGGCAAAATAAAGATACCCGAACTGATCATTGCTCCAGCCGCAATGCTGAACACATCAATAAATTTCAAATGTTTCTGAAGGTCCATACGTCATCCCCACTCAATGGTTTTCCTATCTAATATTTACAACCGGAAACAACAGATAGCAAGAGCAAATGCTTTAACAAAGCCAATTTTTACATAATGATTCCGATCGAATGCAATGTAAAAAGTTTGTTGGAAATATTCGATATCAACTTGCCGTTATAGATATCTGATGCGAATACAAGCAAAAACATTAGCTTTCTATAAAAAACATAAAATGGCACTAAAAAAATATTCTACCGAGGCCATTCTGGAGAATTCCTATTGTACACGGCACCACTATCGTAAGCGGGGAAAAATAAAACGTGTGCTATTCTTTATGCCTCTTTACTGCATCCATTTTTATCTGTTCCCACTTAAACCATTCATTGTTTAATGGTTGTCTAGCAGCTCTAGATTCCTTAGCGTATCCATATGAAAAACATACATCATTATTATAAAAAATTATTTTTGAAAATTGAATCATTTTATTAAACAATTTATATTGAGAAAGAGCAATTACAGCATAATTAGTGGAACTAATTGTATAATTAGGTTGCTTTTCTTTAAACTTATCGTTAAAAAAGAAAGTTATAAAGTCAGTACTTAAATTCTTACTATTCTCTTTTTGTCTATTCTCATTCAAATAATGTACAAATAAACATAAATGCCAATTTGTAGCAACATGCATAAAAATATACTGTTTATAACGATATGCGATAAATGCTGTGTCCATATTAGTTTTAATATTACTTGCAGGAACCAGCCGCATATGCTTCAAGATAAATGATAGCTCTGGAATAAATTTTTGTTTTAAAACCAGTTTCAAATTCCATAAAATATTCTTGGCCATTGCCGGATATTTGAGGTTGACAATGGCTTTGTCTTGAGATAAGTACTTTCTAGATAATTTAATTCTATCTATAACTGATTTTGGAGCATCTTCAAAAAAAACAATAGAATTTTGTGCGAGAAAGTTATCATCATGATTTTTACCGTAGAGATTGTGACTATTAAAAACAACTAGCCAGCAACCAATATACATTAATTTTACTAGTATTTGCTTTTTCATTTGATATATATTGTGGTTCAGTTCGTTTCGTTTACCTATTTTATTCGAGAGTCTTATAAAATATAATCAAACATTACAATCCACAATTTTGGCTTTTTTCACCCCTTTTCTAATATTGGGGTCTAATATTAGAATGGAACATGGTGAGAAAACCGGCTATAAGCGGTTTTTTCGCTTACCTCGCTCACGTGGAAGTAATCCTGAATTGTCAGCTCTAAACAGTCCATCGCCCCTGCTCAAATTGTGGTTATTTCGCTTGAAAACTATAGCAACTAAAAATAAAAAATACAACATGAATCGCAAAATGTAAAAAATGTGTATGCCTGACCCCGCATTCTCCGTATTCCTCTAAGAAAAAAATGTTTGACCCCGTCCCCGTCATTTTTCATATTTTAAAGTGTATAAGGAAGACTGGAATTGCTGCCCATTAATTTTGTACACAAAATGGTATTTAGTTCCTTCTTGAAATTTACTTTCAGGAAATCTTATAAAAAAAACATAGAATTCATTATCGCTTTCATTATTACTTTGCCTAAAAAATTTCATAGAATATTCTGAATCATTAATTACTATTTTAACGTCAGTTGGTAATAATTTATTTTTTTTCTTTTTATATTGATGATTATAATATATTGCCCAACGGAACATTGTGTACCCATCTCTTCTTAAATTTCCTCCTTCGTCCATATCTCCGCTGGTATACGAATAGCTAACTTGAGGTTTACACCCTACAAGAAACAGAAATATGACTAGGGTAATTATTTTATACATTTATCTTATCCCCAGTATATTTTTATATTGGGTTTTATATTGGGTTTTATATTGTTTTATATTGGGGTTTTATATTGGGCTTTTATATTGGGTCGGATGCGTATAACATTGCATTTTCGTGCTAGATTACATGCATTTTTCCTCAAAAAAAATCCTCGTTAAAATGATTTTTAGTGCCATTTTTGGCCGCTAATGTATTTTATGCTCCCCGTGTCATAAATTCGCATTCTTTTCATGCTTCCGAGGTTGTGGCTAAGCCATTTCCCACTTCCAACGACAAAACGCCTTACTCCAATATGCCCCACGTGTCTGTAAATTACAACTTACTTTCATTCGTATTTTTGTAATAGTGGTGCCATAATTCGATCGACACCATAATTCGATATAATTCCACTCGAATTGATGAGTTGCAAATTGCTGGACGCAAAGATTACATTCCCAACGGACTAGAACAATTTCCGGATAGTTTATGACCGTTGTATTCGCAAGTTAGTCCAGCAGGAATCGACATCTGTATTTCCTGATTTTTTACCACAATGGAAATCTCGCCATGCGGAGTCGGGAAAGTTACGGCAACCCATGATAAATCGCCCAGGCGCGGAGAAATTGAAAACCGTTTCCAGCCGTCGTCAAGCGGAGTCAAGCCGATAATTCCCTGCGAAAGAAAGGCTGCCGGTCCGGCGCTCCAGGCATGACACAGACTTTTCCCGAAAGGACGACCGTAAAAACTCCAGGCATTGTCGCCTTCCTCTGCCGGATCAAACGCTTCCCAGAATGTCGTTGCGTCGCGCTCAAGCATTCCTCCCCAATAATCACGGGTTCTCCGTAACATCTCCGGTACTGCATTAAGTTTCGATAGCGCAAGGTTCTCAAATCCGGACATATATGGGGTTCCGGTTGGCGACAGCTCTGTTCCTAAAAGCGCGTTTCTGGCGGAATCATATTCCGCCTCCGGAAGCAGGCCGGATATCACACTGAAAAACAGCGCGTGGCGTGAATAGACGGAAGTTTCGTTGTTAGGAATTCCATACCAGAGTTTCTTTTGCGAGTCCCATGCGGTATTGAATAAAACTTCTTTCAGGTGTTCGGCTGATTTACTCCAGTATGAAGATAAATCGTTCCGGTCAAGCCGTTGGGCCAATCGTGACGCCGACAACTGGGCCCACTGCCAGAGAATTTGAAGCGCGGTGATTTTATCCGTTTCCACCCAGTCGATAAAGAGCCAGTCGTCATCTTTTTTACTCAGCATGCCCTGTTCGTCGCAACACGCTTTCAACTGCTCAAGTGCCGCAATAATGCTTGGCCATTCTTCTTTCAGGTATTCCGGATCGGCAAAGTACTGCTGATAAAGCTCATGGGATATGATCCACCACAGGGAATAGTCGATTATGCCGTTGAGATGTTTATTTTTTATCCCGGCACGACCGAGAACGCTTAAAGAGCGGCGTACAATATCCCCGTCGCCGAACACATAGGCATTCACCATCATGCTCATCGCCAGGTCGCCGACCCACGGCAGACGATCCCGCTTTACGCCGTCCAATAGAAAATTATGCATACAGAGTTTTAAGGTATAGGCGCTGTGCGACCATATCCGGGTCAGGCGTTCATCGGAGCACGCAAACGCACCGCGATATCCGAATGGCTGCCACTCGATTTCAGCATAAAGATGGTCCATGTCAGCATCCTTACACCTGAGATAACGAAATGCCAGCGGATGCGCCGAAATCCAGGAACCGTTTTTTTCCGCGATCAGTTCGGTAGACTGTTCCATGATTTTTCCGTTGCAGTTGTTTGCCTCCTCCACGGATTCTCCGACGTAAATCCGTGGCTGCCGTTTGCAGTGGACCACTACGTGACCATAAATTTCACGTCCAAAGTCATAGAGACCATCGTTTACAGACTCAGGCTTTAGCGTCTTGACTGCCGGTTTCATACGGTGCGGAGGAAGCTTCTCATCATTGGAATATTCTATTACCGCGTCCGACCAGTGAATCCGGTCTTCCGACCATTCCGGTTTCATTCCTGCACAATTATCGAAACTCAATGCAGGCAGTCCGTTCTCTGCATAAACTTCTATAATCAATTCACCATTGTTACAGTCTTCCAGATCAACGGAATGGGAGGCTGTTGTGCTTGGACTGCTGTAAATCATTTTTCCGTCGATAGAAACCCGGATTGTGCCACTGGCTCTGAAGCTGAGATGTTCTGGAAGCGCACCCTGACAGCGAAAGTACGCCCGTTCTGCCGCCTGCCGGAATTCTCCCGGATAGCCTACATTGAGTTTTGCTGCATCCACGGCTTTCCGCATTTGATCCAGCCGATAGCAGTCAAGTTCATGCCTGCCGTAGAACCACGGCACGGTCAAATCATGACGAATGGTCCGGGTTCTTGTATAAAACGGATCAATGACGGCATAGGCTGATTCCTGATGAGCCAGCTCCTGTATTTTGCTTTCCGGGATACTTTCCATTTTTATAATCTCTGGGATATATGATGTTTTTTACTTTTATTAATTAATTATAAACCTATATTTAGTATAAACCAATAGAGGTATTTTACTTTATTATGGATGATTTTTACTTTTATACAAAAGAGCAGAAGATATTCTCCTCTTTTCCGTTGTCGCAGACGCTTAGCGACAACAGCCCTACTGATTTAAAACTGATCGGTTTCGGTATCAGGCATTGCCGTTCCGGGGTCGAACAGATCATTCCTAATATTTATAACAGCAGTGAACACTATTCCCTGATCTTTAATCATGAAAAAGTGAACGTAAATATCGATGGAAAGGATACGGAATTCCCCGCCAACAGCCTTGTGCTGTGGGATAATAAAAGCAGCAAGGCGAAGTATGGGGAGAACGGCAAAAGTTGGCATCTGTCCTGGCTGCAGTTTTCCGGCTCTTCCTGTGAATATGCGATGAGAGAATATGACGTTAAGATTAACACCCCTGTCTGTTTCCATGATGAAAGACTCATTCGTACCTATTGGGAACCGTTTTACGAGGAATTGAATACCCAGTCCCGCCCGGACAGTCGTCTGCTGGTGCATTTCATTACCGGGATTCTGCTGGAACTGACCCGGAACATGTATCCGATGGGCCACAAAACTGCGCCGATCCCCGAATCTTTTCAGGCCTTGAAGCAATATATTGAAGATCATTATCTGGAGTGTTTGAGCCTTGCGCAGCTTGCGTCAAGGATTCATCTTGCTCCGGCATATCTGAGCCGAAAATTCAAGGAATATTTTGGCGTGTCTCCCATTAATTATGTCACGCTGTTGCGCTTGAATAACGCAGCATTGTGTCTCCGCAACAATCAGCTGAGCATCAAAAAGGTGGCGGAACTATCCGGCTATACCGACAGCCTGTATTTTTCCCGTATGTTTAAGCGTTACATGGGAAAATCCCCGGAAATGTACCGAAAATAAGGACATTTGACCGACAACAGTGGTGCTGTGCATACTGTTAATTAGCAAGTTGCAAAATACGATTAAATATCTCCCCCCACAATTTTGACTTTTTTCACCCCTTTTTATTCGATTTTGCTAAAATTGAGGTAAAATGGATCAAATTCACTTTTTGGATAAATGCTCCCGATGCTTTGCCGAAGCCATTCCCCACTTCCAACGGCAAATGCCTTACTCCAATATGCCTCCCGTGCCTGTAAATTACAACTTGCTTTCATTCATATTTTATACCAGGAAAGAAATTTGTCGAAGGACGGAATTCCAAGGAGTTTTGGCAACTTATCCATTTTCCACGTCGTTGCGCTTACGTTTTCCCAGCAATAGCACATCACGAAGCTGCTCCTGGTTATGAGCTCTGAGCCAGCGTTCCTCGAATGTTTTGTTGGATACGATCTGGGCTATCGCCGCCAGTGACTTGAGGTGCAAATTGCGCAGGTCTCGGGTACCGATGATCACAAACGCAGCCTGAATTTTTCCTTCCGCATGAGCCATCGCGATTCCCGCGGTATTCCTGACAATGAATATTTTGAATATATTTTCCCCTTCAAGAATAATATGCGGGATCGCTACAAAGTGATTGATCGCCGTACTGCTTTCCTGCTCCCGTTCGCAAAGCAATTCATACATACTATCCTCGGTAAGACCGACATCACCGGAAAATTCGGCGGCAACCCGATGAAATAACTGATCCGCGCCCATCGCTTCATCAATATCCAGCACCCCGGCTTCTTCAATCAGAGTATCAAACCGGTCCTTCACCACACCCTCGCGATGATGAACCACCTCTTTCAGCTCCTGTTCAAGTTCACGCTCGGTCAGCTTGCGATTGGTAATACGCTCCAGTAAATGCAGCAGCGCGTATTCCCGACTGATCTTCCTGCCGTAGATAAAGTATATCGTTACACTAATGGCAATCACAACCAGGGTAACCTCTATCGCTCTGAATCCCATATCAAATATCAACCAGGAAAATAGAATAATCCCGACAATTTGAAGTACCGGATAGAAAGGCGCTCTGAAAGAGGGACGGTAATTCTGAATCCGGCTTTCCCGCAGAATGATCACGGCAAAAGCCGACAACACATATGACGCCAAAATCACGGAAGACGCTGCCTTCACCATAATTTTCAGCTTCATCTGCAACGCCAACGCAATACATATTCCAGTAATGATGATTGCTACATACGGCGTACCTTTCTTCTTTGTTTCCCTGGTGATAAATTCAGGGATTAACCGATCACGCCCCAATGCAAACGGATAACGCGACGCCGACATAATTCCGGCATTCGCGGTAGTAACAAATGCCAGCAAAGCTCCAATCGTAATCAGCCAGTAGACTACCGATCCGCCGCTGATCTTCGCCGCTTCGGCAAGAGGAGTATTGGAATTACTCAGAGTTTCAGGAGTGAGAATTCCTACCGTTACAATCAAAATCAAAGTATAAATAAAAGTAACCACAACCAAAGAGCTGATGATCCCCAGAGGAATGTTACGGGTTGGTTGTTCGATTTCCTCGGAAACGCTTGCAACCTTCAGCAGTCCGCCAAAAGAGATAAACACCAGTCCGGCTGTCATTAATATCGCATCGGGAGATTTTCCAGGCAGCAACAGTTTATCGAAATGCATAGCATGTATATGAGGAATCCCGATAATGATATAAAGCCCGATAATCGCCAGCAACGCAAAAACCATCGCCACCTCCAACCGGGCGGCTTCCTTGATTCCGATAAGATTAACGCCCGCAAACAATACTGTAAACACTACCCCGGACAAACCGATCGGAATTGACGGCACAAACGTATGAACGACCGCCGCCATCCCGAAAATAGCAAACGCACTTTTCAACATCAGTGCAAACCAACTGAAGAAGCCAGATATTGTTCCGACAAACGATCCCATACTACGGGTAACGAAATAGTAATCGCCGCCCGCTCTCGGCATTGCGGTAGTCAGCTCGATCACGTTAAGAATTCCAACCATAGCAAGCACGCCGGCCAGAAAATACGAGATAAACACACCTGGACCTACGCTGGCAAACGCTGGTCCAGGAAGAATAAAAATCCCCGAACTAATCATTGCTCCGGCCGCGATGCTGAAAACATCAATGAATTTCAAATGCTTCTGAAGGTCCATACGCCATGCCCGCTAAAATAATATCTCTATACTAATATTTACAGCGAGAAACAGCAGATAGCAAGAGCAATTGTCTCTACAAGGCTCATTTTTGTACAATGGGAATAGCGTCTTTCTTTCTCCTTTGAGCAACTATAGAATAAAAGTTAGCTTTTAGGTTTGAATTATATCGTTTCATACATTATCTTGATTTAAACACTCATAAAACGGTAACAGCGTATGAACAAACAAATTATACTCACACTGGTATTCTGCTTCGGAACGTTTTTGAGCATGACCTCAATAACTGCAGCCAGCCCGAAAACAACCTCACAGAATAGGAAAAGACCATTTTTTGCCGTTTATAATGCAGAATCACAAAACCCGCCACTTCTCTCAATAAGAGATATTGCAACTTATGAATGGACCAATCATACAATAAAACTCACTCCGATAGCGGCACTGCGATTATCTAAAAAATTTCCCAGCCAGTCAAGCAGCATCTCCTGCATCATTAAAATAGACGGTCCCAAAAGTTTCCTTGCAAATTTAAAATGGATTGATGACACAACATTACAGCTTTCTCCTCGTTCTAAAAAGACTATATCCTTTGAAAATAATACCGTAAAAAATAAGCTGATCCGCTTTAGACGACTAACAATTGACGGGCTGAAAATCGACTCAGGCAGTCCTGGAAAATATCAAACCTGCATGACAGAAGCAGACCGAAAAAAAAGTAATACCGCCTATAAAAAAATATATCATCGCTATGGACGGGATTATTATAAATCACTACGTGAGGATTTACTTAAAAATGAAAAAGATTTTACACAGCCGGGCGAATTCATAGCCACTCTAACCATCTTTTGCCAAGCCAAGGATTACAAATCGCTTGAGAAAGCAATCCAAGGCTTAAATCCTCAAATAATTAGAGATTCTTATAGTTGGAGCAGGATTGAATGGATCAGCCACACAGGGGGAATAAAAGTTTACCAGGCATTCATAATGGCTTATCCTGATAACGTTTACTACCCGGGGAAAATATCCTCTTATCATAATAAATATCTTGAACTGTTAAATTCCGGAAAAGCAGACAAAGAAGAAATCAGTGCGGCAATAAAAATGGTTGATATGCGCCCTGATCTTTATGCCCGCTTCTGCAAACCGTTAAAAAGGAATGAAAAGGCCTGCATGAATACAATTAATCGTCAATTAGCCGCACACCCCCAAAATGCCACGATTCGTATTAAGAATATAGAACGCATGATGTCGTTCATTACAATTTACAGCAGCGCCTATGGATTCAAATTATCAAACTATCCCGAAATTAAGCAATTTCTTTCACTCATTAACCTTAATAACGCTCAGGAAGTATTTTACTATATTAATGCAGCCAATATGCTGAAAATGTACGATAAAGCCGCAGATCTACTCGTCAGCAGACTTGAACTCCCGGTAACAGACTATGAAGTATCAACACTTACATGCTCCCAAGCAATGATTCCGGATAAAAATGATCAGGAAATGGTGCTTGAAAAACGACAAGCTCAATTGATTGATTTTCTATTAAAAGCTAGTCGAATCGATGAAGCTCAGAAATGGACTGAAAAATTTTATGGGAACAATACCGATCCATCAAAATACCGAACAGCCTCCTGGGTACGTTTTAGTATGACTCAACAACCAGTCGAGTTGGAAAAAATTTTGGATAAAACAAAACCGGAAGACAGAACCTGGAATTATTACAGTATACGGTATCGTTATCACCAAAGCAAAAATGATGATAAAGCCGCTTTAAATACTTTAGCAGAAGCAATAAAACAGGGAAAAGCGCAAAATACGCCCGAATTAGTAATCTACGCAAACCGCGCTCTAATATATTATTATTCAAGAAAAAATCAGAAAGATAAAGCTCTTGAAATTGCCAGAAAAAACAATGCTTATGCTGTAAAAAATGCAAACCACGGTCCGGGAGTCATGAGAAAAGCAGGGGAGATACATGGAACAGAAGCCCGACGCGCGGCCGCAACACAATTAATGAGACTGTTAAAGGAAATGAAACCTTACGGCTGGGAAAGTGAATGGGAAAAGGTAGCACGTCGTGAATTTCTTGATGGTCAAACCGCTTTGTTGAGGAATTTTCTATCCGGGAAACGCGATATTGATAAAAATTATACGATTGCTCCTGATGATGAAATATTCACGACACTATGCGGCGAAACATTTCAGAAAAAGAATGGCTTCTATCCGGAAGCCCACACCTTCCGGCTCGAAGCAGTTCCATTTAAAGACTTTGAAAATTGTCTGGAACAAGCTATGGAGGATTTTCTGAAATATAAAAAGTCTGAAAATGCAAGACCTCGCTTGTGCACCTGTTTTTATGGTTCATCCCATAGAATTGAACGCGAAGCTCTGTTGGCAAAATATCTCTTTGACACTTACCCATATACATATCACTACTTAATGATAAAATCTATTCCAGCCAGGAACTATAAAGAAGGGAAAAAACTACTTGAAAAGTTCTGGGCCAGCAATAAAATCAGACCGGAGGAAAGACGTAAGGCTTTACTTGTCCTTCTAAAGAAAGCGCCGGATCAAACGGAAAAACAATGGTGCAAAACTGAACTGGCAAAATTCGGTAATGCATCAAAAAAATAGATACGAATGCCATATTGCGGCATCCGTACTTCTTGATTTAAACTACATCTTGCGTTTGCAGCCAAGAGTAATTTCACTGTACCAGATCGGTTTCTGCTGGCGCGCGACTTCATCCGCTACCGCTTCAGGAGAGTATTTTGCCATCGGGATCAAGGCTATTTCGTATTCATGTTCTCCCTGGTCACATACCGGATAATTGGAATTATCCGCCGGAACAAATGGTTCGTGATGCGCATAGTACGGACTCCGCAACAAGGTCAGACGCATGGTTCCATCCGGCTGAACGTCAATCGCGGAAATATCGCGACTGACAACCGCGAGTGCCCTGCCCTCTCCTGACAGTACAGAATAACCTGTAAACGGATATTCCCAACCGTCAAGTTTACGCTCAAGCTCGCCACCGGCACAACTGTCGATACGCTTCGCCCCGCTTAATCCAGTAGGAATGTTAAGCTTAACAATCTGCTGTTTCGCGTTCCAATTGATTTTCAGGCGGAAACGTACAATTGATTCATCGGCATACAGGTAATTCACCCAGTCAAGACTGGATTTTTCCATGCTTAGTCTTGTGACTACTGAGGAGGTTAGATTCCCCTCTTCCATTACACTGCAAGCCGCATCCGCCTTGAATTTCCCCAGAGTCTCAGTTCCGTATGAAGGAATCCCGTGCGACCAGGTGTCTGATTCGTCTTCAATTGCCGTCACAGACATCGGACCTGCAAGGACAGACTTGCCAGCCGTAATAATGTCGACAATCCCGAATTTACCAGCCTGAACCTTTACCAAACCATTATCCAGGAATTCAGGAGAAGCACTGATAACATCGACCGCTTCATCATTATGGTCGTGTTTAATACGTAAAATAGTTCTGCCTCCGGCCGGAATATCAAGTTTCGTTGCCAAACGCAAGGTCTTGATCGCGGCTTCCGGCGTCAGATACTGCGACAGCACCGGCTTTTCATCCATATCGGTTATACGACATGGAAGCGGCTCTTCTGTAGCCCAGAAATATCCTACCCATGGCTCAAATTCCACCACACCGGAAAAATCGCGGTTGGAGAGATTATCAAAAATCAACTGCTGATCCGGACACGGATTCAGCTTTACATTCCGCCGTCTGATATTATTTACAATAACGTCACGGGTAGATGCACAGGCCGAACCAAGCTCCTCAATTGTGTGAGCGCAAGCAGTCTTGATCGAACTACCGGCTAAAATATCATGGAACTGATTGAACAAAATTCGTTCCCAGGCTTTATTCAACATTTCTTTTTCTGCCGAATCAGTGTAGCCCGGATAGGTTTTAACCGTACGTTCCGCCTGGACCGCCAGAGCTTCCGCGCGACGCATGTTCTGCTTAATACCGTGAACCACACTATAACAACCTATCGCGTGATATTGGAGTTCATCCTTTACCACCGGCAATTCCACACCGGTTTTCTCAACCGCGTCAAAAAATGCGCGCGGATGGCTAAAAACCAGTTCAACGCCTGGTTTATAATTTATATTGTTTTTGATCCATTCAATTTCACGATGAACCGGACCACCGCCGTGATCTCCTACTCCCACAAAACACATGGTATGACCAACGTCCTCGTTCGCAGCCTCAAGAGTCGCATCAAGATTAGCCACGATATTTTCTTCCACATTACCTGTAGTGCAATACGCACGACTGATACGAAATGTCTTGATCCGGTTACCGGACGGAGATTCCCACATGAACAAATCACCCGGCAGTTTCTTTTCATGTTCTTGCGGACGCATCATCACATAGCTGTCGATTCCAGCAGCAGTATAAAAGTCCGGCAAAGTAGCGGCATGACCAAAACTGTCTACGTTATAACCAACGGTGGCTTTCACCCCTAGCTTATCACGGAAGAATTTTTCTGAAAGTTCAGCTTGCTTAAGGAATGATTCAGCCGACGGCAGATTGCAGTCAGGCTGAATCCACCAGCCGCCAACGACCTGCAAGCGTCCATTTGCAACATATTTTTGCATTCTCGCAAATAAATATTTATCGATATCATGAATCATTTTATAGAACCACGCTTCACCTCGGGTAATGGTAATCTCCGGGTATGTATCCAGCAGATCACAAGCGGTTCTACCGGTAGCCAACACCTCATCCAATCCCTGCGGCCAGGACCATAACCATACCGGATCAAGATGCGAATTCAATATAATATGTACTTTCACTAAAATTCTCCATTCCTGTAATTACAACTACAATATTTTTTATTTGCAGAAATAAAATAACAAAACAAAATGAATTTGTCAATAACAACTAAAAATATAAATAAAAAATATTAATGCGATCAGCTTTCCCACTCGGATTTAAGAAGCCCCATGGCAATCATATCGTGATACTCTCCATTGCGGAAGATTTCCTGACGCATTACCCCTTCTTTTACAAAACCGGCTTTTTCGTAGCAGCTTATCGCTTTTTCGTTGAAAGAGAAAACATACAGTTTAACTTTATTCATGTTCACTTCATTAAAACAGAAATCAACAAGCACATTAAGGGCATCACTGCCGTAGCCATTCCGCCAATATGGTTTGCCGATAAACAAACCGATCACGGCATAGCGATTTTTCGTATTGATCTCATTAATACCACAACCACCGACATAAGTCTGATCAGTCCTGGTTTCAATCACAAAACTATAAGTATTTTGACTGGTTGAACCGAAACTCTCGTACCATTCAACTTCATCTTCCTCTTTAATCGGGAAAATAATGTTTGGATTCATCCCGGAAATCACATCTATATCGTTAAGAAATTCCTGTGCCAGCGGCAAATCATCCCGCGTATAAGCTCTCAGTCGAACTTTATTTCCTTCAAACATAATTTTTCCTCCCTTTATGCTTATTGCAATTTATCATGGCATATTATAATGTCAATATTCGGCATTTTTACGAATGCGGGAAAAAATACCTTAATTATTAGGGTCGTGTTACGACCAAAGCTTGAATATTACCCATCAAGTCAGTACATTAACGCGGTTTTATATTTATTAACTTTAATGTGTGAGTTGGATAACGTGAAAAGTGTAAAATTTGTTGATCTGCAAAAACAACATGAACCTATTATAAATGATTTAAAAGCCGCCGCGACCCGGGTAATCGAATCCGGACAGTATATCGGCGGAAATGAAGTCAAATCCTTTGAAAAGGAGATGGCGGAATACTTCGGTGTTCCTGAAGTTTGTTCCTGTGGCTGTGCCACTTCCGGACTGACGACAACACTGAAATGTCTCGGAGTCGGTCCCGGCGATGAAGTAATAACCACTGTTCATACCGCGATTCCTACTGCTGAAGCCGTCACGCTCGCGGGAGGAACCATCGTATTTTGTGATGTGGAATCCGGCGGTTATAACCTTGACGTCGATAAGATTGAATCATTGATTACTGATAAGACCAAAGTTTTGATGCCTGTTCACCTCTACGGCGAACCCGTTGATATGGACAAAATCATGGCTCTGGCTGAAAAATACAATTTAAAAGTACTTGAAGATTGTGCTCAGGCTCAGGGAGCAAGCTGGAAAGGCAAAAAGCTGGGAACCATCGGTGACGCTGCCGTATTCAGTTTTTTCCCATCCAAAAACCTGGGCGGTTTTGGCGACGGCGGCGCGGCCATGGCCAAGGACCCGGAAGTTATGAAAAACATCCGCATGTACAGCAACCATGGACGTACCAAGAAATACTGGCATGAAATCCAGGGAACCAACAGCCGTCTGGATGCAATCCAGGCTGCTCTGCTGCGTATCTGCCTGCCGCATCTGGATAAGTGGAACGCCGGACGCCGCAAGGCTGCCGCAAAATACAAGGAATTACTGGCTGACATCCCAGAAGTGGAAATCATTCCGCGCGAAAAAGATGGAGCGGAACATGTTTATCATGTTTTTGTGGTAGTTGTAAAGAACCGCGACGGCCTGATGGAATACTTGAAAGCCAACGGTATTGGCGTAGGTCTGCATTATCCGCATTCACTGAACGTACTACCCGCATTTGAATTCATGGGCAAGGGCGAAGGACATTTTCCGAATGCCGAGCACGCCTGCTCCAATATGCTGTCTCTGCCGATGTCTCCGGTATTGGAAGAAGATGAAGTCAGCTATGTCTGTGATACAATCAAAGCTTTTTACAGTAAATAATTATACGGAATTAACTAACTATGGCAGAAAATAACGGCGAAAAACCGGAAATCTCAGTAGTAATACCGATATTCAACGAGGAAGACAACCTCAAGCCGCTACTGGACGAACTGGCTCCGGTTCTGGACAGTACCGGAAAACCTTATGAGGTTCTCTGTATCAATGACTGCAGTACGGACAACAGCCTGACCATCATGAAGGAATTGAAGCAGGAACGTCCCTGGCTCAGAATCATCAATCACGATATCAATTCCGGTGAAAGTGCCGGACAGGCTACCGGATTCAAGAAGGCCAAAGGCGAAATCATCATCACGATGGACGGCGACCAGCAAAATGATCCCGCCGATATTCCGGCTATGCTCGAATTACTAAAAGATGATGTCGTGGCAGTTTGCGGTGTACGCCGAAAACGTGAAGATACCATAGTCAAACGCATCTCATCGCGTACAGCTAACGCGTTCAGAAATACCATCACCGGCGACCGTATCGTCGATGCCGGATGCACTTTCCGCGCCTTGCGTAAATACGCACTGCACGAAGTTCCCGCATTCAACGGCATGCACCGGTTCCTCCCCACTATTCTCCGCTATCAGGGCTACAAAGCAGTGGAAATCCTGGTCAACGACCGCAGACGGGTACGGGGTTACTCCAAGTACGGGGTAAACAACCGGGTATGGCGCGGCATCAGGGATTGTTTTGCCATGCGCTGGTGGAAAGCGAGATGTCTGCCGGGAGCGAGGATTGGAAAAGAAATCTGAGAAAATTAAAAATCTTGAGGATCTGGAAGAATCCGTAATGACCGATTCGGTTGAGTCTTCAATCATGAAGACTATGCAGAAATCGATCCTGCTTGGAGTCGTTCTGGTTGTCCTTGTAGTACTGGCCTGGCATTCTCCTTTTAAAAAAATAATTGACGAGGCCCCGAAAATATGCGAGCACATCCGAAATACCGGCTCATGGGCTCCAATAATATTCACCGGGGGAGTCGCCGCGCTTATTACATTAGGAGCGCCGCGACTAGTGCTCTGCGGCATCGGAGGCATGATCTTCGGATTCTGGGAAGGATTGCTCTGGTCACAAATCGGTACGATGCTGGCATACTACGTAGTTTTTTTGTTTGTTCGCTGGGGCGGACGCGATATCGTTCGCAAGTATGTTCCCAAAGTCGAAAAGTTCTCACGGATCGTCGAAAAAGGCGGTATATCCTCAGTAATTCTGGCGCGACAGGTTCCGCTTTACGGTATGTTGATTAATATCATGCTGGGACTTTCCCCGGTAAAACATTCCCATTTTATCATTGGATCGTTAATTGGAATCCTGCCGGAAGCAATTCCATGCGTACTGGGGGGCAGCGGAATCACTCAGCAAAGCACCTGGATGAAAGGCGAATATATCGGTGGAGCACTAATTGTTATGGTTCTGGCTTGGTTGTTGCTGTCATGGCATATCAGGAAGAAGAAACAGAAACGAACAAAACGCCTTAATAAATAGTTTATAAAAACGGGAGGAAAACCCATGAAGCGGTTTGCAGGAGACAAAAAAGTCGGAACGTCAATTCTCTCCGGACCGGAAAACCGGTTAAAAAACTGGGGCGTTCCGAAAATTCCTAAAGGCATTGAAACCTATCACCTCACAATGATGACAGTAATCTGGAGCGTTATTAATGTCATAGTCGCCTTCCCTGCCGCAAAAAATCTTCACTGGCTGTGGATCGTTAATCTAATGATTATCGCCCAGTATATCACCGACCTGTTTGATGGCGAACTCGGACGCCGACGCAATACCGGCCTGATCAAGTGGGGATTCTACATGGACCACTTTCTGGACTATATGTTTCTAGCCTCACTGGTTTTTGTGGGTTACAAGATATCACCATACAGCCTGGAAGTCTGGTATTTTGCCCTGCTGGTGATCCTCGGTGGATTTATGGTAAACTCATTTCTGTCATTTGCCGCCACGAATGAGTTTGAAATCTATCATTTCGGTATCGGACCAACCGAGACCCGGGTTGTATTTATCCTGATCAATATTTACATCATCTTCTGGGAACGAGAACATTTTAATATTCTGGTTCCCTCAATTGTCATTATCTGTCTGCTCGGACTGCTTATCAACATCTATATGATCAGCAAAAAGCTCTGGGCCTACGACATGAAAGTCAAAAGACAGCAATCCAAGAAACTTTCCAAATAAAAAAACGGCGTTGATTTGAGTTTTATCAAATCAACGCCATTGTGAATCTTCATCAGTTTATTATTTTACCGGTACCAGTAAAATATGGTCAATATACAATGTATTTAATAATTTTCCCTTACAGGGAGAGACAAATAGTATTGTGTTTATCTTCTTTTTTGAGATAAATGGTTTACTTTCCAAAGCAACTAGTTTATTCCCCTTGAAGTCAGAACTTTTTGCCGTAATAATTTGCAACATCCTATCATGACTCCACACCCCGACTTGAAAATAATTCTCTTTTCCCGGTTTGGCATCAACACGACAGTATACGAGAAACTTATATTTCCTTCCCGGAATAAATTTTTTCAAATTCAGACTCCACTGCATGGACCATATGGGAATTCCTCCTTTCTGGGCAATCTGAACCCGATCCCCATCCTTAATATAATACGCTTTATTCTTACATATGCGTACATTAAGGGCGTTAAAAAGGAATCCGTTTCTGGGACATTTGCGATAGAGTTTATCAGAAATGAAGCATTCAAATTTCATTATTTTGCCTTCAATCTGATTATTGGAACCATGCTCCTTATAGTGAGTCACTTTAAACTTCCTGGCTAATTCCCTGAATTTTTTAATGTCGCTCCGAAACATGCCAACATCAGCCTTATTTAGTAATCCGGCAGAAAGGCGCATATAAAGCCAGTTCAATTCAGTATATTGAATCCGTTTTGTCAATTCCTGATTATCAAGTGCGGTCTCCAGTGCTTTGTCCAGCAGTTCGCGGGACTGATCGATAAATGACCTGCTCCAGACAAATTTAGGTCCTGGCTTTACTAATTTCGTACCTTTGTATTTATTACGGAATTTCTGCCATTCCCTTTTCTGGAGTGCATAATAGTCCAGGAAATATGGAGCGGCATCTCCATAATAACCTTCGATGAAATCATTCAGCAGAGCATCCAGTTTCCACTTCTGGTTCCACATGCGTTTTGCAAAAATCCACGATTTAAGATAAGCATCGGCACCGCCGGGCGACTGATAGGAAGCCTGAAGCATAACCCCTTTGGCTCCGTTCGCCAATAAGACGTCAAAATTATGATCCATTACCCACAGGTTCGGATTCGGCATTAGATAATTATTAAAATCAATAACATAATCCCAGATCAACAGATTTGCTCCGATTTTATGCCAGCCTTTTAAGGCGCTATAAAACTTATTCGTTTCTTCGATGTAAAACAAAGGAAAACACCAGGCGTGTTGGTCGGTACAGAGTCGAATGTACACGTTTTTTGCCGGACGTACAGTTTTAGGCGGTTTAAAGCTATCTAGATACGCCAGTGTTACCACTTTTATATCAGGATACTTTTTACCGATGATCTTCGCCACCTGATTCACAAAATGCAGCAGCAAATCACTAACTTCGCCATGAGATTTAATGAACTGTTTGCATTTGGGACATTGACAAAACCCGCCCTTGCCGTCATTTTGAGATATACTGATTATTTCACAGGGGTTTTTCTCCTTTTCCAATAGTTTAATGGCATTCTCTGCCACAATTTTCGCAACTTCTTGGTTGGTCATACATGCATGAGCAGCATGACTACCATGTTTACACACCATACGTTTCCCTTTGACAACCGCAAAATATTCCGGATGCGTCTTAAATAGAGAAGCCGGAAGAAATTGGAATAACGTGTGACAGAAAGCCCCCCTGGGGAAATTAAAAGATCCACCAAATTTTTCAGGGACATGAACCTGACAGGTTTGATTCGTTCGATTATAAATCTCCCAGTAAGGATTAAAAGCATTATGGTAGAATGGCTCGCGCATGATCAGTTTCGGCTGGTAAGAACGTGGTACGATTTCAATCGTTGAACCGATCAGTTCCGGCAACCGCGGCTTTTCGTTTGGAGCGTACCAGCGTACGCCAAGGTCTTCTTCAAGTAAAGCGATCACCGCATTGATTACGCCGCGACGGGTTCCGCCGCTGAGCACAATGTCATTGTTTTCAATTTCGATCCGATAACCGGAATCTCCCAGTGCCGGATCAATCGGAGCAAACCGGATCGCCTGTCCCGTTATGGTGTCCGAAGGTTTGACTGTAACCAGATTCACGTCCAACATTTGAGGCAGCAGGTCCGTCAACAGCTTTGCCGCGAATTTCTCCCGGTCATCCGGCTGGGACGAAGTCACGACCGAAGTAAATTGCTTTAGATCGATTTTAACGGATTCTCCCTGCGGCTTAAGCGCATTGGTCCAACCGGCACAGAATATGATAATTCCGGCGAATAGTATTCCAGACCATAACGTTTTAAAATTTTCCTTAAAACATTCTTTTTTCATAAATCTTTACCTATTTTCCCTTTCATGATCTATTTAAAATTTAAAATTCCGAAGCGTTTCGAATTGTGATATCCGCCTGGTCCGTTCCAGTTGGTAAATTCACTGATAAACCCCGGTTGATTACGCCGGTTCCGACAGAAGTTCACCAGCCACTGATCACCTTTTTGAATCTTTTTCCCAGACAATGCCTTTAACGGGATCTGCATTGTCACGGTCCAATATCCGGGCGTAATTTTCGTTTTTACAACGGCATCGCTGTTCCACTTTGAATTACGATTCAACGCATCAAAAACAACCCCGATACAGTTTGCGCAGATCTGAATTATTTTCTGAGGATTACTTTCTGGCACAATAAACAATTCAACGGAATCGTCACGGTATACCTGGCCATCATGATGCTTGAATTTCTGGTCTGGATTATAATTTTTAGCATCAAAGCACTCATAGCCGACATATATATTTTCATCGTCATATAACACGTATGCTTTGCTTTTTACATAGGGCTTGTCGCCATTGATTGACATCCATTTGTCCGCAGCCTGAGCTTTCTTCCAGACAGGATCGTTCAAGGTGCCGTCCATTACCGGAGGACGGTCGATTTTCAAAGCATTAAGCGATTTTTTACTGTTCATAATCTTCAGGACCCTTTTGCTGGAAGTCTCAAGAACATCCTGGATGGAATCTTTTATCAATGTCACGCGTTTGGCGTAGATGGATTCCGGCAGAACTGCTTTCCCGGCTTCCTCCAGAAAATTTGACAGTTTCCGAATATCGCTTTCCGGACAGATGACCGTCCAATCTATTTCAGCCCCTTCCTGTGATATACTTTTGCGACGATATATTTTATCCAGCAGAAGCCAGTATTTCTTCATCGGTTTTTCGGCGGGACCGTAAAAAAGCCTAAAGTATTCATTCATCAGTTGATTTATATCCAGGTTCCAGTTATCCAGCAGCTTCATGGTCACATATACTCTCAAATGATCCATGGCCGGACTGCGCCAGAACCATTCATCCAGTTGCGCCATCATTCCGCCCCGGATGTCGAATTTTTTCATTCTCCCGATTTCTTCCGCCACCAGATACGGTGAAATATTCGGGAAACGATCCATGGCCTGCAGACAGGGGAACAAGTAATAATCCCAGAAGTAGAGTTCTTTCACTTTTTTTTGCCATTTGGCAATTTGCCCCCAGGCGTCATTATACGATTTCCGGTTGCCGAAGCCGGCATATGACTTTGTGAATAAAACCGCAACATTATCCTCAATTTCCATTGATTCCGGACAATCCCGGTAATCCCAGTACGCGCAACAGCCGATATATTTTCCCGGATTGGTTTTCTTTACTTCCTTCGCCACTTTATTTACAAAATTCCATACATAATAACTTTTAGAACCGTTGTGAAATTTCTTTTCTGTTTTCGGTTTATATTGCGCTTCACACTTGGGACATGTACACCATGCTTCAGTATCCTGCGGCATGACGGAAAAATAATTTCCGATATTCGATCTGCCAAGTTTCAGATCGGCACTCCCGTTAAAAAAACTGCGTGCGTCACTTACCACCTGAGCAAGAACTTGCGGATTGGAATAGCACAACTGGTTGCCAATACGATTGCTGTGATTGGCAAACCACTCCTTTTTATTTGCAAATCTCGTCCTGTAATTTCCCTGATTATGGTTTGCAGCAAAAGCTAATCCTCCAACCTTCATTCGGCGTCCCCAGGCAAACACATCCTTGAACGGAATAGTCGATTCCGGACGCTTTTTCGGCTGTTTGTAATTCCAGTAGTGCAGCGACTTCGGGATATTATTCAAGGCAAAAAGAGAACGGAATTTAGTGCAAGGCATTCTTCTAATATTCGTATCCGATGGAATTTTAAGCGTTTGGGTTGGTTGGATCACTTCACCCAGATCACCAATCATATACCATCTGACGCCACAGAATTTTTCCAGAAAATCATCAACGGCATAGAGCGTTCCCGTTGCCTGAAAAAAACGTTTTGAATTAAAGGAATGTCCAATCAGTTTTGCGTTATCCCGGTTACTTTCGTCACGCCCCATCAGAATCAGGTTGCCGTCATTGGCTTTTATCAGATATTCCTGTTTTTTAAACGAGTCATTTGTCAGTCCCAATTTCTGTGTATAATCGCTTTCACCAACATAAATGGCTTTCCCCGCTGCTTTATTTACAATCGGCAGTTTGGCCCCTGTGGTTTTTTCTATATACTTTTGTAACTCATCTGCCGCCTCTTTCACCGGTTCAACCGCAGTTTCGGAGACGACGATACTCATTTCAGGCTCACCATTCTTAACAATCTTTATATTGCCCGCAAAAATATTTCCCAGGCAAAATAGTATAGATACTATCATTATTCGCTTCAGCATACTGTAATTCCATCCTTTCTTTCTACTGGATTTTAATCATAGTTCATTACATCAATAATAAATAAGATCTACTATTAACCCGGCAAGATAATAGTTCGCAATACAATGATTATTCAGTGTTTTTGAGCTTACTCTATTAAACAATGCAAACGGTTTAATTGCCGGGTCCGTAGTAAGATAAATACTCAAATCTGATTAGGTTGTAATGTTGTCGGAATGCGGCTATTCCACTTCTACTGCATAGCTTCTAAATCCGGAGGTCCACCACATAAAATTAAGTTTTCTTATTTCTCCGTGGCCGTCAAGGTAGATCGCGCTGCTGGCAGTATTATGACTATGTGGATAATTTTCGTCAAAAGCGATAACGCAGCGCGGATTGTCGGTTATGCGTATCCGTTTTCCGGTTTTGTAGGTAAAACTAGTGGTATTTTTCAAACCGCCGACGTATATTGTTGTATAATACATCTGAGGATAAGGATAAACCCAGTATTTCATTCTCAGTTTCATGGAAGCCCGGCAATAAAACATATCCGGCAATTTATCTCCAGCACCAAAACCTTTCTTAGGACCCGGCAAATACCCACAGTAAGCCAGACGTCCCAATCCTATTCCATTTGGGCTTCCCCACCACCTAGTAAGGGATCCGCTGTATGCAGTACTGGTAAATGGATCCATCGTTTTGCCTGTGTCATTGATGGGCGCAATATAGGCATTGTTGTCATTGGCATACATACTGTTAGCATAACCATACTGCTTGAAATTGGATAGGCAGTTAATAGCCTGGGCTTTGTCTCTTGCAGACTGCATTGCCGGCAAAAGAATACTTGCGAGAATTGCAATGATTGCAATCACAACCAGAAGCTCAATAAGTGTGAATTGTTTCTTTTCCATTTCCATTTCCATTTCTCCTTCTATTATTATGTTAACAAACTACCTGGCTTTTAAAACTGCAACCTGGCTATTTCATCATTACGCGAATTTGGTGGCTTCAATACCGGTGTAGCACGTTTTACAATACGTTTCCCAGAGATGATCGCTTCAACAGCAAACTTGGCCATCACATCTTCCAGGGGGTCAATAGAACTGAATTCCAAAGCTTCGGACCATGGGGTTTTTCCATAACCGATCACATCAAAGTCACGTCCCATAATCAAGCCGTTTTGCATCAGTTTTTTTCGCACCTTATTATACATAAAATCAGCACTGCAAATAAATCCATCCGGAAATTGGCCTCGACACAACTCCGCTTCAAGCAAAATATCCGGATCATCGCAATTGAGATATTTAAACAACTCAAGACCATTTTCACGCAGAACCTCCTCTACACCGGATGTCAATAAGTCTGAAGACCAGCCGGACCTGCGCTCAAAAGACAACATGGCAATTCGACGACGTCCGGATTCCAGAAGTTTTTGACATGCGATTCTGCCTGCTTCCTGAAAATCCTCCAGAATAAAAGAGGCAACGGGCATTTCCCGATTTAGTTCATATCGCTTAATAAAAATCAAACTGGTTTCATCCGGAATGTTCTTTAATAAGTCAAAATTCATGCAGGAGTAGGCGTCAATCACAACCGCGGCGGGTTTCTCTGCCAGCAGAGAAGAAATATTATCCACCGTTTTTTGTTCATAAGAGAGTAACACATCAAATAAGCACGGCGTAAAACCGTGAGACTGTAAGGCTGCTGGCAAAAGAACAGGCAACCGTGCATGCGGGTCATCTGTTCCTCCCAGGAAAAGTACGATCATCTGCTTTGACAACACACGCTTGCGGGCGGCAACAAATGTTCCGCATCCGGCTCGGGTTTCGATCAGTTGTTCTTTTCGCAAAATGCCGAAGGCACTTTCGATCACCTGACGGCTAACACCGAAACGTTCCGCAAATTTGCGGGTTGTCATCAGGCGTTCTCCGGGAGCCAGCCCGCCAGAATCAATTTCATTTCGTATTATATCCGCAACCTGGGTAGATTTCGGTGGAATTACAACCAGTTCCTTCATTAATATCCTCTTGTCATTGACATGCTTTGATCATATTATATGTCAATGCATGTCAATTGTCAATACCATAAAAGAATTTCTATAGATTTTATCAAAAATCCTTTAAAATATGCAAAAAAAAGGCGTTGATTTGATAAAAACTCAAATCAACGCCGTATAATTATATTCAATAACTGCTTAGTTCAGGCTTTTGCAGAATGCACTCAAGCGCTCAATAGCAGTCTTAATTGTGGATTCAGCACAAGCATAGGACAATCTGATCGAAGTCGGAGCACCGAACGGTTCGCCCGGAATTGCCGCAACTTTATATTCCTCCAGCAGCTTTGTACAGAATTCATCAGCAGATAATCCATATGAACTGATATCACAAAATACATAAAATGCTCCGGAAGGTCTGATTACAGATATTCCCGGAATTTCCTGGATCAGCTTATAAATCAAATCACGACGAGTAGAGAAGTTTCTCCGCATTTCTTCTACTTGATCGGCACATTCAGTAATAGCCACCAAGGCACCATACTGCGCAAAAGAGGTCGGATTTGAAGTCGTATGACTCTGCAGCGCCGCAATCTTCTTTGCCACCCACAGAGGAGCAGACAGATAGCCCATTCTCCAACCAGTCATGGCATAAGCTTTACTGAAACCGTTAATCGTGATTGTACGCTCATTGATTTCAGGTGACAACGAACCGATACTAATGTGCGGATGTTCCGCGTCATATACCAGTTTTTCGTAGATTTCGTCAGACATCACCATAATATCGCGACGGACAATCACTTCAGCCAACGCTTCAAGCGTAGATTTACAGTAAACCGCACCAGTCGGGTTTGACGGCGAGTTTAAAATCAACAATTTCGTATTGTCGGTTATCGCCGCTTCAAGTTCTTCGGCTGTCAGTTCATAATTATTTTCCGCCTTTGGATAGACAAAAACAGGCTTAGCGCCAACTCCACGAACCATTTCCGGATAGCTCAGCCAGTACGGAGCGGGGATAATCACCTCATCTCCGGGACCACAGAGCGCCGCAATGGTTGAGAAGCATGAAAACTTCGCGCCGGGAGCCACTACAATCTGTTCAGGAGTAGAAGCCACACCGTTTTCTTTCACCAGTTTTTCAGCACAAGCTTTTTTCAGCTCGGGAATACCGCTGGCCGGAGTATATCCGGTCTTGCCGTTGTTTAAAGCTTTAATCGCGGCCTCTTTTATTACTTCAAAAGTTCCGAAATCAGGCTCGCCGGCAGACATCGCGCAGACATCTTCTCCCGCAGCTCGCAACGCCTTGGCTTTAGAGGTAATAGCCAGCGTTGCCGACGGTGCCATGCCTCCCATAAGACTATTGCTGCATTGACACTTGCTCATTGGTCACAAATTTCCTTATTTATTTAATATTATGAATTGACCTGTTGCTGAGTAAGATAATCGTTGATGATCTGTGACATATCATTGCTTTCAATCTTAATCACACCCATTTCACGCTTCACGCTTTCAACAGAATCCGAAGCATGGGCTGTATTAATCATCACATTTGAACCAAAGTCACGACGAACAGTTCCACCTGGAGCTTTCGTCGGATCCGTAGGTCCGAGAACCTGACGAATCTTCTGGATTGCGTTCGGTCCTTCGTAAATGATTACCAGACACTTAACTTTTCCTTTATCATCAAGCTCAAATGCCGGACAGTTCTCCGGACGGACTCCAGACATAAATTCGATGATCTGAGAGAACTGGTCGTCAGCATAGTCATAACCGACAATCTCAGTTAATTTATCGCCCATGCCATCATGCAATACGATATTAAATTCTCTTTCCAGTACATCTTTCGCTTTATGTCCAATAATCGGAGCCAGCTTTTTTCGAAGCGCGTTCTTAACAGGTCCATAAAATTCCAGCGCTTCAGCCACACTCATACGATACAGTTTCATACCAACCATTCTCAGCCCAGTACGACTGATCATGTCTACAATACTGCCTGGTCTGGCACTTGGATGCATCCAGTTATCCGGCTTAATAATGACCAGCGTACGCTCATCATCATCACAGCAGCCGATAACATTTTCAACGATATTGGGTTTACTGTCCATATAATCAGCGAACATTTTCAGTTTACATAACGCGTCCTCATTTGATGGAGGCGTCAGCACCGCAGGCTCAAAATATTTAACCTGCCCGGTAGTTTTGTCAATAACATAATCAGCAAATGTATCGCGGATCGTCTCTCCGCCGGCCGCACTCTTTTTTGTATTAAGTCTAACAAAATTACCGGCAACGGAAAACAGTTTCTCGCAAGCATTTTCGCCTCGAAACAGCAAAAAAACAGCTCGCTCATTTTTTCCTTCGAACGGCGAAAAATTCTCTCTGATATAATCAGCAAGTACCGCTCCTGCCTGTTTATCACGTTTTGATACCGTTTTTTCGATCGACACCGCATACTGTTCGCAGAGGTTTTCATCGAAGGAGATAATTCTGGCACCGACCAGTTCCAGATCTGTTCTGGAAAGAAGACGCGCGAGAATTCCACCTGTTCTCGATTTCATCACAGTATAAGGCGTCATCATCACATATGACAGTTCAACACCCATTTTCTCACTCATAACCCTAGTTTTTGTAAAATTAACATTTCCCCTGGTAAACTTTTAATTTAACTCAAAAAGTCTCTAAGCACAACACCACTTTGTGATTTTGTTATCATTTTTTTACCAACGAATGCTTAATACGATGATTACAAATCAAGACAGCCGTGATATTTTGTGTTCAAAAAAAACAAGCAACCAATGATACCGCTTATTATTTTTTAGTAAAGATTTTGCGTCAAAACTTGTTTTTAGCGCATTTCTGTTTTAATCTATTTGGTAACAAACGGATTCCGAACCAAACACGGAGGATTCAAATGGATTATACAGCAGCCGAAAAGTTTGTAATTGACAAACTGCGGCAGGAACTTCCCGAACAATTCTATTTCCATGACTGGCAGCATACCGTCAGTGTAATCAAATACGCTGAACAAATTGCGACAGCTGAAAGAATCGCTCCGAATAATCTGATGCTTCTGAAAACGGCAGCACTTTTTCATGACACCGGATATTTTCATATAGTTAAGGGGCATGAAGCCATGAGTGTGGATTTCGCGCGGCAGACGTTGCCGGTATTCGGTTATCCACCAGAAGCAATAGAGCAAATATGCAGTCTGATTCCTGCTACATGTTATCCACAGCACCCGGAAACGGAATTGCAGGAAATACTATGTGATGCCGATCTTTTTTACATGACTACAGACAGTCTGAATGAAAACGCCGAAAAGCTACGGAAAGAACTAAAAGCCCAGGGAATGTCATTTACCGATCTTGAGTGGTATAAATTTGAACTAAGATTTATGGAATCCCACAAGTTTTTTACTCAGTACGCATCAGAAGCATACAAAAAAGTTTTGCCGCAAATTCTGGCTGAACTTGACGCGAAAATCAAACATCATACCGAAAGAGGGTAATTATGAAAAAAGTTTTTGTTGATAAAGTAGAATTTGAAATCATTCACAAGATAGCGGAAGGTGGCATGGGAGCCGTCTACAAAGCTCTTCAAAAAGGAGTACGTGGATTTGCTAAAACCGTAGCGTTGAAAACAATTCTTGAAGAACTGGCTTCCGATAAGAAATTCGTTGAAGATTTTGTATCGGAAGCAATGCTGGTTGCCAACTTGATCCATGAAAATATCGTCCAGATTTATCAACTGGGAAAATACAAACGCGAATATTATTTTGTTCTGGAATATGTTGACGGTATCTCTCTGTTCGATTTCATGCAGATGCATATGAAACTAAAAACCCAACTGCCAGTTCAACTGGCTGTATTTATAGCCAGCCGTATCGCTCGTGGCCTCGCATACGCCCATGCACGTACGGATGCCGACGGCAACTCAATGAATATTGTTCATTGTGACGTATGTCCACATAATATTCTTATAAACACTGAAGGAGTTCCCAAACTCACGGACTTCGGTATTGCCAAAGCCAATGTAAGAAAACGCGACGAGACCGGGGTTTCAGGCAAACTCCCCTTTGTGTCTCCGGAACAGGTCGATGTTGAATACGAACTGGACTTCCGTTCTGATATTTATTCTCTCGGCGTTGTTCTGTTCTATCTTCTCACCAACAACTTCGCAAGAAATATCAGTCAGACAGTAAAAGAAATAGTCAATGACATCAAAGCAAATAACATCCGCTGGGAACTACTTCCGTCAGATGTCGATGACGACCTGAAAGCTCTGCTTCAAAAAATGATGGCTCTGGACCCGGAAGAACGTTTTCAGGACACTTCGGAAATGGCCCGCGCGCTGGAATATTACATCTATAAGGATGGTTACGGTCCAACAATCGTTACTCTGGCCGAATACATGAAGTCAATTATGCCAGGTCAGTTTGAGGGAACCGGCAAAATATCGACCGGCAGTATTCCTAAAATGGAAAAGACTCAGGTAACGATTAAAGACGATCTCATTGATAAAACGATCCCGCTTGATAAAACAATAAAAATATAACTCGACACAAATATTATGGTTCGCATGAAGTATTTCCGCCAGCAACAGGGATTTTCCTGCGGACCGGCATGTGCCAGAATGATGCTGCACTCTTTTGGTATCGAACGCTCAGAAGAGGAATTGATTGAAATTCTGGATGCCGGTGCCGGCAAGGGAACTCCCCGCGAAAACTGGCCACGGCTCGCCCGGAAATTTGACGTGGAAGTCATTACAGGCGAACCGGGCTCGATAGAAGAACTTGACAAGCTGCTGGAGGAAGGCTGGAAAGTAACGGTACTGGTATTGACTGATGTTCCACACTACATCAGCTATCTCGGTTCGAAAGATGGCAGGGTATATATGCATGATCCCTGGAGCGGACCGCGTCGCAGTCTGTTGATCCGCAACTTTTACAAACGCTGGGCGATATCTCCTGAAAAATGGGGTCGGGAAAGCATCTACGACTCATCCCGCTGGTATGTGGCCATAAAACAATGCCCCAATAGTAATCCATAATATTGGGATCATTATCTTTCTCATTTCTGTAATAAATTAAGACTTATTTCCTTAACCATCTCCTTTCTCTTCCCAGATTAATCTGAATAAATTATTCGTAAGGCGTCACTTATTCCGGAAGATTAAATGTGACTGTTGTGCTTGGTGCATTTGTTGGTAGAGCTCGCTCTCCGAGCGTGCCGTCGGCACACCAGTGCCGCAGAGAAAACTTTAAATTCCATTAGTATTCGTCTGCCGCTGATGCGGCAGCGGCGCGCTGCGGAGAGCGCGCCCTACCAGAAAAAGGCTTGTCATATGTCTCTACGAAAAGAGTGAGTCATTACAATTATTCAATGTTTTACAACGAATTCAGCCCTATCCCTCTTGACAATTGAAAAATTTGTTTTAAAATTATTTTTAGAACAATTTTTTTAAACAATTTTATATATGGATATATGCAATGGACAAAAAAGAAAAGATTATTATAGCTGCTTTGGAAGAATTCGTAGAACGGGGTTACTCTGGTGCAAGAATTCGCACCATTTGCCAGACAGCAAAAGTAAACCTGGCAGCAATAAATTACTATTTTGGCGGAAAAGAAAATCTTTATAAAGCAGCAATGGAATACGCCCTGGCTTTACCTGATCCATTCATTGCAATGAAAGAAGATCTGGAAAATAATGTCGATCCCGAATGCTCTCTGAAAAAACTAATTATTTCCATATTACGTCATGATTCCGCTACCGATATGCTCTTTCGCTGCCGTTACCGCCTGTTTATCAGGGAAATGATTTCTCCCAGCCGGGAGTTCATGGAAACGTTTCTGCCAACCATGCGCCCACGATTCCGGTTATTATGCGAGATGATCTCCAGAATAAAGGGTCACCAGACAGATGAAGATGATATTATAGAAACGGCAATGCTGACCCTTGCGCAATGTCTGTTCTTTTTCAACCGACCTGCAATTGAAGGAATTACCGGAAATCCTGACTTCTCCGACAACCGCGCTGAAAACATTGCCCAAAAAATAATTAACGCCATAAAAAGCCCGACAGGTGCATTATGAATATAAAATATCTGTTACTGACAGCATTTATAGTTACAGCATACGGCTGCACGCCGGATGATAATTCGATTCAAGGATACATTGAAGCGGATATGGTATATGCCGCACCAATCAGTTCCGGACGAATCGAAAACATAAAAGTCCATCGAGGCGATGTTTTACAGAAAGGAGACCTCATGTTCTCCCAGGAAACAACGGAATATGCCGCCAGCGTCGGTATTGCGACAGCCAATTTGAAACAGGCTCAGTCAGATCTACAGGATAAATTGAAAGGTTCACGTAAGGAAAAGCTTGATGCCCTGAAAGCGGAAATTGGCAAACAGGAAGCAATATGCAGATTGTCTAAAATCGACTATGATCGTGCTTCGAAACTTTTCAGAAAGATGGCTCTCGCACGGAAAGATTATGATAACGCCCGCCTGATCCATGAGCAAAATGAACAGGCTCTTGCCGAAGCCCGATGGAACCTTGCTGTCGCAAAACTCCCAGCTCGTCCTGATCAAATCAAAGCGGGAAAGCAAGCAGTCAATGCGGCAAAAAACGATTTAATTGCCGCAAAATGGCGACTGGCACAACGTCGAGTTGAATCTCCGGCAAATGCCGTAGTTTATGATGTATTACTACGAAAAGGTGAAGTTGCTAATGCAGGAACAAATGTTGTTGCGCTTATCCCATTCTCTAATTTTAAAATCCGTTTTTTTGTTAGTCCGCAGGCAGCAAAGGCCATAAAAGTCGGACAATCAGCAAGAATTCTGCCCGGAAACGGCTTAGAAGAATTTCAGACCCCGATAACCTATATCTCACAACGTCCGGAATACACTCCTCCGGTTATTTACAGCAAAGAAACCAATTCGAAACTGGTTTTTATGATCGAAGCATCCGTTACTGCGGAACAGGCACGAAAACTCAAACTTCATCCCGGTCTGCCGGTCAGAGTCTCACTGCGTAATGAATGATAAACAGAATATTATTCCGGTAATTGATGCCCGTAATGTCACAAAGAGCTTTGACGGCAAAATCGTTGTGGATCGCCTTTCCGTCAAAGTAAACCGTGGCGATATTTTTGGTTTTCTGGGCCCAAACGGCAGCGGAAAGACAACTTTTATACGCATGCTCTGCGGGTTGCTGCGTCCTGATCACGCAGAAGGAACCTGCCTGGGATTCGATCTACTGAAGGAAGCCAAACAGATCAAGCGCCGCATTGGATATATGACCCAGAAATTCAGTCTATACGAAGAACTGACAGTCCAGGAAAACCTTCTGCTTATTGCCAGATTATATGGAATTCCCCGTCCGAAAAAGCAGGTCAACAAAATGATTGACCGCATGGGATTTGGAGATCGCAGAACACAGCTTGCGGGTAATATGTCCGGCGGCTGGAAGCAACGGCTGGCTCTTGCTGCCTGTCTTCTCCATGAACCGGAACTGCTTCTGCTGGATGAACCCACCGCAGGTGTTGATCCGGCCGCCCGACGCGACTTCTGGGATGAACTTCATCAACTTGCTTCCGAAGGAATAACCGCACTGGTTTCAACCCATTATATGGACGAAGCCGAACGCTGCAACCAACTGGCATATCTAGCCTACGGGAATCTATTGACCCAGGGAACAGTGGCGGAAGTAATCGCCCGTGCCAACCTGTCAACCTGGGAAGTGAAGAGCAGTCATCCGGGCAGAATTGCGGCTGAACTACGGAAATATCCTCAAATCGGTCTGGTTGTCCCTTTCGGCGAATCGGTTCATGTCACCAGTTCAGATAAGCAATCCCAAGAGACCGCTCTTGAACCATTTAAAACACGAAACGATGTCCAATGCCGCAAAATAGAAACCGGTCTGGAAGACGTATTCATATTCTTATCGGCAAACCAGGCGGAGGACAACTTCAAATGAATCTTCGTATCTTTTCATTCAGACGTTATCTGGCAATTGTGGCAAAGGAATTTATTCAGTTGTGCCGCGACCGGATGACTCTGGCTCTGATGATTGGTATTCCGCTGATTCAGCTCACTATTTTCGGTTTTGCGATCAATACCAATCCCAAACATCTGCCTACGGCTGTAGTCTATGGAGACATGAGCACTTTTACCCGCTCCATTGTCAGCGCAATGAGCAATAGTGAATATTTTGAGATTAGCAAAGATAATGTAAGTGAAGCAAAAGCAAAAGAACTGCTGCGCCGCGGAGATGTACAGTTCGTCCTCAGCTTTCCGGATAACTTCACCCGGGAATTACTGAGAGGCAATCAACCGGAGTTACTTCTGGAAGCAGATGCATCTGATCCCAGCGCGGTAGGTTATGCAGTCAGCGCTTTTCAGTCAATAGTTGAGCAGGCAATCAGCCGGGATGCGCGTCCGGTCCTGCCCAAACTCGCTTCAGTAGAAAGCCCTGTTGATATCCGGATCCATCGCTGCTACAATCCGGAAATAAAAACTCCGCTGAACATTGTTCCGGGACTGCTTGGCGTAATCCTTACATTGACAATGACCTTTATCACCTCACTGGCAATGACCCGTGAAAAAGAACGCGGAACCATGGAAACGCTACTGTCAACTCCGGTTCGTCCCTTGGAAGTGATGTTGGGAAAAATAACGCCATTTGTCCTTGTCGGCTATGTTCAGATCGCCTTGATTATGCTTGTCTCCCGCTACGTATTCGAAATTATCATAAGCGGTTCCCTGCTGCAATTACTGGTGATATCTCTATTTTTTATTGCCGC
Organism: Victivallales bacterium; assembly: GCA_963677165.2. Classification (GTDB taxonomy): domain Bacteria; phylum Verrucomicrobiota; class Lentisphaeria; order Victivallales; family SZUA-371; genus JAFGXT01. The sequence continues at coordinate 2,878,758 of CAXXSX010000002.1, read as the reverse complement.
CAATCTGGCTGTAGGACTTACAATTTCAACTGTCGCGGCAAACCAGGTTCAGGCGGTGCAGATGTCCATTTTCTTTTTTCTTCCGTCAATTCTGTTATCTGGCTTTATGTTTCCGTTTCGTGGAATGCCTCAATGGGCTCAATGGATTGGATCAGTCCTGCCGTTAACCCACTACCTGAAAATCATCCGTGGTATTATGTTGCGCGGAGCTGTCATTGGAGACCTGATACAACCCATGACTGCCATTATCTGTTTTATGCTGGCTGCAATAATGATCGGTTTGCTCCGTTATAAACAAACCCTGGATTGAATACACTTTCACAACTATGCTTTTTCAATGTATTGTTCTTTCAGATACTGCTGACGAAAACGCGCCGGCGGCACCCCGAAATACTTTTTGAAAGCGGCAGTAAAAAATGTCAGACTTTCGTATCCACAATGATCTGTAATCTCATTGACCAGTAAATCGGTGGTTTTCAACAAAATGGCCGCGTGTTCCATCCGCAGCGAATGCAGCGTCTCCGAAAACGTATGATTACTGTTATCCAGATACAAACGTGAAATGTACCCGGGATGCAATTTAAAGACATGCGCCACATGATTACGGTTTATATTCGCCTGAAAGTTCTCCCGAAGATATTGATCAATCCGCTGAAATGTAATTTGCGACTGAGTAAATTCCTGTCCAATATCTTCTTTTAGCATCTCCCGGGTAAGACGAAATAGTCCTCTCATAACCTCCATAGCGGCACCACCTGAATCTCCGTTTTCTTCAAGCAGCTCCAATACGGACAGCAATTTTCTGATCGGTTCGGAAGGCGGCAGTTGGGTATGATAAAAACAGGAGCTTCGCGGATACATTCCCGGCTCCGGGGGGGTCAGAATATCAACATATGTCAAACGAATAAATTGCTCGTTGAAAACAAAACTGCTCATTTCATGCGCGCAGTCCCATAAAGGACGCTTCCACACAAACGGTCGCGTATAAAACACCTCTCCCGGCACCATCCGCAACTCGTCGATCTCTTTCCCTCTGCCGTAAATGGAATGTTTGGTTCCCGAAAGAGGAATGTCAAACACATGACCGGGATGTATCTCCACGGACTCACGAATCGTCGGTTTTCCCGACGCGAGAACGATACGATATGGCTTAATTGTATCAATCACATAATCCAGCAGACGAATAAACGCCGTGCGGGAAAAATGTTCCAACTTCAGTTTTTCGGCTATTGTTTCCATCATAACAAGAATTCCATCATAAGGTGACATATCAATAAATAATGTAACATAAAAGATATTGTCATTCAAGACATACATAGTTATAATTTATCAATAACATATTTTATGATGTTGTCATAATAATAAATGGAAAGAAAAAAAATGAACAGTGTTAAAGGAAGTTTCATCTCAACCGGAAACATGCGCCAGGCAGTAACCGCATGCCACGATTATCCCTTGTCATCGCTTTTCCAGATGTGCCACTCCGGCCTCGACTGGAACAATCGGGTTTTCATGTACGGCAACCGAATGATCCGCACCCAACTCAACTGGGTACGCGATTATGTCCTGAGCATGAAAGGTTTTAAGTATTTTGAAAAGGACCTTACCTCATTTCTTGATCTAATACTGGAAAACCAGACACCTGACGGCTTTTTTTATGAGATTATCGCGCCGCTGACTGATTGTCATTCCGGCGATTTGTGTATTGACAAATTCTGCAAGCGTACGCCTGAAAATGGCTTCGGACTTGCTCGCCTGGAATTGGAAGCCGATATCGAATACCTGATGGTGGAAGGTATTTACCTGATCTGGCAGGCAACAGGAGACGACAGCTACCTGGAACGAAACCTACCGCGTCTCGAAAAAGGCCTGCGCTACATTACCAGCGACCCAACCCGCTGGGATAACAATTACAAACTGGTAAAACGTCCACGCACTATCGATACCTGGGATTTTCTGGACCGCCAATCTTCTCAGGACAACCGCAATATCCTTCCCGACGACCCGATGGGAATCATGCACGGCGACAATACTGGCCTACACAATTCCGAACTGCTGATGGCAAAAATGTACCGGATTACGGGCAATGAACAAGATGCTCAGCGTTGGGAAACGGAAGCCGCCGCCTTGAAAGAACGTATTAACGAACACCTCTGGAACGGACGTTTCTACAAGCATTTTCTGCGTCTTGACGACACCGACTACGGCGTGGACGAAACCTGGCAGTTAAGTTTATCGAATGCTTCGGACATCAACCGTGGAACTGTGAATTTTGATATGGCACGCTCCATTATCAATGAATATCGTTCCCTGAAGGAAAAATACGGCGGAGAGCTGGATGACTTCCGTAATCTGGAACCGCCCTACCCTGTATTCAAAGGCATGGAAGCAGGCCAATATGTGAACGGAGCCATTGCCCCATTCGTAGCCGGACAGCTGGCGCTGGGTGCTTTCAACTTTGGGGAAGAAAAATACGGAGCCGACATCTTATTTAGAATGGGTAAAAAAATCAGTAGTGACGGCAAAGTCTCATTCCTGTATAGTTATGACGGGGAAGATATCGGCGGAGGCCCGCGCTGCTGGTGCGGATCCGAGTTGCTCAACGCCATGGCAGGCGGACTAGCCGGAGTTGTCGACAATGGCTGCTTATTTCAAGACGTAACAATTTCCCCGCGCTGGGTTGCGGCTGAAGAACCTCAAGCCCATGTTCGTCTGGAATATGCCGTTTCAGAAACTGCCATTGAATACCATTGGGAACATCATCCTGAAAAACGTACGATAAGTTTTCTATTGATGTCCAATCATGACAAGGCGAAACTCCGTATGCTGCTCCCGGACAACGCAAAAGAAGTATCCGCCGAAATCAACGATACCAAAGTTGAAACGTCAGAAGAACTAGTGGTTAAAAGCCGCTATATGGTAATTGATTCGCTTCCGGGCGGATCAAATGTCACCATCAGGTACTGACCGGAATGATACAAGGACTATTGCTGTTATTCCTTACCGGAATACTATGGGCAGGACTGGCAGCAGTCGTTGCGGAAGCAGGCCGAAGACAACAGAACATCACTAGCATACTGTTGTTTTCGGCGATAATCGTACTGTTCGCAAGCGGAGGACTATGTTTCATTCAAGGTCCGCTGAAGGGCAGTTTCACGGCAATATCGTTACAGTTTATTCTGCTGATTGCAGCAGGATCATTTAATTATGTAATGCTGCTGTGTGTCCGCCGGGCAATGTCTACCGGCAACGGCGGTATAGTGTGGGGTTTCACTCAAAGCTCCATGATAATTCCTTTTATGGTCGGATTGATTTTTTTCCACGAACCGGCAGGATCGATACGCTTAAGCGGAGTTGCGGCAGTTATGGCTGCATTACTGCTATTCTCCTGTTCAAAATCAGACGGTTCTCAAAAAGGGTATTACTGGCTGCTCCCGACTATCGCCGCATTTATTTTGTCCGGTACGGCCCAGAGTTGCGCGAGCCTGCCGTCATATCTGCAGCTTGAAGGAATGACCAGCCTCCGCAGAATGAACCTTACTCAAGCAGGAATAATCCTCGCGGCGCTGATCGATATGGGAATCTGTCGAAAAGCGGTCCATATCCGTAAAAGCGAACTTATTGCGGCGGGTGCGTTCGGCGGCTTCAACCTGGTTGCGCTATGCTGCTTTTACTATGGTCTTAATCTGCTGGCGAATAATGGTTATGGCTCCATTGGTTATCCGGTCGGTCAGGGCTCATCAATCGCGGTATTCTTCATTTTTTGTCGGTTGGCTTATCGCGAAAAGTCATCACCAATCAGTTATCTGGCGCTGGCATTCCTCCTTACAGGACTTTCTCTTATTGCCGCTGGAATCTGGTTAAGTTGAAGACAAATTATTTATGGCAGTTACGGTATTCACGGGGCGTCATGTTAAAATGTTTTTTAAAAAGGGCGGCAAATGACGAGGTGCTTTCATAGCCGGAAGTCTCCGCCACATTCCCGATCGACAGAGTCGATCCAGCCAACAGCCGTGCGGCATGGCTCAATCGAAGATGACGTACAATAGTTCCAGGCGTTGAACCATAAATTATTTTTACATGGCGAATAAAATTAGGCACCGACATATTAATCCGGTCCGCAAGTTGTTCAAGAGTCCATTCCCGGTCAAGACTCATTCCTACTTTTTTCCAAAGCAGCTCCATTTCCTCCCGATAACGTTCCTGTGGCTTTTCGCAATGCAGCAAACGTCGTAATTCACGTTTCAGATAGTTTACCAATAACCGGGCATGTCCTTCCGAAAGCTCTAATGAATACTCACCGGATTCGAGAATGGGAATATTGAATTCAAACATATCCTGCAGCCACTCTTTTGAACCACGATGATGTTGTGGTCTCCGTTCATGTTGTCCGGAGGCAGAAGAAAACACTTCCGACACAAATCCGGTCATGGCATGTTCGATAAAATTCAATTCGCGATACTGTCCGAATGCAGGCTGATTACTCTTCAGAAAATCCCAGACTCCATCGGGAACAATGTGGAACCAGACAAAGCGCCAGTCATCTTCCCCCGTCTGGTAGTATTTCTGTTCAATACCAGTCGGAGCAATGATAACGGTCCCCGGTACCAGCCGGAACGTCCTGCCGTTACTCTCGAAAACAGCCTGTCCGCCTGTAGTAAATAAAACCAGACAAAAATCAGGAACACGATGAATCTGAAAACGTTTCGAAGCGTGACTAATCCCACTGAATACAATACCGTTTTCACGTAGATAAATCGCAGCCGGATGAGAAAAGTATACCGGTAAAAACAATTCTCTGGTTTCTTTGGGAATCCGGGTTTCCATTGCCATTTTTATTGCCTCTTTTCGTTTTACATCTTATAATTACCATAAACACGTTATTGATAATTTTCAACCACAACGCCAAAGCCAAGCAACATGAAAAGATATTTTTGATAATTTTAGAATACTTTTTGAAAATCTTAAAGATTGCCGACATTTCATTTATACAGTATAATTTATTAACGAAGATAATTAAATCGGGAAACAACATTCAATGAAAAGGCCCAATATAATATTTGTCCTTGCCGACCAGCTTCGTCTGCAATCATGCGGATTTTCCGGAGATGAAAAAGCCCATACTCCAAACCTGGATCAGCTACACGACGAATCCCTCGACTGCTGTAATATGATTTCATCAATGCCGGTCTGCTCCGCGTACCGCGCCTCATTGTTTACCGGAAAATATGTCACGTCTACCGGCATGGTCATCAACGAACTGAGAATGAACCCGAATCACCGCTGCCTGGGTCACTGCCTTACCGATGCCGGTTATGAAACCGGTTATATCGGCAAATGGCACCTCTGGGCCAATGAACTCGGCAATCATTACGATCCGAAAAACTCCTATATTCCGCCAGGCCCCGGACGACTCGGTTTTGACGGCTACTGGGCCGCGTATAATTTCCATCATGAATATTATAATGCGTGGTATCATACGAATTCTCCTGAAAAGATTTATTACGGCAACGGCGTTTATGAACCGGACGGACAGACTGATATGGCGATAGATTATATCAATAAACATACTGACTCGGATAATCCGTTCTTCCTGATGCTTTCGATCGGGACTCCTCATGACCGCTGGGAAAAAGATAATGTCCCAGAAGAATTTTATAAACTATTCGAGAATATCTCCTTCCCTCCTCCGGAAGGCTACAGTGACGTTAACCCGGATGGATATGGTGATGCCTGGTCAGACCTCCCCAAAAACCCGGAAGTGCTTGAAAACTGGATGCGGGCTTATTACGGCATGACCGCCAACCTGGACTGGAACGTTGGACGTCTCCAGCAGGCAATCCAAGATGCCGGAATCGAAGATAATACCATCTTTATTTTCACGTCCGATCACGGCGAGATGTTCGGAGCTCATGGCAGAATGAAAAAAAACACGTTCTACGAAGAAGCCGCCCGGATTCCATTTATGATAAAGTGGCCGGAAAAGCTTGCTGCCGGAACGTCAAATGATCTTTGCATGAGCAACATCGACCTGATGCCAACCTTACTGGGACTGACTGACATTGATATTCCAGAGGAAGTCGAAGGCATGGACCTGAGCAGTCAGCTGCTGACCGGAAACGGTCCTGAACCGGAGTTCGCGTTCATGCAGAATACCGGCGCATGCGCTGCCTGGGAAGACGGGCATGAATGGCGAGGGCTACGGAATAAACAATATACTTATGCCGTTTATAGAGTGGATAACAAAGAACTGTTATTTGACAATCTGGTCGACCCAAAACAGTTGAATGACCTGGCGGGAAATCCTGAATATAATAATATCATTGAAACTTTCCGTAAGCAACTCAAAGAAAAAATGGCGAAAATTAAAGATACGTTTCCTCCGAGTTCATGGTATCGCGATAACTGGATATCCAAAGATCGGATTATCCTTCGTACCGCGACCTTAAACTCATAAATATAAAAATAATGTCCAAGAGAGAAAAAAACAATATTAATGGAGAAAATTAAAATGTCTATTCCGAGAAGCGAATATCCCCGCCCACAGTTTGTCCGTGACGAATGGCTCTGTCTTAACGGAGAATGGCAGTTTGAAATCGACAACGGCGACTCTGGTGAACTCCGAGGCCTGGTTGACAAAGAACTGGCCCGGAAAATCACGGTTCCTTTCTGTCCGGAATCTAAACTTTCCGGCATAAATAACACCGATTTCATGGAAGCCGTATGGTACCGCCGCACCGTTGCCGTTCCGTCCGGCTGGCAGGAAAAAATCATGCTTAACTTCCAGGCCTGCGACTATGACACCACCGTATGGGTCAACGGTCAGGAAGCCGGTTGTCATCGCGGCGGTTTCACTCCGTTCAGCGTTGAAATCAGCCGCTTTGTAACTCCCGGCAGTGACGCAATTATTGTTGTACGTGCCCGGGATTATTCCCGCGAACACAAAGCCGGCGGCAAACAGTCGCTGATCGATTACGGCAATAAAGGCTGCCACTACGACCGCACTACCGGTATCTGGCAGACTGTCTGGCTCGAACCCGTAGCATCAAATCACCTGAAGCGCCCGAAAATCATTTCTGACCTGACAAACTGCTGCTTCCGCATTACCCAGCCGCTGGCCGGTCGCGGCGAAAAAGGTCTGACCGTTTCAGCTAAAGTCATCGTGGAAGGCAAAGTCGTTTCCGAAGCGTCTGTTTCCGCCGACCTGACAATGGCTCCGGAAATGACATTGAATATTGCCGAAGCGGACATGAAGCTCTGGGAACCGGGTCAGCCCTTCCTGTATGATATCGAACTGGAACTGACCAATGCTTCCGGCAAAGTCATCGACAAAGCCTCCAGCTATGCAGGAATGCGTTCAATCTCTCTGATCGGCAGGAAATTCCTAATCAACGGCAAACAGATTTTTCAGCGTCAGGTTCTTGACCAGGGATATTACCCGGACGGCATCATGACCGCACCTTCGGAAGAAGCACTGCTTAACGATATCAAACTCTCAATGGAAGCCGGTTTCAATGCAGCCAGACTCCATCAGAAAGTTTTCGAGGAACGTTTTCTGTACCATGCCGACAAACTCGGATATATGGTCTGGGGAGAATTCGGCGACTGGGGCATGCATCATCTTGACCGTATAAAATTCAACGCAATTGATACCTTAAAGCATCAACCACATAACGCCACGTTCCGCCAATGGGCCGAAGCCCTTGAACGCGACTTCAACCATCCGTCTATTGTAGGCTGGTGTCCGCTCAACGAAAGCCACCAGAACGACCATGAGTTTATTTCTTCACTGGAAGACCTGACCTGCGGACTTTACCAGATGACAAAACTGACAGACCCGACCCGTCCGGTTCTTGACTCATCGGGCTATACTCACTTCGTTGTCGATGCAGATATCTACGACAGCCACAACTACCAGCAGGATCCGAAATTGCTGGCAGAAGATATGGCTGGACTGGCAGAAGAAAAACCGTATGTAAATCCCCAGTTCCATTGTGCAGCATACTTTGGTCAGCCCTACTTCTGCAGTGAGTTCGGCGGCATCAAATGGGCTCCGGAATTTGCCGATAACAACTGGAGTGAATCCTGGGGATACGGAGAAGCTCCGAAATCTCTGGAAGAATTCTATGCTCGTTTCGAAGGTCTGATTAACGTCCTGCTGGACGACCCGAATATGTTCGGCTACTGCTACACTCAGTTAACTGATGTATTCCAGGAACAGAACGGGATATATAACTTCGACCGTTCAACCAAGTTTGATATGGAAAAAATCCACGCGATCCAAACCAAAGTCGCGGCTTGCGAACAGCAGTCAGAATAATCCGACAATATTATCCTACAGGACCGGGAATTATTTCCCGGTCCATTTTTTTGAATTTTTAGCTTATATTTCAATCAGCCATCTTGACACCGAACAATTGCTATACTATAATATACAGCAATCAAACAACACTTGTGAGAATATATGCTGAAAGACAAGACATATTTATACGAGCAAATCGTTCAAAAAATCATTTCCTACATCGCGAAAAAACGAATCCGGGTAGGAGAACGTCTTCCATCCGAACGCAAGTTAGCTGAAATTTTCAGCTGCAATTATATGACGATCCGTAAAGCCATCGCTCTGATGATTGATCGCCAAATCGTCGAACGCCGTCCAGGCAGCGGCACCTATCTCAGAATGCCCGTTAAAGGACTCAGCCTGAATCGCAATTCCAAAATATCATTTCAGTTATCTCGGTTATTGGCAGTCATTGTACAACCGGATATGGGTCATTACACGAACTGTTTAATGAATCATCTGATTTCTGCTTCGGAAAAACTTGAAACCGGGCTGGTTATTCATCCGGTAGCCGATTTCAATGAAAGTTCACTGGAACTGCCGGGAAGATTACAAGACCAGGGCTGCAAGGCAATCATTATTCCGCGCCTTTCTCCAACTTCGACCAATGACCGTCTCAACAGTTTTCTTGAACTGTGCAACATTCCGACAGTAACGACTTTCCGCAATCCCGGCTGGGAGCACCTGGTTCATGAAAAACCCCGGGATGTCGGTATTTCCGCAAAACGGGAAATACATTTTGCGTGTAAATATTTTTCTGAATTAAATTACAACCAGATTGCCTATATTGCACCGGAAGTAAGTGAGAAAGATACTGCTTTCCTGAAAATATCAGAATATCAAAAATTTATGACAGAAAACGGCTTGGAACCATTTCTGCTCAATTTAAGCAGTAATTTTGCTGAAATCAATACGGCAATGGCGCGTATTGCCCCGCATGCCGGTAAAATGGCCCTTATATGTGTGGATGACGACTACGCTCTCAGGCTCATGACCAGTTTATATAAGCGCGGCTTTTCCATTCCCGAAGATTTCGCCGTTATCGGCTGCAACAACCTTGAAATCGGCGCTTATTCCGAACCGCCGTTATCCACTATTGAGTTTCCTTATGATTATCTGGCAGAAACTTTGATCATCGAAGCTTTGTCTAGAAGCGGTGAAACCATGCAGGTTCCACCGAAACTTCCTCATACCAGACCTATTATCAGACAGTCATGCAACGGAAAAAATATAAAGAAAAATAATATTAATGAATTTATAAATCGTCTAATAAAGGAGAACGATCATGAAATCAAGTAAACAAAGACAAAGATGTTCCGCGCATTTCACCCTCATCGAACTTCTCGTAGTGATAGCTATTATTGCAATTCTTGCAGCCATGCTGCTGCCGGCATTAAGCAATGCCAGGGACAAAGCAAAGCTTATTAATTGTGCTTCATCAGAAAAACAGATCGGTACCGCTATGATGATGTATGCCAACGACTTTTATGGTTACATCGTTCCAGTGTTTGCCATATCTGGCTCAGACTATATTTCCTGGGATAAATTACTGACCGAACTCAACTACACCGGTAAAAATACTGCCATATTCAAGTGTGCCGCAGATTCCCGCTCCATGCCGTCAGGCAAGTCTGCACGCAGTTACACTATGAATATCTGGATAACCGGCCCTTCCAGTGCGCAAGGTTATGGAATAAGCAGAAGCTGCAGAATCGATAAGCCACGGCACCAGCCAAGTATACAGGGAGTTCTTACTGAAACATGGACGGACAATTATCTGTCAACAGTAGGCTCAAGCAACTATGCGGAAGACACTTTATGGACAGCCTGGATATGGAACATTCGTACGACAGCCAACCATCAGCGTAACATGAGAAACGTACTGTTTTGTGATGGTCATGTTGCGTCATATCAGGATCGCTGGGTCTCATATAACACACGTCCGGAAATTATGGACAACTGGTATTGGGGCTACTAAGCTATTTGACAATAGATAAATAAAATCAAACACCAAGTAACAGAAAGGGAAAAAATGTATTTACTGCGAAATATTCTGCTTGCGGTCGGGATTGCCGCCGGAGTACTGGAAGCCTCGGCAACGGAAATTACGGCAACTCCGTCAATCAAAGTCAAAGTATATGAAAACCCGAACAACCTTATTGACGGAAATCCGGCAACTCAATATGCGGTTGGCAACCTGAAAGAATTCAAGATGTCGATAAAGTTTGATAAACCTGTAAAAGCACGCTGGCTGTCAATTATTCAAGGCGGCTGGAAGAGCTCCCCGGTATGGGCCGCTGCAGAAACGCTGAAAGCGACAATCAACGGCAAAACCTCAATGACCATCAGACTGGCTCAACGCCCTGCTGAACTTCAAACGATAGACTTGAAAGCAATGATGAAGGTCAACACTTTGCAACTTGCGGTAACATCCTGCTATCCGCGCAAAGACGCTTACGGTGGTTTCGCTGAAATCAAGTTGTCGGCTCAAAAACCGGAACATTCATTGTTTCCATCACAAAAAACGACTATTACTAAATTCTTTCCTGACCTTGATAACTCGCCTGATTTCAAGTGCAGGCTAATGGAATTAAAAATAGTATTTAAAACCCCGTGTAACAATTCACTGCTGCTTGAACTTCCATGTCTTGACGGCAGTATCTGGCAAAAGGAAATTAACCCGAATGGCAGAACGGAATGTTTTATCAGTTTAAAACCAGATGATTTCAAATGTATTAAACAACCGAAAAATCCTCTGCCGCTAAAATTTCATTCACTCAAATCAATTGACCTGAACTCCAATAAGCCGATCAGGACAAAGATAAAATCAATCAGCGTTGACTGGCCTGATCGTGACAAAGCTGTCTACCCTTGGGAAACCGATCCGGAACCTATTGATATCGGTGGAACCGCCTGGCGTCCGGGAATATTCCGTAATAACAGCGGACACTTCGGTTGGCGCTATGAGCCCAACGGCCTTCTTATCAATAATATAAGCTTCGATACACTGGAACATGACTACAGCGTTCCACAGTTCAACCTGGCATACCGTTTTGTGATTCCCGGGGGGAATTATTCAAATAAAAAAGTTGTTTTTCGAAAAGACAATGAAAAGCAAACCGGAAACATGATCAATCGTTCAGGAATCGATAATCAGAAGGAATATGTCACGACTGAAGAAACATATAAAAATGATGAAATACAGGCCGACTGGACCAGCTTCAAATGGACCAAAAAAATTAAGACAAAATCCGGAAAAACCTATTCTCAACAACTGCGTTACAGTATTCTTGCTCCCGGCATTCAAGTAGAAACAAACAGTCCCAGCTTCAAAATAAGTGCCATAAATAGAAAAAAAACATACGGACCTGGAGCAATACTTTATCCAGTTGGGAATACAATAAAAATAGTTTCGGCAAATAGTTCATCAAATCTTCAGGGCATGTCTGCCTGCTGGATCATCTTCGTAAATGGACGCAACCCGGAATATCCATTAATGATCGCATTTCAACGTAAACCAAATCGAATCAAACTGGAAAACAACAGACTATTAATTACAACTTCAGGCGGCATAGGAACAATGGCTATGGGAATGCCGTTCGGCACGTCAAGGTGTTCCGCCAATCTGTTACAGAACTGGACCTCAAATCCCAACTCTCTTCCGATGAAAAAATTCAATAAATTTGTGAACCTGTTAACTGCCTACCCTTGGAAATGCCGGGAATATTTCCGGGTAAATTCGGGTAAAGTTGAGATTCTTGATAAATTTGAATATTTACCCTGGCATGATGCATGGAACAGTAAACCGCAAAAATATGCTCCATTGCCTCCAATTACGGCTCTGGCTGTCAGCAAAAAGTTACTGCCGAAAAATACTGTTTCTGAAACGGAAGATTTCGACCTGCCAACCAAATGGGGCCCCTATACTGCCCGTCCGGGAAATACGCTTAAATACCACCTACCGGTTCCGGCAGCATTCGACTACATGCCTTTAAAAGTGGCAAACACACCGGATAACCAGTTGATTTATGAACGCTTATCTAAATCGATCACATCGGACAAAATTATTAAGGCATTTCGCGCAGTCAAAACGGACTCAGTTAAAGAACCGACTCATCACCCGCACTATTACGCATTCGATTCCAGTTCCAGCGCGTTCCGGGCAATGAACTACATGACTCATCAGGCTGCCGAAAAGCTCAGGAACATCACTAAAAAAATGCTCGTACCCGCTTTATTGCCTCAAAGTTATCGCTTGCGCATAGACCCGTTGTCGGGAGCAAAATATCTGGCCTGTACCGCCTGGCCGGCTCCGAAGTATAAAGTCAACGGCGATAATGTGGCGGATATTGATTACTGGCAGGGACTGGCAATTTATGGTCTTTATTCACAGGCGAAATATGCCGGACGCTGGAATTATTTAAAGAAATACTGGAACCGAATCCGTGGGTTAATGTCATACTGGGAAGCAGCAAACAGCTGGGCCATGGGAAGTCCGGGAGCAAGGGAATCCGGAGAAATGTACCATGCTGATATGGCAACGGCAGGCTACGCTGGACTGGTAGGATTTTATTATCTTTCCAAACGCCTGGGAACTGACCATCAACGAGATCTGGCTGCATACCTGCTTGCCAAAGCCGCAGTTCCAATGGTAGTTAAATTCACATTCAACAGCTGGTTAAAGAAAATCGGACACCGTGATAACCGTCCATCAGCTCTTTGCAGTGGCTTTGGGGAGTGTTGGGTAGCCTCAATGAATGAATGTAACAATAAATATGCCAGATTTGAACCTGGTGATCCCTGGTGGAGAACCGGATGTATCGGACCGTTGGGAGCCCAGGCTGAAACAATGGATTTGCTGGTAAGTAATGATTTCAAAGGAATGCTGAAGTGGGAGCAAATATTCCAGCGCATGTGCCCTGATTCAGGTTTTATCAAACAAGAGACCATGCGGGTCATGCCGCACATTATGCTGAGAACCTGGCTTTCTCCTCAAATGTATGAAGATGCCGGAAGCCTCTTAAAGAAATATCATGACGAGTATCTGCTTAGGGATGTAAACGTGGCATCCGGTTATCTGGGCTGGAAATGCCCGGTCAGGGTCCAGGACTGGTATCCGGCCGTACCGTTATCAGGATCATGGAACGGCGGACGGGCTGAACTGAAATTTAACATTCCCAGTGGAGGTGCTGAAATATCAACGCTGATAAAAGGCAATAACGCCACAATAAAATCCAACGGGAAAAATATTCCATTCCGCATTGTCATGAAGCGTAACGGCTGGACTCTTATAGCATTCCGACTTGAAAGCGGAAATAGTGTTGGCTGCTCTATTTTATTAAACTAACACACTCCATTTGGATATGGACCGGGAATCATTTCCCGGTCTTTTTTTTGTAATCATCCTACGACAAGTTGACAAAATTTTTTCTTTTTTGAAATACCTGAAACTCAAAAAAGGAGAAAACATGCCGGACTTCAATTTTATCTTCCAACGCATACATCCCCAGGTAAGACGTCACCGCGATATCTGGAAACGCTGCGGCGCCGCCTATTCCGGCGGACGCGAATATATTGACCTGGCACTGGTCAAACACGTGTCCGAAGTTTCACTCGAATTTGAAGAACGTAAACATCGGGCCTGCTACTTCAACTATCCACGAAAAATCGCAAGATTCATTTCTCAGTATGTTCTTTCGCAAACGCCACAGCGCACCGGCACCGATAACACACTGGTGGAAGACTTCTCACGCACCGGACTACGCACCACGGAAGTAATCCGTCAGGTGTCCACGCTGATCAATAATTTCGGTCTGGCCTGGCTGCTGGTCGATATGCCGCTGTACAACGGAGAACTTCGCCTCGACGCAAAATTGAACAATCGCATTCGTCCCTACGCGACCGCTCTTAAGCCATGGGAAGTTGTCGACTGGGCATACGGCAACGACGGACTGCTGGACTGGGCAATCATCGAAGAAGCCTGTGAAGATAAGTCCGATCCATTCTCCGAACCCCATCATATCATGTCACGTCGCCTCTGGACCCGTACGGAATGGCAGCAATTTGTACGCGAACCGTTCCACGGCAATGTCCGGCTGGCAGCTCAAGGCACGCATAATCTGGGACGGGTTCCACTGATCAAATGTGAAGAAGCCGATGGGTTCGGCCTACATGCCTCTCACTGGTTCGAAGACGTAGTAAGAATTTCCGATGCGATACTAAATGCGGAATCGGAAGCTCAAATGAACATTCTCAAACAGATGTTCGGCCTACTGGTCGTATCGGAAAGCTTTCGCAACTCGGATTTCGATTCCACAGAACCCGGCAGCCCGGAAAAATTCAGTCATGTTCTGGCTCGCTCCGCGGCGCTATGGGAAACGCCGGAAGAAAAAGGGATTACCCGTTATATCGCTCCGGGCGGCACCGAAACTCAAACAATTCGCGAAGAAATCAAAAGCCTGAAAAAAGAGTTATTCGATGTCGTGGGTTTAGCAATCCAGAACGAGAGCAGTCAGTCACAGACAGCGGAATCGAAAGCCTGGGATCATCACGACGTAACCCAGTTCCTGCTGTCACGGGTGGACATGCTGGAACAGGCCGAAATCAAGGTATGGGAACTTATGCACGCCTGGGACCCGACTGTTGATATCCCTTCCGTCAGCTACAATCGGGAATTCGCGGTTGTCGATCTTGAAAGCAGCATCGAAGCATTGATAAACCTTAATACTCTGAATAACTCATCCGAATTCAAGCGAGAAGTATCCCGAGCCGGGCTGAAACTGCTGGAAAAAATCAAAAAGATACCTCCCGCTATAAGAGAAAAAATTGAAAATGAACTCAGCACGGAATAATCAATCACGGAAGCGGCAATTATGGATACTTACTATACCTGGTCAAATGCAGTCAGGGCCCTGAACAATAAAGTCGAAAATATCCGGCCCCTCCCCGGCTCCGGAATATCGGTGGAAAAAACCGCGGGCGGTCATCGAATCTCATTACTGAATAACAACAGCACCGGCTATTACGGTCCGTTTCTGCTAAAAATTAGTAACGCCACAGTGGTGGTCAGTGACGGCTCCGGAATACTGAACAACTACGCCGGCTATGCGGCGGTTAACGGTTCTCCGTATCTGGTTGAAACCTTGTCGGCTGATGTCACAGTCTCCGGCTTCGTATGCCTTATGGCCAGCCTTGATGACAACGGGGGAAATGCTACTTTCGAAATGGAAATCCAGGACACTCCGGTCTCATCGGATGACGAACTGGCTGTCTATCCGCTCGGTTATGTAAAGCTCGATAATGACAGCAACTCTATAACGCTTATTCAGTTTACTCACAACCTGCCGCAACTATGGATACTGGGCAACTGTACCAACAGTTCAAGCAGTGAAGATGATGAAAGCTGACCGGAGGAAAAGTCAACATGCCTAAACCATGGCTCTTTAATGGCAAACTGATAGCGGATGACAATAAACGTATCGTGGAATGTGACTCGTGCCCCTGCTGCACAGTGGGCTGCCTGGTCTGCTCAACAACAAACGGCTGTAATCCAACGGGCGCAACTGTCATTGTCTCAAACTCCACTTTCGGAGTCGACGGAGAATACCGCGTAACCTTGAGAAATTATGAAAGCTCTATAGTTGAAGGAGTATGCCAAACGTATAATACCTGCACATTCCGTTCGGATTTCAAGCTGCTTGATGACGGAAGATATGTCCGGCTGAATATCATCATCTACAAAAAAATCGACAATGTATATACTGCTCAAGTTGAATATGGCGTGGGAGGAACAGGCCGTGAATGGTTCGTATATGTCGGCATTGATTCCTATACCGAAGAGGACCTGTCTGACTTTGGCAACATATATCAGGCAAACCTCCATTATTACTGGATAGTCGATCTCTATGGGAAACGACTGGGGGGAAAGATTCCCGAAACACCGGATTTTTCAATCACCGAAAATTACGAAGACGAACAAACCATAAGAATTACCCGCATATGCCTGACAACGACATACCAAACAACTCCTCAATACTGGACAAAAAACACATTTGAGTATGACGGAACCGAACACACTGCCGAAATCCAGGCAACTTTTGATTGTCTGGCGGAAGGAATCAACATTTGTTCCGGGTCGGGATCGGGTTCAGGAAGTGGAAGTGGTAGTGGCTCTGGGTCAGGTAGCGGATCGGGTTCAGGAAGTGGTTCAGGGTCGGGATCGGGTTCAGGAAGTGGAAGTGGTAGTGGCTCTGGTTCTGGCTCAGGCTCGGGGTCCGGAAGTGGTAGTGGAAGTGGCTCCGGGTCGGGTAGCGGATCGGGGTCCGGCAGTGGGTCCGGCAGTGGGTCCGGCAGTGGAAGTGGTTCAGGTTCTGGCTCCGATAGTTCCTCATCGAGTGAAGATCCTTCCGAAGTCGGCTGGTACGCGGTTTATTCATACGGAAAGCTTTTCTACCAGGAAGGCTCTATGGCAGTCGAGATCGACTGTACTGAAGAATACTACAGCCAGACCGTGGAGTACGGCACCTCGGCAATGTATTTTGACGGTACGGAATTTGATGACTATTTCTGCTGTAATGATCGCCGCAGCGAATGTACCATCGCAACCGACTACACCAAATTGTATGCAGTATGTCAAATCCTTTCCGGCCCCTTCGCAACCCAGTCCGCAGCAAATAACTGGATATCGTTAAACACTTGAATCAATCAACGAGGCACATCATGTTCAACAGTAAACAGGAACGCCGACAGATCGTAAAACGTCACGCCGAAGTTCACAATATGACACTCGAAGAAGCCGACAAACAGATTCCTCCGGTAAAAGATATGAATTGTCCGGACTGCTGCCGTAAACATCTCGCCGCCGCCATGAGCTATGCAAAAGAAATCATGAATGGACACGGCAAAGGCGGCAAACCGGATCACCGCCCGGATTTTGCGGGAGAAATGATCAATGCAGAACACCATATTCAATTTATTGCCGCCAATGAAGCCCCCTCTATACGCAATTTCCGACATAAACTATCCAGCCAGAACTGGATTCCGGAAAGTGATGACATCAACTTTTTACGTTCACTATGGCTCAACAGCGAACGTATTAAAACCTCAAACGGACAATCAGGCTGTAAAACCTGCGGACAAAAAGTTTCAGCCGCTCCACAACCGAAACAAAGCAAAAACACAACAGTTGATGTTGTTATTCCACTATGGACAGAAGACTCCGGTTACGGCAATCTGGAATTACGCTTAGCATTACGTTCTATCGAGAAGTTTCTATCCGGCTACCGAAACATTATTATCGTTACCGACTCACCGCCTGCATGGCTCAAAAATGTAAAGATTATTCCGCATCAGGACAACAGCCGAAAAAATATAAATCTCTTTCGAAAACGTATCGTCGCTGCAAGATTTTCCGACGCAGATTATAATCTATATTGTTGTGACGATTATATTTTCCTGAAACCGATTCACGCCATAGACATTCCCGTTCTAACCTGCGGGCGGGATATGGCGTCATATACCGGCGACAAAGTCTGGCACCAATGCCTGCGTGCAACTGCCGCCGCATTAAAAGCTCATGACAAGCCGTCACGCCATTGCGAAAGTCATTCTCCCAGCCTGGTCGAACGGGAAAAATTCCTGAAACTGGCAAAGACGTTTCGAAAAGAACGCGAAACCGAACCCGGTCTTGTGGTCTGCGGACTCTACCACAACTTCTACAACTCCCCAATGCATCCTATCGACCAGTTCAAAGCGACATTTGAGTCTAACGCGGGAGGGACTGATCACGTTGCCGCAAAATGCGGAAATTGCAATTTTCTCAGCTTCAACAACAGTGGTTTTGAATCCGGCGTAAAAGCTTATCTTGAGAAGCGTTTTCCTGTTCCTTCCCGCTTCGAAGTTGACAAATAATTCATTTCATAAATTATCACCAGGAGCATAAAACATGTCTTTCAAACGAATATCCATCATGATTGATGCCGCCTCCGGCAAACAAATTGATGAAAATGGAAAAATAATCAAAAGTGATGCTGAATTCATGCGTCTGATGTATGGAGAAACCTGTATCCTCTGTGCTACATTCTACGACCTGAACTATGTTAACGATATACTCTCACTCAATATACACGAGCTGCCCAATGACGCAAAATTCTGCTGCATGGGTGACGAAGATTTTGATGAAACCAACTCCCTAATGTTTTTATCCGAACAGACTGATGACAACAACAACGCAGTGGACCTTGAAGGAGACTGGATCGGAGATGCCACCGCTGACCGCTCAGCCGGTCAGGTAAGTTTCCGGGTAAATACCAGTACTGAAAGATTCATTGAAGTACTGACCACATCAAACTATTCAACAAGCAAAGTTTATTTCGCAATTGAAATGGTTCCGGCGGGAGAAACAGCATCATCAGCAATGGCTTCTTTTAAATTCAAAGCCGTCAACCGTGTAACATCTTCCAGTGGAATTCCTACAACTGATGATCCAACTTATCTTACCGCAACCCAGATCGCAGCATTGATGGCATCTGGAGTAACAGTGCAATTCTCCCCCGATGGAGAGTCCGACTGGAACGATACTCAGCGCTCGACCGATTACTATATGCACTTCAGCTTTAATGACGGAGAAGATTATGGAGATGCGGTTGCAATTCCGACAGGAACTCAAGGAGAGGCGGGAGACAGTGCCTATGACACATGGATCGCTACCGGAAACACTGGAACAGAAGAGGAATTTCTCGAATCCCTAAAAGGTAACGATGGCACAGATGGAACCGGATTCACCTATCAAGGCGAATATGCTGATGATATAACATATGCTGTTGATGACGCGGTCACTTATAGCGGCTCCCTTTATGTTTCCTTGACCGATAGTAATACCGAAAATGATCCAGAAACTGATACGACCAACTGGCTGATGATAGTAGCGAAAGGCGATACCGGCGACACCGGAGCTACTGGTGCTGACGGCGAAAACGGAGCTACAGGAGCTACAGGCGCAACTGGCACAATCAGCAGTAATACCGGCGTGATTATTGGCGATGGCACAGACCAGGATTATGATATCGAAATCAGCAACGGTGACACCAACCCGCCAATACTCCGCTGGAACTCAACCGACGACCAATGGGAATATTCCAATGACGGCGAAACTTTCAACGCAATGGGAACCGGTTCCGGCGGCACTGACTGGTCGATGATCTGGCCCGCGAATGCCTTTCCGCAGGATATTGATATAACAACCTGGAGTAATATTACCGCATACCCGGAACCGGATTATGACAGCTATAATTATCCGGTTTGGAATGTGGATTACTCCGCGGCCGAGGGACTGGGACTGTTCCAGGTTGAATTGCCTTCCGGACTGTCGAATCTGATTATCAATATCACCGCGCAACCGGACGATTCAAGCGCAACCGGCGATAATATGGAATGGCTTGCTGATATCTGTATCTACCGTGACGGGTCAGCTGAAGGCACGATTACGACTATCACGCTCGGCAATACCGCGTTTAATACAACCGGGAGTACCACGGGCACTTACACGCTGGCGCTCTCTGCATTGACAGACGGCACATTGACTGCACAGGCAGGCGACCGGCTGGCTATCGCGATCTATCCGAATACATCCAGTACAACCAGCCCAAAACAAGCCGACTGGCAGGTATCGCAGATCAAATTTGAGGTGTCATAATGTTGATGACAAAATCTGATATCCGTCGCGGATTAATCGGACACTGGGGTTATGCGGGCAACGGCTCCGTCTCAACCTCCGACAGTTGGTACGACCGGAGCGGCAATGGTAACACAACAACATTATATAACGATACTTATATTGATTCAGAAGGAGCTCATTTTGACGGAACCGGTGATTATGCAAGTATTGACTCAACAAATCTTTCCAATTACTCAACTGGCTCCAACCTGAGTTTTTCGGCCTGGGTATACTTCGAAACAGCCAGTACTTATGCGAGCATAATTCATATCGGAAAAAGTGGACTGATGTCAAGTAAAAACCAGAGAATCGGTATTCCAAACCACAATTCTAATAATATATATACTTATAGCGGACAATCGTTCTCTACAGGATCATGGACTCATATTGCAGGAACCAGAACGATTGAAAATTCATTTCAGTATTTTCTGAATGGAGAAAATGTCGGGACCAGCTCAACAAGTGATACTGGATACCCAACAACATACCTGATAGGGGGAGGATATTCTGCGTTCAATGGAATAATTGACGATGCCAGAATATATAACCGCATATTACCTGCCGCCGAAATCAAGCAAATGTATAATCAAGGAAAATGGAGGGCTCAATAATGCCGAATTGTCTTGTATATAATGAATCAGACGTTTTATGGATTAAATCTTTATCCTTAAAAAAAGCCAAAGCGAATTATACCGCGTATCAGGTTCAAGCAGAAGAAGTCGACGCTTCCGCTTATGACTACTCCGAGGACGACGGTTTCTATGTAATGACCGACGATCAGATCACCGCCAAAGAAGAAGCGACCGAAACAGCTCGGCAGGCGGCAAAATCAACCAAATTAAAAACGGCTGAAAATGCTTACCTCTGTCTGTTATCGGATATCTCTGAGAAAGTAACTATTGCCGTTGGCGACAATTCTGACACGATTATCGAAGCACTAACCGATGCCGGACTTGACGAATCTGCCGCCGCCGTAATCGGCTTGAAGCTTTTGAATGCGGAACATGAGATCGAACTTCAGGGCGGTTCCTGGTACGACATCCCGGAAACAGCCCACGATCTCACTTCTGACGCTGATACATCGACAGATACAACCGAAGAAGATACAACGGAGGAATAAATGACAGAGGAAGATAAAAAAGATATTGCTCGAATGGTTGCCAATCTGCTGAAGGATCAACAGTGTCCACACGGCATTGACGCAGACACGGCAGCCGCATTAAAAGATTTTGCCGGAGCCTGGTCCGCAAGCAAAAAAACATTAATAAAAACAATCGTTACCTGGCTGACTCTCGCCTTAATTGGAGCAACCGCGTGGAGTATTACCGAAAAAATCAAACACTTGGAACCATAATCAACACAGGAGCTTTTCATGAATTACCTGAAATCAGTAATCGTCGCTGGAGCCGTCCTTGCAGTTGTAATCCTGTTAACTGGATGTGTCAGCAATGAAGTAACAGAAACCACTAAAACAATGACAGATGGAACCGTAATAACAACAAAAACAACAAAAACCCAAAACTCAGTACTGACCGAAAAGACGGTTGTCACAGCCGGAAGTACGTCAGCAGTCAAACTGGAGTCGACAGGCAGTACTTCCAGTGGAACAATTACACCGAACTTTCTGGTAGGCAGTGGTACCGGGTCGGTTTCCACCTGCCCGCAAAGAAATAATAAAGTTGCAATTGGAATGTCCTGGTCGGCAGGAATATTATCGTCCATATCTAACGCCTCAGCTTCAAGCGGTTCGTTCACCTATATTGGCGCTGACGGAGAATCTGCCAAAGATACGGAAACAAGGTTAAACGCAGTCGTTAACCTGAAACAAATGATAACTGGCAGCTCTTCTGAGGACAACGAAGAAGCGGAAGCCGATGAAACGGAAGAAGAAGAAGAAGAAGCCAGCACTAACGAAACGACCCAATAATAAGTTCAAAGGCGTACACCTCACAGCATGCCATTTTACTTAACACTTAAAACTTAACACTTAATCACTCATTTATTATGAAACCTGTAATTATCTTTAACCCCTGGCATACCGTTCCCTGTATGTCGTCTGGACACTTCGTTGACCGAGAATTGATATCCAAATGGGATGGAGTTACACATCAATTTCTTGATGACTGGCATTGTGAGTTACTGTTGAGTAAAACAGAAGGCTATAGTATTACAATCAAGACCGGATTTATCACAGATGGAGGCTCCATTCCTAAAATGTTCAGAAATATTATCAATCCATGGGGCCCGCTGGCTCCAGCGTTTTTCATTCATGATATGCTTTATGCCACCAAATATTTCAAGCGCTCAAAATGCGATAAACTACTGCGAAAAGCCTGTCATGCCCTGGGGGCAAGCTGGGTAAGACGTAATGAGATATACGCGGCAGTTAGAACATTCGGAGGTCTGGTCTGGAAACAACACGACCCGGAACAAGTCCGGGTCGCTAAAAAACTTCAAATAGTATCAATGTACTGAACAGTTATTTATCCGCTTCCTTTTCGCATCGCGCAAAGTTGGAAGCGGTAACCTGTCAGCGGAGGCTTTCGCCGCTTATCCAGCCAGGAATTCACCCAGGCATTCATCATAGCTGCTTCTGAATGCTGAATGTCTGGTATTGACAACTTCGAGATCTTCGAAGAACAGGAAGTCGAGTTCATCATCATAGTAATCGCCGAATCCGGAGAAATTGATATCGCCGAAGACATCATCGCCTGAACCTTCGCTGTCGCTTGAAGTTCCAGAGAAAATATCGCCGGAATCGCTCATAAGATCAACACCGCTTTCACCATCAGTCGGAATAACATCAACAGTATTGACTGAATCGCCGCCGGAACCGATGAGACTGAATCCGGAAGTCGATCCCAGGTTCACTGAGAATGCTGAATCGGTAATTGACGGACCATACCAGCTGTCAGTGTCATCGGAACCACCAACAATGACCGGTTCGCTCTGTTCATTCGGATCATTGTCGTTATTACCGAGCATCCAGCCTTCTGTCGGATAATAAATCATACCCTGAGGATAGAAGTCGGTAATTTCCATAGTCGCATTCGCGAACATATAAGTTCCGGTTGTGATGGCATTTGAATCAACAGTATCCCAGCTAATAGAGGAACCCTTCTGATAAATAGTATCAGCTCCATCATAACTTGAACCGCTGGTGTGAGGATCTTCCAGTGTCATAGTCAAAGCTCCACTGGAAGTAACATTATATGTCATTTCAGTAGTCTTAGCAAGGCCACGAATATTAGCATTATAGCCAGTCGCTTTAACACCATCTTCAACATTAACACCAACCCAGCCAAGATCTGAACCATCAGTGGAACTTAGAGTGATGAATCCATAAGTGGTATCACTTACACCGAGACGATATTCAAATGTACTACTTCCACCAGAAGCGGTACCATCATCAACATAGCGATAGAGCGAACCTTCACCAGTTATTATAATATACTGATCATTAACATAAGTATAACCATTTGTGCCACCAGAACCAAGTAATTTCAGGTCACCATCACTCAGAGTCAAGTTCACCGCATCTGTTCCCCAGTTGATCTGAGAAACAACATAAACTTGACCGGATGTGAGGGTGACGGAACCATCAGTATTATTGACAACCAATTCACCGTCGATATCAATTCCATTTACAGTTGATATTGTCTGGTTTCTGGTCGAACCAGATGAACCTGTCATTGTGAGATTATTGTTAATAGTTAATCCGGCTGAACTATCGGTCAAATTGCCTTCCAGAGTGATATTGGCAACCAGGAATTCAGCGGCACCGGCCAATGTCAAGCTGTCAATTTGAATTAAACCACCATTACTAAGATCAACGTCATTACCCGCATCAGTAATATTTAGAGTAAGGTTATCACCTGTACCACCGAGAATCTGTGCCGAATCAACAATCGTCAGTTCCGAAGTTGTAATTGAAACATCAGAACCATCAATATTAATTGTATTGTCATCATTGAAATTAACCGTATCCGCAGTGATTTCTCCCTGAAGAGTAATAGTATCAGTACTGGAATCTACTGAAAGAGTTTTAACATCATAAATATTGTTGAGAGTAATTGCAGTACCAGCGGTAATTGTCAGATTATAAGTTCTGTCGGAATCACCGTAAATGCTTCCCAATATCTTAACAAAAGTTCCGGCATCAATGGTAGATGTATCTCCAGTGTCCGGAAGCAAATCAATATCACCATTGAGGGTAATGCTGCCGTCTGCCGATATTTCATCAAGCTTGAAATTCTCAACGGTACTGTATAGAGACAAACTACCGGATCCACTGGAAAGACTCAACGTATCAATGACAATCTGTTCGGCCTGCAGACCAAGAGTACCATAAATGGTAGAATTGCTTGCATTGGTATAGATTGTATTGACATGACTTGTACTTGCGTTTTCAACGATGAAATACAAACCGTCTGCTGCTAAGTAATCTGAAGCGCCACCAAGATTGTAGCTCCAGTCTACAACATAATCACTAACGCTAGAATCATCAGTATGCAACAGGATGTCAGTATCTTCACCAGTGAATTCAACAGTTAATGTAGAACCGGAAGGAACAGAATTATCCCCTACAACAATAAGTAAGTCAGTAGCACTAATTGTTGAAGAACTATTAACTGTAATAACCCCTGCAGTTGATACCGTGTTCTGCCTGCTATTATAAGCTACAGCAGATAAAGTAGAACCGGTATTATAGAAATTGATATTACCTCCGGTTGCATTAACTGTCGCACCATACAGGATCAAATCACCGTTAAGCACGAGTGAAGAATCCGCATCAGCCTCAGTAGTACCGCTAAGAGTAATTGTACTGTTATAAAGGGTCAAATCACCTGCAGTAGCTCCAACGGTAAGACTGTTCGCAGTCAATGTAAGTTCACCATCACTGCCGCCACTCAAATCAAAGTCAAATGCGCCATCAACCACAATATCGCCGGAAACATCTACAGTCACATTTGGATTATTACCAGCATCTGAAACCTCAACCAAAACATCACCATCGACGTCAATATCACCAGCGGTAACAGAAAGTGTTACTTCACCAGCCTCATCACTACCGGCAAATGTCAGATTGTGGGTAACTTCAAGAACATCTGCGGTGAAAGTCTTGAGACCACTGCCGCCAATCACCAGATAACCATATGTTGTATCAATAACCTTCTGATCTCCTTCATAGGTATATTTTACCGTACTATCCTCATCCGGACTTGAAAGAGAAAGGTTCGTATAATTTGCTGTCGGAGCATTAATGACCAAAATACCGCCAGACAGAAGAGTTACGCTACCGGCATAAACACCGGCAATGGTAAGCTCACCGGAAACATCCACATCACCACTACCGACCGCAGTGTATTGAGCATATGTTTCAACGGTAAATGATCCGTAAGTTCCAATACTGGTCAAAGCTGCGGTTAAGACATTGTAATCCTCAGAATTACCACTACTTAGAGTCACATTAACATCATTTATTTCCAAAGTTGACTTGGAATTAATGGTCCAATCAGTGGTTATATAGATCTCAGTCAGACCGGATTTAGTATTATCGAATACAAAGATATAATCAGGCTCATCAAAGCTGGCGTCATTAAGATTAGCGGCATTATACCAATTTGAAGCATCCGTAATTGATCCAGTTCCATAATAATAGTAAGTTGCACTATAATCACTGGGCTTCTGGTAAGCTCCAATCGTAGCGTCTACATAACCGCCTGAACCATCATCCTGCAATCGCGACGTACCACGCTGGTCATATACAATCGACGAAGTCAAAGTCATCGGAGAACCAGTTTCCATCAGTGCGTCACTATCATTATAAACATACAGAGTAAGAGTCCAGCCCCCGTTATCTTCAAGGGTGTCAGACAAAGCCAACTGACTCCAAGTATAAGTAGAGCCGCTAGTTGACATCGTGTAGAGGTTACCGGCATCAGTAATTGTTCCGTAAACAGTACCAACCACACTGTAAGTACCGGAAGCACTGGCACTGGTGGAGATGTACAAGTCACTATGATAATCATCAGAATCTGTAGATCCTGTTGTAACCGACCAGTTCTGTGCAACAACAGAATTATCAAGAGTCAATGTACCGCGATACATGTAGATACCGCCGCCGTCGGTAGTAGACGGAGTTGCAGCATCTTCAGCGTCAGCATCATAATCTTCGACATAAGACGCAATGTTGTTAGCTACAGTGGTATAAGTTAAATCAAGGTTACCATTCTTATAGAAGTAGATACCGCCACCGTTTCCTTCCGCTGTATTGCCGGAAATGGTCGAGTTGATAAGAACCAGTGAATCGATATTGGCATAAATACCGCCACCGTTGCCGCCGGAAGTATTGTTGCCGATCGTCGTCATTTCGATATCGGCGTCACCGCTGCCGGTAAGATAGATACCGCCGCCATTACTTGAAGCTATGTTATAAATAATATTATAACCGCCGACACCGGTAAGATCATCATCAGATGCAAGTGAACTATTTCCTACAGTAAAGGTACAATCTTTAACATACAGACCGCCACCATATTGAGCGGAGTTGTTCCTGATATAATACATTTCAGCATTATCACCGGACTCGCTGGAATTTTCCAAAGTCAGTGAACCGCCGGATACATAAACACCACCACCCTTGGATGTCGCGGTATTGTAACTGATATTGGTATCAGTGATTGTAGCTGAACCACCAATACTGCTTAACAGAGCATAGATACCACCACCAGAACCATTGGCAGATAAGGTTATCGCTGAGTTAGCAGTTTCTTCGCTGCCACCGATTGTACTGGAATCAACAGTAAGAACCGTACCGGAAAAGAAGATAGCTCCGCCGTTTCCTTCTGCTGCGGTTGAATTCTCAATTGTCACATTAGAGAAAGCTGCAGCATCCATTTCAGTGAGGTAGAATGCGCCGCCTGATCCACCGGCATATCCGCCGAAGGAATCATTATCAGTAGCGTCAGGATCAGCACCGACAAATACATCCGTGGCAGAAAGACTGCCGCCTGAAACATAAACCGCACCACCATGACCATTCGTCGCAGTTGATTCATAAATGTTAACATCATTCATCGTCAGAGTACCACCGACAACATA
This sequence comes from Victivallales bacterium, assembly GCA_963677165.2. Lineage (GTDB taxonomy): Bacteria > Verrucomicrobiota > Lentisphaeria > Victivallales > SZUA-371 > JAFGXT01. The sequence continues at coordinate 2,851,600 of CAXXSX010000002.1, read as the reverse complement.
GATCGAACCACCGGAATTATACGCAGTCGAACCGGTAATCGTGGTATCAATCAATGTCAGGCTGCCTTTGCAGTAAATCGCACCGCCGTTACCGCTGGTAACGCCGTCTTCGGCCGCAACACTGTTCGTAATATTGAAATTATCAAGAGTCACACTTACCAGCACACCTGTAACAACCTCAAATTGCGAGCTGTCAATAATAAATGCCTGAGACCCATTAGCATCAATATATAATGCATCTTCTTTTGTTCCATCACAAGTTACTGTAATACTGCTGAAGATTTCCAGCGCACCGTATGTCAGAGCCAGAGCAAGAGGATTACCCGCGGTGTCGGTTCCCCGGTTATTAATGATAGTAACAGTACAACTATAATCCGCCATATACAGGGTTTCGCGCAATCCGCTGACCCAGACAGTTTGACCATTTACCGTTGTCTCATATCCGTACCATCCGAGCTGATCATTTTCGAAGTTGTAACCGACATCATCACTTGACATATCAGTATCAGTCGAAGAAGCTTCAATGGTCACAGTCGCAATGGTCAACAATTCATACGCGCCGATCGTCTGACGGACATTACCATTGACGTCATTAGTCAGATTACGCTGGTCATAATCAATGCTGTATTGACTGTAAATACTGGTATCTGCGGCTTCAATCGCAACACTGCCTTCGGCAATACGATATGACTTAGTGATACCGCCGTTATACTTAAGTTCGGTAGAAAGGAACAGGTTGGCAACTTCACCGGTATTGTTATTACCATAGATATTGTCGGTATATTCAGCTGCCATATCAATGGAATAATCGTTAACCAGAATATATGAACCGATAATATTATCGGAACACGCACTTACAGTTCCATCCAAAGCCATAATATCAATTCGATAAGCTTCGGTATAATCACCACGGTAGTTTTCTGCAATAATATTATTGTAGAGGTAGGTACGGCCTCCATAAAGAAAGACAGCAGCACCATCTTCCGCATAAGTACCATTATAACTAACATTGTAAGCAATCGTATTACCAACCAGATAATTTGTACCGCCAACAATGGTGATTGCTGAACCATTATAGTTTATGGTAGTACCATCCCTAACAATATATTGCAGGCTACTGTTCGTAATCGTAGAAGAATAGATGTATGTTTCACTTGCAAAAGAAGAAGTCGTATAGTTATAACCATAACGTACATAATCGTAGCCATATGAATCAATATAGATTCCAGCGCCCTGTCCACTCCAGTTAGCACTATTATCAGCATCAAATGAATAACCTTGTGCATAGTTACCATCAAAAGTGGACCGAACCACATATAAAGTACCTTCCGAGAAAACACCGCCACCAAGGCCAACATTTTCTACGGAATTGGTAGAGCCAAGTCCGATAGCCTCACAATTCTGAATTGTGGAATCATACATATAAAGAGTACCATTATTATAGATACCACCACCATCACCATAATATCCTGATTCAGAATACAAATCATAGTCAATGCTTTCATTGGAAGCAACACAACTGTCTATTACGGTATTGTGCAGAATTAGCGTAGAATCGTTGTAAATACCGCCGCCTTTTCCTTCGATATTAAAGTAATACGTCACATATCCTTGCTTGTCAACAGTATATCCATCTTCATAACCATTAACAATAGTAATATTGTTAAGTCCAACGGAGGGATCATAAGTCCATTTAAAATAATCCGCAGAATTATCTGACTGACTCATAACAGCAAATATGCTGGTCAGATTATTACCGTCAATCGTAATACGCGAATTGCTGTCCTGCGCCATGTACGTATTATCAAAATTAAAGAATGAATAAACCGCAGTCGAATCATCATATTCAGTATAGTAATCACTGATCATACCAATAATGACATCTTTGTCAATAACAATTGTTTCAGCAGTTGAACTCAGGGTGATAACATTACTGCCGTTCTCAACATCATTAAACATGGTATCGGCAAATTTAACATAACGGTCAGCGTCACCAACCATTACACCCGTACAGTTGGTATCAGTAGTATATGTATCAGTAGTGGCATCGTATGAACCAAGAGTGTAATTATCAATCCAGTAGATCGCTTCACGCAGGGTTACTCCATCTTCCAGAGCATTATCAATTGAATACCAAACGTTCGTACTGGCATTGGAATCGCTGCTGTGAATCATGGTAGCCGGATTCGTTGTATTGTCTGTATTGGTTGTAACCGTCATATAGAAGTTGGCTTCATAAGCACCTATACTGGTGGCCGTACCGCCATATGAATAAGTAACGGTACCGTCACTGGCAACTGAGATCGTAATACCGGAACGCATATTACCGCGCTGGTCATAGGTTACTCCGGTCAAATTATTACCGGCACGTGTGGCAGAAGACGCTGTAGCCGAGGTAGCATACTGATATGCAATACTATTGGACGATTCGATCGCCAGCGTACGAGACAGCTGGTTACCGGCATACAGAATTTCCGTTGCCAGGTAAAGATTCGCCGTAATATAGTTATTGGTTGAATCAGCCAAGGTCACTTCGTCAGTTGTAGTCGTAGTCTCCAGATCAACATCACCAGTACCAATAAGGTTATTATAAGAGTCCTTCAATGTAGCACCGGTATCATTGATGCTGACTACGGCATCACCATTTTCATCATATGTAGTAACATATGAATAGATTGTTGAGTAAGATTCACTGGACAACATATTGGTCTGATTCTGTACAAATGAATCATATCGATAGAACAAGTTATTATAGTTAGTGGAAGTGGTCACACTGACATTAGCAGTCAAATAGACAGGAGCACTTCCTTCATCAGTATCATAATAGATTGAATTAGAAGTTTGGAACCGACCAGCTAAAGTTGAATCCGCAATGCCACCATCACCACCGTAATAAATACTTGAAGCAAAACCGGACTCGCTTTCATTATACGCAAAAGTTGAATACGAAATGGTCAACGAATTACTCTGGAGCACATACAGAGCAGTATTCGTATTATAACAGAATGTCGCATCCGTAATAGTAATATCTGCCGCATTCGTGATATAGAACGCACCGCCATAATACGAAGTACTGTAATCCAGCAGATCAGCCCGGTTATTATCGAAACTGCTACTGGTAATCGTTATATTTTGTCCGGTTGTATTGGTAATATAAGCAAAACCGCCATTACCGGTAGACATATTGTCATAAGCATCTACATCATTAAACGAAATACTTCCGGTTTCACTTAGATATAATGCGCCACCAGTAGAAGCCTGATCGGACTCAATTTTTATGTAATCACCAGATGTTTCATCATAAGTATAATATGCACCAGAAAAGTTATTAGCAAATGCAGTATAATCTAATGTGATGTCTCCTGTATTATTAGCATATATTGCACCACCACCTTTTCCAGTTGAAACACCATCAATATTGTCGTAGGCACCATTCTCGTTGAATGACACATTTTGTCCCGTTGTCAGATTCCCGACAGTATCAAGATAAATCGCACCGCCGGAACCATATGCCACATTGTAGTTGAATGAAACATTCAGCTCAATATTAATATCGCAGTCAGCAGAATTAACAACATAGAGAGCTCCGCCATTACCATCGTCGGTATCACCTTTTTCAGCTCCGGCCACATTTAACTTAAAAATAACAGAGTTAGATTCCGCATTCTCAGTCGGGTTAGCTATATTAATGGCTTGTGCATTATTCACATATATTGCACCACCGTTACCATTTTTGGTTTCATTTGCACTGAATGTAGGTCCAGCGGCAATTGTATCTGAATAAATAAGGAGTTCCAAAACGTTAGCAACATACATTGCACCGCCATCTCCATTAATAGAAATATTATCATAAAACCCATAATCATATTCCGTATTTTCTGATACATGGAAAGTAACGGAACTAGTAGTTCCTCCATCAAAATAGAATGCACCGCCGCTCTCGCTGGCAATATTATATTCGAAAGCAGTGTCCAGCATGTCAACGTCAACATTAACAACATATAATGCACCACCATCTCCGCCAGAAACGTTATTAATAAAATATGATTCATTAAACGTCAGATCAACAGCAGATGATTCAACATACATGGCACCACCATCATCGGAAGAACTATTGCCGTTAAACAATACCGCATTAAAGAGATAATCCAGACTGGAATCAGCTGCAGCAGTCACATTCACCAGATAGATCGCACCACCAATACCGGAAGTATTATAATTAAACTGGAGGAATTTGGTATAGTCGCCAGCATCAAATTCCACGCCAGTCAGTGATATTTCACCGGAAGCATAGATCGCGCCCCCAGAAAGTCCGGCAGTATTATATGCCAACGCTATTGGGAGGAATGAATATGGATTACTGGAAGAAATAGCCAGAGAACCGGTACTGTAAATTGCACCACCAGAAATCTGAGCAAACGAATCAGTAATAATGACATCATTAAGTACCAGAGTTCCGATTGAATAAATCGCTCCACCATTACCGGAACCGGAGACCATACTGTCGCTGAGCGACATACTTTCAGTAATGTACAATCCTGTCATAGTTACAGTTGCAGAAGAACTGTCAATTGAAAATACCCGTCCATAACTCTTAGCATCAATTAAAGTAATCGTTGCCTTTGTAAAGTCATCTCCGCTAGTTGTAGTACCGTTGATAGTAATATTTTTAGTAATAGTAATACCTGATTCAACGATACGGGTTCCGGCAAGCGTCAAAGTATCACCACTGGACGCAGCTGCAACTGCAGCGGCAATACTACTATAGGAAACGCCAGTATCATCATTCGTTACATAAGTACCATTGAGCTCAAGAGCACCGATATCACGATAATTAACAATACCATAACCACGTTGATCGTCCGCACCACTGCTTACCGAAGTAGCATCACGAGCGGCACTGTTTTCAGAAAGCTGAAGCGTATAGGAATATCCGCCGTTATCTGCCAGACGACCGGTTTCGAAAACATCAAATCCCAAACCGATAAAGTCGTTATTTACTCCACCGCTTATCGCTTCATAGATCACGCTTCCGTCAGTAATATCACCGGTATCTTTACTGCGTTTACCAAAGAAATAAGTATGCTCGGTATCGCCAATTCCATTCTGGCTTTCGCAAAGGCTGTAACTGGTAGTCACAGTGGCCTCTCCTGTAGCGTTATAGTAGTCATAGCCTTTATGGAACTGATCGGTTGAAAGATAACTGGTATCATATGTTGCCGAACGGTTTTTCGCCCAAATTGTATAATTAGAAGTAATAGACTTCGCATTATATACACCGGCACCTTCACTATTCGAATAGTTATAGGCGACAGTACAATATGACAAGGATGCCGAACCACCTGCATCAGAAACATATATCGCCCCACCGCTTCCCATCGCCCGGTTGGCGGTAATCGTACAATTAGACATTGTCACATTTTTAGCATTAACAGCAAACGCACCGCCATCTCCACCGGAAATATTATAGCTGAATGTTGAATCAGTGAATTCAAAAGAAATATCCGTTGATTCAGAAGAAGTGGCAAGAACACCACCACTGCTCAGTGATATATTGTTCGTCACCGTAATATCAGTACCAGTGAATGCGGTTGAACTGGTAAGAGCACCTGTAGATTTGATCAACGGGTTAGAACTATCGACTGCATCTGAAAGTGTCATATTATAGAGATTAAGCACTCCCAGCACAGCATTTCCGGCATTATTATACCCACCTCTAACTGTAAAGAAATCTCCGTAACCACCAGCACTAAGAACGGTATCGCCTTCAGTACTTCCGTAAATATTAACCGTCAAGGCAGCAGTATCACTTCCTGTATTATAAACCAGAGAAACACTAATATCATTCTCAATGATTCGGGTTCCCGCAAGATCAATCGTGATTTCAGCCTCTGATAATGAATAAGTCGTCGCAAGGCGGCTGTTAATTGATGTAATATATATTGTTTTAAGATTACCACTCAAAAGATGGTATGTCATCGTGCCGATGGTACCTTCATACTCATAGGCACCAAGACTGCGATTCGTATCACTTCCAGTACTTCCGTTGTCATAAATATAGTAGCCGCGAGCATCAAGATTACTGGTACCGGAAACCGTACCACCACTGGAAAGGCTAATCGTATCATCACCCAAGTCGAAGCTAACATCGTTAATCGCCAGAGTTTTTACCCAGCCACCATTATCGAGCAGGCCAGAAGTAGTAAAGTAATTGACCGCCTGATCTCCGTCAACCGTCGAATCTCCTGCATTGTAAGCGGAATAGAGAATATCATATGAACTTATATTTTCATTATCGATGTTAATATCAAGTCCGGTCGTTCCACTTGCATTATAACTGTTCACGAACAAGTCGTTTGTCATTGTCAGTGTACCACCGCTAACATAAATAGCATAGCCATCAGTACCAGTCTTACCAGACTCATTATATGCGGAAGTAACATTGGTGAATTCCCAAGTACCGTTACCGGTAAGGTATATTGCGCTGCCTTCGTCACCGCTGGTATTAAATGCCAGGGTTGTATTAGTCATGGTAACTTCATTCTGAGCGTATACGGCTCCACCATTCATTTCAGCAGAGTTATTATTAAGTGTAGAACTGGTAATAGTCAGTACAGCAGAACTGCCGACACTGTAGATCGCACCTCCACTGCCGGAACCAGCACCATCTGTTGCGGAGTTATTTTCCAGAGTGCTTTCTTCAACATAGACCGTACCATTGTAATTATAAATTGCACCACCATTCACGGCACTGTTATTTGTCAGAGAAGACATTTCAACATAAACCAATGCATTAGCGGCATTATAAATTGCACCACCATAATTATCAGCATTGTTACCATCAAAAATGACATCATTCAGATAAAGACTTTCAGTGTTATAAATCGCTCCGCCACCAGTAGTAGTTGAGTCACTATAACCATTAACAAAGCTCATACCGTCAATAGAAACGGACACAGCTGATGAAGATGAAGTAATCGACATAATCTGAGTTGCATCCAATCCATCCAGAACAGTTTCGCCTGAACCGCTGCCGGTCAATACTACATTACTGTCAATTGTAATGGTACTATCAACGATAACTCGCGATCCCACAATCGAAATAGTCTGAACGGTACTGGTTGACGCGGCATCAATCGCATCCTGAATTGATGTGTAGTAAACCAGAGTATTTGTATTATAGGCGACATATGCGTTCGCTTCATAGGCTCCTATATCACGAGTACTGTTAATATAATAACCACGGGCGTCAACTTCATCCGCGCCATTATCAGTACCACTATTATAGGCCGAACCGGATGTAGAAATCGCAATAGTTTTTACCCAACCGCCATTATCTTCCAATTCACCAGTCACAAACAAACTACTATAATTCGACGTAATAGATGTTGTAGAACTTGAAACACTTTGGATATTATAAACGCTCGCAGAATTCACCCCTGCATTATTATAAGCAACAATAGAGTTGATTAGACTGACATAGATCGAAGAACTCGTGTCGGAATCAAGCGTCACACTGTAAGTAGATACAGCGACACCGGCCAAGGCATCATTATAAGCTATCGTAACATTTTCCAGCTCGATAGTTGTTGTACTACCTGAACTGTCTCCGACAACATAAATAGCTGAACCTGTACCTTCTGCGGAATAGTTATAAGCAATTGTCGAAGCATAAATGTATGAATTTCCTTCAGTATAAAGACCGCCACCATAGCCACTCATGGCAGTATTATTGTCAATGGTAGATTGTTGAATAATGATTTCATCAAAACTACCGGAATACTGGCAACTGTAAATACCGCCACCGCTGCCATAAGCCAAGTTGGTGGAAATAGTAGTGGTAACCAACTGGAGATTACCGCCAAGATTATAAATACCGCCGCCGCTGCCGGTAGCTGTATTGAGTGTAATGGTGGACTTACTGGTAGTGAGTCCACCCTCCCCGCTGGAAGAGCTGCCAATATAAATACCGCCACCGTTAACCGCGGTATTACCGGAGATTGTTGAACTTTCGAGAACAACCAGACCGAGCGAGTAGATAGCACCACCGTCTGCACTCGCGGTATATCCAACAATAGAACTGTCAGTCATTGTCAGTCCGCCATTGGCACCAACATAAATGGCGCCACCGTTAACTGCGGTCGCTCCGGTAGAAGTATTAGTAAAGCTGGAACCGTTTTCAATGACCAGAACGGAATCAGTAAAGATTGCACCACCATTTTCAGTAGCCGAGTTATCATAGAAGTCACTGTCATTAATAAGAACATAGGCATCATTATAAATAGCACCACCGCTGCCGGCGGTAGCATTACAATCATGAATAACACTTCCGTTGGAAATAATCAGTTCAGCGTCAGCTCCAGTATTATATATCGCTCCACCTTCCAATGCATCACTATTGTAGATTGTACTGTCTGAGATTGTTACAGAACCACCGTCATTATAAATCGCTCCGCCATTCTGACGAGTGGAATTATCATAGATTGTACTCCCGGATGAAATAATAACAGAACCGCCATTATTATAAATCGCTCCGCCATCTCCAAGCAGAGAAGTATTGGAATATACTTGAGCTCCTCCCGAAATTGTCAGCGTACCAGATGTTTCGATCTGAAAAGCACCACCGGAATAGGTAGAAGTATTACTATATACCAATGAACTACTGCCGGAAATCGTAACATCTCCGTAGTATAAATAAGCCACAGAGCCATATGTGGCATAATTGCTGGTAAACACACTCTGCGAGAATGTTGCAGTGGAGGTAGAAGATGAACTGCCAAAGGCATATACTGCGCCGCCATAAATCGCGTTACTGCCTGAAATCGTAATACCATAACCACTGAGATCTCCGGAGTTGTAAATCGCGCCGCCGCTTCCGCTAACCGCATCAGCATTGTCAAACTCAATGTTTTCAAGAGCGGCTGTACCGGCATTGTAAATACCGCCTCCAGAAATACCGGCAGAACTGTCCTGAATCAGCAAAGTTGAAGCGCCCGTATCACCAACATATATATAACCGGAAGCATTATAAATCGTACCACCGCTTTGACTGGCAATATTACCAATCATTTCAATATCATCAGATGATCCGGTACCGATCCAAATACCAGTACCCTCATCAGATGAATTATTATAAATTGCGCCACCGGAAACTGCATAGTTATAACTAACATCAGTATCCCCGCTGATCGTTACCCCGATATTCGTATATTCACCAGTGCCGTCAGCGTTGGATGAGTAATTGTAAACTGCGCCACCGTAACCTGAAACCGCCACATTGTAGCTGAGATTAGCATAGTCAATTGTGATAATACCATTGTTTCCATTGTAAATCGCACCACCGGAAAGGGCACGGTTGTGTGTAATGGAGATAGCCGATGAGCTTCCGCTTAGCTCAACCGTTCCATAGTAATACGTATAGTCGCTGTTATTCACGGTAGAATAGCTGGAATAATTATAAACCGCACCGCCATAATTACCGGCAATATTATAATCCAAATCCGTATCTGTAACGGATACAGTACCGCTAAGGTTATAAATAGCTCCACCACTTCCGGCAGTAGCATTAGCAGTCATCGTTCCGCCGGTAATAGTGACGGTTCCAAGTAAATTATAGATCGCTCCACCACCGTAATAGACTATCTCTCCATTACTGATGTAGTATGATTCTTCAACATAATTACCAGTAATGGTAACACCGTTAAGCGTAACTTCTCCCTTTAATTCATTCGTATCGGACACGAAATAGTAGGAGTTATAAATCGCGCCGCCATAATAGGTCGCACTATTATTGGTCAACTGAGCACCGGATGAAAAAATCACCAGACCCCCCTCATTGTATACAGCACCACCATAACTCGCGCTGTTGCTGTCAACAACGGATGAACCATCAATTGCAACAGTCGCGTTATAGGAGGAATCGGAATATTCACCGGAAACATAAATAGCGCCGCCATAAGTCGCGCTGTTGCCCAGAATATTCGCGGCATTAATAATAATGGACCCACCCTGATAGTTATAGATGGCGCCACCATATGAAGCTGTGTTGTACTCGAGATCAACGGTGCTAAAGGTAACAGAACCAACCTGCTGAACTTCATTTGCATCAGTATAATATGTTGCGTAAAGAGCGCCGCCGCTAACTGTTGCGGTATTATGCGATAGAGTAGTATCTTCAACATATAATGTTGCACCGGCAGAATAAATACCGCCGCCGTATGTCGCGGTATTATATTGAATTTCGGAAGAACCTCCATCAATATCGACAATTGCAGTAATGGTATTGCCGTTAAGACATACAGCGCCGCCATAAGTCGCACTGTTATTTGTCAGTACTGTATTAGTAATAGTTACTACCGTATTAGCAGGAGAATCATCATTATCCTCAACATGGATACCACCGCCGGAATATGTGGCCGTATTGTAGGAGAAAGTAGAATTATCGATGTCAAGGGCTGAATTGGAAACCACGCAGACTGCGCCGCCATAATTTGCGCTGTTACCGATAAAGGTGGAACCGCTAATAGTCAGCGATCCATAAGTATAAACTCCCTCATCAACATTATAACCGCTATAGATCGCGCCACCGGAGTATGTAGCTGTATTATCATAAAAATAACTATCGTAAACTTCTAAAGTACCATAATCATTGTAGATCGCACCACCGTAAGCAGCAGTATTGTCTTCAAATGTGCTGCCTGAAGTTACAGTCAATGTTGCGGACTTATTATAAATACCGCCGTAATAACTGCTGTTGTCTTCAATGGTAACAGTTTCTATTGTAATTGAGCTCGTCGAAGAAGTTAAACTTGAGTCTGTAGTAATGCTGATAACGGCTGATCCCTCCTCAGAGGAATCAATTCCAGTCAAAGTCATATTGCTGACTGTAACAGTAACCGCTGAATAAGTAGTAGTATCACCAACCGTAGTAGCAGTATCTGTAATACTGATAATTGATGTGATGCCACTGTCACCAGCATCAAGGACCGTGGCTCCAGTGCCATCCAGCGTAAGGTCTAAATCAATGGTAATAGTCTCTTTGACTAGAACACGGGTACTAATAATCTCAATAGTATCACCTGCATCAGCAGCTAAAACAGCAGAGTCAACCGTATAATAATAGCCGCTTGAGTTACCATCACCACCGGTACCCGTTGTATTATAAGCAACATACGCATTGTACTGGTATGCACCAAGAGTACGGCTAAAGGTTCCAGTCAGGAAGAGATAACCACGAGCGTCAGAATTGCCGGTCCCATCCGTTCCTTCCGAATTACCACCATTATAGAAATCGCTTGTTACAGCCAAGGTTAATACCCAGCCGCCAGCATCGGCAAGGCTGGTTTCAAGAATCTGATTTCCATCGTCATCTTCGTTATCATATCTTACAAACGAATTATCTGTAATTGTCGAATAATTACCGGAAATCTGATCGTCATCCGTAGACCCGTTATGAATAAGCAGAGAATTCGTAACAACAAGGGGATTTGCAGAATCACTATAAACACCAAAACCATTGAAAGCAATGGTGGAATTACCTATCTCAGCGGTAGTAACGGAAGAGCCCAGATAAATAGCATAATCAGTACCGTTTTGATCATTGAAAGCAACCGTAATTGTTTCCGCATCGAAATAGGCTCCATTCATATAAATACCGGCAGTCGTACCATCATAGGCTGTATTATTATTGATCGTTGACTTGGCAATCGTTAAATTACCGGTCGTGTAGATACCTCCACCGTTACCGTAAGCTGTATTATAAGCCAGTGTTGTATTGGTAAGATTCAAAGTACCTTCACTGTAGATACCGCCGCCCAAACCGGAGCTGTAAACATTACCTGCAGTATTATAAGAGATTGTCACGATATTAGTAGTAAGAGTGGAAGAACTGCTTACATAGATCGCACCACCGTTGAGATAAGCGGTATTATATGACAATGTACTCTGATCACTGATGGAAACATCACCGCTATAAATGTAGATACCGCCGCCAGAACCGGTTTCGGCTTCATTATAATTGATAGTAGACCCAGTAATTGTTAAAGTGTTATCAACATCATAAACATAAATACCGCCGCCATCAACCGTCGCAGTATTGTAAGAAATATCAGTATCCGAAATGGTTACCGTTTCGGTACTGGAAGTTGTAAAGTACAGATAGATACCTCCGCCATAACCGTTATCAGTTTCCGAAGCGGAATTATAAGAAATAGTGGAATCGGCAATAGATATATCACCGCCATCCATCGAAACAATGTAAATTCCTCCACCCAGATGTCCCGCTGTATTACCATTATCTTCCGCGCCAATATTTGAACGAGTTATGGCAAGAGAACCGTTCGTTGAAGTAGCCTGGTAATAGATTGCACCACCAGCAGTAACAGTAGCTGTATTGGAATAAAAATTTGAATCATTAATAGTTAGAGCGGTGTTTATGGACATAATTGCGCCGCCGGAATATGTGGCGGTATTGCTGGTAAAATCAGTATCATTAATTGTCAGCGTTGATGAATCATTGGAGTAAATGGCTCCACCATAAGCCTCACATTTATTTCCTGTAAAAGTCGACTGATTAATAGTTAAAGTAGTCGAACCGGCAAGAGTAACAGCGCCGCCATAGTCATCGGCATCGTTGTAGTAGAAGCCGGAATCATCAATTGTGCCGGTACCGGAAGCCAGATAGATCGCCCCGCCCTCATCAGCAGAGTTGCCTGAAGACGAACTGGAGCTCGACCCAAAGTTACTACTGGTAACAGTTAGTGTTGTACCATCAAAATAAATTGCGCCACCCATATCGAAGTAACTGGTATTATAGGTAAAATCAGATGAGCTTACCGTTAACGTTGTCGCAGTAAAGTATATGGCACCGCCAGAATAATAGGAATAATTGTACGTAAATGTTGAGTTGGAAACGCTGAGATTTGTAGCAGAATATACAGCTCCACCGTTATTAGAAGCATGATTTGATGTAAAAGTATTATTAGCAAACGAACTAACCGTCACATTACTGACCAAATAAATCGCGCCGCCATTATAGGCATAATTGGAAGAAAACTCGGTCCAGATTATCGAAGCAGTGGTAGTTCCTCCAGCATAAATCGCACCGCCAAAATATGTATCACTAGTGGAATTTGTATTATTCGACGAGAAGGTGGCATAAGAAACATCCAATGTACCATCGGTTATATAAATCGCGCCACCGGAGTCACCCGAATTGCCATCAAAATCACCACCGGAAACCGTTAAAGACGCTCCGGTAATATAAACAGCACCACCGTCACCACCCGCAGAGTTACCAGAGAAATCAACCGCGGAAAGAGAAAGATCATTCGTTGTGTAAATACCGGCACCGTTTAAACCAGCAGAGTTACTGGAAATCTCGCCGCCGGTAAAACTGACCGTTCCAGTACTGACGTCATAGACGCCGCCGCCTGTCCCCCCCCAATTAATCCCCAAAAGTGCAATTGAAATATTTTCACTGGTATTACTACTGATTGTAGTACCAATCGAAGTAATTGTTGCAGTTCCGGTATCATCAGCAGTATAGATACCACCGCCATCACCACCATATGCGGTATTGGATGAAATTGTAGCATAATAAAGATACAAAGTTCCAGTATTATAGATACCACCGCCATCACCGATAATAGAAATATTACTGGAGACTGTACTTAACGTAATAGTAACAGATCCCGATGAGTTGTAAATACCACCGCCAGATCCATTGTTATATGAAAGAGAATAACCACTATCCCAATAAAAATAACCGGCGAGGTTTCCGGTTATATAACTGCCAATAGTAACAGTTTCTCCACTAGAATTAAAAGTGGTGGAAGCACCGATGGTAACTGTCCCCGCATCATTATAAATACCGCCACCATTATCATATGAATGATTCGCACTGATCAGACTGGATACGATGGTAACTGTCCCCGCATCATTATAAATACCACCGCCATCAGAACCAGACGCATCGTTTAAAGAAATATAACTGGCAGTTACCGTGACAGTACCAGCATTATAAATACCACCACCATAACCACTAGTAGCAGTATTGCTATAATTAAGATTAGCCATCGCGGTGTAAGTTTTATCTTCCAGAGCAGTTATTGCGTCTTCAATTTCTGTAGTATCATCCGAACCGATAAGCGTGAGATTGACCGTAATAGAAGCGGTAGCGGCATTATAGATCCCGCCGCCACTTCCAGCGGCAGTATTGCCACTTATTTCACTTTCAGAATTACCCAGGAGGTCATCCGTATCGTCAGCATTAACTTCACCAGCAGAGGTAACAAACATGTAACCTCCAGCATCATTATAAATACCGCCGCCATTTCCAGCAGCAGCATTTCCCGAAACCACAGAATCCGTTAAAACAGCAGATCCCAAGTTATAAATACCACCACCGTCAGTTGCCGTATTGCCGGTAAAAGAAGCAGAGTCTGAAACTCCAACAGTACTATCAGTAACAGCAAGATAACCGTCAGCGGCATTATAAATACCACCGCCATCATCATCCGCATCATTACTTCTAATAATACTGCCATTCGTTATGGTAACAGTGCCGGCATCATTATAAATACCACCACCGTCAACTGCGGTATTAGCTCCGCCAAAATCGACTATAATTTCGTTTTCGTTATCATCATCATCTACTTCTATGTAGGTCTTAGAAGTAGAACCGACAATAGTGTTGTCAAGATTAACAGTACCAGAAACATTATAAATACCGCCACCGTTAACATCTGCGTCATTCCCTCCAATGATACTGTCAGAAACAGATACAGTACCGGAAGCATTATAAATACCGGCACCGTTGCCAGTTGCAATATTGTTAGCAATAACAGTAGAACCGGAAATTGTTATTGTTCCGGTATTATTATAAATCGCGCCGCCGTCAGTTGCGGAATTTCCGGTAGCATACCCAAAATATATTCCACTAATGGTAATGGAACCGGAATTATTATAAATCGCGCCGCCATAAGTTGCACTGTTATTGGAAAGTACGCCGGAATATGAATAGGAATCGCTTATGGTTCCGGTTAATGAAACAGTACCGCCATCATTATAAATCGCGCCGCCATATGTTGCCGAACTGGACACGACAATGGTATCGGTAAGATTCAACGTAGCATTTTCGGAAACATAGATCGCGCCGCCATACGAAGCCGCATTAGGAGCAGTAACACTACCAATTACCGAAGAATCAAAAGTTGCAGTACCACCGTAAAGAATAACCGCTCCGCCGCGGTCCGCAGTCGAGCCGCCGCCGAAAGAAAGCATTGTAACCGTCAGGCCGGCATCGGAGTTATAAGTGTCATCCACAGAGAAAACACGGGAATTAGTGGTATTGTTAATTACAACAAGCTCATCTTCGTCATCACCAGTGGTACCATCTATTGTCAAATCATTAATAATAGTAAGTTCACCATAATCAAGGGCAACAGTAGAAATAACAGCACCTTCATCCGCATCGGAATTAAACACAATTGTAGAACCCGAAACGCCAAATATAACGGCCTCACGCAAAGAAATTTCATCATCTAAATCAACAACATCTACGGCAACAGTAACAGTAATCTGAGAAAGACCGGCAAACTTCTGATATATACTGTAAATTTCAGCCTGAGTATATCCAGTCGTGCCTCCAATAGTATTCAAGCTATCAATAAAAACACTACCATTCGTCGAAGCCTGGGTTGTAATTGTATTGAGCATACCCCAATAACTGCCGGAAGCGTAGGAAGTAATAACAGTACCGTCCACGTTGTTAAAAGCATCAACAGTAGAACCAGTCATGTAAAGAACATCGGATACCAAGTAGAGTTCACCGATAGTAGCATCAGAAATTGTCAGGGCTTCAGAGGTATGGTATATATCATCGCCAGAAGCTCCAGCAGAGTTGCCATCAACGGTTGAACCATAAGTCGTATCATTAACGGTATAAGAATCAATTGTCAAAGCAACGCCGGCATTGAAAATACCGCCGCCTGAACCAGAAATAGCGATATTATTGGCAATAGTAGATCCGGTAATCGTAACATCGTCAGAAGAAGACGCAATATAGATACCACCGCCATCACCTGTGGCTGAATTCGCAAGAGAATCACCATTGTTGTTTGTACCAATATAGCTACCGTATACCGTCAGGCTGCCACCAGACCAAATACCACCACCAGAGCCAACTGAAGTATTATTTGAAATAACACTGCCACTCTTAACGGTAATCGTACCGGTACTGTAAACACCACCACCACTTCCAGAGGCAATATTGTTGTCAATAGTTGACGCGTTAACATACGCATAACCCAGAACGTAAAGACCTGCACCTAATACGGCCTCATTGTATGAAACTGTTGAGGACTCAATAAGTCCAAAACTACCGTCAACTGCAACATAAACTCCGCCGCCATTCGTAGAAGTTGCCTCGTTATATGAAATTGTCGAAGCACCGCGAACTACCGCAGAGCCATCAGCAACGTAAATTGCTCCGCCGTACGATGCCTGATTGGCTGTTCCGTTTCCGCCTATTGTTGATGAAGAGGTGACTGTAAGTTCACCAGATGTATAAATCGCACCACCGCCACCATTTGTGGCGATATTCAAATAAATATCGGCTCCCGAAACTGTCATTGTACCAGTATTATAGATACCACCACCATCTTCAGTCGCGGTATTGCTGTAAACATCCGCATATGATATCGTAGCCGTACCAGTATTATAAATACCACCACCGTCATTCGAAGCGATATTGTTATCAACAGAATTACTAGAAAAATAAGCTGCACCAAGATTATAAACCCCGGCACCGTCAACTGCTTCATTATATTCGATGGAACTACTTGTGTATGAATAAAACGATCCATCTTCTGCTATATAAATACCACCGCCTTCACTGGTTGCAGTATTATAAGAAACCTCACCATACAAATTAACTCTACCATCAGCCACATAAATACCACCGCCATCGGTAGCTTCATTATAAGAAACAGTTGTTGTTGAAGATATTGTAACAGTACCGCCGGCAACATATATCGCGCCACCATTTGCAGCCTCATTTCTGTCCGCGTAAGCTCCTCCTATAAGCGTATTTGAAATAGAAACGGTCCCCGCAGAAGAATATATTGCCCCACCGTTTGCAGTAGCAGCGTTACTAGTAATATAACTGGAGCCGACATCAATATTAACGGTAAGTGTGCCGGAATTATAGATCGCGCCGCCGTTTTCCGCAGAATTACCAGTCAAGGTTGAATCCGTTACCGTCAGATCACCAGTATTATATACCGCACCACCATTGGTTGCTTCAGAACTATTAATCTCAACGCCATAAAGCGTTAGAGTTTCACTATTATTTATGGCGCCACCGTTGACACCTGATCCAGCACTCAAAGTAACATTTTCGATAACAACATCAATCGAGTTATTACTAAGTCCATCATCGACAATGAAAATTTGACTAGAGCTATCACCACTAATTGTAATATTTGAAGTACCGCCCTCAATTGTCAATTCAACATCAATTGTAATACTGGAGGAAAGCGTAATTATACTACCAGCAGTAATAGTAAAAACTATAGTGTCACCGTCTTCAGCAAGTTCAATGGCATCGCGTAAAGAACCAGTACCACTATCATCTGCATTACTGACAACCTGTGATGTCAAGCGATAGACATAATCGCCAACGGTCAGGTCGGCAACCTCAATTGTTCCGGTAGAATATTCCAAATCCCAGTCACCGCCAACACCGGTTACATCGTCAGATGCGGCTACATCTGCGCCAGTCAGATCAGCAATGCTATGAACCAAATCAACTCCGCTATCAGAAGCCGTAAGGTCACAGCCATAAATTAGAATATCACCATCATCAGTTAGAGAATCGCCCCATTCTGCAATCTCCTCAGCATGTTCTGAAACATAATCAGAATCGATAACATCTCCACCGAGAACAAAATAGCCGTCATTACCGTGTGTAATGATACGGATTGAATCGAGACCGTCATGAATAGCCAGATAATCGGAAATCTGATCAAGTGCATCGGAGTCACTGTCAAGAACAACAACATCAATACCCATCGCTTCAAGTTCCGCAACAATGGTGTCATTTTCCATTACGCTGGAGTTGATGAAAGCGACTTCATTGGTGTCGCTGCCGTCTATATCCATATTAATCGTAATATTATCAGTAAAGGCATCAATCTTTTCGCCATCGAAATATACTTCAGCGACATCAATATCGCCAGTTTCAAGAATCCAGTCACCATCCGCGCCGGTAATATCATCGGAAGCGGCAACATCAGCATCACAAAGGTCAGCAATGTGATCAACCAGATCAATACCGTCCTGAGAATCAGTCAAGTCAGAACAAAGCAAATCAATGCGGCCATCGGTATCAAGCACGCTGCCGATACCTTCCCAGAACGCCTGCTGGTCGGAGTCGGAATCAAGACTGTCAAGGCTGGTAATATCAGAAGTGGAAATAACAATTTCATCAGAGTCAGTAGATTCAACGGCAAAGGCGATAGAGTCGGCTTTCGCATCACCCAGAGAATCTTTTACTTGTTGGAGAAGATCAGAAAGAGAAGTCGAGTCAGGATCATAAGTAATAACAATGGTACTCTCGGAAGCAGCGGAAACGAGAGACTCATAATTGGAAATATCATCGGAAACAATAAGAACAGTTACGTCGTCCGCATCGGCATCAGCAGAATTCAACGCGTCTGCAATAAGCGCGTCAATATCAATATCAGATTCGGAATTAGCATCACTAACATCAGAATCGCCCGATGAATCGGAACTACTGTCATTATCAGTATTAGAGCTTGAGCTCTGCTGATCCTCTGCCTCCTGTTCAGCTTCTTCCTGCTGTGCTTCTTGTTGTGCTTCGGCTTCCGCCAGAACGGCTGCCACATCCGCTGCTGCGGCCCCATCAAACAGAATTCTGTCTTCTAGTAAATACATTTTCCGACTCCAGTATTACTGACTTTTTTTGACTTTCTCTTCTAGTCCGAGTGAATTCGAACTAATAAATTATCCCTAATTAAGATATATCAAAGCTGATATACCTTAACACTTATCTACACACAAAAACCGCCCAATCTTACACTTTTTTAAAAAAAATTGATTTTTTTCAAAAAAATGCGATCGGCCGGCATTATTCCACAATAACAGGCATCCCAATCATTACTGTGGAAGCATATCGAGCCTGGCGCGTTCGTCCTTGCTCATAGTACTACTTTTCACTTCTACATCATTATAAACCATCGTACCATCATCCTTCATCACACCCTTTACAGGCAGCTTATCCTCGGGCAAAGAAGCATAGATACGGTAATTTTCTTCAACACGTCTGGTAACCTCGGCCACCAATTGGCGAGTATCAATAATGATTGGTTTCGTATCAACCTTGATCTCAGGTTTAAATCCGCGCTTGGCCATTTCCTGCAGTGTAAGTCTTTCTTTGCCTGAGATGATCCCCTCGAATTCAATCCCGTTATAGACAATGACGCCATCATCACGAATATAATGCATTCCGATACAATACGGCAATTCGCCGGAAATCATATTCTGCAACTGAGCAAAACGCTCATCAGCATCTTCAATACGAGGCATTTTCAATCCCATTGCATTCATAAGGCGGAAAAATGCCAGATAACAGTTTCCGACCGATTGGATACGAATAATTTCAGCCTCTACCGTCTCAAGTTCAGTACGGTCAAGATCAAGCCGCCTGACACTGCCTCCGCGCGAAAACTCACCTTTCATCGTATCATAGTAAGCTTTATAGCTTTTATAAATACGATTATCAAGCTGATAACGTTTATACACTTCATCAATGTTTTTATAAGCCACGCGCACCTGTGAAAGTACACCAAAAGAAAGAGCAGTGGTACGAATATCAAGTTCACGCCGTTCTGTGTCGTAAGACTTATACTGAGCGATTCTAGCAGGAAGCCTCGCCACATTATATGCGGCACGGAGACCAATCTCAAGCCAACTGTGATTATACAGGAACTTGTTGGAATCCTGAGTAAAATCAAGGAATGCTTTAACATTAGGAAACATCTTAATGATGGTTTTGTCGGCTTCAAGTTCAACCAAATGTTTCTGAATATCCAACTGATACAATTCAGGGCGTTCACGCAGAGCCACCTTTTCAAGGAAATAAATATCAGGAAGCTTAAAGATGCGTTCGTCAACCTTGTCCAGAACATTAGAGTCAACTTTTATCTCAGACTCAAGCGCAAGCCCCATTAATGATTTCAGCTCAGCACTGGCTTCCGCATATTTCTTACGGAAAAGCATCAACGCTTCCTCCACCCGAGCAAAACGCTTTCTTTCATCAAGTATCCGCAAAGAAGAAACACTGCGTTCCTGCGCTATTTTATCAAGCAACTGATCAATACGCCCACACTTTTCAAGCAGTTTTTCAGTTTTACCCATCGCATCCTGAGTCGCCGCGACCGTGAAGTACGCCTTTGCAACATCATACATGAGATTCTGAGCGGCACGACGCTCCAACTGCTTTTCAAGCAGTACTCTGTCCTGAGCCTGAACCGCAGACAGATATGAAACCCCAAAATCAATTGCACTAAAGGCAATATCGATATTAAATTTCTGATTATCACGTTCCGTACTGCGGCTGAATGCCAAACTTTCGTCACCAGTATCAATAGAAATCGACTGACTGGCGGCATCATTGTTTCTATGAGTAAGATCAAGAGAAAGATTTGCTTCCGGCAGCATTTTAAATGCTTCAGAATATTTATTGGCATTCTGAACAGATTCACGCAAAGCATAAACCTTCATATCCAGATTATTTTTCAGCGCATAGTCAATGGCTTCCTGTAAACTGAAAACCCGACCAACTTCAACTTTATTCCGCTTGATTTCATTGATGTGTTTTTCCGCAGCCTCTTCACGTTTCTTTCGGTAAAAATCATCACCTTGACACCCCAGTAGAACAACAGACGCCAATGCAGCAATAAGCAGCTTAAACTTTCCGGACATATTCCGACTCCCTATATTCTAAAATTCCCTACTCTACAAAAAAAATCCACCAGCTGGCCCGAAAACACATGATAAAGATGCCAACATTCCCGCAATGCGATCAGTCGATTCACCTCGGCTTCCTAGCCAGAAAAAAATTTAAAAATACAAAATCCAAGTAAAGTAGCATAACAGGGCTTTCAATGCAAGTGAATCTAAGTAATATTTACATTAGTATTTGAATTTAATAAGAAGCATGTTCAAGCATCAAAAAAAATACTGGATCACAAACCGGTAGATATCAGCAAAACACATAAAAAAACAAAGAAAATTCCGAGAAGAATCTTACTAAGAAAGACCTCTCGCTTGCTCCATTCCAACAGCCTTGATGTCGACGTGCCAAGATAAGCTGACAAAAACAGCACCAACAGCGGCAAAACAAACATCAAGTTATACAACAACAGATAACCAAACCAATGAGAACCGACACCTTTATCACCAACAAGCAAAACAAGGGTCGGAATGTAAGTCTGTCCTGTACAAACACTCTCCAGCACAGTAACCAGCATACCAGCCACAAACGCACCAGGAACAAGGAAACGAAACCTCACGCCTCCCCGCATAATCGAATGAATTCGCTGTTTAACCTTATCCGGCAACCCTAAACGTATTCCAGCAGCACCGGAACATCGATAACGCCAGGCATCAACAAATGAAATAACAGCGACAACCACCAACACCACAGCCATCAAGACAACAATTCCAACACGAATTACCCCAAACCCGGAAAATATCCTTATAAATCTAAACACACCAAACCCTACCCCCAGGTAAGTCAAAAAACACGCCAAACAATACGCACAGCCAGCCACAAGGAGCCGTATATTTTTTATATTTGCAACAGAAAATAAACTCAAGAGAAAAACAAGAGAAGAAAAAACACAAGGATTAATTCCATCCAGAAAACCAGCAATCAAAATAGTTGGCAAAGTAAAACGCCCAGCCCGACGCTGAAAGATATTTCCAATCGAACCTTCAGCCGTAGCATGATTATTCCGTGCAAATTGAGCCGACATTTCCAACAGTCCCGCCAACTCCCGAAACAAGCGATCCTCAATATTTTTATATCCACCTAGATAGACATTCCCATCGAGCACCATACACACTGAGTCATTACGATCCGGCGCAAGCCGTTCCTGATACTCAGCCAGTCGAATAAAATTATTCCTGATACCGGTATCATATTTTTTCAATACATACCTACCGCCAAGCTCTTCTTTTAAACGCGGCAAAATATAAGTTTTGACATCTTCACACTCAGAACACCCAGACTGATAAAAAAATTCGATATTAATCCGTTCTGCGCCGTAAGATGAGATTGTTATTAACAATACAAGCAAGAATAGAAGTTTACGCATAATCCCTCATAAAAGCATAAAAACAGCGACGATACATAACAAACATACAGCAATCATACATCCTTAATGTTTCCACTCCTTCCCGGATTGTATTTTTCCGACAATGCAACAATTCGGTATTGATTCGGAGTAACACCATAGGTATTTTTAAAAATTCTTGAGTAATATGAAGTATAATTATAACCACATACATTACAAATCTCATCAAGAGTATAGTTGGTATTTATAAGCAGATTGCAGCTATGCTCCAGTTTAAGATTATTAATATATTCCTTGAAACCTTTACCACTATATCTTTTGCAAATAGTTGACAAATAACCTGATTGAATTCCAAATTCACGAGCAACTGCGGAACGAGATAATGTGTTTAAATAGTTTTCATTGACATATTGAGAAATTTTGTTCCACAATACAAATGACTTACTTATTGAAATATTCGAAGGAATTTTATTCACAGAATCGGCAAGATACAACATCAGCGATTTTATGTACAATTTCATCAACTCTTCATTTCTCGCCCTAATTTCCGCAGACTTTTTCACAATGTATAATATAGAGGATAAAATGTTATCTTGAGGATATTTAACATTATATATGCAATCCGGCTTAGGAGGAACACCAACCTGCTTTTCATGATCAAAATTAATATAAAGAAGTCTAATATAATCTTTAAAAAAAACAGCAGATAACATTTCGTGACAACTGGTCCACTCCGGCAATGTCCAAGTCTGAGTTCGAACAAAGACAACCTCTCCTGGAACTAAGCTGTGTTTAAAATCATGTTCGTCATGCATAAATGAGATTTTTTTTTCACCCGTAAGAGGAACTATAATTCTAGGCTCCAAAAAGCATTGAATATCTTTATTATTCGGAATTGACATATTTGTAGCAAAATAAATCCTATCCAATCCAATATTATTGCATTGGTTCAATTGCTTTAAAATAAAATCTCTTTGAGCATCCATAAAAAAAATAGAATAAGTGAACATTTGTATATTAAATAATATATTTGTGCTATAGGAAAAGTACAAACTATCAAGTATAATTATAATCAAATAAAACCATGACTGGTAAGAACAAGTAATATTTATAACATTTTACTTAGGAGCTCACATAAAGGGCTAATTGCAGAACACAAAACTGTTATAATTGATTAAGAAAAACTAGATTAATTTAATATCAAATACAGGAGAAAAAAATGAAAAAAGCCAAGAATTTCACACTCATAGAATTGCTTGTAGTTATTGCAATCATAGCAATTTTAGCCTCATTGCTTTTACCTTCATTAAGCAGAGCTCGTGGAACCGCAAAAATGGCGACATGCCTGAATAATCAAAAACAAATTTTACTTGCGACAGCCATGTATGCCGGAGATTATAATGGAGTAGCCATGGTCAGAGTAAACGCCAACGCCTCCCATAACTATGGATATGTATTATGGAAATATGTATTAATGGATTATGGAAACGTACTAAAAAACGATGCAATGACCCTATGTCCGTCAGCTCCTCCTTTTACGTTCGATAGCAACAACAAAGGGGCTATATATGCCGTTAGAAGACCCACTCAAAGTAATTTTCCATCGAGCCAGGATCCATCTCACGCTTTTTATTGCAAAGGCCCCTCCAATTGCTTTGAATTATTAAAGCTCCCAAAAATATCACGTCCTTCCCGTTTTCATTTCTTATATGACTCATGGATGGAAGATCAAAGCGGCCAGGCCTGGACAATAACCAGTAGTGGAGCGTGGGCGGGATTTGCCGCTCATCATTTCGGGAAAGGCTGCATGGGATTTATTGATGGACATGCTGAAAATGTCCAAGCAACGAAAGCGGTTTTATCACCAATGGGATTTTATGGATATTACGACAAAAACAAAAGACGTATTTATCCAATGCCGTAATTATTCAAAATCAACCAGCCACAGGGGTCCTTTTTGGGGACACCCAATATAAAAACTGTATTACTTTTTTGTGAACGAAAAGAGTCATCCGTCAGGAATATAGAAATTCCACTCGCAATTTTTATACTTTTTTTGCTCAAAGACTAAAGTATGGAGTTTGCAACAACCTATTCTCAGCAACACACAGATGCCTTTACACTTAAGCACATCATACAATATATAAATCAAATAAGAAACCACTCAAAAAAAGGGAAGAAAATGTTAAAAAACATAAGTATATTAGTATTATCTATCTTAACACTAGTGCAGTCTGCAATTGCAGAAGATACTTTATCTCTGCTAAATGCAATAAAAAAAGATGGAATCGCAAAAACACTATCTCTTCGAGAATCAAAAGCCAATTTAGCAAATGATCTAACAATAGTCTTCAATAAATCAAAGAAATTCCCAGCAGTAATCTTCAAGAAACAACTAATGGAGACAAAAAACAATTGGAGTAAATATAAAACTCTAAAACTCGAAATAAAAAATAATTCCAAAAACAAAGAAAATTTAAATATCAGGATTGATGATTCAGAAAAAGTTGATTCTGCAAGATTAAAAAACTGTATGCAAACAGGTTTTACCATTCCTCCAGATGGAAAATACCATACAATATACATCAATCTCATTCCAGGATATCTCAACATCAAATATATGCGAGGAATGCCTAATTTACCTATAAAAAAATACGGGTGTTATTTCCGAGGTGACACAAAATTCAACTTAGAAACGGTTAAAAGTGTTAATATTTATCGCATTCGCCCCCAGAGAGTTTGCAGCATTTCAATTCGTAAATTTGAACTATCGACAAAACAAATGTCCCAAGAGCCATTTGTTGATAAATATGGACAGTATTCTCACTCTGAATGGCCCGGGAAAATACTCTCCGACAGAGACTTCAACAAACAACTTGATTCAGAGGTTAAGAATAATAAAAAATACATTGCAAAATTCAATCGCTTTGACGCATATGGCGGTTGGGATAAAACACCAAACAAACTTAAAGCAACCGGACACTTCAGAATCGAAAAAATTAACGATAAATGGTGGTTTGTAGACCCAGTCGGTAAACTTTTCTGGTCTGTTGGAATTTGTAGAGCTAAAACATTAAGTTTACCAGCAGTATCAGGCAAACGAAAATGGTTCTTTACATATCTGCCCCCAAAAGATTCGGAGTTCGCTAAATACTATATCAGCAAAGGAAAGAGATATAATTTTTTCGAGGCAAATCTGCATCGAAAATTAGGGCCAGACTTCAAGAAAAACCTTGGACAATACATTGGCGACCGAATGAGATCATGGGGATTTAATTCAAGAGGAGCCTGGACCGATGGATCTGCATTAACGACCGGAAAACCTTTGCCTTTCACAGTAACAGTAAAATTAGATTTTACAGCTCCAGGGCAGAGACATGACATATATTCCGAAAAATTCATTGCAGAACTTACCAAGCAAATAACAAAATGGAGAAAGCTTATCGATAACAACAAACATCTAGAGCCATATATTATTGGGATCTTTATAGATAATGAAATACATTGGGACAGATTGTATACAACCCCCACATATGACTATGTACAATATTTCTTCAAAAAAGCAGGGCCATCCGATACGAAAAACCAATGCGTTGAGCTGATGCAGAAAAAATACGGTCTAATTTCCAAACTTAACAACATCTGGAAAACAAATTTTAAAAGTTGGAATAGCATGAAATCACCTTTCATTCTCAACAAACATCAACTCAAAGCAGCCCAGGACGATATATCGGCAATGACAGCGATGATAGCAGAAAAATATTATTCAATCTGCCGAAAAATGTCAAAAAAATACTTTCCAAATAAATTATATCTCGGCAGCAGATTATGCACCTGGAATAAAGAAACAGCAGAAGCGGCAAACAAATACTGCGATGTTGTCAGTTATAATTTATATACCTATAATCCATCAATACCTTTTTCATGTTATCCGGATCTATTTAAAATAGCAAAAAAATATGATAAACCCATCTTAATAGGAGAGTTCCATTTCGGCGCAACCGACAGAGGGATGTTCCACGGAGGTTTACGTTCAGGAAAAACCCAGATTGGGAGGGGAATCAGGTATGACCATTACATGAGGTCCGCCCTATTGAATCCATATATCATCGGAGCACATTGGTTCCAGTATCAGGACCAGCCTCTTACCGGTCGCGGTGGTGACAGAGAGAATTACAACATCGGTTTTGTTTCTATTACAGACACACCATATTATGAGTTAATTCAGGCTGCCCGCAAAATCAATTTTGATATCTACAAAATCAGGTACAATGAAAAAGTTGATTAATTAATACAATATATCAAAACGTAATGCTGCAGAAAATTACTTAAAAAAAATAGGCAGCAATTGCCAAGAAAATACTAACGAGATGGAAAACTGACAGAGAGAGGGATAATATATTCTGAAGAAGATTATTCCTCCCTCTTTTCCCAATTTTCATATACTTATCTTTACAAAAAGTGATCCAACGTTAACTTCATTCCTCCCAAGCCCTCTGTAGCAGTTGACGACAGAATTCGAAAAGTCGATTTACACGACACCACTAAAGTCGAAAATATAAACTACCAATAAGCCCCTAAGTATATTCACTTTGCCCTGTCATGACATTTTTATAGGGAAAAAAAATTAACTTCCTGCCAACAACCAAATACGCGCACAATGGCACACCTTATGCTTCAAATTCAAAATGTGTAATGTGTTTTTTGTTTTTTAACAAATAAAAGGCTAAAACATTTGTTTAACCTGCCGATAAGGAGAGTACGGAAAGTTTAAACAATTGTTTGTTTTTATAGACAAACCAGGAATAAGAGTGTATAGTACCATCCAGGAGGTATTAAAATGATTAGTGAACCTCAAAATGTTTTATTTTCGTCATACGCGTCAGAAGAAGTCTCACGCAATATGAGTTCTACTAATCCTCAGGCAGCGGAATTGCCTCAGGAAAAACAAGAAGAAAAGATTGAGGATTCTGTAAAAGTCTCTATCTCATCTGAAGCATCTGAAATGCTGGAACAGATGGAAGGGGAAACAGTAGCCATAGCAAATACGGATTCAGGTCAGGAAACGTTTGCAAAAGAAGATAACGCGTTCAGAGATGCTGACCAGGAACAATATGAACAAGTGGCTGAGTCAGTCGACAGCATGGAAGAAATGGAAACTTCTGCAGAAGTAGATTTTCTGCCGGTTGCAGAACAAATGACTCTTGAAACCAATATGGAAGCACTTGAATCAGTCCAGGAAATGAGCGAAGAAGCTCTTCAGGAATTGCTCCATTTAATGAGTGAACAATATGCAAATGGTGAAGAAGGGTCGACTAATATCCTGAACATGCTTGCATAATCTATTTTTTAAGAATAAATTCAGCGGAATGCGATAACTTCACATTTCGCTTTTTTATTGTCTGAAAATAATCACAGCAGAAATTTAACACCTTCAACAGCGCTTAATGCATTACTAAAATTCCGCATGGAGTCAAGATCATTGAACGTGACCGTTACTTTATACGTCCGATAAGTACCTTTCTTTGACTTCATACCCTCAGTCGGAGTATTATCACAACCATGATACCTTAATACTTCAACAATCCTGTCCAACACCTTGTCATCGCTTTCAAGACAAATTATTTTGTAATTCCAGTCAACCGGAAATTCCAGCTGCTGCTCTTCATTACTCATAAAAAATTCTTCCGTTTAAAAATTATTTTCCACATGCAGTTTTAGTACCGGTACTG
Source organism: Victivallales bacterium (assembly GCA_963677165.2). Lineage (GTDB taxonomy): Bacteria > Verrucomicrobiota > Lentisphaeria > Victivallales > SZUA-371 > JAFGXT01. The sequence continues at coordinate 2,823,486 of CAXXSX010000002.1, read as the reverse complement.
TGATGATATTTTTGACATGCGTCACAATCTCCGTGCCGAGGGCACGGATAAGTACAGGGACAATCCGGATTCTTCTTCTTTTCACTCATGACTACAACTCCTCAATAGATATAAGTTAAAGACATAACAATAACATAACTAAAACACTTTAACAAGCAGTCATATTATTAAAAAGCCTTTCAATCTATTAAGAAATTATCGTAATGCACTGGATTTTTCCAGCCATACAGCTACATTGCTTTTTCGGTTATGAATCTTATTTAATAATAAGCAACCCGGAGAGTTAAACAATTACTCCCGGTGTATTTATGTTTTCCGCTTCCATAGCGCAATGCGCAAAACCTGAAGCGGTATAAACGCTATCCGTCATACGGATTGTTAATATTTTACAGGAGAAAAGATCATGGACAAAGCAACCTGGATCGAACGCAACAAGAAGTATACCCTGGTATGCCCCGAATCAGATTTTACCGTCAATTTTGCCGGAATGAAATTTGATGATGCCGACCTCGAAGCACTCAGCGACAAATTCGACCGTGCCGTAAAAGAAATGAAAAACCTTGAAGGCGGCGCCATCAAGAATCCCGACGAAAACCGCAAAGTAACTCACTTCACCGACCGTATCGACTATGCCAAGTCTGAACTGTTCAAAGAAGTCGAAGCCTTTGCCGAAGACCTTCGCTCAGGCAAAATCACTGGTTCAACCGGCAAAAAATTTGAATATGCCGTAATCAACGGTATCGGTGGTTCAGCCCTTGGTCCTCAGCTCATGCAGTTCGCCATCAATGGCCCGTACTGGAATGAACTGTCCGCCGATAAACGCGATAATTTCCTGAAAATTTATTTCCTTGATAACACCGACTCTGCCGGAGTCAGTGACGTTCTTCAGGTTGTCGACCTCGAAAAAACCCTGGTTGCCAGTATTTCAAAATCCGGCGGTACTCAGGAAACCAAGAACAACATGATCGCCATGGAAAGCGCTTATAAAGCAGCTGGCCTGGAATTCGCAAAACATGCCTGCGCCATCACCATGAAAGACAGTCAGCTCGACCAGCTGTCACGCGGCAACGGCTGGCTGAAAGTCATGGAAATGGCTGAATCCATCGGCGGACGCACCAGTGAAACCAGTATTGTCGGACACCTTCCGGCAGCTTTGACCGGCGTAAACTTCGCGGAATTTCTCAAAGGCGCATGCCACATGGATGAGTGGACCCGCAACGAAAGTTACTGCTGCAACCCGGCCTACATGCTCGCTGCAATGTGGTATATTGCCGGCAAAGGCAAAGGCGACCGCAACATGGTTATCGTACCTTACGCTGACCGCCTCGTTCTACTGTCACGTTACTTCCAGCAGCTGGTTATGGAAAGCTTGGGAAAAGAACTTGACCTCGATGGAAAACCTGTTTACCAGGGCCTGAATGTATTCGGTAACAAGGGAGGTACTGACGCACACGCATTCATCCAGCAGCTCAATGATGGCCGTGATGACTTCTTCGTGACTTTCATTGAAGTAATGGAAGATGCCGCCGGCCTTCCAATGGACGGCAAAATCAACATGGGTGATTACCTTCACGGTTTTGAAGCCGGACTGTCATCCGCACTGCGCGGAAAAGGCCGCCAGGTTATCGAAATGTCTATCCGCACAATTGACGAGTTCAACCTCGGCATGATCATCGCCCTGTACGAACGCGCCGTAGCAGTTTACGCTGAATTCATCAATATCAACGCATTCCATCAGCCGGGAGTTCAGGCTTACAAACTTGCCAGCAAAAGTATCATTGACCTGCTGAATTCTATCGAAGCCAACCTGCCGGAAAGCAAAGGTTTCTGCGGTACCGCCGCTGAATTTGCTGAAAAAATTGGCTGCACCGACGATCAGATCGAAGTCGGCGGAATCCTCGCAAAGCTGGCTGATAACAACGACAAGCGCGAACTCGGCATTGACCTCTCCCGTACCTGGGAAGACGGCAAAGGCTGGGTCTTTACGGTTAAGTAGGAATTTCGGCTTCGCCGACCAGCGTTCCGTCGCTGGACCACGTCCGGGTACGACCCGGTGCGTTATTAATGGTGTTGATTTGGCTGAAAACAAGTTTTCAGACTCAAATCAACACCATGACAGCCGATTTATAAGGTCTGATGCAAAAACAGTATCAGGCCATTTTTTATTATGAAGAATGATATAAAATTTTTTCACAACATTAGTGACATCGCACAATTTCTGAAAATTGAACTGCCGGAAGAAATGTACGAAGTGGAACGGGCCTATCCGGTTCTGGCGAACTCGTATTATTTATCGCTGATTGATAAAAAAGCGCCGGAAAACGATCCGATTCTGCGTCAGTGCCTGCCCCATGCCGATGAACTTCTGGACCACGAGGCCTCGTTCGACCCACTTGCGGAAGAACAGCAAACTGCGGTCCCAAGACTGATTCACCGCTACCGCGACCGGGCAGTAATGATCACCACCAATCGCTGTGCCTCGTATTGTCGATTCTGCTTTCGGAAGCGCTACTGGAAACAGGGAAGTACGCCAAGCGATATCACCAATCCAGAGCTTGATGAAATCTGCGCCTATTATGCGGCACATCCTGAAATAAAAGAAATTCTGGTATCGGGCGGTGATCCATTAATGCTGTCAAATCAGCGACTCAAGGAAATTCTTGATCGACTGAACCGGATCAAGTCACTGGATATTATCCGTCTGGCAACTCGAATTCCAGTATACATGCCGCAACGAATCGATAACGAGCTTATCGCGATTCTTTCCGATTATCCATGTCTATGGATTGCAACTCATTTTAATCATCCGCGCGAATTGACAGCCGAGGCTAAAAGCACCTGTCTGAAATTGGTTAATGCCGGGATACCCATCATAAACCAGACCGTACTCCTCAAAGGAGTGAATGATGAACCGACGATACTGGAAGATTTGTTCCGGCAACTAATCAAGATCAAAGTCAAACCACACTACCTGTTCCATATTGATCCGGTACGCGGCGTCCGCCATTTCGCCACCGGTCTCGAAAAAGGACGTGAAATCCTGCGCTACTGCCGCCCTCGCCTGTCCTCGCTGGCAGTACCAACCTTCGCTATAGACCTGCCGGAAGGCGGCGGCAAAGTCAGCATTCAGGCCGACTACTTCGATGGAGAATGTTTTGAAACTATCTTCGGCAACAAAGTCAAATATCCGGAAGAACTTGATTCTGAATAAAAATTTCGAGTTCACCTCAGCAATGATTCGATAAAAAATAAGAAAAAATAACTGTAGAACTATTGCTTTTGTTTTATTATTATACTATTATAATACCATACATTATTAACATATAATAATAAAATAAAATATATATGACAGAATTTATGTTACAGACCGCACTGCCGGTTTATCAGCAGATCGCGAAACATATTGAAGATCGCATTATTTCCATGGATCTGCGAGAAGGCGAACGCCTTCCATCAACTGCACGTTTGGCGAAAAAATATGGAGTTACTCCTGTTACCGTTCAAAAAAGCCTGCAGCGTCTGGTTGAACTGGATTTGATCGACCGCAGCCCCAAGCGCGGAACTTTTGTGAAATCGCACAGTATTTCCAATACGGTAGGATTGATATTCGGTTATAATCCTTCTACAGAGGAAAGTCCGTTATATCTTCGAATGCTTGAGCATTACAACACCTACGCCAGACAGCATAATCTTAACGTAAAAGTTTACCTTGATATCAGCTCAGACCGGGCACTTTATGATGTCCGCAGTGATGTAACCTCGGGGAAAATAAAATCACTGGTCGTACTGGATTCTTCCGATCCATTGACCGACTGGCTGATGGAGCAGAAAACAATCCCATGGATATCGCCGGTAACTCTTGATTTCCACAAGTCAGCCAAAATCGGGGTAGAATATTTACTTGAAAAAGGTTACCGGGAAATCACAATGGTATCAATGCTTCCGGAAGAAGTCCCTTATGCCGACTGGCAGGAAGACTTGCGCAACGAACGCCGTGGCGCAGAGGAAGCCATAAAAAGCTGCAGTGATGCTGAACTTGAATTTGTTCAATGGGGAAACAGTGAAATTGCCGGCTACCAAAAAGGCAAAGAATTTTTATCGTCTAAAAAACTTCCCGATGCAATTTTTGTCCATCACGATATTGTCTGTCGCGGCTTTTTACTGGCTCTGGCCGAACAAGGAATAAAAGTGCCTGATGATATCGCACTGCTTACCCATGCAAACATCGGTTGTGATTTTGCTTCACCAGTAAAGTTAAGTAAAGTTGTTTTCGATCCGGTTGCCATGGTTGAATCAAGCTTGAGCCAGCTCATGTCTACCGAAGCAAAACCTGGACAACTGGTTGATATGAACCCGATTTCACCTAAAATTATTCCAGGAATTTCATGCGGAGAATAACATTCACACACATAAAACAAAAAAGGGAGAAAGAACATGAATCAGCAGGAACACAGCAATAAAAATCAAAAAATTTCACCTTTCACACTCATCGAACTACTGGTTGTGATAGCCATTATCGCAATACTGGCATCAATGCTGTTGCCGGCTCTCAACCGGGCACGCGATAAAGCAAAGGGCATTGCATGCCTGAGCAACCTCAAACAGCTGGGAACATCTGCAACATTATATGCCAATGACTACAATGGAATCTTTCCACAAGGAACTACTCTTAGCTATGGAACTTATTCAACAGCTAAAATCAATATCAAAGGTCTGCGCTACAGTGCCGGGCCATGGTTTCATTCCTTCATAACCAATGCTGCCAGCAACATGGACGAAGCCGGAATTATAGCTAAAACCAACCAAGCCTATAAATGCCCGGCAAACAACAATAAAGGTACCGTAGCTCAAAATAAAAAAGGCGTAGGATCGTATTTTTACGCTGCTCATTTCGCTACCAGAAGAACAAAGCTGTATCCTGCAAGCGAAGACTACTTCAATTTCAATTCATGCTATACCCTGCGTGATAGAAATGCCAGCAGAAGACTCCTCCTTTCTGACCTTGCAGTGCCAGTCTGCAACAACTACGCCAAAGGAATGGCTTTTCATGCGGGAGTGAGTAATTTTCAGTTTGTCAATTCAGTCTTCGCAGACGGGCATGGACAACACACGGTAATCAATGATTGCTATCTGATGGGCTTATCTGGCCAGGCAAAACAATATCTCCCACGAAATTGCAAACAGTAAACCTGTTTAGCAAAATATTATTAAAAACAAATAACTGAAAAATTATGATTCTGCAGCACGGGATCATTTTACTCCGAAACATCACAAACATAAGGTAATAAATGAAGACATTAAAAGTATTTTTATTTGCACTGATATCTTCTTTTTCAGTAGCAGCTCCAGCAGAAATGATCAAGGAATGGGTCTGCTGGGGACCAGGCTGGGGGCGTGGAGGACTCGCCGTTTCTGCGTTCAATTATGAAGCTAATTTATCACCACAGCCCGGCGACATGGACTTAAGTCAGGGTACTGATCGAACAAGACTTGTGCCATGGATCAAATTGGAAACATCTGACGGCCTTGTTGATTTCTTCTCAAACCAGTTTCCTGTGAAGAACATATCTGATGGAGCAGGACAATGGGCCGGAGGAGCCAGTTACGCGTTTGTATATATTCATTCAGAGAAGAAACAATCCCTGCGACTAAAAATCGGCACCTCACAAACCTTGTTTCAATGGCTAAACGGCAAGTCCTTAAAAAGAGCCGGAGCATACTGCCGTTTAAACCTGAATAAGGGTTGGAATCGTTTATTAATCAAGTCTTTGAGTCCGTCAAAAATCAGATCAAAAAAAATCGTTATGCCGTCAAACGGCAAGCACAGCAGTTGGACTTTCAGTGCGATCCTTGAGCAGTTAAATGGATCATCTAAAGTTTATGGAATTAAGTTTTCTGTAACAGATCCCAACCGCAGTAACAACAACGAATGTATCGGTTTCCTTTCCAAACTGACTGCTCTAGATGGGACAACTCCATTATTCACCACAAAAAGCTGGAACGGCAAACTTAAGCTGCATGTTTCCTGCCGCTCAGGACAAGCCGAAATCTATCAGAGTAATCCAATCAAACGCTACAGACCCCGTGGAAATTACTGGATCTATACCCGCCGACCAACAAAAGATGATAACATATTGACTATTCAGGAATTAAAAGCGGCCGTGCCGGAAAAACTTCAAATTACCATAACTAATTATATGAATCAGATTGTTTACAAAGCAAAACAAACTTTAGCTTTTGACAGAAACTGTAATGCCAGTATGACCTTGGAGCTATCGGATATACCGACATCCCAGCCGGACTTCTATTCTGTAGAGCTGAAGTGGCTGGACAATTCCGGAAAAGTGATGGTGTATAACAATCACCACAGTTTTGCGATCACTGGCGGCCCGGTATCGCTCAACACGGATGTTCCCCGCAAGATCGCGTGCGTAGGACATTGGATGACCAATACCGATGACTTCGCTAAAGTCAAAGCAAAACTGGAATGGCTCAACAAAACCGGTATTACCTGGCACCAGAAAATGTCTCAGGCCTGGAATCGCTGGGGCATAAAATTCGACACGAAGGGCAACGTAACATTCAAGCCAAGAAAGGTTGTAGACGAAACGATTGAGCTGGCGAATAAACTTAACATTAGACTGATCGGCGACCTGAGTATGGGATACGTACAGACTGACCAGAAGCGTAAAGGCCAGCTCATGGCTCTTACCGAAGATGAAGCAAAAGGCCAGCAGAAAAAAAGCCAGGAAATGGCTTCAGCCAAAAGCATACGCTTAATACCGTTCGGATCAGCACCGCTGCCATTCTACGGCACACCTGAATTCAATAAGGTACTGACTGCGTATGCCGAAAAACTGGTATCATACTACAAGGGCAAAATCAATTATTGGTGCGGCGATAATGAAATCGATCTGCATTCCGGTCGAGGAACTACCGCGGAAGCAATCGTCTACAGCGCTGCGGCTGCTCTTTACTACAAAGCGATGAAGCGCGCCAATCCCAAAGCAACCTTTATATCAGCGTCACTATGCCGTTCATCCGGAATAACGGCTGAACTGTTTAAGCATGGATATGCAAATAATTGTGACTGGCTGGATGTCCATGCCCATCCTTATGGCGCACCTAACATGGATAGTTCCACAATTGGCAACACCCCATTTGAAGGATTGGGTCTGGCACAACAGAAAACAGATAAGCCGATAGTTTACGGCGAAGTATCTGCCCCCCTGGCACACAGCATCACAGGAGTTGTCGGTCAGGCAACAGCAGTCCCGAAACAGATTGCATGGGTACTGAATCAAAAAAGGATAAAATTGTTTGCCTATCTGGTGCCATATTCAAACGGAGCCAATCTGGGATTCTGCAATGTTTACGGTGACCCCCTGCCCGCAGCATGTGCGATAAATGCTGCCAGCCGTCTGCTGGATGGAAGAGAAATTCTGAAAAACATAAATTTGCCTTCCGGAATTCAACAACTCAGGGTAAAAAACGGCAGGAACGATATTATTATGCTCTGGTCGGAAAAACCGAAAAAATTAAGTATCCGCCTAACAAGCAATAAGGTGGAAATATTCAATGAACTCGGAACTCCTGTCAAACCAGTTATCAGCGGAAGCAGTCTGATACTAAATGTTACGACATCCCCCATCTATCTCATGCGTTATTAACACAATAAAGCAGTTTGTAACATCCACAGTCGCCAATATAAACAAAATGGAGATAAATAATGTTTTTTGAGAAACACCTAAAGAGATTTTTCGTGTTTGCCCTGTTAATTACAAGTGCAGTACTATGTTCTGGTGAGGTTAAATTCGGCAACTTCACAAGCAATTCACCATGTTTCTTTCTCGGATTCGGGAAAAAAGCTTCTATTCCAGGGACCGAATTCATTATGGGAAAAGTTGTTGATCATAACGCCGAAAAAACTTTTATACTGAAAAACGAGCTATATCTGCGAAAAAAAGGACACCAGAAACATAAAGCAAAACTCCAATGGCTGCTCCCCGACAACTTTCCGGCTGGAAAATATAAAGTGTATACACTTTTTACACTGGGAGGCATCTCTACTCAGCAGTTCATCTTTTCTTCTGGACCGGACACGGAACATCTGAATTTCCTTGGCAAGTTCAGCCAGAAAAATCCAAAATCCTGGAAGGCCTCCTGGCAGAAAGGCCGAATTTCACTGGGAATAACCTCCGAAGACAAAATCCTTCAGATTGGTATCAATGGCTTTGGAAGTCTTCAGAAAATCATAAAAGGATTCATTCTGGAAAAAGTCGATAATTCTCAACATGACAAACAATAAAAAAGCAGGAATGCCATCTTTATCAACAGATGGCATTCTTGCCGTATAAAGCTGATTCCAGGAAATAAGACATCATCCCCCGTTTTTGATTTTGTTGATATTCTTACCATCTATAAAAGAGCTGATATTAATCTGATTCTATTTGATAAAACCGTAATTTGAACTAAATTTATTTGAAATAAATTTATGTTTTTCCCGCTTCAGTTTAAAGCGGTACTAGTGCCATTTGTTGGACGGGATAAAATTACGAAAGCGATCAGCAATATGTCAGATAAAGATAAGTCCTCAGAGAAAAAAAAGAAACAGAAAAGTTCAGCAAGAATCTGGATTGAATATGTTCCGTTTGTAATGCTATTTAAATGCATTGGCATCATTCCGCTGAAAGTTGCATACTTCATCAGCCGCCAATTATTCAAACTGTTTTTCGTGCTGGATAAGAGACATCGTATAAGAACCATTCAGCATTTACTGCATGCCGGTGTAGCAAAAAATCACGATGAAGCCGTAAAACTGGCAAAAGAATGCTATCGTCAATTTTCTATGCTGCTGGTGGAAATCGTAAAACTTCGCAATGGTATTGACGACAATAAAGTCGGCATCATCTGCAACGATGAAAAAACCCGGAATGATTTCTGTACTGCCGGAAAAAAGAATCCCCAGGTAATTGTAATCACCGCTCATTACGGCAACTGGGAACTAGCGGCAACTTCCTGGGCTCACCATTTTGGCAACCCCATGGTGTCAATCATGCGTCCTTTTGACAACCCCAAAATTGGAGAATACATTCTTAGTTCACGGGAATCGGATGTGCATGAGAGTATTCCAAAATCCGGCGGAATAAGAGGAGTACTAAAGGCGCTCAAGCAAGGTAAAACCGTGGCCATCCTGGCAGATCAGCACGCAAGCTCAGTCGAAGGAGTGGAAGCTACATTCTTCGGACACCCCTGCCGGGCACACTCCTCCCCAGCCCTGCTTCACCTGAAAACCGGAATACCGCTTGTTCCTATGCTAACCCGACGTAAAGATGATAAATTAAATTTCGAATTTGTAATTGGCCCGGCAATTCAGTACACTCCGACCGGCGACAAAGAAAAAGATATCCAGGCGATTACTCAGCTTTATACTACCGGACTGGAAAAACTGATCGCGGAAGAGCCCACTCAATGGATGTGGACCCACCGCAGATGGCTGGACATCAACCGAAAAAAACGCTCCTGAAAATATTACATAAAGAGTTTGATTTTTGCGCTATACTCTGAACCTCAGAATTGCTTCGCTCTTTGAAGACAGATAAAGGTTCATTCCTGTTAGACATTATTTGAAATCATATCTATTAGCGGATGTCGGATGTCACCCTGCGGCGACAAGCGACTCCACGCTTGATCCGAACCGGAATAGTGTCCGGTAACATTTACTGCTTTGCAGCTTTTTTTTTAGACCATTTTATTCGGGTCAACCGTAGCATCAAACTCTTCGGCTGTCAGATAACCCAGTTTCAAGGTAGCTTCCTTCAACGTCAATTCTTCGACATGAGCTAAATGGGCAATTTCAGCCGCCTTGTTATAACCAATTTTCTGGTTAAGCGCCGTTACCAGCATCAACGAGGCATTCAAATATTCATCAATCTTTTTCTTTTCCGCCTTGAGTCCTTCAACACAGTGTTCAGCAAAAGAATTGCAGGAATCAGATGCCAGACGAATTTCCGTCAGCAGATTAAAAATCATCATCGGCTTAAACACATTAAGTTCAAAATTCCCCTGTGAACCGCCGATTCCGACCGCCGTATCGAGTCCGATAATCTGAGCAGCAACCATAGTCATCGCTTCGCATTGGGTAGGATTAACTTTTCCCGGCATGATTGATGAACCCGGCTCATTAGCAGGAAGACTCAATTCTCCGATCCCACAACGCGGACCGGATCCCAACCAGCGAACATCGTTGGCAATCTTCATCATAGCGCAGGCTAGCGCACGCAAAACTCCGCTCGCAGCAACCACCGCGTCATGCGCGGCTAGGGACGCAAACTTATTTGGAGCCGTTACGAACGGTTCTCCGGTCAGTTTCGCGATATGTTCCGCGGCACGTACAGCGAACTCGGGATGAGTATTTAAACCAGTTCCGACCGCGGTACCGCCAAGCGCCAGTTCATAGAGTTCCGGCAAAACTGCTTCAATCCGTTTGAGTGCCGCATCAAGCTGGGCAACATAGCCGGAAAACTCCTGTTCAAGAGTCAACGGAACAGCATCCTGTAAGTGAGTACGTCCTATTTTGACAATCCCGGTAAAAGAAACAGCCTTTTCAGCCAGCGCATCACGCAAATGCGTTACCGCCGGAATCAGTCTTTTCTTTAATTCCGCTACCGCGGCAATATGCATCGCGGTCGGGAAAGTATCATTTGACGATTGCGACATATTTACATCGTTGTTCGGGTGAATCGGTTCCTGACTCCCCATCACGCCGCCGGAAAGCTCAATCGCGCGGTTGGAAATAACCTCGTTGGCATTCATATTCGACTGGGTACCGCTGCCGGTCTGCCAGACATGCAGCGGAAAATGCGCGTTGAGTTTACCGTCAATCACTTCATCGGCAGCCTTAACGATCAGTTCCGCTTTTTCAGCGGAAAGCTTGCCAATATCGCGATTGGTCAGGGCCGCGGCTTTTTTTAGAATTCCCATGCCGCAAACAACCTCTTTCGGCATAATGTCGTCACCAATATTAAAATATTTCAGCGACCGCTGGGTCTGAGCGCCCCAGTAACGGTCGTTCGGAACCTGAATGGTTCCCATACTGTCTTTTTCATCGCGGAATTCGGGCATAATAGTATCCTCATTGGGTGTTAATCATTGTTTCCTGAAATGTATATCCTTATCCCGTAATCTCAAATTATTTTTTAAGAATTCAGCCAAGAGAAAGCGGTAAAACTTGAAACTTGTCATAAACACGGCTTATTTATTATGGAATCAAACGACACGAATGGAAAGTATTATGAATTTAAAACAACTTATACCTGATGACTGGCAGCAGCACTTGAACAATGAATTTGAACAGGATTACTGGAAAAAACTGGAATCGTTTCTGGCAGAAGAAATGGAAAATGAAACCATTTTCCCTCCAAAGGAAGATATGTTCTCAGCGTTTGCCGCCACTCCATATGACAAGGTTAAAGTATTTATTGTGGGACAGGATCCTTATCACGACCACAACCAGGCTCATGGCTTGTGTTTTTCCGTTCGAACCGGCGTAAAATTGCCACCCTCCCTGCGGAATATCTACAAAGAGCTTGAAGCAGACATGGGAATTCCGTTTTCAACCGACGGATGCCTAACCGCCTGGGCAAAACAGGGAATACTAATGATCAACACTTCATTAAGCGTTCGAGCTCATCAGGCCGCTTCCCACAGTAAACGCGGCTGGGAAACATTTACCGACGCAGTCATCTCAAAAGTCAATGAGAAAACCGAGCCGGTTATATTCGTATTATGGGGAAATCATGCGGCAGCCAAGGAAAAACTGATTGACAACTCAAAGCATCATATCATCAAATCGGCTCATCCCTCGCCGCTTTCAGCCCGACGGGGATTTTTCGGCAGCCGTCCGTTTTCCAGAATCAATGCTCAGTTAGAACAAAACGGAATGGAACCAATCGACTGGTCAACTGGAAACGGCAAAGATCAGACGAATTCCGGCACAGAACAGTTGTCGTTATTTTAACGCCCCAATAGATTAATTATCATATTTATTATCTTTTGGGATATCGGTATTGTGCCACGAAATACCAATAATTGCATAGCGGTTATAGTAAGAAGCACCAATCAGGTTCTCCTGATATTTCAGAACTTTGCCAGTACTTTTTTCTATAACGGTAAATCCCAGTTTACAAACAGCCGACTGGGCATCCCGCTTATAGAACGCGACTTCCGGTGTTTCCAATGAGCCGGAAAATGGTACAGGAATCGCGACAGGCGGAACACCAAGCAGAAAGTTCTCAAAATTCGTATCAAGTGCTCCGCAGAATACTTCCACTACAAGCTCCGCACTTTTTTTATCGTCCATCAGCAGTGCTCCGTATGAACCGATACGCTGACGCACACAGCCCTTTACATAAGCAGCATCAGTACTGGTAAGGTTCGTAAAGTCAACAAAAACTTTTTTTCCATCAAGATGAACCTCTGACAACTGTGCAATCGAACGATCGGCAGCGGTACTGATTACCAGTTCTTCAATAGCGGACCGTTTGGTGTTGGTTATTGACGGATTTGCACAGCCATACAAAGTAAATAATCCCAAAGCAATAGCCGGTACAGCAATATAGTAACGAAAAAAAGACATAAAAACCCCAAAAAGTTATTAATTAATCAAAAAACGTATTCAGAAAGTTTAGAACACTGACGGACAATGTCAAGTTTTTTAGGTTAATTCTATGTAAAAAAAGCGCCCCGGCAACAATTTCATTAATTGTCTCCGGGGCTGTGGTTCATAATTGAACTATTTAGCCGGTTCGGTTTTCATGCCTGCCTTTATCCAACCTTGAATTCCAGAGGGATATTCGCTGACATTTGTATAACCAATTTTTTGCAGTCGTTTCATTAGTTTCGGGCTTGCACTGCAACGCGGATTCGCACAATAGGTAATGATCCGTGCACTCTTATCCGGAACAAGTTTTGCGATCTCTTCATCGGTTGTCTTATAATTCACATTATAAGCCCCAGGAATTTTCACCGACTCCTTGTTCCAGATCAAAGCATCAAAAATATAGAAATTCTTCGGCTTATTTTTGATCATTTCGGCAAGTTGTTCGGTTGTTACACTATGGGGAGCGGCAACTTGTTTTCCATAGGAGCATGTAGCTCTCGAACTACATTTTCCACAGCAACAACCGGCTAGAGTTAAAACAACCAGCCCGGCTACAGCCGGTACGAATAACTTCATTAACATTTTCATATCAAAACCCCTTTAATTTTTTTATAAATCCATGGCGGGACAATCCCTACCATATTTATAGTAATTCTAACAGCTCAAGGCAAAATGTCAATACCAATAATAAGGAATCATTACTACTTTTTATTCAAGTTCAAACTAATCTTGTTTACGTAAATACATATATTTCATTTCAAATTCACACAAATCATGCTTGACAAGCTAAAAAAAACCTGCTATAATTGTTTACGTAAACAAAAAAGAGGAGCCTATGCCAAAAAAGTCTACAGGAGTCAATATCGTTAAACTGGCAAAGAAAGCTGGCGTATCCGTAGCAACAATCTCCCGGGTAATGAACCGTCGTACCGGAGTCAGCGAACAAACCCGCCATAGAATTGAAGCTTTGCTGAGACAATATGACTTTAAGCCGGACCGTGACGATCCGCGTCCACCGCGCATCGCCCTGCTGATTCCCTGGAATCCCGGCGAACTGTACATGCAGTCGATTATTACCGGTGCCTATGAATACGCGACAAACAATAATATAGACATCAACGTGGTACCGGAAAGAACAAATGGTATGCCGTTTATGGAACATATCCGCGACCTGCAATGTGCTGGTGTTATCATCGTCCAGCATGACACTCTTGATTCCCGTCTGCAATCGGTACTGAATTCAGAACTGCCAGTAGTCACAATCGACTGCAAGTTCGATTTTCCCGGAACCGGATCAATCCGTCATGACGCTTATTCCGGCGTATGTTCGGCAATACGGCACCTTGTTCAGCTTGGACACCGCAAAATCGGCTATATGATGTCCTATGTTCCCGACGCATATCGCAGGGATACAAACGGTTTTCCTGATATTAAGCGCCTGAAATCCGATCAGAAAGCAAACAAGATAACTGATTCTAATGTAATTATGGCTCAGGACCACTGCGAACGCTATCAGGGATATTTGGATATGATGATAGAAAATAATCTGGATATAAAGCCGGAATGGGTTCTGCCGGGACTTTCCACAGATAACGACCTTTCAATCGGAGCCTGTGGACGAGTTACGATGAAACAGTTATTACGTCAGGCTCCTGAACTGACTGCGGTTCTTGCCGTCGACGACGGCTTTGCCTTGGGAGCTTATACAACTCTACATGAGAAAGGTATGAAAATTCCTGAAGATATGTCAATCATCGGTTTCGGTAACAACCATGGTTGCCAAAACTGGTTCCCGGGCTTGACTACAATCGAACATCCGATCAAGCGCATGGGCAATTTGGCAGTGGAAGCCATCGACCGGGCATTACGTAATCCGTCCGGTTGGCTACCGCCGCGGGTAACTATCCCCGCCGAACTGCTGGTAAGAGACTCTACAGGTCCAGTAAAACAATAATCGCAAATATAAAGTTTTAACGAAAACTTAAAAGGAGAAAGAAAAAATGAAAAGGAAATCGCAATTCACACTTATCGAACTTCTTGTAGTTATAGCAATTATTGCTATTCTCGCGTCCATATTACTGCCATCCCTGAACAAAGCCAGAGACAAAGCAAAATCAATCGCTTGCAAATCAAATTTGAAACAGATAGGTCTGTGCTGCGCTTCATACATGAATGATTATCAATCAATGGTAGTTAATAGTAAATATGCATATGGCAACGCTTCCATTTCTAATGCTTCCTGGGGCTGGCTTCTGGGAAAAACCGGATATACCCAAGCACTAAGTGGAGGTTGGAATGCTGAAGGGATTTTCAAGTGTCCGGCTGTTCCTTCAAATCAGCTATACAGTCATTATGGATCGGTAGCAGCAATGCCATCAAAAACCGATCCAAGAAAGTGGGTCAAAAATTTACGAAATCCAAGCAGAAAGACTTTAATAACAGATATTATTAATAGCTATGGTTCATACTGGATAACAGCCGCTACCCACTGGAATCTCCATTATATTACAACAGATTCACATTATTATCAGTGGAAAATGCTGCGCCATGGTAATAGATCAAGCTGTAATTTATTAATGGGTGACATGCATGTCAGTAATGTAGTCAGCAAGCCAGCATATATTTATGATCCAGCATCATTTGAACCAACTAGCACAGCTAAACAATCTGCTCTTGGTCAATCCATTCAATAATAACCAGGAATCTACCATGAAATTTCTTCAAGCTGTCTTGTTGTCAATTTTTGCGCTGTCATGTTTTGCTCAGGCCAAAGATGATGGGTTCATCTGCGACTGGCTGGTTGCCGGGCCTTATCCGAACTACCAGGTAGATGGCAAAGGCAAAGCCCTGGATACTGATTTTCTCAAAGGAGAAGCTTCTTTTGTGCCTTATCCCGGACTCAGTGGAAAATCAAAATTCATCGCCGACTGGGGTAAGCTGGTAGCCGGAGTCGGTTCAACAAATGAATGGGGATTTCGAGAAACCAAAACATTCGATACAGTGTGGCAAAAAAAATCCGCAAAGGAATTTGAAAAATTCGGTGTTGCCGGAAAGAAAATGGTCTTTGATGGAATGTTCCTGCCGATTGATGATTATTTTGCGGTTTACAGCGTCTGCTGGGTCGAGTCTCCAGATCAACGCAAGATAAAACTGAAGGCAGGCAGCGATGATGATCACCGGATTTATCTTAACGGGAAACTAGTCGGCAAGCATTATGGAGCGCAAGGTACGCTCGCCGACCAGTTTGTCTACAATGCTCAATTACAGCCGGGACTGAACCGTTTGATGTTCAAACTGGTTGACCGTACCGGCGGAGCGGATTTCTGTTTACGCATGACGGATGCGGACGATAAGCCCATGAAGGATGTAAAACTTTACACCACGCATCCCGGACAAAAATATAAAGCCGAACTGTTTCAGAACGGTTATGCAGGAAATCTGTTCTTTAAAACTCAAAACTTATATACGGGACCGAATAAACTTGATATTTCAGTTTTTTCAGAGAACAAAGCTCCATACAGCCTGCGCCTCAATGGTAAAAACGTATCGGCCGGCGCAAACTCAATAAACCTGAATAACGGAGAAAATATCTTAAAACTTGAAGTCATAAAGGACGGCAAGGTCACCGCGGTACTGCAGAAAAATGTAACAGCGTATTCCCGTGAAGCTTTGATAGCTGAAAACCGGAAATTAAAAGAAGAAATAAAGAAAAACTCTTCTCTTATATCAAGCTTAAAATCCAAACAGAAAGTCTTCAAAAAGGAGTTGGACGCAGTATTGCGGGAACGCGAGAAAATCTATGCGGGCCTGGAACGCAAATTTGCGAAGCAGCGGCAGGAAGTTTGTAAAAATGCGAAAAAGTCTGTGGACCAGCCCCTGACTCCCGCAACAGTTCGTTCCCGGCTTTGTATTAACGGAGAATGGGAAGCTTCGGCTGACCGTAAAAACTGGTCGGAATTTGTTTTGCCGACCAAAATGTTCGACAAGTATTTCCGAACCTGGTACCATCCACTGAAAAAGGTGGACCCAAAGAATCCACACGGGAAGGTGATACCCCTGAAAGGCTGGGATGACTTTAAACTCCATCCGTTAACCCACGCAACAAACGCATGGTTTCGCAAGAATTTCACCGTGTCGGGACAAGATACAGTCACCCTGGTTTGCGGCGCAATCAAGGGTAATGTCGAGGTATACGTTAACGGTCAAAAATGCGGCAACTATTCCGGCAGTGTCGGCAAAGTAGAATTTCCGTTGAAAAATATCAAAGAAGGCGTGAATACGCTGGAACTGCATTTCGAAAAGAATCGCTATGTAAAAAATGGTAACTACGGCATTCTTGGAGACTTGTATCTAGACTTTACTTCGCCGGTAAAAATGTCAGATGTCTGGGTTAAATCAAGCTGGCGAAAGGCAACTCTGTCGTTAACGTCAGAAGTTGAAAACCGTACAGACATGGCAGCACAGACAAAAATCAAGCAATATGTTGTAAAAGACAGTCACATTAAACTTGAACTGCCGGTTGTTCAAAAAGAAATTCCTCCGCATCAAACCGTCACATTCAAAAACACGGAAAAGTGGGCTAATCCACTGATCTGGGGTATTGGTGGAAAGTACGGCAACCCGGATATGTACGATCTGGTCTCGGATGTATACGTGGACAATAAACTGGTGGACCGCTATGTTCAGTCGTTCGGGTTCCGTGAATTCTGGATCCACGGCACAGACTTCTTTCTCAATGGGAAACGAATCTTCCTGCGCGGAGATGTCGGCCACAACCGGTTTGATGTCATAAAACAATGCGATGTAATATGGCCCCTGTTCCGGCATGACGGCCTTAACACAATACGCTATCATGGTGAAACTCAATGGTGCGGTCCACAGGCCGCTGCGGCCGACCGTGTCGGCATGCTGTCGTATGTGCAAGCATATCCAGTCCTTCACGAAGCCTCCCGAGGGAAACCATCGCCTAAAAATTTTTCACCATTCAAAGATTGGACAAAAACCGCCGAGCATCAGTATAATCTGGGAAATTACCGTCGCTGGTTCCGACTGTTCCGAAATAACCCGAGCGCTGTCATCTGGTCGACCGACAATGAGATATTCACTCAAGCATGGGACACTGCCGCAAAGCTGAAATACAATGTCCGCAATGATAAAGTCGGCACGTTGTATGAAAAGTTCATGAAAAGCCTTGATCCAGACCTGGTAATGACGCGTAACGGAGACGAAGGCACCTGGGGCCATACTGGCAAATGGAGCGAAAATCCGCCTTGCGACACCGCTAACTACCATTATCCGGAATATAACGTTCAGGAACGAATAGACAACTGGCAATTTCTCTATGATTACCGTCCGCTGATTTTCGGGGAAACGCTTTACAGGGCATTCTACAAAAAACCGGCGTCTGACAGTCAGATACAGAAACGCGCCAAAAGCGTAAGGAAAATATTTGGAATGTTCCACAATCTTGATGTTCCCGGCGCAATAGGCATGGGACTCGGACTTGACGGCTTTGTTAAATACGACAATACCGGGACGGGAAATCCCTGGGGAATAACCAAAGACATGTACGAAGAATATAAGCGCAATGGGACACTGCCACCGGGAATTGCGCCCGACCATTTTCCATGGTTTCGCATCGAATGGCCCGCATTGTCCGGTCCCGGACGAAAAGATGTATTTGGGCATGTCGATCTACAGGGCCGCTGGTGCAATATTAACTGGTTTGACCCGACAAAAGCCTCACACATCCGCAACGCAATCAACGATGCTTATAAAGAAACCTTAAGGCCGCAGCCACCGTTAAAAACAGCCAGTGGGGGGGAATGCATTATTCAAGTGGAACCATTTCAGGAGGTATGGAGCATTGCCGCAGACGGTACCCGCTATGGAGTTCAGGCGGACAGTAAAGGACGCGCCTGGTTTCAACTGCCGACTCCGGGTAAATATACATTCACCTGCGACAATGTATCGACAGATATAGAAGTTCCGGATAAAGCGGCTTATGCCATACAACCGGGATTCTCAAACGTTAAAACTTTTAAACTGTAAAAAGGGTAACAAATGAAAAAGATAACTCTGATAATTATATTAATGATTACAATCGCTTCTCTCTATGGAGACGATTTATTTACCGAAAACGCAAACCTGAAAAAACAGCTTACTGAACAGCAAAAGCTGTTGACCGACCTACAACGGCAGAATCAGCTTGCTAGTCAAATAACATCTCTGACGACAACTAATAAAATCCTAAAAGGGGAAATTAGTCAATCTCAGAACAATCAATCTAAGTCAGGCACAGTTATCTGGGATTATAAACTGGCATCTCCACAGGAATGGAACAGAAAACAATGGCCCAATAAAGTCGTCAGTGTTAAAGATGGCACAACGTCTGTGGTAAAAATCTCCCGTACTAAAGACAGCAAGGGAAAAACAGCGCTGGAAAAATGGTTCAATTCTGATGGACTGACCAAACTAAAAGGGAAAAAAATGATTTGCACTGTTATGTGCAAAGGTAAAGATATTCAAGGGAAAGGTGCTGCTAAATTTATGCTTATGATAAAAACAAGTAAAAAAACGTTATGGCCCGGTGTAAAAATCGGCAAAGGAAGCTTTGACTGGCAAAAACTGAAATTAACATATAACATCCCCACAAATGCCAACAGCATACTTTTGGTTCTCGGTCTCCAAGGCAAAATTACCGGATCGCTTTACTATAAAGATCTAAAAGTTATCGCTTGCGAATGAAAAAAACATAAGGAATGAAGTAGATATGTTCAGACAGGAAACAATATTGAAGAGGCATCCGGAAGGACCCATTATTCAACCGAAGGACTTTCCCTACGGAGCAACAGATGTGGTCTTCAATCCCGGACAGACCATGTATAACGGCAAGGTAATACTGCTGGTGTCGGTCATGATCCGTAATAAACCGTACGCACATACTTTTGTGGCGGAAAGCAGCGACGGAATCAATTTCGAGTTTCACCCCGAACCGGTCTTTTTCCGCGATCCCGACAAGGTATTCGGAGAATACGACAACCATCCAATCGACTGTCGGGTAACGCAAATCGGCAGCGAGTATTATGTGGTACGTCCCGGCAATTCCCCTATGGGCTGTGTCGGACTGCTCTATAAAACAACTGACTTTGTTGAATTCGAACCAGTAGATATTATCGCTCTGCCCGATAACCGCGTACCATGTATCTTTCCGGAAAAAATCAACGGCTACTATTATCGTCTTGACCGCCCTTACAGTATGGGTGCGGCCGATGAACGCGGCCATATCTGGATCGCGAGGTCGCCGGACTTGATCCACTGGGGGCATCACCGATTCATGCTGAAAGGCTATACCCATTGGAACTGGGAAAAAATAGGTCCAACCGTACCGATCAAAACAGAACGCGGCTGGCTGGAAATTATCCACGGCGTCAGCAGCAGTTGCTCAATTACCAGCTATTCCCTGGGCGCGATCCTTCTCGACTTGGAAGATCCGTCACGAATTATCGGGCGAACAGAAAGCTATTTACTGACTGCGGAGGAAGATTATGAATTCAGAGGACGCTGTCCGGGCTGCGTATTCGCAACCGGTGCCATCGCGGACCTGAACACCCGCCGTCTACGAATATACTACGGTATCGCCGACACCTCAATCGGTCTGGCTCAAGGCGATCTTGACGAAGTAATCGACGCCTGCCTCGACGGACGGTAAACATCTCCTTGGGAAAAAAATGCCTCCGTGAACAATTCACAGGGGCATTTTCATAAGCTATATCATTTACCGCTTCCGCAGTGGGATGAAACGAGTTTAATCAGCCAGCCCAAGGTTCGAAACGACCTTGTTCATAGAGCGCGTTGAGAGCTACGCTGAGTCCGGCGTATTCACCGATCTTACGCTGAAGTACGCTCGGCATGATTTTACAATCACGCAACGGAACTTCCCAGCAGTAATCCGGCAGATATTTCATCAGAGGCTCCATAAAGAGATCACCGGCAGCCCATGCCAGAGTTCCCAGTACGATCATTTCCGGATTCAACAGGTTGATATATCCGCCGATCGCCTGGGCATTGTGACGCATCATATCATCCCAGAGGTCACAGGCAAACTTGTCGCCTGCACGTACGGCGTTTTCAACCGCGATCATATCGATATTATCAACGCTGCCGGCCTGTTTGACGATCTCTGACTCTGGCTGGTCGGCCAGTTCTTTCTTCAGACGGTTGGCGATGGCACGACCACCGCAAAAAGCTTCATAACAGCCCTTCATCCCACAGTTGCACAACGGGCCGTTCGGGTCAATACTGAAATGTCCGGCCTCACCAGCCAGGAAACTGGTTCCCTGCAGAAGGTGTCCGTTCACAATAATACCTCCACCGATTCCAGTACTCATGGTAAGATACATCATGTTTTTACATTTCTTACCGGCACCAAAGAACCATTCCGCCAAAGCTCCGGCGTTGGCATCGTTTTCCATGTAAGCTTCAATACCGAAGTGGTCTTTCAGGTAGTCGCGAATCGGCACGTTTACCCATTTCTTCATATTGGTTGGAGTAGTGATAAGTCCGTTAGGAATATCATGTGGAGCCGGTGAACCGATACCAAGCGCTACGATGTCTTTTTCTGTCATGCCAGCATCGGCAATAAGCTGCTTCCCGACCTTTACAATTTCAGGCAGAACTTCATCGGGATGGCGGTCGTTGTTGTCAACACGACCGTGACTGATAATGGTTCCGTCGCTTTTTCCAAGACAGACAGCCACTTTGGTGCCGCCGATGTCAAAGCCGAGAACCGGAAAAGTGTTACTCATTATATTTTCCTCAATTTTTTATATAAATTGGCTGTAAATTAATGTAATTGAATATATCTTTAAATGTCGATATTAAAAGCCCCGGACCTAAAAAAATCGGAGTTAACAAAACATGTATTCCCTTTTGCCCGTACTTATTGCCGATGTCAGCCCATATTATGCCTACCAGCACAGTGATGGCATGGGACGCGCCATCGTTATTTTGTTGTTTATCGGATCCATCCTCACCTGGACCATTATGATTGATAAAGGCATCGCCCTGTTCAAGGCCAAGAAGGCTTCACAGCGGTTTATTGATATGTTCCGCGAGGACAAGCCGATCGTCTCGTTTATCCGCGATGCCGACCTTTGCCGCAGCCCAGTAGCGAAAGTCTATGAATGCGGTACGGAAAAGCTTATTGATTTTAATAAATTCACGCCAGAACAACTGGTAGCAGTTCCTCAAAGCAATGTTCCTAAAGTCAAGCTTTCGGAAGCACAGCTTGAGGCAGTTCGAACCGTTCTGGAACGAGAAGTATCCAGTCAAATACTGAAACTGGAAGAAAGAATCGGCATGCTGGCCACCGCGGTGAGCGTAAGCCCGTTCTTTGGACTGTTCGGTACGGTCTGGGGGGTTATGATGGCATTCTGCGGCGTTGCCGCACAGGGAAAAGCTGATATCTCGGCACTGGCCCCTGGGGTCAGCGGAGCACTGCTGACTACAGTGGTGGGAATGCTGGTGGCTATTCCCTCGCTGATCGGCTACAACCTGCTGACGATCACGATCCGTAAAATAACGGTTTATATGGATAACTTTGTCGAGGAATTCCTAGCACGGGTTAAGCTCGAACAGCTTGAAGAAGACTGATTGGGGGACCGGATAGCATGCCAAGACGAAGACGCGAAAGATCACAACTTGACGCGATTGATCAGATCAATATGACCCCGCTGCTGGACCTGACGTTCCTGCTGCTAATCATCTTTATGATTACCGCTCCGCTGCTGGAATATGCGGTGGATGTATCGCCGCCTGAAATGAACGCTGATAAGCTGCCGGAAGAGAAGAACAGTTATGTGAGTTTGAATTCCAGCGGACAAATCGTTTTTAATAAAATGGTAGTGTCAGAGGAAGAACTACGCCAGGACCTGGCGAATATGTACCGGCGCAATCCCAAGTCGAATATCCTTGTCCGTGCGGATGGACGGAGACCATATAAAGAAGTCATGAATCTACTGAAAGCGGTAAAGGAATCCGGCTTTACAAATGTTTCACTGATAACCCAGGCGGAAGGGAATAAATGAATTTGCCCCTGACAGAGCTGACCCCGGAACAGGCAGAGAAAAAACGCCGACATAAAATTGCGCTGATTGTGGCAATTTGCCATATCGTAGTAATCGGCGGCCCCCTGCTCTGGTACCTGGTGGTCCAGTGGCTGAAACCGGAACAACCTAAAGTCATACAGGTAAAACTGGTGGCGTCTTCTCCGACTCCTTCATCTTCGTCATCAAGTAACAGCCAGCCATCTTTTGAACCGACAAACACCAAGTTTGAACCGGTTAAAATCCCAGATCCTCCAAGCCGGGTGGCTCAGCCCAAACCCAACAAAAGAAAGGTTAAAACAAAACCACAGCAAAAAAAACAACCGAAGAAGAGACCTTATTTGTCACCTTCGGAAATAAGAAAGTCTGCTAAGATCGTAAAAATAAAAAAGCCTAAGATAGTCAGAACGCCGAAAAAAGTCGTTGTCAGCAGAAGACCACCGGCAAAGACTCGGGCTCAACTAGAAGCCGAACTCCGGGAAGCAATGAGTCAACATGCCAATACAGAAGTTGGCACATCATCCAGAGGCATTGAATCTGCGGTGGTTTCATACGCCCAGAGTGTCGGCGCATTCCTGCGTCCAAGGTGGGACCAGCCGAGCCGGACTGAAGTTGGCGGACGCCAACCGGAAGTAACGATCCGGTTGAGAGTATCATCCTCCGGCATCGTGATTTCCGCAAAAATACTCCAACGAAGCGGAGTCGCAGCCATGGACCGGTCGGTTCAAAAGCTGCTGAACTCATTGCGCCAGGTACCAACCCCGCCCCGTGGCATCGACCACATCGACCTGATCATGGCCCTCGAAGACGAGTAACAAAAAGTTCATAATTTTTTTATAACGGGTTGACCCGACTATAGCTTTATACCTTATAATACCCTCATGCCATGGCGAACGTAAACAGTTGAATCAATAAAGGAGTTATTGTAAGATGACAAAGGAACAGTTTGTACAGGTATTGAAGGACATCGGTCTGAGTTCTTCACAGATGGAAAATTTTCATAAAATTCTGGAAGAACGCCACCCGGATGCCCATCAGGAATTTTTGGAATGGCTTAATATTCCGGTCAATGAAATTGCACAAATAAGAAACGCATCTAGATAATAATATGCAACCGGTGGTGCAATAACCTTGCGCTGTCGGTTGATTATTACGTATGACAAAAAAATACAATATATCGGAACTGGGTAAGATGTTCAGGCTGTCCCGGACAACGCTGATCTATTATGACTCAATCGGATTGCTCACGCCTGCCGAGCGCAGTGCCGCCGGATATCGTATCTATACAGAATCCGAGCGGGAAAAGTTGCAGATCATCTGTACCTATCGGGAAACCGGCATGCCCCTGAGAGCAGTAAAAAAACTTCTTCAAAGTCGCAAAACCGATTTAATTCCGGCTGACATCCTGGAACATCGGCTCAATCAAATCAACGGACTAATCAATGATCTGGAAAAACAAAGGCGAGTAATTCTAACTATGCTGGGAAATTCGTCAAATCTGAAAGAAGCTATATCCAGTCCGAAAAAATTCACCGACATTCTACGCAGTATCGGGTTCAGCGACAAAGATATGCAGACATGGCACGGCAAACTTGAAACTGAGATGCCGGAATTCCACGGTGACTTTCTAACTCTTCTGGGATTCTCACCGGAAGATATCAATCGCATTAGAAAATGGAGCCTTAAGAAATAATTGACTGTCCGAGTTCGGGGTTAAATTCGGCTTGAAGTACGAAAGTACCGGAATTGCGACGTCCGGGTGTACGCAATTGTTCAAGCAGGAGAGTTCCGGCTTTTTGTCCTATTGCATAACGGTCAATCGGAATACTGGTCAGTGCCGGATTCACATTCGGATTAATGCCGTCAATGCCCAATACACAGATATCATGAGGGATTGTGAATCCGGCATCATTGATCGCCTTATATACACCAGGAGCCAAATGATCATAAGCAACAATTACCGCCTGTGGAGTTTTTCGTCTCAGAATCGCACGCATGGCGGTTTCGCCAAAACCCGGCAGCGGCGGCGCATGTTCGATTAAATCACTATCGAGTTTTCCCTGCTTTTGTACCGCCGACAGGTAGGCGTGAAATTTGTCCAATTCCAGCAAATGTTCATCGTTTTCGCATCGAGTCATACCAATAAACGCGATATCTTTAATCCCGACTTTTCGCATATAACCCACTGCGGCCTCTATCGCTTTTGACGAATCGGCATAAACAGACGCAACATCCGGCAATGAAGTTTTCGCTCCAGTCAGTACAAACGGAACCTTTTCACGCTTAAGCCGTTTAATCTGATCGGTATCACTGGTACCAATTAATATCTTTCCCGCCGAAGGCGTAAGATCACGACATTCATTTTTTAATCCACCGCGTTCGGGATCTTCCTCCAGCATCGTCAACACCAGCTTGTAACTGGTGTTGTTCAGACTGTCCAGAACCCCGCGCCACATTTCACTGTAGAACGGATGCACCGACATCTCTGCAGAGCCGACAAACAGCAGTTCCACCAATGTATCTTCCAACCGAGTCCGGGCCTGCGCGATAAATGTACCTAGTCCGGGTTTACGATAAACCAGACCCGATTCCACCAGCTGATGAATCGCCTTGTTAAGCGTTTTAAAATTCACGCCGAACTCTTCCGCCAGGTCCAGCGCACGCGGCAGCTTCTCGGGATATATCCCATCAGCAATCCGCTGTTCCAGCTCTGATACGATCGCATTCTGTTTGTTGTGTATGGACATAGCTTTTCCATTTTATACGTTGTATGCTGTTTTGTTTCGGCTTCGCCGACCAGCGTTCCGCCGCTGGACCACGTCCGGCAAGGTGCCGGTGCCAGGTAATGTCGTTTATTTGGCTGAAAGTAAATTTTCAGACTCAAATAAACACCATAGGTGCCGCAAAAACGCTTCGCGATTTAATTTTTGACAGCACAAATTATGCTTTCTCGCTTCCGTAGCGCAAAACACGAAGTTTGAAGCGGTACTAACGCCATCCGTCACATGGATTATGGTATAACATATGGTATTATATGTATTTTTTCAAGTTTTCCCTAAAAATTTTGCTATAGACGGCTTGACCACTCCATAAATACCATATATAATACCATATACAAAAACTTATACATGGAGTGTATTCATATGGATTGGTCTAAATGCAAAGCAGTAGTAATGGAACGTCCTTTTCAGGCTTCGTTACGAAATATCAAGTTAACCGAAGTAACTCCGGACAGTATCATCGCGCGCACCACGCTAAGCGCAATCAGCTCAGGAACCGACATGAAAACCTGGCGCGGACAGCAGCATCCGGAACAGTGCTGGTATCCACTGGTACCGGGATATGAAAACGTGGGTATTGTGGAACAGGTCGGCCCGGAAGCCAATACGAATCTGAAAGTCGGTGACCGCGTTATGATCAATGAATGCCGCGAATTCGGGGACGTCTGTTCAGCATGGGGCGGAAGTACTCATATCGCGATCAAAAATAAGCAGACCGCCGGAAGCGGTTTTGACTATATGGTAAAGATTCCCGACAACGTATCCGACAGCGACGCGGTACTGGCTTATCTGGCCTGCGTACCCCTCAAAGGTGCATACCGGTTCAATTTTCAAGAAAACGAAATCATCGTGGTGACCGGAGCCGGAATGATCGGGATCAGCGCGATTCAGGTACTGAAAATCATGAATCCTACCGCAAAAGTCATTTGTATCGACCGCTCTAAATTCCGCTGCGAAATTGCAGCGAACTACGCCGACCACGTATTGCTGGCCGACGGCACCGAAATCGACAAACTAATGGAACTGACCGATGATCATAAAGCCGACAAACTGATGGAGTGTACCGGTAATGCTGAAATCGTGGGAACTCTGCACAAATTCATCAAGGATGGCGGCTGGGATCCCGGCGATGAAGGAGCCCACATCCACCTACAAGGAGACTATCCCGAACCGATCATTCTTGACGCCTGGCATCGCTGGTTCGTAAAGAACTGCACGATTACCATGAGCTGCGCGCTTCAAGCAGGATGTAAGGAACAAATCCTGCAATGGATGAGTAAAGGCAAATTTGACACCTCAAAACTGCCACTCGAAACCATGCCGGTAGAAAAATGTCACGAAGCCTATTGTTACAAGCAAGAAAAAGGCGATGACGTATTTAAAGTACTACTTGACTGGAGCAATGTGAAAAAATGATTTACGGCAACGCATCATGGGGATTCCGTGAAACCCCACTTAAAGAACAACTGCAAATCACCTCAGAAATGGGGTTATCCCTGTTAGAGCTCGGAATTGCCGGACATGAAAACGATTATCTGCAACTCAATGCGACAGATGCCCAACTTGCTCAGGTAAAAGAATGGTTTGACCAATACGGCATCAGCCTATTGTGCGCCTCAACTGGCAATGACTTCACTCAGGAGTCGTACAAAGACTGTATTTCATGCCTGGACAACGTAATAAAAGTAATTGATATCTGCGCCAAGCTCAATATCAAGTATCTGAGAATTTTTGCTGGTTTTTCTCCAGTGAGAGATGTCATTGGGAAACGCTGGGATGCCATGATTGAATGCCTTAACCGGGTCGGCGAATACGCAAAAAATGCCAGAGTCATTCCAGTCATTGAAACCCATGGCGGAGTAAATCCCTATGAGGACGGTGTAGAACATTTCTACAGCACGTCATCTGAGCCGGAAGCGCTGAAAAAGATGCTTTCCGAACTGAATCCGTACCTGAAAATCAATTTCGACCCGGCTAACCTGTACGCCGTCGGCATCGAACATCCCGAAATGGTCTACAAGGCAATTCGTGATCGAGTTGTATATGTTCATCTTAAGGATTTCGTGAAACTGCCGAAAACCGGACGTCTGCTTCCGGCTGCCTGCGGAGAAAGCGATATGGACTGGAAAAGTCTGATGTCCGCGCTGGCTGATTTTAACGGCCCAGCCCTGATCGAATATGAAAATACTGAGGATATTGAAGATGGCTGCCGCCGATCCTTAGATTTTTTAAAAAGCTTAAATTAAACTTTTTTTAGAGAAAAAAAATGACGACATATACCATAAAATCTTTTCTGGCGCATCGCTTCGCCCGCCAGAAAAAAATTTTACTAACATGCAATAATGTATAGATTTACCAATGCAGAAATTGTGGATTTCGCCTTTGGCTACCAGCGTTAAAACGAGGCCGACGTTCGGTCGCTGGATCCAGCTCGGGCAGTGTCCGATAACTTATTACCGCTACGCGGATTTTTATTTTTTTTACATAAAACAACACAGGAGAGTTATTAATGGGAACTAAGATTATTTTTATGCCGCACGCGAATATCCAGTATTCGCAACTCCATCCAGAAAAGCGTCAATGGGTAATGAAAAACTGCTACGAAAAACTGTTCGACCTAATCCTCGGCGGTAACTACAAAATCGCTTTCGAAGCCTCCGGCGACACCATCGACGAGATTGCAAAACAGGCTCCGGAAGTATTGGAGAAGTTACGTACGCTAGTCAAAGCCGGTAAAGTCGAACCAGTATCTTCACCATACATTCACTTTATGCTCAGTAACATTCCGCCGGAGATTTGTCTTGATTCCCTGAAACACGGTCTTGACGTCTGGGAACAGCATGTCGGCATCCGTCCCAAAATCGGCTGGAACCCGGAATGCGGCTGGGCCTCATACGTTCCAGACATCTATCGTGAAGCCGGACTGGAAGCATTGGTCATGGACGCAGATTCCCTGCTGCTGTCATTTGACGAAATCCGTAAAGCTACCGGGCTGTCTTATGACGTACAGGGTCACAGCAACAAGAACCATCTATTCAAAATCGAAGAATACATTCAAGATAAGCCGGAATTCCTTAAGTACATCACCAATCCTTCACAGTCCGCCAACGGACTGAAATTGATCTTCCGTTCCGACTGTATGGCAAACCTGCTGCTGTGGTACCTGATGGGCGCAACCGAAGGTATGCGTGAAGAACCGATCAATGCCGGAGAAATCAAGACCATGCTGGCAAAATGGCAGGATCGTATCGCTGCCAGTGGTTCGTTTATCATGCCGTATGCCGAAGATGCCGAATACATCGGTTCTTCCGCTTACTTCTATGTGAAACAGTTCAACCAGGCACGGTTCTTTGAACCGGAACCCGACAGCGTCACCCGTTTCAAGGAAATCCTTGACCTCGCCGCCGCTTCCGGTTATGAATTCGCCACACCTTCCGAAGTTCTGGCTGAATCGAACAATACTTTTCTGAACGACCGCGTAGACTGCATCGAAAACGGCGCAGCCTGGCACGGCGGTACCGCCAAAGCATGGGCCAATACCGAATACTCCATGATTATGGATCCGGTTTGCCTGGCTATTCTCAACGGTATCAAAGCCGTTGCCGAACGCCTGGGTCAGAGCCTTGACAGCCTCGACGCAAATCTCGACAAAGCCATGAAAGCTGTCGCCAGCGCATGGGTGTCGGATTCACGCTGGCCCCCGCTGCCGACCTCACCGGGTCGTTTCAACGTTCAGGAATCCCTCGCCGACATGTATGTCGCTAACGATGCTATCGCCGCCTGCATGACCGCCAACAACATAGCGGAACGTCGTTCACTGTACTCTCCTAATCTCATGAAGACCCAAATCAGCTCAATCGAAGATAAGCTGATGGCCCAAAGCTACTTCGGAGAGTAACGACCAAGCAAGAGATTTTGGCTTGTATGTTATAAGCGTAATGTTTTCACTATCCTCGCCACGACCGGGAAAATTTAATGTTAAGCTCTTTGGGAAATGGAGAACAGGATAGTGAAAACCGTGCGAAACGAATTGTAAATTGCCAGGAGCACCTACAGTATTCCTGATGGTATTATTCTGTTTTTAAAAAATCAGTGTAAACATTAGTCACTTCACACTTATCCATATAAAACTTCGCTTCTTCAACGGTATTTATAGTATGAACATAGGAAGGGATATTTCGTTGTTTTAACTTTTGGGGAAGATCAGACTTCGCACGTTCCTTAGGCATAGTAACAGCAAACTTACCTCTAAAAGTGTCTACCCATTTTAATACAGAATCATTGTTTCCGCCAAACCGATAGAGAGTCCAAATAACTTGCTCATATCCCATATCCTTTACTTTTGTAAAGTTGTGTGGATTATAAATCTGTGGAATTACTCTTTGTTTCGCATTGGGAAGGGTTTTCAGAATTGCTTCCAAGGCTTGAATATTATGTTCTTTAATATCGGTAATAATATAGGTTGATGGATTTTTTTTCATCCATTCAGCCAAACCATCAAGAGTACAATTTTTGTAACACGGAATAAGTTCTTGAAAATCTTTAAATTCCTGCAAAGTAAATCTTCTTTGTGCGTAAACGCCAAAAATACTTTTGAAGTTTTTACCCCAGTCATGAAGGCATATTATTTTTTTATCATGAGTAAAAACAAAGTCCAGTTCAAAGAATAAAAAACCTCTTCCATGATTATAGTCTAATGCTTCATATGAATTTGTATAGGTCTTTCCATTTATTCCCCCTCCGGCATGAGCAATACGACGAGCTATAAACCCGGAGTTTCCAGATTTTGAGTATGCTTTTATAATAAAAATACAGCACACAAGAGATAAAATACTTAAAAAAGAAAACATTAAGTATTTTATTTTTTTATTTCTGACACATTTTATCAATATACATTAAACTCCTCTGATTTTTAAGACAGCTTAATATATACTTTCCAGAAAAAAAAACAAAATTTATTCAACCTCAATGCCCAGAGTTAATCGTCGGCAGCTCTGCCTTGTCTACTGCGATCACGACTGGATAGCGATTCTTTACATCCTGGAGATAAGTAGCTTTTCCATTGATTTGAAGAATCATGCCAGAGGATTTTTTTAACGCACTATCAACATTGGAGTTCTTCTTTGCGTAAGCCATAATATAATCACCTGCTTCATGACGTCCTTTTGAGGTGTAAAGCTTGTAGCAGTTGTAGTTAGCCGCGTTATACTCCGGAGTCCAGACTGTACCTGCGTCACCGACTTCTGCTTTTAAAGCAACGGCTTTATTACTAAATCTCGAGGCTCGTTGATTTCCGGAAAATTCACTGAACGTCACAGACGCATAACGATCCGGCATAAACGGTGACAAAGCCATAATCGCGGCCCAGGCAATACCGGTTGCAACCAGCGAAGATATCGCGCCGATCTTCAACCACTGGAAAAATCCCACATGGATGTGCGAACGTTTTTCCAGCATACCGAGCGCCACAATGTTCGCCGTACTGCCAATCATTGTGATATTTCCACCAAAGCAGGCACCGAACAGCAGCGACCACCAGAGAGGCAAATCTTTAATCGACACCGCAAGTTTTTCGATAACCGGACAAAACGCTGCAACAAATATCACATTATCCACAAACGCGGAACCGATTGCGGTCGAAACCATAACAAACGGCACCAGTGCCGCCATACTCGTTCCGCAGACTTTCGAGAAATTCTCCGCCATCACACGGTCGACATGAGTGTGTTCCAGCGTACCGGCAATCGCAAAAAGCAGCATAAAGAACAACAGCGTCCACCAGTCAACCTCATGTTCTACATAAGCCCGGGCCCGATCGCGTTTAATAATCATCACCAGACCAGAACAAATCAATGGAGCAATCAGCAGAATACTGTTTTTCCCCAGCCCGAACATTTCTTCAAGCTGATGATGAGAAGCGATCATCAAAATGGTGGCGCACAACAAAACCAGTCCCTGTTTATACGGAACATCGACTTTTGGAACCAAACTCAGATTACGTTCGAGACGCTCTTTCAGACTCACATCGAACTGATGCAGGTCCTTACGGAAAAAGAACATGGTAAGGGCAATCGTTGCCAATAGAGAAATCAGCATAATCGGGAACGACCACATCATAAAGTCGCCGAACGTCAGTCCACCTTTGGTTCCGATATAGATTCCCACCGGATTTCCCATCATCGTTCCTGCGCTACCCACATTCGTACACAATACGCAAATCAGAATATACGGCACTGGATTGAGTTTTAACCGGTCACAAACCTGGAACACCAACGTGGAAATAAAAATAATCGAGGTTACTTC
The DNA here is from genome assembly GCA_963677165.2 of Victivallales bacterium. Taxonomy (GTDB): domain Bacteria; phylum Verrucomicrobiota; class Lentisphaeria; order Victivallales; family SZUA-371; genus JAFGXT01. The sequence goes on along the minus strand of CAXXSX010000002.1, from coordinate 2,791,636 downwards.
ATCCACCGCACACGCCAGCAGAGCCGACGCGAAAGCCGTCACCGCGATAAATTTTTTGCCGGAAATATTCGGCATCGACACAATTAACTGAACGATCCAGGTAAAAAAACCAAGATCGCGCAGTGCTCCGACGATAATCATCATCCCAACCAGGAAAATTATCACTTCGAGCGCGGAGGACTGTACGAACCCGGCTATATCAAGAGAATTGGTAAAAATAAGTACGGAAAGCCCCAGGAAAGCAATAGCTAGACGGAAATTCCAGAAAAACAGCGTACCGACAATAATCGCCAGAAATACAGCGCACGCAATCGACTGTAACGAATTGAAAACCGTATACCGTCCGGCAATACCGGCAAGAACACTTACGCCAACCATGACAATCAGCCTGATAATCAATGCCCCGGTCGTCAATTCAGCAGAACCACCTTCTTCGTGCATACAAAACTCCCTTCCTGTTATTCCCGTTAAAATTTACCTTCTGCTAGTATCCGTCATGCGGATCAGGCCCAAAATAATTTAGTTATAAAACTCTTGAGGTTCACTACGCCAGTCGGTTTGCCGTCGCGCATAACAATAATCTGCCTGACTCCGCTCATACAGAACATCTTGGCAAGTTGAATGGCCGGAATATCTTCCTCAACCGTCGTAAAATCATCGCGCAGCAAATCAGCAAGCTTGGTTTCCTGGTCATCACGCAACATCTCGGCAAACGGTTGGAACCGGCGGATCGGCGTTAAATCGTTCATCCACAGCAAATGTTCGGGCAAGCTGAATTTTAGAATATCTTCAAGCGAAACCACTCCGCGCAAATCTCCGTCGTCATCCAGCAACGGAATGTCATATACTTTGGTTGTGGCAAACGTCTCAATCGCGGTTTTAAGCGTATCACTTTCAAGCAAGGTCACGGGATCGCTGTTCATCACATCGCAGGCCCTGAGATAATCAACGATTTTCACCTGGGCATCACTGAAATAGTTTACTACGTCGGAAGGAGTTTCAAGCGCCGCAACTCTTCGGATCGTCTCAGTATCCTTGAAATCCTTGGCTAGTCCGGCAAGAACCTGAAGATGCAGACCTGGGTCATCTTTGGGAGTAAGAATCAGAATAATCACATTGACTTCCGGCATTCCGGGAGCATTAAAATCAACGCCATTAATGGAAGTCCCCAGCGCAATCAGCATATTCGGCAGCCCATCGATTCTGGCGTGCGGCACTGCCAGCCCCGGTGCAACCACGGTAGGGACCACCTTTTCGCGTTCAACCACAGCCTTGATAACTTCATCTGGATCGATTCCGGCACTGTTTCTGGTAAGGCGTTTGACCAGTTCTTCAATCGCGTCAATACCAGTCTCTCCATTCAGACCGCAAATGATGTTTCCCTCGGCAAGAAAGTTATAAAAGTGCGGATTAATCCTGTCATTCATCAGCTAACTCCTTCGTTATCAAGTCAGAACGCCGTCCTCCACGGCAACTTCTATGCGAACAATTGCTAATATCACTTCTACATTTAGAATAATCCACCTGCAAGTGTTTTCAAGTACAAATAAAGTAATTTCAAAAAAAAGACACCCGTTGCAAAAACAGGTGTCTATTTTGAAATATGCTGTTCTTCGTTTTTATTTCATAGAAGACTCAAGTCCTTTCATCTGCCAACACTTGAGAGAATCAACTGAAATCTCTTTATCGGAACGAATCAGAACCCCTTTGCATTCATCTCCCAGAGGATACACGCACTGCGACAATGCAAACCGTTGATTCACAAAAACCTCTACAATGCAACGATCAACAAACACCTGCAAATGAAGTTTTTCCCCATCCCTCAGTTCAAAAGGAGCCTTCTGGACATCAATCCGCTCAGATTCCTTATCGTAACCGGCACGCATGCAGACCGGATAAAAATTATCCACCATCGCCCTGCTCCCCATACAACTGCTGTCAATACTCAACGTTCCATCATTGCTGTCAACAATGATTTTCGTATATTCCATTTCGTCGGGAGCAACCAGTACCAGCAACTCGAATTTGTCACCAATTTCCGAAACCTCCACCTGCAACTCCATTGAATCTCCCTGAACACTTTCGGCCAGCCATGATTCGTAATTTCCAGAGACAGTTATATCATTGAAAGATTGCATTTTTTCACGTAGCCCAACATATTCTTCCGGCACACTCCAATTGACTTCACTCTGCTCCGCGTTCCAGGTCATGACTCTCGGTAATGCCATAATCTGATTTCCGGCTTCCTGCTTCACTCCGCGCCGCTGATTCATCATCCAGAACCAAGCAATACGGCGACCACTACCATCTACATAACTCTCCGGCGCAAATAAAGAACCTCCCGGATAATTCAAACGATGATGCGATTCCGGCACAAATGTTCCGGAAATATAATCTCCAACATAATATCTCGCTCCCAGGGTATGACTTATTCCCAATAAAATATGCTTCTCTCCCAGCTTAAAGAAGTCAGGACAAGCCATATCTTCATACGACTGCGTCCACTCAGGGCTAGGAATGTAAAACGGACGTAGATACTCCCAGTTCAGCAAATCTTTTGAGCGCCACATATAGGCGGTATCGTATCGCATATAAGGTCTCATCACAGCCCCGAAAACACCAATATAATAGTCGCCATCGACCCACACATGCGGATCAAAAACATTGTATACCTTATCTTCGGACTCGCCCCTTTTTATTGGCACAATCGGGTTATGAGGCGATTTCTTCCAGTTAATAAGTTCATCATCCTGCGCGGTGGCAATACAGCATCCGGCATCAATACCAAAATATACAAGAGTAGGAACCCCCTCCTTATTTATTAGTGCACAGCCACTGAATATTCCCTTTTCCGGATCGCCTGGAGCAGGAACCAGGGCTGGAGGATGAAACTCCCAGTTGATCAGGTCGACACTGGATGCATGACCCCAGCAATGTCCACCATGCGGAAGTTCCAAGTCCTGGAAAATATAGAAAAGATGATGTCGTCCTTTCCAGTAAATACAACCATTCGGGTCAAAGGTTGCACGAGCTTCATGCCAACTGTGAATGGAATAAAAATGATACTTCGGCGCATACTCTGATTTTTGGATTCTGTTCATTACAATTCTCCCTATATTATTAAATTATCCATTGAAACTAAATGCTCCATGCTATAGTATAATTATAAAGCAAACAATGCTTTAAATAAACTGTAATAATACTACAGAAAGGTATAATTATTTGACAAAGCAATTCCCACAAATTTATGACGCATCATTCGAGGCAATGACTTTTCGACACCTTCATGGAAAAATTGGTATCGACGCGCCACTTCACAGTAATATAGTTCACCTGGAAATAAACTTCTGGACATTCGGACACGCTTCCCAGCAGTCAGATAATACCTTTCACCATCCGGTACCACCATTTAACCGTCTTTTTTTCTTCCGGGAAAAAGGCGGAAAACTAAAACATGCAAACGGAACAACAGAAATGTCTCCCGGAATATTTTATCTGCTGCCGGAAAACTATCCATTTACCAGCACATATTATTTCGAAGGAGAAATGTTTTTTATTCATTTCACCATTAATGACCGTTCGCTACATCACATTTTCAGCAAAGTCAGTCACATCATAAAGCTGGACTCACCGCCGTTCGCGGAACTTTTCAGCAAACAGGCCGGACCTTCGAAATGGAACACGGAACTGCAGACTCTGGTTTCCGCCATAATACTGAAAATGATCCCGGAAGAAGTTCAGTACGAAATTGAAGAACGTGACGGGTTAGCAAAAGAATTTAATGAAATATACAACCTGTTAAATACGACTCCACCTGCCGCGGTAAGAATATCCGATCTAGCAGAAGCAACAGGACTGACTCCCGGATCTTTGGCAAGACGTTTCAACCGCAAATTCGGAATTTCTCTGAAAGAATTTATCCATAGACAAACCTTGAAAGAGGCCAACCGTCTACTGATATCATGTAGTTACACCATAGCGGAAATAGCGGACAAACTGGGATTTATCGATCGCCATTATTTCTATAACTACTTCAAAAAGCATACAGGCTGCTCTCCCGGGGAATTCCGCAAAAATCACACGACCCCATAAAAATAAAATAAATTTTCATAGAAAGATTTTCATTCGATACTTGCCTTACAAACAAGCAAGGCTATAATATACAAAACTGGAAATATTTCCAAACCTATCACATTTTACAGAAGATGAGCAACAAAAAAATAACAATTAAAGATATTGCCCGAAACTGTGGCGTTGGCCTGGGAACCGTATCCCGGGTAATTAACGCGAAACCGGGAGTAAAAGAAGAGGTCAGGCGTAAAGTACTGCAATATGTTGAGGACATTGGCTGGCGCTGTAATACATTGAGTCAACGGCTGAAACTCCCGGAACCAGGTAAGACAGTAATTATCATTGCGTCCACCTCGATTCTGGAACGCAAGTATGATCATGATTTACTGAGAATTATGCTGGAACAGTTGATCGGAGCTGGATTTTCGCCACTCACCTTGTTCGGACAATGTCGGGAAAACCTGGAGCGCTGCCGAAAAACAAAACCTTACGCGGTAATTGTCGCCGGAACCAGTTCATTTCAAAAAGAAGCAACACAAAGTCTGCTCAAAGATAATATCCGAATCATAGGACTGGGAGAATGTGACGAATATGCCGGTCCGATCATTTTTCCGGATTACCGCAAAGCCGCGGGCAAAGCAGTACAACTGCTTTTAAAAGCCGAACATCAACACATCGGATTTTTCGGCGGAATGGGAATCATAAAAAAAATCGATAGCCTGGAATCAGTCAATCTCCGTCGCATTCGGGAGATGCTGACCGGCATAACGGAAAAACATAAAACGTTCAATCTGAGTGAAGATGCGATAAGCGACTGTTTCTGTGATCTTTCTGGTCTAAACAAATGCCTCAAAAGCGGGAAACACAGTGCCTGGATTTGCAGCGATGAAAAAATGGTTCGACAATTTTTACAGTGCGCCACGGAACTGAAAATTAGAATTCCGGAAGATCTGTCTGTGATCGGGTTCACACCGGAACTGCCCTCTTATTCATTTACAATTGACCTTACCCGATTCTACCCGGACAATCAGGCTCAGGCAGCACAGGCGATGGCTCTAGTGCAAGGCAAGACAAGCTTTGAAAATCAGGAGCTTGTTTCCGACTGCCTCTATCATGCCGGAAGGACTGTTTAAGACAATAAAATCTTTGCGAAAAAAACAATTGTGCGATATACTAACTGACAGCCAATAACCGGAGTCACGGCATGAATCACAAAGTCGGAAAACTATATTTTACGTCACGTTCATTTTTTGTGTCGGACTTTCCGTTTACCATCCGACGCATGCGGCATACCCCGGAGGATTATGATGAATCGGTGCGTTGTCAACGGGAATTCTGGAAAGTAATCTATGTGATTTCGGGACACGGCCAAAAGATCATTAACGACCGCAGCTATCCACTGGAGCCCGGCAGCCTGTTCGTAATCCATCCAGAGGATTCGACCACGTTCCACATTGAGTCCGAAGCCATTGAAATATACAATATTCTGTTCATGCCGGAGCTGATCGCCGACGGGCTGAATGAACTGAAAAGCGACTTTGGCTTTTTCGCCATTTTCGGCAGGGACTTCCATACCCCCGAGCCGGAATACCGCGAAATGCTCTATGTGCTCGACTCGGGCCGGGAAACCGGACAGCTTATCGGCAAACTGGAAAAAGAATACCGACAGGAAGCGCCGAATTACCGCAATATGATCAAGCTTTACCTCCAGGCGCTGCTGATCAACATAAGCCGTCTAAGCGGCGGCAAGATCGCCCGGAACCATCGCGACAACGTACCGAGATACCTTGAACATATTATCGACGAGCATTTCCGCGAAGACCTGACTCTCGCCGAACTGTCCGAGAAAGTTGGAATGACCGGCAGTCACATCTGCCGTCTCTTCAAGGAGCATTACGGCCGCACCATCATGGAACGGTTACTGGAACGGCGCCTGACCGAAGCGGAGCCCCTGTTACAAAATCCCAAACTATCGGTCACGGAAATCTGTTACGGCTGCGGCTTCAACAACCTCAGTTATTTCTACCGGGCATTCGCGAAAAAATACGGTTTGGCTCCCGGCAAGTACCGCAAGATGCTTCTCAACACTCCTCGCACAAATCTTCAGAAGTAACTTTCGGTTGACGAACTGCTTTTTGATCAAAACTTTTCTTTTTCCGGGCAGATAATATTAATCCACCGCCAACAACAATCATAAACAAAGCACTACCAAAGATCGCAATTCTTCCTTCCGGAGGATTTGGAATAAATACCAGCAGAAAAATAAATCCACCATAAACACAAGCCAAAGTTCCGAGTGTTTTTGCCTGTTGCGCGCTGTTATCATTCTCGGCTCCAATCTCGCTGTCAAAATCAATAGGAGTTTTCATATCCTCAAACAACTTATCAACACCGGCAGCAAATTGCGGATATTTTTTCGGACGGTAGAATCGTCGAAACCAGAAGAACAGTCCAATCGATATCGGAGTGACAAACATATTGGTCATAAAAAACGGATTTGTCTGGATATAATCATATACTGCTCCCAACCAGGTCCCGTGAAGTGTTGGCTCAAGTATGGCATACATCCAATCTGCACGCAGTATCACAAACAGGAATATTGACATAACCATCGACAAAAGAGCCATAACCCATGCAGTCCAGGGCGGAGAGCCTTTAAAAAACATTCCAAGCAGAAATGCAACCGATCCACCTGTACCAAAAAACGCGGCAAAATAAAGGTACGAGTCAAATATTGATATCGACCCCATATTCGCAAACAACAATGCGACAACAATCACCAGGGTGCCCGAAAGCACAGTGGCCCCCTGCCCCGCCAGATATAACTCGCGGTCACTTGCCTTTGGCCTCAAAATATCACGATAGAAATTACAGACGATAAATCCCGCATTCTTATTGAACGCACTGTCCAGACTTGACATCGTTGCAGCAAACAGCCCAACTACCAGCAACCCCAACAATCCTTGAGGAAGAATACGCATAGCAGTTACAATATAACTCATTTCTTCGGGATTTTTGATAACCCCACTGTATTTCGTCATCAGATCCGGCACCAGGGTATACGACGCCCATACCGGAACAAACCAGATTATCGGCAGTACAGCATAGCCGATCAGCGGAATAAGCGTGGCTTTCCTAGCATGCTCGGAGTCCTTGGCGGATATATATTTTCCAGCAGTCATAATGTTGTTTCGGAGCAGGATCGCGCCGAAAATCATTGAAGCCAGAAACAGCCAGTCATATTTCATCTCTCCAAGCGGATAAAATATCTTAAAAAAGTTATCCGGCAGTTGATTCGCAAACGCCACCGGTCCGCCAACTTTATACAACGCGATGCAGGATGTCGCCACCGTTATCACCATGAGAACCAGCAATTGAATAAAGTCACTGGCCGCCACTGCCCAGTTTCCTCCCAGCATTGCCATGATCATCACAGTTATTCCGGTGATAATAATAATTAAGTTCAAAGTAGCAGTCTTATCAACAGTACCATCAGATGTATTCATAAAAACGGAGGTGAGTATGACAGCCAGCCCAAATAGCCACACCCCACCCCCCAGAGGAGAGCTGATTATTCCAAGCCAGTTAAAAAACTGTTCACTGCCTTTTCCGTAACGACGACGCAGGCCATCAATTGCGGTTATCAACCGCATCTGCCGCAGCCTTGTGGCAAAAAACAGGTAGCCGATCAGGTAGCCGATAACATCCATCACATAAATATACAGAATCAGTATACCGTATTTTCTGGCGATTCCGGCCGCGCCGGTAAACGTCCAGCAACTGAAGTTCGAGATAAAAAGACTTCCCCCAAGCAGCCACCAGCACATTCGCTGTCCACCGGCGAAATAGTCTTTTGAACTCTTGTTGAATTTCCGGAACACAAAGCCCAGAGACGCCACAAACACAAAATAAAACCCAATTATAGCATAGTCCCATCCAGTAAGCATAATACCTCTTGTAAGTTAAATTGCGGAAAGTCAGGAAGCAGAGACAGAACCGGAAGATTCACGCTCAAACAACTCAAGCGAGAGATATATTATTCTATCCCTGATACCTTTTTCACACTCTATTATCATATCATACAGCTCATTAAAGCCGGTAGTAAAATCAAAACCACAACTGGTCAACGGAGGATCAACATAATCTGCAAGCATACGATTATTTGTCCCGATAACAGCAATATCACGTCCGGGCTCAAGCCCTGTGCGTCTAATTCCACCGTACACAGCACGAACCAGACGGTCACTGCACATCACAATTGCTGTAGGAGCATTAGGCAGTTGCAGCACTTCGGAAACACGCTGTTCCAGATGAGCAATATCCTCGCCCGGTTTTCGGTAAATTAAATAGTCCTGACAAAACTCCAATCCCTTTTCAAAAACAATATGGTGGAAAGCATCCCAGCGAACATTATCAGCTCGATAAAAATGCTCAGAACTATAATTATGCACATAGGCAATACGCTTATGACCTAGCTTACTCAGGTAATTCAACTGCATCTCCACCAGCTTATAGTCATCGATAACCAGAGCCGGCGATACCGGATCACGAAAATTAGGCAGCAGATGAATAATATTATCCGCATTGCCCGTATGAGCAAAATCCTGCAATGGCATACTGAATGCCAGAATTGTGGAAGACCGATCATGATAGAGAATATCCTTAACCTGCTCACGATTGCTGACCAGTTCAACCCGGCGGTTGTGTTCAGATATTCGAAAGAGCAACTCACTGACAAACTCAAAATAAAACCCCTGCCGGTCAAGCTTATTCGCAAAATCAAGCAGCTTAATATTTGGGGCGGGAGGAACCGCTTTAAACAATCCCACCGGTTGTCTGACTCTTAAAAGCCCTTCTCCCTGAAGCTTTAAAATAGTTTTTTCTATGACTGACTGACCAACTCCCAATTCCTTTTTAATCTGACGTATTGATGGAAGTCTTTCCCCGGACTTACGTTTATCCAGGAGCGCAAGAAAATATTTTTCTGCCTTTTCCAGCGAATTTGAGTTCCGAACATTTAATTCTACAGTCATTTTATCCTCAATAATATGAATTTCAAAAAATATAGAGCTAAGTTTATAGTTGCAAATAATCTGTCGTATTCGGCAGAACCAACCAGCTAATTTGCGCATTCCAGAGATTGGCTCGACTGGGATTGGCGGAACGTCTGTGATAATAGATATCTCCAGCTTCCTGATAATTAACCCCTGTGACATGTCCATCAACAAAGCCAACATTCATTCTTTTATCATGAGCTAGAAACGGATTTCCCAGATCTTTCCGAGGCTCGGTATTCCAACTGCCCAAAGCCGCTCTCTGAACATATGTAACCACTCCACCACCGGTTGTTTTCACCTTGCTGTTATCAACCATCAAAAGACTTTGGGACGGATGCGGAGCTACTTTCAGACAAATACCTCCGTCCTTCTCTGTATTAGATGAAGCATAACAACTGACAAACTGCTGCTTTATATAGGTTGGATTCGAAGGATCATACGCATCTTTGGATAGCGGGCACTGCACCTGTTTATAGTTCTTCATATAACCATTTAAGTATAAATTATACGACCACAGCAGATATGGACTGGTTGCCTGATTTACATAGTACGAATCAAAATCATCAGCATACATCAAGAGGGATGCACAGCTTTGCTTAATATTGCTGATACATTTAATACTTTTCGCTTTCCCACGCGCCTTACTTAAAGCCGGAAGCAACATGCCCGCAAGAATTGCAATAATGGCTATCACAACGAGGAGCTCGATGAGTGTGAAATTTGTATGCAGTTTTTTCATTGTCCTTTCTCCTATTTATCCTATTTCCATTCTTTCAATGAATTAATTTTAATCTCTTCATGTCCTTTTTCATTTGACCATTCCGGCCTGAATACAACAGCAAAAGTTAAAAGTTTATCAATAACTGTATTTGCCGTTATTTCTACCCGCCGAATTCCTTTATTCGACTTATGCGGCTTATCTCCCTGCGGAGCATTCTTAATTTCCACTTTATATTTTGCAGGGCTCAGTACTTCTAATAGACATTTCTTTCCCTTTATAGACAACAGAACCCCATTTTTTACAACTTCCGCATCCGCTTCGGTCGTGAGCCCGAATGTTACGGTTCCGTCATGATCCAGCACGAATTCATCCTGTACCAGTACTTCACGTCTTCCGGGCAACATCTGAATGCCGCGCTTTGCCGATTTCACTCCATGCCATGCATAGACCTGAGTTAAATCAATAATACCAAACGCATAGTCTTTCTGCGAAATGAACTTTGTAATCGGAGCAACTGATTCCGGGTCCTGTCCTTTTCCATCAACCAGCGGAACATTATGTCCATGGCTGTTTGTTCTAAAATAGTTCCAGCGCTTGCCTCCGCGCCTCTTCTGCCAGTAGCCTGGAATATTATAATTATCGCCGCCAAGGTCTGTCGCCCAACGCACTCCAAGAGCATCAAGCTCAAAATTTCCCAGATCAAGATGCCCGTGCGGAACCTGGTTATCTCCCCCCTTGACTCCAAACCATAAAGCATTTTTATCATTAAGAGAAGAACGCGAAAACATGATCGGAACGCGCCCGTTAAACATTAAGTCTTTTTTCCGTTCAATATCACCGGAATGAGAGTCAGGAAACCAAACAGCATGCAAAGGATTGGCTGTATACTTCATTACATATCCCATCTCATCTCCCGCATATACCGGTTTGTCAAATTTACCGGCAAACCAGAAGAATACCGGAAACTGAGCATACCAGCGCTTTCCACCCGCGTCAGCATAAGTTAAAAACCTGCCTGTAGGACCTACCGCGTTAATGACAAATAATGGAGAATTCTTAATTCCAGACAACTTACTCAAATTAAAATCCGTTCCAAGCGCTGAATCCAGAGACGATAACAAGAAAGCCATATATCTGGCCGTGTAATCCCAGTAACCCATGCCTTCAACCCATACGCCATCGGGAGCAAACTGCTTAAGACAGACCGGAACATTTTTTATCATTCTGCTTACTGATTTAGCTGCAAGGCCGGGTTCCTCATCAGCAACCGCCAACGCCCCGATTGTTATTCCGCCATTACATACCACATTCCAGTTGTTTGTTTTCTTGCAGTAAAAGTCAACCCCTCTGGCCTTCAAACCTTTTCTTACAATAGAGTCTTTTATCATCTTGCGCTGTTCTGGCGTAAGCACTGAATAAAACCAGTCATACCCAATCGCCACCGCATGACACATTTCTGCCGTATCCAGAAAATGTTTCGGGTTCCAGTTTTTAAATTCACAAACAGCTTGTAATATCTTTATCGCATGATCCGCATATTTACGGCCTCCGGTCCATCGCCAGGCAAATCCCAGCAGATACATTTCGCCCATAACTGTTCGGCTGACGCGTAGAAGCCTAACCCCATCCCGTTTATAATATTTAGGGATAACACCTTCCTTAACATTCTTATCAGCCTTGGCAATGACGTCTTTTACTATTTTTTGGAGATCAGCATCAGCAACCGCCAGCTTTTTCAACTCAGACAGTCTCTCATCAGTCAGCACCAACCGGGGATGAGATTTGTGCAGATGGGAACTTATAAATTTCTCAGGGTTCTGCGGTGCCTCAATAGTCGACGATGCCTCGGCAAAAAATGCAAATAGGGCACAGAGAACAAGAGACATATAAAACTTTAATACTTCCTTCATTCTTTCTCCATTTGTAATTAGTTATATTATACAGCACTATGTAAGGTATGTCAATAATTTTATTAAACCATCTACCCATTATCAATTCATAACACGAAAAAAACTAAAATAATCTAAACACCTCCTCTATAAAATCACCATACATTTATGTAAGGTACATAAAATAAACAAATTTTTTTACTCACTACATACTGGATTTTAAAGTAAAACCATCAGGCAGATATTCATGCATAGTTCTGCCGCGAGATTGTTCTTCTTTTGCCAGAAACTCATCCACACTCGCACGCAAACGCAATTTTACTTCCTGATACCCAGGTAACTCATAAAGGTTATGCAATTCCAAAGGATCTGCCTTTAAATCGAATAACTCTTCATTACATTCGGCAGAGTCAGTTCCTTCTCCATGCCACAAACTGTATTTATATTGTCCATCACAAACCATTGTAATATTCAGTTCAGGATCAAAATACGTTCGTCCTTTAATCACACCGGTAGTACGATAAGCGCAAAAAGCTTCGGGTCTGGCTTTTGAGGAATCACCATGAAACAATGGACAAATATTGAAAGCATCCGGCATCGCCCGATGAATCTCGTCTTTATCCATTCCAGCCGCACTCAGAATTGTCGCAGCAATATCGATATTTTGTACCACATTATCAATCCGGCTGCCAGGTTCAATATGCCCGGGCCAACGCATCAACAACGGAACCTTTGTACAAGGATCATAAACAAACGCGCCTTTTTCAAAAAGCCGATGATCACCAAGCATATCGCCATGATCGCTGGTAAAAACAACCAGCGTGTTTTCGGTAATCCCCTTCTGTTCAAGAGCATCCATAACTTTTTTAATCTGCTGATCCAGAAACGCAATGGAAGCATGATATCCATAACGGATATCACGTATCTGTCCGGAAGTCTTGGAATCGCTCATATACCCGCCGCAACGTTCACGATTAATCTCCACTGCTTCGCGGTCAGCAGTTCTTTCGTCCGCGTCAGGAATTGAGTTCTTACTCAAAAGCTCTTCCGCCGACAACGGATAATCATCGTAGGGGCCATGCGGATCAAACACACTCATCTTACAAAAAAACGGCTTTTTATCCTCATAACCGGTAATAAAATCAGCAGTCATTTCTGCCGCCCAGCAACTCATATGACAATCAGCCGGAACGTGTTTCATGCGCACTTTTTCTTTCATTTCAGCATAAACTTCCGGATTCCGCTCCTTCAGCCATCCGGCGTAAGACTGATATTTCGACTCCATATTCAAGCCCGGTTCATGGCACATTTCATATATATCAAAACCATCATGCGGATGCCGGACATCGCGTTCCAGCATATGCGAAGAAACATGCAGCTTTCCAAACAAGGCAGTTGTATACCCCAGCCACTGAAGCCGCTCGGGGAACATAACCTCATCCTCGGGAAGACAATCATAAAGCCTCTGGACACCATGATCATAAATATTTTTTCCGGTCATCAACGATGCGCGTGACGGAGTACAAACCGTATTGGAGGCATAACAATTAGAAAACAAAACGCCGTCCTTCGCCAGCCCGTCCAACACCGGAGTACGGGCAAAATCAACCCCGTAGCACCCCAGCGAATCAAATCGTTGCTGGTCAGTCATAATCAGAACAATGTTAGGTTTCAAGCTCATACAGCCAACACCTCCAGAGTGCCTTTTTTCATAGCCGCGACATCATCCTTATTCAACCGGACAAACACCATATTCTTACGTCCCCAGGTATATGTCACAGCGGCGCCGCCGTCAGCCAGCGCGATAACTGCCGGATAAGAATACTCCCGTTTTTCCACATCAACCGGAATCGAGTTCCAGGTAAGTCCGTTATCCTCGGACAGCGCCAAATCTATCGGATAACGATCGCCCCAGTTTTGTCCGACCGGATTATACGCCAGCAGCAATGAACCGTCCGATAACTTTGCCAGATCAAGACCACTGTTATTATTGGGCATATCTGTTTCATAAACTTTACACCAGGTTTTGCCGTAGTCAGTAGAATCGCTGCGACAGATATGCCCGCAGGTACTGCGCAGCAACATATGAACATTCCCGGGAGTTGACTCCCACAACGTCGGTTGAATCACGCCAAACCGTTCATCTTTTCCAGTCTTCGGATTCTTACCAACTATTTTTTTGGGCATGTTGATCAGCGAAGTACGCTCCCAGTTTTTTCCAAAATCACTACTGCGGTCAACAAATGCCTGCCAGCGTCCGATTTCACTAGATGCAGGTGCCAACCAGGTTCCGTCCGACAGCTCAATACACTTATTTTTCACCGGACCGCGTCCGCCAAGATTACCGGGAACCATTTCTTCCGGATCCGACCAGGTTTGCCCGTCATCAATAGACTTCATAACCATGGTCCGCCAATACGAACAGCCATTACCAATCTTGAAATAAAGATATACGATATTACCGCTTCCCCGGAACAAGACAGGATTCCAATGCGGCTGATTATTAACCTTAGCTAAATGAATCGGTTGCGACCAACCGTTCGGATAGCGAATTGCGCCCCAGATCGCAACATCATTATGCTTCTCTTTTGTTCCTGCAAACCAGGCCGCCAGAATATTTCCATTCGCCAGTTCAACCAGCGTTGACGCGTGACACTCTTTAAACGGCGGATTTTTTAATATATGTTCTCTCTGCATTTATAACCTCAAGTAATTCTTCTGTTTATTAAAAAAATTCTATATCAGATATTTTCAGATAGCAATATAAAAAATGTAACCATAACTATTCATTTGTTACTTTTAAACAGAAAGAATAATATAAAAAAAAACGAAAAATACTTGAAATCATACAAACCCTGCGGTTATAATACTATCATCAACATAGTTATATGTTACTTTTAAACCCAAAAAAATAAATGCTGAATATACAACATCTTAATCAAGACTCTTTTATCAGGCTCCTCAACTATATTCTTGAGGAATCCGGTATTCACAAGATTTATATTTCAGCCAAGACGCCAGCTCAACCAGGAATTATATCAATCGCTCCTGATCCTCGCTTTGATATTCCTTTATCCGGCAAAAAACATATGCAATTTGCCTCAGATGGAAAACTGCAGGATGTTTATATGGAGCCGGGAGAGTTGCATTACAGCCCCCCATTGACCTGGAAACGCCCGCTCTGGGATACCGCTCATGAGATGTCGTCGATTGTATTCTATCGTGACTACATCCGCATTACCTATATTAATACCACACCAAACAACACTTACTACGACTCTCACGGAGCAATAATATATTACCACACTTCCAAGCCACTGGGGGAAACCGGACTTGCCGCCCTGAAAGCGTTTCATCTGGCAATTGAGCACGGACACAGCAATTGTTTCATTCCGCTTGCTGAAACTATTTTACGCCTGACTCTGAAAAATCTAAAAAATGACAAGCCTCAAGACCATGGAAAAGCAACTCAAACCTGGCTGCAAATATGCCACTATCTTGAGGATAACTTTTTTTCTCCAATCAACCGCGCCCATGTTGCTTCGATATTCAAGTTGAATCCCAGTTATATATCGCGTCTGTTCAAGCAGGAAGGAAATGAAGGATTCACTCATATGCTGCGGCGGCTGCGCATGGGACACGCAGCTCTGCTTCTGAAAAACACCGAAATGACCATCAAGGAAATCACGGATCGCTGCGGATACCTGAGTAGTACTTTTTTTATCGCGGCATTCAAAAAACACTACGGAATTCCTCCGGGCAAATATCGAGAATTGAAATCCATCAATAAAAACATTGACCAATAATTTTTTTTACACTGTATTGATATTTTTACAAATAGACTGCCATCCGGCAATTTACTGCAAGCATCAGGAGGTAGCTTACTGTAAAATTTATCTATCGTCAACAACAAAAGGATTGACTCAAAATGATCAGTAATGTCACGCTGGAAATAAGCTTGAAGCCGTTTTATGAATTAACGGATTCAGGCATCCGTTCCGTTTGTGAAAAACTTTATTTTCAATGGCTTCCCCTGATACGGGAAATGGAAATCATCTCAATCATGTTCTGGACCGCCGACGGTTCGGAAATCCTGGAATACCGCGGTAACTTATCCGACACCTTCGAATGGGCAAAATATATCGGGGTAGCCAACCCGGAAGTTTATGGAAACATTGCCGACCTGCCAACCGAACAACTAAGTATTCATCACGCCCCACGACTCTATCGCGACAATCCGCCGGAATATACTTATGGCGATCTGAAACATGTCCTTACAATCCTGCGGGAAGTATTTGCTTCGCATGGACGCACTATCCGCCTCGGCGCCACCTTTGACCCAGGGCCGGAATTTGCGAAATCCCCATTCAAATACAAAAATCATCAGGAAATCTGCCTGGCTGACACCCTTGGACAAGACAGCGAACTAAAAAGTTTTGTCTGCTGCTACGCCACACTAAAAGCCGATCCAACACCTTATGCCGGCTTTCCTGACGGAATAGAAGAGGGAACTACGTTCGGAAAATTCCTTGGAAGGCAAACTAAGCATTTCTGCGAAGACCTCGGGTTCGACTATATCTGGCTATCAAACGGCTTCGGTTTCGGCCTGGAAACCTGGGGAGTAACCGGTGCGGTATTCGACGGAGAAAAATTTGACAATACCTCGTGCCAGGATGTAAAAGATAAAATTTTTCGGTTCTGGACCGACTTTCGTAAAGAATTGCCAGACATGCCGGTGGAAAACCGCGGCACAAATTTATCAACCGGAATGGATCTGGCTTCGGATGTAGTTCCACTGCGTGAAATCTACGCGGAAGTTCCGGGGATCGCGCCGCCACCAAATTCTCCATGGGCCGCGCTTAACGGTGACTTCGGCATGGAATTAGCAGGATGGATGTCGCATATCGCGGAATTACCCAAGGGTTCCGGCTATCCTTTTCGCTTTTATACCCATGATCCGTGGTTTATCAACAGTCCGTGGCTGGACCGCTACGGCAGAAATCCGCATGATATCTACATGCCAATGACCATTACCCGTCTTGATAAATACGGCAAAACCATGGGACCGGACCACATCGAATTCCTGACCGTTGACGACTCTCTCGGGAGAATGCCGGACCAGGTTCCGGATGAAGTTATCCCACATGTTAAGGTTGCCATGAAAAACGCGCCGGACGCCGCTGGCCCGGTCATCTGGCTGTACCCGTTTAACGAATACCATGATATGACATTCTCCGGCGAAAGTCTGGAAGAAGTATTTTTCGGCGACTGGTTTATGCGGTCGGCAATTAATGCCGGGTTCCAAATGAATACCGTTGTTTCAACCGGGAATTTCAAGGCCGCTCTTGATAGCGGCTCATGTAGCAACAACGTAATTACCGCACCGACTGCCGTATCCAATTCACCGGAAACATTAGAATTGCTCATAGACTTTATCGCCAATGGCGGCAAAGCTCTGCTCTATGGTCCGGTATCCAATGACAAGCTAAAGGGACTTCTCGGACTGGAAACTGTTGCCGACTCAGTCAGTGGAGATTTAGAAGCCTTCATTGAAGGAAAAACTGTTAAAATTAAGCATAACCCATCTTACTCAGGCGGAGAAATCGACACGGTTTCTGCTACTGATGTCACTGGATTGGAAATTATCGGTTCAGTACAAGAAAAAACCATCGTACTGATCCGCGAGTACGGTTCGGGACAAGTGGCCTGGGTTCGCGGCACAAACTCATTTACTATCGGAATCGGCGGTAGATATCCTGAGATGCTGGACCCGAAAGAATGGTTTCATCCGGAAACCTTAATGCGCACCCTGCTTGGAAAACTCGGCTATGTTTGTAATTTCGATAAATATTCCATAGATCAGCAAGATCCTGTTGTAGTTACCGGATACAACCAAAATGCTCTTTTTATGTCGACCTACGTACCGGATCTAAACACTGCTCAGTGGTTCCGTTTTCCGGAAGGCGCTCCGGTGTTCCTGCAAACTGAAACAATGATAAAAGACGGCAAGTCGCTTTATCATCTGCCCAAAGCATCACAATTGGAATGCCGTGTATTTGTAGACATGCCGGACGGTCCAGTCAAATGCAGGGAATTCTGCCCGACCACGCCGGAAGTCACCCGTCGCATTGAAATAAGTGGACTAAAGAACGCAACAGTTCGTTTCCGTCCAGTTCCTGGTCAAGAAAAATCCACACAGATTCTAGCCAATCCGGGTGGAGCGCCGTTTCTGAAAGGTGACTTTCCGAAACAAACCCTTGAAAACGGCTTTGCAGGACAAGTTGTCACTGTTCGCAATATCACCGGAACACTGCTGATTTCGTGGTAAGAACAACACAAAGAGCACAGCGTGGCGAAGCCGCAACCAAAGAAATTAAGAAATTAAGAATTAAGAATTAAAAAATGTGGGAGCAAGGTAGTGCCTGTTTTGATAAAACCGGCACATGGCGCATCAGCGCGGCAGTTTAAACATGAAAATAAAAAACCATTATACTGCCGCTGGTGCGGCGGGCGTTTTCATCGAAAATCACCCCTACTTGGAACGGCTTTCTCCCAGCTATAATCACATCGACCGAACAGGCGCATTATATAATTAATAATTAAAGATTTATGAATGTTGTATTATAAAAATCTTTCTAAAAAACAAGAAGTTGATAGATAGCAGTACGAAGAATAAAAATATAAAAGAGAATAAAACTATGAATATACCAAGATTAAAACCGTTGAACGCTAATATTGGAATAATGGGAGTGGGCCTTGACACCTACTGGGAGCAATTTGAAGGCCTGTATGATGTGATGTTGCAGAAGATGGAAACGTTTAAACAGGAAGTCAACAAGAATTCCGTAACCATCTCTGACTTTGGCATTATCGACAATGCCGAAAAAGCTTATGAAGCGTTGCCGAAAATAAAAGCCGCCGACCTGGATCTGCTATTCATCGATATGGTAACTTACGCCACCAGCTCCACGTTTGGTGTTATCGCCAGAGAAATGGATATTCCAATTGTCCTGGCAGTTCTACAGCCGCTTGAAGCCATGGACTACGCCAATGCCAAAACATTTACTCAGTTATGCAATGACGATTATTGCTCCGTACCGGAATTCACCGGCGTGGCGGTAAGAATGGGACGTCCAGCCCCGCCAATCATTCTCGGCATGCGTGAAAATGATCCGGTAGTCCAAGCTGAAATCGCAGAATGGTGCGGCATTGCCCATGCCCTGCACGACCTGAAACGTGCCCGGTTCGGTCATATGGGACACGTCCTTGAATCCATGCTCGACATGCAAACCGACCCGACAGCCGTCACCGCCGCATTCGGCTGCCATGTCGTACAGTGCGAACCGGACGATGTAATGAAGCATTACAAACTGCTTGATTCCGACACTCCTTCGGTTTCCGCCATGAAAGCACGTATTCTGGATTTCTTCGATACCCCCGATCCGGTATCGGATCCGCTGACACAGAAACTAACTGAAAAAGACTTGAATACCGCTGCACGTGCGGGGGTTGCCCTGGAACAGTTTATCGGCAACAAGAAACTTGACGGTCTGGCATACTACTACGAAGCAGAACCCGGTTCGGATATGCGTACGCTGGTAACCAACTTTATCGTCGGCAATTCCCTGTTGACTTCTGCCGGCTTCCCGATGTGCGGCGAATTCGATATAAAAACCTGCATTGCCATGATGATCTTTGACCGTCTGGAAATCGGAGGCAGTTTCGCTGAATTCCATCCGATCGACTTTAAGCGCGACACGGTATTGGTCGGTCACGACGGCCCGCACCACCTGAATATTGCCCAGGGTCGGCCAGTCATCCGCAGCCTGAAAAAATATCACGGCAAACCGGGAACCGGTGCAGGAGTTGAGTTCAATATCAAAGTAGGCCCGATCACCATGCTGAGCATCAGCCTTAACGCCGAAGGCAAATTCAAATTTATCATCGCCGAGGGTGAATCCATGGATGGTCCGATTCCGCCGACCGGCAATACCAATACCCATGGTCGTTTCGCGCCGGACGTACGCACATTCCTGAAACGCTGGGCAGCGGCAGGCCCGACCCACCACTTCGCGCTGGGTATCGGACATCATGCCGAAACCATTAAAAAAGTAGCCGACTGCCTCGGCATCGAAGCAGAAATTATTCCTTCAAACTGATAAATGAACAATAATGAATAAGCTATCAACAACAATGCAAAACTCAACAATCAACCCATCGTATGCCTCCGGTTTCATCCCGGCAGATGACAAGCGGCTGGAATACTCTGATTATGCTGATCTGACGTTTGTCGCTTCACCCAATATGAGTGGAGAGAGAACAGCAAGAATGAGCCGTCCGCTGGATTGTCACGACAAAGGTTATAACTTCGACAACCCAGGGGCACGGCTCCGATTTATGACCGATGCGGAAAAAATTACGGTTCATTTATATTATAATGACAGGCATACTTCAGATTCAGCCCGGATTCCTGATGGAATTTATATGATTGACGGTAAGATGTCTCCTGAATGGAAATTCACCTCGAAGTCACAAAAGACTATCCGTAAACCGGAAACACTTGAACTGGTCCTGGACTCACAGGCAGACAAAAAAATGCATTGCTATGAAGTTATCATGCCTTATGGTGACTCCGTTGATATCAATGGAGTCACGGTCATGAACTGCACAGACTTCACACAACCGCCCCCACGTCCAACATTTCGCTGTTTATGTTATGGAGACTCCGTCACTCAGGGTTTTACTGCCGGAGATATTAGCAATACCTATGCGTTTCTTCTCGGACACCATAAAAACTGGCAAACCGTGAATATGGCAACTGGCGGCAGAGCATCAAATCCTGATGATGGAAATATCCTGGGGAAATACTCATCCAGTATGCTTACCGTACTAATAGGAGTAAATGACTGGCAAGGGGGAGTTAATGTTGAGAAATATCATAAAAATATGATTGGTTTCATCAAAAATTTCAGAAACCTCCAGCCTCAAACTCCAGTTGTGCTTATCACTCCATTATGGGTTCCGCCGTCGTGGAAACCCGAACAAGCTAACATTCCTCTGGAAGAATACCGCAAAATGCTACGTAAAGTCGCCAGTGAGTTGAAAGATCCGAATATTCAACTAATCGAGGGGCCGGAGTTAATTGATCACGACGATAAGTATTTCGACCGTGTCGCAGTTCATCCCAACAATGCCGGCTTCAAAATGATGGCAGAACGCCTGAGTAAAAACCTAGAAGCAACAAAATAAAAAAGCCCCGGATAAACTCATTTACCTATCCGGGACTTATTTTTTTTATAAAAGTTCTGATTCCGCAACGGATCAGCCCTTGATGATCTGGGTTCCAACCCCTTCGTCGGTGAAAATCTCAAGCAGCAGAGAATGCTGTACGCGACCGTCAATCATATGAACCTTGTTGGTCCCGGCTTCAAGAGCATGAATTGAACTCTTGATTTTCGGGATCATGCCGCCGGAAATCACCTTATCGGAAATCAGCCCTTCAACATCACTGACTTTGATCGTCGGAATCAAGGTTGATTCATCGGTATGATCACGCAGAATTCCCGGTACATCGCTGAGGAACACCAGCTTTCTGGCCTTTATCGCTTCGGCAATCTTACAAGCCGCAATATCAGCATTAATATTATAAACCTGACCATTTTCGTCAGTCCCAAGAGGAGGGATTACCGGAACAATGTCCTGTTCAATCACTTCGAAAATTTTAGAAGTGTCAACGCCAACAATGTTTCCGACAAAACCGACATCCGCCTGTTCACCGTTTTCAGGATTTATTGAATACATTTTTTCGGCTTTCAAGATATTTTTCCCTGATACAGTCACGCCTTTGCCGCCGGCCCTTGATATACCACCGACTAAATTCTTATTTACTTTATTATGAAGAACGTCGTCAACTACCGCAACAGTTTTCTCGCATGTATGGCGCAAACCATGAACAAATTTTGTTTCAATATTCAGTTCCGCCAAACGCGCGGTAATTGCCTTGCCGCCGCCATGAACCACAACCGGCTTCATGCCGATGGCTTCCATCAGCACAATGTCGCGCATTGTATTTTCAGTCAGTTCCGGGTTCTCCATTGCACTGCCGCCGAATTTCACAACGACAATAGATCCTCTAAATCTCTGAATATAAGGCAGGGCTTCGATCAGAGTAGACGCCTTACTTATCAGACTATTCATTTTTTCCACCTGTTTTAGTTATTCAATACAAAAGTAATGAGTTTTATTTTTTCTGACACCATCCGTTGTACGGATTTAGGTATGATACTCGGCGTTGATTTTAACATATTCATATGTTATATCATTAGTCCACATTTTGTAATCATGAGAACCGGCACCAAGATTTATTTTAACTTCAAATTCGCCTTCTTTCAATAATTTTGCCAAAGTAGCCTCAGGGGTTCCGGCATCCTGACCACTGCGTACTACAGGCAGATCGTTGTAATCAAGCGTAACGTTTTCCGGCTTGAAGTCCGCACCGGAATAACCGATCGCGGCAATGATCCGTCCCCAGTTGGGATCGCACCCGAACCAGGCAGTTTTGCACAGCAGCGAATTACATACAGCTTCAGCACACAACCTGGCATCTGCCGCAGTTGCCGCGCCTTTCACGTCCACCGTAACAAATTTTGTAACACCTTCACCATCGCGAACCATCGCCATCGCCAGATGCTGCATGAGCTCAATCAACGCCTGATAAAAAGTCTCGGCATCGTCGGAACCGGCTTCAACTTTCAGGCCGGAAACACCATTGGCCATAATGATCACGGTATCGTTTGTGCTCATGTCACCATCGATATTGATTCGATTATAAGACATTTCAACGCCCTTGCCGATAAAATCAGCCAGGAGCGAATTATCAATCTCGGCATCAGTAGTAATATATGACAACATAGTAGCATGGGGCACGGTCATCTTCGGATCGATCATTCCCGCGCCTTTTGTCATACCACCGATCGTAACTTTACCGCAACTTAATTCAACTTCCATCGCCGCATATTTTGGAACAGTATCAGTCGTCATAATCGCCCGTGCCGCGTCAATTCCGCCGTCATGGGTCAAAGCTGCTGCCGCGGTGTCAATTCCTGCAGAAATAATATCCATCGGCATATGCACACCGATGCGTCCGGTGGATGACACCATAACTTCTTCCGGCTTAATATTGAGCTTACCAGCAACCATTTCGCACATTTTCACAGCATCGTCGTACCCCTGCTTTCCGGTACAGGCGTTGGCATTGCCGCTGTTGACAATCACGGCCCGGATCTTATCCTGCTGAATTACCCGTTCCCGGTCGAGAATAACCGGGGCCGCCGCGAATTTACAAGTCGTAAAGGCACCGGAAAAACTGGCGGAAACATCAGATGTAACCAGCGCCATATCCGGATTGCCGCTTTTTTTCAGTCCGCAGGTTATACCGGCTGCGGAAAAACCGGCAGGAGTAGTCACACTCCCGTTATCAATAAACTTTGCAGTCATTTTTCTTTACTCTTATTTTTTAGATTTTTTAACAAACCCCAGCTCGGGTTTAGGTCCGGTCGACACGGTCACATTAATAGCGATACCGCCGCGCGGCATGAATTTTCCGTTCACTTCGGCCCATCTGGGAGAACATGCCTCGACCACTGCGTTAAGAATTGAATTCACCGCTTCCTCATGAAATGTATTATGGTTGCGATGGGCAAACAAAAACAGTTTCAGGGATTTACTTTCAACACATCGTCGATCCGGAATATAAGTAAGAGTGATGTGTCCGAAATCCGGCTGATTCGTCACCGGGCACAGAGAAGTATATTCCGGACAGTCAAAAACAATCTCATAATTCCGGTCAGTATATAAATTCTCAAAAACCTCAAGCTGGGCATTTTCGGGACGATCCGGATAATTATTTTCCGACTTTTTCAACAATGTTAAGTCTGCAAATCTTTGTTCTGTCTTTTTTTTACTCATTATAGTAATAATCCTCATAATTGGTTACAAAGCTGGAAAATTTACATCACAATTACAAGAAAATCCAAAACATTTCAGCTTTTTACTGATAAAATCTCTTGCTTTTTATCAATTTAGCCTCTATATTGCTGAGTTTTTTAATACAAGCATCTGTTTTATAGCAGAACAATGCATGGGAAGATGAGAGCGGAATCAGCAAAAAAAGTAAGGAAAGTTTGATGAAATATTTCAATAAGTTTCTCCTCGCCGGAATGATTATTACAACATTAATGTTTTCAGTAGAGTCTTTTGCGGGGAATCCCTTCAAAAAACTCGGACGTGGAGTTGCCAACGTTGCCTTTGGCGGCCTTGAAATGCTCAAACAACCTATATTGGTTTCCAAGAAAGACGGTGAGATCGCTGGTATTACTTATGGTGTATTCCAGGGAGTAGGTTACACTGTTGCACGCGTTTCTGTTGGTGTTGTCGACATCGTAACATTCCTGATTCCGCTGCCGGATTGTCCGGATGATGAAAATGACACCGGTTGGGGTTACGGCCCACTAATGCGTCCTGAATGGATCTTCACCAAAGATCAAAACGCATACAATTTCTTCTATAACGATGAAGCACTGCCTAATAACTAATTGTTATTGACTAATCGTTATTGACGTGATATTTTTTAACCCGCCCGAAAAGGCGGGTTTTTTATTATTTAAAAACAGGAATAAAAATGAAACTGAATGACATACAAACAAAGTTCAAGGATATTAAAACGGTAAATTTCACCGAAGCATATCCGGGAATGGTTTTCGCGGAGGTAACCGCGTCTTACGCAACAGCAGTTGTTTCTCTGTACGGGGCTCATGTAATGAGCTACAGTCCGAAAGAACAGGAAGACCTGCTCTGGATGAGCGGACACAGCTATTATGAAGTCGGACAACCTCTGCGCGGGGGAATTCCGGTATGCTGGCCCTGGTTCGGAGCGCATCCACAGGATGAAAGCAAACCATCTCACGGAATAGCCCGTATATCCGACTGGGAACTGGCTGAAATCATCGAAGGAAATGACAGTGTGGCACTGGTCCTGAAGCTGACCGACAATGAATCTACTCTTAATCAATGGCCGCATCAGTTTGATCTGACTTATAAAGTTACAATTGGAAAAGAACTGAAAATCGAACTGATCACCTCCAACACCGGCAACCAATCGTTTGAGTTCGCAGAAGCACTGCATACTTACTTTAACATCAGTAATATTACCGATATTTTCATTGACGGATTTGACGGCAGCGTTTACAGCGATCGCCTGACCGATCAGGATATCACCCAGTCCGGTTCAATTACATTCAACGCAGAAACCGACCGAATTTATTCCAATCCGTTGCAGGAAGCAATCATTAATGATCCGGGCAAGTCACGCAAAATCTCAAATACCCGTATAAACAGCGCCTCAGCGGTCGTCTGGAACCCATGGATTGAAAAATCAAAGAAAATGCCGGACTTCGGCGCTGACGAATATCCCGGAATGGTATGTGTAGAAACCGCAAACGTCGCGGACAAAACAATAAAACTCGAACCGCAGGCAAGTCACAGTGTCTCAGCGGTTATTAAGAGCATATAACTTATAATCCCTAGGAGAGCAAACAACATGAACAGCCTGAAAGACATGTTCACAAAACACTACGGCAAAGCCCCCGTAGCAATTGCCACAGCTCCCGGCCGTCTTGAAATCCTTGGTAATCATACCGATTACAACGAAGGAATTACCCTCAGCGCGGCTGTCAGCCAAACCACTCAATTCGCGATCGCGCCAATCGAAGGAAAAACCTGCTACCTGAAAGATTTCCGCGACAACAGCGAAAAACAATTTGACCTCGACAACATTGATTCCCCGACTCCGAAAGACTGGAGCAACTATATCAAGGGCGTTGTCGTTGAACTTCGTAAACGCGGCATTGAGATCGGCGCATTTGAAGGCGCGATTCTCAGCGATATTCCACTTTCTGCCGGCATGAGCAGTTCCGCCGCCTTGGAAGTATCAGCCGGATTCGCTTTTGCTGAAACATTCGGCATTGAACTGCCAAAAGCCGAATGGGCAAAAATCGGTCAGGGCGTAGAAAATAATTACATGGGTCTCAATTCCGGACTGCTCGACCAGTTCAGTTCTATCTTCGGACAGGAGGACGGCCTGATTTTCTCCGATTTCCGTACAAATGAAGTAGTTAAAAATGTTTCACTTCCTCATGGATACATGATCGTGGTCGCCAACTCCATGGTAAAACACAACCTCGTTGATTCCGCTTACAACGCCCGCCGCGTAAGCTGCGAAAACGTCGTGGAAAAACTTCAGACTGTCGACAGCTCCATCAAAGCCCTGCGCGACGTCTCAATGGATATGCTTGAAAAAAACAAAGGCATTCTGGACCATCAGGACTACCTGAAAGCCCTGCATGTTGTCGGTGAATGCGAACGCGTTACCAAAGGCGCGGAACTGCTTGAAGCCGGTGACATTAACGGATTCGGCAAGCTGTTGTTCGAATCACACGAAAGCTCAAAAGTGAACTTTGAGAACAGTTGTTCTGAGCTTGACTGCCTCTGCGAGCTGGCAACTTCGATTCCCGGTTGCATTGGCGCTCGTTTGAGCGGCGGCGGTTTCGGCGGAATCTCTATCCACCTGGTAGAAGCCTCCAAAGCCGATGAATACTGCGACCGCCTGAAAACAGCATACAAACTCCAAACCGGTAAAGAAACTGAAACTATTCAGTGCAGTATCGGTGCCGGAGCTCATGTGGAACGCTGCTAGCGTCAAAAAAACGGACGGTCCAGACAAAATTATATGAAAATATTGCCGGCAAGTTTCAATTCCGCTAAGCCGTGATATATTAACGGCTTGACTCACAAGAAGGACCATGAATTGAAAAAGACCAGTAATCGATTAGTATATATTGTCAGTCTGGGCTGTCCTAAGAATTTCGTTGATACCGAAATTATGGCGGCTTCGCTGATCACCGGCGGCTTTGGAATTACTCCATCACCGTCCAATGCAGATGTCTACCTCGTAAACACTTGCGCATTCATTCCAACCGCACGTGAAGAAGCAGAAGAATTTATCACCGAAGCTCTGCAATGGAAGAAAAAAAGAGCCAGAAAACGGAAAGTCGTAATTTCCGGCTGCCTGAACCATTGGGATTCTAAAGGGATCTATCAACAGAAATTTTCCGAAGTCGACATGTGGACCGGCATCAATGATGTCGCTGAAATTGGCAGACTGCTTTCAGAGTTGTTTGCGGGCAACTCCACTCAGTTTAACTACGAAACAGCGGAATACCTGTACGACGATACAACCCCGCGTATTCAACTGACTCTGCCACATTACGCCTATGTTAAAATATCCGAAGGCTGCGACAATTGCTGCGCCTATTGCAGTATTCCAAAGATTCGGGGCCATCTGCGCAGTCGAACAATTGAATCAGTAGTAAAAGAAGCTGAAAACCTGATTCATTACGGAACAAAAGAATTAATTCTGATCGGTCAGGACATTACCGCCTTCGGCATAGACAACAATACCGGCAACCTGCCGGAGCTGATCAAGCAACTCGACAAACTGCCGGGGGACTTTAAAATAAGATTACTTTACACCCATCCGGCTCATTTCACCGATGAACTGGTCGATGTAATCGCTTCCAGCAGCCATGTTATGCCTTATATTGATATGCCGCTTCAGCATATTTCAGACCGTATCCTCACTGCTATGGGCAGGAAGGTCACGAAAAAACGTGTCGAAGAACTGATTAAACTGCTGCGCAAAAAAATTCCCGGCATTGTTATACGAACCACCTTCATCACCGGTTTCCCCGGCGAGACGGAAGAAGATTACAACGAATTACGTGAATTTATTAGAAAACAGCAATTTGATCGACTTGGCGTTTTCCCTTATTATCCGGAGCCAGACACCCCGGCCGCAAATTTTCCGGAACAGGTTTCAGCGCAGACTGCACTGGCTAGAAGTGAAGAATTGATGGAACTTCAGGCAAAAATATCCTTAAAAAACAATAAAAAACTTGTCGGAACAGAAATTGATGTTATTATTGATTGCTTCAATGACGATGATATTGCCATTGGAAGAAGCTATATGGACGCTCCCGAAATCGACAACTGCATTTATGCCGAAGTCGCTCCTGATGTAAACCCGGGAGACATTGTGAAGATAAAAATACTCTCATGTTCAGAATATGACCTGGAAGGGAAACAAACGGGATAATAATGAATCTACCAAATAAAATTACTGTATCGCGAATTGTAATGATTTTCATTTTCTTGCTGTTGGCTAATGTCGAAGGAGGAAAATACTTCTCTAAATCATTCGCCTATGGCTGCCACATCTCAGCATATGTGATCGCTATTTTAGCAGGAGTCACTGATCTGCTGGACGGCTGGATCGCCAGAAAGTACAATATGGTAACCGATTTTGGTGCCCTGATGGACCCGCTGGCCGACAAAATATTTATTGTTACGGCCTTTTTGATGTGCGTGGAATATGGGCTCATGCCTGCCTGGATTGCGGTAATTGTAATTACTCGCGAATTCCTGGTAACCGGACTCAGAACACTCGCGGTACAACATAATTATGTCATTTCCGCCGATCGCTGGGGGAAAATGAAAACCCTGTCGCAAATGCTGATGCTGTTAATCGCAGGAGCCTCATGGAACGAATTATTCATTAATCTGAAAGAAGACATTCTCTTCGGAGTTCACGTCTGGACGCTCTGGACCATTTTCCTTTGGGGAATCATTGTCATAACCGTCTTTTCCGGCGCGAAATACTTCTATGTGAACCGTAAGTTATACATGTCCAGCATGTAAGCTACAGAATTGGAGCAAATAATCTCGCAATTTGGGCTTTCAACTGGTATAATTTGCTGTGGCTATAAAAATATTCGGCATTCATAGGCACAGCAAAGTTCATATCATTTAGCAACATTCGTTCGACTTCTGCCGCAAATTTTTTATCAGCCACCAATGCGTTGACTTCAAAATTCAACCGCATAGAGCGATTATCGAAATTTGCGGTACCGACCGAAGCAAAATCATCATCAACCAGCACGACCTTTTGATGAGCAAATCCACGAGTATAGCGCAGCAGCCGAATCCCCGACCCCTCAAGTTCAGGCAGAAATGACATCATAGCCATATGCGAAAGGAAATGATCAGCTTTCTGGGGAACAATCACCATTACATCAACGCCCTTCAGTACAGCAATTCTCATAGCGTCAATCACCGTTGGATCCGGCACAAAGTACGGTGAAGCAATCCATACGCGTTTTTCCGCTTTCTGGATTGCGTTGAGGAAAAACAGCATACCGGTTTCGTTACGATCTGCCGGGCTGATCGGCATAATAAGCGTTTTACTGCCTTCTTCTTTCCCCCAACTGTTACTGGTCTGGAAAATACGCTCCGGCACAGCACGGGTGATCCAATAGTAATCCCCGGCAAAAATCTCTTCTAGTGCCTGAACGGCAGGGCCACTAATCTTTAAATGGGTATCGCGCCAGTAGCGGTCAGGATCATTACTCTCATCAACATATTCATCACCGACATTCAACCCGCCGACAAAGGCAGTCCTGCCATCGCAGATAACAATTTTACGATGATTCCTGAAATTGATCTGAAAACGCCCCCTGACTCCATTGATAATTCGAAAGGCGTGAAACTGCATGTTTTCGCAGGAATTGACTTCATTAACAAACGATGAAGGAAGTCCGGAACTGCCAATACCATCATAAATAAAATACACATGAACCCCGGATAAAGCCTTTTCTCTCAACAAACTGAACAATTCGGTACCTATGGTATCATTCCTGACAATAAAAAATTCCAGCAGGATATAGTTTTCCGCTTTACGAATTTCCTCAAAAATAGATTCAAAGGTGTTTGAGCCGTTAATAAGCAGTTCAAGTTGATTATTTCCGGAAAAGGAATAGCCGGCAAGCTGTTCGAATGCTTTGTAATAACATCCCGTATCACTATCCGGACACCCGCGGAAGGATTTAATATCGCGGTTAAAATGTTTTAACTCATCTCCATATTTATCCTGAGCGTCACGGAGCGCCTCAAGATATCCATAAAACTTATTACGACCAAAGATAAGATACAGCGGAATAGCAACAAATGGAAAAGAGATCAATCCTACACACCAGGCAACAGTCCCCTGAGAAGTGCGAACATTATGAATAGCATGATATGCCAGTATTATGCCAAGAGCGTAACAGACATGTCCGAAAATAACAAAACCGATCAAATGCTCCTGTTCAACCATATGTTCTCCTGCTGGCAAGGTTGCAAGTATGGAAAAAGAAGAAAACCCCGGAAACGCAAATGCGTTTCCGGGAAAATAAAAACAAAGAAAAAATTAAGCGGACTTGATAGCATTAACCAGTGTCTGCTTGTCCTGAACGCCGACAAATTGTTCGACAACTTCACCGTTTTTCAGTACAAATACAGCAGGAATGCTGCGAACGCCAAATTTGGCGGCCAGTTCCTGAGCTTCATCAACATTGATTTTAGCAACAACGGCATCATCGCCAATTTCCTTGGCAACCTCGTCCACAACCGGCCCCAGCATGCGGCATGGGCCACACCATTCTGCCCAGAAATCGATCAGAGCAACTTTGTCTTTTACAGTTTCATCGAAATTGTCAGCGTTAAGATGCAATGTTTCACTCATTATAATAATCCTTTTGTTAGGGTTTGAATTGTTTTAATAAATAGGTTTATTGCGCCCCCAATATACCCATATTCTATAAAATATGATAACGCCAATTTATTTTTTTTCCAAAATTTAGAGAATTTTTTACAAATTTTGTGGCATTATGTCTAATGAATGCTAAGATTTAATCCGTTATGAAGCTTAACAGAAAAAAAATTCTTTACTATGCTGTTAAACTCGCTAAGCAGTCCGGAACCCCTGAATTTGTGGCCAGAGGTGTTTTCATTGGTCTGTTTATCGGGTTGCTGATTCCGTTTGGATTTCAGATCATGATTGCCCTGCCGCTAGCTTTTATTTTTAAAGCCAATAAAATAACCGCAGTGGGCTTCACTTTTATTACTAATAATTTCACCATTTTTTTCATATATCCATTTCAGTGTTTTATTGGCAGCTATATTATAGCCCATCCAATTTCCTATGATCACCTGACCTCCAGGTTGAAAAGTTTTCTCCATTTCGCTGTCTCCAGCGAGGCAAGTATCCG
Organism: Victivallales bacterium; assembly: GCA_963677165.2. Lineage (GTDB taxonomy): Bacteria > Verrucomicrobiota > Lentisphaeria > Victivallales > SZUA-371 > JAFGXT01. The sequence goes on along the minus strand of CAXXSX010000002.1, from coordinate 2,760,699 downwards.
GAAATCATATGAAGAACTGATGCTTTTGGGACAGGAAATTGTAATTCCATTTTTTGTCGGCGGCCTGGCTCTCGGACTGGTTGCCGGAGTTCTGGGGTATTTCACTTCTCTGTATCTGGTCCGCCAGATCCGGGGACGCAAAGAACGCAGAAAACAACAACGTCTCAAAAAACATCACGACAAGACCAATCCAACGCAATAACATCTTGAAAAAAGCCTTTAACGATGTAAGTTATATGGTTTTGAGCTGAAGTTTCTTGAGAAGATTAACAATATTATGAAATTAGCAAAATACGGAATTCGGGAATGGCTTGGAGGCGGAATTGTTGCTCTAGTTCTAATTGCAGTAGCAATATTTGCATCATGGCGCTTTCAGTTTCCGGTTGCAGGCTGGACCTTTTCTTCGGTCCTTGTTGTTGCCTGGCTGGTAATTGCGGCTTTTTTCCGGGTTCCATACAGAAAAGTGCCCCAGAATGCGGAAGCTATTCTAGCTCCCGCAGATGGAACAGTTAAAGATATAGAGCTTATCAAAGACGGAAATATTGACTTTTTCAAAGGCCAAAATATGGTTCGCGTGGGTATTTTCCTGTCAATATTTGATGTACACATAAACCGGGCTCCAGCAAATATGACGGTAGAATACAAGACCTATCGCAAGGGAAAATACCTTGATGCCCGAAACGCTGTTGCCTCAAAAGAAAATGAGGCCATGACAATTGCCGGGACAGCAACAGTATGTGGCAAAAAGTTTCCGATAGGAATCAAGCAGATTTCCGGCGCAATTGCCCGAAGAATTGTTTGTCAGACCGCCCCCGGAGACACTCTGGATAAAGGAAATATGTACGGTATGATCAAATTTGGTTCCAGAACGGAGCTGTATCTGCCGGCAACAAAAGATATAACTCTAAAAATAAAGGTTGGAGACAGAGTTTTTGCAGGAACAACGACAATGGCTGCCGTATCCCCTGAATCCTGATGCCCCGTCCCCTTTAATGCTGATATGAAAAAACGTAACTTCAAGTTGATGCTTGAAAACAACAAATGGCTCAAGAAGGTTCCAAATCTTCTGACAATTTGCAATTCACTATGTGGTTTTGCCGCCATTCTGTATACGCTGCATGTATATGACGGAGGAAAAACAATAAATACCAGCGCTCTGGCCATCAGTGCCTGGATTATCATGTTTGCAATGGTATTCGACGCCCTGGACGGATTCGCTGCCCGAATTTTCAATGCCGCCAGCATGAAGGGACTACAGATGGACTCTCTGGCGGATATGGTGACATTCGGGGTAGCCCCCTCGGTTATTGTGGCAGTAATGGCCCACAGCATGAAAGAAAGCGGTAATTTGTTTACACCTAAAGATTATATCCTTATCTGGGGTGTTAGCGGCGTTTATCTGGGATGTGCGGCCCTACGTCTTGCTACTTACAATGTTAAGGCTCTTGAGCCGTCAAAGCACCATGATCATAATTATTTCAGCGGCCTGCCCTCTCCTGGTGGCGCTGCCGCCATATGCAGTGCGGTAATATTCTTCGACAGCTATGGCGTTATCAAACAGATAACATACGGTTTGCCACTTTATGCCGCAACTCTCGGCATACTGATGATCAGTAATATCCGCTATATCCATGTCGGACGCTGGTTGTTGTCTGTCAAAAGAAACAAGCGCCGGTTGTTCGTTCTGGCTGCTCTTTTGGCCTGGATTGCATACGATCCGGCCGCGGCAATCATACTTATCGTCAATTTTTACATCTTCTCTGGCCCGGTTATCGCTGTACTGAGAATCATAGGGCTGGTCCCGGAGCACAAACAAGTCGTTGCAGTTGAACAATAAAATTCTTTGAGAGGAAATATTATGCACTTTTTGATTACTGGTGGAGCAGGATTTATCGGAGCCCATCTTGCGGAATCCCTGATATCTTCCGGACATAAAGTTACAGTAATCGACGACTTGTCGACCGGTCAGCTCACCAACATTGAATCCATTAAAGATCATCCGAACTTTAAGTTTATTCTCGGCGATATTCTGAACTTTCCTCAGATTGATGAACTCGTAGAAAAGTGCGACATGATCTACCACTTGGCTGCCGCCGTTGGTGTCGAGCTTGTAGTGCATGACCCGGTCAGAACCCTTGAAACCAATGTACACGGAACAGAAAAGATTCTTAAGCCGGCAGCAAAATACAACAAAAAAATCATAGTTGCCTCCACCAGTGAAGTTTATGGAAAATCAACCAAGAAACGTTTTTCAGAGAAAGACGATTTGCTGATTGGTTCCCCCTATAATTCCCGCTGGTCATATGCCTGCAGCAAACTGATTGATGAATTTTTCATTATGGCCTACCATAGTGACGTCGGACTCAATGGAACTATCGTGAGATTCTTTAATACTGTTGGACCTCGCCAGACCGGACGTTATGGCATGGTAATACCGCGCTTTGTGGCTTCCGCCCTGAAAGGTGAACCTTTAAAAGTATATGGAACCGGCGAACAGTCGCGTTGTTTTTGCCACGTCTTTGATACCCGCAGAGCACTGATCAGTCTGGCGGAAAAAGATGATACCGCAGGAAGAATTTTAAACATCGGCAACACCCACAGAGTTACAATCAATCAGCTGGCAGAACAAGTTATCAGCCAATTGAACAGTAGTTCCGAAATTGTACATATTCCTTACGAAGAAGCTTATGAAAAAGGTTTCGAGGATATGCTGCACCGCGCACCGGATATCGATAAGGTCAAAAAATTTCTTGGCTGGAAGCCTGAACTGTCACTGGAAAAAATTATTTCCGATGTCGCCGAATATCAGCTTGATACCCAAAAACACTGATCCGTACGACAATGAATTTCCTGCCCTAGTGTCCAGTCAACGCTGTAATTTCGTAAAAATTGCGAAGATTTTGAGATTGATTCGTATTCTGAAAGACTGCCGATACCGAGGTATCGAAGGTTCTTGAAGGGTACGAAGTCAAGTTCAAAAGATCGCAACCGCTTTGTGGCAAGTTTCTTGCAGTTGTCTTTTCTCTTTTCTTCTTCGGAAAATATTCATATTTCCTCTCAGTCGAAAAAACAAAATCCAATCTACAATTGAACTTGTTTTTGCGATATTTCAGCCTTGACAGGACACGAGTGCTCTGTATTGTTTAGATTTTCGCAATTTCGAATATTTAAGCAAATCGCCAACACGCCTTCCGAAGTGGAATAAACCTAATCCGTTTCAATTCATTTGATTCTGTTTGAATTGCAATAAAATATATGGTATTTTATTTGCTATAATCATCAAAGGAGAAGGTTTGAATGGACGAAAACAATCAAGAAGAAGATGTAAAGATTGTTGATGCAGTAATTGACGACGATAACAATCAGTCGAAGGAAAAGCTTAATCCATGGTTTTCCATGCTCAACAAACCACGCGAAACAATCCAGCAAATTATTGATGAAGATCCAAGACATCAGGTAATAGCAGTCAGTGCTCTAGGAGGACTTCTCAGCGGAATTGTAAATAATCTGGCAAAAATGAACGCCCTCTCCGTTAGAAATTTAATTGTTCTGGTGTTCGTAATTATTCTTTCTCCTCTTTTCGGAATTATCGGTCTTTATCTGGGAGGTCTCGTTTATCGGATTACAGGACAATGGCTCAATGGGAAAGGAACTCCGGAAACGATCAGAACAGCCGTAGCTTGGGGGACAATACCATTCATATGGAGCTCTATATTGTGTTTTATAACGATTCCATTGCATCGATTAGGAATATCCTTCCCGTTTTTCATTGGTCAAATAACTTTTGCAATATGGGGTATGATTGTCGTAAGTAAGTCACTTGCACAAGTACAGGGCTTTAAATCCGCTTGGATGGGATTCTTTAATGCTTTTTTAGGAGGATTATTAATACTTGTACCAATTTTTGTGATTGTTATTATAATAGCTTTAGCAACAAGACCTTCATTCCATTAACTTGAATATACAAAAAAGCCGCCGGGAAATTCGGCGGCTTTTTTTATTGGCTCTAATTTACAAAGAAAAAGGATGTAATGAACGATAACAATCATAAAGAGAATGCAAAATTTATTGGTGCTGTGATTGATAACGACAACGCTCAGTCGGAGGGAAAGCTTAATCCGTGGTTTTCCATACTCTACAAGCCCCGCAAGACCATTCAGCAAATTATTGATAATGATCCCCGTAAATATATTCTTCTTCTTGCAGCAATACACGGAACAGTGAATATTGCAGCAAGACAATTTCCTGTTAGTCTTCTTAATGACGCCTCTCCGGACTTATCTGCATTATACAAGTATAGTTTAATCGTTTTTTTAAGCGGTCCAATCGGTGGAATAATAGTTTTATATTTATTTAGTTTCCTTATCAGAATATCAGGAATACTACTAAAAGGGCAAGGAACTCCACAGACGATCAGAGCGGCAATCGCCTGGAGTTCAGTTCCATATATCTGGGCAGGGCTTCTTTATCCGATAACTTTCTTCATATGGAGAAAGTTCCATTTGCCAATAGTCCACAGTATCATAATCTATACTATTCTGCCGTATGGAATCATTATATGCAGTAAATCCATTGCACAAGTTCAAAAATTTAAATCTGCATGGCTGGGATTTCTTAATATCGTCAGTATTCCTATCATTTTGCTTATTCTGATAAAAGTTTTATCAATGGCGGCATTGCTTGTCGAAGATTTCACATTTTAAGAATAAAAAACGGCGATTAATTTGATATTTTATCGCTTAATATAATCAACAAAAGAGAAGGTTTGAATGGACGAAAACAATCAAGAAAAAGATGTAAAGATTGTTGATGCGGTAATTGAAGATGACAACAATCAGGCTGGGGAAAAGCTTAATCCATGGTTTTCCATGATCAACAAACCAACTGCTACAATTGAACAAATACTCAATAACAATCCCCGAAAACAAGTATTGCTGGTCTCCGCTCTGGGCGGTTTCCTTGGTGGAATTAATGTTTTCTTTTCCAGTCAACAGATCAGCATGAACTGGAGAATAGGAATATTGATCTTCGGTCCGTTAAGTGGGATTTTCTTTCTTTATCTAAATGGGTTGATATACCGGTTGGCCGGGCACTTATTAAAAGGAGAGGGCACACCGGAAACAATAAGAGCTGCTGCGGCATGGAGCACAGTTCCAGGCATCTGGGGAACCATACTCTGCATCCTGATGACTCCCTTAAGCAGTTTTGGATTTGGAGTTCTTCTGACTTCAATTCAGACATTCCTCTCACTCTGGGGAATCGTTTTAGTCAGCATAACTCTCGCAAAAGCCCAAAATTTCAAATCCCCCTGGATGGGATTTGCCAATATTCTGCTTGCAATACTGATTGTGTCAGTATTGACACTCTTTATCATAATCATTAGCTCAGCTATTGCCTTTGGCGTGAAGTAGGTAAAACGCTATTCCACCAAAAAAGCCGCCGGGAAATTCGGCGGCTTCTTTTATTGGCTATATTCTACAGAGCCTATTCAGACTTTTCCACGTCATGAAATCCGCAGATATTACAATGACGGCAATCAAGGTTTTTCGGTGGAACATAAATTTCACCACGCCTGATCGCCTTCATCATATTAAGCTTGTTCATTGCAGCCATAAAACATCCCAGCACGATAAACGCACCCGGAGCAGAGTTGAACAGCAGGCAGTCATGAGCCCATGCTGTAATAATCTTAACTTCAAAAAATGATCCACTGGTCAGAAACTCGCGGCAGCCGCCAAGCGCAACCAGTGCCAGCGTAAAACCCAGTCCCATACCGAGAGCATCGAATATAGAGCTAACCACACCATTCTTAGACGCAAAAGCTTCCGCACGGCCCAGAACAATACAGTTCACCACGATCAACGGAATAAAGATTCCCAGCGCGTTATACAGCGCAATAGGGGCATATGCCTTCAAAAGCAGATCAACCACGGTTACAAATGTGGCGATAACCACAATGTATACCGGAATACGAATCTTCTTGGGAACAATATTCTTGATGAGAGAAATCACGAAGTTACTGCCAATCAGCACAAACAATGTGGCTAATCCCATTCCAAGACCGTTTTTCGCATTGGAGGTAACCGCCAGGGTCGGACACATACCGAGGGTCAGTACCAGAACCGGATTTTCTTTCCAAATACCTTTGGTAAACTCTTTAAATACACTCATTTTACAGCCTCCTTCTTAGGAGCTTTTAACGCAGCTACTATTTTATTCTTCTGCTTGATATAAGTCTGAGCCACACGGTAAACTGCTTCAGTTACAGCACGACTGGAAATGGTTGCACCAGTCATAAACAGCGCCTTCCCGCCATCCTTTTCTACTTTCCAAGGTTGAGGCCATGAATCCTTTTTCGCCGCGGAATGACCGTCAAACGCATCAAGAATCTTGTTCGGCGGCAGCTTGTCGGCTTCCTTTTTCCCACCAAAGAGCGTAAAAATCGTTACCTGTTTTTTACGTTCGCAAACCACAGTCCCAAGACCAGGAGTTTCTTTCTGGCTAGTAACCAGAACTGTACGGATTTTACCATTAAGATCAAGACCAACCATCACTTCAATTTTCCCAGCGTACCCTTTCAAGGAATAACTCTGTCCGGCAACACCAACCAGCTTGCCTTTCATTGTTGCGCCAAAGAATTTCACCGGAATTTTAGCATTGTCGGATGCTTTAACTGTAGTCGTATCATTTCCCGGAGCATTATCAAAGTCCGGCAGGACTTTTTTCAGGGCCATAGAAATAACTTTCTGTTCATTCGCCTTAATCGGAGCTTTAGTCACATCTGCGACTTTCGCCAGAATGATCGCGGCAATTCCGCCGATCAATCCAAGGAATATACCGAGAACAACAGGATTACTGGTATTCTTTAACATGTCGCTTCTCCTTTTTCTACGGCTTTATATCCAAACGGCAGCCGGTAGGAGAACCGGTCAATCAGCGGCACCAGCGCATTCATGATCAGGATTGAGAAACTTACTCCTTCCGGATAATTCCCCCAGATTCGGATCATACTGGTAATAATACCGCAACCTATACCAAAGATCACAGCGCCCCAGGTCGTCATCGGCGACGTCACCATGTCGGTAGCCATAAAGAACGCTCCAAGCATCAGGCCACCACTGACCACATGAAACATTGCTTCAGGAGTCAGACTAGGGTTTATACCATTTACAATACCGGTAAAAACGGCAACCGTACCAATATAGGCAAAAGGCACCTGCCATTTGATCAGCTTCATGAAACACAGAAAAAGCCCGCCAATCAGTAAAGCGATAGCTGAGGTCTCACCGAGACATCCGCCGACATTACCAATGCAATACTGCCACATTGAATCCAGCGTAGTCAAATCGCCGAACTTCTGAGTAGCTGCGTCAAGCGCAGTCATTCCGGTTGTACGGGCAACTTCTTCAGCGGTCTTTACCATTCCAAGCGGAGTCGCGCAAGTCACACCATCGGCATTCATAAATACTTTACCGTAAATGCCGGATTCCATCAGACGGGTCGGCACCCAGGTCGTCATAAATTTCGGAAAGGCAATCAGCAGTCCAACACGAGCCACCAGCGCCGGGTTGAACGGATTACTGCCAAGTCCGCCGAAAATCTGTTTACCCAGCCCGATTGCCAGGAGTGCGCCGATCAGGCATATCCACCAGGGAACTCCGGCTGACAGGTTCAGGGCCAGCAGCAAACCGGTCACAACCGCACTCAAATCCTTAATAGTCCCAAGCACTGGTTCTCCGGCAATTTTACACCAGATGGCTTCAACTGCCACGCTGAAAATAATACACAGCGCAATCACTTTCAGGGCCGGAAGCCCGAAAAAATACACTCCCGCAGCTGCGGCCGGCAGCAATGATACAATCACCCACATCATCACCTTCCAGATATCCTGGGTTTTCAGGTGGATGTGCGGCGAAGAACTGACAACCAGTTCCTCGGAATTCGGCATCATCACTTCGTTGTTATTAACCTCACTCATAAGTCGGTCTCTTCTTTTATTTTATTAATTATATGTAATTATTTTTTATTACGTTCTCTGGCCTGCCTTGCACGAATTTCAGCCTTACCACGGCGGATATGCTGAACCAGCGGACGATGTCCGGGACATGCAAACGCACACGCGCCGCACTCGATACAATCCATAATATGATGTTTTTCCGCCAAATCATAGTTGCCGTTTTCAACATAGCAGCTGATGACACCTGACAGCAACTGCATCGGGCAATGCGAAATACATTTGCCGCAGCGGATACACGGTTCAGAAGTATACTGAATAACATCAGACTGGTCCAGCAACAAGATTCCGGAACTGTTTTTCATAATCGGCACTTCAAGCGTCTTCTGGGCAAATCCCATCATCGGTCCGCCGAGAATCACCTTACCAGGAGCTCGGCTTACGCCGCCTGCCAGTTTGATGATTTCCTGAATCGGAGTTCCGATGCGGACATACCAGTTCCCCGGATTGACCACCGGTTCACCGGTTACGGTCGTAATACGTTCGATCAGGGGTTTGCCTTCGACCACCGCATCACGGACAGCGGCGGCAGTACCGACATTCTGAACCACGCAACGGGTTTCCATCGGCAGCATGCCCTGCGGAACCTTACGTCCGGTTACCGCATAAATAAGCTGTTTTTCACCGCCCTGCGGATACATTACCTTGAGCGGAACAATTTTAACATTTTCGTATTCCGGCGCAATCTTTTTCAGAGCCGCGATCGCATCCGGTTTATTATCCTCGATCCCTACGCGAATCGCTTCGATTCCCAGAACACGTGCCATAATGCAGGCACCTTCCAGAACGGCATGTCCGCGTTCCTGCATGACCCGATCGTCAGCCGTCAGATACGGCTCACATTCAGCCCCGTTGAGAATCAGCGTATCAATCGTTTTTTCCGGCGGAGGGGAAAGTTTTACGTGAGTCGGGAAAGCAGCGCCTCCCATACCAACGATACCAGCCAGGGAAATACGTTCTTTCAGCTTTGCGGGTTCCACTTCTTTCCAATTCGGCATGGGCTCAAGACCGGAACCCCATTCGTCCTGACCGTCAGCGATGATCTCAACCGCTTCCTGATTCACGCCCATCGGACCGGGAGCCTCAACGATTTTACCGATTTTTCCACTTGTAGGTGAGTGAACCGGACAGGAAACAAAGCCGCCGGCTTCCGCGATCATCTGGCCTTTTTTGACTTCGTCACCAGTCTTAACGATCAGTTTCGGAGGAGCTCCGATATGCTGGCTTAAAATAACAGTATATTTATCATACAGCGGAGCGGTATTGATTGTTACGCTGCTGGACAAAGCCTTTGCGTCTTTGGGATGAACTCCGCCGACAAAACGTTTCTTCTGCTGCTCTTCCATTATGCAACCTCCTGAGACGTTTTTTCTATTTTATAATGCTCTTCTGGCGTCCGCAGACAGCCGGTCGGACAGGCCGCCTTTTCGATGATATCAGCATCCGGCGGATTGTCGTAGTTAACCACCGCGTGGAAACCATCCATTTCCATCTGGCCTTCTTCAGCGTTTTTGTAGCACTTTCTACAGCCGATACAGGCAACTTCGCAAACCTTCTTCTTCGTTGGTCCCTTTTCGGGAGAGCTGCAGTAGACATGAACCTTAGAGTCTCTCGGAACCAGTTTGATCAGATGGCGTGGACAGGTTGCAACACATTTTCCGCAGCCGGTACAAATTTCGCTGTGAACAATTGCCAGGCCGTTCACGATTTCAATAGCGTTGAACGGACAAGCGCGCGCACAGCTCGCCAGGCCCAGACAGCCATATGTACAGCCTTTCGGACCGCCGTTGATCAAATTGGCCGACACACAGTCGTTTACGCCGTTATACATAGCAGCAGGTTTCGCACGATTCAGGTCACCGCTACAAAGCACGACGGCAACTTTCTTAATTCCGGTTCCAGCCGAAATGCCAAGAAAATCCGCGATGGAAGCGGCTGTTTCCTCGGAACAAACCGGACAGCCATCTGGAGGACAATCGCCGTTGACAACCGCTTTGGCAAAATCGGAACAACCGGCCTTTCCACAGCCGCCACAGTTGGCGCCCGGAAGCATTTCAGTTACTTGTTCAATTCTTGGATCTGTCTTTACTGCGAAAATCTTACCAGCAACGCCGATAATCAATCCGAGAAAAACACCGATGACGGCCGCAATGGCCAGTGCAGATATTGCTGTACCCATCAGTATTCCTTTTATATTAAAGTTAATTATTAAAAAAATCAGCTAAATTCTCAAGCCAGACCGGAGAATCCCATAAACGCCATGGCCAGAATTCCGGCAGTGATCAGTGCAATCGACATACCTTCAAACGGTTTCGGCACTTTTGCCATTTCAAGGCGTTCTCGCAAGCTGGAAAATAATACCAGTGCCAATGCAAACCCGACTCCGGACACAAACCCGTAAAAGGTTGAATCCCAGATAGAACGTCCGGCTTTTGCATTCAAAGTAGCGACCCCCATCACCGCACAGTTGGTGGTGATCAACGGCAGGTAAATCCCCAATGCGTTATAAAGCGGAGGACTCACTTTCTGGAGTACCACTTCCACCAGCTGTACCAGAGAAGCGATGATTACGATAAACATTAGAATCTGCAGAAATGTCAGATCGACATTCTTGAAACCGAGAAAGTTAATCGCCCCGGTCAGCAGATATTTTTTGATCGTGGCGGTTGCAAGTGACGCCAGAGTCATAACGAAAATCACCGCCCCGGACATTCCCAGCGCGGTGTCTAATCTTTTCGATACGCCCAAAAACGGACAGATCCCAAGAAACCTTGACAATACAAAGTTATACACCAGTATTGCCCCAACAGTCATTTTTAAGTATTCGACTAGCATTCGACCCTTCCCGGCGGTATCTCCGCCGCTATGTTAATTGTTGTTACATTTTTGACAAAAAACCTAATTAACATATCACCACAGCGACATTTTACAACAGAGAAAATTAAGAATTTTTCACCTCAAAAAAGACCTTTTTTATCGATATTTTTATATCCAATACAAGCATTGAGGCAACTGTGCAATTCCATTAACAACAAACTGAACAAATAGCAGTTATTTTGAATCAGGAACAGTGAAGAAGTAAATTTAACAAGGTATATAAATTAATTCGGATAAGCTCATCTCAAACACCGGCAAAGACAGTCGCTTTGATAAAATATAGTTTAATCTTTCCCACTATTGAACGAAAAGTTGTTTCTGTGCTATTTGCTTTGTTTAGCATTCTTCTGCATTTTCAACTCCTCAAGGGCATTGTTATAGTTCTTGCGCAAAGCCTCATCATCGGGTTGAAGCTCCAGTGCCTTTTTATACGCAGTCACGGCAGCAGCATAATTTTTCTGCATCATCGCCATAACACCGGAATAAAAATAAAATTTGAAATTCTTCTGCGGCCCTTTACAAGCCATCAGGTAAGACTTCAGACAAATCATTGCTTCCTTCGGCTTTCCACGCATCATATTAAGTTCATAAAGTTTTGACGCAATCGTTTCAAAAATCCCCCGCCGCCTTACCTGAGTGTCCTTAAAAAGAGGATAAGCTGTCGCAAAACAGACATACGCCCTGGGATACTTTTTAAAATCGTAGCAAATCTGCCCTTCCAAATATAAAGCCATAATTTTCAGTTCACGCCGTCGCGCTTCATTCATCCAGTTATAATTATACTTCTTCAGTCGTTCAGCAACTAGCATCGCTTCATTATAGCGATTTGCCTTTAAAGCATTCACCCCTTGCGAACACAGCGCCATGTCATTCACATATTCCGGACTGCAACTGTAACTTATTATTGATTCATAATCCTTCCAGATATTTGTCCCCAGTACGGATAAAACAATCAACCAGCATAGATAACCCAAAAGGATAAAAAATACCGTTAACTTTACTTTTTCAGAAAATACAGAACGAGCAGATATCATCGACTGAAATGCCCAAACTGCTCCAAACCATAAAAACGCAGAAGGAATATAGGTATAACGATCAGCGTAGTCGGCATGCCCGAGCTGAAAAAATCCGGCGACCGGAGCCATCGCAAATAGAAAAGCCATCACTCCGGGAAGCAGATCAAATAAAATCCGGTCGCGACTCCACACCTTTATCATCCGTATTGCGACGCAAATAACCAAGAGATAAAACAACATCATCACCGTAATCAACCATGGTGTAAAGTCAATCCGTGGATAAATCGGCAATTGGCGATATGGAATAAATGTTGTCCATACCGTCCAGAACACGTTATGGATAACAACCAGCGCCTGTCTAATGATTTCATATATTTTTCCCTCGGTTTTGACTTGGCAAAAAATAGTCACAACCATAATCGAAACAGCCGGAACCAGCAAAGGTAAAAAACGCGCCAGATAATATTTCCAATTAAAGTCACGCCGCTTGTGCAACTCAATGCACATGAATACAAACGGCAGGCTCACCGCCATCGGCTTCGACAGTAAGGCCAGAATGTATAAGACTACTGCAACCGGCTTTCCCCATTTTAAACCGTTGCCTCCCCGCAAATAAGCATAAATCGACCAGAAATACAGTGCCGTGCAAAGTACATCCTTACGCTCAGACAGCCATACAACCGATTCGACTCGCTGAGGATGAACAGCAAAAACAATCGCAATCAACACTGCAAAAATCGTCCTGACACGAAAAAAGCACAGACAACGATACAATCCGCACACCGCCACCGCATGTAAAAGCAACGCGGTCAAATGATAACCACAAGCATTACCTCCCCAGATAGAATGATCCAACATAAAAGTGAACATGGTAAACGGCATATAAACGCCTACAACGCTATGGTGAAACCAGTAACCAATATTACTGAAATTCATCGCGAGATGGGCATTATAAGTAATATGGTCGGGATCATCCCAACTACACAGGACCGGGAAATGGATGGAAGCACAAAACGGCAGTATCGCGGCCGCCGTTAGAATCAAATACGGTATATATTTGAAATATTTGTTATTGCTGTTTGAATTCAAACCTGATTATTCTCTAATTGAAATCGACGCACCCTGGGCAAGAGTGCGCCGCAATTATTTCTCCTACTATACGCCAGCAGCTTTAAATGCTGCTCCGACAATAGCTTTTGCCTCAGTCAAGATAAGTTCAAGATGATCCTTACCGTTAAAACTCTCCGCATAGATTTTATAAATGTCTTCAGTTCCTGACGGACGTGCAGCAAACCAACCATTTTCGGTGCAGACCTTGAGCCCGCCGATCGCAGCGCCGTTTCCTGGAGCCTCAGTCAGGATTGCTGTAATTTTTTCGCCAGCCAGCGTATCAGCGGAAATCTGGTCGGGAGACAGATTTTTCATTACCGCTTTCTGGTCACGGTTCGCCGGAGCGTCAATACGGGAATAAATCGGATTGCCAAATTTTTCCACCAGTTCATTATAATGCACACCCGGGTCCTTGCCTGTTACAGCCAGGATTTCAACCGCCAGAAGACACATAATCATTCCGTCCTTATCGGTAGACCATACGGTACCGTCTTTACGCAGGAACGAAGCACCGGCACTTTCTTCACCGCCAAATCCGTAGGAACCATCAACCAAACCGTTGACAAACCACTTGAATCCTACCGGGACTTCGGCAAGTTTACGTCCAAGAGAAGCAGCAACACGGTCAATCATAGAACTGCTGACCAGGGTCTTACCTACTGCGGCATCAGATTTCCAGCCGTCACGATGACTGAAAAGATAGTTAATTGCCACCGCCAGATAGTGGTTCGGATTAAGCAGTCCGCTTGAACGGGTTACAATTCCGTGACGGTCGTAGTCCGGGTCATTACCGAAAGCCACGTCAAATTTATCTTTCAGGTCAATCAAACTGGCCATAGCATAGGGCGAAGAACAATCCATACGGATTTTTCCGTCCTTATCCACACACATAAAGCTGAAAGTCTGATCGGGATAATCGTTGATAACTTCAATATCAAGATCGTACTTCTTTGCGATAGCGGGCCAGAATGCCAGACCAGAACCGCCGAGAGCGTCAGCACAAACCTTCAGTCCAGCTTTCTTTATTGCAGCCATATCCACTACGTTTTCGAGGTCATCGACATACGGAGTAATGTAATCGTGCTCTTTCACACAGTCCATTTTGATTGCCACTTCGTAATCGACCGCTTTGACTCCGGCAAGTTCTTTTTCCAGATATTCGTTGGCACGATCAGCCACCCAGCCGGTCACATCGGTATCGGCCGGACCGCCGTTCGGCGGGTTATATTTGAATCCGCCGTTGTCCGGAGGATTGTGCGACGGAGTGATCACGATACCGTCAGCAGGGCTATCGCTTTCCGCTTTGGTGCGGTTGTAAGCAAGAATAGCGTGAGAAATAACCGGGGTCGGAGTATACCCGAGATTAGCGGCAATTCTAAGCTCAATACCATTGGCGGCAAGAACCCTTACCGCAGTAGAATGGGACGCTTCCGATAGTGCGTGAGTATCCATGCCCATAAACAGCGGACCTGAGATTCCTGCCTGGGCGCGATAATCACAGATTGCCTGGGAAATCGCCAGGATATGATCTTCGTTGAAAGTGCTCTTGAAAGAACAGCCACGGTGTCCGGAAGTACCAAAAGCCACACGATGGTCGATATTGGCGGGATCAGGTTTGCGTGAATAGTATTCGGTGATAAGCCGCGGCAAGTTAGTCAGCAGCGACTTCGGCGCTTTTTTACCAGCATACTCGCTAAGTGCCATGATAATTGTATCCTTATAAATTATGTTTTTACACTGTGTACCGGTTTATTTCGGCTTTGTCGACCAACGACCCGCCGTTGGATCGCGTCCGCGGAGCCCGCGGTGGCAAATAATGTCGTTTATTTGGTCGAAACAAGTTTCAACTCAAATAAACGCCATGGGTGCCGCAAAATCGCTTTGCGATTTAAATAAAACTCAGACTTATCCACAGCATGTTTTGTAAAGCTATATCAGTAAGCAGGAAAAATAGTGCGGTTTCATCAAAAAATCAAGAACAATTCATATTTATATCAAATGCTGGACACTACCAAATACATAATTCCGATTAACTCCTTTTTCTCTTTCTTCTTTTCCTTCGTCTTCGCTTATGAAGGTTCATTTTTTGGGGAGGATTATCTTGCTTTTTCCACAAGTATGAATATTTAGTGAGTTCCTCTCTATCTTCCTGCCTCATTCGTTTTCCATACTCATATACCCAGTTAACCAGGAGAAAGATAGCAGGGCCGCCACAAATCGATACAAAACCATACGACACACACTCAGTTCCGTACCAGTAAGAAACTCCAACCAGCAGTGAAATTATAAAGAAAATGATTTTAATAATTTTTTCAGACCTAATCTTGAATATACAATACAAAATCAATCCCAATATTGTTGAAAATAAAATAACCAGCGAAAAATCCTCAAACCCAGGTATTTCCTTCCCTGGTCAATATTTCATTGATAAATTCCATATTTTGTCACACAAAATAATATTAACCAATATTAAAGTTTATATTCCAACTGACGATCACACGGCTCGTGGGAAGCGATGTCTTCTTGTATTTCCTCTGCATCAACACATCCCATGGTACGGTAAAAAGCCTGGGTTTCTTCTGAAGAATGCGCAGAAATGTAGAGTTTGGCAGCCCCCTTATCCTTCGCTTTTTCACAAATACGACAAAAAAGCTTTTTACCAAGACCATATCCCCGATATTCGCACGAAATATGAATACTAGTTAGCTGTAAATATTGTCTTTGCGATCCCCGTAAAACATTTTCCAGCGAAGCAAATCCGATCAGTTTTTCATGATCAAACACACCAAGAACCGTGCCGCCAGTTTGGATTGTACTTCGCAAACATTTTACAAGAAACTGAATTTCCGCGGCTCCCCAGTTTTCAGTAAAAGCAATATCCTTAAGAATCCATTGTCCGTTCTCATTCCGCCAGCATTTTTTTACTTCCTGATAGCGATTGAAGTCATCAAACAACGCTTCACTCAGATTACCAATTTCCAATTCTTTGAAAATCACAGAACCACTTATTTTTCCAATACTCTCCACCATAAAAAATCCCAGTTCTTCAATAACCAGCAAAAAATTAACATAAATCTCTATTGCAAAATATATTTAGAATTTCACAAGATACAAATAATTAGATTTTGTATTGTAATATTAAACTATAAAACTATATTTACAGGTAATTTTTAATACAATATATCCAGGCGGGGAAAATAATATTGAAGCTCAAACAAGAAAATCTTTGCATCCAAATTTCTCTTATCTTACTCTTTGTAATTGCGGCAATATCTATGGTATTCAACATCTACCTTCTCACTGGTTACTTTTTTATTGACGGCCCGAATACTTTGGGCGAAGCAGGAAAGGTATTCTACTCAAACCGCATCAAAGAGGGCTTAAGCTGGTTTCTGCCCGGAAACGCCCCCCCGTTTTATCCTTCCTTTCACGGAGTTTTCACGCATATGGCCGTCGGTATTCCAGCGTGGTTATTTAACCTTGATTTTTCATGGCAATATTATCTCGGAAGGTGCTTTTCCCTGATTAGTCTTGCAGTTTCACTTTGGTTCGGCTGTAAAATACTTAAATTTTACAAAATCCCCCGTCTTCTTGTGATATTATGGATTATGTTGGTTCTTTCTGCTCCGGCATCAATACTCTTTCACGCAATATCATACCGACCAGACTTCTGGAATCTGGCAATCTGTATAAGTTGCTTCTATCTTCTCATCAAACAACAAAATAAGCTCAAGTACTTCATTTTGATTCTTACCCTTTGTATTATCGCTTTCTTCATAAAAGCTACCGGATTAATTATCGCGGGTGCTGTTTTCTGGACATATCTTGCCTCAGGCAAAATAAAACGTGCCTTTATATTTGGAGCAGTCCTCGGTATTTCACTCCTCGCAGTAATATTTACTATAAACTTTGCTAGCGGCGGAATGTACTTCAAGTCATTCATGACCGGAATGAAAGTTATATATTCGATCGACTTTCCCATTACGTTTCTCAGTATCCCCTTTTTATGGCTTCCCGTAGCAGCTATAATTATATCGGTTATCCCCCCGACAATTTATAAACCGGCGGAGAACAAAGGTATTTACATGTTTCCGACAATAATATTTATCGGTGCATTTCTAGCCTGCCTTCGCCAAGGTTCTGCTGCTTACTATTTTATCGATACCATCTTTATCGGTTTAATATTAACAATAACGATTTTAAGTTCAAAACTATCGTCAGCCAATCAGGATATGTATAAGGTTGACAGTATTCTCTTATTACTATTGACTGCAGTTCTTGTTTATTCTACACAGGAAGGGATGTTATCCAAAGCCAGAACCATATCTATTGCCCGTACGGAACAGTTTTCATCAAGCCGAACCAAGGCAGCCCAATATATCAACAACAATAATCTGTATTGTTTTTCAGATGATCCCGGTTTAAATATCATGCTGAAAAAGCCAGCAGTCATTTATCCGATTAATGTAAGACAATTTGAAAAATCAGGATTCCTCCCTGCCGGCTTTAGAGCAAAACTGATTACGCAAAGAAAATACGATATAATTTACCTAACAGGAATTAACTGGAAATATTACGGGGGAAAAGCAATACCACGTAATATTTTAGACGCAATAAAATTGAACTATAAAAATATCAGCAGCAATTCAAATTATTTGGTATTCATCAGAAAACCGGAAGTCGGTCAAAAACCATGAAAAATACAATCACAAAGCTAATCAGCATAATCATTCCGGTCTTCAATGAAGCCCAGAGCCTTGAAGAGCTGGTAAAGCAAATCATCAAAAACAGCGAAGATTTAAACCCTCTCGAAATTATTTTTATAGATGACGGTTCAACGGACAATTCCCTTGACATCATAAAAAAGCTATCAAGAGAACACCCGTTTGTCAAATATATTTCATTATTGAAAAACTACGGAAAATCCGCAGCTTATATGGCAGGGTTTGAAACGGCACACGGGAAATATATTATTACTCTAGATGCTGACTTACAGGATAGTCCGGAATACATTTCAAAACTAGTAAAAGAGCTAGACAATGGATTTGACCTGGTAGTAGGCTGGAAACAGGGGCGTCTCAACAATGAGCCGGTAAAAGCTGTTCCCTCAAGATTTTATAATTGTACAAAATCATTACTGTTTGGCTTAAAAATACATGATTCGAATTGTGGCTTAAAAGCAATGCGCCAAGAAGTTGCATCTGAACTCAACCTCCACGGAGATCAATACAGGTTCATTCCTGAATTATCTCATTCCATTGGTTTTAAGGTTACAGAAATACCGGTAATGCATCAACAAAGAAAATACGGACACAGCAAATACGGACCCGGCAGATTCTTCACGGGCCTAATGGATATACTGACCGTTCGTTTTCTTACCGCATTCACCAGGAAACCGCTTCACTTTTTTGGAACAATTGGTTTTATTATGTTCTTTCTCGGAGGCAGCCTGGAAGTTTATGTTCTAATTCGAAAATTTGCCGGCTCTTTATTCCGCACCCACATCGCATGCCTTGTCATTGGAGTAATGCTGATTATTCTCAGTTGCCAATTATTTGCGACCGGACTAATTGCGGAAATGCTAGCTCATATCAGCCGTAAAAAATCTTATACGATCAGAGAGAACAATATCAATGAGTAGCCCAAAAACAGAAAGCTCCAACTTAAAAAAATACAATACAGGCAATCCCATTGTACGTTTTTTATTTGTACGCTTTTTCGGCAAGATAAAGAGCATAATAGAAAAAAACAAATTCAAATCAGCATTGGAAGCCGGATGCGGAGAAGGTTTTGTAATAAACGCACTCGATGAAATTCTGCCGAAAAAACTGATAGCGTTTGATAATAACAAGGCCAGTATTGACTTTGCCAAGAAACACTGTTCGAGAGGAGAATTTCTGGAACTGGATATTCACAATCTTCCCTTTGACAATGAATCCTTTGAATTCACAATATGCTGTGAAGTTCTTGAACATCAGGAAAAACCCGAGGACGCTTTAAATGAACTACTCAGAGTAACATCAAAAACTTTACTGATTTCTGTTCCTAATGAACCTTGGTTTTCTATTGGAAGCTTCTGCCGAGGAAAGTACCTGTTAAAATTAGGCAGACATCCAGAACATATTCAGTCATGGAACTCCAAAAGTTTTATCGCATTTATAGAAAAACACTGTTCTGTCTCAATAAAACTTTATCGTTCATTTCCATGGTTAATTGCGGTTCTCGAAAAGTCCATTCCAGCCGCAAGCAACGATTATTAACTGTCTCATTACTACATTCAGCTGTCGCATACAGCTCCGCAATACATATTTTTTCTCTCCAAAAGCACAAAAAACAAACTTCAAAGCGGCATCAACATCATCGGTCATGCAGGTGATAAAAACAAAGTGCATTTTAATTAATGGAATTACTTTAAATTAAGCTAAATGCTTATATATTAATAGTCGGTCATAAGGGAATTAATAGCATAATTTAATATATTCAGGAGTTTATCAATGGCTGGTTCAGCAAACAACATAGACGCAAAAGCACAAATCGATTTTCCGTGCATTGGAGAAGACTGCGACGGAGTAGTCCACTTCAACCTGTTAGATATCACGAAAAAAGACTTCCAGGCAGTATGTCCAAAATGTCACAGCCCATATGAATTCGACAACGAACTCAGCGACAAACTTAAGCATATGTGCGATTTGATCATTTCGATCCGCAAAGCAGAAGATATCCTCGGCGATTGCAAAGTATCGGTTAATGTTGCGGGCGGAGAGGTGCAGATACCGTATGTCCTGCTGTTGACTCGCCTGAATACAATTATCACCCTGAAACTCGGCGACAAGGATGTGGACTTCCACCTGTGGGTCGAGCCGTCATCTCCGGAAACTTTTCGCTAATTCAACCACAAACAAATTAAAAGACTGATACAAACATGAAAAAAGAAGAAATTATTGATATTTTAAAAAGCGCCAACGCCCTGCTTGAAGGTCACTTCAAACTCCGCAGTGGACTTCATAGCAACCGTTTTTTCCAGGCAGCCCTCCTGCTGCAATACCCGGACAAAGCCGAAAAAGTTTGTGCGGCTCTTGCAGAAAACTTCAAGAATAAAGGTGTTGAAACGGTAATTTCCCCGGCCGTCGGCGGACTCATTGTCGGTCAGGAAGTCGCCCGTGCTCTCGGAGTTCGCGCGATCTTTGCCGATAAAGTCAATGACGAGCTGGTACTGAAGCGCGGATTCGCCATCAAACCGGGCGAAAAAGTACTGGTAGCCGAAGATGTAATTACTCGCGGCGGACGCGTACAGCAAACCGTTGACCTGGTTCGCAGCCTTGGCGGCGAAGTTGTCGGAATTGCCGTGATCGTTGACCGCAGCGCCGGAAACGCTAAATTCGACATCCCGCACACCAGCCTGATCGAGCTGGAACTTGATACATACGAACCGGATAACTGCGCTCTCTGCAAAGCCGGACTTCCGCTCGACACTCCGGGATCAAAATCTTAATTCATTGCCAGGAGCACTAAAAGTCAGATATGATTGGATATATTCTAAAGAAAATCTTCGGAACCAAGTCGCAGCGTGACGCAAAACGCATGTGGCCCTTGGTCCATAAAATCAATGCTGTTGAAGAATCGCTGCAAAAACTAAGCGACGAACAGCTGAAAGCGAAAACCGACGAATTCAAACAGCGTCTTGAAAAAGGCGAAACGCTTGACGACATGATGATCGAAGCATTTGCCGTTGTCAAAAATGCCTGCAGACGTCTTGTTGGCTCCCCAATAACCGTATGCGGCAATGAAATGACCTGGGACATGATTCCTTACGATGTTCAGATTATCGGAGCCATCGCCCTGCATCGGGGAAACATCGCGGAAATGGCAACAGGTGAAGGAAAAACCCTTGTTGCCACCATGCCATTGTACCTCAACGCGTTAACCGGCAAAAACTGTCAGCTTGTAACCGTGAATGATTATCTGGCAAAACGTGACTCCGAATGGATGGGTTATGTATTCAATTATCTCGGTCTGACTGTGGGCTGTCTACAAAACATGCAGCCGCCTGAGCTTCGTCACGAAATGTACACTTGCGACATCACCTACGGAACCAACAGTGAATTCGGTTTTGACTATTTGCGCGACATGGGCATGGCAACCGAAAAGGACCAGATCGTCCAGCGCGGTTATCATTATGCGATCGTCGACGAAATCGACAGTATTCTCATTGATGAAGCCAGAACTCCGTTAATCATTTCAGGGCCGGTTTCAGTTTCAACTCACCAGTTCGATAAACTGCAACCGCTGATTTCAAAAATCTACCAGCAACAGTTTCATCTCTGCGGACGTCTGGTTCAGGAAGCAAAAGCAATTCTTGATCGTGAAGATGCGACCGATGAAGAACGTGATGCAGCAATCCTGAAACTGCTTCAGGTAAGATTCGGTATGCCAACCCACAAGCAGTTGATGCATGTTCTTGAAGACGGCGAAATTCTCAAGAAACTTGAGAAAAAGGAAATGTATGTTCGAAGCGACAACAATCGTGGACTGCTTCAGGAAGTACAGTCTGAACTTTTCTTTAATATTGAAGAAAAACAAAATGAAGCCGATTTGACCGAAAAGGGACGAGAAGCAATTTCTCCTGACGACCCAGATGCTTTCGTTATGCCCGATATGCTTGATGAAATTCACCGGATTGACACTGACACTGAACTGGATGAACGAGAAAAAGCAGAACGCAAGCAGGAATTTCAGGAAGAATTCTCTCTGAAAAGCGAACAGCTGCACAATATTTCCCAGTTATTGAAAGCTTACTGCCTATTTGAAAAAGACGTTGACTACGTGGTCCAAAACGGCGAAGTCATGATCGTTGACGAACATACCGGCCGCCTCATGCCGGGAAGACGCTACAGCGATGGACTGCATCAGGCACTCGAAGCCAAAGAAGGCGTAAAAATCGAAAAAGAAACCCAAACTCTTGCGACAATCACCATTCAGAACTATTTCAGAATGTACGACAAGCTCGCGGGGATGACTGGTACAGCCGAAACCGAGGCGAATGAATTCCATCAAATTTATAAACTTGATGTTGTCGTAATTCCAACCAACCGTCCGTGCCAACGCAAGGATCTCAATGACGTAATTTTCAAAACCAAACGCGAAAAGTTCAACGCCATAGTCGAAGAAATCGTAAGTCGTTTTGAAACTCAACAGCCGGTACTGGTCGGTACCGTATCAGTTGACGACTCTGAAATTCTCAGTCGCCTGCTCAAACGACGCAATATTCCTCATAACGTACTTAACGCGAAAAACAATGAACACGAAGCTGAAATTGTAGCTCGTGCGGGTCAAAAAGGTTCGATTACAGTATCAACCAATATGGCCGGTCGCGGAACCGATATTAAACTCGGCGAGGGAGTTCCTGAACTCGGCGGACTCCATGTAATCGGCGGCGGACGCCATGACTCACGCCGTATCGACCGTCAGTTGCGCGGACGTTGTTCTCGTCAGGGCGACCCGGGCTCATCCCAGTTCTTTGTATCGCTTGAAGACAACCTGATGCGTTTATTCGGCTCTGACCGTATCGTTCGCATCATGGAACGTTTCGGGCTTGAAGAAGGAGAAACCCTTGAGCATCCATGGCTCAACAAGTCGATTGAAACTGCTCAGCGCCGTGTAGAACAGCACCACTTCTCAATTCGTAAACGTACTTTGGAATACGACGATGTCATGAACAAACAGCGTGAAGTTCTGTACGGCTTCCGCAGCAGCGCACTGATTGATGATAATCCACGTGACCTTTTACTGACCTTGGTTGAACAGGAAGTTGAAAAAGCAGTAACAGAAGCAACTATTCCACAGGAAGACTCGGACAAGAGTTTCAACGCTCCTCGTCTCCTGGCATGGCTGTCAACAACTTTCCCGATCAGTTTCGATGAAAAAGAGATTGGTATTAACAATGTAGATGAAAAAGGCCGTGAAGTGATCGACATCGAACACATCACCGCTAAAATCATGGAAAAGATTGATCACGCTTATAATGAAAAGCAGAGCAGCATTGAACCTGATACTGCAATATGGCTTGATCGTCATGTGATTATTGATGCAATTGATCACCTCTGGCAGGAACATCTGCATAATATGGATCATCTGCGTTCCAGTATTGGACTGCGCGCTTATGCCCAGAAAGATCCTTTGATTGAATACAAGCAGGAAGCGTTCAATATGTTCGACAGTTTAATGAAGAGCATTACCGCTGAAATTCTCTCTAATATGTTCCGCGCCACAGTGGCAAGCCTTGAAGAATTCGAAAACTTCCTGGCCAATCTTCCTCAAGAACTAATCCATGAACAAATGGAACAGTTTGGAGAACCTGCGGGCGATGGAGAAATCGTTGAAGAGGAACCGGAAGAAATTAATATTACATTTAGAAGAGAAATGCCCAAAGTGGGAAGAAATGATCCATGTCCTTGCGGCAGTGGGAAAAAATTCAAGAAGTGTTGTGGAAAATAAGCATTCAATTACACATTGCTTAATATTTTCACAGCTTGTATAATAGTAATAGCAAAAACCGGAGGGAAAAATGAAAATAACCAGAATGTCAATGTTCGCAATTGCTTTGTTCTGCCTGTGCGGCACACTATTCGCCGATGCAAAGACCGAAGCAGAAAATCTGGTTAAAACCATGGGCCTGGAAAAAGAGTATAATACGACCCTCAACAAGATGGTACAATATTACACTCGCAAATACAGAGTCCCAAAAAACAAACAGGGAAAAGTAGAACAGTTCCTGAAAAAGTATATGTCCTGGGATATCGTAAAACAGGATGTAATCAAACTTTACAGCAAGGAATTCACTGCTGACGAACTGAAGGAACTGGCAAAGTTCTATTCAACTCCTCTTGGTAAAAAAACTATTATTAAATTGCCTCAGATAATGGATAAGGCCAGTAAACAAGCTCAAAAGCGAGTAAAAAGTCATTCCAGAGAACTGATGGCAATGATGTTCAAGCGTTAAACATGCCTTAACTGGAGACTGAATTATGGGTTTATTTACAAAACTGCGTAATGAATTTATCGACATCATTGAATGGGAAGAAGCGGAACCGGGTATTCTGGTTCATCGTTTTGAACGCTATGAAAACGAAATCAAGTACGGGGCAAAACTTGTAGTTCGCCCGGGACAGCGCGCTGTTTTTGTAAACGAGGGTAAAATCGCTGACGCTTTCGAACCCGGCACTTATACCTTGGAAACCAAAAACCTCCCCATTCTCAGAACCCTGTTAAGCTGGCCTTACGCCTTTGAATCTCCTTTCAAAGCCGAGGTCTATTTCATTAAAACAACCGAACAGCTCGACCGGAAATGGGGTACCCCAAACCCGGTCATGCTGCGTGACGCGGATTTCGGAATCGTCCGTCTGCGCTGCCGGGGAAATTATTCTTACCAGGTAGGCATTACAGATGAAATGATATCGCGCTTTGTGGGAGCTAGAGACGATTTTTCTAATGACGATGTTGAAGGTCAGATTCGAACAAAAATAGTATCTTCATTTTCGGATGCCGTTGGCGAACTCAAAATTCCGGCATTGGAACTTGCCGCGCAATACGATGAGATCAGCGATCAGATGAAAATGAAGCTTGAACCGGTATTTTCCGGTCTCGGCATGGAACTGAAATCATTTACATTAGAAAATATCTCATTGCCGGATGAAGTTCAACAGGCAATGGATCAGCGGGCTTCAATGGGTGCTGTCGGTAACCTTAATAATTTTTCACAGTACCAGGCCGCCCAGGCAATGCGCGACGCAGCTCAGAACGAAGGCATGGCCGGTAACATGATGGGAATGATGGTTGGCGGACAACTTGCTGGAGCAACCGGACAGACTTTATTCCGAGAACAGCCACAGCAACAGTCTCAACCGGCCGGCGGCGCAACTCCGCCACCAATTCCGGGAGCGGTAAAATTCTGGCTTGCGATCAATGGAGCGCAGGCCGGTCCTTTTGGAATGAGCGAATTAAAATCGAAAGTTTCCTCCGGAGATCTGACACGTGACACACTGGTTTGGAAAGAAGGAATGGCAAACTGGATTGCCGCTGGAGAAGTTAGTGAACTTAGTTCACTGTTCGGGGCAGTTCCTCCTCCTATTCCCGGGGCATAATATACATGAAAAAAGCCGGGACAAACACAAAAACAAAATCAAAAGGCAGAATTATGCCTTATTTGATTATTGCCATGTTTGTCCTTGCTCTCATTCATTTTACTTCGCACTACTACCGGAACCAGCTGTCATATCTATTTTCCACCACTAACCAGAAATTTCTTGCAGCATCGGTAATCAACAATATCAATGTAATGAAGGAAATGCTCAAAGACGGAGCAGATATTAACTATCATGATATTCGCGGCTGGACCGCACTACATTTTGCCGCACATGAAAATTTTCCGGAACAAATAAGATTTCTAAAGAAGAACGGTGCTAATTTAAACTCAGAAACCCGGGAGAAATGGACTCCCCTGCATTGGGCCGTATATCAAAAATCAACAAAGGCAGTGAAAGCTCTGCTGGAGTCAGGTGCCAGGCCTGATTGCAAAAATTACATGGGAAACACTCCATTGCATCTTGCTGTTTTTAATGAAGATATGGAATCGTGCAAGCTGTTACTTGATTTTGGAACAAACGTTAATATTCAAAATCACAGCGGTTCGACTCCTCTGGACTTTGCAGTACATCAAAAGTCCGTTGCGATGGCGAAATTCTTTCTCCATCGCCATGCTGATCCCAATTCATTAAGAAGAACTGGCTGCATGAAGCATGATTCGACTCCTCCTATTGCCAGAGCTGCATTTTTTGGTCAATTGAATATGATGAATCTATTGTTATCCTATAAAGCAAAAGTAAACATTCAGGACAACTGGGGGAATACTCCATTACATGAAGCCGCAAGGAAAAACCATTTGGATGCCGT
The DNA here is from genome assembly GCA_963677165.2 of Victivallales bacterium. Lineage (GTDB taxonomy): Bacteria > Verrucomicrobiota > Lentisphaeria > Victivallales > SZUA-371 > JAFGXT01. Next base: position 2,734,734 of record CAXXSX010000002.1, on the reverse strand, counting down.
AATCTGTCTGCTCAATCACGGATGCAATCCCTCAACAAAAAACAACCGTGGCAAAACAGCGTGTGATTTAACGAATAGTAAGATAATAAAAGACGTGATTTTCGAAAAAATGAAATATCTGGTATTGTCAAACGGTAACGGTAATTATCGTGACATTGTCATCCCCGCCTCTTTTCAGTGCAAGCTTTAAAAGATTCCCGACCAAGTCACGTGGGTCATCATCTTCCCGCATTTTCTCCTGCAACTCCAAATCGGAAGCATAATTAGTCAGGCCATCGGAGCATAACAACATCCGGTCTCCCGAAATGCGCTTAAAACAGTTAAAATCCGGTTCGATATCACGGTTTGGTCCAATTGATCTTGATATAATATGCGAGAAGGGATGATTTTTAGCTTCTTCCTGGGTAATAATCTTATTTTTCACCATTTCGGCAACGAAACTGTGGTCCTCTGTTACTTTTCTCAGGTTATCACCAGACAAACAATAGAACCGGCTGTCACCAATATGAACAGTAACAACATCTTCCGGAGTCACAATCCCGGCAACAATAGTGGTTCCCATTGGATAACGAAAACTAAAGCGGTTATTGATCTCGTAAATTTTGTCATTAGCAAAACTCAAAGTTTCATGAAAAAAGGTTTTGGCACGGTCAGCATTAAAATCGGAAGTTAAGTCAAGTTTGCGCCACTCTTCAAGCAGCAGCCGTATACATATAGCACTCGCTACATCACCATTACCATGTCCGCCAATCCCATCGGCAACGGCAAACATGGCAAAATCTCGTTCAGGATCAACATAGTAGCCGAAACTGTCTTCATTGGCTTTTCGAACCAGTCCAACATGCGTATCAGCAGCTACAGATATTGTCTTACGGGCATCTATCGTATCAATCACGGAAAACCTGCAGAATTATTCGCTTAAAATTTAACATTCAGTTCTAATTACTGATAACTTACAACTTACATTCACAAGGTATCAATTGCAACGTCATTTCACTGGTTTTTGTCATTTTAAAGAGAACTTATTAGAAAAATATAAAACAAATTATAAAAAGGTTTTGAAAAATAGTAATTAATCTGCTATTCTTGTAGGTATGGGGTAAGCGATTCATGCCAAAACTCCGGTGTTCCTTGCAGTATTTTTTTCAATATTTAACCACAAACTCTGGAGATGAAACTTTCATGAAAGATGTAAAGAAGATTCGAAATTTTGTCGTTGCGGGCCATAGTGGCAGCGGAAAAACATCGTTGTGCGAAAACATGCTGTTTAAGGCCGGAGCGATAGCCAGAGCAGGTAGTATTGATCAAAAAAATACGGTCTCAGATTTTACCCCGGAAGAACAAGAACGCCAGAGCAGTATTTACGCTACACCACTGAGTTGCGTTTGGAACGATAATCATCTATTTTTTATTGATACTCCCGGATACGGTGAATTCATCGGCGAAACAATCTCATCGCTTTATGCCACAGACATCACCTTGCTGGTCATTGACGGAGTAAACGGCATTGAAGTAGGAACAAACCGTGCCTGGCGTCTCTCCAAAGAACGAAACCTGCCACGCTGCATATTCATCAACAGCCTTGACCGCGAACGTGCCGACTATTTCAAAGTACTTGAACAAATTCAGGAAGCGTATGGAAAAACTGTCTGTACTCCGATCACGGTTCCGGTTGGCAAAGGTGAAAGCCTCAGCAAAGTAGTTCATGTCCTTAGGGACAAAGAAATTCCTGCGGATTTGGAAGATTTTGTGGGAAAATACCGCGAGCAATTAATGGATACAATCGCGGAATCTGATGAAGAATTGATGATGCGTTATCTGGATGGAGAAGAACTTTCTGAAGAAGAAATCTCCACCGGGCTTCACAAAGCGATTGTCAACGGTGAGCTCGTCCCGGTTTTTTGCGGCAGCGTAACCTCGGGCATTGGTATCGAAAAATTGATGAACGGCGTAGTCAATTTGTTCCCATCCCCTCATGATATTGGCGAAATCACCCTTGAAAACGGGGAAAAGGAACAGATTTCAGAAGACGCACGCCCCAAAGCACTGGTATTCAGATCTGTTATTGACCCGTTTATCGGACAGCTTAACTATCTGCGTGTAGTCAATGGCATGTTCAAATCAGATTGCGACCTGTATAACATTACAACCGGCACCAAAGAACGCTGCGGGTCCCTGCTGCTAATGGACGGTAAGAACCAAAAACAGGTATCAGAAGTCTGCCCCGGCGCGATTGTCGCCGTTGCAAAATTGAAAAACACCCATACAAATAATACTCTCAGCTCCATCAGCGACGCCAGAGAATGCCAAAAAATCAAATTCCCGAATCCGGTAATGTCATACGCCATCACGGCTCAGAAAAGCGGCGAGGAAGACAAGATCGCTCAGGGATTTGCCCGGCTTTCGGAAGGAGATCCAACAATCACCCTCAAGCGTCATGATGAAACACATGAGCTGCTGCTCTCCGGCATGGGCGACCAGCACATCAACAATGTAATTAAGAAACTCAAAGAAAATTACAAGGTCGGCGTTGATCTTCATACGCCGAAGATCCCATACCGTGAAACCATTACCGCCAACGGCGAAGGCCACTACCGTCACAAAAAACAGACCGGAGGAGCCGGACAGTTCGCAGAAGTATATATGCGTATCTCTCCTGCCCCTGATGGACATGAATTCAGCAATGATGTTGTCGGAGGTAATATTCCGAAAAACTTTATTCCGGCTGTGGAAAAAGGTGTTAACGAAGCACTCACCAACGGACCTCTTGTCGGCTGCGTTGTAGAAAACATTAAGGTATCCGTTTATGATGGTAAACACCATCCGGTAGACTCAAATGAAATGGCTTTCAAGATTGCCGGACGCGGCGCGTTCCGTGAAGCCATGCAGCAGGCGAATCCGGTCCTGCTTGAACCGGTCATGGCGGTTAAGATTACCATTCCGAATGACTATATGGGCGACATCACCGGCGATTTGAACCATAAGCGTGGACGTATCCTCGGAATGGGAGCTCAGGAAGGTCTCCAGGTGGTCGATGCGGAAATTCCGCTGGCTGAAATGGCAAAGTACGCCACCGAGCTCCGCAGTATGACTCAGGGACGCGGTTCGTTTGAAATGGAATTTGCCCGTTACGAACAGGTTCCAACGATGGTAGCAAATGAGATTATCGCCAAGTTTCAGGCAGAACAGGGCGAAGAAGAATAGACTCCAGTAATAGTATAAATTCAAAAGCCCGACAGCTCAGCTGCCGGGCTTTTTTCGTAATCCTTAACTTATTCCAGAAGATTAAATGAGACGTGCAAAGAAAACGGTAATATGTCCCCGGACACTGTCCGGGCCGTGTCCAGCGCGGAGTCGCTGATTGCCGTAGGCGAAATGCATTTACTCATAGGATCTTACAAATTATAAACGATCAACATGTCAACAATATTATTCTTGAGCGGGCGAAGCGAAAAGAAAAAAATTGCGGCACAGACTTTGGGCGGAGCGATCAGACTACTTTTTTATTAAAAAAATCATTAAATTTCCAAATGGCATTGACACATCTATAGCAATGCGCTATAATTAAATATAGCGACAAGCTACAAATAATATAATAACATAGTATAATATGATTGTAAAAGCACAAAGTAAATCAGAATTTATCGAACAGGAACTGCTCAAGCAGATTCACCGGGGAAACTACTCACGGGGAGAACTGCTGCCTTCGGAACGCAATCTGGCGCAAAATTTCAATGTCAGCTACATGACCGCTAGAAAAGCAGTTGACAAACTGGTTAAAAACCGTTATCTGGAACGGATTCCAGGCAAAGGCACCTTTATCCGCAACGATATTTCAGAACGGCAAATGCAAAAACAGATTGGAATAATTTGTCCAGCCTGGGAATCCCCGGAAGTAATGGACGCTATTTTATACGCAAGCGAGGCAGCCGAGCTGAACAACTTTCTACCCAAAGTTGTATTTTCCCGTACCTGGGACGACAAATCCCTGTCCGATGCCCTGGAAAATTACGATGCCCTGATCGTAATTCCTCCTGAACCAATAACCGTATTACCAGTTTACGTTGAAGAAAAACTGAAAGACAGTAAAAAACCGGTCATTATTATTGGTCAAGAAGGTTATCAGCTCGGATTTGATACCGTAATGGGGCATCCCGAACAAGAAATGACTATGGCACTCAATTTATTGAAAGAATCTGGTCATACTAAAATTGCCCTGATCGACCAGTATTCCATCGAAAATAAGATGATAGTTCATGCCAGCAGTACCAATTATTCTGTATGGCAGAAATTTACCGATCAGGAAGTCCCTCCTGAAATTGCAGCATCTCTATACTTCGGAGTCAATAGTCCAGCCCATACGCAACCTCAAAAAGAGATTTACCGCAAGCTTATAACTTATGGGAAAAACCTTCCTTTTACGGCAATCGTCACCAGCGTCTACATGGTACAGGGTACCATGGCGGCCCTCGAAGATATGGGACTGAGAATTCCTGATGATATTTCAATTGTAGCCATTGGCGACCGTCAGGAAGTTGAATTCTATCGTCCCAAGCTAACACATATCCGGGTCTCTACCAGGGAACACATGGTACTGGCGCTAGCCGCCATAAAAAAGCGGCTGGATAATCCGGCACTAAATATCCAGTATCTTCCTGTTGAGGCGGAAATTATTAAAGGACAAACTATAGATGACGTATAACAAATAACAACTTTTCAGAGGGAGAAATCATGAACAAAAAACAACTTTTCACACTCATAGAACTGCTGGTAGTAATAGCCATCATTGCAATTCTTGCCAGCATGTTGCTGCCGGCACTGAACAATGCCAGAAGCCTGGCAAAAACAACCTTATGTACAAACAATCTCAAACAATTATCTGTTGTTGAGGCCATGTTTGCAGGAGATCATAATGGCCGCTGGATCGCTGTGAGAGACCCCAAATTGTTTATTAACGAAGATCCCAATCAAGGAATCGACACCACATATGCTGATGGATGCGGTTCCAATCCGGAAAATGGAGATCTATCAAGCAGACCTTACTCCTGGATAATGGTAAAGGAAGGATATTTCCCGATTCCAAATATGGAAGCTTCGAATACTCCTTTTGTATGTCCATTTCATGGCGACAGGGTCAGCAGCGGAGCAAACGGTAGATATCACCTTCGCAGTTATGCGCTGGGAATACCAATCAGCTACGAAAGCGGACTAACGGTTTACACCAGACCGGATCCCGCAAAAATGAGACAGCCCAGCCGGACAGCGGCGCTGTTTGATTATTATTTTCCAATTAGCAACGTGTCTAATGTAACTTCAACCCGATGGTATCAGGGCGGTTGGGATTATGCATGGTATGAAGTAATGTCATTTCACCCCAATAAAACAGCAGGATTACTTCTATATGACGGTCATGTAGAACAGGTTAAAAGCAACATTAAAATCAACTGGTATGTTGGAAGCAAATATGATTTCAAACGTGGCTGGTACCGTTAAAAATCCTCTAAATTTTTACGCAGATAAAATAATATAAGAAGAAAGAATTTAAACGATTATGAAATATATCGGAATAATAATTTACGGGGGAATTCTTGCGTTTTTTTCCTGCAATACAACTTGGGGCGCTCCTCAAAAAACGAATATAAAATGGTTAAAACAACAGGTAAATTCTCTGAAAAAATCAAGATTGAGAACACCATCAAAACAGTTCAGTGACTGGTTAAAGGATCAAACTTCCATTCTCAGTCAACTGTTAGGAAATATCGCAGCGGACCAGAAAAGGTTCAAAAAGAATTCGATACGTTTGTCGAGTCAGCTAGAGGATCTATACTATCTCATTAACGAAATAAACAAAGAGATTAAATTCCAACAGAAAGCCACTGCAATTGATTTCCACAAATCCCTCAATGTTCGTAATTTCGGAGCAAAAGGCGATGGAATAAATGACGATGGACCGGCCATCCGTAAAGCCATTAATGCAGCCGGGACCAAAGGAATCCATCGGGTATTCATCCCAACAGGACAATATTATATCAAGACTGCAGTCTACACATATCCTGATTATACCGAAGTTCAAGAAGACGGCAGTGTCATGACAAAAAACTCAATATTATGCGCACACATTCCCGTTACGAACCGTGAAAATCTGCTGATTGAAGGAGAGCCTGGAACCACCCTCATTATGGGAAAATACGAAACCGGAATCTGTGTTGCCGGGTCAAACAATATCAGACTCAAGAATCTTGCAATTGATTATCGTCCCCTCCCCTTCACGCAAGGAAGAATTGCCGGAAAAATCAATAAGAAAACCTTTGATGTTAAGATTGATAACGGTTTTCCAGCCCCAGACAAGCACGGGTTGCGTCCAACTCCCGGATTTGTCGGAGTATCACGTTTCTTTCATAAAGACGATTTAACCGATACTACTGTGCCAGCAACGGCGGAAAACTCCCCCAATCAAAAACATTCGAAAATCATCAAACTGAACAACGGTCTGTTCCGCTATATAATCGCCCCCATGAATCCACCAAGAACAACCGGTAATTTTGAAGTCAACGATAGAATAATAACCTATGCCAGAAGATTCGGAAATCCTGCGGTGATGTTTTCCAACAACAACCGCTGCACAGCTGACTCCATAACGGTTTATGCATCTCCGACCTTTGCCTTTTTCAGCCAATATTCAAGGTTTTCAGCTTTTGTCAATTGTAAAACGCAGATCAAAGAAGGCTCTAAAAGATTAACTACCACCTGCGCTGACGGTATCATGATTCACCGGGACCGTTTAGGCCCATATATCAGCAACTGTACACTAACCTGCCTTGGCGATGACTTCATAAATATCCATTCATTTAACAGGCCAATTATCGCTATACCTGCCAACGACATACTGGAGTTGAATGCCTGCGGAGAGTTTAAAACAGGAGACAGAATCGGACTTATTAAGGTTAAAAACGGAAAATATGAAATCATTGAAGTGTCAAGAATAAAATCGGTTGTTACAATCTACCGTAACAAGGATAAGTTCACCAGAATTAATCTTAAGTCGCCACTCAAACAGCAATTTGATGAGTCAGAGATCAAACAAAAACAAATCCAAGTATTCAGTCCGGACATTATGTCTCATGGATTTGTGATCCGCGATTCTAAATTCCTATATGGAGTCTCCAGGATGCTAATCGGCGGCCGCAATGGCCTCATTAAAAACAATGAGTTCAAAGACAATCTTAATCACCATGAACTGCTCAGAATCGGCATGAGAAGAATTCGCTGCAATTCTGTTGGAGAACTATATCTGCCACGCAATATTCAGACTGCAAATAATAAATTTGAAGTCAATTACGACAAGCACTTTATTGAAGTAATAGATCCATCGTCAAAAGAGTACAGCGTCTGCCACCTATTCATTACAGACAATATTTTCAAGAATTACCGCAATTCCCGAGGGTTCTCAGCGCTTAAAATCAGTGGTATAGATGCCGGCACGATTACAGGTAATACCTTTATTCCCGGGTACGTCCGAAAATCACGCTATTCCGGCACAACCCTTTCGGAGACAGCAATCCAGATTAATAACGCGTCAAATATTCTAATCAAGAATAACAAGATTAAGTCGAATCTGAAGGGACAGATACAAATAGGCAAAGAAACGAAAAATATCATACAAAAATAAAAGGAACAAAAAAATGCACATGGTAAAAAAAATGGCAGTCATTGCCGCGGTATCGTTCGGAATAATCGGAACGATACTCGGAGGAGAATCCCAAAACAAGATAGCGGCTGAATGGAATTTCACAAAGCCCCAAGCAGTAAAAGCGTGGACCTCATCATCAAAGGTTGACCTCAAACCGATAAATTCGACCAATTCTCTTAAAATGAAGATAACCGGAAAAGATCCATATATATTATGTCCTGTCAATGCCGGAGGTTTTGCTGCCTCCAAATTTAAATATATTTCAGTTAAGATGAAGTGCAGCCATACAGCAAAGACCTTCAATGAAGTATTCTGGATTATTCGTCCTCAGATGACATGGAACGGAGCCAAACACATCGGGTTCCCCATCGATGCAGAACCCGGCAAATATAAAATATATAATTTTAACATGTCGACAAACTCGTTATGGACCAATATAGTCAAACGTTTCCGCCTGGATCTTTTTAATGGAGCGCCAGTCGGAAATATCATCGAAGTCGAGTGGATAAAAATCTGCAGTGCCCCAATTATTGAATAGACATCAAATCATGTTCTACTTTCCATCGGTGTTACGCAATTGACTGCGTAACACCGATTTTTTTATCTTGATTTGTAAGAAATTTGCCTTATGGGATGTATCATTATATAAAATGATGTTATATTATCCATATACTTGGGAATACAATTAGGCAGGAAACCATGAAGGAAGGCGATAAAATCACATGTCCGTTGTGCGGCGAAGAAACTTTCGTCAAATCGGAATCCATGCTTGACGGCTGGACCGTAAAGGGCAAAATTCTGAAATGCGCCATCTGCGGCGGCAAGCTTGCCGACGAAAGCGATGAACCTGAAGAAGCTGTCGAAGAGAAAAAATCTGCCGGACTTTCTGCCCTGGCAAATTTTCTCGACACCGAAGTTGAAGAAGCCCCCAGCCATAATATATCCCAGGACGTTAGACGCTTCTGTAAAGACTGCGCTAATTTTATCGAACATCCGTTCCGGACTCGCTGCGGCCTCTGGGACAAAGAAGTCGATCCCATGGATGACTGTGAACAATTTACTCCGAAAACCACTGAGAAAAACGAAAGAAATATTTTATGACAACACTTCAATCAAGAATCGATAAATTTAAAAACATTGACATATATCCGGTAATTTCCTCGGAATTCACCAACGGCCGGCCGGTCCTTGATATACTAAAAGCCATTGCTGACGGTGGCGCGAAAATTGTTCAGCTTCGTGAGAAAAATCTCTCCCGCCGTGAAATATTCAAGCTGGCGGAGGCCTATCGGGAAATTACAGCAAAATACGATATGCTGATGATTATGAACGATCATGTCGATATCGCTATGGCTGTAGATGCTGACGGCGTACATCTCGGGCAGGACGACTTTCCGGTTGAAGCCGCTCGCAAACTTGCTCCTGAGCTGTTGATCGGCAATTCAACCCATAACGTTCCGGAAGCGCTTGAGGCAGTCAATGCCGGATCGGGCTATATTAATATCGGCCCCATTTACAGTACGAACACGAAAAGTGTTGCGTGCGGAGCGGTTGGCCTGGAAATGTTGAAAGAAGTATCGTCAAAAATAAATATCCCCTTCTCGGTAATGGGCGGAATCAAGGAACATCATATTCGGGGATTACTGGACTGCGGAGCCACCAGAATTGCCATGGTTACCGAGATAACTCAAGCCGATAATGTCAAGGCAAAAGTATGCCAACTGCGTTCATACTGGGAAAAACCCCGCTATTTATAAGTAATTATGTCACCATTCGGGTTGAATGAACGACTAATTAATGATAAATTAGCAATCTGTGATTGGCAATTAGTAATATTACACTTGAAAAATATAATAGACAGGGAGCCGGAAATATGAGCGACGTATCAATTGAATTACTGCTTGATGACACCGAAGAACACATGATGAAAGCAATCGATGCAATGAAAGTTGATTTTGCCGGAGTAAGAACAGGGAAAGCTTCACCTGCCCTGGTTGAAAATATCATGGTGGACTATTACGGCACCTCAACCCGCATGAAAGAACTTGCGGGCATCACCACTCCCGAAGCACGCATGCTGGTAATTCAGCCTTGGGATCAGAATGCTGTTCCGGCAATTGAAAAAGCAATTATCGCATCTAATATTGGTATTTCTCCGGTAAATGACGGGCGCATTTTGCGTTTGCCGGTTCCGGAACTTAGCGAAGAACGCCGTCTCCGCTTGACAAAGCAGGTAAAAACCCGGGCGGAAGATGCAAAAGTTTCACTCAGAAACGTACGCCGTGACGCCAACGACGTGGCGAAAAAAGCGCAGAAAAACAGTGAAATTACGGAAGACGATTTAAAAGACATGCTCAATGACATCCAAAAACTTACGGATGATTATACCAAGGAAATTGAAACTCTCCTTCATGATAAAGAAAGTGATTTGATGAATCTGTAATAAACCCGTTTCCCGGGCGGAGAAATAATGAGAAAAAAGTTCATTCTGGTATTGTGTCTTCTGGCAGTGACTGCATTCATTGCCAGAATGGCTGTCAGTATCGAACTGCACAATTACAATGGCGGAATGAACAGCGTAACAGCCCCTTCCCCCAGCACAGACATGCGTACCTACATGAGCTTGTCCGAACTGGTTGCCCAAGGGGAATACAGCAAGCCTTTTAAGTACCAGCCGTTTTATTATGCAGTATTTCTGGCAATGCTGAAAATTCTGTTCGGCAATTCAGTCTGGATCGTGATTGTCGCACAATCAATTCTCGGAGCGGCAACCGTTTATATTTCCGGCTTAAGCGCCGCAAAAATATGGGGTAAAAACAGTGGGGTGATAACGGCCGGACTTCTGGCATTCTGTAGCGTCCTGATCATTTATACCCCGTTCCACCTGATTGTTACGCTTCAGACCTTCTGGATAGCATTGCTGTTTTATGCGTGTATTCTGGCAATCAGACATCGAAATTGGAAACGATGGACAATTGTCGGAATCATATATGCCTGTGCAATTCTAACCCGCGGCAATGTCTGGCTGTTTTTTCCAGGCCTGGTAGCCTGTTCCGTATTTTGCCAATTCTCCAGAAAATCTGATCGCGAGAAATTATCTGTCGGCAAGATTTTACTCAAGCTGGTACCGATGACAGCTCTTATTATTTTCACAATTTTACCTCAAATTCCATTTGCCGCATATAACACTCAGAAAGTAGGTAAACTGACTCCCCCATCGACAGATGCACAGGTTGTCCTGGCCCTCGGAAACACTCCGGAATCACCTCCAGGAGGCAGAGAACGCGGCATGGGCCCCGGCGCGATGGAGTATCCGAAAACGTATTCGGACTGGACCAATAAAGACAACATGAAGGAAATATCGATTCAGGAACGTATCTGGAACTGGTTCCTGAATGAACCCGCGGCATTTATTGAGTTAACTTTCCGGAAACTGCTGCTGTTCTGGGATCACAATGAAATTCCTAATAATATTTCATACTACATGCACGGAGAACTGAGCAAAACGTTTCTGGTCTTCGGATTAGTTGAAAGCTGGCTCCTGATCAGCTTGGGATTAGCTGGAATGGTCTGCCTATACCGACAAAACCATAAGAAACTGGAACTTCAGCTATTGTTTTATTTAATTATAGCTTACTGGTTCAGTGTTGCGGCTTTCTATATCCTGTCTCGCTTCCGCGCTCCGATCCTGCCGTTACTGGCTATCTACAGCAGCTTTTTCTTGTGTCATTTCTGGGATATCAGGAAAAAGAGTTTTGAGCGAGCGTATTACTTTTATTTTCCGGTTATGTTTGTTTTCTTCTGTATCAGCTTTTTCGGCTATAACTTCTACCGATTCCATATGGAAGCAGACATGACAAACTTTGTCCGCCCGTACGGAACAGTTATTCATCAGAAAGATATGGATATGATACTGGACAACGGTCCGCAGACTTTCGGCGGTTGGAACTATGTATGCTTTCAACCTGGAACCAAAGTAACTAAAACATTCGGGAATATTGAAGACAAAAACTACAGATCAGTAGAATTTGAGGTTTACATGCTCTGGGAATCTCCGGGAGAAGCCACATTCAGGATCAACGGTTACAAACGCGAACTGACGAATTCAAAGGGTGGCCCGGTTATGGAGAAATTTATACTTCCCTTCCCGGAAAATGGAAAATTTGCAATCCAGCTTCTTCGTGCTACTACCCGGGTATTTTACTTTGTTGATGTACAGCGTAATTATCAACGCACCAAGATTGGCGATTTTATTCCTCCGGGAGAGTTGGTATGCCGTATTTACTGTTCAAGGAAAACCTTTAAGGAATTCAAAGCCATCCAGCGTAAGATTCCTATCGAACTTGATCCAAAGAAGAGAAAACGACGCAGAAAATACGAGCAGGATCGGGGAATGAACAGTCAACCAAGTTCATTCGCTTTGCTGGACAAATAAGCTTCTTTACAAAACATAAAATGCCGGATTTTTTATAATCCGGCATTTCTATTTTTCAACCTGTTTTTAACAGTATCAACCAGCTGAAAATCGGTTTTAGTATTCTACATTAGTTACTGGGTCCACCAGCAGAAATTCTTCGTGATGGATATTCGGATCAGCCCGGAAAGTCAGGCTTTTGCCGTACTTCTGCTCAAGTTCAATAAAGAGTCCGGCATCTTCATTTTTCAGTCGTGCGAGAACTTCCGGATGCATGATCACACGCACAGTAAAATCTTCGCGATTTTTGTAGCGACGAAGCACCTCCTGCAATCGACGCTGAATTTCCACACTCATACTCATTGCAGACTTGATACGTCCACTCCCCTGACAGTATGGACACAGGTCAAATACTGTATTTTTTAAGCTTTCATGTTCACGCTGACGCGTCATTTCCATAAGCCCCAATCGACTCAACGGCAACATTTTGGTCTTCGCCCGGTCATTTCTTACCAGACGGCGCATCTGCTTAAATAAAGTCTCCCGATCCGCCTGACTGCGCATATCAATAAAGTCAATCACAACAAGTCCGCCAATATTACGCAAACGCAACTGACGTGCGACTTCTTCAGCTGCCTCCAGGTTAGTAGACAGAATCGTTTCCGGCTGGTCCTTATTTTTACGTCCTTTTCCCGTATTAACGTCAATAGCAATGAGTGCTTCAGTTTCATCAATACAGATATAGCCGCCGCTAGGCAGCTGTACTTCACGTTTAAAAATATCCTGAACCTGTTCCTTAATATGGAAAAACTCAAAAATCGGTTTCGGCTTATTATAACTCTTTACCTTCGCTGACTGACGCCGTCCCATAAATTTGGCAACCGAATTCTGGAGTTTGTTACACTCCTCCCGGTTATCAATAATAATCTCATCGATATCTTCCGTCATAAAGTCGCGAATCGTACGTTCCAGCAGATCCGGTTCCTTGTATACCACACACGGAACTTTAGGGTTCTGAAGTCTGGTTTCAACCTTGTGCCAGAAATCCAGCAACATATCCATATCGCGTTTGAAAAAAACCTGTTTACGCCCTTCTCCAACAGTCCGGCAAATAAGCCCCATATTTTCAGGCACATCAAGTTCTGTCATAATCTTTCTGAGTCGATCACGTTCCTTGCGGTTGTCAATCTTGCTTGAAAGGCCGATATGATCGGAATACGGCAGCAGAACCAGATAACGACCTGGTATAGAAATATTGGTTGTAAGCCGAGCACCCTTTGTACCGATCGGCCCCTTCACCACCTGAACCAGCAATTCAGAACCGGGAGGAAATAGTTCCGGAATGTCATTCACCGTAATTTTCTTTTTACGACGTTTGCGCTCGGTTTCCTGAATTTCTTTTGATTTGCCACCTTTACCAAGAAGTTTTTTCACTTTATCCGAAAAATTACTTGGCATGGTTCGTTTAGAATTTCTAACAGACTCGCTGCTGATCTTTTCTGCCATATCATAGCTGGCCGGCAGCATATCCCAGTAGTGGAGAAACGCGTTTTTCTCTGCGCCGATATCAACAAATGCCGCCTGAAGAGAATCTTCAAGATTGACAATTTTCGCCAGATATACCGTCCCGACCTGGGGTTCGGTATGAGTCCGTTCGATTTGATACTCCTCAAGCTTTCCGTCATTTAGTAACGCAACGCGATTTTCAAGTTTCTCACAGTTAATAAATATACGCTTATGATTCGGTTTTGCCGTGAGGTCCGGTATTTCTGTTCTTCCGGCCTGGGCACTATTTTTCTGTGGCGACCGTTTTCTTTGCGGTTGCCTTGAATTATCTTTTCCCATTGTTTTTACTCATAATAAATTTGTGTACCGTCTGCTTAGAGCACTGTACCTTCAGCGAGTTGTACCCCTCGCAGGAAGTCAGCGCCCCCCATTGGCTTTTTCCCCTGCGGAACAACTCTCTTCAACTCAAGAGCCCCCTCTCCGCAAGCGATTATCCATTGTTTTTTGTTCGCCCGGATAATTTCTCCGGGTAAACCATTCAGATCATCATGAACAATTACGTCGATGATCCTGACAGTAAAATCTTTCCCTGCGCCTTTCAGGCTGAATACGGATCCTGGCCATGGATAATAAGCCCTGGCTTCGGCATCAATAACCGCCGCGGACTTGTTCCAATCCACAATGCCGTATTCCTTTTTAATCTTACGAGTGAGTGATGCAACATCATCATCCTGGGGTACCGGTACAAGGTTCCCGTCGGCGATGTCCTGCATTACTTCAACCGCGTTGTCTGCTGCGAGCTGCCCCAAATCCAACTCCAGCTGATCCGCCTTTTCGCTGCCGTCGAGTGCGTATTCAAAAATACGAAATACCGGTCCGGTATCGAGCCCCTCATCCATCTTCATGAAAGCGACACCGGTCCGCCCGTCGCGGTTAAGTATAGCGGCGGTAATCGGTGAAGCTCCACGATATGCGGGCAGCAGTGAAGCATGAACATTAACCCATACCATATTGTTCAGCTCCAGCAGTTCTTTTCTAATTATCTGACCGAAAGAAATCACCAGCACAATGTCTGGAGCGAGGCTTTCCAGCTTCCTTTGGAATTCGTCAGTATTGACATTTGCAATCTTGTCAATCGGCAAACCGTTTGCCTCTGCCCACTGCCCGACTGGTGTCGGAGTAAGTTTCCTTTTTCTTCCGGCGGGACGGTCAATCTGGGTTCCCGTCCCTACTATATCAATTTTTTCAGATCCGACCAGTTTGGCCAGAACCGGAACCGCAATATCCCCGGCTCCTAAAAAATATATTTTAACTTTTTCAGTATCCATAAATAAAAATTTTAATTATCAACTTCCTTCACGATATTAAATATATCCCGTAATTGTTATTTTTTTACTAGCAAACCACATTAAAATCAATTTTTCTTTATAGAAATTTTTACAAAACCTGAATATTAGCACAAAACGGCACCATCACCAAATACGATTTCATGGTAAAGCCTATTTGAATTTATACTCAGTGCCATGTAAATTTATTGCGAAATAATTACCGGAGAGATCATGTACAAATTTGAATTTTTTGTGCCGCCAATGCAGCTGGATACTGTAAAATACGCCGTATTCAAAGCCGGAGCGGGACGCATCGGCAACTATGACTGCTGTTGCTGGGAAACTTCAGGAACCGGACAGTTTCGTCCGCTTGACGGCAGTAATCCGTTTGTCGGTGAAACCGGCAAAATTGAACAAGTTGCGGAAGTAAAAGTGGAAATGGTCTGCGCAGAAAAATATATTGAACCTGTAATTGCCGCATTAAAAAAAGCGCATCCATACGAAACTCCGGCCTACCAGTATTGGCGGGTAGGTCCTGAAAACAACGAGTAAAAACAAGGAATATTATGCTGTTTATACAAACACTTTTCAAAAATCCAACCTATGGTATTTTATGGTTGGTGGCAGTCGTTTTCTCCATCTGCTGCCATGAATACGCACATGCGAGAGTCGCACTCTGGCAGGGCGACAGTACAGCCGCTGACGAAGGGCACCTCACCTTAAATCCTCTCAAACAGATGGGCCCCATGTCACTAGTCATGTTGCTATTCCTAGGGTTGGCCTGGGGCGCGGTTCCGGTATCAAAAAACAGAATGCGTCATCCGTACAGCGATGCCTTAGTATCATTCGCCGGACCATGTACCAATTTACTGCTGTCACTGGTTTCAGGAATCCTGTTCTCGGTCTGTATCATCGCGTTTAGTGAAGGCGGCTTGTCTGCAACTACGGAAATGTTTAGAAATCATGGCCTTGGTGGAGTTTTTTACCTGATCCCCAAAGGGAATATTCCGATTCTATTCTTTCAACAGATGACAATACTGAATATCGCGTTGTTCATCCTGAACATGCTACCATTGCCAATTCTGGACGGCTTCCATATTTTCAATTATTTTTTCCCGAACAAACTCAACTTCAACAGCGAACTGGCAAAAGGAGCTCTTCTCCTGCTGTTATTTGTGGTATTCTTTGCCGGAGACTGGTTATTTTCAGCCGGAGAATATACGTTGATCGGTATCAGCTGGACTTTTTTCAAAACAATTTCGCTCGCAGGATAAATAAGCCTATATGAATCAGGAACAAATATGGTCGGTATCCGACATAAATACGGCGGTAAGAGATATTCTTGAAAACTCTCTCATGCCATTCTGGGTTCGCGGAGAGGTAGGCACCTTGAACATCCACCGGTCAGGGCATGTTTATATGACATTGAAAGACCGTAAATGTCAAATACGAGCCGTGTTTTTTGGCGGT
This sequence comes from Victivallales bacterium, assembly GCA_963677165.2. Classification (GTDB taxonomy): domain Bacteria; phylum Verrucomicrobiota; class Lentisphaeria; order Victivallales; family SZUA-371; genus JAFGXT01. Next base: position 2,718,326 of record CAXXSX010000002.1, on the reverse strand, counting down.
GGAATCCAAGCCAGAAAAATGAATTTGCAACTTGGCATGGAAATCGAAGCCTACGGGAAACTCACAGTTTACGAAGTCCGCGGCGAATACCAGTTTTCCGTTAGAGCCCTGCGTCCTGTCGGAGTTGGTGATCTCCAGCGGAAATTTGAAGAACTCAAGGCAAAACTTGAGAGTGAAGGATTGTTCGCTCCCGAACGTAAGCGACCGATTCCCGCCCTGCCCCGACGCATCGGCGTGGTCACATCGTCCGATGGAGCCGCGATCCGCGATTTTCTCCAGATCATCAACCGGCGCTTTCCAGATATCAATATAAAAATCTATCCGTCACCGGTTCAAGGAGAAGGCGCGGGCGAAAAAGTCGCGCGAGGCGTACAATTTTTCAATCATCATCAGAATGTTGATGTAATTGTAGTGACCCGCGGCGGCGGAAGTATGGAAGACCTCTGGCCGTTCAACTCTGAAACTCTGGCAAGGACAATTGCCGCCAGCGAAATTCCGGTAGTCAGCGCGGTCGGACACGAAATTGACTATACGATCTGCGACTTTGTCGCTGATCTACGGGTACCAACGCCGTCCGCTGCGGCTGAACTGGTCATAGGCCGTCAGGAAGAATACCTGCAGCGTCTTAACCGGGCAGGCAAGCACATGCGTTCCGCGCTGAAATATTACATTGAGCATCTGCGCCACCGAATCGAAAGCGCCGCTGAAAGTTATGTTTTTAAAGAACCGGCATATATGATTCGTCAAAAGCAACAGCAGATTGATGAATTAACAACATCACTTATCACCCAACTCTCACGCAATCTGGAAGCTCGTGACCGCAAGCTGGAGCAACTGGCTCTAAGGCTTACCGCATTAAATCCTCAAAAAACAATTGCTGATCACCAGAAAACAATGAAAGAACTGGAAGCCCGACTGAAAGAGCTGGCTCTACGGAAAATTGAACGTCTTGGCAACGCGGTATCAAGTCTGAATCAGCGCATGGCAGCGTTAAATCCGGACAACGTACTGAAACGCGGTTACGCGATACTGACCGACAAAAAAACTGGCAAAACCATCAATTCCACTGCGGTATCTCCGGGGACCATGGTCGATGCAAAAGTTGCTGACGGCACAATCGAACTGGAAGTAAAGTCCAGCAATCCAGCCTGATTGCAGAGAAGGAGGAAATTTCGGATTCTCAAACCAGCGTTGCGCCGCTTTGCAATTTGAAATTATTTTCAGAAAAAACCGTATGACTTACCTTTGGGGATCGTGATTTTCTATCGGAAGTGTCGGCTTGACATTTAAAAAGCGTAGGGTCCTTTCTGCAATTTCCCGGAATGCCGGACCGGCAACAGAACCACCATAATGACTGTTTTGGGGTTCATCCGCAGTAACCAGCAATACGAACCGGGGATTGTCCGCCGGAACAAAACCAACGAACGTCGCAAAAAATTTTGTTTTCGAATAATGACCATTCTCGACCTTCTGCGAAGTTCCGGTCTTTCCCGCCACCTCATATCCGGGCACAGCCGCTTTCCTCGCGGTTCCACCTTGCCTGGTAACCATTTTCATCATCTCAATCATCTTACGATGCGTACCGCGATTCCGATAAATACGCTTTGCCGGAGCAGCAGTATACTTAATGGTAACCCCGGTATCCGGCATTTCCACTCGATCAACCAGCCGAAGTCCAACGAGACGTCCGCCGTTTGCCAACGCACAGTATGCGCGCGCCAGCTGCACCGGAGAACACGCCACCCCCTGTCCCATCGGAAACTGGGTAATCGACAACCCGTCCCACTTTTTCGGTTTACGCAAACGACCTCTGGTTTCAGGCTTCAGAGGAATCCCGGTTTTTTGACCGAATCCAAAATTATAAAGTGTATTATAGAGTAGCTGTTTGCCCATTTTGACGGCAATTTTGGCCGTTCCGATATTACTTGATTTCTGAATAATTTGAGCAACAGACAAGAATTCAAGCGGATGCGAATCATGCAGCCAATGCTTACAATATAGCCATCGGCCCTTTTCACAGTAAAACCGGGTTTGAGGCGTGACAACTCCGTTGTCGATCGCGCCGGAAATTGCGATAGGTTTCATAGTTGAACCGGGTTCAAACACATCCGCGGTTACCCGTGACCGGTATGAATTAGAAGTCATAGTGGAACGGTCATTCGGATTAAATGTGGGACGCTGAGCAATCGCCATAATATTTCCGTTATGAGGATCCACCATTATTGCGTAAGCCGCACGCGGATGCCATTTTTCCATCAAATGATCCAGTTCTTCCTCAAGAATTGACTGAATTGGTTCCTGGATCGTCAGAAATATATTAATACCGTCGCGAACTTTCTGATCATTCCGCACCATTAACGGCACGCCGTCACGCGAATGCTCCACCTTATATTCGGCTCCCGTCGGAGTAATTACCTTGTTGAAATACCGCTCAATTCCAAGCTTTGCAACAATCCTGTCGCGGTCAATACTGGTAAACCCTAAAATATTGGCCAGGAGCTCGTTTTTAGGATAATACCGCTTGGTGGTCTCTTTAAAATAAATACCTTTCAGCTTCAGCCGCTTGAAAATTCCGTCCAGTTTTTCCGAAAGCGGCAGAGGAACATCATTGGCGATATGCGCGTAACGGCGCTTTACCTCGTAAACCGTACCGTCCGGCCTTTTGCGTTTGAGAGTTTGAACAATAAGTTTGCGGTAAATTTTGATCGGCTTTATATCAAGGTACTTCCCCAATATCAGCGCGATTTTTTCACACTGCTCTTTACTTCCGCATTGACTGGGATCGGAAACGATAGTTGTACATGGGATGTTACCAACCAGCAAATTGCCGTTATAGTCGTAGATCTCTCCGCGTTTACCGGTTGTTTTTTTTATGATGGTAAACTGTTTTTGAGCTTTGGAGAAAAGTTCTTTATGACGCTTGACCTGAACAAAATAAAGTCGCCCGACAAGGGCGACGAAAAGGCAAATGATAATAAATGCGACAAACCTGATTCTAATGGCAATAGTCTTATTGCAAATCACTTCTTCCCTGCGTATTTTGAGACACTACCAGCGGAGATGACGCATTCGCTTCGCTGGAAGATATTGTTCTGTTTCGATCAATCACCACCTGCCTGATCTGATAAGGTTCAGGAGACACCAGCGCCAGATTATATTCTTTGATCTTATTGCGGATATGAGTCCAGCTGGTAAGCGCTTCACGCTTCAGCTTCAAGTGTTCAAGTTCACGGTCATACTGATGAATATCCCTCTTCAAAGCCGTCGCCTTACGGTTCATACGTGTAATGTCATCTTTCAAAGATATTCGGTAATTGACCACAAAAAACAGTATACAGCCTAACACGAGCACATGCACAATGGCGACAAGGAAACCGAATCCGCCGCCACTCCTGCGCCGGGCGGAACTGTTTCTCGCCGTCCTTCTTGATTGAATTTCCCTTGCCTGCAAATTCATTTCTCTTCCATCCTGATAATAGTTTTATATTTTTTCCGCAACCCTGAGCTTCGCGCATGCTGCCCTCGAATTACGCTCAATTTCGTCGGTTTTCGCCGTTACCGGCTTTTTAGTTAAAATTTTAAGTCTTGCTTTATGATTACAAATACACACCGGACATCCCGGCGGACATATACAGCTCTTTGCTTCCTCACGGAAAAAGTTCTTGACAATCCTGTCTTCAAGTGAGTGGAAACTGATTACTGCCAGTATCCCGCTCGGAGCAAGTATGTCAACAGCCGCCGCCAGTCCTTTTTCCAGTTCTCCAAGTTCATCGTTAACTGCAATTCTAAGCGCCTGGAAGCACAACGTTGGTGCGGGAGGCGCTCCCTTTCTTGCCCGACCGAGAACCTTTTCGCATAATTCAGCGAGTTCCCGAGTTTGACTGAACGGCTGTTCAGTTCTTCGAGCGACGATTGCTCTAGCCAATTTCGCACTTTGTTTTATCTCCCCGTATGCCCGGAAAATCTTTGCTAATTCCTCTTCCGAACTGTTATTAACCAACCGACTGGCGGTGAGGGGTGATCTCCTGTCCATTCGCATGTCCAGCGGGCCACTTTCCCGGTAGGAAAATCCCCGTTGGAAGTCATCCAGTTGCGGGGACGATACGCCTATATCCAAAAGTACCGCGTCAGCCGAAGCCCACCCAGCCTCGGCTGCAAGGTCTTTCAGATTGCTGTAACTGCCTCTGACCAGGTGGATCCGCTCAGCCGCAAACGCCAAAGCATTTTCAGCTCGCTCCAGAGCGTCACCATCACGATCAATACCCAGCAGCACCGCCTGCCGATTTTTTTCTAATATCAAAGAACTGTGACCGCCGCACCCCAGGGTGCCGTCGATTAACTTTAACGGCCTTTCCGGTTCGGCGATAAACTGTGTCACTTCACGGTATAATACCGGTATGTGACTGAAACCGTCACCGTTGTTCATATCATTCCTTATTCTTCAGAAAAGATTCCTGCAACATCTCCAATAGATTATCAGGATTCTCACTGATCTTTTCCAATTCATCCAGATAGCTGTCATCGCCATCCTGCTGCGCTTCCCAGGTCTTCGGATTCCACAACTGAACACTGGTGAACGCTCCAACCATTACCACCTGATCGGTGATATCAAACGGTTCCAGCAAACGTTGTCCAATCTTAATCCGACCCTGTTTGTCACATACACACTGCTGCGCTCTGGAACCAATCTTCGCCAACGCCAACTGTGCTCTCCGGTTTGCGAACGATACTTTACTCAGTTTCGCAAAAGACGCCTTAAACGCGTCATAGGGCAGCAGCAGCAGAGAATCTCTGCCGGGGAGCATGACAAACCGTGACTCAACGCCCTTTGTGCGCCAGTCAGCCGGGATTGCCACCCTTCGCTGCTTATCGAGTGAATAAGTATATTCCCCGAAAAAAAATTGTTCTTCACTAGCCATACAGTATTCCGGATTTACTGTTTAAACCTATTTACCCCTATTTAACCCTGTATACTCCTATTTTATCATATTTCGCCCCTATATCAACCCTTTCAACAAAAAATAAATGGAATTTTTTTTACTCTGAGCAGGAAAGCACTAAGACTTTTACTATTGAAAATGAAGAACTTGCAAAAATTCGCACAGAATCCAGGCAGCAAAAAGCCCGACCGCGTTACCGCGACCGGGCTTTATGCTTTAATAAAAGCCAACGGGATGTATTTAATCAAGGACAGAAGGTAATTTTACCAGCCCATCTAATGAAAGAGCCTCGCGTATCGTTTGCATACGCTGCTTGAACGGTTCCAGATCAAACTTATTCGATTCAGGAACGATATAGAACAGTTGATAATCGGCATCAGTTATTCTCATATTTACCTTTCCGGTGCTGTCAGCAGAAACCTTTCCTTCTTTCATAGACGGAAATGCCAGCCAGGCATATTTTCTGTTTGGAGCCATCATCAAAGAAAAGTCCGCGGAACCATTGCCTGCTGTTGTCCACGGTTCTTTCTGCTTTTTGATTTTGTCTGTACGCATAGCGGAAACCAGCATCATATTCTTCTTCTTATATAGTCGAACAGATACCGGTTCTTTGCCGGACTGCCAGTGCGGCTTAACTCCAGCCTGCGACAGTAATGATTTCCATATCGCAACCGCAGTAAAAACTCCTTTTCGTCGTTTGCCGATCTCTTTGGATACCGGAGAAATCAGCGCCACATGCATCGTTCCTTTGCCGATCTTACGTTTTACAACCACCGGCACTCCGTTAATAGTCATCTCCGGTTCAAAAGCCTGACCGAGACAGGAATAACCTGCAAGAGTACTCAGGTTCACACCAACATTTTCGCTCTGAACTGTTTTAATCTGTCCCGACGGAATTGGCCCTGACTTAAAGACATATTCGGGAAATTTGGAAGTAAAATCATATGTTTGAAAATCACTACCGATAACCTTTTTCAAACTTTCAGCGGGAACAACAACATTAGCAATGGTTCCATCTTGTAGTTTTTTTAACAAAAGCCGAAAATTATTTTCAGTCGGTATCGACGGTGAATAAAACACCATCTTTTCAGGATTAGTAATCCCCGCAATACTTTCAACACCACGACCAGCAAAGATAAAACCATTTTCCGCCAGAATTTCATCAGGAGACATCTCATTATTGAGCCAATAATTCCAGCAATGCCATTTTGCTCCCCAAGGGCGGAAAATACGGCGAGAGGTCAGGGAAATGAAATCAGGTTTAATACGCTTAAACATATCTTTAGCAGCTTGAGAAAATCCCAATCCAAAAGCCATTTCAGACTGAAAACGCCGACACGCACCTGTATTTTTTGTCACCTCGCCCAAAGGAGCCCTGGCGCTATGCCAAAAATCCCCTTCAAGATGATCCGCATTTGTTGCAGTTGATACCTCATAAGCAATACACAGAGCCATCATTTTGGAATAGTATGGCTTGCCATTTCCACCATGACCAGTTTCCAAAACAATACCGGTTTCGTGGTTTTCCAGTGTCCATGCCCGAAAATACGGGAACCGGAAATATGCACCATTGATAAATAATGGCGAATTGAAATATTCCTCACTGCGTGCATAAACAGATTTCAAACCAGCCAGAAACAGAAAATCACACCCATTCGCCAAATCCTCCGGATTTGGCATACACTGAAAAAAGCCTCCTTCTTTTTCAGCGGAACGTCCGATGAACTGTGCCGCCTTCAGCCATTCATAATGCACAAGCAAGTCAAACATCAGCAAATGAGAAGACAATTTACCTTCCTTTCGAAGCTGTACCTGACGAATAATATTTGGAGGCACATATTCCTGCCACGACTTGAAGCCAAGCTGTTCAGGAGACGGCATACCACCTATATAAAATTTTGTGTAATCTTCAAAATAGTAACGCTTTGCTTCTCCATCTCCCGGCTGTATGTCAATTCCTTCATCCTCGCCAAGAAGGGCTTTTCTGAATGCAGCAATTGTTGATGGATTAAATCCGGTAGCACCGCGTCCCGGTCCCCAGTTCCAAACCATATCACAAAAGCCGAAACCGGAATAACCATTCTTCACCGCGGAACGGGAAATGTGATCAAAAGCCGTTCTGAAAGCTTCGTGTGGAAGAGCAGCGGCATGAGCCGTTCCACTTAATACCACTCTGGATTTTATTCCCTGGTTGCGTCCATAAATATCAATATCGAAAGCATTATTTATTCTCAAATAAGTTTCTATACCGGCTCCCCAGGTCTGAATGATAGTCGGGACATCCATCTTGGCATAAAACGCCGGGTATTTCAATCGATCAGGATAAGTAGAAATCATAATTACTGCAAGGTCGGGAATGTACTTTTTCAGAAGCTCAATTGACTTCCTGGCAAATTTACTTGTGGCCCAGCCACCATCACAGCCCAGCCAGTACATTCCTTTTCGAATTGGAGCGGCTGTTACATCTCGGTTTTTCTTTGGAATAACCGGGAGCAAACATTCCGGTGTTGGAGAAAGAGGAGTTTTTCCTATGGCATCGGACCTTTTAAAAGTCAGATTAATCAAAAAATTATCACCATATGCATCGCGCCGAGGCTTTATTCTGAAAACAAGATTGTCTCCACCTTTCAGATTGAGAATTTCAGAAAAGCCGACCCGGTCATTCGGCTTTTTACTTCCAGGAATCATCACTCCATTGATTCTTGACGAATCAAACTCAGCTCCTGCCGGTAAATATGTAAGGTTCAGATATCCACCATCGCCCCCCTTAACGTCAGTTCCCGAATTCCTCACTGAAACTTTAACCTCCCAGGTTCCGGTTTCGGGAACACGCTTAACCAACAACAACTCTCCGGCATTATGCTTTACCGCTTTATCCTTCTCTCCTTTCGCAATAATTTCATAACGCCCGTTTTTTCCGGATTTGATCATAGCAAACGGAAGCTTTCCTGGTCCATATTGAAAAGCGATTGTATTCTGATTCTCCTTGCTCGGCATCAAAAAGTATTTCTGTGGTTCAATACAACCGGCAGGCGCCGCGAACGCACTCCAGTTACTGCTGGACAAGCCGTCGGATGATGAAATTTTCACAGCAACATTACATGCATTGTTGGCAAAGTCATCTTTTGCCGTTGCAGTCTTACGAAAAAACAATTTGTCGCCAGGATTCACCGCTATCGTTCCTTTCTTTACTATTTGGGACTGATGAAACCATGAGAATAACGCAAGCTGTTTTGCGACTCCCGTTGATTTTAACGACAAATAACCTATTTGAAGCATAGCATTTCCGCTCCCTCCTCCACTTTTCACATTGGGATCGGAAACCTTAATTTCATACGTAACATTGCCCTTTACCGGACTGGTCCAACAAATTACAGGGTCTTCCTGAGCGGCAGTAACCAGCTCCATATTCCGGTCCGTGTTATAGCCATGAACACTAATCCGTGGTAGGCTCCACACTGAACCGCCGGATTTCATACACATCAAACGCCCTGCTTTGGGATTCCAATCTTTACGATTAATAGAGGTGAAATTTTGGAGCAAATCATCGCGGCCAACACAAAAGCCCCCTTGACGCTTTGCAGCCCAAAAACTCCACGGAGACTGTGGATTCTTCAATGGATTTTGATCCATATTTCCCGGCAACGTCCATTCCATAGCACCCAAGCGGCCAGCAATGATCATAAAAAATACAAAAGCAAAGCCAATTATTCGATTGTTTGAAGTCATCATTTTTCTCATTGTTCGGGTTCAATTATAAATCAGCCCGGCAATGCCGGGCTGATAAAGTAGCACTTATCTATACTTATTATATATCAATACCAGTAGTAGAAATTATCAAAATTATATTTAGTCATCTCATTGTAATTTTTCCATGAAACACTACCGTCCATTCTCCCTACATTTCCTCCAATTATTGGCGGAAGAGAAACTCCTACAATATGATTTCCTCCTTTCGAGCCATGATTAAAATATGATTGACTGTTAACAACCATACTCCAGTCTGCCGCCAAAGTTTCTGATGGCTTGACAATCTTTTCAGATAAAGAGGAATAGTTAGAAAAGCCACCATTGACTCGTTCATATTCACAGCGAGGAGTGTAAATATAATCCAGCTGATTTCGATTCCAGTAATACTCCGCATTACGTCCACTACTGGGACAATACCATATTTTATAATTTTTTACGTAGTCTTCAGCATAATTACTTGCTGTTTTAAAAGCGTAGAAACTGCCCCCCTGACATGAATAGAGGCAAGAACGATATGCTCTTGGAGGAAAATAACCATCATTATCTCCAGCGTATTGGATCATCGTCAAACTTACCTGTTTCAAATTGCTACAGCAACTAATACGTTTTGCGGTTTCACGTGCTTTACCCAGTGCAGGCAGCAACATTGCAGCAAGGATTGCAATAATCGCTATCACAACCAAGAGCTCTATCAGTGTGAATTTTTTTTGTTTTTTCATTCTTTTTCTCCCATAAAATTAATTGTTGGTAAGTTTAAGGTTCCTTACTGATTCTCTGTTGATAAGTTCCGGTTCGATTGATATGCGAAAAAATCCCCCTCTTTCTTTATTTAAAGTATTATCCAATTCGAAAAAAATCTGTTTTACCATTTTCCTGTAATCCGTTTTCACTGAAGTCAAAGCCGGATGTAGAAATTTTCCCTGTTCAATCCCGTCATTGCCAATCACGCTGACATCGCCAGGAATCGAATACCCCTGTTCAGTAATTGCTTTCATTGCTCCAATTGCCCCAAAATCACTGACCACGTAAAGACCAGTAAAATCAGGCTTGTGTTCCCGCAAATAGTCAGACATTACCTCATAAGATTTTTCATCGGACTTTTCCCAGTTGGCAACCTTGCAATCAATAATCTCAACCTTCTTTCCTGTCAGTTCTGCAAAATGCACAAAACTTGAATAACGCAGATAAACTTCATGACAATCCGGTTCCGAAATCAATACAGCCACCTTTTCATGTCCGTTGTTAATCAGATGAGCCGCAGCCAGAGAACCACTCATATCTCCACGACCACATACGCAGGAAATATCAACATCCTGAAGGTCTTTCCCTACAACGACAACAGGAAACGGTAATTTCATCAGGTCAGTCATATGCTTCAGGCTTAAAGGTGAGCTCGGAGGGAAAATCACCAATGCGTCAATCCCGGATATATCCACTTTAGCCAGCAACTCAGTATCATAAGAAAAGCTGCTCCATGTAACAGTGAATTTCTTATCCTTAGCGGCAAACTCCTCCAGGAGATGCCCCAGCTCAATAAAACCAGCAGACGGCCAGTCAGGACACAAATAAAGGATGCGTTTTATTTTGCGAGCCGACAAATCATTAATAAAGACTCCTCTACCCGGCTGTACTGAAATCATATTTCGGGATGCAAGTTGATTCAAAATCGATTCCACGACCCGTTGGCTTACATCGTAATGCTGCATTAGCTTGCGTACCGACCAGAAACGCTGTCCCGGCTTAAACTCTTTAAGCCGTTGGATCACGTCTTCAATTATATCAGATTGTTGCTGTTCTACTGTTATACTCATTGTACAATTCACTCCGTTTACATCCATATTATATCGTATGCATACGCTCGAGTCAATATGCATACGGATTTTTTATATAAAAAAATTTCGAATCAGCCATGCTTGACTTTACTCACAAACAAAAGTCTAATATGTCAGATCAAATACAAAAGGAACCAGCATGAACCATATTGAAGCATTCAAACGTGTCAAGACAACCCGCTTGAGTTCGTCGTTGATGTATCCGCTGTCAGGATTGCAGCGCTGCCGCTATCCTGCTGGCCTGGAATGCGACTTCCATAACTCCAGTTATCTTCATGTGGTACTAATCGAATCCGGTTCGATCATATTCCAGGAAGAAAGCGGTCCGAAGCTGACATGTAAAGCCGGAATGGTCATCATTATCCCGATCGGATGCAACTACCGCTGGAATGCAACAGAAGAATGCATCATGCTGATGTGTCTGCATCATGGCTTTACGTTCAAAGAACACGGCGGACTCGCATTACTGCACGGTTTTTCTCAACAGCATCTCTTTCGGATTAAAGTCGGAATGGAGTACGGCAGGGAATTTTCACGGCAAATTGATCTGACGGAAAAATTAAAGTTTCCCGATGTGCAACGTTCCACACTCATTTTTGATCTGCTGGCAAAAACCCTTGAACAATCAGGACTAAGCCCGGATGACAATCTTTCGGACAAGCCAGACAATATCGCTCCGGTCTTGTACTATATAGAGCAGAACCTGCACCATAATATCAGTTTAAAAGAACTCGCAAAACTGGCATTTCTCAGTGAAAGCCGCTTTTCAAGAATCTTTAAAGAACATACCGGTACTTCTCCGCTACAATATGTGGCAAGACGCAAAACAGCAAAAGCGGTAGCGGCTCTGAAAAACACCAATATTCCCGCCGGTGAAATTGGCACGGAACTCGGATTTGATTCCCTGAACTATTTTTCGCGCTTTATAAAGAAGCATACTGGCAAATCTCCTTCTCGGATAAGGGAATCCAGAAACAACGTCATTCACTAAAAAACAGCAACATTGTGCTACATTAATCTTTTTTTGTATAACGCAAATAATTTTTTTCATCCTATAATAGTTATATCATAACCATTATAAATATTATTTGGAGAACTACAAATGAAACTTGAGGCACACCATAAGCCGAGCTTGCTTCCTTCTAAAAAAACCTGGAAACTTGTCTGGCACGATGAATTTGACGGTACCGAACTGGACCGCAGCAAATGGGATTTTCGCCTGCATCTGCTGCAGCAACGCCATAACACTTTTACCGAAGAAGGCGCCGTTCTCGATGGCAAAGGCAACCTGCTTTTAACCCTGATCGAAAAAGACGGACAATTCTATTCACCGCACCTGCAAACCGGATCAAATTATCTGGACCGTCCCGGAAGTGCTTTCTGCTTTGACGGCGAAACCGATAAGCCCAAAATGGTCTGGCCCGTAGCCAAAATTGTTGAACCGAAATTCATGCATAAATATGGCTATTACGAAACGCGCTGTAAACTTCCAACTCAGAAAGGCTGGTGGGCGGCATTCTGGCTGCAGTCGCCGATCATTGGCAGCAGCCTCGATCCAAAGAAAGCCGGCGTTGAAGTAGATATCATGGAAAACTTCACCCGCGACGGTATCATTTGTCACAATAACCACTGGAGTGGCTATGGAGAAGATCATCAGAGCTGCGGCTCCGGTTCTCGTCAGCTTGAAGAAACACCAGACGGCTTCCATGTGTTTGGACTCGACTGGAGCCCGAACGGCTACACCTACTATGTTGACGGGAAAGAATCATGGCACGTGGATGGTCCGGTTTCCGACACCGAACAATTCATTCTGATTTCCACCGAATGCAATGGTTACCGTCAAGGAGACCAGCCAGATGATATTTTAAAAAAAACGGCCCTGCCGGATTACTTTATCGTTGACTATATCCGGGTATTCGATCAGGTATAATAAGGCCGCCGACAGGCGACGGACGCAATATACGTCTGCCGCCTGCCATCAGCCAATGGGGGGGGGGGAAAGGAAGGAAGAAAAATCATTCAAACTGCTTTTTAAACTGATTTGCGGTCTTGTAAACGTAAGGAAACTTCATTTCCGCCGTTCCCATGCCGCTCACAATATGTTCTTTTACTCTGGATTGCTTTAGAATATAATTGTTTACATCTGAAGATTCATTGGACTCCATACGATTCTCAGGAGTGGGCCACAAAGCGACCCTGGCTCCCAAAGCAGAATACAATTCAAGCGTACCACCGTTATAGCCGTGATGTGCTACCTGAACAATATCGCAGGCAAGTTTCTTTTTCGGCATCCGCATAAGCGCCTGGCTTCCTTTGGTTCCAATATCACCCAGCCAGAGAATTTTCTGTTTCCCCACCTTCATCATCAACACCGTCGAATGATCATTAAATGAGGCGGGAAGAGATTCCAGATCGTGATGCGTAAATAATACTTCAAACTTCAATTCGCCAACAGAAAATTTCTGCCCCGTTTTCAATATTGTAACCGGAACTTCAGGAATGTATTTCCGAATAACCAGGAAAAATTCCCTGGCGGTTGCTTCATCACAACTTTTCCAGTCACCGGTAATGATGGAAAAATCAATCTTCTGGATATTGTAATAAAGCCTGTCGATCTGAACGACTTTACAATATTTTTTTACAAAATTAATAAAATTGCCCACATGATCCTGATGTGCATGGCTGAAAAACCACCCGGCGATATGAATATCTCCGTCCGACCGCTCCTTTAAGAAATGATATAATCTGTCTTCTTCTCCATCGGTAAAATATCCTCCATCTACAATAAAGAACGCCCCGCTTCTGGTTTTGACAACATATGACATACCGCAATCAATCTTACGATAATCAAGCTCAAGCTGATACAAAGTAGTCTCCCCGCCTCCAGGAAAATTCCGGGAATTTTCAGAAATACTGCGAATCGAAGGTACACGCAATAAATAATTTTTTATTATTCCTCCCAAAACGTCTTTTACTGTATGAGCTCTAGAAAACATCTTTCATTCCTTTTTTATCACTCGGTAACAACACTAATTTCGTTACCAGATTAGCAAACCTTTGTAATTTTATAATTTCTGTTAATAACACCAAAATAAAACGCAACAATAACAAACGTTTGTATTTTTTATTAATTTATATTTTGTGTATAGTTATATTTATATTTATTTATATTAGAAAACAGAGGCAATTCTGGAACATATCGTTTCATACTCTTCAGGGGGAATCAGGTGTAAAGTCTCAGTTACAACGCCTCCATTCAGCATCTCCAGAAGCAACTGAGCCGATTTTTCCGCAATTGCTTTAAAATTCTGCTTACAGACAAACACCCTGCTGGCCGGATATGGTTCTCCATGCCAGGAATCAAATACGCCGTATAAATAAGGCGGCCTGCCGTGACTTGAATGCTGAGCAACAAAGTCTTCAATCTTGTGAGGCCATGTAGCTAAAATACCGATCTTCTTATTCCCAGCGGCAAACTCCGGACTGAAGTTATCTCCAAAAGTAAATGGAATACCTTTTTGTCCCAGATATTCAACCGCACTCCTGAACCTTGTACGCTCTACACTGTTCTGATCGGTAAACAGAATAACAAATTTCTCCGCACCGTTTTCACACATCAACTCAAGCAGATGAGTCGTTCCGGCAACATTATCAGTGGTCACAGTCGGCTGGGTAGCAGATTCAAGTTTCCGGTCGGCAAACACCAGAGGAAAACCTTTCCGCTCAAGCACATTAAGCTCTTCCTCTCCCTGTTTTGCAGCTGAAACCACAATAGCACCATCGGTCACCCCGTGGTTCAAACGGCGAAGCAATTGTGCGAAACGTTCCCAGGAGCCATGATAGGACACCACCGAAACATCATAGCCATTATCAGCAAAAAAGCGGCTGGTATGCTCCGCGATCGTCTGCTGATACTTGTTGGTCATATCACTGACCAGAAACCATATGGTATTCGTACGGCTGCCCACTAGCGTCCTGGCTGCCAGGTTGGGAGAATACCCCATAGTGCGCGCGATTTCGGCAATGCGCTGTCTCGTTTTAATCGTCACCAGCTCATCGTCACGCAGGGCTCTGGACACGGTGGAAATAGCGACTCCACATCTATCCGCAATGTCTCGTAATGTTGTTGCCATCATAATTCCGGTTGTTTTTGAATTACAGTTATTCGTTAATTCGGGCAATGCCCCGCCAACTTTCAAAGGCAAGTGTTCAATTATATCCTTAATCCTATTATTTTTCAACGCTTACAATCGTTAAATAAAAGTTAAATCAAAGATAATAATCGACACTCCGTTTTGCTTCTCTTTTGAACATTATTATTTTAAAATTTGATTTTCAGTTCTTCCGTACCCGACAATCCGCAGCGAATAATCAGAATTTATTTCCACAATTGCATACGAGGTATTTTCAATCCCCGGCTTTTCCACCATTGATTTCAATACATAGTAATGAATTCCATCCCTCTTCACATATGTACCTTTATGCAGATGACCACTAAAAACCGCGATAACTTTCCCTGACTCATTAAAGATCTTTCTTAATTGGGGACCATTTTTCACATTTGATTTAGCTTTGTCATTATGCGCCAGGTGATGAAGAAAAACCACAGACTTACCATTATGACTTTCCAGCGTTTTTTTGAGCCATTTCAACTCTTTCTCTGGAACAATCGTATCTTTCCAGTCAAAATCCCTGCCGTCTCCATATGGAGTACCGTCTTTTCTAAAAGCGGAATCCAGCACAATAAACTGAATTCCCTTAATCACAAAAGAATAATAAGTTTTGTACTTTGGAATTCCGGTATTTGTGACATTCCGCATGAACGTCATTTTATCAAGAGGCACCGGATCATGATTCCCAAAGACATGATATCTTGGTCCCATGAATTTACCATATTCATTCTCAATGGTTCTGAGCCAGAGAAAAGCGTCCCTGCTGCTGGGATGTCCATTACCGATAAAATCTCCTATCTCGACCACACATGCAACCCGCTCTTTATTCATTGTTTTGATACATTCACGCATTTTTTCGAGCGACGCATAATTATTCGGACGTCTACCTTTCGAGAATTTCCCGTAATGCACATCTGTCAAAATACCAAAACGGACAATAACATCTGAGTTGCCGGAAGCATAGATCGTTGCCACGGCAAACATAATCAGCGCAACAAGCAGTTTTTTTCGTAAATATCTCATTTCACACATATCCTCTCAGTTATATTTATCATTTCAAAAACTGGTTCTTAGTTCTTCCAAATCCAGTAATTTTAATAGAATTATCCGACCTGATTTCAACCACCGCGTATGAAGTATATTTATAACCGGCCTTCTCTATCATCGATTTTAAGACATAGTGATGGATTCCATCAACTTTGGCGTATCCTCCATCGTGCTTATGTCCACTGAACACCGCCAGAACTTTGCCGGAGTCGACAAGAATCTTGTTAATCTCCTCAGTATTTACAAGAAATGTCCTGTCCACATCACCATGAATCAGATAATGAAGAAAAACAATTGATTTTCCGTTGTAATCAGCAAGCGTCTTTTTCAGCCATTTGACTTCCAGAGGAGAAACCAAAGGAACCCCGCAATCAAAGTCCTTGCCGTTTCCATAAGGGGTAGCATCCTGCCTGAAATTGCAATCCAGCACAATTACCTGGATTCCCTTAATAATAAAAGAGTAATATGTTTTATCCTTTGAAATGCCGGTATTGACAACGTTTTTCATAAATTCGTGTTTATCCAGCGGAACAGAATCATGATTCCCCAGAACATGATATCGTGGTCCCATGAATTTAGCGTATTCATCCTCAAGAAGCTTGAGCCACTTCAGAAAGTCTTTTCTTGACGGGCTACCATTTCCAATGTAATCGCCGATCTCAATAATAAAATCCAGTCTTTTCTGATTCATGGTTTTTATACATTCCTGCATTTTCGCCATCGAAGCGCGATTTTTAGGACGCCTCCCCCGGGCAAAATCCGCATAGTGAATATCTGATATCATTCCGAAACGAACAACTACATCCGGCCCAGACCCCAGACAAGATATTGCTCCTATAAAGATTGCGATAAAAGCAATCACTTTTCCCACAAATAATTTTCTGAAAGAACTTCGCCTCTCAAATCGTTTTTTGATCATTTTCTTGTACCTTTTATCCTTTTGTTCCAGTTAATGTTATTCCTTGAATAAAATATTTTTGAGCAAAGAAAAACAAAATTATTACCGGCAGAGTCATCATGAAAGATCCCGCCATCATCAAACCGGTATCCGAACCACTGACCAGATTGAATTTAAAAAGTCCCAGAGCAAGAGGAAACAACGATTCGTCGTTCACATAGATCAATGGACCCATAAAATTATTCCAGCTGCCGGTGAAGGTGTAAATTGCAATGGTGGCGATTGTCGGCTTTACCAGCGGCAGCATCACATGCCAGTATATTCCAAGAAATCCGCAGCCATCCATCATGGCGGCTTCTTCCAGACTTTTCGGGATGGTTTTCATAAACTGCCGCAGCAGAAAGATAAAGAATGCTGACCCAAAGGCAGAATAGAGCCACAGTGGGACCAGGCTGTTATAAAACCCGAGCTGACGGTTAATCAGGAAATTCGGCAGCATCACGACCTGACTCGGCACCATCATAGTCGCCACCATCAATCCAAAGAATAAGTCCCTGCCGGGCCACTCCAGCCGGGCAAACGCATAAGCCACAAAAGTGCAGGAGAACACGGCAAGAATGATATTGATGATACAAAGCGATAAGCTGGTCATGATATATCGGGCAAACGGAATATCCCTGAATACGATTCGATAATTCCTCAAGGCTTTGTCCCACCATGCCGTCAGCAGATTGCTTCTCTCAATTCTCAGCCTGACATCAAATTTATTTCCACCACCAGGCACATCTCCAACCTCTTTCAGGGAATAATAACTGCCCCGGTCGAATGATTTTTCATTCCCTTTGTTCCACCTCAGATCAACTTCTGTCCAGTCATGATTGTAGAGGTTGACGACATCCGAGGTTCGGTACAGTTTCCCGTTCTTTACCACTTCAAAATAAACTCTTGCCCAGCTGGCATCGCTTCTGAAAGAAACATAGATTCTGTCAATATCATTAATGTCGGTTATTTCCGGTACAAAGGAAACCAGCAATTCATCACCTTTGGAGTAATCAATCCGAGCCATCTGATACGCTGTACCATTATATTTTCTACGGCACAAAACAGCATTGTCACTATTCACACACCAACCCTTTACAGACTCAGCCTTCCTGACTCTATGCCCTGACATTACCTTAACGTCCCCCAGACATATCCGCCGGTAAGATCGGTTAAATACTTCCTGCATAACTTCATCGTTCAACAGTTTTTTCATATCTTTCAAAACTGCGGCCTTGCCGGTCTGAATTGCCTCTTCCGACAATGCGCCAACATTTTCCGCCTTGCGAACCTCATTGGCGGCAATATTTCTGGCACTATCACTAATTCTGGCACTGATCATCTTAATAATTCCATTCGTCATTGCCGTTTTGTAGGGCTCCAGATTTCTTTTCTTAATGTCAAAAGGAATGATTTCCCCGGAAATACACGGTCGCCATTTTTCGAGACGAGAAAAAATCCCCGCTTTAAATTCCGGCAGCACCGCACACCAAACCGCAGCGGGAATGCCTTCAGGTGCCCCAATGGCTCCAAACTCGTTTTCATCAAAATATGGAGTCTGCCTGACTACATGAGGAGTTTCAGGGAGTAAACGAAAGTTTTCACCTACCATTTCCTCACGGACTTTCATGCTGTTGCATACCATCCACAAAAATGGAAAGATAAACACCAGACTGAAAACAATCAGAAAGCTGTGCAGCATTAATTTTCCTGAAAAGGTTTTTTTATTGTAATTCGACATTCTGTTCCTTCTTTAGTCGCCGTAATGAACCCATTTCTTGCCCAACCAGAAGTTGAACAGCGTAATAACAAGCACCACAAAAAATAATAACCACGCCATTGCGCTGGCGGTCCCAAAATTCAAATACCTGAACGCCTCATTAAAAAGCTTGTACGCGTAAAACAACGTGGCATCTTCAGGACCACCATTCGTCATGATATACGCCTGCTCAAATATCTGGAATATTCCGATCATCCCCATTACCAGATTAAAAAAGATATATGGCGTCAGCATCGGCAACGTGATATGCGTAAAACGCCTGATCGGTCCGGCACCGTCAATCGCGGCCGCTTCATACAATGTTTCGGGAATATTTTTTAATCCAGCCAGCCATATGACCATACTCCCGCCAACACCCCACAGGCTCATAATAATAATCGACGGTTTGGCCCATACCGGAGAACTGAGCCAGGCGGGCGGATCATCAACTCCCATAGTTATAAGCAGCTGATTGATAAATCCGATCCTGGGATCAAATACTTTCATCCATAACAACAGCGCCGCCACCATCGGAACGATTGCCGGAAGATAAAACAGCGTCCGGTATAACTGCATCCCCCTGAGAGAATGATTCAGCAATAAAGCAAGAGCGATCCCGGCAATAATACTCAGTGGAACGGAAATGATCATAAAACAGGTATTCCGGATACTTAACCAGAAAATTGGATCGGCAACGAGGTTACGGTAATTGTCCAAGCCAATGAACTTTGCCGGAGAAAGAACATCATAACTGGTAAAGCTTATCACAATAGAAAATACAATCGAACCGGCACCAAAAGTGAAAAAGCCCAGCAACCATGGAGAAACACAGATATATCCTTCGTACCACTTATTTCGGCGATAACCATTCGCCTGTTTTTTACGCCGGTTTCTTAGTATCATAAAAACGATCCAGGCTAGAATAGCCAAACAATATAAGACGATCAATTTCAACCATGGAACTGTCGGGCCGTCAGGGGGATTTAAAATACGGTTAAGAGAAATCTGAACCTGCCTGCAACCGTTGTCCAATGCTTCTTTTGCCGTCATGGAATGACCTATTGCAAGACTTGCGGCCCTTTTGTGCTCATTCCATAACTTCTGTCCAACCGGAGTAACCGGGCGATACTTACAATAGTCCAGCAAATAAATCATGGTCGAATAGGCATTTTTTAGATTTTTCGAAATTGCCGGAGATGATTTTATATATTTCTTATATAAATACTTATTAAATCTCTTTTCCGGGCTCAAGCGGGGGAAATAAACCTGCCCTTTTGATTTACTGACAGTAGATTCAAACTCAGCCCTGATTTTATTGGCTTCCAGAGAACAAAGCCATTTCATTAACTTCCAGGCATCATCTTTATTTTTTGCGGTCGAAGGAATCGCATAGGACCAGCCTCCCATCCAACTGACCGGCTGTCCTCCAGCTTTAATACGTGAATCAGGAAGCGGCGCCGGAACAACCCCAAAACTCATATTCGGCTTATATGATGAAATAGTCTGCATAAACCATGATATTTCTATCTTCATCGCGATCTTATTATTTAAGAAAAGGTCCAGCATGGAAGATCCCATTCCGGAAGACTGAAAAATTCTCGCCTCCTCCACGCCTCCCAGACAGTCGTACATATCAATAATATACTGGAGAGCCTCAACAATCCGGGGATCATCCAGAGTGCATTTCCGTCCATCCGAACTCATAAATTTGCCACCATTCAACCAGCCGTACATGTACAACCAACTGTTCCCGAAAAACGGAATGAATCCCGCCGTTTTCAAACTTCCGGTATAAGAATCAAACCGGGTCAGCTTGACGATATACGAATTCCGGTCGAATATTTTCACCCGGACATTTCCGGTAAACTCAGAAGCAACGCGCTGGGTTCCCGGTGCGAGTTCTTTCTCAAAGTCTACCAGGAGTGTTGTCGAATCAACAACCGACTGAACCCTTGCTCTGAAAATATCATTCAAGCCATCCCCGGAAAGAATCGTAATTACATCGTTTTTCGCAACACCCGAATGAACAAGGTTTACTCCAGCGCCGAAAACAACTTTTCCGTTCGACATTACTTTGGCCTTGGAATCAATTCGTTTACGACACAGTTCATTCCAGGATTTCGGCGGCTTCGCGTCTCCTGCCTTGACATGACCACTACGCACTTCAGGATCATTTTTCTCATAAACAAATCCGGCTCGAATCAATAAATTTTTGTTGTAGAATAACGCACGGTTATCCACACTGTTGGGAACCGCATATTGTTTTCCTTTATAGGTGGCCTCATTCCAGGCAGGCGCAACATAATTTGCTTGACTTATCGCATCCGGGAGAGCCTTGTCCCGCTTTAAATATTCATTCAAAGGAAAAAACGCGCCTCTACTCGCCCATTCAACAATCGCGAAACGATCAAAATATATCAGGTCCGGCGGAACATTGCCCGCAACGCCGAGCAGGAACCGCGTGGGATCCCCCACGGCATCTCGTACCGTTGCCGAACCGACCTGAACCTGATATTCCGGATTCCTGCGTTCGAATTCCTCAACACTTTTCTTAATGCTGTCAGTCTTCGAACGCGGCACCCAGATAACAATCGTCTTTTTGCCTTTTTCTGATTCCGAAGACCTCGGATACAGCAGAAAAGCAGCGATCAGCGCCAACACCACAATACAAATCGTTGTAAGGGTAAAGGATTTTTCAATTTTATTTTTAAAACCAAGCATATATAATAAACATCTATAAAAAACGATGGGAATTTATCAGAAAAGCTGTATCACCAATGACTCAGCCAAACAACTTTGTCGCGGTCTGAAACAGGTAATCCACCTGCTTCAGACTATTTCAACGTCATCCAAAACAATCATTTTTTAGGGATATAATTCCTCCTATTGCTCGCATCATAAAACACAGTAACAGAATCATTTGAATAATCACTCCATCCTCTTGGCCAGGTATACCATTCCGCATGACCATCCTGTGCCACATAATTAAAGCCCTTTGGGGTATCATAGGTTTTATACCAACGGGCTGAGGGATTTGTTTCCTGATGATAATATTCCAAGGCGCCATTATAAGCATGATTCGTTAGGAAATGATTATCGCTGTACCAGATAACCGGATCCATAACCAAAACGTCAAATTCTACGTTATGTGCAGCTTTCAATGGAAAGTGATCTCTAATATCACCGGAATTACTATTCCTGTTAGCAGTAGTTACTCCAATGGGAGAAGTATAAGTTCCATAGAGATATTTATATGTATTGGCTTCATCATTAACATTGGGAATATATCCGAATACAGGACATTTCCAGATACTGAAGTTTTTTACATAAGGCTCCAAGGCTTCTCTACTGTCAAAGTTAATATCACCTCTTTTATATCGAACTCTTGCTCCCTGATCATATCCCATTGTTGGAAACCAGCCATCATAATCATCTGAATAAACGTGGTAAGCTGTCCCAAGCTGTTTTAAATTAGTGATACAAGTGATTCTTTTTGCTTTTTCCCTGGCACTTGCCAAAGCAGGAAGCAGCATACCTGCCAAAATTGCTATTATAGCTATAACAACAAGGAGTTCTATCAATGTGAAATTTTTCTTTTTAAACATTTTTTACCTCACTCATTTTGAATTTTTAGTTTTTCCTTATTTCCAAGCTGTGTTAATTTTAAACAACAGTAATTTTCAATTCTTTTTTAATCAATAAAACAACAATCCCTTTATACTTTCATGTTCATTTAAGTTTTTATTTCTCTCAAAGAATATCCTCCTCACTGCGACAACAGTATATAAAATCTTAATTTCCAATCTTATGAAGTCATTTTTGACTTATGGTGAAAAAGATTACAATTGATATTTACTTCTGTTTTCCAGTTAACTTTTCCTATTTTATTTTGGATTTACGAACGACTTTTTTCTCCTTGCAAACGTTTGTAGAATAAACGTAAAAAAAGAGATTACAAGCCTTCTTACAAAAACCAAACAAAAACATAATAAATCACTAAAAACAACAGGTACCCACAAGCAAAAAAGACTAAAAGCAAGCTCAAAAATACTATTTTCATCCCCAACAAGCATCACATTACCCTCACACATACTTCGCCCACAAAGCTTACAGGAACCATAATTACAAACGTTTGTATTTATTCAGAAAAGTTAAAATTTTTCTCACTCAACCAAGCAAACCGCAAATCCTTAAATTATCTCCTTGAAATCCCCTCACTTTCAGGTAATTTATTGTTAGCATAATTTTGAGGAAAAATGATGATGATTGAGCATGATTACGACTTTGATCCAACCTGCGGCTACAACAAAGAACAACTTCTAGCCGTAAAGGCACCAAATAACAAACCCGCTGATTTTGAGTCATTCTGGGAAAGTCTCTATGACAAAACCTGTGACATGACATCACAAGTCAGGCTCAGACAAATATGGAGCCCCAAGCCTGATGTCGAAGCTTACGAGGTGAGATACACTTCACTCGATGGAATCGCTGTCGGAGCCTGGCTCACCAGACCCAAACGCTCAAAAGGTGGAATTGTTGAAGGACACGGCTACGGAGGCATTCCTCATCCTTCGCTATATGACGACTTTACCGTTATAGCGCCCTGCAGCCGCGGCTTCAATCTATCAAATTCTCCGGATATCCCCTGGGAGGGACACGCACATGTTCTGCATGGAATCGAGTCAAAAGAATCTTATGTAATCAGAGGTTCCGTCGGGGATATCTGGCGGGCCGCTTCTATTCTGATAGAACTATTTCCCGATACCGAAACGAACCTGAACTACACCGGTGCCAGCTTCGGCGGCGGAATCGGAGCTTTGTCAATCCCCTGGGATAAACGTTTTAAGTCGGCATACCTTGATGTACCGACATTCGGCAACCATCCAATCAGATTAAAATATAAGTCCATTGGCAGCAGCGAGGCAGTCAGAAATCATTCTCTTACTCATCCGGAAGTCATTAACGTACTGAAATACTTTGATGCAGCTACCGCAGCGGAACATATTAGTATTCCCACGATCTGCTCACCAGCCCTGTTCGACCCGGCGGTAATTCCCCCCGGGCAATTTGCCGTAAACAACTCAATTCCGGAAAAGCATCGCCAAACGTTTATTTTTCCAGCCGGACATTTCAACATAAAGGAGAACAATCCCATACGTGAAGAAATTAATGCGGCTAAAAGAAAATTATTCAGTTCCTAATAAGGGACAAGTCCCTTAACCCTGCGAGAGATGCTCCGCATCTGCTTCCATAGCACGGAGCGATTCAAATGCCATCCGTAATACGGCCTAAAGCTTCAGGTAGTTATTTGACGTAATCATTGCATCCGGCATATGACTACTGTCGAATAATTCAAATTGGGATAACTGTTTTTCCGTATCAAATTCATACATCGACAACGAACAATTCCAGCACGGCGGCTCTACAAAATCTTCAGTCAGAATGTTTTTCAGAAGAACTTCTTTGCAGGCATGTACCGTTGCCCAGTGCCCAACCAGCAGCAACTCTTTATGATAAGAATACAAGTTCAAAATACGGTTCAGCAAAGAGGAAATTCGAGCTTTCACATCCTCCATAGTTTCCACTCCCCGCTTGAACCATGGATAAACAAATCCATCAGGACATGACGCCTCATCAAATTCCTGTTCAATAGCTTCAGCAGTCATTCCATCAAAATCCGGCAGACCTTTCACCATAGCGATCTCCTGAAACTCCGGTTCAACCTCAAATCCAACACCACAGCGCTCCGCCGTATAGTGTGCCGTCTCCAACGCTCGACGGTATGGCGAACTCAGAATAGGACCATTAAAGCCTTTTGCATATAACGCCTCAGCCAAACATTTTGCCTGATCAATTCCCTTGGGAGTCAATTCGGGATCCTTGGGCGAAAAACGTGTTATATCGACATTCCCAATACCATCAAAGTTGGGTTGAGCATGGCGTACTACATATATTCTCATTTACTACTTTCCTGTCATTTTATTATGATATCATTGCAGCCTGCAATTTCGGCAGCAGCAATAAAGCACGACAGTTCAGGAATGCCCCGAACCGTTACATTTAATTCTTTTCCATGATACACCAAACCGCTAATATTGATATCTTTCATATTTTTCGGCAGCCACGGAGAAAAAGTTATACCTTCCAAACCAAACTTCATTCCAAAAAGACTCTTCAGTACCATGTTTACAAATCCGGTCGCACACCACAATTGACCGCGACAGGAATCCCATAACGCAATTTCCCCTTTATCAGGATGTTCCTGCATACCGCCATAAGGAAGTCCGGTATCCGGATGATATATTTCATAAAATCCGTTGTCTCGAACCACTTTTTCCGCCAACATCATCAATTCATAAAATGCTTCCCGACGTTTTTCTGCCCCGACAAGAGCCTCGACCCAGGCAGAATTAACCTGAGGCCAGATCGTACCGGAATGCCGGGGATATTCCCCATTATTACAATAACGCTCATAGGGCGGCCAGAGCGCTGATATACCATGCGCAGTTCGATGCGTATTTTGTATAACACAAGCAGCCTGCTTCTCATTGGCAATGCCAAATAAAATCGCAAACGCATTTCCTAATCCCTCCTGACGAAGCTTATCCGGCACTTTGTCCACCAGATAACGATAGCTTTTTGAAGCCTCATCATAAAAGGCATTATTTATCGACCACTTCAGAGCGGCCGCCTTCCCTCTCCAGTCAATGCGGGATCCCCCCCCAATAACCTTTTCCATCTCAAACCCAATTACACATGCCTGATAATACAAACAATTTGTACTTAGAGCCTTCATCGGCAATCCATAACCGGTTTCAATGCGATTCCCCCCCGCACGTTCAAGCCAGTTCATAATCCCACTGGCTCCCCCCTGTGGATCACCGTAAAAATCCGGATAAGCCGAAATACCATCCTGAAAACACGCACCTCCGCGGAATAATCCGTCTGCACTGTCATATTCCTGCGCTTCGAGCAAGGAATACGTGTTTTCCAGAATAGTAAAAGCTTTGCATAAAAACTCCGAATCGCCAGTATAGAGATAGTAATTCCAAGCTCCCCACACCCATATAATAGAATCCCAATACTCTCCACCAACAACCAACTGATCCGAATCATTTTGCTCCACGACGCTCATCAGCGTATTTTTCGCAACATCCGGAGCCAGCAAAGCTCCGCCGTACCAGTTATTGAACGCCGCATCACGAGTCCATGGAGAAACATAATCAAGTCCGGCAATAAATACCGGCTGAGCCCGACGCAACATTCCCCCTTTATATGGTCTTATATTGAAAGAAACACATTCAAGCGCAAGCTGAAAAGCATGATCTATAACATCAATTCCAGTCGTCAAAACAGGAAAATACATTTATAAAATCTCCGAATAGAAATAAAAAAAATGCTGAAACCGGCAATCAAACAATTGCCAGTTTATCATCAAGCCGTCTCGACTTCCCCCCCGGAATTCACCCGCGTGATCCCCAGACTGATTTTTAGTCGATTATCCGGTTTCAGCATATTAATCCTGAACCCAAAAGAAAAAATATAGATAATTATCTCTTTTCTTTACCAACTGCATTCGTAAACGCTCACGTCCACAGCTTAAAAAAAATTAGCAAACTCACACAACAACAGCCCCTGAACACGACACCTTAGGACATTCAACCGTCGATTCTCGAAGATAAAGCCTCGGCTTCAATATCACATTACGCAAGTCATCACTGTCTCCGCTCTTCAACCGATTAATTAAAGTCTCGATTGCAAGCTCACACAACCGCACAGTATCGCCCGCAACAGAAGTAAGAGACACCATACCGAATTGACTAAAGGCAATATTATCAATACCGGCAATCGACAAATCTTTCGGTATATTATAGCCTGCCTTCAACAGCTTTTTCATAAGCAGCATAGCAATAATATCGTCGTATGCCAAAACAGCAGTAAGGCCTTCACTCTTTTTGCAGTGAACAATCTGTTCAACAACCTGGTCAAGACGACTTTCATCACTACGCTGATCATTATAATCACAGGTAATATGTTTAATATAGCCGGACGGTAACCCGTCAATAGTATTTTCATATGCTTTACGACGCATGGATACCGACCATTCAGGATTATCTGGAGAAACAAAAGCAATCCGGCGATGCCCCAGTCCGTAAAGATGCTCAATCATCATCTTCACCGCCAGCTCATCATTACACATAACCGAATCACACTCCAACCCGTCAAAATGCTTCAACGCCACAACCGGTATCCGCTTATTGATCCAGTTAAGCTGTTTAATACTGCCGGGACACTCACACGGAGTGATCAGCAGACCGTCCACCTGCCCGGAAGCCATACGCATCAATACACTTTCTTGAAGCTCTATGTCATGATCAATAATTCCAAGAATCGCTGACATCCCCTGCGCGCGAATCAAGGTTTCCATTCTGGTTACCATTTCTGCAAGAAAAGGATTTAACAAATTTGGAACAACAATTCCGATACATTCTGATTTCCCTTTGGCCAGTCCACGGGCACTGGGATTCGGCAAATAATTCAATTTCTGAGCAGCTTCAAGCACCATCCGGCGAGTCTTTTTATTAATATCACTGCGCTGATTAAACGCACGGGATACCGTACCTCTGGATACTCCGGTAAACTTTGCTATATCTTCAATTGTAACTTTTTTCTTCGGATTATTCATAAAAATCCATACAGTTTATACATAACTCAATAATTTATTACAACAATCCCCAGAATACAAGTTACAATAGACTGGCAACTTAATTCTCCTCTATCCAGAAATCGTAAGGCTTCCATGGGTGTGAGGGCTTACCATTTTCCAAATAATACGAACTCCCAAACTGTCCAGTCATAATATCAGTTCTACCATGCTGAATGTATTCTGGTCTTTTCAATGCAGCTGCATGCCCGTCAAGAAATACAGTAGGACGATGCCCATAGCCACTTTTCTTATGCCAACTGGAAGCACACTCGGTATCCATGTTACTCGGCTCCCCTCCACTATACTTAGGCAAAGGCCAGACAGGAGATTTTAATCTCGAACAAAATTGCTGAGGCACCTGAGAGGGTCTGGAATACAAGGGCATTTTAAGACCTCGCTTTGCCAACGCATTTCCCTTAATGAAACTCTTATATGCAAAAAGCAAACCAGACTGATACGCATTTTTATGGACAGAGTCATCACTAATA
Source organism: Victivallales bacterium (assembly GCA_963677165.2). Classification (GTDB taxonomy): domain Bacteria; phylum Verrucomicrobiota; class Lentisphaeria; order Victivallales; family SZUA-371; genus JAFGXT01. The sequence continues at coordinate 2,690,694 of CAXXSX010000002.1, read as the reverse complement.
TGTACATATTTCCCCTTTCCCTTATTAAAGGAAATAGGCGATGCATTACACATAAAAATCCCGGCTCCAGTAAACAGTGAATATTTTTCACTTGAACTTAAATCCGGATCATACTCCTTCTCAGCAACACCTACATAAGGTGCCAACAAAAGCTCATAACCAAGCGAGTCACAACCATACGTATTATAATCACCGGTATTTTTTGTATCCAATACAGTAAGGTAGCCTTTATTGTCACCTACATACATTGCAACCGCAGTACCTTGCTGCTTAAGGTTATTAATACAACTAATTTCTCTTGCCACTTCACGGGCGCGACCCAGGGCCGGAAGTAACATTGATGCGAGTATAGCGATAATCGCTATAACAACAAGGAGTTCAATAAGAGTAAACCGCTTATACATAAACACTTTTAAACCATTTTCAATAATTCAATTTTGAACCAATAGCAAATCCATCAGCCTTTTACGAAGTGCAGAGTATAGACCCACCTCGGCAGAATGTCAACCGTGAACGATCACATTTTTATTAGAATTATGCAAAAAATGACTTTTAATTATTTTCTTATCAAGCAGTTAAATGCTCAAAGAGCACTCCATTCATGTGCAAATTGCCACTATTCTCAATATAAAACCTCCTAAAAATAATTGACTTATAAAACAAACGACTAATATTCTTTAATCCAGAAATTATAAGGGGTACTATATTTTCCAGTTTTTAGAAAATAAGGACTTCCTGATTCGCCATAAAGAATTTTCTTGCTTCCATGATTAATATAATCAGCGCTATGCAAAACCGTGGCATGACCATCAACAAACACCGTCGGACGGGGCCCAAAACCACCTTTATTGTGCCAGCTAGCTCCAACAAGCGTATTATTGGTCACTTGACCATCACTAATTCGTGGAAGCGGCCATGCAGCAGAATCTTTTCTGGAACAAAGTTCCAACGGCGTCTGACTTGCCCTGGTGTAATTCGAGATCTTTAGCCCTCTCGCTGCCTCAGAACAACTATCATCCCCTTTCACAAAAGCACAATAATCATTATACGCATAATACAGCCCTGACTGATACGCGTTAGTAGTAGTATTGCTATTGCTTAAATGATGATAATATCCAGACGCCGCATCATAAGCAATCGGAGAAGCAGGGCAGATAAATACCTTTGCCCCGGTGATATGCCCATCCAGCTCCTTATTGGGAATTCCGACATATGGAGCCATCAACAATTCATACGCTAACGCCTGGCACCCCCATTCGTTCAATCCCGCAGCAGGATGATAAACCATTAGGTAACCATTATTATCTGAAGTATAAGTACTTATCGCCGTGCCTTGCTGCTTCATATTGTTAACACAGCTGATTTGCTTTGCCACATCACGAGCCCTTCCAAGAGCCGGAAGCAGCATCGAAGCCAGAATTGCAATAATAGCGATCACAACCAGTAGCTCTATGAGTGTGAAATTTTCAATTGAGCGTAAAGTTCTTTTGCCTTCAATCTTACGTTCTTTCATCTTTCTTCCTTTGTTCTAAATGTCCTTCACATTTCAATTATAAATGATGACGACAGAAATGTCAAGCGTGAACGCTCACGCAAACAAGCAAATAAAAACATCCAGCTTAACACACTACAAAATCTATTTAAACAGAACAGTCCCCCAGGCTGCCGGTTTAACCGCTATATTTACACTTTTAGGCTTTGACCAAAATATCTCAAAATTCCCATCATCGTTCTGAACCGTAATATTAAAATTCATACCAATCTTCGTTCCGGCGGACGGCTTAAAGCCTTTCAGTTTGCTCGCCGGAATCAGACCTTCTATTACATATCCCTGATCCGTCTTACGACTGAATCCTTGTGTCGAAATACCGTATTCTGTTTTTAGTATCTCCTTGTTACGCTTCCAGCGCCCAAGGTACACACTATTTCTTTTGAATTGAGGACACACCCAGAAATGATGATCAGTAGAAGCATACTCCTTTCGATCCGATTTATTGGCAGCAGTATCTACAAATATCTCAATCGCGTCCTGTTCCCAAAACCACTTAGGATCATTGTCAACACATTTTGCATCAAAGACTTTTGCCGCAAAAACAATTCCTTCCACAGAATATCCAAGATAGACCTCTGCTGCAGCTCCAACCTTTGTCGCCCCCAAAACCCACGCAGGCAGCTTTGCGGCAATGGGCCAGTCACTAAAATCACCGTCATATTTAACATTGGATACGCGCGGAATTGAAATTGTTCCCGGGATAATATTCCCAGCAGCAACCTCTTCACCGGAAATACCGACAATCTTCACAATTGCAACATCTTTATCTGTCCACTTTGTATTCCAGTTTATATCAAAAACAATCTTGCGCTTCTGCTTGCCGGACAAATTATCAACTTTGATTTCAGCCGGAGAAACCTTCCAGGATGCGGGCACTTCAGGTTTCACTACATATGCCCCCCGCTGCCTTGAATTATTAATCAGCGTAACTTCCAGCTTTGCTTTTCCGGGAGCGCCAGACAGCGCCGCAACCTTAACAGCAGCGGCACTCGTGATATCAAAATCAACTTTCATAATTTTTCTGACTTTACCGTCATCAATCACAACATCGACAGACTTAATGGCATTTTTCGCTCTGGGATCAACAACATATCTAACGGGCAACTTTTTATTCTCGCCGGAAGCAACATTAATTTCACCAATCTTTCCGATTTGCCAACCAGATGGAGTCTTCACCGTACATGAAGCTTGAATATCGGTAGAACGATTATTATTGATCTCAAGCACAATCTCACCGGTATCTCCGGCACAAACCGGATTAAAATAGTTTGAGTAAATGCCGTAAGCCGCCTGCAGGAACGCCGGAGATTTTTCGGTTATTCCCACATTCCACACCGGCGCAATTCCAAGCCTCACTTCGCGTCTGGAAAGACGATTACCAAACATATCGAATAGTTCCCCTCCCGAAAATTCCACTTTTTTACTGGTCGAAATCTCTTTATTCACCACAAACGCAACAGCCACATACCGGTCACGATCCTTAAACACATACCCCTGAGTATTTGGTCCAAAATTAAAGGTTCCAACCGGTTTCGGCTTTTCAAGCAAACCAAACATCGCCGATGCCGCGACAGCCGCCGGCTTAGGCTCGTCCCGGGGATCAAATATTCCACACCCGTCAAAAAATACCTTTGGCGGCTTTTTCGTATCCATATTCCAATACCAGAATGCCTTGTCTACCCCCGCCATTAGCTGCAACGTATATCCTCGCTGAAGATATGCCGCCTGCTCATACTCCGACACAATCTTACCCGCAAGCGTATCCCAGCCGAATTCAGTAGTCCATACCTGACGATCCTTACCATCACTGTCAGCAGCCCTGACCATATTACGCAATAAATCATACAACAACATTGGCACCGCTCCGGCCGCGTTAAAATCTCCATGTCCATTCGCGTTGCGGCGATTAATCTCCGGCGGTTGTATACCACAATAAAAATGAACATTTACAACATCAATATTATCAAACGCCCCACTTGCAATATTCGCTCTAACCCGGTCCGGATAAACCCCGGCATTTCCCTGCTCTACAGCCAGAGCCTTTGGCAATATATATTTAACCCCACTGCCAAACTCACGATGATAAGCACGATAGCTGGACCAGCCGCGCGCCTCTTCCGCAGCAGAGTTTTTCAGCTCATACTCATTCCCGACTTCCCATGCCGGATAATGAGGATAAGCCGCCATAAACTGAATTAATTCTCCCTTAACCCTGGTTGAAGGAGCAAGGATTTTCTTCTCGCCCAACTCCTGACGAAGCAACCCATTAAAACAAACAAGAAGATTCAGACCGGACGCTTGAATTCTCTTATCCATCACCGGATAAAAAGGCCATCCGGCATAATCCCCTTTTCCTTTGGCACGAACGACCCATTCATAGCTGTACGCATAATCACGAATCCAGTTAAAACCAAGCTTCGCGATAGACTTATACGCAACCCCTTTACGACCGCCATGAATATTGATTCCATAGGGTGAATCGAATTTCTGTTGTTCGGTCAGCTTGTTCGGCGAACGAATAACCGCAAAACGACTGTTCTTTTCAATCGGAGCCTTGCCGTCCATGCTGACTATAATCTTTAAATGATAGATTCCATACCGATCAATCAAACACGCAACCTTCTCCTCAAGCACATCATTTAGAGTAATCTGCTTGCTACCTTTTCTCAAAACACGCCCGACCTCATCACTGATCTGCCAGCTCATTTTTCCGGCCTGTTCACGCCCCAGCCAGTTACGTAGCGTAACTTTATACAGAATTTTCTTTAATTTAAAGAACAAGTTCCTGGGACGCCCCGTCGATACAGTTATCTCCGTACCACTGCCAATATCCCCGGGTGCAAGCCTGGAAGTTATGGTAAAATCAGACAATACAATAGCAGCCTCAGCCTTAATCTTCTGAGTCATCCAGTTATGAGCGACAATCCCGGTAAAGCGAACCGGTTTCGGCCAGTCCTCCGGAACCATAAACAAATGCTCCTTCCAGACATCAGGCTTTTGCTTGATTTTGTACTCAAGCTTTTCTTTGCCAATTTTACTTTTTCCTTTGCCGTCAATAAATTTCAACGCAAAAGAGTAGCCTTTCTTGAGAATTCCAGATCGAAAGGTTATTTTACTGCAGGAACCTTTCATATTTATTGCCGGTTCCATGGTAAAATACTCGAAACCTTTTCCTGAGAAGTCTACAGTGTACATCAAAGCTTTTTCCGCTCCATCACGATGGATCAGCATCATTCGGGCCTTAGCTGTATTCCAAGAAGACGGTTTCCAGTCTGCCGGCTTGATTAGCTTGACATCAACCGGAACGGTTTCAGCATAAATATTAAACATTGGCACTACACAAGCAGCAACAAACAAGCTGACAAAAAGTTTTTCCATAACGAACACCACCATTTAATCAATATATTTTCGTTAACGCTCACGATAGTATTATAATATATACTTTCCAACATTGCAACATTTTCTCATAAATTTCATAGAAATATTTTTTCAACATAAAAAAACAATCTCAAGCACAAACAACAGGTTCAAATACAGTATTAATTTTCACTTTCAAGAGATTCATCCACAAACAACCTCTTGACTTACCTCCAGTCATTGTTATATTAATTACCGTGAGCGATAACGATTATTTAAATTACAAAGAACCATGTACAATTGATTAAAGAAAGCATATAAGTATTTATGGAATTTTACAGATATCTCTTTAAGATTAAGTTGAACAAAAAGTGCAAATGCGCTATTTATTGCATATAACAATTGACTGTAACGCGAAACGAGCCTTTAATTATGAACAGAAATACAAAAAAATTCTATCACGGAGCAGCGTACTATCCGGAATTATGGTCACCGGCAGAAAGAGTCCGGGATATACAGCAAATGAAGGAACTCAATATCAACGTGGTTCGAATGGGCGAGTTTGCCTGGTCAACAATGGAACCTGAACCGGATATGATTTCGCTGGATTTTTTTATTGAAACAATGGACATGCTACATCAGGCGGGAATCTCCACCGTATTTTGCACGCCTACCCCCACGCCGCCGGTCTGGTTGACTCACGGGCATCCCGAAAGACTGCACGTCAACGAAAAAGGTGAACGGATGAATCACGGGGCTCGACAACACATCTGCACAAACAATGGCTACTTTCGCGAACGAACGGCAGTAATTGTCGAAGCCATTGCGAAAAAACTGTCCGGTCATCCAGGCTTGATTGCCTGGCAGATCGATAATGAATTCAAGGGACATGTCTCGGAGTGCCACTGTGATACCTGCCGGGATCTATGGCATGTCTGGCTCAAAAAAAATTACGGAAATATTTCATCATTAAATGACTCCTGGGGAAACGCGCTATGGAGCCAAACATATCAAAACTTCGAACAAATACCGGTTCCGCTGACGACTCCCTTTGCGCACAATCCATCGCTGTCTACGGCGTTTCGTCGCTTTCATCGCGAAGCCATCTGCGAATTTCAAAGCGAACAAATTAAAGTAATCCGAAAGTACTCATCGGCTCCAATCACCCACAACAGCAACCTAAGACATTATATTGATCATAACCAACAGTGTAAAGAACTTGATTTCGCCTCATTTGATGATTATCACGACTGCGATAACTATCACGGCATGATGATGAATTACGACCTATGGCGCAATATAAAACCGGACGTTCCATTCTGGGTAATGGAAACCAGTCCGTCGCACAACGGCTGTATCTTCGGCTACCGTCGGACGCATCGCCACCGTTATCTGGCAGCGGAGGCCGTAGCGGCATATGCTTCTGGGGCAGAAGCCTTTTGCTACTGGCTATGGCGCCAGCAGCACTCAGGCGTAGAAATGCCCCACGGCGCAATCATTACGTCATGGGGCACTCCACATACCGGATATGACGACGTAAAAGAAGTCGGACGCACCCTTGATAAAATTTCACCGGTACTTAAGTCCAGCCGCCCTGCTCAGGCTGATATCGGCATCATTTATTCCGACATGGCCCGGGCATTCTTCCTGACCGAACCGATTGAAGGTCTCGACTATTTGGAACTGATGAGCGACTGGTACCGCATAGTAGCGGAAACCGGTTTCCACCGCGACCTGCTGCTGGAAGATAATCCCCTGGACAGCTACAAAGTGATCATGACTCCATTTCTGCCGTATATCGCAGAACAGTTGCAGGATAAAGCAGAAAAGTTTGTCCGCAACGGCGGGACTTGGATCATCGGTCCGCTCAGCGGCGGACGCACCTTCGAACACACAGCCCATACGGATGCCGGTCTCGGTTCAAGGCTGGAACAATTCGCCGGAATAAAAACCGCTTTCATGTTTTCTCCAACCAACTCGGAAGAAACCGGGGAAGCTCTTGGGATCGAAGCTCCGCTGTCACTCTGGAGCTCGTTCTTTGAATTAGATGGAGCGGAAGCGGTTGGCAAGGTATGCAATGGACGCTGTCCCGGCAAAGTTTTTCTTACCGAGCACAGCGTTGGCAAGGGAAAAATTGTCATGCTGGGCTCCATGCCGGAAGGAGAAACCGGACGCGAAATGCTGAAACGACTGATTTTCCGATACACAAACGGAATAGATAAACCGGAAGTATCTCCGGGAACTGAAGCAATCCCACGTCTTGATTCCAACGGATTATTTTATTTCCTGGTAAACATGAATGGTCAGGGAGGCAGTATAAAAATAAACGGAATTTGTTCCGATCTTATAACCGGAAAGAAATATCAGTCCGGGCAAATCCTCCTGGAACCTTATGAGTATAGAATAATAAGGCCGGAAAATTAAGGAGTTTCTATTATGTTACAACGTTTTAGTACCTTTTGTGCATTAATGATTACCTGTACGGCTGCTTCAATAGCGGCACCGCCTGAGGACAGCTTATTCAGCAACCTCCAGCCCGGGACCCGCTTTTCTCTGATTGATCCGATGGAGGTTAATAGCTTTCTTCCGGTATCAGGCAGCGGAATGGATAAACCCGATACCCAAGGACTGCCGAAAGGAGTAGCCCCCAAGTGTGGCCCTACTGGAATCATGTTTTACGGCACCGGCAACAAAGGCTACGCCAAAGGTACTTTCAAACCTGATTATCCGGGAATATCGGAAATCACGGCAATGGGAGCATGGATATATCTACCGGAAAACTCAAATATCAAAAGAATCGGATTCCAGATAATTGACGAACAGAGAGAAGGACTGTTTTATCTGGTTCCTGCTGATTGGATCGGCTGGAAGTGGGTGGAAGTTTCGATGAATTCTGATAAGTTCGAGGAAGCATGGCCCCAGAAGCACAATAAAAAAGTGGACCTGCCAGTCCGGGACGCTTCACTCGTATGGTTCACCCATAAAAAAGGAAAGTTCAGCTTCGGTCTTGATGAACTTTGCGCCCTCACAAAATCCAATCCGGACAAAACGTATCCGGAAGTACGGCTCATCGGCAACGACAACCTGCCAATCAACAGCGAATACAATGGGTTGCTATTGCTGGAAAATCCATCAGACAAAGATTGCAACATTACCGTTGATCTGGTTTTCCAGCAAGACTCAACCAACGATAATACCCCTGTACCACATCCCATTTACGGGAAAAATATTTCCGCAGAAGCTCGAAGCCGTACCATTGTAAACGGCAAAAAGGTTGCGGATAATACCGTCGTTGATGGCAAAACCTACACCGGATATTCAAGCGGCTGGAAAAAACCGGTGAAAAGCGCAACGCAATATATCGAGTTCGACAACATTCGCAACATTACGGCAATACAATGGAAAGGACGCGATGCCAACAATGTCAGGAAAGTGAATATTTCCGCCTCAACCAATGGCAAAGACTTCACTCCGGTGCCCGGCCTTCAGAACCTTGATTTTCACAAGAAATGGGGATTAAGAGAACTCAAACTCCCAGCTCCCTTCAAAGCAAAAGTCATTAAATTTGACTACATAGGCAAAGGGGATCACCGTTTAGCCATGCCTGCCGAGTACTATATCTACGATGGCAACACCGATGAAAAAATGACGATCCCAAACCTCGGTGAAAAGCTGGCAAAAAAGAAACTCAACATCACCCTTCCAGCCGGAAAATATAAACTGCTGCCGGTTTCCCTGCCTCACAAACTGACAACCGGTAATTACCTGTTGTCAGCGTGGATCTCATCGGGCAAATACAAAAAACTGATCAATAAACATATTTTTATTGAACCCAAATGGCTCGATGATGTATCCCAGTCACGTTTTGGACTTAACGGAGCCCGTCCAGCTCTGACAAAACTCAACCGCAAACTCGGTATCGGCTGGATTCGCTTTGAAAATTTCAAGTGGCTGTTCACTTCCTCAAAACCTCACCAGTATTCGTTCACCGGTAAAGTAAAACCCTGGGGACTGGACTTTGACCGCTACATGAAAACATATCGCGACGCCGGACTTCAGGTTCTCCCGATGATGTTCCTGACGCCCAAATGGGCAACCATCGACAAACCTGAAAAATTCCGGGGCAAATATCCCTTGCTTCCTCCTAAAGATCCGGCGGACTACGGAGAATTCGCTTTCCAGTCCGTCGCTCGTTACGGCAGCAAAACTCATCCAGCCGACAAGCTGAAAACCGATGATAAAAAATCGGCGTTAAACATGATAAACTATTTCGAACTGGGAAATGAACCGAATCTCAATCCAAGAGTCGGCAGCAAGTGGCCAACCTGGGGAGCCTGGGCCGGTACCATGTCGGAATTCTGGGAAATGTTCCGGTACGGCGCCGAAGCCGTAAAAAAGGCCGATCCCAACGCGAAGATCGTATCCCCCGGCTGGGCCGGAACCGATCCGGCTGATCTGGACCAGATGAGAACCTATACCTACAAGGACGGCAAACATCCGATAGACTTTATCGATGTGATCAGCGTTCATTACTACAGTGGACGAGTCCCGCCTGAAATTGCAATGGGCGACGCCAATAATTCAAAAGATAACGGAGTCAAATTTGAGAAGCTGCTCAAGCGGCTGAAAAACTGGCGCGACCGGCATCGGCCCAACGCGCAAATATGGATGACGGAAACCGGCTATGATACCGGAGGCCCGATCGGAACAAGTGAATTCACCCAGGCCGCCCGGCTCCCGCGGATCGTTATGCTGTGCCTGGCCAATGGCGTGGATAAAATATTTGTGTATCGTGAAAGCGGTTCAACACCAACACGTCATGCCGCAGCCGGAGTGCTGCGCAATGATTTTTCCGTACGTCCGTCCTGGTACACCTATGCGACAATGATTCGACAGATGGACAAAATAAAAGCAGGCGTAAAACTGCCTTATAAAGACCAGAACGTCCGACTCCAAACCTGGGAACGCAATGGTGAACCGGTACTGACCGCATGGACGATCACCGGAACAGCAAAGCTTAATCTGGAACTGGGTCCGGCAATTGTAACTGACGCGTTCGGTTATCAGAAAAAAGTCAATTCCACCAGGGAACTGACTCTGGACGAATATCCAAAGTATATTTCCGGCTTCAAAGCAACAAGCAATTTTAAACAGCTATGTGCCCACGCCGAAAAGCAGGAAAAACAACGAGAAGCCCAAGACAAAGCAGCCGCCAAGCGTGAAGTCTACCTGTTTAGCTTCGGAGATTCCAGCACAACGTTATCAGAATATATCGGGCGGATGAGAATCTACTCCACGGTCAAACAAGATACTTTGTATACCCCCAAAACCGGTTATGGATTTGTGGGAAAACCTGCCTATAAGAAAGCCGTAAAAAACTGGAAAAGAGACCAACGCTGCAAAACCGGGCTGGAATGCGTCAAAGACAACATATTTAAGATTGATCTGAAAAACGGCAAATATAAGGTGATATGCGAAGTAGATCCCGGCTGGAAAAAGGTTGCTGACCTGGAACTGAAAGGCGTAAAGAATGCTCCGGTCAAACTTCATTATACAAAAAATAAAACACTGGATACGGTGCAGGTAGAAGTAACAAATGGATTTATGACCATAAGTTGTCAGGATAAATTTATTATCTACTGGATGAAGATCGAAAAGCTATCTGATTAATGAGTCCAGCATAACATCAAAAAGCGACGCAACTACACCCGATTCGCGAGAGGCTGTTACTCGTTCAACCCGACATACTTTCGTGGAAGGCCGCATAGCATATCGTGCGGTTCTTTCCCGGAGTTTTTCCAGAAAGTCATCCTTTAAATCAAATATCCTGCCGTTGATCAGAATCAAAGCCGGGTTGAAAATATTAATGATCACCGTAAGTCCTCTTGCCAGATAATCAATCACACGATCCAGTTCATGCTCAACACTTATCTGACCGGAAGCCATCATCTTTTTCAGTTCAACAAATGAAGTATCCGGCGGTAATCCAGCCAGTTTCAGCAGTGCGGTATCGGTTGCGGAAGTCTCCAGACAGCCATTTCTACCACAACCGCAGTGATTCTGTGGATCACCAAGCGGGATGTGCCCTATTTCCCCGGCAAAACCACATTCTCCGGACAGGAACTTACCGTTGGCAAATACGCCCATCCCCATTCCTTCACTGATATCAAGCATCACAAAGTTTTCATAGCTGCCGGTATTTCCAGCCGCACGTTCCGCCAGGCACAGGGCATGCTCTTCCTGTAGCATTGTAGTCTGGAGGTCAAATCCCTCGGCAATATCCGCTGCCGGTGATTTTCCAACCAGATAATGGATATTCGGACATGACTCAATCATCATATTACTAGTATTGAGAAGGCCGGGAACCGATATGGCAAGTCCCTTGAAGCTTGTCCCGCTCTGAATCTGTTCTTCAATGAAATACCGGAACTGCAACAGCAATTCTTTGTAAGAATACGGCGTGGCAAATTCCCGCTCCGTAATTTGTTTCAGATCCAATGACGGCAAGGCGGTGAATATTTTGCAGGTCCGGACACCGATCAGCGCCCCGAAAATCTGGATTTTCCCATCGGACAGAACATAACATTTACTGGGACGCCCCCTACCCGACGGCTTCACTTTTATCTCACGAATAATTTCGGAACGTTCCAATTCCTCAAACAGCTTGGTCATGGTAGGAGAACTGATTCCGCATAAACGGGTAATATCGGCCCGGGTCAAAGGCGGATTCGTACTGATAATTTCCAGCACGCGGCGTATATTAATATGGCGTGCCAACGCCGGAGTGGCACTACCGGAAATACCGTTGTCTATTTCTCCATTAAACAGTTTACTCATATCTTTCCATTTACTAAATCATAATTCAGGCTTTATAAATATTACCGGTTTTATTTATTTTTCCAGCTCTTCAGACAATTATATTCAAATATTTTAATGTTATTACAAAAATACTTGACTTTTATGAATTTGTCAACTATTATTGTAATGTAGTTACAAAATTAAACATGGGAGAAAGGTATGTCTAGATTTGTAATCGGCATGGACTATGGCAGCGACAGCGTACGGGCACTGCTGGTAGAAGTCGAAACCGGACGGGAAGTAGCAAGCAGCGTATATTATTATGAAAGATGGGCGGAAGGACGATACTGCAACCCTGCGAAAAATCGTTTCCGGCAACATCCGCTGGATTATTTGACCGGTCTGAAAAAAACCGTTTGCGGAGTTCTTGCAGAAGCCCCGGAGGGAACTGCTGATAAGGTAGTTGGCATTTCCGTGGACACCACCGGCTCCACTCCGGTAGCTGTAGATCACAGCGGAACACCACTGGCCCTCACACCGGATTTCGAAGAAAATCCCAACGCGATGTTCATTCTCTGGAAGGACCACACCGCGGTGAAAGAGGCCGACGAAATCAACGAGCTGGCCAAAACCTGGGGCGGAGTAGATTATACCCAATATGAAGGCGGCATTTATTCCTCCGAATGGTTCTGGGCTAAGATTCTACATACTCTCCGTGAAGATGAAAAGATAAGAGACGCCGCGTATTCATGGGTGGAACACTGCGACTGGATTTCCGCTGTTCTTACCGGCAACACCAATCCCGAAAAAATGATCAGGAGCCGATGCGCCGCCGGTCATAAAGCCATGTGGCACGCAGACTGGAACGGACTGCCCTCAGAAGAATTCCTGACAAAACTTGATCCGTTGCTGAGCGGATTACGTGACCGCCTGTTCAATGATACCTATACCGCCGAAGTAAAAGTCGGCACAATTACTCCATACTGGGCCAATCAGCTTGGTCTGCCGGAAGACGTAGTTATCGGCGGCGGAGCATTCGACTGCCACATGGGAGCCGTTGGCGGTCAAATCGAACCGTATTACTTAAGCAAAGTAATGGGCACCTCCACTTGCGATATTCTCGTTGCCCCCGATGAAGAGGTCAAAGGCAAACTGGTTCGTGGAATCTGTGGTCAGGTCGACGGCTCAGTCATCCCCGGCATGCTGGGAATGGAAGCCGGACAATCCGCGTTTGGGGACGTTTATGCCTGGTTCAAACGCGTTCTCGCCTGGCCACTTGAACATTTTGACGCTGCGGATAAAGAACGTATCCTGTCAAAGCTGATTCCTGAACTGGAAAAACAAGCGGCTCAAATCCCGATCGGTGAAACCAATATCTACGCCCTTGACTGGCTGAACGGACGCCGTACCCCGGACGCCAACCAAAATCTGAAAGGCGCGTTTCTCGGATTGAATCTAGGGAGTTCCGCACCAATGATGTTCCGGGCACTAGCGGAAGCCACGGTTTTCGGAGCAAAGAAGATTGTCGACCGATTTATTGATGAAGGCATACCGGTCAAAGGAATTATTGCTCTGGGCGGTATCGCGAAAAAATCGCCGTTTGTACTGCAAATGTGTGCCGATGTCATGAATATGCCGATCAAGGTAGTAAAATCCGAACAGGCCTGCGCGCTGGGCGCCGCAATGTTCGCCGCTGTAACTGCCGGCTGTTATTCCTCCATCGAAGACGCCATGCAACACATGGGCGGCGGTTTTGAAGTTACCTATGAACCCATTAAGGAAAATACTGAAAAATACGCTGTCCATTACGAACAATACAATCGTTATGCGGCGCTTATTGAAGAGGAACAAAAAGCATGACAACGGACAAATATAAATATTTAAAACAGGAATGCTACGAAGCCAATATGCTGCTTCCAAAGCTGGACCTGGTAATCTATACCTTCGGGAACGTCAGCTGCATCGACCGCGACGCCGGAGTCTATGCCATCAAACCCAGCGGGCTTGAATACGAAACCATGAAATGGCAGAATATCGTGATTGTCGATCTCGAAAACAAGGTAGTCGATGGCAATCTGCGTCCATCTTCCGACACCCCAACTCACACTGTATTGTACAATGCTTTCGAAAATATCGGCGGTATTGTTCACACTCACTCAACCTACGCAGTCGCCTGGGCTCAGGCAAGACGGTCCGTTCCGCTTTACGGCACGACCCATGCCGATCATCTGGCCTGTCCGATACCATGTACGAAAGTCATGGCAAATGACCGGATCCAGGGTGATTACGAAAAGGAAACCGGATATCAGATTCTTGATACGTTCGAAGAAAAACGCCTGAATCCAACGGAAGTGGAAATGGTTCTGGTCGCCAGTCACGGCCCCTTTACCTGGGGAAAGAGCGCGGAAAAAGCGGTCTATAATTCAAAAGTGCTTGAAGAACTCTGCCGGATGGCAACCCTGACTGAAAGAATCAATCCTCAGGCCACACCAATGAAACATGCCTTGATTGAAAAACATTATCAACGCAAACACGGAAAAAACGCTTATTACGGACAACAATAAAACAAGTCAAAAACTAAAAACCGATAATATTTACATTTTCCGCTTCCGCAAGGAGCATTAGCGACTGAAGTATGAAGCGGTATCAACGCCGTCCGTCGTACGGACAATAAAATGGGAGAATACATTATGTCATTAAAAGATTATGAAGTCTGGTTTGTTACCGGCAGTCAGCACCTGTATGGAGAAGAAACCCTGAAACAGGTAGCAGAACACTCACAAACAATTTCAAAATACCTTGACTCCTGTGGTAAAATCGCCGTCAAAGTAGTCTGGAAACCAACAGTAACAACTCCCGATGAAATCACCGCCCTCGCCCGTGAAGCGGACTATTCTGAAAAATGTGTCGGGCTGATCTGCTGGATGCATACTTTTTCCCCGGCTAAAATGTGGATCAACGGTCTGTGCGAACTGAAAAAACCGTTCATGCACCTGCATACCCAGTATAACCGCGATCTGCCATGGGGCGAAATCGATATGGACTTCATGAACCTGAACCAGTCAGCTCACGGCGGACGTGAATTCGGCTTTATCGGTACGCGACTGCGGATCGAACGTAAAGTCGTCGTCGGCTTCTGGCAGGATGAAAACGTACTGCGTAAGGTCGACAACTGGTGCCGCGCCGCATCCGGCCGCGCCGAGTCTCTCAAACTGAAGGTTGCCCGTATCGGCGACAACATGCGCGAAGTCGCGGTAACCGAAGGCAACAAAGTTTCGTCACAGATCAAGTTCGGCTATTCCGTCAACGGCTACGGTATCGGCGACCTGACAAAATATGTCGATCAGGTCAGCAGTTCCGATATCGAACAGCTGGTTGCCGAATACCGGGAAATGTATCTGGTGCCGGATTCGTCAACTGCCGCGCTTGAATCCATTAAAGAATCCGCACGGATTGAAATCGGACTACGCGCCTTTCTGGCAAGTGGTGGTTTCAAAGCGTTTACCACCACATTTGAGAACCTCTACGGCTTGCGTCAGCTTCCCGGACTTGCTCCTCAGCGTTTGATGGCAGAAGGCTACGGCTTCGGCGCGGAAGGCGACTGGAAAACCGCCGCCCTCACCCGAATCATGAAAGTCATGGCGGAAGGCCTCGAAGGCGGAACCTCTTTCATGGAAGACTATACCTATCACCTCAATCCCGCCGGACCCAAAGCTTTAGGATCACATATGCTGGAAGTATGCCCGTCGATTGCTGACGGAAAAGCCTCACTTGAAGTCCACCCACTGGGAATCGGCGGCAAAGACGATCCGGCACGGCTGGTCTTTAATTCCACTCCGGGCCCTGCCCTGAACGCGTCACTGATCGACCTCGGCAACCGCTTCCGATTAATCGTCAATACCGTTGACGCGGTAACTCCAGACGCCGACCTGCCAAAACTTCCGGTCGCGCGTACCGTATGGGTACCACATCCGAACCTTGAAATCGGCGCGGCGGCCTGGATCCACGCGGGCGGCGCCCACCATACCGTTTACACCCGGGCTCTTGACCCAGAAGTACTCGAAGATTTCGCCAATATCAACGGCATCGAACTGGTAATGATTGATAAAGACACAAAACTACGCGACTTCAGAAACGAATTGCGCTGGAACGAGGTTTACTACCATCTCAGCAACGGCTTCCGCGGCTGAATAACATTGCTTTTTAATTAATAAACATATAAACTGCTAATTAAAAGAGGAAGTATTCATGAGCATGTTAAACTGGATCGACTGGTCAATTATCGGTTTGTACTTTGTCATCTTGATCGGGGTGATTTGGTGGGCCGGAAGAAAACAGGATTCCGTAAAGGACTATTTTCTGGGCGGACGTAACATCGGCTGGTTTGCCATAGGCGCGAGTTTATTCGCGTCCAATGTCGGCTCGGAACATATTGTCGGGCTGGCCGGACAAGGCGCGACAAGCGGTATGGCAATGGCTCACTGGGAATTCCAGGCCTGGGTCATGTTAATGCTGGGCTGGATATTCGTTCCATTTTACTATAAATCCGGCGTATTCACGATGCCTGAATTTCTGGAACGTCGCTTCAACGCAAAAGTCCGCTGGATTCTGTCCCTGATCTCACTCTCTGCTTATATCTTCACCAAGGTTTCAGTAACCGTATATGCCGGTGCTCTGGTGTTCCAAACCTTAGTGCCCGACACCTTCGGTTCTCCTGAAAACGCGTTCTGGGTGGGAGCATTCGCAACTGTCATCCTAACCGGTATCTACACGGTTTTCGGCGGCCTTCGCGCCGTACTTTATACCGATGCGGTTCAAGCGGTAATACTGCTTGTCGGTTCTTTCTTTATCACGTTTTTCGGCTTAAAAATGCTGGGCGGCTGGGGAGAACTCCAGAGTTTCTGCCATACCAATGCCGTTCAGTATGCCCTGTGGCGTCCCATGTCCGACCCCAACTTTCCCTGGCTGGGCGTAATCATCGCTTCCGTCACCATTGGAATATGGTACTGGTGTACGGACCAGTATATCGTACAAAGAACCCTGGCGGCAAAAGACTTAAAAACAGCAAGACGCGGCGCGATATTCGGCGCGTTCCTGAAAGTATGGCCGGTATTGATTTTCCTCGTACCTGGATTGATCGGGGCCGCTCTGCACAGCAAAGGACTCATTAAACTGCCGCTCAACGAAACAGGCGTAGTACAGGGCGACCAGGTATTCCCAACCATGGTCGCGACCCTGTTGCCGGTCGGTTTGCGCGGACTGGTTGTCGGCGGCGTATTAGCCGCACTGATGAGTTCGTTGTCCTCTCTGTTCAACTCCAGCGCCTCACTTTTCACCGTAGATATCTACGAGAAAATACGTCCCGGACGTTCTGAAAAAGAATACGTAAAAGTAGGACGAATCGCCACCACCATCGTGGTAATTCTCGGCATGCTCTGGATTCCGGTCATGAAACTGGTATCCTCCGGCGGTCTGTATCTCTATCTTCAAAGCGTACAGGGATATATCGGCCCTCCGATTACGGCGGTGTTCCTGCTTGGATTATTCTGTAAAAGAATTAACGCGACCGGAGCCCTGTGGGGACTGGTCGGCGGCTTCATCCTTGGTATGGCAAAACTTACCTGTCAAACCTTTTTCGGAGCGGGCAAACTGGAAAATCCGGCATTTCTCGCATGGATCGGAGACTTCAACGCCATGTACGCAACCGGATGGCTTTTGGCGATAAGCGCGGTAATTATAATCGTCGCCTCATTAATGACAGCGCCGCCGCCACAGGAAAAACTGAACGGCCTGACTTACAGTTGTCTTGACCACGCTGAAATCCGCAAAAGCTGGACATGGCACGATGTCGCGGCGTCAGTATTTATCATAGCGCTTGTTGTCGGACTGTATCTCTACTTTAGTTTCTGGATCTAGTCTCCAAGGTATTTTACACCACAGAGACCACGAAGGACCACGAAGATTTATTAAAAAATCTTCGTGGTTAAATTTTTCTATTTCCAGCCGGTAACGGCTTTGATCTTTTCGGCAAGTTTTTCGCCCATCAGCTTGTCCTGCGGTACCGCCGGATGACCGTGAACGCCCCACATTTCTTTGCCTTTGACCGGCTCAAAAACAATGCTGTCAACTTTGTTGTCTGTCTTCGCATACTCAGTGATCCATGAACCAACCGGTTGGGTTCCCATGGAACCGTAGGCCACAATAATTTTAGCTTTCGGATACAGTTTTATAAGCTTTTTCACGAACTTTTTATATTTCCCCATGAACTTGGTTTTATCCAGCTTAGGACGCTTCCCCCCACGATTATTATTATCGTTGGTGCCAAGATTAATGACAATCACGTCGGGAATAAATTTCTGATGGTCCCACTGAATTTTTTTGCGTTTTAATATTTGATTAAAAAACGCCGGCATGCATTTTTTGTCTTTCATACCATAATTACGAATCATTCCTTTCCCGGAAAAGCATACCATCATAATATCGGCATTAAGCAACCGTGCGGCAACCGGAGCATAAGACAGATACCCTATCTCGTTATGAATCGTATTTCCGCGATCCTTGCCCTGGGGTGAGTTTCCATAGCCGCAAGTAATTGAGTCGCCTATCACCAGCATTTTTCGTTCAGCAGGCTTTACTTTAATAACTTCACCTCCATTCGGAAACTCAAATCCGCCGAAGGTAACGTTGCCAAAATACATCTCCGAATTGCGGAATAGTTGAACATCATGTACGCCAGAGGATAAATTATCGGCCAGCGGATATACCACAGTTCCCTTCTTTACAATAATCTGCGTTGTAGGTTTACCGTCTACTACAACCTGATAATTCACGCCTTTTTTCGGAGCGGCGGTAAACTTCGCATTGATCGCTGTTCCTTTGAAACGAATTTCAGCCCCGGTACCTGTCCAGCAGGATTTGTAGTCATCTGTAAACCTGCCATGATAAAGCAGCTTTGAATCGTCAGGCTTAACTTCTGATTGTTGAACCTTTGTAGCACATCCAGCCGCCAGCAAAGTACAGGCAAGCATTCCCAGAATCTTTGAATTAAATCTCATCATGATCTCCCTTTGATGATATGTTTTTCAGGCTGACAACTAGACTCGCGCATCTTGTATTATCCTGCTTCCGCAGTGCGACGCGGATCATGGAGTGGTACTAACGCCATCCGTTGTACGAATTAAATTAGTGTCTTGGAAACAAAATACAAACTATTCTCCTCATAAAGCCCCGAATTGGATCATAGCGTTTTTTTATGTTTTTCAGGCCCAAACACCCTCCAATTTTAACGAAAAGCTAAATAATTGAAAAAAAAAGGTAAAAATAGAGCTTGACGATTTGACATTTTGAAATAAAAATATATTATATCACCTCACTGGTTAACAGTGATAGCTGCAGTCCCGTGGTGTAATGGTAGCACAAGTGATTCTGGTTCATTTAGTTGAGGTTCGAGTCCTTGCGGGACTGCCATTTTTTTTGCCCAAATTTTGGGCAAATCTGAATTATCCTCATTATTTTTGCAATCTTCATATCCGTAGTTTCCTTGCATAAAATAAGTTCATTTAGACTAGAAATGGACTAAGGGAGATTTTCTTGTAGAATAGCATTATCATCCTTTGAAGAGATATCTTGTCTATTTCAAGTCTATATCTTTCATATATTTTTTTAATTTGTTTTGAAAAATGCTCAAATATAGGATATTTGTTTCTATGTAAACATTTTGAAATCACAGGGACGTTATCATGGACAAACCAGTACTGTTTTTCAGTCATTCTTCAAAAGACAAAGAGTACATTTCTTTTTTACGTGATAGGATTTTAGAAAAAACTTCTAATACTGTAGACGTTTTTCAATCTAGTGATGGAGAAAGTATCCCATTTGGCAATAACTGGGTTCACAAGATTGAAGAAAATCTAAAAAATGCAAAAGTAATGTTTGTATTTACCTCACCTGAATCGCTAAATTCAAACTGGATATATTTCGAATCTGGTTTTGCCTATTCAAGTAGCATAAAAGTGATTCCTATTGGAATCAAAGGCATTGATGTAGGAACCTTGCCTCCTCCTTTAAGTCTTCTTCAAGGGTTCAATATTAATAGTGAAGGCGGTGTCAATAATATTATTAGTATAATCAATAAAGAATTTGACTGTACCTATCCTGAATCTTTCTCAAAAGATGAATATCGTGACTTATCTCAATATGATGAGCTGTACTCATATAATAGTTTACAATTAGTAGATTCGATTAGATTTGAATTCCCAGAACATTTAAATGACGAAATCATTCTGCATGAAAATCCATTCAAGCAATTTGAAGGCTTTTTAAATGATAATAAAGCTTTTTTCTGTTATAGTGGAGATAATACAATTCATTCATATGGGATGGAATTTCGCAGTAAAAATTATTGCAGAAAATATGATATTTCAGGAGATTTTTTTCTTGCGGTTTCACCTAAAAAAGCAATTCAATGTCCTGAAATATTTAATAACTTGCCGCAAAAGATATATAAATATGATAAATTTACCTACTGGTGGTTTTATATTTGTTTTGCTAAAGGTGTAAAACTTGAAAAAACAGATTATAAACTCTCTGAGCTTTTATATCGTCAAGGTATTAATATTTCTAAGAACAAAGGGAATAGATATAATTTTGCGGGTGTTGATTTTTACATTGAAACTCCAGACGAATATCGATATCAAGGTAATACATTTAATGAGAGCCTTCGTGTCAATTATCATTTAGAAAGCTTTAATCCTAAAATAATATGTGATTTAATTGAAAAATTGATTAATGCTAAAGCAATTACAACCAGAAAGAAAATATTACAATGAAACCCTACATTTTAATTTCAACAGTATTTGTCGCCATTTTATGCTCGGGGCAGGTCAACCAATAAATCAAGTAAACTAGCGTCCAATCAGCCTGTAACGCAGAAATCAGGGGAGTCCAAAACGGTCTCAATAACTGCAATTTCATAATAATATTTTGGGAAACCAATCATGGACATTTTAAAGTGGATAAAAAACAATCGTAATGGTAAGATTAAGGTTGAAAATGATTTAATTGAAGTATTTCATGAAAATGAAGAACATTCTTCAATTTGGATAAACGCCACAAATAGTTGTCCTGAAGGTCTTGATATTCTGGGTGATTTTTATAAAAAATACGATGGAATGGATTTATTCTGTAGTACATTCAAAATTGCAGCATCAACAAACACAAAATATGTAAGCAATGTCGCATTACTCTTTACGCTGAATGACTTAAAAGAAGAAGTAAAGGAAAGTAATATTGAGTTTCCAGAAAAAGCGATACCTTTCATGTATCAAGCTGGTATTGGTTATTATGCCGTAGCAAAAAGTGGAATTATTTATGAATGGGATTCAGAATTACAAGAATTATCCGGTGAATATGATTCAATAGAAGAAATATTTAACGAATGGTTAAATGCAATTTCAAAATCCGATTATTATGATTGATGGATATGCAATAAGTAGGAATTAAGTATAGTTATGATACAAGATATAACTCGTCATTACAGTGGTTCGTGGGGTAACGCATACCAAAGATATCAGTGGGAAAAAGGATCGATGAAAAAAGCTTTTCCTTTTTTTGACATTTTAGTTTTTCCTCCTAGAACTGAAAGAAATATGTGGACGTATGCCACTTGTGGAATGTCATTAGCGAAATGCCGGTTACCTATTGAGTTACATCTTTTTTCCTTATTTGAGGATGACTCTATTATCGAATTACTCACAACTATCGCATATTTCCATATGAATGATGTTGAATTGGGATTACATCATTCTATTAATTTTGGTCGACCATGGTCTAATCACTCTGATTGTGAATATGGTATTATTTCACTTCCGTATCTTGACGGTCCTTCATTGGAGAACTTTAATTGTGCAGAAAAGGATATCAGTTTTTATTGGTTGATTCCCATCACTGAATCAGAACTTTCTTATAAAAAAAGATATGGAATTGAAGCTCTGGAAGAAAAGTTTGAAAATTCAAATTTTGATTATCCAAATCCTAACCGTAAATATGTAATATGATTATAACTCATAACCACATGATTGTTATAAGGACATATTTCAAAACACTCAAAATTTTTGAATGATTTTTTTATATTTTAGCTTATTAGCATTTGATTTTGCCATTTTTGCTTTGACTGATTTGCCTATTCTGATACATGATTCTCCTTTATTTAAAAATATACAGAATCAGACTAATGCGAAACTATATGAATTATATAGTACTTTGTCCAAACAATCGTTTATTGCTGTTGACGAAATTACTAAATATGGGAAAGACGTAGAAAAATTATTAATAGAAAATAAGTCCATAGAATTGAGTAAGGATCATTATCTTTTTCGCAAGACATGGGCAGATAGAAAAGACAGGTAATCTTATTATGGAATATCTTAGTTAATTATCCTTTGCCAAAAAATAACAAAGGGTGTCGAAGACACACTTTTACTTCACACGGCGTAGCCGTCCTTCACTTTCAAACTTCACTTTGCCGCAGGCAATACTTCTCTTTATTTCGACACGTGAAGCAGCAAACTGTCGTTTGCATGAAGCCTTAAAAATAATCTATTGGAAAGATGTCACAGACCTGAAAATATATCCTAGAGTTTTGTAAACGCTGTATATAGAGTATCTACTGACAATAAAAAAGAAGCTAAGCTATTTGTTGACTGGCTCTTACATTTGAAAAAAATATTCTATTACATCTCCTCCAGGTAGTAAACCAATATCTGAAGGAAAAATGGGGTCGACTCCCTAGTTTTTTCAAATGAAGTCACTCTTCTTCGAATAGAAGTGTTCCTTCGGCTGGTTTGAATCTAATACAGAAAATAAAGTAAAAGTTTATTTTGCGTAGCCTTGCTTTACGTTGTTATTACTACGTCAATGATTTTAGATAAGCGGCTGTCCATAGTGTGTTTTGCAAGGAATTCCTTGTGGGCATTCAGGGCAATGTTATAGCGGAGCTCATCATTTGCCAGATAGTATTTGACTTTTTCTCTGAGATCATCAAAACTTTTATAGCTGCCATAGCATGTGCCATCCGCAAATAATTCATTGAGTGCCGCAGAATAATTTGAGATAAAAAAACTTCCGGAAGCCGCAAAGTGGAAGATTCTTTGAGGCAGACTCTGGATATTTTGAACTTGGGTTAGATTAATACAGATCTTTGCCGAATTCGCGATATCTCTTATTGAGTTGTACGGAGCAAGAGCTTTATAGTTAACATTGTCGGACAGATTTTTAAAGACCTTGGTAGCCTTCCAGTGATGATTGCCATAGAGATGAATTTGGGCACCTGTATCCGCCAGGACTTTCAAACATAATTGGCGCTGATTGGAGGACATAATCATTCCCATCAAGCGAACTGATTTATGCTTATCCATATTTACAAATGGATTTACCCCGCATTTTTGACATAGCACATCTACTGTCGGAGTCAGTTTATCTCCAATAATATCCTGTCCACATATATCGACAGCCAGTTCGGTAATCTTTTGAACCAATATCAGATTTTTTCGAGCTTGTTCGTTTGGGGCATTGGCAATATTTGTTGCCAGGTCGTCGTTAATTTTCTTCTGATATTCGTAAATTGGATTCATAATAAAGGCGATATCGCATTCAAATCCGTCTTTTCGAGGTTCTTTTAAGAATTTATCGCCGGCTGAGAAGGGCAAATAATATGATTGAGGATGCAGTCGAGTTGCTATGGCATAATCATTTTTCTCGAAAAGGAAGAAATAATCTTTATCACGAATTTTATCTTTATAAAGCTGGATAAAATTACTCATTCCGGAATCAGTGGCCCAGCAAGCATATTTTATATCATATTGACAACAAACTTCCCAAAAATCAGAGTGAAAATTCCTGTCGAGTACAAAAGCAGGGGAATACTGTTTAATAACAGACCGTAATTCTTCTTCGTTAATAAAAGGGAAATATTTGACTCTGATCTTTTGGAGCGAAGATGTAAATTCGTCGGCAATCAATGGATCGGCATGGTAAGCAATCACGGGTAGTTTTTCCATGTATATTTCTCTTTTCTTTTGAGGTTCACCTGATATTATCGTATGTTGCATGTTTAATTTTATGTTTTTCATCTGAATTTACAAATCAATTATAGAAATTAAAGCATATTACAGCACCCTGTTCCATTTCTTCTCTGCTTTCGCATATCAAGTATTTGTAAAATAATTATTGAAATACATTTTATCAACGGATACATTTTTGTATTAAATTCTATGATTTTGCAGGAGAAAGACAATGAAGATTATTATACGACAATATGCCGAAAAAGATTTAAAATCAATGATGAATGTCTGGAACGAAGTAGTTGACACCGGAACGGCTTTCCCTCAAATTGATCCGTTAACCGAAAGTGACGCAATGGCTTTTTTCTCCGGTCAGTCGTTCACAGGAGTCGCGGAAAATGTCGAAACCGGTGAAATCCTCGGTCTGTATATTCTTCATCCCAACAATGTCGGACGCTGCGGACACCTTTCCAACGCAAGTTACGCAGTCGCATCCAACGCAAGAGGAGAGCACATCGGAGAAAAACTGGTAGCTCATTCTCTGACGAAAGCCAAAGAGCTCGAATTCAGAATTCTACAGTTCAATGCTGTAGTAAAAACCAATTATGCCGCAATCAGGTTATATGAAAAACTGGGTTTTGTAAAACTGGGTGTTATCCCCGGCGGCTTTTTGATGAAAGATGGTAAATACGAAGATATTATCCCATTTTACCACACCTTATAATCAGTCCCAAATAATTGCTAAATTTTGCAATTATTTATAAAATTAGGCATTCCTAATTGACAACATTAATAACTGCGGTAGATTAACACCAACATAAAAAAAAGAAATACGCTTTCATTCGCGTAAAAAAATTTACAGATACAATTAGGAGCGCCTAATTAAAAATGAAATACGCAAAAGATATTAATTGCAAAGAAGATTGCGGAGACCTGTTGCGTTATTTACTGGTTAAGGTTTCACCAGTTATTTTGAAGGTGAAACCGGCAGTTCTGGTGCGGATAACAAACTGTTGCCGTATAAATCAGTTTCGCAGTTATGATATGTTTTGTGTGCATCAGGAACAGATACTGAATGTACTGCGTACTGACTATCGGGTGATGCGCAATACCGGAAAAGATATTCAGGTACTGTTCTATGATAAAGAGGTAATGCAAAATATTATTGATCAGCCTGAAAACAGGCGTTTTCTTGCGAGTCATGGCTATACATCCCATGCACCGGTAGACCAATGTCTTGACATTTTGTCGGAACGTTTTTCCGACAGTGATTTCCCACATGAAATTGGAATTTTTCTTGGTTATCCGTTGCATGATGTTAAAGGATTTATAGAAAAACGAACTGATTCAATTCCAATCACTCGCGGATTATGGCGAGTGTTCGACAAGCCGCATGAAGCATTGCGGCTAATGTGGTCCTATCGTTTTGCCGAAGACATCGGCAGACTTACACTAAAAGAATATACAAATATAACGGAATGCGTTGAGCAATTACGCTGCGCTGTCGTATAAAATTTCCAAAAAGGAGCAACAAGAATGAATGTTAAAGTTATTTTCGGTAGCAGTACCGGCAATACGGAGAGTGCGGCAAACGCAATTGCCGGTGAGTTAGGTGGAGAAGCCGTAAATGTGAGCAGTGCAAGTGCTGCCGATATAGAAGGAGCTGACCTGCTGGTTCTCGGTTCTTCAACCTGGGGCGTTGGAGATCTTCAGGATGACTGGGAAGGATCACTGACTCTACTTGATTCTCCGGCTCTGAGTGACAAAAAAGTTGCACTGTTCGGATTGGGAGATCAAAGTGGCTTCGGAGACAGCTATATCGATGCGGTCGGAACTCTTTACGACAAGGTAAAGGCAGCGGGAGCTGAGGTTATCGGCAGTTGGAGTACTGATGGATATGAACATACAGGTTCAACCGCGGAACGCGATGGAATGTTTGTAGGCCTGGCACTTGATGATGATAACGAAAGCGGTCTTACGGCGGAACGCATCAGCACCTGGTGCGGACAGCTGAAAGAACAGATTGGCTGACAAATCATTAACCAGCCAGCTAACAAGGCAGTATATAATGGGAACGGCTGAAACAATCGAAATATTTAAAAATTTTCTTGCTGAGCGCAAATTATCCTTTACGCGGGAACGCCAGGAGATCCTCAGAGTAATCTGTGGATTCAATCGAACTTTTGGCGTAGAGGATATTTGCGCCGCCCTTATTGCGGCTAAAATGCCGCTGGCAGGATCTACGGTATACCGTAATATCGACCTGCTAAGGGCGGCGGGAATTATTGAATCCGCTTCGTTTTGTTCCGGAGACCGGAAACGCAATCAATTCAAGCGAATGAATCCGCGTCGCCGCCATTACCAGTTGCACTGCCTGGACTGTGAAACCGTTAAACAAATTCAGAGCGATGAGCTTGACCGGGCTATACTTGATATCTGCAATAAATACGATATCTCACCGGAAGGGCTCGTCGTTAAAATCGAGGGGCGTCGTCGTTGTAAGGGATGCCCCCACAAAACAAAAAGTATAAAAACAGGATAAACAAAAAACAATTGGGCTGAAAATTTCATGAAAAAGCAAGAAAAAAATTTTACACTTATCGAACTCCTTGTAGTTATTGCAATTATAGCAATACTTGCGGGGATGTTATTGCCATCATTGGCTCAGGCTAGAGAAAAAGCCAAGGGCGTATCTTGTGCTAGTAATTTAAAACAGATGGGGTTGGGGCTAACCAGTTATACAAGCGATTTCGATGGCTATTTTGTTGCATATAAAGCAAGCACATCAATGGGACAGGGGCGATATTGGCTAGGTCTTTCAAACAGCGGGAGTGGAAATGGAAAAAGTGGTTATGATTTAACGGATAACGAGTGGTTTGGAGATTATATTGGAAATTGTGAAAAAGTTTTTATTTGCCCAAAGTTATTATCCTTCGTATCCGATCTTACTGCTGTAACAAAGTCAGGATATGGATATAATGCCAGATGGCTTGGGGGATATGCGTCAACAGGTCAAGAGCCTTTCCGCCCAAAAGTTTCAATGGTAAAAAACACCTCAAATACAGTTAGTTTCGGAGATTCGGCATTTGTAATGGGAAGTACGCCCAAATACTCACCTATACTTTATCCTCAACAATATCCTCAAGGAGGAGATGGGAAAAAGTCCATCCATTTTCGTCATAATAAAATCGCTAATATAGCCTGGGTTGATGGACATGTATCCCAAGAACGTATTTTAGATGAAGCGGAAGATGAGCTAGATGGGTCAAATATCGGAGATTTCGCAGCTGATAATTCTGTATATAGTACAGATGAGTCAACGGGAGATGAATAATGAATAAAAAAATTTACGTTGCCCTTATCGTTGTAGTTATTTCTTCGGCAATATATGGCTTTATTTCAATAGACCGAACTCCAAACCGATTGGCAGAACAAATTGTTTCTGGCGAAGATTCTAAAATTGCGATAAAATTCACACAGTATATTGAAGATTTTACTAAAAAAAATGGACCTGATAAGTTTGCCGCACGTTTTCGGTCAATTCCAACAGAAGAGCATGAATATGTCCGCAATCTTGTATTAAATTTACAACGGTCTGAAAATCCGGAAAAAATTACTTCTCCCGTCATGGGCTGTTCCGATAAATATTTTGTTTACTTCAAAGACAAAAACACTGGTGACATTATTCGATTCACTGTAAAAAAAGAAAAAAAACAGTGGGTGTTCAAAGGGCTCAGGGAAATTAAATCGGAATAGTGCTATGTGGATTTTTATTCTGGCGATTTTACTGGGTGCATATGCCCAGACAATCGTCAAACTAGCCATATTGCAACGTAAATACAGGTGGGGAGCAGTTCTGCTGTTTACCCTGCCTGTCATTATCGCATATCCTCAGGCTGCCGCGATTAATCTGAAAAACTTCGATGCATTGATGAGTGACTTTAATACGCTCTCTACTCTTTGTATCGCGGTGATCATTCAGGAGGCCATCGTACTGATGTTCGGAGCGATTCTGCTGCGACGCTACTACATGGAACGCAAAATTCGTTTCTGGGAGTATGTCGTGCTGCTGCCGTCCCTGCTGTATCCGGCAGGATGTTTTTTCGGACTGGTCTGGCTGTTCAATAATCTCAGCGGCATCAGTTTCGGCTCGACCGCTGTGGTTGCCGGAATCGCGATGGCGATCGCAACCGGAAGCCTTGCCGAAATACTGAAATTCATCGGTCGGCATCGCGAAGAGTTGGTCCAGTGGGCGGCAATGCTTTCCCTGGCGGAAGTCGCTGTGGCAATGTTTTTGCCGGTGGTTCTCAGTGGAAACAGCGCGCCGGCGGGAAATCTGGTGAATTTCAATCTGAAATCATTGTCCGGGATATTGTTTATTGTTGCAATGGTAATTGTCGGGGGACTGGCATCACGTGCCTGGTTCCATTTAAAAAGAAAAATATTTAGAAACAGAATGGTATAACATATGAATTTTCTAACACAAGCTTTGGCATGGATCTCAACCAGCCTCATGCTGCCGGTAATCGTACTGCTGCTGGCGGCTTTTCTATATTCTCTGGTATTACTTGGTGAATTTTTTACACTTTACATCAGAGTCCTTAAAGGACACCGCAATCTCAAAGCCATTATGACAAAAATCAATGATATTAATACTTTTGACTTTTCCGCAATACCACGATGTTCATTTTCCGATAAGCTTCAGCGGCTTATCGGATTGGACTGGCATCCAGTTCATTGTGATAAATTTATTGCAGACTGCCACGGAAATTATGCGCGTGAGCTGGAACGGCTCAAATTTATCCTGAAAGTCGGGCCGATGCTGGGGTTGATGGGAACATTGATTCCAATGGGACCAGCCCTGGTTGGACTAGCGAACGGTGATATCGGTTCGATGGCGCTGAACATGCAGGTGGCATTCGCAACAACGGTGATCGGTATTTTTGTCGGCGCGGTAGGACTGATTACCTTCTCGGTAAAAAAACACTGGTACGACGAAGAAATCGCCAATCTCCAGTATGTTCTTGACCTGCAGTTGTACAGCGACAATCAGGAGAAAACATCATGATTCCGCGTCGCCGCAACCGCTATTACGGAACCTTTGATACAGACGATCACGATCCGTTGTCCGGAATGGCCAACCTGTTCGATGTGGCGATGGTGTTTGCCGTGGCTCTGATGGTGGCATTTGTTGTCAGAATGAAGATGACCGAATTTTTGACCGCCGAAGATGTTACGTTCGTTAAGAACGCCGGGAAAAAGGATATGGAAATAATCGTCAAGAAAAATAACAAGGTTGAAAGATATAAGTCGGAACAAACCTCCACCGGAAACGGAAAAGGCGTAAGGGTCGGCATTGCCTACCGTCTGGACAGCGGAGATATCATCTACGTGCCGGAAGGCAACAGCAAAAAATAATAACTGAGAAATACCATGAAACGTAAATATATCGCACGGGCAATGCTCGTCACAATTATAATTCTGCTGATTGTCAGCGCCTTTTTTGCCTACCGGAAACTGGTAAGTCCGACGGTGATCGGGTTCATTAATTACCCGGACTATATTTTTGCCCGATTTGATAACGCGAACCAAAACAGCTTTATCAAAGTTGAACGTATTAACTGGAAAAAGGGCGAGGAAACCAACTTAAGTCGCTTTAATGCCGTTTATGTTTTCGGCATGGGACTGAAGCTTTCACCGGAGCGTCTGGCTAACATAAAAAAAGCCATTAATAATGGTCTGCCGGTCTATGTTCAAGCCGCAACCAGTAAGAAAAACAATATTAATTCACTAACTGGAAAGCAATTGGAATATATTCAAAACTGTCTGAGTTACGGTGGAAAAATAAACTTCCGTTTGTTACTGAACTATACCCGCCGTGTAATTGATGGGAAAAAATTGTTTGCTGATATAGTTACACCACCGGTCAAGGTGCCCTTTGACGGATTATTTCACATTGGAGAAGGTAAGATATTCGAGACCCTTGAATCATACGAGCAGTACCGTCGGGAAAATAAGCTGATTCACCCCAATGGCCCCAAAGTCTGCTTTATGACTTCTACGGCTGGACCGGAAGCAGAACATATTCAAGCTATTGTTTCAGCACTGGAAGCCGAAAATATCAATATTTATCCTATCTTTGGCTTTCGGAAACGTCTGGATTTTATTCGCAAGATCAGTCCGGATATGGTCATTTTAATGCCGCATGGCAGGTTTACTACCCAAAAAGAAAACGAAGTAATTGACTATCTGAAAACACGCAACATTCCCTTGCTTTGCCCGATTAATATACACCGTCCGAATTCCGAATGGGAAAAGGACCAGCGCGGTATGACCGGCGGGATTATGAGCCAAAGTATTATTATGCCGGAACTTGACGGCGGAATCATTCCATTCGTACTGGCGGCCCAGTTCAAGAATGAACGTGGCCTGTATGTATTTAAACCGCTGCCCAAACGGATAAAAAAGTTCTGTTCGATGGCGAAAAAATTTCTTACATTGAGAAACAAAGCCAACAAGGATAAAAAAATAGTCATTGTTTACTTCAAAGGACCGGGAAAAAATGCACTGGTCGCGGCTGGACTTGAGGTTGTACCGTCACTTTACCATACGCTTAAACTGCTTCAGAAATCCGGTTATGATACCGGTACGCTGCCGGAGAATCCGGCGGCACTTGAAAAGATGATTCAGGCGCGTGCCTCGCTGTTTAATCCGTATGCGAAAGGCAGTATTGATAAATTTATTAGAGAAAGCAAGCCGCAACTGATTCCAGTTCCGGACTATCTTAACTGGGTAAGTAAAGCCATGCCCGCTGATTTGTATGCCGAGGTGGAGAAACGTTATGGCGATGCTCCTGGTCCTTACATGAGTACAACTGATGCCAAAGGTGTGCCGCAAATCGCGTTGGGTACGCTTCAATTTGGAAATGTTGTGCTGACTCCGCAGTCGCTTCCGGGTTATGGAGATAACGCGAATAAACTGATCCATGGGGCAAAACAAGCTCCTCCGCATCCTTATATCGCAACTTATCTCTGGGCCAGATTTGGATTTAAAGCCGATGCGATTATTCATTTCGGTACCCATGGCAGTCTGGAGTTCACCCCTTGGAAGCAGGTTGCGCTGTCAGATTACGACTGGCCGGATGTTCTGATCGGCGATATGCCGCATTTCTATATTTATACGATCAACAATATTGGCGAGGCGGTTATTGCCAAACGCCGCAGTTACGCTACAATGGTTTCACACTTGACACCGCCGTTTATGACCAGCGAACTTTATGATGAGCTCGGAGCGATTCACGACAAAATTCACGAATGGCTTTCAGCCGAAGAAAATCAACGGCTGCGTGATGAATACGGAAAAAGCATTATTCAACTGGTCAGGAAAAAGAAAATCGATCGTGAACTTAAACTTGGCGATCTGAAAACCCTTGACAAAGATATAATATCGCGGCTGCATAATTATATCCATGAAATCGAAGACGCTAAGGTAAATCGTGGACTTTATGTTCTTGGTCGCTCCTACTCTGAATCTCAGGCTGCCGAAACAGCACGACTGATGGCAGTAGACTCCATTGCGACCGGTTTGGCTGACATTGACCTTGTAACAGGCAAAATTACTTCGAAGCAGAAATCCAATTCGCACTTTTTCGACAAGAATTATCGCGAAACAGCCAATAAACTGATTGATCAGGTCTTTAAGGGAGTAAAGCCGGAATCCCTGATTGCCCCATCAGATCTGGCTAATTATAAGAAATCCATGAAAAACCGTACACAGAATGGATCGGTAAATATCATGGCAATGATGATCGGTATGCAGGCGAATGCCGCCGAGGATAGCAGAAACCGTGGCTCAGGTCATCAGAAAGCGATAACCGCAAATGATAAACAGACCATAAAAAATCTGCTACTGAAAAACTGCGAACAGGACGGCGGCTATGATTTCATTCTGAAATTGCAGGAGCCCAAAACATTTGATCGGGTATCTTCGCTGGCCAATCCGCGAAATATTGCCCGGGCAAAACGAATGGCACAGCTCATCAAGCCGATGAAAGAAATGATTGACATCGCAACGCGTCCGGATATGCTTAGACTTATACGGATGATTCAGCAGAAGCCTATGCGTGAATATCTTTTTGAACTACTGAAAGATAAGGATGTAAAAGAAAAGATTCTCGCGGAAAAGTCTCGTCGAGTACAGCAGAAGATCGCGACCACCCTGAGTAAACCATATGTAAATACACTCTATATGGCATTGTCGCCGGAATTGGATAAACAACTGAACAGCAATAAAATAACCGACATGAACAAACTGGCGGAAAAAATCAAAACAACGATGGAGCTGAAAGAACGTCTGGAATTTGTGTTATCGGTTGAGAGTCTGGCGGATCAAATTGCCCTGAAGAAAAATATTCACGCCACAAACGTAGCAAAAATACTGAAAACTTCCACAAAATCGATTAACTCGGCTATAGCAAAATGTGAAAAAGCAATCAAAAAGGCTTCAGCCTGGTATAACGATTATCTACATGCCGTAAAATGTATGGTTGAGGCAGTAAACAGTGTGACCGAATACAGAACAGCCCTTCTGGAATCGACGAATGCCGAAGCTGATGCATTACTGAATGCTCTGCAAGGCGGTTATATTCTACCGTCACCGGGGGCTGATCCGATTCGGAATCCGAACTCCATTCCAACCGGTAGAAATATGTTCGCGATTGATACCGAAAGCACCCCGACCAAAGAGGCATGGAAAGTAGCAGTACAACTTGGCGATCAATTAATAAAATCCAAGCTGTCAGCCTCCGGAAAATATCCCCAGAAGGTCGCGTTTACGTTGTGGGGAGGAGAATTCATTCGCAGTCGTGGCGTGAATGTAGCTGAAATTCTGTATATGCTCGGGGTTGAGCCTGTCTGGAACTCTCGCGGAAGAGTGCGCGATGTAAAACTTATTCCTATGGAAAAACTCAATCGTCCAAGAATTGATGTTATTGTTCAAACTTCCGGACAGTTCCGTGGGGCCGCTACTTCACGACTTTATCTGATCGATAAAGCAGTACGTCTTGCGGCTCAGGCAGACGACAACGGTAAATTTGCCAACCATGTAAAAGAAGGAACTCTGGCGGCGGAAAAAGTGATGATCGCCAAAGGGTATTCTCCGCTGGAGGCACGAAAGCTTTCTACCGCGCGCATCTTCGGTGGCGTAAACGGTAAATTTGGTACTGGCATTACCGGGTTAGTTGAGTCAGGCGACAAATGGGAAAAGGATCAGGAAATCTCCGATCGCTATCTCAAAAACATGGGCGCTATATACACCCGTGACAACTGGTGCGAGTTCAAAGAAGGCGTATTTGAGGCGGCATTGCAGAACACCGATACTGTGGTTCAGCCGCGTTCGTCAAATACCTGGGGGCCGTTGTCCCTCGACCATGTATATGAATTTATGGGCGGTATAAATCTTACTGTTAAAAACGTTACCGGTAACAACCCCGATATTTACTTTAATGACCTGAGAAGTTCGTCGAAGGCCAGAGTCCAGAGCGCCAAAGAAGCCGCTATGGTTGAAGCTCGTACGACTGTACTGAATCCGAAATACATCAAAGAAATGATGAAAGAGGGAGCAGGAGCAGCCGGTAAATTCGCGGAAATCGCCAGGAATTCTTACGGCTGGGAAGTAATGCGTCCCGAAATGCTCGAGGATTATTACTGGCAGGATGTTAAGGAAACTCTGATTGACGACAAACATAAACTCGGTACCCGACAATTCTTCGAAAAGAAAAATCCGTATGCTCTTCAGGAAATGACTGGAGTCATGCTTGAAACCATCCGTAAGGGATACTGGAAAGCCGACAAGACGACAATCAAGCAGCTCTCCAAACTGCATGCCGAACTGGTAAACAAGTACCAACCGGGATGCAGCGGATTTGTCTGCGATAATGCCAAGCTGCGCAAGATGATCAGCGAACAGCTTACGCCGGAGCAACGGAAATCATACCAGCAGAAAATTACTCGGGTGCGAACAGGTGCGGCACCGAAAAAATCAGATGTTAAAGGTATGAAATTGAAAAAGCAGGAACCCCAAAAGAAGGCGGCAAAAGAACTGATCAAAGAAAACGCCCCAGCCCTGTTTACGATTGGTGCGATTATCCTGCTGTTATTTGGCGCAATAGCAATTGGAGCCAGAAGAAAAAAATACAGTTAATAATTGTTAAAACAATCTCTCTCTCCAACAGCGGAACAATAGTCATAAACTATCGTTCCGCTGTTGACTTTTGGCTCAAATTCCTTTATTATCAATATCAGGAGGAACATTATTTTTTAGCCTGTGCTTTTTCTTAAAGGAACCGATATGGGACAACGATTTTACTCTTCAAAATTATGGAAGTATTATGCGGTAAATACAATTATTGCTTTGCTTTTGTTTGGAGTTGTATGCAATTCTTATGGGCTGACATCCCAAAAGATTTATCGCGTACTGTATATCAATTCATACCGTCCCGGCTATCTCTGGTCCGATAATATTCTTAAAGGCATGCAATCTGTTTTTACGAAATATGAGAATATTGAATTTGATACAATTTTTCTAGACAGCAAAACTCACTTAAGTAATGATTATCTGGATATTTTTGTTCGACTCCTGATTCAAAAGTATAAAAATAAAAAATTAGACGTAGTTATTACTTCTGATGACAACGCTTATAATTTTTACAAAAAACATCGCAACGAAATTGCTCCGGAAATCCCATGGATATTTTGCGGAATCAACCATATATCCCCAGACAATGTTTCCAGAAAAGACAAAATATATGGTATTGATGAGAACCGCAGTGTAAAGAAAAACATCGATATGATTATGACGATTCAGCCTAATGTAAAAAACATCGTCATCGTTTCAGATTTAACGACAACAGGAAAGGCTCTTTCTAATGAAGCCAGAAAACTCCGGAAATATTATTCGAATAAAGTAAAATTTAAATTCGTTGATGACGTGACCTCCGAAGAGTTATGCAATATTCTAAATACACTTTCACCCGAATCCGTTGTTTTTCTTTTAGTATTTGCCAAAGATAAAAATGGTCAGTGTTATTATGACAGTGGGAAAAGCATAGTCCTGAAAAACTCTGCTGTCCCTGTTTATGCCTTTGGTGATTTCAGCCCAAACTCCAAGTTTCTGGGAGGAGTAATAACCGTCGGATATGATTATGGGAAACTGGCTGCAATGCAAGCGATAAAGCTCATAACAAATAAACAAAATGATTCTACGCCGCTGATTCAATACCCTCCATTAAAAAGTATTGTCAACTATGATAATCTAAAACGGTTCAACCTCCATAATAACTTTCTGCCGAATCATTATGTTGTTCTAAACAAACCCAAATCACTTTATTTGCTCTATAAAGAATATAAAGCCACTATGCTTTCAATCTTATTTCTTATTCTTTGCCTGATCTCAATTATTATCGCACTGGCTATAAATATCAGACTCAGAAAACAGACTCAGAAACAACTCGAAAGCGAAGAAGAACGCTTGAGAACAACTCTTTACTCTATAGGTGATGCGGTAATATCCACTGATAACAGCGGATGCATTATGGCTATGAATCGAATGGCAGAAAAACTTACAGGATGGACATTCCATGAAGCATCCGGTAAAAATATTGATAAAGTGCTTAATTTCCTGGATACAACCGACGATACAGGACAGTCAATACACTTTTCTAAACGGATGAGCATTTCCGGATCCAACCTTCAGTTGAATGGTTATGTTATTGCCAAAGCAACTAAACATAAGTCCATGGTACACGGGTCTGTTAACCGAATACTCAACCTTTCCGATGAAGTTGTCGGACATGTTTTCGTACTTCATGATATAACCGAACAACATAAAACTGAAATGCTGCTTCAGCAGTCACAGAAAATGGACTCCCTGGGCCAACTAGCGGGGGGAGTGGCACATGACTTCAACAATATGCTTTTCGCAATTCTTGGTTCCGCCAACCTCATCAGTAAGCGAGTCGGTGATAACGAAAAATTGAAAAAACTGGTCAGGAACATTATCAACTCATCAGAACGCGCTTCTGACCTGGTTGCCCAACTGCTGATGTTTTCCAGAAAAAGCAAAGATGTACAGAATACTTTAGACGTCAATAAGATGATCGAAGATGTCATCTCGATTCTTCTGCACAGTATTTCAAAAAATATTATTATTGATTCCCATTTGAACGCAACCCCGGCCAATGTAATCGGTGACGCAACACGGCTCCAGAATGCTATTATCAACCTTGGCATTAACGCCAGAGATGCGATGCCGAGTGGAGGAAAACTATCAATCGGCACATCAAATATTTTTCTCGACAGTTCGGCTGATCCGCATATGCTGATTGATTCAAAGCCGGGTTATTACGTTCAAATTGATGTCAGCGATACCGGTCTTGGCATCCCCCGGGAAAATATCAATAAGATCTTTGATCCTTTTTTTACTACCAAAGAGGTTGGCAAAGGCACTGGTCTCGGCCTTTCGATCATCTATAGTACAATCAAAGATATGAACGGAACAATTCATGTCTACAGCGAAGAAGGAAAGGGAACCGCATTCAAAATATTCCTGCCGCTGGCAGGACAGGATGATATTTCCTCCCATATGACTGACTCTGTTGAGCAATTAATTACCGGCAAAGGCAACATCCTGATCATTGATGACGAGGAATTGGTCCGCTGCACAATTGAAAATACCCTTGAAGAATGTGGTTATACTTATATATCTGCAGAAAATGGAGCGGAAGGACTGAAACGGTTTAGTAAATATGCCGATTCAATTGACCTGGTAATGTTAGATATGATAATGCCGGGACTGTCGGTCAATGAGATTTATGAAGCTCTAGTTGAAATCAAACCGGATGTAAAAATTCTTCTTATGTCCGGGTTCGCATCCAGTAGTTCTATTGAAGAAATGTCAAAGAAGTGTCCGGCGTTCCTCTCCAAACCATTCTCTCCGGGAAAACTCTCCAAAACCTTAAAAGATTTACTAAAATAATTGCCGGCCAAAACAACAAACAAACAACTGATTAATACTAACGTTTCAAATATTCCATTTGCATAAATATCACATTACAACTATATTAAATAAGAAAAAATGTGTAAAAAGGCAAGAAACAACTGAATGGGTAATAATCTAAAATTATCTATCATTACTATATCTCTTAATTCTGAACAACATATTGAAGAAACGATACAGAGTGTTCTGAATCAGGATTATCCTGCTTATGAATATATCATCATTGATGGTGGTTCAACTGATGGTACCTTGGATATCATAGATAAATATAAACAGCATTTGGCATTCTTCTGTAGTGAACCAGATGACGGTTTATACGATGCGATGAATAAGGGAATCAAACAGGCAACGGGAGATGTTATCGGAATTATTAATTCTGACGATTATTATTATTCAGGAGCATTCTCTACTGTTAATAAGGCATTTGAAGAAAACATTCTGGAAGATCATATTTTCTGGGGAGACGTGAAATATGAACGGAAAGGAAAAATAAAAGGATTCCGTCCGCTAAAGAGAAAAATTGGGGCGTTTGCGCCTCATCCTTCAATGTTTTGTCCCAGAAAAATATACGAACGCATTGGCGTGTATGATACGTCATTTAAATTGCTGGGCGACTATGACTTCATGTATCGGGCAATTAACAAATATAAAATAACCCCAATCTATGTTCCCGTATCAATAGCTTTTTTTCGAGAAGGCGGCCTGGCGGACTCAAACATAAAACAATGTCTGAAGGATGAATTTGCGGTAAAGATAAAATACAGCCAACCTTTCTGGCTGGCATATTTTATATATTGGCTGAAAGCAATCAAGAATTTTCCAAGGATCTTGAGAAACTCAAAAAAATTTTGAGTTGTTGTGACAGCAGTGTGTTGTATAAATCAATGTACTGG
Organism: Victivallales bacterium; assembly: GCA_963677165.2. Lineage (GTDB taxonomy): Bacteria > Verrucomicrobiota > Lentisphaeria > Victivallales > SZUA-371 > JAFGXT01. Next base: position 2,652,982 of record CAXXSX010000002.1, on the reverse strand, counting down.
ATGAAAATATTGAGATACATCCTGAAAGAAAAAATCAAATGTTATATTTTCTCTGTATCAGGATTTTGTTGAACTCATTACAGTTTCTATTTTGTTATTCAATTCATCTACGGTTATAGAATTAACACACGGATATGGACTGTTTGATTCTCTCTCAAATATACATTGCCAATTGCAGTTATAACAATCCATCGTTTGATAAATGCACTCAGGCGCGATTTCAACCGTATCGGGATATGGCAAAAAGCGTCCCCATTGCCCTCCCCCCAACACACAGAATGCCTTAATTCCACAGCTTGCGGCAATATGCATTGCTCCTGTATCATTACCTACAACCAAACGGCTATTCCGTATCAATGCGACCAATTGCATAATACTGGTTTGTCCGGTCAGGTCAAGCAGGTTGTTATTACCATTTTTTTGTAGAATTATACTTGCCGCCTTTTGATCTTCTGCACTACCGCAAATGATACCGCGCAATGACAAATGTTTTGTTATAAATTCGGTAACTCCAGCCAGTTTTTCAGGAGGCCATCTTCTGCCCGGATCGGCAGCGCCTGGAACAATCAAAAAGTATGGGGATCCAATCCATGTTTCGGGTAAATCAGGAAGCTCCAAGAATTTCGCAGGAGAAAAATCGTCACCGGAGGCGACACCAACGATCTTGTCCCGGAAGAAGTTATTTGTCAGATGTTCATTTTTAATTTTTTCGGGGAGCTCAAGCAACTTCGTATACCACCTGTCGCTCCATTTCATCAACCTGGGATTAATACTGCGCTGATCGCTACGGAATGCGACCGAATACGGAGCGTCGCACCAACGGGTAATTATATCCTCAACCAAGAATTCACGGGAAAAACGCGGTTGAATCACAGTGTCAAAACCTTTTTGGCGCAACCTGCTTAGAATATCAACTTTGTACTTATAGTTGTTAAGAAATAGTTTGGGTGAAAATTCAATAACTTGAATTCCGGGAAGCAGTTTTTCTGCGGCTTCACTCCATAACTTGTTGGCAAGCAACGTTACTTCCGCGTCGGCATAATGATCCCGCAATTTCATCAGTTCAGGAAGCCAGATAAAAAAGTCGCCGATTCCGTCCAGACGGACAATTAGAACGCGTTTCTTACCACCAGGGGCTTTTCGAAAAACAAACCAACGCCTTAGCTCACTGACTCCCAAAGAAAAAAGAGTCCATATTTTTTTTCGTAGAATCATAGTATATCAACTTCATTATTTTAATAGAGAAGAATCTTCCACTGTTTTGGACTTTACAAATAATTTGGATACTTCAAATATCAATATGCCGTATCTATGCCTTATTCCTAATAATAGCTCTGTTATAAACTTATTTTTAAGTCTCTTTCTAGTAAGAATATGAATATTTTTTCTATTAGATAATAATTTCATGTCAAACAGTCTGGCGATAGAAGCCAAAGTTTTATAGGAATAGAACGATATATGTTGACCATGGTCAGGGCAGAGATAATCCCAGTTTCCTATGTCACTGACAGAATCACTCAAATTTGTAGAAAAAACAATGGTATCAGAATATTCGAGGATTTTCTTGATTTCATCTATTGGAAATTCCAAATGTTCAAATACTTCGAAACAGGTCACCACTTCATATTGTTCACCGGGGTTTATCTCAAAATTTCTGGCGAAAAGATTTTGAGTATAAGGATCGTGCCATTTGAAATCAAATCCTATATCACGCATCGTTCTTACAAAAAGGCCATAACCTCCACCCCAATCCAAAAAACTGGCATTTTTATCGAAGAACATAGCAAAAACAGGCGTTAGTTTTTCAGCTAGATTCTGATTCCGAGATAGTATTCCAGTGTCACTGAGATTTATGCTCTCCTCATATGCTTCTTTGAGCCAAAAAGGTTTTTCTGTATTTATAAAATCGCATTCCGGGCATTTGTAATATTGAACATCATATTTTCCTAGCAATTGCTTTACAAAAATCTTATAGCTGTTAGAACCACATACTTTGCATTTCATTTCAGTATCCTTTTTATACGGCTTTTCACTTTAGAAAGAATGTCAGCCTGAAAAAACTTAAGGAAAGTAAAATCATCCGCTTTGGTATTTGGTACAATAAATTCAGGATGTACTATTTCTCCCATTTCATATGTTTCAAGTCCGGAATATACGTTATCTTGCGAAGTGTTAGTTCCTTCAACTCCGCAGCCGATATTAGAGATGAGATTGACATTCGGTATTATGGACAAGCCATTTTGGCAAAACAAAGCATAATTCCATTGGAAATCCCAGGTATTAAAGATCATATCCTTTTTATAAATCTTATTCAGAATCTCGTTCCAACGTTTCTGAATCCGTTTTTCAGAGAAGATGTTGGCAACAATGTTCTGTTGTTCAAATTTCGGAAATGATTTTATATCAACATCATAATATTGCCATGCTCTCCGCCAACTCGCCCATCCCCAGATATGGGAATAGCGTGAAAAATAATAACTAGCCTTTCCTATTTTCCTGCCAAGTTGAAAATTTCCCCCGCCAATGTGCATGATTCTGGTATCATCACTATAATACTCAAGCATTTCTTCGCAGAAGCGGAAAAAATCAGGATGAGGGAGACAATCATCTTCGAGAATGATTCCTTCTTCAACCTGACTGAAAAACCAGTCAATTGCAGAGCTAACCGCGGCCCGGCATCCCAGGTTATGATCACGAAATAACGTTTTTACCTGACAATCCCAGTCGATTCCCTGTAGAATGAGATTGCGAACCTTGTCACATTTTTCCGCTTCTCCTGGCCGGTCGGCACGAGGCCCATCAGCGGCAATATACAACTGAGCAGGACGGGCTGTTCTGATTGCCTCAAAAACCCGCTGAGTAGTGTCCTCGCGGCAAAACACGATGAACAGTATTGAAGTTTTAAAACTATTATTCATTCCTAAAATACACCCGTAAATCGCTTATTCGTTGAAAAATATATTACATCAGAAACCCCGTTTTTCCATTAGAAAATAGACTTTCTCAGAATAAACAATACACGCTTGAGGGAAGAAAAGAATTGAATAACCTATGAAAATGAGTTTAATAAGAGCTAGAAAGGTGATTCAGATTCTTACATCATTTTATGAAAAATAGTATATTTCAGCCTACTCAAGTTCAGGCACGAAGTGATAATGGTTATTTTTATGGAAATTTTTGAATTTTAAGATGTAGTAATTTTATTTACAAAATCTGTTATACAAATATTATAATTTTATGGATTACACGCCTGAAGATACTAATTTTTACAGTTTTCAGGTATTTGCCAAAAGCTTCTCTTGCCAATGGTAGTTCTTCCATGGTCTGCCGGCTCAATACAGTGTCATAACCATTTTGTTTGCCGCAATGAGTTCCAGAACCATCCATTCCTATGTGATTTTCTTGGTCATAGGGTCTATTTATTATAATTAGACAATACAAGTAAATTGGTTTAAAAATACAGTAAAAAATAATAATGCTCCGTAAAAAATACTATTTTAAATTCAGGTTTACCACAACCGGCAAAACAACATAAAGCATATAGCTATAAATACTTACAGATACATTTCAATAACTCATTAATCATCTCTTTGTCTTTTTTATAATGAAGAAAGGATTTATTGACTCATAAAACATGACACAGCTGATTCTTGTTTCCTTTATCAGAAATGGAATTACTACGACTGAAAAAAATTGAGCAAAAACGGTTGCGATTGCAGCCCCGTTAATACCAATTCTGGGTATTAATATATAATTAATAACAATATTTACCAGCATTGCTGCCACACTGCAATACAGACTGTATTTTTGAAAATTTTCTGTGATGAGCCACTTGCTTCTGGCAACACCCCAGAAAACAAATGGCATGGCCCAGACGTAAATATATAATGCAGGAATGGAATCTGCATATTTGCTTCCATATAAGAATAGTATGATATATTTGTAAACAAACAACATTATGATGCAGATGGTAATGGCCGTCCAGAACATTAATGAAAATAACTTAATGAGCCTTGCTTTATAATGTTGTAGTGAGATTTTTTTTGATAGAATAATTGCGGGAAAAAGAGAAGAACAAACGATTGTTGGAATGAAATACCAAATTTCAACCAGCCGAACCACTACAGCATAACAACCTACATCATTATCTTTCAACATACTTTTGATCATGACCTGGTCAATTCGCATATTTATCATTATGGCTGCGCCACTTAGTAATAACGGCCAGGAATTCTTTAAAAGCATTCTGGCTGTAGTGGTGCTGAACCGCCATTTGAACGGATTATTTCCAATTATTATGTAGAAAACTGTATACAACAAAAAGGATATAACCATATACATGGCTTCCAGTCCGGCAAAATAGATCAGAGGATAAAGTTTATATGCAAAGTAGAAACGGAAAGCGGATACGATGAGTAAAGCGGTGATCTGTGAAATCGCCACATATTTACTTTTGACTTCTGCCTGATAGTAAAAATCGATGGTCTGTAAGGTCTGGAACAGGTATCCACCCGCAATCACAGCTACTATTATATTAGTTGAGGAAGAGTTATTTGAAAAGAACAGTCCAACCACAATCCCAACTAACATCAAAAGAAAACCGGCAAGCTTCAGAATAAACGTAGACCCCAGCAATTCTTGTTGCTTTTCCGGCGTTTTCACCAATTCGCGAACAACAATTGAATCAAGCCCAAGCCCCGCTATCGCTGAAAAAATGCCCACGTAACTCAAGGCATAATTTAACACGCCATATTTTGCCGGCCCCAGCTGCCTTGCCACATAAATACCGATAGTAAAACCGATTGCCATACGGAAGAATTTTTCGGTAAACAACCAAATCGTATTCGCTCCGTATTTACGAAGTCCATCATGATGGAAAGCACGCATTACGGTTGTTTTTATAAGTCTGATCATGTATGGGAATAAATTCTAAATATTCTTTAGATCCGTATTTAAAGGTTTCCTAATGCTGGAAAATAATTCACCTCAATTTAGCATATGTGGATGTTGATTTCAAAAGTGTTATTGAATATGACTGGAATTATATTAATGTATCTTTATAAAAAGGGATGGTTGTGTTATGGGGTTTATACTTACCGGTTTTGATTGGTTTGCTTTAGTTGTAATTCTCATGGTCACATTTGCAGGCGGTTATATGCCTCTGTTCAAAGGAAAAATATCAGAAGAGAAGTCGTTTCCCGGTGCCGAAAGTTTTACCGCCGGAATATTCCTTGCACTGTCGCTGGCAATTATGCTTCCCGCCGGAATGGACCTGACCCACCGGGTAATACCATTTGAAGTTCCGCTTGCTCCGGTATTCGCCCTGCTGACATTTTTGATACTACTAAGCATTGAACACGCAATTCAACATTTAAAAATGAAAGTTGATAATACTTCTGAACTTTCTTCTCCAGTGATCCCTACAATAATGACGATTATGATTGCTTTACCATCATTTTTTATGGGGGCAGCTCTTGGAGTAAGTGGAAAATCAATGGCAATACTGGTGTTCTGCGCCATTGTACTCCATAAAGGATCAGCCGGCTTCGCTTTGGCGTTGAAGATGGTAAGAAGCTCCATGTCACGCGGAAAAATCCTCGCCATGTTCTGCCTGTTTGCATTTTCAACCCCGACCGGGATCATTCTGGGTTACCACATCCATGAATATATGGCCGGAGAAGCTATAATCGTAATCAAGGGCATTATTTTCTCAATGGCCTCAGGAACATTCCTTTACATGGCAACATTACACGACCTGAAGAGAACAGCCTTGATACAACACTGCAACTGCAAAAAGAATTTTGTACTGCTGTTCCTCGGAGTATTAATAACCGTTGCCGTCAGATTCTTACTAGGCGTGGCCCATCACGGTTAGATCAAAAGTAAAGGGCACGAAAAACGCCAAGTCAAGTAATAAAAGTTTTTACTTCTTTTCAATATATGGCTGTAATATCTTTTTTGCATTAAGATATTTGGCAACATGCGGATTCGAACTGTCTTTCATTAGTTCATCTTTCATGGAAATAAGCTTTTTCCGCCTGGCATCATACCACTCCCTCTTCTTCTTTACGGCGGGAAGTTCCTTAATTTGCTGATTAATCCTTTTACTTATTTCACCATACTCTTTCCTGAATACTTTGCCCCATCCACTATTTCCATACATCAATATAACCGCGTCGTCTAAATTTCGCATCATAACCTGGGATCTCTCCTTGAGAGCCTCAGCCCTCATTTCCTGGGGAGGCTGTTGTTGTTGCACTTCAACAATTGCTACAGAAATTATACGTCTATTTAAATAATTCAGGAAACGTTTTGCAAGTCTTATATTTTGCTTTTTCTGCTTCATGTTGGAACTTTTTAATCCCTCAACCAGAGCTTTTAGAATGTCGTTGTAATCAGTTTTATCAGGAATAATATTTTTGATTGGAGAAGAATCAGCCGTAAGCGCAGCTTTCTTACGCTGTTCCAGAATGTGCTTTTCCCAGATGGAATATTCAGGAAGCGATGATTTCTTTTCCTGAAGAATCCTCTCTATTTTATCAGAATACTTAGCACAATTACGGTAATAACCACGCAATTTGCTATCGCTCCATTTATCATATGGTATCATACGACTTAAATAACGGGGAATACTGAAAAGATTATAATCTCTGCATTTCGCTTCTAATTTGGCAATTTTCTTTTTCTTCCCGGGATCCTGCGCGATGATAAATCTCACTATGTTGTTTACATTTTCCAGGTATCCAGTCACTTCTTTTTGAAGTTCAGGATATTTCTCACAACCTTTTTTCAATAAAAGCTGTGCGACTTTTAATTGGTTCCAATAAGCAGTTACGCCAGCTGACGGTTCTTTCATCATCTGCTGGAATTGCGCATCACTAATAGACAATAGTTCGACAGCCGCCTCCGCTTTCAATCCACATAAAAATATCACTCCGGATATAATGACTGACAGTGACAAAACCTTCTTCAACATATTTTTCCCTTTTATATTAATTAATAATCCCCAATTCATAATAACGATATGACAAATATAGTACTAATAAATTAATTTTACATCCCAAAATTGTTTTTTAACATTAAGCAAACCCAAAGTAAAGGTTATTATACTTTGAAAGATTGTATTTCTATGATGTTATATACGGTATCATTCTCAAATATTTCCGTTATTCTGATTATTTTTTCGTTTTCATCAAGCTCTTCGTCGTTTTATAAGAAAAAGGTTCTGATATGACCGAACCTTTCCAGAAATCATAACGTCCATCTAAATTATCCGGATTGTATTGAATAATAAATTTATCGCCGTTTTCAAGCGACTTTAATTCCTTCTCGCAAGTAATATAGCATCCTTCCCCAGGACGCAGTTCAACAATTTTAAATGAACTCCGGGGAATGATGACCGGAAAGCGGGGAATCCCTTTGGATTTATCACCTGCACAATACATTTGGCCGTTACCCAAAATTAATAACGATGTATCGCGGGGCATAGTACAAAGCGCTCCGGTAAATCTGCTGTCATCCTTTAATTTTCCGATCAGCTTGCGATCTCCCTGAAAGAAAGATTTATCGAGTCTTGCAGTTGGAATCTTTATTGTTTTTTTCCCTGAATTGTAGAGAAAGAATATAAAACACACTTTCTGACGTGTCACTTTTTTTTTCTCTGTCACTGACGCTTTAAAATGGCTGACTGTAATAGGATTGCCATCTTTGTCTTTCGATTGTGTTGTCCAGTTTTTGGGTTTGTGGTAAACACAGACTTCCCGTTCAATGGTTTTTCCTTTGACTATACGCGGTCTGACAATTTTCAGATCCTGCCCGAAGGCACAAACAGTAAGAAATGTAATTAAAATCAAAATGCAGTTTTTCATAAAATCTCCTCGTTCATAATACTTTATCGTATTTTTCTGTATCCCATAATTACTGTTTCTTTAACTTATGAATCACGCCCACCCATTTCCCCGGACTGACAATAAGAAAACAAGAGAAACAAATAACTGCAACATCGACAACCACCATCAGTTTCACATCAACATTGTTGTATTGATTGGGTGGCATAAATAACATACAAACATCATACACCAGATCGTGCAGATTCGTCGCAAAGAAAAACAGTCCAAGACAACGAAGAATAACTTTCTCCAGTCGAACCGTACTTATATTAATCATCCTGTCTTCAGAATCAGCGATATTCTTTTCAATAAGCTTTTTTGAGAATCTCCACAGACCAATGCACATGATAACTGTAGAGATCAGAACCAGAGAAAATAAGAAAACAGCAACTTGAGGACTCTTGATAAATTCATGCCAGTAAAAAAACGCCACAGGTACTCCAAGAATAACCTGAATTAGAATATATATAACTGCGCTTCTGATAACGACTGAGGTAATTTCACGGCTGGTCATCTGCTCCTCCATTTTTTTAAGATTCCCTTACCGTAAATTATACCTTATAAATATTTTGTCAAAATTCGGTCGGAATTAATCTATGGAAAAAAGAGATTCAGTCTTTTTTATCGAATTTTCCATCGCCCAGATATTCGATTGAAACAGGCAGTTTCTGGTGGCTGAACACCGACTTTTTATCGCGTTTGTCCTGTTTTCGGCTTGGAGTTATAAGCAGACAAAACGAAGCATTACTGTTAAATATATTGCTCTTGGTTATCCCCATATGCGCTGAATGCAGCAAAAAAGTTCCCTGCCAGGTGATCGGGGAACGTACATATGGCGTCCAGTAGCCATCTTCGCGCAAATCAAAGCGTGCACTGGAGGTTAATATCTTCCCGTCACCAGGAGCATATTCCGTTACCTCGAATTCCCCGGTTTTACGATCGACCATAGCAGTGCGGCAAGTCGGGATCGCATCTCCAGCAAAGAGGAACATTGCCACATCATCGGGGGGAGTTGCTTTTACCTGCATTGCCGCAGTAAACTGCTTTGCCCGTCTCAGACACTTTCTTAAGTGGTCCAAAGCAATTTCCCGACGTTCTTTTGCGTCTTTTACATCAGGAAGAAGAATCTTCAATATCTTGTCCTGTCCGGGATCAGCCAGTCCCCACTTGTATTTTATCCATATTTCAGGATCAAAGATATCGACCTCCGCACCATTTGGATCATCTTTGTACAACACGGTCCTGAAACCGTATACAGGCATCATCTGGTAAATCGTGGCAAATGTCCCGACAACAGCCGGCGGATAAGTCGGAGTTCCCGGAGCAACTTTAAGTCCATTGATCAACTCAACACAGGTATCCAGATACCCCGCATTCGGAGTTCCTACAATCAGAAGCTTATCGATATATTTGCTGCCCTTCCATTTCAACTCAGGAATAGAGCCGTCGGCAGGGAGATTATCTCCCCCGTAACGCAGATAATAACGGGAAAGTAGTCCGCCCATGGAATGACACACGATATCAAACTGAACATCGTAATCTTTTATCCCGTAAAGCCGCTCATATTCCTTTTGCAGATAAGCTCTCTTTTCCTGGATATATTTATGTAGTTTTGCCGCGTTATATGGAAGATCCCGTCTCCAGTCGTAAAAAAATGGAAAGAGCGAATAAAAATTTTTCCCTTCCGGCAAAGGTTTTCCATACTGCACATATCCAGCTTCCCGCAGAATTTTCAACATATCCTCATACGCGTTAATAGAAAACGGCAAACCCAATATCTGGACGGAAATCGTTTCCAGAAAAGCAAAAGGTTCCACACTGTCGTCCATCTCTGTCAGGCTGCGGCCCTTCTTCATATCCAAACTGAGGTCACGCAACTCCTGGTCATCAAAACCGACAATCGAACTCCAGGTACTGAAATTTCCCCAAACCACCCGGTCATATTTTTTGCTTTTCAACTTTGATCCGAGAAAACCATGGATCACAATGACCGGATTCCGCGCCACCCCTTCATAAGATTTACACTGTTCAATGAGTTTTCCCCGCATGGACCTGTCTCGTGTCTCATCGGACTGATAAGAACCAACCGCACTGGTACATCCTGACACAAACGCACTAACAGCACAAAGCACCACAAAAATATAACAACGAACCATTCCCCTTCCCTGCCTAAGTATTACCATCTACCTTTTCTGTTCCGAATATAGCACTTGCACACTGCTGCCACGAAGAAAAATATCCTGCCACCAGTTTACACTTCCAGCCTTTCAAGGGCACATTAACAATCGTCGCGGTATTATTTCCACTACCACTTGAAACTTTTACAAAAATCCTGCCGTTATTATCCATAGCCGGACCTTCGATCAGCTTATAAGGAACCTTTTTAAGCTTTTCCAAAAGAACCGCCCCTTTCCGTTTGGCGGATCTCATTTTCGATTCAGCCAGAAGTCCCTCATAATCATCAATTTGCTTCATTAAATCAGCCGGACTGGTATTTTTAACCATCGGTGTATTCTTTAATTCATTTTTTGCATAATCAAGATACTGGAACAGGCTTTTAACCGAAACATTGCCAATAGCCCCAGTCGTCGTTCCACGCTTTACGCCGCGCATGGCCCAGACAAATGCATCACGGTAAAGCTTACGGTCAATGGCATATGTACACTCATAAAAACAGGTTACTGTTATCAATTTTCGGGCTTTAAGCTGCCATGCTTTTCCACTTGTCGTAGAATCTTTATTGGCCTTTTCCAGAATAAGCCTGGAATAAACATACACATCCGCTGTATTCCTGGGATTATGGTTATAGGCTTTGACAATTTTACGGTCCAACTCCTGATAGCTTATATTTTCATGGCCATTTGCTGACAATATCCCGCACCAAAGAACCAGCAGCACCAGAGCAATTATTTTAAATTCTGACATCGTTCCCAATCTCCTGTCTCCCCACGGCTTAATTGCCCAGATCAATTCCCGAATTGACCTTTGACTTTTCTTTCGCGACATTATCCACGTTCCGGTTCTCGTTCTGGATCCTGGAATTCTTAATCACAGCGCCCGTTGCATTAATCCCCGAATTGATCTCCGATTTATTAACAGCAGTATTATTAACGTTAATATTTTTATTGATTATCACAGATTTTTTTACTTCGGCCCCTTTCACATTTATCCCGGAATTAATTTTTGAACCGTTGATGGCTGTGTTATTCACATTCTCATTCAAATTGTCAAGCTTCGCGTTTTTTAACTCTGCCAATTCCGCTTCAATGCCGGAATTGATCGTGGAAGAATTCAAAGCCAGGTTATTAATCTTGATGTTGGCATTTTTTAAAATACTTTGATTCGTAATCTCAGAGGAACTTGCAGAAATGCCGGAATTAATCGTGGATTTCCCCGATGCGTCATTTTTTACATCTTTATTGGTGTTTATCAGACTGGAACTTTTTATCGTCGCGCTCCGAGCCTTGATTCCGGAATTGATCGTGGATTTGTCTGATGCAGAATTACTGACCGCCTCCCCGCTGTTCTTGATCACTGCTCCATTCGTCTGCGGCAATGCCATCAGATTATAAGAAAAGCACAAAATCCCCACAATAGAAAAAAATATAGTTTTCATCTTAGTGTCCAATGTTTGTTTGATAACAAAAACTCTGCCTCCAGTATTATAACAGCATTTCAACCAACAAACAAATAATACAACAAAAAGAAAGATAATAATCAGTCTTTCTCCATGACTTCAATCTGGTATACCAAAAACGCAAGTCAATTAATCCGACAAAATTAACCGCGTTATATATCTTGAAAAGATTGTATTTAAGTTCTTTATAAGGCATATTGAAGTTCGTACCGTCCATGGGAACAGAGGTTCCAGATATAATATAACCAGAGAATATATAACTTCAGGAAAAATCATAATGATCAAGCCGTATAAAATCATATCTATAATGCTGTTATTATTTCTAACAATACTTACCTGCAATGCCGATGAAACCAACAGCGCAGCAGTTGAGGAGGATGAACCCGGATTCTTTGGATCAATCTGGGAAGGATTCGTAAATTTTTTTGTGCCTCATGTCGAAAAAAGAAAATTCCTGCTGCGCAAACAAACACAATACTTTCTGGTTACGGTCGAAGTCGATCACAACGGCTGGCGGCATCTGGTGTTCAATCCCCGCAAAGGATCGCAGGGAATTTGGAATCCGAAAGAGCCCAATACCATTATTTCCAACTACTGCAAGCATGTAACGCTGTATTTGACCATGATCGAGCATCCCCCAAAAAGAATACTGTTTATCGGAATGGGAGCAGGAATCCTGCCGCGTTTTTTTGCGAGACGTTATCCGGAAACCATCATCGACATTGTTGAAATCGACAAGGAAATACCGGAAATAGCGGAAAAGTACTTCGGTTACGCCAAAAGTCCCAAAACCAATATAATTATCAAGGATGGCCGCGACTATATCAACCGTACAAAGCATAAATATGATCTGATTGTGATTGATGCCTATAACTCCAGTGCAATTCCTTTCCAGTTGACAACCAAAGAGTTTTACCAGAAAATCCGTCAGGCCCTGAACCCGGATGGAGTAATAACAGCGAATATCGCCAATGTCGGTAAAACTGAATTTGTGGGAAGCGAACTGAAAACCATCAACTCCATATTTCCGAAGCTCCAGATTTATGTATGTCCCCAAGGTTATACCTACGTTCCTTTCGCTGCGCTGAACTGGACGCAGACTGAGCAGTCGTTACGGAAAAACGCGGAAAAAATTGACAGCGAGAAGATTCTCAGTTACAAACTGACAGATATCCTCGATACTAAGATGAAGAAACAGGATATTGATGAAATGATGAAAGATAAAAAAGTTCTTACCGATGATTTTGCTCCGGTTGAAACGATGAAGTAAGCGGATGAAACCATTATTGTATATAATCGCATTCATCAGCGGCTTTGCCATGATGAGCTATGAAATCCTCGGAGTAAGAATGCTGACTCCTTTTTACGGCAGCTCCGTTTATGTCCTGGGAACAACCATCTCGGTGTTTCTCGCGGGATTAAGTATCGGCTATGCGATTGGAGGAAAAATCTCGGAGCGCCGCACCAATGGCAAAGTAGTGGCTGTACTTCAGGCAATTCCCTCCGTTTTGATCCTGACGTTTCCTTTATACGCATATGGCTTCAGCAATATGATTTACGCCGCGGAACTGGATTCCAGACTAAGCGCATTACTAACGTCGATCATCCTGTTCTTTGTTCCTTGCATCTTTATGGGGGCAACCATGCCGGTAATTATCGATATTCTCGCGGATAAGTCTTTAAAGGCCGGCACGGCCTCGGGAAGAGTCTATTCCGTATCAACCGCCGGAAGTATCATCGGGACCCTGTTCACATCATGCTTTCTGATTTCCTGGGTGGGCGTATCAACCGGCATTGTCCTGACCGGCTCATTGCTTATGCTGAATACAATTATCTGTTTGCTCTATCATTTGAAAGCAAACAAATGATTTGGACCGATATATTACACTTTGGGATACTGGATTTTTTCGATAGTATATGTGGCTTTATCTTCATGTAGTCCTTCGGCCCACTCAGTGCAATATTTCATTGCATAAACAGCTAGACCTCCAACAGTCAGAGCACATATAATCCACATCATACAACCCAGCGTCGAAGCGAACCGTGGATAATTGCTACCTAATTCCAACATTATACGATCTCCTGTTTATTCAGCCCCTCTTTAATGGGAGAATACAGCAGATCGCTATTTTAATCAAAGTGTAATTTGAGCAGAAAGTTACACAGATTTCAGGAACCCAAAAAGCGTTGCAGGTTTTAGGCCTGCAACGCGGCTGGCATAGTATATCGTTATTTCAGTATTAGTTCATTGAATTCCGATACTTTTTTGCTGCCTCGAATCCCATCTCCCCAGGTAAGGAAACCATGACGTCCATCAGGGCCTCCACTATTCAACAACAGTGTACAGGGAATATGCATTCCGGCTTTAAGTCCACTTATTCCCAGTTCCCTGGCTGGAATAGTCAAATGATAGTAGGTAATTTGCTTGCGTTCATTACGTTTCCACTTGAATCCAACCTTATTGGCAAGACCTGTCGGATTACCCACATGACGATATACCTTGTCGCCCTGAACTCCGTGGGATGCACAGAATTCGATCTGGCGCGAACCATAAGCCAAGGCTACCTGAACAGAATCCCCCAGCCAGGCCATAAAAGGATTAAATTTGCAGGATTGCTCCTTGTCCTTTATCCGCACGTCCAAATACAGATTTTGTTTGTCGTATCCGAAGCGGAACGCGGCACTGATATCCGGTTCAACCTGTCCCATCCATTGACCAGAGAAACTGTTCCAGTCTTTTTTTCCCTGCAGCTTTGTGAATGGAGCCTGTTTCATTTTGTTTAACGGCATGACATCAAGGGGAGGAATCTTGCGGTCTCCTCCTATCGCTACCATCATTGAAGTGGCATTGCCACATTGGTCGGCAACTTCGAGAAGTTCGACTCTTCTCAAAGGAAGTTTGGATGTGCCGCGTATTTTAAACAGAAATCGTTTCATTGATTGCGGCGCCAGTTCCATTTCCGGCATCTCTTTTGTTTCCGCGATGATTCCCGGCGGAACCTGTTTTATAACTGGTTGAATTTTGACTGGTATTGTCGAAAGATTGTTATAGATAACCCACAGGTCAAGTTCTTCATTGTCTTTCAGGAAAACTCCATCACGGTTGTATTTATGTCGGCTGGGATCATAGTCCGGCTGAATTACAACATCTTTAGCCGTGCGCTCTGACGGTATGTATGACTTTGCCATTTTATACAGCATCATGGCTCTGGTTTCGGTATTCAGGTGATGCTTGACCTCTTTTGCATCAAGTATCAGATAGCAATATCCGTCATTCATAGGCAGTTCGCCATTTTGCAGTTTAAGTCTGCGACCGTCCGCGCCGAGAATTTTTTTCACTTTCATTCCGTGAGGCAAAGAAATATGCACATGCTTATGGGCCTCTTTATCAAGCGATCCCCAGTCTCCGGCAATTTTTCGCATAAAAGATTTATAAACCCAGCAGACAGCTGTTTTTCCGTCTGAAAAGACTCTACAACGGTCACTTCCAGGAATATTAATGTCCCCAACGTATTCCATATGTGAAAGTAATTGTACAGCCTCCACATATGCGCCGATTAAGCGAAGCGGGGTATGTCGCTGGTCAAACATGGAAAAATTGAATATTGTTTCAACGTGCCAGATAATGACAAACGGAAAATATTTCTCAACGCCTAATGCTCTGCATTCGATCGCTTTACCAACAATTTCCTGTGCGCTGAATTTGCCCTGATTTACTGGCGGACGGGAAGGACCGCTTGGCCACGGCCTGCCCGATTCTGTGATCCAGAAAGGAAAGCCCGGGGTTCTGCCAGCCTCCTTTTCCTGCTTGCGCAGCAGCCAGATCTGTTCTTCCATATCCAGCGGACTGCGATAGGTATGAAAACTGAACGCGTCGCAATCATCCAGGAGATTACCTTTAATCAGGTTGTAATAATATGGCGTTGTTTCCTGCGGAATAGCCAGAACGCCGCCGATTACTTTAGTGTCTATACCGGCCAGACGAAACGTCGTTGAAAAATTCTTGGTCAAGGCAATAAAGAATTCGGCGGGAAAATCGTTGCCAAATCCGATATCCGGTTCGTTCCATACTTCCATTGCTTTGATTGCTGTATAATGACTGCAGATATCCCGCCAGCTCTTCGACGTGGCGATATAATTGCGCGGATATACATTGCTGCCGTATGAATAGCCTTTTTTACTGGTGGGACTGACCATGAAATCATCTTTTTCTGACAATAGGCGTTTATTCCATGCCGGAGTGTCGTGGAATACGTCGAGGACATTCAGTCCGGCTTTTTTGGACCAGTCAAGTGCCTGCTCATAAGCCTTGAATTTCATACTGTCCTGCGTCGGTTGCAGATCGTTCCACCTTATACGATCCCTTCCCCAGGATATTCCGCTTCGAACCAAAAAGCGCATATAACCGGGCCTGAAGTTTCCTCCTTCACCCCACCAGGTAAAGGATTCGTCGACTCCCCAATAGGGGTCGGCCTCAGAACTCCGTAGCTTCGCAGTGATGAATGACACAACTCCACCAGCTGTAAGCAATTCGAAATACCCTTCAGTATCGGGAACTTTCAACTTTATTTTAGACCCCTTACAGTCCAACTCTCCTCTGCTGACTACTTTGTCATTATAGTCCAGTAAAGTATACCGTACTTTGCCATCCTGCCCGATGATTGGCAATGTCAGAATGCTTCCAGGCTCAACCAGCAGATCATCGGGATTAAATACCGGAGGCAGCCAGTGCCCCGCATCACCGGATGCCGAATCATCCGCCGGCGTTAGTATGATACGGCGGATCTCAAGAAAGGAGCTGCCGTTTTTTACGGAAGTTGGCTTTCTTAACAGGCATCCAATGAACTGAACTCCCGGGGTGAAACGTTTTTCATTGGGACCGCCCCAACTGCAGGCGCTGTAGGTCAGCGGCAGGGTTATGGTTTGCCAGGCACTGGTCTGCTTTACCGGTAACTGATATTGATGCATTTTTCCAGCACCATCCTGTACTCGAAATGTCACCGCATTGCCATTGGTACGCAATTCAAACGATATGCTTTTTAATGCAGGAAGAGAAAAATGACCGCGTAGCAACGCCATCACATAATCTCCACCCTTGGAAAAATTCCCGCCCAAACGCAGTATTCCTTCTTTTTGCCAGGATAAAGAGCCTGTTGCTCCAGGAAATTCAGCCCCGGAAGAATAGTCCCACCAAAGCTGGTTAATCGGTAACTCTATGCCTGCTCCAAACAAAGACGCGTTGCAAAAATACGCCAAAAAACTTAATAAGTATACAATAAAAATTTTTTTCATCACTAAATTCCAAATCATTTTGTTGCTTCCTTGACTTTCGCTCCAATACGGCGAACTTCAAGATAAGAGTTTCTATCAGGCGGAGAGGTGGTTTTTCTTACCAGACAACCAACGTAAATGATACCGGGAGTAAAGCGTTTATTGTCTGGTCCGCCCCAACTGCAACCGCTGAATACCAGAGGCTGTTCAATCCGCTGCCACTTTCCTGTTCCCTGGACCGGTACCTGGTATTGATGCATTTTACCGGCGCCGTCCTGTACCCTGAATGTAACCGCACTACCATTGGTCCGTATTTCGGCCCACAGACATTCCGCATCGGTATGGGAAAGCTTACAGCCCATGAATGCCATGACATAATCTCCACCACCGGTGAAATCGCCGTCGAGACGGAGAACTCCGTTTTTTAACCAAGTCAACTTTCCAATTGCCCCGGGAAATTCTGCGCCGGGAGAATAGCCCCATTTGGCGGAATTCATTGTCAGCGGGATCTCTTTCGCAAAAAGCGATACACAACAGCAAATAATGAAACACACAAATACAGAAGTAATTTTTTTCATATTTATTTTCCAACTTTATCTGAATTCTATTCTGCTTCAATCAATGCTAACGATTCGCCCTGTTGATGTCCGGCAAAAACTCTGCCGCTAACCCAACGGGCCGCTCCATTGTACTGCATAACCGTTGTTCCGCGCGAATGCAGAGAAGCAAGTCCGTTATTCAGTAATATCCCGCCAGTCATACAGTAGGTGATGACCTCATCTTTCATTTTAGAAAGAGAAGGGAGAGTACCGAATTCCCACTGGGCCTGATAAGGATCACGTGCGTAAACATAATCGGATCTAACCCAGCCAATTCCTTTATCGCCTGTGGACGTTGCTTTATAGCCATCTTTCGCAGTAGGGCATTTTATAATGCCGGGAACGCTGCTATCCGCAACAGGAACTGCTACGGTTTCATCAAGCTTGTCGGCAGGAACAGCAAGACATCCTACTCCATACCACTTTTGATTGATAAGTGCTTGACAGGGACTTATTGCGTTGTAATTAAAGGCCGTTGCCGGAGTTTTCGGTAGATTGCGAAAATCATTTATATACATATGCATTCCCTGTCCAAGCTGTTTCTGATTGCTGATGCAGTATGTCTGCCTTGCTTTTTCGCGTGCTGTACTCAGTGCAGGCAACAACATGGCTGCCAGAATAGCGATAATAGCTATAACCACCAAGAGCTCAATAAGCGTGAATTGTTTCCCTGATCTGTGTTTCATTTTCATTTCTCTTCTCCCTTATTTATTATTGTTGGATTGACGCATATCAATAACTGAATCACGGAATGTGATTTTCTGTGAAATAACAATTCGTTGTTCAGGCAAGTTTTCATGATTCATCAGGCGTAACAGTAAACCGACCGATGTTTCAATTAACTCGTCAAAAGTATATTCCAGGCCGGAAAGTCGGGGGACAAAGTAATTGTTTTCCCAGTCAATGGAACAGAAAGTAAAAATGCCGATATCTTCCGGAACCCGAATTCCATTCTGCAGCATAGTACTAACCAGCGCCTTAGCGGTAAGAGCCGTATCAACCAACAGTACCGTAGGCCGTTCTTCAGGCGGAGTTGATTGAAGATGCTGAACAAATACTTCAATATCACTGGTAAAAACACCATCCGGTTTGGTTTCATACAAACACGCAGGCTTCATTCTCAGAGCATCCAATGCAGAAAGAAAACCCTTTTTCGCGTCGGTGAATACCTGATAGACAGAACAATTGAACATACCAATTCGCTTATGCCCTTGATTCGCAAGTGCCCTGACTGCACGCTTTATATCATTTTCCATATCGAAACAGACATTAAATTTTCCCGGTTCATTAATTTTTACAACCGGGATATTCATACTGTTAAAATGTTTTTCCACTTTATCGCTGGCATGCCCAAAGCAAACAATACCTCCAACCAGTCCGTCTGTAAGCATTCGCGGCAATTCATCGGGATTACGTTTCTGATCGAACCACTCCAATTGGAACTTCCGAAAACAACGCCTACACTGACGAATAAAATTTGATATGGCATCATGACATTCGAGATTGGGGCGAAATTCTTCATAATCCAATAGAATCAGCAATCCCAGATCAGTCGGAGCCGTTCTGAGAATCTGGGCTGAGACACTCGGGTAATATCCTAAGTTTTTAGCGGTTTCCCGTATTTTTGCCGCCAATTCTGGTTTTATACGACGCTCGTCGCGCCGATTTAACGCCAATGATACCGTCATCTGGCTGATTCCGAGCTTGGTTGCAATGTCCTTTTGACTAACCGCCATTGTTATCCCCGTTTAGTTTTATCTAAGTTTTACGTAAAATATAATATAAAACTAGATCAATGTCAATACTTATACATGTGAAAATAATGGAATTTTCAGACTTTTGGATTTTAAACACTTTCGGACAAATCGCGATTGGAATTGAGATTATTGAGAAATATTGAAATTCAGGCAAAAAAAATGGAGCGAGTGAACGGACTCGAACCGTCGACAATCACGTTGGCAACGTGATGCTCTACCAACTGAGCTACACTCGCACCAGTAGTACAGAAAAAATGGAGCGAGTGAACGGACTCGAACCGTCGACAATCACGTTGGCAACGTGATGCTCTACCAACTGAGCTACACTCGCATATTTTCTGTATCATCCACCGTAGTGAATGAGGTGTATATATTAACTTGAAAAAAATAAAATGCAAATCAAAAAATTGAATTTTCCAGAAAATTTATCTTTTACCCCCCTTCCCTATAGCAAAAGAGAATTTATTAAGACCAAGAACCCCCATCGTATTATGCGGCAATTCCACATTTAATATGTAAAAAAAATGCTCCGCACATAATAAAAATACACGGAGCGATATAAGTTCTACAAATAATTTGACTTGGAATTTATCCTGTTTACTTGGACAGTTCCTGGATTTGAAGTTTCATTTCCTTGATCTTAGCTTCCAGTTTCTGAACTTTCTTCGGCAGGCTGAGTCTGGCAATAAATTCGCGCTGGCCTTCAGCAGGCGTTCCAACCGCGATAGAACCTGGAGGAAGACTCTTGGCAACTGCGGACGTCCCGGCAACCTTGGAACCATCACCAATAGAAATATGACCATTAATACCGGCTTGGGCAGCAATGATCACGCCGCGTCCGATTTCCGCGCTGCCGGCAATACCACATTGTCCGATGAGCAACGAGCAGTCGCCGACATTAACATTATGGGCGACATGTACCAGATTATCGATCTTAACAAAATTACCAATAATGGTTTTTCCGAAACGGGCACGGTCGATTGTCGTGTTCGCTCCAATTTCCACGTCGTTATGAATCTCAACAATACCAACCTGCGGAACCTTCATGATACCGCCTTGAGGGTTCGGCACGAAACCATAACCATCACCACCGATTACAGCCCCGGGTTGGATGATTACACGGTCACCAATCGTACATCTTTCGCGAACAGATACATTACCGTAGATCAAACCAAACTGACCAATCTTAACATTAGCGCCAATCCAGCACCCCGGCAGGATTACCGTATTATCACCGATCTCTGCGTCTTCATCGACAACTACATTCGCGCCGATGTGAACATTTTCACCAATTTTAGCCGATTCGGCAATTGAAGCCGACGGATGAACTCCAGGAGCATATTTCGGCGGCTCCGGAGCGAAATACATTACCAGTTTGGTAAAGTCCATATCCGGGCATTTGCTGGTAATGTAAGCTTTTTCCGATACGATTTCTCCATCGAAATCTTCCGGAACGATGAATAAAGCAGCCTGAGATTCCGCGACCTGATCCTGATATTTGCGATTTCCCAGAAATGAACCGTCTGTCGGTCCGGCATTTTTCAATGCGGCAATACCGGAGATAGTCGCTTCGGCATTCCCTTTGATTTCTGATCCGAGCATGGCGGCAATATCTTGCGCTCTGAGCATTTTTGTCATTAACCTGATTCCCTGAATTTATTTAAATTAAAAAGATAATATTACTTTGCTTTATTTTTTTTATCAATTTCACAGCCGCGGTTAAGTTCCTTCAATATCGACTGAGTAATATCAATTGCGGGTGAATTGTATATAATTGCAGGTACACCGCTGAGTGATTTTCCTGACTTATCCAGAACAATTGTATATCCGGTCAAAGCTGCACGTTTCGAAATTGCCGCTCTAATATCCCCCAGTATTCGATCACGCATTTTTGCCCGTTCCTGCTTCAGTTGAGCCGACTTTGTGTTGTTATACTGCTTCAGCTCGGCTTCCTTGCTTTTCATGTCGCGATATTTTTCCTGAGCTTTGATGCGTTTATTTTCCTGTTCTGCTTTGCTCAGGGCGAGATTCTGCGCTTCCTCACGAATTGCTTTGAACTCCTCATAAAGTTTGGCTCGGGATTCATTCAGCTTCTTCGCATAGGCCATAAATACCTCAGCCTGCTTTCTTAGATTCGCCACACTGACTTTGGTCTTATAATAGTTGTTAAACACATCTTCAAGATCTATTACCGCAATTTTCACTTCCGCAGCATAAATGGCCATCGGCAGAAGTAGCATTGCAAGCATTACATAAAATCTTTTCATATTAATCCTTTCTGGTTTTATTTAGTTGATTCTGGGCCAATTGAACAATCTCAATAAGTTTTTTGTCTTGTTGTTCGCGGGGAAGAACCGAAAAAGCATCCAATAGAATCTTCTGGTTGGAAGATAAAAATTCCACGTTATAAGCTTTTTTCACTTTTTCGTAACGCTCTTTCGCATCCAGAGAACTGTGTCGATGCAATAAAAAAGGACGCAGCAACGGCTGAAGCCGTTCCCATGTGTCGTCATTGATTGACCGGGTTCTCCTCGATAAATACTTACTTACTGTATTTATGTGAATATTAGCGCGTCTGGCAAAGGCATGTTTGGAACCGATACTGTCAATACAATTCTGGAGAGCCTTTAAAATATCATCAGTAATTTTCATATCATATCATCCGTGCATGATCGCATGCAGTAATTAGCCTATACAACACCATATGTTAATTTAAACGACTTATTCATACATTCAAGCCCCAATTAAATAATCAGCCGTGCGAATACCAAAAGATCATCACTTTATCAAACCTCGATTATAAAAAAATTTTTGAGATTTGCCGGAATAAGTGCTATACTTATATTTCAAGCGAATATTATTATTCGTATCAATGGGGCAAAATAATCTTTAACTGTTTATTGCACAATAGCCGTTCGCGGCTGCAAATTACATAACCCGCAGCAGTAAAGGAGGAATGTATGACACTGTTCACCAACATGATGAACTGTATCAATCAGGCTGAAATTCACAACTGGAAAGACATCTCAGCTTTTATTGACCAGATTTCCCAGGAGGGTCCGGAACTGGTCCATTATTCAAAAAGCGATTTTTATGAACTATGCGGCAAAGGCATCGGATTTATTACCTATGACTTTGGCATCGACGGCGTTTCTATCGAAATTTTTAAATACGCTGAAGCGCTGGAAAAGATTTTCAGCGATAAAGACACTCACGTACCATTACATTTTATCGGCGGTGATTTTCACGAAAAAGCCGATGTTGTACTCAAACCGCAATGGCGGCGTTTCCAGATCGACAATATGAACGGCTGGAACAAATGGGGCGATGGCTCAAGTTATGCCGCGCTATACCTTGAAGATATGCCAGAAGGCAGCGCAAAATCCGACGCAACGGCTCAGGATATGTGGCGACAAGCATCCGAATTTGCGGAAAAACTCGGCGGATACCTTGAACAAAATGAGATTTCATTTCTGATTCCAGTCAACATCCCTACCAATCCCGGGAATTTCGCGATAATGCTGGCCATTACGATTGTGACCGAAGCTCTTGGTACCTATGTACTAAGTTCTAACCACGATTTTTACTGGGAAGGCGGTAAACCAGCTTCGGAACGAGCTCCCGAAGAACCTCCCGGCGTTCGCGATCACTTCTTCCGTAATTGCGACAACAAACCGTTCTGGGAACTGTTTACGAAACTCTATCCATGGGATGGGAAACGCTGGATTCAGGTTAACATTAACAACCCTCAGGTTGAAACCCTGATTAAAAAATTCGGCTTTGACAAACACAAAGTTAGTGAACTGGGAACTTCCATCAGCGAAAGTTTTTTCCGACGCGCGTCACGACGCTTTATTAAGTCAGTCAGAAAACGTATGACTTTAATTCTGTCGGGAGGCAAAGAAACAATAACCACACAATGTGCTCAGGATCATTTGACTCATCTTGATGCATGGATGGCAAATGAAGTTCCTCTTATGCTCAGCTATAAAGGCGGCGAACAAGTAGACCTGAATCAGGACCGTACTTTGTACTGCCTTCAGCCTACCCGTGTTGTAGGACGTAAGCGCATTGAAATGGATCTGCAGATGCTTAAAGCACTGTTTCATTACCCGAAATTCGCTGATGAATTCCGCGAACACGAAAACTATCAGATGGTCCTGCATATTACCGGTCCTACTCCGATTGAGCATAAAGAAGACCTCCAGACTGTAATTAAAGCTTATATTGACCTGTGCAAATCAGTTGATGACAGCACCGCAAGCAGAATCTACCTGGCATTTTCAGTGGGTAATGACTATCATCCGGTATTCGAGGAATACGGTTATAAAGCTCTGTCTATTGAGGATATTTATCACCTTGCAACGGTAATTCTGTTTCCCAGTGAAACAGAAGGTCGCGGGCTGCCGATCATTGAGTCAAGCGCCGGCGGAATTCCAATTATTTGCAGTCAATACTATCCCGAAACCGTATTTGAAGATGTTGTTGGAGCAGACCTGCCGGACGAGGAGCAGATTAAATATATTCTGTTTCCGGAAGAAGGCTTTTCTGAAAGCTTCCTGAAAACCGTGCGCCAGCTACTCCTCGACAGCGATAAGTTCAAATCATTGAAAGAGCACAACCGCAAGGCTGTTCACCTGCGCTACAGCACCGAAATGATTCGTAGGAAATTTAAAGGTTTCCTGGATGTATTGCGAACCATCGACGGACTTTACGACAACGATTAAACCCTTATCATAAGGAATAACATCATGCATATCGGATTTATTGAAGACACTCCGCTTCGCGGCGGCACCCAGATCTGGGTAACCGAAGCGGTCACTAAATTCATTAAAAAAGGTGAAGAAGTTACTGTTATCGCTCCGAAAGGCACCTATGTTGCTGAAACTGCAAAGGAAGCTGGCGCCCGGGTATGCACCTATGACTTTGAAGATATTCCGGCTAACCCGGAAAAATACAAACAAACCTGGATTGAGGGCCTTGCGCCCTGCGATGTTGCGGTCACGACCGTACATCCACCGCGCGACGGTTTTCATTGCGCCGTCTACGCCGGAAGCTGTATTAAGGAAGGCAAACTGAAAACCATTCTTATCCCCAAAACCGGTTCCATTGTACCATGGTACAAACGCGAATATTACCAGCCCGATCCGGAAGTTGACGCCCGTGTTATCTGCATTACGAATTTCACCAGAAAATACCTGATCGACGAATATAAGATTCCGGAAGAAAAAACCACGTTGATTTATCAGGGAACCGAAGTTGACCGCTTTACTTCCACAGAAGAAACCAAAGCGGAAGCCTTGCGACGCTATCCCCTCAACCCCAATGCCGGACCGGTACTGGGATCAATCGGTGCGATGGAACCCCGCAAAGGACAGGTTATTCTTCTTCAGTCGATCAAACGACTGCTGGATGGCGGGAAACTACCGAATATCCATGTAATGTTTGTCGGTGAAGGTCCTGACGAACCAATGCTTAAAGCAGTAACCAAAGCCTATGGTCTAGAGGATCACGTTTCTTTCTTCCCGTTCACGAATGAACCCAATTATGTGTTTGACCGCATTGATATCCTGGCGTTCCCGAGTTTATACAAAGAAGGTTTGCCGAATGTATTACTGGAAGCCATGTCAATGAAGGTTCCGGTAATTTCCACGGATATGACCGGTATTCCCGAAGTCGTATTCAATAACGAAACCGGCTTTCTAACTTCCCCCGGCAACATTGAGGAATTTTCCGATGCCATAGAGAAAGTCTGGGAAAGTCCGGAAATTTGTCGAGAAATGGGCGAAAAGGCACGAAAACTCATGCAGGATAAAATGGATAAAAAGAATCAGTTTGACGCATTTCTAAACTATTTCAAAGGACTCCAATCCTGATTCCATAATTCTCCAAGCCAACCACAACCCGATGGAATATAAATGATATAATGAAATATCATCCATCGGGTTGAAAAACCGACAAAAGGCGTAATATTACATACTCTAATCGTGCCCGGGTAGCTCAGTGGATAGAGCAGTAGTTTCCTAAACTATTGGTCGGAGGTTCAATTCCTCTCCCGGGTACCATTTTATTATCCTCAATTTACTAATATTCAACACATTACACCAGAAAATATCATTCCACATTTTTAAGTTCCTTTACAGCATTTTACTCATTTTTACTACTAGACAGCAAGAATAACAAGATCATAACAAGATCAAGTACTTTGCTGCCAATTATTGAAATTTAAGTTCAAACAGAGTCTTATTCAAAACATCCTCCATAGTTCATAATCACAATAACAAGATCAACCATTGAATCATCAACAAATAAAAAAACAAATATTTGTGTTCTTTGTTGAAAGCTGATGCTGAATGAAGTATTTTGAGGACTTGTATGTTTTTCAGTATTTGAATGGGAAGTTCTCGGGGATGATCAAGAAAGCCAGGAAGAAAATATATAAACTCAGGATTCAGTTAGTAATTCTGCTAATTTTATTGGCCGTTACTATCGGAGTATATGTGGCCTACACCCAGGAAAAACAGGTCACACCCAGTATCACCATTACCGATGTTATCGAAAACACCATTGTAGCCATGCTCGGAGAATATCCCGACCCACCGCATAGTCCAGTTGCCCGTGAGCTGCAACTGCTCTGGTTCATATTCAGCGTTGTTATCGCCGGGGTTGTAATCGGGAAAATATCATCAATTTTTGTAACGTACTCATTAAAACAGAGGAGCAAAATGAAAGAGTTCAAGGATCATATTGTCATATGCAACTGGAATCAACGGGCGGAAGAAATTATTCGTCAACTGTTCGACTCTCATGTCAACGGCGATCTTGATGTCGTTGTGGTTTCAGCTTCTCCTATTAATGAGATTGAATTGAACGAAAATGATCAGGAACATTTTATGTTTATCCAGAATGATCCGACCCAGCACAATGTGTTATCAAGCGTAAACGTACGCGGAGCCAAGAGCATCATTATCCTTGCCGACGAGCAAACCGAAAATCCCGATGATAAAAGCGTACTGATCGCCCTGGCGGTAAAGCACCTCGAAGCCAAACATGATCAGGACATGCATGTCGTGGCGGAACTGATCAATATCAATCGTAAACGCCACCTGCAGGATGCCGGAGCCGATGAAGTAGTATGCAGCATGAGTTACAGTTCCGGAATTATTGCCCAGAGCGCACTGTTTAAAAATATGTCGGAGATTTACCAGAGGCTATTGTCATATTCCAATGATACCAACGAAATTTATTTTGTTCCACCGGAACGTTACTCCAGCGAATACATCGGTCTTGATTTTGTATCCCTCTCTCATAGTATCAATAGGAAACGCCATCAGGCAAATGAGCCGCCAGCTCTATTGCTCGGCATAAGGCACAATGGAAAAATTATGTTGAACCCCAGACCGACGGAATTCGCCGGTCTGAGTCAAGGTGATTTTCTAATCGTTATGGCATTTGAAAACATCAAGATGCTTTAACAGTATTTTTTTCACAATCCTATCAAATTTTCTACTTGCCTAAATCTAAGTTCAAAACTCCATGATCGGACAAGGATGTCCGCTATTCTGGGCTTTTTCAATCCCGGACTAATGCCTTCTAATTCCGGAATTCACACGCCAAAAACCGTACTTTAACGATGTAAATCCGGACTATTTGCAGTATGAAGCGGACTGTAAAAAACCGGACTTTGAGCTCAAAAATTAATGTCCGGTTTATGAAAATCCGTTTCTATATATAGTGGGTCTGTGCGATGGTGTGCATGGTCCTATGATGTCTCTACCACATTTCTCTCCTTCTTCCAAACCTTCTGTTTCCTTATGTGTAAAATGTGTGATTTTCGATCATTTTCACACTTCGCATAAAAATTCAAACTGATGTATAAATAACACATGGCAAAATACGAGCCAGTGTTAAAAAGATCAGTAAAAAAGAAGGAGGTTCAGATGATATAGCAGACTTTAATAAAACAGAAAAAACACTTCTGTTTTACAGTATTGGTTTCTTTGATATCACTCCATCAGGGCTGTGCTTTTTATGGAATATGACAGAGAAAATGATTTTATCGCATAAGCGTATTTGGGCAATTTAAATTTAGGAGGTACATGAGAAAAACTCTATCTACTGTTAGAGGTCACATAAAATGACCGACAAGTTTTTCGTTTATTTAAATATTTTAAAACGAAAATTACAAATAATAATTTTAAAAGAGGAGTTTCTATTATGAAACCCACAAATATTAACAATATCATTTCCGATTTTAAACCAGTTGATAATTTTCAGCGTAACATTAAACTTGAAGAAGACCTTATCTTAAACGAAAAAGTTTCAATGTTGTTAGAATCTTCAAATATTGATACAAAATTAATTCCTGATATATATCAACATAAATGGTCAAATGGGAATTGGAGATTTAAGTTACCACAACCTATTACTATCAACGACAGTTTTCTTGACAAAAGTTACAGAAAAATGGATTGTTCTATCGCATTTAACTTTTTCCTTTTAGCGTTGAACAATGGAAAAATCGATGGATTTAATTTAGATATTAATGACATTGGAGTAAATAATTCAGAAGGCAAAATTATTTCATTCCCGGGCTGCAAATCCTGCCACGACAAAGTTGTAAAATATGGCCGAAGAGTTTTCGATGATTATTCTCTCTGGGATTTATTACAGCCATATTGTTTCCCAGGAGGAATTGAACAGGCCTTCAATTGTTTTAACAACGATTCCAGGCCATACTCACCATTCAAGCTACCTTCAACCCATATAGCGTTTTCTCCTGAATTTCGCTGGGTATCCTCGGATTCAGACGTTAAATATATTGGAATTCAAGAACTGGACTCGAATTTGGCTTCTTTGATAACCAACCATAATCATACAGTTCAATTATTTACTGAGTACGAAAAATATTTCGATGAATGGTATAAAACTGTCTATTCGTTTAAAAATGAATCTGGTGGAATAGAGCAAAAAGTGATTAAGTGCATTGAAACTCAAACTCGAAAAAAGCTGTTTATTCCAGTATCCTCATGGCACAAAAAAGGTTGTGGCTCTTTAACGTATTGTGTTCCTCATCCCAAAAAACAAATATTGTACAATCTTGACCTGATACATAAAAACAAACCAGAATTCATTGTTCTCTGCGATTCTATTGACATTGCCGACCTGAATCAGGAGCATAGTCCTTCAAATGTTGTTTGGACTAGCTGGCTGTCACATGATATTGATCAAGTAGACTGGGAACCACTAAAGAATACTAATGCTGAAATATACCTGCTGGTTACCAATCACTCAAATATGAATCTTGCAGAAGCATACCTGAAAGCGGATAAATTTGCTAATTATCTCATGGGTAAGCATAAAATCGATCTGCAGTTCATCCAGGTCGAAGTTGCTTTTGATGACGAAAACCTTCGGCATACACATTTCTCCAATATGAAAGATGTTCTGCTATATCGATGCAATAATAATTCTGAAGTCCTTCCTGAAAGTGTAATTATTATGAATTATGATGAATTCCAGGAAATGTGTCGCCAAGCAGATACTTCATTAAATACTATTCCTAGGAGATTTTGGGAATCAGAGGTTGAAGAAAGTGAAGAAGAAAATACTTCTCAGTCAAACAACGCTTCACTCAAAGCAATTGATTATTTGCTTCGTCCGGCTCTCGTTCGCGGGGAAATTCATATGCTACATGCCCCAAAAGGCAAAGGCAAAAGCTCATTTGTGTACTCGCTTGTTGGCGCCGTAGTTGCCAGAAAACGTTTGTTTGATGAAAAATGGTGGTGTTGTCCCCCAAATGGCGATTACCAATACAATAAGGTTCTATATCTTGATTTTGAAAATGGTGCAGGCCGTATTGAAAAGCGTAAAAAAGAATACACGATACCTCATCTTTTTTCAACGGAAGGAAAAAATCAAGAATGCATTATTAATCTGATTATAGAGGACTTGAAAAATGATACAACAGACTATTCCGATCCTGCTAACCATCAAAAAATACTTGACCTTATTACCCAGACAAAAAGCAAAGGGGTTAAAGGTCAACCCGTGGATTTGGTGGTTATAGATACTTATTCCCAATTTATAGGCCAGGAAGTTGTTTCAACCTGGAACAAGATTGATCCACTTTTTAAACGAATAACAGCTCAAGGTATTGCCATTCTTCTCGTCCATCACTCAGACTACAAAGGCGAAAGCCAAGGTTTTAAAGATAAAATCAAACCAATTGTCAGTGAAATTGTCATTTCTCAGGATCCAGAAGATGATAAAACCGGTACGCTGAAAGATCCGCGTTGGATTCATTTGAGATATAGCAGGGATTCTGGAATTGCAATCGATAATCAACCTTTCAAAATTTATTTTGATCAAAAATGGAAGGTGTGTGATATTGAAGATTGCGATACCGCCCAATTACTTGAATTCGGGCAAATTGCTGAAGCCTATAAACACGAAGGTTATAAGGTGACCGAAGCATGTAAAATGATAGATCTCAAAAGTACTCGATATGGGGAGAAGCTGAATGAATACAGGGAACTCAAAAAATCGAAATAATTTAGCAACATAAGCGGCTAATATCAACGGGCCATCTGGAATAATCCGGATGGCCTTTTTGCTTCTTTGATAATTTTTCTCTGATAATTCTGCATTTGACTATGCCCCTGTGGCCAGTTTGTGAACTTCTGCGGCAGGAATCCTAGTTGAATTACGGACTTTTACTTTCGTCAATGTTCCATCTTCAAACAAACGATATAGGGTTGGTCTGGAAATAGCGAGAATTCTACACGTTTCCGCAATAGTATACGGCGGTTTTATCTTTGAATTGTCTTCTGCCTTAGAATTGCTATCGAATTCCTGAAGGGCTGTGATTAAGCTGGTTGGACTAATATCTGGAACATATGGTGAAAGCATTGCGACGACTGCTGATATAATTTCGGAACTGATTTTATTTTTTACTTGCATGACAGGGCTCCATTGTGGGTGTTGTTTTATTTTGTATATTTCTGTATACAATGGAGATAGGCGTTAATTTTTTACGCATTTTGATTGTATGACGTAAATTTTGAACCAGTGTAAAATTTGGCTGTAAAAGCTTTGTAAATAGCGTTTGAACCCTCCTGTATTGAACCGACTGTTTTTAAGCTTCTAGGGACAAAAAGAAGGGGCTGAGAGCGGGAGCATTTCGGGGATATTGTTTTCGTTTGAAAAAGCTTTCAGAAACACGGTAGTATTATTGGAAATATTTTGTGGCTGCCTTCACAATATCGTCATTGCCATTTTTTTATATTGATGGGAAAATAAGTCCGGAAAGTTATTTGAGGGTAATCCTCGCTCAGCACGTCTCTGTATATTAGTAATATTAATAAAGAAAATAATATAAAGAGAAAATAGAGAGAAATAAATAAATAAAAGAAAAGAAGAATAATAAAGGACTAAAGAATAAAGAGATATCAATAAATGGATATAATGTAATCACAACACATCCAACCCAACCAACACTTCCCATGCGTACCCATATAAAATTATCTAACTCACTACTCTGAGTATTTTTATACACACATCCTTCATCTTATGTCGTAATGACAACCCGTTGGAAATCAACAACAAAAGAAAAAGGATCTGTAAAAATGATTTATCCAGAGACCAATTCAACCCTTAATCTAATTCCTAATTACCAAGTTCCTGAAACTTATATTTCCCCGATACTTGATCGTATAAAGAGACTACTGGCTTATGCTCTGTATAAACATAGTCGTGTCCTGCTTGTCAGAATGGATTTCAGATATCCTGATGGCTATACCTTCCCTATGAACAATAAAGCTTTCTCTGATTTTCTTAAGGCCTATATCGAGTACCTGAGATATAATAAACTTGATCCGTCTTATGTATGGTGTACTGAGGTAGGCAACGAATCAGGACGGTTGCATCATCATCTGGCATTTATGCTTGACGGTTCTAAAATATCCAGGATATATCCTGCTCAAGCTGAATATGAATGGGCGAAAGCCTTACAGTTGTCAGTTGAAACAATAAAAGGCTGTATACATATTGCCAACGGAGGAATGATCATCAACAGAACCAGCGATTATGAATTCCTCAGTGGTATTAATACTATGTCTTATCTGGCGAAAACTGCCACGAAACCCAAACTTAAAAGCATTCGCAGATGGGGAAGTTCAGAGCTTCCCCGTATCAGCTAACCTTATAGTCCTGGTACCCCAGATAAACTAAACTGAGATGAACGGGGGCCTAAAAACCCCCGTGTTATCTTTCTGATCTTTTATTATTTTACTTTACATTCTAATTAATTTTACAAAAGAACTATTATTATATAACAACAACTTTAAAACGATGGAATAGTAGGATCGAATACAGGATTCTCTGTTACTGGTTTCAGTCCTTTATAGAATTCTATAACTTTAGGCTCTATTATTACCTCATAAGGTTCTATAGGTCTATCCAAAGTCAGCTGGTTCATCGACTGTATCCGTGACAGAGCAACATATAATTGACCACTTGTAAAACATCCTCTCTCCAGTACAAGATGGACATTATTACGGATAGTCTGGCCTTGTGCTTTATGTATCGTACTGGCGTAGGCCAATGTAATAGGTAACTGGTAAAAACGTCCTACGTTATGCGTAGTAATATCCAGTTTATCCTCAGTCAACTCATACCGATAATGATCCCAGTAAGAAGGTCCAACTATAACTCTTTTTCCAGAGTCAAGGTGTATCATCACCTTGGGTATATCTTGATAGTTGGATGGCTTGAACCCTACAATTGTTCCAGTACTTCCGTTAACGTAATCGAACTTACCTAAAGAGTTCTTTTTATTAGCCAGGAGCATGACTTTAGCACCAACTTTAAATCTTAACTCTTCTTCAGTGGGGTATTCATTCTCAGGGAAGATACCTGATTTTTGAGCTTTAGATACTATAATTTCCCCGGGTATTTGATTCAGAGCTAGTCCATTCAAATAAGCTGCGCTATCTTTACGGCAGCATAAATATATTGCGTTATCTCCAGGTTGTTTAACACATCTTTCATTTAACAGATCGAGTTTACTTGCGATCATGTGTCCTGAAAACACACCACCTAGGCATAGCTGATACAGCGAAACCTCACTATTATGGAAAATCCTCCCGGTCCTGACTGCGTTAACTATATTCCGATATTCATTATCAGTCTGACGATAAACCTGGTTCAATTTAACATACAGGAAATCTACCTCCATGCAGGCGTCTCAAAGGCGTACCAGCCCCCGAATTTATTTTTAATATATAATTCCAGACTATTATCATCATCCTCGTTTTTTTGTTTTTTTTCAACAGGCGGTAACTGGAAAAAATCACCCACCACGATAATTTGCTTGCCGCCGAAAGGACGTCCATTATAACAGACCCTTTGAAAAACATCGTTGATAGCCTGCAGGATATCGATTCGAACCATCGAAATTTCATCTATCAGTATGATGTCTGTCGCCAGCAGTAAATCTTTATTCCTGGGCATCCCGTTATTTACTATTTTATCTCCTGGTTCCTCTATCGGAAACTCCATAAAACTATGGATAGTACTGCCACCGATCAACTGAGCTGCAACTCCGGTTGGAGCTAAGCAGACCAGTCTTTTATTACACTGTCTTTTAAACTCATGTATAACAACACTTTTCCCTGACCCGGCTTTACCTCCAAGGAAAACATTAAGACCTGACAACATCAGTTCAACTGCTAATTTCTGCTCTTTATTAAGATTTACTTTTCCATTCATCTTACAAAATACTCCTTCATTTAACAATTATCTATTTATCCATCATGGATTTATAGATATAATGAAGGTGATTAAAAAAATATGCATTCTATTGTTTACAAAGTTTTTAATCCTTTTGACCCAATTGTTTCCTCCCCCTAAAAACTGTTTAGTTCCCCGGGCTTCACGGCCCGGAGGAACAGCAGTATATTAAGTCCACTCGATCCAATATAAACCCTTTTTTATAAATTTCTGAAAATACATCAAAATATGTTAAAAAACACCATCCGTGTACAGGAGTATTGCACTGGCGTTTCGACAACCTGACAGCGATTTGCATAGCCTATAGTTGCTTCAAAATGACGTTAAAAATCAACGATGATTATTCCGATAGAAATACATGTAATTATATATCACCTTGGTAGCGGCTGTTTTAAATATGGACATATCATGTAATTGCGTTACCGTTATATTTCAGGAATCATTTTGGATCGACCAGTTGACAAAAATGATTTGATCATCGATGATAGAGTCAAAGAGTTTTGTAAAAAAGCCATACCTTCTCAACCAAGCCCAGAAGCAATTGCTATAAGGTATGGATTGATATAATCAGAATGATATGTTTCTTCCGGAAGAGTTTTCTTCTTCAAAAACAACACTGCAAGAGGGTAGCCTTGGGAGGCCATATTTTGCAAGATTATCGACAAATGAAGCAGGTACACGTAGCCTCATTTCGGTGAAAATATTTAAGAAGATTTATTTTCTGAATTCGAGGCGGTTTGCAAATTTGTCGATTTACTTTACGTTTCAATTATAGCTGTGAATAAATTGGTCAAGTTTAATTCTTGATTTCTTCGTACTTTTACCAATATATTAAAGCATTACATTATAATCGAAGAATCTGCCAACTCCTGAACTTTAGCTAAGCAGTTCTATTAACTCTGCTGTTACCTATACATCACCAAGCAGTAGTAATGATCTCATGTATGAAATATGGGAAGGAACTATTTTCAAAACAATGCTATTTGGCCACAATATTTATTTTTTTGAGTGGAGACTTGCGACAAATATCCATAACTGCTACGAGGTTGTGATGCTTGACCTTTTCCCCGCACAATATCACAATGCTAGCTAATGGAGTGTTACGGGAGATTTGCTCAAGCCATTGAGGAAGCTCATTGATGGAAATTGACTGTCCATTGACGGAACAGGATCCTGGTGAGCTTTTTACTTCGAGCATAACAAAGTCATCTTCCGAAACTTTAGAGGATTGACCACCTCCAGTTGCAGGAGAAAATTTTAACAGAGTATCTTCAATTATCGGCTTTTGTGTCAAAATGAAATAAATCAACAGCAAAAAAACAATATCAATCATGGCTGAAACTGGAGTATTATCATCAACCTGACGATTCTTTTTGAGTTTCTTTTTTCTAATCATTTTGGCGTGTATCCTTGGAAAGTTCTGCGCTGAAAGAGACATTGGCAAGCCCCAGTTTACCTAATATTTTCATCACATCGTTAGTTTGTTTGAATTCAACGTCTTTGTCCGCACGAATTATAATCAAATGGTTTGTTCCCCATCTGCTTGCAACTGCAGAGGCGAGTTCCTCGAAGTATGCTTTCGTGATGACTTGTCCGTTAATGGTCAAATTTCCATTTTGGCGTACATTTACTGTAAGCTGATCAGTTTTTTTGACATGTAATGGCTCGCCGCCCTGAACAGTCGGCAACGTGATTTCCTGATCTGCGGCTTCCCGGTCAAGGTCAATAGTAACGACAAAGAAAATAATCAACAAAAAAACGATGTCGATCATAGACGAAACTGGTACACCAGCTTGTGAAATTGTCTTTTGCTTATTGCGCCGAAGCATTACAAGCGCTCCTTTACCTCTTCGGCAAGTAATGTGGCATGTTTTTCCGTGTGCATGATTATGTTGGTTGCCTTGTTCTTAAAAATGTTGTACGCAACCAGAGCCGGTACAGAAATAATCAAACCTGCAGCGGTTGTATAAAGGGCCTGGGATATTGCCAGTGCAAGAAGCTGTGCTTTCTCTACACCAGTAGCCGAACCGAGAGTAAAAAATGCGGAAACCATACCGGTAACTGTACCGAGAAGCCCAAGCATTGGAGCAACGGAGCCACATAAGTTAAGATAGCTGATTTTCTGATTTAGCTTTTCCTCTTTCTCTTCCAGAGCTGCACCGGCAGCATCAAGCATCGTATCATAACCCTTGGGAAGCTTTTCAAAAAAAGCCTTTACAACATCGGAAAATGCTGAATTGTTTTTGTTGCAAGCGGCCATTACTCCATTAACATTTCCTTCTCCGAGATTTTGTTGTACTTCCCCAAGGAGATCCGGTGGACATTGCTTGGAAGGGCGAACATTAATTGCTGCGTCAATGATTAGCCAACAGGTTACCAATGATGTTGCAAAAAGCATCAGCCAAATAATGACTCCAACCATTCCACTGTCTTTTACGATCGAGATAAAACTGCCACTGCTATTTGCCGATTCGTTTGCCCACACGGACATCGTGCTTATAAGGCACATGCCGCATAAAATTATTTTTCTCATATATTGCCCCCGTTATTTTGAATTAAATTTTGTTAATAATTCTAATTTCCCGTCAGGAAAAAAGTTTTTGTACATGGTTGCATAATGTGCTTTTTCCTGTTGATTGGATGCTTGAAAAGCTACAAATATTATATCCTCGTAAACATCAGGAATATTCTCAGGTGTCCTGGACTTCTGGCGATGGTTTAGCGGTAATAACAAATTATCCGCGATTGCCTTGGCTCCGGTATGGTCACCAAGAGAAAGTTTGTTCTTGCCTATTTTGTATTTGGCTGTCAAAAACAGAGATCTGTCCCCCACTTTCGACGCCATTAATGCCGTTTCTGTTAAGACTCGGTTTGCTCCCAGTTCATCGTGCAAAGATGTGAGGATATCTGCTTTTATAAACCTTGCGGACATCCATAATGATGTCTCATCACTATCAATCACCATGTCAACATTTGCCAATGCGGTTGGATAGTTCTTTAGTTTCATCGCAGCCTGGGCTGTCTTCAAACGGATTAAATTGGCAAGCTTCAAGTTCTTTTGTACGTTTTCCGAACCAGTGAGTATACGTCCGGCTTTCAATGCTAAATACCAGCCTTGTTGAGCATAATCACCAGTCACGTTGTAACAACTTTCGAGTATCCACTGTAGTTGAAGTTGCGAAAGTTTTTTATTATCGGACATGGCCTTGGTCATAAGAGAAAAAGCCTGTCTGTTTTGTTTTTTTGCCAGTAATTCCTTGGCCATTCTCAGTCTTAAATTAACGCTGTCACGAGAGTATTCCTTGGATATGCGGTCAAGAAGTTTATTGGCCTTAACAAAATCATTGGCGGCACTATATAGCGTTGCTGCCCGCAACATACAATTCGTGCTGTTTTCTGGTACTCCAGATAATTCAGCTACGATAGAAAACCACTTTGCCGCTTTCGATAGTTTATTCTGCTTATCATAGATCTCGGCTAATAAATAAGAACCCGCTTCTGTAAAGTTATCCTTGTTTCCAATATCAGTCAATTTATGGCTGATCAGCATATTTTTTGCTTCATCCAAGAGTTTAACAGAAGCAGGAGATTTTACAGTGGCCTGAAAATACAATGCTCTAGCATAATTCAAAGCAGATTCCTTTTTCATATCGGTACCCATACCAGAAAACTTAAGCAGTTTTTTGTATTCTTTCGCAGCTTCGTTGTAACGTTTTGCGAGAAAATACAGTTCGGCCTTGCCCTGTATAATGTGGAAACGACATCCGCTTGAAGAACCAGCTTCCGACAAATCATATAAATTGATGGCTGACTTTATATCTTTGTCCTTTACTGCTTTTCCTGAGTGACTTTGGGCTCGTAATTTCTGTACTGCATATACTGCCAAAGCAAAAGCCGCCGTTTTAGAGCTTTCACTGTCTTTGTATTTTTCCAATACCAGACGATAAATTTCCTCTGTAGATCTGTGTTGTCCATTTTGCCTTAGGATGGCAGCGCATTGCAGCATTGTGTTCGGCAAGCGTAAATACTTAGACTGCTGTTTGATAAGTTGTTTTAAAATTTTAATACAATCAGTATCTTTGCTTCCATGGGCATAACAAACAGCAAGCGCAGTTGCTATAATCGGAGATATTGTTGATTGCGACTTCAATTCGTGTTTAAGCAATTCCGCCGCCTTGCCATAGTTGCCGGTTTTCATCAACATGCTTATATTGGATGGTAATGTATGTCCAGAGTTGATAGATTTTCTTTTCAGGTTAATCGAAACAATGCTGGCACCCGTTAATTCCTGAATTTCCCGGCGGCATTGATTGTACCTTGATAATGCATCGGCGGCAATGGTTGATTGATCATAGTCTTTAACGATAGTATAGTAGCTTATCAGAGCCTTGCCCAGACAGGCAGTCTTGAGTTTTTTTTCTGATGCTGTTTCCACGAGGGCTTGATTGCAGTTTCCCATCAGGAAAAGCAACGAACCAAGGGGTGATGATCCTTTATCTTTGGCTACAGCAAATTTCTTATCCAGAGCACTGAAAAGCTGTGGATCACACATGGCCTCATTGAGCGCCTTTTCATATTCACCCAGTAAAAAATATGCTCGTCCAATAGCGATATACGACAAAGCTCGAGCCAAATCTCTTTCGCCCCAACGGAATTCATGAAGTTTTGCAATCAGTATTTTTAAACGTTCTTTTTCCGCTTTGCCGGGCAATCCAGTTAACTGCAATGATATATTTTCCAGCTCCAGGAGCGAATCAAAAAGTTCCTTGTTGCGTCCTTGAATGTCACTTGAACGGGCTATTTGCTGATTTAACCACAACAGTTTGTTTTGATCGTTGCGGGATAAATAATAACTTCGTAATAATTTGACGATTTTACGTTTTTGTTTGCTGTCAAGTTTATTGTTTTGAGAAAACAATTCTTCATAGCGTTTAATGTCATTATCCGAAATAGATTGGCTTTTTACGGATATAGCAGACAGGCAGCACAGAAATATTGCCACAAAAAAACAAAGTCTTGAAAGACTGTATTTATCGCTGTATGCACTATCTAACATGTATGCTTCCCATAGTCGTACTTATTCCATTGAAAAACCGAGAAACGCAGGTATATTATATATTAGCACTAATATCACTAATTACAAGTTCGATAGTAGCAGAATACATATGGCTGAATACGAGGATTTTTTCAAAAAAAAAGAACCGGAGAAGAAAGACTTATCCACATGGCAGAAGTATCTGGATAAAGCCGTAAGTCCATGCATCTCCATCGCTTTGCATCTAGCTTTGCTAGCAGGGTTGAGTTGTATCGTTTTTTACCGTCCTGTACCACCGGAGCCAACAAAATTTGGACTTATAAGCATGAGTGAAATTAATATTCCCGAACTAAAATCAAAACTGCCACAAAACGATAACTCACAGGCACAAAACGACAGTTCTTCATCAGAACAGACTTTAACGCAGGCATCGGCAACAACGGCTTCTATGATGCAGCCGACTGTTTCAACACCACCGGATAACTTGTTTCAATCCGGAGATAGCAGAACTTTTGCTGCTATTGATGGTGGTTTTATGTCACTTGGAGACGCGATTGCGGGGAACGGCTTTGGCGGTAATCCTTTCGGTAACCGTCGTGGTGCTGCTCGTTCAGGTGGAGGAAGAAGAGAAAAAGAAGTACGACAGGCTATCGAAAAAGCACTAGAATGGCTCAGAAATAATCAAAATGAAGATGGTTCCTGGGGGAGTGCGGATCGAAACATAAAAAATGCGGTTTCAAGTCTTGCTGTATTGGCATTTCTTGCTCACGGAGAAACTCCTGCTTCTAAAAAATATGGCGAGTGCCTTAAAGAAGGATTGAAAAATTTATTAACACAAAGCAGTGGATTCAGCGCCAGAGGTTTTGACAACAGTTTTGGTGAAGCTCTGCTTACTTACGCCTTGGCAGAAGGGGCGACGGTTACTCAAGTGCCGGAACTTATCCGGCAGACTAAATTGCGTGCAATGATTGTATGCCGCAACTTGGAACAACAAAGCAATTGGGGCGGAGGAACAAGCTCTGCATGGAATTATCAGGCCCTCAAGGCGGCGTTGTTTGCCGTTTCAGATAAGGAACTTAATTCAGCGGCGACAAAAATTGCTTCTTCACTTATGAGGCGATACTGCAATGTCAGTGAGAGAACCTTGCGTAAGCGCGATGTTGCAAGCATAGCTGAACTGGATGAGGTTTTTACGAATACCTATTGTTTACAGTTATTTGGATATACAAGAAATCGTAATACAAGACGCTATTTGCAACGAGCGGCGAATGCCGGCCGCAACAAAATGCTTAAATGCGACTGGAATAAATCACCATCGTGGCCGCTGTATACTTGGTATTATCGTTCAAACGCACTGTATATGTCAAGCCAGGGACGCGGCACCGACTGGTCCAGATGGAACAATAACGTATCTGATGTGCTGGTGGCGAAACAAAGCAATGACGGCAGTTTTTATTCGCCCGAAGCGGATCGGAAAAATCGAGACGGGGAAAACACCAATACTTTTAAAGTTGAAAACGATTTAGCCGTTTACAGCACTGCCATGTGTGCATTGATATTGCAGACTCGCTATCGTTACCTGCCGTCCTATTGTGCTAAGCCCAAGAGCAAAGAAGCTTCAACTGAAATCTTTTATAATTCCGAATCAGAAAAACAAACCGGTGTGGCAAAACTATTCACTGAAATGAATATAGCTCCTCTACATCAGTGAAAACTCAATGCGATAATTCAAATTTGCCCATTCCTTCCATAAGGAAATGGGCAAAGTCGTTCAAGTCCATCACAACTTTCAATAAAGTTAGAAACCAAAATGATTTTATTTCTGAGCAGTATGTTGTTTTAACGGAACAAGTTTTTTATAGACAGACGTAATTTTTTCACCATCATCTGAGTAACGATAACGATAACTAACCAATTCCCCGGCTTCATCAGAGACCGGACGTAAGGTACTAAGCAATGTACCATCAGGTTGATATTCATACTTCATTAATAAATTATCTGTCCCATCACGCAACTCAGATAAATTACCAAATATACTGTAGGAGAAGATCTTAATGCGTTTAGATTTTAATAGCTCATTCTTATCAACTTGAGTTGGAGCTTGTTTCAATTCATAAGCAGTAACTGCTGATATTGATACAGGGCGACCAAAATCATCATACTGCATAAAGCGATAAATTTTTTCGGAAAGTTTATAATCAATTTGAGTTGAAGCTTTTTTAAAGACTGTTTTTGTTTCAATTCCTTTACTATTGATTTGAGATACGCGTCGATTCGATTTGTCGTATTTGTATTTAGTCACACGAGGAACGTTAAAAGCTGGAAGGCCAAAATCCTTAAATTCAAGAGTGTTGCCAGATTTATCATATTTATAGCCCACATTACGTTCTAAATTTCCCAAAACATGAGACAAACGATTACGTTTATCATACTTCATTGTAGAGCTTGCGTTATCAACATCACGAATTATTTTAGTAAGAATTGACATTGCATTGAAAGAGTAATTCTCAGTAATTCCTATTGGGTTTGTTTGAGAAATCCGTCTGCCAAACTTATCATAAGTAAAAGTATATGTAGTTTTATTAGGGAGAATGCGTTTTATTAATTGACCTTGAGAATCATATTCACTTTTATATATTTCACCGAAAGGCAATATTTCTTCCGTTTTACGGTGGCCCTGGTCGTACTTGTAACGTGTTATGGCTCCGGCACGAGAACGTTGTGCA
This sequence comes from Victivallales bacterium, assembly GCA_963677165.2. Lineage (GTDB taxonomy): Bacteria > Verrucomicrobiota > Lentisphaeria > Victivallales > SZUA-371 > JAFGXT01. Next base: position 2,612,277 of record CAXXSX010000002.1, on the reverse strand, counting down.
ATTATATCACAACAATCGTATGTAAAGGCTTCAAAAGTATTATCAGGGTAATTTATTTGAGTTAAGCGACCTTGAATATCATAAGTAAAACTTCGCAAATAATCTTCTTTGCCGTCGGAAGAAGTATTAGTGATTGATTTTATATAAGGCAAATCCCCGTAATATGTATAGGAAACTTTTATTCCATCAAAACGAGTATAAAAAACTAACCTAGCTTGTTTGTCCCAAGTAAAAAGGAATATTGTGCCATCTGCCATAATCGTTTTTACAGGCATACCATCGCTATTGTATTCATATTTAGTAACAAGATCCCCCAAAGTGTATTTTAAAACTTGACCCGCCTCGTTACGTTCATAAGTCTTTATACGTCCGCACTCATCATATTCGCAAATTAAATTTGCGTTGTCATCATATTTGCGAGTAACTTTTCCTCCATCCTGATAAGAAGTTTCGTATCTGAGTCCAAATTTATTATATTTATACCGTGTCGTATTTCCCAATGGATCAGTTTCTGCGGTAATAGCCAAAGTACCAGATGCTCGCTCATATTTATATAGTCCGCCGTTTATCATTTTACCAACATAAGCAAGTCCTTTATTTTGGGTTACATAGTTACGTGAGCTTTGAACAATATATCTACTTTCCCCTTTGTTATTTACAATTATACCTTTTTCTGATACTCGTTTCCCATTGAAATTGGTATTCCTGCGAAATTCCTTTCTTCCATCAGGAAAAGTTAAAATACCAGTATTAATTACTCCTTGTGAAGATGGATTACGTAAATATTCTGCACTATAATGTTCTCCTCCTGTTGTAACAAGTCCTGTTAAGCGGCTGGTTATATCACATTCCACATGTAAATCTCGGACAATAGGAAGTTGATCCTGTTGATTTTGTCCAGTACTGCGGTGAGTTTGTTTTGGCTTTTGAGCAAACTGATAGAAAGGATGTTCTTGTGTTAATTCAGTTTTAATACGTTTAATTGTACCATCATCACTCCACGTGAATGTTGTGACTGCTCCTGATGGAGAAGTTACTTTTTGTGCCACGCCAAAACGGTGTTCAATCTTGTAGCTTCGATCACCAGGCAATATAATATCAGACATCAATCCTTCATCGTTGTATTTACATTTGATTGCTAATGATGGTTGATAGCGATCACGCAAAATTTTAAGTTTCCAATTATCGCCACCATCGAAGCTGAAAAACAAATACTCACGATTTGTATTGAAGTCAGTCAACACTAAGTAATCACCAGAGCGTTTAACTGCATATCCGGGGTAATTGTAAGAATAAAAATCAACGGTACCAAGTTCATCTACTTTAACATGAAATAAAACCTTATAAATCCCTAAATCAGCAAGAAAGTAGTCTTTAAAACCACTTTTACTACCTGGAGGATGAATTAAATAACGAGATTCCAGAGAAAATGGTGTAGATGAACCTAAATGAACTTCCAATAACTGACTTGGTAAAATATCTTCTTCTTGCAAATTAATTTTATAAGTGACATTGGCTAGATAGTTAAGAGTGGGCTTTGAGCTTGATTTAGTACTAAGCGGACAATTAGAGCATCCCAAATTGTCACTTGAGGGGGGGGCAGGTAGTTTAAATGGCTCAGGTAAAATTGGAGAACCTTGAGCCATTAGAAATAACGAGAAAATACAAATTGAAAAGATAATAGAACGAAGACACCCCAAAAACATTTTTACCTCCTGAAGTCGCTGTATTTATTATATTAGTCTGATTGAAATATTATATCTCGTTAAAACCTTAACGATACCTTTTAAGCACCTATTTACCAATTAACAGGCGAATAATATATATTTTATTCGCCTGTACTTGTTGATATTGCATGGATATTACCGCTAATTCTCTTTTCTAAGCACAAACACTGGATGTTCTAACATTGGTTTTTGTACAAGCAAATGAGGCCATGAAATACCTTATGCTCGAATTTCTGCAATCACCTCAAGTAGATTCCAACTTTAAATTTACTACTTTAAGTTTTATCATGACATTAACTCCGTTTTAATACTTAATTCACAGCGCATTTACACTTGTTTAAATTGTTCTGCATTTGAGGATAACTGCAATATTGAATCATGCAAAAAACAAAATAAAATCCAACCAACCAATGCTATGTCTCTTGATAACTTAACAGGATCATTTATTAAATTTTCTGTTATTTTGTTCAAAAACCATGACATAACAAAATAGCTTATCATACAAAGCAATAAAATAATCAATAAAACAAATGATTTAGTAAAATTGTCTTATATTTTAAACAAACAGTTGAATTTAAACTTTTTCATGTATCCTCATCTGATCGCTCCTTGCCAATTCCTGATTATAGCGCTGTTAGCCAAAAACTTGAAAAAAACTATCAGGAATTCGCTATAATCACGTAAAAAAAGTTAAATTTTATCCCATTCTAAAGTATAGTAATATTTTTTAATAAAGGTAATAAGTACATACTAGAATATATAAGGGAAAAAGTTAAAAATGTTATTTTATTAACCCGGCAAGATAATAGTTCGCAATATGGTGAATTTTTAGTACAATTTGAGCGTGCCTCATTAAATCATGCGAACAGTTTAGTTGCCGGGTTAATATCTAGTAAAACCTCACTAAATATAGATAATGGAATGTATAAAAAAGTATATGATACCATAAATACTGCTAATCGTGACAAATTTAAACCATTATGAAAAATTGTTAATGTGCCCCACGTTGTGATATAACGAAAATTGCGTTTAATTCCTTGCCAAACAATTGCCCCCGTAGTGCCAGTTTCGATAAAAACAACAATCAGCACAGATCAACCTGGAAAAATGTAATTATATCATACGACGATCGCTCTTATCAAGAATCACTCCAACTTAGCCTAACACTGAAATTTTCAGACATTAGGCCATCTTCTCGATTCCTAGTTTATACAACTTTTATATACATCCATCGCAAAATTTGACATATTATTACCAAAAAATTCATTTGCATTGCTAGGTGCAGGAGCATCCATTAGCATCTTTCCCATATGTACTTGCACATGTTTTCTTAGCCTCATAAGCTTTTTTGACAGCAGTCGTATAATCTGATTGACACGATGCATCTCTTGCCTTTTTTAATAGCATAACAGCAGCAGATGCGGCAATCATTGATGCATTAAAACTGGTTGCTGCCCAAGATGATGCAATATTAGCAACTTGATTTGCACCAGTGTAACATAAAATTTTCAAAGATATTTGCTCTGCTGTTTCAGTTTTCATTTTACTACAACTTTCTAGAGTAGATTTACGCGTTGCTTCAATTGCCTCCAGCGCTGCATCATAAATTTTCTGATATTTTTCTAAATACGCTAATAAAGATGTTTTAGCCTTGCGGTCAGACTTATCAAGACAGCTCTCTTTTGCCGCCGTTGCCTTATCAATTGAATTGTTGAAGATTCCATCACAATCATTGCAGTGTAAACCAAATACATCAATTAAGCTAATAGTATTATTATTCACTATTCCATAAACATTAATATCTCCAGCTTCAAGAAGGGGGTCTCTGTTTGTCCATTTTCCCGCAACTGAATTGTAAAATCTGTAGCCATAGTAACTCATTTCGGATTTATCGACAGCTTTGGTGCTGAATGTAAATGGCAATTTTGCTCCGCTAACCTGCTTTCCAAATGGTGAATAAGTTAATTTATCTGTGATGCATCCATTGTTATCACATGAAGCGATCACGTTCCCATTTCCATCATATAAATAGTTAAATCCTTTTCCGTTGGCGTCAGAAGAAGCCAATACTGCCCCAACTGCTCCGGTTTTATCCAAAGAGCCTGACCAGTCCACCCCTAAAGTATGATATTGTACTTTATTGTTAACTTTACGAGCATACTCGACCATTCCACTCATGAGGTACATGGTCTTATTATTATTTTCAACTGCTGTAATACGCTGGTCTAACGCATCATAAGTATAGGAAATAGTCAGATCATTTTTCTTGACTTCAATCAAACGATTTTTCAGGTCATATTTGTACTCAAAGCCAGGAGCTTTTATCATGTTACCGTAAACATCATAGGCGTAGCCGTTAGAAGTGATTTGATTCAAATTATTGAAAGCAAATTTTTGTGTTGATGCAAGCATAACGGCTCGAGTGCGGTTGCCGATGGCATCGTAGTCATATTCATATTTTTCATTCAGTGAAGATTCAGCTAAAGTTAGCTGATTATATTGATCATAATCATATTTCCAATTTACACCAAGATAAGATGCTTCAACGCGACGATCAAGTACATCATATTTATAGCTAACCAAGGTTTTTCCATTTAATGTTTTATCGACAAGTCGCTTGGCATTGTCATACTTATAAACAATTTTTTGACTATCGCCAAATTCGATAGAAGCTATTTTGTTATTTTTGTTCCATTTATAGCTATAACATCCCGCCGGAGATGAAACTTTTATAATTCTGTTAAAATCATCATACTTATAGCTGGTAATAAATTTATCATCACAATCTTTTAACTGTGCCTGGCGTGTACTTAAGCGTCCTAATTTGTCATACATATAAGTGAATGTTCCAACAGGACCTTCTTCAAGAAGTTTACGTCCAAAACGGTCATAGGCAAAACGAACTGTACTTTCTTCATCAGAAATTGATATCATTTGCCCTTGATCGTTGTATTTCATTTTTGTTGTATGGTGTTGATTAATTCCCTGAGAAATTTGTACACTCTCAAGTAGACCTTTATCTGTATAAATATAACCAGTAACTCTGTTTGCTTCTTTTATTACAGCGAGCCTGCCATCTTTATGATAACCGTATTCAACAGTAGACCCATTCGGCCAAACACGCTTAGATAAACGACCGAAATTGTCATAAATAAACCTAGTTGTTGCACCGTTTTGATCAGTATAAGAACTAATTTCACCAAAAGAGGAATAATCATAGCATAAAGGATATTTTCCTGCGCCGGTCTGTTTTATAAGTCTTCCATATTGATCATAAGTAAACTTGCGTGCTTGCCCTAATGGGTTGATTGATTCAGCAAGCCTGCCCATTGAATCATATTTACGTCTAAAAACACGTCCCAATTCATCACGGATAACTCCAGGCCGACCATTTTGGGAATAACGATATTCCATATTGGGTTTACCCGATATTTGAGTAGACACAAGCTGTCCCATGGAGTTATATTCATAGGACATTTTATTGCCAAATTGATCAACTTGCCACTGTTTTTGATTACCTTTACTCGCATATTCAGTAACCAGTTGCCCCAAGTTATCATTGCCTGTTACACTTCCAAAGGAGTTTGCGGCAATTAAACTGCCAACTAATATTCCAGAAAATTTTAACATATTTGAACCTTCATAAAAATATTGATTTTGATTATTTTAACAGTCTGGAGTACAAATACCACCACTTCCACCACCAGTACAGTTATCAGATGTGCCACTGGCTCCTCCATCTTCTGCATAAGCAGTTGAAACAAACATTGAACCAGTCAGGCCCAATACTGTTGCTACAATAATCGCTGTAAGAACGATTACAAATTTCCTGTTTTTTGAGATAAAAGCTGACATTTTAACTTCCCCAATTTAGTTAAAAATTTAATTATTTTAAGTACTCTAAATTTATTTAAATATAATAATAATTCGCGTAAAAATTACAAATACAAAAATATTAATAACTTAAAACAGTAGTTTAAGCCATGAAATATTTACTGTCAAGCTTGAAATAGAAAAAACTACAATTATTATTTAGACTGAGGTGAGATTCAAGTCTTAAGTGAATTTTTTTCTGTAACAATCTATTTACATTGTGTTTATATTGTATTATTGCACGCCTAGGAGTATTGAATTGAAAAAGAATAAGCTATTATTGTGTTGTGGAATATTGGTTGCTTTGGTGCTGCTGTTTGTTTGGTTGTCTGCATCAAAAACAAGTTCAAAAATCGAGAAATTACCCCCAAAAACAGCAGTCCGGCAAATAAATAGTAATGTATTCATGCTTGATGCAGCTATTTTTAAATCGGGAAAAACTAATACAGTAAACCTTGGTATTTTTGCTGCTCAAGGGAATAAAAAAATAAAAATGACAAACCTGGCGCCGGAAGCAATGCTAATCGAAGAATGGCGCTCTACATGTGATTGCCTGGAAATTAATGGAATGCCGGAAAGGCTTGAGCCTGGGAAAACAACAGAAATAGAAATTACGGTTTATCCTGACGGCTATTCAGGCGAAATAACCAAAATCATACCGTTATTGATTCGTTATGAAAAAAAGAAAAAAACGTTATTTATGACGTTGAAGTTTACGGCAACTGAAAGCAGTATCCCTAAAAATAACGTTGTCAAAACAATCTCTCCCAGTGAAATGATATTGTACGCTGGTGGAGGGCTAGATGACGGACGTTATACCGGAGCAAAAGCCTGGTTGCTCGGCGGTAAAAATTGTAGTTCCTGTAACTGGGTAAAGAAACTTGTACTACCCGAATTACTTGCTCCGCAACCACGTTACGTCCGGGTTTATACAGATGATGAAGAAGGACTCAAAATATTACTGGTGTTGGAAGAAAAGTTAAACATCAAAGAGCCAGGCGATGCACCTGTGTTGTATTTCAATAATAAACTGTATTACGGTACGGAAGCGATTAAAGAATTACTAGAAAAACATAACCAGATAAAAAAGAGTATATAGAAGAATGAAAAAAACAAAATTATTTACCGTATACCTATTGCTGTTTATTCCTTTACTGTGCTTTTCCAATTCCGCACTGGAGCACGAACTTGACGTCGCAAGAAAACATATTGACCGTGGGCATTATTCTTCGGCAATTAGGCAATTAAAACGAGCAAGCCGAACTTTTAAGAGAGACGACAAAGCCTATGGACAAGTAATGGTGATGCTGGCAGGTTGTCTCAATAGCACGGGCAAGTATAGCAATGCATTAAAAACACTTAGCAAAATAAAATCAAATTTTCCTCATCAATACAAATATGAGCAAGCCCGGGCTTTTCTTGGTTTGAAAAAGTACAAAAAGGCAATTGATGGTGTAAGTGGATATATCCCCAAACACGGTCAGTACCTTTACATGAAAGCCACGTGGGTAAAGGCTCAGGCAGAAATGAAGCTTGACCGATATAAAAATTGTATGGCAACTTGTGGACAAGTTATGTATCAGAATTTGAGTCAGGCTCCTAAGGGCTTTGCTGACCAGAAACTAGCCCAAAGCGCCATTAAGGAACTACAGCAGGTTAAAGCGGAGGCGCGAAAACTTTATTATGAAGCCAGAGAAGCAAACGATATAAAGGTGTACGGAGTTGATTTTGCCAATTACCGCAAAGCACGGGAGGCTCACTTTGCCGGAAAATATCCTCAGGCACGAAAGTTTTATGCTAAGATAAAAGGAGGCACACTCAAGGAAGCTGCAATATGCTATATAGCAGAAACCTGTCTTGATGCCGGAAATGAAGATGATGCAGCAAGATTGTTTGCACGCGCCACTAAAGGAAATCCCTATGGACTTTATCAGGGAGAAATGCTTTACAATCTCGCAGCAATATATTACTTAAAAGGACGCACTAGTACCGCATTACAAGCAGCGGAGCGGCTTTCTGACTGGTGTGCCCACGTAGAAGAAAAAACTCAAGCAAAACTAAAAAACATCAATGCGGCATTAAAAAAAGATATAATTGACACCGCTCCCAGAACTTATCTGCAAACTGACAACTGTGCAAATCTTATTACTACAAAAAAATATCCCGGTACTATAAATAACCATCTAACTTCGCCGTGGTATTTGCCTAATCTAAAAGTAAAGGGTGCTTTATTATATGGCTTCCTGTTGGGCGAGAAACGGCAAGCGCAAGCAGCTGCAGAAAAATATGACAAGGCACTGGAAGTAACCAAAATGAAAATCATTCGCGATCGTTTTACTGTCAGAAATCTAAAAGCAGGATTGCTGGAGAATAGTTATTTGTTTCCCGGAGAGGTAATGAAAGACGTCAGTTCAAAATGGGACAATTACCTGCGTTATGCCGCATTTTGTTATTTAACCGACGAAACAGGTAAAGCCGCTAAATTGTTTGATGTAGCGGCCAAAAAAGCCTGGAGAAAAAATCCATACGATGCTTTAGTTGCTCGCTTGGGGGCTGTATACTGCTTTATAGCCTCTAAAGATGAAAAATCGGCTCTTAAAACTGTAGAAAGTATTTTGAAATCAGGCAATGAAAGAAAGCATAAAGAATTGTTAGCGGAAGCTCGATTTCTACGGGCATGCGTCTGGGCCAAAAACAATAGCACACTTCCGAAAGCAATAACCGAGTTTCAACTATTGTCACGCCGAGCCAAAGATCCGGGCTCATCAAAGGCCCTTTTGGCGCTTGCCGTAACTGCGGTTAATAATAATAAGACAGATTTAGCTAAGAATTCCTGTCGCAGTCTGTCGCAACGTCGTTCTGATGCATACCAAAAAGCCGGAAAAACTTTGCTTGAAGCCCTTAACGAATATAACTCAAAAAAATATCGAAAACAAAAAATCAAGATTGCAACTTCAGATGTACAGGCTTCTGGAGGCGGGAGGTTAATCAGGCATCGTCGGGTAGTGGTTATGCCAAGTATAACCGATTGGAAAACCATTCGCGCAAAACTTGAACCGGAAGATATTGTTTACTACCGCATAAAATTCGTGCCACGTAACAACTGTATGATTATTCGTAAATCATGGGTTAATCTTGGTCCTGGTGAACCATCACCCCCTATAGCCATTGGAGACGAAGTTTGCTTCGTGCGTGCTCCGGTTCTATTTAACAGGTCGTTGCTTTATGATTTAAGCAGACTTGAGAAAAAAATAGCAAAATGAGCAAAAATGAGCAAAACAATGTGAATGGCAAAGCTGTTGTTCGGAAAATTATAATTCTTTGTGCCTGCCTGATATTAAGTGTGGTTTCTATATGGATCATTGGTCGAAATGTTATAAACTACATCAAGGCAGAACAAGAGGCCAAAGAGATTGCTGCTGAAAAAATTCGCATTGAACAACGAGAACGTGAAAGACTTGCCCAAGTGGAAAGACAGCGTCAGGAGCGCAAACGCAAACAAGCCGAGATTCGTAATCTCAAACAAGAATTACAAGCCCAAGCCGAATCACTTGATTACGAGCGAAAATATTACGAAGCAAGTAAAGCGTTAACTGACTATTACGGAAAGTATTCAAAAGAGACATATTCCTGGCGCAATGAATTAGCTGGCAAATACATGGCAAAGCACCAAAAGGAAATCGAAAAACAGCGTGAAGAAACTGTATCCCAGGTTATTTCTTTATTATTCTCCCGAGATTATAAAAAGGCAAATCAGGCCTTACAAAAGTATCCTCCTCCAATTCCTAAGAACTTGCAGTCAACCATTACTGAACTTGCTGACGTCGATGAGCGAATCGCGAAAACGTTTGTAAAGGATATTGGGGGGCTGGTAGTGGTTTCCCTTGACTCAGGGTCTGCTCTAACCGCTAATTTATCAGGAATTGAAGACGACAAATTAGTAATCGAACACAGAGGAAAAAAACAAACTGTTTCAGTTTCAGAAATTGCTATCATAGAAAGGAAAAAACGAGTTGACTTTCTCAGTAAAGAGGCACAAGCTCTCTATCTTGGAGTTGATGCTTGGAAACGCGGAGAAAAAAAACAGGCCTATACATATTTTAAGAAACTCCCTGAGTTTTTTAGTAAGCAATTTACACTCCGTGTCGGCACAGAGGAAGGCAATAAGACAGAAACAAACGCAAGAGTTACGCTTATTAAATTACTTCAAGACGCATTTCTAATCGATGATGATATTGATAAGGATTTAATACGGAGTCGCTTGACCACCAGAGAAGTTGGCATTGCTAAAGATCGACAATTGAAAAAACAACTGGACGATTTTATTCAGCATTACCAGCGTACGAATATATTTTTGAAAAATGAAAATATCATTACTGAAATATCGAACTACTTGACCGAAAAAGTTGATTTTCTGGATTTTGTATTGCTAAGCGGTGCATCCAATGAAGTTAAAACCGCAACTCTAAGCGACCAGCCACCGGAGGCATTTTGGGATGTACTTCCGACAAGTAATCCGCGCAAGTATGCTAAGCTCAAGACAGGTAAACATGGTTCCGTTAATGTTGTTGTTGAGCTAGGTAAGAAAACAACGGCGCAGTTTGCTTTTGACGATGATACCGAATTCCCAAGCAAACCCAAGTTATCGTTGAATAAATGGCAATCTGTAATTTTCTTGTGTAAATACGGTAATGGGATGCCGCCAAGAAAATACGCTTTGGAGTTCAAGTATGCCAATAATAAAGGCAAGCTATTGTATCGAACTGCCTGTGTACGCCGCGGCATAGTTAAAATTGACAATAGCTTGTATGAAGTAACCATAATCAACCATGCTGCCGATGGAAATTATTCTGGCCGAAGTACGGAATTATCAATAAAAAACTTATCCACCAAAAAGAAACTGACCAAGCTTGGTATGTTTTATCAGGAAAAGGGAAAACAGCATGAATTTGTGTCGATAAATTCAGCCGGAACGCATGTAAAATTCAAGTAGTCAACTTTCAATTAATCAGCCACAACGATAAGCCCATTGCGATAAAGAAGAGCCCCATAAGCATTTTACTGACAACAACATTTTTTTTGCTCCACTCAATTAATCCCGGAGTATTCATTCCCTTGTAAGCAGCAAAAAAGAGTATGAGCAACGGAACTATGAACATAACGTTGTAAAGCAATAGCAACACAAGCCACTTTGATGCTCCTCCCGTTTCTTTCGACAACAACACCAAGGTCGGCACATATACTTGACCGGTGCAAACGCTTTCAAGCACAGTAACCAGCAATCCAATAAAAAATGCTCCCGGTAGCAAAAAGAAATACTTCAATCCCCGGCGCATGATTGCATGAATGCGTAACTTGAGCTTTTCCGGCAATTGCAGTTTCACCGAGTCAACGGCTCCACTTCTTCGGAATCTCCAGGCATCGGCAAAGGACAGAACGGCAAATATCGCAAGCACTGCAATCATAAAAATGTCCAGCCCCTTTTGCATGGCACTGTAGCCGGAAAATAGCTTCAGAAATCTCAATACGCCAAACCCAAGAGCTAGGTATGTAAGGAAACAGGCGAAGCAATATGTGCCACCAGTCATTAATAGTTTGAGCCCTTTGATTTTTGAAATTGATAGCAAACTCAAAAAAAACACTAACGTTGAAAAGACGCACGGATTTATGCCGTCAATCAGCCCGGCAACAATGACTGCGGCAACGGTGAAACTTTTACCCCGACGAACAAGGATACTCTTTGCGTTATTCTCTTCTTGAGGGTTATCCACAATTGCAGTAATTTGCGATGAATTTTGTGTTATATTTAGTTTTTGCAAGCGATTGAAAATTTCGGATTCGATTTTTTTATATCCACCAAGGTAAATACGATGGTCAAGAATCATACATACTGGCTCGTTATCGTTAATATTAAGTTTTTCCTGATATTCAGCCAACTTTATAAAATTCTCTTCTTGAGCAGTATCATATTTGCGCAACTCGTATTGATTTGCAAATTCATTCTTCAGCCGAGGAACAACAAATGCATTGACGTTTTCGCATTGTTTACATCCGATCTGAAAAAAATATTCTATCAATACTTTGTGCCCATCTCCAGCGAAAACACCTATTCCCCAAAATAGGAGAATAATGATTGATTTTTTTTTTATTTGTGGCATTATACTGTTATAATTTTATTGCTCTAAAAGTTAACCCTAAACAATATATGTTTAAAAATGAATAAAACAAATGTATTATGTGCGTTATGGCTTTTCACGACAGCAATAGTTTATGCTTCACCCATAATTTCTATTGATAGAAAAGAAGTTGACTTTGGAATTTTTCCTGCCAATCTTTGCAAAGAACATATTTTCAAAATAACTAACACAGGTAGTTCCATATTAAAAATCGTTAGAGTTCGAACAACGTGTGACTGCTTTAAGATTAAACTTGCAGAGAAAGAGCTACTACCCGGAAAGTCAACCTCGATGACAGTAGCATTAAAACCAGAATCAGAGGCTGGGAAATTCAGCAAGAAAGTAATGCTACAGAGCAATGACCCTAGACAACGCTTTTTGATAATCTCATTCAAAGGCAATGCTCAAACTCTCGTTTCTATTACGCCTGAAAATAAGATTTTCCTTGGCGACATTCAGCCGGGAACGACATGGAAACAAATATTTATGCTAAAAACTTCACGGTCCGACGTGATCTTGGGTAAGCCCCAAGTACCAAATAAAGCAATAAAATTAAATTTAAAAACCACAGAAACACATGAATATCAGCTTTTAGTGGAACTGGCTGTGCCGCAAAAAGCAGGTGTGCGTTTTGAATACTCCATTAAAATTCCGGTTAGCTCTCCCAAAGGTTGGAAGCCAATGGAAATAATAATCAAAGGTAAAACCATGACAAAAAAGTGTGCCTTTGCGCTGAATTAGCTGATTTTTTAGGGAAAAAATATTTTACATCTTGCATTCAATGACACTTGTCGTTATAATAGTAAATATCATTAATGCCGCAAGGGAGATATATCCAAATGTCAAATAAATCATTACCTCAATTGACTCCGTCAGAGTTCTCCATTATGAATGTTGTGTGGCAAGCGAGAAAATTGACTGTTACTGAAATCATGACCGAAGTTAATGCTGCCAGAAAGAAACAACTAAAACGCGCCACTATTCAGGTTCAGGTATTGAGGCTGGAGGAAAAGGGTTGGCTGAAACATAGTAAAGACGGTAATCGTTTTCTTTTCAGCGCTGTCGTTCCGCGTGAAGATGCCTCAATTGACATTGTTCGCGATGTTCGTGACCGTATTTTTGGCGGTTCTTGTACCGAACTGGTGCGTGCGTTATTCGATCACAAGGACGTTTCTACTGAAGAACTTCACAAACTGCGTAACCTGGTCGACCAGTATAAGGAATAATGCCATGTCATTTATTTTCATTTCCGGTTTGCTGCCTAATGTACTGATGCAATTGGTGTCAGTGTCACTGGTTGGATGGCTGACTCTGAAATTGCTGACTCAGCAGTCGGCTCCATTGCGGGCACTAATATCGCTGATAGTGCTGGCAATGTTGGTGATAATGCCAATTTTAACTGTGGGATTTCATACGGCCCAGGTGTCATGGTATGAGACGCCATTATACCGGTTGCCGGCAATTCGGGCAATCGCCTCAGCCCAATCGGCCCCGAGGACCGCTCCGAGCCATTCGGCGATTACGACTCCGGCAGTCAAGACTATTTCCGCGCCGACCGCAAAAATCAAGTTAAACTGGGCTATAACCATGCAGGCAGCATTGGTAATCTGGCTGACCGGTATGGTTGTGATGCTAGCACGACTGTTTTATGGACTGGCGTTTCTGCGGCGATTCCGCAATGGACTGCAATCCTTGAACGATGCACGGTTCCATGCGGCACTGGAAACGGCAGGGGGACACTTCGGCTTGCAGCGGGTGCCTCTGTTGGCGATTTCCACCCAAATCAGTTCACCGTTGGCGGTTGGAACGATTGCTCCAATGATCGTTATTCCGGCTGACTTGCCGGATCGGGTTAGTGACGACGAAATCACCAGCATCATGCTTCACGAAGTCGCACATATTGCTGGTTTCGACCATATTACCGGAATTTTTAAGCGTTTGGTACTGACTTTGTATTGGTGGAATCCTTTAATATATCGTCTGGTTGCGACTCATTCACTGGCGCGCGAGGAAATCGCCGATGGATATGTTTTGGAGCAGTTATCACCGCAGATTTATTCATCATCATTGCTGGCGTTGGCAGAAAAATCATGTCTGATCAACCGTATTCCGACCGCAGTGGAAATGGCTGGCCATTACAGCAATTTTGAACAGCGTATACGTATAATTTTAACTCATGGAGGAAGAAAAAAAATGAAGAACAGTAAGAAACGTATGGGAGTGTTGATTGTCTGTGGGATGGTGGTAACCATAGCCTTGGCCGGGGGAAGTCCGGGAAAAGAAAAAAGTGCGACCGAAAAGAAGAAGATGGAAAAAGAGGATTGTACCGCCACCAGGCTTTCCATGAAAGGAAGTAAACTGACTCCGGAGCAGGTTGAAAAAATGGAAAAACAACTTAAAAAAAATCCGGAAGACCTTGAACTTCGGAGTCTGCTATTGGGATATTATTGCTCCGCACAATATTCTATTTCCGATTTGAGTATAAGGCAGAAAATAAAGGAGAAACGTCAAGAGTCAATTCTCTGGTTGATTCGAAATCATCCGGAAGCTCCAATATTGGTGGACGCATGTGGTTATTTTTTTGAGCGTCCTGAAGCTTCACTACATACTGAATTGACCCAATTATGGAAGACGCAGGTTACTGAACATCCGAGGAATGTCAGGATTCTCTGGAATGCGGCAAGAAATCTGAGTTTAGCTGATAAGAAGCTGTCCATCGAATTTTTGATCCGTGGCTGTAAACTTGAACCACATAACAGTCTATGGTATAGACAGTTGGGGTATGAATACGATTTAGACAGTCAGTACGATTTATCACTGTCGGCTTATCAGCAGGCTTATAAACTGGACTCCGAAATTCGACTTTCATATCTAGCTATGGCTGCATTTAAGGCAAAAGACTATCAATTAGCGCGACTGTATTCGGAAAAAATGCTCAAGGAAGTAACCCACGTATCTGATCCGACTGCAATTAAAGACAAAGAACGGCGTTTCACGATTGGAAGATATATCTTTGATGGTAACAATATTCTGGGTTTGATTGCCATGAAAGAAGGAAAAATGGAGGAGGCTGAAAAATATCTGCTGGCATCAGGAACCACAAATGGTTCGGCAACACTGAACTCATTCGGTCCGAGCTTACTTCTGGCGTCACAGGTCTTTAATGCAGGCAAAAAGGAAACAGTAGTAAAGTTTTTCCGGGAGATTTCCCGTTTTTGGGAAAAGGACTCTTGTGAGAGGTCAATCAAAAAGATCGAAGCCGGTGAAAATCCGTTTGTCGGGAATGATGGAAAAAATGATTCTTTCAGCATCCGGTTAGGGTTGTAGGCAACAGGCCATTTTATACTGGCAGGCAGTGAAATTTCTGCTTGCCTTTTTTTATGTGTGCCCGGCAGGGCGCAACGACTCGGGAGTGAAAGTCTCCTGCGAGCCCGATAAGGGAATCGCTAGCTGGACGGCAAGGGCTGTCACCGCGAGGTGAGGTCTGAAGGAAGCCGCAGGCAAAACACTGCCCTGACGAACAGAAATCGTATACGAGGCATGCGTACTGGATGAGAAGTCCAATATCTTCAAAGTCCGATACTTATACGGAAAGTACGTATGTATATGCGGCGGGGATAAGTGTGAAGGTTGTTGCGTAATACCCGGGGAGATTTGCAATTCTTGCCACTGGCTACCGAGGTCAAGAGGTCTTGGGATGAGACTGCAGAAGTCAGCCGAGGGCATATTAACCTTAAGTTCGACAAGGGAAGGCCCGAACCGGCTAAAGTGGATGAAAACCGTAACCTCGATGTTAAACAGGAGCAGAAAATGAGCAGACCTCATGCCGAATCAAAAGGTAGGGAACGGAATCCCCGAGAATATGAATCGGTGCGCCATACAAACACGGCGGAAACGGCCCCTTTTCATTCGGGAACAAGATGTTTCATGGAGGCAATGGTCGAACGCGAAAACATGTTGACGGCCTGGAAACGAGTAAAAGCCAATAAGGGTGCGCCCGGTGTCGACGGAATGACCGTTGATGCTCTATGGCCTTGGCTTTTCGACAACTGGGCCGGAATCAAAGAAGAGCTGTTGAATGGAGAATATCGACCCCAACCTGTGCTTAAGGTGGAAATTCCCAAGCCTGGAGGTGGAATGAGTATGCTCGGAATACCTACGGTAAAAGACCGTTTGATTCAGCAAGCTCTACTTCAAATTCTTCCCCCGATCTGTGACGGGGACTTCTCCGAAAACAGTTTCGGTTTTCGAGCCGGACGAAGTGCCGTCCAAGCCGTGAATCGAGTAGGAGACCGTTCATTATTTGAACGGTCGTCCTCTCACACCACCTTTCTATTACCAACAAGTTTTTACTGCTTTACTCATGACGTTCTGCTTTAAAAATTTCCACATTGACTGCTACAAGCTGCTCCACTAATTTTCGAAATTGATGGTAGTTAGCAATGCGTTGCTCGACTCTTTCCAATTCATGCTCCGGAACGTATACAGTTTGGGTTTTCTGATGATTGTCTTTGTAAGTCAGTCTGTAAGCATATCGCAATGTTCCATTCGCACATATACATTTTGCTCGGCCACATTTTGCACAGACGCGGGAAATTGATCCACGAAGAAACGGTGGGAAATCAGCTATCTGTTGTAATAATTCGTTTCTATTTTTCTTAAAATCGCTCATTTGAGATTATCCCATTGCTTAATAGAAGTATATTATACTTCTATTTTATCGTTAGTCAAGTACCTGAATGGAGAAGATCAAATGACTAATAATGAGACCGGATGGGGCGCCGAAGAATTTGCTGAAGCAGAGTTAGGAGATGTCAGATTAAATTCTCGGCTGATTTGTTTATGTAGCAGATTCTCAGAAACACCGGAAAGCCCGATTAACCAAGCGTGTAAAAATTGGGCGGAAACGAAAGCGGCATATCGCTTTTTCAAGAATAAAAATGTTGCTGCAGAAGCAGTGTTTTCTGTTCATTGGAGGAAAACTGTTGATCGCATAAAAGGACATAATGCCATTCTTGCTCTTCAAGATACCAGTTACCTTGTTTATACAAGTCACGGTGCAACAACTGGATTGGGGAGCATTTCTCTGAAGAAAGGGAAAAATATTGACCGAATTTATTCTAAAGGACTAATTCTGCATACATGCCTTGGTGTCACTACCGATGGGCTTCCACTGGGATTACTTGATCAACAAATATTTGCCCGAGAACTTCGAAATAAGGAAGCAGGTAAAGCAAGACCAAATGATATACTGCCCATTGAAGAAAAGGAAAGTTACCGATGGCTAACTGCGTTGAAAAACGCAAATAAGGGAATCAAAGCCACAAAAGTAATTACAGTTTGTGATCGGGAAGCTGACTTTTATGACCTTTTTCGCGAAGCACAGGATTTGTCTGCTCCTATATTAGTGCGTGCCAGCACAAATCGACCAATAAATCGGCGATCCAGGTATACAAATAAAGATACTGCAAAGCTTTGGGAATACATGACAGAACAGTCAGCTATAGGAACATGGGAAGTTGCAATCGCCAAAAGAGGAAAAACAAAACACAACAACCCCAGAGACTGCCGGGTTGCCACTGTTGAAGTCAAACTGGGTAATTTTCTACTCAATCCTCCGAGAAATCATATCAAACATCGTATTGAGCAACTGCCGGATATCAGCATGACTGCAGTCTATGTTCGTGAAATCAATGTTCCTGAAGAAGAAGACACTGTCGAGTGGATGCTTCTTACAAATCTGAAAGTTGATTCATTTGAAGATGCTTGTGAAAAAGTGAACTGGTATGCTATGAGGTGGAAGATAAAAATGTTCTTCAAGGTACTGAAATCAGGATTTCGAGTAGAGGAATGTCGGCTTGGAGCTGCTGCGCCTGATCCGTTATTTAACTGTCATGAGTATCGTTGCCTGGCGACTGTTCATGCTAACAATCTTAGCAAGAACCTCTCCAGAATCTTCTTCTTCTGAATTCTTTTCAAAAGATGAATTAAAGGTTCTCCTTTGCGTGATGAATCAAGATAAAACTCTTCCATTCCATACTCTAACCATCAGCATGACCGTAAATTGAATAGCCCAACGGGGAGGATCTCTAGGTAGAAAGGTAAGGGTTGAATGACGGGCATCTTTTATTCTATGAGGAGGAGGGATGCGGTAATCTTCAGTTGAAAATTATACTGTAGGTTATCATGACTCGTAAGCAAAGCATTAAACATTGGCGTAAGATTTTATCCCGGCAGGAAGCAAGTAAATATAGCTTGCCTGAATTTTGTCGTAATGAGAATTTGAACTATAAAACGGCTTTAAAGTATCGGCATATAATTGATGCAATGTCGTTCTCTGAAAAGCGGGATCCCAAGAGTGAATGGAAGCAGGATAAGAGTATTCCTGCAGTTAATTTTCTGGAGTTGCCGTCTCCGGGAGCGTCCAATGAGGAGTCCCCGGAAGGCATAAGGCTTGAACTTGACAATGGAGTAAAGCTTGAGTTGCCGTCGGGGTTTGACCGGGGAAGATTTGTACAGATAGTACAACTGTTATGTGAGGATGCGGCATGCTGAGTATTCCCGGATCGGTTAGGATTTATCTGTGCCAGGAGGCAATTGATCTGCGGAAGTCATTCAACCTGCTGCCGGGAGTGGTGCGTCAGTTGATGCACGGTGATCCGTTGTCTGGGCATATGTTTGTGTTCTACAACCGTACAAAAACGCTGATCAAAATCATCTACTGGGATCGCGACGGTTACGCGATCTGGAGCAAGCGATTGGCTTGCGAAACCTTTCGTATTCCGCGCGATATGACCAATCCACGTTCACTGGATTTGCGTGAATTTCACGCGATGCTGCTGGGCATTGTCCCGAAACGCTATTTCAAGCGTTATAAACTTCCTGAAAAAGATTAATTTCTCCTCGAATCGACCATAAAAAATGCTATATTACATTAATTTGATTGTAAGTTGTATAAAGGTATTTTAAAGTGATTGAAACGGCATCACCCGAAGCTCTGGAAATAATTCAAAGACAGGGCGCTCTACTTGAAGAGCAAGCGATAAAAATCACGACTTTGCAGCAGCAGCTCGACTGGCTGAAGCGTCAGGTTTTCGGAGCAAAGTCGGAACGTTTTGTCGATCCGACCGGTGACCAGCCGCTACTGCCGGGATTTGTGCCGGATCAAGTTCATGAAAAGCCGAAAACACAGCATGTCGAGTATGACCGCAAGGCGCATCGCAACCAGACCGGCTGGCAGGAATTTCCGGCGGATTTACCGCGCGAGGAAGTCGTGATTGAGCTGCCGGAAGCAAAACGTTTTACCGAAGACGGCAAGGCGCTGGAGTTGATCGGCTATGATGTTTTTGAGCGTCTGGCGCACCGTAGCGGCTACTTCATCAAGGTTTTTAAACGTGCTAAATATGCGGTAAAGAATGACCCGCTGCAAGGTGTGGTCATCGCACCGCATCCCGGCGATGTGCTTGATAGTAAAACGGGCAAAAGTAAATTTGACGTCTCATTTATTGCCCATACGGTCGTGTCGAAATGTGTCGATTACCTGCCGCTATACCGTCAGGAACAACAGCGTGCCCGCTACGGTCTAAAAATCAACCGCTCCGCACTCGAACGCCTCTTTTCCGGCGTTGCCGAAGTGTTGACTCCGCTTTATAAACGCATGGCTGAACTGATTATGTCGTGCGAAATCATTCATGCCGATAAATCAAGTATAAAGCTGCTGGCCCCCGGCAACGGCAAGTGTAAAACCGTCTGACTGTGGTGTCGGATGACTGGCATTGGTCCGCCATTGACCGCCTTTGCTTTTGATACCAGTCGCGGTAGTGAGGCGGCTGAAAAATATCTTGGCGATTACTTTGGAACCGTGATCGCGGATCAGTATAATGTCTATGAAAAATTGGAAAAAGCAGAGAACCGCAATCTCGAAACTGCTGGCTGCTGGGCTCACGCGCACCGTTATGTGGAAAAATCTCTGAAAGAAGCTTTTGATGATGCGTCGGCAATATTGAAGTTAATTCAAATAATGTATTCTGCGGAACGTCAGGCAAAAAAGAACGTGGAGCCTCTGTCAACCGAAAAAGCCTTGTTCCAGGCATGGCAGAAATTACGGGCAAAAGTTTCGCGCGATACCGTTAAAAATATCTTCAAAAAATGCGAAGAACTCAAGTCTGAACACATCCCGTCATCATTGATGTATAAGGCCGCAAACTATATCCTGAACGCACGCGTATCGTTGTCGCGATTCCTCGATAACCCTAAAATCAATATCGATAACAATCCGGCAGAAAATGCCATCCGTCCTATCGCCCTCGGACGCAAAAATTATCTCTTTGCCGGCAGTGAAGCCGGCGGACAAAATTGGGCCATTCTACTCAGCCTGACCGCTTCGTGCAAACAGAACAACATTAATCCGCAAAGCTACCTGGAAGATGTCCTGATCCGAATCCACACGACATCAGCCAAGGATATCGACTCTCTCCTGCCACACCTCTGGCACCCCGCAGACAAATAAACTCTCACCATGCCCGTCATTCAACGCTTACGTAGAAAGAATGACCCGCCTCCAGGAACATTGGTCTTATGGCGCGGCTGGAGATGGCTGGTTGATATTGCTGATGGTTGGGCACTGGCTAATCAGAGGCAGTAAAAACTTGTGGGTAATAGAAAGGTGGCGTGAGAGGTTAAGGGCGCAAGCCCTACCTACTCGATGTTTTAAGACTGAATATTTCTGAAATTTTACAACTGATAAGCTAATTGTTTTGATGCTTTGGGTATCTTATGAATATTATACTTTTAGAGATTTCTTTTTCTTTCGTATCACAAGCTTCAACCCAATATTTTTCTTGTGAATCTGTTTCTGATATTAGAAAATGTTGTTTTTGAGTTGTTCCAATTAAAACACCATCATTATAAACTTTAAAATGCTTTAACTTAAAATATGGATTAGGAGGAAACCAGTCCCAGCATAATTCATCAGCCTCAATATGTAGATTATATGGCGCTTTAGGTTTGAGGGTTTTTATAATTATTTGTGCTCTGTTTACATAAGTATTTTTTTTAATATCTGGCTTATTTGTCGTTCCATATTCATAGATAATGGATTTTCCTTTTTTAGGAGAAATCGAATTAATATTATATTTTACCGGAGCTCCTCCTGGAATATCGACACTTACCAAAATATCATAGAGATGTCCTGCATATACCTTAATTTGAAGAGGACGATAACCCAGCCTGAATTTTCTGCTATCACTCCATGATTCAGGCAAGCATAAAGAAATAGGTAACTTATTACTGACATTATTCACCAATATATGGCCTTTTGAAGGCTTGGATTGTTTTCCGGTATAAGTAGAGAGCTTTAAATTAACCAGTTCCCACGCTTTAATTTTGTTTAGTCGTTGAATGCAAGAAATATTTTTTGCGTCAAGCTCCAAGGCTTTTTGCGCTAACTGCAAAGCTAGTTTATAAATTTGTTTGTCATAATTCTTGTATGTCAGAAAATTTGGAAATTCTTTATACAATGTTAATGCTGCAGTTGTATATATTCTCTGCTTCATATCCGTTGATGCATTAGGACAATATTTAAAGAAGTTTAAATAATTTTTTAATGCTTTTTTTAGATGTTGCCGTCTAACCTGTATATCCGAATTCTGCGACATCTGCTCAAGTTCGACTTTTGCTAAAGAATAAAGAATCATGGATGTGGTTGTTTCAACATCACTAAAAATATTCAATGCAGCTTTATAAAGAGAAGTTGCTCCTTTATAATTTTTTTTCATTTTATATTGATCAGCTAATTCAATAAGTTTCATCTGAGTATATACCGAAAAAAATGAATGACCTCCATAATTGTCTTTTAGAAATTGATCAAGTTCGGTTCTAATTTTTTTGCGTTCATCAGCGGAAAGTTTTTCTTCGGGAGCATTCAACCATTCAGATTCTTCAGCAATAACTTTTTTTAATATTCCAATATCAAATTGTTTAAATGATATTTGAGAATTTCCTAACTTCGATATTATGCCTGTTACTGTATCAAGTAGTTCATTGAAATTAATATTGCTCGAATGAAATTGATCAACCGTTTGTTGAATGATTTTGTGCTTATCAAATGAAAATGACTGTAAGGCTTGGACCGAAATTTTATTGCTAACAGGCGATTCTGTTCCATCTTCATTAATTATACTAACTGAATAGTTATATCTCTTACCGGGAATAACATGATCAGTAAATGAGTTTTGCTCAACGTATTTATATTTAGTTCCATTACGAATAATACAATATTTTATTGCTGTGTTTGCAGAACAAGGCTCCCACTCGATTGTTACCTTCGTAAATGTAACCCTTTTTACCCTTAAATTTGTCGGGACAATTGCAACGTCTTCTCCGAAAGCAATATTACAAACAAGCATCACTAAAAATAAAATACAATTTTTGAAAGTAAATTTCATAATGTCATTTTTTACCTTTTTTTACTACGAGTCTTAATATTAAAGTACTGTATCTTAGTAAATTACATATATTTTTGATATGTATTTTTTATGTAGCTATTATAGATTTTAAATTAAACTTGACTTTTGTAAAAATAAAATTTAGCTTAAGGTTATTTAATAATATATTATAGATGCGATAGAATTGCAAAAAAACATTAAAAATTTAATATTAAATATAAGCATATGCAGGGTGTTAAACATCTTCTTGTATTTCACCAAAACTCCCAAAATTGTTAGTCATTTTCGATTTTTTATCTTTGATTTACAATGTAAGGAACAAGTCCCTTAACCCTGATAATGCTCCAACACCTGCTTCGCAGGGGAGCATGAAATCCTATACCGGAGGCGGCTCATGGCTATGAAAATGCCAGCATTACCTGAACCGGAAGAATCACAAAGCATGTCGGCCATGACCGACGTAGTATTCCTGTTGCTGATATTCTTCATTGTAACCATGAGCGCCTATGTTCAAACCACACTGCTTGAAACCAAACTCCCAACCAGTTCTGGCGGTGCAGCAGCACCACCAAACCTGTCGAATGTTGTCAGAATCGATATCCCGGAACAACAGACCGGACAGCCTGAATTATACCTGATCAACGGTTCTCCCCAATCTTCAAAAGAACTCGACACCTTACTGGCCCGTTACGAACGCCTAATGCCGAAAGCCGAGTTCCTGATCAACTGTTCTCCTGAAAGCGAACACCACCAGCTAGTCACCCTCCTGGCCGACTGCTCCCGCCACAAACTCACCAACCTGAAACTCCTCAAATCCCAGTAAATTTATTATTCCCATTATAGCGTTCTTGTAGGCACATCGGATCTGGGCATTTTATCATTTTTCCATTATAATGAATTTTCTGAGCTAAGCAGCCAGACAAACAACGTTCTAGCATATTACAATCGGCACATACTTCAGCAAATGGAGTTGTTAAATATTCTCTGACTTTATTAAAGTAAGCAGATTTTTCCCAACAGTCTTTCAATGAATTGTCTTGCAAGGATGAATAATTTGAATTTGTTCCTATCATTTCCGGTGAAATATGTTTAAATGCATCACATGGATATATCGATAGTTCTGGTCCAACTGTTAATCGATCAATCCCAGAGCAACATGCCGGTTCATCCTTAAGCATCAGAAAATTGTATGGAGATCCTGTGCGTATGTCAAATCCCAGCGTTTTAAGCTTTATGATGTTTTTACGCAAATCAATATTTTGAGAATGAGATAGAAGGTTCTTACTACTTTGTTCCGCACGTCCTTGAGGGACTAACCGTAATATACTTACCCTCTCCACGCCGCAGGCACTTGCCATTTTTACAATATCATTGATTTCCTTGTAATTTTTTGAAAGAGGAACGAAATGGAATTCAACTTTAAGACCAATATCAACAGCTTTATTTATGCATGAAAGAGATTGGTTGAAACTTCCCTGAACACAAGTTACGTTCTCATGTTTAAATTCCTCTGAACTAAAAATACTGAACATTACCCGGTTCAATCCACTTTCATATAGTTCTTCCAACAACTGTTGACCTTTTGGAACATTCCCAGTAGTATACAGAAATACCTTCATACCATATTCATGTGCCAGCGTAACAGCATCTTTAATATAAGAGCATAACAAAGGCTCTCCTCCCGAGAATGCCATTTTCTTTACCCCGATCTCCGCAGCTTCGTCTATAATCCTTCGACAATCATCCCAGCACATATTTCTTGATGATTGCTTCTCTGCTACACTCGAACAATGAATACATTTTAAGTTACAATCATGTGTAACTTCTATTTTGATTTCCTTTAGATGAAAAGGCGGCTTATGTAATTTCATCCTCCTCCCCCCTTTTATTTTATTTCTTGGATTTTTCGATTGCTTCATTTATTCCCCATTTCGGAGGATAAAATAAATTTATTGGCAATGAATTACGTTTATATTTTTGCTTGATTTTTACTCTGTTATCGACGCCTCGTATTTCTGGATGCACTACACGTGAATATTTATCTACTTCACAAAATAGATTTTGACAGTCTATTAATTGAAGAGGTCTGCCCCAAAGACTTTTGAACTTAATACCGAGTTTTGCAAATTCTGTATCCTGTCTCTCCGCCATAAGTCTGATAAGATCAACTTCATTGAGATTTCCAAAATCTGCAAAGCATTTTCTTAGTCCGTTTTTTGCCCCAGGTCCAGGGATTACAAAAGACATCTCATCAAAATTAGTAAGTTCACTGTAATTGATATCAATTGCATATTGGTAAGCTAAGAAATCTCCGAGTGTAGGGCAATTACGGAAAAGTTCAAAAACCTCCTGCATCGATCTGGAGTTTGAAATACGCTCAGGCAATTCCTCTCTCATCATATACTCAATGAGCCTCAAATTATTTTGATGTTTTCTGCGATAACCAAAACTACTGCTTCCGGAAGGCATTATATACGCGGCAGAATAGATTCTTTTTTTATTATTCTTAGCTTGGGATAAAATACGATCATACAATTCAAAGTTATAGTTTGAATATTTGATCTCTCCAAGCTTATCTTCTAGTAATTCCCACGTTTCTATTTTGTTAAAGATTTTAAATAAAATGATCCTAAAGAATAAATCCTTTAAGCTAAAATTATCACTGTAGATAACATTTTTAATTAAATATTGACTTACTCGATCTGATGCCCTATAAGCATTAGTAAACTTATATTCCTGCAATACAGGGTCTGTTGTCCATGGAGGTTCTTCTCCCTGAAAGCGTTTGAAGAAAATTTCTTGCCGTAGTGCGGCTAATTTCCAATAAGAATCAAATGCTTTCGTTGTTATAACAGGAGCCCAACGTTTGTTAGTCATACTCGTTCCGCTTTCTTACTGATTTTAATTTTTTTCACTTTTACCGATTACTTTTTTTAATGAGTTAACCAATGGTGCACAAGCAGTTTTTGTATTGTTACTACGTTTTAAATTTGTTGCAATGCAATACACGTCTTTGAGTTGAATTCCCATTTCTTTGGCCATATAGCAACCTAGACGATGAAGACCCAGATAGTTTCCATATGCCTTTTCTCGCAGGAGCTGATTTGCATATAAAGCAACAACTGATAATCCGCCCCGTCCATTGTTTCCATTGAAGTGAAATATTATATGTTGCAAACAAGGAAAGCCAAGTTGTTTTTGATGATTATGATCGTTTGTTGGATCAAAAATACAAACCTGAAGAGCGCTATGACGGTGATTGTTTCTCTCGTTCCAAGTATTTAAAACATGTTCAAGTTGATTAAAACCAGGAGAGCTGTTTCCAAATGATGTTAGACGTCTAAAGTATACCCCATTGTGGTTTGCTTGACATTTCTTTATTCTCGGCCACATTTTTTCGTATTTTTGGTAGAAAACATTTCTATCCCCTTTTGACATTTTCCAGATTGTTTCAGGAAAGATTGTTCCAGCAACTGTTTCGATATATCCAGTACTTATACTTTTTTCATCAAAATCTTTTAGCTCATGGTCAATCAGTGATCTTATTTCCTTGTTCTCAACATTTCCATTGGAGTCAAAAGCATCAAAATGAACTACACATGGAGCGATAATGCCTCCGGATGCATTATCACATTCAATAAATGTTCGAGCCAAGCTTCAGATAAATTGTCTCCGTGAATAACAATTTCATTTTCAGTATCAAAATACATCATTAATCCTCCTCTATTTCTTTATAAAACCGATAACGAGCCAATCCAACATAGTTTTTTCTGGAAACTCTAATAATAACAGCCCAGTCTTCTTTTTTTGCTCGGCTATATCCTGGAGCTGTTACCTCCCACAAACTGTATCCGTTATTTGATTTCAAAAACATAAGTTGTTCCGACTGATCAACCGAGATATCATCAGCTAAAACCAACCTATCCCCTACTTCCAAGTTAATTGGCCTATGTTCCCAGAATGTATCAGCAAACACTATTTCTTTATTGGGAGCGGTATCAAAATCCCCCTTAATATCCTTAGGAGAAATCTGTAGTAATTCTTCCATTTTACTATTACTTATTAAGTTCAATGACCAAGTCAAATGATATACTATCGTTGCGTATCCGACTCCGAAATATGAAGCTAACCAATAAACCTGTAGAGGAGATAAGTCTGCCTCTGAAATTTTTTTCCTTTTCAAAATATTTTTAACAGCAAGTTGAGGCATCAAAAGGTGCCCAGCAAAAGTATCAGCCAAAAACTCATTAGGACTTTGTGTTGGAGAGGCTCCCAGTTGATCCAACCTAGCCCCATGCTTAAACATGAAATGACCAAGTTCATGCGCACAAGTAAAATTTTTTCTTCCTGAAGGCCTTAATGAGCCAACAACAATAGTTTCACGAGGATCGGGAGAATACATTCCTTCCAAAGATGAAATATCCTTAAACCATACATCACAGTTGAATTTCTCTGATAAATCGACTGGATCTACTGGAGCGATATTCGGAATATCGTGTTGTTTTCGACAACGCAGTGCCATTACAATTGCCTTGGTAGCTAGTTGTTTTTTGGTTGACCAATTCATTATTTCTTCTCCTTTGGTTTTAGAGAAGTCAATAAATCAATAACTTTTTCTAAGTCTTCTGGTTTTAGGTTTGCCACATCTCTTGCGGCAAGAGTTAAAGAGTCACGCATTGCGTTGGCATTTTCTGCCCCACGTCCAGCTAACCAGTTAATATCAACTTGATACAGATCTGCAAACTGAACAAGCTCTTCTGCGGATACTTTTCTTCGAGCAGCCTCAATTTCAGAAATGGATGGTCGCTGAATATTTAATTCATGAGCAACCTGAGCTTGTGATAAACCGGAACGTTTTCTTGCTATTGCCATTCTTGAAGCTATAATATTGCGAATTTCATCTTGACTACTCATTTTTTCCCTCTTTGCTTTTTATTACTTATATCAACTAAAAGATCAGCAGATTCTCCAACTGTCAAGGCACATAATTTCCCGTGCTTTTTTTTGACAAAGATACTCTGAACATCATCATCATCTAGATCGAAATGAGCTAAGCAATCAAAAGTCGCAGATACACCAGCTAAACTATCGAAACCTCCCATTCCTCCCACGGGACGAGTATCTATGTCAATATTCACCTTTTCTTCACAAAGATTTTCTGCCGCTTCTTCTAATACTTTGATTATTTCTTTGATTGCCTCTTCTCTACTCATCGTATTATTCCTTGATTATTGTTATCAATGTAATAAAATCTTACACTATGTAATACTATATGTCAACCTTATATTATTAAAACTTCATGAAATAATTTAATAAACCTCTTATTATAAATGACAAAGAATGTCAATCAAAAATTCTTGCCTATATATTACTTTTACGTATGCAGGCCATTTATTGCCTGTGGCCTCACAAAATAACGTCGATGGATTTCGGCGGCTTTCCGAGATGAAATTATTTAGTGCGTTTTATGGTACCTATAGGCCCTTCTTCGGGGCCGTAGGTGGCCGAAATCGGGTGGTTCAGTACGGTAGGTTTCAAACAGCAAAAAATGGAGGTTTTTATATGGAAATGAAAGGATTGAATCAAAATGCGAAAGTGGTGTTTGAGATGCTGCTTTCGAAGTTGAAAGAAGGGTATCTGAAGTTGGACAGCGGTCACGGGTTTATGCCCGTGATCGTTGAACATATCGGCGAGATATCAGGCTATGGGAAGTGGTATTCGGTTGCCCATTATGGCGAGCTTAACGGCGATCTGATGCGTGATCCGGATGTTACATTCGTTGAAAAAGACGGGGCGTATTATCCGATTTCGTTCCGCAACGATTACCTTGGTATTGACCAGGAGGTGTTTACATATGCCGATGATCAGGTAACCACGATTAACTATGAGCTCCAGCATGAACTGACAGATTTCGCTAATGGCTGGATGCGGAATATCAAAGATCAACAGGGGCTGGAATGATGGATGCTTCAAATTATATCATTCATAAAATCCCCAAGCGGAATGGAGGTTTCAGGACCATTGTTGAGCCCAAGCCGGAATTGAAGCATAAACAGAAGGCAGTAATGCGATGGCTGCAGCAGAGTAGTATCAGGCCCGGGAAATACGCTCATGGATTTGTTCGCGATAAATCGATTGCGACTCATGCCGCAATGCATGTTGGTAAGCGAGTAATCGTCAAGGTCGATATTCATGACTTCTTTGGAAGTACAACCACCGGTATGGTACGTCGGGCACTGATATTCGAAGAAATCAAGTACGATGTGATCGATAGGATCGTTGAAACCTGTATGCTGGATAAGGTGCTTCCGCAGGGAGCTCCTTCAAGTCCGGTGCTGAGTAATCTTGTGCTTAAACGGCTGGATGCTCGTATGGCTGGACTTGCTAGGAAGTATCAAGCGAAGTACTCCAGATATGCAGACGACCTATGTTTCAGCAGTAATAATCCAGACCTGAACCACATTATCCCGGCAATCGACGAAATCATTCGTGATACGGGATACAAACTGAATCGTAGTAAGACCCGGGTAATTCGTCGTGCGAAACGCCAAGTTATTACCGGATGTGTTGTCAATCAAGAACTGAATGTACCTCGCGAACTGCGTCGGCAGGTCCGGGCACAGATTTATAACCTCAAACAAAACCTAATCGCCACCGGCAAACTTGATGAAGATACATACCAGCAGCTTCAAGGTATGGTGTCGTTCTTTCACTCAGTAAAGCCTCAGATGGCTGTAAACTTCTGCCGTCAGTTACGACAAATCGAAGATCTCAAATCAGTAATGATACACAGTTAAAATAATCTACCCACGGCATTGATTCCCCGTTGATCATTCAGCCTTGCGAACTGGATAAACTATAGTAACGAAGGAATCCGGGCGATGTTACGTCGTCGTCGGAAAAGTAATCTGACTTTCTGTCAGGTTGAAACTCTGCTTACACATCCGCTACGATCCTGGACAAGTCCAGGATCTTCGGCTCCGTTCCAGCAGCTTTTCAAAGCGCAGGTACGACCTGCAGCGTTAGTAATGTTTCATACTCCGCAAACAAGTTTGCTTCGGAAACATGGCAAGTACGACTTGCGGCGTGAATACCGCTCCAACACGGCTTTCGCCGGGAGCGGAAAATACTTTCGCTGTCTAAACTGTTATTATTGCTTACCTCCCCAAACCTGCAGATAGGGCCTTTCTCCTGGCCCTATCTGCTCTTTTCAACTTTAACCCCAAGGAATAATCATGGATGAAATACTAATTATCGGAAACGTGGTATCGCTGCGTTCGGTCAGTGAAACCAAGAAAATATCAACCGAGGAATTTTATGAATCGCTTTCGCAATGTGTCGGCATGATGACTCCGTTTTTGCCACCTGCGGTAATCTTCTATGCCGCTCGTGAAAACGTCAGCGTGTACGTGACGCATCAGCCGCCACAGACTCGCAAAGTCAAAGTGAAATACTCTGATGATAACGAAGAGGAGTTCGAGATCAAACTGCCACACTTATACTTCTTTCATAAGTATCAGTACAGCGCATTCGATGATCTGTTTGTGTTTGCAGCCAAGGAACAGGTGTACTCCGTAGCAGATAACCTGTTTCGGATTCCGCTGAAGAACCTGTATGTCGATGGTCGAGTATGCATGGGCGATGATCTCAAATTCAATCTGGAAGGTCGTATGTCCGGCAAGATCGCCCGAGTCGAAAACTACTTCTGGAACTCGGTATTCAATTCTGATCTGGACTCAACTTACCGTAATTGTGCTCCCGGCGAATGGAGCTGTGATCCGTTGTCCTACTGGGAAGAACTGAGCAGGAATGAGGAGTTTGATCCGTGTGAAGTCAACTGGCGTAAGCACAAAAACTGGAAGGAACAGATCGACATCATCCTGGAGCGTGAAGCATGAATATGATGAAACGTAAAATCCAGCAATGTGACTTTCAGGTACTGCAGATTGAGG
Organism: Victivallales bacterium; assembly: GCA_963677165.2. GTDB lineage: Bacteria > Verrucomicrobiota > Lentisphaeria > Victivallales > SZUA-371 > JAFGXT01. Next base: position 2,582,104 of record CAXXSX010000002.1, on the reverse strand, counting down.
ATCATTTCAGGTCGTACTTTGCGATGAATGAGTATCAGCTCAGGACCATGAAAGGCACCGCGAAAGAGATATTCTCGGCGCAGCTTACCATGATCCTGCAGGGGCAACGGTACCGATGTGTACAGGCTTATAACAGTGCATTTCGGTTGCTTGAGAAGGCAATACTCTTCGAGAAGCCGCAGCTTCTGGAACCGCCTCCAGAACGAAACAATCAACCTTCAGAAAAGGAAACGAATCATGAACATCCCAATAATTAAAGCCGGTGAACCTATGCCGGACAGCGGTCCGGTCTATGTAATCGCGCATGACGGATTTTACCTTCGTAAGCAATCGCAATTGTTCAACGCGTTGGTAAAAGTGGAAAATATCCCTGAATTTGAATCAGTCAAAGAATCCCTGACCTGGACCGCTCCTGCACTGCCTTATTCATTAATAGAGGAAGCATTGGAGTTCTTCCGTGCCGTCTATGATCAGCACGAAGCAGAGGCTATTGCCCTGCTGACTCTAAACGATGATATATGGGGGAATGTCGTGCCGGAGCAAAAAGTAAGTCGCGCCAGCCTCGACTATCAGATGCCCAAGCTGACAGGTCTTGCCGGTACAATTCACAGTCACGGAAATATGGATGCGTTCTTCTCGGGCACAGATCATAAAGATGTCGCCGGTTTTGATGGTCTTCATATTGTCCTCGGCAAAATCGACCGCAGAGTTCCGCGTATCAAGGCTGGAGTGTACGTCAACGGCCGGTTGTTTGAATTCGAACCTAAGGATATCATCAGCGAATTACCAGCAGAGCATATCGTAAATACAGATCATCCCTGGCTAACCAAAGTCAAAACTCAATCAAGAGCTCCTTTGTCTGCAAAGTTCGGACTCGGTATACGTCATCCTGAACCTGCTGCAGATGAAGACTTCCCGGAACTATTCGTCGAGAACTACAGGTTCCCATATTAAAGAAAAGGAATAATCATGAACAGAATAATCGTAATAGGACTGGGCGGGATTGGCGGAATGCTTGTTGGCCCACTGTGCCGCTTTCTAAATTTCAATGACGTTAAAGACGAGGTTGTGCTGATTGATGGCGACCGTTTCGAGAAGAAAAACGGTGATCGTCAGGATATCAGTTTCGGAGGCGTCGGAAGATATAAGGCGGAAGTCTGGAAACAACGTCTGGCTCCTGACTTCAAACCTCGTATGACAAGTATTGAAGAGTATGTGAAGCCAGAAAATATCGGGATGCTGGTAACTGATAGCGACACAGTGATGCTGTGCGTTGATAATCACGCAACTCGTAAACTGGTGCAGGAACACTGCGAACGTCTGCGTAATACCGTGCTGATCTCTGGCGGTAACGATTACCACGACGGTAATGTCCAGGTATTCATTAAACGCAATGGACGTAGGTTGACTCCGGCTTTAACCCGGTATCATCCGGAGATTGCAGAACCTCGCGATAAGCGTCCTGATGAACTTGGGTGCGATGAAGAAGTGAAATCATCGCCACAACTGCTGTTCGCCAATATGACAGCAGCCTGCCTGATGCTCAATGCCTTCTATTCGCTGAGTCAGGGCTGTATGGACTACAATGAAGTCTACTTCGATATCACCAGAAACCTTACACAAACAAGACAACGCAAAATCGCTTAGCAGGTACGACCTGCGGCGAAGCAAAAATAGTCCGAGCCACGGACATAAAAACTAACCTAACAATAGGAGACATCAAAATGGCAAAGATCACATGTGGAGTAAACGCCGCCGCCAACGCATCATTCAATGGCATGACCATCGCGCAGGTCATGGAACAGTACGGACAGTTCTTCAATATCCCGAAGGACAATCTGGTTATTCTGGTCAACGACGAGGAAGAACACGATCATTCGTATATGATCCAGTCCGGCGATGAAGTCGAATTTGTTAAATCTGCTGGCGAGAAGGGTGCCGCACGGCGACCTTATACTCAGCCCAAAAGTTTAAAAGAAATCCGTAAAGAAAATGTGAAAAGACGGAATCGCCGGTTGACCGTACAACGGTCGGCGTAAGTAGTGCTTCATACTTCGCGAACAAGTTCGCTACGGAAGCACGTGAAACAAAAAACTCCGTAAGGAAAATGTGAAAGGACGAAATTACCGGTTGAAGCTTGGCCGGTAAACTCAGGTCGTGTACGGGGATGCTCCCGTACACGGCCTACTTTGGAGATTATTTATGATTGATGAAAAATGCAAAGAAAACTATTCACAGGAAAAGTTCTGGCGTAAGCTGAAGCGCAATATAAAAAGGATTGGAACTTCTGCTCTCTGCCAGATCCTTACACTGTACATTCTGCTTCGCAGTACCCATGTCCCCCCGTGGGCCAAGGCCTCAATCGTTGCCGCGCTGGGATATCTGATATGTCCGTTCGACCTGATTCCTGATTTTATTCCGGGCGGTCTGATGGATGACCTGGCGGCAATAGCATTACTTCTGGCTGAGCTGGAAATCTACGCGACAGAGCAGGTAAAAGCCGAGGTCGATGAACTGATGAAAGAATTCAATATTAACGATTAAACTCATGCGGGGAGTTCGCTCCCTGCATATTAATATGTATTTTTGTAGAATTGTCGCGTGAGATATGATTACTCCTGCCGTATTATTGAGGTAACGATAATTTTTGAAACACCCGTATTGAAATGGAGACGCAGTTATGCTATTTTTCGTTTGTATCACAAATAATCTAAAGGGGGAATCCTCAACGGTATAAATTTAATCATAGATAAATAACATTTACATATAAGTCTGCGGACTTTTGACAGCGTTTCAGTAGAAAATCGCCAGTTTTTAACAGAAGAAACGAAAGTTGAAAGTACGCCCTTCTATATATAGAATATAGTTGGGCGTTCCTTCATATTCTTCTGTGGGTGTCTGGCGATACCTCTACTGAGTGTGACAGGGGCGCCCTTTTTCTTTGCCCTTATCACCTTCCAACGCTTGTCTTTACATATATTTTCAGACCAAAACTGTATTTAATTTGTTAGAACACATAGAGTGGGAGGAATCCATGCTTTAAACTGAAACCATTAGAACTAATACAGTCGTAAGGCGTAATAATAATAATCAATAAATCAGGGGGATTAACAATTAAAAAGGACTTACAGAATATAAGAACGCAAGACAAAAACCAAAACACTCCAAAGGAGAAAACAATGAACGCATTATCAAAGTCAAAAATCGTGTCAATGATGGGAGCACTCGGACTGCTGGTGGCCGCTGCCGGATGCTCGGATTCGAATGTGAAAGTGGTCAAGAACGGTACTTTTAATGGTCAGCAGGACATAACTATCGGCGCTGTTATGAAAGAACGTTTTGACGGAGGCAAATGGTCTAGCAGTAAGGAAGGCGGAAGGATTATCGTGACGTTTAAGGGCAAAATCAGTAAAGATACTCATGATCTGGCAATGGCGATTTGTAAAGCCCATCACTGGTTTGATGCGGAGGCATTAGCAAGTGACTATGTTCTGAAACGCAATTATCCTGACCTTTATCTGGAATATCAGCAGAAACTCAAAAAGATGGGATATGCACAGGCAAAACAGAAGCTTGAGAAGCTGGGAAAGGAAGCAGACCAGCTCCTTGATCACAATATAAATTATGACAAAAGTACGCCTGAGAAAATAAGAAAGAATATCGAAAACGGTAAAGTAAAAATAAAGGAATTTGAGGATAAATTGAAACAAGCATCAAGTAAATCTTCAAAGAGTTTCTGCAATAGAGAGTTGAAAGATTGGAAACGTTTCCTTGAAGAAAACAAAAAGTACTTGCCGGTTGCAATCAAATATCACCCTCTCTATAAACAGATTGATGAATTGCGAGACAAGTTGAATGAAATGGGACCAACAGTAATGGAAGAAATTATTCAAAAGCACTTCTGGGTTGTGGGTTCTGAAACGACATTCAAATGGATTGTCTATCCGGATAAGGAAACCTTTGAGTTAATTTCCGGTTATAACAAATCCTGGAAGGAATTCAATATCACTGTTCAGCCAGTGATGGCAGTTCTTTTCGCAAGAGAAGTCAATTAATTACCGGAGATGGCAGCTTGTGAAAAGCTGCCATCTCACGGTTGGAGGGAAAAATGCAGGATAATAATCAATGTCCACATAATGAGGATGAAGTATCAGAACAATCACAAACCAGTAAATCTGATTCCGTTATCGACCTGATCAAACGAAATCATAAAGCCAACATTTTCTACAGTCCATGGAAGCCGATTGGCATGTTTGTGCTTATGAATATCGCCATGTGTCTGTCGGTTACGGTGCTGACTCTGGGGAATATCCGCCTAGCGTTCTTTGCTCTGTTGCTTGGAGCGGCCGGACCTTTCATCACGCTGTTTATATCCAAGTTCATGGCAAAACATTCCTTTAAAATCAAGGTCATTAACCCACAGGATTTCAAAAGTGAACATGAACGAAAGCTCTACTGTATTATTGAGACCCTGTCTGAAAGAGCTGGGTTACCAAAAGTCCCGGAAGTAGGCATTTACAAATCACCCGATATGAATGCGTTCGCTACCGGGCATAGTCGCTCCAGTTCGCTTGTGGCATTCACTTCTACTATTTCTGAGAAAATGGATGAGGAAGCGATTGCGGCAGTAGCGGCACACGAGATTGCCCATATCGCCAACGGCGACATGTTGTCGATGACCGTTATGGAAAGCATGATCAATACCATTGTAATATTGATCGATATGGGATTATTCTTTGTACTGGATGATGACGACGATGGCGTAATGGCCTGGCTTGCCAAGACTATCATACGCTGGATTATCGTCGGAGTCCTGATGTTTTTAGGAAACCTGCTTTTACTGTGGTTCTCGCGACATCGCGAATTCAAAGCCGACAAGCTGGCAGCTGAACTGGTCAGTCCAGGATCAATGTCAAAAGCTTTAAATAAACTTCGCGAAGATGAAGACCTGGAGATCCCTGATAACATAGCCCATGCCCAACAGTCCTATGCGGCATTCAAAATATCATCAGCTCCGGCAGTACTGGATATATTCTCAACCCATCCGGCCCTGGAACGCCGTATCGAACGGCTGCAATCCATGCAAAAGGTAACAGCATCACCGGAACTCTCAGAAGCCTAAACGAAATATAACCATACTCCCCTACGTTGACTTGTGCTTGAATTTTATATTCGACCAAGTCAACGACTTTATACCACAATGCAAACAAACCACAAATATAAGATTTTCAGCATAATTATTTTTTTATGCATTTTCTGGTTGGCCGCCGCCGATGAGCCATACGAACACGACAAATATCTCTACCTGCTGCGTTCCAAACCAGATGGCAGTAAGAATGCCGATATCTATCGTAAATATCAGGCATTCACGGTAATCTTCGACGGTCCCGACGACGACAACGGCGATGGAGTTTCCGATCTTTGGCGAATCCCGGAAGTCGTTTGTTATGAAATCCGACGCAAGACAAAACTGCATCACCTGAAGAAACGTCCCAAATGGACAACTGACGCGGCATTATTCAAAGCTGGTATTGCTCCAAGCGATAGCACTTATGCCGTATCAGGAACCAGTAAACTGAAAGTCGTAAAACTCAGTTCACGTTTTGTCCGCGGACACCTCTGCCCGAAATCCACCGCTGAACGCATCAGCGAGTCAGCCGCACTGGAAACCTTTACCCTGCTGAATGCCGTCCCAATGCTACAGGCAACCAACAACGGCCCCTGGAAACAACTCGAAAACCATTGTAACGACTTAGCCGACAAATACGGACGCATCTGGATAATGACCGGCCCAATCTTCTTCAATAACACCCCATCGATGTGGCTCGGCTCTAACACAGAACTCCAAGCAGCCATCCCCGACGCCTTCTTCAAAGTCATTGTTATTCCAGCAGGCAGTACCATAACAACAGAGTCATATGTAATTCCAAATATATTGGCCAAACCACAATTATAAAAATTACCTTAAGCTACAATCAATAGCCTTTGCCGAAACTATAATGTTGCTATTGCCTTCAAGCTCTGCTTGAGACCGTAAGTCATCCTTGGCTGACATAATATCGGACCACACCTTTACCGCCTTGTCTTTTCTAGAATCAGCATTGTCCCACTCATTACATTCGAACCAGCCAAGAAGCAAGATTCCACCTTCTGCTTTCGCTCCTGACAGATATTTTTCAATGAGTTGTTCCTTTAATGCTGTTTTAGCAGAGGGATTCCAGTTACATTTGACTTCTATGCACAAAGTCAAAACTTGATTTTTTTTATCAATTGCCTGAATCCATATATCGGTACGAGAACCAGCTTCTGCATTGTCAGAAGAGAATTGTTTTCTGCGAATTTGGACTTCTCGATTTATTATAATAGAAGGAAGAGTTAAAATTAAAAAATTTGCCAAATGATCTGAAAATGTTTCTTCGTCTTTGGGACTGATATAGCCTTTTGCTGTATTCCATAGATTTCCTATCGTGGGAATATCTCCTTGTAAATAAACTTGGTAATCATCAAGAGAAGACATAACTAAAGAATGCAAATCATCAATAGAATTGATTAATGATGATTTCATATTTTTATTATTAAGTAGTTCTTTGAGATCAACAATAGAAATTTTAGATGAGTGACGAGAAAGTTCATTCGATTTCGCATCTAAAATACAACTTTTTAACCATATATCATCTGGAAATTTTTTGTAAATAGACTGTAATGCATTTGCTGACCCCTTTTCCCCATTATCTGTCAGAAAGTTTATTATATTTCTCTTCAAATCATGGATTTCATCCAATGCACATGGAGAATAACCCCCCTCGTGTTCAGATGGATATTCAGAATGGAGCCAAATATAAATCTGTGAAATTTTATCTGGAGAACATTGAAAAACTCCGTTTGCAAAATCATCTTCATGGCGACAGAGGATTTTCTCAAACCATTCACGCCCCCATTTTCTATTGATATAAATAAACTTAATTAATAGATCAATATATATATTGGGCATCAAGAAAAAGACCCAAGCAAAATGTTCGCTATTTTCAGCCTTTGGAATATCTTCTATCTCGTTGAAGAGAATATTTAAATGTTTTTTAACTGCTTCAGTTTCTCCTAAGTCAACTAAAGCTTCAAAGATTTTTGTTCCCTTAGAATGACCTATAGCTATATCTATAAAAATATCAACCTGTTCTTCAGTAATTCCCTTCCAATATCTTAACTTTGATATAATTCCAGAATCTAATTCCTGCCTAACAGCATTACTAAAAGCAAGATTAAAGACATCTGGAAATTTTGTTGCCATGGCATCCCAAATTGGAGCCAGTAGGTTTGCTGTTTTATCGTTATAAACAATTTTTATGAGCTCAGTAGAAAATTGTTCCCAAGTCTTTCTAGGTAAACAATAATAGGCTTTAGTTTTTTCTGTGCGCAGTAAATCAAAGGTTTGAAATATAAAATAATCTATACAGTTTGGTTCAGTAGGTTCAACTTGACCATTAATTAAAAAATTTTCAATATTTGAGACCAATATTTCTCTTTCCATCTTTGTTAGCTTCTTCCATCCATTTGTGTCAGGAAGCCTCACCCCTGCAGGCCGAGCAAATCCGTCATTAGAATTTAAATATACGCAAATATTTTTCAAGTCAGACCGTTGAAGATCTTTCTGGGCTAAAATTTTCTTTACAAGTTGATCAATTTTCAGTTGATTGCGTTCCTGCTCTTTTAATTCTCTTAATTCTTCCCTTTTATTTTTTCCCTCGTTTTCTAATCGTTTTTGCCTATTAACTTCCCTTTGTTTCTGAATTGATTCAAAAGAGGGAATTAGTTCAGGAAATTTACAATTCAAATCGTTAATTTCGTTTTTATATTTATCATGGTCAATTTGCCAAATGATATCTTTAATACAATGTCCCCACTTCTCCGATGATATTTCATCTAACGAAGCAAGAACCTTATCGTAAAGTATTTTGAAGTCATCAGAAGTGTAGATTGGATAATCGTATGAATATATTGAGGATACCATTCTATGTATGTTGGCTATTTCATTAGTATTCAGAATAAACTCCAACATTCTCATACGACTCTCAACATCTTTATGAAAATCACATTTATCAAGTATTAAAATATTATTGCTGCGATGATAGCTATCTTTTACATCTTCTTTTGAAAGAAAGGGAGAAATATGGCATTTTAATATTTTAATATATCCATTTGCTAAAACATTAAAAACCTCAGGGTCATCAATCCATTGCCAACAATGAGAAAAAACAGCTTTAGCACAAAAAGTAACTGGATCACTGTGGTAATCACTTCTATCTATATTATCAATACTCCATTGAAGAAGTGGCAATGCATTGTCTTTCGTTAATGTTTCCTGAAAAGTTTCAGGTAGGTCATATTTGAGGAAAAAATGATATTGTCCTATAAAGTTATTTCTTGGAGACTTTATTAAATGTTGTCCTAGTTCTTCTGAGGAAATATAACACGGCCATAAGCATGCCAAAATATATCCGCGCAATTGAAACGAAGAATCTAAAGATTTATCAATAGGTAATACATTCCGTAATTTGGAACAATCAATTTTTTCCTTTAAAATATATACCGCACGTACCGCATCAATTCTCCGATATAATGACAACTTCTCATCCAAAACAAAGTCAATAAGGATATCGGACATTTCGTGAATTTCACATTCTTCTGTAATACTCGTTGCAATTTCAATCATTGATTGGGTTGAACTCTTATCTTTAAAAGTCTTCTTTATAATCTCAATTGTTTCTGGAGATTTTAACCTAAAAAGGTTTTTCCAAATCACTTCGGATCGTAACTGACGAATACTTAGATCATTACTTCTAGTAATTAATAATTTACATATTTTCCCTCTACCAATCATATCGATTACTTCTGGAGAAGGAAGAAGTAACTCTGGCTGAACCTCAGAAATCACTTTTAGAAAACCTCTGTTGAATGAAGCAAGCCATGAAACAATGCTTGTATACTTTTTGTAAAACTGACTTCTATTCTGTGACAGTAAAAAATATTCCCATTTATCGGGGAAAATAAAAAGATAAAAACCATACGCAGAAAGATAATCTTTATAAACTTGATGAGAAAATCTAATTCTACCATCTCCCAAAGGAGAAAACACTCCTCGTTCAAGAGTATATTGTATCAAATCTTTGGGAAATTCGTTTGAAACAAGTTCGGAAAGCGTTATTGACTGAGGCTTTGAATATGAGTCTTCGTCATTCCAAATATATGCTTTTTCTGTTAAAGATGAACACAACGCAATCCATGAAGCACACTTACAAATTTGCTCATTTGTATATTGACATGCTCTATTGGCATGCTTTGTAATTGAAGGATTTTCATCACATAACCGTTCAATACCAAGTTGCCATATTTCTTTTTGCGTTTTACCCTCTAGCTCTCCTGATTTAGCTAAGGACAAAGCAAGATCACATCCCAAAGGCTTTGCACATATTCCTGCAATATCTTGTTTGTAAATCATTTCAATAAAATTATCACCATCTAATCCACGCGCTAATGCCATCGTTTTTACATTATCTTTTGACAATGGAGCAAGAATATATGTTTTAACGTCTTTATGTTCTTCTATTATTGAACGTATTACACTAGCATCTCTAGAGGCAAACCAAATAGTAGCGTTTTCTCTATATGACCTGAATAACCTCAACAAAATACCCCATAAATCTTCAGCTTCATCCAAACCATCAAAAATAATAGCAGGTTTGACCTCATCATTAGTAAATTTTTCTATATGTGAGGCTATTTCATCACGTAGTCCTGTGGGGTCACCATTGTATTCTCCAAGTCTTATCAACAGGCAATTGCCTGCAGGATATTGGTCTTTGAGCTTGTTCATTAATGTAGTTTTGCCTATGCCACCTTCGGCAACAATAATAGCTCCTGGTAATTTTGAAAACTCATCAAAAGTAACTATGTTTGAGTATTTGAGTAAATAATCAGCAGTAAGCAATAATCCGCAGCTATCCAGCGAAATCTCACTTCCGCTAGGATATAAATAGCGATCCACTATCACAGATTTTTGCATTCATCCCTCCATGCACAACAGATTTGTTTGTTCAAATTGTAATATATATAATCAATATTCTACTGTCAAACAGGATTTACGAGCATATTCCTTCTGTAAAAGCTTTTTAATTCCTTGAAAGTTTTCTGGTTTTGAATAAATTTATTATTTTCATACAAATGTTTAATATCGGGGAGTAATTATGAATAGTAAAGATGCAATGCGTGAAGCATGTAAAGATGTCGGGATTAGAGAAATTGCTGAAGTATTGGAAATGTCACCATCAAATTTTTACAATCAGATTAATGATCCCAATAGAAAAGATTTGTTATCAAAATTTGTTGATTTCTGCAATGCATGTGAAAATGATAAAGCCATTGCCTGGGCCAGTGAAGAGTTAAACGGAACATTCGTAAAGAATCCAGATATCTCCCATCCAAAACTCCAAGATCCTAACGAATGCATTTCAACATCTTTAAAGGAATTTGGCGATATTGTCAGGGAAATTAATCTCGCTGCTAAAGACCAGAAAATTTCAAAAGAAGAAACTGCATCCATTCGCAAGGAATGGGAAGAGCTCAAGGTTGTTATGGAATCCTTTGTGCTCTCCCACGAAACACTGTAGATCTTTCATTACAGTTCCTTTAAATAAACCAGAGTTTTCTTCACTTTCTCCAAAGAAACTCGTGAGATGAGTTTCAATAATTCATCCCGCTCCGTTTCCTGTGAATTTGCAAGTAAATTGTTTTTATTAACTCCAAACATATATGGAAGTTTAGCAAAAGCTTCTTGCATATCTGACTTTGTTGCATGCATAGAGTAATGTTTGGTCATTTCTGGTGTCATATGCCCAACAGCAGCCTGAACTACAGCCAGAGGAATATTGTACAGACCACAGTAATAACAAAAGCTATGACGTAAAGAATGTACTCCTTTGATGCTCACTGCCCTTCCCGTAGCAGTTTTTCGAGTTGTTTCTATCTCATTTGATTCAAGCATCTGCTTGACACGATATGTAATACCAGTAGAATTTTTTTGATACATCTTAGCATGTTCGGGAAGGACATAATCATTATCTTCCGATTTATCTTTTTGCTCTCTTAAAAATTCTGCTAGAGGAGGAAGAATCGGAATATTAACTTCCTTTCCAGTCTTTCCGGTTTTTCTTGTAATAAAACCAGCCTTAAAATCAACATCTGCCCATTTTAAACAACATATGTCTCGTTCTCTTAATCCGGTACAAAGTCCAACGATGAAAATTGCTTTTGTAAAATCATCGGCTGTTTTTGAAATCAATTCAAGTTCTTCCAGAGAAAATGCATCTCTATTTTCTGCAGCTATTTTCTGTTTTGGAATTACCGAAAAGGGATTTTCTGATAATTCAACGTCACGCTGTAATAATGAAAAAACTTCTTTAATTGCAGTTATATACCCATTAACAGTTCTTGGAGAAAGTAAATTTATCTTCTTTTGATACTTGCCTTTTTTCGCACTTTTAAGTTTTATGTCTCTCTGAAATTTTCCATTGTTCGTAATATACTGAGTATATTCCTGAGCATGGAAACAAGTAACTTCATCAATATGCAATATATCAGGATACTTTGTGTTCAAAAAAAAGACGAAGTCATCCCAGTAACTTTTTTTATAGGTCAACACCTTATCGCTGGGGGTTCTTCCCCGTGGTTTTGCCATAGCTAACTCAAAAGCTTTATCCAATTTTATTGCTTTCTGTTTCCGTTCAAGTTCACTTGCTTTTTCCCGTGCAGACTTGAGAGCGTCAACAGCCTGCTGTCTACGTTGAGCTTCATCTTTAGCCGCCAAAGGCGCCAATAAAGCATTCGCAGCTTTCTGAGCAGCGGCTTTGGTTGTGATCGGCTCCCCTTTATCGTTTTTTAACGCACATCTAATTTCTTTGCCATTGAGATAATACTGGAGATAATATACCTTACTTTTACCTCTCGTATAAAGACGTCCTTTTACTGACCTTGACATGCTTTTATTCCCTGATATTTTAATTTATCGTTATTAACAAATATAACGATGAAAATTCAAATAACAAGATCATAACAAGATCAATCATATAAATTTATTGCTCATTACAGTAGTTTCCTAAACTATTGGTCGGAGGTTCAATTCCTCTCCCGGGTACCATTTTTTCTGACCTTTATTTTGAGCTCAAATCCAGATCTTAACGCCCCGTAAATCACCGTTTTTTTTACGTTTAATTAGGACACAACTAGGACACAAACGTGTTTTCTCCCAGTATATTTGACCTCGGGAGATACGTAAAATGGGATCAAGTACTCGTTACGTTTTAAAGATTGGAGATAACTACTATTTTAGGTTTAAAAAGTGGATATTTCACGAGAGGGAAATATCCACTTTTTTCAGGAACGACTACCTATACAAAGTACTTGCTTAGCTCGCGATAATGAATGTCGAAAAGCTCCTCGTTAAGAGCGTCGCTGCGATGCCTGGGAGAACGGCAGTAATCACAGGGAATCAGACCGCGCCGTTGTAAAATCTTCTTTTCATAGCAGATGATCATTTCCACATTCTGACGAATATGATTGAGCATGGCATTGAGCTTCTCATGTACTAACATTGCCGATGCCATATCATCGGCCTGGATATAATCATAAATCTTGCGATAAACATCAAACATCGATGGTCCGGGCATAACTCCGACTGCGCCGCGTCTGAAACCTTCGATCATCTGGAAACCGGCGTTGCCGATAAAGATTTCCCCGTTTCCATTGAGACGTTCAAGCAGCTTTGATATATACGCCCCTGGAGGCTTGCACTCAATCTTGTAGTAACGCAAATTCTGATGATGCTGTCCGATACCGGCAAGTACTTCCGGGGCGATGCCAACACCAGTCTGTTCCGGAGCATACTGAAGCATAACCGGAATGCTCACCGCATCGCAAAGTGCTTCGATATGACGCGTCAGTTCCGCCGCACCGGGCTTGAGAAAAAACGGCGGCAGTACCATCATACAATCAGCTCCGGAAGCTTCAATACGCTTTGCCCATTTTACCGCAACTTCTGTAGCATGCCGGGTATTTGAGATCACCACCGGCGAGTTATTGTTGTGACATACCTTTACGGTGATGTCGATCAGTTTTTCTTCTTCGTCGCGGTCCATCTTATAATATTCCCCCGCGATCCCAAAGAGCGCCAGCGCATGCGCGCCCCCCTTTAGCATGGCATCACAACAGCTCTCGTAAGCCTTATAATCACACTCTCCCCGGTCATTATAAACCGCCGGAGCAATCGGACATATTCCTTTAATTTCCATTTTTTCACCAATTTTTAATACTTAAAAAATTTTAATCGCTTTGCGAGTTTGCGGTCACCATTGCGTTAATTTGAAGTAAAACTTGTTTCGCCCCAATTAATGCAATTATCAGTCAACACGAACTCAGTGGACGGAATCCAGTACCGAAACGCTTTACAAATACGGAAAATCACAGCCTTCGTCGGCCTGCATCACGTTGTCAATATAGTGGCGAACAAAGCCACGCTCGAATTCTTCTTTCGATTCGAATGTCATATCCTTAAGTCTTACCGCAATCTCTTCATCACTGAGTTCAACCTTGATGATTCCGGCATCAACATCAAGAACAATCGTATCACCATCTCGCACTGCGCCAAGGTTTCCACCTGCCGCTGCTTCCGGACATACGTGAAGCACTACCGTCCCAAACGCACCACCGCTCATTCTCGCATCGGTGATTCGTACATAATCCTTCACGCCTTTTTTATAAAACTTCGGCGGTATCGGCAGGTAATTTCCGAATTCCGGCATACCCGGAGCGCCTTTCGGTCCATAGCCGCGCAGGATGATAGCCTTATTCACATCCATATCGGAATTTTCATCCAACAGATATTTTTCTGCCTCGTCAAGGCTGTCAAATACCCGCGCTTCGCCACGAAATTTCAGTAGGTCGGGATTGGCAGCGGAACGTTTAATAACCGCTCCACGAGGTGCAAGATTACCGTGCAGCACCGCAATGCCGCCTTCGCTTTTGAACGGTTTATCCAACGCGGCGATTACTTCACGGTTGTACGAGCTCGGAGCACTCTTCAAATTTTCCTCAAGAGTCTTGCCGGTAACCGTCATTACGGAGGTATCAAGCAGCGGCTCCAGTTCCTTCATCAGGGCGCGTACTCCGCCGGCCTGATGAAACTCAATGCCAACCGTACCTTTTCCGGCCGGTTTCACATCCACCAGCAACGGCGTCTTTTCACTGATCTTTTGGAATTCCGAGAGCTCCAATTTGATTCCAGCGCGACGTCCGACAGCAGTTAAGTGAATCAGCAGATTAGTCGATCCGCCCGAAGCCATCAATACCGTAATTGCATTGCGGATGGAATTGATATTCACTATATCCTTGACTTTAATTCCTCGTTCGATCAGGTTCAATATCTGACGACCAGTATCTTCGGCAAAACGCATTTTCTCGGCAGACACCGCAGGAGCCGAGGCACTTCCCGGCAAACTCAATCCCAGTGACTCAGTCGCGGTTTGCATACTGTTGGCGGTTCCCATAATCGGACAAGCCCCCACACTGCCGTACATACACCCTTCAACGCTTTTCAAGTCGTCATCGGTAAGTTCTCCCGCCTGATACTTTGTCCATATCTTAAAACTGTCGGTACCGCAAGCCAAGGATTCGCCCTGATAGTTTCCCGGAAGCATCGGCCCTCCCGGCAAAAAGATCATCGGCTTATCGGCAGATACCGCAGCCATAAGCTGAGCTGGAACACTCTTATCACAGGAACCGATAAGCACAACCCCGTCAAACGGATGACGCGAAATCAGCTCTTCGGTTGTCATCGACAGCAGATTACGATAGATCAGACTGGAAATATCGAAAAAGACTTCGCAAATCGACATGGTGTTAATTTCCAGAGGAAATCCTCCGGCAGCCCAAACCCCCCGTTTAACCGCGTCGGCAAGCTGCCTGAAATGATAGTGTCCAGGGTTTGTTTCCCCCCAGGTATTAATAATACCAACAATCGGTTTTGACAGGTCCTCTTCGGTATAACCCATACTTTTGATCAACGCGCGACGCAGCAACACCTGCCTGGTCTTGCCACCCAGCCACGTACGCGAATCCGATGGAGCTTTCATTGTGTATCCCTCAGTTATTTAGTTCGTTACACCCAAACAATAGCTATTACCACAAAAAACCCGATAAGATCAAAATTTTTCAGCAGATAGTCTTATTGCATAGTTTCAAGTAAAATTATTTTGTACTGATGACCCTGGCTTTAAGCTTTCTGCGCTGAAATCCGAAATGCGGGTTTTCAACCTGCTTAATCAACATTTCAGCGGCAGCGGTTCCAAGTTCATCCATTGGCGGATCAACCGTGAGCAAAGGCTGTGGAATAAATTCGCTTAACGGAGAATGGTCGAAGCCAGAGAAAAGAATATTATCAATATTAATCTTACGCTTTATCAGTTCCTTGATCAGGAATCCAGCGCAATGATCATTCATACAACATACAGCGTCAGGACGATTCGTTTCATTTTCGAACAGCTTAATAAAATTTTCCCGCTCTTCTTCTGTGGCCTTATAGCCGCAGCAGAATTCCGGACGTACCTTCAGCCGACACTTCTTCATTCCTGCCAGAAATCCACTTTCACGTTCAAATAAAGCAGCTCTATTGACTGCATAAGCGGCAAACATCGCAATTTTTCTGCGTCCTTCGTTATAAAAAGTCTCGACAATCTCGGTAACACCGTCGGAGTTACCAAATTCCAGCAGATTATTGTCTATCCCTTTAGGCAAACGCATCAGATACAGAGTCGGAATCTCGGTCATGGCCAGTTGATGAAATGCGTTCAAATCGTTGTGCTTTGTATCAGCATAAATAACGATTCCAGCAGGACGACGCTCCGCTACACTCGTAATGATACGTTCCTGAGTTTGAGCATCTCCATCAAGTGGAACAATTGAAATAAAATAATTTGCGTCAAGAGCCGCAGAGCCAAAGTTCTTCAAGGTATTCGCGAAAAATGTAATATCACGGCAGACAAAAATAAGCTCACGCGAAATACTTTTGGGCGGTTTTCCGACCATTACACCTACACCGTTGATTTTACGAACGCGACCGCAATCAACCATTTCCTGTAACGCGCGACGAAGTGTAGGTTTACTTACACCAAATTCTTCGGCTAGCTTCTGCTCCGGCGGCAAAAGCATACTTTCTTCCATAACGGAAAGCTTCTTTTCCAACTTTCCCACCAGTTCCATATATTTATTGCTTCTCGGCATATTTTAATACCTTTAAAGTATAATGCGTTATCTTGTTAACAATAAGAATAACATTATGCACAAAAAAATCAACAATAATAAATGTAAATTTATAATTATTTTTTTAAAGCTAAATTTAAATAAATCACATTTTCAACAATAAAGCACAACAATATTTCAAATCAAAAGGTAAGTGAAAAAGTTGGTACCTGGAGAGGGACTTGAACCCTCACGTCCTTACGGACAACGGATTTTAAGTCCGTTGCGTCTGCCAATTCCGCCATCCAGGCACCTGAACAGGTTAACAAATTTACACCAGTTTTGATAAATTTCCACATCAAGCCCAGTGAAAGTTATGAAAAATATTCGCGTCAGTACCGCGTAAAAGATGTAAGTATCAATCTTCCAGAAGCTTGGCTTCGTTTTCGTTCATTTCAGGTTCGGTATTTTTTGACTTTTCTTCGCCGACATTTTTCGAATTCTGCTTTCCTCCCCGATTGCGGTTACGGGAAATCTTAACATCATTACGATCATAGGTCACATTCGTGCCGGATTCGAGATGGATTGTTACTTTCTGAGTCAACAGATTGCGGTCAATGATTCTTCCGGTTCCCTCAGGACATTCACAAGTTTCGCCTCGCCGCGGCATTCTTCTTTCCAATTCCAAATAACCATCATGCTCATATTTCAGGCAACACTTCAACCTGCCACAGGCTCCGGAAATTGTACTGGGAGTTAAGGAAAGATCCTGATCCTTTGCCATTTTAACGTTAATCGACTGGAATTCACGGATAAATGAGCAGCAACAGAGTTCACGTCCACAAACACCGATACCACCATAAATTGCGGTTTCGTCGCGGACACCGATCTGGCGAAGCTCAATCCTGGTATTCAACGCCTGAGAAAGCTGTTTCACCAGTTCACGAAAGTCAACACGACCATCGGCTGTAAACTGAATCGTTACCAGTTTTCCATCAAATGAATAATGGGAATTCAACAACTTCATCGGCAAATTCAGGCTTTCCACCAGTTTTTCCGCTGTACGCAGGGACGACTTCGCACGCATTTCATTTTCATGCGCCTTACCGCTGTCATGCATAGTGGCTTTACGCTGAATCCGTGGATAGTCGTTTTTATCGGATTCCTTTTTCAATTCACCGTATTGCTGAACAATCTGTCCGTAATCGGCATAGTATTCCTTACGAATTATTACCCAGTCACCGGATTTCAGCGCCAGATTGTCATTGGCTTTCGCTTTATATTTAATTCCGTTGTCCAAACGGATCGAGAACAGCATCTCCATTATATCTCCTTACTGCGGGACTCCCCGTAATATTTTATTATACATTATTATTCATCATAATTTAGCTCAACAGTCGGAATATTACAACACCTTTGTAAAAATTGAATTATTATTTATATTTAGATTATGCTTTTCATAAAAAACATCTCATCACTTTTTTTTAGAAAAAAAATCAAAAGCAAAAATCAAAAATTCAGAAAAAAATATAACATGTATTGACAATCCTCAGGAAATAGCATATAATTTACCCAATGAAACAATTTGAAACAATTACGAAACATAAATATTAAAGTATATGAACATCAAAAACAAAAACATCTCAATTTATTCTGTCGCCAAACGAGCACAGGTATCTCCTGCAACAGTATCACGGGTATTAAACCAGTCTGCTTCTGTTAATCTTGAAACCAGAAGGCGGGTTCTGACAGTAATTGAAGAATCCGGATTTCGTCCTCGTCAGACCAGAAACCGTATCGGAAAAGTGGCGTTTGTGGTTATAAAGGAAACTGCAGTCATTGATTTTTACACTTCAAGGATCATGGAAGGGGTCATGGCATTCTGTTCGGAAGTCGGATTTGATTTGTCAGTCATATATCTAACTGTAGATCAGTCCAAACAGGAAACTGTGGTGAAGACAATCATGGAACACTCATGTGACGTTGTGATAGTTCATGGCAGCAACGACGAATTTCTGGATTTAATGCGTAAGGCAACAATGCCGGTAATTGTAGTCGGAAATTATTATGAAAATCTGAACGGGGTTTATTATGCCGATTTGGACAGCACAAAAGGTACTCGTCTGGCTATGGAATATTTGCTGGGGCTAGGCCACCGCCGCATTGCTTTATTTTGTGCAAACATGAGTTCAAAAGAACATGACGATCGGCTCGAAACCTATAAAAAAGTCATTATTGAACATGACCTTGAATTTGATCCCTCACTAATTGTTCCGTTGATTCCTTCAGACTCTTCTATGAAATCAGGCCGTATGATGATGGATGCTTTTCTCGAAGAAAAGCGGGATTTTTCAGCCATTCTAGGAATGGCTGACGAACTGATTTACGGAATACTGAGAAGTTTACATGATCATAAAATCAGAATTCCGGAAGATATTTCGCTGGTAGGTTTTGATGACTATGAAGTATCGAGCTACCTGGAACCACCATTAACAACCGTTAGTCAGCCTCTCTTTGAAATCGGCAGCTATGCGGCTAAAGCCGCAATGACCATAATTAACAACGGAAATATCAAGCATATCAATAGGACCTTTGAGCCGGAACTGGTCATACGCAGTTCTGCTGCAGCCTTAAAAAAACATTAAGATAAATTATAAGTTTCTCCTATAAACAAATTTAGACAGTTACTATCACCTGAAAAATTAAGCAGGAAACAGGTAAACAAGGCAAAAATGAGGAATTTCAAACGTCCAAATATTCTTTTTATACTAACAGACCAGCACCGACATGATTTTTCGGGTTTTGCCGGCCACGAACAAATCAGAACTCCTAATCTGGACCGTTTGGCAAAAAGTTCGATTATATTTGATAATACTTACTGTCAGAATCCCTTGTGCGTTCCAAGCCGATCGTCAATGCTGACGGGAAAATATTCCAAAAATATCGGAATATATGAGAATCAGGACATTCTGGATCCTCTTGCAGATACAATACCGGGGATTCTTAGCCGTAATGGTTATCGTAGTTGCCTGATTGGCAAAGCACATTTTAACGGAGACCAGTATCACGGTTACCAGCAGCGCCCCTATGGGGACATTTTTGGACAAGGGCACCAGCCGGATCCGTGTCACACAGGTGAAGGTGCAGGTCTTGGCAACATGATCGAAAATGCCGGAGCCAGCGGTATTCCTCTGGCATTGACTCAGACGGAAATATGTGTGGCAGAAGCGGCAAAATGGCTTCAGGAGCATAAAGGATTGCATTCTAAACAGCCCTTTATGCTAAGCATTAATTTTGATAAACCGCATTTCCCGCTGAAAGCACCCGAAATATTTCTTAAAAACTATAGGGATAAAATAGTGCCCCAAGAGTTCCGCGATAAATTTATAAAAAATCAGGTTCCATATGTCAGGCACGCAGCTGAAATTTTCAAGGCGACGGATAGAGCATCGGCAGTGCGAGCACTGGAGGCCTACTGCGCCTGCATTGAATGGGTAGATGATGCCATAGGTAGAATTCTGAGCGTTCTTGATTATCTGAAGCTGAAAGACAACACTATTATCATCTATTCATCAGACCATGGGGAACTTGCCGGTGATTGGGGAGCCTGGAATAAAACATTATTTTTTGATGCATGTAACAAAGTTCCTTTGCTTATAAGTAATCCCTTGAGGTTCAACGCCGGACATTGTTCCGAACTTACCGGATTGGTCGACCTGTTTCCAACCATATGCGACCTATGCGGAGTCACACAGCCAGATTCTCTTGATGGCATGAGCCTGTTGTCGTTATTAGAAGGAAAAGGAAACATTGAACGTACTGACGGAGTATTTAGTGAAAGCGCATTCCTGTCAGAACCTGAATTTTCCGGTTGTATGCTTCGCCGAGGCGAATGGAAGTATAACTATTATATTGACGGAGCCGAAGAGCTTTATAATATGGAAAAAGATCCTGGCGAACAGAAAAATTTAGTTCAGGAACAGATATACAGGGAGATAGTTGATGAATTACGTCAAAAACTCCTGAATTTCTGGAAACCGGAAATTCAGCAGAAACGTATTTGCTCCACACCAAAAGTTCCCAACCAGAAACACTGGTATCAATACTCAAATCAGTTCATCACCGGCAACGGAACAATTTTCGATGGCAGACCATAAGAAAACAGAGACCCAAAATCAGTAGAGGATACAATTTAAAAAGGCTTTAGAGAATTATTAAGGAGTAATAAAACGATATTCACTCTAAATCCAGTTTTTTCAGCAGGTAACTATTTATAATTCACTAAATAACAATAAAATCACAGAAGGAGAAAAAAAATGCAAAAAAGAATGGTTACTTTCACACTTATCGAACTCTTGGTTGTAATAGCAATTATAGCAATTCTAGCGTCCATGCTGCTTCCGGCACTCGGGAAAGCACGGGACAAAGCCAAGACAATATCATGTGTAAACCAAATGAAGCAGCAGGGGACACTCTGTGCTTTCTACAGTAGTGATTATAACGACTATATTGTACCAGCCAGATACAATGGCAACTGGACATATAACTTCGCCTATATACTCACAAAGAAATGCGGTTATACAAACAATGAAAAGATATTTCATTGTCCGGCTCTTTTGGATGCGAGCCGTTCATTGACCTATTACTGGTTCGCCGGTTACGGGGTGAATGCATGGAATGTAAACATATCCGATGAAAAAGCCGGACTGATGGTTGTGATTGACCCCAACGCTGCGACCGGACAGATATCCACGCCTAGAAAACTAACCCAGATTAAGCGTGCTTCAGAGGTAATAATGCTCACAGAAGTTAACGGAGGAACTCCGGCATATTATTCAAGTGGCAGTACAACGAGCTATAACAAATCACAAACAGGCATTCGCCATGATGGAAATAAAAGGATTAATGTTACCGCCGTGGACGGACATGCTGTCACGCTGAGCAAAAAAAGGCTGGCGGAACTTCTTAGTGACTTTACTACGACATCGTCATTCTACTATAGAACAACAGGCGGCGGCTTCTAACAACAAAAATAATTATATAGGGAATACCATGAAGAAACATCACGTTTTTTACACGCTTAAGATTGCTGCAGTTGCCGGGCTTATTGCAATAACCGGAGGAGTTCATGCAGAAGACATTATCAGTGGGAACAAATTTGTAAAAGGAGAAGGAACCCGGATTATTGAACAGGATTCACCGATTTCTTCGGTGACTTATACCTGGACCGATCAAACCGATCCCTTGATTATCAAGACTGACAGAAAAGATTCGCCGGACATGACTGACGGCTGTGCTCTACACGGCCGGGGAGAAGTCAACAGTACCTTTTCCAGGGAACAATGCATTGCGGAAGCACTGTTCGATCTGAAAAAAGAATGTACGGTCTCCGAAGTCTCGGTATTGTTCAGGAAAAGTCAGGCTTATTGTCGACTCTCCAATGTGAAGGTTTACGCCAGCACGGATGGAATAAGATTTGACTTGAAAGCGTCTGTATCAGGGAAAAAAGCCGTAAAAGTAGAAACAAAAAAAAATGGTAAGTTGTGGCGGCTGAATATCGCCTTGAATCCAGTGACAGCAAAATATGTAAAAATCAGGGCGGAAAAAGCAGCGAGAGACGGCAAACAGCTGGTTGTTTGCGAAATGCTGATTTTCGGAAAAACGAATAAGGGGAAATAACAAAATATGCGCAATTCAGTAATCATTTCAGTTTTATTCATATTAAGCAGTATACTGTTTATGTCGAATGCCAGAGCAGTAGAGGTTATCAATTTTTATAATCCGGTAATGGAAGTAGCTGTTTCCGACAACGCAAAAACAACTTTAGCCAAACAGACCTCAACCTGGATCACAACCAATATGGGCCAGAAGTATGAAAAAGACAAGTATTGTTCTTTCAAAGCCGCTACGGATCAAAAGTACTTCTACCTGACAATCGATTGTGAAGGCGGCCCGGTAACTCATCCATTATTAAGCGGACGCGACAAAGCATACTGGGACGAAGATTCCGTGGAAGTATTCCTGGCGGCACAGCCTCAAAAAGAATACATTCATTATATCATTAATTTCCAAGGTGATATTTACGATGAAAAAGTCAAGGATGCCACATGGAACGGCAATGCCGATATTAAAGTTGAGCCCTATGCGGGAGGAAACCGGTTTCATATCGCGATTCCGGCAACTGAACTGAACATTGACAAATTTCAGGCCAATACCATTTTATACGGCAACGTAATCAGAAACATTGGTCAAAATCAAGGGAGAAGGGTCTGGGCAAATCTTGGTACAGGATTCCATCAGACAAAATTCTTTGGAGAATTCAAGCTTACTTCTCCGGAAAAGCTGGTTGCGACAGATTTAAGGCCGGCAATAAAAATTACCATGGGCGAGAAGGTTGCCCACGCTCCAATCTGCCGACTGAAAGGAAGTGTATACGGTCCCCAAAAAGAATTCACAGACAAACTGTCAGTCTCAGGACCAAACAATAAATATATCAACACCGAACCAATAAATCTGAAACCGTCCGGAACAAAAGAAGCGATTTTAATTTCACGTCGGTTACCAGTAAAATTTCAATTAATGATTTCCGACCGGGACGGAACCGTCAAATGGCGTTCCCAGGCAATAAATATTCCAGGAGAACCTCCGCTTGATATTCTTGCAGTAGTTGGAAGAGTTTACCCCGGCCTTGACGGCGGGCTAAAAGTAAAATACGCAAAACAATACAAGAATAAAACAATGGCTTTGTCGCTGAAATCAGTTCAGGACAATAAGGAAGTTTTCCACAAAGATTACCAGTTGTCAAAACTTAATCCAAATTCCCCAATCATCCGTATCCCAATGAAAAAACTTCCTGTCGGAAAATATTCCTGCAAAGTTTCACTCAAAGGTTTGCCAATATCGCAAACTACTGTATTTGACAAAGTTGATTCCCCTGTCAGTTTTACTGATTATTGTTTGCCCATTATTGGCGGAAAAACCTTTTTTCCAATGGGCATGATGATGCCGTGGCCTAATGAACGCGCTGGAAAAGTAATTCCGGAACAGTCTGCGGAACAGATCTATAAGGACCTTGATCTTGTCAAAGAAGCTGGATTCAATACGGTTATTCTTGCGTGTCCGCCAGTATACGCCCAAAAAGCGATGAAAACGATTGAGAAAGCCACACAACTTGGAATGTATCTCGTCTGGAGCGGAGCTTCATCGCAGATGCATTCCCGCTATGCCGGAAAATATTCCAATATGCTGGCATGGTACGGATCTGACGAACCGGAGGGACGCGGAGCCGTGGCGGCGGAAATGATTCGAAAATACAATGCTCAACAGGATAAGGTTAAATATCCTACTCTGGTCAATCACATGTGGCTCAGCGCCTTTGACCAGTACTGCGGCTGCCGCGACATTCTGGTATCAGACCCTTATGTGGTGAAAGGGCACGAAAGCTGTTTTGCAAAAGTAGTTAAATATATCAGAGAAATGCGTCGATCCTCCGGCGGAATAATCCCCTGCTGGACCATCCTGCAGTTTCATCGGCTTGACAAGTTTAAACTTACGGTACCGACACCGGAACAAATGCGTTGTCAAACATTCCTGGCTATTCTGGCCAGAGTTGATGGAATCTTCTACTATTGCACCGCGACACCGGAACAGAAAGACTGGCATTTGTTAACAGATCCGAATGGACTTAAAACCTGGAAATCAATGCCGAAGTTGACGAAGGAAGTTGAAAAATATTCTCAAATCTTCATGAAAATGCCTTTAAAATCATCCCATGAGGGTGATAAGTGCGAATCTCTCGGTATATTCTGGAGAATTGATAAAGTCGGCAATAAAAAGTTGTTGACTCTAATTAACAGCAACGGCAAAGAAGTAAAATGTCCGCTAAGCATCACTGGAGCTGATATTCCAAAGAAACTTAAACCCTATGCCGTTGAACTAATTACTTATTAGAATCCATAAATCCGGTTTTATCAGTCAGGTAAAACCGGACTTCCTTTGCATTTGCGGCGAAACTCTCCTGGAGTTATTCCGCCGTGAGTTCGCCGGAACGCCTGTATAAAGTAGGAGTGATTATCAAAACCAAGCATAGCCGCAACTTCTTTGATACGGATATCGCGGGTCAACAACAGACGTTCGGCTTCCCGGAGCTTTAAATCCAGAATATATTGTAAAGGCGTATGATCATAAAGTCGCGACCAGTTACGGAAGAAACTTCGTCGTGAAATACCGAATTTACGGCAAATACTATTCAGATCAATCGTGTCGGCAAAATGCACCTGTAAATATGACGCAATCTCACGAATAATATCGTCGGTACTGCTTTCGCTCGCTTTGGGAAGGAATTTCTGCATAAAGATATTTTCAATAATCTGAAAGCTGATCATGTCGAATTTCTCCGCTATTCCACGATTTTGGGATTGCGGTATCAACGCAAGAAAAATATCCAGCAGTTTTTCCAGTTCAGACGTAAGCTTGAATTCAAAACCAGGTGACTCGACAGATATTCCGATAGCGGAAAAGGCAGACTCCAGCTCTGGTGGATAAATCAAAAAAATGGCATGACGTGAACTGTTGATCGTGTAACGGTGTCGAACCCCGGCACGTTTGATAAATAGATGAGGGAACTGGTTCCGATATATTTTTCCACCCAGTTCATCAACCGCTTCTTCTTCTTCTGAACTAAGACGCAGACAAAATTCCAGCGTGTGGTAGTTCATATCGTAATGTTCCAAATCTGAAGTCTGGATAATCCCAGCAGTATTCAACATAAACGGAAACTCAATATCCCGTTTATGGCTGAGATCAACATATGTAGTTTTACTTTCATTCGGCATAAGTTCAATATACAGCAATATGGCATGAATACAATACTTATTGGCACAATTTTATGCTTGCCAAAATCAGCTACATGTCTCATAATAAATATAAACACTTTTAACATATACAGGAGCATGTTTCATTATGGATCGTCTAAAAAAAGTTGGAGATATCAAACCGGTTCACTCAAGTCAGATAAAAAAATCGCGAATTGGACTCGGTTTTGAAAAGCTTGACCGCGGCGTGTTTGATCCGGAAAAAGCTTATGATAAAGTTGCCGAACTCGGTGTAAAATGGATTCGTATCCAATCCGGCTGGGCACGAACAGAAAAAGAAAAAGGCGTTTATGATTTCACCTGGTTCGACAGCATTGTCGACAACCTGATTAAACGCGGCCTGGAACCATGGGTCTGCCTTTGTTACGGCAACGGCCTCTATAACGAAAAAGCCACGGAAGTCTTCGGCGCAGTCGGATGTCCGCCGCAAACTTCTGAAGAAGAAAAGCAGGCATGGCACAATTATGTTGCGGCTGTAACAGCCCGATATCGCGGAAAAGTAAGCTGGTATGAAGTTTGGAATGAACCGGACGGTATCTGGTGTTGGAAAACCGGTGTCAGCGGCAAAGAATACGGCAAACTAGTCAAAGATACTGCAGTCGCGATTAAAGCGGGAGACCCGGAAGCAAAAGTCATCGGCGGTTCCACCTGCCTGCGTCAGCTTGACTGGCTCAATGACGTATTCTCTACCGGTGCCGGAGAAGTCATGGACGCGTTGACCTATCACGCATATTCTCCGGACGAAGAAAGCAGTTTTAATCGAATCCGCGCCATTCGAGCATTATGCAAAACCTACAATCCAAAGATTGAATTAATACAAGGAGAAACCGGATGCCAATCTCGCGGCGACGGTGCCGGAGCACTCAGAGGTGGAGCCTGGACGCCGAACCGCCAGGCAAAATTCCTGTCTCGTCATATGATGGCGGACCTGTTCGACAACGTAAAATTCGCGTCATACTTCTCATGTCTGGATATGATTGAAGCATTGAACGGTACAGTCGGCGACACCAGCAGCTATCTGGATTACGGTTACTTCGGCGTACTGGGAGCTGATTTCGATGAAAACGGTATCTCGACCGGGGAATACAGTCCCAAACCGTCCTACCGTACGCTTCAGACAATCGCGGCGATTTTCCGGGAAGAGTTTGAGCTGGCGGAACTACCGGTTGATTTCATGTATCCACAGGACTCACTACGTCTGTTGCGTAAAGATGATGACGGAAAAACGTTATTAAGCGGAGGCTTTCAGCGTTCGGACGGTTCTTCGGCATTTGTCTACTGGAAATCGACCGAACTATTAACTACCAGCTACGAGTCAACCGTTTCTCTGGAAGTCGCAAACCTGCCGGATAAAGTTCAGCTGATTGATCTGCTTGACGGTTCAGTCTATGAACTGTCCGAAAGCATGATCGAAGACAACGACAACGGACACAAGAAATTGTTGTCAATTCCGCTGCACGGTTATCCGCTGGTTCTGACATTCGGTGATTTTGTGCTGTAGATCTTGAGCAGCAAACAAGTGTGACAAACCACTTAAATCGTTACCGCTTCCTGTTTGGCTTGGCCAGATTCGCGGAACGAGGTAAAGTCCTCTTTCAGATCACTTACCGCACTGGCGATTTTACGGTGTTCGGCCAGCATTTCCCGTAACATCTTTTTCATGTTGCCGGAAGTGCTGTCGTTGCCGCCTGAGTTCGAGAACGGCGTACTTTCACTTATCGATGAACGATTGATCATATTCAGTTTTTCGGAAAGAGATTCAAGGCTGTTTTGCGTGGACATCTTTTCCATTGACGCAATTCCGACTTCAAGGGAATCAAGCTGTTGTTCAAGTTGTCCGGTTTCTTCGAGCAGAGCTGACAATGTGTTTGACATGATTGATCTCCGTTTTATATACAAAATTTATTAAATCGCGAAGCGATTTTGCGACACCCATGTCGTTTATTTGAAACTGAAAAAAATTTTCAGTCAAATAAACGACATTATCTGGCTCCGGCACCTTGCCGGACGTGGTCCAACGACGGAACGCTGGTCGGCAAAGCCGAAACACATAGCGCCCTGCATATAAAAGGCATTGTCAACCTGCCCAACGATAGAGGGCTAGCAAACGCCGTGAGTTTTTCCTTCGTTGTTGGAAGCAGTCGGTACCGACTCGTTGTCGAGTTGTTCGAGCACCTCGTTGATGTCAGCAACCAGCGATTCCGCCATATCCAGCGAAAAGTTTTCTTTAACCACCATACGTAGCACCGCGATTTCCTGTGCTTCTGGCGGTAGGGTATAGGCTGGGATGATCCAGCCGAAACGACGAAGTTCCGCTGAAACTCTGAACACATCATATTTAGAATTATCTTTAAGCCGTACCGCCGCAACCGGGAGATACTTCGTATCAGTCAACAACTCGAACTTGCCGGTTTCCACCAGCTTGTTTTCAAGGTAGTGGGCCACTTCCATGATATTGTTCATGATATCGGCATAGCCTTCACGTCCCAGACGCAGAAAGTTGTAGTACTGCGACAGGATGATCGAACTCCCTTTGGAGAAGTTCAGACTGTAGTTAGGCATTTCTCCGCCAAGGTAATTGATGTGGAAAATCAGTTTCTCCGGAATCACATCTTGACTACGGAAGAGCACCGTACCCATGCCCGGATAAACCAGCCCGAATTTATGGTTGGAAATGTTCATGGACATCACCCGTTCCAGCCGGAAATCGCACAGCAGGTCAGGAAATACAAACGGCGCGACAAATCCGCCGCTGGCTCCGTCAACGTGTATCGGAATATCCCAGCCCTTCTCCTCTTTAACCTTCAATAAATAGTCATTGATCCCCTTCACATCGTCAACCTGTCCAGTAAAGGTAGTACCAAGAACGGCTCCAACTGCGATCGTGTTTTCATCGATATATTTTGCCACATCGTCAGCATTGATTGTATATTTTCCGGCTCGCATCGGGATCACGCGCATTTCAACGTCAAAATACAAAGCAAACTTCTCCCAGCAGGAGTGTACGTCCGCGCCAAACACAACATTAGGACTGGAGAAATCCTGTCCCGCCGCCTGGCGACGTTCCTTCCACGACCACTTGTGAGCCAACAGTCCCAGCATGATCGCCTCGGACGAACCAATTGTAGCAGTTCCAGCCGCGCCTTCCGGCGCGTGAAACATGTTCGCCATCATGTGGATCACACGTTCATGAATCTGCTTGGTCTGTGGATATTCGTCTTCATCAATATAATTTTTATTGAGGGATTCTATGATCAGCTGTTCCGCTTCCGGCTCCATCCAGGTACTTACAAAACTGGCAAGGTTAAGCGAAGGATTGCCATCCAAATTCATTTCGTCGTGAATGATCTGATAAGCCGCCCGGGCGTCCATCGACTTTTCCGGAATCGTATAACGCGGTACATCATGAGTCACCCAGCGTTTTCCATAAGTGGATGAATTAGTTTTCATATTGTCGGACATATTACGAAGGTTCTTTGTAGTAATCATCTTCCCGGTTCCCTTATTTTTTGATGTTAACCCCAATGCTTTCGGCTTTGCCGACCAACGTTCCGGCGCTGGACCACGTCCGGCAAGGTGCCGGTGCCAAGTAATTGCGTTAATTTGGTCAAAACAAGTTTTGCCTAAAATTAACGCAATGGATGCCGCAAAATCGCTGAGCGATTTAAAGAATCTTAATGCTGATTAAACTATTATAGTCACAGTTAACTGCTTTTCAATCTTTTTCGTGTTAGGCCTTTATTTATTCTATTTAAACCACGAAGAACACGAAGGAATAAAAATTCATATCTTTAGATTCATTCATCTCAAAATCTTCGTGGTCTTCATGATAATAAAAAAAATAATTGAATTTAGTCCAATCTCTTTGAATAGCACAATTATTACACTATCTTAAATTCACAGATGTGGACACTGCCCGGAAACTGATAAGGAGGAGTATCATTAATGGAAATTAAAACAGTCTCAATCATTGCAATACTGATGGGGCTCATATTACCTGTTGCATATATCGTTTCTGAATTTATCAATGCGAAAAGAAAGACAAGGACAACTCTGGCTTGTCTTGCAATTGCAGCTGGATTCATCTGCCCCGGTTGTATTTATAACCAACTTTCTCTAGATAAACATTCTTCTAATGCAAAGAACAATACTCCAAACAAAATTATCAGTTGCCGAATGGATCCAAAGAGAATGTATAAATGTTTCCTGGCAGAATCTCACTGGCTCCCTTCTGAATCCATAGTCAAAAAGGCGGAACCTGTCGTTATTGAGTATATCAAACAAAAAGATCCAAATATATTAAGAAAGTTGCCTGAATACCGATGCCAATATATGGGGATCATTAAAAAAGGGAAAAAACTACTGTTCTGCAACTTCTTATTATATCGGGGAGAAAAAGACCTTTTCACCAAAGATTGGAAAAATAGAATAGTTTGGGTTCTGGATGGCGGAGAGTGTTTTTTTCAGATTGAATATGACATTGAGTTAAAGAAATGCATCAGTTTCTCTGTCAATGGAGAAGCTTGAGATCTGGAGTAATCATGCAAGAGTTATATGATGAAATATCCGCGAGATTTCCGGAAGTTCATATCGAAGAGTATGATATAGATTCTCCTTATTCAATGATGCGAGAAATTATAGATTGGTTACAGTCAAAACATACCTGTATTTATGGTGGAGATATCATTAAACGAGTCGTACAGTTCAAAGACTGGTGTGAAAACCAGGAACGGGGAGAATCGGCAAAGGATGATATTTTCACGATTTATACTGTTGCTTTCTTAGAAAAATTATTTGAACATCCAAAAACTCAAGAGCTAATCCCTTATTTAATAAGCAGAAAAGAGTTAATTGAAAACAGGGAATATATGGAACATTGGGCAGGGAAAGAAAATTATAACAATGTCCTGAAAATGAAGTTTCCCAAGAAAGATATATTACAGAAAAGACTTCTCAAAAAGAGTAAATCATAAAATTATCAGTATGAATGATTTTGTAAAAATTGAGGATTATCCCGATGTCGATATCAGTCCGCTGGAAATTAATTTCGTCAGCAGTGGAATCTGTGATAAAAAACTTTTTATTTATCCAGACAGAGCCGAGTTGAAAACAGCTAATTTCAATCTATTTTTTTGCATTCCTTTGATATTGTTATTCCTGATCTTCCTTCCAATGCTTTCACTCAAAATATATATAGTGGAGTTTTCCTTTCAACTCTTTTTAGTACTATTCACTGGTTTGGGAGCATTCTCTTTCTGTCTAGGACATTATTTATTGAAGAAATTCTCGACTAAAGTTATTTTTGATATGAAATCGTCTACGGTAAGTATTTTAAAAGACAACCGACTGGAAAATATAGTTAAACGAGTACCTACAAACCAGGTTTCAGAAAAATTACCTATGAATGAATTACAGTGTATCCAAATCTGTTACTGGAAATTCTCACATAATAATGCTTACCAACTGAACTTGTGCTTCGCCGGAAATAAACGTTTTAATATCATGTCTCGAAACTCAAAGTATCAAGTTGTAAAAATTAGTCGTAAAATTGCTGAATATACCGGAGTTGGAATAATTGACTGCGTAAAACTGAACAAAAACTCTTTCAAACGATAAGACAAGCTAATGGCAAAAAGTCGAGTAACTTTCGAACTGTTATTGAGACACCCCTGGAGTAGTATTAAAAACAATACGCATTTTCTGAAGCAAATCGGCTTTGAAAACAAGATCAAGGAAAATATCTTCCGGACTTACTGTGTCTTTTTTCAGTTTGAATACGTAAAAGCGTAGAATACCATCAGCAAAGCATTTCAATTTCTTTGCCGCCTTAAAATATTTATTATCAAGGTCAAACTGCTTCATATTCTTTTCGACTTCTGTAAGCGTCATTCCCGGTTTTACGTTATCAATGCACTGAAAGAAATCCCTGCATAAATTCTTATCCCAGCCCCGATATGGCTTCAACTTTTGTTTTCGGTATGCCGCAAGTTGATTTTTCATTCTTTCTGATTTCATCGCAACATTCCTTAACCAATGTGAGGAATCGGCAATCTTCTGCACTTTTCCCTGTTTTATCTTCACCTTATAGACAGGAACAAGGCAATGCCATTCAAAAGCAATACGCCTGCATAATAAAAAGCTTCCGGTATACCAATCAGCAAAAACCGGTGATTTCCACTTAGGATTAACAATGCTTAAAGGATATTCTTTTATACCTTGTTCCGCCCACGGATCCATATTCAAATGCAACAGAAAAAATTTTCCGTCCTTTATTTGATAGTCTCCCACATATCCTCGCCAACAAGCAGTACACATACCGGCACCATATGGCTCAAACTTTTTCATCAGATTTATCTTTTTCTGCTTAATATATGATTCCAGAGGAAAATACCATATCGGACAACGATAGTCTTTATATTGCATCCCAATAAAATACTGTTGCCCATTATATTCCAGCTCGTCCTCGACCTGGTAGGTCGCAAATACACTCAAAGAACTCAAAATTAAAAACGAGAACAATACTAATTTTACGATACACATTCTTGGTGCAAAATACTTTAGTCGCATAATTCCCCTGAATATTAATAATGGTAAAAATTATTAATATATATTACCATGAATATTCAAAAAGACAAACAGTCCTATTCAAAACAAATTACATAAATCAATTTTAAGAACATCGCCCTTCTGGAATACCAACAGAAATTAAACACGAACATTTTCAACCTCTTCGTGATCTTTCGAGTTCTTCGTAGCAATAAAAAATGAATTAATTCGACAACCTTTATTGAACAGCATCATTATTATATTATGTTTTAATATACTCATTTAAAACATTTGGAATCACCAGGGATGAAAGAAAACAAGACTAAACCTGCAGCGGCTTATTTTGTAAAGCTGTTTATTTTGTACGCTATTTTCGTTTCTCTGCTGAATGCCTATATTCCTACTAATTTCCCCCGACATTCCGGCGATGATATGATCGATTTCTTGAAAATCCTAGCGTCTGTGGCATGCTCCATCACCTTGATTTTCTTCTACGACAAGTACCGCAACGACAACCAAAAAGAAGAAGAAGAAGAAAAAGATTCTCCACCTCCAAGGACACGAAGAACTACGAAGAAAAGAAAATGAGAGTAAAAAAATGCGGGAGCAAAGTAGTGCCTGTTTTGATAAAACCGGCACACCGTGCATCAGCACGGTAGTTTATACATGAAAATTTAAAACGATTATACTGTCACTGGTGCGACGGGCGTTTTCATCGAAAATCGCCCTACTTGGAACAGCTTTCTATCGGCTATAATTACATCGAAAAAACAGGCGCATTATATAATTAATAATTAAAGATTTACAAATACTGTTTCATGGAAATCTTTCTAAAAAAACAAGAAGTTGATAGATAGTAGTACGAAGGGAAGAGAAACAAGATGAGAACAAGACATAAAAGGCTTATCGTAATCGCCTTTTGTATTGCCTGGGGAATGCTTATCCCAATATCAGCATCTCTTCTTCCTGACAGTTTTTGGAACTGGACTCCCTGGGAATACGAAGAAATGAATTTTTGGAAAAAACTATATCTAAAGATTCTAGCGTACACCGTTTCCTTTGCCAGTAAAATTGATTACAACTTTTTTGATGGCAAAAAACAATCTATCTGGAGATTTGGATTCATTCAACTTTTTGTATATACAGTCATTGGAATGATTGTGTCCTTCGCGGCATATTCGCCATTCAGAAGAATGAAGCCTTCTCAAATTCCTGCCAATTTGACAGAAAAGAAGGACACAGAAAAATAAATCTTCGTGGTCCTTCGTGTTCTTCGTGGTGTTTCTTCCCCTGTCAACTTTGGCGAATCCAGA
Organism: Victivallales bacterium; assembly: GCA_963677165.2. Taxonomy (GTDB): domain Bacteria; phylum Verrucomicrobiota; class Lentisphaeria; order Victivallales; family SZUA-371; genus JAFGXT01. Next base: position 2,549,091 of record CAXXSX010000002.1, on the reverse strand, counting down.
CGAGCATTTCGCCGAATTCACGGTTTCCCCAACAGAAATACGGTACCGCTTTGAGTTTACACTCAACGGTCTCCGGTTCCTTGGTTGAATACAACGCATCCCCCCAGGTTGATTCATCAATCCTTGTCGCGTTAGCGGAAAGTGTCACTGCACCGTCAAGCAACTGTGCGTCGTTTTCCAGACTGAACCCGGTTGACTTCGGCAACTCAATAGTGTTCAAATCAGTACCGTTATCCTGTTGTTCAATGCAATACACCAGAGGACCACGTGTCAGAGCCACACGTCCGCAGTCGTGACGAACCTTCGGGTTCGCATGGATCAATTCAACCGGCATCGGTAGATCGAGTTCAACTTTATCACCGGAAATCCATGAACGTTTGATATACACATATCCATCTTTCAGCAACGGTTTCGTTTCGATCTTCCCGCCATTCACTTTCACCACAGCATCACGACACCATCCCGGAATTCGCACCGCAATTTCAAACGCCGCGGCTTCGGCAACATTCACCAAAAGGTCGACCTTTCCATCCCACGGATAATTTGCCGTCTGGACCAATTCTATCTTATTCCCGGCAATCTCAAGGTCCGCAGTGGAAGTATTGTAGAGGTTCACCCAAATAGTTGAATCGCTGCAGTCATAAAAATATTGTCCGAGAGACGCACGCAGGCGCGCCACATTCGGCGGACAGCATGAACAACCGAACCACTCCGGACGCGGTATGTGTTTTTTCCCATTGGATAATATACCGTTGGGATAACATGCCAACGGATTGACATAGAAGAAACGTTTTCCATCAAGAGAAATCCCGCTTGAAGCACCATTGTATAACGCACGTTCAAGAACATCAATATATTTGCCATTCTTCTCCATCTGGAACATGCGGTAGGAGAAAAACAGCAGAGCAATCGAAGCACAGGTTTCCGCATAAGCCGCCTCATTCGGCAAATCATAGGCATTCGTAAAAGTCTCGCCATGATAACAGGAACCGATCGCGCCGGTAATGTACATCTTTTTACTTACTATATTATTCCAGAGGTTACGGCAGGCACCAGTCAAGCCTTCATCTTTGGTTTCCCGCGCCACATCCGCCATGCCGGAATAGAGATAGCAAGCCCGGACAGCATGTCCAACAGCCTCATCCTGTTCCCTTACCGACTTATGAGCCTGAAAATACTCCATTTCGGTCCATGAATTAACATTTCTGGTGCCCAGAGTTTCCATTTCTTTTATAAAATAATTCGGGTCTTGCCCCCTGGCGTCAACAAAGAATTTTGACAGGTTAAGATATTTTTTATTACCAGTCGCCTGATACAGTTTAACCAGAGCCAGTTCGATTTCCTCATGACCGGGGTATCCAGGAACTTTACCTTCCGATTCAGGACCGAAGGTCTGATCGATATAGTCGGCATATTTACACATGATATCAAGGAATCGACGTTTGCCGGTTGCTTCATAGTAGGCAACAGCGGCCTCCATTAAATGTCCGGCACAATATAATTCATGCTTAATTCGTAAATCCTGCCAGCGGTTTGCCGGTGCGATCTGCTGAAAGTATGAATTATAATAGCCATCCGAGGTCTGCCCTTGTTCAATACTGTCGATAACTTCTTCAACCTGAGCTTCAAGCTGACTGTCCGGAGTCTTCATCAGGGAAAACGCAACGGCTTCCATCCATTTAGCCACATCGGAATCCCAGAAATGATGCGGATGATTCGGCATTCCTTCGCGCCACTGAAGCTTCATGGCTTCGATCCTTCCGGATTCACTGGACTGTTTGTAATTCTGCGGAATAGTACTGACCCGATTGACTTCTTCGAAGTGCTGCCAAAAGCCACCGGTAAATTTTACTGAATTGTGTTTCGACTGTTCCATATTCAGGAAACTCCATTGTCATTGATTTCTTGTTTTTTTACCACACATTATTCATGAATAACTGATATCTGTTATAAATTGTAACCGCAAATACTGATTTCGGCAAGAAGACCGTTCCGCACAAAAAGGAGACAATTCCGATTTTTCATGTATTTATATCTTGATAATTTGTGCTATAATGGTAATTATAGTGGCACAATTCAGGAGAAACATACATGAAGGAATTTGACGACATATCGCCATTTATCCCTTATAATGGAGGGTTCTTTATTTCCAGAGGTATAGGAACCCATCCCGACCGAATAATGGACAGTCACGAGCTGATCTTTGTCACCAGCGGAATACTGAAGATGTACGAAGAATCACAACAGTTCGAGGTCCCCGCCGGAGGCTCCCTGCTGCTGTTTCCCGGAAAACGTCACGGCGGACTGGAACAATATTCCAACGATCTGAAATTTTACTGGTTTCACTTTAATATTGCCGACCGGCGCGGAGAACAAATTCTCACCTCCCTGCCCCAGTGCAGCCGTTCCGCGTCCCCGGAAAAGATTACGGTCTGGTTTCGACAGTTACTCAGCAATCAAGACATTACAGAGTCCTCCCCTGTCTGCTCCGGTCTGATTCTGACTCTGATTTTATCGAAAATAGCCGAAACGACAGACAACAATCACATTCTCCCTTTGCAGGTTGCGGTAAAAGCCCATGACTATATAAAATTAAACTTTTCGAGTCAAATATCAACCTCGGACGTGGCAAACCATCTGCAATGCAACCCGGATTATCTGGGTCGTGTTTTCAAACAGGCATACGGGATGCCACTAACCGAACATCTTAACGCTTGCCGTATTGCCCACGCCAGGAAACTGTTACTGGAGAGTACATTGAACATCAGCCAAACAGCCGAAGAATCCGGTTTTAACGACATGGCATATTTCCGCCGTAAATTCAAAAAGATTATCGGCATAACACCAGCCGCATATCGCAAGCAATACGGAAAAATCCACATAAATACGGAATGAAGGATGACCTATGGTCAAGTGAAGATTTGCCCAACGGCAAAGTAAAGGTTAACCTGCACCAAGCGAAAAAAGAAAGCGGCAATGCCCATGAATTTAATACGTTCCGAAGAAACACTTCACTGCGAATGCAATGAGCTCCTTAACGGCAAACGCAGTTTGCTACTTCACGTGTCGAAGAATAATCGTTATGAATAAATCAGAAACAATGGAATAAGCTGAAATGCGACAACGCAACATGAAGTTAAGAGCAACTTTAACACCCTTCACTATTTTTGCCTAAGCAAAAATAGAAAATGGCATCCCCAAGGGGATTCGAACCCCTGTTGCCGGGATGAAAACCCGGTGTCCTAGGCCTCTAGACGATAGGGACGCATAGACGTCATATTATGCATTATCGGTCTGCCAAACAAAAAAATGGCATCCCCAAGGGGATTCGAACCCCTGTTGCCGGGATGAAAACCCGGTGTCCTAGGCCTCTAGACGATAGGGACGTCTGATAACGCATAACACGCTCCTTATGACAAGGAGCCTTTAATTTATCTTAATGACTTTATATTTCAAGCCCTGAATACAAAAATTTTCGATTTTTAATGTTTAAACTCAAAAACAGCACAATTCCTTACAGAAACTTTGAATAAAATTAATTTTGCATTAAATTTAAAATTGATTTATAATATAGGCGAGCCCTTATTTTCAATGGTATTTCCATTAACAAAGAGGTATTAACTTTCAAAACTTCTTTGATATCAATATACTTTAGGATTTTATTATATGGATTTATATACTTTCAATATGGCTATACGAAAATTAGCCGGGATATTGTACTCATTTATTTTTATAAGTGTAGCATTCTTCAGCTTTAGAGCTGATGGCGCGACTTTTTTTGAAGATTTTGAACGCGGACCTTCCAGCCACGGTTGGTTTGCTTTGGGAAAACGTTCAACATTCACCTGGAACGATAAAGGAGGGTGGATAGATGCCTCCCCGACAAACAAGACAACACGTTTTGTACGTCAGACGGGAGCAAGGTTAACAGGAAAAGAACCGTTTTTCTTTGCATACGACATTATGGTTGTCGGCGAAAACAAAGATAATGGATTTTATCGTGGTATCATGTCTCCTGTGGGAACTTTCTTTAATAACTTTGTTGGTTCCATTTCCAATAACGACCAGCAACCAGCCTCAATTGTAGCCAAGACCGGTTCAAAACCTCAGTCTGCCACAGCAAAAACAATCCCCAAACCATATATTGTCAGAATAGAAGGAAACTATCGTCCCGAAGGAGATCAGGGAATATTAACGGTTAAAACTCTCGACTTGCTTGATAAAAACAAAGAAGTATCTGTTTCCGAGATAAAATTCAAACAGTCTACTGTTGATTTCAGCAAATTGAATTTATTTGGAATAGGCTGCCGTGCAAATAAAGGCGATAAACCACAATTTGTTAAATATGACAATTTTTATTTTTCAACAGATCGGCAAAACCCAAACCCGGTAATGCCGTCATTCATAAGCTGTGACCTGGTAAATGTAGGGAATGTAGATATTATCACGAGTGAAACTAATATCAAACTGACGATTAATATCGATTCTATTATTGATTCCGAGAATATCACGGTGAAAGGATCACTGCTACCCAACAAAAAGCTTACAGGTGATGAAATATGGGAAGGAGAATTCGGAACAATCAATCTGAAGAAGAAAGCCAAAAACTCCCTGACATACACGATTCCCGATCTCGAACCTAATATATGGACTCCAGAATCTCCTGAACTTTATGTATTGAAAATTGGAGCATATAAAGACGATAAGGTATTGGCCTCTAAAGAAATCAGATTTGGTTTTAAAAACTTCAAAACAGCTGACGGAAAATTCATTCTTAACGACAAACCGATTTTTTTACGCGGATGCGCTTTAAATCCCCCCGCCAAAAACGTTTTGCAGAAAATTGGACAGAGAAAAGATTTTATCAAGGATTATATTCGCGACCTTAAGCTCAGAAACATCAATATTATGAGGATGCATTCTCAGAACTATGATGACTTGAAAAACTGGCTTGATGTTTGTGATGAAATGGGAATGATGGTAATCCAGGGATGTTACGGCCCTCCGCCCGGTGCCAAGAAAGACAGCCCATCAAATGATATCTCCTTTACCATCAATGAATTAAAAGATAAATATTTTAGAAATTTCCTTCATCATCCTTCTGTTGTGATTTACATTGTTGCAAATGAGGTAGGACTGAAACAGGCAGACCAGCGAAATTACTATGACTGGCTTCAAAGGGTTTGCAAAAAACTCAAAGCATGGAATCCGAATGCATTATATCTGGCAGATGCGGGCGCACCTGAATGCGATGCCGGTGATATCAATGACATGCATTTTTATGCCGGCTGGTATTATGGATCGTTTCTTGATTACCTAAACTTCAGAAAGCCAGTGGACGATGTCACTGATCCGCAGCGTCCATTAACGTTGTCAGAATGCGTAGGAGCGTTTACAACGGTTAAAAATGGATTTCCGGTCATGCAGCATCAAACAGCACCTGCACTCTGCTGGGGCGGCAATAAATACGGAGACTCAAAGTTTGCTTTACAGTATCAGGCATTCCTGACCAAACAATCTGTTGAACAATTTCGCCGTTTCCGGGAATACAATCAGCGACTTGCCGGAATTATGCCCTACTCACTGCTCTACTCGAAATGGAAACGAGTAAGAATATTTTCGGAAATGGATCCCAAACCGGCAGCCGACCAACTGCGTGTAGCATTTCAGCCGATATTGCTAAGTTGGGAAAACTGGACCCCAAATAAATACGCCGGTCAGGAACTGAAAACCAAAATTCATATAATCAATGATTCCGATGATCACAGTGATTTGATGAGAGCGACAATATACTGGGAATTGACCAACAATTCCGGCAAGAAATTCATGAATGGAAAAGTTTCGGTTCCAAGAATAAATTATTACCAGTCGAAATCATTTCCGATTACAATTAAATTACCTGCGTCACTTGAACCTGGTGGTTATCGTCTTATCGGAAACCTCAAAATAGGAACAAAACTGATCTCCTCAAACGAAACCAAGGTTTTTGTAGGAACCAGAAAATGGGCAGTTGACAATGGAAAATTCAGCAATTCACTTCGCTTGTTTGATCCTTCCGGAGAATATATTGATGCGCTTGAAAGCATCAATATCAAATTTGCTGAAATCAAAAATTTTGCTGGCTTACGCCCGGGGAATACTCTTCTGATCGGAGCTGATGCCGAATCGGGCTTGAAAAACGCCCGAAATTACATTGACAGCTTTGTCAAAAAGGGTGGGGTTATAATTCTGCTTGCTCCGTCTGATGCCCAACTGAAAGCAGTCGGACTCGATAATATACTGAATATTATTGATTTGAAATCAGCAGGAGTATTCATTAACCGGGCATCTTCAGACCCGATTTTGTATAATGGTCTTCCTGACTACGCATTTTATTACTGGAGTGATCCAAACGAATGGGATGAAACTCAACCCGGCATACCCAATGTAGCTCCGGTGAAACAAGGTTTCAGATTAAATACCCATAAGTTACAAAACAAATTTATTATTCACGCAAACTTTGGTCGTGGATTGCAGGATATTGCATTAATTCAAATATCCAGCGGCAACGGCTCCTATATTGTTTCAGGGTTTGATTTCCTGTCAAAAGTTGGTATTGATCCTATTGCCGATAAATTTATGGCAAACCTGTTTTCCTTCACAGCGTCTAAAAAAAAAAAAGTAATTTATCCCTCCGTTAAAGGTTACATAAAGTGGGGGGATTATAAATCTGAAAACGGTATTGTCCCATCTCCCATATATGGCCTATTGCTTCATGGAACGAAATCAAGAACTGTTAATATTCTTGGCAATGAATATCTATCATCCGGCAGAATCATAGCTGGACCTTATCGATTTAACTCAAGCAATGAAGCTTTTATGCTCGGCGGAAACAACACACCCGGTACCGCCCAATTTTTTATTACAAAACCCAAAGGGATGAATTACATGGTATCTGTTGTTTATAATCCATGCGATAAGGAACAGACTCTGACAATCAATATAAACGGGAAATCACCGGCCAAAGTCAAAATTGCTCCAAGACAGACGATCAGACAAAGATACAGAATTCCAACCGGAACGGACCAGTTAAGAATATTTCTCCAGGGAAGCAACCGTAAACTTATTCTGAAAGAAACAAGGTTCACTCGTTGATATTGACTTTTCTGTTCTCTTACTGTATTTTCTTTTTGATCATGTCGCAATGAAAACCCAACACATGGAGGAAATTTCATGAGTTACGAATATACTCTGAAAACTGATGTTATTACAGTGGAAAAAACACTGGCTGAAAATATTCCATTTCATTGGAAAGGCAAAGAAATCATTCTTGAAAAGGCTGGAATTAGAGCTGTTCATAACCAGAAATTAAATGAAAAAAAATGCCATGAGGCTTATGTTATCCTGTCCCAGCGCTGTGATGAACTGGTAAATGAACTTTTTGAGGAAATTGCGGTAGAAGGTTATTTATCCGAAGAATATCTCAGAGAAAACTTACCGCCTCAACCAGGCTGTTCTCTGTAAATAATATAATTAAGCAGATTTTTCTTTCCGGTCGCGAGAGTATGTCATGATCAGGTCATAACTTCCCCACATCACAGAAATAAATCCGACAAGCCCAAAAATAATTGATCCGATAAACACTGGCAGTAATATTTTTTTCACAGTGGCACCAATATCCGGTCGAACGGAAAATGGACGTTTTTCGCTACTGCCAACAGCAGTCAGAACATATATGCCCTTCCCGGCCGTTTTAAATTCAGCTTCTTTGAGACTGCTCATCTGTTTTCCGGCATTATCTGTTTTTTGCTTCGGAATGTCGATATCAAGCTTTTCGTCATTCGGTGCAATAAGCTGGAATTTCCAGTCTGTCGACAGATTTTTCTCCAGCTTATACTCTTTACCGTCATAGTTGCAAATATAATCGTTCCATATTGCGTACTTTTTGGAATCTTCCAGTTTCAATTCCATTTTTCCCGGCATCATACCGCGAGCAATCGGCAGAGAATGAGAAAAAAGGATAACCATGATCAATGGCGGAATCACCATGGCAACAAGGCACACCAAACAGCCGTACAGCAATCTTTTCACTGAACTTTCTCCATCAACTCACTAAGGGTTTTGGCCAGCAAATGAACTGTCCATTCGACATCGGCATAGGCTCGATGCGCCTCGCCGTCCACGTCGGGAAGCTGAAGAGATATCCGCAAATTCTGAAGACTGTAGCTGGGCAGCCCTTTAAAAGCCTGACGGGAAAGTTTCAACGTATCCATCGTATTCCCCTTCCAGAGCTGTTGTCCAGTCCGAAACAGGCTTTCCTGAAGAAAACCAAGATCGAATCTGGCATTATGCGCCACCAGGGTACTGCCGCGAACCAGTTCCATAAACTGAGGCCCGACCTGACTGAAATTCGGCGCGTCGGCCACCATGTCATCGGTAATATTATGAACCCTGGATGCCTGATACGGAATCGGCATGCCAGGGTTGATCAGCGAATGAAACCGAGTCTCATGCCCGTCCATATCAACATGAATAGCGGCCAGTTCAACAATCCGGTCGCGAGACGGACTCATACCGGTCGTTTCCACGTCAAACACGCAGAAAGGACCAAGCTCATGCCATTTACGGGAAGAGTTCATATTAGTTTCATTCAGACTATTAGATTATTTTGAGTATCCGTTCGGGAACTTCTGACGCCACTTCCAGGCCGTTTCAATAATGGCCCGGGCGTTTTCGAATTCCGGTTTCCAGCCAAGTTTTTCTTTGGCCAACTTGGAATCAGCGATCAAACGCGGCGGATCACCAGCACGGCGGGGAGCTACATCAGCCGGAATCGGATGACCAGTCACTTCGCGTGCCGTTTCAATAATTTCCTTAACACTCAGACCATTACCGGTTCCGAGGTTGTAATGACCGCTTTCCGGAGCGTTAAGCGCCAGCATATGAGCCTGTGCCAGGTCACGAATATGGATATAGTCGCGAACGCAGGTACCATCCGGAGTGTCATAATCATCACCGTAAATCATAATCTTTTCACGGGTTCCCTGTGCCACCTGAAGGATAATCGGAATCAGGTGAGTTTCGGGATTATGATCTTCACCAAAGTTTTCAGAAGCACCGCAAGCATTGAAGTAACGCAGTGCGGCATACTGCAATCCGTGAATTTTATTATACCAGTGCAGAACTTTTTCAAAACAGAGTTTGGATTCCCCATAAGGGTTAATCGGATTCTGCGGAGTCTTTTCAGTAATCGGCATTTCTTCGGGTTCGCCGAATGTAGCAGCAGTACTGGAAAATACGATAGTTCTTACCCCATTGGCAACCGCCGCGTCAGCCATATTTATGGCATTACACAGATTGTTGCGGAAGTATTTACCGGGATCCTGCATGGATTCACCTACCAGCGAAAACGCGGCAAAATGCATGATTCCTTCGTAACCGCCTTTTTTTACCACGTCAAAAAGAAAGTCGCGATCACCAAGATCGCCTTCAAAAAAACCGGCACGGGAATCAACCGCTTCACGATGTCCGGTAATCAGACTATCGAACACATCGACTTCGTGTCCATGATCCAGCAGGTATTCAGTGCAGACACTGCCGATATATCCGGCTCCGCCGCATACTAAAATTTTCATTGCTTATCTCCAAATAAAATGTTTATCTTGAATCCATAATCAAGAATTCATGTTTATATAATAACGAGTTATAATCTACTATGAATAGACCGTCAAAACAATCTTTCCAGTATTTTTTTGGCGGAAAATAAACGTTCTCCCCACAACCTGAAATTCTTTGAGTGACGATAAATTGCAAAACGGATTTGTGTTTTAGTGAATATTCAGCTATATTTACCTTCGTAAATTACTGAAAATGGTGAAACATAATGAATTGGAAATTTTTTGTATACTTGACAGCAGGATTGCTGATATTGAGCGTTCAGGCAAGCGGAGATGAATTCAAAAGCGATGAGCCGCCTGAACAGCCGGAAAAGGATTTTCTATTAAAAAATGAACAGCGGTTCCGAATTGGAACAATTATTGATGCCGGAATTACCACAGAAGAAATCAAGGTGGATAATTCCGATAAATTATTGCCGCTTAAGTTTAACAACAAAGCCTATGCCGTTGTCCGTGTCAGACTCGATTCGGGCCGGAGTCTAAGTACCCATGATTTTTCAATGATCCACAACTATAAACCGTATAAATGTATTGCGATCCGCCTACTCAACGGAAGTTTTAACGCTGCAAAAAGAATTTTTCCTCCGTCAAAAGAGCCCAAAATTTACGACATGCTGTTTGTCTTAAGTGTACCGAACTTTAATTCTTCCATCGAATATAAGTGTACTTTACATTATAATCTTTCGACCAGCGGACTTACGGATGTGGATGTGAAATTCAAAAATTTCAATCACGGCCCGATTCATTTGAAGACCGCCGGTGGAGATTAATAATAAATGCCCCTCAAACAACCTGAATTTATCCCGCTGACTGTTCAAGAAGCCGAACGGATCGGCTGGAATGAAATTGACGTTCTGTTAATTACCGGCGACTGCTATGTAGATCACCCTTCTTACGGTGCGTCCCTTATCGGGCGTGTCCTGATCGACGCCGGTTACCGCGTAGGCATGATTGCACAGCCCGACTGGAAAAATCCCGACAGTCTGAAAACATTCGGCCGTCCCCGGATTGCCTGTGCCATTACTTCCGGCAATATGGACTCAATGGTTAACATCTATACCGCCGGACGCCGTCTGCGCCGTGATGACGCCTATTCACTCAATGGTGAAACCGGCAAACGCCCGCCACACGCACTTACGGTTTATTCACAGCTGGCAAAACAGGCTTTTCCCAAAATTCCCATTCAGATTGGCGGACTTGAAGCCAGTCTGCGCCGGGTTACACACTACGACTATTGGCAGGATAAAATACGTCCCAGCGTTCTGGTGGACAGTAAAGCGGACATCCTGGTATTCGGACAAGGGGAAAAACCGGTCGTTGAAATTTATAAGCGTTTTGCGGAAGGCAAAGAACTTGACGGCATTCGAGGCACCGCCAGACTTCTCGGCAAAAAGGCAGCGGAGCAATTCGATGCCTCTGATTACATTGAACTGCCGTCTTATGACGAGCATTTGAGTAACCGGGACGCCCTGATGACCAGTACGGTCATTATTGAGCGCGAGATGAATCCATGGAGCGGCAAAGGCATTGTCCAGCGCTACGGTGACCGTCTGCTGGTAATCGAACCATCGCCGGAACCATTGACCACCGAGGATACCGACCACGTACACGGCCTGCCCTTCCAGTATAGCCCGCACCCGATTTACAAAGGGCAACGCATTCCGGCATTTGAAACCATAAAGAACTCAATTCCGGCAGTACGCGGCTGTCCCGGCGGCTGTGCGTTCTGCGGCCTGGTGTCACACCAAGGGCGGCATTTAACTTTCCGTAGTGAAGAATCAATTGCCGAAGAAGTCGAACGTATGAAAAAACGGAAAAACTTCCGCGGTACCATTACCGATATCGGAGGACCCGCTGGAAATATCTACGGCAACGTTCCGTTTGACCCGGAAAAATGTAAAAAATGTAAACGCTCCTCCTGCCTGTTCCCGAAAGTCTGCAATAATTACAATGCGGATGGTACCCGGTTGCTCAATCTGCTACGCCAAGTCCGCAATATAGATGGCGTAAAACATCTTTACATCAATTCCGGTGTACGTCTTGAACTGGCGCTTCAGGCCAGCCAGCAGGAACTGATCAGCGAATATATTCAGCATCATGTTTCCGGACACTTGAAGGTGGCCCCGGAACATCTTCATCCGAGAGTGGTTAAACTGATGCGAAAAGACCCGCCGGAAAGTTTTTATAAGTTCATCAAAATTTTTGAGAAAGAAAGCGCGGCTGCAGGAAAAGAGCAATACCTTATTCCACTGTTTATCTCCAACTTTCCAGGTTGTACGGAAGAAGATATGAAAGTGGTTGATGACTTTCTTACCGCCAACAACTGGAGTCCACAGCAGGTTCAGGATTATATTCCGCTGCCAATGACGATGGGCGCGGCCATGTACTACACCGGCAAAACCTCGACCGGCGAAGAAATCCATGTTAACCGTGGGCTGAAAGAGCGTCGACCGCAAATCGAAGCCCTGAAACGTAAACGTAAGGGCTATCATAAACCCGACCGGAAAAAGCATTACAATAATAACAATTCAGACCGTAACAAGCAATACGACAACAACAGGTTGCACTCCTCCGGCAAACACAATAATCGAAACCGGCAATTCAAAAACAAGCGCAAGTAAAAAAACGGGCATTACGACTGCTGCCCCTAAGTCGTAATACCCGAAAAACAGAAATTATTAATTATTTTCTGAAGAGTTTGATTGCCAGCGGATTATTCTTGATAACTAAATCATTAATGACCAAATCATTGCCATCAACTTTCATTGCCATATCATAGCTTTTTCCCGTTATGATATCGATAATGACCGGTTTGGCGTTGAATTCCTTCATATTCTTAATTCTCAACTTGACACCGCGACTGTTGAATTCGCCGCTGTACGGCAGTTTGGACCATACCGTCAGAATCTTTTCATTTGCTTTGTCCGGATTTGATGAAATGAATGCCTCTATGCCGTTATCAGCTTTGATAGAAGCATCGTCCCATTTCTTTACCAGCTCGGAACGTTTGCAACTGCGATGCAATGTATCGTCTTCTACTATCACTTTACGTTTGAGATCGTACTTCCAGCCGTTGTACAGTGAATTCATGCGCTGAATGGCATAATATGCCGTTTTGGGACTCATGTCAGTGCGGACAATACCAAAGTTGGCTTCTCCATTGGATTCAGCGCTATGATAGTCATCCATAAAGTCATACTGACAGGCAACTTTTACCGGCAATGTCATGTTTTCCAGAAATCTTCGGACCAAATATACCGCCTGAGCCTGCTCTGTAAATCCGGCACTGAGCCCTTTCTGGTTGCCCTGATGAAACCAGAAGGTGGTGTACCCGAATTCCGTTTCCCAGATTGAACGCATTTTTCCGGTCTTTTTGAAGTGCTCAACATAAGAGTTAATTAGTCCGGCATAAGTATGGTTCGCATCTCCAACCTTAATCCCATCGCGCTTAGTAAGAGCAAGACCAAACGGAATTTTCTCCGGCGGCATGGAGTAACTATATGGATGATCAGTCACTCCGTCAAGATTTTTGGTTACGCCAAGATTCAACATATGAAAATTTGTTGGGGAACACGCGCCAAGTCCAATCGTGATGGCATCGGGGCGAATTTTCTTGACATGATCGGCTATCTCATTGGTATGTTTAACAAAAACCTTTACCCATTTGCTGATTGAACCGTCCTTTTCATAACCATTCCAGGATCCTTTTAATTTAGGGCGGTAATTAAAATTATTCGGCTCATTACCAATCTCAAATACATTCACCAGTCCTTTTGTATCCCTGAGCACGGCATCAAACATCGCCAAATTACGTTTCTGATCATCCGGCCCGATAAATACCAGCAAAATAATGTTGAGATTCTTGCTTCTGGCGTATTTCATCCACTCCAGATCGTACGGACGAACGGAGTAACTGCCATCTTTATTCTTAACAAATTTGCACTGATCCCTGATCCATTTAAATCCGCAGGCGGAAATCATATCAATAAGCTGACGATACGGCTTCCAGGACTTAAAAACAGGGTGCAGACCATAAGAAAAATGACCACAGGTTCCAACTGCAGAAGACTTAACTTCCATACTGGATACTGGTTTTCCGAAATTAATATCGTAAGAGTCTTTTCCGACTAACTGCAGCTTTTTAGAAGCAATTGAACCATTAGCGGCCTGAAGCTTCATATCAATTTTATAGATATTCCGAGGATTTCCACCATCTTTTAGAGGAACATTATAAAACAATTCATATTTGCCCTCTTTTCCGGCCAGGTTAAATCTTTTTACCTTATCACGTGAAGCTCGCGGAAAACAAATGCTCAGTACGGCGTTTTCTGCGTTATCGCCAACCGCGTTGATTTTCAATGTCGCGCCGGAAGCCACCGGGAGCCATTCCACATTAACATCCCAGCCGGAACACTGCAAAGAATTTCCGTTTCCGGAAAAGTCACTAACCGGCGGATTGGAAAAATCGGCAAGTACAGGACACAAAGCAACTTTTCCGGCCAGAGGTTTTCCTTTAGCTTTCTGGACAAAAAACAGGATGGACTTCAGTGGCTGCTTGGGAGTCGGTGATTTTGCCCCACCCCATGCCTGATGCCATTTACCGTTAACATCAATTGTTATTTCTTGTTTTTTGTTATTGGTCAAAGCCACTGGCTTCCCCTGAAATACTCTGCCGGTCGCGTCAGTAACCCGGTAACAAACGTTACAGTCATTGGTGGCTGTTGCCCCGATCGTAATAGTCTTAATACCAGCGGGAATTTTCCGTTTCATTTCCATTCCTACATAGCAGCCGCCTTTCGTGAAATCATAGTTCAGTTCCAGCGGTTGAGTCTGGCTGACTTCGATGGTTCCCTTTGCTCCGGGGAATTCTCCGCCGTTGATATACTTCCACGAAGAGATATCGCGAGCACTGTCCAGCATCAGGTTATCGGCATAGGTTAATGGCCCCAAAATGGCCAGCATTAACACGGCTAAAAATTTCTTTAACATATACATTCCTTTAAGATATTGTTAATTAAGACGAACAAATTAATTAGTATTTTATAATTTACTCATCGTTCCTAATTGAACCATCAGCAGTCCAGCGATTATTTGTGGTTCCATGAGCAGACCCCAAGGCTTCCGCTGAATATAGACCGTTATATAATCCGTTAGTGGATCTTACACTCTCTACATGACCATCAATAAAGAGTACATTACAACACTTTTGATGTCTTGGATATGCCTGAGGCTGACCTCCAAATATCCATGAAAGAACGTTACCATACCCTCTAGTTGATGTACTGCTGTCAGTAGCTTCACATAAAATCAAAGTATGGCTCGGACGAACAATCATCGTATTCTTCTTTGCCCTTCTGCAGAGGTGACGATAATTATACCCGTATGATATCCGCATGTAATCGTAAAGTTCAGAACGATTGGTTCTTTTTTTCCAGTTTATCATATCTTTTTGGCAAACAAGCAGTTCAGCAACTCGTTTCATTTTAGAACCATCAGTCACATCAAACAATCCAGACTTTCCAATACACTGAACCCAGTTCATATAACTAGTTCCGGTACTTTTGGGAAACCATCCTTCATAGGTATCTTCATACATATTCAGGACATTACCCAATTGCTTCAGATTATTTACGCATTTTATCGAATACGCACTCTCTCTTGCCCGGCTCAAAGCCGGAAGTAACATTGCGGCAAGAATCGCGATAATCGCAATCACAACGAGAAGTTCTATTAGTGTAAAATTTTTTCTACGTTTCATTTTCTTTTCTCCCATTTTGTCAATTTTTTAATAACTTAGTTTATATCCTTTACACTTTCACGTTCAGTAAGTTCCGAATCAATTACAATGCTGTTGCTTGGAACATCTCCCTGTTTTATAATTATATCAAAAACCATCTCAATTAACTTATCGTTCGGAGTAATTACACTGCTCAGGCGGGGACAGGTAAGTTCCTCCAGTCCAAATAAATTTGTAGCAGTAACAATACTGATATCATCAGGACATTTCAGCCCTAATTCATACAATGCCCTGAGAGCACCAAATGCTCCGGTAAAAGTTTCAACCAGGAGGGCCGTCAGATCATTATGCCTGGAAAGTAAATCTTTTGCCATTTTATATCCAGCCATGCCCGGATCTTCCCATGCCCTGGTATTCATGTCCGTCTGGATCAGATCTTTCCAGCGCATATTGTTATCGTAAAGAGCCTGTTTAATTCCTTTTATATGTTCAGTTCCGGCTTCCGATTTTGGTTCATTCGCCACAAAACCAATTTTACGATGTCCGTGTTTAAGCAGGTAATCCATTTTAAGATAACCAGACTTTTTATGGTCACCGGTTATCATAAATACATTCTTATAGGTATTGATCTTTTTTTGACTGCCACTAAATACAACCGGAATATTAAAGGAATCCAGTCTGTTCAATAATGAATTAGTTAACGTCTTATCAATAAGTCCAATTAAAATCGCTCCAACAATATTATCGGACTTTTTCAGAATATTCTCAAGTGATTCAAGCTTGGAATTCTCATTGAGTTTCAGACTGATCAGGCTCAGGTTGTTTTTCAAAGCTTCCATTTCAGATAAATGGACACATTCCCATAAGGTGTAGGAAAAGAAATCGGGATAAGCAACAATCACATCCCCCTGAGTCCGGGGCTGTTCTATTCCACTATGAACAATAGTCCGGTCACGTGGAGCAACAAACGTACCTTTTCCTGCACGCCGGATTACATAACCTTCCTGCTCCAATTCCACCATTGCTTTGTTCACTGTGGCACGGCAAACACCATGTTTTTTCGCCAAAGACATTTCGCTGGGAAGTAGTGAATTTGCACTGCTTGAAGAAATTTTCTTCAGCAGAAGTTCTTTTAATTCCACATGACGGCTTTTACGTTTTGCAAATTCCAACATTATACATTCTCAAAATTTTTTCTTAATTGTATAGACAATTATAATTCAAGGATAAAAGAAAGTCAACAGATAGATGCTTTTTTCCTATTAAAAAAAGTATATTGAGAAGAGAAATATGATCATTGATGATTTTTCTTTATATGAAAAGTTACGTTTACAAACTCTTTTTTCATAAAACATACCGCTTTCATCAATAAAATAAACCTTAATTCCTCCAGAAATGTTAGGGTTCCATTAAAGCGAAGTCACAATACACTAGAAAACAAACACTTACAACTCCCCTTCTCTCATTTATATTTATTGATAGTTTAATTCAACCTTAACATTTCTCTAACATTCAGAGGGTAATCTTAATTGCAAAGACATTTCCAGCGTTTTGGAATGTAAACAAAGAAAAAGGAGAATATGAGAAATGTTTACTAAGGGGATGACAAAAAAGGTTGCAATGGCAGCCGCTGCCGTAGTCGGCCTTATGGGCTTTTCGGCTAACGCAGTAACAATCAATGGAGCCGGAGCATCTTTCCCTGCACCGGTATATCGTGCCTGGACCTACAGTTACAAACAGGCTACCGGTAACACAATCAACTATCAGTCTGTCGGTTCCGGTGCCGGTATCCGCCAGATCAAAGCAAAAACAGTTGATTTCGGCGCTTCCGACAAGCCGCTGAAAAAAGCAGATCAGGACAAAGCGGGACTGGTACAGTTTCCGATGCTGATGGGTGGTGTTGTTGTAATTGTAAACCTTCCCGGCATCAAATCAAACCAGCTTCGCTTGAGCGCTGATGTCCTCGCCGACATCTTCCTCGGAAAAATTACAAAGTGGAACGACGCACGCGTAAAAGCCGACAATCCAGGCGTTAGCCTTCCTAACATGAACATCACAGTTGTTCACCGTTCCGATGGTTCCGGTACAACATGGATCTACACCAACTATCTGTCAAAGATTTCTACCGCCTGGAAAAACGGTCCCGGATGCGGAAAAGCCGTTCGCTGGCCTTGCGGTCAGGGTGGACAGAAGAACCCTGGGGTAGCCATGAATGTCAAAAAGACAAAAGGCTCAATCGGTTATGTTGAATACACATACGCCACCGAAGCAAAACTGGCTACTGTTGTTCTAAAGAACAAAGCCGGAAATTATGTAAAACCAAACATGGAATCTTTCTCTGCTGCCGGCGCCAACGCCGAATGGAGTAAAGCTCCTGGCTTCTATATGGTTCTGACTGATCAGCCTGGTGCTAAAACCTGGCCTATCACTGGCGTAACTTACATCCTGATCTACAAAAATCAGAAAAACAAAAGCCTTGGCAAAGAAATGCTGAAATATTTCACCTGGTGCTACAAAGAAGGCGCTGGTACCGCAACCAGAATGTCCTATGTTCCGATCCCTGACAGCGTAGTCAAGATCGTCAAGAGCATGTGGGCCGAAAAACTTAACCTGTAAAACGACTATTTACATTGCAACCCGGACCTGACGGCAAGATGGATTGGAGAAAATGAGTAATATAAGTATTGGAAAATCGAAAGCTTTTGAAGATATGTTTCAGAAGTTAACCATGCTTTGTGCAGGCATAATCATTGTGTTGATGCTGGCGTTATTCGCACAGCTGGTCTGGCACAGTATGCCGGCAATAAAGAAGTTCGGAATAAGTTTTCTATATTCCACTGCCTGGGATCCGGTGCGTGATGAATATGGGGCGGCCGCAGCCGTATACGGAACGCTGGTAACAACGTTTATCGCGATCATTATCGCTGTACCGCTCAGTTTTATTATTGCCCTGTATTTGGTGGAGCTAGCTCCGCCATGGCTGGGTGTTATTATGGGACATGCGCTCGACCTGTTGGCGGCGGTCCCGAGTATTATTTACGGTATGTGGGGACTGTTTGTCCTCATTCCCGTAATGCAGAATTATGTCCAGCCTTTTATGGCTGGAACGATCAATTTTATTATAAAATCCATATCATGGCTGCTTTCGACCTGTCTGGGATCGGTAGGACAAAGTATCTTCGGATTCCTGGACAACTATATTTTCGTACACTTCCGGGAAGTGGTCGGCGGCAACTGTACCGGCAGCGGTTTTCTTACTGGCGGACTGATTCTTGCTTTGATGATTCTGCCGTTCATCTGCGCGGTAATGCGCGATGTTTTCAAAATGGTACCGCAGGTAGTAAAAGAAGCCGCATATGGAATTGGTTGCACCACAACCGAAGTATCATGGAAAATCACTTTACGTTATGGACTGCAGGGCATGTTGGGGGCTGTCTTCCTTGGTCTGGGACGTGCAGTAGGTGAAACAATGGCGCTGCTCTATGTAATCGGAAATAATCCGGAAGTCTCGAAATCCCTTTTTGCTCCGGGAACCACAATTGCAGCAACACTGGCAAACAATTTTCAGGAGGCGGGGGGGATTTTCAAAAGCGCGCTGTTTGAACTTGGACTCATCCTGCTGCTAATGACATTCCTTATTCAGGTAGTAGCACAGTGGTGGCTGAACAGTGTAAGAAAAAAATCAGGAGCCGGACTGTGAAGAAAAGAGGATTATTTATACGGAAAAGTATTAATATTGGTGTCGGCCTAAGTGCTTTCATCGCTACTTTAATAGGAATATTTTTCCTTGGATGGATTATTTATACTGTTGGTGAAATGGGCTATCAGAGTATACACTGGAAGTTCTTTATTGAGCCGACCAAACCTTACGGCATACCTGATGGAGGCATCGCCAACGCAATCATCGGAACGTTGCTGATCACAACTGGCGCGGTCATTCTTGGAGTTCCAACCGGACTACTCGGCGGCATCTATCTCTCAGAATACAGTTATGACTCAAAACTGAGTAAAGCAATCAGGTTTTCAGCCAATGTAATGATGGGTATCCCATCTATCATTGTCGGCCTGTTCGTATATACGGTAATCGTAGTGACTACCGGACATCCATCAGGGTTCGCTGGTTCCATAGCCCTGGCAGTCATTATGTTTCCGGTCGTTCTCAGAACAACCGAAGACATGCTGGCACTGGTTCCGAATACCCTGCGCGAATCTGCACTGGCTATGGGCGTTCCCCGCTGGAAAGCCACACTGGTTATTCTTTTTAAACAGGTTCGTTCCGGATTGGTAACAGGTGTATTGCTGGCAATCGCCCGTGTCGGAGGAGAAACCGCCCCACTGTTGTTTACCGCGCTGTGGAGTGACAGCTGGCCCTTTCAGTTCTTTACACAGCCAACCGCCAACCTTACGGTTACCATTAATGAATATGCGACAAACTCGCCTTACGATGAAATGCATACCCGCGCCTGGGGTGCAGCTATGCTCATCACAGTAGCCATTTTGTCATTAAATGTCTTTTGCAGAACAGTCTTCAGGGAGAAACACTAAATGGAGAATATCAATAAATCGCTGCCGATCAAACTTTCGGTAAAAAACCTGAATTTTTACTATGGCGACCATCAGGCGTTGTTTGACAATAACCTGGATATTTATGAGAAACAGGTCACCGCAGTAATTGGCCCATCGGGGTGTGGAAAATCAACCCATCTGCGTACTTACAACCGGATTTTCGAACTGTACCGCGAACAGCGGGCCAGCGGAGAGATCACATATGAAGGCCAAAACATCCTGAATAAATCGGTTGATTTACTTGAACTACGCCGTAAAATCGGTATGATATTTCAGAAACCGACGCCATTTCCAATGACGGTTTTTGACAATATCGCCTATGGTTTAAAACTGCATTACAAACTCAAGAAAAGCGATATTGCGTTGAGAGTTGAGAAAGCCTTGAAGCAGGCTGCAATCTGGGACGAAGTCAAAGACAAGCTTCACAAGCCCGGTACCTCGCTTTCCGGCGGACAACAGCAGCGTCTGTGTATCGCCCGTGCGATCGCCGTGGAACCCGATATATTGCTGATGGACGAACCGACTTCAGCAATTGACCCGGTTGGTACCCTTAAAGTTGAAAATCTGATTGAAGAATTGAAAAAGGATTATACGATTGTGATTGTCACACACAATATGCAGCAGGCTGCTCGTATTTCCGATTATACTGCGTTCTTCTACAAAGGTTATATTGTAGAATTCAATGAAACCGAAGAGATTTTCACCAGACCAAAGAATAAACAAACTGAAGAATATATTACTGGCCGTTTCGGCTGATGGGGAGATGCTATGAATTCACATTTCAAAAAAGAAATTGATCGTCTCAAGAAAAAAATTCTGACCCAGTGCGCAGTTGTCGAGGAAAATCTTTCCCGGGCTGTTGTTGCGATGTCTGAAAACGACGTTGATGCCGCTAAAGAAGTAATCAATAACGATGTGGTAATTGACCAAAACGAAATTGAGATCGAAGAAGAATGCCTTAAACTGCTGGCTCTTTACCAGCCGGTTGCTACCGATTTGCGCTATGTTATTGTCTGCCTCAAAGTAAATAACGACCTGGAACGTATCGGCGACCTGAGCTGCAATATTGCCGAATGCGCTATGGCTCTAACGAAAACTGAAAATCTTGACCTGGATCTAAACGGCCTGGACTTCACCAAGATGATGGAAATCACCCAAAAGATGCTTAACCATGCATTGGACTCTCTTGTCAGAAATGATACATTGCTTGCTCTGAACGTGATCAAACGCGATGACGAAGTAGACAAGTTGAACAGTTCAAATCACGACAAAGTCAGCGAACTGATCCAGAAAAAACCGGAACAAACTCCGTTTTATATCTATCAGCTCAGTGTGTCGAAACAGCTTGAACGCATCGCCGATATCGCCACCAACATCTGTGAAGATGTAATGTATATGGCAACGGGAAACATTGTTCGCCACGCCGGAGCTAACCTCCCAAGCTAAGTCATTACGACTACCAGCAAAATACCGCTTCATACTCTGCGATACGCGCTACAGAAGCGGGAAACAATAATAAATTCTGCCTTGAGCTGCTGCCGTTTTCTCCACTACGACAGCAGCTTTTTTCATTTACTTGCTCAGTTCAAGATAAAGCGTTTTGCCGTTAGACGGCGGCAGATAGAATGTTTTTATATGACCCGAGAAGACAGATTGCAACGCATCCTGAACCAGCCGGTTGCGGAAAATCACCGGATGAGCATTGTATTCTGAAAGCATAAGCTCAAATCGCTGCGAGGCTCCACGTGTCGATTCCACAACTTGCGTTTTATAGGATATCCCCCGGCTGAAAGTTTCGGAAATCCGTCCGCCGACAACATTTGACCGTAACATCCGGCTCAGCACTTTTGAAGCTTTCGCGATTTTCTGTTTATCGTGAGTTGTTACAGCAGCCTCATAACGATATATCGCGCCGATCAGCGTTTCATATCCGGCTCCGGCGGTCTCGTTAAGAATCCTTGAACGATAACGTTTGGCAGATTCAATTTGCTCGGCTTTTTCACTTTGAGCCAGATTCACCGCCCGAAAATCATCCTGCAAACACAGCGCTACCGTATATTTTTTGCCGGTAATACTCCTGAGAATGATTCCCGTATTCAACCTGTCCAATTTTGCCTGAGCGTATTTTGCCAGTTGCGTATAATTTATTTTGCCACGAATAAAATCGTCTACAGTAGTCTGAGCCACAACTTTCACCAGCGATTCAATAATGATTTTACGAACCAGTTGATCCGCATTATTCATTGTTCCGACGTTATTCACAAAATCCCGCAGCATATCGTTATCCTTCGAATCTCCGGCACAACAATCCAACTGATAGTTTACCGCCCATTGTCCCTGAACTACATTTTTATCCGCGGTAATCAACGACCCGTCATATCCGGGCACCAGCGTATCGCCCGGATTCCGGTAATCCTGACCATTGGCGCCACTTTGCGGTAGAAACTCTTTTTCAATTCCTTCTTCCAGCCAGAATGCGTTATTGATATCAACCTTCCGCAAGGTCGTCGGCAACTTCAATACCCGGTCCATTGGAGCCGGAAGCGCAAAATATGGCCCCCCCGGCCTGGTCACGCAACTGCTGTTTCTGTCAACAATACGTCCAAACCGGGTCTGCACTGCCACAAAACCTTCATCTACCCAGAAAATATTACTAAAAAGAAATATCACGGCAAGAATGATCATGAGGAGTTTCAATACATTAAATCCACGACGCAAAGAGATATTCAAGGCGTCCAGTGACGATGTGTTGTCTTCAACCTCAATGGTATGCAGCAACGATTCGACCGGCTTTCCCTCAACCGCAGAAATGTTCTCTTTCACCTCTGGAACTTCTGCTGTAATGAACTCGTTTTTATATTTCTGCTCCTGCTCCTGATGTTTCATTTTTTTCTTTTTAACACGCCAGACATCCACAAACTTCCATATCGCGACGATAACGATCGCCGCGATCAGCAGAACAAAAACACTCCCTCCATGATTTGTAGCAGCCTCATTCATTTTTTCGGCCCCTTATTCTTATCGGCTGGAATTGCCGGAGTCGGCAATTTATCGGGATTCAGATTCTTCAACAAATCAAACGGTACAGTACCAGTGTCCAGCAGAAATGTGGTATTGTTCGACAGAGTACGCTCAAGCGTTTCCAATTTACGCAGCAGCACGGCAAAATCCTGATTACGCGCAAACACCTCATAATATTTTGCAGCGGCTGCATCACCCTCCGCCCGAATTGTTTGAGCTTCACGGTCGGCAAACGCCAGTATCCGCTGACGATCACTATCGGCTTTGGAACGAATTGTACGGGCAATCGCGTCACCCTCCGATCTCGCGCTTTGCGCCAGCCGTTGACGCGTTTGCCGCATTCTTGCAAACACTGAACTTGTAATCTGCTCCGGTAAAATAATTCTGGAAATACCAATAGAGCATATTTCCACACCCAACTTTTGCTTACTCAAATCATTTCGAATATGTTTGAGAATTGCGTTTTCAGCCTTTGCTATTTTCAATTTTCCGGGATCGGCATTGGTCAGCTCTTCAAAAGCAAAGTTACCCAGCTCCGACCTTGCCGACCGCAAACGTTCGATAAGAAATTTTTCCGCGTTTGCAGAGTCCTTGAGCGAACGATAAAAATCCAGCGGATTAGAGATCCGCCATACAGCAAAGGCCTTGGCGATTACCACCTGTTTATCACGGGTTTCCTGCTGTTCCAGCCGATCCTCAAAAGTCATTAGACGCCGGTCAAAAAGCACAGCTTTCTGGATTGGCCACGGCCATTTAAAATAGAGCCCGGCCTGTTTTCCGTCAAGATTGATTACACCATCCTTTTCGGCCCGTCCGAACGTCAACACCAGTGCCGACCTATCGAAACTCACTTCGAATGAAATCATATAAAGTATAAACACCAGCAATAACGCCAGTCCCATCAATGTTAAGCATATTCTTTTCAGCATATTTTAATCTCCCTGATTAGGCATTGAATAATCTTCAGTCATTACCGGATCGGAAATTCTCTGATTCGGTTTGTAAGTCGAACTATTGCTGTTGTACGGCACGGATGCCCCCGACAACGAAGCGGCTTTTTTCATATCAAAGCGCAGTATAAGATCCTTGCGGTCAGACACCAACATATATTTTTCGGCCCCTTGCAATCCAGAATCAAGCACATTCAGGTAGCAACCGTAAAGATAGACCAGCGGAGCCACTTTATAAGTCATCAGTTCGCTCTTGAACCTTTCCGACTTGCCGCGTTCCTGGTTTTCTTTCACCCAGCGATAAGCATATGCTTCAGCAAGCGTTTGCGCGACATACCCCTCGGCTTTGAAAAGCGACTCAGAAAACAACGCCGCTTTCTGCTTCTCCCCTCGGGAAATTGCAGTCAGAATCTTTTGTGCGTTCTCAATGGAACCCGCGGTCTCAATCATACTGCGTACCGCATATTGCCGGGCAAACTGAATCGAAGTTTCCTTTTCCTGACGAGCGGTAACCGTCTCCTGAAAAGCGGCAGCAACATCCTGAGGCGGATGGACGCCGCCAATACCAATATTCACAATTTCAAGCCCCAGCTCGTTCAGATCAGCCAACTGCTGTATTTGATATTTTAACAGAGTTATCAGGCCAATACGCCCCTTACAAAATAACGTATCAATATCAAAACGGCAAACTTCAAAGGTTACTGTCTGTTGGGCCAACTCACGAAAATGCCGGTCGGGATTTCTTCCAGCTGTAATATACTTATCCAGATCGTTTATCCGGTATTCCACCGTAATATCAACCGCAGCCAAAGAAATTGACGGCGCTTTCCTGATACCCTCTGATTTTGAATCATGATGAATCGTGCCGGTCTTGTCCATCAGGTCGGTCGGCGGAGCAACAACCATCAGGTCATCGGGAGCCACACCATGCTGATTGGTCCATAGAATAGGCATTCCCTGCTGATAAACCTCACCACCTTTAAGTTGACGGTGCGACCCCACATGTATGCTGTTAACCTTCCAGGTATCATATATCCGGGCAGTTTCAATGGGCCATGGTGCCTTCAGGTGAAATCCCGGACCGAGTTTGCGTCCGGTAAGCCTGCCAAACCGCAGAATAACTCCCTGCTCGGATGGGTTCAGGGTTACTACCGACGAACTGACAAATAATAAAACGACCAGAAAAAACAGAAACGGAATTAACATTGCTTTTGCTGTTTTTAAAAACATCCCGCCTGAAATATCCAGTCCAAACTGATGACTGAGAACATCGGTAAAAGTTTTCCATCCGGCACCCGGAGACATCATGATACCATAGAAATATGACTGGTAAGCCGGACGATATTCTTCGCCCTTTCTCAATGGCAGAAACATCCGACTGAAAATTCTGATCAGCGCTTCAATACCAATCAGCAAATCGAAACTGGCAATCACCCGCAAAGTCCATTTTTCGGTCCAGGAGAAATGCAGATATGCTCCACCAATCCCCAATGTGGCGATTCCAGCCAACCATGCAAGAACAATAATATTTCCGGCACCAATTTGAAGTTCTCGCCCCCTGCCCTTGCGTACAAGTTCATTCCAGAAAAACGCGACATCCAGAATGATAAAAGTAAGCACGCCGGAAAATACCAGGTTTCTGAGCAGTGATGGATTCGTAACAGCAGGACGATATATTGACTGCAACAGGGTAATTCCTCCACCAAGCAGCAGAATCCAGCAAAAGCCGAACTCAGCCATAGGAATCATTATTTTAGTAAGTTTCAGTTGATCCTTTCTGACTGCGTCAAGCTTCGCGTTTGCAGAATCTCCGGCTTCGGCAGCCAGTGTTGCCTCTCGACAAAACAGCCGTAACCGGAAAAAGATAATCAGCCAGACCGGAATACCCGCCAGACAGTTCCAGAATACCGGACCATATCCCGAACAACCGCAGGCAACGGTCATAAGAAAGATAAAGACAAGAGAAATACCCTGGGCGGCAAGACCGTATCCGGCCAGCCGCGCGGCATCGTTAATCGATTTCACTTCAGGTGTTTTAATCATGACAACTCCTCTCCTTCACGCAGTAGCCGAGCGGAATTAAATACCACCAGGAATGCGCTGGCTGTATGCATAATCACCGCCAGCGCCGGATGAATCGTTCCCGATGCGCTCAGCAACAACAGTACAAGTATGTATAAAATCGAAAAAATCAGGTTTTGACGGATAATTGAAACCGTCCGCCGCGATAGCTTCATAATAAACGGAATCCGGTCCAGTTTATTATTCATCAATACAATTGAGGCGGAATGAATTGCCACATCGCTTCCGGCCGCTCCCATGGCAATTGAAACATCTCCCGCCGCCAGCGCGGGTGCGTCGTTCACGCCATCGCCGACAACCGCCAGTATGTGACCTTGCTCCCGAATCACCGTTACGCGATTCATTTTATCTTCCGGCAGAATCTCCGCCTCGACCTCACATTCAAGTTCTGCGGCTACGCGTTCTGCGGCTCCTCGCCGGTCACCGGAAAGCATCACCAGCTTGTCAATACCGCCATTACGAATCTGCCGCATCATTTCTCCGGCATCGTTACGCACATGATCGCGAAGAGTTACGGCTCCGGCATAATTCCCATCAATCGCAACCAGTAATACACTTTTGTCACCGGAGTCATTGGAATTCGTCTGCCCCGGTAAATCAGGGGGAATCTCCACGCCATGGGAAACCAGCCATTCAACTTTTCCCACCAGTATATCGTCAGCTTTAACTCCTTGCCCAGCTCGTTCTTCAAACTTTTCCGGCGGAGTAAGCACCCAGCCGCGTTGCGCTGCTTCACCGATTACAGCTCGTGCGGCGGGATGGGTCGATGAAAATTCAGCTACCGCGATTTTTCGGAGTAAATCGTCTTCGGACAGCCCGTCCACGGGATAAATACCCGCAAGGCTCAGTGTTCCGGTCGTCAATGTTCCGGTTTTATCAAACACCATAGCATTGACTGCCCCGGCAATTTCAAGTACCGATACATTCCGGATAATTACCCCCAGGCGCGCGGCCGCACTCAGTGCCGACACCAGAGCAGTTGGAGAGGACAACAGAATTGTACACGGGCATGCGATAATCAGCATGGAAATCGCCCGGTTAATGTCGCGGGTAAAAAACAATACGATTGCCGCCAGCATCAGGATCACCGGCGTGTACCATCCGGCATATTGGTCGATCAGCCGCATAACCGGCGTACGGGAATCTTCGGCTCCAGCGATCAATTCCTTGATTCTGGATAACGTTGTATCGGCCGCGTCGGTCGTAATTTCCACATCAATCATCCCGGAGACATTGATTGTTCCCCCGTAGACCAGCGCCCCGGGAGCCTTATCCTGCGGCAGAGACTCACCGGTAATCGCGGCTTCGGAAAGAGAACTTTCGCCGCGAATAATCACGCCGTCTCCTGGAACGCTGTCACCAGGACGAATGCGGACCACATCTCCGCGTCGCAGTTCATTACTGCGAACTTTGATTTCCGAACCGTCATTATCAAGTTTAACCGCTGTATCGGGTGAGAGTTTCAGTAGTGATTCAATGTTTTTTCTGGCACCGATCTGAGATCGGTATTCGATCAACTCGGCCAGAATCATAAAGAACGCAATTGCCGCCGCCGTACGGTATTCACCAATACTAAAGGACGCGGTGAAACTTAAAGCGGCAAATTCATTCATATCGGTTTCGCCGTGCCACAAATCGCTGACCGCATGCCAGATCAGTGGCAAACCAAGCAATAACGCGGCTATAATCCCCGGAATTTCCGACAGAACAGGATTACTGTAAATCAAACCGGTAATCCATGAATCTATCAGAAACAGCCCTCCGGTGAGGCATGAAATTATTTCAAGGCGGAAACGGGAATTTTCCGTATCCAGCATTTTTTTCAGGAAAGAATGTGCCATGATTGTCTGCTAATAAAAAATTTACGTCATACGAAATCCATTGGTTCCAACGGATACAATAAATTTTCAGCAGACAGACGGTGGTCCCCGGTATTCGCAGAGTAGCCAACGGCTGGTAAATGTTTTATCCACATATAGATCGGAATCGGAAGAATACCAATCACCGACAATAACAACATCAGGTGTTTTTGCCGGGACATCCATCATTACGGAAGCCGTCAGGCATATCAGGCAAACGTCATCAGCATAATGGGCAAATGGAGTATCTTGTTTTTGGCGATAGGAAACCGTATGACCGGAAGTAATAGAACTGCCGTCAGCCGGAAGATGCGGACAAATAACCCCCGCATGGTGCAATGCCGGTATTAACAGCATGCCCCAAATATAAAGTTGCAACAAAATATGTACAGATTTATGTTTCATCCGACAAATCGACGGTTATTATTTGTATCAAGCTAAAAAACAATATCATTGATACAAAGTAATACAACCGCCGTTTGTCTACGAACCGAAATTTTAACAATCTTTTTATTGTTCGATCAGGTTCACTTCCCGGCAAGTGCCGCCTTTTATGCTGATGGTCAGCAATGACCAGGCTTTGATTTTCAGGTTATGACGTTTTGTGTCGCCGGGGAGTGTAAAACTAAAATCAGTATCAGTACCACCGTTTTCGCGGAAACGGACAATCAAATCATCCGACTCTTCCGCTTTTTTCATGGCACATAGTGTTACATTGTCCACTGAAATTTCCAGAGCTTGCGATGGAACCATATCCTGTCCTCTGCCGTCTGGGAAAAATACTTTGCACTCCGGCGGCATATTGAAAAGGTCTGATGCCTTTTGTACCGTTGTCTCATTAAATTCAGTTCCTCCGCCAAAACCGTAGCGGAAAACATGTTCGCCTTGATCGTGACGGACCAGAAAACGCTCATTATATTCCGGCAGGTTGTTCGATAAGCCGAATGAAGAATAGACCGGAGAACGCAACAAACTCAAGTACATGGAATTTCCGCCACCAAAACTGTGCGCGCTAATACTATCACTAACACAACTGAAATATTTTCCATCAGCTTTCGACTCACGTGCTGCAATCCAACGCTGTCCGGTAAAGTCCTGATGAGACTCGGGCACATTACGGTATATCGCGCTATAGATCGCGTCGGTCTGAACACCGTCAAGCTTGAAAGCAAGCGGAATTTCCAGTTTCAGCATACAATCTTTTTCGTTCCATACCACATAATCTTCAATCGAAAAATTCGCCGGAGTCTTATCCAATATATAGTGACGTACAATATATGATGAACGACAGCAAAATACCGCTTCGATAACCGTACGCACCGGACCATCTTCCACAATACTAACCGGAGAAGTCAGCTCACGTCCGCCATCCGGCGCCTGAAACAACGCCATCAGTTCGTCAGAATTAGCCGGATAAAATTCATCAATCGGCTCACCCCACGGCAAAGCTGAATTTTCAGTTCCGGGTTTTGCTGACTTAAATTTTCTCGGAGAACCACAGGTCCACGAATGATCAAGATCGGCAAAGATCAGCGGACGGAAGGAACCTTCCTCAATCAAGGATTCGGTACTTCCCGATGGGATAAAGGCATCAACCAATCCAGTAATCGGGTTCAGTTTAAGACTAAATGCTTCAGAAGTAAATTCAAAGGAATCCTTGACCAGTTTTGTTACCGGCAAACCAGCAGTTTGCTCAACCTCAGTAAATACCGCCTCAAAACGACGAAATCCGAACGGCGGCAGAGTCACGGGAAAACAAATTCTTATTCGCCAGTCAACAGTAACATTAGCGGCTTCCTTTTCCCGCTGGAATAAAACTTTATTGCCATGTTCATCCAAAAGAGAAATTTCGGCGGTATGGCGCGGTGACTGCAAATGCGCAACGTTATACTCAACTTCAACAACCGTCTCAACTTCTTTGCCATGCGGATTCCAGACAAATATTGGCACGGCACCCGATGCCTGAGGGGCCGCGGTATCAGTCAGCATTGCGACCATGCCGCGCAGTTTCACGCGACGAAGAATTTCTTCTGCATGTCCAGCAAGCTTAAGCGCATCATGTTCCACTTCTTTTATGCCTGATCCCGGCAAAATATCGTGAAATTCAAGAAACATGATATCCTTCCAGGCTTCAGTCAGCTCATCCTCAGGATAATCTGCTTTACCAGTCAGCCAGGAATTGGCGGCAAGCCGTTCAGTAACCGCCATCAGGTTCTCTACTTTGCGATGCGCCTGCTTGACCCGGGCCATAGAGGAATAGCAGCCCGGAAAATTATTTTCCATTTCCCCACAGACTACCGGCAGATCAGATTTTCCGGTAACGCCTTCAAAAAACATTTCAGGGGTCGAATGGATCACTTCATACTTATCGCCGTGATCAGCAATAAAACGCTGAAGTTCAGCGTATTCCTCACGCGATATCCCACCGCCATGATTGCCAATTCCCCAGAGGATCATCGTTTCCGGCTCGTCTTTATAATATTTGAGCCATTCTTCCAGGGCCTCATAGATTTTGCCATTCGTCAGATAATGGTCATCACTACGTCGTGCGACCACACGGCTGCCGGAACGGTCCTCCCAAAGAAAAGAACCAATTGGAAGATCCCATTCGGGAGTTCCCGGACGACAGAAGATATACGAATCGAAGCCACAGCCTTGCAGTATCTGCGGATATCCTTCCGGCTGTCCAAACGGGTCAAAGTTATAAGCGGTAGTCGGCTCGACACCGAATTTCGCACGGAAATAGTTTTTCGCAGTCAGGAACTGACGGATATTGCTCTCACCAGACACGTTATTGATGTCAGGCTGAATAAAGCTGCCACCGGCAATATGCCATTTGCCTTCACATACCAGCTTCTGAATCCGACGAAATAACACCGGATCATACTCTTCGATCCAGGAATACAACCGCATCTCATTGTGGTTAAAAACAAAACCGGAATTTTCCTCGCAAAAGTCAGCGGCAATTCGAAATGTTGACAACGTTTCAGCCAAACCGTCTTCCCACTGCCAAAGCCAAACCGGATCAAGATGCGCGTTACATATCAAATGAATCTTTTTTTCCATTACAACTATTCCTTATAAAATTATTTCCATAAAAAAATATCATTATTCATAAAGAATACCAGAACATTAATAAAAATCCATCATTTTATTACCATCAACCAATACTTTTTTAAGCAATCAAGCAATAGAATGCCTTGTTAAAAACATAAGTGGTATTGAAAATATTTTTGACAAAAGCTTAGTAAAAAAATTGGAGACACCCTCAATAAATGGGACATTGAACCCGATATTTTAATTTCTGTTTCCGGACAAGCGTTAGCGACTGGAAGTTTGAAGCTGTATTAACGCTGCCGGGCGCACCCAAAAAAAGATACCATCCACAATTAGGATGGTATCTTTGAAAAAACAATATTTCGAAAGTAATTACTTCACGAAATTAGCGTTCAGGAATTCACTGCTAAGCTGGAGAGCCTTGAAAGGATCGTTATCGATCCAGTCGGTATCCTGTTCAACGATGAACCATTCAGTGCCGCCGGCTTCCGCGGCGGAAAGAATAGAATTCCATTCAAGATTGCCGCCGCCGATATGACACATTTTTGAATCGTTACCAATCGCACACATCTCTTTCAGATGAAGCAACGGAAGACGTCCTTTCATCTTATTAACCCAGGTTGTCGGATTGGCACCACCGCGCTGCACCCAGAAAGTATCAATTTCACTCTGCAATGCAGGCGCTTCATCATAGAAGATATCCAGCATCGTACGGTTATTAAATTTATTGAATTCAATTGCGTGGTTGTGGTAAGTAAGAATCTGTCCAGCTGCAGCCATCTTTTCCGCAGAAGCATTCAACTTTTTCGCAAGTGCAACAGCTTCTTCTTCAGAAGTCGGAACTTCATGGGGATATGGATACGCAGTATATTTACAGCCCAATTTATTGAGCCTTTCGATAACTTTTTCGACTTCTTCAACAACCTGAACACCAGGTTCATGGGTTGCACAACAAACGAGTCCTTCGCCATCAAGAATTTTTATCAGTTCGGATTCCTCAATCGGACCCATTCCGGAAACCTGTACGGCGTCGTAACCGATTTCTTTTACGCGTTTCATCGTTTTCGCAATATCTTCCGGGGTCTTCAGATAGTCACGGAGAGTATAAAGCTGTGCTGCAATTTGTGATTTTTTCATTATTTTCTCCTGTTTAGAAGGAACTGCTCATATCAACGTTGGCAGCCTTCACGTCAGCTTTCTCGAATTTGGAATTCTTAATAAGTTCCATAAGCATCTCTTCGTACGCATCGCCGTCAAGCGGCATTTCAACCATAACGCCTTTCAGGCCGGAATACAACATGGCATTACCAAATTCAACGGATCTAATACCTTCTTCCGCTGGAGCGTAGGGAGCGCGATCTTCGAGAATGCTCTTGGCAAAGTCTTCAATGATATCTCTATGCGGAGTACCCGGAGCTTTATCGATCGGAATTACAACATCCCAAATCGGAGCATGAGCAAACGATTCCTCGGTAGTCGCGCAAAATTCACTCACACTCAATTCCGTACGCTTAAATTTCAGTTCACCGTCTTCCAGTACCATACGGCCACGGTCACCAGTAATTTCCAGACGATTGGTTCCGGGAGATTCACCGGTACTGGTAATAAATGATCCGGTCGCGCCATTGGCGAATTCGCAGAAGGTTGATACATCATCTTCTACTTCAATATTATGATATTTACCGATTGATATCTTTGACCAAACTTTTACCGGCATACCAAAGAACCAGGTAAACAGGTCAAGCTGATGCGGACACTGATTTAGCAGTACACCGCCGCCTTCACCCTTCCAGGTTGCACGCCAGCCGCCTGAATCATAATAACGCTGGGTTCTGAACCAGTCGGTAATGATCCAGTTTACACGCTTAATTTCGCCAATCTCACCATCATCGATAAGTTTTTTGATCTTTTTGTGCGCTTTCAATGTACGCTGCTGAAACATCGCAGCAAACTTGAGTTCAGGATGCTTATTGTGAGCATCAATCATTTTCTGCGCATCTTTCTTGTGGACCGCAACCGGTTTTTCAGTAAGTACATGCAGTCCACACTCAAAAGCCCTGATGGCAAGAGTGGTATGATCGTAGTGAGGAGTAGCAATAATAACCGCTTCAATCTCACCGGAAGTCAGCATAGCTTCAGCATCATAAAATGCCTTGCATCCCGCTTCTTCTGCTTTTTTGTCCGCTTTTTCCTTATCCATATCGCAAATTGCAACAAGCTCAGCCTGCTCCAGTTCGCCAATGGACTTAACATGAGAAGATCCCATGTTTCCAACACCAATAATGCCGATTTTTACTTTGCTCATAATTGATCGTCCTCCTTTTACTGGACACTGGGTTATTCCCAGTAAAGGAATTCAGGTTTAATGGTTGTTTTGAGGCTTTTCCCGGCGTTGACGGCCCATTCTGCCGCCTTCTTCTCCAGCATGCGGTGACGCTGTGAAAGCATCCCGATACCCGGTGTTCCGGCTAAGTCTCTAGTATAATCGAAAGCCAACAGGTGATAATCCTGTCCGAGCTTAAATCCACGTTTGTCTATCATCGGAACCAGTCGAGTCATAATATTACAGAAGTCTACATAAATTGCCCTGGGATAGTTATTCTTATCTTTAAATAACTCATCCACCAGCTCATTCAGGTCCCGTTCGACATCTTTAAATTCCCGAACTTGAACCCATCCCTGAGGAATAGATAAACCAAGCTCGACAGCTGTTTCATAAAAAGTAATCTGACGTTCCGCCACATAAGGAAAATCAGTTATATTTTTAATGCCGATAAATGCAATTTGGTCACTACCGTGACCGCAAAGCCATTCCAACCCTTCACGCAGTCCGGTTTCAACATCGGTATCAATATAATCGTAGTCCCCAAACCGGCGTCCGATCAGGATCTGCGGAATTCCGGCTGAACGAATATAATCCATCAGCAACATTTTATCGTATGACGGACGAACCCAGATCACGGCACTGCCGGGACGCACAATATTTTTTAAATTTATGCTTATCTCATCCGCGCGATACAAAAAACACGGTATGGAACGCTGGATTTCCGATACAATATAACTGGTATAGGTCAAATCATCGGCAGTATAAAGCTTGCGGAAATTTTCCACGACAAATACGCGGCTGGTGGCATCCGCAGAAGGAAAAAGCTCGGCAACATAAGTTCCCGCGCCTTGCCGGGAATAAACATATCCGTCGCGCGTCAGTTCCTTGATCGCAGTATCAATACTTCCACGAGAACAACCGTAGCGCTTCATAAACTGATGTCTTGAATACAAGGCCTCGCCGGGCTTTAAGCGCCCGCGGGATATATCTTCAAGTATTTTCTGTTTGATTGTATCTACTTTTGACAGCATTCTTGTTATCCAAATTCTCTATCAGGTTTCTTTCGTTCCCGCTTCCGCAGCGCAAAGCGCGAAGTATGAAGCGGTATTAACACCATCCGTCGTACGGATTAATATTGAAGCCATTTGCTTATTTGTACACCCTTTACGTCAAAAAAACAACCATCCACTTGCACACTTGCACATAAAAAAAGAGATTTTTTTCAAGAATCTCAATTCATCGAAAATCAGAAACAAGAGCCTTGAATTGAGACAAATATTCGATTTCACATTTGTCTTCACAAATTTGCAGTGATAGTATAAGTAAAAATATTAGCTTCTTTCTACAAATTAACAGGATTTTACTATGGATTTTGATTGTATTGTTTTGGGACGAGAAGAATTTGATGAGAAATACAATAAGGCTTTTGAAGAACCTGCTTTTACTGATGATTTCACTGAAGATGATTTATGTAATGAATTCAATAAATTTACAACAGAGCTACGAGAACAGCTAACTCAGAACTGGATAGAAGATAGTTTTGAGGGAGACTTTGAACTAAGTGAAGAATTTCAGGGATCATTTCATAATTGTGGAGGAATTTACACCAGGCGGATTTTCTGTAAAAAATATGTAGATACAATCATAGAAGTAATGTCAAAACTACCACATGCTTCAGAATGGTATTTTCATTCAGTTATTGAGCAATATGATGACGAAGAAGAGGGGTTGATTCCTTACGAAGAATTTTTTATCAGAGATGGTAAAGTATACGCCGTTGAACTTGACTAGTGCTGTTATGCCCCTAAATCAGACATTAAGGAAAAAAGCAAAAAAGCAAAAATGTATAGATATAATTAATGGAAAATAAATATGTCATTCATTTTTAAGTACTTAAAACTGGCAATTACAACTCTGGGATTATTGTGTGTAACAGGCTGTCTCGGAATGAAGGAATCTGATTCCCAACTGGAATATTCTGATTTCCAACTGGAATATAAAGTACTAAAAGGAAACAAAATACTAAATCTATTCGGTCTAAACAACCCAAAATCAGGAGATTACTTTTATGTCGTTGGAACTATAAGAAGACTGGTTCCCCAAAATGCATACATTAAAATTTCTTTCAAGCATAATGAAGATCCTACGTTCAAAACTTCCCCTAAAAGGATCAGCTGGATAGATGGCAATAATGCCGCAGCAACAATCTTTATATTACCAATAGGAATTAGAAATCAAAAGGCTCCGCCTAATATCAATAATCTATCGTACAAAATAAAAATTCTGATGATAAAATAAACTTTTAGCAAATTACCACGGTGAAATAATAATGAGAGATTCTGTAAAAAATTTATTTTGTTTTATATTATTTATTTATTGCTTGAATTTATCTGCGAATATGTCAAACAAAGAGCAACAACTTATTGGTGATTTTCAAAATTCATTAAAAAAAATGAAGGAATTTTCTCTTAATAATCCTCATACTGTTAATTTTGAAATAGTACAACCTTCATTGTCTAAACTTATAAAATATTCATTAAATGACCCCAAAAAATCAAACGATATTTTCTTGCAGACAGTTATTAATATTATTGATAGCCAAACGGTTTTTCGTCTATTTTACGATAAATTAATTATAGAGCTCAAAACAGCTTCCAATGATAAATTACTAAAACAAAATATAGCTTATCTACTTCTAAAGAACACGCTAGAAAGGAAGAAGTTTAATCTTCCATTGGTCAGCTTTTTTGAGAATTTTTATGGAGAAAAGTTCTACTCTAATAATTCAAAATCTATTTTAAAAAAATTTATCTTAAATATGAATAGCCGAACATATGGAAAATTTCTATTTTTTATTGATGCAGCAAATTTATATGAAGATAAAGATATCTACAAGTATCTAGAAAAGTATGCAACAAAATGTACCCAGTGGAGTGAAACTGACCGCGAATGGTTTGCCTTGTTATTATTTGCAAAATATAAAGATGAAAACATTATAAGGAAGCTTATAACAATTGCCAATGTATTACCTGAAAGTAGTAGAGCTTCTTATGTTTTTTTTATGCCTGTGCATCTTTCTTTCGTTCAAAGTCCTCTTGTTGTTAAATATTTAACAAGTTGTTTAAAAAGAAAAGATCAATACCGATCTTCTGGAGATTTAGGATATTTGAGAAACTATTCTGCACGAGCTTTAAATGCAATGCTAATAGGCTTTCCTAAAATTAATGTATTTAGTTCAAATCTAGATCAAATAAACAAATGTTTAAAATGGATTAATACTTATTCCGATTATGAATTTAGAAATTTTAACGATTATCCTCTTGAGATAAAAATGTGGTTATGGCGATAAATGCTTAGTAATATCGCTTTCAAAGCCAAAAGTTATACCTATTTCTAATAATCGCAGGATTAATTTCTCAGAGTTACTGCTTGTCAACGTCCTCGACATAGCGAAAGGTAATATCGGTTTGATACATGGTTTCGTGGCCGGAACGGGAGCAGAACAATAACTCCTGTCCAGACATAC
Organism: Victivallales bacterium; assembly: GCA_963677165.2. Lineage (GTDB taxonomy): Bacteria > Verrucomicrobiota > Lentisphaeria > Victivallales > SZUA-371 > JAFGXT01. Next base: position 2,512,311 of record CAXXSX010000002.1, on the reverse strand, counting down.
AGCTGGCTCCCTTGATCACATGTAAATCCGGATTATCTGTATATCCGGAAGAAGTGTATTCTCTCATATTCCCCCCCATATCATAAACTCCATATACCGAGACATCGGCTGGAAATGATCCAGGAGGAGCGCCGTGGGGATATTTTTTCATGCCTTCATGATTAGCACGAGTCAAAGCATAACCGGAATTGAGATCATTTCCCCAGACAAACAGTCTGCCGTCAGTACCTCTGGCGGCTTTTTCCCATTCCGCGGCTGTTGGAAGCCGCAGTTTTCTGCCGGACTTCTTGCCGAGCCATTTACAGTAAGCCTGCGCCCCCTGATAGGTTATGCCGATCACAGGCATATTTTTCTTGTAGGGACCAAGCAACCGCCCGTTGTCATCCCAGAGGTTAATAAATGTTCGAAGCCGGGACACCTTTTTCCCACGGTATACTTCTTTGAGATGAGGCGATAACTGCTGCCAGAACATCAAATATTCACCGAAAGTAACCTCATATTTTTTGATAAAAAATTCTTTTACAAAAATCCGGTTAACATCTGAACTATTATTGCCGGTTTCCCCCATGATAAATTCACCGGCAGGCACATAAACCATTCCTTTCGGTATCTTTTTCGGTATAAATACCTCCAGCTTTTTATTTTCTCCGGGATTGATCGTTACCGGATAAGTAACATTACCTCTTCCGTCTGAACGTATTTCAACCAGATAATTTCCCGGAACAATATTCTTTTTCGCAAACGGGGTTTTTCCGAGCGCGACAGACTGTTTATCCTGTCCGATTAAAGTAACTTCCGCGGCAACAGGAACCGTATCCATAATCAATGATCCTTTTCCTTCCACCATTGACCGGACTTTCAAATACAATTCACTGGCCTTATTGTTCAGATAGCTAAGATCACGTCCACGCATTTTAATAAGACTGACAATTTTTTTCATATCATCAGTATTGTGAGTAGAGAGAGCATACATCATCTGCCGGTAAAATATTTCCGAAAGACCTTCACGAGCATCCTTCTGGTATCTTCGCTGTTTTTCAATCCGGTCATAAAACGTCAGCGCCAAATTGTAACGGTTTTCAAATAGATTATGGTAGTACCGGAGCTGGGTTTCGAGCTCCTTTAGTTTATCCGTTTTTGACAGGTTTAAATTTGTCCTGTCCTTGCTTTTTTCACGTTGCAGCTGACGATATACGGCATAAGCACGCATTCTCGCACGATCAGCTTCCTGCATATTGTAACGCGCGGCAGTCACATATGATCGATACTCGATATCGTTATAAACCTGTGAAACCAGCATATACGCAATAAAAGTAACCAGCGCCACAATAACGGCACTGGTAGCAATACGGTTCCGGGCACAAAGTTTAAAAAAACGTCCCAGCAACGGATCACGATAGGCCGATACGGAATAACCTTCCATATAACGACGGACATCTTTTATCATTGATTTCACAGAATCGTATCTGTTATCCCGACGCTTTGCCATTGCCTTAAGACAGATCGCATCAAGTTCACGCGGTATCTTATGGTGGGATGCCTTTCTGGGAGGAACAAAGTCCCCATTGGCAACCCGGTTGAGTATCTGACGTATATCGTCGGAATTACTGAAAGGCGACTGTTTATAAGTCAGCATGGCATAAAGAATCACTCCAAGGCTATAAACGTCACTCTGTTCGTCAACCTCCTCCGATCTTCCGCAGGCCTGCTCAGGAGACATAAATAACGGGGTGCCGGCAATCGTTCCATCAAGAGTCAGCATCATATTGCCATGATCCTCGGAGTATACGCCGAAAGTCTCATTGGAATCCTCTGTTTCCCCTTTATATTTCACCAGCCCCCAATCCATCACAAGCACTTCGCCATACTCTCCAAGCATAATATTTGAAGGCTTGAGATCACGGTGAATTACCCCCTTGCTGTGAGCATAGGCAACCCCCTGACAAATCGAAATAAAAATTTCTAACAGAATAGTCCGGGAATATTTCTCGAGGTATTCAGGATCAGCAGCCTCCAACCGGAACAAAACATCCTGAAGGTTTTCCCCTCCGACCTTCTTCATCGTAAAATATATACCGACATCATCGAGAACGCCCAGGGAATGAACCGGAACGATATTCGGATGTTCAATCAAAGCAGTGGCTCTGGCCTCACGAACAATTCGTCCAATAGACCTTTTACGTTTCCTGAATGCCGGACGAAGTATTTTGACCGCGATATCACGATCCAGGGTCTTTTCCCGGGCGGAAAGTACCGAGCCGATCCCTCCATGTCCCAGCTCACGAATATTCGAAAACTGATCGAGATTTGAGGTATCTACATCTGTCTCGGTCAACTCCCGGATCTGGTTGTAGGAAATATATTCTTCAGAAGATTCAAGCTGGCCGGGATCTGCAACAATAGTCACATCATTATCGGTAGCCTGTTTTAATTCATCAACTGTTTCTTGTGGATTTGCCATGAATTATCCTAATTATATCGCTACTACTCTTATCGGCAATAGCGGACGGAATAATAATCACTTTCGTTCGAAATCCTTAATCCGAGTACGCAAGGCATTAACTGACTGGGCGAAACGCAAATAAAATTCGCCACCGGTTTTCTTTTCGAGAGGAATTTTGTAATTCTGTCCAATATTGAAATTTTGGTTGAAGACAAAACATTTTGCCGTTTCAGGGGCATCCCCCCTGGGGCGATCAACTTCAACAATAACACCGATAAATTTCCCGTCGCGTGACATGACAACATCACCAAGTTCAGCCTTGAGTTCAGACTGGGACTTACGTTTTGGATTCCTGATATAGAGGTAGTTCCCTCCTTTTGACAGCCCCAGGGAACAACGTGATCTGAGATCGGCAATCTGTTGTCCGAATCCATCTTTCTTTATCAGGAAAATGCCCTGTAACCCACGGCTTTTCAATTCATTGTAATAAAGGATATCCAGTGCATCATCACTTTCTTTTGGACACTGAACCAGACAAACCCTGGGATCCGTCTTTGACGCCAGGATATCACCGGATAGCCGCTTGGCTTTTGGCGAACCGGCAAGGTTCCACGTCACAAAATAATTAACCGCATCAACATCACCATAATCACGCCGGGTCTTGCGCATTCCAAAGGCATTGTAGAAATCTGTCACTAGATAATTTTTATCGCCTACCTTTACTTTCGGCAGGAAAATCGCATATTTCTGCTGATTGTCGAATAATAAAAATTTCTTTTCAATAATCTGGATAGAAAATTTAGCTGCTGATAAAGAGTATTTATTCAAAATACTGTTCTGCGTTTTTTTCTGGGCCTCGGTCAGCTTGTCCCGTGTCATAGTCAATTCCGCCACCGTGGAATCAATTGCGGTATGAGCCTGTACAAGCTGTTTTTCAGTCTTATCAAGTTCCTGGGAAGTTCCTTCCAGTTTGGTTTCCGTTTTATCCAACCGCTTTTTGGTACTGGACAAATCGGTAACGGCTGATCCCAGCACTTCTTTGACACTACCAAGTTCAACTTTTGCACTGGCAAGTTCAGTTTCCGTACGGGTAAGCTTTTTCGACGTCGTATTAAGCTTGGTTTTGGTCGATGACAATTCTTTTTCTGTTACGCTGAGGCGACCACGCGCATAAGAAAGCTCTTCTTTGGCAGCTTCAAGCTTCTTTCTGAGCTCTTCTGCTTCCAATTCTTTCTTTGTCAGGGTAACCGCCACAACCTGTTCACGAGTTTTATGTCTCAACAGCTGCATTTCCCGTTCGGAAACATTCTTTTCAGCTGACTTTAACTGTTTCTCTTTCGTTTTCAACTGCTGATCTCTCTCAGCCAGATTTTTACGAATAATAATCAACTCGGTTTTGGTCGCACTAAGATTGGCCAAGGTACCCTGATATCTTTTTTTAACCTTATCATATTCCTGGGAAATCTGTTTCAGTTCTTTTGTATGATAATACAGTTCATTGCCTAGTTTCTTCTCGGTTCCGGCATGTTCTTCAAGCGAAGACTGAAGTTGTCCGATCTGCTTTGACTTCTGCGCGAGTTCACGATTCACATCCGCCAGAACCGATTTTTTGAGTCCTAGTTCCTTGCGGATTTTTTCCATTTCGGCGGCAGCTTCATCAAGGGATTTATGCTTCTGGACCAACTCTGAGATGATTTGCGAATAACCTTTAGTGTCAATCACAACATTAGACAATGGCGCTCCATTGCTATCCGTCATCTGTTGTCCGGTACTCAATGACAGCACCGAAAGAACGATGAAGTCGCATATTACAATCAGGATCGACTTGTTCACTGTGCGATTCCCCCGGCTTATTTGTCGTCGTTTTTAGCTTCGACCAGCAATTTCTGCCTCAGCGGATAGATCAGGCTGAGCCTTAACACCAGACTGATAATAATTCCCACCAGCGTGGAAGAATATGCAATCAACCGACTGGTCTCAGGATTAAAACTCATAATAATAAATGAAGACACAGTACCGAACAGCCCAACGTAAAGCGGCAGGTCCATAAAAATATCGGCGTTTTCAAGTTTTTTCAGTTTCAACTCAGGATCCGCTTTGTCCTCTTTAATACCGGAAACCACGGAAGCCCCGACAGTTAAGGCTAAAAGCTGAATCACAAATATCGCAACAAAAAGACATTTCGATAAAATATTCATACGTCCGGCAGCCGCGGCATTGGCCTGCTTGACAACTTCAAGATTTTGCGCAGCTTCAGAGGCCGTTACAACTTGCGGCACCCCACCCTTAAATACTCCGGAAATTCCCAGCAGTACACCAATAGCAACCACTGCGATTAACGCCATGAAAATATATGATTTCTTCATATCGCAAAAAACCCCGTAATCTTTTATTTGTCTGTCCGAACACAATAAGCCCGGTCGAATATTCGTAAAAAACTCTTCTAAATGTACTACATATACACTTATAATACAACCAAACGATAAAGGTTTTTTAATTAAGAATTAAGAATCAGGAATTAAGAATTAGGAGAAAGTTTAAAACAAAAGTAACATCACTCATGATGTAAAATAAAAACTTTACCTCTTAAAACTTAACTGCTCTTTAGGTTGATATTTCCTGTAAACGGGTTATTTTGATTGCTTCCGTTTTCTTTCAATATTGGAGCAGAATAATTTTGACAACGGCTGTAAAGAAAAAACTGATAACTGCGGGAGGATTTTTCCTGGCCGTACTGATATTCCGCATCTGGTATCTGCTGGAATTTTCCACCAGCGTCCATTTCAGTTGCACAACTGGTCCCGACCTGCTCGAATACCACCGCTGGGCCGATGCCATATGTTCCGGTCATTTTCTCTGGAAAATCGAACATATTCACGCCCCACTCTATCCGTTTTTTCTGGCGGCACTTTATAAACTTTGCAGTATGAATTTCTTTATGATCCGATTACTGCAATCCCTGATCGCTGCTGCAGGGATCGGAATTTTGTTCTTTCCGCTGCGGGATATGTCTGAAGACAGAAAAGAATTTCGCTGGCTGCCATGGATCTATCTCGGTCTGATCGCGGTATACCCACCACTGATTTATTACAGCTGCGAACTGCTGAGCGAAGCATTACTGCTCCCTCTGCTCTGCAGTTCCGTATTTCTGTTGTACAAAGCCGACAGGCTGGAAGCAGAAAACAATGAGAAACGTAAAGGCAAACGCCGCAGTCCGACTCCGTTTTATATCGCGGCCGGGGCGGTAACCGGACTGGCAATCATTACCCATCCGATCACATTATTGTTCTGTGTGGCGGAAGCCGTCTATCTTGTCTTTCGCCGCTGGCTGAAATGTCGTAAATCAAAAGACAAAAGATGGTTGAATATCCTGAAACCGGGAGCCGTTTTCGCTGTATTGGCAATGGTAATCGTTCTGCCAATATGCATCTATAACGCCAAACTGCCCAACGGTAGTTTCTCAATCCAGACAAATTCCGGCATGAATCTCTACATCGGTAATAACCCCGATGCGACCGGATGCAGTTACCTGCGTCCGGGACGGGACTGGGAAAAGCTTAAATTAAGTGCCACAGCAGAAGCCCAAAAGCAGGGAATCACTCCATCACGCTACTTCAATAATAAAACCATTAAATACATTTTCTCGCATCCACTGGACTGGACCGGACTGGAAATCAGAAAGCTACTATATACGTTTAACCATCACGAACTGGTTTCGGGAGCAGACCTCACTCCTCTGCGGGAATATACCCGCTTCATTAGCTGGACGGTGTGGAGTACCGGAGTAATGATGATGGCGGGACTGGCCGGCTTTCTAATTATTATAATACTGTATCCGTCACGCCTCGCCGGAATCAGCCATCTGCTGATCCTCAGCGGAAGCTGGCTGGCCGCTTTATTGATTACTTTCACCGCTGGACGTTATCGCATGGCACTTTATCCGGTACTATTCGCTTTTTTTTCAGGTTTTGTCAGTATAGCCGTATGTCACATTGCCAATAAATTTCACGAAACCAACCGTAAATTCCTGCTAACTGCTTCCGGATCAATTATCGCCGCTGCGTTGATCGTTTGGCTGCCGACCGCACCATGGGACCGCAAACACGAAATATGCGAAGCGGGAATTCTCACCGCAGAAATCCTTATTTCTAAAAACAAGCTGCCGGAAGCACAGAAATGTCTGGAAGAAGCATTGCAGGCTGCTCCGGACGCTCCACGAGTTTATACGTTGCTCGGAACAGTATATATGAAACAACTGAACTTTACCAAAGCCCGGGAATCTTTTCTGAACGCACTAAAACACGACTCGGTAACTCCCGATCCAGTCGTGAACCTTGCACTGATGTATGCCGCTACCGGCGATTATCCGGTTGCCGTAAAACTGTTCCAGAAGGCGCACAAATTCTGGCCCCACGCGCCGATGGTTCTGTATAATTACGGATTTTTCCTGATAAAATTGCAACAGTATTCCAGTGCGAAAAAACTGCTGAAAGAATGCCATTTAATTGAGCCGTCGAATTTGAATGTGGTCAACGCCCTTGGAGTAATCTGCATTCAGACTGGCGATTTTAAAGGAGCAATAAACTGTTTTGAGAAAGTCTTGAACCGCACTCCACGCGATACCGGCATAATGATGAACCTGGCAGCAGCATATCAGCGGGCCGGAAATTTAAAGATGGCAAAATATTATACGATGCAGGTACTGCGGATTCAGCCGCAAAACACCAATGCCGCAAAATACTATCAATCCCTGCAGAAACCAAAGAAATTATATCCATGGCAAAAACAAAAATAAAAAAACTACGAGTCGATGAACTGCTGGTAAAAAATCAGCTGGTGAAGGATATCGCCGAAGCCAGGTTAAGAGTCATGGCTGGGGAAGTACGGATCGGCAGCGACCATGTAGTTCGCAACTCATCGGATAAATTTCCGGAAGATACGGCTTTTAATATCGAACCGCGCTGTCCTTATGTCAGCCGGGGAGCATACAAACTGAAACCCGCCCTTGATAAATTCGGCGGCAGGCTATCCGGCAAAGTCGCTCTTGATGTCGGCGCTTCCACCGGCGGCTTCACCGACCTGATGCTGCAATCGGGAGTTGAACGAGTTTATACGGTAGACTCGGGCCGGGGTCAGCTTCACGGCAAACTCCGCAGCGATCCACGGGTAATATGCCATGAACAGGTTAACGCACGATCTCTGCCGAATGATTTCCTGCCGGAGCCGGTTGATATAATAACGATGGACGTATCATTCATTTCCGTAAAAAAGATACTGCCATGCGTGAACTTCTTCTTAAAATCCGAAGGGCAAGCATTTATTCTGGTTAAACCACAATTTGAGGCGGCCCGGGAAGAAGTTGAAACCGGCGGCGTCGTACGCAATGAAAATGTAAGACAACGTTGTGTTGACGAAGTCATCGAGTTCGTCAAGAACGAACTCGACTGGCAACTGCTTGACGCCTCCCCCTGCGAAATTAAGGGCCCCAAAGGCAATCAAGAATTCCTCTGCGTATTCCAAAAGCCATAATCAGCGTTTTCTGAATTCGCCCGGAGTGAAACCGGTAGCTTTTTTAATTGCTTTACTGAAATAGTTCGGGTCACTAAATCCGGTTTTGTCCGATATCTCGCCAATACGCATTGCAGTACCTTTCAACAGAGTAAGCGCTTCTTGAATTCGGAATGAATTAAGATAAGTTCCAGGCGACATTCCAGTCTCCTCCTGGAATATCCGGTTCAAGGTCGAACGGTGAACATCCAACATCTCAGCAAGATCCGTAATCGAAGTATCCGGACGGTTTGAGTACTTCTCAACCAGAGCCTTGAATTCTTCTACCAGCCCGTTTGACTGCATTCTATATCCGCCGGACACTGCCCGAATCATAATGTCATAACCAGTCACACTTGCCCGGTACTGTCCGGATGGACTGAAATCTTTTAATTCATTCTGGAGCTCAAGAAACAGGTTTTCGGGACATCTTCCGGCATAGAACGGTGTTTTCATCAAGTTCATGCCTCTAATCAATAATTCAGGCTTCTCCGGATCGATGGTCATCCAGTAGTATTCCCAGGCATCCGACGCGGCAGATGGTTGATGACAGTCTCCGGGAAAATACATACAGCAGTGCTCAGGCTCAAGAAAATATTCCTGGCCATCAATGATAAACCGCCCTTTTCCTCTAACACACCAGTAAAGCTGGATAAAATCCTTTATTCTGGGTACCTCTTTATGTTTTTCATCGACACTGTAATATCCGGTCGACCTCACCGGAACAATTACCGGAACGGAAGGCTTGAGAGACGGCCTGTAGATCAAAGTTCGAGTCATGCTACAATTTTACCCTTAATACGTTATTTTTACTCTATTACCATGGAACTTACTGCGTTATTATATAAATACATCAAGAGACTATATTACCAAATATCACAAAAATCAAAGGAGTATATAAATTATGAACGGACCTAAAATCACAGTAATTGGAGCTGGCAGTTATTTCTTCGGGAAACCTGTCATCTGGAACATGATCAACAGTGAAATCCTGCGTAACGGCACCCTGGCGCTGGTCGATACCAATCCGAATGTGCTTGATACCATGATGAAGCTGGCCGAAAAAGCCATTAAAGCCACCGGCGCACCAACCACGCTGATCGGCTCAACCAACCGGAAAGAAGTCATGCAGGATTCTAATTTCGTAGTCCTTTCCTTCTCATTCCGCAACGCGTTTTATCGTGGAATCGACACCATGGTTTCACAAAAATACGGCGTAACCATGTGCTCTTCCGACACCATCGGTCCCGGCGGAATTTTCCGCGCCATGCGTGAAATTCCGGAAATTCTCAATGTCGCCCACGACGTAGAAGAACTCTGTCCGGAAGCCTGGCTGATCAACTTCATCAACCCGAGTTCGGTTAACGGTATTGCTCTGCAGCGTTATGCTCCGAATGTGAAAAGTTTTGCGCTGTGCGACGGCAATCATCTGCCCTATGCCGAAGTCGACTTCATGAAACTGGCTCAGGTTTTACCGGACTCATTTGAACGTAATGACCAGGTTCCCGAAGATATCGCGAAAAACTTTTCCTATAAACTATCTGGAATCAATCACGCCACCTTCATTTTTGAATGTACTTTCAAGAGCGAGGACCGCATGCCATACATTAAGGAATACATTAACCGCAAAGCCATGGAAGAACTCCAGACGCCCCCTTCCCCCAAAGCCAAACCACGTCGCCATTACAACTACACAAAGCAGTTCCTTGACTTGTATAACGCTTACCCGACTGCTGTCAGCCACACCAAGGAATATGTTCCGTTCTTCCAGGGCTACGGCGTGACCCCGGCAACCCCGGAACCTCTCATTACATTCGACGGCTACAACCGCGATGAGGAAATGAAAGCCGCCTGGGCCGATACCGAAAAACTGGCAAACAGCGAAACCCCGATTGAGGAATTCCTTGAAAACGGATGTGGCGACCATGCAACCGACATCATCGAAAGTATGTGGGGCAACCTCGGCAAACAATTCTATATTAATACCCGCAATCACGGCGCGGTCCCGAATATGCCGGATGACTCCGTACTTGAACTTAAGTGCGATGTTGATATGAATGGTCCGCGTCCCCTGCCGGTCGGCGATCTGCCGCGCGGAATCTTCGGTCTTGAGATGCAGATTCTCGACACCCATGAAATGACCGCTGAAGCCGCTGTAACCTGCGACCGTGATCTATTGCTGCGCGCGCTCTGCACCGACCCGATCGTTAATAACATCGGCGATGCCAAAAATATCATGAACGAGCTCTTTGAACTCGAACGTGAGCACCTCCCGCAAGAGTGGTATAAGTAAAAAATATTACGGCATCAGATTCCTTTCAGAAAACTGGAGTCTGATGCCAGTCAAACTTTTTTAGCGAAAACAATGGCATTTACTTTGGATGGAAAATATTCCGGAGTCTTTTCGGTTTTTATGTGAAGCTTCATATATTTCTGTCTGGGCTTACTACGAAAATATTGATACCATAAGTTCATATCTTCATTATACTTCATTTCTCCGAACTTCGTCCATTTTTTCCGGTCTTGAGAAAGACTGATTACACAACTTGCCACTCTAATGCCGGTAAGATAAATTGTATTGAAGTCCTTAACTTTCGACAAATCAACTTCACATTCCTGATATGCATGAGGAGCAGTGTAGGACAACCATGATCCCGAATATACGTCCTTATTTAAAGCATGATGAAAATACTTTTTGTACGGATACACTCTCACAACACTCTCTTCGGTTAGCGCATTTTGAAATGTAATCGAATTCAAAAGCAGCGTCAAAGGGTTTTCACTGAAAACCTTGTTTTTAATCTTTTTTATTAATGATGCGGACTTTATATCCTTACTATAATCAACACCCCTGAAATATCGGGAATATTTACGGGGATCACTTAAAGGCTCTCCTCCGCGGGAAATAGTACCACTCAATGCCAGTCCGTCATAAAATCTACATGCTATAATTGTACAGTCGGCACTTCTGGCAACAACTTTCATCTGTTTTGTATTATGGTCCGAGAGGTTCCATGCCCCTTTCAACCTCAAACAACTTCGGGTCCCCTGAGATACAAATGAACACTTCGTCTTGCCTTTTCCCAAGTTCAGGTCAGGGTCATTAACGGTAAAAGCATATCCGCCATCATCAAGAGCTTCAGTAAGAATCATACACGGACCGGAAACAGCATCAACCAGATCATTTGTAATATTCTTTAGCGGAACAAAATACACGGCCCCGTAATAGTTATCCTTTTCTATTGCATGTGCGCAGATATCCTGCCTGAGTATTTTAAAATCAGGCTTGTATTGTTCTAATTCTTCGTGAGTACTTTTCATAAAAAGCACATAGGCATACTTCTGCGCTTCCGGTTTTGTTCCATGATCAAACCAGGCGATAACTTTGTTTCCGGTGGTATCCTTGATATTCTGCTGGTCACGACTGTGATTCGTCAGGCTTTGAATGTGCAGATCTTTTCCATTTAAAATATAATATCCCACATGATACGGATCAACGATCCTGCAATCGGCCGCATTTTCTATTGTATCAGAATATGGGAAACTGGATATCTTCTCATTATTCACATAGAAAGACATATCCTCAGTCTTAAGATGTTTCTGGAAAAGCGTTGTAACGGTATGATCGCCAAACTTATCGTTGTTCGATATATCCGAGCCAAGACAAATTATTTCATTTCCCAGAGAAAAATACGTTTTCAGAGCTCTAAGCATCGGAACTCGCTGCTGCCCAGGCCCGTTGATTATCATATTAAAAATGCCGAATTTGCCGCGATGGCTCAAGCCTCCGCTGGACCTTATTCTCGACGTAAGATGTACGGTACTGCCGCGAGCAGCCAGACGCTCCAATGGTTGATTAACGGAAGTCGTTCCGTCAATAAAAGCCCAGTTAATGCCGTTCTGGACATAACCAGACCCGGCGGGACCTTTGGGGTTTTGAACAATCAATGACCCATGAGCAAAAAATTTACCGAATCTATTATGATTCATATAGGTTTCAGTATGCACAACATTTTTATAATAACCTTTGATTACGGCTAGTAAATCGTCATAACGATGAGCCTGTAAACCGGCATAATTCATGGTCAGGTTCCCTTGGGGGTCCGACTCTGCACCTTCAAGTCCGGCCAAACGATTATACGCAGCCATCAATTCGGAATCAACTTTGCCGTCCGGACGGGATTTCGCGAGCAGCTTCAACCCCTGTATATTCAGGCCCTGCCCTTGAAACGGATGTCTACCTTCAAGAATAAAAGGAATATGCGTTCTGTTAATATAAAATCGTTTATTAAGCATTACCGTTTTCAAACGACTGAAAGCCTCAGGAGAAACCGCAAACTCGGTCCCGGCAACTGCATAAACAATATCAAGAAATGATCTGACGCAATAACTGGCATAGGCAAAGTAGTGCATATTATGATGAAATGCCGAACCGTCTTTTTTGAAGCCATTTCGGCCGTCAAACAGAATGACCCGGTCCAAATAGTTTTTGAATGCAATCATTTTCCGATACGCTTCTTCCTGAGAACTTTGCATTAAAACCCCTAAAAGCATACTCTTCATCTCGAAATACAGAAAGTCCATATTCACGTTAATGTTCTCTGGACTAAAAACGTCACCGGTACCATAACTATATTCGAAAAACTCGAAGGGGCCTTTTGCTTTACCGGCCTTGATCAACGCATCCGACATCAGGAAAGTTGCGTAAGCAAAGTTTCTGCCGTTATACCAGTTCCATTTATAGGCTCCGTTGGCGCGATATCCCTGATCAATCAGATGATCGGAGAGCAACAAATACAAATCAACAATTTCAGCTTTTTTATCCTTAAATTCCGGCTGGTGATAAAGTTGTGCAAGCCTTGCCATAAGATCACAAATTGCATTGGGTTTGATTGTTCCCGGCAAGGCTCCTGAACGGGTACCGCCGGAAATACCGATACCACGAACGGTGCCATCCTCAAGACGTTCTATTTTGAATTCCTTGATCTTACTTTTTATTTCATCGTAAGATAGTTTGGCCAGTTTATGAGGTCTCTGGCATTTTATCATTGCACTTTTAACAGCGTGTAATTCTTTCAACTGCTTGTCAGATAATTTTTTCGGCAGTGGATATTTTTTTGAATCCACCTTTACCGACTGCCATTTTTCTTCTCCGGGTTTCAACTGCTGGCGAAAATCAACAATCGTATTATAGCAAATCAAATCAATAAAGCAGCTTCCCGCTCCTTTTCCTACAATTGTGATATTGTCTGTCTTCCCCGAAATACTTCCCTCAAATTGCGGTTGCCAGTGATATCTCAATGCAGCTCTCTGCCATCCCCTGAAATCCAAGGGGAAAGAGAAATGTCCGGTCGTTTTTGCTCCAATATTAAAATTAAATGTTAAACTGGCATCTTTCTGTATTTTTTCAGAATATACCCAGACAAAAAAAGTCGCCTTACTGTATGTACCGCCATATCCGCCGGTACGCGTGATATTACCAAGGCTACAATTGATTTTGATAAAGTCATTTTCTTTAAAACCCCAGCTAAGCGATTGACCGCCAGCCTTGTAATGTTTTTTCGACAGCCCGGCACTTTCCGGGGATGAAAACGTTATGTGCTTACCGATTCCATCGGCAAATGTATCATTGTCAGATAGTTTTGCGGCAAACACCGATGCGGAAACAAACAATAAACTTATGATGTGAGATTTTTTAAACATTTTTATTCCAATTTCCAATGAATAACAGATCAAAACTGAAGACACAACAAGGGATATTCCGCATTACCATTTTATAACAGCAAAACAGATGCAATACAGCACAAACCAGAATATTCCCTCTCTAATGGACTTCCGGCAACTATAGCTTAATTATATTCAACCCAGGCATTCTCAGCCGGATATACTACTTTTCCTGAATACTTGGTCTCTATATAATGGGTTGTTCGTCCCGGCAGGTAAATAGACCCCTTCGCGGTTTCATTTGGTCGAATACTAGAGACATGCCCATCCGAAAAACCGACATTAAGAGATTTTCCATGATTGGCGGAAAGCATTCCCCAGTTCGCATTGGCAGCTGTGCTGGCCGATATCAAATGCCATTGTTTCTTCTTGCCAGTTCGCCAAGAATCCCCTATTAGCATCACCCTTGACGGATTTTTCGCACGACGAAATACCGGTATCTGGTACTTATCAAATGTCGCGTTGGTAATCCCGGCAATATGCGGTAAGCCATAGGTATGGAGTTGATGATAATACACAGGAACAATGGAAGGACAAAACATTATGTGATTTTTCGTGTCCGAAGACGGCAGATACCCCTTTAACTGATAAAACCTGTACCAGGTTGCCGACCATGTAGTAACATTACCGGCACCGGCAAAATAGCCGTTAAAATCATTGCCATAGAAGGTGAACCTGGTAACCAGGGTTTTCTGATTGTTCAAACAGGTCATCTGTTTTGCTTTATCCCTCGCCTTGTTCAATGCGGGCAACAACAAACTGGCCAGAATAGCTATTATCCCTATTACCACGAGGAGCTCTATAAGCGTAAAGCACTTTCTTTTCATGTGATTCTCCTTGTTAGAATTAAACATTTTTCCAATTATTCATCATGTAATACCAGTTCAGGTATTAGATTGATTTCTTTTAAAGATATCCGCTCTTTATTCATAATCCGAAACAGATTTTCCACTGCGGACCTGCCAAGGTCAAACATTTTTATATCAATCGACGGCGGAGCCGGATGGACCATATTTAAATAATATGGATTGTTGTTTACTGAAACAATATTGAAATCGCGTACCGGCATGATTGATCGCGAATACAAAGCCTGATAAGTCAGCGGAGAAAATACATCTGCCGAGAGATAAACCCCGGTACGTAATGACTTATGCTCAATAATGTTATCAGCAAGCTTAGTTCTTGCCAATTCAAAAATATCGGCATTTTTATCCCGATCAATATCACAATCAATCACGGTAGGGTTTATACCGGCCAATTCCGCCGCATCCTTAAAGATGGCAAATCTTTCTCTGTCCAGATCCGTCAGCAGCCTGCCAAAATAAATAAGATTTTCTGATTTCTGCGCCAATAGATAGTCAGCCGCGAGTTTGCCGATAATGCTGTTATCATAGGCAATATATATCTTATCCTTAATCTCTGCCCGGTATCCCATAACAAACAAATGAGGAACATCTGATAATATTTTTTCATATTTTCTAGAATAATCCGAATGGACAATACACCCATCCACCTGATTTTTGAGCTTCTGCGCAAAACCGGAACTTTCGAGGTCGGCCCCGGAATACACACTGAGAGTGAAATTATGTTTTTGTTCCAGTTCGCTTTTTATTCCATCCATCAGCCGCATATAAAGCATATTGTTGGTAAAACTTCTTTGCTTGGCAAATATGAACGCAATTCGGCCCTTTCTCCGTACAAACGTGCCGATCCGGGTCTTTTTTTCAATAAGCTTTTCACTTTCCAGTGACTTCAAAGACTTACGCAATGTAATAGGATTAACATTAAACTCTTTGGACAACAACGCCACAGAAGGTATTTTCCCAGCGTAAAATCCGCTTTCAATCCTTTTTCTTAGAATCTCTGTGATCTCTAAATGTTTCGCTGCTATCATATAATTATAATCCGTTAATTAAATTTGTAATGTTCTCTACTATACACCAGCTATACTATACACCAGCTGATATATACCTTTATTATAAGTTCTATCATTTCATTTTGCAATAGCAATATGCAAATTATTTTATTTTTATATTTTATATTTGCAACCAAACCGGTCAGTTAAGTTGACAAAGCCTTCTGCACCCGCAAAAATATCTATATGGCCCAATAATAGTAATGGAGATAAGATTATGTTGAATGTATATGCCTGGAACGTATGCCCACACTGCCATCGTACAATTGACTGGCTGAAAGAACATAACATAGAATATCAATACCTGGAAATAGAAGAACAACCGCAGGAAATAATCAACAAGGTGATCGAAATCAACGGCGGCGACGACTGGGTTGTGCCTACACTTGAGTTCAACGGACAATGGCGTCCCGGTAAAGTGTTCTCCGCTGACGGACTGGAGGCGGATTTGAAAAAACTGGGTGCAATTGTCTGACTTTTACTTAACAAATTGATACATCAATGCTATAATACATAATTACACAACAAGTAAATAAGGTATATTATGACTTTCAAATGTATAGCATTGATGACCGTAGCTGCATGCTGCCTCACCTCCTGTAGCTCAACCATCCCAAACAAAAAAGTAACCTCACAACCGGACATAAAAGCTCCAACAAAAGCAAAACCGGTAATTAAATACACCATTAAATTCGAAGATGTTACAGAAAAGATGGGGCTTAAAGGCAGAACTCATCACGCCACCTGGGCAGACCTTAACGGTGACGGCTGGACCGATCTGGTTGCTAACGGAAAAATCTGGAAGAACTGTCAAGGGAAAAAATTCGAAGATATTACCAGAAAATCAGGATTAAAAGGTCGGAAGGATCCCTGCGTTATTGCCGATTTTAACGGAGACGGTATCAACGACCTTTATTTTATTGGCGGCGGTGGTCGTTACTTTCTTGGCAACGGCGACTTTACATTCAAGCCCGGTAAAGCATTTAAAAATCCGGCAAAAAGCGTTCAGGCAGGAACTGCGGCAGACTTCAACAATGACGGCTATCCCGATATTTATGTTACCGGCTATGAAATCTGGAAAACTCAAAAGGAATATCCCGACCTGATTCTGAAAAACAATCATGGCGCTCTCGAAAAACAATGGATGACCGAGAACAAAGATATTTTCAGAGCTCGGGGCGTCACCAGTTGCGACTTCAACGATGACGGCAATGTTGACATCTATGTATCAAATTACCGGCTCCAGCCCAATATTCTATGGGTTAACCATGGCAACTGGAAGCTGACAAACGAGGCTCGGGAATACGGCTGCGCCGGAACTGAAAGAGAAAAAACCATCTTCAAAACCGGTCATGGGAAAACATACTGCTGTTCGGGTCATACGATCGGTTCGTTGTGGGCCGATTTCAACAATGACTCATATTTTGACCTGTTCGTGGGAAATTTTTCACATCCGCCAAAATATCAGGACCGTCCGCAGTTTCTTGAAAATGGTGGACCGGATAAAAAATATCATTTTACCGACCGTAGCGCCATCGCGGGAATTCCATGGCAGGAATCCTACTGTTCACCAACTGCTGCCGATGTTGATAACGACGGCAATATTGACCTGTTTTTCGCAACAATTTATCCGCGCGATAACAGCCGGATGTTCCGCAATCTTGGCCATTGGCATTTTTCAGATGTAACCGGTCCGAGTCAGATTAAGTCAAAACAAACTTATCAGGCGGCATTCGCTGATTTCGATAATGACGGACGCATGGACCTGATTACCCAGGGCAAACTTTATCGTAATATATCCACCACGGGAAACTGGCTGTCGATCAAATTGTCAGGGAAATCCCCTGCCACAACCGCGCTTGGTGCAAAAGTTTTTGTTACCTGTGGCAACAAAACATTCTCTCGTCAGGTTGAAGCCGGTACCGGCAACGGCAACCAGAACGACCTGCGTCTGCATTTCGGCCTTGGCAACTTCACCGGCAAAGCCAAAATAAAGATACTTTGGCCAGACGGTACAATTCAGAAGCAGGAATCAAAAACCGACCAGCAACTGAATATATCGCAGAAATAACAGTTTACGGAGCTGTCATTTTTTCCGGCAGCTTCACTCGAGCAAAGCTGCGAGCATCGCCGTCATATACGACCCAGACGTACCAGGGAAGTCGCTTCCCTGACGCGTCTACCAGCTTTGCTCTATCAAATTTTCCGAGCGGCAATTCATATGTTCCATCTTTGCCCGGCTCCAATGCGAAAGGTACCTTTTTAGATAAAGGTTCAGGAACACCGTCTACTCTTAGTTGAATATATCCCTTCACCTGCTCCGGCAGATAATTCATCAGCTTTGCAGTAACAGAACCGCCTGGGACCTTCTGCACGGCCTCAACCAGCAATGGCCCCTGGTCATTGATCGCAATTAAGACCACATTTTTATTCAACTGCGGAACGACCGCGCTAATCTTATTTTTCTTTACCTCAAAAGGTAATTCTTTCAAGGTCTCCGCAGTTGTATCCATGCAGTAGAGTTTGCTGACATGGTCAAAAGGAAGTTTTGCCCATACTTTTACATTATGGCATTCATGTGGTCCCCAGTTAGTTATTCCAAATAACGCGCAATGTTTATCGCCAAACAATGATAGAATCAAAAACGGACTGTCATCATCTTCAATATCATCGTTATACAACTCGGCATCAGCAACTGGTTTGACATCATGCGAATAGAGGAAGTCTTTCACAATTTTACGATATTCGCGATCACCAACGTTGATAATCTCATTTCCACGGGTTGCCGGAGTTGGCATAGTACAGAGAGTATAAAAGTAATTCCGGTATGAATTGAAAAATGTTGACGCAAAATAAAGCGTAGAACCTTTCCCATATTTAGATGTAACAATTGCAGGTGATTTATCGCTGAAACGACCAAGCACTTTAGCGTTGACAGCATTGATTTTTTCTGCTCTCGGAATCGGTTTGATATTGGGAAAGTGCTTCCAACCAAATGGACTTTCTTTCGTTATCGGACGATACAATCTTATACCTTCTTTTTCACCGTAGGAAAACGATTGATATCCATCATAAACGGATTGTTGTTTGATTCCGAAAACTTTTTCAAGTCCTTTTTGTTCACTGTGATACTGATCAAATTTGCCAGCCTGATAATCGCCAATAAGCAGCCCGCCGTTTTTCACAAATTCCTTGATTTTCTTTACCACATCAGGACGGAGATGACAGGAAAGCGGCAGAGCCAGTACTTTATACTTGCTTAAATCTCCGCGAATAATATTGTGCCATGTCACAAATTCGGTCTGGTAGTGAAGCTGAGTAAACATCTTGTAGGCACCACGCAACGCACTGATCGGGGCGACATTCGGAGTCTGGGAAATTTCTTCCCACGGAAAATATACAGCAGCCTGTACTCCTAAAACATGTCCCGTTTTCAAGATCGGCGAGAGAGTTTGAACTCCTTTTACAACTGCCGCTGCACCACGTCCTTGAGGTGTCAGAACACCATCAGTCATTCTTAACCAGAAACCGCTGTGGTTCCGACTCCAATGCTGATACCAACAGTAAAAATACATGCCGTCAAGTCCTCGCAGAAAAGCCGGCCAGTACAGCAAATGCATATCGTCGGCAGTCTTCTCCGTCTGATTAGCCCTGCGAAATTCAAAATTTGACTCAAGAAATTTAATTTTTTTATCGCCAACCTGGGTACGGTGAAAATCCAAACTCATCGCCGGATCCATATAACCTTCACGCTGAAACGGATAAATATCATAACCAAAGACATCACATGCATCTTTATATAGCCATGGATCATTGGCTGTACTGACGGTAAAATAGTCAAAGTTAATCGGCTTGGGAGTTATCTGCGTTTTTTTCAAATGCGGTTTGAGTAGACGATAAGCATCCTTCAAATACTCCCCATAGCTGTACCGGCGAAATTCCATCCAGTCAAACCACCTGGCATCCGGACCGTTGAATTCTTTAGGAGGTTCCACCTGCGAAAAAGATCTATATTTGGTTTTATAAAGCTTGTTCAGAGTATCCAGCAGCTTATAACGATCCGCGAGCCATTTATGATAAAGCTTGATGGTATAGGGATTATAATCGCAGAGACCTTTTACATGCCAGGTGTGGTAGCCGTGCTCATTGTAATAAACAACTTCATACAAACCAGGGTGTCCATCCCAGTATTCAAGATTTTTAATTACATTTCCCGAAAGCGTATGTGGGGCATGAAAACAATGACGTTTCAGCTTCTCCCCTTTGGCATTGACCATATAAGCATTGGGGCCATTTACCTCAATAGGAAGATTACAGTTACTTCTGACCAGTCCGGAATCAAGTACACTTTTCAGTTCATTCTTACCAGATTTCACAAAAAACTTTCCATTCCAATCATGGCGGGTATTAAATCCCAAAGCACCGGATTGTGCCGACCCGTGAGCGGTTCCCAACGACATGAAATACTTGCTGTGTGGAGGTATACCACAGAGTTCTTCCAAAGAAACCTTTAGTAAAATTTTGTTTTCTTTATTCCCACTAAGTTCAGGAGTTATTTTAAACTCCCCCTGACGATCAACTTTAAATTCAAAAGGGAAGAAGGTCTTTCCCGGTTCAACTGTAATTTTTTTTTGAAATAAAGTCTTTCCGAAAATAGCCAATTTTAAGTCAGCTCCAAATGAATTCTTACAACTTGACTCCACTTTGACATTTCCAGTACACAACTGACCAACTGTATACGCTCTCCATCGGGGAATAACTGAAATACTTACCTGATTCTGATAAGCCAGACTGATCCGGGACAGCGCCATATTAATAAATCCATGAGGACGGGAAAGAACGATAATAATTTTATCAAAAAACGCATCCGCTTCGCATTTAAGTGTAAACTTTTTTGATGAATTATCATTGCCGCGATTATACCAGTCTTTGTTAAGTAAAACTGTTTTCTGTCCGCTTTTCACACCAAATATTTTTACATGCGCAATGTACCACCACTTGTTTCCTGACGGAGACTCCAATTCAATACTTTTTAACTTATGATCTTCATTTACAATCACGTCAAGCTCAACTCTTGAAGGCTTCCCTTTTCCGCCACTCCATTTAACATCGTCTTCTTCAAGCAAATTCTGAATATTTCCGGCATCAGGCTTCAATGAACAGTTCACCAGTTTCAACTTGCCATGGACCGTTCCTCCATCCGCTTTGATAATTTGGATTTCATTAAGTCTCATCCAGATAAACGGATGTGGACGTTTTAAAACAACTTTAAGCGCGGCCACCTCCTGACCTCCAAGGTCAATTGTTTTATTAAATGTTTTACTGCTGTTATCTTTGCCGCGATCATACCAGTCTTCTTTTTTTATAAGCTTGAATTTACCGTCACCTTTTTGATCTACATACACTTCAACAGATTTAATGTTCCACCATTTGTTTATAGACACTGAAGTCAGTTCAACCGCCTTGAGAAGCTCCGGCTTATCCGGCTTTACAGTTATACTCACTTTCGTCGGAGACTTTTTCCCCGTGTTGAAGATAACAGAACTGTCCGCATTGCCATCAACCAGATTACTGCCGCTGCCAGCAATTGCCGCAGTGTCAATTTGCACTTCAACGGCGGTTGCTCGAAACACCAATCCGGTTAAAAGCAAGCATAAAAATATAATGGATTTAAAATTCATGTAAATAGATCTCCTCGTATAATTTACTATAAAATTTTTACAAAAATATCCCATGGCTTAACTGCGTAAACAGAAATGCCTGAAATAATTTGCTGAATTAAGTGAATAGACCGGTACAATAAATTAATACCGGATAGGAACATTTAATAAAATATTCTATTTCCCCTGATATCTGACGTAAATGGAAAAGCCCAGCTCATCTTTCAGTTGTCTCCCACTCATCGCTTCAACATGCTGATCAAGAAACAACAGGTTTCCGGTCTTATTATGGCGAAGATTCACATAAGACGGCTCCCAGGAAACAGTATGATCATATACAACAGTCCACTGGATATCTTTCGATGAAATATAGCTGTCAGCCAACAGAAAGACCTGTGACGGATTACTCTTTTCCTGCCTGGCACAGTAAAACTGATTCCTGGTCCGAAAACCATATGTTTCGTAATAGTTAGTACTGCCATAAGTTTTTGAAATCGCGGGACAACGAATTATTCCTTTGTTCTTGATATAATCATATGTGACAAGATACCACGACCAGTTCATATAATAATTAGAACAGTTCATTCCATTGGGCATCCAGCCATCATAATCGTTACTGTACATTGCCAGTCCCAACCCACACTGTTTGAGGTTTGATGTACATTTAATCCCCTTGGCACGATCTCTGGCTTTAGACAACGCAGGTAATAGTATTGAAGCGAGAATCGCAATGATAGCTATTACAACCAAGAGTTCAATGAGTGTGAATTTTTTCCCTTCTGATTTCATTTCTTTCTCCCTTTATATTGATTTTACAGACTGCCTTTCAATTATTTTAACTGGAAAAACACGGTTCTCCAGTTTTTCATTCTCACCATTCAAAACAAGCCTTACGGATTCCTCTGCCATATCAGAAAGCGGCTGAGCTACCGTCGTCAGCGCCGGACGCAAAAACTCGGAAATCCCTGGATTTTCCATTCCAATAATCGAAAGATCTTCCGGAATTTTCTTTCCGGCCATTTCCTGAATCAGCCAGAGCGCCTCAAGCGAGACCATATCTTCGTTACATAGCCACAACGCAGTATACGATTCATTGATCACTCGATTAATAAACAAATGCAGTGGCGTTTCTTCTGAGTTAAACAACAATGAAATGTCTGCACTCGCGCTAAACTCTTCTATCGCCTTTTTCATTCCGGAAATTCGTTCCAAAGTCGCTTGGTCTGCCGTTTGTCCAGATGTAAGAGCAATGGATATTCTGCGATGCCCTTTATTCAGCAAATATTTACCCACCATATAGCCAGTTTCCAAATGATCGGTCCTGACAATATTAAAATCATGTTTAAGATCATTACGGTTGATCCAGACAACCGGAGTATTTTTAATTTTTTTCAGCCGCTCCACTGTCTCAGGAAACCACGCAACCGCAATTATACCATCAAACCACGAGGAATGCAGACTATCCATATTGTCTTCCGTAATCAATGACATTCCTACACCTTCAAGGGATAACGCAAAACAGATATTCTGAGTTAAAGTCGAGACATATCCGCCCATCACTGTCTTTTTGGGCGGTTCGGTAATCAAAGCAATCTGTCGATTGCGAGCACTTCTTATTTTGGGACGGATGCCCAGCGTTCTGGCTACATTTAAAATCCGGTCGCGAGTTTGTTCTTTCACTAGGGAACTGTTATTAAACACCCGGCTTACCGTTCCGGGAGATACTTTCGCCTTTCGGGCAATTAATGATAATGGAACTTGTTCCGCCATAATCTTCCTGTCTTAATTGTTGCTCATTTCCCTAATTATACAACAACTAAAATTAAAAATCAACATAATTTATGAATATTTTTAATCAAATAATAAAATATTTAATAAAACTGCAATAATTGCAATAATACATATAAAGCATTACAAACAAAAAGATTGAAACAAAAAAACTATTCACTTTCCTGCATGAGGCGCGCGGACAAATTTCGTTTACTGAAGAGAACTTTGACGGTTTCTTCCAGAGTGGATTCTTCAACCGGTTTGATTAGCATGACCAGTTTATTAGCCACGGTAAGACTCATCTCAATGGTGTCGCTGTAGCGCGTGAGAAGAATAGCGGGAATGTCGGAACGAAGCTTGAATATTTCCTTGAATACTGACTTGCCATGAATACTGCGGATCACTTTGTCACTGATGACCATATCAAACTTGAGTGGATCGCCAACAAACAGATTTTCGGCTTCCTCTGCTCCTGCCGCAAGGGTAACCTTAAAACCTTTCCGGCGCAGAAAGTCGGGCATTCTTCTGCTTTCCTCAACCATTACATCATATATCCAGAGAATATGTTCCGGACCTTCAGGAAGCATTTCGATCACTTCCGTTTCATCTTCAGTTTCAGATTCATGGCAGCATACCGGCAAGTAGATATAAAATTCCGTCCCTTCTTCCGGTTTGCTCTTCAATCCAATGTGACCATTAAGCCCCTCCACAATCTGATGAACCACTGACAACCCCAGTCCGCTGCCACTGTCTATTGTATGCTTTTTCGTTGAAAAGAAAGGTTCGAAAATACGTCCGGCAACATCATCGGATATTCCCTCTCCGGTATCGGCAACAGTCAGTTTTACATATTCTCCAGGATCAAGTCCCAAACTGTTCTCTGTATCCAGTACGCGTTTATTTACAGCAACTTTTATAGTCCCGGAATTCCCCCGCAGGGCATCCATCGCATTGCGAACCAGATTCATGATAACTTCATAGATGTTCCCGGGCCCCGCCATAATATTTCCGGTATCTTCATCAATATCAGTTTCCAGACTGATATTATCCGGAATTGTGGACTGGAGCAGATCAAGCACTTCCCGAACCGTAGAACAAACCGATATTTCAACGGCTTCTTCACGGGCATTACGGCTGAGATTAAGAAATTTTCTGACCAGTTCACCGGCACGGTCACAAGCATGGTTAAGCCTGCCGAAATATTTCTGTTCGATATCATCGGGCTCCGTCAGTTGCAGAAGCGCCTCAATATTGGCCTGCATCGCCAATATAATGTTATTAAAGTCATGCGCAATTCCTCCCGCAAGGGTGGCAACAGCCTCCATCTTTTGTGCTTTGATAAACTTACTTTCTACTGAACGCTGATGGGTAATGTCTGCAAAAATACCAACATATCCCAGCAATCCTCCGCTGCGTCCATTAATAGCCCCCACAAATAGGTCACAGATCCGATTGCCTAAACGTATATTTCCCTTCCAGGGACGATGTGCAACCGCTATTTTTTTCAGAGCATGCAACAGCGACGTAGAAAATTTATCGCTTTTGAAATTCCTGATATGCTTTCCGATCACTTCCGAACGTTTTTTCCCGACGATTTCCTCTAGGGCTTTATTGATATATTCTATTTCTCCATGCGGATTAACCAGCACCACCCCCTCAATGGTATTTTG
Organism: Victivallales bacterium; assembly: GCA_963677165.2. GTDB lineage: Bacteria > Verrucomicrobiota > Lentisphaeria > Victivallales > SZUA-371 > JAFGXT01. The sequence goes on along the minus strand of CAXXSX010000002.1, from coordinate 2,487,582 downwards.
AACGGTGTGATTCATCATTGTCTGAAGCCTTCGTGCCGACTTATATTGTTCGTCAAGCACGGTTCGCCCCAGTTCCTCATGGCTTTTCGTTTCACCGTTGTCGTTTCGACACAGAAAGTCCATGCCAATTTTGAGGTTCTTTAGTTTAATGGCTGTCCGGATAGACTCGTGGAGCTGTCCCGGAGAAACCGGACGGTAGAGATAGATGAAACCATCATCAGTAACGTAGTCCTCAGGGCCTTTTACAAACAGAACGGGAATCTCGTATTTATTTTCGATTAGTTCGGCAAAATTACTGCCGTCATATTCGTGTTTCAAGGCATTGTCAATCAGAATCACCTCGGGCATTCGCCCGGATACGGCATAAGCCTCCAGACTGTTGGCCGCTTCCTTGAACGAAGTAAACACACCAGGCACAACAAATTCCGATGACGAACATAGTTCGTCCAGAAAATCATAATTATCCCCAATAATAAAACTTCTAATCTTCTCCATTGAACATTCTCCAACTGCTGACAAAAAAAACAGCCCGGTTGCAACTTCCTCCAAGTTACAACCGGGCACCCCCTCCTCGATCACCTTTCAACCAGGCTCAATTGCGATATCATGCTCCGTTAATCATCTCGTTCACCGCTTCAAGAAGAGCGGTAACTTTGAATGGCTTTTCCAGAGTCTTCATTTCCCCCAAAGCTCTGGCATGTGTCAAATAAACGGAGGCAGGTATTCTCCCCCCGCCCGACATCGCAATAACTGGGATGTTTCCAAATCTTTTCTTAGCCTCAATGATGGTCTGCAATCCATCTTTTTCCGGCATTATGATATCAGTAATAAGTAAATCGGGCCGTTCCAATCCGGCTATTTCTATTGCTTCTCTGCCGTTACTGGCACCAAAAGCATGATGACCCCTGGCATTGATAACATCAACAAGAGTTTCTCTTATATCATCATCATCATCTACAACGAGTATATTTGCCATTACACGTTTGCCTCCGGTCATATTTTTCTATAATTGTGCTTGAAAAAACTTCGAAAGAAGCATGCCAACAGTATAAAAACCGACATACACCTATCTCTATCAGCTGTTTACACCAAACAAACAATCAAGCACAAAAACTCCGGGTATATCAACTTTTATTGACACGCCCGCACAAATCTACCGTTAACAACATGGCAATGAGGCTGTTACTATAAAATCACTTTTTTTCGAATATAAAGAAAAATTTAGACAGTTCACCATCCAAAAACTACAGGATACATAAGAAATTGCCCAATACACTAAAGCTGCTTGAAAAAAAAGATATTACATGATAAATTTTTAGAAATTAAATTTTACAGTTTCATTCTCAGGAGCATTAATGAGTTGCTTGAATAAATCTCTGGAAAACCTTAAAATTGCTGTTATTGGCCTGGGTTATGTGGGCCTCCCTCTAGCGGCGGAATTCGGGAAAAAATACCATACGATCGGCTTCGATATTAACGCAAAACGCATTTCCGAACTCGAATCCGGAGTTGACCGTACTTTGGAGTTATCATCAGAGCAGTTAAAATCAGCTGTCAGCCTGCAGTTTTCAAATTCTCTCGAAGGCATTAAAGACTGTGATGTATATATCGTTACCGTTCCAACACCAGTTGATCAATACAATCGCCCCGACCTGACCCCCCTGCAAAAGGCAAGCGAAACTGTCGCAAAGGTTTTGTCGCAAGATAACATCGTAATATACGAGAGCACAGTCTTTCCGGGATGCACCGAAGAAGAACTCGTCCCCATTCTGGAAGAAATCAGTGGACTCAAGTTCAATCAGGATTTCTTCTGCGGCTACAGCCCGGAACGCATTAATCCGGGCGACAAAGAACACACCCTCACTAAGATTCTAAAAGTTACCAGTGGTTCGACTCCCGAAGCGGCCGATATCATAGACAAGCTTTACGGCAGTATTATTAAAGCCGGAACCCATAAAGCATCTTCTCTGAAAGTTGCTGAAGCAGCCAAGGTAATTGAAAACTCTCAGCGCGACCTGAATATTGCTTTTGTGAACGAGCTATCGAAAATATTCAACCATATTGGTATTGATACAACTGAAGTTCTTGAAGCTGCCGGTACCAAATGGAATTTCCTGCCGTTTCGTCCGGGACTGGTCGGCGGACACTGTATCGGTGTTGATCCGTACTACCTGACCCAAAAGGCCCAGGAACTGGGTTATCACCCGGAAGTCATTCTGGCCGGACGCCGCATCAATGACGGTATGGGCAGCTACGTGGCTTCTCAAGTCATCAAGTTGATGATAAAGAAGGACCATGTGATTAATTCTTCAAAAGTACTGGTTCTCGGTATTACCTTTAAAGAAAACTGTCCGGATATCCGCAATTCAAGAGCAATCGACGTGGTCCGCGGTATGGAAGAATTCGGGTGCAAAGTAGACGTTTACGATCCGTGGGCCGACCATGAAGAAGTCAAACATGAGTACGGCATTGATTTGATCGAAAACCGTGAAGACCTTACTACCATGAAATGCAATTATGACGCAGTTATTCTTGCTGTAGGACATAAAGAATTCCAGGAACTGGATTTCTCCAAGTTCAACAAGCAGAACATCGTTATTTACGATATAAAGAACTGCCTGCCGCGTGAAATCGTCGACGCCAGATTATAGTCCGTACAACGGACATTATTACTTATTTTTTTCGCAAAAGTAATGAAATTTCCCTGTCAGGCTGTACATTATTGTTCAGACGATATTGATACTGAATTAATGGCATTATAAGAGATTATGACTGAACTCGATAAAATATTTGCAAAAGTTGACAGCGAAACGGACCTGACCCGTGAGGATTTGAAATACCTCTTATCATTGGAAGACGATGCCGATCTTGACCGGTTGTACAAAAAGGCTTATGAAGTCAAAAAGAAGTATGTGGGACAGACCGTGTACCTGCGCGGCATTATAGAGTTCAGCAATATCTGCACCAAAGACTGTCTGTACTGCGGAATCCGGCGCAGCAATAAAAACGCTCAACGCTTTATGATTCCCGAAAAAGATATCATCGATACCGCCATGTGGATCTATGAAAACAACTACGGATCACTGGTACTGCAGTCCGGTGAACGTACCGATGAAGAGTTTGTTTCAATGGTTGAACGGGTTGTGCGTGAAATCAAACAGCGTACTGATGGAAAACTTGGAATCACGCTATGCCTCGGAGAACAAACAGAAAAAGTCTACCGCCGCTGGTATGAAGCCGGCGCGCACCGTTATCTATTGCGAATCGAATCATCGGACCCCGAACTATACCGCAGTCTGCATCCCGAGGACCACGATTTCGATACCCGCCTTAGCTGTATCAAGACCCTGCGAAAAATCGGCTACCAGACCGGAACCGGCGTACTGATCGGAGTTCCGGGACAAACCATTGACCAGATGGTTAACGATGTGTTACTCTACAAAAAGCTTGATATTGATATGATCGGAATGGGACCATATTTGGTACATCACGAAACTCCGCTGGCAGAAAAGGCCAAAGATTATGATGAAGCCATACAGCTGAAACGCGGACTGAAAATGATCGCCACCACCCGGTTAGTGATGAAAGATATAAACATTGCTTCAACCACTGCCCTGCAGGCACTGCATCCGCAAGGACGCGAAATGGGACTGCTGGCGGGCGGCAACGTTATTATGCCGAACGCAACAGACACAGGATACCGCAAAGGCTACCAGTTGTACGAAAACAAGCCCAGTACCGATGAAAACGCCTATGAATCCCGCGCCGGCCTGGAACGCCAGATCAAAAACGTGGGCGAGAAAGTCGGCTACGGCGAATGGGGCGACTCCAAACATTTCTTCTCCAGACAAAAGAAATAGATAGGCTTCGAATCTCCCCTTTTTATCACAGAGAACACAGCGCGGCAGTTTATCCATGAAAATTTAATATGATATTACTGTCGCTGATACGATGAACGCTCTTATTAAGAGCTGTCCCTACTTTGGTCAATCCTGAAATTTTCAATCCAACTTGTTTTGATATTAAATCATATTCTCAGTAAAGCCACTAAATATGTCAAACATATTGACATATATTACAACTGTAGTATATTTATAGACAAATCAAGAACAGATACCAATGGAGACAATTTATGATTACCCCAATTATTCAAGAATCATTGGTGGATCAGGTTGAGAACAAATTGTATGATTTTATCAGAGAAAAGCACTTAGTTCCCGGCGATAATTTACCCAAGGAAGCAGAGCTTGCTGAAGCACTTCAAATTAGTCGTCCAATTGTCCGTGAGGCATTAAGCCGCTTGCGTATGATTGGATTAGTTTCTTCAAGAAAAAGACGAGGCATGATTATCAGTAAACCCAATATTTTCAAGACCATTGGAAAAGTTGTTAATTCTGATTTTCTGGAAGAACGTGAACAGCAGGATTTTTTCAATCTGCGGATTACGATTGAACTTGGACTGGCTGACCTGCTGGTAAAAAATATAACTTCGGATGATATCAAAAAACTGGATCAGGTTGTGGGCCATGAAGAATTAAAGCCAGCTGATTTTCGTTATTATCTGGCATGTGACTGTGAATTTCATTCACGCATATACGAGGCAACACACTGCAAGTCACTAGCTTCATTCCAAAGTATTTTAATCAAGTTTTTTAACGACTATGAAACACGAGTCAAAACCGCAAATCCAAACTTTGAAAACCGTTTTTTGGATCCGGGACAAACCACCCATCGTACTGTCCTGGAAGCAATAAAAACAATGGATCCAGAGAAAATTCAACGGACAATGAGAAAACACTTAAAACCACAACTTAACAAAAAAATCAGTTGGACAAATAAATAAGGGAAACCTTATCACATGTTCATTTTACCAGAGGAGCTTTACATGTGAATAATCATGAAGCATCAATTGCAGTAGCCAGCCTGATAAACGAAGGTCACATGGATGAAAAACAACTTGAAATGATCAAAGATGCTGGAATAAACAATATAGAACTGTGTGCAGTTCGCCATCATTTCGATTATTGTGACTTAAATTATTTAAACAGAATGATAAAGTTCATTCAGCAACATAACATCAATGTGCCATCGATGCACCTTCCGTTTGGTCATAACTATGACCTGTCAAGTTCAAATAATAATATCAGAAATTCAGCAGTAACAGAAATTCACAAATGCGTGAAGATTGCACAGCAGCTGAAAACGAATGTACTAGTTCTTCATCCGGGAACTCAAGTTATTCCCGGGAATAAAATCAGTGATTTGATTGATAGAGTAGTCCATAGTATAAGGGAAATTTTAACCATAGTTCCGGAAAACATAAAGATTGCAGTAGAAAATATGCTGCCGGGTTGTCTTGCGTGTTCAATTGAAGACCTTGTTGATATTGTTGAAAAAGTTAACGATTCAAGAGTTGGATACTGCCTTGATACCGGTCATGCCAATATGAATAACAATCTGCTTGAGTTGATTTCAACATGTGGACCTGACATTCTGAACATTCACATCCACGATAATTCAGGGCATTATGATTTGCATCTAATGCCATCAGAAGGAACAATTGACTGGCAGAAAACCTACCACGAGTTACAAAACAACGGTTTTTGCGGTTTGATTACTTATGAAGTGCTTAGTCCTCCGAATCCTGAATTTACACTTCGTTCTATTCAAGATAATTATAATTGGATTTGTAATCAGGACAGAAGTTCCGAAAAGAAGTGAATGTAATATCCTTCCACATTTGAATTACAAAGACTCGTGCGAAATGCATTTTCCCGGGTAGTGACGGTTCCCGTAACCGTCAGCTATTTTGTATTAGAGCACAAAATCCCGGGAGACGGCACGTCCTACCAAAATTCGCGCATTTCGCAAGACTCTTTTGAATACAAGAGCAGGAGATCAGAGATCTTTTTGTTATTTCAGAAACTGCTTTTGCTCCGAAATCTTCCCGGTGAAATATTATAACATTGCTTAAATGCCTTTATAAAATAACTGACATTGCAATACCCACATTTATCTGCAATTTCACTTATCGTCAAGTTTGAACAGGTTAGAAAATGAAGGGATTTCTCAAGTCTAATGCGCACTAGGAATTGGGAATAACTTTCATGACTGAATTGTTTGAACAGGCGGCTTATGTGTCCAGTTGAAAGGCAAAACTCCCGACAAATATGTTGTCGGGAAAATTCAGCGTTATAACTATTTTCGATTATATAATCGGTTATTTTCCTGAATACATGCAAGGATTTACTTTCCAAAGTGGCTGCCGGACTGCTTTTTATATGCATAACCACTTCCAGAAGAAGAGCTCTTAGAATAAGCACAGCCTGTTTATCAGCAAGTTTATTGGCGGCACCAGCAGCTGATTCACATAATGCATTAATCAAATATCTTCCTTTTGAATTAATTGCAGAGTGAGTATGGTAAGTTATCATTGGCACCTGTGAATTCAATTCGCTGTCAAGCATTAACATTCGGATATAATTGGGAAAGAAAACTACAGAAAAATATGAATATTTTAGCCGGAACAGATTTTGAGTCCAACAGTATGGAGCGGAGAAAATGCATTGTCCCGGCTTATATATCTGTTCAGTAATCTCACCACCAATTGCTGCTTTCATCCAGAAATTACCGCTTAATAAAAAAATTAGACGCGGACAAGGATGCGCATAAGCGTTCTCGTTAGGAAGCGGATGAGATTTTGGAAAGATAATTTCTCTCAGTTTTACTTCGGCAATTGCAGTTTCAATAATCTCGATAAACTGTTGTCTGATGGAATCCATAAAAATGACTTTTATTAATTAATTTAATTGTAGCATTTCTCAAGGAGAAAAACAATAGTGTTTTATAGCAATGTAACAATATCAATACTATTGTTACAATATTTTCATTGCTCTTTCCAAATGTAAATGATATAATTAATTTCAACTATTAAAAAGCATTTCTAATGCAAATCAAAGTTTGGAGATTAAAATGATTAGGAAATTCACCCTTATTGAACTTCTCATTGTGATTGCCATCATCGCAATTCTGGCAAGTTTAATGCTTCCTGCATTGAACAAAGCTCGCGAAAAGGCTTACTGTATTAATTGTGTCAGTCAGCTGAAACAGTTAGGTACCGCATTCGTACTTTACTTGGACGATAATAAAGAATACTTCCCTAAACGTAAAATATCCGGACCTCCACGTTGGCATCTGGACCTGTTAGAATATGTAGCAAGCTGCGGAGAACGAGCTAATATCTTTTTCTGCGCCAAAGACGCAAACCGCATCGTCCGCTCTCAGTATACACGTACTGAAATGTTTTGTTGGGGACGTATCAGCTATGGTTTTAACCATACTTTTCTGGAAGCCCAGAAAGTTAATAAAGTAAAACATCCCGGAGCTACTGTACTGTTGGTCGACGCAGCCACAGACGTCCTCAATTCCAATCGCGGAGGATACTACTGGGCAAATTCAAAATCCGACTTTAATCAGGCCGTAGCCTGGCCACGTCATGACAAAAACAGCGCGGCAAATGTCCTGTGGATTAGCGGTAGCGTTGAAACAGTGAGAGCCACAAGTGGCACTGTTACAACATTCTCTAAAAACATGTACAATCCGACTTCACTTGGAACTCGCTATATGAGTGACAATAAGTGGGATTTAGAATAGAATAGAATAGATTATCATTTTCTCTTCACTCCAGATTTTGCATTATTGTATATAGATTACGACATTTCAAAGGACAAAAAAAATGATCCGAAGCCATTTATTTCTATCATTGCTTCTGCTAATTTCTCTAGCCGGTTACAGTAAAAATATTGCTGTCAATAAAATTTTGGACCCATGCAGCAAAACAAGCAACTGGCGTTTTATTACGGGAAAAGAATTTCCTGGAGCCCGAGGTGGTCTAACTAGGAACGCTGCCGGAAAAATCATACTTAACTATGATTTTACTAAAGGCGGAAAATATGTTGCAATCATCTTTCGAAACCTAATCTCTAAGGATGTAAACAATGTCAAAATACTTCTTGAATCAACGAATGATTGCAAGATAAACTATAGAATGATTGATGCCACTGGACGTTGTTTTCAAGGAAAGTCCCAAAAGATAAAAGCCAAAACAAACACAGAATTGGCCTTATCTGCTTGTGGTCCATGGAGTGGCGCCTGGTCTGGGAAAAAATCCCAAAATCCGGAAATGCCGGTTCGGTTGCTGCTACTGGTCTGCAAGCAAAAAGAACTCCCGGCTACTGGTTCTGTGGAATTGAAATTACTCTCAGGCAGCACAAACAGCATCTCTCCTCATCAAGTTACAGGTAGTGATATCTCCGAAATGGATGTATGCGGCTGGAAACTAAAAGGACAATGGCTTGAAGGAACAGCCAATATTTATTTATTTTTAAATGCCAAGAGTACCAGAGCAGTTCAACCTCTCAAATTAAGCATAACGGCACCTCTAATGTCAAGGAATTTCATAAAGAATTATATGCTTCTTCCTACCATAAAACAAAATACAATGTCTTGTGAAATTCCTTTTAAAAACGGCGGAAACAAGCGTAATATCTATCGAATCAAAATCAGTTTGTCAGGGAAAAATTTCAGTTCCTCACAAATCGTTGAATTGAAAGGTTCCAAGTCATCCGGTATTAATTTGGGAACCCCAATAGCAAGCTCCAATATAAAACATTCGATTTTTGGAACGGTTACTCATTTCACTGGTCAAAAAGGCTCCTGGCGACAATACAAAAAACTGATTGATATGATTGCCGCATGCGGCTTTAAATGGATTCGCGACTCCTGCAGAATAATCAAGGGTCCCAGCGGGAAATGGCAAATCGATCCCCATAACCTGGAATGGATAAAATACGCAAAATCAAAATCTCTGAATATAATCCTGCTAATCCACTTGTTTCCTCGTTATACAATATCAGAGCATCTGGCTGTCGCCGAGGCAGCGGTACGTGATGCAAGAAAATACGTAAATGTATTTGAGTTAGGCAACGAGCCAAACAATTACTTCTGGCGGAAAAAATTTGGTGGATCCTGGAATGGACGCGCAGAGAATAATTCGGCCAGTCCATGGGTTGTCGAGCATCTTAAATATACTAATGCCATTGCAGATCATCTAAAAAAAATATTTCCGGACATTACCTTAATTGGACTTGGCGCATGTCCACCGACAAACTTCAGATATTTTGATTTGGGGCTTACAAAAAGCCTCGATGGAATAGTAGATCATCCTTACAGTTATTCCCTTCCGCCTGAAAAAGTACCATACGGCTGGCAATATGAAAAACGTGATGGAGTCAAAGTAGGCGACAGTGAAAATACTTTCAGCGGTTTAATTAAATCATATCAGAAAAAAATTCGTAAGGCTGGCTATCATACCTCCATCTGGCTGACTGAATTTGGTTACAGCACTTTCTGGTTCAACGGTAAAAATGAAAAAATGCTCTATGCCGGTTTTTCTGAAAATGCCCAGGCGGTATATATTGTCAGAAGGTTTTTAGAATGCATGACATTACCAGTCAAAGCCATTTGTCAATATGATTTTATCGATGACTTCGGTTCCCATGAATTCCAGCCTGAGGCTAATTTTGGGCTAATCCGTAGTAATTACAATCCAAAACCATCGTATTACGCCGTACAACGAATGACTTCTCTGCTCAACGGATGGATGTATGATTCCCAAATATCAGTATCCATTTCGGCCATGCCGTTGCATCGAAGCTGTATACGTACCGAACTAGTCAAAAACTGGGATAACTCCAACATCAATGCAGCTAACCAAATCAAAGTTTTTGCTTTGAGTAAACCAGACAAAAATAATGAAAAAATATTGGTTGCATGGTCAACACAACCTTATAGCAAAGAATTTAACAACAGAATATGCCGTCTAAAAATATCCGGTATCCCAAATTACAATGAATCTCCTATAGGAATCAATATTATCACCGGAGAAACTTTTGATATCCCCATCACACAGGATAAAGATAAAAATATTCAACTGTTTCTGAGTTTAAGTGATGCTCCAATAGTCATTAAATTATTTAAACATACCGAGTAAGCAAACTCTATTATCAACCCGGCAAATAAATAATTTAAGGATTCCTCTAAAAACTGTTTTCCCTTCATTCCTTTGGTTGCGGCTTTACCGCGCTGTTTCCCTGTGGTGAAAAGAAATAAATAAAGGCGGATTAATAATTTTTCCAGAGATAGGAAAATACCCTTTGGCTTTTTATTACGGAATCGATTTTATCCATTGCCTCGGCCAGCCCAATCGTCATATCATAGAATTCCTGGATGTCGGTCAGCAGGGTACGGCGACGCGAACAACCTAGTACCGGGGTCATGTCGTCGCGGAACGCCGGAGTATAGATCGGACGTCCTTCCCAGCCCATCAGGGTCAGCAGCAGATGAGCACAACGAAACTCTGCCGGATAATCGAGTTTCGTCAGGGCAATAATATATTGTCCATCAGTGATCGTGTCATTTTTCAGGAAAACAGTTCTGGCATCAGGACCAAAGCAGTTAATTTCCAGGTTCAAACCTTCTTCCGGTCCGAAGGGAGTGTATTTAATACTTTCAATACGGTCGTGATAAATCTCCAGAAATTCGTGAAACAACACTCCCGATTTCGCTTCAAAAAAATCTTCCGGTTTACTGCTTGTTTGATACTTTACAGATGTTTCCATTTACATATCCCCCGTTTGTGGTGCTTTTCTTATGCTAAAGCAATACCGGAAGATCGAATACACAAAAAAGGCGCATTCGATCACACCGTTAAGAGGCATCGCCAAACGCCCGAGAAAAGATATGATGAATGCGCCAAAAAATGAAAGATACGCCCGCTTATAATACATCCATTATAAACGAGCGCAACTTCCAACATTCTGTTTCTTTTCTCAAAAAAATTGGCGATTTTCCTAACGAAACGGTATGCTGAAAGCCATCGCTATTAAAAATGACTTATGATTGTTTTAAATTCGGTAATCTATAATAAAATTCCTTGATCAATTAAACACTAATATATAGTTTAATTCTCATTCATAAAAAAGCAAGTTGTAATTGGTGGCTAACAACAAGTTGTTCCCAAATAGCTTTAACAGCAGTTTTTACTTTCCGATTCCCTCCGGTAAATCTTCAGTATGAAAACAGGAAAAACCAAACAATACACAACATATTTTATTTATTAGTAATTTTTACTTGCTTTTTTCTCGTATACTTATTATTATTAAGACATATAAAAAAAAGCAATAACAAAAAAAACTCAAAATCTAAAACAATGGCCTTTAACAACTTAAACAAAAGTCAAAAAAGCAAACATAATATCATGTATAAGATCACAGGAATTGCAGTTTTTGTCGGAGTTGTTCTATTGGGTTTCATATATTGTGGTTTTTTGGGGCTTATTATTTCTTTTTTTATATGCTGGTTTTATGCGTATAAGTTGAACAAGACAAACAGCATTATTAAGACTTCAATATGGCTGGTCTGGGATTTTTCAGGGTTAAGACTTATTTGGAATAAAGTCTTTCCTGAGCAACATGAAGAAAACTCAAAAAGCTCATCCTTTTTTTTGTGGCTTATTGGTATTTATGTAGCCTTTTTTGGTATTGCTTCTCAACGTTATGAAAAGCAGAATGAGTTATTGGAAAAAAAAGTTAATTTTATTTGTTCTCAAATATCGAGTTCAGATAGAATAGTAAAAGAATATGGATTCTTATTAATTCCTGAAACTCAAGCCACAAAAATCCCCATTGAACCAGATATATTATATCCTGATTCTGTTTTTATGAGTTTATTTAAATCAGAAAAAAATAAAAGAATAGGGAAAAGGCTTAAAAATTTAGTTATTGCTTACAAAGAACATTTAATGAATCTTAATCTGGAAAACATAGATTTATCAAATATTAATTTAGAAAACGCTAAATTCATGCAATCAAATCTCTCTGGAGCAAATTTCGAAGGTACTAATCTTTGGATGGCTGATTTTTCAAGTGGAGAGCTTCAAAAGGTAAATTTTAACCGTACATGTTTACAAAAGGCTAAGTTTATAAAATTGCCTCAGGATAAAGTACCAAATTTGCGAGGGTCAACATTTATCAATGCTGATTTAATTAATGCTGATTTTACTGGCGCAAATTTATCTCGAGTTAATTTTGAGAATGCTTATATTGATAATACAGATTTCAGCGATGCTGATATTTTAGGATTAGATTTTACGAAATCAAGATATTTCAGTGCCACATTTTCAAATAATATTAAAAATGCCAAAATACCAAAGAGAGAAAATTAAAAATGAAAATAAATAATTTTACACTCGCTGACCTTCTTATCGTTTTAAGTTCAATTGCAATACTTTTAATATTATTATTACCCACACTTAACCACTCAAAGAAGCAAGCAGATGTTCGAAGTTGCCAATCTCATCTAAAACAAATAATTCTTGGATGGACACTTTATTGCAGTGAATATGAAAGAAATCCTCCTATCCATGAAAATTCAGGTTGGGACATATATCTCTCCCCCTATATTAATAGAAAATGCTTACTTTGCCCATGCGATAAAATTGCTAACAGAAAAAATAATAATGAAAAAATCCAGAGTTACATTTTTAACGAAATGCTTACTAATAATCATTTAAAAAATATACTAAGTGTAAATAATACTATTGCTTTTGCCGAGCGTGGCGATAAAACCAATATATTAAAAAAACAAGTCTATCCTGCTTCAGAAAATATCCAATACTGGGAATCTTATATCAAAAAAGACCGACACAAGAACAAATCAAACTATGCTTTTGTCGATGGCCATATAGAACTTCTAACATTTAAAGACACTATTGGAGACTCAACAACACTTCAAAACATGCATTATATAAAATCAATTCAAAACTGACGAGGCATACCTTTTTATTTTTAATAGGATACGCTTCAATTTTCTAGTTGGCCCTAACGGGATTAATTATAGGGTATTCCCAAATTTTATAAAAATAAGGACTACGATTATATCATTAAAAGCAGTTGGGAAAAGGATTTATAGCCCTTTTTCAGAGATGACGATTTTATAAAGGCAAGGGAAAGACGTGAATTACCGATTGAAGCACGAGGAAAACGAGAAGATAATATGCTGGAGATTGAATATTTGCGCCTGATGGCTTCCGGTTCGGAATATATTTCAGGATTGACTGAACTTAAATGTCCGCTTGTATTCAAGAATAAACGAGATAATATCGCCGGAATACAACTGGCAGACTTATGTGCTCATCCATGTGCCAGGCATGTACTTAAACCGGAACAGTCAAATCAGGCATATGATATTGTGGAAGAACATATTTATGAACATAAAACAGTAAAAGGATGGAAAGTATTCCCATAAACTAAATAAGCGATTCCGTTTCCAGAATCGCCTACCGACCGGGTGTTCCCAGTCCATTTATATAATAGTAGTTTTGTTAACAAAAAGCAATAACAAATGACATTTTTTATTAAAACCTTCGGATTTTGTTAACAAAAAAATTAGAGGTTCAACCCAGTAGATTTTTATGATAGACACTACTCTGAAAAATCGTTTTGCAATGTAATAACAGGAAGCATAACTTCATTGTGTCACAATATTTCATATAGAAAAAGAATTAGGACAAAGCAAGCAAAAACAATGAGAATATATGAGCGACCAGAATTCAGCTATATTAACCTTATATATCGTATTTTTGTAGTTCTTATACTTATTGGTTTCCTTCAAAATACTTTAACGGGAACCGAGCTTGAATTAAAGTTAGTCTTGTATTACGGACTACATTTAAAAGAAATCAGCATATACGTGTATGGAATATTTATTTTTTTGACAATCCTTCAATATACTTTTTCCATAATAAGCAAACAACGAAAGTATGATAAAACAGATTAAAATTTGATTTGCTATAGATTTATAGAGCCAATTGCAAAAGTATTGAGGTAAATTTATCTTGATACAAAGAGACATTGACTTATAGGTTGTAATTTGCAGGCATGTGCATCATATTAAATAAGCACATAAATTTGAGCTTGTATTAAAGAAGCATGTGCATCCGACCGATATAAATTTCTGAATTTGTTTTCGAAGCTGAGAGTTTGTAACGCATTACTCTTGTTGTTATATATTGTGACCATTATCAATCAGACAAAGGAAGTATGAATATGAAGTTATTGATGATTTTTTCAATAAAGGTTCATATAATGAAATCAACGATGGAATTCTTCCTGAAACAAGGCTGGGAAGTGACACCTGTCAGCATCTATGATGTAATAAAACACTTGGATCCCGATAACTTGCAAAAAGAATATTCCATGTTTTTTGATTATATTTTCACGCAGCATAAATTTGATGCAGCTTTCTGTTATAACCGGCCGGATGAAATACTTATGGCGAAATGCAATCAATATAATGTGCGTTTGCTGTTGGAAGAAAATTATGGACATCTGCCAGAGAAGCAACATGCGATTGTCCCGTATGGTATCGATTTTTTCACTCATTATGGAAATAGTAAACAGGAAACTATTCCTTTGGAATCCTCTCGAGTAACAATAACAATACCACTCGAGTACAAACTTATTTACCATTCACCATATAATAACATGAAATCTTCATTATATACGATCGGATTTACCCCTATGATCGCACATTGGGGAGAAGAGTCTGAAATATCTTCGGCTCTTGCTTTTGTCAAATTCATCAGTGATATTATTAAAGAATATGATCTTACCTCACAATGTGATTTCTATTTTCGTCCCCATCCAAAGTTTATGACCGAGTATAAATGGACGTTAGCCTGGTTGGAAAAACAAAAGAATGAGCACGTTTTTATTGACAACCGCACGTCGAATAAAGCATTACTCAAATCAGACATTGTGCTTTCATTGCGCTCCACCTTCGGATTTGAAGCTCAGCAATATGGTGCGGAGACAATTACGTACAAGAAGATTGCGCATTATTCGAATCCACAGCTAACTCATTCCCCAATGAATCGTGAAGAGCTGGTGGTTACTTTGCAAAAACTGATATCTTCGCTCCTGACTAATGGGCGACAGAAAAAATGTTTTTTTGATGATTATGTCTCTGAATTGGGTACAAAGTTCCATGCCATATGTGAAAACCGCAGACCGCCGACACCTGAAGAATTGTATCACAACATGGACGCTATTGTTTACGGTTGCAGTGTTCCCCTTCAGAAAGAGTGGTAAACGCTATTTTTAAAGGATTTAAGTAATTCTTTAAAAATAGTCATTTTTATTTTTTTTCACGACCATCTAAAATAGTTTAATACACACTTCACGGCAACTACTTAAAATTATATTTTGCAGAATAAATTCCGGTTCCACTGACGACAATATCCGTTTCAACGTATAAATTAGTTAATATATATCGAGGCGTATCAAGCATTATTTTCCCTAAATTGATTATTCAGAATTTATTTGTACAATTGATAACAAAGGAGGAATTGAAATGTATTGGAACTGGAAACTCGGAGGTATCGTGTTGGGGGCAACTTTTCTGCTCGCGGTAGCATTGGTAAAACCCATAGGAGTGTCGACTCAATTTGTCGTCCTTGACGGTATCATCGGCAATGTGTTCAACTCACAACTGGCAGAAAAGAACCCGGATGCCAAGTCCGGTTACAGTAGTTCAAATGCCTACTTAAATAAATCCGGCGGCAAGTACGCAAAATCCGTAGCTCAACCTTTTAATTATGGATTTATATTCGTATTGTGCATGGTTCTTGGAGGTTTTATCGGACGACTTCTGACCAAATCAAAAGACGAAAAAATTATTAATCAGGTTCCAGTATGCCACAAGGAGCGTTTCGACGATAATACGGTCTTACGTTATGTTCTGGCGTTCTGCGGAGGAGTTCTGGTATTATGGGGAGCCCGATTAGCAGGAGGGTGCACCAGCGGACATATGATGAGCGGCATGATGCAAACGGCATTAAGCGGATATTATTTTGCCATGGCCGCATTTGCGGCAGCCGTTCCGGTCGCAATTTTCCTGTATAAAAAGAAATAAGGAGGCAATACGATGAATATCTTACTGGCAATTATTCTTGGGACAGTATTCGGACTTATTTTGCAACGTATCGGCGCGGCCGATCCTGATAAGATTATCGGAATGTTACGGTTAACCGATCTGCACCTAGCCAAAACAATCCTGCTGGCAATCGGCATATCTTCATCGATATTATTTCTGGGAATGCTGGTTGGGGTAATCAACAGTGGACATCTCGGGGTAAAATCGGCATATGTCGGAGTAATCATCGGCGGAGCCATTCTGGGCGCGGGCTGGGCATTGTCCGGATTCTGTCCGGGAACCGGAGTTGTCGCTGTCGGAACCGGAAGAAAAGACGGAATTTTCTTTCTTCTCGGCGGCCTGATCGGCGCTGGAATTTTCACCGCAATGTATGGCAGCATAGCAAAATCATTTCTGTTTACCAGTATCGGAGGAACCATGACCCTGGCCCAGACATCAAAATATGACTCAATGCTCAGCGGTGTTAACGGAGCGGTTCCGGCCGTAATTATCGGCATAGTACTGATTGTTATCGCTTGTGTATTGCCGCAAAAAATTCGTTGAACAGGTTCATAATCAATTTTTGTGACAGCAGTATTTTCCTGCGTAAAAATACAAGTACAACAGATAAATAATTTAAAATGCAGAGTTCTGACTATTCAACATAAGTTAGACAAAAAAAGTAAAAAACGGCTTATTTGATGCAATATATTTGCTTGATACGGTTGCAATCATGCCGGGATGATGCTTTACTAGTGTTATCGATTTTTATAGGGACAGGGACACTGTAATTTCAGGAAAGAGTACAAGGTATGATCTATAAAGCTGTTTTTTTGTGCTTGTTTATTTTCGCCACTTCTATCTCATTACCAATCTTTGCGCAGGATACCCTGATGTTACGCGGCGGAGCCAGCGTGACCGGGAATGTTGTCAAAAAAACTTCAGACAAGTTGTTTGTCGACCTGGGCTACACGATTATCGCCATTCCATCCGATGAAATTATCACCACATTGAAAGCAAAACAGAAATCCGGCAAAACAGTGACGAAGGGATTTTTCCAAACCGGCAACCTCAAAATTAAGTCAGTACAGGAGGCCGTTGACCGTTTTGCCTCTTCTGTGGTCGTTATCAGAAACAGCACCGGCAGTATGGGGTCAGGATTCTTCGTCAACACCGATGGGTATATCGTCACCAACTTCCATGTAGTTCAAAATGACCGTGAATTTCGGGTTACGCGACTGGTCAAGAAAGGCGGAGTCGTTGAACGAAAAGTTTACGAAGATATCAAAATTATCGCGGTTGACCCGTTTCATGATCTGGCGGTAATCAAGGTGGAAAACAAAATTAAAGCACCAATCACGCCAGTCGTTCTCTCCGCAGGCGATACCCGTCCCGGAGATCTGGTCTTTGCCATTGGACATCCCCATGGCCTGGAGCAAACCGTAACCGAAGGAATTGTCAGTCACGTCAAGCGGATTATCAGCGGCGTACCGTTTCTTCAGGTTGACGCACCGGTGAATCCCGGGAATTCAGGCGGACCACTGTTCAACATCAACGGCGAAGTCATCGGAGTAATCAACATGGGCCTGCTGAAAAGCGAGGGACTTAACTTCGCCATTCCGGTCCGTGAAGTGAAATTTTTACTTAACAATCTGGACGCATACGCGTTTAACGAAAGTAATCCGGAGTCAGGCATAAAATACACGGAGCCTCCCCGGAAACCACGTAAAACAACTGATATCAGGGAGAAAAAGAATGATAAGAAGTAAAATACTAAGAATTGCCGTATTTTCGTTAATCTGCGGAGTTGGCCTGGCAACAGCCATGGCCGAAGACTTACGGACCGCCTTTGCAGGAGAAAACCTGGGAGTAATGATTTATTCTCCTGATGTGAAAAAATTCAAGGAAGCCCTTCGCAACTCGCCTCCGGGCAAACTGCTGAACAACGAACGAATCAAGCGTGAAATGAATGGGCGAAACCTGCTGGAAGTTATATTTAACGATGGTAAGGAATTTAAGGAAAAAGATCAGCTGATGTTGAATCAGTTCAATATTATGAATGATGAGTCAATTATTCTTTTTTCAAAAGAGCAAAGTGTGTGCGCATTGGTTGTCGCAAAAATGACCCGGGAGCAGCTGGAAGAAACCGAACGGATCGACCGCCGTTATCATGAGCTCAACAAACATGAAGTATTAAGAGGCTCTTATGAGTTCGCCGGCGAGAAGGTGGACAAAATAGTATATGAAGACAAAGGAGAAAAGAAAAAAAGCTTTGACACATATGTAAAAGGATTCATGATCAGCAGTAATAAAAAAGAACTATGTGAAAAAGCAATCTTAAAGGTTCAGAAGCTTGACTCCACTCCAGCCGATAAGGCTGAACTGATTGTAACAATATCAAAACAGTTAGGGGAAAAGATAAAACGGGATATTCTCAAGAAAAACGACGGAAATAGCACGTTGGCGACATTCCGGGCATTGGGATTGTTCAACTTCGGGAATGTAACCGGAAAAGTAATACCCTCGGCAACCGCTCTTGATATCGCGGTTAGTATTAACGGGGTTGATTCCAGTAAACCGTCGCTGCTGAACATGCTGGACACACAGCCCGTACCTCTGTCAGCGAAATTCCCGTATCTATCCGAGAATGTTTCTTCATACGGAGTAATGCGCTTCAGTATAGACAAAGCCTGCAGTTATATAAATCAGGCAACCGCCGCATCTTCAATGGAATTTCACCAGAAAATGATGGGAATCATTAATGTTCTTGAGATGCAGCTCGGGTTCAAGCTTTATGACGGCCTGGTAATGCCGATGGATACGCTGTGCTACAGCTTTAACAGCGACGACGGCAAGACGATTTCCGGATTCAAACTCAAAGATTCCGCCACAATGAAGAAATCCCTGAATATAATGGCTACAAAATTCCTGTTAAAAGAAAGCTTTATGGGTCAGGATCTTTATAGAGTGAACATTCCCGGAACAATGAATGCCCAGAGTGATGAGGCATTCACTTTTGTCCTGATCGATGGTTACCTCTACTACGGGGAACAAAAAGGAGTTAAAGACCTTTGCCGTAATTTCAGCCGTGGAAAATCCGGTAAATTCTATCATTCCGCAACATATCAGGAACTGGAAAAGAGCACCCCGGCCGGCTCATTCTGCTACAGCTGCATGAATATCCCGGAAACAGTGCTTATGACAAATAAAGTGCTCCAGAAAGAGCTCCGTGACGTAAATATGAATGATATCAATTTGGCGGATGCCTCCCCAAAAGAAAAAATCCTGATCAAAGTAGCAAAACTCCTGCAAAAAGATTTTCTTAGCGATGAACAATTTCTCAGTTCCTACCTGAAAAGTTCTCTTTTATACGCCATTTACAAAGATGGCAATTATACTTTCAATATGACAGTGACCGGCCCCATTAACTAAGGAGTAGCTCTATATGTATTTTAAATATTTGTTGTTACTGCCGGCAATGTTTGCTTCGGTCGTACTGTCGAGAGCGGCAGAAACAGAACCGGTAAGAGAATTTGGCTTTTCATCAATGGAGGCATTCAAATTCAGTTCCAGAACCGATAGTCTATTGACAAGCGACATCAACGGGGACGGACTCGACGACATTATTTTCGCAGATAATGGTTCATCCCGTATTGAGCTATTGCTGCGACGGAAATCGCCTAAAGATCCCAATGGCGGAGGGAAAGTCGACGACTACTTTGAAAACGCCGGTTTCTTTGTAAATTTTTATGTGCGATACATTGATTTCGGAGATTTCGACGGCGATGGAAAAACCGATATTATTGCCTGCGGACAGAAAAATGCCGAAATATTTTTTCAGGAGAAAGACTCACATTTTTCCAGTCCGGAACGAGTAATATCAAAACAACTCAGGGATATCAGTGGCCTGGAAACCTGGCCCGGAAAAATTACCGGCGGCAAAACACGCGACTCTATCATGATAAGCAGTGACAAACTGGCGCTGGTAGTCGAATGCAATAAACAGCGGAAAATTGATACGATTACTCAAATCCCCTACTCCGGGTCGTCATGTTCATATTTTCTGTTTGACAAGTTCCTGAACACGACAGACAACCAGATGCTTATCTACCTCAAGAATGAACAAGAAGGGCTGAGACTTAAAAATTTCAAGTCAGCCAATACCTACGGCTGGGAAATTCCGGTTAAGTTTGACATTGCCTGTACTTTTTCCGGACTCAAGGAGTTTCCGTCCCCAATACCGATGGGAATGATTTTGAGGTCCCGAAAGGTGTTTAGCATTTATTCTTTTGAGTCCGAAACCACCGGAAAATTGCGTGATATGCAGGAGGTCTATCCATATGAACTTCCCATCGAAGATCTCGGCAAAGGGCCTGCCCGCCAGTGGCTGTTAACTGATTTGAATAATGACGGATTCAAAGATCTGGTGGTTGCTGCACCCGAACTCAGCCGACTGAATATCTACGACGGACAAGCCGATGGTTTTGCCGCAATCCCCAGGGAAATCCAGACACTTGCCGATATCTCTAAAATCGCCCGGGATAAGCACGGCAACATTTATGTGTTGTCGGTAAAAGAGAAAATGTTGGCGCGCCACCTGGTCGGTCGCATTACCGAGTTTCCCCAGGTATTAAAGCTGAACAAAGCGCCGCTGGCTTTCGATTTAATCGGGAATGAGGTATATGTAGCAGAAAAGAAGGATAAAAAATTTGTTATCGCGAAATATTCCTGGACCAAAGATGGTAAGATTGCCGATTCACAGAGCAATGTGCTGGATTTGAGGGTGCAGCCGCGCGATCTTCGGATGGTAAAGGTCGGAGCAAAACAGCGTGCACTAATTGTGTTTCCGGCTTATGAAAAGCCGAAAGCTTATCGATACGTCAAAGGAAAGATAGTGGAATTTGTCGGTCTGACCCGAAACCTGCCGGCACTTCTAGCGCCTGAATTGTTGCTGCAAACCACCTGGAAGGGAGATGATGCGATATTAATCTGCACGAAACGCATGGCCCGAATCTATCAACTAAAAAATGAACAGATCAAGATTGTCGAACAATTCAATCCTCCTGAAAAAAACTATGACTTCAAAGGCGTACTTGAGGGCCCGACATTTTATGCAATGTGGGATATAACAGATAACCGGCTGCTAATCTTTCCCAAAGACAGCAAGAACTCAAAGTCTGCACAAAATAATCGCGAATGCATTACTCTGATGCTGAAAAGTTCAATCAGAACGCTGCGTGGAATGGAATTCTTTTCCGCAAATGGAAAAGGAGGAATCGTGATGCTGGAGAAAAATAAACTGTTACAACTCCGGGACAATCAAAAACTGTTGAAATTCAAGGAACGGGCAAAAGCCTATCAGGATAAAAATGATAAAACTATATTTAGAGCCATCAGTTCTGTCAGGCTGGGAAATCCGGAAAAACCGTATGCTGTACTTTTTAACACTCATAAAGGAGCCTTGGAATTCTTTACCATTACCAACGGCAAGCTGTGGCGAACATTGAAATTCAGTGTTTTCAGCAAATCAACACTTTTCAGCCGAAGAACCGATGAAGAACCCCATGATATAGCTTCTGGCGACATCAACGGAGACCGTATTCCGGACCTGGTACTATTATGCCATGACCGCCTGCTCATCTACTTTGGGGAATAGATGTTGAAACATTTTTAGAATAATTATCATCGAATCGAATTAAAGAAAATGAGTCCACCAAAACAAGTATTCATTACTTTATCTTCTATCGCATTAATAGTACTTCTTTTGGGTGTATATTTTGTTTTTGGAACATCATATATCTACATATCCGGGAAAGAATGGAATTCTATCAAGAAAGGAATGACAAAACAGGAAGTTAAAAATATTTTAGGCAATCCAGACAGAGATTCCCTAGAGCGGCGAAGCCGCAACCAAAGGAATTAAGAATGATAAAATGCGGAAGCAAGTAGTGCCTGTTTTGATAAAACCGGCACACCGTGCATCTGCACGGCAGTTTATCCATGAAAATTAAAACAATCCTACTGTCGCTGGTGCGACGGGCGTTTTCATCGAAAATCGCCCCTACTAAGGAATTAAGAATGATAAAATGCGGAAGCAAGTAGTGCCTGTTTTGATAAAACCGGCACACCGCGCATCAGCGCGGCATAATAAATCTGAAAATTTAAAGGTATTTCAATGTCGCTGGTGCGACGGGCGTTTTCATCGAAAATCGCCCCTACCAGGAAGGACTTCGCGCTGATTAAAATTGAAGTCGTTAAATCAACACCTTACTGAATTAATAGTTAAGCGTTTATGAATGTTGCAGTGTAAAAATCTTTCTAAAAACAACAAGATGTTGATGAATAGTAGTACAAAAGGCTCCTGGTATTATTATCCTTCACTCGATTTATTTCACTACAATGTCTATTTTGACGAGAATAACAAAGTTTCATACAAAACGGCTAATGATTAAGCTTAGACAATAATCAGCATGCCGCCAGAACGTTCCCATCGTGCGGTTGCATGCTGTGCTTTTACCTTTATAATTTGCAATCAAAAAAAATTTCAAAATTCTTTCGTAATTTGCTTCTAACATATTGACAATCGCAAAAAATCTATGTATAATACATCATGTATCATACATAGAACACAAGAGAGAAAATTAATGAATATAGCGAAAAACAGTAAAGCGAATGAAACAAAATATGAGGCGTTCAGCCGCTTTCTGCTGCAGCAGATCCAGGCCGGAGTATACAAGCCGGGCGAGAAACTGCCTTCGGAACGTGCTATGGCGCAGAAGTATAATATCGCGCACATGACGATCAATAAGGCCCTGAACGGACTGGTCAGCTCCGGCTATCTGGAACGGCGTCCGCCGGTAGGCACCTTTGTGCTGGAGCCGCAAACCCGGCTGAAAAGTGCGGTTGTCGTTATGGATTACCGGGCAACGCACGCTATTCTGCCGCAGCCTTTGCAGCATGCCATGGCAGATTCAGGATATGTGGTCACAATGTTTGATTTATATAATTTGACCAAACAACCTGATTTCTTTCTGGAGTTCTGCAAGCAGCAGCAGCCGGATCTTCTGTTGATTGAAGGCTACAGTATTTTCCCGTTTGAATTGCTGGATCAACTGCCGGAAATACCGACTATTTTTCTGAACCGTATGGAACATGTTTATCGTCCGAATGCTTCCTATATCCTTAGTGATGTTGAACAGGCCGGTCGGTTGGCGGCTCAACTGCTGGTGGAAAACGGCTGTTGCAATATCGGCATTCTGATGGGAAAACCGGATAATGAATTTCATTCCGATCATTTGCTGCATAAGAGCATGGCGGCTTATCTTGCGGAAGCCGGATTTCCTGAGCCGTTGACGATTGAACCGGAAGCACATACAATAGAGAACTTTTCCCGTTTGCTGGCCGAGAAACGTTGTGACGGTTATCTGGGCGCTTTGGACAGTTATTTACTGCCCATTGAAAAACTTCTGCGGAAACAAAATGTTCCGGATGAACAACGTCCTTTACTGATTGGCAAAGGAAATACGCCATGGGCCGAATCATTTGAATTCACCAGTCTGGACATTCAGCCAATGAAATTCACTAGTAAAATTTGTGAAGTGATTGCAGAAATGCCGAAACCGCAAACCGTTAAAATTCCCGTTGTCCCGGTTTTCCGCAAGAGTTGTCCGCAAGTAGGTAATCAGGCCTTACATACTTAGAACAGAAAAAATAAAATACAACCGCTTTGAATTATTGGAACTAATAACAGTTTCTGAAAATACAATAAAGTGAAAGGACAATGAATTATGATTATTAACGAAAAAATTTTTAAACGAAACAACAACTAATCTATAAATTAGGAGAAAAAGAAATGAAAAGACTTTTTACACTCATTGAACTCTTGGTAGTAATAGCAATTATTGCCATACTCGCAGCCATGCTGTTACCAGCACTTAACAAAGCACGTGATCGCGCGAAAGCGATTTCATGTTTGAGTCAGCTTAAGCAGGTAGGTACTGCCGGAACTTTATATGCGAACGATTTCAACGGCTTTTTACTGCATTATGTGTACACAACTACTGACTGGTGCTGGCCAGTAATTTATGGAAAGAATACTCATAATAATATTCCTTACGTTGGACTGAACTATCTTGCTACTCCCGGCTGGAGTGATACTGGAGTGCAGGCGGGTTCCAATGTAACATTCTGCCCATCCATGAAAGGGCCGCAAGGAGTCACTGGTTCCTGGTGGCAGTTGAACTGCTATGGCAGTCCTGTTACAAGTGCATTGATGAGTTCTAAAGCCTGGTGTCGAGGCGGAAGTTATCCTGCTGGACTGTTTTTCACTATCAGAATGCCAAAGGCAACTTCCCGGACAATGGCTTTTGCCGACTCTGTAAACAAAGCAGGAACTACCCAGAATTCAAAACTTAGTTCAGTGTCTGATTCCTCCGTTGGAAATATAAGTTGCCGTCATGGCAAACGGGCCAACATTGCATTTGCAGACGGGCATGCATCCGCACTGACAGTTAAAGAGATTCTTGATAACCTCAAGGAGGAACGTCAGACTTCCGGCTCTGTTTATATTGCTCCGACCGATCATACTGCCGGCGTATCTTACAGCTACTAATCATAGGATCATATCAGGGAACTATAATGTTTGGTAAATACACAAAATTAACACTGCTGCTTCTGTGTGCGATGACTCTACTTTCATTGCGCGCCGAAGAGCTGAAACTGAGCAGTAACGGCACTACCAGTTATACCATTCTGCTGCCGGAAAACCCGCTGCCGACTGACGTCAAAGCGTCAGAAGAACTCCGGGATTATCTGAAGAAGATTACTGATGTTGAGTTTCCTGTCTCCAGCAGTGCTAACGGAAAAGTCATCAGCATTGGAAAGACCGCTCTGGCAGAGCAGGTCAGGCCGCAGGGTTGGACTGCCAAACTCGGCGATGACGGTTACGGTATTGCGGTTAAGAACGGCAATCTGTTCCTGTTCGGCGGCCCCGGTCGCGGGGCGCTGAATGCGGTTTACGCTTTTCTGGAAGATGATTTGGGTTGTCACTGGTTCAGTCCCAAAGTGGAACGGATTCCGCATAAATCGGAATTGACGGTTGATATCAATAACTGCACATCGGTTCCCGCATTTCCTCACATTCGTGATTCCCTGAACGGTTGTGCCCACAATACCGACTGGGCATTGCGCAACCGGACCGATCAACTCTATCTGAAAATACCCAAAGAACTTGGCGGTCACCATGTGAACTATACTACCCCATGGTATGCTCATACCTATGACCTGATTGCTCCGAGGAACCTGTTTAAAAGTCATCCGGAATATTTTGCGATGAATGCCAACGGCACTCGTAATCCGGGACAGCGTTGTCCGTTAAACCCAGGCTTTCAGCAGCGTGCGATAAACTGGGCGCTGAATGAACTGCGTAAAAAGCCCGATTGTAACTATGTAATGGTTGGTATCTGCGACACTACGGCTTATTGTCATTGTCCCAAATGTACCGCGGCAATAAAGCGCGGTGGCTCCAAATCGACCCCGGCAATGAAATTGCTGAACAAGGTCGCTGGAGAAGTAGCTAAAGAATTTCCGAAAGCAAGAGTATCAACTCTGGCATACTGGGCCACTGGACTTCCGCCGAAGAAAATTAAGTTTCACCCCAATGTTGTCATCTGGCTATGTACCGACTGTCTGGCAGCGGAAATTCGCCATAAGCCGATCTACACCAGCAAACGTTTTGTAGAGCGTATGAACGCCTGGAAAAAGATCGCCCCGGAAATTCATATCTGGGACTATCATTGCACCTTCCATAACTATCTGCATTACGACACCACGCTATATTCCATGACCGAAAACCTGCGATATTACGCGAAGAACGGCGTTAAGGGCGTCCAGTTGCAGGGTGATACCACTGTCGGCGGAGAGCGAGAAACGCTGCGGGCCTGGGTTCTGGCGAAACTGATGTGGAATCCGCAGCTTGATCCACTAAAACTGATGAAAGAGTACTGTGAGGGTGTTTTCGGACGCGCAGCCGGTAAGGAAATATTTAAGTTTTATCGTCAGATTTACTTCATGGGCAAGAGTGGAAAAACGCCAGCCAACCCAAGAGCAGTAAAAGAACCGGAAATGCTGCGTATTGCCGGACTGGCCGCTTTTAACAAAGCGTATGCCGCATTGAAGAGAAACGGTAATGATCCTGAACTGAAAAAACTGCTTGACCTGGAAGCATTGCCGGTGATCATCCTGCAACTGGAATACCTGACCGGACGGATAGAACAAAGTGCCGGAAATCCGGCTGCAGTAGCCGGATTACGAAAACAGTTCGATAAGCTTTATGCTAAATTTGAAGCGACGACCAAGAGAGAGGGTATTCGTTTTTTCCGAGAAGGCGGACATATGGATTTACTGCTGGCGAAACTGAAACTGTGGGATTTTAAAAAGCATCCCCGAAAACTGCCGAAAGACGGTATCCTGATCTCAGCCGACCATGGAAGAATTATCTGGAACAGCGGACCTTCGTTCCGCAAAGATCCGGAATCCGGTTCGGGCGTATCGCTCCGGTTACCGTATACTAGAGCGGAATATCCGGTCCGCTGGAATGATACGGATTATCCATTCCTGAAACGCGATGGAAAATATCACATCTCGATCAGGATCAAAGCTGACAGCGCCAAAGCCGATAAAGACGCGATTGCAGTGGGCTATTTCCATAAGAAACGGGGTTTTGTGACCTTCCATAAAATTAAGGGTTCTGAATTGAAAAAGGATTATACCTGGATCGATTGCGGTACGTTTTCCCGTCCGGGAGGTTTTGGTAATCTCTATGTTTACACCATATCACCCGATGCTGCGAAAAATGTCCGTCTCGACGCACTTGAACTTATCCCTGTAAAATAAACTATAATACGGACCAATATATATGATAAATATAGGTAAATTATTACTTTGCGGCCTACTTGGAGCCGGAATTTCGGTTGCCGCGGCGGCAAAAAAAACGCAGATTAATCTGGCGAAAAATGGCAAGACTTTATTCGTTCTGCTGTTGCCGAAGCAGCCGTTGCCAACCGAACAGAAGGCTGCCGATGAGTTGTGCTATCACTTGAATAAAATCACCGGCGCCGATTTTAAAATTGTGAATGAAAGCGACAAAAAAATTCATTCGCCGTATATCAGTATCGGACAGACCCAAGCGGCCCAAAAAGCCAGGCCAGAAGGTTGGAATAAAATTACCACTCCTGCCAGTTGCGGACTTACTGTAAAGAACGGTAATATCTATCTGTTCGGTAGTAAAAGGCGCGGACCGTTGTTTGCTGCTTACATGTTTCTTGAAGAGGATTTGGGCTGCCGCTGGTACGGCAACGGCTGGAACAAGATACCGTCAAAGCCGGAATTGACAGTTGAACTGGAATCTCGCGTGGAAACTCCGGCCTTTCCGGTGTTTCGTGATCCATTGACCTTCATTTCCAATAAATCGGAATTCACCCTGCGTAACCGTGGCAATGGAGTATTCAGTGGAATTCCCAAACCGCTGGGCGGCTTTTACGCTTCCGCGGCGTACAAAGGCAAATGGTGGTTTGCCCATACCTATAACAATATTCTGAAAAGTACACCGGAAAACCTCAAGAAATTTCCAAAGTGCTTTATGATGGACGAACATGGTAAACGGATCAAAGACCAGCTTTGTCCGTTGAGTCCGATGGTTCAAAAGCTGGCAGTAGAAGAAATCATTGCGCTTATGAAGCATGGAACCGGGGCTGTTAATCTGTCGCAGAACGATTCCCCGGTGCGGTGCCACTGCCCGGAATGCGAAGCGGTAATCGCCCGCGAGGGAACCCCTGCCGCGCCGCACCTGATGCTGGTGAATCATGTGGCAAACGCTATCAAAAAAGCAGGCATTAATGATCGCGAAATCATGTTTCTTGGTTATCAGCAAACGCGTAAGCCGCCGAAGCACATGAAGATGGCTGACAATACCGCCGTGTGGCTGTGTACCGATATCCAGAGTCAGGCAAAATATATTCCGGTGGAAAAGAATTCTGATTTCGTCGCGAACATCAAACAGTGGCGCAAAGTTGTTCCCCGGATATACATCTGGGACTACTATGTGAATTTCAACAACTATTTTGCCTATGAACCAACTCTTTATTCCATGGCTCAGAATCTGAAGTTTTACGCTCGTAACGGCGTGACCGGAGTCATGCTGCAGGGTGCTTATCAGTCCCCCGGCGCGGCGCTGGAAGGTATTTCCGCCTGGGTGTTTGAAAAGCTGTTGTGGAATCCGGAACAGCCGATTGAACCGCTGATGCACGATTATATCAATGGGGTTTATGGCCCGGCGGCTCCGGCAATGGAAAAACTTTATTTGAAAGTCTACGAGATCGGCAAAAGCGGTCGCGAAGCTCCAAAAGATGAAATTGCTTTCAACCGTTTTGAACAGTCCTGCCTGGATGAAGCCAAAGCTTTATTAAAAAAGAATCATCGTGAAGACTTGCTGCCGCGCGTGGAAATCGCCTCTCTGCCGTTGATGGTACGTACTATCAACCGGAAGTCGATTGAATATGTGAAACAGGGTAAGCCTTTCCCCGACTCATTTAAACAGTACATCGCTGATTTTGAGCGGCTGGCCGCCAAATATAAGATCAAAAAGTACAGTGAATGCGCCATGCTGAAAACATGGCTGGAGCGCATTCGTAAACGCGACGGCAGAAAAGCCAAAGGCTGGACAAAAACTGTTGATTATCAGGGACAGCCGGTAGAGGTGGAAAAACTTTCATCGTTATGGAAGCTGAAAGCTCTGACCCTGATGACGGAACACGATAAAATCCAGCGTGAAGCAATTAAAAACGCAGGGGATCAAGTGAATGTCTCCGGCTGGGATGACTTTATCGACAATATGGGCGTCGGCTGGGAAGCTCAGGGATACCCCGGATTTATCGGAACCGGGGTCTTTCGTAATATGATTGCGGTAAAAAATGTAGAACAATATAAGCACTGGTATTTGTTTTTCGGGTCAGTCGACTGCGAAGCCGTGATTTATATCAACGGGAAAAAAGCGTACGACCACACCCTGAAAAGTACCGGTAAAACCATCTATAACCTGTGGAACCATCCATTTGGATTCGATGCCGGGCACTATCTGCGCAACGGCAGCAATTCCGTGGCGGTAATCTGCACAAATCACGGTCCGGCGGGCGGTATCTATATGCCGGCTTTCCTGGTGGGCAGCAATCAAAAACTTAATCGCATTGAATTATATAAACTAACCGGAAGCCGGCATCCTTATGCTCTGGACCGTTCCGATGAAATTACAAAGGAATTGAAAAAATGAAATGTACTGTGAAACGTTTTGAAAATAATCCGCTGTTTCGACCGGAGGATATTCCGCCGTCACGGCCTGACGTAAAAGTTGAGTGCGTTCTTAATCCCGGCGCATTCCGCAACAAAGACCGGGTTGGAATGCTGTTGCGGGTGGCTGAATGTCCGCTCTGTGATTCCCAGCATGTTGCCGCTCTGCTTGTTGATCAAAAGACTGATAAAGTGACTCCATGGCTGGTCTCAAAACAGGACCCGAAATTTCTGCAGGTCGATCCTCGTGGTTTTTTCTATGATGACAAAGTCTTTCTAACTACCATGTCACACCTGCTGATTGCCTGGAGTTACGATGGCGGGAAAAATTTTAATATTGACCCGGCTGCCCGGATTTTTCCAAAAGGTTTTACGGAAGGTTTCGGCATAGAGGATTGCCGGGTTGAAGAAGTTGAAGGCATTTACCACCTTACTTATACCGCTGTCGGCAGTTCTGCGGTTGCGGTCGGGCACATGACTACCACCGACTGGGTACATTTTTCGGAACGTGAACTGATTCTTCCGCCGCCAAATAAAGACTGTGCACTCTTTCCGCGCAAGATCAACGGGCTTTACTACTGCCTGCACCGTCCGAGCAGTCCGGGACAGGGCAATATCGGTGACCATAATATCTGGATTTCCGCTTCTCCCGACATGCGCTACTGGGGTGATCACCGCGAACTGGCCACAATACGTCCGGGAAGTTGGGACAATCAGCGGATCGGTGCCGGTTCATCCCCGATCGAAACCGAAGCCGGATGGCTGGAAATTTATCACGGAGCTGATCATAAAGGACGTTATTGCCTGGGAGCTTTGCTGCTTGATATCAACGAACCCTGGAAAGTTCTGGCTCGTTCTGTTACTCCGGTTATGGAACCGGAAGCCAGCTATGAAAATAAAGGGTTTTGCGGACAGTGTGTTTTTACAAATGGTCAGATTATTGATGGTGACAATGTTACCGTTTATTACGGTGCCGCCGACCTGGTTGTTTGCGGGGCAACGCTAAGTATCAGTGAGATCCTCGACAGCCTGCGCACAAAAGCTCCTGTCTGTGAAATGCCCGAGCTGGCTACAGTTTAACGCCACCCGGGAGTATTATCATGGCATATATAAACGAACCGGAAAAAAACGGACTGCTCGAACTGGTGACCCCTTTCGAAGGCAGGAATATTACTCACGCCTTTCATGATATTGACGGTACTCATTCGCTGATCCGCGACTGGGTGCCGGTGATGACACTGCTGACCGGCTATGTCTCCGAAAATGGTCTGCCTGATGAAATGGTAGTAGATGAATTGTGTAACTCAACGGTTATACCGGCGGAACGTTTTCCCGAAGCACAACGTTTTTCGATTGAGTCTGCTGGACTTTCCGCTCTGACCCAGATGGAATGGGCGATTCGTAACGGCATTAAGAACGGCGTAATCAAATCGCCGGAAGTCGATCTGAACGTGAATGACGAAATAATCCAGCTCATCTGGAGCGGAGAAGAAGTCTTTGACGCGTTTGATGAAAGTACGGAGCTGCGTCAGTTTATCGGTACAAAATCATCCGAATTGTTTCGAAGCTACGAAAAAATGCTGCTCAGGATGTCGCGGGACCATAATTTAGGTCTTGCGCGGAAAAATCCTGAGCCGTGGCGGGTTCCCGGCAGTATGGATTTTCTGGCTTACCTGCAGCAGTGCGGCATTAAAAATTATTTCGTTACCGGCGCGGTTGTGGAACGTCATGACAACGGCACTTATGCCGGAACCATGTATGAAGAAGTCTGTGCGTTAGATTACGAAATCGGGCCGGATTGTATGGTTGAAGACCTTCAGGGCTCGGACTGGCAGGAAAAACTGCCTAAAGTGGAAATTATGAAACGGCTTTGTAAAAAACTGCGGATTAACCCGGAAAATGTACTGATCGTGGGTGACGGACGCAGCGAAATCGCCGCCGGAACGGAAATAGGCGCCGTAACCCTGAGCCGACTGGACGCTACTGCTTCCAGGGCCAGAGATATACATCGTCAGCTCAAAACAAATATGATTGCCGAAAGCTACGATATGAACTGGGTTCACCGGATCATCAGCAATTGAAAAATTATTAAAAAGCGGGACGTATTAAATATGTTCCGCTTTTTTCGCTGGTTTACTTTGTCGGTGTCGGTTTGTTTAATTCTTTGAGATTCAGCTTTTAACTTTGGGTAACGTCACAAACAATATTGCCCCCCTTCCCAATTACATATCACCAACATCCTAAAAAAGCCTCCCTGCCTGTAATATGAGACTCAACTGACGCTATCCGTCATACAGATTTAAAAAAACGATATTTTGATTGCTTTACCTCCCTTAAACTTTTTGACATTCTGCATTTTTTTCTTTTCGCCAAAAGGAAAATTTGACGCTTGATTTTCCCGAAATAAACTTGTAAAATTCCTCAAGAAGGATATTCTTTATAAATCATTGTATTAAAAAAGCATGTCGATTAAAACAATCATTTAAATATGGAGTCGATAATATGACAAACCGCTTTCTAAATTTACTTGGCATATCACTGCTGGCGGTAACAACCGGATGTTATAACTACAGTCAGCCGCAATTGCCTACGGAAGAGGACACATATACCAATCGCAAACAGGATTCGCGCAAGGTTCTGCCGGCTGATGTCAACTTACTTACATTGGAGATGGCTCAGCAGATTGCCCTGGCAAACAATCCAAGCTTTGCGTCACAATATCACGCTGTCAAAGCTGCCTGGTCAAGATACAATCAAAGTATCGGGGCCTATTTCCCAACGATTACAGCAAGTCACGGTTTCAGCCAGGATATTGATAAACCAACTGATATTTCTAATTTGTCCAGTATAAACAATACCAATGCCCTGAGCAATTCAGTCGGCATGTCCGCAACGTTGACGGTTTTCAATGGCCTTCAGCGTACCATGATTATGCTTCAACAAAAACATAACGCTCTCGGCGAAGAAGCAGTCCGTGAAGATGCCCGCAGAACTCTACTGCTTGCCGTAGCACAGGCTTACAACAGTATTCTTCAGGCAATCGAAAATAACCGTATCGCACTGACTGACCGTAAATTCCAGCTTGACCAGTTGAAAGACACCCAGTATAAATATGATGCCGGAGCCAGTCCGCTCAGTGATGTCCTAAACTTTAAAGTGCAGGTAAACAACGCCACATCAGACCAGATGGCGGCGGAATACAGTTATAATACCTCCCGTTACGCTCTGGCAGAACTGATGGGCATTCCGGAAAGTACTTTATCCAATGACTTGAAATATTCTCCAATTGAATCAATTCCGGAAGATTCTCTGCCGGATATCAACATTTATCTTGATGCCGCGTTAAACAACCGTCCGGACCTGAAATACTACCGTGAGTTGCTTGAAAGCGCCAAATATCAGGTATACGAAAAATGGGGCGCATATTCTCCAACAGTAAGTTTGAGCGCAGGTTTCGGCGTTAATTCTTATGCAACTAAAGTCGATTACCGCAATGGTAATACCGGCAGCAGCCGCACCTATTACAATGACCGTTATTACGGCTGGGGCGTTTCTACTGACTGGGTACTGTTCAACGGCGGAACCCGCTTCTACGAACTGCGTGAAGCACAGGCCTTACTAGCACAGGCAAAATTCAATGTCGCCGACATCTGGATTATGGTTGTTGAAGAAGTTCGTTCAGCATACGACTCCTATATTCAGAACGTAAAACAGGCAAAACTGTACAAGGAAACGTTGTCACTGGTGACTAAACAGCGCGACCTGGTTGAAGAAGAATATAAGGCGGGTAATAAAGAGCTAACGCGTTTGAATGAAGCTCAGCGTGACTTGGTTGAAGCCGAAACGAATCTGGTTATCGCACTGGTCAATGTAATGAATGCCAGAGCTCAGCTTGAGGCAGCAACCAACACCAATGATCTTGGTACCGACAAAAAAGATGTCAAGGACAAAGAAGATTAATTCTCAAGCCTTTGATCATTCATAAAATATAACAAATCAAAATAGTAATATCATAATATGTCAATAAGATTAAGATTCGCGCCTTCTCCTACCGGGAAGGTCCACATCGGTAATATCAGAACAGCTATCTTTAACTGGCTGCACGCCAGACATACCGGAGGAGAATTTCTTCTGCGTGTGGAAGACACCGATATCGAACGTTCCACCCGTGAGGCCATTGATGCCATGTTTGAGTGCATGCAGTGGCTTGGTATGGACTACGATGGAGATGTTCTTTACCAGACTTCACGAACGAGAAACCATATGGAAGCAGCACAAAAACTGCTTGATGACAACAACGCCTACTATGGTAAACCCGGCGAAGATGGCAAGGCTCCGATGCTTTTCCGCATTCCGTGGAACACTGATAATATCCCGTCGGTAAGAACAATCGGCAATGTAAACGTTGAACTGCATCCGGAAGTGCCTCTAACCGTATCGGCCTCTGGCGTGGAGTTTGCCCAGCCCAGCCGTAAGGGTAAACCGATGCCCGCAGCAGCCTCACTGGCAGGATTTCAAGATCTCCAGGCATTTGACGCTGAGGGTAAATGTATTTTTGACCTGAGTAAAAATATCGATGATGTTTTTGCCGGAAAAGACTTTGCATTTGAAAATTGTACAAAAATATCATTTACCCGCCGCGAAGTATTTTTTAAAGATATCATTAAAGGTGAACTGGCAAAACCGCTTGACAGCATGAAAGACCTGGTAATCGTCCGCAGCAACGGCACTCCGGTATTTCATCTGGCGAACGTTTGTGATGACGCATTCCAGAATATTACTCATATCGTTCGCGGTGACGACCATGTGGAAAACACCTATCGTCATATTTTCCTGTTTCACTGTCTTGGTTACGAAGTTCCGCAATATGCTCATATGCCAATGATCGTTAACAGTGCAGGTAAACCGTTCAGCAAACGCGATGGCGATGCCTTTGTTGGTGATTTCCGCAGCAAAGGGTATCTGTCTGATGCTCTGTTCAATTATCTTTCTCTTCTGGGCTGGTCTCCCGGCGATGACCGCGAAAAGATGACTAGAGCCGAAATGGTGGAAGCTTTCACGCTTGACCGGGTAAAAAGTTCTCCTGCTCAGTTCGACTATACAAAACTCAGTAATATGAACGGACTTTATATTTCTGAGATGTCTCCAGAAAATTTTGTAAAATGGAGCGAAACGTATGCGGGTAATTTCGGTATTGATCCGTCTTCACCCGGTTTTGCGGAAGTTGCACAGCTGATGCAGTCGCGTACCCGTCAGGCTGATAACATTGCAGGCTGGAAATATTTCTTTTCAGATGATCTGGAATACAATGACAAACCAATTCGCAAACAGCTTAAGAACGAGGAAATACGTACCGCCCTGAAATCTTATCGGGCCGCACTGCCAGAAATAGTCAATTATACTCCGGAAGCGGTTGAAGCAGGCATACGTAAAATTGAAGCTGAATGCGGACTTGATGAAGGCAAGTTAAATCAACCTTTACGTCTGGCGGCAAGCGGCACAAATTCCGGCGCCGACCTGTATTCAACGTTAGCGCTGATCGGCAAAGAGCGTATGACTGAACGCATTGAAAAGCTTGGCCTGTATTATGCGAATAATTTTTGAATAAAATATATTGATACTTAAAAGAGGCAACAACAGATAATGTTTGGATTTAAGAAGAAAGTTATGCCGGTATATACCTATGGAGCTCCGGTATTAAAGGCAATTGCTGCCCCAATTGAAAAAGTTACGCCGGAAATCAGTGAACTCGGCGAAAAGATGATTGAAACAATGTTCGCGTTCGATGGTATTGGCCTTGCCGGCCCCCAGGTTGGTGTGGGCAAACGTATTGTCGCGCTTGCACTGCCACCGACAGTTCCAAAGGATCAGCCGGTTTCCCAAGGGGAAGCTTTGCTGCTGCCTATGATGCCTATGGTAATCATCAACCCGCAAATTATCTCATTCGGACCGGAAAAGAGCATAACGGATGAAGGCTGTCTCAGTGTACCTGACCTTTACGCTCCGGTCGAACGTCCCACAACGGTCATGTTCCAAACTGAAATTCTCGGTTACGGTATGGTTACAGTGGAATGCGGCGGATTGCTTGCAAGATGTATTCAGCACGAACTTGATCACCTTAATGGAACTTTGTTTGTAGAAAAAGTTACACCAGACAGTACGGAAACGGTGAAGAAGCAGGTTGACCTGATGGTTAAACGCGGCAAAAATAATAACTTTGTCAGATACAAATAAAATTGAATTTTTCCTGATATGAAAATAAATTTCTTTACTATATTTTTTTCGGTATGTCGTGGTACGTCAATGTTCCCCATACTTACCCATATGCCAATAAAACGGGTATTGTTCCACCTGCTGTTTCTGGTAATGCTGCTGGCTGGATTTGTCACTTTTTGCAAAATATTCCCGGCAGTCAAGTTCAAGGATCGTCTTATTACTGACATCCATAAGGAATTCGGCAACATCGATAATACCGATCATGGCTTTTCACCAACAGTTTCCCCCGGACAAAAACGCCTGCTGGAAATTGTCCCCGGTTATGTCATGGCCTATTTCCCAGACAATCAGTTCTCTTCCAATGAACTGGGCACAAAAAAATTCAATCGCGGAATTATTTGGAATCCGGGCTTTGCCGGAATGTGGATCAAGCAACCCAACGAGAGTTTTGTAATAATCCCGTTAATTTATACAACTAAAATTTTCTCGCGATTCTCATCAGACAACTTAACTCCGAAAGATGCCGGTCTCATGACCTCAACGGTAAAAGAATTCTATGATACAAAGGGTCCGTTTGTCTTCGGCAGTCTTGCACAGATGGCTTCGACTTTTTTATTTTCATACTTATTCTCCGCATATTTCATGGAGCTTTTGCGCGGCTTGTTCTGCGTATTAATCTTTAATACTCTGTTTACCGGATGTTATTCATTCGGCGGCGGAGCCGCCATGGCGGGGCTTAGATACCGCAATCTCTGGGTAATCGGTGTTTACGCATCGTTTCCGGCATTGCTTATCGCATCATTTTTTCCGGCATTTGATCTGCCGTATTTTGATTACAGCACTATTTACCTGTTCGCATTTCTGGGATATTTTCTGTTTATCTTCAGTAAATTTCAGCGTATGCGGGCAAAAACCATTGATGATGATGGAGATATCTAATTATGGATGAAGCATCGGAATTCTGTAAAATACCTAACTGGTATCCGTCGCTGGCCAACCATACCTTGCTGACCAGTTTTGTAAAACTGCGTAACGATGAAAAAGAAGCTCTTATAAAAGGTGACACAAACAGTTCCACCGCCAAAGGGGTTATAAAGCGCCTAAATGAACCAATGAAGGCTTTCCGCGGCAACAGTTTTGTTTCCGTAGACCTCGCCGCACCGACCGATACAGAACGTTTTGATGGCAAGCGCGGCGCGGTCTATTCAGCGAAAAGTGCATGGCGTTATCTTTGTGAAAGCGCAAAAGTCAAAGATGCCGTGGCACGCGGTTCCGAATTCATTGTGGTGCGGCCCTTCCGCAGTATGAATCAAACTCGTGAATTCCGGCTGTTTATTTACGACCGAAAACTCAAAGGCATGAGCCAATACTGGCTAATCCGCCATTTCCGCCGTCTGGAGGGCATCAAACAGAAATACTGGGAAATGGCTACGAAATTTGTCGAAGAAATCGCCTGGGTACTTCCTACCGATAAAATTGTCATGGACATTTATATTTCCAGCAGCGATGAAATTGTCATTATTGACTTCAATCCCTGGGGCAATCCCACCAGTCCGCTGTTGTTTCTCAAATGGGATATCGAATGGAACATTCCGCTGGGAATCAAACTCATGTCCCCGCCGGTTAAGATCAGGGGCGACGTAAACGTTTCTTTCTAAATTTCCATGCGTAAAAAAATCCGTTACGAAATAAAAGACTTTCGCAACGGATTTTTTATATCAAAGTAAAACTAAACTTTCTATCGCTTCTGCAAGCAGTAAGCGATATCATCCCGACTATTACGGTATTAGTAGTTGACTTCCTTGATTTCGAAGTATGCCTGCGGATGCAGACAGGTTGGACAGACAGCCGGAGCGTCAGTTCCTTCGTGGACATATCCACAGTTTCTACACTTCCATCTTACTGGAGTATCTTTCTTGAATACTTTACCTGATTCGAGATTTTCAAGAAGTTTAAGGTAACGTTTTTCATGCTCCACTTCTACACTGGCAATCTTGCGGAACATCGTAGCGATTTTCGGGAAACCTTCCTTGTCCGCAATATCAGCAGCTTCCGGATAAAGAACGGTATGTTCTTCGTTTTCGCCTTCTGCCGCGGCTTTCAGATTTTCAGCAGTAGTTCCAATCACGCCAGCTGGATAGGTTGCCACAATTTCAACAGCACCACCTTCCAGGCTTTTAAAGAAACGCTTTGCGTGTTCTTTTTCATTTTCAGCAGTTTCGAGGAACAGTGCTGAAATCTGTTCATATCCTTCCTTCTTCGCAACTGATGCAAAGTAAGTATAACGTGTTCTCGCCTGAGATTCCCCTGCGAATGAAGCCAACAAATTTTTTTCTGTCTGAGTTCCCTTTACCGAAGACATAGTTTTCTCCTGTTTCTGTTTGTTAATTATGTGTTGAATAGTACCTCGTGTGCAAACTATAAAATTAATAATAATTCCTAATTTTACTTTGTCAACCCTTAAAACTTAATAAAATATTATTCTTTTTATAAAAAATGGTAATAAAGAGGTTTAGAATCCATATCTGTATAAAAAACGTGTTTGAAAAATACAATATTATGTTATATGGTGAGAAAAAGGGGATAACAATTAAAACTTTATTTACTATGAAACTTTATAGAATCATTTTTTTTACATTATTATTATTTATAGCGGGCTGCAGTTCCATCGGCTTGAAACATACCGGCAAGGAACAATGGGTGGAAATGTACAGCCAGAACGCCCTTACCGCAAAAGAACCGGACCTGGTAACCCATAGTTATTTGGTGTCGAATGCGCTTGAGGACCTTTCCGAAGATGATCCAGAAAAAACGTTTCAAATTATTAAGGCAAAATTCGATAAAGGGAACCAGCGTCCTGACCTTTCCGCTTTAGTGGAAGTTTGCGCATTACAAGCTCGGGATACTTCTGGAGAAGAAAAGAAAAAATGGATATTTCGAGTTTGCCGGTACAGCTATTTCTACCTGTTCGATAAAAACGTTATGCCAGCAGCAAAATGTTTTCCAACTCGTCTTGGAACAATAGGACTTTATTATAACTATTCAGTGGCATCACTGTTTGAAAATATTGTTCCGGAATTACTCAAGGGAAAAACGTCATGTTTTGCCGGAAAAGGCAAAAACAAAGTTGAATTCAAATTCGATACGAGTAAGATGGGCTATCCGCCGACCATGTTCAAATCAATCCAAAGCTCATACGAATATATGCCGACTGGTATGATATCATACTCGCTTCGCAACGCGATTGGCGCCCCGATGTTCGGAATGATCGATAATTATAATCCGAAAACGAAAAAAACTTATTTTGAATATCTTTCCAGGAAAAGTCCATGCCCGTTAACCGTAGTATTTAAATTTACCCGGAAAGAACCTGATAAGGTAACTGTTGTTGTCGATAATCCTCTGATAAAAGAATTTACAAAAATTGATAATAGAGATGTTCCATTGAGCTTGGACATTACCACCCCGCTGGCAAAAATGATGGAGAAACCGCCTGAAATCGGCGGAATTCGGCTGCTATTCTTTCCCGATGAAATAAAAAACCGTCACGGACTGTTCATGATTGCTCCATTCCAGAAGGATAAAATTCCGGTGATCCTGGTACACGGACTAATGTCAAATCCGCGAACCTGGACTCAGGCTATAAATGTGCTGCTGGATGACCGGCGAATTCGACAGAATTACCAGTTTTGGTACTTTTCCTATTCAACCGGAAATCCTATTCTTTACTCGGCCTCACTGCTGCGAAAAAGCCTGTTGAAAGTTCAAAAGGACTATGATCCGGATCATAACAATCCATATTTTAACCGTGCTGTGCTCATCGGTCACAGCATGGGAGGAATCCTCTCGAAATGTATGGTCGAAAATTCCAAGGACACTTTTACGAAAAAATTACTAAAAAAACCTATTGATAAGCTCGATATTACTCCGGCTCAGCGTCAATTCTTAATGGAAACAATTGTTTTTGATCGTATTCCGTTTATCGATCGAGCCATATTCGTAGCCGCGCCGCACCGGGGTTCCGAAATGGCAATATGGTCGGTTTCCCGCTGGGCATCATCGCTGATCACGCTTCCACACAAACTGGTTACTGATGTCCATGCAATAGGCAAACAGGTCTTGATTAAAACCGGAATCAAAGATAACGACGATCCGATTTATATCGCGACCGGCATTGACAACCTTGATCCCGGCAATAAAGCATTGATGATACTGGCATCACTGAATGTTGACAGCAATGTCCCGTTTCACTCCATTGTCGGAAACCGGAAGGAGGCAGGAAAAAAAGGGGGTTCCGATGGAATTGTTCCCTATTCAAGCTCCCATTTGGCTGACGCCCAGAGTGAAGACATTATTAAGTCCGGACACAGCGTACACAATACTCCGGAAGGAATTCAGGCGATAAAAGCGATCCTGCTGATGCATCTGAAAACAGGAAAACATCATGAGGAGCTTAACCCATCAGCACCAAAGGAAACTCTCAAAAAGTGAATATGAAACAAAGTCTTGTCTTATTACTGTTTGTACTGTGTGGTTGTTTGTATTCAGAACAGACAACAGTCTCCCGGAAAGCATTATATTTAAACCAGATGCTGGGTTACAAACCGACGGATAAACTGCTCATTATCAATGCAGATGACGCGGGAATGAGTCATGGTTCCAATCAGGCCATCATAAAATCAATGGATAAAGGATTGGTCCAATCGTCCACCATCATGGTTCCCTGTCCCTGGTTTTCTGAAATTAAGGCGTATGCCCTAAAACACCCCGATGTTGACTTCGGCGTCCATCTGACTCACACCAGCGAATGGAAACGTTATCGCTGGGCTCCGTTGACATCGGCCCAAAAAACTCCCGGTTTACGCGACAAAGATGGTTATATGCACCATGAAGTTCCTGAACTTTATAAAAGCTCTAATGCCGTTGAAGCATACATCGAAGCAAAAGCACAAATCGAAAAAGCTCTAAAATCAGGCATAAATATATCCCATATCGACTCGCATATGGGGGCCATGATGTATTCAATGATGTATGCAATAAATTATATCAGACTGGCTAAAGAATTTAATCTTCCATTGCGAATGCCGTCGCTTGAGACATTGAAGCAGCATAAAGCGGAAAAACTGCTGACAATGCTGGACAATTTCCGCATTGTTTATCCGGACTATCTAATTTACGGAGTAAAAGCCCGGAACGGAATGACTCTAAAAGAGACCTGGTTGAAAGTACTGAAGAATCTGAAACCGGGAGTAACCGAAATTTACATCCATCCGGCCCTACCCAATCAGGAAACAAAGGCGATTACTAACTCATGGCGCACCCGTGCCGAGGAATTAGAGCTATTTACAACTAATCCAGAAATCAGAAAAGCCATTACCGATGGCGGAATAAAGCTGATCGGATATCGTACGTTAAAGAAACTTCAGGATAATTATCCGGCTGTAACCAGGCTCCACTCCAGCCAGTAATCAGCATTATTTTTTCCCGTCGCCATCAAGGTCCGAATAATATTTTTCCATACATTCAGGACACACGCTGTGACTAAACTTCAGAGTAGAATGTTCTGTAAGATACATCTCAAGTTTTTTCCAGCTGTTACGGTCCAGACTGACCTTGTGGCAATGACTGCAGATTGGCAGAACTCCATGTAGCTCTTCAATATACTTTTGGGCGGACTCAAGCTCGTGAACACGTGCGGTCAGTTCGCATTGAAGTTCGATCATTCGCCTGCCGACTGCAATCCGAGCCAGGATCTCGTCAGGATTATACGGTTTCGAGATATAATCATTCGCCCCTGCTTCCAACCCGACAACAATATCTTTGTGCTCATTTCTAGCTGTAAGGATAATCAGATAAGGGGGATTTTTCTGTTTCTTTTTACGGATTTTCTGACACAGGGTAATCCCGTCCATCACCGGCATAACCCAGTCAATTACCGCCAGCATCGGAGAATCAGAAGAATCCATGATTTTCATGGCCTCCTCTCCGTCAGCGGCTTCAACTACATTATAACCATTTCTGGCGAGAATCCCCCTGAGCATCAGCCTTGATGTTATATCATCTTCAACAATCAACAGTTTCATATGTCACATCCTATCTAAGATTCATTTAATCATCTTGAAACTGCGGAGAATTTCCATCAAACGATTTTTGTCGTATGGCTTTACCATATAGGCATCACATGAAGAACGAAAAGCATTGAGAACATTCTGTTTGTCGCCCAACGCAGTCGTCATGATAATTTTCACACCATGCCCCAACTCCACCTGATTACTTTTTTCCATTTCACGGATCTGTTTCAGAACTTTATGACCATCCATTCCCGGCATCATTATATCGAGGCATATCAGATCATATGGTTCGAACTCTTTTAACGCGATCTCATATGCGATCATAGCCTCCTCGCCGTTAACGGCAATATTACATTCACTGAAGGGCTCTATAAATTTCTGTAAAATCATCCGGCTGGTAAAGTCATCTTCAACAATTAATGTTCTCATATTATATCCTCATAATATATAGTTATACTGTCGCGACAAATTCCTCTAAACGTTTTTTCAGGTCTTCAAAAGTCGATTCCGAACTGATCAGCAAATTAACAACCTCGCTATAATTCTCATCTTCAATCATTTTTTCCAGATTGGCGGCTCGCTGCTGAAGCAAATGAGCACCAATATTAGAAGCGGCCCCCTTTATACTGTGTGCATGGCGCTTCGCCGCGGCATTATCTTCCTCAGCGATATATTGACGAATCTTGTCGAATTGTTTTGGAATATCATGAACAAAGCCATCGATAATGGTACAACCAAGTTCCCTGTCCCCGGCAAGCCGTTCCAGAAATTCGTTTTCCGAAAAAACGGCAGGTCCTGACTCTCTAGTCTTTTTCCCGGTCTTCTTTCGACCATTATTGCCATTTTTCT
Source organism: Victivallales bacterium (assembly GCA_963677165.2). Classification (GTDB taxonomy): domain Bacteria; phylum Verrucomicrobiota; class Lentisphaeria; order Victivallales; family SZUA-371; genus JAFGXT01. Next base: position 2,445,073 of record CAXXSX010000002.1, on the reverse strand, counting down.
TCGGTTTCCGTGCAGATAGCCAGCTAACGATTTTGCATTTCAATTCATTGGGCCGTATTGGTTTGGCAATATAATCATCCATCCCTGCGTCAATACATTTTTCCTTATCCCCCTTCAAGGCATTCGCGGTAATGGCAATTACCGGAATACGCGATCTTCCGGTTTTCTTTTCGTACTTACGAATCCGACGGGTCGCGTCAAAACCATCCAGTACCGGCATCTGACAGTCCATAAATATTATATCAAAATCAAGACTAGACGAGAGCGACACCGCCTCGTCACCATTCTCCGCAACATTCACATCGCATCCCAGCCTGGTCAGCATACTTCTGGCCACATCCTGATTCGTTATATTATCTTCCGCAAGCAATACTTTAACATTGTCAAAGGTAACTTCATCCTCAGAACTATCCGCGGCAAAATTGTCTATATTCTCATGACTGAACGTTCCATTCATGACCGACTCAAGAACTTCCGGAATTACCGATTCTTTCAACGGCTTAACCAGATACCCGTTAAAAAGAGAATGATCAGCAGCGATTATTTCGGAAGAATGCAGAATTTCTACCAGTTTTACATTTTTATCTGCTACCGTACTGGAGAATGCTTTCAAATCAAACTCCGGTAGAGCTCCATCCACAATAATCATGTCAAAAGTATTATTATCGCTGTCTTCAACAGTCTTCATCAATTCTTTATAATCGAAAACGACAATGGTACTGCCATGAAGGCAGTCAACCGTCATACTTAGAACATCGGTTTTCACCAGACTTTGAGAAGCAATTAACACCTTGATATTTTTGAGATCAGGATACTCCCTGATAAATACATCATCATTATCACTTCGAGACAATTTTAGGTTAAACCAGAAATTAGAACCAACATCAGGAGTACTTTCACAACCGATTCTTCCCGACATCGTTCCAACCAGTTGTCGTGAAATAGCCAACCCCAGTCCGGTTCCGCCAAACTGACGTGATACAGAAGAATCCAGTTGAACAAATGGCTTAAACAGTTTTTTAATTTCTTCTGCTGGAATACCGATACCAGTATCCTGAACACGGAAAGAAAGAGAAACCTGACGTTTTTCAAGCGAAGCGGCAGAGACAAAAATATTGATTTCACCGGAAGCGGTGAATTTCACAGCATTCGAAAGCAGATTCGTAAGAATCTGCTGAATCCGAAATGAGTCGCCGATAAGTAAACGCGGAATTTTCCGGTCAATCATGCAGTTTAGTTCCAACCCCTTGTCCCATGTCAGCACATCAAAGATATCAATGGTTTTTTCAATGGTATGCACCACATCGAATTCTGAGTTGTCAAGTTCAATCTTACCAGCATCAAGTTTGGAGATATCGAGAATATCATTGATTAGCCGAAGAAGGATTTCCCCACTGGATTCAATCGTTTCCAAATACTGCAGCTGCAATCCACTCAGAGGAGTATCCCGCAACAAGGAAGTCATGCCTATCAAACCGTTCATAGGAGTCCGTATCTCATGGCTCATACAAGATAAAAAGTCACTCTTGGCCTGATCAGCCTTCTGAGCTTTCTTCGCCATTTTATTTGCCCGTTGAGTCTGCTCTTTCAACCGACTATTCGTTTCCTTCAGATTCCGCAGAGCATCATTAAGTTTATTTTCAGCCTCTTTTCGATCGGTTATATCAAGCAGGCATAGCATTACCATCGGCTTTTCATGAATATGAATGAAAATTGATGACATAAGGGCAGTCATTTCAACCGTTTCTTTACTGTCCGGAAGTTTTCGCGTCATCGACACTTCCAGCATGTCCCAGCCCTGCCCGGTCTTGAATGTGTCAATTATGGTCTTGCGAACCAAACAGTTCTCACACGCTTTCGACTTCAGTTTGGAACTGTAATTCACACAACAAAGAGTTTCCCCTGGACATATTCCCATAGGGTTAATGGATGAGTCAACTGTTGATTCGATATAACGGTTTACCTTCTGAATACTGAGATCTTCATTTACGAGCATAATGAAAAGCGGAACATTTTCATAAATAATATTCAGTTCTTCTTCCATCTGTTTCCGCTGAGTTATGTCGGAATTAGAGCCGGCAACTCTGCAGGGATTATGATCGTCATCATAGATCACAAGACCACGCGAAAATATCCAGCGGAAAGAACCGTCTTTATGGCGCATTCGAAATTCTGACTGGAAAGTGGCGTCACTGCCATTCAAACAGTTTTCAAATTCGTCCAAAACATGCTTCCGGTCATCAGGATGTATATTGTTTTTCCATGTCTTGTAATCATTGCTGATCTCTCCATCTTCATAACCAATAATCTGTTTCCAGCGCGGAGATAGATACATCTCACCGGTTTTCAGGTTCATATCCCAGATTCCGTCGTTACTGCCCCTGACCGCCAGCCGGAACTGTTCCCGACTGGAACGCAATTCCGCTTCACGATCCTTCAAGCCGGTAATATCCGATAAAAGAATGCAGAACTGCTTTTTTGCAGTCTTATATACATTTACGCTAAACCACTTTTTCAGCCCGGCAAAGCAATATTCGAAGCTGTGAGTTCCCCCCGAAGACATAACTTTTTCACAGACTTCTAACAACGCCATAAAATCTTCTTTCTCAAAGATCTCCGTTCCTTTTTTTCCGACAAGCTTTATATCAGACAGGCCAACCTGATCTTTAAATGATTGATTCGCCTTTAGACACAGATAGTCTATGCCTTTACCGTCAACATCATAAATCATTTCATTCAGAGAAATACCGGAAATGGAACGTTCAAAAAGCATTTCAAACCGCTCTTTGGATTCATTCAACTGCCCTGTCAACTGCTGCAACTCATAAACCTGAACATCAAGTCTTTTAATGTATCTACGGTTGATCGCCCGGAACCTGACTTGAAAAACAATAACCGTCAACATAATCAAGCCACATACCAGAATAATAAATATCGCTGTCTCATTACCTCTCCAGATATCCATTACCGTCATCTCAAACCAACTGCCGAATGGACCATAATCAAGGTCATTCAGGCACTTGATTACATCGTTATAACTACGGGGAATTGTCCATCCTCCAATATTACTGTCTGAAACCGGCGGCATTTCCAGCATAACATCATAAACATCCCGGCTATGTTGACCGGCATTATTGATCTCAACAACTGCCCATTCGGGATACAACGGACTTGAACATTCAAACGGCATAACATCTTTCGGATAATTTATTTTGCCAATTATTTTGAAGTCGGACATACGGATTTTTCCACTCTCCTCCAAAACTTCCAAAATACCAGCACGCACACATCCGGCATCGGCAAGTTTGTCTTTAACTGCCATAACCACATCATCGTGAACATTCCAGAAGTTGACTTTCTTTAAATCATCAGATCTAAGATTTTTTTTCTTCAGCAAACTTTCAAATATTAGCCAACCGCCAAAAGAGTTAGGATTAACCGCGGCAAAGGTTTTCCTTTTTAAATCCGTAATTTTTTTTATGTTCGGATTGTCTGCACGACAGAATATTACTGTACCCAGTACGTCAAGCAATTCATTATTGCTCTTTCTGCGCCTGAATGTAACAAGGGGAGAAAGGTCATATCTTACCGCGACCGCAGTGGCAAGTGCAGGGCTGGCCAATACATAATCGACCTTGTTGTTCTCTATCGCATCGTAAATTTCATCAAATTCGAGTGGAACAATTACAAAATGAGAATGCGACATTGAACGATTCATATAATCGATAAAAGGTTTCCAGTTCTCCAGGCAGGCAGGTTTGCCGCGGTCAGCCAGAATTCCCATCCGGCATTTAACCACATGCGCCAGGCTGCCCAATCCGCAGCCCAATAAAAGAATAATTACCAGTAACCTTTTCATAAAACAACCTTATATAAATCAGGCCAGTGACATGATTTTACTCGCGATATAATCCAGATGAACAACATGGTCAATACCTCCGCAATCAATCGCTTCCCGGGGCATCCCGAAAACCACACAGGTCTCTTCGGATTCCGCCACAGTAACGGCACCTTTATCATGCATCAGTTTAATACCTTTCGCACCGTCATCGCCCATACCGGTCAGGATAACGCCTACCGCTTTATCACCTGCGACTTCAGCAACTGACTTGAACATTACGTTGACAGAGGGTCGATGACGTGATACCAACGGTCCTGATTTGAGTATCACCTTATAGTCAGAGCCATTACGAGCCAAAACCATGTGATAGTTTCCATGAGCCACAATTACTCTACCGGGAACAACCGGATCATCCAGCTCCGCCTCTTTTACCTCCATCTCACATAGATCATCAAGTCTCATCGCGAAAGATTTCGTAAAGACCTCCGGCATGTGTTGAACCACAATAATCGGCGGACATTCCGCCGGCATATTCAAAAGAATTCTTTCTAATGCCCTGGTTCCTCCAGTTGAAGCGCCTATCGCAACAATCTTATTAAAAGTCGAACGCGCACGACGTATTACCGGTGGCGGAGCAACTTTGACAATCGGCTCCGAAACATTGTTAATTTCAGGTTTCTTAATCTCCGCGGCGGCTTTTATCTTATCAGCCAAGGTAATACCAAAATCTTCCACGCTGAACTGCTTACCGGGTTTATCCATTACGTCAACAGCACCGTATTTCATGGCATCAAGCACCAGTTGACTGTTGCTCTCCGTGAGAGAAGAAATAATGATTACCGGCAGCGGATAATAACGCATAATTTTGCGCAGGAAAGTCAAACCGTCCATTTTGGGCATCATCAAATCAAGTGTAACCACATCAGGGTTTTGTTCAATGATCATATCGCGCGCCACGAAAGGATCAGGAGCACTTCCGATAATCTCAATGTCCTCATCAACTTTCAAACTGTCACCGATAACTTTCCGGATCAATGCGGAATCATCAACAATCAAAACTTTAATTTTTTTCTTCACGCACACTCTCCGTCAACTATACAATTCCTGAAGATTTAAGCTCCTCAAACTCTATTTCCTGCTCAAAAATAATTTTTTCTACCAACTCTTCATCAAGCCCGAACTCGTCGGCCACGTTTTTATCCAACCGGTAACTAAGTCCATCTATCCCATAATTGTCACCAGTCATCGCACTCAGGATGTCAGCGATATGAGCGATCTTAACAACCCGGGCAATTTCTTCCGGCCCCTCATATTCAGCCGGACGATGGTGAAACCGGACAATCGCCACAAACTCATCCGGCATATTCCAGCTTTCCATTAGAATTGCTCCCACTTCGCTATGATCAATTCCAAGAATCTTGCGTTCAGCTTCTTCGAAAGCAATTTCATGACTGCTGACCTCTTCAATTATTCTATCGACATCAACTTCCATCATACTACCGAGAAGAATTTTGCCAATATCGCGCAGCATGCAACCGGTAAACATCAACTGGGAATGCGGCAGTTTCAGATTCTTTGCGATTACCTGAGCATAAACCGCCCCGGATACCGCCGAAGTAAGGAGTCCTCCTGCATCAAGATCATAACCGGAAACCGGCTTGCTCAACTGTGAAGAAAAAGCCATTCCAACCAGCATCTCCAGACTTTGCTTGAAACCAATCCTGAGAATTGCGTCCCGAAGATTTGTTGCGGGAATCCGGGCCGGAAACATAGACGAATTGGCCAGTTTAATGATATTTGCCGTCATACCGGGATCATACTGAAAACATTTTGTCACCTGGTCAACCGAAGCATTCGGATCATTCAGCAACCTAAGCGCCTGCATGGAAATTGCCGGAACTGCGGCAGTACTTTTAACTTTCTTTATCAATTCTTCTCTGCTGATCATAGTTCCGCTTCCTTGTCAAATATTCTGACTGTTGTTATTCCTGAATCCATATAAAGCGAAAGAGTACGTGATACCGTACCGAGAACGTCTTCCGACTCTACATTCAGCATATTTTTCGCGAAGAATTTTCTGGCATAAGCATAGTTGCGTTCCCCGACCTTGAAGAATTCGTTGTCATTGAGGACAGAAGCTGCCCCGGCCATTTTGATGATCAGATGTTTACGCGATGCTCCCAAATCAAACATCTGCTGCAAAATCAACGCCAACCCGCTGTCGACAAACATTTCGGGTTTATGGCTTGCCTTCTGCATATCAATCCGGGCACTCGGAAGCATACAGTGAATCATACCGCCAATCTTTTTTTCCGGATCAAACAGCGTAACGCCAATACATGATCCTAAAGAAAATGTCACAATCCGGTCCTGCATGCTGTCAGACACATACATGTCTGCTACTCCTACCACCACTCGATTAAATTTTGTTGTTGCCCACATACCGATGAATCTTTATATTATTAATTAACTCTGACATTCATATTGCTTTATATCGATTATCTCACCAATCTTATTCAAAAGGTCCTGCTTACGGAAAGGTTTGTTTATCAATATGTCATTCTCTCCCAAATCAATAAGCTCATTACTGTAACCACTGCAGAATAGAATCGGTAAGTCAGACCGTCTCTTACGAATTTCTTCTGCGATTTCATTCCCGGACATTCTTGGCAATACCGCATCCAGTAACACCAAATTTATCCGGTCACAATATTCATTAAACATCCTCAGGCCAATATCTCCATCCTCTGCACTAACAACAGTAAAGCCCTCCGGCTCAAGCATTTTTCGGGTTATAATCCTGACATTATCATCGTCTTCTATGTGCAGGATCATAAAATCTCTACCAATCATGTAACGATCGGATGACTCCTCTTTCTTCTTATCCTTTGGAATAATCGGTTTACTTTCAAAATTGGGTAAAAAGATTTTAAAAGTAGTACCCGATTCCTTTTCACTCTCAACCATGATTTTCCCACCATGTTTATCAATGATCGAATAGACCATCGACAAACCAAGACCATTGCCTTTATTAACTGGCTTCGTAGTAAAGAACGGATCAAAAATCTTGTCCACGATATCCGAAGGAATACCAATTCCCGTATCTTTTACCTCACAGCATACCAACTTTGATATATTTTCAGCCCATTCAACCATAGGAAAATGTTCTCGGTCTGTAAGCAGAGATGTAGTCAGCTCCAGATTGCCACCGCCTGGCATTGCGTCACGGGCATTAACGCATAAGTTCATAAAAACTTGCTCCAGCAATCCGGCATCTCCATTGATAAAAAGCTCTTCTCCACACAGATTAAGCTCAAAAGTAATATTCTCTCCAATAATACGACGAAGCATTTTATGAAAATGCCGAAGAATATCGTTTAGATCACACTCCTCCGTTTCCATTTTTCTGTCGGTTCTGGAAAAGGTCAACAGCTGACGAACCAGTTTTTTTGCGGCAAGACTAGCCTGCATCACCGTGTCCCACATATTCATGCCGTCATGGTCAAGATGCTGTCTGATTAAATCATTATAACCGAAATTAACCTGAAGAATATTATTGAAGTCATGAGCCACACCTCCAGCCAGTTTACCAAGGGCATCCATCTTCTGTAAATGCAACAACTGGGCTTCCTGGCGTTTCTGCTCGGTCACGTCAATTATAATCACAATTCCTCCACCAATATCCTTATCATCATTCCAGAGCGGCGAAGCCGTAATCAACAGGCATGTATCATCCTCCAATTTTAATTCCCTCCGACATCTGTGCCCATGTCGAATACATTCGGTTACCGGACAATCCATACATGTCCCCATATTATGACAAATAATATCGGAACACTTCCGGTCATCTTCCATATTACGGCTATGATTACCCCAGACAAGTTTCAGGTCATTATCAAACTGAAATATCTGCTCCGGAACATTTTCAAATATCAGCCTCTGCTGCTCCCTTTCATGAGCCACAGCCTGTTTGATCTCAATGCTGTCAGTGACATCCTTTCCCAACAACATTATATATTTGGGGCGATTGTTTTTCCAAACCATAGGGAAACAGGTTGATTCTGTATAAATCATCTGCCCGGAAGCTGATATGAACCTGAGATCAAGATTTACTGTAGCGTTACTGTCATGGAGAATCTTATGCAACGCATCGGCAAGTATTGAAGCGTCGTCATTATGAAGAAGCGATTTCAGGTCCGAACCGGTCAGCGCTCCTGAATCTTTTCCAAGCGACTTTACCACCAGTTTATTTGCGAATATAATCTTTCCGCTGCAAGTGGTAATCGCAATCAGCAGAGGAGCATTACTGAACATCGCCTGAAAACGATTTTGGAATTCGATAAACAATTCATGTTTCAGGCTGTCACCAGTAACATCCTTCGCAACAATAATCCGGGAACCGCCTTTCCCCTCCGTCTCCACCGGAATATCTTTCAGAGATAATTTACATGAACGGTTATTACGCCCTTTCATGGTGGATAACGTCTGCGGCGAACAAGAATTCATTACCAGTAGATTATCGATCCTTGATGTAAAAGAAGTATCCTCATCCTCTTTCTCAATCTGAACGATTTCGCTTAACTTACGCTTTTCCACCTCTTTAAACGTCCAACCAGTCAAATTTTCAGCTGTAGAATTCATATAAGTAATTTTATTTTTTCCATCCGTACAGATCACCATATCGGAAATATTTGCCGCAGCCAACCTCAACTGTTCATTTTCACGTCGAACAGCAAAAAGAATATAAAGCACCACAGCAAGCGCGACTGCTACTACACCCAGCGCCACCAGTAGAAGGACAGGAAAAACATCAGCTCCGTCAATCTGCATCCCGGTAATAACAACCGGAACTTCTGCAGACGCAACAACGGACTGCGCAGTTATAGCACAAACCATATTCATGCAAAATGTTCTCCTGCTTATTTCTTTTTATACAAAGCGGGTTTTACCAGTTCAAAATTGTTTTTAATTCCAGCGATACTTTCCGAATGCCCCAGAAAAAGAAAACCTCCGGGACGCAACAACCTCCAGGCCTCATCAATCAGCTTCTGCTTTGTCGCAAGATCAAAGTAAATCATTACATTACGACAGAAAATAATATCAAACGGACCATGCATCGGGTACGGCGTTTTGGACAAATTAAGGCGTCGAAACGCAATTAGCGGACGCAACATATCCTTAATCGCATAATCATCACTTTTATATGTAGTTTTCGAAAAATATTTATACCTGATATTGCCGGGAATATCGGATAATTTATCCTTCTTATAGATACCGGCTTTGGCGACCTCAAGGACCCGGGTGGAAATATCGGTGGCCAGCAGTCGAAAATCAATTCCCACATTTCCGGTTTGTTCCATGTAACACATTGCCAAAGTATACGGCTCCTCTCCGGTTGACGATGCGGCGCACCAGACTCTAATACGGCTCTGGCCCCGATTCTGCATCGTTTTGATCATCTCAGAATAGTATTGAAAATGAACGGGTTCGCGAAAAAAATAAGTTGTATTGGTGGATATTACATTAAGGAATTCCACCAGTTCATTCCCTGCTACATCATTTTTCAATACGTCAAGATAGTCCTCATATTCCTCCAGTCCCAGAGAACGCAGACGTTTCTGAAGCCGGGAAGTCACAAGCTGAACTTTGCTGTCAGAAAGATAAATGCCGCTGTTATCATATACCACCTTACGAATCTTATTAAAAGTCGTGGTTCGCATCACTCTACTCCATGCTCGTACTTCCTTATTACACTGTTGACGTCAATGATCAATCCGACACAGCCATCTGACAAAATCGCACATCCTGAATAGCCGTCAACATTGCGGAATGCCTCTCCAAGACTTTTTATAACAATCTGTTGTTTTCCTACCAGCTCATCAACCATGATTCCGGAAACACTACCGGCATCATCCTCCAAAATCAGCATCAAAGAATTATCCTGACCCGACGTTGAGTCGATATCAAAAAAACGGTCAAGCCGATACAGCGGAATACTACGCTGCTGATGCAGAACAAATTCTCTGCCATTAACCTTGTGAACCTGCTCAGAAGAGATATTCACCGCCCGGGTAATCGACAACGTCGGAACGATAAGCCGCTCCTCGCCTACCCGGACAACCATGCCGTCGATAATTGCCAGTGTCAGCGGCAAACGAATACTTACAATCGACCCCTTTCCTAATTCCGAACTCACGTCCACCGCACCGTTAAGTTCTGCGATATTACGTTTTACTACATCCATGCCGACTCCACGCCCGGATACATCCGTAATCTGCTCGGCAGTAGAAAATCCCGGAGCAAAAATCAAATTAACGATCTCGCTTTTCGACAAAGACGCATCTGGAGAAATAATTCCTTTTTCCACCGCTTTCGCAAAAATCACATCAGGATCAATCCCCTTACCGTCATCCTCAATCTCAATGCAGATATTGCCGCCGCGATGAAAGGCCCTCAGTTCAACTGTTGCCACCGCGGGTTTCCCCGCCCTCACACGCTCTTCCGGAGTCTTCTCTATTCCATGGTCCACAGCGTTGCGTACCATATGAACCAGCGGATCGCCCAGCTTATCGACAATATTCTTATCAATTTCAGTTTCTTCACCCTTGGTAATAAACTCGATCTTCTTATTTTGTTTATCACCCAGATCACGAACAATCCTCGCCATGTGTAGAAAAGTGGAATTCACCGCCACCATCCGCATCGACATTCCCATTGACTGAAGTTCACGGGTTATTTTATCCAACTGATTGATCTTGCGAAGATATCCGGGATTGAGATTGGCCCGGGTCTCATCTGCTTCAATCACAATTGTTTCAGCAATCACCAATTCCCCGATGATATCAATCAACCGGTTCAGTCTGGCTGCGTCAACTTTCACGATTTCCTTCTTGACCGCAGAAACCGATTTGCCGGCTCTTTTTGTCTTCGGGATGGATTCTGTAGAAGATGTTTTATCGATTTTGAGAGAGGGGCCGGACGCTGCCGGAGGCGGAGAAGATTCATCGGATTCGGGAAAAACCTCCAGCAGTCGCCGGTCCAGATCGGCAATATCATGTTTTGGCGTAATTCCATCGCTGCCGGCAAGCATCGAACACAACCCATCCATTAATTCCCCCATGGTGTCTGACGCTTCGAAAATCAGGTTTGATATCTGTTTATTGAATTCAGCCCCTCCACTTCTGACCCGGTCAAGAATACTTTCGGCATGATGGGCCAAGTTCTGAACCGATTTCAAACTAAGAAACCCGGCAACTCCTTTAATACTGTGAAAACAGCGAAATACTTGATTAATCGCATCAGGATCATCAGGAAATTTTTCCAATTGAAGCAAAGCGGTAGTTCCTTCATCAAGGTGATCTTTCGCCTCAAGGGCAAAATCCTGAGCGATATCCGGCTCATTGCGAATGGCTTCGGCAAACTCTGAAGTAAGATCAAAAGTTTCTTCCACTTCCAGAGGAATATCGGTCAACTCCGAATCATCAATACCAGTATCGATTTTTGTTTTAACCACTTCGGAAACAGCTTTTTCCGGCTTTGCCTTGTCGGAAGAAGATAGCGACTTCTTTCCAGAAGAATCACGGGAATTATGTTCATGAATAAGATCAACGATCCCGGAAATATTTCGGCTAATAATATCTAAATCCCCATAGTGTTCCCCACTTTCATCCATGATAATATTCTCAAGCAGGTCGGCTGCACCATTCAATGCCTTGGCAATATCGTCATCTCCATTTTCATGCGCGGCCGTTCCTAAAGAAGACAACTCATTATATGCCTCACCCAAAGGACCCAGATCAACCGAATCAAATAATACCAGCGCCTCCGCCACACGGTTAAGTCCATCTAAAAAATCCTGCTTCATGTCACCCCTCATAAAACTTCCTGTTTTACTTCACGAAGTGGAAACGTTCCACCGAATCGTTTCCACTGAAACTGCAGTGTAAATTAGAACCAACTGTTACTTTCTCGTTGTACGGATTAAAAGTCAGAGAAGTCCTCGTCTTCAAGCGGAATCACCTTCTCATAATTACTTTTGTCCATCGACTTTGCCGCTGGTTTAGCTGACTTGGGCTTGGCTGCCGGTAAATTATAAGCCTGACGTGCTGCACCCAAACTCTTGAAAGAACCGGAACTAAAGTCAGACACCTGCCCTTTTACCAGAGTAACCAGTTGGTTAACCATTGACGTAAGATCAACGGCCTGGGCGGAAAGCTCTTCACTGGCTGAAGCCGATTCTTCGGCATTGGCAGCATTTGACTGTGTAACCTGGTCCAGCTGAGATACCGCCTTGCTGATCTGATCAATTCCCTGCGACTGTTCCTTGCTGGCCGCGGCTACTTCATTAACCAGCTCAGCTACTTTGACGACCGAACCAACAATTTCCGACAGCATTTCATTTACTTCCTGAGACACCTTCACACCATTTTCGGCATTTGACTGTGATTCTTCAATCAGAGCCGAAGTATCCTTAGCAGCCTCAGCACTGCGCTGTGCAAGATTACGTACCTCTTCGGCAACCACCGCAAACCCCTTCCCCGCTTCTCCCGCACGGGCGGCCTCAACCGCCGCATTCAAAGCCAGCAGATTTGTCTGGAAAGCAATTTCATCTATAGTCTTGATTATTTTGGCTGTTTCGTCAGAAGAATCTTTTATCTTATTGATCGCGACTCCCATGCGATTCATAGCTTCTGCCCCCTTGCGTGCCATATCAGCGGCTCCGGAGGACATATTATTGGCCTGGCTGGCATTATCCGAGTTCTGACGTGTCATAGAAGTCATTTCTTCAAGACTGCTGGATATTTCCTCAAGACTGGCCGCCTGCTCACTGGCTCCCTGCGACAATGATTGACTTGATGAAGACACTTCTTCCGAAGCGGAAGTAACCTGATCAGAGCCCTTTCTTAAACCGGAAATCACCGCATTGATCGATTTGGTTATTCCAGCGGTAAGAACAATTGCAAGAGCGACACTGACAACAATAGCGATTATCAATCCCACAACCATCACAATGGAACTGAAACTAAGCAGGCCGGAAGCACTGTCAGCAATATCCTGAGTAGATTCAAGACCTTCTTTGCTCAACTCAGCAGTAATCTTTAAACTATCGCCCCCCAGTTTCACTCGTTCTTTCGCCAATTCAACCAATTGACTATTACAATCAAGATAACTCTTCATCGCAGCCTGAAAATTATCACTCGATGTCTTGATTGCCGCAAGCTGCTTTTTATTGATATCCTTAAAGGTAATCACGCCGATCTTATCTAACAGCTCATTGATCTTCTTAAAGTTAGTAAACGCGTCCTCCATGATCTTATCATCTCTACGAGCCTGACTCTTCTGAATTTTCACTCGCGCGTCATTGCCCAAATTGGTTATAGCACGGGCAAGTTCGATCTTCCTGGTTCTGGAGATAATGTCCTCTGTCATATGGGTCTTTTCATTTTTATATAATACCATACCAAGACGGTGAATTTCTGCACACAATTCTTCTATACGAGCTTCTGTTTTATTCAGTTTTGCGGAATCAGTCAGGCTCCCTCCCATTGTCACTGTAAAAAGACTGCGAATTTCTTCAATGTCTCTCTTTATTGTTTTTGCCTGAGAAGCAATCTCACTATTTTTAGACCCTTTTATAAAATCCTCTATCGTTCCCAGTCCAGTATTAAGTACAGCAATTCCTTCATTCCCTGCACTTATCTTTTTACTGTCAATCAGCTGATTTGTTAACTCATTGGCTTGAACAGACAAATCGATCATGCCTACCATCTGTTCCGTTCTGGCGTTACCTTTATCAAGCGTATTTTTCAGAGCAACATCCTGACTGACCAGATAGTCATTGGCATTTTTCATATAAACAACCGCACTTTCATCAATCAATAATCTGGCAGCGCGCCTGTCCATAAAGACTTTTTTAGTATTTCCAAATAAAGTATTATATTTCTGAATATTCTTTTTAATTTCGCCTATTTTTTGCTTCATCTCTGACAGTTCAGAGTTGGTTCCGGCATGTTTAATTCCCTCATCCGCAGTCTCGAATATTTGTGTAAAAGTAGTTTCTGCCTGTTTATAGAATTCTTCGTTACGGGTATAGCTGTATCCACGAATCTGGAACATTAAACGATTGATTTGTCCTTCCAGTTTAGCTTCAATAGAAACCCCGGGAACATACTGCTGAGCAAGGACATTTGATTCGGATTTCACCTTGTTCATATTGTATACCGCAATTCCCCCCAATATCAACGCGATAATGATAATAATGGTATATCCACTGCCAATTTTTGAACTCAATTTCATGGTAATTCCCCTTTTATTGATATAATATTATGAATCAATTCCCGCTACCATTGACAACTCTGACCCGGTAAGGATTTTATCTATATTCAGCAATATCTTGACCTCATCACCGATCTTGCCAATCCCCAGCATGAAATCATCTTCCATGGAATAGCCAAGGATGGTAGGAGGTTCAATATCATCGTTCGAAATATTCAGAACTTCACGCACTTCATCAATAATGATTCCCATAGTGCATACTGAATTATTCCATTCTACTTGAATAACAATTATACAGGTCTTATCAGTATCCTTCTGTGCCTCCATATTAAATTTCAACCTCAATTCGATGACAGGAATTATTTTCCCCCGGAGATTAATTACTCCACGGACAAAGTCTTTGACGCGCGGAACTTTTGTTACATTTTGCATCCGGATAATTTCCTGTACCCGGGTAATCTGAATGCCGAAGACTTCTTCTCCTAGCATAAAGGTCAGATACTTCCCCCCGAAATTGCGAGCGTCACGCTCCGCAGTTTCACCACCTTTCTCCATAACTGTTTCAACTCCCATCATCTTCTCCTTAAGCGTAGAGTATACGCCCTTTACAACACTTACCCCAAAAGGACTATTAAGCGTATTTAAAAAGGGAACGATATTATCGAAAAAACTGCAAAATACGACTGAAAAAAAACAGTCAACACAAATAAGCCTTTACTGCGTGTTAACTGTAATACCCCTCGAAGTTGATTATAAAGTTTGAAACATAATGTGTCAATACGCTATAAGTCAATTTTTTCATGAAATTGTTTATAGTATGATTAAAGAAGAAATTTATTGAAAGTTACTAGAAAATATTTTAATTACTGAAATTATTAAAGAAAAGTCTATCGGTCGCCCACCAACTCGGAAAACATAGTATTCTGCATTAATGAGTCAAGTTTTTCCTGGACCGCCCCAAGACGTTCATGGACTGAACAAAATTCAACTCGCGGACATTGTTCCGACTGTTGTTCGCAGCTATTGAGCACCAATGCTTTAGGATCAAACGCACAAATAATGTCGTATAGTGATACTTCCTCTGGATTCTTCAGGAGATAAACGCCACCGGACTTGCCTTTGGCTGAACCAATAAAACCGGATTCCGTCAGCTTATGGGTTATTTTACGAAGGAAACGATACGGAATAAACATTTTATCCGAAATCTCCTGCGTACTGACCATCTTACGTTCAGACTGCTCTGCCAAAAACAAAATTACTCTGATCGCATAATCCGCTTCTCTGGTTATCACTTGACATTTTCCTTGATTATTATAATTGCTACTTATATGGTAGCAAATTTTATAACATCTTTCAATACCTCGAAGGAAAAAAAAACATTTTTTAAAAATCAAGGGTAAGGCGTCACTTATTCCGGAAGATTAAATGTGACTGTTGTGCTTGGTGCATTTGTTGGTAGGGCTCGCTCTACGAGCGTGCCGTCGGCACACCAGTGCCGCAGGGAAAACTTTAAATTCCATTGGTATTCGTCTGCCGCCGATGCGGCAGCGGTGCGCTGCGGAGAGCGCGCCCTACCAGAAAAAGGCTTGTCATATGTCTCTACGAAAAGAGCCGTTACTTATATAACTGTATCCGTGAAAAAAAACATGAAATATGGATTGACTTTCTTCACATTTTCTGTTATACTAAATATGCAAACAGTGATATAACAGAATGCAATAATACTAAAACAGGATAACATATTGAACTTATTAAAGCCAAGAATGAAGCGCCAGCAACTGGTTAATATTTTCAAAGAGATGCTGATTGATGGAAGCCTGTGTCATGGGCGACAACTGCCTACCTACGAAGAACTGGATCGTCAATTTGATGCCAGTCGCGCCACACTTAACTATGTTCTGACCCAGCTTAAGCATGACGGCTACGTCCAAAGCATTGAGAGACAAGGCGTATTTGTTTCGGAACATCTACCATGCCGGAGTCGTTATGCGCTGGTCTTTGAAAGCGAAGAACACAACTTGTTCTGGACAAAACTTATTCATGAAGCCCAGTTAATAAACCGCAGCAATAACGGTTGTCAGTTTGAAATATTCCACAGTGATATTCTTCAACATGAAGATTCACAGAGACTGCTTGACCTGCTAGCACGAAAAATGATCGCTGGAGTCTTCTTCTTTTTCGATCCCTGCAACAGCCTGCCCCGAAAGATTTTTACCGACTATCCAGATATACCCAAAATCGTTACGGATAAAAAGAGAACACAGCATAATATGTATAGAGTTATACTTAATACTGAATCATGTGTAAATAAGGTCATTGAATATGCCAAAGGACATGGCATAAAAAAGATTGGAGTAATATCGAAAGGACAGCAGAGTTTGGCTGAAGAATTTCCCGAAATAGCAGAAAAAAATCATGTCTGCGTAAAACCGGAATGGGTAGTAGCCGCTCCAGAAAAATATATTGATGGCGTGAGAAACCTCACTCGCCTCCTTATGGCTCTGGGACCGGAAAAACGTCCGGAAGCATTATATATCACTGACGACAATCTAATAACACCAGTACAATCAACATTGATTGAGCTTGGCATAAAAGTACCCGAGGATATCCGACTTATCTGTCATTTCAACTTCCCAGATTCAACTGAAACTGTTCTGCCTGTGAAAAAAATCGGATATGACGTAAGAGATATCTTAAAAACAGGCATAGCGAAAATTCAGTGCCATTATAACGGGACAACTCCTGAAACAATGACTGTGACAGGTAAATATGATTCGGAAATAAACGTATAATCAAGTCTTTTAATAATGATAAAGCAATATTCAACAACCAATCTCGCGGCAAGATACGAGGTATTGGAAATGCTTCAAGGAGCAGAATATTAAGTCCGATAAATTTGATATTTCCGCTTCCTCAACGAGCATCAGCGAGTGAAATTTGAAAGTACTAACGCCATACGGTAATAAAGATATAAGGAGAAAGAAAACCATGAGACACAGCATAAAAATTTCAGTATTAGCCCTGGTCAGTGTACTGGGCTCTACGGTGTTCGCGGAACCAATTGCCTATTGGCAAATGCAGGATAAGTCCACGGGACCGCTGATCGCGGGAAGTAAAATCACATCTCTTCAAAACAGTCCAGCCTTGGACGCAGTTGTTTCCAATAATAAAACGATCAAAATAAATTTTTCGGAGGACGTTCCCGGCAAAGTTATTATTTCAGGCAATACTGTAGTAAATCCGAGAAATAAGGCCTCTCTGAAAATCATTGGTTCAGGAAGAAAATTCAATGTACTTACGGTTGCCGGAAATAAACTTCTGGATCTGGATGAATTCACTTTTGAAGCCTTTGTAAAAATCAAAAAATTTCCGCAGTGGGGCAGATTATTTTACAAACAGCGCAACAAAGATCGCTTCAGTTGGATTCTCAGTCTGAAAAATAAAACCGGGCTGCTACGAGCAAGAATCGATTCGAACCCGGAAAACGCAAAGCAACTGACCGGATTCAATCAGGGACTTGGAACGAAATTCAAAACCGATGACGGCAAATGGCACCATATTGCTGTCACCTATGACAGACTCACACAGGAATTCAAAATTTTTGCAGACTACCAGCTGCAGGCAAAATGTAAAACGGCCCTGCCAATCATTTATGATGAAAAACAGCCCCTCGTGATCCTTGGAGCTTATTCCGGCTACCTGAATGCATGGGTCGATGAAATAAGATTCAGCGATACCGCTCTGCAACCGGATAATTTTCTAAAAATCAAGCAATAACAGGAACCGATATGCTACATAGAATCATGAAAAAGGCCATTCTGCTTATCTTCGTAATACTTAGTGCCATACAAGCAAAATGCAATGCACTGTGGCCTCCAGCTCTGGGTCATGAAAATAAACCAGTGATCTTCTGGGCTCATTACATGCCGATGGTTTCCTGGGGATTCCTTCACTGCAGCAACCACGCCGGAGGAAATATCGATGTATTTCCTTTCTATACTCAGAAGGGCAGCAAGCAAGAAATTATGTATCGAGCCATGAAATCAGCTCTGGACAGTGGAATAAACGGATTCCAGTTCCTGACTTTCGTTCCTCCCGAAGCCTTTACCGCAGCTGCTAAAATAAAAAAAGACACCGGTAAAATATTTTATATAGCTTACGAAGGCTGCGGAATGGGCAAAGACCCCGAGAAAGCGGCAAAGCTGATCTCAGACTTTGCGAAAAAAGCCGCGAATAGTCCATATGTTTATAAAATTGACAACAAACCGGTAATCTTCTTTTATGCCCAAGGTAAGTGGTCCGGCGGAAAGGATTCCCATAAAAACACTTATGACAGCAACGGCGTTCCAGAGGTACGGAAAATATTGAAAAAAGAAGGAATCGAAGTCGTCCTTATTCCGACAATAGGAAATTTTCTCAAAGCCCTGTTTGACCGTACCGATAAAATGTACCAGCCCTTTACTCCCCTTACAAAAGGTGAGTACGGCTCGGGAAAATGGCTGAAACACACCAACTGGGACGGCGTCACCTCCCTAAACGGCGGCGCTAACGCCAGACATGATCAAATCACGGCACTGAAAAAGTTACTAAAAAACTCCTCCAAAAAATTCTACGTAGTTCCATCGATCAGAACGATGTACGACAGTTCGAACCGCTGGTGGCAGGCAATCCACTGCCGAGGTCTGGGATTGAGAGTAATTCGTCGAGACTTACAACAGTGGCTGGAAGCCGGGTTCAGGCTATTCACTTTCTCAACCTGGAACGATATGATGGAAACTATGCTGATGCCATCCAGCCGGAATCCCTGGGGATTAAATGACCTGATATACTATTATCACAGTCTGGCAGCAACCGGACAGAGTCCGTTTAAGACGCCTCACTTCGTCATATCTTACGAATCGGAAGTCCTGTTTGGCGACCAGGGCTTCTTTCAGTTGCTGGTATTGCCGGAAAAAGATTCGCTCAGTTGCGATTATGCATTAAACGTCGACATGAAAAACATTGAAGGCCACAAACTGCTCAACTTCGGAAATTTGGTTCAAATTGATGGCGAAATCCATGATCAACTGGCAGAAACCCGTTACGACACGACTGCGGTCCACGATAAATACCTGATAATGGTACCATTTGTCACCATTAAGCAAATAGACAAATCCACGGGAACCAGCCGGGTACTATATGACAATGTCCGACTGGCTCCAATAAGAATACGTTATAATAAACTGCACTATCATACTCCATATACAATCTCGCTCAACCATGTCGATACTGCCGCCGATCTCCGCCTGAAATGGCCCAATACAATGTCTCCGGTTATTAACGAAAAAGTGGGCAACCTGAAGAACATTGAACTGAAGGTAAAATCTCCAAACAGCTTTAGACGGATCAATCTGAACAACAGCAATTTATCGATCGGAGCCTTCCGCGCAGACGATCTATCCGGCAAACAACACGCTTATTTTATCCGGATGACAACTTCCCAAAAAATCAAAAGCGTTCTTACTGTGAAAAATGGCCTCGTTGAATCGGTGTATCACCCACACTGGAATCTTCAGAAAGCATTATCTACATGCGGAAAATCGAAAGCATATTTCGATATCAGTAATACCAACAATCTCCCGACTGTTGCAAGAATCATGGGAACCCCGGAGAGCAAAATCACTTTAAGGTTAGCCGGAGTCAACGACAATGTACTGGCAACAACAATCAAAGAACTCTCAATGAAACCACTGAGAACCATTGTTTCCGACGGAAAAAACAAGCTAACCCTTGACATTCGCCTGACCACGGACGCGACGGATGCCAATATTGATTATCCCCTGCCTCCAAATGGAATGTTTGAGCGAACCATACCCGTACAGAAAGGACTGGGAGCCCTGCGCGTATTCCATGCCTGGGGACTGACGAATAACAACCTTGTATGTTATTCAAATCCTGTAGCAATGATTTTAACAAACAGTTCAAAACTACAAACAGTAAACTATATCCGTACCAATGGAGTGTTCGACGATTTTGTCAACGACAGCAGTTCGCTCTGCGCTAATCCTTTTACCATCTCCGATGTGGAAACCGCAAAACTTCCGTCATGGACAATTCCATATGTTCTCATTGACTTCGACGAAGGCTGCGGAAAAGATGTCAATCATAATGGAACCGCTGCACAGTTGGGCCGCGGCTGGCTTAGCGGCGACTGCCGGTGGATAAAAAATGGCTGGAAAGGCAGTGCACTGCAAATTAACAACGGAACCCTTTCGCTTCGTTCGAAAACCATGCCGCATGGCAGTTTCACCTTAAGTATGCGGGTAAAATTCAAGGAGATGCCCAAAGATCGAATCCTGTTTGAAGACGGCGACAACTGGCAGATGAGATTATCCGGCCCGCTGAGCTTGCGGATTGACCCGGAAGGATGTATAATCGCTTACAGACCATGTTCCGGAGAAACGGCTTGCGTCATGACCAAACCACTGATGAAAAAAGGCTGGAATCATATTGCTGTAACCTACAACCTTAAGGAATTGTCCATATATATTAACGGCAAACTGAGTGCGACCAAAACCGGCATCAAACCGGCATATCAACGCACTCATTCAACGCCGAAAGCAGGAAGCTCCAAGCTGGCATCGTCATCGAAAAATGGAAAGCTGAATTTTGATGGACAAATTGATCAGCTGGAAATCATTGGCAAAGCATTGAACCAAAATGAAATCAATCAAATATTTACAGAAGGCAAATGGTCTAAATGATTGGAGAATAAACATGAAAAGGAAAAAATTCACACTCATCGAACTCCTCGTTGTAATAGGGATTATCGCAATTCTGGCATCACTACTGCTGCCGGCACTAGGCAAGGCCCGGGGGAAAGCCAAATCAATCTATTGTGTAAATAATCTAAAGCAAATTGCGGGATATTTTACCAATTATGTAAATGATTATGACGGCTACACTCCGTTTAAAATTTCAGGGACAACAACCAGCAGACATTCAAACTATCAGCACAGCTGGTTCTGGATTCTCAACGGAGCATATCCGAAAGTATTCAGGCAGGATAGAGACTACAGCAGAAAAAAAGGACGTCAATTCTGGCACTGTCCGGAATGTCCAATTTACAACACCACGGAACTAAGCAATTCGCAGGGCCCATCAGATTACGGAACGAACAACAACCTTGGGGCTACTCCTTCCGGCGATTGGAGCTATAAAATTACGGCATGCGCTCCCAAACCATCAGAAAAATTCGCGCTGGCAGATATCGGACTCTCCGGACGTCCACGCCTGTACCCGGTATATTTGTCAAGAATTATTGAATCAGCCAGACATTCGAAAAGAATTAATATGAGTTTTCTTGACGGACACGTCGAAAACCGTGGAGACCTGTATTATATCTGTCGTTGGGGCGAAAGCGACTGGGGAGCATTTAACTCTGCCAGTGATCAAAGACCATGGAAATAAGTTTTAAGCAACTGCCGCTTAGTCATCTTTACTCCTTCGCTGGAACAATGATCACGTCGCTCCCCTCACCGGGTTCCTGATCAGGCGGAATCTGGTGCTCTATACGATATCGTTCTTCCGCCGCCTGTTTTACGCGAACATCAAACAATGCCACTCCGAATCCGGCAAACGCCAGCCAGGACGCTACACTGAGAAGCAATAAAATAAAACTACATCCACACCATATAAGTTTAAACAATCCCAACATGCTTTTTCGGGCCAGAATAACCACTGTAATAATAATCCCTGCCAATAACAAGGCGAGCATCCCGACAATTCCGGTTACAATCATACCCGACACAGGATTTTCGGCAGTAAGCCCGGAGCGGTCGGAATAGTTCAAACTCACCATAAGAGGAGCGCCCAAATGCAAAAGTGTAATTGAGGAGTCAACCTCTTCTTCACGTTCACGAATCGCAGATACTGTTGAATCTACATCATCCACAATTCCTTCCTGAGTAATATTTTTATGAATGATCTCGCCTGGAATTGCTTCTGTCTTTTTCTGTAAAACCTTTTTCTGCTGAGTTTTTGTCGTCGGAATAACCGGCAACGCAGGAACCGGAATAACAGGTAACGGTAAATTTTGCAGCTTGGGAATTTCTTCCTCCTTCTTTTTCTCCCGGGAAGCTGCTGCCGTTGTGGAAATCGGCTTTTCTACAGCCTTGGACTGTTCTGATTCGGGCGAAACTGCAAGTTTCTTTCCTTTGCTGAAAGATATCGGTTTATTCGGCTGCATTAATATTGTATGAATCGCCCGTTTTCGTATGCTGAAATCAAGTTCATATACATCGCGGAACGGCTGAAATCCACTTGCGCCGGCTTGTATTATATATTTCCCAGAGGGCAACCCGAGAAATTCAATTTCTCCAGCAGAATTTACATCTTTGGCAGCGGAAACCGGTCCCTTTAAAAAAACTCTGCCCCAGGGAATAGGGCCGTTGCTCTCGGGATTTTTCAGAGACAAAATCAAAGTACCATTTGCTCCGAACCCAACACTTGCAACGCCAGTCACCAGAACAGCAATAATTATAGTTATGTAAAATCTCATTTCAATTAATTCCGCTTATACTATTTTGAATTATCATCCGAAGTTTCCCGCACACGATGATCGGTTACATTGGTAATCGGATCGTTTTCATTCCATAAAGGCGGCTGATTCTTCTGCCTCAGTGCCTTATTTCCTTCACGCCGGATCTTCTGTATTTTTTCACGTGCCAGGTCTTCCTGCTCAACCAGATACTTACGAACAGTCGTTCCTTTGTACGGGGCATCCAGCAAGTCAGCAATTTCGTGTTTACATTTTGGACATATCCAGCGATAATGACCATAATCATAGCCGGTGTTTGAACCGCATTTGGGACATTTCACATTCTGATATTTTTCCCGTCCGTAAAGCAACGCGGCACTATTCGCGTTAAAATCGCGATTACCATCATACGAAGCCGCTTTGATATCACGACTAACACGTTCAAAAACAATTCTGGCAGCCGGATTTTTGGGTATTTGCGGCAACGCAGCCGCCGCCATGTTATTATCACGGAGCGAAGGCGGAGTCGCAGTCCCCTGTGCAGATTGAGTATGTATAAAACTTAATCCTTGAGAGGGTTTGCTTGAATGGGTTCGCTGCCTCTTTGAAAAAACCGGAGCATTTTCGTCCCACATTGGCGGATGATCTATCTCCGCGAGTTGTTTATTACCAAGCGCACGAAGCTTTTTCACTAGTACCGCTGTTTTTCTACGTTGATTTGCAATCTCCTCTTTCAACGTTTTGCCGTTACTCATCGGCATTCTGCTGAAATCAAACATGACTTTACCACACCTTTTGCAAATCCAGCGGTAATGACCTTTATCATAAATTATAATATTTTTACAGCGTGGACAACGCTTATGATGAAGTCCTTTGACCAGTCCTTCACGGCGAGACATAGAATCAAGCCTCTTCAGTAAATCCTTATATTCATTGATTTGATTATCAATGGTCTTATCGATATGATCGCTGATCTCTTTTGCCTCTGGTGTAAGTGGAGTACTGGCAAACTGGTTTTTATCATCGGCAACTTTTACCGCAAAGCTGACCGTAGTAAAACTTTTCAGAATCTTCCCCGCAAAGGGAAGAAGCTTTTTATAATTATCTTCAGGAGCATAGTAGCTGAACACATAAAGCATCTGATTGTCCCGGCGGGAATAAATAATAGTCCATTGGCTCCACTTCTGCCCATTCATCGTGTATTCGGCATGGAATTCCGGCGAACGACGACGTTTCACGAATGTATTTCCACGTTTTACTATTTTAAATTTCGGATATTTCGTTTTTATTGTTTGAAGTAAAGTATTACATGCCGCATCGGCAGTTATTATTTTTTTCCCTTCATTTTTCGGGATCAGATTATGGATATATACGGAAGCTGTACGATCAGGAGAGATCATACTCAAAGTCAAATTTTTATCGTTCTTGTCGAACAGCCATCCCGGGGGACACATCAATTGATAACCGAAATTGTCGGCTTTAACTGCTGTTTCGCTCCCGTTCGAGGCCGGAACAGAAGGAGAAGTCATAGCTTTATCATAAACCACACCTTTATCAAGCTTGTCTTTTAGTCCGGAATAAATTTTTTTCGCTTGAGGAAGTTGTTTTTCAAGAGCGGCAATACGTCCCGCCACAGAGTTCGGTTTTAAAGTCAATGCAACGATGTTGGCTTCTTGAACTGCAGTAAGTTTTTTTAACAGACTGATCATTGCGGACGGCTCATAACCAGCTTCCGCCAGCAAACGCATCCCCTCGGCATCAGTCTCCATTTCCACATGGACTGGATACGGGAAAAGATGAGAAGATGAAGTTCCTGCACCAAAAATCTTAATCAGTTCCACCGTCTCCGGTATCTTACCGTCAAAACGTTCAACGATGATCTCTATTCCATGAGCCCTGTTTGCATGAAGCATCTCACGAACAACCGCCGCCGCAAGCTCCGCGTCATTAACCGCAAAACGGAATAGGCCGGAATAGGCCGCGACTTTTCCGCCAGGTAACGAAAAAACATTGGGAGCAGGAGAATCAAATACTTTATATTCCCATTTAGCGTTCTTAAACAGCGTAAGCTTTTCAAGCTGTTTTCCCACTCTGTCCAATGCTTCAAGATATTGTTTATTCTGCGACAGAATCCGGTGATCATTCACCGATTTCCATACTTTTTCGGTCACTTCTTTTTCAGATATTTTTGTTTTTGGAAAAAGTATGCAACCATGAAAAAAGGCAGTTGTAAATATCAGTAATATTGCGATAATTGTATAAATAAATTTCATATAACCCCAGCTAAATTCGTTGTCAGTCAGCGAATATCAAATTACAGGATTATACCACCGCTGATTATAATATACAAGCGCCTTACCAACTGCCTTCGTATATAAAAAACATTATCAGCAGAAACTTAGCTCCTCATAAATTCAGGAGTATGAGTAAAGGCATAACAGAAGCATAGCTCGTGGTGAAAACCACGAGCTATTGAGAACTTATACCAACTTATTTCCCGCTTCCGCAAGAAGCATCTGCGACTGGAGTAAAAAGTGCTATTACCGCTATCCGTCTAACATATTTGTTTCCAGCAGATTCTCAAGGGAGACCTCAGCTATACCAATCTTCTGGTCAGCTGCACCATATCCCATCAGTAGATTTCCGTTGTCAAGTATAACCCCCGAACATGTAAACATACACGGAATGGTAAAGTCGCCTTCAAGTTCCCAGGATTCATCCGCATACATCAGCCTTTCAGATGGACGTTTTTTTATTTGCGGAAAACCTTCTCCGCATTCCTCCAAGATCATAAAAGACTGAGTATAACCAACTTGATCATCCTGCTTACCGTGATACGGAAACAACCACTTTCCCGAAGAAATTTCAATAGGAGCCCAGCTAGCCCCGACCCGGTTCTGTTCCCATTCATGTTCAGGAACAGCAAATACCTGCCTTTCGACATTGCTACCGGAAAAGTCAGCCAATGAATCCGCCGCCGCGATAAAGATCGATGGAGCGGTCAAGTCTTTTCCTTCGGGGTAATTCCATGGAGACTTCGGACGGTGAATGCAGACGATCTTTTCCTCTCCATTGATCTTCAGTTTTCGGGGGAATAAAAATGCATCCCTGTCGTCACTTATATCGGGATCATGCAGTGGACCAATCAATGAAAACGCATTATCATATTCTGCCTTTTTAATAGAATCAAGGTCAACCTTGTAAAGCAAAGTCACCGTACTGTTTTCGGTAACGGCTTTTCCATAAGGATGATCACCACTCACGGCCCACTCCGGCATACATTGAACCGGATCGTCATGATCCCAGTATGGCCCCGGCGGAAAAGCACGGCAGGCCACACTCAGATATATTTCGTCCTCAAAATAAAACAGCCGTGGATCCTCAATGCAGCCATTAGCATAATTGATGACCTGCTGGCCTTCCGAGTTTTCACAATACAGCTCATCCTTTCGATAATTAAGCGTAGGAGCCAGAGCCGGACGAGAAAAATCAAACTCCCAACTTTTTCCTTCATCATGACTCACTGCATAGCCAAGAAAAATCGGATACGGCAGAGGCTTTCCTTCCACTTGTTTTTCCGTATAAGCTCCGGTCGCACGAAACAGCATATGCAGCGTTTTTGAATCCTCCGGGTCTTTGATGATCGCCGGATTCAACACCATCTTATGGGCCCAGTCACAACCGGACTGCGGCCCCATCACAAATCTTTTTTCACTATAAAACATATCTTATCTAACTTTCACTTCATGAGAATACATTATCAATTACCATATTACTTCTAAATCAATGGTCTTTCCATGTGGCTGGAGTTCCAGCCAATAGCGGAAAACCGTACCGGAAGAGGATTCTGTTATCTTGTCTTCAACTACGGGAATTTCCGCTTGATTCAACATAACACGACGAATATTCTTTGACCCAACTCGCAAACCAACTTTAAACGGCCCCGGCAGACAACCATTGAAAATCAATGATGCAGCACCATGAGAAGCAGGAGCATCAGAACGGTACTCAAAAGAAACACGAGTTCCCTGAACCGGCCAGTCTTCGACTTTAATAAAATGAAGGTTGTCAGGGAGTCGGGGCGCAAAACCAACGTCTCCGTCAAGCCGGCCAATAAAGCGTACCATCAAATTGACGGCAGCACTCAAATGCAGAAGATTACCGGGATCCCTGGAATAGAACGTATCTGAATCACTGGAATCAGGCACCATATTCCGTTCCATGCCACGCGAGCTTCCATTGCTGTTATGTCGATAAGAAGTTCCTGTATCAGGGCGAACCAGTTCTGATTTCGGATACCCTTTACGAAAAGGATATCTTGGTATGGGTTGAGCTTTCTCAGTGGAAACTGATTCCCCCGGCAAATAATGCTCTGCGGCTTTTACATAGCGCATGGAAACTTCGACAAACTCAACCGCCTCATCAGGGTGATCCGCTTCAAGCAAAGCCCATGCTATCATTGCGTGTTGTCCAGTCGTAGGATTGATCGGCATCCAAGGCTCCGGAAGATGTTCTTTATATTCATCCAGCGGACTTCCCCACCAATAAGTTCCGGGAAGTTCTTCTCCAAAAACCTGAAGACGTTGTTTAATATAGCGCCAGGTATATTCCAGCTTATCATCCCAACAACGCCAGATGATTGCCTTTGCCAATTGCATCCATGGAGAATGACAACCAGGATAAACCACAAATTCAACATCTGAATTTACTTGACGAAGATTTCCAGCAACAGCCTCAAGATTTTGTGCCGCTCCTATAGAATAATATTCAAATCCAGCTTCTTTCTTGAATAAATATCTATCAACAGCAGTAAGAACTTTTTCTGCCATCATCGCATATCGTGCGGTTTTTTCTTCACTGTCATCAAGATAATGAAACATTTTTGATATCGCTTGTAATCCGGCGGCACATAAGAAATTAACGTGCGTTCCAAAATTGACCGGAGTATCAATAAAATGTCCATCGTGATAGATACACATTTCTTCGAGCCCATGGACCAGTCCCGTCTCAGAATCAATAGCAGAAACAATATGTTCCGCCGCCTCTTCCAAAGCGATAGAATTACTCCAAAACCAGGAGTCGTCGCCTGACCGCGTAATATACATTTCAGCATAGTACAGAAAATAACCGATATTGTCTGTTTCCGGCCAGTTCGACGGCCAGGGACGGTAATTGCGAACGTCAAAACAATGAAAGTTCTTCCAACCATGCCTTTGACCACATTCCAAAAAGAAGTTCAGCCACTTTCTGCATCGTTCCCACTCTCCAGCTTCCAACAAAGGTTCCACAATATAGTTTCTTGCCCAGCACCATGGCCAATAACCAGTTCCCCCCAGGGGACTGACTCTAACATCTGACTCGACAATTCCTCCTGTTGTATAGGAATCCTGACGAAAGGCAATTGATTCAAAGGCATTTCGCCATATTATATTTAGGCGAGGATGATCAAAGAAAAGCTCCATGATTATTACAACTCCTTAAGATGATGGTTTTATTAAAAGAACTACGGCATCATGCCCCGGAACAGTCACTGGAAGTCTGACCTTTCCCTTAATAACCCTCTTGCTGATGCCGCCATCATTAATCAATGGTGAAATTTCAGCTTTTCCGCCAGGGCAGTACTCCTTAACTCTAAGATATAAATTGACTTTTTTTTCGTCTTTCACTGTATTTACCAGAAATATCGCAGTATTACCATCCCTGCTACACCAAGCCGAAGCAGCTACAGCAGGTCGAATCACTTTCGTTTTGACTCCCCAGTTATCCCAGGTTGATTTCAGCTTCGGCTGAGAACCAAGCGATGGGGGGCAAAGCATTTTTCCGAAACTTAGAAATTTATTTGTTTTCATCCGATATTTGGCAAGCCGACTAAGATAGCCCACTCCTGGACGTTTTGAATAGTCCACATTGGACTCGACAAAAGTCGGAATGAAACCAAGCTGTAATCCAAAAAGAAACTGATCTCCGATCTTCTGATAAAATGACAAGTTATTTTCGAGAGAAACTATACCTCCGTACATTCGGGCATAACCTCCATACACAGCCTGAAAAAGCGGGATATTTGTTTCTACCGGACAGATACAAAGCAATCCAGTATAATCTAAATAACATTCAGCATTCCCTTCCACACAAATCGCCTGAGTCGGATCAGCCTGACACATTTTTTTCAACATTTGCCGATATCCAAGAGCCCACGCAGTCGGACTGCCCGGTTTATGTCCATGTTTATTCGAAAAACAGATTTTAGGACAGGCTGCCGCGACCTGATCAAGATATATTCCATCAACATTAAACAATCTTTTCATATCCAGCATCTGATTTTTCTGAAAGTTTTGCCAACCTGGAGCATAACTGCAAGCATCGGCCAGTTGCGGACGTTTACACCCCTTTTTAGGCGGAATATCCTTCCAGTCAGGATCTTCATATAAAGCCCATTCCTGTCTTTTGGCAACATAATAATCTTTCCGTGAACGGTCCAGCAGTCTGGCATTTACGTATGGAACAACTTTAATGTTTTTTTTATGAAGCTTTACACAGGCATCAGCAAAACCGGAATACGCCGGAAGAAAAACCGGAGTTCCAATATCAGCTTTTGCAACCCCATCATGCCAGCCGTACCACTGAAACGCAAACGGTACTCCAAGCTTTTCAGCCGCCTTTGACAAACGTTCAACAACTTTGTTGGCGGGAACCCGTCCCTTCGGCGGGAATTCTCCGCTCCAACCTCCGTTAAGCCATAACGGTATAGTTTTGGACCATTCCGGAATATCTTTTCTATCCTGCAATTTTCCTTTACTGCACCATGGAGCCCTGGGAAGCACCCATTTGCGATATAACATTGCAGCTTCATACCAGGAACCGGAAAACTGTTGCCAAACAACGGAATATGGCAACGTCCATCGTTTCAATGGAGTATTTGAAGCTTCAGGAAAATGTCCAATATACAGATTAAGTGCATTAGGCGCTCGGGTTACAAATCTCTTCATATTGCAGTCCGGGTCTTCCGTTGCGATATAAAGTCCCCTCTTTCCAAGCAGATAAGCCATAAACTGCATAGTCCGCATTATTCCCGGATAATAATCATGCCGTCGAAATTCTGCACCCTGCAAAAGAAAACCGGTAAAATTAGATACCGGGTCCCGCTCATTACCACGCAAAACTTTTACCGGATCATTAACCAGCAAACCAAGTCCAAGCGGAACAACGAGTTTCGCAGAAGTTTTTCCAATTGCAGTCTTTAAGGATGCAATTGGATATTCGACTTTTTTCAAACACCAGTCTGGCGAATCAGACTGAACATTAATGCGCCACTCCAAACGCCCGGCAGGAATAATCGTTTTTAAATAAGCAGTCACCCTAAGAGTCATCTTCTCATGTCTGACCTGCCAACAGCAAGAAAATACATTCTGGCGTACAACGTGCCAATCCGAAATAACTTCAGCATTAATTGAATTTAGATTCAATTGCTTCTTTCCGGTAACATCTTTCATCATAATACGCCATAACGGTTGATTATGAGAAGTATCAATCCAATTGGATGTACTGCCAACAGCATAAAAGCCATTAATATATTGCGGTGTCAAAATCAACTGATTTGAATTAAAGTGAACATAAAATTTCTTTCTGGCATTGGAAGGCGTCAAAACGACAGCTTGGGATATTTCCTTATTACCTGATGTTGTTCTTACGCCGGTAATAGCATCTACAACGGATTTGTTATTCGCAAACAAAACACTATTACACAAACATAACAAAATCATAATGTTCCATTGATATCGACTCAATCGCATTATATTACTTCTCCAAAATAAAAATTTTTTAACTAGTTCTTCCAACTCCATGTTCAAACCTTTTAGCTTTAATATTATAACCATCACATCTTAGACACCTGTAATGGAAGTTTCCTTTTGAAATAATACCGATACATCCATCTTGCGGATTAATCGTAATAATACGATGTATCCAGAGTCACTGTTTTAGGCTGGTAAGATTCAACATGCCCGTCTGAAAAAAGGTAATTCGCATTTTTCCCATGAGCGTAAGTAACATCATGTGCTTGTTCATTATAAATACCATATACATATCCCCCATCCTTCAGATTCCCTCTATCATGTCTTTCTGCTAATAATATCTTTTTAGATGCGTTCCTAATTTTTCCCGCCTTTTTCAAATCAAGACTGACGTTCATGGAGTAGGAACGTTTAAGTTTTTTCCAGGCATCCCCCCAGGCAGTAAACTCCGGAGTAATATCTGCAGGACAACGTAACATTCGGGTTGGACTTTCTTTACAAGGAATGTAGTTATTATTATATAACTTGGTGTCCCATGAATGCCAGAATGCATCACTGCCAACAGACATTCCAGGGCAGCGGGAATCGTGACTGCAAGGCAGGCAGCTATAATCCTGAGAATAATACACAAACCCCAGATTCAGTTGTTTCATATTATTTAGACAACTTGACTGTTTTGCTTTTCCTTTGGCCTTGTTGAGGGCTGGCAGCAATAGAGATGCTAGTATTGCGATAATAGCGATAACAACTAGAAGTTCAATCAATGTAAAATTTCTTTTTCCTTTTTTCATTTTTGTTTATTCCATTTTTATTGTTAGGTGATACTTCTTTATGTATTTTGAACTTTTATATAGATTAAATTGTGCCCTTTAGTTTTAAATTTACATATTCGTGCTGGGTGTGGAAAATGTTGTCCCAGGCATAGCTGGTGGCTCCAACCGCTCCGCTGCGGTTTGCCTGATTCGAGATAACGATATTCTTTACGTCAAAACGCTCCTCCGGCAACGTTGACGTTACTTCATCCTTGATCGGTTGTATCAGGCTGTTCCCTAAATTTGTCATACCCCCTCCGAGTACAATCAGGTCCGGACGATGAAACTGAATAACTCCACAAAGAGCCATACCGATATAATGTCCCGATTCCTCCAGGATATTACAAACAAATTCATCTTTGTTTTCTGCTGCCTCCCTGATTTTTTTCCAACTAAGGTCTTGTTCATTTTTCAATATGGAATTGCTACCCTCAAGCTCCGACTTGATCTTATTCATCAAATGTCGTGCTCCTACCAGCGTCTCAAGGCAGCCATGCAACCCACAATAACACTGTGGACCGTCTTTTTTAACCATATAGTGAGCAATATCTCCTATTTTTTCGTCTTCAGTAGGCACCAATATTTTGGACTGAAGGATTACCCCTGCTCCAATACCGGTTCCCAACGAGATATAGGCAACATTCTTCCGTTCCGCAACCTGTCTTGATTTGCTCTCACCAAGAAGACGCACAATAATACTGTTGGCAAGGTAGCATGGAACATTAAAACGTTTGTGGATTAGTTCCGCAAGCGGTACCTGATCAAAGTCGCTGAAATTACCCGCCCTTTTCACAATCCCATCTTCAAAATCAACTCCGCCAGCAATTCCACAGCCGATTGCTAATACCCGGTCCTGCAATATTCCGGCTTTTTCAAGCAAATTGTCAATATGGTTGTAAATCTGGTTCAACACGGTATTACGATCGGCATTCCATAAGGTTTCTTCACAAAGAAATGCGCATTCTACACCGCACATATTTACGACAACACCTTTAATAAAGCTTGCTCCAATATCAAGTCCAATGATATATTTATAATTCTGGTTCAAGCCTAAAATGACAGAGTTGCGCCCCTTCGATTTCTGGGTTCCAACTTCCCTGACGATCTTCTCTTTCAGAAGTTCTCCTGTATATCTGGTAATGGACCCCCATCCCAACTTGGTAACTTCTGCGATCTGCGAACGACTCATATTCCCATTCTGCCGCAAATAGTTAATGATACGTTCGCGACTGATCTTCTTCTGTAATTTCTGATTACCGATATTCATAATAACGTTAAACTTCGTTCAATAACTTTTCTCATGGTTGTGATAATAATTTATTATACTATAAAAAAAAGCAAATGTCAATCCTCTTTTTGAAGTTTTCTCAATGTTGTGATAACAATCGATTACCAAACAGATTGTTTATGTAAAGGAACCATAGTTGTTTTCTCTTCCAAATATCGGGTACCACATCATACATAAAAAAATTTATACAGGGGTAGCTATATTTTTTAGCGGTATTATTTTATATGATATAAATCCGGTTTCATTTTTAAAAACATCAAGAGCACGGAGTTTATATATGGGGAATAATGCAATATATCATGTAGCGGTGCTGGGTGCGTCCACCAATTCCGAACGCTACTCGAATAAAGCCGTAGCGATGCTGCTTGAACACGATTACCGGGTGACTCCGGTAAATCCTTCGGGTGCGGAAATTCACGGTATTATTTCGGCAAAGTCACTGGAAGATATCGATAGCCCGGTGGATACCCTGACTATGTACATTAACGCGGAACGTTCAACCGCATTACAGGACAGCATTTTGAAACTTAACCCGAAACGGATTATTTTTAATCCGGGATCGGAAAATACGGAACTGGAAGAAGCATGCTTAAATGCCGGAATCATGATTGAACAGGCATGTACACTTGTCCTCTTGAAAACCGGACAGTTCACCTAGTAATATTGAAGTAAGGGAATCATGGGAATAATGAGTAATGACAATGCAACCGGCGAACGCCGGGGATTCATAATCAATACAGTGGCGACTTTTTTGACCGGGCCGCTGTCGCCGATATTTATCGCGCTGGCAATCCTGCTGGGACTGATGGCAGTGTTTATGACTCCGCGCGAAGAAGAGCCGCAAATCGTAGTTCCAATGGTCGACGTCAAAGTCAATTTTCCGGGACATTCTCCTCACGAAACGGAACAGCTTGTCACGGTTCCACTGGAGAAACTGCTCTGGCAGATCGACGGAGTAGAACACGTCTATTCCACCAGCAGCCGCGACTCCGCGTTTGTTACAGTGCGCTTTTTCGTGGGACAGGATCGCGATCGGTCCATGGTAAAAGTACGCGATAAGATTAATGAAAATCTGGATACCGTACCAGACGGCGTAACCGACTGGCTGGTCAGTTCCGTTCAAATTGATGATGTCCCGATTGTCAGCCTGAGCATCTATTCACCGCAGCGCAACGCGTATGAACTGCGCCGTCTTGCGGGCGAATTAAAAGCACGCCTCGACTCTCTGCGCGATATCTCACGCACCAGCATTTTCGGCGGCTACAGTCGGCGTATCACGATTACCCCGGATATCCCCGCCATGTCCGCCCGAAAAATAAGTTTATCTGACATTCAAAACGCTCTACAGCAAAACAACGTAACCGCTACGACCGGAAAATCCTACCAGAAAGGCAAAGAAGTAAAAGTAATTACCGCGCCCGGTTTAACCAATGCCGATCAAATTGCGAAAACCGTGATATCTACTTCAAACGGACGCCTGATCCGGCTTGAAGATGTTGCAACAATCTCCGATGGCCCGGAAGAACAGTCGAACTATGTAAATACCGGATTCGGTCCGGCGACAGAAAAAAGCGGCGGAAAGATTTATCCGGCAGTAACGATCGCTTTCAGTAAAAAGAAAGGCACCAACGCAGTTCAGGTCGCGAAAAACATTATTTCCCGGGCTCAGGAATTATCCAAAGATATTTTCCCCGACGATGTAAAAATGATCGTGACCCGCAATTATGGACAGACTGCAGATGACAAGGTGAACGACCTGATTTCCGGTATGGTATTCGCGATTCTGACCGTAGTAATTCTCATAACCATAACCATGGGCTGGCGCGAAGGACTGGTGGTCGGCATGGCAGTACCAGTAAGCTTTGCTCTGGCACTATTTGTAAATTATATTTTCGGCTTTACCATCAATCGGGTAACGTTGTTCGCCCTGATCCTTAGTCTTGGACTGGTGGTGGACGATCCGATTACCAATGTGGACAACATCCAGCGCCATATCCGTATGGGTCTATTGTCGCCGTTCGACGCAACTCTCGCGGCGGTACGCGAAGTGCTCCCGCCGGTAATCATGTCCACGCTTGCCATTATCATTTCCTTTACCCCGATGTTTTTTATCACCGGAATGATGGGTCCTTACATGGGCCCAATGGCAATCAACGTACCTCTCACGGTTACATTCTCCACGGTATGCGCACTGACATTCGTACCGTGGCTGTCATGCAAGCTGCTAAAAAGCAAAGCAGGTGAAGCAAAGCAGGAAAATGCCTCGGAAGATATAACCCCGACATGGATCAGGAAAACATATCAAACCCTGATTTCACCATTTCTTTCGCGACGTAACGCCTGGATGCTGATCGGCGTGGTAATCGTATTGATGCTGATTTCCGGCGTTATCATGCTGTTTAAAGTACCGCTGAAAATGCTGCCGTTCGATAATAAAAATGAACTTCAGTTGATACTGAAAATGCCCGAGGGGACTACGCTTGAAAATACTTATAAGGTAATGCGTGAACTTGAAGGTTATCTGGAAACAGTCAATGAAGTAAAGAATTTTCAGGGATACGCCGGTATAAACGCCCCGATCGATTTTAATGGACTGGTACGCCATTACGGCATCCGCCGCTACTCCAATCAGGCCGATATCCGGGTTAATCTGGCGGAAAAGGTTAACCGTAGCGAGCAAAGCCATGCCATCGCTTTGCGTCTTCGCAAACCGCTTACCGCTATCGCGGAAAAACATGGTGCGATACTAAATATCGTTGAAGTTCCGCCCGGCCCACCGGTCTTTTCCACTATTACCGTGGAAGTTTACGGCAAACCGCAAACCAGTTACAACGAACTGATCTCCGGAGCACGTCAACTTGAACAACGGCTCAAAGAAACTGACCCGAAACATATCGTTGAAATCGATGATATGGCGGAAACCGTACATCCCCGGCTGGAATTCAGGATTGATCGCGACAAGGCCGCGCTTCACGGTCTCGCCGCTTCCGGTATTACCTCCGCACTCAGTACGGCCTTAGGCGGTTCACAAGTCACATTGGTACGACAGGAAAGCGAACGCGATCCGTTGTACGCATGGCTGCAACTCCCCTACTCCGACCGCACCGACGCCTCCCGACTGGGACAACTCTGGTTGAAAAGTTCATCCGGCGAAATGGTTCAACTGGCGGAACTGGGAAAATTTATAACTACCGAATCAGAACAGCCGATCTATCATAAAAACCTTGAGCGTGTCGTATTTGTCACGGCCGAATGCGCCGGCAAGCCTCCTGGTGAACTGATTCTGAAAACCACGCTTGATACACTGAAGAAAAATCCCCTCCCCCCGGAGATACATCCGGAATGGGCCGGAGAAGGCGAATGGCAGATCACACTGCGGGTATTCCGCGATCTTGGTATCGCGTTCGGTATCGCCATGATCGGAATCTTTCTGCTGCTGATCATCCAGACCGGCAGTGTGGTAATGCCAATTATTATCATGTGCGCGATTCCGCTGACCATCATCGGAATCGCCCCCGGCTTCTGGCTGCTTAACCTGGTCATGGGACGCGATGTTGCCGGATTTGCCGACCCGGTATTCTTTACCGCCACCGGTATGATCGGCATGATCGCGCTAGGCGGTATCGTGATCCGCAACAGTATTGTACTGATTGAATTTATTCAAGACGCGCTCAAGCAGGGCGTTTCACTAAAACAGGCTATCATCGACAGCGGAGCCGTCCGGTTCCGCCCCATCATGCTCACGGCACTGACCACCATGATGGGAGCCTGGCCGATCACGCTGGACCCGATCTTTTCCGGTCTGGCCTGGGCGCTAATCTTCGGACTAATTGCCAGTACGTTCTTCACGTTGCTGGTCATTCCGACAATTTATATGCTGATATCAAAGAAAAATGGAGTGGAATAATATGAAACCTGTATGGAAACTGACAATTACCGTTGCCGCGGTTGTAATAATCCTCCTGCTGATCCTGCTGCAAACCGGGGTATTCAGCGGCAAAAGCATTGCTCCCGGCAATGTTCCGGCAACTGACCGCAAACCACAGGGAAGAGTCATAAAACTGACCGCTACGGAAATCCCGGCATATTATCGAACCGTCGGGACAGTACGAAGCCGCGACGAAATTGAACTGTCGCCGCGCCTGACAGCAAGAATCAAGGAAGTAACCCGTCGCAGCGGCGACTCCATTAAGCAGGGAGAATTGCTGGTTAAGCTCGACTCCGCCGATTTACAGGCAGCGCGCGACCGCGCCGCCGATAATCTAACCGCAACCCAGGCAACATTCGAACGGGTACAAAAAAATTATTTCCGTCAAAAACAGTTATTTGAAAAGAAAGCCATTGCCGACAAGACTTATGAAACGGCTGAAGAAGAGCTCAAATCCGCCCGAGCCGCTGTTGCTGCAGCCAAACAGAATTTGAATGAAGTTGCCGCAAATCTGTCACACGCCAGAATCGAAAGTCCAATGAACGCGATCATTTCGGAACGTTATGTCGATCCCGGAGATATGGCTTCTCCAGGCAATGTGATGCTGAAAATATTTGACCCGACCCGACTGATGCTTTATGTCCCGCTGCGCGAAGGACTGGTGGGCAAAGTCAAAATCGGAGATAAGATCGATTTTAACGTCGGAGCCCTAAACAAAAAGTTTACTGGGGAAGTCCGTGAAATCATTCCATCCGTCGATTCCGGCAGCCGTACCTTTATGATCAAAATGTGTATTCTCGGCAATACTCAAAAACTAATGCCCGGCATGTTTGGAACCGTCAAAATCAAGCTTGGAACGGAAAAGGCCTACATTGTACCCAATAACGCCATAACCAAAATTGGACAGCTTGAATACCTGACGGTAGTCAATACCGATGGCAATACCTCACGAACCCTGGTCCGAACCGTTCAAGGTACACAAAAGGGCACCTTGAATGTAGTTTCAGGAATTAAAGGAGCGCCGGAAATCGTTGTCCCTTAGTCATAAGGTGAAGTTTCGGTTCCGTCTAGGACTGGAGCTGGCGCTGTAGTGCAGATACCGCCATTCTAATGTCTTCATCACCCTTGCAGCGATTGAGGACCGTTTTTTCGGCATGCATAATCGTCGCGTGATTTCTGCCGAACGCCTCACCAATTTCCGGATAGGACCGTTCAGTCAGCTTGCGGCTCAAATACATGGCAATCATACGCGGTTCGGCAATATTCTTAGGCCGTTTTGAAGATAGGATATCGGAAACCCTGATATCGAAGTAGTCCGCCACAGTCTTGAGAATGTTTTCAACTGAAACCTTTTTCGAAACTGATTCTTCTTCCAACAGCTTGCGAAGCATATCTTCGGCACATTCCACCGTGACCCGGCACGCCATAGCCGATGACAATCCAACAAGCTGAAGCAACGCACCTTCAAGACGTCTTACGCTGGCGGTTATACGCTCCGCGATAAACTGAAGGACATCGTCATCAAGCTTAATCAGCTGTTCATCCTGCTTTCGTTTCAGGATTGCCAGACGAGTCTCGAAAGACGGAGTCGTCATTTCAATCGTAACTCCCTGTTCAAAACGGGAAACCAGACGTTCTTCAAGGCCTTTAATTTCCGAAGGAGCTTTATCAGAAGTAAGAATAATCTGTTTATTTACATTATGTAAAGCATTAAAAGTATTGAAAAATTCTTCCTGCAGCTGAGTTTTATTCGCCAACTGGTGAACGTCGTCAACCAGAAGCATATCGACCTTTCTTACCCAGTTACGGAAATCTGAATGTTTTCTGGCGCCGAGGGAATCAACATAACGATTCAGAAATTCCTCGCAAGTGATATATTGAACTTTCGCGCGCGGTTTCTTTTTAAGAACTTCATGAGCTACCGCCTGAATCAAATGAGTTTTCCCCAGTCCGGTTCCCCCCCAGATATACAAAGGATTGAAAGTACCGGGAGATTTTGAAGCGGTTGTTGCCGCCGCAAACGCATACCGGTTCTCTTCGCCCACCACGAACTTATCAAAAGTATAACGGTTCAGCAGATGAGCCGAACATTCGTTAAAATTCTTTTCTTCACGGGCAGACATCCGTTTCTTCGGCTTCAATTCACTGGAATCCTCAGAATCGGGAATATCATCCACCACCGCAATTTCTTCTTCCGCCGCAACTGGAGATTCTTCCGGGAAATGACCAAATTCATATTTAATTTTATAATCAATTCCGGTTATGCCTTTAAATGTTTCCTTTATTAAATCGCCGTAAGTGTTATTGAACCAGTCGGCAAAAAAATCATCGGATACTCCTAAAACAACAGAATCATTTTTAATATCAACCGGTACAACCGGGCGGAACCACTGACTGAAGGCTTCCTGGTGCAGCTTATCCTTTAAAATACAGGAGGCTTTTTCCCATAACTCACCCGCTGTATATTTGTTGTCTTTGAGCATCTCTTTTCCTTTTATACTACAAAATTGTTAACATCTCCCGAAGTTGTTAACAACTTCAGGAAATCAGGGCGTAATTCCCCTGTATTTTCCGTGTCAATAATTCAAAAAAAATTTTTCAATCCCATATATTCCAGGTGCATGTCCCAAGCCTGAAACTTTACCATCTTGAGGTTAATTCCCCTAAAAACCCATAGACGTTTGTATTCTTTTTACGGGTCTTTTCGCTACACCTCAAGTGTCATTATCCATAATATGGAGTAAAAACAAGTACTTACGCAATTCTGCGAACTTTCCGCAAAGTTATTAACAAGTTATTAACAACCCGTTTCGCTTAGCTCTGCGGGAGACTATAATCAAAATAGCTATTCTATTGTTTTATTCAAATCAAAAAACAAAAGAATTTAAAAAAAAATTTTTAACATTTTTCTAACCCGCTATGTTACAGCAATCTTTCAATTTTCAAAACATGCGTTTAATTCTATAAAAAGCCTTTACAAGATAATTTTAACCTCAAATTGAGCTTAAACCGGAGTGGCCCACAAGCGATCATCAAGCACATTGTGAAGTTTTAATGGCATATCAAAAGTTCTTGACAAATTCTCTTCTGTAAGAATTTTGTTACGATCCCCGATGTCAAGAATTTTACCGCCTTTCAGAATCATTCCCTTCTTGAAAACTTTTGTAATATCTTCTATCCGCTGAGTTATGAACAGGATAGTAGGAGAATCCTTTCTGACTGCCATCTCATTAATGCAGTCAAGCAAATGCTCACGACTTTTCATGTCAAGATGAACACATGCTTCATCAAAAATTAACAGTTCCGGGTCAGGAATCAGGGCACGGCATATCATAACCTTCAATTGCTCTCCAGACGACAGAGTATCAAATTTATGGTCAGACAGTTTCAGACAGTTAAAGTCACTCATTAATTTTTCAGCCCGTGCAATTTCATCCGGTTCCGCGTCACGCAGCATCCCCATCGTCGCATCAATACCGGAAAGCACCACTTCCAACGAAGTTGTTTCCGGCGAGGTCCACTTCAATAGGAAAGGACTCATCCAGGCAATACGTTTGCGCATCTCAACCAGGTTGGCCTGTCCAAAGCGACAACCTAATACAGAAATTTCGGCACCGAAAATCGGCCATTTAATGCCCATGAGCATTTTTACAAGAGTCGTTTTCCCAGCACCATTGGCACCAAGGATAAACCAGTGTTCGCCGGCTTTCACCTGCCAGTTAAAGTCATCAAGGGCATGATATGCGCCGTAACGCGCCGTGGCATGTTTAATATCAATTACATTCATTTTAATTCTCATTCATTAATTATACTACAAAAAAATGTCAACCCGCTACCAGTCACAATGCCTGGTGTCATTCTTATATTTAATCCATTCATCACGCAGAAATTTTCCCTGAGCAAATTCCGCTTCCAGTTGATCAAAATCACCATTCTCGACCAATTCCGACAACTGCCGCCACTTCTTTTCGATCCTGGCGGCGGCTTCCAATACCGCGCCTCGATTGTTCTCAATGATCTCACGCCACATCTGCGGCGATGAAGATGTAATACGGGAAGTATCGCGGAATCCGGTAGCACAACCGGAGTAGCGCAGATGCTTGAGTTCATCGTTACCGTTGCAGTCCAATACAGTACCAGTCATTGCCAGCGATATCAAGTGCGGAATATGGCTGGTGTAGGCCACCAGACTGTCGTGCTCCGGCGGATCAACAACCGCTACTTCAGCGCCGATTGCCTCCCATAGTCCTATAACTCTCTGTATGGCCTTCTGATCAACTTTGGCTGTTCTGGTGACAAATACTTCGGAATTATCATAAAGCTCTTTAAAGGCATGTTCCGGACCGGATTTCTCGGTACCCGCCATGGGATGAGAACCAATAAAAGTAACACCGGTATCCTGCAACGCAGTCTCTGCCGCATCAACAATTACCTGTTTAACACTGCCGACATCCGTAACAATAGAGCCATCTTTCCAGTGTTCGGCGTGATTCTTGATAAAACTTATTATATGAGGAATCGGCAGGCATATTACTGTAATATCGGCCTGAGCCAGCACTTCAGAAGCTTCCGCTGCGGTAAAATCAACAATACCTTTCTCCATCGCCCAATTTCTGACCTCTTCGCGGCGGGTCCACCCGCCAACCCGAACTCCCCGGGATTTCAAAGCCATTGCAAGAGAAGTTCCAAGCAAACCGAAACCGACAATTACCACATTACCTCTAAAGCCATCTTCCGCCATATCGTAAATTTACCTTTATATATTGTTATTCTTATTTTCGCGCGTTGAATATACATTAAAATAACCCAAAACCCAAATAAAAAACGGCGATCCAGGCATAATTAATAAACGAAAAAGAAGAGTTGCAAACTCTATGCCCCCTCATTTCAAAATTTCAATCGTATGATTTTCCTTGATTTTTATCCTCATCAGTCGTAACTTATTGCAGTAAACAACGGGGCTCTTATGGATCACAATGAATTGACAGATATGCTGGCAGAATATCGCGGCAGTAAAATCTACGCGGGCTTCAGCGGCGGAGCCGACAGTACCGCATTGCTGCTGCTTCTCGCGGGTTGCCGGGAATCCCTGCGGCTAGACATCGAAGCCGTTCATTTTGACCACCGACTGCGCCCCGACAGTCAGGATGACGCACAATGGTGCATGAATTTCTGTTCAGAACGCAATATTCTGTTTCGACATATCACACTGGATGTTACCGGCAACACAGCGCCCGGCGAAGGTGTCGAAGCTGCCGCCAGGAGGCTTCGTCTGGAACACTGGGGGAAAATCGCGCAACAAGGTGAACTAATCGCCCTTGGACATCATCGCGACGACCGGGTGGAAAATACTTTTCTGCGCCTGTGCCGCGGTTCCAATGTTTCAGGAGTCACCTCCATGCGTCGCGAGCAAACTCTTGGTGAATTAACTTTTATCCGTCCGCTGCTGGACTGGACACGCCATGATATCGAAGAGTTCCTGGCAGAATCCGGCATCTCCACCTGGCGCGAAGACAGCTCCAATAAAGACTGTCGCTACCGCCGCAACTTTTTCCGCAACAAAATCCTGCCGGAGATTTATCGGGAAATGCCTTTCGCGACCAACGGAATTGCCCGGTCCATCGAAGTAATGGAACTCGACGCGGAACTGATTGAGCATTTAGCCGCCGATCAATTTAAAACGATCGACAATCAACCCGAAATTGAAACCGGATGGTTCGTCCGGCAACCTCCGGCGCTGGCGATCAGAATTCTCAGGATGTGGCTTTCACAACAAACCGAACGCGATATGATCCCCGACTGCAATTTGCTCGAACGCATTTATGAAATGAGCATTACCACGTCAAATTCCGGATCACGCATTGTTCCAGTTAATGCCGACTTTTCATTGCAGGTCCATAACCACAGAATGACTCTTTGCAATAACTCACCTGTCCCTAATCCGGAAACAGTAAACTGGTTCTGGCGCGCGATCGATACAGTTGAATTCGGAAAATTCACCCTAAGCGCCCAGATGCTTGATCCCAAAATATCACAGGAGTTAAACGCTTCAAACGCAGTATTTGACGCAGATACACTATCGGACACCTTGATTGTTCGTTCCTGGCAGGAGGGTGATCGAATGTCAATTATCGGGCATGACTCACCGGTAAAGTTAAAGAAACTTTTCGCAGACCGCAAAGTTCCCGCTGCCGACAAACCGTTCTATCCGGTCATTACGCTGGCGAACGGCGTTCCCATCTGGGTTGCCGGAATTCGTCGCTCCGATATTGCCATGTTGACCCCGAACACTAAGCGAGCATTATTGATTACCCTAAAACAGGAAAAATGACTTGAACAATTTCCAACATTTCAGCAGTTCATTCAGCCGCACCTTCTTTGCTGTTTTTGTGGGATTTTTGATTTGGTCTTTATTTTTTTTCAACATTTATCTTGGACTGATTGTCGTCGCGATTTACCTGATCGTATCCTTCATTTTGTTTGCCAGAAAGAAACGACGTGAAGAAAAAATACTTTTAGAAAGCAAGAACAGAGAACAAACCAATGGATAAAGAATGGATTTCAATTTTGCTGTGTATATTATTGTTTGGAAGTCCATATATACTTTTACTGCTTTTCTCCAAACCCAGAATAAACAATAAACTACACAAGTGCTCATGTAATTTTGCATTTTCATATGTTCTAATGCTACTACTCGTATCAATGCCTTCTGTATTTCTTTTTGACATTGATAAACATATGAATATACTTCTTCTGACAATCAATATCCTGGCTCTCATTTTGGCATATTTCTACTGCAAACTGGAATTCGGGAAAAGAAAAGCTGAAAACATTAGTACAAACTAACATTACAAATATCTTACTAATGTGCCAAATTTTGCAATAAAGTAAAATTTGGCACATTAACAAATCATGAGCAAGTTGCACTGTAATAGAGACTGCCATATCATTTATCACCAACACACCATTTTTGGTGTTTTAATTGAGATTTTTAATAT
Source organism: Victivallales bacterium (assembly GCA_963677165.2). GTDB lineage: Bacteria > Verrucomicrobiota > Lentisphaeria > Victivallales > SZUA-371 > JAFGXT01. The sequence continues at coordinate 2,401,623 of CAXXSX010000002.1, read as the reverse complement.
TTTACACTATTTTTGGTGTGTTATGCTTGATTAAGTATTATGCACAAGGTACATTATACCGTAACAAAAGGTGCGGCGATGAATACAGAACAAACATTGGTTGAAATCGGAGAACGAATCAAGCGGCAACGTTTGAACCGGAATATCTCGCAGAAAGAACTTGCCGAAAGAGCCGGAATCGGGATAAATTCGGTTGCCAGGTTGGAAGACGGCAAAGGCTCGACTCTGGCAAACTTTGTCCGTGTATTAAATGCGATGGATGTGCTGCAGGACCTGGATGCGTTTCTGCCCGTTCCTGAAATCAGCCCAATTCAATTGGCAAAACTTCAAGGTAAGGTGCGCCGGAAAGCGTCAAAGAAATCATGAAGAATTATTCGTTATGCAATGTGTCCATCTGGGGTAAGGCAGTTGGAACTGTCGCCTGGGATTCCGAACGAAAACTCGGGTTCTTTGAATACGATCCCAAATTCAAAAAAATGGGGATTGAACTTGCGCCGCTGATGATGCCACTACAGGGTCAGAATATTTACAGTTTCCCCAATCTTTCGGAAGAAACTTATCAGGGATTGCCAGGACTGCTTGCGGATTCTCTGCCGGATTATTTCGGCAATCAGGTCATCAACGTCTATTTACATGCCAACGGCCGACCGGAAAACTCCTTCAATGCCGTAGAAAAATTGTGTTACATGGGAAAGCGCGGTATGGGGGCATTGGAATTTCAACCGGCCATTTCCCGCATCCGTAAAGCGCAAAAGATTGAGGTGAACGAGTTGGCACGTTTGGCTGCCGAAGTTCTGCATGATCGTGAGAAATTACATACTTCTCTGGATAAAGACTCTGCGTTCCATGATCTTCTGCAAGTCGGGTCATCCGCCGGTGGCGCGCGACCAAAGGCCGTCATTGCGTGGAATCGAACAACAAACGAAGTTTATTCCGGCCAGGTGGCAGCACCTCCCGGTTTCGAGTATTGGCTTTTGAAATTTGATTCGGTCAAGGATGGAAAATCCTACGGCAGAATTGAGTATGCTTATTATCAGATGGCAAAAGCGGCCGGAATTATTATGAACGAGAGCCGGATTCTCGAAGAAGGCGATATGGCGCATTTTATGTCCAGACGCTTTGATCGTTCCGACCTCGGCAAGATTCATATCCAGACCTTGTGTGCAATGGGGCATCACAATTACAACGATCCGCTGTCCAACTCCTATGAACAGGCATTCGACGTTATGGAAAAATTGAAACTGCTTCCGGCCGAAAAAGAACAGCTGTTCCGGCGAATGGTTTTCAATGCAGTCGTTCGCAATCAGGACGATCACACGAAAAACATTTCGTTCCTGATGACGCCGGACGGGAAATGGTCGCTGGCTCCGGCCTACGACATGGTCTGGGCCTACAAGCCAGGGGCAAAATGGACAGGACAGCACCAGATGAGTATCAATGGCAAGCGGGATCATTTTGAACAGAATGATTTTTTGCGGCTGGCAAAACATTATGACATTTCATCCCCAGTCAAAATCATCAGCGATGTCTGCCAGGCAGCAGATGCCTTTAACGATTTTGCTCAAGTTGCCGGAATTGATGAAAAAATTGCAAGTGCCATGAAAACCGAATTTCGTACTTACCTAGCTCAATCGTAAAATACTTGCGCATTGAACTGGCAATTGACACAATGTTCGCATTACACTCTAAATACTCCAAATATCACACATAAACTATTTTATTCAGGCTGGAGTTTATTTTTCGTCTTGATGTATTTTATTCTTCCATTTACATTCAAAAAATACTTTATGAAGAAACAAAGCTTTGTCGTGTCCTCTGTCACATTATAACCTTTGAAAACTCAACGGCGACGTGAGTGCGGCCTTCCTGATTGACAATGTTAAACATCTTAGTGTGCTCATTAATATGGTAAAAGTTCGGCTGAACCATGCTGCCGGGTGTTGCCTGAAGTTTGTATTCGGCGCGAACTTGATCATATGTGAATCCATCCGGCAGACGGTCCTCGGCAATCGCCAGATATTCCGTACTGGTGAGATGTCCGTTGCCATCCACCCGCGAAGGACGTACTTCGACCGCATCAAGAGCATCAAATGAAGTATCGGGAATGATGATCTTGCGAGGCAGACATTCCATATCATCATCAATTTGCTCCATGGTTAGAGTCGTACGGATCGCTTCCGGCAACTTCATTGCCCGGCCCTCACGGAAATTGAAAAACGCCCCGATCGCATTAGACCTCATACACAGCTGGCCCACTTCATCGGTAATCGTGATCCGTCTGAAACCGTAAATGGATTTACAGTCGTAGATTGATACCCTGACCATAACCTTTTCGCCAAAAGCCGGACGCCGTAAAATATCCAGTTGCAGCGATGCCAGAAATACCGCCATATCATGTTGTCGCATGTGTTCACTAAAAGCAGATTCGGACCGCTCCTGAAACTGACAGCAGTCCATCAGAAAATCAGCCGCTACCGGCATTTTCATTAAGCCGTCAGCTCCGACACAACTGTGATATACATGTCGTTCCGTCTCGAACATTTTACTTCCCCTTTTTATTTCGGCTTTGCCGACCAACGTTTCGCCGTTGGATCACGCCCGCAGATGCCGCAAAATCACTTCGTGATTTATAAATATGACTGATAAGTCTCGTATAAGTCTACTGCAAAAGCATCATCTCGCTTCGGTTTTTCCCCATCTTTAAACTCCAGCAGAAGATCACGGATCTTGGATACCTTCACCTCGTACTGATGTGGAGGGGTAAAAGTACGTCCCGGAAGCATTCCGCGCGAAAATTTAAGCAGTCTGCGACAAAGTTCACGGACATAAATCAGTTGCACCGGAGCGTCAATCATGATTTGCGGCTCCTCGCCATTCGCCACCTTATAACAAAAAGTTGCAACCACCGAATTATAGTGGGGTTTGCCATAAGGTCCAAACGTATTCGGCAGCAGCAGGCAGGTATGAAGTCCACTGGTACGCTCCGCCCAGTCATTCAATAGATCGCGTCCATCACGTTTCGAGGCGTGATATGGAGATTTTTTCGCTTCATGAGTAGTAGAAGCGAACAAGACATGCGGTTTCTTTTTTGCCGTCATCAATGCCTTGATCAACCGGCAAACCAAATCCATATTCACGTCATACATGTGTTGTCCGTCCGGATGGCGACTGATCGCCGCGAAATGAAAAATCTTATCGCAGGCAACAGCAAAATCCCGCAACTGTTTCGGATCATTAAATTCTTCTTTTCCACATGGAATAACCTCCACTTCAGGCTCTTTTGCTAAATACTCCCGCAGATTACGTCCAATAAATCCATCGGCTCCGGTAATTCCAATTTTTAATACAGTCATAATTTTTAAGTGATTAATTTTTAAGTAATTAGTCAAATACCGGTTGCCAATTTTCATCTTTAGAAGCATCAAAACAAAGTTTGATTTGTTCCAGATTACTTTTTGCAACCGCCAATGAATCAGGTAGTTCATCTAAAGCAAAAAAGCCGCTGTCAACCGTTTCGGTATTGGAAACAAATTCTCCGCCCAGTCTACGACACAATATAAATATTTTACAAATACCATAGGCACGCGGCGGCAGATTGTGTTTTTTTCGGTCATGAAGCGCTACAATCCGTTCGGCTACAACATCAAGCCCGGCTTCCTCTTTTACCTCTTTTTCAACATTCGACTTGATGGACTGGTTGACATCCACCCATCCTCCGGGTATCGCCCAGAGTCCATCGGTTTCTTTTACCAGCAAAATCTTATTATCTTCAATTACAACCCCGCGCGTATCCATCTTAGGGGTCTGAAAACCGGATTCATTACAGAACAGTTCTTTTACTTTATCCATGGTAAGGCCGGATTTCGCGCTCATCATTTCAGCCGCGATCTCGCGTATTCGCTCGAAGCGTTCAAGATCAAACGGATCCTTCGAGTAGGCCAGACCCGCCTGCGCGATAAACTGCAATTCAACCGCCCAGTCAAGGCAGATGTCTTTTATATCGTTATCCGTCATATTACTAATTCCTTATGTTGCCACATCGCAATATAACATAACTTACTAATAGATACAATTGTATTCCGCTCAACATCAACTATATTCAGTTCTTGTAAAAAAAGGGAAACACTAATAGAATGAGTAATGTAATAATTATCGGTGCGTCATCCGGAATCGGACGCGAACTGGCCAAACAATACGGTCAAAACAAAGAAAATTGCCTTGGTCTAATCGCCAGACGAGAAAAAGAATTGATATCCCTGTCTCAGGAAATACAGGCACAAAGCAAAATACTTGCAGCTGATCTTGAGCAGGAAAGCCGGGCATCACTGATTAGTGATTTTTATAAGAGTTTTGACCATATAGACCTTATTATATATTGTGCCGGTTACGGCGAGATCAACCCTTTGCTCAACTGGGAACTATGCCGCAAAACTTTAGAAGTGAATGTCATGGCATTCACTGAAATCATCAATCTATCATACAATTACTTATCGGTACAAGGCAGCGGACACATCGCAGCAATCACTTCGATCGCGGCTTTCAGGGGTTCAAGAAATGACAGCGGTTATTCGGCATCTAAATCATATATTCTAAAATATCTGGAAGGAATGTCCTCTAAAGCCCGCAAGGAAAAACAATCGGTAAACCTGACCACTATAATCCCGGGATTCGTTGATACCCGCATGGCAAAAGGTGACGGCATATTCTGGATGTGTTTGCCCCAGACCGCCGCCAAAATAATGATATCAGGACTGAAAAAGAAAAAACGCTACATCTATGTAACCCGTCGCTGGAAGCTGATCGCGTTATTGCTCAAGCTTCTTCCATGGCAGATATACGAACGGCTGTAAGGTATTGGCTCACTTCTTTTGTAAGTTCAAATGCCACTGCGGCAGAAATGTATGCATGGGTAGGGACGCTTCTCCGCAACCGTCCGCAATTTTGTACCTGAACACAAAATTCTGGAAAACGGCGCGCTCGGAGATCACGCCCTACCTGAAAATGTTTTGCAGGGTATCTCGCAAAGAGAGTGAGATTACGCTGTAAGCAAGATTTCATTAATAATTTTCCTGAAAGTATTGACATTGTACTGATTTTACGCTATAATAATTGCATCGATACAGTGCTTCAATTTTTTTTATATAAGAGGACAATCAGGTGGCGCAGCTAAAATACGAGATGATCAAAGAATGGCTTCAAACCGAAGCGCGTAAGCCAGGAGCAAATAAAAAAATGCCGACGGTACGCGAAATACAGCGTCACTTCGGAGTATCGCAGGCTCCTGTATCTAAAGCACTCCAGGAGCTTGAAAGCGAGGGGATCATCCGACGCCAGCAGGGAGCCGGAATAACGGCGGTAATACCGGGGCAAACCAAACATATCGCTCCCAAACAGAAAAAAAGCGGGACCATTTTCTTTGCTTATCCTATGTACCAGTCAGAAATACTCTGGGATATGCTGCTGACTTTCGAACAATCGGCAATTCAAGATAATTTTCAAATTGCTCATTTCAGACTAAGTAAAGGCGAATCACTTGACGGCTTAATAAATTCAGCATCAGATTGTGATGATCTCAAAGGAATAATAGTCAACAGCGGATCGGAACGTCTTCCTCAGGAGACCGTTAATGCATTCGGTCATATGAAAGTTCCAGTTGTACTGGCGGACAATCAGTTTAAATATAATCTGCCCCAAAATGTATTTTCACTATTGCCTGATTCCTACTATACCGGCTATGCCGTAACCAAATATTATATCGAAAAAGGGCATAAGAAAATTGGATATGTCAGAAATGAACCATATTCGGATAACGATGAGGCATACAGAAAAGGCGTTAAAGCCGCGATAAAAGAGGCAGACGGCATAGAGTACTACTTCTTTACAAAGTCCATAAAGAGCTGGGCCAATGCCGCCGAAGAAGCCCAAAATCTGGTGATGGACAACCTTGATGTTATCCGTAAAGAACATATTACCGCAATGGCATTTTGTTCGACTTCGGGATCTTTCGCTGCACTCCAGACTTTTGCAGAACAAGGTTTTCGAATTCCGGAAGATATCAGTGTGATCGGTTCTGCGGACTACTGGTATAATCGATTTGCCACCCCGGCTCTTACCAGTGCCTCCTGTAATTATGTACAGATGCTTCAGGACATTTATTCGATTGCCTCCGGTGACTTTAAAGATTTTCCACAGACTAAATTATACAAAGTGAAAGTGATTGAAAGAAAAAGTGTAAAACACATCATAGAATAGGAGAAAGAACTATCATGCGCAAGAAGAAATTCACACTCATCGAACTTCTGGTTGTAATAGCAATTATTGCTATTCTAGCCTCCATGCTGCTGCCATCACTGTCGCGGGCACGTGATGTAGCAAAAGCCAGTAGCTGTATGTCCAATCTAAAACAGATACAAATGGGCGTGCTGTATTATACAAATGACTTCGGAGTACTGCCAATGTCAGTCGGCTACACCTGGGATTTCAAGAATCAATGGCATGGGGTAGTTGACAGCCTGTACTTTGGCGGACGGCACAAAAACGGCAGCGAATGCGTCAATAAACTGTGGGAATGCCCATCAATGAAAATACTCAAGTTAAATAACAAACGGCAGTACGGAACTGGCGGTTATGCGGCTAACGTCGGTATTATGTGGAACGCACAGGATTCCGGATGCCATGCTGTTACCGGTCAGGTCAGACCCACCAAAATATCAAAGCCGTCAATGTGTCCATCCGTTCTGGATAGTCATAACTATATAACCCAATGGGCAACATTCGCCGGCACTACTCTTTCCACGTTTGAAAAAGAAATTCGCTTCGATCATTCATCGGGAAAAAGTATGAACGGCGTCTATCTGGACGGTCACGCCCAAAGCATCAAATATCGTGCGCACGGAAATACCTGGCGAGGCAACGAATTTCCAACCAAATCCTATAACTGGTGGGGTGTTGCCCTCTGGCAGTATAAAGACATCTGGTAAGAATATTATCAACTCTTTCAATAATAGCTTAGCAAAACAATTATATATCACAAACATCTAAAGGCTAATATCATGGTACGATCACTGGCATGCTCTCTCATACTGTTCGGAGCCGCAAATATTGTGTTTGCAGCTCCTGAACTGATTCAAATAAACGATGCGGGAAATCCCGGAGAAAAGATCACTTACGGCGCCTACAAACGACCCTACGCCAGGGGCGTAGTAAATTATCCGTATAAAATTGGTAAACGTGAAGTAACCAATAGTGAGTACGCCGAGTTCCTCAACGCAACAGCAAAGACCGATTCCAACAATCTTTATAATTCTAAAATGGCAATCGTCAGGACCGGTAATTCCGGATCATACTCTTATGCACCCAAACAGGGAACAGCAAATAAACCAGTAAGTTTCATTACCAGAGTAAATGCCGCACGCTACTGCAACTGGCTGTCAGGGGCAGAGGTATACAAGATTGCAAACCTGCCGAGAGAAAACGGGAAAGTACATCCGGCCATTATCGGCTGGCGAAATCTAACAACTCCAACAGCCCCATGTTTATATTATATCCCCAATATACATGAGTTCCACAAGGCCGCATTCTATGACGGTAACGGCAAATACCGTAAGGTAACAAAAGAGAACCGCAGCGAACCATCGCATTACGGACTGGGAAATTATTCATCAGGGACACGCGAATGGGTTGAAGACAAATATTACGGCGGAGCGACTATTCTTCTTGGGGCAGTCGATAAGAATACAGATAGTAAGAGACTAAACGGCATAACCCATCACCAATGCCCGGAATACAAGAATTCGGTTGAGACCGGATTTCGAATTGCCGCGACCGGACCGTTGTCAATCGCGCCGAAACTCAACACTCGAAATAATTATTTTATTAATAAAGAAGATAAAGCAATCCTGCGTTTGCGCAGCGAAAAAACCGGTAATCTGAAAGTCGATACACTCATCCGCAATTTCCGCAATCAAACGGTATATTCCAAAACATTTGATGTAGCCCTGAACAAAGGAGTTAACGACCTGACAATAGCCGTCCCGCAAAAAGATGGTTATTATGAGCTGGTTATTACGCCTCACGATCCTTCATTCAACGGGCAAAAGAAAATGATTCCGCTGATGGTCATGCGCAAGTCAATGCCGGACTGGAAACTTAAGGGTAATTTCGGCTATACCGTTCACATCACCCGCTGGGAAAAACGCTTCACCTTTGAAAAGGTTGATTTTAATCTGCTGCATCGTCTCGGCGCCGGTATCATCAGGGTAGACGTTCGCTACAACAACGATGACGGCAATCAAACCGCGCTGAAACGGATAAAAGAAAACGGCTTCAGACCACTGGGAATCATAACCGCAGGAGGAATCAACTCTTACTCCAAACTTGCCGACAATGAAAAGAAATATCCAGAACTGGTAAAGAAGTGGGCAACTCACGGCGTTCCCGCAATGGCAGCATGGTATGCCGAAAACGTATATAACCTGGTCAAATCCCAAAAAGCCTGGTGTCACGACTGGGAACTGGGTAACGAACCGACATACTGGCGAATCACTTCTGAAGACTACGCCCAGATTGAAAAGGCTGGATACATCGCCGCCAAACTGGCCGATCCCGACTGCAATGTGATGATTGGCGATATCAACGCGATTCATCCGCAGGTACTGGCAATGCGCAGCGGTGATTTCTGTAATTCCATCGCATCGCACATCTACGGTTTTTATGTACCGGCCTTCTGGGGAATCATCGGCAAGATGCGTTCTCTGAACGGCTGGAAGGCTGCGGCAGGCATTCCGAATAAACCGGTATGGCTTACTGAAATCGGCGTATGCACCTATAACCACACGCACACGCTGCCGGTAAGAACTCTTGATGAAATCCGCCACTATCAGTCCGTACATGTCCCCAAAACAATGGCGGGCGGAATGGCATTCGGTGCCGCAAAAATTCTAAATTATAACTATCGGGATGTTCCGGTTGAATCACTCGAAGAAGAGTTTGGAATGATCGACCGTTACGGCATGCCGAAACCAGCCGCGATGAGTTATCGTACAACCGCCAGACTGCTCGGCAACGCAACATTCGCCGGATTTATGAAAGGACATTCCGACAAGCAAGGTGGTATTGCAGGACTGCTGTTCAAACAACCGTCAGGCAAAAAGGTTCTGGTACTCTGGCGTAATGACACCTGGGGCGATAGTGAATTTAAAACTCCTTTCGAAAAATTGATTAAGCCACCGGTGAAAATAAAAATTCCTGCTGCAAACGCCAAACTGGTTACCCTTGACGGTAATACGGAAAAATTATCCGTCAGCGGTGGTGCCGTTACGGTTCCGGTTGATGAATACCCGGTATTTATCAGCGGAGATATCCAGCCCGAACTGACAAAAGTAAAAACTGCTTCTGATATCCAAAAAATCAATTTCAAACACGCAAAAGTAGCAATTCTGCCACCCCAATCCAACAAAAAACGGGCCTGTGACCTGGTCAGTGGAATATTCAGAGAATTTGAAAGCGGACAGTCTACTCCTGTAACTGTTCATATCTATAACCTCCAGGCCAAGCCGCTGAAAGGCAGCGTGAAGCTGGTATCTCCCGCGGACTGGAGAACTTGGGAATGGGATATATCTCCGAAAGTCAAAACCGTGGAAATCCCCGCTGGCGGCATGGCATCAATAACTTTTACAGTCAAAGCTCAGGACTGGGTCCAGAAAAATAAACCATACTATCTTGGTGCCGTTTTCGAAAGCGCAAAGGGTATTGAATATACGGATCGTGTCCAGTGCATAGTAACTCCGAAACAGGTAAATCCGTCACGCTGGATCACTTATTCTTCCGGTTTCAAAATCGACACAAACAAAGAAAAAACCCTACTGGAGTTAAGTTATCAGGCCGAAAGAAAAGGGTTTGGTTCATTCTACTTAAAAAAGCCTATGGAATTTGTCTCTGATTCAAAACAGCTGAACAAGCAGGTTTCCATTAAATTCAACCCGGGAAACGCCCCACTTCATGCAGTGAGCCTGATGTTTATTGACGGCAAAGGCGAATTCTTCCAGATTAAGAAGAATATAAAAGTAAAACCAGACCAATGGATTACGGTTGATTTCGATGTGTCCAAAATTATAACAACCAAGATTCATTACGGAGGCAATAATGATGGAAAGGTTGATTTCCCTGTTCGAATTCTGGGCTTTAACTTCGATATTAAACGGAACAACGAGGACGGGAAGCTCATCATTGAGCCATATAAAGTAACAGAATATGCAGAAAAAGTTTCATCCGTACCAGTGAATCCAAAAATCTGGATCACTTACTCGAAAGGTTTCAAGATCGGCGCAAACGAGGAGAATACCGAACTAAAATTGGCCTGGCAAACGGATAGGAAATCATATGGTTCATTTTATCTAAAAAGACCGAAAGGATTCGCCCAAAAACCGGAACAGCTGAAAAAACAGATTACTCTGGATTATAACTCCGGCAACGCTCCTCTGTATGCCATCAGCTTGATGTTCATTGACAAAAAAGGTGAATTTTTCCAGATTAAACGGCATGTAAAACCGGTTGCGGAACAATGGAACACGGTAAGTTTCGACACGACAAAAGCGATCACCACAAAAATTCATTATGGTGGTAATAAAGATGGAAAGATCGATTATCCAATCCGATTTCTGGGATTCAATTTTGACATCAAGCAAAATAAAGAAGCTGGAGAGATCAAACTCAAGCAGTACAAAGTCGAAAGAAAATGACTAATACAGGCCGGATACGATTCATGTTTCCGGCCTGTACTGTATGCAAACTAACGATATGAACGCTGGAGGATGCCCAGAGAATCTTCCTTAGTCATTTTAACCTGGTCCAAATCGAAAAGTCCGCCCATTGTAAACCAGGCGCTTTCGTTGATCCGCCCCATATCATCCATCTTGATACCATACTCCGACAGCTTCAGGTCACTTACGCCACACTCTTCCTGAAGCTCAGACAACACCTCGACAAAATCGGTTTTGCCAACCTGTTTCGCCATTGTCGCAAATTCCTCCGGGAGACGGGCCGCAAAGAATTTAAACCATTCCAGAGAAACCGAAATCAGCGCAGCACCATGCGGAACGTTCGGAAAGAATCCGCCGATGGCATGAGCCAGCGAATGTTCCGACGTGCAGCAGGATGTTGATTCGCAAAAACCGGACAATGTATTTGCCAAGGCAACATCGGCTCTGGCTTCAATATTCTTTCCGTCTCGCACTGCGGTCGGAAGGGATTTCACTACCAGTTCAATACTTTTCAGACTGAAAAGTCGACTGATTGGCGTGGCAATATTGGCAAGAAAGCACTCAACCGCATGGAACAGTGCGTCAAACCCCTGAAAAGCCGTCAGCATAGGCGGAACTGAAACCATCAGTTCGGGGTCGACAATCGCGACCGCCGGAAAAGTTCCATCACATCCATACCCGATCTTCTCTCCGTTATGAGTGACAACAGTCCAGGGGTCAACTTCGGTTCCGGTCCCTGCCGTTGTGGTGATCGCAACTATCGGCAACGGTTTTTCAATCAGCGGATTGGCACTGCCGGTACCGCCGGAAATATAGTCCCAGTAGTCACCCGGATTTGTTGCCATCACAGCAATCGCTTTGGATGCATCGATAGGACTTCCACCGCCAAGACCGATCACAAAATCACAGTCTTGTTCCCGGGCAAACGCGGCACCTTCCATCACCTGGGCCTTCTCTGGATTCGGAGTAATCTTATCGTAAAGAGCGGTTAAAATTCCCCTGCCCTGCAACAACTTTTCCACCCGTCCAAGAGTTCCGGTAGTTCTAATGGATTTTCCGTTGGTAATAACAATTAACGCTTTTTTTCCCGGCAGGTCACAGCTTGCCAGTTGCTCCAGACTCCCCGGACCAAACAACAGCCGAGTCGGAATAAAATGATTGATAAGATTCATGATTCATCTCCTTTTAGATTTTTTCTGCTTCCGTAGCGCAAAGCGCGAAGTATGAAGCAGCACTATCACTATCCGTTGTACGGATTAATTAATACTCGGTTCTATCGATCATCTCCTGCTGTTCATGCGGAGAGAGCGATACGTAATATTCACTGAATCCGGTCTTACGTACACATAAATTACGGTATTCCTCCGGATGCTGCCGTGCCTGTTCCAACATACTGCGCTCCACAATAGAAATACCAATATGCTGTCCCCCTTTCGCAAAAAATGTTTTGATTGCAGCCTCCAGAATATCGGGACTTAAGCGTGAAACAAACTTCACATTCAATCCGCCGCAAATACAACGCGCAAGAGGAAGCGATGCCACACTGTTGAGCAACTCGGTCGGCACCCCGTTGTCACTGCCGTGTACCGGAGACTGATTTTCGCTGATCTGTTCACCGCGACGCCGTCCGTCCGGAGTCGCGCCTAAATCCGCACCATACTGATGGTGATGAGTCAGCGAATAGAGTGACGGCATCATGAGCCAACCATCACGCATGCCGACTTCTTCCAGAGCGTCAATGTAGGTATCGGCAACCAATGCGGCGAACCGGTCGACATCCTGATCGCCGTTTCCGTACTTCTTAAATTTATTGCGCAGTTCTTCCGCCAGTGCTTCATTTCCGTCAAAATCGCTTTCCAATATTTCCCACAACTGGTTAAGGCTATATCGCTTTTCACGCTCGACCAGACATTCCACCGCATACAAACTGTTTCCCATGGTGGCAATACCGCTTGCCATATGATGCTGCCAGCGGTAGGTATCGGCACCACGGCGATAAATACTGCGGCACTGCTGACGTGACCGCGGGAAAAACAGGCAATCCAACGTAAAACGGTACGAGTTAAAATATACTTTGTCCGCCCCATTATCTATAGCAGTAAAGTTCTCGCTGCAAATGTCCTTAAACGCGGAAATCACATCCTTCGTCGTACCGTTCGGCTGCCCGGCTGCACGACCAAGCGCCTCACGAAACCATGCAGTGGTATTGTCAAACTTATCGATCAACGGCATAATATTATAAAGCCGTCCAGGCAAATCCACACGATTGCATGCGGTAAAACTGCAATTCCAGGCATCAGCCTGATCGATTCCGGAATTAAGCAGCTTGTTTACCAGCAGTTCGTCGTTGAAATAATTACACTGAGAATGTAGCGACGAAGCAGCACGTCCAACCAGTTTCCAATCTTTTTCCGGCATATTGGCTGAAATACGGAAATTCAGGGTCGGCTGCGGCATTTTCACCAACTCAGCCGCCTCGACAAACAGTTCAGACAGTTCATTAAACTCGCTTTTTCCGCCAGAATTACGCCCACCTAAGGCAACATACTGTTTACTGGAATTGCACGGAATCGGTTTGACCGCAAAATTGTCTGTAGTAGTGCCGGTAATCTCATTGAATTTCATCATGAAAAAAGCCAGGAATTCAAGTGCCTGATCACGGTTCATGGTTCCATTAGAAATATCCTTACGGTAATACGGCAGCAAATATTGATCAGCGCGTCCCGGGGCATAATCGCGTGCGCCGCAGATCGTACTGCAAATAAACTGCATTGTCCACACAGACTGCAAGGCCGAAAAGAAATCGTATGCCGGTTCCCATGGCACAATCTGCAATGTCCTGGCAAGTTGCGCTTTACCCGCTTGTTCTGCCGCAGCGGCATACCGGAGTGAAAACTTCTGGATTGCTTTCACAACCCGCAAAGTATTATCACGATAACTCAACGACTCCTCATCGTTGCGGCGCTCCGCATGGAACTTTACTTCTTCGGAAATCCCCTTTAAACCAACAGACAGGATTTCCGGCATAGGCAAAGTAATATGTCCCTCACTCCAAATACCGTCAGAAGCTCCTCCGAATTTTTCGGAGTCCGGCTCAATTCCTTCCACCATACGCCCGGCAAACATATCGTCTTTTTCAATGGGCGTGGAAACCTCCGCGAGGAGCGTCTCGAACTGAAACGCATATCGTTCGCTTACCGGCAGTTTTTCTGTTTCCGTTCTGATTCGATCCAGAATATGAACGCGTTCAATGAAACACGCTTTATTATCGGAGGCAAAAATCCTGTCTCTAAGTTTATCAAGTCCAGCTGTATTCATCTTATCCACTTTTTTGTCCAGCCCCTGCCGCACGGGAAATTGAAACCGCACAGTCACGAACCATATCCTTAAGTTGTTCTAAAATATTCTTGTCTAACAACGAATAAAAACCAGTAACTCCAACCGCTGCGGCAACACTGCCGGAAACATTGAATACCGGAGCAGCGATACAGTAGTTCCCCTGTATGTACTCATTAAACTCAGTCGCAATACCGGCTTTTCTTATCTCCGCGAACTCCGCCCTAATTTTATTCCTGTCAACCACAGTATCAGGCGTCATTTGTAGAAGTTCACCACTCAATATCTCATCAATGTCTTCTTCATTCATCCATGCCATCACGGCTTTGCCAAATGCGTTGCCATGGTAATAAATCTGGCATCCGGGACGTACCGCAGTATAATAATCGATATCCGGCGCGATAAACTCCAGCAGCACCATACGCGGTCCGGCGGGAATCTGCATCTGCGCCGTCAACTGCGCTTCTCTGCTCAATTTCTCAAGAAATGGCTTGGCATGACGAGTCAACTCAAACTGATTCTGCAACTTCATTCCCAGTGAAAACAGTCTGGCAGTCAGCCGATAACGTCCAATATCGCTGCGGCTCATATATCCAGCCGCCTGCAGTTCTCCAAGAATCCGATAAGTCAGATTTGGAGTCAGCTCCAGCTTCTTCGCGATTTCCGTCGGTCCCCATTCTCCGGGATTCTCCGTCAGGAACTCCAGTATTTTAATTGTCGCCGCCGCTGCCGGCGCACTTGTTGCCTGTTCCTTCATACCGCCATATACTATATTTAGAATGTTATTTTAAATATAGTATATAAAATTTTAATAAAAAGTCAAGAGAGAAAGTGATAAATATAATGTTTTCCCCAAAAAACAAACAGCGGCGGACCGAGTAATCGATCCGCCGCTGGAGTTTTATTAAGTATGCTATCCGTTTATTTCGTCAGATTTTGGAAGTAGTTGATGGTGGCTTCGAGTCCGGCATCGAAATTACTCTGCGGGACAAAGCCGATGACATCAATAACTGTAATTAAAACTATTTCCTGTTATAATGGAGTAGCCAATTCTGAAAAACGATGGACGATCGCCAGCGCAGGGTCCAGAGGGACATCGACTCTTTCAAGATTGGCGGGAATACTGATTGTTGGAGTAGAACGGAGCTTTTTTCCGGAAAATTGCGGCAACCATATCGCTTCTGCCGCCAGCATTTCCTTTACCATCTCTCTGGTTTCAGCCAGAGTTAATTGGGTAGAAGTCAACGGATCAAGAGCGACTGCCTGAACAACCAGCTCAGGATCTCCAGTCAGAGCAGCTTCCGCCGCCAAAGTCTGAACAGTAACATTTGACTGATTCAAAGCCGCACACTGAGGAGGAAGGTCACCAACAAACACAGGATGAAAACCACTGCTGTCTACAAACATCGGCACCTCTACACAACAATTGTGCGGAAGGTTGGAAATGTATCCGTCATTTGCCACATTTCCGTTCAACTGGAATGGCTTTCCTGTAGTATGAGCCTCTAGAATATACGAACAATACTCGACCGAACGAGCCTTCAGTTTGCAGTCGGAATGAGCAAGATCACTGGATTTACAATATTTTTCTGCCAGCATAGAGCAATATTTGTAGTAAGCACCAGACTCGCCCCCGAAACCAGGCTCATCACAATAGAGCTCAAGCGACTTCCGGCTGCTACGAAACCACGGAACATACTCTGATAGATGTCCTGTTGATTCCGTCATGAAATAACCAAAATGGCGCATTACTTCGCCTCGAACCTTTTCATTTGCGTAATATTCCGGTCTTTCCATGTTCTCTTTTAGCAAAGGATACAAGTCTCGCCTACTGCCATGTTCATACAGCGAAAGAAACCAGGCCATATGATTAATACCGGCACAAATATAATCAATTTTTTCCTTATCAACGCCCACGTAGCGTGAAATCAGGTCCAAAGTGGTTTGAATACCATGGCAGAGGCCAACATATTTTCCTCTTACCGGGCTTTTTCCCAGCGCCAGACAGCAAGTTGCCATCGGATTAACATAAGTCAAAAGCAAAGCGTCGGGAGCCAGCTCAGCTATATCATCAGCCATATCCATAAGTACCGGTATTGAACGCAGTCCACGGAAAATGCCTCCGGGTCCCATGGAATCACCAATACATTGATCCACCCCATAACGCAACGGAATCTCATAGTCACAGCGGTAGGCCTCAAGACCACCAACCTGAATCATACAAATAACATAATCGGCTCCCTTAATCGCCTCCCGGCGATCGGTAGTACTCCAAACAGTTGCGGAAAGAGCATTTTCGGTAATAACTTTACTGATAAACTGCTCCATCTCGTCAAGCTTAGGCCGAGTCCGGCTCATTAACCGGATCTCTGCATCACAAAAAGCCGGAGTCGCCAATATATCCATCGTCAATGTTTTACAAAAAATACGGCTACCAGCCCCTATTACGGCAATTTTCTTCATAACTTCCTCCTCAGTTTACTGCACCTTCGTTATAAAATACGTAAAGCCCGTCTTTCCCCGGAGCGACAACATCCAGCCGTCCGGTTCCGCGCAGATCAGCCAAGGCAAAATGAATACCGCACCCCTTCGCTTCCCCAAATCCGCCATAGGATATAACCTGCTTTGCAAAACCTTCTCCGGTCCATTTAAAATAGTAGATTCCATAGTCATCCCACTCGCCTGCTTCCTTTCCGCAGTGGCCGCGATGACGCTTACCAGTTACCAGTTCTTTTTGTCCGTCTCCGTCGATATCTGCCCAAATAAGGTCGTGATACTGAGCATTAAAAGGATCAATCGGATGCTTTGTCCACAGATGCTGTCCGTTTTCAATACGATGCTCCCACCAGTCAAGACCATAACCATGCCCATTACCGACGATCAACTCATTGATTCCATCGCCATTCACATCTTCAACCAAAATCGGCACCGAGGCCTTATAATCCATCTGAAAATCCGGATGCCATATCCATTTCTCCGATAATGGATTTTCCGGAGCTTCCAACCAGCCGTTGATCAGAACAATATCCATCCTGCCGTTTCCGGCAATATCTCCGCACCCTAATCCATGCCCCTGAGTTTGTCCGTCCAAAAACTCGAACAACACATGTTCGGTGAATTCTCCAAGCCCTTTTCCGTTACAATCCGTTTTCAGCTTATAGCAAACGACTCTGTTTGAACCAGGATTATTTGGTATTATTTCAATAACTCCATCGCCATCGATATCCCATGCCCGAGTGGTTTCAATACAACCAGGTTCAGCAATTTCATGGGCAGGCCAGCACTCGTTATCTTTTCCGGGATTTTCCAGCCAGCGCAGTGTTTTCCCCCACCAACCGCCAGTAACATAGTCAAAACGTCCATTGCCGTTTATATCCAGAGCAATCGTTGAGAAATCATCATAATATTCTTCCACAGCCTGAACGGCGCCGATGTAATGTTTTTTTCTAAAATCCGGCCCTTCATACCAAAATGCTCCGGAAACGATATCGGGCATACCATCGCCGTTTACATCAAAAACTCCGGCACTCTCAAAAGTCTCATCGGCAATCCATGTTTTTTTCCAACGTAAAGTCATTTTCTTCTCCTGTCATCATTTAATTTAGAGATTCTTGCGAAATTGACGAATCTGGGCAGGGCGCGCTCTCCGCAACGCACAGCTTCCGGAATTTTGTGCTCAGACACAAAATATCGGACGGTTACGAAAAACCATCCCTATCCGTAATAATGCATTTCGCCCGAGTCTATTAATTTAACGTTCGTAACGCAGACGAATGTATTCCCGGGCAATCTTCAAATCCTCAAGGGCTTCTTCCACTCCGCACAACGGTGCAGTATTATTCTTTACTGCCTCAGTGAAATTTATTGCTTGCTGTCTCATTGCGTGAATCATCGGCAGGACCGGCTCAATAAACTGTGGAGGCTGCCCGTTTACTCCTTCGCGAAACATAGTTACTTTACCCGGACGATTAATCGACAGCGGAGCCGGGAGTTCAAGCTTAATCCAGCCTCTTTCAAAACAAACAAAGGCACTTTCCTGCCAATCCTGAGAAGTTTGATACGGAGACATTTCGATAACACATGATTTACCACTATCACTTTCTCCGACCAGAATTACGCCTGAACGATCTGCATAATTCAACCGGTAAGCTTCACCAAGAAGATGCCGCATTAAATTTACCTGATGAATGTAATAATTTACAAAGCTTATATACAAATCATACGTCTTCTGATCCATATCGGTTGCCAGCGGATCACACTGGAACTCAACAGGAGAATCATTTCCTTTGACCTGCCACAAATTACCATTGGCTACCCAATTCCCCTCGGGCATTAAAAGGCGTACATAAGTCATTTTCCCCAATTCCCCGGTCTCCTCAAGACGCTTAATCTCATCTTTTACAAACATCGTTGCCGGATCACTGCGCTTATGGTATCCAATCATCATCCAGGAATCCTGCTTTTTCGCTGCTTCAAGAATTTTTTCCCCCACAGCGATACTTCCAGCCAGCGGTTTTTCAGTAAAAACCGGAATACCGTAAGACAGCAGATCCGTAACCAAGATTCCATGTCGCCTGAAAGGCTGTGAAGCGACAACAGCATCAAGTTGCTCATTCTGCAACATTTCTTTGTAATCTACATACACTTTGTTAATGCCGTAAGCGGCCGCCACTTTGTGAGCGGTATCCTTATGAACTTCGGCAATCGCCACAACTTCACAGTCTGGCACAGTAACATAATTTCTCAGATGCGCGTTCTGCCCCATCATTCCAACACCAACAAATCCGATTCGAACTTTCTTTTCGCACATGACCAATTTCCTAAATTATTATTTATTAGCATATAATTACAATGCCATCTATTTAAATATTATCAGTAAATATATACAAAAACAACACATTACATATATCTATATATTGCTATTAATTATTAAAAATTGCTATATAACAAAATAAAACAAAGGACACAAGAATCCCCCAAAAACACACAGAAAAGAGATAGAAGTTACTTTCGAAGGCTACCGGGAGTACAACCGAAGACCTGCTTAAAAATACGTGACAACGCCACTTCATTATAAAAGCCGCATTGAGCAGCAATTGCTTTCAGGGGAAGTCGGGTTGTAAGCAACAAATCACGAGCGGCATTGACACGGATTAGTCTGATATCAGCAACAGGAGTACTCCCCGACTCCTGCTTATAACGACGCAAAAAATGATACTTACTCAATCCGGCCATTTCAGCCAGCGATTCAAGATCCCATACATGATTGAGATTGGAGCGGACAAGATTACGAGCATTACTGACCAAACTGCCAGAATGACTCGAAACCAGACGTTTGAGCTCTGTAACAATTGCCCGAAGAAACAGTTCATTCTGCTCCAATGTAAGGGAGTCACTGGCTTCCCGCTGGCTTTCCAACCAGGAGCAAAGAGCCCGAACTCTCCCTTGATCATCATCTAGAAACGACGGAATCTCATCCGGCAAAACGGTATTGATAGCAATAAACCAGGAATCGATATATCCATAATCCGGTACCGCTTCCTCTGCATGAAATACTCCAGGCCGAAAGATCAGTACACGTCCGGCAGAATGCAGCTCCGCCCTCCCCCTGTTCAACTTCACATTTTCAGCACCGTGATTAATTACAACAATCTCAGTGTGAGAATGAGAATGACTCGGCATAGACCAGTTTTTACCAGAGCGATTATGCCCGATTTTTTTTAATACCAGATTATCCAAAACAGCAATTATTAATAATTAACAGTTATCTTCATGTAAAAACCATACAGCTGATACTTGACAACACAAATCCCCAATTGTCAATAAATACGTACCATAATATAGCAACAGCGGCAGACCGATTGTTCGGTCTGCCGCTGATAATACTATTTAATATGTATGCTAGTTATTTCGCCAGATTTTTGAAGTAGTTGATGGTAGCTTCAAGTCCACTATCGAAATTACTCTGCGGAACAAAGCCAGTAGCGGTCAGTTTGTCGACCGACGCCACGGAATGTTTCACGTCTCCCGGACGTTCCGGCAGATATTGAATTTCTGATTTGGAACCAAGAATATTCTTAATTTTCGCAATCAGATTATTAATGGTAATACGACCACCATATGCAACGTTGTACACACCAGAACAGTCATTCATCGCCATATGGACATTTGCCGCCACAATATCTTTTACATAAATAAAATCGCGGGTCTGCTCGCCATCGCCATACACCGGAATCGGTTCATCCGCTACCGCTTTTGAAGTAAAGATCGGAATTGCCGCGGCATACGCGCTCTTCGGATCCTGACGCGGTCCAAACACATTAAAATAACGCATGCAGGCCGTTTTCAGTTTTCCGGTCTGATTGAAAATCCCGCAATAGTATTCCCCGTCAAGTTTGGTCACGGCATAGGGACTCATCGGTTCAGGATACATAATCTCACGCTTCGGAAACTCCGGATTGTCGCCATAGATCGCGGAAGAAGAACTATGACACAACTTTTTTACACCGGCTTCAGCTGAAGCTTCAAGAACATTTAAGATACCTTCGGCATTAATCTTAACCGCTTCGTGCGGCTTTTCCATAGACTCCGGCACACTGACCATTGCCGCCATATGGAAAACGTAGTCCACTCCTTCCACTGCTTTTGCTACTGCTGTCTTATCAAGAATATCGCCTTCAATAAAATCCACATCAAAACCATCAAGATTTTCGCGATGTCCGGTTCTCAGGTTATCAAGCACCCTTACTTCTGCCTTACCTTGAAAATGTTCCACTATATGGCTGCCGATAAATCCAGAACCGCCAGTTACTAAAACTCTCATATTCGTATCCTCAATACTGATAATGTTCAATTTCATCGGACAACGGTTTTACCTCAACCGACATTCCACACGAACGAATTGATTCCGCCCCTGCACAACCGGTAGCAACCGCATAACGCGATGCCTGGGGAGTCGTTGCCGGCAACCTGCCTTCGCGAATGTAATCGACAAACCCCTGAATAATCTTCGGGTCGGCCCCGCCGTGTGATCCGGAATCGATAGAAAAACGATAGGTCGCATCACCATTCAGGCGAAATGAATCTTTACGTTTATCCCACAATTCCACCGTACTTTGTGAACCGAAGTCACCATAATTTTCAATTCTACCTTTGGTTCCGATAACCGTGTAGTTACGACAAGCGTCTGGCGTATAATGGCACTGAAGGTAACAGGCCTGAACCCCGTTTTCAAGCTGCATCATAATCATGTTATGATCTTCAACATCAATAATCGGATGAAAGCCGGTCTGTGCCATCGGGGGCCAGTGAGAAGCCGTAAACGAACAATCCGGTTTATTTTCCGGAGCATCGGTTCGACGCGGAAGTTTGTCGTAAACCGACAGATTTCCCATACCAGTCACGCGACGCGAAAATCCACCGGCCAGCCAATGAATAATGTCGATATCATGCGCGCCTTTCTGCAGGAGCAAACTGGTTGACTTACTGCGGTCAGCATGCCAGTCGCGAAAATAAGCGTCACCACCATAGGAAATAAAATGACGGCACCAGATTGCTTTGACTTCACCAATCGCGCCACTGTCGATCAGGTCTTTCATCTTATTGGTAAAATCCATATAGCGCATATTGTGACCAAGCATCAGTTTGGTCTTATTCTTCTGCGCCGCATCCAGCAGCCGGTCACAACCTTCAGTAGTAATCGCCATCGGCTTTTCCAGATAAACCGGCACACCATGAGTCAACGCATAAAGCGCCTGTTCCTCATGACAAAAGTCAGGTGAAGTAATAAACACCCCGTCAAGCTGTTCCTTTTCCAGCATTTCCTTATAATCGGTATAGCCGGCAACTTCTACTTTATATTTATCCTGGTAACGCGTTTTGAACGAATCCAGCATGTCGTTACTGATATCCATGCCTGCTACAATTTCAACGCCATCGTCCGGTTTATGCGCAAAATCCGACAATTTCCCACGGCCACTGGCCCCGATAATGCCCAATCTTAATTTTTTCATTATATTCTTCCTGAGTTATATTTGTTTAAGTAGTTCCATCATTCGGTCGAATTGCTCTTCGATTGATTCAACCAGCTTAAATTGAGTACGACAACGATCAAGATTGTGTCCGTTTCGATGAGTTTTAAAATACACATCGCCGGACAGGTAATCCGTCAGAAAGCGCACCCCGATTTCAAGGGTTATAAGCTTGCCGCTAAATGGTAAAAGTTCTCTTTCCAGCGGAGTTAAAAATGCTCCGGCAGTTGAGATATATCCCCTCAGCAATGCCTCAAACATGTTGAAATGCATAAATACTTTGCTCAAGTCAGTCTCATCTTCTGCTGCGGGACTGGTTGAAGTCCTTACCAAATCACCAAAGTCATAATGAACCAGTCCCGGCATAACGGTGTCCAAATCAATTACACAGATACCTTCGCCGGTCAGGTTGTCGATCAAAACATTGTTCAGTTTGGTGTCGTTATGAGTAATGCGTTCCTGAAGCTTTCCTTCATTCATCAGGTCAATGAGTTTTGACGCGTCAGCCTTACGACCAAGCGCGAAATCAATTTCAGCCCGACAGGAAGCCGCCCTGCCATGAGAATCAGCGGCAATCGCCTGTTCAAGCGCGGCATAACGTGAAGGAGTATTATGAAAATCCGGAATCGTTTCGAATAAACGCGGTCCTTTCAGGTCCACCAGGTCAGACTGAAACTGCCCAAAGGAGCGGGCCGCGCAATACGCTTGTTCTTCCGATTCAATAATATCGTATGACAATGCTTTTTCAACAAAGATATATACCCGCCAGTAATTGCCGTCAGCATCTTTGCCCCACGGCTTGCCGTCTCGTGAAGGAATAATAGTCAGGGTATGCCTGGACGTATCGTCAAGTTCTTCAAGTCGATCATGAATATGAGTGGTCACCCGACTGATGTTATCCATCAGTTGCTCCGGCTGTTTAAATACGTTATGATTGATCCGCTGAAAAATATAACGGATATCGGTACCGCCCTGATTAAAATCCACCGCGTAAGTATCGTTGATGTGCCCGGAACCATACGGCATGCCAAACTGAAAATCCCCGGGAATATCAAACAGCTTACTGACTTTTTTTAACAGTTTCTTTTCCATTGCATCACCTATCCAAACAGTTTTTCCGGATATTCCCCGGCTGCGACTTTCGCGGCAATGCCGGAAACAACTCCCGGTTTATCTTCACGATAAGTGATACCGAACCAACTTGACGGAGTTTCCAGTATCTTCACTTTGGCAATTCCATCTTCGATCATGGAATTCACAGCAAAAGGAATATAAAATTCGGATTTTTCCTCATTGCCCTGCTCTTTCAAAAATTCGACAAATAGTCTCTTCAAATTATCAAACAATGACGGAGTAAATCCCCACATGTTCATTGAGACCAGTTCTGAGCCATTCAACTTTCTAACAGAACCATCATCATTGGCATTTTCAATACCGTTGGCAGTCTGTGAAATCTTGGTCAGTTCCTCTGCTGTAGTAAGATTGCCGGAACCGTCATCGGAACAAACGCCGCGGCTAACAGAGCCATGTTCCGACAAGGTATTTTTCAGGTAAAATCCAACCATGCAGTAATCGGCAAAATTGCCATCCTTCGCGTTTTCCAGATAAGCGGCAAGCTTGCAGTAGCTGTCTGCGCCGTAGAAATCATCGGCATTGATCACCGCAAACGGTTCGGAAATAACTTTCGCGGCTGACAGAATCGCGTGTCCGGTTCCCCACGGCTTCACACGGCCCTCCAGCACGGTAAATCCTTCCGGAAGATCGTTCAGATCCTGATAAGCGTATTCAACCGTAATGAGCCCGGCATATTTGCTGCCGATCGACGTTTTAAAAGCGTCCTCAATATCGCGGCGAATCACAAAGACGATTTTACCAAATCCGGCACGAATCGCATCGTAAATTGAGTAGTCGATAATGGCCTCACCAGACGGACCGACCGGGTCAAGCTGTTTCAAACCGCCGTAACGACTTCCCATTCCAGCCGCCAATACTAAAAGAGTTGGTTTCATGTTATGTTTCTCCGTAAAAGTTATATTTTCACTTGTTAATTTTTTAAATAATAAACGCCGTTGTAAAAACTAGGCGGAATCCCTTAAAATAAGTTCACATTCAATATATTCGGCATTGATTTCTTCGCCGTTAATCAGCTTGCCGAGCTGTTGAGCCGCCGAAATACCAAGAGCATGGAGGTTCAGCGACACCGTAGACAACGCCGGCGTAAAATACCGGGCAAAGCGCACATCATCAAAACCAATCACGGCAACGTCTTCCGGTACCTTGATTTCGTTTTCCAGCGCGGCCTTAATAAATCCCGCGGCAAGCACGTCGTTGGCACATAACACACAATCCGGCCCCTGTCCGGCACCGACTGCCAACTCCCGGAAGGCGTTCATCCCATGATTGAACGTATTACCTCCTACATGAATGGTCAGAGCTTCGGCAATCTCCCCAAGCCCCTGACGAAATCCCTGTTTTTTACGCCGGTCCAAATGTCCGCCGATATAAGCCGGACGCTTCCTGCCGGTTTTCGCAAAATATCTTCCAGCCAACTCCGCGCCCCGGGCGTTGTCAAATGAAACCGTCTGTTTGGGTTCCTCCGACATATGCCCGATAACAACATAAGGAACATCTGCAGAATGCGCTACTTCTCTGAGCGTCTTTGCCTCGGCACTCCCGGCTACAATAATAATTCCACCAAGCCCGCCGCTTAAGATGTAATTGCGGTAACTCTCCAGCGTACTGGTGTGGGTATGCGACGGCGGCAGCGGATGTACCTGCAGAAGGATATCCGACTTCAACAATGTTTCCTGAATTCCAAGCTGTATCTCTGTCATAAAATAATCCGGCTGATCACTGCCAACCGACGGATAAAACAAACCGACAATATCAGTTCGGCGCGACGTCAGGCTTCGGGCATGGATGTTCGCCCGATATCCCAGCTCTTCAGCTTTTTCAATAATATGCCTGCGGGTCTTTTCGCTGATACGACCGCGCGAACTGAATGCCCGCGATATTGTCGCAGTCGACACTCCCAGCAACTCGGAAAATTCTTTTATATTCAATCGTTTTTTCATTACACTCCAAATTTGCGTAATCGGTTACGCAAATTAAAATAAGCGTATAAAGTTAATAAGTCAACCATTAAAAACAAAAAAAATGTAATTGTTTACGCACATAAAGAAAAATTGCTTTTCATACCTCTACGTTGTAATATAATATTATTCTGTCGTACAACCTTAATAACCCAACTTAAGGAGTTTCCTATGTTCTCACGTACAGCAAAATTACTTTCCGCTCTTACAATTTTAACGCTAACCGGAATGTCTCTTTCTGCCGCAGAAAGACCGGACCCGGCGAGAACTTTCGCAAAAGATTTCGCTCCGGTTTTAACCAAAATTACAATTAACGACAAAGTTTTTTTTGAGGACGGCAAGAAACAAACCGAA
This sequence comes from Victivallales bacterium, assembly GCA_963677165.2. Lineage (GTDB taxonomy): Bacteria > Verrucomicrobiota > Lentisphaeria > Victivallales > SZUA-371 > JAFGXT01. The sequence goes on along the minus strand of CAXXSX010000002.1, from coordinate 2,376,051 downwards.
CAACTCACATTCAGCGCCGATAAACCGGCAGTCATAAAATATTTTTTCACAAACACCGGTAGCGCGGCAAGTACTATATCCGGAAAGATTTTTATTCATTTCATCAATCAAAAAGGCAAATACCTGATGGGAGGTGACTTCTATCCTAATCCCCCAACCACAAAATGGGACAAAGATTTCACCAAGGTTTTCTCTCGCACAGTTAATATGAAAAAATGCAAGGGGCAAAATGTAAAATTGTTTGTCGGAATCTATTTTCCGAAAGGAAGCGGCGCACGGCTGGTCATGAAAAACACAAGAAAAGACAAACGCATTTATGCTGGAACCTTTAAAGTAGAATAGTCAAAATTTTTATCACAAGTAGTGTATCTTCTATTGAATATACCCGAATAATGAAGCATTTTACCATTACGCCAAATTTAATACACGGAGGCACACTGTGAAAGAAAATTTTGAATGGGCCTGGGATGAATTCCAACAGGTAGGAACCGATTACGAATCCGAAGCTGAAGTTGCCGTCTATGACAAGCGTATGCGCGAACTGCGGGATATTGACAGCGAAAATCATTTTATTCTGAATCTGCTGAAACTCCCTGACACTGATTGTAATATTCTTGAAATAGGAGTAGGAACCGGTGCGTTTATAAGACTGGCTTCCACAAAATGCCTTAATGCTGTCGGAATAGATATTTCTCCAGTCATGCTGAAATATGCGGAATCAAAAAACCGGGAAGCCGGATTGACCAATATCGAGCTTAAAAATGCAGGTTTCCTGACATATGATTATCCCAAGCAATTCTTTGACGGAATTGTCAGCGGCCTGGCATTCCATCACCTGCCGGATGTCTGGAAAGCCGTCGCTCTAAAGAAAATACATGCGTCACTAAAACCCGGTGGCCGGCTAATCCTTGTCGATGTTGTTTTTGACTGGAAAGACGAAACTCCGGAAGAATACTTTTCTCGAATAGTTGAAATCAATACAGAAAGCCGTTCTAACTTCGTTAATCACATAGCGCGGGAATACAGTACATTTGACTGGATCATGACCGGGCTACTGGAGCGTTCCGGCTTCTTGATCGAAAGCAACACATGTCCCAACGATTTTCTGCATATCTATTGTGCACGGAAAATTTAATTCTGAACAGAAAACTCAAAGGACCGGATTTCCACCGGTCCTTTTTTGATTTCAGCTTAATGAGCAACTAATTTTACCGGTTTATTATGGTTTCGAATAGACAAACCCCGATAGCGGGATATCTTAAGTAATATAGTTTACCACAAGAAAATAATTATTTTATAACTGGATATATCATGGAGAAGTTCAACGACGAACGAGACTGGTTTTTCGACAAACGCTTTGGAATGTTTATTCACTGGGGCATCTATTCGGTAGACGCCAGGCACGAACAGGCATGGCAGCGCTATGCTATGGATAGCGAAGAATACTGTCAGCTAAAAGACCAGTTCAACCCGCATCAGTTCGATCCGGAGACATGGCTTGATCTAGCGGAAGCCGCCGGAATGGAATACATCGTTTTCACTACTAAACACCACGACGGTTTCAGTATGTGGGATACCGGACTGACCGATTTTAATATCACGAATTCTCCATATGGCAAAGATGTTTGCGCAGAATTGGCAACAGCCTGCCATAACCGCAACATACCGCTGGAATGGTATTATTCGGTAGTCGACTGGTATCAGCCGGAATATCCCAATATCGGGCGTCATCACGAAATCAATACTGCCCCGGAACGACACGACTGGAATCGTTATATGCATTTTCTCAAAGCGCAAATCCGCGAACTATGCACGAATTATGGTACGATCCACGGAATCTGGTGGGATATGAATGTACCGGAAAGTCAGGACGAAACGGTTCATAAGATGATTCGGGAACTCCAACCATGCGCGGTAATCAATAATCGCGGCTTTGGTGATGGAGACTACTCTACACCTGAACGAGATTTTGACCCCGAAGGCGCCAATCCGGACGACATGGCTTTCAAACGCCCAACCGAAGCCTGCCAGTCAGTAGGAGTAAACAGCTGGGGTTATCGGCAAAATGAAGACTTCTTTTCCATCAAACACCTGATGCAATGCATCGACCGCACCCTCGCAATGGGCGGCAACTACCTGCTGAACATTGGACCAGATCCGGAAGGAGTAATTCCAGAGCAGTCACAAACGATTCTGCGCGAAATCGGCAAATGGTACAAACAGGTCAAAGAAGCCTTCTGTACTCCGGTAACCGGAGTCGTCGATGATCGCCAGATACTGGTCACAAAGACCAGTCACAATGTTTACCTGCATTGTCCGGAAGGTCTTACCAGCAGCACCCTCCCCCTTGATCCGCTGGATGCGCCACCACGGGCAGTCACATTGTTAAATACCGGCGAAAACATTGATTTCACCCTGGAGCCAATCATTTACTACCGGGAAAAAGGCGATCAACTACGCCTGAAAAATATCCCCGTAGATCAATTAAATGACACGGTTCCAATTTTCAAACTCAGTTATTAAGGAGTGGAATTGACCGGATATTCAGGGCAAATCGAAAAAAAACGCAATTTTTTTCAATTTCGAGTAGAAAAGTTTCAGGAAAGAGCTATAATAGACACTCCCCGACATAAGGGGAGCTAACCTAATAAGGCGTGGTGCCCAAGTGGTCTAAGGGAGTGGTCTGCAAAACCATTATTCACCGGTTCGAATCCGGTCCACGCCTCCATTTTTTCTTTCTTTATTATCAGTAATCTATAGAATTTTCAAAGATACTTGCAAAAGTATTTTATTCTATCTTACTCCTATCTGTTTTTATCATTTCAAATAGTGACAGAACTATACTGGAATTATTTATCAATCTATTGATTTAATAAGTGGCTGTTTGAGCTGAAAAAAGATTATTTCAACCTTTATGAAAGATATTTTTCGAATAAATATATGGCAACCCATTGACAAATGATTGCAAACATTGTAAAATGTTAGGCACAACACTTTGAGATTGCTAAATTTTAAAAGAGATTAACATGAGCGTTGCAACAAAAACGAATCAACCAAAGTATAAATTAGTTTATAATTTGCTGATTTCAGATATCAAAAAAGGGAAATTCCAGATTGGAACAAAATTGCCGTCCGAGCGAGAAATCGCAAAAAGGTTCAATGTTGATATGTCAACAGTGCGACGTGCATTCAAAGAGCTTACAGTCAGCGGAATTGTCGATAAAAGAATAGGCTCCGGGACTTATTTGAAACGTCTTCTGGGTGGAAAGTGGGAAGATAAAACAGTAAATATAGTACTTCCTGTCCATGGAAACCCCGTGGTGGAAGAGGTTGCAATGCTCGCTCCGCAGATAGCCGCACAGCACAACAGAAAGTTCCAAATCATTTATGCCGACAACTCTGATTTACCGGCTATGATACAAAGTTTTATTCTTCATGAACAGCCAACCATCTTACTCGGAGTTGATTGTACTGAAGCAACAAAAGAAATGTTGAAAGCTCCTGAATTATTTGTGGTTTTAGCAAAACCAATAGATGATTTACCTTCAATTATTTGTGATGATAATCACGGAATTAGAAGGTTGATGGAATACCTGCGAGATCATGGTCATAAGCGTATTGCCATATTCCGCAGTTATCTTGATTCTCCTGTGTCAGAATTACAACAAGCCGTATATAAAAGTTGTATTGCTGAATATTTCACCTCTGATTTAGACATTTATGTCGATATCGGTCCGGAAAAAAATTGTATGGACACCGCTTATGAAGTCATGCTATCAGCAGCCCGAAAAACAGAATTTTCTGCTTTACTGTGCCTGAATGATGAAATTATGCAGGCAGCTCTGGCTGCCCTTTATAAACTCAACAAAAAAGTACCGGAAGATGTTTCCGTCGTTTCTGTAGGCAACACTTGTCTAAGTCGTTATTGTTATCCGCCCGTTACCTGTTATGATCCCAATTTAGAACAGCATCTTCATCAGGCTTTCCTCTTGTTGGAAAAAAATCATTACGCTTCTGACAATTGTGAAAAACTTCGACTCATTAATCCACTACTAATTGAGCGGTATAGTGTAAAAAAAATAGATTAGGAGAAACATATAATAATAAGTCTCAATAAAGCTGGTAACGTTATTTTAAAAGCTGTATTTATTCATTTTTTTATATTAAATATGTATTTGACAAAAACACAATAATAATCAACAAAGTAATAGAGGAAGAAGGTTATGAAAAAAGGGCAGAAATTAAATTTTACGCTCATAGAACTCCTGGTAGTTATAGCTATTATCGCAATCCTGGCCGCAATGCTGTTACCAGCCTTAAACAAAGCCAGAGACAGAGCCAAGGGAATAAAGTGCGCCAGTAATCTAAAGGAACTCGGAAATGTGCATGTATTATTCGCTGATAGTCATGATGATGAATTTGCCCCAACTTATGGGCAGGGAATATCAGGTAAAGTTGCCTGGAATAAAGCCTGGTGGCACCATTGGCTGCGTGAATATCAGTTGCCGTCCGGGAGTGACGGTGGAATATATGCATGTCCAAGCACAAGAAAAGGAGTAAATCTTGAGGTGTCCAGTGTAATTCCTGATGACGCAACCAAGCCAACTTTCTTATTAGGCTATTCTCAGAATTATAATATATCTTATACCGCCAATGCCAATATGACTCCTCCGCATCGCAGTAAATGGAGGAAGACATCTCAAGTTATTATGAATTTTGATGATGGCAATAACAGTGCTCCTTACGGAGATGCATCCAACCTGGAAACTCGCTGGATAGGGGCAGCACGTCATGACGGTAGAGCTAATGTGTTATGCATGGATGGTCATGTAGAAGCAATCGTAAAAAGTAGTTATGTATATGATTATATATGGTCCGTCAGCCAACAATAAAATTCATCATAGAAGAGAACTTGTGGACACCACTGAAAGGTTGTAATGAACAACCTTTGAAAAGTGATAAAGAGCATTAATAAACATTCGGATTATCATTTTAAATTTGGAATTTATTGATTCCATTAATGATTTTTACGAAAAAAAACGAAGGGAAGGAGACTTCAAATGAACCCAAAACATTTCACACTAATAGAACTCCTGGTTGTTATTGCCATCATCGCAATTCTGGCTGGAATGTTACTCCCGGCTTTAAATCAGGCAAGAGACAGGGCAAAATCTATTAAATGTGTTTCCAATTCAAAACAAATCGGAACGGCTTATGCCATGTACGAGCAGTCTAATGCAGAATACTATCCATGTGCCTTGGCGACCAATCATGACCATGAATCTATTGACAGTTCAATTGTTAACCTTGTAAGACCATACTTCGCCGGAAAAGAGTCCACTGACTTATCCGGTGGTGGTTGTGATACATTATGGGAATGCCCGGCGGCCCCCTATGCCACCGCATCTACAACACACAACCTTTATGTAGGACGCTGGTTTAATGGACTGGCACATCAGGGTTTCAATGGAACAGGCGGTCTCAAAGTTTCAAAAATAAAGCATCATTCAGCTCTTGCAGTTTTATTTGATGATCTTGGCCCTGTCAATCGAAGCGACATGATTTTCTTCCGTCCTTACTTTGACGGAAGCGGCAATATTCAGGGCAGTACTTCATTCAATTCAACCCGACGTGGACCTCATAAACAGGGCTGTAGTTTTCTATTTGCCGATGGACATGCTGGAATGCATTCTCTATCCTTCTGGTACGAATCCGGAGCGGCAAAGGTCAGCGAAGTATTCGATCCAAGAACAGCCATAAGCCAGTAATTTTATATATATGAACATCAAGATAATTATTAAAGAGTACAGAATATTTGCTATGAGATTTTTTTATGCCGCCGTTCTTGTAATATTGTTCGGAAACAACGTTGTTGCTTCGGAGTTTTCCTGGTCATTTTTAGGAAAGCCCGGAAAGAATTCAGTCAAACCGGAAATTGCATTATTTGATAAAGCAGTCAATTTCAATACGAATCGGATAATATGGGATGGAAAATATTCTGTAAAGGGTTGCGGGGTGATGTTCCAGTTCGACAAAACAGTTGAACTAACCAGAGTCGAAGTATTTACCTCAAAACCCAATCATCTACCGATGGCCCCAATCAAAACGGAATTCGTTTTATGGGATGACGAGAAAAGTGAATGGGAAAGCATTGCAACGATCAAAGATGTAACAGGCCGGGCCACTGATAAAAAATTCACCAGTGCAACAATAAAAACTTCATGGAAGGCCCCGGCCCAACCAACTCGTGCGCTAAAAATACTAATGTACGGAGGAGGAATATGGTTGACCGAAATAAAACTTTTCGGTAAAGACAGCAGTGGGAAAGAATATTTACTGGTGCCCGGTCACCAAATTCTTCTACCGGACAAAAGTAATACGCTGGATGTTAATTCATTTGGTGGCGGTTCTTCGGCAAATATTACTACCTGGAAAACAACCAACAGTTGGGTGGGAAATCCAAATGTATTAACAAGAAAGGATCGAGTTGTTTTTAATTTTGACTTGACTTCTTATATAGAAAGCAGCAAAATAGAAAAAGCAGTCCTGACGTTGCCACTGCAACCGGCCGGGCTGGCAAACGGCAACTGGTTTGAACTTGAATGTTTCAAAGGCGGACAACCACAAATATCCAAAATGGACCTTATTTCCAACAATGTGTTTCCGGTCTCAACCATGTTGGTTGACTCGAAAAGTCCGTTAATGCATTATTTTGATGTCACTAAAATAGTTAACAACGCCCTGAGCCAAGGCAATGGTTCCATTTCATTTCGAGTCCGTAATGTAACGGTTGAAAAACTCGGAAACAGAAAGAATCGTCCTGAATGCGGAATTATTGATTCCACAAAACTAAAAATGTTGGTAGTCAAATGAAAATATTTCTCCTCACCGCCTTTTATACATTTGCGGTTGTAGTTCCTCTCAAAGCCGCCTTACTTGATCACACCGGAAAACCTTATAACGAAATCGTGATAGCAAAAGATGCGGCAAACACAGTGAAACTCGCCGCAAAAGAATTACAGAAATTTTCTCGTGAAATTTGTCGGGCTGATTTAAAAATCGTTAATAAGGCTACTCAATTTCCGGTTATTTATGTAGGAAAGTCCTCCGGCCTAACCAGTCGGGGAATCACTTCTGAGAAACTCCCATCAGAGGGTTATCTCATCCGGACAGGAAATAACTTTCTGGCAATAGTCGGACGTGATTACAAAGGAAAGCCACTGCTGGGTCCGAGGAATCCCTGGCGCGATGTTGAAGCGTATAATTACGAACTTAAACTGGGGGCATTCGGCGAAGCCGGAACCCTGACCGGGGTATATGAGTTTCTCAGACAGGTCGGTAATGTCCGTTTTTACCTGCCCGGTAATCTCGGAACTGTCATTCCGAAGGTATCAGACCTGAAAGTCCCGGAACTTAATATTTCCGGCTCCCCAAAAGTCAACTATCGTTATCCGTGGTTCTCCATGTTCAAGAACAGTCCGGAAAGTACATTATGGGCGCGTCGTGTAGGTTTTGGCGGAAAAGCCCCGGTAGTAATTATCCACTCGTACCGCCAATTCCAGAAATACCAAAAATCACATCCTGAATATTTTGCTCTTGCTGACGGAAAGCGAGCCTTTGGTTCTGAATGTGTTGCTGACGGACACGGCCATTTATGCCTGACGAATCCCGCTGTAATCAAACAATGGGCCGATGATATTATTGCATATTTTGATACGCATCCGAATGTGGATGTTTATCCACTGGTTCCGAGCGACGGCTTAACGAGAATCTGTGAATGCCCAAAATGCCAGGCAGAGCTCCGTCCGGCAGCCGGATATCGCGGCAAATTTTCATATCACATCTGGAATTTTACTAGAAAAGTTGCGGCGCTGGTTGGCAAGCGCTATCCCCATAAATACGTGGGTTGCCTGGCCTACGCAAGTTACCGGCTTCCTCCTGCTGAAATCAATTATATGCCGAATACAGCGGTAATGTTCTGTGTTCCCCGTGGCTCACTTGCCAATCCCAAAACTGCGGCCCAGGCACACAAGGAAATAGAAGCCTGGTCTGCAAAAGTCGACCGGATATATCTGTGGAGTTACTATCTGGACCACTGGCTGCCATGGTCAAATCTTCCGGTTATTTATGTTGATACTATCGAAAAAGAGCTTAAATATCTATTTCAGAATCCCAAGTTTAGTGGAGAATTCATTGAAGCTGAAGCACAGAAAGCCTCGGAATTCAATCAGATGCCAACTCCGGGGATGCAGCATTTGAATCTCTATATTACTGCCCGTCTTTACTGGAATCCACAATTAAAGGTTTCAGAACTGCTGGGCGAATACTGTGCTCTTTTCTATGGCCCGGCAGCAAAGCCAATGAAATCATTCTGGTTAACGGCTCAACAGAGGCGAACTGATTTAATTACAAAGAATCCCAAGTGTACTCCCGAAGAGGTATTTACCCCGGTATTTATAAATAAACTTAATAGTTTTCTCAAACAGGCATTGGCCGCAACGTCGAAAGAATCGGTTTATCATAAACGCGTGAAGCTAATTCAAAAAGAGTTTTCGTTTGGAGCCAGTAGGTTGATAAGGCTGGAAAATGTCGGCATCCAAAAGCTTGAGCTGCCGCTTGTAAACAGAAAAAAACCTTTCTCAAAGATAAAACCGGTCAAATTTACAGGAAAGAACGGCGAAAGCTATATGCCTGCAACCTGGTTGTATGCCGGATATGATCGACAATATTTGTATCTTAAGTTTATTTGTTATGAACCGGAAATGTTGAAACTGAGAAAAAAGATAACGAAAAATGATGATATCACAACTTGGCAGGATGACAGTATTGAGATATTTATCTGTCCGAATGAGTCTAACCGGGCTGAATGTTATCAGTTGGTCTTAAACGCCAATGGTGCCGTATTTGATGGAAAGGTTCTAAATGCAGCGGGACGAGATGCTTCCTGGAACAGCAAAATCAGCGTCAAAGTAAATAAAGAACCAAACCGCTGGATTATTAAGGCCCGTATTCCTTTTTCTGCTTTCGGTATTAACGATCCCGGTTTTACTGGAAATCTGGCGGCAAATTTTTATCGCAATCGTACGATTAACAAAAATGCAGCTTCAAGCTGCTGGTCTCCTACAGGAATTTTTGCTCACTATGCGCCTGATAAATTCGGAATAATAGTTCTCAAAAAATAATTAATAGAAACTCCTGAAAGGTTTGATGTCGAATGACAAAAAAAACTATTACAATCACCCAAAAATATTTTAATATTCCGGTAAATAATCAGGCCCCCGAAACCAAAGTGATTATTCGGGATTTAAAAAATCAAAATACAATCAGGTACTTTAGCATTAGTTTAGGCAATGATGAATATGATTTCATAGCTTACTACGATTTGAGTGAATTTATTGATCATGAAGTTGAAATTGAAACAGAAAATATTGATGATACCACCAAATTACTAACGTTTCTCAAGCAAAGCGATTCGCCACTGGGTTTAAAAGAATTATACCGGGAAAATCATCGGCCTCAATTTCATTTTTCAGCAAGGCGTGGATGGCTCAATGATCCAAATGGTCTATTTTATTACGCTGGAAAATATCACATGTTTTTCCAACACAATCCTTTCGCGATAAGGTGGGGAAATATGCATTGGGGACATGCTGTTAGTGAGGATTTAATACACTGGCGGGAATTGGGAGATGTTTTATGTCCAGATGAGCTGGGGACGATGCATTCCGGTAGTGGGGTGGTTGATTGGAATAACACCTCGGGATTGCAACGAAATGAACATCCTCCCATTATGTTGTTTTATACCGCAGCGGGGAGATTTTCTCCAGATCCAAAGGAATATACCCAATGTATGGCTTATAGTACTGACGGCGGAGAAACCTTCGTAAAATATGCAAACAACCCAGTTGTTGGCTATACTGCGGTACAAGCCAGGGATCCAAAGGTCATATGGCACGAAGAATCTCAGAAATGGATAATGGTTCTTTACAATGGAGACCAAGCGAAAACATTTCTTTTTCTGACTTCCGCTAATTTATTGGATTGGCAAATTTCCCATGAAATAGCTTTCCCAGGAGGACGGGAATGTCCGGAACTATTTCCTATGCCGCTGGATGGATGTGAAGATAACATAAAATGGATATTCATGGAAGCCAACAGTAGATATTTGATTGGTCAATTCAACGGTGAAAAATTTGAGGTGGAAGCGGGTCCATATGACAGTTTGGGACGTTATGGAGAAGCTTGTGCCTATGCCGGTCAGATGTGGAGTAACGCTCCATGCCACCGCAAGACAATAATTCACTGGCAACAGGGAGATTGCTGCTCCACTGAATTTAACCAGACAATGACTATTCCTGTAGATTTATCACTGAAATCATTTTTCGACGGCGTACGTTTATGCGCGGAACCAGTAAAAGAACTGAAAAAACTTCGGGGAGAAAACTGGGAATTTACCAATGTTGAAATAACATCTCAGGCTGGTACTCCGGAAGAGTTTCTGGATATTCCCGCAGATGACTGTTGGGATATTGAGTTTGAACTGGACGAAAAAAGCAATATTTTTGTGAATATTTGCGGAGAAGATGTAGCACTTGATGCGGAGTCGCGTAACATCCGTATTTCTGCCGCAACTTTTGCTTTTCCTGTAGACATGAAAGAATTAAAGGTTAGAATAATCATAGACCGGTCATCAATTGAGCTATTTGGTGCTGAAGGCCGAATATGGTACGCAAAACGCAGGTTAACGGCGTGTACTCAACCGGTTTTGTTTCCGCACCAGACTTGTGGAAATGGTCTCTTAAAAAAGGTTAAAATCTATAGAATCAACTCAATCTGGTGAGTCGATTTACCAGCTATAAGTTTACATTTATTTACGAGGATAAATATGGAGATACCAAGAAAATCGTTAGTTCCTTCCTTTAAATATGCCGATATACTTGAAGAACAGCAAAAGCAACTTGCAGATAATCCTCTTATGAAGCGTTTCAAAGAGTCGCGCAAAAGCCTTTCGGGAGAGAAATATCGTCCTTTATATCATTTTGTCAGTCCTGAAAATATTATGGGCGACCCAAATGGACTATGTTTCTGGAAAGGACGCTGGCATATGTTTTATCAAGGGTTTCCTATTGAATACATAACTACTTCATGGCGCGCAGTTCACTGGGGACATGCCGTAAGTGATGACCTTATTCACTGGAAAGATTTACCTTATGCAATTTATCCCGATCCCGAAATAAGCTGTTTTTCTGGTTCAACCCTTGTAGAAAACGACAGGGTTATCGCCATGTATCACGCTACTGCATGCGGCAATATGGTTGCCGTATCGGATGATCCACTACTGCTTAATTGGGAGAAACTGACTGGTAACGCTGTTCTTAAGGATTCGGAGCACATTGATATTCCGCAAATATTTGACCCCTGCATTTGGAAAGACAATGTCTACTACTATTCGCTCTCAGGTGGTATTACGCCCAATAAGTATGGAAAAAGAGAGCATCGAGCAGAATTTCTATGTCGTTCAAAAGACCTTATTAACTGGGAATATCTTCACGACTTTATTGACGGTGACATCTGGGGACATGTCGGCGATGATGGAGCGTGTCCGTATTTTTGGCCGATAGGCAGTGATAAATATATCCTCGTGCATTATTCGCATATGAGCGGTGCCGCATATCTTATTGGAGACTATAATCGCAATGAGAATAGATTTCATGTAACGAACGGCGGTGATTTTTGCTTTGGTCGTACCTGCATGGGAAATGTTCATGCACCATCTGCCTGTCCCGCGCCTGATGGCTCAGGTGATGTTATCTGCATATTTAACTTTAACGAAGCGAAGCCGGCAAATGGTTGGGAAAGGCTTATGAGTCTACCGCGCAAATTCAGTCTTTATGACGGAGACCGTCTGGCACAGGTACCTGCTGGAGATATTGAATCACTGCGCAAAAAAAAGAATAGTGTGTCTCCTATGACGCTTGAAGCAAATAAGGAAGTTATGCTGAAAAATATCAGTGGAAACTGTATGGAATTGGAGGTTGAAATTGATCCGCTGGACGCAAACTTTGTTACATTGAATGTTTTGCGGTCTCCGAACAAAGAGGAATTCACCCGCATTACATTCTATAAGAACAGAGGGTACAGAAATACCTTACATCGTACCTCTGAAAAATTTGACAGCATAATATCTTTGGATAATGCCTTTAGTTCTTCAGCAACGGATGTTCAGGCGCGGCTTCCTGAAAGCGGAGAATTCAATCTCCCCGATGGTGAAAATCTCAAACTACGTATTTTTATCGACAAAAGCGTGGTAGAGGTATTTGCAAACGAGCGCCAATGTATTGGACTCCGGGTATATCCTGAACGCAATGACTCTACAGGTGTATCAATCCAGGCACAAGGATCGGAAGCCAAACTCATCAGTCTCACGTCATGGCAAATGGACAGTATTTATTAACAAGTTTGTCTTGCTATAGTATACTTAAAAATTATAAACAAGAATTGGGGAAGTTTGAAAAAATAGAGAAGCATACAATCCAGTTGTTAGTATGATGCATTTCCCTGCTTCGCAGCATGTATTGGTCAGGAGTAGTGTTTTCCGTTGTCAGCATTTTTTCGCGTTTGCATTGGTGACAGCCCCGTGTGCTTCTTAAAGAAACGGATAAAGTAATTAGTATCGGTAAAACCAAGAATTGTAGCAATTTCATCATTGGACATGCTAGTACTCAGAATTAATTTTCTGGCTCGTTCGATTTTACGTATTGCAATGTAGCGCAACGGCGGCATACCAAAATGAGCATGAAACAATAAGAATAATTTTCTCTTACTAATACGAAATACATGTGCCATTTGACCAATATCAATAGGTTTCGACAAACGTTTTTCAATGTAGGCAGCACATTGTGACGCCAACAGGGCATTGGCTGATTGAGTATCATTTCCAGATGATAATCCGGATATTCTCCCTGCCGTATCGGCAAGTAAGCGCAGGATTGCTGAAGAATAATAAAGATTGTTGAATTTATCTTTACTATTTCGTTCGATTTCCCATTCGAAAGCAGAGGTCGTGGCTTCTCCCAGGTTTACCATAGTTACCGGATAGTTTTGGTTCCCAAAAACACTTCCTGTCATACCGTATTGACGAACAGGAAAACCATTATGTTGACATTGTAAAGATACTGTCGGAGCAGTGACTTCCCAACAGTAATCATTACTAGCAGAAAGAATAAATAAATCTCCCCGTCTTCCAGTTAACGCCGATTTTCCCCGTTCCTGATAAGTCATTTCACCTTCTATGATAAGAGCCGTATAGAAGCAATCAATTTGATGGTATTTACAAGTCAATCCAACCGGATAAGCGGTACGGATCAGCATAACCAGCGGAGTAATCAAGTCAGGAGAAATTATTTCGCTGCGACAGTATTCCGATACTTTGTTATATTTTACGAATTTCATGAAACACCTCGTTATTTACAGTAAAGCAACGATGCTAGAATGTCAATAATCTTTTGCATTATTATGCTATATATTTGCAGTTTTATGTAGTGTATTCCTATCAAGTAAATGCTATAATTTTACTTAAATGGAGATAATAATATGTGGAATACCTTTCAATATGTCAGAGAACATTTAAGCGGACAATACAGTCGGCTGGAGATCGACTATGAAAGCGGTTTGCCAGAATCAGAAGTTAGAATTTTGATGGAACAATACTGGATACAGCATGTCAACGAACCGTCAATCAGTCGACGCGCCGGGCTGCTGGCTTTGGTACTCAATCATGTCCGGATCGGGGTTGATCCGGCAGATTGGTTTGCCGATCATTGTGAAGGAACTAAACTGATGTTGGAGTTTCGATCCCGTTTTCGGACCGAAGCAGAGGAATTATTACCTTCAGGGATAATTGAAAAAGCCGAACTTATTTCTACCTGCGGTGCAGGCCACGCGCAATTGGATTTAAGTCACACTTCACCAGATTGGGCAGATATTCTGCAATACGGTCCAGCCGGACTGCGCGACCGTGCCCAAAAAGCTGGGCAGCAAAGTTCCACTCCTGAATCTGTAATTTTTTTTGATGCTGTTGCCTGCGTTTTCGATGCTATGTGTCGTTTTATTGCCAGACTGGCAGGGCAAGCTAGAAAAGTCAACGCTGTTCGTGTAATCAATGCGTTGGAAACGTTGGCGGTTGAACCTCCACAGACTTTTCATCAGGCATTGCAACTGGCATATCTGTATAATCAAGTCCAGGAGATGGAGGGAGAACTGGTGCGGGCAATGGGGTCTTTCGACCAACTGTTTATTTCTTACTACCGAAATGATCTTGCTGCCGGGCGATTGACTCGTGATCATGCAAAAGAACTGATTCAGTTTTTCTGCCTGAAATTTTTCGCGCAAAAACAGGCTATCGGAAAAAACATCTGTCTTGGCGGCATGTATTCCGACGGAGGTGACGCGGCCAACGAACTAAGTATGCTGTTCTATGAAGCCTATCGGGAAATGCATACCTATGATCCCAAGATTTCGCTCCGGGTTCATCCCGGCACCCCAAATGAATTGTTGTTGGCGGCCACCGATTGCCTGAAACAAGGTTTGACGGCAACGGTGTTCGCCAATGACGAAGTGGCTTTTGAAATGTTCCGTAAACAAGGGAAAGAGGAAAACGATCTCGAGCGTTTTGTATTAATTGGTTGTTATGAACCTGCAATCATGGGGAAAGAGGTTTCCTGCTCAATGGCAGCTCAGATTAATTTAGCGAAACCTGTTGAATTGATTTTTGCACAGGGACGAGATCCATTATCTGGCATAGATATCGGATTAAACGAGCAGTTACCGGAAAGCTATGAAGAGTTTGAAGCCGCCTATTTCCGTCAACTGAAACATTTGCTGGATCGAGTTATTTCCATCGTTCGCGAATTTGAAAGAATCTGGTCGAAATGGAATCCATCGCCATTACTTTCTGGAACGATGGCCACGTGCATTGCTGCCGGACAGGATATTTCTGCTGGCGGAACAACTTACAACACCAGCGGCATTGTTTGCGCGGGACTGGCCAGTGCAGTAGACTCGCTTGCCGCAGTAAAAAAAGTAGTTTATGAAGATTGCCGTTGTTCTTTGTCAGAACTGCAGTCTGCTTTAGCATCTGACTGGAAAAATGCGCCGGAATTGCTGCTGGCCGCCAGGCGGGCTCCAAAGTGGGGAAATCATGATCCCATAACAGATTCTATCGGCCAACACATTACTTCCGAGTGTGCCGCCTGGATCAATTCGGCTTCGAATTCGCGTGGCGGACATTTCCAGATGGGTCTCTGGTCGATTGACCTGAATATGTCTCTTGGACGTAGAACCGGTACGTTACCAGACGGCAAACGCAACCAACAAATGCTATCCAAAAATCTCTGCAGTGTAATCGGTATGGATAAAGCCGGTGCAACCGCGTTAATTAATTCCGCCGCAACTTTGAATCATACGGAATTTCCCAATGGTTCGGTATTGGATGTTATGCTGCATCCCAGCGTCATTGCCGGAGCCGATGGAGCCGAGATTCTGGCGGCGCTAATCCGTAGTTACTTTGCCATGGGCGGGCTTGCCATTCAATTCAACATTTTTAACGTGGAGACGTTAAAAGCGGCGCAACGCCATCCGGAACAATACCGACAATTGCAGGTAAGGGTTTGCGGCTGGAACATCCGCTTCATTGATCTGGATCCGGCTTCACAGGCCGCTTTCATTGCTCAGGCGGAGGAGATTGCATGAACCTGAACTCTACTATTTGTGATTTAAAACGTCTTTCTGTTCACGACGGACCGGGAATTCGAACGACCATATTCTTTAAAGGCTGTTCGCTACATTGCCTTTGGTGTCACAACCCGGAAAGTATTGATCCGCGTCCGGAACTGGGTTTTCTTATGCATCTGTGCAAAAACTGCGGAAAATGTGCTAAGATCTGCGATTGCCACTCCTTCTCCGAAGGCATTCACTCAATCGACCGTAACCGCTGCGTCGGCTGCGGCAAATGTGTCACGGCCTGTTCGGAGGAAGCGTTAACCTTTTATGGACAGAAACTCACAGTAGAAAAATGTGCCGACCTCATTGTTGAAGATAAAAGTTTTTATGACCATTCAGGCGGAGGAGCTACTGTTTCCGGTGGCGAACCGCTGCTTCAGTCGGATTTTGTGGCTGCTCTGTTTGCGATGTTGCGTCATGACGGTGTCCATACAGCAGTTGATACCTGCGGAAATGTCCCCTGGACCGCATTCGAAAAGGTTTTGCCAAACACCGATTTGTTTCTTTATGATTTTAAACATGCCGATTCGGAAATCCATAAAAAACTGATCGGCTGTGGTAATGAGTTGATTCTCGCTAATTTGCATCGTCTTTCCGAAAGCGGCAAAACGATTGAAATCAGGATGCCTCTGATTCCAACCCTGAATATGGATGAACCGGCGTTGCACGCGGCAGGAAATTTCTTGGGACATTTACCACAGTTGAGTCGAGTAAAGCTCCTTTCTTATCATGCGTTGGCACGAAACAAATATTCCACGATAGGGAAAACCGATACCATGCCATGTGTTGAGTCGCCTTCGATCGCCGAACTGCAGGCCGCAGCAGAAATTCTCTCATCATACGGACTAAAAATTATTACAGACAAGGAATGATCATGATTATCGAAAAATACACCGTTACAAATCCTATTCCAGCGGGTCAGGAGAGCCGCAGCATTGAAGGAACGCACAATATTCTGATTAATACTGGAAGAACGATTCAATTAATGATTCCCCCTTATTGAAACTCATTTTTGGAAAAGAAGTTTAAAACAACAGCAAACCCAATCATAACCAAAACCAAGGAAGGAAACGCAAGATGAAAAAGAAAAATTTCACACTCATCGAACTCCTCGTAGTTATCTCCATCATCGCTATCCTTGCAGCCATGCTGCTGCCGGCATTGAGTCAGGCTCGTGACCGGGCCAAAATGATTACCTGTACCAACAATCTCAAACAATTTGCTTTGTCAACGACGTCATATATTAACGATAGTAAAGATTTTTTCCCTTACGGAAACTTTTGTTTTGACAATAGTGATTCTGCTGCTAATTATGCCTCCATTGTTATGGTCAGGTATAAATACCTCAGTGTCAAGACTGTTATCTGCCCCGGTTGCAGTGATTTTGTCCATTCCATTAATTATGACAATTCCTGTAGTACCATCAGCGAAATGCTAAGCCGTAGTTATATTGCTTCCGATTATGATGTACTTCGCCGCTGGGGACGTTTCATTGATTACGGTTTCAATGTAAATCTGGTAAATTACTATGCCGGATCTCGTTCCGCGCCTCTACCTACTGCAAAAATCAACCGAATTCGACACCCCTCTAGCCTGGTGATGCTTGGCGATACCCGTTTCAATCATTCGGCCTACAATACTCCCGGCAAATATCTTGGTTTCTATTATTTTTCCAATAGTACCAGTGGTAGTGGTTATTTGATGGGGCGTCATCTTAAGGGGAAAATATGTAATATTGCCGCGGTTGACGGGCACGTTGAAAGCATAAAAAGTTCCTTGCCATATACCGCCGGTAGTCAGGATATCTATGATAAACTGGACGGATGGTTTTCTTACTGATCAAATCAGAAATCACACAAAACATCATCGATAAATAATAAGTAAAATTTCAAGGAGATTCAAAAAAAGAATGAGTGAACATGGACAACAAAATATAAAGCTTCCCGGCATATCGAATTTTGGGGCAGACAATAATTCCCTATTAAGAAATCTCTACAGAATCTCTTTTGGAATACATCACTACAGGACGAATTATATGATCGGAAAATACATTATGCTTGCCCTTTGCCTGGCAGCTACGACCATCTGGGCGGAAACAAAAGAAACAGAAATATGGGACTTTGAAAATCCTGCCGAAAATTTTGTTCCTCATCTTACGATCGGCGCTTCCTGGCAATACGTTCCGGACGGATTTGAATCCGACCGGACCTTGGAATTTACCGTTCCGTCTGTGGTCAATACCGGCCAGGCAGCAGTGTCCCGTTGTCTCGAATTACCAAAGAACCTGGCTACTCGGCATTTCCGCATTACATGGTGGATGAAAATAAAGAAACTGGCAGGTCCGGGGGGAGCCGGAGTCGTCCTGCGCTTTCTAAACGCCAACCATGATCTGCTTGGCATCGGCGGTATGGATAAATTATATACCCGCCAGCGGAAAAGTATGAACAAGTGGGAGAAAATTGATTATATGAAAGATCGGTGCTGGCAATGCTACGCTCTGGAATTCGACGTTCCATATCAATGCCGTTATATGGATATAGCGGTCGGCATCTTTAATGCCACGGGAAACATAAAAGTGGACCGGTTGATCGTTACGAATCGCCCATCAGTACCGGAATTGCTGCAAATCAATGATCCGGTATGTTTGAAAATTGAGCCAAAAATCGAAAAAGTTAAACTGTCTCCGCTACTTTTTACCGCCAACGCCGATTATATGCATGACGGACTCTATTACGGTACTTTGCCGGAAAGCAATCCACTCAATAAGCGAAAACAATTTGCAGAAGCATTGAAGACCGCCGGCATCAGGGTTATTCGTTTTCCCGGAGGAATGCCGTGTCATCGTTATCTGATTGAGGGACAGAAGTATCAGAATAAGAAAGCGTGTTATCCTCTGATCAATAATGTGTTGGAATTCTGCCGCGAATACGGCATTGAACTTCTGTTTCAGACCAATGATCTGCGGTTTGTCAATAAAGACGGCAAACTGGAACGTATTTTCAAAAAAGCCAAGGCTTCAAATGGCACAAATAAGGTTGCGGAAGCAACAAAAGCTCTAAGTCGTTTCATTAACAGTATTCCCGCCGGATGTAAAATTAAATACTGGGAAATCGGTAATGAAGATTTTTCCCTGATGTCAGT
This sequence comes from Victivallales bacterium, assembly GCA_963677165.2. GTDB lineage: Bacteria > Verrucomicrobiota > Lentisphaeria > Victivallales > SZUA-371 > JAFGXT01. The sequence continues at coordinate 2,357,130 of CAXXSX010000002.1, read as the reverse complement.
GGAGCACTATGTCTTGCTGGTAAATTCTTTTGTTAAAGTAATCAAGGTAAAGTTTCCGGATGCGATCATTACCGTTACCGGTAATGTCTGGACCACCAGACTTTGTGAGCTGATGAAACAAAGCGGAATCGACAAGGATATTACTTATCTTGCCGTACATTATCCTTGGGGCAGCCATTGGCGGCCGGTCGATAATTCGCCGATCGGGAACGCGGATCTCGACCGTTTCGTTATGAGCGAATTACGTTGGGATTTGAATATGAAAGCCCATAAGCAGATGATGGTCAAGGCCGGAGTTACGCATATCAAGCCGGCGGCGACGGAAACCAACGTTTACAAATTTCATGTTTGGAATACAGGCTTGGTGATTTATACTCCAGCCCAGGCGTTAACGCTGGCCCACAACTGGATTGAGGCAATGAAGCTGCCGGACATGGATATCATGGCATATCATGATTTGGATTCAACCTATTTCGGACTGATGCCCTATGATACTTGGTTCGATCCCAAAAAACGGGTCTTTCATCAAATCCCCAAAGACATGAAATCCTGTCCGCCGGGAGCAGATAAACGTTATTTCGCACAGAATCGTTATACTTTATATTCTTCGGCATATGCAATGGGTGTCTTGAGCCGCCATATCGGAGAAAGTATTCTAAAGACCACGATAACTGCTCCGAAAGAGCCAACTTCCGTAATCAACGCCGATCAGTTGGTGACGCGCGGCAAACACTGCCTGCGAATTACCTTGGTTAACCGGGCCAAAGTGCCGCGCAGTTTTACGCTGAATTGCAGAGCCTTCAAAACTGGCAATAACGCGGAAATCTTCTCGACATCCTGGGCAACGCTGGATGCTATGCCGGACACCAAACAATCAGAGAAACAATCCATCGAACTTGCCAATGGAAAAATTAAGCTGGAATCATGTCCGTTCTCAATAACCCAGGTGGTTATTCCACTGATCTCGGACCAGCATAAATAGGGAAAAAAGATATGAAAAGATCAATCAGTATTTTTACCGTCACTCTAATTTTTGCCAGTGTTCTATTTGGTCAAAAACCATATATGGTGAAAACCGAAAGGAAAAACATTGTTCCAACTAATCCACTGGGAACCGGGGTCCAGATCGACTTTCCGTTCCTGGGATATGCCGATACCGCAACCGATCCGGAATTATTCAAGGAACTAACTGCTGCAGTTAAGGCTCTTGGAGTAAAAACATTGCGTTTTCCGGGCGGTTGTTCCGCTTATGCCTATTCCTATGATAAGCCGGAGCCGCTTAGCGTGTTTAAAGATATTTATTACGCCTGTGATGAAAAATCAGGCAAAAAAGGATTTAAGGCAAAATGGAGCAATGTCAATCACTTTTTCAAATTCTGTAAAGCAACGGGATGCCGCGCCTTGTACCAGTTGAACATTGGTAATTATTATGACCCGAAAACCAAACAAGTTTATGCGATAGCACCCATTGACAGCGGATTGCGAAGCAGAGATCCCAAAGACAAACGGATATTCAAGCTCGACACACCGAAAAAGGCCAATTATGATTATTCCAAACTGAAAAATGCTGTAGAAGATGCAAAAAAAATTGCCCAGACAGCAAAGGATTCCGGCGTCAAAGCGATATGGGAATTCGGCAATGAGGACTATACCCGTTACTCGCCGGAGACTTATATCAAAACGGTTATCCCTTTTTACCATGCAATTCAGTCAGTCGACCGCAAAGCAAAATTCGCGGTCTGTTGTGACGGCCTCAATTGGAGCGATTGGCGTTGGAGCGAAAAAGTGATCAAACTGGCGGCGCAACATAAACTGCCGATTGATTATGCCTCCTTCCATGTCTATCTTTCCGGCGGCGGCGGCGGAGTATTTTCCAATGGCGCAGTCGGATATAAAAGAATTATTAAAGCATACAGCAATATCCGCTACCTGCATTCCTGGATGCGTAAGGTTTTGAACAGAAATGGCTACAAGAAAACCAAACTGGCAATCACCGAGGGTAATGTTACCGCCAGGGCTCCAATGCTGGGAAAACCATTCGAACATGGCATGGGCCGGGCTCTGGCCGAAGCCGCAATTTATCCCGACCGAATCAAACGTTACAGTCTGCTGGTTCAACATGACCTGGTTCGCTCCGGTCCTAAAAACGGAACCTGGTTCTGCCGGATTTTTTACGAACCGGACAATCCGGTCGGCAAACGTTATGAACTTCCCACAGCCGCTACCATTATGGGGAAGATGGCACAACACGCTTCCAGAAAGATTATTTTTGATTCCGGTAAGGGCGTAACCGTCTCCCAAAGCTACCGGGATTTTCTGGTGACTGCCGGCAACGCCTCCGACAAACCTAAAGATATTGTCTTATCCTTTAATTCACTACCGACAAGAGCTAAAAATGTATCAATGGAAATCATCCTGGCGGACAATCTCGATACACCAAAATTCACTGTGGAAAAGGGCGAAGCGAAAATTTCCATGGTAAAATGGAACCAGCACAATGTTAAATTTACACTTCCAAAGTATTCGTTTGCGTATTTTATCATTAAACAGTAAATCAAATCGATGTCAGGAAAAAAATGTTAAATAGAGTTTGTACAAAATATGCAGGAAATCCGGTTGTATCCCCGAATGATATGCCGAATGATATAATGTATGTCTTTAACCCGGGAGCCGTAAAGCACAACGATGAATATCTGATGATGATGGATGCCGCGACCTTATCGACTCCAATCGTTTTCTGGATAGCCCGAAGTCGTGACGGATATCATTTTACGCCGGACCCCGAGCCGATTCGTAATTGGCCGTGCTGGTCAAAAACAGTCACTGAAAACTGCGTTTATGATCCGCGAATCACTCACATTGATGATAGTTATGTCATTATGTATGCCAGCCAGGCTCCCGGACGTGGAGTTAGAACCGGAGTCGTAAAAACTTCTGATTTTGTTTCTTTTGAACGGATACCACAGGAGGAAAGCGATCAGGACAATCGCAACTCAGTGTTGTTTCCGGAAAAGATCAATGGCTGGTATGTGCGTTTTGACCGTCCGATGACAGGGGAAACCGATCCCGGCGACATGTGTCTCAGTTATTCCCGCGACCTGAAACACTGGGAAGGAAGCAAAGTGTTTATGGAACCTCGTCAAGGCTGTTGGGATTCCCACAAAATCGGTGGCGGAGGAGTTCCCATCCGTACTGAATACGGCTGGCTATGTGTTTATCATGGCGTCGACTTTACCTGCAACGGTTTTATTTATCGCCTTGGTGTTATGTTGTTGGATCTTAATGACCCCTCCAAAATTATTGGACGTAGTGAACAACCGATCTTATGGCCGGAACATCATTACGAATTTTCTGGACGAGTTACTAACGTGACTTTTTCCTGTAATGCTATTCTTGAAGACAATGGTGACGTGAAAATTTACTACGGTGCTGCAGATACGTGCATCGGGCTGGCGGAAACAAGTCTTGAGCGCTTGCTTGCCGCATGCAGACGTCCCTCTCCTTACTTTGACATGTTTTATAGCAATTCAGTTTCGCTGCAAATGCAAAGTTGAGTAATAATAGATTAACCTTCTAAAATAGAGCAATGACAATGCAGTTTTCTTACTTTGTTCGATTTTAATGTTATGTTCGGAGTGATACCGAATGCAAAGGGTAGTTATTTCATATATAATTAACAGTAAATTTTTCTAAAAAAAGTTTAATGAGGTTAAAAAAAATGCAAAACTCCGGCGGCAAAAGAGAAGTAATAGACCTGAAGTTGGAACGACAACTTTGTGATATGGGATTGAAGCCTGCAGGCATGATAAGAAATCTGGACGATGAACCCCTGTCGCAAAATAGTCGTTTATCCATAGGAATGGAATGTCTGGACCGCGATTTGTGGGACTTTCATCCAGCCCTTGAAAACCTCAAAAAACTCGGTATAAAACAGGCCAGACTTCAAAGTGGATGGGCAAAGACAGAAAAGACAAAAGGAAACTATAATTTTGCATGGCTGGATGAAATAATAGATGACCTGGTCGAAATTGGCATCAAACCATGGTTATGCCTGTGTTACGGGAATCCGATTTACGCCTTGCCCGACACAAAACTAAACATCGGCGGACTAGGACATACTCCACTCGATTCAGGCGAATCCATGCAGGCCTGGCTGGCGTATGTTGAGCATGTGGTCAGGCGATATAAGGGAAAGATCACCTATTATGAAGTTTGGAATGAACCTGAACTTGATGTCTTCTTTCCATACGGAGAACAATGGCCGGAAAAATATATCGAACTGGTTGCAGCAACTTCAAAAATAATACGCAGTACAGATAAGAATGCTCGTATTGGAGCATGTTCCTCTAGGAATTTTGGAATTTCTTCAGCGGATACCGAACGGGTTTTAAAGCTTGGAATCGGTCCGCATATCGACATTTTTTCCTGGCATGGTTATCGGGAGTTGCCGGAACAGATGACGGAAAAAAGCCGCCGGGCCTATCGGATGCTTTTTGATAAATATGCCCCGCATGTTGAAATCTGGCAGGGAGAGTCTGGAATTCAGTCATATAACGCCCCGACCAGTCAGGGAGCATTGAGTACAATAAAAGTGTCCGAGGAAATTCAGGCAAAATGGATTGCTCGGCGGATTATCTGTGATCTGGCCGATCAAAACCTCAAATTGATTTCTTATTTTCATCTCTATGATTTTACTCATTTTTCCCACATGCACAACTATTATTATGGAATACTGAGACGAGAAGATTATTCCCGTAAACCTTCTTTTGAAGTGGTTCAGTTTCTTAGTTTTTTCTGTGACAGGGAATGTTATCCGGATGAAACTGCGGGACTTGAAATCTGGCCCACTTCCTCTTCCGATCTGACACGAACAGATATACTTGCCTGTGGCAATTTCGCTTTCAAACGAGGAGAACATACTTTGTTTGCCTATTGGTATCCGGCTGAAGTTTCGGACGAATTCAATGCGCAACAGGTAACGCTGGCCTATTGGGGGCCTGATAACCTGAAGTTCAACAATCCCGTAATTATTGATGTGCTTAGTCGAAGAGTTTACCAAATGACCGTTAACAGTCAAGGCTGGGTGGGAAATGCACCCCTGTGCTCTTATCCAATGATCCTTTGTGAATATGACGCAGTGGAAAGAATTATCGACAGGAAAATATTGCAGCACTGATTTTGGTTGTATCTGAGATAAATTCGAGCGTAAAATCAGAGCTGATTGCTTCAGATTGCTGTGACAGAGAGCTACTTGGGGCACAAACCATTTTTGTGTTTATTCGCCCCAGTAATACTCCATAATTATTTCAGGGCATTGAATATTCTTCAATAGTTTTTGACCGGTCAAGCCCCGCAAACTGAAAAATTTTTATTTCAGCAACACAATAAAAGCGGTATCCAGTATTTGTATGGTTTCGGAGCATTGATATTGGTAATAGTAGTCAAAAAAATGGTAAAGCATAAGTCCGCCCGTGCAGGATAAAGATTTCTCCTCAAAATCTTTATGAATCTGACTTTTTAAGTTCAAAAATATCAAACATAACCATTATTGATACAAAAAAAGCAACGAAAAACAGTACCGGATGGTACCTCTATGAAACAACTTTTGCGATTCCACAGCTCTAAGACATGCATAATTCCGAATCGCTTACTATTTCTGGTACTTTACGGGCAACCTGCAAAGCATATCCTGCCGCCTGCTGGAGGAATACCATGTCTACGCCAAGCGCAATAAAGGTAAAACCATCCCTAATTGTCCGGGCAATCGACTCAGCATCCGGCCTGACCAGATGCAATCCGGCTGACTTCCCATGGCTCCGGCAGGCGTCGGATATCTTTTGACATGCTTCCTTCACTATGGGATGGTCTGTTTTACCGGTCAGTCCATATGAACCGCTCAGATCGTAAGGACCGATCAGAATACCGTCAACACCCTCGACTTCAAGAATCTTATCGATATTTTCCACCGCTTGTTTCGATTCAATCATGACGACAACGGCAATATTATCATTGGCATTTGCGGCATATTCGTCGAAGTCGGTACCATACTCGTTCATTCGGGAAAAGCAGAATCCGCGTATCCCCTGAGGCGGATATTTCGCGGCAGCCACCGCTTTTTTCGCTTCTTCGGCAGTATTGACCAGCGGAACAATGATTCCCTGAGCCCCGGCATCCAACATTTGGCGAATCGCCAACGTATCGTTTTCCCGAACCCGGGCCAGCGGCCGCGTACTGCGGCCGTGCATTCCTCTCGCCAGCGCGGTAAAACCTTCAACATCAATTTCCGAATGTTCGCAATCGACTCCGAGCCAGTCGAAACCAATATTGGACAGAATTTCCGCGACCGCCGGATAGGGGCCGATCTGCAGCCATGAACCGAAAACCGGAGTTCTTTCCAGCAGCGCCTTTCGAATTGGATTTGTAATACTCATAATTGCCTCCAGGCTTGTTCCAGACGCTTGAAATTGTCTTCCACGGTAAAGTCCACACTCTTGCCGGGAAACGGCGTCATTTCCACCAACAGGTTGCCGCGATTATTCTTATCGAGAAATCCGCAGTCGAGCAAACCGCGAAGAATGATTACCAGCTCAGGGATATCGATTTCGCCGCCGTCAAAGCCGATTGGCGGGTGTGTATCGCCCCAGCGGGGATTCGACTTATCTTTCAGTACACAGTTGCCGAGATGAATACGCTTCAAATACGGAGCGGTACGCTTGATTGCCAAAGTAAAATCCTCGCGCATCAGCGGCAGATGAGCCATATCAAGCTCAAAACCGAAGTTGTCATGCATTGCCGTAATCCGTTCCGCAAGTTGAACGCAATTATCAATCGGACCATAGAGAAACTTCTTGTCAATATCCATATCGAACGGTTCTAGCATGGCGGTAATGCCGTGTGGCTTCTGTTTGGTGCACAGTTTGCTGCAGAAGCGGTCGAACGCGGCAAAATCATCCGCCGTAGCGTCATAAAATGACGGCGTTCCCGCCCCGAAAATAAACCCCTGTGCGCCAATTGCCGTCGCCTGTTCGATCATATCGTCGAGGATCATCCAGGTCTGGGCGTGATTTGCCGGAGTCTTTGCCGCCAGAGGCAGATCTCGCAGCGGATAGAAATGAATGGCGAAACAAACTGTCTTACCGCATTCACGGATCGCCGGAATGAGCTGCTGCCGGTATTCCTCGCCATAAGGCAGGCAGCAGTCAAAAGTTTCAATATCGGTACGTTTCATGAATTCCAGCAAGGTTTTTACATGGATTTCCGGATCGTCGCTGCATTCCGGATAAAGCAGATGATGAACCAGTCCGAGTTTTGCGTATTCCCTGATGTCTCCGTTCATTTCATAGCCTCCTGGGTTTCAAGTTTCATCTGCCAGTACTTCGCCCAGCACTCGGTTACGGTTGAACCTGTAATGGTAATGGATTCTCCGCAGTTGTAAATCTCTTTGAATTTGTCAAAATACGGACCGGGATTGAAAACGATTTGTAATTCCGGTCTGGAAATTTTCCACGCTTTCGCCGGAGGCGGATTTTTTACCAGTTCCGCTGCTGCGTCACAAATCCATTTTGCGGTCAGTCTTGCAGACGGACACGCCCCGCCTTCGGCAGACAATGATTCTTTTACGCTTACACCCACAACTCCGGGAATGAGCTCTTCTGCTTCGGCAACTCCGGCGGAATCAGCGGTGATCATTATCAACGGTACACCATAGTCACCGGCAATCGCGGCTTCAATACCGATCTCTCCGACCGACTTTCCGTTCAGGATCAGATCTTTAATATCCGGCTCATAACTGTGATGCAGCAACTCGCCGGTATTGCGCTTGGAGTGAAAGCCCAACAGAATTAGTCCGGCGAAGGAGCTGTCGAGTCCTCCCGCCCAGTCAGCTTTATACGGTGGCTTGCCGCAGATGGCAGTGACGTTTTCCGGCAGCAGACCGATATCGATATTGCGTCCGTAATAGTGCTCATCGTAAACCACGATCTCATCGGCCCCGCCGTCATTCAGTCCGTTTATCAGCGCCAACAGGTCGGACATAAACATTCGCTGACCGAACGCGAATTCCGGCTTTCCCGGTTCCGCCTGTTCATTACTCACCACTCCCGACACCCCTTCGATGTCGCAACGTATCATGTACTTTTTCATGCCATTACCTTAAAAATTTTTTTGCATATTTTTTATTCTATTCCCTGGCGTATCAATTCTTTTTGAACTAATGCGACATCGATTTTATTGACCGGAAGTCGATTCTGTCCGGCTACTGCGGCAGCAACTCCGGCAGCTTGACCAATGACCATCGTATTGACCATGACTCTAAGGGTCCATGGATTTTCGGCGCTGATACTTCTGCCAGATCCCATAATCAGACCATTGATTTTCTTTGGAAGTAAACAGCGAAAGGGCAAATCCGCAGTATTGTCGCTCATTACTTGAGCAGACCATGCTTTATCTCCAGGGTGCAAAACTTTTTCATTATAGACAACAAATTTTCCAACTGCATCATCAAAGCGAACGCCGGGATTGAACATGTCTGGTTTGTAGACAAAATCACCATCCAGCCACCGGGATGACCTGACTCCAAGATTGGCAGCCACCCCCGCAACAAATGACTTCTGAAAACCAGGCAAGTATTGTCGAAAAACCTCTGCGATTTTATAAGCCATTTTTCTGCCGTCATTAATGCTGTTAGTGATTTTTGTATTATCCAGACCGTCAAAATGGGTAAACCCGGTGATTACATGGACAATTCCAGTCTGCTTCATACCGTGCATTTGACAAGCATTTGTGGTGTCATGCATGCCGACATGCCCCGGCAAATCGCCACTCTCAATCGCTTGTTTGAACACCTCCATCTGGATGCCGCCGCCGTGGGGAAACAGGAAAGTGCCACACTTTTCATATTGCTCCAGAGCGTCTTTCAGCGTCCATTCCACATCCATCATCTCAGGGTACTGTTCCGGGTGTTCTCTGAAATGATCGATGAATTCATCGACATCAACATTTCCCAACCTGAAACATAAGCTATGATGACCTTGATTTTGTTCCGGTATATGAACTGGCGCGCCTGACAGGAAAGCAATATCCGCATCTCCGGTCGCATCAACAATATTTTTCGCGATTAATGCTTCTCTGCCGGATTTACTTTCTATGATAATGCCTTTTAGTGTGTCGTCTTCAATAATGACATTTGAAACGACCGTATTCAATAAAACCTTTACTCCAGCATTCTCCAGCATTTCCTGCAATACCAGCTTACCGATCTCAAGATCGTAGATCACGTGTCCCTTATGATTGTGCCAGGTCTTTCCATAACCCATTGCCTCTGACAGCTTGTCCGCGACTTCGACCGCTATGCCGTGTACTCCAAGCTTGTGTTCCGACGTATAATAACAGTTAAAGATACCGCAGCACATTCCCGCGGTGGCGACCCCACCGACAAATCCGTTGCGTTCTATCAGCATGGTTTTCACTCCGGCCCTAGCTGCCGCAACGGCAGCGGCAATGCCGCCAAGTCCGCCGCCAGCGACTATCACATCCCAGTTTCCAATGACCGAAACAGATTTTGGTTTTTCTTCATAATATTGTTCAGTAAACATAATAAAACCTTTATTTTTTTTCCTTTCGATTGTAAGGGTATTCATGCTCCTGCTGCATATTTTTCCACGCAGAATAATCCGACTTACAGCCATAACACATGAGAACATTATTGCTTTTCTGCGATCCTGAACTGTTATTTTATCCTTGTTTATGGTTTGCAATCACTGTTTTTTCCACATTTTATTTGGTTCTCCCAACAATAAACATCTGTTGATGTATTTGGGTCGTAGAACAGTCCGGGATTAGGGACTAATGGCGATTCAATCCACTTGTTCTTTGTCAGATAGACGCCGGAAGACAATTCCGTCCCCAAAGCGCCGCGGTAAAGAAAATTTATTTTTCTTTTGATGGTGTTAGTTATTGTATTACAACAAAAAATTACATTTTTTGCCGAACAAATATAAGCAATTCCACCCATGCAGTTGTGAAATATGTTACTTTCAATAAGAATATCGTTGAAAAGCGGAAATTTCGTTTTTTGGGTACTGGGGTCAGTTCCGATGAATGGACTTATGTAGATAGCCGGAGCCATTTCGCGATCCGCAATGGGATTGATTCTGGAAAAGTTGTTGTTGCGGATAATTATATTGGATGCGCCATAGCCTTCCGCCCAGAATTTTGCGTAACCGGTAACAAGCATAACAGCAGCTCTCTCCGTATGAAAAAATCTGTTGTTTTCAACTGTTATGTTGTTTGACATAAGAAGAATTCCTCGCGCGCGATTATCATGAAAAAAGTTATTTCTTATTATAATGTTACTGGAACCATAACGATGATTGAAAACAACAAAACCTGAACCTTTTGGTTCCGGCAGATTTTTTTCAAATACAAGTGAGTACTTTCTGGAACCGGCCGGAGGATATTTTATTTCTGATATTTCAGCGGTGAAAAAAGCAGGCGAAAAGTCGTCATTGCGAAGTTCAATCTGATCGCCGATATGTATTCCCAATGCCGCAGAAATGGTCAGTTTGGGGATTGTCAGGGTTCTGGGACCTGTTTTAATACCAAACGCCGAAGAGTCATGCACATTAATACAGTCGTCCCCGCAAAAACCGAACTCACATCCTTCGATTTTCAAATACCCCTGAGACTGGGCTACATGAAAGCCGTCAGCAGTTGAGGTTATGGGGCGTTCCATGGCATAAGGCGGCTTTTTTACGTTGACGTTCAGTAACTGCCAATGCTTTTGATCCCGCTGAGCCCATATCGCTTTGCCGGGACAAGAGTATATGTTAATATCAAGCAAGGTCACGTGCTCATTATTTTGAACCATCAGGCTACACATGTCATAGCCGTAATGGCGCATAAGATAAAGAGTACCTTCTTTAAAGTCACGAAAGTTGTTGTGCGAAGTATAGCGATTGTACGGATCAGAATAGACCCTTAACAGATTGTCAGACAGCCATTTTACTTTGGCAGATAGGTCCCGGGATGGAAATACCTCAAAAGAGGCTTTTTTACCATCTTCGCATCCGACTGACATACTATCCTGATCTATTTGATGTATATCGGCCACCCTGATGTTTTTCCTGGGGAAAGCGTGATAATGCAAAAAAATGAAATCAGCATAACTCCCTGATTTCCCAACCTGTTTAACCTTGACGAGACTTGCCAGGGGATCCTTATCCCAATTCCAATCTACATTGAAGTTTTTAAATAAAACCCGCCGACAATTATTTATACTGATCATACTGCCTGTTACTTTACGTTTCAAAAAAATAAACGTCGCACCGTGTCCATCGAATTCAAAATCACTGAGACCCTCAAAACAGATTGGATTATTCGATTCAAAGTGGTAAACCCCCCTTTGGGACTTCCAGTCTGGAGATTCCGGCAGATTTACAGTATGCAATCGCGTCGTTAAAGCTCTTGGTGTTATCCTGAACGAGCGGGCCTGCGCCAAAATCTGAAACAGAGGTGGTCTTATTTCTTTTCGGGCGTGGAAATTTAACCTGAACTTCGCTGCAGCCGGTGGGACAGTTCAAGTGGCTAGCCGGCATTTTTGAATCACTGACGGCAAGAAATCCTCCCGGATATATTTTTATATCGTCGACAATTGCATATACTTTATTTTTTGCGTGTATCTGGAAAGAATAATTTTTCAATCCTGCGGGAATATAAACAGACATCCTGAATAAACGCTTCTCTCCGATGCCGCGATATGTAATTAATTTGGTGTGTGGGTCGTTTTCATTCGCATGGAACGGCCTGACAAGAAAAGTCAAACAAGAGTCTTTGCCAAGTGTTATGATCCTGGCCGTAAATTCTATGACATAATACCCTTCCTTTAATAATCCTGAGGAAGTTTTGAAACAGGCATTCCATTTTGACGTACTTGATCGCGTATCTATCCCAAGCGATGCTTTGCCGCTAATGGGGAATGCAGTGGAAATATTTACATATTTTTTGTCATAGTAACAATTGTCCGTGCTAAGTGCTCCGTCAAAGTTGTAATAGATTTCCTGCGCTTTTTCCGCACCCTGGGCAATTGCTCCACACATAAAGAACATTTGAACAGCAACAATATAAGTAATTGTGTTGAATATAACTATAATTTTCATCTATCTCTCTTTTCCTGAATTATTCATCTATTCATCCGCAGTGTGTTATACTATAATTTCAACTCATCAGTATCTGTTATTTCCGATTCAAAAACTATGAACAACTGGAGCTTGAACCTATGAAGAAACTCCAAGTTGAAGACAGCTTCAACGAAACGAAGATCACTTACTGTTTCGGAATCGTATTGCTCCGTCAAAAAAGAACCTGTTTCGCTTTCCAATTTTTACTTTGTCGAATAAAAATTTTCATGATAACCCGGTTATCGGTCCTCTCTTCCGGTAACCAGACGCAGTGAAAAATACGGAAAAACAAATTTATTAATTATTCAGGTTATTAATGCTCAAATCCCTTTACTATGGGGAGTGCATCATTATTTCAGATTAAGTATTACTTTTCGTTCAACGTTTGTACAATACTTTCCTCAACATTCTTTACGGCAACGTCATTTCCTTTTTTTGACAGATGTACTCCATCTTTACATATTACAACATTCTTACCTGATGAGGCGAGAGGAGAATAAAGATCATTAACACGCACATTTAATTCTTTTGCAACGTTGATCGCAACTTTATTATATTCTGGGATATCCTTTTCCCGTCGGACTATTCGTCCATATGTTTTTGATGTTTTCTGATATTGTTCGTTAACCGGTGTCGTCAGGGCTAAAATAATTGTCGCATCAGTCATTTCACGAAGTCGAAGTAAAATGCTTTTTAAATTTTCTCCATAAACTTTTGGTGAAAATCGACATTTTCCCTGGGGCTCAAGCCACATATCGTGAAGCCCGCAATTTATATGAATGACCGCTGGAGAATGTCCTTTAAGCCAGTAATCCAGCTTCTTCAGTGTATAAGCCGTATGCCGACCATTCTCTTTGGGAAACCATACTTTGGCAATTCCTTTTAAATCATTTTTTACTCTTTGCTGATAGTTCATACGGATCGAATCCCCTAGAAGAATTACTTCCGGCAAGCCATCCTTTTTGGCAAAGAGAGTAAGAGAAATGTTGAATACGAAAAAAACAGCAATAAATTTAAAAAAACGGCTCATGATATACCCTCATATATTATATTGTTATAGATATATAGTTTAAGTTAAAATTCACTTAGAATGCATGACTTCTTACTCTGAATAAAATTCTTTTTTTAAGACTATCTGTTTTAATTTTCCCATATTTTCATTTTTAAATTTAAATGTGTATTAACCAATGAAGAATCTATCCATATTTCGATTCATCCGTACCCGAAAGTTTCTTCAGATACACCTTCCGGGCAGCTGGCATGCCAAAAGGACCTGACTTCGTAAAAAAGTTAATTAACTGAAGTTTTGTATTGACTTTTACCAGTCAGCGAATCACGGAATTTAACGCCAAACGTAAAAAGATTTAGGGCGAAAAGTTTTATCTTCAAACCTTACTATCCAAGGTGCTTGAGGCGCCTTTCAATTTTTTAATATGATATCTGAAGCGAATAATCAAACTCTTTCCCAGGAAACCAGCCTTTCTTTAAAGGACGAACCGAACCGTCAACAAAAGTAGCGTTTCCCTGTTTCGCATGACGTAAATGTATTACTTTTAATCCTGTTGATAATTGTTCGATTCCACTTCCCCGATCAATACAGTCCCATTGCGGATATATACCAGTGGCACGGGTCGAGTCCCCCACTACGATTTGATCTTTTCCTAGTTTCAACCTCCTGAGGTAATATGCTTTGCCGCCACCGACTGTACTAATTGCCGGACTTAATATGGAACCATATTCTTCATCCCCGACCCATAGGCCATATGTCCATTTCGTATATTTATATACATATGGCGCAAAACTTGGGCACACAAATAAGCTGGCTTTGCCAAATTTAGGTTCCGGAAGTAGTTCCATCTCCTGTGTTATAGCTGCAATCCAGCTTTTCTGAGTTGTCCCATTCATGTAATTGGCAGCAGGAAAATAATCATTCGCATCATTGGCGTACATATGAAGTGCTAAAGAACATTGCTTTAGATTATTTCTACATGTAATATCTTTTGCTTTCTCCCTTACTTTGCTAAGCGCAGGCAGCAACATTGCCGCCAGAATTGCGATGATTGCAATTACAACCAAGAGTTCAATAAGTGTGAATTGTTTTTCTTTCATTTCTCTTTCTCCCTTTTCGTTTTACTTTATGTTGTATTTTAAGTAATTAAATAAAAATTGACGATATCCGGCAAATCATTTTACGCCGTTACGGCTTTTGCTTCATGCAGGCGTTTCAGGGTGGCAATTTCCAGCTTGCAACCGCGGCGGACATGTTCACGAACTGCCTGCAAAGCTGTTTCGCGGTCGGATTCAAAAACAGTACGAATGAAGTCCTGGTGATGATTTTTATTCAGGTTTTCATCGTGCATTTCCCAGCCGTATTTAGCGTTTGACAACATGGTACTGCGGAAATTCAGCCGCATCAGCATCTGATTCAATAATTTATTATCGCAGCGTTCGGCAATCAGTAAATGGAAATCGCCATGTAGACGCGCGAATTCACGGTAGGATTCAGGTCCGGTCAGGCGTACCGCATCACACTCCTTTGCCTTCTCTTCCAGCAAGGCCCGCGTTTTCTTACTTTTGTCATCCAGAATCAACTCCCAGGCGCCGACTTCCAGCAATTCGCGTACATAGTAACGTTCCCTGATCGATTCTTCGCTTTCAACTGGGATGCGTACGCCCCATTTCGGAACATTCTCCAGTAAGCCGTCGTTTTCCAGCAAACGCAGGCTGCTACGGAGCGTCACGATCGTCGCCCCGACCGATTCCGCCAACTTGCGTTGTGAGAGGAATTCCCCTTGCGGCAGTTTGTTTTCTATTATCAACTCTTTTAAGCGGTCGTAAGTCTTTTCTTCACTCGTTTTCATATCATAAATATCCTTAGTCTATCATCAATCTGTATACTTTATTATAACCGTTATAACAGTTATAGTCAATATAACAATAGAAAAAAAGTGAAATTTTGCAATTTTGTAATTCTGGAGTTACAGAGGCACACAGGATTAATAAATTATATCGATGATTTCGTGTTACTTGCTGGCAGTTCTGACAGGCATACGGCTTTCAAAATCGCAAATTGAAAGTGATGATAGACTTGATGATCTTGAACCTAGAAGGCAAATAAGTTGTTGTTGTTTTGTTGTTGTTGTTATTCTCACTCTAAAGGGGGTAAAAACGGGAAAAATGCAGTAAATAGCTAATTCGGTTTGATAGACGCAAAATTAGTATTTTGTGGGAAAAAATTCCAGAAGTCAGGGTAAAAAAATGGTGGAGCATAAGGGCTGCCTTTACAGATTACCGTTTCCCCTCAAAGATATTGTAACCTTGACTTTTTCGGTTCAAAAATATCGAATATGGCCATGTCGATGCTCAAAAAATAATTAACAAAAAACGGTACTTTTTGCCACCTTTAGGTCTTAAAACGGTACCGAAGTCACCTTCCAACCATATTTGACTGTCCAAGCATCAAAAACGATTTAATCATAATTTATATCTTCATTTAATTTGTATGATATGTATTATTTCAAACACCGTACTTTGCACAAGAAGAACGGACAAATATAAACATGGCATGTTTAAAATTTCACCATTTCAGGGTATGTCTTTGTTAAGCTCAGGTAGTTTATTCATTATCCAAATCAGCAGTAGAAGTGTGATTTATCACTCTGCCATCTCGCGATATTCCCTTCGTTAAATAATATTTTGTATCGGTTCTAAATGGGGATACTGGTTGTCCCATTTGATTATAAAGGTTGGCTTCAGCTGGATTTTCACACCAGCCGTAACAAACTATTTTAGGATCCGCAACAGCTGTAGACCAGACGACTAAACTCGTAGATGATTCCAATTGAGATTCTGCTTTGTGAAA
Source organism: Victivallales bacterium (assembly GCA_963677165.2). Classification (GTDB taxonomy): domain Bacteria; phylum Verrucomicrobiota; class Lentisphaeria; order Victivallales; family SZUA-371; genus JAFGXT01. The sequence goes on along the minus strand of CAXXSX010000002.1, from coordinate 2,341,092 downwards.
TACTCCATCAGCACCTGCAATAACTAAGTGATTTATGCAATCACCAATAACAAGTAAAGAACTGCCGTAAAGCTCAAAATAGAGACGAATTTTACCTTCTGGAAGCTTTTTCATACGTTTATAAACTGGACCGGAAATTGGAACGCCTGGATAGTCTTGTAGAGCTAGAACTGTCATTGCCAATCTTTTGCCTATGATATTCTTATCTGGAGGATGCAGATCATATGCTAATCCAGTTTCAGCTGTAACAACAGGAGGAATGCCGATAGCCAGCCCTGCTTTTAATTGAGCTTCACGAACCTTTGCCCATTGGCTGTGTTCAGAGTATTGACGAGGCGTTTGAAAACCAGGCAACTGCACAATAACAAAAGGTAACTCAGGCTGTTCAAAATATGATTTCCAGTCATCAATTAAAAGTTTCAGTAAATTCTCATATTTATCTGCACTGCCTAATGTGTTGGCTTCGCCCTGATAAAATGCGACTGCAGCAAAATTTAAATCACGTAAAGGTGCAATCATATTATCAAACATCATGTGATATGAATGGGGCTCGCCTGCGCCAAGATGTCGACAACGCTCAAGGCTTTCTACGGAAAGTAGCTTTTCCACTTGATATTTCCAGGTGCCTGCCAGGGCTATTCTTTGCTCGTTATTGGATTCCGGGCATAGATACATCTCATCTTCCGGTCCAATGAATCCCCCGTATGTGCAAATTGGATAAATTGACGTCACTCTCACCGCGATCTGATTCTTACCGACTTTTACTTGTTCGGGAGCGATAGAATAGCAACGCTGGTCATTCCAGTGTGAGATATCCAGGTCCTTACCTGTGTAGCCAGCTTCTATGCCGTTCCAATATGTAATATCCTGATGATCAATTGCTCCAAGATGCAGTTTTAGTGCTTGTCCTGTCCATGATTCCGGTAGTTCAACTTCACGCCTGAACCAGAAAACTCCCGGCGACTTGAATCCAGCAATAACCCAACTGTCAGGTAAAAGCATTTCCTGCCAATTGGGGGCATTAAAGCTGGCTTTATGCCAGTCATGCTCAACACCTTCGTTAGTAAACGGCTCTGGGAACAATTGTTCAAGCATTTTTTCTTCGACTTTACCACGGGAAAGGATATTGGATATATCAATTGAAGTTGAATTGAATATTTCCGATTCATATACAGTTGCTTGTTCTTTCGTTACAGGTGATTTCAAGAGTGAATCGCGACTGATCCACGCCTCAATATTCGTGCCACCGTAACTGGCATTAACCAGACCAATTGCAATCCTTGGATAATGTTTACGAACTTCCCGCGCAAAATGAAATCCTACTGCCGAGAAATCTTTCAAACCATTACCTTCCGCTAGTTGCCAGCAAATTTCACTGTCGGCTGGTTGGGCGCTAATGAATGCCTGTTTTGGGATAACCAATTGTCGTATGAGAACATCAGAGTATTTATCATGAATATCATTTGCCTCTTCCAGGGTAAAAGCCATGTTTGACTGTCCCGCTACAAGATATACGTTTCCGATATAAATATTATGGTAAGTCAATTTCTCTCGACCATCAAGGTCACTTATTTGAAAAGTAAATGGTCCAGCCGGCTGCATGGGAGGCAGTTTTAGCTCAAAGTTCCCATCTGTGGAACTTAAGGTTTTTACCTCAATTTTATTGATTATACACTTGATACGATGAGAAGGCGCAGCTTTCCCTGTAATGACTAATTCTTGCCCCTGTTGTATAACAGCGTTATTTCCCAAAAATCGACATATTTCAAGCATTCTAAGTAAATATTCCTTTTGTATATTATTTTACAGAAAGATTATATTTTCATCCGCACCAGTCTCTTTATTAGTAAAAAAAAGACAACTGATTGTTTTTTTACTAAAATCTTTCTTATTAACCTGTGAGTAGAAATGTTATTTCTAAAAAACTACTACACAAAGAGTTACTAATTGATTACGTTCCTGACTGAGATCTGCAGGTCAATACTGTTCGGCCCGGCAATAGCGTCAATTCTACCGTGGTTTCATCTATTTTTTGCGTATTTTCCACCAAATGCCAACTTTCAACCGAAGGCAACAGGGCGATTTTTACATTGGTTTTCTTTGTCGAATGCAGTTCGATTTTCTGGAGTTGTCCTTCATGCAGTTCGGCGGAAATCATGATGTTATTTGGTAACGGCATATCTTTAAATTCTGCAAATTTCCAATTTTCTGGTATTCCGCTCATTACATGAATGATTCCTCGTCGACAATGCAGCAACATATCCTGAATTGCATTTATACTTCCCATAATTCCATCAAGTTGCATTATCTTTTCCTGGCAATATACTATCGAGAATCCAGGAAATGCAGCTGAATACATTGACCCTCCACCAGTGTTACAGAAAAACTTTAACCATAACTTCAACATAAATTCAGCCATTACTGGATTATCTGTATGGGAATAAAGTTGTGATGCCCATGGAAAGCTCCAACCAGCCCAAGTCCCCATACCGCAAAAGGTCCAACGTTCAAGAGATTTCTGAACAATTGTCTGCCATTGGGAGTTTTTCAAATCCAATGTGTCGAAAGGAACAATACCAGCAAGGTGGGAATGATGCCTATGGCTTTGTTCTAAAATTTGTTTCTCCCATAAAGCAAGTTCTGAACGATCTTTCGACAAAGTCGCTTCCGGTAAAAATCGCAAGACATCCAACCACTTTTTTTGGGGAGCAATTTTTAGAGATTTAGCCGTGCTCAGAAGATTTTCTGCCAACCTTCTAATTGCGCTTAGTTGAAAGCTCGAATTCACTCCCCAACCTGAAGATTTTGCATCTCCATATTCTGGGGAAATACTGAGCGGCAATTTCCAAGGGGTGCTGGATTTGTCCAGCATGGCAAGACAGCAGTTCATTGCGCCGCGCATAAATTCAAACCCAATGGTTCGCATAAATTCAATATCTGCCGAGTAATCAAAATATTTGAACATCATAATGGCAACCCAAAGTGTGCATCCATGGTCAATAGACCCTGTCCAATAGTTGCCCATGCATACGCCAGCGTTGTCCACTGCATGCGGCAGCATGTAACCATCGTCAATCCCAGTCAGACATTTTGAGTAGAAACGCATGCGATCACGCCATGACCAGATCATTTTAAAAAGAGGTAACAGGTAATCAGCCAAATTAGCAGCCAAAGCCGGAGAATATACCATCTGGACATTTATATTGAAATGAAAATCTCCTGACCATGGCGGCAATTCATAATCAGCCAGCCAGGCTCCTTGCAACCCGGCAGGCAGCCCACAAGGAGAAGTCATGGACCCGAATTTGAAGAGTCCAGAGTAATACAAACGTTCCAATTGCTTGTCCGCCAAAACAACCTTTGGAATACGATTCCAAAACTTTCCCCAATATTCCCGATTGTCGGCCTCAACCTCTATCCATGATATTTCTGGGCTGACAGGTATTTTCTCCAATTCTGCATCATGTGGCATCAGGGCAAGCTTCAGAAAGAATGTATCTCTGTTCAGTTGACCTGCAGTCATAGCATAAATTCCATCGTCTTCCGACGGCATCACCTGCACGAAACCGTTCTCAAGAACCTTTGGAGGCGAAAACCCGCGCTTTTTGAACACCTCTTTACTCAATTCGTAAGCAGAAATTATTCTTACTGATTCTATTGCATCAGAGAGAATCAAAGTCTGTTCTGGATAATGTATGGATATTCGGATTTGTAATTCACTTGTTTGGCCCTTCCTCTGAAAAAACACTCGGCACAAGCCTTCGGACATATCCAAGTGTGCATGGGTAAGCTGACAACTTTGTTTAAGTTTGACACATAAGCGTCCTGCGGGAATAAGTGTGGGAGCATCTACTCCCTTGTCTGGTTTGGCAGCAAAGACTGCTTCAAGTTTTTTGAATCCTCCATTTTGCAGCATGTCCAAACACTGAAAATAATTCATTTTGCTAGACCATTGAAGACCACCACGATGATCCCATAAGCCTGAATGTGCTACTGAAATTTTCAGTTTATTTCCACTTCCCCAAATCAGTAATCCACAACAGCCATTTCCGAGCATAATTCCAGAATATACTTCATCAATTGGGAAAAAATATTTCATAATCATAGAAACGATCAATCCTCTGGTACCATTTGTATCGAATCAACTTGAAGTTTTTTTATTGTCTTATTGGCAATAGGCGAAACGTAGACCACCATAGACTCATTTAGTTCAAATGGTTCACTTTTCTTAATTGTCCAATTCCCTGACATTAGATCTTTTCCTGTGAAAGTTATTGCGGGAGGGGAATATTTTCTTTTCGAGTCATATGCGGCTACACGAATCAATCCTTGGTTCTTTTGGGCTTTATCTGCATCTTGGGCTCGAACTTTAGCAACTATACGATATCGGCGTTTAGGTATGAATGGAAATGATCTAATATCCCATTGCATTGACCATGTCGGTTTACGTCCGTCTTGTTCCATTATGATTCGATTACCCTCTTTCACTCGGTGTGCTGTAGAGGCTCCAGCCTGCCACAAATGAACATTATGAGGGCAGAATAACAGAGCTTCTGGATGAAGAGGTTTACGATAAAGAGCATCTCCAATTCTACATTCTATTTTCAGCTTCCAAAGTTCTTTCTGACCAACATGGTGACCTTCTCTAAAATGAGTTACTTTGAAAATAGAAGCCAATTTCCAGAATTTCTTAATATCTTTTTTAAAATTTTCAATGTCCGCCTCATTTCTGGGACCGGCACAAAGACGCCAATAGGTTAGATTTAAATCTATGCGGTCAAGCTTTTTCGTTAAATTTTTATCGCCAGCTGCTATGCGGAAAGCTTTTCTCAATATTTTTTGAGCGGGGACAACAAAATCGAATCCAGCCACAGTACGCAAATATTTAGGATTCCTGTTAGGGTTATATTTTTGATATTTCAAAAATTGTTGATATTGCAATTTATAGTATTTCCACACTGCTGGAGCAGCCGCTCCATAATAGCCGTAGATGAAATCTTTCATCAAATCTCTGAGCTTCCAACCTGGATTCCACATACGTTTAGCAAATATCCAGGATTTCATAACCATATCTGCACCGCCAGGAGACTGATAGGAACTCTGCATCATTACTCCTCTAGCCTTTTGCGCAAAGTAGTAATTAAGATTGCGATTTATTTGCCAAAGATTGACCATCATACTTAAATCGTCATTATGATCAGTAATATAATCCCATATAAGAAGTTCTGTGCCAATTTTCTTCCAATTTTCCAGCTGTTTGTCTATATGATTTTTATGTTTAACTGGATAAGGAACAAGGGAATTTCCACAGAAACGTACTAATACATTTGGCGCAGGATGGATTTGTGAGTTCGGAGCTTTACGAGCATCAAGGTATGCCAATGTTTCAATTTTCACATTGGGGTATTTACGTGCTATCCGTTGAGCAACGCGGTTGACAAAATCAATTAGTACTCCACTTTTGCTGCCATATTTTTTCTCCATATCAGAACATTTGGAACATTGGCAAAAACCGTTAACATTATCATTCATTGATACGCTGAATACTTCACAATTCGGATTGGCGGCAATCGTTTTCAGTAGATTTTTCACAACGATGTTTTCCACTTCCGGATTCGTCATACATATCTGAAATGGCGCAACAGGATTGATCTTCTGTCTTTTTCCGTTTATCATGGGAAAATATTCCGGGTGTGTACTGAAAAGTTTACCCGGCAATAAAGTATTAAGAGTATGAGCCATGAGATTATGAGGGAAATTCCAGCTGCCGCCAAGAGCCTGTGGTATTCTACTCTGCCATGACATGTTGAGACGATTTTTTATCTCATAATCAGCATCGAATACCTCAAAACACAAGATTGTTCTGTCAAGCATGAACGGAGTAAAACTGCGAGGCGAAAAAGAAAGATCTTTAATCCCTCCAGGCATAACGGCTTTATCTCCTTTGGCATACCATCGACAACCAAAATCCTCCTCCAGTAAGGCTACTACAGCATTAATTACTCCACGCCGCTTACCTCCTGTAAGTATAATGTCTCCTTTTGGGCTTGTCGAAATTTGATAACCTTCTTCGCCTAAATCAGAAACGAACGGCATAAATACAAAAGCATTACCGTCGTATTTGGAATTCTTAGCAAGAACATTAAGTTTATGCCCAAAATTACCTTCGAAAAAATTTTGCAACATATATACAGCATATTTTTCTTTAGGGCTCCCGGGGAGAGATCCAGAAAGCACTATTGAGGTAAATTTTGCCGGTTCAAAAACTTGAGACGTTTTTGATGGTTTTAAGACATTACGCCAACCAACAACGATAAACAATGTGAGAAGCATTGTGAAAATAAGAAGTATTTGTTTTTTCATCATTTTTCCTAATTTGAAATATTATGTAATTTTGATTTTGTTATGAACGTTTTTCTTGGTGATAAAGCAATTTTTATATATTACCGAAACGTCTCCTCTGTTTAACTATTTTATGTTTGGTGTTAATTATTTAAGCGTTTTATTTTGAATGTTTTTGTTTTTCTCGGCAGGGATAACATTTACAAGAAAAGAGAAAAACTATAATGCCATTTTTATTCTTTTATGACTACTTCATCATCTGCAATTCGTGGCTATTTCTAAAAAATATAATATACTTTTTCAAGCCTTCGACATATTTTACGCCCAGTCTGATTTCTCTACACTGAGTCATAATAATTATTCTCGCCCTGCTTATTTCAAAGTATCAGCTTACATGTAATCCGAGCATGTCAAATATGCTTCAAACCTTGTAGATGCCTGAAAATCAGATGCTACAAACATTTGCCGAAATGGCATTACTTCTTCATATAAAGTTAAAATTGCGAGAGCACTATACATTAAATATCAATGCGAGGGTTTCTTGTGCCCAAGTTATATTGAAATCAGCTTGGAGTTACCCATTTTTGATCGTGAAATATAACTTTTTATTGTTTGCGGCTCTCTCTCGCACTGAAATTTCCACCGAAACTCTTTTTTTTTATTTTTCACATGAGTCATTAACTTTTTTCTTTCTAGAAGGTTTAAAAATGAGTTTGCCAAAACGTTCTCGATTATGATAACCATTAGGTCCGCTCCAATTCATATATGGGAAAACAAGCCCTCTTTGCCCAAAGCGGTTTCTACAAAAATTGATAGACCAATTGTCTCCGGGGGAAATACCTAAATCGCTTAACGGAATTTTCATCTCTACAGTCCACCGTCCTTTTGAAACGTTAGTTGCAACAATAGCAGAACTATTCCACGTAGCACGCCCATTGGGTATGCGTTCATCAAAGATTGTCGAACCAGAATTGACTGCAAAGTGATAAGCATTCCCCCCCTTTTCTGGTGCGATAAAGAGCTCCACCGAATCATCCAAATAAGCAGGACTGTCCCGTTTAACATTTTTCACGGAAGGGGTATGATTTCCTCGCTCATCGCAAACGAAACCAATATAGAGATACTTTTGGTCATACAACACCAATGCAGTGGTTTCTACAAATGCTTCTCCTCCATCAATCATGGTCCAGTTATCCGCCCGTCCGGCAATTTTCCACAATGAGTCGGATAATTTTCCATCAAGTCGCACTTCCCGTGGCGCATAAATCGCGTTCACGCTTCGCTTACGACTCAAAATTTGTAATACCCGGTGGCAATTATCAGTAATAATTTTTTGTAACGTATCACGAATCAAAATAACACGTGCAGCATATATCGAACCGGGAATGGTACATTTTAATGCTTTTTTCAGAATTGAGTCGAGTTTTTTAATTTTTTCAGGAGGACACAGTTGCAGCCAATCATAAGAGGCACTGTTATTCTTAAGAGAAGTACGAGAAAGATAGATTTTTTCCAATTCTTCCCAATAAGATCGCATCTCAAGTTCTGCCGGCCCATAGAATAATCGATAATACTCATCAAGAATTTCTTTTACGTCCAGATTCCAGTTATCAAGCAATTTCATTGTCACATATACACGGATATGATCAATTGCCGGACTACGCCAAAACCAGTCGTCAAGCTGGCACATTAATCCGCCGTGGATATCTAACTCCTTCATTCTATAGATTTCCGATGCGGCGAGACGCGGCGATACATTTGGAAATCTCTCAAAGGCCGGCGACTCCGGAAAAAGATAATAGTCCCATAAATAAACTTCCGGCGTTAGTTGTCGCCAATCAGCTATATGCCTCCAAACTCTTTCTCGCTCTTTTAAATCATAAAAATGTCCGTAGTTTTTAGTATAACAAACTGCAACGTTATCAGGAAGAATAGTTTTTTGTGGCACATAAGTATAATCACTGTAAGCACAACAACTAATAAATTTCCCCGGATGAGTCTTTTTTATATTTTTCGCAACTTCAGCAATGGTACCCCAAACATAATCACTTTTGGACCCGTTATGCCATTCTCCGGGTAATGCAGGCTTACCATAACGGGAAAGGCACTTTTCGCATACACACCAGTTAATGGTGTCTGCCGGCATCACAGAAAAATAATCACCAATATTGTAGTCGCCGGTATATTTGCCATCAAAAAAATCTGCAGCATCCTGTGTCAGTTGCTGAACTACCTGGGGATTACTGTAACATAGTTGATTTCCCCGCTGGGTTGATTTGAAAGCAAAGAAATTAGGACGATTGCTGAATCTTTTGTAATAATCATACTGATTATGGTTTGCCGCAAATGGTTTTCCTCCAACCTTCATTCGCCGTCCCCATTCCAAAATTTCAGCCGGGGAAAAACGTTTACCTGGTGGAGGTTGCATCACCTTGGTCCAAGTCCAATAGTTTAGCGATTTCGGAATATTCCACAAAGCATAAAGCGACCGGAACTTAACCGATGGGGAATGTCTGATGTCGCAATCTGCTGGCACCGACAGCGACTTTGCAGGCTGGATAACCTCGCCGAGTTCACCAATCATATACCAACGGACTTTGCAAAATTTTTCCAGAAAATCATTGACAGCGTAGAGCGTTCCAGTCTTCTGGAAAAACTTATTCTCATTGAAGCTCCTTCCGCGTAATGCAGCATTCTCAATATTGTACTCATCGTGTCCGGCCAGCACAATATTACCGTCGACTGACTTGATAAGATACTCATCATCTTTCAATTGCGGTAATTCAAATCCTATTTTTTTCAGCTCTAAACTGTCGCCAACGTAAATCGCTTTACCAGAGGCACGATTCACTATCTTTAATTTGACCCCTGTTGTTTTATAAACATATTTTTGCAGTTCTTTTGCTGCCGTGTACACTGGTTCCGGTGCTTTTTCTGCAATTACGATCTCCATTCGAGCAACACCATCGCGCACCACATAAGGATTGCCTGCGCTGCACACTGCAATCATCGACAACAAGACAAACAGAATCTCTGGAATTTTCCGCAACAACATTATTTATCTCCTATTCACTTTCCAAAGACCAACTGAAGAAATAAGCAGATGCACCGCCAACCGGAAATGCTGATACGTCCTGTTTACGGTTGATTACTCTGCCGGAAATATCCAGTACACCATAAGTACCGTCAGGATGTTGGGCTCCTGATGACCCAGCGGGAGTATAGCCATTCGAAAAATCATACGCAATCGCCAGATTGCCGCCGTATTTCGGGCGATCGGTTATCCGTCGACGCATGGCTTTGAGACTGGAGTTCTTATTTTGCGCAGTCCGTTGAGGATCATATTGGACACCTCCAATATAAGAATAACTGCCCCAGTCAGCATTTGTTTTCTCACTATCGATTCCGTATGTACTGCTATGAAAATGCGGGCAAGTCATCGCCGGACTGATTCTCCAGTTTGTTCCCCGTTTTACTCGTTTCGCGATATAATTTAATGGAATTAAAATACCGAGGCCATAATAAACGGTTGTATTAGTACCTCCTCCTGTCCACATCCGGAATGGACCGCCCCCTAAAGGAGAAAGGTTCGTTGTTGTCCACGGTTCATAAGCTGACCATATCGGTCCTGCGGCAGAGTTAGATACATTATAATAATAGTTTACTGGAGGTAAATAATCCTTGAAGTCATTTGCATACATGGAGACTCCTAATCCGATTTGTTTCAATGCATTTATGCAACCAATGTTTTTGGCACGTATCCTTGCTTTATTCAGTGCAGGCAGCAACAGGGAGGCAAGGATTGCAATGATAGCTATCACAATAAGTAATTCAATAAGTGTAAATTTTTTTCTTTTTTTCATTTTTTGACTCTTTCTTTTTTTTACTTTACTGATAATTTTTATCTATTATACTGTAAAAATTGCTATTTCTGCATGTTTTTTATAACGCCTCCTTATCAAAGCTCTCAGACTTACTTTTCTCTCACTAGACTAGTTTAAGTGATTTTCGTCCTGTTAAAATAAAAAACACATTAGATTAATTGCTTAAAAGATTTGAATTCATAATTCTTAAAATCTCATTTTCCAGTTCCCCCGTGTTGAATTAGTTGCTTTTATTTCTAGGTACTTTCAATTTCCACACAGCCTTTCCTATATTCGATTTCACGTAGCTTAGGGTTCGGTTTAACAGTTTATACATTGTCGATACCAGCAAATCCAAACAAGAAAAGTATTTGCATCTTTTGGCGGTTAACCGTCATCTTGTATTATTTTCAAATATTACTCGATTTATCTGTCCATGACCAGGGGAAATATGCTTTCCCGTATTTTAAGATTTTACTGTACCTGTGGATTCGCGTACAATTAAATTTGCACGCAAGGAAACATTCGTCGGCTCTTTCTCCCAGTCGTTATTTTTTAAATGTGAACTTAAAATTTTCCAAGCATTCTGTGCCATACTTAGATGCTTCATGTCAATTGTAGTCAGGCTTACCATAAAAAATTCACCGATAGAGGAATTGTCTGAACCAATTACAGAAATGTCATTCGGTACATTGAGCTCCATTTCATTCAAGCCGCGAATTAATCCACAAGCAAAAAAGTCATTAGGACATTGCACTGCAGTTGTTTTCGGCTTAGTCCTAATCAATTCAGAAGCGGCATAGTAACCAGCATGAAGATAGTCTGAATAATTGGATAAATTAAAGTAAAATTCTGGTATCCAATTCGAATTGTCTTTAATAAGCATCTCTTTGATAATATTGTTTGGACGTTCGTCATGATAAGCCGGCGACGGTGATGGTACTACATGAACTATATTGCTGTGTCCAAGTGACAGCAAAAGATTGGTTGCATCTTTAATTGCAGTGGAATTGTCGATTGTAATTGGATAAATACCAGCAACAGGTTCAAAGTCTGTTGGGGGGCCAATTAATACTATTGGACGATGCATTTTTAAGAATTGCTGTATTTTGTCCCTAACCGAAGTATAATCGTAAAGGTAAATTATTGCTCCGTCATATCCTCCTTGAAGCAACGAATCAAATGTCGAACGCATTCGGTCCACATTGTTTGAGATTGGTAACTGAATTATTTCATAACCGTCAGCACAACAAAGTAAATCCAGTTGTCTAATCATTTCCAACTGCATCATTCCATAGTCCGGAACCAAAAGGGCTATTTTATGACTTTGCCCAGTCTTCAGTTGAATGGCTGCTTTATTAGGACAATATCCCAGTTTATCTGTCATCATCAATACTCGTTCACGAGTACTTTTTTTCACAGGTAGTCCACGCAAGGTTTTACTGACTGTGGTATGACTTAGTCCTAATTCTTTAGCTATATCATAAATTGTACTCATAAAATGTTACCTTATATTACTTACTGAAAATACTGAATCTAGAAGTTTCACGATAAACTTTCATGATGCTATTATAACAATATTCTTTACAAAAGTAAACCAAAAAATGAATAAAATCACAAAAAAAGTTTATCGAGAAACTTTTTACTGCTTTTGTCGTGCCAATAAGCTCTTGATCAAAGTACCTTTTGTATCCACTTTCTGAGCAAGACTTTGTAGGTGCACGTAGCTTATCGGGCAAGAAGGAATGCATTTTAATTTGCATTCCACTCGTTTCTGGTTGTCTTGAAGCAAATATGCTATCTTCTTTTTCAGGGACCACTCTATTCGAATTGTGCTCCATTTTGCAACAGGGAGATTTTCCACCTTAAAACAAAATTGCGATAACTCACTTACTGTTGTGTCAATGGGATTAAACCAGTGATCTGTTAGATTTATAACAATACCAGCACCAGGAGTTTGCATAATAATCTCCAGCTCTCCAGACTCCCACGCAGGAAAATTCCATGTTACTCCTTGAGTTTCACTAAAAAGTCGTTTATCATGAATTCTTGAAATCAGCAACACTTCCCGGTGGCTTTTTATCTCAGGGGGCGGCACCAGAAAAGCGCCATTAGTACGGTTCCAAGAACAGTGACCAACTTTCCCCCGAGTGCATCCGGAAAGACTTTTTGTATAAACGTGGGTACTGAGATTTTGCATGCCACAACTAAAGTCTTCACATCTGGAATTTTCATATAGCCATTGGGGATCAAAAATAATTATTCTCTGGCATTTTTCATCTTGCCCGGCTGCCACCATAATTTTCCCAAATGGCAACTCAAAAGCTTGAAACTGATGAGTGCTTTTATCGGAATTAGAACCTCCGGAAGTTCGAAAGTCGGCATCGTTTCGTACTGGAGTTAAATTGAGTTCTCTAAAACCTTTCCAACTTCTTCCATCATCTTCTGAAATGGCAACATGGCAGGCATCACGATTAGTAAAAACATCTTCTCCTATTCCCATGCGTTCAAAGTTCTCTAGTTCAGGTTGGGTATCATGATCCAATTCTGGAAGTGGCTGAGTGTTGCACCAAAAGAAAACGATTCTGCCATCACGCAATTTTAAAAGCGTAGGCATTGTATTGGTGCCATGAAAAATCGAAGGCTCCGGCGCACTCCAAGACTCTCCTCCATCACAAGAAAAGTATTGATAATGATAATCTTGCGAAGTGCGGCTAAGTAACATTAGCCGACCATCTGAAAGCTCTGCAATTGTTGGTTCGCAAGAATAATTTTGCCACCGCAATCCTTTGTGGGGGTATTTTACTTCAAATGGAGCAACACTGTCTAATACCGAATAATTCCAACTATCGCCGTCGTCATCAGAACGAAATACTACAGGAAATGCTTTTCCTTCTCCATACATTTGGGCCACGCATAACCAGCGTTTACGCTTTTCGAGAGACATTGGCTGACGAATCATGTCAACCGGAATGCCATTTATATCTAAATCACAAACTCGGACAACTTTATCAGGAACTCCACCTGGCCCTTCTTGGGATATAATGCAATAAATACCAGTTTTATCGCCTATCCATTTGCGATGATCTGGCAGGAATAATCGATGTCCACGTAACAGTCCGATTTCTTCGGAACAGCGAAACAACGCAATAAAACGTTTTGACCAGGGTGAGCGTGTCATTGCTCCAAGCTCTTCTGGATCATTCACTGTATGAAGTTTCCAGGATAATCCGCAATCAAAGGAAGAAATATAGCATCTGTGATCTCCCGAACCATCATTAAAATCTTTCATTCCGTAATGTCTGAACTCTCCGGAATTAAGTAGACACAAATCTCGAAATGCATGAAACAAGGGGATTCCTACTGCTACGGGAGAAAAAATTGATTTAAGTTGAAAGCAATCATCGTCGGTTAATGCATTTTGTAATTTATGAAGCATTTTATCGGATCCTTTGCTATTTTGTTTTATATGTTTCTCGATAAACTTTTGTGTTGAAATAAAATAAGTTTTATAATAGGAAATTCAAGTTGCAGAACACAAAAACAGTAATATAAAATCAAAGATGCCGTTGCATCATGTCTGTACTCCTGCTTTTTCTGGGCAACCTTGCCAAAAGTTTCAACTCCACGTGAGGCGATATAGTTTTCTTGAGCCCCGGCCTCTGCCAGTGCGGTAACGATTTGTCTGCCATAGATACCGGCTCCACCGGTGATCAGTGCCACTTTTCCATTTAATGAAAATATATCAAGTACATTCATAATGATAATTCCTCTTTAAAATTTGTAAACAGCAACTGGTGTCCCTGCATATGTAGTTCATCTCTTTTTTTTACCGCTGAGGCTTTGTTCTGGAAAATATAATTTCTGCATTGCGGAACGGCTCGATCAATTACATCATAGACCATACAAAATCCAGCCTTGCCAACGACATGGCCGATCCATGCCGGACAATGATCGCAATAGCGTTCAAAAATATTGAATATAGCCATATCAATGCTCAAAAAACAACAAAAAACAGTACTTAACGGCACTCTTTGAATAGATTTGAGGTAAAAATGGTGGTGTGCCGAGCCTTATTTGCAATGGGCCTTATAAATCCAATGAATCATGCAAAAACTGCCCATATTCAGGAAGAATTCCTATTTTACATTTTTCCATAATGGAACACGCTTTAATTTTATTTCTCATATCGGCGTCTTTGCGTCTTCTATTTCAAAGGAATTATTAGCCTGCATAAAATGCGAAAAACTCTTCTATTATCTTACTGAGATAATAGAAGAGTTTGAATCGCATGGTCACAAAATTAATGGACTATTCCAATTCTAAACATCACCCCACTACTGGGACTTAGTATTCCGGATCAGGTAAAATAATTTTATTCTATGAAATAAGAGAAATCAAACTTTCTCAATACGAGTGTCCCAAATTTACTATCTGCAGATCAGGAAACAAACGATGTTTTTTTATGAAAATTCTTTTTTGTTCTCTTGACAAATAACGGTATTTGTTTTATAATTTCTACATATTGTATCGATACTCTAAAAAAACAATTAGCGCAATATGAAAAAATACAAATACCTTGAAGTTAAGAAAAATATTGAAGAACTCGCAATGCTGACCGGGCCGTCCCAGCGACTCCCCGGAGTTCGTGAGCTGATGGCAGAATTCGGCGTTTCGCAAGCCACCATCAGCAAGGCACTATCAGAGTTGGAGCAGGAAGGAATTATAGTCCGGAAATGGGGAGCCGGAATTATGGCCGCTCCCAAAACACAGACAACCACAGTCATCCGAAAGAAAAAAGACTATATCGAAAAGCCCCGGAAAATATTGTTTTCCTATGCATCCTATTATTCCGGCGGGTTGTGGAGTACCCTGGATGCGTTTGAAATGTATTGCGTGCAACGCAATACAGATGTTACATTTCATAAACACTCTCAGGATTTCAATCTTACTGACTTTGTGGCTCATGCCCGTGAACAAAAAAAGATTGCCGGGATTGTACTGGGAACCTCTTCTTCCCGTTTGACGGACCAGGAATTGGAACTATTAGGTACTTTGCCGTTTAAAGTTGTTCTTTTCTGGTCGAATTTCCGCTATGCTGAATTACCGGAGAATGTTTATTGTGTTGGCTTCAACGTTGAACAGGCTGCAGGCCTGATGGGACAATATCTGATTGAAAACGGACATCGTCGTGTTGGCTTTGTTTATCATTCGCCCAAAACTGATTACAATGAAGTTTACCTAAAAATGTTGACTGCCAGTATTAAGGAATCAGGCGGAAAGATCGATGTCGTGTTCAGGGGGGGGACTCACCCGTGGGAAGATTCGCTTCTAGCGGCGGAAAAAACCGTACGGGATAATATTCTCGCGATCAAAGAGAATAAACTGACCGCATTGGTATTCAGTTCTTCCGATGGAGCATTGGCTGCGATCCGTCCTTTAAGGGAAAGCGGTTTACGTGTGCCGGAAGATATCAGTATCGCCGGCAGTGGGAACATGCCGTTATACAATTATCTGCCTGACGTTCCGGCCGTGACTGCAGTACCTCTTCCGAAAATTGTTCGACCCGCAGTCGATTTTCTGTTGTCGCGTAAAAAGTATGAGAAACAGGAAAAACTGGTGGAACTGGAACTAATTAAATATAATGGTGTAGCAAACATTAAACAATCTTGATTTGAGAAAAATAAAGGAGGCAACAATGAAACCATTTTTAGCTGAATTAAGGGAATCCACTGACAATGGAAAGTACGCAATGACATGCAGAGTCAACAGGCAGAAAAGAAACAAATTTATAGATTTTAAATTTTTTACACTCATAGAGCTTCTTGTTGTTATAGCAATAATTGCAGTGTTGGCAAGTATGTTGCTGCCTGCATTGAACAAAGCAAGAACGGTTGCGAAAGGGGCTGTTTGTCTCAGCAATATGAAGCAGATATTCTTTGGTATTGCCAGTTATTCCGGAGATCATAACGATTATCTTCCTCCCACACAAATAAATTATAATCACTATTTTTCAATTACATATTTTTGTCGCTCATACCTGCCTATAAATCAAGGTAGTATTTTCTGGACATTTAACAAGTGGGATGATACATCTGGTTGTCAGGTTGGATATTCTTTTAATGATTCTACTGGAATATTTTTTTGCCCGGAAGTCGCTAATGGATTATCTCCGATATATACTCCTTCCATAAAACCCTCTGCATACTTTCCCAACTATGCATATACAGATAATACGGAAGGGACTCCATATTCAAAAAGTGGTGGATATACTCAGCTTTTCGCAACTGAAAATACATCGCCAGGAACCTATGCAAGAAAGATAATTTTTATACCTCCATCTTCAGCTTTAATAGGAGAACAAAGTTATAGCGGAATTGCCGGAGATACTCTTAAATGCGCTAATAACGGAATATATGACACATGGACTCAATACTCTATTTGGAATGATCCGGCAAAAGCCTACATTGCTCCACAATGGAAGCATTCCGGCCGCTCATCAAATTTTATTTTTGCTGATGGTAGCGTTAGGGCTTTGAAATTTACCGGCAAAAATATTTTTCAAACGGGGAAGAATGCGTTAGTGCCACTTGATTGACAATATGTCATTAATTTTGTATCGTTGAAACTAACAAAGAGACAGGATTTGATTATGAAAAAACTATCAGGATTACTATTCATTTTTTTGGCAATTGTAGCGTTTACTACGAACGCAATAGAACTGAATTTGCTGTCACAAAAGAGATTCTTTTTAAGATTTGAAAAAAAAGGACAATATGTTGAGACAGATAAATTTGACGGAGAAACCGCATTATGTTTGGTTTTTAACTGTCAAGAAGCTCCTTGGGCAGATCTTAGTTTAGACCTAACTAAGCAGCACTTGATTGAAAAATTTGATTCGGCAAAAATTCTAGTAAGGGCTTTTCTTCCAGAGGATGGTAATGTTCGTGATGTTTGCCTGCGCTTAATTGATAATGACGGGGAAGTTTTTCAATATCGCAAATCGGTTGCAAAACTGAATGGATGGCAGAATCTTGTTTACGAAATTTCTGATTCTTCTAAACCATATAACTCCTGTTGGTCTGGCAAGGTAAAAAATAAAGTACTGGATTTTCCCATTAAAATTTTGGGATTTGCTGTAGACTATAAAATAAGGGAGGGAAATGGATATGTTGGTCTGGCAAATATAAAGGTCTATTGTACACCTTCAAACGACAAAAAATGACTTTGATCTTAAGCATACGAGGCATTAAAAACGCTTTAGTGTCTACTTCTATCTATAAAAGCGTTTTTTAATTTTCCGGCGACGGCAAAGCCTGGATCCCCCGTCCAAAGGACAGAAGCAGATTCTCACTGGGTTAAGGGACTTGTCCTTTATTAGAAGAACAATTGATGTAATAGGAAAATAATTATGAAATATAGTTTATTATGTACTGTTATCTGTTTTATGCTATCATGTCAAATAGTGGATGGTGGTATTATGGTTAACATTAATACAGGGAATCCATTACCCATACTTTTTCCAAATGCAAAGCCGCCTGTGTTAAAAATTACTAATTCGGATAAAAAGAAATTTAAAGTTTCGGTTTCACTTGTAATAAAAGACATAAATGGCCGAATAGTTTCCAGGAACAATCATAAAATTATGATTTCAGAAGTTGGCAATGTAACACTACCGCTCTACAAACCGGAACTTTTGGGCTGGTATGGCGTTGATATAACAATTCGTTCAAACAGTAAAGTTTTGTATCAGAAAGGACTCAATTACGTATATATGCGACCATGTCTTGTCCAATCAAGAGTTCCAGACGATTTTATTTTTGGAGTAAGCGGTCATATGTGGACATACCCAGCCAATGAACAAAAGATTTTAGCGCAGGCACTTGCTTGGTGTGGTGCTCAGGTATTCAGAGATAATGCCGCATGGTTCAATATTCAACCACAAGTGGATATGTGGGATTTTTCCAGACTCGATCAAACGATTGCCTTGTTAAAGCCATATAAAATTGATGTTGCTCCAATCTTAGGAATTGGAGCACAGTGGACCAAAAACATGAATTATAAATGTTTGACTGGAGAAAAAGGCTGGAATAGCCGCCCCCCAAAATTAAATCTCTGGCAGAAATACGTGCATGGTTTTATGGAACATTATAAAGGTAAAATACGCTATATAGAACCCTCGAACGAACCAGAACTTTGTGTGGATTATTCTCCAGAAGAGTTTCTGAAAATGACAAAAATCGTTTATGACGAAGCAAAAAAGGCAGATGTTAATATGCAGGTACTTTCTGCTGGATTTGCCGGCCCTGATATTGGAGCAGAGAGACAGACAACTTCAGACTTTGTATTGCAGGCAATGAAAAAGGGAAAACTATATTATGATATTCTCGCCTTTCATGTTCATGGAAATTTTGAATGGTATATTCAACAGCTAAAAAAGATAATGCATTATCGTAAGTTGACTGGAGATGATAAGCCATGGTGGCCCAATGAAACAGCGTTATCGTCTTTGGACCAAAAGGTTCAAGCCGAGACTTTATATAAAAAGCTACTCCTTACTTGGGGATTGGGAGGTATGGGCTATACTTGGTATAATTTGCGGGATAAGGGAGATAATCCGAATAATATGGAGCACCACTATGGATTACTAAAAAATGATCTTAGTCCTAAAGCCGTATATGTTACATATAGTATGTTGGCCGGTTATCTTAGAAAAGCTAAACTTCTTGAAGACCATAGTTCAAAGTCAGTATATTCTTTTCTATTTAAATGTGCTAATGGTGATTATCTCATTCCTTGCTGGACATTATCTGGCAAACATTTTATAATGATATCTGGTATTCAGAATAGAGCTGCATTGGTAGATATATGGGGCAACGAGACTCCAGTTAGACCACGAAATGCCGTTTATATACTTAATGCAGAACAATCTCCTAAAGCTCTTCGAATTTTTGCGCAAAGTTTACCGCCGATGTTACATGGTGAATTTATGAAATTACCGGAAAATTATTTTATTTCCAAAGGCTGTAAAAAACGTGTGAATATAGAACTATCGAATCCAACCCGAAGTAATATTCCAATTATTATAAAATGGAAGTTTGCACAAAATTTAAAAATTACTCCTTCTGTTGTAGAATACGATTTAAAACCCAATGAGAGCAATAACTTTGTATTTGAACTGAATGCAGATAATAACTTCGAAACTTCAGACGTAAATATGTTCATTAAATTTGGTATGCTTTGGAATGGACTGCAGTCATTGCGGATAAATACTTCAATTAAACTTAGCAGTCCCGGCTTTAAGCAAAGCCCCGATTTAGTTATAAAAGAAAAAAAATATCTTACTGATCTAGTCGTTAATCATCCTGAAACAGATAAATTACACTGGAGAAATCCAAAAGATTTAAGCATAAAAATCTTCTTAGCACATGATAATATGAATTTAAAAATAAGGGCTGTAGTGAAGGATGATATTCATGTTCAACCTCTACTTGCTGGAAAAATTAATAAAGGAGACAGTGTTCAGATTATTTTGGACATTCCACATCAAAAAGGCTTTTGGAATATTCTTTTTGCCAGGTCCAATAGTGGAAAGAATGCTAAAAATATTTTGCATTACCCAAAATATTTTAGTTTCCGGAGAGCGATGTCAAAAATACAATTTAAATCATTTCGTGATAATGCAAGAACGCAAACTATATACGATATTACTATTCCTTTTAGTGCGATTGGCCTGTCTGAACAGACAGGGCGGGAGGGGGTTAGATTTAATGTTTTAATTAATGATAGTGATGGAAGTTTTCATGAAAGCATAATGGCTATTTCTCCTATTAGGCATGAAGTTGCAAATACTGAAAATTTTCCCCTCCTTTCTCTTTAAGATCAAAGAGTCTTGCGAAATAGATGAATTTTGGTAGGGCGCGCTCTTCGTAGCGCGCCGTTCACCGGGATTTTGTGCTCAAGCACAAAACTGCGGACGGTTACTGAGAACCGTCCCTACCCGTAAATATGCATTTCGCACGAGTCTTTGTAAGATCAATAAATTACCCGCCAAAGGGGCGAGATTTAAACTCAACTGAATAAAAAAACATATAATGCAGGATTAAGGTTAACTATGCGAGACGTGGGAGTTTACCCGTTCTGGTTCTGGAACGGTAAAATGGAAGAAAAAGAGATTTCGAGACAAATTGAATTATTTAAAGGTTCCTGCTGTAAGGGAATCGTGCTGCATTGCCGTGTAGGTAATGCAATTGAATATATGTCTGACCGTTGGCTCGAATTGTTTCGTTATACTTCTTTGCAGGCGAAAGCAGTCGGTTTGAAAGTATGGCTTTATGACGAGGCCGGGTTTCCAAGCGGAAACGCGGGGGAAATGGTTCAACGGCTGCGTCCTGATCTTTACCAGAAATATATGCGGTTCGAGTATTCCGGTACGAATCCGCAAGCTCCCGCGACACATGCTTTTATTCCCGGCTCAACCGAAAGGCTGGATGAACGGCACGCCCCAACCGGAACTCCAGCCTTAAGGTTTTTCCTGGAAGAAAACGGTCGTCATATTGATACTTTCAGCCGGGAAGCATGTGATTTGTTTATTGAATATACCCATGAAAAGTATCGAGAAGCCATCGGTGACTTATTCGGCGATCCGATCCAGGCAGTTTATACGGATGACGAAGGATGGATGTTGTGTCGGTTTCACGGGCTGGCATGGTCTCCTGTATTGGAAGCGGAATACCGTGATCGGCATGACTGCGAGCTTACCGATCTTCTGCCTTTGCTCGTTGAAGATTTTCCCGGACATGAGGCTGTACGAATGGATTACCGGTCTCTGGCAGAAACTGTTTTTCTCCGGAATTTTATTCAGCCCCAACAGGAGTGGTGTACTGAAAATGGCCTGATTTATACCGGTCACCTCTGTGGCGATGAAGGTCCGCTGGAAGTTGTGATTGATCATTTCGGTGCCCCTATGCCCTATTTTAAGCTGCAGGACATTCCTGCTGTTGACGACTTTCTCTGTGATTTAAAACATCAGCGTTACCTGGGACAACGTGAGGCGTGTGGTCGTGATCGCCATTTGCCCCAGTGTACGATGAAAGTCAGTCCCCTGATGATATATAAATACGCTTCGTCAATCGCCCATCAGTTTAAAGACGATCTGGTGTCATGTGAGTGTCTGACGTTTCTCAGATGGGAATGTTCTACCGCCTATATGGATCTGCAAATGAATTTTGAAATTGGAATGGGCGTTAATCTGTTTACGCCCCACGCATTCTACTATTCCGTCGGAGGAGTCGCAAAAAAAGATTGTCCGCCAAGCTATTTTTTTCAGCAGCCGGGCTTTGACCGTTTCCATGAGATGTTTGAAACCTGGACGCATTCGGCGGAATTGTTACGGCGCGGAACTTTTCATGGAGAATGCCTGGTGTTAATTCCGATTGGAATGTGGAAGTGTCAGCGGGGTAGTGACATCATTTCTGCTTTTGTTCATCAAGTCGATTCGACAGTTTACAACATCAGTGAAATAGAAGAAATTTTATCTGTAACAACATTTGAACTGATGCGTCAGCATACCGGATACGACTATGGAGATGAGAGAATCGTAGCTGGCGAAGCAGAAATCGGGGATGGATTTTTGCAGGTCGGCCAAAGCCGGTACAATACGATACTATTTCCGACTGAACTGGAGCCGTCGCCGGAAATGGCTGACGTTCTGGAGCGATTCAGCGCAAACGGAGGACAGATCATTCACGTCGATCAGATCGAAACGCTACCTTCTGATATAACGATCCTCGGTGACGGTTCAGAAGAAATTCTGGTTCATGCCCGGGATAATAATGGTTTCCGCGAGTGCTATCTGGTTAATTTGTCAGGACGCGACTTGTTTCCTGATGTCCAGGTGTCCGGTTCGTTCAAACTCTACAATCCGCGTACTCGCCGGGCAGTTGTCTGCCGGGACTCCTTCCCGAACGGTCTGGTGTTTCCCGCTGGAATATCAGCCTTTATTCTGCCGGAATCATTTGAATGCGAGACCGAATCGTTTGAACACTCACCGTTTGCGCCATCGACCGCCAGCTGTCCGGCAACTTTTATTGAGGCGCATCCGCTTAACGAAAACATTGCTGTGATATCGGCCTCCGGCAACAGGGAGTTCCACCTGCCCGATGACGTTTGCATTGATCATGTTTACACGGAGCAGTTGGGAGATCTGGCGGTGCAGATCAATGGGCAGCCTGTTCAGGACAATGGCATTATCTATCATCCGGCCGATATCTGTTATCGCGGGATTGCCGCCCGGGAACTGTTCCGTCCGGGACACAACCATATTGACGGGATCGAACGAGAGTTCTATATAGCCGGAGATTTTCAGGTTACCTCGGGATATCCGGTAAAGTTCATGTCACAGAAGGTTGGTTTGGGAAATCTAGCAGAGCAAGGCTATCCATATTACTGGGGTAAGTTCGAATATAATTTTACCTTTGAAGGATGTGCCCGTTTTATCGAGCTGGAAGTGACCGGAGCGGCAGAAATATGGGTTAACGGCAAGTACGTTGAAACAAATTTCGGTGCCGTCCGCCGAAGTGCAATTGCAACGCACAGCCAAGACGGAGTCAACATGTTGACGATACGCCTTATCAACACTCCACAGAATTTTATTTGCTCAGATCCGGTTAGTTTTGGAATCTATAGTTGCAAAATGGTCTTTTAAATCTATGAGAAAAAAGTGGGAACAATAGTAAGTGTTTATGTTTTAGATTTTTATAAAAAAAGCTTTTTCCCGGCGATAGCAAAAAACGTAAACACTAAATAGTGTCCGATGCGGTTATATCGGGCAGTATTGTGACAATGCTTCTTGAGAAGGTCAATACTGCTGATATTGCTCTCTTGTTCGATTCGTACCGGGGAAGCTTATACGGTGTGCGAAATCGAGATCTAAGTGAATTGTGAAATGCTCTGTATCGGCTGTGAGTTCGACGGTATGGAAATCAAGAATGACCAATAGATTAGGAGGTTTACATGCTCTGGAAAATTTATTCAGGGCTTGTTATATAATTTTACCATGAACGTTCAACCAGTAAAAAGCGATTGAAATTATGGAAGATGATTACAGTTAACTTGCTCCATTTAAAGCAGGGATATAATTGTTATGGTAGCAAAACAGTTCAAAAGCGAAAAAATAATTTCAGGACATATTGCATATGGATAACGCGAACCAGAAAGAACATGCGGAAAAGTTGGAAATAAGACATCAATAGGTGCTTCGTTTTATTATCCTGGGAGCATCTGCAATAATGGTTTTGATTGTTTTGACGATCTGTTGTCGCGGTTGCCTGCTTGACAGAAGATGTATTATTGTTGGATTATTTTTATCAGTCTGAGCATTGAATTGATCGATTGGCGAAGGTTCTGCGTCAGCAGCTTCGGGATGCGGCTGCTGAGGCCATGAATGATTTTAAAAAGTTAAATAACCAAAGATGATTAATGTATTCCATCTGTGAAAGCTCTTTCCCTCTCTCGGCTTTCATCGGTGGAAACTTTAGAGGAAAGAATAGTGATAAACAATATGAATTTCCTGGAAAGGAGAGCCAATACATGGAGGACGAATTGACAGTCATTCGAAATAAAACTGTGTGAATCAAAAATTTTAAACTTATTAAATCATGTGATTGAAACGAGAGTTGAAGGAAAGTTCTCAAGTCGCGCTCCGCGACAGTGAAAAAGTGAAAGGGCATCGTATGAGTAACGTTATAAATTTATAGGAAGAAGAAGGACAATGTAAAAGGTAGACGAAAAAACTGCACATAACGGACCATGGACGCAGTGTTGCATGGTAAGTTGGTACGAATAGCGGAGCAAAGCAGATGAAAAGCTTTGATAATCATTAAAACGTACCGGTAATACAGAGATGGATTGTCTCAGTTTTCCGGTACGTTTTTTTGTGTCTGCGCGTATTATTTTTGAGAAACGAAAAAGAAAGAGGTTGCTTAGAATGAACAAAGAACCTCAGCCTGCAGAGCGGCTGAAACGTTTGGAATCCGGTATTCGAGAAGTACTTACCGGAATGTCGGAGTCACGACAGGCATTTGGAAGCACTGAAATAAAAACAGAAAGGAGAGCATTGAATGCATGCTTGAAACATTACGATTTGGCAATTTCAGCTGAAGAAAGAATTGCCTTGCTGCTGGAAAAATTATGGGGTACGGCAATCGTTTTACATGCCGTACTCAAACAGCGCAAGTCACAGAAGCTGTTTATTGCCAAAGAATGGACGGAAGCCTTGCTTAAAGAGTTTATCGGGGCGGATGGCTTCGATAAACATATACAAGGAGGTGATGGCGTGATAGTTAACGACGAAATCGAGAAGTTGTTCCAGGCAATGTCCGGAAAATCCTCTGACGACATGAAAAATCGTCCCGTCTGATGAATTCAGCAATAGCTGATTCTCAGCGAGATGACTTTTTGAGCTAAAATGCCCAAACGGTATTTGATTTTGGAACAGCGAGGTACTTAATTATAACCATATGAACCAGGAGAAATTTTTATCGAATAAGTAGATTATTACATTATTAAGCCAATCGTGGCTTCACAAACTTTTCAAGTTGAAAAGACCAATATTTAACAAGTAGA
Organism: Victivallales bacterium; assembly: GCA_963677165.2. Taxonomy (GTDB): domain Bacteria; phylum Verrucomicrobiota; class Lentisphaeria; order Victivallales; family SZUA-371; genus JAFGXT01. Next base: position 2,316,262 of record CAXXSX010000002.1, on the reverse strand, counting down.
GAAACGTGTTGGAAGCTGCATCTGAATAGCATTGAATTTCGGGTTTTTAGAGATAACTGATTCTCTTGTAAGTGTTTGGTTTGACGTGATATAAGAATACCCAAATAGATTGCACTTATAAGTAGGGGGAAATAAATGGTGGAGCATAAGGGAGTCGAACCCTTGACCTCAACACTGCCAGTGTTGCGCTCTAGCCAACTGAGCTAATGCCCCATTTTATTGGTCAGTTCGAACGTTCTATCGTTCGGAGCTCTTACTTTAGGTCAATATTTAAATAATTCAAGTTGAGTTAGATGAATTTTCGAGTTTTTTTCAGTTGGAAATTGGTACTCTATGATTAGAGCGAGACTGTACCGTTCGCTTCCACTGCAATTCGGGCGTTCTGGCGAATACTGACAAAGGGAAAATCGTGTCCGAATGGGAAACCGGAGAATACCGGAAAGTCCATTTCATCTGCGATTGTCTGCTGCAATCGTCCCAGTTCATCGTTATTATTGCAACCGGTAAACGATCCGAAAACAAGTCCGCCGAGTGAGTCGAGTATTCCGCACTGGCGAAGCTGAGTCAGATAACGGTCTATTTTGTATACCGGTTCACCGATGTCTTCCACCAATAAAACTTTTCCAGTCAGGTCCGGCATAAAATCAGTACCGCACATCGTTACTGTTACCGCCAGATTAACCGCAACGACTGGAGCTTCAATCCGTCCGGTTTTCAAGGGCTTCAATGACGGAATATCGGAACTTTTACTGGCAGATAATACACGATGATAATGACTCATGGTAAAATCATCGTCTTTTATACGCGGCAGCATGGCGCACATTGGAGCAGCGACAGGAATTCCGGCATTATACTTCAACATTGCCAAATGCAGTGCGGTAATATCGCTGTATCCGACCAGTGGAAGCGACCGTGACTTTAATATTTTCCAGTCAATTTCAGGAAGTAGATGAGCACAACCGTACCCTCCCCTGACACATAAGATCAGATCCACTTCAGAATCCGACCAGGCATTATGAAGATCCTCAAGGCGTTGCTTTACCGTAGCCGAAAGATATGAAGCCTGACTTTTCCCATTCTGTACCCCAGGCATAAGTTTAACCTTAATCCCAAGGTTTTCCAGCAAACCGCAACCGGCTTTGATCTGGTCCTCCGGAGCAGGTCCGGCCGGAGCGATAACGGCAACAGTTCTGATATGTTCCGGAAACGGATTGATCATAATGCGGTCATTTCCTTGATTGTTTTTATTACCTTTGCGGCAGAAATGGCTTTCATGCACATTGATGAACCCGATGGACATTCGCGCTTAAAGCATGGAGAACACGGTTGTTTTTCAAAAAGAACTTTCCAGCGAACCGATACCGGAGATGTCGCCGATGGATCAGTAGGCCCGAAAACCGCTATCCCGCTGCCGCCGAGAGCAGCGGACAAATGCATGATTCCGCTGTCGTTAGCAATACATAGATCGGAATATTTCAGCACAGCCATAAGTTCCGACAGAGAGGTTGCCCCGGCCAGGTTTATGGCTTTATCAGCCGGTAAATCTGCCAGCACTTCTTTCCCGATCTCGCTTTCTTTCGCGGTTCCAAGCATAGCGACAGAGCCGCCTTGCTCTATCCAGTATTTCGCAACTTTATTGAACGATTCTGAGGGCCAGCGTTTTGAACCGCCGTAAGCAGCGCCAGCCGCAAGCACCATCAGTTTACCGGAAGCAAAAGCTTTGTCAATTTCTTCATTTTTTCGGGCATCTTCAAGGGAAGGAACATCGAATTCGGGCATAGCGCCCTGCCAGGTATGGGCTCCAAGAGCATATACCATTGAAAGATACTTTTCCGCATGGTGGAGATTATTCAGTTTACGGTCCTCGCGCGGCGGATATTCAAAGCTTTCCGCCAGCAGGAAACTGCGTCCACGAGCAGCGGCACCAAAAAGTTTAGGAACCCTTGCCAGTTTAAAGAAAATAGAGTCACGCAGAGAATTGTTAAACATAAGGCCGAGACCGGCGTGTAATCGATTTACGGATTTGATATCCTGCGAGGTCCAATTTTTATGCGCCTGCGTCAGGCATACGATCCGGTCAATTATCGGCAGGGCTTCATAGAATCCTTTCAGCGATGGCGGACAGACCATAAACAGCCCGCAATTTTCGGGTATAAGTTTGCGCAGTTGATGCAGCGCAGGCAAAGTCATAACCGCGTCTCCCAGCCAGTTCGGGGAACGAACGACAATGCCGTTTTTCCAATCCTTGGCAGCCAGGGGGTATTCCGGAAATTCCGGCGCCGGAGCCAGTTCCGGACGATTCGTATTTTGTTCTATCATATTTTTTATATGTAAATAATCAGGTTTGTGTTTTGTGTCTGTCTAATATACCAGTCGCACAAAAAAAATAAACTTCGGTCGGGTAAATTTTTAATTTATTGTTTTCCTTCCCGTGACACGCCGATAGATATAGACTTTTGGGTTACCGGATATATAATTATAATACAGGAGGCTGTAAATATTCTCATCAAACAATGGAGGGTATTGGCGATGAAAATGAAGAAGGTTCTGGCGGAAAAGGTCAAACGTGGTCATGAAGCGTTGTATTCCATTTCCAGCGGAGCGACTTTACGTCAGGCTGCTGTACGTATGGCCGAAAAAAAAATCGGAGCTTTGATGGTTGATTGTAATACTGCCAAAGGTCGTTACATGGGCATTGTTACCGAACGCGATATTATTGAATGCTGCGCCGGCAACCGTGATCTCGACGAAGTCCTGGTAAGTGAAGTAATGACTCGCGATATGGTCACCGTAGATACCGAAGACTTTGTAAAACCGGTAGTCGGCCTTATGGCACGTGAACATATCAGGCACGTTCCTTTAACAGAGAAAGGCGAAATCAAAGCGTTGATATCAATTCGTGATATTATGCGCGCCAGTGATCTGGAAAAAGATATTACGATAGCCGAATTGAGCGACTACGTCGGCTGCACAAAACGAAACGTAGTCTATTGATTCATACGCTGGATGACGTTAGTACCGCTTCTGTGGGAGCGGAGAAAAAACAAAAATGATACGCTTATTCTTTTTTACGTAGTGATACCGCGTAAGCCCCGTCATATAAAGCATCGGGTAGCAGTTGTTGCTCTTTTTCCAGAGTAAATTCGGGATTGTCCGAAATAAATTTCTGTACCTGCAGATGATTCTCTTCGGTTTCTATACTGCAGGTACTGTAGATTAATTGTCCCCCGGCTTTTAAGAGGGGAGCCGCTTTGTCCAGTATTTGACGCTGCAGCTGTTTTAATTCATTTAATTTCTGCTCGGAGAAACTCCACATGGCATCGGGCCGGTGACGTCCCACTCCAGTATTTGAGCATGGTACATCCAACAAGATCAGGTCGAACGATTCCGGCTCGAACGGCGGTTCCAGCGCTGAGGCCACGATTACATGGTTGCTGCTGCCGGTATTAGTAAAATTCTCGCGGGTCAGCTCCTGGCGCCGGGCCGAACGGTCACAGGCATACAGATTGCCGTCACGAACCTTTTCTGCCAGCATCAGGCTCTTGCCGCCGGGAGCCGCACACATATCCAGCACTTTATGCTCAAAATCCGGTTTAGCCAGGCCAGGGGCCAGTGCGGTTGCGGGGTCCTGAATATAAACCATCCCTTTGCCGGGCCAGCCTTTCTCAATGACTCCACTAATATTATCACAACGATAGAAATGAGTATCACCACTCCACTCTGGCAAGTCAAGCTTTACAGCGCCGATCTCTTCCAGTTCTGTTTCCGGCAACGGCTGCAAAGCCCGGAACGTCATTGGCGGCTGAGTTGACAGAGCCTCACTGATTGACTGTAAATCCTCTTTCGAGAAACTTTTCAACCAGCGTTTTGCCAAAGCCGGACAGGCGCTAAGGCGCTTTTCCGGTTTCAACGAATTTGAATAAGCAGTGAAATCAGTTTTCGCGACTTTCCGCATAACAGCATTAATGAAGCCGGACGGCCTGAAACCAAAGCGACGTTTTGAATAACTAACCGCGACATTTACCGCCGATTCGGGAGAAATTCCATCCATAAAAAATATCTGTGTGGCAACGGCAGCGGCAACACGCAGTTGAGCGTTTTTTATTTTCGGGGCAAAACTTTTAATCAGTGAATCAATGACAGCTTTGTTGCGATAGTAGGCAAACAGCAGCCGGGTAACGGCTCCACGCAACAGCGGCTCTGCATTAAGATGTGAATCAAGATATTCGTCGACCGGAGTATCATCGCGTTCGCGCGCTTCGATACCCTCCACCGCGTATTTAAGAATATTTTCCGATATATGTTTTTTCTCTGTCATCTTCCGCCGGTTTTATACAAAAAAATTTGAAGTCGAATAGTGTAATATAGTGTGGTTTATGCTATAATACTTCCTTGAATTTGAAGGAAAGTTACTTTTTATGTCGGAAATGCTGAAAATAATATTGCTGGCAATCGTTCAGGGAATCGCCGAATTTCTGCCGGTGAGTTCTTCCGGACATCTTGCGGTTCTTAGTAAGCTGATGGAATTCAACGCGGAGAAATCGGTGTTGGTAAACGTAATTCTTCATGCCGGAACGCTCGCGGCAATTCTGGTATTTTATTTCCGGGAATTAATCAGCTTGCTGAAAAAAGAGAACCGGCGAACAATCTGGTTGATCATTGTCGGAACGATTCCCGCTGTAATCGTGGGGCTGGCAATCAAAAAAACCGGACTGGATGATAAATTATTCGGCTATCCGCTGGTTTCAGGCATTGGATTTATGATAACCGCAACCCTACTGATTATCGGAATGAAGGGCGGCAAGGATGACGGTACGGAACTGAGAGAGATCAGTTACGGCAAGGCATTGCTAATCGGAATCGCTCAGGCCATCGCGATCATGCCGGGAATATCGCGATCCGGCTCAACAATTTCCACAGCATTGAAAACCGGCATGAAAAAAGCTGACTGCGCGACGTTTTCATTCATGCTGGCAATACCGGTAATTGGCGGCGCGGCTTTTCTGGAGATCGTGTCGGCAATTAAACGTGAAGAACTGACATATAACGCCGCCGAGCTATTGCCGCTAATCACCGGATTTATCGTTTCCGCAGTGGTCGGTTATGTTTCATTAAAAATTTTACTGGCAGTTTTGAAAAAAGGACGACTGGGATTTTTCTCGATATACTTGTATATTGTCAGTGTTCTGGTAATCGGCTGGAGTATTTACCGGATGTTGAAATAAGATAATTTATTATATAATCGGAGCTGATATTTATGATTGAGTCACTTAAAATTATGTTTCTCGGGGCTGGAAAAATGGCTTCCGCGCTTGCCGGTGGACTCGTAAAAAGCGGATTAAAGGATAACATTTCCGCTTATGATGTTTCTAATGAGGCAGTAGCATCTTTTGTAAAAAATACCGGAGCCGAGGCTTTCACCGCGGATGTGGCTAAGCTGGCTGACGTTGCGGATGTAATTGTTCTGGCAGTGAAACCTCAGTACTTATCCGATGCCCTTATCCCACTGTCCGGTAAGCTGAAAAACAAACTGGTTATTTCTATTGCCGCAGGAGTTACTCTTGAAACACTAGGAATTTTAACCGGAGCATCCCGTATCATTCGGGTTATGCCCAATACTCCAGCGCTGGTTGGTGAAGGAGCGGCAACCTACGCCGTTTCAGACAATGTCAGCGAGGACGATGCAAAAGTCGTTGAAACCATTCTTGGTTCTGTCGGATATTTCTGTTCGGTTCCCGAAAAATTAATGGATGCAGTTACCGGCCTCAGCGGCAGCGGTCCTGCCTATGTGTTTAATTTTATTCAGTCATTGTCGGATGGCGGTGTAAACTGCGGACTTCCCCGTGCGGAAGCGACTCGTCTGGCAGCCCAGACGGTTCTTGGCGCTGCAAAAATGGTGCTGGAATCCGGAGATCATCCGGCAGTCTTATGCGACGCAGTTACATCCCCTGGTGGAACAACAATTCGCGGACTTGCCGCACTTGAAGAAAAATCATTTCGCAGCGCGGTTGCCGGCGCGGTTGTCGCCGCAGCTGAACGTTCCGCAGAGCTGGGCAAAAAATAGGAGTTTGAACAATGGGTAGTGCATCAATGGAAAAAGTTCTCAGTGTCATTATGCCAGTCTATAATGAGTATTCTACTCTTGACGATATTATAACCCGAGTTGCGAACAGACCGGAAACCGGAGAAATTGTAATTATTGATGACTGCTCAACTGACGGTACCCGCGACAAGCTAAAAAACTATGAAAATAAACCCGGCTTGAAAATTCTATATCAGGATGTCAATCAGGGCAAAGGAGCGGCAGTTACCCGTGGATTCACGGAAGCATCCATGCCGTTTGTACTTGTACAGGATGCCGATAACGAATACTCTCCGGATGATTATCCTATTCTACTCGAACCTCTGGTTAATGATAAATGCGATGTAGTATACGGTTCGCGTTTTATGGGGTCCGCCGGAATGGTGCGTTACTTCAGACATGAAATGGGCAACAAATTCCTGACCTTTATGTCAAATGTGTTTACGGACATCCACCTGACAGATATGGAAACCTGCTACAAAGTGTTTAAACGCGAGGTAATCCAGAATATCCATCTGAACGCCAAACGTTTTGGTATCGAGGTGGAGTTTGCCGCAAAATTGTCGCGTGCCCGTTGCCTGCGGATCTACGAAGTACCTATTTCATATAATCCACGTCGCTACGACGAAGGTAAAAAAATTACCTGGAAGGACGGAGTTTCCGCCCTATACCATATCGTCAAATACAATTGTCTCGACAGCACATCGAAATTCTATAAACGCCCTTGGAGCGAGGTGCTGAAAACTTCCGACAAGTAGTAATCATTCAGGAATAGACTTCGGTATAAGATTCAATGAAATGTTCGGGATCGCAAGGGCTGATTAAAACAGTTTTTTTGTCTGAAGTTCGAATGACAATCATGTCGCGCTCCTTGGCACGAGTCACCCAGGCACGAAAAATACCGAAGTTGCGGGACCAGTAAATACCGGTTCCGCCAAACAGTCCGCCGTTGCCGAATAACCGGAACGAAATTCCGCCGCTTTCCAGCCGTGAACAGGATTCCACATTTTTATATCTGATCGCTCCTCTGCGTAAAGTAATTTTCAGTGTACCGTTCGCAATTTCATAGGCAACAGGAGTTGTGTAGTAACAAACGCAGATTGTCAGAATCAGAAGTACAGCAATCGGAACCATGGTCCAAGGCAGGTAGAATGCCGCCGCACAGACGGCAAATGTTATCAGGCAGGTAAACAGTGTAATGATATTGATCAATACACTCGCCGGCGCTGCCTGTTGAACAACTACTTTTGCCCCGGAATTACTCATCAGCTTTAACTACGGCTTTTTTTCCTTTTGTCTTATCGATCAGCCACTGAATGACCACATAAAAAGACGGCACCAGAATCGTACCGAAAATACACGAAATCAACATTCCACCGAATACCGCCGTTCCCAGAGATCTTCTGCTGGCAGCTCCGGCGCCAGTCGCGATAATCAACGGGAATACCCCGAGGATAAACGATACCGCTGTCATTACCACCGCACGGAAACGCAGTTTTGCGGCGAAAATCGCGGCATCAACAATACCCATGCCTTCTTCGTGCTTCTCCTTCGCAAATTCAACGATAAGAATCGCCGTTTTACACGCCAGTCCGAACAACAACACAAATCCCACCTGGGTATAGATATTGTTGGTTTGACCAAGCCCCCAGAGGAACAGCAAAGATCCAAAGAATGCAACTGGAACAGATAACATAACAGCCAGTGGAATCATCCAGCTTTCATACTGAGCCACCAGAAACAGGTAAATAAATGTGAGGGCCAGAGCAAAAACAATCGCAGCCTGATTGCCTGCAAGTTTTTCCTGATATGACATATCGGTCCATTCATATTTCATACCTCCCGGCAGAGTTTTTTTCGCGATCTTCTCCATCGTATCCATGGCCTGCCCCGAACTGTAACCTTCTGCCGGATTCCCGTTAATCGTTACCGAAGAATAGAGGTTGTAACGGTTCATATACTGAGGGCCGAAAGTCGTTTCGACTTCCACCAGGGTACTGAGCGGTACCATTTCATCATTATTATTCAGCACATAGATGTTGTTCAGGTCATTGACATCGCTGCGATAATTCATCTCAGCCTGAACTTCAACCTTGAACACTTTTCCGTAAAGGTTAAAGTCATTCACGTAATAAAAACCTTCGTATCCCTTAAGCGCCATATTAATGCTGTCAATAGACACGCCAAGTTTGAGAGCTTTCTGACGATCAACTTTCAGAAATACTCGCGGCAGATTCGACCGGTAAGTAGAAAAAACCCCGCTTAATTCAGGACTTGCATTGGCTGCTTGTACAACCGCATTCATTGCCCGGGCCAGCCGGTCAGGATGTACGCCTGTGGTATCCTCAACTACAAAACTGAAACCGCCGGTAGTACCTAGTCCGGGAATAGAAGGAACCTCAAAGGGAGTAACCATTGCCCCGGGAATCGAGTACAGTTCCTTCTGAAGCCGCCGCACAATGGCACTTTGACTTTCGGAAGCTTTCTTACGTTTAGACCAGTCGTCAAGCACACCGATCAAAAAGGCATTGTTGGACCCGTTAGTACCCGACATGATACTGAATCCGGTTGTCGCCATAACATCTGTAACTCCCGGCACCTCACTGATCATCTTGATCGCCTGTTTCACAACTTTATCGGTTCTCGGCAGCGCGGCGGCATCAGGAAGCTGAACGTTCACCATAAACGCCCCCTGATCCTCTGTCGGGATAAACCCGGTAGGCAAAAGGCCATATAGTTCATAAGTAAAGAACATCATGATAGCGTACAGCACCATAACGATCAGAGCTTTACGCACCAGAGCGGAAACAACCTTTCCATAACCATGAGTCAACCCATCAAAAAACTCATTGAACCACTTGAAGATAGTCAAATCAAGCCATTTTAGAATAAAGAATTTATTGGCCTGTTTTTTCTTCAGGATAGTGGCGCACAGTGCCGGAGAAAGTGTCAACGCGTTAATTGAAGAAATCAAAACGGAAACTGAAATCGTAACCCCAAACTGGCGATACATTTCCCCGGTAATACCAGGCAGGAAACAAACCGGAATGAACATAGCCAGCAGAACCAGAGTAGTCGCGACCACCGGACCAGTCACCTGCATCATCGTCTTTTTTGCCGCTTCTTTCGGATCAAGGTCTTCTTCTTCCATCAATCGGTTTACGTTTTCAATCACCACAATAGCATCATCCACCACAATACCGATTGCCAGAATCAAACCGAAAAGGGTAATCAGGTTGATGGAATATCCCAGCAATTCAAGGAATGCGAAGGTCCCCACCAGGGAAACCGGGATCGCTACCGTCGGAACCAGAGTTGATCTGAGATCCTGCATAAATATATAGGTAACCAGAATTACCAGCAGCACCGCAATGAACAGCGTTTCAACCACTTCATCAATTGAGGCTTCAATGAATTTCGTGGTGTCATACTGAATACCGTATTCTACGCCCTGGGGAAAATTCTTACTCAGTTCTGCCAGTCTGGCTTTACATTGATTGGCAATGTCAAGACCATTTGCGTCGTTAAGCTGATATACCGCAAGCAGAGCCCCCGGATGACCATTAACGGTACTTGACGAATAATAGTTTTCACCACCGAGCTCAACTCGTCCGATATCTTTGATTTTAACACTTGCGCCGTCCGGCAATGATTTAATAACGATATCAGCAAACTGGTCAACGGTTTCCAAACGTCCCTGAGTTTGCAGAGTATAGCGGAATTGTTGATCTGGCGGACACGGCGCTTCGCCTAACGCACCGGCTGAAACCTGAGTATTCTGAGCCTTAATAGCGTTAACTACATCATCTACGCCAAGCTTCATATTGGCCATTTTCGCAGGGTCGAGCCAGACACGCATCGCATAGTTGGCTGCACCCAGTATCTTTGTATCCCCTACCCCGCTGATACGCGCGATTTCATCCTGCACATTAATGTATAGATAATTACTTAAAAACAAAGAGTCGTATTTGTGATCCGGAGAAGACATGCTTATTACCAGTAGCATATTACTGGATTTTTCCTTCACCGTAACCCCTTGTGCGGTAACTTCCGAAGGCAGCGAAGGCGTTGCGATACTCACGCGGTTCTGTACGTTAACCGTATTAATATCGCCGTCAGTACCAATACCGAACGTAACATTGATAATCGCAGAACCATCATCAGCACTGGTTGACGAGACGTAAAGCATACGCTTCACCCCGTTAACCTGAGCTTCAATCGGCTGTACAACGGTTTTCAATACCGTTTCCGCATCAGCTCCGGGATATTTTGTTGATATCTGGACCTGTGACGGTGTAATATCGGGATATTGCGCCACCGGCAGTACCCCGATGGAGATCAACCCCGCTATCATAAATACAATCGATATGACAAAGGCAAATCTCGGTCTTTCAATAAAAAATTGGCTTATCATGTTGCTGAACCCTCCTCCGGATTATTTACCGGATTTGCCGTTTTTACCTGATGATGCGGTTGGGGTCGGACTTTCCGCACCCGGATCTTCGGCGAGGTTTGGATCAGCTGCATTTTCCAGTTGCTTCTGCTCTTTAGAATATGAGGCATCGACCTTGCAGGTTACCTTACTGCCTGCCCGAACTTTCTGCAGTCCTTCGATAATGACTTTTTCACCGGCTTTCAACCCTTCCTTAACCTGAACATTTGGTCCACTGGTCAGGCCGGTTTTTATATTTTTGCGTTCCACCTTGTTATCAGCTCCCACAACCATTACATATTCACCACTTTGATCTTCCATGGTAGCCTGGCGGGGAATCAGAATGGCGGATATTTTATGGGGATCAATCAGCAAAACTTTGACAAACATACCGGGAACAAGGACTTCTTCTTTATTGGGAAAGACCGCCTGCACCAGCAAAGTTCCGGTTCCGGAATTCACCTTGTTGCTGGCAAACTCAATGCGTCCGATATTCTGGTATATGGTTCCATCCTGGAATTTCAATTTGACAATCAGTTTATCGCTCTGACGCCGTTTTTTCGCTTCAGCCTGAAGATTCAACTTAAGAATATCAATTTCATTTACGTTGAACTCCACTCTCATCGGATCAAGCCTGACAACATTCGCCAGTTTTTCACTATCGGGCCCGACAACATTGCCGACGCTGTATGTAACCAGCCCTATCCGGCCGTCAAATGGAGATTTGATATCAGTATAACCAAGATTGATTTTAGCGTTATCAAGAGATGCTTTGGCGTTAAGAACATTGGCTTCTGCAACCATTTTATCGGAAAGAGCGTCATCGTAAGTTCGTTTTGAAGTCGCGCTTTCTTTCAACAGTTTCTTCTGACGGTCATATTCAATGTTGGCATTCATCAGTTTTGCCTGATATTGTTTCAACTGCGCCTGGGCACTTTCGAGGCTTGCCTGATACTCATCTTTTTCGATCTGAAAAAGCATCTGTCCCTTTTTTACCATATGTCCTTCACTAAAGTTCTGCTTGCGAAGAAAACCCTTCACCCGGGCAACAAGATTGACACTGTCGTAAGCTTTGGTCTGACCGATGATTTCACGCGAACCGATAACGTAACCATCGATAGCAGGAGCAACAGTTACGGCAGCCGGCGGAGTTGCCTGCTTTTGTTTTTTATTACATCCGGCAACAACAAGGACGGTAAATGCCATGGCAGCGGAAAGTTTGACTATATTCATAATATGATATCCCCAGAATATGGTTATAAATTGTTCTACCTGAATAAAGGATAATACATAAACCCCGTAATTACAAAGCATAAAATAGCTATATTGAATAGTTTTTCCAGCTTATTACGGATTAAATTAAACCCGTTTTACGGGTTTGTCGACTCCGTTATATTAGATTTTGTTTATAAATTGGTATAACCAGTAATATATCCTTGAAGCTAATTTGCTTCCGGATCTCTTACAAAAAATAGTAATGTTCCACCAAAAATAAAGAGAAACACCAGACTCAGCATACCATATTTCACATGCCCGAACCAGCTTCCGGCTACCGCAATCATAAACGGACCGAGAATCGTGGCAAATTTTCCGAATATATTATAAAAGCCGAAGAATTCCGCCGCCTGCTCTTTCGGAATGATCTTCCCGTAATAGGAACGGCTCAGCGCCTGAATCCCCCCTTGAGAGCTGGCAATCAGAAACGCCAGCAGGAAAAACACCGTGGTCTTCAGCGCCATATTATTGATATCCGGCATCAAAAACGCCAGAAACGTTATTACACAATATACGCCGATAGCCACATAGATCAGCCGTTTTGCTCCGAAGTTTTTAGCCAGAGCCCCATAGATCAATGCAAATGGAAACGCCACGATTTGAAGTCCCAGAACCGTCAGCATCAGCATACTTGAACTCATACCGATATCCTTGGCATATGGTACCGCCATTCTGATGAGAGTGTCCACTCCATCAATATACAAAAAATACGCCAGCAAAAAAATAGCAACCTGCTTGTAACTTCCTATATCACGGAGAGTTTTTAACAGGTTTCTCAATGCATCAAGCACTGACGAGCCACGGGAAACCGTCCGGTACTTCTGCCGGGTAAACCGTAATACGGGAATGGAAAACAGTCCCCACCACAAAGCAGTGATCAGAAATGAAATTTTCATCAGAGGAATTTCCGAGCCTTTAAAGAGAACGAACAATACCATACAAAAAATATATGGAATTGCTCCGCCAATGTACCCCCATGCATATCCTGAACCGGAAATCCAGTCCATACGCCTTTTCGTGGTCACATCGACCAACAGGGAATCATAAAATACGTTGCCGCCGCAAAACGCGATTAAACTCATGCCATACAACAGCAATGTCAGTAACCGCATTCCGGGTTCAGTCAACGCAAACATAGCAGTGAATAATACGCCGCAAGTCATGAATACGCTCAAGAAAATCTTTTTACTGCGCTTTACATCGGCTATCGCGCCCAGAACCGGAGCAGACAAGGCAACCAGTAAGCCTGCGGCACTGTTGGCATATCCCCAATCAGAGGTAGCGGCCCCTTCCGGAAGCCCTTTGCCGATATATTCAATATAATAGATTGGCATAATCGCGGTCATGATAATCAGTCCATATGACGAGTTTGCCACATCATACAGAATCCAACTGATCTCCGAACGGGTGAGTCGCTTCATATATTACCCCATTTTGCAGACTTAAGTTTGAACTAATTGATATTAACAGTTAATATAATCAGCGTTGGGCAGGTTTAAAATCCAATCCCGAATTTTTTGTATAATTCATATATTCAGCAGGGAAAATACAATGGGACTTGAAATCGAACGTAAGTTTCTGGTAAAAAGTGACTCCTGGCGGGCCGGAGCGAAAGGCAAGAAATATTGCCAGGGCTACGTATACGCCGAAACCGGCGTGGTTCGTATCAGGATTGCCGGAGACAATGCATTCATCACGATCAAAGGTGAAAATACCGGAGCCGTACGCAAAGAGTTCGAATACCCCATTCCGACAGCCGACGCGACGGAACTACTGGACATTATCTGCTCAAAACCCTATATAACCAAGACTCGTTATGAAATCGAATATGCCGGAAAGCTCTGGGAGATCGATGAATTCGGCGGCGACAACTTCGGTCTGATCGTAGCTGAAATTGAGCTGGAGTCGGAAGACGAAGCCTTCGAACTTCCGGACTGGGCCGGAGAAGAAGTAACCTCCGATCCACGCTATTATAATTCCTCCCTTGCAACCCATCCCTACAAGAACTGGAAAAAGTAAGTCCACGGCACATTAATAAATGTGCAGAAACATCCAAAAGATTGAAATTAATCCGAATTAGCAACATTTTTTCCATTTCTTACTTGAAAAAAATTTTTTCAGGTCAATATTGTTAGCTTTCTAACAATTGCACAGCTAACAATAATTAATATATGAGTTTAGAAGAAACATTACATTATCTATTGATGAGCACACATATGTCGTTTCACAAGCGGCTGTTTCAAAGTTTGTCGGACACAGAATTGACGTCAGGCCAGCCTAAAGTGCTGGACTATCTGCATTACTACAACGGGTGCATGCAGAAAGATCTGGCGCAGTCCTGTGAAATAGAACCGGCTACCGCGACACGCCTGCTCGAACGAATGGAAAAACAGAATCTGATCGAACGTCATTCCAAAAGTGACAACCGCCGATCCCTGTATGTCTATATCACTGAAAAAGGCCAGAAAGCGTGGGAACTAATCGATAAACGTTTTCATGAAATGGAAGCCTGTGCCCTGAAAGATTTAAAAGGTAATGAACGCCGAACTCTAATTGATTTACTGCAGCGCATTTATAACAATATTAACCATTCAAACGAAAAGGAGTAATCGCCGGACAATTAAATCCGGTCAGAGAACAAAGTGCAGTAACATGAACCAAAACAATCTTTCCAGACGCTATTTTATCTTTTTAATCGGAATTATCTTCAATGCAATTGGGGTAGCAATCACCACTAGCGCAAACCTTGGAACCACCCCGATATCCAGTCTGCCTTACGTGCTCTCCCTAGCCTTTCCATACAGCTTCGGAGCTTTTACTTTTGTCTTCAATATCCTGTTGGTACTGGGACAAGCCGCATTGCTGCGCAAGGAATTCCAGAAAATCCAATACCTGCAAATCGCCGCGACTTTTGTCTTCAGCTTTTTTATCGATATGACAATGCTGGTAATGAACCTAATCCCTAATTTCCACTATATTCAGCAGTTCGCGTTTCTGATTATCGGCTGCGCTATGCTCGGAATCGGTATCTGCCTGGAAGTCTACGCCAATGTAATGTACATCCCCGGCGAAGGACTTGTCAAAGCCATTACCCATCGCCTTGACAAAGAGTTCGGCGTAATCAAAGTTTGCTTCGACGTTTCCCTGGTAACTGCGGCACTGGTAACTTCCATCATTTGTATGGATGAAATTGCCGGACTTCGTGAAGGTACAATTTTCGGAGCCTTAACCGTCGGACTGATGGCAAGATTCTTTATCAAGCGCTTGAAGATTATTGAAAAATGGATCAACACGGAACCGGCTTCCAAAAAACCGGCGGACAATCCGATGTCTCAGACGGTGCTGGAATTCAGCACCGCCGAGTGATTTTTTAATTATTTCCCCACAGATCAAGCCATGCTTTCGGGAATCGGTTTAGCTTCGGCTTGATCTTTATCCTCAATCTTGAACAGATCGCGACATTTGATATAGATGAAGCCTCCAGCAAGAAATACCAGTCCAATAACGATACACGCGATAATCCGGTAGAGCTGCGACAAATCATGCAGGTCGAATAAAAATACTTTTGCGCCATCCAGAGCAAAGAGCACCAGTCCCCACATGCGTAGTCCGCGAATCTGTCCACGAATACCACCGGCAATCATTCCAAACGCAAACAGTCCCCACATAATCGACACACCCGCTTCACGGAATCCCGGTGCGAAATGATACAACACTGAGCTGGTTTCCAGCGTAAGAAAAATGAACAACTGAATTATAGTTGTGGCGCCGATCATCTTTCTGAGTGCGCTTGCCTCTCTCTGACGCAGAAGGAAATACCCGAATGTCATCATAACGATAGCCGTAATCCAGCCGCCCGACCGCAGTAATGTCGCCGCGAGATCAAAGCTACCGCAAAATGCAAAGTCAGAAAATGAGAAATGCCATTTCGCAATATCATATGTCAACAGCTTGCAGGAAAATACAAAAAGAAACAGTCCTGCCAGCGCCCTTAACCATTCCCATTTGGTTCTCAAAGCCGTCCACACCAGATAGATCAGCATTCCACCCCATAACAGGGCAGTCAACGGCTGACACAATCTTCCATAAAACGCATGGGTAAAACGCGGAATTTCAATATTAAAGAACAGGAAACCAAGCGCCACGGCAAAACCAGCCATCGTATAACCTGCAGAACTAAGAGAAACATCAGCACCAAGGTCATTTTCTGCGGAGATAACACCTTCCGGCATATTGTCGCCACGTTTCGAGAAATGACGCAGAATCATGTACCCGGCACCAAACGCCAGACAGAGCAAACCGCCTGACAGTATATGTTCAACCAGGCCGTTCCAGTACTGAGAACCATTGAGCCAGCATAAATTCTGATAATCATACATGAAAACACGGATTGCGGTTATCATGTAAACAACAGCGGACATTCCCATAACAGTCTTACTGCCAAGTTTCAAGCTCAGATAAAGCAATGTAACAGCCATAACCGCCCACGTCGCCGCGATCCAAACTCCGCCCAGCAGCAGAGGAACGGTAACAATCAGGCAGAAACATGATAAAGTCATTAGAATTGTCAGCAGTTTGCGGTCGTTGCAGCGTCTGACCACCAGCCAGGCCGCGTGTCCGGCAAAAAATACCGCCGCGCAAAGACTGTAACAAGCGGTCCATCCCATACCAAGATCACTTATGGTATATGCCGCAGCTACCCAGAAAAAGATCGTGGTATTAACCAGCATAGTCAGTAATTCAAGCAAAGTGACTTTACGACGATTAAAGATATTGAACGAAACAGTCATGAGAGAGAACAGAATAAAATTACCGGTAGCAAAAATCATAACCGGCACATAATCTTTTACGCCGTAATAAAACTTGTCCGTTGCCATGAAAAAAATCAAATAAGAAGCAATAAAGCTCATCCAGTTAAGCAGTTTCCAGTCGCGATACTTTGAGATCACCAACGTGCCACTGCCGAGAAGCAGCAGATATCCGAAAAGTCCATATAAATTCTTGTCTCCGGTAGACAACAGGATCGGCGTAAGATAACCGCCCACGATCCCCAGAATCGCCATCAACAGCATATTTTTGCGTACGGAAATAATGCATGCCCCGAGAGTAACCACACACATCAGGATAAAACCAGTCAAAGAAGAAGTAAGATGATACATGTTAGTTGACGCATACACAGTAAAATACATCAAAGCGATGCTGCCGCCGCTCAGACCACGCCCGATCAAATCATATTTTTTCTGAGGTCCGCCAAGGAACAGCCCGACACCAAGCATAGCAAACGCGGCAATAGAACTGATAATCACCCGTCCAACCGGAGCAATCAGTCCGTGCTCAATCGAATATTTGAGGAAAAACGCGCCGCCCGCCAGCAAAATAATTACTGCCAGACGCACCAGCCAGGTCGAAGCAATCGCATACTCACGAGAGATATCCTTACGACGATAGTCTTCGCCAACAATCAGCCACATCCAGATATTATTGACAATCTCAGATGCTTTGCTTTCAAACTGATTCTTTTCTCGTTCAGGTTTCGTTTCCGGCTCAGATTTACCATAGAAAATATCACGGAATTTTTCCGGCTCAGTAAATGTATTTACATCCTCCTTAATAACCATCGGCTTTTCTTCCACTTTCGGTACAGACGCAATCGCAGCAAGTCCGGCCAAGTTCGGCTTAGACTCCGGTTTAACAATTTCAGGTTCATCCTTAACCGCAGTGTGCTCAACCGGCACGGAAACAGGCTCTTTTTCTTCCTGTTTTACGGTTTCTCTTTCTAATTTTTCCTTTGGCAGATCCATTACGGCCCGGTCAACACGACGGATCACATTTTCCATCCGGTCAAGGCGTTGAATCACTTCCTTAAGCTGATTACTCTTCTTCATGGCCGAAACCACCCGACTGATCAAGAGGATTATTCCCAAGACCACCACAAAACCAATAAACTTTGCCATCTTTTTTTCTCCCTGATAATTAAAAATAAGATGAATTAACGAAGTTACCCACCATAAATGCACGCCTTGTGCCACAAAAGAACAAACAAAACATATCCATTTAACAGCAAACTACTTACATTAAAAATATTTTTTACAACGCTCCTTTTCTTTATTTATAAAAAACATTTTATGCATACCACAAAGAGCAAATAATGTACACGAGCACAGTTTATTGAATATCATAAACATAAACAAACGGCGCAAGCAACAACTCGGTAAGAATTCTGCCTCAAATCCACATAAAATCTATAAAAAACAGGCGAAATGCTTGCAATCTTAAGCGCTTAATGTTATAATAAAGTTAAGCGCTTAAGATTAATACAAAGGAAAACATGAAAGCAACCATATACGATGTCGCACAAAAAGCGGATGTATCGATCTGCACCGCATCAAAAGTGCTGAATGGACAAAATAAATTTGTCCGGAAAGATGCGATTGCGCGTGCCAAACGAGTGATGGAGGCCGCGAGAACGCTTGGCTATGCTCCCAATCATGCGGCGAAAAGTATCGCTACAGGACGAACTGGTAATATCGGTTTTATTCTGGCTGATGATGTAACGCACCGTTTTGCCAACTATTTTTTCGGACAGATTTTGTGTGGGGTTCAGGATTATTGCGCCGAACGCAGTTACAGTCTGGTGGTTGGCACCAGCGCTCTTTCATGTATTAAAAAGTTCTTAATGCCCCAGATGGCAGCCGGACGCCAGATTGAAGGGGTGATACTGGCCGGATATAAGTTTGAGCCTGAAAATATCAGGAGTTTTCTTTCATATAATATCCCCTGTGTCTGCATCGGCTCAAAGGTCTTTACGGAAGACAACGTTGCGTGTCTTACTTTTTCGCATAATGATTACATCGAAATACTGGCGGAATACATTTCCGGACTGGGACATACTCACATGGGCATGGCCTGTGTATTTTCTGACGGCCAACTGGATTCTTTAAAAATGATATGCGACAGAATATTAAAAAAATATGGTATTTCAATTTCAATAATCCCTATCAAAGACAGAGAAAACTATGATGCCGGGAAGGATATATATGAAGAGTATATAAAATATCCGGAAAATGAACGCCCTGAAGTTATCGTGGGTTCTGACCAAACTTGTGTGGGAGCCATAAACTATTTCCGCCAGAAAGGGATTAACTGTCCGGAACAAATCAGTTTTATCAGTAATACGGATAGTCCGCTTTGCGAATATTCGTATCCGGCAATAACGGCAGTAAGAAAAAATATTGAGCATGCCGGCTCACGGGCCGCCGAACTTTTACTGAATTCTCTTTCTCATAAAAAACCGCTTCAGAATTCCAGTCTGGATGATTTGAATGTCGAATTAATTATAAGAAATTCTGTAGCTGATAAGAAATAATTTTTTTGCCGGAAAACAATGAATCACATTACATTAATTCGGCTTTTTAATGTAATTGCATAAACTTAAGAACAACGGGAGAATACATGAAAAAAATATTAACAGTGCTAATTCTTGGAATTTCATTTATTGCTTACTGCAAATTAATTCCATCTATGAATATTGATAAAAAGGGGGTCATTAAATTCCCAAATGGTTACATTCAGGTTGATTACAAAGGTAGAAACTGGATATCCAGCAGCAATCGTCATGTTGTTCCCGATAAAGGATTTCCTAAAGAAACAGCTACCGATTGGACGATGGACGGGATGTGGAATGTTAAAACAGGAGAACATCTAAAATATCTGCAGAAAATCGTCAAATTATCTAACCTGAAATATCTTTTTGAGGCAAATACCTCTTCAAAGGAAAAGTTCTCTCCGAATGAGATTTCCCTTACAATTGGACTTAAAGCCAAACATTATAAAGGAAATGCTCTTTTAATTGATGGAAAAAAGATAGAGTTTCCCGCCAATTTTTCAAAGATCCGGCTTTACGGAAAGAAAAAAGCTCAAAAGCTTTCCATTCCAACAACGTCAGGAATGCTTAACTTTACTGGAAACATGAATCTAATCGTTCAGGATAACCGGAAATGGAATCTTGACGAATACTCTGTTCGAATTCGCTTTTCTCCATATCACGGAAACATGACAAAGTCTGGAATTAAAGTAAATTTTGAACTGAAGCCATATACCACCTCCCCCATTGATATTTCAAAACAATGTAATATGGGTTTTAAAGATGACGTGGCCGGCGATGGTAAAGGCGGCTGGACCGATCAGGGCGTAAACGACCTGAGAATGATGCGTCCGGGTAAGAAAAAGTTTCTTGAGGTCAAGTTTGATGTCATTAATCCGGCAAAGAATGAGGGTAAATCCTGCATGATCTTCAAGGGAAAAGAACGCCCCTATTTCCTGGATCAAGCGATTATTGAAGGAAAACAGGCCAGTTATGAGGCCATCTATCTCCTTCATGCTACGGCATGGAGAACAGAAGACGGAGCCCGCGTAGGTTCAGTTCAGGTAAAATACTCTGATAACACTGACGAGGTTATTGATGTTGTGGCAAAGCGGGACGTGGATGACTGGTTTAACGGCGACAACAAACCGAACGGCAGAAATGTCTGGACCGGAAAAACCCGGAACGTATCACTGTATCTGTCCAAATTCACCATAAAAAATAAGCCCGTCGATAAATTTATTTTCAAGAGTGAAAACAAATCGGTATGGATGGTCGTTGGCTTGTCCGGCGGTGACGATATTCCGCTTCCCAAACTGTTTCCATCAGCAATAGTATCGGGAAAAGAATGGATGCCGATTAAGAACGACTTATTAATTAAGCCAGGTTCCGCGCTTGATTTTTCAAAAGTTTTCCCGAAAGAAAAACCCGCCGGAAAGTTTGGATTTATCACTGTAAAAAACGGTCATTTTGAATTTACCGGGAAACCGGGAAAAAGACAACGTTTCTACGGCATAAACCTGACTCCGCCTTATTATCCGGAATATGCACATATCGATAAAATGGCTGACTATATACTGGCGATGGGATATAATTCGGCCCGCTTACACCACTATGATCGTGATGTGACAGATAAATCTGATCCACGCTGCACGAAGCTTGACCAGAAAGGCATGCAACAGTTTGATTATATTTTCGCCCGGTTGAAAGAGCGCGGGATATATATTTCTACAGACCTTTACAGCAGAAGGACAATTAAGCCGGGAGCAATCAAAGGCATTAAGGGATCAATTTCAAAGGCCGATTACAAAGTACTGGTAGCCGTACTGCCGGATGCCTGGGAAAACTGGAAGGAATTCGCAACTAATGTGCTTGAACACAAAAATTATTATACCGGAATAAAATTAAAAGATGATCCGGCTCTTTTCTCGATTTGCCTTGTAAATGAAGACAATATTCAGCATAATTACAGCCTAAGCAGTGCAAAAGTAAAGAAACTATTCAA
Organism: Victivallales bacterium; assembly: GCA_963677165.2. GTDB lineage: Bacteria > Verrucomicrobiota > Lentisphaeria > Victivallales > SZUA-371 > JAFGXT01. The sequence goes on along the minus strand of CAXXSX010000002.1, from coordinate 2,295,105 downwards.
AGAAGCATATAAGAAGTCAGGAACGAAAAAGGATTTCTATTCTTATCTAACAGAACTCGGAATCAATTTCTATAAGAAAAGCAGTGCATATCTGAGAAATATCGGAGTAAAGGCCCTTCTAACTTCCTGTAACGCTCACATTCCGGGAATGACTGAAGCCAGAGAAATCTTATCGATGCGAAATCATTATGACTATGTGGATAACCACACCTACTGGGATCATGGTAAATACAACCGGAAATCTCAACGCTGGGAAACCAGAAATAACTGTGCTCTCACAGAAAGAGCGTCATCTCCACGAGCAATCATGGGAACGAGGATTTTTGACAAACCCTTTATGATTACAGAATTCAATTTCTGCTATCCGAATCATTACCGTGCCGAAGGCGGTCCACTAATTGGAGCTTATTGTGCGTTACAGGACTACGATGGAATATTCCATTTTAATCTGGCTCACTTTCCGAAAAGAAATTATATTTCGCATTTTGATTTTGCCTTGGACCCGGTAGCCCTGCTGGCGGAAAGAATCGCGTTGCTTTTCTTTCTACGAGGAGATGTTATACCGGCAAAAAACAAGCTTCCAGTTGTTGTTGATTTTGACAATGGTTCATTCCCTGAAAATTACAATTTGCTTGGTCTCGTGTCTCAGATCGGAGGAATTTATTCCGGCGCGAAACTTCCGAAAAACACCGTTTTCTATTCCGGAGTAAAAAACAACATTTATAAGAAAAAATTTGTTCCGGTTACAGAAAACTTCGTTGAAAAATTATTAGAGCATAACCTTATTAATAAACATAATATAGATCTGAAATCAGACACCTTTATCAGCGATACAAATCAGATACAACTACATGCAAAAGCAGGCCGTTTTCAAACCGTAACAGCAAAGAGCGAGTGCTTTATTCTAACCGAAGGACAATCTGAAACAGGAAGTTCCGTCTCGGTAAAAAATATAGAGTCACGTTCGGTTGTATTTGTTGGCGCGCTGGATAATACCAAAATTGAGAAATCATCATCACTATTGATTCTGCATCTCACCGATGCCCAGAATTCCGAAGCAGTTTATACGGACCAATTCCACACCAAACCAATCAGGAAAGGACACCTGCCGGCAGTCATCAGAACAGGAGAAGCTGATATTTCAATCAAGACCCAAATGCAGCATCCTCAGGTATGGGCTCTGGATTTGAGTGGCGCCAGAATAGCGAAAGTTCCTTTTGAATTTAAAAATGGAACACTGAAGATAAAACTTAAGATTAAAAATACAAAAATCACTCAACCTGTGCTATCTTATGAAGTTATAAATAAATGATAAACCTAGGGAGAAAAAATGAAAACACCGAATTTGGGTACAAATGTTAAAAGGGGTTCATATTTCACACTCATCGAACTCCTCGTGGTGATCGCGATCATTGCGATTCTGGCCTCCATGTTACTTCCGGCACTCAGCAACGCCAGACGTTCCGCGCAGAAGATCACATGCGTTAACAACCTCAAGCAGATTGGAACAGCAATAGGCATGTACACCAATGATTATGCCGACTGGCTGCCTGCCGCTGAAATCGGTTCATCCTGGACCGCCCATACCAACTGGCTGGCCGGAACCTCTCAATACCTGACAAACAAGGCGGACTGGTGCTATAACTGGTCCTCATCAACACCTAAAAATGTACAAAGCATTTACCAATGTCCCTCAGGAAGGAATGACATCAATCATGGAGTTAATTACATGTATCATAAACGAGTGGGGAATTCCTCGGATCCCACCAGCAAATGGGCGGATGTAAAAGTGGTCAGAGTTAGAAAGACAGCAATGGCGGGACTGGTTGTTGACGGAAACAGTGCAAACTGCAGTCTTGCCCATATGTATACAATCAGCTACACCAATCATCATATAATAAATGTGAATTGCACCTCTCTGAGACACCAGAAAGGTATGAACGTTTTATATGTTGATGGTCATGTAAATTACATCCGAGATAACTTAAATCAGCCCGATTATTTTGCCTCATGGGCATGGTAAACGGTTGATTGGTCTACGACAGTCTGGCAATAGGATGAATGTGGTCCTCGGTCAAACCGAGGACATCTACCAGATGTTTCAGGAGCTCCAGTTTTTTCAGGCCATTAATGGAATGGGCATCAGACGCAAAGGTAAATTTACAACCGGCTTCCTTGGCAATACAAAGTATTCTGACCGGAGTTTCCAGACTCCATGGTTTTCTAATCGGATTGGGCGGAGGTGGAAAAAAAGCGGTAGTTATTTCGATTGCAACATTTTGTTCTGCCGCTCTGGAAAACAGATCAAAAAAGCGATTGTCTGAGATCCATTCGATTGCCTCATCGTAAAAATCCCAGAACCCCATTGGCATGAAGCAGTGTGGAATGACGGTCGCAAATCCACTTTCAACACCCGACACAAACATACTGATCATGTGTTCCGCAAGTCCGGGCGCATGGTGATGCTCCGGCTGCATAACCAGATCTTTCATATAAAAATGGTTGGTTGAAAGCAAAACAAAATCCAGAGTTTCGGCAAATTGCGGCGTAATTGAATATTTTCCCGGACCAATTGTGTCGGCTTCGCAACCACAAAGAATTTTTATATCGGTAGTTTTCTGTAGTTCATCCAGTTCCTCATTGAGTTCGTTAAATCGCACCGGTCCCTGATGAAGATACCAGGAACTTGGCCTCAGGTTAGGATTCTGCCAAATATGATCGGCAAATCCGACCAACTTCACTTTTGAATTTTTGTAAAAATCAATAATGTTGGCCGGAGTCTGACTGTTGTCATGACAACACGATGACAGAGTAGTGTGAATATGGAGGTCGTGAGTAACTTCCATTCGCTTGCTCCTTTCAAAAACAATTCATCCGGCTATTTACCGGAACACACCAAATTATCGGCAAGCCCAAGCAGAACTGCCGCGTTATTATAGAGAATATTATCTGATTCCTGCTTCGTCAACTGCAAGTTATTAAACTTTTCGAGGGTTTCATGTTGTCCGCGCCAGGGAGTATCAGTTCCGAAGAGGACTTTTTCCGAGCCATGAGCACGAATTATTTCAACTAGTTTTGTATCGTCCAGCATACCGAGAACAAAAGCCAAGTCAAGGTATATCGGCAAACCGATCAGATGTTTTTCAACCTCCTGCCATAGCCCCCAGGATCCAAGATGAGCCAACACCAGCGTCAGTTCCGGAAAACGATGATGAAAATTTGCCAGTGATTGAGGATTCGATTTCGGCGGCGGTTCAAAACCGATGTCTTCCCCCGCATGAGTAAGCATAAACATATCATGCTCAATACATGCTTTCCAGATCGGCTCCAGCGTGGAATCATCAAAACTGAACTGTTGGTATTCCGGGTGCATTTTAATGCCACGAAGTCCTAAAGACTTGAGCCATTCGATTGTCGCAGTCGGATCAGGATCAAGCGGATGAACCGAACCTAGGGAGTAAACCGGAAAAGAATTGTTTTTGGCGGCCCAAGCATTTACGCCTCGAGTCGTTTCCGGTGAATTTACCAGTGGTAAGTTTAAAGAGATATCAATACCGCAGTCGGACATTGACTTTTTCAGACCGGAAAGAGTTCCGTCAAAAGAAGCATTCAGGCCAAGGATACCGACATTTTCGATAGCCCTGGCCGCAATTCTATCAGGATAACAGTGCGTATGAAAATCGATAATCACAGACTGACCTGAAATAATCTGAATTTAAAGCTGCTGGAGCCATTCAACATTCGGGAAGAATGACTTCAAGAATTGTTTCATAATAATACCGAGATGTTCGTCATCAAACTTCCAGGCTATGAAATCTTCGCCAAGTTCTTCAACAACATTGCTCTGGTCAAAAGTAATCTGCGAAGAATAATAAGGCAGCAAGTCACCAATCATACGTCCAATAAGTTTTTCATCGGCAGAAAGATCATCAACTTTTTCTACGACTTTAATGCCACGAATCTTCAGCGTGTTACCGATATTTTTGGCAATATCATGAACAGATACCGGACTATTTCCTGTCAAATGGAAAGTCTTGTTGCATACCGGCTTAAAGAACAACTTATAAATCGCATCCTGAACATAGTCGATCGGCACAAAATAAATGCGCTCGGAAGGATATGTCTGGAAACGTATGTTCATTTCCATCCAATCTGTCGGATTCAGCTTATGCTTTGAACACTGATGCTTTTTAATCTTTGCCAGGAATTCGAGAACACGGTAAAAAGCCAGAGGACGACGTACACGACCATCAGAGAGTCTGCCGACGATAATTGCCGGACGATAAATCGTAAATTTAAAACCGGAATTACGTACCATCGTTTCTGCGTTAAACTTGCTTTCTTCGTAGTTATTATTGAAACCGGAATTGATCAGGCTGTCTTCTTTGGCTACACCAATCTTTTTTCCTGCTACATATGCGGTACTTACATAATGGAACTCTCTGACGTCAAGCTTTTTCGCCAGGTCCAGCATGTTTTTTGTTCCCTGGTAATTGATATTGTAAGTCTTTTTTTCAAGATCTTTTCCAAGATTTACATCCGCGGCGCAATGGAACATAATATCAACATCTTTGGTACAATCCATGGAGGCCATTTCATCAATATTTCCGTCGAGAATATCTCCTTCAATAACATCAATTGAAGCTAAAATCTCATCGGCTTTTTCCGGAATATTATCGAAGGCACACTGTTCTCTAATTACCGCCTCTATTCTCTGCTGAGCAGTCATTGCAGAATTACGTCGGCATAACGTCACAATCCTGTAATCTTCTTCATCGGATAAAATCCTGGTTGTAAACGAACTGCCTACTAAACCGGTCATTCCGGTCAAAAATATTTTAGTCATTATTACTCCGGGTTACACTCTCTATCCCAAAAAATGTTTTGGCCATTGGCCGGATTAAAAGTAAATTTTCAACATTAAAAAAATTATTCATTTAAGAAATGTTATTTTAACTCAAAAAAAAGATTTTACAAACTCATATAGTTAATTTCAGTGCTTTTAAAGCTAATTAATTATCTCTTGAGCGGAATTATCGCAAATGAGATAACAATATGTGTTTATCTGTGCGAAAGTTTCACACTGGCAGGCGGTAACAGTATTTTTTATACAGACGTTTAAAATTGGTGCTGAATATTTTCTAAAATGGCAGAAACCACAACTCTCAAAGTGAATTTATTCCATGATTTGCGGTTGTCTTCTGACTCCCAGGTTCCCGGACCAATTTAAAAAAATTTATTTTACAGCTTCATGCCGAAGCTCTTCCGGACTTTTCAATACCGCGATGGTCAGGGCATTATTCCATGTTGAATACGAAGTCCAATTCAAAGCATATTTTCGGCCGAAAACAACATGGGGATAAAATGACTCACGGAACGGAAAGTAAAATTTATTAGTAAAGTCTATCAGTACATTTCGTCCATAAAGAATACCGTCGGAATACGTGAGAAATGACGGATGATCAATATTCCAGCGAATGCCGGGTACTACTACCGGGTGCGAATAATCAATAGCCATACTCTCTTTTTTGGGCATTGATGGCATTTTACGGGTTAATTTCTGGTCTCTATATTCTTTCATAATAAACGGCTGCCAGATTTTATCAGAACGAATTTTACCGAATCCGTTCCGTCGAGCCAAAATATAAATATCATCATTATCAAGAAATATCTTTCCTGAATCCCCGGTAAAAATCGGCAAGCCTCCCGACAGCGCTTCCCATTTCCCGCTGTCATAGTAATAGGCATAAAGTTTCATCGGTGGAGCGGAAAATCCATAATGAAAAAATCCGCTGTGAATCAGCATTAATACGCGACGGTGTTTGGGATCGGGGACCAGTTGATGAATATGATAGGGCCAGTTCTGTTTTCTCAACGGCCAGTTAACCGATTTATCCAGAGTTGAAACAATAACTTTAGTTTTTTTTGTAGCTATATTGTATTCCAGAACTGTTCCGGGCCGCTGATTCCCCGCCCATTTACCGTATGAGAGAAACAAGCGGTCGCCAATACAAGTCATACAGATATTCCGGCCCTCATAATATCCCCCGAATTCAAGTTCTTGCACCGGACCGCCATCAAGTGGATAAAGATAGACATATTTATAGTTCTGGGCAATGTAATATTTGTCGTTCAGACAGCCATTCATTGCAGTTCCGCACCAACCATATACCTTTTGGCGTTTAGTCCCATACGATGGAGCAAAATTGTTTTCAGTATCCAGTTTTACTAACTGGGTCATGTCATTACCCAAAATAGCAAAAATAATATAACGCCCGTCAAAACATGGCTGTGTAATGCGACCATTAAGTTTATCAAAAGGTTTTATAATGCGTGAATACGGACTTTTGGGAATCTTCCGATGGTCAATCAGAGAAGGCAGATCGTACATATTCTCAATCGTCAGAAGGGCCCCCTTTAGTTGACTTTCGTTATAACTATAATATTTACCAGAAGCGTCAACCCGCTTATCATCGCGATATTTCTTTAAATACTCAAACAGACGCTGCTGAACAGCCGGAGCATCTTTGGGCGGAATATTTTTCCGCCATTGAAAGTCGAGCAAACTGCCGTTCATCGGATTGTAAAAAGCATAACGTTCCATTGCCAGCTCCTGAATCCGCCAGCGAGTATCCTGAGTTATAGGACCACTAAGTTCCAGATGAGAGTTCGAACCTTCCGGAAAGGAGCACGTTTCAAAACAACGGACAAGCGCGGCATTGAATTCCGCGGCTTCTTGAGGACACTTTTTTATTCCGTTTCTTCTGTGTTCTTTTACTTTTAGCCGTAGAAATCCAAGGTGCCCCCTCCACGCGACATCCAGAATCTTCGACCGGGCAAGCAAAGTAAAAACATCGCGAAAAACAGCCTTGTTGTCTTCCGTTTGTTCCGCCAGGTCGGCATTGAAAAAACGTCCAAGGTGCGAATTCTGCAAATACTCAAGTTTTGTACGTCCATATTGATTTCTTCTTTCCACTTCTGTCAAATCGTAAAACTTTTCCATCTCGGGCACCAGAGTATTGCTTAGTTCGATAAATTCTTTCAGAGGCGGAATGATGTAGTCACGATAATATGACAGGTCCCACTGCTGATTTGCCACATAGTCCATACTGTTCAGATACTTTGCCAGATACCCCATTCGGATAAATTTTCCTGAAATCGTCTTTCTGTTACGATTCATCATGTCAATAACGTTGCATTTCTCCAGTTCCCTGTATTGCTGATGCAGGAATGAAGAAATAACTTCTCTCATATCCTGTTGCTGTTCCGGAGCAAGGCGAACAAAGGTTTGTGGTTTCAGATAGCCCCATTGCCCGCAAAGTCGCATGGCTGAAAAGCAAAAACAGTCATTCTTCTTCAGGATTTTTGCGGCAATTTTAAGGTTACGAATAATAATATCATTGGTTTTCTTCTTCTTGATTGAGCCCCAGGACCCCAGCATTCGTGCCGACGTTCGAATGCAGATGTCAGCCAGAACCATTTCCTGCTTACGATTCAAAGCTGCGCTGTCGGCAGCAATCGCCGTGGCATCAGCATCCAGACAATGGGTCAAAGCAAAATATGCCTGCCGATAGTGTTCTTTCGCTTCGGCTTTACGGTTGTCAGAGGTTTCCGCAGCGGGCAGCTTACTTAACGCATTCTGCAACTGCGGCGCAAGCTCTTTGGCCGGGTCAATGGTCAGCTTTATCGGAGGAGCGGCTGCTTTTCCCGGCACGGCAAAACTCAGACTGAGAATGATCGTTTTATTATCCGGGGCGGGAGAACATGTCAACCGTACCAACAAAGATCCGGCAGCAAGCTGACGAGTCAGTTTGTTGGCGACGGAACCAGGCTCGTCCAGAAGCATACGCAGATGACGGCGCTCCAAAACTAGAGTTTCCGGGCGTGACATACTATTACGGGTAATCATTCTTTCCGCCTGTTTGGCGATGGCAAGTTGTTCCGGTGTCAAGTTTATGGGAACCAGAGGCATAAATGCAAGCTTTAAAATACCTTTGGAATAAAGTTTTTGTCGCTTTTCCGCTGCCGTTCTAATCATTGACGCAACGGCGGAAGCCTGTTCGACAGCCTTCTTACCGGGAATAATGCTGTCGATCAGTCGAATACCGAAACGACCATCAAAAAGAGTCAGGCTCAGTTGCTTCTGACCAGTATCCGGCTCGGCATGGATAATAGCAAACAGCTCCGCGTTCTGCAATTCTTTTGGGTTCGGCATCCATTCACCGGAAGTCAGTCCGGATCGATTTCTCCTGAGTTCCCGCTCAATCAGCCGAAACCGGCTGCGTTCAACAAACTTGACTGGCAGTTTTGACGCATACATTCCCAAAATAAGATCCGCTACAATCTCTGCTTCGCTGTCAAGGGGAAACAATCCGATGTGTGGAACACCGCCAACGACAACAGTCGTAATACTAAAAAAAACAGATAAGATTATGATAAAATTTATTTTCATCGAACAGCCCCCTCATTGCCTTAACTATAATAATAGCATGACGTAATACAAAGGAACTTTCTTTGCGTATATCAAAAAAAAAAGCGATATTTAAACTAATTTGTTCAAATATCGCTTGATAAATCGAAATAAAATGGTGGGCGTAACAGAACTCGAATCTGTGACCTCTACGATGTCAACGAAAAAATGGCTGTTTTTCATCAACGATTTGAGCTTAAACAGCATGCTGTAAAACCCCATAAAACGGCATGCATTTGTAGCAAAACTTGTAGCAAAAAATCAACCTCATTTTTTTGTTTTTTGAACACGAATATTTTTTCATAATATCACCTTTTTTTATAAAATAGCAGAAAAATGGCATTTTTCAAGTATTTTGCTTCGAGTTCTCAAGCTCAAAAAGATAAAAAAAGAGGACACCGAAGTGCCCCCCTTTGTTGAGCCTAGGCTATTTTTTAGCCTTCCTCTCACTTATGTCATCCATATGTTTCGCCCAAAAAGAGTCTTGAAAGACCTTCTTTAACTGCATTTTCCTTTTTGCTCTTATATTCACTTCTGTGTCTTTTGATAAATTATCAATATTTCGTGCATGGTGACGACATAATTCAATATATTTTTGGGCTTCAGCGTTCATTCTCTCGCTATCCAACGCAATGGTTTTAAAGAATGAACTCTCAATACCAGTGAGCTCTGATAACATCCAGAAAACTCCAAACCATTCAATCTCAACACCAAACGTGTTTTCGTTTATTTTATCCTTCTGTTGATAAACCTTCTCTGCATAATCTCTTTGGAGAATGAATCTCCATGGCGCATTAAAGTGGGAATAGATTCTTGCCAGTTCCCCCTCGCTGCCATCTTTTGAATTTAACATTTCATCTTCATATATCTCACTCAATATTTTCTGCATTTCATTCCTAATTCTACGCACCTCATTATTAATTACTCTATATATTCTTTTATTGTTGTGATCATCCACAATAACAGTGCAATCCTCTGGTACGTCATATGCAATGGCAACTACCGCAGGAATATTGCCCTTGTTAATTGCAGCCAGAATGCTCAAACCATCTTTCAAATAATTAGCATTCTTTGCAGATTTTGATATAACAAACGGGGTATTTTCATCCACCGCATATCCCATAGTAATTATCTTTTCGCTTTCACTTATTTCATGGCAATCAGGACCTCCAGTATTTTCAGAAAGAAATCCCTTTCGATACAATTCTCTTACCATTGCAGGAGTTATCCATTCATATTCTATTCTCACTCCGTCCTGAGTCTTGAGCGATTTACTCTTTAGATATTCTCTCATTTCTTGTTCTCCCATTTTGTTTACTTTTTTCACTACGGTGTTTTTTGTTTCTTTTTTCATTTTTTGTTTCTCCTTTTATAAGGTTTTTTGTTTTTGCATTTCCTTCGTGGAAATTGCTTTCTGCCCTCTAATGTCAAAAAGGAGAAAACTTCTTATGCGAGTTTTGAAAAAAGTTGGAAAAATAGTGATTTTCAGGTTAAAATAATTAAGCATAAATTACTAAAAGCAGGGCAAGGGATTATTAATGAGTTACAAAAATATAATTAAATCTTTATTTGGAGATTTGTATTTAGAACATGCCATTGCCTACAATTATTCACCTTCTACAAGGTTTGAATTAAATAATGGCGGAACATATATTGAGATGTTTTTAGAGTCATATGAACGTTTCAAAGCAATTCTCAGCTTTAACTATCAAGAACCAGTCAATTTTATTGTGGCTCTCTGTTTCTATGAAAGCTCCAAACTCAAAAGAAACTTACCAGAGAATTTAAAGAGACTGAAAAGGCAAGAATTTAATCTTCCAGAAAAATATGAACGCATTGAAACGTATAGTGATGATAATGAATCTTATACATATACGTACTTATTTGAATTAAAGCTTTGGAGTGTCGAATTTAAAACTATTATATGGAATGTTTTAGGAGGGGATTTAGCAATTTCCCCAAATTCTGAACTAAAGGCTTATTTTTTTGATATTGAAAATCAGATTGCTTTCCATCCATATGATGATAGAGGAATGGATATCATAGCCAAGGACAACTCAAATATAGAAAAACTTAATAATGAATTTATGAACTATAAAATGAATATCAGATAGCGTATGCTATCCGTTTCGATTCTGTTCCATAATATAATTAACCACATCTTTGAATTTTAAGTCTCCAGGATTTTCTTCTCTATCCCAAAAGGTTTCAGGAAATTCAAAAGAAAAGACTTCTTCCGTTGCCATTATCGTTTCGATTTCACCAAAGTCTCCAGTATAAGCTTCAATCATCAAACAGAATGAGTCATCTGGAAAAAAAATAGTACCTTCAGCCCAAGGAATCTGCTGAATGCATATGAGGTTTATTTCCTAAATTCAAGCTTATTATGCCAAAAACACCAAAGGGTACCGGAAGTACCCTCTGGTTGTTAAGAATTTACACAGACTGAAGCTCAACAACATCACCTACTTGAATGATATCATCATACCCGCTATAATCGTCATCCCATGGACGTGAGACAATTACTTCAAGTTCATCAATATAACTGTTCAAGATAAACTCAACGATATCTCGTTCCGTGATTTGATTGGAGCCACAATATCTGGCGACTTCATAAAGTTGAAACTTAAAATCAAGTTCCAGCATTTGTGCTCCCCACGCTAATGGGGAAAGGGATTCCGTGGCTTCTTCCTGGATATACGGATGCTTTTCCACATATTCCCAATAATCCTCTGCAGAGTATTTTTTGTTTCCTTTTTTGGCGACCTGTTTTGTTGCTTTTTTACTCATTTTGTTTTCTCCTTTTATAAGGTTTTTTGTTTTTGCATTTCCTTCGTGGAAATTGCTTTCTGCCCTCTAATGTCGAAAGGGAGAAAACTTCTTATGCGAAAACTGAAAAAATATTGAAAAATATTGATTTTTGAGGGGGAATATTTTTTGCAAATTTACAAAAGCATATTGTGTTCATCCTTTAAAGCACCCTAAAAATGGTGAAAGAATTTCTATTATGTTGTAATAAAATTGGAATTTTTATTTCATGGAGTTATTTTCAATAAACAACTAGGGGACAATATTAAATGAAGCAGCAATTCATAAATTATATTTATATGAATAACCGTGCTGGCAGCAATAAAGCTTCTTCGTATATCAAAGCTCTTGAATATCTGAATTATGTTTTAGATGGTGTTGATTATTTTGATAAATTTAAGGACATATATAAAATTAATGATGTTGAAGAAGTTATCAGACTATACAATTATATCCTTAAACAACAGAACTTAGGAACTGATGGGATTTTCAAAGAGGATTTTAAAAAAAGTTACTGGCAATATAAGTTCTATTCTGCAGCAATTAATAGTTATAAACAGTTTTTGATTATTTACCACCATGAACAAAAACTTAATAATATCCTCATTCAAAATGCAAATAACGATCCTCACATAATTAGTAGACTTCTTCAGAATGAAAAAATCGATAACGTTGATGATTTTGATATGATACTCACTCCAAAAGAAGGCAAGAGCAGAGTTCAAACAGTAAGTGTTAGAGTTAATCAATATTTTTTCAGAAAGATGATTCTATGTAATTACAAACAGCAATGTTGCATTAATGGATTAAATGTTCCAGATGTTCTAAGAGCAAGCCACATCGTTGCTTGGGCGGAAGATAAGGACAATAGGCTTAATCCCGCAAATGGATTATGTCTTTCTGCAACTTATGATGCAGCCTTTGATCGGCACTTAATTTCCTTGGATGATGATTACCGTTTAATTTTAGGCAAGTCATTACGGGAGTATACTTCAAACCAGGCATTTAAGGATCACTTTAAAGCTTATGAAGGGAAAACAATCATTCTTCCCGATCACTATCTTCCAGATAAACATTTTTTGAAGAAGCACAGGGATAAGCTTGAATGAAAGAATCGCCCACTAAAAAACTGTCATCAAAAATGAAGTTAGAAATTGTTCTTGCTGGAATGTTCGGAGGTAATATCAGCAAAACATGTGAGAAATTTAATGTATCAAGGCGACAGTTCTATCGATGGAAAGATAAATTCTTCAATGGCGAAAAAGAGCCTTTAAAAAGCCCCGTCAATATTTCGGACGTTGGACTTAACATAAGAAAAGGCAATGTAGACTCCCTTAAATATGAGTCCTTAGCGCTTGAAAAAAGCAGGTTTGAATATTCCAAGAATCAAGATCTCTGGGATAATTTTCTAAGGCACCAAAATGATCTGGATGATTCAACCTCTGTAATGAGAAAAACAACTGCGGTTTTGGCTCTTGGTGAATATTATAAATTACAAAATAGCAGATTTCCCCGAATTGTTCATGCCGTTTTCAAAAACGCATTAGCGGAATATTGGAGCAAACCGGAGTATGGGGAGCCTCCAGAATATGTTAAGGCGATTTATGAAGTCATCAAAATGATCGCCAATGATAAAAAGTTGTGTGATAGTGAAAATCATAACATCTTCAATGACCAAAGAGCTGATTTTCTTAGCTTTGAAGGCTTTAAGCTTATGCTAGCCAATCTAAACTGTACCAGCTTCTCAAATGCTAACTTTTCGAGAGCGAACCTCCTGGGCGCTACTATATCTGGTTCAAATTTCAACAGTGCTAGGTTTGATGGAGCCAATTTGGAGTATGCCAAGATGAATGACGCTTCTTATGCCTTTGCCAGCTTTAGATATGCAAAATTGTCGTTTAGCACATTGTGGTATTCGGATTTTAGAGGGGCAAACCTTCTCAATGTGGATTTCACCAAAGCCCAAATACAAAATACGAACTTTACGGGTTCCTTCTCAATGGCAACAGACTTCAGTACAGCCGAATACAATGAAAAGACTTCTTTTTCGGAATCATTTTATACAAAAGAACATGCCAAGCTCAGGGATACAAAATTCCCTGAAGGCATTGATTTCAAAAAGCAGGCAAGCTATTTGTTTGCCGTTCCTGACAACATGCCGTATTAAAAAATTAAGAAATACAGACCTTATTATGCAATAATCTCTATCTTATATCATTTTCTAGGAAAAACTAGATTTTATATTCAAAGGAGGTATTTTAAAGTTTATACAGACAATTAATTGCTTTAGAAGAAATTTGATTTAACCATGGCAGATACTTTATCTAAAAAACAACGTAGTTTACTAATGAGCAAAATTAAGTCAAAAGACACAACTCCAGAAAAAGTTGTTCGTTCATTGTTGCATCGTCTTGGATATAGGTTTCGGCTACATAGGAAAGATTTACCTGGGAAACCTGATATTGTTCTTCCGAAATATAAAACCATCATTGATGTCAGAGGATGTTTCTGGCATTGCCATGAAGGATGTAAGGTATCCCATATGCCCAATAGTAATAAATCTTATTGGCATACGAAGCTCAATAAAAACGTCGAAAGAGACCGCATCAACAAGCAAAAGCTTGAAGAATTGGGATGGACTGTTATTGTGATTTGGGAATGTGAAACTCAAGATTTAAAGGCTTTATCAGAAACACTGAAAAACATAAAAGAAAAATAATCTTTAGATATTGCTTGCTCTAAAGTCATAAAAACCTTCACTATCTATATAATGGACAATTTTCCCATCTTGGTAAAAGCAAAAGGAACTGAATGTATTAATATAGTGATTATTCAATATTTTCGGGAGAATATATTGCTGATGAACAGCAAGATTTTCTAAACCCATTACCGTTTTACATTCTTGCCAAAAGAGAAAGCCTTCATTAGACTCTTCTATCAGTTTTCCGGTAAATTTTGTTGCCTTATAAACATAGAAAATTCCGTTACTGTTATTGTTGTCTATCCAAGAAAATGTTCCCCAAAGCGACATATCTTTCAGTACCAACCCTGTTTCTTCTTTAAATTCCCTTCTTGCCGAATCCTGTACAGATTCGCCAGGTTCTATTTTGCCTCCAGGAACCATTATCTTATTGGGTTGTATCTTTCGAGTTGAATTGCGACGTAGCAATAGAATTTTGTTATCTGTAACCAAATAGACCAAGGTAAATGGCAAAAAATTAATTATGTTCTTAAAATCGATTTCCATCATTAGTCCAGGTTAATTATTTATCCTAAATAACAATAATACCTTTCTGCTAATTTCCAAACAAAAGCTGATTGTAATTGTTATCTTTTATGGTTATACTAGACGTTTAATTAAACGTTTATTATCTGATGACTATGGGGATATCATGGCTAAAGAAAATGTTTCTGATAGGAATGGACGTGCCTTTGAAGCAATAGTTGTAAAAACAATTTATAATGGGGCTGATAGGAATCAATTAACCTCAGAAGCTCAAAAAGACCAAGAAAGAGACTTAGGCAGAATAAATGATTTGCCTGAATATTTATATAATACATTTGCCAATGCAAGCCGTGCAATTTCAAAATGGTTGACAGATACTTATCCAGACATCTTCCCTTGCACAATTGACAGGTTGCCTGATTCATGTGCAAAAGCAGGGGATGTTACAGACATCAGAATTATGCCTTTTAATAGCCAGCAAACAATTAATATATCTTTAAAAAACAATCACCATGCAGTTAAACATCAAAGACCTTCAGCGTTGATACAGCAACTTGGAATTCCTAAAGGAAATTCTATTGACAGGGAATACAGAGCAAAGCTTAATGAAATATACAGAGCATTTTATCAAAATGCTACTAGTATAAATCCTAATGCAATCAATTTTCGAGACTTAACAAGCATTGATTCTGATTTTGTATTGGACAACTTATATTCACCAGTTTGTAGCCTTGTTGCAAACTATATACAAAAGTACATATGCAACCAAGAAACTTGCTTGACATATTTTCAATTTCTCATAGGTAAGGTTGATTACATTAAAATGATAAGGATGGATGAATCTTTAGAAATAACTGATTTTTCAGCCTATCAACTTCCCAGCTCTTGTTTGGTAAAATATGATATCGAGAAAAGAAGTTATATATATCTTGATTTTAACAATGGTTGGCGTATATCAATGCGATTGCATACTGCAAGTTCACGAATGGGAGCTCTAGGAAGTACACCAAGTTTAAAATTTGATTCTCAGCCTGTTGAAACATTGACTCCACAAGAGATACCTTTTTAAAAGGAATCAGATATCGTTCTCTATTTAAGGCGATAGTTGTATTTTTTTCCTGCTATGATTATAATAAATGTTTAATTAAACGTCTATTTAAAATACAGGAGAGGATTATGACTCACTTTGGAGATGCAGAAAGACAGATTGCTTCATTATTAACCCAGGGAAGTACTTTTACATATAATGAAACTTTATATACAATTCAATGCTCAGGAAAACCAACATGTAGCTCTGGAGAGCCCAAAACAGATATATATGTTTTAGTGAATGACCAACAGGGGAATCGAGAAGAGTTTAAAATTTCATACAAAAAAGAAAATGCTGATTTTCTGGAAAATAAAATAACAGCAATAAGAGCTCAGCAAATATGGGATAGCGACTGGACTTATTTAACCTCCAAACGTATAAGTCTTATTAGAAATAAATTTGACTCCCGTCCTTTGATATTCAAATCTTCTTTTAAGAAAACTTCCAAAGGAGCATTTACGCTTGGCTGGAAGTTTGAGGTTATGAATGTACAAAGTGGTAACTTATCTAATCCTCTAAATGTAGGCAGACTGCATTTGCTCGAAATTTACGCAGGGAATAAATTGAACAATGACAAAAAAAATGCTTTGGTAAATGGCAAAACAGTTGAAAACTCGGGTGTTGCAAATTATATCCTTATCAAGGATAGTCTTGCTTCAACTCAAGAAGTTATTGACAATCTTATTCCAATAAGCACTTATATTGCTCAAAATCCTAATGTTTATTTTGCCTGCAAAGCCTTAAATTATCGCAGCTTGCAAGTTCCCCCCAAATGGGATGGAGACAGACCGTTAGCAGTTTATGTTGACTGGAGTATTGTCGACAATAGGTTATCCCCCACATTAAAATTTGATGAACCTTTAATAACCAAGGGAAATGAAGTAGCTGAAAAATTAAGATTCTGTCTAAATCAGCTAGGTATTAATAATACTAATGACATTAATCCAGGTAATGTTTCCAGCATGTCATATGTTTATGAGTAAAGGTTTTATCCAAAATATGCCTTAATAGAAGTCGCAAGGTGGTAGGCTAATTTTACAGGGACTGCGTTACCTATCATCTTGTATCCATCTGCAACATTCTTGTATATATACTCAAAGTCATCAGGAAATGTTTGAACCCTCGCACATTCTCTTACAGATAATCTTCGGTATTCTTCAAATGGAGCAGTAAACTCCCATTGGTCATCACTGATTTTTTTCATCGGAGGACTACTTGGATGCAAAGGCGCATGCCTGCCTCCAGCCTGGATAGTAAAGGAAGGGTCATCCCATTCCCTACGCCTGTTACGAGACATGTACTGGGGAGAGAATGAGCCAGTCATATACTCATGGTTTAGAATTTCCAAATCACGGTTTGCATGATTGGATTTTAATGCAGGCTTTGGTTCTGGTAGGTCCCCAATCGTATCCCTTAACGTTAAAACAGATTTATAACAATCAGAAAAGAAGTCATCACACTCATCGTCAAAGGCATTGATTACATCTGGGAAATGGAAGTCTCCTTTAAAGTGTTGATTGTTAATTCCGACAATGATAACCCGTAAACGGTCTTGTGGAACTTCATAATTTACGGCGTTAAGCAGTTGGGCATATACGTTGTAGCCTATTTCCCTGAATTTCCCTTTTATTCCTTCAAAGGATTTAATATGCTTTTGGGAGATTATCCCTTTAACATTTTCTGCAAGAAAAAATTTAGGTTGTATTGCTTCGATTAACCTAATATAGTCATAGAACAATTGACCTCTAGCATCTTCAATTCCCCGCATCGCTCCTGCAAGGCTCCAACTTTGGCATGGAGGACCACCAATCATTCCATCAATATTATCTCCAATATCTTCAGGCTTAATCTCGGTAATTGACCTGGTATCTAAATGTGTATCAGGATGGTTATGCCTATATGTATCCCATATGGACTTATCGTATTCATTTGCGAATACAATGTCGTAACCAGCATCTTCAAAGCCTCTATCCAAGCCTCCACATCCGGCAAAGAATGAAGCTATTCTCATTTTATTTTTCAATGGCATCAGATAATTGCTCTTTGATTTCTCGAGCCAGAACCTCCGCAAATTTTACAGGCACAGCATTCCCTATCATTTTATAACCAGCTAACAATGACTGGTAATAAAATTCAAAATCATCGGGAAATGTTTGGATTCTAGCACATTCCCTTACAGACATTCTTCTATAAAGCTGTTCATGCCCTTCAAGGAAAACATGTTTATTCTTTTCTACTTTAAGCATTTTAGGAGCCTGGGGATGTATGGGAGCATGCCTTCCGCCTGCTTGAATCGTAAATGAAACTTCATCCCAGCTTCTTACTCTATTCCTCGACATAAAAATAGTTGAAAAACTACCATGGAGATATTCATGATTTAAGACTGAACAATTATCCCCATTTGTATGGTTCTTTTCTTTGGCGATGATAACTTTGTCTTTTATATCCCAAATAGCATCTTTCAGCGTAAGATTTTTTTCAAAAGGCTTTGGAAATTTAAATTTTTTCCCAAGGTCTTTCCTAAAGCCAACATAAATAACCCTTTTCCTGTCTTGTGGAACACCATAATCTGCAGCATTTAATAGTTGCATGGATAAATCATACCCTGCATCAATGAAAGTATTCTTTATGTTTTCTACAGCCTGGGAATGCCTTTGGGACAACATGCCAGATACATTTTCAGCAAGGAAAAACAAGGGCTTCTTATCTTTAAGTATTCTTATGAACTCATAAAACAATTGACCCCTTGGGTCTTCAATTCCCCTTAAAGCGCCTGCTTCACTCCAGCTTTGGCATGGAGGACCACCAATTACGCCGATACATTCAGGAATATCAGAAGATGGAATTTTTCTTATATCTCTTCTGTCTAAGTGGGTTTCTGTATGGTTTTTTTCAAAAGTCTCCCAGATTTCTTTGTCATATTCATTTGCCCAAGGGATAGAAAATCCTGCATTTTGGAAACCTTTGTCAAGCCCTCCACAACCCGAAAATAGAGAAACTAATGCCATGTTATTTTTATCAACTCTTTTTGAAATTTACTTTTACAACCTTTTCTCCTAAGAAAGAGAAATCCCTGTCAACATCCAAATCACTTTCAAGATACTCTTTTTCGATAAGATTTTCAAACTTATTTATAGGAATGACTGCGGATATTTCAAAAGCATTTGTATTCTTTGTAAATAAACTTCCAATAGAAAATGGATTCGTAATGGTCCACATCGGGCGACATCTTAATATAGTATTAATTTCATACACCGAACCTACTTTTATTCGTGCCATCTCATTTGATTCTATAAACTCAGCATCATAAGGATAAGTTATCCTTTTCCAATTCATTTTTAATTGATTGTGATATTCTGTCCTTTAAGTCACCAGTATCAAAGTGAGCTAGACAAACTTCATGAATAAATGCCATCTTATGTATTCTATTGTCTTTAGAAAGTAAAAAACAATACACTAAATTTTTGGGCTCGTTATTTTGCCATTCAACCAATTTGTTTTGCACAGCTTTAATACATTGATTTTTCAATAAACTCGAATGAATAGGAATACTGTTTAATTGTACCTTGCTATATGCTTCAACCTTTTTCACTTCAATAGCATCCCCATTTCGTATTATTATATCTGGGAAATGATTAGCAGACCCCTGCCATTCTAATATCTCGTTCTTAGTATCTGAAAAACTGCAGAATGCTAACTTAATGAATTCTTCATATGCTATTCCCGATTGGCTAGTAGCATTCCCATGGTGCGAATTACTATTGGTATTAATTAATAATTTTCCATCTCTATCTAAGGAACCAATAATAGCTTTGATTGCAACACTAATATCACTTGCTGGTTGTGTCATTTTATTCTTCTTTTAATTAACTATACCTTTTAATGTACGGTAAAAGAATAAAATATCTGATGTGTATTACGTTTTTTATTTGATATATTTTACAGAAAAAAAGTTGTCGCTCAGAAAAAAATAGGTCGAGTAGTATTGGGGTGAATAGTCTAAACACCAGGATTCACTTCTATTTTATGGTTAAGTAATTATACATCTTAAGAATGGGTGTTTTTTATTTGCCGTCATAAAGTAACATCTAGCCTCCTTGCTTTCATACGACAGTTGAAAATGATTGTTATAAAACTTAATGAAAATATTACTTAAAGTCCGTCCTTCAAGTGAAAATGATTACCTACCGAGGAGGTGTTTAAGCATGGTTGTGTTTTCTGTTTCAATATATTGACCATTTTTAAGATATTCAAAAAGATTAGCCCTATTAGCTTTGTACTTTTCTTTTGCGTTGTCAATCTCTATCTGCATAACATTTTCGAGTTCCCTAAACTCATTGATAACAGCTTCAATTATAACAGATTTAGGTACCCCTTCCACCCCTACAGCATTCTCAACAATTTCAAAGATAAATTCATAATCTTCTTTTTTCATTTCTAAATCTTCTTCGTTCATTTAACTTTTCCTTTATTTTTGTGGTTATGTTATTTCTCCACTATAATTTCCATTATTATAAATAATAACTTTAAGTGAACTTCTGTTCCTCAAAATAGTTTTCCCATTGTTTTTCATTATCAATATTATACAATGGAAGGATTTCGCAAAATCGCTCTTTGTTTGGATTTATATTTGTAGCTTTGCACAGCCATTGAAGGTTCTCTGCATCTTGGGGAAGGCAATCTCCTAATGGGCGTTTTCTTATGGACTGGTTTATTAACTGAGCCATGATTAAAGCCAATGCAGCATGTTCAACAAGCCTGTATTTGATTAACAAGTCGGTTATCGTTTCCATATCTCCTGAATGGGCAGCAAATATTTTTAATAGGAATCCATCATATGTTTGTTCACTTTCCACAAAAGTTCCCCCTTGTGTCAGTATCGCTAAGCTTTTTCGATAGCGCAACATAGTCTTAAATTTCTTCAAAAAACCACGTGTTTGATAAGTATACAACAGTTTATTGGTTATGAGAAAGACATCCACAAAATTTTCTAGACCATTAAGATTACCTCTTATTGCATGATGGTTAAGGTTTTCTTTATGATGCCTATCCACAAAATCATAGACCACCTTCTCAAAATCACTATTTTCAGCCAAAGAATGCATCCAAGAAGGCATATCTCCTGAAATAGTCGGGTCTTTTATGTTTACAGGAAATCCTTTTGTTGCACCAATCAAATTTTTTTCATCTGAAAACCTGATTTTTAGATGATTTAAAAAGTCAATGATTGCCTCTTGTCCGCCATTATCTCCCAGCCTATCAAGATATTCGACAAGACCATTCCCTGATTCTTGAATGATTTTTTCCCTTTCATTGTGCCTGGATACTCCTGAATGAACATATGTCAAATTTGCTTCTTGTATAAGCCAACAGGAAGGACTTTGATATATCTCGCCTCCACTCTTTCCACGCAAATAACACGAAACCGTTCCTTTAAGCTCCTTCAATAGTCCTTCTTCACATTTGAATTTATATGTAGAATTTCTTTTTGAAACATCTATTTTCCGTGAGAGTACAGGATGCTCCTCTCCAACCTTTTTCAGGGAAACAGTAAGTTCATCAAATTTGAGCTCATTCCGAACATAAAAATCAAATACTAGCTGTTGGTCTTGAATAGCTGCCCCACTGATAACTAATCCTCCATTTTCTTCTGTTGGGGCTTTGGGCTCTTCAATATCACCTGGTTGGAAATCACAAGCATCAATTTTAGATACTGAAAAAATATCATCTGAAAAAATATCCATTTCCCCCTGAACATCAAACCCAAGGCAGCATTCTGTATTAATACCATTAAAAGCAGCATTTGTAAAATTGGCACTACCTGAAAGACATAAGGTTCTATTTTCAAGCTTTACCAATACCAATTTTGCATGTAGCCTTCTATTTGGAATCGAAGACACATCATATAACTTAATGCAAGGAAACTTCTCATGAAGAACATTTGCAGGAAGGGAACTCGATTTTTGTTGGGCATAAATTTCAATATCAACTTCTGGGAGAAAAGCATATATATGCTCAAAAAGCCTCAAGTCAGAATCATAAAATGGAGAGACAATAACCAGTTTTTCCACTTTTTCATTTTTTATATTGTTCTCAAGCCACTTTAATGGAGATGAAGAAAAAGAATCAATGAGTTGGATTTCTTGCTCTTTGTTTTCATGAGTATCATTTGTCCACGGGTAATCAATATTAATATCATCCAACCATTTGGAAGACAAAGCTGCTTCCCTGGTATCTGATTGCTTGGATGAATTTCTAAAAAACTCAAGGGTTTGAAGTGCAAGCCTGTTATCAGGCTGCAACTCTCCTCCAACATCAACGTAATTGAATAGCTCAAGATTATGGATACTTCCAGATTGAGTCAGATTATTACTTCCACAAATAATACGACCACAATCTTTCTGGATTAATATGTGAAGTTTGGGGTGAAAAACGCCAGCCTTTGTTTTGACTGGGATAACAAGATAACGGCTATTTATGTAGCGTGCATAATTTTCACTTCTTCCAAGCTTACAGTAGCAATACCAGTCCATGAAAACAGCAATTCGTTTAGCTTCGGATAAAGCTTTACTTGTTAGAATCCTTTGTTCAAAAAATAAAGGGTCGAAATCATAGGTCGAAAACAAGGCAATCTCTGCTTTGATACCACTAAAAATATTTGTGAACTCAATTGATGCCATTCTGTGTACCTGTATATTTATTAAGGAGCCCTACTCCTCTTTCTGTTGGATTGGTCAAACCTCTATCATCATCCTCAAGTAATTTTAAATCACGAAGTATCTGTAAAGCATTATTCAATCTAGGGTTACCATAGGTCGGTTTTTCATACCTTACTTCCTTACTATAAACACGGGATTCGTCAACGTAAAAAAAAGCTCCTTGCTTTTGATATCCAAGTGTTATGTGCAACCTAATTACAAACAAATTGAATAGATTTTTTCCTAACTCATGGAACGGGGTTAAAAGAAAATCACCATACCTGTTTTCCCAAGATGAAATTATAACTGGAACAGTAATATTTTCAGAAGGGGCATTATTGACAGCATTAGAAAGCTTATTCCAGTAATGAGAATTTCTCTGGGTTAGCAATCTTAAAGAAGTAACAAGTATGAGAATAATAGCAATGGCATTGTTTTCATGGGAAAATGAGTATTTCTTGTCCTTCAAAAATCGATGCAAGTTTCTTTCTGATAGGGGATGGGATACGTCTATTGGGGCAATGGCTTCTCTTGTAAGTTTGTTCATTCCATCAATTTTAATACCAAATTCCTTAAGCAATTCGACCGCATTATAATTAAGGATATTTTTATTGGGGCAAATTCCTAACTCAGAAGAGAGAGTCTTTGTTATATCCATTGTATTGCCTGATAAAAACCAGCTTTGCCAATCCAGACCGTCATTGCCATGCCGGTTTACTTCAACAACCAAATTACATAACATATTTTCCAAGGATGCTGAAAGATAGTAGTGAGAATAAAATAATTTCCAGCAATTCAAATTGTCACCAAGCAAATCAGGAGGTTGAATATTGGCAATATTCCCTTCTTGCGAAATTACTTGCCTGAAATAAACTGCATTCCCAAAATTTTCAGTATCAAATTTTAATCCAGAGTCTGCCAGTATTTGAGAGATAAAGATTAGCAACAAAAGAGAATTACGTCGCATTTCTTGGGCATCTTGGTTCCTTGATTCAAATTCAGCAAAAAACAACTTTGTTAAAGCTACAAAGTCAGCATCACTTTCATTCAATTCACATAGACCTGCAACAGTTCCCCAGTGTTTCAGTTCATCAAAAAAACTATCATCTTGTTCCTTGAAAACCGCATTGAAATCTATAGTGTCAACCACCTCTTGATATGCATCAGCCATCACATTTCCTATATCTGACAGCTTCAACTCCGAAAAGTCTATATCCCCATTTTCTAGGGTAGTACCCTCAAGGGAACTTGATGGTTCAAAGCATTCGATGTTAAAAATCGAACCTTTATAAATATCCCAAAGAGGATTTTTTAAGAATGGTAACTTTTGCCATTCCTGATATTTTAAATAAGCGTCATTGTACCAAAGGATTAATCCATCTGACCCCCCTAAACCTCCACCAGCACAGCTACTTCCACAATGGGATAACACACATCCTGTAGTATAAAGCTTTTCTAAATGGGCAACTGTATCTTGTATGGGTTTATCATGACAAAGAGTTTGGGCAATACGGACAGCCCATGGGAAAATAGAAAAATAACGTGCTCGTGGAGTAACAGATGTTATACAGTGGAACAGCTCTGCCCCTAAGCGCTGTGATACTCTAAGGTTAAGACCTAAAGGGTCTTGCCCCTCTGAAGAAGGTACATATTTTGTCCATACAAGTAAATTGTTTCCCAGTTCCATTCCCATAACCCTTAATAGATTGCAATAAATGCCCAACTTAGGCACATCCTCTTCCCCAAAGGTGAATTTCATCTTATGCTTGGATTCTGAATGCAAATTATTTATTTAATTATATTACTGCACTGAGAGTTTTCCAAGCCAGAATAAACATAAAATCTTGAATGAATAAGTCGGCAAGGGATAAGGTTATTCTAGTTTTGTATTGTCAATGTTGATTAGAACATTATTGCAATGTCCTTAATGGCTATTATAAAAAATACAATTTGGTTGTTTTTCAAATATTTTATTCTTTTTCCTTTTTAATCTCTTGCATTTTTTCTTATTATTATTTAATATTTATTATAAATTCTTTATTTTATTTTTTAGTCACAACAGGCAGGAGGGGATATGACTTTAAATGAAGCTGGAAGTATATGTTCGATAGTTTCTCTTTTTATTTCTCTATTTGTTGCTTGGAATCTTTTTTCTTTAAAAATAAAAATCTCCAGCCAGAATAATGTTAACAATGGAAAGGATTCAAATGTTGCTGGTGGTAACATTTCTATAAACACTAAAGATTTATAAGCTATTATACAATCTATTGCAGAAAGGCAGGGGACAAGAATGAATACAAACAAAGGAAATAATTCAAATGTCGCTGGTGGCGATATAATTATTCATAATTATGGTAATAGTGATTTAGAGAAAAGTTTTCATGATATTGATGACTTCTATGAAGTAGTTCTATCTCCTAAATTTGAACATTATGACAAGAGGATACACAGTGTTATTCCTAGTGGTAAAGTACATAAGAAAAACCACTTTGAGACCTTTAAGGCTGAAAGATTGTTCACCTCACTCCATGAGTTGGGGATACCTCTAAAAGCAGTTTTTTTTGTTCTGGAAAAACTAGACAAAGCATTAAGTAAATCAGCCAGTGTTGCTAGTAATGTGACTACACGAGACATTACTTATTGTGTTTCCCAGCTTCTATACTCGTATGATGCAACAATAAATGACCAAAAACGTAAAGATTTATGGGGAGATTTATATATTCGTGTATATGGAGACCCCGAAAGGCAAATCGAAGTCCTTTTTTCTTCAGGACCTGATTTTTTATCTAAAGGTTTATTCAAAAAAAGGATATATGATGATTTACTTCAATCAATTGCAGCAAAACAATTGCCAATAGTAAATATGGGAATTAATGGAGAACAAAAAAATGTAATTATCGACGAATGTCTTCGTCAAATCAATAGGTTACAACTCTATAGAATTCACTTTGATACAGTTATAACAATTTGTTCAGAAATTGCTCTTCAACCGCCACATCCATGGTTTGTTAAAATGGATAAGAATATTGAGGCTGTTCAATATGATTATAAAAAAGCGCATGAACATTACAGCGCATTAGAAAACAATTTTAATTCAGGAGAGTTAGAAACCGCATTTTCAGACTTTTCTGAATTATTACATCATTCTAGTAGTGCTTTTCTTGCCTATTTTGGTATATATATGGGATGTGGCTACCGAGTACCTCTCTATACCTTGGAAAGAGTATTAAAAAAGCTTCATTCTCCCCAGAAAAGCTTTGACTTGGAAGTTCAAAAAAAAGTTGCAGAAAATATACTTAGTGAATTGAAAAAACATGATATCTCTCTCCCTGGGTTTCATTCATTGACACAGACATTAATCGGAACTTTATCTCTAGGAGTCAGGTCTCCCCAAGGAGAAATATCAAGAGCTTTTAAAAAATCACAGGATTTGTATGATATTGTAAAAAAAATAATTAGTCCATTAATGAAATTTAATGATATCGATATTTCAGCAGTTAATGCCGAGAATGCTTTTAACGGAATAGCTCGAGATTTATTGCAGAATCTAAATGGGGTCTCATTTGAAGAAAAGAATACAAATTGGTGGTTAAGAGTCGACAGTGGCAAAGGTATTTTCAAAAATATACACTGCCGAATAATATGTAAACTTTCATTTTCATTAAAAAATGTACTGGATGATTTTCACGATAGTATAAAAGCCATTTCCAATCCTATACTCACAAATACTATTTTTTTTATAACTAAAGAAAAATTAGATGTTTGTCTTGTTTCTCAAATAGGAAAACAAGCTTCAGAAAAAAACTTAATTCTACTTTGCATTGATATTGAGACATTATATCATAAGCTGAAAAAAACAATGCAGACTGAAGATATTTTCAAAGAGATAATGTACTATTAGCAAATAACGTATTGAAAAAACCAACTTTTTTATATATACATTAATTTGGGTTGAAGAAAAATATTACAAGAAATGAAAGAAGTCCAAGGTAAGACCGATAAAAAATATTTATAAAAAAGGAACGTATATGAACATTTCTATCATTAATCCTAATCAAGATTCTCATCCTATCGAAATTATTCTCAACAACAATGAGATGAAGATTGTAAAGAAAGCAAAAAATTTTAATTTTGAAATACCAAAACTAGACAACCGTTTTTTTTATGATGATGAAGGTTATATTATTTCTGAACATAAGGTCAAAAAGGGGTACTTCAAGAATAATAAATGGAAGGCACGAGTTGACAGTAATGGAGTGAAAGAAGAAAAAAATCCTACAAACTTAGATGTTGTTTGTAAAGCCATTGAAGATGCTGTTAATAAAGCGTTGACTGACCACAAAGCAATGAATGAATAAAGTTGATGAAGAGCAAATCATCTTGGCGAGCTTCTATTTTCAATCAAATTATGAAAAGGTTCCATTTCAAAAAATCATTATTTTTATCAACAATGAATTCCTAACTTATTACATCAGAAGTCGATGATGTCTTGGAGTAATAAGATTAGTCCGTAGATGATGCAGATGAGTAGGAATATAAAGCTCATGGGGAGTCTCCTTTTTTGGAGTGTGAATTTTGGGTGAATGCAGGCTGAACACGGGGTAAACGCAAGGTGAAACCTTTTGCAAATTTGCAAATGATTTTGTTTTAGTGCTGGTTTTGTCCTAATCCGATCAAGAATTTTTTGCCGTCTTTTCCTTCTCCGTTGTACAGGAGCTTGTAATGCTGGAGGCTGTTCTTTGTACCGGATTCCTTGATTACCAGTTCCAAGTCGAGGAGTTCCTGTAAATGGATATGGAGTCGAGTTTTGGTCCAGCCGGTGTGGTCCATGATTTCCCTTCTGGTGAAAGTTGATTTGCTGCGGTCACGTCCTTTTGGAAGATAATCGTCCAATTGAGCCAGTAAATCCCTGGCTGGAAGTGACAGATCATCCAGAGACGTTCCTATAATCTCTGATGCCAGTTCGACCGCAACATCGATATCGTATTTATCCACTTCGATATATTTCTGATTGCCGTAGCTTTTGATTTGTTTCTGGAGTTGTCGGGTAAAAGCTATTACACTGCACAGATTCAGAAATTTGGGCTGGTCACGTCTTGCCTGTAAACGGTCGTCTTCATAAAATATCGATTCCGCATAAGGATTGACCACGGCATAGGGATTGAGCATTCTCTGGAAGGTATGGTGTTTATTGATTATCGTGGTTACTTCCGTGTTTTCCTTGAGTCCGGTTAAGGTATGGGATTTTCGTTGTGCTGCCAGGATTTGTCGGGTTTGTTCCCTGGATTCATCCACTCCAAGGATAAAGAATCGGGACTTGGTTTCTGGATTAATTTGAGGGTTCGTGGTAGTCTGAAACACGCTGCATCCACCTTCTATTCGGGTTGTCTTTAATCGCCCCCCAGAGACGCTTTCAAGCGTTAAATGACCTTCTGTAATCAAGGTGCGGATGGCATAGGTATCAGTCATTCCAGCCGCTTCTTCCAGCGCCAGTAATTTCCCTTTCAGCGAATCCATATAGAACAGAGCTTTGCTGGTAATTGATGAGGTTCTGATTACATCTTCTGGAGGAGTCAGTTTGATTGTTTTATCCTGCAAGGTGCTTTTCCCTGCTCCCGATGAACTCAATACCAGAATATTAAGAGGAGTATCCATTTTACGGGATAAGGCTGCCAGGTAGCACATGAGTTTGTTATGATCTTCCCCGATCAGTCCCAGAGTGGTATAATCCTGTTTGATTGACTCCAGCAGGTTCCCACGACCTAATGACAATGCTTCTTCTGTAAAGTCCGGTTCGATTTTGAATGCAAGATTAGACATTGTTCTGTTCCTTATTTGAATGTTGGTATTATTTGTTGTATTGTTTTGTTTTGGAGGCAAACATGATAAAGATTTCATCAAACATCACTATTTGGCACAAACGGATTTTTCCCATTCTGCTGTTTGTTGGATTAGCCGTGATATGCCTTTTCACCGTCTGGGTCTTCCATATAAACGCAATTGCAGGTCTATTCTTTCTTGCTATTATTGGATTACCTGTGTTTGTTTCTATTTTGGTAGATTTTTTGGGACAATGTCTTTTGTACCTTAAATTGCTTGATGAAGTTTATTATGATGAGAAAGCGTTATATATCAAAAACCATGATGTAGAACAAAAGATTCCTTTTTCTGACGTTTTGAAATTAAAATATGTTTGGTGGGGAACTAAACGCATACAAGTCACTCTGTGTGATAATAACAAAAAACTTTATTTTGCAGTTCTTGAACCAATATCGTTTTTACAGCTTAAGCATCCAAAGATAATAGAATTCCTGGAAACCTTTGAGAATTACAAATCTTTGCAAAGCTGATACGCCCTAGCTTTGGATATCTGCATTTCCTTGGCAATTTCGGAGTATGACAGCCCCTTTTCTCTCAGGGATTTTGCTCGTGCGATTATTTCTTCCGGCGTTTTAGGTCTGCCCAACCGAATCCCCTTGGACCGTACCCGATCTAGTCCGGCTCTGGTTCGTTCGGATATGCGTATGCGTTCCTGTTTTGCCAGACAGCTCAGAATCGATATGATCGCATCGGCAAAGATTCCCAGTGAAGATATGTATTGTTCCGTGTACGAATGCCATTTGACTCCATAGTTGTCGAGTTTTGTCAGATACTCCAATGTTTTACGGCTGCCTTCACGGGAGAAGCGGTCTAGGCTCCAGAACAGCAGTACATCATACTTTTTCTGATGTGCCAGAGTAAAAGCCTCATTGAGTCCTTGTCGGGCTTCGGCTGCCTTACCCCCTGAACAGATATCTTTTTTTACATAGGCAATTTCCCAGTCCTGCTTAAGGGCATATTCCTTTAACTGAGTCAGTTGATTTTCCGTGGTCTGGTCTTGAGTCGATACTCGGGAATAGATTAGACATTTCATGGTTTTGCTCCATTTATTTTATTTCGCAGTGGCACATTGCCACCGTTTAGTTTAAGGGTTCTGACATTTGTCGATATTTTGAGCAGGGATTTTTTCTGTTTTTGCGATAAAGAGAAACGGACGATTTTGTGTACGGTCGGGATAAATAAAAAAGCGAGTTCCTTTTTGGGTTGAATGTTTATGTTGATTGCGGTATTGTTTCAATGTGGAGGAAATGATGAAAACAAAGTACAAAAGATTAATCATTATTGGAATTTGTATTGCATGGGGACTGATATCTGCAACCTATTTCCTTTTTCGAGCAGACTCATCAGATTTACAGCACAGCATATATAGTTATCTAACGATAATCTATTATTTCTCAACTGCTGTAACAGAATATATTTTTAAACCACTCGGGATATATACTCCATTCTGGTATGTAACATTGATCTACTTGTCTATTCAAACTTGCGTCTATCTAGTCTTTGGGATTATCATTTCATACATCCTGTATTCTCCATGGGAAAAAAATCCTTCCAAAGAGGCAGAGCCTCACGAAGAGGCTGCTGCCGAGGGTGGAAGTGAGTAGTTTTAAGTCGTGCTCAGGACTTTTCTGCAAGTCCTTGCAGTATTACGCTATTTGTCCATCCGCATAGAATTCATAGTCATTGAGCCGGATGGTTTCGATTATGGCTTCATCTGATATCAGGTGATTGTATTCATCCGAAAGGTTCTGATATATTTCCATGCACAAGCCACGGCGAAAGTTTTCCAGCCAGTTCTCAAATTCAGCATGAATTTCATCCAGAAGTCCGGCTGTAGGACTATAGGAATACGAACTGATTACATGCGAATTCTCGTGGCTGTAACGGCTGTTGACGCAACGTATTTCAAAGGTCACATAGTTAAACAGATAGTCGTAAATCCAGTTCTCATGAGCCTGTAAACGGCGATTTACCCAACTCTGTTGGTTCTCCATATCCAGCTTGAAGAATTTCCAAGCATGTTCCAGATTGATAGACTTGCAGTCGAAACAAGCCCCGTCACCCTGTGAATTAAAACCGCTGAAATAGATTGTCGGTTCCATAAAGCCGAACTCTTCGAGCTTTTCGTGCCAGTAATCGAATTCTCCATCGTACCATTCACAGTCCACATTGATATCAGACAGGTCTGCCATTGCTTTGTTCTGAATTTCTTCCGGCAGTTCATCAAAATTATATACAGTCAGTTCTAGCGTTCTCATGGTTCACCTCAAATGTTTTTGCTTATCTTGAAAAGCACGTTATAAAGTCTGGTCAGGAAGTCACGGGTAAGATTGACAAGGATTTTATCTTCAGCCTCTGCTTGAGCTATCACGGTGTGAAGTATCGACTGGCTCAGGTGTATCTCCTTATGGATTTGCACTGGAGACATTTCCGTTTGTTCAACAAGGAAGGTCCTTCGTTCAACATTGATTAAACAGGGTTCCTTTTCGGAGATTTTAAACGCTTCATCTATCTGACAATCTTCCAACCCAAACAGGGAATGAAGGGAATGATAAGCAAGCCAGTAATCAGCGAATATAGTCTCAGAGGTCTTTTTCTGCGGTGTGGTTATTGTAATTTTAAACATGGTCAGCTCCTTCGGGAACAGCATTAGCTCTCATTTTTTCTGCAGTAGCACATGCATCTGCTTTGTCGTCTGTGAAATAATCAGCTTCTGTCTGATAGACTCCATCAATGAAGAGCCGGACCCGATATTCTCCATCGTGTTTTGTGATTTTGGTTGTGGCGTTCATGGTCTTAATCCTCGTCTTTCTTTGCTGCTATTTCATTGCAGCCCTCACAGTCGCAAGGTTCAAAGTCTTCCAAGAAGCCCTCATTACCGCATTCAGGGCAGGAGTAAAACGATTCCAGCGTGTCGCCATTCATCATAGCCACCTGATACTCTGAATTAGTAAGAAAAACATATCCAGTAAGAATGTTCATCATGATCTGTACTTCATCGTCATAGAAGTCTTCCGGCAGATTGCCTTCGTTCCATTCATGCAGCAGTTCTTCTGCCATTGCCCGTTCACGATACCCGAATTTGCTTAAGTCTGTGGTTGTAATCTCGTTCATGGTTCCACCCTTGAATTGATTGTTATTCGCAGTGCTCTTCACTGCTTTTCAATCCATTCTTTTCTGGATAGTCACCTTCTAAAGGGGGGCGCCTTCTAAAAATTCCGCCTCAAATCAAGTCCCTCTGCCCCCAGGGTGGTCAAAAAATACCATTTGGCTTTTAACGGGGCGTTCAATTATGATAGGAAAGAATCAATAGCAGAAAAGGTGTGGTCTGAAAAAAATCGGGGGCTTGTCTGAAAATAATTGAACAGTGAGTATTGAATAGCACAAATATTATATTATCTTAGATCAGTAATAATGAGGGAGAGATTCATGCATTTATCTGCTGTCGTAATTATTGTGATTATATTGTGGATTACAATGCCTGTGGCATATATTGTTTCGGAGTTCGTGAATGCCAAACGTAAAACGAGGACAACCCTTGCTTGTCTTGCAATATTGTGTTGTATGATTGGTCCTATGACCGTATTCAGAACAACTCAAACTCTTTCGGAGATCGCATTAAAATTTAACTATAATGCAAAATATGGAAGTGCCAGCCACAAATTAATCAATGCAATCGTGGAAAAACTTGAGTTAGGAGGTAAGGAACAGGTTTTAACCAGCTTAAAAAAACTTCAAGAAAAATTTCAACCAACATATGAGAATGACGGTAATTATGAGGCTCTTATTGATGAGACGGTAAAGCAACTCAAATCTGGAGCTCAACACGATATCTTTTCTGGTATCCCAAATATTCCTGTTCTTAACCTTGAAACGACTAACGTTGTTGAAATATTCCGATATCTTCAGGACTATGCAGACAAGAATCTTCCCAAAGATAAGCGGATTGAAATTATATTGAATTTGCCTGTCAAAGATTTTCCCCGATATCCTAAGAGACGAAATGAAGATGTCGAACCAATACAGTCAGTACCAGATATGACTCCTGTTAATATATCATTTAAAGATGCTTTGAAATACATATGTCGAGCTGCAAATTTGATGATGGGAATCAATGGCAGAAAGATAATTATTTCTCAATCAGATCAAAAAATTTCATTGGATTCAAAATAAATAGGATAGTTCATGAAAAAAACATCTCTGCCCAGGTTAGTGATATTCAATTTTGGACTTCTGGTTATTTGTTACTTGTATCTTATATGGGATATGAGATTATGTTGTGCTTTTGTTGAAAATAGCCATCTTCACGAATTCATATGTTCATATATTTTATATATCATTGTTGGAATCGCATTATTATGGTTTTGGCGGGTACTGAGAAAATATCATAGGATTTATATTTTCCTTTTCGGATTCTTATCATTTCTTATTGGCTTGTTCTTTTATAAGCAAAGTAACGGTGGGATATATAATATATCTTGGCTGATTGTATGGATTTACCTGTGTTTTTCATTTATGGCTTATGGTATAATCAGAAAAAAATCGGATTCAACGCCAGATTTGCCTGACCGTATTCATTCCAAAATTATGTCCAGAAAACGGTGTAGATATGCAATAAGAGTCACTGGTATTATTCTTATATTATTGGGAGTATGCTCCACTTATTATTGGTACATATGGCTCCGTCCAGAAGCACTAAGATCCGATTCTGACTGGTATTACTGGTTTTCAGAAAAAGGTCTTTGGAAATATATGCAGCACCGGATAATTTCGCATGGCTGGAAGCATGGAGATTCATTTTATGTTGGCAGATATGGCAACATAAAGTGGGCAGAATGGATAATGAAACGGGCTATCGCCGGAAACCGTATATATGGGTGCGAATTATATGGGCATAGAGCAATGGCAATGGAATTCATTATAAACCAAGACCCTGCGAAAGACCATCATGATATAGGTGTGAAAAAGTGGATTGAATGGTGGAAGCAGAATAAAGATAAATCCCAGGTTGAGTGGATTAAGCAGGGTTTTGAGAAATACGGAGTAAAAGTTAATGAATCTCCAACATTAGAAGAAACAACGGCATTGCTGATGATACTTGGGGATGTAAAAAAAGATTATATTCAAGGCAATAGTCTATCATTATTTGGAGGTGAGAAAGAATCTGAAAAAAAAGACCCAAGGCAGAACAATACAGAATCTGAAGTAACAGAGAATGCGGATAATTCTAATGTGCAATCATTATTCGGCAATAACGAAACTCCTGTAAAAAAAGAGAAAGTCTATACTCCAGAATACATGAAATACAATGCATTCAGATGGTTGCGGGATTCAGGATTTGATGTAATAAGTTATACAATTAATCACGCAAACAAATCTTCTTCACCTCAACTTATTGAAGGACTAAAACGATATCATGCATTGAACTCGGTATATCCCTGGAATGAAGATGTTGGAATTCTATTATTGCCAGGCAGGAACAAAGGTTCTAACTATAAAGAAGACAGACCTAAATTTTTTGATACAGAATGGCAACTCATCGGACATTGTTTAATGATTGTTCCAACGATTTTGGGTTTATTTTTGATATACTTGTCCAGTAATTGGAGAAAGAAAAAACTGGGGACAGCATGTTTAAAAGAATCATAAATTACATAACAGGTAAAAGTAGAAAATTATCTGATATTGAATTGCACTATGCTGGAGCGACAGTGAGACACAAGAGTCCATTTGATTCGCAGCAATCACTCAGGAATGACGAACCTCTTTCTCAAGAGTTCTTACTCAAATGGGCGAAACCATTTTATATCTTTAACTCTCTATCAAGCGAGGAGTTCCTTAAGCAATATGTAATTGTGAAAGATGAAATAAATGATGAGATAATTTCTTTATTATTGGGCGATTTTAACTGGCGTTCTCGCACAGTCGGAACTATTTTTGCAACTATTCAGAAAAATTGTACATTTGAAGATATTATCGGAGTTCATCTCCTAAAAAGCGAAGTTTGCTATGCCGGTTATGCATATAGCATTGCAATGGCTTCTTCTGGTTCTGATAATGCAATATCGTATTTAAAGAAATATCTGGACTATTATCTGGAACAGAAAAATTTATGGTTTGACCAAGGCGAGGTTATGGCTGCATTGAACTGGATTGACCAGAGAAGCGGCACTTCAGAAATGGATGCATATTTAGATCGTTGGAACGAATTTATTGCAAATAAACCCAATTGGGACTTGGATATTAACATTAAAGGATTTAAGTCGCAAATGGATAAGATTCAAGAAATACAAAATGCTTTAGGCAAGAAAAACAGATTTTGAAATAATAATAAAAACGATACAATATCATTATAGATTATTCACGTAAACAGGGGGAGTTATGAGTACTTTTATAGCATTGCCAGTAAGTCAGGGAGACGCTTTCTATTTGGATAATGGGAAAAAAATCCTTGTCGATGGAGGACGCAGTAAGTCGGCTATTTCGCCATTTGTGAATGACAAATGTAAAACAGATTATCTTGATATTTTAGTTTGTACTCATAACGATGCAGATCATGCCAATGGCGTTTTAGGATTATTAAAATACTGGTCAGGTACTATTGAAGAAGTTTGGCTACCTGGTAATTGGACTGCACTACTTCGAAAGATATTTTCTGCTCCATATGAATTCTATGAGAGTATCGTTCAAGGAATTTATGATTTGAGGAAAAGAGAGAATAATATAGTTTCAACGTCTCTCGAAGAAATCAGTAAAAATTTTAGTGAAAATAGTATCAATCAAGAACATGATACAGACAAAACAAAGAGTTATGAATTATCTCAAATAATAGAAGAAAGTAATTCCACAAATATAAATCTTATGGAACTTTCACCTTATCAAATAATAATTGGTCGTAGCAGTAATATAATAATCGTTTATCCTAGAATTTCTCGGAATACCAGCCTCTTAATGGAGGCTTTGGAAGCAGCAGAAAGAATAAAGCAAATAGCACAGCTAGCATATCATAGAGGATGTAAAATTCGCTTTTTTGACACAAAATTTTCTGGTCCCCCCAAAGGAGGAATTCCTAATGTTTTGATACCAGTAAACTCAACGGAAGTTGCAACTATTAATTCAAAAGAAATTGGTGCTTTAATGTATCTTGCTTTGACAATTGCCAATAAACATTCGCTTGTTTTCTATAGTCCAGAAAAGGACAATGCCCCAAGTGTACTGTTTACTGCAGACTCTGATTTAGACTTTGATTTACCAGGAAACAAGCCCTCAAAAGATATTATTGTAACGAGCCCTCATCATGGTTCTGAGTCGAATGATCTTGCTTATGGAAAAGTCAATGATTGGCTGAAAGAAAAAGAAATAACACCTCTTTGGATTAGAAGCGACTGTAAAACTTCAAAGCGACCAGGAAAAACTTACAAGAAACAAACAAGAAGATATTGTACTTTGTGTTGTATTAAAGGTAGTCTAAAAAATAAAGTTAAATTATACTCAATAAAAGGGCACTGGCATGCAATAAAAGGGTCTTCAAAATGCAAATGCAAGTAATGTTTTAAATGTAATTATAAAAATGATTCCTTAATTATTTTCTATATTAAAGAGGCTCCGGCAGTACAACACCGGAGCCATGAGTGGGGGATGGACAATTAATCGCTGGTAATATAAATTTTAATGGTCTTGTCCTTCTCGTTAACAATGGCTTCTCCAGGAACAACTCGGATATATCCACCATCGGTTTTAAAACTATAGTTGACCTTGAACAGATAACCTCCTGTCGGTAGTTCTCTGGCTTTATTTATTTTGTACCCAACCAGAACAAATATGCTTTTTTCATTTGAGACAAAATATGTATTCCCCCCGTATTTGAAAAACGAACTGTAGGAACCAAATTGCCAGGACTCCAGATAGTCATCCAAAATGCTGGATGCCCGTGATTTCGCTCCGCATCCATAGAAAAATACGGAAAAGACGATCATTGCAATTAATAAAATATTTTTCATGTTTAAACTCCTTGTTATTCTTTTATAAACGGGTCGTTAAAGCAGGTAAGTTGATCTTCTTTTGTTTTGTCAATGTCCCCGACATGGGAATCCAAATACAGCACATTGGAACGTTTGTTGGGATGACATGCAGCTATACGGTCTTTCATAGGGGCTCCAATTGCGTCTGAAGCAATCCAGGTCGATACTCCGTCTGTAAGCACTCCAACCTCAGAATGAATTTTCTTGATCGCTGATAATTTCGGTCTGGCTCCCAGGGATGTTTCAGCCCCGCCAGCAGTTTGAGCCAAGAAATAATTAATGGAATATGTGGTACGATATTTCGCCGCTTCTGCATCACTAAGATTGTAAACCGACTGTACATCATTGGTCGAGTCCGCAACCGCAATATATTCCTTGCCCAATGCATCCAGACAAAATCTTTTCCCAGGAGTGCATAACAACACATCGCCGGAAAGTTCTATTTTATATGTCCAGTTACTTGGTTCTTCCGCATCATAGTTTTTTGCGGGAAAATAATCATTGTAACTGTCGATGTACTGCACAAATCCATTGCCGATTTGCTTGAGGTTGTTGACACATGAAATCTGATGTGCCTTGTCCCTCGCACTGGATAATGCTGGCAGCAGCATTCCAGCCAGGATAGCGATGATCGCTATCACCACGAGGAGTTCGATGAGAGTGAAATTTTGTTGTCCGGTACTCATAAGAGTTCCCCCTTTGTTGTTGTTTTTATATTTACAAAGGCAGAAAGTTTGGACTGGATGGAAATAAAAAGAGCGCATCCAATCACACCTCTTGAAGGTACCGTCAAGAACCCTGTAAGGATATGAAAGAATGCGCCACAAAATAGCACGAAGAAATACGCCCGTTTACATACTCCCCATAAACGAGCGCAACCTTCAACATTCAGCTTCCTTACATAGAAAAATTGACGGTTTTTCAAGAGAAACGTTCTGTCGAAAGTCACGTATGACTTATCTTAAAATTGTAATTTTTGTTTATTCCCTAATAACTTTTCCTCATTGGTTTAAAGTCATACCATATCATAAATCTATTCGATGAAAAATGCAAATATTTATTTTTCAGATACTAGAAAATTTAATATTAATAAAAATATATAATTGAAAAATAAAAGCAAGCATTGTAAAGTTTTATATTCTTAACCAGGAGGACATTATGGCTTATACAACAAGACTAAGTCTTCTTTCCAGGGTGTGCCGAGGAGATGAGGTGTCATGGGGGGAATTTTATGATTCCTACAGCAAATTGTTATTTAAGGTCGGCAGAGAATCTTACTCTTTAAATGATCATGAAATCGAAGAAGTCATCCAGGAGACAATGCTGACCTTTTTCGGTGAAAGCAAAACTTTTAAATATGATAAGTCTAAAGGGAAATTAAGGAACTACCTCAAACAGATTTTCCGTTTTAAAGCCTTGAGATTCAAAAGTAAAAGAAACACTGCAGCCGAGAAACATGTATCTATTGAATCCGAAGATTTCGGTATTGAAGACCTTGCTGATAATGATGATCCTATGCTGGATAAAATCTGGAACGAAGAATGGAATAAGCATATTGCAAATCAGACACTTCAAGAAATAAAAGGTATGATTGAACCTCAAACTTTTCAGATATTTTATAGCCTTGTAGTTGAAGAAGTATCCCCTAAAGAGATTGCCGAGGCATTTGGAACAAACCCCAATAATATTTATGCAATAAAAAACCGTGTCGGAAAAATGGTAAAAGAACATGCCAAGAAGTTCATGGATGAAGAATGTTCGATCTAGATAAACATGTTTTCTGGCAGAACCATAATTTTCAGGGGCTGGATAAAATAACTCTTTTTGCCATGTTTTCAGACGAGTTCTATTCTCCAAATTGTGAGAACTGGAAGGAGCTCGTAAGGCATTTCTTTTATGAAAATGTGTCTGTGAAAGAAGGGTATAATTGTTTTGATGAACACAATGTAAAATTTGAATATCCTTTCTTAACTAGATTTATGGAAGTTGGATTAACCTTCTTTGCAGATGAAATCGAAGCAGCTCTAAACGCTTTTGACAAATATTATCAGCCATCCGGTTTGAGCTCTGACTTCAACGATATATTAAAATTACAGGAAGAAAGACTTAGGCAGGAAGAAGCAATCAAACAGGAAATAATTCGTAATCTTTTCGGTACTGAAATTCTGTCGGGGATTCAACATATCATACTATCAGAGTACAAAATATTATCTGATAATTTGTCTGTGGATTTTTCTGATAAAGTCATGTTAGCTGAATCAAATTCCAGGAAAGTTCTTCTGAAAACGAACCGAATCTGGCATCGGTCAGATATTGATAAGCTAAAATCGTTTATTGCGGCAAAAGTTAAATTTCCAGAACACAAGAACCTTATTAAAGTTTATGATGTTGGGCTTGATACCAGAAAGATTGCCAGTGGCAGATATGAATACAGTTATTTCTATTCAACAGAAGCTGCTGATAACCTTTATCATAATGATGTATATTATTGTCCTCGAACTCTTCAACAAATACTTGATGCTGGAGAGGAGCTTACTTCTTTCCAAGTAATCTATTTATTAAAAGAACTGCTGAATGGAATTAAGGCTATTCATGAAAGTGGATTGTCTCATGGTAATATTCGTCCAGAGAATGTTTTGTTTATTGATGGTATTCCCAAGCTAAGTGAAATAAATTCTTTTCCCGAAGGAAAAGAACAGATTAATAAAACAATAACAGTAAATGATCTGGGAAATCAGCTAAAATATGACGATTGTTCTCAACTGAATGATTTGTATGCCTTGGGCATCTGTGCTTATGCTGCGCTTACCGGACTTCCTCCTGCGAAGTTTCCAGAAACACCGTTTTCATTGTTAAAATCGGAAGAAGGCAGGAAACTAAATGCTTTAATTTTAAAAGCGTGTTCATCCGATCTCAAGCAAAGATTTCATGATGCAGAAGAGTTTATCCAGACAATAAAAGACTTTCCGTCAGAAACTATTCCTGATATAAAAGTTGTTCCAGAAATGAAGCCTCCTGAACCAATAAATATATTTGAAGATCGCCTTGGCAAAGAAATCATTGATTCTCTTGATGATGTAAAATTGAGTGATTATACAGTATGCAAAGATTTTCGGGGCTCAGGGGCATTGGGAGATGTAAGTATTGTTTATCGTGAAAATGCCAATGGAACCACAGACTACTATGCGTTAAAGCGTGTCAATCTTAATAATCCCAATGCAATTCAGGAAGTCAACAGTATTCTTCTTTACAAAAACAGGAATATTGAGTCTCCATTTTTGATTCCGATATTTAATGTTGGCTGCGGCTCTGAAATGATTGATAATCAGCAGGAATATTTCTTTTTCTATGTTATGGAATTGGCTGATAATTTATTCCGAATATGCCATATCGATTATAAGAAGTATCATCCAATATCTCTTGAGGCAGTAAAGTATAAAAATACAGAATATCCCGTGCTTGATGACGATGACTTCAGAAAAACATTTCATACTCCATGGATGCTTTTTATGAGCATAATCAAGGGATTGAAAGATCTTCATGATCACAACCTGGTCCATCGTGATATTAAGCCAGATAACCTTATTTTCATTAATGGCAAGCTTGTTCTTTCTGATATGGGTCTCGTTGCTGAGATTGACGAATTGGATAATCTGGCAGGAACAGAAGGATATTTACCCCCAGAACTTTTAGCACAGAAATTCATGTTGGCAGAAACTCTTCAAAAACAAGCAGTGAGCAACGACCTTTATGCTGCCGGTGCAACAATCTATAATATTCTCTACGGGGAGGATGTTTCTTTAAGTAGACTTGATCACGATATTGAAGAATATACGAAAAGCGATAACAAGGAACCAGGTATTGGCGATAAACCCATTTCAGACTTACTGGAAATCATAAAGAAATGCTGTGCGGTCAATCCGACAGACCGATTTAAATCTGCCGATGAAATTATTGATCTGTTCCCAGAAGAAAAGCTTTATGAAATTTCCACGCATTATTTCGCTAGGCTGGAAGATGAAGATGCCTATGGGCTGGAAATAAAAAAAGAACAATTTAAAAGAGATATGGAAAAGGAATCCCAGTATCCATCAATCAAAGCCCATAATTTTAAACGTTCCATCAACAGATAATACCCTTTTGCAAATTTGCTAAAGATTCTTCGGGGAAGACGCAACACAGTGGAAAATACAGATTTAATGCCTGAACAGAATTCCGAGAATAAATCAAGGAAAACGCCTAAGGCACCTCCAGAAATGTTTATCATATTTATGGTTCTGCTCTTTCTGGGGTATTTACCAACCACTCCCTGCCTATGTTTGCCAGGGACAATTAAGGCTGAATACATAGGTATATTATATTACTTGATTTTGGTCCGTTTATTCTGGGCATACTTCAGACGAAAACTCTGTTATTCTATTCTTATAATCTATTCTCTTATATATATCGGCTTCTGGCAATTAGTAGAAAATATGTGATTTTTCGGTGATGGATTTCCGAAGATTTACCGAAGCAATCACCGAAGCATTTTTAATTCTAAAAACTTAGAAAATCAGAAAATACAGGAATGATTGAGGAAGGAATATGAAAATATGACCTGTTTTTTTCATACTAATCATAAAATACCTCCCCCCCTCCTGTTATTTTATTTCAATACTACAATGTGCTTCCATATGTTTATAGAAAGCATCATCCATGGCTTTGCAAAGCTCATATTGGTTTTCTGCCGGAGCAATAATACTGTCATGGACCGGAAGACACGGAATGCCTTGTCTGACCAAGGCTAAACAAGCATCCATGATTATCTGTGAATCCTTGTTCATTAGTTTTCCTCCTGCATCAGAACAGAAATATTGCTGTATTGGAGCATGGGCGGTTTTTATCCTCGCCAGAAGGTCCCACCAAAACTCGTCGTTTCCATCCCAGAAAGAATTATATGAGTTTAACAGGCTCAGCATTTGAAAATCTTTATTTTCAAGCCAGCCTTTCTTTTTCTTTTCCTCTATGAGATTTTCTTCCATGCCCTTCATCACCCTCACTGTTTCAGCATCATTTTTTGTATTGATAGAAATCAGAGTCATACGCTTGACGATATCACGCATGGGGTCTCCTTTCTGTATGGGCTCTCCACCATCTTCCACAATTATAGAGTAAGGTTTCTCGGGTGCTGGACTTTTTTCCATAGCATAAAGCATGTTGATATGCATTCCGCTGAAATCAGCTTCAACAGCAGTTTTTCCATCGAACGTAATATTCTTACGGTCAGCTTGACTTAGGTTCTGCCAGCCATTTTTTCCTGAATATAATCTTCCACCACGCATAAAACTTTTTTTGTTAAATACCAATTTTATTCTCGGTGAAATGGGCTCTTCCAAGTCTATCCGTCTTAGTAAGTGGGATGTTACATAGATAACAGCGTTGACTGGAGTGGTTATTCCAGACAGTGATAATGACTCTATCTTGGGAGTTATATTACCTAGATATCTGGACAACTCTCTTACATAGACTGAATATTTGTCTATTGTTGGTGGTATTACAGAGAATTGACTTGGTAGAAATGGGATAGCTCTGTGGATAGTTTTAAGTATTGAAGGATGAGTGATTGAAATATGACTGAAAATTTTAACGCTTGCCATAAAATCATGATATTCTTCAATATTTTTTCTACAGGTTATTGTGAAATCCGTTTCTTCAAAACTCAGGTGCTTTTTATTATTCCAGTTTTTCAGAACAATAAGTTCTTCCTTCTGTTTGCGATGTGATACCTTGGTCTTTCCACTCAAATCCGCAAGCAATATCGTGGCAAGCTTCTTTGAAGCCCAGATTCTCGTCATTCTGCTCTTTGATGAATTATCGTGACTATTGAATCCCTTTGCGATGTGAATCCAGCCTGTATGTTTCAATTTATTCAGAACCGCAACCATGTCAAAATAATTTAAATGGAGTTTACAATATCTTCCATTGTAATAGTCATTTTTATTTTTTGACACAGCAACAGTTTGAAGGTTCAACAAGCCCTCTTTCAGATTACATAATATGATACCCAGAATTTCTTTTTTGCCCTGCTTATTCTTTTTAAAGCTGGAACCCATTGATTTCCATAGTTCATCCCTCACTTTCCTTTCGTGTGGATAGTGTGAAATTAATAGTTTATCAAAAAGCAATGAATCCTCAAGTCTATAAAAATACTGAAAATCCCTAAGTTCCTTCTGTTTTGTAGCCGTATTCATATTAAACCCCCTTTTTCAACGCTTTCTGCGCTATATCCTGGACTTTCTTTGACATATGCTGGAGTAAATCATCTGGTTTACTATCGCCTTGTATGAGCGCCAAAAATACAAATTCAGGAATAGTTATTAACGGTATATCCCTGGTCGTTGTTCTGGTCTGCGATTTGTATGCTGTATATATATTGCTTAGTTTTTTACTACCCTGTAAAACATCATCAAGCGATTTCGTTTTCTTAGCTTGAAGCTCTTTTGCCCATTCAACGTATTTAGCGTTTGTGCCATATTTTTTTGCAAGAATTTCTGAAGTCTTACCCCTTAGGGAATTTTTTCCCGAAGGGTCTTCTCCACGCTTTCTTGCCATTGATTCAGCTTCAACCTTATCCCATTCATTCAAGGCAATCACTGCTCTTTGACCAGAATTGAGATGCCTTCTGGAAATGTTTTGAGATATAACGTAGTTCTGAATATCAGATTCATTTGACAGATTTACCTTTTTTACAGTAATAGGGATGTTCAGTTTAATGCATGCCTGATAGCGATTTCTTCCGTCAATGATTTTGTCATTACAAAGAATTATAGGCTCCTGTAGTCCATTTTTTTGGATATCTTCACAGAGGGCAAGAAATTCCTCGGGAGTTTGCATCGGCATAAGATCAGCCTTGGGATGAATTTCCAATTCTGATTTGCGAGGCAACGTGAAAATAATTTCGTGTTTAGATTTTCTATCAAATTC
The DNA here is from genome assembly GCA_963677165.2 of Victivallales bacterium. Classification (GTDB taxonomy): domain Bacteria; phylum Verrucomicrobiota; class Lentisphaeria; order Victivallales; family SZUA-371; genus JAFGXT01. The sequence continues at coordinate 2,251,949 of CAXXSX010000002.1, read as the reverse complement.
TGTTTTAACTGCTTCTTTCGGTTCAACCACAGTTTTTTTGTCTTTTTCTGTCGTTTCACTGTTTTGGACAGCCATCTTTGTGGAAAATTCAACTAATTCCGTAATGAATTCATGTTGATCTGGATGTTTTTCCTGGAGATAGGTTATCAGATGATCTACTCTCTCAGGAATACATTTCTTTTGTATTGCTTCGACTTTTGAATCGAACAGAATATCATTTTCAAAACATTTTTCGCTTCCTTTTACTTTTATTATATCATTAAAAACACTTACTTTGCTCATAATATTCTCCTTATAAGCCTGAATATCAGCTGGAGTCCAGCTCCATCTGGTATTGAATTTCCTTAAGAATCAACTTAAAGATTTTTTTATTTTTAGTTTTCATTGGATTTAATCCATTCTATTGTTCTGTTTAATTTGTTAATAATGAAAAGGAACAATAAGCTCCCAACCATTGCTACCATTTTATTATGCTATTTCTGCATACCTCCCTGGGATTAAATATTCCATCACATATCATCAAATCAACATATGTAATAGAACCGCACCTGTTTCTTTTTTTATTATCAATCTCTAATGCCTTTTCAGCGAAAATCAAAAGTGAAGCTATTTTGTATTGGAAAGTATGTCAATGACAATCAATCAATTAATCATTCAGACGATATTTGGGGAGAAAAGCCCCCGTATGGATAACGGAGGCTTTCAGAACTTATCCACCAATAATATACTTATCCAAATCCGAAGGACGGTATAATCTGCGCCCTCCTACTTCATAAGACTGTAAACCTTGCTGTCTCCAGCGCCATAAGGTTGAATGGGCAATCCCTCCGGCATATTTACAGGCTTCTGTATCCGATATAAATCCACTTATACGCTCCTGATCAATTTTTCTTTTACCCGTTAATATTGCCAAGGCATATTCTATATGTTCCTGTGGCGTTGACGGATCAATAACTCTTGCGATAACTGCATCTTTTGCATCTTTCATGATTTATCATCTCCTTAGTCTTTATTATGTTTAGTAATCTATTTACCATTTGCGGAGCTCAGCATTTGGATAAAGCAGAACAACGACTTGGTTGAATTGCTTTGTCTTCTAATGGCACAAAGGAGGAAAAATCTTATGCGGGTTTATAAAAAAAAGTTATTTTGAGCACAAAAATAATTCAAATCAGACATGGTGTTGCTGGATTTGCATAGATCGCTGATCGAGAAATTACAGGATAGTCAGAAATCAATGGAACTTATTTTTTAATTCCAGGCGAATGGTTTCAAGCTGTTGATCTGACAGGTCTGGAGAGAATACCTTTTTAGCCCTTTTCAGCCCCCATATTTTAATTCTTTGTCCAATTGCGACATCTGATAGACCATATATTTTCCCTATCGCTACGTTGCTGTATTTGCTCATAAGAAAGGATAGCGATTGCGGGGTTGGTTCGAATGGAACGGGGGCATCTGGAATATCGTAATTAAGCTGAGAAATTTCATTGACAAGCTCAAATGTTCTACGATCTGAATCGCCACGGGCAGCTTCAAGCATTCTTTCATATTTTTGTACCATAGTCGGAGTGTTCCAGCCAAGAATGCGCATTGCGTCTCGAATGGAAACATCACGCATGGCAAGTAAAGACATAAACGTACTCCTGAATGAATGGAAACTATAAACCGCAGTATTTACCTTTCTGCCTTCTCCGGCTTCAATTATTGTCATATCTTTACCCAAAGCTGATTCAAATACTTTTTTGCATAGCTTTGCCACTGTCGAAGAATCACGGTTATAGATTTCGGCAATTTCCGGCAGAACATATATTGAATCAGGGTTTAGCTCCTGCCTTCGCTCAAACATTTCTTTTAGATGTTTGGTTATTGGAGGTCTTGCGTCTACTCCGGTTTTACTGGCTTTGATATTAATAAATGATTTATCGAGGGATTTCCATTTCAAAAGAGCTGCGTCTTTTAATCTCATTCCTGTTTGAGACCCAATAATGAAAAGGTCCAATATTCCCTGTCCAGCTTCAACTGCTTTATTCATTACATTTTGTAGCTGTTCCGGCTCCAAAGCTTTATGTTCTGCAACCTCTTTGTCGGATGCACTGATACGAGGAACAATTCGTTTGTCGAAAGGATTACGATTTGAGGTCCTGAATACTTTATCGAGAGTATCGAAAATATTAGAAAGGTGGGCAATAATCTCATTATATGTCGAGGCTGCGTAATTCTCAGTAGAAAGGTATGAGGCATATTGAAGCGCAACCTCATTGGTTACTTGTTCAACATATTCAAGATTTTTATTCTTACACCAATCAACAAATGCCGCAAATCTGGAAGAATGGATATTTCTTCTTCCTTCTGATATGCGTTTATATCTGGGTTGGGTACTGGTCCATTTGCAGAATGCTTCATCTAGCAGGATACTGGTCTCGTCTTTACCGGTAATGCTTTTGACATACATGTCGGATAGTTTTCTTGAATCTTTTTCGATCAGGCTCAGTGCCTGCATAGATTCTTTGGACCCAAGTATTTTCTTCCGGTACGCCCTGGCTTCTGTAATATCATCGGTGCGGGTATTAATCCACTTATCCTTACCGTTTTCAAAGGTACGGAAGTAGTAGTAGCCTTTATTGCCTCTTGGAGTTAGTTTTGGAAAATTTTTCGCCATGATTAAAATCCCATGAAATAAACTCGAACCTTATGTGAAAATTCTACAATATTTGGGGCTTAAAATCAAGTAAATTTGTAGCAAAACTTGTAGCAAAAATGATTTTGGCATAAAAAAAGGATTTACATTTTTGATGTAAATCCTTGGTATCTCGTAAGATAAAATGGTGGGCGTAACAGAACTCGAATCTGTGACCTCTACGATGTCAACGTAGCGCTCTAACCAACTGAGCTATACGCCCGTATGGTAAAGCTTACGCCTTTTCAACTTTATTACTGCGGAGGCATGCTGTGCAAACTTTCATGCGTTTTACGCCACCAGAAGTTTTAACACGTACGTTCTGAATGTTAGGATGAAAAGTACGTTTGTTGTTCTTTACAACGTGCATACCAATACCACCCTGTTTTTTGGCCAAACCTTTGCGAACAATAGAGCCACCAACGACTTTTCTTTTGCCGCATATTTCACATACATTGCTCATTTCTATATTCTCCAATTTTTCAATATTTATCAGCCCTTTAATCTTTATTGTCTACAACATCATCCAAACGGGCTGTTATGTACCATAATTATGCAAAAAAAATGGTGGGTTGACTGGGACTCGAACCCAGGACCACCGCCTTAAAAGGGCGATGCTCTACCGACTGAGCTATCAACCCACCTCAGAAGCATGAGCCATTTAACATAACTGACTTTGAATATTTTGCAAATCGAATTTCCAAAAAAATCCAAAATATTTCAGCTGATGTTTAATCAACTCGCTTTCGAAGTGAAGCAACCATGTGATTGACCACATTGTCGAAATCAGGATATTGAGTATAATGCATAATAAATTATTTTCAAATCCACTTGATAACTTTTTTTGAATTATTATAAATATACATATGATTCGTGCTTATAAATAGAGATAAAAGTCATTTTTTATCTGCGAATTTCTGCATCGGTAGTAGATCTGGCAACTTGAGTAGCGCTTAAATGGTCAGCTATTTTAGTCAGATCAATATATTGACGCTTCAAGGTACGAGCAAATGCCGCGGCTTCACCATAGCTTACAACACGCTCAACAATCTTATTTTTCAGATAATATTTCATATTGCCGGTCAAATGAACTGCATTATCCTGATAAGCTTTGGGCTCTTTGTACTTTTCGGTAAGCTTTATATCCATGTTATCCCACAGGGAATCTGTTTTCCTGAGAGAATCAGGCGGCAGCAGATTGATTTCAACATTACACGCACGGCGACGCAAGCTATTTCGGTCTACTATAAAAGAATAACGAAAATTAATGTTTACACAAACTTTTGATGAACTTTCAACATCATTGACTTTCAATACGCTTTCCGGCAATAATTTCATACCGACAGGCAAGTGATCCGGTCTACCGAAAACAATATTACTGAAATAATCGTAACAAATTTTCATGACACCGGCAATTTTTTCCGTTTTGTCAGTCTGTACATATTTTCTCCGGTGAGATTTCTGTAAAGGATAACTCAGGTAATCCTCCTGATCAATCATGCGAAAAATCTCTGCCATTTCAATTGGCCCCAAAGGCAACTTATATATCGTACGCCCATTGATCAAAAAATAATTATTCTCCTGGTTGTAACTCAACTTCCTGATCATAATGCCATCGCACCGACTTTCAAAGGTCATTCCACCAGGAGGTTCGAGCGTAAAAAGATTATTTCTCGTCTTAATAGTCGTATTCTTTTCCGGTTCACCGGAAGATGTTGTTTCAGACAGCAGCAGTAAACTTGTTACTGAAATAATCAGCGCCATTGTTCTTACTATAATATTTCTCATCAGTACCATTGTTCCACATTTATTTCTCTCTCAGTACCCGGAAAACTTTTCCTTAAAATACTGCAATAAAATAATTCGCAATAAACGTGCCCGAGATACAGACTATTAAAAAACAAGAAATTTCCGGAAGTTTCAATTTACTATTAAGAGCCAATCTCATAGAACAAACAACCGCCTCTTCTCCACTATAAACCGAAATTATTGTATAATGTAAATACTTCCAAACCTTCCAGCTTGATATATGTATATGCTGCAAAGACGCAAAATAATAAAAAAATAAATTTTTGCATGGAAAACGTTTGCCATTGTTCTTTTAATCTATTATAATTAGAACATGGAAAACGTTTGCCATGCAAGTTTTCAGCGAAACGAAGGAGATAATACAATTGGCAACATTAAATGAAATAGCGGAAGAAGCAAATGTATCAGTAACGGTGGTATCACGAGTATTGAGCGACAATCCAACTCTACACAAAAGAGTAGCGGCAAAAACTCGAGAACTGGTATTAAAGGTTGCTCATCGACTCGATTACCGCCCAAACCGTACAGCTGAGTTTCTGAAACGTGGCAGAAATCCGGTAATCGGCGTATTTCTTCCTTCCCCAAGGTCAGACAGCTTGTGGGCCAATCTAATGAAAGGAATTGCCGAAGAAGCCGAAAAACAAAACTTCCCATTGTCATTTTATTTTAATGTTGAGCGCCGGAGCTATCTGGATTTTATAAAGAAATCATCAGAGTCCAAAAATTGCGGAATTATCTCATATCCTTATCTTGGTCGAACAACCCATCCCGAACACCATGAAGACATACATGATAACAATGAGCTCAAACAGATACTATCTTCTTACCGAAACAGCGGAGGAAAAGTTGTAATGATTGAATCTGCTGGAAGCCAATGGAAACTTCCAGAATACACTTCAATCAGCATTGACAATACTTACGGGGGCAACCTGGCTGCTCAAACCCTGATTGACCAGAGAATAAGTTCTGTCATAACGGTTAACTATACTTTTATTAAGGAACGGACAGATTCATTTATTTCAACAATGAAAGACCACGGCATCTCAATGAAAATCTTTGATTATTACTTTGATACAGCTGACCGTATCGTTAAATATGTCACCAGAAAATGCTCAACAAAAGCATCCGATGAAAAAATTGGGATATTTGCTCCGACAGATAAACTAGCGATCGAAATAAGCTGCGGTTTAATCAATAACCATATTATCCCCGGCAAAGATGTATTGCTTATTGGCTATGATAATATTTATGCATCTGAGCTAGTAAAGCCGCAGCTGACAACGATTGAACAGCCTTTTGAAAACATAGGAGTCAACGCAGTTAAAACATTAATCAGCCTGATATATGGACGAAAGGTTAATTCCATGTTGCTGAAGCCTAAACTAATCAAACGCGATACGGCTTAAAACAATAAACCAAAGCTACAAAACAGGAAAATTAAAGATGAAAGGGCAAATACACCAATAGAGATTTTTATTGTAATTGCATCAAAAAAAAAAAACGACTCCAACGGCATATTGTTTTCAGCATTGAGCAATAAGGCAATGTTCAGCCTTTGATAAATACGATGAATAACAAGGGACTTCCAGCCGCCAGATTGTTAATAGAACAGGACATGATCTGTGACGTTGTCTTCAACTTATTGAAACTATTCTCATTTTGGATATACAAAAATCAATGAATAACCACAAATAACAGGAAAAAAATATGGATTCTAAACGTATAAAAAATGCAGTCATAAAAAACTTGACATGGTTTAAAAATTCGGGAGTAATGCTTCCGGATGACGGCTCCTGGGGAGTTGCCGAACGTATTGCAACCAGTGACAACGGCGCACTGGAACGTATTTTTCAGGAATTTCCCGCCTGCCGCCAATACAATGACTACTATCTCATTGAGCAGCGGCGTGCAGATTGCTGCTTTGAAGCAGCCTGGTTATTTCTGGAAGCCGGCAGATTTAACCCGGAATACCGACAAATTGGCGAAAATATTATGGAATTTCTTTATTGTCGTAGTGGCCTGCTAAACAGATACGATAAGAGAAATCCAATTGGCTCCTGGAACTGGTCACATATTAAATGGGAGCCTGTTGTATATTTTGATGATAATGCATGGTGCGTCTTTATTCAGCTGTTAATTGCCCGTAAATACCCTGAATTGGACAAGAAGTACGACTGTACGAAATGGGCACTATGTCTGGCTGAAGAGTTATATACAGCATCACATCGTTCATTTGATACTTTGGAGAACGACCCGCTTTGCCGTGATCCCGAAGAAATATGGCGGGGAACATATGCTCTCCCACACTGGGGCTCATTATCGGCCATGGCTCTGGCTGCAGCCGATGAAGTAAAATCGGATTCAAGATACAAAGAAGAAATTCGCCGTTACCATGAATACGTTGCCCGAAAGGCAGAAGAACTCATCTCCAGTGAACAAGCCTATGCCCTGCTGGGATGTTGCTATTGTGCAAAAGTTTTGAATGATCCATTTTATCTGGAACTCTCACAATGGCTGGGAAACCTACTCGGCTCCAAGGTTAACTTGTCTTCTGGAAATCTCGCCGCGGAACACTATGAATCTCCCAATGGTTCTCATCTGGTAGATACGATCTATACTTTGAACTGGTCCGCAATGGCATTTCAGGCATTAGCCGATTTAACATCAGACCCTGAACATATTCACTTTAAAGATATTATTCTCAATCTGCTTTTGTCTATTCAGGATAACTCGAATTCTGTCGGTTTTAATGGCTGCTGGCGCGGAATGTATGATTTACAAAGTCAATGTTGGGGCGGAGGAGACTGTTTCGAAGGCGGTTGCGGCAGTATTTACACCGGTTGGACGAATGCCATTATCGGTCTCACTTTATTATTTGAAAACAACAATAAATCATTTATCTCATAAACTTCAGGTTAACAGTAAAAAAGACTGCTTACCCTCTATTTTCAGTCCATTATAAAAATTTCCTTTGATACTATTGACTTTAGTTATAATGTGTTCTATAATAAATTCAGGAAACGATTTCTAGAAATGTTTAGATATTTTAGAAAACGATTCCTACAATATCACAATATGAAGAAAAACATTGACTATAAGCAATAGTTTATTTGAATATAAAATCGACAAACTGGAAAAGGAAAAAGAAATGAAGAAACAAATCTTCACACTCATCGAACTTCTCGTTGTGATCGCGATAATTGCAATTCTGGCCTCCATGCTGCTTCCGGCTCTCGGACAAGCAAGAGAAAAGGCACGTATGATCAATTGTAAATCCAACCAGAAACAAATCATCACCGGCTGTCTTTTATACAGCGGAGATTTCGATGATTATTTTATCACTTATCAAGCCGGAACCACTGACCAGTCACAGGTTATTATACAGGGCAGATTAAGAAATGACGGATATGTTTCCGGCCAAGGGGCATGGCTATGTCCTTCACATAAAGCCCCATGGTCTTTAAACTGGACCGGAGTTCCTTCGGACTGGAAATCCTGGAAGTTCAGTTATGTCCTCAATGGACATATGGTAAAGTCCTCCTATACCGATGCCACGCCTAGTGCTCCTTATAAAATAGGCAAGTTATATATACCTTCCAAACAAATCATCTGGGTTGACGGCAACAGTCAATGCTATCGGTATATCAATGATAATATTTCAGAAGTTCCAAGTGGCGAATTTTTTGTAAATGGAGAAAGTAAGATCAGGCGTATTTCTTATCGTCATTCACGACTGTCGAACAGTATTTCTTATTTGGACGGACATGTCGCCCAAGGTTCTTATACGATGCCCGGATGGTGGCAGTTAACAGTTCCAAACAAAAGATCCAAATTATATTACTAAGAACAATACCTCCCAAGGATACAATTTAAATGAAACTTTTCTATATCTGTATGGCCCTCTTTTTGTCTTTTCAGTTGCATCTCTTTGCACTGGAATTGCCGGACGAAGCCAAATCTTTCAGTTGGGATAAACCCGGTGTTGTAGAAAACTCTTTACGTAGCGATATCTGTCTCAACGGACTTTGGAAATTCTTTCCCTTTGCCGGCAAAGAGGACATCGCAACAATTCCTGAGCCAGAAATGCCAGGTTGGGGATGGTTCAAAGTACCGGGAGTGTGGCCGGGACATTACTCAACCAAGAACCCTTTTGCAGCTTATCTAAGTGCGGCACAGTTAAAAGACGCCAAAAAGTGGCACAGTGCCTGGTACCAGAGAACATTTAAGATACCACAGTCACGAAAGGGCAGCAAGGTTCTATTGGATATTGAACATGTTCAGACTTTCGCCAGTATTTTTATTGATGGGAAAAAAGCTGGGACAATCCAGTTTCCCGGCGGATCACTGGATATTACCGGTTTAATTGAATTCGGCAAAGTACAGAACCTGAGCATTCTTGTCAGGGCGATTCCTTCGAGTGGATCCGACTACATTATCATGGATACCCATAACGTATATAAGGTTGCGGCAAAGATAAAAATCAAGGGAATTGTAGGCGATGTTTTCTTCCGGGTAGTTCCATCTACAAGGATTGAGGCAACCCATCTTATTACTTCTGTAAGAAAAAAGTCCATCTCTTTTGACTGTGTCCTGAAAGGACTTGACGCCAGGCAGAATTACCAGATTGAAGCAGAAATAAAAAAAGCAGAACAAACAGTAAAAAAATTCAGCAGTAAGAAGTTTAAACGCTCTGATCTGAAAGACGGACGTTATCTCTTTACCGCGTCCTGGGAAAATCCTGAATTATGGGATACTCATACCCCGCAGAATATATATACAGCAGTGCTTCGTCTGAAATCATCAAATACCACCCTTGACATAACCATTGGAGAAAAGTTCGGTTTCCGGGAATTCTGGATCGACGGTCAGAATTATATGCTCAATAACAGTCCAATTCACCTTATGGCTTATCACCTCGGAACCTATACCAATTTCTGGGGCAGTGATAAAAGTAGCGAAAAAAGCTGTATGACAACTTTTGCTCGTCTAAAAAAACTTGGATTCAATTTTTTCATCACATCAAACTACAATTTTTCTGAAGGCAAAACGGCATATATCAGAGGAACATATGAAGCTGCGGACAAATCCGGTACGCTGTCGTCCTTCTCCCTGCCGCATCCACGCCACTTTGACTGGAAACTTGATAATCCGGCTGTTCTGGCAAAATACAGGAAGCTTACCACTTATCTGATTCGAAAATACTGGAACCATCCATCAATTGTCATGTTCGCTTCCACTCACAATTCAACTTCTGCCTGGGGCGATCAAAATCCACTAAGAATAGGACAGGACTACAAGCCGGCATCAAACGCCAATGAACGCAGGATTAAAGAACCGAATCGCAAAAACGCACAGATCGTAATGAAATGCGTGAGCCAGATTGATCCGTCACGACCGGTTTATGCCCATGCCTCCGGTAGCCTTTGCGGTAACTACACTTTGAATATGTATCTGAACTGGGCCCCCAAACAGGAACGCAGTGACTGGCTCGAAGATTATTTTCATAAAGGACGCTATCCGCTGGCTGTAGTAGAGTGGGGCCTGCCGCACATCGCTTCATTTTCCAGCTTCCGCGGACCCGGTTTTATCTGGCATGTTGCAGCACGTCAGACAGTATGGGATGCCGAATACATTGCCGCAAGCAAAGGTGATTCATCCACTGTTTGGACTCGTACTCGCACGAAGGTATTGGATAAACTTATTAAGCTTGGCAACGAGCCATATAAATGGGGAAAGGTGTATGGAAGTCTGAAAAGGCTAAAGGATGTTATAAATCTCCAGGCAGACTTTTATGAAGATAATTTAAGATGCTTGCGTGCGTGGAATATCTCCATGCTATTGCCATGGGATGATTATGCCAACTATATTTATGTGAATGGAAAATATCCGCCGGTTGAGAATAAGGATCGTTTTAAAAACCTGAATCGTCCTGGCGTTGTCCCCGACTATTTTCGGCACGATGGTTATGTATATACACCTTATGAAAACTCATACAAACTAAGTAAGCTTGGACAAGTAATCCGACGCTGGAACCGTCCACTGATCGCTTTCATCGGTGGAGCAAAAGTATTTACCACCAAAGAACATATCTATCACGCCGGGACAAATGTCAAGAAAACGCTGGTCATTCTGAATGATACTCGTACTCCAGTAAACTGCAAATACGAGATATGGGCAAAAAATGTTCAGACCCGTGGAGTAAAAGGCAATGTTAAGATTCAGCCGGGAAGTCGGGCATTGGTTCCGGTTAAGCTCAAGCTTCCAAAGAATCTGACTTCTGGAAAATACCAGCTTCAGTCGAAATATCTTTTTTCTGACGGCTCGAAGCGCTGGGATCAGTTTGATATCCATGTCATAGCAGATGAAAATTCTATAGAAAAATTGGATCATGACTTTGCACTGTATGATCCGAAAGGATTAACCGCAAAATATTTGACGAAACTGGGAGTGAAATATCACAAGGTCTCGATAGATGAGAATCTTGAAAAATACAAGACTTTGATAATCGGACGTGAGGCCTTGTCTGCAACGGACCCACTGCCGAACTTGAACGCGGTAAAATCCGGTTTAAAGGTATTAGTCTTTGAACAAAGCAATGCCGCTTTGAATCGTCTTGGTTTCCGAACCAATGAACATGGCTTAAGAAATCTTTTTGCCAGGAATAAACAACACCCGATACTAGACGGCCTCAATAACAATATATTCATGAACTGGTCCGGAGCTTCCACATTATTACCGAAGTATATTGATTATCAGGATTTTTATGCGCCGGAGTGGAAGTGGTGCGGATTTAAGAATACCAGGGTGTGGCGCAGTTCCAATCGGGGAAATATTGCCAGTGTTCTTATTGAAAAACCTTCGGTTGGCAATTTTACTCCTCTGCTTGATGGTGGTTTTGCACTGCAATACTCTCCGCTGCTGGAATATCGTGAGGGTGCCGGGAAAATTATCTTCTGCCAGCTTGATGTTACTGCCAGAACGGATACTTCACCTGCCGCTGACCTTATAACTCGCCGAATCTTGAAATATATTTCAAATTCGCCGGAGAATAAATATAAATCATTTTATTTATGTTCTGGAGAAAGTTTCAGTAAGTTTATCTCCAGTCTGAATATAAATATAAGCAGAAACCTGCCGGACATGAATGCTTCAGGAAAATCAAAAGTTATTGTAGCGGGACCGGGACTGGATAAATATCCCAGTCTTGACAATTGGATCAAATCCGGCAACACTTTGATATGTATTGGACTTGGCGTCTCAGCACTGCAACAGTTGTGCCCGACCATGAAAGATTTGACTGAAAAGAAAAATGCAGTGTCTACTCCCGTAGATCTTTCCTCAAAGGAGTTTGCCGGTATTTCAAACCTGGATACATATTTTCAAAGCAGACTCAATTATACAGTAATCGACAGTCGTGGAAAACAGTTACAAAAAATTGCATATGGAAAAGGAACAATCATTATCTGTTCTGTGATGCCCGAAGCTCTTGATTACAAAAAGTTATTCCGCCTCCGATCGAGTTTTCGCCGAAGAGTATTTCTGGTGTCGCAGCTCCTTCGTAATGCCGGAGCGTCAGGTTCTTCGGAACTGCTGCAGCGCTTTAAAGAGAAAGCCGGAGCCAGTCTGTGGCTAAATAGTTATTATATTCAGGAACCAATTGCGGAGGATGACCCCTACCGTTACTATCATTGGTAAAGCCAATATAGAAAAAGATAAAATCCAGAATCCCCCCAAAGACCTAAAACATAATCAATCGTTATTTGAATAAAACGAAAAAAGGAGTAAACCTAATGAAACAATGGAGCATATTGTTTTTTTTTCTAGCCATAAGTTGTTCGGGCATTGCCCAAAATAATCTGCTGCTCACTCACTCCGACAAAAATGGCTATCCCGGCGACCACCACAACCTGAAAAACGGCAGCATCAAGCTTGTCGATAACAAGTTAAATCTATCTCTGCCAGCCGGCCGCAGTATCATATACAAGATTAATATCACCCCGAAAATCAAAACCCTGATCCTGACTGGTGAACTCAAAGCCGAAGGTATCATTTCCGGAAAAGCTAATTGGCAAAATGGACGGATATCCTCGCGCTTCATCAAATCCGATGGTAAAGTTCTTCTCTGGGTACCCAACGATCAAGTCAGCGGAAAATCTACAAAAAAAATGACTCGAATCTATCAGGTCCCCAAGGGTGCGCATGCATTGCTGGTGGAACCGGCAAATTTCGGAACAGCCGGAATATTGCACGTATCCAATCTTGCCGTGGTAAATGCTCCAGCCAATCTTCTGGCTTCTCCCAACATTGATGCAATCCCTGCGACTGGATTGGTGAAGGAAAGAGTCAAAGCCTCCTGGGTTGACAGCAAACTGTGCATCAGCATTAACGGTAACGGATCTCTTCAACGCAATATTCCCGTGAAGCCACATTGGAAAGCTGTTCGTCTCTCGTTCAAAACTCGTTATTCGAATGTTGTTCAGGGCAATGCGAACTGGAAAAATGCGCGCATCTCCTGCCGCTTTCTCGACTCTAAATACAAAGCGGTTGGACCATGGCCGAATAATTACCATTTCACGGGAACCCAGGAAAAGTGGAAAACATATTCCCGTACCTATTCGATTCCCAAAGACGCTGCATTCCTTCGCATCGAGCCTGGTAATTTCGGCTCTTCCGGGAAAGTCGAATTTAACGATTTTGCAGTAACAATTGCAGATTAACTGCAGATTATCATGAATAATGTCCATTCTCTTTTACAATCCCAATGGGTTCGTTTATAGCCTGAATAAAAGAAGTAGAAAGACTTAGAACAATGAAAAATAAACTCGATATAAATAAGATTCCACAGCCGGTATACAATAATAACCCAGCACTGGTTGAGCTCTATTACCTGGCTTGGGAACAGGCATGGAAACATGTAAAAGTGCAGGAAGGCATTCCACAGAGCCCATATATGGATGAAGGGCTCTGGGACGATACTATTTGGATTTGGGATACTTGCTTCATGACGTTATTCTGTAAGTATTCTCCGGACATTTTTCCGGGAGTCGAAAGTCTCAGGAATTTTTACTTGACTTTACATGATAATTCAGCCAAAGAAAAAATCTCTTTGAACATTCAACATCCGGATAATCCTCCGCTGTTTGCCTGGAGCGAATACGATAATTTTATGTTTACCGGGGATACGGAGCATGTGAGTAAGCTGCTGCTTGAAGAGCGCTTTTTACAAAAGCATTTCGACTGGTTCGATAATTGCAGTAAGGGCTGGCAGTTAATTAGCGGTGGTAATGCAAGAAACAGCGTTCCAACGGAGCTTAAAAAGGTTGCCAACGGATATCTGTGGGGTAATATCCAGAGCGGCATGGATAACACACCAAGAACAATACCGGGAATGCGCTGGTTTGATGCCGTGGCACAGCAGGGATTAAGCGCATTGTACATTTCACGTCTTGCCAAACGCATCGGCGCAACTGAACTATCAGAGCTGTGGATGGAAAAATATAATGACCTTAAGAAACTGGTTAATGACAAATACTGGTCTGAAAGTGACGGAATCTACTACGACTTGAAGGATGACGGAAGCCTTTCAAATGTAGTAACACCGGCCTCTTTCTGGCCTATGATGGCAGAGATGTGTTCTCCTGAACAGGCTGTAAGGTTGGCAGAATATCTTACGAACCCGAATCTTCTTGGTGGAGATGTCCCTTGGGTGTCTGTTGCCAGAAACCACCCGGAATTTGATGAAATTAAAAACGGTGACTACTGGCGGGGAGCTGTATGGATTCCAATGGCTTACATGGGAATTAAAGCACTGGAGAAATACGAATTATACAGTACAGCTGATGAATCTGCCGCCAAACTACTTTCACACATGCTAAAGACCTATCAGGAATACAAACCGCAAACCATCTGGGAATGTTACAGTCCGGTAGCGGCATGTCCTTCCGAAAATCATGGCGAACGTGTCCGGGAGGACTTCTGCGGCTGGTCGGCCCTGGGACCGATCTCGCTATTTATCGAGAATATCCTTGGATTCAGGCAAGTTGACGCATTAAATAAGATTGTCACATGGAAGCCTGCAAATTCAGGATTCATGAACGGCATAAGAAATCTCCGCTTCGGAAATATCGTTACCGATATTATAATGGATGAAGACGGCAGTGTAATGGTAACCAGTAATCAGGAATACACACTTCATGTAAACTCTAGTAAGGTTCAAATATTCCGCGGAAAAAATCTTATTGATTTAGAAGACTTCAGACATACAGATAACACTATCCCTTATATGTCATAAAATAATATTTTAACTTACTTACGTCTATCCATGATTATACTATTCAATAGACTGATTTAAACTCAAAAGAAGAAAACTGGAAAGATGGTCCCAAAGGAGAGAATTCAGAGCTAAACCCACTTCGACTCAAAATCGTTATAACTTTGACTTTTTAAGTTCAAAAATATCGAATATAGCCATATTCATGCCCAAAATAAAATCAAAAAAAAACGGTACCGAATGGCACCTTTTCCAGTCCTTCATTTTCGAATTCCAGGACTGCTTGTACAATCTTTTAAGATATTGCTTATAGCAATCTATTCAAGTTTTTTTCTTTCAACAATGGTTATTTACATAGCGTATTTTGTTTTACTTATTAATTGCATATTTACAATCTTTTTTATTAAAATAATTGCAAAATTGCAATTTAAGACAATAAAAAACAATCAATAAGTGATTTATAAAAAACACGTTACATGATTTACTTTCCTTATGGCACAAAGTGTGCTTGTTATATAATGTTTTATGTTTGAGCTAATTGCAAAATTTTTACAACATTAATAAACCATCTGAATGAATGGAATGGAGATCATATGAAAGTAGCTATAACTACAAATGGAAATACTCTTGACGATGCACTGGATAGCCGCTTCGGACGCGCTCCGCGTTTTCTAATTGTTGATACCGATGATAATAGTTTTCAAGTTATTGACAATGCTCAAGGAGTAGGTGCGCCTCAAGGAGCAGGAATTCAATCAGCTATGACAATTGCAAAAACAGGAGTTGATGCAGTCATTTCAGGACATTGCGGTCCAAAGGCATTCCATGTACTAAGCGAAGCTGGAATAAAAGTTTACAATACAGATGTAATGCCTGTAAAAGAAGCGCTGAAATTGCTTGTTGACGGGAAACTGACTTCAGCAAACAATGCTGATGTGCAAGGTCATTGGCAATAAAAATGGAGACTTACCCGGATTGTATTCCATGCCTGATTAATCAGGCGCTGAAAGCCATGCGTCTCTGTAATATTCCCGAATCCGGAATTATGCCGAGCTTGCAAAAAGTATTGCGTTGTATAGCTGAATTAAATACAAAACAGACACCACCGGAAATGGCGATGTATATTCATCGTATTATTCGAGAAGAATGTGGTAGCAAAGATCCGTATCTGCAAATGAAAAAAGAAGCCGTGGATACTGTGTTACAGCATAAAGCAAGAATTCGGAGTATTATTGAAAGTTCTCCTAAGCCTTTTCGAACAGCTGTTCGCTTCGCCATTGTAGGTAATGTCTTGGACTTTGCGATTTTTGACTTCGATGAGAAAAGGCTGAATGACCAACTGAACAACGCATTGCATTATCCCATTGATGAATCAGCATTGGATCGACTTGAAAAAGCTGTTGATACGGCACAAAACATACTGGTAATTGGTGACAATGCCGGAGAATCTGTATTTGACAAACTGCTAATAGAACAGCTTAAAGGAAAAGATGTTATTTACGCCGTTCGCGGAAAACCGGCAATTAATGACGTAACCATGCCGGAAGCAATTGATTCCGGTTTAAACAAGGTTGCAACCCTGAGAAGCAATAATTCGGATGCTCCAGGAACGTTGTTGGCTCATGTATCCGAAGAGTTTCTTCAGGATTTTGATGCTGCAGATCTAGTCATTGCGAAAGGACAGGGTAATTATGAATCTCTTTCCGGATGTCATAGAGAGGTTTTCTTTTTAACTCAAGTAAAATGTCCTGTTATTGCTAGAGATTTGAGAAAAAATGTAGGAGACTGGGTTATCGCGGAAAACCTGGCAGCCGGCGAACAATGACAACTAATAATACCAAGCATCATCCCCATCCCAATTGCCTGTTATGCGGCAACAAAAATCCCTGGAGTCTGCAATTAAAGTTTGTTGCGGATGAAGACGGCAATGTAAGTACGCTTTTTAAAGGACGTCATGTACTGCAAGGGTATTCCGGCGTGCTGCATGGCGGGGTCATCGCATCGCTGTTGGATTCAGCTATGACAAATTGTCTGTTTCGACAGGGAATAAATGCGGTAACCGGAGAGTTGAAAGTAAGATATCGACATCCGGTTCCCTGTAAGGCTGAATTGGTTTTGCGGGCTGGAATAAAATCGTCAAAACGTCCGCTTTTTCACATGAAAGCTGAATTGTTACTGGAAAATAAGCTTATGGCAAAAGCCACGGCTAAATTCATGGAAACTCCTGAAATTGAAATTGGACAGAACAGAAAATAACGAACGCGACCTGCGGTTTTGATTTGCGATTTATTACAGATACGAATATAATATCATAATCCCAAAATAAGGAATTTTTATGAAGTCATTATCCGAAGAAGTATGTCAGGCCTGGGAAAAACGCAATGGATTTGCTATCTTTACCACCGTTAGCAAGGATGGCACTCCTAACAGCATTTATGTTGGAAGCGTGGGCATGTTTGATAATAATAAGATTGTTATTGCCGATAACTATTTCTGCAAAACGCAGGATAACATATTCAACGGTTCAACAGGCTCAATTTTGTTTATTACCGAAGATCGCAAAGCCTATCAGATAAAAGGCACCATCGAATATCACAAAGAAGGAGAAATCTTTGATTTTATGAAAAGCTTTAACCCGGATAGACATCCCGGTCATGCTGCTGCGGCATTAGTTCCTCAGGAAGTTTATTCCGGAGCAGAAAAGCTGAGTTAAGCAGACTAGTTTGAATGGACTGAAATTATGCCAAAAGATAAAATGATACCCGGAAACTTTGCTGCGGTTCCTCTCGAGTCGATTCTTGAGAGTATATCTGATGGGGTATTTACAGTCGACCTGGACTGGCGGGTAACATCGTTCAATCGTGCCGCGGAAGAAATTCTCGGTATATCACGAAGTGAGGCAATTGGACGTTTGTGTGCTGAGATTTTCCGTTCGGATATGTGTCAAACTTCCTGTGCCCTCCGTCAGACTCTGGCGACGGAAACACCAGTCATCAACCGTTTTTGCTATATTATTGATTCCAATGGTAATCAGCGGCCGATCAGTGTTTCAACCGCTGTATTGAAAGACCGTAATGGTAAGGTTATTGGCGGAGCGGAAACCTTCCGGGATCTCAGTGAAGTTGAAGAATTGAGAAAAAAACTCGAAGGGCGGGTTCAAATTGGCGATTTTATCAGCCACAGTCCGCATATGCGTAAAGTTTTTGACCTGGTTCATGCGGTTTCAGCCAGTCAAAGTACGGTATTGATTCAGGGAGATACCGGAACCGGTAAAGAATTACTTGCCAGGGCCATTCATAGCTTGGGCGAACGCTCTGAGCATTCATTTGTAGCAGTTAATTGCGGGGCATTACCCGATAATTTGCTGGAATCGGAACTATTTGGATACAAAAAGGGTGCTTTTACGGGTGCGGTAAAGGATAAACCGGGACGATTCGCACTGGCACAAAATGGAACACTTTTTTTGGATGAAATCGGAGAGATTTCTCCTGCGTTACAGGTTCGATTATTACGTGTGATCCAGGAACATTGCTATGAACCGCTTGGCGGTACAAAGTCCGTAAAAACCAATGCCCGAATCATTGCGGCAACCAACCGCAACCTAAAAGCGATGGTCAAAAGCGGCGATTTTCGCGAAGACCTGTTTTACCGCATCAATGTGGTTCGCATCGAGGTCCCAACTCTAGCAGAGCGCAAAGAAGATATTCCTCTGCTGGCTGAACACTTCATCAACCGTTTTAATAAACTTCAAAATCGAAAGATCGCGGGAATTTCGCCCGAAGCCCAATCTATGTTGATGACTTACTCCTGGCCCGGTAATGTCAGAGAGCTCGAAAATGTTATTGAACGGGCATTTGTACTTTGCACCGATGGTCACATAGCTCCATATCATTTACCGGAAGAGCTGTGTCCGTCTGGAATGACATCTACTTCTTTTTCAATACCGGAAAATTCAAGTATGGAAACTGCAATGCATTTGGCAGAAAGACAAACGATTGTCAACGCCCTGAAAAACAACGGTTACAACCGAGTCAACACCGCACGGGACCTGGGGATTCATACTTCTACTCTTTTCCGCAAAATGAAAGCTCTCAATATTGAGTTTAAGAAAAAAGAAAAATCAACTCCCGAAAAATAGTAATTGCAAATTCGCACCTCTGCACAAAGCAAAACAATTGCATTTCTGCAATGCATTAAAACACCACAAACAAATCGTAACACCTATCACACTGTTCATTAACGACTTACCAAACAAGTTAAGATAAATGGCACAGCTCCTGCTTTTATAGATTTCAAAAAGTAAGGATAAAGATTTGAAAACGGCGTTTATTACATGGAATGGTCGAATTGCTCCGGTTTTTGACGTTGCGGTAGAAGCAACCATAATTGAGCATGACAATAAAAATATGGTTTCCAGGCAAAGCATATCACTGCCGGAAAGCAATCCCATGGATAAAATAATAGCCTTGGCCGAAGTCGGGATATCCACGATAATTTGCGGAGCGATCTCAAATCCATTCAGGCACCAGGCAGTTGCATACGATATTACGGTACATGCTTTTATCTCGGGAGAACTCGAAAATGTTGTCAAGGCCTGGTTGGATGACAAACTCAACCAGATTGCGTTTGCCATGCCGGGTTGCGGAATGGGTCAGGGACGCGGATGGCATAATGGCGGCAGAGGTCAGGGAAGAAGACGAGGAAGTTATCACCGTTTTAACCGGTGAATATAAATATTAACAAATCAACTGAGCTAATTGAAAAAATTCAGCGCAAAAATTTTTGTGAAGACTTTTACAATGGGTTCAACTCATTAGGAGGTAATATTATGCCAAGAGGTGATAGAACAGGTCCCGCTGGAATGGGACAAATGACGGGTCGTGGCGCAGGTTACTGTGCTGGGTTCAGTGCTCCCGGATTTGTTAATCGTGGAGCAGGTTTTACTGGAGGCTTCGGCCGTGGAGCTGGACGCGGCTGGAACCGCGGAACTGGAACAGGACTGGGCACTCGCATGAGACGAGGCTGGAATGCTGTTTCTCCCGGAGTAGCGTATGATGCACCTGCACAGCCGGACCAGGCATCCACAGCGCTAGTTGATCGGTTGGACGCTATTGAAAAGCGTCTGGCTAAAATAGAAAGCGCAAACTAAACTGTTGAGTTTTCCTCAATTACGTAGCGGCAACAGATGACTAGGGGTAGACATCGTTGCCGCTGCGGACTTTTTTATAATTCGAACATAAAATATTAATATATTAGAAGATATAGGGGATAAATATTGTGAAAAAAATTGATATTCTTGTTGTTGGCGGTGGACCTGCCGGAACGGTAACTGCAATGACTGCAAAAAAACAGTACCCGGATAAATCCATCGCAATCATTCAGCAAAATGAAAAGCAACTGGTTCCCTGCGGTATTCCATATGTGTTCCATAAATTGGAACGTGTCGATCAGGATACCATGAAACGCAATGCATGTAACACTCAGGGGAAAGATTTCTTTCTCGGAACCTTAAAACAGATCAATCCGGAAACAAAATATGTAGAGCTGGACTCCGGCGAACAAATTACTTATGACAAACTGGTTTTGGCAACCGGATCATCCCCGACCACTCCGAAATTCTTAAATATTGATAACTTGAAGAACGGAATTATTTGTGTCGGCAAAAGTTTTTCCTGTATTGAAAACATAAAAAAACTTGGCAGTGAAGCAAAGAAAATTATTGTTTTAGGGTCCGGTTTTACTGCCGTGGAAATTGCAGAGCAGCTGGCTCAAAATAAGAACAAGGAAATACACCTGGTATTTCGTGCCAGACATTGTCTCAATCGTTCCTTTTCTCCGGAATTAGGCGAAAAAATCGACCAGGCCCTTCAGTTGCCCAAACTAGTACTTCGTCATTCGTCACAGGTGAAAGAGATTATCGTTGACGGTAACACCGCGAAAGGCATCATCCTGAATAACGGCGAAAGAATCAATGCCGACCTGACTATTGTGGCAATGGGATTCAAGCCCAACACCGAATTTGCATCACAGGCAGGAATCCGGCTAAGTGATTCCGGTCATATTGAAGTGGATAATTATCTTCGGACAAATATCAAAGATATTTATGCCTGCGGCGATTGTGCCGCGACAACGGGTTTCATCACCGGACGACGCAATAACATAATGCTCGCCTCTACCGCTGCCGCGGAAGCGCGGGTGCTTGGTCATAATCTCTATAAAATCAGAATCAAACGGGATTTTCCGGGAACTTTATCAGTGTTTGCGACAGAGTTAAACGGTCGTGTGTTTGCCTCAGCGGGAGTCATGAAAGAGGATGCCGACAAAGTGGGTATCGACTATGTTACAGGTTTCTTCCAGGATGTGGACCGTCACCCCGGAACGCTGTCGGACACTTCTGAAGTTTCAATAAAACTGCTGGCAATGCCTGAAGACGGACAGATTATCGGCGGAGAGCTGACCGGAGGTAAGTCCACTGCGGAAATGATCAACGTTATTGCCCTGGCTATCCAAAAGCATGTTACAGTTTATGAGTTAATCTCTTTCCAGATGGCAACTCATCCTCTCTTGAATACTGCTCCGACTAAGTCAATTCTGATTAAAGCAGCTGAGGATATCATTAATAAACTCAACTTCTAAAAGGTATGATAGATAGTTAAAGATTATGGAACAGAATAAGGCAGAAATTTTATCAAAAACCCAGAAAATTTATCTATTAACGGTTCACGAACTAACTTTGAGTCATGGGCATGCTCACATCATAGCGATTGCAAAAACATTGAATGTCAGCATGCCGTCAGTAATTGAGGCAATGCGTAAACTTGAAAGCAAAAACCTGGTTCACTACGGCAAAAGGAAATATATCACCTTGCAACCAGCAGCAATGTCAATTGTATTCGGCTGTGAAGAGCGGACACAGGTAATTGAAAACTTTGCCCGGAAGGTATTAAGTTATTCATCCCATGATTCGAAACTGCTTGCCAGGAAATTATTCCATCATGTAGACGACACATTTTGCTCCCGTCTAAGCAAGCATATTAATACAATCACTTGTCCTAAAAAGTAAATAAACTACCTCGTTGCAAGCATACGAGGTATTGAAAACGCTAAAAAAACTCAGCAAATATATTATTTTTCAGGAAACGCCCCAAGGGGCGAGTATTACACCCGATTTGTCTAATTTCCGCTTCCGTAAGGAGCCATGGCGACCAGAGTTAAAGCGGTAACAACGCAGTCCGTCGTACGGACTAATGCTGTTCACTTAAGAAATTGGTCATGCTAATATTGTTGAATAATTTTTAGTCATTGAATAGTGAAAATAACTTTTGTTCGGCGGATCTTCAGAGTAGCTTGCGCTGTCCTCAGCGCAATAAGCAGTTTTGCTGACATCATGTGGATTTGAGGATAACCGATAAAGTCACGAATAACTTGGACTAAATGAATTCAGCCGTTTGAGTATTAAGGAAAGACGTGTTTATACGTTTGCGGTATACATGCTTTTTGCGCTGGGACAGCGCAAGCTACTAATGCTGCCGCAATACGAATCGTAGATTTCAGAAAAATGATAAGTCTACATGTAAAAATATAGCATTTGAGCTTTAAGTGAATGGTATTCGTCGAACGGATAATAAAACGCGTAAAGCAATAATTGGACGGATTCAAAAAACGGAGAAATTTCTCAACCTTGACCAATAAAGAAATCTTCTGGTTTAATTATATTTTCTATCAAATTTATTATTAGTATTTGACCCCTTATGGTAGTATTTGTAATTCCTGTTACCTTTACAGGTAGGTTCTTACACAACAAATTTCTATCTCATAAAATTTCATTTCTCCTGATATATTCAAGCGCCATTCCTACCTGGAAAATTGCAAAACTTTGCAATAATAGCATAATTAGGAAACCCTACTTGAAATATTTTCACTGCCAATTAACTTATGTGCAAAGAAAACAATAAGGGATGCCTAATTGCAGTTTTCCAAATAACAATAAAATACGTGATTGATCCAAAATCAATCCGGAAGGTTATATGAAAGGGAATGACGATTTATGTCCGAACTGTGGTAGCGGATGTGGAAGTTCAACAACAGTAAAAGTGGTAAAAAGCAAAATACTGGAACTGTTTGACGAACTTTATTCGCATAACGGATTCGGCGGGCTTGAAATCGACCTAAGGATACTCAAGCGCGGACAGAAAGAAATTCTGCTGCGATGTGGAAAAGAGTATCGGTTTGTGGTCGATTTCCCCGGGAAAGGGATGGTCCGGGACGGCTCAAAGTGATTCAGAAACCAATAACAAATTAAGTCTATATCCAAGGAGGTGAGTGAAAGGAACGTTAAATCCGGATACGACTTGTCGGGGAGGACCCGAAACAAAAAACAATTTCTCTATTTTATTTTAAATTTATGAATTATGGTTCTGTGGGTGAACATGACAATAAATGAACAAAAAAACCAAAACTATAAAAAAGAACAGGAAAAATTAAAAATGTTCACTAAAAAAGTAAAAACTCTCAGAAAGAATTTCTCGCTGATAGAACTTCTCATTGTAATCGGTATTATGGGTGCGCTGACTGCTCTGATTCTGCCGCAATTCCAAGACGCTGAAGACAACGCTAAAGACACCGGTTGCGATTATAACAACTCCGGAACCCTGCGTTATGTAACTATGTTCAGAGCTGCCAACGGCGTGTATCCTAACGGCTTCCACACCGGTTTGAATGCCAGCGACGCAGCGACGACCGTACAGGACTCTGATGGTAATTCAGCTTTGGTTGATGCAACTGCAGATAACTTTACATCATCTGGCTCAGCTGCACTAACTGAAACTGAAGCTAATTCGCTTAGGGCTGCGGGAATCACCAGTTTAGCCTATGGAACAGGTACAGCCGATACAAGTGTTGCTACTGGAGTATATGTCAATACTATTGATACCACCGCTGCTGCCGCGACTAACATTACGCTCGGCGATGGATCTTATGCAATTTGGAGCGATGATGGTGAAGAATTTACTATTAATGGTAAAGGATTGGAAGAATGGGCTGCGGCCGGCAGCATCAAACCCCTGGATACGGCTTCGGATCCGGCAGGCGTTATCGTTCCGTTGTTCGCTGCTCCTACTATTGACTGGGAAACAGCTTATGATTCTGATGGCAATGTCAAACAGGAATCTCCGGTAAGCATTGCTCTCGAAGGTAAATGCCCATGGCCTGAAGATGGCAAATTCCGTTATTACATTTGCCTCTTCAAAGTTTATGACTCAGTTGACAGCAATGGAGATCCCATTCCTGCCCGCCTGATCGGTACAGCTTGCCCGGAATGCGGTAGCTTGAAAGGTTCAGATTTCTAAAGAAAAATTAGCGGAATAACTTAAATTATACCGTAATTTTATAGATCAGCCTTGGGCGGCGGGAGAACTGTAAGCAGTATTTCTCCCGTCGCTCTTCAGTAGTTTACAGGGGTAGGCATTTTGGAGATTTTTAACCATGAAGATCACGAAGAAACACGAAGAAGAAAACTAAATTATAGAATATGGAAAATGAGGCAGCGGCAAAGTAGTAAAAAAGAGATGTCGCAAATAGCAGTTATTAATAAGGGACAAGTCCCTTAACCCTATGAGATGCTTTACATCTGCTTCCGTCCTTCGGACGGTAGCTCCAGGTTTCGCCGTCGCCGGAAAATTAAAAAACACTTTTGTGATAGAAGTGTAAAATATAGACACTAAACTAAAAACTAAAAACTTATCATACCTTCGTGGTCCTTTGTGATCTTCGTGGTGAATAATAAATAAGGAACTGGAAATAATGAAAAAACAGAATTTTTCACTGATCGAATTACTGATCGTGATAGGAATTCTTGGTGCCCTAGTATCGCTGGTGTTGCCCGGTTTCAGTGATACCGCCGACCATGCGAAAGACAAAGCGGCAGCTACGGAAATGCGCGAAATACAGGAATCATTCCGACGCTTCGCGGAAGACACCAGATTGAAAAACAGCAACGACGATATGTACGACATTATCTGCTACGGATTATGGCCTCTGACCAACGAAACCCATCCATTAGGTGTTGACGATGCTCCCGTTACTTATTCTGAATATGATTCCTCCACCGGCACGGGACGGCGCGGGCCATACCTCAGAAGAGAAGATGAAAAAAGCATTGCCACATCTCCAACCAACGTGGGTCAGGTTTACGATGAGGGTGGAACTGTAACTATTCCGGTTATTAAAGATCCGTATGGCGGCTACTACCGGGTAATGTGTCCGGAGATAACCGGTTCAGAAATAGATACGGAGAGGCAGAAAAAATATCGTAAAATGGTGCTGATCTGCACCGGCCCGGATTGTGATCTGGACACCAGCGCAAGTAATGTTGACGACGATACCGGGGAAATCGAAGCTCAGAGCGATGATATTGTAATTCGTCTGATGCCGCTGGCAACGTATTAGGAGTGAAGTAGCCGAATACGGCAGTGAAGTAGTTACCGCAATAGTGAAGGTGCCGCAAGCGACAGTTATTTAAAACTTAAAACTTTATAACTTAATCATGAAAAACAACCATAGACAATCGACAATTGAAAAACGCATGACCCTTATCGAGATTGTGGTCGTTCTCGGGATCATGGCAGCTGTCGCGTCTGTGGTCTTGGGCTCACTGGTTGAATCGGCAGAGAATGAGCGATACGACAGCAACTACCAGACAATGAAATCAATTCGCGACGCAGTCTGCGGCACAAAAGAACCGGATGGAATCAGCCGTTTTTTATCAGATATGGGAAGATTGCCAATTGTTATTAACACTGTAGACGACGGTAAAATTTTAACTGAGTTATTCAGTAAAGAAGAAGTCGAAAACTACTATAGTGGAAACGAAGAAAATAATGGAAAATGGACAAATGTTGAATTTTCACTTTCAAACTGCATAACTTTTCCCACAGACTCAAACTTAAGTTTTCCAGATAAGTTTACTGATATCCCTTATTACTGCGGCTGGCGCGGACCATATATAAATGTTCTCTCAACAACATTTAAAGACGCATGGAATAATAATTGGAGAGTTGCTGAATCTTCCGATGATACTGAGACTGGCGATATAATGAACTATATCGTAAGTGACGGCAGCAACACTACCTATAATGACGATGATGACGTGGAATGGCATGAGAAAAATCAATCACTGCAAATGGACTATACAACGCCTTCTCTTGTCGTCAACGTTATGGTCAGAGACGACTCTGGAACGACTCCTATTATGCGTAATGCCAGTGGAACAGAAGATTTATCTGGATATTCCGGCTGGACTCCCGATACATCCTATTCTACCAGTTCTGCCCCTATCGTTGAAGGGGGATTTCTCTACAAGGTAAAAACGATCCCTTCGGACTCGACTACTGGAACCGGAAAGAGCGGATTAGCAACAGCTAAGCCGACCTTCTTAACCTCCTATAAATCACTTACAGTAGACAATGAAATCGTATGGGAATGCATTTATCCAGAACCAAACCATATAAAAACAGTAAATGTTGCTTTATTCAGTCCATATGTGGAAAAGGGGGAAACCAATATCTTAATGACCTCTCTCAATCAAAATAGCAGCTCTCATCATATTTTCAATCTTGTTACCTCATCCGGGACAATAGAAGTAAAAACAGCTGACGGGAACGAACATGACCCTGTTAATCTAGTCCCTGGTCACAGGAAACTTTTTGCCTGGAGCTACTATGAAACAACAAACTCCACCGATGACACGGTGTACGTAAACAAATTCTGCTCGGACGTAATTGATATAACACTAAAACCAGGCAGTAATCACGTAACATTATATCTGGTAAATGAATTAGAAGAAGAGTAAAAAATAAATGTTTTGGAAGAAGAAAAAATCGTCAGAAAATTGCATGACGATTGTAGAAATGTCGGGAAAGATCTACGCACAGATTGCTCGCGGCAAAAAAGGCGCGGTTAATAATGAGTTTGAAATGGATTGTACGATTCGTGAAATTCTTGACTGGGGCCGTAAAAACAAAGCTGGCAGTACAATCTGGCTAATGCCGGCGGATATTTATGAAATCCATCCGGATTTATCAGAAGAAGCAGAGCCGGAAGAAGTGATGCAGGCTCTAGCCTATGAACTTTCATCTCTGAGCGGAGCTGCCACCGACAGTATTCGTCCGTCAGTGGTAATGACCAGCAGTAAGGGACTTTATCGCGGCGGCTACTGTTCAGCAATTCCGGTTACGAAGTTGAAAGAGCTTGAAAAAGAATGTCGCAGAGCAAAAATAAAGAATCATGGCATAATGAGTTTACAGCAGGCTTTATTACTTGATTACTTGTACTACCAGACCAAAGAAAATTCCCACATCCTTCTGCTTCTGAATAATTGCGGTTTTCTCGCGGGAATGTCGGGCACCTCCTGTTCCATTAGAAATATTCCATTCGGCCTTCCCGGGAAGAATCTGACTGAAGAACAATGGAAACAGAAAATCAGTCGACGTGTAGGCAATCTCGCCGGACAGAAGTTGCGCTTGTATCTTGAAACCCTATCTGAAACGACCCTAAAAAGTCTGGAAGAATTAATTGAATTGGAGTCCCTTGACGCTTTCGCGCCAAAAGATTTATGGGAAATATTGCCAGGCCTGTCGGGAGAAGCCACTGCAAAACAGCTTCTAACAGCGACCCCTCCCCCGAAAGTCAAAGACCCACGTGAGACTGGAACAAAACTTTGTCTTTTCATGATCGGAGCCTCTTTAGCTGTAATGATTTTTCAGTATGCCCAGTTGAAGGCAACGGATTCCGGACTCAGTAAAAATTATAAGAATAAGAAAAATCTCAGTGACGCTCTAAAATCCAATGAAAAACAGCTGGCCGATCTGAGAAATAAAATAAGCTACTATCATGTTCTGACAAATCTGCTCAAAACCAACCATGCTGTATCGAATGATTTTATCAACTTTATAAAACTGCTGCACCGTTATCGTTTGAAGTATACAAAGATAACCTCGATTTGTCAGCAATCCAATGGAATTATCATAACCGGAGAAACTTACTGGCAACCGGATATGGCGGGCTTTTTATCACATTTTGAAAAGCAATTAGGCAGACACAACCAGGCTCTATTCTCGGAAGGACTAAGCAATAAAGAGGATGGACGGCTTGAATTTAAATGTCGAATCAGCAAAGGAGCTGACAAGCACCGATAACCCCCGGAGATATTTTATATATATGAATAAACAACTAAAAATCTGGCGCGAAGATTTTCTGCGTTACTGGAATCGCACCTCCCTAATCATGCGTATCCTGATCGGAGCCGGAATCAGCTTCGTAATTATTTACGCAGGTTCAAAATATGTAACAAAACCCATGGCCAAAGAGATCAAGGCTATAAAAAAGAAGTTGGATGATATTGCTGGAAGCGGTGTGGCACTGCAAATACAGGAAATGCAAAGGCAGAAAAAAGAACTGTCCCGAAAGTTGAAGGATGAAAAAACACTGTATGAAAATGCCCTCGACTGTGAAACTGCCCTGGAAGTAAGTGAAAGCGGGAAGGTAATCATTGACCTCCGTCAGTTATTGAATGAATGTGATGTAAAACTTTTAAACGAAGAAAAACTCACAAATGCTACAGTCAAAACTTCTAAAAAAAAGAAAAAAAGAGGAAAAAAGACTGAGAAAAAAATCGATTACCATATGAGACCCCAAGTACCTTCATGTCTAAGTACCGTAGGTTATCATTTTAAAGTAATCGGTCAGTTCAAGAATATTAAGAAATTTCTCCTCACCATGAATTCAATAAGTCATGTATTCATTGCAAACAATATAGCGATAAATACTACGGAAACTGTTATATACAACAAAAAACTTCAGCCACGACACGGCGTTGAAATGGAATTTGAGGTTCATATCCCATATCTGATAAAATAAGCAGAAAGAATGACATGAAAAATATTGATATAAATAAAGTAGTCGTTCCTCAGCAGGTATTGGACCTGGTTCCTGCCGCGGTTGCCAGACGACTGAAACTTCTTCCGCTATCCCTGGATAATGACTTGCTTCTAGTGGCATGTACCGGTGAAGATGACGCAATTGACGCAGTAGAACAACTGGAAAATATTACCGGGTTGGCTATCGATGCGGTACAAGCTGACAGCACGGAACTCCTGATCAAAGCGCTGAAACGCTATTATCCCGACAGCCTGCACTCAGGTAATGAAAACGCTACTTTGCTACTTGATCGTATTATTAATCGTGCTTTACAGCTAAGGGCATCCGACATACATATTTCCCCAACCAAGAACAGTGGTCTGGTGAAAATGCGTATTGACGGCCAGATGCGCCGAGATATGGAATTGAGCCGCGACATGATCACCGAACTAACCTCGGTAATTAAAATAGCCGCGGATTTGGATATCGCGGAAAAACGAATTCCTCTGGACGGTAATATCAATATGGAACTGATGGGCGATCAGGTAAGTTTGCGTGTAGCCACTGTTCCTACAGTCTACGGTGAACACATCACATTGCGACTACTGACCCAGGATGATGAGGAGGCTCTGGCAAGTATTGAGTCGCTGGGACTGAATGACGTCCATACCTCTATGCTGCTGCAATCTCTGTCCGACCCGAATGGCATCATCCTGCTGTCCGGACCAACCGGAAGCGGTAAGACCACAACCCTCTATGCCGCTCTGCGTCATATGCGCGGTGACGGCAGCAAACATCTGGTAAGTATTGAAGACCCAGTGGAAAAACCGGTCAGCGGAGTCACCCAGATCAAAGTCGATTCAGACAGCGGCAGGGTTACTTTCAATAAAGCGCTTCGCAGTGTGCTGCGTCATGACCCGGACGTGATCATGATTGGGGAAATACGTGATGGCGAAACGGGGGATATCGCGATCAAATCATCACTTACTGGTCACCTGGTTCTGTCGACTCTGCATACCAACAGTGCCTCCGGGGTGTTGACCCGACTGATTAACCTGGGGATTGCACCATTTCTAGTGGCATCGACATTGCGACTGGCCATCGCTCAGCGACTGGTCAGAACACCGTGCCGCCACTGTGTGCAGTACCGCAGGCCAACGCCGGAAGAATGTGAGGAATTTAAATGGAACCAAGAGGATGAAAGTCTAAAAATCCCTGAAGTAACGGGTTGTAGCTTCTGCGGCGACACCGGTTATTCCGGTCGTCTTGGCTTATATGAAATGATTCATGTGGATCGCGAGATAAAAAGAATGATTATGTCTGGTGCAGATGAGCACGATTTTGAAGAGTATGCATTCAGTAAACGGGGGTTACCAAGCCTGAAATTCGACGGGGCAGCAAAAATCACACAAGGAAAAACAACAATAGAGGAAGTACGTGCAGCAACTTCATCATTGATATAAACCGGGATTTAATATTATCACATGGCAGTCTTTAAATATACAGCATTAAATAAAAACGTCAGGCAGAAAGGTGTCTTGACCGCGGCTGATAAACAGGAAGCGGAAGCCATCCTGAAACATCGCGGCGAAACAATCACGAACCTGCAGGAAGTCAGGGCATCGGTTACCGACTCGCCTTTTTTTAATTTGCGAGAACGTCCGAACTGGGAAAAACGTTTTGCCGGACTGCTATCCGGCGGCACCAAAGTAGAACAGAGCCTCCAGCAGTTCGCGGCAATGCTCGATGGAGGAGTTCCTATTCTAAATTCGCTACAAACCGTAGCGGCTCAGAGTCCGTATTTTTTGGGCAGGGCATATTTTTGCGTTGCCAATAAATTGCATGACGGCGGGAACCTGGCGGCAATACTTGCCACAGAAATGCCGTTTCTGGGGCAAGTCATCATCGGTTTAATTAGCGCGGGAGAGGCCAACGGGGATATCGATAAAATGTGTGTTTATTCTGCGGATTTGCTTTCTCGCCGAAGGGCTCTAAAAGGACAGGTTCTTCAGGCTTTGGCGTATCCGGTAGTAGTTATCCTGGTCACAATCGGGATCGTCACTTTTTTGATGTACAAAGTAATCCCCAAAATCATGAAATTTCTGGACAAACGTTCCGCACGATTACCTTCAATTACTCAGGCACTGGTTGATGTAACCCATTTTCTCCAGGAATACGGTATGTACCTTGCTTTGATCCCACTTGTGGTGGCAATCACAATATACATGCTTAGAAAA
The DNA here is from genome assembly GCA_963677165.2 of Victivallales bacterium. Classification (GTDB taxonomy): domain Bacteria; phylum Verrucomicrobiota; class Lentisphaeria; order Victivallales; family SZUA-371; genus JAFGXT01. The sequence goes on along the minus strand of CAXXSX010000002.1, from coordinate 2,221,042 downwards.
AATGACAGTACCGGATTATATGTTGATCAATCCGCACTTTATCTACCGCTGCTCGGAAAAGCTTTCCGATCATCAGCCAATGCACTATGGTGCCGTACTTTGGGAGTATTGCTTAATAGCGGCATCAATATAATAACCGCACTGGAATTTACTGAAAAATCATTGTCAAACATGTTTTACCAGCGGGAAATACGTAGTATCAAGGATCTGATCAGTCGCGGACATCCCCTCTCTACCGGTTTGAGGATATCCGAAATAAACCAGTTCATTCCCCTTGCCGACGCCATGATAACCGTGGGAGAAAATACCGGTAAAATAGACGAAGGCTTGATGAAGGTAGCTGAATTTAGCGAAGCCGACCTGAAAAAACGGATAACACTATTAACCAAAATGATTGAACCGGCACTATTTGTAGTTGTCGGGGGAATTGTTGGATTCGTATATATAGCGTTCTTTATGGGACTTATGGCTGCGTCAACCGGCGGCAAATAATAATAAAAACAAATTAAATTTGAGGATAATAATGTCAAACAAACGAAAATTACTGGTTCTGCTGGGATGTATCCTGATTATCGGCTTTCTCGCAATGAATGGCCGTATCAGAAAATCGTGCATAAAAACGTGGAATCGTGTATTCGGGAAAAAAACTGAGAAAAAAATAACAAAAGTTGAGAAAAAAACAAAATTCTGGAAATCCCAAAACGACAAGAAAAAACCGTCACGTCCTCCAACCGCCCCCAAACCAAAAGTCATCGTTCTTTCCAGTGACACTCAGCCGACGGCTAGCCCATCCCCTAAAAAAACACCGGCAAAACCAGAAAAAACCAAAGAAAAAACTCCAGCACTACATGTTGCTCAAAAGTCAAAATCATCCCCCAATCCGGTTCCTCGAAAACCGGAAGACGACACTAGTCCGTTTAATTACGGAGCTGAAGAGCTTGGCGGTTATGTTCCCCTGAAAGGACAAAGACTCCTGACCGACATCAGGATTAAAGGAATTCTTGAGTTGGCAGGCAAAGAACCGGTCGCTGTCTTGGAATTGAGAAATTCTAATAAAACATTTTATGTCAAAAAAGACGACGTTATAAGACTGAATGAAGGCAACGGCAAAAATAAAGGCATTGCTGAAGTATACCTTCAAGTGGTCAGCATCAGTAAAAATGAAGTTGAAATAATTCAGCAGCAGCGTCCGGACAAAGTCATTATTGTACGCTAGCTAAAAAGAAATTTATAATATCGGAAACAACTAATTATGAAATTCCCCAGAATAATATTGTCATTGATCATGGCAGGCTCATTAGGATTATCCGTCACGGCAAAAGGACTACCCGATGACGGACGCGGGCCTCTAATAAAAAGTCTCAATCTCAATGACGCTTCAATGAAAGAATTGGCCAGACTGCTTAGTAACGCCGCAGGAATCCCTGTAATTGTCAGCAAAAAAGCAGCGGACGTTAAAGTTGATATCTATGTCAGCAATGTACGTTGTTTCGACATCCTCAATTCCATCTGTCGTTCCTATGATATGTGGTACAAGAAGGATCCGGACAGTGGAATTATCCTCATCCAGACCCTGGATGAATTTAAAAACAATCTACAACTGTACAACGACGAATGTGTTGAAGTAGTAACTATTCTTTATCCTGCCGCGGTAGACGTGGGAGACGCGCTGCAGAAATTGTTTATAGACCGGGTTATCTGGACCGAACCGGATGATGATTCAGGCGATGATTCAGACAGAATTTCAGATGCTTTAAGCAGAATGGAGCTTATTAACGACCAAGGTACATTTGATATGGGAGGCTCCTCCTCCTCTACATCGTCATCATCTTCTTCATCCAGTGACGATGACGATGATGACGATGATGATGATGATGATGACAATAGCAGTACCCTGGATCGTCTAAAAGATAAAATTGATGCCGCAACCGGAGGCGCGTCCAAGCAAATTAGAAATTCAAAACTAATCCGTTCCATCGGGAAAATTCTTGCAGGAAAAGAGAGAATGCGCCTCTCTGACCTGACCGATGAACCGGGAACCGTTTTCATCTCCGCCATGCCTCAGTCTAATTCCCTGATGCTGCGTTCCCGCGATCCCAAAGCGGTAGCCCAGATAATGAATGTTATTTCAAAACTTGACAAGCCCACACCACAGGTACTGCTGGAAGTTAAAGTCCTGCAAGTAGAACTTGACGACGAAAATGCCAGAGGCCTTGATTTCCTGTTTGATATCGGCAGCATCTCGGGCGGCTCATCAAATGGCCTGTCTACGTCAAACTCTACTAGCGGTCAAACTATTTTATCTCCTAACTCCTATTTGGTTCCTCAGGGGAGCGGAATTGATACTTCAGCTTCCATATTCAATGCGATAACGGATAATTTCAGACTTCGCCTTCAAATGTTGCAGACTGAAGGCAGGGTCACTCGTCTGGCAACGCCGAACCTGCTGGTTGCCGATAACGAAGCATCTAAAATATTTGTGGGGTCCGAAATAACAGTTATGGAGAAGGCGGAGGCCACGATTTCCTATACCACCAATTCCGATGGCTCCCAAAGCCCTAATTACAGCTGGGATATCGAGGCTCCACGGCGGGATATTGGAGTTTCAATGGTAATAACTCCGAAAATTCACGCAGACAGGACGGTAACCATTAGAGTGCTGCAGGAACATTCTGTATTAGGCGATGAACGCGAAAACACCTATGCCGGAAATACCTCGGATTCGGACTCTGATTCCGATTCCAGTTCCAGCTCTTCCGATACTGAAAACCAATATTTTAAATCTCAGGACATAGATATGCAATCCCTGACAACCACTGTAGTTGGTAAAGACAACAATATTATCGTCATCGGCGGATTGATTGAAGAAAAGCTGGAAAAAACCACAGAAAAAACACCATGGTTAAGTGAAATACCAGTTCTAGGCGACATGCTTTTCACCCGTAAAGAAGAGAATCGTATTCGCAGCGAAATCCTGGTGGTTATACGTCCCTATGTCTTGCTGGCTCCAGGCGAAGCGGAATCTGTCTCCAAGTCTTTCATGCGACGCATAAGCCAGCATCCGTCGGCCCGGGGAGATATCCCCGCACTGGGCGTTAATTACGAAAAAGATGTAGCCAAGCCGGGTCATGTCGATCCATCGGACCCGTGGTATAAACGTCTGCTGCAACATCTTGATGTCTGGTCAATTGACACCTCAAAGGCTCCGGAAGTAGAACAGGCTATTTATAAATACAACGAGACTGAGTATAAAAAAGAAGCCGACAAAAAGGTCAAGGAAATTATGGACCAGCAAAAAAGCGGCGCAAAAGCAATGAAACCGGAAGAACCGGACGAGGAGGAAAAATGAGAACGAGTCAATTTCTAGTAGCGGTTTGTTCTGTAATGTTTTTTTTATACGGCTGCAATTCTACGCCTGAAAAAGAAAAAGATCTGGCAATAAAATTCACTCCTGAAATGTCTCCTGTTACCTTAGCAACAGCAGTGAAGCTGGAAGAATCAGGAAAATATATTGAAGCTCTGAAACAATACAGTCAGCTAACAGAATGTGCCGCGGATCGCAAGGAATACCACAAGGCCATTTGCGGTAAATCCCGTTGTTTAACCAAAATGGGTAAGTATAATCTGGCGATCAGTGTTCTGGCTCCACTCCCGGTAGATCCCCGCAACAACCGTCAATGTGAGAAACTGGCCATGGCCGGAGAACTTTTAATGCGAATGAATAAATATCCGGAGGCTGAATCCGCACTTGAGGTAGCCATTAGTGGCGCTGATACCGATAACCGAGCCTGCTTATATTGGCTGGCACCCGCTTCGGCTAATCTCGGAAAAAGTTATCTTCAAAACGGTAAACTTCAACAGGCAGAAGCAATGTATGAAAAGGCTGAAAAATTATTTGGACGCATTAAAAATTCCCGTGCTCAGAAGAAATGCCGGAAAATTCTTATGGAATTAGAAAAAATATAAGCAAGGAGAAAAACGCTTTTGAAACTTGAACAACTTTTATCTGAATTTATCGATTCCGGGTCCAGTGACTTGCATGTCAAGGAGGAAGCGGTTCCTTATATTCGTCTGCACGGAGCCCTGGTCCCAATGGAAAACAGTGAAATTGTTGACAGGAATACGATAGAAGAAATGACCGAAGAACTGGTCGGCAAAGATAAATACGCCGAATTTCTACAGGAAAATGAACTGGATATGGCAGTATCATATAAAGAAAACCGCTTACGTATTAATGTTTATGTTCAGCAGAAAAAAATAGCCTGGGCTCTTCGTGCGCTGCCCTCGGAATTCTTTCCTTTGGACAAACTTGGTCTACCCGCACAGGTTTGTGATATGGCATGTAACCTTCAAAAAGGCCTTGTATTGGTGACTGGCGCTACTGGTTCGGGTAAGTCAACAACCCTGGCAAGTATTATCAACCGGATCAATGAAAACAGAGCCTGCCACATTTTTACGATTGAGGACCCGGTTGAATACCGGCATGAAAACCGGAAAGCTTTCATTTCCCAACGCGAGGTAGGCGACGATACCGGCAGTTTTCACGAAGCCCTCCGGCGCGTACTGCGAGAAGACCCCGATGTAGTACTAATCGGCGAAATGCGTGACCGGACAACTATGCAGGCGGCACTGACGCTGGCGGAAACCGGACACCTTACTTTTGCAACTCTGCACACAGCAGAGGCAATTCAAACCGTTACACGTCTGATCGGTTCCTTTCCGGCCGAGGAACAGGACCAGATACGCACCCAGATCGCTACCACACTGAACTTGGTAATAAGCCAACAGCTTGTCCCTTGGGATAGAGGCAAAGGACGTTCACTAGCGGCGGAAATACTGGTAGCGACTCCGGCTGTAAGAGCCATGATCCGCGAAAACAAAGTTCATCAGATCGCCTCGTCCATGCAAACAGGTTCGCATGTCGGTATGAAAACCATGAACAATTCGTTAAAAGAACTTGTCGATAATGATCTCATTACCAATGATACCGCAATGCTCTGGAGTATTGATAAAGAAGATATGAAACGGACCCTGACACAAACACCTTCAATGATGGACTAAAGAATGCCATATGAACAAGCCACAAAATAAAAAACTGAAACGACAAATCATTATATTAATTATTGTCTGGATATGTTTTATCCTGGCCATAGTATATTCATATCATAAATCTGATGTAAAATCACATAATCATCAAGAAAATCCTACACCTGTAACCAAATGATAAAAACTTGATTGAGCAAAATATCGAATATAGCCATATCGATGCTCAAAAAACAATCAACAGAAAACAGTACTATTTGGTACCTCTTTAAAACGGCTCATGAAATAAATTCCCAATGCGTTTTGATTGATACCATCAATCCATAATATGATACGACAAGATATTATTCAAATCCAAATTGGCGGTTCTGTCGCAAAATCTTCAGCATTTCGGAGCCCTGCTGATAAAAAAAGAAAAGCGATCCCCAAGCGTTCATGTCACTCTACAAATCGTCAGTATAAATATCGGAAAAATCATTTAAAACGAAACTTTAACCAAGAGCATCACAACAAAATTTGGGTTAGTGATATTACTTATGTCAAAGTTAATCGTGATTTTTATTCAATCTGCGAAATTATAGACTTATTCGCCAGAAAAGTATTGTCTTGGAAACTGTCAAATACCAACGATAACGAATTAGTTTTGAAAACTCATTTTGAAGCATTCAGTATGCGCAATTAACTTAATGGGCTGATGCTTCACAGTAATCAAGGAACTCAATATATATCATTTTGTTTTCGGAAATTTTTACGCAATAAAAACATGAAACAATCCTTGTTAATTCCCGGTCTGCCCTGCGATACTGCAGTCGCAGAATCATTCTTTGGAGTAATGAAGCGGGAAGAAGTATCTCATCACTGGTATAATTACCATTCGGAATTAGAGGACATTATTGCAGAATATATTAAATATTTCAACGAAATGCGTTCTAATAGAAAAAACGTGATGTTGACACCCAATCAACTCGAAGAAAATTACTTCTAATCAGAACATAAATGACTAAGTATATTCAGAATAAAAAAAAACAAGATTTTGGACATTCAACAAGATGTGTCCAAAATCTTGACTCTAAATCAGGTCATTATACCTTGATATATAGCACATCTGTCCTCTACGACTACTCGTTGACTGCGAGTTGAAGTTTGAGCTCCTTGTCGCAAGCAATAATCTCTCCGTTTGCCAGGTGCAATACGATTGGCGAAGAAGCAAAAACCGTGTACTCAATCACTCCATTCGTTTTTTCCCAGGAAACAGAAATGTTTTTGTCACTGTAGGGAACAGGGATTGTGCCAGCCGCGTGCTCCAGTTCGCCGGGTTCAAGACGCAAGTCATAGTGGTCCTGGCCCAAATCGAAGCGCGGATGGAGTCCCAGCGCATAACGTGACAGCAGCCAGGTCGGACAGGCGGACCACTGATGGCAGTGGCTCCAGCGCAGATCGAAAACTTCCGGCCAGGTGGTGAGTCCTATTTCAAGCCAATGTCCCCAGCAGACACGAAACTGGTCAAGCACAAACTTCATTTCGCCATGTTCAATCAGTGCCGGAAAAACGTGATGCATGAAGAACGGCGTGATCAATTGTGAGGCCTCGACAGTTGTGTCGTAGAGGCGCGGAGCATCAGTTCGATTCGGAAAACACGAGAGAATGTGCTGCTTAATATAGGTTGCACAGGCCGCCTGGCGTTTGGGTTGTCTCAGAAGTCCGCTGCCAAGGGCCAGGGCCGCACTATGAAAACCTATCTTGGCCCAATCCGCTGGATTTCCGTTGACCGTGTCCAGAAAACGTTCTACTTTTTCTCTGAAAGCCAGTTCTTCACTTTCCCACTGCTTCGCTGCATCAGTATTGCCCATCCATGCGGCCCATCGGGCAAGTTCCCGCAGAGCCTTCCAGTAGAAGAGACTCAGGGCCGGGTCCATATCAACATGGTGTGCATCTTCGTCCGTAAAACCTGCTGAGGAACCGCGATAGCCCCAGTCGACAAAGTTCCATCGATTCGGATTCATACATAGTCCGTCGTTGTTCAGATCGCCGTCAAAACAACGGATATTGGCAACTGCGGCAGGATAGAGTCTTTCCAAAGCTTCAAAGTCACCGGACAGTTCAACATAGTGCGGTATGGCGGCGACCCATTGCAACGCGAACGAAGGAAGAAAATCCCTGGTTCCAGGGAAAACCGCCGGAATCATACCGTCGTCTCCGGCACACTGTGCTGCCTGAAAGAGTCCGCGCCTGAGCGGACGCATGTCGGCATAGCTGCAGGCAAGAACGTCCATTCCCGCGCCAACAGCATCACCCAGCCATTGTCCGCGTTCCCTGGTCGGGTTGTCGGTTATGGCATCCTCGGCACAACTACGAAGCGTTTCCACGCCTGTTAGCCAAATGCGGTTAAGCAGTTTGTCGCTGCAGAAAAATGAACCTTCGATTTCTTCGCCATAATATGCGCGTTCCTCAAAAGTGGCCTGAAAGTCAATAATTTGATCGGGTTCGGCAAATACGTGCACCTCGAAAAATCGAGGGCCTTTGGGGTGTAAAGGTCGGATGACCTGTCTGCCACCGTACAACACAAAGTGGTCAAGGTTACAGGTTTGCGCGTCACCGGCACTTGAACTGATGTAAGGACTGACCCGGCCATGAGTCAACTTCCCCGCATATGCGACCTGCACAACTGTACCGGCGGGGGCGGAAAGAGTAACAGCAACGCGACCGAGCCGAACCTTACCCAGATCAAAGCGGAACCAGCGTCCTTGGGCCGGAAGGGAGTCGTCGTCAAGCAGGCGCGAAACAAATCCGGCGGTCGGATCGTGTCTGAACGTGCTCATATTGACTAGTGTTCCGCTACCGATACAGTCGGGTTTGTGCTCAATGCGCTGACACTCGGCAATTTCCAACAGCTCCAGGCTTTCAACGTTCAAAGTCAGCGGGACTGCCGCAGACCAGCACAAGTCGTCAAATCCCGGTATATTCCATCCAATAGGAAGTTTGTCGGTTCGACACCATTCAATCCAACCGAGAATACAGTCAATGCGCCTTCCGGTCTTGCGATATGCATGGTCAAGCTGTAAGCAGTGCCATTCGATGGGTTCTTCTTCAACCTCAGCGTAGACAAACATTGGTGTCTCGGCCTCCAGCATACGGGTCGTGACTCCTTCATAATGCACATGCAATGCCAGCACATGTTCTCCTGCCGATAGTTTCTTTTCCAGCAACTGGAACTCCGGATGGGCACGGTCGAACCGTGCCGGACCATCGGTCAGCCAGGTATTGTCAAGCCATGCTTCGAACCAACTAGCTGCCAGCAGTTTTATTTTTACTGTTCCGGCTGTCGCCAAAGAAAATTTCCCACGGAAGAAGAAATGGCTGTCAGGTTCAATTTCCCCCGGTGCCGTGACTACTGAAAAGGTTTGATTAGTCGACATAAACGTCCTCCTCATTTACCTGAATTTTTAGAGGTTTGCCAGCAACAAGCTTGAAGGTAGCGCCTTCTTTGTCAACCGTGACGCGCATGCGGGAGCCCTTGTAAACCAGAGGAAAGCTGTAACGCGTCCACGCATCCGGCAAGACAGGAGAGAAACGTAAACCGGTCGGATAATCGCGCATACCAGCAAAACCATTGACTACAGTCATCCAGCATCCTCCAAGACAGGCGGAATGAACACCGCCGGAGGTATTACTTTTAAAGTCGTTTATATCCATTAGCGCGGTCTGTCGGAAGAAGCAATAGGCATCTTCTTTCAAACCGATTTCCGAGGCAAGGATACTGTGCATACAAGGTGACAGTGACGAACCGTGGTTGGTTCTCGGTTCGTAGAAGCGATAGTTCAACTCTTTCTGCTCTTTTGTAAACAGTTCGCCGTGTACAAACATCAATAATACGACATCGGCCTGTTTTACCATCTGCATGCGCCACAGATTGAGCGGGTGATAAAGAGGACGGATGTCTGTGTTTTTCGGAATCAGGTCCATATCGACCGGATCAAGATCCAGAAATGAGTCATCCTGCGGGGTGAGACCAGTCGCCTCGTCATATGGAACATACATTTCATCCGCCGCCTTTTTCCATGCGGCGACTTCGTCGTCCCCCACAATAGCTTTGCCGTCTTTGGCAATAACGCGGTCGTAAACTGCTGCGGAATAGCGGAACATTGTCCGTGCCATGACATTCGTATAGGCATTGTTATTAACTCCGCAACTGTACTCGTCCGGTCCGCAAACTACATTGATACAGAATCCTTTACCATTAACATAGCAGCCGCGATCTATCAGGAATCGGCACATTTCAAAAAGAATCTCAGCTCCCTTGCCGAGGATAAATTCATCATCGGCGGTCATCCGGTCATACAGCTCAATCGCATAGGCGATATCCGGCAGCAGATGATATTCTGCAGTTGATGCTTCGTACACATGTCCGCATTCTTCTCCCTTCACCGAGTTCCAGGAAAAGAGCGCCCCTTTGCCTTGCATCTGCATGGCGCGCTCACGCGCTTTGTCGAGAATGCTGTAACGGTACTCGAGCAATGGTCGAACGGTTTCAGGCTGGGTATAGATATATGGTGGAATCATATACAGCTCGGTATCCCAGAAGACGAGGCCGGAATAGCCGTCCCCCGTCTGCCCATTGGCACTGACGGAGCGATTATCCCGTTCCGGATTGGACTGTCTTAAATGGAACAGATTGAATCGCACAGCCTGCTGGTCCTGCAGATTGCCGTCGATTTCGATATCACTGTCTTTCCAGAATTGGGCCCAGAATGCCATTTGCTCATCCAACAGTTTCTCAAACCCGTCTTTGACTGCTGCAGTCAGTTCCTGCTTCACTAATGCTTCAAAGTTTTCACCGTCCATCGTAGACGCGACCGCAAAAAATTTATCGATGGTTACCGGACCGGATGCATAGCAGGAAAAAAGCCAGTCAGTTCCTTCACAACTTTTTTTACCTTCAAGTGAATAGGCTTGAGCGACTGCCACACGATCATCGGCGGTAGTAAGTTCCTGCATTGCAAACCCTTCATCCATTTTGGCAATGCGTACTTGTTCTCCAGGCATCACCGCACTATCCATTACCAACTGTGTTCGGCTGTTCAGTAATACCTCGCTGCCTTTGGGAGCCGTTACCGCATAACGTAAGGCGCCAATTTGGCGACGCACCATCGAAACCAGACGTTCCGTTTTTACCGTCACCGTTTTGCCTGATTGGGTTTCCCAGACAAATTTACGTTCCAAAACGCCGCGTTTGAGATCAAGCGTACGACGATGATCTGTTAGTTTTGCGGTAGCGATACTGAACTTTTCGCCATCGACCGTCAGATCAACGTTTGCCCAATCGGCAATGTTCAGGATGGCATGACGCGCTTCCGGATATCCCGGCATTTTCCAGATGTGTTCATAAGGCTCGTAGCCACATATTCCATTAACAAACGTGGCCGGATACTCGTCATAGCCCGGTTCGCTTTCTTCAAAGGTTCCACGTACACCAAAGACACCATTAGTAAGCGCAAAAGCAGACTCCCAATAAAGGAAACGGTTCTTCTGCAATTCACTTTCTGAAATATTCCATGGTTCCGCGGCAATGGTTTTTACGCGGCCGGCATCCAGAAGAGCCTGTAAATCTATTTCTGAATATTCAGTCATGCATTCATGAGCGTTTGGCAGACGTTCAGGTTCTCCCACGCCTATACATTTCATTTTTGCCGCGTGGGCGGCATCCACACCGGACTCCGCATCTTCAAACACCAGACAATGATATGGATGCATATTCACGCCGGCAGCTCCCTTAAGGAAAATCTCCGGATCAGGCTTTGGATTTTCAATATCGTTGCCAGTGATAACCGCATCGAAATACTGCGTCAGATTCAAAGCATCAAGTACCGGCATGGCATTTTTGCTGGATGAACAGATCGCCATGCGAACATCCTCGGCCTTCAGCTTTTTAAGAAACGGAACAATGCCGGGATAAATATCATCCTCATTGATTTGCTTCAGCAGTTCCTTGTAGTAATCGTTCTTGATATTTGCCAGACGTTCTTTTTCGTCCATTGGCAATTCAACATTATTATGATTTAGGATTACTTCAAGCGATGCAATCCGCGGTACTCCGCGACACCCGTGGTTTACCTCTTCATTAAACTTCCAACCTTGCTCATCAGCCAATTTCTTCCAGGCTAAATAATGATATTTGTCAGTAAAGACCACAACGCCGTCTAAATCAAAAAGTACGGCTCGTATTTGATGCTGCATTTAACACCTCTTTAATTCTACAATAGGTTAATAAATTGTTACTATAATTATCTTTTTGTCCTAAGTGAATATAAAGGCTCGCATTGATAATGTCAACCAAAGTGTGAATTTTTAGATAAGAAATAAACCATAATTTTATCCATATGTATTGAGAACAAAGAGGAAAATATGGGTTTGCTGTTGAAATGTCACCAGGAGTACGATATATTTATATATAAAATTGGTAAATGAACGACCCCGGAGCAGAAGCCCGCGAGGTATAGGAAACGCTTTTGAAAAAAAGCTTAGCAAAAATATTATTTTTTAAGAAGCGACCCAGAGGGTCGGAGTATTAAACCCGATAAATTTAATGTTTTCCCGCTTCCGCAAGGAGCCTTGGCGACTGAAGTCTGAAGCGGTTATAACGCCGTCCGTCGTACGGACAATAAACAGGGGCAAATCCATGGTCAGCAACAAAAAAAACAAATTTCCAAAAAACTCTTGCCCTTTTTCCTCCCGTCCTCGCATCCTGATGGCGCTGGAATGGTACGATACAAAGATTCATGAGGGCATCGCACGTTACGCAAAAGAAGCCAATTGGATACTTGATGCGAGCATGGCACGAACCAACACCATGCCCGAACATTGGGAAGGCAATGGTATAATCACCCTGCTCAATGAGGAGAACTCCCGCTACCTTCCCTATATTGAGAAACTAAACCTGCCAACCGTTAGCATCGGTTATGCACTGAAACAGCATAATCCGATTTTGCTGGGTGACCATGAAATGACAGGCGCTATGGGCGCAGAACACTTTCTTGAGCGCAATTTCAAGAATTTCGCCTTTATATTCTTCGACAACAGCGCCCTGGAAAAAGAACGCTGCATCGGTTTCGAGAAGGCGCTCAAGAAAAGTGGTCAGCAATACCACTTTCAGAAATTTAAAAATCCCATCCGTACCAAAACCCGCTCATACCGTGAAGTGCGTGATTGGCTGGTAGAGCAACTGAATGCGGCCCCCAAGCCCCTCGCGGTTATGGCGCAGAATGACGATTCGGCCATTTTGGTGCTTTATGCCTGCATTGATGCAGGTATCGCTGTTCCCGAAGAAGTTGCCGTACTGGGAGCAGACAATAATCCGCTCATATGCGATTTTGCGCCGGTACCGCTTTCCAGTGTAGACAGTAATCTTAGTGCCCTTGGCTACTCCGCGGCAAAAGCACTGAACGAGTTAATGCTCAACGGAGTAATTCCTCCGGAGCCCATTCGCACGCCACCCAAAGAAGTTGTCTTGCGCCGTTCTACCGATATTCCCGCAGTGGAGAATCTGGTTATTGCCAAAGCCATCCGCTTTATCTGGGATCATTTTGATGAACCGATTACCGTGGACACCATTCTAAAGCAGACTGGCCTCTCACGGTCACGTCTCTACGATCAATTCAATCAAGCCATTGGCAGTTCTATCGCCACGGAAATTACCCGTTGCCGCATCAACAAAGCAAAACGACTTCTTGAAACAACCGACTGGAGTGTCAATGAAATCGCCGCAGCTTGTGGATTCAGCAGCGCAATCAGTTTTTGCCGTGCCTTTAATCGCGAAGTCGGTCTTCCTGCCATGGAGTATCGCAAAGCCGGCACCCAGGAATAGGGTGCGGCTCCCCTTCCCTTATGAGCTCACGGATTTTCCGTCTCATTTGGCAGAAAACGTGCCCAGTCGATAGAGACCGTCGCATTCGGATATGCGGTGGGATCTATGCGGACTCGGTTTATTCTGCCCTTCCAGGCTTTTTTCTTAGACAAGTGAATGGTGCATGTATGCCATTTGTCATCAGCCGGTACAGAAAAACGAACAACCTGCATTTTTCCGTTCTCTGGATAGAAATAAACAAATGCCTGGTTTTTCGTTTTATTCGCTTTAATCCGCATGCGAATCTGTAACTTCTTGTATGTATCAGCATCGATCGTGTCTTTTGAATCGAGCCAGCCGGTGTTAAGTTCGAAATGAGGATCAGTTCCAGTTTTAGCGGTCCAGATACCATTGGATACAGTGATGTTTTTGAAGCCGTGCAGCTTGATGAAATCCTTTGAATTTGCGTTCCATACCCGCACAAAGAGTGGCATTGGAACCATCCACGGCGAAACACTGCCGTCTTCGGAACGCGAACGAACACGCCACCAGTAAAACCCATCAAGTTTCTGCCCCTTATGTGTATAGACGGGGTAATTCAAATTTGTTTTGATCAGCGGTTTTGAGAACTCAAAATCCTTAGCAATCTGCAAATCATAGCTGGAGATGGTGCGGTTCGGTTCGATCGCTGGAACCCATATCAGACGGGGTGTTGGAGAATTGACGATAGTGTTATAAACTGGTGACCTTGGTGAAAGCAAAAGAGGCGAAAACGCCACATAATCGATTGAACAGGTAGTGCCTTTGGTGTTGACGGGATTCAGTACAAGTCCTGTTACTCGCCCGGTCCAGTTTGACTCGGGTGTTAGATCAAGTTCATACGTGTGAGTTCCGTCATTTACTTCGAAGTCTTTGTGATAAGGGCCCCCCGCATCTGTCCACCAGTAAAGCCGGCCCGTACCGCTGTCAGATGATTTTAAACGAATACGAACTTGCTTATAGCGGTCTGCGTCGATAAAGGTCCGATCGTCATCGAGGGCTAGTCTTATATAACTTTTTTTGCCACAAGTTCCGGTGAACTTTCCGTTTCTAACAAAACCGTTGCGGAAATTTTTAATAAGGGACACTTCGCCCGGATCATCAAAATGCCAGCAAGGTCCAGCTTCCAGTTGCAACCAGTCAAGTTTTATTTGATTGCCAGTTCCGCCATTGACCATCAATTTCAGAGTCTTGATTTTTTTCTCTTTCCAGTCGGTAGCGTGGGATAAATTAACGTGACAGAGATTCCAGCCTTGTTTTACTGGAATTGAAACAGAAGAGGTAATATCTTTTGAGTCGGTCCATTGGAAGGCAATATCCCCGGTAGGTTTTTTGCTGAAAAAAATGCGAGTACTTATGGCATAGTATTCATCAGAAACAATGCAGTGCCGTGATTCATCAAGTTCGAGGCTAATTGATGCAGTATCCTGATTGAGCGTAGCAGTACAGACTCCATTAGATGTTTTCAGGGAACTGAATCCGCTGGAGGATTCGATGTCGGATGGATAACTCATGCTCCACAACAGGCTGCGTGATTCTGCCGCCGCCTCATATGGCTTCATGGCGGAATAAACATCTTTCTTGTGTTTACCGATAAACAGTGCCAATGCAGTCTGATATTTCGTCCCTTTGATTGGACGATCGCGCGCCCAGTTATAAGGACAGATCACATGTGGTTTTACGCTCCATACAGTTGCCAGAGCGTCCACATTTTTATAGAAATCTTTTGGTTCGTTCGGATTATATTCAACCACCGCCCAGTTGCGGTCGTTGGCAGCCAGACTCTCGAATAGTTTCAGGTTGGATGCCCTGGAGCCGCCGCAGGTGACGCCGTTACCGCCGTCTTTGACGAATGTGGTTGTCCAGGGCGTAGCTTTCATGGTGTAAAGTTTGTCTTCCAGATTGCCTGGTGTGCCGGGCTGCTGATGTCCGAACAAACGATCCGGACTCCAGCCTGCCGAGCGGGCAGCGGTCATTTGTCGCTGCTCAAAATGCTGCACCTGCGCAATGCGGAATTCATGCCACTTGTACCACCATTTTCCGTTTGGAGTAAAGTTAAACTGGACATTGGCAGGGGGAACTACCGCGTTCCAACTGGCCCACGGGAAACCGTCGGCCCTGGGAAAGTCGGCGTTGAATTCCGCCAGGCTCTTGTATTGTCCTTTGCCTTTATAGAGTCCGTTTCCGCTCAACCAGTCGCGAAATTCCTGTTTAGTCCAGTCACTGTAGTCGCAGTATTCACCGTTGGCTATATTTTGTCCGGTTTCGGAAGTCAGCGTACAGAAAGTGACAATATCCGGGGCATCCTCTCGCAGCCATGCAAAATAGCGGGCCGCCAGCCGGGTATTGCGCATCATATAATCCTGAACCAAAGGAGCATAGGGAGACAAAGTGAGCTGCATTTCCATAAATTTGAATGCTTTTCTGTCTTCATTGATCGTGGGATCCTGTTTATGGGAAGAATTTCGAATCAACCCCTTGCGGTCCTTCTGGAGAAGGATTCCGCCTTTATATTTTTCCAGATAGTTGTGTAGTATATCGAGAGACTGTCTGGGAGCGTCATTCCACGGCATGGCGTTTAAATGGGTGCCTATGGTCATGTCGGATTGACGGCCGCTTTTCAGGGCATCCCTGTACGTATACACGGGAGGAAGATAATCATAATATCGGCCATGAGCCCGTCCGATATGCGGAGATAATGTAGCAAAACCTATTTTAACATTGCGCGGCATAATTCCGCCGGTTTTGGACAGCATGGATTTTTTATAATCCGAAGTTTCATCCCGAACACCGATCGTATTAATATATGATGTTCGGTAATAGGGAGTATCCAATGGATCGGCGATCGCTTTCGCCGTTGCAAATGTAATAATACAGAGAACTGTCGGCCAGGTAAAATATTTTGCGCTTTTTCGATTCAATAAATTTATCCTTCCCATAGACTCCTCATTTAGGGTTAGTGTTTTGAATTCACGTGTTATTAAGAAGTTTCACCGAATTTATTTATTTTTGTTTAGCCATTCTGCTGTATTTTCGATTGCTCCAACACGTTTTGCCCAGGCATTGTACCGCGCAGTCAGTCCTTTCACTTTTTCCGGCATCTGCTTCGCTAAATTTTTACTTTCGGTTCGATCGTTTTCAAGATTGTATAGTTCCCAGGGCCCCGGCTTGGCATGGGTCCAACTATCATGGGTTTGCGATACCAGCTTCCATTTGCCGCAAAGAATTCCTCTGTTCGCAAAATGCTCCCAGGCCAGTTCTTCCGGTTCTTTTCTCTGTTTTCCCTGGAAAACCGGAGCAAAAGAAACTCCCTCCAGCGGCTGAATCGTTTTCCCCTTATAAGTCTTGGGATAAGTTCCGCCACTGATATCCAGACAGGTTGCCATAATATCCACAATATGTCCAGGTTGACGGTTAATTGATCCCCTGGCGGAAATACCCTTGGGCCAGGAAGCAATCAGCGGAGTAGAGATGCCGCCTTCATGAGCTTTCCATTTCCATAGACGAAACGGCGTATTACTTACTTCAGCCCAGCAGCGGCCATAACTTTCGAATGAGGATGGAGAACCAACCGGACCACCCTTGCCATTTTTCCAGTCCTGCCCAAACGGTTGATTGTTCGGTTCGGCGCAGGCTCCGTTATCGGAAAGGAATATAATCAAAGTGTTATCGAACAGCTTTTTCTGTTTCAAGAATGTTACCAGTTTGCCGATATTCTGATCCAGACAATCGACCTGCGCGGCAAATACCTCCATCCTTTCAGCCATCTTTTTCTGTTTGGCCCTGGAAAGTGATTTCCATTCAGGTACTGTACCGTCACCATCGCTGCGCATAGCGGGTTTCCAATGCTTTGAGATCAATCCCAGTTCAATTTGCTTTTTATATCGACTCTCTCGAATCTTATCCCAGCCTTTGTCATAAACCCCCTTGTATTTTGCAATATCTGTCTTCTTGGCATGTAGAGGCCAATGAGGGGCCTTCGGGGTCACATAAGCAAAAAACGGTGTTCCTTTGGGACGTTCGCGAATAAACTGGATGAGAAAATCAAAAACTACATCCGTATCGTAAAACCCCTTCCAAGGCATAACTTTTTTCCCATCGACTAAACAGGGATGAAGACGACCGTCGGCCCAACCTTCAAAATAATAACTCCCGGCCCCTCCCGGGGTGAAAAAACTCCGGTCAAATCCGCGATGATCCGGCCTCATTTCCGGACGTTCATCACCGACATGCCATTTACCGGATGAGATCGTGTAATAATTATTGAGCTTCATTGCTTCGCCCAGAGTTACGCAGTCTTGACGAAGAGCTCCCTGATATGATGGAATCTTATCATTACGGGCTTCTTTTCCGGTCATCGCCCCTACCCCCGCCTGATGCGGATAGAGACCGGTCAGAATCGAAGCTCGTGAAGGACAACAACGCGCCGCGTTGTAAAAATGAGTGAATTTCACTCCCGCTTTGGCAAGGGCATCCAGATTCGGGGTATGTATTTCCGACCCGTAGCACCCCAGATCAGAATAACCCATATCATCCGCCATGATAACAATGATATTTGGTTTCGACTTTGGCAAGTCAGCTTGTTGGCTGCCAAGCAGAGTCTGACTTGCGGCAAGTAATGTGGTTCCAAGCAGGGTTGATTTTCTCATCGTATATGTTCTCTGTTAAAAGTTTTCCTGTTTTCTATGATTATAAAAAAAATAAGAGTATGGAGTTCAACGACCTCCACGCTCCTTCATATGTTTAATCGCTTCCTCTGATAATGTAAAGAAAGAATTCAGTCATAATACTTTAGAAATAAAATGTATATCTGCCATATGTCATTCTGGCTTCGGTCTTTGCTTTTCGTACCCAGCGCGCACTACCATCGGCATATAACTGATTGGAACCTTGTAAATGATTGACACGATTCCATGCGTCACCGTTATTATCGTACGCAAAAAAGTCACCAGCCATGATTCTGTCACTCTTGGAGCGAGCGTTTTCTGCAACCAGATCAGTGTCCAAACCCGCGTTAGCTCTGCCCACCCAATAACAATAGGCAATGTATGTATTCGCCCACAGCGGATCATTTGGCTTCCACCATTTAGCCTGATTGTTATACAACCCGTGTCCCCCGGGACAATAAAGAATCTCGGGGCCGGGAAGGTATTCCTGATCAACAAGCATTGCCTGCCCCACAGGGTACGCAGTGTTTGAACAATTATTCGTCATTGATCCCATCGGGTAAAGCCCGTTGGGAACCTTGAGCGGGAAACGTCCATCCCAGTCGCCGGCATACATGTGACACGCAATGCCCTGTTGTTTGACGTTGTTTAAGCATGCAATACGTTTCGCGCGATCTCTGGCATTGGCGAGCGCAGGCAACAGCAGCGCCGCTAAAATTGCTATAATAGCAATCACAATGAGGAGTTCTATCAATGTGAAATTCTTAGGAACACCATGAAGACAGCAATCCGTCAGCTTCATCACTTTTTTACGGATTTTCTTTTCCTTCATTTTTGTTTATCCTCTTTTTAGAATTTGTCTATCCAACTCGAGGAATAGGTTGGATTATTTGTTTATAACCACATAGTTATATTAACCCATAATACGGAAATTTGCAAGCATTTTTGACTTTTTTCTTGCATTTTACGATAAAAAAAAGTAACCAGACTGGGCCGACAAATCCGATAAGCAAATTCTGTGCTTTATATATGGTCAGTTATAATTTTAACGAAAACAATTTTTGCCAAAGCTTAACAAAAATATTTTGAGTAAGAATCTAACTAGTGTCCAGTCAACGAGACCAATAGTGCGGCTGCCTGGAAGTCTCAAACGAACCGGAACGTTCCCGGCGCCGTCCGTCGTACGAACAAAAAAATGAAACAAAGTACACCATAGCAGCACTATGCGAACTTTGTTTCATGAAGAAAAGGCAGGAAAGTACTAAATTTAGTACTAAATTAGAAGTAAAACGAAAATCTGCCGTATGTCATTCTTTTTTCTGTTTTTGCTTTTCGTACCCAGCGTGCACTACCATCAGCATATAATTGATTAGAACCTTCTCTATGGTTAACGCGATTCCATCCGTTACCTTTGCTATCGTACGCGAAGAAGTCACCAGCTATGATGGTGCTGCTCTTGGAACGAGCATTTTTCGCAACCAAATCAGTGTCCAGACCCGAGTTAGTTCTGCCAACCCAGTAGCAATAGGCTATGTATGTGTTCACCCACTCCGGAGAATTTGGCTTCCAAAATTTTGCCTGATTGTTACAGTATCCATGTCCACCTGGACAATAAAGGACTTTTGGAGAAGGCAGGTAATTTTGTTCTACGAGTAATGCCTGTCCCCTCGGACATGCACCCGTTTTACCACTATCCGTCATTGATCCCATCGGGTAAAGATTATCAGGAACCTTAAGCGGCAAACGTCCATCAAAGTCACCGGCGTACATATGGCACGCTAAGCCCTGTTGTTTAACATTGTTTAAGCACGCAATTCGTTTCGCGCGATCTCTGGCATTGGAAAGTGCCGGCAGTAGCATTGCGGCCAGTATTGCAATAATAGCAATTACAACGAGGAGCTCTATCAATGTGAAATTTTTAAGATTCCAGTCTGCCTGCTTTCTTCCTTTGTTGTCCATCCTACTTTCTTTCATTTTCTTTCATCCCCTTTGTTGAGTTATTGGTTGAATTGGATGTTTTGTTTATTATTACACCTATATATTAACTTATAATACCAAAAAAATCAAGTGTTTTTCCATTTTTTCTTGTTATTTCACTAAAAAAAAGGTTGTATTCATATATATCGGTGCTTATTGATTCATCTGCTTCAACATCGCCGCAAAGCGTTGTCCCATTTTTACGATATCCGGGGTCATGTAGTGCAAATTATCCGTATATTTTTTCAAATCATCACAATTAATGAAACCATAGTCCGGCATATCGCACTTCTCTTGTGCCGACCGAACTTCATCAACAAACGGATAAAGCGGGTTGACTCGCCCCGCGATAAACGGCATTTTTGAATTACCAAAATCTCCTCGTGCTGTCCGAATGAGTTGTTCAAGGTTATTTTTATATGCGCCAGCCATCGTTGAATCACGAGAATCGCGTTCCCCCTGCATCCAGATCATTCCCTTAATATTCATAGGTTGTGATTTTTTAGCCGCGTCAACCTTTGCTTTCAGGCCGGCGTAAAGTGATTTCGGGTCTTTCTGATTCCAATCAACCGCCAGACTGGTACCGCCTTTGCTGTGTTTGATGATACCAATTGGTTTATTCAGCTGCTTCTGCATCTCATATGCAAAGGATATTTCAGGGCCAAATCCCTGTTCCGCCGGTTCCATTTTTCTCCAGTCATTACCATCAAAGACAAAAACATTTTCCTGAACGGCTTGAAGTTCAGCCGGCAACAGTGCCTTTTCCGAACGAGCTCCCGCCATATTGCTTTGTCCCGCACAAATATAAACGTCGAGGGGTTTGTCCTGGAGAAGTTTTTTTAATGCCACGACCGCAGAAATTGCCGCACCACTGCTTTTCAGTAAAAAATCATCAAGTACAACAGATCCGGCCTTGTAACCAACTACACCGAATCCATAAGAATCAAATTTAAGGCTTTCCACCTGCTTGGACGAAAGTTTGTGTGATACATTCAGCGAAGAGCCGGCCGCGATATCGGCCAATTTCGCATTTGCGCTCAAATTTGCCGGATCATATGTTAGAGACAGGGTTAGATCATCTGTTGCGTTGATTTTTCCAGCCCTACTCAACTTTGTAACAATGGTCCCTGTACCATGTTCGTAAATATTCAACTGTAGCTTTAGTGCATTCGGACCGGCTGTGATCAGTCGGACAGAAATCAAATCCCGCTTGGCAATTGCAAATAACTGAGCGTTGGCATTATCCATCATCGCCAGATAAACCCCGCCGAATGGCTTGGATAAATTGGCATGATTCAGATTCAGTTTCATCGAAATCGTGCGAGTACCAATCAGGCCATCTCTTACAATATAGGCCTGCTGGTCATTGGATGAAACCAGTACTTGTCCATTACCAGATACGGTTCGCCCCTTTCGATCTCGCCAAACCGCATCACCTTTTGTGGTTTTTCTGCCGTCAAAAACAGTTCCGAATTTCATTCCATCGAACGAATCACTCACTACTACTTCTTTTGCCACCAGATTTATGGCAAACAGTAACAGTACCAACTTAATAACGACTTTCATTTTACTTTCTCCTATTTTAGTCGCGTTATTGTCCGTATAACGAACGGCATAGTAATCGGATTTATCCCTAGACCTTCTGGATCGGAACAGTTTTTTGATTACTACTGACTGGGTAGGAATGAACTCAAGACATACCAGAAATTCATCCATTTTTTTGATAGCTTCTTTAAATCATCTATTTTCCCTCTTCTTGGAATAATATAAAAACATGTCCGAATCCCGGATAGATTATCAGTTCACAGGTTCCACCATCTTCAGAATTTCAGCTCCGCAAATAAACTATCCCAATCCAAAGGAACAAAATATTAACCCCATTAATTAGAGTTTTTTTCACTTCAGCAAGGAGCGTTAACAACTGGAGTTTGAAGTGGTGTCAATGCCGTCCGTCATACGGACAATAGATCTCAGCCAGGTCAACAAGGAACTCAAGCTCCTTCCCGAAAAGCGGAGAGTTTTTATTCACAATAAAAGAAATAAAGAAAACTTCTGTGGCTGGACGGCTGTCGGCGCTGAGGTTCAGTTGGTTGCGATCCGTATTCATCAAAGCGTATTCCTCAACGGCATGTCCTTTGGGCTTCTGCTTCATTTGTACATAAAATACATCGTCAGGTATTGATACCTCATAGGTAACCCATTTACCCGGTGGTAAAGGCGATGCCTTTTGCATTTTTTTACCTTCATTGGTTTGGACCGGCAGCGGAACAATTTGTTTCCCGCCGACCCATGGTTTAAAAAAGGTCGCGTCGCCTCTGGTATCATTGGTTACCATGCGTAGATAAACACCTTTCGCCTGACGCGGCACTTTAACACGCATGCGGAACTTCTTCATCTGAACATCGGGAAAACGCCAGAGTAGAACTCCCGCACGAACTTTTGGAGTAAACTTTATCTTTACCTTCAGAGCCTGTCCGCCGATAAAAGTTGGATTTGTTGCGAAGCCTAATTTATAAGCAGCTCGAAAGCTCTGCCAGCTTTGCAGGCTCTCACGTTGTGACTGAAAAGTATCAAACCAAACCGGCAAGTCCGCAGCATGAGCTGCCAGCATACAAAACAAACAGATGCAAAAAATACAGTTCTTCATCAATTCATTTCCTCAATTTTTTTGCCATCATTACTTAAAAGGAAAACTCCGTCAGCCGGGACAATAATGCTTTTCCCGTAGATCCGGGGAGTCTTAGCGGCGCGATCAACTCGGATAGAATATTTTACATCACGGAACCAATAGCTCTTTACGGAGGCCCATTTCCAACGGACCGGAAGGTTCGGCGCAATCCGCAGACCACCGGCTGCCGGAGAAATACCCAGAATTCCATCCAGATAAAACATAGGAACCAGTCCGCTTTCAGGGAAGCAAAGCAGGATGCCGACGATTAACGTATGTCCAACATGATTACTCGGCATACGGCGCAACTCGTCTTTCTCAAATTCAGCAACAATTTCTTTAAGCCGCTTCATTGCATCATTGATGCCGGCATAGCGTAATCGGGCATGCAGGCCGTAGTAGGACGTGTAAAAAATGGCACCGCCATTCTGCATAGAAAGCCCGTATTTCCCTTCGTCATTCGGATCAATCGCTCCTCCCCAGGTTTCAGCCATCTCAGGAGCAGAAGCCATATCAAGGGTGTTGGCGCGCGCGGCAATACCAAAATGATAAATATCTTTGCCGGTCGAGGTATCGTTTCGCACGATGCGTTTCCCTTCCAGCCAGTCAATTACGCTTTTAGCTCGTTTCTCATCAGCCAGTCCGTAGGCCAAGGCGTACTGGTTAACAAAAGTGAACCCGAAGTCGCGTTTTATCCCCCGGGGATCAATCCAGCCAACATAGCGACCAGTCTTTTTATTCCAGAACAACTCGTTAAATTTCTTCTTCGTCTTTTCTGCCAACGCATCGTATTCTACTGCTTTAGCGTCATTACCCAAATGACGTTCCAGCTTTGCCATACTTAACAGAGAACGGAAAAACTCAACGTTGTCGAATGCGGATTGATGACCGAATTTGTAGTAATCCCAGTAATTGCCGGATTTGCTTGAAGCAATTCCCTGTATTTCCGGATCTGTAATGGTCAGTACACCATTAGAACCTCCCAGCTGCTTGAGCTGATATCGCATGGCAAGACGTAGCTTTGCGAGGTTAGTAAGTTTTGTTCTTGTGCAGACATGATCAAGAAATGCTCTATCACCAGTCTGCAGAAAATAATGAACAATGCCGTTAATGTAACAGGCATTATTGTCATAGTGGCGATTATTGTTCAGATGGCGCGGATCAGACGGACAGGCCCAGACAAAACCGTCTTTATCGAGCGGATAATCCAGCCATTTAGCTCGTAGTTCTTTTAGCTCCTTCGTGTCGGTCCAACTAAACTCCAGCGCGTCCCAAGGCATCCACTCGGCATTTCCCATATAGCTGACGCCGCTTTCAAAGGGGCGTTTACTCTGTCCCCAGCTTACATAGTCGAGACGAACCTCGTTAATTGCACTTCCGTAAGCATACCAGAGGTTGTTGAGCGCGGCAATGGTCGTACTACGTTCAGAACAGTCAAAAAGCAGCTTTTTTTCTCCACTCAAAGTCATGCTGCCAATTGATACGGATTCGTCCGGTTTTCTTCTGGTAACCTTCAAACGTACCGCATTGGCCACTACACCGTTGAATGAAAACAGTACTTCGTTTCTGCCTGGATTTGGAAAGAAAAAACATTGCGCAGAATTAAGCTTGTTCCAGGTTTTTCCGCCATTGATTGAATACTCAATGCAGAAATGGGTCGGAAAGTTTTTCGATCCTCCCACCTTCAAGCAATCCAATGCATAAAGATTGTTGAGCTTTAGGACACAAGCCGAACGGTTCCAGTATTTTTTTGACGGACGGCTCCTCCATGAGCCACGGGAACCGACTACTGGAGCCCCTCTTGTCAGTAATCCTTTTACATTAACTTTAAAAGGTACCCATTTACTCTGCTTTCCGCTAATGCTGACGGCACGGTAACGCCCTTTATAAGTTCCCGGTTCGCGGTAGCGGTGCGTCATAAAACCACGGATTCCGGAGCGTTTGAGCGAACTCGGTGCCACTGTCCCATCGCCCCAATCAAAGATATAGTACAGCATCTCTTCATTAAGATCCTGCGCATAGGGGATTTTCACCGGAACCCGGGTGTCTGACGAATAATCCAACGCCGCTGCACAAGTGGCACATATAAACAAGGTTCCAACCACCAACAATCGATAACTGATGAATGACAATGGACAACGAAGCATATTTACACCTCCGTGAGTTCGCCGCGTCGCGCCTTGAGTTGACGCTGAGTTTCAATTGCACGCTCGCGGGTGATCGGATAAAAACTGATTAGCAATAGACCGAATCCGAGAACCGCAACCTGTCCGATAACAAACGAATTTTTTAACCAGCTAAGAATTTCATCCGGTACGCCGGAGCTGGCTGCCGACTCAGCGTCGAAACCAATCCACTTCAGGATACAGCCAGTCATGATGGCCGCTACTGCCACGGCCATTTTACGTGAAAATCCGCCGATGGAGCTGAACATGCCTTCCCGGCGCAAGCCGGTTTTCAATTCGTCTTCTTCGCAGACATCGCCAATCATCGTAAAGAAAGTCATCCATGTACCCTGCAAACCGAAACCGACAATAATCGTTGAAACCAGTTGCAGATAGGGCATGTCCGGGCGCAGGGTAAGCAACATGCTTAACGATCCAAGCATGGCAACAGCCAGGAGAACTTGCGTCGTAACCTTTTTTCCGATCTTTGTACCCATCCATACTGCAATCATCACACTAAAGTAGGACACCACGGCATAGACTGTTCCGGACAAGCCGACCAGCGCAAAGCCGGCAGCACGATCGCCATTATAAATATAGAAGATATTCACGTAGGCCCCCATGCCGGAAAATGTAGCTAACCCGGCTAATACTATGACATTGGAAAACGCTACGATAAGAAAAGACTTACTGGAGGCGGAAATCTTTACAGCCTCCAATAATCCAATCCGGTCCTGTTTTTCCGCTTGAGCAATTTCGCATCCGAATATCGCCGGGGACAACCCGGATAAAATAATAATAAGACCAACACCGGCACTGATCCAGATAGCACCGTTAACGGTGCCTCCAAAACAGTCCAGCTCTACCAGGCGCGGAAGCCACGGAAGTAAGAAAGACATTGTCAGTCCCACGTAATTCGGCCAGGCCAACAGACGTTGACGTTCGTCGTAGTCAGTGGTCATTTCAAATCCGAGAGCCTGGAAAGGAATAATATATACGGTATAGGCGGTAAAATAGAGCGTCCCGAGAATCGCTACCCACCAGAAAACAAACCAATCCTTGTGAACCGGTGCGGTCCAGATAAACGGTAACATTACCGCGCAAAGTATGGCCCCGGCCAGAATGTACGGACGACGACGTCCCCAGCGGCTGCGGGTGTTGTCGGAAATGTTGCCCATGATTGGGTCGCTGATCGCGTCGAAAATACGTGGGATGGCAATTGCCCAGCCCAGCAGCGCCGGATCAACAAACAAGGCAATGTTATATACCGGCATTACCAATCCGCCAAAGGCATTCATTATAAGGTTATCGGCCATAGAGCCGAAACCGTAGCCAATCTTGTTTAGCAGTGGTACATGATGCGGATCGTATTCTTTTTTTCCTTTTCCAAACATTGCTTAACTCCTGTGTTCCATTCTGCCATCGTCAAATGTTTATCTACTACAACTTAGTGTAGATATCCGATCAAGTCAATTATAAACGCTTGACTAGCGGTGATACAAATTGTTAATTTATTAATAATATTAATAACAATATGTATATAATATTATTGTTCAATAACATTTTTGCAAGTACCCTGATAGCCTTTTTTTCGACTTTGTCATAATAGCAAGCAACAGAGACTCCAGAATGACGATGATCGTAATGGAGAAAAAACAGCGTGGTGTAAAAATTCGATTAAGCTCAAAATGTGAGCTATTTACATATAGAAAGATATTTATTTTAATGATCTTGACGCGAACAATGAAATGAAAGATCCAACCATTCCCAACGCCAATGCGATCAGAGTCAAGCGAACATTTCCTAAAGTCAATATCGTAACCGTGCGGTATCAGCCTCTGTGGTACATGAAGACGAAAGTAGTACCAGTGGCCACGGCGATAGAGATAGCTCTTTTCAGGCATAGCTTTTCACCGAAAAGGGTACAAAACCGTTTCTTCGCCACTAAAACCTTGAATTATCGTGAAATTTGAGCAAGAAATTGAGGTAAAGGAAAGTTGGTGCCGAAGGAGAGAATCCAGAGCCTAACTCATTTTGCCTCAAAATTGCTGTAACTTTGACTTTTTAAGTTCAAAAATATCGAATATAGCCATATCCACGCTAAAAAAACAAGCAACAAAAAACGGTACCGAATGGCACCTTTTCTAGCCTTCCAATTCAGCATTTTTCTGCAATCTTCAAAGCTTATTGATACCATCAATTCTAAAATACAACGTTCTAGTTGAAAATCAAATAGCAGAACGTTTTTAGTATTTTCGTTGGAGGCCGGTAACTACCCCACGGATTTTGATATCTGCTGGATTGCAAATCTGGCTTTGATAAGCTGGATTTGCCGGGCGTAATTCAATCCTACTATTTGAAGTTGGGTAAAAACATCGAAGTACCGTTTTACTGTCCATCTTAATAACAGTCAGGTCTCCCGGTTTGGGCTCTTGGTCTATGTGGACAATCACAACGTCCTCTGAATAGATTCCGAAATCTGACATGGAATTATCGGGGATCCGAAATGCAAAATGCGGCTCTAATTCAGCCTGACTTTTATCAAGATAATACTCTCCGGTTTCTCTATATGTATTTTCCAATGGTGCAGTGCCTGCAGATAGGAAAGTATTTGTCTTGGAATTTGCCTTGATGACTTTAAGGCTTCGTGCTTTGCTGGAACGGCTTATTTTTCCTTTCTGTTTAAGTGCTCGAAGATGTGCAAATACGGTAGAAGTTTTAATTCCGGAGTGATTGGCAATCTCATAAACGGTTGGAGCCATTCCTTCCTTATTTTCAAACTCCGTTATAAAGTTTAGAATATTTTGCTGTTTTACAGTAAGACCTTTCATTCATTCCTCCCATTTGGAAAATTCACATGAAGTATCATTATGGAATATTTTTCTTAGAAAATCAAGAGTTTATTGTTAATGTCGCTCTTTTATATTCCTCAAAATCATAAAAAAATAGTTGTGTGGAAAATCATATATTTAGTATTACGCCATTAAGTTGTTGACTTGGCTGAACACAAGTTTCACGCTCAAGTCAACGTTAGGGGATGATTATTTATGCTTCTGAAAGCTCTGGTAATACTGTTGCTTTCTGCATGGATTGCAGTCGTTCGATACGGCGTTCCAGTGCCGGATGGGTTGAGAATATATCCAGTACTGCCGGAGCTGATGATATTTTGAATGCCGCATAGGACTGTTGCGCATGAGCGATATTATCAGGGATCTCCAGGTCTTCATCTTCGCGAAGTCTGTTCAGCGCTTTTGCCATTGATCTCGGACTGACCAGTTCTGCATCGAATGTATAAGCAGAGTTTCAACCTGACAGGAAGTCAGATTATTTTTACGACGGCGACGCAACATCGCCCGGATTCCAATAAACATGTTCCTTTCAAATATCAACCTAAGAGATTTTCCCTCAAGCCACCAACTGCTGTACCATTTTTCTTTTTAGCATAATCTCTCATCCCAAAGCACTTATGGCGCATAGCCCGTTCAGCTAAAAGGATATAGAACTCACGCCAGTTCTGGTTATGCCAGCCTAAAAAACATTATTTTTGACGTTTTCTCTCTCTCCAGACTGATTCTCTCAGAACAAACTGGTAATTACCAGAACTGCATTTCCTCTGTTATCTTCTTATTATCAGTTATTTAACTCAAAATGGCACCGAGATTTCCAGATACCTTCCCCAAAATGGACATTGGTTTTCGAGTCCATTCGTCGATTTTACAAACTTTCTCGGGAAATTGCTACAGGAGCCTCGCCCCCTATTTCCTTCGGGAAAAAATTAAACATTTCCTTCCTCCTGGGAATCGGCTTCCTTGAGGAAGGGTTTTTACTGCTTGATGAATCAGAACATGACTCATTATGCGACTTAATAATACTTGGATAATATTTTCAGAAATGATAATGGAAACACTTGTTTCGGAATATTATGTTCAGTGTATTAAACTTTTTATCAAGACCGCTTTCCTGTCATAATTCCAGCGTACGTTTCCCGTTCCGTTTCATTGGTCGTCCAATCGCATGTTACCACGAATGATTTATTTTTTACTCGGAAAACATAGCACCCCACATCACGCACGCATAAATGCGTCAGATATGACGCTTACATTTTATTTAAAAGACTAATAATTAGTCTTTTGAGTAAAATAACAGTCTTTTCACCACAATAATCTAATAGTTTTCAAGCTCAAAAAAACAGTTTTTTAGTCTTTTTTTAGCAAATTGAATTGACATCCCGTAGCTGATTCATATAATGACATCAAAACGAAGGTATTAATATGACAAAGACATTATTTGACAGTAAAGCCGCAATCGTAGCGGAAGATATAAAGCGAAGGATTATTGACGGAGAGTTTTCACATTTAAAGAAACTCCCGTCAACAGTACAGCTTTCTGCAAGTTATTCAGTGTCAAAAGAGACGATAAACACTGCAATGTCTCAACTTGTACGTAAAGGTATTATAATGCGAAAGCGTGGTTTCGGATCTGTTGTTTCGCAAATACCACAACGAAAACAAACAAAGCCTCACCTGGGTATCTACCTGCCAATGCTTGAGAATGAAAATTCAAGCCTTACCCAGGCGGACTCTCCGGTCTGGTATTCTGTCTTTTATGGAGCTCTTCAGGCATGTGCAAAGCGTGGATATACTTTAATTCCTATTCCTAATATAGGAAAATCCTGGGATGAAATTGTTGCCGACCATGAGCTTGGCGGAGTTGTTCTTCCGGGAGGACGTGAAGCAGTAATGGAGTCATTCTTCATTTCCGGGATGCATAAAAAAATAAAATACTGCATGATAAACCGCGCTACAAATTTTGATGCGGTAAACTTTGTTGAAGAATTCAGCATTGAAGAAATAGAACGCATCGTAAATGGACTGGCCGACAAAGGACATAAAGAAATTGTTGCAGTCGGCTCAGATGAAAACAGAATGCTTTACCAGCACTTTTTCGACGGTTATCGGTCAGCAATGACCCAAAAAGGACTTTACACTCCGTCTAATGTAAAGCGAATAAATGACAACACTCCAGAAGAGTATGATATTCTGGTAAACGAGTTAATGAGTCATATAAATCCCCCTTCAGTGATTTTGGCGTTCCATTATAAATACGCCGAGGGAATAATGGCTGCATTTGAACGACGAGAAATAAAGTGTCCTGATGATATATCTGTAGTGATGATTAATTTTGAGAGAAACAGTTATAAGGCGCGACCAATTACCGGTTTTATAAGTCCGAACAAACAGGAATTCGGGGCAACCGCAGCAAACTGTCTGATGGATATCATTGAAAATAAAGTTGCGGAGCCGGTACACATAAACCTTAAACTTAGTTTTTGTGATGGAGAAACTTTTGAAAAATATAAAAAATAGCACAAATCAGTGTGACTGCGCAGCACGTTGACAGGATGCAGAAGACAAAAAAATATAAGGAAAAATAGAAATGAAACGATACAAAAGAAGAAGTTTCACACTCATTGAACTCCTCGTCGTAATAGCCGTTATCGCAACTTTGGCAGGAATGCTCTTACCGAGTTTAAACAAAGCCCGGGAAACAGCGAAAAAGATTTCTTGCGTAAACAAGCTCAAAGGATTGAGTAGTGCTATGCTTATGTATATAGACGACAGCAAAGATTATTTCCCACCGTTAGAGCCCGGAAATGACGTAAACGGCGATCCAATCTACTGGCCTAATTTAATAATGCCGGGAATTGGATTGAGCGAATCAACTCACGACGCCTATAAGAAATATATGAAAAAGACTCAAACCGGTGGTATGTTCATATGTCCTACACACAGATTTGACTATGAAACTTACAGGTACAATGAACTTTACATGTCATACGGCCTTAATGAATACCTTTCATGGCGTCATTTCCAGCGTGATGTAGACAGCAGCCTGGGAAAAACCCAGCCAGTAAAGATTACAATGCTCAAACAGCCGTCAAGCACCATGATGCTTGGAGACAGCTATTATTCAACAACGGATACTAGCAGGGGCTATCAAGAGTTGAATACAAATCGCATGGCGGCAAGGCATCCAGGCAGTACTGATGCACAGACAGGTACAATCAATATGAGCTGGACCGACGGACATGTATCCTCACAACGTATAACCCCGGACTGGCTCAGTGCCAACTGGTACGACACTTGTGGCAGATTCAAATTCAAATAATTTCGGAATCAAGAAAGTATGAAAGGAATAGACATGTTACCAAAGAAGTTTATATATACATTAATAACTGCACTGTCAGCAACTACAGTATTTGCTGACGCAGTCTCTGACAACTGGAACATAAAATGGCAACAGGGAAATGGGACAGGAACGGTTCAGGGGACCGAAAAAAAGTCAGGAGCATACGCATTACATACTATTGCCATGTCTCCAAAAGACAAATGTCTCTTCCTTCGTAATGAAAAGATAGCGGTAAATCCGAAAGGTAAATACATACTCAGTGGTTATGTAAAAGCTGACACAAAAAACAGGCAGGATTCAAGAATCATGCTGCAGTATCTCGATAAATCTGGAAAATACAAAGGAACTTCCCACGGCTTATATTCCGGCGGTAAACATGACTGGAAATATTATGAAAGAACTACAGTTATTCCTGAAGGAATACACTTTGTACGCTTTGCAGCAGGAAGTTTCCTTGCTCCGGGAAACAGCTGGTTTGACGATATCAAGTTGGTCCATGCTGATGACAGAAATGGAATATTAGCATCTGACGGTTTTGAGGATTCAATGGAGCAGAATAATCATGTATGGCGTATTCCGATCAAGATGCCAAAACAGAAAATAAATGCTGTTGTAGATATCAATTTACTTCGAACAAATGCAGACCTGTTTCATTATACCGGGAAAAACTCCCTGAAAGGTTTGAGTATGACCTGTAATTATCAGGTGATGAAGCCAGGAAACTGTTATTTGTCTTCAGACCTGGGAGCATGTTATTGGTATGTATTTAATCTAAAATCATTGAAAATGTCCCTGGGCTGGTCAAATGAAAAACTTGACTTAACTTCGAAAGGGAAAAAACAGGCCCAGGTTACATTTACTTCCAGAGATACACGTTATTTCGATGATATAACCAAAGGACCTGGCTCAATAAGAGGCCATCACTACTTTCATATTTATTCACCAGAAGGAAAATCTCTGGGATTATCACAGAGTGTTAGTGCTCTTGTTCACCCCGAGGCAAGTGTATTCGGGAAACAGCAAGTGGAAATATCAGAATCAAACCGCAACAGTCTTTTTACTCTCGCCGACCTGAGCAAGTTTTCAATAGCTATTGATTCTTTCCAGGCAGACTGGAAAGCAAAAGGGAAATTTGCGTTCAAGATAAAGATCACCGATGGAGAGGGAGATACATTTGATATAAACAAAGTAACGTCCCTCAATGTTGCAGTAGATGGCGAAAAGCTTGCAACTACTCAAATGTTTGATAACTACGACATTCCACAGGGATGGTTTACAGGACAATTCGACAAAAAGCCGGAGAACATAAAAATTTCAGCTATGGTTACGGCGATGACCCCAACAGGCAAAAAGATAAACCAGATAAATGCTGAATTTACCGGGAACAGCTCAGTTCCGGGATTCAGCGTAAAACCAATAACAAATAAAACAAAAGAACCTGAAATCGAAGGCAGAATGATATTTATTTCACCCCATAACATACTGTCAAAAGATCCAGTAAAAGGCAAAACGCAAATAAAAGAGATTGTCAGAAAAGCAAAGGAATCCAATATTAATATCCTTACCCCTTTTGCCTTGGGAAACCGCGCCTGGGCCAACTACAATATCGACAATCAATATTTTCGTCGTATATTCAAGACATATGACCCGATTGCAGAATTCAGGAATGAGTGCAGCAAAGCAAATATCAAGTTTCACGTTATTGCCTGTACTCTTCCTGAAGGAGCAGAGAAAATAATGGGGATTCTGAAAGATCACCCTGACTGGGCAATGCGTGCAGGATCAAAAAAAAAAGGTTGGCTCGATCCGTCTATCCCCGAAGTGAAAGCTTATCGCATCGAATCCATAGCTGAACTGGTAGAGAAGTACAAGGTCGATGGAGTATGCCTGGACTACTGCCGGTTGAGTTTCGGACCAAGTGACCGTGGAGCTGAAATATACCAGCAGGAATTTGGTAAAGATCCCCGCACATTTAAATTTGGTTCAAAAGATTTTATAAAATGGTTCAAATGGACAGGAAATCACTTAACTGACATGGTTAGGCAAATAAGTGAAAGATTACGCAAGATCAATCCTGACATCAAAATATCTGCTTATGTCCAAGGTAATAAATACAGTGGAGAAATGAAATGGGCGGAATACCACCAGAATTACGTGGAATGGGTAAAGAAAGGTTACCTGGATATTGTCTATCCCACCAGCTACATCTATGATATGCTGAGATTCCGTGTATGGAGCAAACGTCAGATTGATACCTGCCGGAAAGCGGACTCCAAAGTTCCCTGCATGGTAACAATAGGAGTGATATCTTCACATGGAAGGCTTCGAGACAGTAATCAGTTGA
This sequence comes from Victivallales bacterium, assembly GCA_963677165.2. GTDB lineage: Bacteria > Verrucomicrobiota > Lentisphaeria > Victivallales > SZUA-371 > JAFGXT01. The sequence goes on along the minus strand of CAXXSX010000002.1, from coordinate 2,188,110 downwards.
TTGAGCAGGTAAATGTTTTGCGAGACTTAAATGGAGACGGAGCTTCATACTTCCGTTGGGCCGGACTGGAAAAGTGGCTGCCGGAACTTAAAGGGAAATGCTATTCAAGGCACGCTGAGATTCCTTCCAGAAAATAAAACAGGAGTAAAATATTTTCATGCTTTATAATTTGCATCAAGAACAGTTTTCAAGAGGAACGATGAACCATACAAACAACAGATTAGTGATATTCCACATGGATATGAACCACACATGTCTGCGGGCAGATTACCTGAAAAAATGGGTAAGTAAACTTGCAGGTATGGGCTATAATGCAATCCTGTGGGAAGTTGAAAACAATGTACAGTGGGACACCTGTCCAGAATGTGTCCATCCCGATGCGATGACAAAGGATCAATTTCGCGAGATACTTGCGTATGCTTCTGAACTCGGACTCGATGCAATTCCCCTGCTCCAGACTTTTGGTCATGCAGAATATGTACTACTCCATGATGAATACAAGTCATTCAGGGAACAGCCGGATAAGCATGACTGCTATTGCTCAAGTAATCTGGAAGTAAGACAGTTTCTGAAAAAGTGGGTTTCTGAATACCTTGACCTGTTTGGCAACGTAAAACACTTCCACTTGGGTGGTGATGAGGCTTATGTTTTTGGCTCATGTCCCGCCTGCAAGATGGCAATTGAGCAAAGTTCTGCGAATTCACTTTATGCCGAACATCTACTGGACGTTGGTGCCGAAATAATTAACAAGGGAATCCTCCCCGGAATATGGGGGGATATGCTGCTTCACCATCCTAATGACATAAATCAAATTCCTCCGGAATTTATTATTTGGGACTGGAACTACTGGGATGGTTTGGAATTTCCGAAGCAAGTCAGAACGTGCGGAGACAAACACATTAAAACCGCGGCTGATATTACAGAAAAGGAAAAAGAAATTACTCCTGAAATCATGGATAACCAGGGAAATCTCAGACCCTTTTACACCACGGATTTTTTGTTGAGAGTAGGTAGAAAAGTTATCCTGTGCAGTTCGTCAAGAAGTAGTGGAGATAATTTCTTCCTGCCGTTTTATAATGTTCATATGAACAACATTATCGGTGCGGCAAAAAAAACATGTTCTGCGAACCTGTTGGGAAATTGTGTGACTAGCTGGGCTATTCGTTTTAATACCTATGAGACACAGGAACCCCTTTTAAAGCTTGCAGTACAATCCCTGAATGCACCGGAGAAAAATGCTGACGTGCTTATAGATTCATCGTCTGGAACCATCATGCACCTAATTCCAAAACATAATAAGGAAATCAACTTTTTGCTCAATCAACTAAGTGCAGTTCAGCATACCGGATTGAAAGATTCATTGCCGGCACCTAAAAATCATTTGAGAAAACTGATGGAAACATTTTCGAATCCGGCTAACCCCAACCACAAAGCCTGGGAAAAAAGAATATCCAACTGTAAATCACTGATAAATGAACTCAGTGAAAGCCGGGTGCAACTGGATGAATCGAATTCAGAATACAAAAAGGCTTTTCAGGATGCAATCGAAATTGAGATGCGGCACTTAAAAGCGCTGCTCGCTCTTTTTGAGGAAGATTATAATTATGCCCTGAAGGAATTCCATCAATTAAAGCAGGATTTTAAGAACTACCTTAGCTTATCACAAGGTCCTTTTAGCGCAGAACGTAACAGTGCTCTAGTATTTGACCCGTTAATCGAGTATTGCACTACAGCCTCATAAGCTGTACATGGAGATTTATGTTAATGAATATTGTAATTACAGTCCTCAGTATTTTCTTTCTATTCACATGCTGTTCACATGCCGGAACTGTAGAACAATCCGGGAATAAAACCATTATTACTGTAATTGGAGATAAGCTTCCTGATCCTACAGACAATTCAACATATAACCGTGCTGCTCTTGCCGTAATGAAAGCATTTGAAAATAAGTATCCTCAAATACTTAAAGAACGGTATTATGACGAATATTCCAAAAATCCGGCAAAATACGGAAAGTTTAACTGGGATAAGGTCAAACTTGACATGGTCCCATTCACGTCAATTCAAGTCGAAGGCGTAGAAACAGACCTTTTGGCAATTGCCGGTGGTATGGCTCCTGATATCCTTTACATAAATTTCCGTAAGTCAGATAATTATATCCGCAATAATTTTCTATATCCACTCAATAAATATATCGAAAAACTACCTGAAAAAGATTTAGAAAACTGGGTCACCCCCAAGATATGGCCAGTAATTGACCGCAAAGGTCCTGATGGGAAAAAGCATATATGGGCAATGCCTTACGGAGATGCTCTTGGTAAAGTATTGTTGTACCGTAAGGACTTGTTTGACAAAAAAAAACTTGCCTATCCAGATAAAAACTGGACATGGAATAAAATGCTGAACGCCGCAAAAGTTATTACAGATCCGGCAAATGATATTTACGGAGTAGGTTTAACCCGTGGCACACATGAATCCTGGCATTGGATCACTTTTCTCTGGTCTGCCGGCGGAGAGGTCATGGTATATAACAAACAGGACGACAGCTGGCTCTGCACCTTTGACTCTGACGCAGCAGTAGAAGCTCTTGATTTCTACACCCGTTTAAGTGCGGACAAATGGTATGATAAAGAAGGAAAACTGCGGAGAGGGTATTCGTCCAAAGATGCCAGTGACAGGAACGCGAAATGGGATCGTGGACAAATTGCGATGAAAATCAGCTATTTTGATGAAAAACTATTTTCGACAATTGATCCCGAAGTCACCGGAATGGCACCTGTCCCGCTCGGACCTACAGGTATCCGTGGCGCAGAACTTAACTGTAGAATGCTTGGTCTTTTTTCCAAAATAAAAAGTCCGGTCGTGCGTGATGCAGCATGGGAATATATACGTTTTATTAATTCAACAGAAGCTCAGAGAATCCGAACCAAAATAATGGTAGAGGGAGGTCTTGGCCGTTTTGTAAACCCGAAATATCTGCGTATGTTCGGCTATAGCGATGTTGAACGTTTATGCCCTAAAGGCTGGACAGAAACTTTTAATACAGCAATAAGCACAGGAAAACCGGAGCCATACGGAAAGAACAGTAACTATGCATACGAAATGATGACGGTTCCAATCCAGGCCGCTGAAGTACTGGAACGTTCGGATGCTTTACCGCAAAATCACGAAAAACGCAGAAAAGTTCTGGCCCAACTTCTCAAAACGGCTTGCGCAAAAGCCAATGAAAAAATGATTGGGCTTATAACTCCTGAAGAACAAAATAAGCGCAGGATCGTGGCGGTTGTTTCATTGATATGCATAGCTATAGGTTTTTCATTTGTATTCAGCAAAGTATATAAAGCTTTTTCCGGCCCCAAACACCTTATCAACCAGAACAATAAAGAAGGAAAAATGCGCGGATGGTGGCCGGTATTATTGCTGTTCCCCTCCATGTTCCTTATCCTTACCTGGAAATACATTCCCCTGGCCCGCGGTTCAATTATGGCATTCTACGATTATAAAATAATTGGGAAATCCATCTTTGTCGGGATTGATAACTTCGCGAATGTTTTGTTTGATGGAGATTGGTGGAAGGCTGTGTACAATTCACTGCGCTACAGCTTTCTGATGATGAGCATGACTTTTCTGCCTCCAATAATCCTTGCAGTACTGCTTCAGGAGGTTCCAAAGGGAAAAATAATCTTCAGAACAATCTATTACCTGCCTGCCGTGATCACCGGGATTGTTACAGTACTTCTATGGAAAATGTTTTACGCTCCATCGGAAAACGGCATGTTAAATTCGGTCATGTTATCTGTGCCGGCGATCGGTTTTATTGCTTTAGGTCTGCTCTTCCTGGTTATATGTTGCATGTTTGCTTTCAGGCTCAGGTTTTACCAACTTTACTGGCAGATGGCTGTACTTGGACTTGCCGGACTTGCTATATGCTATGCCTGCATCAGTATAACATTCCCGATTCTGGCACATGGAGACGAAACATTTTTTCAGGCATTACCGCATATGTTCGGACGCTTATTCAAGTCACTCCCGGAACCCTACAACTGGTTGAGTTCCCCTGACACCGCAATGATATCATGTATTATTCCTATGGTCTGGGCGGGAATGGGACCGGGGTGTCTGATCTATCTGGCTGCACTGAAAGGTATTCCTGACGATTATTATGAGGCCGCAGATATTGATGGAGCCACATTTATTGACAAGATACTGTTTGTGGTTTTTCCAACCTTAAAAGCACTTATCATCATCAACTTCGTTGGAGCGTTTATTCACTCCTGGTACGGAGCGACGGGACTGGTTCTGGCACTTACCGGTGGCGGAGCTGGAACCGAAGTCGCTGGACTGCATATCTGGAAAAGTGCTTTCACTTACCTGAAAATGGGGCCTGCAGCTTCTATGGCGTGGCTGCTGGGATTCATGTTAATAGGATTTACGGTCCACCAGCTTCGCATCTTGTCTAAAGTAGAATTCAAAACCACAGGTAAAAAATAATGTCGATAATTTCAGAAATAGGTAGGAAAAGTTTAAAGGTCAGAGTATTTATCATGGGGATATATGTTCTGCTTATAACTGGAGCTGTATCAATGGTATACCCTTTTCTTATAATGGTATCAGGGACAAGCAAAAGTGGAGTTGATTCTCCGGATGCAGTACTGATTCCCCGTTTCCTTGTGGATCAAAAGGCTTTCTATCGTAAAAGTGTAGAGGCCTTCTTCAATGAAGAACAGAGAGTAATGCAGATGTCTTATGGTATTAACGGCATGGGCTTTCGCAACCTTGAACCACATAAAAAAATAAACAGAAAGCTTACAGAACAGTGGAATGACTTTGTAAAGAAAACTGATATTCCGTTTTATGCATATGAACTGGCCTTCTGCGGTTACCGTACATCAAGAAATATTCAGCCGTTGATGTTGCGAAAATTTAAAAATGAATTGAAGTCGGAATATGATAATTCTATTGACAAGATGAACGATGCACTGCAAACAGACTTCGTTAGTTGGAACAATGTATTTATCAGACCTGCTGTATATGTTCAAAGACGTCAAAGCCCGGGGACTTCTTCGTTTAATGAAAAATGGAGAAAATTTAAGCAAAAACAAAGCAACATTTACCGGATATATGCAGATCCCGGCGGCTTTTACAGAACTGGTTTTCTGAAAGCACAGTATACAAATGAGATTGGTACTTATAATAAAGCAAACAACACAAATTACAGTTCGTGGAATGAAGTCATATTCACCCAGCGCTACCCGGGAGAAGAATACACCAAACAACAGCGGAAAGACTGGATCACATATGTACGCAGCATACTGAACTTATACTGGATAAGAGCGGATAAAGAAGCTTTGCCTTTATTCCTGAATTATCTGAAAGAAAAGTACAATAACAACATTACCAGTCTTAACAAGTTATATGAAACTTCATACAATTCGTTTGAGGACATAAAACTGGTTACAGAGTTACCATTAAGCGGAGTTATTATTTCTGACTGGGATTCATTTATTCAGGGATGGAGAAATCCAGAAACCGGAAAATTGCATATCCTGCCCAAGGAACAAATTTATATTCACAGTATTCCGTTTATGTTTCGAGATCATATGCTGAAAAAGTATGGTTCTTTAAATTCGCTCAATCAATCATGTGGAACCAAATTGAAAAGTATTAATCAACTTAACATACCGTTGCAAGGCTGCAATCAGCTATACTTTGAAAAAAATTCCTCCAAAATCAAATGGGAGTTTCTTACACGAAATTTTCTGGCAGTATTCGAATATATCTTTCTACAGGGAAATGCAATTGTAAATACAATCATCTACTGCTCTCTTGCCGTGTTAAGTGCATTGATCATCAATCCACTTGGGGCCTACGCTCTCAGCCGTTACAAACCACGAGCAACATATAAAGTATTGATGTTCCTGATGCTGACAATGGCTTTCCCCCCAATGGTCACATCAATTCCAGCATTCCTGATGTTGCGTGAATTAAACCTTTTAAATACATTTTTTGCCTTGATTCTCCCTGGAGCCGCAAACGGATACTCGATATTTTTGCTGAAAGGTTTCTTTGACAGCCTTCCGCAGGAATTATACGAGAGTGCGGAACTGGATGGCGCTGGTGAAATCAGGATTTTCTGGCAGATAACGATGAGCTTAAGTAAGCCGATACTTGCGGTTATTTCACTACAGGCTTTCAATCTTGCCTATGCCAACTTTATGATGGCACTTCTAATTTGCCAGGACAGAAAAATGTGGACATTAATGCCATGGCTGTATCAGCTCCAGCAACTAAGCTGTGAAGGAATAGTATTCTCTTCTCTGCTTGTTGCGGCAATTCCAACATTCCTGATATTCGTATTTTGTCAGAACATTATCATGCGCGGTATAGTCGTCCCTGTTGAAAAGTAAATAATAAATCCAACCATATATAATAAGGAGATAATAAAAATGAGTTTGAATGTATTTAAGAACAAAAAAGAAATGGGAGTTGCCGCGGCGGCTAAAGGTGCGGAATTTATTCGTAAAGCGCTTGCAGAATGTGGCGAAGCAAACATTATTGTCGCAACTGGAGCGAGCCAGTTTGAAATGATGTCGAATCTGGTGAAGTCCGAAGGTATCGACTGGACCAAAGTCACGATGTTTCATCTTGATGAGTATGTGGACCTGCCGGAAAGCCATCCTGCCAGTTTCAGAAAATATCTGAAAGAACGTTTTGAGCAGCAGTTGCCGACTGCTCTGAAAGCAGCAAATTATGTAAATGGCGAAGGCAATGTTGTAGAAAACTGCCTTAAACTCGATGAAATTATCAAGCAGCATCCAATTGATGTGGCCTTTGTCGGTGTCGGGGAAAACGGCCATCTGGCTTTCAACGATCCTCCGGCAGACTTCGAAACAGAAAAGCCTTACCTTGTAGTTGATCTCGACGAAGCATGCCGCAACCAGCAACTTGGTGAAGGCTGGTTTCCTACTCTAGAAGACGTTCCTAGGAAAGCAATATCAATGAGTGTTAAACACATTATGAAAAGTAAAGCCATTATCAATACTGTTCCGGACGAACGAAAGGCACAGGCTGTGAAAGGAGCAATTGAAGGCGGAATCTCCAATATGTGTCCTGCTTCAATTCTGCAAAATCATCCGGAATGTCATACGTTTCTTGATGAAGGTTCGGCTTCATTGCTGTGCAATAAATAGGTTTACGCCATGTCTATCCCCGGATATATAGATCTTCAGGTCAATGGTTTTGACGGAGTGGATTTTTCCAGCTACGAATTAACGGAAGATAACTTTATTCAGGCAGCGGAAAAACTTTTGAAGTATGGAACTTATGCGTTTCTTCCAACAATAATAACCAGCAGTATGGAATTGTATAAACGCAATATTGGAATCATATCCAATGCGGTTTCTAAAGCAGGACTGAAAGAACATGTTCCGGGCTTTCATTTGGAAGGCCCTTTTATTTCCCGTGAACCGGGAGCTGTTGGAGCTCACAATCCGGAATACGTACAAAATCCTGATAGCAATGTTCTGAAGCAATTGATCAATTTTACTGGAAACACCATAAAAATACTAACAGTAGCTGCCGAGGCGTCAAATGTATGTGCCTTCATAGAGTACGCGACAAACAGAGGGATCACTGTTTCCCTGGGACATCAGAATGCAGGCAAATCCGCAATTGAATCTGCGGCGAAAGCCGGAGCGTCACTACTGACTCATCTGGGAAACGGTCTGCCCAATATGTTGCCGCGTCACGATAATCCGATATGGAACAGTCTGGCTTGTGATGAACTGACTCCGATGTTGATTACGGACGGACATCACCTGCCGGCCGAATTTATAAAATGCGTAGTAAAGATGAAGGGCGCGGAAAATATCATTGTTGTCAGTGATATGTCTTCGGCTGCCGGACTTCCCCCCGGACGTTATCATGTACTCGGCAATGACGCAGTACTCGAACCGAACGGCAAATTACATAATCCCGAGAAACAATGCCTTGTTGGTTCCGGTTCAACCATGAAGAAATGCATGGAGTTCCTGGTATCTCTTGAAATACTCACTGAAGTAGAGCTTGAACTCGTTGGATACTATAATCCCAAAAGATTGATATCATATACTGCTTAACATCTAAATTTGGGATACCATAACTCATGTCTACAACCGATAAGGATATCTTATAAATTATGTATAATGCTGCAATTATTGGGGTTTCCGGTTTTGGGGATGTTCATTACAACGATTTGAAACGCGGAGTTAAAAATAGTCAACTCAAGATTATCGCCGCAACTATTATCAACCAGGATGAAGAACAGGAAAAATGCAGTTGGCTGAAAAGTCAGGGAACCATGATTTATTCGGACTGGATGCAGATGTTGGATAAGAATGCAGGAAATATCGATATCTGCTTTATTCCCACTGGAATTTCAATGCATGCTCCGATGAGTATCAGGGCAATGCGAACCGGCGCTAATGTGTTTGTGGAGAAACCGGTGGCAGCAACAATTCAGGAGGTTTATGAAATTCAGCAGGCTGCGTCCGAGACCGCGAAGTTCGTTGCGATAGGTTATGACAACATTTACCAACCTGATACTCAGACAGTTAAACAGCTTTTATTAGATGATGGCATAGGAAAGCTCAAGTGCCTGAAAGCAAAAGGTTTTTGTCCTCGCACCAATGTTTATTATAGTCGCAACGACTGGGCTGGAAAACTAAAAACTGGCGATAACTGGATTCTGGATAGTCCGTTTAACAATGCGCTAGCCCACTACCTTAATATGCTCTGTTATTTTGCCGGTGGCGAATTTGATAAATCCGCAGAATTAAAACAAATCAGAGCTGAACTGTATCGTGCCAATAAAATTCAGAGCCCCGATGCCGCTGCTCTGGAAATAATCACACAAGATGACGTTAAAATCCTTTTTTACGCCACCCATGCTACTAAAAACTTTGCGAAACCATATATTGAAATACATGGTACAGAGGGAATAATTATTTTTGATTTTGCCCAAAACAATGTTGAGATAAAACCTAATACCGGACCTGTAGAGCATATTAGAATCAATCAACCGATCGAATACCGTCAGAATATTATGTATGCGCTCGAACGCCGCTTGGAATCAGGAAATTCGTTTATCTGCAGTCTTGATATTGCCAGAGCACAGACGATTTGTGCCAACGGAGCCCATGAATCCAGTCCAGTCAATGCTATAGCCTCCAAGTATATAAAAACTATGGTTGATGGAGAGTCTGAACTCAAGGTAATTAACAACATAGAAGATATTATCAATCACGCATTCGATGAAAATAAATTACTGAATGACACAGGAAAAGCACCATGGACAGTTCCAGGACAATTATTCGATTTAACGAACTATAAGTTTTTCAATGGAGGTGCAAGATGATATTATAAAAGAGAATATGGCATGGTTCAGTTTACCGAAGAAATACTTTCCGTAACAAAGAACGAACGCAATAATGTCGCGTTCCTGGATTTTCAATACTCAATTCGAAGACAGTATGCCAGACTCAAACCTTGCTAAATTTATGAGAGAGCTTTATTTATATCCTGCTGCCTCCAACGGTCGGGATGGGTTCTTCTTCGTTTATGCCAGGGAATATGATGATCTTTCTCAGGCTCCTCGCGATACCAGTTTGCAGCGTACGCTGCTGGATATCATGGCGGAAGAACAGCTAAGAACCGGAGCAATGTTCATTTTAATTGAAGACTTAAAACATTTCGGCCATCAATATTACAGGTCTAATTCAAAATTCTAATGCTATAAAGACGGGAGCACAAAATGGGTAAAAATCAGAAAAAATCATTAATCATGAAAACTCTACTTTATTTAAGTATAATCTTCTTATCAAATGTCAGTCCCGCAACTGAGTTGCCTAAGCTGGAAGCCTTCTATACTGAAACGCCACCGGTAATAGATGGTTCTCTCTCCGAACAATGTTGGAAAAAGGTAAAATTCCATAATCAATTCACTTGTTTGAAAACAGGCAAAAAGGCCGAAGAGAAAACTGCATTCGCAGCGCTTTTTGATGACAAAAATCTTTATTTCGGAATAAAATTACACGAAAGCAACATCAAAAAGTTAAGGGCTAAACATACAGAGAGAGACGGTTCTGTCCATGAGGATGATTGTATAGAGTTGTTTTTCGATCCGTTTGGAACGGATAAATGCGCCTATCACTGGATTATAAACAGCCGCGGCTCTGTTTCCGATGCTTATATAAACAACATTATTTTCAAGCGAGACCTGAATTGGAACAGCGCCATAAAGGTCAAGGCGTCCAAAGGCGAAAATGTGTGGTTTGTGGAGGCTGCTATCCCGCTTTCTGATTTTCCAGAAGGTATTTCTTCAGACTCCAAAATCAACATCTGCCGGGAAAGATATACCGGGGAAAAACCTGAATACGCCACATTCTGCAAACTTGCTTCAGACGGCAAATTTTATCAGCCGGAAAAATTTGCTTGCCTAAAGCTCATGAAGAAATCGTCCCCGGTAACAATACCGAATAAATATTTCAAAAAAGTAAATATAGGAGATTATGAATCAGGAAAAATCAAAATTGATATTACGAAAGGAAAAATGGATGCCGGTAATTTTCTGGTTAGACTCACTGTGGAAAATAACAGACCGACATGCAGTCCACCACCGGTCAAATATACTGGTAACCCTGTTGTATTCAAAGATTTGTGGGTCAGCAAAAACGGCACCTATTCGATATTCGTAAATATGTGCACCCCGGAGAACTCTAAACTGCTTTATTCCAAGTTCAGCAAACAAGAATTGAAGGCGGATGACAAGCATTTAAAAACAGCGGAATCAGAACCGGATATCGAAACAAGGGGAGTATGGTATATTTACAACCGCTCCGCGGACAAAAAGGCGGATACCGGAATCCCCAAGATCAAAGAATCCATAAAATTATTGGCGGAAAACAACTTCAATCTCATATGCCCGGAGCTCAAACAAACCAACGGGCAGGCCTGGTGGCCGTCAAAAGTCATAAGAGACAAGGCTTTCAGCGGGAATTGGGATCCGTTGAAAATAACTATCGAGGAAGCCCACAAAAAAGGGATTCTGGTCTATGCATGGTTTGATATTATGCCCGAAGGGAAACAGCCGGAAACACTGCGTGGAGTACTGAAAGAACATCCTGAGCTCGGGATGATATCCAGAGATAATGTAAAACGCGGCTGGCTTTGCCCGAATCAACCCGGGAGTTGGGAATATATCAAAGGATATTTGACTGAAATAATCGACGGCTATGACGTTGACGGTATGATTCTGGACTATTTCAGGTATCCGTCAGGCTACTATTGTTATTGCGACAAGTGTCGTGCGGAATTCAAGAAAAAATACGGCATTGATATGTATGATGTCAATAAGCAGGACCCGAAAATAATCCGTTTCAAGATGGAAAGCATATCCGGAATTTTCAAAAAAGCCGTAACTCTGATCAGGAACCGCAAGCCTTCAATTCCAGTCATGATGTATCTTTCCGGTGTCTCAGCTGTAGAAGTAAGAGGCCAGAACTGGCCGGAATGGGTGGAAGAAGGCTTTCTCGACATTCCCTGCCTGAGGGGTTATGAAAAATCAGAGAAGAAATTCTTCGACATATCGAAATCCGGGACAGAAATTGCGAGAAATCTCAACTCCACCGTAAAGGTTTTCAGCGCGCTGGGCGTTTCATCAAGCTTTCAGAAACTGAGCAAATCCCAGGAAGTCATTGACAGGATTATCCTTTCCAGAAAAGCCGGCATGAACGGGCAGGTGCATTTTTTCTACAAAGCCCTTGTTCCGTTCATAAAAGACGTAAGGAAAAGTGTTTACCGCAAAAAGGCAAAACCCTATACGGAGTTCTTACATACGAATGCGCGGATAGTTCACAAAACATTTCTGTTATCGCCAACCCAATACATTAAGAATAAACAAAAACTAAAAAGGCCGATAAGTAAATGGGAAAAACAAACTGTTGCCAAATTGCGAAAAACGGCTGAAGCAAAGATGCAAGAAGGGCCGTGGAGCGTAATGGATAAAAAGAACGTTCCGCCAAGTGGAGACAAGCATGACTTCATCAGTTACAGCACCTATTTCTGGCAGCGCCCGGACAATTCATGGGAATGGCGTGACGGCCAGGTAAATCCGGCGCTGCTCAGCCCTGATACTGAAAACTTCTATAAGATGTGCGGTACGGTTGAAATCCTTGGAAATGCCGGCTATTTGTTGGATGAAAAGAAATATTTCAAACGTGCTGCTTTTCTGATCCGCCACTGGTTCTTGAATCCCGCAAGCAAAATGAATCCAAACATGAACTTTACATCCGGCATCCCCGGAAAATGCACTGGACGGGGAGTAGGAATACACCGGATGAAAATGCTAGTCAAAGTACTTGATGTAATAGGCATACTGCCTCCTGAATGCTGGACATCCAGGGACCAGAAGGAAATGGAGAAATGGATAAGGGAATACATGAATTGGGCATTGAACAGTAAGTTGGGAAAGGATGAAAAAAATGCAAAAAACAATCATGCAACCTATTATGCGAGCCATATCGTATTATGTGCGCTTTTTATCGGCGATAAGTCTTTTGCAAAGGAATTTGCCGAAAAGTATTATAAGGAACAGCTAGTGTTTCAAATCATGCCTGACGGCCTTATGCCGCAAGAGATCAAACGCACCAAGCCATACCATTATGTCCTATACAACCTGAAAGGCATGTCCATATTAGCGGAACTGGTACGTAACATGGGCGGAATGGATATTTATAACTATCAGACCCAGGACGGCAGAAGTTTAAAAAAGGCTTTTGAATGGATAATACCTTACCAGAAAAGCAAAAAGAAATGGCCCAGAAAGGACACACCTATCAAGCTTCATGAAGTTATCATACCATTCCGCCTCGCTTCTTTAAGATACAAGTCTCCTTATTTTGAGAAATTTATCCAGAATAATTTCCCGGAACAATGGGAGAGCGATTTTTATAATCTCTACTGGGCTCCCCGGCGGGTATACAACAAATAATTAAATCCAGGCTGCGCAATAATGAAAGATACTACTTATAAAAAACCGTTTTTGTCTGAATTTTTAGATTATGAAGAGGAGAAATGTACCACAAGGACTTATCCTTACCATCCAAAGATGTTTTTAAAATATGATATTTTTCCACTTTTTATTCTTGATGGAGGAGCTTTCTTCTTTACCAGAGATCACCTCGGCGGAACCAGCGGGGAAGATTTTTTAAATGCCTTGTGCGAGGGATGGATTTTCGATTTTTGGAAAGGACAAGATGGAGAAATTTTATGGGACCGGGAATTTAATGAGAGGCAATCCAGAAACGGGGAAATTAACTTTTTTTCTCTGAAACCTAACTGCGAAAAACATGTCTGGCTTAACAGGCTTTATTTTCTGTTGCCGATTGCACAGAATTATTTCAGAACCAGGGATGAAACATGGGCCAGGGAATGGTATAAATACTTTCTTGACTGGACAGACAAACACCCATATCCTGACACAAAAATGGACAACTCAAAATACTGCTGGAAAGACATGCAGGTGGCATGGAGGCTACAAGTCTATCTCCACAGCATTTTTATACTCGCCGATTCAAAGTATCTCTCAAAGGACATGTGGAGCAAAATATATGAGCAGTTGCTCCTGCATGCAAAACATATCTACATGGAAGCTAGGAAAGAGCTGAATCAGGGAACAGGAAAGGGAAACCATTTCTTACAGAAAGGTACAATGCTTATATATTCGGGAGTGCTATTTCCTGAATTCAAAGAAGCTGAAGACTTTATAAAAACAGGAAAGGAAGTTTTATTTCATCAAATGACTAATGAAACCAGGAATGACGGTTCAAATATAGAAGCATCACCAAGTTACAGTCACTTTATAGCGCGACTCTATTTGGATGCGTTTCTGCTGCTGAATAATAATGGATTAAGCATGAAAGGTCTTAAAGAATGCGTTATTAAACAATATAATTTCCTCAACCAAACATCTACCCCCTCCGGATTAACGCTCCAAATCTCTGATTCTTATGCAATGGATACGGAAACAGATCTGAACATTGTCAAAGAACTGCTGCCGTTTGAGATTAAAAATAAAAAACCGCAAAGCATACACTTCAAAGATGCGGCCCTGACTATTCTGCGAAAAGGAAATATTGAAATATATGTTGATTCCACCTCCCCGGAACTCTTCCATCATCATTTTGGGGCTCCACATATTTTAGTATATATAGATAAAAAACCTCTCCTTATAGATTCAGGGTGCTGTGATTATGACCAGCTCATGCGAATAAATTGGATGAAAAGCTCAATGGCTCATAACAGTATAGCAATATCCGATACTCGCGATTTTTCAAATACACCGGATACTTATAAAAAGGCTAAAGTGAAGGTGGAAAGTCATTCAGCAACTCACCTCAGAGTAATTAATACATTATCAGCAGGACCTGTTCAATATCAGTGGATGCGAAATATTAATATAAAAACAACAGGTTTTGAAATAATCGACGAAATAATCTCCAGAGCCCATATTTTCATAAGTCAGAATTTCCATTTTCCGCAATTAAATATAGTAATTTCACCAGATGGAAATCAGGCGGCAATACAATTCTACAACAAGAGTATTTTACTAAGACGTATGTTCGAATCTTGTTCCGGGACTTTCCGACTTGATTACCATCCCGGAATGAATGAGAACAACACGATAATACCCGTATCTCAGATATCTTCTACAGCCGAAGGAAGAAATATTAGAGGTAAAGTTGAATTTTTAATTCAGTAGCATCCCATGGGATGCTACAAGGCGTACAGCGTACGCCCGCGAGCTTAGGAATTGGACGTAGTCTAAGGGGCAGCGAGCGTGAGCCGCCCGGTGTTTGAGGATGGCCGCACCGAACGGCGCGGACATTACGGCCGTACAGGCTACGATTAATGAGAATCTATATCTGAGCTGAAAAAAATAAAAATCGGAAATAGGTTTTTGAGAAACAGAAAATATTTGAGCTTAAATTTTGGGAAAAAACGAAAATTTCCAAGTTGTGATAGTGAATTTTTTAATATAAAACAGGATAAAATATAAGGACAATAAATTTATGGAGCTTCTCGACTATTTGATTTTTTTGCTGCCGACAGCCGGTGTAATGATGCTGGGATTCTATTCCCGCAAATATATTCGAGGAGTGGTCGATTTCCTTTCTGCCGGACGACTCTGCGGCCGTTATCTTCTAACGATAGGAGATATCGCGAACGGTGTCAGCATTATCGGTATCCTGTCTATGGTCGAACAGAGATACAAGGTTGGTTTTGCCGTTGGTTTCTGGTCGCACCTGATGGTTCCTGTTTCCATTACGTTGGCGCTGACCGGATACTGCATCTATCGCTTTCGCGAAACCAAGGCGCAAAGTGTTGGGCAGTTTCTTGAGATGCGTTATGGCAGCCGCGGCTTGCGTTTTTACACATCCGGGGTCCGGGTACTGGCGGAAATGCTTGCTCACTCCATAATTGATTTTGCCAATGATTATAACCGCTATATGGGCCTACCGGATCTGCGTATTTCTGGTATGGAAACATCAACCATTCTTTATTGTCGTAGGGCATTCGAAGCGAAAGTCAAAACCTCTGAAAGAAATCAATATTTGAAGTATTGGAGCAACTGAGTATATTGCTAATACTAACCTCGGATGAACTATGATACGTCCCGGAGACGATCGCCAATTCCTTTCCATTTTAATTTATTCACCGGATGACTTTTTCAGAATTTTCTTACTTAAATTCTATCATTTTTGCCTGGTTTGTTTATGACACATTCCACCATTAGAAGTAAAATTGAAGGCATTATTACCTATTGGACCTTCAGTGGAATAAGTAATGCATCCATGGAAGGCTTTAATAACAAGGTGCGATGGCTGATCAGACAAGCCTACGGCTTCCGGGATCGTGAGTATTTCAAACTGAAAATATTTCAGCTTCCTGAAATTTCGAGGGTGAAAGAGTTATGAGTTACGGCAGAAAACGTCGAAGAGGCGATTTGAAAAGTGGTGCCGAAGGAGGGATTCGAACCCTCACTCCCTTGCGAGAACTACGACCTGAACGTAGCGCGTCTGCCAGCTCCGCCACTTCGGCACTTTCCACTGATGGAACTCATAATGAATTATTGCGTTCTATCAACGTCGGAGTCATATTTTACTCTATTTCATTAAGTTTGCAAGCGGGAAAATAAAAAAAGGCAGAAATTTTTATTTTTACTGGAGTTTAGCTCTTTGCGGCGCTATGTTAAGTCAAAAGATTAATATAGAAAGAGAAAACAAGGAATGGCAAATAAAATATGGGTATTGTCAAATAATGCCCCAATAAGTGTTGAAAAGGAACTAATAGAGAAATATTCGTTCCCGAGGCCGATTGCAGTGTTTCTGGCAGCCCGGGGAGTTACACCGGAAAATGTTGATGTATTTTTGCATCCAAACCTCGCAAAATTATCAGATCCATATCGTTTCCCAAATGTTCAGGTAGCGGCGGAACGCTTATGGACCGCTATTCGTAACCGTGAACAGATTCTGATTCATGGCGATTATGATACTGACGGAATTACGGCAACAGCTTTAACTTCATGGGTACTTAAGCACAACGGAGCTTGTGTAAATTCTTTTATTCCACACCGATTTGACGACGGATACGGTTTTACTCCAGAATCTTTGGATAAGGCGGTTGGAGAACTGGATGGACCATGTAAAGTACTTATTACCGTTGACTGCGGAATAACCAGTATTGACGCAGTCAAATGTGCCCGCGAAAAAGGGATCGACGTAATCATTACTGATCATCACGAACCCAGCGATGAACTTCCCGACGCGATAGCCATTGTTAATCCTAAAATTTATCCCGAACTTGATGACCTGTATTTACTTGCCGGCGCGGGTTCCGCTTTCAAACTTTGCCATGCTTTTATTAAGTACGGCAGAGAACACAATCTAGGCGGTTTTACTACAAAACTTCAGGACATTCTGGACTATGTGGCGCTCGGCACGATTGCCGATATCGTGCCTTTGCTTGGAGAAAACCGAATCATGGTGAAATACGGTATTGAGCTGTTGAAAAAACAGTTGCGTCCGGGAGTTAGAGCCCTGATCGAAACATCCAGAATCAAAGGAATGGTCAAGCCTTCGGATATTACATTTAAACTGGCTCCAAGAATCAATGCGGCTGGTCGCCTGGGAGATGCAAACACCGCCCTGAAACTGCTGGAAGCGGAAAATATTGTTGAAGCTTATCGGTATTCAGGAATGCTGGAAGAATATAACTCACAGCGTCAGGAAAAAGAGCAGGAAATTTACCTTGAAGCTCAGGAACAGATTGAAAAGACCATTGACATAGACAACCGCTACTCTATTCTGGTTGCCGGTGAAGGCTGGCACCAGGGCGTAATCGGGATTGTTGCGTCGCGACTTGCGCGGGATTACAATCGCCCGGCAATTGTCCTTACTATCCAGGACGGCGAGGCTCACGGATCAGGTCGCAGTATCGGCAGTCTCAATCTGGTGAAAGTTCTGGGAAGCGTGGACCATCTTCTAAGTCGTTACGGCGGTCATCCGATGGCTGTCGGTCTCGGATTGGAAGAGAAAAATATCCATGATTTCTATGATGAAATGGAAAATATCGTTCGCAGTGAACTTAACGCGGATGATCTGAAGCAGACTACAGAATACGACGGTCACGTTGATTTCCATGAGCTGGACACTGAGTTTTTTGAATATCTTGAGCAATTGCATCCGTTTGGACATCGCAACGGGAAACCGATATTCCTGTTCAATAGCGTAAAAGCCGTAAAATGTTCATCAATTGGACAAAAGCATTGTCGTGGAATTCTGGTAGATAAATACAATCAGGCCATGGATTTCATCGCATTCAACCGCAATCCGGCAGAACTGCGCAATTCGGTACTTGATATTCTGGCTACACCGCAAATCAATGATTATTATCATGAAAAGCGTCCACAGCTGCAAATCGTTGACTGCCGGATGAGTTTCTAAGTCTCCAATTCCTATTTGCGGAGTTCACTCATGGGGATTGGTTTGAACGCCTTTTTGCACTTACGACGTTTTTTCGGGTCGACGGTCAGATATTTCCAGCGGGAAAAAGCGAAATCGTGCGCAAGATAGTTTTCCGTCCAGCTGTGGATCAGCCGGAACGCAATCGGATATCCTTCCAGAATCCAAGCACAACGAGTATTGATATAATCGGACATATTACGATATTTCTGCGTTCTTTCCGAACTATCCGGCATATTAATAATTGCTTCGTACATTTGATCAAACTTTTTATCGCGATAAAACACCCGGTTACAACTTCCAGCATTCTTACCATAAAACAGCTGGAGAAAGTTTTCCGCGTCAGGATAATCTCCTACCCAGGAAAGACGAAATAACTGGAACTGTCCCTTTCTCAGCTTATCAAAAAAGCGAGACCGGTTATTCATCACCGGGATAATCTTGATGCCCAGCTTTTTCATGTCCTCAACCATCAGCTCGGCAATCTGACGGTATTCCGAAGTGGTACCGCCCTGGTCAAACGTCAATTCGAGCTGTTGTCCGGTAGCGGGATCAATCCCGTCGGGATATCCGGCCTGCCGCAGGTACTCTTTCGCTTTTGTCAGGTTATATTGTCCAAATGGATTCTTATAGGTTGAGTCAGGAGCCCCCGGAACTCCGGGCGGTATCACGCTTTGAGCCGCAATCATCTGATAATTGAAATGCTTTTCACGCAATGAAATATCATACGCCAGGCTGATCGCCTTACGAAGATTCAGATTGTCGGCCAGTTTGGGATCGGTAAAGTTAAAACCGATGTAGCGCACCTGGAACTCAGGAATCTGCTGCATTCGAATATTACGATTCCGCAACGCTTTTACAAGCTGCTTGTCGTCCCCGACCACCGCATCAAAATAGTCTTGATCAAGATTACTCAAATCAAGATTTCCCTGTAAAAACATCAGCCAGCTGGCCAATGGCTGTTTGACCAGATAACATACGATTTTATCTGATAGCGGCAGCGGCCGGGTACGGTCCGCTGGATTCTGCGCCAAAGCCCAGGTTTCATGACGATATGAAGTATTGCGCTTCAGGATAATCCGGTAGTCACGGATCCAGTCGCTCATAAGGAACGGTCCTGAGCCAACCGGATGTTCTTGAAAATCCTCACCGTAAAACTCTACTGCAGTGCGAGACACGACACCAGACGACGGAATTGCCAGGGCATATGACATTCTGGGATTCGGACCGGTCAGATGCATGACAAAGTGCCGATCATCAATAACCTCCAGTCCTTCACAGCCAGTTTTATACATTAACATATCATCCGGTTTCGCCGAAGCGGTACTTTCGCGAAATTTATCCAGCCCCTTGATCTTTCCACGAAACAGCCAGAAAACCGGACTATGCAATCGAGCATCGGCAATACGAAGAATTGTAAAAATAACATCATGGGAAGTAACTTTCCGAGACTGCTCATGACCTTTAAAACAGAGATCATCGGAAAAGAAAAGATCATCGCGCAGGGTAAATTTATAATGCAGCATATCCTGGCTAATTTCCGGCATTTTTTCAAGCATGGACGGAATAAGCTTATAGGGACGTGCCGCATAATCATACTGCAACAGCGTATCGTAAAATGAAGCCACCATATACTGGCTGATCAGATCAGCAGCAAGAGCCGGGTCAAGAGTCTTGATTTTCCCCCCGGCGCTAAGATACATTGTACGACCGACCTCAATTTCGGCTTTATCACCGCATCCGGTCACGATCAAAACTGTAACAACAGCAATCAGCCATATTCTCAGCAGTTTCATTCGCCAGCTAAACCCTCTGACCGAAGCCATTCCATGGTCTTGTCAAAAGCGTCTGCGGGATCAATGACCGGTTTGTAACCAAAATCCTTCCGGGCCGCACTGATATTGAAATAGTGTGAAAACGCCAGCTGCCCAGCCACAAACCGGGTCATAGGCGGTTCAATTATCGGTGGAATAAACTTATAGACGGCTTCGAGAAAAGCACCAACCCGATAGGCCGTTTTATAGGGAACCGACTCTGTAACCATCGGTATCTTTGCATTATGGAGAAGATTATTTGTCCATTCCCAAAGGTTGACCGGTCGACCATCGCTGATGAAATAGGCTTTGCGAAAACTCTTTCCGGCAGAACGGATAAACTCAGCAGCACGAATATGAGCTTCGACAGCATTCTCTATATATGTCAGATCGACAAGATTCTCACCATTTCCCACTATTTTCAGCCGTCCGGATTTTGCTGTTTTTAAAATTCGGGGCAGCAAATGCGGATCCCTCGGGCCCCACAGAAGATGAGGGCGCAAAATAATTGCAGAAAGATCATACCATGGGCACGCCAGCACCTTGCGTTCGGCAATCGCTTTCGTATCTGGATAATGAGTTAGGAATTTGCGTGGATATTCCAGATATTCGTCACCATTTTCAACGTCCTCGGTCGGAGTAAATGCCACACTCGGCGAACTGGTATAAATCATACTTTTTATGCCATGCTTTTCGCAGGCCTTCAGCACATTTTCTGTTCCAGTCACATTGATATCATAGTAAAGTTTCCGGGGGCCCCATACTCCGGCTTTGGCTGCCGTATGGAATACAAACGTACATCCCTGCATGGCAACCTCTACGCCCTCGCAATTGCGCAGATCTCCACGAAAAACGTCAACCCCGCGGTCAGCAAGTTCATCATCGCCGCCACGTGAATAACAAATAATATTTCTACATTTCAGTTCCAACAGCTTTTCTATAAGATATTTTCCCAAAAAACCGCTTCCACCGAAAACAATTACCGACTCTTTTGTCCAATCCATTTACTACAGATTCCTTAAGATTTTGACTAAATCGCTAACAGGCTTTTTACCTCCTTCACTTTCCTTCGGGAAAACCCGTCGAAGCAAAGGTTCATATATTGAGATATCAAGATTGATATGCAAATCCCTGTCCAGACCGGCAGACAACTCAGCCGCATTCTTTTTCCCATCACATAAGAGAGCATACAAAAAATTTCTGCCGGAAACTCTAATCTGCCGGCCTCGACCTAACTTATTAATTGATTTCGCATCCCCTGCACCAGTTCCCTCTACAAGTGTTGTTTCCCGTCCATAACAGCAGTAGAAAAACTCGGATTTGCTATCATTGTTCAATGGATCAAAATTGAAACGATAAAAATCTTTCCCAAGAAGTTTACAACTTGAATCCGTCCGCAATTTTGATTTCAAATCCACATATCCCGATGATTTCAGCCTGAAATTACAACGACTTATAGAATCACCGGGAGAATCAATAAAACAATTAAACCTGCCGTCGCATTTACTGATACAATAATTTAAGTATTCTGCATATTTTTTCGAAGTATCACTCTTATTATTTGCCATTATTTGCAAAACCAGAGCCTTAATAAATTCAACATATGGTTGAAAAGGTTCAATGGCACCTGATAAACAAAAATGTTTTCCGCCTAAAACAGAAGGCGGTGAACCACGATATTTACTTTGTTTCTCGACAAAATTCGACATTAGCGAATTTCTCAATGGAGTAAGTTCTACCTTCATTTCCAGTTTATTCGGACAAATGTTCAAGTCAAGCGTCACCTCTTCAGCCTGTTTCATAAATTCCCTCAAGGCCTCAAGTTGCTTTTTAATAATCGGAGGAGATTTTTCGGCGTTTTCAGGATGAATCATTTTTTTCAGCCAATTCTCAAACATATAGTGTCCAAAAGCTTCATACAACTTTGGCTGCAAGTTGGCAAACCGGGCACACTTTAGATTAAATTGAATGTCACAATTTTTTATTTTATGAACTTCTGGAACATCTTTAGGTATACGGGACAGATTCTTATCCCGACTTAAGTACAACATTTTATGGTAATAAGTTACCCAAAACTTAATTCCGGCAATCTCAATCCATTCTTTATTAATCTCGCGACGGTTATTAACCCCGAAAACCCAGCCGGATTTGGTTTTAGAAGGAATAATCTCATTAGAGTCCTGTCTGGTAGAAACGGATACCACATAAAACGCGACCATTGGCTTGCTTAAATCGAAATACTTTTTAAAATCCTTATGACACAGAATAGCAGCATCAAGGGCCTGCGGAATAATAATTACAGGAGAAGATAATCTGGTAAACAATGCTTTCAGTCTGGAATCAACTTTATTAAGTCCGTTACAGGCAATGCTTGCCACACAATAGCAATGAGCAATAGATTTGGGCACCATCTCTCCACGGCGAAATGTCTGTGCATGCAAAAACGTACTAAACAGCAGAAGCAGTAACAGTACTCTAAAAAAAGTCTTCATTATGAATCCAGTAAATAAATTTCCATGGTATCCGACCCAGGTCTCTGCGAATACTACGCGGAATAACATAACAGGCATTACCCTAAATACAAACAGCCATAAGCTCCATATTGATGAATCAACAAAAGTAGTAATCTTCTCAATAATACTTCCTGAACAATTTTTCCAAAGTCTTGTAGTGAATATTCGTTTTTTGATTTTCCATCTTCTTTCCTTTCTTCCCGCTATCTTTTGTCGGAATGATCTGACAAATCACAGGCTTGGAGATGGTAATATCAAGCTGAATATTCTGTTTGCCGGACAAGCTGGCCGCGATCTCAAAGCCTTCATCCCTTCCCTCACAGATCAATGCATACAAAAAGCTTCTGTGCGGCGGACGAACCTGACGCTCAATAAGTTGCTTTACTACAGCCCGACTTTCCAACTTTGGAACAGCGCCATTAGCCAATAAACATGATTTTTTACCGGAAAGACAACATAACGTTTCCTTTCCCTTTAGGGTCGAATCAGGATTCAGGCAATAAAGTCCTCCTTTATATTCCTTACCAACAGAATCTTTTTTCAACTTTGATTGAAACTCCACCATCCCTAATGGAGACATCATAAACTGTCCTCCCTGGAAAGTACAAGCAGGAGAATCGACAAAATAACTGAACCTGCCGTCTCCATTATTGATACAAGAAACAACATATTCAGCAAAGCGTTTGGAATTGTCCGATCCGGATATTTTGGAAATATCGGAAACCAGGTCACAAGCAAGCTTCATATAAGGGGAGAACGGGGTCACCGCACCTGCCAGGGATAAATATTTTTTCGCATTTACTAAAGGAGCATACCCACGATATTTCTTTTGCAACACTACAAACCTGGCAAGTTCAGATCCTTTATCCGGTGTAAGCTCAACCACAATCTCAAGCTTTTCCGCCTTAATATCAACATCAAACACAATTTCTTTTGTCTGTTCAAGCAGTGTTCTCAGAATACTAATTTCTTTCTCTACTATTTTACGGAATTTTTGTGAATTCTCTGACGGAATTACCGGTTCGATAAAATACTCAAAAAAGATTTTTTCAAATGCCTTAAAAGTGTCGGGATTCTTTTTTATAAACTCTGAACAAATTAATTTTCCCTTCAATTCACTTCGGATACGGGGAAATTCCTCCACCGCTTCCATACTTGGAAGCACATCTTTATTTAGCGACATATAGCGCATCTTATGAAAGCTCTTCGCTGGAAATTCCGTCCCCAGCAAGTTCAAAGTATCATGTTTCTTTCCTCCACGGCGTCTCACACTGATAACACAGGCAGCTTCTCCAGAATCCGAAGAAGTCGGTACCATGAAATAAAGTCCCAATGGTTTTTCCAGATCCATATTTCTTACCAGGTCAACGATTCTCTTATCATGACAGTCGGATTGTTTACTCATCCACAGAAGTTGCTGGATGCCTTTTGGAATTTTCTGGAGCGGAGAGTGTAGTCTGGTAAAAAACTTTATCAGTTTATTATCAAATTTGGACAGACTGTTACAGGCAATATATCCAACCATACGATAATCTTCCGCATAAAGACTGGCGGTTAATAGTAAAGTTAAAAAGACACTCAAAAAAACCTTCATCACTATCTCTCCAATATAAGTTCCAACGGTTTCTGCCTGAAACAATCGTCTCATCCAACGGTCAAATAATATAATAGACATTAGCAGGAATTCAAACCATCACAAATACATTCTCTTCTCCTTTCATTTTGCAAAACCACGAACCAAAATTATTTTTATATTTACGTTTGGTATTGACAAGTCATTATAATTGCTATATAATAAAAGCATAGCAATTTTGATATATAGCGTAATTGATACAAATTCATACTATGAGTGCAAAATATATACAGATCACCGAAGCGGTAAAAAGACAGATTCACAATGGCGACTACCTGATGGACAAGATTCCGTCAGAACGGAAACTTGCGGAGGTTTTCGGAGTCAGTTATATGACAGGACGTCGGGCGATACAACAATTAGTATCCGAAGAAGTATTTTTGCGTCAACCCAACGGACGCCTTGCCATTAATCCGGAATTCGGCCATAAAGAAGAACAGTTGAACGTGGCAATGATAATGCCGAACTGGCCGATCTCATCTCTGAATAAATGGCGCAAAGCCTTGCAGCAGGTAGTAGAAATGCGCGGCGGAATAGTCAAGACAATATTTTACGATCATAATGAAGATAATGTAATTCAGGAAGCACTGAACGGTAATTTTTCGAGAATCTTCATTACCATGTCGGTCATTCCGCAGTCTATCCGATTGAAGCTTAATCAGTTGAAAGATCAAGCGATTCTGATTTACCAGGATCTTTCTACAGAAGGATTTACGTGTCTGGATTCGCCCTCCCCCGATCACATCGGACTTCTCACGGGCCATCTTTTTGAACTTGGACATCGCAATATTTCCTTGCTGAATACCCAACCGGAAAATGAAATCATCCAAGGGCGCATTAACTCTTTTAAACACTGCGCAGCCGCACGCGGAATGCAGTACAATATTATCAATCACCCGGTTAATCCATTTGAAGATGCCGGATTGAAAGCATATGAAATTTTAAAAGACACCCTGACATTTGAAAATTTTGCGGCAACCGCAATTGTCTGCACGACCATTGAAGCGGCCCAGGGCGGAATGAGAGCGATATATGATTGTGGAATGCAGCCGGGGAAAGAACTTTCCATCTGTGCCTACGGCGGCATTGAAGTTGCACGACTTTCCATTCCATCCATTACTGTGACATGCACGGTTGACGTCGAGCGGCAATGCCGTTCCCTGATAAGTGATATTATTGATCGCCGTACCCCGGAACGCCTGCTGTACGGTTGGGATAGAATGGATGTTTGGACCGGAGAATCAACCGGTCCAGTCTCCAAGAAAAGCGGAAAAAAAGTCAAACAGAATCAACATTCAAAAAAGAAAAAGCAACATAAAGAACACGTTAATGTTTGAAGGAGAAAGGACACATGAAACAACATTACAAACTCACACTCATAGAACTTCTGGTAGTGATTGCTATTATCGCAATACTGGCGTCTATCCTGCTGCCGGCCCTGTCTCAGGCACGCGACCGGGCACATGCGATTGCCTGTACCAATAACATGAAGCAAATCGGTCAGGCAACCCAGATGTATGTCAACGAAAGCGATGACTATCTACCGTACGGAAATAAGCCTTCAGGAGTTCCGCTAACCAGGTGGCAGCTGCAAATCTTTGATCTAAAAAACAATAAATCACAACAGAGAATCCTTCTCTGCCCTAAAGATCTCTATCGTGTAAAAAACAGTACAACATATAGTCAATTTGTAGACGGACTCTTCAGTTACGGCTTCAACCGCCTACTCCAACTGAATCAAACCAAGGTAACTTCATTACGAAGACCGTCGGAAACGATTCTGTACTGTGAAACAGCCAAGATCAGCAGCAGTGGAGTGCCCGGAGCCGGTTATTATGGTCTTTATCACTGGTATACCGAAAACTGGTGGGCCGCTTATCCTCGCCATAATTCGGCATGTAACACCACATGGCTTGATGGTCACGTCAGTGCGGTCAGGGCAAGAGGCAACAATTACAAAAGACTGTATACAGATGAAACCGCTCTTGGCAATCCCTGGCTGGCAAATTGCAAATGGGGTAGAAATCCTTAATCCAACCCTCAAAATATTTACGTTAATCAAAGGATCATGATATGTTAAAGAAACTTCTTATTTCGGTAACAATGCTGATTACCGCCACAACATTCGCTGAAACAGTAACGTTGGATTCCTGTGACAATCCACAGTCCTGGCGATTCTCAAACGGAGCAGAATTTAAAGGCGCCCGGGGGAAAATAAGCAAAGATACGGAGTCAGAAAAAATCGCCTTGGAGTACGACTTTTCCAAAGGCGGGAAATATGTCTCGGCTTCCCCCAAAGCGGCAATCCCCTATGGAACGGAAAAGATCATACTGTCCCTGAAAAGCAATACCAAATGCCGCGCGGAATATAGAATCGTAGACGCTACCGGTAGAACTTATCACGGCAAGACCCGGATCATGCTGAACGGAAAACCGAAAAAATGTTCATTCCGGGTTAATGGTTCCTGGGTAGGGATGTGGGGTGGACAAAAGGGTCTGAAGCAACCAAAATTCCCGCTAAAAAGCTTTACACTGCTGATTTATGGGAATAAAACCAAGCCCGGAAAAGTAATCATTGAGTCATGCGATGTCGTTTGCAATGCTCAACAAAAAATAACATTCGATTGTGAGAACTTCAACCTCAACGGCAGCGGCTGGGATATTTGCGGAACATGGAAAAAATCAGCTTCCGGCCCCATGCTGGAACTTAAAGCGGAAAATACCGGAACAGCAACTCAAGCCACTCTTTCAATCGATTTTCCGAATATGGGCCGTAACCATGTACAAAATTATTATCTGGACGGCTCAAAAAAAAACTTCACTTTCTCGTATAGCCCTTTTGCATTCCAAGCGAGAAACCCCAATAATGCCTATCAGTTGCTGATATCCATTCACTCATCAAACGGAGATTATTCAAGAAAAAAAATTATTCTTGCCGGAGATAAATCCGATAACATAAATTTTGGCTCTCCGGTAAAGAGCATTGATATTGAACATTCTACTATAGGAACCTGTACCCACTTTTCATACGCGGCAAAAGATCAGGGACCCTTCCGGAGCTGGCATAACTATCGGCCACTACTTGACATGATCTCAAATGCCGGTATCAAATGGATTCGTGATGTCGTCTACGCAAAGAAGGAAAGTGACGGCAAATACCACACAAACCCATACGACCTGGAGTGGATTAAATATGCCAGAAGCAAAGGAATCAATGTCATTGTCCTTTTATGGCTCAGACCCAAAACGCCTGTGGAAGAGGCAAAGAAATACTTCGAAGCCATCGTTATGGAAACCAAAGATCTTGTTGATGTCTTTGAGGTTGGCAATGAACCTGAGAATTTTGGTTTCAAGCCGATGTACGGCGGAAAATGGAACGGCTATGCGGGCAACGGCAAACTTGACCGCTGGGTACATGAGTTTCTGAAATACAGCAATGCTGTTACAGATCATATTAAGAAAGTACGCCCGGAAATCACCACTATCGGCTTAGGAGCGGCACCATCTACCAACTTTCACCTGTTGAATTTAGGCGTAACAAAGAATCTCGACGGCGTCACTGAACACGCTTATCCATTTGCCCTTACTCCCGAAAAAATGCCATGGGGCTGGGTTATGGAAGAACGCGACGGGATCAAAACCGGCGACAAAAACTGTACCTTTGTCGGCCTGATCAATTCTTATGCGGAACAGTTCAAAAAAATCGGAAAAATGCGCTCATTGTGGATTACCGAATTCGGCTTTCCTTCCTACCTGTTCAACGGTAAAAACGAAAAGAAAATCTATATGGGCTATTCTGAAACAACCCAGGCCATTTATATCCTGCGACGTTTTCTACTCAGCAAAACCCTGCCTATCATCAAAGTGAGCTGCCAGTATGATTTTATCGATGACTACAATTCAAATCCGTTTAATCCAGAAGCCAACTTCGGTCAGCTCAGAACTGACCGCAGCCCCAAGCCCGCTTATTACGTCATCCAGCGTATGAACTCGTTATTTAACGGCTATTCATATGACCCAAAACTTCTGATTAAGACTGAAAAACAGCCTTTGCATAAAGGCATGGTCTATAGCAGACTGGTCAAAGACTGGGACAGCGCCAAAATAAAAGCCAGCAATGAAGTAATGGCCTTTGGATTCGCCAGTCCGAACAAACCGGCTCAGCGTATGATCGCGGTATGGTCCACTCAGCCTTACAACGGTGAAGCCTCCAGCCGCTGCTGTTCCATCCGAATAACCGAAGGCGCACCCTACAAAGAACCACCAGTCGCCATTGATATGATTACCGGCAGAAGCTTTGATATTCCGGCAAGAGTCGATGGCAACGACCTGGTATTTGATCAGATCATCCTGAAAAACAACCCGATCGTGATCAAAATCATTCGATGACAATTCCTCTCCAATAACCTTGACTGCATTATTTTTAAACGATTTTATAGTGATACCATATTGACATCTTGGACAACTTGCACTATACTTGTCCATATGAAAAAGAAAGACCTATACGACATATTCAGTTTTATGCTCAGCCGCCCGCCTTGCAGCAGCGGCTTGAGATTGCGTTCAGAACCGGAACTGGCGCGGATATTCGGAGTTCCGCGCCAAACGGTAAGACGTGCTTTGGATGTATTCGTCAACGATGGATATTTGTCCAGGAAGCATGGCAGCGGAACCTATGTAAGAAAAGTATATTCGCAGGAAAATGCAATGCCGGAAGAACAGGTTCGGAAAATATCCGGCGAGATTATCCCTGAACAGCTTTTTATTGATAATGCTCAACAACTTACTCATTGCCCGGAACAGAAAAAACACCAGTTAAGTATCGGTATTTCCGGGGATCCGGCTCTACTGCTCAGGGCCAATAACCTGATATATTCCGGCATATGCAAACGACTCAAGGAACATGGCTGTAAGGCTGTACCGTATTCGCAGTTGTCATATGATACCACTCGTATAAAAGATGCCGATGAGCTGGTCAAGGAAATCAGCAGCCATCAATGCGACGGTTACTTGATTGAGTACTGGTGGGCCGATTTATTCAAAGAAGTATTTAACCGGGTTTTCGGCGAAAACTCCAACATTCCAGTAACATATTTCTGGAACGGCAGCATTGATATTGAGCTTGAACCGCTGGTAAAAATTGATACCGATGAAGCGTTGTCCAGGGCCATGCGCAAATTCATTAGAAATAATTATAAAAAGATCGCGATTATCGTAATGAACCGGTCTCGGCATTCGCCCTTTGCTGAAATCAATCTCTATCGGCAATCCCTTGCAGAAGCAAACCTTGATTTTCAGGCAATACTTCAAGTCAAAGATATCGTTGGAACCGGATTGAAGGAACAACTCGACCATATCTGGAAAACCAACCGTCCGGATGCCATATATGTTGCTGACGATCATTTTTTATCCGTTTTATACGAATGGATGTCTGAAAACAAAATCATACCCGGAAAAAATCTGGCAGTAATTACTCTATGGAACAACGGCGGCCCCTTTCCCGGAGATATTGACTGGAGTCGAATGCAGTTTGATCCACGTCAGGTAGGTTACATGGCTGTAGACAACATCGTAAAATCAATTCAATCGACCCGAGAAGATGTCTGTTCTTTTTCTCATCAGGCCAAATGGATCGCAGGAGAAACAATAAATCTGTAAAATCAACCATAATTAATTCAAGGAGAAAGGAGGTTTCTATGAAATCTGATTTAATTAATCACAGTGGAAAGCCATTTCATTCACACACATGCAAGTTAAATAATTTCACGCTCATTGAGCTCCTGGTCGTGATAGCAATAATAGCGATTCTTGCAGCCATGTTACTACCTGCACTCAATAAAGCCCGGGATACCGCAAAACAGATTGCCTGCACAAACAATCTGAAGCAGATGGGATCAGGATTTAGTCTCTATGCAGATGATTTTGATGGCTGGCTTCCTAAAGATTACGGCAATGTAGGCACAGGAACATATCCGTCGATCTGGTTTTACGACTGGTGGGTTGCCGATGTTATGCTTTATACTTCACAAGCCACATTTGAAAATGCAAGAAAGTCATGGGGAAGTGCAACCAAGCAACCTCCAGGCATTTGGGACTGCCCGTCCAACATGAATACGACAAGTAACCGCGGAATGGCAACAAATTATGTTTACAACCTGGAAACTGGTTGGAACTTTTGTAAAGCCAATGGTCTGAAACGCCCGAGAACCTGGAGCCGTACCACTATTATTCCGCTTGCGCTGGACGCCGGAATCAATCCTCAATTCGGAACCCTGCCCGCGGGACGGAACTGGGACTTGTGCCGTGCGGGTTATAACGGTATTTATAATGGTGGCTCCTGGCATAATAAAGGTTTCAACGCCGTATTTATCGACGGTCATGCAGCATACCGGAAGAGCAATTTAACAACGCAGATGTTACCCGGTGAATTCTTCCCGCAGCGCTATTTATGGGACGGCAACTGGTAATCGCGTTCTACACTTAACTTAATTTAATTTTATTACAGAAAGGAACTCTCAATGTCTTTTTTGCAGAAAAGTATTACTCTGACTCTGTTGACTCTTGTCCTGTCTTCTGCGGGAGCAATTGAAATCAGCGTCAACCCCTCAGTTGGCAATAATACGACCGGAGGGAATGACTTGACCCGGCTAAAGCACCTGACCATGGCTGTCGGCTGGGAATTCAGTCCGAATGCGGAAAGTACCGCAGCGTTGAAGAAGCTTGGAGTAAAAAAAATCAGGTGCATCAATGTGGACGGTTTACCCGGAAGTTTCGATAACAGCGGCAATTACATTATCGATGAATCGCATCGTACCCGCCTCGCCACCCACCTCGCTACCTGTAAAGAACTCAATGCCGCGCCACATATTATCATAGGACAAAGAATGCCGAAAGCTCTGCTGATAAAAGCAAAAATCAAAGACGACGGCATCTCCCTGATGGGCGGCGGCAAAAAAAGTAAAGTATGCGGCCCTTCCGACTATCGACTCTATCGTAATTACTGGCTCGCTTATTTTGAATATGTCGTGATCAAAAAAGGATTTACCAATGCCGTATTTGAAGTATTTAACGAGCCCGATATCGGTGGAGTGATCTGTCCGACCCCAAATATTCCGGCGAGAGGATCTGCCGCACTGTATGAAGTAATGTTCAAACTGTACTCGGAAACTGCCAAAGCTGCCACAGAATTTGAGAAAAAACATCCGGAGCACAAGCTTACAATCGGCGGTCCGGCACTGGCATGGGCCTATACCTTTCGGTTTGGATCGTTCAACTGGGCAGAACGATTCGTCAAAGACTGCGCGAAACATAAGTTGAAACTTGATTTCATCGGTGTTCATTTCTATGGAAATATTTCATCGATTTCAGGAGAATATAAGGCAGGATATCCCTCCTTTCTGGGAATGCTCAAATCTCTGCGAGATGTCCGTGACAATTATCTGCCCGGAGTTCCAGTACAAATAAACGAATGGGGACCAAGCTATCATACTAACAATAGTCCCAAATCCCTGGTCAACGCCGACAATATTGGAGCCGCCTGGTCAATGGAATTTCTGAAGGTTATATTAGAAAACAACATAAGAGACGCGATTTATCTGGTAACCACCGATCTGTATCAACGCAAGAGAAAAGAAAAAGAAAATATCTGGGGCTGGCCTTCTTTAATGGTCAATCCACAAATATTTGGTCATCCTTACCCCAAAGCACAATACAACTTATTCAAAATGATTTCCGAACTGAACGGTTCCAGAGTCGAATCGACCAGGGCCGATAATATTAATTCATTTGCGGTTGCAGATCGAGCGAAGAAAAAAATTCAGGTAATCATCTGGAATTTTGCGGCAAAGTTACCCGAAAACGCAGTTCCGCTGGATTTTTCACAGCGTGAAAGCGTGAGTGTAAATATTCAGAATGCTACAACGTTTTTCGCGACCGGAGAGGTAAAAGCAACTCGCACACTAATCAGCAGAAACAACTCAAACGCCATTGGGCTATGGAAGGAAAAAATTCCCTTTAGTATACAAAATACTTCACTGCAGACAACCGATCAGGGAAATTTCAAAATCATTGACAACAGTGTCAGCCTCGGTTACAACATGCCTCCGTCATCTATTGCCATGATAGAGATCGAACCGGCCAAGATGAAAAAATAACAGGAATATCAATGAAAAATATATTTACAATCCTTATACTGTGCCTCGGCATATCTGCAACGGCCGAAGAATTATTCAAAACAATGACTTCGGAACAACTTCCATTGCGGGAGAAAAAGATTCAGACATCGACTGAAGGTAAAATTACAGTCAAACAATTTTTCATTTCCAGCATGAAAGAAAACGGAGCAGAACACCGTATCTACTGTATCTACGGAACGCCGGTCCGGCCCGGCAAGTACCCTGTGATCATCCATATTCACGGCGGAGGACAACAGGCCGACCCAAGCCTTGTCAAACGCTGGGCATCACGCGGCTATGCCTGCCTGAGCTTTGATTGGACCGGAAATCCGGGAAAGAAACGCAAACGAGGAGATTCTTTCAGTACCTTTGGCACAATGACCACAGAAAAACATTCGAAAAGTTTGTTTCCGGAAAACTTCAAAAAAAGTCGGGTTCGATACATTCAGATCGCTCTGCGCAGGATCCTGCAATGGCTGGATTCTCAGTCGAATGCCGACACGGAAAAACTCGGGATCCTCGGCATATCCTGGGGGGGATTCAGCTCACTTCTGGCGGCGGAAACCATTAATCGGATCAGTGCCGTTGTCGACATATACGGAGCCGGCTTTTTCACGGGTACTTATGCCCTGACCGGTCCCCTGGGCTTCTGTACTCCGCACACCCGCAAGGCCTGGCTGAACCATTACGATCCAGGAGCGAGAATAAAGAAGATCAGTGTCCCGGTAATGATTCTTTCTGGAACCAATGATATGTTTTTCCCGCTTAAACAACTGCTGAAAACCTATGAAGAAACACCTTCCGCAAAACGTCTGGTGCTTTATCCCAACATAAATCACGGCCTGAGCTGGAATATGATTGATGTACAAGCAACAAGCTGGTTCGATACATATCTAAAAAACAAGCCTCATCACAACCTGAAAATTGCAGCGTTCACAAAGTCGGATAAAGAAATCAAAGGCCGGATAAAGCTCGATGGCACAAAATTAAAAGCAGTACATCTGGTCTACTCCTGGTCCGCAAAAGAACTGAGCGTAAACACCAAAACAGAATGGAAATCTAACTCATTGGAGTTGTATAAAAATAACTTCATGGGATCATTCCCCGCTATAGCGCCAAATCATCAAAATTGCTTCCTCAACTATTATATCAATGTGATAAGTACGTCTGGAACAATAACGTCAACGCCGGTTTCAAGTATTAAGATCTCAAAATACGCTGCAACTCCGAAACAGGTTGCAAATCCCGGAAACTTCTTTGCCGATCCTTCTCTGGAAAAACAAAAAAGCAAAGGCTACAATGGTAAGACATACTTTAACCATACCGGCAAATATGTATGGGATGACTCCGGAAAACATGCGAGGCTCGGCAAAGCGGCGGCCCATCTATCCGGCAATAATCAGTTAATAATGCAAGCCAATGGAATAGAAGCAGGAAAAACCTATTTGTTGGCAGGCTGGCTCAAATGTGCCGGGACATCAAACGGCGCAAACATCCGTATCAACTGGCTGAACAGCGGCAAGTTCATCAAAACTTCGCTCTATATCGGAAAAGCCGGTATGGATGACTGGAAACAGTTAAAACTACAAGCTAAGGCACCGGCAGGAGCAAACACTGCCATTCTATATTATAATGCCTCTGATGCGTGGATTGACGACTTAAGTTTCAGCGACGTTCCTCAGGCTAACAGTATATAACTTATCATTATAAATTTTTTCGGGCGTAAATTATGCTGGACATAATCTGTGCCCGAAATTTATTTAAAATACCATTTTCACAGTAGTCAAATCCCGAATAAGCGTGTATTGTCTTCTTTTAATTTTTGATGAGAATTTTATGAAGACATTGTTTATTTTTATATGTAGTTTTATTTTTACCGCAGCTTGTACGGCGCAAAGCAGTAAAGACTTTTTTGTAAAGGATGGCAAACTGTCCTCCGAGGTAAAACTGATATGTTTTGGTCAATACTTTGATGAAGAAAAGGCATTTCATATCCTCAGCGAAACCAGCTTGGATCCTCAACCAAGATATAATCGTCTGATAAGTTTCAGACAGCTCGCCGATGCCAGTTACAGCATTCCAGCATTCACCCTGAA
Organism: Victivallales bacterium; assembly: GCA_963677165.2. Taxonomy (GTDB): domain Bacteria; phylum Verrucomicrobiota; class Lentisphaeria; order Victivallales; family SZUA-371; genus JAFGXT01. Next base: position 2,153,821 of record CAXXSX010000002.1, on the reverse strand, counting down.
CAAAGACGGCAATACATTATACTTTACTTTCGGTCATGATGTGTTTTCAATGACCAAGGGAACCCCTTTTAAAATTGACCGGATTACCTTCGACAGTCTTCCGGGACTTTCCAATCAATGGAGCTGGAATAAATTTATTGCCGCTACTGATAAATTTCTGTTCACCAGCGCCAGTAAAAAACGGCATCACGCCGCCAGCAAAATTTTTATATACAAATGTGCGTTCCCTTTGTCAAAAAACGGTTTTGAAAAAATTTCCAATAAGATCGTTTCCAATTATAACGACAAGATACTTTCAGTATCTGACAAATCTTTAAACGAGAAAAGAAACTTTTTTTATTCTAACGGCGAGATTCATGAAATTCCTTTTCATCAATTCGAAGTCAACGTTAACAAAAATACCAGTATTGAAGATTATCTTGCAATTGCGTCACGAACCTTAACTCTCAATAACTTGAGCATTATTGATTTTTCCCCCGAACACGGCTGGCTCTTTTCCGCCGCAGACTATCGTGACCCGTTCAACCACATATATATGGTGAAAACCGGAGCAAAAAACTACGAATCACTGAATCAGGGTACGAATGCATTCTGGGGCCCCAACGGCAGCGTTTGGTTTTACCGTGATAATTCTCTCTTTGTGCGTGATAAGAATGGCAAGGCAATAACAGCATTTCAATTCTCTCATCCTCTATTGTCTGGATACCGTCAGGTTCTAAGCCGCAATCGGCGCTGGCTGGCGATCAAAGAAGAAGGCAGCGTCTGTATTTTTGACCTGGTCAACCGAAAATACTGTTCAAAGCCAATCGAAAACGTCCCGGTGATCCCGGTGTTTTTCTTCTAACAGACATCTAAGTTGAAAAAAATTTTTTCCACTAGATGTCCAGGAAAATTTGCAAAATGGCACTTGAGAATGCAGATTATAAGTTAATACTAATGCAGCAATACATTTAATTTTGGAGATATAATCAATGACAACCAGGAAACATACCATTTCAGTTCTGGTACGGAATAAATTCGGAGTTCTGTCACGAATTTCCGGTTTGTTCAGTGGCCGCGGCTATAACATCTGTTCACTAACCGTTAATGAAACACACGATCCGGCAATCTCAAAAATGACCATCGTCACTGAAGGTGATGACGCCGTACTTGAACAGATCGACAAACAATTGAACAAGCTTGTGGATGTTATTACTGTAGACGATCTTACCGGCAGCAAATTTGTTGAACGCGAACTGCTTCTGATCAAAGTTAAAACAAAAGATGTTGCCGAAAGAGCAGAAGTCATTCAGTTGACTGAACTGTTCAAGGGCCAGGTTGTCACCGTCAATCCAGCCGAACTTGGTATTGAAGTTCAGGGGCGTTCCGCCAGACTTGATAATTTCATCAAACTGATCGGAAAATTCGAGATCGTGGAAATCGCGCGCTCTGGCCGTGTTGCCATTTCACGCGAAGAAGGTTCCGCCTCTGGTTTATAATCTGGACGACGGATACGGAACGAAATAACATATTGTTATTTCGTTACCAGCGCGGTGAATTTTTCACCGCGTTCACGGTAATTTTTAAACATGTCCATACTTGCGCAGCCAGGTGAAAGCAGAACAACATCACCTGATTCCGCATTATCGGTCGCAGCGTTCACCGCGGCCTCGAATGACTCATATTTCTCACATGGAAATGAATTCTTGAGGGTATCATAGACCTTTGCCCGGCATTCTCCCAGAATAAAAGCCTTCTTTATTTGTCCGGTATATTCACGCAACGGCGAAAAATCCATTCCTTTGTCCAGTCCACCTATCAACAGACATACATTTTGATTACCGCCAACCGCCTCCAGCGCGGCAGTCACAGCCGCCGGGTTAGTACCCTTGGAATCGTCGATATACGTGACATCCTGATCGCTGACGGATACGGTTTCGAGACGATGGTGTCCGGGTCGAAATGCTTTCAACGCGTCAAGAACGGATTCGGAAACTACCGTTTCAGGACCGCAAAAAGCCTCAACCAGCGCCAACGCGGCAATAATATTCTCAAGATTATGTCGTCCTTTCAACCCCAGCGAATCGAGCTCGGCAATAATATGATCACGGAATAACAGTAAATTACCTGATACATGAAAATCAGAACTATTTTTTAGCAAGGGAAGATACTTCGGCGGCATCAGTTCCGGAGTATTTTTCAGAGATTCCCCCAGTATTTTCGCGGAATCACTGTTGATGCGTTCGAAGAGCCGGAATTTCGTGGCTGCATATTCATTCATACAGCCGGAATAGCGATTCAAATGGTCCTCGCTGATATTGAGGATAACTCCGGCTTTTGGAGCAAAGGTTTCTACTCTCTCAAGTTGAAATGAACTCACTTCCACCACTCCAACATCAACCTCTCTCAGCCGTTTAATATGGTCACTGACCAATTCGCTGAGCGGAACGCCGATATTCCCGCATTCCTCGGCTTTATATCCCGCGGCACGAAGCAGGGTCGCGGTCAATTCGGTCGTGGTCGTTTTACCGTTTGTGCCAGTAACAGCCAGAAGCGGGAAACGGCAGTAACGAAAACCAAATTCAAGTTCGCTGACAATCGGCACACTGGCTTGGACAGCGGAACGGTAAAGTTCGGATTCAGGAGGAATGCCTGGACTCATCACAATCAAATCAGAACCAGTGAAATCAATTTCATCAGCAGAATTGGAATTGCGTTCATCAACAATTGTTACTTCATGCCCGGAAAGCAGCCCAAGACGTTCAGCAGCCCTTCCGCTGACGCCATACCCAGCCACCGAAATTAACATATAAGTTTCCCCGTAAGCTCAGAAACGAAAAATGACAGAGAATTATTATTCTTCAGCGTCTTCCAGTTTCTTGTTATAATCATTGTAGATATTTGTAATTTTCTGAACCGGCTTATAGTTTCGCAGCGCACCGGTTGCTTTATTCGGCGCATCAGAAGTTGTTTTCTTCGTTTTTGAAGGTAGACCTTTCATGGTACCGGGAATCGGAGAAGTATAAGTCGACGTTTTCTTCGTTTCTTCCTGTTTCTTTTCAGCTTCAAGCTTCTGTTTTTCCAGCGCGATTTGTTCGCGTTTTCTCATTTCTTCTTCACGCTGGGTTTGAAACCGCATAAAACCATATATTCCGGCTACAATCAGAATTATTACAAAGATAAAGGTAATTAAGGCTTTCATATTTTCCACCACTCCACAATTCGTTAACGTCTCTTCTATAAATTTAGCAGAAAAACACAGAAAAAACAACTATTTAATGAAGAATTAAGAATGAAGAATTAAAAAAAGCTTTCAGGTTCACAACGAAACTCTTTTGGGGTCATTCCGGTTTGAGCCTTAAACAAACGGTTAAAATGAGCAGGATTGTCATAGCCAAGCCGATAAGCAATTTCTTTGATCAGCAATGAGCGGTCAAAAAGCAATTCACGCGCGTATCGCAGTTGTTCACTTTGAATATACTGAAGCACCGTCATTCCGGTTTCATTTTTAAAAGTCCTGGCAAGGTGTTCACGACTGATCTTAAGCATCGCTGCAATATCCGCCAATGACAGGCGTTTCTCCAGATGATTGAGTACCAATTCCGATACCGCATCAAACACCTTTCCTGTCGACTGATTGCTCTGTATCGACGCAGAATCCGCAAGTTCACTCATGACCGACTGGACCAGCATATGAGCTTTCCCCGGCGAAAGCATACATAAAGCTCCAGCTTTATTCTGATAGCCGAACAAAGTTCTGACCAACCATGACTGCAGCTGGACTTTAAAAATCATACCAAACCTGGCATTAATATCTTCTACGTACTTATCGGTATTCAGCATAGCGATAAAGATAAAATTCCATGGTTCTTTTTGTCCTTCCGCCGAATGATATATTATCGGAGCATTTTTGACGTTAATCAGAAATCCTGTTCCGGCAGGAAGTAAATGTTTCGTTCCCTCAATCTCAATCTGTCCCAGGCCGGAAAGCGTATACTGAAAAACAGAATACAGCACAGAACGCGTTCTGCAATCAATGGAATACCCCGGATAAGCGGTTGAGCGCTGAATGCAATGCGGGCGAGAAAATACATCAAGATCAGGATATAAATTAAATTCCGTTCGCCAGTTTTTATATTCTACATTCACAATTCACCATATCTCAATATTAGAAATATAATATCAATATATGGTTATTTACTATCATATCAAGACCATTAAAATAAATAATAATGAAATTAACCGATGGAGATAAAAATGGTTAGCAGTTATAAGAAAGAACTAAACGGAATCACTATATCTTTGAACGATTCAATTCTTGAAATATCCGGTAACAACATTAACAGACGCTGGAAAGTAACAGACTACGGTTTAAAAACCATCGGTTATTACGATGTGAAAACCTCAAAAGAATGGTGCAGTCTGGACAGCTCCATTCAATGCGATTGGGAACTGCCCGGTGAAAACGATACTTGTGCTTCAACCGGTATCCTTGAATCGCTGAAAGCCGAACTCAGCAACGACTCCGGTTTCACTTCTGAACACGTCAGGCTTGAGTGTAACTTCAAATATAAAGCCAGACAAATTGAACTGCTGTTCACTGTATGGATCTATCCGGAATTTTGTGGCATGAGAACTCAGTTTCAAATCAAATGCTATTCAGAATACCGACCTCCCGCAATTAAGCACCAGGGAACTCCACACCCCAGACGAGTAGAAATACTCCCCGCAAACCCCGAGGGATTGACCAGACGGTATATCGGCTATTATTCAGACACCCAGAACCGCAACGATATACTGCTGGATATTCTTGATGAGAAATGCATTTCTTCCGAGCTGAAAAGTCCGGAATTCAATACCTGGGCCAGTGCTGTTTGTCTGGAAGATGCTTCCGGCGGAATTGCAATGGTCAAGGAATCCCATAAATGCGTGAATAATTCTGGTCACGATACCGGCATATTCGTGGTATCACCGGAAACCGGAGTAACCGCAACCGGTTGGGGTATTGTAAAAGATGAAATGCCACAAAAAAAATACGCCTCAAGTTGGGCAGTTTGGACCTTCTGCTGGAATGGAGATTCCGAAGCCCGAGAAACAGCATTCAAGCATTTTGACCGGCTGCGATATCCGGGTAATCCCAACAGCGACGTCTATATCCAGGCAAACACCTGGGGAAGCACAACCAATGGTGTCGACGCGAGAAATGCCGCAGGCGAACAAAACGTTCTAAAAGAAATTGATTCCTGCGCCGAAATCGGTATTGATATACTGCAGATTGATGATGGCTGGCAGGTTCCGGTAAACAGTGCAACCTATGAACCGGAAGACCATGGCTGGTATCCGCATCCGGAAAGATATCCCGATGGCTGGAACAATGTCGTGGCGGAAGCCAAAGACAAAGGAGTCAGTCTTGGTTTATGGGCAGCAGCGGAATGTATTCCGCTGAAAGCACTGGAATATAATTATGAGAACGGACACTTTGTTCAGTTTAAGCTCGACTTTGCCCATCTTGACTCAAGGCATAAAATAGATAAGCTGATGCATAAGGTCAAATCCTTTATAAAATCCACCGGACACAATGTCCGCGTAAACTGGGACTTAACGGAAATAAATCCGCGCTACGGCTACTTCTTTGCCCGTGACTGCGGCTCTATCTATCTGGCAAACCGTAAACCCGTTGTCCCGGTATCCGCAATCTACCGTCCGGCAACCATGTTGAGGGACTTGTGGCAGATCAGCAAATATATCAATCTGAACAAATTCCAGGGCTCATACCAAAACATCGACATGGTTGATCCAAACTTGAGCAATGCCCGGTATTATACTCACGCTTATTGCCTTGCCATCACCATGATGGGCATTCCATTGTTCTTTCAGGAAACCCAGTACTTGTCGGCAGAAGCCAAACAGGAACTGATCCCGCTGATCAAGGCATATAAAACGATTCGTCACGAAATGTTTGAGGGCTATGTATATCCAATCGGCGACAAACCCAGCGACGCCAGTTGGACCGGATTCCAGAATCACAACGCTATAACCGGCAAAGGATTCCTGACGATTTTTCGGGAATTGAATAATCCAGAACCAACCGAAAAGATTGCGCTAAAGTTTGTTGAACCCGGCGTGACGCTGAATATCAAAAATATTCAAACCGGAGAAGAAACCAAACAAATGGTTGATGAGTCAGGTAAAATTAAATTTCACATCGATCCGGCACCGGGATTTCTGCTGCTAAGCTACGATTTTGGGTAACTCATACAATGTACTTTTCCTAGCTTGCGGTCTCCGAGCGCAAATAGCAGTTTTGCTGATATCGTGTGGATTTAGGTATAACCTTTCAGGTCATGAATTACCTGAAATTAACGTATTTAAGTATTTAATGGGTTATGGGAAATCCATCTCTGCACTTTTAACATACTTGTTTTATGTGCAGTTACCCGCGCCCCGCTATTTTAAATGTGATACAGAATTAAACAACCTTAAGTTCGATGTGCTTGCCGCAGGCGGCTGCATAACGTTCAAGAGTTTCGATAGTTACGTTGCGCTTGCCATTTTCAACTTCGGCAATGTAGGACTGGCAAGTATTTAATAATTCTGCCAGTTCTTTCTGGGTAAGTCCTTTGGCTTTTCTGGCTTCATATAAATCCCGGGCAATGGAAATGCTCAGCCTGGCATTGTTCACGGCCTGGGCATTTGCCGGATCTTCCAGAAATGCCTTACGCTTGGCTGACTGCCGTTTATAAATCTTATCTTTATTGGCTTTGATATTTTGTATATCTTTAAGCAATTCTTTATCATTCATCATAGTAAACCCTCTTTTTTCAACAACTTCATAATTTTCTCAGCTTTCTTCAGTTCCGGTTTAGGTATTTTTCGCGACTTCTTAACATAACCATACAAACCATAAATCACATCATTCGGTGCATAAGTATAAAAAACTCTGACATTACCGGCATCAATTACCCGTATGGCAAAAAGCTTATTCTTCCGATCACTTTTTCGCCTAACGGCATTCTAAGCATACCTTTGGCTTCAAGCTCATCCACAATGAGATTATATTCAGCTTTAATCTCGCAAGACTGAGAATCCATGAAATCCTCAACCTGCTTTAATTCAATATATTCTTTCTTTTTCATTATACATTTTATCACTTATAAGTGATTTTGTCAATCTTTTATGGAATTCAACAATATAAATTTAGAGTCAGATAAACATTTTCATATATTGTTATAGAACGAGTTCGTTGACATCTGAACCGCACTTTCTCTCGTTGAAAAAGCTTGTGGAGAGATTATAGTAATAAATATGAAATAGCCTTGCTAAACGAGACGTAATTGGTAGGGCGTGCTCTCCGCAGCGCGCCGTTTCTCAGAATATTGTGCTCAAGCACAAAATAGCGGACGGTTACGGAGAACCGTCCCTACCTGTAACAATAAATTTCGCACGAGTCTTAATAAATATAATTCATTGGGAGAATTTTATTCAGAAAGCTTAAAAAATTACAATCATAGTTTTCACGTGATTATTGCGTGAATTTATTTTCGTTCGTGTGTACGGAAACCGCCAAATTTAAAACGAAACACGAACAGGAAAACAGTGCCCTTGTATATACTTGGGCGGTGTTTGCTTGTTGTTTCGTTGGGTCTTGGCGGACCTCTGTACACGGCAAGTACAACGCCGCCCTTCTTCGTTTTTTAGGGCGGCAACTCACAAAGGGGGTTGTCATGGCAATCAGGGAAATTGTAGTACGTGACGGAGAAGTAGTAGTAAAAATGGATGGCGTTTTAACCGCTGAGGATTTGGAACGGGTACAGGGGCAGATTTACTATAATGAGGAATTTATAAAACAGCTCAATCGCCAGACATTCGACTTTTCCGAGATCACTGACAGTACACTAACCAATTCGCAGATATTCTATCTAGCCGTAATGGATAATTCCGCACTGCAAACCAATCCTAAGCTGGAACTGATTAAAATAGCGTCGTCCGATAAAATCATAGAGCTCTGCCATCAATGGCACCAAAACCTGCTCAACCACGCCAATGTAAAGATAATTGAGAACTTTTAATTAAGTTAAGAGTAAAAGTTTAGAGTTTTGAGTTTTGAAAAAGGGAAAATGCTACTTCCTGGGAGTGTCGATGGTCACATCGATAAACGGGGAAAATGTTATCGGTCAGACGACCGACACTCCCGGGAGAATACTTTGAGGCAAGTTCATGATCCTGCCGCTGGTGCGGCGGGCGTTTTCATCGAAAATCGCCCCTACCAGAGAATGCCGCAAAGTAGGGGCAGCTCTTGATAAGAGCGCCCATCGTGCAACAGCGCAGCTGAAAAGATGTTAATTCAAGGCGAAGCGTCGTAGCTTGCGGTCTCCGAGCGCAAATAGCAGTTTTGCTGATATCGTACGGATTTATGGCTCCCCTCTAAGGTCACGAATAACTTGGAATAAACGTCTTTGAGTATTTTGTGTCTTATAGCAATCCGTGTCTACGATGTTTGCGGTATACTTACTTTATGCGCTGGGACAGCGCATGCTACCTTGGGTAAGCCAGTAAAAGACTGTATTCGCACATGTTCTGGGAATTTCGACTGCGCCGACCAGCGGCCCCTGCCCACTGGACTGCGTCCGAGTACGACTCGGTGCGAAGTAGCTGCTTCACTACATTTTTTATTAATCCTCAAAATATGAGAGAGCCACGGCAAAAGCGCCGGCACTCCAACCCATCATCGCGGGCATATCGTACTCGTTCTGTACCTCAGTGGTACCGGTAACGACATTATATTTTTCCCAAATGTCGCCGGTCGACTCGTAGTTACTCAATACGGTGTCAAGATACTTCTTCGCGATTCGTTTGGTTTCTTCTTCAAAACCGTAACGTTTCAAAGCGTCCATGGCAATCATTTGAAGGCAGGGCCATCCGTTGGGATAATCCCACTGGTAGGTTATGCCGGAATCATTCTTTTCACAGGTCGAAAGACCGTGATCAAACTCCAGGTATTTCTCCATGGCTTTAACTGTTGAAGCGGCCTGTTCCTCTGTCGCGAGTCCGGCCCACAAAGGTTGCAGCGATGCCATAGACAGTACCGGGGAAACTTTATCTTCGCGGGTATCGTAATCAAGGAATACGCCGCGTTCTTCATCCCAACAGTATTGATTGATCAATGACTTTCTGACTTCTGCCAGCTTCAGCCATTCATCCGCACGATCATCATTGCCAAGTTCCCGATGAAAATCAGCAAGAAGATTTTCATTGTAATACATCAAACTGTTCAAATCTATCGCGACATAATCCAGGCAACGGCGTTCAAAACGGGGATTAAAGTCCCAGCCTGATTCGGCTTCGCCGCAGGTATGCGCTCCCTGCCCCAGCATATAAGTTTTGTCGGCAGTTGCCGAACTGCCAAGACGCCTGACACAACAATGTTCATAAAATTCCAGCAGCATTTCTTCTTCTGCATGATGACCATAATGCTGTAAACCCAATGGCAAAATACGTTTTTCCATCCAGAACTTATACTCTTTTTCAAGAGCCGCAACCGCTTTTTCCAGCCATTCTTTATCGCCATAGAGTTCATAAACCATTGCGATCTGCGCGCCGAAATACGGCGGCTGCGAACGACTCAGGTAAAACGTTCTGCTGCCGTTTGGAATGAATCCAAACAGCTCGATTTCATGGATAAAATCATCGCAACAGTTTTTAACCAGCTCTTTCTGTCCATGAAGAGCCAGTCCGCGAGACGCAAAATAGGTATCCCAGTAGTATAATTCCTGAAAATGTCCTTTCAGGCAAGGAACAATATACGGATAGGGCAAGCCAATTAGATTGCCTTCATCCTTAGGCTTAAACCTGACTGTTTGTTCCCATTTGGAAGCGATTATATCATTAAGTTCTTTATAGTTCATATCTTACTTCTAATTAAAATTTTATTCACACTCAAGGTTATTAATATACTTATCCTTTTATGAAAAGTACACAACAGCAGGAAGAAAAGTCGAAAAACTCTTGAATATTTATGAATTAGAAGGTTCCGCCCTGAATAAAGGCTTATTATTTAGAAGTCCAGATTCTCGGTGAGCTTTTTGATTTTGTCGCGCAGGTCGGCGGCACGCTCGAACTCGAGAGCTTCCGCCGCTTCAAACATCTCATTTTCAAGTTCATGGACAAGTTCTTCAATATCATCGGGTTGAACTTCCGGGTCAGCACCATACGCACCACGCTGTTCCGCCACGGCATACTGTTTTTGTCCGCCTTTGCCACCTTTAAGTTTTTCCGCAGTATGCGGTTCCGGACAAATCACATCGGTAATTGTAGGCAGCTGTTTCTTGGAAATCGTTTTCGGTTCAATGCCATGTTCCTTGTTGAATGCCATCTGCTGTTCACGACGGCTTTCAGTGATTGAGATCAGCTTCTTCATACTGTCAGTCATCTTGTCGGCATACAAAATCACGCGTCCATTTACATTACGGGCGGCACGTCCGGCAATCTGGATCAGCGAACGTTCCGAACGAAGGAATCCTTCTTTATCGGCATCGAGAATCGCAATCAGAGCAACTTCCGGCATATCAATCCCTTCACGTAGCAAGTTAATCCCGATCAGACAGTCGAAATCACCGCGTCGCAGTTCGGAAAGAATTCTGACACGTTCAATGGCATCGAGTTCGGAATGCAGGTATTTTGCCCGAATATCCAAATCCTGCATATAATCCGCCAGCCGCTCGGAATTCTTCTTGGTCAGAGTTGTAATAATCACCCGTTCGTTTCGTTTTGCGGCCTCGCGAACTTCGGCAATCACATCATCCACCTGACCCTCCAGCGGACGCACCATGATTTCTGGATCAAGCAGTCCGGTCGGTCGGATCACTAGTTCCACCGGTTCGCCGGATTTTTCCAGTTCATAATTACCCGGTGTTGCGGAAACGTATACCGTATCGCCGGTAAGCTGTTCGAATTCCTCGAACATCAGCGGACGGTTATCCAGAGCCGAGGGCAGTCTGAAACCGTGATCCACCAGTGTTTGTTTCCGGCTGCGGTCGGCACGGTACATCGCCCCAACCTGCGGCAGCGTCACGTGCGATTCATCAATAACCGTGACAAAATCTTTGGGAAAGAAGTCCAGCAGGCAGAACGGACGGCTTCCGGGTTCACGTCCGGACAGATGCAGGGAATAATTTTCAACCCCACTGCAATAACCGATTTCTTTCAGCATTTCCATATCATATTTGACCCGTTGGAAAAGCCGCTGGGCTTCGACCAGCTTTCCGGCTTCTTCAAACATCTTAACCTGTTGACGCATTTCAGTCATGATTTTTTCGGAAGCGGCTTCGATCCTTTCCGGCGGCATCACAAAATGTTTACAGGGAAACAGTACGGCTTTTTGTTTATCACGGAGTTTATTCCCGGACAAGCTGTCGTGGACTGTAATTGAATCGACTTCTTTGCCCCAGAACTGAATACGAGTAAATTCATCCTTCTGCGGAGAAAACACATCCACGGAATCACCGCGAACCCGGAACTGTCCCGGCCCCGGCGCCATGTCATTGCGCTCGTACTGGATCGCTACCAGCCGTCTCAGCATTTCATTACGTCCGACATCCTGTCCGATCTCAACACTGACACACATAAATTCGTAGTCGTCCGGCGAACCCAAACCGTAAATACAGGACACACTGGCAATTACAATAACATCGCGCCGTTCCAGCAGAGAAGCGGTGGTGGAAAGCCTCAGCTTTTCGATGTTTTCATTAATGCTGGCGTCCTTAGCAATATAGGTATCGGTCTGGGGAATATAGGATTCCGGCAGATAGTAGTCGTAGTAACTGATAAAGTACTCAACCGCGTTTTCCGGGAAAAAAGTTTTAAATTCGCTGTAAAGCTGAGCTGCAAGGGTCTTGTTATGCGAGAGCACCAGCACGGGACGTTTAATCTGAGCCAAAACATTAGCCAGGGTAAATGTCTTACCGGAACCGGTAATCCCCAGCAGAGACTGGTACTTCTGTCCCTTTGCGAATCCATCCTGTAAAGCACGAACCGCTTCCGGCTGACCACCGGCGGGCAGAAAATCTGATACCAGTTTAAACATGTTTTGACCTCGAAGCTACAGCACTCCCGACTGTTTTAACTCACGATATTCTTTCAGTGTACGTTTAATGCCTTCATCAAGTGAAATGCGCGGCTCCCATCCCAGTTCTTTGGCTTTCGAATTATCCATCAGTTTACGCATCATACCATCCGGCATAGACGCGTCCCAGTTGATCTTACCGGTAAATCCGGCGTGTTCGGCAACCTTCTCCGCAAGTTCACGAATCGAAATATCATATCCGGCACCAAGATTAACAAATTCAGGAGAGTTCCAGGATTCCATCAACATCACCACCGCTTCCGCCAGGTCATCGACATGCAGGAATTCACGAAGCGGCCTGCCGCTGCCCCATACATTCACTTCCGGGTCACCATTGTCGGCGGCATCGGCAAATTTTCTGATAAAGGCCGGGAAAACATGGGATCCAACCGGATCATAGTTATCATTAGTTCCGTAAAGATTGCACGGCATCAGCGAAATAACATTGAATCCGTATTGCTCCGCCAGATAGTAACCTAGTTTATAGCCGGAAATCTTGGCAAGGGCATAACCTTCATTGGTTGGCTCCAGCGGCCCTGTCAGGAGATATTCCTCCTTGATCGGCTGTGGGCAGGAATGTGGATAAATGCATGAACTTCCCAGGAAGCAAAGTTTTTTCACGCCATGTTTATAGGCCTGAAAAATAACATTGTTTTGAATATCCAGATTTTCCATCAGGAACTCGGCCTTGTGCTTCCGGTTGGCTTCTATACCGCCAACTCTTGCAGCGGCAAGGATCACGTATTCCGGTGCCTCAGTCTGATAAAACTCAATTACCTGGTTGCGGTCACAAAGATCAAGCTCAGCATGAGTTTTTCCGATGATGTTAGTATATCCCTGTCGTTTTAAGGCTCTGACAATGCCGGAACCGACCATACCGCGATGACCGGCAACAAATACTTTTGCGTTTTTATCCATATCTCCTATACATCCATGCATGATTTCGAAACTTTTATTTGTAAAATCCCGAAAAATATTGTTAAATAATAATGATTTAATATATAGTGCCAAACAGTCAAATTCAAAACAAAGGCATACAGTTGTTTAATTATTCAGCGATGTTTCCACCAGTGGACCATGCGGACGAAGACGGCCTGCTGGCAATCAGTCGGAATCTCGACTCCATGATGCTGTCAACCGCCTATCCCAGAGGAATTTTCCCCTGGCCGGTGGATGAACAGTATATTTTATGGTTCGCGCCTCCGTTGCGCGCGATTCTTAACCTGGATACCATGAACCTGTCGCGCAGTCTCCGCCGCGACTTTAAAAACAAAGGTTTCGAGTTTCGTATCAACACCGCCTTTGATGAAGTAATCAGCAATTGCTCGAAGCGTATCGACGGCGAAGATACCTGGATTACCCGGAAAATGATTGACGCATATCGCGATTTTCACAAAAAAGGCTTTGCATTCAGCTTTGAAACGTATAATATTGATGGGTTGCTTGTCGGCGGACTTTACGGAATCTGGATGAACAGTTATTTTGCCGGCGAAAGCATGTTTTACCGGGAAAGCGGCGCGTCCAAGTTCGCTCTGGTCAACACCCTGGAATTTCTTCGGGATCAGGCCGGACTGAAATGGGTGGATACCCAGATGAGAACCCCGCTGTTTGAACGCATCGGGGCAATAGATATCCCCCGTGAACGCTTTATGCATATGCTGAAAGATGAACTGAACAGACCAGTTCCCGCTGAAATGGAACATTATCAGTTGGAACAAAGGAAGTACTTATGAATTTTGATGAAATTGCTGGATTTGACTATATCGTAATCGGTGACCCGGTGGAACATTCGGTATCACCGCCGATGCAGAATCCGGCTTTTGAACAACTGGGAATGGGCTCGCCATACGGAAGACTTCGCGTTTCGCCTCAGGATATGGAAGAATTCACCCGTTACGCCAGAAAAAATCTGAAAGGTTTTAATATCACGGTTCCTGACAAACCGGCGGTTATTCCGTTTCTGGATGAAATCAGCCCGGAAGCGAAAGCCGCCAACAGCGTAAATACAGTCACCGTAAAAGACGGACGCCTCATTGGAACATCTACTGACGGCTATGGCCTCGAAACTGCCCTGAACGAAGCATTTGACTTTTCGGTAAAACAGGGGAAAATTTGTTTTATCGGCTGCGGTGGCGCAGTTCAGGCGGTGGCGTTCCATTTCGCGGCTGCGGGAGTTTCCGAATTAATGTTTATCAATCGAACGGTATCCAAAGCACAGGAACTCTGTGACCGCGTTACTGCCGCTTACGGAACCCAGTGCCGTTGCTGTGGGCTCAACGATACATCCGTAATTAAGGATTTTATCGCGGTTTCCGGAGTCATCATCCAGGGCACCAGTGTCGGCCTGAAACCCGAAGCTCCATGCCCGATCCCGGAAGAACTTCTTTCCGGAGATATTTGCTGTTATGATACCATTTATAAGAATACCGCGTTTCTGCAGGCCGCCACTCAAAATGGACTCCGTATCGCGGACGGCAGAACAATGCTCCTGCACCAGGGAGCTAAATCATTTGAAATATGGACCGGCCAAAAACCGGATATTGACGCAATGCGTCAGGGATTGTACCAGGCACTGAACTCAAAATAAACAGGAAAAACACCATGGGACCAGTAGAAAGTTACTCATATACGTTTCCTAACGCGCTGATGCCGATGTGGCATTTCGTATTCTTCGCACTCGGCTGCTGCGTGGGCAGCTTTCTAAATGTCTGCATCTGGAGAATTCCCAATAATATGCGTCTGGCATCTCCGCCGTCGCACTGCCCGAAGTGCGGACACCAGATTCCATGGTACGAAAACCTGCCGCTGATCAGCTGGTTGATGCTTCGCGGTAAGTGTTCCCAGTGCAAAGAAAAAATATCTTCGCGGTATTTTTTCGTTGAATTGCTCTGTGGCGTACTATTCTATCTCCTGTGGTTTAAGGTATTGCTCGATAAGGAACCCATCTCTTTGCTGATCATGAACTATATCGTTACCTCGTTCGTTGTCACAATGGCGTTCATCGATTA
This sequence comes from Victivallales bacterium, assembly GCA_963677165.2. GTDB lineage: Bacteria > Verrucomicrobiota > Lentisphaeria > Victivallales > SZUA-371 > JAFGXT01. The sequence goes on along the minus strand of CAXXSX010000002.1, from coordinate 2,138,713 downwards.
TGATCATCGGATTATTCCAGACAAAACAACATATCCCCTGATGCTGCTGGGTCTTGCCGCTTCTCCGGTTTTTCCTGAATTATGGGGCGTGGAAAGTAGTCTTAACGCGTTTATATGGTCGGCTGGCAGCATGGTCGGAACCGGACTGATCATGGCCGGATTCGCGATTCTTGGAAAACTCATTTTTAAACAGGACGCGCTGGGTTGGGGCGATGTAAAATACATGATGGCGATTGCAGCCTGCCTCGGTCCCAAAGCTACTTTCTGTACTCTTCTACTCGGTTCTCTGCTAGGCTCCATTGTCGGCATTGTCATGATTTTCATTAAAAAAGGTAAGATGAAAATGACAATTCCATTTGGTCCGTTCCTCGCCGCCGGAACCTATCTCTGGATGCTCTATGGTTCCAGGTTTGAAGTGCTCTATAACACTTTTTTCCGTTGGCTAAAAGGTTAATTGGCAAACAATAATAAAACAGGTCCTTTTTGGCATATTGGAAAATCAAGCTTTACACTGGACTTTTGCTATTAATTCATTTATTGTATTTTTATAATAGTCGCAAGAGCAAATAAGACATATATAAACAATACTGGCTTTATGTCAGTACTTTTTTGGGGAGGCGGGTAGTGTTCAATACTTTCAGAAGCCGCATTTTGACTATGGTGGCAGGTATCATTCTACTGACAACCCTTACCATGTGGTATTCCGTATTCTGGCAATCACACAGTACGATCACCACAATTCAGGAAGAACACGCGGAGAATGTTCTGAATGCAATCATGGCCAGTATAGAAAACGAATATAAGAGCATTAGCTTTTACCGCAGCATGCAGCTTCAAATGCGCAAAAAAGAACTGGAAAACATGGTGGGAATCTCAATGCAAATTATTGCCTCCATGGAAGAAAAAGTTCAGAAGGGAAAACTTACCAGATCTCAAGCACAGAAAGATGTCATAGATCTTTTTCAGAATCTTCGCTATGACAATGGAACCGGATATTTCTGGATCAACAATACGGACCTTTCAAAATGCAGACTTATCTTGTATGGGGCCGATCAAAAAATGAGCGGAGCACTTATAAACATCAATGATTCAAGATATAATTGTTTAGTAGACAGCAAAGAAAGTCTTTTTAAAAAATTCAATGAAACCGCGCTAAATTCCGACGGCGGCTATGTCAAGTATTATTGGCCAAGACCTGATTCAAACGGGAAAGTACATGATGAAATAAAGCTCTCTTTCGTCAAGCTGTTCAAACCGTGGCAATGGATTATTGGTAGCGGCTTATATATTGATGATATAGAAAAAGAAGCTCAGAAAAGAGTAAAAGCCATTATCAATGAACTCGCACAAACTTTTTCTTCTATAAAGTTTGGCAAATCCGGATATATGTTCTTGATAGCCAGCAACAAAGACATATTGATCCACCCTGTCTTTAAAGATATGAATGTTGATGACCTGGAAATTCCCCAGTCGGCTAAAGATATTCTGGAAATGCTATTGGCTCAACCCGACAAAAAAACAAGCTATGTCGAATATCGTGCGGGAAAACCCGAAGATCTTCATCATACTTATTTAAAACGTTCATACGTAAGATATTTTAAACCGCTTGACTGGTATATTTGTATTTCATATTATAAGGATGACATGGATGAACCGCTTACTATTCTTAGCAAAAGACTGCTTTTACTATCAGGTATTCTTGTTCTCATCGCACTTGGACTCGCCATTCTGCTGTCTAGAAACCTGTCTACTCCGCTAAAAAAACTGGCTTTTGCAGCTGAAACAATTGACAGAAAAGGGTTTGACGCCACCTCAATTCCAATTACGGGTTCAAGTGAAACTCGTGATCTGGGAACAATCCTGTCCAAAGCGTTCAATACGATTAAGCTGAAAGAACAATCCCTGGTAGCAAGTTCCGAAAAACTTCGTATTACTCTGGATTCTATCGGCGATGCTGTTATCGCCACTGATACCTCAGGAAAAATCACCACCATGAACAAGGCGGCTGAAAAATTAACAAAATGGCCGAAAAATGATGTGATCGGCCAGTCCATCGACTCCACCATACAATTTCTTAACCCCAATACCAATGAGCAAATTTCGTGTCCGGTCATAAGGGTTCTTGGTGACGGCCGCCGGCACGATCTGGAGCAAAATGCTATTTTGTGCGCTTCAGACGGATCACGTCACCTTGTCAATGACAGCTGTGCTCCTATTTCCGACCCATCCGGCAAACTTATGGGAGCAGTTATAGCACTCAGAGATGTAACCGAACAAAGCCGACTTGAAGAAGAACTGCGTCAGGCTCAAAAAATGGATTCCCTCGGCCAACTCGCTGGGGGGATCGCCCATGATTTCAATAATATGCTGGCCGGAATCATGTCTTCCGCAGAATTGCTGGAAAGTAAACTTCCAACTGAAAATACTTCCGGTCATAAATTTACCAAACTGATTATTTCCACTTGTCGCCGTGCTGTGGATCTTACGGAAAAACTGCTGGCGTTCTCACGAAAGGGCAAAATCATGTCCACCCCTATCGACCTCAATTCTGTTATTACTGATGCACTGACAATTCTGGAACGCAGTCTCGACAAAAAAATTGAATTATATCACATTCTCAAAGCCCGAAAAACCACAGTAATCGGAGACCCGACTCAGTTACAGAACATGGTTATCAACCTGGGAGTAAACGGCGGTCATGCAATGCCCCAGGGCGGTGTTCTAACTATTACCACCAGAAACATCTATCTGGACGATGCCTACTGTCTAAACAGCAGCTTCAACCTCATTCCCGGAGAATATATTGAAATTAAAATTGAAGATACCGGCGAAGGCATTTCCCAAAGTAATATTCAGCATATTTTCGAACCGTTCTTTACAACCAAGGAAGTCGGCAAAGGTACCGGCCTCGGACTGGCAGCGGTTTATGGTTCCGTAAAAGAACATCACGGAGAAGTTCTGGTTTCCAGTAGGATCAACGAGGGTACAGTCTTCAGAATCCACCTACCAATAAATCGGGAAAACATTGAAGTATCAAAGCGACCAGATATTGAAAAACTAATCAGCGGCAGCGGCAGCATTCTTGTTATTGACGATGAAAGCATCATCCGCACGGTCGTTCAGAATTCCCTAACGGACCTGGGTTATAAAATAATTCTGGCATCAGATGGCGAAGAGGGCGTAAATATCTACAGCAAGGACCCCGGCGTTATCGACTTGGTAATCCTGGATATGGTTATGCCCAAAATGGATGGACGAGAATGTTTCAAACGACTCAAGGAGATCAATCCGGACATCAAAGTAATTGTAGCTTCCGGCTTTATGAACACATCTTCGGTTTCAGAGATGAGACAGGCTGGAGTACAGGGATTCATCCAGAAGCCATACCGACGCGCCGAACTCAGCCGCCTGATCTCAGAACTAATTTAAACCGAAAAATGCGCAATGAACTAGAAGTTTTCCAGAACTTTGAGGATCTGCGGAAGAAGCTGTTTCTTACGACTTAAGATACCCGGTAAATCATAGAGATTACCGGCAAGCTTGCGGTACGGCAATGCTCCAATAATCTCTTTGCTGCCGGTTACCAGCAATACCGAGTTTTCCCGTACCACGTTAGTTACCAGCAGTCCGAAGAAATCGAGTTCTTCCGCCTTGCGCAGTTTTTCAGCAGCTTCAAGTAATGCGTCCTGCTTCTTCTTGAATTCAACAAAACTGACTTCCTCGACCTGGGCAATCGAAATTGTGAAGTTACCAACCGTAAAGTTTTTCTTATCGGCAGTAAGTACGGCTTCCGGTTCGAGTTTATTGATCAGTGAACCGACCTGGAAGATTTCCTCAGTAAACTGTTCGGGGTCAATTCCGGTAATTCGCGCAAGCTCGTCAAGAGCGTGCTTGTCACGAATCGTTGAAGTCGGCGACTTGAGCATTAACGTATCGGTAATTACCCCACCCATGAGAATACCGGCTATTTCTTTTGACAAGCTTATCTTTGAGTTGAGGAACATTTCGGTCACCAGCGTACAGGTACTCCCTACGACATCACAGGTAATTTTAATCGGCATCGGCGTAGAAGGCATACCGAACCGGTGGTGATCAATGATCTCGACCACCGGCACTTCATCAATGCCGTTGACGCCCTGGTCAAATTCATTGTGATCGACCAGGATAAGTTTTACCGGCGTACGATTGTCGATGTCCGATTTGGAAAATGTTCCGGTCAAAACACCGTCGTCATTCACTACGGGAAAAACATCCTCACGGTCGGACAAAACTTTCCGCCGAATGTCGCAAATGCGGTCAGACGCAATAAAAGTGTCCGGATTCTGCAAATTCATGGATTCAACCGGAGAACTGAATTTAAGCCTGCGAATCACTGTGGCGGAATCATATGGGGTTTTGATGATCGATACGCCTTTGTCACGGGCAGCACTGACAACTACGTCATCGATCCGACGCGAACCAGTCACAATCATCAACCTCACACCTATGTTGATTGCCATGAGATGCACCTCGGCACGGTCACCTACTACAATGGCAAGCGACTCAGGATTATCACGCGGAATATGTTCCTTGAAGCTTTCAATATTCATTGCCGCCACAAAGACTTCAAAATCCTGTACTTTGTCACGGTTATGTATACTCAAACAGTTTCCGTTGAGCACTTTTTTGATCAGGCCGATTGAGGATGTCACTTTCCGTCCGGTCAGGCTGCTGCCGGAATCAGAACCGGAAATCAGCAACAAATCTTCAAGGAACTGGAACAAACTCAACATGCCCATATATTTCATATTGCGGTCAACAACCGGCAGCCGGTGTTCACGTTTTTGCTGCAGCAGCCCAATCGCTTTGATCAAAGATTGTCCCTGACGGATATAATCGGGCTTTTCGTTCATAACATGCTGAATTCTCGGATAGACATCGGTTTTCAGCGGCGGCAGCGGCACTCCGAATTTATTGAAGATGAATTCGGTCCGCTCCATTGGTAATCCCGGAGCGATAGCAGTTACATTATTTTCCCCTTGAAGCCTCTTCAGCTCGGCTACCGCGGCGGCAGCCGCGATACTGTCGGTATCCGGATTCTTGTGCCCGGATATATAAGTATTAACCCTTTGGTTATCCCTGTTCGATGATGACATAATTTCCCTTCCTGATACGTTTACCGGAGGTATTTCCCCCAAGCATAACTATTAGCACATCCCACGGAATTTTCCACTCCCACAGTGTAAAAATAATATGCTCCAAAACAATCTTCAAAGACACTGCAATTCTTCAATTTTATCCCACAATGCGAGAGAACAGCCAAATTCCCATTCAAAAAAGCTTGTTATCACCGGTAAAAAAATATATAATTATGAAAAACAGGACGGTGGTGAATGGATAAAATACACGTATTGGAAAAAGCTTTTATCATTATGGAAATGATAGCAGAAAAGCCAAATACTCCACATACGGTATCAGAATTATCCCAAAAAACTGGAATCAATGTACAAACGTTATCAAGAATAGTCAGAACAATGACGATCATGGGGTATCTGGAGTCTGCCGGGCGAAAAACCGGCTATCTGATGGGGAAAAAGTTTGTTATGCTTTCTGATGGGTACTTTGATTCCAATCCATTGCGTAAAGCTGCACTGCCGCTCCTGCTGGATTATCGTGATAAAATAAATGAATATATATGCGTTTCGCATCTGTTGGGTTATGAACGCCACATTGTATGCATTGTGGGAAAAAAATTTAATGTATGCCCGGAAGAGGATAATCAGTATATAAAGATTTCCGCAACCGTGCAAACGCCATACGACAGCGTTTCAGGTAAACTGATGTTATCACGACTGTCGGTAGAGCAGCAGAAGAAATGTTTTGAATGGTTTGGTCCTCCGGGAAATAAATGGGACGGAATAACAACGGAGAAAGACTTTTTATCCCATTTGGAAGACATTGCTCAACATGATTATCTGATAGAACATAAGGCAGCCCGAGTCAATATTGTTTACCTGATCAACCTGAGTCTGGGAGAAGTTGCCGCTGTAGGATCAAGTATAGAAATTAACAGTTATTCTGAAGAGAAAAAAGACGTTGCCATGAAGCTGTTGAAAAATATCAGCACTGAACTGGAAAAAAAATCCACTATGTGGTGAAGAGTTCTTATTAATCTATAAAAGTCTGTACATAAAGTAAGATAACAAATCGAACAATGGGAGAACAAAAAACATGAAACTACAAAAAAAATTCACACTTATCGAACTTCTTGTTGTAATTGCAATCATTGCAATTCTAGCGGGTATGTTGTTGCCGGCATTGAATTCGGCCAGAGAAAAGGCAAAAACCATATCATGCATAAATAATTTGAAGCAGAATATCCTTCTGGTAAATATGTACTCAAATGATAACAAAGATGTTATGCCATGCTTCAACACCGCACTAACGGGAATGAGTTCCTGGGCCGATACCTTAATTACCGAGGGATATATGGCCGACAAAGCCGGAACCATGATTTGTCCGTCAACTCCAACAACAGGCTCACCGAGAAAACATCCTGACTATCCTGATTCATTTAAGGAGATTTACGGAGCCTGGCAGGATCCGCAATCATTTTTTCCAGACATCGGTTTCGACAATTCAGCAAGCACTTTCCGTGGACTATCGACAAGAAGACTTAAAGATCCGACTCGTTTCATCGCACTTGCCGATTCATACTCCAACCATGCTTCATACAAAAGCCAGTTCTATACAATTCGTTACGCCAATTCATCTGAGCATAATAAAGCACAGGCCAAACATGGAAAATCAATCAATGTGGCAAATATGGCAGGAAATGCCGAAACGATCAATCCTCAGGAATACTACGAGCAAGTGAATGAGATGCGAATGAATCACAACTCTTCTGCCACAATGCATGCCGTCTATTACTTTACAAAACAAGGAGTTATTGCAGTGGTTAATTAGCCACGATATCAGGCAATAACAACATATATAATTATTTTACGGAGAAACATGAATAGCAATCCCCCCCCAATCTACCTGGTAGCATTCTGCCATCTTGACCTTTTCTGGGCTGGAACACGTGAAGAATGCCTGTCACGTGGAAACCTGATTATAAGACGAGCGCTTGATTTAATCGAAGATTATCCTGAATTCAACTTTATGATCGAAACCGTGAACTTCATAGAACACTATCTGGAGTGTTTTCCGGAAGAAAGGGAAAGAATCGTCCGACATGCAGCGGACGGCAGACTGGAATTTATTCCGATGCGTTCCGGAATTTATTCCCACCTTCCGGCTGGTGAAACCACGATAAGAAATCTCCTTTATGGTACTGAATTCTGTGAGAATCAGTTGGGAATCAGTCCAAAAATCATGAGTATTTCAGACATTCCCGGTGCGGTATCGCAGTTACCGCAAATCGTTAAGAAGTCCGGTATGGATATGATTGTGGTCTCTCGTGGATTTCCCAAAGGAGTCCGCCATTTCAAATGGGATGGGCTTGATGGTACGAATGTAAAAGCATATTGCCCATACCATTACGATACGTTTGTTAATATTTTTACCCGAGCCGGATTCAATGACTTCGACCAGAAAGAAACTGAAAAGAAATTGGAAGAGCTTATCGGACAGATCGAAGTACCGGAGATGATGCATTACGGAACCGACCTGTTCGCGTTCAATGCCCGGATTCTGGATAATATTCGTACCTGGAATCAGTCAGGGAAACGTCCGTTAAAGTTCAGCACGTTTAAAAAATTTTTCGATATGACGACAGGAGACGTTCCCACTCTCCATGGCGAAGCTCCGGACTTATGGCCGAACCTCGACAGTTCGTGGCCGGACCTGTGGCCGCTGGACCTGGGATGTGAAAGAGAATTACACCTTGCCGAATATTTCAAATCCATGAATATTCTGGCTGGCAATAAGCCGGCGGATGATTCCTTGAAAGAGGCTTGGAACCTGCTGCTTGATTCAATGGACCACAATCAAAACGGCATAGGCGGAGACAAAGCCGATGAAGATAAACTCGATTTGAAATTGTGCAGTCGCCATATAGCACAAAATTTAACGAAAAAATTGTCCTGGAAACTGGTGTCGCAAACTACTGTACCTCACCAGTTCGCCTTTCCTATCGTTATTTTTAATGAACTTTCATGGACACGTAGTGGACTAGTCTCAGCCAGAACTGCACTGTATGGTGAAACTATGCGCGGACTTCTTCGTACCGATGAAAGTTTCCGCCTGATCAGCCAGGATGGAAAAGAAGTTCCGTTTAAAACCGTTTGCCGCAGACAAAACCAGGCAGACACCATTGAAATCGAATTCTTTGCGGATAAAGTCCCGGCTCTGGGTGGTAAAGTCTGGTTTCTTGAACCTGGCGAACGAAAAACCTTCCCGGTAAACAATATTGCTAAATTCGATCAGGATATTGACCATTTCGAAAATCCTCGCCGCAATATGGAACATGATTACTTTGAAAATGATCATTTCACATTGAAAATCGACCGGGTAACCGGGACGATTGATGTTCATGACAAAGTCTACAACAAACCGCTATTCGATAAAATGGCAATAATCGGAGTCGAAGAACGCCGGGCCGCATATATCGATAATATGACGCCAAGCGGACGGGTATTTCCCGCTCAGTTGAAAGATGTCAGGCTCCTTGATAATAATGCCGTCTTTATGAGAGTCGAAGTGACCGGTAAAATTTATGACCGCAAATTCACCCAGATCATTACTCTACCGGCAAATGCCCATGAAATCGAAATCGATAACACCATTGACTGGTTTGAAGAGTCCGGTTGGGTCAGAATCGAACAAACCTTCCCGTTCGCAGATGACAATGAGGCTGAAATACGTTATGGCAGTCCATTCGGACAGGAACGCTTTCCTGAAACGGTCTTCACTCCGGACATTCCGGAAGCGCCTTGCGATACCATTCGCATGGTACGCCTCTGGGCCGATATCGGCAACAAAGACTATGGCGTTACGATTGGAGCCGATCACAGGGAATGGGAGTTTGACAGCAATATGCTCTACGCCTATATGGTGCGCGGTATCGGCTGGTGTACTGGAGCCGTAGAAATCAATGACGATCAAACTTTTAGTGCGCCAAGCCGTCCACCTGCCGGAAAATATAACTTTAAATATAAAGTTTGTCCGCATGCCGCGACCGCTGGACCAGCGGTCCATTGCGGCTGGGAATTAAATTTTCCGTTAAAATACGTCGCGGCCTCAGACACGACCCGTCAGAGTAATACACCCGGACTGGAGCTTCCGGCTATGCCAGATTGTACGAATAGTTCCGTTGTCATCTCTTCGGTAAAACCGGCAGAAAATACTGCTGATGGCGTTATTTTCCGCGCGTTTGAAAGTTCAGGCACGTGTTCGACGCTCGGCCTGCCGTCTTACAGCAACAGAAACTGGGTCGAGGTAAATATGCTTGAAAAAACAACGTCAAAACAGCTTAAAAACGAGGTAAAATTTGCCCCATTCGAAATCAAAACTCTACTGTGCTGCAATAAATAATAGAAATTATCCCATGTGCCTCTGGCAAGGATGGCTCTTTGCAGCCATCCGTTATTTTCCCTTTCCAGTGCCTTATCCAGAGATATTTCCCCTGCCATATTGCAAAAGATCATTTCATAGATTATTATTTTAGGAGAAATTAGCAGGGGGGAGCAGTTAATGGCGATTATTAAAAATAATATTCTGAAAGCTTTATTAATCACAAGTTTAATCTTACCTTTGACCATAAAAGCCGGCAATGTTACAAATGCGAAGCAGAAAACGAAAAATAACGAAAACGAGAAATCGCTCCAGGAACTGAAAAACATTACCAGAAAGCTGGCAGAAAAAGTTCTTCCTCCTGATGGAACTCCCATCGCGAAGATTCAGAAGAAGTTCGGTGATTATGAGAAACTGAAAGGAGATCTCAGGTATCTCAAGAAAAGTCAAAATTACTTTTATTTTCCCTTAGTTAAACCAGGGAAATATGTTACTGTCGCCCTATTTTTCAAATTAATTGACGGACGAATTCAAGGAGCATTTCTCCGTTATGACTTTGTACTCCAGGGCCGTCCTGTTTGCTCCCCAAACAGTAAACTCTGGGAAAAGCAGCAGAAACAGCTGCAAGCGGAAGAAAAACAGAAAATCCATTATCTTCAATTGATCATAAAAGAATACAAACTCCAGTAAAAGACTAATATCTGCTAACAGCTCCTGTGCAAAAAAAGCAGTTTCAGGTGAAGTTTTTCGCAACAAATCACTTCCCAAACCCCAAAAAGTGTAGTATATTTATTTACTGACAAATTATGTTGCACAAAGGGGAACTTTTATGGATATTTCCGGTCTAACGTCAATAGTGACGGACGGGTTTCTGGCTTCTGAGCTGAAAAGTTGGTTTATACTCGTAAAACATGCGGATTTACTGCCTTCATTGAGTACAATGATCACTATTCCGCTGGTACTGGCGGTGTATCTGTCCAGCGCGTTTATATCTTCAACCATGGCTGAAATGAAACTGCGCGGCCGTTTATTTCATTTTATCGGCGGATTAATTCTTCCGGTGATTTATCCGGTAATTTTGCACTTCGTTCCTGACGCGGCAGAAGAATATGTTGAAACACGCCATGAAGCCGAAGCGCGGAGACGCCTGAACCGTATGGATGATCTGACCGGGAAATTCAAACAGGTTTCCGGCCAGGTAGACGAAGAACCGGAAGAAGCGGAACTCGAAAATAATGAAGAAGCTGAAAACACACCAGAACTGAAGGAACCGGAAGAACGCCGGGTCATGACAGGAGAAGAAACCGTGGAACTGCAAGCTCCGACATTTGATAAATTGTACTTTGCGTCCATAACGGTAAATGAAGACGGCACTCCCGCCGGCCCCTTCTTAATCACGATGGATGATGGCAGGCAACTTACCGCACAGCGGATTATAGAAACGACAGATAATGTGCTGATATTTGAGATGTTCACTCCCGCAGGAGAAAGTCGGACAATCCGGCTCATGTACGACAAAATTACAGACTGCCAGCTAAAATATTAAGTTTTTTGTACAAAACACTTGAATTTGAGCTATTTAGGTAGATATTTTGTATCTTTTTGACAGTTAATATAATTATGTTTGATATATCAAGAAAATGGGTTTAAGATTATTATGTTTGAAGCCGTAAACAATCAACCGAAATTCCCGGAAATCGAAAAACGGGTATTAGACTACTGGGATGCCGAAAAAACATTCGAAAAATCCCTGGATAACCGTAAGGACTGTGACGAATTTGTATTCTATGACGGACCTCCGTTCGCCACCGGCCTGCCGCACTATGGACACCTTCTGGCTGGAACCATTAAGGACGTTGTTCCGCGTTTCCAAACCATGCGCGGCAAATACTGCGATCGCGTATTCGGATGGGACTGCCACGGTCTTCCTGTAGAAAACGAGATGGAAAAGGAACTGAACCTTTCCTCCAAAAAAGATATCGAAGACTACGGTATCGATAAATTTAATGAATCCTGTCGCGGTATCGTTCTCCGCTATACCAGTGAATGGGAAAAAGTGGTCCATCGCATGGGACGCTGGGTGGATTTCCGCCGCGGCTACCGTACTATGGATATGAGCTATATGGAATCCATCTGGTGGGTATTCCGCCAGCTCTGGGACAAAGGCCTGATCTACGAAGGCAACAAAATTCTGCCGTATTGCTCGCGCTGCTCGACTCCACTGTCCAACTTCGAAGCCAATCAGGGCTACATGGACGTGACCGATCCCGCGATCACCATACGTTTCGCCTGCCTCGACGAACCCGGCACTTATCTGCTGGCATGGACAACTACTCCATGGACCCTGCCGTCAAACATGGCTCTGGCAGTTGGTGAAGACATCGACTATGTGAAGATCCAGGACGGTAATGACTGCTACATCATGGCAGAAGCCCGTGTAAGCGCTTACTACAAAGACGAACAGCCAGACATCGTGGCTAAATTCAAAGGTTCGGAACTGGTTGGACGCCGCTATGAACCGCTTTTCCCGTATTTCGCCGACCTGTCGGAACAGGGAGCCTTTAAAGTAATCAGTGCCGACTTCGTGAGTACCGAAGATGGTTGCGGTCTTGTTCATATCGCTCCGGGATTCGGGGAAGACGATAATGCAGTGGGCCGCGCCAACGGCATACCTGAAGTATGCCCGATTGATGCGGAATGCCGCTTTACCGATGAAATATCAGACTATAAGGGCCGCTATGTAAAAGAGGCCGATAAAGATATCATCAAACGCCTGAAAGAAGAAGGTAAACTCGTACACCGTAGTTCGATCAAGCATAGTTATCCACACTGCTGGCGCTGCGACAGCCCGCTGATCTATCGTGCGTTCCCGACCTGGTTCGTGAACATCGAAAAGATCAAGGACAAAATGCTTTCCGCCAACAGCCAGATCAGTTGGATGCCGCCTCATATCAAGGAAGGCCGCTTCGGGAAATGGCTCGAAAATGCCCGTGACTGGAATATCGGCCGTAACCGCTACTGGGGTTGCCCGTTGCCAGTGTGGCGTAATGAAGAAGGCGAAGTTGTTTGTATCGGTTCTGTTGAAGAACTGGAAAAACTGACCGGACAGAAGATTGATGATATCCACAAACATTTTATGGATAAAGTTGAAATCCCCTCTCCTACCGGCAAATCGCCGCTGAAGCGTGTGACCGAAGTTCTGGACTGCTGGTTTGAAAGCGGTTCCATGCCATATGCACAGCAACACTATCCATTTGAAAACAAGGAACGGTTCGAGGGTAACTTCCCGGCAAACTTCATTGCCGAGGGACTCGACCAGACCCGTGGCTGGTTCTATACATTGACCGTACTTGCCGCCGCGCTGTTTGATAAGCCCGCATTTGAAAACGTTGTGGTTAACGGGCTCATCCTGGCGGAAGACGGACAGAAGATGTCCAAGCGCAAAAAGAACTATCCTGATCCAATGTATATCATTGATCATTATGGAGCTGATGCCCTGCGCCTGTTCATGCTGGGTTCCCAGGTTGTCCGCGCGGAAGACCTGAAATTTACCGAAACCGGTGTAAAAGATGTCCTGCGCAGTGTCATGCTGCCGATCTGGAACTCATACAGCTTTTTCGTGACCTATGCGAACGTTGACAACTGGCAGCCTGAGCCGGGTCCGGCTTGCGGACCTGAAAATCCGAAAAATCCGCTGGATCGCTGGATTCTGTCATCCCTCTCCCAGATGGTTGAAGAAATCGGCCAGGAAATGGATGGTTATAATCTGCAGAAAGCTGCCAACCGGTTTGAAAAGTTCGTAGAAGACCTGACCAACTGGTACATCCGACGCAGCCGTCGCCGTTTCTGGAAGAGTCAAAACGATGATGACAAGTCCGAAGCATACCAGACACTGCATTACGCACTGATTACTTTTGCGCAGACTGCCGCTCCGTTCATCCCGTTTACGACCGAAGCGATTTATCAAAACCTGCGTACGGCGGAAATGCCGGAATCAGTACATCTCTGCGACTTCCCAACTCCGGAACTGGAACGCCGCGACGTATATCTCGAAAAACAGATGGAAAGTACTATGACTGCTGTAACGCTGGGACGTTTCCTGCGTACTCAGCATTCGCTGAAAGTACGTCAACCGCTCGGAAAAGCCATCATTGTCGTATACGATGATGAAGTACGGCAGATGTTGTCGGAAACTTCCGACATCATATCTGAAGAATTGAACGTAAAGGAAATTGTTTTCCGCAGCAATGAAGAAGAGCTGGTAACCCGTACGGTTAAAGCTAATTTCAAAGCATTGGGACCGCGTCTTGGCAAAGAAATGAAAGATGCTGCAGCAAAGATCAGCCAACTGACTGAAAGTGAAATTTCCCAGGTTCTTGAGGGAGGCAGCGTAAATATCGTATTGTCCTCCGGGACAGAACTTGATCTAACCGCCGAAGACCTCGTGGTACAGCGTCAGGAAAAAGCCGGCATGACTGTAGCAACTGAGTCAGGAGTAACCCTGGCACTTGATACTGCTTTAAGCCAGGAACTGATCGACGAAGGTTTTGCCCGTGAATTTATCAGCAAGATCCAGAACATTCGTAAGGATTCCGGTTTTGAAGTATCTGACCGGATTGAAATCTTCTGTAAAGTTCCGGCGGATCGTCAACAGGCTATTAAGACCTTTAGTGATTACATATGCAAGGAAACTCTGGCTGTCAGTCTTGAGTTTTCAGATCAAGATGGCGAAATCATCAATATTAACGATTCGGACTGTTCAATAACCATCGGGAAAAAATGAATACAGACGGTTCCAGTGGCAGTAAAAGCCAAAGCAGAATCAAGCTAAAACCGCTTAAGAAGTTTACAGGCGGTCAGGGAGATTCTATACCGCCACCGGAACCGAAAATGACTGAAAGTCAACATCGTTTGAAGTTGACTCTTCATAACAAGGAAGCTGAATCACAACCGGTCGTACAACAGAACTGGACCCAGGCTGAAACTGAAGTCGGCCTGCCTGTCTATAAAGAAAATTCGCAGTTGGAAGAAGATTCCGGTTTTTTAGAAGATGACTTTTCGGAAGCATTGGAAAAACAACCCGGGGATTCCGGTGAATACCTTGTGGCAGATGATAATCAGTCACCAGAAGCAACGGTGCATTCCCCCACAGAAGTAGTTGAACTGGAATGTATTGAATGCGGCGAAACCGCTATGTACGAATCCGGCATTGAAACAGCAAAATGCCGCAAATGCGGCGGAGTCATGTATCCTATCGGTCTCTTCGACGGAGAAGATACTATTTCATATTTCAACCCTTCACAGGAAGAAGAACTACAACCTGATGATACAGACAGAAAGTCTATCAAAGTAGCCCAGCCTGTCAGCGTTGGAATGTTTTCTTCTACATCTTCCAATACGCTTAACCCGATTGGAAGTTCACAGAATATGAAGCCGCTGGATTTCTTTTCCCAGACCGGTTCTACCAATTCCGTTCCGTTGTCACTTCAAGATTCCAATCCATCCGGCTCGATTGTCA
The DNA here is from genome assembly GCA_963677165.2 of Victivallales bacterium. Classification (GTDB taxonomy): domain Bacteria; phylum Verrucomicrobiota; class Lentisphaeria; order Victivallales; family SZUA-371; genus JAFGXT01. Next base: position 2,123,700 of record CAXXSX010000002.1, on the reverse strand, counting down.
CAGCCGAACTTCTTGATGAGATGTCCCGGGAACGAAAAAATCTGACCGAGGAAAAAGCCAGGTTAAAGCGGGAAAGAGTGGAATTTGAACAGGCCGTGACTGAGTTTGAAGAAAAGGCAAGAAAATTGGAACAATTGCGTCTTGAATTGGAACTGAAAGATGCCAGTACCAAACTCCCGCTTCAGGAACCACTGGAACAAATTCAGGAATATGCAGAAGAAGAATATGAAGATCTTGAGGAACCGGAAAACCGTCATCGGGAATGGAATATTTCGATACCGATAATAATTTGTCTGATCATAATTGTTGCAGTACAATCCGCAGCCCTGATATACATGCTATTCTTCTGGAAAAGATGATTTATTGCGTTTACCACTTGAATTAACCATATGATTTGTGATATTATAATAGTTTCCAATATGGAACAATTTTAGAGAACTATTCCGGATAGAAATTCCGGTATACTTTATAATTTTCCGCTTCCGTAGCGCGGAGCTTGAAGCGGTATTAACGCCATCCGTCGTACGGATAGAAAGGTTGTTTAATGAGAATATTAACAGGAATTCAACCGTCTGGGATACCCCATATCGGTAATTATTTTGGCATGCTGCATCCAACCGTGGAACTGCAGAATGAAGGCGAAGTTTTTGTATTTATCGCCGATTATCACTCTCTGACCACAAGTCCCGATCCCAAAGATCTGCGGGAACGGGTAAATAACATAGCGCTTGATATTCTGGCCTGTGGACTGGACCCGGAAAAAACGGTATTTTACCGTCAATCCGATATGCCGCAAGTCTGTGAATTCACCTGGATATTGAGTTGTCTGACCACTGTCGGTCTGCTGGAACGCGCCCACAGCTATAAAGACAAAATCGCCAAAGGATTTACCCCAAACAATGGACTGCTCTCCTATCCTGTGTTGATGGCAGCGGATATCCTGCTGTACAACGCCAATATCGTGCCGGTCGGCAAGGACCAGAAACAGCATCTTGAAATAACCCGTGATATCGCGATACGTTTTAATAACACCTATGGCGACATCCTCACGATTCCGGAAGAGAAGATCAAGGAAACCGTGGCTCTGGTTCCTGGTACAGACGGTCAAAAGATGTCTAAAAGCTATAACAATACAATTCCTATTTGCGGCGGGAAAAAAGCCATTCGCAAAACTGTTATGAATATCGTCACCGACAGCAAGGGGCTGGAAGAACCCAAAGACCCGGAGAATTGCAATGTTGTAAATCTATTCAAGCTTTTTGCCAGCGAATCTGAAGTCGACGCCATGGCGGAAAAATACCGTGCCGGAAACTATGGTTATGGTCACGCCAAACAGGAACTGTTCGATAAGATGTGGGAATATTTCGCGCCGTTCCGTGAACGCCGCGAAGAACTTGCCGCCAACCCTGATTATGTAGAATCCATTCTGGCAAAAGGGAAGGAAAAAGCCACTGCGATCGCCGATGAAACCATGGCAAAAGTAAGAAAAGCAGTCGGCCTGAGATAGCCGACCGAATAGCATTAATAATATTTCAGCCGCCGGAAATTCCAATAATTCCCGGCGGCTTTTTTGTGCCCAAAAAGCAGAGACCAAACCTGTACATGGTCACATTTTCATCTGAAAAAACAAGGAATATTTGACATAATACAAATATTAGCTTATCGTAAGACAAACGAGAGGTCAAAAATAGTTTAAAATTCGATAATTATAAGTCTGTAGTGCACCCCATTTTCAATGGCAGTACTACGTTAAGGAGTAAAAAACTTCGATTTTTAACTTAAGACCTTATGGCTTGCACTGACGCATTGAAAAATGGAGTGTACTACAAATGGTCTTTTAGTCATAGATATCAACAAACAAAACTCTACTATTTTTATCAAAAAGTATTTCCAAAGTATAAAAAGAAAAAATATCATCAAGATTATACCTTAAACGAAGTTTTTCTTTTTCAAAAATTGAGGTATTTGGTTTCCCTAATATCTGCAATATGGATTTAGAACTTTTTCCTTTTAGTTTATTTTGTAATAGTTTCAACTTTATATCAGTCACCAACTGATACCTCTGTTGCGTATCAGCTTTTAACCATTTCCGGGAAAACTCTTTTATAGAAGACGAATCATAATTATTATTTAATTCTCTACAGCCCGTTCCTATAAATAACAATATAAAAACATATAACAGAAAAAACTTCATGTAGAAGCCCCTCATTACCACAAACTATTTGAATAAAGAAAATATCTTTTTGTTAGGATCCAGAAAAAAACAAGCTCTATTACTCAAAAGCTCAGTCGTCCTGTTCCTGAGGGTTGGTTCTGCTCAGCCGGTCGAACAGTCGAAGCATGTGGTCAATATTCAATGGTTTTTCGATACATTCATCGGCACCGGAAATAATGAGCTTCTGATGTTCATTTTCAGAAATATGAGTTGCCATAATGACAATAAAAGGCCTGGTTTCCGACTCCCTAACCAGGCTGCTGATAAGATCAGTAACTCCGGCATGCGGAGAATCCGACTCAAGTAGAAGGACATCCACAGAACCATTAACCGCAGCCTCAAGACAATCATTATCAGAAGAAAAAGTTTTCAAACGGTGACCGGCAAGTTTCACCAGCTCCCGAATAAGAATTTCGGTATTGAGGTCGGAATAGAGCAATCCAATTTTTATGCGGCGCTGCTGTTCAAGCGAGAATGACTCCTGAAGGGAATAACTTTCTTCACCGGCAATCGAATCAAAATTGGTCGCGTAATGCAATCCGCTATTACCGGCATCCTCGCCACCGTATATCATATCATCGGAATCAAACGCCACCCTGAAAAGCGATCCGTTCTCATCGGGACCTTCGATATAGACCCGACCGCCGATCATGTCAAAACTATATTTGGCAATAGCAAGATTGACCATGATAGAACCGGAAAGCTGAGACAGGCGTGTAGCAGACGACTTCAGAAAATTCTTACGGTATGCTGACGCGACACAAAGACACCCCTCCTTGACAACAGGCGCCTTTATCCAGAATATCACATCATTGCCCTCCTCCTCACAACCAAGCACAATCTCTGAATCTTCCGGAGAGGTCTTAATCATACCGGACAAGATCATATTCATCGCATTCATCAGAACATCGCGATCAACAACGATCTTTTCAGGCTGATCAGGCGAATAGCAGGTTGTGATCGACACTCCGCAAGTCTCCGCGTCAGGGCGATTAATCTCATTCAGGTCATGGAAAAAATCCGTACTGCTAATCATGGAACGGCGAACCGGATGTTCTCCGGAATCAAGCCGGGAAAGATTAAAAAGTTTCTCAATAAAGGAATTCAGCGACTCGGCACTCTGATAAATTATTCTGAACTTTCGCAACAAATCATCATCATACTGTCCATGTTCAGCTTCTTTGATAAGAATCCGTGAAAATCCCATTATGGAATTAAGTGGGTTTTTCAATTCCAGAGACATGCCGGTAAGAAAGTCGCCCTTGAGGGAATTTACGGATTCCGCCTTGCGCCGCGCATTCTGTTCCCTGGAACGACTGGTCTGGAGACGTCCGATGTAACTCTGCATCCTGTCACGCATAAAATTAAGGGAACGGATCAGTTCTTTGATCTCTTCCGGATCTTTATCGCTGACCGCCAGTTCCGCGGAAAAATTGCCACGAGACAGTTTTGTGGCAAATTTAACCACTTGTTTCAGCGGTTTTACCACCTTGGTCAGAATGAAAATGATCTGCACCAGAAAGAATAGAACACAAACGATAAAGATAGCCAGCACGATCATATGGATTGAGTTATCGCTCTGATACAGCATATTCTGAACACTGCCGGCCGGAGAAAATTTCATAGACATGTGCTGATCAATCTGGTTAACCAGCGGCAGAATACCGTAACCAATCGAAAAACCGGTAATCACAGTAATAAGCACTACCGCCACACCGGAATATATTACAAATGTTCTAGTCAGTTTCATCAGTCACACCACATTGTATTTGAACTTACAGTCCAAGCACCTTTTCAAAGAGAGGCTCAAGCTTCTCTCCACCAAGAGCTTCTTTGTTGAGGATCTTTTTATAAATCGGCAGCCTTGCCTTCCAGCAATCCGCCCAGTTATTGGCATTTAAAGTTGCAGCACTGGCATTCAGGACATCGAATTCAGCCGCAACTTTCCGTTCCGTACTTTCCTCGCGAACCCAGGCATAAACCTCACGGATAAATATGGCATAATTACCCAGAAAAACGATCATTTTATCATGACTGTTTTGCAGTTTTGTTCTCAAATCCTCCGGAGACAGTTTACGTTTCATCAGAAAACCGATAATCGCGGCACTCGGAGCCGCCGGGCTGATACCGGCATCATATATCCGTTTGCTGGCATATGAGCAGTTATCCTCCGCATAGCGGTTGTTAGTAAGATAACACCCAATCGCCAACTGAACAGCAGCGACTTTTAAATCCTTCGGTGAAATATTTTTCTGTTTTACAAGCTCATTGGCAACTTTTAACGCACTGACGGGATCACCAAGCCTGAAACATCCGGCCGCCTGCATTATTCCAGGATCTGTTCGTCTGGAGCCTACAGGCTTATCCAACCCGGCTGGCTGATCCTCTACATATGAATAATATATAGTCGGAACCAGAATCATCCATGCGACCAGCACTCCAATTACAATAAAAAATTTCCGCAACTGCTTTCTTCGACTGTCCTCTACAGACAACGGCGAAGTATTTCCACTTTTCTTCAATTTACTGAGAATGTCGGTGACTTCAATAATAATATCTTTATAATCCGGACGATTCTGTGGTTCAACACTCAACATTGCCATGATAAGATTTGACAACCGCCTCGGAATTTCTTTTCGCAGGCGGTTCGGCGGAATCGGTACTCTCATCAGACGCTGTTTGATAAGTTCTTCTATATCGTCGTGACGAAACGGAGTATGCCCGGTAGCCAGGTGGTAAAACGATGCACCAAGGCTGTAGATATCTCCACGGTAGTCTTCCTTATTGCTGACAGCCTTTTCGGGACTGACATAATGCGGACTGACCCAGGCTTTGGTCATCTCGAATATTTTAGAAGCCCGGCTGTCATTGATGGCCTGAGCAATACCAAAGTCACCAATCTTTGCAACCCCGGCATTATCAAGCATAATATTGCCCGGTTTTATATCATGATGGACAATTCCATGCTTAGACGCACATTCCAGCCCTTCCGCAACATCCTTCAACCATTGAAGCAAATCAATAATCGCCGGCGGATTACTGGTACTGACCTTTTCTTCAAGGGAACCGTTCTTCATAAACTGCATCACGATATACGGCTGTTCTTCAAAAACGCCACAGGTGTAAACCGGAATTACCGCAAAATGATTGATTGTCGCGGCAGTTCTCGCTTCATTCAGAAACAGTTCACAGCGCTCTTTGTCCTGTGCCACAGCCGGACTTAATACCTTTACAGCAACTTCACGATCCAGCGTTTTGTCCAGCGCCTTGTACACAGTTGCCATTCCCCCCATGCCTTCGGGGGATTCAAGCAGATAGTTGTCAAACCATTCCGGTACAATCAGGTCAGCGCCACAGACAGGACACTCAAAATGAGAAAATGAACGCAGTGTACTGACATCCAGTTTCTGCATACAGTTATAACATGATATTTTCAGTTCTCGAAAATCTTCGATCACTTCATTCATGGCCGCAGTTGCCGTATTCAAAAACTCTTCTCTAAGCTCGGAATTAACATTGCTCAGACCAACATTTACAGTAGATCGAATATCACGTTCCGTAGAAGCGTATTTCAACCATTCCGGGTGTTGTTTGGGCTCATCAACTCCGTCAGGACGCGGAACCGGAATTTTTTCGGTTTCGCCTCCTGTCGGACCATGCTTTTCCGCGTCAGAAGTCATCGGGTATTCACCTGTTAACAGGCTGTGCCTGCGTCATATATAATTATGCGATTTCGTTTCAATACCAATAGTGGATTTATTCAAAGCCAGACCGTTTCCAGAGGTTCATTCTGCTTTACCACATGTAATACTATATCAGTTCTCTGCATTTCATGCAATTTATCTTCAGCTAATTTTCTTACAAGATTTTCATCATTGCATTCAGAACTGAGATGAGTGAGGAATAATGCCTGCGTTCTTGAGGTCAGCAATTCCGGCAGAGCCAACATTGCGTCACGATTATCAAGGTGGCCATGTCGCCCCATAATTCGACGTTTCAGCGACAAAGTCCGGTTGGAATCACGCAACATCGCCAGATCATAGTTCGACTCAATAATCAGAGCGTCGCAATCATTCAAGCGCCGTTTTACCAGCTCATTCACACATCCAAGATCGGTTGCGATACCTATTTTATATTGTTCGATCTCAATAACAAAGCCAACCGGATCAATTGAATCATGCTGAACGGAAAACGGTGAAATAGAGAATTCGTCGAATTTAAATGTTGAGCCGGGATTAAATATGCGGGTATTTTCCCATTTTTCACCACGGTCACCACGTAGGTACTCAAATGTCCGATAACTGGCACACACCGGAATCTTTAAATGATTGCTCAATACGCGGCATCCTTTTGTATGATCTCCATGCTCATGAGTTACCAGAATCATACGAACCAGGGTCGGATCAATATTCATCTTTACCAGTCGCCGCAAAATTTCCTTGCGACTAAAACCGGCATCAACCAGCAAACCGGCTTCCCCGGTATGAACCAGTAGCGAATTCCCTTGACTGCCTCCGCCAAGAACAGTTACACCTAAAGACATAGAGCTCCTATCTATTTACATAACAGTATTTGTAAAACACTTAAAAATAGCATAATAATAGCAAAAAACAATGTTATAACACCAGAGATCATTTACTATTCAAGAGGCGCCGAAAATAAGGATGATCATTAAAATTTCAGACAAAAATATATTTCCCCCTCAAAAAATTATTGTTATCGTGTTGCAAAAAAACGGTTTCCGATTTACATTGTGAAAGGAGCAAAAAATCTAACAGGGAATTCATGACAAATGATCAAGCGACGCAAACTCGGACCGGTTTATGAACAGTCACCGGCAGAAAAAACCGGGGAATGGCTTATTGACAACGTTATGAAAATTGTCTCTACTTGTGTAATCTGGCTTATCTGGTGGGGCGTTTATTATGTCCTCACAGGAATTTACCGTTTTCTGGCGATAAACTTGATGGAGTGGAAAGAAGAGCGTAGCCCGTACCAAATGATGAAAAGCCCGACATCAATGATGATTATTGCGGTCGGCATGATGATTATTGCCTGGTATGTCTTGCTTCGTGATCCCCTGAAAAAGAAGAAAATTCACCGCGGAGATAGATAGTAAAGGAGTTACATGGATTTTTATAGAACATTAAGAGTTGTATTATGTTCGGCATTACTTCCTGCTCTTTGTTCCTGCACAAGCAGTAAAAAAGATGCCTGGATCCCATGGAAAGACCGCAAACCGGTCGTACGTGACTACGCTCCGATAAAAAATCACCGGCTTCAACTGGTACTGACCAATTCACGTCGGGTTTACCATCCTGGTGAAGATGTTATATTAAATTACCGGCTGGTCAACCGCGGCAGTAAAACGATAAAAATCTATGAATGGATAGAAAATAACGACGCGGCAAACCTGATGGTTTATTATCACCCTTATGATACTAGTATTAAGCAATTTAAACCGGAAGAATGGACCTGTCTGAAAACTGAATTTGACAAAGAACCTTTTCGTTTTCAGCTTGTACTGAATCCGGGAAATTCTGTACTGATCAGCCGAAAACTTGATTTCATCTCAAAATTGCCACCCGACGCTCCTTCTCAAAAGATTTTTGTCAGGGGAATGCTCAATCTGAAATCGTTACCCCTGAAAAGTCAGACCGCAGTTATTACAATAAAATAAGCCGTTTTCGTCCTGCCTCCGCCCTCGTAACAAAAAAGAATTGGGTACTCCGGAATTTTTCACTAAAAATGGACTAACGCTTTGCATATAAATTAATTATTATCTAAATACTTCATAATATAACTTGCTTATCTATATACTTGCTATTATGTTCTATATATATTGGGGGTATGTTAAACAAGCCCTCTAGACTACCAGGAGGCAATTATGGGGAAAGGTTTTACTGAAGAAAATTTCTGGGATATATCAAAACAAATCATATTTCCGTATATCATAAAAAATGGACAGCTGGATGCCGGGGTATATGGAGAAAGTGATGATGTTGACGAAGAGGAAATTTCCTGGGCATTCAACACGATGATAGAAAATAATATTATCGAACAAGGCGACGAGCCGGATATTTTTGTTCTTACTGAACTTGGGGAAGAATACTGTGAGGGCATTGATCTTGAAGTTCCCCTGAAAAATGGTAGCTCTACATACTCGGAAGACGACAATCTCATCAGGTTGATGGTATACAAAACATTTATATTCTACCGTCAGAATCCAATAAAAAATACTTCGATCGAATTGATGAAGTACAAACCGGGATTCGAATTTCTTAGTAAACACGGCACTGAATTCATCGAAAAGCTGGAACAGCACCTGCAGGCTGAACTGAAGAAAATGCAGGAAGAAAAAATTATCAGCATTGAGGAAGGCGACAAGTCGATGGTTGACCTGAACGCGCCGACCATTCCAGATATTGTAACTCTGATAGATGAATCCCGGATGCCAAACGATGTCAAGCAGGAATTTGAAGAAGTCAGACCTATTATGGAAAAAGAAGCCATGCTGATGAGTCGTATTTCGGTATTCAACTATGAACCTTACCAGCGTGAACGTAACCGTATATTTATGGGACGGGATACCACTTTGTTTAATGAGCGCCTGGAAACACTGATTGGCCGCTACAACGCAATTGAGGATGAACTGGAAAAGGAACATCAGGAGGAGTTGGATTTTATCGCCAATCTTCCGGAATCACTACGAGAAGAATATCAGGAAAAATCGGAACATTATGCCAAAATGTTTGAGCGTGAACTCTTAGAGGAAAAACTTCCGAGACTTCGGGCCAAGTTTGAGGCTCAGGCAGAAATCATTCGCGAAAAAGAACGTCAAAAAGAGCTGAAACACCAGAAAAAACATAAACATGCAGGACTGGATCTTGACAGCAATGAAGTGATTGACCCCAATGATCAATCGTTCTGGTCAAAAACAACCAGCTTCTTTACCAGAAAATAGTTTTCTCGGAATATTAATATCCGGCTGCTCCATCTGCCGGATTTTTTTTATTTACAGACCTCCTACAGTTTTATTTGTCCAAACTGTTCATATTTTTTTACTGATCCTTTATAAAAAAGCCCAGAGAATGATTAGCAAAATCAGTTCGCATGTTGTATAATTTGATTTTGGGCATTTTCGCTTCATCCGGAATAATGAAATTTATATTTTCCCGCTTTTAGGAGCATCAGCAACTGGAGCTTGAAGCAACATGAAAGCCATCTGTCGTACGGATTCAAAGAATAAGGAATATTTTTTTTATGCAGGAAATAAGGCCAAAGAGTAATTTACTCAGTTATATATATATGATAATCCTCTGTGCCGGAGTCGGCGCTTTAAGCGGCGGCCTGGGAAAGAAGGTAGTGATCATGAGCTACATGATCCTTGGAATTTTAATGTCTGCCGCGATTCCACTCATCAACGTGGTTACCGCCAAAATGAAAAGGATGGCCATCCCCGTATCTGCTGCGATCGGGGCGGTTTTTGGCGGAATCTCAGCTGGAGTGGTGTGCCTGATTGCATATTTCAATATAATTGATATTCCTATTAAATGGCTACTGCTTTCCGGTATTGCATACGGCACTCTCATACACCTGACATACTCACTGCGAAGAATATGGGGACTGGTATACATAGAACTCATGACCTTAATTTATTTTGCTATGACCTTGAGTTATATGTTGAAGTTTGCAGATTTCCTCCTATTCAGAGAAGGTCTAATCCTGGCGACAAGAACGGGTTTGAGCATGAGTTTGCTATTCTCGGCGGGATGGTTTACCGCAGTCTATCTTTTCGATCCATGCTATTATTCCTATCGAAAAGAAACTCGTCATTCAAAACTGCGATTATACGCATTCAGTACTATTCTTCTCCTGTTGTTTTTTATTGGACTCCCCAAAATATTCCATCTAAGAGTCAGATATTATGACTTGGTTTTCAGAAGTAAAAACAACAACCGGAACTTATTGAAAATGTTACCGGATAATACAGATCTCTTTGCCGGTTATAAAGTGTTCAAGGTAAATAACTGCAACCTAAAAGAATCTTCGTTTCCCATCAAAGACGTTATGGCTTTTTCTATATCAGAAGACAAGCTCGCCGCTAAAACATCGATATATCAGGAAGTCAATGTTTTTAAAAGGGGCTTATATAATAAACCTGAGGAAAAACTCGAATCCGGCGGGTTCCTCTATGAATTTTCTCCTGACGGCAATAGACTCGCGATCTGTGAAAACGAACTGGTGAAAATTTTTGATATGCAAAATGATGGAGAACTCCTTGAAAGCATTAATTTCATTGCTCCGATCTCCAACTTCTGCTGGACCTCATCAGGAAAACAGTTGGTCCTTGAGGATGATAAAAGAAAGCTCTCACTCTTTGATATTGAAACCGGTGAATCCAATTTCTTTATGACCGGCGTTGAACCATACCTGATGAATGATGGTAAGGTTGCATACAGTGACGATAACAAAATTTTGGCCGCAGATCCCAACGCCCCGGAAGTTGAACCTAAAGTACTATATAAACTGCCGGAAATTCAACATGAACTGCTATTCGACTTTTGCTTTTCTCCTGATGAAAAGTATATCTGTTACCTTTATCCACACCAGGATTTATTCATCGGTTCATCCTATATTGTTATTTCTCCCATGGACCAGAAGAAAACACCATGTGTTGTCGGAACTGTGCCTCAAAGTCATTGGGACCTCGACCTATACTGGCTGAAAAAAAAGTGATTAAGCTTTAAGGAAACTTCTAAGTTTGCGAGATACCACAACTCTTCGGTTCCGATTCAAGTGATAATACATCCTTGTCCGTCGAAGGCATTGGTTCGATTGGTTTGCCGGACCAGACTCCAGCCAGCAAAGCACCTGAAATATTGTGCCAGACACTGAAAATGGCTGCCGGAATCATCGCTTCCGGCATCGTGGTGAAATGCAGTTTCGCCAATGAAACGGCAAGCCCGGAATTCTGTAAGCCAACCTCAAGAGAAAGCGTTCGACACTGACGGGGACGGAATTTGAACAGACGTCCGATCAGGTATCCAAAGGCAAGTCCAAAAAGATTATGGATAATCACAACCGCAACCGCGATCCCGGCCACTTCCAGCAACCGTGATTTGTTCGCGGCTACTACCGCCCCGATAATGATGATGATTGCAGCCATCGAAACGAGTGGTACATATTTCATAACTTTACCAGACGATTTACCAGAAAGACGATGAACAACCATTCCCAATACCACTGGAACAATAACAATTTTCAGAATCGACAACAACATTCCCCAGAAATCAACCGGCAGCCATTGTCCCGCCAGAGTCAAGGTTAGAAACGGTGTAGCCAGAGGCGCGATCAAAGTAGAACACGCCGTCATCGCGACCGACAACGCAACATCGCCCCGGGCAATATAAGTCATAAGATTACTTGAAGTTCCCCCCGGACAGGTTCCCACCAGAATCACCCCGATTGCCAAACCGGGAGCCAGACCGAATATCTTGACCAGCAGCCAAGCCAAACCAGCCATCACAATATATTGCGCCAGAAGTCCGGTAAGAACAACCGCAGGCGACTTTAGTACAAGCTTAAAATCTTCGGGAACCAGCGTCATTCCCATTCCAAACATTGCCACGCCAAGGAGCGGAACAATAAATTTAACCGACCACAAAAATAACGGCGGATATATTAATGCGATTCCAGCAACAACCAGAACCAGCAGCGGAAATACAAGTTTCATATCATTCTCCATCATTGAATTCTGGAAAATATACCTGTATTATCCGCTTTTTCCAAGTTACAGAATGAAAGGGATTATTTTCCTGTCTTCTTCAAATAATCGTCCATTCTATCCCAAACTTCATTTCTTTCACTCCAGATGCCCTTCGGTAATGCAGACAGTTCTTTTTCAAGACCGCGTTTCAGGGGCATGAAATCTTCCTGTTTCAGTCCGGTAACTTTCAAAACTTTGGAGTTATCGATAACTCGATTGAACATTCTGTCGTATGCAAGCTGAAATTTAGCATATAGAGCTCCTTTATCCCTGACTTGCAGATAGTCTTCGGTGTCAACCGCTACATATTCCAGGCCGATAAGCTCCTTATAATATTCCGCAATTTCTCCCCAAGTATGATGTTCGGCTGTCGCTACGGTAAAGCGATCCCGGAAAGCTTTCGTATTAAGAACCAGCCGGGAAATCAGCTTTGCCACATCCCCTGCCCAGCTCATAGTGGCCTGTACGGAAAGCGCTTCCTTCGGAAGTATAACCGGAAGTCCCTGTAGAGCCCTGCCTACAAGATTGTTCGCTTCCAGGGTTACCAGCTGAAAACGACGTTGGGAATAGGTTATGGCCGGACGAATAATTGTCCAGTTATCATATTTTGAACTCTGCAGAACGTCTTCCCCACGTGCTTTGTAAAGGGAATAGTCATCGGTTGCCAGAAATTCCTGATCAGTTGAAACATCCAGCAGGCGCGGTGAATCTTCCGTGATCGGATTGTCGTCCGCGTAAATGCGATAGGATGACAAATAGATGTAATGACCGGTATTCTGAAGGAATAGATCATATCTTTCATTAAAATCGTTTCCCGGATAGATCATAAAGTCAACAACTGCGTCGAATTTTTCCTTCAATAGTTCTTTAACGCAGTCAATATCCTTACCGTTTGCCTTTACGTATGTGATCAGCGGATTGTCGGACACCACATCATCCCAGGAGATTACTTTAACCTCATATCCCATGGCTGCCAGTTCCGGCACCAGATATATGCCCATTGCGCCAGTACCACCAAGTACCAGTACTTTTTTACCGTTTGTTTCTAACTGACTCATAGTTATTTCACCTGTATTATTGTACTTACTTTACAAATTTTATTTTGCGCTTCCGCAAGGAGCGTTAGCGACTGAAGTTTGAAGCGGCACTAACGCCATCCGTCATACGGATTAGTTACCACGCGAACCCAAGGTGCGTCCGCCGTCGATCAGATAATCAACCCCGGTAATAAACGAGGAGTCGTCTGAGGCCAGAAATTCGATCAATAGCGCCATTTCATCGGCGGATCCTTTACGTCCAAGAAACGTTCCGGGGCACGGCTCTGGTGGATTGGAGGGGGTAACCATTCCAGGAGAAACACAGTTTACGTTAATTCCATACGGACCAAGTTCCATTGCAATGGATTTCGTGAATACAACCACGGCACCTTTGCTGGCCGCATACGCCGCCAGGCGTGGGAGTCCGCCAGTTGCCGCAACAGAACCGATATTAATGATTTTGCCGTATTCTCTTTCAACCATATGGTTGGATACTGCCTGGGTAAAATACATGAGGCCTTTTACGTTCAAGTCAATGATCCATTCCCAGTCTTCCGGCTTCAGGTCTTTAAACATGCCAACGCCGCGTTCTTTCCAGCCGGCGCCGGCGTTGTTGACCAGGATATCAATTTGCCCAAATTTTGCGAGCGTTTCCGCTACCGCGTTTTGTACTTCTTCGTACTTCGAGACATCCACAGTTAAAACCAAAGCCTCTCCACCAGCAGAGGTAATTTCCTCTCCCACCTGCTCAAGCTGTTCTTTGTTAATATCGACGATCGCAACCTTGGCTCCGCTGCGAGACAGCTGCAGTGCGGTTGATCTTCCGAGTCCTTGAGCAGCCCCGGTTACGATTGCGGTTTTTCCATCAAATTTCATGGCAATGCTTCCTATATAATTATTGCATTACGTCACTAATATTCCAGTGCATATTTTCGATAGCCGTTTTCATGGCACGAACAGTCGGCTGATGCATGCCGTAGCGCGGTTCGTAACGCGGCACGGCAAAGCAGATCGCCAGACCAAGAGTTGGACCGAAGTAACGATGCGGACGACCATATGGACCATTGCACAGATGAATAAACGGAGTTTTTAGTTCTTTCTTCAGCGTAATCGTTGTTTTTACAGCTTCTGCCAGATCATCTTCGGTAAATGCTCCGGTAACGATTTTAACCACATCAGCTCCCCGCTTTTCAACCTCCAGCATATGTTCCAGCACTTGTTCTGTGCTGCGTGCCATAGTCGGCATGTGAGAGGACATTACCACTTGTGAACCGATGGAATGAATCTTGTCAATCAGTTTTTTCTGTTTGTCAATGGCTTCGGGATTATGGGTAATTTCCATCGGAGACGGATCATATACATCCCCCATTACGTCAATCATAGAAGCCCCGGCTTCCGCGGCAGTGAGCAGCAGTTCCTGACGTTCCTCTTCGGTGGGATTTCCCCATTTGTCGTTACGGTAAAAATAAAACATGGTAGGCAGATTTATCGCGTCAATAATGCTTTTCAAACCGTCATAGTTTCTGAATTCCGGTTTTAAGTCAAACAGGTCAATGCAAACGCCCTGCCCGCCTTCGTATTCCGTGTGTCTGGCTTCTGCGATCAACTCCTGAGGAGTCTGTCCGGCAAAAATCCCGGTGATTACCGGAAATTGTTTGTTTAGAAAAGAAAATTTCATGATGCTCTCCATTGAATTATATTATTCTGTTAGATTTGTGATCAACCCATGCCGCCGATGGTTCGTCCACCGTCGATCATGTAATTTGTACCGGTAATAAAAGCGGCTTTATCAGAGCAAAGGTAGAGAATCAGATCCACCACCTCCTGCGGCTCGGCAGCACGGCCAAGACGGGTTTTCATATTTGCCATACCAGGACGAGTCAGCACAGGTCCTGGAGAGACACAGCAGGCACGGACGTTATGCGGAGCACCAGACAGCGCCAATGACTTTGTAAGCCCGATGATTCCGCTTTTTGATGTACTGTAACATGTTGCGCCTTCTGCTCCTTCAATACCTGTTACTGATCCCAGGTTGATGATGACTCCGCTTTTCTGCTTAATCATGGTGCCGAGTACCGCACGGCAGAAATAAACCGGGCCTTTCAAATTCACATCAATCCCCCAGTCGATTATCTCAATCGGCTGCTCATAAAAAGGTTTATTACAGTTTAAAACCCTGGTTTCTGCGCCACCGGCATAATTCATCATGATATCAATACTGCCGAACTTTTCAAGTGCGGTTGCGGCAGCTTTTTCCACCTGATCATAGTTACGAACGTCCACCTGAATTCCAATGGCTTCTCCGCCGTCTTTTCTTAACTCTTCCGCCGCAGCTTCAACAGCTTCGGCATTGACATCTACCAAAACAACCTTTGCTCCTTCAGCAATCAGGCACTGCGCCGATAATAATCCCATTCCTGAAGCCGCTCCGGTAATAATCGCAACTTTATCCTTAAATCTCATATTTTCACCTTTGTTATCATTATTTTCCCGTTTCCGCAGCAAACTTATTTGCGAAGTTTGAAGCGCTACTTGCCAGCGGAGGCTCTCCGCCGTCGTACGGATGTCCGGAAACTATTTTTATACCTTCGTTACGCATTCCCTTGATTTTGTTCAGCGTCTCTATCGTATCTTCTTTATTGTTAAACACTCCCGGCAATACATTGTGATCCAGTATTTCATCAGTATAAACACTGTCCGCCGCCAATAAAATTTTTCCTTCATCCAGTGTGACCAGCAGCGACTGATGGCCAGGAGTATGTCCCGGTGTAAAAACAATGACGACTTTGCCGTCACCGAAGATATCATAATCTTCTTTCAGCAGTTTCCACTTTAAAGGATGCTCTTCAAAAAATGTTTTGCCAACGTTCTGCAATTCCGCCTCATTGACAAAACATTCCGTATCGCAGAATGCCTCAAGCCCTCCGGCATGGTCTGAATGCAAATGCGATAACACAATATATGTAATGTCGGTTGTCTTCAGTCCGTGCCGTTTTAACTGGTTCGACACATAATGCTCTCCAGACATCACCGGAATATAATCTCCGCTTTTCGGTCCTGAAATTGCGGAATACGGCTGACCGGTATCAAACAACACTTTCCCTTTCGGATGATCTATCAAATAAAACGGTACAGGCACCTCATATGGTTCATCACTAACCGGACCGCTTACCAGTAGATGCTTCTTGGTGATAATCGTCCCGCTCTGGAACCTGTACAGCTTCATTACGCGTTTCACTTGCTCCAAGTTGTATATCCGGATGCGGCCAGACACACCTCCTGAACCAGGCAATCATGCTCACAGGTGTAAGGATTTTCCATTTCGCCCCGGATCATTTTTGCGAAATCCAGTAATTCACCTTCATAGCGGTCACGAATAATTCCAAAATCCACAATATGAGAACCAGCATTATAATCGGGAATATCTTCTGCCAAGGCCATCTGCATTGTAAACGCTTTACCGTCAAAACGTTCCATCGGGCAAAATTCAACTGTACCTTTCGTTCCACAAAGCTTAAAGCGTCGATCATTCAGCCCGGAAATTTCCTTACTGCATGCGCGCAACGTAACGGTCGCATGCGGATATTCAAGAATTGTCAGACAGTTATTTTTGATGGAATCAGGATATCCGGGAGCAGACTTTAGAAACGGCATAACATTGTCCGGCCTGCCAAGCATGGCTACAACCAGATCAACCAAATGGCATCCCAGGTTAAACATGATACCGCCCTTGAATTTTCCAATATATTCCTGATACGGCTCTTCACCGTAGTTATGGCTCATGCTGGCCTGTATTTCAAAAATATCCCCCAGCCATCCCTCTTTTATCGCTTTCATGGTCCATTGAATCGCCGGGTTGCCTCGAAACATATAGCCCATCTGAAACGGGAGTTTACGCTCTTCACACCCCTTGCGTAATATCTCAAAATCTTCAAAACTCTCGCCGCCGGGTTTGTCCATATGCATTGGCAAATTCCGTTCCATGCAACGCAGCGCAGTCGGCACCAGGTCCAAATTCGGAGTTTCCACAAACACCCCTTGAAGTCCAGGCGTATTGAAAAGCTCTTCCTCCGTCATCCATTTCAGGTCTTTATATAAATCAACATTGCTACCGGCGAATTTCGGCGTCGTTGAATTTCGGTCATCGACGATTCCGACAATTTCAAATACTTCCGGCAAAAGCTTAAGTGTATTCATCTTTCCGGAAGCATGCTCATGACACACTCCTATCTGACCGACTTTTATCTTATCCATTATGTTTAACCTCTGTAGTTGTTTTTTTAGCGTAGTTTTGTCCAGTCAAAAACAAATCCAAGCGGCGGATTTTTCATTTCTGCCAGACGACCGTATACGTCCGATGCGGCTTCAGGGGAAACAATTTCAGAAATAAGCGGTTTAACCTGAAGTTTTCCGGCTTTCACCAATTTCAGGAACGTCCGGTAGTCGTCATGCTCGGTCCAGTGGAACGGAGCCGATTCCTGTTTCGAACGGGTCATTGTATGTGCACCGATCAAAGAAATTCCACGACGGTGAACATATTTATAAAAATCAATCGGCACATCGGATATCCGGGTACATCCCAGCAATGAGATTCGTCCTTCCCAGGCGATATATTCCAGCGCCTGCTGCAACGCCTGCGCGGAACCGGTCACTTCGACAACCGCATTGGGTCCATTGCCGTCAGTAGCGGCTTTGACATTTTCGAAAAAATCAGGATCGGCGGGAGAAAAAGCGTGAGTCGCTCCCAGTTTCACCGCCAGCTCGCGACGGGTCGGATCAAAATCGGATACCAGTACCGGGATCGCGCCGGAAAGATTAGCGATCTGTACCGCAAAGGCACCAAGAATTCCCATCCCGGCAATCATTACCGCTTCACCGATTTCGATTTTAAGTTTGCGTACGCCAAGAAAAGGAAACGACGCGATGTGGGCAAACGACGCGTCAACAGAATCAATGGAGTCATCATCAATTTTCATAACCGTCTCAGCACGTTTAATGGTGTGAGAACGGTGTCCGCCCCAGGTAATGATTACCCGGTCACCAATTTCCAGATTCGTAACATCCCTACCGGCGGCAATTACTTTGCCAACTGCGCTGTAGCCGGGAATAAACGGAAATTTTCCATTTTTATCTCCGTAACCGCCTGTTGTTCCCGTATTGGGCATTTGCATTAAATTTGCCCGTTCGGTTCCGGCGCTGACCGCGCTGAAATCGCTTTCCAGCAATACTTCATCCGCCTTCGGTTCCGGTACCTCATACTCCTTCAAAACCGCCTTGCCTTTGGATTCAAAGACAATGTAATATCCGGTCATAATCGACAATCTCCAGTTGTTTTCGATATTTCAATTATACTATTATGCAACAACAGTAGCAACCCATGTCAATATTCTTTGATGAAAAGCTTGATGGAAAAAATATTGTTTTTCTGTAAAATAGCATATATATTGAAAACGAATCAATTTTAAGGAAAACTTTCATGAAGCTTCAGGAGATAGCCAAACTGGCAGGAGTCTCTCCCGCCACAGTATCGCGGGTATTCAGTCATCATCCGAATATCAGAAACGAGGTCAGAGAACATGTTTTCGCTATTGCCCGGAAATATAATTATCATCCCCGGCTTTCCACCAAACAACGCAATGTGGTAATCATTCTACCCGGCGATGAAATATATCCCATTCGCAACTGTCTGGAAATGGTAATGATGGCACTTACATTCGTACTCCCCAAACGCGGTTTCCGTATTGAAGTACTGCCGCAAGACAACATCGAACGTCTGGACAGCATACAGTTTTGCGGCGCGGTGGCGATTGGTGCCGAACCCGGAGATTTCAGTAAGTGGTCAGAACGTTTTTCAGCACCATTAGTACTGGTTGACCGCGATGCACCGCCGCATTCATCAAACGTCTATTCGGTCCGTTCCAATGAATCTCAAGGCATGGAACTTGCCATCAATCATTTATATGAACGCGGTTGTCGTAAGATCGGCAGTATTATTCATGGAGAGCCCGGTACCGGCAATGTTGATATTCGTTGTACAGCCATCACCAAGGCACTTGAAAGCAGAGGACTTCCCGCTCATGACAATTTAATACACATATGCGAAGATGATAACTACGTGGAATTCATCGGAAAACTGCTGAGACTTAAAATCGACGGGTTGTTTTGTCCGGGCGGCAATGCAGGAATCATTACCGCCTATGCCCTCTCGCTGTTCAATAAGCGCGTCCCGGAAGATGTATCATTGATTGCTTCTGAAAATAAGTTATTTTCACGATACGCGACTCCGCCGCAGACCACAATCACCCAGGATCATATCAAGCTCGCGGAGATTACGTCCGACATTATTGAATCATTCCCGGACGCGTCCAGTCAGCCCCAGCGTTCGATTCTCGAATACAGTTTAATTATCCGCGACAGCGTAAAATGCCAGTAAATTTCATTTACCCGGAGCAATAAGCTTACCATTGACATCTACCTGGTTAGCGGTCAAAGAAAGCTTATAAATTTTTCCATCAAATGTTACTGGCTTTAAAGTAATTGAAGATTGAGGGTATTTGAACAAAATATTAAAATTGGCATTCAGGCTATGGGTATAAGTCCAATGTCCGGTTGAATTTTCCCCTTTATTATCACCATTCATAGGAAAGATAATCAATAATGTTCCGGCAAGGCGAATTCCACCTTTCACGATTTGAGGAGAAACTTTTAACTCAATTCCGCTAAGAATCGCATTGGAACCATCTTTCCATGAGTGAATATCTCCCATTATCACTTTTGCTTCAGTGCCATGAGTGGTAATTGTTTTGGGAGAAGCAACAATCTTCTCTTTGGAGTTGGTATCGGTATTTTTTTCGGTAAGAACTGCTTTGACCAGTACCAATCCGCCGCTTCTTTTCAGAGAATCCAGTTCCGGTGTTTTCTTTGCATAAGTTTTGGATGCAGGAATGCTGGCAGTTAATAAAAACAGTACAAAAACGAAAAAGGATTTATGAAAAATCATGATATCTTCCCCCTATGTTGTTTGCAGGGAATATATCATAGATACAGGAAAAGTCTAATCTTAACTCCCGTTTCCACAAGAAGCTTTAACGACTGGAGTTTGATGTCTTGTCGTACAGACAAAAACCGCTCCACGAGTCAATTCCCATGGAGCGGTTGAATAATGCAATACTTAAACGCCGGTTAACGGCGTTTCAGCACAAACTGCTTATTTGCAGCTGCAACCGCAAGAGCAGCTGCGTTTGCTTTTCTTGCCATAGCCGTATTCAGCAGCATCACCAAGCATTTCTTCGATACGGAGAAGCTGGTTGTATTTGCAGATACGGTCGGTTCTGCTCATAGAACCGGTTTTGATCTGGCCGGCATTAACAGCAACAGAGATGTCGGCAATTGTAGTATCTTCAGTTTCACCTGAACGATGTGAAACAACAGCTGTATAACCAGCTTTATGAGCCATTTCGATGGCGTCAAGAGTTTCAGTCAGAGTACCGATCTGGTTAACTTTGATCAGGATAGAGTTGGCAGCGCCCATGTCGATACCTTTCTTCAGGTATTCAACGTTAGTTACGAACAAGTCGTCACCAACGAGCTGGCAGTTGTCGCCAATCTTTTCGGTCAGGATTACCCATCCGTCCCAGTCGCCTTCATCCATACCGTCTTCGATAGAGTCGATCGGGTATTTGCCGACGAGTTCAGCGAGGTATTCAGCCTGTTCAGCGGAAGTGCGTTTTGCAGCGCCTTCGCCTTCGAATTTAGTGTAGTCATATACGCCGTCAGCGTAGAATTCAGATGAAGCGCAGTCAAGACCGATCATTACGTCTTTACCAGCAACATAACCGGCAGCTTCGATCGCAGCAATGATGCTGTCGAGAGCTTCTTCAGTACCGCCGGAGAAGTTCGGAGCGAAACCGCCTTCGTCACCAACAGCAGTAGAAAGACCTTTGCCTTTCAGGATAGTTTTCAGGTTGTGGAAAACTTCAGCACCCATACGGAGGCCTTCTTTGAAGCAGCAAGCGCCAACCGGACGAATCATGAATTCCTGGAAAGCGATCGGAGCGTCAGAGTGAGATCCACCGTTGATGATATTCATCATCGGAACTGGCAGAGATTTACCGTTTGTTCCGCCGATGTAGCGATAGAGCGGCATATCAAGGTATGCAGCAGCAGCGCTGGCACAAGCCAGGGATACGCCGAGAATTGCGTTAGCTCCGAGATTGCTCTTGGTTGAAGTACCGTCGAGCGCCAGCATAGCTTTGTCAACAGCAACCTGGTCGAGGGCGTCCATACCTTCGAGTTCCGGGAAGATTTTTTCGTTAACGTTTTCAACAGCTTTCAGTACGCCTTTACCCATGTAGCGGCTTTTGTCGCCGTCACGGAGTTCGAGGGCTTCGTTTTCACCAGTTGATGCACCTGACGGTACAGCAGCGCGGCCGATAATTCCGCTTTCGAGAGTAACTTCAACTTCTACAGTAGGATTACCGCGTGAGTCGATGATTTCGCGAGCATGGATGTCATAAATAGCAGACATGGTTCATTCTCCTTAAAATATTGTTTAAATTTTTCTCCCGGAAAATCGGTATAGTCCGGGCATGATAAACTACAAATGTACGGAATAAGAATTATACTTCACAATCAGAGCTTTACAAATCATGTTGGATATTTTTTTATAAATGTCAGCAGAAATAATAACTTTTTCGTGAAAAAATAATATTTACTTAACGTTATGACTGTTTCGGGGGTTGAAAAATCAGTTCTCACGGATAATAGTTAACCTTGGTTAACTTTTTGCAAGAAAATATGGTAATAATGACAAAAGAATTATACAAAGCTAATTTACAGGAACTTCTTTTTACCTATGTAAATAATATGATAAACAAAATGGAGCAAGTGAAAGAAATTGAGGGCGTTTCCATTTCGGTGTTCAAGTATTTAGATGAGATTTATCAGACAGAAAAAATCAGCTCTTCAGAGCTGGCTGATAAATTAAACGTCTCAAGACCGGCCGTTTCAAAGATGGTCAAAAAGTTATTAAAAAAAGGCCTTGTTATAAAAAGTAAAACAGAAGATGGACGCAGCTATACCCTTTCATTGACGGAGTTGAGCTATCAGATATATGAAAAAATAAGTAAAGTGGATAAACAGCTAGTTGAGATTATTGACAAACATTTGCATCTGCATCAAATAGATGGGATCAACAATATTACTCAAGCGCTTAAGAATGAGTATTTCAATGTCAGCGGCAAACAACCTTAGAAACAGGAATATCAGTGCCCAAAAAAAATGACATCATCAAGAAAACAACAGACAATGCTGTTTATTTCTCCAGTAATACCATTTGCCGGCGGCAACGGACTGGCGATGCGTGCCTGGCACAATCTAAATTATTTTGCCAGGAACCATAACATAATCCTTGTTATTATGCCATGGAAGAAACAGAACACCGAAGGAATGGACCACCTTAATAAGGTAGCCATTAAAACAATCTGTTTACACTTAAGTCTATGGGACAGAATAAAAACAATTGTAAGGGCATTGTGTTCAAAAGCAGTAAAACACACAACTCCTTTCGCATTACAAATTCTAAAAACATCACAAACAAGAAAATTAAGAAAACTACTGAGAACGGAAAAAGTTGATATCATACATATTTTTCGTCTATATACTGCAGCGAAAGTTTTTCAATCCATAGATTTTTCAAAGTATGATGTTCAGACAGATCTTGATAATCTTGATGCTGATCACTTTTTTAATCTGGGAATACATTACTGGAAACAGAAATCTCATCGGAACGCAAACACTGCATTTGGGACATCAGAAAAATGTCTACAGCAGGAACTGCAAATCCTGCCACAATGCAAAAGAATATTCACTTCAACCAATGCAGATAAAATCGCTCTACAAAAACGTATTTCACTCCCTATTGCTGTACTGCCAAATACCGTTGACGATCCTAAAAAAAATCAAAATTCCCCAAAAACTCCAATCATTACAGCGAAATTCAGAATGCTTTTTTCCGGATCATTGAATTATCCTCCTAATCGCGATGCCATCGACTTTTTCTGCAGTGAAATATATCCGCTGATAAAAAAACAAATCCCTAACGCAGAATTAGTCATTTACGACCCGGAAGCAAAAGAGCAAAAAACAACACATACAGCCGACCTGCCAATAAAATTCATTAACGGAGAAAAAGATGTCAATTTTGCATTTGAACACGCGGATTTAATGATAGTTCCTTTACGCTTCGGCGTCAGATCGAGGGAAAAGATAATTGAAGCTTTTTCGAGAAACTGTCCTGTAGTATCAACTTCTATCGGAGCACAAGGAATAGAAGCCGTTAACAAGTATCATCTCCTGATCGCCAACAATTCTTACAATTTTGCCATTGCTTGTATTGAATTATATAAAAATAAAAATTTATCTGCCAAATTATCTTATAATGCCCATCTGCTGGTTAACAACCAATACTGCGACTTCATTTCGCAAGAACATGATTAACTGCTTTCAATCTTTCTTATTCAAGAAGAAAATCTCAAAATTTTAAAATTTTAAAAAAATAATCTACGTGAGCTTGATTTTATTAACTTACTCGTGTAAACTAACATCAACACACACGAGTAAGTTAATACTAAAAAACGGCGCTAATTTATGATAACCATGCAAGACATAGCGGACTCACTGAACATCAGCCGGGGAACCGTCTCCTATGTGTTAAGCGGAAAACACCAAAAAGCAAAGATCAGTGAAACGAGGCGTCAGCAAATACTGGAAGCAGCGGAAAAACTGGGCTATCGCCGTAACCTTCTTGCTACTTCGGTAAAGACCGGACGGACCAATATGATCGGAATCGCCGGCGGACTTTACAGCAGCTATGGCATGGAGATGATAAACGGCATCAATGAAGTTGCGGTAAATAACAATTATTTGGTTAAGATTCTGCCAGTAGACTCGAAGGAAACAGGACTGCGGACGGCAAGACTGATTGTGGAACACCGGCTGGACGGAGTCATTTGTCAATGTATGGGGGAATCCAAGCTAAAAACACTCTACACGGAACTAAGCAAATTTAATATTCCAATGGTCCAGTTGGACACCAGTTTCCAACATGACTGGTGTTCACGAGTCGTTTCAGATGACTACAACGGCTCCAAGCTCGCCACGGAATATCTAATTAAAATGGGACATCGCAGGATTGCACATATTACCGCCCCTATAACGTTTGGATTTGCTTCCCTGCGATATTCCGGCTTTCAAGCTGCGCTAAAAAGCACAGCAACAGCCGGAGTTGAAGGTAAACTGTTCGAAGATACCACTCATTTTGAACTTAATGACGAATTCGAGAAAAACTTTGCCGTTTTTTATAATGATTTTAATCCAACTGCTGTATTCTGCGGCAGTGATCCGATTGCCATGAAGGTGATCGCCGTTGCCAATTCAATGGGTTTGAACATCCCCGGCGACCTCTCTGTTATCGGTTACGGCGGACTGGAATACACCTCAATCAGCAGTCCGCCTATGACAACCATCCGTCAAAATTTTACTGAAATGGGTAAGACAGCCGCAAAAATATTACTTGAGGAAATTACCGGAAATAGTAAACCACACCAACATTTTGTCCCGGTTGAACTGGTTGAAAGAAAATCAACAGCAGATTTGAACCATATAGAATAAAAAAATTAACAGGAGAAAGCAAATGCCAAAATCAAAAAATTTCACACTCATTGAACTCCTCGTAGTGATTGCCATCATCGCAATCCTGGCCTCCATGTTGTTGCCTAGCCTCAATAAGGCCCGCGACAAGGCAAAAGCAATAAAGTGCACAAGTAATATGAAGCAGATCGGTACCGGAGTAAATATGTATATCGGTGATTTTAATGGCTATCTGCCTCCCGACGGCATTTTCAACAAAAACGGCGCGACCTCACGTGGTCGAAGTTCATGGTGGGTCTCACTTGTTTACGAATATGCTACAGGGACCCAACAACCGGGTTGGGGAAGTTATAATGATAAATACTGGTATTTCCCGCAAGGATTCGGCAGCAGCATCTTCTGCTGTCCGGCATCTCGGAAAGAATCGTTAAATTATGTATACATCGAAGGAAGAGTAACTTACGGAATGAATTTTGTCTATCTTTCACGTAATGGATCAATCAAAAGCAATAAGGTTAGACAGCCCGGTTCAACACTTTTTGCTTCGGATTCCACAGTAACACCCGGAACCACCTATTCCATTCTGGTTGCCGCCGGAGGATATGGCTCGGCATACTATCCGTTCCTGCGCCACGGCGGCAGTTTTTCAGAAGATGCGGCAAAAACGGTTAATACATACACTTCCGGCAACAAGGGAAGAGCCAACGGAGTCATGATTGACGGTCATGTGGATTCACTCAGTTATAGAGACTTTAAAGAAAACAGCAATAATATTTTTCGACTGAACAAAATCTAAAGGCTCCTTTAAATATTTCGAATTTTCCCAATGTTTCATCACTGGAAATGGTTTATGAGTAACTATGTGTTTTTTTCGGACAATTTCACTTTTTTATTTTTCACTATTGACAATCACGGTAAAGTAGTTTACAATATATGATAAAGTACTTTACCAAACAATTTACAAAGCAGGAATACGCAATGGGAAAATATGTAACAATGCAAGATATCGCCAAACGGCTGAATGTAAGCAATTCGGCAGTATCTTTCGCATTGAATGATCGCTATGACTGTACAAGAATAAGTGACGCGATCAGAAAAAAAATCAAACAAACCGCCAAGGAAATGGGTTACTGCCGTAATGCGGTAGTTCAGTCTCTGGTTACGGGCCGAACCCGTCAGATAGCAATTGTAACATTCAGCGGCTCGTCTTATGAATATATTTCAAGAAATATCAATGGATTTGTCGAAGCTCTCACGAAGAAAAAATATTCCTGTCAGTTTTTTTACGCGGACAATCAGGACCTTGATCAGCTCTACCAGCAGATCATCGAAATGCGTATCGAAGGCATCGTAACCCATGGAGATATGGAAGTGGCGGAATACCTGATCAAACGCAGTCGAGAACGTAAAATCCCTGTCGTTGTGCTGGATAAACCGGCTATATTTGATGCCGGTATTTTCGTCAAATCCGACGATGTACAGGGAACTCGCGACTCCGTTGAATATCTTTATAAATCCGGACATCGTCACATCGGCTACTTCGGGCTACTCGGAACCTGTGACATGCGAAAAGGAGCGTTTTTTGATACCATCAGGGAACTTGGCATTGAGAATCATGAAGAAGATAACTGGTTTACAAGCGACCACCTGGAACAACATCAGATGATCGAAAAACTGCTGAGCCGTCCCACGTCAGAACGCCCCTCCGCATACTGTTGTGCCAGCGACTACATTGCCGCAACAATGGAATTCATTGCAATAAAACTCGGGATAAAAATCCCGGAGGAACTGTCTATTATCGGCTTCGGCAATCTTCGCGACGTAGCACTAATCCACTCCGGTCTGACAACCGTTGAACAGAAATTCGAACAGGAAGGGGCCGTTGCCGCCGAACTACTGGTGGAAGATATTGAAAGTAAAAAATATACGTCACTGAAAAAATCAATCCAGAAAGATATTCCAACAAAACTCATCATCCGGGAAACAACGAAGGCAAAAAAATGAACAGAAATATCATTTGCAACCATAATTCAGAATACCTCAAACAATCCGGATGGGGCGTGTTCTTCCATTTTCTTGCCTCCCCAGCCAGCAGTATCGGCGAATGCGAGTATACAACGGATGAATGGAATCGGCGTGTTGATGACTTTGATACCACAAAGCTGGCATCCCAGCTCGAAGAGATCGGTGCTGGATATTTCTTTATTACTCTTGGACAGAACAGCGGATTCTACATTAGTCCGAACCCGACGTATGATGAAATAGTGGGAAGACATCCAAGCCGTTGCTCAGACCGCGATCTCGTCAGCGATCTTTATGACGCACTGGAGCCACGCGGCATAAAACTGCTGGCATACCTTCCCGCCAACGCTCCGATTTTTGATAAACAGGCTATGGACAAATTAAAGTTTGCTCCGGCATGGCAAGACCGCGATCCGGAATGGTGCGGACTCAGGATTGGAGATGTGGAACCGGTTCCCGGCGTAGACTCCCGTATGAGTGAATTCCAGCGCAACTGGGAAGCAATCATCCACGACTGGTCTACTCGCTGGGAAGACAAAGTTATTGGTTGGTGGATAGACGGATGTTATCACCCGGATTTGATGTACGATTTCCCGGACGAACCGAATTTCGCCAGTTTCAAAGCGGCGTTGAAAGCTGGAAATCCTGATGCGCTGGTGTCATTCGCGATTCGCTGCGGTACGGTTAAAACCGGAGGATGGAGCGATTTTACCGCCGGAGAAATGAATTATTCGCTGCCGGTTACAGGTAAACATTCAAAGATCGGGCAGACTGAAGATGGTTCACTATATCATCTACTGACATTCCTGGGCGAATACTGGGGTGCGGGAAAGCCCCGGTTCAGTGCCGAATTTGCCACAAGCTGGATGCGGCAGATAACAGATAATGGCGGCGTTGTAACTTGGGACGTACCGCCGACCGCAAACGGAACGATTTCTGACGATTTCATGCGTGTCATGTCTAAGTTCCGCAATGAATAGCAACAAAGAAAAGCAAAAGAATGTTTGGCAATTTATGAAAAGGAAAACATACAAAATATGGGAGAAAGGAAAATGCAAAGATCAAAACGATTCACACTCATTGAACTCCTGGTCGTGATCGCAATCATCGCTATTCTGGCATCACTGCTGCTGCCGGCATTGGGAAATGCCCGTAATCGTGCCAAAGAAATTAGCTGTCTGAGCCGTCAAAAACAGGTTGGATTGGCAATGATCTGCTATGCCGGGGATTTTAATGGCTATTGGCCCAACACAAACGGTAACGGCGGCGCCCACGGTGCAAGAACTGCAATGGTCGTATCAAATACATCGAAATGGGTCGGTTTTGGGCTTGTTCGTGGACTTGAATACATTAAAACAGTCAGGACAATGTTCTGTCCAGTAAACGGAGTTGAAGTCAGAAATTATGAGTGGCGCACCAAAGAGAACGATTATGCGAACTATCCCAATCCTCTGAGATCATATCGCTTCATCGATTTCTTTTATATCGGTCCCTATAATTTCTGGGCTAATTTTGGAACACCGATCAATGGGGCTGT
Organism: Victivallales bacterium; assembly: GCA_963677165.2. Classification (GTDB taxonomy): domain Bacteria; phylum Verrucomicrobiota; class Lentisphaeria; order Victivallales; family SZUA-371; genus JAFGXT01. The sequence goes on along the minus strand of CAXXSX010000002.1, from coordinate 2,095,471 downwards.
CGGACCACTGGGCCCGGGAAAAACCCACTATTCCAACGGCTACCGGGCACGACCAAGTCGTGATGTACTGTTGGTTGACAACAGCCGTGCCCCATCATCCACAATTGGTCATCCGCTGACCAACTACTATCCTTCATCCTCTCCCAACAATCATAAGAACACCGGAAATCACATCTATTGTGACGGACACGGTGAAAATGTCCCGTTCAAGGAAATGACGCATAAATTCTATTACGACGGCAATAATTACATGAAGTTCGAAAATTAATAAATATATCTCGAAAGGAATCAATAATGTTCACACGCATATTATGTATTTTTACTGTCGCATTTGCGACTCTGGTAACCGCCGGAATCAAGGAAGACTTCGAATCATATCCTGCCGACAAGGGAATTAAAGATCAAGGCGGCTGGAAGGAAGGATTATATGGAGGACACCCATCATGTAAGGTTGTTTCGACCGAAAGGGATGGCAAAACAGCTAAAGTACTCACCACTCCCGGTGGACGCGATTTTCATGTATATTGCCGATTTCCTGCCGATGTCTTGAAGCCGGTATTATCCGGCAAAGTAATCCGGGTCGCCTTTTCCTATAAAGGAAATGCACGGTTTGGAGTAGGCAATGTGAATTATAAAGGAGCAAAGGGAATCACCGTAAGTTGTAGAAACAAAATTTCAGTAATCGATGGAAAACAATCATTCTCCGGTATCGGTTCGGTCGATGCCCGTAAATGGAACCGGGTAATACTAATCTTTAACAAGGTCGATAACAAAGTTGAACTTTCCGTCGGAGTGGCAAGTCCTGAAAGCAGTGGAAAGTATGTTGCGGTCTATGGTCTTGAAAATCTCAAGCTGTCTTTTCCGACAGCCGACGTTGCCAAGTGGAACGGCGTCTATTTGCGCATCGACGCAGGCGCGATGTTTGATGATCTGGAACTTGAAGCGTTTGACAGTAAAACCGATGTACCGGAAAAGTTCTCCGGCTCAACCAAAGACAACATGGTCATATTCAAGCCAATCCTTGATCATATTGCCGCACCGCGCACCGCTACTGACCTGTGCGGCATCTGGCAGTATCTCCCAACCGATGTCAACGTCGCCATGCCACCGGAGTCCGGCTGGCAGAATGTTATGGTGCCGGATACACACTCCGGCCTGTTTCGTAAACCGATTGTCTGGTTTCGACGTAATTTTGAATTGCCGGAGAAAAATCCCAATCAACAATACTTTTTATGCTTTGAAAGGGTTACAGACTGTTCCGATATATATCTAAATGGTCAAAAGATCGGCAGCAGTAAGGATGGTCATTTTCAGTTTAAGGTCAATGCGACTTCCGCGATCAAACCGGGTAAGAATCAATTACTTGTCAGAGTGGCCGGAAGTTCGGTCAATGGCGGACCCACGGTCCGGCCCTCCGGCTGGGGCTGGTTTCTGGCGCATTATCGCGGCATTCAATACCCTGTACATCTGGAAACCACGGGAAAGGTCGCAGTCGATGACGTATTCATCATCTCGCGCCTCCATCCTCAATCGTCATTGGAAGCGAAAATCACTCTAACCAATTATAACAGCAATACCCAAAAAATTACTTTAAACGGAAAAGTCGACAGTGAATTCAAATTCAGGCCGGTATCCGTTGCTCTCAAGGCTGGCGAAAGCCGTGAAGTTAAGCTAAGTGGAGATTGGAAAACTCCACATTTATGGTGGCCGCATGATCCACATCTTTACTATCTGGACCTGACGGTTAGCAGTAATGGAAAAGTTGTCGATGCTTACCGTCAACGGTTCGGGTTCCGGGAACTGGCTTTTAAAGGGCCGGATATGCTCATCAACGGCGTACGTTTTCTACACCGGCGCAATTCAATGATCCCGTACCGCAATTATTCCAATGAAAAAGAACTCAGACCTTATATCGCCTTACAGAAAAAGCGCGGCTATAACGGTATGCGCCTGCATGGCGGCCCTTCCCTTCGCGTCATCCGTATAGCCGATGAAACCGGCTTCCTGATTGCGCCGGAGTCCGCCGTGAACGAACCGCGCGGTAATGCGGTAAAACCGGAATTCTGGTCCAATGCCAAACAGCACATTCACAATATGGTCAAATCCCTGCGCAATCATCCATCGATCATCTATTGGTGTCTGAGTAACGAATTCGCGTCATATTACATGAAAGGTTCAAAAGAAGAAAAAGCCAAAGTCGACGCGAAAATGCTTAAGTTCGGCGAAATGACTCAGCAACTTGATCCAACCCGCACCTGGACATGTTCCGGCGATGGTTCTCTGGGCGGCTGGGGACATGACGGTCCGGCACCTACTCTGAGTTTTCATTATCCGACCGAACCATTCAAATCACGCTTTACGGTTCCGGTAGACGCATACTGGCTATCCGGTAAAACCGTCTCCTGGCACGGTATCAAATGGAAGCAACAGAAACCGTTAATCTTCAGTGAAGACTTATATATGCCTTACGGCATTAAGCCTCCGGGCGGCATGGCACGCTGGGCGGGAGATAAAGCATATGATATCACCAAAGGTTATTATGAAGGCTGGTTCGAGTGCATCCGGGCCTTTGCAGAAGGATATTATCACGATAAATTATCGGGCTGGAATCCCTGGGCCACTGATCCCGGCAATCCCAACAATCCGCTTTATGAGAACAGACAACCTATGCCGGACTACCTGCTGTGTACCCGTGAAATGAATTCCACTTTCGCTTCAGGAAAGAAAGTGAAACGCAAACTATTTGCCTACAACGAAATGTTTGCCAACCAGAACTGTACTTTAAAAGCTAACCTCATCGAAAACGATAAAGTGATTAACACCATCGAAAAGCAGTTCATTCTTCCAGCCGGAGGGAAAGAATCTTTTAACGTATCACTGCAAATGCCTAAAGTCCCGAAAAAGACTCCGGTTCAATGGAAGCTAACACTCTCTGCCAACGGAAAAAAGTTAACGTCACGAACTTATGATTACACCGTATATCCACGCAAAGCGATAACCGCCCCGAAGGGCTGTGTCCTGCTGAGCAACAACAGCAATACACTGCCGGATGTCAAATTTCCCAAAGGACGTTATTCGTCTCTGTCTCAGGCCTTAAAATCCGGTGTCACCAGTCTGGTCATCGCAAATTGGAAAGCCAATGGGAATGATTCGAAAGAACTTACGAAAGCAGTCGGTAAGGGGCTAAAAGTATTGTGGCTGGAACCGGATACACAGGTAAAACTGCCACTGCGCCTGTGCAAAAATCTGAAAGAAACCTATGTATTTGTCCAGTCTCATTCAGACCCGGCAATGAAAAATATATCGGACAATGATCTGAAACTATGGGGCAACGACTATATCCCGGTAAAAACCGCATTTATTAAACCCGTATCTGGCATGTTCGATATCCTTGCCGATTCAGGCACAGCTCAGATGTTCACCAACATCGTTCGAGTCTATAACGGCAAGGGTTACTATTTGCTGTGTTCACTTCCGGTAATTTCACGCTATACCAGTGAACCTGCCGCAGCCTATGTTGCAAAACAGTTGATCTCCTCCTGTAACCACAGTCCAGTCGTAACTCAGGGCATTCTTGATATCACAAATGCAGGAAAGGCAACTGCCGCCTTAAAGAAATTCGGCATTCCAACGGAATCAGGAAAATCAGGAAAAGTCCTCTGGATCGATGGTAATCTATTGGAAAACAGTGGGGAACAAAATCGTATATCCGAATGCTGTTCTCATGGCGGCACGGCAATTATTGATGGCGTAAACAAGAAAACCGCAGAACAGCTTTCCAGCCTGACCGGAGAAAATGTCAGTTTGGTTTCTGTTCAGGCAACCGACATGATTAAAACCGGCAAATATCCTGAATTGTTTGCCGGAATTGCCAACAACGATATGTACTGGCGGCAAAGCAACAATTTTGACACAGAAGCAAAAAAACTCTCAAGAGGCCAAAAGTTTACCTCAAAAGACCGCAAAATGCTTGATCAAGCTATTGTTGCAAACGGAAAAATCTCTGCTCCGGTAAAACCAGCCGGGATCGCGATCATGCCATTCAAAAGCGGCAAACTGGTATTGCTTACTATAAAATGGCAGGACTTTCTGAAACTGCGTCCGAAACGTACCTCACGCCTGATCGTATCCCTGCTGCATAATATCGGCGTCCTAACCTCCTCCGGTGCCGGTGAGCTGAAAGATTACAACTTCGTTGCAATGAACAGCGTAATGAACCGTGAACTCTGGCAACAGAAAAACGGTCCGGTCGCATGGTTCGGCAAGGCCGGTGAAGACATGCGATACTTCCCTGTAAACCGACCAGGCATCGATCCGATACTAAATCTGCCGCAACCAGCGGAAGCTTTCCCGACCGAAGCAATATCTCTGGGTGGAATTGACTTCAAACTGACTGACCCGTCGAAGAATAACGGCAAATGCAGTCTGGTTCTTTCTACCGGAAAATCAACGGTGATACCGGTCAACGCGAAATTCAACAAAGTGTGGATGCTTGGAGCCCTGGAGGACCACGACCGGAAAGGTACGGTTTCAGCAAAAGTAGTGTACAACTACAGCAACGGCTCATCGGCAACAGCGAACATCAAAGCCGGAATCCACATAAACGGGTATAAATACTTAACCGAAATGGACCTTGGGATATGCGCCTGGAACGGCCCAAACCAGAAACGACCTGACAATGTGCTTTGGACCTGGTCACTGAACAATCCACACCCGGATCGCAATGTAAAAAGCATAACATTAAAGGTTACCGGAAAAAAATCGCTGGCTCTTATCGGAATGACCTTGGAACGGTAGATGAAAGCAGGCTCTCGGCAAGCAATCAGTCGATTGCCTGCTCATTTTATTTGAAAACGGTTCAAATTATGGTTAATTAATAGAACTTTTCTTTTTTCACGAGCAGATAATTTTCTGCTAAAACCCAACAAAAGGAGAACCCTATGAAGCTGTTCAAAACTCTTTTCACCCTGATGGCAATGTTTGTTGTTGCATCAACTGCGGTCGCGGATCAACTTGCAATCACCGATCTCAGTAAAGGAGCAAAACTGTCTAAACTAACGGTCGGAGGGAAACGAACTGCGGACAAGTTCAAACTGACAAGTATTTCTGAAGAACTAAAAGGCCTTGATTGCGTAAGCACTCTGAGAGGCAACTACCAGAAACCCGGTAAAGAGTTTTCTTTTAAAGTCAACGTTCCGGTAACAATATACCTTCTGGTTGATGCCCGGAACAAAAAGTTCAACGCGAAAGGCTGGGAAAAAACTTCTCTCAAGTCAGTATGGGATGCCAATAAACGCATTTATAAAGATGTTGTGTATAAGAAAGATTTCCCTGCCGGGACTATTACCATTATGGCAAATCCCATACATATTATTCCAACGATGGCTGTGATTAAAGCAAAATAAATTTCCAGTTCGAATAAAAAAATATAAGCAGGACTGCTCAATCGGCGGCCCTGCTTTTTTTATCTTTCTTGCTTCGCGATACTATCTCAGAGATAACGGTCAGCAAGTTTCTTGTCTATCGCGTAAATACAGATCAGCTTGGCTCCCTCATCAGTATAATTGAATTTGAATTTAAGGTTCCGCATCAAAAAATCAACTTCCTTACAGATTCTCCGATCATAGGTCTTGAACGCCTCTGTGCCAAAATCCTTTATCGCGCGACGAAAGTTGTCATTTGTAATAAACGGATCAAGAACGTTCTGCTTCAGGTTCTGGTTATACATTCTGAGCAGTTCCGGGAACTGCTGAGTCTGCATAATATTCTTGCCTTCATTGACTTCCTGCAGAGTTCTCGCCACATATTTACGCAAAGTCTCGTCACGGAATTTCTCGCGTTCAGAAGGACCGGCGTCCTGACCCAGGAACAACTTCTCAACCTCTTCCAGATACGCTTCATTCACCTTAATCTTACGGTGAGTAATCGGACATTCAGCTTCCGTTCCGATATCCATATTGATTGCGAACAGGTATTCAAAAATACTATTAATAATCTGATCCTGATTATAGAAAAACATAGATTCCTTGATTTCCTGCAATACCGTGTAATCATAAAGATTAACCAGCGCATCCAAAAAGTCCAGAGAAAGTTTTCCCATATGTTTTTCGTTGTCGCGAAAATATGATACAACATTCTGAATCGTGATCAGGTGATGGCGCCCACGATACATATTGATAAAACTATTGAACATTTCCTGTGACTCGCGCCCGGAAAATCCGATACGCCCTTCAAGATCGCCTTCAGAAATAATTTTTCTGCGACGCCTGCGGTCAAGTCGTTTGATATCGCTGTCACCAAGCCACTGCGGAATATTACCACTGAAAATTTCCATCTTCAGCAACTGCATATTCTGATCAAGCAAACGACTGTAATTCTCCGGTTTTTCGATCCATTCCTGTACGGCATCAGATTTTTCAAGGCGCGAAGCAATGATCACCTTGGCAAACGCCGTCAGCACGTTGGGCATAAACATGGAATCAATGATTCCACCGTAAACATTACGGTAAATCGCCACTTCCGTATTGTAATCGCGAATATACGGGATAGGAATTTCTATCACGCGGTCCTGAAACGATTTTTCCTCATTTATGATACTCAAATCAGCCGGATTGATCAAAGCCATGAACAGTGAATTGATCCGTTCTTCATAGATATGCACTTTATGAATACCATCACTGATGATACCATGGATATTCTGAATACGGTCGATATTGTTGGATTTTACATCCATAATAGCAAAAATACCATTGTTAGTCTTCGCCATTCTTGAATAAATATATGGAACCTCGTTACTGCTTTTAAACAACGCGCCGATCCAACGCTGAAGTTCCGAATCTTCCAGCGGCGATTTCATCAACCGGTCACCCGGATTAAATACGCTTAGACCTTCACCCAGTTTCCGGCTGAATTCAGAACGGCGTACGTAAAGCATCGACAGGATTTCTTCGGGAGAAAGTTTATCACACAACGCCCGGTACATCGACGAACAAATCGGGCACGGGGAATCTTTGAAAACCCAGTCATATTCCTTGTTATTGAACAGGACTTTCTTGAATTCCTTATCTTCAATGATCCGATCAAGCAGATCGCGCCGATATTCTTTCGGAATCTGAATAATCGGATGATCGTGACTCGGACACGGCACGATAAGTTTCTTGTTTGCCTCAGGATCAATAATCAATCCTTCGTCATGAGTTTTTTCCTTCTTTACCAGGAAATCAAAGCCAATAGCCTCACGATCTGAAGCACTCGGAGCATAAGTAAGGCCGAATTTTTCTACATCAATCTGCCAGACGGTTTCATACATAACACCTGCATCGGTCTGTACATATTCTTCCATTTTACGCATGATATTATTGAGAAAAGTACTTTTCCCGCTTCCCGGAGGGCCGGTAAAAACCAGCATCTTGTTTCTCAACGCCCCGGACTTGAACGAGTCGGCCACGGAAACCAGACGGTTTGCCAGCAGACGGTCAGCAAAAAATGGATTGTCACTGTTTTCGACAAATAATTTATCGCAGTCGTAATGAATATAATTAATCGATTCGGGGTCATGAACATATTCATCCACGCCATCCGGCACATAATAATGAATCATGTCATGGAAAAGCTGAAAAATGCTGCGCATGGACCTGCCGGGATTTTCTGCGATACATCCCAGAAACTCTTCAAACCCCAGATTTGCCGGTTTACTTTCCCGGTGAAGTTTTTCATGCAGATCCTTGAGGGATTTCTGTATGTTACTTACTCTCATGTTTCAGCGTCTCCAGATGTCTTTCTTTAATTCTATAAGTAATTCTATGCGGTGTATTATTGCGAATCAAATGAGTATCGAGCTGAACCTCGTCACCCCAGAGATATTCCAGTCCACACATAACATTGTCAATAAATTCCGGCACGAGCTGTTTGCCTTCGAAATGGTGAATCAACTTCAGCATGCCTTCCGACGAATTCTCGTCATCCACCGTAATATGCGGGGGATGAATCAAATTATTCAAAAGCATATTACGATAATCCTCGGCCTTGCGGCTCTTGATATAGTATTCACGGGTCATACGCTGCTGGTTGATACGCTCACCGATAATCACCAGATTATGAAGATCGCAGAAATCCTGATCCACATAATTGTTGATAAAATTAAAGTCACAGCAGTTTTCACGTAATTTAAAAATAAAATCGCGTCCATTGCCGGTCTTATGATCAAAATTCTTCCGTTCTTCAACTCCGTTCAGCCGTTCAAAATCATATGAAAGCCGCCCTTTGTCAGCTTGCTGCTCAATAAATTCAAACAACCGCCAGCCAATCGCGTAAGGATTCATTCCCAGCTTCGGTAATGCGGTTACAAATGAATTGATACGAGCAAAATCAGCCTCGTGTCCCTTAATCCGGTCATCGTTCAGGAACAGTTCAAAGTGCCAGTAAGTGGCCCATCCTTCGTTCATCACCTTAGTGCGCATCTGCGGCGCGAAATACAACGCGGTATTGCGAACGATTTCCATAACCGATTTCATCCAGAGGTTTTCGTCACGGTTAATGACAGGAGAATTATCCATAATATACTGGATCAAATCCTTTGGAGCCGGTCTTTGACCTTCCCGGTATTTTTCGAAACAAGTCTCAAATTCAGGATATTTCGCCTGAGTTTCCGAAATAAATCTGGATTTGGTGTCTTTTCCGGATTCTTTAAGTGTACGGTTATAACGCTCAATCTCCTTGAGATAGAGCGGATCGCTGACCTTCAGTTCTTTCTGCAGAAATACGTCGAAAAAGTAATCAAGCCGGTTAATGCGTTTCCGCCTCGGCTGGTTCCGTTCGGACAGTTCCTGGTAGTAACCGATAATATTATCAATTCCACGCGTAAATTCAATCACATAGTCCACCCAGCGACCATGCTTGGTGCGCAAGTCATTGATCAAGCGTTTGTCCGCCAGTGCCTGCCCGACAAAATCATCGTCCCAGGTATGACGGAAATAACTGTTGTTCTGCATGAAATCAATATGCCCGATCACATGATAAAAGATCATCACATTGAGCCAGTCCGGGTTATTATCGTTGTAAAACGACAACGGCGGCCGGGAATTAATCACGGTTTCAAACGGATTATTCGGGTACAGTTCGTATTCTTTTTTGCTCTTCATGAGCTCCAGGTCATGAACCCAGTAGTCATAGAGGGTGGGTATCATACCTTTGGGCTGAAGCGCGAGCATATCCTGGTTGGTAACCAGATATTCGATCGATTCGTCAGTGAAGGACAGCCCGGCACTCTTGGCGCGTTCCTTGCAGCCTTCCATGATCTTTTTCGCGTGCTGATTAATTAGTTCCATAGTTATGACACCAGTGTTTTTATTCCTTCAATGATTCTCGGGTCGTCAGCGTCTACGCCGAGGACGTCGAGCCGGGCTAATTCAGGATTATTCTCCAGAATCTGGTTCTGGCGGATAAAGTTTTCAAATACGGTCATGCGGTCCGGGGCATAACTGTTGCGGATCACGGTCATCCCCAGGCGGCTGACATAAGAAAACATCTTATCGAATGCCTTTGTAAACGCCACCTTGTCGGAATTAAAGTCATCGCCATCACTGCCGTAGAACACATAGATATTATAATCGCGGTGTAACGCTTCCTCCTCTACTATCTGGTTGACCAGTTCAAACGATGACCTGATTTGAGTTCCGCCCGCCACATGGGTATTATAATAAGTATAGAAATCTTTAACTTCCTTTGCCTCGGTATCATGCAGGATAAACCGGCTTTCCACCTGTTCCTTGTACTGATACATCAGCCAACTGTAAATCATTACATGCTGAGAACATACAACTTCGGTCGGCTTCCCGTACATCGACCCGGAATAGTCGCGGACAAAGAAAACGATTGCCTGTGATTCCACATCCTTTTCACGCGACATTACCCTGTAGCAATAATCGCGGGGATTGATAAGGAATTTATCGGGATCCATTTCCGCTTCCGGATCAAAACGTTCGAGCCCGATATTCGTCTTGATGATCTCTTTCAGAGTCTGTTTCTTATCCAGCACCTGCCCGGAACCGTAATTGCGATCGGTCAGGTCATAAACATATTTCGTAAGGGACTTCTTCTTGCCTTTTTCCTTGAGGTTCGGCAGCTTGAACTTTTCAGTCAGCATCTTACCAAGGTTATAAGCGGTCTGCCCAAGTTCATGTTCAGAGCCGTTACCGGAACCGGCCCCCTGGCCTTCGCCTTCACCTTCCTGGTCACTGTACAGCGGGCGTTCGCCGATAACATCGCCTTCATCACCCTCAGCAGTACCGGTTGATTCCCCGGTATCCTGACCGTCTTCGCCGCCCTGTCCGTTTCCACTTTCATCGTTTTCATCGGAAGTTCGGCTGTCATGATAGAATTTATCCTCAGTAGTTGTAGGTACGACAACAATCTTCTTGCCGCCGTTCTCAACCGGTTTCACCACCTTGCCAAGATGGATCTTACGCTTAAAACCATCCTTTTCGCGCTGGGCATCACGCTCCAGCAGGTCATCAAGGGTTTTTATGGTACGATACATGGGGACATCAGCTTCCAGCTTCTGGAGAGCCATATCCATGTTCTGGTATAACTGCGCCTGAAGATCCAGGCCAAGCGGTGGGGGAACAGCCCCGGCATCGTGGTATTCCCCGGGCTTTTCTACCGGCAGTTTATTCTCGCCGCCACCCGACGGCAGCAGCGAATGTTTATTATGATCTGACATGATATTGACACCGTCATTTTAAATGTTCCTGTTCACAAACGAAAAGCGGTCAACAGTCAGCTTTCATCCTGACGGGTACAGAAATAATCAATCGTTTTCTGCGCACAAGTACTGCAATAACCCAGTTTTTCGCACATTGTCTTGATTATTTTATTGTACAGTTTTTCATTTTCCTCATTGGTCCGGTTGGCAAGCGCGCCCACCAGGCTGCCGGCTCCGGCCACATCGGACTGGAGGCGGACGTCAGTGACGGCCTTGACCAATTCATTGTTATCCATGAAATCGTAGTCCGGATCAGTATGCGCCTTGCGTCCGTAGATGCGGCGGATCGTGGTTCGGAACGATTCTTTTTGTTCATTATTCTTAAGGCCCAGACGTTCTTCAACGCTGCGGATATAGGTTTCGTCAATCTTGATCGCCTTGAGTTCTTTTGTAGACGGATCGGTATAGCGCCACATGTTGTCGGAACCAACTTCCTGAGAGTCGATCGCGATAACCATGTTCACGTAATTCATAACCTCTTTCTTAATCGCCTGAGGCTCATCCATATATGCGTCAAACATCGTAGTCCTGACCTTTTCCCGGTAAAGTTCGCGGGCAATCTTGATATCTTCAAGATATTTGGCGCGGAATTCCGGTTCAGGAATATAATCGAGTACAACCTGCTCCAGCGATGTAAAAACATCACCGGCAAACATGCAGTGTCCTTCCTGAGTTTCAGAACTTTCGATCAGCAGCTGAATACAACGCCCCAGATTACGGTGTCCGATACCGCGCTGTCCGAAACGCTTGGTGATATCAGGTTCGCGCTGCAGGTCATCGATCAACTCAATCAAAGCCTTAATACTCTTGTCTCCGGCAATCTCACCAGCGGCAAGCTTACGGATTTCCTGCGGCGTAAGCTTTTCGGAACGCGGCAGACGAGTTTGAACGACGGCATTGGATACCGCGAAATTCAGGTTCGGATCAATATGCATGACCTCGCCGGCCATGGTAGTCTTCTTTTCGGAACCAATCGCGTATGCAGTCAGTTCTTCCTGAAGTTTATAATTTGTGTTGTGTCCGACGTAACAGATACGACAGCGGTCAACAATCGGAGCTTCTTCCTTCTCACTGATGAAACGGTTGAACTCTTCGTTATTACTGGTAGCAACGATCATGGTGTCGATCGGCCACTTGAATCCGTCGATCTCAATCGTACGGTTCTGGATCACTCCAAGGTATACCTGAACGAGGTCTTTCTTGTTCTTGAACATTTCGTCGGAGAAGTGAATACCGCCGCCGCCCACACGGGCCAGCGCGCCAATACGCAAATCAATCCGGTACGGATTACTGGTGTCGGTAATATGGAGCAAACGCTGTACGGATTCTTCACCAAGGAGATCCTTGGCCGAAGAAGTAATCTTATCACGAGCGGAATATTTACCGGTCACTGTACCGAGGGTTTCACTCATCGGGATCGGCACAACCTTAATGAATTTCTTCATATCTTCAACTTTGCCGCCGGTAAATTCGCGAATACTGTTCCAGATATAATCGGAACAGGCACCAAGAGACCGGTAGTTGGCAAATGCCGCTTCAATATCCTTGTCTTTATAACCCAGCTTGGACATATATTCCATACTGGCGTCACGGGTAGGCATTACGTTCATAGCCAGAATCATCGGATCTTCATACGTTTGTGATTCAATTTCAGTGATCCTGCCGTAATTACCCAGTTGATCCAGTCCCTGGAATTTAAATGTATAACGCATGTTCTCCTGTTGTGCCAGGAAATTCCGGTAGAGGGAGCATAAATATTCTACAAAGAAAGTTTTCCCGTTACCCGGTTCACCAACCAGGACGAAAGCCATTTCAGCAGAAGAACCATTTTCAGCGGCATCCTTCACGAAGCTGACAAAACTGTTGATTTCGCTATAGAGGCCTACCAGGTGTTTCGCTTTCTGTCGAAATACACTGTAGTCGTAGATAGTTTTACCGTTGACCTTAATCTTGCGGAACGCATCATTGCCGCCGAGAATCATTCTCGTAACTGACTGATAAACGTTTTCAAACTTTCGCTTTCCGCTCAGAACCTGCTTAACATGGTAGTCCAGAGACTGATCCTGCCGTGTTCTCATGGCCGCCTCCTTGGTTATGCGATTATGACATTGCACAATATAAATTTTCAATTAACCGAGTCGCAGTATCCAGTGATGCGACCCGTCGATTTCAGCCATCAAACTTCGGGCCTTACTTTTAATTATACACGTTGGGAAATTAAAATAAATACCCGAAATGACATTCAATATAATATTTTCGATCATTTTTCGATTTCATGTAGTACATATATCTGATTTTCAGGACAATACAGAACCATGTTTATGATAAATTTTTTTCGATTTTATATTAAATACATGCATTTAACCGACGATTATGGTATAAGAAATAAGTAAGTTTGCATTTATCTTTATAAAGTTGTATCTTGATGTTTTAAGGGAAACGGAATTGACTGACTATGATACGAAAAAATTATGAACTCCTGCCGGATTTTGACTGGAATGGTCTGTTTGCACCGGAAAATTACTCTAATATAAACACACTTTTTATTACTTCCGGGAACTACGAAGCATATCGTCCCATAATGTTTAGTTCAAATGAAATATTCTGCAGTCGTAAAATCAAGACGGAATATGATGAAAAAGGCCGCATGTTTAAACTACAGGCTCCATCCGGAAGCTACGACATCAACAAACTACTAGAAAAACTGCCTCACAACTGGAAACCAGATCTGCTGGTTCTTAAAGCAGACAGTTCAAAATGCAATGTCCCTTATAATCTTGACAAAGTAAAATGCCGGAAGGTATTTATAATGGGAGATACACATCACCTCCCCTCTCCTGTCCGATTTTTAATTGATTATTTAAGAAAAGAAAAATTTGATTATATTACCAGTGATCATGATCGTCACCACCTCCATTTTGTGGTGGAAGCCGGATTCTCAAACTGTTTCTGGATGCCGGGAATTAATATCTATCCCCATCTCCAACAAAAGGAAATTCCAATCAAAAACAACGTTGCTTTTATTGGTAATGTCGGAAAGTTCCACCCTTACCGGTGTCACATCATCCAGGCCATGAAGAAACATTGCGACAATACCCTGATATCCCAACTGCCCCATGAAGAAGCAGCAACAGCTTACGCGTCATCCCATCTAAGCTTGAATTGCAGCTTAAATGGAGATTTGAATTTGCGAGTATTTGAAATAATGTCAAGCGGAGGATTTCTTTTAACCGATACTCTTGCCCCGGAATCAGGCCTGAACATGTTGTTTGAATGCGGAAAAGAATTTGACACTTACGGAAACGCGGAAGAGTTGACGGAAAAACTCAGCTATTATCTGGATCATCCGGAACTCGCAGCAGAAATTGCAGCCGCCGGATTTAAACGCTTCTGGAAAGAGCAGGACCCAAGAGTAAAGATCAAACAATTTTTCGATTTCATCCACAACGGTACGATTGACGATGAACGCTATATGATTTCATGTGAACCGCGCTGTACTGTTCCGGTTACTACTGATCTCAATAGATTGCGCTCCCGCATCACAAAATATGAATTTTTACAGGAACTGCAGCTTCACAACCAATATCCTCAAGTCCTGATTTTATCCTCTGAATGCGCCGATTTAATATCCGATGCCACGGATCTCCCCAGAATGAATATTTATACAGGCGGTCATGCAAAAACAATAGGGCTGACGAAAGAAGCCACACTGAAAATCAGAAAACTATCCGATAGTGAAAACATTCCAGCATTTTGGAACAGTATAATAGTGGATGACACAATTGAAATGTCTCTGCATAATGATGAAAAAGCGGTTGAAAAACTTCTATCAAATTATCCATTTGATTCGCTAATCTTTGACAAATCCCCGTCTCAGGATACTATAAACAAACTGCAGTCAACCGGCCTCATTCCCGCTGATGAGAATATTCCTGTTTTCTTCTGGAAAAATATTGCTTTGCCTGCTCGTATTTTTATTGAGAAGAAGATACCTGAAGCACTGGACTTTCTGGCAGAAAAATACGGCAGCCAATACAACACCGGGAAAATAGACCTGCTTGCCGGAATTGCCTGGCTGAATTCGCCCGAAAATAGTGAAGCAGGCCTGAAAAGGATACGCAAATATCAACAGACCAATCGCCTTGACCGCAGAGCTCTTGATATACTGATTAAGTATGAAATAAGTCACGATCATATTAAAACGGCAGTTGATTACCTGCTTGACCTTGTACACGGCTATCCAAACGACTGGGAAAACATGAATCAACTGGCTGGACTGTTTATGCAGACCAATAACTATGCTGAGGCACTTAGATGGTATTCCAAGTCTCTAGAAATCAATATTGATCAAGACAATATAAAACGCAGAATAAAACGCCTGACGTCCCGAATTAATACTTTTCCCCCAAACAGTACAATCCTGTCTTCCTCACGGATTCTTGTTATAACGAACCTGTATCCGCCACAGGAAATGGGCGGATATGGCCGAGCAATGTTCAGTTTTTCGAACGAACTGAAAAAACGAGGACACAATATAAAAGTTCTCACCTCAAATACCCCATACCTAGGAAAATGTCCAGAGAAAGAACCTGATATTGACCGAAGCATTATTTTGTATGGGGAATGGATAGACGGCAATACACAAATAGGTCCCGATCCAGAAAAAATTGTGCTGAAGAATTATTCCATCATTGATACAGCCATAGATCATTTCAAGCCTGATTTTATCCTGCTTGGCAACCTGGATATGATTGATTGCAATATTGTTGAGTACCTTCTGAAAAAATACGACGTTCCGATGGTTCATCGTTTTGGGTTTAAGGATAATACATTCCATGATCATAAACTGCCGGATCATCCCCGATATTTCTTCGCCGGCGCCTCTCACTGGGTTGTACAGCGCAATGCTCCTCCCAAATATAAAAACTGTGATCACCTTTATCCCGGCGCCAATACGGACTTGTTTCAATTGCGCTCTCCAATATCGACCGACAGACTCAATATTGCCTATGCCAGTCTGATTCGCTCTTCCAAGGGCATAGGTACACTTATTGACGCACTGGCTATTCTGAAAAGCCATAATGAAAATTTCTTCTGTACTGTCGCCGGTTTAATTCAGGATCAGGAGTTTTATGAAGAACTACTGTATGTATGCAAAGCAAATAACTTTTCTCATCAAGTTAATTTCACCGGAAATCTATCGAGAAATGAATTACTTAAAATGTATTCCGCATCCAATGTTTTGGTTTTTCCTTCCCATACAGAAGAAGCTTTCGGTATTTCACCTGTAGAAGCAATGGCTGCGGGCCTGCCGGTAATTAGTACCGGACAGGGAGGAGCAGCGGAAGTTGTTGAAAATGGAATAAGCGGTATTATTACAAAACCACGCGACCCATACCAGCTTGCTGATGCCCTTGAATCTTTGCCGGCCAACCCATCACACTGGGCCGCAATGGGAAAAGCGGCACAACAACGCGCACTGAACCTCTTTGATATAAAATCATCTACCGATAAGCTGGAACAAATCTTTGCCGGGTTAGTCGACAATCGCAAATAAAACCGTTTCATCCTGATACATATTGGCATGCTTCAGGTAAAACTTATAGCCAAGATCGAGCTGTTTCACCCATAATGTAACATTAAGCAGATCGAGATAATGATGATGATATATTGAAATCGCCAGTTTCGGACGATGCGTTTTAATTGTATTGATTCCACCCTGTAAAGCGTCCATTTCGGCACCTTCGATATCCATCTTTATAAAATCAATTTTATCAATCCCTTTTTGCACTACAAACTCGTCGATACAAACCGATTCGATCAAATCTTCAGAATTCAGTGAGCTATCAGCCGCGGAAACCGTACTTGTTGTAGTACTGGAACTGAAATCCAGCATTTCATGGCTCTTATTCCAGAGAGGAGCCGGTTCAATCATTATTCTGCGGCTCAATTCAGGATTGATTGAAAGGGTTTTCTTAAAGACGTTAAGATTTTCCTCAATAAACTCAAAAGAGAATACTTTGCCGTCTTTCCCAACTTTATTTGCAAAATACAATGCGGTGTCTCCCCAGGCGCCCCCGGCGTCAATCACATAATCTCCCAGTTCTGGAGTTACCGTCCTGCTACCGTAATAGGAATACTGCTCCACAAAAAATATCATATTAACCGCAAACTCATGTGAGTACACACTGACCGGAATGTCAAAACGTTCCAGATCATAGCGAAACACCTCACGTGTTTTTGCGGAACTGCCGGTAACGACCGAATCGGTGTTAACCATACACCGGCTCAACCGATCAAGCTTTCTTTGCGACCATTTTCCCATGTCGGCCACTCGCACTCTTCTGTAACCCATGAAACGATATGCCATAACATTGACCATAGTTGCTCTGGATTCTTCATCTTCAAGCAGGCTGTACACATGATCAAAATAACTGATTTTATCACGAAAGTATTCATCCAGTCGGTGCTGGAGGTTTTCCAGATAATCTTTTGTGACAACTCCATGCAATGCATTCTCATCCAAAAGCTTCTGTGCCTCAGAAACCCCAATATTTCCAAAACGTTTTTCTGTATTGTCAGTAAGGACATGAAACAGAGACTCATGAATTTTTCTCATTAATTCATAGCTGAATGTAGACACAATATATACCTTTGAGTAATGATGTAATATTTATGTAACTCAATGCACTATAACTTTCCAGCAGAGAGATTGCAACAATAGCAAAAGTTCATCATATATATTTCGGTTATAAGATTGTATTATTTACAAAATTCCTGGCAACTGTTATTTCAGTCTTCAGCAGTTTTACTGCAAGATTAATTCCTCAGTTGATTGTCAAGAAATAAAATCGTGATATAATATAGATATAATATACCTGTTAACACTTATAGGAGTGAAATCATGTTGAACCTGGGGGTTAATGTTGATCACGTAGCGACCTTGCGCGAAGTACGCAAAGCCGCTTACCCGCAGCCGCTGGACGCGGCATTGGCAGCGGAAAAAGCCGGTGCCTGGGGTATTACGGCTCATCTGCGCGAAGATCGCAGACATATAAATGATAAAGACCTGGCCAATATCGCTGCAAACGTAAAACGTCTGAATATGGAAATGGCGGTCACTGAAGAAATGATCGGCATTGCTTTGGATACTCGCCCGCACAGTTGTTGCCTGGTTCCGGAAAAACGTCAGGAACTGACAACTGAAGGCGGACTCGACGTACTGGGTAATTTCAAATGGATCAATGACTCGGTCAAGCGCCTGATCGATGCTGGAATCGTAGTAAGTATCTTTATCGATCCTGAACTGGCGCAATTGGAAGCTGCCGCGAAAACCGGGGCCGAATATGTGGAACTGCACACCGGAGCTTATGCCAACGCTACCGGCAAAGACAAAGAACATGAATTGGAACGCCTGGTCAAAGCTGCTCAATTCGCGTCCGGCCTGGGGCTGATGGTCAATGCCGGACACGGTATAGACTATGACAATATCGCAGGAGTTCTTCAGGTTCCGAATTTGAAGGAACTGAATATTGGACACAGCATTATTTCCCGTGCCGTTATGGTTGGTCTCGAAGCCGCAGTTAAGGAAATGCTTGATCTGATGAGCGAATATCCCGGCTAAAGAGCTGTTTGAAAATAAACTTGGCAAAATGCGTGAATTATTCCAGAATGATTTGGGGTATTGCCGATACGGCGCATAGCTTCAGCTATGTAACAAATTGGCAATTTACAAGCCAACCGGAAGAAACGCGCAGATATAAAGGTTATTTTTATACAACTCCTAAGTCCGGAATACATAGTATTATGTTAACTTTTATGAATTAATCTTCAAGGAGATACTGGAATGGCTGGTTTACTGCATGATGTGCTTTCGGAAGGCGTAAAAGCCGGAGCGTCGGATATTCATATTAAAGAAAACAGTCCGATACATTACCGGATTGCCGGTACTCTGGTCGACTGCAACTTCATTCCGGACAATGAATTTCTGACTGCCGTAATCCATGAAATGGTTACCGACCCGGAATATCTTGCATCGTACAAACAGCACGGTGACCTGGATATTTCCTATGTGGAAGAAGATGTCGGTCGATTCAGGGTAAATATCCACAAGGAGCGTGGCGGAAAATGCCTGACTCTGCGTCATGTAAAAGACCGAATCATGAATGTAGCGGAACTGCGGTTGCCACCGGTAATCAATCAAATAGCCGAAGAACGCCGTGGTATCATCATCCTGGCCGGTACCACCGGTTCCGGGAAATCTACCACTCTTGCGGCCATTCTCCAGTATATCAATGAAAACTTCAATCGTCATGTCATCACAATTGAAGACCCGATTGAATATGAATTCCACGACGACAAAAGTTTCTTCGAACAACGCGAAATTGGTATTGATACCAGTTCATTCAGCAGTGCGTTAAAACACTCCCTGCGTCAGGACCCGGATATCATAATGGTAGGGGAAATGCGCGATAAACACAGTTTTGAGTCTGCTCTCCAGGCCGCCGACACCGGTCACCTGGTGTTGACCACACTTCACTCCTCCACTGCGTCTCAGACGATCAACCGTATCCTTGACTTTTATCCGAAAACGGAACAGGATCCGATTCGAGAAGCGTTGTCTCTCAACCTTCGGGCAATTATCGCACAGCGTCTTATGCCTGTCGTGACTGGAGACGGCGTGGTTCCGGCCGCTGAAATTATGATCAACAATGCGTCTATCAAAAAGATGCTGTATGAAAACCAGCTGGACAAGCTGCATACGATCATTGAAGGCGGACGTCATGAAGGCATGCAGACCTTCAATCAGTCGCTAATGGATCTGCTTAACGGCGGTCTGATCACGGAAGAAGACGCTCTGGCCTTCTCCAACAATCCGGATCAGCTCAGGATGAACTTGAAAGGTATTTTCCTGGGCGGCGAAAGCCAGATTACAGGATAGAAGAAAGCAGGCCTTTCAGTTGTTCGATTGCCAGTTGCAGCGGTACCTGATAAACGATAAGTAATCCGAGCGCCGCTGCGACTTCGCAGGTTTCATAACATGCCCAGGCAACCGTTTCAGATGCTCCGCCGAACACAGAATCCGCTTTGCGTTTCCAATAGAAAACCATGATAAGGATCAAGGATAACGGCATAATCAAAGAATTCGGAGATGCCAGGAACCATAATGCTGCACACATAGGAACAGCCAGTAATGCAGCTACGATCACCGGCCACAGAGGTTTACGCTTCGCTGGTTTTACCAGTTCGCCATCAGAGCCGTGCTCCGGTTTCTGATCACCGGCAAGCAACAGAACCGGACCCAATTCAGCAAGCACCGGTATTGCACACAACAGCATGAAAAACTGAAGTTGTCCGACACTTTCACCACTGATTACATTTTTTGCAACCAGCAGATACAGGATCATCAATTTTCCCCCCAGCAACAATACCAGACTCGCTCCTCCAGCCGCAGTCAGCGGAACGTTGCCCGGATTATGCATAATTCTGGCAGCTTTGTCCGGATCATTCGAGGCTTCGCAACACTTGCAGAAAGCCTGTAAACGCCGTTTATGGGTGATCTTTTCCGTCAAGCCCCAGTATATGAAAGGAATCAGTAAACGAAAAAACCAGGTATCAACCCTTGGAACAGCTCCAATCATCATAATAGGAATAAGGACAATAACAGCGACAATCAATCCCCGCAACGGTGATAACGCGGCAGCGGCGGCCCGGGTATTCAGACTGAACTGGCTGCCTGGCGGACAATGTTTAAACAGCAACGACATGCTAAGCCATAGTCCCTGCCAGACGGAATTCACTTTCTGCTCTTTTTCACTCATATTACAATCCTTCTTCGAAAAACAGTACGCTTTTCAATCCATATAGACTATTTATTATTCTGAAACACAGCCGTTAACATAAACCTGTTTAACCAGCAGGTCAAATTCTTTTGCACGCATATTCCAGTCATATTTCTCACGGTAATATTCCGGACCAACCGACAAGCCACTCCATAAGTCCTCCCCCTTATCGTGCTGACGAGCAAGTTCCATAAGCCGGGCAGACAAGCCGTCTACAGTACCGTCAAAAAAGAAGTCCTTTACCATTTCTTCATCCGGACCGGTAAATACTTCGGGATACGCCAGACGGTCGGGCAGAACCGGAAACGCTCCGGAAACAACTGCCTCCAAGATGCTGATTCCGAAAAATTCATGATTACTGGTTGAAACAATCACGTCAGCATCTGCCAGTACCCGCAAATAATTTTCCCGCGATTTCATATATCCCCAGTTTTCGATGTGCTCTGCTAACTGTTGCCTCACCCCGTTAAATAAAGGTTTCAGCTTACGGTTGGGGCATTCTCCGATCACACTCAGTCGAAAAGGGATCGATGCTTTATGCAATCGAGTAACAGCCTCAAAAAAATGTTGTGGATTTTTATCGTTTTCCCAGCGTGCGGCCCAAAGTAGATGCAGCGGCTTTATCCGGTCCGGACAAGGTTTTGAAGGAAAAAGCTCTTGTGCCTCAACTCCCAGATGAACGATCCGGCTGCGGTTACGAATTTCGCCGATCAAGCTCAACGGCTGTTGATCCGGCATACGACTGAAAAAGTCCGGCAGACCGCCAAGAAAAGTATCACGGTTGTGTCCTGAATTAAACCAGACCTCGGTTGCAGCCAGAGAAGAACTGAAATTGGCAATGATACGGCTCTGGTCGCGACGCCCCGGTTCATGAATCGGATAGACCAGTTGATTTTCATGGAAATATACAACTGCCGGTAAACGTCTTACAACTTCCGATGCCAGTCCTTTGAATTCCGCCAGATTGAGTAATTCCGTGCAAAAAACAACATCCCAGCGTTTTCCCTTAGCCACGAGGTCCGCTGCCATCCGAGCAAAGGTCCACGATGAATGACGACTGCGCCAGCGCCAGAATTCGCCCGGCAACTGCAATAGAGTAAAATCATGGACACTGCGAGAAATCCAACTGTCGATACAGGCCTTATGACTGCCGCTGTAAAACGGTTCAAGAGCCAGAATCGACAGTTTGTCTTTCATCAGATGAACTTACCCCTGCCCCTCAAGTGAGGGTTCCTCGGACTTGTCTTTATTGTCCTCGGAATTATTTTCAGTTTTTTCGGATTTCTCAGGTGTATTTTCGGAAGAAATCGACCGATACTTATCACTCAGACTTTCAAGAGCCTCACTCATTTTCTGTGAATTTTCCTGAAGCTTGCCGATGATTTCGGTTTTCTCTTTATTAGATATCTTTATATCAGTCAGTTGCTTGAGAAGAGCCAGTTTTTCCTGAGCCGCTTTCTCTTTCAGAATCTCAAGTTCACGCTTATACAGCTCGACTTTCGCGTCGGCCTGAACCTGAAGTTCCTGCTTAAGCTTAACTTTCTCTTCATCAAAATCCTTTTTCAACTCCTTCATGCCGCTTTCGTGCTGCTGACGAGTCAATTTCAACGTCTGGCTTAAAGTATCAATATGCATTTTCTGACTGTTCAAGTCTTTATCCTTGGCATCAATCAGATCCAGCGCTTTCGTCCGGTCAGCACTCAGGCGAATATTGCTTTCAACCTGTTTGCTGTATTTCCACAGCAGAAAACCACCCGCGGCAAACATCAGAATAACAATCAAAACAGTAATTCCAAGCCACTTGTTGGAACTTTTCGATAACTGACGATTTTCCGTTTCCAGGTCATCGAGGCGAACCGTAAGGTTCTTCAGCTGATCACTGATCAACCGGGCAATCTCATCAGTTTGCTTTCTGGCAATAACGGCAAATTCTTCGCCTTGAGATTCATGAGCATGAACAGTTCCGTCATCAGCCACTTTATGAGTAATCCCGGGAGTGGGTTCCTCAGCGATTTCAGGCTTAACGGGATGATTTTTAGCCAGCGCGTCATCAATCTCAAAAGAACTTTGACCAGCTTCCCTCAAGGAGTTGATTTCATTAATAACTTCAATGGCATGGTCGGTATAAAGTTTTCTCTTCCCCTGCATCTCAAAACTTAAATACTGGGAATAACGATTTATCCAGTCGTTAATGGTCGTTCGGGGGATTCCGGTGATTTTCACGATATCGCTGATCTTATGCTTGCCGGATACGTTACTCATAGGACGTCATCTCCTGATTTAAAAAGTTGTCTTATTATCTGAATATCTTTTTCTATCTGCTGCTTCAGGGCCTCGGGCGACGGAAAGTTGCGCTCCTCGCGAAGATAGTCCAGAAATTCTATCTCCAGCGACTGCCCGTAAAGATTCCCGGTATAATCAAGGATGTGCACCTCAATCCTTGCCGAACGCACATCATCATATTCAAAAGTTGGCGATAAACCGATATTCACCGCTCCGGGATATTCCCGACCCTCGTGTCGAACTTTTACCGCATATACCCCGAACGGCGGCAGTACGCCATAGGATATTTGCAAATTCGCAGTCGGCTTCGATAATTTATCGGTGGCGATATGATGCCCGTGGCCCACAGCTCCCGACAATGTATAGTTGCGTCCCAACATCATTGCCGCGTCACCAAGACGCCCGGATGATATTGCCCTGCGTATTGCGGTACTGCTGACCAGTTGACCGTCAATATAAAGTTCATCAACACTGACAAAGGCAAAATGTCCGGCTTCCGCAAATTTTCTCAAGTGCTCCACCGTTCCGCTGCCGTTCTTTCCAAAACGCCAGTCGGTTCCAACACAAATCCCGCACAGCTCAACCCGCCCGGCAATCAATGTATCACGAATAAAGTCATCGGGTTCCTGCTCTGCAAAGCTCCGGGTAAACGGAATCGTCACCGCGGCTTTCACTCCAAGTTCCGCCAGAAGCGCAACTTTTTTCCGTGGCGACACCAGCAATTCCGGAGCTTTTTGCGGATTCAATATTGTTCGCGGATGCGGATAAAACGTAAAAGCCACCGGTACGGCATTCTCACGGACACTCATTTTCAGCAGTTCGTCAAAAAGTTTCCGGTGTCCGAGATGCACCCCGTCAAATACTCCGGCCGCAATCACTACACGGTTTATTCCGTGCTCTGCCAGTGCGTCCAGGCTGGTGACATTTACAATTCCATTCCCATTATTCATTTATATAAAGCAATTACTTTTATTTTCCGACAAAATAGATTCCTGACTTGAAGTTAAAGATATATTACTTTTATGCAAAATTCAACCTCAAGCACACAGGATTACATAAAAGACCGTCAAACAGGAATCGAATCTGAACGGTAAATAAAAAAAAACAAAAAAAAGTGGTAACTGGCTTGCTTTATCATAATTAGCTGATATTTTATTTTTCCTTTTGGTGGCTGGCAATGATATTTTCCAGAAAGCTGTCAGAAGATGAATAGTGGTAACATAATACAATATATAAAATTTGGAGATATTGAAAAATGGCACATAAAAAAGGTCAGTCTAGTTCAAGAAACGGTCGCGACAGTAATCCTAAGTATCTTGGAGTAAAAGCATACGGTGGCGAATGGGTATCTGCGGGCAGCATCGTAGTTCGTCAGCGCGGAACCAAATTTCATCCGGGAAAAAATGTTGGTTTGGGTAAGGACTTCACAATTTTTGCTCTTACTGATGGTACTGTTGAATTTACTAAAGGCGGACGTATGGTCAACATCGTTCCCGAAGTATAAGTCTGCATCAGACCATATTTAGTTAGTTTTATATAAGTCCCGCTAGCGGGACTTTTTTTTTACACAATAAAGCAGGGCATTTCCGATATGTTTGTAGATAAGGCAACAATTACCGTAAAAGGTGGTGACGGCGGCAACGGCTGTTGCAGTTTCCGCAGAGAAAAATTTGTTCCGAAAGGCGGTCCCGACGGCGGTGACGGCGGCAGCGGCGGCGATGTCATCATCGAAACCGCTCAAGGAGAACAGAGTCTGGTGTCCTATGTCTACAACCGACACTTTCGCGCCGACAGCGGTCCTCACGGCAAAGGGAAAAATCTGCACGGACGCCGTGGCGATAATAAAATTATAAAAGTTCCTGCCGGAACAGTTCTGACCGATGCCGATACCGGGGAATTTATTGTGGACCTGGCAAAACCCGGAGTAAAATTCGTTATAGCGAAGGGCGGACGCGGAGGACGCGGCAACGCCAGATTCGTATCCAGTGTAAACCGTGCCCCGCGCCAGTGCGAAGAAGGCGAACTCGGAGAAGAACGTAGAATTGCACTGGAGCTGAAGACCATTGCCGATATCGGTCTGGTGGGTTTCCCGAATGCCGGTAAATCAACTCTGCTCGGACGAATTTCCAAGGCCCAGCCCAAAGTGGCTCCGTACCCGTTTACCACGCTGCATCCGATTATCGGAGCAATTTCTTTTGATGACTTCACGCAAATGACCGTAGCAGACATCCCCGGACTGATCGACGGAGCGCATGACAATGTGGGCTTGGGGCACGCGTTCCTGCGTCATATTGAACGAACCAGAATGCTGGCTTATGTACTGGATATGGGTGGAGTCGATGGTCGAACTCCATGGGAAGACCTGGAACATCTGCGCGAAGAACTTGAACTTTACATGAAAGGACTCAGTGAACGTCCCTGTGTAATAATCGCAAATAAAATGGATCTTGAACCGAGCAAGGAAAACCTCGAACTACTCAAGGAATCAGGACTGGTTACCAACTTGGAAATAATTCCGATCAGTGCCTCAACTGATGAAAGCGAAGAAGCCCTGATTGAGAGGCTAAAAACACTGCTGGACGAGCTTAATGCACGGCCGGACTACTATTAACGGATCATGATGTATGCAAAAAAGATTTGTGTCAGAAGAACTGTTTGAAGAAATCCGCAAGTTTGTGGAGAAACATCTTTCCTCAGCACCAGGATGCCATGATATGGATCACACCATGCGGGTATATAACAATGCCATTACACTTTATGAGATGGAGCACAACGGAAATATTGAAGTGATTCGTCTGGGTGCCCTTTTGCACGACATCGCCCGTCCCGAAGAAATGAACTCAAAGGGCCAGATATGCCATGCCGCCCTCGGTGCCGCCAACGCCGTAACCATTCTTTCCGACTTCGGTATTACCAACCAGGAATTCCTGACCAAAGTTTCAAAAGTAATCCATCGTCATCGCTATCGCGGCAATCATCGTCCGCGTTCGATTGAAGATAAAATTGTTTACGATGCCGATAAGCTCGACTCCATCGGAGCCGTCGGAATCGGACGCGCCTTTCACTTTGCGGGACGCATCGGAGCCCGGCTTCACAACACCAGAGAAGAGGCGATCAACTCAAAAGAGTACAGCAATAACGACTCTGCATACCGCGAATATCTGGTAAAACTCCGTGACGTCCCCAATCGTATGCTGACCGAATCCGGTAAAAAGCTTGCGGAAAAACGAGCAGAGTACATGCACGATTTCTTCGACCGCCTCAACAACGAAGTTTACGGCTACTAGTTAGAGTTGCGTTGCTGCCGTGAAGGAATTGCTTCGCAATCGTTACTTAAAACTTAAGGGAATCTTCGTGGTGATCAGTTCCGTGGGGCTGGAACGTGAACAGTGCCTGACGCCGGTTTGCCAAGAGTCATTTTTTTATCATCAATTACAAGGTGTTGACGATAAGCCGTAATGGTATTATCACACTCAAAACCAATTAGACTGGAACTTCCGTCCGAAAAAAAGACTCTTACTTTTGTTCCGCGATTAATAGTTTTAAAGATTACTTGTCCGCTGTCGCCTGATTTGATCTGATCACCTTCATAAACGCGTCCGGCATTTTCAAGGGTAACCTTTTTTATCGGCAGAGAGGAACGGTTAACAATCGTAATGATTCCGGCATCTTTATACAAATGTCCCGCGATATATGCGGTCCATCCGCATGCGATCAGCACTCCCGCAAAAATCGCAGCCGCAGCATATCTGATTATTTTTCCCTGAATCTTACTAAGCTTCAAACCAACTCCTCATGCAGTCTGGATAAATTAAGATAATAATATTTTACAGCATTTTTGAAACCTTTTCAACCAGTTCTCCAAAAGAGTCAACCGCAAATTCATAATTTTCGCCGTTTGTATGCCCAAATCCATAGTTACAGTAGGCATTGCGCATTCCAGCGCGCCTACCGGACTCAAGATCGGTGTAGTTATCCCCCACCATTAAACTCTTTGCGGCCTCACAACCAGTAGATCGAATCACATAATTCAATGCGTCGGGAGCCGGTTTCAGTTCAAACTCCTGTCCGCTTCCAATAATATGAACAAAGAGATCAGACACTTTGAGTTTTTCCAGAATTGCCTGGGTTGGCGGTTTGGGCTTATTAGTAACAACAGCCATTGGCACACCAAGCTTATACAGTTTTCTCAAGCCATCCTCAACCCCTTCATAAAGAGCGGTCTGATCCAACAAATGCTCCTGATAAAATCCCTTCATCATCGGCAAAGCCTCTTCAATATCAATATCAGTACCGGCAATTGACCGTTCACACAACTTCCTGGTTCCATTACCCACATAAGTAGTAACGATTTCAATAGTTAACGGCTCCAGACCATAATGCTTGCGCATCAAATTCACACCGGTAGTCAAATCGGCCCGGGAATCAATCAATGTCCCGTCCAAGTCAAAAATCATACAAAAATCCATAATAAAAAAACCTGATTATTGGGTTGTCAGTCGGTAAACGGCACCTTACTGATGTGCGGCAACCTCGCGTAAGCATCGGCGGTCAACGGATCAGTCATGCCTTTACGCAAATGATGGTATGCCAACCCGGCTACCATTGCCGCGTTATCGGTACAATATTTCTTGGGAGACAAAAATAATTTGACCCGTTTGGGAGTCAAGTCCTCCAAACGCTGACGCAATACACCGTTGCAAGCAACTCCGCCGCTGAGAACAATCGACGACGCGTTCAGCTCCTTTGCCGCCTTGAGTGTCTTTTTCACCAGAACATCAACCACTGCTTCCTGATATGAAGCAACCGTATCAAACATCTCGGTATCGCTGAGTTTTATTTCATCACCGCCAAGACGCTTACAGTGGTAAAGCAGAGAAGTTTTGATACCGCTGAAACTAAAATTGTATTTATGTTCTTCCGGCACCGCCTTGCCTGAGGTTCCAGTCAGGGGTCTCGGAAAGTCATATGCCTGATTGTTACCTTTGGTACCGGTTTTCTCAATAACCGGCCCGCCGGGATATCCAAGTCCAAGAAGCTTAGACGCTTTATCAAGCGCCTCTCCAGCTGCATCATCTATTGTGGTTCCCACGATAGTAGCCTCGCCCTTGTCTGAAACCAGAACCAAAGCAGTATGACCACCGGAAACAACAAGAGCCAGCAACGGATACAAAGACGGATCACGCAACTGCTCAATCCCTGAGTCAAGAAATGTAGCATAAATATGGGCAATAAAGTGATTAATGCCGATAAACGGTAAATTATTTCCAGCCGCCAGACCTTTGGCATAGTTTACGCCGACCAACAAAGCCGGAAGCAATCCCGGACCAGTTGTCGCGGCAATCGCATCAATGTCTTTTAATGATTTACCTGCGTCCTTCAGAGCCTGACTGACGATTGGCTCCATAGCTTTAAGATGTTCACGCGCGGCAAGCTCCGGAACCACACCGCCATAAGGAGCGTGCTTGCGAATCTGAGAAGCCACTGCGTTGCTTAATACCCGCGACCCATCTTCCACGACTGCGGCAGACGTTTCATCGCAACTGCTTTCAATGCCTAGTATCAATGACATGATTATTCAAGATTCCTGTTTATATATCCATACAACTGATAACGTTAGTACCGTTTTAACCGTGCACCATAGAAGCGAAAAAAACACATTGAGTTCAATTTTCCAGCCTTCAATATCGCGGACAGCAACGATACAAATTTACTATAATTTATTCAAACCAATGAATATACACTGCATAAAGGGTAAAGACAATTTTTTTATGTTTTGAATACAGATAAAAAAAAGCTGCCGGAGTCGCCCGGGCTTTCATGACGAGGAGACGCATGAAAACCTTTTTAATCCGGCAGCCGTTAAAAAACAATTTGCTGCTAAAACCGGTTAGCCTTTGATGGCACCGGCTGAAAGTCCGCGAACGAATAGTCGCATGCAAAACAAAAACATAATGATCAACGGAATGGAAGCGATGGTATAACCAGCCATTAATTCACCCCAGTTTTTGGTATACTCTCCTTCGAGATGAAGCAGGGCCACCGCGATCACCTGAAGTTTGTTGTCGCGCAGATACAACAGCGGACCAACAAAGTTATTCCAAACTCCAATGATACGCAGGATCGCCAGCGTACCAATAATTGGCATAGACATCGGAATGACCACGTGCCAAATCTGATGGATAATCGAACCCCCGTCGATTTCCACCGCATCAAACAGATCCTGCGGAATATCTTCAATAAAATTTCGCAGCACATAAATCGTAAACGCCTGAGCGCTGGCAACCCCGGTAATAATCAATGCCCAGTGAGAGTTATAAAGCCCCAGAGCAGTCACCAGTTTAAAGCTTGGGACCATATTCGCCACCCCCGGGTACATCATCAGGAGCATAAACACGAAGAACAGAAACTTCGATCCCGGCATCTTGTAGCGTGCAAAGAAAAACGCACCAAGAATAGCAATTGCTATTGCCAATCCAGTGGTGGTGAACGCGATGAATGCAGTGTTGAATATCTTGTCTCCAATATGATGCCATCCGACAATATAATTACCCCAGTGAAACGGCGGGGCCGGAAACCACGGATTCAGCGCAAACTGCTGATTATCCTTCAACGATATGGTTATCATCAGATACAGCGGAAGAAAGGTAAAGATATATATGCACCACAAAAAGATATGTTTGCATATTTCCGAGAACTTACTTGCTTTTCTAGCCATGATTTATCTCCAGATTTTTTTGATACCACGAAGAGCACGAAGAACCACGAAGGGTTGAAAAAATATTTTTCAAGGGTAATTTTAACGTATGAAAACTTTTAATGATATTTCCAATAAAATAATCGGCTGTGCGATTGAAGTTCATAAACACCTTGGCCCAGGCTTGCTGAAATCCACTTATGAACAATGCCTTGCTTATTAGTTTTCCAGACAAGACATTCGTTTTGAACTTCAAAAGGCTTTGCCGGTTGAATACAAGGGAATTTGCCTTAACTGCGGTTACCGGATTGATGTACTGGTTGAAAATCAGATAATTCTCGAACTTAAAGCTGTGAAGCAACTCCTTCCGCTTCACTAAGCCCAATTGCTGACTTACATGAAACTGTCCAATATCAAAACCGGATTTCTCATTAATTTCAATGAGCTTCGGCTTAAAGATGGTCTTAAGCGCTTTGTATATTAATTTCATAAAAATCTTCGTGTCCTTCGTGATGAATATTACTTCTTGGTTCTAACGAATTTATTGTTGAAGAAGGTCAATATCAGAGTGACCAGGAACAACAGGAAACCAACTGCACAACCGTAACCGAAATATCCACGGCTAAACGCTTCGCGAAAGACCAGCAGTCCAGGAATTGTGGCAACGCCATTCGGTCCACCGGATTCCCCTACAAACAAGTATACGTTCTGCCACTGTTGAATTGTACCAATTATCATCAATACAAGATTGATACGTACCTGAGTCATGATCAGCGGCAGTTCAATCTGCCAGAAAATGCGAATCGGTCCGGCTCCGTCAATATCAGCAGCTTCATAAATATCTTGTGAGATGTTCTGTAATCCGGCCAGATAGATCAGCACCCCGAAGGCACCAACCCAGGGAAAATTAGCAAAGATCAAAGACGGGATCACCAGTTTCACATTCGACAGCCACTGAATAATCTCAGTCGGTTCGATAATCCCCAGCACACGCAGAATATTATTCAAAACCCCGGCGTTCGGTTCATAAAAATATTTCCACATCAGAAAACCGACCATCATCGGTACCACCATCGGAATTACGAACATCACCCGATAAATATAATTGGCTCGATCATTCATCACGTGATGCAGCACCACCGCAGCCATGATCGGAATAATCATTTTGAACAGGTTGGAAACAATAAATATCCCAACCACGATAAATGATTTCCAGAGGTCCGTATCATGCCAGACCTTGATCAGGTTTTCAAATCCGGTGAATTCTTCGATCATATCCCCGTCCCAGCGGTAGAAGATATGAACAAATCCGTTGAAAATCGGATAATAGTTAAATACCATCACCAGCAATAACGGAATTGCCAGCAGTAGATATACCGACCAGTAATGTTTCAATTTTCCTGCAGTTACTTCAATAGCCATCTTACTTCACCTCCTTTTCAGCGGATACTTCCGACAGGGAGGCCCCTTCTTCTTGAAGTTGGTTCAATGCAATTAAACCTTGCTTAATCTGCTCATACTGCTTTTCACGTACCGCAAGATTTTCGAGACACATCGAATAACGCTTTTTAAGTTTCTTTCGCTCAATCTCATTTAGATTTGTATTCAGACCACCAAGAGCAATACAAATCCGCTGTCCTTCAATGTCAAAAAACTGCCGCTCCGTACTGTTTTCAGCCTCTTCGGCTTCTTCGATGATAAAAGGAATATCCTCTTTAAAAATATCCCAGAAATATTTTGTCGGCTCATCAATATCATCAACAATGATTTTCTCAATAGTCTCCAGCATTTTGGTTCTTGATTTCTTATCCAGACTGAACGGAAAACTGACCGGACGTCGGGCATCTCCCTCAATCGGCTTGAATTTTTTTAGCAGTCCTTCATATTGAGCTTTGATAACCGCCGGCGGCCACTTGCAATAGACCATCATAGTCAACTGGTTCATTTTGTATGAAGTCAGAAAATGGAGAAAGTCCAGTGCCAAATCAAAATGTTTGCTGGCCCTCGGAATTCCAAATTTTCCACCAACCCCAACCCCCATCTCGGAAGTCTGTCCGGTAAAATCCTTGTAATAACGATTATTTGGGCCAATCACCGGAATATTGATTACTTCGACCTCAAATGGAGAGTTGTTGACCATACTCCAGGCATTCCAGGTACCTTCCGGGAAGAATCCGACATTACCGGTAAAGAAAAGGAATTTAGTCTGTTCTAAATCCGTAGCAGTAAAACCCTTACAGAAGTTAAGACCCAGTTCTTTGATCAAATCAATAACTTCGAGCAGCCGCTTACGGTCAACTTTATTGTTTGCCATCATGTCAAAAATTTCGTAAGCGTTCACTCCGGAGGAACAGAATTCCGATCCATCATCGGCCAAATAACCATTAAGCTGAGAAAAATACTTCTGGAGCAAATTATTAAGAGTACCTTTGTCGAAACCGCGAACCCCGATGGGAATAATCGGTCGTCCGGTTTTTTTACCGTACTCACGCAGCTTCCGGCAGTCATCCATCCATTCGTCAAAAGTTTTCGGCATTTTACTGCTGCCGGTAGCTTCTTTCAGAAGTTTTTTATTTACATATACACGAGTCACATGGAAAAAGGTACCTACCCCGAAGTAATCCGCGTATGTAGTATCTAAAGCACTGTTCATACCATCGATATAGGTATCCTTCCATGGAATACCCGCAAGTGGAGTTCCCTCATTATATGGGTTCGGCTCTGAAATATAATTAGACAGAGGGGTAAAATACTGATTGTGAAGTTGTGATGAACCGCTCAATTCAATAATGTCAGCGGGGTCTCCGCTGATCAACTGAGTGATAAACCACTGTGCATATCCACGGACCGGAACGGTAGTTTGAATAATCTTCACATTCCTGCCCCTGGCTTTCATTATTTCTTCGTATTGCTTGATCGCTTCGTCAAAACCTTCACGGAATCCATCTTCAAGCTGCCAGTGAGCAATGGTAATTGTTTCGACATTTTTACCGATCATTGCAGAAGAACTGGAAGTATTAATGGCAACCATCACCACAGAAATCACATAAAAGACAATGGCCATGATCAAACCAAGTCGGTTTGTTCCTGAACCGTTTTCGGATAAATCCTTCTTTCCCATCATTTACCCCCTTTTTGATTTTCTGCGTCCATTTCACGCAAAAAACGCCGAACAACAGGTTCGTTTGAGGAGTTGGGATACTCTTTCACAAATTGCATATAGTATTTTTTTGCCAACACTTTATTATGAAGTTTTGTATCATACATCCGCCCAATCTGATAGAGAATACCTTCACGATTCCTTGGATTTACAATTCCGACATGAAGTGCGGAAACGAAATTTTTAATGCTCTTTTCATAGTTCTTCCCATTCCAGATATACTGGTTGGCAAGTTGTATATAAATCGCGGCAAGATAAGTTTTATCGCCCTTAAAGTCTGCGGTAAATTTCTCAAGGATCTGAATTCCCTCACTATGATCATCAGACACATCGGAATTCAATAATTCGGATGTCTTGTAAAATACCGCAAAACAGGTTTCAGGCCGGTCAGGAAACTGCTTGATTATCTCATCATAGACTTTGTCATAATCAATTCCGTCAACGATCGGATAATGTCCACGCATACCAAGAGTCTGGGCTGCCCGGGCATATGCAAGTCCCGCCTGTAGACGATATTTTGCGGGAATGGACTGGTCGTCATAAATCTTTTTCAGTTCCGGTATCCCATAGTCTATATCCTGTTTTTTGCGGTCAAAAACCGCACACAAGGCCAAAACCAGTCGGGACTCCGGCAATTTTGAATATTTTTGGGCCAGTTTACGTGCGCGTGGATACTGCACGTTTGAATATGCTTCCAACACCTGGTTCGCGGGAGACAGATCACTGCCAGACAGTGACCCCGCAGTCAGCATTAAGCTACCTGCAGCTAATAAGATCTTCATTCTTTCTCCTCTTGCTTATTATATGAAAAAAATTATAAATCCGAATTATTATTAGAGCGATCCGAACACTAATTGATATATTATGAATAAGCCTCAATTAATATATACTTGTTTATAAGCTTTACAATAGTATAGCTATACATTCTACTGATTTGATCTAAAAAAAAACAATAAATAACGACAAATCCTCCCTTCTGAGATACGAACCGAAAAACGCAGGACACCCAAAAGAATACGCTCATCATCTTATTGCATTTTCCTCATTACAAAGCTAGCTCTTTTTTGCTGAATATAATGAAATTACTACAAAATATTAAATGAGAACTGGTATCTGAAAACAGGTAGGTTATAGTATTTTTTGTGTTCAAGTATTGGGTAATGCGGGAGATAACGGGGAAATTTGAATTCATGGTCTTTCCGCTTTCGGTTCTTATCCCAGGGAGTAGTAATTGAGGGATCAAAAAGATGTTGAGGGTTTTATACAGTGGTTTCGGATACGGACAAAAAGAGTCCGGACTCGCGGAATATATTCACAGTACAGTATCCCTGCTTGCGGAGAGAGGCTATCAGATCGATCTGCTCATGCAGGAGTGTGATGTACAGTATTTTGACAACAAACACGACAACATCAACATTATTACGCTTCCATATAGAGGCAATGGCCTCAAACTACAGTTAAAACACTTTTTTTTCTTACCCCTGAAAATTAATTTCAATAACTACGATATTTGCCTGCTTCCAGCAGGAGAGCGGATGATGCTGGGACGGTTACCAATACCATCTATTGCCGTTGTCCACGACTTTGCATACAACTTAAATCACTCGCCGCTGTCATGGATCAAGAACCTCTGGCTGAAAAAGGTTATTCCGCAATCACTGCTCAAAACCGATTATGTCATAGCCTTGAATGAAAATGCCCGTGACGAAGTAATCAGGCTGTCAGGCATATCCCAGAACCGGGTTATCATTAATTACGGCGGATTTAATGTGGCTGTTTTTTATAGTTCTCCCGGCAATGATGTCATCTCAACGGATAAAATCAATTCCCTTCCGGATCAATATATCCTGTACAATGGGGAAGTCGGCAATCCCAATTTTAATCACCTGACGCTGATTAAAGCATATCAAAAGCTGCCCGACCGCCTGAAAATAAAGCATAAACTTGTCCTGACCGGAAGTATCCTCCCTGCAGGAGGAAAATTGGTAAAGTATGTGGAAAAATCCTCCGACAGCGAAAATATCATATTTACAGACCACATAAAAAAAGAACATATGCCGGAAGTATTTCGTCGGGCCTGCATCTACGCCTTCCCATCATATCATGAAGGGTACGGAATACCACTTGCGGAAGCAATGAGTTGTGGAGTCCCTATAGTTTGTTCCAATTCTTCGGCTCTACCGGAAATCGGCGGAAACGCGGTCATTACCTTCAATCCTGATTCCAGCACAGAACTGTACCATCATCTGGAGGAACTACTAATGAACAGTGCCCTCAGGGAAGAAATGATCAAAGAAGGCTATAAACAAAAAGAGAAATTCAACTGGAATTATCACGTTGACCGCCTGATAGAAGTTATTGATATGATCACGACCCCCATGAAATAGTGTTCCTGTCAATTTGATATATTCCTTAAGCTCAATAATAATATATAAGACCTCTAATTTCAGACGAGCAAAACAATTACTGGTAGATCATAAATTATGAAAAAAGCAATATTTTTCCTTGGGGACTTCTCCTATTCCCTGGATCGTTCAATCGTATTGCCGATTGCAGAAGGCGTCAGAGAACTCGGTTATGAAATAGAATTGTTTGACATGACGGACAAATCCCAAGTTCGTATCGCCAAAAACCCTGACTTATATGAAAATGTTGATTTTATATATTCCCTCAACGCAATAAGGCCTTTTGTCGAAAACAAAACCGGCTTCAGGTATTACCGTGATAAAGGATGCGTGTTTGTTGCCCATATTATCGATCCGCCGCTGCTTCACCACAAACGCCTGTATTTTCACAATGATATGATCGGTTTTATCGACCGCAACCACGTAGCCATGGTTAACAAATACTGTAATTTACAAAGCCGTCAGTTTTTCCTGCCGCATGGCGGCAGCTGCGCCAAAGCAGAAGATTTCGCCCCGGAAAGAGATATTGATATAATGTTTGTAGGAACTTATTATGACCCCGAAGCCAGATATGCAAAAATAAACGCGGTTAAAAGTAATGGTATACGTAAGATTCTTCTGGACACGGCTGAAATATTATTAAAACAGGACACCATGCCTATTATTGATGCCCTTGCTGAAGTTTTGCGCAACTACGGATTTGACCTTGCAGACAAAAACCTGTTCTTTACTATGGCGGAATATTACCCATTGATCGACGCATATCTCCGGGCGGAAAAGCGGCTAAACTGCCTGAAAAAACTTGATGACGCCGGAATCGCAATCGATATATGGGGAAGCTGGCCAGACGATCTATTCAAACACCACCGAATTCATCCTCCCTGCCCCACCATCGAACTCAATAAAATCATCACTCGCGCACGTATGTGTATTGATTTGGGAATGTATGAAGATGGCTCACATGACAGAGTATTTTCCGCCATGCTAAGCGGTGCGGTTCCTATCGTTATGGAAAACAATTACCACCGCGAAGTACTCAGTGACGGCACCAACACAATCATGTATAAATATACCCGGTTCGAGCAGTTATTCGAGCGACTCACGAATGCCCTGAGCCGCCCTGACAAATTACGCGAAATGGGCGAAAAAGCCAAAGTACTGGCGGAAGCCGAACATTCATGGCAGGCACGAGGCCGAATGCTGGTTGATCACGTAAATAAATTCAAACAGGATAATCCCCGTTAACCGGAAATTAAGAATTGGACAAAATAAATGTACAGCTGGTTTGTTTTCAGCAAGTTAAGGGCTATTCCGCATAATGAATTATTGTTACAGTCTAAAACTTTCCCACATTCTTTACTCTTAATTCTAATATCTTGGCCTACTTTTTTGTAAAAACTCCCGTAAAATACTTGTCATTACGAAAAAGTGATGTAACTTTCTATTTTGTCCGAATTTACGGATAAAAGCAACACAGACTGTTAGTAAAATTAATATAATCAATGACAAGGGGTTAAATAATGATGAATTCTCTTATTCTCATCGGTCAGGCCGCAGCAAGCGGAGCGGCATCAACAGGAACAGGTTCAGCTGAGTCAACTGGAACACAGGGAGGCGCAGGCAGTTTGATCAGCATGGTTCCGCTGTTCGTCATCATGGGAGTTATGTTCTTCTTCATGTTCAGGACTCAGCGTAAACAGGCAAAACAACGCCAGGAAATGCTTAATGGAATCAAGTCCGGCGACCGGGTTGTAACCGGTGGAGGAATCATGGGAACAATTAAGAAGGTTCATGAAAAATCATTTATCGTTGAAATCGCCGATAAAGTAGAAATCGAAGTTACTAAGAACGGTGTCAGCGGAATCGCCGGCGCAACCGAACCGGAAACCAAGTAATATCAGGAAAGGTAACGGGAAATTATGAATAAGAAACCGGTTCTGCTAAGAATTATTTTCACACTTATCGTTATCGCGGTATTCGGATTGTCAATCTATCCACTGTACCAGCGTGACATCTATGATACTTTCAAGAGCCTGCTGTCTAAGGAAGACGCCAAGATCAATGAATTGGTTGCTTCTGCCAAAGCCAAGCAAGACAAAGACAAAAGCCTGTATCCGTCGAAAGCGCTTCAAACATCAGCCGATGAGCTGGGTATAAACCTGCCCGAATATATCAAAGGCAAGGATATTATGAACAACTCTGACGCGATCAGCTATGTTAAGAAAAAAGCTGCAGGTTCGATCCGTCTGGGACTCGACCTCAACGGCGGGGTGGAATTCATCCTTAAGCTGGTTGAAGAAAAAAGAGGCGATTTTACTGCGGAAGAGAAAAAAGGACAGGAAGAAAAATCCTTTGATCAATATCGCGATGAGGCGATTGAAATCCTGCGTAAACGTATGGAAACCCAGAAAATCTATGAATCTGAAATTTCCCCGTTTGGCAGCAGCTATATTTCCCTGAAAGCTCCAATTGTCGCCAAAGACGAAAAGATCAAACTGGAAAAACTGATTAAAATGTCTGCCAGCCTGGAATTCCGTCTGGTCAGCAAGAATAACGATAAACTGGTTGCTGAATTCAAAGCTGATCCAAAAGAATTTGTTCCTCCGGTTGGTTTTGAAAAAATGACTGTAACGGATCATGACCGCAAGGGCAACCCGGTTATCCGTACTTATTTTGTTAAAGTCAAGCCGGAAATGACCGGTGATAATATTGTTGACGCACGTCCCCAGACCGACCAGTTCGGACAACGCAAGATCCTGTTACGTTTCAACCGTGCGGGTGGTCAGGAATTCGCGAACGTAACCCGTGCGAATATTGATCGTCAACTGGCAATCGTCCTTGACGGCAAACTCTATTGTGCTCCGGTTATTCGTCAGGCTATCACGGATGGTTCCGCTGAAATCAGCGGTGATTTCACTCGTGAAGAAGTTGAAAACATTTCCGATGCACTGGTAAGCGGCAGCATTCCGGTAAAAATCGATATTGAAGCCGTGTTTGACACTGACCCGACTTTGGGTAAGGAAAACGTGGACAACGGTATCACCGCCGGTATTATCGCTCTGGTTGTGGTAATGCTGTTTATGCTGGTTTACTACTTCCGCGCCGGACTTATCGCCGATATCGCGCTGGCAGTTAATATTATCCTGGTACTTGGCGCCATGGCAACCTTCTCGGCTACCCTGACATTGCCGGGTATTGCCGGTATTATTCTTACAATTGGTATGTCGGTTGACGCCAACGTGCTGATTTTCGAACGTATTCGTGAAGAATTATCTAAAGGCAAGAGCCTGTCGAATTCCATTGATCTGGGTTACGGTCGGGCATTCACCACTATTTTGGATGCCAACCTGACAACGTTGATCACCGCGCTGATCCTGATGTATCTCGGTACAGGTCCAATCAAAGGTTTCGCAGTCACCCTGAGTATTGGTATCGCAACCAGTATGTTCACGGCTCTGTTTCTGACCCGTTTGGTATTCGATATCCTTGGACGCGTATTTGATCTCAAAGGAATGAAACTGGCAAGTTGGCTCTGCCCGAAAAAGGATTTTGACTTCCTCGGCCTGAGTAAAGCGGCTCTTACCTTCTCCGGGATTCTAATTGTAATCTCACTTATTGTTATCGGGATCCGTGGACAAAATCTTCTTGGTATTGACTTTACCGGTGGTACCCAGATTTCCCTGAACTACTCAAAACTAGTAGCTGCGGCAGACATTGCTTCTGTCCTCGAAAATGCTGGGTTCAAAGATTCCAAAGTCAATTACAAAAAATCAATGGATAACTCGGACCGGAAGCTAACAATCCTTATCCGTGATAAAGATATTAACACGATTACTCAGCAGAACAACAATAGTCCGAAAGAAGCAGTAACTGAGATTCTGAATAAAGCATTCCCGGATGCCAAATATAAAGACGGCAGTGAAACAACTGTCGGCGGTCTTATCGGACAACAGTTTACCAAGTCGGCACTGCTGGCAATATTCCTGGCTCTGGTAAGTATCATTATCTACATCTCATTCCGATTCGAATTCACCTTCGCTATTGCTTCGATCGTGGCCCTGGCTCACGACGTAACGATTGCTACTGGTATTTTCGCAGTGATCGGTATGATTAACGGCGGATGTGAAATTACCCTGTCAGTTATTGCGGCACTGTTGACGATTATCGGTTATTCATTGAACGATACGATTGTGGTATTCGACCGAATCCGTGAAGACATCGGCTTAGAAAAGGGTAAGTCCTTCAAAGAAATCATTAATATAAGTATTAATCAGACCCTGAGTCGTACTCTGTTGACATCTATTACCACGATGCTGGTGTTGATTGTTCTGATGATCAGCGGTGGTGTTGCCATCGGCGACTTTGTGCTGGTAATGCTGATCGGGGTTGTTGTCGGTACCTACTCTTCAATTTTCGTTGCCAGCCCGATAGTTTCCGTCTGGCACAAACGTATCGGAAAAAATATTCATTAATTCGACACATCAAACAACAGATGTTTTTTTCAACATCTGTTGCCAAAACCACTATCACAGGCTCGTCTTCGGACGGGCCTTTTTTTATACCTGTTTCGTGTATACCGACCCAAAATCAGCAAAAATATCTTCTTAAGGCAATCAGGCACATATCCCGGCATGATTCTTTCGATATCAGGGAATTATGACAGTTGGACTTATTCGTTAAGCGATGTCATGAAGGCATTTTGTCTGGACCGAAAAAAAAAGCTGGTCCGCAATCTGCGAATTAAAGACAATTGCGAAACAAGTGGAAAACTAAACAAAAGGTAAACGGCTATGAATAACGTATTTGGCAACGTACTGACCGCTCTGGCTGATATATGGAAAAATATAGGCATCGGACAGAAAGTCAGCATCATCCTCATCGCGGTTGCCAGTATTGGCGTAATCAGTGGAATACTCTACTTTGGATCACGTCCGGACTGGAGAATCTTATATTCGGATCTGGATTCGAAAACCGCCGCACAAGTAAGTGATATTATTCGTGACAACGATGTATCCATGAAGCTTACCAATGGCGGTCGTACCATTATGGTTCCGGGTAAAGATGTATATGACATGCGCATGAAAGTTGCCGCGGAAGGCGTGGCTGTAGCATCAAAAGGCAACGGCTTTGAACTTTTTGACAATATGCAGCTGGGTCTGACTGATCGTCAACAGCAGATCGCCTACCAGCGCGCAATTCAGGGAGAACTGCAGCGGATGATTGCCGAAATGCCCGGAGTTGTCGATTCAAAAGTAATGGTAACAATGCCGCGGAAAAGCATCTTTAAAAAGGCCAGTGAACACCCTACCGCTTCTATTATGCTGGTATTGAATCACGGTTCTCACCTTTCAAGTGATCAGATTAACAGCGTACGCTATATGGTAGCCAGCGCGGTCCCGGGAATGACTCCAAACGATGTCACAATAACCGACAACCGCGGACGTCTTCTTCGTCGTCAGGTGACTGAAGATGGAGCCGGCGGCAGTGATCCGGGGTCAAGAATGGAACTGCGCAGAAGCATTGAAAACGACCTGAAAGAAAAGGCAGAAGCTATACTACGCCCGATTGTCGGTTCCGACAAAGTTGTGGCGATGGTATCTTGTGATATTGATTTTGAAAAAATCGACCGGGTAATTGAATCACTCAACACCGAACAGGCGACCGTCGTATCGGAAAAATTGATTACAGACGATTCCCAGAAAGCCGGAGCCTCTCGCGGAAAAGCAGCCGGAGCCGCCTCTCAAAATCGTGGACAAACAACCGTTCCTATCAGTAACCCCACAGCTGGAACAGACAATAAAACCATGACCGAACAACGCAAAACTGTCGAGCGCAAGTTCATGATTCCTAAATCAATGGAAAAAGTATCCATCAAAGGTGGACGTATCCGACAGATGACAGTTGCGGTTACCGTTGGATATAAGTCTGGAGCCGGCAAAGACGCGAAAGAAGGCGCGGCAGGAACTCCCTGGAGCCCCGAAGAAATGGCAAACTTTGAAAAGCTGGTCGCGGCCGCAGTCGGAGCAGCTAACTATAAGACAGATAAAGGAGCGAAAGCCGTAACCGTAAAGCAAATGCAGTTTGCTCCGGTTCAGCAAATTCACGCGCTCAAAGTTCCAATCACCGATCAGATTCTTAACCAGGTTGACCGGTTGAGTAATTCCGGTCTGATCAGACCGGTTGCTGGAATGCTGGTACTGCTCATTCTATACGGAGTATTCCGTAAGTACTTTAACCGTACAACAGTAAACGGGGCAGATATTGGAGCCGGATTTGATGATGAAGTTTATGGAGAAGATTATGCAGCCCTTGGTTCCGGGGGAGACGCCCAGACAAAAGCTCTGGAAAGCGCCGCGGAAGCACTAGGTAATAAGGTAGAGGCTACACCTCAGTCGATAGCGGAATTCATGGAAAACTGGATGACTCAGGGATAGAATCTAAAAGGAAACACAGGTAAGAGGTCAAACCACAACAGGTAAGAAATAGTTATGGTAGATAAGAATAAAATTCAAAAGATGCGTACAGCAAGAAAACTGGCTATATTCTTCGCATCAATTCCGACGGAAAAGGCCATTGAAGTAATGAAATACTTCAAGGTTCAGACAATGGAAGCATTGACCGCTGAAATCCGTAGTCTTGGTTCAATCGACCAGGAAGTACAGGAAGCAGTGTTCAGCGAAATTTCTGAAAAACTCTCTCAGGGAGTACAGCATTCTTCCGGCGGTGACGATGTAGCAAAAGCCATCCTGGCAGGAGTTGTTGGCGAGGAAGAAGCCGCAAAAATGCTTGAACGCGCCAAACCGAAACGTCCGAAACCGTTTTCTACCCTTACTGGAGTGGGAGCACAGGATCTGGCTACAATTCTTTCAAATGAACAGCCGGCTACTGTAGCAATCGTGTTGAGTTTCTTTCCGCCGAAAAAAGGCGGAGAAGTTTTGTCATATCTTGATGAAGGCATGCGGGATGAAATCATTGTTCGTCTGGCAAAAGACAGCGAAGCTGACCTTGATATTGTGGAGCGTATTGAGCGTATGCTGGTAGAAAAAGTATCCTCATCAATCAGTACCAATGAGGAAGAGGAAAGAAGTAACCTCGGCGGACCGGGCTTTGTCGCCGAACTCTTCCAGGGGGTAGAAAAGAGTCTTGAAGAAGAACTTATGACTTCACTTCAGGAAGATACCCCGGAGCTTGCGGATCAGGTCAGAGACCTGATGTTCACTTTTGAAGATCTTGCCAAGCTTAATGACCAGGATATCCAGAAGGTTCTGCGTGAAGTTGCTACAAATCAGCTGGTTATCGCTCTTCGCGGAGCCGATCCGGAGGTCATGTCGAAAATAACCTCCAACCTGTCGAAACGAGCTCGGGAAAACCTTGAAGAAGAAATGGAACTTACCGGAAAACTGAAGAAAAGCGAAGTGGAAGCTGAACGTAAGGCAATTGTAGCGATTGTACGCACACTTGAAGCTTCCGGAGAACTGGAGCTAAACGCTACGGAAGAAGAAGATGTCTATGTCTAATAATAAATTCCGCTTTTCCGACCGGATCACCTTCGTTACCGAAAACGGCAGTAATGTATTCATTAACGATATGCCGGTGGAAAGTGAAGAAAATATTCAGCAGGAAAAAGA
Source organism: Victivallales bacterium (assembly GCA_963677165.2). GTDB lineage: Bacteria > Verrucomicrobiota > Lentisphaeria > Victivallales > SZUA-371 > JAFGXT01. The sequence goes on along the minus strand of CAXXSX010000002.1, from coordinate 2,052,694 downwards.
TATCAAAGCTGAGTTGGAACAGGCTTATCAGGAAGGCTGGAAAGCCTGTGAAATCCAGAAGGACAAGGAAATCAGTCAGATTCTCGAACAAATGAACGAGATCGGACAACAACTTCCCGGAGCTGTCAGTCAAAGCCTCGCAGATATTGCGTCTCAAGTGAAAAAAGAGATCATTGATCTTGCTTTCAGAGTTTCTCAAGAGATAATCTGCCGTGAGATCGACAACCCGGAAACGATGCAGGCCATCATTAACCGTATTCTGGATAATGTAGTCAAATCTGGAGATTACCAATTACGCTTAAACCCCGCTATCGCAAAGCTAGTCAGCCGGGGCACATTGAAAAGCAAAGATTCTGTCGATATTGTGCCAGATCCTAATTTGCAGCCGGGCGATGTCCAACTGGCCAGCCCTGATGGACTGATCGATGGTACTCTCAGAGAACGCATTCGTACGCTTCGCAGCGAAGTCGACAAAGCTTTCGCTAGCGGCAGCACAGATAATGATATGAACAATGATGACGATGATAAACCGGAACAGGATGAAAAATAGAAATGCTGGTGACACCTCAAATACAGGGTTTTACCCGATCGGTCGACTTGGGAAAGATTAACACTTTCCGTTCAATCGGTTATATCAGCAAGGTTGTGGGAATGACTGTTGAATCCCATGGCCCGCTCTGTTCTATCGGTGACCTGGTTGAAATAACCTCTTCCAGTAACCGTAAAAAATCATCTTTTGCCGAAGTCGTCGGATTCAGAGATGAAAAAGTTTTGCTGTTTCCACTTGAAGGCATGGAAGGAATCAGAAGCGGCGACAACGTAGTGAAAACCAGTCAGGGACTGCGGGTTCCCGTAGGAGAAGAAATGCTTGGCAGAGTATTCGACGGACTGGGACGCCCAATTGACGGACTACCGCCAATCAAAGCGGAAAAACATTGGAAAGTCCGACGTGCCGCTCCGAATTCCATGGAACGCTCGCGCATTAAAGAAAAATTTGTGACCGGAGTACGTTGTATTGATTCCTTACTGACCTGCGGAAAAGGTCAGCGTATGGGAATATTTGCCGGCAGCGGCGTGGGAAAAAGTTCGCTGATCGGTATGATTTGCCGTAACTGCAAAGCGGACATCAACGTAATTTCGCTGATCGGTGAGCGTGGCAAAGAAGTACTGGATTTTATTGAAGATTCACTGGGCGAAGAAGGAATGCGCAGGTCCGTCCTGATTGTGTCCACTTCGGACAAGTCTCCAATGCAACGTGTAAAAGGCGCAGAAACTGCCATGGCAATAGCCGAATACTTTCGTGATCAGGGAAAAGATGTAATGTTCGTAATGGACTCTGTTACACGTTATGCAATGGCGCAGCGTGAAATCGGCCTGGCAATTGGAGAACCCCCCGCGACGCGTGGTTATCCGCCTTCCGTTTTCGGAATGATGCCGGCACTGCTGGAACGGGCTGGAACCAATCAATATGGCAGTATTACCGGATTTTTCACCGTCCTGGTTGAAGGTGATGATATGAATGATCCGATCGCCGATACTGCCAGAGGTATCCTGGACGGACACATCGAATTGTCACGCGATATAGCAGCAATGGGACAATATCCGGCCATTAACGTACTGCCTAGTGTAAGTCGTGTAATGCCCAACGTAGTTCCCAGGGAACATATGATTTACGCCCGTAAACTCAGGTCGCTGCTCGCAACTTATCACCGGGCTGAAGATATGATCAATATCGGAGCCTACAGTAAAGGAAGTAATCCTCAAATTGACGAAGCGATACAGAAAATCGGGGCAATCCGGGCAATCCTGGCTCAGGAACTAGACAACCGAACTGATTTTGAAACAACTTATCAGCAAATGAAAGAGGTAGCTGAATCATGAGAAAATTCAATTTTTCAATGAATACGATTCTAAGCACCAGACTGGCACAGAAACAAGGTCGTGAACATGAACTGGCCGCTGCCCGATATCGTTTGCGTGAAGAAGAAAGTAAATTGAAATATATCGACGAAAAGATTGACGGCATCCTTCATCAGCAGGTATCCGGCACTCCGGTGGCAAGCTATTTTGTCCAGCGCCAGAAATATATTGCAATGTTGAAACATTTAAGACATCAGCAGCAGATTAAGGTAAATAAGGCCCGTGGAGCAGTAAAAACTTGCCTGAAGCGATTACGTGATGCTGATATTGAGCTGAAGAAGATGGAAAAGCTTCAGGAAAAAGAATTGAAAGAATGGAAACTGGAGTTTCAGCGTGATGAGCAAAAGCAAAGTGATGAAATAGGCACGACGCTCTCTGTATTCAAACCACGTACAATTTAAATGTAATTAATTAATCAGGATAAGAAAAAATGGAAAAGTTTTTGGCATTTCTGGTATTGATCAGTTCTGCGGTATCGGCGGCATGTATAAGCATACTCGCCTATACTTACATGACAGGCACAATACCGTTTATTGAATTTCCGGTATATCAGAAAGTTTCCGACCGGGCTTTCAAACAGCGACAGGAAGAGCTCGCCAGAAACCGGAATCTTGATACTTCCAAGGAACGTATTGCAGAAGATTATCTTTACACATTCTATAAGGAACTAAGTGAAGAACGGCAAAAAATTGCCAGTGACAAGGAAGATCTTGCCGAGAAAAAACGCAGTGTTGAAGAAATCCTCAAACAGGCAAACCTGATGCAGGAAAAAATAACTCAGGCAGAGGCCAAGGTAAAACGGCTGCTGGTATTTATTGATGAAAAACAGCAGGAAAACCTGAAACGTACGGCAAAAATGCTTTCTGGCATGGATGTTGCTGCATCAAGCAAGATGGTATTGCAGTGGGATGAAAAGAAAGCCGCTCAAATACTATATTTTATGAATGACAAGCAAACAGGAAAAATTATTGCTGAGATTGTTCAGACTAAACAAAAAGCCAATATCGAAAAAGCGGAAAAAATTGTAGCAATTATGGAAAAAATTTCCGAAAAACCAGTTGGCATGTAACAACATATAAAAAAATGAATAATATTGATACAACGATTAATGAAGGGGGATATCAAAATATGGACATAATCGGCGGTTTAGGTAGTTGTAGAAAGTATACCGACAATTCCATGCTGAATTCGAGTTCCGGATCAAATGGTTCAGAAAGCGAAAATTCGAATTTTGTGGCTGTACTTCAGCAGGAAGATCATTCAGAAAGCAATCAGGTTGATCGTGAAAATGTCGATAGTAATAACTCGGAAGTAAATGATCAGAAAAAACGCTCTCGTAAAAATGAGACAGATCTGGCCGAAGATGATTCTTCCGAAAACAATGTTGTTTCAGATGAGCTCTATGTAGCTGCCGAATCCGTTACTCCCGAAGATATTGTAAATATCGAAAGTACGGATGAATCCCCTTACAGTAAATACCTTTTTGCGGATTACAATACTTCTAATACAGATGTAGAAGTTTCCGCTCCTCATGATTATATTACAAATTTTTCTGATGAAGTCACAGAACTTGTTACAGAAGAAACTGATGTTGCAGAATCTGTAATCGCTGATGTATTGGGAACTAAGACTTCTGAGAGCCCGGAAATGAATGCCGGTCAGGTTGTTTCTGAAGCCGCGAAAGAGATAAAAGACACGGTTGTACAGGGGAAAATGACTGACAAAGAAATCAATGAAGTTGTTTCCACTACCAACGAAGATAACGGTAACAAGTTAATGGACGTGATAGAAAACGTTGTTCAAACAGCAAAAGCCGATAAGGTTCCCCAAACAGTTCAGTCGTCCATTTCTGATTCAACCGTTGCGCCAACAGAAAGTAATGACTCTTCCGAAAGTGTTGCTGAAGTTGTTGTTCAGAGTATAGCCGACACTTCCAGCGAAACCATTACAGTAAAGACAGAATCTGCTGTTGCCGGTAACGAAAATAATCTACGCCAGAATTTCGCTTATAATAAAACTGAATCCGGCGACATCAGCAGTACAAAGCTTGAATCCGCCGATGTCAAAATTCTGGATGTTAAATACAATCAGACTGCAGATAACAGCAAACAGGATACGATGTCCGGCGATACCGCATCTCAACAGGATTCAGAAGGTTTACTGAAAACCCTTACTGGAAAAATGAATAACTTTATGCAGCGGTTCCAGAATCGTCAACAGGCAAATAATACTACATCTTCAGAATCTTCTGTTTTCAGCAGCAGCCGCGCCAATACCTCAATATTCAAGAATGCAGCGGCTTCTGTCAGTAAAGAAACAATTAAGAATGCAGTTGATACCGACACGACTAATACTGATTCGGATAGTGCGATGAAAGCGCTGTCCGGACTGAATGTCGATTCTCCGAGAACCGGACTTGCAGAAGTAAATGGACTGCAGACCGGAAACTCCGCATCAAGCACAGTTGCACAAGCAACTTCTTCCGCTGCCGAACGAGTTGAAGTGGTAGAACGTATCGTTGAAACAGTCCAGCAGTATGCTCCGATCCAGAATACAAGCCGCGAATCCAATATAACTCTGAATGTCGAAGTCAACAACCTCGGAAAAATGCAACTGTTTCTCGAACAGAAAGAAACTTCCCTCAAGGTTGTTATTGAATCCGACACAGAACAGGGCCGTCAGGAAATGATGGACCAGAAAGACGAACTAGCTCAGCAGCTCCGCATGATGGGATACAAAGAGCTGTCCGTTGAAGTTGGCAGTCAGAATCAGCAACAAAATTCTTCCTGGCAACAGGAAAAAAATTCCGCTAGCGGAAACGAAGACAGTGACAATGTAAAACTTGCCGGAAACGATGAACTGGATCTGGCGGAAATCCTGTCTATGGCTTAAAACAACTGCGGATAAAAGGTTTAGAAACGCTCAAAGGTTTCTTTCCATGGAGGGAAGAAACCTTTTTTTATGCAAATATGATGGAGCTGAACAGTCTAACTGGCATATATAATGCGACAATATACCTTGTGAACAAAATGAATAATAACGAATAGACGTAAAGATTTAATAAATCAGGAGTATAACATGTCATCAACAGTAACCGATGTTTCAGATTATCTGTCAACCCTAAATACGGGGACGACCGATCTTGGTTCGGATAGCGAAGCCCTGACCTCTATTGATGCTTTTTATGACTTACTTGTTGCTGAAATAACCAATCAGGATCCGACTGAACCGATGGATAACTCCGACCTGGTACTCCAGCTGGCTCAAATGTCCAGCATTGAAGCAACCAATACACTTAATGAAAACATGGAAACTTTTATTGAACAGAGTTCACTAACCTCAGCGACCGAGCTAATCGGCAAAGAAGTCACATATCTCGACGCAGATGATACCGGCGATGAAATTACCGGCACGGTAACAGGAGTTACCCGTACCGATGATGATACGTTCGAAGTAATTATCGATGGTGTAAGTGTTCCGATGGACTACATCACAGATGTTACTGAAGCAGAAAGCGACACGACAACAACAACCGAAACTACAGAAGCGTAACACAAACGAACAAATAATAACATCCAAAAAAGGAGACACAACATGGGTGGTGTAATGGATATAGCTGTGAGCGGAATGAGCGCTCAGTCGAGTAAACTTGAAGTAATTGCCAACAACATCGCAAACAGTGGTACTCTGGCATACAAAAACCAGACTCTACAGTTTTCAGAAGCCATGGTTTCCAGCGGTATGACATCTTCAAACGGTACAACCATTCAGTATGGTACCGGTGCTGAAGTTGCCAGTATTACATCAGACTGGACTACCGGTTCCTCATCAGTAACCAACGATGAGTATGACTTTCTTATTTCAGGTGATGGATTTGTGGAAGTATCACTCAATGATGATACCTATTATACTCGAGCGTGTGACTTCACTCTGACTTATGATTCAGATTCCACCGAGTATACGATTCAATTGGCCAGCGGAGCCAGTCTTATGGGAAGTACCGATACCGTGGATCCAACCACAGGCGATTCCACGGCTTATACCGCCGGCTTGGGCGTTATTACATTTACCGAAGCCCCGGCTTCCATCGAACTGAGTTCTGACGGTACATTGACCGCAACTTATGACGATGGCACAACTGACACTTACTATGTAGCAGTAACGACTTTCAGTAATAATGACTCACTCGAAACAATCGGTAGTGGTCTGTACCATACCACCGAGTACAGTGGCGACGGAACAATTCATCTCGCAGGAGATGATTGCGGTTCCCTGACCCAGGGCGCACTGGAAGAATCAAATACCGACCTGGTAACTGAATTCACCGATATGATTGAAACGCAGCGTGCGTTCCAGGCGAACTCCAAGGTTATTACAACCCAGGACGAACTGCTTAACACAATAATCAACATGTAACAATAACCCTTAAAATGGAGAGGCCATCATGATATGGGTAACAGATCTCAGAGGACAGAAGACAAAACTGCATACTTCGCTCATAAGAGAAATCAGGAAATCTCCGGATACAATTCTGATTCTGTCTAACGGCAACAGCCTGATTGTTCAGGAAAGCGTTGACAAAGTAATCGATATGATTTCCGGAAAACTCGAATCGGTCAGCAGTTGATCGTTTTAAACGGAGGATAGTGTTTTGATTAAAGTCACAGATGTCGGCGGAAACGTCAAATACATTAACTGTGAATTGATTGAAAAAATCGAGATCATTCCCGATACGCTTCTGGTTCTCACTAACGGTCATAATTTTATCGTTAGTGACAAACCGGAGGATATCATCGAGAAAATTATCGAATTCAAGCAGTTGTGCAGTAAATATCACAGCGATGTATTGACGGTCGAACACAAAGTGGATCCGGCTCCGGAAGAATCCGAAGAGTCGGAAGAAGAGGAATCCACAGATAATTGATCCGGTTTGTTCCGGAATTTCAAAACAATACAATAACACAGGTAAGTTATGGATATTGGTACTCTATTAGGCATATTATTGGGTGTCTGTCTTGTCAGCGGCCCAATAGTAATGGGAGGAGCTCCAGGCTCGTTTATCGATCCGGGATCAGCAATGATCACGTTCGGAGGATCGATTGCGGCTCTGTTGATTTCATTTCCCCTCCCTAAAGTCAAAGCGGTACTGGCGGTAACAAAGAAGACCCTGAGTTCAGGCAGTCTTGAAATTGTACCCTGGTACACTACACTCATCGATTTGGCCACGATTGCCAGACGAGACGGCATTCTTGCTCTTGAAGAGCGTCTTGAAGGCATCAATGATGATTTCCTGAAACGCGGATTGCAGATGATTGTTGACGGCAGTCCTGCAGATGCGGTCCGGCAGATTATGGAAATGGAAATCGAAAATATGGAAATGCGTCACGCGATCGGACACGATATCTGGAAGAGTCTGGGGAACTTTGCCCCGGCATTCGGTATGATTGGTACACTGATCGGTCTTGTGAATATGCTTCAAAACCTGTCCGACCCGTCGAAACTCGGCGGTGGGATGGCTACTGCGTTGATCACTACGTTCTACGGCGCGTTTCTTGCAAACTTGTTCTGCATTCCGCTCCAGGGTAAACTTGAACAGCGTACCCAGGAAGAAGTGCATCTGAAAAAGATGTTGCTGGCCGGAATTCTTTCAGTACAGTCCGGGGACAGTCCAAGAATGGTTGGAGAAAAACTTGAAGTTTATCTGACACCGGCGGAAAGAGCTGCCAATCTTGCAGAAAAGTAATCGTGTATAAAACCGAATTCGAATGATAATATTATCCAGCCTCCAGTTGGTCTACAGCGGAGCTCAGGATATAATTCAAAGAGTGTACAATGGCTAATAAAGATGAAGATATCATATATGTGGACGGATGTCCCAACTGGATGCTGACCTTAGGCGACTGCATGTCGCTGCTGGTTACATTCTTTGTGATGCTTCTGTCGTTTTCCACACCGAATAAGGATCAACTCCAGGATGCGCTGGAAGGCATGAAAGGAGCCTTAAGCGTCATGAGTCTGGGGAATTCCGCCGCTCCACGCGAAGGCGTTAGTAAATCAAAACAGGATAGCAATTCCAACGTGGATTCGTTTGACGAAGGCGGACAAACTGATTCTAGAGTGAGTGACGACAAACTTGCTGTTGTAAACCTGAGTTCAATTAAAGTTGCTAACCGTTTCAATGATTTCAAAGAAAGAATTCTGGAACTTGGTTTTCATAAACATATCATGGCAAAGCAAATGGACCTTGGCATCAGCGTCAATATTCCATTTGACAAACTGTTTGATCCCAACAGTAGTGAATTGACTCCTGAAAGTTTTCTGCTTCTGCAGTCATTTGCCAACCTGGCAGGATCTATGAGCAATGAAATACGTCTTGTCGCGGTTTTCCATGAGGATTCGATCCATGGCAATGACACGCAGGAATGGTCGCTTCCCCGTAAACGTGCTTTTGCGGTGGGCCAGGCTCTTTCCCAACGGTACAGAATCCACCAGATGCGTATAACATACGGATATGAAGTCGCCGATAAACATCAGCGCCCTTATTTACGAATGTTGCTGGCGGAAAAACTGGATATAAACCGAATTTCAATCAATGAACTGATAAGTTTCCAACAGGATCTGTAACAATGAAAAAGAAAGTACTAGTAGGACAGCCATTGTATATGGGGCAATTCACCTCATTAATGATTATCATTCTGGCTTTCTTTATTCTGCTGCAGTCAATGTCATCTACTCAGGAAGCCGGTTTTCAGAAAGGAATAGGAAAGGTTAAAAATGCTTTTGGTTTGACCGGGGGTATGGGATTGTTTAATTTTATCTCACCAGGCGCGGGGGGCGGAGATGTGCCGAACCCGAGTGGAACCGGTGACAAGAGTCAGCAGGGAACTCATGAAAATCTGGTTCAAGGAGAAGGCGGAACCGGTAACACCAGTTCTGATGTTAACGATTACAGGAAAGGAAGATTTCTACAAGTAGATGTACCGATTGAATTTCCTAAATACAAGACATATCTTACTGATGAAACCAAGAATCAGCTTGACAAATTCAAAGTCGGTTTCATCCTGTATGATTACAAGTTATCGGTGAAATGTTACTCTAATGAATACAAGGACGAGGAAAAGGATGATTATCTGGCGCTTCAACGTGCGGCAAATATCATGAGATATATTCACGAAACCGCGAATATACCTTACTCTCGTCTTGAAGCACTGGGAAATTCCAGTCGAAGGTATTATAGTAAGGATAAGCAAAATAAAATGTCCGATCAGGAAACATTTTTTTATATTTTTGAGAAAAACAGCAGGAGAAAATAATTATGGCTGATAATCGTGAAAAAACTATTGAATCCGGAGATAAGTCAAAACCTGTAATTGTCATGTTGATTGTTTTAGCAATCCTGGTTCTGGTTTTTACTCCTATCGTAACAATACTCGCGTTGAAAGCATTTATGCCGGCAGACACCACAAACGCGGAAATACAAAATAAAAAATACTCCGAAGTAGTTCTGGAACCTTTTAAATTCAACGTGGCCGGAACCCAGGGAACCCGGTTTGCCCAAGTGGAAGTCACCCTTGAAATCAGTGATAGCAGCCTGGCCCCATATTTTGAGGACAAAACGCCGGAAAACAGTAAAGGAATGCTGAAAAAAATCAGAGCGGAAGTTCTCGACATACTTGTCGAACGTGATCTTGACAATCTGTTGTCAAAAAGTTCACGCTCATCGTTACGTAAAGAAATCCAGACCAAACTGAACGGGATGCTCAGTGACCGCAAGGTCAAAGGTGTCGTTACCGATGTCTACTTCCCCAGTTTTCTGGTACAATAACCTCTGTTGACGGGAAGCAATTATGGCAAACGTACTTAATCAGGATGAAATCAACTCCCTGCTGGGAGCAATGGAAGATGGTAATATCGATCTGGATAATAAGCCTCAGGAAGAGGATGAATCAAATATCGCTGATTACGATTTTCACAGACCGAACCTTATTACCAAAGATCAGCTGCGCAGCTTTCAGGATATTCACGAAGGATTCGCTCGTGAAATGATATCCAGCCTGTCGCTGTTTATGCGTACCGGAGTAGAATTCTCCCTGGTATCTACGGAACAGCAGCAGTACGGAGAATTTATTAAATCTCTACCAGGCGTAACTCACAGTGTAGTCTTTACCGCTGACCCGCTTCCCGGTGTTTCGGTTTTCGATGTTAATCTCTCTTTGATTTTCGGTATTCTGGATATGCTTCTCGGCGGTAAGGGAGATATCGAAAGCGAATTACGCGTCCCGACTGACATCGAAATCGCGATCATCACTCCGTTTATTGAACGTATCATCGACAAATTACAGGCATCATGGCGTACCGTAATGAAAGACGTTACCCTGGCCCAGGTCAGTTCGGAATCCGATCCGGAATACATCCAGGCTGCTCCGGCTGACGCTCCGGTGGTAGTTCTGACATTTGACGTTAAAATCGGTTTCGTTAACGGAATTATCAATATCTGTTATCCGCTGCCATCAATTCAGGCAGTGAATGAATACCTGGCAAATGCCGCCAATCAGTTGGACTCCTATTATGGAAAGAAGGCTGACCGTGAAACCAAGCAGAACCTGCTGACATCGTTAATGCAGGTAGAGCTGCCGGTCTCGGTAACGCTGGGTGACGCGACAATTCGAGGAAGTGATTTGATGCGGCTCAAGGCTGGGGATGTTCTTGTCCTCAATTCTTCTATCGTTGATGTTCTGCCGCTAAAAGTCGCCGGCATGAATATGTTTCTCGGAAAACCCGGCAGGATCAAACAGAACCTGAATATAAAAATATTTGACCGGCACAAGAAAAACGATAATGCACCTAAAATTGACCTTGACTGGCATAATGCCTGAAATTATAGTAAAACGTAATCAGTGTAAGAGGATATCGAATGGCTGAAAAAAATAAAGACCCCAATATCGCCGATGCGGAATTCGGAAGTTTTAATAACAACGAAGTTGTCGGTACCGATGAAGACGTTCATAAAAATCTCGAAATGATTTTTGATGTTCCGGTCAACGTCAGTGCCGAACTGGGAAAATCCGTTATCAAGATCAAAGATCTGCTTGGTCTCAGTAAAGGCTCAGTAGTTGAACTTGAAAGAGTTGCCGGTGAACCGGTTGATTTGCTGGTTAACGGAGTACTGGTCGGAAAAGGCGACGTTGTTGTTGTTAACGAAAATTTCGGATTGCGCATTACCGAAGTAGTTTGCACCGAAGAAAGAATTAAGAAACTTTCGGGAAAAGAAGAGACTGAATAAACGATGCGTTTCCTCCGTATGGGAACCGCCGGACTTCGCGGCGAAATCGGCTCCGGGCTGACTCCCGGATACGCCATAGATTTTACCTCCGCTTTCGGTACATTTACCGATGGCGGAGTTGTCGTTGTTGGGCGCGATACCCGTATCTCCTCTTTTATGCTGTTCAACGCGGTTGTTTCCGCCCTTCTCAGCTGCGGCTGTAAAGTTTTTGACGCAGGAATATGCCCCGCTCCCATTCTACAGTTCCTGGTCCCGGAACTCAACGCCGACGGCGGTATCATGATCGGAGCCGGACACCATCCCGCCAACTGGAACGCTCTGGTCCCTCTGGCAGCTGACGGAACTTATCTAAACAGTGTTCAGGTTCAGGAACTTCTTGATATTTATCATGCCGGAATGTTTTCCCGGGCTTCGTGGAAACATCTGGGCAGTATCCGCAAGGTACCGCCGCAAATGGTCGATCGATACCTTGACCGGATTTGTACCATTGTCGATCCTGAGGTGATCGCATCAGCCGGTTACACCGTTGTTTCCGATTTCTGCAACGGCTCCGGCAGTATACTCGCAGAACGCTTTGCAGAACGCTTCGGGATCAAGATGATCGGAATCAACAATGAGCTTTCCGGCATCCTCCCGCACGACCCGGAACCACGCCCCCGCAGTAGCTTTCAGGTAAAATCAATTATCGCTCCGCTGAAGGCCGATATCGGTTTTGTCTTCAACAGCGATATGAGCAGAATTGCCGTTGTCACCGATACTGGTGAAACGCTCTCTGAAGAACTCTCTTTTCCTCTGGTGGCCGACCATGTACTGGACAAAGCAGGCCCCGGACAGGTTGTGGTCACCAATACCTGTTCTACCCGAACACTGGACGATATCGTACGCAGCCGCGGTTCGGAAGTAGTAAAAACCAAAGTCGGACAGGCATTTATCCTTGAAACCATGTTCGAGCAGGACGCAATTCTTGGCGGAGACGGCAGCGGCAGTGTGGTCCTTCGCGGCGCCGTTAACGGTTATGACAGTTTTATCGGCATGGCCCTGATTCTTGAAGCCATGGCGGTGAACCGCTGTACAGCATCCGAACTTGTCGATAAGCTTCCCCGTTACTGGATCAGTAAAAGAAAAATTTCATGCATGGCAGCCAATGCTTACTCCAGAATCAGAGAACTCAGAAACTTATATCCACAAGCCAGCGTATCGGAAGATGACGGACTCCGCTTCGATTGGAACGACGGCTGGGTTCACCTGCGCAGTTCCGCTACCGAACCGATTATCAGGATGATCGTGGAATGGAAGACCAGAGAGGAAGCTGAGGATCGCGCAGTTCAGGTCCGCGGTGTACTGGAAAGGATGGTGTCATCATGAGTGCGAAACGTCATAATGTCACCCGTGACCTGAAAGTAAGTGTCAGCGGGGTTCGCGGAATTGTCGGCGAGTCGCTGACTCCGGCTTTGATTTCGGGATTCACCATGGCATTCGGACAATATGTCGGCGGCGGCAAGGTGATTGTAGGACGCGATACCAGGCCGACCGGAGAAATGGTCGAACATGCTGTAATCGCCGCCTTGCTGGCTGTTGGATGTCAACCGGTGCTGGCCGGAATTGTACCAACTCCAACGGTTCAAATGCTGGTGGACAAGTATCAGGCAAACGGTGGAATTGTGATTACCGCCAGTCATAATCCGGTTGAATGGAACGCATTAAAATTTATCGGTTCTTCCGGAACATTTCTAAATTATAACGAGGCGGCAGAGCTGCAGGATATCTATAATCAGCCAGACAATAATTTTGTACCGGAACATGACTATCGCAATATCCGCCGCATTGACAATCCTTTTGAAATTCATAAAAAGCGGATATTTTCCGTGTTCGATATCGAAGCGATACGCCAGGCAAAATTCCGCGTAGCGGTAGATTGCTGCAACGGTGCGGGCGCACTTTATTCAAAAACGTTTCTGGAATCTCTCGGCTGCGAAGTGTTTACGGTAAATGATAAACCCGACGGATTGTTTCGACGCGGACCGGAACCGACTCCCGAAAATTTGAAAGAGCTGTCGGAAGCGGTCGTCAGGCACAAGTGCCACATCGGCTTCGCCCAGGACCCCGACGCGGACCGAATCGGAGTAGTCAGAACCGATGGCGTTCCGCTTTCCGAACAGTATGTCCTGGCAGTAGCGGTCGACCATCTGCTTTCCGGAACCAGCGGAAATGTCGCGGTAAATATCCAGACCACCCGTGCCGTGGAAGATATTGCCGCCTCTTATAACTGTGAAACATATTATTCCAAAGTCGGAGAAATAAACGTAGCGGAAAAAATGAAACAATGCAGCGCGGTCATTGGAGGAGAAGGCAGCAGCGGCGGCGTGATCTATCCCGCGGTTTATCCGTGCCGTGACAGTTTTACCGCCATGGCATTGATGCTGGAAATGCTCGCGCTCAGCGGTGAGACCATTGATGAGATCGCTGACTCCATGCCCATATATCATTCCATGTCTAAAAAGGTTCCCTGCGATTTAAACACGGCCCGCCACGCGGTCCGTGAGCTGAAACGACGATATCAGCAGTATAATCCGATAACTCTTGATGGTATCAGAATCAATTTCCCGGATGGGGCCTGGATCCTTATCCGTCCGTCCAATACCGAACCGGTGGTCCGGCTTTATGCGGAAGCCTCGTCACCGCAGCAAGCGCAAAAAATCCTTACCCGTTTTGCCGACGAATTGGCCGAATTACAAAAAAGCGTATAAGCATAGAGTAACGATTTCCCCTGCCCCGTTGCAGTTTTTCGATTTTACAAAAATAGCATTTCCTGCTCAAAAACAACATCAGATGATATGAAATGTCAATATTTTCAAAGAAATTTAAAAAAAATTAAGTTTTTGATTTGACTATATCCATCAATGGGATATTTTATGTGCCTTCCGGACAACGGAAGTTAAAATTTGTCAATCCACGACAGTTTTGGTGTCGTGATAATATATCTTGAAACCGGATGGCCCAAAAAGTCATCCGGTTTCTTTTTGTCTCTCCCTTTGTGGAATTCCATCATCATTTTACACTTTGCATTCTCTCGCTAATGGTATTACATTTTTCTTAACGAAGAGTCTTGCGAAATGAGCGAACTTGGGTAGGGCGTGCTCTCCGTAGCGCGCCGTCTCCCGGGATTTTGTGCACAGGCACAAAATAACTGACGGTTGCGGAGAACCGTCCCTACCCGGGAAAATGCATTTTGCACGAGTCTTTTTTCTTAACGAAATAAGGAGGGAAATTATGCGCCATAATATTGATAACAATCACGAAGAGAAACGCAATACTCTCAGAATGCTGGGGGGAATTATTCTGGGAATCGGTATTATTTTCACCTTGATTGGTCTATTCAGCTTTTTCTCGGCAATGGGTTCGGGGCCGTCATTCCGTCATAAACCCAATATTTCTTTTCAAGGCGGAGTTCCAAGCTTCAGCCAGCCTTCCGGTCCGAGGTATTTCTGGTGTGCGTTTATAGGCTTGCCTTTATGCGCAATTGGAGGCTCTATGTTAAAATTCGGATACATGGGATCGGTCGCAAGGTACGCGTCACAGGAACTGACTCCGGTAGCCACGGATTCCTTCAATTATGTGGCAAAAAACGCTTCGGAAGGCATCCGGGAAGTCGCTTCATCGATCAAAGAAGGTCTATCCGACAAGGCCCCCTCCGAACATAAATGCCCCAAATGCGGAGCAACGAATGCAACCGACGCAAAGTTCTGCTGTCAGTGTGGGGTTTCGTTGAAATCCGAAAAAATATGCCCTGCCTGCGGCGACAAAAACCAACCGGATGCAAAGTTCTGCGACAACTGTGGTAGAAAATTCGACTTATAATCTGTATAGTTATATAGTTATATCATTAAAATATTTAAGGAAATAGTTATATGACGGAACAGCTATCTATCGACGGCAATGAATTTCAGGGGATCAAGATCCCAACCGAAAAGGCCTCCCTGCTGATGATCCGCAGCGACAGAGGATTCCTTGGCTGTGGTTACTTTAACATTGAAGTCGCCGACAAACTTGGAGAATGCGTCGCCCTCGTTACCGGAGTGAATTCGTTTGAAAACATGTACGATGCGGAAGTATTCAAGGTAAGTAAAAAAGCTGTTGAAGCCGGAATAACCAAAGGCATGACAGGAAAAGAAGCCCTTAACATTATCGCAGGACGCTGATGAGACGCAAGATAATAATTGACGATAAGATTCCTTATATCAAAGGAGCGCTTGAACCGGTCGCGGATGTGGCTTATCTTCCGGGTGCGAAAATTTCACGCGTTGATGTCAAAGACGCCGATGCAATTATTACCCGCACCCGTACTGAATGCAACAGACTTCTTCTTCACACAACAAGGGTACAGTTCATCGCCACTGCCACCATCGGCTTTGACCATATCGACGACGACTATTGTCAAAAGCACGGAATCTCATGGACCAACGCACCAGGCTGCAATTCAGGTTCGGTCAAGCAGTACATTACCTCGGCAATACTTAACCTGGCGCTGAAATACCGGATGTCACTGTCGGATCTGACCCTCGGAGTAGTGGGTATTGGTAACGTTGGTAGCAAAGTCGCTCAAGTCGGTGAAGCTCTAGGCATGACCGTACTGAAAAATGATCCACCACGCAAGCGAAATGAGCAGCTTAATGATTTTAAAGAACTGGATGAAATCATTCGCCGGTCGGATATTATTACCCTCCATGTTCCACTGAACAAAGAGGGGCAAGACAAAACGTTCCATTTGGTGGAAGAAAATTTCATCAACCAGATGAAACCAACCGCCATTCTCATCAACAGTTCGCGTGGTCCTGTTGTCGATTGCGAAATATTAAAAAGAGAATTAGGACATCGCGTTATTCGCGGAGCGGTTCTGGATGTATGGGAGAACGAACCGGATATTGATCTGGAGCTATTGGCCATGCTTGAATACGCGACTCCGCATATTGCCGGATATTCAGCAGACGGCAAAGCCAACGGCACCGCCATGAGCATTCAGGCGGTCAGCCGGTTCTTTGACCTTGGATTTGATGACTGGACCGTTCAAAACATACCACAACCAAGCACACCGGAAATAATCATACCGGAAAATTTAAAAACAATTGAAGAAAAACTTTGCTTTGCCGTAAACAAGAGCTATGATATCAGCTTCGACACCGGCCTACTCCGCCAGTCACCGCAGACCTTTGAGAAACAACGCGGCGATTACCGGGTAAGACGCGAATTTCAGGCGTATGAAATCGTTAATCCCGGCGAAATCAAAGAAATTGCAGAAAAACTCGGATTCAAGACCCGAAGTTAAGATAGAAAAATGTTAACCGGAATTTGTTACGGACTGATCGCGGCGTTCCTTCAGTCCAGTTCATATATTTTTTCACGCCATTTTGTAGTAAAACATTCAAGTCCTGTTCACCTGATGATCTACTCACAGGTAATCATGGGAATTTTCGCCCTACTGCTGCTGCCCGCAACGGCTCCAGCCGGATTATTCAGCCATCACGACTACGTAGTGCCGGTCATACTCTGCGCAGTATTCTATCTGCTCGGACAAGGCAGTTTTTTCATGACGCTCAAAGAACTGGAGGCTTCTCGGGCATCCTCGCTGCTTGGAGTCAAACTGGTAGTTTTGGCACTAATCAATTTTGCCATATTCGGAACCGCCATCACCGGACTGCAATGGGTAGCGGTAATTCTCTGCATGGTTGCGGCGGTAATGATGAATTTCAGCGGCGTAAAAATGAGCTGGAAAGCTGTAATCTGGCTATTGCTGACCTGCATCGGGTATTCTCTTTCAGATATCTTCGGCAGGAAGGCAGTACATTTTATTTCCGGCGACTGGTCACTGCGTAGCGCTATGACCAGTACAGCATTATGCTATTCCCTGCTTGGAATCTGCTCTCTGCCCGTACTGATCTTCATCAAAAAAACGAAAAAAGCCTTTGTCGCCGCTATACCATTTGCGATTTGCTGGTTCAGCGCCATGCTGGTACTGTTCGGAAGCTTTGCCGCACTTGGAGTAGTGTTCGGAAATATCGTCCAGGCCAGCCGCGGACTGATGTCTATTGCACTGGGCGTGGTGCTTGCGATAGCGGGTTTCAGCCATATCGAAGCCAAGACTAACCAAGCTGTATTCTGGCGACGTTTTGCCGCCGCAGTACTGATGATCGCCGCCATCGCATTATACAGTTATACCAAAATGAAGAAAAAAGGTTGCGAAGCAACTACTTCGCACCGGGTCGCATCCGGTCGCCCTCCGGCGATAGAGGAGTAGCCGCGCGACGATGAGCGCACAGGTCACCAGACCTGCCCCAGGGTACTGCTTCAAACTCCAGTCGCATTGCTCCTTGCGGAAGCAGAAAAACAAGAAATCTTGCAGCCATTTCGTGGTAAAGCAGAACATGTTTTTTATGAAGCGAGCGAAGCAATGTGTAATAAAAAAATGTTACGGACAATACTATCCCAAGCGCATAAAGCATGTCTATCCCAGGTTATTCGTGACTTTAAAGGTTATCCACAAATCCGCACGATATCAGCAAAACTGCTATTTGCGTTCGGAGACCGCAAGCTACTGCGCTTCGCGTCAAAAATTTTATATCTTTTTAGCCGCGCCGGTGCGCGGAGTGCCGGTTTTATCAAAACTGGCACTGCTTTGCCCCGGCTTCTCTGGCAGGGGCGATTTTCGATGAAAACGCCCGTCGCACGGCAGCTCCAATGTTCTACAGAAAAACACTGCAGACCAAATTTCACAAAATTCTATATATAATCAGTTTTGGGCGTCAACCAGCATTTCAATGTGGTTAAATGTTTTTTCGGTATAGAATGCTGTTTTAGCAATATTTTCCAGTATTCCGGAAATACCCAGATGAACCAAACCGTTAACAATAAATACCAATACCGCTATAAACAGTTCGAAAGGAGTATAACTATTTGATCCAACAAAATAACCAAGAATAACTAACACTGCAAGAATAAATGATAGCAAACCGGTGATTCTGAATATTACAGCTAACATGGGCGATTTATATGGAGTATCATTTTTCTTTTTCGATTGAGTTCCCGTAAAGCTTAGAGAATTGTTTTTCTTGGGAGAAGACATTTCATTCTCAAAAGGAACAGCAATTTCTCCGGAACAATTTGGACACTGACAAATTTCACCGCAATACTTTTCATCAACAACAAGCTCTGTTTCACATTCAGGACAACGAATAAGCATTGTAAGACCCCCCATTTTAAATGTTTATATATTATAAAACACAAAAACACAAATTACAAATAAATATTATAAACAAAACAAAATATTAGGCAATAATATTTTCGAGCAGCTTAACAGCTCAAAGTAAAAATCACACTTTTTTGAATTATTTGTAAGCAGCTGGTACAGCGTGCACTCTGCGATGAGCACGCCCTACCCACGCAATATCTTTGTTTTGGCTCTGACGATTATATTCTGATGCCATTCGCAGCACATTTCGTAAATGCTGAGTTTGGGAGCGATTTTGATGAATTCGATTTCGGGATTGGTTAGTACTGCTGAATTATCGAGAACCGCGAGATAAAAGATTTGAGCAGAATTCAGTTGACATCCCTCAACCTCCGTAAAGTCAAATACCTGACGTTTTAATTTCTTAATTGATTCCTGATTTAAGTAAATATACCCCTGCGCTAAATCTAAATCCTCTGTGGTTAAAATCCCATCCATTTTTACGACTACTTCTCCGTCACGTACCACGATTTCCCTGATTGCCATGACAACCCCCTTTGTGAGTTGCCGCCCTCGAAAAAAAAGAAGGGCGGCGTTGTACTTGCCGTAAACCAAGGTCCGCCAAGACCCGCATATAACAACAAGCAAACACCGCCCGAGTATACACAGGGGCACTGTTTTCCTGTTCGTGTTATATGCAAAGATTTGGCGGTTTTGGTTTACACGAACTATAAAATTCACGTGAACACCACGTGAAAACTATGATTGTAAATTTCTTAAGTTATCTGAATAAAATTCCTCCGAATTTTAGTTTTTCCCAAGTAGCATGCGCTGTCCCCAGCGCATAAAGCACGACCACTCGCAAACGCCGTAGACACGGATTTCTTTCTTCCACAAACGACTTAATACGTTTTTCTAAAGTAGCATGCGATCTCCGAGCGCATAAAGCACGACCACTCGTAAACGACGTAGACACGTATTCTCTAAAAATCAATGTCTACGCTCTAATCGGCTGAAATTGCTATTTGCGCTGAGACAGCGCAAGCTACTATTAAAACCTGAATGCCAAGCATTCAATTATATTTATTACTATAAGCTCTCCCTCAAGCTTTTTCAACGAGTCATGCGATATGAGCAGATTTTGGTAGGGCGTGCTCTCCGCAGCGCGCCGTTCCCCGGAATTTTGTGCGCAGGCACAAAACTGCTGACGGTTACGGAGAACCGTCCCTACCCGATAAACTACATTTTACACGAGTCTTTCATTTTTATTTCCTTATATTTGAATTATTTTGAAATAAACGCTATAATAACTACAGCAAAATGGAGTTATATAATGTCACTAACAGTCAGCGAACTTGAACATGAATTGGATTTACTTGATCCGCAGACGAAATTGCACTTGTTGGATAAGTTGCAGGATGATTTAGCTGTTGAACAAGCAAAACTCGATCATATTTGGGCACAGGAAGCTCAAAGACGATATGATGATATAAAATCAGGTAAGTCTAAAACCATTCCTGCTGAACAGGTATTTGCTGAGCTCGAAGCGAAGTATGCAAAAAAACAATGAACATTGAGTTTCATAAGTTGGCATACAAGGAACTTGACGATTCTGCTGAATATTATAATTCTCTTTCGGAAGGATTAGGTGCGGAATTTATCGCAACTCAAAAAAACAGCCTTCGAACAAATAAAACAATTTCCGGAAGCTTGGCCTGTTGTCGCTCCTGAATTTCCTGATATACGGTCAATCTACACGAAACGTTTTGGTCACAAGGTCTTTTATCGGGTTGATCCCAATATCGTTTATGTTCTTGCTGTTGCCCATGGAGCAAGAAAACCACTGTACTGGATAAATCGTCTGGACTCATAGTTCCCTGACAAGCTCTCATAAATCAGAACTATGGTTACTTTGTTGGTTCCTGCTTCATTTTTTTATCATTTTCCTTGATGGCTCTACGGCTTTGAACCAAAACATATGCGAGGTAAACTGCAACTAGAATTAATGGAACGTAAACATGAGGAAGCATATAGATATCTAATTTTCCGGTATAAACTTTGGGATATTTTATTACATCAATAGGAATAGGTTCATAGCGTTGATTGGTAGTGGGACAATAACGCATTTCTATTGAATCCAGAGGATACATTTTCGAGGTTTGAAATAACAGCGGAAAAACGAGTATGAAAACAATCAAAAACAAGCAAGTCGCAGTAATTATAAAATTTGTTTTATTTGTTTTAGCTAAATCCATAATAAATACCCCCTTGCTAATTATCATAATAATTAGCATGATTCACAAAAATATGCAAATTCCAGTAATACAATAAGCTTATTTTATTCTCAGTTTGATTCGAATCCAGCGATACACATTTCTAACTCTTAATTTTTATAATAGAAAAAATCAATAAAAAACGCCGCAAACATTCGTGAAATGAAATAAACCATTTGTATTACCTATTCGAACAATTTTCTTAGGTAATGACTCTGTAATATATTGTTTGTTCTTTAAATCAAAAATCATTAATTCTGCCTCAGAAGAAAGAATCGCCAGAAATCGCCTATCTGAACTGAGGTTGGGTTTTACATTATTATTTGACGATTTAGCGAAATTATATACTGGGATTTCTTTGCCCCTTTTATCCAGTACAATAAGTTGCGTCTCTTTGAAAAAATATATTTCTCCTGCTGGTCCCCAAAAAGCATTGTAACCGTTTGAAACAACACTGTATCCGCTCGAAGAAGGTTTTATATGATATACAGTATCGAATCTCATACCGGTTTGTTCATCCAAGCCGTTACGAGATATGAGCCAACCATACTTCTCATCAAAATCAATCATTCTTATATCTGATCTATTTATTTTATTTTTTAATTTTCGGAGCTGCTTAAACTCCTGATATGTCATCTGTTTATTCAAGTCAATAGAAAAATTTTGAGTTGGTACCGTATATAACTTTCCTCCGGAAAAGAAACTATATTCATAAGATTGTGAAGATTTTCTCCATTTACATAAAACATGATCAGTCCACGGATAAACATTGAATAATCTTTCTAATGAAAAATTATTTTTTAACAAAGGAAACTTTCCCTTATATACACTATTTTTGTTATTTCCAGCCGATATATCTATACTGAAATAGACTGCATCATTAGCTACTTCCAGAAAGGAACTAATACTCCAGTTAGATTTTTCCGGTATATCCGGAGATATCTTATCTATAATCTTAAGACTTTTTCTATCAATTACATATATAAAATTATCTGATGTCATAAGCAGTTTATCAGGATCAGGAGAAACAACTAACTGTCTTTCCTGCGGTGACGAGATTTTATCAATTACAGATAATTTCCATGGGGGATCATTTTCAATAGGTGTACATAAGACGGTTTGATTTGAATTCTGGGCAAATGAGAAAAATGAAGCCAGACAAACAGCTTTCACCTTAACATCAAATTGCTTTTGTTTTGTAAACTGTATCTGAAGATCACTTCCATTGCTATAGCCCATCAGAACAAAAAAACATATAAAAACAAATTTTGAAAACATCGATTTTCCTCTTTTGCGATTCGTTAATGCATGTGATCTCCGAACATATAAAGCACGTATGCCGCAAACGCCGTAGACACGGATTTTGCGGTTAATCGTGACTTTAACAGTTATCCATCAATCTATACGATATCAGCAAAACTGCTATTTGCGTTCGGAGACCGCAAGCTACTGCGCTTCGCGTCAAAAATTTTATATCTTTTTAGCCGCGCCGGTGCGCGGTGTGCCGGTTTTATCAAAACTGGCACTACTTTGCGGCGGCTTCTCTGGTAGGGGCGATTTTCGATGAAAACGCCCGTCGCACCAGCGACATGCATTCAACATAGAATTTCCCCAGCGACGCTATCTTTTGTCCGACTAGTCAGACTTATCGGACAACAATAATAACCACGGCGTGCGGAGAGCACGCCCTACCAAAATTCATTCGCAGACCTAAGCTTTCATCATTGTGTCGATATCGAGTTCGGCGAATGCCTTGCCGAGTACGTCGCCGGTGACTTTGCCTTCACAACGGTTCACTACCGCCAAAATCGGGAGTCCGCTGAGGCGTTTTATGACTTTTACGTTGTCCTCGGCGATGAGATCGGATTCGTTCGGCATGTTGTTAATGACAATTCCGGCGATTTTCGCTCCCGCCGCCCGCATTGCCATAACACTCAGGATACAATGGTTGATCGCGCCAAGCAGTGCGTCCGTTACCACGACCGCCGGATATCCAAGCGCAACAATTAAATCGAGCATATGGTGTTCGTTATTCAGCGGCACGATCAGTCCGCCCGCGCCTTCGAAAAACATCACGTCCAGTCCTTCAATCTTTTCCAGTTCGCGGCATTTCGCTACCACATCGGACATCGGCAGATAACGGTTTTCGACTTCCGCCGACAAGTGCGGTGACGCCGCGACCTTGAAATGAAACGGTACAGACTGCTCGGGAGTCAGTGGAAAAAGTCCGTTTACCATTGATTTTACGGTATCGACATCGGTAGGATAGTCATCAGTTCCGGTCTGGACCGGCTTTACCAGCGCGGTCTTATATTCAGCTTCGATAAATTTCTGTACGATTCCGGCTGTAACAAAGGTCTTGCCGATGTCAGTTCCGGTTCCGGTTATAAAAAACGGTTTCATCTTTCTTTTCCTTTTTTTGTTTCGGCTTTGCCGAGCGCTCATTGCCGCGCGGCTAGCCCTCTATCGCCGGGCAGGCGACCGGCAAGGTGCCGGTGCCAGGTAATGTCGTTAATTTGGCTGAAAGTTCCTTTCAGACTCAAATTAACGCCATGAGGGCCGCAAAATCGCTTCGCGATTTAATTTTTATGCTTCCGTAGCAAACTTGTTTGCGAAGTTTGAAGCATTATGGAAGATACAGAGTATCTTCTCAACGCCGTCCGTCGTACGGACAAATTAACGCCATGAGGGCCGCAAAATCGCTTCGCGATTTAATTTTCTTTATGCTTCCGTAGCGCAAAGCGCGAAGTTTGAAGCATTATTTGCCCGCGGATGCTATCCGCCTTCCGTAGCGCAAAGCGCGAAGTATGAAGCATTTTTCGCCTGCAGATACGATCCGCCTATTTTTTCAAATACAAGCTCAGGTAATGATAAATCTTTTGAGCTTGTTTGCTTTTTAAAAATTCAATGAACTTTTTGGTATCTTTCGAAGGATTTTTTCCGGTCAGAAGCTTGATTTCCGCTACCAGTTTGTAACGTCCGGAAACGATGGCTTTGGGACCGGGATATACTCCACCAATTTTAATGACCTGAACTTGTCTGGTCACATACTCCAGTGGAAAGCATCCAATGGCATCCGGAAATACCGCAATCATAGCGCATATACCGCGTCCGAAATCGGCTTGCGCCGTAAATGTCAGCTTATCCTGGGATTTTCCCATAATGCTTCTCAACATCACCGCTTCCTCTGAATCGCCCTTGTAGTTTACCAGGCGTATTGATGATGGCTTACCGCCAAGCTGGGTCCACTTGGTATATTGTCCGGAATAAATCCTTCTCAGTCGGGTCAGGGAAATATCTCTGAGCGGACTCATCTTATTCACTGCCGCCACAAACGGCTTTAGAACACATAATGCCGGAGCCTGTTTTGCCGGAGCAATGGTCACCACGATATCGGCTTTCCCCTGTTCCAACAGTCTCAACGCGTCAGCAGTAGTGGCTTTCGTCATCTTCAGTTTGATGTCTTTATGAACCTCTGAAAGTTGTTGAGCCGCCATGTTCACAAATTCATCGGCAACGGTTGCGCTAACAATTCTGACCGAGGATTTTATATTATTAAACTCTTCGGCTGTATTTTGCTTTAAATCAGCAAATAATGATAACGAAAAAATTGAAAACAATATAAATAAGGCTATCTTTTGAATGTTTTTCATGATTTTTCTTTCGGAATTAATATTTATCTGAAACCATTAAGCTAACGGTTTTTGTGTCATATTCAACCCGGATGTCTCTGAATCAACGAAAAATGTCGTGTGAGAGTGTGTGATCTATTAACATTTAATATAACGGAGAAGATGGATGAAACAAGACTTCAGCTATCTTAAAGAGATCGACAGTTCCAGGACCTACCTGATCAAGGGACTGCAGACGGTCCAGGGAAAAGAGGGGTATCTTTCCGACGAAGCAATTCTGGCTGTCGCGGAGTATTTTTCAGTCCCGCCCGTCGAGGTAGAAGGCGTCGTCTCTTTTTACGCGCAGTTCAAGCGCACCAAGCCCGGGAAGTACCAGATCAGCGTGTGCGACGGTACTGCCTGTCACATCAAAGGCAGCAGCATGATTCTTGACTGGGTCTCAACCGAACTCGGCATTGCCGACGGCGAAACCGATAAAGACGGGCTTTTTTCGCTGCAAACCGTAGCCTGTCTGGGCTGTTGCAGCCTGGCGCCGGTCATGAGCATCAATGGCCGCGTCTATGGAAAACTAGACCGCAAAGGAACCGTAAAAATCCTCAAGGAACACAGAAAAAATGGCTGACATACTGAAAATAAAAGTTGGTACCGCATCATGCGGACTCGCGGCCGGTTCCGGTGAGGTGTTCGACTTCTTCAAAGCCAATGCCGGAAATGTTCCGGTAGTGGGCGTCGGCTGTATCGGACACTGCTACGCCGAACCAATGGTTGAAGTCGAAACGTCCGAGGGTTCGGTGATTTACCGTGAGGTCAAAGCCGATCAGAAATCGCTGGACAACATTTTGGCTCTCGGCGAATCCGGTCGTCTCGAGATTCCGAAAGAACGTAAAAAGCACGAAATGCTGAAAGTCACCCGTCTTGCCGGAAAGATTTGTCCGACCTCTCTTGACGAGTACATGGCCGAAGGCGGTTACGCCGCCCTTAAAAAGGCACAGGGCCTGGCTCCGGAAGAAGTCATCGACGAAGTGAAAAAAGGCGGACTCCGCGGGCGCGGCGGCGGCGGTTTCCCCACCGGACTCAAATGGCAGTTTCTGGCGGCAAAGAAAGACGTGGAAAAGAAAATACTGGTTTGTAACGCCGATGAGGGTGACCCCGGCGCGTTCATGGACCGTTCCATGATGGAAAGCGTACCTCATCAGGTACTCGAAGGCATGCTGATCGGAGCGTACGCCACCGGCGCGGATGTACTGTTCATCTATTGCCGTGCCGAATATCCGCTGGCAATCAAGCATCTGAAAATCGCCATTGAAGACATCAAAAAGCACGAACTTAACGTGATAAACGGCAAAGCGCTGGATATCATTATTAAGGAAGGCGCGGGCGCGTTTGTCTGTGGAGAAGAAACCGCTCTGATCGCGTCGCTCGAAGGACGTCGCGGTACTCCGAGGTTCCGTCCGCCGTTCCCGACCGACAGCGGCTGGAACGGTTATCCGACCTCCCTGAACAACGTTGAAACCTTTGCCAATATTCCGATCCTGATTGCCGAAGGCGGCGAGGAATTCGCCAAAGTCGGGACCGAAAAAAGCAAAGGCACCAAGCTGTTCGCGCTGGCGGGCGACCTGCAGAACCCGGGCCTGATCGAAGTCCCAATGGGTACTACGATCGGCGAGATCGTGTTCGATATCGGCGGAGCCAAACCCGAAGAAGTAAAAGCCGTACAAACCGGCGGACCGTCCGGCGGCTGTATTCCGAAAGAACTCTTCGACACCCCGGTTGACTATGACTCACTGAATTCCCTCGGCGCCATCATGGGGTCCGGCGGTATGATCGTGATCGGCAGTAACCGATGTATGGTGGAAACCGCGCGGTACTTCCTGGACTTCACTCATCGTGAGTCCTGCGGAAAATGTACCTTCTGTCGCGTGGGCACCAAGCGTATGTTCGAAACCCTCGAACGTATCGTGGCCGGTGAAGGCAACGAAGAAGACATCGCGTTCCTGGAAGATATCGGGCCGAAGATCAAGAAAGGTTCGCTCTGCGGACTTGGACAGACCGCGCCGAATCCGGTGCTGGCTACGCTCCGTTACTTCAGAAATGAATTTATCGATCATGTGGTCGATCACAAATGTACCGCGCTGGCCTGTAACAATCTGGTGGACGTAAAACTCAATCAGGACAACTGCGTCAAGTGCCGGCTCTGTATCAAGAACTGTCCGGTAGGCGCGATCAGCGACGACTTTGTGATAGACAACTCTAAATGTACACGATGCAACACCTGTATCGAGGTGTGCCCGAAAAACACTATCGCACGGGCACCGAAAGGCGAGGGCTACTACAGTGAGTGAAATTAAATTTAAAATAGACGGAAAAGAATTCACGGCCCAGCCCGGTGAAACCATCCTCCAGGTGGCCGAGAAAAACGGCATCAGCATCCCAACGCTGTGCTATAACGAAAAAGTGTCCAAAACCACTTCATGCTTTGTCTGCGTGGTCAAGGACTGTAAAACCGGCAAGTTCATGCCTTCATGCTCCGCCTGCCCTTCTCCGGGGCAGGAAGTCGAGTCATCAACCGAGGAAGTACGCGACATGCGCCGTACCGCTCTCAACCTGCTGCTCTCCGAGCATGCCGGGGACTGCGAGGCTCCCTGTACCATCGCGTGTCCGGCTCATGCCCAGGTGGAAGAATACGTCCGTGCCGGACGTAAGGGCGAGCACCTCGAAGGACTGAAGATTATCAAGGAACGCATTCCGCTGCCGATGTCAATCGGCCGCGTATGTCCGCGTTTCTGCGAAAAGGACTGCCGTAAGAATATCTCCGGCAAACCGGTGGCGATCAATGATTTCAAACGTCTTGCCGCCGATCTGCATTTTGATGAATACATGGAAGACATCCCTGCTGACAATGGTTTTAAAGTCGGTGTGGTCGGAGCCGGTCCAGCCGGACTCTCCACCGCCTACTACCTGCGCCGCATGGGATATCAGGTAAAAATCTTTGAGCAGATGCCGAAAGCCGGCGGAATGCTCCGCTACGGTATCCCGGAATACCGTCTGCCCAAAGCCATCCTCGACCGCGAAATTGCCCACTTTGTCAAGATGGGAATCGAGATTGAATGCGGACGTAAGCTTGGCGACAACCTGTCAATGGACGACTTAAAGAACGACTTCGACGCCGTAGCCGTATCCATCGGTTGCTGGAAGCCGAGCTCCATGCGCTGTGAAGGCGACGAACTCGCCACCGAAGGTATCGCATTCCTCGAAAAACTGGCGCGTAACGACTGGTCCGGCGACAATCCCGGCAAAACCATTGTAGTCGGCGGCGGCAACACCGCTATGGACTGCCTGCGTACCTCCGTGCGACTCGGCAGTAGCGACGTGACCTGCTTCTATCGCCGTACTGAACAGGAAATGCCTGCTGAAAAACTTGAAATTCACGAAGCCAAGGAAGAAGGCGTAAACTTCGAATTCCTCGTGGCTCCGATCAAACTCGCGAAAGGCGCGAACGGTAAGCTCGTTCTTACCTGCCAGCGCATGGAACTAGGCGAACCCGATGCCTCCGGCAGACGTCGTCCGATACCGATTGAAGGCTCTGAATTCGATATCGAAGCCGACACCGTGATCGCAGCAATCGGACAAAAGACCAGCGCACCTGCCGGTCTCGCCGTAAACCGCTGGGGCGACCTCGACGTGAAAGAACACACCTACCACATGGAAGGCAAGGTTTTTGCCGCAGGCGACTGCGTGACCGGTGCCGCAACTGTTGTAGAAGGTGTTGCCGGTGGACGCATTATCGCTCTCGGCATCAACAGCATGCTGACCGGTGAAGAATACAAAATTGACCCGGTTGTCAATGTCTCCCGCGGACACTGGCGCAGTCTTGCTCCCGAAGATCTGGTTTACCTGCGCGACAATATTTCAGATGAAGAACGCGTCGAACAGCGTTTAATCCCGATTGAAGAACGCAAGACCACTTTCAACGAAGTGGCCTACACCTTCACGCCGGAAGAGGTCCAGAAGGAAGGCGAACGCTGTATCGAATGCAGTTGTACCGCCAAAGACGACTGCAAACTCAAGAAGCATTCCGAAGAATACGGCGCGGACCCCGAAGCCTTCAAAGGCGAACGTCTGCTCCAGGGTTACGACAACCGCCATCCGGCTATCATTCACGACCGTATGAAATGTATCAAATGCGGTATCTGCGTGAAAGTTTGTTCGGAAGTGGTCAACAAAAGTCTGCTCAGTCAGAAAAACCGCGGATTTGCCACCAGGGTTGAACCCCTCTTCGGCAGTCAACTCCCCGACTCATGCACCCAATGCGGCGCGTGTATCGAGGAATGTCCCGTAGGCGCTCTCGACTGGCGCAATAAGGAATAGTTTCGGCTTCGCCGACCAACGTTTCGCCGTTGGATCACGCCCGGGTACGACCCGGTGCGTTTTTAATGGCGTTGATTTGGCTAAAAACAAGTTTTTAGTCTCAAATCAACGCCATGGCAGCCGATAATTGCAGTTAAAAGGCTTTTCGAGTATACTAAAGGTTGTTTTATTTTTATATTAGTGTTATATTTAAATAGCAGTCAGCGGCAGGATTATTTCAAAAGATAGGGAGCTTCTTCATATGTGCAAGATTATTGAATTTGATGCTTTTTTAGGAGTTATTTTAGAAAAACGACCCAAAATTGAATTCAGAACTTTACGTAAGATGATTGAGCAATTTGAATCTACATCTGTTGTTGTCGATTTTTCTTCTAAAACAGTGGCCTCAGCTTTATCACATTACCCCAATATTTTTGAAATATCACGAGAAAACAAATGTTATTCACGTGCCGCACATTTTGATTCAAATTTTGTCAAAGAAGAGTTTGAAGCTGTTATTCCAGAAGATATAAAAAAACGAATTGATATGATTCTCAGTGAAAAGAGAAACGAATATGTGGGATTGTAATGTTAAACTCAAGCAGTTTAAAGATCCCGTTCATGGATACATTCCTATTCCTTCGACATATTGTGAAGAATTAATTGACACAAAATATTTTCAACGCTTAAGAGGAATTGAGCAAACTTCAATGCGTCCTTTGTTTCCTGCAGCACGGCATGATCGTTTTATTCATTCTTTAGGCGTATTTCATCTAGCCTGCCTAGCATTTCACTTTTTAAAGAAAAATACGTCTCCAGATGTCTTGGACACTGGAGAGCTTGATAAATATAAAGATACATTTTTAATTGCAGCATTAATGCATGATTGTGGACATGCTCCTTTTTCACACTTGTTTGAAGGATACTACAATAATAATAAACAAGCGCGAACTCAACTGCTTAAAGTTGCTGGCGAAGAATTTTGTAATGATTATAAAAAAAATTCGGATGATAACGGTTCTTTCTCAGGAGCTCCTCATGAAGAATTCAGTGCCTACGTATTGCTTAAATTTTTTCCTGATTTAAATAAGTTGTTTCCTCATTATGATCCAGTCCTCGCAGCCAGAATGATTACAGGGTGTACTCATAATAAGCCAGGAGATAATAAAGGCAAACGACTTGAAGATTGCCTGATAAAATTAATTAACGGCGATACGATTGACGTTGATAAATTAGATTATATAATACGTGACACCTGGGCCTCTGGTGTAAATAATGTTACTGTTGATATTCATAGATTATTAGGAGCGATTGAATTAGTTGCTTCTCCTAGATGTCAAGTGGTATATAATAAATCAGCATTAAGTGTAATCCAAAATGTAATTAATGGAAGAAATTTTCTGTACCGTTGGATTTATACTCACCACACTGTTCTATACTATAACCACTTATTAAAACAAGCCATAGAAGAAGTAAAAAATAAACTTTCTGACTCATCAGAACAAAATCTATTGGACAAAATTTTCTCTTCAAGATCTTTTGAAAAGCATGTAGAACATAAGACATTTCGTTTTTATTTACCTTGTGATGCTGATATTTATTATTTAATGAAACAATTTATCAATGACATTCCAGAAATTGACGAAATTATATCCCGTAGTCCAGCTAAAATTCCTTTATGGAAAACTTATGCAGAATTTAAGACATATTTTAATGGCAAGACAAAAAAGAAAATCTCTCATATTAAAAACAGAGCTCAAGAATATTTATCTGAAAAGTTAGGAATTCCTGAAGATGATTTTTTAGTTTTATCTGTAAAAGCAAAATATGTTGAAATTGAAGAAGGACAACTATTAATAAAATTATCAAATAGTAATTTTGAATTTTATAACGAGTTAACAGATAATGATAACTCTCATTCCAATGCTGTAGAATATTTTTATTTATATATTCCTCGTGAAATAGAAGACCTAAAGGATAAATGCATCGAAATCCTAAAGAATGCTTAGAACTAAACATCTCTTTGCTTTTTCAAAACTCAAACTATATATTGTTTTTAGATTCAGAACTTTGGAGGAATCTATAATTTAAATAAATAAAAATTACAATCGTATATAAGTCATTGATAGTGACTTCAGCAAACGTTTCCAATCGAAAATTCGCCAAATTTAAGTACGAGGAACGGTGTTGAGGGTCGCTCTCGCATTATATAGAACACATTTCGGGAAGGGATTTCCTGATTTGATATTTTGCGGGAGCTCTTTCCGCATTCTCGTACGGGCGTTTGGCGATGCCTCGGTTGGGTGTGGAAGAGCTCCTTTTTTGTCGGTACGACCGACAGCGTTGAGAAGATACTCTGTATCTTCCATACCGCTCAACGCTCCTGCGCTTTCGCGGAAAATCCTTTGACAGCAGACGCTCAAAAAGTAGGGGCGATTTTCGATGAAAACGCCCGTCGCACCAGCGACAGTATTATAACTGTGAAATTTCACGTTTTTTTCTGCCGCACTGATGTGCGGTATGCCGGTTTCATCGAAACCAGGCACTACTTTTTAAATCACTCTGCGATTTATGGCGCTCTTATGGCGTTGATTTGAGTCTAAAAACTTGTTTTTAGCCAAATTAACGACATTATCTGGCACCGGCACCTTGCCGGGGTCGGTCCAGCGGACAAGCGCTGGTCGGCGAAGCCGAAATCTCCATGCTCTTCCATAACGTTTGGCTTAAACATACAAACCAAACAAAAGGGAACGGGGGTATTATGAGACAGAGTGCACACCGGTTTATCGCGCAGTATTTTATGGATCACAGTGATTTGATGCTGGATGAAAGTTTTATTTCGGCTGAAAACGGCTACTTCAAATGCAACTTCACGGTTGGATATGATAGTGACGCGGTAAAGATCGCCATGCAGTATATTACTGCGGAGTCGGAAGAAAATTCATGGATCGCGGCAGGGGGGATTATCGGTCCGATGGGACAAATCACTAACCTGCTCCGTATACTTGATTACCTCAACGAAAACATGGTACCTTCTTATGCATTGTCAATGGAGAAACGCAGACGGATACTGATTCTGAATCGTTCGTTCCGAATTCGCAATCTGGACCTGAACAGCATGCATGACCTGACTTACGGCATAGCGGAAGTTGTACAAGATATACGCAGCCAAATGATTGAATTCAAACAAAAAATATCTTTATGAACCGCGTAAAAATGGCGTTGATTTGGCTTCAGTCAAATCAACGCCATGATTATTTTATGTCTAACTTGAAATTACAGAGACATTTCAGTCAGGTATTTATAGCTGGCCGCAAGGCAGTCAAACGGATCACGCGGGCATACATCGTGTTCAATGCCGTACCATTCAACGCCGCATTCTTCAGCGACAGGAATGATTTCTTTCCAGGGCATATTGCCTTCTCCAATAGGAGCAATGCCGTTTGGATTGTCTTCGGCAGTATAAAATGCTTTGTCTTTCAGGTGAATAACCGGAATCCGTCCTTTACAGCGTTTCATAATTTCATTAGGAGAAGCACCGCCATGCCATATCCAGAACAGGTCAAGTTCCATCATAAGATCTTCGCCGCCCTCGTCAATCAAGACATCGATGAGTCTTGGACCATTGATCTCGGGTCTGAAAAATTCGTGCGCGTGATTATGATATCCAAACTGGATTCCTTCCGCTTTAAGCTGCTTCGTAACGCTTACGGCTTCTTCGGCCCATTTTCTGAATCCTGCCAGATCCAATGAATATTTGTCTCCCGGGATACTGCCTACTGCCGCAAAATCACAGCCGAGATCTTTGTGTACCTGAATTTCTTTATCAATATTATTCTGAAAATCATTCCAACCTCTATGGGTTGCAATACATTTCAGGCCATTGTCATCAAGCATACGTTTCAGTTCAGCGGCGCTTACAAGTCCTTCGTTCAAAGCCCCAACGGCTGAAACCTGTACGGCGCGATAACCGATGTCGGCACACTTCTTCAGGCTCTTGGCCAAATCTTCAGGAGTTTTAGTAAAATCACGGATGGTATACATCTGAACTGCCAGTTTTGAATTCATTTTAAACCTTCTTCTTTTGAATTAATAATTGAAACTAAATGTTATCACTTTTTAATTTATTCAAAATAAAGTATAATTCAATGTCTAAAGCTTTGATGCTGCATTATTTCACTGTCACTTGCACAAAAAACAGAAAAATCTTCATACTACTATCTATAAACTTTTTGTTTTTTTAGAGAGATTTTCACACTGCAACATTCATAAACGCTTAACTATTAACTCAGTAAGGTGTTAATCTAACGGCTTCAATTTTAATCAGCGCGAAGTCCTTCCTGGTAGGGGCGATTTTCGATGAAAACGCCCGTCGCACCAGCGACAGTATGATCGTTTTAAATTTTCATGGATAAACTGCCGTGCTGATGCACGGTGTGCCGGTTTTATCAAAACAGGCACTACTTTGTTCCCGCATTATTATTCTTAATTCCTTTGGTTGCGGCCCCGTTGTTCTAGGTTCTCTGTGGTAAATTTATCCTAAGCCATCTGGGGAGAAATGACGATAACGAATTCGCCTTTCCAGTTACGTCCCTTGGTTGATTCCAGAAGTTCTCCGGCAGGACCGCGTAAGACTTCTTCGTGAATCTTGGTAGCCTCGCGTACCAGGGCGATTGGAGTGTCGGGACCAAGAGTATCAGTAATTGCCTGAAGCGCCTTTTCGATGCGATATGGCGATTCGAACACCACGCCGGTATGTTCGCTGTCTTTTATCGCTTCCAAAACTTTAGCCTTTTTTCCCGGCTTGACCGGTAGAAAACCATAGAATGTAAATCGGTCGGAAGGCAGTCCCGAAGCCGCCACCGCAAACGTCAGCGCCGACACACCCGGTATGATCTCGGGTTCAATACCGTAATCCACCGCATCGCGTACCAGCAAATAGCCCGGATCGGCAATACACGGCATTCCGGCATCGGACACCAAGGCAAGCTTCAAGCCATTCGCTACCTGCTCCAGTAGTTCCGCCGTCTTACGGTGTTCATTGTAGCTGTGGTAACTGATTGTACGCGTGGAAATCTCAAAATGAGTAAGCAGCTTACGCGTCCTTCGCGTATCCTCCGCAGCAATCAAATCAACGCTCTTTAATATATTCAAAGTCCGCAACGTAATATCTTCCAGATTTCCGATCGGCGTTGCTACTATATATAATTTTCCACCATCTGTTTCGTTCACTTTCCACTCCGTTTGTTGGGGGATTCCGGCTGTGCCGGGCAGCGTTCCGCCGCTGCACCACGTCCGGCAAGGTGCCGGTGCCAAGTAATGTCGTTAATTTGGCTGAAAGTTCCTTTCAGATTCAAATTAACGCCATAGAGCCGTCATAAATCGCTTTGCGATTTAAAAAAGTATCATATAACATGTCTACACTATAATCGGCTGAACTTGCTTTTTGCGCTGGGACAGCGCAAGCTACTGTTACTCGCTTCGCGATTTATTTTTACAGCAATAAATATACACGGAAAAATCTGTAATAAAACTATACTCATGGAAATTCTGGATACAGCATGATATATTTTAAATCGCAAAGCGACATTACGGCACCCATGGCGTTAATTTGAGGTAAAACTTGTTTTGACCAAATTAACGACATTATTCGCCACCGCGGGCTCCGCGGGCGTGATCCAACGGCAAACCGTTGGTCGGCAAAGCCGAAATCTCCCAAAACGAGGAAAAGATGGCAAATAACGATAAAATTGAATTTCCGATGAGACTGGCAAGACTGATGAGCCTGGCCGGAGTGGCGTCGCGTCGCGAATCGGAAAATATAATTGCGGACGGACGGGTTACGGTCAATGGCAAAGTGATTGACGGAACAGGAATCAAAGTTGAAGAGAGCGATAAGGTTGAAGTCGACGGGAAACCGGTGAGTTTGGGACGGCGTTATTACATTATGCTGAATAAGCCGGTGGGGTACACCTGTACGGCTGAAGATCCTTATGCGGAAAAGACGATTTTTGATCTGATCGACCTGCCGGACGTACGCTTGTTTTCGGCAGGACGCCTTGACCGCGACAGTGAAGGTTTACTGATCTTGACAAACGATGGCGATTATTCGGCACAGCTCACGCATCCGAAATATAATATCAAGAAGAATTATATCGTAAAAACCAATCATCCGATCAGCGACGAAATGCTGGAACGTCTGCATCACGGCATTATCGACGATGGAGAACGCCTCGTGGCTGAACAGGTCATTCCGGAGGGGTCCTGCCATTACCGTTTTATCTTGAACGAAGGGAAAAAGCGCGAAATCCGCCGCATGGTAAACTTTGCCGGATGCAGAACATTAACGCTGCGTCGCGAAAGCATCGGAAAACTGCAACTGGGCCGCCTCCCCCTTGGCAAATGGCGTGAACTCACGCCGCAGGAAATCGAAGCCAGCTTGAAGTAAGATTTCGCCTTCGGCGAGCAGCGTTCCGCCGCGCAACACGTCCACGGAGCCCGTGGTGGCAGGTAATGGCGTTAAATCGCTTCACGATTTTAAAATGCTTCCGTAGCGCAATGCGCGAAGTATGAAGCATTACCAACGCCGTCCGTCGTACGAACCGCTTTGCGATTTAAAGTTTGATTTTTATGAATACGGGCTTAAGAGGTTTCAATTCAAAGTCACCAGTAATCTTGTTTCCTGAAATCAATTCCACCACGGAAGTATTTGCTCCGGAAAGCTTCAGCTTGCAGACTTTGTCAGTATAATTCACCAGATTTATATAGCAAAAGTCTCCTACGGTTGAAGAGCGGTACTGAATTCCCTTTAGGTTCTTCACCGTATTACATGAGATTTTAACCGGTAACTGGACATACTTGGCTAGTAGTTTCTGAGTCTGACGGTACAAGTCCTCTTTCCCTAATTTAACGGATTTAAGATTACTTTTCAGGGCTTGTCCATACTGATCAAACTTAAAGCAATCGCCGTATTCAACAATCGTACCACCAGCCTCGGCAAACTTTTTCAGTCCGGCTAATACGGAAGTTCTGGTATAGGCGACTGACGGAATGAACAGTACCTTCACCTTACCAAATTTATTTGCTTCCAACTGTTTTTCAGATAAATATCCAAGTTTATAACCACTTGAGCTTAATGTCGTATAGACTTTCTGGTTTGCGTCACAGTAATTTATGGTATCCATGATATACGATACCGGGGAATAAAGTAACGCAACTTTTGGTTCCGCTTTGCAGAATTCTATGATATCCCCAGCAATACGATTCGCGTCAAGACAGGCATACGCCTGGGCAATAATGCTGTTTGCCCGCCTGAAAATATTATTACGCAGCGGGGCGTCTTTTTTGAATCTCTGGTAATTATTGTCTGCCCATACCCAGGTAATGATTCCGCCGGCCCCTTGCATATACTGCTGAAAAACCGCATTATAGATATGATCAAAAGGTATGCTGTTTTTTTCTCCATCTGAGATGATATGGTTTTCCGCATTCATGATCGACGTACGTTTCATAGACATTTGCATATCATGGCTGAGTGACATCGGCACCCACGAATTCGAATAATCGTTAGACCGCATAAAATTATCATTGCCGTTCAAATCACTGAATTCGGCAAACTGTTCAAGATCGACTCCCTGTCTTACTCCCCGCTTGCTGATTGAACTGAATACCATAATTTTAGAATAAACCGGCATGCCGGGCCATTCCTCCCGAACGATGTCGGCAAGCCATTTATGCCAGTCGCCGAAATATTTACGCTGGAACGTATAGAATTCGTATTTTAACGCTTTATTTTCGAGCCCGGCAGTTACTGCCGTATCGAACGATTTGAAACTGTTGCCGGACAACCCGTTGAAATTATCTATCGTTTTATATTTGCTGGAAAGAAATTCAATAAACACCTTACGTGTAAACTCATATTTCAACAGAAATCCCAGATAAACCGGTTCGTTGGTTATGCAGATACTCTGTATGGCAGAAGAATATTTTGATTTCTTAAGTTCACGGACTATTGATCTGAAATAGCGTTCGTCAAGCTCTTTGGATTCCGGCGCATTAACTTCATATTTCATAAATCCATTCTGCCGCTTCAAACCAGGGTGTTTCTTAAGAAACCAATGGGGCGTATAATGCGGAGACAACAGAAGCGATATAACCACATTGTTATCCAGTGCTTTTTTCATTGCCGGAAATAGATATGAATTCAGTATTTTACGATTAACGCCTGTTTCAGTGACAAAATGACGTGTACCAACTTCAATCTGGATAATATCAGATGCTACTTTATTGAAATAAGGCAGACTTTTAACCACATCGCCGAAGTGCCCATACCCGGTAAATAAAACTGGTAAATTTTTAACAGTCCCCTGTTCATTCACACAGTCGGCTTTAAACCAGCCGTTATCAAACTTTACCGGCGAAGTCTTATACAACCAGGTATCGGAAAAACCGGAAGCCGTCATTTTACTCAAGGACTTTTGGAAGACCCTGACTGCTTCTTCTATATCTTCTTTCATACGTTGTCCGCGAGTCAAATAAAAATTACGTTCCGCAGTATCAACCTTGCGGTTAATATCATTTTCCAGCAGCGTCAGCTGGCGTTCTATTTCGAACATTGGGACGGTCAAATAACGCGATGGGATCTGATTGCCATAATGCTGCTTTACTTGTTTATCCGATTTATCAAGAAATTTACGGGTATCCGCGATAAACTCATTCAGCTGCTTTTGTACATCGTTTTTCGTACCGGTTATTTGATCCAGTTTATCGCTGTCAATCATAGCTTCAACAGTAAAGTCTCCGGCAGCCACAGAAGACAACGGCAACGTAAAATCGAGTTGATAAAATAATACTTTTCCCGTCTTATCTTCCGGCAGTTTCAACTGCTGAGTATGGACTTTCCCCTTGCTGTCGGTCAGCTTTAAATCGATATAGCGAATCCCTTGAGGCTTTCGGTTACAGACCAGCAGTTGCCCTGATACATCTTTCCAGAAAAACTTATCTTTCGGAAAAATCTTTACGGCTATCCGCGAATCCTGAAACATCGCGACGGTATTGAATTTTGAACTTTTATTTTTATGAATCCCTTGAGCGAGAAACGCTGCAGTACGCTCGTTGCCATCATTCTCATTCAACACAATATTAAAGCTGAAAGGTTTTTTTTTATCAAAATTAATCTGATTCAACAACTCACGCTTCAACAAAGCGGCCACCACATAACCATCTTTTAACTCATTTACTTCAATTAAAATTTGATTTGACGACAGTTCTCCAAGTTGAGTACAAAAAGCCTGTCCTTTACCGTTTTTATCAATTCCCATAGTCAGTTCCAGGACTCCGGGGCCATATTCATCGACCATACTACATTTCTGATCAACCGCCAACTGAATACTGTCACCCCGCCACATGTTGGAGCCATTCCATACGCATAATTTATCGTCTGTAACTTTGGCGGTAAAAATGAGTCCTTTCTTGCAATACGCAAAAGCAAAACAACCTGAAAGATCATCAGGCGCGGGAAGAACTTTACCGGTATACTCGCTGTTATTTTGAGGAATCCGGATTAGCGGGTAATCTTTCGACAGCATTTCCGCTTTTCCGTTCCACCGGGCAGGCTTCAGGAGATAAACCCGGTCCTTCTGAAAATCCGACTGGGATATGGACTTTGATCCCTTGGGAGTAATAGTAATATTATCAATAAAACATTCTTTGCAAATATTTTCGGAAAGGATACGGATAGGATATTTGTCTTTATAGAAATCTTCTTTGGAAGCAGTAAAATTGAAAGAGTACAGCTTCCATTCGCTTGTTGCACGAATCCGGCGCCGTACCTTCCAGCGGCGTCCAAGAACAAACTGAACACCTTTGATATCTGTACCTTTGATCCATGCGCTAAGGGTGTATTCCATGCCTGGAACCAGTTTCAGGTTTTGAAAAATCTCCCCGAATACATTTGAATGACGTGGAGAACTGTTCGTGATTTTCAATGCTTTCTTTCCGTCGTGTGCATCACCGTCAACAACCACCATGGACGCTTTCGCTCCGTTTTTTACGGAAAAGTGCCATTGAGCGGGAGGCTGTCCAGCCGGGCTGTCTTCAAAAGAACCGTTACGGAAATTACTGAGTTTTTTTACAATCTCAGAATAAGGAACAATGGATAAGTCATCGATATAACATTCTTCACAAGTATCGTCTATATTGATTCTTAATGGATAAAGTTCACCTCTAAAGTCTTTCTTATCTGCAGTAAAACTATAGGTGAATTTCTTCCATTGGCTATCTATCCCCCTGGGACTAAACCTGATTCTCCAACGATTTCCGAAGATGAAGATCAACCTCTTAACACTCTTTCCCTTAATCCATGCACTGAGAGTGTATCTCTTACCGGCTTCCAGCTTAATCATCTGATAGGCCGATCCAAACACATTGGATTTTTTGGGACTAAGATTCGTCACTTTCAACGATCTTTTACCTTCTTTGGCTTCCTGATCCGTAACGACCATTGCCGCCTTGGCGTCTCCAGCGGCGGTAAAACCCCACTGTTCCGGAACGGCACCCGGCTTTCCTTGCTCAAACGAAGCGTTCGAAATCATATTTCCCGCCAGCACGGGCAAAGACAACAATAATCCGATAAAAATGACAAATTTTTTCATAGTGTTATTTCAGTTTATATAGTTAAAAATTAAGTTCACTGTTATTGTCCCAAGAAGCATACCGATACGCGGCGGTTTCTGGTGTAATATGATTCACTGTTACAACATGTCCATCTGTAAAAAGGACATTCTCGCTACCGGTTGATTTTTTCCAGTTGCCGCCATGGTTCCACAGCCACATATTCGTATGCCAGCAGGGTTGATCCGACATGATTCCTACGGAACTGTCTTTTGTCCTCTTGGTTGCGCCTGCGCGATTGTTTGAACCGGTCGTTCCGTAAGAACCGAAATATGCGTAGCTGATACCATCCTGCTGTCGCATCAAGCCATTCGTAGTAACCTTCCAGTTTTTAAGAGTACGGGTAATATCAAGCGGACAGAAAAACAACTTTTTCTCTTTAGCATAGTCAGTGGCGAAACATTTCAAAAAATACAGCGAAGTAGGAAAATAGAATCCATATTCGGCTGATGTATCCCAGGTGTTTGTTGTAGTAACCTGACTGGTGAATACAAAATATCCGTTACTGTCATCCGCATACATCAGGAGATTGTTGCCCAATTGCTTAAGGTTGTTTACGCAACTGATTCTTTTCGCATTTT
Organism: Victivallales bacterium; assembly: GCA_963677165.2. Classification (GTDB taxonomy): domain Bacteria; phylum Verrucomicrobiota; class Lentisphaeria; order Victivallales; family SZUA-371; genus JAFGXT01. The sequence goes on along the minus strand of CAXXSX010000002.1, from coordinate 2,012,765 downwards.
TCCGCGCATTGTTTAAAGCCGGAAGCAATATTGCAGCAAGAATAGCAATAATTGCGATCACGACCAGGAGTTCGATGAGTGTAAAAGGATACAATGTTGCTTTTTGTTGTTCATGTTGTGATTTCATTTTTTCTCCCTTTTCCTATTTTGATTTCAAATCTAACTAATTTTCAAAGACAGGTCCGGTTGAGTTTCGGACGATCAATTGCGGTTTGCATATTGTTTCTGCTGAAATATCATTGCCTTTAATTTTATCCAGTAATGCTTTTACCGTTACCTTGCTAATTTCATCAAGCGGAACTCTTACAGTAGTCAACGGCGGATATACCGCAGTAGATACTTTCGAGTCGTCATAACCCGTCACCGACAGTTTTCCGGGTATTTCGATCTGATTCGCATGGGCCCAGTGCAAGACTCCAGCTGCAATATATTCATTGGTACAGACAATCGCGGTGGCTCCATTATCATAAACCATTTGCGCGAATCTTATTCCATCTTCTGTTCCACGTCCGCCTATTTCAATAAGTTCTGATGGAAATGGCAAATTACGACTATACCAGAACTGACGGTATCCGGTCAGTCGCTGATCCTCTTCCTGATCATAACAACTGTTCGTTCCGCCAATAAATCCGATCTTGCGGTGACCAAGCATCCAGAGATGATCCATAGCCATTGTAATGCCATCTGCATAATTAAAGCACGATGCCGACAACATGGAACTGCGCATAAATGTAACTGAGGGGATGCGTCCGCACAACTTAAGAGTATCCATTGCCTTAACTTTCGGCAGCATATTAATGATGCCGGACACGGCTCCACTTGCCGCCATCTCCTGAACAGCCCTGCCCGGATCGTCGATATCGGGCGAAACAATACTTAGATGCATGCGATAAGAATTTTTTATGCACTCACGGTTGATCGCTTCAAGAGCATTGCCTGTTGCCTGTTCTGTACAGTTATCCACCAGAACACCAATCACATTTTTCTGTCGGCTGGACAACATACGCGCCGCTTCATTCGGAACATAATTCAATTTTTTTATCGCGGCATGCACCCGTTTCTTCACAGGATCACTGATCGGACGGTTACGATTGATCACAAACGATACCGTGCTCAACGATACTCCGGCTTCTTCGGCTACAGTTTTCAGGGTTACTCGCTGCATTAAATTTCTCAAATATTAATTGACCTTATTAAAACGTTTTAATATTATATATTGAAATTTTAACAAAGTCAACCCCATAATTATTAAAACGTTTTAATAATTTATTTTTTTATTTCATCTTGATGAGCAAATTGAAATGGGATTAGAATGACCATGCGTATATATAAAACGAGAAGGCGATCAAGGAGGATGTAAATGGGTTTCAGACTGTCATAATCGATCGCCTTCTCACACTCGCATACGAGCCAGGCTCGTTGTTGTTTTCACTTCGTTTAGGAGGAAGCCCTTTCGAGTGTCTACTAGGATTATAATGATAATGTACGATTTTGTCAACCCCTGTTTTTCGCAGTTTTTTGGGAGAAAATTTACGTAGGCTCATTTCTGCATTTGCCTTCCTGCCGATAAGGGTATATAAGATATTACAAATCAGCAGGAATAGTGGATGAAAGAAATATTTGACAGAAAGCTTCTGGAGATTCTGGAAGTCAGAAAAAACGTAAAAATAAATCCAACTATCTACGTCTATATCGGTCCCGGAACAACTGAAGGCATACAGCAAATCAGGGCTTTGGCCAACAACTCATGTCCGCTAGTATATGTTTTCCAGGACCCCAAAAATGACCAGTTCTACGAAACTGCCGCAAAACTGCCTCTCACAATTCCGGTAAAAATTGATCCCGATACAGTCAAACGCTGCATATTGGCGGTAAATTGCTTGAAACCATCAGAGCTTATGTTTACTTGCGACTCCACTCTGGAACTGAAAGAACCAGCCTTTTCGGAACAACTCAATATTGTGTTAAAAAATACGCTAAGCGGGCTATACCACGAAAAAATCGGCCGTCTCACCGATCTACGCTGTGCATTGAGAAACCTGCCGCAAATAAAAGCCTGCGGAAAAACAAAAGTAAAAGTAGAATCCGGCAGCGCCGTCATCTGCGGTTCGGGCCCCTCGCTTCAGGAACAACTGAATTATCTGAAGACCATCCGCAAAAATATATACCTGATCGCAATCGGCAAAACCGGAGAACGCCTGGTCCGCGAAGGAATCAATCCAGACGCTATCGTATTCGTTGATAATCTGGGCCATGGCCTTGATTGGAAAAATATATTTAAAACATCCGGCGCACTGCTTATCACTTTCCCCACCTCTGCTCCGGAAGTTGCCGCTTATGCTCAAAATATTTATTTTGGACGCGGTCCATCAATCTATTTCAACCAGGCAATGAAAAATTGGGAAACGGAACTACCGTATTTGAAATATGCCGGAACAGGAACTGTTTCCGGAATAGATTTTGCTGTAAAGGCGGGCTTTGATAATATTTGCCTCATCGGAAATGATATGTGTGTAAACAACGACGGAACATCACATATCTCCGGGTATGATGATGAAAGGAAATTTATTCGGAGTAACATGCTTTCCGTTCCCGGAATTGATGGGCAGCCGGTTACAACCAATAAAGAATTTGATAGTCTCAGACAAAAACTTGAACAGTCACTGGAAAATGTTCCAGTAAAAATTTATAACTGTACCTCTCACGGTGCGGCCATTACCGGAACCGCTCCTATGCCGTTTGAGAAATTCATCAGTTCCCTGGCAACAACACCACCGAAAGTTCATATTTCCTGCTCAAAAATCAGTATAAAAGCCAGTTGGAGCAAGCACTTCGATCGCTGCGCCGCAGATCATGCGGAACATCTGTTTGAAGACAGCGTTATTCCCACGGAAGCATTGGACAATTACAGAGAATACCGTTCCAACTGGATATCCACTCAAGCTAAACGGTTCGTAAATGACTTGAAAGACGATCTTTCACTTCAAAAAATCTACGAAGACATAAAGTATACATCGTTCCGTAAGTATGCTGTTGATTTTGTGAGACAGTCAAATCCGGATTTTGCCGACTGGCTGAGAGCTCCATCCCCTGACGCGGGAAAGGAATTTATTTTTCACTGCAACCTGACGGAGTGCGCTTTCATATCCCTGCCCCGTCCTGACGGCCAGAATATCCAGCTCACAGCCAGCTATGTCAATACGCTGGAAATCTGCAAAACTGAAATGAAAAAGTTTCTGACAGAGAAACACTTCAATCCTCAGACCCATGGATTAGTATTTGTGGAACCGGCTTCATGGATGCATGTAGTAGCCATGGGACAATTATTTCCGCAGGTGGAAACGTTGGTTCTTCTCCTATGGCCAGAGTTGTTTTCAAGGTTGATAGATCACTGCATGCTCATGCACAGAATACCTTCCCAAACAACTATCATTGCCTGTAACGACCAGTTCAAAAACTGGCGCAGACTTTATCACAAAACAGTCCGTGACTGGAAACGCAACAGTAAAGAACCATTGTTCTTCGACAACCCTTACGCCTCTTCACTACCGGAATTTAAATCCCTATACGATCAACTGCCAAGTTAACATGCAAAATAAAACCTGTGATTACGCATCATAGAGAATTTTTCTTTATACAGGGGGGATTGATTAATTTCTTGCCGCATATATAATAAACTTACAGGCAGGAGTTTATTGAAAATTATATTTTGTTGCATTTGATGCGCAAAATATTTAAGAGAGGTTTCCGTGCAGGACGTTCAGACAAAAAACGTTTCCGGCAAAGCAACTATGCTTGTGGAACAAATGCGACGGCAGGGCAGCATTCCGGCAATGAGTGAGAATGTTAATGAGATTTACTCTGTCACACGTCGTGATGAATCATGCGCCAGAGATTTATCGGCGGTGATTATGCGTGACTGTGGATTGACCTCTAACCTTCTGGTTACAATTAACTCTACTTTCTATTCACCCAAAAATCCGGTCAAAACCATTACATCAGCCGTTACCTTTCTGGGTTTCAAGAAGGTCTATATGCTGGCAATGGGACTTTCTCTGTTTAAAAAGGATATCAAATCGGGGTTGAATCAAGACCTGCTCAAGTTATACGCATGTTCATACTTTTCCGGAATGATGTCGATGAATCTGGCTCACGAATGCCATGAAAAAAATCCGGAAGAAGCTTTTGTCGGCGGTCTTCTTTATCAACTGCCTTCACTGGCTCTTGCCTATACTTTCCCGGACAAATACAAACAAATGGACACTCTGATTCAAAGGCGAAACTGCGCGGTCGATCTGGCCTGCAAGCATATTTTCGGAACAGAATTCAGCGATATCTGTCAGGGAGTAGGACTGCTCTACCACATGCCGGAAAGTATTGAAAATATTTTAATCCGGGAAGACGATTCCAGTATTACAGCCAGAATAATTGATGCCGCCAGTCGAATATCCAATATGATCTTCGGAAACATCAGAGGCGGCAAATATGAAATGGATAAACTGGAAAAATTAATTCGTACCCTCACCGACTCCAAGGAATTTTCTCTAAACACCTTTATCCGTGAAAGCTGCAATAACGACAACAACGTCAAACGGTTCTTTAAGATAGACGAAAAAGGTGTTGGCTCCATGATCAGAGATCTTGAACGCGGCAAGGGAACAAAAGCCGAAGTTCTATCTCAAATCGAAGCAGGAGAAGGCTTCGAAGAAGTCCTGGAAGAAAATGTTGACCACGAAGAACTTTACAGCGAATATATTGGTGAGCTGGAAGCCAGCAGTCCTAAATGCGATCTCAACCATATCATATCCCTTGCTCAAGAAGCAATATATCGGATATTCTCCCGACCGGATGTAATCACCGCATTTTCCGACATAAAATCCAGGCAGCTTCGCGGCAGATTCTACGCCGGCGACAACTTATTGATTGATGCCGATGACTTTTTTATTTCCTTAAATCAGAAGTCCTCACTGGCAATCAAAGCTCTGAACAACCACAAAGCCGTTTTATTTAACGGCAATATGGACGAACTGAGAATTCCCGGAACCCTACAGAAAAGGCTGGCATCAAAATTTGTTATGATTGCTCCGATCATTGTCGGTGAACGGGAAGTCGGCGTTTACTTCATATCGCAGTCCGACGATATCAAATTTACCACAAAAGAATTATCATGGCTGGAACAAATCGTGGCCAATGTGGTCAAAGTATTTGAAAGACAGAAAGGTCATTAAGAATTTCATCTCCGGCAACTCAAAGTTTACGGCTTTTTTATGATTAAAATTGTAAAAACGTCAATCCGGCGATAATATTTTAAATGGGTACTGTCGTGTTATCGACTAATGTCGGAGCCAATAAAACGAAAGGAAGCAGTTATGATGAACAAAGCAGTCAAATCAAAGTACTGGGAAGATTGGACCAAGGATGAACCATGGCGCATATTCAGGATCATGGCGGAATTCGTTGAATCCTTCGAGTCCATGAATCTGGAAGAACCGCTGATCACCGTATTTGGTTCGGCCAGAACCAAGGAAGGCTCCCCGATGTATGAAGACGCCAAAGCTCTCGGCAAAGGTTTGGCGGAACACGGCTACGGTGTTATTACCGGCGGCGGCCCCGGAATCATGGAAGCAGCCAACCGCGGTGCCTATGAAGCTGACGGACTGTCCATTGGGCTGAACATCAAACTCCCAATGGAGCAATCAGCCAATAAATACCAGAATTTAGGGTTGGATTTCAGATACTTTTTTATCAGAAAAGTATGCTTTCTGAAATATACCCAGGGCGTTGTCGTATACCCTGGCGGCTTTGGAACTCTTGACGAATTATTTGAAGTAGTGACCCTGGTCCAAACCGACAAGATCAACAAGATCCCGATCGCCATAGTGGGCGAAGATTTCTGGAACCCGATGCTTGACTGGATCAAAGCCTCTCTGACAGCTGAAGGCATGATATCCGAGCACGACCCCAACTTGATCAAAGTCTGCAAAAGTTATGAGCAGGCACTCGAATTCATGCTCGAAGCCCATCGTTACGGCATGCCGTCAACAGTCAAATAACAAATCAGTGAGGAGAGCGGAATAAAACTTCCGCTCCCTTTCGATTTCTATAGTAAATATAACTAAAAATTCGCCATTGCCATTCTGACCTTCTGCGTATCCACTTCCCGCAGCAGACATCCCTCTTTCATGGCGACGGCAGCGGCAATTCCCGCCGCCTGCCCAATACTCATGGTGTAAGTCATTTCCCGGAGCAGTCCGGGGACACTGACGCTGATACTGCGTCCGGACCCGATAACCAGGCCTTCTACATCACGGGGCAACATGCAGCCATAAGGCAAATCAAAGGTATCATTACCCATGACCTGAGCTGCCCAGGCATTTTTCCCGGAATTTATGACCTTACCTTCATTGGGCACAATACAGCCGACACCATCGTCAAACCGGACACCCGGCTTAACCATTTCAGGGGTTAAAACAAAATCGCTGTCCAGCCATCTGGAAATACGAACCCCCAGATTGTCTGCCACTCCGGCCACAAAAGTATCGGTAAAACCGGGAATGTATTTGCGATAGACCTCAGCCATCAGGAAAGCAATGCGACGTCCTTCAATTATTGAATTGCTTATTTTTCCAATATTCAGGCCGTCGAAATGGGAAAAACCGGTAATAACATGGAGCATTCCGGTACGACGCATGCCATGCATCTGGCAGGCATCAGTAGTCCCGTAAGAACCGATCTGATCCGGCAGCATTCCATCGGCCCTGGCCTGTTGAAAAGCCTGCATCTGAATACCGCCGCCATGGGGAAACAGGAAAGTACCGCATTCATCGTACTGCGCCAGAGCTTCTTCCCAGGTCCATGCTACATCCATCATTTCCGGATACTCCGCAGGGTTGCTGCGAAAATAGTCAACCAGGGCATCAAGATCAACATTGCCCAGCCGGAAACATAGACTGTGAGCTCCAAGCGCAACATTGTTTTTCCCCGAAATATGCAGGGGAACCCCGGCCCGGAAAGCAACATCGGCATCACCGGTGGCATCGACAAAATTCCTGCCGCGAATCAGTTGCCTTCCCGACTTGCTTTCAATCATCACTCCAGTAACGGCATTGTCATCCTTTATGACTTCGCATACCACACTGCCATACAGCTGTATTACGCCGGCTTCTTCAAGCATTTCCTGCAGGACATATTTCCCGATTTCAAGGTCGAAAATAATATGTCCTTTATGCTTATGCCACAGTTTACCGTATCCCATCGCTTCGGCAAAACGATCGGTTATTTCCATCGGAATCCCGGTCGAGCCTGGTTTGTGCTCGGAAGTATAGAAACAGTTCAGAATGCTACAGCACATTCCTGCGGTAGCTACGCCACCCGGATAGGTATTGCGTTCAATCAACAAAGTTTTCGCGCCGGTGCGGGCCGCCGCAATTGCCGCTGCAACTCCGCCCAGGCCGCCTCCGGCTACTATTACCTCCGCATCAAAATTCAGGCTGTCGTCAACGTTCGCATCTCCGTTTTCCGGGTTGCCGGTCTGCTGTTCTGTTTTCATAGTCAGTTATAACCTCTTGATATTTTTCATCAGTAACACTTAACGTCCCATCCAGCCGCCATCAACCAGATAGATCGCACCATTGACGTAAGCCGACGCACGGGAAGCCAGAAAAACAGCAACTCCCTTGAAATCATCCGGTGTTCCCCAGCGTCCGGCGGGAATACGATCAAGAATCGCCTTGCTGCGTTCCGAATCATTGCGCAGAGCTTCGGTGTTGTCGGTGGCAATGTATCCGGGCGCAATGCCGTTGACATTCACGCCATACTTCGCCCATTCGTTCGACAACGCCATAACCAATTCGCCGACTCCGGCCTTGCTCGCAGCATAGCCCGGCACATTGATGCCGCCCTGGAATGTCAGCAATGAACACGTAAAGACAATCTTTCCGTTCCGGCGCTCAATCATGTCCCTGCCAAACTCACGGGCCAGGATAAACTGAGCGTCAAGATTGATCGCCATAATCTTATCCCAATATTCATCGGGATGTTCTGCCGCAGGCTTGCGAAGAATGCTACCGGCATTATTGAACAGGATGTCTACTGCCGGGCACGACTGTTTCACTTCCGAAATAAAGGAGTACAACGCGTCGCGATCGGAAAAATCGCAGTTGAACGGATAAAAACACCGTCCGAGTGCAATTACTTCACGCTCTATTTCACTGTCTTTTCCCAGCGAGTTACTAACCCCTATAATATCGGCGCCGGCTTCCGCCAGCCCGAGAGCGATACCACGTCCGATACCGCGGCTGCAACCGCTAACCAGCGCGGTTTTTCCGACAAGACTGAATTGGTCGAGAATCATATTAACATTTTCCTCCAATTAGAATTTTCATACAATTTGCTCCGGAAGCCAGAAATTCAAATGCCTTTTGCGTCTGATCCAGCGAATATCTGGCGGTGATCATGGCAGCTAGAGGGAGCTCACCTCCGGCTGCCAGCTTGATCGCAGCATCAAAGTCTTCCGGTTCATATACCCGGGCCCCGTTCAACTGTAGTTCCTTCCAGAAAAATTTATGCAGATCAACTGGCACCGGTTCCGGATAGATAGCCACAACCACAATACGCCCGCGGGGACGAGTCGACGCCGTCATTGCCAGCGCTCCCGGTTTGGACCCGGAAACTTCGAAAAAAACATCGGCCCCGTTTGAGGCTCCCTGTTTCGCCAGTTCCTCGCCCAAAGATTGCTCCAGAAGATTGACTGTCATAAATCCATGCTCTGCAGCAAACGTCAAACGATGCGGATTAATTTCAGAAACGATAACGTTTCCACCGGCTTTACGGGCAACCATGGCAATCAGCATACCAATTGGCCCACCACCGTTGACCACTACAACATCACCCGGTTTTACTTCCCCACGGCGAACGTCATGACACGCCACCGCCAGCGGCTCAATTAATGCCGCCTGATCCAACGGAAGACTATTCGGCAAATGGTGCAACAGACGTGCCGGAACGATCCAGTATTCGGCCATGGCCCCCACAGTATCGATTCCCATAAATTTAAGATTCTCGCAGATGTGTCCGTAACCGGCCTGGCAAGTCGGACAGCTTCCGCAATTATCAAGCGGACGTACCGTAACTTTATCACCGGCAGACCAACCACTGACATTTTCACCTACTTTAATAATCTCTCCGCTCATCTCATGACCGATAGCCAGCGGAGCATGTACCCGCTGATCCATATGCCCTTGGAAAATGTGCAAGTCACTACCGCAAATACCGCACCAGGCAACTGCAATTTTGACCTCACCTTTTCCTGGTTCCTGCTCAAGCACTTCCTCAAATACAAACGTTCCTGCTTCGTAATATCGTACTGCTTTCATGGTTAACTTTCCAATATGTTGTTTTATTTTTATAATATGTATACATATATATCAACGAAAAATAAAAGTCAAGGTAGATATTGCTAGAATAAATATATTTTTCAAAAATCAAGAATAAGGGGTCACTCCCATTTTTACCCTGGAAGTACAATCATTCCGTTTCCTAAACGCATCTCCGAATTTCATTCTCTAAGAAAACAAGTGACCTATTACGAATCAGGTAATATCAATATGCTCGCGGATCAGGCATTCAAGCAAAGCTTTATCCTTGTCACAAATGGCCTGCATAATTTGGCGATGCTTTTCAAGAGTAACGGCATTGGCCTCGGGATCAAGGAATTTGGCGCGATAACAACGGTTAAAAGTCATCAGCAGGATATTGGAAAAGATTTTCAGGCTCTGGTTGTGTGAAGCTTCTAACAGCAACAGGTGAAATTCCATATCGTAACGGTCAAATACAGCGCCGCCCAAGCGCTGTTCAACAACTTCTTGCTGTCTCAACAGATTTTCATTGATGCGGTCAAGAATCGCCGGATTCATTCGGGACAGGATCAGTGGCACAATTGCCAACTCCAGATGAAGCCGTGCTTCCTTAATATCCTCAAAACCATAATTTGCAATTTCAAAGCAGAATGTTAGTTCTTCCTGGATTTTTTCCTGCGGATCAACAGAAATAATCGTTCCACGGTTTTTCACTCGGTTAAGAATACCGAGATGGGTAAGATGTACCAGAACGGCACGAATTTTAGCACGGCTGGTATGAAACTTATCGGCCAGCTCAAGTTCTCTGGGAATGTGATCACCCGGACTAAAATGTTCGTCCAGTAGATATTGTTTAAATTTCCTGGCTAAATCCATGCTTAACTGATCCTTTTTCATGGTAGAATATTTCAGTATATCATCAATACGTTTTTTTTCAAGTAGGTCCTCCGGAACAAACTTTTTCAGCTCAATTGAATCTTTATCGAATAAATTAATTGCTCCTGTTGTTTTTTGAACTCATGCCCTGTATAATTACTTTACAGCAGTACTATTTGAAGAAGAAGTCAAAATAATAACCATATCTGGATCCGAGGCAAAAAAATGGAGAGGATTGGCAACAGCCATACCAGATCATTACGTACTGTAAACGCGCAATGTCCTGTTTGTAACTGGAAGAGTGACCAGGTTTATCTCCTGGAAAGTTCATACAAGACAACCGGCAAGGAAATCGACCTGAAACCGATTGTCAAATGGATCGAAAATCAGACGATTAAATGCTATCCCACACTATATTACATGTGGGAATGTCCGCATTGTGCTTTCTGCGCCAACCACCAGATGTTCAGAGACCCCGCTGCAAATTCTTCGACCACTGTTGAAAAGTTCCGAAAGGACACCCTGAAGCTCTACCAAAATGCAAATTATCGCAAGGTATTGGAAATACTGGCTGAAATTACCTCTGATTTTGGAATAAACTTCTTTCAGGCAATCAAACGCCATTACATCGCGATATACCACTTAGAACAATTCGATTTGTTCCGACGTCATGAAACGTCCACTCTTGCCCGTTACTATATGCATCTTAACTGGCTGTTCCAGGATCTGGAAAACTGGCCATTGAGAAACCAAACCATGGCACATATGACCGGACTCTATGGAGAATTACATAAAATTTGGCCGGAGCCGCCAATGTGCTCAACGGATGCGGCTCGAAGAGCACTAAAGTATTATGAAACCGCATATGACAATTTGCGTCCGGACGACCCGGATGGAACAGAACACCAGCTATTACAAGTAATGGGCCGGTTGAATATCAAACTGAAAAATATTGATCAGGGGTTGGAGTTGTTGTCCCAAAGCGCCAATATCGCCAGTAAAGCCTGCTTTGCTGCAAGGCATAAATACGACAGAACCAAACGGGATAATTTAAGACGGCAGATTCTTCATCGAATTCACATACTCGAACAATTCTCCAGAGACACGGAAAAACTCATTGCAGACTTGTCTAAAGAAGAAGAACCGCCTCCCGACCAAACCCAGGAAATTTATCTGGATGAATCTAAAAGGCCGCCCCATTCGATCTTTTAGCTTCCAGCTTCTCAAAAAAACGGATTACCAACCCGGATGCAATACGAAACGACCATTTCAGAGCTTCCAGCAACGGCAAAACCGGATGGATTCCGTGTTCAGTGCAAAATTCCGGATTGTCAGCCGTCCAGTCCGCAAAGGCGGAATACATGTCATCTCCGAACTTAACATTCTTCATATACTCAATCAGGTTTTCCTCAACTTCAAGGGGAACCCGGCCGTCAAACATACCACCAAACTTATATTCAAACTCGGCCTTGCGCAGATAACTGGACACTGCTTCCGCCGCTTTCGCATAGACAAAGATAAACAGCGACAGCACTTCATCCTGATTCAACGAATCCTCCGGACGAACAGAAGAATACTCTTTAATTTTTGCAGCCATCTGCATAAAAAGCTGTTTTTCGATATCCGCCAGCTCCGCGATAACCGGTAAGGACCCGTCAATATATCCGCGCCGTTTCGATTCGCTGACAATGACTGCGGCGACCTCGGCTGATTTTTCCTGATTACTCAATGCTCTTCCTGATAGACTATTTTTCATATAATTACGAGTAATAAATTTAACCCGTCGACACCGTTTTTGCAAGCAGAATGAAATACGAAAACATACTGCTTCCTTCCGTAATGACAAGATGTGCATGTTTTTTCACAAAACTATACTGAACCATGTGACTTTGAATTTGACTTATGCATGTTTTCAGATTATTTTCTAGTAACATGATTTCATTATTGAATAATCCGAGGATGGACTATGCCGACTTTTACCCTTCAGGAAAGCTTCAGTAAAAAAAGCACCGAAATTGATCTTACCCAGGATGTTATCTTGATTGGAAGAGATTTCGATTGCGACATAATTTTAGACAGCAGTGACGTCTCCCGCAAGCATTCCAAGGTGACCCGGCGTGATGGGAAAGTATATATCGAAGATTTGAACAGTTCAAACGGTACCTTTGTCAATTCCAAGCCGATTGACACCGAATTTGAACTGAAACATATGGACCGTATCCAAATAAGCAGCAGCGTATTTGTATTCAACGATCCGGACAATCTCAAAACGCGTGATGAATCGTTGAGCGGAGCAGATTACTATTCTTTTGAATTCCTGCGCGACTGCATCGACAAGATCGAGGAAAATGTAGGAAAGGTTCTTAAAGGCAAACCCGAAATTATTCGTAACGTCATTGTCTGTATGCTTGCAGATGGACATATTCTGCTGGAAGACACTCCAGGAGTCGGAAAAAGTATTCTGGCACAAGCTATCTCAAAATCCATTCAGGGCTCATTCAAACGTATACAATTTACTCCTGACCTGTTGCCGTCGGATATTCTCGGCATGAATATTTATAACGAAGAAAGCAAAGATTTTTCATTTATGCCCGGCCCGATTTTCGGTAATATCATCCTCGCTGATGAAATTAACCGTACTACCCCAAGAACCCAATCGAGTTTGCTTGAAGCCATGTCGGAATCGGTTGTAACCATTGACGGTAATCCGCGCGTTCTACCGAAACCATTCTTCGTTATCGCCACCCAGAACCCAGACGATTACCTTGGAACTTATCCGCTTCCCGAACCTCAGCTTGACCGCTTTATGATGCGGCTGTCAATCGGTTATCCGTCAGAAGATACCGAAAAGGAAATTCTGGCCTCTCAGAAAGAAAGTCATCCACTGAAAGATATCTCCTATGTTGTTAAGGCGATTGATATCGTTCAATGTCAGGCACTGGTAAGACGAGTTCATATCTCAGACGCAATTATGGATTACATCGTTAAAATATCCAATGCTACCCGTAGTCATCAAGCCATTGGCAACGGCTGCAGTCCGCGAGCTTCACTGGCTCTGATGCATATCAGCCAGGCTCTGGCCGCATACCATGGACGAGAATATGTAATTCCACATGATGTACGCGATATGGTAGTTCCAGTATTTGGACACCGTATGACACTAAAACTCCGTTATCACGGTGAATGGAGCTCAACCGAAGACGTTCTCAACGAGATACTTGATTCCATTCCTATCGACAACGAGGAAGAAGGTCTATGATCATGATCCGCCCGACGCTGCGGGGAGTGGTTATGCTGCTGGCTTCCGCAGGTTGTACCGGGGCTGCTATCGTAAATGTAAATCTGACGACAGCCCTGATCGCTTCTGCTATGCTGTCGATTGCCGCTTCAAGCTTTGTTCTGGCATTCTTTTCAATACACCGCATAACTATCGACCGAATGCCGAATCGTGACGGCAACTGCGGCTCCAATGTCTTCCTGCCGTTTGTCATCACCAACGAAAGCTGGCAATGGCGACAGGGAATTGTTGTCCGTGAACAACTGGACTTTACAGAGAAATATCCCTTCTTTTACGAACCGGTTGAGGCTTTGGCTCCACATGAATCCAGACTGGTAAAACGTCCGATCCCAGCAATAAAACGAGGTTTTTATCCACTGAAACGGCTGGATCTGATCGGCGGCGATCCCGGCGGTTTCTTCTGTAGAATAAGGAAATTCGATATTCCGGGAGAAGTAATGATCAAACCGCAGATCTGCAATCTAGGACAAGGTTTGAAATTTCAGCGACGTCAGGCGGCGATGTCGGTTAACGGACGTCCCCTCGGCGTTTCCGGATTGGGACAGGAATTTTTTGGAGTCCGGGAATATTCCCATTATGACGAAATGCGTTTCATTCACTGGAAAGCCAGTGCGCGCCACGGGAAATTAATGGTTAAGGAATTTGAAGCTAACAGTATTTCTCACATCTATATCATTCTTGACTCTGAAAAAAAACAGATGGGGTATGACTTTTTTGAAAATAACTTTGAATTTATTATTAAAACAGCAGCATCCATAGTGAACCAGTTGGCAGGGATGCACTGCCGTTTAACTTTTGTCAGTGCAAACAATGACAACGTCATAAAATTCCACGGCGAGGCAGTCAGCATCAGCGATGACATCCTTAGCTCCCTGACCATAATTCAACCCGGAAAAACCACCATAACCGAACTGATTGATTCAGAACTTGACCGCTTCGCGTATAATTCAATTTTTTACTGCCTGAGCATGTCTGAACCGGAAAACCTTTCGGAAAAACTGGAAATCCTAATCGGACGCGGAGTAGAAACGCGATGGATCTACGCTCCGCGCAAATTATTCCCTTCGAAAGAACAGGGTAGACCTGCTAAAATAAAAAGTATAGATATTGACATCGTTTCCTCAGGGGCGGTTGTACCGGTTATCGCCAAACAAGATACTGATTTATTCAAGTTGCTGGTTCATGAGTAACCCCATAAGTCATATATGAGTATAGAAAAAAGAAAAAAAGGCAAAAAAGCCACAGACAGGCCGGAAAGAGTGCCATATCACTGGATCTACTTTGTGATGATGATCCTGGGGATAATAGCCGCTTTGTGGCAGCATGGACACCCTTACTATACGGTATCCGTACTGGCACTTGTTGTTCCCTGTTTCGCTGCAGCTTATATCCCATACCGAATATTTCCCATCTACGCCAGGAAAATCCTTATGTGGCTGATGATCGCGGCTACATTTATATGGGGCGCATACAGATTATCCCGCCACATTCCAATCGACATGGTACTAATTGAGGGCATATGCCTCATGGCCCTGGTATTTTCGTTTTCACATAAAGCCAGAACTTACGGTTACATGCTGCTGATCAGTGTTCTGCTTATGCTGTACGGCTCCCTGCTGCCTCGAACGATCTATCTGGCAATTGTTCCGATTGCATTTATACTGGTAATGTTCATGATTTACGGATCAAGAGTCAATGCGCTAACCGGGGATCCCACCCTCAAGATAAAGGTCTTCAAGTACAACTGGGGAAAAATTCTGATTCACCTGATACTGTTGCTTCTTTTCTGGATATACTTTTACACCCTTATGCCTACGGAAGAAGTCAGAGGAGAAGGGTTATTTATTACTTCTTTTAAGAACACAAATACCAGTTATCTACCGCCAAAAGTGAATAACTGGTTCAAAATGAAACATGTAAGGAGAAGTACCACCGGGGCTACAATTCCCGGCAAAAAGCCCACAACCGCAGGTAAAAAAGGACCAAAAGTCAAAGCAAAATCCAAGCAGGGCATGAGTAGTGACGGCAGCGGAGCTGCTCCTCCGGGTAAGGATCTGGTATTCAGGGTCAAATCCCCGGCCAAGCTCTACTGGGTAGGACAAATGTATGACCATTATGACGGTGACACCTGGTCAGCTACCCGCTATATGACTCGTCAGAAAAAAATGAAAAAAGAAGACGATAGTAAATCCATCTTACTGGAGTTTACCATTGAAAAATGGATATCTCCGGTTCTTTACACCGCTTATCGACCGGAATATTACAACTTAAATAATATTTTTTCCCCAAAACTGGAATCTAATTTTTATCGGTCCTCCTTTAAAAAAAATCAGAACTATCCCGGCTTGCCTTTTTCCTACTCAGTACATACCGCCATTTCAAGTACAGAAGTTCTTAAAAAGTCAAAAGACAATTGGCCAGAAAAAACCAAACGTAGTCATTATCTTCAACTTCCAAAGAAAAAAATATCCGCTAGACTCAAATCACTGGCAAAAAAACTTACCGAATCAACTAGAGATCCATATAAAAAAGCAATTATCCTGCGCAACTACCTGCGGACAAATTACAAATACAAACAAAACTCGGAAAGAACTCCGCCAGGACGTGAAGCTGTAGATTTCTTTATATTTAATTTAAAAAAAGGACATTGTGAGTATTTTGCCTCTTCCCTGGCTGTACTAACAAGGCTATGCGGGCTACCTTCAAGGGTCGTTACCGGGTTTTCTCCAGGTAATTACAATGCCCTCACTAAATTATTTGAGATTCATGAATATCATGCTCACGCCTGGACCCAGGTGTTTTTCGACCGTTACGGCTGGCTGACACTTGACGCAACTCCACCGGGATATATCGTGTCGCGTACAACTCCGTTCGCAATAGGAAGACTGCATGATCCATTCGGCAACGAATGGAAGGTCAGGCCCCCGGAACTGGCAATGAAAGTTCAGGAACTGGCGACTCCGGGCGAATCGGACGGCTCTGATATCAAACAAGATCTTGCAGACCGCATACTTTATGATATCGTGATGCTGCCGGAAACCATTGGAGGAGCCATGGATCGCCTTATAGAAAAATTTAAGAGTTCAGATAATAAAAAGAAAGGCTTCTCATTCAGAAAAACATTTACTAAAATCAAAAAAGCTATCGAAAAACTGGTAAAATCACTGAAGAACCGATTTCTGAACATGTGTGACTGGTTTAAAACCCATATCATTCTGGGACTGATTTGTTTAATCGGAATTGGCCTGCTGATTATGATTATTCCAATTATATTCAAATTCCTGCACCGTATCTATGAAAAATATCGCTGTAAACGATGGATTCGAGAAGCTGTGGAACAAAGAGAACAATCTCCCAAACAGGCCATTCACAACTGTTACCTGGCCGTTCGTAAAATGCTTGAACTAAACGGATATCCCAGAATAAACAATATGGACCTCCTGGATTATGCCTCTCTGCTGGGCAAAAAAGAACAGGAACTGGGGAATAGCACACTTGCTGTATTCTTCCTATATAACCAGCTCGAATATAGTCCGTTCCCAGTAAATACCGCAAAAGCAAAGATAGCTATCAAACGAACCATTGTCGTTCAAACCATCATGGCTACTCCGAAAAAACAGCGCAATATTACTACATAAGAAGGTTGTTTATGGAGTCAGATTTATAATCTTAAAGATGCAAGGAAGATTATAAGCACATAGAGAGCAACATTGAGCTTATGCTTTACCTGTAAGTATTTTATTTAAGGATAGTATCCCAGACCTCAGAATGACAGCCCTTGACATCCCAGCTAAAGCTTTCCACTTACCAAACACGCAGAGTACTTTCACTCCCTAGTCGTTGCGCCCTGCCGGGCGCACCAAAAAAAAGGAGCATTTCCTTTTGGAAATGCTCCTTGTATAACACAATATGTCCGAATAATTACTTACCGGAAACAACCCCGTGGATTTTGAATGCACGAGTGTGAGAGAACTCACCAAGCTTGTGTCCAACCATGTTTTCTGTAACGAAAACAGTCTGGAACGCTTTGCCGTTGTGTACATTGAAGGTATGACCTACAAAGTCCGGAATAATCATTGAACGGCGCGACCAGGTCTTGATCGCTTTCTTCTGATTGGAAGCATTCATTTTGTCTACTTTCGCCAGAAGGTGCTCATCAACAAAGAAACCTTTTTTCAGTGATCTGGACATTATTTCTTCCTCCGTTCAATAATAAACTTAGCAGAAGCCTTACGCGGATTGCGGGTTCTGTAACCTTTTGCGAGCTGACCCCAAGGTGACTTCGGATGACCGCCGCTTGCACGACCTTCACCACCACCCATCGGATGGTCAACCGGGTTCTGAACAACACCGCGAACGTGAGGACGTTTGCCCTGATAACGTTTCTTACCGGCTTTACCCATCTTGATATTCATGATTTCGCCATTACCAACAGTACCAATTGTTGCACGGCACTCAAGATTTATCATACGAACTTCACCGCTAGGCAATTTGAACTGAGCATAACCGTTATCTTTACCACGGAGAACAGCACTCTGACCGGCCGATCTGACCAGTTTAGCACCGCAACCTGGCTGCAATTCGATGTTATGCACAACAATACCAACCGGAATATCTTTGATCTGAAGTGCATTACCAGGTTTGATTTCGGCTTTCGGGCCGCTCATTACCTGATCGCCGACTTTAAGACCAACCGGTGCGATAATGTATGATTTTTCGCCATCTGCATAATAAAGCAGTGCGATGTGTGAAGTACGATTCGGATCGTACTCAATACTTTTAACTGTTGCGGGAATACCGTCTTTGTTTCTTTTGAAGTCAACCATGCGGTAACGGCGTTTATTGCCGCCTCCACGGAAACGAGTAGTTACCCGACCCAGATTATTACGTCCGCCAGTAGAGACCTTTCCTTTGACAAGACTCTTCTCGGGAGTAGACGCAGTAATCTCTACGTAATCCGAAACCGTCATGTCGCGTCTTCCCGGCGACGTCGGTTTATATGCTGTGATACCCATATCTAATCACCCTTGAATTATAATAAGTCAATTGAACCTTCGGAAAGAGTCACGACAGCCTTCTTCCAATCAGAACGATGACCGATTTTCATGGTTCTTCCCGCACGTTTCGGCTTGCCACTGTAATTCATTACATTGACATCCTTAACTTTTACTCCGTCGAAAAGAGATTCGACAGCCTTACCGATCTCAACCTTTTCCGCATCAACGGCAACCTTGAGAACATATTTGTTCTGCTCAGCCAGCTGGGCGGTTTTTTCAGTAACCAGAACGGTTTTAACAACATCATATGGAGATTTCATTTCAATACCTCCTTATGCCAGGCGCTGAACGAATTCGTCCAGTGCATCTTTTGTAAAAATAACTTTAGAGAAATACAGCAGCTGGTAAACATTAACAGAAGCGGCTCTGATCGTAAGAACATCAGCCAGATTTCTGGTTGCAAGATCAACATTCTGATCATAATCTTTTACCACAAGCATAACTGCACCATCAACACCAAGGCCGTCCAAAACAGCTTTGGCACTCTTAGTTTTGCTATCAGCAAGTTCGAACTTATCAATAACGGCAAGACCGTCTTTTTCAATCAGCTCTGAAAAAGCACGCTTAAGCGCAAGAGTACGTACTTTTTTGTTCACTTTCTTGCTGAAGCTGCGGGGTTTCGGTCCGAAGATAATACCACCGCCAGTCCATACAGGGTTACGGCTACTACCGCTACGGGCACGACCAAGACCTTTCTGCTTGAAAGGTTTTGCGCCACCGCCGCGACGTTCGCCACGAGTTTTTGTGCATGCAGTTCCAGCACGCTGTTCGGCCAGAAAGGCCACGACTACATCGTGAACAGCCTGAGCGCCTTTTTCCATTTCAAGGCAGCTGTCCTCGATTGCATAATCGCCGGAAACGGCGCCTTTGCAGTCAAGTATATCCAATTTTTTCGGCATCTTATTCACCTACCTTTGTTCGATCAGCTTTCGCTGTTTTTTTTCCTGGCGCTTTTGATTACGAGAGTTCCGCCTTTGGGTCCGGGAACTGCACCTTTAACGAAGACCAGATTTTCTTCCGGAACAACCCGGACGATTTTGAGATTCTGAATCGTTCTGCGGACGTTACCCATTTGACCAGGCAGTTTCTTGCCTTTATCAACACGGCCAGGGAATTCACATTGTCCGATAGAACCCGGCTTTCTTTTCCAGCCGCCGCCATGACTATAACGGCCACCGCCGAAGTTATAGCGTTTAACAACACCCTGAAAACCGCGGCCCTTAGTGGTACCAGTGACATCGAGATATTCGTCAACGTTGAACATATCAACTTTGAGCTCACTGCCAAGTTCAGCTTCTGGATCATTGTCCATTCTAATCTCACGAACAACTGCAGGAGGATTGCTGTCTGCTCCGCTTTTCTTGTAATGTCCAAGCAACGGCTTAGAAACATTTTTTACCTTGCGGGAGCCATAGCCCAGCTGCAATGCCGAATAACCATTGCTTTCCTGAGTTTTGACGTCTACGACAACGCAGGGACCTGCTTCAAGAACGGTTACCGGAACAACGGCTCCATTCTCGGCATATACCTGGGTCATCCCAACTTTTTTACCGATTATACCTTTCATAATTCTCCTTAAAGATACTTACTTCGTTCGGTTATCGAAGCATTGGTATCTGGTTGATTGATCAGGCCCCGATCTTAATGGAAATATCGACACCAGCCGGAAGATTAAGCTTTTTCAGCTCATCCACGGTCTTGGAAGTCGGATTAATAATATCCATCAGGCGTTTGTGGGTTCTGACTTCAAACTGCTCCATCGACTTTTTGTTCACGTGAGGAGAACGATTAACACTCAGTCTCTCTATACGGGTCGGCAACGGAATTGGACCCGCAACAAGAGAACCGGTTCTACGAGCAGTATTCAAGATCTCAGTTACAGACTGATCGAGAATACGGTGCTCATAAGCCTGCAATCGAATTCTTATTTTCTGTGTTGCGCTCATGATTGACTTTTCTCCACAATTTCTTGTTGAATTGATTTTGGTACATTATCAAAGTGTGACGGTTCCATCGAATAAGAGGCGCGACCTCTGGACAGAGAACGGATTGCAGTAGCATATCCGAAAAGTTCAGCCAGCGGTGCATGTGCTGTAATTTTGGTGAAATTGTCACTAGAATCGGAATCAACCTCTACAATATTGCCGCGACGGCTGGTGATATCGCTAATAAGGTCGCCCATGTGTTCATCCGGAGTTGTAATGGCAACTTTCATAACTGGTTCAAGCACAGAAATACCTGCTTTGTTACAGGCTTCCTTGAATGCCATAGAACCGGCAACTTTAAATGCCATTTCAGAGGAGTCAACCGGGTGGTAAGAACCATCAACAATATCAATATGGAAGTCGATTACCGGAGAACCACAAATTACGCCGGTTGCGGCAGCTTCTGTAATTCCCTGTTCAACTGGTTTAATATATTCTTTCGGAATGTTACCACCGACAACTTTATTTTCGATAGTGATTCCATGTCCGCGTTCTTTCGGTGTAAGCTGAAGAATAACATGACCGTACTGACCACGTCCACCGCTCTGACGAACAAATTTGGTATCGGCGCGGGCTTCACCATTAATCGATTCACGGTAAGATACCTGCGGAGCACCGGTAGTTGCTTCAACTTTGAACTCACGCTTCAAACGGTCAGCGATAATTTCCAGATGAAGTTCACCCATACCGGAAATAATGGTCTGTCCTGTTTCATTATCAGTACGAACATTGAAGGTCGGGTCTTCATCAGAAAGAGCGCCGAGAGCCTTATATAGCTTATCACGTTCACTGGAAGTCTTAGGCTCAACAGCAATTGAAATTACCGGTTCAGGGAATACCATGGATTCCAATACAACGGCATTGTTTTCAGCGCAAATCGTATCACCGGTAGTAACATTTTTCAGACCAACGGCTGCCGCGATGTCACCACTGTAAATCTGGTCACGTTCTTCACGGGAGTTAGCATGCATCTGAAGAAGACGCCCAAGACGTTCACGGTTACGTGTACGGGGATTGTAAACACTTGCGCCTTTTTCTGCAGTTCCGGAATAAACACGGAAGAAAGTAAGTTTACCCACATACGGGTCATTCATAATCTTGAAAACCAGAGCAGAGAACGGTTCATCATCACCGCAATGTCTGGAAACAGCTTTTTCAGTCTTCGGATCAACACCCTGAATATCCCAGATATCTACGGGAGACGGCATATAAGCGTTAATTGCGTCAAGAACAGGTTGAACACCTTTATTCTTGAAAGCAGAACAACAGACAACCGGAACAATGTCACAAGAAATAACTGCATCACGAAGCCCCTTAATGAGCATTTCATTGCTCGGAGTTTCATCAGCCAGATAAACTTCCATAACATCTTCATCGACTTCTGCCACACATTCAACAAGATAATGAAAAGCTTCATCAACCTGATCCTGAAAGTCCGCCGGAACGTCTTCAACTCTCATAGTTGCGCCGAATTCATCACCATCGAAATAGATAGCTTTTTTCTCAACAATATCAATAACACCCTGAAAATCTGCTTCAGCGCCTATCGGAATTTGCAATGGAACTGCAGTTGCACCAAGCTTAGTGCGAATATCCTCAACAACGCCGTCAAAGTCAGCACCGGTACGGTCCATCTTGTTAACACAAGCCATGATCGGAACTTTATATCCCTGTGCCTGACGCCATACAGTTTCAGACTGTGGCTGAACTTTACCCACTGCACAAAAGACGGCTACAGCACCGTCAAGCACGCGCAATGAACGCTCAACTTCAGCGGTAAAGTCAACGTGTCCCGGAGTATCAATAATGTTAATACGGTGTTCTTTCCAGAAGCAAGTAGTTGCAGCGGAAGTAATCGTAATACCGCGTTCCTGTTCCTGTTCCATCCAGTCCATGGTGGCATTACCTTCATGAACTTCACCAATTTTGTAATTTACTCCGGTGTAATACAGGAAACGTTCAGTCAATGTTGTTTTACCGGCATCGATGTGAGCCATAATACCAACATTACGGGTCTGCATAAGCGGAACCATTCTGCCGGAGGACTCATTATATTTTTTCTCAATGTTAGCCATAATAGTGATGATCCGTCGCTTTAATTACCATCTGTAATGAGCGAAAGCTTTATTAGCCTGCGCCATTTTCAGAGTGTCTTCTTTTTTCTTCACTGAAGCGCCGGTATTTTCGAACGCTTCGAGAATTTCTGCGGAGAGGGAATCCTGCATGGATTTTCCTTTACGGCCTTGAGAAAATGTTTTGATCCAGCGAAGAGCAAGCGCAACCTGACGGTCATTGCTCACTTCAATCGGAACCTGATAAGTTGCACCACCAACACGGCGGCTTTTTACTTCCAGTTTCGGCTTAACATTTTCAAGAGCCTGAAGGAAAACTTCCAACGGATCCATATCTTTTTTCTTTGAAGCTATTACATCAAACGCACCATATACGATACGCTGCGCGGTTGATTTTTTACCGCGTTCCATAATAGTACTGATCAGGCGGGCTACCAGCTCGCTGTTGTACTTGACATCCGGGGTTAACTCCCTTTTGACAGCCTTACGTCTTCTCATTTTTTATATCCTCAAATTTTTCGCTGTTTTACAGTAAAACTGCCGGCATCCAACCGATGACGACAGTTTTTCAAGCAGTTACCATAAACCAATAATACCTTTACTACCTAGAGCGCTTCTGGCCATACTTAGAACGACTCTGCTTACGTGCATCAACACCAAGACAGTCGAGAGCGCCACGAACGACATGGTAACGTACACCCGGAAGGTCGCGAACACGACCGCCCTTAACCAGAACAACAGAGTGTTCCTGCAGGTTATGGCCTTCACCACCGATATATGCGGTAACTTCCTGACCATTAGTCAGGCGAACTCTGGCAATTCTACGCATAGCAGAGTTCGGCTTTTTAGGAGTTCTTGTTGTAACCTGCATGCAAACGCCACGACGCTGCGGACAGTTGTTAAGAGCTCTTGATTTACTCTTCTTCCATTTTCTTTGACGTCCATTACGGACCAACTGATTAATTGTCGGCATAATCCAAATACCTTATTTTACTTTATATTTATATATAAAAATCTATTTTTTACGCCTTGCCTATTCCCTTTTCAGACTTGCGCCTGCAAAAAAAATCATATACAAAGGGAGAATAAAGTAAACTCCCTTTGTATAAAATCAAATATATTTTACGATTTTTTCCGCTTTTTTAAGAAAGCGCTATGCGCATCAGATATCTTCGAGGGAAATCTGATCATCACCGTCCTCTTCCATTTCCTGATCGAAAATGTTTTCTTCGATGATTTCTTCTCCAAGCTTTTTAATTCCGGCAGACTGATAAACCAGTGATCCGGTACCCGCAGGAATCAAATGTCCGGTTATGACATTTTCCTTGAAACCGCGCAGCATATCGGCCTTGCCGAGGGTTGCCGCATCGGTCAGAATACGGGTAGTATCCTGGAATGAGGCCGCGGAAATGAAACTTTCAGTTTCAAGTGAAGCCTTAGTAATACCCAGCAGTACCGGTTCAGCCTGTGCAGGCTGACCACCACGGGCGATAACCGCTTCATTTTCCGCGAGGAACTCAAACTTATCGATCTGTTCACCTGTCAGGAACCTGGTAGTACCCTGATCAGTAATCTTGACCTTCTGCATCATCTGACGGATAATGATTTCAATGTGTTTGTCGTTAATTTCCACGCCCTGAGCACGATATACCATCTGAATTTCGTTTACCAGATATTTCTGAAGTTCATGAGGTCCGCAGATCTCCAGCAATGTATGCGGGACAACTGCTCCTTCAGTCAACTTCTGTCCTTTTCGAACGAAATCGCCTTTACCAACAATGAGGTGTTTGTTTGTCGGAATATTATTGTGCTCTTCGACCTGACCACTTTCCGGGTCACGAATCAACAACTGACGTTTACCGCGAGACATCTTTCCCAACTCGACCAGACCATCGATACGCGCAATTTCCGCGATCTCTTTTGGAGTACGGGCTTCAAACAATTCAGCTACGCGCGGCAGACCCCCGGTAATATCTTTATTCTTGGCAGTCTGACGCGGAACACGCGCGATATTAACACCAGCTTTTACCTGGTCGCCATCCTGTGCCATCAGGAACGCACCTGCAGGCAATGGATAGTTGGCCAGAAACTCTCCCTGACTATCCTTGATGACCACCTGAGGATGAAGGTCCTCACGATGCTCCATAACCGTGACTTCTTCGGTACCGCCACGTTCAATACGATTCAGGGTTACACCTTCCACCAGGTCATGAAGTTCAACTGTACCGTTCTCTTCAACAATGATCGGCAAGTGATAAGGATCCCAGTGGATGAATTTTTCATTCGCTTTTACTAAGTCACCTTCGCCTTTTTCAAGTACGGCACCAGTCTCAACCTCATAGCGGTCAAGCTCAGCAGACTTCAAGGCATCAGTCCAGTAATCATAATCTTTATTATAAAAACCGCCGATGAGTTCAGCCTCTTTACGAGCATTTTCACGGGCGCGCTTTTCTTCTGATTTGGCTTTTTCTTCATCGTAAATAATAACAAAACCGTTTTTATTTACAACGATTGTCTGGCCTTTTTCATTAACAACGGTACGAACGTTTTCAAGTTTAATCCTACCAGCATTACGAGCGGCAATAACCGGCTGCTTGTATGCAGATGATGCAGTACCACCGATATGGAACGTTCTCATTGTCAGCTGTGTTCCAGGCTCACCAATTGACTGAGCAGCAATAATACCCAGAGCATCGCCAATTTCAGCCAACTTGTCATTAGCCAGGTTACGTCCGTAACATTTGATACAAACACCATGATCAACATCACAAGTCAAAACCGAACGAATCAGAACACGATTAATACCGCGTTTATCAATCAAATCACAGACATCAGGAGTCAGTTCTTCACCAGCTCCAACAATCAGTCTGCCATCATCATATGCCGGGTCTTTAATATCGGTTGAGCTAAATCGACCGAGCAAACGGCTTTTCAAAGGCAGAATTTCTTCGTCACCTTCAACAATCGGGCTAACCCAGATACCTTTGACTGTTCCGCAATCATGAGTACGGCAAATGATATCCTGAGCTACATCCACCAGTTTACGGGTCATGTAACCGGAGTCCGCTGTCTTAAGCGCGGTATCAGCCAGACCTTTACGTGCACCGTGTGTACTGATAAAGTATTCCAACACGGTCAAACCTTCACGGAAGTTAGAGATAATCGGACGTTCAATGATATCACCGGACGGTTTTGCCATCAGTCCGCGCATACCTGCAAGCTGACGAATCTGGTCTTTACTACCACGAGCGCCAGAGTCAAGCATAGCGTATACCGGGTTAATATTATTTTCACTGCGAGCCTTTTCCAGAATAAGGAACAGTTCATTCGCCACCTTATTACTGGTCTGGGTCCAGATATCGATAACCTTGTTATGACGTTCACCTTCAGTCAAAACACCCTTGTCATACTGATTCAATACCTTGGAGATTTCTCCACGCGCAACTTCAATCAGATTTTCCTTGGTGTCAGGTACAACCAGGTCGGTAATAGAAATGGAGTAACCGGCCGCAGTAGCATATTCATAACCAAGGTCTTTAAGATTATCAAGGAGATTAACAGTAGCTTCATGACCAACAAGTTTATATGATGCACTGATCAGCTGTCCAAGCTGTTTCTTTCCGGCAACTTGGTTGAAGAATCCAAGTTCATCCGCCCAGATTTCGTTAAAAATACAACGTCCCGGGGTAGTCAGAATAAATCTCTGTTCTTCATCACCATAAACCGTCTGTCGACCAACATCAGGATTAGGAATCTTAACTGCATCATGAATGCCGATATATCCGCAATCTAGCGCATACAGCACTTCGAAATAATCCTTGTAAGACTTCGCTTTATCTTTATGCTGCGGATCAACTGTTAGATAGTATGATCCAAGAGTAATATCCTGTGTCGGTGTAGTAATAGGTTTACCATTCGCCGGTGAGAAGATATTATTCGGAGCCAGCATCAACAGCTTCGTTTCCATCTGAGCTTCATTCGACAACGGAACATGCACCGCCATCTGGTCACCATCAAAGTCGGCGTTATACGCTGTACAAACCAACGGATGAATACGGAGAGCAGAACCTTCAATTAGTTTCGGGTCAAATGCCTGAATACTAAGACGGTGCAATGTAGGCGCACGGTTGAGCATAACCGGATGTCCCTGAGTAACTTCTTCGAGAATATCCCATACGACCGGTTCACCACGTTCGATCATTTTCTTCGCACCGCGAACGGTATGAGCATGACCACGCCCTTTCAAATGTCTAATAATGAATGGTTCGAAAAGAACCAGAGCCATCTTCTTCGGTAATCCGCATTGCCAGATTTTCAATTCCGGTCCAACAACGATAACAGAACGACCGGAATAGTCAACACGTTTACCCAACAAGTTCTGACGGAAACGCCCCTGCTTACCTTTCAGCATATCGCTGAGAGACTTCAAAGGACGGTTTCCTGCACCGGTAACAGCACGACCATGACGACCATTGTCAAGCAATGCATCAACTGCTTCCTGCAACATACGTTTTTCATTACGAATAATGACTTCAGGTGTACGCAGTTTCAGCAAGTTCTTCAGACGGTTATTACGGTTAATAACCCTGCGGTACAAGTCATTAAGGTCTGAAGTCGCGAATCGACCGCCTTCCAGCGGAACCAACGGACGGAGATCCGGCGGAATAACCGGAAGAACCTTAAGAATCATCCACTCAGGACGACTTCCGCTGTTGATAAAACCTTCAACAAGACGCAAACGTTTTGAAAGTTTCTTGCGAATCGCTTTATTTTTAGTATTTTCAAGATCGGCTTCGAGCTGAACCTTTAGCGGTTCCAGTTCGAGCTTTTCAAGCAGAGTATGGATTGCCGGAGCTCCCATATCAGCATCAAAAGCATCGCCGTAATCATCACGAGCCTGACGGTATTCCAGTTCAGACAGAGACTGTCCAAGCTTCAGCGGAGTATCGCCAGGATCAGTAACGACCCAGTCTTCGTAATAAATAATGCGTTCAAGCGTTCTTGCTGTAAGGTCCAGAATCAAACCGATACGGCTCGGCATACATTTGAAAAACCAAATATGCGAAACCGGCACAGCCAGTTCAATATGACCCATACGTTCACGTCTGACTTTTGACTGCGTAACTTCAACTCCGCAGCGATCACAGACGATACCTTTGTGCTTAACGCGCTTATATTTTCCGCAGTTACATTCCCAGTCACGGGTAGGACCAAAAATCTTCTCGCAGAAGAGTCCACCCTTTTCCGGCTTAAAACTACGGTAATTGATAGTTTCCGGGTTTTTGACCTCACCATGGCTCCAGGAACGAATAACATCCGGTGAAGCCACATTGATGGCTACAGCTTCGAATCCCGAAGTAGAGGCCTGTCCCAGCAGTTCTCTGTAAGCATATGTATTATCAATCAAGATTCTATCCTCCTTTAGACGTCAGATCTTCTGACAGTTCGGATATCAAGGCCAAGACTCTGCATTTCCTTCAGCAATACGTTGAAGGATTCAGGCCTTCCGGCATCAAGGATATTCTGTCCTTTCACGATGGATTCATAAATCCTCGCACGTCCGGACACATCATCACTCTTAACCGTAAGCATTTCCTGAAGCGTATAGGCAGCGCCATATGCTTCCAGAGCCCATACTTCCATTTCTCCGAAGCGCTGTCCGCCGTGCTGCGCTTTACCGCCAAGCGGCTGTTGCGTAACCAACGAGTACGGACCAACCGCACGGGCATGTATCTTATTGGCCACCAAGTGGTCAAGTTTCAGCATATAGATATATCCGACCATGACACGTTGACCGAACTGATTACCAGTACGACCATCATACAGATTTGTCTTACCATCGTAGGACCAGCTATCGTCACTGTTATGCTTGAAGCCCCAGCGGTAATCATCATCACCGGAATCAACTAGTTTCTGATTGGCTTTTTCCATCAGTGCGACAATTTCTTTTTCAGAAATACCATCGAACACCGGAGTAGCAACCTTAATTCCAAGAATTCTGGCAGCCCATCCAAGGTGAGTTTCAAGCACCTGTCCAACGTTCATACGACTCGGTACACCAAGCGGATTAAGTACGATATCAACCGGAGTACCATCAGGCAGGAACGGCATATCTTCAACCGGAACGATTCTGGAAACAATACCTTTATTACCATGACGTCCAGCCATCTTATCACCAACCTGAAGCTTACGCTTGCAGGCGACATAGACTTTAACCTTCTTAATCACACCAGGATCTGCACCATCACCAGCTTCAAGAGCTTCAAGTGATTCATCACGCAATTCTTCATTGTCACTGAAACGAGGAGTAAAGGCTCCAATGATTTCAGTGATTGTATTTTTCAGCGGACAATCCTCCATGCGCCAATCATTATATTTATTGGCAAGCTTCAGGATTGAGCTGCGTGTAACCTTACGGTTAGCAGAAATCAAGATCGTATCATCTTTCTGAGATTCGTCATCATAAATCGGACAAGGCAATTTCTGACCCAGCATCACATCTGAAAGACGATCAGCAAGCTCATCCACCAGTTCCGAGTATTTATTCTTATAAAGATCCTTGGCATGCTTGACCTGACGGCGCATTTCCGTTTTAGTCATGCTCTGGCGATTCGGATCTTTTGCATATTCAACACGAACATCCATAACGATACCGCCCTTACCACTGCTGACAACAAGACTTGAATCTTTAACATCAGCAGCTTTTTCACCGAAGATTGCTCTAAGAAGACGCTCTTCAGGGGCAAGTTCCGTTTCAGATTTCGGAGTAATTTTACCAACCAGAATATCACCAGGCTTAACTTCGGCACCGAGACAAATAACGCCATCCGGACCAAGGTTGCGAAGAGCTTCTTCACTCACGTTAGGAATATCACGAGTGATTTCTTCCGGACCCAGCTTCGTATCTCTGGCTGTAATCTCGAACTCATCAATATGCACACTGGTATAAACATCGTTTTTAACGAGTTTTTCACTGATTACGATAGCATCCTCAAAGTTATATCCGCACCATGGCATGAATGCCACAAGTACGTTTTTACCAAGAGCAAGTTCGCCATCATTTGTAGCGGCACCGTCGGCAATAACATCACCGGCTTTAATCTCTTTACCACAACCAATTCCAACGCTCGGACGCTGATTAACACAGGTACCCGCGTTGCTGCGCATATATTTATTGAGCTTATATTCTATTGCATTGTCAGGATCTGCGGTTTTATCAAGCGGCTTACCATCAGAAGTAATTACAATGTAATCTGATGAAGCAGCAGCGACAATACCATCTTTCTTCGCAGTAACCACAGCACGAGAGTCGATCGCAATACGGCGCTCAAGGCCAGTACCGACAAGCGGTTCCTCTGTAATCATCAACGGAACAGCCTGACGCTGCATGTTGGATCCCATCAAAGCGCGGTTCGCATCATCGTGTTCAAGGAACGGGATGATTCCTGCAGCAGCACTAA
Source organism: Victivallales bacterium (assembly GCA_963677165.2). Classification (GTDB taxonomy): domain Bacteria; phylum Verrucomicrobiota; class Lentisphaeria; order Victivallales; family SZUA-371; genus JAFGXT01. Next base: position 1,982,661 of record CAXXSX010000002.1, on the reverse strand, counting down.
CAAGCTGCTTAGGAGAAACGTCCATGTACTGAACATCGGCAGCAGGATGCTCTTCCGACTCACCGCGATAACGGCTCATTACCATGTCACGAACAAATTTGCCCTTTTCATCAAGCGGAGCATTCGCCTGAGCGATTACGAATTCTTCTTCGCGATCACCGCTGAGGTAATCAATTTGGTCAGTAACAATTCCATTTACCACTTTACGGTAAGGCGTTTCAAGGAAACCAAAATTATTAATCTGCGAATACAGGGACATGGATGAAATCAAACCAATATTCGGACCTTCCGGAGTTTCAATCGGACAAATACGTCCATAGTGCGACGAATGAACGTCACGCACTTCGAAACCGGCACGATCACGACTCAGACCGCCAGGACCCAAAGCACTAAGACGACGCTTATTGGTCAGCTCTGACAATGGATTAGTCTGATCCATAAACTGAGACAGCTGATTACGAGCAAAGAAATCCCTGACAACACCGGCAAAAGCTTTCGGATTTACCAGTTTATTCGGGGTAATATTCGTTTCATCACCATTAAGGAGAGTCATTCTTTCACGAACAAGTCTTTCAGTACGCAACAGGCCTACACGACAATGATTCTGGAGCAATTCACCAACTGTTCTTACACGACGACTGCCAAGATGGTCGATATCATCAACACCGCCACTGGTATTACGCAATTGCATAAGAGTTCTGGTTGCTTCCATCAGGTCTTCCTTGAGCAGAGTACGATCACTAAGCGGGAAGTCCAGACCAAGACGTTCGTTAATTTTATGACGACCAACAGCACCGAGGTCATAGCGCTTAACATCAAAGAAAAGACGTTTCAGCAACTGCTTCGCGTTTGCCACACTTGGGGGATCTCCGGGGCGCATGCGACGGTAGATTTCCTTCAGGGCTTCTTCCTGTGTACGCGAAGGATCATGCTGCAGACAATTGATCAAATAAGTATCACCATCCGGAACATGAACAACATCAATACGTTTAATACCGGCATCCTGAAGCACTTTCAGATTTGAAACATTCAAAGCTGTCAGTTCTTCAAGTACAACGATTTCATCGTCATTGACGATGTCATCAACATTATAGTAATCACTGAGATTATCTTTTTTCAGCAGAGAAGCAATCGTTTCATTGCTGACATTGTGAATGACGCTGAGAATATCCTTATTGGTTTCATAACCGACCGCACGGAGAAAAGTACTGATCAGGAATTTCCGACGACGACGACGGCGGTCGAGGTAAATATAAATAAGATCATTTACGTCGAACTGTACTTCCATCCAGGAACCTCTGTCCGGGATAATTCTATATGAGTAAAGTGTACGTCCACTGGTATGCTTGGACTTTTCAAAGCAGATTCCCGGAGAACGGTGCAGCTGACTGATGATAACACGTTCAGCCCCGTTAATGACAAAGGTACCACGATCGGTCATCAACGGAATCTCTCCCAGATAAACCCGCTCAGGAAATTCTTCTTCTTTATTTTTCAGCAGAAAATCGACATGCAGGGGGGCACTATACGTATTGCCATCCTTAATACAATCGATAATCTCAACTTTAGGTTCTCCGACGGAATATCCGACATATTCAAGAACCAACTGTTTATCGAAACTTTCAATGGGGAAAATTTCGTTAAAAACCTCCTCAAGACCGATGTTCTGTCTGTCAGCGACAACAGCATCTTTCTGTAAGAAAGCTTCGTAGGACTCGATCTGGACACCGATCAAATCGGGAATGTCCAAGACCTCTTGCAATTTTCCAAAATTCACACGATCCGGCATTAGTCCACCCTGTTTGGTTTTGTACAAGAGCGACATGGAAATTATGGTATTCCAGTAATTCCCGCACGAAAAAAACACTAACCTTAAAACGCAAAGAGACGGTGGGAGCTGTTATATCAGTTCCCACCGTTTAAAACAGTTATAAATAACCGTTATTTGACTTCAACAGAAGCACCAGCGGCTTCGAGCTGTTCCTTAAGCTTGTCGGCTTCTTCTTTAGAAACGCCTTCTTTAATAGCTTTCGGAGCGCCTTCAACCATGTCTTTGGCTTCTTTCAGGCCAAGACCGGTGATGCCACGTACTTCCTTGATTACAGCGACTTTCTTTTCGCCGAATCCAGTAAGGATTACGTCAAATTCAGTTTTTTCTTCAGCTGCTGCTGCATCGCCACCGGCAGCCGGGGCTGCTGCTGCAACTGCAACCGGAGCGGCAGCAGTTACACCGAGACGGTCTTCGAGAGCTTTAACCAGCTTGGAGAGGTCCAGAACAGTCATGCTTTCGATGCTGGATATGATCTGTTCCATTTCCGCAGAAACTTCAACTTTGGTTTCTTCTGACATTTTAAATGCCTCCATTTTTAATTAAGTTTAAATTATTCTTCAATTTTTTCTTTATAATTATTAATCACATTGACAACGCCTGCGACCGCATTATTAAGCACACTGACAAAATTGCGGGCCGGAGCCTGAAGGACACCAAGCAACTGAGCCTGGAGAATTTCCTTCGACGGCAATGCTGCGATTGCTTCAACGTCGGCAGTGTTAAGAACACCACCATCAATATAACCAGCCTTAGCTGAAACCTGTTCAAAATCCTTGTTAAAGTTTTTGATAACTTTAGCAACAGCACCGGCATCACCAGTACCAGAGATAACAGCAGTATCACCACTCAGGTCAAGTTCCGCAATACCACTGATCTCATTCAGTTCAGCAGCTTTACGAATCAGGCGGTTTTTATGAACAGTACAGTTGGCATTCTGTTTCGCCAGTTCATCACGAAAAGTAGTAATATGCTTTACGGGAATGCCCTGATATGAAACAAAATAAACATATTCTGACTCAGTCAGGACCTGTCCAATTTCATTTACAAGCTGTAATTTTTCACTTCTCATTGCATAGCCCTCACGATTTCTCTGATGTCGATTTTAACTCCGGGGCTCATGGTGGATGAAGCAGTACAACTAATCATATAAATACCTTTAGCTGTCGCCGGTTTGGCTTTAACCAAGGCACTTACGATTGCATCAAAGTTCTCATTAAGGTCAGCTGTTTCAAAAGAAATCTTACCGATTGGAACATGTACACAGGCACCACGATCAGCGCGATACTCAACACGTCCAGCTCTAGCTTCTTCAACAGCTTTAGCAGTATCATCAGTTACAGTTCCAGTCTTCGGATTCGGCATAAGTCCGCGAGGACCAAGCTGACGACCGAGAGGACGAACCTGTTTCATAGCTTCCGGAGTAGCGATAAGTACATCAAACTCCAGCCAGCCTTCCTTAATTTTAGCAATGATATCATCCATTCCTACGAAATCTGCACCAGCAGCCTGGGCTTTTTCAGCCGCATCACCGGAAGCGATAACGCATACAACGACTTTTTTACCAGTTCCCTTGGGAAGCGGAACTGCTCCACGAACATTCTGATCAGACTTTCTTGGGTCAATGCCTAATTTGAATGCCACTTCAACAGTTTCATTAAATTTAACGTGGGGCATTGATTTGAGCAGTTCAAAAGCATCCATAGCAGGATACTTCTTGAGCCGATCGTACTTTTCCATCTGAGATTTGTACAGTTTACTCTTACTCATCGGCCACCTCAATTCCCATGCTGCGGGCAGTACCTGCAATAATCAGTCTTGCCGCGTCGTTATCTCTGGCATTCAGGTCTTCTTTCTTAATCTGGCAGATCTCATCGATCTGTGCCCAGGTCACCTTGCCTGCTACTTCACGTCCGGGTTTATTCGCACCGGATGCGAGACCAGCAGCTTTCTTAATCAGAACAGCAGCCGGGGGAGACTTGGTGATAAACGTGAAAGAACGATCCTGATAGACAGTGATCACGACAGGGATAATCAGTCCGGCTTCAGACTGAGTGGCAGCATTGAACTGCTTACAGAAATCCATAATATTCACACCGGCCTGACCCAGTGCAGGTCCGATCGGGGGAGCCGGGTTAGCCTGTCCGGCAGGGATCTGTAATCTGATTTCCCCTGTAACTTTCTTTGCCATGTTTTTCTCCTGATTCTCATAACGTGGTCAGAACCGGCAGGTATTCTTCCACATTACGATTACCATTATTCTCTATTTAAGTTTTGAGCACTCGCTATTATGCTTCTTCGCGCTCAACCTGCCAAAACTCAAGCTCTACTGGAGTCGAGCGTCCAAAAATCGATACCATCAATTTCAATTTTCCGCGTTCAGAATCGATTTCCTGGATCACGCCCTCAAAGTTTTCAAATGCACCATCTTTAATACGAACAGCTTCACCGATTTCAAACATAATTTTCGGCTTAGCCTTATCGTCCTGACCGCTGAGCTGTGCCATCATATCATCAACTTCGCTCTTAGTCAGTGGGAGCGGTTTGTCATTTCCGCCTACAAATCCAATCACACCCTGAGTATTCTTAACAAAATACCAGATTTTCTCATCCATAGCACCGTCTTCACCATAAAGGTCCATACGCAAAAGGATGTAGCCGGGGAAAAATTTCCTGGTAGTGGTCATCTTCCGTCCCTGCTTGACTTCAGATACCTTTTCGGTCGGGATAAAAACTTCGTATACAGCCAGTTCTTCTTCTTCGAGCTGGAGCTGGCGCTCCATATTCTCTTTTACTCTGTTTTCCTGACCGGACAGAGTATGAATCACAAACCATTGTCCTTTGTCGGCGTTATCATCCATCTTGGCAATCCTTCAGTGCTGAGATTTATCTACTTAGTGATTAATGTAATCATGTTTCTGCTGGCAAAATCTACAATAAAAACGAAAGAAGCCAGAATTGCAATTGCAACGATAACCAGCAGGGTCGATTCCATCAGCTCTTTTTTTCCGGGCCACGTACACTTGTTCATCTCGGCCATTGTACCCAAAATAAAGCTTTTGATATTTCCAAAGACTTTTTTCATTATATTGCTGCCTCTTTCTTGCAGAATTACACGATTATAAATTTATGGCAGGAGCGGTGAGGCTCGAACTCACGACCTGCGGTTTTGGAGACCGCTGCTCTAGCCAACTGAGCTACACTCCTATAAAAAAATATATATAAAATAAAACTTACTTTGTCTCTCTGTGGAGAGTATGCTTGCGATCAAACTTGCAATATTTGCTAAGTTCGAGTCTTCCAGGTGTATTACGCTTTTCTTTTTTTGTAGTATAATTGCGTCTTTTACACTCAGTACAAGCCAATGTGATAATTTCACGAGCCATTGCATTCACCTGTTTTTTGCGAAATTATCCCGGACAGCCAACAAAGACCGTCCGGGATATGAATTCAATTAAATAAGTAGCTTTCCGAAATTACTCTTGGATATCAGCTACTCTACCTGATGCTACAGTACGACCACCTTCACGAATAGCGAAGCGCAGACCTTTTTCCATAGCGATCGGAGCAATCAGCTCAACTGAGATCGATGTATTGTCACCAGGCATTACCATTTCAGTGCCTTCCGGCAGAGAGATGATACCAGTCACGTCAGTCGTACGGAAGTAGAACTGCGGACGGTAGTTTGTGAAGAACGGAGTATGACGTCCACCTTCTTCTTTTGACAGAACATAGATTTCTGCAGTGAACTTAGTATGCGGAGTAATGGTTCCCGGCTTAGCCAGAACCTGTCCACGCTGTACATCTTCTTTCTTAACACCGCGAAGCAGGCAACCAACGTTGTCACCAGCGCGACCTTCATTAAGAAGCTTACGGAACATTTCAACACCAGTAACGGTAGTCTTAGATGTCGGTTTGATACCAACAATTTCAACTTCTTCATTAACTTTAACAACACCGCGTTCAACACGACCAGTTACCACAGTACCACGACCTTCAATTGAGAACACGTCTTCAATCGGCATCAGGAACGGCTGATCAATGTCACGGGTAGGTTCAGGAATATAGCTGTCAACAGCTTCCATCAGTTCGAGAATGCATGCGCAATCAGGATTGTCATTGTCACCACCAGCTTCAACAGCCTTCAGAGCAGAACCCTTAACGATCGGAATATCGTCGCCCGGGAAGTCATATTCACTGAGAAGTTCGCGAACTTCCATTTCAACCAGCTCAAGCAGTTCTTCGTCATCAAGCTGATCAACCTTATTAAGGAAAACAACCAGAGCCGGAACACCAACCTGACGAGCAAGCAGAACGTGTTCACGAGTCTGAGCCATCGGACCGTCAGTAGCAGCGATAACAAGAATACCACCATCCATCTGAGCAGCACCAGTGATCATGTTTTTAACATAGTCAGCGTGGCCCGGGCAGTCTACGTGAGCGTAGTGACGAGTGTCTGTTTCATATTCAACGTGTGCAGTATTAATAGTAATACCACGTTCTCTTTCTTCCGGAGCGTTGTCGATTTCGTCATAGTTCTTTACTTCACCACCAAATTTCTTAGCGAGAGTCATGGTGATAGCAGCGGTAAGAGTGGTCTTACCATGGTCAACGTGACCGATTGTACCGATGTTTACATGCGGCTTAGTTCTTTCAAAGGTTTCCTTTGCCATTTTTGAGTTCCTCCTGTTGAGGTTGCTTTTTTATTTTTTCAATATTGTAAATACTAAATTTATTCCAAACCATCTTTCTACACAAAAAATGGAGCCCACAACCGGACTTGAACCGGTGACCTCTTCCTTACCAAGGAAGTGCTCTACCGACTGAGCTATGTGGGCACCGGAAATTTTTTCTATAAAGCCAAAAGTTGTAAAATAATCCAACTATATTATAATGCAAATTTTTTCCGACACTTTTTCTTTACTTCAAAAAAAAGTAATGGTGCTCGGGGGGGGACTCGAACCCCCACGGATCACTCCACATGGCCCTCAACCATGCGCGTCTGCCAATTCCGCCACCCGAGCGCGAAAAATCCATACTTTCAGGATTTCTCAAAGAGCGAATACATTAAATCATTATTGGGATATTGCAAATCTATTTCCGCTTTTTTTTGAAACTTTTTTCGTCAAACCGGATTTTTACTGGATTCTCAAGCAATTTTGAGCACAAAGACATTACTCTTTATATTTTATACCGGACATTCTGACAGCAGCACAACCTGCCCCAAATCCGTTATCAATATTAACAACAGTCAATCCCGAAGCACAACTACTCAGCATCCCTCCCAAAGCGGTAAATCCTCCTGCCGACACACCATATCCCACGCTGGTGGGAACAGCAATAACCGGACAGCTGACCAATCCACCAACCACGCTAGGAAGTGCTCCTTCCATACCAGCAACAGCAATAATTGCGTCAGCCGAACTTAGTGTGTCAATTTCGGCAAGTAAACGATGAAGTCCGGCAACTCCAATATCACTTAGCAAGACACATTCGCATCCACAAAGCTCTACGGTATGCCGAGCCTCGTACGCCACTCGCAAATCCGATGTTCCAGCAGTAATAACAATCACGCGAAAATCTTTTTTGGGTATATTATTTCCTTTAATTAGTAAACACTCTGATATTTCACAGAAATCGGCCTCCGGATGTACCTTAATTACTTCATCGGCTTTTTCACGGGATGTACGAGTAGACAAGACCGGAGTTCCCGTAGATTTTAATTCTGTAACAATACCGGCAATTTGATCCGCAGTCTTACCAGCACCATAAATAAATTCAGGAAATCCGCAACGAGAGTGACGATCATGATCAATTTTGGCAAATCCCAGATCCCCAATCCCTTTTCCCAACAGTTTTGCTATTTTTTTAAATTCTTCGTTCATGGAAAAATTCCTCACGAATTCCGCTTAAAATAATCACCGTAGTATCCAATATCCCGCGATACCGATTCTGCACACGCCCTAACCTGCTCTATTGCTTTGGCATGACATTCCGGCGGAAACAGATTAGAAAGCCCGGTAAGTCCGATTCCGGCAATCGCATTTCCATTCACATCCAACACAGGAGCCCCGATACACAGAAACCCAAGATTATATTCTTCTTTATCAAAAGCCACACCCTCTTTTTTTACCTTGACAAGTTCTTTTATCAAAAGCGAACGAGCGGTAATCGAATGAGGGGTAAGAGCCGGCAGTCTAGCCGGAAGCAAGTCTTTTATTTTTTCTTCAGAATAAAATGCCAGCACCGCTTTCCCAAATGCATTGCAATGGTAATTCAACCGTGATCCTGGTACGACCTGTATATAAAAAGGAGCATCAGGAGTAACCACATCCATAACCAGCATATGGTTACCTTGGGGAACCTGAATCTGACAAGTAGAGTGTACATTATCGGACAGAACTTCAAGATGGGACCTTGCCCGACGGCGAAGTTCAAACCTGCTGTAAAGTTTCATTCCCAATGTAAAAAAACCGGTACTCAATCGATACTGTCCGGCATTGGAGTCAGCATATTTACGATCTGCCAGACATTTCATAATACGAAAGGCAAGATTTGCCGATATTCCCAATTCCTTTGATAATTCAGTCACTCCGCAGCATGAATCCTTTTCAGACATATATTCAAGAATATCCAATAAGGCAGATACGGCCGGAACCGCATATTTTTTTCGATCGTCAGTTTTCACCATCATTCCCTTATATTAACGAATACTGTCCGTTGGCTCGCTTTTCTGACTAAGACTTCCACAGTCATATCCATTACCAAACTGAAGCAAAGTAACGATCAGCATAAATGCCAGCGCCTGAATAACAATCACAACCGATGTTTTAACATCGCTCCACATCAACGGCAACACCCCGATCCCAACCACAAAAGTCAGGAGGTGCACCATAAGAACGGCTCTTTTACGACTCATTCCCATCTTCACAAACCGATGGGAAATGTGGTTATGGTCTCCGACATATATTGGCTTTTTAAAATACAATCTGATAAGAACCACAGTAACGGCATCAAACAAGGGTATCGCCAGAATAAATACTGGAATAAGGAAAGTCAGACAGGTAGATGACTGGTCCGGCACATAATATGATACCCCCGCACTCAACACTGCCAGCGAATATCCCAGAAAATGACTTCCGGAATCTCCCATAAAAATCGACGCGGGAGAATGATTGAAGAACCAGAAACCAATACTGCATCCAGCCCCCACGGCACCTAAAGCGGCAATAAAATGCTGATGTCCGATAATTGCGACCGCAGTCAAAAGCATCATCGCTATCGTGGAAATTCCCACGGCAAGACCGTCCATATTATCCAGGAAATTCAATGCGTTTATAATGGTAATAATCCACAACACCGTAATCACGATTGAAAATATCTCGCTGTGAATAAACAGCGTAATACGCATATGTCCCAGCCAAACAGCAATCACGGCGGCAACAATCTGGCCGAGAAATTTTACTTTAGCATTAAGTTTATAATAATCATCAATGAATCCGGTTAGAGTGGCAATCAACGCTCCGATAAACAGGTATACAAGCCGTCCAGACACAAAAGATATTCCGGAGAAGTGTTGCAATACCGATTCATGAAGCTTTACCGATTTCATGGAGAATGCCAGAAGAATACATAGACTTATTGTCATTGCCCATGCGACAAACATGGCAACGCCCCCCAGAACCGGAGTCGCTTTTTCATGGCGATTATGTGTCCCCTCTATGGGTTTATCCATAAAATTAGTATGTCGTGCTACCTTTTCAAATACTGGAGTAAGCACCAGGGAAAATACTGCCGCAAGTATGAATACGACGCCATAAAGCTGCCACCATACCATGATTATTCACCTTATCATATATTGTCAATTCAAAAATCCCGCCTATATTATAGCAGTAAAATGATAATTTAAAAACAGATATACTTTATATTTTAATCAGGATATTAATTTAATGACAGATAAATATATTTTCGGACCGGTCGCGTCTCGCCGCCTCGGAGTATCTCTGGGCATTGACCTGGTCCCCCATAAGACCTGCCCCCTCAACTGTGTTTACTGCGAGGCGGGAGCAACAAATCAACTCGTTACCGAACGCCACGAATACGTCCCTGTCGACCAAGTAATCTCGGAACTGGATTATTATTTAAAGCAACATCCTGAATTGGATTTCCTGACGTTTTCAGGTGCAGGCGAGCCTACTCTCAACAGCGGAATCGGAAAAATTGTCGAATTTGTCCGCAGCAAACATCCCGAATACCGCATCTGCCTGCTGACCAACGGCACTTTATTCAATGACGACCAGGTGATTGCCGATGTACGCGAAGTCGACCTGGCAATTCCGTCACTTGATGCCGCCACAGAAGAACAATACCAGATCATAAATCGTCCGCATTCGGGCTTAAATCTGGAAATGCTCGTAAACGGACTGATCAAATTCCGTAAAGCATTTTCCGGTGCCTTGTGGCTTGAATTGTTTGTCGTACCTGGCATCAACGACTCAGATGAGTCAATCGCGGCCTTTCGTGACATCATTACCCGGATCGCTCCAGACAAAGTTCAATTGAACACGCTTGACCGTCCCGGTTGCGTTGACTGGATCCAACCAGCCCCGGAAGCGGTACTTATGAGATTTATCGAACAACTAAAGCCAGTTGTTCCCGTAGAGGCCGTAGGACGCTTCAAATACAAAAGTTATAATGAATCTTCACGTTCCGATAACGAACTGAAATACAGGATCATTGAACTGGTTTCACGCCGTCCGGGAACGATTGCCGACATCTGCCTGGCGCTGGCAGTAAGCGAAAGCGAAGCAACCAGACTGACAGATGAACTGACAAAATCCGGCAAACTTACAGCCAACCAGGCCGAACGCGGAACTTTCTTCTCTGTTGCCTAAGAAATTTTCACCACAGAGAGCACAGCGCGGCATAATAAATCTGAAAATTTAAAGGTATTTCAATGTCGCTGGTGCGACGGGCGCTCTTATCAAGAGCTGCCCCTACCAGGAAAGGTTTTCTTTTAGCCAAAATCACACCTGTAAACTCAGCGTCTTATTTAATTAACAGATAAGTATTTATGAATATTGCATTGTGAAAATCTTCTCAAGAAAAGAAGAAATTGATAGATTGTAGTACAGAGAACACAGAGATTTTTTTAATTATTCCTGCTTCCGAAAAGAGTATTGGCAACTGAAGTTTGAAGCAGTTATAACGTCGTCCGTCGTACGGACTAATACCATTCACTTAAAGCTCAAATACTATATTTTTACATGTAGACTTATCATTTTTTCTGAAAATCTACGATTCGTATTGCGGCAGCTACTCTGAGAATTAGCCAAATAAAAGCTGTTTTCACTATTCAATGACTAAAATTTTCCAACAACATTAGCAAGATCAATTTCTTAAGTGAACAGCATTCGTCGTACCGATAAAAAAGGACTGCCGTTCCGGGGGCACGGAACGGCAGGTTGATTCCGGGGTAGGAATCGGGTATGGGGGAGGTATATCTATATTATCGCCGGCGGGTATTTCCACCGGCGTTTAGATTTAACCATTATAGGCTTTAATATATAATTCCTTGATTTCAGAGATCAGCGGATAACGCGGATTCGCTCCCGTGCACTGGTCGTCGAATGCCTTTTCAGACAGTGTATCGAGTCCGGCCATGAATTCACGTTCGTCAACTCCGGCTTCCTTGATCGTCTTAGGAATATTCAGTTCGTCTTTGAGTCCCTGAATCTTAGCGATCAGTTTCTCAACCTTTTCTTCTTCAGTCTTACCGCCGAGCTTCAGGAAGTCCGCGATAGAAGCGTAACGGAACTTGGCGTCCGGATGCTTGTACTGCGGGAACAGTCCCTGTTTGGTCGGGCAGTCCGTCGCGTTAAAACGAATCACATCGTTGATCAGCAGCGCGTTTGCCAGACCGTGTGGAACATGGTGCGCGGCACCAAGCTTATGCGCCATAGAGTGACAAACACCCAGGAAGGCATTGGCGAATGCCATACCGGCCAACGCAGACGCATGATGGATTTTTTCACGTGCCAACGGATCGTTCGGACCATTATTGTAAGCTCTCGGCAGATATTTGAAGATCAGTCTGATCGCTTCCATTGCCATAGAGTTACTGAACTCAGTAGCCAGGATAGATACCCGGGCTTCCAACGCATGGGTCAGAGCGTCGATACCACTGAACGCCGTCAAAGATTTCGGCATATTCATAACCAGATCGGCATCAATAATCGCCATATCCGGAGTGAGCTCGTAATCGGCCAGCGGATACTTGTTGCCGGTCTTTTCATCGGTAATAACCGCGAAAGGAGTAACTTCAGAACCGGTACCGGAAGTAGTCGGGATTGCGACAAGCGTAGCTTTTTCACCGAGTTTCGGGAAGTGGTATACACGTTTACGGATATCCATGAAACGCATTGCCACGTCTTCGAACACAACTTCCGGATGCTCGTACATCAGCCACATAATCTTGGCCGCATCCATTGGAGAACCACCACCAAACGCAATAATCACGTCCGGCTTAAAAGCATTCATGCGTTCCAGTCCCTGGCGAGCTGTTGCAAGCGTCGGGTCAGGCTGGACATCAGCAAATATTTCAAGTTTAATATCAAGCTTCTTCAGAACTTCAATCGCGCCATCAAGATGACCATTATTATAAAGGAAACGGTCAGTTACAACAAAAGCACGCTTCTTATCCGCGAGGTCTTCCATGGCAACCTGCAAACTGCCCGGCTTGAAATATACTTTGGGAGGAACTCGGAACCACAACATGTTCTCTCTCCTTTGAGCAACGGTTTTTATATTAATCAGATGTTTCGGACTTACGTTCTGGCTGACAGAGTTTCCGCCCCAGCTACCGCATCCGAGCGTCAGAGAGGGATCAAGTCTAAAGTTGAACACGTCACCGATAGCGCCCTGACTTGAAGGCATATTCACCAAGGTACGTCCTGTTTTCATCGTATTACCGAATTTATCGATACGGTCCGTATTTGCCGGATCAGTATACAGCACACTGGTATGACCCAGTCCACCAAATTCGATCAATTCCTGAGCGGTCTTAAGCGCGGCATTGAAATCAGGTGCCTTAAACAAACCAAGAACCGGAGACAGCTTTTCAAAAGAAAATGGGAATTCACGTCCTACACCAAAAGTCTCGGCAATCAGCACCTTGGTCTTTTCAGGAACTTTTACTCCTGCCAGTTCGGCAATCTTATATGCGGGCTGTCCGACAATCGCCGCATTGAGTTTTCCATCCACGACAATTGTCTTGGCAACCTTTTCCTTTTCAGTTTTATTCAGGATATAGGCACCACGAAGAATGAATTCGTCATAGACCTTCTTATAAATGCTTTCAACAGCTACAACAGACTGTTCAGACGCGCAGATCATACCATTGTCAAACGTCTTACTTTGAAGGACAGAGCTGACCGCCATTTCGATATCACAAGTTTCATCCATGATCGCCGGTGTATTACCAGCCCCCACGCCAACCGCGGGAACACCACTGGAGTAAGCTGCATGCACCATTCCGGGACCACCGGTAGCCAGAATCAGGTTAATATCCTTATGACTCATCAGGCGCTGAGACAGCATAACGCTTGGTTCTTCAATCCAGCCGATAATATTTTCAGGAGCGCCGGCTTTTACCGCTGCATCAAGCACAATTTTAGCAGCTTCAATCGTACTCTTCTTTGCACGGGGATGTGGAGAGAAAATAATACCATTACGGGTTTTAAGAGCCAGCAGAGATTTAAAAATTGCTGTTGATGTCGGATTGGTAGTAGGAACAATACCGGCAATCAAACCAACGGGTTCAGCAACCTTAATAATTCCGAAAGATTCATCACGTTCAATTTCACCGCAAGACTTAAAATCTTTATATTTGTTATAAACGTATTCTGAAGCAAAATGATTCTTAATTACCTTATCTTCAACCACACCCATGCCAGATTCTTCAACAGCCATCTTGGCAAGTTTAATTCTCGCATCGTTGGCGGCCAAAGCAGCCATGCGGAATATTTCATCAACTTTCTGCTGGGAAAAAGATGCGTAGGCTTGCTGAGCCTTTTTTACTTTTTCGACCAATCGGTCGAATTTCATCACGATCTCGTCTTCCGTAGCAACGTTGTCTTGTTTTTTTGTCGCAGCCATGTCTTCACCTCGACTTTTTTATTATTTACATCTTATAATCTAACTAACGTACAGGATCATCCTGTAAAAAACGGAAGTCTCTTCTATCTTCCGTGGCGTGCGGCTCTTAAGCCGCTGTCTACTTTATATTATGTCCACTCTGGTTGTTTCAGCTCAGCTCTGTTGCCATTCTCACCATAAAAACGGCAAGGCCCGACATCAGATTTTCACTTTGCGAAACTACCGTGGGCGGTACTTTTAATTGAACCGGCGAGAAATTCCAGATTCCTTTGATTCCGGCTGTTACCAGCTTGTCCGCCGTCTCCTGGGCGATATAGGCCGGTACGGTTAAAACCGCGATCTCAATGCGGCGTTCGGCAATAAACTGTTCCATTTCTTCCATGGCCCGTACTTCACAGCCATGAACAACAGTTCCGGTTTTTTGCGGATCAACGTCAAATGCCGCTACAAAATTCAGTCCGCGCTTGGCGAAACCAGAAAATCCCAGCAATGCCGAGCCCAGACAGCCCGCACCGACAAGAATGGCTTCGGAATTACGGTCCCAACCGACAATTGAGCGAATGGCGCGAATGAGTTCGCTTACCCGGTAACCTACCCGCGGCTTGCCGGTCACACCAGTCAAGGCGATGTCCTTTCTTACCTTAACCGAATCATAGCCCAGCTCGTCTGCGATATCCGTCGCGGAAATAAATTCCTTACCGTCATAAGCATACCCCTTGATAATTCTCAGATACGAGGGCAGTCGCCTGACCATCGGTACCGGATACTTCTTTACCATGCTATTGTCGTTTTCCATCGGTTATCACCATCATTAAGTATTTAACTATCGATATTTTTTTATCTAATATGTTGATATAGTAATCGTCTGTAAAAAGAAAGTCAATAGCATTAAGTATTTTTTTATCGATATTTTTATACTTTAACTAGTTTTGAGGGTAAAAAAGATATTTTTAGTAGCTTGCGATCTCTCAGCTCAAATAACACAACCGCTCTCAAACGTTGTAGAAACGGAATCTCATCAATTGAGAATTAAGAATGCTCCATGTCTACACTCTAATCGGCTGGAGTTGCTTTTTGCGCTGAGACTACTACTACTTATCTCGCTTTCAATCGATATCATGGGAAACAACAAGAACTTGATAGATCGTGGTACAAAATAACGAATTTTGTTTTACGCAGGAGAATTTTAAGGCTGGATTTATAACATATTACAAGACAATGTATTTCAATTTATCTTCTATGCACGGAATAACTATCTGTAGTCCTTTATCGCAATCCCCGGGAGTGTTGGTCGTCAGACCAATAATATTATCCTCGTTTATCGACGTGACCGTCGACCCCCCTTAAGCCCCCCGTCATCTCTCGGATAACTCTGAGTTATTCTTATCTCTTAATCTCCCAACGATCCTAATAAAAAGCAAACATAAGAGAATAATTCCAGTATGGAAATTAAGTATAGAGTCGAATGTAGAACCATTAAAAAACAAATGTAATCCCTTCAATATTTTTCCAAAAACACAGAACCCAAAAATGATATTCAATACTACATTAGGAAATTCCAGCCCTGTCATATCACACCAACATATGTTTCCATCATTTATGCGTTTTGATATTTTCCTCCGAACCAGCAGGAAATACCATAGAGGAAGGAATAAATAGACTAGTGACAATAAGTTCTCAGGATACTTCCAGATCATAAAAACGCCAATACCAACAATAAACGTCAGTAACGCGGTCAAATCTACTGATAATATTATAATTTTCGAAGTAGTTTTATTATTCATGTAATTCCACATTATTAACCCCACATTCAAATTACAAGTGCGACGATCGAGTCATTTCTTTTTCATTTCAGTGGATAATGTTAAATTGTGGTATGTGCATGTTTTGCACATACCATTTCCCCAAATGACTTCCTGCAATATGCCTCATGGATGTGTAAATTGCAACTTGCTTTTTCGTGAATGAGCATTAAACTATATATTAGTGTTTAATTGATCAAGGAATTTTATTATAGATTATCAGATTTAAGACAATCATGAGTCATTTTTAATAGCGATGGCTTCCTGCATTACCGTTTCTAGTTGAAAACGCCAAATTTAAAGACAAAAGAAACTGAATGTTGGAAGTTGCGCTCGTTTATAGGAGGTATATTATAAACGGGCGTATCTTTCATTTTCGGCGCATTCATCATATCTTTTGTCGGGTATTGGCGTACCTCAACTAGGTGTGATTGAATGCGCCTCTTTTGTGTATTCGATCTTCCGGTACTGCTTTAGCATAACAAAAACTCCGCTTCCGCAAGGAGCTTTAGCGACTGGAGTATGAAGCGGTATAACGCAATCCGTCGTACGGATCGCAATTCGTCGTACGGATATGGGGGAACTGAGTATGGAAACATCTGTAGACTACCAGACCAGCAGTAAACCGGAAGAATTTTTTGAGACAAAACAAGGATCGTTATTTCATAAATTTCTGGAGCTCTATCGCGACCGTATCAATAGCATTAAATACACTCCATTCGGACCAAAAGAAGGACTGGAACTGAAAATCAACTGTTTTGGTCCCGATGCCAGAACCGTTTTCCTGAAAAATGATACGGTAACCGACGGCCAATATATCATCGCAATAACGAAACTGGATTATTCGGCAGAATTAAGCTCTGCTCATCTGCTGCTGACCCTGATGGGCTGGGAAGGACGTCCAATTTACACCCCGGCATTCCGCGACGACATGACCCCGGTACTTGGTTGTTCGCGCCGTAGGGATTTGCTGACCGATATTCATGAGTTCTATGACATAACCATAGGGCTGGCCGAAGCAATGGACAAAATCGATTCCGTAATAAAAAGCCAAAGAGTATTTTCTTATCTCTGGAAAAATTTCTAGTCAGGATACCGGATTAAAATCGGTTGATATTTTACGCGTAGTAGCTTCGCTCTTTAGCACGACAGAAAATTTAATTTATGTAAAAATTAGTAAATATTCTTATTTTTTACTAAAAGGGTATATAAATATCTGTTTGAATTATTATATTAGAATAATATTAGAATCGCATTAGGGTTCTGTTAATTTTTTTCAGGAAGCATTACAATGAAACCAAGATATATTGGGCATGTTTCTCATTCTGACCCTGTTTTTGAGTATTTCAGAAATGAGATTCAGCCTCAGATAATAGATGTCTCATCGGCAGATTACCGAGTGTTTAAAATGAACGGCTCCAATGATGTTTATCTTTATGAAGAACGTTCGACAAATACGAAATTCATCGGAAAATTTTTCGTGTCATCCGGGCGTATGGAGCGTGAGTATAACAATTTAGGAATGATGCGTAATTACGGATTTGACTCCGGTCCGCATTACATTGCCAGGCCGCTGGGAAGAAATCCTTATATTAATGACCTCCTGGTCACAGAATATTGTCAGGGAGAACTTTTAAGTGATGTGATAAACAACGCGATACAAAATCATAATTACCGACATCTTTACTACCGGTTGACCGGGCTGGCATATTTTTTGAGTAAATTTCATAATAGAACAGCCGAAAACGCTAATGTTAATTTTGATGATACATGCTATTATATGGATATGCTGTTAAATAGATTGAGAGACAAACAACTAATCGATCGGG
This sequence comes from Victivallales bacterium, assembly GCA_963677165.2. GTDB lineage: Bacteria > Verrucomicrobiota > Lentisphaeria > Victivallales > SZUA-371 > JAFGXT01. The sequence goes on along the minus strand of CAXXSX010000002.1, from coordinate 1,965,046 downwards.
GAGAGGCTGACTGGTTCTACTATCTGCGTAATCGCTGGCACGATAATCCTTCCATGTGGGAGGACCGGCAGGTAATCGTTCATGGTGACGCAACTCCGGAAAATTTTCTTTTCGGAGATGGACTGAATGTAATGAGTTATGATCTGGAGCGGCTGCGGCATGCAGATAGAGTCTATGATGTAGGCAGAATCGCAGCAGAACTGGGACATTTTTTTATGTTGAATACCAACAACAGATACAAGGCTGAACCTTTTATTGGCCATTTTCTCTGGGAATACTCGTGTCATTTTCCTGACCGGGAAAATACTTTCAGAGCCATAAACAAAAGAGTCCCATATTATATGGGAATAAATTTTTTGCGCATTGCACGCAATAGCTGGCTCACATGGGATTACAGCAAAAAATTAATTTATGAGGCAAAACAGTGCCTTGAGGAGATATGGCGAAAATGATAAAAATGCTGCTTTTTGATATTAATGGAACAATTATTGATATTTTAACCGATGAATCACGAGATGATATTTATCGAACGATGTCAAATCTTATGGATTATCAGGGAATCAAACTTAGTCCGGAAACCTTTCGCGAAGAATTTTGGGATTTAAATAAAAAACAGCGTAGTGACAGTGAGGAAAAATATCCCGAGTTTGATGTTATTGCTATTTTCAAAGATATTATTGACAAATATTCTACATCATATACACATTCCCTGCCTGCCGCTACCCGGGAAGCATTACCTGGATTCCTGGCGCAGGCATTCAGAGCAGGATCACTTTATAAACTTTCTTTGTATCCTGGTGTAGCATCTACCCTGAAAAATTTGGCAAAAAAATATCGGATGGCAGCCATATCAGACGGACAATCAATATGGGCCCTGCCGGAGTTAAACAGTGTTGGTATTACGTCATATTTTGAAAGAATTGTAATCTCCAGTGATTTTGGATTTAGAAAACCAGATCCGCGAATGTACGAAATGGTTCTTAAAGAATCAAATGTAAATATTGATGAGGTCATTTTCATCGGGAATGATATGTATCGTGATATTGTTGGACCAGGCCGTTTAGGAATGAAGACCGTATTTTTCCGTTCAAATCAAGGTGACCAGCGCTCAAAAGATGTGGAACCAGACTATATTGCATACTCATTTTCACAGATTCAGGAAGCAATAGACTTCATTAAAAACTCCTTAGATCCATCTCTTGAAAACTAAAAATGGAAAACATATTTCATTTAAGCCATTGACGTGCCTCTTTTGGATGTTTAGTCTCGCGGTACGGTAAATAAATGAAGCCGTACGAACATAACCCTTCGTGCATATCAAAAGCTGGTAACGTTTTTACTTTTCCGGTAGGTCGCCGGGGCAATTCCCTTGTGATTTATAAACGCTCTGGTAAAATGATTACGGTTGCAGAATCCGGTAATCTCGGCAATTTCATCAATAGTATGAGGTGAGTTCAGTAATAGAATTTCCCCCTGCCCTATACGACAATTCAAAATGTACTGATGCGGAGTAATTCCCACTCCGGCTTTAAAACGGCGTATAAACGCGTTAACACTCAGCCCGCAGCGCTTTGCAAGGTATTCCATCGAATACTCACGGCCGGGCTTCATATTGATTTCTTGTATAATATTTGACAAAGTTTCATCTTTTACAGGCTGGATCAAATATTTATCGGAAATCGTACTTAAAGCCATCAGACATAAACTGATATTAAGTAACGCAAAATTCCGGTCGCACTCGCAGTCCTCATCAAGCCGGGCAATAATCCGGTTAATCATAGACTGAAACTCAGGCAAGGTTGGAATCCGATAAATATCAGGCTGCACTGCATCGTATGGAGCCGATGCAATAAAATGAATGACAAACTGATAAAGCGGCTCATCACAACGCGATTGGAACGGCGTATTCGGCGGAATTAGGATGATCGACTCCGGCCCAGGAACGAATTCCTCATCTCCAAGAATTATTCTCGCATGAGGCTTTGGCATCCAGTACAGTCGCCATACCGGAATCGAACCGTTTCTAATATTCCAAGTCATATGTGCAGGCGGACGCACCATTGAAGATGATATCAGCTCAATTTCCGGTTTATAATGTTTGTCAATATACATGAAAGAGTTATTTTTTATATAAATTAAATTATTATATACACAGAATTATATAAACAAACAAGGTTTTCTTAAGGGTTCTTAGCTTCCCTGAGGGTAATTCTACTGACTCCTAAGTTTTCCCAAATATAGCGTTTTTCAATGTGCGAGGGCCGGAAGTGTGCCGATACCGGCATTGTGCGTGGTGAGTGTGCGTGATATCATTGACGCGAGTGTGCGCATACGAATAACCCCGGCTTCCTGGACCGGGGCTGTTTGATTCAATGGCTATTGTGCGCGGTTAGTTTTTCAACCGTCGAAGGGCTTCCGGATTACGCCAGATGCATTCAACGCGCTTCTGTTTTGCTTTAACATTACCGCTTCCCTGGAGACCTGAATTTCTTGTGCGACCGGCAGCGCTGCAGACCACGTCGACCGTGTGACAATCCCATCCGGCATCGGCCAGTGGCTTGTAAATCACATTGTCATATCCGGAAAGGACCACGGCGCCGTCGTAATCCATGAGCTCCGTCACCAGGGCTTCATGATCGCAGTCTTTTAACTCATGATCATAGCCGCCAGCCTTCCTGGATCCAGCCACATAAGGAGGATCGCAATAGGCCAGCCAACCGGACCCGGAGAAACGTTTCAGGATATCGCGCCAGTCGCAGCACTCGATCTGGACGCGCTGGATCCGTTCGTGAACCTTCGGAAGATTCTCGAAGCTTGATCGCCAGCTTGAGATGTTAGAAGCCATTCCCCTGGACGATGAATTTACCGTCGTTCCCCAGGCGTTGCCGAACATGCCTCCGAAGCTTTGTTGGGCTACATAATACCAGCGGACGGCCTGTTCGACCGGATCATGGATCGCGGGCCACGTACGCAGGAACTCTTCGTATAGTTCGCGACTGACGGGCAGCAGCGCCGCTCTGGCCATAAACTTCCCGAAGTAGTCGGCATCGGCCACAACCCGGAAAAAATTAACCACTCCCCGGTTGACGTCATTATAGACTTCGACCTTTGCCGCGTCCTTTGCGATCAGGATCGATGCGCCGCCGCCGAAGGGCTCCAGGTAATGCTCATGTGGAGGTAATAATCCGAGGATTTCGTTTTTGATTTTAGGATTTCCTTTTCCACCAAACCATGGAAACGGAGCTCTGATTCTCTTGTATGCCATAATAACAACTCCTTTACGGCTTCTCTCCTCAGATTAATGTTTTGAACAAAAAAAGCGCGACGCAGCTTGCTTGGATCATGGCCCCGGTGTTTATTGAAAACTGTTGCTATTGGGCGGAGCTTGATCGTTGACGTTGCTGCGTCGCGCTCATGGAGAGAACCGGTGCTGGTTACACCGACTCTCCCCGTCCTTCTATTGTCTACTTACTTGATTTATCACCTCCTTTGGCTTTTATTCTTGCCATTCTTTCACGATGCCTTAGAACCATTTTTAAACTCTTTTCGATAACAAAGCTTGCCAGAAGAGATACGAGCAAAATACAAGCGAAAATGCATCGGTCCGTCATCAACAATCTCCTTCCTTTATTGTTTTATCTGCATCGGTTTTCCGGCGTTTACGCCATGGGAAATACCGACTTTGCTGCCATCTGAATAACCGGCATGAAATGCGTCTTGGCGTTTAGTTTTTGATGAAAAATCATGGTCCTCAGCGCCCAGGTCTTTCAACCAGCGGTCAATCATCACACCGCGTTTTACCACCAGTCCAGGTGTTCCATTCGAATGGTCGCGATTATAGAATTTTTTAGCCGTCAATATTACACGAAGGACCATTCCGTAGAGATAATCTGTCTTATAATTTTCTCTTCTGACGCGTTTGCGGAATCGCTTTGTTTTCATGTGCTCATTCGCCAGTTTTTTTACTTGACGTTTGAGATACTCATAAACATAAATACATATTTCCAGATCACTGGGATATCCGGCAAATTCAAGCCCCTGCTGCTTGGCATAACGCCAGCTTTGTGGACGGTATGAACCAATAGTGACTGCACGGCATCCGAACATTTCGGATATCCCTGTTGCCAGGCTTAGTTCCCATTTTGGAATTTTTAATCTTGGCTTCGAAAACATTTTTGTGGAGATGTCTTCATTAAGAATCGCAGCCTCTGCCTCTGCCATATCTATGCCTTCATCGGCGGCGATCTCCATCGCTTTGGCCAGGGCAGCAGCAGCTTCATTTTCATTTGAGCTTTGACTTAATGCCAGCAGCTTTTTGATTTTATCAATAGCTTTCATTTTACCTTGATCCCCGCCATAAGTGTTCCGATGAAGCAGCCGCGAGTACCGCCGCGCTTAACGTTTCCACCGGCACTGCATTTGTCCGGATCCCCGCCGTTGCCGCCGCGATCGCATTCAGAACACGCTACCCAAAGCGCTCCTCTGGTATCCTTAAAACTATGAACCTTCTTACTCATGACCGTCTTTTCCTTCTGATTTTAGATTTAATCCTCTGACTTCTGATTTTTTAATAAGCTTTTCTGCAATCTTATGAATTTCCTTTGCTCTTTCGATTTTCCCACATGGGCAATAAGGAGGAGTCTCACACCCTTTACAGACTTGATCAGGAGTATGTGTCTCAAGAAGAACAGTGATTACTTCCAGCAACTCAGCGTTATACTCATGTATCTTGTCATAATTTCTCAAGGCTTCGCTGAAATACATCCAGCCATCATAGTTTGAAACATCAATTTCCGGTTCTTGATCGCAATAGCTATGGTAGGTATACTCGTCCATCGTTATTTCTTTATTTCTGATGCCGAAAATCCACCTGCAACGAACAGGTTTAACGTTAGGACTTTTCCATATAATACTTTTCATCATTTCACCTCGATCCACATTCCCATGCATTCAATCCGGGTTTGCCTCATGAGCATGTGCAGTGTGTCTTCTTCGCTTTTTGCGCAGCTGTCGCTTATCTCCTGGAGAGTCGCGTTTGCTTTTACGTCTCCACCTTCAGGTGGAATCAGAACCGGCTGTCCATAGTCCCGAAGAAATCTTTCGTGAGCTTTCTTTTCTCCTTTGAGCCGTTCCAGATTCATTTCCATCTCCTGAATCATTCGATTCGTTGTCCGGATCAACGCTTCCAGATGTTCCCTCTGTTCCTGAGTGAGTTCCCTTTTCATAGTCGCACATACACCTCTGTGTCTTCTTCTTCTTCTTTTTCTTCCTGTTTCTGCAAACATTCCCAGCCAAGCTCAAGCATCTTTTCGTGCCTTTTCAACGGCAGTTGACGGAGTGCCTCATTTACTTCCTTATTCACTTCTTCCACCGTCTGGTTTGTTGCGGCAGCATAACCGTCGACAAGAAGGCGCAGACTTTCGGTCATATATCCCAACTGATATGCAACTCTTTCATCCTTGCAAATCCGTGACAGAATATGCTTAACGGCTTTGAACAGTTTGGTCTCGGTACTGTTATCTTTCAGACTGCAGCCATAGCATTCCACGTGCGGATCATTTTTTAATTCCTGCTTCAAGATATGGGAAACCTGATTGATCGCTTCCGGTTCCTTTATCCACTCGGCAGCATTCAATTCGACTTCTACAACAATGGTTTTCCGCTTCATCCTTCCACTCCCTCAATTACTACCTCGGTGCATCCCATTGTCTCAAGTGCTTTCCTCAAGAATGCCGCATGGTTTTTGGTGGTTACAGCAGCCGAACCGAGAAACTTATTGTCACGCGATCCCCGCAGTCTGATCACATCGCCTTCCTCATCCATCCCGCAGACCTTAATTGATCTTGCCTTACTGGTCCTGGTAATGAGTTCTTTCCGCTTCATGGCCCGCAGATGTGCAAATACAGTCGATGTCTTAATACTGAATCTGTCTGCGATCTCGTAAACGGTTGGAGACATTCCTTCCGAATTCTTGAACTCCACAATGAAGTCCAGAATGTTCTGCTGTTTTTGGGTTACTCCTTTCATGATTCTACTTTCCTTTTTTTTGTTGGTTGGATTTTATTGGTTGTTATATATCAAAATGGGATATCAGAATCGGGTTCAACGTTCTGCTCTTCCCAGTTAAGCTCTCCCTGCCGAATTGCTTCATACTCCTGGTCAATTCTCTGCTTGAGTGCTTCGATAATTTTATGCAGTTGCGGTTTATTGAAGCCTCCTAGGTTTCCGGCATTGGGTTCTCCGGAAACGCGACGGCAGAAACCGAGTAAATACTGGAACGTACGTTCTTCTTTCGGCAGCATTTCCCGGAGTTCGTACCACATCGCCCAGATTTTTCGTTCCTGGGCGGTCTGTGGTTGTCTGAAGCTTCTGCCGTGCAATGCGGCTTCTTTGGTTCTGATGGCTTTTAAAACGGCCTTTCCTGCTTTTTCGTCAAGATCCCTGGCACTTGATACTCCGGCGATCTGGCGAAGCATATTCCGATATTCTTTGTCCGGAATGCCTGCTTTTTTCTGTTCGATCTTAATTGCCTGGATAATCTTGTTCATCGTTGACATCTCCTTGAGAATCTTATGCGAGTCGGCAGCAGTTCCAGAGAAAGATTGATCTTACCGCGACCGATTCGGGTAATGCCGTACTCATCGGAAAAATAAATATGACCGAGAGCATACTGGCTATTGCCGTTATTTAATTTTTCTCGGGTTCTTTTGGCGAGCTTGTAATACCTGGTTGCCAGGCTGATCTGATTCCGCGTTTTCCTGCAATACACGAAGTAATACGTCGATTTCATTTTTATTCATCCGGCCATGCGCCGCCGTCTTCGTAGCGATCGCGAAGGAACAGCAGCAGCTTTGCGTTGATGGTTCCACCATTGGCGTCGACATATTCCTGGGCAAGTTCCAGGTATTTCACCAGCGTCCGGAGTTTACCGTCTCCGGGAGTGGCCACGTCCATTGCCGCGTCGATCAGAGCCTTGTCGGCGTCCGGGACATAGTCCATGACGATCGGTTTGATTTCCCTGGCTTTAAGCAGCCGTGCCGGTATCTGAAGCGGATATCCGATTCTTCCCCGGAACTGCTCCAGAAAACTGCTCAGGCTGCCGTGACGGAGGTCTTTTAAGCTGTAGCGGGTAAACACCAGCAGCACCGGCGTTCCGGTCAGTTCATAGATGTTCCGGCGCAGGAACTCGAAGCTTTTAGCGATTACCAGGTTGTTCGATGAGAACAGCAGCTGGTTGGCTTCATCAATAATAAGCGTCCGTTCGTTTTTCTTGAGAAAGGCACTTATTTCGGCTTTGTTTCTCCGGGTGCTGCCGAAGTCTTTCCCGACCACTTCCATAACCAGTGTCTGGATGAATTCAGCGTGATTGACCGCTCCCGGAAGTTCCACCAATACGGTGGAAGGATTGGCGGCGGCATAATGCTTGCAGGTCAGTGTTTTGCTTCTGCCGGTTTCGCCGAAGATCACGGAGAACAATTTACGCCTGACAGTAGCGGTCAGGGCGGCATTGATCTGCCTGGTCACTTCGGTTTCGATCAGTTTCGGTAATTCTTTTGTCAACATATCTCCTCCTTTTTTTGTTTTCGCTTCCGTAGCGCGAAGCGCGTAGTTTGAAGCACTATAAACGCCGTCCGTCGTACGGACTTATAGTGAAAATTCAACAAATTCAGTTGTATCGCTTTGGGGTTCTGTGGCGTTATCCTTAGACTGGCCACCGGTCATGAGGTCCATAAATTTCTCATCGAATTCCAGACGTTTTTCTCCGGCGGTACCGGCTTCGTCCTGAACTGCTTTCTGAACATTATTCTGAGTTTCATCCTGCTGTTTTGCTTCTGCCTGACGTTCCGGTGTTGTCAGCAGCTTGACATTGTGATTGCCGCCCTTGACCTTGCGCATGGAATCAACCGCAACCGGCTTGACGCCTGACTCAAGCTGTTCCCGTCTCAGACTGGTGATCTCGGCGATCGACAGACCGTATAGCCCACCGGTCATATTGTTCAGGCCGTCCAGTAACCGACGCCGCTGTTTGCCCTGGATAACCAGTTGTTCGTCCAGCAGCTTCTTATCTTCTTCATCGCCGATATGATGGGCCAACGGATGAGTGGCAGCCTGGGCGGTACATTCGCAGATATAGCGATCATCAAGCGTGAAAGCGTGGATTCTGCCGGGCTCCAGATAGCTTGATTTGACAATGACCCAGCTTTTTTCCATTCCAAATAGCTCCGGAGCGTAGTATCGGATCCGGTTGACGTTCAGGCAGCCGCCGCGATGAATTTTACGCGGTGCCGAGTCAGGCAGCAGTAACGCCAGATAAAGCTCTTTTTCGCTCATTGGGGTGCGTTTGATCCGATCCGGGCCGTCGAATATCTCATGAGGACATTTGCCTTTTAAATGGCCTCCCATGGCCTTGTGGTGAAACTTCTCGATTTCCTTTTCGAACATCTCGTTAAACTGACCAAGCGTCGGCAGCAGCATAATGTTTTCCGGCTTGGAATAAAGCTCCGCACCGTCCGGAGCGTCTCCAGGAGCATTGCCGCAGTACGACGGCTGACGCTTGTCGAAGTCCTGAGCGTCTTCCCTGAATCGTCTTTCCACGGTTTTCGACCGTCCGCGATAAGGGATGGAGTTGACGAGCTTAATGCCCAGGGCTTTGATGATGCAGAGTTGTCTCTTTTCGATTTCGACCGGCGTGGTAAATCCGCGTTTGTTGTAGTCTTTCCCGTTGTCGACATAAAAGAAATCCGGCCTGCCGTGTTCGACGCATGCCCTGGCAAATACGTTCCGGATCATATCGGAATTCGCGCTTTCCTCCGTGGTGTCGAACCCCACGCAATACCAGCTTCTTGCGTCCATGACGAATGTCACATTCGGACGTACCGCTCTCCAGCCGTTTTTACCGTCCGGGATCCTGATCCACTGGTCCATGGTCCTGGTATCGGCAAACCAGCACTGACCGGCCTTGATCACGTCCCAGTCGCGGATAAGCATGTAAAGGTCACGGTTCATTACGTAGTCGATTCCCTGCCTCCCGGCGTCGATCTGAACCCTTGGCAGCTTATTGAGCATATAGCGGATCTGAGCGTCACTCGGAAATTGGATTTCGGGGTATTCACGCCTGAATAACTCCTTTGTCTCACGATAGGCCAATGATACGGATGGCCGTCTGGTATTGAGGTATGCAGCACAGAAAATCTTAAAAATGCGAGGGTCGAAACGGACCGGTTGATTGCCTCTGACATAACGATCAGCCAGAGCGTCGATATTATCCCAGTTGTAATCCTTCCGGCCATCTCTGCCGCGAATGATCCCGAGTCCGTCTTTATTGCTGAGCCAGCTTCTCAGGTTGAAGAATGTAAGAGCGGAACGACCGTGCTTGCCGCCTTGAGAAAGCACTGGATAACGTTCTGCGTCGCGACTGGCCACGATATCGCAGCATTGCATCTGGCTCATTCCGGTGGATCGGCACATATCAACCACACTTCTGCAGAACTGCCAGCGCTCATCTCGCACGGCCCGCTCCTCATCGGTAAGAACCAGCATCGGTTTTGCCGGTTTCGCGATGGCTGTCTGCTGCTTGACAACCGGAGCTGAATCACTGTGTTTTCGAGATAAATAACCGAGCAATCCCATAATATTCTAACCTCCTGTTCCTTCTTGTTGTTTTATTCATGCGATGGCGAAGCCTGGAGCATTACTCGCCTCCGGAGGCTCTCCGGCGCTGCCCTGCGTAAGGGCTTGGGACATGTCCCAATAAATTCAATTGTGAAAACCTTTTATAAAAAATTACAGATTAAGTAAATTGTCTGACTTCGGAGCTTTGCCGCTGATCGCCGCTTCTATCTCCCTGGCTTCGTCAAGCAGTTGCAGCTTGATGTTGTTGAGATATTCAATATCTGGATCCTGCTGGCGTTTGTGATAAGCCAGGGCCGCGCCCATGAGGCCGAAGCCTGACTGCAGGCACGTTTGCGCCTGGTCTTCATCTCCGACGGCATATTCCCAGTCGAATTTGCTTTCCACCAGTTTACCGAGACCTTCAACGGCTGCTTCAAATCCCGGAAGTTTAAGCTGCTTGGGCTTGCTTTCTTTGACTTCTCCCAGAAAATCAGATACGGCATCACGAACTTCATCACGGCCCATGTTTTCGACTTTGTAGTGGGAAAGGAATCCGGGAATCTTTTCGACAGGGATTTTAGCGATGGGCAGCAGCTTCTTTCCGTCGAGTTCGAAGAGACGTTCAAAAGACTTCTGGTTAATATCTTTGACCTTGATTAGCATCCGACCGATTTGGCGGCGATGATGCAGCTCGAATTTATCCAGGGGAACATTATCCTGGCACCATTCGAGCCATCCCCGCGAGTCGTTTGGAAAATTATCGTCACTGGCCGCTGCGACCAGCATTGCGGTCACCGGTACAATGCGCCTTGACAATCTGACCAGATCACCAGCGAGGGCGGTTTTACCCTCAAGCGACTCCGGTATATTTCCTGTAAAAAGTTCTGTTATTGTGCCATGTCCCATCGCTAATACCCCTTCCTTTCCCCTATTCGGCGGCTGATTTCTTTGCTTGATCCAGCAGCCCTTTATTGAGCTTCACAAATCCGGTCGGCTTCGGTACAGTGATCTCTGCGCCGGGAACCTTGTTTTCTTCATTGCCGATTGCGGCCTTAATGGCTTCCTTGTCCAGTTCTTCTTTGATGCGGACGAACTGGAGCCCTTCTTGAACGCCGTAATCTTTTACGGCCTGTTCATCAGTGACAGTCAGTGATCCCTTGCCTTGACTCAGACCATAGACCGCACTGGTGGTTTTGCGTGATTTCGGTTTTACAAACCATCCCGGATTTGCTTCAATGGTTTTATTCAGGCCTTTCTCGGTTTCTTCCAAGTGTCCGAATCGCTCATTGTGGGCAGAGTAAAGCTTGTCTTTGTAGATTTGAACCTGCCTGTCAATCTTGGCAGCGTCTTTTATTTGCTCAAGTTTATCCTGGGCAAACGATTCAATCTGTACTGCGAACGCTTCAACTGTTACCTGTTTGCTCATGCCATTCCCCCCTCTGCGACGGCGGAGCCTGGAGCATTATAAACGCCGTCCGTCGTACGGACAGAAGCTGCGGTGTAGAGTTCGCCGAGAGAATGCTTCGCTATCTTCAACGCTTTGTCCAAGGCCTCGCCGTCAATCGTTTCCTCGGCGATCTCCAGGGCAGCTTCGGCGCGTCCCAGCAACTGTCCCAGTTTTGCGGTCCTGGCCTGCGATATTTCATCCAACTTTCGCACTGTCTCAAATTTAGCGTTGCTGTTTAAAGCAATAGCTTTTAGACCATTGTGAATATCTCTTGTGGTCTTGGTCAGTTTCAGATAAACATCCGGCATTACGGCCCGCACCCGGCTGTTAAGGATTTTTGTGATATGACCGGTAGCGATTCCGGCTTGACGCTCAAACTTTCTTTGGCTGCCGATGATCTTCACGGCTCCGGCGATATGCTGCCGGAGAGCCGAATTGATTTCGATCGCGTTTTTAGCTGTACTCATTTGCCTTCTCCCTTCTCCAAGGCCTGCCTGGCGTGAATTTCTGATTTGTATTCTTCTCCAGGCTCCTGGGCTGGCCAGCCGATCCGACGCAGGGCATCTTGCATGTACGGGTAAAACTGACGACCTGATATCATGTTTGACAGGTCGGATGGAGCCAGGCCGATTGCCTCGGCTATCGCCTTTTTGGTGAGCCCGGTGTTTTCCTGGATACCGGCGATCAGAGAAGGAATATCTTTATACTCGGCTGGATTGATCGCCGCGCGGATCTCTTCGCATTTGGTTGGCTTCTGCGGCTTCTCTGGAGTCTCTTCGGTTTTCTTCTTGCGATTGCGAATTACCGCCTTTGATTGTTTCTTCAGAGCTTTCGGTTGCTTCGGCACTTTGGAAGCGACAGAAGGCTTTTCTGCTTTCTTCCGGGGCTGTCCTACTGCGTTACAGTAAAAATTGAATCCGTTTTCGATGACCATTCCCAAGTGGCCTTTGAATACATTCTCAACGGCATCTTGCTTGACCCCCAGTAAGGCGGCGATTTTATCAATCGACCAGCCGAGATCTTTGAGAGCGACGATCAGGCCGCCAGGTCCGGCAGGCAGCTTGTGATCAAGAGTCTCATAGGCCTCCTGGATCAGTTCCCAACGGTTATCATCTTTCTCGACTGATTCCTGTAATGGCTTTGCAACTTCAGGGCTGAATATCCCCGAGCCGGAATCTTTATGGCTGTCCGGAGCTTCTTTCTGAATTTCTGAAGTATCGATTTTTAGAAGAATTGGTTCACCCCAGCCGGATTCCGTAAGGTACCGCACGTAGCAATCGTCCGGGGTTGGTTTGTCGTGCCAGTCGTTTTTACCGTCCGCACTGAACTGCATCCCTTCCGTTAGATTGATGTCACCCTGACCAGCCGTATCCTTCAAGTTGCTTTCCCAGGGAGAACCTTCTGCTGCTTTCCCATCTTCCTTGGGCTTTGAATCAGCTGATTTGCCTGAATGACGTTTCCGGAAACCGGCTTCATATTCGGCCAGCCCCATTGCGGCCATGAATCCTTTTAATGTTGCCTGACGAATACTTTCTGCATCACTTTTTCTTGAGTCTAACACCTGGGCAATAACCTCAGGCGATATCTCGACATTTATTCCGATCTTCAGCATTTATGCTACTCCTTTTTTAGCTGCCGCAAGTCTTGCGATTTCTTCCGGCACACTGAATGTTTGACGATCTTTAAACTCAGCTTTCTTTCCATCATTCCAGTTGTTTACCGGCCTGAAGTATCCGGTCACACGCGAGTAAATCTCACATTTTTCTCCACACTTAGCCATTGTTGTTCTCCGTGGTTGATCTGTAATTTATGGCGACTAAAACTTCACTTGGAAAGATATTCCCGGCTTCATCAATCTGCAGATAACGTTGCTCGATCCGATTTTGGAATTTCAGAAAAATCTGAGCATATTCAGTGTTGCGCTCCTTTAATCGGTAACCGATCAAACCATCGGGCAGCTGCAGTCTCGATAAATCCAGACGTGATCCAAAAATAAAATTCATTGCTGTACTCCTGATAATTCGTACTCAAAAAGCTTCTCTGTTAAGTCCCGCCGTTCTTCTCTTTCCGCTGCGAGTTGCTTTTGCAACTCCCTGATTTTTGCATCCTTCTCCAAAAGGATTTTATGCAGCGTCTGGTTACGTTGCCAGAGCTCACCTTTGCTCAATTCTCCGTAATATTTAAGCGCTGCCATCTCTCTCTCCTGCTAGACTTTTGCAAACTCAGGAAACCGCTTTGCGTATCCGCTTGTCCTGGGCAAAAATGTGTCATCCTTCAGGTAGACCGGTATCTGGAAAATATCATGCACCAGATTCATTCTGACCTCGATCGTGGGTTTGCCTTCTTTTACGGCCCAGCGTGCATACGCCAGCAAATCCTTGAGGCTTTTATGACCTTCAATCAATTCCAGACCTGCACCCATGTTGTCGCCCACATGAACTTCCGGAAGAGCTTTCAGTATTGCTGCCCTGAGTGCTTTCGCTTTCTCCTCAAATTCAGCCATGGAACACTCACGGCAAACGGTCGGAACTCCCATTGCTGCCATAGTTGCGACACCTGGAGTCGGCCTTCCACATTTCGAACATTTCACCATTTCCATTTCTTCTCTCCTTGTTGATTTACCAACCTGTAAAAATGTTTAACTTTCTCAGATGACGGCTTACGGTTGCCTGGTGAAGCCCTAAACGTCTGGCGATCTGGGACTGACTAAGACCAGGTTCGGCTAACTTCAGCGCGATCGTTTTCCACCGTTCGGGATTCTCTGCAGCGAAATTGCCGACAGCCATAACTGCCAGCCAGTCGAACATTCCGTCGGCAGGAATATTCAGCTGATTGTTGTCATCGGCTTCATCCATTTTGGAAGCAATTTTACTCGGATCGTTATAGTCGACCGCTATATTTTCGATTCCCTTGTAAGCCATTGATTCTTATCCCTAATTCCTGTTGATCTTCTTAATTAACTTGTCCGGCAAACTCCAGGAAGAGAACAACGGACGCTTGACCAGGCTGCGACGTCTGGCAACCTTCCTGACTATTCTCTCAATCGCTATCCTCATTGTTATCTCCTCCTGACTGCTTGCTCATTTAACGGTAGTTACTTCTCTTAAGAACCCGACTTGATATTCCAGTGATTCTACTTTTCTGAGCAGACAGTTGATCTGTTTTTCCTGCTCACGAATCTGCTCGCTTGAATGTCTGTATGCGCTGTCTAAATTCTTTAAATAATCATTCTGATTAGAAAGCTTGACGTCCTGTTCAATATTTTTCCGCTCCAGATCAAAGAGCCTCCTATCAATCATTTCATCCATGTCATCATTCTCTCTTCTTGTTTGACTTTTACCAACCGTTATGCAGTGTCGCATGTCACACTTCCCTCAATCTGCGAAAACCTATTCTAAAAGCTCAAGGGGATCACACTTGAGAACAACCGCGTATTTCCTTGCCAGGCGAACAGTCTTAATTCCAGTTCTTTCAAGAGCGCTTATTGCTTGTGGAGTAACACCAAGTATATGCGCAAGCTGCTTCTGCTTGATTCTTTTTGACTTTCTGACTTTTGATAAATTGCTCATGGAATAAAATTATTTCGCTTTTTGTTATAAATATTTCATGTCTGAAATAATTTTATATCACAATATGAAATAATTCAAGTTAAAAACAATTAAAAACTTGTTTTTTTTAAAAAGAAACTGTATTTTAAAATTTATATGAACAAAAAAACACAGGAAACTATTGCAGGAATTGTTAAATCGTGGGTGGGAAATAGCCGTTATTCTCAATCAACGATAGCTGACTTATTGCATATATCTCAACCTGTTTTAAACCTTCAGCTTAACGGAAAAAGACCAATATCAACCGAACGAATAAAGATATTGGCCGAAAACCTAACTCCTCCATCTGAAGATTTGCGTGTAATCCGTGAGTTGCTTTCTAAAGAAGCTTCGGGAGTACTAGATTTTTACGATGATGATATCATTGATAACTATGAAAAATCGCAAACAAAAACCAAGGAAGTTAAACTTCAAAAGCAAGAATTTCAGTACGAATTATGCGAGTTTATAGCGAGGTTATGTTCTTGGCTTTCTGGCCCTCCTGAGCGATTTGGAAATTTAAAAAAATGTATCGGAGATGATATTGCAAATATTCCTCTTCCTGATATCGCATTATCATCGGATGATATAAAAATGCGTGAAATTGTTCACTCTCATCCTTTTATAAACCCTATGATTCGAGAAAAATTATTTCGTAAAGCTTCTAGACTTGATGTTTTATTTGAAGAAAAAGTCGAATATGAATTTGAGCATTCTCCAACGATAAAAACAATTATTGAAAAACTTCCAACGTTGGATGCGAAGGAGCAAGAGGATATACTTTTCCGAGTGTTAGAGATGAAGCGTAATCGCAAAGACAATGCCCGTGCTGCTCCGGAAAAACACTCGAAGGCGGGCTGAGGTCAAGGGATGGAGGTACCCTGCACGAAGAAAGGACGTGAGCAGCTGTCCGCAATATGGCTTTGATCAAAGCGGTTGGGAGTAAGAGATTTTATATTAACATAAAAATATTTATATTAGGGGGAAATTATGGAATCTGATCTAATCACTACCAAATGTCCAGCTTGTAGGCATGAAATACAGATAAAAAAAAGCCAAGCCGGTATAAAGGCAAAATGCCCGAAGTGCAAAACTGCTTTTATTCCTGACCCGCTACAGTATAAGAGGCAAGAGTCAAGCCTGATGTTTAATTTGATTTTTTGGCCAGCGATTTCATTGACTGTTGTTTTCGTTCTTTGGTTTATGTGGAACCGCGAAACCAGACTTAATGCGGAAAAGCCGGTAATTCCTCACGTGGTTGGTAAAAGAACCGGATCAGCCACACAGAATAACGGCGGGCTGAAATACGAAGCAGCTCATATGGCAAAACAATTTGTTAAAAAGAAGCTGATCGCTCCGGAGTCGGCCGAATTCCCCGGCGACGTACAAATGGTTGTCCTGGGGCCGAAGCGCTGGAAGTTCAGCGGAAAAGTAAACTCCAGGAACAATAGCGGCGCCATGACTCTCTCCAGGTATTATGCGGTAGTGGAATACGGCAATAACGAAAAATGGCTTTGCAGTGACGTCAAAGTCTATTGACTTAGTTCAATCTTCGTGCCCTTCGTGGTAGACTCCTGCTTCTTATGACAGACCGGAGCTAGTGCCTGTTTTGTGAATTCTCGCGACCAGTACAGCATAGCAGCTTTCTCGGCCTGTTCTTTTTTTGCTGGCCCATATCGCTTTCGTTGATTTGCTTAAGCTCCAGAGCCAGCTCTCTGATAGTATTTCGTTTCAATCTTTGATCTCCTTGATGGTGTAATCAATTCCCTCAATCAGGTCGGATTCTGGAACGGGCTCCACTTTATAACTGTGCTGATCCAGATACCACTTGAGAACCTTCCGGAGATATTCCTGGTCCGGCTCCTGTCCTGGCAGCAGCTGTAATCGAATAGCCTGACCTTTATAGGTTGATCCGGCATCGACTCCGGACAAATCCGGCCTGACTCTTCTGGCCTTGTTTAGAGCTTTAACAGCCATATCGGAATAACGCACTTCATAAACCCGCTGCGCCTTTTGCATCAGCGTCATTAATTCCGGCCCGACTCTCAATTTCACAACATACCTCCTTGCTGTTTTATGCGACGGCGAAGCCTGGAGCATTACCTGCGCCGTCCGTCGTACGGACACTATGTGGTCACTTTATAATTTTTTCAAGTGACCACATAAAAAATAATAAATTACTCGCCTGCGGAGGCTTTCCGCTGCATATCGCAAGGTATTAGCGCTTATTCATTTAACTGCAAATTTTCGTTTTTTGTGCATAAGAAAACCTTTTTATAGGATTCTTTTTTCCTCTTATTTTTTTGTTGACGGCGGCGGGTGACGCGCCCGCCGCCAATTTTTAATTTATTCGGGAGCGGAGATGGAGCTTTTTCAGATGTTTAGGGAGATGATTACGGCATTAATGGCCTCGGGGATCGTCGGTGGAGTTGCTATATGGTACTTCAACCGAGTGAACAATAAGGTGGATGAACAAGGGAAGGAAATTACTTCTCTTAAAGACGATAAGATCAAGGTTATCGAAAAGGATTTGAAGGATCATATCACAAATGATAAAACCGACACGGTTATTTCAGACCTGAAGCATATAACAAAATCCGTTGATAAACTTACGCTTACGACTGAACGGCTGGCTCGAGAAACTGCCGAGCAGGGCCAGCAGCTCAAAGACTCCCGCAACTATAACGAGAACTTACATAACTCCATTCGCGACATTCGCGATGAACTAAAAGTAATAGCGAGGTCACACCAATGAAAAGCAAACGCACCTACAAGCTTCGCCAGGCAATCCTCCGGGCTTTTGAAGAATACAACCCCGCGCCGATCGGCTATAACGAGATCGACGAGATCCCCGGATTTTCCGTACTGCGCCCGAACCGCGAAGAGCTGGTTGTGGAACTCCGTAATCTCGCCACTTGGAAGTTTATCGAAGAAGTGCCAGGTAGTAATGGCGATTATCTCCGGATCACTGGTTCCGGACTCGATCAGATCAACCAGGAAACCGACCGTGATCCCCATATCTGGGGCGTAATGGGATTATAGGATACAACCGTGGCAAGACCAAGAAACAATATAACCAAACTTCCCAAAGAGATTCGCTTGCAAATCTGTGAGCTGCTGGATAATGGCGCAACCTACGACGATGTCCGGACTGACCCGGAGATCGCCAAAGCGTGCTCTGAACTCGACTTGGAGTTGCACAATAAAACGTTTCTGGCGTATCGTTCCGGAGCTGAATTTACTGAATATTGCAGGCTGACAAAATCTTATCAGCGCAAAAAGCAGCAGCGCCAGATTGCGGCGGCTATGGTAACTGGCGATGGTATTATTCGAGACCAGGTTGATCTTGCCGCATATCTGCTTACCGAAAAAACTCTGGAAGTCCTCCAGGATGATACTGCTGAGTTTGAAACGAAAGATCTTGCCGCGCTGGCGCGTTCAATTAAGGATGCCGGGAATCAAGTCTGGCAGAAAAAAGAAGCAGCTCTCAAAGCTTCTCACGCTGCAGAAATAGCCGGATACCAGGCCCAGATCGCCGAACTGTCAGCAACGATAGAACGCCTGACCTCTAGCAAAACCAAGGTCGATAGCAAACAGGTTGCTGATGATCTGGACAGAGCACTGGGGGTTCGTTGATGGATAACTGCTCAAAAGATTATTTTATTCCGTATCAGCTGAAATGGATCAACGACGAATCACCGCTGAAAATCTATGAAAAGTCGCGCCGTATCGGTATTACTTACGGCACTTCATATCGCTGTGTTCGGAAGTGTCTCCGGCAGCCAACGAACTCAAAATTTACGCAATGGGTTTCTTCCAGGGATGAACAGACCGCAAAAGAATTTATCACTGACTACGTGGCCATGTGGTGCAATGCTGCCAATGTTGTCGCGAAAGGTCTGGCTGGTGATGATGTCCAGGTTATCGATACGGACAAGGATGTCCGGGCTTTTGTTGTGGAGTTTGAGAACGGCTCTCGTATCGTTTCTCTTTCCAGTAACCCGAAAGCGTTTGCCGGGAAAGGCGGCGATGTACTAATTGACGAATTCGATCTGCACCGCAACCAGGGCGATCTATACGATATGGCGTTTCCCTGTATCACCTGGGGCGGTCAATTGGAACTCGTTTCCGCTTATGATTCAGATGGCAGCGAGCATACTGTTTTCGCGTCCCTGGTCAAAGAGTGCAAGATCGACGGAAACCCGAAAGGCTTTAGCCTGCATTCAACCACTTTGACTCAAGCGGTCGAACAGGGATTTGTTGAAAAGGTCAATGAGGTAAAACAGCGGAAAGGACGCCCAACCCAGACTCGTGAAGAGTTTGTTGAGGGCATAAAGAGAAGCTGCCGAACCCACGCTGCTTACCTGTCGCAGTATGAGTGCATACCGAATTCGGCAAACGGCCAGCAGGCGGTTAGATCCAATGACCTGTTGAATAGCAAAAAGCATTACAACATCCTGATTGTCGACTTGACCGGTGATGCCGGTGTGACAGATAAAATTGATCCGATTGCCGAGCCGTATATTGACTGCGATTTCTGGCGTGAGAATATCGGTATGCTTCGAGAATACGAACGTTTCTGCCTCGGTTATGACGTAGCCAGAAAACTTGACCTTGCTTCTATCTGGATCGACGGAATTACCAAAGGCGTATATACGCAGGTCGCATTGGTCCTGTTCCGCAACTGCAAATTTGAGACACAGCGCAAAGTGGCCAGATGTATGATGGATGAATTGAATGCGGTAGGTTGTGGAGATGAAACCGGCATGGGCGGGCCGAACTGCGAAGCCCTGGCCACGGAATTTTACGAGCGCTTTGTTCCGGTAAATTTTGCTTCAAAGAAAACTCTTCTTGGTACGACTCTTACTGAAATATTCGAGCAGCAGCGCCAGATCATTCCTGCGGATCCTCCAATGATCGGTTCCGATATTGCCGGGATTCGCAAGGATCATGGCACAAACGGCAAATTGGTTTTCACTGAAACCCCGAATCCGCATGAACCTCAGTCCCATTGTGATATGGGCTGGTCAAGTGCATTGTCAAAATTTGCAGGAGAAACGATCGACAATTTCGGTCCCTGCAAGATGGAGTCCGCTGCCGACGACTCAAGCCTGGATCAGAATGACCGCGATTGGAACAGTCCTGAATATGACTACGAACAACACAATATGGATTGGGGATACTGATGTTTTTTGAATTAAAAAAGCTGGCAACGAATATCGCTAAAATAGTCTCTGGAAAAACGATCCATTGGGAAAGCTCTGACCGTGACGGAACGGATGCGTCCCGTGGTCTGACTCCGGCTGGAGTCGACCGGATTATGCAGGCGGCAAACTCCGGAGATGCGGCTGAGTTATTTCGCCTGGCTGCGGAACTGCCGGAAAAAAACTGGGATATATTCCATGCGCTGCAGACCCGGCATAATGCGGTTCTCGGCTGCAATTGGAGTATTGATGCGGGGGAAGATGCTTCTCCGGCAGCACAGAAAACAGCGGAGAAGCTGGAGGCTGAACTGCGTGCTGCTGGCTCTTATGACGAATTGGATACTTTCCACGATCTGTTGAGTGACATGATCCGGGCGTTGCTTCCTGGCGTGGGAGTCAGCGAAATTGTCTGGGCCCAGGGCGGCTCTATTGCCGGATTCAGCTTTATTGAACCAAAACATTTAACTTTGCGTGACAGCCGCCGTCCCAAGTTGGTAACTCGCGAAAACTCTCTGGGAGTGGACCTGCAGCCCGGCAAATTTATTGTTCATACACTGCGGACGCATGGACCGGATCCGGTTCGCGGCGGTCTGATCAGACCTTTGGCCTGGCTGCATTGCTTTTCGAATATCAACGTCAAAGACCTGCTGCGTTTTATCGAACGCTATGGTATGCCTTTTACTGTTGCCAGGGTAGATAATAAAACCTGGGAAACGGAACGGAATAAGCTGAAGGCTTTAATTCGCAGCTTCGGGCCGAACGGCGGCGGCGTATTCACTCGTTCAACTGAATTGGAACTACTCCAGGCCGCGAATAACGGCGGCGATGTTTATTTCAAGCTGCTGGAATATGTTGGCAAAGCAATCACAAAAGTGGTCCTCGGCCAGACCGCAACAGCCGGTGACGGCGGCGGCTGGTCCAATGACGGAGCCCAGGACCAGGTTCGCCAGGATATTCTGGAAGCTGACTGTCGTTGGATCGAAGATACAATTAACGCTCAAATATGTCAGATATGGCACAGATATAATTGTGCTGAAGGAACTCCGGTTCCACGGTTTGTTATTGACTCGACTCCTTCCGAAGATGTGAAAGAAAAATACGAAGCAATGAAAATGCGGTTTGATGCAATGGGCGTGGCCGTAAGGGCTGGACTCTTAACGGCCACGGCCAAACTGGAAGAAGTTGTTCGCACAGTTATGGACCTTCCTGGAATGGATGAAGATCCGGAAGCACAAGCCGAGTGGAAGCGTATAAACGGAGTCAAACGGCCAATCACTTTAGCGGATCCCTCTGCGAATCGTTCATTTTCGCAACCGGGAAAAACAACCGCTGCCGAACCGGAATTAACAAACACCGACAAAAAGGAATCCGATAATGCCGCTCTTTCCGCAGACCCGTCTCATGTGGCGAAAGACGATATAGCTGTTAAAGTTGGCTTAAACGCCTCAGATAAATTTATTGCTTCCGGGGCAGTTACGCGCTGGCTCGAGCCCCTGCAAAAGCAGCTCAACGCAGCTTGCGACAATCCGGACGACGCGGCGGCGACCAAGGCAATCGTTAGTCTCGCGGCTGACCCGGAAGCTTTTTTTGCGGCTTTGGATTCAAGCGACCTGCGTAAATCAATTGAAAACACGGTTTACGCCTCTTACGCCTCCGGGATGGCCAATGCGGCAGAGGAGCGTAATTGATGGCTGAAAATATCACAAAACCTTTGACATTTGATGCTGCCAATAAATGGCTGGCCTCCCGGGTAAATCTGCCGACAGGCAAAAGCTCGCTTGAGATTGCGCTGGATATTCCGGAAAAAGTACGGGCCCATGCGTTTTTCTCCGCGACGGTTGCAGAAGCTGATATCCTGGACAAGATCCGGAAAACGGTTGATGCGTTTAGTCGCGGCGAAATGAATCTGGCTCAGGCCCGGACCGAATTAAAGCTGATGCTGGCTACTTCCGGCTATGGATATGTGCCTTCAGATGTCGCGGATCCGGCTGCCGGACCGCCTCCAGGCGTTGATGAGGAAGACTGGAAAGAAGCGAAATCAATTCGAAACCTGGGAAGTACCCGCCGCCTTGATTTGATTCTGAGACAAAATGCGTCGATGGCTCAGGCCGTTGGCGAACGTGAAACCTTTATGGATCCTGATCTAATGGAGCGCTGGCCGTATGTCCGTTACTGCTCGCTTGACGATGCCCGTCCGAGTCACCGCGCTTTGAATGGAAAGGTCTTCCGGAAGGATGATCCTTTCCTGTTGACACACTGGCCGCCCTGGGATTACAACTGCCGTTGTTGGCTTGAAGAAGTCGCGGAAGATGAATTCGATGCAAAAGACCTGGTCAGTCCGATCAAGATCGATGAGGAAAACTATAAGATGGATCTGGATGGTCAACTCTTTACTTTCGGGCCAAATGAATCAGGCTACAAGTTCGATGTTTCCGCTCCGTTTGAGTCAGGTGATTCAAACCGCTTTCCGGATCATTGCCGGGAAGCTGCTGTCGCGATCGTTCGCGATTATCTGGATCAGAATAAAATAACGTCTTTTAAAATTAATTCCCGCGACGGCGAAGCCTGAAGCGGTACAAACGCCGTCCGTCGTACGGACTTTATAAAAGGTTTTCACAAAATGACAAAAATATCAAACGCCGTCCGTCGTACGGACACTGTACATGATATGGCAATAGCCCTTTCCGCTTTCGGTGCTCCGGATGGCAATACTCCACCGGTGGAACGTGACTCCTCCGGTGTTCCGATCGCCTGGCGCGTGGTGCCTTTTGGACCGTGGACCGTTACCCGAGACGGCGAAACATTCGTGCTGCTGGACGTAACCGAAGAAGTAGTGGCCAGTATCATCGCTCAGTACAAACAGAAAGGCTCAAAGGTTCCGATTGACTCTCGGCACTTCCTCTATCGCCTGGCAGAGAAATACCACGTTGAGGAAATCGACGTGCTCAGATTCCTTCCTGACGGCGCCGGAACCTTTGGCTTTGGCGAATTAGAACGCCGCCAGGACGGCCTCTGGATCACCAACGTTGAATATGTTCCGCTTGGTCGTGAACTGATCGCGGAAGGGATATTCCGTTACTTCTCGCCGGTGATACGTGGCCTGTCTACCCGTAATTGGCGCGTTACCAGCCTTGCGATGGAAAACGTCCCGGCGACCGATGGACAGCAGGGATTTGCCGCGACCGCTGAGGAACGCGGATTTAACGACATGAATACACTGATTACTAGGCTTGACGCCTTCGCGGCGAATGCCGAATCACAACACAGCAAAACCCTAAAGGAGGCACCTGTGAAAAAACTACAAGTTGCTCTGACTGGGCTCCTGGGCATGGATTCCATCGCCCTTGGAGCGGACGGAGACGCCGACGAAAGCGTCATCAACAAGATCAATGAACTGACTCAAAGCCTGCCTGGAATGAGAGCGGACGGCGCTATCGTTGGAAAAGTTCGCGACTCTCTTTCGCTCGGTGCCGAGGCCGGAGAATCCGAAATTGTCGGAACCCTGTCCGGACTGGTTGCGAAAGGCAGCAGCTACGACTCCATGAAGGAAAAAGTCGACAGCCTGGCTTTGGAGGCGGAAGAAGGCAAGCTGCAAAAGCTGATCGACCAAGGACTCGAATCCGGTAAGCTCACCAATGACCAGGAAATCAACTGGATTCGCGCAAAAAAGATCGACAGCGTCGCGCTTGCCGCTTATCTCGAACACGCCCCGGTTGTTGTTCCACAGGGTCAAATCGACCACAAGGAACTCAAGCCGGATTCTGACAGCGTCGCCCTGACCGCCGAGGATATTGCCTATTGCCAAAAGCATGGCTATAACCAGGAAGAATTCGCCAAGTCCAAAAAGAAATAAACCCGGTTTTCCGGTAAAGGAGAATGTAAAATGAGAGACTTTATTCTATCCAGTAATCCGATGGCCGTCTATGCGGTCCTGGACGGAGCCGAACCGATTGAAGGCGATATGATCGCGGTCGATAGCGATTCTGAGGCTTTGCCCGCAGCTGATACAGCCGGTCTTACTGTTGCTGGTGTTTGTGTGCGCGTTATCACTGATGATGACGATGACAGTAAAAGCGTTGAAGTTCGCGACGGAATCTTTCCCTTCGCGAATTCCGAAACCAATCCGCTGACTCGCGCGGATCGTAACAGCCTGGTCTATGTCGAAGACAAAGACACTGTCAGCGCCGGTGCTGGAACCAACGGCATTGTTGCCGGTGTTTTGGTGGACGTTTATGACGACTATGTCTATGTCGACAACCGTCCGGCATCCATCGCTGCCGCTGTTGGTAATAAACAGGCGGTCCTCGTTACTCCGACTTATTCTGCTCCCAGTGACGGCGATACGGTCGACACCGAAGGACGTGCCGCGACTGCTCAGAATGCCGTTGATATCGCCGCTATTATTACCGCTCTGCAGAATGCCGGTATGATGGCCTCCGAATAACTCAAGCTAAAACTCAAGCTAAAACTCAGGAGATATATCTATGAATGAATTGACTCGCGACGTAATGGACCGGATTTATACCGGTTACAGTACCAAATACAACGAAGGCCTCTTGCAGGCCGATACCGACTATCTCGACTATTGCGAAGTCGTAAAAAGCGATGCTCCGATCGAAGAATACCCCATGACTTCCCTTCAGGGCGGTATGCGTAAATGGATTGGTTCTCGACATGTGAACCACCTTTCAGGCGAAAAGCTCCAGATCGTCAATGATACCTACGAAAACACTCTCGGTATTCCGGCGAATGATCTCATGTTCGACAAAATGGGCCTGTATAATGGCCGTATTTTGGATATGGGCATTGTTGCCTCCAACCTCTTTCCGAAACTCGCGGCAGTAGTTCTTCTCAATAATCCGAAATGGGCAGACGGTAAGAAGTTCTTTGTTTCCGATCGCAAGATTGATGACAAGGGCAAGTTTAAGCTCAATAACCTGGTTGCTCTTGGCTTCTCCTATGATGCTTACAGCACAGCCAGACAGCAGATGATGGCCTTTGTTGACGCGACAGGGGAACCGCTCGAACTTGAACCGAATTTGCTTATGGTCGGGCCGAAACATGAAGAGACTGCCCGCTCAATGCTGACGGCTGATACGATTACTATTGATGGCGTTGCAGTCAGCAACCCTTACAAAAATAGCAAGATGAAACTCAAAGTCTCCGGACGTTTTATCGGCGACTATAAGGATCACTTCCGTTTGCTGTGTACTGGTCGCGGCTTGAAGCCGGTTGTTGTCCAGGACGTCTATGACTCCGGCCTGATCCGTAAGGATCATTTCAACGATGACAACATGTTCATGGATGACGAAGCGCTCTATGGCGTGAAGAAGATCGGTGCTGCCGGTCCTGGGATGCCGCAGCTTGTTGTCGCAGGAATTCCTGCATAATTCTGTTCTCTCCTCCCCCGGTGGGTGTCCGGGTCGGTAACTGGCCCCGCCGGGTTTTCTGAAACACTTAAAACAATGAGGTAATGAAAATGTCTGAAA
The DNA here is from genome assembly GCA_963677165.2 of Victivallales bacterium. Taxonomy (GTDB): domain Bacteria; phylum Verrucomicrobiota; class Lentisphaeria; order Victivallales; family SZUA-371; genus JAFGXT01. The sequence goes on along the minus strand of CAXXSX010000002.1, from coordinate 1,939,707 downwards.
CAACAATCGAAAAATTCTCAATCATTAGTAACAGCAAAGTTCGTCGGGTTTCCGGAGAGATTGACGGAAAGAAATTCAAGACAGAATGCACGGCGGATAAGACTATTCCCGAGTGCAAAGCGGCTCTGCTTGCAGTGGCCTCAGGAACCGCATCAACGAAAAAATCTAATTAACCCGGAGTAACAATGTACGCCACAGCAGCAGACCTCGAAAACCGTATGAAACGACAATACGCCGCGATCTATGCCGATGAAACAACCGGCGAAGTAGATACTAGCTTGGTGGCCGAGGATCTCGAAGCCTCTAGCGCGGAAATAGACGGCTTCCTGGCGAATCGCTATGTCGTTCCGGTGACCGATACGGCGCCGCTGGTGCTGCTGAAGTCCTGGAATTTGACATTGGCCGAGGAACTGGCCTGGAGCCGTACGCCTGGCAGCACTATTCCGGAAAAGGTAACAAAGCGGGTTGAGAACGTTCGTGATCTGCTGGATCGCGTCGTTGATGGCGATTATCAAATTCTCGCCACTGAAAAGTCGACCGGCATTGGTAATGCCGCAGTAGTTAAAGCTGATCCCCCGGTAATGAACCGGGAAGACCTGGCGGGGTGGTAGGAAATGTCTTTCGTGACCAACATCGATACGACTCAGGGTGATGCGGAGCTGAAACGGCTGGTAAAAAAGCTGGATCATCCACGGCCATTCTTGAAGTCCTGGGCTCAGTCAAGTGCCAAAAAAGCGCAGGCGAATTCCAGAGCCAAAGGCGGACGCCGTTTCTGGTCCGACTTTGCCAGGCGTATTCGGGTTACCACGGTTACAGACACTTTTGCCTTGGTGGAGAATGATCACTATGCCGCCAATATCAAGCAGTACGGCGGCGAGATCAGACCGAAGAATGCCAGGGCGCTGACAATTCCGGTCAGCGACGAGGCCAAGGGCAAACGGGCCGGAGAATTCGAAACAGGCGGACGTTCGCTGTTTACGCGATCAGTTTTCCTGTTGCCGTCGGATAAAGCGGAAACGATCGGTGTCTTGGGATACAGCGACGAGCAGAACGCGTTTCACCCGCTGTTTGTCCTCCGAACTAAATCGGTACAGAAACCCGATCCATGGTGGCCGACAGATCGTGAAATTATGGATTTAGGTATCAAAGAGGCTCGCTGGTGGGTGGAACGCCAGTTGAGAAAATAGGAGAGTAAAACTTTGAGCGATTTTTACACATTGGCGTCGATTGCGGACGATATCGAAAAGGTTTTGACAGACTCAAAATATTTCAAGGAAGTTCGTCAATCTACCCTCACCAGCTACGAGCAGCTTTATGAATTATTGCCGGACCTGGCGTTGATGTTGCCGGCAGCGGTGATCTGCCTTGGATCGGTCACTTTTGAAAACAACCAGGCGATCCGGGAGATCAAGCCGGGAATCATTATAGTCGACCAATTTCGCGGAAGCGTGGAGAAACGCACTGACAGCATTTGGGCTCTGGTCGACAAGACCGGGGCACTGTTTATGCCGGAAGATCCACAGGATGGTCCTGTGGTGATCAATAACGTCATTTACACGGTCGAATCATTCGACCCGATACCGTTGAAGTCCAGCGAGCATGCCGCTTACGCGATCGGCCTGCAGGCTGATAATTCAAGATAAAAAACATCCGCTTCCGAAAGTTTGAAGCGGTACTAACGCAATCCGTCGTACGGATACAACATAGGAGTACGTAGTATGAGCGCAGAATATGGCGTTACAAGTGGCGGCACCTGGGGAATCTTCGAAAGCTACAGCGAAGAGGAATCGGTGGAAAAGGTTGAGGTCCGCAATGAAGATAATCAGGCGGAGGAACAGAAGGCGCTGTCTAAAGAAGTCAAAAAGACTTGGAAGTGTACGCTGGTCAGCGGCGAAACTCCACCGTCTGCCGGTGAGGTTCTCACGGTTGGCACCTGGAGTGGAATTGTCGACTCAGTAAAAAAGACTCAGGAAAACGGCAACCATTACACAACTTATGAAGTCGTGGCCTCGCAGCGTGACGCTGCAACGCTGACAGCATACTCCGCTCCGGCATAATGGAGATATATGATGACCCCTGAAATTCCAAAAATATCATTTGAAGAAGCGGAGGCAATGAACCGCGACTCTGGACTTCAGAGCCTGATCGGTGGAGATGAGTTGCTGAATAAGCTGTTTCATGAGGAGCTTGAGCCTCTCGGCCTTCAGAATCTCGAAATCTCGGTTATTACCGGCGGGCGTGTTGTAATCGCCGGACATGAATATCCGGCTCCGGCAGCCGCTGTATTTGCGCATCTGGAGCTAATTGATTCTCCATTTGTCCACTTGTCGGATAACCGTGATCCGGAATTGATCGACGTCTTTCGCGCGCTCTATCTTCTGCGGAAACGCGAGATAGTCGCGCCACAGTTGCTGGAGATCAGTCGCCGTCAGTATCAACTGGACCGCCTGGCCGAGCACGTTAAAAATCCAGGGGCGGAAGCAATCGAAGCTTTACACCGGCTCGGACAGGATCTAGCGGAAGCCTGGACAAAGTTCGATGCGGATGTTCTAGCGTTCGGAGAATCCCTTGAGGCATTCAACTATTCCACCGCCTGCAGCGAGATCCAGCTTTATCTGTCTATGAGCGGCGGCTTTAAGTTGCTGCCTCCGGAGGATAATCCGCAGGAGTCAAAAAAAAACGGCGTAGATTCGATGCCGAGTGGCTCTCCGGAATCGTCTCGCTGGTGGGCGAGGTGGCTTCGGCTGATCCTTTTGAAATTACCTGGCGTATGCCATTGGCTGAAGCTGGCTTCCTGATCGCCCAGGCGCTAAGAAAAGCCGGAGTGAAAGGAATCGGGAAAAAGACAAAGACGACAGAGGCAATGGATCGCGCCCTGGAATTGATAAACAATTATCGCAAACAAAAGCAAGAAGCCCCGAAAGGTCCGACCAGTCAGAAGGGTCCAACTCGTCGGAGAAAAACGAGAAATAGAAAACGAAATAAATAATTACTGGAAATATAAGGAGACGGCAAAGGTCTCCGCTTCCAAGCGCGAAGCGCGAAGTATGAAGCGGTACTAACGCTGTCCGTCGTACGGACATGGCAGACTCGAAATACAAAGTAAAATATACCTCGGATATCTCCCAGCATAAGCTGGCGATGGCTGAATACAAGGCGCAGGTCAAACACGCTACTGACGGCGTCAAGTCTATGTTGAAGTTTGGCGTTATGGGCGGCGGCATGATGGGCGGTGCCGGTGTTGCTGGTATTGCTACCTATGTAACCAAGCTTGGCGCGGAAATGGAAAAGACCCGGACCGCCTTCGCCGTGTTCCTGGGCGACGTCGACAAAGCCAATAAGGCCATCGACAAACTAATGGATTTTTCAGATATCACTCCGTTTACCCCGGATGTTGTCCTGGCAGCCGGACGCGGCCTGCTGGCCGTCGGCGTTAGCGTCGATGATCTCTGCGGCAAGCTGACCATGCTTGGCGACGTTTCCAGCGGCGTTAATATGCCGCTCCAGGATATGGTCAGTATTTACACTAAGGCCATGAACAAAGGCAAAATTCAGGCTGAAGAGGTGAACCAGCTTACAGACCGCGCCGTGCCGATCGTCAAGGCTCTGGCCGACGTATACCGTATCGCGGAAAAAGACGTATCGAAATGGGGCGAACAGGGCAAGCTTACCTTTGCCGGACTTGAAGCTGGCCTGCAGCGCCTGGCCAATACGAAATATTCCGGCATGATGGCGAAGCAGTCGCAAACTTTGATCGGGCTCTGGAGTACTCTACAGGGTAAAATAGCCCGTATTGGCGGCGAGATCGGCGAACTGGCCAACCCGGAAATCAAACGCGTCCTGGGCGATATTATCAACGAACTCGAACGCCTCAAGGAAACCGGAGAACTCCAGGAAAATATTCGCAATATTGCCGATGCGATGCAATCCACCGTCTCAGTTATTGCTGAAATTGTTGGTTGGGTTGCTGCTCACCGTGACGAACTTAAGACTCTTGGTATTACAGCAGCTTCTATTGTTCTTTGGAATCGCTTGAATACAGCTGTTGCTACCGGCACTGGACTGATTAAGCTTTTGACCACGGCCAATATTACAGCCGCTGCTTCTCAATATGCTCTTGTTCCCAACACTTTGCTTATGTCAATAAAGGAACTAAACACATTAATTACAATTCAGACGGCATCTGTTGGACGATTAGCTGCAGCCTTTACTACCGCAAAGTTTGCGGCTATTGGTTTGGCTGGCGCGGCTGGAGCGGTCTTTGTTGGCTGGGAAATCGGTAAAGCCATCGGTAATTCAGATAACATGGTTAATTTCGAAGCCGACTTAATGGGCGTAAAAACGAACCCTTATACAAAAATATCTGACGGTGATTTAATTAAAGATTACCATAAACGCATTGCCGGGACCAAACACGATAAATGGGGTGGCGATGCTCTGCGGTACGTTAAATACGCCAGGCAGTATCAGAAAGCGGCTACTCACAAGGGCCAGCAAAAGGAAAAAGTGTCTAAGGCGGAAGCCGCCAAACTGGCACAGCAGGAAGCTGCCGACGCTCAGAATGCCAAAGTCGACAAATACCTTAAAACGCTCGAACAAAAGCTGAAACTCCAGCAGCTGATCAACCAGCAGAAACAGCGCGAGGCCGCTATCCAGCAGGCTCTGAATGCTGCCGAACAGAAAGCCGGAACGCTTACCGACGCCCAGAAAAAGAAAGTATCTGAAGCTGCCGGAAAGAATTTCGACGCCAAAGCCTCCGGAGGAGTAAGCAATTATCTGCGTGATATGGAACGCCAGCTCAGGATTCAATCTCTGCTTAATCAGGGCAAACAGCGCGAGGCCGCTATCCAGGAAGCCGTCGACAGCGCGAAACAGAAAGCAGGCGGTAAACTTACCGACGCCCAGCGCGCCCAGGTATCGGATGCTGCTGGCAAGCTTTACGACTCACAGTTCCAGCGTCAGTACTTCTTTGCCCCGGAACAGCAGCAGATAACTGATTCGGTTCAAAGAATGGGCGGCTATATCGGCAATACTGCGCCGGACCTCGGCATGAAGCAGGTACCCGACCTGGTTAAGACGATTGCCGCAATTGCGGGTGACCTTAACAGCAAGGTAAAAGATCCGTACATGGGCGGATCGGATGGGGAGGATTGGCAGCTATGAATTTATTAAACACCAGCAGACTTGTCAAAACTCCGAATAGCCCATATAAGCCCAATGCCAATACCTGGCAGTTTTGCTTTACGGTTGTTAAGGGTGATGCCGAGGACTATATCCCTGACCATAATTATTATCTGAGCGGTTATGGCTATCACGATTCCACCCGGGCGCGGACCGCCAAAGGGCCTGGATACTATAAATTATACCTGGTTTTCACAAAAACCCCGACTCGGCCCAGGATGGACGGCGCCATTTATTACGATCTGGACTTTAACTGGGTGCCGAAGCAGCTTGAAACCCACGACAACTATCGCGTAAAGTGGAACTATAACCTCTATCAGCGGTTTGCCAATAATATCGCCGTCCTGTCTCCGTCTTTACCGGACTGGTGGTCGACCGCAACCAAACAAACCGATGACCTGGTGATCGGCAAAACCGAGCCTGCGGAATACCAGTGGGGCAAAACCAGGCCGGCAAGTACCACCTGGAATAAGGTCCAGTATGATTATCACAAAATTGCCAATATGACCAAGCCGGGCGTTGAAGTCTATGAAATTCCACAGCCGGTTGTTACCGCCACCAGCTATTGGGATACCAGGGATAAAGCCTACGCGCAGCTTAGTATCGCGTCAATGGGCGACGTGGTCACGGTACCAGACGCTGTCGGCGTGACTGGCGGCGAATGGCTCTACAAGCCCATGAACGTCCGCGACGACGGCACCTGGTATGTCACAACGGAAAAATATTTCTTCGCGGTCAAATGGGATGGCGAGCTTTACGATGGCGGAACAGGAGGCTTGGACGAATAATGGACGAACCTGTAAAATGCCCGCAAAAGCCGTCTGGCAACTCCCCGTTTAAACGTTGGATCAGCGCCCTGATTGACTTTATTCAATCACTGTCGCCGCGTTCCGGCGACCGGTTTATCAACGTTAAAAAACTGCATAGCGGCTCTTTTATCGGCCTCAATATCAACGCGATCATGGAATACATCTCCGCCGCCGCTTCCCCCGGCACCTCCGAAAGCGAGTCCACCTCTACCGGCTACTTCATGGCAGTAGATACCAGCACCACCACGGATGGCACAACCACCTTTAAGATCAAAATTATCGATGGCGATAACGAAGACAACACAATTTGCGGGCGGGCGATTACTGACCAGACCCATAATATAGAACCGTTGGAATTTACCATAACCGAATCAGGGGTAATTGTCATTAAGGTTTATTACGATGAGGATAACGAAGTCTATACCGTTACCTTAGAGCAGCTATCAGAGTTTCCCGACACCTTCCCGGAAAACACCTATTACATTGAGATTTGCAGTTACACGCTTGCGGATTCTACGCTTACTATTTCTCAGACTTGGAGAACCGGAACAGTTTACGTGGGGGCATATTGCTGGATATGAGTTGGGCTAAATATAAATTTCCAAATCCGCAGACAAACAATCCGCTAAAAACGGCTAAAGGATTAATCGCCGCATTGAATTCCAGAATAAACACATGGAATAACACGGGGTATATAAAATATACATATAGCACTCGAGGAACACTTTCAACAATAGCCCCGCTAACTCAGCTAAAGTATTACTCCGGGCAGGATTTTTCCTCTGTCTTTGAACAGTCGCTAAATGATTTTATAACAGATACGCTATGGGCTAATCATACATATAATTCAGGTGATTTCAGCGGCGTTGCATATGATACAGGAAGCCTTTATGGCAGTATACCGATATGGACTGTTGACGATATATATACGTACCTCGGGGAAACACGAATTGACCCGGTATCGGAAAAGCTAACTCCGGCATTTTTTGCAAAATGGGCTCAACAAAAATATAGGGTTATTAATCTATTGCGCTGGATGATTGGCGCATACTATGACGTTGCAGTACAACAGCGGAAATATGGCTATAGCAAGGATTCTTGGCAAGATACAATAAGCGCTCATGAATCCTACGCGTGGTCAACAAGCGCATCATACCCTCGGCTATACGGTACCGGTTCTTATAGTGGTAGTTCTTATGAAATCATGACAAACAGAGTAAAATATTATCAAAAGAACTCTTCCGATTATGCGTGCAATGCAGATTTATATATTGCGGGGAACAAAGGTTCATCCAACGTTACATATTATCAGATTCTTGACGGCTTGGAAGAGGATAAGCTCTTAAGAATTGAAAATGATGTTAACATTCTCCCCGGCAATGAATATACCACAGATTACTACACGCCGAATATTTCATCTGAACCAACATCCAGCGTTAACTTTTACTCAGCCAATGCCCCGGAAATAAGCGTTCATTGGATTCTTAAATTCGATGTTGACGATGGGTTCGATTTCATAGACTAACACTCAAAACGGAGTTTCTCATGCAAACATTTACAATCAACGTTGCCCTCGGCAAATTCGTCCGCTCGGACAGTGTCACTTCCGCCCTGGACGATGAGTCCCGGCCGCACTTTACTGAGGGATTGCGGGATATCTACTGCCCCAACTTTGTTACCGGAACGGGCTCCGGTACCGCTTATAAAATTGAGGAAGGTGATGCCCTGGAGTTCTACGCCGATATTGATTTTGTCCATGCTGCTGACTCCGGAACTCTGGCCGCTGCCGTAACCGGAGAAGTAGATTCGATTACCTTGTCCGGGCTCGCCAATGACCCGGACGATGAGGGCACGCTGCTCCTGGATGATAACGCGGTAAGTATTGATTATACCGCCGTCGCTCAATCCGGCGATGACTGGGTGTTTACTGTCGATTACGATTTTGGCGAGGACTCTTATGCAGCCGGTACCGCCGTTGATGTTGAGGACCCCTTAATGGTTGAGTCTGCCAGTGATCAATTTAATATTGATGGCGACCGCTCAGACCTGGATATCTCTGCCGGTCTGACCTCGTTTCGTGGGCACGGCAAAGCGGACGCGTTTTCCTCCAAGCTCGCGGCGAATGCCGACGATGACGGCAATCTAAAAATCAATTGCGAAATAATTCTATACAAATCCGGAAATGACGACGGCATTCCGATCCTCCGCGATTACTGTTACGCCTGGGCTCGCGTAAAAACCATCGAAAGCACTCCAGGAACCAAAAATTCAGATTATTATAAAAAGACTTATATCGATAATACTCTCCTGAAAAAACTTTTTTCTAATTATGACCTCAAAGAAACTCTTGTTTCCGGCGATAGCCTTATAATTAATAACTCTGCTGACGACGACAACCCCGCCAGAGTGCTTTTCTCTACGCTCTTATCATTGTTTCAATCTGCCGACACGAGCAGCGGCGTAACTTACAATACGATGACGCTTGCGAACAGTAATTCAACGTCTCTTGCGCTTGGATTTGGTGATCACTATCTAATTGATTTTTGGATCAGAGATTCAAATGGTTATTATTTCGATGGCAAATATGCTGTTGTCAACACAACGGCAGATGGCGATAATACCTATACAGTTGATAAAATTGACAAAGGACACGCCACAAGCGAAACCGTCCTAACTGAATTTGACCCTGATAACGCTATTGGAGCGATCGAAGCAACAAATACATATGGACTGCTTAAACTTAATTTTACCCTCGAGTCTGGTTCTGACCTAACATTAAATTATTGCATAACCGGAGAAGAATCTGACGACAACATGATCATTGCCGTGGGCTACGGCACAAATTCAATCGCTTACAGCTTTGATGGCGTTACCTGGACTGGAATAGATTGTACCGATATTTTCAGTTACGGCGGTTGTGGCGCTTGTTCTAATGGCGAAATGTTTATAGCTGTCGGCTGGGGCACCAACTCAATCGCCTACAGTTCTGATGGTGTTACCTGGACTGGATTAGGTCAAGATATCTTTAGTTCTGGCGGGCAAGGCGTTAATTGGAATGATGCAAACGAAATATTTATAGCTGTCGGCTACGGCACAAATTCAATCGCCTACAGCTCTGACGGTGTTACCTGGACCGGATTAGGACAAGATATCTTTAGTAATGGCGCATACAGAATTGCATCTAACGATGATATAATCGTTGCGGTTGGCTACGGTACCAACTCAATCGCTTATTCAACAGACGGCGTCAACTGGACCGGATTAGGTCAAGATATCTTTAGTGACGGCGCATGCGGTGTTTGCTGGACAGGTACAATGTTTGTAGCAAACGGATACGGCGATGAAAACTTTATGGCTTACTCTACAGATGGCATTAACTGGACCGGATTAGGTTTAATTATGTTTACCGATGGTGGGATGGGTATTTGCTCAAATGGAGAGATAACTGTTGCAGTCGGTTATGGCACAAATTCAATCGCTTATTCAACAGATGGCATCAACTGGACTGGATTAGGTCAAGATATCTTTAGCGACGGCGGTTGTGACGTTTACTGGACCGGCGAAATGTTTATTGCTATGGGATGGGGCACCAACTCAATCGCTTATTCAACAGATGGCATCACCTGGACTGGATTGGGACAAGATATCTTTAGCTCCGGTGGACAAGGCATATGTTCTCAAAACACCCCGACGATCTCAAACTAACCACAAGGAGTATATAACTATGAAAAAGCTATTAAAATTACTAACGCTGTCAATCGTACTGACCTTCGCGGTGGGTTCTAACGCCGACACGCGCCCATTGTCGCTGCCGTCATTTAATATCACATCCAGCCTGTCCTTGTCTTACGCGACCGTATCAATGGTATTGATTATCGACGCAGACGGCAACGTGGTCAGCAGCGCGGTAACTACGGCCGAACTAGGATATCTGTCCGGCGTGACATCCGCGATCCAGACGCAGCTGGACACTCTTACTAGCAGCGTATCAACCAACACAACCAACATTGCGGCAAAACAACCAATTGCAAATACCAGGTATTCCCTTGGCGATATCTCCGGCGCCGTCGCTGTCGACTACAGCAACGGTAACGTCCAGGCGGCGACAACTACCGCCGCCGTGACGGGCATTACTTTTTCAAACTTGGCCACTGAAACCAGTATGCGCTTAATCATAACCAATACCAGCGGCTATTCCGTCACATACGGCTCAACGGAAATTATATCAAGCTCTGAAACCGGCATCTATATGTGCCGCTTCTATAATGATAACTCAACAATCTACTTTGCCGGTAAAACCGAGCTTCAAAATTAACAAAACAGGAGTCAAAAATGTCGGAAACAATTAAAGCAAAAATGAAAATCGTTTCAGTTAAAAGAATGGGCAGCCATGAGATTCTAAAGATGGGAGCAGTAGGGTTAGATGGTAAATATCCTGCTGATGGAACCGACGAAAACAATACTTTCGCGATCTTTACTCCATCGGCAACGCTTGAAATGTGTATTACAAACCCTGCTTTACTCGGGACGTTCACCTCTGGCGATGAGTTTTCCCTTGATTTTACAAAGGTAGACTCAACCGAAACCGAAGAATCCACCTCTTAAAACTTAATTAATCAACCCCTTAACCCAAACAAACAGGAGTAAAAAAAATGCAACAAACAATCACCAACACAAACACGGATCGAACCATGAAAAAAATCACGTTTGGAGCTGTCGTACTGGCCCTCCTCGGCATCGCCGCAATCCTGACCCTTTCCGGCTGCGCTACCACCGCCAGCAACAGTACTGGAAGTACTGTCACGGAAAAGTATGACTCAAACGGTAAGGTTACCGAAAAAACAACCACAAATACCACCGCCAGCAACAAAAGCAAAGAATCCGCAGTTAGTGAAAAAACGATTGTCGCGTCCGGCAGCGTATCCGGTATTGACATAGAAACTAGCGCATCCAGTAGTGGTAGTAATGTAACTCCGACCGGAAAACTTGGGCTCACCGGAGCAACGTTTGTTGACAAGCCAAGTGATTCAAATGAAATTGTTATTGCATATTCTCAGCAAGTTGGAGTAATCTCCCAGTTTAAGACAAAAGCTACATCCTTTAATCTGGCAGCCGTTGGACCGAATAGCGTCCCTAATACGACTGACGGCGAGGGGAAAGCAACTGGTAAAAGTAACGCTCAAGAAATTGGTTTGAAACAAGTTTTTGACGGTTTCGCCAATGTGATTAGAGCCCAGAATACCACCATAACCGAAACAAAATCATCTGATTCCACCAAGAATGACGATTCTTCAGACAAGTCCAATTCCGGCGACCTGACCGATGTTGCGATTACATCCAGTGTCACCGCAGAGCCCGGTAATAATTATATTGCCAGCGCGACCACAGAAGCAATTGTCATCAAGCTGCCAGCCAGCCCCAGCGAAAATGACAAGGTTGGATATGACGCAGTTGACGTAACCAAAGGAGTTACCGTTAATCCGAACGGACAAAAAATCGGCGATTCCGATGCAGTTCTGACTCTTGCGAAAGGTGACGCTGCAATCCTTACTTATACTGATGGGGTTTGGGTATCCGTCGCAGCAACATCAACCGCAACCACAGAGTAAACCAGGTAGGGCGCGCTCTCCGCAGCGCGCCGCCTCAGGAGAGAAATCATGGCAAAGTTGACAATCATAACATTTTGTGTTGGCGTAATGTTTCTGACCGGCTGTCGTGTCCCCATGAATATAACGATAAGTGACCACACAAACGGCCTACGGGTCATTAACGTGTCTCAATGGGGCATTGGCCATAGATCATTCTCTATCGCGACCGATAATAAACACGCCACAATCATCATAGATAAGGAGCTGCCCAAAAAATGAAAAAGCTATTTACAATAATCCTTCTCGGCCTTTCGTTCGCCACCTTTGCCTACGACTATAAGTTGGAAAATGTAACTGTAACCGATGGCGATACGGTAAAAGCTACCGTAATAATGGGCCTTAATGTTGCTTTATATAAGCAGTCAATACGCCTGCTCGGTTTCGACACTCCGGAAACCTTGCATTATAAAAGTAAGCTGGAGCTTCGTGCCGGACTACTGGTTACGTTATATGTTCAAAAATTACGCGATGCCGCCAAAAACTTTGAAATTAAGGGCGCAAAGTGGGACAAATATGGAAACCGAATTGCCGGTTATATGTATTTAGACGGAGAAGAGCTGGGACAAATTTTAATTCCTCTCAAATTCGCGCGGGAGTACCATGGCGAAAAGAAAAAGCCCTGGACAACCGAGGAGCTGCAATACATCGTCGATAAGCTGGCCCCGGAGTTCGAGCCCAAGAAAAAAACAATCTCAAATGCTCCAAGTGTTCCAAGTATCCGAACTATTCTCGCCGGTCAGGTAAGTTTCTCCCCAAGCACAATGATGAAATAAAACTAACCCGAGGAGGGGGAATTATGAAAACTTTATGTATTATTCAGGGCGGCGGCTGCCGCCAGATCGAAAGCGCAATCGGCGTACTTAAAGCAATGGACGAACTGAAGATCAATATAGACCTCTATCGCGGAGCCAGCGCAGGCGCAATCGTCAGCGCCTTGCACGCCTCCGGGCTTAATGGCAAGTCTATGGAACACATAATCCGCAATACCGATATCGACGATCTGTTCAAATCTTCGACCTGGCAGTGGATCAAAATGTTTACCCCAGGAATAAAAACCAACTGGATTTACGACAATACAGGAGTCCTCAGGCTCCTGTCAAATTATATGACTGACGATGCCACCGCACGCGTCCAAGTCTCGGTTACGCGCCTAAAAGATTACAAGTCATTAATGCTGGCGGGCACTCCTACTACCGTTTTGATTAGTAGCGACATGCCTGAGGTTTTCGAGCCGGGGAAAATTGGCGAAGAATATTATATTGACGGCGGCGTGATCAATAATGTCCCGACAATACCACTAACCGAGATCGCCTCATACGCGCGCGTGTACATTATATTGTGCCCGCAGGACGCCCCACATAAAAAATCATCATGGACAAAGTTGGGACGGGCATTAAAGGCAGTCAACGAGTCAACGGAACGCGAGGCTCACCAGATCACCGAAGACGCCCGCTGGGGAGACTTGCCCAACGTAACGATCATTCGCCCGACTCCCTTCCGGAGTCATTTGCTCAAGTGGTCAGATAACCACGACTTGATAAATCATGCCTACGAGTATACACTGAATCAACTTTCAGATTAAGATATAAAGGGGAACAGGAAGGGGGCCGTGCGGAGAAATCCGCGCGGTTTTTTTAATCAAAATAAGAAAACCGATTATAAAGCAAAGCCGTGATATTTTTCATAAAATGTTTTCGCAAAAACAGCAGGAAAAGAAGAATTTTGAGAAAACCATTTATAAACGCGTGAGAAAACCATTTCGCATACTATAAGAATATAACATATCAGCAGTTTTATTTTTATCAAATTCAACTATAATTGTCCGTACGACGGACGGCGTCGAGAAGATACTACGTATCTTCCGTAATGTTTCATACTTCGTTGCTTCGCAACTACGGAAACATAAGGGAAGTTTACGCGGGCAAATAATGCTTCATACTCCGCGCTTCGCGCTACGAAAGCATAAAGAATTTTTAGATCGCGCAGCGATTTATGGCGGCACTCATGTCGTTAATTTGAGGCAAAACTTGTTTTGACCAAATTAACGACATTACTTGGCACCGGCACCTTGCCGGGCGTGGTCCAGCGGCGAAACGCTGGTCACCGAAGGCGAAACATATTAACACGAGGAAATAATAATGGCAGTAAAACCAACAAAACGACAGCTTGAGTATCAGGACTGGGAACTGGGCGTTTTTGTCCATTTCGGTATACGGACCTTTCATGAAGGACACCGCGACTGGGACGGCAACGAAAACGACATGAAAGCAGAAAACTTCAATCCGTCGTCACTGGATTGCGAACAGTGGGCCAGATCAGCAGCCGAAGGCGGCGCGAAGTACATGGTACTCACCGCCAAACATCACGACGGCTTTGCCAACTGGCCGTCAAAGTACACTAATTTTTCTGTCGCGTCATCCCCCTGGAAAAACGGGAAAGGCGATGTGGTCAGGGAATACGTGGACGCCTGCCATAAGCACGGTTTAAAAGTTGGACTGTATTACTCTCCGGCGGACGCGACTTCGCCGCTGTATGACGATCCACAGGCTTACGACGACTATTTCATTGATCAGATTTCCGAGCTGCTGGACGGCTCCTACGACAGTATCGACATGCTCTGGTTCGATGGCTGCGGTTCGGAAAACCATGAATACGACTGGAAACGTATCACAGCTGAAATTCGCCGGATGCAGCCGGAAATCCTGCTGTTCAACATGGGCGATCCCGATTATCGCTGGATCGGTAATGAAAACGGCTATGCCGGGATGCCGCACTGGAACGCTACCTCCAAGCTGAACTTCTCTATACAAACCGACCGTGTAGACGAGTCTGGCGGAGAACTGTGGCTGCCGGGCGAATGCGATATGAGAATGCGCGATATCAACTGGTTTTACAGTGAAAAAGATGAATGTACCGTTAAAAGTCGAGAAGAACTGCTGGGAGTATATTATTACTCGATCGGACGCGGATGTAACATGCTGATCAACATCGGACCGGACCGGCGCGGTCTACTTCCGGACGCGGACGCAAATGCCCTGAAAAGCATGTGGAAAGAAGTGTCACGACGCTTTTCCGAACCGATAGCCACAATGAGCGATTTCAGCCGTACTGACAACTTCTGGACGCTTTCCCGTGAAGTCAGCCACAACGATGGTATCATGGGAAATTATATGCCCATCGACCACGCCATCATCCAGGAAGACCTGAGTATGGGAGAGAACATCCGCCGTTTTCGGATCAAAGTAACTTCTCCCGGCGTTCCCCAGGAAATCACCATATACGAAGGCTACAATATCGGACACAAGGCGATATGCCGCTTTCCGCTCATTCGCTGCAACAGCATAACGCTTGAAGTCCTTGAAGCCTCCAGCCCAATCAAGCTAAGAACAATCGAATTCTACAATTCCGGCGCGTAAACGAGAAGATAAAAATAACCCCGTAACGGCTCTCCTGATCCGTTGCGGGGCTGTGATACAACCACTCTTTAGGATTGAAGTGTGATAAATCAGTAAGCTTTTCTGCAATCGCATGGCACGGAAGGCTGTTATCCATAAAGGTAATGTTTCATATTTCTGAAATGTATATTTGTTTAAACAGTAAAAGATAGTGGTGACTCCCGAGAGAATCACCAGGCCGTAGTCAATACCAGCTATTGTTATTGTAAGGAATATCCAAAATCGGATTGATTAGTCTGATTGGTCCTATTATTATTGTTGACGGCTTGGAATTCGGCTTAAGGAAAAATGCCATTCGAAACTTTTGGATATCACTATTCTTCAGCGCTCCATGCTCCGTAGACAATCCAGCCCTTGAAATCTTGACCTTACTGGTTCCGTTCTTGAGATTTTTGTAAGTAACCCCGTATTTGGAAAAAAACTTATTCCCAAGATAAAAACCGGTATGGATTGAATCATAATCTTGAATTTGAATCGTCATGCTCAAATTATTTTTATCCCAGAGAGACGGTTCAAGAGCAATAGCACAATCGAGATTAATTCTGGAAGAATTTTTTGTAATTGGCGGCAATGACAGTTTCAATCCTCTTCCGCCACCAACGTCAACCAGTTCAGTCTTAACTTGACTTCCGATATTTGAGCAAGTCATTATCCAGCGTTTCCACAAAGCATCGATACTGCTTTCATCAAAATCCTCCCATAGCACATTGTTTAACGGTTTACTTCTGGCGGACAAAGCCACAAGCGCGATTGAAGCGTTATGATAATTCGAAGTTTTCAATTTAATTCGGGTTATAATCTTATCGGGATTAGGATTGCTCCACTCCCAGGAAGAAAGCATAAATCGATGCTCTTTTGCAGTTGCTGTAACATAAACCCGCCGTCCAAACAGCGGAGAAAGTCTGGAGTTCCAAGATGTAATATTATCTCTATAACGCAGTGGAATAGAAACAGAGGTCTGGTCATCGTATTCAACAATATATTCCCCTATCACCGGTTTTTTAATAGCGCCAAACAAATAGCTCAATGCGATAATATTATCCGGAATACCACAGGAATGCAGAAATACCAGTTTCTGTGCTTTCAGATTAATTCCGGACATTACCTGCTCTGCCGGTAAACCATCGCCGGGACGTCCACTGACAGCAAGAATATTATTACTGGAAACGGGACCGGTTGAAAACGGAGTCTTACCAATCTTCATTTCAGCAGGAAGCGCCTTGAGAGAGTCGTCCGAAGGTTCACCCGGCCAAGAACCTGGTTTGAAACCCAAACGATGATTATAAGGGACAGAGATCGGCTGACTGGTCAAATCTTCAAGTTCAGAATTGTTATTTAGCCACGGCTGCATAAACGCCGACACGGTATCATAGGTAAGTTTATCGGGCTTGGGACGTTCAAAATTCCAACTATAGGCAGCCAGTAATGTAGTAATTGAAGCAGCTACATCGGAAATCTGATATTTCGACCAGTTACCCGCCCGATACCAGTAAGTCATATTCATACCGAGGCCACCGGCAGATTTAGCTATTTGCTCCGACATCATTATCGTATTTTGAGGATTATCGAATGAGGCTCCAATCGTCTTGAATCCTTTGGACGAAAAAAACTTCAGCTGTGAAGCAAAGTACTTTGTATCCGTACCATAATACCAAACATTGATAATTATATCCTTAGGTAACTGATCGAGTATTTTACTTCCCCCAATATTAACCAATCGAAACGATTTGGGAGAAGGCCACAGTTCATCCTGATAAATAATTGCTCTGACACCATGAACTTTCAGAAGTGAATGCATATATAAAATATGATCTCTGAGTTCTTCCGCAGGAGAATGCTTTTTGCAAACGGGACACTTGTTAAACGGCCCCCAACCGACTTCATCCACGCCGATATGGAAATATTTTGGCTGAAAGATCTCAATACTTTCATCAATGATATCTTTAATAAACGCTTTCGTTGCGGGTCGGTACGGACACCAGGCAGTATGCCAACCAGTATTCTTCGGATCTTCCAATAACTTTACGTTATCCGGATTTGATAATATCCAGGGACAATGGCTCAGGGTCTGTAAGTATGGAACAACTTCAAAATGAAGACTGCGAGCATACGCAACCAAATCCTTCACCTGTTGAGGTGTAAATGCCCTCTTTGCGGTTTTAGGAAATTTACGACTTCTATATTTGATGTTATCGGCAAATTCCAATATCAGGGTATTTACTTTCAATTCAGCCAGAGCCGCAAACATTCTTTTCAGATTATCGATGCTTTTCGTGTTAGCGGTAACATTTCGGAGACTCAGAAAAACACCACGCATTTTCAGTTTAGGATAATCCATTATTTTCACTTTATGAATGAATATCCCTTTCTCATCACGACCAAACAACTGTCTGACCGTCTGTATACCATAAAAAACACCGACCGCTTCCGAAGCAGCAATATAGCACGCATCAGGAGTCACATTGATGGAATAACCCGAAGCATGTTTCGTTTTTCGATCACAGGAAAGACGAAAAGTAAAACTGGCTCCAGAGCCAGTCTTTATTCCGAACTGTCCGAGAACGTCAGTCACTAATTGCTGTTCCTTTCTGCAATCGGATGATCCCGTCACCATAACCTTGGAAGGAAGATAAATCTTTTCTCCGGAAAATTTCACCTTTTGCGGGGCGGGTATAAGTTGCAAATCAGCTGCCATCATAGCAAGAGGCAATACAAATGCAAATCCAATCAGTAATTCGAATAATATTAACTTTTTCATTAATGTCCTGAATTTATTTTTTAGTTATAAATTATATTTAATCGTTTTTAGGGGTAAAATCAGGGAAGACCTTGGATTCTTCCCAACCCCAAGTGGAAAAAGTACCATAATTCGTTGCAGTACGGCTTTTATAAAGATCATGAAACGTCAGATGCTTCGCAGAACCATCCAGATATCCATAGTTACTACCATTGTTATGACGCAATGCAATGTAGTTATAGGCAAATTGTGCGGCGGATCGAATAATACAGTCAGCAGCAGCAACAACATCTCGATTATCGCCAATGTAAATGGTTCCCGGTGCTTTCACTTGGGTTAACTTGGTCCCCCAGCCAACTCCTTTGATTGAGTCGGAATAACCAAAATAATCAGCATTATAGCCATAACCAAACTTTTTCCAAGTACTGTCTCCAGGAAGATGGGCCGGACACATAAACATTGAATCTTCTGCCAGCGGAGAAGTCACGCCAACATGGTCATTCAAATAATAAAACCACCACATCTGATTATAGAGTGCACCAGGAATTAACATTGCATCGTTATCATTTGCATAAGAATTTACTCCCAACATTATCTGCTTTAAATTACTCACGCAACTAATTGATTTTGCACGATCTCGAGCTTTGTTCAGTGCAGGAAGCAACATGGCAGCCAAAATCGCAATGATAGCTATCACAACCAGCAATTCAATAAGCGTAAAATCATTTTTCCTTTTCATTTTATTTCCTCCTAATTGTTTAAGGTTAAAAAAATCAAGTATTAAGCCGGAGCCGTACAAACTGATTTTACAGTTGGCTCTGTTTTCTCTCTATGTCGTTTAACCGAACCGTCATGCCGTTCAATCAGCACCGGCAGCAGCTGTTCATGGATATCTTTTGTTGTCCCCGCCGAAAATCCCTGAATATATTCAGCCAATTTAATCCCGACCGCTTCCGCAGGATACTTGACCGTTACCAGCGGCGGTACCGTATATTGAGAATAAAACATATCGTCGAATCCCATTACACTCATGTCATCCGGCACCTTGATCCCCCGAAAATTTAATGACTCGCAAATGTGTAGAGCCACCAGGTCATAAAGTCCCAGGATCGCTGACATTTTCGGCTGCCGTCTCATCAATCCATCAAGTGCCTGATGACAACTGGCCGACAAATTAAAGTAGTTCTCCAGTGAAAGCTGAGCTTTTTGAAGTTTTACGCCAGACTCATCACAATAGTTCTTGATGCCTAAGAAACGTTGTTCAAAATCACTTTCAGGTTCAGGTCCGCCGGGCCCAATGCATCCCAGCACTTTGTGTCCCTGGCCGACAATATATTCAGCCATCAGGCGACCACCGTTATAGTTGTCCACGCTGATATAATTAAAATCTTCATGTATGGTATTAAATAAGACCAACGATGCGACCTCATCGCGTAAACGCAGCAATTTTTCATCAACCGGTAATCCGTGGGCAATTACGATATCAGCATCCTTGCCCTTCAACGAAAACGGTAAACCCGGATCATAAAATACTGCCGAAATTTGAATTTCGCCCGGAAGATAATTGCGGCAGGTTTGAAAGATGATCCGCAGCAGCGGATTGTTAATTTCGCTGGACGGCATCAGAAAAGTTATTGACAAGGCAGACTTTGACGACTGCATATCACGAATCGCTTTCATGGCATTACTACTTACAAAAGCACCTTTCGGCGGACGACGAACGATAATACCATTCTGTTCCAGGTCTTCAAGCGCACGGCGTGCGGTTGTACGACTGATATTATAAAGATCACAAAACAACCGTTCACTCGGCAGCTTGTCGCCCGAACGATAGCGTCCGGCAGAAATCTCATACAACAAGGTTTCTCTGAATACTCCGGTCTTGTCTGTAATATTGTTCATCTGAATTCCTGTTTGCTTTATCATGGTATCTATATGATACCATAAAATAAATAAAAAAGCAATACCTGTATGACAAAAAACAAAAACTTTCCATAGATAATATTGAATCTCAAGCGGGAAAACTACTTATGTTTGGCTTTCGACTGAATTCTCTTTGATAGTATGTTCCGTATTTTATTGATGACCTTATCACGGTCCGCGACGTTCCAATAACGCCGGAATACAGGATACCCCGCGCCTTTTATGGATGAAAGAGCTTTAGCATAAGCGTCACATACCCGTAATATCTGAGTAGTATTATTACCGGGAAAGCGCGGATCACTCTTCACATCTTTGATATCTTCGCTCCAATTTCCACTTTGGCTTTTATCCATAAATTCATATCCGCAACCGAGTCCGTACGGAGTAATGCGGGTTTTCCATTCGATGATTTCTGTTTTATTACTTAGTCCCGCCAGAACATGTTTTCGATAAGGAACCAGCCGCATAAATTCCGCAAAAATATCTTTTTCATCCGGGTTAAATCTACGATAATATGAAATGGTTTTCTGCGCGTCTTTAAATTCTCCGAAATATTTATTCCAGGTATTGCCATGCGTATTGAAAATCGTTTCCGCCGTAGCCACGGAAACGTTCTCTTCGGGAAACACATATAATGGCTTCAAATATTTCTCCCAGTCACCACGGCTATGTTCTCCAAGAACTGTTCCCGGATGTGCCAGAACGATTTGACAATACCGATACAATGCCGCTTTATCTCCTGCTTTAACACGTTGAACCGTCAGAGGTACAAGTAATTCAGTCCAATGAGAATTACGAGACCTGCTATACCTCGACAGGCCCAGATAAATCGCGTCACTCACCTTTAGCAGTGCGGGAAGACTGTTCGGCAAATCCCATTCAGCAGACAGCAGCGCCATCTTGTAAGCATTTTCAAAACTCCAGGTATTCAGCCGTCCTTTCGGCAGATATTCCACGGCACGCAGGTTGAGTAAATCAGAAACAGACGGGTTCTTTTTGGCACGAAGCACTTCGCCCTTCATCCCAATTTTACCAGTACCCGGCTTATCGATCGAATACGAGCTGAAAGCACCTGAATTTGGTATGACCTTTACATTGCTTTTCCGACAAATACCGGCAGCCGCCTGTAATTGTGCCGGCGCGGACTCGTCATCATTTTTTAGAATGTTATACCATTTATCCACAATCGACATATTTTTATACCGGTTGTAATGTTTGCGAATCTGCTGGGCCAACCTTTTATGATAGTCGGAATCCCGGCGAGACAAATTATCCGATGTACATCCAACAGAGAAAAAAGACTGTTTGAGAATACCGGACAGAGCAACATAAGCGGCGTCGGCAACGGTAATCACCGTACGTTCCTGGAAAAAATCCCGTCCAAAACTGACGGAACGCGTCAAACGTCTGTCATTTTCCAGACAGTCCAGCAGTGGCTCAACCGCCGGATCACCAATCGCGATCAAAGCCTTTACGCGTTTATCATTTCCAAGGATCACACCTCCAGGCTGCCCCCACTGTCTTTTATTAACATTCTCCAAATCACGGATCAGAGATTCGATTTTGTTACATGGAGCCGGAAGCGGATGCAGTCTTTCCTGAACTCGCCGACGCTGGTCACTCAGCAATTTTCCCGCAGTTAAGGCAAATTTAGACTTATCGCCTTTGATTAATGGCGCAAATTGCTCCGCATAACATAATGAAAGTTTGTCGTCTCCGTACATCGCAGCAGCCAACGCCCGGCTGAACAACGACCACTTATAATCAAACTTAAATTTATCAGGCAGAGGCTTTTTGTCATATGCAGGGATCACAGCAATACCAGTCTGATATACTTTTTCTGCGAGTTCGCCTTCTCCAAGCCGCAGCAACAATGCACTGTTTGAAAGACAGCCATACCATTGATACGGAAAAAATCCGTTGGAGAATATTTGAGGCCGTTTCAACCGACTGTCATCAGATATTTTCAGATGTTTTGTCGAAATTTCTTTGAATTGAATATTATGGTCGACCAGATGTTGAACGTCATCTCTGAAAGATGCCTTATTCCCAACCGCAATCACCGGATAAACAAGTCCATTCCACAGGACAGCAAATCTCTGAGAATTTCCTTTTACTTCTGGAAGCACCCATCCATGTGTTTTTCGCAAAAAGAATCCACCCCATGCATCACTTCCCATAGGAACGGTTATTTCACGGTATTCACAGCCGCGCGGGTCGGCAAAACCCAGTTTATATAGAACCTTCACGGCATCAATAACAGATTTTGGGAGAGCACATTCGGGAACGTCCCATTTGGAATGTTGTTTCGGAGGAGCAGGAATACTGTTGCCTTTGAAAAACCATACTTTCTGTTTCCTGCCAACAGCGACAGCAGGATGCCAGAACAACAAAAGCACAGAAAGTAGAATCAGACGGGAAAAGCATTGAGATATTAAGTTTTTTCGTTCGTAAAACAAACCCGTGTTTCCTCAAGCATGTTAATTACATATCATACAAGGTAACACATATTTCATATCTTTTCAATAAGTCCGGTAAAATGATAGGATAGAAAGGGCAGTCAGCCGATGTAGAAACATCCCTTTTTCAGCACCGGCTGCTATGACCCGGTTGGTAACTCAGACAACAATCCCTTCGCCTTTACGGTAGGCTTTGGGAGAAACACCAAGACGCTTACGGAATTCCGAAGAGAAATACAGCTGATTCGAATATCCGGTCATCCGGGCAATTTCCTTGATATTGAAATTGGTAAACCGCAGCAGTCGACAGGCGGAATCCATTTTTATTTTGATAAAATACTCCATGGGCGGCATCTTAAGATACTTGCGAAACGCCCTGTTTAAAGTAGCGGGACTGGTCCCGATCCGGTCACAGAAATCATTGATCGTCATCTGCCGGTCAATACTGTCATCCATAAGCTTAAGGGATTCCGCAACCAGAGGAGAATACTTATGATCAACAATCTCTTTCCCCAGCTCAAGCAAAAGTTGATAGGCCAGAGAAGAACAACGTACCTGAAAACCTTCACTCTGATTCTTTATATTGTCAAAAGCCTCATCCATTAATCTCTTGATCAACCGAGGATTATCCGGCTTCATAACATCTATTGAATTCAATCCGGTAGTACGAAGGATTTCTTCAAGCATTCTCCCGCCAAGGGACAGAGTAATCTTTTCAACCCGTGAATTATCGGCATAAATTTCACTGTCCTGTTTTCTCTGCACCAGAAACAGTTCGCCCTCATTCACCCGATATTTGTCATCATGCTGAGCAAACATCAATGAACCGCGGATAACGAACTCGATATTGAACACATCAGAACAGATCCGTTTTCGATAGCAGCCTTTTACCCACTCGTCATGACCGCAAAAATGAACTTTCAGAGGAAGCCCGGGAATTACATCTCTGGCAAAATTTCCCGCAAAGTGATGATAAGGGAATTTTCCTATATTAATGCCATAAACTAAAGACTCCCCGTTGTTGTAATGCAACGGAATCCGTAACTTCGGTTCGAGCATAGTACACCTCCTGAAAAAATCAGATTCTATATCATACATTTTAAGGAGGCAAGTTGCAGAAGTCAATAGTTTAACAACTATAATATCTGATAATTTATTGATTTTCAGGGGGAAATAAATTTTTCTAAAGAAAAAACTCTAAGCGTATATTATTTTTTTCCAGTTTTCTTTTTAGATTTTGACTTCTTCTTATACGGTCGCGGCTTGCTGAACTGAGCGGAATATAACAACCATTGGGGATCGGAATGATAACAGTCCTTATATGCCCAGACACGTTCAATACGACTGAATTTATCATACGAAGCTTTGGAAGTGAGACAAAATACCTGAATCTTCGATGCTCCGGGAATTCCGTTCCACTGCAATTTCGAAAGAGTAACACGTTTGCGCGGCCGCCCCGGAGCATACATTTTTTTTAAATGCTCAAAGAACTTATAATCAACCGGAGCTCTGGCTAAATCAAAAAAGAACCGGCCACTACTAAAACATATCTGAGGATAAGTAATATACGAACACCGCTCAAGTTTTCCATGGTCGAACGACTCAAACCACTTCTGGGCCAGGGCCACAGGATCACCAGATGAAGAATCGGATTCCGCTTCATAGTTCGATCCATTATGGTACAAGCGGGGAAGACGAACAATATATCGGGCATCAATTACAGTATAGCTGGCTTTACCATCCTTCTTGGATTCCAGCATAAATATTTTTTCGGAAATCGGCCATTTCCGTTTACTGAACCAAACCTGAAATTCCGCAACAACCAGTTGCCCCAGCTTGCTGCTATAACTGCTCCTGCGAAGGAATTTCCGCCTGGAAACCATTCCCAGACTTTCCGTATCAGCCTTGTAGCGCTGCATGAATTTTTCGAATCCCGCTTTCCTGGTTAGTGCAGCCAACGATTCGGAAACACCAGAATCTGCCATTTTTACCCACTGATCGGCAGCCTTGACCGCGACGTCATTTTTCGCCGGATTGCTATCAGAAAAGAACCATGAACGAATCCCATATACCCATGAGGAAATGATTATTAGAATCAATCCGCCGACAACTAAAAATTTCCTGCTGTTATACATATATTCCCCATATAATGTAGATGTGCTTTGTATTTAAAACGCTTAACAAGCCAATTTATTGCTCTTTTTCGGAAATTTGATCACGATTCAGAAATAACAGGAGCATCCGGAGTAACGGCAACCGCTTTCGAATGAATTTTCGTCGGCGAGAATGTAGTAAACAACATTACTTCCATATTATAATATTTGACGCCTTCCTCGTCATCAGGCATCCGGACATGGGGGTTATACACCGTGATAGGTTTGAGACTCACCGTATTCTCACCAGCATCAACCCTGGCTCGAAAGGATGGTATCATGTCAATACCATCCAGTCGTACCTCTCCAACCAGAACCTGCTTTATCGCAGATCCAATTCTTAGTTGCGGCGTGATTAACGCCATAGAATGATCTACCGCCAGACTAATCAGGTATTCTACATCAATAATCTCAAATTTTTCCTCACTCACGGCTGCTCCGGGGTTTCTTCCGACAGCAATACGATGTATTGTATCTGCGGACAGTTAACATTAATCAATATAACGGTAACATAAAACTCAATAATGGTTTTTTCAAAAAAAACAGCTGCGATATTCTGGGATAACGATGGAGTTCTGGCAAACACGGAACAAATTTACTTTGAAGCGTGCCGCCTTACCCTGGCTGATATGGGAATAAATTTAACCAAAGACGATTTTAAAGAATATTCCATGCAACGCGGAATCAGCTCCCTCCACCTGGCGGATGACTTATTTAACGAAGATCAGTTAAAAGAATGGTCAAAACAACTGGTCAGTACCTATTCCGGCCTGCTGAAAAATATCGGTCCGGAAATCCTGCGTCCTGGAGCACTGGACATGATCGACCTCTTTTACGGCAATATCAAAATGGGAATCGTCACAAGCTCCAGAAAAGAACATTTCGATCTGATACACCGGAATTTACCACTAACCTCCTGTATGGATTTTATCCTGACCTACGAGGATTTCACCTACACAAAACCGAATCCGGAGCCATATCTGAAAGCGCTGAAGGTTTCCGGGATGCAACCGGAACAATGCGTGGTAATCGAAGATTCCCCTAGAGGCATTGCGGCCGCCCGAGCGGCCGGAATGGATGTCATCGCAATCACATCGGAATTTTTCAATGAAGATGAGCTTAAAGATGCCTCAGCTGTAATCACCGATCTATACGAACTAGAAAAACGAATGAAAATCATTTAGTGGCAGCGACACTCATTACCTTTTTAACCGCTTTGACAGTATCTTCCATTGCTTCCTCATCCAGAGTAGGATGAATCTGAAACATCACCGCGGTAGTTCCCACCAGATAGTCGTTCGGAAGATTCTCTTTTAACTGGAGATCATATTTCCTGCCGGATATAAGACACTGGAACCCCTTCCAGCCATCTTCCAGCCCGATTCCCCAGGCATTGCCAAACAGACATCCTACGCCCTCGGCGGCGATGGCGGAAATAATACGATCGCGCGTCCAGCCCTCTGCTAGTTTCTCCGGTTCCACAAAAACATAGTATTTATAAAACGCATGAAAAATATGCGACGGCGGAACAACCACCCGCAAGCCATAAACGTCCTTTAATCCCTGTTCGAGAATCCCGGCGAATTTACGGCGACGCGCAACCCAATCAGGCAATTTCCGCAGTTGAATATTGCCAATAGCGGCCTGCATTTCTGTCATGCGCCAGTTTGTTCCCAGCGAGGAATAGCTTGAACCGAAGGTTTTCGATCCGGACTCCAGACCGTTCAGATTATTGTATTTATCAATGTTTTTTCCGTGATCCTTATATTCCCAGGCCTTACGATAAACATTCTCATCATTCGTAACCAGCATACCGCCCTCACCGCCTATAGACATGATTTTATCCTGACAAAATGAAAAAGCGGCGGCATGCCCAATAGATCCAAGCATTTTATCACGGTATTTTCCGCCATGACACTGAGCACAGTCCTCTATCACTTTCAAACTGTGTTCTTCTGCGAATGTCATAATTTCATCCATCTCACAGGCCCGACCGGTCAGGTGAACGCAAATAATGGCTTTGGTATTTTCAGTATAAACAGCCTTGATTGTTTCAAGCGAGAGATTCTGGCTATCCAGATCAATATCGGCAAAAACCGGCACCGCACCACGCATGACACAAGCACTGGCAGACGCAATAAAAGTACGGTTTGGAACGATAACTTCATCTCCGTTGCCAATACCCAGAGCATACAACGCCAGCTCCAGCGCCAAAGTTCCATTCGCGAGACAAATCGCGTAATTCACTCCGACATAACGGGCAAAATCGTGTTCAAACTTGCCGGCAAGACCTCGCACTTTCGAACCATCTTCAAGCTGAACCACTTCACCGGTCCAGTAATTAACCTTTCCCGAACGTAACACCTCAGATACTGCCTGAACCTCGTCCTCATCATAATGCGGCCACGCGGACCATGGTTTGGTTCTAACAGGTGTTCCCCCATTAACTGCAAGTTCTTCAGTTGTTCTAGCTTTTTGTGTCATAATTCAACTTCACCGCATCTAAACTGGTTAATATAATTCGCTGATAATGTACAGCAGAGCCCCTGTCTTTTCAATCGGCCCCCCAAAAAATCGCCAAGCTGAAATAAAAAATGAAAACTTGGATCACCTAAAGAATTCCCGGACACGTCCTATTCAACTTTGTCAACAGGATCATTTTTGAGATAGGAAGAAAAATAGTCGAAGGGATTATTACAACGCTTCACACAATCATTATGAATATATTTTTGCCACAATTTTGCAGCCTGGATAATATCCAAATCTTTGGAGATTATCAACTGTCCATCTTTATATTTTGTATAGTCTCGACGCTTGAAGCCACGATACAGAAAAAGGGCCAGTGTTCTGTTGGCTGAATTATCCCCCAACTTCGCTGCCCGACGATAAGAACCAAGAATTTGATCACGGTATTTAGAAGTTCTTCCCTGTCTTTTCTCCAGAATCTCTCCCGTCAGCCGCCAGGCAGGACCATAGTTTAATTTCCTGAGTTCCTTAAGCTTATCAATCCAGTTTGATTGCGCAATAGAACTCCGGTCAAGTTCGGTTAATATCTCCATGTATCGCGCTTTTAAATGTCCTTTTTCCGCCGCTTTCCGGAATAGCGCAGCAGCACGATACAACTGCATTGTACGGTTGTTTCCCCGGGTACGCAATCCGGCATGAATACCTCGATAATATTCCAATCCAAGCAGATACAAGGCAACTGGATCCTCATTTATAATCGCCGCGTCAAGTTTTCTTTCAGCCAGCGCAAGAGTATCCAGCTTTGCCGAATCCCCATTTAAAAGGAGATATTTGCTGTTGCGAAAATTCCGGGTATAAAAGTCATACAGAACAGCTGCTGTAACATCGAATTCCCCAGGTCCGGGCTTCATCTTCAATTTACGTGAAAACAGCTTGGCCATCTCTCCGGTTTTACCGTTTTTTACCGCTGATTTCAGAATATAATATAAGGGATAATCAGCATATTTAAGATCTGTTTCCTCCGTAAAGTCCGATTCCCCAAGCTTCCCGGCTTCTGCCCGGAGCCGCATAACTTCCAGTTCGCATTCAATACTACCCGCCTTCGCGCCTTTTTTAAACATTGCTTCGGCGACTTCGTTATACATCAGGCCACCAGCCAGATAGTATGCCGGACACTCCGTTATTTCAGGATACACCTTTGCCGCATTGAGCACAATTTTTCCACTCAAGTCAATCGCTTCCATCAATTGATTTTTGGCATCCTTTGCCTCTGGAATATCCCGATAATATCGTTGAACACGAAGCAAACGAGCAATAAACGAAAGTTCCGTATCAAATTTCGGTCTGCTCAAAACAGCAAGGTTTTTCCTTATAGTTCTCAACTCAGGCGAACGCCCGATTCTCCGTTCAACCGGCAGATTTTCCAGATGGATCACCTGATATGCCGCCAGAGCTTTACATAAGCCGTAATTGGCTGCATCTTTCAAATTATTTTCTGCCTTTCGCAAGTCAGGCTTTACCCCAATTCCGCGCCAGTAGCCTATCCCGGCCTTATACATGGCAAAGACATGTCTGGATTTACTGTCGCCCAACTCCTCAAACATTTTTTGCGCTTGTACCGGATCATGCTTCTGCAGCTTCAACGCGCAGGCAAACTGGTGATCAGGATTGTCTAAACGCGAGACTTTCTTCTCTGGAATCGGATAGGATTCATAAGGATATTCCATCGGAGTAACCAACACGCTATGCAAAACGGTTTTCTTGTCGTCATCCGCAGGTTTGTCCGGATGTGTTTTACTGAATGATATTGTCGGATTTGACAACTCAATGTATTTACGCGGATTTTCCACATCCATTGTAGATGACCGATCTTGCGGACGTGGTACAAAGATCACAAAGCGGTACGCATTTTTTACTTTTTTACACGATGTGCAATATAAACTGATTGCTCCATCTGAAATTGTTCTGGAAAAAACGAAACGATATTTTTCCGGTTCGTAATACGGAGTTTCCGAACCGGAAGTTAAATAGTCAATGGAAGGTTTTGATTTTATTCTGGTAATTGTCCTGCCGTGGCACCGATCACAGTTGGCAAACGCGTAGCCCGATGTTGTACATCCGCTATGAAGTTCATCCATCCACATCAGATCCTCATAAGTTTTCGCCAGAAAATTCTCTTTCGACGAAATTCCGAACCCGATATGTACATTGGGATTTTTGATTTTGGATACGGCCGGAAATAACCGAACCGACAGCTCAATGACCATGTAATTATAATCTTCTCTTTCACTCCAGTCAGGTAGCTCATATTCCATCGCATAAACCTTCCCGTTAAACGCGTACCTGATTTTTTTCTCTGAAAAATACGTCCATGGAGCCTGATCGGACAACTGAAATTTGAAAACGTTTCCCAGAGGAGTTTTATAAAGTTTTCGAATTTTTCCGGAATAATCCCAAACCGTATCTTTTATTTTCCCCTGCAATACAAAAGACCAGGAGAAAACCAAGAGCACTCCCCCAAATATAATTTTCCTGACCACCGTATTATTTTCCTGCCTTTAACTTATATTTTCCAGTTCTCTTGTCAAAAACAATGTTTTTCCTGTTCTTGATGAGCCATTCTTTGATCTCAGTAATGGAACCAGGATAAGACACTCGCCGGTGAAGATTACACGACAATTCCATGATCTGATAATTATCAGAAGATTTCTTCAACATATCAATAATAGCCAGTACGGCATCAATTTTACCGTAACCGGCAGCGATATAGGCGAATTTACGTCTTTCATAAGAATTTCGCCTTCCGCCGGACATCATATCCCAGGCCTCTCCAATCGCATCATCAAGTTTGATTCCCGGCAAATCTTTGATGCATTTATAAACCTGGAATTTATTACTACTTACAATGAAATATTCAATCAAGTCGGGATATGTATCAGGATCTTTCAGGCAGCTTACCGCCATGATCCATGACAAAGGCAGATTCGGACGGGATTTAAGCCCTTCTACCAATTCCTTCCGGGCGTCAAACTCCCAGCCGTACTTAATCACCTCTTTTGCCAGTGAGGGAACTTTCAGTAAAAAACTGATGACCGCCTTTTTGTCCCGTTCTGTAATCAATTTTGGAATCGCATAGTCAAGATGATATCGTCCGTCAGCCATGCTGCGTGCCTTACAACGTGCCTCCAGCAACAGGTCAAGGTTGGCATGTCCCACCGCAATATACATTTTCACCTGTTGGTCTTTATCATTGAAACTGTTCTGGCCCTTTGTTGCTTTGATTATTTTTGAGATATATTGCCGAACCTCTTTGCGAGTCGGTTTATCGGGAAGTTTGATCTGATCAAGCCCCACGGCTTTTTTCTCCACAAAATTTGGATTATGAATATGATGACGGGGAGAATTGGCTTTGATTACAGCGTCTAATTTCTTCCGGGTTCCTTCGGATTGACGATTTAACTGTCGAAGCTGTTCCAACATCAAACGGTCAACATCCTGGTTCGAAGAATCGGCAAAAACAGTAAATCCAGCCAACAGCAGCATTGCCAGTATGAAATTAAAGTATTTCATTACCGCTCCTGTTTACTATGATTTTTTTTCACGGTAAAAAGCCGTGTTTTTTCATCGAAAATAATGTTCTTTCGATTGTTTTTCACCCAACTGCGAATTTCCGGCAGAGAACCGTGTTTGGCGGAATATTTGTCGATTAGGAATTTTCCCTCCGTAAAATTATACATAAACTCCGGTTTTCCTGCCAGCGCCAATAAATGTTCAAATGCCTCGACATTACCGTAGGGAACCGCGATCATGGCAATTTCATTCAACTGCCATAAATTATTCGTAGAATACCTTGCGGCTTTCCACGCCTGATTTACAACTTCACGAATATCTATTCCAGGCAGATTTTTAATGTACTGGAAAAGAAACCTGCGGTTACAACTCCTGATAAAATATTTGACCAATGCATCATTCAGTTTCGGGTCCTGCAGATTAATCGCCGCCACATACCAGCCGTTACCGATATTCGAGTTGTAGGTTATATAATTGATAATAATATCCTTCGCGTCATGCTCCCAGCCGTATTTTAAAACCACACTGATCAGAACATGATAGGATTTCAGCAACCTGATCACAGCTTGCTTATCCGATGGCCTGGCCAGAGCAGTAATCGCATACGTTAAAAAACATCTGCCGGGACCACTAGTTTCCTTTTCAAGGCGTTCAATCAACAGAGAGATATTCTCACTGCCGACCTTTTTCAGCATTTTAGTTTGAAGTCCGTTCGATGAATATGACGTGTATTTTGCCGCGATCTTTAAAATATCATCAATATATTTCTTCTGATTCTCTCTGGTGGGATTCGAAGGATATTTAATTTTTGTCAACTGTTCATTCAATACATTATTATTCTGCTGATTCTGATAGCCGAAATTATTATTCTGCTTCTCTGTTACATTTTTAATTTTTTTATCCATCTCGCTGAAGTTTTTGTTCAGCTGGATCAACTGTTTCAGCATTTCCTGTTTCACCGGATCGGGCTCGGCTGCGAAAATAATCGTCCCGAACAATAATAATATGGAAATCCCTGCAAAATATCTCATTATTTTCCTCCTGAAAGAGTATTTAATTTCAGTTTATATTTCTTATCGGTTTTATCGAAAAACAACCGGTCCTTATTTGCCTTCAGCCATGCAACGGTATCCTGCCCGGAAGCAGCATAGTTTGCAATATATTTCTGGAAAAGCAGACGATTTGTCATAGCGCTGACATACCCGCGATCTTCTCCGGCCGTAGTCAGGATCAGCAACGCGTCAACATACCCGTAGCTCACCGCGATCTGCGCCATAACGATCTTTTTCATATCTGTATTTTTCAATCCCGCAACCTGCTTCCAACCGCGGGCAACCATGTCTTCGACATTAATTCCGGGCAAATCCTTAATATATCTGAAAAACTGTCCCCGATTTTGAGCTTTCACAAAATTATTCACAATAGCCGGATACGTGGACGGCTCCCTGAAACCGACAACCGTAACAATCCACAACGGGGGTAATTTAAAATCGTTCTGAAGTCCGGCAATAAGCTTGTCTTTCACCTCTCGCTCCCAGCCCATACGTACAATGACATTAATAAGTGCATGATTCGCATCAAAATGTTTAATAACCAATTGCTTATCGCCAGATTGCACAAGCTTGTAAACTGCACGATTAACGGGGTCATAGGCGTTTTTTCCATCAGCCAGATCAAGCAGCAGGTCCAGATACTTATGGCCGGGACGCGTTAGCAAAGTGATTTTAAGATTTTGTTTCAGATGATTTCTGTAACGCCCGGATACTTGTTGAATTTCATCCAGATACTGCTTGACTTTTTCTCGGTCTGGATGTTCAGGGTATTTAATCGCGCGAAGTTCTTTTTCCAGCTCTCTTTGAGGTTCGGGGCGCGGTTTCGTTTTCTCTAACAACGTCAAATTTTTATTGATATCCGCAATCGTATGATTGAGTTTCCCGAACTGCTCCAGGACCGCCTTATCGATATTTCCGAGATCGCGATTCGCAGCCGGAGCCGCTGGCAGTTTGAAAGCAATACTCAAACCACAGACAGTCAGACATAAAATAATAAAGTTTTTCATTCGAATCTCCGTACTATTTTTTTGCTTTTTCCGTCAGCATGTATTTTCCGGCTTTTTTGTCAAAAACAATGTTTTTCCTGTTCTTGATGAGCCATTCTTTGATCTCAGTAATGGAACCGGATTTGTCGACTTTTTTTGCCAGAATAGCGTTGAAATCTGGACTGCTCATATGCGAATTCTGCGGAACTTTCGCATCCAGCAGGAAAAACAATGCGTCAACATGACCATAGCCGGCGGCAATAACCGCCATCTGCTTTTTCTCCCAGTTGTTTTTTCCGCCGGAAACGATATTCCAGGCTTCGTCTACAGCATTGTCAAGCTTAAGCCCCGGCAAGTCTTTGATGTATTGATAAATCTGCGCACGATTGCGACTGACAATAAAATATTCCTGCAAATCAGGATAAGTTTTCGGCTCTTTCAATGCGGCAACCGCTACAATCCATGTCTGCGGCAGGTCCGGCGTGTCACGCAAGCGATCAATCAATGTCTGCTTCACATCCTTCTCCCAACCATAACGAACAACATAATTAATCAGGCTGCGATTTTTTGAAAGATTCCTGATGATCAATTCTTTATCATCTTTTGTAATAAGTTTTCCAATGGCACGTTGAAGATGAAATTGCCCGTCGTTCCACTTCTTTGCTTTGCCAAAAGATTCAAGCAGGATATCAAGGTTCTTATGCCCGACTTTCGTATACATTTCTATCTGTTTATCGTTATCGGAAAAGCTCTTCTGCCTTTTTGACGCAATTCTAATTTCCTCAACGTATTTTTTCAGATTTTCCTTTGTCGGATTCTTAGGAAATTTTATATGACTCAGGTCCGCTTTAGACGGTCCTCGAAATCCAGCGGGTTGCGAAATAGATATGGTTTGTCCAACAACACCTCCATTTGCAGCCACTCCAGCAGCCATAACTCCATTCTTATTAAGCACCTTATCAAGCTTTTTCTCAATACCGGTCATTTTCTTGTTCAATAGCTTCAACTGTTCGACAATCGCCTTGTCTACTTCTTCCGTTGTTTGCGGTTCCGCAGCAAACACTCCGACAGCAATCAACATGCAACTTAATATTCCGATAAATCTTTTCATGATATCATTTTCTCCTAATTTTTCTCAATGCGACTTCACCACGAAGATCACGAAGGACCACGAAGGTGAAAAAAAGCTTATTTTAGATTAATCATTTCTTTGCCGCTTTGACCTTGAACTTCTTTGCTTTTTTGTCGAAATACAACTGCTTACGGTTTTTCTTGACCCATTCCCGGATTTCTTCATATGAACCGTCCATTCCGGAATATTTTCTAAGCAGAAAGCAGATTTTTGGCAGGTTATGTTGATTCCCTTCCATCTCCTGAATATAATTCAGCATATATTCAAACGCGTCAACATTTCCATATTCCAGCGCCACCGGAGCGATTTGAGTCAGCTTCCATGAGTGATTCGAGTATTTTGCCGCCATCCAGGCTTCATTTACCGCGGAAGGAATGTCTATCGGCAAATCCTTGATGTAAGGCAATACCTGTTCAGGATTGTGAGTTTTAATGAAAAAGCTTCTAAGCGCCTCATAAGTCTTCGGATCGCGATAACCGGCAACAATCTTGATACATTCGGTTGGAAGGTATTGGGAATACTTCACCTTTTGAACCAGGATATCCTTAACATCCTTTTCCCAGCCATATTTAATGACCACATTAATCAGATTCTGGTTTTTCGACAGCATTTTGATGACCAGTTCCTTATCCTCCGGTCCTACCAACTGGCTTATGGCTGATTCAAGATATGAACTACCATGTTGAAGCGACCTGACCTTTCGAGCAACATCCATATACGCGTCTACCAGTAGATCAAGGTTTTTATGACCAACTTTTTTCAACATCTTTGTCTGAGGGTCCCTGTCACTAAATGAATTTTGACCCGCACAGGCACTCTGAATCTCTTCAATATACTTTTTCAGATTCTCTTTGGTTGGCTTTTCGGGATATTTGATCCTACCCAGTAAAACCTTATCCGCACCACGATGAACATGCCGGTTCGTGTTCATCGGCGCGGGCTTCATCATACTCAATTTATCAATTTTCCTGTCCAGTGAATCCAAGTGCTTATTAAGCTGGATCAACTCTTTCAGCATCTCCCTGCGGACAGGATTTGCGTCCGCCGCATAGGTTACTGAAGCAGTAACCAGTAATGCAGCTACCCCCAATATCAATTTCATATCACTTCCCCGCTTTCAGCTTGAACTTTTTATCATTCTTATCAAAAACAATGTTCTGCTTATTCTTATTGAACCAATTTTTTATCTCATAGTTTGATCCCTTAAAATCAACATGATCTTTAATAATTCTCCTGCTTTTCATTGCGTGATATGAGAACCTGGGATTAGCGTAATTATTCAGTAAATATTCAAGGGCTTCCTTGTTTCCATATTCAACCGCAACCATTGATGTATTAAACTTTTGCCAGTCATTATTCTCCTGACATTTCGCCATCTTCCATGCTTCATCAACGGCATCGTCAAGTTTAATTCCCGGAAGATCTTTAATCACTTCATATACTCCGATACGATCACCGTTTGATATAAAGTATTTTTTCAATAAATCATATGTTTCAGGATCCTGGAACCCCGCAACCGCCGCAATCCAGGCAGTAGGAAGGTATTGTGTATACAATAATTTATCGATCAAAATTTTTCTAACGTCTTTTTCCCAGCCGTAACGAACAATGACATCAATTAATGTGGTAGAAAACGGCAGCGCTTTAATAATCATTTCTTTATCTGATGGCTCTGCCATATCTTTAATAGCATATTCCAGATGATAACGGGAATTAAACCTTGGTCCTGATCTCATATTCAATGCTTTTATCAAAAGATCAATATTGGCGTGTCCAACTTTTTTAAGTAACGCAACCTGCATATCATGGGGACTAAAGCAATTTTGATTGGGTGATGCTGTCTGAACGTTCCAGATATACTCCTTTATATTTTTTTTATCCGGCTTTTTCGGAAATTCAATTTCTGAAAGAGCAGTAATATTCGGTCCATTCTGACTATGAGGGACCATACTTGAAAGCAGAGTCTTTTTTGCTTGTTTCTTTTCCAGTTTCTGCAAACGTTTATCGATACTGGTCAGTTTGTCACTGATCTGACGCAGCAGTTTAACCACTTCACTACTGCTAGTTACACCGGCATAATTCGTCGTCGTCAGAAAACCCGCTAAAATTATCCATAATCCGTGCTTTATCATCATTTACCTCCCTGACCGCCTGAAACTTTTGATTTCAGCTTGAACTTTTTATCTTTCTTATCGAAGACGATATCCTTTTTGTTCTTTTTGAACCATTCCCTCTTATCGTTGATGGATCCTTCAAAACCTACATGGTCCTGTATCACTTTCATACATTTCAATCTATAATATGAAAATTGCGGTTTGCCATAACTTTCAAGCAAAAATTCAAGTGCTTCTTTTTTGCCGTACCCAACCGCAATGCGACATATATTGTACATTTGCCACTGATTATGCTGCTGTTTCATATTCTGGCCCTTCACATAACTGAAAGCCTCATCAACGGCATCATCCAGCTTGATGCCCGGCAAGTCCTTGATCGCCTCATATGTACGCATACGGTTACTATGAGTAATAAAATATTCTTTCAGCATCCCATAGGTTTTCGGATCCTTAAAACTAGCCACGGCACTAATCCAGGAGATCGGAAGATAATCCGCGGTATATAATTTATCGATCAGGATTTTCCTGACGTCTTTTTCCCAGCCGTAGCGAACAACAATATCCACCAGCGATGTACTATTGGGAAGAGATTTGATAATCAGTTCCTTATCCGAAGCTTTCGCCAGATTCTTAATCGCATACTCCAAATGGAGAGTCGGAACAAAACGAGCGCCGAATCGATCTTTCAAAGCGCTGATCAGAACATCCAGATTGGCGTTTCCTACTTTTTCAAACATTCTGACCTGCATATCTCTGGAAGAATATGACTTCTGTCCTTTTGTTGCAAACAGTATTTCCCGCACGTATTTCTTAACATTTTCTTTGGTAGGATTTGAAGGATATTTTATTTTGGACAATTTTTCGATATTCGATCCGCGACTGACAAAATTTGATGTAGTCGATGTAGCTGTTCGGCCCAAACCGGTCTTTTCAATCTTCTGTAAACGTTTATCAATACTGGTCAGCTTGTCACTGATCTGACGTAGCAGTTTAATGACTTCAGCTTCATTGTCAGAAGTCTCTGCATAACCGGTTAATACACAAAATCCAATTAAAATTGACAGTAAACCACGTTTCATTATTACTTTCCTCCCTGGCCGCTCAATACTTTCGATTTCAGCTTGAATTTTTTATCCTTCTTATCAAAAACAATGTTCTGCTTATTCTTGTTGAACCACTTACTGATTTCATCAACACTCCCCTCCTGATCGGTATGTTCCCGCATCGCGCTCCAGCATTTTAGACGCAAAAAGCGATATTGTTGATTGTCATAGTTGTCAAAGAGAAACGCAAGTGCTTCTTTATTCCCATAGCCGACCGCAATAATGGACATACCATATTTATCCCATTGGTTGTGTGGAGATGCTTTTACCATATTCCATGCCTCTTTTACGGCATCATCCAACTTGATTCCAGGTAAGTCTTTGATCTTATTATATGTGTTCAAACGGTTTCCATGGGTAATGAAAAATTCCTTAAGCTTGGGATAAGTCTTGGGATCCTTTAAATCAACAACCGCGGTAAGCCAGGAATCCGGGAGAAAACCGGGAGAAGATAATTTTTCAATCAGAATTTTCTGAGCGTCTTTTTCCCAACCAAATCGAACAACGATTTCAGCCAGAAACATACATTTTGCCAACGAGTCAATAACTAACTTTTTGTCTGACGATTTCACCATGCTTTTTATCACATTTTGAAGATGATATTCTTGAGCAAACAATCCAGGAATACGGTTCCCTTTCATCGCGTCGATTAAAACATCAAGATTCGCATGCCCAACCTTCAACAGCATATCAATCTGCATATCCTCAGGAGAAAAGTAATTTTGCCCTTTGGTTGCAATGACGATGTCCCGGACATATTTTCTTATATTTTCCTTCGTAGGATTGGCGGGATATTTTATTTTGGACAACTTGTCTTTATCCGGACCGCGCCGGTTAATATCCGGTCCGGAAATGCCACCGGTTTTGCTTTGTTTTTCCAGCTTCTGCAAGCGTTTCTCTATGCTGGCCAGTTTATTTGTAATCTGCCGAAGCAGCTTAACAGCATCAGCTTTACTGTCAGACGCAGCAGCGTAACTCGTTACTGCCAGGAAACCAATCAAAATTAACCCTAAACCGCGTTTCATCATCATTTTTCTCCCTGCTTATTTGATACCGTAGATTTCAATTTGAATTTCTTATTCTTCTTGTCGAAAACAATATTCTGCTTGTTTTTGTTATACCAATTGACCAGATCATAAAACGATCCCTGATAATCAACATGATCCCGAATCGCTTTGATATATCTGACTTTATAGTAGCTGTATCTTTTATTGCTGGAATTATTAATCAAAAAATCCAGCGCCTTCTTCTTGCCAAAATCCAAGGCGACAATAGATGTATTAAGCTTTTCAAATATGTCACGCGACGGCAAAGCTTCAACCATGGACCAGGCTTCGTCAATCGCATCGTCAAGTTTCAATCCAGGCAGATCTTTTATCGCCTCATACACCTGCAGCCGATTTCTGTTGGTAATAAAATACTCTTTTAGCATACCATAGGTTTTCGGATCACGGAATCCCGCAACCGCAATAATCCATGTAATTGGCAATCTTTGTCCTGTGCTTAACTTTTCGATCAGAACTTTCTTAACGTCCTTTTGCCAGCCATAGCGGTTAACGATCTCAACCAACCAGGTATATTTCGGCAGAGCCTTGATAATCAGTTCTTTATCCGATGGTTTTACCATATCTGAGATAGCATATTCGAGATCACACTTGGATACTCCATGATTCAACTTGTTGCTTAAT
Organism: Victivallales bacterium; assembly: GCA_963677165.2. Classification (GTDB taxonomy): domain Bacteria; phylum Verrucomicrobiota; class Lentisphaeria; order Victivallales; family SZUA-371; genus JAFGXT01. The sequence goes on along the minus strand of CAXXSX010000002.1, from coordinate 1,901,231 downwards.
GCATCGATTAGAATATCAAGATGATCATGCTCCACTTTTTTAAACATGCACACCTGCAAATCTTCCGGACCGAAGCATTTCTGTCCCTTAGTCGCAATCATAATTTCCCTTACATATTTTTTCAGTTTCTCCTTGTCAGGATTTTCAGGAAATTTGATTTTTGACAATTTTTTAATGTTCGGCCCGTCAGGATTACCACTAAATGAACAGGATGCAGCCTGGTTGCCAGCCTCCCCTTTCTCAAGCTTCTTCATACGTTTATCAATACTGGTCAGTTTCTCACTGATATGCTGAAGGAGAGTAATAACTTCCGGATCATTATTCAAAGTATCCGCATAAACGGTCAATCCGCAAAGTCCGATAATAATTGCCAGAAAACAGCGCGTCATCATTATTTGCCTCCCTGATTTTTCGATGCTGCGGATTTCAGCTTGAATTTCTTATCCTTATAATCAAAAACGATATTCTTCTTGTTTTTCTTGTACCACTGGTCAATTTCATAAGTCGTACCATCAAAGTCAACATGATCGCGAATGGCCTGATTACATCTCGATGAGTAATAGGAATATTTACGGTTCCCCCGGTTTTCCAACAGATACTCCAAGGCTTCCTTATAACCATACTCCACCGCGATAATAGAAAAACAAAACTTCTCAAATACCGCATTTTGCTGCATCTGCACAGTATACCATGCTTCTCGGACAGCATTTTTCAGTTTGATTCCGGGAAGATCACAAATCATATCATAAGTTCTAAGACGACCGGAGTGTGAAATAAGATATTCTATGAGGACAGGATACGTTTCCGGATCACGAAAACCCGTCACAGCACAAAGCCAGGCATCAGGCAAATAGTCGGAGTTACTCATACCATCCAGCAAAATCTTTTTTACATCTCTTTCCCAATGATACCGGACAATGACATCTATAAGTTTTTTACATTTAGCAAATCCCTTAACAATCAGTTTCTTATCCTCCGGCTTCGCCAGCTTGACTATCGCCTCGCCAAGAAAGAAATTACGGTTATGCCCTGGCTGCTCCCTGGTCAACGAATCAACTAAAACATCCAGGTTCTTCTGCCCGACCTTCTCCAGCATTCCCACCTGCATATCATTTGGAGTATAATTATTCTGGTTTGGAGACGCATTTAGCACCTTTTTAACATATTCCTTCAGGTTCGCCTTATTCGGTTTTGCGGGAAATTTGATTTTGGACAAAGCCTTGACATTTGGACCTTTTGGCACAAAGGCCTGAGTGATCGGCACAGGAATAGCATTTCGCTTCTTTTTTTCCAGTTTCTGCAAACGCTGATCGACATCAGTCAGCTTCTTATTGACCTGACGCAGAAGTTTAATAATTTCTGCATCCTGCCCTGTAGACTGGGCGTGAAGAGAGAAAACGGCAAAAATTGTCATGACAAGGCAGAAAAGAACTTTTTTCATAGTGAAGTCTCCATTGCACAGGTGGAATATAAGTATTACAAATAATAGCATAGATATAAAGCATAAGCAATTAAGTTGTGAGTTTTCCGTCGAATATTTACTCATTTAATTCTCCGAGCTTCACTCTTCACTAAATTTCAGATATTGGCTTGTTTTTTCAACAGATTACGATAGGTTAATCAATGGAATGGTTCACACGCAATTTTAAGGGTTGACAAGATGCGGAAATTAGCATATTTCTATTTATTACCGGCAGTAATGCTGTTGCTTTTCGGTTGTGTTTCCGACAATGATGACGAGCCGGAACAGCAGGTCAAAGAGAATTCAACAATTTCATTAAACTCACTAGTAAAGAAAATGCGTGAGGTAACCGATCCGAACGGCAAATGTCTTACAGCCCAGACATACATCATGAAGCAAAAAATGCTTACCGAAGGCGATGATTCCGGCGATAAATATGAAGTTACAACCATGTTTCGCAAAACCCCTTATTGCAACAAGCAGATTGTTTACAAAAACGGCAAACCGGATACAATTTCACTTTACGATGGAAAACATGCCTGGTCGATAGATCCCGAATCCGGAAAAAGTCAACCGTTAACCGGCCTGCGCCTGGGTGTAATGAAAGCGTTAAGCAAAATGGGTAACCCAGCATATTCTTATACCGATGTCTTTCCCAAAATTGAAATTAAAGAAATTATTGCCGGCACAATTCCTTATTATAAACTCATTTGCCACTCAAAAAACAAAAGCCTGCAATATTTCTACATCTATGTTGATAAAAATAATTTCGTAACCAGAAAAGTAGCTTATCAGTTTAAAACCTCCCGATATATGGTCAATAGTTCATCTTATACCAATAAATATAAACGCTTTGACGGCGTTCTAATGCCATACATTTATACATCACAAATGAACGGCAAAAAATATCAGTATGAAACCATTGAGTTCAAACTTAATGTTAAATTTCCTCCGAAAACCTTTGAACTGCCTATCCCATGGTTTGATAAAAAAGCAGAAGCTGAATTGAAATTGAAGAAACAGAAAATGGCAAAAGAAGCAAAAGCTTCAAAGGAAGCCCCTCCAAAGAAATGATACTTGAAGTCATACAAGGAGATATCACCCGGCTGGAAGTCGATGCCATTGTCAATGCTGCCAACTGTTCTTTGCTGGGCGGCGGTGGAGTAGATGGAGCTATCCATCGTGCTGCCGGTCCCGAATTACTGGAAGAATGCCGCAAGTTCAACGGCTGCAAAACTAGTGAAGCGGTAATAACGGCAGGATACCGGTTACCAGCATCCCATGTAATCCACACTCCCGGTCCAGTCTGGCACGGTGGGAAATCCAACGAACCGGAACTGCTGAAAAACTGTTATCTGAACTCATTAAGGCTGGCAGAAGAATATCAATTGAAAGTTATAGCTTTTCCCGGAATAAGTACGGGTGTATATCATTTTCCATTACGACTGGCTTCGGAAATTGCGGTTGATACCGCTAAAAACTGGCAGGGAAAATTCCCGGAAAAGGTCATATTTACAGCCTTCTCATCAGAAGCCGAGGCTGTGTATCGCGAACTTCTCCGCTAACAGCACTCGGTTTATTCATTCTCAACTTTTACATGATGCTTTCCATGATGAGAAGAAACCGCGCCGCCGCTGATCACCAGACGCATCCCTTCGGAAACCGGCATATCCAGAATTTGGCAGTCCTCACGTGGGACAAATAACAAAAAACCACTGGTTGGGTTAGGAGTTGTCGGAAGAAAAATACTGATCAAATCTTCCCCTGATTTTTCATGCAGTTCCCAATCATGATCTCTGTTTTCATTGGTGAGGAAACCAATGACCCAAATTCCCTTACGAGGATATTCAAACAAAACCACCTTACTGAACATACCGCCCTCCGGAGCCCAGATCGCATTACCGATCTGACGGCAGGTCGAGTAAATCGTGTTCAGCATTGGAACTTTCATCACGGACCATTCCGTGAAGTTAATCAGCATACGAAAGACTTTATAGCGCGCAAGCTGTCCAATAAAAAACAGCAATACCAGAATAATGATGATCGAACCAATCCGGACGCAATGCATCCACCATTCCGGATACGGACGAGAAACAAAATGCGACATGATATTGACCGCCCATCCGGTCAATTTAAAATAAAGGAACCCGGCCACCCACAAACTGAATCCAAGCGGAACAACCAGCAGCAATCCCGCGAATATACGGTTTCTTATTAAGGCGGCAAGCCCGGGTCTATTCATCTGTGTTCTCCAACAGTTCGATTCGAATCGTTAAAATTTTACGACGGTCAGCTTTCAGAATCCTCACCTTTAAGCCTGCTTCTTCAAGTTCGAACTCTTCGCCGGCCTCAGGAATACGTCCAACTTCACCACAAACATAACCGCCAATGGTATCAACATCTTCTTCCGGAATATCAATATCGAGCAATTCATTAAGATCGCTGATAAGATATCGGGCATCAAGTACATAGCTACCGTCAGCCAAGGGTTCCGGTTCAGCTTCAACCTCTTCGTCGATATCATATTCATCACGAATTTCTCCGACAATTTCTTCGATGATATCTTCCATTGTTACAATACCGGAAGTTCCGCCGTACTCATCAATGATTACAGCAAAATGATTACTTTCAAGCTTGAACTCTTCAAGCAAATCACCAACATTCTTGGTTTCCGGAACAAATACCGGTTTATGCAGAAATCCATACAGGTCAGAGTTTTTGCAGCGCTCATCATCAAGGAAGTCCTTTGCGTAAATGATGCCGGCAATTTCGTCGATTGTCTCCTTAAACACAGGAATACGACTGTGACCAGTCTCAATAAATTTCTTAATCGCCTCATCAATTGAGATATCTACAGCCAGGGAAACAACATCGACACGCGGAGTCATAATTTCTCTCACTAACGTATCATCAAGATCGAATACACCTTTGATCATACGACGTTCGTCATCTTCGAGTTCATTGTCAGTACCGTCTTCATCGTCTTTTTCTACCAATGACATGATTTCATCTTCAGCGGTAGGACGGTCATTCGAGTTTTTCTCTCTGCCGGGATTATTCTCCAATTCATCTGAAAAACGGCGCAAAACAAATACAATCGGCGCAAACAATGAATATTTCAGGGCAGTCATCAACGGCATGGTTGTTTTGAGTACGGCCATATATAACCGGTTGATCATCAGCTTGGCAATCGCTTCTGCGAAAACAATACAGGCCAGAATGATCACGGCACAAGTGCCGGCTGAAAGCATTTCCTGCTGCTTAAATTGAGCACTCTCACGAAATGCATCAATCAGAATGATACTCATTGAACCAATTATGGCAAAACACAGAATACGAAAAACCATATCATAATCAGATTGATTTTCGATCCACACTTCCGCCCGGCGGGCAAGATCACGGTCATCGGCTTCAATTTTTCTTACTCGTCCGCGGCTGAGCTGCAATAACGCTTCCCATGCGGTCAACAACCAGACAAACACCAGATAAATAATTACCAATAGTTCAATTTTCATGTCTTCTTTGACAACTGCCTGCAATACAGGCTGATCCTCCAAATTATTTACTCTCTCTCTTTGAGCCCCGGAAAGATCGCCTGAAAATCAAACTCCTTCCTGAGTTCCGTCATCACTTCATTTTCACGGCGCCGCATACTCTTACGGGCAACCGGATCAAGATCGTCTTCTCCAGCGGAATGGAGCATTCCATGCACAACATACAACGCCAGTTCCTCCGCAAAACTGGAGTCATCACGTTCCTCCCCTTCTCGCCAGGCAAAATCAGCACAAATAACCAGTTCTACTGCTGTATCTCCCGGAAATAACATGTCGTCTTCCAGATATGCGAAGGTTATAACATCCGTTGTTCCTTCATGTTCAAGGGCTTCCCAATTCAAACGTGTCATAAACCGGTCATCTACAAAGCTCACGGTCACAACATAATCATCATCAAGCTCAAGCCCTGCAAAAACCGCTGCAGCTTCAATCAGTTTCTTCAGTGGTTTTCGCTTCGGCGGGAGGTACTTTGGTGCCCGCCACGAATAAGTCGTCTTCATTATTATTATCCTTGGGATATGCTATTCGGCCATGCAGCATCGTTGATAATGTTTTGGAAAAACTATCCCTGATCGTTCCAAGTTCAGCCAAAGTAATTCGGGCTTTGTCCATCTGCCGGTCACGAACCCGTTTACGAAGCAGTTCCCAAACCATCGCCTCAATTTTAGCTGGCGTCGGTTTCTGCAGAGATCTGGATGCAGCTTCGCAAACATCCGCCAAGCCGATAAGAACAACTTCTTTCTCTACAGGCAATGGACCGGAATAACGATATTCACCTTCTGCAACTGGAGTATCACCGTTATTCTCTTCAAGGGCACGTTTATAAAAGTAAAAGACCATATCTGTTCCGTGATGCTGTTCAATCGCGTCACGAATAATCTTTTTAAGCTTGTATTTTATCGCCATGTCAACACCTTCTTTGACATGATTAAGAATAATCAGGCTACTCATGCGCGGATGCAGCTCACGATGCTTATCGTCAGCAGCATTGTTTTCCGTAAAATATTCAGGTTTAATCAGTTTACCAATATCATGAAACAAAGCCCCCACTCTGGCTTTGATCGGATTAACGCCAATCGCAATAGCCGCCTGTTCAGCCAGCGTCGCCACCATCAAGCTATGATGAAAGGTGCCGGGAGCCTCCATCTGCAAACGTTTCAGCAACGGATGGTTATAGTCACATAACGCAAGCAGTGCCATGTTGGTACTGATATTAAAGAGAAATTCAACAACAAACAGAATAATCAAAGCTAAAATGGCGGTGCCGATTCCATTGGCAAAAGCGTAAACCGGAGTCCATTCTGAAAATTGGAAATTGGTGTAAAGCTGGTCATTCAGCATTAATGACAAAATCGAAACCAGGATTAGAATACGGAAAAAGAAAGATTTATAATTCAACGAATGACGGACCGCAAAACCAACCAGACAACTGACCAGCATTCCGTTCATTACCATATTGAACGATCCATTCAGCATCATCGCGGCAATAACAGATGTAAAAAAACCGGCGTAAACAGCCACCCTGAAACCAACTGTCACCGAAAGGACGGCAGACACCACCGCTAACGGAATAATATCATTGGCAAAATGCGGCAACAAGTTCAAGATCGGACTGAGAAAATCAAACAATTCAAGCGAACCGTAATTTACCAGAATACCAAAAATAACCGTTGTACCGGTTACCCATATCTTTTGGTTACTAGAGGCAACTTCCGGGTGAATATGGTAGATGTAAATACCGGTAATAACCATCAGAAACAAGCATATCAGACCGATTCTCAACAGCCTTTCCCACAACTCGATCTGTTTGGTTGATTCTTTCAGTTGAATCTGATATTGACGCAAAATATCTAAATCGCGTGCAGTAATAATCTGGCCTTTGAGAATCAAAGGTTGATCCTTCCGGTACCTAACAATAACCGGATCAACTTTACCCGCAGCAATATCACGTTCCGCCTGCGTAACTGTATTATTAAACTCCAAATCACCCTTCGGACCGATAAGGTAGAGTGTAATCGCAATCAGGGCCTTCCGGAAAACATCACGATCATTACTTGAATAATATTTCAAAATACCATCAGCAACCTCTTCGGCGGCAGTTTCAGGGGTTGCCATCTCAACTAGCTCACGTGGCTGTTTACGACGATCTTTTACATCAATGACACGGATTTTTTGTTTTAGTTTTAAGTTTTCTTTATCCTCGCGAGACATTACTCCATTTGCCAAAACAAGGAACAATCGATTCTGATAGTTTTTTTTCTGAGCGGGGTTTTCCACCAATTGGTAAAGAGCAGTTAACCCGGCAGGGGGAATTTTTTCAATCACCTTTAAAACAGGATTATTTTTATTTACCAGTTTCTTATTTTCCTGGAGTTCTTTATAATGCTGTTCAAGAAAAATGAATAATTGCTCGAATCTTTTCAAAGCCTGCGATATTCGGAGATTGGAAACGCTGAAGAAAAGCGGAACCGTCGCCATCGCCTCGCGCTTTTTCTTTATTGTAGCCTGACCATCTTCATAAGAGAACTCGGGAAGTTCCGAAAATTCAGTATTCGGAGCCTGCTGCTTTTCAACCAGATTATAATCTTTGATCTCATTCTTTTTAAAAACCAAAATAGAAACAGAAACACACCAAATAGCAATGAGCATGGTTATTGCCAAAGTTTTGGAATGCTCTGCCACACTGGCCAGCGTTTGATCAGAAGTACGCCGTTTTCTGGAGCCAACCAGCCCTTTTTTGCCAAGTTCGCGTCTAGACTTCAACGAACGAAAAAACGATATCATGATTTACCGTTGCCTCCATCCTTTTCATAAGCACGAATAATTTTTTCAACCAATCCATGGCGTACCACATCGGCAGTTGAAAAAGTATTAAAACTGATCTCTGGGATTGATTTTAAAATTTTTCTAGCCTCAACCAGCCCGGATATCTTGTTTTTCTCAAGGTCAGTCTGCGACGGATCACCGGTAATGACGCACTGGGAATCAAATCCAAGCCGGGTCAGAAACATCAGCATCTGGTCCGAAGTGGTATTCTGGGCTTCATCAAGAATAACAAAAGCATTATTCAAGGTACGTCCTCGCATAAATGCCAGAGGAGCGACTTCAATAACATTTTTCTCAATCAACACCGCAGCTTCATCAAACTCAAGCATGTCATACAACGCGTCATACAACGGACGCAGGTATGGCATGATCTTTTCTTCAAGATTACCAGGTAAAAATCCAAGTGCCTCACCGGCCTCACGGGCAGGACGAGTAAGAATAATCCGGCTAAAATTTCCCTGGAGTAGTTCAGATACGGCCATAGCCATAGCCAGATAGGTTTTTCCAGTCCCGGCCGGGCCGATCCCAAATACAATATCCTTTGTACGGATATTGTTAATATAGTCAAGCTGAGCAATGGTACGCGGAACAATATCACGCTTTTTAGGACTGACTTTGATCTTATGGGAGTAAAGCCGCTGCAAATCATGTCCGCAATCTTTACGAAACAGCGCCAGAACATGATCAAAATCATTCTGCTCGAAACTCAGTTCGCGCAAATGATATATCCTGACCAGTTCGTTAAAGAACTTCACGGCGGAAGAAATATTATCCCCTGACTCAGAAATTATCTTAAGCCAGGGGTCTCTGGCCACGAGTTGTACAGAAAACAACTCCTCAACCAGTTTAATATTTTTAGGTATATTTCCGGCGAGGATTCCATTAAGGGTCACGCCGTTTTCGAAAAAAATTTTTTCTTCTTCTGGTGTCATTTATTATTTAAAAACGATCCTCACTTCGGCGGAATCTGTAAAACCATACCTGGTTTGATCTTATCGCCATTATTCAAAACTGCCTTGTTGGCATTTTTGATAATCGTGAATTTACGACCGTCTCCATAGAATTTCAACGCGATTTTCCAAAGGCTGTCTTTTTTCTTAACAGTATAAGTCTGTGGTTTTGGCGCTGGAGCCGGAGTAGGAACCGGTTTCGGGGGTTCGACTGTTATCGCAGTCGTTTCCGCGACAGGCTCCATAGCAGGTTCACCTGGAGTTTTAATATTCAGGGTTTCCTGTTCAACCACAACTTTCTCGGGAGCGGAAGGCTGTACCGATGTAGCAGTCTCTACTGGCGGAATCGTTTTAGGCGGAGTCCAACCAGGATATGATTCTTTCACATAACCTTCCCACTTAAGCTCTTTTTCACCATATGGCGTCTGAGCCAGACGTGGACCACAACCAAATCCGACTACCGCAAGACCTATCGCTGCCAACCAGACTTTTCTCATCTTCCGCATTCCCTGTTTATTAAGAATTAACCTTCAAAACGTTTTAAAATAAGTGCGCCGTTATGACCACCGAAACCAAGATTCGTGTTAACCGCGGTTTTAATCGCGACTTCACGGGTCGTATTCGGCGTATAATCCAGATCACATTCCGGATCAGGATTTTCATAGTTAATTGTAGCAGGCACAATACCGTTTTTCAATGCCCTGGCACAAATAATAGTCTCAAATCCGCCAGCAGCTCCAAGTCCATGACCGGTAGTTCCTTTGGTACTGCTGATCATAACTTTCTTCGCATGGTCACCCAAAGCACGTTTAAAAGCTTTTGTCTCAAACTTGTCATTCAATTGAGTACTGGTTCCATGAGCATTGATATAGTCGACATCTTCCGGATTCATCCCAGCATGTTTCAAAGCAACCTGAATTGCCCTGGCCGCACCATCACCTTCAGGATCCGGTGAAGTAATATGATATGCGTCCGCAGTAGCACCATAGCCGACGATTTCGGCAATAATTTCAGCACCACGAGCTTTGGCATGTTCATACTCTTCTACAACCAGCGCGCCAGCACCTTCCGACATAACAAATCCATCGCGCTCTCTATCAAACGGTCTGCTGGCATGCTTCGGATCATCGTTACGTGTGCTCATTGCTTTCATAGAGCAGAATCCAGCCATTCCGATTGGAGTAACAGATGCTTCAGAACCACCGGTAAGCATCACATCAGCATCACCACGCTTGATCATCCAGAAGGATTCACCAATTGAATGGCAAGCAGTCGCGCACGCGGTAACAATACCCATATTAGGGCCCTTCGCGCCATACCGCATAGCAAGATGACCGGAATTAATATCAATGATCATCATTGGAATAAGCAGAGGTGATGTTCTTCCAGGACCACGCTCATCAAGTGAAACACATTCTTTTGTCAGCGTTGCCAGACCACCAATACCACTACTGAGAACAACTCCCATACGGGTTGGGTCTATTGCGTCGCCGACAGCCTGCGGCAATCCTGCCGACTTAATGGCTTCATCTGCAGCTGCAACCGCAAACTGCGTAAACAAGTCCATGCGCTTTGCTTCTTTTTTCGACATGTATTTTTCAACATCAAAATCAGAAACCTCTCCGGCAATCTGAGTTTTATAATTCGAAACATCAAATCTTGTAACCCGGTCAAGGCCGCATTCCCCGTTAATTACAGCGCTCCAGAAGTCTTCCACATTTTGGCCGACGCAGGAGATAACCCCGGTACCGGTTATAACTACTCGCCTGTCAGTCATTTAAAACCTCAATATAAACGTTAATAAAAAAGATGGGTCATCACCAATCGGTGAAATGACCCATCTGAATAAACCGGTAAAAGAATTAACCTTCTTTTCCTTCGATATAGCTGATAGCATCACCGACAGTCTGAAGCTTTTCAGCATCTTCATCAGGAATATCAGAACCGAATTCTTCTTCAAGAGCCATTACGAGTTCAACCTGATCCAGAGAATCGGCTCCCAGATCGTCAATAAATTTTGCATCAGGGGTAACCTGATCTTCTGATACACCAAGCTGCTCAACTACTATAGCTTTTACTTTGTCTGCAATTGAAGACATTATTATATGCTCCTGTTTTGTTTAATTTTTATTTCCCAACAGTTTTCCATAAACTGTAATACAATGCGACTATTTCTCTAAAAATCAAATAAAAAACCGATTATTGACCGATTTTTTTATTTACATCAGTAATCCACCGTCAATATTAATAACCTGACCAGTCACATAATCAGAGTCCTGAGAACAAAGGAAATAGACCACATTGGCTACATCCTGAGGCCCCCCTGGACGCTTCATCGGAATAACCGTCATAAAGGCATCTTTGGCCGCATCCGAAATCGCGTCGGTCATATCAGTCTGGATATAACCTGGAGCAACTGCGTTAACACAGATTTTTCTGGAAGCGAATTCCTTTGCACTGGTCTTGGTCAGACCGATAACCCCGGCCTTGGATGCAGAATAGTTAGCCTGTCCCGCATTCCCCATACGACCCACAACGGAAGCAATATTGACAATCTTACCACCACCACGTTTGCTCATAGTACGGAAAACGGCCTTGGTAAAGTTGAATGTACCTTTGAGGTTAACATCCAGAACCAGATCCCAGTCTTCTTCTTTCATGCGCATGATCAGCGTATCACGGGTAATACCGGCATTATTTACCAGAATATCCACGCCGCCAAAAGCTTCTGCAACAGCCTTAACTGTGCTATCAGCGTCTTCAAATTTAGCAACGTTCGCAGCGAAAGCCTGAGCTTCAACGCCTTTTGCCTTGAACTCATCGGCTGTAGCCTGAGCCACATCAAGCATGATGTCAACGATTGCAAGTTTGCAGCCTTCTTCGGCAAGACGTTCACAGATCGCTTTACCGATACCACGAGCTCCGCCGGTTACCAGGGCTACTTTCCCTTCGAGTCTTTTTTCACATCCCATAACAATCCTTCCTTTACGTTTATTATGGTAAATAGTTAGTAATTAATAAAGTATAATTAATTTAGCTGGAAAAATTCTGCAGTTGTTCCGCAGTTCCAATATTGGCTGTGGCAATGCCACGGTCAATGCGGCGCATCAATCCGGTTAGAACATTGCCCGGACCAAATTCGATCACCATGTCAGCATCACTTTTAAGAAACACGCCAACACATTCTTCCCAGCGTACACTTCCAGCCACCTGGCTCACCAGGTTCGCTTTGATGTCATCAACTCCGCCTTTTGTAACGGTTCCAGTAAAGTTTTGTGCAACCGAAATCGCCGGAATAACCATCGGAGTTTCATCAAGAACCGGTTTGAGTTCCTGTCCGGCTTTCGCCATCAGTCGTGAATGATACGCACCGGCGACCTTCAAAGGAATCACCTTACGGAATCCTTTTTCCTTAAGAGCTGCCACCGCAGTATTGACCTTAGCGGCTTCACCACTGATGACAACCTGCCCCGGACAGTTCAAGTTTGCAACATCAATATCGCATTCCGCGCAAACTTCGCGGATCACTTCCAGTTCGCCGCCGAGAACACTGGCCATTCCGCCATTCGTCTCGCGACATGCGACATCCATCAGTTCACCACGGCGCGCCACCAGCTTAAGGCCATCAACGAAGCTGAAAGCTCCGGCTGCCTGAAGCGCAGCAAATTCACCGAGACTCAGTCCGGCACATCCAACCGGTTCCACACCGGGAAATTTTTCTTTAAACGCTGCCAGGCAAGCACAACTCATGGTATAAATTGCCGGCTGACAGTAACGGCTTTCCTGAAGTTTTTCTTCCGGACCGTTGAAGCAGATTTCACTGATTGACCAGCCGAGAGCTTCGTCGGCCTGCTTAAACAACTCTGCCGCAGCCGGACTGGCATCACAGATATCACGACCCATGCCGACAGTCTGCGCTCCTTGTCCTGAAAAAACAAATAAAGGTTTCATCTAAATATTATCGCCCCTGTTATTATCCGTAAAGACGGATGGCGTTAGTACCGCTTTGCAAGCGGAAAACAAAAATACATCGGGATTCATTCCCCTCTGTTCACAGCAAAAGTCCTTAATGATGTTAAATATAATCAAGTAACTTCCTGCCCCTGCAAACCGATAAAATACCATGCTTTACACAAAAATGCAAATCTTACTATTTTGAATATTCTAAATGTGAATTCGATTAAACAGTTGAAGTACAAATCGTCGAAAGCACGATTAAAACTTAATTAATGTATTTCTTACAGTTGTAAAACATTCCGCTTTTTTTATATTAAACTAAATTTGGCATTTTTACGCTTATAATCAAAAAAAATTGCAAGGATCTTTACTAAGATGAAACTGGCAGCATTGTTCGGGGATCACGCCGTATTACAACGCGATAAAGTGATTCCAGTCTGGGGGTGGACCGAACCTGATAAGAGAGTAACCGTAAAACTGGGACCGCATTCGGCATGTACCATGTCACAGCATGACGGCAAATTCATGGTCAGATTTCCCTCCTTTTCAGCCGGCGGCCCTTACACCCTTTCCGCAGAAGACGAAGATGGCGGCAAAGTCGTTTCCGAAGATATCATGATTGGTGAAGTATGGATTGGCTCCGGTCAGTCCAATATGGAATTTACTTATACCCACCTCTCCCATCCGGTCGATAAGATTGTCAAGAACAGTGAAGTTAGAATGATTACCGTTCCTATGATTGCGGCAAACGGCAAACAAACCGATTTTGTCGGCGATTGGACAATCGGCGATGATGCGTGCGCCATGCTGGCCTGGTCTGCGGTCGGACATCAGTTTATTTTAAAATTACAGCAGGAACTTGGTGTTACCGTTGGATTCATCGCTTCCTCATGGGGCGGCACCCTGATTGAAGCCTGGACCAGCCGTGAAACTCTTCTGAGAAATCCGGATATGTCCGGCATTGTCAAATGTTATGAATCATCCGTATGCACAGAAGAATTCTGGGATAATTTCCAGAAAGAAGAAGAACTGAAAAAATTCATTCCGGATCCCGGCAACACAGGGGAAGAAAAAGGCTGGGCCACGTCTGATTTTGATGATTCCAACTGGCAGACAATGGAACTCCCTGGTTCCTGGCGCTCCCAAGGAATAGATTTTAATGGAGCTTTATGGTTCCGAAAAGAAATAACCATTCCGGAAAATTGGCAGGGAAAAGAACTGTCCATTAATATCGGCGCTGTTGACAAACATGACATCACTTACTTCAACGGCACAAAAATCGGTGCAACTGGAGCAGGTGTTGAAGAAAAATACTGGAATCACTACCGTGAATATACCATTCCCGCCAATCTGGTGAAACCCGGCAAAAACACAATTGCAGTCAGAGCTTATTCTTTTGCCTTTGAAGGCGGTTTAACCGGTCCAGCCCAAGTAATGCAGATCGCTCCCACCAATAGTTCCGGTAATCCGGTTTTCCTAACTGGAAACTGGAAATATGAAATCGAACATAATATCGGCAACTTCCAGGCAAATGCACAAGATGCCAAAGAGATGGGGCCTGGAAACCAGAATTCCATGTATATTCTATACGACAGCATGATCGAACCGCTGCTGCCATGCGCCATGCGCGGCGTAATCTGGTATCAGGGAGAATCCAGCGCCAACCGGGGCAACCCAAGACACTATTACAGAATGCAGACCGACTTAATCAACGACTGGCGTTATGCCTGGGGACAGGATGACTTCCCGTTTCTGATCGTTCAATTGGCCAATTTCCGTGAACCTCTGGAATATGAACCGGAAGCCACATGGCCCATCGTTCGTGACGCCCAGATGAAAGCACTGAAGTTGCCCAACACCGGAATGGCCGTTACCATTGATATCGGTGAAGCCGAAGATATCCACCCGAAAAATAAACGTGATGTGGGTATCCGCCTGGCAAACTGGGCCCTCCGCGACACCTATGGATTTAACATTGTTCCGTCCGGACCAATCTATCGTGATATGATGATTGACGGTGATAAAATCAGGATTCTGTTCGACCATATAGGCAGCGGACTGGTTGCAAAAGAAGGACAGGAGTTAAAAACCTTCATGATCGCCGGCTTTGATCAAAAATTTGTACCGGCAAAAGCCGTAATCGAAGGAATGTCAGTTGTCGTAAGCTGTCCGGAAGTTCCGAATCCTTATGCGGTACGCTACGCCTGGGCAGACAACCCGGATGGCTGCAACCTGTACAACGCGGAAGGACTCCCAGCATCCCCATTCCGTACCGATACCTGGTAGCAGGGACAAGTCCCTGCTCCTCGAGAAGATACTTTGCATCTTCCGTAATGCTTCAAGCTTCGCAAACAAGTTTGCTACGGAAGCATAAAAAAATAAAATCGCGCAGCGATTTATGGCGACATTCATGGCGTTGATTTGAATCTGAAAGAAACTTTCAGCCAAATCAACGCCATTATTTCGAACCGGCACGTTGCCGGACGGGGTCCAGCGTCGGAACGCTGATCGGCGCAACCGAAATCCCCCGGCCTATTTAAGACCGTGGTATTCACACAGCTGTCTGGTCCAGTCGGTTAGCTGATTCCAGTAGGAATTATCGAGGTTCGGAAGGGGCATATCGCCCTGCGCCGCTTCAAGAAGAATCGCCATCAGACGATGCTGGAGCTGATCTTTCTTGGGGTCGTTACTGAGTTGGTCCGGTAGCAGTCCATTTTCATTTAGATAAGCCAGCCGAAATAATAACCGGCACTGCTGCGGAGAGAGTATTATATCGGTATAACCGCAAAGTACCGACAAAATATGGGTCATGGCTCCGAACAGCTCGGGGCACGGCAGGTTTTGAGCAGAATTTTCCAACGCGAATTTCGCCATTTCGCAAGCCAGCAGATAACCATCCGGCTCGGAACTGATACGGTCGAATGAACTAACCTGTTCAGCACTGTAAACCGTCGGCATTCCTTCGCGTACCGGCTTGAATTCGATCGCGACAACCCTGAAAAGATCAATTACCGGAAACTTGTTTTTGCCCGATTGGGTTGCCCCTTTCATGACAAAATCGAATAGTCCGTCATCAGGACCAATCCCGGCGACAACCAGGCTGGTCTCCCGGAACGGCGTCTTTCTCAGCACCAGAATTTCAGTTTGTTCCATTAACTATATTCTCCAAATCAAAATCGTACGCAGTACATCATTATTTGTTTTTCCGCTTCCGAAGCGCATGGCGTGAAGTTTGAAGCAGTACTAACGCCATCCGTCGTACGGATTATACCATCAAATCGGCTTCGCCGTTCGACGCCACTAGAAACGTAACCGGCATATCATCAAGCCGACTGTTTATATCCTCATAAAACGCCTCGTACTGATCGGGTTTCGGTAACCGTGTACCAATAAATATCACCTGCGATTTTTCGGACATATACCGGAATACTTCTTCAAAAGTACGGTCCGAAGTGACCACTTTTACCTCGCAGTCAATTCTGGCGGCCTCTGCCAGTTTATTCATTTCTTCCAGTTCCTGCGAGCGCATCTTTTTGGGAGCGAGCCGCAACAGCCGAATCTTCATATTTTTCCATTCATTGTTTTGAACCAGCAAATACGCCATAATCACCATCAGCGACCCGTTGGACATTCCGCGCCACCAGATATCGATGGTTCCTTCCGGTTTTACAGGTACCCTGGCATTACGGGAATTTACCATCGTCAACAGGTTTTTGTCAAGCTCCGGAATCATATTCAGCGTATGCATAAACGGTCTGACACGAGCCGGATCATTGGGCCACCCAGTCATGATGATATTCGGCTTGATCGGCCCAATTGAGTGTGATTGGAGAAATACCCTCACGGCTACATCCAGATTCTCCTCAATAATCACTTCAGGAAAATAATTCAGCCGGTTCTGTCCTGCATATTCTTCCAATGCTTTTAACTCTTCCTTGCGGGTTTTACGGAAGTCTTCCGGTTTCTCAGGAATGATTTTCACAATCGATAAAATTCCGCGCTGGTCGCCAAACAAACTGGCGTACTCCACCAGCGCCGTACGCTCGGTCGGATTACCGGAAAGAACAGTAATTGTCGGACGCCAGTTTTTCGGATCCGAAGGCATTTCCGCTAGGTTCAGCAGATTATCCCTGATTCTTGAAAAAATAAAACCACGCCGCGCATCCCCAAACGTGCGTTCCATAGATGTCTTTCGGGAAATCAAAAACAGCACGGTCATAACCAATAACGCGGCCAATGCCGCCACCGCATCGATCATAAATGAAGCGAGTATACAGGCAGACGCGCCGAACAACGCAATAATCCAGTGAAAATATTTAAATCTCGGTCGAAACGAGGGATTCGCTCCAAACGACTCAACAAACGCCGCCAGATTCACCATCGCATAAGTGTACAGAAAAAACATGGAAACAATGGCCGCTACCGCGTTCAATGGGTCAATGCCGCCTTCGCTTTTCGGTCTTGAAGCGTTAACTCCACCCCAGAACAGGATGATCATGGTGATAATAAAGGTCAACAACATTGCCCGGCGCGGCTCATTGTTGGCTCCAGAGCCAACAGCAAACGGGTTGAACGCCTTGATAATTTTGTCTTTCGCCAGTGCCTGAAGAATTCTCGGAGCCCCCAGCATAGAACCCAGCGCACTGGAAATGGTCGCGGCAACAACTCCGGCAAACACCAGAAGTCCGACGCCGAATAACGCATTTTCTTCCAGAACCTCAAACGGATTATTAATGAGTTCCTGGCGGGTAAACGCTCCACCGGTAATAATCATCTGTAAAGCATAAACAACCCCGCCGGTAACGATCGCCAGCAAAGTTCCTTTCGGTATGGAACGCTGCGGATCTTTTAAGTCGCCGGACATATTGACCCCGGCCATAATCCCAGTCACCGCAGGGAAAAAAATCGCGAAAATATGAAAAAACTTAAAGTCTGGAGACGGCTTTAAATTCTCACTGAACACTGAAAATGAAAACGGCTTGAACAACGCTCCGCCGAGAAATGCCAGAATTGACAATCCAAGTATTGCCAAAATAAAATACTGCGCCTTGATTGCCCAGTCGGTACCGATCCATGCCATGATAAATAATAGAACACCCGGCGTTAACGCAATCAACAGATAATACGGTTTCAGAACCGGAAAATTCGTCGCCACAGCCTCGGTAAAACCAAGAATATAAAACGGCACGGAAAGCGTCTGAGCAAAGAATAGCGATACCCCGATAGCACTACCAAAACTTGGACCAAGAGCCCGGGAAATCAGAAAGTACGCGCCGCCGCCTTTCACCGGTGTGTTGGTGGAAACAGCTGAAATCGACAGTCCGGTCGCAAATGTAATCGCCTCCGCGATCAGCAGTATAACCAACGCCATCAAAATGCCGGACGTACCAATCACAAAACTGGTACGCATAAACATAATCAGCCCGAAGATCGTCAAAATAGAGGGCGTAAAAACCCCGCTGAAAGTCCCGAATGAAAATCCCGTTTTCTGCTCCTCGGCAGCCATAACTCCTCCATAATACAATTTCTACTTGTGCATAATATATCCGGGAAGCCAGATAAAGACAATCCACAGATTCAATATCTTTCCTCTTTTGATTTAGTCGCTTCCCACGGGTTATTTATTTTATTGGCCCACTTTTATTGTGAACATTGGGATGGAGAAATTTCTGATGGAGGAAAACCAAAATATTTGTGAAAAGAATTGGAAAAATAATACGCACTGTTCCATCCGGTCAGTCGAGCAGCGTCCTTAACCAGGCAACGCCCGGAACGCAACAGTAGTTCAGCCTGTTTCAAACGAGTTATGATCAGCTGCTGCCGAACAGTATGTCCGGTTTCCTTACGAAAAATCCACGAGAGATAATTTGAGGTTATTCCCAGATAAGTAGCCACGTCTTCCACAAAAAAATCATGTCGGTAATAATTTCGATTGATGAAATCGACAGCGCATTTCACCAATGAATTGGGTTCCTGTTCGGAAAATTTCTCCAATATTTCGATAAAAGCAGAAAACAATGCCTGAATAATGTTTTCCATATGCAGGGGAAAAGATGTCGTAAAATTGCCTGAAAGAATTCCCATTTCCAGAAACTTGACGATCCCAGGAATCATCAGCCCACAATCGGCAAAAACCGCCGGCGAAAAGGACATAGGTAATATCTTATGATTATAGTCACCGGAAATTTTATTGTTTTCAATCAATATCGATATCGACTTATGTGCCTGGCTGACTGCATGAACAATACGCGATGGAACAATGACCATACGTAGAGGCGGAAGAGGCTCTTTAGAAATTTGCGCTACTTTCGTCTGAAAATCATCAAGCACCTTAATCTCTAATCCATGATGCAAGTGCGGCGTACAAACATCATCTCCGGAAAAATCAATATCACGGTCAATGGTTTCCAATTGAAATTTCCGGTTTGAAGCACCAATCAAAAAATCCCGCATCTGCAATACGGTTTCATTCATTTTCCGCATCTCCTGTAATCTTAGAAAAATGTATCCTAATGCGTTTTTATTATATTGAAAAACACTTCACTTTGCAAGTGCAATACATTATTTTTATAATAAATGAACTACCAAAGGGCGAAACCCAGAGGCGGTTTATTTTCAGCTTTCTGGCGACTTAAGCTTGAAGCGGTTATAGCGCCGTCCGTCGTACGGGCAATCAACAAATTGAACATGGGAATATCAACATGAATAACGTGAAAATTACCGGTGGTGTCTGGTCTGCAGCTCCGACACCGTTTACTTCAGACTGGAAGCTGGACCATGACGCGGTCAAGCGTTTGGTTGAACATCAATTAAAACTGGGAGTCAAAGGTATTTTTATCGGCGGGACCAGCGGCGAAGGCCCATGGCTGACACAGGCTATGCTACGGGAATTAAGTCAAACAGTGGCGGCAGCAGTCGCAGGCCGTATCCCTGTTGCTGTACAAATTACGGATAACTCGGCAGGACGAATGCTGGAACATCTTGACGCTGTCAGCGATGTCGGCGTTGATATCGCCATCATTGCACCACCGTTTTTTCAGCAATGTCCGACTCAAGATTATCTAAAAAAATTATGTCTGGAGGTCATCGAAAACAGTCCGCTGCCAATAGGACTTTACCATCGCGGTAAATATTCCTCCGTATCCGTTACCGGAGAAACCATAGCGGAACTGGCTTCAAATCCGAAGGTCATTATGATCAAAGACAGTTCCGGAGATCTGGCATCCAAAACCGTGTTTTTGAAGAAGAAACGGGAAAATCCAGAGTTGCTCTTACTTGCTGGGGATGAATTCGATTGTATTCATTATTTGGTTGACGGCTACGACGGGGTGTTGTTTGGCGGGGCTTGTTTCAATGCAAAAATGGCCGTAACCATTTTCGAACTGGTAAAAGCCGGAAAAACGGACGCAGCAAAGACAATGCAGCAGAAAATGAACGATCTGATGTATACCGTGTTCGGCGGCAAGGACATTCCCTGCTGGTTGGCCGGTCAGAAACAAATGCTGGTTGAACTGGGTATTTTTTCCACGTCAAACACTATTATCAACTATCAATTGACGCCGGAATGCGCTACCGCCATCCAGGCTGCATGCCGCGATTACCGGCGGGAATTGCTGCCTTATCTGGAGGACTGAGCATGCGCTATCGGGAAACAGGCGAGATACATTTGGATTTCCATGGTACGCTGGCAACCACGATTGATTATATTGTAAACAATTTTGGTTTGGAAGTACTGCGCCAACTGATGACCCGCATGGCCCAAGAGGTTTATCGGGACATCTACAGCAAACTCAAGGCAGGTGATGCCGAAGCACTTGCCGAACACTGGCAGTACTTTTTCAAACGAGAACACAGTGATTTCCAGCTGATTCGTCACAATGACGGACGCATTGAACTGCTGGTTTGGAAGTGCCCGGCAGTGTGCCGGTTAAAAAAACTTGGAATGCCGGTCTCGCCTAATTTCTGTGAACAGACAAAAATGATAAATGACGCGTGGAGCGACGGAACACCGTTTAAAATTACCACGGAAAAAACCGGGAACGACTCCTGCCGTCAGACCATTATTCCACAGGAGAAGAATCATGATACCCAGCGATCACTTTGTTCGTTTTTATAATGAAGTATTTAAATTCCTTGAGGCCGCCGGTCCGGGGGAACTGGAGAAATTCTGGGAAACAATCGGAGACGATCAGAATCGGCATTGCCTACAATTGTTTCAGGAAAAAGGTTTAAAAGGAATGTTTGACTACTGGGAACACATTCGGATTGAAGAAAATTGCGATTTAAAAAACACGCTGTTCGATGATCACATCGAAATAGACATGCGTCAATGTCCTAGTTTGACCAAAAACCTGGATAACGATGCAGGTTGTTACGAGCGCTATTGCGATCATTGTCCCGGCTGGGTCGGTCAGGTTTTGACCGCTGCCGGATATTGGATGGTTTATGATATAATCGACCGACAAACGCCAAAATGTACAAACTATATTTATAAAAATCGCCTCGCTGCGAAACAGAAAAAACTTGCATTACAACAACATGGACATCATCTTGTTCATACGAACTTCAAGGAGAAAACTCATGACCAGTAAGATTGTTCTACAACTTGATCCATCGGCAGAAAACTGCCGCAATTCCGAGGGCGCCTTCGCCGATCTCGGCAACAACCGCCTGCTGTTCGCCTATTCTCGTTTCAAACAAGGCAGTGGCGATGATGACGATCAGGCCGATATAGTCGGACGATTCAGTAACGATGGCGGTATCACCTGGTCCGATCATGACGAAATCCTAATCGCCAATCATAACGGTATGAATGTAATGAGTGTCTCGCTGCTGCCACTACAGGACAGCGGACTGGGCATGTTTTATCTGAACAAGATCAGTCGAAAAGATTGTCGCCCGGAGCTGCGCCGCAGCTATGATCAGGGACGAACCTGGTCCGAGCCAACAGTATTAACCTCCACTCCCGGTTATTATGTACTCAATAATGACCGGGTGATCCGACTTTGTTCGGGACGACTGGTTGCGCCTGTGGCACTACATCGTACCATTCACCAGGAAAACGGTGAAACAACTCACGATTGGCAAGCTCTGATCATGTTCTTTTTGAGTGACGATGATGGCAGAACCTGGCGGGAATCCTTGGACTGGCAAGCCCCAACACTAAGTGGATTGTGCTTTCAGGAACCGGGAATGGTTGAACTGAGCGATGGCCGGCTTATGTGTCTGATCCGTACAAATTTCGGTCAGCAATGGGCTACATGGAGTAGTGATGGCGGCGAACATTGGTCGCCCGCCGTGCCCACCACAATTATGGGACCATGTTCTCCGGCCACAGTCAAAACCATTCCCGGAACAGAAAAGCTGTTGCTAGCCTGGAACGACCATGCCAGACCAGGCCCTTGTATAATCGGGGCAGAAACCGGGTTGCTGCCGCCACTTGATCCACAACCCGGTAGCAACGGTCGAACTCCGCTGGTCCTGGCAATTAGTCATGACCAGGGGATGAACTGGGGCAAACGCCTTTGCATTGAAGACTCGCCTGATCATGGTTTCTGTTATGTTTCAATGCATTTCACAGCTGATGCGGTACTGCTGGCTTATTGCGCAGGCGGAAACGATACCGGAGGACTGCTGTGCCGCTTACGTCTACGTCGAATTCCACTAACGACACTGCCTGATTAAGGAGTTATTTTTGAACGACTCCTAAAATAAAATTTTAAATCGGGAAACGATTTATGTCGACACTCATGGCGTTGATTTGAGTCTGAAAGAAACTTCAGCCAAATCAACGACATTGTCTGCCTCCGACCTTTCCAAACGTGATCCAATGGAAGAATGTCGAAAATGAAAGACGGCACGAACTATTCCGGGGCGTTTTCGAGTTTGAGGCGAACTTCAGTTCCGTGGTTATCGGGAAATTCATTTTCATTCCAGGATTTGACGGAAACTCTACCGCCAAACATCTTCATAAATTTATTGATCAAAGCCATACCGAATCCAGTCCCGATTTCTCCGGCTGTACCATTGCGGCTGACAACGTGGTTACTATCAAATAATTTATCTAAAAGTTTTTTGGGCATACCGATACCGTAGTCCCTGATCGTCAGCTCAGTATAACGTTTTTTCCGGAAAGCACTTATTAAGATAGCATCGCCTTCATGCGAAAACTTCATTGCATTCGTCAGAATATTATTCAAAACTGAATTAACCAGAGAAGTTTCCTCGGCAATAATCACGATACTTTCGTCAACATCAATATCCACAGCAATATCTTTAATGTTCATTTTTGACTGCAGAATAGAAACAGACGATAATATGGCCTTTTTCAACTCAATCTCTTCCAGCTTTATATTCACTTTCTTCTCATCAATGGCCCGAAGTTGTCGAACCAGGTCAATAATTGCCATACCATTTTTTGCGGTTTTGCGTAACTCATCCTTAAATCGCATAAATAGATCTGGATTATCATCAACCATATCCAGAACCGAAATAATCGCACCAATCGGATTTGCCAGGTCATGACACATAACATGAAGGAGCTCTTTTCTTTCCTGACTGATTTCTGTAATAATATGATTGGCTTTTCTTACCTGGCGCATGGAATCTTTGAGCTTTTTGTTTGCCAAAGCCACCTCTAAATGAGCGTTGATTCGCCCGATCAATTCTTCCTTAAGGAAGGGTTTGGTCAGATAATCCGTTGCTCCAGCACTAAAAAGCTCCAGCTGGGTTGTTTTTTCTTTATTAGCGGAAAGCATAATCACTGGAATCTCATGCATCCCAAGTTCTTTGCGTATAACCCTCATAAGTTCAAGACCATTCATAACCGGCATGTCAAGATCAAGGATTATCAAGTCGAATCGATCGGGCTCTGCCGCCAGGAATTCAAACGCGGCTCTTCCATTCTCTGCCTCAACAGAAACAACTCCACCGGAAAGCAATGCCTGAGAAACAATCTTTCTGGCAATCACGCTGTCATCAACAACAAGAGCCTGAATGCCTTTTAACCTGTCGGACGGCATCAATATACGCCGCACAGTACGAATAAGTTCAGATTCAATAAATTCCTTGCTGACAAAGTCTGTCGCTCCAAGCTCAAAGCCCTTTCTGCGATCCTCCATTGAATCATGTGAGGTTAAAAACAATATTGGAATATCACGAATTTCCTCAGGAAGCTGATTATTCAGTCGAATATGACGACACGTCTCAAAACCGTCCATCACCGGCATTTCCACGTCAAGCGATATCAGGGAGATATCACGATTTTGTATAAGTATAGTTAATGCTTCTTTTCCATCCCCGGCTTCAAAAACCTCAAATCCATTATCTCTCAGCATCTTACTAATCACTGAACGCATTAGCTTACTGTCTTCAACGACCAGGATTTTATACTGTTTTTCCATTACAATATCTATCCTTTCACAATGTACAAAAATCAACTTTATTTAAACATTATGATGTATTATTCCCTAAAAATCAATACGCTGCGAACATTATTTTCCCTGGAACCTTTTTAAGTAAAAAATAAAACTCTACTCCGCAGATTCCCGGAGCTTGCGGACACGCTCCAGGACCGGGGGATGGGAATAGTGATACCACGCAAAAAGCGGATGCGGATATAAGTTGGATAAATTGTCTTTTGAAAGTTTGATAAGGGCTGTAGCAAGATTTTCGCCGCCACCGACAATTTTCTTCGCAAATGCGTCGGCTTCCCATTCAAATTTGCGTGATATCATGCTGCCAACCGGCGACACCGGTTTCAGTATAACTCCCGCCGCAAAGCTGAGCAGGATCAGTTTCACAAAGAAATTATCCGTCTGTATGTGGAACAGTTCCGGCAGCAGTTGACTACCGAGAATAGCAAAAGCGATATAAGCTCCCGCCAGAGCAATAATCTCAAACATCGTCAGCATTTTAATAATATGCTTCTTCTTGCAGTGTCCGGCCTCGTGAGCCAGAACCGCGATAATCTCATCGTTATCGAGCTTTTCCATCAGCGTATCGTACAAGACGATTCGTTTGACCTTACCGATCCCGGTAAAGTAGGCGTTCGTATGACTGGTTCGCTTCGACGCGTCCATCTTGAATACGCCTTTCACTTTGATATCCGCATTGTCGAGAACCTTACTGATACCTTCAACCAGTTCCTCGTCTTCAACAGGAGTAAACTTATTAAACAGCGGCTCCAGCACATACGGAGAGATATACATTACGAAAAGGGAAAAAATAAAGAAGAACCCCCAGGCGGCAATCCACCACCAGTTCGGCAAATATTTAATCAGCAGCAATGCGCCGCCCAGCAGGATTACAGTAAAAACAATCCCCAGCAATTGATTTTTCAACTGGTCCAACAGCCAGATTTTCGGGGTCTGACGATTGAATCCAAACCGTTTTTCAATTCCAAAAGTTCCGTAGATATCAAAAGGAATATCAATGATATCTTTAACTAGCGAAATAAGGATAAAAAACACCAGTCCGGTAATCACGAATCCCAAATGCCAGCCGTTGATCCACTGCGAGTACCACAGCATAAGGCCGCTGAAAATAAAGATCAGCTTGATAACTTCATCGAATCCGCTGGTAAACAACCCGAAACGAGTCTTTTCCTCGGTATAGCGTCCAGTTTTCTCCAAGAGGTCAAGATCGACATCCCCGGCAAGTTCTTCCGGAACTTTTGAGCTGTTCGCCTTCATACAACGCAGATTGATCAGCTCTAGCCAGATTTCAAACAGTTCGAAACCAACATAAAGCGCCAGCAAAATAATCAACGGCAAATATGACATTAATATCCTAACAGTTTGCTTTCAGGGTTTTCTTCAGAGCCTTTATCGCGATATCGGTAATCCGGTCGAGAAGTTCATCCGGCGTATTGAACGGCGGCATGAAATATAACGTATCGCCCAGAGGACGCAGCAGCGCGCCAAGTTTAACGGCCTCCTGATAACAACGGTAACCGGTTCTGAGTTTATAATCAAAAGGCTTACCGGTATCGGGATTAATGATATCAGCAGCAGCGAGATGTCCGATCGCACGCAGATTGATCAAAGCACCGGTCGCGTCAGCAACCTTCTGCATCCGGTCAAGAAGACCCTTGGCAAACACCTCGGCCTTGCCTATATAATTTTCACGCTCATATATTTTCATCGTTTCAAGCGCGGCAGCAGCAGTCAAAGCATAGCCGGTATAGGTATTCGAATGCATAAACGCCTTCCCTGAAAAATAATCAGCATAGAAAGCGTTGTAGGTATCAGTTGAGCACAGAGTAACCGCCATCGGCCCCCAGCCCGCAGTCATACTTTTGGAAAAGCATACAAAATCGGGCGCTATTCCGGCATATTCACAGGCCATCATTCTTCCACAGCGGCCGAATCCTGTCATGATTTCGTCAGCAATCAGGTGTACGCCATGTTTATCAGCCCAATTACGAAGCTTACGCAGTAAGTCGGGACTGTAAATTTTCATTCCACCGGAACCCTGAACAATCGGTTCAAAAATAATTCCGCTCAGTTCGTCGGCTACTTCATTCAGCTGCTTTTTCAGTTCGCGCCAGGCTGGCTCCGGATATTTATCCCACCCCTCAGAGCCAGGACCGTTACAATATACCAGTGGTTCCAGCTTGAGAAATTTCGGCATCAGTGACGCATAAGGTTTTGAATACAGTTCGCAGTCGCCCGCAGCAAGGGTCAGAATCGTTTCACCATGATAACCATTCTGTAAAGACGCAAATTTCGTACGCTCGCCGTGTCCAGTCTGCAAGTGATACTGCAGACTCATTTTGAGCGCGATTTCCACCGCAGTCGAACCGTTGTCCGCATAGAACACTTTATCAAGCGGCGGACATACTTTTGACAGCCGTTCGGAAAGCTCCACTATGGTTTCATTGGTCGTATTCGCCATAATAATATGCTCGAACTTGTCGAGCTGCGCATCCACCGCTTTACGGATTTCCGGATGACGGTGCCCGAGGCTCTTGCACCACCAGGAGCTGATGGCGTCAATAATTTCACTGCCGTCAGCAGTATACATTACAGAACCTGAAGCCGATACGATTGGCAACGGTTTAAACGTTTCATAATCCTTCATCTGGGAACATGGGTGCCACACGTGCTTCATGTCCAGATCCAACAATTCTTTTGTATTCATTTTAACATTACTGATTTTAATTTGTTCAACAATTCATAATTAAACTTTCCTGCGAAAACGACGCAGGAGCGTTGAGCTCCCGGCTAAAAGCCGGGTACGGAAGATACAACAAAGTATCTTCTCGCGGTGCAGGTCTGGTGACCTGCTAATTGGCCACGATGTTGACCAGACGTCCCGGTACGCAAATTACTTTACGAACCGTCTTGCCGGCAATTACCGCCTTGACTTCATCATTCGCCAGCGCCAGCGCTTCCATGTCTTTCGGACCAACTTCCGCAGGCATCATCATTCTGGCTTTTGGTTTACCGAGCAGCTGGATAAGAATTTCAACTTCGTCAACCTTCAGGAAATCCTCGTTGAATTCCGGCCATGCAACGTAAGCAATCGTTCCGTCATGCCCCAGAATACTCCAGAGTTCTTCACCGATATGCGGCGCGAACGGCGCCAGCATGATCACAAACTTCTCTGCGGCTTCACGCGGCAATTTGTTCTTTTTGGAAAACTCGTTTACAAAAACCATGAGCTGACTTATCGCAGTATTGAAGCCAAGAGTTTCTACATCTTCTGTGACTTTCTTGATCGTCGCGTGCAGGGTCCGTAGTTCTTCGGCGTCCAGCTCACGGTCAACAATATCGCTTTCAGTGATCATACGCCACGCGCGACGCAGGAAGCGGAACACGCCCTCAACGCCTTTGGTATTCCATGGTTTGGTAGCTTCCAGCGGTCCCATGAACATCTCATAGAGACGCATGCTGTCGGCCCCATATTCGCGGATTACATCGTCGGGATTAACAACATTCTTCAAAGATTTCGACATCTTGGCCGGAAATTCTTCAAGCTTTTCGTCAGTGCCTTTTCGAACCGGACCATCCGCAGATTGCTCCACCTGATCGTTCGGAACAAGCGCGCCGCGCGCATCCTTATAAGACAGCCCCAGAATCATACCCTGGTTAACCAGTTTCTGGAACGGTTCTTTGGTTGAAACAATACCCAGATCATACAGCACCTTGTGCCAGAAACGAGAGTAGAGCAAATGCAGAACCGCATGCTCAGCTCCGCCTACATAGAGGTCGATCGGCATCCAGTATTTTTCTTTTTCCGGCGCAAACGCCTGTTCGGTATTGTCCGGGTCAATATAACGCAGATAGTACCAGCAGGAACCGGCCCACTGCGGCATGGTATTGGTTTCACGACGACCTTTCATGCCGGTTTCAGGATCGGTATAATCCAGCCAGTCGGTAGCATTCGCCAGCGGCGATTCGCCGGAACCGGACGGCTTGAATTCATCCATTTCAGGCAAAGTCAACGGCAGGTCTTTTTCATCCACCAGACGGATTGAACCATCTTCCATGTGAATTACCGGGAACGGTTCGCCCCAGTAACGCTGACGGCTGAACAACCAGTCACGCAGTTTATAGTTCACCGCGCCTGTACCAATGCCTTTTCCTTCCAGCCATTTGATGGTAGCAGCCTTGGATTCTTTTACTTCCATGCCGTTGATATCGAGTCCGTCAGTATTGGCGGAATTAATCATTTTACCATTACCGGTCCAGCAGGCTTTTCCGGCATGTACATCATCGATATTCACGCCGTCCGCTGCAGCTTCTTTCGCATCCGGTTCGATAATGCAGATAATCGGAATTTCGAACTTGGTCGCAAACTCAAAGTCACGGGTATCGTGTGCCGGAACCGCCATGATCGCGCCGGTACCATAGGACGCCAGAACATAGTCGGCAATCCAGATCGGAATCTTGTCGCCGTTAACCGGATTGGTTGCGTAAGCACCGGTAAATACACCGGTTTTTTCGGTGCTCAGTTCGGTACGGTCAAGGTCGCTCTTCATCGCGGCTTCTTTGCAGTATGCCGCAATCGCGTCACGCTGTGCGTCAGTAGTAATTGTATCAACCAGTCTATGTTCCGGCGACAGTACCATATAGGTAGCGCCGAACAGCGTGTCAGGACGTGTAGTATAAACCGTGATATCAGCATCATGTCCATCAACCTTGAATACAACTTCGGCACCGGTGGATTTACCGATCCAGTTACGCTGCATTTCCTTGATGCCTTCAGGCCAGTCGAGGTCCTCAATATCATTCAGCAGACGTTCAGCATATTCGGTGATCTTCAGCATCCACTGTTTCATCGGCTTACGAATCACCGGATGACCGCCGCGTTCGCTCTTGCCGTCGATGACTTCTTCATTCGCCAGCACGGTTCCGAGAGCCGGACACCAGTTTACGGCAACTTCATCAATATAAGCCAGCCCCTTGTTGTAGAGCTGAATGAAAATCCACTGGGTCCACTTGTAATATTTTTCGTCAGTCGTGTTAATTTCACGGTCCCAGTCATAGCTGAACCCAAGCGCTTGGATCTGTCCTCTAAATGTATTGATGTTCTTTTCGGTGGTAATACTGGGATGAGTACCGGTTTCCACCGCGTACTGTTCGGCGGGCAGACCAAAAGCGTCCCAGCCCATCGGATGCAATACGTTGAATCCGCGCATGCGTTTATAGCGGCAGAGAATGTCAGTGGCGGTATAGCCTTCGGGGTGTCCGACATGCAGGCCGGCACCGCTCGGATAAGGGAACATATCAAGGACGTAGTATTTCGGTTTATCAGAAAAGTCCTCAGCCTTAAAGGTTTTGTTGCCTACCCAGTAATCCTGCCACTTCTTCTCAATCGCGGTAAAATCGTACTCGTTCTCTTTCATCAATTCCACTCTTATGTATGATTATAAAAATATTGTCGTATAAGTTGTTAAAAAACAGACTTATACGTTATACTCAATTTACGATTTTACAACCCTTCAAAGCGATGAATGTTCGTGTCTGCTCCGAACATATCTGAAACACCAATATACTTATATAAAGAGAATATTAACATAAAAGATTTGCTTATTTTACAATAACGCTTTATCTTAAAATAAAGGCTATTTATATTTTAAGATAATAAATGGGGTAAATAATGAAAAGGGCTCTTCAGGGAAAATATATAGCAGTCAGTACTGTTGGGGAAGAGGTTAAAGCATTTCTGCCAGCCCCTTTGCCGCCGGCCCCTCCTCTTTTAATTGACGGTCCCCTTCAGGCCAAATTGGACCAGGCAATGTTTGAATTGGGACGTCTTGATTGCACTGCGAATTTACTTCCTGACGTTAATATATTTCTTTATATGTATATCCGCAGGGAAGCCGTTCTTTCTTCAATGATAGAAGGAACACAATCTTCTCTTTCCGATTTACTGTTGTTCGAATCAAATGAAGCTCCGGGAGTTCCCATTGATGACGTTCAGGAAGTAAGTAACTATGTTGCGGCATTAAATCACGGATTATCAAGACTTTCAGAAGGATTTCCTCTTTCATTACGGCTTATACGTGAAATCCATCAGATACTTTTATCAAAAGGGCGCGGGAATCGTCAATCTCCGGGGGAATTCCGTCGTAGCCAAAACTGGATTGGCGGAACCCGTCCGGGTAATGCTCGGTTTGTCCCTCCTCCAGCAGATGCTGTTATGGAGTGTCTTGGAAAACTTGAGCTTTTCATCCATGATCAAAGCCAGATTACATCAGCTTTAATGAAAGCCGCATTAGTACATGTTCAATTTGAGACAATTCACCCGTTTCTTGACGGTAACGGGCGATTAGGCCGTTTATTAATCACACTGTTGCTATGTTCCTGTGGCATTCTCCGTCAGCCGCTTTTATATATAAGCTACTATTTTAAACAGCACAGGCAATATTACTATGAACTCCTTAATGAAGTCCGTCTTTATGGAGACTGGGAAAAATGGCTCGATTTTTTTGTAGAAGCAATAATTTCATGCGCCAGAGAATCAAACGAAGTGGCAATGAAACTGCATAATCTAATAAGGCAGGACCGAGAAAAAACAGCCTCGCTGGGACGCGGTGCCAATTCCGTATTACAAGTTTACAATTCATTGTTGTTACGCCCGCTGGTGAACGCTCAAACGCTGGTGAAGATGACTAATTTGACTCCAGCCACTGTCAATAAATCTTTACGTCAACTTATCAACCTGAAGATAATTGAAGAACTGACACAACAAAAACGTAACCGTTTATTCAGCTATACTCGTTACCTGGAAATACTGAACTCCGATATGGAATTACCGGAATAAAGATAAATCATACCCTCTTTATGAAGAAGGCATGGAAAAACTTCTCATCAAATGCTCTTCATCTTTCACTTTTTACTCTTTACCTAAAATTAATTAAAATTACAGATTCCTCTTGACTATTTGTTGCATTTAGTGTATCATGTATACGGATACATGATCAATATACCGTATCAAAACAGAAGACAAAGGAAGAAATGAAAAGAAAGCTATTCACACTTATCGAACTCCTTATAGTGATAGCTATTATCGCTATACTGGCAGCGTTGCTGCTTCCGGCATTAAGCAGTGCCAGGGAGAAAGCCAAACAGATTTCCTGCGCAAACAATTTTAAACAGATCGGGCTTGCCCTGAGCATGTATGCCGGTGATTATAGAGATGAACTGCCGGATAACCGCTTGCCTTGCGATTCAACCGACGCTAATAATCAATACTGGTATATTGTATTTGCCCGTGAGGGATATTTCGGAAAGCCGCGTCCTTCTTTCGCATATTATCGTTCATACAGTCAGGGACCCAACGGGGTTAAAATACTCCAGTGTCCGTCTTATCAGCCGATTTCAAATGACGATCCGACTTCCTACTCCAGGAACAGCCGCTTTTCAACCGGCACAAAATATTTGTCATTTAAGATCACAAAGATATCGCATCCAAGTAAAACCCTGCATGTCAGCGAGGGCAGTAAAGAATTTTATACCGCATTTTTGTGGGCAACTTATACAGCCAAGGGCGGACAACGCGCCCCTACGGCTTATCATAAGAAGTACGCGAATACCTTGTTCATTGATTCCCATGTGGATTCGTTGACAGTACCGGAAATGGTTGAAGGGATCAGTTGGCCCTCATACGAAAACGACATTGTGAAGTGGTCATTAAACTAATAAGGGAAAAGCCTCTTAACTCTGTTAGATGCTTTGCTCGGATAGAAACGTAAAACAAAGACACTAAAATATATTGGAAAACAGGTACATATCGAATGCCAGTTACTCAGAGAGAAATAGCAAGACAAGCCGGAGTTACCCAGAAAACCGTATCGCTGTATTTTAGCGGTTCCCGACATATTGCGCCCAAAACTAAGGAAAAGATAAAACAGGTATCCGACCGTCTGGGATATTTTCCCAACCAGGCCGCTCTTTCAATCAGAAGTAAGCAATTTATGAAAATAGCGTTGATTGTGGTCCAGCGTACAGCCCAAGGTCAGCAAAGTCATCCGCAGTTGTTGTCGTATATCAATACCGCGGCACGCGAACTGGCTCGATTTGGTTTTTCCCTGATTCATGAACCTTTTTATATTGATCCGGAAACGTTTGAACTCGCGGAGAAACCAAACTTCTTCAAAACCCTTTCGGTTGACGGTATTATCGGGGTTGCCGGTACTTATGTTCCGCCGGTGGTGGATGAAGTAATTGAAAGCATGGGGCCTCCGATTGTCTGGTTGAACCGATATCACGCGCCTGGGAATCTGCCTCATATCGACATGGACGAGCAGCTTAATGGCGAACTGGTCGGCGAATATTTAAAGGAAAAAGGATACAAAAGCGTTGCCTGGTTCGGTCCTGATTTTTTGCAGGATATCGAATGGCACTATTCTTCGAAAAGCCGTTTCGAAGGTGTTAAGCGGATATGCGATGAGAATAATATTGAACTGAAACCATTTTTTGCCAGGGTCGGAAAAAATCTTTATGACGCTTCGATTCCGATTTTTGAAGATTCCATACCGGAAGCACTGATTGGTTATAATTTTGACTATGCTGACTCTGCTCAATATAGAATGATGGAAAAAGGACTGAAACATCCAGATAATACTGAAATCATCAAGTTTTCATCATCCTGGGAAACCAATACCGGGATTACGGATAAATACACCATGCTGCAGCTACCGGAAAATGACTTGAGCCAAAATGGAGTTAAATATATCCTGAGCATTCTTAACAATAAAAAGAAGGGAGAACTATTACTGCCATTGGCTGGAAAATTAATTAAAAGGAAATCATAACAACATACGCAATATTACTATTTTATAAATGATCGAGAAATATTAAACATTGCGATTTTGCTGTAGATGACTTATTATATAATTAGTAGAAAAGAGCAACATAAAAAAATGGGAGAAAGGTTAATGAAACAATCAGAAAGGAATTTCACACTCATCGAACTCCTCGTAGTGATCGCGATTATCGCTATTTTGGCATCCATGTTACTTCCCTCGCTGTCCCGGGCTCGTGAAGTTGCCAAGAGAATCAAATGCACAAACAACCTGAAGCAGATTGGTCTTGCACACAGTACCTATTCCGACAGTAATGATGGATATCTTGCGAATGCCGCGCAGAAAAGAAAAACAGATTGCGCTGTCTGGATGGATGCTATAGCCGATAATCTGGCATACAGTCCTAAAGTATTTGTGTGTCCCAGTGACCGCGACCATAAATCAGATTTGGTTAGAAATGTAAATAATGTTATTTACGGAACAGGCTCTTATGGAATGAATGCCTATGCATTTAACTCAGGTCCTTTTTCCGGAAACTGGTACAACCCAACTTTTACTGGAAAATTCATAAAAAGCAATATGGTAAAATCCCCTTCCATGTTTATCGTAACAGGAGAAACAGTCCTCGCAACCAACAGTGAAGGAAATACCAGGTACATGATTCCGTATTGTAAGGCAGGAAATACCGCATACTCCTGGTTTGGAGCTATCAGTGACCGCCACGCAAATACTAGTAACGTTCAGTTTTTTGATGGTCATGTTGAAAGTATTAAGCCTTATACACTTGATTATCAGACCTACGGAGCCGCCGCTGTCAAGAAATACCTGTCCGTAACCGGGAAATAATTCACGACAAAAATTTTAATGTGTGAAATTGCGTAAATAATCTCCTCTCTTTACGCGATCACACTCAAATTGTATCTTAGTAACAAATTATCATAAAGAATTCAGGACACATAATGAACAAATTCTTACTTGCAATAGGACTGCTTGCCCCTTCTTTATTATGGGGAAACAGCCTCAAAAATGATCTCTCTTTTTATTCGTCGTTTAACGGGAATCTGGAGCCTGACGTTGCCAAAGGTTCAAAAGTCGTACATGCCGGAAAAGTAAAATTTTCTCCGGGCGTAAGAGGGAAAGCGGCAGATATCAACAAAGCGATAAAATATATGGCTGCCGCAAATGCCGATATAAACAAAGGAACCGTCGCATTCTGGCATAAGCCGGCCTGGAATCCGACAGAAAAAATAGGGTTCCGTACACCGTTCGACCTGGTTCACATCAGGCTGAATTACATTCCTAAAAATAAGGCTATGTTTTTCATGACCGGAAAAAGTTTTCCGGAAAAAGGATTTCGTTGGACATACGGCTGCCAGACCAAAGAGCCAGCCAAATGGCAACCCGGTTCATGGCAGCATGTCGCAATATCCTGGAACAAAGAAACCGGCAGAAAAAAAATATATTTGAACGGTAAAGTCGCCGCAGACTCGACTACAAAAGTTTTTCCCGACAGTTTGAGTAGCAATGCTGCAATCACATTGGGAAAAAATGCTCCCGGTTTGTACGATGAGTTGTTTATCTGGCAACGGGAACTGGCACCTGACGAGGTAGCTCTCCTTTACAAACAGCCTGCGAAAGCAGCAGACTCTATTTTATCTAAAGCAACCCCAAAAGAGGAAAATACCCAAACGGACTCAAGCTTGTTTTCTTCTGACAACATTAGATTTTACGTGGCATTTGACAAATCGGTTGTCCCGACAAAAGTATTGGGCTCGAACAGTGTCAAGACAGGAAAAGATATCAGCTATGACAGCGGTATCGTTAATAACAGCGTAAAACTGGACGGAACAAAGATCAATTACAACTCAACCGGTAATATCAATATTACCAGCGGAACCATCTCCTTCTGGATAAAACCGGAAAAAGCCTTAAAGGATTTATCTAAAAATATCATACTATTCCGTTCCGGTCATCTGGCTCTGAGTTATCAACCGAGCAGAAAAACATTATTCTTTATGACCGGCAAGCATAACGGCGAGTATTTTCGCTGGGACTATTCCCCGGCGACAAAAATCCTAGAAAACTGGAAAGCCGGCGAATGGCATAATATTACAGTGTGCTGGGATGCCAGCACCGGACGCAAAGAATTGTATATCGACGGAAAATCAACAGGGACCTCAGTATCTAGCCGTATGCCAACACGCATCATGCCGAAAGGCGAGCTGTTCATCGGTGAAAATTTCAAAGGTAATATCGATGAACTGGTGTATTTCAATAACCCCTTGCCACCGGGAACGATTGCCGCCATATGTGCAGATCCGACACTGATTCCTAAAGCAGTGGGAATAGAAGTCGATAGCTCCGTCAAAAACCTTCCGTTCCAGAAAACAGCGCGGACCATGCTTCAAAAGGCCGCAAATCTTTCCCCGGTAAAGTTTGATGTTCCTATGGTGAAACTGAAAAACACGATTATTGAACCAGGCAAAACATTTTCCATCGCGATTCCGGTACGAAATCCGTCATTGAACAGTTACAGTGGCAAGGTGACTCTCACCCTGCGGAATTTCTGGATGAAGGACTGCGGTCAGAAAGTTGTTGATTTGAACCTTAAATCGGGAGAGTCAAAAAAGCTGAATATATCTTTCTCTCCTGAGCTTCAGGGAATATATAAAATTGAGGCGATATATAATGTAAAAGGAGAAAAAAAACTGCGGGACCTAAGTAGTTTTGCCTGTTTCCCTCTACCAGTACAACCGGATCCTGACTCATTTTTCGGCAATCATATAAACGGTTGGACCGATGGAAAATATCTGGAACAAGCTGCTCGTCTGGGACAAAACTGGCAGCGTGATCATAATATGGTCCAGGTTACCTGGTGGAACAGAGTTCAACCTGATCCGGGCAAATTTACCTGGACCTACGATTTTCAGTTAAAATATTTAAAGAAATACAATATGCCGCTTCTGGGGCAGTTATTTACAACTCCATACTGGGCCGCGGCAAAACCACAGGCGAAACCGAAACCCGGTTATAATAAATGCTGGGCTCCAAACCTGAAATACTTTGAAAAATATGTTTTTGAGACTGTTTCAAAATATAAGGATTACATCAAATACTGGGAAATTTGGAACGAACCTGCTGTCGGCATTTTCTGGAAGGGTAATACAAAAGAATTCGGGCAAATGGTTCAGACCGCGGTAAGAGCCGCGAAAAAAGCCGATCCGAATTGTGTTGTAATGTCAGCCGGATATACCTGTTCCGCCTGGGCCTGGCACAATGAAGCCGCAAAGCACGGCGCGTTGAAAGGTCTCGATATGATATCGATCCATTACGGCTGTCCCAAAATTCCGGCACTGGAATCCTATCAGAAACTAGGGGCAATCATTGATCATTTTCAGCAGCTGGCGGTAAAATACGGTCCCGGGAAAAAGCTACCGATCTGGAGTACTGAAGCTGGTTGCGGCGACTCTACATTTTTAAGGGGACTCGATTATCCCCAGCTTCCCCCGGAGTCCGAACGCAAACCACTTAACTGGTACAAGGGTGCGGTAAAAGTAGTTCAGGGCGAAGCTGTTTTAATGAGCCACAATGTAGGAAAACACTTTATTTATCTTCAAAACAGAGTATCTCCCTCCGCGTCAAACGCGCTCTTCAATACCTCCATGCTGGATATAAACCATACTCCACGCCCTAAATTGATAGCAAGGGCGGTCATGCAGTCACAGCTTGACTGGACCCGTTTTCATTCACGTGTGTTCAGAAAAACCGGGCGATTCTGGGCCAACATACATGAGTCAAATAAGCAGAAATCGACTGTAATCGTGCTATGGTGCGGCGATGAGGGCGAAGTAGAGTTGAAATGCCAATGGCCCGGCAAAGTTACTTCCATTCTTAACATTATGGGCAATAAGATCAGCACTAATCCCCAATTATTAAAGATTACGGAAGAACCGTTTTATATTCATGTAGCAGCAGATGCCGCAACGGTAAGCCAGGCACTGGAAAAAGCGCGACTGAAAGTAATCAAAGAACCGGTGAAACTGGAACTGAACGATGGTCCTGATAAAGCGGATGTGCCGGTACTGGCTGATTTTGTGGCTCCCAGTGAGAATATCTCTTCCAACTTTACCGTTGATATCCGCAAATACTGCAATATGGGCTTTGCCGATGACAAAGCAGGCGATGGAAAAGGAGGTTGGAGTGATGAAGGACCGTTCAACGACCTACGCGACTTTAAGACCGGAAAGCGTACATTCTATGGAGTAACTTTTGATATTATTAATCCCGCGAAAAATAACGGGAAATCGGTCATCACCATGCGAGGCAATTCCGTAACCCCAAAAATGCCGGAAAAAGTAACAATTCCAATCAACCGTAAGGTTCGCACATTGTACTTCCTGCATGCGGCATCCTGGGGAAGTCCCGGCGATATCACCGAATATGTACTGAATTTCGCGGACGGAACACAGCAGAAAGCAGTAATTAACATTCCGAAGCACAATAACAACTGGTGGAATGGATATAACCCCAAAGAAGTGTCCAAGCCGGTTCCGGTAAAGGTTTCAAATACCGTTACCGGAAAACCACAGTGGCGGTATCTGAGGGTATTTGAATTTGCAAAAGATCCCCTGAAAGACTCTGTAGTAAAATCAGTTGATATTATTTCCATCGGAAGAAATCAGACTCCGATAATTCTCGGAATCTCCGGTACCCGGTAAAAAAAACAATTCAAATTATTTTTTTTAAGACCTGTCCTGCATTACAGCAAGACAGGTCTTATGCTTTTTAACTCATTCCTGGTACTTTTTTTTTATTCATCTTGACTTTTGTAGAGTTATATATTATAATTTAAATATTACTTAATACATTTAAATATTATTTAAATAGCGGATTTTTACACATGAAAACAAACACAGTAATACTCGGGGCAAGTTGTTACGGCCTCGGGCTGGTAACGGCTGATGCCGAAAGCATTCTGATTGAACGCGGCGCTTCGGCCGGGGATGAATTCTTTAATAGTTACCGTCCATGCGGCAAGTGGAACGGAGAGCTCAAATCGGCAGAAGCAGCAGAGCTTCACAATGAACTATATGAAAAATGCGGCGGTAAAGAAAGTATCGATTTTTATGCCCTTGCCCCTATCCTTTATTACAAGCTTAAAGATATCAGCAGCCGAATCATGATGACAACTGAAATCGTGTCGATGTCTGAAACGGATACCGGGTTTGAGCTAAAATGCTGCAATCCAGGCGGAACATTCATGATCCAATGCGAAAAAATTATCGACTGCACGCCTACCTGCATCTCAAACCGCGAATGGGGAAAAAACAATATCACGGCAAAATACCTTAACGCTTCTATTTTCAGCGAATCCGGAATATTTCCGGTATTCTCAAAATTCAGCGACAGAGATGGACGCGGCGCCAACGAAAAATTTATCGGCACTGAAATCCCGGTCGATTTCAACTGGACCGCTGCCCGGAAATGCTTTATGGAAAACTACGCATCTGAAAATTTCGGGGATGCCCGTATTGCCTCGCTTGCCAAACAGTTCGACTACACGCTCAAAGAAACGACACACGAATTTTCCGGCAAACATCACTTTGTCAGTCCACTTGAATTCAACAATCCGCTGGCAGCATTCGATGCCGGAATGGCAGGGAGGTAATCATGTTGTACAAAGAACTTATTGACGGAAAAAGCTGTGCCCAAACTACAGATATCAAATTTGAAACATCGTATGACTTGATTGTTGTCGGACTCGGTACAGCCGGAGCAATTGCGGCAGTCACCGCGACAAACAACGGTATCAGCGTACTGGGAATAGACAAATGTAATATGTGCGGCGGTTCGGCAACAGCAGGCGGCGTATTCGGATACTATTTCGGACTTGAAGGCGGATTGTTTGAAGAGATTGATGCGACGGCAAATAAAGTTCAGGACAAATATTTTCTGAAAGGCGGTTGTTTCCATCCAGACACCAAAAGCATGGAACTGGAAAACAGAATCACCACAAATGGCGGGGAAATTGCCTATGAGTCAGCAGTCGTCGGAGTTTACACAGGCGATGCGGGAACAGTTCAGGGAGTAAAACTTGTGACTCCGGACGGTGTTCGTAACTGCGGATGTAAAATGCTCATTGATGCATCAGGCGACGGCGAAATCTGCGCAATGGCAGGAGCCGGATTCTCTCACGGACGGACTCTTGATGGTAAACCTCAACCATTTTCCAGTGTAAGAGTCACCTTAAAAGCCGATGAAAACCGTATGAACATGGCAAACTTTGATGCCGGTTATGTATCGGTTGTCGACGGCAAGGATTTGAGTCGTGGAATACTTGCGTCCAACTCACTGCATCGCGATGCTTCCGAACCGATTTTATGGATCACAACAATTCCGGGCGTTCGCGAAGGACGTCTGATTGAATGCGATGAAACGCTCAAGTTCAAAGATTTCATGGAAGGCAAATTTACCGGCAAACCGGTTGCATTGTGCTATTCAAACTTTGACAGCCATTCACGCGACTGGGCATTTGAGAATGAAAAAAATGTTGACTGGATGGTTGCCGCCAGCATGTGGGGACGCAATTTCGTTATTCCTGTACCGCTAAGTTGTATGCTGGTAAAAGGATTTTCGAACCTGATGGCGGCCGGACGCTGCCTGGGAGTTGATCATCTTATGGCAAGCGCGATAAGAATGCAGCGAGGCATGCAGAAGCTCGGGGAAGCCGCCGGACTTGTCACCGCCCTGGCTGTAAAAAACAACTGTGAAATCCGTGCTATTAATTACGATGATATTATTGGAAAACTATATCACGGTCTGGTCATGCCGGGGAAAAAACTGCCGGACTGCTCATGGACTGAGGAAGCGAGCTTCAAAGAACTGCTTTCGGGCGAAAAGCCCGGCGAAGCAATCTGGATCATGTCCAGCAATATCAATCAATATAAATCACAACTGCTGGAATATATTAACAGCGATAATCAGCATTTGTCGCGCAATTCCGCTCTGGCGCTGGGCATCGCCGGATGTGTGGAAGCGATTCCGATTCTCAGCAAAATCGTCCGGGAACAGGATGACTTTCTGCCGTCATCCAGCCGCAGTCAGAATCAGTCGCGGCTGCATGCCGCCATTTATCTGCTTGGAAAGCTGCGGAATGAGACCGGTATTGATCCACTACTTGAACTGATTAAAAATGGCCAAGCCTCAAACGTTCAGAATATCAGTCATTGCCTGATCAGTCTGCTCAAACTGGGCGACGCGATTCCAGCCAGACGTAAAGAGATTGTAGAATCCCTGAAATTACTGGAACCTGCGATAACCCCGGAAAACTGTCGGCTGCTGTTGAAAAATTCATCGACGACAGGAGATGAAGTATTTGAAAATCTCGACGGCTTGTGCAAAAAGCTCATAGCCGATAAATTATCCGACTGGAACAAATAATGGCATTTGAACACTGCCGGGGAACAGAGTAAGTTAAAGCGTTTCGGCTTTGCCGACCAACGTCCCGCCGTTGGATCGCGTCCGCGGAGCCCGCGGTGGCGAATAATGACGTTTATTTGGCTGAAAATAAATTTTCAAACTCAAATAAACGTCATGAGTGCCGCAAAATCGCTTTGCGATTTAATTAATAACATTCGCTTCCATAGTGTAAAGTGCAAAATATGAAGCGGTATAAAACATGATCCGTCGTATGGATAGAAAATTATGATTCAGGTAATAGAACGATTTCACAAATTGATCGAATATGTTTCAGAAGAACCGGAACGTCCGCACTCGCTTACCGAGCTGGCTGACGTCGCCGGAGTATCGGTCCAGGCGTGCTCAAATATTATCAGAACCATGGTAAAGCTGCGTTACCTGGAAAATATCGGTGACCGCAAAGGCTATGTTCTCGGCAGTGAGTTGTACTACCTGACCCGCAAGGGTCCTTTTAAAAAGTACCTGGCAGAACTTGCTGAACCGTATATTTGTAAACTTTCCCAGGAAATCAATGAGTTCCTGGTTCTGGTGGCGGAATGCGGCGGACGGCGTCTTGAGCTTCTTAAACTGGAGCCGGATTCCATGATTCATGTACGAAGGCAGAACATCTCTGGCACCAGCGATTTATTCAGAACCGCCACCGGACTTCTCATGCTGGCATATAAACCGGAAGAAGAATTCCGCCGTTTCTGGGAGAACCGTGATTTGTCAATTAACAATCTGGCAGGTATCAATGAATATCAGGCAATGAGAGACAAATGCGCAGAAATCGTGAGGAACGGCTATTATGTTTCTGAACCGGAAATCATGTCCGGCGATGACAAACTGAATGGTTCCTGTACAATGTCATTTCCAATCATCGAAGACGGCAAGGTAACCGGCGCCCTTGGCAGCCGGGTACCGATGTTTCGTTTCGAAGGCGAACGCCGCGAACGCATCATCGTCAGATGTATCGAAACCGCCGCCCTCATCAACGCCGAATTAAAAAAGCCGCGTTAATTTCCCGCCTCTTCGGGATGGTGATAACAACACCGATTTCATCATTTCCTTTTAGGAATTCTCCGCCTTAAAATGCTTTATGTTATTTCAAATATAGTTTTCTTATCAATTATAAATTACACATGTCCGGCAAGCCGGGTTGTTCAGCGGCAAATGCCATTGAGTTTTTTTGTTGTCTATATATTAAGTTGTATAAACGTTGCTGAAAATCACCCGGAGACTCTGTTATATCAAGAGCCTGGTTTGCCCCAATTTCTGAAAGTAAATATTGGACTTCCGGGGTAAGTTCTAATTGTAGTAGTAAATGCAAATCCTGATATCCCTGACGATAAGCATGCCACCGTAGTGTTTCTAGAGGGCCAGATTTCCCCGGAGCAATAAGATAAGTATCTCCAGTGGGCCAATTAAACCCCGGGTTTTCGTTCCAGCTCTCAGGCCATCCAATAATCGACCAACGCAGGAAACCTCTATATTTTCCCTGTTCTGTTATCCAGCTTATACGATAAGCATCTATCAACTCACAATTGAAAAGAGTATTTCCCCAATCCGGAGTACAACAATTGTACCAGCGTAATTCCACACCACTCTCACGCAATTTATCAACAGCATCTTTGTCATAACCAACATCCAAGTGGATTGTTGCAATATCAATACAGTTGATCAACTCCAATGCCACACGACTGGTTAACGCGGCGGAAATTCGTATTTCCGGCGCAAACTTCTTTACTAATTCAGCAACTTCCGCAAAACGTTGTGGATTACTTGGCTCATCATACGGACATATTGTGAGCATGTTATGCCACCCGCGCCGTCGATTATGAACAATAAACGCTTTCAGGAAAGCAGTCCACGCTTCCTGATAGAGCTGTGATTCAGGGATTGTTTCAATTGTCTTCATTGATTTTGAAACCATATCGTAATAACTGATCTTCGGCTCCTGCTGCTTGCAGGGCAACAGGGAATGACACTCTATTTCCCGGTTAATGCCCAAAGCCAAATTTAATTCTACATAACGATCATAAATTGAGAAGTCGAAAGTAAATTCTCCCTCTAAGTTTTTTTGCCAGATTATCATCGGCGGATAATAATTGTATTCATAATATTCCTCTGGCAAAGGATAGCAGAAAGGATCATGGTTAATGCTGGTCATAATAACATTCATTCCGCCCGCAGCCATTTCCCTGAGATAACTCTCCGCTAAACTCCAGAACTCTTCACTCCAGAGTTTCACTTTAAAATGCATTGCAAAACGTTTCCAGTGGGGCCAAAAAATAATTTTGGAAGGTATAATTTCTCTGGAAGCCGGTGAAGGAATTATTTTCAGCTTAAATTCTTTTTCACATACGCGGTGAGTTGTCGATTGTGTTATAACAGTAAAATCCAAAACCTGACATTCCATATTTTCCGGCAGATTGAAAATCAGTAAAAACATAGCTGTGGTATTCCCTGCAACATTAATCGAATGTTTTTCGCTTAGCAAATCCGGAATTAGCGTTGCTTCTTCCGGAAAGACCACTGATTCAACCGGAAAAACCTCGCAAGAAATTTTCCCTACCACACGCAATGACAAGTCTTTTACCGGCAACCGGCTCCTCGTGGAAACAACACAACTGAATCTGCGTCCTGCAACAGCCAGCATTTCTAAATTATCCTCAACCGGCATTTGGTTAACTTTAATGCGATCTAAACTTGTTATACGCAATTGTTCAAACTGACATATTCTATGTGGAGCCAAATCCGTTTCGCTTAAAGGCTTTGATTTATAATTATTCTTTCTCATTTTTATATCTTATTTTGCAATAACAAGGGATACTTCTTTCCAAATACCCCCGGCACCACATTTATCTTCAACTCTTACTACTATTAATTGTTGTTTCTTGTTCCAGTCAATAGCTTTATTAATGCAAACAGTAAAAGGAGTCTGCCAGTCATCTTTATTTTTATGAATGCGAGTTTTAACTAATTTACCATTGACATACACCCAGCATGACTCATCGACTGCGCCGAATAAAAGACAAATTTCTTTATCTTTAAATTTTTTGTCTATTTTTATACTCTGAGCATACCAGCCAATTCCATCATAGTTTTTCAGGCGTTTTTTGAGTTTGTCTGGGGTATGCTTGGAAGTTAATTTTTCCCAACTGGTATTGCTTTGAATAAGATCCCAGTTTTTTTGGATATCTGCCAATGAATAATTTTGCCATTTTTCATTGATTCCAACATTCTCAGGGTCAATCTTAAAGTACCATAATAAATCCATATCCTGCTTATAAGTAAAGCGTTTCGGAATAGCTACCGTATTCATACCGGTAATATTTCCGAAATGGTTCTCCATTGCCAATAGACAGGGCCAGTAAATGTTTAACTTCTTTTTATTGGCTATACGGAATCTGATAAGTTTAGCTGAAGCTTTTTCTTTATTACAAACCGCTTCATAAGTTAAACGGGCATGCCAATTGGCGAGTCGCAATTTATTTAAACGCATCTTTTCGCTCGAACTTAGTTTCTTGCTTGCTCCGGCCCTGAGGATGGCATCAGTTCTGTCAAAATCAGTTTTCTTGTAGTATTTGGGTAAATCCCACATAACTCCACGCCTGAAATTGCCATAACGCCCACGTTTGCAGATAGCGTCGAAATTAGGCAGCAGACGTTTTTCCCAAATGTTTTTGCGCCAATACGCATAATATTTTTTTACTGCATCTTTCGCCGCTCCGAATGTTGAACAATATTCGTTTTCCCAATATTCATATGGTTTACCGGGATCACCTTGAGCTCGTGCAAGAATATAGTCAGCAAAATCAGTAGCTGGTCCAAAATGCTGAAACATGTCATAATCAGTACCAATAACACCATACTTTATTCCCAACTGAAAATTATCAAACATACTTTTGGCAAATCCCATTGGCAATCCCATACTCAACCACTGATCATTTGGACGCAAAATCATTTTTTGAGCACCAGCGTCATGCCAGCCTTTATACATTTCCTCTACCTCTTTTGATTTCATCATTGAGGGAACAAACACTACTATTACCCCCGGTGCTACACGTTGTTTACGCGGCGGCTTTCTGTAGTCATAATATGCGTACATAACGGCTTCGGCATCAGGATGTGTCTTTTTCGCCTCTTTCAGGACTTCATTCGCAAAATATAAATAACGATCGCTTAAACTACCTAATGCTTTTTCAAATCCGTATGGTGTGGTTGCACCGCCGGTCGGA
The DNA here is from genome assembly GCA_963677165.2 of Victivallales bacterium. Lineage (GTDB taxonomy): Bacteria > Verrucomicrobiota > Lentisphaeria > Victivallales > SZUA-371 > JAFGXT01. The sequence continues at coordinate 1,856,526 of CAXXSX010000002.1, read as the reverse complement.
ATTGATTCACCTTTGTCCATAACATCTAAGGCTCTGCATTTGGCACAGGTGCAATAACCACGGCTGTCATTTCCGCAAACATTAATTGTTTTATATTTGTTCCAATCCCAATCCTTAACAATTTGTTTATGAAGTTCTTTGTTACTCACACACATTTTGACTCTATCAGGACGATTCTTTGCCCATGGTCCACGTTTGCCGGGTGCAATCAGCGCGAAATATTCGGGATGAGTTTTACCGTATTTAGCCCACCACTTGGTAAATGCGTGACCGTAAGGTATAATATATTTACGTCCCAAACGCATTCTCTTTTCCCATAGCATAACTTGATATTCTCTGTCACTTACAGCTTTTCTGGTCATTTTGAATTCTGTTGGAATTTTAGCGGCAAATCTCTTTTGATAAAATGACCAGGTCTCTCCATGTCGCATGTGGCGCTGTACCAGTTTTGAATTCCATGCAAATCGACCTTCCTGCAAATGAAAAACAGCTTGTTTCCTGATAACAGTCCAACTTTTCCCTGGACTGAGCCATTTTACCCCCAATTGACTATCTAAGAAACTGTAGACTGCAAACAGCGTACCTGTACGATTATAGAAATCCTTGACAACATGTTTTTCGCTGTTCTGCAATTCAGGTTTGCGACAAAAATCTTCGCCGTAAAGATATGTCGCTTGGGGAGTTACTACCCAACGAGCTTCTTCGGGTGCTAGTTTCTTTTTATCTCCAGGAAACTTTATTCCTACAAAGAATTTGTACTTATTGCCAGATGCTGTTTGAGTAGTCAATAATTTTATATCTTTTCCGCTAATCGACTTCAAATGATTTCGTAAATCCTTTGCCGCAAAGCTGATAAAAGCATTCGCCTTTTCAGGGATTACAACCTCAGAATCTTGTGGAATTACTGTTATTGTATTTGCACTAAAGACGCTTATTCCCCAAAGCATTATTATAAAGCCCAATAATCTCATACTAGTATCCATATTAATTTTAATCATTATTTTGGATGGTCCATATTCCAGAATTATCCGTAGGAATGGTGTTATACCGGATTGAACATGCGTGTCCGTCACCCATTAACATATTTACCATCTTGTTATGAACTGGACCTATGTAATTAGCTCCAGAGCTGTGGGAAAGACCAACCAGGCCTTCTGTTGCGTAATCTATTTTCTTCGCATCAATAAAAATCATAAACTCAGATGGTGCTTTTAGTAATCCTGCTTTGCGATTAAGTAAAACATTGTTTGCTGTGCAGTAAACGCCGACTCCAGAATCATATAAGCTCTTGCTTGTGGCAATGGCGAGGCCGTAGGTTAAATAAGTATCGCTTCCCATCGCAGAAGCATTTACGTATCCATCTTTTTTTAGTATAGAAGGACACACTAAAAGACTTCCTTGCGGAATTTTTTAACATCACTTACACTTGGATGAATATATGTCATCATATTAATGAGCCAGATACAATTCTGCCACCCGTCAATTTGCCTGCGGCCATTCGGGTAATAGTCATTCTGATCGGATTGATATAAAGCTGTTGCAAGTCCTATTTGTTTAAGGTTATTAATACATTTTATTGCTTTCGCTTTATCTCTGGCCTTATTTAAAGCCGGCAAAAGCATTGAAGCAAGGATTGCTATGATAGCAATCACAACAAGAAGTTCAATGAGAGTGAAATTACTTGCAAGCAGTCGCTTACAACATGTGTCCGAAGAATTTTTCTTTGAGTTTTTCATTGCCATCTCCTGGCTGTTGTTTTGTGTTTTCGATACATTTATCTTTAAAAGTTTTAGTAAAAACAATAGTCTACTTTCCTGTTTATTTATATTATCCGGGCTACTCCTTGAATTGTATGGCATATACATCCGCATCTCTCATAACAAAACGCAAACGTATTATTTTGCCAGCTAAATTATTTATATTAGAGCCTGCTTTCCATGTAACAATACCATCTATTATATCGCCACACATTTCTTCATTTAATTCATATCCTTCAATTGCTTTCCCATGCTCATCCTGAATTTCAATCTGCACACAGCCAAAAGCTGAAGTAGCATAATTCAGGCTTAGATGATTACCTGAAAATATCAACGGTTTTGTGATCAACTCTCCACCACAATAAGGTGCGTTTACTGAAGCAAAACCATCAAGTCTTAGACTGCCGCGTCGCAATCGGCACGTTGGATAATGCAAGTGTTCCACCCAGTATATTGATAGTTCATCCTCGCCGGTAACTACTACCCCGTTAGAAATAGTTCCATTCCGATCTGTCCAGTTTTTCGCATCTCTTCCGGGGCGAATAAAAGCCTCCATGAAACGCCTATCCCAATTACGGCCGCCGTCACGGCTACTCATGAATATCTGGTCTGATATGCTGTCGTAATCGCTCATTTCTGTGGTTTTCGTCATAAAACGTCGTGGAAACGCGATATAAAGATGTGGAGCGCGGACATATTGCGTTGCCGCATTGGTGTATAAGTGTTCGTTTTCAATATCGCCCAAACCGACTTGCTCAGGAGTTGACCAATTTTTAAAATCGGGAGAAGTGCATCTGCTGAAAGAACGGAATTCTCCTTTTAATAGTGTACGCATAAAGACAACGTATTCCTTGCGAAGCGAATCCCAGAATACAACGTTCTGGCTGTCGAATTTTCCTTCTGTAATAATTGGTTCTTTACTCATGGCGTGCCAATGAATACCATCAGCTGAATACATACCGATTAAACCGGCATCACACGTTCCGCCAACCGCTTTGTAACGCTGTTCCGGTAACGCGGCGGGGTTGGAGTCCAGAAATGGAGTAAAATTATGAGTTGAACTTGGGAGTTTTCCCTGAGCAAAGGCACAGACTCCCCGTATTATCTGCTGGTCAAGTAAACTGTATTTATCAATATCCGGTGGAATATTGCGCCCATGCTCTACGCACAAATACCACGCCCATTCCTGTTTTTCATTTGAAGGAGTTACTCCGGCAGGAGTTCTGGGGACTGTTCCCTCTCCGTCCCAAACTATATTATTTGCTGTGCTCCCCTGGAACTCAATCAGCCTAAGATTCGGCTTTTCCCAGAGAATACCGTCTTTACTTTCGGCATAACAAGTTAGTTGATCCATTTTCGCCGAGGCATGACCACGGTAATACATCCGATAAAGCTCTTTGTCTTTCAAAACAGTAACATAGGTGATATCGCTGGAATCTTTCTCTATTGCTATTTCTTCTGGTTTTGGAGAATGTAATTTAAAAGTTGTATTATCCATGTGGTCAATAAGCCAGTCATCAATAAATAGTTCTCTCCGTGAACCAATATTCTTTATCATTATTTTGTCTCGTATTTAAATTAATTACATAGCTGACATCCAGCTTCAAATATTATTTTAATAGATTGTCTACTAATATGCAATGTAAAAAAAAACCAAAAATATGGATAAAAAGGTCATTAATTTATGATAAAAACACAAAATACAATATTGTCAATTTTAACAGTAATTATACATACAAAAATATACAACAATAAATATTTACAGCGAGAGTTGACTTCTTGATATTTTGCATTTAAGATATAGGCATAAAATATAAATATATAGATAAAAAGATTATGTCAAAAGATTTTTGGGTAAGTTCGTCCCCTAAACAGGGAGAGCCAGATTTTCTAAAGGACTACGGTCTTTGGATTTTCGCCTGGCAGTGTAACTACAGCGCTTTACCGTCCCCCCCACAAATTCATCGATATCTGGAATTTTATTCCATTTCGCATATGTATGAAGGAAGCGGATGGTTTATTGGCGAAGACTCGCCAGTTGTTGAAATGACCGCGGGTGATGTATTGCTGATAAAACCTTTTTATAACAACGGCTGCGGTGGACTTAACGATAACTACATCGAAGATTCCATTTCCTTTTTCGGGCCTGTAGCCGACTTTATGGCACGCTCCGGTATCTTTGTAAACGGAGTCCAGCACTTAGGCAAATCACGCCGTCTGCTGCCAATTATAGAATTATGCCGCAACCCAACCAAAGAATCTCAGTACAGAGCCAATATGCTGCTGCAACAGTTATTGATGGAGCTGTTTTTGCAACGTAACCAGCCTGTTTCTGAACATAGACAAAAAATCGAGGAATTACTCAATTCGATAAAAGACACTCCCGCCCATTGGTGGACCGTAAATGAAATGGCGGACTTCTGCAACCTGAGCATTTCTCAATTTCGCCGGATATTCCAGAAGCAAACCGGCATGCGCCCAAAGGAATACCTGCTAGAAAGCAAAATTAAATATGCCGCCAATCTTCTGAGTTTCTCTGAAATTAGAATACAAGCTGTTGCAGAAATCGTTGGTTTTATGGACCCTTTTCATTTTAGCCGTGTTTTCAAGAAAATAATGAAAGTTTCTCCACGCAAATATGCACTTTATTTAAAACTAAAGCGAAGCACTAAATAATCTAATACTAGTGCGAGTTTTCATTTGGAATAAATTATCTTCATACGCATTTCTTAAATTCCAGATCCGGCGAAATTCCTGACCTGTTTTTGAGCGAGCCACTTCCCCAAGACTGATCGGAGTTTCCAAAGCCAGTACGATGTAAGCCATTATTTTAACAACCTTTTTCATATGTTGTTACATCACATTGTATTATTTATATAAAATAAGAATTCCATAAGTGCCGGTAACGTTTTTTTTTGATTTATCGCTTGCGGGGGTTATCTTTTATTGTATATTTATTCGAGAATATTTTTAACATTTACACTGTCGGACCGCATAAATAAATAATATGCAGGTGGGTTATAAGATGCGAAAATTCTAAGAGGTAACTGGATGAATCAGAGAATGAAGCCCATCTTCCAATCTGCAGTTAAATACATTATTAATATCTTTGATATCGATGATGAGCATCGACAAAACATCTATGATGAGATTGTTTCCGGTTCCGATCCCAATATCAACTATTATTTGCTTCTAACGCTTTCGGCTCTTATTGCCTCTTTCGGACTGGTCGCCAATAGCGTTGCAGTTGTAATCGGAGCAATGCTGGTAAGTCCGCTGATGATGCCTATCTTCGGCATATCTCTGAGTCTGATTACCGGAGAAACCAGATTACTGCGGAATGCACTACTTACTGAAGTTGGCGGGATCCTTCTGGGGATTGCTGCTGGTTATCTGGTTGGAATTTCCCCGTTCTCACCTGAGATAACCATGGAAATAATCAGCCGGACAAGTCCTAATCTTGTCGATCTGTTTGTCGCGGCCCTAGCAGGCTTTGCCGGCTGCATGGCAATGATCGACAAACGGATCAGTCCGATTTTGCCGGGAATTGCAATGGCAACCTCGCTGACACCACCGCTGGCGGCATGCGGCTTATGTTTTGCGCTCGGAGCTTATCAGGGAGGCATGGGTGCGTTCATACTGTTCCTCGCCAACTTTCTGACAATTCTTTTGATCGGCAGTGCTACATTTATTGCATCCGGCTTTTTTTCCGGCAAAATTCATCATCATAAAGTTGTCTTTATCAAACGATTCTCACTAGCCGCAATTTCTATGGTCATACTTATATTCTTCCTGACCAACGCCATGATAAATCTGCTTGAAAATAAAGCAATTATCGCCAGAATAAAAAAAGAAGTTCATCATGAACTCTACGACACTCTTTGCTATAACCTTAACAGTATTACTCTGGACCGCAGAACGAACCATGGCGAGATCAATGCAATGGTTATTATTGATGCTTCCAATGAACCTTCTCCATTGCATATCAAACGAATCGAAAATGAACTGGAAAAACATCTCAAAAAAAATATCAATATCTTTATTAAAACACGAATTACCAGAAGCGTTAGTTCTTCAAAAGACAAACTCATCCAGTTTTATCGAAATGCAGATGGAATTGAAAAGGTTAATCGCGAAGGCAAAGATATTCAAATCCTGAATATAGCCGGACAAATCATTCGGGAAAAACTGGAAAGAATCCCTGGAATGGGAATAACAGACCTTGAGGTAAAAAAAACACGCGATGATAAAAGGGTCATCTATTTTACAATTCACGGCTCAATACGTCCATTTCCCGGAGGAATGAAACTTCTTGAAGACAAAATACGAAAAACATTACATGATCCCAATATTTATCTGGTTGCGCATTATATTGAATCATTTGATATCAGCTCTGATGGAATCAACATGCATGGACTGGAAGATGATTCTATTGTTAACGCCAACGCTCCATTCATAAAAAAAGCAGTGGATCTAGCCCAAAAAGCAATCAATCAGTTACCCGGTTTATTTACTTTAACCATCAGGGCATCAGAGACAAAAGATTCATGCATTGTGATTGCTGAAATTAACGGCTCTCGTGTAATGACTAAACAGGAAGCAGATAAAATTCAGTCTATGCTTGAAAAAAGTCTAAAGCGTAAAGTCAAATTCATGGCCTTTACAAAAGCGGAAATGATGGTTGGTAATTTATATTAATTCGCATGGCTGATGGTGTTCATAACACCCGGAAGCGAAACATCGATAAAATACCGGTTTCATTTAGCGGACTAAATCTTCGAAGACGATAGCCATTTTTTTTGAATTATCGCTTGCCGGTGTTATCTTTAATTGTATATTTATTTGAGGATGTATTTTAACCCAGACACAAATCGGACGGCATGAAGAGAAGTACTATAACATTACTTATTATTTTATCGGTGATCGCCCTGCTGCATTTCATGTTTTTATACGTATTCATGTGGTCAGGAACAACAGAGGATAAAAAAACGGAACCGGTTCCGGAACTGATTCCAGAGCCGACGGTAATTATGCCGGATGGTAAAACTTACGCACCGAAAAAACCGGTTCGGGCTGCACCATCTGCGACTCCTGCTCCTGTTTTACCTTCCCGATCAACAGCTTCTTCCAAGCCTTCCACCCATTTAGATTATTCAAAAACAGTTTACAGCACCAGACTTTTTCCCGGACTTAAATATGTGAAATATGGAATTTTGTACGATCCATCCACCAATAAAGTACTCTGGGCTCGAAACGCCAAAAAATCTGTTGTGATCGCTTCCATGTCAAAGATGATGACTTTGCTGCTGGCCCTGGAAAAGCTTAAAGCTAATCCCAAGCTCAATATGAATACTATTGTAAAAGTCACTCCCAGCTCGACAAGGGTATCTCCCACAATTGCCGGACTCAAACCCGGAGAAACGATCTCAATGGAATTGCTCCTGAAAAGTATGATTATAAAGAGTGCAAATGACTCGGCGGAACTTACTGCCGAAGTTTTCGGCAACGGGAACGCCGGTAATTTTATCAGCGCCATGAACCGGCGCGCGATTGAACTGGGCATGACTAAGACAAGCTTTTCTAATCCGCACGGACTTCCGACAAGAAACGGTGATGACAACCGGGCAAGCTGCGAAGACCTTATCATTCTGGCAAATAAGTTGCTGAAACATCCTGAAGCCAGAAAATGGGTAGCCACCAAATATATGGATTTTCGCAAAAACTCCAAAGGGCAGATGCTTCGGTTCAAGAATCATAATCATTTGCTCGAAAACAAAAGCTGCCCTGGTGTAAACGGCATAAAAACCGGCTACACCCGCCGAGCCGGCTCATGTCTCGCTGCAAGCTGCAAACGCGGCAACCACGAACTAATCTGTATTGCCGCAGGATGTCCGTCCTACAAGGACCGCGACAAAGCCGTAATGCTCCTTTTTAAGTGGGGCTTCAAACGATTGAAGTAACCGTTTCAGCTTCTTCACGTTTCCTTCTATATTTGCTTTATCAGCTATTATATTATATATTGTTTTTAGATTCATAACTTTGGAGGAATCTATAATTTAAATAAACAAAAATTACAATCGTATATAAGTCATCGATAGTGACTTCAGCAAACGTTTCCAATCGAAAATTCGCCAAATTAATAACGGAAAGAAACGGTGTTGAGGGTCGCTCTCGCATTATATAGAACACATTTCGGGAAGGGATTTCCTGATTTGATATTTTGCGGGAGCTCTTTCCGCATTTTTCCGTAGGCGTTTGGCGATGCCTCGATTGGGTGTGGAAGAGCTCCTTTTTCGTCGGTACGACCGACAGCGTTGAGAAGATACTCTGTATCTTCCATACCGCTCAACGCTCCTGCGTCGCTTTCGCGGAGAAATCCTCTGACAGCAGACGCTCAAAAAGTAGGGGCGATTTTCGATGAAAACGCCCGTCGCACCAGCAACAGTATTATAACTGTGAAATTTCACGTTTTTTTCTGCCGCACTGATGTGCGGTATGCCGGTTTCATCGAAACCAGGCACTACTTTTTAAATCGCTCTGCGATTTATGGCGCACTCATGGCGTTAATTTGATTTGAAACTTGTTTCAACCAAATTAACGACATTATCTGGCACCGGCACCTTGCCGGACGTGGTGCAGCGGCGGGACGCTGCTCGGCGCAGCCGAAATCTCCATGCTCCTCCATAACGTTTGACTTAAACATATTAACCAAACAAAAAAGGAACGAGGTATTATGAGACAGAGTGCACACCGGTTTATCGCGCAGTATTTTATGGACCACAGTGATTTGATGCTGGATGAAAGTTTTATTTCGGCAGAAAACGGTTACTTCAAATGCAACTTCACGGTTGGATATGATAATGACGCGGTAAAGATCGCCATGCAGTATATTACTGCCGAGTCGGAAGAAAATTCATGGATCGCGGCAGGGGGGATTATCGGACCGATGGGACAAATCACTAACCTGCCTCGGATTCTCGACTACCTGAATGAAAACATGGTACCGTCCTATGCGTTGTCGATGGAGAAACGCGGACGAATACTGATTCTGAACCGGTCATTTCGTATTCGCAATCTGGAGTTAAACAGCATGTTCGACCTGACTTACGGCATTGCAAAAGCTACAAGAAATATTAGGAGCCTGATGCTTCCTCGAAACGAACAAAAGTCATTTATAACAGCCGATCCAAATGATTGAGTGCGTTTTTGTCGGCAAGAACAACCGAAGTCTCTACTTGACGCTCCGGAATATTCCAATATTTTCGTAACAGAGAACTTTTCTGTTCAACATCAGAAATGAGCTCAAATCCGTGTTTTTGATAGAAAGAAATTGCCCATGATGCAGCCGCCCAGGTCCCCATGAACATTGGTCTTTCGGCACTGTCATGGAGATATTTAAGAAGTTTTCCGCCAATCCCCATTTTACGGCAAGCGGTTCGCACATACGCATGACGAATCAGGTCAACTTCGTCATTCACCGGCTGAATTCCCATTACACCTATCAGACAGCCGTCAACATAATACCCATAAAATATTACACCTTCATCCATTTGTCCGCGCAACTCGTCAACCGTCATATAAGGCTCATGCCAGCGGTCATCCGGAATAACTCCTTTATATGCTTGGGCAGCATCATTAATGATCTCGAAAATATCATTAAAATCTTCCGGTCCGGTTTCTTTGATCATGCCGGGGGTCGTAGAAAGATATGCTATCTGCTCATTCATGAGAAACACCTCTCAGGACTTTTTTAATTGGTAGACATTGAAAACCCGTCGTTTGTAGGTCGTTTGCCCCACGAACTCTGCCTTTTTCAAACCTTTTTTCGCAACATCAGACAGAGCATCTTTCGCTTTTGACTTGTTTACCAGCATATAACAGTCGTTATCCGGTAGCTGAGTATCGTTTTCAACATAAACCACCGGACGACGCAAATAGAAAAAATACGGCCAATCGCCATGATAAACATACAGTGGAGTCTGTGTGTCAATAAGGGAGTTGATCGTTTCGGCAGGCGGACGCTTGATATCAAACATCCCGATAATGGGAACCGCGATCACGCTGTATATCAGAATTACACAAACAGCCAAAGCGGAAAGCAACAGCGATAAATCACAAACGCCGCTAATCTGCTTACGGTATTTTATCACGCAACTAAGAGTAGCTGCCGTAAACATTATCAGCAACAGCAACGGCAATCTCCCGGAAACAATAAGTTCAGAACTTGCGTCCACATCCAATCTTTCAAGAATGTCTTCAAAGAAACGTCCATAAATAGCGACAACCGCAATAACCATGGCTCCGCAAATCACATAAGACGCCGGTATCAGGATACGCCTGATCCAGACTTCGAATTTTACATGCTGGGCCTGAACACAGACCAGCAGACCAGCAAGAATACTTACCAGCGGACACAACGGAGCGGAATATCTTGCCCGGGTTCCCGGCATAAGATTAACCAGAATAAGACAAATAATAAACGCCAGCAATCCGCTCTTGAACAACCGGCGCTGACGATCATCAAAGCCGGAAAGCCAGCTTTTCATAAAGCAGAACGGTGCCAGCAGCAGCCACGGCATAAATCCGCCGATCGCCATTCCGATCTGCTTGCCCCAGTTGCCAAATTTAATCTTTGACGGCGTAATCTGCTGCATCATTTCATTTGTCCAGGTACCGGTAACTTTAGAACTGCTGCCGGCCGTCTGTTCAAACAACACCCAGGCCCATCCCATAAATACGGCAACCATCACGAGTAAACCGGCAAGATGTGCCCATGACAACAATTCACGCTGTCGCTTATCGCAAAAAGCAACACACAAAACCATAACATAGAAGAAAAGCAGAATGATCGGTCCTTTGAGCAGCATGCCCAGTCCCAGAACCAGACCGGAAACCAGCCAAAGCTTCCATTTTGAATAGTTTTCCTCGTAAAAAACATTGAGCCACCAGATGGTAACAATTCCAGTCAAACTCATCAGTGTGGCCTCAATTTCTATGAGCCTGCCGCTTTCAGTGGCGGCATAAGTAGTCATATAAAATAGCGCGGTAAGAAAACGTCCTTTCAGCGGGAGCCAGGTTGAATTCATCAACACCAGAACGGTCACAAACGCCAGTACCATCAAAGCCGATGGAATACGCGCAGTAAACTCATTAATCTTACCGGTAAGCTTGAACATACCGGCGATCATCCAATTGATCAACGGGGGCTTCTTACGGTAACTTCTGCCATAGAGAACAGGAGACGCATAATCACCACTTTCGATCATGTGTACAGCAGGCATAATACGTTTCGGTTCGTTGCTCTGAACCTCAAGCCTGCCAAGATTCGGTAAAAAGATCAATGCCCAGACAACAACAACAAATAAATAAGCTTTACCGCGTGTTATTTTTAACTGATCAAATACAGTCATGTCTGTTCTCTCCCTATTTTTCGATGCGTCCATTTAGAAAGTCAGTTCTTTCTTAAGTACGTTAGTTATCTTTCTAAATATATTCAAGCCGACAGCAGAATAACGACGAATCCACATGGTTCCGGAACATCCGCATTTAAGCAACCGGTTCGTATCCGCTTTTATCTCAACCTGGTAAAATGGCTCCATCACTTGAAACGAATATGATCCAACTCTCCTTGCCCTGATCTGTCCACCGAAAGTACTCAAAACCGGGCTCGGAGGTAAAATCTCCACCGGAACCGGATTCACCCGGGTAACTTTTCCGGCAACTTCCGCCATCCGGTTTTCCAGTGTAATATGTACCCGGTCACCAACTTTTATTTGCTCTATTTCACTTTCCTTAACATAAGCAATAACTTTCTGCTCTTCCGGATTAAATATCTGTGCTACAGGCGTACCTTTTGACATATATTGCCCCGTCTGCAAATCCTGATTGTAATAAACAAACGTACCCGAAATCGGAGCTTTTACCGACAGCAGTCTCATACGACGTTTGAGTTCGTCAATCTTATTTATCGTAGCGGTCAACTGCTGTTCCTTGATATCTTTTCCGCCAATTGTCTGACCGCTACTCTGAAGCTGGTCAATTTCCGAATCAAGAACTTTACGATCAAGATCAGTCAGTTTCAATTGCCATTTAAGAAATGGCGAAGTGAATTCAAACAACTTATCTCCCGCGGACACATGGCTGCCGTTATCAGCAGAAATCTTTTCAAGATAACCATCGTTCTGCAGAAAAAGGACCGACACCTCGCTGGACCGAACCTCGCAGGGACTGGCAACGATCCACGGCAGTGGAACCACCAGGGGTAAAAATATCACCGCGAGAATGCAGTAGGCGAAAATAAGATTTCTTCGCTTGAATGTTTTTCTTTTAGCCATGAGAGCTCTTCCTTCCATTGCTATGGGTTTCAGAATAAGAGTATATACCTCTATTATCAGCAACACGATGCCGATAACTTTGGTAAACTTGATATAAACGATAAGAATGATCGATGTATACAGAAATATACGATAGCAGAAAGACAAAACGCCGTATAAACCCAGAAACCAGTTTTTCCAGTGTTCCAGATACTTTTCAGTCGGCAAATCTACCCCGAAAAAGATTTTTCGGAACCCGGACTTTATTTTTTCACTTCCTCGTTTCTGCAGGTTATCAACGTTCACTAGGTCCATTAAAATATAGTATCCGTCATAACGAATAAACGGGTTCCCGTTCACAAGAACTGTATTGATTACACTTACCGCGAAAATATAGTATGAAATCGTGTGCGCAGCTCCGGGACCGGTATTGGTCCATACCAGAGCGGCAATCCCGCCTATCACCGTTTCCGACAGAATACCAGCAGCGTCAATCAACAGCCGTTTCCGGCGTTCGTTAATACGCCACGAGTCCGTAAGGTCCGTATAAAGCCGTGGGAAAAATACAATAAACGCAACCCCCATACGACGAACCCTGACACCACAGGCTTTGGCGGCATAGGCATGGGAAAGTTCATGAATGCACTTGATCAGAATTACCGCCACTGAATAACGCAGCAATCCCTCAAGAGAAATCGATTCCCACAACGTTTTGGTAAACATATTCCAGTTAGGAACAAGCGATATATATCCACTCAACGCCACAAGAGTCAGCAACATAATGGTCCAGGAGTTGAACATGGCGCGAATGGTATCGACAGTATAATTAAGAAAACGGTCAGGTTTCAACAGGGGAAGCCTGAGGAAAAGATAAGATGCCATAATCCGGGTAAACAGCATTTTCTGCTTCATGGCGACCAAAGACTGAATACGCTTTTCAGTAATACCGTACTCCGGTAACAGCAAATTACTACTGCGTAAAAAATTCAACAAAGTAACAACTTCCTTTTCGGAAGCTTTGACCCCGTTGTCCCGAAGTTTTTTCATGAAATCGTCAAGGGTATAACTGCGATCCATATACGAAAGAATATCGTACTTCTGCTCTGACATCCGGTAATAACGGTCGGAGATCGGATCAAATACGGTCCAGGTATCAAAACCGAAAGCATCAGGAGTCCCTTTAAACAGTTTCAGGTCTCTCCGAAGCTCTCCGGTAGTTATCTGATTTTTTACGTCAACACTTTCCATCTATTGGCAGCCTACAGGCGTCTCCACCACAGTACCAGGTTTCTGAAGAGATAATATCCGAGTTTTACTTCCGGACCACTGACTCGCGCCACTCCGCGCATCCCGAAAATTAATCCTTTCTGCGCCAACTGAACTTTTACCTCATAGCAAAACTGACCATTCTTTTGAAGAATCGGCTTCGGACTTATAAAAAGAACCTTGAGTTTCTTCAATGGAGATTCCGGCTTAGTATGAAGATAAAGACTGATCCTCATATCCTTCTCGTCAATAACCGAGGCATCTTTTTCATTAACCAGCACTTTCGCAATCATCTGTCCGGGACCATAAATCTCACATAATTCATCTCCAGCACGAACCGCTTTACCTTCCCAGCGTTCTTCATCTTCGATCACAAAAATACCTTTACGCTGAGCAAGAATTTTACTGCGCTTCAGATACCATTGCATCTTTTCGATGTTGATCAGTTCTTTTTCCTTGCTGAGCTTCAGCAATTTCGCTTCTCCAAGTTTGGCCGGATCTGAGAAAGCCTGGCTGCGAACCAGATCAAGCTGAGCGGAGGTTTCGTCATAAGATTTTCTGGCATCAGTTAAACGGAATTCCAGTTCTTCCGTTTTGTATTCCATCAGCTCCTGGTCCTTTTTTACAAAAGTACCATTTTTAACCTGAACATTGGTTATTACACCATCATAAGGGGCATAAATAATTTCCTTATCCAGCGGAACCACTTCAAAATCAGCGGCAACGTTCTGGCTTACGTTTTTAAAGACCAACGCAAGCAAAAACAAAATCAGCAGAGCAATCGCAATCTTGGCAGGAGAAAATAGTTTATTGGTGTTAAAGATCTTCCCAAAAAGTCTCTTTTTGTAGTTGATTGAACTCCATATGGCTTCATTATAGCTTTCAGCCAGAAGCTGAACTACACTATCAAACCCGGGAGCGCATCCTTCGGCAAATTCAACAACCCAAAGAAAAAGTCGTCCAGCTGATTCTTTGGAGTCGGGTTCCCGCAGAGGCACGGCATAAACAACATTTGACGTTTCTTTCAGATAATGGAAGGCCTCCAGTGCGTCGCCGGAAGCATTACGCTCCTCCAGTAATTCATCCGTGATCTCAGTCCTGGAGGAAAGATCTGAAAATTCAGCAAACAGCCGCTGCAGTGCCAGCCCGTATTCAGTATTATTACCGGCTTCGGCTTCTCCCATTAACGAGGTAATCCTCGGACGCCCGTAACGCATATCCAGCAATGCGGAACGATCAAAACGAACCACGAGCCTGCTGTTATTAACGATATGCCAGCCAATTGCCGAAGTTCCTTTGCGGCGAAATGCTTCATGCCCAAGCCGGAGTACACCGGAAATGACGTTGAGCTTACCTTTCAGCGCTTTAACTTCTTTGGTTTCGGTCATTATAGTATTCCTGACATTATTTTTCCATAAGGATTCCGGACATACCGGAGGCGAGTTTCTTTTCGTAATTATTGATTAGCGCTTTGACCTCAAAGGTACGACTGCGAGGATCGATTTCACCGGCAATCTCGTATACGCGTCCGATATGAATTGTACCGGTCTCATCAATTTTTACTTCCAGTTCCATATTTTTTGTAATATCTTTTTTCATCATCGACGGCAGATACATCACAGCCAGAAGCTGATTATCATCAATAATTTCCATCAACGGCTGGCCAGCACGGACATATTCAAAATCCTCAATAATTTTCTTAGAAAGTCTGCCGTTAAACGGCGCCATAATCTTACAAGCATTAAGATTCAACTTAGCAATATCCATATTCGCTCTGGCAAATTTCAATTGCGCCTGAGCGGACTCCAACTCCAACTTACTGGTCTCAAGTTCTTTATGACCGGATATTCCCTGTTTAAAGAGATCTTCATTACGTGCACAGTTTGATGTTGAATACTTCACTGCCGACTTCTTTTCTTCGCATGCAGCCTGAGAACGCAAATACATCTGTTTATAATAATCATCTTCAAGTGTCGCAATCAAATCGTTCTTTTTAAATTCATCACCTTCTCGAAACGCATAAAGTTTGATGAATGAATCAACTCTTGCCGATATGACAGCATGTTTATACGGAAATAACACCACCCGAACCGGATCATGGCGTAAATCATTTGAAACACCGGATTTTTTTTCACTCTTTCCTTCATCTCCGGCAATCCCGGCAATCCCCGAAAATGCCAACGCAGCAACCAGCAGTAATTTTAATAGTCTCATAAATTCTACTCCTAACTCCTTATTGTCCCCATTATTCTTTAGATAAATTACTGACTGGTTAATATAGACTTAATCCTGGAAAATAGAAATTTTTTTCGTGGATTTCATGACGAAAACAATAAAAATTGTTTCTCTATTTGCTTTTACACATTTTATACGGTATATTTTACAGTTTTTCGCAAAATAGTTTCAGATTAAATAAAATTGAGGTTTGTTGAGATGGGGAAAAAATTTCTTTTAGTTGCTTTTATCATTGCAGGAACAGTATTTTCAGTACATGCCGCCGACAACGCAAAAGTGAAAAAAACTCCCGAAGTAACAGAAAAAACTCCTGACACACGCATTAAAGCGGAAGGAGAAAGATCTTTCTGGAGTCAGCTTGGACGTGATATTCTACTTTACATCCCAAACCGTATTATTGATATTACCGACCTTTTTTCAATCCGCGCTGATGCCGGTGCACCGATTGCGTTGAAAGTAAAAGTTACTGACATGTTCCAGCTTGGAGGAACCAGCAGTTCTACTTATTTCATTGAAAAAGGATACAACCGTCAATGCGGCGCTGGTTATATGGATGGCTCCACATTCGGATTAATTTGTTTTGACTATCTTGATACCACGATCTCGGAAGGAACCGGAACAGTTGAAAACTTTACCCTTTCGAAAGAATTTGGTATGGTAGATCCATCTTTGTCAGCTTACAAGGACAATTATACTGACTTTTATGAAATCGGTGTTGACGTTGATTTCGTCCTTGGACTCGGCATCAAAATTCACCTGCGCGAACTTCCTGATATGCTCGCAGGTATCTTCTTCTTCGATCCGACTGGCGACGACTTGAAATAATCGTCTACCACATATAATTGATTCTTTGCCCGCCTTCCGGCGGGCTTTTTTATTTGTACGACGAATGATGATAGTACCGTTTCAAACTCAAGTCGCTAAAAATTCATGCGGTCTGGCAAAACATATTGAATTCCGTATTTAATGAATGTATATTACTGAAATTATTTATGGGGCAGTAATTTTTTATTTACATTAACAAATACAGGTTGAATACTGATGTCACCTAATTATAATCTGGGATACGGAAGCAAAAAAATCGGTTCCGCTCCAAGAAAGCACTGGGGTAAACGTTTTTTTATCCTGATCCTGCTGGTATTGATTGGCGGAGGAGTATGGTATATTCTCTTTCGCGAAAAACCGCAATCCAAGCCGGTATCGACTCCTGTTGTCGATACCTCGGCCTCGCAAGGTACTTCCACCGCGTCACCGGCAACAACAGCTTCCGGTCAGGATGAAGAGACAATAGAGGGAGCACTAAAAAAGATTGACACTCCGCAGGTTACCGTAAAAGTTTATCCACAGGCGGATGCAATGGCCGCAGAAGCGGAAAAGTTACTTGCAGCAAAACAATATCCACAGGCGCTTAAACAAATTCAGAATGCAATGTCTATGATAGACAACCCTCATAGTACATCGTGGAACAATGCCGCAAAAATCCTTAGCAAAATTAACGTAAAACTGCTTACAACTGACTGTCCGTTGCCCGGAAAAAAAGTACGTCATTCAGTAAAAAGCGGTGACACTCTTGGCAAACTGGCCTATCGTTACAACACCACAATCTCGGCAATTCAGAAGGCCAACGGAATCCCTCCCAATAGTAATAACATTAGAATCGGGCAGACTTTATATATTTATCACGGAGACTGGAACATCCGGGTAAGTAAAAAAGATTTCAAACTGTATCTTGTTGACGGGAAACAGTTATTCAAGGTTTATGACGTAGGTCTCGGGCGTCAGAACCGTACCCCAGTCGGAAATTTCTTAATCAGTTCCAGGACCAAGGAGCCAGACTGGTATTCGCCGACCGGCGAAAAGATTCCTTTCGGTGACAAACGCAACGTACTTGGAACCAGGTGGCTGCGACTGACTTCAACCGACGACGCCAACCGCAATCTGCATGGTTACGGAATTCACGGAACCTGGGATCGTGAAAGTATCGGCAAATCCCGTAGTAACGGCTGTATCCGCATGCTGAACGAAGATGTCGAAGAGCTTTATATGATCGTACCGCTGAAAACACCGGTAATTATTAAAGAACAATAAAGTATACCGTAAACACGGAATTCTCACAGTAATAATCAAAAATAATATATAATAACAACATACTGGAACCTATTATGGCAGAAATCGTATTGGATTTTGAAAAACCGGTTGTCGAACTGGAAAGAAAGATTCAGGAATGGCAAGCTCTTAATGCCAACAATAACCTTGACGTTTCGGATGAACTGGAAATGCTTAAGAAAAAACTTGATAAAGTTCGTCGCGAAATTTATGACAACATGACTCCGTGGCAGCGGGTTCAGCTTGCACGCCATCCACAGCGTCCTTATACCCTTGATTATATCGACTTGATTTGCACTGATTTTCTGGAATTTCACGGCGACCGCAGGTACCGTGATGATGCCGCGATCGTTGGCGGATTTGCCAAGATCGACGGTCACTCGGTTATGGTCATCGGAACCCAGAAGGGGCGCGAAACCAAGGAAAACGTCTTCCGCAACTTCGGCTGTCCACATCCGGAAGGTTACCGCAAAGCCCTGCGTCTAATGCAGGTGGCGGACAAGGCAAAAGTTCCAATTATCTGTTTTATCGACACTCCGGGTGCATTCCCGGGTATTGCTTCGGAAGAACGTCATATCGGGGAAGCCATTGCGGTCAATCTCCGGGAAATGTTTGACCTTTCTGTTCCCGTACTGGCTATTGTCATAGGGGAAGGCGGCAGCGGCGGAGCTCTCGGCATCAGTATAGGCAATAAAATCCTGATATTGGAAAACTCTTATTATTCAGTAATTACTCCGGAAGGATGTGCCGCAATCTTATGGAATGATCGCAGTTTTTCAGAAAAAGCAGCTGAATCGCTGAAACTTTCTGCGAAAGATCTGCTTGACCTGAAAATTGTTGATAGTATTATTCCGGAACCCACCGGCGGAGCCCATCGCGATTACCCGGCCACGGCAAAATCGGTCAAGAACGCAATCCTGAAAAATCTCTCAGAATTGAAAAAACTGGATAGCGAACAACTAAAACAACAGCGTTATGATAAATATCGCGGCATCGGAATGTTCTCCGAAGCAGCAGCAAAATAATTTTCCGGTCAAAAAAAATGCCTACAGACAAAATATCAATTCGCCATGCAGATGAAAATGATGTGATGAGCATTCACAAACTGCTGGTTGATTATGCCAGGCAGCAGTTACTCCTGGCGCGATCTCCGGAAGACATTAAAGAGCATATTGGAAATTTTGTTATTGCAGAAGCGGCAGGCAAAACAATTGCCTGCTGTGCCCTGCGGGATTTCGGCAGTAACCTCTATGAAGTAAGATCACTGGCTGTAGCGCCGGATTATTCCGGCCGGGGCATTGGTTCCGAAATTGTCGGATATCTAGTCAAAAGTATGAAGCATAAATCGCCATGTCGGATTTTTGCACTAACCTATCATCCGCGTCTGTTTATCCGACAAGGCTTTCATCATGTAAGTAAAGAATTTTTTCCACCTAAAATATGGTGTGATTGCAGCTCATGCCCTAAAAAAGATCACTGTGACGAAGAAGCGGTTCTAATTGAACTTGACTGACTGACGGAAAATGGCATATTTATTGCGTAATTTTCCGCTAGTCTGTTTTAACACTATATATATCGTAAATTACGTCAGGATCTTGATTATATGATGTCAACAAAAAAATTCGACTGGGTTATGATGAACTGGATTTGCCAGTTACTGTTTTTTCTGGTCAACTGCGCCGCTCTGTCAATTAACATCGCACACGACAGTATTCGTGTTTCCGGCTGGATTTTTATGGCGGCCTTTACTTTGGTTTTCGCTTTCAGCTGTATAAATTCGCTGTGTCTTCATTTACCACGAGTCAGAGAAGTAATCGGTATCACGATTATTCTGTTGATGATCTTCCTGGTTCCTCTCACTTTCTATGCTCTTGGAGGATCGATCGAAACAACTTCGGGACTGAGCCTGCTTTATGTTCTTGTATCAATAACGGTATCCCCTCTGCTGATCGGGATCAGCATCCTGGCATGCGGATTGTGCTATTCGGCTTTCATTCACTACAATAATTTCTTCGAACAATATCCGGTCTTCCGCGAAGGACTAAGTAATATCGAACAAGTTACAGACGGAGAAAAAACCATCACTCCAACGTCGAAAGACAAATTCAAGGAATTTGTAGTAAGAGAACCGGCAACAGTACAACAAATAAGTTCTTACGACGCGGTATACGGCAACAAGGATTACTGGCTGGCAATTCTTAACGCCAACCCCGATTTGCCAAGGTCTCCGTGGGCTGTCATCCCCGCGAGCACAAAATTAATCATTCCAATAGCCAAAGGGCGTCCATATAAAATCAGACCGTACAAAGTCCCACGTGAAGCTACTCTAAAAGAAATCAGCGCCCAGAAAGACATCTACAACAATGCCTCTTATTGGCGTTATCTCTATGAAGCAAACCGTTCAAAAGTCATCGACTCTAAACTGACTGTTCTCGGTGGAGTTACGCTGGTAATTCCAGAGTTACCAAAGCAGCGCCATTACAAATTCCTGATCATCTCATTGGTCTACATTGCAGCCGCTCTAGTTGGACTCTGCTGGCGAATATTGCTCCAGGAACTTTATCGGCTACTTTCCGTGGCTCTCAGCGCAAGTACCGGTCAGACAATTCGAGATCTGGAAGACGCCAAAGTACAATTAGAAACACTGACCAAAGACAATCGCCGGCTTCGCAAGGAGGTGGCTATGCATATTGTTGAGATAGATCAAATCATTAATTTTAAGGAAAGTCAGCCAAGAAGCGACTGATCTAACCATATCCGTCGGTCTTTTCTGCTTTTCATGCTGCGGCAACAGTGGAATAAATTGATTTACACTGTATAGTGAAAGAAATGGATACTTTCTGGCGGGGCGAAGGGAAAATAACAATGTCTAAAGAAAACATGCCTGATTACCCATGTAATAACATGGACCACAATATGATGAATCGCGTTCTCCGTCATCGGCTGAGAAATTTGTGTGCCGGCGTAAAAATGACGATTGAACGTATCGCTTCAACCACAGCTTCAACCAATCCTCAAATCGGCAGCCGTTGTGACATTGTTATTGCCGAGCTCGACAACCTGAGAGATTTCACCGACCGAATGGACCTGCTGTTTGACGCTTTGCCAACTTCGGAACAGAAAACTCTTTTTTCTATGATCACCGATCTTAGAATGAAATTTTTACAAACATATCCGTTTTGCAACTTTGAAATAAAAGGCGCGGAACTTAATATTACTTTTGAACACGGTTCATGGCTTCAAGCTGTGATGGATGAACTTCTTCAAAATGCCGGAGAGGCAGCCGGAGACAACGGAGACGTTGTTCTGGCCTGGCAGCAGCACGAGAATTACTTCCTTTTTTCAATAAGTAACACCGGAGTCGGGATTCCGGATGAAATTCCAACCGATCCCCCGATTCCGTTTTACACTGAAAAAAGCCGTCATGACGGCCTGGGGCTGGCTATCGCATATCGCATTGCCGCAATCCTCGGGACCGAACTAAACATTGATTCAAACGAATCAGGTACGACTATTGAATTGAAAATTTCAGACGCGGAGATAGTAAATGAGTAAAAGCTGTAAAATACTCTTAGTTGAAGATAACCTGCTGGTCAGCACTGCCGTTCAGGACATGCTGACCGACAAGGGATATGACGTCCAGGCCGCCGCCACCGGCAAAGACGCAGAAAATTTTTTAAAAAACAATGCTTGCAGTCTTGTTCTGCTCGATATGATGCTTCCGGACACAAACGGCCAGAAGCTCCTTGAAAAATGGCAGAAGAAATATCCGGAACTTACCGTGATTATCATGACCGCCCATGGTGACATCCCGACTGCGGTTGAATGTCTGAGAGCAGGAGCATTTGATTTCCTGACGAAACCTGTTGAAGAACCCCTGTTGGTAAAAACCATCGACCATGCCCTGAATCATTCCAACATGGTAAAAAAAGTTGATGTTCTCTCAAAAATTTCCAGCGGAGAGTGCAACTATTCTCAACTGACTGATGTTATCGCGACCTCCGCATCCATGATGAAAGCATACGATATGCTGAAAATGGTTGCACAGAGCGATTATTCCTGTGTCCTGATTACCGGGGAAAGCGGTACAGGTAAGGGACTGCTGGCCAAAAACCTGCATAAGATCGGCAAACGCAAAGACAAACCTTTTATTGAAATCAACTGTTCCGCTTTGCCAGAAAACCTGATTGAAAGTGAACTTTTCGGACACAAAAAAGGTGCGTTTACCGATGCCAAAGAAGACAAGATCGGGCTGTTCGAAATGGCTGACACCGGTACTCTGTTTCTTGACGAAATCGGCGATATGGATATAAAACTCCAGGCCAAACTGCTGAAAGTTATGGAAGAGCAGACCTTCCGCCGCATTGGCGGCACCAATGATATAAAGGTGGATGTTACAATTATTGCCGCCACAAATCAGAATCTAGAAAAACACGTACAGGAAAACCAGTTCCGCAGTGACCTCTATTATCGTCTGAACGTTATTCCGGTAAAACTGCCGCCATTGCGGGAACGTCCGGAAGACATTAAACCACTGGCCGACCATTTTATTAAATTTTTCTCTCGTAAATTCGGTAAGAAAATAACCGGTGTCAGCAACGAGGTTTTCAACGCCCTGAAAACGTACGACTGGCCCGGTAATGTTCGCGAATTCCGTAATGTGATTGAACGCAGCTGTATTCTTTCTACAGGAGAGGAAATCAATAATCCCGCAGTACTGTTCCCGGGAGGTATGGCTCAGCTTTCCTCCGCATCATTAAATCAACCGACAATTGACGAAAACGGAGAACTTGCTTTACCTGCAATGCCACTGGCTGAAGCTGAAAAACTGGTAATCAAAGCCGCAATGAAGGAAGCGGACGGAAATAAAAATAAAGCCGCGGGAATTCTCGGTCTTCACCGTACAACGCTGTATAAAAAACTGGAAGAATATCAGATTAGCTGATTTTTCCCATAAGCGTAATTATGAACGAGCTTAAACTTCTAGATAATATCATTCCGTTACTGCCCCAGAATAACAATACACTGGTTGGTCCAGGTGACGACTGTGCCGTTGTCAAATTTGATCGGGAACTCGTTTTGCTGGCTGCGGACCAGGTGGTCTCGTCTGTCCATTACTCTACTGATACTCCTGCCTCAAAAGTAGCGGAAAAACTTATAAAGCGCAACCTGAGCGATATCGCGGCAATGGGTGGAGTCCCCTCCTGCGCACTGCTTACGCTGGCTGGCAACATTGTCGACGACAACTGGTACATGGAATTTTTTACTGCCATTTCAACGTCGGCAAAATCATATGACGTAGCCATCTCCGGAGGTGATGTCGCAACACTGTCGTCCGACAGTCCTCCGGACAGCATGGTCGCCACGCTTACAATCATTGGTAAGATTAAAGAAGAAAAACTTTGTTTAAGAAAAAACGCAGAACCGGGACAACTGGTTCTCGCCACCGGAAACTTTGGTAATTCATTTGCCTCCAACCACCATTTGGATTTTACTCCGCGACTCGCAGAGGGCAACTTTATGGCCGGGAATTTTACCAACTGCATGATCGATGTCAGCGACGGACTGGTGCTTGACCTTCAGCGCATCGCGAAAGCATCCGGGGTTGGCATTGAACTTAATACTTCTTCAATACCGTTGCGGGAGAACGCAACTTTAAACCAGGCTCTTTCAGACGGTGAAGACTACGAACTTTTAATCACTATCGATCCGGAACGCGCTGACGCCTTAATTCGCCAATGGTTTTTTGACACCCCGATTACCTGTATCGGAAAGGTAATTTCTGATAATCCGGGACTTGTCTTTGATGAAAATGGCGCTAATTTATCCGGAAACGCAAAAACAGGATACAAGCATTCAAGTGGATAAACAGGTTGTAGAAACACATAGCGAAAAGGAAACGGAAAAGTTCGCTTCGGAATTAGCAAAGTCAATCAAACCCGGAACAGTAATTGCCCTGCACGGCGACCTCGGAGCCGGTAAAACCGTATTTTCCCGCGGCTTTGCTCGCGGCCTCGGCATTACCGAACCGATCTCCAGCCCCACGTACACGATTATCCAGGAATACAAAGTTGACACGGAACGCTGGTTTTATCACATGGACCTTTATCGAATCGATGATTACGTAGCCGCCCTGGCATTCGGCGTGGAGGAATACCTGGAAGAACCCACGGCATATGTTTTACTTGAATGGCCAATGCGCATCAAGGAATTGCTTCCAGTCGAAACGCAGCACGTTTTTATTGAGCACCTGTCCGAAACTGCCAGAAAAATAACGCTTGATTTTAAATAATGGATATTGAATTCATAAAAAACGCTGATACGACCGAAGAAGAGATCAACGCTTTTTTTGACCGCTACAGAAATCATTACATTCAGTTGGTAAAAGAAAATACCGGCAAACCCAAAGCACTGGAACAAGTTATGACCAACTTTTTTATCGGGGCGATCAAAGCTGGTTTCACCATTAGTGAAATCTTTCCTGTACTGTGTTCAGATGAAAAGTCTGTAATAAACCAGACTCTGTCATGCATGACCACTGAATTACTCGAATATATAAAACGACTGCAAATGACGAAACTCTATGCTATGGCAGGAATTGATATCAGACGAGACAATTACGTTGACTGGAGTATTAACTTATTTCTTGATAAATCTCAAATTTCTGAAACCTTATGGAATTTCTGTCTTTACTGGCGCAAAACGGAAGCAGAAGAACGCAAGTTGGATCATTTTGATATGCCTACCATTGAGTCGGAACTACTTAAAACATCAAGTGATTCTATTCTAAGACTTTTCGGTGCAGCCGCAGACCGAAATGATTATCCCCAAATAACGGACCGCGCCATGATCTATCCTTACTCCACAGGAGCAATGATTCTTCGATTTGACCAACAGGAAAATTTAAACAATATAGAATATTGTTAGGCTGTTTCTTCTGCCTGCGTTGGAACGCCATCAAGCACTGCCCTGATCTTCTTTGACAGATCATTACTGTTATAGGGTTTCTGGATGAAGTTGAATTCCTGGTCAAGAATGCCGCGCTGAACAACCACGTTGGCAGTATATCCAGACATATATATGATTTTCAATTGGGGAATTATCCCGGTCAATCGTTCTGCCAAATCCCGACCATTCATTTCAGGCATAATCACATCAGTGATCAACAAATCGATATCAGCAGAGTATTTTTCCGCCAGCCGAATCGCCTTACTTGGAACGTCAACAGCCAAAACGCGATATCCAAGGCTTTCTAAAATTTCCGTAGACAGTTCCAGTAACATTATTTCATCCTCGACAAGCAAAATTGTTTCATGACCGCCAATATCAGACTGTACCGGTTGTTGCCCCCC
Organism: Victivallales bacterium; assembly: GCA_963677165.2. Taxonomy (GTDB): domain Bacteria; phylum Verrucomicrobiota; class Lentisphaeria; order Victivallales; family SZUA-371; genus JAFGXT01. Next base: position 1,831,497 of record CAXXSX010000002.1, on the reverse strand, counting down.
CATATATTCCGGATGCTTTATATATCTTGGGATATATATCTTAAATGTTGTTCCCTGCCCTGGTTCGCTGTAAACGTTAATAAAGCCGTTATTCTGTTTGACTATGCCATGGATCGTCGCCAGCCCCATTCCAGTGCCTTCTCCGGTTTTCTTTGTCGTAAAGAACGGTTCGAATACATGGGCCGAAGTTTCAGAATCCATTCCGCAGCCATTATCGCTTACAGTCAACATGACAAATTCACCTGTGGTAAAATCCTTATGCTCAATGCAATAATTTTCGTCAATAACGACATTTGCAGTTTCAATTGAAATCCGTCCCATATTTGCGATAGCGTCCCGGGCATTTACACAAAGATTTACCAGAATCTGGTCTATCTGTGCTGGATCCATAAAAATAGTATCAGATTTAGCGTTCGGCTGCCAGGACAATTCAATGTCCTCTCCGATCAGGTGGCCTAACATTTTAAGTGTACCTTCCACTACCTCATTAAGCTCAAGCACTTCCGGCTCTACAGTTTCTTTCCGGGCAAAGGCAAGCAACTGTCGGGTCAGAGCAGCTGAACGCGATGCTGCTTTTCTAATTTCATCCAATTCAGAATACATCTGCCAGGAAGAGTCAATGCTTCTCATAATTCTTTCCGTATAACCTATAATTACGCAAAGCATATTATTGAAATCATGGGCTATTCCTCCAGCAAGACGCCCCACAGACTCCAGCTTTTGAGATTGAATTAATTGAGCTTGAAGTTTTTCCTTTTCTTTCTGCGCCTGTTTACGTGCTGTAATATCACGAACGATTGCCAATAACTGAACGTCATCCTTGAACTTGATTAGGTTCAATTTAATCTCGGAATCAAAACATGTTCCGTCAGGTCGACGATGAACCCACTCAAAAAACTGTGGTTCGCCCTTAAAAGCAGCATCGCGCAACTTCGCGGCTCTCTCTAATGACGGAGTCCCATCCGGTTGCAGGTCCGGAGAAAACTCAACCGGATTATATCCAACCATTTCCTCTTTTGTAACACCAAACATCTTATAGGTCATGCTATTACAGTCCACCATAGAATCCCAGTCCAGAATAAAAATGGCATCCTGAGCAGTTTCAAAGATCGTTTTGAATTGTTCTTCCCTATTACGCAACGCCTGTTCCACCCGCAACCGTTCATCCAATTCTTTTTTCAGACTTTGAGTCCGCTGCTTGACTACCGCTCGCAAACTCCAGTTCCAACCCAGCATCAAAAGAATCAGAAGCAGCAGACTGCCAATCGCCCCCCCACTGATTAACCAGAATTTCTTTTTGGCGTAAAAGGGTGGAGAAGTTAAAGAAACCCATTTGCCAATGACCGCTTTCCGCTCAGAATCTGTTATTTGTTTCAATCCTTTTTCTAAAATCTGCCGTAGTATCGGCCAGTCATTACGGGTCGCCATCGCAAGACGTGCGAATTTGTGAGTATCTCCCACAATCTTTAGATTGCTTATACCTTCCTTGCCAATATAATATGATACGGATGAAAGATACTCCAGCATAGCAAAAGCTTCCCCAGAAGAAACCATCCGCAATCCGGCTCTCGCATTCGGCACTGCATATACTTTTATCTCAGGATAATTCTCTTTGACGTAATCCTCCATTATATACCCGTCAACGATTGCAACCGACTTACCTTTCAAATCATCCAGCGTCATATTATCATTTCCTCCGGCCCGGGAAACGATTACGACAGGAATTTTAACGACAGGATCAGTAAATAACATTCGTTTCTTTCGAGCGGGTGACGGAGTAGCAGCACAAACCAAATCAATTTCCTTTTTTGTAACACCGTCTAATGCCGCCGTCCAGTTTGCGACCCGAATAAACTTGAATTGCAGTCCGGTTTTCATCTCCAGTAGCTGAATGAAACCGCAGGAAATTCCTCGGGGAACTCCACGTTCATCATAAAATTCAATCGGGGGAAAATCCGGATCGATAGCTACGGATATTACAGGATGAGATGAGATCCAAACTTTCTCTTCTTCTGAGAAAACCGAAGATTGATTATTTTTCAGATCCGAACAGTAAAGGCGACTTGTCACAGATAAAGCCAGTAAAACAATAATAAAAAGCAGTACTTTAAAATATTTTATCATTATCATCTTACGTGCCATATAACATACATTAACATATCAGAAACAAAGAATATGGTATTTAAAAAAAACAAGGATAATTCCCCCAGGCCACATTCTTACGAAAAAAGTGAAAGACAAAACTGTTTTTTAGTCTTCTCTTCTATTCAGAATAATCCTTTTCATTTAATATGTCAATAAAAAGAACACTTTCCTAATGCTTTTTATTGAGATGAAAATTGGTAAATCTTTGATTTTTATTAACACGCATCCTTGACACCAACCTGTTCTCTTGATATAATAAAAATGTAAACAGTTACATTTTCCGACAAATTAATCAGCAAGACTAATGAGAAAAACATCATCAAATAAAATATTAAATATAAAAGACTTTTCTGAAATAGCCGGGGTTTCGGTTGCTACCGTATCGCGGGTTTTTTCCGGCAAGCAAACAGTTACAAAAAAAACTAAAGAAAAAATTTTAACCCTAGCGGATCAGTATGGATTTCGTCCCAACCAGGTGGCAAAAAGTTCTTTTGGCGGCAAGACGAAAAGCATAGGAGTATTGTTATGCCGTCTCAGTTGCAGTTATTTCGCCGATATCGCCATCGGAATACAACGGGAACTATTAAATGTGGATTATTTACCGATCGTTATCGATTTGGGTGAAGATGGAGAACGGATTGGCCTGAAACGTCTGGTTGATCATCGAGTAGACGGCATTATCCTGTCAATAGCGGACCAATCTCTAACGGAGAAAGAAATTGCGGAAATCACCCGTTTCAGCCTGCCGGTGGTAACCGTAGATGGTACCGGATATAAAATGGCTTATGACAACGTTTCATCGGATGACCGGGCAGGCAGTCGATTGGCTGGAAAATACTTGGCGGATTATGGACATCGCCAAATCGGTTTTGTTTGTAGCTCATCATTCGGCAGCCTTCCCATGCTGTCACGTCTTGAAGGGTTAAGAAGCGCTCTCGCGGATAATGACATTGTACTCCGTGACCGGGATATTATTCATTTGGAAGGCAATCATAGTAATCAGGTAAAAAAACTTGTTGAATACCTGTCAACCCCAGAGCGTCCAACGGCAATATATGCGTTTAATGACAATGATGCGCTTCCGGTTTACCAGGCCGCACATCAAGCAAATTTAAGAATTCCAACAGATCTCAGTGTCATAGGCCATGCCGGATTAAACTTTTCAAAAGTAATGATGCCACCTCTGACCACAATACAGCAGGACGGCAAAGGAATTGGACAAAAAGCAGCACAACTGATACTTGAACGCTTGAATAACAATGATATGCCGCTCAGGAAAGAACTCCATCCGGTAAGTTTAGTTGAACGGAATTCTGTAATTAAAATTTAGCAAGAATATCATAATAAAATCGAATGGGAGAAAAACAAAATGAAAAAAACACGATTCACACTCATAGAACTTCTCGTCGTGATTGCAATCATCGCAATTCTCGCTGCAATGCTGTTACCCGCATTAAGTCAGGCCAGAAGAATTGCGAAAAAAAGTGTTTGCACTAATAATTTAAAACAAATGGGACAAGCAAATTCACTATATACCAGTGACTACAATGATTATTTGGTTCATGGCGGTTTTTATTGGACAAATGGAACCAAATGGACAACAAAGATAATGCCGTACATTGGACAGGAGTCCTATAAATCGCCCAAGACTTCGGGAGGACAAATCTGGACTTGTGGAGAAAACCCCACTGGCAGAGTTTACTCCTCTTCGACAATCGGTCCAACCTGGAATATAAATCCTCACCTGGGCGAAGCCGGAAGCGGAGAAGTTCCAGACAGCAGTAAGCCTTACCGAATATCCCAGTTCAAACATTTCAGCCAGAAGGTTTTTCTGGCAGATGCCTATACGTCAGACCGTTTGATGGTTGCACATTTCAGTGAAAAAACTTACGGCGGATATATGAAAGCGTTTCATCCAGGAAAACAAGTCAACATTCTTTGGCTTGACAGTCACGTAGAATCATTGGGAACACCTCCTCTTCCAACCACCAATGGGTATTCCACAGGAAAATACTGGTTATATAAAGGAATGGCTCCTCCCTCCTTTAATTAAATTCTACATCTAATCAATAATTATCATTGCGGCGTCTCTAAATCAAAATTTCATCTAAATACATAGAAAAGGAAGCAATCATGCGAAAGCGCTTAACTTCTTTCGGAATTATCTCTCTAGCCGGACTGGTCTGTTTTAATCAACTGCATGCCGGAGAGAGTACCATTCCAAAGACAAAAACCTTGTCAAATATAAACCCATATCTGAAAAAAGCGGAATATCTCGTCGCACGCGGAATGAAACAGGCAAAGAACAATCAGAAAAATCTGAACAAAATTAAAGGAGAAGCCTTCTGGTTAACCTGGGGATATACAGCACAGGAAAGCAAACACCATGAGAAACAAGAAATCGGTGACCAGGCTTTGAAGCTCACAGAATATTGGACTGCAGAACTTGAAAAAAAACCTAAAAGCTATTGGGAACTTATACCAATACTGCAAACAGTGGATTTCTGGCGCACCAGTAGCAAAGTCGATAACGACAAAATCAAACAGTGGCTGAAACGCATACGCCCTTCTGTGACCGCCTGTTATAAATCCCAGATAAAATCCGGTTGGATTACAGTCGCCCCCAACACCCTGCACCAGGCCGCTGCCGGGCTCGAACTGGCAGCGCAACTATACCGAACCGTAAACCCTGAAGACAAAGATACAACCAAATGGAGCGCAAAAGCAAAAGAATGTATGGATGCCGCGGCTAAACACCAACTTCCGGGCGGAGCATTCAGCTATATCCGGACTTCAGGACCAGATCCGTGCTACTATAATTTTGATTCTACATTTATGGGAATCTACTACCTGTTGACCAATGACAAAGAAACCAGAGAATCATTGGCAAAAATGTCCGGCTGGAGCCGTTCCGCTACACGCTGTGGGTGGCTAACCGCATTTGCTTCCCCATGGTGGAAGCATTTCTGGGGGACCGGAGGACCTTATTTCGGCCCCGAAATCATCGCCGGAATATCCCATAATCCATTAACCGCAAGGGTTATGCAGCTGAGGCGACAACAAACTCAGCCATATTATTTCATGTATTACGCCATGGGATTCTATGATCCTGCAATCAAACCGGAAATGCTTGCCAAACGGGCCGAATATGACGGCAACGCCAACGGCGCCGCTTTTCGGGACGGCGACTGTGACATTGTCATGCCATTCACTTCCTGGAATGAATCAACTGCAGGAATATCAATTTCGGACACATTAAAAGTAAGTTCTTATGTTACCTCGATATGTCTGACTCCGGTAACCGCATCAGGTTGCAATTACCAGAAATCCTACAGTATAGTACATCGCGATAAAACAACCAAACGTTCAATGATCTGCGGAAATAAATGGATTGCCCAGGCTGTTGTCTTTGCTCCTGTCCCGGGAGCATATGGTTCTCTGCCGCAAAAAGCATCTCCGTGGCAGCGCATTGATCTCTGGTATGCCGATGCGGATGGTGGCCTGGCAGGACAATTGTGGCTAACCTGTAAAACCGAAAACACCTGTGACCGTGTCGCGGTCTGGACCAGGACATCTAAAAACTTTAAGATCAATGGAGACAGGCTGGCTTCTCCTGACCTGATGGTAACGCTCAGTGGAAAACTCGGAGAGTTCAAACTCGTTGATAAAAGAAAAAATATTTTCGAATCATTAGTCGATGAAACCGGCAAACGTCAATATAAAGCAGGGGAGAGCTTCACAATCGGTGCGACTGTCAATAAAACAGGTAAATTCGTACTGGCCGTCGGTCCGGCAACAGTTAAGAACAATATTTATTCGGTAACAATCATGAAATCAGGCAAACCGGCTGCCCTTCTAATCTTCAATAATTCTTCTAAAGAGGCAGCGTTTACACCTGCGGAAGGATTTACCTGCATGCAAACCGGCAGTAAAGACGGCAAATCGTTGAAGAAATCTCTTTCCGGAAAAATATTGCTTGCCAGTCATCAGCTGGTAGTGTTGAAGTAAAATACAGGAAATATAAAGATGATCAATGAAATGCCGGTAATAGACCGGACTATATCAGACAAATCGGTAATGAATAGCGGCGGAAACGACAGTGAACAAGTCGAATGGTTCAGGGATCTTGCGCTGGGAATGTTTATTCACTGGAGCGTGGATTCTCCGCTGGGCGGCGAGATCAGTCATCCGATGATCGGCGCGGAAGAACGTGTTCTGCGTCAGTATGAACACGATCTCCCCAACCTGTTTGATCCCTACCGTTTTAGAGCCGACGACTATGCTCTTCTGGCCCGGACCGTCGGTATGCGATATTTGATGTTTACCGCCAAACATCACTCCGGCTTCTGTATGTATAATACGAATTCCACACCGTATAACATTATGAATACGCCATTTCAACGTGATGTTACCGATGAGTTTATTACCGCATTCCGCCGTGCCGGACTTGGAGTTGGACTATATTTTTCTCCGCTGGATTTTCACTGGCTACGTAATAATAATATTGTCTTGCAGTTTTTAAATGATGAAGTTATTCCTGTCTCAAATCCGGGACTGATGAAATATAATAAACAACAGCTTACAGAACTCATGTCGAATTACGGAGATATTGATCTACTGTTCTTTGACGGACCGCCCGAAGGTCTCAAAGAGTTGGCCTGGCAACTCAACTCCAATGTGGTAGTCACACGTGGAGAAATGGAAACCCCGGAACAGCACCTGCCGGATACCCCCATAAGCGGAGCCTGGGAAACGTGCCATACGATCGGAGACCAGTGGAACTGGAAAGCCACCAATGTTGAAAATAAAACCGGTTCCGAACTGATCCGGCTGTTGATTGAAACCCGTGCAAAAGGCGGTAACCTGCTGCTGAATATAACTCCAGATCCATACGGACAAATTCCTACCGATCAGGATAGTGTATTACGGGAACTCGGACTATGGATGTTCTGGAATAATTCCGCGGTTTACACCGTCCGTCCATGGCGAACGCTGAATGACGGGGACATCTGGTATGCCGGAGAAAAGGATTCCAACACCGTTTATGCCTATATTCTTGACGAAAAAGTCTGGAAACGAGGAGAACGGCGCGAATTTCTGCTGAAAGGAGTACGCGCTACAGATAAAACCCGAATTGAGCTGGTCGGACAAAACGGAATGATCATGGAACATTCCCATGGAGAAACCGATATTTCTACCAAATGGAAACAGAACCGGGAAGGATTATTTATCAGTGCCGTACGCTGCTACCGCCCCTACGGCAACATGCGCTGGCACAACCCGGTAGTTATCAAAATCACCCACGCAGAATAAAAAAAACTGCCCGAACCGAAATAATTCGGCACGGGCAGTTTTATATTTATATACTGATTTACTTACTTTTTAATGCAGATCATCGGTTTTTTGATCAATCCGCATGGAACCAGGTTGTATTTTCCTGTGTACTCATAGAGCTGAGCGGAACCAGTCCAGTGCGGCCATTTTTCGCTGCCGTACATCGGACCGTGCGAATTTCTCCGGCTGGAGAATATTTCCACAACAAAATCATTACTGCCGTTATTTACAAAATCCGTAACATCCAATTCATTAGGGGCCCAGCCAATCACTCCGGCTTCCGTTCCATTCACGAATATTTTCGCGCATGAACCGCAGTATTCCGGCAGATGAATGAATACTCGTTCGTTATCTCCCGCGTTGACTTCGGCCTTGAATTCATAACCGGTCGTTCCTGAATAGAACGGCATGCCCTGTTCTACCCAGTCTCCGGTAGTCAGTGACTTCACCGGCTCAGTCAACGTCAATTTCAGACCGTCAACCTGAACTCCGAAATTCCCCAGCAGGAAGATTGATTCAAGCCCTGGATGTCCTTCACAATATTCCGGACATTCAAGAATCAGCACATTGCGTCCAGCTTTCAGAGCCATTGGATCAACCGCGATCTTCTTCAATGACAGATCACACCACCAGCCGCAATCAATATCTGTACTGATTTCGGTTCCATTCAGTACGGCTTTGAAAGTTTGCGGCTGCTCAATCCCCAGATACAACTCTCCCGATGGGATCACATCACAGTAGAATTCATATTCCAGCGTGACTTTCGTAGTCTTATTCGATAACGACAGATTTCTAAGCCAGGGCTGAACCATCTGTCCACCGCGATGCTGAAGCCCCATCGAATCACGCAGTTCGCGGTCAAGGAGCAGGATGTAATTTTCATCCGTCATTTGTCCGTCATTTATGCTCATTTTTGCACGATCGAGTGGGAGCACATTGGATTCCGACAAAATAATATCGAATTCATCCGTCATTACCCTGTTTTCTGAAACCATTGATAATTTTGCTGCGGATCGCAGACCGGCTGATGAAATTTTATCGGAAACAACAAATAACCGACTGCCAAGAGCAACAAATTCAGTGGTAAATTTCCAGCCGCCGTCAATCGCTTCGGCATCAACCGTCAATACTTCACCGGATTCAAGATCAATCTCAAATACTCCACCTGTTTTTGCGGTTTTCAAAACAACATTTGCAACCGGATAGGCCTTTTTACGGTCCTTGGACATTGATTCCATCCACTGTTCGGACGGCTGAACTTCCTCATGACCGGTATTGCAGACAAACAAATACGCGCTGTCAGTTTCTTCACGGAGCTGAGAAAGCATATTGAAAATTTCAACGCCGGTTTCATCTGTAATCGACAACCTTCGGCAGCAATCTCCGATTGCTTCAGGAAGCATGTCAAACTCAGAAATCAGTTCGAGACTTTCGGCAAAATCAATCATTGCATTGGATTTTTTACCGTCAACATAAGCAGCGGGAGAACCTTTCATGATCACTCTGCCGCCGATTGCTTTGAATTTCTTCAACAGTTCAATCGTTGAGGAATGAATCGTAAGCATTTCCGGCACAACAATGATCTTGTATTCTGCATTGGCAATTTTGAAGAGCGGTTTTCCGTCCGGACCAGTCGTAATAGCGGCATGACGACTCATAATCTCTTCATCACCATAATCGAAGTCGATATTGGCGTTCAGCAGAGAATCACGCAATGCAACAAAATCACGGTCAAGCGTCTTTACTGTCTCATCTTCACGCCAGCCTATTTTGATCTGGCTCCACATGGATTCAATCGGATGAACAACCAGTACATCGCGAACTTCCTGTCCCTGGGTCATTGCAAGGTTAATACGGCCATAGTAGTCTTCCACTTTCTTGTACTCACGCCACCAGGTGGACTGGTAGAAAATACTTGCCGGATAATCGCGTTTGGCTTCGCCTTCCATAGTGTAATAGGCAAGATGCTGACAACGGAGAGTTACGCCAAGGGCAGCCTGCCAGTCACTTACCGCTTTGTGTCCTGAGAATGGAAAGTCCCATCCGGTGCAGCCGTAGGTTTCTGAAAGCCGCCATTTACGGTCAAACTGACGCGCTGCGGACGCAAGCTGTTTCGCGGTATTATATTCACGCCAGTGCTCTGTCAGAATATCAATCCCAGGAGCCTGCATATACTCATAAAAACGCATGGCGGCGCCAACAACATTTGTCTGGCTGGAGAGGGTCGGCTCTTCCAGTACATGACCGGTAAACATCATGTTATTTTCTTTGCACCACTCGCCAATCTGGCGGGAAAACGCATCAACGAACAAAAATGTTTTACAATCAATAAGATTAAGCCTTGCGGTAGAAAACTCTACTCCTTCAACATCATAAAAAAGTTCTGGCAAATGATTGAGGATATCATAGCCATATCGTTTTCTGAAAACTTGTGGTATGGAAGTTGTCCAGGCAATGCTTGCCGTATGATCATCAACAATCAGTCCTACTCCTCCGTAATTCGGTTCATCAGTAAAGATACCGGGAACGCGTTTGCCGAACTCCTCTCCAATCTCACGCTTGTAAGCTTCATGAGTAACCCGGATAAACTCCTTAACGGCATCATGATTCATTGTATCCAAATAGGTTTGATCGTTATACCACGAAGAGCATTCCTGAGCTTTCATATAGAAATGAAGTAAGGTCATTCCAGCGGGAATTTCAGCTGGAGCAGTTTCAAGACGCTGCGGATTACTCATGGCAGTACCGTCGATTTTACCGATAAACCAGGCAAGGGTATTTTCCTGTTCTTCGATCTGAGATAGGTCGGTAATTGCCCGGACAAACATATTTTTCATCCGGTATTCCGGATTTTTCGTAACCAGTCCGCCGCCGGCGCCTGACGGCCAACGGTCCTCATCATAAAGCCAAGCCTGCATGTCAAGTTTTTCAGCTTCGTCAACGCAAGCTTTAATGCAGTCAAACCATTCTTCTGAAAGATAGTTGGTGCCCATTCCCACGCGGGAATGCATGAAAAAACCACCCAATCCCATTTCGTGCATCATACGAACCTGGCGACGTAACTCCTCCGGTTCCAGTTTTCCGTTCCACGCCCAGAACGGCGCACCACGGTATTTACTTCCCGGCTGAATAAACTCCTGCAACAAACTATTATCCATTACTTTTTCTCCGTGTATAAATTTAACCCGACATAACATTTTTATTATAGTCAATAGTTGGTAATTATACCACTTGGAAAACCAATAACCTTGATAATAATTTCAAAAAATAGCATTATTTTTTCAATTCACGCCATCCAACGGATTTTATTTATAATGCTTCATGCTTTACGCTTTGCATTACAGATAAATAAAAAAATTTATTCAATAGCCAACATATTATGGCCGTCAACTGACATTTTCAGCGGACTGGAGAAGAAACATCCATTTTCGAACCGGGTAAATTCCAAAGCCCCGAAACCAGTTGAAATTGAATTCATTGTTCCGGAAAGTCTGAGTTCTTTCAGCTCAATGTATCCATGACATAAAGTAATTTCCTGTCTGCCGTTTTCAGAGGAATATTCGCCCCAGGCAGAACCCAGACTCCAGAAACATTTGAACGGCTTGTCGTCAGTATATTGAGGAGTAAAACCGATCATACCTCTGGTCAGGTCAAATTCAAAACCGCTGAAAGCGTTAAGCAATGCATACGATGCCATGCTGCGAGCATAATTACTGCCGCATTCGATTTCATTCCACGGATTGCGCTTCTCTCCATCGTAGCGGTCACGAATGCCTTTTACTACCGACATGCCCTCGGAATATTTACCTTTCATAAGCAGATGACAGGCAAACGCCCACTCGAATCCATGCATCATTTCACTAGCATAGGGTACCGGAATCACTGGCTTTATTGTTCCTTCCGGCCAAGTACAGATCATTACACCGGATTCATCGTTAAGTGCATAATTCCTCCAGGTATTTGCAACATCACGCATCGACCGAAAATTATTATGATAAATTGACTCAAGTGTCTTATCAATCTTTTCCGAATCCATAATCTCACCAATGCCGTAAAGCGATGCGTACCACTGTGGCAAATGCATGTCAATATTACAGCCTTCTCCAATCTGGTATTTTAATTCGCCGTGTTCCTCCGACCAATATCTCTCCGCAGGATCATCATTTTCCCTGACAAATTTATTCAGCTGAGCTTTATCTTTCAAATCAACTTTCTGATAATAGTACTCGCCATTGAACAGATTATTATCCGTCCATTCCCTGCCTTTCGCGTAAGTCATCCGGCACTCTTCGGCAAATTCCGATTCTCCCATGGCTGCCGCCATCTCGGCGACAGCTTTCAGCGCCCCCAGATAATGTCCATTCAGCCAGCCGCTGGGTCCGAACATTTCCATATCGAGCGTATGGTGCTGCCGACCGGTAATCACGCCGGTTTTGCCCGGATCCCAGTGATCATAGTTTTGTTCACTCCAGATATATTCGATCGTTTTTTTCAATGACGACCAAAGCTGTTTCAGCCAATCGGTATCTCCGCTAATCTTCCAGTCGCGATAGGTCTTCATCACATCACCGCATAAGCCGTCGACACATGGACGCCAAAAATGGACTTGAGTTTTAATTCCCAGTGGAAGATTAATTCGGAAATGGCTGCCTCCATTTTCATCTATGTTGTACTTGTAGTTGGCCTCACGCATGGACCTTTCCAGCGCCGGAAACAAAAACGGTAGCGCCTGGGCATAGTTCCAGACATGAGTACACGACCCTTCGCATGATCCCTTGTCAATCCCGGAACCTTCCCAACCATAAAAGGTTCCGTCTTCGACGCGCAGGCAGGTAGGGCTCCGCAATACCGCCAGGTTTGCAGAGATCGCATCAAGCACGACTTCTGGTAGAGAGGATGCAAACAGGGCATCGTGAAACTTAAAAGTATCTCCACGCAAACGTGAATAGTTATCGATCAGATAACTTGCGGTATCAGAAGAATCGTTCCAGCGAGTAGCGTACCAGTTTTTCCAGCGATTTTCAAGCCCATTCTTTTTCGCCAATTCCTCAATATCCTCTTTCCAGTCATTATGCCGGTTCGGAACGTTCCAGGTCAGCACAAATACGGCTTTCTGCTTCTCTTTCGGGGCAAGCGAAAAATGAATGGCAAGAAGCCCGGAGTCCTGCTTCATACCTTCCGACCTGTCTTCATAAGAACGGTTGGTGAATTTACCCGGTTTGTTCAGATCGTCCCAGTATACTTCCAAATCATCGCACCATCCGCCGCGATACCAGTATTCCTGATAACTGAGGTCTTGCCCGGCGGGTGTACTCAAGGTAAAATCGCAGTAGTCAAATGCATCGTGTTCACAACCGTTAGAAAAGAATAGTCTGGCGGAACCGGAATCATCTGTAAACTTATTGTGTGCAGTCGGCTGGTTTCCCGGATTGGCAATCACACCTACAACAGTATAATCAATAGTTTTATCAGTAGTATTTTCCAGTTCAACTTCAAAACAAGCTGCCGGAGCCGATGAATCGTCCTCATTACCAGGAACAAACGGACTCCAGACACCCAGCTTAGCCGTACCGGGAAATAACTCATCCGTAAAGCTAATCTCTGCTACCGGAAACTCTCCCTTGAATTCAAGATTACGGAAATGAGGAAGTCCGCACAGATTACTGCGATTAGGGCCCCAGCCGAATCCATTGAAGTTCGTTCCTCCAGCCTCTCCAGTATATGGTGGCTGAAGATCTCCCTGAAGAATCCGTGCATCAACAACTTTCCCATCAATTTCAGCTTTTACAGCAAAATGGCTCATGTAGTTTGCCGTATTTTTGGCCGGGCGGTTGAATATTTCCCAGTCGATAAGCCTGCCGTTTCCGGCAAGTCCGATACTTCCTGATCCGATACCTCCCAGAGGGAACGAAATTTCCCGGGTCTTAATTCCCTTGTATAACATTGTATTTTCTCCTTCATTGAGTTTGCATTATTATGATAAAGATTATATCTTATTAAGTAATAAAACACAATGTAATTTTACGAATAAAGTTTGTACTTTTATGGATCACCTCGAACGATATGACCTGGAAAAACTGAGTCGTCATCTATCGCTGAAAATTGTTGAAGCCTTGGAGACGAGTTTTGTTTATCATGGACGCAACCGACATGCGTTTAATCGTATTTTTCTGGTGATCAAAGCCGATAAGAATTCTCAAAGCTATATCCATAATCATACTACCGGACAACATTTGCCAATGCACGCCGGAAATATTTATTTTATGCCCTGCAGCACTGATCTTGAATTCAACTTCTGTTCTGATATGCGATTTCTGTCGTTCCACTTTTATCTGGAACTGTTTGGCAATTTCGAATTTTTCTCACTGGAAAACCGGAGTTCGAGTATAAAAGATAACGGTTTATATATCCCTGAACTGTCCGGGATTCTCCATGAAGAATACAGTCTGGCCCTACAATACCGCCTCAACGGACTAGTTACCATGCTGGCGTCAGAATTTATGGATAGAGCTTCCGGGAAAACGATACAATTGGATTTTATCACCGGAAAATACGGACGGCTCTTTGAGTATATTGCCACAGATGCCGATGCAACAACCTCTATCGACGATTTGTCGGAAGTAATAAAAATGCCGCGCGACAAACTGTCGCGGGAATTTTCCAAAGATTGTGATATCACGTTGAAGCATTACCAAGCCCAAATGCTGATCCGTCGGGCGGAATCACTGCTGCTCGCCCCAGGAGCAACATCGCGGTCGGTTGCAGAAAAACTCAATTTCACCAGTGAATATTATTTCAGTAGATTCTTCAAAAAGCATACCGGGCGAACCGCCGGACAATACCGGAAAGAAAATGGAGAAAATATAGCATGAGAACCTGCAACAACACTCAGTCGCTACAGTTCACCGGACGGGTCAATTCGCCGAATGGATGGCTGGAAACCAGATAAACTTTATCGTTTTCCCGTACTTTTTCCGGAACTGGAACAGATATCGTGCTGCCTTTCTCAGCCGATTCAACGGGCTTGCCTTCGAGTCTGATTTCACTAACTTCAAACCGCACAGCCCCAGTAGTATTACCGGTAATGAATAATTCATTGCCGACATTCAAATCTCCGGCTTCCAGGTATATTTCAGCAACACCAATCCTCGGAAAATATCGGGTGATTTTTGCAATGTGATGTTTGGATTTAGTGGCGCGATTGCCTCCGAATCCGGTCCATTCTCCAAGCTTCTCGCCCAGATAGTAGCCTCCGAGCCAGAAACCTCGATTAAACACAGTGGAGAGCTCTTCCACCCAGTGATTAATCTTTTCATCTGAAAATGATCCGTCAAGACAGGCATCCGCCGCCTCACGGTAAACTTTTGTCACGGTGTGAACATAATCGGGAGACCGCCCCCGTCCTTCAAGCTTGAATATTTTAACTCCAGCCTCGATCAAGCGATCAAGCACATTCACTGTACAAATATCTTTGGGAGACATTACATATTTATTATCGATCACCAGTTCATCACCAGTCTCTTCGTCGATCACGCGATAGGCACGGCGGCAATTCTGAAAGCACGCGCCCCGGTTTGCAGAAGAATTATACATCCCCAGGCTCATATAGCACTTACCGGAAACAGAAACACACAAAGCTCCATGGGCAAAAATTTCTATACGGATTTTTTTACCGGCGGGACCGGTGATGTCTTCTCTGTCAATGGTTTCGATAATAGCGGATATCTGGGGAAGTGTCAGCTCACGCGCCAATACCATGACATCAGCGAATTGAGCGAAAAAACGTACGGATTCAATATTTGAAACATTGGCCTGAACTGAAATATGTACGGAAAGACCAACGGAACGGGCATAGGACATTACCGCGATATCAGCGGCAATCACGGCATTGATCCCAGCTTCCGCTGCAGTATCAATAACTTTCCGCATCTCTTCCAGTTCTGAGTCATACATGACAGTATTTAACGCCAGATAACTTCTAACTCCGGCCTCTCGGCAGATACGAGAAATTTCCATTAAATCACCGGTCGTGAAATTTACCGAAGATCTTGAACGCATATTAAGTTTTCCAGCGCCAAAATAGACAGAATCAGCCCCGGCTTTGATTGCGGCAGAGAGGGATTCGAAGGAACCGGCGGGAGACATGATTTCAATATCATTCATTATCCGGCTCTGAACGTGAACCTGTAATCAGCAGAATATTTTTGTTAAAGCTGTAAAATGGTTCCGCGTGATATTTAAATTCAATCAGTGTCTCAGGAACTTCGATAATATCAACCGATTGAATATTTAACTGTACATGGGATTTGCTGCCAAGATTCTGGTCAGCGGGAGTAATCTGTTTAATTTTGCCGGAAAACACATTATAATCATTCAATTTGAGTTTTCCTGAACTAGCATTGGTCACATGAATTACTGTAGTAGTCTCTCCATCAGGAACCACCCGGGTCTCCAGCATAGCCTCATGAATTTTTACATACAACGGTATACCAATAATAAGTAAAACCGAAATAGTAAGCAAAATCTCAAGTCTGCTGAGCTTAATTTTCGAATGCTTCATCTAAAAATCAATAGCCTCAAAATTATAAACTTCATGACAATCCAACGCTTATGTAACGGATGACAAATATAACATTGAAAACAACCTTGTCAATCTGATTGCCATAAATAAACATACATTTAAACCCGGTTCCAGTCAACCCCATAAGAGAATTGCAAAAATAATATATCTTAGAAAAAAAGACCCGTAAGACGGGAAAATCTTACGGGTCACCAGAAAGGAATATGAGATTTTATAATCAGTCTATTTTTCCGGAAATAGCGGCAGAAGCAGAACGGTTCACCCCTGATAATTTCTTTTTATTGTCTACCGGTTTCCATTTTTCAACACGGGTACCGTCTTTCTGCGTATTTACCTTTAGAATCCAAACTTGTCCGGTATAAGTATCCAATTTGAATACTCCGTTTACCACAACCGGGGCCCCGTTACGATATTCAGAACCAACAGTAAATGTTCCACCAAACATCTGGTAACGCGATGTTGTAATAGATGGGGTGACATTTGGAGCAACATTGCTTGCCCGGGTCAACTGAACGACAGAAAACAACGCCAGTCCAGTCGCGATTACAACAGCTACAGTGTATTTAGTCTTCACCGGTAACCTCCATTATTATGATTTATCGATCCTCAAAACGCTTAACCGTACGCTGGACCTTCGGACTTCTAACAATGTCCTTGAGTGCTTCATAAGCTACATCACGACAAGCAGAATAAACCGAGTCCGGCACATGGTTGTTGCCGTTCAGCGGAAGCTGAACATGCTTCTGGAAACTTTTCGCAACAACCTTCTTTTCTCCCGGCTCATTAAACCTGACAATCACATTAATAAGATAATTGGCCTTTCCCCAGGCAATATCCAGATTCGATTCCGGCACTGTCACATGCAGAGTAAAAGCATCGATCACCTCTCCACCGGGAGTGTCGAATACTTTGAACGCCGCACTCCTGAAACTGTTCGTCAAAATATCCTGAAGCGGGTAACGGTATGAATCAGTAAAGAAGAACGAGTCTCTCAAACCTACCAGGCTATCTGCACAATGGACTTCAACCCGGCATGGCACATGGATCTTCCTGGAAGAAAGTGTCCTTGACTGTGTTGCGGTCATATCCGATTTCGAGGGTTCCGCCGGCGGCATGAATGTGGTTCCGCACCCGGTAGTGAATCCTGTTATCACGGCAATCGCTGAAATGAAAATAAAATTTTTCATTACTCTACATCTACTCCTCTTCGTTCAAATTTGATGGCAGTTCCCTCTACATTGGTAGTGAATACCTGGAAAATGCCGATAAAGTTAAATACATTATATTCTTCGGTAACCTCGATCAACGCATTGCCGCCTTTGTCTTCAATGGCGTTGTCACGAGCTGTTCTTGCCGGATCCTGCGACCCGAAAGTAAACAATCCTAAAATCGAAACTGTAGCGGCGCCGCCATTAGCATAGCCGAGTTTCGTATAAGTATCTTTTGCTGTAATCGGGGTTGTCGACGGCGCTACTGCAATCGCACTGTTACAGCCAGAAGCAACCAGAGCCAGCATCCCGGCAGCCAGAATTATAATAAGGTTTTTCATATATAAAATCTCCGTTTTAGATATTTGCTATTCAACGTCCTCACCGCCAATCTGAAACTTGATGGCATCACCGCTGATCGCCATTTCCTGCCAGCAGAACAGGAATAACGCATAGCGATAACGGTTCGCACAAGTAACATTGATCAAAGCGTCAGCGTTATTGTCTTTTTTCGCTTCCTGCAAAGCCTGGTACAGGCTAGGCGGCGGCCCCAGAGGAATACCAAGGAAGAACACACAAACATCTGAGGCTTCCACATTTCTTCTGACAATCGTATAACTGTCTTTAGCTGTGATCGGAACCGTCGACGGAGCAATGCCGCCCGGTGCGGTCATGCAACCCGCTGCCAGCAACAATCCGAGACCGGATATCGCGGAGATAATCATTTTTTTCATAGATTTGTATCCTGATTGATTATGTTTTTATATCTTTAATCCGACTACCTATCGGACGGGAAAAACCTTAACCGCCGTTTTGTCGCCACATCAACGGCATATTTACCGGCAAGCTGCTTTTGAACGATATTTTCAAGTTGTTCAGCTTTCAACCGGGTTTCTACTTCCAGAACGGAATAAAGTCTGCGATCGAATTCACGCCGCCAGACATAAGAGATATCTGGATTTTCCTTCAATGCCGCAATCAACTTATCAAGAGTCTTTTTATCGATCCTTTTGAATTCCAACTGGATTTTTGCCCCCAAATCAAGTTCGGTGATCCATTTCGCAATAATCTTTCGGAACAGTTTATTAGCGTTATTGTCTTTAAATGCCGGTTCGGCCCCGGAAAGCATCGTAAGCAGATAGTGTCTTACCAACTGGTCCGGCATATCAAACGGCAGGTCCATCTTGCTTTCGCCCTTATGGAAAGTCGTGGGAAGCGATATCGTAGCCACCACTTCACCCGTATCGGTCCATACCGCCTGCAAATCAACACCCAGAGAGACATTTCGAACCTGCACATCAGGAAACGGTTCACGCAAGCGTCCTACACTGCCTTTCACCTTTGCCATGATCTTGAAATCCGACGTACTCTGGATACCAGCCTTTTTCACTTTGGATTCAAGGTCATCCCCCAGCAAAGCGGCACGTGCGGAATCCCGGTCGTCACGAGCACGTATCACAGATTTCTTAAAAATTTCAAATCCAGTCTTCTGAGCCATCTCTTCCAGCAGAGCGGCAGAAACAGCGGAATCACCATCAAGCCCGCTGCCGTTAATTTTTTCTTTACAGTCCACGACGACCCTGGGAGACCCCATCCGGTTTACCAGCATTTTCAACTCGAGTTCCTCGCTCATTTTCGGACGTCCCTTTTTTACTTCCGCCTGAACGGTCACGGAGTAGATCTTGTCTTTTTCATCAAAAGAATGTTTGACCACCTTGTACTCCGAGATGTATCCAATCGACGCGGTCATAATCTGATCGTATTCGAGTTCCAGGTTGGAAACTTTCGACTGGCTGACAATATCAACCCCAGCCCCCTTTCGAACTGCCTCGCGCAAAGCCCGTGTCAAAGCCAACTCTCCGGCAGTCGCGGGATCCCCTTCCGCACTCCCGACCACCGTAACCTGATCGGCATAGGCGCAACACATTCCCAAAGCGGCCAAGCCGCTGACAATCATCTGTAAAAAACTTCTCACTTTAATATTCCTCCAATCATACTATTTATCCTCCACCGCCAAAACTGACGCCGCACCACTCAATTGCCGTTTCAGTATCGGAGTACCGATATACTTCAATTCGCTTGCCCCGTCGGCTTTCACTTCCACGTATCCACTTGACCGAATAAGCGCCTCACTGCTGCCGCCAAGGTCAATAACATTGTTTTTTGAAACAAGTTTTGAAGCATCCAGAGAACATGCTCCATTCAGAATTACACGAAGATCTTTCACTCCGCTTCCCGACAAATCAACCCGACAGCTTCCAGTCAAACACAACTTAAATTTACCAAACTTGATTCCGCTCAGCTTCGCATCACAGCTTCCACTAAGTTCAAGAGCGGAAAGCTGACCGGTATGAATCGTTATGACAGGGGAATTATGGGTTGAAACTGCACGTTGAAAGGCAATATCCAACGTTCCGTCTGTAACTTTAAATCCAATCAGGTCAATCAGGTTTGAGTCGGCTTTAACGCTTACGGCCGTTTTACTTGAACCGCATTTGATTTCCAGTTCAAATACACCGAAAACCTTAAGCCCGGAAAACGCTCCGACTTCAATCTGTTTGGATATGATTCTGCCGTTGCCGACAACTTTTTTTCGGGTGCCGTTCAAATTTATTCCGCTGTTGATTTCAGAACTGCCGTCACTGGAATTAACCACGTTCCTGCGAATATTGGAGATTGACTCTCCAGCCATACAGCAACCGACAAAAACCCACACGATAAACAGTAAAAGTGTTTTCATTAGTGATCACCTCCAGTATGTCGGCTGCTTTTCTTTTCTGAAAGACCAGTAGCCGGGACATAGTACTGTTTGGTATCTGTCCTGGAATTTCTAATAACCGAAGCCGGAACATCTTTTAAATCCTTCACCTCGGCATTCGCTCTGGCGCACTCCTGCCATGAACTATAAAATGATTTGTTGCCGGAATCTGGCAGGTTAACCCCCATCCAGCCTTGTTTGGGATAATAGCGAATCTTGAGCCTGCCGCCGAAATTGAGACGGACAATCACATAGAGATTTCCAGAAGCGTCCTGCCCTGGCCCCTGTTCTACAGCAAACGGCTCACGCTCGACAACGCGCTGTCCCGCAAAATCTTTTTTGTCTTCTGGAAAGACCTTGTTTGTCTTGGGAACAGAGCGGTAGTCGCGCACTTTAAGCTGCAGACTGCCGTAAGCCATATTCTGTATTTCCGGCCTGTTTTTCAGTTCCTCAACAACATCTTTCATAAAATCATAAACCTGCTTGATGCTTAAATTGCCAATTTCTCCTCGAGATTCGCCATTGGTCACACCGCGAAGAGCCCATACATAGGCGTCTGAATACTTTTTATGCCTCAGAGATTTATCAACTTCACTGCAACAGGCTACGGTAATCAGCTTCTGGGCTTTTTCCTGCCAGGCATCGGCTTCCCTGGAACTGTCCAGCCGGGTCTTTTCAACGATTTCCATGGAGTAACGATAAACATCATTCATACGCTTGGGATCAGAATTGTACGCCTCTACGATCTTTTTATCGATACTGGCATAAGATTCCGCCAACAGGCTTCCTCCGGAAAACACAAAAAACGCCGTCAGCATAAAAACACGTAATCCCGTGATTACTTTTTCAGAGTAATCACGGAATATCGCACCGGAATAATAACTGTTTAATACGCGAAACCGATAAGGTCTGTCACGCATAATAAGCCTCCAATATTCGTCGATAAAACGATCTCTTATTTTTCGGACTGGGCCGCCCTGCCCTCAGCAACTACATAACGTTCATCGAAATCAACAATCTTTTCACCCAGCATCTCTGACAGTTCTTTTAGATCAAGCCGCAGTTTGACCACTGCTATAGCATCATTGCCTTTTCCTTCCCAGGCAAAACCAACAAATTCCGCTCCCATGATCGCGCCGACCACACTGGCTTTGATCGAATCTGATTTCAGAACAAAATTTTCCACCTTACTCTGACTTTCCAGAGTAAAACCACCGATTTTCTTATAAAGATTCTTGTAGGCTTCGATTTCAGCCGCCCGTAAAGCACACAATTTTTTCGCGCTTGAAGGAGTGGATGACGCGAATGCCACACGTTTGATGGACTTGTCCGGGAACTTATCAAGTTTGAACCGGTCGGTGTCAATTATATCCGCAATTCTTTTCAGTTTCAGTGTTGCCGTAACCTGGGCTATATCGTTGTCGGAATCATATTTTTCCTCAAATTCGATACCTTTGATATATCGTTTGCCCGTTTTGGTCTGGGTTGTCCCCAGGAAATTGCCTTCATTAAGATTCATCACTTCCTCGATGAATTTCAGCTTCACTCCATATACCGTTTCCACAATACAGCGCTGCGCGGCAATTCTGGCACAATTAATTGATTGAAGTTTTTTTCTTCCACTTCCGGCAACGGCATCAGGAATGATCGTTGTCACCGCCAGAAAAAGAGAAATAAACCAGATTGTTTTTTTCATTTTTTCTCACCACCTTTTTTTGATTCATTTCCGGCAGTCGCCGTTTTACCGGAATCCGCCTTTTTCTTGCCGGAGGCACTGTCGTCCTCCCGAGGGAGCACATGGCTGAGATCAACCTTGAACTCTTTCTTATCATTATTGTTCTCGACCACACCGGTCAATATGATAAATTTTCCGGTCACGTCTTCTGGCTTCTTCTCAATTTTATTTACCGAGATTTTCTCGACTTTAAGAACAGTTTTGCCTTTTTCATTTGGAGACGGCAAAACCTTAACCTTAACATAAATTTTTTTGCCGTTATACTTCTTTACATCCTTAATCTGTTTAAGGACCTGTTGATTAAGCTTTTTCAGCTCTTTCACTTTTTCGGCAACAAGTTTTGAGTTATCCCCGCGCAAACACGGGGATAACATCATTGTTGTCATGATTATGAAGAAAATTCTCATTCTCATGCTGTCTCTATTTAGTTACCAAGATCAACACCACTGTTGATTTCAGAATTATTTGTTGCGTTATTACGAACATCGGTATTTACATTTGAAATCTTTGACCCCTTAACGGAAGCACCTTTTACATTGATACCGGAATTGATTCGTGAGTTATTTGACGCTGTATTACGGACATTGGCATTAATATTGGACAGCTTGGAGTCCTTAATATCTGCTCCGTCCGCATTGATACCAGAATTGATTTTAGAATTGTTTCTTGCGGTGTTCTGAACATCATCATTGATATTCGTCAGTTTGGAACCTCTGATTCTAGCGCCATCGGCACTTATACCGGAATTGATTTTAGAATTGTTAAACGCGCTGTTCTGAACATTATTATTCACGTTACTCAACTTGGAATCCTTGATTACCGCTCCATCCGCGCTGATACCGGAATTAATCCGCGAATTGTTCATCGCAGTATTTGTCACATTGGTGTTTTCATTCGTCAGCTTGGATCCCTTGATCAATGCACCATCGGCACTTATACCGGAATTAACTCGTGAATTATTCGTTGCGCTATTCTGTACATTGGTATTCACATTTGACAGCTTGGAATCTTTGATTACTGCGCCATCGGCACTTATACCGGAATTGATACGAGAGTTGGTCCTTGCAAGATTTGTCACATTGGTATTTTCGTTCGTCAGTTTGGAACCTCTAATTTGTGCTCCATCGACACTAACGCCGGAATTGATTTTGGAATTGTTATATGCCGTATTGCGAACATTGGTATTTTTGTTGGTGATCTTGGAATCCTTGATCTGGGCACCATCGGCACTTATACCGGAATTAATTTTAGAATTGTTGATCGCGGTGTTTATTACATTGGTATTTTCGTTGCTTAGTTTTGATCCTTCAATCCTGGCCTGGTTCTCCCTGATACCGGAATTAATTTTGGAGTTGTTTACCGCACTGTTTCTCACATTGGTATTTTTGTTCGTAATTTTGGAATCACGAATTTCAGACCCCCTGGCCTGTATCCCGGAATTGATTTTAGAATTTTCTCTCGCGTCATTCCTTACATTGGTATTCTCATTGGAAATCTTCGAATCCTCTACTGTGGTCGATCCGCCGCCGCCGTGACTTGAAGGTAACGCATACACTGCCACCGAAGTCATGAGTACAGCCACGCCTGTCATGATTGTTGTTGCTTTCATTTTTTCTGCCTTCTTTTGTTGTGTCCACCCGGTCTCCCCGGGATTCTGCCTTTTTTATTTTATTACCACTCAACCGATTTGAACGGATTAAGCGGTTTCTCCTTTTTACTTTTTACCGTTTTCTTCGCTGGAGCCGCTGGCGCTGCCGGCGCTACGGGAACATCCGCTACTGCCGGGACAGAAGGAACCTCCGGAGCGGCAGGAGCTGGAGTCGCTGCCGGAACCGCTGCCGGTGCAGGAGCTTTTGCAGCAAGTTCCTGATTGATTCTGGCTAACATTGCTTTGGGATCGTTTTGACCAGGAAAGATTTGTCCGGCCTGACGATACGCATCCGCCGCCTCCCTGAGTTTTCCACTATTATACAGAGCATCGGCCTGGCCGATAAGCTGATTGTATCTCGCGATATTTTGCTGCCTGGCGTTCTGCCGCTGACGCTCTGCTCTTGCCGCCTGCCGTTCGTATTGCTTATTCCGTGCCCGGGCCTGGTCCAGCGGTACTGTTTCCCAAAGCTTAATAAACAAGTCCGTCCGGTTGGAACAGCCATACTTACTGACGGCTTGGTCTATTTTTGACAATACCTGAGGAGTGAGTGCGTTCGACTGACGATCAATGCCGGTATCACCATGGAAAAACAGATATTCTTTTAAATATGCCACCTGACGGGCATCATCCAGCATATCGAATTCATCACGCAAACGAGCAATCATAGTCGTATCGGCAGACATCCCGTCTACACATTTCCAGTACGGAACATCAAAATATTTTCCAAGAACCTCAAGCACGCTAAGTTCCACCAGCAACCTGATCGCGTAATATTTCCCCTGCTTCTTACGCAGGGAATACTGGAAAGACAGGCCGGAGCCCTGGAAGAAATAGCCGATCCCCCATCCCAGTTTGGTCTTTCTGATATTAATCCGGTTGATTGCCTGGATCCCGGACAGATAAGTCTGGGTCCGGTAATTCATAAGCTGAATATCAAGGGTAATGCTGGATACGCCAGAACCAGCTTTATACCCGAGCCCACCGTCATGACTGTAATTCGAACCGTAGTCACCTTTCTGGATACTGACTTCAGACTTCAGTTCGCGTTCCTTTTCTATCATATCCTTATCAAATTCGGTGATTCCTCCTGCTACTACGATCTGAGGAAGAGCACGGTTGATATCGCCGCCGGTATTGGCCTCGTTAATCACATAACTGGGGTCATACGGCACATAAACCACCTTGCGTCCGATCTTGTTCACGGCGGAAATCAACATTCTGGATACATCGTCCGGCAGCCCTTTTTCCGCCGTTTTATTACTGATCAGTTTACTTTGTACCCGAACAGGAGAAATGTTATATGCGTCAAGCATTCTGCCGAATTTCTTCAGAGAGGAATCATAGGCCGTTGTCTTCTTTTCAACCGACTTCGCCAACTCCTTGTCCATCTCTTTTACTTCATCATCGCTGGTCTTTCCCGCAAACCAGTCCACCACCGCGCATGAACTGAGCAAACCGGCGATAACGACCCCGGCTGACATCCGCCAACAGACCGACAGGAATTCTGCTGTATTTCGTTTCATTACCATTTCTCATCACCTTCCATTTGATAAACCGTATTATATTTGCTTAATTTCTGTTTGATTTTTTTTACCTGGCCCTGAAGATAAGTATCTGACGGCTTAAAACTTAAGGCTGTAGAATAGGCATTCAGGGCTTTCTTGTAATTGGTGTATTTAAAGCTGGCGTCTTCCGCCGCGCGATAGAGACTGTCAGCATAGGCAATATATTTCCTGAGCTTAGTATCCGCCTGTTTTTGTCTCTGCTGAATCACTTTTATATAATTCAGCATCTTAACTGGATAAGCTTGCTGGGAGAATAACTGATGGGCTTTCGCAAATTCAGCCTGTGCCTGAATATATTTCTTTGCCTTATATAAATTATTTCCCCGATCAATACATACATTGTAGATTTTTACATTTTGTTCATGCCGTTTACGCGCCGCAATCTTTCTGGCTTTTTCTTCTTCCGCGCGTTTCGCGGCAAGTTTTTGTTCCTGTTCTGCAATCTTACGATCTTCTATCGCCTTTGTCCTGCGGTATTTTCTTACGATCTTTTCGGCTTTGCTGATCGAAACATTCTCCCACAGTGCCATATAAAGTTTCACGGAAGACGACACCTTATAACGCCGCATGGCTTCCTTAAGAGCTCCGTCCTCTGAACCACGAAATACCGTACTGTGAAGGTCCATTCCCTTATAACCATGCAGAAACAACATTTTTTTCAGCATAAGCTGCTGCTGATTTTCTGACTTTTCAAGAAAACATTCCTGCGCATGAGCAATCAACTCTGGATCAGGATTGGCTCCTTTCACGATCCGCCAATATGGAATGACGAAATATTTACCGAGCAACTGCATCAGACTAAATTCAACCAGGGTCCGCAATGCCGCATGGACCCCTTGTTTTTCCTTGAGATCATAATCAAATGCGGCACCGTTCCCCATATAATACCCATATATTCCCCATCCCAGGGAAGATTTCGTCAAGGCAATGGAATTGGATACAATTACACCAGGGAAATATGTCTGGGTCCGATAATTCAACATATTCAGATCGAGAGTAAGCCGTGAATAGGTTCCGGAAGCCTTCAAATGACCGCCTCCCTGAGCTCCGGCCCAACCGCCGGATGCTTCCGCTTCACGCTGTTTCTCAAACATTTCCTTGTCAAAACCAGTCAGTCCACCTGAAATCACAATCTTGGGATATACTCTGGTAATCTTTCCACCGGTTGTGGATTCAGCCACAACATACTGAACATCGTAAGGAATGAAGGTCACCTGATGTCCGATCTTATTCAGAGAAGAAGCGATCATCGTATAGAGATCGGACGGCAAGTTCTTCTCTCCGGTCATATTCCCGACGTTCTTACTTTGAATAGCGGTATGCGGAACATCATATGCCCGCAGCAAATGACCGAAATTTCTCAACGCGCCGTCAAATACAGTAGTACGTTTCTGCGCTCTCATACCGGCATGAAGATCCTTGACTTCCTGATCGTCAATTTCCCCCGTAAACCAGCCGCATGAATTGAGCATCAGTCCAATCCCCGCAGCAGCAATTATTTTCGTCGTTTGCCCGACGAATCTTTGTAATCCTGTCTCCATTTTTCCCCGCAATACAATAATAAAATTACTTATTCAACATAAGTATTGACCTTTCGAATCCCCGTCCTGGTTGTGGTATTTCCCATAGAACCACCCGTTTTCTTCGCTCTTTCTTTCTGCTTCTTATTTACATAAACATGTTTTGTTCCGGACGGATCGACTCCACCGGTTTTCTTATAGACATTTGCCATGTGCCGGGTTTTAAGCCCCTCAATCAGGTTACCGGTTCCTACAGAAGTTTTCACTTCCCGTGTAGTCGCTCCCTGAACATTTACATTACCAATCCTGGCGCCGCCCGCGTTTCCGCGTTGTTTACTGTAGTCAAACCCACTCTTTACCTTGTAACTGGAAGGCTTGCCGCCGCCGGACTTGACTGTACCAATTTGCATTCCGCGCCCCCGGGCATTGATATCTTCCTGAACATCAGTAGTAATTTTCTTATGTCTGATATCACCTTCAACGGAACCGGCTTTAACAACCGCGCCGGAAGCATTGATATTGCCTTTGTATTTAGTTTTAATTTCGGCATGGCTTGCTCCGCTGATATCTACGCCGGTTTTAACGGTAGAGTTCCTGGCGGAAATATTTGCATCTGATTCGGTAGAAATTTCGGAATTTTTGATGATGGCGCTATCAGCCTTGACCCCGGTAGATACCGTGGAATTGACGGCACTAACGTTGCCGGTAAATTTATTACTGATAGATGAATTACTGATTTTTGCCCCACGCGCCTGAATACCGGTATTCACCGAAGAACGGTTTCTGGCATCTATCCGGACATTCTGATTCACATTCTGAATCTTCGAGTCCTTCACCTCCGTCCCCGGATTATCACTCCGCGGTAATGCAAGCACGGAACAGGACAGGATCAGTCCTGTTAAGACCGTGATTATCTTTTTCATTTTTTTCTCCTCCGACATCAGAACAACTGCCGGGTGTCCATTGCTTAATATATTGTAATAACTGAACTTGTTAAAATCAACTGAATCAAGTGTTTAAAACATGAATGTGACAGAAAATAATAAAGATTATTGTTATTCATGCGAATACATGTTTCTGTAACAAAAGAACTTTATAAATTTATCCCCAAATTGTATACCTCTCAGATCATATCAAAACGATTTATCTACATTAAAAGAAAACCTTCCTGCCCTGCCTCTATCACCCCACTGACTCCATCAGGCAGGAAGGAGATCATATTGAAAATATTACAGTATGACGTGACCTTATACAATAGTACTAAAGTATGATTTTAAGCTGAAAATTGTAGTAAAAAGGTATTACTCGGACGGTTTTGTAGAGAAAAGTGTTTTCTGAGTCTATTTCTGTTTTAAACACTTTTTTCAGCATTATTATTCAGTAGTTTCCTCATCAACTCCGCCCGGCTTGACACATCATATTTTGTAAAGATATTTTTCACATGGGTCTTCACGGTACTTTCACTAATAAAAAGCTTTCCTCCAATTGATTTATTTGATTTCGCTTTTAAGATCAGAGAAAGGACTTCTTCTTCTCTTGCCGTCAACGGTACATTACTTGTAACCATCACTGGAACTTCACCGGGATTTTCCTCCTGTTCCGGTGGCTGCCATAAGTCAATCAGGTAATCATGTTCCTTGAGTAACCTGACCAACAGCATATTCAAATACGGCAAAATGGCCATTGTAATACAAACAACCGACAACGCAACCACTGCAATCCGTTCATCCGGCAACTTCATCTCTTTCATTCCCGTTCCCAGGAGATCTCCCAGTAAAACCCCGAGTACATTGGCAGCAAGCCCAAAACCGAAAATCCGCGTCGGCCTTTTACTGTATTCAAGTATTTCCGCCAGGATACTCCACCAGAACAGATCGAAAATCCCACAGGCCCCCAGCATGAAAGTATCCACCAGAAAATATTCAGTCATAGACAAAGACATAAACATAAACATCATAAATGCAAGTATGATCATCCCCATTCCCACGTAGAGAACATAGGCACGTTTGACCTTCTGTGGAATATTCCGCATGATAAGCAGCGCAACAATATACGGCAGCGCCCAATACCAGCAGTCCAGATAGTCAAACGTACTGAATGCCGGATTGAATACCTGATACATCAAACCGGAGTTGATGGTCAGAATAATAACAAATACCATAAGAACCGTAAGCGGAGCTTTTACCAAAATCTTTGTTTCCTGAACAGGTACCACGTTCTCGTCTTGTGTCGGCTCGGGCAGAAAATACGCACATACCCCCGCAGAGATAATCGTGACCAGGCACAGATAAAGAGCGATATGCGGAGAAATATAAAATGATGTCGTAAAAAAAATAGTCATGAGTATATTGGAATAAATAAGCACGTCAGCACAGGCCTTCAGCCTCTTACCCTTTGCATGACAAGTCTTCAGGTAATATCCCCAGGCGGCAACCGCGCAGCCGGACACAAAGGAACCAATAACCAACGATACCCCAAGCAACCATATCGGAGAATAAAAAAAGAAGGGAATCGTACCAATCGTACATACAGATGTAGCGATAAGGATCACTTTTCTTGCCGAGAGAAAAGAACCGGGCAAAAAACCACACAAGGCTAACCCGGCAAGGTGAGCTAATATTGCGGAAAGCATATAATTGGTGTTTTCCGGTATATCATAATAATCCGCAAGAGAGTAAAAAACCTGGCTTTCAAACAAAAAGGCCAGTATATAAGTAAACAACAAAGAAAAAAAGGCTGTTGACAGCCTCGAATCATTTTTTGACATCATCACACTAATCTATTTTTATATGCATAATATGAGACATTATAATTCAGGACCGCATACTACCCTGAACCCCATATTGTTTTTAGACGATTTATAGTTGAACGAATACCTCGCGGAACTCATCAAATCACCGGTAGAACTGCGATATGAACCGCCTTTCAGCACTTTAGTATTATCATTGGAATCCTCCGGCCCGACCGGATCTTCCGTATTCGATGCCAGAGAAGTTTCTCCATACCAGTCGTTGCACCATTCCCAGACATTTCCGTGCATATCGTAAATCCCCCAGGCATTCGGCTTCTTTGAACCACATCTTTCCGGCTTGCCATTACTATTTGAACGGTAACTGGCATATTCCCCGAGCTTTCCCGCATCGTCACCAAAACAAAATACCTTTGTACTTCCGGCAAGACTGCTATATTCCCATTCGGCCTCGGTTGGCAAACGATATTCATAACCTTCCGGTAATCTTCCGGCTTTCCGTTCGATATCAGTCAGCCACTTGCAAAAGTTACGGGCCCCGCGCCACGAAACATAGGCCATCGGATGATCTTTTTTATATCCCCGCTTTATGGAATAATTTCTTTTCAACGGACAACCGTCTTTACGAAACAGTATTTCCTTATCAATCGCAAAGCGTTCATTCCGGTTCAATCCGGACTGACTTTTCAGGTAGTACATATACTGCCCGGCACTGATTTCGTACTTGCCGATCCAGAAATTACGAGTAATTTTCACGCGAACCGTACTGGCATCATCCCCGTTTACACGGCTCACAGAAAATGTTCCGGCTGCTACCGGTACCATTTCAATTTTAACCCCAGGCACTCTCCACCCCCGTCCTGAAGACGGACCGGCAAACAGTTTCTTACGGAATGTTTCAATCTCATTGATCAGTGCGGCTATCTGCGCCTGCTCTTTTTTCGACAACGGCACCTTGGGATTACTTAAAAACGCCTGTAACTTTGTTACCGCCTCATCGCATAAACTGGTAGGGTCTTTCTGTTTGTCCCTTTCGTTGGAGGCAACAACGGCATTCTGGTATTTCCCCCTTGCTTCAGCAATAATCCCTTCAAGTATCTTTTCTTTTCTACGCTTTCCGTCAAGAGCAATTCGCGCCAGGTCCGCCAGGCGATATGACATCTTGGCCTTCTGTAATCTATAAAAGATAAGTGATGCCTGTTCTTTATCGACCTTCTTCAGCAATTCCAATCCTCTGTCCAGAGCCTGTCCGGCAGTCATGCCCGACAAATCAACCGCCATCGCTTTGGACTCCAGTCCTTTACTTCTGACCTGCTGAACCAGCGCTGAAATTTCCGGAATTTTTACTTCACGACCAAGATCACGAAACACTTCCGCCGCCTGGTCGAAATCTCCCCGCTTCAAAAAAGATATTCCCAAATCGAGAAACTCACCAGGGCTCATTGCCATACGTTTCGCGATAAAATCAAGCAACTCGGTAATTTTGGCTTTTACATTCTCATCGGAAGCAAACGCGGAAGAATCATAACTCTCCATAATTTCCCCCGCTTTCTTCGTAGTGTCAATAATGTTGGCGACCACGATCAGTTTACCGCCGGAGTAATCGGCCTGACCAGTGACGATGTATTGCGCCCCAACAATCTGTCCAAGCTTTTTGGGTTTAAGCGTCGGACCGGAACTGATGTTCCGTTCTTTTAGTACCCTGGCAATTCTCGCGCGGGTAACAATACGGAATTTTCCAGTCTGGGCAAGTTCGTTTTCCATCTTCTCGGACATCCACCATCCGCCGACATCCAGTTTTTTCAGGCTGTTCGATACTTTGAAGTCATGAACTGCCATCACCTCTTTGTCCGCCGACATGGCGACGAACGAAATCCCCAAACACAGTAATACCGTAAATAGTTTTCTTCCGTAAGAAAAAAACATAACGATCCTCAATAATTTTATTGCGAAGCATTATATTCCATCTGAACTGCCTGCAGCAATACTCTCTTAACGAGAAATATTTATCTGCGTCAGACGGCTGTCCCGCTCCATGATTTTTTTAATGTCCATCTAACGGCATGTATATATGCCATGTGTAAGTATAAGCGAAAATAAATCGAATTGCAAGGTTTTTCAGCGTTATTTTCTTCACAAACGCTGCTGCGATAACAGTTCCAATGATAATGCCGTGTCAGTTTATTCCATTTTGTATTCATCATACACCTCCGGTCTTTGTCTCTCTATGGAATAATTCGCGACGGCAGACAATATCTCACGCGAAAACTCAATAAAATGTACCTAAAAGAAAGAATATTTCGTTAGCGGTTCGGCAGAATGGAATATTATTTGCAGATTAGCATTATGTTTTTGAGCTTGACTTTATTACATGTATCGCTATGTTGAAACATATTAACAATTGAGCGGGAGCGGAAAATTTGAAAAAGAAAATAATTTTTGCCATTTCATTCGGGGTTGCAGTTCTTGCAGCCATCCTCTTTTTTGCGTTATTTCCGAAAAACTCCCAGACAAAGCAAAAACTCACTGTCGGTATCTTTTCCTTTCCACCTTACAGCTTCCGCGCGAATACAAATACTGGATATTCAGGATTTGATATTGAAATGTTAAATGCCCTGGCCCAAAAGCTGAATATGCAGGTCAGCTATCAGGAAATTCAATTCGATAACGCATTTGACTTGTTGAATAAAGGAAAAATCGATTGTTCCCCCGGTATAACGATCCACACCACACGCGAAAAAATCATCGATTTCAGCTGGCCCTACAATAAAATCGGCCTCCAGTTGATGAAACGAGCTGACGACGACAGCATTCACAGCATTGACGACCTAAAAGGCAAAATTGTGGGCACCACCTCTTACACAGGCTCCTCTGGAATTTACTGCCGCCGCCTTGTGCCAAAGGTGGGAATTGCCGAGATCAAATATTTCAAATCATACAATGAGCCATACGAGTGTCTTCTAAAAGGGACAATTGACGCGATTATTCTCGACCATCCCGTTAATTTATACTATCAGGAGAAAACTCACGGCCGGCTGGTGTGTGTCGGGGATTTGTTGACTCAGGAGTTTTTCGGAATTGCCGTAGCCAAAGGCAACAACAGCTTACGAAAGAAATTAAACTACGCAATGCAGAAAATTATGGCGTCCGGTGAATACGGACGAATTTACAACAAATATATTAAAGGCTTTTCAGAGGATAACTCAGCACATCAACAGAAAGAACTTCAAAAACGCGAATTGATTGTGGGCTACTATACTTTTCCACCCTACTGTTATAAGGCCTCCAAAGATGGAGAACTGACCGGTTTTGATATCGAGCTACTCAAGGCGATTGCTAAAGATCAGCATTTGAAACTTACTTTTCAGCAAATCCCGTTTAACAGTATTATCAACTTACTGAAAAAGCACCAAGTTGACTTATTGACCGGTATGACTATCACTCCCGCTCGTGAACAATATATCGATTTCAGCTGGCCGTTCAACTTAATCGCCCATCAGCTGATGGTGACCTCTGAGAGTAATATCAGATCCATTTACGATTTAAAAGGAAAAAACATCGGCTGTTTCATCGGCACGGCATTTGACTACTGTTCAAAATTAAAAGCAAAAGGCATGATAAAAGAAATTACTCTTTTTGATGATTTTGATCAAATGTTTCTGGCGCTTATTTCCGGCAAAATCAATGCCATCATCAACGAACTTCCCGTCAATATCTACTACATGAATAAATATGCCGGAGAACTTAAAAATGTCGGTAAAGTTCTTACCCGTGAATATTCCGGATTCGGCTTGCCGAAAGGAAGAGTTCTCCTGAAAAAATATATCAATCAGGGAATCAACAATGTGATGGCCTCTGGTGAATTTTCAAAGATATATAAAAAATTCCTGAACAGATCAAATATGAAACTGAATCAGCAGGTGGAAATAATCAAAAACATATCCGCTCAAAAGGAAACCATTCAGCCGGAGGTTGTTAAATAATGCGTATACTACTTTTGTTATTACTTTCCATAACAGCCTGCCTCCAGGTTCATGGCAGCATGGTTTATGTCGACGGTAATGATGCCAATACAAAGACCGACTTATTTACCGGCCACAATTTACCACCACTGGAAATTGATGAAAACGAGAACAGCCAGGAAATTATCAAGAAGTTTTTTGAGTCCATCTCCACCCGCTGGGCTGGGGGTTATGTAAAAAAGCTCAAAAAAGAGGGCGATAAAGATATTAACCGTCTGGAAAATGATTTTAATAAACAGCAGACAAGGGCGGAAAATCGTCTGCTGGAACTACAACAATTAATCAATAGTCAACCGGATTATGCTCCATACTTCGCGTCCTTTTATTTCCGTCAGCTGGCGGATTTAAGAGATTCCTTCAGCCAGGTGCTGGCCTCTCTACAACGATTCCATATGGAACTCAGCATTACCTATGATGAACTGGGCAGCAGTTTGCAAATGGTCGAATCTTTGAATATCTCACGCCCCGAACTGCAATGGCAAAAGAGCTGGATTTCTTATAAAGTGGGGCCTCAAGTTAATATGTACCAGTCCTGGCTGATCCGGGTAGCCTGTCTGATCGCTCGTGCCCAGTATTTTCAGAAACGGCTGGAAACCGCCTATACAAATGAAGAAAAGATTATTCAGAACCAATACCGCGACTATTACCATTACCGCTTTGAATTCCTGGGTAATACCCTTGATCAAGGTTTTAGCAATATCCTGCATGATACCTTTTTAAAGTTCAAAGAGTGGAAAAGCATTACTGTGCCCATGACTTTTAATGTAATTACGCCAAATCCAGAGTTTTACGATGCGTTATTTATCAACCTGGTGGTATTTGTCCTACTTGCTGTGCTTACTGCGTTTCTATTACACTGGAAGTTCAAAACGGTTTTTCGAACACTTCTAAAACCATATTTCTGCGCATGGGCAGGAGCTTATTTTATTACCTCAACTTTTTTCCTGCCGAGTACCAATGATATTATGGTACTTTCCTTTGCTGGTTTCTTCCTGATTGAAGCATGTAATGAAGGAGCATGGATACTGCGCCGCAAAAATCTGAATTTCAATGGAATGAACCCGTTGGCTTTAATTGCTTATATGCTGATAATCATTGACCTGATGATCAGTATGCAGGCTCCGATAAAAGTATTATTACTGACCATCATGTTCCTTAGTTTCGTTGAACTATGCTGGATTATTTTTATCTTTTCCTGCTATAAACATTCTGTAGCCGAGAAAATCCACGGTGGGGCAATTATGGGACTGAGCAGTATCTTTTCGCTTATCGCCGCATATCTAGGCTATCTTTATCCGGCAATGCTGGTAATCGTCGCGGCAAGCCTCATATCTTGTGCGCTATATGGCGGCAGCACATTTACCCAGTACCTGATTGAATCCGTGAAGAAAAATGCTCCGCGCCAGATTATGACCAGTTTTATTTTTACCCTGATAATCCCATTACTCTGGCTGGGACTGATTATTGGCAGTATTCGCTGGGGCGGAAATATTTTTAATGCCGGACGTCTTCTGGAAATAACGTTCAGTTCGAATTTACTGCCTCCAAGTTTCAACATCAATATCAGCCCAAAAAATGTACTCTTTTTAATCGTAATAGGACTGTTGCTTAAATTTTTCCTGTCCTGGATCAGGCATATGGCGGATATATTCAACGGCGCCAAACAATACGATCCGGGCTCTCTTTCTTCAGTCTTTTTAATTTTTCAATATCTCTCATGGAGTGTCTATATCATTTACTGCCTGGACTCCCTGAACATCGACTGGCAGCGCATCATGTACGTTATCGGCGGCTTGAGTGTGGGTCTTGGTTTCGCCCTGAAAGAACTGCTCGAAAACTTTGTCTGCGGACTGATTCTGCTGGTCGGGAAAGAAATCAGGCCGGGCGACATTGTAGAGTTCGATGGCACCTGGGGCGTTGTCACCAGTTTGAATATCCGCTGTACCTTTATCCGTACGTTCGACAACGCAGTGATTACATTGCCGAACAATCAGGTGGTTTCAAAGAACTTCCGCAACTGGACCCTGAATGGACATATTATGCGTCACCAGATGGAAATCGGAGTTGATTATGGAACTGACGTGAATAAAGCAGTGGAAATACTGCTTAAAGCCGCCCATGAATGTGATATGATTCTGAAAGTTCGCGATCCGGAAGTTCTGTTCGTAGATTTCGGCGACAGTGCTCTGATCTTCCGCCTGCGTTATTGGCTCCATATCGACAATGTCTCAAAAGCACCGAGTCAAGTCCGCCATAATATAGCTAGACTGTTTCGAGAAGCCGGTATTGTCATCGCCTTTCCCCAGATGGATATACATATTGACCATCCATCCAAGGAATTACCTCCGTCTGAAACGGAAGAAAAAGAAACAAGCAGCCAACAGGAACAGCCAGCCTGATATAACCGGGAACATCAGGCCATCAACCGTCTTAGTTCCCTAACCTTCCCCGCCAGTCCATATGTCAGTTCGTTCATTCTGTGTGGATTGAGCCCGTCTATACAAAAAGAGCGGCTTAAAAATAATATTCTTCCCCGCTTTTCCCGTGACAACGTATATGACGGGACCATACAACTATTCAAGTGATCAACCATTCTGAGAAGATTATATACTTCTCCCATTGGACCAATTACCGCACTGGCGGCAATCCATGAATCATCCGACTCTGACACGATATACTGCATAGAAATCCTAACTGCGTCCTCATCGAGTCCAACGGTGAAACTACATTTGAAAAAGCCGTTTTCCGCAGAAATAAAACTTTCGTCAAGTTCCAGTTGACTGTGATCCATAAAATGCCGTGCAACGATTTGATGTACACTCTGTCCCATAATTTCCGTTTCCCATTTGTTTGTTGTTATGTTTAACAGGCAAACGTTATGGAAAGGCATGGAGATTTCGGCTACGCCGACCAGCGTTCCGCCGCTGGACCACGTCCGGCAAGGTGCCGGAGCCAAGTAATGTCATTGATTTGGTCGAAACAAGTTTCGCCTCAAATCAACGCCATGTGTGACGCCCAATTACTCGCCTGCGATGCTATCAAAAGATTTCTCCGCGAAAGCGACGCAGGAGCGTTGAGCGGTATGGAAGATACGCAGTATCTTCTCAACGCCGTCCGTCGTACGGACAAAAAGCGGGAGCCCTCCCACACTCTGCACGAGGTATCGCCAGACACCCACTCATGAATGTAGAAAGAACTCCCGCAAAATATGTAATTCGGGAATATAATTCCCTTCCCGAATGTCTATATAATGCGAGAGCAACTCTCAACCTCGTTCCATGAGTTAAAAACTGGCGATTTTTGTGCAGAAACGTTTGCTGAAAGTTACCATCGGTAACTATATTTCAATTGTAATTTTTGTTGATATGAGTTTTGTTTTTCTCCAATATTCCGTATTTAAAAAGAATATACTATATGTCAGATAATAATGCAAGAATTACTTCCTTTTTGCAGGAATCGTTACTTTTCCCCTTATATATAATTCGACATCGTCACGGATGAACCATGCTCTATATGAATTTTTCTCGGGAGTTTGAATTGAGGCTTTAAACCACAGGCGTTTCTTCTTACGGGTAAAATCTAATATATCAATCTTGCTGAATGGAGGAATTTCGATTGATTCACTTTTTATGTTGTCAGAAGAGTAAATCCTCATTTTTTCTTTATTCGTATATTCAAAGATTGGCCTCAAGTTTTTCTCAACAACTTTAAGATAAGTAATTTTACCACTCTCTACATCGTTGCGATCAGGCTTTTTAGTAGGACCAATAAAAAAAGTTTGAATAAACGTAAGAATAACCGAAAAGACAAAAAAACTTATCCAGAAAATTTTTTTTATTTTTTTCTGATACACTATTTTCTTTTCATTCGCAGTAAACTCACCTTTTAACAGCATTTTAACTTTAGGAATATCATGAAAGAAATACCAAAATAAAGCAGAAAGTATGTAAAAGAAACTTAAAGTACTTATGGAAAATGTTAACCAATATGTTCGATGCTCCGGTATCAGAGATGACCTGTAAGATACCACACCACATGTAATTAATGACAACACTAAACAACCAACCAAAAGACCGCCATAAAATAAAACCTTTAATCCTAATGTTGCATTTGTTTTGTCAAAAAAAATTGGACTAATAAGCAATGAAAATGTTATAAAAAAAATTATCTTAGCAAAGAGATGGATACTATTACTTGGTGAATCCATATAAAATACAAATGGGATAGTGTCTGTTAACACTGTTAACATCACATATGAAAGAATCATATAAAAACAAATAATATATTTCACGCAAATTCTCGTAGAAATAAAGTTTTTCGAATATTTACGGCCCCCGAACAGACTGGAGTGATCAGTAAAAAACTACGACTATGGAACAAAACATAGTTTCGTCTCAGGCCAAACACTATTTATGCTTTTCATACTTTTCAAGTATCTGCGCGACGGCTCCTCTATTAGCGAAAAAGCCACCGGATAATACCGGTGGCCGATAAGCACTCACTAGTCCTGCAGCCCCTTGGGCTTTCCCAGGATCTCGGCTGCGACGATCGATGAACGAAGATTGTTATGCAGGAAAACGGCATAACCATCATAATGATGTTTTTCAGCCGGTTCCGAAGAAAACGTGACCGGAGCTGGAGTTGGAGTTGATGACTCCAACTGGATATTTTCCAGCTCATCGGGATCACCGAGATTATACTCGGCTGCCACCCGTGCTCTCTGGTCATCACGAGCCTCTTTGAGCTCGTAATAGACGGTTTCATCTTCTACATAATCTTCCGCATAATCTTCTTCGCCATTGTCAACAACCTCATCCTCCCAGAAGATGTCATCGCTGTCGTCATTCGGAACCGGAGTTCTCTGCTTTTCCGCATAATGTTTATACCGCTTATGAATAAGCTGAATCAACGGTATTCCGAATGACACGGCAAAAATGATGAGTCCGAAAATAATTTTAAACTCAGGAGAATTCATGATTATCTCTGAACTGATTTATTGTGACTTTCCTGTTTATCCGTCGGCAGGGCGATCGCCTTTCTCATATCGGTGTCCGCCATTACGTTCTTCATCTTATAATAATCCATAATTCCAAGCTTACTCATCGCCAGAGCTTCGGAAATAGCCATCGGGATTTCCGCCTCGGCATCAACCAGCTTGGCCTCCATTTCGCGGATTTTCGCTTTCATTTCCTGTTCCTGCGCCACTGCCATGGCGCGACGTTCTTCGGCTTTGGCCTGAGCAATATCTTTATCGGCGTTGGCCTGCGCCATCTGGAGTTCCGCTCCAATATTCTTACCGACATCCACATCGGCAATATCAATTGAAAGAATCTCAAACGCTGTGCCGGAGTCAAGTCCTTTTCCCAGTACCACTTTCGAGATCGAGTCAGGGTTTTCCAGTACGTGCTTATGCGTCACCGCCGAACCAATGGTGGTAACAATACCTTCTCCAACACGGGCAAGAATGGTTTCTTCGCCAGCACCACCAACAAGGCGGTCGATGTTGGCGCGAACCGTTACACGGGCAATCGCACGAAGCTGGATACCGTCTTTCGCTACGGCTGTTACCAGCGGAGTTTCGATCACTTTCGGATTTACGCTCATTTTTACGGCATCAAGCACATTACGTCCCGCCAGGTCGATAGCGGTCGCACGAGTCAGGTCCAGCGGAATATTCGCCTTGTCGGCAGCAATCAGGGCAAAAATCACCCGGAACACGTTACCGCCAGCCAGATAGTGAGCTTCAAGGTTGTTTGACGACACATCAAGTCCTGCTTTTTTCGACTGAATCATCGCCGACAGAATCGTCTGTGGCGGCACCCGTCGAAGACGCATTCCAACCAGTGAAAACACACTGATCTTGACGCCTGAGAAGCAGGCCGCGATCCACAGAGGAATCGGAATGACCACCGAAAAAATTACGATGAACAGAATACATATTACAATCAGGCCGATAATTAAAACCGTTAATGACATAATCTCAGTCTCCTCTCTTATATTTTAACCGAATCGCTTCTGAACGCCTGGGCAAGTGCCAGCGGAATCTGAGCTTCCATTTCGGTAAGCTTGGCTTTCATCTCACTGATGCGGGCTTTCATTTCCTGTTCCTGCGCCACCGCCATGGCGCGACGTTCTTCGGCTTTGGCCTGAGCGATATTTTTATCGGCATTGGCCTGGTCTGTCTGAAGCTGGGCTCCGATGTTCTTGCCAATATTCACGTCGGCAATATCAATCGATAAAATCTCAAACGCCGTACCGGAATCAAGTCCTTTTCCAAGCACGACCTTCGAGATTGAATCCGGATTTTCAAGTACATGTTTGTGTTGTTCCGCCGAACCAATGGTGGTAACGATACCTTCACCGACACGGGCAAGGATGGTCTGCTCCCCGGCTCCACCGATCAGACGTTCGATATTAGCGCGTACCGTTACGCGGGCAATCGCTTTTACCTGAATTCCGTCTTTGGCAACCGCCGCAACTTCAGGTGTTTCAATCACTTTCGGGTTAACACTCATTTTCACGGCTTCGAGCACATCACGACCCGCGAGGTCAATTGCGGTCGCACGCTGAACCGATAAGTTCATATTGGCCTTATCCGCTGCCACCAGCGCATCTACCACGCGGAAGACATTACCGCCGGCCAGATAATGCGTTTCAAGAATATCCGATGTTACATCGATCCCGGCTTTCTGAGCCTGGATCAGGGCGTCTACGATAATCCGGGGCGGAACCCGGCGCAGCCGCATTCCGATCAGTGACCAGATACTAATTTTTACATTCGCGAAGATCGCGGCCAGCCAGTGACGGATCGGGATCAGCGCAATGAACAAATATCCCAGCACCAGCAGGATAAAGATAATAACCACCATTCCAATTGTTGACGGAGCCACACATAATGGCATGACAGGAATTCCCATTTTTCCTCTCCTTTTATTGTTAACCTTGTTGAACCTTTTTTACTTTTATCTGAAAACCGTTCAGAGCCACAGCTTCCACGGTTTCATCTTTCTCTATAAAATCGCCTTCCGTAGCGGCATCGTACCGCTGCTCATCAATTATCACTACTCCAGTAGGCCGCAGAGGCGTATGTGCAATACCGGTACGCCCGATTAATTCACTGTGTTCCTGATGCGGCGCGGAATAGCCTTTACTGCGCTGCTGAACAGTTTCGAGCCTTAAATGCTTAAATAAGCTGGATTTCGGCAATACGTAAATCGTTAAAAATATCATCAGAACCAGTGCCACCAGCAGTGAAATGCCGATGACATGTGCCGCCTCAGTAAAGTTCTCAAAACCGAACGCACCAAACAACGACACGATCATACACGTGATGCCCAGTATGCCGACAATGCCAAAACCAGGAATAACAAATACCTCCATTGCCAACAGGAACAATCCCACAAAGAAGATTACGATCGGGCCCCAGTCGGAAGCACCGGAAGCGGTATGCCCAAGGAAAAACAGCGTAAGCGCCACAATCCCCAAGGTACCAGGGACCCCGAAACCGGGCGTCTTTATTTCCACATAAAGTCCCAAAAATCCAAGAATCAACAACGCACTGGCCAAAGCTGGATAGGTCAAAAATGCCAACACCTGTTCGAGCGCGTTTTTCTCAACCACCTGAACTTCGCAGTTACCAAGACCCAGTTGACTCAGGAGATCATGCTTATTTCTGGCAATATAATCAACAACATGCAGCTTTTTCGCCTCCTCGGCGGAAAGGGTCAAAGGAGAGTCCTTGGTATGCTCAATACCATCTTTTTTGAGCGTAAGCCGCTGATACGGGTCAGCCATGGCACGTACTACACGAACCGGACGGTCGTTTTTCTCCGCCAGTACCTGCAGTACTTTAAAAAACACGGTAAGAAACTTCTGGTTAACCAGTTTCTTTTCCTTTTCAGACTGATTATTGGATTTTTTCTCTTCTCTCAGCTTTTTAAGCTCTTTTAAAATTTTGTCGATATCAGGATGACCGGCAGGTTTTTTCGTTTCGTCTGTTTTCTTTTTCTCGCCGTCTGTTTTCTTTTCGGCTTTCTGCTCTTTTTCGGGTTTATCTGACTTCTTCCCGTCGTTTTTCTTTTCCGGCTCGTCGGTAATGGGCTTTACTCCTCCAACTCCAAGCTGCAACGGCATCGCGTCGCCAATCACCCCGTTTGGATTAATGGCAATCCGGTCGGCCGCCATGGCAATGATCATTCCGGCAGAGATACCCTGCGGATTAAGGTAAACGATAATCGGAACCTCCGATTTCGCCATGAGAGAAACATATTTCAGCGCCACGTTGACTTCACCGCCCGGCGTATCGAGTTCCACGATAACCGCCTTGACGTTTTTGCGGTCCGCTTTTCTCATGACCTTCTTTAAAAACAGCATATCCCGATGAGAAATTTCTTTAAAATTGCTGAACTGCGGCACAAAATAGACCACGTCATTCGCTTTCGAGTTAAACAATTCGCTGTCCGGTATTCTTTTGGCATTACCCGCCGGACATAAAAAAATCGCAGTCAAGACCGGCAGTAGCAGTCGGAAAAATAAAATCTTACGGATTGTCATAATAGCCCGTTTCCTTCTATTTTTATTGTCCGTACGACGGACGGCGTTCACCTCGTATACTTAACATCAAGGTTGTCTATTATTATTGAAATTAACTATTCCAAAACGGAAAGCTGATTTTTAATCAGGAGAACATCCCAGATTTTTCCTCGAGCCGCCGGATCAAGTTTCATAAATTCGGCAAAACTGCTCAACATCTGCTGTTCATCGCTACTCAAAGTTCCATCAATCATGGCGACTTCCAGCATATTGCTGTAGAAACAAAGCTGCTGTTGAAGATTAAGCGAAAGATTTTCCAGATACTCACGGAAACTGTGCTCATTGTAGTATTCCACCGCGGCATTGAAAATATCAGCATCATCCGAACAGATTCGCATAATCGTCTGCTGTTCATTGTCACTGACATCGCCGTCACCGGCAGCCACATACATCATTCCCGCCGCCAGTAAAAGTAACGGATGCAATCCGTCATCGGAAGTATTGCCATCCGCTTTAGGAGGAACCATTTCTCCTTTAAACTGTCCGGCAAGATCCAGCAGGTATTTGCAGTTATCTTCTTCGGCGCAGGAAACTTTTGCGTCGTAAACCTTACCGCAAAAACCAATTTTCAGAGTAGCACTGAATTTATCTTTCACGCAGGAAATACTATCAAGAGATGAATATTCGGCATCACGGCAATTAAAGTCGCCGCCGCCAAAACCCCGGTCCAGCAAATATGCGCGTTCAGGATATACCAATACGTAACTCTCGCCCGGCTGCGAATTAAAGGCACCGCTGCCGCGAATACTGCAGATTGGTTCCCGTCCCTGAGCCAGAGCTAAAACAGACTGCCTAACTTTTTCAGGAAGAAATATGAAATCCATTTACGCCTCCTTATGTAGTGCTCCCGGTTTTCCGGAAATAAAATCCATATGTCGGATTTGTCTGTAGTCCCCTTCAACTGTCCATTATATAAAATAACTTTGAACGGAAATATTACAAACCCTCATTCGCTTTTCGTTGATAATATAATTATAGCAGAAAACAACTTCACAGCCAATGTGTAATTCCGCATTCGGTTTTACACAATCTTTTCTGTTAATTTATTTACTGCGATTTTTGATGTAATGCACAAACCGGAGCAGCACAGCAACAAATCACACTTAAGTAAATTATTACAAACATATTACACGACACAAACACAGACACAGTCCATGCAGAAACCTGACGGTTGGCGATCAATTCAGCAATACGGTTTCCTTA
Organism: Victivallales bacterium; assembly: GCA_963677165.2. GTDB lineage: Bacteria > Verrucomicrobiota > Lentisphaeria > Victivallales > SZUA-371 > JAFGXT01. Next base: position 1,788,434 of record CAXXSX010000002.1, on the reverse strand, counting down.
GAAATCAAGAAAAATTAGAATTTAATCTTTCGACGTACGGTAGCGGTTCTTCTGGAAAACCTCCAGGAATTCAACAACGTCCGGATGTTTAGGAAGAAACACGTTACAGGATTTTACAAGGACAGAGATAACCTTTCCAAGCTCAGGATCAGAACAATATAAAGTAATATCCAGCTTGGGAGGTCTGTTATTTACGTATTCTATATGATCGATATTCAGAAAAGGAATCCGGATTTCTTTGCCTTTACTGGTTATCAAAATGGATTCTTCATCATACATTGCTTTATCCACGGTATTTGCAAAAAGTATTTTGAAAAAAATAAATCCAAAGCCCATCATGATAATCGGGATGACAAGAACCATGACTCCTTCTTCTGCAATCCTTCTATTTAAAAACATAATAAAAGCCGCGGACAGCCAAATAAAAATCACTCCACCAAACCAGACCGCAGGAAATATTCGTTTATTAAAAAATGTGGTCCCTGACGATAACTGTTTCATTGATTTCCTCATTGCTTTGCTTTTAATTATATCATATACCAAAAGAATCAGCAAAGTGTAAGAAAAGATTGATTTTACACAAATATAAGCTTTCAGACCAGTTGACGTACTACATTGAAAAGTCTAGACAAAAAATAACTGGCAACAATAAATATAGCGAGACTTATTAAGAGATAACATAAGAATCGGATTTTTTCTCTGGATGGTTTCCACATCACTTTTCCCTCGTCGGAGTAATACTTAATTCACCGTTATCTTTTTTAGTAACAGTGGCAATGAGTCTATTGTCTTCACCTGTAGTAATACGTGTAACCGGGGTAATGAAATACTCGACAGGAATCATCACCATCGGAGATGACCAAAATCTAATATCTTTTCTGGTTAAAAGCCCCATACGGCAAAACAAACTGATATTCAATTCGTTGTCTACTTTATATTCTGTTCCAATCGCCAACACTGTTGCGTTTGTCTTTCTCTCCGCATCAAGATCTGTAAGAATATATACATATTTTCGGTCGTCTATGATTTTTACTCCCATATCTCTGGTTTGAATGGGAGCATAGTGATGAGAATAGAAAATCTTTACCCCTGTCGCAATGCCCAGAGTAATAATAAAACATACTAAAATACAGATAACTGCACAGATACTAACGATTTTAAATGTTTTCATAATTATAATTCCCCCCGCTTCCGAAAGGAGCGTCAGCGACTGAAGTTTGAAGCGGCGACTCGCCAGCGGAGGCTCTCCGCTAGCTTCTGCATATGCCGGAACGCTGATATCGAATTACCGCTTCCGCGATCACGGTATCTCCGGGCCAGGTAATTTTTAGATTACTCTTAAGAAAATGGACCAGTTTCAGCTTGTATCCACAGGCTTCCATAATACTCGCGTCGTCGGTAAATTCCTTATCACCATCCTGAACTTTTTCGTAAGCCTCACGAAGCTTTTTCAGTTCAAATATTTGCGGTGTCTCGACCGCCCACAATTCTGAACGATCAACGGTAGAGTCAATGGTCTGTCCATCTTTTGTGCGTTTAATGGTATCAGTGATCGGACGTCCCACAATAGCACCGTCGTATTTACGGGCCTCTTCCAAGCACTCTTTTAGAACATCGGCAGTAGCAAGCGGACGCGCCGCATCATGCACCGCCACGTATTTCACGGTATCCGGCAAGGAGTTAAGTCCGTTCATAACCGATTCCGCCCGTTGATAGCCGCCGGGAACAACTCTAATATCAATATGCGGTAAAAACTGATTCAGCAACGCGTGAAACTGATGGATCTCATTCTCAGGCGCAACCAGTACCATACAGTTCGGAGGGCACAGACAGGCAAAATCGGCAATGGAAAAGATAAATACCGGAATACCGTCAATAGTGTCAAAAAGTTTGTTTTGTTCCCCATACCTGCGGCTGGAGCCGCCGGCTGCAAATACAATCCCAAGATCGGCGATAATCTTCACTTCATTTATCTCCCCACTAAAGCATTATTTCTTCCCCGGAACGATTTCCAGCCAGTAGCCGTCCGGATCATTGATAAAATAAATTCCCATTGCCGGGTTTTCATAACAAACACAGTCCATTTTTTTGTGTTTCTTAAACGCGGCGTCAAAATCATCGGTTTCAAAAGCCAGATGTATTTCATTATCGCCAAGTTCATACGGACGGTCCATATCGCGCAGCCAGGTCAATTCCAACTTATGCGGAGTTTGCCCGTCTCCAAGGTAAACAAGAATAAAACTGCCGTCGTCAGCTTCCTTGCGACGGGTTTCAGTCAATCCCAGCGCTTCCTTATAAAAAGCCAGACTTTTGTCCAGATCATAAACATTCAAATTATTATGTGCAAATGTAAAATTCATCTATAAACGCCCTCTAAAATATATCATCGGATAAATCCCTATCAAATTAATATGCATCGACTTAAAATTTTTTCAAATACCGAATCACAGGTTATTACACTCCTGCTTCCATAACTCACAGGTTCTTAACAACAATCACATAAGACACAGGAATTATGATGATTATAAATGAGCCAACAAGCGATTGATCGTAATTTCGTAATTTCTATCAACATAAAATAAACAAAAGGTATTGACAATGTATTATTTCCCTGCTATAATAATAACTGAAACGATTCAGTTATCACACAAACAACAAACAACAAAGTAAAGCATAAGACATTATAAATAAATAAATTACATTATAATACAATAGCTTATTTTAACTAAAGAAACGATTCAGTAAAGAATTTTGGAGAAAGAATGTCGGTAACCATCAAAGAAGTCTCACAACTGGCGGGAGTCGCCACCTCAACCGCATCGTATGTATTAAGCGGCAAAGGCGATACCATGAAGATTTCCGGTAAAACCCAGAAACGGGTAATGTCTGCCGCCAAAAAGTTGAATTATCGTACCAATCTTGTCGCCAAGAGTCTGCGTCAGAAACAGACCCGCTCCATCGGCGTTTCCATTTATGATTTAACTTCCTCCTGGGCGAACGAGATTATGTTCGGAATAAACGAAGTTCTTTCGGAAGCCGAATATCACCCGATGCTGGCAGTAAATTTCTGGGAAACCGCCAATGAACGAAAAAATATCCAAACCTTTCTCGACAGCCGGGTCGAAGGCCTGATCATTCAGCCCAATCCCAGCAATGTTGAATACTACAACCGTCTACGGAACGACCTGGATATTCCGCTGGTATTCATTGGAGAAACCCTAATGAATTCCCCAATTCCGGCTTTTATGCTGGATGCCCGCCAGGCTGGGATTGACCAAATCGATCATTTGTACAAGCAGGGCCATCGCCGAATCGCAGTTATAACCATGGATCACCAGGGATTTCAAACCCAAATGCGCTGTCAAGGTGCGCTTGATCGAATTCAAGAACTGGGGTTGGAATTTCCGTTGGAATATTTACGCACCACGAAGATTGCGGATCCGGAAGGCGACAAAGCCCAGGCGACTGCGCTGATGCAACTTCCTCTGCCGCCAACCGCAATCGCAATCGCCAATGATATTATTGCAACTCGGGTAATGAGCGGACTGCACCAGAACGGCAACCAGGACATCGCGGTAATCGGCATCGGTAATTTTCCGGAAAGTGACTACGATATGATCAGCCTTACCTCTGTTGCCGAGCCTCGACTTGAAATCGGTCGCGGCGCGGCCGCCGGGCTGTTTGATATTATCAGCAACAAAGGTGAAGGAAAATCAAAGTTATTTAAAGGCAATATTATAGCAAGAAAATCAACAGAGATAAAATAATATAATACGGAGAAAGAAAATGAAAAAGCAAAAGAAATTCACACTTATCGAACTCCTGATTGTAATCGCAATTATCGCAATTCTAGCCAGCATGCTACTCCCCGCCTTGAGTAAAGCCAGAGAAGCGGCAAAACAATCCTACTGCCTGAATAATAACAAGCAGATCGGAAACGCCTGCATGATGTACAGCGATGATTTCGGTAATAAATATTTCCCGCCGGTAGATGTCAGCTGGACAAAAGTCGACGGCACCCGCAAACTATGGCCCAGCTTCCTGAATTGTTATCTGGGGGAATGGCATATCAACAGAACGTATTATCCTACAGGAAAAAGTCCGAATAAAATTTATCTGTGTCCAACACATCTGACAACTGAACCTAATGTACTGATTTCATACATGGGAAATAAATTCAATATAGAGATTTCTTCTTTTAACAATCCCAAAACCGTAAGTCTTATGGAAGTCCGCCGTCCATCAATAAAGTACTACCTTGTTGAAGGCTCCCCAACAAAAACAAACCAGTATTTTTTCTGGCCGGTTTACAGTACCAGCAGAATGGCAGAACGTCACAATCACAGAGCAAACTGCCTGTTCTTTGATGGTCACGCAGAAGCGCAGCAACTGCCGCGCGATACCTACAATGAAAAATATATGCCGAAGGAATAACGACAGTAATTTAGCTCAAAAACATAAAAAACAACGGTTATTTTAGCAAAATAACCGACAGAATTTTCATAATAAAAATACCAGCAACAGGAGAAAAAATGAAAAAAATATCGTTACTGATACTTTTTGTACTTTTCGGTTACACAATCATAAACGCCTCAGACTGGCAGATCGATCAAAAAGGCGCCAATATTATCAATTGTCCAACCGATGAAACTCCTCCGGTTAAGTTGCTCCTTGGACGTGATGGTCTGCCCTCCTGGCGCTGGTTCAGTGCCCATGGAATTCAGCCTAAAAAAGATAAAAGCAGCGGAGAACTTTTTCTCACAAAAATTGCGGGAGGAAAATGCTTCTTCGCCATGAAGTTTAAATTTTCTCATCCGGTAACGAAATTCCGGTACACAACTCCGCTATGCAAGGCCGTTGTCTTTAATAATAATGGTTGCGACTTCGAGTATTCCACAGACGGCGGCAAAACGTTCAATGTCATAACAAAATTCGATAGTTCAACTTCAGGTTATATTAAAGGCGGCATGCTGCAACCACAGACCGGCAAATGGATTAACCTCGGAGCCAAAGGGGCACAGGAAATCACGATTAAAATTGTGCTCTCCGGCTATATCCGGCAAATCTTTTTTGGAGGCGGAGAAAGCAACGGAAATATTATCGAGTATGAATATAATCCCGATTTAAAAGGAATCGGCATGATTATTAAACTGGAACCGGATCACAGCAAAGTCGCAGGAGTGTATTATCAGGGGCAGGAACCAGTAATTTTCGTGACTGACATTAGTAAAAAAAAACGCAATATCCCAACTGTAGAAGTATTTGATATCGGTCGGAATACACCTGCAGGAAACTGTGCCTCTTCAATGATCGGCAATACCGCCGTCATGAGTCTTCCAAAACTTCAGCCAGGTATCTATGAACTGCGGTTTATGACAGAAAATGAAGTAAAAACAATCCGACGGGTTGTTCTGATTAAACCCGCCCGGGAACTTTCCTGGGCTGAAACGGTGGAATCTCCATTTGGAATTGTTGGAATAACCCGTCCGGGAGTCTTCCGAAAATCTGCTTTTATCAATGGTCCGGAACTGGGCAAAATGATTGGAGTTCATCAGGCAAGAACCAGCGGAGGTTCTTCATGGGTTACCGTATGCAACTCAGGGATTGATCAGTATAAATGGAACAATAATCCGGAAAAAAAAGTACTGGATATGGCACAATACGGTATCGCTCTGCGCAATTGCCTGGCATGGACTCCCCGGTGGGCCATCGATCCTAAACGAGTTAAAAAAGGACACTGGTTCGGGCATTATCCTCCTCAGGAAAAATATTTCGACAAGTTCGCGGAATTCTGCCGTCTTTCCGCAGAACGCAACAAGGGAATATTCGTGCCGGAATATGAAATCTGGAACGAACCCAATAATGAACCCTACGGCAGTTTCAAAGGCAATTTCTCCGAATTCGTCAAAATCTGTAAAACTGCGGCAAATGCAGTCCACAGCGTTGACCCGGATGCGCGGATGATTCTTGGAACTACTGGAGATTCAGATGTGGGTTATATTTACAAGCTGTTGAAAGCCGGGCTTTCAAAAGATTATGCCATCGTAGACATCCACCCTTACCGTCACACTGATCAAGGGCCGGAAGACGGTCTGCTCAGTGACATCAACCGTCTGAAAAACGTCATCAAAAAGTTTAGTGGGAATCAGGATATTATCTTTTCTGAAGTCGGCTGGCCTACTCATATCGGCTATCATCAATCTTATCTGCCAGTTACGGAGTTTCAGCAGGCATGTTTCAATACCAGAACCCTGCTCATCAGTATTGCTTCCGACGTTAAACGGATACACTTTCACATTCTGCGTGACTGGGGATTGAGCCCACATCATCCCGAACACCATTTTGGTTTTGTTAAAACCAGCGGAGAATCAAAACTATCCATTCCGGCAATGAGTACGGTCGCACGCCATCTGGAGCACGCGAAATTTATCGGCAGACTCGAACTGCCGGATTTTTATCATGCATGGTATTGGGATACGCCTTGGGAAAAGGATTGTAAACTGGTCACCGTCTGGGCTGATACCCAGGCATTAGGCAAAAAGCCGGAATGGATTTCCTTGAAAGGCACACTGGTTGACGCGGAAGATATTTGGGGAGGAATGCCTTCAAAATCGAGGCTAAATATCAGCGGGAAAGAAATCAAAGTTCTCCCCGGTGCCGATCCGATTTTTCTCTATGTCAAAGATTCCGGCAACGTGAAATTAAAGAAACTACCTCCGGCTCTGCGTCCGTTTTTCATCAAGAAAATCGATGTAAAGAAATATAACGGCAAAACCGATTATTCCAGACTCGACAACTATTTCAACTTTACAACGGCAGCAGATAAATCAATGGGTTACGCTGGAATCGGCGGAAAAGGAGAAAAAGCGGTTACCAGTAATAAAAAATCATCGTTCTCTGTACGGTATGATAACAAAGGACTATATATCATTGTGAATGTAAAATCCGGCAAACCGATGAAAAACGATAAGAGCGGCTGGTGGATCTGGGCAGGCGACTGCGTACGACTCTATCTCGGGTTCGATGACAGCGCGTTCTTCGGAGACAGCCAGTACCAGATATGTATCGCGCCTGAAACCACCAATCACGGTCCAGCTCAAGCGGTACGAATCAGTTACGACAGCAACGGAAAAGGAGCCGGAACGATTATCAAGGATGCCGTAATTAAAGCACAGAATACAGCTGACGGCTGGACCCTGCAGGCAATGATTCCATGGTCGTTCTTTCCGGAAAAACCAAAATCCGGCGACAGCTGGACCTTTGATATTTCCGTGCCCGGCGGCTACTGGAACAGCAGTTCATCCGATAAGTGGAACAATCCACTGCGCTGGGGCCAGATTAAGTTTAAATAATCAGAAAACAACTGCCGTGACTTTTCATCACGACAGTTTTTTTGTCATTTATTTCAGGCCGAGGACCAGTTTGATGAACTGGTCTTCATTCAGAAATCCGATACTCCCCTGCGGCGCGGTAGTTTCCGAATAGACCTGAACAGAGTCCGGTGTGATTTCAGGTCCGCAGATCGCAAACGGTACCGGCGTACGAGTATGTGCCCTAAGCCGTAAGGGTACCGGGTGGTCCGGCAGTACGGCGTAGGTTACATCGGGACCGCAACCCGCCATGACCGGCTTGACGATCCGGTCGTTAAAATCCTTGATCGCTTTCATTTTGAGCTTCAAATCGCCCATGTGTGAACATTCGTCGATAGCCTCAACATGGACATAAATCAGGTCGTGAGTCTTCAGCGCCTCAATCGCCGCCTGTGCCTTGCCCTCATAATTGGTGTCGATAAAACCGGTCGCGCCGGGAACTTCGATTACATCCATGTCAGCACAAATACCAATACCTTTCACAACGTCCACTGCACTGATGATCGCGGCGGTTTTACCTAGATATTTTTCTACAAACGGAGTAAATGCCGGTTTATGTCCCGGACTCCACGGCCAGATCCAGTTGCCGGGATTATGCTTACCCTGATTCAATGGATGAGCGGATAAAATGGCTTCCGCCTTTTTGCCAAGGTCTTCAAGAAATTCAATTGTATGAGCAACTTCTTTTGAGTCGTCCAAAGCTTTCAGACGCAAATCGTTAACATGTTCGCCCTGCGACGAATCCGGTTTAGAGTAGTCGATATTCGCGGAGAATTCTTTGCCGTGCAGTACCAGAATATTACGGTAGCTTACACCCGGATAGAATGTTACTTTATCACTGCCAAGCTTGTCCTGAAGTTCCTTCATCAGTACCGAAGAAACCTCGTTGTCGATATGACCGGAAGAATAGTCGATCAGGATATCCTGGTCATCGACATACACCAGGTTGCAGCGCCACGCGATATCATCAGGTCCAAGCTCAATACCCTGGCTCACGGCTTCAATCGGACCGCGTCCGGGATAAAAGTCCGCCAGCTTATAACCGAGCACCGACATATTGGCCGCATCGGAAGAAGTCGGGAACCCTTCCGGCAACGAAAGAAACGTACCGCTTGCTCCCTGCGCCGCGATCCGGTCCATATCCGGAGTTTCAACCGCTTCAAGCGGAGTCTTTCCGCCAAGTTCCTCAATTGGTTCATCCGCCATTCCATCAGCGAGAAATATAATAGATTTAGACATTTATGCCTCCATAAGTTTTTTCTTTCGTCTTGTGCCTTTTTCTGTTTCGGCTTCGCCGACCAACGACCCGCCGTTGGATCGCGTCCGCGGAGCCCGCGGTGGCAAGTAATGTCGTTTATTTGGCTGAAACAAGTTTCAACTCAAATAAACGCCATGGGTGCCGCAAATTGCTTCGCAATAAAACACATGACATTATTTATTTATACTGGTAAGATGAAATTACAAAGCGGTTTTGTCAATCGGAATAATGAAAAAATCCAGAATGACAATATATCATGAATCTCTTCCCTTTCGCAAATTGCAAACAAAACGGCCGATATCGTTCGATTCTTCACGATCAGCCCAAATCCCAAACGCCTCATGATCAATAGCGGAAATTCTGGGTTTATAATTCTCACAAGAAACAATTACAGGCTTTTTTTTGCCGTGATGGGTTAGTGTAGCAGCTTTATTACGATCTATTGCCGCAAAGACCTTTTTCACGTTTTTTCTCAAATCAAATACTGTAATATTCATGGCTGCTCTCCATAAAAAGAGTACATTTTGTGATATACACTTAATAACAATAAAAACAATAGAGAATTCCTATCTTTCTAAAATACTTCTCGCTTTTTCTGCGTCAAGTTTAAGATTATTGCCAAAGGCTCCAATCGGAAAATCATTCATTTTTTTATCATTGAATATTTTAAGCATTTCCATGAGACCGTCTGCAGTGACTAAAGATAATTCCAACTCCCAATCTTTAATGCACTCATCAACAAAGTCTTTACTAAAATCAGGGGCTACAAGAATTGTCCTGGCTATTTGGAAATTTTTACTTCGACATAGTTTCTGATAGCTCTTCAATTGCCTGGATAAAGAAGAATATTTGTTATATTCAACATCTTTTGCTGTTTTACATTCAACAATAATCAGCTTATTATTACCAATCGAAATAACAATATCCATTTTATCTTTTTTGGTATTAATCTCAGCCTTGAGAGCATCATCGATATTAAAATTTAACCGGGAAAATATTTCTTTTGTAAGATCTTCAAATTTTGTTCCAAGCAAACTTTCTTTTATATTAATGTTATTCGTTTTTAAAGTATTGATGTCACGCATAGCTATTGATAAGTAATTTTCAAGTAATCGACTCTCCATGTCCCCATACTTATCTAGGATATTTTTTACAGTATTTCCACGAGTATTGATTTGTTTTTCATCACAAAATCTCAATAATTCTTCTTCCGACATTAAGAATGTTAAATCACGTGGTTTAATATTATAATCCGATAATACAGACAGATTCATCACATGTTCCGGATAAAGTTCAAATTCGTCTCTCACTCTTTCATTCATTTCCGGAATAATTTGATTTATATCACTAATAAAATTCTCGAATGCTTCTGCAGACATATCAATATGATCTTGAGCATCAATTTTTCTAAAATATTCTATTATCAATCCAAGCCGCTCTTCCGGCGAAGATCCAATTTTTTGTAGATCAATATTCAAATCATGCATTAAACTCAATAGAAAATCTTTGATTTCTGTCTTAGTTACCCCATTCTGATGGATATCTCGTAAAAGCACATTGCTAACACTGATTCCTGCCGCTAAAACAGCTTTCACCTTAGCTTCATTATCTTTTTTTAATTCATTGCCAATGTTTATGTTATATCTCTTCATAACACGATTTAATTGAGAGATCTGAAGCTTCTTTAAAATTCTCCTAAAATATTTATTCGGCAATTCGACATTCAAAATATTCTGTAATAAAACAATTACCTCATTCGGAATATATACTTTAAGATTTTTCCTACTGTAAAAACCAATTCCAGATTCTTTTATTAGTGAAATTAGACTATCGATATCAAGGCGCGGAATAGGAGTTTCTGCAGCATACAAGGTTAACATTTCCGCATATGAAAATTCAAATTCTTTTGCTAATACATTTAGTATAGACTTTTCATCTCTGGTTACCTGGCATTCACGGTTAATCTGTTCATCATTCTTATAGGCTTCATTTACACATGCTCGAAAAATCTTATAGTCTCGAAATCTGGAATCATCCGGATTAATTCTTTGCAGTTGTTCGATATTCTCAGATAACAGTAAATGTTCTTTTTTATACAATTGCTCAAGCCAGTTACGCTCCAGTATCGCGTTCCCATCTCTAATAACAATGTTTGCCAGCAAAAGTAATTGAGGGTCAAAATCAATTTTTGTACTTAAATCATTTTGATAGAGTTCAGATACGCAGTCAAAAAGCTTTTTAATTTCAACAGAATCATTTATACATTTTGAACCACCAGTCGGAATGGACATATCATCAGATTCTCTAAGCGAATCTGAATAAGAATCCAATAGTTTGAAGAAAGAACTTTTTTCAATTTGATTGACAATATCAAGAATTTTCACCAGCTTCATGATGTATCCCCCTAGATTTTGATAATTATCTTAATATAAACAATCTAATATGAAACAGCGCAAAGTCAAAATATTTATTAGAAAATCCCACTAAATGCAAGTTGATGAGAAAAAGACAACCTATCAAAAGTCAGCACCGCAATATTTTTCTTTCGCATCGCTTCGCCCGCTCAAAAAAATATTGCTGACATGTTAATCGAATACAATCGTCAAAATGTTGTAGATAAATATATTTCGGCTTTGCCGACCAACGTGTCGCCGTTGGATCACGCCCGAGTACGACTCGGTGCGAAGTAGTTGCTTCGCAACATATTTTTATTTAACACCGTTATTGGCTCTTAGGGCTGCTTCCGTGACCATGAAGGTATCTTCCATGGAAAGACGGCATTCGCCAATACCGGTTATTTCGTGACAAAAGTCGCCGAAGAAATCTCCGGCAGGCTCTAGTGGAAGTTCAACGGTTTCCTTGTCATGAGTGGTCAGGAATGCCTTATCGCGAATTACTTCGACTATGCCGCGTTCACCGGCAATCCGCAACTGATCATCGCCATGAAATTTCGCCGCCTGGGGCTGGTAGAAATCAGCGGTAATCGCGCCGACTCCGCCGTTTTTATAGGAAAACGCAATCGCAGTGGAAGCTTCGCAATCACCATAACCGAAATTGCATTCATTGTTTTTTAAGCCATAAACATGATCCATTTCACCACCAATCCAGCAAGCCAGATCTATGGCATGGATCGCAACCCAGAGAATCGTACTACCGTAGAATTCGCTTTTACGATAGTAGTCCGGACGAGATTTGCCGAATTTGTAGGACTTGCGCCCATAGACCGACATCGGCTTCCCGATCGCACCAGCTTGAACCGCACGGTAAGCAGCATAAAACTGAGGATCATACCGCATGGTATGCATCCCGATGATTTTAACATTATTAGCCTCTGCGGCCAAACGCAGTTGTTCAAGCATTTCCGCACTGTGGGCAATGCTTTTCTCGGTATAACAATGAATTCCACGTTTCAGACATTTCAGCGAAGTCGGTCCATTTAAATCATAACGGGTACCAATACAGGCAACATCGGGCTTCACCTCGTCAAGCATCACATCGCAGTCTTCAAAAAAATAGCAGTCGAATTCTTTGCAAATATTATCGATATTGTTCTGGTCGACCGGATCAGCGCTGGAAATACCGCAGAGTTCAAGATCCGGGTTCTTCCGGATAGATTGCAAAGCAGTAAAAGTATGACCCTCGTTGCCAATCAGAACAACTTTCATTATTCTGCGCCTCCGTTAAACTCTGAATATCCAATCAAATCAAAAGGTTTTCCGGGAACGGCCCATTTGATACCGATCTCGCTCGGTAACTTGCCCTTATCAAACGCACTGGTAAGGATATTGCAGATATTATGAACATTAATAACCACAGAATCACCGTCTACAACAGTTTCCTTAAATTCCGATGGAATTGAATGAATTACCGGGCATGATTCATGAGCGCCGTTAACGCACAAAATATGAGTTCCGGCAATTTGCAGATTACACACAAACGCCTCGGGATCGGATAATCTCTGTTCCAAAGCCTTCATGATGTGTCCGCGATATTCTGAATACGGTGTTACCGGAATATGCTCAACGGTACCGTCATCAAGCCGAATTTCAATATCACTCTCACCAAAATCAAAGATGACCTTACCATTTTCTCCTTCAATTTCAATATGAACACTGGTCTGCTGGGTACAGGCATGAGTCACATAAAATAAAATATCAACATCATCGGAAGTCACGGCCCTAATACAAGCAGTATCAGCACTTTCGATCTTATTGGCATGATAGAGTTCAGAAGTAATTTCACGCAGTTCGGCAGAACTTTCAAACTCATTACCGGCGAGAAAACAAATCAGATTCAAGAAATGCGCCAGAGCATTGTTGAACGGACTGTCCAAAACCCAGGCGTCATTCACTTTCAGGCACCCGGCCCAGTTGTTACGTCCGTAGTAAAGATTGTTGCGTGACCAAAATCCCCGTGCCTTAAGAGCTTTGAGTTTACCAAGCCGTCCGCTAAGCAGAAACTTCTTCAATTGATGAGTATCCGGGAGATAAATATTCTGGAATCCGACAGCCACAAACTTTCCGGTCTCTTCACAAACGGCTTCAAGTTGTTTGACTTCCTGAATCGTGGCAGTAACAGGTTTCTCCACAAAAACATTGGCACCAACTTTCATCGCGGCAATGCTCATTGGTGCATGCATAGCAATTCCAGTAGGAATAAAGCAGAGATCAATTTTACCCGATAGTTCATCCAGCATTTCCTGCCAGTTCGTATAGAGCTTCACGCCATTCGCAGTGAGCCACTGGCACTTTTCTTCCTCTTCATTCTGATTGATCACAGTTGCGCCAAGAATTTTAACGCGCCCCTGTTCAACACCTTTTTTTAAATCATTATAATGAACGTCGCCAAATCCGGAAACGCCAATAATTGCTGCCGTAAACATAAGAACACCTATTTTTTTTCTTAAAGAGTATAATTTTAACATAATTTAACAGTACAAGAACAAAAAGTAAAGAATAAACCCGGGAAAAGACATCAGAAATTATAATCAATTACCGGAACAGAAGGTCCGAAATATGTTGACAGCTTCTTAAGAAGTTGATTTTTACGGATCGGTTTTACAATGCAGTCATCACAACCGCATTCAGCGATTTTTTCCATTTCACTGGCAAACGCATAAGCGGTTTGAGCAATGATCGGTAAATAAGGATCAAGTTCCTTCAACTTTCTAGTAGCATCAAAACCGTTCAACACCGGCATCTGAATATCCATAAGGACCAGATCAACCGAATTCCCCTCTTCAACATACTCAACAGCCTCCTGACCATTGGATGCAATCAGGCATTTCACGTTAGCCAGCTCAAGAATCCGCTTAAGATAAAACTGAACAGTCGGAGTGTCTTCGACAATCATCACTGTCTTGCCCGGCCACGAAAACATGGCATTTTCCGAATGAACTGCGAGCCGCTTGATTTTTTGCGACGGAGTTTCATCTTTCCTGACATACGGCAAAGTAAAAGAAAAACATGAACCATTTCCCTCTTCCGACGTCAGCCATATCCTGCCGCCCATCAAATCACACAAATTCTTACAGATTGTCAGCCCAAGTCCGGTACCACCATACTTACGGGTAAATGAGTCGTCGGCCTGTCTGAAACGTTCAAAAATAATATCCTGTTTTTCCGGAGCGATACCGGTTCCGGAATCCTTCACATAGCAGATGAGCTCATTGGATTCAATATCCAGCTCATAACCGAATTCGATAATACCCTGGCTCGTAAATTTCAAGGCATTATCAAGCAAGTTGGAATATATCTGTGTCAACCTGGTCTCATCAGTAAAAACAGTAGCGTCGACATCATTGAGATTGCTACGGGTAATCAGGTCAATATTAGTTTGGTTTTTTCGATGAAGTTTTGCGGAGAAAATATCATACAATTTTTCGAGAAGCGCATTAATATTGATATTACTCTTGTTCAGGCTGAGCTGACCACTTTCGATTTTCGCGATATCAATAATATCAGTAATCAGAGTAAGGAGCTGATTTGAACTTTGATTGATCAGCGCGGCATACTCTCCTTTTTCATCCCGGTTCAAATCATTTTCCGCCATCAAATTCGACAAGCCGACAATGGTATTCAGCGGAGTTCTGATCTCATGGGACATATTCGAAAGGAAAGAAGATTTCAGCCGGTCGCTTTCCTCTGCTTTTTCCTTCGCTTTTATCAGGTCAATCTCAAATTTCTTCTGTGCCGTAAGGTCGTTGAAAATCACACAGAAGTAGTTCTGTGTCGGTTCCGGTTTAAAAGCACTGCAATGATAATGTTTGCCGGTTTCGCTGTGATACAACTCAAAAACCTTTGAATTACCGTTGTGTGCCACCTCATGGAGAACATCCAGCCATGATGATTCCATCTCCGGGAAAATATCATCAATAAAATGTCCGATGAACCGTTCTCTTTCGATTCCGTTCATCTGTTCGTATGAAGAATTCGCGTCAATAAACCGATAACGCCACTTATGAAGCTGTTTGTCGAATTCCGGCTCAAACAGGGTAGCGCCGCTGATCATCCGGTCAAACAACAGTCTAAATTTGTTTTCACTGGATTCCAATGCGCTCTTGATACGGTGCTGTTCCGTAATATTACGCACGATTTCCATGGTAGTATCCGAACCATAAGGTACCATTCTGGCGTCAAACAACCTAATGTCACCATCGATATCAAGTTCATACTGATAATGGCACGTATCACCGATGGCTAGGGACTGTCTAATATTTCCAGTCTTCAGCTCAGATACATGATCCGGAAGAATTTTTGAAAGATGCTGACCGAGAAACTCTTCGGGTGTTGCCACCAGGTCACTGGTATCGGTAACACTGTAGTCAAGAATATATCCATGTTTATCATAGATAAAAATCATGTCCGGCAGAGTTTTCAGCAGACTGCGAAGACGGGTTTCACTTTTCAGCAGAAGCGCCTCATTATTTTCCGCACGCTTAACGGTCTCTTCCAATTTGATCTCACGCTCACGGCGTTCAATAATCATTCCACTGGTTTCAGCAAACAGCTTGAGGATGGTCAACTCAGCATTTCCCCAATGCCGCATATTTTTACAATCATCAATACCAATAAAACCATGCAACCTGTTATTAATGAAAACAGGTAAGGCCGCGAGGCTTTTAGTCTCACACCTGATCATTAGATCACGATGTTCTTCGGGAACAGTGGATAGATCCAGAACGGTAGCTTTATTATGATGAAGATTTCTTATAATTTCAGGGTCGTAAATGACGTAATCGCCTTTTCCTGAAAGCTCTGCCAAATTAATGACATCAGGAGACGTCCAATCATAGGCATAACGGCAATCCAAAGCACCAGAATCCAGCTCTGTTACAAGATAAACATAAGCTCTGGAAACATCAAGTGCCGCACACAGAGCTTTAAGCGACTCAGAGAATGCCTGCTGAATTTCACTGTGCTCAAGCAGTTTATGGGTACTGGTTATGATAGCATGCAGAATGCGATTACTTTTTTCCAGTTCCATTTGAGCTTCATGCAATTCGGTAATATCATAGGCCATTCCAATTGTACGCCTCGGACGCATATTCTCGTCATATTCTGTTGTTCCGCGATGCACAATATGCTTGATGCAGCCTCGACTGTCATAGAAACGATGCAGAATATTAAAATCGGTATTCTCTTTTATAGCCTTGATGAATGCCCGTTCGGTATTGAATATGTCATCTGAATGAATCCGGCTGCGAATAAAATCAAGATCCAGTTGAATATCGACTGGGTAGCCGAACAAATCATATAATTCCTGATCGCAGGTAATATTACCATTCCGGTAATCAACCTCCCAGTAGCCGGATTTAGCAACAGTATTCAATTCCCGGAGTCGTCGCTGGATACGCCCCAGCTTTTCCCGGGATTGACGCTGTTCACTTATATCTGTGATGGTTTCTACCACATAGGAGATTTTTCCTGATATATTATATAATGGAGATACCGCAGCCTGAATCCACTTGACTTTGCTGTCAGAACAAATAATCCGTTTTACAAAGTTATGACGGCTGACTTTTCCATGAAGTACATCAAGATAATTTTCCCGGCAACGGGTAATATCATCCGGATGAGTAAGATCACACAAAATTTTTCCTGCCAGATACTTTCTGGAGAAGCCGGTTATACTTTCCACGGCCTCATTTGCCAGTACGATATGCATCTTGTCATTAATGAGTGAAATTCCGGCTGGAGTACTTTCAAAAATCGCCTTGAATTTATCCTTGGAAATATCTCGGGCCAGCCCTACTCGGTCCATTCCCGTAATGTTCCTGACAATACAGATAACTTCGCCCTTCTGATTCGGTAGAAATTTCACATCGAAAGTGTTGGACTTCCGGTCAATAATCACATCATGCCGGAAAGAAGAAGTATGTCCGGTCGCCAATGCCTCTTTCAGTTTTTCATGAAACTGAGCCGCCACTTTTCTGGGCAAAAACTCGTTGAGCTTACAACCCAGAAATTTATCTGCCGGTATTGGCAGATCTTCAAGCGAAGCAGCATGATAATCGACATAAACACCATCCCGGTTGAATACCATAATGATGTCAGGCATAATATTCATTATTTCACTGGAGCTACCATGAAACAGGTCTGAACTTTTCAATGAGACATCTGTTACATCTTCTAAAACCAGAGAAATAATATTATTGTTGTAGGGAGTTAAAGTAACTGACAAGATACGGTTGCCAAATTTAACTTTATTCTCAATTGTGACTGAACTTCCTGTCGATAACGCTTGCTTAACAGCATCAAACTGATTCGGTCCGAAATCAGGAAATAAAAATTCGATATCTCTATTTTTGATAAGATTATAATCAGATTTGCAAAGTTTTATCAAAGCATCATTGGCTTCAAGCAATTTTATGGAATCAACTTGATCTGAGCTATTACTAGTTACCTCGCATAATGCAATTGGTACATGTAACGTTTTTACGAGACGCATAAAATTGATTCCGGCAGAAGATTTTTCTACATTACAATCTTCATCTATCACTTCCATCGCTGCCGCCATATTGTTAAATAATTACTACAACAATCCCCTAATTTATCAAAACAAAACCCCAATGAACTATTTTACCTTTCAAACCCTGTATTTGTCAAGACATAATGATCTGAAAACACTAATTTTTAATAAATAACAAATGAAAATTGAGAAAAAATGCAATTATTTCCTAACTGTCACGAAACAAAAACAAAGATATTATCTTCAGACAATGCCAGAAAATAAGCTTTAAGGGAACCCATTCCAGTTAAGTACTATATTTGATGTCTAAATAATCAAGCCCATTGAACTTGTAATTTAAACTTAGAAAGTAAAATTAGATAAAAGATTAGAGAACTTCTGAAAATGGATTTACATTAGACTTTAAAATTCACCATAAATTTTCCGAAGGGTAAAATAATATTATGAGATTAAACGATTGTCTTTTTTATGGATTGTTCACCAGTTTGACGGTGCTTAATTCCGGTTGTGCAAGCCCTTCTCCCAAATCCGAAACACTTTCCCTGAAAGTGGGATCGTATAATATGCGGATCACAAAGGATCGGGCTCCAAATAATATCAAAAGCCGCGCGCCGCGCATAAAAGCGCTGCTGAAACAGGAAAAAATGGATATTTTCGGAGCACAGGAAATTCTGCCCGAACACATCCGCGTGGTTTCTGAGATTCCCAAATACCATCATATCGGCAACAGCCGTAATGCGGATCGCGTCAGCGGTGAGGCATCCACTATTTTTTACGATTCCGAACAACTGGAATGTCTCGAAAACCATACTTTCTGGCTGTCAGAAACACCAGATAAACCAGGTTCAACATCCTGGGGAAGCGCCTGTCGCCGTATCTGTACTTACGGTATTTTTCGCGACCGGAAAACCGGCACTAAGTTTGTTTTCGCGAATACCCACCTGGACCATCGCAGCGGAGAAGCTCAAATCAATGGAATAAAATTAATTCTATCGCGTCTCGCCGGACTTCGTGAAAAATATCCATTTATCCTGACAGGTGACTTTAACAGCAAGCCAGAAGACCAAGCTGTTGTCGCCACAAAAAAAGTATTGAACGATGCACGCTCGATAGCCCGAAAAGTATATCCGGGGCCAATACAGACCTACCACGGTTATCAGGCGAATCCCGGCAAACGAAAGCATAATGAACCGATTGACTATATTTTTGTCAATCAGCCAATCAAGGTCCTGACTTTCCGTGTTGTGGATGATTTCCATAACGGCTTGGCATCATCTGACCACTTTCTGTTGACTTCGGAGCTGGAACTTCCGGTAAAAAAATAATTTTTTTTCAGGAAACGCCCTAAGGGACGGGGTATTACACCCGATCTGTTTATTTCCGCTTCCGTAAGGAGCCCTGGCGACTGGAATTTAAAGGTAAAAACGCCGTCCGTGGTACGGATAATAATCATGCCCGGGGATGTGCCTGGGTATAGATTCGCTTCATCCGTTCAGAACTGATATGGGTATAAATCTGGGTAGTACTCAAATTGGCATGTCCAAGCATTTCCTGAACACTTCTCAGGTCGGCTCCGGCATCAAGCAGGTGCGTCGCGAAGGAATGTCGCAATTTATGCGGCGTCAAATCAGACGGCAGCCCCGCCGTAGCAAGATAATACTTCAGATTACGCTGAAACGATCTCGGAGTCAAACGGGTACCGTGACGATTCACGAACAACGGTGCCTGAGGGCGATCATTTTCTGAACGGCAGTCGCGCAGCTTCAAATATTTTCTCAGTGCTTTTACCGCGGGACCGCCAAGCACACACATCCGTTCTTTCTTGCCTTTTCCCTTAACCACAATAACATCGCTAAGCAGGTCAAGATCTCCAAGGTTAATCCCCATAGCTTCGCTGACACGTAATCCGCCGCTGTAAATCACCTCTAGAATCGCCGAATCACGCGCGCAGGCAAACCGGGCCGAGGTTTCATCCCTGGCAGTGCCAAGCCGTTCCGCTTCGCTCCAGTATACCGGCGGCGCGGCAAATAACCGACCGACCTCGTCCACCGTCAGATATTTCGGCAGTTTCTTTTCTCGCCGTGGGGTAGTAAGACCAATGAAAGGATTTGAATTCAGCACTCCTTCACGGGTCAGAAAACGGTAAAATGAGCGTAAAGATGATGCTTTGCGCATGATTGAAGTTCTGGCAAGCCCTTCCTCCTGGAGTTTCATCACCAGCAGACGGGCACTGTACACGTCCGCGGCGGCCCAGTCGGAAAAGTTTTCACCACTATCGAATACCAGCCGAACGAATTGTTCAATATCCCGCCGATACCCGTCAAGAGTATGATTCGAACAGTTACGTTCATTCTTCAGATAATTGAGAAATTCTTCTACCTGACGATCCATAATTTTATTACCCTCTCAGTCGCGTTACAGATAAATTACCCCTTTTTTATCAGCCTGCAAGCAAAAGATACGACAGGATTGTCATGATTAAGTGTTTTTTTATCTTTTTAATCCCTATAACACTTGCAGAAACCATGATAAGATTGTAATTTAGAGCTTCTTGAAACAATTGTATAAACTTAACATAGAAAAATAGATAATGAAGTTCAAACCTCTTAAGATCAGAAACCTCGAAGCTAAATATCCAGTAATTCAAGCAGGAATGGGCGTACGGGTCGGAAATGCGACTCTTGCAGCCGAAGTAGTGAAATGTGGTGGCTACGGAACCATCGCGAGTGTCGGTTTCGGACGGGTTGAGACAAGTATAGACAAGTATGTAGACGAAGTCTGTGATTATCTGGCCAGGGAAATACGTGAAGCCAAAGAATTGTGCAACGGCAGCCATCCACTTGGCGTCAATATCATGGTTGCCCTGTCCACTTACAAGGAATTCGTTGAAGTTTGCGTAAATGAAGGTGTTGACTTCATTATCTCCGGCGCAGGCCTGCCGCTGCCGCTGCCCGAATATGTCGGCGATGCCGATATCGCGCTGATCCCGGTTGTATCTGGCGGTCGTGCCCTTGAGGTTGTTCTGCGATGTTGGATGAGAAAATATAACCGAAAACCTGACGCAATTATCCTTGAAGGTCCAAACTGCGGTGGTCACCTCGGTTTCTCAATGGAACAGCTTGAAACTCCGGAAACCTGTTCTCTGGAAGTCATTCTTAAGGAATGTCGTGAAGTCATGGAAAAATATGACGTTGACTGTCCGGTGCTTGCCGCCGGGGAAATCTCCTCCAAGGAGAACATCGAAGAGATGATGAAAATGGGTTACGACGGCGTTCAGATCGGCACCTACTTCATCACTGCCGAAGAGTCCGGAATTGATAAGAAAAGTAAAGAAGTTTTTGTTAATGCGACCAATGACGATGTGGTTATTATAAAAAGCCCGGTGGGACTGCCGGTCAGGGTTCTCAAAACCCCGTTGGTGGAACGCGTTCTCGCCGGAAACCGGGAACCGTTCAAATGTCCGTATCACTGCCTGAGAACCTGTAAACCAAACAAGGTTCCGTTCTGCATCGCTAAAGCGTTGCTGGCAACCTGGAACGGCGATACGGATAACGGTCTGTATATGACCGGGTGTGATGTAGAATGCGTCAAGGATATTTATCCGGTAAAACGTTTCTTTGACTCACTGGACTAATTGATACTGAAATTATGTGCCTGACTTCCCGGTCAGGCATTTTTTTTAACCTGGAATGGATTGATTGTGGCAAAAAAAGTTAATACATATGTAAAAGAACTGACTCCTGAGCAAATCAAAAAGCTTGAAAATATCCTGATCCCGCAAGGCTGGGAAATGAGGGAAATTCCATACGCTCACTGGCAGGCTCGAATGGATAAAACCACCATCACGGCTTACCAGAGCGGTAAACTCACGGTACAGGGCAAAGGACTTGAGGATTTTGTCCTTTATATCCTTGAGCCTGAAATACTAAAAGAAGCCTCATTCGGCTATGAAAACGAGGAAGAAGAAAATCCGCTTGAAGATTTTACGCCTCACGCGGGAACTGACGAAAGCGGAAAAGGCGATTATTTCGGTCCGCTGGTAATTTCCAGTGTCTATGCCGACCTTGATTCAGCCAAACAACTCCTTGATAT
Source organism: Victivallales bacterium (assembly GCA_963677165.2). Classification (GTDB taxonomy): domain Bacteria; phylum Verrucomicrobiota; class Lentisphaeria; order Victivallales; family SZUA-371; genus JAFGXT01. The sequence goes on along the minus strand of CAXXSX010000002.1, from coordinate 1,766,744 downwards.
TGGCGTTCGCGACTCAAAAGCCATCAAAAGCGATAAGAAAATCGCGGGTTTGGCAGCACAGGTTACGAAAATAGTCAAAGGAAAATTTGCCATTGTCACCATCGGCCCCGAAGCCTATAACCGGATGTATGAACAATTCGGCAACTTGAATCGGATGCTGGCGTGGGGACACGCGAGAGCGCTTGAAAATCTGCTTGAAAAAGTCCCGGAATGTACCAGCGCACTGTCTGATAAATTCGGCGACGAACGACTGATCCAGAACGCACTGATGAAAAACGGACGTAATATCGAACTGTTTCAGCGGACCAAAGCTGAAAGCGATATTGCGGTAGCCGCCGCCTCAATCCTGGCTCGTAATGCCTTTGTTGCTAAAATGGCGGCATTTGAGAATGAATTGGGATTCACGGTTCCGAAAGGTGCCAATCCGGCAGTGGTCGAAGCCGCCCGGAAAGTAGTTGCAGCAAACGGACAGGACGCGTTACGGCAATATGTGAAACTGCACTTCAAGACCACTGAAAAGGTAATTGGCCTGTAATTCTACTTAGTCCGGAATCCACTCGGACTGACCTTATAATTACGCTTAAAAATTCTTGAGAAATGATATAGAGACTGAAAACCGGCACGCGCGCCGCATTCCCCAACGGACATTCCGGTATACTTGAGCAAATAGGCCGCTTTTTCCAATCGTAGTTTAATGACATAATCAATCGGTCCGTTTCCAAAATATTCTTTGAATTTACGGCTCAGATACGATGGTTCAAGATTGATTCGACCCGCAAGTCCTTTCAAGTTCAAATTACGCTGAAAATTATTGTCGATATAATTTTTCAGCGCTGAAAATTCCGGCGGAACAATTATGGTTTTACGCCCGCACGAGATCATTTTAGAGGCTTTCAGCAGGATTCCGCATAACGCGTTTTCAATGATATCCGGGTCGAAAACTGAACTCTCGCAGAACTCCTCACAAACTGTCATAAATTCACGATATACTGTAGAATCATCAATAAATTTAACAGGTTTATTAAGCAGGAAGCCAAACCGTTCAAGGTATTTTTCCATTACCTGCGGATAGAACTGAAGCCACGATAAACGCCAGTTATTCGCGGTATTGCCATAGTAAACTCTATGCTTCATATCCCATATGCATAAAGTATCCGGTGCATATTCAACCTCCTGACCATCAATCGTAACTTTTACCGCATCGTGATTGAAAATAAGCATGAACATCGGCAGCGGGGAATGAATATTCGGTATGATTTGCTCCGTCCCAGTCCGAATATGCCTGATTCCCAGACCATATACCATGCAGTTTTCAGGCGGTGAGGCCCAGGCGAAATTCTCTATAATTTTACTCATTATTTTTATAAAAAGTCAAAATAAGTTAAATAAAAATCAAATAGCAACATTTATATATGTACAGTAAATGTATATAATTTACAATAACAAATCAATTTTAAAAAGTAAAATAGAGTCAAATAATATGAAAAATACACTCAAAGAACAATTCCAGTCGCCGCCGTCCGGTTACGGCGAAGTTCCTTTTTACTGGTGGGTCGGAGAAAAACTGGATCGCGAAAAACTTCTATGGCAGCTAGAACAGCTTGAGCCGTCACGTCCTACTGGTCTGCAGGTAAACTATGCTCATACCGATCAAGGCGGCAATGCCTACGGTCTTACCATTCCCAGCGATCCGCCGTTGTTTTCTGATGAATGGTGGGAACTCTTTCTGTGGTGGGCAGGAGAATGCAACAAACGCGGCATCGCGGTCAGTTTAAGTGATTATACGCTCGGCATCGTCGGTCAGGGCTGGTGGATGGATGAGATTTTAAAAGAACATCCCGACATGACCGGACGTTCTTTGCAGTTTGACACCTTTGAAGTTACGGGTGGAGAGCCTCCTGTAACGATCCCGATAGAAAGCAACACTTTATCGCTTACCGCCTGCAGCGAACGTGAACATATAGACCTTGATGCCAAGCAGGAAACATTTTTTCTACCGTCCGGCGACTGGAAAATAGCAAGGGTTCGTTTTCAGGAAAATCCAGATTCAGTCGACCCGCTGCATCCGCTACTTGGACAACTGGTTATCGAAAAGTTTTTTCAGCGTTTCGAAGATCGTATGCCGGGACAAGCCGGTATCGGGCTGAACTATTTCTTTTCCGATGAATTGACGTTCGGCGTAGGCGACAAACTATGGACCGATAATTTTGCCAAAACATTCTCGCAGAAAAAGGGTTATGAACTGTTACCCAAGCTCTATCAGTTATTTGTGGACTGCGGTCCCGACAGTGCTAAACTTCGCTTGGACTACTATGACGTTTTGATTGAGCTAACAGAAGCGGCCTATTTTAAACCGGTTTATGACTGGCATCATAAAAGGGGCATGGTTTACGGCTGTGACCACGGTGGCAGAGGACGCGATGTTGTAGAATTCGGAGACTACTTCCTGACCCAGCGCTGGATGTCAGGTCCCGGCTGCGACCAGCCGAAGTTGATGGCGGATGTCATAAAAAACAAAGTCGCCTCATCAATCGCGCACCTTTACCAACGTCCACGGGTATGGCTGGAGGGATATCACAGCAGCGGCTGGGGCACTTCCAGTGCCGAACTGACAAAGGCAACAGAAGAAAATTTCGTATCAGGACACAATCTGTTATCGCTCCACGGCCTATATTATACTACGCTCGGGGGCTGGTGGGAATGGGCTCCGCCATGCAACCACTTTCGCATGCCTTACTGGAAACATATGCCGCAATGGATGGACTGGCTCGAACGTATCAGTTTCATTATGAGCCAGGGCGTTCACCGTTGCGATGTTGCCCTGCTCTATCCTGTATCCGCTATTCAGGCCGAATCCGATGGCAAACAAGCAGTTCAATGCGCGTTCGACTGCGGAACATACTTATTCAATCAGGGGATGGACTTTGACTTCATCGATCTTCAATCACTGAACCGCGCGGAGGTTGATAACAAACGGCTTAAAGTTTCCGGCGAGGAATATCAGGTGCTGATCATTCCGGCAATGAGCTATTTGCGCAATACAACAATTATGAAAATGCTGGCGTTTTTCAGACAGGGTGGAGTGGTAATTGCCCTTGACTGTATTCCATCGCCTGCCGGATATTCTTCTGAACTTTCCGCTGCTCTCAATGAAATATTCAAGTCCGGTTCTCCTCGGGGATTGCTGCTTGAAAATGCCGATCATACAAAATTAGTCCGTGTTATCAACTGCCTGATCGAACGTGATTTTTCTCCATCCGCGCCCTGTCGGGTTAATCATCGCGTCATAGATGATCATGACGTATTTATGATTACCGGTGCGCCTGCCGGAACACGATGCCAGTTTAAAATAACCGGCCAAGCCGAACGCTGGAACCCATGGAACGGCACTTTTGAAGCATTGTCGGTTATTGAATCCAATGAATCAGGTTCAACGGTTGTCATACCGGAAACCAGTGGGGAATCAATTTTTCTAGTATTCAGTCCGGGAGCCGCGATTAAAACGGCAACGATCTCCGATCCGAAAATCATCGAGCTGAATGAATCCTGGGAATTTGAACTTGCTCCAACCATGGACAACCGCTGGGGAGATTTTCGTCTTCCTGCGGAAAACAGGATTATCGGAGCCGAGGCAGCGTTTTTTGAATATGGTGAAGGCTGCGATTTTAATGATATTCGTTTTGAACAAAAAGTTCAGAGCGGGTTCGGCCCGGTCTTCAAATATACCGGACCTTTACAGTCGGATGAAAATCCGGATACAGCTGAATGGAAAGATTACATTTTCAGCTGGCGCGAAGGTGTATCCGGCGATCCCGGACATCAGGGATATCACGGCTTAAAAGGTCAGGTGACCGATGAATTCCTCGTCTGGGGCCAAAAGGTTGAGAAAATGACGGAAAATATCTATGAACCCTATAATTCGCCTCAAGAATGCCATTATTTCAAGACCTGGGTACATTGTGAGAATGAGACTCCTGCCAATATAATCGTGAAAGGTACAATACCGGATGAAATATTGCTTAACGGTAATCCGATTGAACCGTCCACTACGATTTTGTTGCAAAAGGGGTCAAACAGCCTGCGCCTGCGCTATCACGGTGGCGGACGCGGTGCCGTCGTCATGATGAAAGCAGACGGCAATAACAATTTCGTACAGGAATATCCCCTGTCGATGAACTGGTACCGTCATCCGGAACTACTTCCGTTTGACTGTCAGAACAACAGAAATATCAAGTGCGCCTACCGTTTCACCTCCCCGCCGGGATTGAAAAAAATAGAAATTGCCGCCCGGACAAAATCCATCTCCGTACTGGTTAACGGCAAAGCGGAAAAGGTAATCAATAACACAATTGAACTTGAGCAATCCTGTCCGGAACCGGCAGAAGTTGTTTTTCAAATCGATCCGGAACAGGGAATTTACGGCGGGGCGGCCTTTGAACGTCCAGTCAGAATATATTGCGAACCGGGAAGAATTTGTTTGGGCGACTGGTCGACAATCGGCTGCCTTGAAAACTATTCCGGCGGGGCATGGTATCGAACCGAACTGGAGATAACGTCTGAACAATTGGGACATCATATTGAGTTGGATCTGGGCGAAGTAATTTCCAGCGCCGAAGTATATGTCAATGGAACCTCGACCGGAATAAGGCTCGCGCCTCCATGGAAGTTCTCTCTGGATAAACACCTGAAAACCGGAAAAAATCGGCTGGAAGTTCTGGTTTACAACACCCTGAGCAATCATTATACAACTATTCCGACACGCTACCGCGGTAGTCTGAAATCCGGTTTAATCGGACCTGTAAAACTTATGATTTCCTAAAGAAAGTATACCGTCACTTACCCGTTATTAGTCCGTCACTTGTCAATTTCAAGCACAAATTGACGACAGACACGATAATTTATTGTAATGTTTGCAATGGCATATTATAATAAGCTAGGAGAATCAAAATCAATTGGGGAAATCTGATGGTTATTTCAACGCAGGCTAAAAAAACAGTCGGGCTAATTCTGCTGGTACTCGTCATTCTGACTCTTGCGGCAATATTCCTTAATCCGCCGGAAAAGACGGTCAAAGGGGTGACCAAGCTGGAATGGGTCACCGACAATAATCCTGAACGCGATGATCAGATTGCCGCATTTGAAAAATTGCACCCCAATATCAATGTTGAAATTGATTCCGATAATTCAGGCGTAATGAAAGTAATCGTTCAGTGCTGTGCCGGTATGGGCCCCGATATGATCGACCACATCAACGAATATAACTGCCAGATCTACCATGACGCCGGAGTTCTCCGCGATATCACGGAAGAAGCCAATGAAAACAACTTTGGACTGGACACTGTTGCTCCGTCAATACGTCCGATGGTTTCCATGAAGGTATATTCTCCGAAAAAAGGGTTTCAGGAGCGACAGTTTTTCTATCCGTGCAGCGTTAACCACACGTATGTACTGTACAACAAAAACCTGTTTGACAAATATTCCATCCCCTATCCCGACAAAGATATTACCTGGGAAAAGTATATTGAGATCGCCCGGAAACTCACCATTTATAAAAGCAATGCATTGGTGCCGGATATCTTCGGAAACGCCAACGTAAATATACGCCCGATCATTTGGAGCAAGGGGGGAGAACTGATGAACGACTCCGGCACCCGGTCAATGATCGGCTCGAAAGCCGTTGTTGACGCGGTAAAATTTTATCACGACCTCTATTACAAATATAAGATTCAACCAACGCTGGCTCAACAAAGCGGAATTTCCGGTCAAGGCGGCTGGGCATCCGGTTCTATTTCCTGGTTTGGTTCCGGCAGACTCGCGATGTACTGGGGTGCCAGATGGCATCTGATCCTGCTTCGTCGCTACATCCAGGATCAGCAGCAGCTTCGTGATAAATGGTTGAAGGAACATCCCGGACAGGAAAAAGACGCACCAGAAGTTCTGCGAATCGGGGCCTGCCTGGTTCCCAGATTCAAAGACGGTAAACGCTACACCACTTTCAGCGCCAGAAACACCGGCATAAACGTAAAAAGCAAGAAAGCGCCTCAGGCGATGGAGTTTCTGAAATATCTCACCTCAAGGGATTATTCACAGATTGTCATTAACGGCGGCGACAGTAAACCGGGTTGCAACGAATATTATCGTCCGTATATGTTTTCCAAAGAGGGTACAACTGAATATGAAATCGATATGGTCGGCCTTGACACGGTAAAATATGGACGAATCACCACCCGCAGCTTTTTCATTAATATGTCAAAACTCATGAATATTTTTAATAATGCCGTAGACACCGTGATTGCATACCCCAATTACCCCCGTAAAGATATTCAGGAGCTAATGATGGAAACTTCGGATAAAGTCGACCGGCTGATCCTTGAAAGCATACAGCGCAATCCCAGGAAACGCGAAATCTATAACGCTCTGCTGAAACAAGGCGCAAAACCGATAAAATACCATTACATGCTCAAGTAATTCGTGCGATTTCTACCTGTTGGATTTCCCATAAATGATCAAATGCTTGGGTTTATTTATTCAAAGCCATTCGTGACTTTGAAGGGTATCTATAAATCCACATGATATCAGCAAAATTGCTATTTGCGCTGAGACAGCGCAAGCTACCCTTTAAATCGCTCCGCAATTTATGACGGGCATTCATGGCGTTAAGAAACTTTCAGCCAGATTAATGATATTACTTCGCACCGGCACGTTGCCGGAGTCGGTCCAGCGGACAAGCGCTGGTCGGCGAAGTCGAAATCCCCGTCACCCCCATAATATCTTTACATTGGCATGATGTAGCAAGTTTTGGTGCCATTGACGGCAGAGTTCTATTATTTTGTCCGATGATGCTATTTTAATCAGTTCCAGATTGGGATTCGTTTGTAGGGCAGAATTGTCCATTACGGATAAATAGAATATTTGCGAATGAGTTGCTTTATAAATTCCTCGTTGTAATAAATTTGACCCTGTACCCGTTCCAAATCCTCTGCGGTTAAAATCCCATCCATTTTTACGACTACTTCTCCGTCACGTACCACGATTTCCCTGATTGCCATGGCAACCCCCTTTGTGAGTTGCCGCCCTAAAAAAAGAAAAGGGCGGCGTTGTACTTGCCGCCAGACTGGGCCCACCAAGGCCTCACAGAACAACAAGCAAACACCGCCCAAGTATACACATGGGTGTTGTTTTCCTGTTCGTGTTCTGTTTAAAATTGGTGGTTTAGTCTGACACGAACGAAAATAAAATTCACGTAATAATCACGTGAAAACTATGATTGTAATTTCTTAATTTCTCTGAGTAAAATTCTCCCGAATTATGATTTCCTTAAGTAGCTTGCGTTGTCCCCAACGCAAATAGCAAGTCTGCCGCAAACGCCGTAGACACGGATTTCTCTTTAACACTCAAATATCTGAATACATCTATCCCAAACCATTCGCGCTTTTAGAGGGTATCCAATAATTAACACGATATCAGCAAAATTGCTATTTGCGCTGAGACAGCGCAAGCTACTCTAAAAACGTGAGTGCCAAGCACTCAGCAATAAGCTTTGATATATTTATTACTATAATCCCTTCCTCAACCATTTTCAACAATGGAGAAAATTCAGAATTGATTGGAATGATGCTACACTTGTATCTATGAATATCAAGAGGTATTATATAGTATAATATTTAGTATTTTCTTAAGGTGATGGAGAAGATATCATGATCAACAAAATATTTTTAACGTTTTTGCTATTTATGGGAAGCATTCCCCTTCTATTCGCTCAGGACAGCAAAAAATCGGAGAATGACTATTTATATAATATTGCGGACAATGCATATGAAACTCTTACAGAACAAGAGATTCTCAAAACAGTCAAAAACTGTGATGCATCAGTAACAGAATTGATAAACAAGTTTCATCAGGTTAAAGATAAAAAGATCAAGGCTTGTATATTATTCGCATTGGGAGAAATGCGTTCAGAAAAAGCGATACCATTATTAATATCAAATATAAATTTTGAACCGGTTGATTTTACTACAAAATTACCCAAGTATCCAGAACCTGCATCAATAGCTTTGAGTAAGATAGGAATTCCCGCTATAAAGCCTGTCTTAAAAGCAATCAAATTAAATTCAAATAAAGAAAAAGCCGCTTATTTTGCCTATGCCATTATTGAGATGGGTTATCCTGAGCTGGCTATATTTCTATTAGAAAAAGAAATAAAGAACACTGTATCTAAACATGGAGTAGATCAACTGAAATTTGTTCTATCAATAATAAAAAAACACTACTTGCGTAAGCTAAAAGCAAAAAAGTAGAATAGTGGTTAATTATTCTCTTACATTGTTACAAATTTATTCAAGAAGTTTCGAGCTCAATGAAACTCGAAATTATTTACGCATTTGTATCCCGTACTGTTTTTTTGTCTACAACAGTATATGACCACAGCAAAGTTTTTCTCATGAATTTCCTTCCAGAATTATCTAATACAAAATATAGCTTATTTTTACAAAATTTGCAAAAATGAAAGCAAGGGAATTGAACTCAAAGCTCCTATAATTTTTGGTTAATGTGCCAAATTTTGTGATACAACGAAAAATCATGCTTACTGCAATTACATTGCAAAATGATTTTTCTGGGTAGCATGCGATCTCCGAGCGCATAAAGCACGTCTGCCACAAACGCCGTAGACACGGATTCTCAGAAACCATCTATACTCAAATTATTCGTGACTTTAAAAGATTAGGCATTAATATCTACGATAACAGCAAAATTGCTATTTGCGCTCGGAGATCGCAAGCTACGGGCTCACGCCCAAACACCAACCGCCACGTAAATAATATTTTTGTTTTAACTTGCTTTTGGGCATTAACCCATCTATTCTTATCCTGGCAATAAACAAGTCCTACCGCTTACCATCACAACTTTTGGCACATTAACAATTTTTGATTTAAATCTTAAAAAGCAGGAAAATATTAAAAAACAACTTTTGTGAGTGGAGCTCGCCGCTGTTGCGCAAGGGCGCTCTTATCAAGAGCTGCCCTTACTATTTGCTGACTGAATGCTAGTGTCCTGTCAAGACTGTAATTTCGCAAAGACAAGTTCGATTGTAGATTGGATTTTATTTTTTCGACTGAGAGGAAATATGAATATTTTCCGATGAAGAAAAGAGAAAATACAACTGCAAGAAACTTGCCGCAAAGCGGTTGCGATCTTTTGAACTTGACTTCGTACCCTTCAAGAGCCTTCGATACCTCGGTATCGGCGGTCTTTCAGAATACGAATCAATCTCAAAATCTTCGCAATTTTTACGAAATTACAGCGTTGACTGGACACTAGTCGAGCTTTAGCTTGCCTTTAAGCTTTTCGGCAACTTCGGCGGCTTCGCCGTCCTGATATTCAAGCTGGCGCCAGTTCCAATGAAAACCGTCTTCGGCACCGCGCGGAACCATGTGCAGGTGTGCGTGCATCACAACCTGACCGGCACAGGGACCGTCCGCCAGATGCAGATTGAAGCCGTCATAATCTAAAGCACGTTTTGCGGCGATACCAATGCGTGAAGCCACACGGAACATTCTTCCGGCAATGTTTTCGGGAATAGATGAAGAACTGGTATGATGTTCTTTCGGGATTACAAGTACATGCCCGAAGTTGATCGGACCGATATCCATAAACGCAAATACCAGATCGTCTTCGTAAATTTTAGTCGACGGAATTTCCCCGGCAATGATCTTACAAAAAATACAGTTTTCCATAGTAAATTTCTCCTGCGTATAGAAACGTGTTAGTCAATATTATAAGTTTTTAGTTTACGGTGTAATGTACGACGGCTGATTCCCAGCTTTTCTGCCGCATGGGTACGGTTTCCACCGCATTCTTCCAGCGCACGCATAATCAGCCGCTTTTCGTTGCGGTCCATGTCCAGCGATGACATATCCGCCATGGTTGTCGCCGCAGGTTTGCTTTTATTGGCAATATGAAACGGCACATTGCTTTTTTCAAGTAGTTCACCACGAGAGAGTACCACCATCCGCTCAATGCAGTTACGCAGTTCACGGATATTCCCGGGCCAGGCATATGAACACAACAACTCAAGTGCTTCTTCGGAAATACTTTCGATCGGTTTGCTGTTCTCAAATGCAAACTCATCAATAAAATGTTTTACCAGCAGTGGAATATCCTCCTGCCGGTCCCGCAGGGGCGGCAAGTGCACCCTCACGACATCAAGACGATAGAACAAATCTTCGCGAAACTCCCCGTCAAGTACCATCTTGTGCAAGTCACGGTTTGTTGCCGCCACCAGCCGGGAGTCAGTATAAATGGTTTCGGTTCCGCCGACACGTTCAAAACAATGCGATTCCAAAGCCCGCAACAGTTTTACCTGTACCTGCTGGTCGATCTCGCCAATTTCATCAAGGAACAGCGTTCCCTGATCCGCCAGCTCAAAACGTCCTTTGCGCTGTTCCGTCGCACCCGTAAAAGCACCCTTTTCGTGTCCAAATAGCTCACTTTCCAGTAAATTTGCGGGAAGCGCGGCACAATGTACTGGAATCAGCTTTCCTGATCTGCCGCTGAAATGATGCAATGCCCCGGCAATCAGCTCCTTACCTGTACCACTTTCGCCAGTCACCAGTACGGTTGATTTGGAGGGCGCCACCTGTTTCACGGTGTCCATGATATCTTTCATAAGCGGCGATTTAGCGATAATACCTACATTGCCGGTTCCCTTATCAAGACGGCGTTTCAGTTCTTTATTCTCGTTAATGAGCCGCTGCGACTCAAGGGCGCGATTGATCACGATTTCCAACCGGTCGAAATTTACTGGTTTGGTTACAAAATCAAACGCTCCGGCTTTGACTGCCTTCACCGCGTTTTCAACCGAGCCATAGGCCGTGATTACCACACACGGCGGCGGCGGATTCATCTTTAATGTCTCTTCCAGCACGGTAAAACCGTCAACTCCTGGCATACGCAGGTCAGTTAGTACCAGGTCAAAGTTTTTATCCTTCAGAATTTTCACCCCGTGGACTCCGTCTTCCGCCAGCGTTACATTATAATCGGCCTCCAGAAAACGCCCCATGATTTCACGGGTATTACGTTCATCGTCAATAATCAGAATCGACATTTTATGCGGCATATTATTCCCCCTCTGCTCGGTTCCACATTGCAGCAAAAATTTCTATATCATTCGCGGTAATACCGCGAATTTCCAGTACGTAATGATTCATTCCGCCAGCTTTGCATATATCCAGGAATCCCTGCATGGGCATTTGTCCGGGCGTATCCAGCGGCTTGTGCCCGTCTCCCCATTTTTCCGGCGGAATATCGTCGGTAAAAATGGAAGAATGAAAATGTACCATTTTAATCCTGCCGGTCGCCACGTAATTCTTCGCCTCAGTCAGGAAATCACGTTTAAACAGAAACGACGAAGTCCATAAATGACCGGAATCCAAACAACCGTCATGCTCAAGCTTTACCGATGTATCGCTGAACAAATTTGCTCCGACATAGCTGGGAAAATCGTTTTCGATCAGAAATTTAAGATCGGGATATTCTCTTCGCAGCCAGGCCAGGTTGTCCTTAAGGATCGCGACCCGCTCCGCATATTCCTCAGTTCCAGTAAAGTCGCAGCAGTTCGTTGAGTTGGGCAACACCAGTTCCGGACGGTATACATTGCTCATTGCCTCATCATACGAAACTCCGCGTCCGAATCCCGGTACCGGCTTATCGGTCATCATAAAACCGTGAAAGACTGCTGAGTCTATTTGATGGGAACGCATAATTTCAGCAGTAATTTTTAATGACTCTTTTGCGGCGGCCAACTCTTTTGTCGCCAGATTAATCTGCCACGGACTCATCAGCGGCGCATGAGCGGTCAATGGCAGTCCGAAGCCTGTCGCCCATTCAATTTCATCTTGATCGCCGGAATTATGCAGCTGAAAACCTGGTGTAAATCCGTGTTTCTTACACGCGTCCACAATGGCGTATAGCTTTTCGTCGCAATCTTCTTCCCGGTAAAGGGAAGTCGTTATATCTATATTTATTTTTTTATCTGACATTTTCTTTGCAACTATTTAAATTTAATCGTCTGCGGGATTGTCTTCACTGGAATGAGTTGCGTCAACCACATCGTCTTCCTCAAATTCCGGCAGCATCCTGAAACGTTTTCCTTGACGATAGAAACGGATAATGAATTTTGTTCCCTTGCCGATTTCGCTTTCCACCGCGAGATCAGCTCCGTGTTCACGGATAATCCGTTCTACGATCATCAGGCCAAGACCAGTTCCTTCGGCCTTCGTTGTTTTATACGGATTGAATACGGTATTGATGTTATCCGCCGATATACCGGGGCCGGTATCGGCAAAAACAATCTCCATGATTTCCGTGTCATAATGACATTCTATCTCGATTTCTCCCCCTTGCGGCATTGCCTGAAGGGAATTTTTCAAGATATTGAAAAAGGCCTGCTTGAGCTGATTTGCATCTCCCTGTACTTCGGGAATATGTTCCGGCCATGAACATTTTACGTCGATTCCGCGATCCTGGATTTCCTGTTTCATAAAGTTCAGCGCCCCGATGATCACTTCCTTGATATCGGTTGGCACCATAGTTGGACGCCCCGGACGAATCGCGTTTAAAAACTGATGGATAATGTTGTCCAAACGTTCAACTTCTCCCTTAGCGGTCTCAACCAGTCCCAGTGCATCCTCCGGGTCAACCTTATCGCCGGCACGAAACTTTCGCTGCAGCAGTTGCAGATGCAAATAAAGACTGTTAAGCGGATTACCAATCTCATGCGCCACACTTCCAGCAAGCATGGAAACAATACTGTTCTTTTCCACTTCCAATTCATCAAGAGTTTTTTCCCGCGATTCTGTCACATCGTTAAGAATCACCGTGGCGAGTCCTTCGGCATCGTCTTCATTCGGCACCAGATAAAACTGGATAATACGTCGGGTCGGATACAAAATTTCGATTTCCTGACGCGAAATGCGATACCATTCCTCTTCGTCTTCCTGAATAATACGCCGCCAGTCAACATCGCGAATAAACTGCGAAATCCTGATCTTTGACAAATCTTCAGGCAGTCCCAGCATTTCCCCGGCGGCACGGTTGTGATAGATGATCCGCAGCCGGCGGTTGATTACCAGGATGCCCTCACGGACAGCGTTAAAAATTGTTTCCAAAAACCCTTTTTCCCGCGACAAATGCAGGATATACGCCTGAACGCTGTTTGAATCCATCACGTCCAGCCGCTTGATTAAACGGTCGAGTAAAGAATTATCATCCGGCATATGCTTAACTCCACATCTGGTTTCTTGTGACATATTGTCTCATGTTATGATAATCCGGATAAAAAACTTTTCAAGCCCTGATTGCTAAATTTGAGCTAAAAGTGTGTCAGAATTACTCTAAAATGAATGTTCAGCATGAAGAAGATAATGGTGCTGCCTTGCAGCAGTGAAGGAGTCGCAATCGGCAGTTTCTTAAATTTTATTTTCTTTTGTCAAATACTGACGCAAGAATACATAATCCACCGGCTATGGCAAATCCCATCGAAGCTCCGGCGTTGGTCACATTAGGAGCCAAACCTCTAACTGTACCGGACGACGCAAGCGGAACAGTCACGCTGACCTGACAGAACAATCCGAATATCATCGCGATTACAAGACAAATAATGCCAAGATAATAATATTTCATCAGTTTCTCCTGTTATGCAGACAGTTTATTATATATACCTTAAACAGACAAAAGCAAAGCTCTAAGAAAAGATACCTTGAAACTCAGAGAGAATCAAGGCGCCGTGATAAATTACTTTGAGGGTTCTTCCGCCAGTTTTTTGACCGCTTGAGTTGCCAACCTAACCTGACCGATCGCACAGGGACCACCTACGCAACCGCCTTCACAGGCCATGACCTCCAGAAAATTCCCCGGCAGCTTGCCCATAGCGTACAATTTGAGTTGTTTTACAGCTTTCTTATCGAGTCCGTTAATAAAGTTACCCTTAAGTTCAGGAATGTCCATTTCCGGATGGATGGACTTCATTTCTTCAAGAATCGCCGCACTTACTCCGCAACTGGTGGCAAATCCACGAGCATAACCTTTCACATCATGCTCCAGCTCAATTGCCGGTTCACTTGCCACATCGACTTCGTAAGCCGCAAACATTGCGCCCAGTTCCTCAAACGTCATAACATAATCGGTATTATCGTCCTCAGAGGCTTCTTTTCGCTTGGCTACGCACGGACCAATAAATACAGTCACAGTATCCGGAGTTTCCTGCTTCACGGTTTCGGCGGTATACTGCATCGGGGTTTTCGCGCCGGACACAAACGGCAGCATTTCCGGTACATGACGCTTTACGGTCTCGACATAGGCCGGACAACATGACGTCGTCATTAACTTACCGTCGTCATGCATACGGTCGATAAAATCTTTCACTTCGTGCTCAGTCGTCATCTCAGCTCCAAGAGCCACTTCCACCATCTTGGCAAATCCGGTCTTTTTCAGGGCAGATGCAATTTGTCCGAGACTACCGGCAAACTGTCCAACGATTGCCGGAGCTACCATTGCCACCACATTTTTGCCCGCTTTGATCGCGTTCAATATGTCGATAATCTGTGAACGTTCAAGAATTGCCCCGAACGGACATGCGGTCATACATTTTCCACAGCTGGTACAGGCATCGAAATCAATATACTGCCGGTCGGTCTTTTCATCACGACGGATCGCGTTCACCGGACATGCCTCTTCACAGGGAACCGGCACACGGATAATCGCGTGATACGGACATACCTGAGTACACTTTCCACAATCGATACAAAGATTATAGTCAATCTGAGCCTGGCCATCAATCACCTTGATAGCACTTTTCGGGCAGTTGAATGTACACGGACGGGCAAAACAGCCTCGACAGGCATTGGTCACCAGATAACGGCTGGTAATACAATGACTACAGGCCACGTCAAGTACGCTGAGAATATCGGTATCGGGCTTTTCACGCTTTTCTGCGTCATCGTAATATTCACTGAGAGGCTTTGCCTCATCGGTCTCATTTTCTACCCCGATTCCAAGCATTGCCATCAGTCGATACTTAAGTACCGCGCGATCCTTGTATATACAACAGCGTGAAGATTCGTCATTCTTCGGGCGCATCTGATAAGGAATACGGTCTATGGTCTCACGAAGAGTACCCTTACGGTACTCCTTAATCAATTTAATCAGCAGTCCGCGCCTAACTTTATTTGCGTCGTTTGCTGTAGCCATTTTGGTTCTCCTGAAGTTTTGTGAAGTTTACCTAAAACTTAATCACTTAAAACTTAATACTTATTTTAATTTTTCTCTAATCTTTTCAACAATCGCGGTCACGGTAGCATTCGCCAGGGGCTCACCGTCAACCGTGACAAACGGAGCTTCGCCGTAGTTCTCATCGCGGCACAACCCAAGACAGGAGGCTCCCGATATTTCGACCTTATCTTTCAAGTCTTCCGGCAGGAACTTCTCAAGATCCTGAAGCTCTGATGCTCCCATTACAAAACAGGTGGTTCCTACGCAGATTTTAACATGTACCTTGCTCATTATTCTCTGATTCTCCTCAAATATATTCAATTACGATTTTCTTACGATATTTATGCTCAAGAAAATGCGCGAGCTTTTTAACGATATTGCGCCTGATCTCCAGGTCCACCGGCAAACTGGGGTCCTGATGCGCTTCATTAACTTTGGTTCCCACAATAATTTCTATTATATCACTTTCTATCAACAGATTCAACATAGTTCGTATGGACGGAGCCATTTCCGCTGTAGGAACATCGTGTTCCAGGCATCTGGCCGCTTCCGTAAGCGTCAAAATTCCTTCCGTCACCAGGTCAACGCCTTCAATATCGGAAGTCGGAGGCAACCCCTTATTTTTCATAAACAGGTTCGTCTTGATTTCACGTCCAAGTTCACGACTAATAATCTGCGCCGTCGTACCGCCGCAAACAATGGTCTTACCACTGAAATTTACCAGCTTTCCGGCAAAATCCCGGTCGTGCGTTTCCTTGAACGGCGGCCCGGTCAAAAGCCGCAGCCGACGCGGCTTGCGGAAATAAATCACTCCACAAGTTATATCATCAATACAGCGGTTTCCCGGATTGATGCTGCGCGCACGGCTGACAATCGCCCGTGACAAGTCACGGGAAGACATTTCAGGATGATTATGCAAACATTCCTGTGTAAACTCCAGGCAGCCTTCGCGCCTCCAGCCGAATTTATGCGGACGATGTCCAAGGCCGGCCTGGCTCACGCCGTCGGTAAAGAACACGATCCGATCTTCCGGCTGAACACGCAAATCAGTTACCACCAGTTTGCGGTCGGGCCAGTTTGAAGACGCCAGCACGGTATTCTCGTGTACCATATCCTCGCCATTGCGAATATGGATAAAATGCGGATTGTCCATTTCAATGATCCGTACCCGGTTACGATGGATCACGTCCACCACCGTAAATGTGGCATAGCTGATCTTGCGCTCGTCGCACACCGGCAAGGAATCCATAATGATCTCGGAAGACTTGACTATCTCCATATTTTTGGACATAAAGTTCAACGCCATGGAAGTGGTCATATGCGCCAGCAGACTGGCCTTAATACCGCTGCCGAGACCGTCAGAAAGCACGGTGATAAGGCGTTCTTCATCTTCGCGTTCGACGGTTTTGTAATCATCGCCGCACGCTTCTTCGCCATTCTTCACATTCTGGCAGTATTCTATTTCTATAAATGTATTATTGTCCGTCATCGTTCTTGATCCGTGTTTTCAGGGGAGTATCAGGGGTATCGAAACCGGAAGCTACTTCACGCAGCAAACTTTCGGTTTCCGCCATATGTTCACCCAGATAATTGGCAATCTTTTGAACTGTCATCACATTGTTGCGGATAACCGCCTTTGCTTTGTTGGCGATCTGTTCACGATGAATCTCGTTCACCGTTACATCTTGAATAATAGCGCCGACAATCTGATGAGGCTCAACAGTAAAAATACTGATATTAAATATTTTGTCGTCATGTACATAATTGTTCCGAATCACGTCCTTGCCGGTTTCCAGAGAAATCTCCATCAGGTCGTCAAATTTAATGATTTTCCTGAGTTCAGCACCCTGAAGTCCCGGCCTGGCGGCAAAGGCCAGCTCGGTACTTTCATCGAACATTCCGGCAAAGTGCACATTACATTCAATAACTTTTAAATGTTTGTCGGCAATTACCACGCCCGCGGGAATATATTTAATTAGCGCATTACTCTTGTTTTGCGCCATTTTCCGCAAATGCGACAGGCACATGGAATGCTCCGCCTTGCCCGCGATAACCGCTTTGGCAAATCCGCGACAGGTCTGATACCCACAGCCGCCGCAGTTCAGTTCGTCAGCCTTGGTATATTTCCCAACTTTGGCCAGTTCCGCAATGATCTGTCGTTCGGTAATTTCTGTACGCTGAATAAATTCCGGCACAATTTTACCCTCAACGTCGATATCGTATTCACGACGATTCGGGAGCAGATCGCGACAGGATGCCGCAATGTTCATAATATCGGCAATCCTACTACAATGGCCCGGCATTCCCGGACCGTTTATACAGCCGCCTTCACATGCCAGACACTCAACGAAGAGCTTGACTCCGGAATTCTCCGGTACTTCTCCGGACAGCGTACGTTCAATATTATGCAAACCGGACAGCGCCAGATAATGAATTCTGGTGTTATCAGACGCGGTACGGATCGTATCAAGCATTCCTCCTTCCAGCGCGTAGAGCTTTCCTTCTTCGGCACTTTCAGGCTCAAAGAAACCGGAGTCTGTCATTGCATCAAGCTCAATATGTTCTGCTTTCAGCCATCCGGCAAGATTATCAAAAGTCAAAGCCAGCGTCATTAGTTCCGGCCTTTCATCGGCTTCCTGCTTTTTGGCGGCACAAGGACCGAAAAATACGATCACTGTATCATCGCCAAAATATTCTTTCAGCATGCGACTGTGAGTCAGAGCCGGAGAGAGAAATTCTGTAATTCGTTTCGTCTGTTCGGGAATATACTTCTTAATGTATTCGACCGCTGCCGGACAGGCGGAGGAGATATAAAGTCCATCCGGAGCCGTTTCCAGAAAACGGGCGGTAGCGGCACTCACAGCCTGGGCTCCCAGCGCGACTTCGCTGACCGCATGAAAACCAAGTTTTTTCAATGCGTTGATGATCTGTCCCGCCTGAATATTTTTAAAAGCACTTCGCCATGACGGCGCCAGCGCGGCAATTACTTTCTTTTTATCCTTAAGAACAAATTTAGCCCTGGAAACATCGTTTCTGATATGTTTGGCTCCGGCAGGACAGATTTTGACGCATTCGCCGCAAGCCACGCACAGTTCTGGTATCACGCTGGCGCTGCCGTCCTTGATCCTGATGGCCTTGGACGGACAGTGACGAATGCATTTATAACAATCGTGACACTCGTTTTCTACTGTAAATACCGGAAAACTGTGATTCATTTTATTAAAACCCTTTTTTAAGTTTTACTTAAACGTGTTTCTCAGGATCTCGTACATCATGCCGGGATCAACCTTGTTATATTCCTTGCCGTTAATACTGATATTCGGACCGATGCTGCAATGTCCCCGGCACAGCGAACAACCCAACTGGACATCCACTTCGTCTTCGAGTCCGCGTTCCTTCAGAAAATTCTCAATAATCTCAAGATTTTTCTCATTGCCCCGGGCAAAACAGCTACTGCCCATGCAAATTGTAATTTCAGGTATCATTGCCACTCCGTTGCACTTATTAATTATGTTCTTTTTCGATTCTATGGTTTCACACGATTTTTTTCAACCATTTTTAATTAGATATAAATATATAGATATTTATTTATCTATTTCAAAAATATATACGCTTGCACCTAAAAAATCAACAAATTTTCATGAAAAAATCAGTTTTTTCCAACCACGAAGATCACTGCACAGCAAAGCCACAACCAAAGAAGACTTCGGGGTATGCTATTGTCGAGAAGGGATGGCTCTCCGTAGCCATCCGTCTCGGCGTGCTCGGAGAGCCCGCCCTACCAAAATTCAGCCATCTTGAGCAAATGACTTAATTCTTTGGAAATTAATTAGAAACAAATTTTATCATATAAAAATCTTTCTAAGAAGTTTATAGATAGTAGTACGAAGGACTACGAAGAAATTAAGAATGAAAAAATGCGAGAGCAAAGTAGTGCCTGTTTTGATAAAACCGGCACACCGTGCATCAGCACGGCAGAACAATGCTTGGTTTGGGAGTCCCACAGTTGCTTGCGTTGTCCCCAACGCAAATAGCACGCATATCGCAAACGCCATAAACACGGATTACACCACCCCCAAATAATAAAAATGCGGAAATTTTTTATTTACTATTGTTTTTGACGACAAATGTAGTTATAATGATTTTGAAAAATGACGACACATGTCGGCAAATAAACTGGGGAACTAATAATGAAAAGCGATTCATTGCCGCGACTTACTCCGCCGGAATTCGAGATTATGGACGTAATCTGGTCTGGAGAAGAACTTACGACCGCTGAAATTGTCAGCCAGGTGAACTTGGGAAAAGATAAAAAGCTGAAACGAACAACGATACAGGTCCAGGTTACCCGGCTGGAAGAAAAAGGCTGGGTTACACATCGTGGACAAGGCAAAAAATTTATCTACAGCGCAACAGTTCCCCGCAGTGACGCGTCCGCCGCAATTACCGCTGATATCAAAGAACGGATTTTCGGAGGCTCATGTCTGGAATTAGTTAAATCGCTATTTGCCGGTTCGAATATCACATCGGATGAGGTGAAAAAGCTGCGTGAATTTATGGATAAATATGAGGATTGAGCCATGAATATTATCGATCTTATTAATAATAAAGAATTGGCTTTTGCCGTAGCGGATACCGCGATTCAGGCGTTAGCCGTTTCATTGATCGGATTTGTAATTTTGTCCGTAATGCGTAAGAGATCGGCTCCGGTCCGCAGTATTATCGCCACCGGAACTCTTCTGGCTGTAATCGGGGTGTTTATTTGCTCTCTCGTCTTTCACACCGGCAACATATCATGGTGGCGAACGGAATTAAGCCAGTTTAAATTTAATTCTAAACCTGCAGTTGTCGCCACATCTACTGTACAAACGGTTTCTGTTAATGATCCTACAGACAGGATTTTGCCGGAAGAGCAATTGATCGACAACATCCCGCAAGCTGCTATGACAAAACCTACGGTTCCGTCAAAATCAAAGGCCGCTCCCATAATCGCGAAAACATCACCTCAGCTAAAGGTTGAAACGGCAGAAATAAAAATAACGTTTCCTTGTATTATCAATTCTCTGGGCCTTCTCTGGTTAGCTGGTATCATCATTATGCTGTTCAAACTGGCTTACGGACTGATATTCATTCACGGCTTTTCATTTGGTCTGAAACGCATCACAGATGACAAGACTCTGAATCTGCTTCGGTCCATGGTTGAAAAGTTCGGCAATGGCAAAAAGCCTGAACTCTACACGTCCACTTCCGTAGAATCACCACTGACGGTAGGAATTGTAAAGCCGATTATTATTGTGCCGGAAAAGCTGTTTTGTTCGATCAAAGAAGATGAGCTGAAGAGTCTTTTGCTGCATGAGTTGTCGCATATCTATCACCGGGATCACCTGATGGGAATTATCAAACGGCTGGCAACCGCGTTAAACTGGTGGAATCCTCTGGTTCACCTGATATGTACAAAACACACCATTGCCCGTGAAGAAGTAGCCGACAATTACGTTCTAAGTGAGTTCAGTGCCCGACAATATTCCGAATGCCTGACCACGATGGCGGAAAAGATTTGTCTGATCGGCAATTTACCGTCAACGGCAGGCATGGCAGGCAATTATCTTAGTCTCGAACAGCGCGTAAAAAATATCCTCTCGAAAAAACGTACCATAAGCATGAAAACCGGCTTTTTTCTTAAATTTATAATTATTGCCCTTTTCTTCGGGCTTGGTCTCGCCGTTGCCGGAGTTCAGGGCGAGTCGGGAACGAAAAAGACTGTGGCCATAAAAAAACTTTCCGCCAAAGAAATCTTGAGCAAAACGATGGAGGTTTATGCCAACTGTAAAACTTATGAAGACCATGGGGAAATAACTCGGGGATTTGACAATAAAGGAGTCACTGCAACATTCATTACCAGTTTTGTTCGACCTTCTGATCTCCGTTTTGAATATTCGGAGAAATGGAAAACCTACGCTCCAAGCTTTATTGTCTGGAATAATAAGGACAAAACTAAAATGTGGTCACATACCACCCCAAATAAAATTTCATCTAAAACCTCTCTCAAAAGGGCAATTCTAGCACGAACAGCAAGCGTAATTATACCACTACTGATTCCAAAACTCACAGAATGCAGAATGAATAGGTTACGAAATATAAAGCTGCTGAAAGAAAAAGTTTTTGATAATTCACTATGTTATCGGTTGGCAGGAAAAGCGGCTCCTGTGGATGAAAAGTTTATAAAAGATCAAGTCGTTATCTGGATCGATAAAAAAACTTTTCTCATCAGAAAAGCTGAAGAAGAAATAAATTACAAAAAAATAAAAACAAAGGGAACCGCAATCTATTATCCGACCGTAAACCAGCCAATTGCAAAAGAAAAGCTGGAATTCAATCCGCCGAAAGATGATAATCAAGGAGAGATTGCTTCTTTTAAACCCGTTGCGTCAAAACCGCAACTTACCGCCAAGAATATTCTGGATAAAATGGCAAAGGTTTATGCCGAATGTAAAACCTATAAAGATCATGGCGTGGTAAAGACTGTATTTATTGATGATGAAACACGCATTGTAGAAAAACCATTTGAGACCTGCTTTGTCAGACCCTTTGACTTCCGTTTTGAATATTCGGAAAAAGGGCTAAGACCACCCTGTTATATTGTCTGGAATAATAAAACAGAAACTAAAAAATGGTTTTATGCCGACAAAAATAAAATTAAGAAAGAAGTTTCTCTCAGTATGGCTATTGCCGGCGCAACTGGTGTTTCGGGAGGCTCTGCTCATACGATTCCTAACCTGCTGATTGACGAAATCAGAGGTTATGGCCTTAAAACTTTGAAAAAAACTAAATTGCTGGAAGAGAAAAGATTCGACAATTCGGAGTGTTATCGTATTCAGGGATATTGTGGTCCTGTTCGTTTAAAAAATGGAGTTACTAGTAAACCATTGGTTGTGTGGATCGACAAAAAAACTTTTCTGGTTAGAAGAATAGATGAAGCAACCGAATTTCCCAGATTTAAAACCACGACAATGACTACTTATTATCCGACCATTAACCAGCCTATCGCAAAAGAAAAGCTGGCATTTAATCCGCCGGTGGACGGAGTAACGGCCCCTGCTGTAAAACAGGAGAAAAACGCAACTACCGGCGATTACGTAATAACTGGTACACTACCGGTTGCTTTTTCCGAACGTAAAAATGCCGAAGGTAAAATCATCCTTTACAAGCAGAGGACAGAGCCGCCGATAACGGTCGAAAAGATTAAAACCAATGCGGAAGGTATGTTCAAATTATCTGTTCCGGGAAATAAATTCGATCGAAAACTCCTGAGAGCTAAAGTTGTTTTTAAATCAGAAATTTACGCACCGCTTGAGGCATATATGAATGTTCGTCCGGGCAAACCGGTAAAAGCAATGTTCAGGCCACTGGTCTTCAAAAAGGACGCAGTACATTATTATGGCGAATGCCTGGATGAAGTTACGAACAAACCGATTCCTTACATGGGCATTTATTCAGACAGCAGAGGTACGGAAATCGGACGCGCCGACAAAAACGGACATTTTGACTTTTACACAACTCCACAGTTTGGCAGGGTACATATCATTCCCTGGTATTCTTCTACTAAATATTTAGGGCACTCTCACTTCTTCACGCACTCTCCCGGTACATCTGCTGAATTGAAGATTGTTATTGAACGCGGCATAAGAATTCGGGTAAAGGCAGTCGATGAAGCCGGAAATCCTGTTTCCGGTGTTCAGATCAACTGGCGTGGAGCAGGTTCCGCTTCGGGAAAAACCGATAAAACCGGAAATGTCCTGCTTAAAGGTATGGTGTCACGCTTCCGGGCCGGAATAATAAGCATAAAGAAAAAAGGCTATAAATTACAGGAAGAACTCAGTCCGATTATGGCAGCAACGTATACAGATAAACCGTTTGTAATTGTACTTCATAAAATCAATCCCTCCGCAAAACCCAAAGAGAAAACACTGACTACGGCCGAACGCAAAGCGGTTATGGCAAAAAAAGAACTCAGTAAGTTTACAGAGGAAGATATGAAGGAACTAAGGATATTATGTTTGCAATATCGTAAATGCAAAACCAATGCGGAACGCAAGCTTTTGATTGATGCCATGATCAAAAAATTTCCTGATTCTAACATCGTTGCTTCTCTGATTTTCAAAATGGCGGAGAAGAGCAGTGGGAAGGAGCAGATTGAGCTGTATCAAAAAGTAATAGACAATTTCTATAACTGCTACAGTGATCGCGGTGGACTGCTTGGTGTTCAGGTAATGTATCAACTTGGTATAACATACCTCAAAAACGGAAATGAGAAAAAGGCGCTGGAGTGCTTCAATAAGGTTAAACAGGACTATAAGAAAGCGGTAGATAAAGGTAAATTTCTGAACCTGATGGAAAAAGTGAATTACCAGCTTGAATATTGGGCATCAAAACAAAAAGAACTTCTGGACAAGAAAAATTATTCTCCGGAAGCCCGGAAAGAAATACAGGAACTCTTCAGTTCCGCTGTTTCACAATTTGATACACCAGAAGGAAAAGTAAGCCTTGAAAAATTAGCTACAAAATATCCCGAAGCGAATGCAACAGGGATGGCATTATTGCGCTGGGCCGGAAGTAGCAAAGGAAAAAATCAAATTAAATATCTGCAACAAGCAATAAAACAAAGCAGTGACTGCTATAAATATCGGGTATCTGTCGGAGCGCTTACCCGATATCTCCTTGCCAGAATCTATATGAAAAGCGGAAAACGAAATGAAGCTAAAAAATTAATAAAAGAAATCGTTACGGATTATCCCAATGCAATTGATTCAGATCAGCACAAAATCGCAGAGCTCGCGCTTAAACTGGAAACACCGGATCAATACATTATTCCGGAAAGTGATTGGCAAAAGCTTGCACGCCTTAATGATGTAATCAGCTATCAAAACATGACCGGGCCATCCAGCGATAATGAGAATGAAGAAAAAGCTAAACTAACCAATGCCCTTATCAAAGGAGCATATCTGGCAAGATTCAAGCCTATTAACGGCTTTGATCCGGTCATTGCAAGACAAATTCTCAAACGCTTAGGAAGATATTCCAAAAAGTTACATTCCGGGCCGGGTAAGATTGGGGCTGCATCCATATTCAGAACTGCTGTTGTAAATGGCATGCTGGAAGGAACGTTTGTTACTACGAAGCCGGAGCTCTTTAAGGCTGTAATTAAAAAAAGTCCGTCGTTTGAGTTGGTTTCCGTTGAGAAGGCGACTCCTGATGATTTTATTAAACACATAAAGTCAAAACAGGAAGTAAACGAAAAAAAGTGGAAAAAGCTCGGTCCTAAAATCGTTGAGATCACGCCGCCAAACGGCGCGCAAAAAGTCGATCCTGGCCTGAAATTTATCAAAATAAAATTTAATCAGGAAATGTCCCGTGGAGGCAGAGCCGTTGTGACGCTAAATCCGGAAAAGCAGATTCCTGTCGATGGGAAAATACATTGGGATAAAACAGGAACGACTTTCATTATCCCGGTAAAGCTGGAACCAAATCATGAGTACCTTACTTCTCTGAATACAGCCGAATTTATTGGCTTCTTTAGCAAAAAAGGTGAACCACTGGCCCCTTATCGCTACTCATTCTCAACCAACAGCGGAAAATAGCATACATTAACAACTATGCTACAGCGGCACAACCGCAGCCGTATGCGCAAATTCTTATTAATGAAGAATTAAGAATTAAAAAAATGCGGTAGCAAAGTAGTGCCTGTTTTGATAAAACCGGCACAATGTGCACCAGCACGGCAGAACGATGTTTCGTTTGGAAGTCCCACAGTTGCTTGCGTTGTCCCCAACGCAAATAGCACATTTAGTCGATTAAAGTGTAGACACGGATGTTCCATCCAATACGTTTATTATAAGCCATTCGTGACTTTTGTAGATATCCATAAATCCATGCAATATCAGCAAAATTGCTTTATGCGCTGGGGACAGCGCATGCTACCCTTTAAGCCGCTTCGCGATTTATACCGGACACTCTTGGCGTTGATCTGAGTCTGAAAGAAACTTTCAGCCAGATTAACGACATTACTTGCCACTGCGGGCTCCGCGGGCGCGATCCAACGGTGTGTCGTTGGTCGGCAAAGCCGAAATCCTCAAGGTAGGGATGGTTCTCCGTAACCGTCAGTTATTTTGTGCCGGAGCACAAAATCCCAAGAGCCGGCGCGCTGCGGAGAGCACGCCCTACCTACGTAAAATCTTGGTTTTAGCTCTGACAATTATGTTTTGATGCCATTCGCAGCACATTTCGTAGATTTTGAGCTTGGGGGCGATTTTGATGAATTCGATTTCGGGATTGGTCAGTACTGCCGAATTATCGAGTACGGCAAGATAAAATATCTGGGCAGAGTTTAGTTGATATCCTTCGACCTCGGTAAAATCAAATACCTGACGTTTAAACTTTTTAATAGATTCCTGATTTAAGTAAATATACCCCTGCGCTAAATCCAAATCCTCTGCGGTTAAAACGCCATCCATTTTTACGGCTACTTCTCCATCACGTACCACGATTTCCCTGATTGCCATGGCAACCCCCTTTGTGAGTTGCCGCCCTCGAAACAAAAAAGGGCGGCGTTGTACTTGTCGTGTGTAAAGGACCGCCAAGCCCCATGGAACAACAAGCAAACACCGCCCAAGTATACACAAGGGCACTGTTTTCCTGTTCGCGTTCCATAAAGAATTTGGCGGTTTTTACACACACGAACGAAAATAAATTCACGCAATAATCACGTGAAAACTATGATTGTAAAATTAACAGAATAAGCTATATCCCATACATTCTTAATTCTTAAATTTTAATTCTTAATGATATTATGTTTCTCCGAATTTTGAATTTCCCCAAGTAGCTTGCGTTGTCCCCAACGCAAATAGCAAGTCTGCCACAAACGCCGTAGACACGGATTCTTTTCTTTCACAAATGACTCGTGCAAAATGCAGTTTCTCGGGTAGGGACGGTTCTCCGTAACCGTCCGCTATTTTGTGCCCAAGCACAAAATCCCGGGAGATGGCGCGCTGCGGAGAGCACGCCCTACCTAAATTCGCTCATTTCGCATGAGTCATTTCTATCACAAACGACTAAATACGTTTTCCTAAAGTTATTCGTGACTTTATAGGTTTCCATAAATCCACACGATATCAGCAAAATTGCTATTTGCGCTGGGACAGCGCAAGCTACTCTGAAAACCTGAATGTGATGCATTCAATTATATTTATTACTATAATCTCTACCCAAAGCTTTTTCAACGAGGGAAAGAGGAATGAGTTGTGTGTGAAAATGTAACGTCAGATAGACTGACCCAGTTCCCAAAAATATAATGCATATATCACTTTAATATTTGTAGAATTATGTTATTTTTCCTTTTATAGCTTTTATCAACAAATAATTTCATGGGGCAAGGAATGGATAAGCAGATTGCTGTAAAATTAACAGATAGAGAAATTCTAAAGCATTCAACAGTAAAACCAATAGATGCTTTGCTTCAAATAATTTTTAATGCAATAGATGCAGAATCTTCCAGAGTTGATATTATTACAAAAAAAGATGAATCAGGCTTAGATCCCCAAGAAATCCCTCTCAGTTATATTTCTGAGATTCAAGTTATCGATAGAGGTTATGGAATAGATATAGACAAAGTTGAATTATATTTTAGTCAGTTTGGACAATCTTGGAAACAAGGTAATAAAAGAACGGACGGAAGAGAATATCATGGGAAAAATGGTTTGGGAAGATTTAAATACCTTGCTTTGGGTAAATCTATAAATTGGCAAACTATTCATAAAAAGGGGAATAGCAATTTCCAATATGAAATGACATTGAATTATGATTTTCCTAAAACTATGTCAATAAAAAATGATAAAGAAACTTCAGCAGATACAGGTACAATTGTTACTATTACGGATTTAACCCCAAAAGCATCAACGTTAACAGATAAAGATATTATTCATACAATTTTAGAAAGTATTGGTTTATATATAAAAAATTCTTTGGGGAAATTTCATATTACAGTGAATGGCGAAGAAATAATTCCTGACAATTATATTGAAAAAGAAGAGTCAGGCGTCTTTGTCTTTAATGATGATGAGAAGTCGTATAACTTTAACTACGAATTTATTGCTTGGAAAAAGGAATTTAAATTCACAAACCACAAACATACATTTATTTATGATCAGAACAAAAACTATGTGGGCTACTGTCCATCAGGAACTCAAGCAGGTAATAATTTACCTTCTCATACTGTTCTGTTAATATCAGATTACTATAATTCTTACAGTCAGTACAATGATGAATTTAGAGATAAATTCAGCCGTATTCAGAAGAACTATCGAAATAAATTAAATAGATTTTTATTCATGGTAAAACGTTTACGTTCACGGGAAGAATTTATGGAGTTTACAGAGCAAGATTTTTATCCATTTGACGATAAGCAACTTGACGAGATTGAAGAAGCAGAGCGTAATCTTTTTGATATTTGTGCTTATTCATTATTAGAAAATAATCAGAAATTTATGTCAAAGAAAACGCATTCTTTAACACTCTGCTTCAAACTTCTGAAAAAATTCATTGAAAAAGATAAAAACATAGCAGCTAACTTGTCAGAATTACTTGATTTAAGTCCCGAATCAGCAGAAGATTTCAAGGATGTATGCAATAGTTCAAAACTTCCTCAGCTAGTTACTCATTATAAAGAATTGCAGGAAAGGAAAGCATTTTTAGATTTGCTTGATACGTTGGTTCACGATGATTTCTATAAAACACACTTAAAAGAAAGAACACAATTACACAAAATTGTAGAAAAAAACCTTTGGATATTTGGTGATGAATTTGATTATACACTAGGTACAAGTGACCAAAGATTAACAAAAGTACTTTCAGTACATCTGCAAAACAAAGAATTAAGTGACGAACAAATTGAGGAAATTGAATCTGAAATAAATCAAGAAGTTGATAAAGCTGAAAGCTGCCTAAAAAAAATACCTGATCTTTATTTGTGGCGTAAATTTGACAGAAGAAACACAACAACAACCGATAACTTAATCATTGAGTTGAAAGCTCCTAAAGTATCAATAGGGGTGGGAAATATTCCCCAAGGGAAAAAAGTTTATAAGGGTATTATTGAGGCAAAAGGGATCGATATTAGCGAAAAGAATAAGTGGAGATATTATTTTGTTTCAACAGACTTCACAAAAGGCTTAGAAGCAGAATTTACAGGAAGCTCTCAGGATCAAATAATATCTAATTACCAGAATGGAAATTATATTATCGGCTGTTTGAAATGGGAACAAATTATTCAAACTGCAAGATTCAAACTTGATGAAGTTTTAAAAGAATTAGAAGTAGAAATATCAGAGGAGAAGAAGCAAAACCTTCTTGATAAATACCTGAATGAAGTTGGTTTCGATAAATAAAATATGGAATTTGCGCAACTTGGGACCTCGGGTCAGGGGACCTCGGGTCGGGACCTGTACATCGATACACATTTGGGAAAATTAAGAATTAAGAATGCAGAATTAAGAATTAAAATGCGGTTTCCCGGGGGATTTCGGCTGCGACAGTCAGTCGGGGGAGAAGATTGTGTCGCAATATTTTCCTTTCGCATTGCTTCGCTCGCTTAGGAAAATATTGCTGACGTGTTAATCGTTTGCGATAATATCTAAGTTGCAGGTGAAGGATTTCGGCTGCGCCGACCAGCGGAATCCGCCCGCTGGACTGCGTCCCGGCACTGCCGGTTGAGTTATTACTGCTTCGCAGCCTTTCTTTTTTAACTTAACGTTTTTTCAAAATATCAAGGAGTTCCTGTTCGTATGCTTCCAGGTCGTCGAGCTCAATCTGAGCTACTCCGCTTTTCATTGCCGCTTCGGCAACATAACGGGCTACTCTAGGAACCACACGCGGATCAAACGGTTTCGGAATTACATAAGAGCTACTCAGCGGACATTCACCATCGAACATGCCGTTGGCTGCATCCTGCGGATATGCTTTCTTAAGAATCTTATAAACATCGTCGGGAGTCTTTTCAGTAACGATTTCCGCCAGCGCTTTGGAGGCCGCCAGTTTCATGTCCTCATTGATATCGGAAGCGCGTACGTCAAGCGCGCCACGAAAGATACCCGGGAAGCCAAGTACGTTGTTCACCTGGTTCGGGAAGTCGGTACGTCCGGTTCCGACGACCGCGGCACCGGCGTCCATAGCGTCCTGCGGGAAAATTTCCGGTGTAGGGTTAGCCATGGCAAACAGAATCGCGTTCGGAGCCATTGATTTAACCATTTCCTTGGTAACGATGTTACCGACAGATACGCCGAGGAACAAATCAGCGCCTTTCATGGCATCTGCCAGCGTACGACAGGAAGTATCGGCGGCAAATCTTTCTTTTTCGGGAGTCATGCTTTCGGTACGTCCCTTGTAGATCACGCCCTTTGAGTCACACATCATAAAGTTTTCACGTTTTGCTCCGGCAGAAATATAGAATTCAGAGCAGGCAATACCGGCGGCACCGGCGCCATTTACCACGAAGCGGCAGTCTTCAATTTTTTTGTTGACCATACGCAGGGCATTGATAATTCCTGACATGGAAATAATCGCGGTGCCGTGCTGATCATCGTGAAATACCGGAATAGACATGGTTTTCTTCAGAGTCTGCTCGATTTTGAAGCAGGCCGGAGCGCCGATGTCTTCCAGATTGATGCCGCCGAATGATGGTTCAAGACGCTGAACGGTTTCGATAATCGCGTCAGCATCGGTACGACCGTTTTCATCAAATACGTTGGTTAAGCAAAGCGGAATGGTATCGATTCCGGCAAACTCTTTAAACAGTACGGCTTTTCCTTCCATGACCGGCATACCGGCTTCCGGGCCGATGTTGCCAAGGCCGAGGACTGCGGTTCCGTCACTGACGACCGCTACGGTGTTGGCTCTGGCGGTATATTTCCAACTGTCCGCCGGATTATCCTTGATTTTCAGGCAGGGAATCGCAACGCCCGGCGTATATGCCATGGACAGGTCGGCCTGAGTTTCACAGGGCTTACTGGAAATCATGGTAATTTTGCCGGGCAGCGGCTCGGCATGATATTTTAAACTTGCTTCTTCAAATTCTTTGTTGCTCATTGCGTGATATATCCTTGATGTTATATAAATATATTAATTACCGGCAGGAAGCGGCCTATACAGATAGAAGCCGGGGAAATTATTCCCGCACCGGAATATTGTGTTGTTTCAAAAATTCTTTGGCTTGTGGAACGGTATAGGTTCCAAAATGGAAGATACTGGCAGCTAGTACCGCATCGGCTTTGCCTTTGTTCAGCACTTCCACCAGATGGTCAAGCGTACCGGCGCCGCCGGAAGCAATTACAGGTACAGATACTTTTTCAGATATCGCACGGGTCAGTTCACAATCGTAACCGTCTTTGGTGCCGTCGCAATCCATACTGGTCAGCAGGATTTCTCCGGCTCCAAGTTCAACTCCCTGGCAAGCCCATTCAATCGCGTCAATACCGGTCGGTTTTCTGCCGCCATGGGTATAAACTTCCCATTTGCCCGGCTGACCCGGTACCCGTCTGGCATCAATTGCCAGTACAATGAACTGACTTCCGAAGCGTTCGGCTCCGGCGCGGATGATATCGGGATTTTTTACCGCCGCGCTGTTCAATGATACCTTGTCGGCGCCTGAATTAAGCATAAGGCGCATATCTTTGATTTCGCGGATTCCACCGCCAACGGTAAGGGGAATAAATACCTGTTCGGCAGTACGTCTCACAACATCATGCATGGTTTCGCGATTGTCGCTGGTGGCGGTAATATCGAGAAAAACAAGTTCGTCGGCTCCCTGGCGGTTATATTCGATAGCGGCTTCCACCGGATCCCCGGCATCAACCAGATCGACAAAGTTAACGCCTTTGACGACACGGCCTCCGGTTACATCCAGGCAGGGGATAATACGTTTCGCAAGCATAATTACTGATTCCTGTGCTCAAAAGTTTCCTTGACGGCTTCCTTACCAGCACGGAATGCCTTGATGTTAAGATCGACCACGCCGGGTTTACGCGAGAAGCGTTCAATAATAGCTTCTTCAAACACACAGTCGAAGTCCTGCTTGTCACTACCTTCAAGATAATGTTCATCAAGCGCAAGAGACAGCGCTCCGAGAATGACTGAGTTGGCATAGCGAATATTTCCGATCTCATTAGCAATATCAGATGCTTTGATCGCAAAAACTTTCTTATCGGGCGTGCATTCAGGCGGATCAATTACGGAACTGTCATATAACAGCACGCCATTTTCCTTCAGTTTCGGCAGAAATTTGTCCATTGACGGCTGGTTCATTACAATCAGCAGATTAATTGCGTCGTCAATGATCGGGGAACCTACCTGCTTGCGGTTGAGAACCACAGAACAGTTTGCGGTACCACCGCGCATTTCAGGACCGTATGAGGGCAGCCAGGTAACATTAAAGTTACGCAGTTTTCCCATTGATGCGATCATCAGTCCAAGACTGAGAACGCCTTGTCCGCCAAATCCGGCGATTTTAATTCTGCGTTCTTTTTCAAATACTTTCGACGGATTGCGGAAGTCATCGCTTTTACCAATCTCACTTTTTACCGGATAAAGACCTTCACGGACTTTTTCCGGATCGAAAATCGGTTTAGGTCTGACAATGGCTTCACGTTTTTCCGCAATGTCCTTGAAACATCCCAGCGGGAAGTATTCTGTCATTTCATTATCAATGAAATGATTCATATCTTTAGCGTTCATTTTCATATTGACCGGACATCCGGAAAGGAATTCAATCAAAGAAAAACCTTTACGGTTTTTCATGTTGGTAAAACCTTTACGGAGAGCTTTTCGCGCCTGCATGATATTTTTCGGCGTACTCAGCGCTACGCGTTCAACATACACCGGAGAATCCAGCGCAGCTACCATCTCACATACTTTCAGCGGATAACCTTCGTTGAACGGTGAACGGCCGTATGGAGAGGTCTGGGTTTCCTGCCCCAACAGCGTTGTCGGAGCCATCTGACCGCCGGTCATACCGTAAATGGCGTTATTCACAAAGCATACGGTAATGTTTTCTCCGCGGTTGGCGGCCTGAATAAAGTTGTTAAATCCAATTGCGCCAAGGTCACCGTCCCCCTGATAGGAGATTACCATGCTGTCGGGATTGGCCCGGACCAGTCCGGTCGCGACCGCGGGCGCCCGACCGTGCGGAACGGAGATGCCGCCGACGTCAAAATAGTAGTAGCCGAATACAGAGCAACCAACCGGACAGATAAATATGGTATCGTCCTGAATGTCAAGATCAACCACGGCTTCGGCGATAAGCTTGTGTAGAATACCGTGTCCGCATCCCGGACAATAGTGCATATTTTTCTTGATGCTGCCCGGACGCCGTTCAAATACGTCAAAAAAACCTTTGGGCTTCTGATATTTTATTTTTTTTGTCATCTCTACCTGAAAACAAGTTCCGATTTTTTACCAGGGAGTACTTGTTCCTCTGTTGATTTCGTGGCATTTGTCAATGATTTCATAAACCGATGGGATATTGCCTCCCATGCGATTGTAAAAATGTACCGGGATACTGCAGTTAACAGTCAGCTTGACGTCATCGACCATCTGACCATTGCTCATTTCGATACACAATAAATTTTTTGCTGTTTTCGCCGCCCGGAGAATCGACTTTTTCGGGAACGGGAAGAGAGCTTTCGGGCGAACCAGACCGACCTTTAAACCTTCGGCGCGCAGTCGATCGATTGCGGTTCTGGCAAGACGGCTGACGATTCCGTATGCGATAATGACGGTATCAGCGTCATCAACCATATAATCTTCGCTGCGCTGTTCGTTTTCCTCAATCAGTTTATATTTATCAATCAGCTTCTGATTAACCTTTTCCAGTTCGTCGTATTCAAGGAAAATCGAAGTGATATAATTGCTGCGTTCGTTCACCTGTCCGTTCAAGGCCCATTCCGGGAGCGGACGCTGCGGTTTCGGTTCCGGCAGACGCAGAGATTCAAGCATTTGTCCAACGACGCCATCAGTAAGCACATAAACCGGAATCCGGTATTTCTCCGCCAGATCAAAAGCTTCCATGGTAAAATCGCACATTTCCTGGGAAGAGTTCGGGGACAGGACAATACAGCGATAACTGCCGTGTCCGCCACCTTTTACCACCTGGTTGTAATCACTCTGTTCGGGGCCGATATTTCCAAGGCCGGGGCCGCCGCGCATAATGTCAACGATCACCGAAGGCAGTTCACTCGTGGCAAGGTAGGATACGCCTTCCTGCTTTAAGCTGATTCCGAGGCCGGAAGACGCGGTCATGGTCCGTTTACCGGCAGCAGACGCACCCATCACCATATTAATGGCGGCAAGTTCCGATTCAGCTTGCACGAAAGTACGGTTAAGTCTTGGAAATAACAGAGCCGCGGACTCAGCAATTTCACTGGCCGGGGTAATCGGGTATCCGAAGAAACACTCACATCCCGCCAGTAATGCTCCGTATACTGCGGCATCATTACCTTTCAGCAAAATCTTGCTGGTATATTTTATATCACTGGAACTCAATCTTCTTCTTCCTCTATTATAGTTACCGCTCCGGGTTCGGGACAGGTGTAAAAACAGGAACCGCAGCCAATACAGCCGTCGCCGGTATAAAATGCATACGGATATCCGTATTTATTCAACTCTGTGGATAATTCAAGCACTGATTTCGGGCAAGCATTAATGCAACGCTCACAGCCCTTGCATTCATCCGTTTCGATAACAACAATATTTTTTTTTCTGGTGGACATTTTTTTATCCTGAAATAATATAATTCCGGTTCACAAAACCAGAATAATTTATTAAATGGAGCGGCTCAAGCAGCTATTCGTCCAGCTCCTTTTTTTCGAAAAACGATAAAAAACCCATTTTATGACCGGCCTGTTCGGTTTTCATCTTCCGAAAGGTAGTAGTTTTGGTTACTTCAAAACGCTGGGTTTTCCCTTTATCACGTTTTGAAAAAATAACACTTGAATTACTATCATAGCCGTCGGGGACTTCCGCACCGTTTCCATTATGCAATAACGCAAAGACAGTTTCACCTATTCCGACCAAGTCGCCAAAATCCATTGAAACAGTCCCGGTAACAGGTTCATTATTCAAATAAACCCCATTGGTACTGCCCAGATCTTCAAGTGCGATTCCGTTTTCATTAAAAACAATCTTGCAATGAAAACGTGAGGATTTTCGGTCCATTACGCAAATGTCATTTTCGTCACTGCGACCCAAGGTTACTTCGAAATTACCCTCTTCAGGCAATTCGTATTCATAATCTGCGTTGGCACCGCTCAAGCAGACTATTTTCGGCATATCCGTCTCCTGGTTAATTCTTTTTCATCAATGCAAATAATCTAAACTGAATATACTAAAAAGCAAATTTTTTCATCGGTAAATATAAAAGTAAAATGAAATCCTTATAAAGATTATATGCTATTGTGATTAAATATCATTTTATTAATTGTTACGTTTTTAATAAATCACTGCATTTTCAACGATTTGCTCAATTACTTCCTGCCAGTTTTCCATCCGTTCCTCCTCGGCGATAACCCGATCCAGCGGAGCGCGGGTCGAAGGCGATTTTGGCGCAAACACCGTACAACTGTCAGGTACCTGCTCATTCGAGATATCAAATGTGCCGATTTCACGCGCCATCGTGATCGTTTCATTTTTATCGATACCAACCAGCGGACGCAGTACCAGCATGTCGGTCGCGGCATCGATGGTACTCATGTTGATAATCGTCTGGCTTGCCACCTGTCCTACGGAATCCCCGGTCAAAAGCGCCAGATTACCGTTGCGTTTCGCGATCATCTGGGAAATACGCAGCATCATTCGGCGATATAGTACTGTACGAAATTCAGGACGACAGTTGTCACGGATCAGCTTCTGAATTTCCGCCAGGTTACAGCTGTAAAGTTTTCCCGGCTGCTGGAACTCGTTTAATTTTTCGCCCATACGGCGAACCTTATCGGTTGTTTCAGGCGGAGTATACGGATCGCTGTTAAAGGTTATGTAATCAACATGGCATCCGCGCCGCATCAGCATGTAGCAGGCAACCGGAGAGTCGATCCCACCCGACAGCAGGGCCATTACCGGTGAGTTCGAGCCGACCGGCAAACCTCCGGGACAGCGGTAAGAGCCGTAGAAAATAAACGCGAATTCCTCACGGATTTCGCAGCCGACAGTCACATCCGCATCATCTTCAAGGTTAATATTCAGTGAATCGTAGTCATAATTGGAACCAACAATTTTTGCCAGGGCGATTTCCACTTCTTTCGAGCGCATGGGAAAGTTTTTGTCGGAACGTCGGGCCCGGATTCTGAATGAAACGACCTTCTGTTTTTCAAAAAGTGCATCGAAATATTCCCGACAACTGCCAGCGACAGCCTGTTCGAGTTCGGTAATATCGGGGGTACACATAATCACCGGGGAATAGGATTCCAGCCCAAACGCCTTTTTCATCTGCTCGTGAAGCTCTAAAAGCTCTTCATCCGTAAACGCCGAATTATCGCTGTGCTGAATCCAGATTCGCCCACGGGTACGTTTGATTTTCGTATCGGTGATATTTCTCAGCAGATACTTTAAATTATTGATCATCTTCTGCTCGAACATACTACGGTTCGCGCCCTTGATGGCTATTTCATGATAACGGCAGATTACTGCGTTGAACTTGTTCATTTTCTTTCCAGTTATAATTGATTTTGCGGTTAATTTATACCTGATTTCTCAAATAGCAATCAGATATTACCAGGTTACAGATTTTCACAAGTTAATCAGGAACTACCGGTTGATAATAAAAAGTAATACGCTATATTGTTTAAAGTATCCGGACAAATCAATATATTTCATGGAGGTATTTTATCATGACTCACAAGAAAAGCGACGTCATTACCTTCAAAGCCGACGCGGACCTGCTTGAAGCGATGAAGGGAATAGAAAATCGTTCCGGCTTTATTCGTGCCGCGATTCTGGCTGCTCTGGACAACACCTGCCCTCTATGCAAAGGAACCGGAAAGCTTACCGCTTCGCAGCAGAAACACTGGAACCATTTCTCGAAATCTCATCACATGGAAACATGTGAAAATTGTAACGCTCTGATTATTTCCTGTCCAAATAATCCTAAAAAGCTGGACGAGAATAAAGAGGTTCATCAAAAATAATAAATTCAGAAATTAAGGGAATCAAACAATGAAAAGAGTATTCGCTTTATTTGCATTAATGTTCATTTCAGCAACCGCCATTTACGCCGCACCGCTGAAAGTTACCGTATCAATTCCACCACAAGCCTGGCTCGTGGAACAACTAGGTGGAAGCCTGGTTAATGTTAACACCATGGTTCCGGCGGGAAAAGACCCGCACGATTATGCTCCGACCCCGCAGCAGGTGATCGGACTGGCCCAAAGCAGACTCTATTTTACTGTAGGGATGCCATTTGAAAAGCGGCTGGTTACCAAGATCAAAGGTAATTCAAAATGCCAGTTTATCGATATGACAACAGGCATCAAATACAGAAAAATGAAAGGTGAAGGAGAAGAGCACCACCACCATGCCGATCACCACGAGAAAGCCGAACATCACCATCACCACCATGGCGAAAATGGTTTGGATCCTCATGTATGGATGTCTCCGGTCAACCTGGCAATTATGGCTGAAAATGCCTACAAAGCGTTAAAAGTTGTTCTTCCCGGCGATAAAGCCGTACTGGACAAAAACTACAAAAAACTTTCTACTGAACTGGAAAACCTCAATAAATTCGTGGCTGCAACACTCAAACCGTTCAAAGGACGTACCATTTTCGTTTATCATCCGGCTTTCGGCTACTTTACCGATCTTTACGGCATGGAACAGGAAGCAATTGAAGTTGAAGGAAAAAATCCAACACCAAAACAGTTGATGGCATTGATTTCTGAAGCAAAAAAAGATAAAGTAAAAATGATTTTTGTTCAGCCGCAGTTTAATACCGACAGCGCCAGAACCGTGGCAAAAGCGATTGGCGGACATGTCATGTCGGTCAATGTGCTGGAAGAAAATATTCCGGCTTTGATTAAAAAAATGACTCTTGAAATTAAAGCCGGCTTCAATACAAAATAAAATTCGTAATTAGTAATTTCTGAAATAGATGATATCTTATTTAGGGAAACCTAACTAGATAATAACGAGGAGTCTTGTGAGTCAGGATATTATTGAACTTAAAGGAGTATCGTTTGCCTATCACCCGGATGTTCCGGTGTTGAACGATGTTACCTTTTCCATACCGGAAAAAGCCGCGGTATGCGTGGTCGGCCCTAATGGCGGCGGCAAGAGTACGCTTATCAACCTGCTGCTGGGGCTGATAAAGCCCAATCGCGGCGAAGTGAGAGTTTTCGGCAAAAAACCGGAACAGGCCAGAACCCGCATCGGTTACATGCCGCAGTACTCGGTATTTGACTACGAGTTTCCCGTAAATGTCAGGGATGTAGTCCTGATGGGACGTCTCAGCCGAAATATGTTCGGACGCTATTCAAAGACCGACCATAAAGCCGCGGAGGCCTCTCTGGAACAAGTCGGTATGCAGGACTTTATTTCCAGGCCGTTCTTCGCGCTATCGGGCGGACAGCGCCAGCGGGTATTGATTGCCCGGGCTCTTGCCGGAGATCCTGACTTGCTGCTACTCGATGAACCAACTGCCAACATCGACCCGATGGCACAGGAACAGTTTTATTCTACACTGAAAGTTTTGTCAAAGGAACTTACTCTCCTGGTTGTCTCTCACGACCTTGGTTTCGTATCCGATTGGCTTGACAGCGTTGTATGCGTTAACCGCAACGTACACGTACACCCGGTTTCGGAAATTACCGGCGAAGTAATCAAGGACATGTACGGATATGATGTGAATATGATTCGTCACGACCATTGCTGTATTCATGATGGAGGGCATCACCATGACTGATTTTTTTCATGCCCTTACCGATCCGAATGTACCGTTCTTCCGATTCGCCGTACTCACCGGCATAATTGCCAGTGTGGCGTTCGGAATCGTCGGCACCTATGTGGTCGTCAGAAGAATTACTTATATTGCGGGAGCTATCGCCCATTGCATCCTTGGCGGTATCGGTTTTGCACTGTATATGCAAAATGTACATGGCTGGACCTGGCTGACTCCGATGGTCGGGGCGATCGCGTCGGCGCTGCTTGCGGCGATCCTGATCGGACTGGTCAGTTTGTACTGGAAACAGCGCGAGGACGCGGTGATATCGTCGATGTGGGCGGTAGGTATGGCTCTTGGTGTCCTGTTTATCCAGATTACGCCCGGATACCTTAATCCCATGAGTTACCTCTTTGGAGACATCCTCATGGTGTCGCGCGAAGACTTTTATGTGGTGATTGGCCTCGACATATTGATTGTGGCTTTATGTTTGGTCTTCTATAATAAATTTCTGGCGGTGTGTTTTGACAGTGATTTTGCCCGAATCCAGGGAGTCAAGGTCGAAGTCTACTATATGCTGCTGCTCTGCCTGACGGCGCTGACTATCGTACTGCTGATCTCGGTGGTAGGAATTATCATGGTGATTGCGCTGCTGACCCTTCCCGCAGCAATTTCCGGACATTTTACCAATCGACTATGGAAAATGATGGGACTCTCGATCCTGCTGAGTTTCTTCTTTACCTCAAGCGGACTGGCACTTAGCTATGAATGGAACCTGCCCAGCGGAGCAGTGATAATCATCATAGCCGGACTCTGCTACCTTCTTA
Organism: Victivallales bacterium; assembly: GCA_963677165.2. GTDB lineage: Bacteria > Verrucomicrobiota > Lentisphaeria > Victivallales > SZUA-371 > JAFGXT01. The sequence goes on along the minus strand of CAXXSX010000002.1, from coordinate 1,727,684 downwards.
CTTTCATAGGAACAATGGTGATTAGAAAGATAAGAGCTTCTGCTGTCGAGTAAAAAAAGAAAAAAAGCCGCGTAGCGGACCAAACGTTGGCCTCGTTATAAATAAAAAGCTGCACTCAACCGGGTCGTACCCGGGCCTGAAGTTTGGAGTATTACCTTGGAACAGGATTTCGGCTCTACTTTACATCCAAGGGAATCTCCCAGAAGGTTTTCTTCCAGAACTTTAATTTCGGTTCGCTGAAGTCCGTATGGTGTTCGGGCATATTGATCTGTATTTTATTGGTTGCAGGATCGCCAATTCCAAATGCCTTCACTATAAACCGGGAACGTACCTCCGGCGGAAGAGAGGAGATTTGAGGTATAATATTGGTCCATAATCCAACACAGCCATCGCTGGGATTGATCGGATTTGTGAAATACAAGTCGAGCCATGAAAGAATGCTTCCGCGCGGGAGACCAATCAATGACATTGTGTTATACAAATCAGCATTCGGATGAAGGCAGAGATTGTAGAATCGCGTATTGGGATTATTCCGCAAGTAAGGTACTACTGACCCCATTGTGGAATGAACCGACGCCGCACTGGCCATAAACACGATGTTATCGTACTTAATATCATAATAACGACGCACGAGAAGATTGGCAATTAATCCGCCCATACTGTGTCCGATCAGCGTGACAGTGTATTTCTTATCCTGTTTCTGCAGATCACGTATCGCATTCATAAACAGAGTCAGTGCACCATCCGGCGGCTTCAACTCCATATCCGCGGTTTCCTGTCTCTGCTTTTTAAAGGTTATATCTTTTTTAAACAGGGTGTAGGTTCTGCGGTCCATCACGTCCCATGCGCTTTTTCCGCAGGCATTGATCAACGGAGTACTTAGAATACGTACCGGAAAGCCCAGTGCATACACGGAATTGATAAAGAAACGGGTAGTGTGCGGAGTCAGATCTTTTCCGATAAATATCTTATAGCCTTTCTCGCGATATTTCCGGTAATTTTCCTTGTCGGTATATTCGTTAATATAGTTTTCCCACAGGATTCCGCTGGACTGATAGATCAGATCAATCGGTAGTCTGGTTCCAGCTCGTGCCAAGTCTCCTGCCAGAAAAAAAGGAGACAACGCCGGTCCGTAAATATAGCTGATATGGCCCCGCCTGATGAACATAAGATGTTCGTAATAGGCATCGAACAAGCTGGATTCCCAGTTGATAAAAACCGGATAATAATCGGAATCGCTTTCAATGGCTTTTGCCAGAACTTTGCTGCGACTGATGGTCTTATCAATTCCATTCATCCCGCCGAACGCAAAGAGTAGTATCTTCTTTTTGCCACTGGCCTTTAGGCCATTGATCACACTGTTGATACTATCGTTATAACAAAACTTGTCCTCTGGAATCGTTTTCCCGTCTTTCTCTACAGAATATGCATAGGGGTTTCCGTCACTCTGGATCGCGACGATATGCGACGCGGTATATTCGTCAACCGTATTTTGACAGCCGCATAGCGCAACCAGTGACAATAGCAATAGAATAATTGCGAAACGCACTATTTATTCACCTATGACTGTTTTAAGAATTTCATGACCGGCACGGGGCTTTCTGACCTGATCAATACATTTTCTCATATACTCGACCTTATCAGGCGTAAAGAATACCCTTTTATACAACAGCGCCGTTTCATCGTAAGCCTTTGTTGCCACTCCGGTATCCATCAAATAGTCGGCGTTTCTTTCTTCCTGCCCCGGAATGGGGTACATGATGACCATCGGGAGTTTCATTGCCAGACATTCAGAAGTGGATATGCCGCCGGGTTTAGACACAACTACAGTACTGGCCGCCATATATTTCCAGACCTCCCTGGTAAAGCCGATCGGAAATAACCGTCCCGGATAACTTTCTTTGAGTTTTTCCAGTTCAGCCAGTGCCGCCGCATTTTTTCCAGGTAGAACAATTATGGCCGGTTTGGGAAAGGTTTTCAGCAGAAGATCACTTATTTCCCTGAGCGCTCCTTTGCTGTCTCCGCCCATCATAAGCAGGACGACTGGGGTATCTTTCGCGATTCCCATTTCTTCTTTGATTTTAGCTTTTTCCTCCGGTGTCGGTACCCGGTCGAATTCCGGTTTTACCGGGATACCGGAGACAAAGATTTTTTCTTCCGGAATGCCTTCTTTATGCAGTCTGAATTTCAACTCTTCACTTGCCACAAAAAAGAAGTCCATATACGGCTGTACGTAAATTCGGTTCAGCGAGAAGTCGGTTACGACTGACGCGACAGGAACGGTTATTCGTCCGCGTTTCTTTTCCTCATTAAGGATTTCGGGAGGGAGAAAGTGGGTGCTGATAATATAATCGGGCTTCAGTTTCTTTATCTCTTTCAATAAAGGCTTTGCTGTCATTTTTCTCAGCTTTGCTCCGATTCGGGACATGAAAGTATCCGGCTTGTCGTTTCGGCTGTAGATATCTTCCCAACCGCGGGGATAATAGGTGATCAAAAATTTATAAAACTGGGCGTAGAAAAAGGTACATGGTTTCCACATCACATCGCCGATGTTGATATTCGTAATCCGGTAGTTCGGAAAATCTTTTTTTGCCCATGCTTCAATGCCTGCCGCCGCCTGAATATGACCATTACCCATCGGCCCACTGATAATAAGGATATGCTTTTTTTCGTCGCCCATCTGATATGTACCCCCATATAAGAAATTTTATTCTTTTTCTTAGAATAATGTTCTGCAGAAAAAAAATCAAATCCTGAACGGAACTTTAGTTGATCTTATCTTGAAAGAGATATACCTAAAATTGTGAAAAAAAATCCTCCGAATGGTATTTCCGGAGTTTTTTGAAAATATTAGTTTGGGTTGTCCACTATTTGTTGTGTGGATTTCGCGTTTTAGCTTCAGTTTTTGATATTACTTCGCTCTCTTTCGTGCGGATTGCCGTCAGACGACGGTATTGTCCCGGGGTTAGTTGTTGATGGCGCTTAAAATACAAATAGAAGTTCTTCAGGTCATTGAAACCACATTTTTCACAGATTTGTTTTATTGGCAAATCCGTTTCCGACAACAGACGGCACACTTCAATTATCCGCAGTTTTAACATATACTGTAATGGTGTCTCTCCGGTGTGATGCCGGCAGATTGCGTGTAGATGCGAGGCACTGACTCCTCCGGCTTCAGCAATATCTGCAATCGTTACTGGTTCTGTAAAGTGTTTTCTGATATAGTTGAGTGCCTTCTCGAGAGCTATCGGCATTTCCCTCATAGCCTGTCGCCGTTTGGAATATTCCAGTTCCCATATCAGCCTGGCATAAAGGCACTGACTGAAGTCCTCGTTATAACTCTTTGAATTAAAAGAATCAAGTGCGGTACAGCAGAATCCACTGCATGAGGCCGGACTTTCCCATTCCATGAACTGGCGGCCCGGCGGCGGTTGCCGCCCCTCAACTTTGAACACAAAAACAATGGCCTGATAAGGCTCAACAGTGTCACTGGTCACTTCCACCCATTCTCCCGCGTCAAGCCATACCCCTTGTCCCGGACCGACCCGGACCGACTTGTTCTCTATTTGAAAATCACCATAACCGGATATTATGACTTCAATTTCTTTGTGGCATGGCGGAATCTGCCGAGGCCTTGCCGTAATTCCGGTGGGAGCCTGATAGAAAAACAGGTTTACGATTTCTACGGTTGTCAGATTTATCATAGTTTTTACCAATTTATGGTATTTTTTACCGATTGTATACGCTGCTTATTTAAGTTAAAATTATAGTAATGTTCATACACTGAAAAATCAAGGATTATTTACCATGAAAAAAGAATTATCGGCACGAAGTTCCCGATTTTTATCCGCCGCGATGGAACGGGTAAAAGGTCCAATCGGTTTAGAGAAGTATAAAAACTGGACGCATGCTTATTTCGACTTATTTGTCGACTTGCCGATGAAAGAGCGGCAAGTAAAATCGCTGGCATGGGCTCTGGAAAATGAACCGGTTATTCTGCATGACGAAGAGCTTTTATTCGGCCAGGTTTACATGGCATCTCCAAGATCTCAGGCATGTGATTTCGGAGGTAATGAGAACTGGAGAGGACATGATGCCACTTCCGCTTTTATGGAACGGGTGGAACGGGAAATTCCCGACTTGATAAAATTGACTGGCGGTGACAGTTGGATCTATAGTTTTTTTTGCATTCCCGGTCATGTCGGCTGGCACTGGGAATGGATATTGGAATATGGCATCAGCGGCCTGATGGAACGTATCGAGCAGGCATTGCCGGAAGCAGATGAATTGGGAAAAGAAAATCTTTTGTATATGAAGGTCATGCTTCAAGCAGTCCTGAACTGGAATGACCGGTATGTTGATGCCATGAGAAAAAAGGCGGAGAAATGTACGGGCAGGCAAAAAGCGGAACTGCTGGAAAAAATCGCGATCGGAAAACGTGTCCCGAGGCATGGAGCCCGTAGCTTTCGTGAGGCTGTCCAGTCCTTCCACTTCACCTATTTGTCTACTATGTTTGAAAATCCCCACGGCGGCAACGGACCGGGAAGGCTCGATTATTATCTGCACCCCTATCTGGAACGCGATATGGCCGACGGAGTAATTTCCCTGCCGGAAGCCCGGCAATTAATTGATGAGTTGCTGGTTCGTTTTGAGGAACGTTGGTGCTTCATCTATGAAGGAGCAGTTGAAACCATCGTGATTGGCGGATGTGACGGCAATGGCATGCCGCATCAAACACCGCTGACCGCCATGCTGATTGAATCAATCGCATCATTGAATATCGCGCATCCTTCAATTTATCTGAGAATTCCCGAACAGGCACCGGAACAGTTCTGGGATCTGGCCGCATGGGATCTGATAAACGGCGGCAACCGGGCTCAGGTCCTGAATGATAGCGCGATAATCAAGGCGATGACCCGGGACGGACATATCCCTGAAAAAGACGCCAGGATGTACATGTGCGGTGGTTGCATGGAGATTTCTCCGCAGGGGATGAATAGTGACTTGCTGTTTACCGGTTTTATCAATATCCTGAAAATTCTGGAGTTCGTTATCACTGGCGGCAATTGCCTGATGACCGGAGAAAAATGCCGTCCGAACCTTCACAAAACGTTAGCGGACTATAATCGCTTTGAGGAGCTGTATCAGGATTTTATTGCTGAAATGCGGAACCTGCTTATAATGCATTTCAAATCAATGGATATTGCCGCTGACGCCATGGCTAAATACCGTCCGCGTTTCCTGCTGTCAAGCCAGATTGATGATTGTATTGGCCGCGGCCGCTGTATTCACGAAGGCGGAGCTCGTTACGAAGATTATGGATCAACGCCTCTCGGGTTGCCGAATGTCGCAGATTCCCTGACAGCAATTCGTATTGCGGTATTTGAAGAAAAGTTTATTTCCGGGACGGAACTGCTCGCGGCTCTCCGCTGCGATTTCAAAGATAATGAACCGTTGCGCAATCGGCTGATGCAGTTGCCGAAGTATGGACAGGGTGATTTGGAAGCGGACCGCATGGCGGCGAAGATTATTTCCGACACCTGCGATATTTATGATGGATATACCAACAGCCGCAACGGAAGAATCAAGCCGATGATCATGACATTTATGATGGCTCCGGTTACCGGAGCCGTGATCGGAGCTTCGCCGGACGGACGACACAAAGGCACTCCGATTTCACAGGGAATCACTCCGCAGTCAAGCTCCATGAGCGAGGGAGTCACTACCGCAATTAATTCAGTAGGACGCATAGACCTTGAACGCTTTTCCGGCGGAGTCAGCAATATGTGGGATATCGACGCTTCGGCGGCGAAGCCGGAAGTAATCAAGCCGCTGTTGAAAGCTTTTTTTGATGCTGGCGGACAGATGTTCCAGGGCAATGTTACAGCCGTGGAAACCTTGAAGAAGGCACAGATAAATCCGGAGAATTATTCTCATCTACTGGTACGCGTAGGTGGATATTCAGGACGTTTTACAACCTTGAGCGAAATCTTACAGGATGAAATCATTCATCGCCACCGCCATCAGAACTTATGAATTGGTACTTGATATGAAAAACGGGGGATGAGTTTATAATCATCCCTCAAGAATCTTTGACAATTTTTATAGTTCCAGTAATTTCACTTATTTCGAGAGTTCAAATGGAGCTGTTGTGTTTGTGTATGTGTGGATAGGGCGTGCTATCCGAGCGCGCCCTACCCCAAAAGGCTGGTCTAGGCTCTCCACGAAAAGTCTGAGCTCCGAGATTGCTCTAGCAACCAGCTTTGAATTTGGCAAAGGCCGCATCCCAGTCGGCTTTGACCGAGGCATCCGGCTGGTAATAATCCAGGTTGAAGGATTGCTTAATGATCTCACGTCCAGCCGCAACCGAAGCTATATCACCAGCAGCAATCGCCTGTCCGACAATATTACCAATTGAAGTAGCTTCAACCGGACCCGCAACAACCGGAATACCGATGGCGTTGGACGCCAACTGCATCAGGAACTTATCTTTCGTTCCGCCACCGACAATATTCAGGCAGGCGTAGTTCGCGCCAAGAATTTTACCGAGGTTTTCCAGTTTTTCACGGAAGCAGAGAGCCAGTGAGTCATAGATACAACGGGAAATTTCCGCATCGGTCAGGGAATCTCCCTGTCCACTGTCGCGGCAGGCTTCAACCACGCGTCCGGGAATATCTCCAGGAGCAAGGAAACGGCTGTCATTCGGGTTCACCAGGTATTTAAGCGGTGTTGTTTCTTTTGCCATATTTTCAATTTCCGGGAAACCAAGTTTTTTACCGGCTTCGTTCCATATACGTTTAGTTTCCTGGAAGAGCCAGGTACCCATGATATTGGTCAGGTAACGAATGGTATTTTCAAGTCCGCCTTCGTTAGTCAGGGGAGCAGTACGTCCAGCCTCACAAATGTAAGGTTCCGCCAGTTCAGCACCAAGCAACGCCCAGGTTCCGCAGCTGATATAGGCCCAGTCGCCTTCTGTCGGCGCAGGAACGGACGCTACCGCAGAAGCAGTATCATGTGCACCCACCTTAACTACCGGAATCGGACCGCAGCCGAGTTCCTTCTGCACTTCTTCGGTAAGAACTCCGGCACTGCTGCATGGCGGAACAATTTCCGGGAAGATATCTTCTGGAATGCCCAGCTTGCGGATCAGTTCGAAATCCCAGCTTCTGGCTTTCGCGTCGAGCAGGTTACTGGTAGACGCTTCGGAGTATTCACAAGTTTTCGCACCGCAAAGCATGTAGGTCATGGCATCCGGGATCATCAGCAGAGTTGCGCCTTCAAGATCTTCCGGATGAGCTTTTTTGTGAGCATAAAGTTGATACAGCGTATTAAACGGCATCATCTGAATACCGGCACGATCATAGATTTCCTTTTCAGAAACAATAGAGAATATTTCATCAACAACTTCTTCAGTACGGGCATCGCGATAGTGATAAGGCAGACGCACCGCGGAACCATCCTTTTTGAATAGAACGTAGTCTACGCCCCAGGTATCAATTGCAATACTGCTGAATTCAGCACCGGTAGCCAGTGCCTTTTTAATGCCTTCCTTGATTTCAGCAACCTGAAGATTGAAGTCCCAGAACAGTTCGCCGTCAACTTCAATCGGACCATTTGCAAAGCGATGAACTTCCGAAAGCGTCATTTTTCCGTCTTCAAGTTGACCAATAATCGCACGTCCGCTGGAAGCGCCGAAATCAAAAGCAAGATAAGATTTTTTACCCATTTACATATCCCTCATTGTTTTATTAATATTTAAGCTAATTTAAAATTATTATGATTTACGCCTCAGCAATACTGTTGCATTGGCGGCTATACCTTCTTCGCGACCGCAGAAGCCCAGTTTTTCGGTAGTGGTGGCTTTCACCGAAACCTGGTTGATATCACAGTCAAAAAATTTTGCGAGATTCTGCCGCATTTCCTGAATAAACGGAGAGAGTTTCGGCTTTTCAGCCATAATGGTAACATCAAGATTGTTCAACTCCCAGGATTTCAGTTCGGATGAGTCGAGAATCGATTTCAGAAGTATGCCGCTGTCGGCATCCTTGTATTCGGCAGAAGAATCAGGGAACCAGTGGCCGATATCTCCAAGCGCAAGGGCTCCGAGCACAGCATCCATTACAGCATGCAGTGCTACATCCGCGTCGCTGTGTCCGAGAAGTCCAGTGTTATGAGGCACCGAAACACCACAGAGAACCAGCTTGCGGCCCGACACCAAACGGTGTACGTCAAATCCCTGTCCGATACGAAACATGCAGAATCTTTCAATTTATTTCAAAAGTTTTCAAATTATGTATATTATACACTGCGCCAGAGAGTTTTAAAGGGTCATTTGGGCGTTTTTTTCAAATTGTTGCCGGGATCATTAATTCTGAACAAATAAAAATTATCTGACCTCCAAAGCAAATCAATCTCGTTTGAAGCGCTCAAATGTTCCAGCATAGGAAGCAGTTTATCACGATTATCCTGAAACCATTGCTGGCGGTCCGGATTGTGCCGGGACATTCCAATCAGCAAGTGCGTAATACGTTTTTTTCTCAATTCTTCAACAAGAGCTCGATCGTTAATGGGCAACGGCGTGAGATACTTGTCCTGAAACAGTGGAGTTCCAAGTCTGGTTTTACGTGGAATATAAAGTGAGCGATTATCAAAAATCATCAAAATTTCGGAGTCCTTAGGGGTCAGTCGGTCAATCATTTCGGCAGCAGGCAAGTACCCAAGGCCCGTACCGGAATAAATGAAACTTTTCAAATCAACCTTCTTCGACAGAAGATAAAACCAGCAATTAATATTGTTTTTGAAGGACGCGGATGATACAGACGCAATTGTCAAAAATAACAGGGTCGACATTGCCATAAACTTGAACTGAAATTTCAACTTTCCGAAAAAATGTGCGGCCGGAAGCATCAGCAAGATGGTAGCAGGCAGCAGAAAACGGACTTGCTGGGCACTAAAAAACCAACCGATATAAATTACCAGTGAAGCCGAAAGAAACATCCGTAGATAATGTCGATTCTTTTTAAATGCCACCGGAGTTACAACCGCAGCAATGATTACCGGAATAAACTGAAAGCCCAGGAATCCATCGTAAACCTGTCCCTTAAGACAAGCCAGAACCGGACCGGCAATCAATCCCCAGACATTATGAATACCATACTTTGCCGCCGCCGAGGCATGATGGTAATGACTGCAAAGCCTGACAGCCGGATCCGTTGAAAATAAACTGCCAAAATAAGGGTAAAACGGATTACCAGCCGTCAATAGCGGACGTAAATAAAACGGCAGGGCAAAAATCATGATCACAACCGCAACAGTCAAACTATTTTTCAACCGTTTTTCTTTGTCCGTATTAAAGAAATACATTACGAGAAATACAGCAGCAATAAGAACTCCGTTAAGTTTTATCACACACAGTCCCCCCAGAATCAATCCTAGAAGAAACGTTACTTTTACTGATTCCTGCAGTTTCTCACTGTCATCAAACGTAGGAAATACCAAAAGTATCGCTGTAGCCGTTCCAGCCAGCATAAACACCTCGATATATGCGCCTTTTAAAATCATTGCCATAGCAGGAGAAAGCATAAACAGCATACAAAAAATCAGTGAGGATATTCTTCCGCAAACACGGTTAAGACAAATATATAATAAAGTAGTCATGGGAAAAAACATCAGCCATACCACCAGAGCCGGAGCCATAATACCACCTGCTGCTGTTAATCCATAAAAGATCATTTCAGGCGCAGATGGATAGCCCGAATACGGCAAATCACGATATACAGCAGGAAAACCATCCTGTAGCCATCGAAGCGGCAACACCAGGTGGTAGGTAAGATCATCCCACCAAATCGGCGGACATAATGCCGGACTAAGGTAAAAAAGGAAAAAAATGGCTGAAAAAATAAAGAAAACTTTATGTCTTTTCCCAATTGAGCGAAAATAATTAAAATAATTTTTTCCACATAAGAAGATAAATCCTATGCTCCCCATTACGAGCAATGACCAAACGACATAACTATTTATTATGTGGAAATTTGCGAGAATAAAGAAAATCAGAAAAGAGGCATTGACTCCAACAACCGGTTCCAATGCAATCCTAGAGGGACTGTCGTTGAACTTAAGGCCACGCATGATCACGTTGCCGATACAACAGCAGCTTAACATAAAAACCACAGCCACGAAAAATGCAGCCGGGGCATTCAGTAAGCTATGCAGCCAGTTATCAAAAGTCATTGTGCTTTCACCTGATACTTTTTTAAAGTCTTGGAGTTAATTGCATACCATATATCGTCATAATGTGGGTTCTTTAGCAAAAAGGGCAAATAACGAAGGTTCAGCCCTTTCTTTTTCAAAGCATACTTGGTATGGTTAAAAGCCAAGTCCGCCTCCATTTTTCTGCCTAGTTCTTTTTGCGCCAGATGCAGATAAAAGCTACCATTAACCCCAAGGGGATAATTACGTATTTCCTGTTGAAAAAACTTTACTGCATCAGCCGGCCTCTTCTCCACCAGACAAATCTGTCCGAGAATCAGATTATTATGAGCATAATTTCGATTGAGCTGATTGTCAAGTCTTGAAAAAGTCTGATATGCGTCTTGGAAATCATGCAGTTTATAAAATAGATTACTACTGGCCCTGTAGATGTAATACGGTCGGGGTTGAATATTGATCGCCTCATCAAATTCCACAGCGGCAAGCCCAAACTCATTTTGAGCGTAAAGACCCAAACCATTTCTAAAATGTGACGAGGCGGAAATATTCCTGAAAAGCTCATAACTCATGTATATAATAACAGTTATTGAAAAAACAATACATACATATTTACATACAGGAAAGATATTCGGGCCGGTCGTTTTTTCGGGCAGAGGCTCCGGCGGCCATATATTGTGCCAGAGCAACCCCAGAATAATCAGAAATATATATGAAGTTGGCCATTGAAACAATACCAGATCAAGCATTCCGTGAACAAGCAGAATTACAAAGCAGATCATCATGGTTTTTCTTCGGAAATTATTTGATGGATTATCATAGTCCTGAAAATATCGTACCAGTGGATAAACAACCATGATAAACCATGCCGTTCCTACAATAATTCCCATTGTTGAAAACATAAATAAAAAATGGTTATGAGGATGATTGTTTCTGGAAGTAGAGAACCACTTTGTATAATAACTTTCAGGCATGTACTCCGCAAATACACTTTCAAACCCGGGCTGAGAAGTTCCTGCCGGCCAATAATCAGCAATTAAATGGATTGCACCCTCCCAGATATGTATTCGAAGATCATTAGGTAGTACGCGGTCGCAAACAGGTTTATAAAAAAGAGAAATTGCAATAATTCCAGCAATAGCTATAGCAAACCCGGCCTTTAAATAAATTTTCCGGAAAATCCCCTTTAATTCAAAGCCGAAAAATAACGCAATAGCAACTACTCCCCCTAACAAAGCCCCCTTGGACCCACATCTGAAAATCAGAATAATTCCACATATCAGAGGAACTGATGCAATTGGATAAAGGACATATCCCGGTATATCAGCTTTTTTCTGTTTGATCCAAGTAAAAATATATCCGGAAAGCACAACAGAACTAACAATTCCTAATGCCGCATTCCAATTAAAATTTCCTGGAATACCATAATGTAGTCTGTTTTGTAAAAATTCCCTGAAAGAAGTCAGCATCACTGCAATCCAGAAAAAAATCAATAAGTATGGCAGAAGTTTCTTGAACCCTTCGTAGTTCAAGTAGACGCAATATGGAAGTAATACCCATAATAAAGACTGTACCAAAAAACTAAAATTATATCCGGCAAAATAGTAAAAGTGAAAAATCTCAACAGCAATAAACAGTAAAATCAAAACAATAATATATCGGGCAGCACTATACGTATGTATTATAGATTCTGTTTTGAGAAATATCATTGCCAAACATAGAAGAGCCAGGATTTCGGGAGAAAAAACAATAAAATAATAAGGTTGCCCACTGTCCATAAAAATATGAGAAAAGGCTAGAGGATAGAAACATATACAACCAAGAAAAATGATCGCCGGGATACCAAATTTTTTAATGAAGTCCACCATATTATACACTTATATATACAAAAAAGGAGGTCTTTAAAAGACCTCCTTTTAAAACACTAAATCAAAAACTATTTATATTAGTTTTTTGCCGGACCACCAGCCACATTGAAGATACCATCAGTATAACCAGTGTTTTCATAGCTATACCATCCAGTAGCAGTTACGCCGGAGACGTGACCGTCCAGATAAAGGATGTTACCAAACTTTGTATGGTTAGATCTGTTATCAGTCATGATAGCTGAATCAGGATTACCAGTAGTAACATTAGCACCTTCCATCAAGCAAGGCATGTATACATAACTGATATTTCCAGATGCCATAGCACCAGTTGATGCTGCAGAGTCAGTAGTTGACGGGCAAATGTAAACTTTGTAATCTGAAAGATATTCTTCACTACGGAGCAGTTCGAGGTGATCATGAGAAGTGTTACCTACTGTTGAAACAGGGAACCAATCTTTGAAATCCATAGCATACTGCTTCAGAGCCAGACCACACTGTTTGAGGTTAGATGCACAACTGATACGACGTGCTTTTTCACGAGCAGAGTTCAATGCAGGAAGCAACATTCCTGCAAGAATAGCGATAATAGCAATTACCACCAAGAGCTCGATGAGGGTGAAACCTTTACGACTTTTCATACTTAATTCTCCTTTTTAATTTTGGAATATAACCTGCAAACATTATTTACAGAATCCCATAAAGTCCTGTTTAATTGTAGCAAATTTTTCGGGCTAATGCAAATGAAAATATACATATTTCATAAAAATTGTAGTTTTTTTATTCTTCCACGAGTCAAAGAATATCCATAATCTATCTCAAACCAGGACCTTACATTCTTGGAACAAAATAACTAGCAACAACTTATACAATACAAACAAAACCGGTCACCAGAAAAAGCAATATATTCCAGGTGCATCAAGATCAATAAACAATAATCGAAATCACACTGTCCTGAAGCTTTTTTATGGCAATAACAGCACAAAAAAAAGGAAGCGATGGACTTAAACCACCACTTCCCTAGATATACAACTGGTTACTTTATTAAATGAATATAGTATTGCCGCCTTCCCGGGTAAGAGCCGCAAATCTGGCGACACCGGCAATCTCATCAATCTCATCAATTAACTCGGGCTGGGTTAATCCCATTACATCCATCGCCATATCGCAGGCAACAAATTTTATCCCGAGTTTTTTTGCATTGACAATTAACTCTGGCAATGAAGCAACATTCTTCTTATTCATAACATGTTTCATCATTTCAGTTCCAATACCGAGCATATTCATTTTCGACAGAGCCAACTTTCGCGCTCCGTTTGGCAACATCCAGCCAAACATCCGGCTGAGTATATCCTTGCTGACAGTCGGCGGATTTTCCTTGCGAAGCACACTCAAGCCCCAGAAGGTAAAGAACATGGTTACTTTTGCACCGGTCGTAGCCAAGCCGGAGGCTAGGATAAAGGCAGCCATTGCTTTGTCCAGGTCATTGCTGAATAGAACAATGGTAGCACCGTTATTTGCCGCCGCTGCACCTCCAACGACCTGGATCGGAGAAGAACCTGTTCCTTTGCGAATCAGAGCCTGGATGGTGGCTCCATCCGGAACAATACTCAATACCGTATTTCCTGTCGCGGCGGTCCAGGATTCAAGATCGGTCTGAAAAGACGCATTTGCCTTCAGCTTCAGCACCTGTCCGTTTTCCATATCCTCCAGCTCCTGCTTGAGACGGACGACCGGACCGGGACATTGCATCGGGCTGACATCAATATCTTTTACCGGCTTGATATCATCCGGCAAAACCGATGTCACCGGTTTGTCGGAATATGCACAGCAGGTTTGCCCAGTTCCTGGATTCACATCCGGGCGTTCCGGATGGAACAATTTCCAGGTAGCGACTCCACCGATCAGGTTTGCCGCATTAAAACCGTGTTGTTTCAGGATACGTTCGGCAAGATAACCACGCAGTCCAACTTTACAGTAGGTTACGATCAAACGATCCTTGGGGAGTTCATTCAGTCGTTCCCGAAGCTTTCCGATCGGAATTATTTTGGCGTCTTCGATAACGCCCAGTTCGGTTTCCGCCGGTTCACGGATATCCAGCAGCATCGCGTTTTCCGGTATGGCGTCACAATATACCGGAGTCGTATCTTCGCGCAGGATATTGGCCGCGACCATGCCGGCAAAGTTGACCGGATCTTTTGCTGAACCGTATGGAGGTGCATAAGCCAGTTCGAGTTCTTCCAGATCGTATACATTCTGTCCACCTTGTATTGCTGTCGAAAATACATCGATACGTTTATCGACTCCTTTGTTTCCGACAACTTGAGCACCGAGAATGTTCCCTGACTTATCAAATAACATTTTGATATTCAGAGGTCCGCAGCCGGGATAGTAACTGGCATTGGAACTCGGATGGAGGTAGACCTTTTGATATTCATGTTCTGCCTGTTTCAACCGTCGTTCAGTCCAGCCCGTACTTGCTGCAGTCATGTCTCCGACTTTAACGACAGAGGTACCAAGGGTACCTTTATAAGAGGAATCTCGTCCACAGGCATTTTCTGCCGCAATCCGTCCCTGGCGGTTTGCCGGTCCTGCAAGAGGGATCATAGTGTCGCCGCCTAGAATGGGATCTTTTACCTGAATAACGTCACCAACTGCATAGATATTTTCATCTGAGGTCCGCAATTTTTCATCGACAACGATTCCACCACGTGCATTCAGCTCCAGACCGGCGGCTTTTGCCAGTTCCGAATTCGGCCTGACTCCGACACTCATTATTACGAAATCAGCAAACAGTTCAGCACCGTTATCAAGCGCGGCGGCAAGCTGACCACTGGTCGTATCCCGTGAGAACGCGGTAACTTTTTGGCCAAGGATAACATTAACGCCATGTTTTTCCAATTCATAACGAAGCGGTACGCTCATTTCCTGGTCAAGCGTCGGCAATACCTGCGGCATAAGTTCAACCACCGTTACTTCCAAGTCACGCATCCGCAAATTTTCCGCTATTTCAAGGCCGATAAATCCAGCACCAACCACCAATGCCCGTTTTGCACCAGTAGATATTTTTTCTACAATCTTGTCCATGTCAGGAATGGTCCAAAGGCGAAAGATATCTTTGTCATCAACTCCGGAAACCGGAGGGGTTACCGGACTGGAGCCAGTGGATATAATGACCTTGTCATAGCTTTCTTCATATTCACTGCCGTCTGTAAGGTTACGAACACTGACGGTTTTGCGGTCACGGTTGATCGCGGTTACTTCCTGTTCCACGCGGACATTAATATTGGTTCGATTAAGGAATTTTTCCGGGGTCATAACCATCAGGCTGTCCCGATTCTGGATCACTTTACCAACATGATACGGCAATCCGCAGTTGGCAAATGAAATGTATTTACCACGCTCAAACAATATTATTTCAGCGCTTTCATCCAGTCTTCGAGCTCTTGCAGCCGCGCTGGCCCCACCCGCAACACCTCCTATTACGATCAATTTCATTATATACTCCTGTTATTCATCCATACAACGGATTACATTCTTTATGAGTTCCCTGGTCCGCTTCTCTTATAGTTCGCTGTTAATCGTGTTAACAAGAACGTCTTTTGACTGAACACCGACAAAATTTCCTTTGATTTCGCCATCTTTCAATACAAAGATTGAAGGAATGGTCATTACGCCAAACCGGGCTGCAAGGCCATGATTTTCATCGACATTGATTTTAGCAATTTTTGCTTTGCCTTCGTAATCGGCTGCAAGTTCTTCAATTACCGGAAGCATCATCCTACACGGTCCGCACCACGAAGCCCAAAAATCAATCAGACATACACCTTCACTTGTTTCCTGATCAAAATTACTGTTGTTCAACTCAATTGCTTTCATCTTTTTATATCCTTTTATGTTGTTAATTTTTAATGGATTGCCTGTTTACTAAGCCTGAACCGTGCCAATTCTCCGCAGCAAATCCTCAACCAATTGATTATAAAAGGAATATAATAATAATAAAATTTTTATGAAGGATGGATTGATAAAATAGTAACGCCATGGTAACGTTACTATACAAATAAATAACGTTACAATAAATCAAGAGGGTATACATGAACGGTTCACAAGCAATCAAGGCAATTACGCCGGAATTGATAATCGATACCATGGCTGAAGGCGTGGTTGTCATGGATTCAGAGGCACGAATCAGGCAGTGGAATAACGCGATGACAGAAATCACCGGATATACCGAAGATGAAATGCTTGGAGAAGTTGTGTTCAAACTGCGTGCGCCAGGGTGCACTAATTCTGAAAACATCAGCCGCCTCATGCAGGATGATCCTACAAATCCCTGTTCAGTCACCGGATGCGAGTGTCGCATGCTTAGTAAGTCCGGAGAACCAATCCCAGTTCTTGTAAATGCCCGAACACTTCGCGACTCCAATAATAATATCATCGGAATTCTGCAAACCATTACGGACTTTCGCCCGGTCGAAAAGTTACGTCGCGAAGTAGCCGAACTCCAAGTTAGAGTGGGTGCAGATAATTCAATTGAAGGTATGGCAGGACACAGCAAAGCAATGCGTGAACTCTCACGCCTGATTCAACTGGCGGCAGGGAGTGACGCCAGCGTTTTGATTCTCGGAGAAAGTGGTACAGGGAAAGAACTTGCGGCAACAGCGGTCCATAAACTAAGTGCACGCAGGGATCAGCCATTTGTGCGTGTAAACTGCGGGGCATTGCCGGAATCCCTGTTGGAAAGTGAGTTGTTCGGGCACGTCAAAGGAGCGTTTACCGGAGCGGTAAATGACCGGATCGGACGTTTTGAAGCAGCCGACGGAGGAACGATCTTTCTGGATGAAATCGGCGAAATATCACCAGCGGTACAAGTCAAACTACTGCGGGTGCTTCAGGAAGGAGAATTCGAACGGGTGGGAATGTCTAAAACCCTTAAGATAAATGTCCGGGTTATCGCCGCTACCAATTTGAATCTGGCACAGGAAATACAAGACGGCAATTTCCGTGAAGACTTGTATTACCGTTTACGGGTATTTCCGCTGGAGGTACCGTCACTGCGCCAGCGTACTGATGACATTCCGGTATTGATCAATCACTTTATAAAGAAATATACCGTGAGAACCGGACGTAATATCCGGGGAATTGTACCGCAAGCCATGAGTCGTTGTATAGAATATCCCTGGCCGGGAAACGTACGTGAACTGGAAAACGCCGTTGAATACGCATTTGTGGTATGCCCGGACGGCGGAACAATTGGTCTTGAACATTTACCGGCTGAAGTTTCGAATCCAGTCCAGCATCCTCAAGTCCAATCTGACTCAACCAAAGCGTGGGGACAATCTCCCCGGGAACGCAAAGCGGAAGCCAGAAAAGTGCTGTCCGACCGGGTTCGCTTGATTGAGTTGCTTAACCAGTGCGAATGGAATAAAGCCGAAGCTGCACGACAGCTTGGCATCAGCCGTACTCTAGTCTGGAAATGGATGAAGAAGCACGACATTGATCTACGGAAAGGAAGATAAACTTTACAGATTTAATAATCTGAAATATTAAATCTGCAAAGTTAAAGGCCGAAAAATCAGGCGGGTGTAACAATCTTGAGCTTGGTGGCGACTTTCATATGCGCTGTCTTTTCGGCATATGCTTTCATATGAGGGGCGGCCAGATGGGCGTGAAGAGCTTCCACACTTTCCCAGCATTCCACTACGGTCACCATATTTTCATTGATCGGTTCCTGAGGCGGCAAACCGGCATCAATATCCACACAGGGAACGTATGAAATACAACCGTCTTCGGAACGAACAGTCGGAACATTATCCTGGAAAATTTTGATAAACTCTTCACGGAAACCAGGTTTAAGTTCAATAAAGGCTAATACGTTAATCATAATATGACTCCTTTGTTTGTCCGTACGACGGACTGCGTTTGTACCGCTTCAAACTCCAGTTGCTGACGCTCCTTACGGAAGCGGGAATTAAATATATCGTGTTTTACCTCGTGGGCCCTGCCCCGGGGTAGTTCATTTCAAAAGCTATAGCAAAAAATAGACAGGAATATTCAATTACTTCAAGCAGTTTCACAATTTTTTAACTTTATTTCGCCGGAGACTTTCACAAATGGTTCCTTTTATGGTTGAATTCTCGTATATTCGGTTTATAATTTTTCCATGATGGCGAAAAACGACCACGACAAACATTGCTTCAACCCGACCGACATAGAAGGTATAAACAGTATGATCGTAAAGATAATTGACGGACTATTCTCCGCAGCTATTGATACAACTGGCGCGGAATTAAAATCATTTTACAATGCCGAATGCAACGATGAAATCATCTGGCAGCGTGATCCGGAAGTCTGGGGTGGCAGCGCTCCTGTCCTCTTTCCCATAATCGGCCGAATGCGTAACGGCAAATACACTCGTGATGACAAAGTCTGGGGAATGCCGAAACACGGTCTGGTCAGGAAACAGAACTGGACTGTTGTTGAGCAGGAACAGCACCGGGTAGTAATGCGAACGGTTGCAAATGAATATACCAGACAGCATTATCAAGACGACTTTACTTTTGATGTTGAATTCAAAATTTCCGGACGCTCTCTTGAGGTAAATTACACCATTACAAATAACGGCAGCGAAACCATGTTGTTCTCCATCGGGTCACATCCGGCAATCAGTTTGCCGATGGAAGATACGAAACTAACTGATTACTGTATTGAATTCAATCGTCCAGAGTCCGGAACGATCCGGCGACTGACTTCTGACGGCCTGTTATCTGCAGAACCGGAGACAAAACTTGACAATATGACTGAAATTCCAATTACCCGGGATTTGTTTACGAAAGATGCGCTGTTTCTGACCGGCCTGGCTTCCGATCAGATAACCGTAGCGAATAGCAAAATTCGTCGTCGAATAGCGGTTAAAACTGGCGGAGCTCCTGATCTCGGCATCTGGGCCTTTCCCGGCGCGGAATATGTTTGTATCGAGCCATGGTACGGTTATGACGATCCGGAAGACCATGATGGAATTTTTGAACATAAGCCAGGGATTATGAAGCTGGCGCCGAGAGCGACATTTACTACAGGCTATGCGATTCTGCCGGAATAACTGATAAAATTGGAACAAGTTAATACTTGTTTTATAATAGACGATAAAAACAGCTATGCATTTGCATTCCTGACTTGAGGCTCTAAATTAAACTTAATTGAATGATTTTTAAATATTTATGATAAAGGTTTACGCTGATATGGAAATGATTGAAAAGAGCCAGCTGTATCCAATACTTTTCGAACCTATATATATGGAAAGAATGTGGGGCGGCAATAAAATGCAACCCGTTCTTAACAGAGAGCTTCCAGAACATAATGACCCGATTGGAGAATCATGGGAGCTGGTTGACCGCGATGGCGAACAGAGTCAGATTGCCAACGGTCCACTAAAAGGCGTGACCATTCGTGAGTTGATTCAGCATTACGGTCGTGATATTATCGGAGCTCGTTTCTTTGGTGATAAATTTCCGTTGCTGGTTAAAGTCATTGATGCCGGGAAACGACTTTCCCTCCAGGTACATCCTGATGAAGCCGCTTGTCAGGTAATCGGAGAAGGTGCCGAGCCCAAAACTGAAATGTGGTATATCATCGACGCAGACAAAAATGCTAAGATCATGGCGGGAATTAAACCGAATTCAACAAAATGCCAGATCATGGATACCATGCAGACTCAGGAAGTTGAAAATTATCTTCAGGTTTTCGACTCAAAACCCGGCGATGCTTATTTCATCCAGTCCGGTAAAATTCACGCAATCGGAGCCGGCAACCTGCTGCTGGAAATCCAGCAGAATAGCGACACGACCTACCGCGTCAGCGACTGGGGTCGCGTCGGCAGCGACGGCAAACCTCGCGAACTGCATGTGGATAAAGCCTTGAAATCAATCAATTTTACCGACCGTACGCCTTGCCGTATTACCGGAGTGTCCGATTCAACCGGACATAACCGTAAGTTCCCGATCATCAAGCATTGTCAGTATTTCCATGTTGATGACCTGAGACTGACCGGGATATGGCGCGACAGCACCTTCGAAACCAGAAGTTTTCATCTGGTTACCCCGATCAATAATCCCGTAACCGTTGGCTTTGAAGACAGGATGACCAAAGTTCCTACCGGAGCAACCTGTTTTATTCCGGCCAACTTTGGCGCGTACACCATTACGCTTGACACTCCGTCAGAAACAACGGTTGTCAGAACTACTTTGTAAACAACAGAAAATTAAACAACACTGCTATGAATTTTAAATGTATTCAGGAACTTCCTGCGTTTTTAAAGTCCGCCTTTCCACAGGCGGAGGCCCCAGAAGACTGGTCCGTTACCGCTGAAATCTGTCCGCAGAATATGGAAGGCGAATTAACCGTAAACTGTTTCCGTTTTGCCCGGATATTTCGACAGGCCCCCGATAAGATCGCCGCGAAAGCCGCCGAGTTTCTCTCTGGTCATGACGATGTGGAAAAAGCGGAACAGATCAAAGCATTTGTCAATCTTACACTGAAAGGCGGTGCCGTTCACCGCGATACCGTAGCGGAAGAAAACGCAATTCTTGCGGCTCCCGTTATGAGTGATGCTGAAAAACGCCGTATCCTGATTGAATACTCCGCGCCAAATACCAACAAGCCTCAACATCTGGGGCATGTTCGAAACAATACCCTGGGAATGTCACTGGCTTCACTCCTGGCCCGTGCCGGACACGATGTGATTCCGATCAACCTGGTGAACGACCGTGGGATTCACATTTGTAAATCAATGATTGCCTATCAGCGTTTTGGTAATGACTGCACGCCGGAATCGACCGGAATTAAAGGGGATCATCTGGTTGGGAATTTCTATGTAAAATATAATGATGCGTTGAAAGCGCAGATTACTGAATTGAAAGCAAATAAGCCAGAACTTGCAGATAAGGCTGATGATGAATTGTTCCTTGAAACCGAGATCGGCATCGCAACTCAGAAAATGCTGCAGGACTGGGAAGCCGGAGAATCGGAAGTCCGCGCCTTGTGGAAGAAAATGAACTCCTGGGTATTTGCCGGATTCAATGAAACCTATGAACGCATGGGCGTAAAATTCAATCATACCTACCTGGAAAGCGAAACTTACCTGCTGGGCAAGGATATCATTCAGACCGGACTAGAAAAAGGCGTATTCTTTAAGCGTGAAGACGGTGCGGTCTGCTGTGATCTTGGAAAGATCGGTGTAAAAGTCGTACTTCGTTCCGACGGCACCAGCGTTTACATGACTCAGGATATCGGTACTACGATTAAGAAATTCGAAGACTACAAGCCGGACTCACAGATTTGGGTAGTGGGCGATGAGCAAATCTTTCATTTTCAGCAGTTATTCGCCATTCTCAAGAAACTCGGTTTCGAGTGGGCCGACAACCTGCACCACATGGCTTACGGCATGGTAAACCTTCCTACCGGCAAAATGAAGAGCCGCGAAGGTACCGTGGTTGATGCCGACGACCTGTTCGACGAAATGGTTGAACTGGCAAAAAATGCGACTCTTGAACGTTGCGGCGATGATGTTCCGGCCGATATTGATGAGCGCTCCGAAATCATCGGTATGGGTGCGCTTAAGTTCATGCTGCTTAAATTTAATCCAAAAACTACGATCATGTTTGATCCTCAGGCTTCGCTGAAATTTGAAGGCGATACCGGACCATATGTGCAATATGCTTGTGCCCGAATTAACTCTATTGCTCAAAAAGCGGAAGAGCGTGGAATGGTATTCGATAGCGATGTTAACTGGAGCCTGCTATCCTCTACTGAGGAAAAAATGCTGGCGATTACTGCGTCATTCTATCCGCAAATCATTCGTGAAGCAGCTGAAAAAATGGATTGTTCCGTACTGGTCAGTTATTTACTCGACTTGGCAAAGGCGTTTAACCGGTTCTATCGTGAATGTCCGGTGCTTTCCGCTGACGATGAAGCCCTCCGCAAGGCCCGCATGACCATGTGCCTGCGTATCAAGGGTATCATCGGTGACGGACTGAAAACGCTGACAATCTCCGTTCCGCAAGCAATGTAATTATTTATTTCGACCGCCATTAAGAGCTGATTTTAGTGGCGGTTTATTCTTTTCCGGTAATTATTTCCTTCTCTTTTCCGGCAAATCTTACCTTAAGCTATATTCATTTAGTATTTATTGGATCATTATTCTGTTGTTTTTCTATTATTTGTTTTATTCCGTTGATTAAAACAGCTGTTGGCATTATAATTGCATAATAGTGTCATGGTTCCTCTGAGCGAGGTAATCGTTTGATTAACCCAAAGAAGGAGCTTAATATGGATATTAGTTCAGTATCAGACAGTAGCTTGAGCTATAGCTCAGCAGTAACAGAAGAAGAAGAAGTAACTTCAACTGTAGAAGAAGAAACATCAACCGAAGCAAATGCCTCTGTTGTTCTTTCTCTTTCGTCAAGCAACAGTTCAGATGATGACGATGATGACGACGATGATGATGTAACAGTAAGTACTGCATCATCAACCGAACTGATGGAAATGTATCAGAACGGAGAAATCAGTTACATCGAGTATCAGGAAGAACTCGAAAGCAGACAAAACACTGTTGAAGTGGATGAGCAAGTAACATCCCCTTCAGCGGCTCAGATCGGCACATTCGTCGACTTGGAAGCATAATTTGTCTAAGAAATTTTTTGCGAGTAGCGTAGGGAGACACGAAAGCGAAAAATAAAATAAACGATTGCCTCATCAGAGGACCGTTTTTACCCGTATTCGTTGAACCACTACGGGTAAAAACTGCTTCCACAGCTCAGTAATACCCTATTAAAACGCAAAAATAGCGCCATAAAGATTAGCCCACTAGTTGGTTTTTGCATTATTTTGCATTTTCTGCAAAACCCAATCAAAAAAACACCTCAAACAATCATTTTCTGCATGGATTAAATTTTTTTTAAGATTTTTTTAGGAAATTCAAAAAAAGCATATTGACAAAATTGATGTGAATGTTTACAGTCTTAATAAGGAATGAGAGTTCCGGAAGAACTTTGAAAGAGAAAATAGTTCGAGGCAGATGGATTAATTCTCTGAAAAGTGTTGATTGAAAAACGTCGCCAAAGGGCGACATTTAAAATGAATCATCCTCCTGACAGGAGCTTGATTATACATGATTCCCTAATTCCCTTCCCGAGCCCTGTAGCTTCCCCCCAGGCTGCAGGGCACCTTATATTTCAGGGGATATTATCCAAACAATAAAATTTTAAAACCAAGAAGAATCAGAACCGCTCCGCCGGCAAATTCAAACTTGTTTTCAAAGATATGTCCGAATACTTTTCCAATGATTCCACCAATTAAAGAAGTGATAAAAGTAACCAGTCCAATCTTCAAAACCGCCACGTAAATATTGACACTGATACATGCAAAAGAAACCCCTACAACAAGTGCGTCGATACTCGTTGCGAAGGCCAGCGCGGTAAGATGATAAAAACAAAAGTTATCTATTTTTTCTTCATCATCATGTTTTAACGCTTCCCAGATCATCTTTCCACCAATTGCTCCCAGCATGACAAAAGCGATCCAATGTCCGAATGATTCAACCATATCAGCAAACAACTTACCGCCAAACCAGCCAATCAACGGCATCCCGGCCTGAAATATGCCGAAAAACAGAGCAGTAATAATGATATGAGAAGGTTTAAACTGCTTACGCAGTGTTGCCCCCATGGCAATCGCCACGGCAAATGCGTCCATAGACAAACTAAGCGCAATCAGTAGTATTTCGGAAAACGACATATGCAATAACCTGTTTTTGCTAACAA
This sequence comes from Victivallales bacterium, assembly GCA_963677165.2. Classification (GTDB taxonomy): domain Bacteria; phylum Verrucomicrobiota; class Lentisphaeria; order Victivallales; family SZUA-371; genus JAFGXT01. The sequence goes on along the minus strand of CAXXSX010000002.1, from coordinate 1,703,797 downwards.
TTTAATGGAAAGTGAGTAATTTAGCCGCATTATCCGAAAAATAAACATCTTATAAGCATTTTATTGTTATATTGTTATTGATTTTTACGCCAATCGCATTATGTTAAGTCCCTTTGTTGAATTACACCTATTATTGTATAACGGGCCGTATCTATCTGGCCTAAAGGAGAATAAAATGGTAAAACTTATGCATGATAATGATGCTGATCTTAGCATCATGCAGGGAAAAACTGTTGCAGTAATCGGTTTCGGTGCCCAGGGTCGCAGTCAGGCTCTGAGTATGAGAGATTCCGGTATCAACGTAATCATCGGTCTCCGTCCTGGTAAATCCTGGGACCTGGCTGTAGAAGATGGATTTGAAGTTTTGAGCGTTGCTGACGCTTCCGCTAAAGCCGACGTCATTCACATCCTGCTTCCGGATGAAAACCACAAGAAAGTTTACGAAGAATCAATCAAGCAGAATCTTTCTGCAGGAAAAGTTCTGTCTTGCTCACATGGTTTCAGCATCATCTTCAACCTGATTCAGGCTCCGGAAGATGTAGATATCATCATGGTTGCTCCGAAAGGACCTGGAACCGAAGTTCGCAAAGCCTTCCTCGAAGGTTTCGGTTGCCCGGGACTGATCGCTGTTCACCAGAACAAGAGCGGCAAAGCTCGTGACATCGCGGCTGCAATGGCAAAGGGCCAGGGCCTGACTCGTGCCGGTGTTATGGAATGTACTTTCGCTCAGGAAACTTACGAAGACCTGTTCGGTGAACAGAACGTTCTCTGCGGTGGTCTGGTGGACCTGATGAAATACGGTTTCGAAACTTTGGTTGAAGCTGGGTATCCTGGCGAAATGGCCTACTTCGAATGCGTACATGAAGTAAAACTGATCGTTGACCTCGTTATCGAAGGCGGTATCCAGAAGATGAACGCAGTTATCTCCAACACTGCGGAATGGGGTGAATACGTTAACGGACCGAAGATCATTACTCCGGACGTTAAGGAAAGAATGAAACAGTCCCTGAAAGAAATCGAAACCGGCAAATTCGCTCGCGAATGGATGGCTGAAGCCGAAAACGGCTGCCCGAACCTCCTCGCAAAACGCGAAGCTCTCGGCAAGCATGAAGTCGAAGTTGTTGGTAAACAGATCCGCGAACTGTTCGAGAAGAACTAAGTCATACGGATAGTATATTTCAAGGCCTTCTCGAAATCGGGAAGGCCTTTTTTTGTCTAAAACAGAGTCTTGCGAAATTAACGGATATGGGTAGGGCGTGCTCTCCGTAGCGCGCCGTTTCCCTGAATTTTGTGCTCCGGCACAAAATTGCGGACGGTTACGGAGAACCGTCCCTACCCGTGAAGATGCATTTCGCATGAGTCTTTTGTATAAAAATCAAGGGAAATATAATATGACTGCATTATCACCAAGACAAGTTGTCGAAGAATTCATTGAAGCGTTCAACTGCGCCGATGCCGACAGGCTGGCAACATTGTATGCGGAAGACGCGGTAAATCATCAAGTTGCAGAAAGTCCGGTCTGCGGCAAGAAGGCGATCCACGAAATGTTTGTACAAGAATTTGCCGCTGCTGAAATGACATGTATTGTAGAAAATATATTTGAAGACGGCGAGTGGAGTATCCTTGAATGGCGCGATCCACTTGGACTGCGCGGTTGCGGTTTCTTTCACGTTGTAGATGGAAAGATTATCTTCCAACGCGGCTACTGGGATAAACTGTCATTTCTCCGTCAACACAAACTTCCATTGCCGAAGGAGTGATTTTAGATGAGACTTTTATTCAGTGCAATAGCAACAGTATTTATGATCGGACTGTGTGGCTGTACCAGCACTCCTGAACATACATTATCCGAGGAACTGGATGCTTATGTAAATGGCTCCTCTGCTCGACAAGCGGACAAGACAAACACTGAATTTATTCTGAAGAGAAGCGGTATTTCCAATAATAATTTCATCTTAAATAAACTTCTGAAGGCCCAAATTCCATATATTGCGGTGTTAGATATATGGGAAAGCTGTCTCAATGGCGACATTAGCAAAAATACGATTGTTATATTAAAAGAAGGTGCACAGACGAGCCTGACGGCTTCCTCTCCGGCAAAATACATAAACAAAGAGAAATGGAAATTTATAACGGAACAATTTTCTTTTTTTTCTAATCAAAATTGTTTTTTAGCAGGCAATAGAACCGGATCAAACCTTGTAATTCTTTTGTACTTCGATGGGGAACATACAGAATGCGCTATTTCAGGATTTCCCTGGTTCATATTGAACAAGGTTTGTAAAATCCCGTTCTCTCAAAGGCAGTATTTGCTGAAAATGTATTTTACTCTTCTTGCAATAAAAGAAAGTACTCAAAGTGAAGTTATAGACGGTTTACTAGATGAATATCTCAATGCTCAGCTCAAAACAAGTGTTAATTTTATACGTAGAAAATTTGACAATAACACCAGACAGAAAAACTTGAAACTCCTGAAAAAATTATATCCCGATGAAATAGATTTTTAACGAATTCAGCCAGAAAAATATTTTTTTACTTGACATTATAGTTAAGTAGCTTTACTATATATGCCATGAATACAAAAGCTCAAATAGATAACTTGATCGAACGGTTATGGCACTTATCCCGAAAATACGCGGATTTGGAAAAAGTCCCGGTTCATTATAACGATGAGATAATTTTGCCGCCCGGAGAAATCCATTCAGTACAGGTAATCGGAGAAAACAAGGGAATTAACATAAAGGAACTTGGAGAACATTTTGGAATAAGTAAAAGCGCGGCTTCACAAATGGTATCCAGACTGGTCAAAAAAGGTTATGCCGAAAAAAGTAATCCGTCCGGCAACAATAAGGAACTATGTATTTCCCTGACGGAGCTCGGCTGGAAAGCGTTTCATCTTCATGAAGATTTGCACAATCATCATCATGAAAAACTTATAGCAAAACTTAAGGCTCGCTTTTCTGATGACGAACTGAAAAATTCTGAAGAATTCCTGCAAGTTGTTGAAGAAGTAATTGACGAGCGAATGAATTCGCTTCCGTTTGCAAGATAAAATTTTTTTTGCAACATAGTTAAGCAACTTAACAAAATAAACAAAGGTATGATAAAATGGAAAAAACAGTACTGTTCTCGATTATACTGGCTGCCTGCGTTATTTTAACAACCATTGCAATCGTCGTCGGCAGTGAATTTATAAATAACCGCCAACCAGTTCAAACCAATAACGCCTCATTATCTGTAACAGTCCCCTAATATGATGAGTTGAACAAAAATTTCATTCGATAGTTAAGCAACTTAACAAAAAAATCAAGGTGTGATAAAATGAAAAAAACAGTACGAATCATAATACTAATTGCCTTTTTTATGGTTTTAGGCGTGATCGGAATTGTCGGAGGGAAAGAATTGCTGCATAAGCAAGAAACGGTAAAAAGCAATGCCACTCTCCTAACGATGCGCCCAATCCCGACAATACAGGTCAAACAGCATAATCAAGCAATCCAACGTTTATTTCCCGGAACGGTTAAAGCTGTCCGGCAAGTGGATTTGTCGTTTTCTGTATCAGGGCAGTTACGCAAGCTTAATGCGAAAAAAGGTATCCATATCAATAAAGGCTCCGTGCTGGCAAGCCTTGATCAACGTGACTTCGAGCACGCTCTGGCTTCCGCAAAGGCCAATTATTTAAAAGCACAACTTACATTTTCGAGAATGAAAAGGTTACATGAAAAAAACATTATCAGTAGAGCTAATTTTGAAAAAGCCCGGGCTGATTTCGACACCGCCCAATCGGAGCTGAAAATTCGGGAGAAAGCGCTGGAAGATACTGTGCTTATCGCTCCATTCGACAGTATCATTGCTGATCGACACGTAGAGAACTATGAACACATTAGTGCCCATAAACCAATATTATCACTTTATGACATGTCTGAAATAGAAGTTGTCATCCAGGTTCCTGAATCTTTGATTCGTGACTACAGTCCATCTGAATGGTGCAATATTGAGGTCAAGTTCAATGCAGAAAAACATTCAACATTTTCTGCGGTTCTTCAGGAATTTCAGTTAACACCAGACAGCATGACCGGAACTTATGATATTACTTTTTTAATCCGCCCCCAGTTAACAACCCGCTCCAAACTTCTTCCGGGAATGACTGCGACAGTCTGTTTTCTAATCAACAACACCAATAATAATAGTAATAATAAAATCATTATTCCATCTCAGGCAACCCGCAGTGATAACAGCGGCTCAACCTATGTATGGGTTATCAATCCTGACGGCGGTCTTCCCCATAAAAGAGCCATTATTATTGGAAACCGGTACAACCAAAACCTTGAAGTCATATCCGGTTTAAAAGCGGGAGAATTCATCGCCATTGCAGGAATTCAAAGCATAAGCGGAGATCAACCGGTACGTCCGCAGAAACCGGGAAAGGATGGTCTGGAAGGATGAACCCAGCAGTATACGCTATCCGTTATAACCGGGTCACCGCAGCAGTAATCGTCATGATAATACTGGGAGGAATCATAGCATACTTCCATCTGGGCAGACTGGAGGACCCTGAATATACGATAAAAGAAGCGGTCATCACGACGGAATATCCCGGAGCAACCGCGATTGAAGTCGAACAGGAAGTAACCGAACCGCTGGAGGCGGCTATCCAGCAATTAAAGCAACTCAAGGAAATACGCTCCATATCCAGGCCGGGACGTTCAATTATAATCGCGGAAATGCTGGAAATATACGACAAAAATTCGTTACCGCAGGTATGGGATGAACTGCGACGAAAAGTTTCGGCAGCTCAATCGTCTCTTCCTCCCAATTGCGGTACATCCTTGGTCAATGACGATTTCGGCGATGTTTACGGCATGTTCTACGCCATTACCGGCGACGGCTATTCTCTACACGATCTGAAAGAAATCGCAAAAGACCTGCGAAAGGAACTGCTGTTATGTCCGGAAGTTGGCAAAATTGACTTCCAGGGAATGCCGACAGATGTGGTTTATATTGAGATCGACCGTACCCGTCTGGTAAAATTGGGATTGAATCCGAATATCATCTTTCAGACCATCAAAGAATTCAACACTGTTCAGGAAGCAGGAAGAATCAATGCGGGTGGAAATGATGTGCATTTCCGGGTATTCGGCGATTATGATCACTTAAAAGATATCGGCGAACAACTGGTAAACGGCGGCGGTAATCATACCATACGAATAAAAGATATCGCAACGATCCGTCGTGGACAGCTTGAGCCGCCGGAGGCCTTGCTGCGATTTAACGGCAAACCTGCGGTTGGGCTCGGCATTTCCACTATTTCAGGCGGTAATGTGATCGCAATGGGAAATGGAATCCGGGAAAGACTGGGAGAACTGAAATCCCGGATTCCCGTCGGAATAAACATCACACCGATTGCGGATCAGGCCGCAACGGTTGATCATGCCGTAAAAGGATTTGTTCTGAACCTGGTGGAATCAACGCTGATCGTGATTGGTTTATTACTGCTTTTCATGGGAGTACGGGCCGGTCTGGTTATCGGAGCGGTTCTCGTCCTGACAATACTCAGTACCCTGGCCGGGATGCTGGTTATGGATATAACATTACAACGAATATCCCTCGGAGCGCTGATTATTGCACTGGGAATGCTGGTAGATAACGCAATTGTCGTCACAGAAGAATTTATGGTGAAAACCGGGTCCGGCATGCCACCGGAAACTGCTGCGGAAGATACCGTTCATGCGACTCGATGGCCTTTGCTTGGAGCCACCCTGATCGCGATTCTGGCGTTTGCCGCAATATCCCTCTCCAACGACATGACCGGGGAATGGCTGAAAAGTCTGTTCCAGACAATTTGCCTCTCTCTCGGAACAAGCTGGTTCCTCGCGATCACGGTAACCCCATACCTGTGCGTAAAATTCCTCGGAGGGAAAATCGCAATAACAAACTCACCGAACCACAATCGCTTTTACCGGTTTTACCGGGGATGGATCACAATATGCACGACTCACAAATACATCACGCTGACAATCGTTCTGCTTATTCTAGCGACCGCAATGGGAGCATTCTCCCGAGTTAAGCAGGATTTCATGCCAGACATGAACCGCGCGCAATTCACGATTGATCTATGGCTGCCGGAAGGAACTCACGTTGAAGCAACTTCTCAAGCCCTGAAAGAAGCCGGAAAATATGTGCGGAGCTTACCGAACGTAAAAAATACCGCAGGAATCGCGGGAGGCGGAGCCCTGCGCTTTCTGCTTACCTATGAACCGCAAATGTCTAATTCATCATATGGACAGTTACTTGTGGAAGTTGATAATTTCCGCAAAATACCGGAGCTGATCTCCTTGATCCTTCCATGGCTCAAAAGAAAATTTCCGGACGCAGCAGTAAGTGCCGATTCATTCAAGCTCGGACCTGGCGGCGGTATGGTCGAGGTTCGATTTATCGGTCCGGATATACAACAACTGAGAGCCCTGGCCGCTCAAGCAGAAAGTATTATGCGAAAAGATAATAACGCACGCTGCGTTCGGAATAACTGGGGAAACCCGGTACTGGCCGAACAACTTAATATTTCCGTTGAAAAAGCAGGTAAAATCGGTATCGGCAGAACGGAAATCGCATCATCCGCGGCAATGAGTTTTTCCGGTTCAACCGTGGGATATTATCGTGAAAAAGATGAATTGCTGCCTATCATCATGCGTCTGCCCGAATACCAGAGAAAGCAGATCGAAGAACTGGACAACCTGCAAATATGGAGTTCTTCGCTTCAACACTGGATTCCGGTAGGACAAGTGTGTGACGGCAGAAAATCAGTGTGGGAGGATCCGGTAATTCATCGCCTCAACCGTATTCGTACCATGTCAGTATCCTGCAAAGCGGCCCAGGGGACAACCGATGCCCTGTTCCGCAAGCTGCGCACAAAGATTGATGCGATTCCGCTGCCGCCGAACTACCGGCTGGAATGGGGCGGAGAATACGAAGCCGCCACCGAGGCGAACCAAAAACTAATGTCAAAGGTACCGATTGCCTTTGCCGCAATGTTGCTGATAGCGGTGATGCTCTTTAATACGGTGCGCCATCCGCTGATTATTTTCATGGGACTCCCGCTGGCGATGACCGGTGTGGCTCCGGCAATGCTGCTGGCGGATAAGGCATTCGGCTTTATGGCCATGCTGGGGGTACTGAGTTTATCCGGCATGCTTATAAAAAATGAAATTGTTCTACTGGACCAGATACAGATAGAACTTGATTGCGGTATTCCGCCTTATCAGGCAGTTATCAATTCAGCCGTCAGCCGTCTTCGTCCTGTATGTATGGCGGCATTTACTACGGTACTGGGAATGATTCCATTGCTGTGGGATGCCTTTTTCTCACCAATGGCAATCGTAATTATCGGCGGACTGACGGTATCAACGGTCTTGACGTTAATCGTAGTCCCCGTATTGTATTGTATCCTGTTTAAAATAAAAAAACCTTTGGAGATGTAAGATGAAAGTTCTCAACATGTACTGCTCAATGAGCGGTAACACTAAAAAAATCGCGCAGAAAATCGAAGAGACAGTAAAAGAGCTGAATCATGAGGTCGTCACCTTTGAAGTGAAAGCCAACCAGAACGGCGACGAGATCGATTATCTGGACTATGATTTTCTGTTTATCGGCTGCGGAGTATACTCCTGGCTGCCGCCTCAACCCATGACGGATTTTGTAACCAAACTGAATAAAGTCTATGTGGAACGTAAAAAAATTCAATGCGGTTCTCCCCGGCTACCGGGAAAATACTGCGTTACCTATGCTACTTTCGGCGGACCTCATACAGGAGTAAATGAAGCCGTGATTACTCCTAAATATCTCTGGCAGCTGCCGGACCACCTTGGCTTCGAGGTTGTAGAAGAATGGCAGTTCCCTGGAGCATTTCCAGCCTCAATGCCTCAGGCGCTTTCCACTGCCGGACGAATGGGGGATATAACCGGAAGACCGAATGCACAGGATCTTGAAAATGTAAAAAACCTCGTCAAAGGAATTATGACTATACACGGAGCAAGTTAAAATGACAGATAGCACTGTAAAAGAAATTTTCATGAATCATGAACACGTCGAAAATTATGAGAAGAAGACCCGAAAATCAAACTGGCTGGGTCCTGAAATCATGTTCGGGATGGCATATCGCCACGTAAACCCCGGCGATAAACTGCTTGACATGGGAATTGGCACCGGCTTGTGTTCGGAACTGTTCTTTAAGGCAGGATTAACCATTTACGGCATGGACTTTTCCCCGAAAATGCTGGACATCTGCCGCGGAAAAAACATTACGGCGGAACTCAAAGAACATGACCTGCAGGGAATTCCTTATCCGTATGAGAATAATTCAATGGATCATGTGATTTGTGGCGGCGTGCTTCACTGCCTGCCGGAGCTGGCATCTGTTATCAGCGAAGTGTCAAGAATTATACGGACAAATGGGGTGTTCACGTTCTGCAATATGGAACATGAGCATGACGAACCGAACTCAACCCCCAAGCACCCTCCATTTCCTCATGACAAATCAACCATTATGTCATTGCTGGAAAAGAACCATTTTAAATTTATTAATTGCCTGGGGTTTGAAGTACTAAGTAACGATATTCCAAAACCATTTGCCGTGTATACGGCAAAAAGTATAAAACGAACAATTTAATCATCCGGTCGGCGAAACCGGAATCTCACTCCCCGCATTTTTGCGTTCATAAAGGAATATATAAGTATTCGACATGCTAAATACGTTTATGGCTGCAAAGTGTTTTCCAGGGATTCCGGTTTCGCCGACCGATATTCATAACATAAATCCTGATTTCTGTTGACTATTCCGTTTGACGGGGAAATATTATTCCTGTTATGGAAAAGCAGGAAACAAAATTACAAAAGTTAATCACGCTGTTCACGACTTTTTTTAAGATGGCGTTGTTTACCGTCGGTGGCGGCTACGCCATGCTGCCGGTCATGGAACAGGAATTCGTTAAGCGAAAAAAATGGGTGAAACCGGAAGATATTGTTGACGTACTGGCAATCGTCCAGTCGGTCCCGGGAATCATCGCGGTAAACGCGGCAGTATTTGTGGGCAACAAAGTCGGCGGAGTTGCCGGTGGTTTTGCCGCCGGACTTGGCGTTGTCGCTCCTTCCTATATTATTATTGTCATTGTCGCAGCATTCATGGGCAACCTTGGACAGGTTGACCTGATTGAAAAAGCCTTTGTCGGAGTTCGTTCGGGAGTCTGCGCACTAATTCTCCTGGCTGCCATCAGTCTCGGTAAAAAGGTTATGAAAGGCCGGTTTGAATGGATCATGGCAATAGCGGCATTTATCTGTATCGTTATTCTCAAGATAAATGTTATGCTGCTGGTAGCCCTGGGCGGAGTGATTGGCATGGTACGCTATTTCATCAACCTGAAAAAGATGAACGAGACAGAACAGCCTCAATCCGAGGGTGAAAAATGAATCTTCCGGGATATGTTTCCTTCCAAATCTACTGGATATTTGTCCAGATTGGATCACTCACTTTTGGCGGTGGTTACGCCATGATCCCATTGTTTCACGCAGAACTGGTGGAACATTACAAACTTATATCCGCCAATGGTTTTGGAAATATTGTGGCAATCGCCCAGATGACGCCGGGAGCGATCGGGATTAACGCGGCAACCTACATTGGCTATACCCACGGAGGCATAATCGGTGCGGCAATCGGTACATTCGGACTTCTCACTCCATCGCTGATAATCATATCTATTGTGGCACATTTCGCGGAACGTTTTCAGCACAGCCACGCGGTAAAGGGTGCTCTTACCGGTATCAGACCAACCGTGATCGGGTTAATTGCCGGAGCTGTACTGTTCTTCGCCGAAATGTCGATTTTTACCGGCAGTATACCGTGGGACTATCTGTTTGAAAAAATCAGAAATAGTGCGGCAGCCGCACCTGACTTTGGCATTCGCTGGCAGGGAGTGGTTATTTTTCTGGTGGCTCTGGTTGCTTCCGGCAAATTCAAGCTGGGCGTAATATGGACAATTTCGCTGTCGGCAGTTCTTGGAATCTTATTGATGAGCCTCTAAAATCATGGCTTTTCTCCTGTATTTTTTGCATTTATGCATTTTGAGTCTATTTTTATAGCCGATAATAATAGCTAAAATGGATATTTAATGAAGAAACTCGGAATGTTTACCCGGTATACCGCCCTGGGGGCGTCGAGCCGATACCGATTTTATAAATATGTTCTTGAACTGATCAGAGATGGTTATGATGTTAAGGTCTCTCCTTTTTTTAGTGACACTTACCTGAACTCTCTGTATGAAGCCGGTAAAAAACGTTATACTGAACTTTTCAAAAGTTACTTCCACCGCTTTTTCTCATTGTTTAAAAGCGGACGCAATATTATTATTGAATATGAATTGTTTCCCGGCATACCGTATTTCATCGAAAAACTTTTTCTCCGACGTAAACGTTATATTCTGAACTTTGATGACAACGTCTGGGAAAAATATTCAAAAATATGGTTTCTTCGACGTAAATACGATAAACTTTGCCGCCATGCGGCGGGCATTATCGTTGCCAACGATTTTATCAGAAAAAGAGCAAAAAAACTGAATGACAATGTAATCAAAATCCCCACTGCCCTTGACCCTGAACCATACCAGTATATTGCGGAGAAGAACGAGAAATTCACTCTGGTATGGATCGGCACCCCGGTAACCTATAAATATGTTAAAGCGTTTGCTTCTATGTTTCAGCATCTGGCAAGAAAAATCGACTATGAACTGCTGATTATCGCCAAAAATGATCTGAAATATGATCCGATTGAAGGGGTTAATATGACCTTTCTGAACTGGTCGCAGGATATCGAGACCTTTTTTATTCCCAAGGCGCATGTCGGAATCATGCCGCTTACTTCAGACAAATTTTCAAGGGGTAAATCAGCTTTTAAAATTTTCCAGTATTTTGCCTCCGGAATTCCAGCGGTCGCCAGCCCGGTCGGTGAAAATAAAAAAGTTATAAAAGACGGTGTTAACGGTTTCCTTGCAGATTCTGAAGAGGAATGGATCAACCATATTGTTGAACTTTATAAAAAACCTGAACTGCGAAAAAAAATGGGCAGTGCGGCGACAGAATCTTCCGAGGAGTATTCGCTGGAATACTGGACACCGGAGCTTATTAAATTTATTGAACGATCACTGAAACGTTAGGAAAGTAATGAAAACTATTCCAATTGATATGATGCTCTCACTGTTGATCGCAGTATTGGTCTTGCTGGGAGGTAAATTTCTTCAATCTAAAATAAAATTTCTGCAACGCTTTTTTATTCCGGCTCCGGTAATCGGCGGTACAATCTTCTCAATTTTTACCGCAACCGCATATTACTGTAAATGGTTTGAATTTCAATTCGACAATTCAACTGAAAATTTGTTCATGGTTGCCTTTTTTACTACAATCGGTTTTTCCGCCAGTCTAAAATTCCTGAAACGCGGTGGGAAATTGGTGTTTCTGTTCCTGATCTGCGCGGTTGGCCTAGTCATATGTCAGGATGTTGTTGGAGTCGGACTCGCTCTGGCGTTGAGGCAAAGCCCCTTGATCGGCCTGCTTACCGCCTCAATACCGATGACTGGTGGACACGGAACCGCAGCGGCATTTGGGGCTCAGATTGCCAAAGAATTTGGCCTTCCCAGCGCACCTGAAATCGGAATTGCCGCCGCGACTTTCGGGTTGATTGCCGGAAGCGTCATTGGAGGACCGGTCGGCAAAAAACTTCTCACGAAATATCATTTAAAACTATCTCCGGAAGAAATCAAAAAAGCCAGGGAAGACGCCAGGGAAGCTGCCGGCGAAGACTGGCATTCAACTGAAGAAGAAATGAATATTACCGAAACCGGTATTTTTAACGCTGTCGCGATCATTTCTATTGCGATCGGTATTGGACAGATTGTATCTATGGGCGTTAAGGCCACAGGTATCATCGTTCCCGGCTATATCGGCGCGATGCTGGTCGCCGCAATCATTCGTAACATCACCGATCATTGGGGCAAATTCAAACTTTCTTTTAATGAGCTCCAGGTCATCGGAGGGATTTCGCTGGAACTCTTTCTGGCAATGGCACTGATGGAAATGAAACTCTGGCTCCTTTCCAGCCTGGCTCTTCCTATGATGATTATGCTTGCCGGACAAGTTGTACTGATGATATTTTATGCATACTTTATTACGTTCAGAATTATGGGCCGGGACTACGATGCTGCGGTTATTTCCTGCGGACACTGCGGCTTCGGACTTGGCGCGACCCCGAATGCCGTAGCCAACATGGAAGCCTTTACAGAAAAGAACTATCCTTCTCCTACATCGTTTTTTGTACTTCCCCTGGTCGGTGCATTGTTTATCGACTTCATGAACTCTGCGGTTATCACCGTATTCCTGGGAATCATTAAAGCCACATCAAAATAGCTGGCTGAATCACATGTTTTGATTGCGAATTTTCGCGGATTCATACTTTATCCTGTTGCAAGCCTGAAATTTGATATTATTGTAAATTGAATACAATCAATATGATGTTTTTCCGCTTCCGGCGACTGGAGTTTGAAGCGGTATTAACGCCGTCCGTTGTACGGACTAAATGAGGAACAGTTAAAATGTATGTAAACGCACATGCCCACGAGATCAAACCTGAAAAAGATGTAGTTGCAGTTTATTCGACCCTGCCGGATCCATTCCCTGAACACAATCCCGCAAGATGGCTGATCAGCGCCGGTATTCACCCGTGGCTGATGGAAGAAAAAGACTTTGCCGAAGCCCTGCAGGTGTTTGAAAACATGCCGGAAATCCCCGGCGCCGACTGGAAACCGGACCGCGAACACTGTATGCGTCACTGGCTTGAAAAACTCGACAACCTGGCTGCTGAAAAAAAGATTATCGCCATCGGAGAAACCGGACTTGACCGCGTTCATAATGAAGACATTGATTCGCAAATGGAAATCTTTACAGCACAGCTGGAAATTGCCGAAAAATACGATCTTCCTGTGGTAATTCACTGCGTCAAAGCCTTTCCCGAATTGCTGTCTGTTCGCAAACGTTTCTACAAAACCCCATGGATCGTTCACAGCTTCCGGGGAAATGCCCAGACCGCTCTGCAACTGCTGGAAAAAAATTGCTATCTTTCTTTTGGAGAGGCAATGCTGAAATCTCCTCAGTTACAGGAAATGATGGCGGAGTTGCCGCTTGACCGTGTTTTCTTTGAAACTGATGAGGCAGGATGCACGATACAGGAACTTTACGAAGAAGCTACAAAAATCTATAAAGTCGGCCTTCGTGCAATAAAACTTTTAACGCTCAAAAACTTTAAAAAGGTCTTTCTGAAACGTCCATGAACCAGGAAGAATATCTGAACTCAACATACTGGCTGACCCGCACGGAACTGCTACTTGGAGAAGCGGACCTTGACAAACTCTCCTGGTCAAATGTTCTGGTGATCGGGCTTGGTGGAGTCGGTGCCTACGCGGCTGAAATGATCTGCCGCGCCGGTGTCGGAAAGATGACAATTATTGATGCCGACGAAGTTGATTCCACCAACATAAATCGTCAGCTTCCCGCTTTGACCAGTACAGTCGGACAGTCGAAAGCAGAAGTCATGAGTCGTCGACTGCTGGACATCAATCCGCGATTAAAGCTGGATGCCAGGGAACTTTTTGTACGTGATGAGCTAACGGCGGAAATTCTCGACTCTGCCGACTATCATTATGTGGTTGATGCCATTGACTCCCTGTCGCCCAAAGTCAATCTGATTGCCAAATGTATTGAACGCAATATTCCGGTGGTCAGTTCAATGGGTTCAGGCGGAAAAGTAGACCCATCGCAAATAACAGTTTCAGACATTTCAAAGTCCTATAACTGCCGTCTGGCCAAAGCCATGCGGAAACGCCTGCACCGTATGGGAATTCGCAAAGGTTTCAAGGTAGTATTCTCTCCGGAAGATATCCCGGAACATGCCGTTTTCGGCTATGAAGACGAAGAAGACGGAAAAACCTGTTCAATGGTCGGTACAATTTCCTATATGCCGGCAATTTTCGGCTGTACCTGCGCCTCGGTCGTCATCCGCGACCTGCTGGAGAAGTAACCACTAAACTTATAAAACAATATCAGGGGGAGTGTGTCTTGCTAAGAATTTTAATTCTGTGTTGTCTGTTCATTGGTTATTCGCTGTCAGCCGGCACTAAGGTGGCAATCATCGACAGCGGCCCCCTTGGAAACGTCATTCTACCGGCAATGTCCGAACATGACGAATTTGATCTTTTCGAACGCAGTCAAATCGCCTCTCTCCTGAAAGAACATAAGCTCAGCAATCGCGGATTGATAATGGCTGCAATCACGAAGAAGTTTCCCCATATAGAACTGTTTATCTTTATAGATAAAACTGAAACTGATCATAATACGGCTCCTTCAAGAGCAGTAATCTTCAACGCCAGAAACGGATTTCGCCTGGCAAACATTAAACTTGATCCCAATATTGAACGTGCGTCTTCACTGGTTGTCGACGCTACCCGGCAAGCCGTGGAATGCATGAACTCAACGTCGGCAAACTACCTTGCGATCACCGCCATCCGCGATATCGGCGTGCCGGATCGCCTGAAGCTGAATATGGCAGGATTCGCCATACAGCTTCAGAACCAGCTGAATCAGTTGCAAAACGTACAAATCCTGGAACGCGATTACCTTGACCCGGTCGTACAAGAACGCAGCCTGACCGAAAAAATCTATAAATTGGTGCCTTCCGCCCGTTTAATCAGACTCGAATTTGTGCCGGGAAGCTCTGCGGAAATCGTGAATCTTACCCTCAGAATAACGGACTCTTCCGGCAAAATTCTCTTTTCCTGTGACCTCCCGGACTGCCTGAAAAATAGCTCTGTTTCTGTAATAGCCCTAACAGAAAAAATCAGTAAATTCCTGAACTCTCCGGTCAAAACGAATACCTCGCCTGTCGATCCCAAAACGGAAGCTGCCGGTTTCTATCGGGAATACCTTTTACTGCTCAAAACGGACGGGAAACGCAGTCTGGACAAAATTTCAGCTGCCGTCGCTCTTGATCCCGATAATATTGACTATCAGAAAGAACGACTGAAAGCACTGTTTTATAACTATCATTTTGACTCAGAATTTATCCCCTACGGTTCTCCCAATTTCAGGAAACGCCAGAAACAACAAAGACATAAGTACATGATTCATCGTTTTAAACACTTTGAATATATTGTTGATGAATATTTTTCCATCAGAAAAAAATTCCCAGACAATGACCGGCTTGGCAGCTGTATAAGCTATTTGCGAACAAAACTTTTTGCGAATAGACAATATTCTGATGAATTTCAAAAAAAATGTAAGCAATTATTCGACCGAATCATTCCGGAAATTGTCCGCTCAGTCAATACATACTATACCTCAAACGGATGGAAGCCTTTTACTGAAGTTCAAAACGATGAACAATTAAAACTGTTACAGCAATATCGTGAATACATAAAATATTACCATTGGAACTATATTCCGCTTATGGACCAGTTTATGACACTTTCTGAAATTGAAATGAGATATATGGTAATCCATAACCAATCATGCCACACGATAAGTACAATTCACAAGTATGATAAAACTATGATGAGAAATCTTTCTTTTACAATGAGTTATGGAACACCTGACAAATTAAAGACAACAGAATATTTCATTCGCAAAAGTGAAAGGCTGACAGAAATAGCGGCTCGTTTTCCCTCACAGAAAATTGACATGCTCTTTGAACTGCTAACCATTTACAGAAACGCATATGAATATCCGGAAAAGAAGGCCGTCTGGCAAAAACAATTTGCAGACTGGCAGTTAAAAGGCCGAAGACCCCCTTATATCCGTCCCTGTCATTATTGGTCCACAGAAGCAAGACCTCCCTGCCTTAGAAAATCTCCCAAAAAACAACAGAAATCGACAGCATCAAAACCTAAAGCCGTAAAACCAGTAAACATCAAATCCCTCACGAACCCTGAAGATATAAACAAGGCAATTGAAAAGGCATATAATGAGAAACGCACTCAGGCTGTAATTGACCTTTGCCAAAAGATTGGTGGGATCGAAAATGTTTCTGACCGATATATAAAAAGCTGGCTTTACGAAAGATCACGCCATTGGCTCGAAATATATTCTATGAAACGTCAACAGAAAGATATTGACAACGTACGCGCTTTATACCCGGATTTTTTCATTACAGAACTTAAAAAGCCAGATGATATGAAACACTTCAATATTCAGTCTTCTGTTCTTGTAGGAAATAAACTTTACCTGCTGAACAGCATCAACAAAAAAGTTTTAGAATATGATCTCAATGGAAACTATAGAACACTGTTTCATCTCAAATATAGTTCTGATTATATTTTCTATGACAATGATAAACTTATTTTTGATTATTTCGAGTATTATCCCAAAGCTTTTGCTCAAATTATAGTATACGACCTGAAAAATAATAAACTAACGGAAATAACCGATCTTCCGATAAAGAAAATACGTAAGATGGTCCTATGGAAAGAACGTATTTATGCTTGGGACATTGGAACGCTGTTTTCCTGTAAATATGATGGTTCAGACCGGAAAATTGAACTTTCCACGCGCCGGGAAACTCCAAGAAATGAACTGGAAAGGAATCCTGGCATGAGTGTATACCAACTTGATGGATGCAGTGCCGGCATCATAATGTATGTTATAAGCCGAAACCAGAACCAAAGGAGAAAAAATGGATACTGGCTGTTTAATCCTGCTACTGGTTCAACACGTAAACTAAAATCTTCTTATCCTCCATTACATCTTATAAATTCACCGTTTGGCAAAATGTTTTATGATAATAGAAAAATTTACTACTATGATGAAACATTCAAAAAACCGAAAAAATACTTTTTTAGCTATAAGGTAAAAGACAACTCAAAATATTTCGCCAGTAAACTTGAATATGTAACATATCCATTAATAATTCAAAAAGACAGAATATGGAATGCAAGATACCTGCTTGAATATATCGGAGATGAGTTTAAAGCCAGACATATTCCCGTTTATTTTCGTGGGAATAACAGTCGCATGTATTCACATCCAGACGGAAAATCGATGATCCGGGTTACAGAAAATGCCATTTTTATTTATTCGCTCAAACCCAGCAAATAGTAATTGATCAGTTATTGGCTTTGCTGCTGAATCCAGTGGCTAATATCAGAAATCACCTTTTGATCAACATGACCGGGAATCATATATTCTCCTGGAGTTGCTTTCTTGCTTTTTCCCGACATAAATAAATGGTTAAGCTTTGGATACAGTTTGAATTCAACATTCCTGTGCCCGGCAAGAACTTTTTTCCAAAGCTCGAAATCCTGAATAGTGACCTGATAATCACGTCCTCCCTGTAGAATCAGCAGGGGACGTGTCATTTTCACTGCAGCTTCAAGCTGCTGATATTTTCGCAGATCCAGCCAATAAACAGATGGAACACCTAAAGGCAATTCAGAAACCGGAGTTTTCATGGAAAGCTCCGGACTTTTCACTTTTTGTACCTTTTTCTCAATATCTTTTACATCAATCTTTCCCGGATTCAGCTGGCTGATATATTGAAATTGGTCCAGAATCAAATCTTCTAATGGTCTCGCTGGGGCCGCAAACATGATAAAACCAGCGGCTTCAGGAATTTTTGCCGCAATTCGTGGTATCAACATACCGCCGAGGCTATGGCCGAGAATGAATATCTTTGACGGATCAATCCCCCTTTGAATTCTCAGAAACTCATACATTTTCACGACATCGATAATGGTTTCCTGCTCTACGGTCAATTTTGAAGGATCAGTAGGATAACTTTTAGTCCGCTTATCATATCGCAGAACCACAATACCATTTTCAGCAAACCCCATAGCCAGATCATAAAATGGTTTGTTCGGTCCAATCGTCTCATCGCGATCCTGAGGACCGGAACCATGAACCAGAATAACAGCCGGTACTTTATCAACGCCAACCGGAAAAGTTAAATTTCCCTTCAAATATATCTTCTTGGCAACCTTGACCTCAAAAGAACTTTCTTCCACATCACGAGAAAGAAATGACTTACGTTTTGTATTGAATGACTTTTGTTTTGCAGGCAGGAAATACAACCCGATCAACTGTCCGGAACTATCAATACTGATTTTAACATTGAGAGGAGCATTGTGAAAACGGCAACGGGCAATAACGGTTAATTTATGAACCTTAAGTGATTCAATCTTTTCATACGGCCCAAGCTGTTTCAGGAGCATGGTCCATATCATTTTCAGCTTATCCGGCGGCAGAGCCTGTTTCATTGCCCGGTTGAAAGCAACATAGGCCGACTGATAATTTTCAGCCGCCAACAATGACATAAAGTTTGCGGCAATCTCCTTTCGCTGTTCCGAAGTATTAACAATTACGGAAAATGCGTTTCCCGTAAGAAAAAACATAATTATTACAGCAAACAAACGGCGAAAAGGATATTTCTTTTTCATAACCGTTTAATCCCTGAACGGACCATACCAGGCATCCACATTTTCTGAAACTTCAGCTTTTTTGATTTCAGATATCGATTTCAGACTTTCCAGCAAAGCTTTCTTCTGACTTTCCAGCTCCAGCGAAGGGTTGCTCAATGACAGAAAACCATCAAACTGTTCTTCTAAAAATTTCCCGCCGCAGACAAAGCCGTTGTCTTCGATCATATCCAGAACCCGATCAATAAAATCATCGAATTTGCTTTCATCTTTGATCTCATCGTATTCCGCATCCAGATAAAATCCAAATTCCTGAAATTCCCCAAGACGTTTCTTTTTTCGCAGTCTTTTTTTCATAATGCCTCCTGGTATTGTGTTTATAAGATATTGCGATTTTGTAAATGATACAAATAAAAACTGGATTTAATTTTTTATCAGTCTATAATTATAGAAACAAGTCTTTAGGTAAATTTTTGGGGAGGCAAAAATCATGTATTTTCTTGCACCTGAAGAAGTAAATCAGTGGAAAGAGCTTGGGGGAGCTGTCGCAAAAGGCAATCTTGATATCAAATTCGCCGCAAAAGGTATGAAGCGCAATATGATTCCGGTCTTTTATTTTCACTGCGGAATACTGCTGGCGGCGGAAGGCAAAAACGCAGAAGCCGAAAGATGTTTTGCCGATGGCGCCCTGCTTGAGCAGGACGGCATTTTTTCTAATGCCTTTATTGCCGGATTTATGGAACGACATCAGCAAAAACTGGACGCTCCCGCGTTATGTTTTGAAGATCCGGCGCCATACATACATTTTACGACTACGCCTCAAATGAAGGAATCCCGTGAGAATTTTGTGGAGATATGTTCACGTTCACTACCGGACTTTAGTTCTTCATTTAAAATAATCGACCTTGGAACAGGAAACGGAGCACTACTGGTAATGCTGCTTGATAAGTTGCTTGAAAACGGCAATATCACGAATATTGATGAAATCCTGCTGGTCGACTCCTCCGTCGGAATGCTTGAAGTAGCCCAGAAAAACCTGAGTGAAAAGTTTCCAATCAACAAAATCAAAGTAATTGAAGCGAAAATCCAGGATGCCGTTTCGATAATTGACGGTCATTACGACGTGGCGCTAAGCTCCCTGGCTTTCCACCACATGCCATACGCCGATAAAGCAGTACATCTAAAAAAACTGAAAGATAAGATTGATCATTTTATCATCTTTGAACTGGATGCGGATAATGATCAACACGAGGTTCATAGTCCGGAACTCTCGCTGGCAGTATATCAGTCATACGGCCGCATGATTGATTTCATCTTCCAGCATGATGCACCCTTGCCGATAACCCAGACATCAGTCGATAACTTTCTGATCACAGAAGAAATTTCATTTATGAAGGACCCTCACGGAGTCAGAACCGACTATCACATGCTGCGCAACCAGTGGCAAACACTTTTCGACAGTGTACTTGGCCCGGAATTCTCCTGCCGTAATTTGTCCGACTGCTTAGGCGACGAATATATGGCATTCTTCTCATTACATTACGGGCGAATATAAAAGGAATAAGTATGGAAAAAGAACAAAAGAAAAGAAATTGGAAAAAACATTTATTAATTATAGCCTCCATTCCAATCATACTGGCGGTCATAGCTTATCTGGGATACCAGTTGTACGAAAGGTATAACTCAAGATATACTTATAATTATGATAACCAGATATTTATAACAGGTAAATACAAAAACATTAATCTGACGTTTAATTCTCTGGATATCAATTTAAATCCCATCAATAAAGTTATAATTACAGATGTTCCAGTTCTTCGCCCTGAAGAGCTGGCCATTAAAATCGATGGTAAGTTTTATAACGTATCCGAATTGACACCCAAAAAACTCAAACAATTCAAAAATTGCTATACCTACAAATGCCATCCCCAAATGCCACACAAAGAAAAATTAACTCTTTTATACGAATTATCAAAAAATGAAGTTGTTGGACTAATCAATTTTGATTTTAAAAAAGGAGAATTGCTGGGGGTCTATATTATCGTAAAGATGGAATCAAAATTGTTCTCTCCTGAAATCAGATATAAGAATGATCATATCTTTAAATTACCAATAACTCTGTCTGAATTAAACCATAGCTTACCGGGGTTTAAATATTACAGTAGAGGCTATACGCCTTTTGACGCAAAACTAAGAGAATGGCTCTTTTGAAGTAATGTCTAACTTATTATATGTAAGTTCAAATAGTATGGGAATGTCGCTGATGCTGCGGGCGTTTTCATCGAAAATCGCCCCTACTTGGGAAACTGCCCAGTGCCTGTTTTGATAAAACCGCCACACCGCGCACCAGCGCGGCCATTATTCGATTGGCCCAAAAGAGTGATTACCTTTTGACTATTCTTATCCGACCAGTCCGACCAGTCCGACTCATCAGACAAAGTATCTTTCTCAATGTTGCGCCCTGCCGGGCACAAAAAAAGACCGTATCTGGACATGCCAGAAACGGTCTTAGTAAAAAAAATTCCGGCGCCGTGCTACTCTCCCACAGTCAAATATGCAGTACCATCGCCGCAGAGGTCCTTAACGGTCGTGTTCGGGAAGGGAACGTGTGTGACAACCTCGCTATGGGCACCGGAAAAAAAATTATAAAAAGAAGAAAATACAATGATAAATAGAGCTGCTTAACTCATGCAAAGACTTTGCTGTTGATGCTTATTTTAGCTCTTTATTCATAAGTTTCCGGTGCAGGAAACCGATGAAAAAAGAGGTGGTTAAGCCGAACGGCTGATTAGTACTGGTAAGCTGAACACATTGCTGTGCTTACACCTCCAGCCTATCGAGGTCGTAGTCTTCAACCTGCCTTCAGGGATATCTAATCTTCGGGTAGGCTTGGCGCTTAGATGCTTTCAGCGCTTATCCGTTCCCAACATAGCTACCCAACAATGCCGCTGACGCGACAATTGGAACACCAGAGGTTAGTCATTCCCGGTCCTCTCGTACTAGGGAATGATCCCGTCAAATATCCTACGCCCACGGAGGATAAGGACCGAACTGTCTCACGACGTTCTGAACCCAGCTCGCGTACCACTTTAATCGGCGAACAGCCGAACCCTTGGGACCTTCTTCAGCCCCAGGATGTGATGAGCCGACATCGAGGTGCCAAACAGCGCCGTCGCTATGGACGCTTGGGCGCTATCAGCCTGTTATCCCCAGAGTACCTTTTATCCGTTGAGCAACGACGATTCCACATTCCATCGCTGGATCACTAGGACCTGCTTTCGCAACTGCTCGACATGTCTGTCTTACAGTAAAGCACACTTCTACCCTTACGCTCTGCGTACGATTGCCAACCGTACTGAGTGTACCTTCGTGCTCCTCCGTTATGATTTAGGAGGAAACCGCCCCAGTCAAACTGACCCTCTGACACTGTTCCCTGTCCGGATTCACGGATCAAGGTTAGATATTCAACTGCACAAGGGTGGTATTTCACCAACGACTCCACCGGTACTGGCGTAGCGGCTTCAAAGTCTCCCACCTATGCTACACATGAACAACCAAATACCAATATCAGATTACAGTAAAGGTTCATGGGGTCTTTCCGTCCTTCCGCGGGTATCCGGCATTTTCACCGGAATTACAACTTCGCCGAGATCCACGTTGAGACAGTGCTGGCATCGTTACACGATTCGTGCAGGTCGGAACTTACCCGACAAGGAATTTCGCTACCTTAGGACCGTTATAGTTACGGCCGACATTCACCAGGGCTTCAGTTCACTGCTTCGCCTAAGCTGACAGATTCCCTTGACCTTTTGGCATTGGTCACGTGTCACTCCCTATACATCCTCTTACGAGTTAGCAGAGAGCTGTGTTTTTGTTAAACAGTCGCACCAGCCTCTTTGTTGCAACCGCCGTATGCTCCAGAAGCAAGTTCTTTCACAATGGCGGCACCCCTTCTCCCTAAGTTACGGGGCTAATTTGCCGAGTTCCTTAACGTGGTTTCTCTCGCGCACCTTAGGCTTCTCGCCTCACCTACCTGTGTCGGTTTAGGTACGGATACCCTATCTTCAACGTTTAGAAGCTTTTCTCGTCAGCGTAGCATCAGCGGATCCACGCATCCCGAAGGAATTGTGTCCATTCAGTTCTCAGGCTTAATGTGAAGCGGATTTGCCTACTTCACGCCCTACGACCTTAGACTGCCACTATCAATCGACAGCCCGCTTAGCATACTGCGTCCCTCCATCACTCAGATAAGGTAGTACAGGAATATTAACCTGTTGTCCATCGACTACGCCTTTCGGCCTCGCCTTAGGATCCGACTAACCCTGGGCGGACGAACCTGCCCCAGGAAACCTTAGGTTTTCGGTGACCAAGATTCTCACTTGGTTTTTCGCTACTCATGCCTGCATGGTCACTTGTATACAGTCCACCTCCGATTCCTCATCGGCTTCAATCCGTATACAACGCTCTTCTACCGCCGTAAATAAATTTACGACCCGCAGCTTCGGTTTAGTACTTAGTCCCGATCATCTTCGGCGCAGAACCACTCGACCAGTGAGCTATTACGCACTCTTTAAATGGTGGCTGCCTCTAAGCCAACATCCTGGCTGTCTATGCAGCTCCACATCCTTCAAGCCACTTAGTACTAATTAGGGACCTTAGCTGGCGGTCTGGGCTGTTTCCCTTTTGTCCATGAAACTTATCTCCCATAGACTGACTCCTGAGATACGGAAACGCGGTATTCGGAGTTTGATAGTTGTTGGTACCCCGGTAAGGGCCCGCGAACAATCAGTGCTCTACCCCCGCGCTCTAATTATACTCAAGGCTAGCCCTCAAGCTATTTCGAAGAGAACCAGCTATCACCGAGTTTGATTGGCCTTTCACCCCTTACCACAGTTCATCCAAACGTTTTTCAACACGAACTGGTTCGGTCCTCCACTTCCTGTTACAGAAGGTTCAACCTGACCATGGTAAGATCACTCGGTTTCGGGTCTACTCCATACGACTAGTCGCGCTATTAACACTCGCTTTCGCTTCGGCTGCTCCTGTGGATTAACCTTGCCGTATAGAGTAAGTCGCAGGCTCATTATGCAAAAGGCATGCGGTCACTTGCGCTCCCACACTTTGTAAGCACATGATTTCAGGATCTTTTAACTCCCCTAACAGGGGTACTTTTTCACCTTTCCCTCACGGTACTATTTCGCTATCGGTTTCTGACTAGTATTTAGCCTTGGAAGGTGGTCCTCCCGGATTCAAACGGAGTTTCACGTGTTCCGTTCTACTTGGGATACTCCTAGGTCAGCAATTAGTTTCACTTACGGGGGTTTCACCCTCTATGCCTGAATCTTTCCAAATTCATTCAGCTGGTAATTACTGTACCACATCGGAGTCCCGCAACACCGTCAAGTAAACTTGACGGTTTAGGCTGTTCCGCGTTCGCTCGCCACTACTTACGGAATCTCGGTTGATTTCTTTTCCTTCAGGTACTGAGATGTTTCACTTCCCTGAGTATCGCGACCTTAACCTATGTATTCAGTTAAGGACGACCGAACATTACTTCGGCCGGGTTGCCCCATTCGGAAATCCCCGTTTCAAAGCTCATTCGCAGCTATCCGGGGCTTATCGCAGCATATCACGTCCTTCATCGCCTGTCAGAACCAAGGCATCCATCATGTGCTCTTAGTAGCTTAACCACCAAAAATATTATCTCAATGCAAAGTTGTGCGGTTAAGATTACCCTATATTATTCATTGTATTTGTCTTCAATTGTCAATTAACATCGGCTACTCGCTGTTCATATATATTATATGATATCAACTTTTACCAACCGGATTGCTCCGGTAAATTCTTTTGTCGTTCGGAAAAAATGGTGGGCGTACCAGGATTTGAACCTGGGACCTCATCCTTATCAGGGATGCGCTCTAACCAACTGAGCTATACGCCCAAAATGGTGGAGCTTAAGGGAGTCGAACCCTTGACCTTCTGGATGCAAACCAGACGCTCTAGCCAACTGAGCTAAAGCCCCTTATGGGTCCGCCGATCTTTCGATCAGCTGTATTTCGTCTTTTCCGACGTTAAATTTATTTGTTTTACAATCAACACGGCGCAACGAGTGCGCCAGTTTTGTTTCTTAAAAACTGAATAGTTCGATGTATCCAATTGGTAACGTTACCGTTACCCACACCCCATTAAGGGGGTTTAGCCGTATCCACAAACCGTTGTTGGTTAAAATATCGGTTCATGGATTACTCCTTAGAAAGGAGGTGATCCAGCCGCAGGTTCCCCTACGGCTACCTTGTTACGACTTCATCCCAGTTACTAACCACACCTTAGGAAATTCCCTCCTCGTGAAAGGTTGGGTCATTTACTTCGGGTGCAATCAGCTTCCATGATGTGACGGGCGGTGTGTACAAGGCCCGGGAACGTATTCAAGGCGTCGTAGCTGATACGCCTTTACTAGCGATTCCAACTTCATGGAGTCGAGTTGCAGACTCCAATCCGAACTAAGACCGGTTTTCAGGATTTGCTCCACTTCGCAGTATTGCTTCCCATTGTACCGACCATTGTAGCACGTGTGCAGCCCTGGACATAAGGGCCATACTGACTTGACGTCGTCCGCGCCTTCCTCCCGCTTAACACGGGCAGTCTCATTAGAGTTCCCAGCATTACCTGATGGCAACTAATGATACGGGTTGCGCTCGTTGCCGGACTTAACCGAACACCTCACGGCACGAGCTGACGACAGCCATGCAGCACCTGTATACAAGTTCCGAAGAAAGTCCATGTTTCCATGGATGGTCCTGTATATGTCAAGCCCAGGTAAGGTTCTTCGCGTTGCCTCGAATTAAGCCACATGCTCCACCGCTTGTGCGGGCCCCCGTCAATTCCTTTGAGTTTTAGCCTTGCGGCCGTAGTCCCCAGGCGGTGAACTTATCGCGTTAGCTTCGTCACGGAGGGGGCTAAATCCCCCCACAACAAGTTCACAACGTTTACGGCGTGGACTACCAGGGTATCTAATCCTGTTCGCTCCCCACGCTTTCGTCCCTGAGAGTCAGTAATCGTCCAGTGAGCTGCCTTCGCTCTTGGTGTTCTTTCAGATATCTACGCATTCCACCGCTACACCTGAAATTCCGCTCACCTCTCCGATACTCTAGTCTTTCAGTTTCCAATGCAGTTCCGGGGTTGAGCCCCGGGATTTCACATCAGACTTAAAAGACCTCCTGCGGACCCTTTACGCCCAATAAATCCGAACAACGCTCGCTACCTACGTATTACCGCGGCTGCTGGCACGTAGTTAGCCGTAGCTTCCTCTCCAGGTACAGTCATTATTCGTCCCTGGTGACAGCAGTTTACAACCCGAAGGCCTTCATCCTGCACGCGGCATTGCTCCGTCACGCTTTCGCGCATTGCGGAAGATTCTCGACTGCAGCCTCCCGTAGGAGTCTGGGCAGTGTCTCAGTCCCAGTGTGGCTGATCGTCCTCTCAGACCAGCTATCCATCGTTGCCTTGGTAGAGCCGTTACCTTACCAACTAGCTAATGGAACGCGAGCCTATCCCTAAGCAGTAAACCTTTAATTAAGAAAACATGCGAATTCTTAACCACATTCGGTATTAGCCCCAGTTTCCCGGAGTTATCCCCAACTTAGGGGCAAGTTACTCACGCGTTACTCACCCTTTCGCCACTCGTCCGTTGAAGCAAGCTTCAACTTCTTCGTTCGACTTGCATGCCTAATCCATGCCGCCAGCGTTCGTTCTGAGCCAGGATCAAACTCTCCGATAAATAAATTATTAAACATCAGTTAAACCGATGTTATTATTTATGGAAAATTCGTTCTTGAATTTTATATATATTTAGGAACTTCTTTTAAAAGAAGATCTCAAAGTTTTATGATAGATGGGTATCTATCACTTGACTCGGATACATCGCACTATTCAATTTTCAATCAACTTTGGATTCGTAAAAAAAGCGAGCATTGTAAAGCTCACATTATTAATTACTTATCCGTTATTTTTATTAAATCCCGCTGTTTTGGACAACAGAGTTTTAATTTATCATCAAATGTGATTTTGTCAAATCAACTTCGGAAGTTTTTTCAAAGTTTTTATTACTGACTTTCGTTCCCTTCCAGATCGTCGTGTCGTGTTTCAGACATGAGCCGTTTAACTTATCACGGTTTCGCATCCTGTCAAATACTAATTTCAACAATTTCAGGATTTATTTCGAACACCGTTTTAATCAACGTTCTCAGTAATGAACACGAGCTTTTAACTTAGCACTATGTCAATTTTTGTCAAACTCAAAATTCAACTTTTTTCAAAGGAATTTTTTAACGACTGACTTGTCATCAACACCATGTTTAAGCACAGGCTTTTAACTTATCATTGTATCAGTTTTTGTCAAACACTCAAATTAACTTTTTCAAGGAAATTTCAAGGACTGTTTTTAACTGACACCATGTTAAGAACACGAGCTTTTAAGATACGCTGTTCTTCACATTTTGCAAACCGCTTTTTAAACTTTTTCTAATCTTTTGCAAGACCAAGGTCCTGCACCTCGTGAAGATACTTTCGTATCTTCCGTTCCGTCCTTCGGACGGCGGCTCCCAGCTTCGCGGTCGCCAGTATAAAAAACGTATGCATATATTATATAAATGATTTCAAACAGCTCGTTTCCGCCTTCCGGCAGATATGGTACACACTTTACAGCACTATTTCCATTGCAGCACCGGCTTTATTTATTTGTTCAAGTCGGAGATTTCCATGAATTCAATCAGGCTCCTGTCTGATACAATATTTCCAGTACCGACAACAGCATTATATACGCCGTTGTGTTAACCTCAACTCTTCCCGCCATCAAGCGGAAAAGCCTCTAATGTACACGAGAGCCCAAACAATACAAATCAACTTCTCATCTTTTTCGTGATTTTCTTCCCCTGGCACGACAGCCCTCATACCTCCACAGGGTTTCTTTATCCATGTAAGTCATATGGCAGCAATGGAATCCAACAGCAACACGTTTATCCAGCTGTCTGGCGGTATTGACGGGGAGACATTCCGGAATACTGTTTGAAGGTACGGCTAAAGTGAAACTCATCGGCAAATCCGGTCGCTTCGGCAATAGCTGAATTGCTCATTCCGGCATCAAGGAGTTCACGGGCAAGTTCGATTTTCAGGCGCATAAAATACCGCATCGGGGACTCTTGCTTTATACCTTTAAATAAACGACAGAAATATGATTTCTCCAATCCGACATGACGGCTGACCGCACTTAATTGAAGCCTTCCGCCTACATTACTCCGCATATAATTTACTGCTTTCTCAATATAATGGTTTGCAAACATCTTGTCATTCTCCAGCATTTCAAGCAAAAAAGCGCCAAGATGTAATTCAGCAGATTTACGGAGAACATCACTGCCGTTGTTGTATAACTTCACTACCTTTTCAATAATACTTTCGGCCTCATGACACTGAATGCCGTTGCGATAGCGGTCTTTTATCTTATTATATAGAGCAACCGAAATCCCAGACATTGTAAATGATATCATATATTGAGAAATATATGGACAGTCATCCGCAATAATGATGCGATGAACTTCGTCCGGAAAACTTATGAGAAGAGTTCCGGGCAAAATTAAACAAGGAATCCCCTCAACATTCATTACCCCGTAACCATGGCTTATATAATGAAGTTCTATAAATTCATGGGTATGCGGCTCAATTTTTTTCCCGGCACGAAACTGAAAATGCGCATTATTTACAACAACAAAGTCAATATCATTCATGTTTTAATCAATATCATTCATTCTCAATCAGTAATATTTATGTATAATTATATATATAAACAGACAAAAAGCAACAGGGAACACATCAATGAAAGCAATAATGTTAATGTATGACTCTCTCAACCGGCACATGTTGGAGACATACGGACAAACCAACGCCTCCACGCCGAACTTCAAGCGTCTGGCAGAGAAAAGCGTAACGTTTACCAGCAGCTATGTCGGCAGTATGCCGTGTATGCCCGCCCGCCGTGAACTGCATACCGGACGCTATAATTTTCTTCACCGCAGCTGGGGACCACTGGAAATGTTCGACGACTCCATGCCTCAAATTCTTCGTGATAATGAAATATATACCCATTTGGTCAGCGACCATTATCATTACTGGCAGGAAGGCGGCGCAAACTATCACTGTCGGTACAATACCTGGGAATGCATCCGCGGGCAGGAAGGTGATCCATGGATGGCCGATGTAAACGCTCTAAATAGAAAGCTTCTCCATACTCGGGAAGCAAAGGCTTTAGATGACGTCAATCGTAAGTTTATGCAGAAAGAAGACGCTTTCCCGATGCCCAGAACATTTCATGCCGGTATTGAATTTCTTGAACATAACTATCAGACAGACCAATGGTTCCTGCAACTGGAAACTTTTGATCCGCATGAACCGTATTATATCCCAAAGGAATATCTGGAACGGTTCGACATAAACCTGGACGGAATGAACGACTGGCCGCCGTACACCGAAGCCAGCAATCCGGCTCAGACGGAAATATATCGCAAACTGAACGCGGCACTGGTCACCATGTGTGACGATTATCTGGGTAAAGTTCTTGACTTCATGGATTCGCACAATATGTGGGAAGACACCATGCTGATCGTCAATACCGACCATGGTTTCCTGCTTGGCGAGCATGACTGGTGGGGCAAATGTCAAATGCCATTCTATGATGAAATTGCCCGGACTCCGCTGTTTATCTGGGATCCCCGCTCTGGAATAAAAAACGAACGTCGCGACAGCCTGGTCCAGACCATTGACCTGCCCGCAACAGTTTTAAGCTATTTCGGCGTAGAAATCCCGAAAGATATGCAAGGAGTTGATCTGGCTCCGGTTATTGAAAATGACACGCCAATTCGTGAAGCCGGACTGTTCGGGCTCCATGGCGGACATGTAAACTGTACAGACGGGCGCTACGTTTATATGCGAGCGCCGTTGTCAGCCGACAATAAACCTTTATACCAATACACCCATATGCCGGAACACATGCATTATCCGTTTTCTCTGGATGAAATGCGTTCAATGCAATGGCACGAAGGTTTTGACTTCACCAAGGGATGTCCGGTAATGAAGATCGACGCAGCAGCATTCCAGGGAGCTCGCGCCCATAAATTCGGCACGATGCTGTTCGATACGGAAAGCGATCCGGGACAGTTGAACCCCATCAACAATCCTGAAATCGAAGCAATGATGATCGATAAGATGATAAAACTAATGAAGGAAAACGACGCTCCCCCCGAACAATTCCAGCGTCTGGGACTGGATGTATAAACTAAAAAAGAAATTATCATTCCTCGTGATCAGCGTATTGCTCTGCGATACGCTGAAATTCGTCCTCTATCGCGACAAAAGCATTGACCAGTACCGGATCAAAAGATTTTCCTCGCTCTTCGAGGATGATGCTCTTTGCTTTCTCGTGGGTCATCGGCGGTTTATAATAACGCTTTGAAATCAGTGCGTCATAAACATCGGCAATCGCCATCATCCGTCCGGACAACGGAATTTCCTCACCTTCCAATCCTCGCGGATAACCGTGACCGTTCCATTTTTCATGATGGGTATAGGTTATTTCCCGGGCATAGTGCAGAAATGACGAACTCTGTGTTTGACCAAGTGCCTCTTCAGCAGTTTTAATTGCTTTCCAACCTATTTCCGCATGGGTTCTCATTGTTTCAAATTCTTCATCGGTGAGTTTTCCCGGCTTCAGCAGAATGCTATCGGGAATTCCAACTTTTCCGATATCATGCAACGGAGCGGATTTCGCAATTTCTTCAACCATACGCAAATCCAGAATATTTTTGAATTCAGGCAACGTCGTCAGATAAGAGCCGAGAGCCCTTACATATTCACGGGTTCTGAGAATATGTCCCCCGGTCTCGTTGTCCCTGGTTTCAGCCAGGGTAGACATACTGAGAATCGTCACATCCTGAGTCACATTAAGTTCTTCGGTACGCTGCTGCACCAGTGATTCCAGCAGTTTTTTCTGATTATGCAGTTCGATCTGGCTTTTCACCCGGGCCTCAACAATCGGCGGACTAACCGGCTTGGTTATATAGTCCACGCAACCGACTTCAAAACCTGTCTGTTCATCGACCACTTCACCTTTAGCCGTAACAAATATGACCGGAATATCTTTTGTAACCGGATTATTCTTCAACCTTCGACAAACCTCGAAACCATCCATTTCCGGCATCATCACATCCAGGAGAACCAGATCAGGGTGGTCCTTTCCATTGGCAATATTTAATGCTTTTTCTCCACTCAGTGCCACTTTCACTTTATAGTCATCGGACAGAATGCCACTCAGCACCTTAATATTTTCCGGTGCGTCATCAACTACAAGAATTGTTGCTAAATCTACATTATCATTCATGTTAGTCTCCACTCCCCAATGTTATCCGGCCGGTCCCATTCCTAGCCCATGTTATGTTTTGCTTTAAATTCATTAAGACATTCAAGCGCTTCATCGAATTTAAAATGATCTATCAGTTTCGCGATTTCTCTTAAATCACTGTTCTCAGCAGCATCAAGCAATTCTTCAATACACTGTTGCGCCTCAAAATCACTTTCCTCCAACAACTCATACAACTGATCGATTTTAACAGATAATTTTTCCGGATCAAATTCTTTCTCCGCTTTCTTCTTTTCCTGGATTATTCCGGAGTTTTTAATAGAAGCAACAATATTCATTATACATTGATTAAAGTCATCAAGCCTTTCTAAAGCCTCTTTCACTTTCTCCTGTTTCAACAATTCTTCAAGAGCTAAAGCGTCTTTCGCCAGTTTTTCCGCTCCAATATTGGCGGCAACTCCTTTTACTGTATGAGCGATGCGAATATAAAGCTCTTTGTCCCCGGCATCAATCGCCTTCTTCAGTTCATCAACCGCATGAGCCTGGTTTTCACAAAACATCCGCAAAATTCCTTTATAATTCTTTTCCCTGCCACCTACACGAGCAAGTCCGGCAGCGGTATCAATACCGTCAATATTCAAGTCATTTGTTGCCGTTTTAGACTCCGGCACCGCAATATTGTCGACTTCCAGCCAATTCTTCAATACAGTAAATAATGCTTCGGGAACAATCGGTTTCGTCAGATAGTCACTCATCCCCACGTCCATACACCTTTCCTTAACCCCGACCATTGCGTCGGCCGACATGGCAACAACTGGAAGTTTGGAAAATTTCAGCTCATTCCGAATATATGTTGTAGCTTCATACCCATCCATCTCCGGCATTTGCAGGTCCATGAGCACCGCGCCATAAAAGTCTTCGCCCTTTTCACGCAGAATATCCACTGCGATCCTGCCGTTATCCACAACGTCCACAGCCAACCCGACATCTTCAAGCAGGCCAATGGCCACTTCCTGATTGATCTCGTTATCCTCAACCAACAGCAACCGTTTCGTATCCATATCAGTAAAGTTAACAGCAGCATTTGCATCCGAGGATTTCTCATAATCCAATGGCTGTCCGAATACCTCCATAATTGTATCAAAAAGCAGCGACTGACTGACCGGCTTGATCAGGAAAGCGTCAATTCCGATATGTTCCGCCTGATTCATTATTTCCTCTCGTCCATAGCCGGTAACCATAAATATCTGTGGAATGGTTGACGCATGCGGGTTGTTTTTGATAATTTTTGCGGCCTCCATGCCATTCATACCTGGCATTTTCCAGTCCATCAAGATAAGGTCATAATTCGTTCCCTTGTTGATTTCTTCAACGGCTTTTTTTCCGCTGTCAACAACCGTCACATCAAAGTCAAAGTCCTCGACATAACTCTGGAGCACCTCTCTGGCGGATTCGTTATCATCAACAACCAGAACCTTAAGGCCGGAAACATCTTCCGGCAACACGCCGAATTTCTTTTTCCCGGTATGGTGTCTTCCTGCAACAATATTGAAAAAGAATGTCGAACCCTTGCCATATTCACTCTCAATGCCAATTTTCCCACCCATCATTTCGGTCAGCCGCTTAGAAATCGCCAACCCCAGGCCGGTACCACCGAATTTTCTGGTAGTAGAAGTATCAGCCTGCGTAAATGACTGGAAAAGCTTGGATTGCTGCTCAGCAGTAAGACCGATTCCAGTATCTGTGACCGCAAAAGAAATATCCGCATTGTCATCCGCAATACTGTTGAGTCTGGCCGAAATAATAATTTCGCCTTTCTCGGTGAACTTGACGGCATTAGATGCCAGGTTAAGCAAAATCTGCCCCAGTCTCAGGGGGTCTCCGATGAGATTGTACGGAACATCGGTAGCAATATCAAAAACCAGTTCTAAACCTTTTTCCTGAGCCTTTATACTTATCATGTTTGAAAGATTGTCGAATACTTCATTGAGATTGAACTCAATATTTTCGACCTCAAGTTTGCCTGCCTCGATCTTCGAGAAATCCAGAATATCATTGATAATACCGAGCAAGCTGTGAGCGGATCGACCTACCTTATCCACATAATTGGCCTGTTTTTTATCAAGATCGGTTTTCTTCAGTAAGTGATTCATGCCGATAATAGCATTCATCGGCGTCCTGATCTCGTGACTCATATTCGCCAGAAAGTCGCCTTTGGCCTTATTAGCCTCATCCGCTAATTTCCTGGCTTTTTCCAGCTGAGCTTCTGTCTCTTTCAGGCTGGTTATATCATGACCGCTCGGAACCAGGTAGATCACCTCGCCATTCTCATCAATTACAGGAGAGATGGAAATATCATAATATCCCATATGCCCTTGTTCATTCGGATGTTTCGCCATCAGTTGTTCAACTTTTCCGGCTGCGGATTTTTTTATAGCATCTTTTAATTGCTGTTGTATCTGTGGAGCCCCTCCCCACCACGGACAATTCCAAAGTTTCAGACCTAAAACATCTTCACGTTTTTCTGAAATCAAACTCATCGCGGCATTATTTACATCCAGCAAAGTTCCATCCGGACTCAAAAGCCCTATAGGCTGTTTCGCGCCATCAAGAATACCACGAGTCATCTTGGCATTGTTCTGAATCTCATGCATCATCTTCTTTCGTTCGGTAATATCTTCTTTTACCGCCACCAAATGGGTAATCTCGCCATGTTCATTACGAATAGGCGATATTGCAGCCGATTCCCAAAATAAAGTTCCATCTTTCTTCTTATTACATATTTCCCCCTTCCATCGATTACCAGCAAGGATAGTCTTCCAGAGATCGGCATAAAATTCCGGCGGATGAACTTCCGGAGCCTTTAAAACCCGCGGATTCTCTCCCAATACCTCTTCCGATGAATAACCGGTCAAAAGAGTAAACTGAGGATTCACATATTCAATATTTCCATCGGTATCGGTAATGACCACGGTAGACGGACTCTGTTCAACCGCGCTTGACAGTTTACGCATACTTTCTTCGGCAAGGCAACGTTCCCAGACATATCCAATCTGGCGAACCAGGGTTTGCAACAACGGAACAGTCTGGGTAATCAGGGAATTTTCACCAAACTCATAAGAACGAATACAAAACGAAGCAATAATTTTACCACCGACATAAATCGGATAAGTCGCACAACTCGCAAAGTTATTTTCACAAGCAAATTGTCGGCATATTTCATGAGGGGGAGATTTTATGATGTCCTTATAAATCCGCATTTCCCCGGACTTCATGGAGTATTCCGAACAAGTGGGAGCAGGATGAAAACATGATTTAAGAGGAATTCCATAAGCCGCAATCGCCTGAATTCCACTCTCCTCGTCATAAGTACCGATCCAGCTGTTTGCCAACCCCAGATGTTCCACCGTGGCCTTGGTCGCCACTTCAGCAAGTTCCCTGACACTGGTACATCCGGCAATCTCCTGTCCTGCTTCCTGAAGACCTTCCGCCCAGAAAGCCCGTTTTTCAATTGTTTTCTGCGCCATGATCTGTTCAGTAATGTCACTGAATGTTATCACCGCGCCAAGTATTCTTGAATTACGCATTATCGGGGTACTGGTGTATGAAACATGAAAAGAACTTCCGTCTTTTCTCCATAGTACTTCTTTGTCGACTTCACTGTATTTCCCCTCGGTATAAGCTTGCCACATCGGACAATCATTAATTTTATAATGCTCTCCGTTTAGGTGAGTATGGTGAATTAACTCATGAAGCTTTTGCCCTGACAGCTCGTCACGGGAATATCCAAGCATTTTTAACGCGGCTGGATTAATAAAAGTAACTTCCCCGACATTATCGATTCCAAAAATACCTTCACCGGCGGAATCCAACAGCAGACGGCTCTGTCTTTCGGCGGCCTCAGCAACCCTTTCCCATTCGTCTCGCGCCTCACGTAATTCACGTTTTGACTGCTCCCCGCGCCAGAATGTATACCCCACCAGCAACAGAGAAATAATAACTGTCGCCACCATTACCGCAATAATCACCAGCCGATCAATATAAAAATCCCCGAGAGCATCTTCTTCATCTATTTCCGAAGCGACCCCGATTCCCAGCGAAGGCTCCCACCGCCATGCCCCCAAAACACGTACACCGCGATAACCGCGATAGCCAGATACACTACTGCCTTTCTGTCCGGAAACCATTGATTTGGCCATTTGGGTCAACGGCATGTTTTCACGTGACAGATCAGGCTTGTACCCTTTGTGAAGGTCACCGCCTGGATCACATACCCTGATAGGCAGGGAATGGTGTTCACCGTCTTCAATCAGTTCCATGGCTTTCAACTCTTTCTGGAAACGGCTTTCAGACATCATCATGCCCTTCTTATCCATGGCATAGCTTTCGCCGGTAGCACTGAGACGTCCCAGCACACAGCGGTTACTCAATTCCCGGAAGGGATCAATATGTAATGCCAGCACGGCAATAATCTTATTCTTCTTATTACGGACAGGAGTGGCAATAAACATTTCCGACCTTTTACCGTGGGACACTGGCGGAATCACAACAGACTTCCCGGCAAAAGCTTTTCTAAGAATATCAGGCCGATGAACAGAAATATAACTCTCCAAACCAACCTCTGCGTCGTTCTCTCCGCACAGAATAATCCGATCAGGAGCAATCACGGAAAAACCTGTTATGCCCTGTGATTTGACCATATCATTATAAGTTTTTCTGATCTCGGCAAAAGCTCGACTCTTCAGTAGTAAATCTTTGTTCTGAGGAACGTTGATCAGACTTTGCACCCTGCGTTTGAATACCGGCAAATTGCCCCAGCTCTTCAAACGGTCCATTTCCGAATTAATCCAGTTTTGAATATGCTGCATGGTACTGTCAGCCATCGCGACCAGCGTATTGCCTGATCTTCTTCTAATGCGTTTCTCCATATCCTGAATACTCAGCCACGCCCCCGCAATCACAAACGCGACAAAAATAAGCATCATAAAAATACCCATGATCCGTGAATGTCTGGAACGTAGTTTTTTTGAATTGAACCATTTTCCGAGAACTTTCAACAGCAGCCAGACGATCACCACCAAAGCCAGCAGCCCCAGAAAAACATAAATAAGCATGTATAATGGATTATTATAATTATTTTCTTCCTTGACCACAATGTCACCATCTCCGGTCCGAAGCCACTTACGCTGAATTTCATCAAGCTCTCTGGGAGTAACTTTAGCCATTGCTTTCATAAGGATTGACCGCAGCAGCGGAGCGTTGTCACGCACCCCGATTCGCATTTGATGCAAATCTGAGCTCCCCAGCTTGGCCTCCCCACTTACATACAAGTTCGACAGCATGTTCTGACGAATCATATAATTTAAAACCGCTCCCTCGCCGAGAGTACAGTCCGCTTTGCCCAAAGATACCGCCTTGAGGCATGCCAGCGTATCCGTCTTAGTAACAATTTTTACTTTCGGAAATTTTTTCCTAATCACTTCTTCATAGCAAAAGCCCTTCGGAAGCGCAACGGTTTTCCCGTCAAGCTGCTCCATACTCGTCTGCGGATTGTCCTTTCGGGAAGCAATCACATTCAAGTTACTCAGGTAAGGCTTGGTAAAGAGAATATATTTCGACCGGTCCTCAGTCTGGACAATATTAAGCATGACATCAAGCTTCTTTTCCCGCAACATATTAAGAAACTTGTCCCAGGAGGGACCGGTAATGAATCGAACCTTAATACCAATTTTTCCGGCAACGAGATTCAGATAATCAATGGAATAACCGCGTGGACCGTTTTTATAAAAATTGAAAGGCGGCCAGTTCTCCTCGTTCTGAGCGGTAATAACCGGATGGTCCGTCAACCACCCCAGTTCCTCCTCGGTCAGCCCGAGTGATTCGATATCGTTTTCATCGCCATGAGAAATCTTCAGCCATTTATCGTTCAACTCGCGTTTTTCTTTTTCGGTGATAGCCTCCAAAGCTTTATTAATGATTCCGAGCAAAATCTTGTCATTTTTCTTCACGCCGATACTATATTCTGGCCAGTCGATACCCGTAATTTTTGAATTGCCGATAATTCGCAGTCCGGTCAGGAAATTTTTCTGAATATGATAGTTAATAACAGCCTGACTGCCCACGAACGCGTCCGCTTTACCATGAAGAACCGCCTCAAGTCCGTCTATAAAGCCTGAAACTTCTATGATCTTTATATCAGGATAGTTTTCCCGGAAAATATCTTCGAAGAAATATCCTTTTACAATAGCAATATTCCCACCACGTAAGTCGTTGATTCCGTTTACGGAAGCGTTTGAATCGCGCGTCACCAGAATAATCGGATTTTTTATGTATGGATCGGAAAAATCCAGGAAGCCGGATCTTTTGGGACTTTTGCTGACTACGGGTAAAATATCTATTTGCCCCAATTTGAACTTCGCCATTAATTTATCCCAGGACAAACCATTAACAAATTCAAATTGGAGTCCTGTTTTCCGTGAAATCAGCTTCAAATAGTCAATACAATATCCGCGCGGCTTTCCATTGACACTGAAATCAAACGGAGCCCAGTCATCCT
Source organism: Victivallales bacterium (assembly GCA_963677165.2). GTDB lineage: Bacteria > Verrucomicrobiota > Lentisphaeria > Victivallales > SZUA-371 > JAFGXT01. The sequence goes on along the minus strand of CAXXSX010000002.1, from coordinate 1,666,341 downwards.
CATTGGCCACTTTGAGAACGTGGTGTTCTCGAATCCAGCTACGCTCTTCTTCCGTCAAAAGTTGTAACGCAATGGGCACTGACGGTTTCTCGTTCCACTTCTCAAGGATCGCGAATCTTTCCTGCTTGGTTAATGACTTTAGAACCTTGTCAATGATCGCCGCCAACTGGGGCCAGTCCTTTCTTACGCCAATGGCATTGGTCGAATTCGTAACATTTATTTTCCCCTGAACCTCAAGGTTGTTGATCAGTTCATTGCTGATAATGTAATTGGCAACGGCACGGTTACCGATATAAACATCGGCTTTCTGCTTAGATACCAAATCAAGTGCGTCACTGGTGGAATGACATTCCACAACTTTGATCGATGGATATTTACTTCTCAAATATTTAACCAGATAGAAATCTTTTTCCAAAGCAACAGTTTTACCCTTGAGCTCAGGTATATCGCTATAGTAAACAGTATTCTTTCTGCTTATGATAACATGAGGAATCGTTATATACGGCTTGGTAAAATTAAAAAATTTCACTCTTTCCGCACGAGGGGTAATATCGGCGAGCGCATCAAGCTTCTTATTCTTTACTGCATTAAATATATAATCCCAGTGACCAGGCTTGATTATCAGTTTGGAGTATTTCAACTTTCTGTTAATCAGAGTAATGTAGTCAACTCCGATTCCGCGCGGCACCCCGAATTCGTCCACAAAATCCAACGGAGCCCAATGTTCCTGAATTCCTATACTGATTTCAGGATGAGCCTTCAGCCATTTGACTTCGGAATCGGTAAAATTCGCAGAAGATGGACCTTCCGCATTTGCACCTTTTCCAAACGATGCCAACGCAAAAAGAACGATCAGAAAAGTATATAAGAAAAAAAGCTTTTTTATCATAAATCCCCCGGGAAAAACCACAGTATTACCCGCTCATCCACAATTATAAAGGACACTCTGAAATCCATTGAATAAGAATATGATGCTATTCCCCTGTCAAATACTACTTTTATTCAGAATAATCCAAAGCAGGAATAAAGTCAACAGTAGAACAAAAATTTCCTGTTGACTCTGAAGGATATTTGCGGCAAAACTACAATCAAAGAAAAGACTTCAGATTTTTAGTCTATGAGGAAGAAACAATATAATCTATTTGCTTTTAACTCCGGCAACACTGCGGCTTCTGGCAAGTTTTCTGGAAACACCACCGTCAATAACCAGAGTCTGACCGGTAATAAACGAAGATTTGTCGGACGCCAGAAATACCGCGAAATCCCCGGTATCACGTACGTCTCCGATCCGACCAACCGGAATATCTTCGGCAACTTCATCGCGATTAAACCCCGCTACCTTCGACATTCTTTCCACCTCGATATAACCCGGCGCCATATTATTAACGCGTATTCCGAACTGTCCGGCTTCCAGAGCAAGCTGTCCGGTCATTGCATGAATAGCCCCCTTGCTCATCGCATAGAGGGTTCTTCCCGGAACACTGGTATCCTGCTGAACGGAACCAATATTGATAATACTGCCGCCATCCGGATTCAGGCGCATAAGCTCGATTTCCGCCAGACAACAGAACAAGGTTCCTTTAATATTTATATCGCTCAGGCGATAATAGAGTTCAGGATCAATTGTGTCGAACTGCACAAAACCGGGATCCCAGCCTGCGTTGTTCACGGCAATATCCAAGCCACCCCATAAAGTTTTTATTTCCGCAAACATGGAGGAACGCGCTTCATCATTTGCCAGATCAGCACGAAACGCATGCGCTTCTCTTCCCATATACCGAATCTCTTTAAGCAGGGAGTCCGCCTCCGCCTGATTAGAACGATAGTGAAGAAACATCTGCGCTCCGGCTCTAGCAAGCGCCAGGGCAATTCCGCGTCCGATCCCTTTTCCGGCACCCGTCACCAGCGCGCGCTTTCCTCTCAACCTAATTGTCATCGCTTTCACCTTCAGAATTTACCACCTTTAAAATTATCATCTGAGAAAATCATATTTTCCTCACATTTTTAATAATAATCCAGTGATAAACAAAGTCAATAGATAAATGCAATATTTGATTTATTATTTTAAAGCTATCTATAAAAATCGATTTCCACTCCATATCTCTGATATTATTTAAAGATGACCGTACGGTTGTTGGAAATGATAATCCGGTGTTCGAGATGGTACTTGACCGCCCTGGACAGAACCAGTCGCTCAATATCCTTACCGATACGTTTCATATCGTCCGGCGTATTCTGGTGGGATACCCGCTCAACATCCTGTTCGATAATCGGTCCGCGATCAAGATCAGCGGTAGCATAATGAGCAGTCGCTCCGATCATTTTAACGCCGCGTTCAAAAGCCCTGGTGTAGGGGTCTCCGCCTTCGAAAGCCGGCAGAAATGCATGATGGATATTAATAATCTTTCCTGGCAGGCTTTCAATAAAATCAGCGGAAAGTATCTGCATGTAGCGCGCCATGACAACTAAGTCAATATGATGTTTTTTCAGCAGGTCAAGAACCCTCTTTTCCTGTTCAGCTTTCTTGCCTTTTTCCACCGGAAGACAGAAGAACGGCACTTTAAACTGATCACCAATATACTCCAGTGTGGGATGATTACTGATGATTAACGGAATTTCGCAATGCAGTTCATCCTCGTTGTAGCGTTCAAGCAGATCATACAAACAATGCGAGGTCTTCGATACCATCACACATACTTTCGGTTTATAGTCTGAGTAGTGTACCGACCAGATAAGCTTGAGCGGTTCAGCAAATGCGGTAAACTCTTTTTCAAGCTCACGACGTGATGTCTTCAGGTCGTGACCATCAAGCGTCAGACGCATAAAATACAGCCCGTCTATCGAATCAGTATGCTGACGACACTGGAGAATATTAAATCCACGGTCTGCAAAATAGGAAGAAATCCGTGACAGTAGACCTTTCTGGTCCGGACATTTTATTAAAAATACAATCTTATCCATGTTATGTTTCCTTGCTGTTTTACTGCAGGTTCATCGCACGGAGTTCAGGGTCCGTCTTAACAGCCAGCGGACCTCGCTTGTCTACCATCCCCCAACGTCTAGTGAAGGGCCAGAATACGAAAAAGCCTTTTCCTACAATATTCGCCCGGGGAACAGTTCCCCAGTAACGGCTGTCAAGACTGGATGAGGTGTTATCGCCAAGCACAAAATAGCTGTCTTTTGGAACCGTAAATGTTGCCTTCGGACTGCTGAGCAAAGTTCCAGGGATATTGATGTGCCCCTGATATCCGCCCTGCCCGGAATAAAGTTTTTTAAAGGTAGAGTTGAACTCAGTTATGGGACGAAATTTATCTTCTCCCTGCGGTTTTACATAAATCATATTGTTTTTTAGCTGAAGCGTATCACCGGGCAGTCCGATCAGGCGTTTGATGTAATAATAGCCATTGAGCGGAGCGGAAGTACCAGTATCCTGATCGTAATTGGTGATATTCTCGGTATTGAACACGACGACATCGCCACGGTTCATTCCCACGAAATGATGGGAGTAACGGTCAACAAAAAGGTGATCGCCGGTATCCAGCCAGCCATCGCAAAGCTTTTCGCCCTGCTGATATTCTTTGGTGTTGCTGAGCCGGCAGTAGCGTATAACATTATTCGCTTCTCCAGGAAGAATATAATTAACACCTTCAATCTGAAACTGGGTATCGGTAAAAATCGGGTTGGTATGGATTTCCTGAATACTCGGTACGTCAAGCGTTCCCGGCAGCCTGACTGTCGCTTTGGCACGACGTCCACCCTTAAGAATATTCACAAGGAACGGAGGCAAATCGCTGTAAACTTTGTTTTCCACATAATGAATACCGAACAAAGTCGGCTGCATGCTGCCGGTCGGAATCTTAAACGGCTGGAGAAAAAGGCCTCGAATCCCGAACGCGACCATAACGGCCACGGCAATAATATCCACATATTCACGAACCAGGGGCCATTTGCGTTTTGGCAGGATTCCGGCCAGGCGCAAAGGCGCCTTCTTGATAAATTCGTCAACCTTTGGTCCGTCTTCCGGACGCATACTTTCTGTCTCGATAATCAACTCTTCCAGCTTTTCAATCTGCTTTTCAGCCAAAATATCATCATCGACATGCAATGCGTGCCTGACATGCTTTTTGATTTCTCGAAGGCGTTTCTTTCTTCGGTTCAGTATCCAGAATTTTTCCATCAGCACACCTTGTTTAACCCATCAGTTATCATTAGTTTTCAGGACTGCCACAAAGGCATCCTGAGGGATATTTACCGATCCCACCTGCTTCATACGTTTTTTCCCTTCTTTCTGCTTTTCAAGCAGTTTACGCTTACGGGTAATGTCACCGCCGTAGCACTTTGCCAGCACGTTCTTACGTAATTGCCGGACTGTTTCACGAGCTACAATTTTACCGCCGACAGCCGCCTGAATCGCAATCTGGAACATCTGCTGAGGAATTACTTCCTTGAGACGTTTCACCATATCACGTCCGCGTGCATAAGCATGATCGGTATGAACAATCGAAGAGAAGGCATCCACGGTTTCGCCATTCACCATAATATCAAGTTTCACCAGTTTATTAGGACGGTAACCGCTATGGTCATAATCCATACTACCGAAACCGCGGGTAATTGATTTCAGCATATCATAAAAGTCAATCAGGATCTCATGCATCGGCAATTCCGCAGTGATTATCACATGGCTGCCGTCAACCGATTCCGTATCCGTACAAATACCGCGTTTATTCATAATCAGATTCATCACATCGCCAATATAATCCGACGGCATCATAATACGGGCCGTAATGATCGGCTCCTCAATTCGGTCGATCTCTGCTGGATCCGGCAAATGAACCGGATTATCAACTTCAACCATCTTACCGTCCTTCATGTATACATTATAGATCACACTCGGATATGTGGCAATGATATCCATATTGTATTCGCGGCGCAAACGCTCCTGAATAATCTCCATATGCAGCAAGCCTAGAAATCCGCAGCGAAATCCAAACCCGAGAGCAGCAGATGTTTCAGCCTGATAGCTAAACGCGGCATCATTCAGCTGAAGTTTTCCCATACTGTGCTTTAACTGCTCATAATCAGCAGTATCAATCGGATATATTCCGCTGAACACCATTGGATGAACTTCCTGGAAACCCGGTAAAGCTTTGGAACAGGGATTTTTCACATCGGTTATCGTCTCACCAATTTTCGTATCGGATGTACTTTTGATATTTGGAATCAGATATCCCACCTGACCGGCCCCGATCGAATCGGCAGCCGTCATATTCGGACGGAAAAATCCAACTTCTTTTACTTCACTGGTCATTCCGGTACTGAGAAGTTTTATTTTTGATCCCCGTGTAAACTCACCGGCAATAACTCTTAAATAGATAACGACCCCCCGAAAAGAGTCATATATCGAATCAAAGATCAACGCGGCAGCCTCTGGCGTCTCTGGTTGCTCAGGAGGCGGAATGCGGTCTACAATCGCTTCAAGAACTTCCGGTACTCCCGTACCGTCCTTACCGCTGACCATCAAAGCGTCTTCTCTGGGAATCGCCAGCATCTCTTCCATCTGCTCAAAACACATTTCAAGATTGGCGGCAGGAAGATCTATTTTATTTATCAGTGGGATAATCGCCAAATCCTGTTTGAAGGCCAGATTCACATTCGCTACGGTCTGGGCCTGAACTCCCTGAGTGGCATCAATCAGCAGCAAAGCACCTTCGCAAGCGGCAAGAGAACGGCTAACCTCATAGGAAAAATCCACATGTCCAGGAGTGTCAATCAAGTTAAATTCATACTCCTTACCGTCCTGAGCATCATAAAACATGTGAACAGGATGCGACTTAATTGTAATACCGCGCTCACGCTCAAGTTCCATATCGTCAAGCAGTTGTTCCTGGAGGTCGCGTTCACTGACCGTTTTAGTCGCTTCCATCAGGCGGTCCGCCAATGTTGACTTACCGTGGTCAATATGAGCGATAATCGAAAAGTTTCTTATATGTTTCAAATTCGTCATTCTATATACATCTGTTCCGAAATAATAATTTTGTATATTCACAAAGACAGGTAATTTAGCTCATATTCAGGCGCTTGGCAATTAAAATAGCAAAAGAACCGCCGCAAAAAATCGTAAAATGTATTTTTTCAGCAGTTCTTTTGCTATTTGTGCTTGCAAATGTTATAACGATTGAATATAATTGTATCTGTTGTATGGCTGTTATCTTGATAACCAAATATTTATTACATTGGTTTATTTGTTTTCTTAATTCAGGTTTTTTTAAATGACTAAAAAGTTATTATCACTTTTCTTGCTGTTATTTCTGTCATATGCCAGTATAACGGTTTACGGAATACCGTCCGAATCTCAGAGTGTAGACAGAGAAAAAGACTTCAGGGAATTGAAGTTGTTTCTCAATCCCCGTGAAAAAGAATGGATCGAAAATCACCGGAATATAACACTGGCCGTCAATGGCAATTACATGCCTTATGAAGGGTTTCTTAATACTGGTGGAAATAATCGGGTCTTTGAAGGAATCGTTTCAGATTATGTCAGGTATATCAATCGTCGAACCGGACTTGACATGCACCCGAAAGACAATGCCCCTTCGGCACAGCCACGGGAAATGCTCAGGAATCGGGAAGTAGATGTAATCCCGGCAATAAGTTATTCTCCCGAACGTGAAAAATTCATGCTGTTTACCCAGCCATACCTGAAATTGAAGTTGGCTGTTGTCGTTTCAAATTCAAGCAACATCGAAAGTCCCGACGATATACGCGGAAAAACGATAGCCGCAGTCGGACATCAAACATATGAGGAAATCCTAAAAAAAGATTTTCCAAACTCCAAATTCATCCATAAAAAAAGTATTGATGCCGCATTAAAAGCAGTGGCGTCAGGAAAAATTGATGCCTACATTGGTGATTTTTCTTCCATTATTTATCGTAGAAATCGTCTTGGCCTTGATAACCTGAAATTAGTCGGTGCGACTCCATATGAAGTTGATTTACGTTTCGGAATCCGTAAGGACTGGCCGGAATTGGTTCGTATTATCGAAAAAACTCTTGCCACCATGACCGAAAGACAACGGCATTATATTTACCGTTATTGGACGGAAACCCGGATTGAGCGCGAAACCGACTGGTCGATAATTTTTGAGATTGCGGGAATCGGACTAGCCGTCGTCCTGGTATTATGCGCCTTTTTCATCCTATGGAACCGCAGGCTGGGCCGGGAAATTATTGACCGTAAATCGATCGAATCAGAACTACGAAACAGTGTCGAACTGCTGGAAACTCTGTTTGACACCATTCCGGGACCGGTTTTTTATATCGGCATAGAGGGTGAATTCCTCGGTTGCAACAAAGCGTTTTGTGATGAAATCAGCGGCGGAACCAAAAGTGATCTGAAAAAGCGCAATATCTACGACGTATTTGCGATCATGAACAGCGATAAGATCACCGCCATGAAATCCAACACGTCACAACTGATTCAAAATCCAGGCGTTCAGGTTTTTGATATTGATCTAGTCTGCACAGACGGAACAATCAGAGATTTTTCAGTATATTCTGCGACATTCAGACGCAACCACCGTCAGTCCGGCATAATCTGTTTAATGCTTGATATTACCGATAAAAAGAAAATTGATAAAGAACTTATTCTGGCAAAAAATGCGGCTGAGGTAGCAACAGACGCCAAAAGTAATTTCGTCGCCAACATGAGTCATGAACTGCGTACTCCGCTTAATGCGGTTATCGGCATTTCACATTTGATCATGCAAACCGAGTTAAACGAAAAGCAACTCAACTACCTGCACAAAATCGATTCGGCTTCACGCCATCTGCTAGGAGTTATCAACGATATTCTTGATTTCTCCAAAATCGAAGCCGGTAAGATGAATATGGAAATCATTGATTTCAGCGTCAAGAAAGTCTGTCAGGATATCAGCGACATGTTTGTGAACAAAGCCAGAGAAAAAGATCTGAAGCTGACATTTTCAGTAAGTCCGAGGATTCCACGCAGACTCAAAGGTGACCCTCTGCGCCTCAAGCAAATTCTTATTAATCTGGTCAGTAACGCGATCAAGTTTACGAATTCCGGTGAGGTCGTATTAATGGTAGATGCCGGTCGCCGAAGAGGACGCAAGATCAAAGTAAAATTCACCGTTCAGGATACCGGTATCGGCATGAGTCAGGAGCAAGTTGAGTCACTGTTTGTTCCTTTCACCCAGGCCGATGAATCAATGACCCGAAAGTTTGGCGGAACCGGACTCGGACTGGTCATTACAAAAAGCCTGATTGAACTCATGAGCGGCCGACTTGAAGTCGAAAGTTCTCTGGATATCGGCAGTACTTTCGCATTTGATATTGAATTGGAATCCGATCCGGATGCAGAGGATGCCACCGATACTTCAACAGTTATTCCTTTGACCCGGGTCTCTATGAAATCAAAACATTTAGAAAAACTTGAAAAAATCCGCGGTGCACAGGTACTGCTGGTTGAAGACAACGCCATAAACCGTCAAGTGGCAATGGAAATGTTGACTCAGGCCGGAATCGTTGTAGAAGTTGCCGAGAATGGTCAGGAAGCGGTTGATATGATCGTTGATCAAAACATGAAATTCGATGCTGTATTCATGGATGTCCAGATGCCGATAATGGATGGCTATAAAGCCACTGAGCTGATCAGGGAGAACACCAAAGAACTTCCGATCATTGCACTGACTGCCCATGTAATGCCCGCTGCAATCAAACGCTGCCTGCAGTCCGGCATGAACGACCATCTGAACAAACCGCTCAACCCGGAACTACTTTATTCGACCCTGGTAAAATGGGTCAAACCCGGCAAACGCGAATTTACTCCGCCCCAGCAGACAACGAAACCAGCAGGAAAGCCTGAACTGTGCGATATGCCCGGACTGAATATTACTTCCGCACTCGAACCAATTGATGGCGATACCGTACTGATGAAGCAACTCCTTGATACCTTCAGGAAAGACTTCGGACACGAAGGTCTGGCCATGATGAAGAGGCTTCAGGAAGGAAAACTTGACGACTTGAAGAACTCACTGCATAAGATCAAGGGGTCGGCATCCTATATCGGTGCCGATGATATCAAAACCACAGCGGCAGTTCTGGAGGAAAAACTGATCAACGGAGAAACCGTATCGATAGAAGAACTCAACGTTCTCGCCGGTCATATCTCCACTGCGGTTGACTCCATCGCCATCCTGATCGAAAAGCCAACCATCGTTCACTAAATAAAGCTTTCAAATTAGTGTTTTTCAGTCGGTAAAAATATCTTAATATTTATATATTGGGAAACACTTTTCCTTTATATATAGATGTTTCTGGCAAAAATTAATCGAACTGATGTTGAAAAAATCCCGTAAGATAGTAGATTAAAATCCGTTTAACTGTATGACCGGAAAGAACCGGCATCTGTTTTAACATATTGAGAAACAGGAATATAATATAAGTATATAGATTTTATATCAACAATAAAAACAGGAATTAAAAATGTCTGAAAATCTTAAAAGTGCAATTGAACTGACTTGCTCAGAAATCCAGCCTGGCAAACTTAAGGCTGAATTCAAAGTCTCAAAAAAATCTCTGGCGTCTGAAGCGAATTCTGTTGCCGGCGAATTCTCCAAATATGCCCAGATCCCCGGGTTCCGCGTTGGAAAAGCACCGGCTCAGATGGTTCTGAAAAAATATGCCCCGCATGTAAAAGAAGAGCTGACCAAACGCATCATGGGTATGGCCCTGGACAAATTTAACGAAGATCAGGACACCGAAGCTGTCGCTGTTAACCTTCCAGAAGGCGCTTCTCAGCCGCAAATAGAACTGGGTCAGGATTTCACTTTTGAAATGGAATTTGACATAGCTCCTAAATTCGATCTGCCCGACTACAAAAACATCGAAGTCAAAGGCAAACAGATCAGAGTAACCAAGAAACAGATTGAAGAACGCATCGAATCTCATAAGAAAATGTATGCTTCTTATCAGGATATTGAAGAAGCGGCTCAGAAAGAAGATATGCTGAAAGTTTCCTATACTTCAGATTTTGAGCTGCCGGAAGATGCTCCTGTAACTCTGAAACGCCAGGTTGAAAGCGACGATAATTGGGTATGGCTCAATGAACCGGAAGTAATTCCAGGTGTAATCGAAGCCCTTACCGGCGCGGAAAAAGGCAAGGATTATGAATTCACCGCGGAATATCCTGAAGACCATCGCGAAACCGCTCTGGCCGGTAAAAAAGTGGCTTACAAACTGAAAGTTAACAATGTTCAGCGTCGCGTTCCGGTTGAAGACATCAAGGAACTCTGCGAAAAAATGAATGTTGAGAACGAAGAAAAACTTCGCGAACAGGTTGAAGAGTCTCTCCGCGTAGAAGCTCAGACACAGGCGGATCGTGAAAAACGCGAAAAGTTCATTGAAGAACTGGAAAAAGTCGTTGGTGATCTGGTTATCCCGCCGACCGTTCTAGCTCAGGAAACCCAGAAGGGACTGCGTCAACTCGCCAATGCTACTGTTAAAAACGAAGAAGATGCCGAAGCCTTCAAAAAAGACATCGACAAGCATAAAGCTGAAGCCGAAGACGCAGCAAAAGCCAAGCTCCGCCGGATATTCATCATGCAGCGAATCGCCAAAGAAGAAAATATCACCGTTGATGAAGCTGAAGTAGATCAGCAGATCAAGGGCATGAGCAGCTACTACGGAATGAAACCGAAAGATCTGCGTAAGCTCATGGAAGACAATGGCGGTCTGGATGATATGCACATGGATATTCTTATCGGCAAAGTTACTGATTTCCTGGTTGAAAATTCAGGAAAATGAATATAAGGTGATTTAAACCGTTAATATTGAATTAATCGCAGGAAGAACATTATGAATAACTCAACACTTGTCCCGATGGTCGTGGAACAAACCGGTCACGGCGAAAGAGGTTATGACATTTATTCGCGCCTGCTGAAGGACAGGATTATTCTGCTGGGTACCCCGGTAGACGACAATGTTGCCAACCTTATTGTGGCACAGTTGCTTTTCCTTCAGTCGGAAGACCCGAAAAAGGATATTGATCTGTACATCAACAGCCCCGGCGGCTCCATTACAGCCGGACTCGCGATCTATGACACTATGCAGATCCTTTCCTGCGACGTAAAAACTTATTGTATCGGTCAGGCCGCAAGTATGGGTGCGGTTCTGCTTTGTGCCGGCGCAAAAGGAAAACGTTATGCGCTGCCGAATGCCAGAATCATGATCCATCAGCCGTGGGGTGGTGCTCAGGGTACTGCCGCCGATATTGATATTCAGGCCCAAGAAATTCTCCGGTTGCGCGAAATGCTTAATAAGATTATCGCCAAGCATACCGGACAGTCTGTTCGTAAAGTGGTAAAAGACACCGAGCGCGACTATTTCATGTCTCCGGAAGAAACCCTGAAATACGGTCTTATCGACAACATCCTGGGACAGGAAAAGAAAAAATAATAATTAGAGGTTAATTATGTCCGGCAGAAAAGAAAATGATGATCATCTCCGCTGTTCGTTCTGCGGTCGCAGTACGGATCAACCGGGAGTAGGCCAGTTGATATCCAGTCCAACTGGAGCGACTATCTGCCGTAATTGTGTAGATATATGCCAGGGACTTTTCAAAGGCGACAAAGACAAAGTCAATGCCGAGGAACCTGTTGAAATCCCTTTGCTGGATGTTCCGGATCCGCGCCACATTAAAGCGAATCTGGATAATTACGTAATTGGTCAGGAACACGCGAAAAAGGTTTTGTCTGTAGCGGTTCACAATCATTACAAACGCCTGTTGAACAAGCGCAATCTTCTTGACCTTGATGACAATGAGCTTGGCGACCTGATCGAACTTGAAAAAAGTAACGTACTACTAATCGGTCCGACCGGTTCAGGAAAAACGCTGCTGGCAAAAACTCTGGCAAAGATGCTTGACGTACCGTTCTGCATTTGTGATGCTACAACTATTACCGAAGCTGGTTATGTTGGCGAAGACGTTGAAAATATCGTTCTGCGCCTGGTTCAGGCTGCTGACTACGATATCCAGCGCGCCCAGATCGGTATCATCTATGTTGACGAAATCGACAAGATTGCCCGTAAAACCGAAAATGTTTCGATTACCCGCGATGTTTCCGGCGAAGGCGTACAGCAGGCACTGCTTAAGATTCTGGAAGGCACTACTGCCAATGTTCCGCCGAAAGGCGGCAGAAAGCATCCGCATCAGGAATACCTGCAGGTGGATACTTCCAACATCCTGTTTATCTGCGCCGGTGCATTTATTGGACTTGATAAATCAATCCAGCGCCGTATCGGTAAACAGGTTCTGGGATTCAACCAGAACGATGAAGTAACTGAGGTCAAAAAGATTGTCGACCGTGAGGTAATGCTCAACAACTGTGAGCCGGAAGATCTGATCAAGTTCGGATTGATTCCTGAATTTATCGGTCGTCTGCCGGTTATCTCATCGCTTGAAAAATTGAGCAAGGATGATCTGGTAAAGATCCTGACTGAGCCGAAAAACGCTCTGGTTCGTCAGTACGAACAGTTGCTGGCAATGGAAGGCGTTAAACTGAAATTCACCGATGGCGCTCTGGAAGCTCTCGCTGAACTGGCCACCGAAAAAGGTACCGGTGCTCGTGGACTCCGTGCGATTCTTGAACATCTGATGCTTGATGTTATGTACACTGTACCATCAGAAGAAAACGTCAGTGAATGTATTATTGACGCCGATGTTGTAAACCATATATCAGAACCTGTTCTAAAGCATTCGAAAACAGCTTCGAAGAAACCGACAAAGAAAAATACTGTTGTCGCGGCTCCTGCATTGGAACCCAAGAAAGCTGGTTGAGAATTTTTTTTTGATATTTTATAGAGCCAATGATGAATATCGTTGGCTCTATTTTTTTGCCACCATATTTGAGCAGAGTAGTCAAGTTTTCCATTCTAAAAAAGAGAAATACTATTGTTTTGTGTCGCAGCTATTAATATAGTTTTGTATAATTCTCTTTATCTATAATAATTAAAAAGGATAACCTGTTCTCATGTATTATACTGGATTTGCTGACGAAGCGGGACGTTCAATTGATACTCAAATCGATGCAACCAGAAAACTCGGTTGGAAACATATTGAATCAAGATACATCGACAATATAAACATCCATAATATTTCTGATCGTAAATTCAAAACCGTAGCAACTAAATTAAACGAAGCAGGCATTCAAATAAATTGTTTTGGCAGCGAAGTTGCCAATTGGGGACATGATCCATTTAAAGAAGAAGATTTTGAACTCAGTATTGCTGCTCTTGAACGCGCTCTGTCCCGGATGAAAGTACTTGGATGCAAGATGATTCGTGGAATGAGCTTTGTAATTCAACGCGAAAGAGAAGCATTTTGTCCGGAAGTTGAAGCCCAGGTTTTTCCAAAAGTTGAATATCTGGTAAAAATGTGTGAAGATGCCGGAGTCATTTATCTTCATGAGAACTGTAGAAACTATGGAGGAATGTCTTATCAGCACACCCTGAAGTTACTCGACAAAATTAAATCTCCTGCCTTCAAACTTGTTTTTGACACTGGGAATCCCATTTTTTCAGACTCCTTCATTGGCTCAAAACCTTATAAGAAACAGGATTCATGGGAGTTCTATAAGAATGTGAAAGAATTCATCCACTATGTTCATATCAAAGATGGCATATTCGATGAAGACTCAGACCCTAATCATCCCAGAGCAGTATACTGCTGGCCGGGGGAAGGAGATGGATACGTCAAGGAAATAGTCAGCGACCTTATTAAATCCGGCTATGACGGTGGGTTTTCAATGGAACCACACTTAGCCATCAAAAATCTCGATGCCGATGAGCAAACAATAGCTGAACAAAAAATGCAAAATTACATCAAATACGGTCAACGTTTTATGAAACTGGTGGAAGATATAAAGTAAATAATGATCCTCAATAGTGGAACAGATTGCATTGCTCTCAGTTCAGCCGGAATCTTTTTACAGATATATTATTAAATTTTCACGGTTTTTCGTTTATTTGATGGAAAACCGTGTTATTCTATTCGTACGACGAAGTCATTGATGCTCCTTTCGAAAGCGGAAGGAAATAGAACATAAAAAATTAATTTTCCCTAATAATATACGGATATTGCAGACATGAAAACCAGAATACTTCTTATTGTACTCTTCGCCTTTTGCCAGTTATGCTTTGCCGCGGGCCCCGGTGACAACGCTCCCGCAATGTCGGTAAGCCGTTGGATATCCGGGAATCCGATAGCTCTGCCCTCTCCGGGTCAGGGAGTGGAATCAGATGAGAAAGATCGGGATTATTTTGTTGTAATGATTTGGGGATCATGGGCTCCGGGAAGCCCGGACGCGATAAAAATTCTGCAAATGATGTCACACAAATATCCTTCCCTGCATATTGCCGCCGTCACCAGGGACAGTGAACAATCCGCCCGTAGTTTTATGAATAAACACGCTGTTACCGGATTAAATATCGGGCTGGACAATAGAAGCAAGACAACAAAGAATTTCATGAAGAACAGCATTCTGATGCCGCGAGTATTCCTGATTGATGATGAACGTAAAATCCTCTGGGTTGGCGAACCGGTTGATTTCCCTGCCATCTTCAAACAAGTCAAGTCCGGAAAATTCGATGAAGACAAAGTCAGGGATATTTATGAAATCACCGTAAAACTTATTACCGCGCTTCAAAGTGCCGATTCACGCGGAATCATCCGTTATTCCGGACAGATCCTTGATCTGGACCCCGCCAACGCTTTTGCCATCAGGGCACGACTGTTTACATTTGAACGCAGTAATGATCTACCGAAAGCGATTGAGTTTATTAGCGGACTAATCAAAAGAGCGCCGAAGAATCCAACGCTCTATTTCACGAAAATGGAGCTGATGCTCAGAACCGATGCCGCTCCCAAAGATTATATCGCGGTATATCAGGCAATCATGAAACATTTCCAGGCAGACTCAGCTGTAATGCTGGATTTCGTACGCTTTATGCTTAACCGCGTTCCGTTTGCTTCTATGGCCCCAAAACTCCTGAAACAGGCCATTAAAAACGCCGAAACACATATGCCGAAGAATATCCAGGCCAGAGAAAAGGCAGGATACCTGACCGCCATGGCAAGAGTAAAAGCATTGTCCGGCGACTTCATCGCCGCCGAAAAGTATCAGCAACAGGCAATCGACCTGTTGAAAGATGCCGACAAAAAACAGGCCGAAAATATCATGCGTGTCATCAAAGAACTACATTCTCCTACAGGAAAATGAGAATTATTATGATCCAATTAATGCGTCTGCGGGGCACCCTAGCGCAACCCTGAGTTTCTTTATCATGGCCAACGTAAGGTTTCGTTTTCTATTGAGAACTTCATAGGCTCGTGAGGTCGTTCCGAAACAACCTGCTAAATCACGAACTTTCAAACCTTTTTGTTCCATCATAAATTTTATAAAATCGATGGGATCCACTTCCGGCACAGGATAACGTTTCTCTTCGTAGTTTCTGATTACCATACAAAGCAATTCAAACTCTTCGGAATCTTTTTTATTGAGATTCTCAAGATCAGCATGTTTTGATATGAACTCATCCAGGCGGTTGCATGCCGCGTTATATTCTTCATCATTTGTAATCAAGCTGATTTCCATAATGTAGCCTCATTAAAACTTTTTCTTATCATATTCTGCATGAGTTCCAATCCACTCAATTATCATTCTTTCACGAGCATAAACAACAATAACAAGCAAGCGATGTTTGTTCCCGCCAATATTAAAAAGAACTCGATTGCCAGATAGAAAATCAACACTTCGGATTGCGTTTTTTATATCCTGCGGCTTTTTCCACTTAGCCAAGCTAACTAGTTTTTCCCAGTTATTCAATGGCTTTATGCTATCAGCATGCCTTTTCTTATAATGCTCAATGAGTCCTTTTTTCAGTATTTCCAAAGTCTAACCTCTTATACTCTATTTAATAGAATAGTCCCACTATGGGACATTTCAAGACAAAGATATACAAAAATAATAACTATCACGCCATTTCGTTCGTAACAACACACCGCGGCGAAGCCGCAACCAAAAGAATTAAGAATAAAAAAAATGCGGGAACAAAGTAGTGCCTGTTTTGATAAAACCGGCACACCGTGCATCAGCACGGCAGTTTATACATGAAAATTTAAAACGATCATACAGCCGCTGGTGCGGCGGGCGTTTTCATCGAAAATCGCCCCTACTTAGAAAGGAACCGGTAAATCACGAAAGCGACGTAGGAGCGTTGAGTGTAAGTACGCTGTCAGTCGTACTTACCTGTCGCTGGTGCGGCGGGCATTTTCATCGAAAATCGCCCCTACTTAGAAAGGAACCGGTAAACCACGAAAGCGACGTAGAAGCGTTGAGTGTAAGTACGCTGTCAGTCGTACTTACCTGTCGCTGGTGCGACGGGCGTTTTCATCGAAAATCGCCCCTACTTGGAACGGCTTTCTCTCGGCTATAATTACATCGACAAAATAGGCGCATTATATAAGAAGTTTGTGAATCGTAGTAAAGAGAATACAAACCATTGACAATCATTTTGCTTTTCGATAGTTTCCGGGAGTAACGCCCTGATGTTTTTTAAACCAGCCAATGAAGTATTTCACATCGGAAAAACCGGCTCGTTTCGCGACATCCGATACCGTCAGATTCGTTGAATCCAGCAATCCACGGGCGCGTTGCAGCCGGAACCAGTCAAGATATTCATGGGGGCTCATTCCAATGTGTTTTTTAAAGGCTCGCCCAAGAGTAGTACGGTCCACCCCGAAATGCTCCGCCAGCTCACTGACATTTTTTCCCGCAGACGGCATCGTATCAAGATAATCCACCGCGCGGGCTGCCAGCAATTTTGGCGAATCCTTAAGCCCAGCGTCTGTCTGGTTCTGCCTGCCGCGACAGGCTTCCAGCAACCCAAACAGTAATTCAAGAGCATGGGGCACGGTCCGGTCCGGCTGTGCCATCAAGCGATACAGCCGTCTGAAAAAATCAGCCGTTAATTCCGAATCATTCGGCTTGATGACCGGATGCTCCGGCGACAATCCGAATTCACCAATGAATGTTTCCGCGCATGGACCATTAAACTGAATCTCCAGCCATTCCCATTCATCTTTATCAAACTGAGAAAATACCAATGGCTCGGAGGGAACGGCACAGAAAATTTCTCCCGGTGATGCCGACCAGGTTTTTCCGCACATCTTGACTTCCCAGTTACCGCCGACGAGATACCGTAATGTTACGCCACTCGGACGTGGCTGAACAGAAGTATATTCACCATGCTCAAGAAAACGGTTGCTGTAAAATACCCATATGTTCATATATTCCGGTAACGGCTCCAGTATCCAAAAACGCGCGCCAACCTCGCTGTTTTTTAATATCGTCATTTTTACACCATTAATGCATCAAAATCTGAATTGTTTAAACTTAGATACTCTTATATAATATGATTGTATTACATCAAAATCAATCATATAAAGGACAAATATTATGTTAAACGAAGCCAGCTGGAAATTCCCGTTGCCTCGTACTCATACCGGCATGCCGTTGGGAAACGCCACCACCGGACTATTGGTATGGGGAGAAGGAAATCATTTAAAGATCACGATTTCACGCGCCGACCTCTGGGACAATCGCGGCGGTATGAACTGGACCGAAAAACAAAACTTCAAAGATATCCGTAAATGCCTTGAAGCGTATGACGATCCCGGCATCCAGGCACTATTCAAAACCGATACCGAAGACATTCCAGGACAACCAGGCAGACCCAGCGTTATTCCAGTTGGACGTCTCGACCTGATGCTGCCGGACAGTTCAAAACTGAAAACCGGAATAATTAACTTGAAAACCGGGATGGCTGCGATCAGTTACAACCGGAACGGCAAAACATTTGAACTCAGGATCAGCCTGACTATAGAATCCCAGGCATTTAAAATCGAAGCTGATGAGCTTGACCGCATTGAAATGAAATCCGTTCCGTCATGGGAATTCCTTGACGAATATTTCACGTCTATTTCCATGAAGCCCCCAATCATGCTAAATGATTCAAACCTGTTCGGGTGGATTCAGGAGCTGCCGGTGAATGACGGCGTATGCGTTGCCTGCCGTAAAACTACCCACTCCATTCTGGCAGTAACGGAAAGAGCCGCTGATACCTCAACGATGCAAAATCAGGCGGCAAAAGCTCTTGATCAACTGGAAAACGGCGGTATGGACAAAGCCATAGCGGAAACTGAAATATGGTGGAAACAGTACTGGAATGACATTCCAGTTGTGGAAATTCCGTCGCCGACCCTGGAACTGCTCTATTCTCTCGGGCTGTACAAATTCGCCTGCTTTACCAACCCGTCAGGTACTCCGGCTACGCTGCAGGGACCGTGGATTGAAGAATACGACATGCCGCCATGGTCGAGCGATTATCATTTTAACATCAATGTACAGATGTGCTACTGGCCCGCCTATAAGGCGAATCGTCTAAGCCACCTGCGTCCGATGTTCGATATGGTATGGTCGTGGCGCGACAAATTGCGCAGCAATGCCAAACTTTTTGTCGGTATCGACGACGGCTTCATGCTGCCGCACGCGGTAGACGACAAGTGTACCTGCATGGGATCATTCTGGTCGGGTTCAATCGACCATGCCTGTGCCGCGTGGATCGCCCAAATGATGTTCCAGTATGTACAATATACAGCCGATACGGACTTTCTGAAAAATGTTGCGTTCCCGTTTATGAAAGGAACCATGCGCGTATTCGAGGAGATGCTGGAGCACAACGCTGACGGTAGCTATACGCTACCAATCAGTGTGTCACCGGAATATCGTGGATCGCAGATTAACAGCTGGGGACGCAATGCCAGTTTTCAACTTGCCGCAATCCATCGCTTGTGCGAGGACCTGATCAGTGCCGCCCCGCTGGTCAATGAAGAACCTTCTCCGGTTTGGACCGATATCAATGCCAATCTGCCCCGATACACAGTTGTTGAACATGGCGGCAAACCGCAAATCGGACTATGGGAAGAGCTGGTACTGGAAGAAAGTCATCGTCATCATTCCCACCTGGGTTCGATCTGTCCGTTCGATACAATAGATCTGTTCGCACCTGAAAATCGGGAAATTGTCAGTAATTCAATTCTTCATTGGATTACGATGGGAACCGGGCAATGGTCCGGCTGGTGTGTGCCGTGGGCATCAATGCTCTATTCAAGGATGCATAACGGAGATATGGCGGAAATGCTGCTGGAAAACCTGTCCAAAGTATTCATGAACAAAGGTTACGGCACCTTGCATGACTGCGAATTTCCTGGATTTACAGCCATGGGCGCGGCAGATCCTTTGAGCAACTCCCCGGACATAAACACGGAAAGAGGTAACGAACGCATGCAAATGGATGCCGGAATGGGCGCGATCGTGGCGGTTCAGGATATGCTGATACACAGCCGCCGCGGCGTGATTCATATTTTCCCGGGCAAACCATCAAGATGGGACAATGCGAAGTTCAGCAAGATGCCTTGTGAAGGCGGTTTCCTGGTCAGTGCTGAAATCATCGACGAAGAACTCCAGCCGGTAAAAATCGTGAGCCGTCTTGGCGGTACGTTAAAACTTGGGAATCCGTGGATTGGCAAAGATGTCAAAGTTTCTATGTCTGGCCAGGAATTCGTCAGCAGCAGTAAAGTTATCAAACTTGACCTGCCGCGCAACACGGAATGCGTAATCACACCAGTGTAAACAATTATCCAGGCTGTTTCTTTTTGCAATTTGATATTGTTAGCGGCAATGCTAATTTTATTTTATCATAAAAATAAGGAACAGCCATGATATACCAGCGATGGAAACAAAATTTTGCCAGGCCGGGAACCTTCTGGGGTAATTTTCTGGTCTTCTCTAAAATGGAAAAGGAACATCGTCCGTTACAGGAATTGGCGATGCGCCATTTCAAAATTCCTGAAAACGGAAAGGTACTGGACATCGGTTGCGGCGGAGGCGTGTTTATTGCCCAAATGCTTGAACGCGTCCCGAGTGCTCATTTTACTGGAGTAGATTATTCACCGGTCAGCGTTAAAAAAACGCTGAAGTTTAACCGCAAGGCAGTCAAAGCCGGAAAAGTCGAAGTCATTGAAGGCAGCGTTTCTGAACTGCCGTTCGAGAATGCTGTTTTCGATGTTGTAACCGCTTCAGAAACTATCTATTTCTGGCCGGAAATCCAGAAAGACTTCTGCGAAGTTTGCCGCGTTCTCAAGCCAGACGGATGCTTCGTGATCTGCTGTGATACCTGCGACAAAGTTGCCGCTCAAAAGTACATAGACATGATCAAAGGCATGAGCGTATACTCTATCGAGGAACTGGTTGATTATCTGACTCAGGCCGGTTTTTCAAAAACCGAGGAGCATTATGATGAAGCCACCGGAAAGTTCTGCGTTGTAGGATATAAGTAAACAACTATTCGCGGGAGGCTGCATATTTCGAGGGTGGAAAGCCGCGATATTTGCGATACAACCGGGAGAAGTACAACTGGTCGTCGTAACCCAACCTTTCAGCGACTTCCTTTATGGATAGCTCCGGAGACTCCCTGAAATATTCTTCGGCACGGCTGAGTTTCGCCTCGATTACAACTTGGGAAAAACTTTTGTTCAGCATCTGATTGAAGGCATGGGAAAGAGACGAACAGCTGCGTCCTACCACTTTCGCCGCTTCGGAAAGCCTTACCGGACGGTGGATATTCTGTTCGATATAAGCCATCACCTGCGTAATGATCCGTTCTCCGCGCACCGACACAATTTCCTTCGTAATAATATAATCGACCAGCGTATCGAACAGTCCAAGCAGGTGCGTGGTGCGTGATGAATTGTAATATGGCAGCTTCATAAACGCCTGCTGAAGCTGATCGGCAATTCCAGCGTTCGCGGCATCCCGCATCGTTTTCGCGTCGGGCTGGACATCACTGCGAAACTGCCCGATCATAGCATATCCCGCAAGCTGATTGTCCACAAAGATTGGTGCGACAGCTTCCTCAATTCCGGCATGACACCGGTAACTCACGGTACGACGTTGCTCTGTACATTCCCGGCAGCGAGTCTCATCCGACAACGTACATTTACTGGTGCCGTAGAGATGTTTCTGAACAAGTTTACAGTAGTCCGACACTGGCTGGTTAAGGCCGCGACGCAATATTTTCCCGTCGAGCGAATAAAATACGATCACAATCCCCATGCTGGCGGCAAAGTGATCGAATATTTGCTGGATCTGGTCCTGCAAAATAATTTCAAGCGCGTTCTTCATTATATTATCTATTGTACAACACTTTTGCATGAAAGTCCATATATATGCATATACTTCCATTCAAAAATAAATGCTCTGCGCGTATGATTATCAATAAACGGCCTCAATGCAAGCATGCGAGGCATTGAAAACGCTTCCGTAAGGAGCCTTGGCGACTGGAGTTTGAAGCGGTACCAACGCCGTCCGTCGTACGGACAATAAAGCATCAGGAGACTTATGAATGGCTGAACAGATAAAAATCGGAATTATCGGACTGGGCTTCATGGGAGTCACCCATCTTTCCATCTATAAAAAGCTGGCTGACGCGCAAGTCGTTGCGGTAGCGGATGTCGATGCCGAAAAAAGACAGGGAAACTTCAGCAGTGTTGCCGGAAATATCAATAGTTTTGAAGAAGAGGAACTGTTTGATCCGAATACAACCAGGGCATATGCAGACGGAATGGAACTTATCGCCGACCCGAAAATTGAGCTGGTTGATATTTGCGTACCTGTGCATCTGCATAAAGCGTACGCACTGGCGGCACTCCATGCCGGGAAACATGTTCTATGCGAAAAACCCCTGACGATGAGTTCGGAAGACGCCCGGGAAATCGTGTCGTGTGCCAAGCAGTGCGGCAGAATGTTGCTGGTTGGACTATGTGTCCGTTTCTGGCCGGAATACGACTATGTATACCGGCTGCATAAATCCGGTGCGCTGGGCCAAATCCATAGTGCCTTTTTCAGCAGGCTGTCGCCGACCGTGAAGGGAAACGGCTGGAACAACTGGTTCGGCAACAAGGCCATGAGCGGAGGCGCTCTGCTTGAAATGCATATGCATGATACCGATCAGGTACTGCGTTTTTTCGGACGTCCCCGGAAAGTCACCAGTTTCGGATGTCGCGGGATTCGTTCCGACGACTGCTGGGACCATGTATGCACCGCCTATGACTTTGGCGGCAACTCCGCAATTCTTGCCGAGGGTGGCTGGATCGCGGCACCGGGAACCCCTTTTTCCATGAGTTTCAGGCTGACCGGCAGCCTGGGAAGTGTGGTGTTTGACTCCTCTGGCCTGAACATCTATTACGAAGACGGCCGTCACGAAAAACCGGACCTTTCCGGCTACAACTATTCAACCGGCTGGGAAGAGGAAATTGCTTTTATGCTGAAATCCCTTCATGCTGGAAATATAGACAACACTTATATAACCGGACAGGAAATTATCGACGGCTTAAGCATTATTGAAGCGGAACGAGACTCGCTCGAACAAGACGGCAAATCAATTCATGTAACATATAAGGACTAATAAGATGACAAAAATCAAAGTAGGAATTATCGGGCTCGGGTTCATGGGCACAACCCATTTCAACATCTACAAGGATCATGAGCTTGCGGAAATCGCAGCCATCGCCGACGTGGATGAACGTAAACGTACCGGCGATATCAGCGCTGTAATCGGCAATATCAGCGGCGGTGACAACTCAAAACCTCTTGAGCTCGAAAATATCAAAGTTTATACTGACGGAATGGAACTAATTAATGATCCGGAAATCGACCTCGTGGACATCTGCGTGCCAGTATATCTCCATAAGACCTACGCCATGGCAGCGCTCAAAGCGGGCAAGCATGTAATGTGTGAAAAACCACTCGCCCGCAACAGCAAAGACGCGGCGGAAATCGTGACCGAAGCCCGGAAGTCCAACAAGGCATTCATGACGGGAATGTGTGTACGTTTCTGGCCGGAATATCAACATACGTATCAACTGATCCATTCCGGTCAGGCCGGAAAGCTGCGCAGCGCCACCTTTAAACGGCTGTCCCCCGATGTCGATGGAAGCGGCTGGAACAACTGGTTCATGAAAAGCGAACTCAGCGGCGGCGCGATTCTTGATCTGCATCTGCATGATACCGACTTCATTCGTTACCTGCTTGGTATGCCGGACTCAGTCGATTCATTCGGAGTAAAAGGAGTACGCAGTGACAACGGCGTGGACCACGTGATGACACGCTACAATTTCGGCAACGGCAGCCTGGTAACGGCCGAAGGCGGCTGGGACGCGGGAAAAGGAACTCCGTTTGAAATGAGCTATCAAATCGTCTGCGACAACCTCACCATCCGGCTGTCTGAAAACGGCTATATGCTTATTCACAACGATGGTACAACTGAAACCCCGGAACTGGGCACAGACTTGCCAACGGGCTGGCACCGGGAAATTGACTATCTGCTGGGATGTATCGCAAAGGGCACCAAGCCCAATAAATATATGACTTTGGATGACGTTGTCGAAGCAATACGCATTGTAGAAGCGGAAGTCAGATCAATTGAAACCGGCGAAAGAGTAAATTTATAACAGAAGGAGAAAATATTATGTCATTTTATCACGCGATTAATTACTGGGTACTGGGCGGCTTTGACGACAAGAAAGGTCCTTACGGCGCAATCGACAATGCTGCAGAAATGGGAATGGAAGGATTGGAAATAACGGTTGGAGACTGTATTCCAATTGATATTAGTCAAGGTGAATGTCAAAAAATTGTTGAAGCGGCAGAGCTTGCCGGAATTGGACTTCGTACTCTGGCAACCGGTTTTTACTGGGGATGTTCGCTTGCGTCAACCGACCAGGCTGAACAGGACAAGGCGATTGATTTTACCCGAAAATATCTGAAGATCGCTTCATGGCTCAAGGCCGAAACCATTCTGGTCGTGCCGGGCGCGGTTGATGTGGCCTGGGACCCGAGCCGTCCGGTTCAGCCCTATGCCGAAGTATGGGAAAGATCAACCGAAGCGTTAAAACAGCTGGTGCCGGAAGCCGAAGAATTGCAGGTTAACATCGCGTTGGAAAACGTATGGAATAAATTCCTGCTGTCTCCCATGGAAATGAAACAGTATATCAGCCAATTCAACAGTAAATATATCGGAGCATATTTTGATACGGGCAACTGCATGATCACGGGCTATCCGGAACACTGGATTGAAATTCTCGGGGATGATATTAAAGCCATGCATATCAAAAACTTCAAACGTGAAGACTCCGGTGGCGTACTGCATGGCTTCGGCGATGATCTGGAAAGCGGTGATTTGAATTTCTCCGCGCTGAAAGCGGCATTGAATAAATACATTCCCAATGTTCCGCTGACCGCGGAAATGATTCCGTTCAGCCGTCTTCCTGACCTGGTTCTGCCGGATATGGCACTGGCAAAGGATACTGCGGCAAAACTGAAAAAGTTATTATAAAAAGAAGAAAAAGCCGCGAAGCGGTAATATGTCATCGGACACTGTCCGGACCGGGGCCAGCGTGAAACATATGTGAGCGATTTATCGCAATCGCTGGTCGCCGCAGGCGAAATCCCTTGATAATAATATATCGAGTAAAATATCCGCATCAAAGAGCCTTGTTCTGCCCTTGAAGAGCGAAGCAAATTCGAGGGTAGAACATAGTGCGAAAAAAGTGATTGAAAAAATCCAACAGTTTCCTGAAGTGGGCCCAATGTTAATGCCTTTACTTTTTCCAGTCGGCAACTCTCAGTTGTCTGGTCAGGAGGCGGCGGTCATAACGGTACATCTGCCAGGCGTTCCAGGTGTTGTGCCAAAGCACATAGAAGATCGGTCCCATCGCCACCAGGGGCCCAGCGTAAGTCAGCGCCAGATACATAGTAAAAGTGGTATTTTTCTGTCCGAGGAGCTGACTGCATTCCCGTTTGTAACGCTTTCGGGCAATGAAATTTCCCAGCGTAAAATTACAGATGCAAATCACCAGTGAAATACCGGCAACCAACAAAACTTCTGAAGCTTTTGCGTCGGGATGGTCAATGAAATACTGCCGGGCAATCGCGGCAATCACAAACAACGCAAAGGACCAGAGAGAAAAGGTAAAATTCTTGCAGCGTTTCGGCAGCTCTCTGAGTTGAGGCCAGAAGCGACGCAGTATAACCGCCACCAGAAACGGCAGTCCGATGATTTGAAACAATGTCAGGGCGACATGTCCGATAAATGACGCGGAAAAGGTTCCGGTTACCAGCGGCAGCAACAGCAGCAGCGACAGGGAAACGAAACAGTTTGTAATCGTAAATCCAGTCAGGCCGAATCCGACTCTGCCGTTTAAAAACGCGATTACCACTGGGGCGGCCGTAGCTGTCGGCGTGATCCCGGTGAAAAATGCCGCTTTCGCAAAGTCCACTTTTCCCGGACACAGCCATAACAGCAAATAATACGGCACAATGCCCATCAGCAGATTTCCGATCAGCAGGCCCAGGTGGTCCCGTCGCGGTTTCAACTCGGTAAACCGGATTTGCAGGCAGGACATAAACACCATAATCATCAGCACATACCGGATGATATTTACCGGCGGCTTGTTCAATACATGAACCTGCGGAAAACATACTCCCAGAATAAAGGGGATGAATATCATAGCGGGCCGTGTCAGAGTCTTGATCATTTCGCAGTATACCTCAATAATAGAAAACAGCAAATTATTGAATATACCAGTTCAAGCTCCGCCATACAATACAAAATCATTAAATCGGCCGAAAATAGGGATCCGATAATCCCCCCGACAGGCACAAAAAGAACGTCTGCCCTGGAATTACATAAAAAAATTATTGTCCGTACAACAGACAGCGTTAATATCTTCAAACTTCAGTCACTGATGCTCCACGGAGGCGGAAAAACAACCTCGTATGTTTGCATTAAGGTGGTTTATTTAGTATCTACCAGCTGACGAAAAGTTCCCGGTCTTACTCCTATATTGTCTTTGAACAGCCGGGAAAATGAATACGCGCTTTTGTAACCGACGGTTTCCGCGATATCATCAAGGGAGTCATCAGTAAAACGCAGTAAAGAACAAGCTTTCGTCATCCTTGTCCTGATCACTTTTTCCAGCGGGGAACAACCGAAAAACTTTTTACAGAGTACATGAAAATGTCCACCGCTCAGCCCCACTTTCCGGCTCATGCAGGCAATGGTCCATTTGTATTCCGGTCGCGCCTCGACTTCCCGCCACAACTGCTTCATCTTTGCCAAATGACTTATTTCGGCTGCCGAAAGATTCAGATTGGATTCTTTTTGCAGATACAGTAAAAAGACCTCTGCGAGCCTTACAGCAATCATCTCATTTTCACCATTCAAGTCATTAACCTCCGAAAAGAAAAGATCGGTAAATCCAAAAAATTTCTCAGGATTGCTCAGGGTTCTGGTTTCCGGAACATTACCGAAAAAACCCGGCCATCTGGAAATCTCCGATATATGTAAATAATAATGTTCTCCATAATCATCCAACATACGAATCTGACGATATGTGTCTGGAGGAATTATCAGTATATTCGCCGGACCGCACTCTAGAAATTGATCAGAAAGACGCAGAGAATAACGTCCTCTTTTTATAATAAAAATCAACCCGTAAAAATTTTTCAACCAGGCGGTCTGGAAAACTTCTCTGACCGTTTCGAAACCGGCTCCGACAAATCCACTCTTTTTAAATGGTGGCCAAAGCTCTTTGTTGAGCTTAAGAATAACGGCTTCACTTTCCGATGAAAAAATCTTATTATCAGATATTTTATTAATATCATCAAGCATTGATATCCTCTCTTTTTATAATAAAATAGATTATATAACATTATAAGTCAACGATCAATCAAAATTCACAAGGATTAAAAATGACAGACCAGCTTTTCCCGCGTTTTACAGGTTTTACTTATCAACCGGTTCTCGGCGGTTATGAAGAAGGAATTACCCGACGCGATCCTAGTCCGGTAATAAAATATAATGGTAAATATTATGTCTGGTATTCAAGAAGTACGGAGGCAAACCATGGATATACCGCTACCATCTGGTACGCCACTTCTGACGATGGCATTAACTGGACCGAACAGAAACAGGCACTGTCCCGGGGCTCTGAGGGAACCTTTGACGAACACGCTGTCTTTACTCCTTCAATACTGGTTCACGAGGGAAAATATTATCTGAGTTACACTGCCGTCGCAGAACCCTTTTATAATATCTTCAATGAAAGAAAAATAATGATATCCAAGACAGCAATCGGAATGGCAGTGGCAAGCACCCCCGATGGCCCCTGGGAAAAAATACCGGAACCCATATTAAAACCAACCGATAACCCCGCATTGTTTGATAGTCTGCGAGTTGACGATTCATGCTTTGTCACAAAGGAAAATAAAGTCTATATGTACTACAAGGGCCGTCAGATAGATCATACTCCGCAAGAAACGAAAATGGGGCTGGCGATTGCTGACCGACCGGAGGGTCCTTATATCAGATATTCTGACCAGCCGATTGTCAAAGGCGGTCATGAAGTCTGCTGCTGGCCGCATAAAGATGGCATCGCGGCATTGTTTTGTAATGTCGGGGAGGCTGGGAATTCGCTTCAGTACAGCGAAGACGGCATCCACTTCACAAAAATCTGCGATACCGTCCCTCCAATGGCCCCCGGCCCTTATCGCGAAGATAATTACAAAGAAGGCCGAGGGAAAGGAATCTCATGGGGACTGTGTATCTCCAATCATAAAAAGTGGCCAAGTCTGGCAAGATTTGAGTGCGATCTGACCGTATAAACACATCATTTAATCAGCTTGGAAACCGCTTTAAAGCTGGGGTTCTTCGCGTTCTGCAGGTAGCTGAACAGCAGGGACTCCGCCGTCATGACCCAGACGCCTTTTTCACGCATCAGTTTGAGCGCGATCTCGCGGTCGTAGTCGTTGCGGGACGCGACGGTATCCGCCAGCAGCACGACTTCATAGTTTTCAGCTAAGAGGTCCAGTGCGGTTTGAAGTACGCATACATGGCTTTCGATTCCGGTAAGTATCACGGTTTTTTTCTTGCTCTTTCTCAGTTCCTTACGAAAATCCGGTTCCTGCCAGCAGGAAAATGAAGTTTTTTCAATTACAGGCCATTTGTCCTGCAAAAATTCTTTCAGTTCCGGGACGGTATTGCCAAGTCCTTTTGGATACTGTTCGGTAACGATCACATCGAGTCCCAGAACAGCGGCAGCTTCCAGCATCATGCTGACTTTCGGCATAAACGGTTCCATTGCAGGAATGGCCTTGATCAGTTTTTCCTGAATGTCGACAATTACAAGGGTAGAAGTTTTGATTGAAAAGTTCATTTTTTATTTCTCCATAATCAACAACACAAGTTTTTTTCGGCTTCGTCGACCAGCGGTTCGTTGCTGAACCACGCCCGCGGAGGCAAATAATGGCGTTAAATTTAAGATATAAAAATATAGCTTTTTCTGTGTCAAAATCAATAGAAAAATGAATCAACTACTTTTTTGTTTTCCGCTTTATATTTGACCAGGGCGAAAGTGAAATAAACCAAGGCAATAGCATCGACGTTTTTAAGATGATATTTGACCGATCTTTCTATACCTCTTTTCAGAAACGGCAATGAAACAGAGGACCTGTCTACGCCGATTTGTCTGGCGCAGGAAGCACACATTTCCGCGATCTTTCCGTAATCTCCCGCTTTGTATGCCTCCAAATAAGAGTTTACATACGATGAGAAATAAGGCTGCTCCGTTACTTCTTCTATTAAGTCGTTGAATCCAGCTTCGGGGGTCTGATTTTCAAGCGTAAAAAAACGTTCGATCCCTGGAGTAAATCCAATTCTCCGCGACAGAATAATATATACATGCTGCCGATATTTTTCAGAATCCCTCATGGTGGCGATTTTAAACATATCCGCCAGAATCTTTCTTTCCTTGTCCATTATACCGATAGCGGTTACCATGTTTAAAGTTGTCCTGACATTAAGGTTGGGACGGTTATAAAGCATATCGAGCAACTCGGGCAGAATGGTATGGTTTCCGACTCGGGCAAGCGATTTGGCGGCAATGGAACGCAGGTACGGATAGGTTTCGTTATTGAAAATGTCCAGCAGAAGGCTTTCCGTTTTCGGATCTGGATACGCTCCCAGTGTAAAAATAGCGGTTTCGCGCCACCAGGAATCCGGATCCGAGGCTTCGTTCAATATTTCATCAAGCAGTTCCGGGCGATAGTGAAAAAACAATGAACGGATCAATTCCTCTTTCTTTCTGATTAACGGGTTCTTCAATCGCTTTTTTATCTCGTTCGTGGCCAAATCCGACGCACTGTTTGTCAGTTTCAGCATAATCTGTTTCTCTTTCAGGGGATTCGATACACTGTCCAGCTTATCAATCATCAAAAACGTTTTCAGGTTGGTTGACGAAAGGAACATTTTACCGGTTTCGTTCAGTGACAGACTACTGGACTCATTGAGAACCAGGCATAGAATAAACATTATGGCCGAAACAAGCGTCATAACTAGGAATGCCGGACTGTAGATATGAGGAAGGTGCAAAGTCACATTCAACCCCATGTCGGCTGTCTTTCCCATGCTGATCCCAGCGAACAGAGCAATTATTGCCGCGAAAAAGTTCAACATCGAGGTAAATCCGACTTTGCTTTCCTGCGGGATAACTTTAATCAGCAGTCGGGCAACCAGCAGCGTGTACAATATCTGAAGCGCGGTGGTAATACACGCCAGCGCCATGATAATGCTCCAGTGGGAAGCCGGTGAAAGGAATACCCATACCAGAGCAATACAGGTGTTCAGTAAAAAGGTAATGTTCAACAACGGCTTGCTGCCGATGCGGTCGGCAAAAATAGTAACCAGTTTCGCTGCGATAATGGAGGCAATCGCGGCAAGAATGGTATATCCGAAAATGACATTCACCGGCATCTTTACCAGTTTTTTCATATAGGGAATGATGAATCCCACCAGGATGTTAAAAGTAATAACTCCCCAGTACAACATTACGACCACAAAGGTATCGCGGTTTTTATAAAGAGACTTTCCAGCAGTAAAAATCGCGTTTTTCTTCCGGGGCTCGATTCGTTCTTCCAGCGGAATCGAACGTAAGGAAAAAGCAGACAGCATGTTAAGTATTATCCCAATGATAATTAGAACCATCAAGCCGGGATTCCCGTCCAGCCAGGCGATGGAAAGAATCGCGAAACTGATAACGCTCGACAGCAGTTTGGAATAATTCAGCACCTGATTGAATTTAGCAACCTGCTTTCCGGCCTGGTTGGGTGAAACCAGTATCTTTTCCACGGTCTGCTTCATCGGCCAAGCCATATTCCGCAGTGACGCGAAAAGCGTATAACCGATCAGAAGCAGCCAAACCGCCAAAGCGGGATGAGTAGAGTGGATAAAGCCGGCAGCAAGATAGGCAAAACAGCTTGCGCCTCTTATCAACCATAACAGCCAGAACACTTTGATCAGCTTCATTCCGCCGAACAGGACAGGAACCAGAAGAATTACGCCTCCGGTAATATACAGTGTTGAAGAAATGTAACCGAGTTCGGTATTACTGGCGCCAAGATTGATCGCCAGCAGGTAGATAATTGTACCGGTCAGACAGCAAAATCCTATTCCGTTGAGAAAAATATGACGAAGATAGCTGCTTAAGCTTTGTAACCGGTCTTTGCGGGAAAGGAAATTACTGTTCGTATCCATGACTCATCATTTTAACTCCTGTACAAAAAGCCAATCTCAGTAATAGAAAAGTTATTGATTTTTAAACCAGTTATCAGAACCTTTTAAATAAAGCTCCCAGTCCAGTTTGCTCAAATCGTGTTTACCCTGTCGAATATGATACGACATATGATCACCGAGAACCAGTTTATCCAGAACCGGGAATTCATCTGTAATTCCCTCAAATCCAAATAGTTTAAACACCGGCTGAGCATGTACAAGAGAAAGATATTCGCCTTTCGGGTCCGCCCAGGAATCTTCGACCGCGCTGGCGACCTGAATATGTCGCGGTGCAACCAACGCCACAAGCATATGCTGATCAACCGGAAGCTCGTCTTCACGGTCATTAAACTGCTTATAATTCCCATTGAACCAATGGGGACAGTAACCATTGATCTTAGCGATGGTTTCACCGAGTTTGCGTCGGGCAATCGCGGTTCCGGTACAGCCGGAACAATTTACACAGGCACAGGCAATTCGGGTGTCATTTACAGCGGACCACAGTGAAGTCTTTCCGCCGCGAGAGTGGCCAATCACAATAATGCCCGAGTTATCCACCGCCTGATCTTCGCACAAGTAATCGACCGCACGCATTACAGCAAAGGACCAGGCACTGATTACCCCGAAACCTTCCGGACCTGATGTTTCCTCCGGAAACAGTTCCATTATACCGGGATAAAAATTCTGGTTCTCATCGCAGGCAATAAAGTTGCAGTCGAACATGGCAAAACCGTAACCGGCATTGACGACCATTTCGATAGAAGTAAACGGATTGTCATGCCTTAATTCATCACCCGGCTGAAACCGGTTGTTGATCATTAGAAACGTTTTAACCGGCAGTTCCTGCTCCTTCGGTAAATAAACATACAGTGGATATAAAAAACTCTTTCCGGCATTTCTTACGGTGATCGTAACCGTTTTCATGCTTATTTTACCAGCAAGGTAATCATCGTTATCCGTAACATGAAAGTCTACACCATCAAACTTATGCGGAATAGCGCCGTAAATATATTTATTAAAGAGTTCGAGAATTTCTTCACGTCGCGAATTCATCCAGGCATCAGAAGAGGTTATCTGCTGACCGTCTTTTGTAACAAGAAGCTTCGGAAGTGTATAACTTCTGGTTTCATTCTCATCGAAAATAAGATTGAAGGGACTGTTGCTTGTATTCATAACCATAAAACCTACTTATTGAGTTCCTTGAGCATAACCGGCCAGGCTTCATCGGCATAAAAACGGTGTCCGCCGTTGCCAAGTACGTGGTGACAGCGCTCTTCCGCGCCAAAGGCCCGATAGATATTTTTAAGTTGCGCAAACTGTTCTTTGGCCGGTTTGATCGGAAAAATCGGATCCTCTATTCCACTGACGATGACCATTGGTTTCGGAGCCGCCAGCCCTGCTACATCGGAGGATTCCGCCCACAGCAGCAACTGTGGAACGTAATTGCAGATACAATGGTCGATTGACATGATGGAATCTTTGAAAGAACAGAAGCCGCAAGAAGGCATGACATGGGTGATACGGTCAAGCAATCCACCGGAAAAAAGACTGGCGGTTCCACCGCCGGAATTTCCCATCACTCCAATCCGGGCAGGATCCGCGTCGCCCCGGGACAGAATATAATCAATGGCACGGTCAATGTCATAGATCCGGTCGCCCAAAAGGGTGCGTCCCATCATCATCGCCAGAGCCGAAGGATTATGACAACGATTGACTCCTCCCCGCCGGTCTTCACATTCGCCGAACGCGCGCTGTTCGATGCAGACCGCGGCAACGCCGTAGCGCATGGCGTTGAGACCGAAATCGCGGTCGCCATCGTCAAATTTCGGCGTAATCTCATCTTCCTGCTCAACCGCAATCGAAACATGCATACCGGTACTGTGTCCCTGAAGGCAGACGAAAAACGGCATAGGAGCAACCGCTCCGTGCGGAATACATACATAAGCGGGAACGTCATAGCCGGGTTCTGAAGTAAAAACGATCTTTTCGATTGTACCGTATTCATGGTCACGTTTCCAAAGAGACCTGACATGAAGGTCACACTTTTCCACGGGCTTACGGGACAGTCCGGTCAGTTCGGAAATTTTACTTTTTAATCCCTTTTGCCAAACTTCCGGATTGTCTCCGGCAAAGTGCATTGCAGGATTGATTTCTCGCATCTGCTGTTCCAGAAGAACAACAGGATCACTGTTAAATATGGCATTTTCTGAATTATTCATTATTCTCACTAAATTTCGTTTATTGCTATTTGCAATCCATAAAAGTTGAACATAAATTCCGTAATAAAGGAATATTATAGTATTCTCCTAAAAAAATTAGAATAGCAGTATAATGCAAAAACATAGCAAAATCGAACCAAACAGGGAGACCTTGCAATGCCATGGCCGGTACATGACAGTTGGAACCAGCATCTGGATGAACTGAATTCAAGGGATTACTCACGTCCGTTAAAGGTCTCTCTGGTACGAATCGAAGGTCCGTTCGAGAACAGCGCGACCCATATCCGGCATGTACACCCATACTGGCAAATGAGCGTAGTACTTGAGAAAAGTTTTTCTGTGGATTTCGATCATTTCAGTCTCTTCCCGGAAGCTGGAGATATCATGGTGATTCCACCACAGAACTGGCATTACGTTCATCTGGAAAACGGGAAAAAAGCCTGGACCATAAAATTTGTATTGGAAGAAAGCGAAGAACAATTTGAGCCCGGAATCATTGAGAAAAATGATGAGACGGTACTACTGGCAAAATGGTTGAGGGAAATAATGGTCCATGACCATGAAGGTTCTGTAACGCGTTTTGTTTTAATGGAGCATTTGATTTCAGCTCTGCTTGACCAGCATTTTTCTAATCGCAATCTTGACGGCAGCGATATAGACCTGGTAAAGAAGGTCCGTCACTTTATCCAGTGCCGTCTGGAACAATGCATGCCCGTCCGGGTGGAAGATGTAGCTAAAGAGCTACAATTTACAACCACCTACCTGACACGAATATTTAAGAAACAGCTGGGAATTCCCCTGAAAGTATATATCGACCAACAACGTTTCGATATGGGCAGAAAGCTGCTGACATATTCGGATCTGAACATCAGCCAGATCGCTGACGAGCTGGGATATCCCGACGCCTTCAGTTTCTCGCGATTTTTTAAACGCATGAGCGGCTCCTCCCCCAGCAGCTATCGGAAAAGAAATGATTGAGTATTAAACAGAAACACGGTTTAATACAGCAAAAAGGTATTGCCATGGAAAGCGTTGGACTGTATATTAGTTTAATACATTGCTCCAGGGGATTTTACACGGTGAGCACAAATAAAAACCGGGATTAAACGTTATTATGTCACACTACAAATATCATCCGGAAAAAACCGGACTCTATGATTTCGCCAATGAGCACGACGCCTGCGGTGTCGGCTTTGTCGTAAATGTCGATGGACAACAAACACATAAAATTATCCGCCAGGGGATCCAGGTTCTCGAACGACTTGAACATCGCGGAGCTGCCGGCGGAGATCCCGACACCGGAGACGGAGCCGGAATCCTTTTTCAACTTTCGCATAAATTCTTCACTTCTCTGGAGCTGGGATTTGATCTGCCGGAAGCCGGAACGTACGGCGTGGGAATGGTGTTCCTGCCGCAGGAACCGGATTTGCGGGAACGCTGCGAAATCATTATTGACGACGTAATTCGATGTGAGGACCTGAAATTACTGGGATGGCGTGATGTTCCGGTGTGTCCTGATAAAATCGGCAAAGTCGCACGTTCGTCTCAACCTCATATCAGACAATTTTTTGTGGGAACAGACGACCAGTCGCTACCCACTGACATGCTTGAACGCAAACTTTATGTGATCCGGCGCGTCGTCGAAAAACGGGTAAAAACAACGACTCATGCCGAGGACACCTTCTACATCTGCAGCCTGTCCGCCAGAATGATCGTATATAAGGGACTGCTGTTGGCCCCACAATTGAGTAAGTTCTATACCGACCTGGCGGATGAAAACCTTGAAAGCGCTCTCGCCGTGGTCCATCAACGCTACAGTACCAATACGTTTCCGACCTGGCCTCTGGCCCAGCCGTTCCGCTATCTTGCTCATAACGGCGAAATTAATACCCTGCGAGGAAATATCAACCAGATGCGCGCCCGCGAAGACTGTTTTGAATCAGAACAGTTTGGCGACGATATCAAAAAGCTGCTGCCGATCATTCAGGAAAACCAGAGTGATTCCGCCTGCCTCGATAACGCTGTTGAACTTTTTACCGAAGGCGGCCGCGATCTGGCTCACGCTATGATGATGCTTGTCCCGCAGGCCTGGGGTGATAAATACCAGTTGGGCCACGACATTCGCGGCTTTTTCGATTATCACGCCGGGCTCATGGAACCCTGGGACGGCCCCGCCGCACTCGCGTTTTCCAACGGACACGGCATCGGCGCACTGCTCGACCGCAACGGTCTCCGCCCGGCTCGTTATACAATTACGAAAGACAATTTTATGGTTCTGGCTTCCGAAGCCGGTGTTCTGGATATACCAGGCGACAACGTACTACAACGAGGCCGTCTCCGCCCGGGCGAGATTATTTATGTGGACCTCACGAAAAAACGGGTCATGTTTGACGCCGAAATCAAAAACTATTATGTCCGGCGCCAACCATACCGCCGCTGGGTAGATGAAAACCGTATTGTACTTCATGGTCTATTCGATTCGGTCATGCCGGTAAACATAGACCCGGAAAAGCTTCTGTTCCAGCAGAAAATATTCGGATACACCCGTGAGGACCGTGATATGGTCATGGCTCCAATGTGTCAAACCGGACACGAACCGACCGGTTCAATGGGCAACGATGCCGCCCTCGCCGTACTGTCGGAAAAACCGCAGTTACTATACAACTATTTCAAACAACTTTTCGCCCAGATCACCAACCCGGCAATTGATCCGATCCGCGAAGAAATGGTCATGAGCCTTACCACTTTTATTGGCAACCAGGGCAATATTCTTGATGAGAAACCGGCACATGCCCATCTGCTTAAACTGAAACGTCCAATCCTTACCGACGAAGATATCAGCCGTTTGCGCAAATCCCCGGATCCAACCTTTCAGGTTCAAACCATAAAATGCGGCTTTCAGGAATCCGACACTGGCGACAGACTGGAAACCGCACTGGAAGATTTGATCGTTAACGCGGAAGTCGCGGTACGTACCGGACACAGTGTAATTATCCTCAGCGATCGCGATCTGGAGCCCGGCATGGTGCCGATTCCCGCGTTGCTGGCAACCGCCGCGGTAAACCATCACTTGATCCGGACCGGACTACGTACCAGTGCTGGAATCGTAGTTGAAACCGGCGAGGCTCGTGAGATTCAGCATTTCGTACTGCTTCTCGGCTACGGCGCAACGGCAATCAATCCGTATCTCGCACTGGAAACCGTATCACAAATGGCACTCGACGGCACTCTGGAATCACTCGGCGTCATCAAAGCCATGGAAAATTATATCAAATCCCTCTGTAAGGGAATTCTCAAAGTCATGTCAAAAATGGGCATATCCACGTTGCGCAGTTACCGGGGAGCCCAAGTCTTCGAAGCAGTCGGACTCAGCACCGGCATGATCGACAAATACTTTACCGGCACCGCTTCCCGCATTAACGGAATCGGCCTGCAGGAAATCGCAGTCGAAGCCGTATCCCGTTATCGCAATGCCGTAAAACCGCAACCCGGTTACCGGAATCTTCTGGAAAACGGCGGACAATATCACTTCCGCGTCAACGGCGAAAAACACCTGTGGACCCCGGAAACCATCACGACTTTCCAGCAGGCGGTACGCAATAACGACGACAAGCTTTACGCAAAATACGCAGAATACATCAATCATCAGGAACGTCATCTCTGTACCCTGCGCGGACTATTCAAATTCAGAGAGGTCGAACCGGTTCCGCTTGAAGAAGTTGAACCGGCAACGGAAATCGTCAAACGCTTCTGCACCGGCGCAATGTCATTCGGGTCGATCAGTAAAGAGGCCCATGAGACCATCGCCATTGCCATGAACCGCCTCGGCGGCAAAAGCAACAGCGGCGAAGGCGGCGAAGACCCCGAAAGATTCGTCCCAATGGAAAACGGCGACAGCCGCTGCAGCGCAATTAAGCAGGTGGCCAGTGGCCGCTTCGGAGTAACCGCCGAATATCTGGCCAGCGCCAAAGAAATCCAGATAAAGATCGCCCAGGGAGCCAAGCCCGGCGAAGGCGGACAGCTTCCCGGACACAAGGTGAATGAAGTCATCGCCCGGGTTCGCCACTCGACTCCAGGAGTTACGCTTATTTCGCCGCCGCCTCACCATGATATCTATTCGATTGAGGATTTGGCGCAGTTAATCTATGATTTAAAAAACTCGAATCCGGAAGCCCGGGTCACTGTCAAACTGGTCTCCGAGGTTGGGGTCGGTACGGTAGCCGCCGGTGTAGCCAAGGGCCACGCCGATATGGTACTGATCAGCGGTCACGATGGTGGAACCGGAGCATCTCCGTTGACCTCAATCAAGCATGCCGGACTTCCCTGGGAACTGGGTCTGGCGGAAACTCAGCAAACACTGGTTCTCAACAATCTGCGCGACCGCATCCGGGTTCAGGTGGACGGACAAATCAAGACGGGCCGCGATGTGATTATCGGAGCTTTACTGGGGGCCGAAGAATTCGGTTTTGCCACCACAATTCTAGTATCGATCGGCTGCGTAATGATGCGAAAATGCCATGCCAACACCTGCCCGGTCGGAGTGGCAACTCAAGACCCGGACCTGCGAAAACGTTTTAAGGGAAAACCGGAACATGTTGAAAACTTTTTAATGTTTATCGCCGAAGAAGTAAGAACCTATCTGGCACTGCTCGGATTGCGTTCTCTGGATGAAGCCGTCGGACGTAGCGACCTGCTTAATGTAGACGGTGCCATTGACTTCTGGAAAACCCGAAATCTGGACTTCAGCGGCATTTTTGACAGAAGCTATGACGAATCGCTGCCTGTACGATGCATAAAACCACAGAACCACGGCATTGAAAAATCTTTCGACAATGTATACCTGCTACCACAGCTGACCGACGCGGTAAACAACCGCAGCAAAGTAACGATAAACCAGCCGATTACGAATGTGGACCGTACCGCCGGAACTATCCTGTCGTATGAAATCGCCAAACGCTACGGCAACGCCGGACTTGATGACGACACCATCACCGTAAACTTTACCGGATGCGCCGGCCAAAGCTTCGGAGCGTTCCTGGCGCATGGTGTAACCTTTAATCTTGAAGGCGAAGCCAACGACTACGTCGGCAAAGGCTTATCCGGCGGAAAGCTCATCATCAAACCACCAAAAGATTCAACATTCGAACCATCGAAAAACTCTATCGCGGGTAACGTACTGCTTTACGGCGCGACCGGCGGTAAAGCCTTCTTTAAAGGGTTGGTTGGCGAACGTTTTGCCATCCGTAACAGCGGCGCCATGGCTGTTGTCGAAGGCGCAGGCGACCATTGCTGCGAATATATGACCGGCGGACGGATCGTTGTCCTCGGCAGCACCGGCTTCAACTTCGGAGCCGGAATGAGTGGCGGCATCGCCTATGTCTATGACGAATCAAACGAGTTTGACCTGCGTTGCAACCTTGATATGGTGGACCTGGAATCCGTCAAGGACCCCAAAGATATTGAAGAGCTGAAACTGTTAATTGAGGAACATGCCGCCACCACCGACAGCGTACGAGCCTGGTCGATTCTGGAAAACTGGGAAAGCAGCCTGCCGAAATTTATTAAGATCTTCCCGGTGGAATATCGCAAGGTTCTCGGACAAATGATGAAGGAAGACGAAGAAGCCGTCGAGCGCAAAAAGACAACCGAGTAGCAGAGAGCCTACACAAGCGAACACGAAAGAAGGAAAAACCTTTGCTCCGAATCATACTCGGGTGTAACTCATCCCTTATTCAAGCTCAAGGAAAAACAAAGTTCTTGCTTATTGCATTGTTTTTTCTTATTTTTCATGAGAAAGGTATTGCATTGTTTTTAAAATGTTTTATAATGTTAACCATTGATTTAAATTATTTATGTAAATATTTAAACACAAAAAAACGATGAAATTATGGCAATTAATCAACGACAAATCGCATCAACCTTAAACTTGTCAGTCGCGACAATTTCCAGGTCGCTGAAGAATGACCGTGCAATCAATCCGCGCACCCGTGCGCTGGTTCAGGAAACCGCTCGACAGATGGGTTATGAAGTTCCGTCCGTACAGAACTATATTGATGAATCGAATTGCAAACCGTTCTGTGCTGTTATTCAAACGGATGCTATTCCTTATATAAAAAATGAAAGTCCGAATAATCTGTTACCTGGCTATATGACCGGAATGAGTGAAGCGGCATTTCGTGAACATACTTCAATGATCGTACACTACGTTCCACTCGATAAACGGGACCACGCCGCAGATCCCAAACTACTGCCCAGAGCGCTAACTTCCGGAGCGGCCGAAGGAGTGATTCTGGTACACTATTTCCCCGACGATGTCGTAAAAGAATTCTCCGATAAATTTTCATGTGTTTCATTATCATACAACTACCGTCTGCCGCATATGGATGTTGTCAGCGAAGACAATACAAATGGCATTAGTATTCTAATGCAGCACCTTTATGACAGTGGACATCGTCAAATTGCTTTTGTCTCAAGAGACACCAAATATTACTATACTCATCGTGCTCGGCTCAGTGGATTCATGTCCGGCATCCAGGAACTTGACCTGAAGGAAAATTCTGAATACATCTACAATATTGATGAAGCCGGAGCAGCAAAACAGTTGATTGCCGATATTAAAGACAAGAAATTTACGGCCTTAATATGTGCAGGCGATGAACTTGGCTATGATTGTCAGGCGGCTTTACAAAAAGAGGGAATCAGCGTTCCTGAAGATATTTCACTGGTTAGTTTTGACTCTTTGCCGGCACCAAAAGGTTTGAAGCAACTTACGTCTATGAAAATCCCATCGGACCAGATAGGCATTGCGGCTGTATCCGTGCTGAAAAAACGGATTGCCAACCCGGCAATGCCAGCCCAGAGAATTCTAATTGATTGTACATTTGTTGAAGGTGAAACAGTAAAAAGTATTTGATCGTGAAGAATAACAATAACAGGGAGAAAGACAATGAAACGAAAACAATTTACACTCATAGAACTCTTGGTTGTGGCAGCAATAATAGCTATACTTGCATCATTACTGCTTCCTGCGTTGAACTCGGCACGTGATCGCGCCAAGGGAATGAAATGCGTAAGTAACGCTAGGCAACTGGGGCAGGCGCATACCATGTACGAGCAATCCAATAATGAGTATTATCCATTCAACAAGACAAATTATCTTGTTGGCGGAACTGCAATTCCGATAAATAAATCAGTGTTTTATATGCTTCGTCCGTATTATGCTGGCAACAGCATTGATGAAAAGGCTATCTCTTCAGATACATTATGGGAATGCCCCTCTGCAACTTATGTCAATGCATCTACGAGCGGGTATATGTATGTAGGCCGCTGGCTAAATGGTTATGCTTACGGTTCAAGTACTCGTACCGGTCGTAAAATTACCGCTTTTAAGCGCCCTAGTGCCTTATGTGTTTTTATGGATGCTCTTTCTCGGCAAAACCGTAACGATGTGATCTATTTTCGTCCTCATTATGAAGCAGGTAGTGGAGAAAGTTCTTTTAAGGTCACACGCACAGGGGCACATCATGGTGCAACCATGCTGTTTGCTGATGGCCATTCTGCAATTGTTCCGCAGTCATTTTGGCTGATTGCAGATGGTAATATATATCTTGATGAGGTATTTAAGCCCAGTACCGCCTGCAATCATTAATACAAATATAACATCGATATCAATTTTTCCGTAAAAAGACTATATATGATAGTCTGAAAGTTTCAAAAATAGTGACGTCTGGAGAGAGGGAATTCAGACAAAAGAGCAAAATAACAGGGAGAAAAAAATGAAACGAACAAAAAAATTCACTCTCATCGAACTCCTGGTCGTGATCGCAATTATCGCTATTCTTGCGGCAATTCTTCTACCGGCCTTGGGAACTGCTAAGGAAAAAGCCCATCAAATCAGTTGTATGAATCAACTTAAGCAGATCGGCACAGCAATTGAAATGTATTGTAATGACTTCGAAGGTTTTGCGCCAATTGCTCCGAGCACGAAAGGATTAGATTATCGCTGTGTGAGTACTTGGTCAAAACCGATTGGTTTTGGATTACTGGTTCCGTCATACTTGCCTGCAATGGGTGTAGCGGCCAGTTGGGATGTGGGAAAAGGACTTGGCAACGAACGTTCTAAATTATTTCACTGTCCTAAAAATCGTGGAAGTTTTTTGAGTATGGTTACGTTTTCTGATTATAATTACTTAGGCAAAGATCGTAAGCTTAAGAATCCAAGTGCTAAAGCTATCGGAATGGATTATATTGGTAATTTCAATAGATGCTATCATGTAAAACAGGCTAATGTCTTATACGGTGATGGACACTGTGAGCCAGTTGCTTTTACTAAATATCTGGGCCATGCATGGGATTGGACTGTATTTAATCAGAACTAGAGTTGGTTTATATCTCTGACAAATATCTAATAAGGAATATCTATGGCTTATCGTTATATTATTATAGTTATTTCAATCTTTCTTAGCCTTACCGCTGTTCATGGTAAGGACTGGAGAGATATACAGAAAGAGTTCAAGACGAAAAAAATTGAACTTGAAAGAAAAGGGATTCCACAGAATTATGAACTGAACATATCCGGGAAAACCGTTAAAAGTGACGGTGCTCCTGAATTGGGAATGAATGTTCATATCTTCAACGACAAAGTTGCTGAGAACCTGAAAAAGGCTGGAATTAAATATATTCGCCAGACCATCTACTGGTATGCATTCCAGAAAACATCAAAAGGTGGACGCTACAGCCGGAAAGCTTTGAAAAAGCTTGATAAACTGGTTGGATTGTATAAGAAATATGAACTTCATCCGGTATTTGTGGTTCATGGCAATCCTCCGGGAATTTCATGGAAAAACAGGCAGGAAGGATACAAGCAGTTTGCGCAATTCATGAAGATGCTGGCGTCCCGATATAAATATGTAAAACACTGGCAGTTATGGAATGAGATGGACTCTGCATTTACCGATCTGTTTGGGGCTCCAAATAAAATTCCGATGAAAGAACGCGGTAAATGCTATGCCGAAATGTTAAAGCTTGCTTATCCCGTAATCAAACAAGCCAA
Organism: Victivallales bacterium; assembly: GCA_963677165.2. Classification (GTDB taxonomy): domain Bacteria; phylum Verrucomicrobiota; class Lentisphaeria; order Victivallales; family SZUA-371; genus JAFGXT01. The sequence goes on along the minus strand of CAXXSX010000002.1, from coordinate 1,624,266 downwards.
CCCCGAAGCTCTGGTCTTGACGGGCGGAGTTGTAAACTGGACCCAGTTTCCGCAGGGAATTTATGAAGCCGGCGGCAAAGATTTCTTTGACATCATGTGTATTCATACTTACGGAATTCCACTTCCCTGGTCATTTGTCCTTCGCGGCAATACCTTGCGGGACATAATGGACGCTTATGGCGATACTATGAAACCACTATGGAATACCGAATATGGTGTAAATGCCAAGGCCCTGGTTCAGGCTTGGGGAATCCCCAAAAGCAATGCGGCAAAATATTACGATGATAAGCAAAAAGCAATGATTGAAAATTGCATTGAATTCAATCGTAAATCCGGATTGTATCAGAAATCATTTCCATATGTATATCTGGGCGAGGCCGAATGCGGTGGCGATCTCCGTAAAAAAATTGAAGCAAGCTTGCCCAAAGGTACTGATATCAACAATTATGGGTTTGGGCTTACACGCTGGGATGACAGTTACCGTCCGGCTTATAAGTACATCATGACCACGAAACCAAACCGAAAGAATACCGGCAAACGACGTACCTTAAAAAAAAACGACTTAGATAAGAAATTTACCGCTGTTCCGCGTATTCATATTAAAAACGGCCAGTTGCAGAAAGGCTTTGAGCCGTTTTTTCCTCTGGGATTTGTATTTGGTGGTAGTGATAAAGGCTTGATCCAGGCAAAATCAGTAGGCATGAACAGCCTTCATCAGGAATACAGTATTATCAATATTTTTCCACGCTCCGGAAACGAAATATCGGAGAAGGGATTAGATAAAATCAAGGCATTGCATCAACGGGCAACAAAGCATGAAATGACTTTTTTTCCGCTTTTAAACGGTCACTATATTCCACATTGGCTGGGAAAAACAGCAGGAAATTCTCCTAAGGATATTAATGGGGAAAAGGTTGGTTTGTGGTTCAAGCACAGTATCCATAATCCTGTATTTCGTAATCATCTGGCAAAATTCTGGCAGGTTATCGCCAAAAATGTTGGAGAGGACCCAAATACAGGTGCTTTTGTCACCTGGAATGAACCTGCTTATGGACTTGACGCCACACCGGATGCCTTGAAGGTTTATCGGAAAGCAATGGCTAAAAAATTCAAGTCTATTGCAGACTTCAACCGGACAATGAATACAAAGTTTGCATCTTTTCAGGATATAAATCCCCCTTCTCAGCCTGATCCGAATCGTAAATTCTGGTATGAATGGTTTTGTTATAATCAGCAGGCTTACGCTGATTTTTTCAGTTGGCAGCGAAAGATTTTTAAAAAATATGCTCCTGATGCCAGCCTGTCCGGCAAACATCCGGTTTCAGTGTTGACCGGGGACGCTATGCGGTGCAATGATATTGTCCTTCAGGCCGCAAGTCAGGATATCTACGGTTGCGATGCTTATAACGGTTCCCTTTTTCATTATCGTGACGTAATGGAAACCGCGCGAAGTTTAAATCCATCCGGTCCGGTGATCACCTATGAAACTCATGGACAAAAAGGAATTCCTCCTGTTAAGCCCAATCATGCAGCATTGCAGATGTTTGTACAGATTCTAGGTGGCTGCCGCGGATTATTTTTCTTCGCTTACGGTAAAATTCCCGGATTCGGTTTTTTCTCAGATAAAGCGACTCCACCTAAAGTCAGGACGGCCTATACACGTCTTTTTAAGCTGATTAATGTCAATCAGGCCGTATTTGCAGCTCCGAGAAATGAGGCTAAGATTGCGGTGCTGTTATCGAATCCTTCTACCATTCACTACGGCAGCAATCCCGAGAACTCTCTAAAAGATGAATATACCAAACGACTCTCACAAACATATGATTTAATTCGTAATCAGCATTTTGCGGTTGATTTTATAGCTGATCGTCAACTGAAAGACAAACTTAACCATTACAAACTTCTTGTGGTTCCAAGCTTGTCGATTCTGACGGAAGCAGATCTGGCAGAAGTTGCGAAATTTCATCGCAATGGCGGAAAAATATTGGCTTTCAGTAAAGCTTTTGATCGCGATGAATTTTTTAATAAATGCAAAATCCCCGCTTTCCTTGGAATCAATAAACGCGAACCGGCTCCATGGAATCGTGGTCAGATGCGTCTGGTTGAGGTCGTCCCTGAGTTATTCTCCGCTTTTCGTACGGAAATCATCGTACAAGCGCCGGAACGAGTCAATCCGGTTCCTATGAAACAACTTATCCCCGGCTACATTCCTGATACCAACTCAGAAAAGCATATTTGCCTGGCAGCAAATCAGGATGCTTATCCGTCAATCATCCAATCGACCGACAAGCAGGTTGTCTATTGCGCTTTTGACTCCTTATACAGTGAAGGATTGAGTTCCTTGCTTGGTGGCATTATTGAAAAATGCTTGAACTTTAAACGTGAAATAAGTGCAAGCAACTCTTTATCCGGTTCTCAAGCGATTGAACTGATGACTTCTGTCAGTGAGAACAATGAATACAAAGTTTATATGTTTGCTAATTGTGGACCGTGTGCCGGGAGTTGGCAGATATCCCTTGCGAAAATTCAGAACAAGAAGCTTTACGATATTGCTGGTCAAACGGATTATTATGCGGAAAGCGGAAAATTCACTTTGTCCTTACCTGGATATGGCTATGCCGTGCTGGTATATAAAAAATAATATTAACACGAAAGAGGAGTACTATGTCTAAACTATTTCTTTATGCAACGTTGTGTTTTCTGACTTACACTGTTTATGCGGAAAAGATTGCAGAGTATAAACTCAATGGAGGTCAAACTGGAGTGGCAGAAACTAAAAATGTTATAGATTCCGCCGGGGAGTCAAAATCCGATGCGGTAAAACGTCTGACTTTTCCGTCCTGGACCACTGTGGTAAAATTTCAAGGGAAGGAAATTCCGGTTCCAGGAACTGGAGTGGCGGTAGGAATGACACTGTCAAATGGTCATTCCTTCGGTAATGGAGCAGACGATGAACTAATGCTGGATGAAGGTCCGTTTTCAATTGCCTTCAAGCTGTTCTACAGGGGTCAGGGAGATTTCAGGATTATCAAAAAAAGAGCTCTTGAAATCAGGGTATTCAATGAAAATGGCAAGGGACATTTTGTGGGAACGGTTATAATTCATGGAAAAGCATATCACGTCTGGGGCTCACCGGGAAAAGTTGGAGCATGGCACGAATACATATTGATTTTCAATCCCGCAAGAAAAGGCATACAAATTTTTACTGACGGAAAACTGACAGGTCAGTATGGTGTTCCAAATTCTCCAATGGATTCAAAACCAAAATCACCATTGTTTTATCAGAATTTCGGCAAAAGCAAACAATACCTGGAATCCCTGGTGATTTTTGACCATGCTTTGTCAGGAAAAGAAATTCAAGAGTTAAGCAAAAAGTAATATTAGAAACAAAATTCGTCAGGCAATTTCTTCAACTTTCAGGTAAGATAGACAACTCTGTTTTGTGCTTAAAAACCTCTGAATTCCCCATTTTTTGCAGAAAGGGTATTGCATTATAAAAAAAATGTTTTATAATGTTAACCATGGATTTAAATTATTTATGTAAATATTTAAACAAAATAAAATGATAGAACCATGGCAATTAATCAACGACAGATCGCATCAACCTTAAACTTGTCAGTCGCGACAATTTCCAGGTCGCTGAAGAATGACCGTGCAATCAATCCGCGCACCCGTGCGCTGGTTCAGGAAACCGCTCGACAGATGGGTTATGAAGTCCCGTCTGTTCAAAATTATATTGATGAATCGAATTGCAAACCGTTCTGTGCTGTTATTCAAACGGATGCTATTCCTTATATAAAAAATGAAAGTCCGAATAATCTGTTACCTGGCTATATGACCGGAATGAGTGAAGCGGCATTTCGTGAACATACTTCAATGATCGTACACTACGTTCCACTCGATAAACGGGACCACGCCGCAGATCCCAAACTACTGCCCAGAGCGCTAACTTCCGGAGCGGCCGAAGGAGTGATTCTGGTACACTATTTCCCCGACGATGTCGTAAAAGAATTCTCCGATAAATTTTCATGTGTTTCATTATCATATAACTACCGGCTACCGCATATGGATGTGGTCAGCGAAGACAATACCAATGGCATTAGTGTTCTGATGCAGCACCTTTTTGACAATGGACATCGTCAAATTGCTTTTGTCTCAAGAGACACCAAATATTACTATACTCATCGTGCTCGGCTCAGTGGATTCATGTCCGGCATCCTGGAACTTGACCTGAAGGAAAATTCAGAATACATCTACAATATTGATGAAGCCGGAGCAGCAAAACAGTTGATTGCCGATATTAAAGACAAGAAATTTACGGCCTTAATATGTGCAGGCGATGAACTTGGCTATGATTGTCAGGCGGCTTTACAAAAAGAGGGAATCAGCGTTCCTGAAAATATTTCACTGGTTAGTTTTGACTCTTTGCCGGCACCAAAAGGCTTGAAGCAACTTACGTCTATGAAAATCCCATCGGACCAGATAGGCATTGCGGCTGTATCCGTGCTGAAAAAACGGATTGCCAACCCGGCAATGCCAGCCCAGAGAATTCTAATTGATTGTACATTTGTTAAAGGTGAAACAGTAAAAAGTATTTGATCGTGAAGAATAACAATAACAGGGAGAATAAGAAATGAAAAGAACGAAAGAATTTACACTCATCGAACTCTTGGTTGTAATAGCTATCATCGCTATTTTGGCGGCAATGCTGTTGCCAGCACTAAACCAGGCCAGAGACCGAGCCAAACAATCGCTATGTATTAATAATCTTAAGCAGCAGGGATTGGGAATGATACAATATACGGGAGACTATGATGGTATTATCACTCCATTTTATTCTCAAAGTAATAATAATAGCTATTGTGACTGGCCCAAACAAATTGCGGAATATATAAGTAAAGGAAACTTTTCCCATAGGTCCGAAAAGGTATACCCATGGTCGCTTTGTCCTTTAGCCCAATATACGTCAGCAGGTTATATTACCAATGCAACTACCGATATGTGGGGTAGTTACGGAATGGATTATCGCCTTTCAAAAGTAAAAATGGCAAAAGTTAAAACAATGACAACCTCTGCGTTGATATCTGACGGTCGTATTGGTGCCTGGCATAATTATCTGAATGACCGTGTGTTGAGAGTTGCACAGGCTGCCCACTTTAAACCTTTGCCTGAATCATTGTACAATACAGCAGATTCATATATAACTTCAACGGTCAGAAACTATCTGGGATCTCGCGGAGAAGTCGCCGCAGTATATATTGACGGACATTGTGATGCCACCAGTGGTAATGAACTGTTCAAAAGTAAATACACCGCATGGTGGCAGCCGACGATGTAAAAAATACTTCACTCTATTCTTTAACTTTGCAGGGAGTTCTGTCGTTAAAACAGGACTCCTTAATAACATTTTTGTCTAAAATCCAATATAAATTACTTATTTTTATCTACCAAGGAGCAATTTAATGAGATCACTTTATGGTATTTTGCTAATAATTTTTTTAGCTTGTATCTCGCCGGCAGCCGTTACTGAAATGCCGATGGTACCGGTTTACAAGACAGGGGCGGCGGTGATCCGTCCGCAAGGAGGAATCGGCGGATTTGTCAATCCGATTCAGGAACAGGAGGCACTTGCGGGATTTTTTAATTTCACAAATTGTACAGCTAAAACTAATTGCTTTATTCGCTACGATTTCAGAAGAAAACTTTCAGGCATGCCGAAGAAGATCATTTGGGATATCTGGGCAAAAAAGCAAATGAAGGGACTTGTCCTGTCCGCCTGGTTCCTGGATAAGTCCGGAGAAGTATACCTGTCGCGGAAAAGAATTGACTGGGATGGATGGAAAAAAGTCGAATTTACAGTTCCGAAGCATCCGGCATGGAGAGGCGGAGATCAAAACGGAAAAATCGATTTGCCGTTAAAAATACTTGGAATCGGTATTGATAAATCAGATTCATGTCTGGTTGGAGAAATCCGGTTTGGTAAATCCATCCTGGTTTCAGACCTTAATCAGGGAAATCCTTATGTTCTGCGGGTGAAAGGAACCGGATACATCTGGAAGAATAACAAAGTAAAGATTGATACTTATGTTGACAACTATGCGAAAAAGACGCTGAGCAATACCACGGCCAATTTAACCATTACGAACCGTTATTCAGGAAAAAAAGTATGGCAGAAAAAATTAACTTTCGGCAGTGGCAATGATCCCCACGCACGCCAATCCGTAACGCCAACCCTGCCCTATGGTCCTTATTTTGTGGATATCAAATTGAATTACAATGGTAAAGAAGTTGATTCGTTAAGAACGTTACTTCAGCTATTTATGGGCGACTGCAGTACTGCGCCAAAAGATATTTTGAAATACGAGCAGCGATGGTCGCCCATGGGTGGCGTTTGGGGCTTTATGTCAGCAGAGCTTGCCAGCCAATTTGGTGCGCGCTGGGACCGGCTTGAGAGTCCCAACTGGGGAAGTATGGAAAGAGAGAAGGGGCAATATAATACAGATTTGATTGTTAAAGCGGTCGAGAAACGAGATCGGAGCAAGACTCGTTCTGTTATTCTTCAGGCACGCTATTGCAAACCAAAATTTTACGTTGAAGATAACTTGCCGGAATTTTGTCGCGGCTACGGCATGATGATGAAACAGGAAGCGGCTGCGCTGAAAGGACTGACACAATATTTCGAGCTGGGCAATGAAGACAATGGCCACAGTAAATTCATGTATACGGAAATGGGGCGGAACGGCGCCGCCGGAATCCGTTCCGAGCAGCCATTCGCGATTATTTCCAACAGCGGAACGGCTTCAGTCGACTACAGCTGGCTGAAATTTCAGGCCAACCGCAATATGTTCAACTATTTTGATGCGCTGTGTGTTCACCCTTACACCAATAATTCAACGGCTTCGCAGTCAGTCAGTGCGGAAAAAAGTCGAGTGCTCAACAAGCTAGAAGCCCTCAATGAACTGGTAGACGCCTATGGCGGAATGAAGGAGCTTTGGACAACTGAATTCGGCTGGCCCAACGGCAAAGGAAAAAGCAATGCGAAAAATGAACATGACCGTGCAACTCTATACCTTCGGGAAGTACTACTTTGTGATGCAGCAGGATATCAGCTTGATGGAATCTACACGTTCAAGCGCGATTACGGAATCGTTGATTTTCCAGCGGGACCGCCGATCAACGCCTACAGTAATTTCCGTCAGGGACATCGTTTTGCCGGAATGCTGGTAGACAAAGACATCTGGACCTCTGTTTACCAGAAAGGCGACACCTCTTATGCCGTGGTCTGGACTCCGGGCAGTAAGTCGTATCCGCTGAATATCAAAGGCAAAAAATGTCATGATATGTTCGGCAATCCGATTGATTATAAAAAAGCCAAGATATCTTATGAGCCGCTTTACATCACCGGAGTTGATGGCGCAACCCTGAAGAAAGTAATTGCCGCTGAGTGTGAAAAGAAAAAGAAATTTTTTAAAAACTGCCTGAAAACCAATCCGTCTTCTTTCTGGAATTCTTTGGGTTCAGCTTCTCCAACGGACGTGACAAGGCTCAAACGGGCTATTATCGCCTGGACAAAGCAAAACACCAAAGTTAGTGGTCGTGAAAAAGCGTTAGTTGGCAGAGTTCTGGACTGGTATTTAACCGCTTCTCGACTGCCGCAAACATGGAACGGAAAAACATCTTTTGCTGCAGAAAAGCTTAAAGAGCAAAAGCAAGCAATTATGAGTCGTATAGTTCAATTGAATGAAAACGATCTAGATGTTTCAGGCGTGCGCTATCTGCTACATAAATTGGAACGGATCAATGACGACAGAGAACTTGCTGCTTCTGCCGGACAGGATAAGTTTGTCGCGGCCTGCCTTGAGCAAGCCGGAATTGTAACAGAAGTTGCGGAATCACTGATAAACCGTGAAATACCATTCCAATATGCGGTATTCAGCATGCTGTATTCCAAAACAGGAAAGAAACTCGTCGAAAAACTCAGTATTGTTCCAAACTCACCAACCTCGGCAAAAGTTCGAGTCACTTCCTATTCAAAAAATAGCCACAAAGTAAAGATCACACCTGTTCTCCCCAAAGGCTGGAAATGCAAACCAGCTTCGGCAGAGGTTGAACTTGATCCGGTTTCCGTGCAATTTGTTGATTTTACCATTATCGCCCGAAGTGATACAAAAGCGGATCAACTTAAGATCAAGCTCGTTACGTCTATAAAAGATAAACCGGCGAATATCTCCATTATCGATGATATTAAAATGGTTCCTGCTGTGAATGTTGAACTGAATACCGTTTATGCCGATCCTTCGAAAGTACCTGTAAAAATATTGGTCAGCAATCAGGAAAACAAAGCGATTAGCGGAATTGTCCGACTGCGTCCGGCATCTCGTGGAGGCAAGCCGCTGGCACAGTTTGCGTTCAATAAGCTTAAGCCGCTGTCTAAAACAGTATTCAAAGTAAAACTTAACGAACTTCCTGCATTTATGCATCCGGACTGGAAGCTAATCGCTGAAATTATTCTCAGCGACAACCGTAAATTCTCAGTTCCGGCCAAGCTGGACTATACAACCGCAACCCCAGCAGAAAATGTTAAAATTGATGCTGATTTAAGCGAATGGAAGAATGCTCTGCCGCTCAAAATCGACCAGGCAGAATACGCGTTCGGCTCCTACGGCGGTGCGTGGTCGCCGGAAGATTGCAGCGCAGATTCCTTCCTGATGTGGGATAATGATTATCTGTATTTCGCAGCAGCGGTGAAAGACCAGACGTTCAATCAGTTGCTGGAAGGCGATTCTACCTGGAAGCAGGACAGTATACAATTGATTTTTGCGGGAAACCGTAAAGGGCCCTGGCAGGAATTTACCCTTGCACTAACCCCGAAAGGACCACAGGTCTGGAACAGTAAAACGAAGAATTTCTTGAAAGGAGGTAAAGCCGCGATTGTTTATGACAAACTGCTGTGCTGTTACGAGATTGCAATTCCGTGGTCCGAATTTAAGGAAAGCATCCGGAAATCTGTTGAAAAGCAACGTTTCCTGTATGGCATTGCGATTAACGATGATGATGTAATCGGCTCACGGCATTTTATGGAACGCTTTAACGGCAGTATTATTCATGGCAAATCGGTTAAAACCTTTGCCTGGGTAAAAATGCTGAATGCCGATGAACTGCCCAAGCTATCAAAAACCAATTCCAATGATGTATTTCTGTATGATTTTGAAGAAGACGCGACAGGAAAAACGCCATTAGGCTGGAAGCATATTCTGTCACGGCTTCCAAATAAAGCAACGCTGGTTGCCCCGGAAAAAGGAAAAACAGGTAATAAAGTCCTGTTGCTGAATAATTCCATTGGAAACAAGGCATATCACTTTTCAGCCCTGTCGATCCCGCTGGAAACCCTGACTCCCGGAAAGAGATACAACCTCCAATTTCGGGTAAAAGGCCAGAACAAAGGAGGCACGACAATAGGAGTTTGTTCGGATGCACTTGGGAACAAGGATTTTCGGTATGCAAAATGGAAACCGTCAAATCAATGGCAAACGGTTAATCTATCAATAGGAGTACCCAAAACCGGACACCTTAACTTAATCATCAGGAACAATTGCTTGTCAAAAAACTTCATGATCGATGACATCAGAATCACCCCGATGAAATAGTTCAGACCAAAACACAAATTTTAATACGCTCAGGCTGCCTTGCGGATTTTCTGCGAGGCAGCCTTTTTTTTCAATTTAAACATGTTTAAATTATAAATAATGAATTATTTTCTGCATAATTTATTCTTTTTAGGCAATGAGGTATTGCATTATTCAAAAAACAGATTTATAATGTTAACTAAACATTTTAAATCTGTTTAATTAACAATTTAATTAAAAAAGTAAGATGGCTATAAATCAAAGACAAATTGCATCAACATTAAATCTTTCGGTAGCGACGATTTCCCGTTCGTTAAAGAACGATCAGGCGATCAACCCTAAAACCCGGGCGCTGGTCAGGGAAACTGCCAGACAGCTGGGCTATGAGATGCCCACCCTGCAAAACCAGGGAATCGGTCAGATGAATCCGTTCTGTGTACTAATCCAAACAGATACGGTTCCATATTCGATGAATCATTTTTCTCCGGCAGGCTATATGACCGGGATCAGCGAAGCCGCATTTCGTCAGCATACTTCAATGATTGTCCATTATGTTTCGTTCGAAAACAGAGGCCATGCCGCTGATCCTGAATTTCTTCCCAAGGCATTAACATCCGGGACCGCGGAAGGAGTTATCCTGATTCATTATTATCCGGACGAAGTTGTTAAGAAATTTTCAGAATCATTTCCTTGCGTGTCGATTTCATATGATTACCGGCTGCCGTATATTGATGTCGTCAGTGAAAACAATATCAATGGAGTGGGAACTTTACTAAGGCATTTACAAGATCGAGGACATCAGCGAATTGCTTTCGTTGGAAGAGATGTTCACCTGTATTACACTCACCGTACCCGGTTAAGCGGGTTTATATCCGGACTGCTGGAAAACAATCTTGAATATCTGCCGGAACATATATACAACATTGATGAAAAAGAAACCGAAGAACGCTTAATCAAGGATATAAAGAATAAAGCAATTTCTGCTATCGTCTGTGGCAGTGAAGAACAGGGTTATGACCTAATTAAGAAGTTTCGGAGAGCTGAAATTAGAATTCCTGAAGATATTTCTCTGGTTGGTTTTAACTCAATGCCGCCTCCTGAAGGATTCCCACAATTGACTTCAATGAGAAATCCTTCCGAGCAAATAGGTCTTACGGCAGTTGCGGCTCTAAAAGAACGAATTGCTCATCAGGATATGCCGGCACAAAGAATATTTATAGATTGTGCTTTTGTCGAAGGTAAAACAGTAAAAAGTATTTGATTGTAAATAATAATAACAGGGAGAAAAGAAATGAAACAAAAACAGTTCACACTCATAGAACTCTTGGTTGTAATAGCAATCATCGCAATTTTGGCGGCAATGCTGTTGCCGGCGCTAAATAAGGCCAGAGAAACCGCCAAAGGCATTGCTTGTGTAAACAGACAAAAACAGGTAGGATTAAGCCTGACATCTTATGCTAATGATTTTGAGGGCTGGACCCCCAATGCGGGTTATAATCTTGGATATGGCAATTGGTATCAATCCCTTTACAAACTTGATTATGCCCCGACTCCGGTGGCTGGAAAAAGCAGTATTTTCATATGTCCTAAATCTGCAACACATGGTCTTTATGATTCAAAAGAAAGCCTGTTGCTGCAAACTTACGGGTGGCGTTATCAAACTTGGTGGCCCATGACTCGCGCCAAACTTGGCAGTAAAAAATTAGCCAGTGGAGACGACCGCAACTGGAACATTATTCTTGCAGATACCAGTAAGACAGATCAAGGTAAATCATATTATATGTTTGAAGTTACTAACACAAGTACTAATAATAAGCGTGTATATAAGGTTCATAATAAAAGGGCAAATTGCTTGTATCTTGACGGTCACGTCCAAGCATGTGGTGACGGCGAGCTGACTGAGGATCATATTCCTACTGCGTCAATCTGGCCGTATTAAAAATATTTTCCGCTGTATATCAAAATCATTAATCCCAACTAACATTTGAAAACAGGATACTTATGCATTTTTTCGAAAAACAAATTACATTTATAGTTTCAGCTATTGCACTTTCTATTGGTGTAAGCGCTGAAAATATAAAAAACGGTTCGTTTGAAAACGGCAATCCGGGAAAAAGACCTAATGAATGGTTTTTCGGTACACACGGCGGGGCCGAATGTACTATGGCAATTACCACTTCCACGGCTCATTCCGGGAAAAAATCCCTTAAAATCGTTAATAAATCAATTCATAAAGCCCAGGTGTATGGATCACTGATTCAAAACCCCAGGCTGATTCCGGGTAGAAGGTATGAGCTGAGTTGTTATGTAAAAGGTAAGAATGTTAATGAGTTGATATTTATCCTCGGCAATCGTTGGAAGCTGGTAAAAGTTATTGAACCGATAGAAAAAGAATGGACCAAATTTTCCACTCAGTTTACTGCTGATCATGCAGACTGTGGAAAAAACGGCAACTTTATGGTCAGAATCAACTCGAACAGTATTGTTGAAGAAGCGTATATTGATGATGTTTCACTAACTGAAGTTGATGCCGTTTCGCAAAAAGATTTTCAGAAGAATCATCTCTATGTGATGAAAAAATTCAATTCAAAGCTGAAAGATCTGAAAACAATCCCTTCTGAATTGCTAACTTTTGAACTGCCCTTGAACAAAAAGTTTTATAAAGGAAAATATGTTTCCAAACTTGATTTGAGTTGTAAGATGGCTTGGGCGTGGGATGATAAGGGTTTGATTTTTCTGGCGGATGTTACCGATGATAAAATCAAGAGCTTCAAAGGCAGTAATATGTGGATGGGTGACTGCATCCAGTTCAGAATCGACCAGAAAGGAACACTGGCCAAAGGAGAACACCCTGATGATATTGAACTGGGGTTTGCCCCCGAAGCCGATGGAAAAATTCAGTCCTGGAACTGGATGAACGGCCGTTCGCTCAATACAGACGAAGCCGAAGTCTATGGCGGTACAACTTCCCGAGGATATTGGATCGCGGCACGGTTAAATTGGAAAATGCTTCCGGCAATAGACTTTAATAACAAACATAACTTTAGCGTAAACGCCATTATCAATGAATGCGATAAAGAGGGAGTGCGCGAGGTCGCATTTCTGGCTCCCGGAATCCATACCGAAAAGTCAGGAGAAGAAAATACTTTAATGCTGTTTGATACTGGCAAACCCATAATTGAAATTGTGGGTTCTGCTGACCGTTTTAAAACAAATCTTGACGGAAAACTGCTGGCACATGGATATGAGGCGAAAGGACCATGGACAATCGATGGGGAACTTACTGATTCTGCGGGGAAAAAACATAACTTCAAGATCGATGGTATTTATCCATTGAAAAAAGATCAGGTTGCGGCGATTGACTATGGTTATTCCCTTAAAAACGTTGCCAACGGTCCTTTTTCATTGAAATTTTCTGTAGGAAAAAGTTTTTCCTGCGCAATGAAAGGACGCAAGGCAGATATTGTTAAATCTGTAGCCGTATCCATTAATAAGTCTTCGCAAAAGCTGGATGCTCTTTCAAAAGAGATTGCAAAGCATCCTGAAATTACTTCGCTTTATCTTACCGCGCCGCTTGCAGAGTTAAAATATCAGGCTGCACTGGTAAAAAGCGATATGAAAAAATGCAAAGATAAAAAGACTACAGAATTCTATGCCTCAAGAGCGGAAAAGACGTGTCGTGAAATAACAGAAGGCATCGCCTTACTGCAAAACAGATTTCAGGAAGCGGTCAAGTCCGGAAAAAAAGAAGCGACCTGGTCTTATGTAACATCCAAATCCACTCTGAAAAACGGTTGGATGTATTCCGAAGCCATCAATCAAAACGGAAACAAAGAATATCGCCCGATTTTTTTTGCCGGATATGGACATTTCGATACCGCGCAGAAGGATATTCCTTTATTTCAGAAAATTGGAGCAAATGTTATTCAGCGTGAAGTCGGCATATACCATGTCATGAAAGGTTTTGATAAAGAGGGCAATGGTATAAAGTTCGATACGGCAAAGCTGGAAAACAACATTCTCAAACCGCTTGAAAATGCCTGGAAACACAATGTGAAACTCTGTGTTCTGCTGGGCACACACTACTTTCCCAAAGCAATTATGAAAATGTTCCCGGAGATGAAACAGAATTCCGGCATGTTTAAGTTTGACGTTAATCATCCTGTTGCCAGAAAAGTAGTTGAACAGTTCCTCCGAAAAGTGATTCCTCTAATCAAAAACAGTCCATATCATGATGCGGTTCACAGTATCTGTCTTAGTAATGAACCAGCCTATAAGGGGGCAACTCTCAAGCACCAATATACACAAAAACTTTTTACCGCATGGCTGAAAAAGAAATATCCAAATATTGCTGAATTCAACCGTATTTCGCATAATAATTTTAAAGATTATGCAGCAATATTGAAAGCAGGCTACGACAATCCGGCGGTAAAGTATGAATTCAGCATATTCAAACGCGAAACATTTGCCGGATGGCATGCCTGGATGGCCGGGATCATTCGTGAGATGTGGCCGGAAGTGTCACTGCACGCAAAAATCATGGTGTTTGACTCCCTTTGTGGAGCCGCCCTTGAGTCTGCCGCCGATCCCGAGCTGTTTGCCGCATTAAGCGATATGAACGGTAACGACAATTACTGTCTCTACGGACAAGGCCGCTGGGCATCAAATTGGAAAATGATCGCGATTTATCACGACTTACAGCGTTCCATGAAAAAGACAATGGCAGTCAATACGGAAAATCATGTCATTAAGGATGGTGAAAACCAGTATATTCCGTACGAGCATCTTTACACTGCCACATTCCAGCAGTTTATGTTTGGGGTTGGAACAATTGTTACATGGGTATGGCACGATGTGGATTACAACTTGTACAATAAAATTGATGCGCTCCGGGGGAATATTTTCAGACGTCCGATCGATGTGATTGCCCAGAGTGACGCCACGCTGGACGGTAACCGTCTGGCGAAAGAGATTATCGCATTCTGTGATGTGGAGCCGGAAGTAAAAATCATTTACTCACCGACTTCGTATATTCAGGACACAGATAAATATTGTCTTGATATACATAACCTGTATGAAAGCCTGAGTTTTTGCGGAAACAAACTTGGGTTCATCAGTGAAAAACAGCTCGAAGCCGGTGACTTTAAGCAAACGAGGATGATCTTTGCCCCATCAGTAAAATATATCAGAAAAGCGGCGTTGAAAAAGCTCACTGAATTCGTTCAAAACGGCGGTAAAGTAATTACCATCGGCGAATCATTTAAGTATGACCGTTTCGGCAAACCTCTCGGCATGCAAATCAAAAACATGAATTTGCCGGATAATCTGATTGGCCGCAACTATGTTGAGGCATTGAAGAAGCAGGTTTATGCTGTATGCAAGCCGAAAGTATCAGTTCTGTTTAATGGTAAACCTGATACTTATGGACTGCTCTGGAGAGCCGCAGATACCCCATATGGCTATTTAATCAATGTGGTTAATTACACCAAAAAATCCGGTAAAATCAGTTTTCCGCAGTCAGTGAAAGCGGTAGATTTGATTTCCGGTAAAGATGTCTCAAAAGGAACCAAGATCAACTCTCTGAAACCGATGCTTATCAAGGTGGAATTTTAGTAAGACTTTCTCCCGGCTGCCTTGCGGATTTTCTGTGAGGCAGCCTTTTTTTATGTTTCCTCTGCTTCCGCAAGGAGCATTCGCGACTGGAGCTTGAAGCAGTACAACCGCCGTCCGTCGTACGAACTGTGCAAAAAGTAATGCAACAAATCCTTGGTTTCATTATTCTTTGCATCACTCTCCTGCTCGCCCATATTGAAATACCTCCTCGGATTTGTTATACTGGAAATACGATAACAGTATAATCTAACAACAGGAGAACACTTATGAAAGCAATGCTGATTGATGACAATAAACAACTGGTCTGGACTGATGTGCCGGACCCCGTACGCAAGGCCGATGAAGTACTGATCGAGGTTCATGCGGCAGCGATCAATCGTGCCGACCTGATGCAGGTAGACGGCTGTTACGCTTCGCCGGAAGGCTGGCCGCAATGGTGCGGTCTTGAAGCTTCCGGCGTGGTTCTGGAAGCGCCTGCCGATGCCGATGTCAAACCCGGCGACAAAGTTTGCGCCCTGCTTGGCGGCGGCGGCTATTCCGAACTGGTTACCGCCCCTGCCGGAATGGTTATCCCGATCCCGGAAGGACTGTCGATGGTCGAAGCGGCCTCACTGCCGGAAGTATGGAGTACGGTTTACCTCAATCTTCAACTGGAAGCCGGCGGCATGAATCCCGGCGATGTTTTCTATATGCAGGCGGGAGCCAGTGGCGTAGGTCTGGCGGCAATTCAATACGCCAAGTTGATGGGCGCTGAGGTCATTACCACGATTGACGCGCCGGAAAAAGCGGAATTTGTTAAAAAGCTGGGTGCCGACTATGTATTGGACTATCGCGAAGAAGACGTTCGTCCGGTAATTGAGGCGCATCCACCGACCGTGGCGCTGGACTGTATCGGCGGCAAGCTGATGGGCGATTGCTTCAAAAACATGGTATTCGGCGGACGCTGGATCATGATCGCCACTATGGGCGGCAGTGAAACCATGATTAACCTCGAAACGGTCTGGCGTAAACGTATCCGACTGATCGGCAGTACCCTGCGCAGCCGTACGTCCGAAGAAAAGAGCAATATCCTGAAAGCATTGCAGACAAAACTATGGCCGAAATTCTCCTCTCGCGAATTGATTTCGAATATCCATGCTACATTCCCTATTCAGCAGGCGAATGAAGCACAAGCAGTTCTGCGCCGCTGTGAAAACATCGGTAAAGTGGTTTTAAGTTTTAAGTAAAAAGAAAAAGCCGCGAAGCGGTAATCGTCACCGGACACTGTCCGGGCGCGATCCAACGGCGAGTCGTTGGTCGGCAAAGCCGAAATGTCTTTATCTAAATAGATAATCGGTAGAGTTTGGTACGTCAGCAACATTTTCTCAGAGCGAGCGAAGCCATGCGAAAGGGAAAATGTTGCGGAACAGACTTCTGGTAAATAAATAATATTTCCGGCGTGGTGTGTTATAAACAGCACATCACGCCGATTTTTAGTGTTATAAAACTCATAATCTATCTATAGCTTAGTCTTCGCGCTGTGCTCTGAACCTCCAAATGGCTTCGCTCTTCGAGGGCAGAGCCCATGACATATTACCGCTTCGCGGCTTTTTTCTTCTTTTTTCAAATACATTTGATCTGATTCAAGAAATAAATCTTCAGCCAGTTTGAAAACAAATTAAATTTAGTGTATTCTTATAAACAGTTTAACCAACGCCGAATTGTTTACGGAAGAGACACAACAAATGACGATGCAGGAAATAGCCGCACTGGCAGGCGTATCTACTTCCACGGTCTCGCGGGTGTTCAATCACCATCCCAAAATCAGCGAAGAGGTCCGGCAGCGGGTTATGGAAATCGCCGAAAAGCATAACTACCATCCGCGCCTGCCGTCCAAACACCGTAATATCGTTATCCTGACTCCCGATGAACCCAGTTATCCGGCGCACTATTGTGTAGAAATTCTGGTGATGTCGGTTTCGAGGGAGCTGTCTGAACAGAATTTCCACATTGAGATTTTACCTTGGAATAATCGCGAACGCCTGGATATCATCCAGTTTTACGGCGCGGTGGCAATTGGTATTGACCCAGATGAATTGCTGGACTGGCCCGAACAGTATGCCCAGCCGCTGGTAGTGCTGGATCGCGACATGCCGCGTCCGGTTCCGGGAATCTGGCAGGTATCCTCCGATGAAATGCAGGCAATGGAACTCGCGGTAGAGCATTTTCAGGAAAGGGATTTCAAGAAAGTCGGATGTGTTGTCTTTGGTACTCCGGGTATAGGAAATACCGAACTGCGTTATCAGGCAGCATTGAACGCACTGAAAAAATATGGTTATCCGCATGACAACAACTTGTTGTCATATGCCTCAGAAGACAGTTGCGTCGAGGTCGTCGGCAAGCTGTTACAGCAGAATATCGATGCGATTCTTTGTCCGGGAGGCTCCGGCGGACTGCTTACAGCTTACGCGCTGAATCTTTTCGGGAAACAGATCCCGGATGATATCTCATTGATCGCGACGGAATTCTCGTCATACTCCTCCCATAGTATTCCGCCTCAAACGGCACTGGTCCCGGATTATATCGGCATTGCGAAAAAAGCGGTTGATATTTTCCACGCGGTATTGAAAGGCAAGTCATTTCCCGCAAAAAACGTACTGCCTTACCAGCTCATCAAACGCGACAGCGTCCGCTAGCAGCAAGACATCAGCCCTGCATCTCTATTACGCAATAGTTCATTTTTCGCATTCTCTCTTTAGTGCTAAAATGTGGTGATTGGTCACTACGATCATCGTTTTTCCGTCAGGGTGCTGATATAACGGAAAAGGAATACATCTTTCATCGACCAGCGGATATTGGTGCATATTCGAATTGATACTCGGAATCAGGATTTCATAGTTTTTTATGTTTCTCAACAGAATGCTGGATAAATTCATGGATTTGTCGCGGCTGATGCATTGGATCCGGCCCCAATGCTGTGCAAACCATATATCTGTTTGAGTCGGAAAAAACCAGGAACCGACGTTTAGAAATTTCTGATATTCCGGTTTTTGCTTTCCTCGTTTCACGTATTTATCCTTTTCGTCAAAGAACAGGTAGGCTAATTTATTTGTATTCAGATCGTACACATAATATTTTCGCCGAGCGGCGTCAAAACAATAATAAAGTTTATCTCCAGCTTTTCTTCCCCATGAACGAACACAGTCATACTTACCAACTTTTTGCAGTTGATTGAACTTGCCTGTACTTGGATGATATTCCCACAGGCCGCCAACCGGACTTTCCGCGACAAACAGAAGCCGGTTGTGTTCCGGGTCGGCAAACAGAGTCGAAACAATGAACGGTTTCTGCTTGTCTAGAATGTTCTGCTTGTCGCTGCGCATGGTAGACAAGTGAATCTTTCTGTCTTTCCCGTTTAGATCGCAGGACATCAGCATGGTTTCAAGAGCGTAGACAGTTCCTTCGGGGTTGACCCGGCCCAGAAACGCGTAAATTCTGTTTTTATACATAGTAACGTCGCGTATGGAGCCCACCGGCAGGTCCTTGATCCGGTAAGTTCGGGTTCCGTTTTTATTTACTAAAAAAACCTGATCGTTCCGGCCAATAAGAAGATAGTCCTTTGTCGCATGAAATATCCAGTTTCTGGTATACTGCGATTTTACTTTGAATTTACCCAGTTCCCAGATTTTTTCCAGTCGGTCGGCTTTCATATCGTAGTCATATATTTTTAACGCAATATCTATAGGTTTGTTATAAATCTTTGCGGATTGCCGACTATCGACCGCCAGCAGATAGATGTGGTCTTTGTATCCATCTGTCGCGACAAAATTGATTAGATAGCTATTGTTGATGCCTTTTGTTTGTTTGGCGATATTCAACCCCGCGAGCCATTCGGCCCGAAACTTTCCGGCTGGGCAAGGTTTTGGTTTGGCCTTTTCCGCCTCCGGACTTTTTATCTTGAAGTGTTCAGCCAGACTTGAAATCATTTGCTGCTTATCGGGATATTTCTTCTTGAACAGCGCAATCATTCCACGCAGCTGGAGTTCACCTTTATTGCGATAAAAAGCCTGATAAATTGCCAGAGCGTCGCCATATCGACGGATTTGCAAACTGGGATGTGACTGCGCCATAGGGATCAACTTTGTGTCTTTCACAAGCAGTTCCTTCCATTTTTCAGCCGCTCTTCCCGGATAGTTGTACATGGGGATTCCAAAGGCGTATTCAAACCGGGTGCTGGCCTTCTTTTTCAGTTCGGGATGCTTTTTAAAGAAATCCAGGCCATGCTGCAAAAACTTTATGGTGATCTCGTAAGAGTATGGCATGGAAGCATAATAATTCAGGTAAAATCGAAAACGACAACGCCGACCTAGAAACGAACTACCAAAACTGTATTCCTTAAGAGAATTTATGCCGACATCAGGATTGTATTTCCAGTAGAACTTCTGTAGTTCGGGGAATACCTTTGCGCGATATGCCTTCATCTCTTCATCAACCTGTTTCTGCTGTTCCGTACTGAGTGGTTTGTTCAGATTCCGGTAAAAATTGGTAAGGCCCTCAAGTACTGTACTGGGGTAGTAAAGGCACTTGTTGTAAGTATGGAACTTTTTAACGAACTTGTCGTAGATTTTGTTGGACTCTTTGAACTTCTCAAACAGCGCCATAAAACTTTTTGGGGAATAACGTCCGCCGACTACATACGGATCGAACGGAAATGCCACACTGCCGGTATAACTTGCCAGTTCATAGAGATAGCGTGGTTCATCCGGGGCCAGCGCGATTGCCGCCTCCAACTTTTTCCGGGCGGTATCGTATTCTTTAACGTGGCGTTTTGCCTTGTACTCATTAAAATAGCGTTCGGCTTCCTGCTTTTGCTCTGATGTGGCACAGTAAACAGGAAACGTTGCCGCGATTAATATGAAAAATAATAATTTCCTCATTTTGCCGTCCCTTTCTGTTTTTTCTGCACGACAAAAAATCGATAATCTCCCAGAAATAGCATTTTGCCGCCGCCAAGTTCAAAGACATATCTGGTGGTGGGTAATAGCAAAAGCGGAGGATTTTCTTTGATCTTATTTAGAACTAAAATTCCGGAATGTCCTCCCCCACACCATAAAATCCCGTTATTTAATCTCCAGGGGGGAGCCAGCGTGGAAATTCCATGCAATAAAACCGGGTTGGAATCTTTCGGGTCAAATTTCCGCTTTCCGCCGGATTGGGCAAATATCCATTCCGGTTTGTATTTATCGGGTCTGAACCGGTAAAGCCGCTCGGACCAACCATAGGTAACTAAATATATGTTTTTGTCACGCCCTTTCCATAGCAAATCGGTATCTGTCCCTGAACCCGGAGCTTTAAAGACCTTTTTGAAACCGTCATTTTTCAGATCATATTCCCAAACATAAGTATAGTGATTGGTATAAGTCAGAAGGAACATAAGTTTATGATCCCCAATTGCGGTTAAGCCGGAAAGACCGCCCCGAAGTTTATCCAGTTCATTTTGTTTTTCACTGCGTTCGGAACTGAAAATGATTTTCTTGTTTGTCCCATCCAGATCACATGAAAACATGTAATTGCTTATATTCGAACATCCCCACTCTTCGTCGCCGGCCAGAACATATATTTTATCCTTATGAATTAACAGGCTTCGAACCGGAACATGAAAAAAATCATTCCGGAAACTCCATTGTCTGGTCTTCCGGTTGTAAACATGAAGATTATTTTTGGAATCAGTAAATGCCAGGTATCGATTGGACAATGCAATGGGTAACTTCCAAAGCCTCTCGCCATAACAATCTTTCAATGTTTTTGAAGGCGGAGGAATTTTACTGAATTGTCCATTGGAGTTATAAATCAATATTGTTTTATCCCTGAAAAATAAAACTACTTCATCGCCATTATTTTGTGCTCCGAATAACTTAAATGGAGGTATATATTCTTTCGAGTATTTCCATCTTTTTCTGAGCTCATAATACGGCATGGAATCAATAATAAAATCAGAATTAACTTTATTGAAGAAATTTTCATTTATAAGAGGAACCGGAAGTTTTTTGGAATCATTGCGGAAAACATATTCTATAATTCTTTCATAATCTAATGCCCGCACAAAGTAATGATTCCTCAGCCGTTCCAGATTAAATTTTTTCATGGAATCAACTTTGGTAAGAACCAATTTGAAGACATCATGAGATTTTTGCTCGGATTTCATCGTTATAGCTAATTGTTCTAGCTCATTAAACTCAGAAAAAAGATTATTCTTTTTCAGATAAACTTTTAACCTGTCAGCAACAATTGGATGATATTTAAAAAATTTTCCGTATAAGTCATTGTAATTATGTGCATAAACGAAAATATTTTGTGACTTTGTATTATCTTTCGGATTAAGCAATTCAGGGTTTATTTTGTAAACATTCTCTAAATAATGGTCTAGCGTCTGAATAAAATGTTCTTTTGAGATGTCCTTTAAAGCTTCACGCATGGCATCTAGTAGAAGAATTTTGGGTTTGACACTATCAAGATTACTGTTCTTTACAAATTTACATAATTCTTTTGTTTGTTCAAGGTGATGACGCAGTAACTGTAAATCAACTGGACGATTTGGAAAAAATATATTTGTTAACTCACATTCTCGTATAATGTAGTTCGCTTTATTTTTATCTTGCGGATTTTGTTTTATATACTTTTCCGCTTCATAGTATAAAACGATATAATCTTTAAGACGCTGGTTCAGCCAGTCTGTAGAATTCCCATAGAAACATGGCCAATTTCGCACAACAACATCATGGAGATGCCTTAATTCTTTTAAGGAATTGATTCCATTGCTCAAATCATAAGGGTAATAGACTTCTTTCATCTCTTCCATTGCTAGCGGTCGGAGTTCACGGCATAGCTTATTGTATTTTTTATGGTGGTCTTTTGTCCATCCCTTAAAGTACCGATTGGACATTATTACTCCGAAGATCATTTCCACCTCAAACACCACATATTTTGATTTAGGGAATTTATGCCTGAATTTTTTTGCGCGTTCGAACTGGATTTCGGCTTCCTCCAATTGTTTATCCAGGGGCATTTTGCGAAGCATTTTTGAATAATATCGTAATTCTTCATAGCGAATCCGTGTATGATTGGGATTAAGAGCAAGTGCGGAAAAAAGATATTCCTTTGCATTTCGAAACTTTTCGATTTCTCCGCGCTGTCCGCTTCCCTGGCTTCTGGTCAATCGCATGTATTCTTTAAAATAACGCATTGCTTCTTTCTTGCGGCTGATATCATCAAGCTGCTTGGCGTTAAGATTTTCAATAATTTGTTTGCTTAATTTATGAATGGAATCCGGAATATCCTTGAACACATCGTTGAATTCGACGCGACCAATTAATTTATTATTCAAGTTCTTAATTAGAACTTTAAGATTTATAATATGCGCTTCGCTGCCGGGCTCGAACTCCAGTGTGACAAGCCGGGCAGACGCTTTTAACGGAAACAGTTTATTGGTCAGTTCCCGTTCATGGTGAACCAACTCCAAATGTGACCGTTCCAGTAATTGAATGTTGTCATACCGCATAAGAGCCTGTTCTAATGCGATGACGGTAAGTTTGATTTGCGATTTATAACGTTGCGCTACGCCGACATCACGAACCGATACAATCGAAAGATATATCGGATTTTTTGATTTCAGTTTTCTTACACTCTGACGAATTAATTCGGCGTATCCCTCAATATTAGAAGCGTTTGTGTTCATCAGACGAAAACCGTTTTTCGCATTAAAAACCAGCAGCCGTCCGGCTTTCACGATTGCAAAAATGTCCGCATGGGGAAAATATTTATTGATCTGAGTTTGGGTCAAACCGTATTGAGAGAGCTTGTGCTCCTTTAGTATGCGGTCAATCTGACTGCGTTCGAGCAACTCAAAATCTTTGCTATCGGACAATTTTACGGTCAAAAGGTCAACGGTCTTTGCTTCCCCCAGCAGTACCAGCTTTACCGCCGCCACGAGATTTATCGACGCTAAAATAAGTACTAACGAAATAAGTTTTTTCATAGACCACCGCCTTATATTGATATCACACTTTTATAAAATATGACGACAATAATATAGCATTTCTTTGCGGTACTGAGAATTTTTTTTCAGAAAAAGTCGGCTAATCTATTGACTTATTAAGTCATATATTATAAAATATATGACATAAGCAAATAATATACGAGATATTAAAAACGCCCCAAGGGTGGGGAATGAACCAAAAATATATTTAATTTCCGCTTCCGTAAGGAGCTTTAGCGACTAAAGTTTGGAGCGGTACAAACGCACCGGGACGTTCCCGGCGGACAATTGAAAATTATGTCAAGAAGAACATCTGTAAAAACCATAGAACTGAAAGAGGCCCTTCAGCAGCGCATTACGGGCGAACAATATTCCCATGGAGAACGTCTTCCTTCCATGGCGGAACTGGCGGACGAATTGAAAGCCAGTTATGTTACCGTAAATAAAGCCGTAAAGCAGCTGGAAAAAGAGGGTTACATCGAATGCCGTCACGGCGTAGGCAATTTTGTGGTTTACCGTAATCTGCCGGTTAAACCTGGTAAAAAAATCGTTAATCTAATTGCTCCGGCAATCATTCATGATCTGGTACGGATTTTCCAGGAACAAGGCAAAGAAATCTTTGAAAGTGCCGGTTGGGAAGTACGTATCTGCAGCATTGCCGGAGATATTTCCGAAGCCCGGGACGTAATCAGTGATCCGGATACCTATTCGGTCATTTACGGATTTCGTCCTTACTGGGAGAACTTTACCGCCTGCATGGAACATGTGATGAACCGGGTTGTACTGATTGGTGAACGCAGCGACCCGGAGGGCATTACCTGCATTACCAGTGATGAACCTCAGAGCGTACGATTGATTATGGAACACCTCGTCTCTCAGGGAATTGACCGGATAGCCATGATTTGCGCGAACCTGCGCAGCCGACTGGAAAGTCAGCGGGCGGCGGCATGGCGCAGTTTATGTCTGGAAAATGAGATGCCGTTCAGCTGGTGTCGGGATTATTGTTTCGATTTATCCCTGCCGGCAATGGCTCCGACTCAAAAATATGTAAAAAAAATCTGGGCACAGCTGAAGAAACAAGGCATTCCGGATGCGGTAATTGCACCGGACGCCGAAGTTGCCGCCCAATTGATCGGAATGGCTATGGATGACGGCGTAAAAGTGCCGGAGAATCTGGCTGTTGCCTGTATCGGCAGCTCCGAACTGGCTGAACTTTTCAGGCCGCAAATCACTTGTATCGATCCGAATTTCCGTGGACATATTAGTACTGCTCTGGCGATTCTGGAGAGCCGCGCGGGCGGCTATGACGACAATGCGGTATTCCATCTTTGCCAACCCAAATTGATTGTACGCAGCAGTACTCAGAAAAATATTAAAAATAAACAAGCAAACAGAAAAAAAGTTGAAGTGGAATCAATATAAAAAATTCAGGTTCAAAAAAGGAGAATAGACCATGAACTCGATTACGAAAAAGAAAAGTTTCACACTGATAGAGCTCCTCGTTGTTATCGCCATCATTGCTATTCTGGCCGCAATGCTGCTTCCGGCATTAAATAATGCCCGGAATAAGGCAAAACAAATTGGCTGTACCAATAATTTACGACAGATTTCTTTAGGGATGAGTCAATACATGCTGATCTCGAATGGACGCTGGACACCAATACACGCACTTATTGGAGGAGTTGGTCGTACCTGGGCGTATACTCTGGACAATTATGATATGTTGAAGGCACCTAAAAGCGCATACAGTGATAAAAATCTTTTTGCCTGCCCTTTTCATATTCAAATAGCAAGGCCAGACTATAGAGGACAAGTTCGCAGTTATGCTTATAATTATGGTGCAACCACGACAACAAGATCTTCAAGAAGTATGGCTGATCCGGGAAAAATGCCGCAGCCATCTAAAACAATTGGGCTATATGAATACTGGAAATACAGTAATCCGAATTCATTTGTTTATAATATTGCCAGTTATGATTTTGGCTGGGGAGAAATTCGAAATTCTCATATTTACAACAAAACCTCTGGAATACTCTTTTTCGATGGTCATGTTGAACAGGTAAGGACGACTGAGACACTTTCTGATACAGGGAAAAATACAACATATCGCAGACAGTGGTATCGATAAACTTCAAAAGAGTCTTGCGAAATGAGCGAATTTTGGTAGGGCGCGCTCTCCGTAGCGCGCCGTCTCCCGGGATTTTGTGCTCAAGCACAAAATAACTGACGGTTGCGGAGAACCGTCCCTACCCGGGAAAATGCATTTCGCACGAGTCTTTAAACTTCAAAATAATAAAGAAGATTGGATTTATTTATGAAAACAATGCTAATGACGCTATTATTAACTGCAATTACTATGACACAGGGTTATGGTCAGAATCTACTGAAGAATGGTTCATTTGAAAATGGAATAACTGACTGGAAAGCGGATAAAAACGTTCATGTACTCTCTGGTCTTTCCTCTTTTGGAAATCCTCCAGATGGCAAAAAAGTACTTCAAATCCGTAATTTCGTATGGCAGAATACAGGCAGAGAAGTTGTTCCCGGTGAAAATTATTCGTTGAACTTTAAATATTCCTCGGCGGGTTCACACCACATTATTGTGGAATTTGGCATTGCGGACGATACAACCTCCCGTGGAGAAGTCATTGAGAAAAAAACGTTTAAGGTTCCATCCGGCCAACTCTGGGCATTTCGTCCGGATATAAAGACCAGCAAGAGATTTTTCAATGAAGCAATCGCGGAACTGGAATATCCGACATCAGGAAAAGGAACCCACAAATATCTCACAATAACCATCAAGGCAACCTCGGGATTTATTGCCGTTGATGATATATCTTTAATCGTAAAAAAACCGCCAGTCACGGTTCTGCCCATCAAAAAATCAATGGCGGACACCATCGCAAAACAACTGCCGGATTGTAAATTTCTTGGCGGCAAAAATGGCGGTTTGGTCTGGCAGAAAAATCGCCCCGTAGCTTTGGCTGTTAGAGATGCCGGTAATGTCATAATCAAAAAATGGGACAACGGAAAATTCTTTGAAGTTAAATTTGACTCTCCGTCAAAAACCAAAATTACCAATCTGGAGCTTGCGGCTCCGGTGATCACCCCTATTGGACCCGGCTCATGGAGAATGGCATGGGGAAATAGTAATAATCCTGGTAAATTCCGGCTGACAGTCAATTTATCGTTAAAAAACGGCGGACAGCTTTTATCCTTGGGTTTTGAACTGAAAAACTTTAACAAACAGATAATGTCCCACCTGACATTACCCTGTGGTTGGAATGAACCGAAACGGGATAAGGCGATGTTCATTATTCCAGCATGGATAGGAGCTGCCGTTCCACTTTCCGGGCTCAAACCAATCGGCATTATCTATCCGGGACACCTGCATTCCCAATGGTTCGGGCTTCAAGACCAGTATTTCAGCTGGATGATTCATACAGAAGACCCGGAATCGAATTTGAAATCTTTGTCAATCAAGCAGGACAAATCCGTAATACATTTTTCCTGGTCTCATGATTTCCATTTATTGCCGAATCGGACTTATCGTTGCAAATACCAAACTGTAATTAATTTATGGCCCAAAGCCAACTGGAATGTGATGGCGCATACTTATCGTAAATGGGCAAAAACAATGCCCTGGTTTATGCCGATCACAAAAAAAATGGCTCAACGCCCTATCATAAATCACCTTCGTGACGGCTGGAGCTGGCTGCGGGGGATGCCGCCGATCAAGGAAGTCGGAGGCCGCAAATGCTGCACAACTTATGCGCAGGCCCTGGAATGTATGGACGGTTTCAAAAAACGATTCGGCATCAGCCCGTTATTCTGGTATACCGGCTGGTATGGACCGTTTGACAGCAAATATCCGGATGTCTTTCCGGTTGCGCCGGAAATGGGTGGAGACTTCCTGACATTTGGACGAAAAGCCGCGGCCGGCGGGTATCTGGTTGCCCCTCATATCAACGGCGGAGAATGGAGCGAAGCAGCAAAACAGTTCGATAAGAAAAAAATGGCTCGCTGGAAAGGTAGATTCTATTATAATAAGTATAATGACAAATTTGGTAATTACGTCGTGTCTTATCCATGTGTAATAGATGAAATGTTGAGATATACCAAAAAAATCGCGATAGACTCGCACTTGAATGCGATCTATTTTGACGTAATGGGGCATGTATTTGCTCATGATGAAAATCCCAATGCCGGATACAACCCGAACGAGTTTGTCAGATGCAACTGGACCAAAGCCAAGAATCAGGCCTGGGCAAGAATCCGCAAACTAATTCCTCACGCATATATCCAGACCGAAGGCGCTTCGGAAAGCGCAATTCCATATATCGATTGTCCATCTGGAGGGAGTATTGGTTGGTGTATGACCCAGGGACGTCGGCTTTTGCCACTCTGGCAACTGGTCTATGGCGACACCGGATTTTATCTTGGACTGTATGATGGACAGGGACAATACAATTGTCACGCTTCTTTTGCCCTGAATCCCTTAATGGCGGCAGTACAGCAGTATCCGCAGGGTTTATGGAAAAAGTTTAGACCTCGCTGGCTTTATCTCATGAGGCGTCAACAACTGATCGGTCAATTTGCCGGGACACTTCTGCTGGACTATAACGAAAAGGATCACTTCCGTTATTCCCGCTGGCCCAAAGCCTGTGTGGTTGCGAATAATGGCCCGGTACGCGATTTTAATTTAACCTATGGCGGCGGAAAAGTATTTTTCAAGGCAATGAGTAGGAAATCCGGAGGTTCTGTTGCCATCGTTAATGGAAACAATGTGGCCGCTGATGGCGTGGGAGAAATCCAGCGTAACGGAAAACCAATCATCAAATTTATCGGAACGCAGGCACCATTTGTTCTCAGAGATAAACAACTCGTAGTCTACAATCCGGGAAAAAAAGCAAGAGAAGTTAAGATAGAAGTATACAACAATGATTTTGCGGTTGACTCATTGAAAGGAAAAAATTATGCTTCCGAGGCCGAAGTCAATATTCCGGTTACCCGTATCAACGGAGGCGGAAAATTCAAGCTTAAGTTGCAGCCCAACGAGGTAATTGAGTTATCTGCAAATTAGAAAGAGAGAACTGGCAACCTCGTCTTTGGGGTTCAGAATAGACACTGGAAGTTTTTCTCCCGGTTTTGTGCCGTCACCCAAATCCATCATGTAGACTTGTGGTGACGGCTCTTTACATTCGTTAATTACGATTCACGTAAATATGGTGAAACATATTAGAAATAATTCATGTTTGGTTGTATGTTAATAAAGTTTCATCAAGTTTAAGAATTTTACAAGTAATCATACAACTGTGAGAAAAAACAATGAAATTGTTTATCGTTCTGTGGTCAACTCTGTTACTTATCCTTAATGTTCATGCGGAAACGCTGAAAATCCAGGTTTCAAAAGACGCAATTCCCGCGGAAATGACCGCGGCAAAGGAGCTTCAGGCGGGACTGAAAAAGATTTTCAGTATCGATTTTCCGATTGTAAAAGGAGACGTTTCCGCCCCGGCAATCCGTGTCGGACAGTCGCCTGAAACGGCGCGGCTGCTTGGAAACCTCGATTTTAAAACGCTTAAGCCGGATGAAATCATTCTTAAACTAGTTGGCGATAATTTAATTCTGACGGGAGACCGTCCGCGCGGTTCTCTGTATGCCGTGTACGAACTGTTGGAACGGGTCTATGGGGTCCGCTTCTGGACCGCGAAAGTTGAATCCTGGCCTGTTCGAAAAGAATTCACACTTCCGAAAATCGATTACCGTTACGCGCCGCCATTTAAAAGTCGTGAAGCATTTTATGATTTGATTCGTAAGTCTTCGGCTTTCACGGTTAAAATGCGTAATAACGGCCATTTCAACCGACTACCTGAAGCATGGGGTGGACATCTGGAACTGCTGGGCTGGTGTCATACTTCCGGAAGGTTGGTTCCACCGAGCAAGTTCTTTGCGTCGCATCCGGAATGGTACGCTGAATACAAAGGGAAACGTATTCCAAACGGACAGCTTTGTCTCACCAATCCCGAAGCTCGCAAGCAACTGACTGCTGCTGTACTTACCTGGTTAAGAAAGCATCCGAAAGCACGTATTGTTTCGGTTACTCAGAACGACAATCACAGATACTGCCGCTGTAAAGCCTGTAAAGCATTCGTTAAGGAGCATGGCAACCAGACTGATTTGCTGATTGACGCGGTTAACGAGGTAGCCAAAGCTGTCGCGAAAGAATTTCCTGACGTCCGGGTGGAAACGCTGGCGTATCAATATACCAGAGAAACGCCGAAAACCATTCGTCCGCTTCCCAATGTGATTGTACGACTCTGCAGCTACGAATGTAATTTTGCCCTTCCGCTGGATTCCTCGGGAAACGCGAAATTTGCCTCTCAGGTTCGAGACTGGAGCAAGCTGGCAAAAGAACTTTATATTTGGAATTACCTGACCAATTTCCCAAAGTATTATTTGCCGAATCCAAACTGGAAAAGTCTCGCTTCCGATCTGCGCTTTTTCGCGAAAAATGGAGCCACTGCCGTATTTGAACAGGGTTCGGTTGGCCCTGGCTCGATCGCCGACTTTGCCGACCTGCGTGCATGGCTGACTTCAAAACTGATGTGGAATCCATCCCTTGATTCCGACATATTAATAAACGAATTCATCACGAACTACTATGGAGCCGCAACTCCGGAGATACTGCAATATTTTGCCTTGATGCGAAATGCCGTCAAACCCGGTTACAAACTGTGTTGCTTCAATAGAAATGCCCTCTGGCTCAGCAACCAGAAGCTACTTGAAGCCTGGTCTTTGATGGAAGCGGCGAAAGCAAAAGTCCGTACAAATCCGGAACTGCTTCAACGCGTTGAGGCCGCCGCTGTGTCCATCAACCTGACGCTTCTGGAACGCCCGGCGCTGTGGGCCTCCAAGCCGAAACAACTGCAGGGAATCAAATGGAACGAACTGTTTGAACAGCAACTGAAAATAGCCAAAACCGCCGGAGCAAAAAAGTTCTCAGAAAGCTTTAAAAGAGGCAATTACGATTCATTTAAAAAATGGATGACCGCACTTCATTCAAAGTAATCAAGTAACTTGTGTGAAATATTAATATTTTGTCGATGTAGATTATAATCTAATGGAGATCGTTCCAAGTAGGGGCGATTTTCGATGAAAACGCCCGCCGCACCAGCGGCTGTATAATCGTTTTAAATTTTCATGTATAAACTGCCGTGCTGATGCACGGTGTGCCGGTTTTATCAAAACAGGCACTACTTTGCTCCCGCTTTTTTTTAATTCTCAATTCTTAATTTCTTTGGTTGGGGCTTTGCCGCACTGTATTTATAGCTGTTTATTGTGATTGTTTTCATCACTTATCAAACGGCGGAATTCCCGGGCAACGGCTCCGGTGTCGTCTGCTAACGCTTTCCAGTTCATGAAACGGTCCTTCCACATCGGAGTAGCGCAGAACCCCCCGATCATGATTCCGGCTTTCAGGGTCTTTTCGCGAACTTCGTCGATGGCATCCAGGATCTCCGGATCGTCGAACTGGGCGGTTTTTCCATAGGAAGAGGAAAGATCAAACGGACCAATACAGATACTGTCGATTCCCGGTACACTTAAAATTTCATCAATATTGCGAACCGCCTCCCGGTGTTCAATCTGAACAATTACCATCGGTTCTTTCTGCGAATATTCCATATATTCATCCAAAGACATTTTTCCGTAACCGCTGTTTCGACGCAAGGCAAACCCGCGTTCTCCATCCTGAGAGGGGTATTTGCAGGCATGAACAGCCGCCGCCGCGTCTTTTGCGCAATTGATCATTGGTACAATAACTCCGGCCGGTGCTAGATCAAGAACCGGTTTTAATATATAGTTGACGTTCCATGGAACGCGGATAAAAGGTGCGCAGTCAGTTCCCCGAACTGCCATTACATGATGCATCGCATCAACAATGGTCATAGGAGAATGTTCCATATCGATCCAGATAAAGTCAAAACCGGTATCTGCCGCCAGCTCGCTGAAAGTGGTGTCATATGAGGTGATAACAGTTCCCAACGCGGTTTGTCCTGATGCGACTTTTTCCTTAAATTTTTCCAGATTATTGATTTTCATATTCAGTTCCTTTTACGTCTTACAATTATTTTAATTCAAATAAAAAATTTATCTGCTGCCGTAATTAACAGCAGATAAATTATTGGTTTTTATCAATCGGCAAATTCAAGCCAGAGATGCATGACATTCACACAAGCCTCTTTATAGACGTCAGAATATTGAACCAGCAGTCGTTTTTTGCCATTGTCACCTTCCAGCACAAGGTTGTTGGAATAGTAACACATCGATTTTTCTGATTCTAACATATAGCCATCATCCCAGTTAACTCCGTCTTTTGAGGTATAAAAAACAAATCCTTTGAAATCGGCACCACGTCCATGCAGGATATAGGTATCTTCCAGCAGTGCAATCTGCGGGTTGCGAATGCCTTTGGCAACATAACCGGCCGGGAGTTTTTTCCAGGTTTTCCCCAGATCATAACTGACGGAAGTATCCATATGGCACTCATCCTGGCTGTTATAAGCATAGGCTAGCAGGCTGCCGTCAGGTCGGAATTGTATTGCTCCATATCCGCGTCCTTCGGTTTCTATATCCACGATACTGACTTCGGTGAATGTCTTGCAGGAATCTTCGCTTTTATACAGACGGTACACGTTTTCCGGCAGGGATCCGAGAAAGTTCGTGTTGCAGAACTCATACGCATAAATCACTCCTTCATGACAAACCGCATCGTAGACTCGTCCTTTGAACGGACTCAGTTCTTGCGCATCGGTCCAGGTTTCTCCGGCATCGGGACTGCTGAGATAAACCGGAGTGTCCCACGGTTCGCAGCAGACCTCGGTAAGCGGATCGTTTCTAACTCCGAAAATAACGACCGTTCCATCGGGGCAGGTTACCGCTTTTTCTATTGAAACCGTGAATTTACCATCCAGAAATGCCTGTTTGGCATACGGCAGTTCGTAGACATCTCCCCAGGTTCTGCCGCTGTCAAGGGAACGGCGGTATTCAATCCAGCCGTAAGCGGCATGACCGCCCAAGCGTTTTGAAGAACAGTTGGAATTAAAGTCCAGAACCTTGCCCGGCTGGTATTCGGTCATGGCGTGGCTCATGTGCCCGCTGCGTCCGCGAGCTTCATTGTCCACATACATTTCCGGTTCGCTGATTTTAAGATCGCCAGATACACTTTTAATAATTCTTTCCATTTTTATCACCTTAGGTTACTGAATTTTATTCTTTTGAGGTTTACAAACTAAATGTTTTAACTTGGAGCCGGTACTTGTCAATTTACCGTCAAGGATGTCCTGTTCAGTAAAGCGTGCCAGCAGGATTTCTCCGGCGGTAGCGCGGTTCCGGTCATATACGATATAAATAGTTCCATCCGGAGCCTGAAATCCATCGGGATACGATACGCCCACGCGTTCGTCCAGCATAAGTCCTCCATGCCATGTCTTTCCGTCATCATCGGATAAAAATGCTTTTAACCGACTGCGGCCCATTGCCCAGATCGCATCGTTCTCCGATTCCTGTTCAAAAGAATCAATTGTGTTGCCGTGTTTTACCATCAATATGCGCCCCGAGGCTAAACGGCAAACGAAAAATCTTGATACCGGTTGTTTTATATTTTGGGTGAATTGCGGTTCACTCCAGGTTTTACCGTCATCATTAGAAAATGATTCCATCAGTCCACAATCGGTTCGAAGCAACATCCATAATGAGCCGTCGGAACGTTCAGTGATCATGTGTTCAGCATAGTGGTGAATTGATTTGTCATGTGGTACGGCCATGCCACGCGGCTGCCAGGTTTCGCCATTATCCCTTGAAGCGAAAACATGCATTCCGCGAACCTCATCCAAGTCAGGAAACACTCCATTGAATATTCCATAGCCATTGATTTCCAGATCCAGAGGCAGCAACCATTCAGCTTTACTACTTACAATTGGTTTATTGTGAACGCCACCGTGCCAGATTTGACGTGGTTTTGACCAGACCGGATTATCATCATCCGGGTTGTCACAGACAGCTTCCCAGGTAGAGGCTCGACCGTCAAAATGCATCATTGACTGGCTGAAGAACAGGTGGAGGCGTCCAATCGGATCGCACCAGATATGTCCCATTACAATACTACGTTGCATTGGTATGCGGGATGAATCCTGCGTGTTGACTGCCAAGCATGGTTTTGACCATGTTTCACCATTGTCATCACTGATATTAGCCAGAAGAAACGCGGCAGGGCCGTCCTCGCCGCCGAACCAGATATTCCAAAGCCGTCCCTTCGGGGTACGGGTTATCGCGGGAGTCATGCCGTAATCAAGTTGATCATAATCAAAATCCGGTAGAGGATTTGTATTAATCTCGGGAGGAATCAAAGCCAGGTCAGCAATTTTTCTCAGTACATCTTTCTCAAAACGCTTAATGTCATCTTGTGACATGTCTGAAAAGCGATTTTCGAATGTTGCCGGCAGGTTCATTTAAATTTTCCTTATTCTGTTTGTTTGTATTTTTATCTTAATTGGGGATAAAACTAACTTCTTATTAAAAAGATCAAACGGGAAGCGGCTTAATATGTTCCAGAACCAGTCCAGTCATTTCAGTGGTATTGCGTTCAGAAATGGCTTTGATGATGAGTTTGTGCTCCTCTCCGGAGCGCCGAACCGCAGCGGCATCACGAAACGGCGGACGCAGTTTTCCTTTAAACTGTACGGTAATGATCTGGGCAAACAGTTTCATAAGACGGATGCCGGTGATATCGAACAGGGCCATGTGAAATTCCAGGTCCAGTTCATCGGCCTTGACAGTGTCATGTTCCAACTTCATCATGGCATTGTTGATTTGCGTTAGTTGATCAACATGCGCAGACGTGGCAAAACGTATTACACTGGGAATGATACTTAGCTCCAGAATCTCACGACTCGCTTTCATTTCTTCGCGTCCGCAATTCAGCAGTTTCAACTGAAATGCCAGATCACTGGCGATATCATTAAAATCGGGAACCCGCAGTACGGTTCCACTGCTGGGACGGCGTTCCAGAATTCCTTTCAGAACCAGGTATCCGATTACTTCACGCATGGTTCCGCGTGAGACTCCGAACTGGGTTGAAAGTTCAACCTCTCCAGGCAGGCGGTCGCCTTCTTGCAGGTTATTGTCCAGGATATATTTTTCAATGTTATGTAATAACTCTAACTTCAACATGATGATACCGATTTATAATTGATTCAAAAACTTTGTTTGACATAATTATAAACTTTGTTAAACAAAAAGCAATAGTCAATTATATAAATATCAATTTTTTATGCGATTCGAGTTGAAATTATGACCAGACTTTGCCGGAGGTTTTGATCATGTTTTTGACCTGATTCCAGAAACTTGGAGTCTGAACGCTTTTGCCGAGTGAGTTAATATGATTCAGCACTTCTGAGGCACTGGCATATCGATCCGCCGGATTCTTCTGCAGCATTCCGCCAAGCACATCCTGGACGAAATCCGGCAATTCCGGTACCAGTTTACAAGGTTCTACCGGCTTGAGCGTTCTGATGGCATCGATCATCGCGTCAATCGTTTGTCCCTGGAAAGGTTTAATACCCGTAATCAGTTCATAGGAAAGAATTCCCAACGAAAAAATATCCGACCGATTATCTACCGGCTGGTCCGGATTGAACACTTCCGGCGCCATATAGGCAGGTGAGCCGATAATCTCATGCTCGGATGACGTGGAAGAATCCCTGACCGCGGCAATTCCGAAGTCAAACAATTTGGCTTTATAACCATCCAGAATAATAACATTGCCTGGCTTTACGTCACGATGGAGAATTCCAAATTTATGCACGGCAACCAGAGCGGAAGCGATTTGTGAAATAATATAAATCTTCTGCTCAAGGTTAAGCTTCTTTTCCTTGATGTAGTAAGTAAGCTCCTTGCCTTCCGCGTATTCCATCAGAATGTAAGGAAGTTTGCCTTCCTTGGAAATATCCGATTCATGGATTCTTATCACGTTGTTGTGTGTAATCCGCCCGAGAATTTTTTCTTCGCGCAGGAACCGGTTTACACTTTCCGGATTGCTGTCCCAATCTGAACTTGGACGCAGAATTTTCAAGGCATATTGTTTATGTTCCCTTTCCACCAGGAGAACAACTCCGGTTGAACCGGCACCAAGGGTACGAATAATTTTGTAATCCGGAAAGCTTTTGGTAATCGCTTCGAAATTAAGTCCGCGAACGCCTTCACCCATGGTACAGTGAATGACTTCCTGTTGATGGACAAGAGCCTTCTGGACGGTTTCCAGCAGCTTTTGTACGGTAAATGGCTTGGATAAGTAATCAAACGCTCCGGTTTTTACGGTGGATACCGCTTCTTCCAATTCCGGATTTCCCGTAATAATCACTACTTCAATCGTGGGATGATGTTCCTTGGAGTATTTCAGCAATTCCGGACCGGTGATACCGGGCAGTTTCGAGTCGATCAGCATCAGATTGTATTTATAATCAATGAGCCTTTCCAAGGCATCTCCGCTGCTTTCGCACAAATCCAGTTGATATCCTTGTGGTTTCAGAATTTCCGAAACCAGTTCAAGTATCATGGGGTCATCATCGATGACCAGTATCTTATATTCACTATTCTGTGATTTTTCCTGTTTTTTATCAGCCATAAATGACCAATCCAATGTTATTCAATAACTTATTCAAAGTCGTACAAGCATACTGATTATACTCTATATCGACCAAATAAGCAATATAATTTATGTTATAAGTTTGTTATCTTTCCCACCTGCAGATTTGATAGAAATGTTTAAAACATCCGTATTGACAATACAGATGTTTTAATACCTCTAATACCATACGAAAATCAATATATGACTTTCCGACATCAGCATGGCAATTTCTGCAGTAGAATTTACTTCATATTATTAAAGAACTGCTTCAAACCAGGCATCAGACATCAACTTGTGTCCGGCTACCGTGGGATGAACTCCGTCTCCAAGCCAGTAGCTTGCCGGAGCTTTTTTTACCGCGGAATCAAATACATCCTGAAATGGAACAAATACGGCTTCGTACTCTTCAGCCAGCTTCCGGACGATTTCACCACGCTGGGCAATTTCCGGCAGCCAGTCAGAAGAAACCGCTCCGGTTTCCAGTACAAAAGGCTGACACAATATCAGTTTCACTTTAGGCAATACATCCTTGGTCCAGTCCAACAGCATACGGTATATCTGAGCGTAACGTTCAGGTTCCACACCATTGTTACTGCCTTTCTCATGCCATGTGTCATTTACCCCGATCAGGATACTAATCATATCCGGCTTGAGGTTAAGTGCGTCGATTTTCCATCTTGCGTAAAGATCGACGATACGATTACCACCAATACCGCGGTTATAAATATTTAAAGACCCGTCGGAAATGCGGTTCAACAGGTTTCCGGCAATAAAATTAACATAGCCAGGTCCAAGACCGCAATTAGGGGCTTCACAATCCCGGCTGCGCCCGCAGTCGGTGATGGAATCACCCTGAAATAAAATAGTTCCGCCAATGTCATTCATTAATTCTCTCCTCTTAACAAATTCCAGAAATACTTGTTGGCTAAAAAAATATCTTATAGTTTACTTTGTTTTTATGGTTTTTCCAATGGTATTCGCACTCTAATTTGAGGAAAAATCACCAAATTTATAAATACTATTTGTCCAATTCGTTTTAACTGTTTCATTATTATCATTTTCGATGAAAAAACATTCAAAAATGAAAGAAACGGGAATTATAAATGAGAAAAGAAGTTAATTACAAAAAATATTCTGCAATCAGCCCAATGGGATTCTCTGAAAATCATATTTTACTTTAAAATGCTTGAAATATTAACTTTTTATCGAATTCAGGTTTCTTTTTTGTTTTTTGCGTATAATTTAACTTTTATGCGGAATTTTGTGAGAGGAATATTCGCACCGTTTATATGATCTAATTCGCTTCAGCGACAGTTGGATCACCCGAGAGAGCAAGGACAGGAAAATAACAAGACCCCTTCTGGGGATTTTTGTAGTTTGGGTCCGTCTACTGTAATTTTTTATAACACGTACTCAGTGCCAAAGTAATGTTTCGGCCTGTAGAATTGTTCTGTGGTAAACGCTGACCTCACAAAACGGTTGAATCTCACAAAATCGATTATGGACAGTTTATTAGAGGATCAGCAGAATATGTATAAAAAAAGCCGAAGCAAAAAAGCTTATCGTGATTATATTCGTGAAAAAGGCCCCTTTGCGCGAATTCGAAAACGACTGAAAAACGATCGTTCCGGCGACCCTCCGCCACCGTCAAAATCAGCTTGGTACTATCTCAAGCGCTTTATGGTGGAATTCCGTGAAGTACGAATTAGAATCATTATGGCTCTGGTTCTAAGTATCGTTAGTATTGGAGTTGAAGCCGCGTTCCCGTGGGCCGGAAAGATCATGATAGACAAGATTCTGCCGCAAAAAGAGCTCAAGCTTCTGATTACCGCCTGCGGCATATTATTGTTTGCCGCTGTATTCAGGGTCACGATTTCATGGATATCCGAATATATTATCAATGTAATCAGCGGTAATATTACCGTTACGATCAAACGAAGGTTGATGCGCCATTTACAGGTGTTGCCCCTGATCAGGATTCAGGAGCTGAAAGTCGGCGGAATCATATCCCGTATACAGCAGGATACTGAAAATATCTCACAACTGCTTCGTACTGGCGTAATCCGATCGTTCAATGCGGTTGTCATGTTTTTGATCGCATTGGTTTCCATGCTTACTTTGAGTGTTCTAGTTACCAGTGTATGCCTGGCATGTGCCATTCTGATGTTTGCGCTGGCATATGTAATTTTCAATTATATGCGCCCGTTTGAGCGTGAAGTTCGTGAGGAAAATTCAGCGGTTTCGGCAGAACTCAGCGAAATTTTCGGAGGAATTCAAGTAGTTCGCAGCTTTGGCCGTGAAGCTACCGTTAAACGCGGTTTCGGTATCAGCATTAATACTTTGTGGAGAAAAAATCTTTACGCATTTATGGTTCATGCCACAGTTCACCGGGTTTTCTGGATGGTATTCCACCTTTGGGAAATTTCCGTCTGGCTGTTCGGCGGCTATAGTGTGATCGCCGGAAACATGACCATCGGAGAAGTTGTCGTGTTCCTTACATTTGTGGACTGGATGGGACGCCCGATGTTTATGATCGTTGATTCCATGTCGACACTTCAAACTTCGGTGGCCTGTACCGAACGCGCGTTCGACCTGCTTGATGAAACCCCGGATATTGTTGAAACCGATGATGCAATCCAGGCTGTTGATATTAAAGAGGGAATAAAGCTGAACGATGTTACTTTTGATTATCCTGACGGAACCCGCGCACTGGAGAATGTAACACTGTCGATCCCGAAAGGAAAAATGACCGCACTGGTTGGCCCAAGCGGCGGCGGAAAAACCACGCTGACTAACCTGGTACTACGTTTCTACGATGTAACCGATGGTAGTCTTACGCTTGACGGGCAGGACATCAAGGACCTCAAAATTCGCGGTTATCGTAAGCTGATGAGTCTGGTTCTGCAGGAAGTTTTCCTGTTCGACGGCACCATCAGCGACAATATCCGGTTCGGACACCCTGACGCGACAAGTGACGACATTGAGCAAGCAGCAAAAGCAGCACACTGTCACGAATTCATTACCGAACTAAAACATGGCTACGACTCGATTATCGGTGAACGCGGAGTAAGACTTTCCGGCGGACAAAAGCAACGTATCGCACTGGCACGCGCACTGGTTGCTGATCCCAAACTACTGATTCTTGATGAAGCCACCAGTAACCTCGACAGTGAAAGTGAAAGCCTGATTCAGGATGCGTTGAAGAAGATATTCGCGTCCCGTACTTCTCTAGTGATCGCCCATCGACTTTCGACCATTATGGACGCAGATAATATCATTGTAATCGCCGACGGCAAGGTCGTAGAACAGGGGACCCAGAACGAACTGCTCAGCCGTAAAGGACGTTACTATGATATGTACACCAGGCAAATGGCAAAAGCAGAACAAGCAAGAAACTATTGGGTAATGTCGGAATCAGTTCAGGAAGAAGCATAAAAAGCAGAGATCTCGGCTACAACTACTAATCACTCCGCACAGTGGCAGTTTATACGGCATAAAATCACGCAAAAAAATGCAAAACATTTGTTTGTGTTTCCTGTTTTATTGTAAACCACCTGAAAACCAGCACAAATATTAAGTTTTTTCTATTGCAGACAGTTGCATAACATGCAATAATCATTATAATGTATAGCTAAGGGGTATCTTTTGTCTTTAATGGGTAATTCCGGAAAGATTTTGTTTACCGGACCATTATGATCTTTCGCTAAAGAGGTATTATTAACAAACAGGATTTTTTTCATGACCGGTTATCATATCATATTGGTTGACGATGAGAAACGGATGATCCAAAGTATGGAACTGGTATTGTCCATGGAGGGACATACGGTAACAACTGCAGAAAGCGGTATTCAAGCCTGTGAAATAATTGACGATATGTACCAGAAAGGACAGAATATTGATTTAATTATCACCGATATTTACATGCCGCAGATGTCCGGTTTGGAATTGATTGATAAAATCAATGAATCCGGCAGAAACCTGAAAATTCTCGGCATTAGCGGATATCCAGACAATGAAATTTCAGATGAACTTCAAAGTAAAGGCTGTGCCGGACTCATTTCAAAGCCATTCACTCCCGATCAATTAATCTCCAGGATCACTGAAATATTCGGTTCTACCAAATAGTATCAGACAGCATCCGTTCGTAAAAATCAAACCTGTTTTCGTGGCGATGCGGTAGAATCACGAATGATCAATTCCGCCGTGACTTCACGCCGTACCGGCGCTTCGGGGAATCCGTCTTTTATCATCCGGTGAACTTCGGACATCGCCATCTCGCTCATCTGTTTCAACGGCTGCCTGATTGTAGACAATGACGGAACATTATAACGACCATATAAAGACTCATCATATCCCACGATAGATACCTCGCCAGGGACATCAAGTCCTGCTTCTTTACAGGCTTTTATAGACCCGAGAGCAATCGCGTCACAGTTCGCGATAATCGCGGTAAAATGTTTTCCCTGACGAATCTTCTCACTGATCATGGAACATCCCGTATCATAAAGGTCTGAGCGGTAGCCGGAATGAGGAATGATCCACTGTTCAGGAGTCTTGATCCCGGCATTTTGCATCGCTTCCATAAATCCGGCAGTACGCTCACGCACATCACTGATATCGGTAGAACCTTGAATAAACAATATTTCACGATGCCCTTGTCCCAACAGGTATTCGGTCATTTTTCTGGTCGCTTCCCGGGCTCTGGCAACAACACAGTTGGCTTGTCCGCCAAAAGTTTCATTCACCAGCATATAAGGAATTTTATGTTTCTGCAGGTCTTCGATATAGTAACTTCTGGAAGTGGCGTTGAGAATCACCACGCCGTCAATATTGTTTTCAGTCAGATGCTGAACGAGGTCGACCTTGCCGGACAACGTGGCATTGAACGGAAAAATCCCGAAATTAAGGTTGTTGGCAAAGGCATAGTTCCCGAGTCCCTGGATCAACTGTCCGATATACCAGTCAGAATCGTTATCGGTTTCCCAGGGCACGACGGCACTGATTCTGACCACATCCCGGTTCTTGACCATTTTGGGGGTGTAGTTGAATTCCTCGATAAACTTTCTGACCAGTTTTTCGGTTTCCGGCTTCACCCCGGGCTGCTTATTCAGCACCCGGGAAACCGTAGCGACCGAAACCCCGGACATCTCAGCCAGTTTTCTTACACTTACACTCATACTCAAAATATAGCATAAAAGCTAAGTTTGAAAATTATTATTTATTTCTTATCCGGTATTTTTTCAAAACTTTCAGACGATCGGTATCGACTGTCTGGTTAATTGGATTTAAATGTCGAATTCCATTTGTTCTAGCCGATATAACGGTAATATACCTATTCAAAGCTATTTCTAGAAATCAACCAGTTTTTTCTCATTACTTACAGCATTTCCTTTCGCAAGAGAGTTTTCAATTTCTGGCAGCTAAAGATTGGTTCTTTGGTATCAACTTCAACACAATCGGGTAATCCCTGATAATGAAGTCCTTTACTATGGTATAGCCATCATTGTTTTTGAAATTCAAGCGTTGACGGGTCCCGGAAATCAGGTCGTAAGCTTCAATATCAACAGCATCAAAACCGCGGAATGCGATGGAAATCAGGTCGCCACGGTTGGCGTTGTTCATTGGCACGGCACACCACATTGGAACTATCAGGCTGTGGTCGTCAGCTTCGAAAACTGCGCCGAATATATTTGGGGCTGTTCCAGAAATTAAAATAAAATTCTTCCGTTTCTGCAGTTTAAGTGATGCGTCAAAGATGGCGGAATAATTTCTCAATGCGTACCACGCCGATTTTCGTTTTCCATACTGGTCGATCAATCCCCAGTGAGCTTTCAGAATAAACGGGTCGAGTGTCCACCAGAATGTCGGTCCGATACCAAACATCTGGTTTACCACATACAGTCGCGCCAGGTATTTAGCCTGAGAAAGTTCTGATACAAAATATGCGCCGGAATAAATCCCCGACTTGGCTTGGGGATCGGCAACCCCGGTATTGATTGCAGTTTCCGTGATCCAGAGTCTGGTTTTGGGATTATATTTTGCCAGTAGTTTTTTGAATGCTGCCTGCTCGGAGTAGTAGTCTGCGTATGGCTGTTCTTTGGGCCAGTGGCGTTTGCCTTTTGCCATAAAAGTGCCGACTACTTCGGGCATATTGGCCCAACGGGGCAGTTCCTTATAGATATGGACATTGAATGAACCGATCACTTTGTCCAATCCTGCTTTCAATGCCTGTTCAGTCCAGCCGAAATCAAATAGTGCTGTATTTACCGAAAAAAGTCCGTTATAACCGGTAGAGCGTACTGCTGTCGCCGTCTGTTTTACGAGTGTGATAAAATCATAGCGAAAGCGAGGCGAAAAGTTGACTTCATTGCCAATAACCCAATTGTCAATATAATCTTTGAGTTGAACCGCGGCCCATTGATTGAATTTTGCCCATTCTCTGATGGTTTTCTCCGGCTCGTCAGACAAGCTTTTTGCTAGCCCGGTCCGTTTTAGCCGTAGTGATATCCTGATTTTGTTAGCTATGAGATATTTTAGATTACTGATTAGAGAATCCGGCAACTTTTGGATCTTACCGTTGAGGACTTTTTTGTAATCAACCGGGTAAGATATCAGTACTCGTTTTACCCCGGCGTCAAAGATGCTGTCATAGAAATACTCATAGTCAAAGTTGTCGTTCTTGACCGAGCCGCTAGAGTAAGCATAGCTTCCGTTTGACGCTAAAGCGTAATTCTGGCTGTTATTGCAACGGATTTCCACTTCCCGCAGTTGGAAGTAATGGACGTTATTCTTTTCCGGTCTCAGTTTTGACGCCATAATTTTCAGGTATTTTGCTTCAATCGGAGGAAAGGAGAACTGTTGCTTCCCCTTATTTTGGAGATTCGGGATAAAGTCGCGTTTTGTAACAACGGTCTGCCATTCTTTTTCATCTCTACTTACCAGTATGGTGAAATCAAGCGGAAAATTTCCGAAAGAAGTTTTATTGGTATTTCTACACTGTATAATGACCGTATTTATCATACGGCATTCTTTCATACGAATGATGACCCATGGCGAAGGCTTTGGTTCTGCTTGCCGGTACATTTTTGAAGAAAAGCAGGTATTTTGTTTCCCTTGTAATTTTTCCCCATCAATAAGATAATAAGCTCCCCATGGATAGCTTTTCGAATTTCGGGTATAATCGGCGATGATTTCACCAAAGCCAATGCAGACTGCAGCGATAGAATCGCCGATTTCTGAAGATGTCCGGTATTTAAATGGTAACATGGGGTTAGAATTGTTCAACTGGACAGTCTGTGGCTTTCCAATTCCAGGGGGTGGCACATTCACGCCGGTTAGCGTTACAGGAACAGGTTGGTTTTTGCGGGCCCAACCATCGATGTTACCTGCAATAGAATTATTCACTACTTCCGGAGCATCCGTCCCGGCAGTAAATGTCTGGGTGATGCGATTGGCAATAAGCGGCCTGAATCTGCCATTTTGGAACTCATCTGCAGATACTCGTCCACAACAGCTCAACATCAACAATACAGTTGCGAAACAGCTTTTCGAATACAGGTATTTTCGATCTCTTCTCATGTTTATCACAATATTATCCTTTCAAACGATTATAGTCCATTGCAAAAGGGTCAAAAAGCAACCCTGCCGGAAGGAATTTTAATGATCTGTATCGAAAACTACATATTCCGCATGCTGTAAAAGCTCTTTTTTTGATATGAGTCTGCAATTTCCTGCGATAAATGAGAATACCGCTGTATTGCCAGGATGCCGGAACATTACAAGGCTTTCGTTCCCGACGCCGGATGTAACCATCGAAGGAAGCCATTCATTAAAGTAGTGTCTATAGCCATCGGCTGTGACCATATCAACTGAAGGTGTTTTAGTCTTCGATATTTTAATTCTTATCTGTGGACTTAAATATCCCAAATTTGAAATACCCGAATGAAATAATACATGCATTCCATAGCTTAAATTTCCTCCGGAAATACCGTCATAATCCAGGCGTGTATCTGCTGGACAATTAAAAATGTGTCCTTTGCCACGCGGAATTAATTTTTTATGACTAGCGCTTCTTGAACTCCATTTTGCGTCATCATCCATTGCGAGATAGGGACTGATTGTTCGGGTCCAGCCGTTGACCAGGGGCAAATATGCATCGTAATCATTGGCATAACTCAATTGTGCTGTGATGAGCTGCTTGGAATTACTGAGACAACTGATTGCTTTCGCCCGGTCCCGTGCCTTAGATAGTGATGGAAGCAAAATAGACGCCAGGATAGCGATGATCGCTATCACAACCAAGAGTTCTATGAGTGTGAAATGTTTGTGTTTCATAATCCTTTCTCCTTACCTTTCTTTTTGTTAATAAATATTATATTGCAACTTTAGTTTTTAAACAAGAATTTTTTGTATGACCAAAAAACTTTTCGAGATATTCATTGCGGGAAAAACACGCGTCGACCAGATCGTCGAGTTTGCCTTCCGCCAGACCGATACAGGTGTCAGCCGCGCCGTAATAAATCTTTACCGTACCATCTTCTTCAAGCAGCGCGTTACAGGCAAAAGTCACGTTTGGAACCCGTCCGTTCATCTCGTAATCATGCTCGGGCCACAGGATCGGGCTTTCTCCCCGAGCAATAATTTTTGACGGATCATCAAGAGCCAACAGCATTACGCCAAGACGATAGATATAACCGTTGCAGGTGTAGTCGACTCCGTGATATATCTCCAGCCAGCCCTTTTCTGTTTTAATCGGCACTGCTCCGGCCCCGATCTTATGCGAATCCCAGCAGCCTTCACGCGGCTCCATCAAAGGTTTGTTTTCGGTCCAGTGAACAAGATCATGGGAATAGCTGACGCACATATCGGATGGGTCCCACTCGCTGTTTTTCATCGGACGATCAAAACGAACATATTTTCC
Organism: Victivallales bacterium; assembly: GCA_963677165.2. Lineage (GTDB taxonomy): Bacteria > Verrucomicrobiota > Lentisphaeria > Victivallales > SZUA-371 > JAFGXT01. The sequence continues at coordinate 1,579,405 of CAXXSX010000002.1, read as the reverse complement.
GTTGATTTTTTCCGGAAACAAGGCCGAATTACGGTTATCCTGATCGGTTTCAGCCTGCTCAATTCTGGTAAATATACAGAAATCTGTAGTTTTTACCACACCGGTTCTTACGCCACGTCCCTCCGCTTGGCTTGCATACATAATAATGTACTCATCTCCCAACCGGGTAATCCGCGGATCATATACACAGTTTTCAATGTAATCATCGGACCAGCGCGGCCATTCAAGCGGTTCAGGATCGGGAGTAAAGTACACACCATCGGTACTTCGTGCCAACCAGAACACAATCGGCGTAGACAGCGTGGCGGCATCCATCATCAAAATATATTCGCCGCGAAACTTTATCGCACCCGGATTCAACAGGTACATGATTCCTTCCGGCATGTCGGAAGGTCTCATTACCGGATTCGCCGGATGCTTTGTCATTACTTTTTTAACCATCAATTTCCTCTGTGCTTGTTAAAATGTAACTGTTACGTAAATATTACATTGATTATTATAAAACAATTTATGTTATTTGTCAATAGAGATAAATAAAAAATCCACACCAGTGGTTCGGTGTTCGTAACGCGTCACTTCGTTTTGTGACAGATTCCCCGCATTTGTATCTGCCCACATCAGATGATAATATATTCATAATATCAGGACACACGGGGGACAAGATATGATTAACTCAAAAAACAATGCAGCAATTTTGGTCAAAGAATTAAATAAGATTATGACCCGCCTGGGTAGTATGAAGTCTTGTTTAATAGAAGAATTGACAGAAGCTGAAGACTGTGCTTTGACTGAAGTTTTATTAAGGCAGGTATCCAATATTATGTATGACATAGAAGTTCCCCTGGTAAGAGAATATCCATGCCTGCGGCATAGAGATCTTCTTGAAGAAAATCAAAAAGTAACATATCAAATTATCAAGTATAATAAGGAAGACGGGTCAAGCGAAGTAATTAAAACCGGCATTATTCCAGAACGCTCAGAAGAAGAACTAATAAAAATAGAATCTAGTGAATCAAATGAGAATTATATTTTTTGGCTGGAGCTGGAATAGTTTAAAATCATTAATAAATAGGGAATAAAAAACAATGAATGATGTATGGTTTAACCCAAATATCTATGGCTGGATACCTGGAACGATTTTAGGAGTTGCCGGCGGACTGTTTGGTGCTTTTGTCGGCGTGTTTGTTCCTAAAAGGATGTTCAGGAAAGCAATTATCGCAGGAATGATAAGCATCATGTGTATATCTGCGGTTTTACTTGTCCTGGGAATTGTAGCTTATCTGTCAAACCAACCGAGAGGAGTTTGGTATAGCCTGGGGCTTCCAGGCGGACTGGTTATATGTGTCTTTTCTCCACATTTCATCAAAATCCTGAAATTTTATGACCATCATCAGCATCCACCAGCAAATAATTAAATCGCGTAATGATTTATAACGACACACGGGCTCCGCGGACATACCCCAACAACAGGATCGTTCGTCAGCGGAGCCGACAGCATTTGCTGCTATACCAAAGTCAACTGCAACTGACAACCTGTCAGTTCCATATTAAGGGACTCAGGAGTTGCAGCTTTGCCGTTAACAATGACTTGTTTGAAATGATCGTAGAGAACAAAATCGCAGACACATTCACCGAATCCATTTTCGAGCTGTTCGATCGTTATCTTGAGCGAACCGTTGATTGACTTTACGACAACCTTCATCCGTGAACGTTTACCGTTTTGGTATCCGTAAGTTTGGCCATCGTCGTAAATATAGGTGTACTCATTTTTCTGTTCGGTGATGCTGTTGAAAAACAGATGAAAACGGACTTTCGTTGCATTGAATTTATTCTCTCCTTCAACCTCCGGCACCATAGGAACAATACCTCCCTGACGAAAGAAGATCGGAGTAGTACGGTCCGCTTTTTCCACGGTAATCTTCCGATTTCCTGCCAGCCATTTTCCGTGCATTGGCGAATACCACTCCGCATCCGGCAAAACAATTTCCCGCTCCTGATCCTCAGCTACAAACGGAGCCTGCATAATGGTCTCGCCCACCATAAACTGATCGTTAATGCGGTCCAGCGGAAGCTCTTCGGAGCCCTCAAATTCGTAAAACAGCGGACGCATGATTGCGGCTCCGGTTTCTTCATGGACAGCAAAAAGGTTATAGAGATACGGACGAAAATGGTAACGCATGCGAATATAATGACGAAGAATATCCAGTGTGGCGTTATCAAACATCCACGGCTCCTGGTTTTCACTGCCTTTAACCGAGTGATTGCGGAAAAACGGAAACAGGAAGCCTGCTTTTGTCCAGTCAGTCATAAGTTGTCTGGTCGTGCTGCCATCAAATCCACCGACATCCGGCCCGTTGAACGGGATACCTGACAGCGCCAGATTCAATGTGGTTGGAATCGCGGTCTGCAGGTGATGGTAATTGGAGACATTGTCACCAGTCCATATTGCGGTATATTTGTTCGAACCGGTGAATCCGCTGCGGCAGAGCAGAAACGGACGGTCATCCGGATACGCCGCAGCAAAACCGGCGCGGGATGCCTGAGCCATACCCATGGCATATTGATTGTGATAGGTATAATGACTATTTTTGCCGTCATCGAAAAGCATGTCGCAGCAATTCGCGGAACCGACCGACGGGTCGTTCATATCCAGCCATGCACCGGTGATACCGCGGTCTGCAAATGCCTTGACCTGCTCCGTCCACCAGCAACGTCCTTTTTCGGTTGAATAGTCCGGGAACACAGTTTCTCCCGGCCAAACCAAACCGATGAACTCCTGTCCTTGCGGATTCTTGCAAAAAACATTGGCCTCGTGTCCTGACTCATATACCTCAAAACCGCGCTCTGCTTTTACGCCCGGGTCAACGATTGGAATAATCCGGCGTCCGCCATCCTGAATGTCTTTAATATTTTTTTCCGGGTCCGGAAAATTCTTTTCTTCTTCAAAAGTGAAAATCCGGTAGCCGCGCATGTATTCAATGTCCAGCCATAATGCATCGCACGGGATCTCGAATTTGTTCATGGCGGAATCAAGATATTTCAGGTCAGCATATGACTCATATCCCCAACGGCACTGATGGTAACCCAGCGACCATGCAGGCGGCAAAGGAGTAGTGCCGACAATTTTCTGGAGCTTACAGGTCAGCTCGTGCAGTGACGGACCGTAGACAATAATCAAATTGGGCTGTCCGTGTTCAGAACCGAGAGACAGCGTATCCTGAGGCTGCTCTTCCGCGTCCATCTGATTAGCAATATTGACCTTGCCGTCGGTATCGATGAATGTTGCATAAGGATTGTCAAGCAGCAGGCCGACATAGCTGGAGCCGCGCTTAACGATCAAATATGGGATTGAGACATACTGCGGATCCGGCTTTCCATTATAGATTTCAAGCATGGAAAAATCGGCAAATACATCTGTATTCCAATATTTGGTTTTAACGCCGGATTTTTCCAGGGGCCCGACTTTTTCACCCATGCCGTAAAAGCGATCCGCCGAATCACGTTTAAAAATATAAATGGACTCATTACCGGATATCCCGAAACCTTTGTCATCGAAACTTTGGAGCAGAATATTGCCAGAATTATCGCTCAGGGAAATATTAAAATGATCATCAATTTCCAGATTCGTCTGACCAGAAAGGGATTTTTCCGGAAACACGAGATCAGACTGAGCATAGTTTTCGTTCCAGCGCCGTGAACTTATTTTCAGATAATAGATATCTCCCTCATAGCGTATGCATTCAAGATTGATTTCCTGCTCTCCATAGGGAGAGTCCGATTGGGGCGTGAATTCAACAGCTGAAAAAGTGCCGTTATATTCACCTGTACTGCCGGTTAAACAGCCGTCTTTCAAGAACTCAAAATTTGAACGGTATGGATATTTATTGAAATACATATTTATGATCCGGTATAATTTTTCTTATTTGACTTAATCTCTCATTTCATATATTATTATGCATATAATTGGTGTTATCAATATGATGGCAATGTTAATATTCTTGTAATAATATAAATATTCTTATATCATGAGCCATTCCTCAAAAGACAGTCTGATCAAGGTCATAGAATCAGCCATTGAAAATATAAAAAAATCTCGAAAAAAAATCTTTATTCCAGACTGGAAATCCGTTGTACTTTCCGGTATCCATAACCGGCTTTGCCACAGTTATCATGAGTTGTTTTTCCACGTAGAAGGAACCAATGTACTTGATTTCGGTAAAGTAAAACACATTATGAAGCCGGGAGATATTACCCTGATGCCATCAGGCACTCTTCATCACGAGACAAACCCGGGACCGGACACAATGTGGCACGTGGTCCTGATGTTGTTTCAGGACTGTTTCGAGATTCACTGGGGGAAAGCACTCCCCGGCGAAATTCCGGAAATAATCTTTTCTGTATCATTTGAACACCCGCGCGGTTCCGGGCTGGAACAACTTTTTGATTTATATCTCAACGCCGTCGCGGAAAAACATGAACCGATATTTTTACAGGGCTTGGAACTGGCAATTGTGGGCAAGATTCTTCATTACCTGAAAAACGAACAGGTATACATTGATAAAACCCCTGATCGTATCAATCGCGTCAAGCTGATTATAGAAGAAAGATTGTCTGATCCGACCTTAAACGTGGCTGCACTGGCAAAAATGACCGGCTACAATCCAGACTACCTGTCACACAGTTTTAAGCAAAGCACATCAGTTTCATTGAATAACTACCTTACAACCAAACGCTTTGAGGCCGCAACAAAATTCCTGAGCAACACAACAATGTCCGTCTCGGAAGTCGCCTGGAACTGTGGCTACAATTCTCCTTCATATTTCATATCCAGATTCAAAAAAGTCTACAACCAGTCCCCTGGTGAATACCGAAATGCAATGCGAAGTCGGAAGAAATAACAATAATTCTGTATTATTTCACTTTGTTGGCGTTTTTTGTTAAATTGATCTGGATTAGTTTATTATCCTGGTACTTGTAAAATTCGTAGCCGACATTTATTGACAAGCCTTTGTATGATATACGGGGAAGATATAGAAGTTTGCCATTATTTACAGTAATCTCTTTCGGAACCATTTCCATCATTCGAATCTGCATTTGATATCCCCTTTGAACTTTCATCGCTTCGGGAATCTTGCTGATTACTCCATACAAAACAAAGCCAATAATAATTGATATGCCAATGACAATACTCTGTTTTATTCCCATTTTTGTTTTCTTCTTCATGACACATGCTCCCCCATGGTAACGGATTATGACAATATTTTTAATGCCGGATTGTTACAACTGTCATAATTATAACGTATAGGATTAGAAATTACAAGCAAAGAGTATTTCCGCACAAGAAGGAAATGGCTAATTATTTTCCGCTACGGGCGCAACTAGTCGAAGGGGCACTGGAAAATTTCCGGGCCCACTGGCCTCTAATGCCTCAATACAGCATTTCATGGTGTCGTATACATCAAAACCGATACGCTTTAGCTTGCAGGGTTTTGTTCTGGTCGTGGGAAAATTTGTATGGGTAGCGATATCAACATCAATACCCGGCTCAATGCCTTCCATGCGCAAAGCATTAACGACAGGTTCAAGCAGATTTTCATTACCGACAATAACTCCATCCGGACGCTTTTCCTGCGGAGATTTAAATAACAACCGTACGATATTACGCGCCCAGTGTTCCGGGTTATGCCAGGCACTGATGCTCAGTTCCCACTCCAGCGGCATGGAAATACCGTAATCAGCAGCAAGCTGCCGACACTGTAGCGTACGCGTCGGCATCATTTCAGGATTCGTTATTACCGCTAACCGGGAACGACCACATTTGTGCAGATATTCGACTCCCATACTAAACATCATGCTGAAATCAAAACCGATGCGGTTAAATGACGGTATCTCGTCACGGGTAAGGGCAACCTTGGGGATATTGAGATGCTCCAGGGCTCCAGCAGCAATCGGAGAAGGCTTATCGCAAAAAACAATACCGGACAACCGCAGGGATTCGGCGTCTTTTATTACCTGCTGGAACTCTTCATGCTCAACATTTGAGTTATAAAACCGACAGAAGATTAGTCGCCGCCCGAAAATCTCCTCCAGCTGATGATGCTGGCGCATAATCCCGGACCAGAGGGAATCAATATACTCCGGTTCATATTCTTTGACAGGGAAAACCACGGCAATTGAATAGAGGTTCGGCGGAGTTTCAGTAACAAAAGTACCGCTCTTGTTACTGGTATGAATCAGGCCTTCGGTCAATAACGCATTGATGGTTTTCTGCATCGTAGCCTTACTGGTTCCGTATTGCGTTACCAATTCCTCGCGAGTAGGCAGTTGCTGCCGGGGTTTCCAGCGCCCGGTTAGAATTTTGCTCCGGATGTCCCGAGCTATTTCCAGATATTTTACCGCCATATGATTTTCTCTTCTTTTATATTCTATGTATTACATTATAGATATAGAACATATTAAAATCAAGTTTAAACAAGCAATTTTATACATAAAAACTAAAATTTATGACAAATTTAAGTTTGGGTATTGATTTTTGTATTCTATGATTTTATAATAAACATAGAACACGCTGTAAAAACTGAGAGAAAGAGATATTAACATAACAAAGGAATCACTGGAGATAAACATGAAAGCAAAATTCACACTCATCGAACTCCTGGTTGTGATAGCAATCATAGCCATTCTTGCCGCTATGCTGCTGCCGGCACTGAACAATGCACGTGAACGCGGAAAGCAAATCGCTTGTATCAATAATCTAAAACAACTTGGTATTGCTACGAATATGTACATGGATGACAATAACGAATATACGAACAGCGGGTATCAGGTATACTGGAAACCGCTACGTAATTATGCAGTTCCAAACTCGACATTTGTCGGTAATTATCCAAGAAATACTGTAAATGACGTTTATGTATGTCCCTCGGATATTCCACCGGCGCGCCAGGCATATTTAACATACTATAGTTATGGGCAAAACAGCCTAACTACCAGTAATACCAAAATGCCTCTAAATCGCAAAAAAGTAAAAAAACCAAGTGCCATGGCATGGATGACCGATGCGGAATCGTATTATGTCTATCCCAGAGGAACAACTTATTTGACCGGGGTAAAATGTCGTCATCTTGGCGGAAAAGAAACCAATATTCTGTATCTTGGCGGAAACGCTTCAGCCATGCGATACCTTGAAATGGTGCAAATCGGCGGCTGGAGCCAGTCACAGGCAGGAGAAGACTTTCAATTACCGGCTGGAATCGGCGACAATCAATAATCTATTATTCTGGTATATTCATCAAAAGTCTTGCGAAATGATCGAATTTTGGCAGGGCGAGCTCTCCGTAGCGCGCCGTTTCCCGGGGTTTTGTGTTCAGGCACAAAAAAGATGACGGTTACGGAGAACCGTCCACACCCGATAAACTGCATTTCGCACGAGTCTTATATTCATCAAAACAGGAGAAGATATGTTTCATAAGATTTTAGGAACAATTGTGGTTATGGGGTTATGCATAGTATCATTAGCGGCCTCAATCGGTGCGAATAATCCAAAAAACTGGACCGCTAATTCCAACGGCAAAATGACAATCAGCTATGATCAGGCCGAAGACGCCGTTAAATTCGAAGTAAAATTCCGAAAGAACAAAAAAAATGATTACTGGATATATCCCCGACTGAAAATAATTGATGTACCAGCAAATGCCAAAGCGCTAAGTTTCGAGGCACGCACCAGGCAGCTCGAAGCAAATGCCGGATACCGCTGTTCATATGTATTTTTTACCCCGAAAGGCAAAGGAGCCTGGAAGACCGGTTCTGAATGGCATAAAACAACTGTTGAGTTCAGCTCCGCTAAAGTAAAAGCGGCCGGGGAACTGGGCGCATTACAGATTGGACTGAACCCGAAGAGCCTTGGAGTTACTTACTGGCTGAAAAATCTTAATTTTATCACAACCGACGGGAAAACGGTTCCTGTTAAAGTTAAAGTTCGCGATATTGCCGAACTAAAAAAACTTATCCCGGAAAATCAGAAATGGAAATCCCCTGATATTCGTCCGATTGCAAAACCCGCCGGATTCTTCAGGGTAAAAAAATACCGAAACAAATGGTGGTTTGTGGATCCGGAAGGAAAGCCGTTCTATTCGATTGGAGTGAACTATTGCCGCGGGGTAGGCAAGGACTGGCCGCCGAGAACAGAGTCTGACTTCCAGAAAGCATGGTTACAACAGGAACCGTTGTCACGCAAAATGGGCAGAAAATACAAGCAATGGAACTTTAATACCTGTGGTTCGGTCGGCGGTAACTGGAACGGACGTTTTCCCGCGACTCCAGTCTTCCGCTGCCTGCAATATGCCAACAGCCTGGCCTCAAAAGGAGAAGTTCCCCGTTCAAAAAAATATAAATTCGTCGATGTATACAGTCCGGAATTCGCAAAGGTCTGCGATCGCTGGGCAAAGATTGCGATTAAGCCGGAAGCCGACAATCCGTTGATTATCGGTTGGTTTATCGACAACGAATTCCATTTGCCACAGGATGAAGCATTTCAGGATAAATTCTATCAGGTCGTGATCGCGGCAATCAGAAAATATGACAAAAATCATATTCTGCTCGGAACCCGCTTTGAAACCACGAATCGTTCTGACATGGATATAAAAATGGTCGGAAAATATTGTGATGTGATAAGTGTGAATTATTACGATTATCCGCATAAGCGAGAAGCAATGAAGCGGTTATATGAATTATCCGGCAAACCGGTTTTGATCGGCGAATTCACCTCCGCGGCCCGTGAAAACGGCTTTTCAAACGGCAAGTACTGGATTGGCGGATTGTTCAAAAACCAGACCGACCGTGCCAAAGGTTATGAACGCTATGTTTCAGATATTGCAGAGCTTCCATATATGGTCGGCGCGCATTTCTTTATGTTTACCGACCGTAATGAGCCCAAGCTTAACAATTGGGGGCTGCGCGATCAGGACGGCAAACTGTATTATGATTTTGTGCGTCATCTGGCAAAGATCAATCAGCGTCTTCCGCTAATTCACGCGGGAAAACTCAAGCCGCGCAAGTTTCCGGAGCTGAAAACCGTACCCAATGACAATCCCCATACTTCTAATGTTGCAAAAATCGCGAAAGATGGTTCATACCTCTGGCAGGCTGCAAACCTGCATTACTGCTGTACGCCGAACAACGCCCCGTATTACTTCGACCGTATTTCCGATGAAAACTGGGGATATCGAAAAGAGGGCTTTATTGAGTATCGTTTTACCCTGAAAAAGCCGATTGATAACGCTTATATTATTATCCGCTACGCCAGTTTTCCCGGATCGACAACGCACAAAATCAAGGTTGAGGTTAATGATGATGAAGTTGCCGTGGCGACTTGCCCAAAGGCCACTGAAAACCTGACCATTCCTCCCGGCTGGGCATATGGTTTCAGCCTGATGAAGCTAACCACAGTTACAGTTCCGCTCAAGGTTAATATTCCGGCTGGAGTAACCAACGTACGTTTCATCGTCGAAAAACCCTGGAAGCCGAAACACGGTGTCATCATGCAGGGCTTCTTCCTGTGCGCAGGGCCTCATAAAGTTAATCCCGATAATTACTACGGCTTGATTCCTGTTAAATAATGAATTTTACTTTATCTATAGATGAGTCATGCAAAATAAGATGTAATGGGTAGGCGTGCTCTCCGTAGCGCGCCGTCTCTCGAAATGAGCGAATTTTGGTAGGGCGTGCTCTCCGCAGCGCGCCGTCTCCCAGGATTTTGTGCTCTGGTACAAAACTGCGGACGGTTGCGGAGAACCGTCCCTACCTGGAAAAATGCATTTCACACAAATTTTTGATCAATTTAAATAGGGAGAAAGAAATAATGAACAAAAGAAAATTTTTCACGCTTATAGAACTTCTAGTTGTTATCGCAATTATTGCAATTCTGGCGGCAATGCTGCTTCCTGCACTGAACAAGGCTCGCGACAGAGCCAAGGCGATTACCTGTGTCAGCAACCATAAACAATGCGGCACGGCTTTGATAATGTATGGCGGAGATTATGATGGTAACCTGATTGCCGCAAAATGGATAAATAATGATAACAACACCTGGGCCCATGCTTTGGTAAATGAGAAATATATCCCCATCCCCAAGGTGGGTAAACCATCGCCGTTTGTCTGTCCGGCTGCAATGCCGTTTCAATTTGATGAGATAACCGGTAATGAATATCGCCGGACACTCGGAATGTGGCTTGGCAGTGATGAGGTCGCCTGTGGAAATTTTTTGTCGGACTTTAATTTCCGCTTTATGACTCTAAAAAAGCTCAAGCCGGGTTACATTATTGTTGCGGACTCAAGCCGTGCCGGCTATGCCGAAGCATGGAGTCAATCATATTTCTTCATCGGAGGCGACGGAAGTATGAGATCAGACGCAATGAAAGTAATCAACCTCCGCCACAACAAAATGGCCAATGCGCTGTTTGCCGATGGACATGTAGAATCGGTCAATCATGACTTTCTAAAAAATAACGGAACCCAAACTTACGACTGGACAATGTTTGTTCAGTAATATTTATTCAGCCTTGACCAAAAGAACTTTTCCGGTAATCTCTGGGAGAGGTTGAATAGCGCTTGCGGAACATTTTCGAAAAGTAGTTGCTGTCGTCAAACCCCACAGCATAGGCAATGGCTGATATGGGCTCAGTTGTGGAAATCAGCCTTGCCGCCGCTTTTTCCAACCGGAGGTCAATCAAGTATTCAATCGGACTGCGGCCCAGGGCTTTCCCAAACAGGCGGACAATTGAGCTGACTGATTTACCGCAGACCGGACACAAGTCCTCAAGTAGAATACGCTTCTTATAGTTTTTTTCAAAATAACGGATGATCCGGCTAATTTCGCCAAGCTCTTCTGACGCCTGGGTTGTGCTTTCGGAAAATGCGCGGCAAACCAGCCCGATCAGCCTCATAAACGCGATTCGCCTGAAAAACATGGAGCCCGGACGGTTGCGTTTTTGTTCCAGTTTAATTTCGAGGATAATTTCTTCCGCCGCAAACAATTGATTATCGGTCAGAGAGAGCGGACATGATGTCCGGTAACGTACCTGAAGCTGCGGACCCGCAGCAAAAAAGGCATAATATCCGGCGGTATCGGTAAGGTCGGCCAAGTCAAGGTTCAACTTGTCAAGATCGAACAGGATATTCACGATATCCAGGTTCCTGACGTCTTCATAAGTATGAGCCGCACCGGGAGGCACTAGGAATATATCGCCGCGCCGGATCGGATACGAACCGTCATCACTGACATGCAAACCGCTGCCGTTGCGCACCAGTACCATTTCGTGGAACTCGTGGCTATGCGTTATCTCCGAAGGCTGATGATAGTCAAACACCAGCAATCCGTTTTCATCGAGGGGTGACGTCAGATTCATTACCGGTTCGAGTTTTTTACCTGTCGATTCAGCCATTTTTCCCTGTTTCCTGTTATTTTGATAAGAAAATACCCTTATCTGATCAGATAATCAAGGTTTTAATAGAAAAATCATGACATAATAATCTATACGATAAAAAATATAGGGAATTAATATAAACAGGAGTATTATTATATGAAACTTGATGATATGATCAAAACCGGAGAAAAGCTGAGTTATTCCGGAGCGGAAAAAGATTCACGTGTACGCCGTTATGTTCCGGCGGAAAGAATCGTATATATGACGAAAGACGAGTTGTCGCCGAACAACCCTGAAGTTCTGGTTAATTCAGCAGAAAAGCAAAGCTATATTCATTTCGATCCGCCGATCTGCAAGATGAAACCAGGTTCGGCCATTCTGCTGGATTTCGGAATTGAAATGAACGGTGGAATCAGAATTGTGACTGCGGCAAACGATTCCAAAGTGTCCAAAGTCAGAGTTCGTTTTGGAGAATCAGTGAGTGAGGCCATGCAAACTCCGGTTGACCACCATGCCATGCATAATACCATTTTTGACCTGGCTCCGATGGCGCACAATGAAATTGGAAATACCGGTTTCCGGTTCGTCCGGATTGATATCCAGGATGATTGCGATCACGACCTTGAATTGATTTCAATCATGGCGGTAGCGCTGTACCGCGATCTTGAATACGTCGGTTCGTTTTCCTGCAGCGACGAACGTCTCAACCAGATTTGGAAAACCGCCGCATATACCGTACATTTGAATATGCAGGATTATCTTTATGACGGTATCAAACGTGACCGGCTTGTATGGATGGGCGACATGCATCCGGAAATCAGAACCATCGGTGCGGTATTCCATGACGAAGATACTGTAAATTCAAGTCTTAATTTTGTAAAAACCCACACTCCGTTACCAAATTTTATGAACGGCATCAGCTCCTATTCGCTGTGGTGGATCATTTCCCAGCACGACTGGTTTATGATGCGCGGCAATATGAATTATCTGCGCGAACAGCATGAATATCTGTCCGGCCTGCTGCGTCTGCTGTCTGAGTTTATCGATGAAAACGGTTCTGAAAAACTTGAAGGCGCACGTTTTCTGGACTGGCCGTCAAGCGAAGATGAAAAGACCATTCATGCTGGACTTCAGGCCCTGATGGTCTGGGCGTTCACTGCCGGAAAACGTCTTGCCGGATGGCTCGAAGATACCGCAATGGCGCAACTCTGTTCCGATAGCGCGGCCCGTTTGAAAAAACATCTGCCGGAAGCCGGAACCAGTAAACAGGCAAACGCGCTGCTGGCAATCGCCGGAATGCTTGATCCGGAAAAAGCCAACCGTGAAGTGCTGGCGGTCAATCCATTTGCCGGGATCAGCACTTTCTACGGCTATTATATGCTTCAGGGACGGGCTCTTGGCGGCGACTGCGCCGGTGCGCTGGAAGTCATTCGTCGCTACTGGGGAGCAATGCTGGACTTCGGTGCAACCACATTCTGGGAAGATTTTGACCTGTCATGGACCGAGAACGCCTGCGGCATCGACGAAATACCGGTTCCGGGCAAAGCAGATATTCACGCGGATTTCGGCAACTATTGCTATCTGAGTCTGCGCCACAGTCTGTGCCACGGCTGGGCCTCGGGTCCGGCTGCATGGATGAGTGAGCACCTGCTTGGCGTCAAACCTCTTGAACCGGGCTTTAAGGTTGCGGAAGTCAAGCCTCAGCTTGCCGGACTCGACTGGATCAAAGGTACAGTTCCCACCCCATACGGTCCGATTAAAGTTTCTGCACAAAAAGATTCCAACGGAAACATGAAAGTTGACATCCAGGCACCCGAAGGCATAACGGTAAAGTAAAAATAGCAAAGCAATAATAGCTCAAGGTTGCTGCTCGTTTCCGATGGATTTTTTACCACAAAGGCCACGAGGAAAATTAAGAATGCCTTCTATGTCTATGCTCTAATCGACAAAAGTTGCTGTATGCGCTGGAGACAGCGCATGCTGCCATGCTCCGCGAAAAACGACGCAGGAGCATTAGCGAGATTGAAGTATGAAGCATTGACTCCGTCGTACGGACTAGGAGGTCATGAGCATGTCTTTAGTGATCTTATAAAGCATGGGTTCGCCGGCTTTCCAGCGAAGGAATTCGTCAATAGCGTAATCAGCCATACGAATTACTTCATTGTTGTTGGAGCCGGCAATGTGAGCCGAAAGATGAACGTTCGGCAGCGTATAGAATTCAGAACCTTCTTCCGGTGGCTCCGGGTCAGTTACATCCAGCAGAACAGTCAGGTCGGGGCGTTCTTTAAGAACTTCGAGCATTTCCGGCTCGTTAATCTGAGCGCCGCGACCGGTGTTGATGAATACCGCGCCTTCACGCATGGAGCGGAAATGCTCGCCGTTGATCACACCCTTGTTGTCATCGCGATTCGGAAGATGGTTGCTTACTACAAATGCAGTACTGAACGCTTCTTCCAGTGACACCGTACGTTTTTCCTTACGGGAAGGAACGACGATCACATTAATATCATAATTTTTCAGTAGATCATGGGTCTTCTGGGCAATTGCTCCGGCCCCGATCAGAGCGACGCTTTCTTCGAAAATTCCCGGACCAGTGTTACTCCGTGTCCACATGGATTTGCTGGTGAGTTCTCTTGAATTACGGAAAAAACCTTTCAGCGCCAGAACAGTCTGGGCCGCCGCAAATTCCGCTACCGGAACCGCGTTGGCCTGCCATGAGCTCATCAGCGTAATATTGCGTTCAAGAAGCGGGAGAGCAAAACCATCCGTGGCTCCGGCCGCATAAAATACAGCTTTCAGTTTCGGCATGCGTTGAAACTGTTCTGCGGTTGGAACAAACATTCCCCAAGTGGAAAAAATCACTTCCAGATCCTGCAGTTTATCAATATGTTCATCCAGGTTGTCTTTTGTAATGACTACGGGATAAAGATCAGTCAGCGCGGCAACTTTGTCGCGTCGTCCACAAGCGTATACATAATCAATTTGTGCATCTACACCAAAAAAAGCGGCTTTCATTTAGATTCTCCAAGGTTATTTTTCAAGCAAATAATCAATCAATACTTTCACGTCATAAATTAGATCCGGATTGGTGGTAACTTCCGGTTTGTGTCCAGGAATGAAAGCAATGATCTTTCCTCCCCATGGAGTCGCGCATTCGTAACACTGCGGGAAGGTTCCCTCTTCAATATGAGTTTCCATCAGAATAGAAGCCGGGCACGTCTGCTGCTGATTGATGTAAATTTCATCTTCCGGTAAGTCAAGATCACGCAGTTTTGCGCATAACGGATGGGAGCTTTTCGAAACAGTGACTTTGAAAGGCTTTTTCGGATGCGTAGACGGGTCTACGCCATCAGGGTCATTGGGTCTTACCCAACGAAAACCGACTATTTTGCGCCACCAGTCCCAATGCCAGAATGCTGCGCTGGAACCGTGCAGAAACAACATACTTCCGCCTTTTTTACAATATTTTTTGATCTGCTCTTCCGCTTCCGGTCCCGGCAGTGGATTGCCGCAGGTATCCGCGATCATATTCAGGATCAGCAAGTCGCAATCCCCGGCCAGATCGTTTTCTACAAACCCCGACCAGTCGTTTTCATAAAAACGGATATCGTCATAGTTATCCTTTATTTCTCCATAGATCATTTTACCCGGAGAGGTATTAAAATGATCATCAGCTACAAATAAAATCATTTTTCGTTACCGAATTTGTTGTCTGTCAGTTATACACAGTTAATATTTTAACCCTTCAAAGCGTTAAATTCCAATACTTTTGGCAATTTCTTGAGAAAAATATTTTACCAGAAAATATATCGTATAAGAAAATAATTTTAATTAATTTTACTCTGTACGACAATTGTGTAATCTATCAAACGCCTTACACTTTGACTATTTGATCCGATGATAGTAACTTGTATGCAAGGGAATCCAATATTTTCAGGAGAGGCACGATGGAGGAAACGAAAAAAAAGACCGGGTTTAAAAATTTTCAGGTATTTAAGCGGGACGAATATGACAAAAGTCTGTCAGGAACGATTTTGGGCGGCTTATTCATGTCAGCAATTGGCGGAGTAATTGTAGGATTCCTGGCTGCGACATATTATGTATGGATTCCAATACTTATAAGAAACAATAGCAGTTATTTTTCCCAAATTGCAATGAATGACCATTCTTTCGGTCTTCGGTTTGTAGTCGGCGGGATAGCGGGCTTTGTTGCGACCATGGGCGGAGTCATCTACTTATACTGTAAATATATGAGAAAATAAAAAAATCTTGCCACTACGGGATAAAGCATAGAGACAGGTTACTTTCGGAAAAGGCACAATGGTAGAAAAGAAAACAAAGACCGACTTTAAGAACTTTCAGGTATTTAAACGGGATGAATATGACAAAAGTATGGTCGGGACAATTTTTGCATCAATTTTCCTATCCGCAATTGGAGGTGGAATCGTAGGATTTCTGGCAGCTACATACTATGTATGGGTGCCAATGCTTATCGGCGGATTTTTTGGTCGCGGTCGTAATCCCATCTGTGATTTTTTCGGCAAACTAGCAATAAATGACCACTCTTTCGGACTCCGGTTTGTTATCGGTGCAATCGCAGGTTTTATTATCTCCGTGATCGGGATGGTCTGCTTATACCGGAAATACATGAGCGAATAAATTTGCCTGCCGCATATGCGGCAGGTAAATAAAAATATTATGCCTTTGACGGATCCCAGTAGGGAGACATCTTACGCAAGGTTTCAATAATCGGCGGAACCTTTTCGATTACATAATCGACTTCTTCAACCGTGTTGTAACGCGAAAGACTGAACCGAACTGTTCCGTGAGCCGAAGTATACGGTACGCCCATTGAGCGCAGAACATGCGACGGCTCAAGGCTTCCGGTAGTACACGCACTGCCGCTGGAAGCGCAGATTCCGAATTCATCCAGCTTCATCAGGATCGCTTCACCTTCGATATAATCGAAACTGATCGAAGCCGTATTCGGCAGACGGTGTTCCATGTCGCCGTTTACCCGGCTGCACGGTACCGCTGCGGTAATTCCCTGTTCAAGGCGGTCACGCAGAGCTTTTACCTCGGTGTTTTCAACATCCATATTGGCTTTCGCCAACTCGCAGGCTTTGCCGAGTGCAATAATACTTGCCACGTTTTCGGTACCGCCGCGACGGCTCTTTTCCTGATGTCCGCCAAGCTGGAACGGACGGAATCGGATACCGCGTTTTACATACAGAACACCCACTCCCTTCGGAGAGTGGAGTTTGTGTCCCGACAAACTAAGCATATCAATGTCCATCTCGTCAAGATTGAACGGCACCTTGCCGACTGCTTGAACTGCGTCGGTATGGAACAGCGCGCCGTATTTATGAGCGATTTCAGCAATCTGCTGAACCGGATAAATGTTTCCGATCTCATTGTTGGCCCACATGATCGACACCAGTGCGGTATCTTTGTCGACCATTTCCTCAAGGCGTTGCATGTCGATCCGACCCTTTGAGTCGACCGGTACATAGCTGACCTTGATATTGCGGCGTTCGAGTTCCTTGACCACATTAAGAATTGCCGGATGTTCCACCTTGGAAACTACGACTTTACTCTTTTTCGGGCAGGTCTGGATGGCGCTCATAATCGCGGTATTATCGCTTTCAGTCCCGCAACTGGTAAACAGGATTTCAGAAAATTTACCTTTGCGGTCACGGAAGGTCGAACCCAGCAGTTCAGCAACTTGTTCACGTGCCTTGTCTACCGCCAGGCCAACCCTGCCGCCGAAATAATACATCGACGACGGATTACCGTAGAACTCTGTCAGATATGGTTTCATCGCCTCGAACACTTCGGGAGCAACCGCGGTTGTGGCGTTATTATCGAAATATATAATTTTATCAGCCTTGTTCATTAATCTTCTCCGTTCAAAAATCAGTTAACGCTTTCAACGGAGAGCTCGGGAGAGATTAACTCGCGGAGTTTTCCCTCGACCGTATGACGTAAAGTCACGGAAGCCGACGGACAGGTCGCACATCGTCCTCTCAGCTTAACTTTCACAACTTTATCGTTCAGGTCAAGAAATTCAACACTGCCGCCATCCTGCTCGAGCATCGGTTTGATTTCGCTGTCGATGACTTCCTGGATTTTAACGACTTTCCGAACAATCGGCAAAGAAAAGAAACTGTCGGCTTCTTCTTCTTTCACGTCTTCGGTTTTGTCACGCCATACACCATCAAGTATTTCCTGGATATCTTCCAGACAGCATCCACAGCCGCCACCGGCTTTACTGTAATTTCTGATGTCTTCGGCTTTTTTCAGGTTGTTTTCCAGCGCCAGCTTTCTGATCTTGGTGTCGGTCACGCCGAAACAGTGGCAGATGATACGTCCTTCATGATCATCTTCGTCTTCTTCTTCAACAGCTTCGCCTTTGTAATTGGCGATAGCAGTTTGAAGCGCCTCCATTCCCATCACAGAACAGTGCATCTTTTCCTCAGGCAGCCCGCCGAGGGCGTCGGCAATATCCTGATTGGTTACTTTCAGCGCTTCATCAAGTGTCATTCCCTTGATCATTTCGGTTAACACTGATGATGACGCGATTGCCGAGGTACAGCCGAATGTCTGAAATTTGACATCCTCGATCCGTCCGCCGGCATCAAGCTTGAAGGTCAACTTCAGTGCGTCTCCGCAACTGATGTTCCCTACTTCCCCGGTCCCGTCAGGATTTTCCACCACGCCTACATTGCGCGGATTCCTGAAATGGTCCATTACTTTATCGGTATAATCCCACATGTTACATCTCCGGATTTTATCTTATTCAGTTCTATGTAAAGCCCTATATAAAGCTTATTACTTTAGTAAACAATACATGATAAAACCTGAATAATAAAGTCCTGTTTAAGCAAATTTTTCATATTCGGCCGCGATTTCGGCCTTAATCTTATCCATTACCTCTTCGACAGGCCATGTTTCTCCGTCACGTGAACCACGACGTTTGAACTCAACCTTGCCGTCAGCGAGCATTTTCGGCGATACCACCAGACGCAGCGGAATACCGATCAAATCGGCATCACTGAACATGAATCCGGCTTTTTCACCGCGATCATCGTACAGGACATCAATTCCTGCACTCTTCATTTCTTTATAAAGTTTTTCTGACAGCTCGCGAATCTCATCTTTTTTCGGATTCAACGCGCAAAGCTGTACTTCATACGGCGCGATTGTGATCGGCCAGATCGGACCGTAATCGTCATGCGACTGTTCGATAACCGACGCCATGGAACGTCCGACCCCAATGCCGTAACAACCCATAATCGGAACCTGAGACTTGCCGTTTTCATCCAGATAATGGCAATTCATCGTCTCAGTATATTTCGTTCCGAGCTGGAAGATGTTACCAACCTCAATACCGCGTTCGAGTTTCAGCGGCTGTCCGGTTACCGGGCAGGTGTCGCCTTCGCGAACGGTAGCGATATCAGTGATTTCAACATCCTGCAGATCACGGCCGTAATTAAAGTTTTTATAGTGATAATCCTTTTCGTTCGCGCCGACCACCAGGTTTGACGATTCGGCAATCGAACGGTCGATCACAATCCTGACCTTGTCACGGTCAATCGACATAGGAGAAGCAAACCCGGGAACAGCACCGACACTGCGAATCAACTCGTCGTCGGCAAATTCCAGCTCAGCAGACTGTACGAAATTCGACAGTTTGCTTTCATTTACTTCAAAGTCGCCGCGGATCATCGCGAAGACCAACTTGCCTTCATGATCCTTGTAAAATACCGCCTTACCGGTGTTTTCCGGTTTCAGTCCCAGGAAAGAAGAAACTTCTTCAATGGATTCCTTACCGGGCGTGTGGACTTTCTCAAGTTCCTGCGGCTCTTCCTTTTCAAATTTCCAGTCGGCATGGGCCACTTCACGATTGGCGCGATAAGTATAGTCGGGAGAAACAAAAATGGTGTCTTCTCCGAATTCGGAAACCGCCATGAATTCGTGAGAAACCTTACCGCCCATCATGCCGGAATTGGATTCAATAGACAACACATTCTTCATCCCGATGCGACGGAAGACATTAACATATGCCTCATGGGCTTCCTTGTAGTATTCTTCAAGACATTCCTGTGAAGTATGGAAGGAATAAGCGTCCTTCATAGTAAATTCGCGAACACGGATCAGTCCGCCGCGGGCACGTGCTTCGTCACGATATTTGGTCTGAATCTGATAAACCATCACCGGCAGCTGTTTGTAACTGGTGACTTCGGTACGAATCAAATGTACAACCGCTTCTTCATGGGTCATTGCCAGAATCATGCGCTTGCCGTTACGATCTTTGAAACGGAGCAGCTCGGGGCCGACCGACTCATAACGACCGGATTCTTCCCAGAGTTCGGCGGGAAGTACGACCGGCATCATAATTTCCTGTCCGTCGATCTTGTTCATTTCGTCACGAATAATTGCTTCAATCTTGGCGATAATGCGTTTACCAATGGGGAGCAGGGAGAAAATCCCGGCTGAAACCTGACGCACATAACCGCCTCGTATCAGAAACTTATGACTGGGTATGACCGCGTCTTTGGGGTCTTCCTTTACCCTTCTGCCAACTAGTTGTGACATTCTCATATGCAAAAACTCCTGTATTCATAAAATTTTGTTCAAACGGATAAAGTACAAGTATTTGCATATAATTCAACCTGAAAAATAGAATTTGTCCGTCCAACGGACGACGGTTAGTACCGCTCAACGCTTTCGCGGAGCGTAGCAGCATGCGCTGTCCCCAGCGCATATAGCAATTTCAGCCGATTGAAGCGTAGGTACGGAGTATAAAAAATCACATCTAATCACCTGAAAGCATGAAAAGACGTGTCTGATCGTTTGTGGTAGATGCGCTTTTTGCGTTGAGGACAACGCAACTACTCTAGAAATCCGCATTCGTAATTTCCTCCGTGCTACTATCTATAAACTTCTTGTTTTTTTAGAAAGATTTTCACAATGCAACATTTATAAACGCTTAACTATTAATTCAGTAAGATGTTAATCTAACGGCTTCAATTTTAATCAGCGCAAAGTACTTCCTGGTAGGGGCGATTTTCGATGAAAACGCCCGTCGCACCAGCGACAGTATGATCGTTTTAAATTTTCATGGATAAACTGCCGTGCTGATGCACGGTGTGCCGTTTTATCAAAACAGGCACTACTTTGCTCCCGCATTTTTTTAATTCTTAATTGCTTTGGTTGTGGCTTTGCCGCGCTGTGCCCTCTGTGGTAAATAATTTTCCGAATTCATTAAATCTATTTTTCCCATTAAAAAATAGCTTTAATTCGCAAAACATGTTGAAAAAGTTATATTTTTGAGCATGATGTTTTAAATTATACAGATCCGCCCCCAGGTTGAAAAAACCAGGTTGAAACCTGAGTTCCCTTTATAACTGAACAAATTACAACAAAATTATTTTTTCAGGATGATTTTTCCAAAATATTTCGGCATGAAATTCCTCTCATTGAAAACCGGAGCCCAACAGGTAATATCGCTTTCCGTTCCTGCAAAACGATTGCGAAAGAAATTAGCTCCCAAAGTTATTCCGTCAGGAGAACCATTTATGCCCAAATCTTTAAGCGGTATAATCGTATTTACGATCCATCGGTTAGGCTCTTTTCTTACTCTTGCCTTAAAACCGCTGTTCCATTCTGGACGAACTCCGCCTCCACCGATATTGGCATCCCAGCAAGTTCCATCCGAATTAACGATAAATTGGCGGTAACAGCTCTTATCGCCGGGTTTAGGATTTAAAAAAATCTCTATACTATCCTCGTTCCAGATACCATCATGATCACGCTCTGGTTTATATTTCTTCAGCTTATTCATGTGGGATTCAAAACAAATAAATGACAAATAAAGATTGTTGCTTCTCCAGCCGGCATAAACCCAAGTACTGACCTGCGATGACTCACCGCTTTTATCCACAAACTGCTGCGGCTTGCACTTTAGAATATTTCTGGGATTTTGCAGATATGTAGCGGTTATGACTGGGCGTTCCGTGCGAGCTTGACGAACCAATGAACGACGACCAATATTATATTCTTTTACAATAACTTTAATTCGTTTCGCATAAATTGAATCCTGAGGTACTGCTTTTTGGGCCTGGGCCAGTGCCCGGCTCAACTGATCAAGAACCGGTCGTGTAAAGATATCTGCTGGAACAATTTTTTTGTTTTTAGACGGTGTTTTTTTCAGACTATCGGCGGCAATGGTCCAGAATTTCCGCATTGGTTCGGAAGCCGGACCATAAAACAGCCGATAGTATTCTTCCAGCATTGACGAAAAATCAACATCGGGATTCCACATCAATTTTCCGGTCAGATAGAGATTCAGGTGTTGCATGCCGGGATATTTGATCTGGTTGGTGTTTCCGAAATTCTCCGCTTCGATAAATTCTCCCGGACTATGAATAGAAACTAAATATTTGATATCGTCGGCAATAAAATCGCCGTAAAAAATCGGCAGATTGCACCAGGGCTTCCAGTGGTACAGATAGTAATCCCAAAAATAGATTCGATTGGTTTTTTTCAACCATTCCGTAGCTTTACCGCGATACCCAGTAGAGCAAGGATAATTCATATGTTCCGCTTTGCAAAGCATTACCACAACATTCTCAGGCAACCGGTCCAGAGCGGTCGGCGGATCGCTATAGCCTTCATAGGCCAGACAGCCGAGATATTTGCCGGGACAGGTCTTGGCAACCTCTTTTGCCACTTTGGCAACGAATTTCCATATGTGATTGGAAAATCGACCGGATTTTGGCGTTCCCGGTGTTAAGTCAGCCTGACAGTCCGGACATTCACAAATACGGGATAAGCCGTCATTCGGCACTACTGGAAAAATACCGGCTTCGGGATGAGATTTGAAATATGCGGTAATATCCTTAGCCCATTGCTTGACTACCACCGGATTGGACAGGCAGAGGTGACCACCGCCGCGGGAGGCGCAGCGGTTGGTGAAATCGCGTTTCCCATCAACTAAAGCAAAATATTCCGGATGGGAATCTTTATATTTCAGAAATAAAGCGAAACTGTCAATGATCTGTACGGGATAGCGTCCGCCAAAGCCAGACCGCCGATACCACAGGGCATCTCTTGGAGATACAGCAAAATTACACATCCAGACATAGCGATAGGAAATGACCGGTGCCACGTTCAGATCGATAGCCGGCAAAGTAATATTTTTTCTTGGCGGAACCACTTCTCCCAGTGGTCCGGGCATATACCAGCGGATGCCGAGATATTGTTCAAGAAAGCGGTAAACGCCGTACATAGTTCCACAATTGCCGAAAGCACCAAATCGCAGTTGCGGATTCCAGACTTCCCGGTAATTCCAGGGATTACGAATCCCGATAATCGGTTTTTCCGGATCATCTTTCCCCGCAATCAACAGTCCATCAGGACTTGATTGGATTCTAAAACCGTCATCTTTCAGATCAGCAGTTTTTATTTTTGTGGCGGTTCCAAGAAAAAAGGCGGGCGTTTGGGCCTCTGATTGACCCTGTTCGATTATGGGCAGATTGGTATTGCAAACCGCTTTTACATATTTTCTCAGATCCTTTGCCGCTTGTACAACCGAACCGGGAGCTCCTTTCTGAATTATTATACTGCGAAAAGGCTTGCCGTCTGCCGTCAGTAACTCCGCCTGTAATTGGATACAGAAAAAGGACAGTGATATAATGATGCAAGTGACAATCTGTTTAAACATAGCTTTAATCTTCATCAGTTATTTGGTTATTATTAATTTAATACTGCTGATTCTGATTGCAGAACCATAGGGGGCGTGTTTAGGATTTCCCTGCTTTTCTGCCTCCGGGTCGCTGAAACGGAAGACAATACCGCTTCGCCCCTTAACCAAATCGCTGTTTACCGCTTTAGTAACGTCAAGATTAAACCTCAAGGGAAATTTTCCATTGACTTTTATATTCTGCAACGATTCAACCGACGTGTTTAAAATATCCGACTGCTGAATACCACTGCGTTCTTCGAGGAAGTGCTCCAGTTTCCACGTTCGGCTCTTGTACGGTCCATACATGAATGGAAGAACAAATGAGAAAACGGCTTTGCGGACCTTTCCTGCCGCGATTAGATTGTCGAGTGGAAACCGTATCAACGCCCGGTCTCCCCGGTTGATTGTATTTGGATGTCCGACTGGCAATACCTGCAGTCCGCCGATTTTCAAACCGTGCGGGCTCCAGAATGACTTGGTTCCGTTTGCTGTTTCCGTCGGAGGAATACTTATTACATCTGCTATTGCCGCCACTCCCAGAAAAATGAACGCTATTACTGCTGTAAATAATTTCTTCATAACACGATTCTCACAGTCCGTTGGATGATGTTTTTTCTACTGTCCATGGATAAGCCGTTGCCAAGCCACTGATTTTTGCGGTTTTCTCCCATTCGATATGGCCATCGGCAAAAAGCATGTTTGACCCGAAAGCATGACGGTAGTCTTTATACGCGTCCCAATAAGAGGTCGCGCCAGTGAAAACATAGAAATTTTTGCTATCGACCAATATGCAGATACGGCTGGGACTTCTTCGAAAGCGGCGTTCATTAACACTGCCGACCAGTCCCAAACCGTAACTGATCGGTCGCGTTCCAGTGGTTGGATAATTAATAAAATAGGTTGCTGACTGGAGGGTCTTATCGGACGGACAGGTGAACAGTTTATGATTTTTAATGTTTTCATAATAGGCCAGCCGCAATCCCCACCACCATCCACGCGGATAGTCGTTCTGCGGAGTATAATATCCATTATAGTTGTCAAGATAACTGCGGATGTAATAGTTGATATTTTTCAGGTTGTTGGTGCAGGAAATGGTTTTAGCTCGGTCGCGAGCTTGGTTTAATGCCGGAAGCAACATTGCGGCAAGAATTGCGATTATGGCTATCACAACGAGGAGCTCTATCAATGTGAAACTTTTCTTTTTCGAAATCGTGTTCATGGTCTGTTCTCCTTTTTGAACTTGAATTTTTTATATTGATTCCACTTCAACTTTTTTTCTGTTTGCTTGTTTATTTTTAATATTTTTCTGAGTACTGCTGCCCACAATCAATTTGGGTTGGCAAAGATGGAATACCGCATTGTCGTCATAGCCGCCCGCCCGGCTCTCCAGAATCGCCAGAGCAGTACTAATATGTCCACGGAAATTCGGATCGATACAAGTGATTTGTGGCCTGAAAAGTTCAGCCAGTTCGGAGCTGCCGATACAGGCCACAGCCAGATTTTCCGGCACTTTTACGCCGTCATCCATAGCCATTCCGATCAATTGGGCGGCAACTTCGGCGTCTGGTGCAATTACCGCATCCGGAATGCCTTGTTTCTTCAGCTGTGCCCAGATTTTTTTTACATATTTTTGAGTCGGAGCCATTGCCGGCAGGGATAAATCGAAACAATAATCCCGACACCAGCTGAACGACATCTCATTTTCCAGACATAAACTGCGCCATGCCGCCGCCCGCTGACTTTCCAGTCGGCTGCGCAGGTTCGCACAAATCATGGCAATCCGGTCAATCCCCTGAGAGACTAGGTGTTCCATAATCAATCGTACGCTCTGAGGTTCATCACTGGTAATGCAGGTAACGCCCTCCGGATCGCTGCGTTCACCAATCAGTACAACCCGGTTCATTACATGTTCCATGCAGGCGGTAAAGTTCTCCCAGTAAGGGCGAAATCCGTAAATGACCGAATAGGTATCCGGATCACTGATTACGTCCCGGGCTTCGGAAATATCTCCGGCAATGCCGCAGATACGTACTTCCCAACCGGCACTTTCAAAGATTTCTTTGCCTTGTTCCTGGAAAATCCGTACCAGATCATGAATGATTGCCGGAGCAATCAGATTAACGATTTTTTTACCAGGTTTAACCGGCAGATTACGGTAAACCACAAAATTGCCTACGCCGTGACGGCATTCGATGTAACCCTCTTTTTCCAGCTGCTTTACGGCTTTATTTACGGTAACATAACTGGCTTTCAATTCGTCCGCCAGTTCCGCCATGGAAGGAAGACGTTCTCCATGGGAATATTGTTCGCCTGTAATGCGCTGCTGAAGGGCCTCTTTCAGTTCTATGGTTTTTACAGATGTTCTTCTTGACATAGTTTCAATTGTCCGCCGGGAACGTCCCGGTGCGTTTGTACCGCTCCAAACTTTAGTCGCTAAAGCTCCTTACGGAAGCGGAAATTAAATATATTTTTGGTTCATTCCCCACCCTTGGGGCGTTTTTAATATCTCGTATATTATTTCCCTATGTCATATATTTTATAATATATGACTTAATAAGTCAATAGATTAGCCGACTTTTTCTGAAAAAAATTCTCAGTACCGCAAAGAAATGCTATATTATTGTCGTCATATTTTATAAAAGTGTGATATCAATATAAGGCGGTGGTCAGCAGGTTGTTAATGAATGAGCCATGGGTTACACATTTTTACATTTTCGGGAGAATTACGAAACCTTCTATGAGTCTAATTGTCAACAGTTCTTTCCTGCGTTGAAAAAGCCTGTGAAGAGATTATAATATTAATATAATTGAATGCCTGGTATTCACGCTTTCAGAGTAGCTTGCGATCTCCGAGCGCAAATAGCAATTTTGCTGATATCGCGTGGATCCCCAAAAAACGATGACATATTTTAATAATATTCTCAGGCTATATTTATCGTTTTCAGTTACCAATGTTATTTTCTCATTTTTGGTTCAATATTTCGTTAACACTATCATAATATAGTTGTTTCTCAATATAGTTTCCGAGGGAAAACAACAGGACAAATCATTTATAGCGTAGATATGTTGCAAATATTCTTTTAACAATGTATAATCCTTATGTTTTACAGTTTGAATTTATAGCATTAAGAGGTACTGCATGTCATCAAAACGTGAAAATGTCAGTATGAGTTTCACGCTCATAGAACTCCTTATTGTTATCGCGATTATTGCAATTCTTGCAGGAATGCTCCTTCCAGCCCTTAGTTCTGCCAGAGAAAAAGCCAGGCGTTCCAATTGTATTTCTAATCTGAAACAGCTCGGTCTGGCTCTGAAAACCTATACCATAGACTACGTGAATTTTTATCCTTATGACATTAACTACCAGGGAAATCCATTAATGCCGCGTTTTGAGGGATATAACGGCACATCGATTGATGGCAGTGAACAATTATCCGGCTGAAAATCCCGGCAATCATCAAGCACTGGAACGGACGTAAACTCATTATTACCCCCGGAAGATTCCGACCCAAAAGACCTTTGCACCGTCGACGGCGAAGTAAACCCCGTTGCAAAACGTCTGGCACAGGCGCATCGCTGGATGAGCATGATCGAATCCGGGAAGTATCCAACTGTGGCCAGACTGGCGGAAGGACTGAATCTTGATCCATCCAATCTGATGAAAGCCCTCAAAATGACAACCCTGTCACCGAAAATTCAAGAGATGATCCTCTCGGGCAATGTCCTAAAAACCATGACGCTTAGTAAATTCTATAGCGACTTCCCGGAAGACTGGGAAGAGCAGGAACGCCATTTCGGAATGAAGGAGGAAATCATATCGTGAAGATTGACTTGAAGAAAATCGAAATCCTCGAAGCGAGCAACGAGGAACGCTTTGCTTTTCAGCCCGGCTGTATATCAACGGTGCCTTTGCCGCCACCGTTCATAACAATGGACAAGGCAAAGCAAACCGCTATTATTTCAATGACAAACAACTCCAAGCTAGACAATACAGGAATATTTGAACTCAATTAAAATTTTCATCAGTTTTAAAAGAACATCTATTGCTTTTTGTTATTGTATGATTTATAATACAGTAATGATGGTGCTTATGTATGATTTATAATACACAAATACAGTATGTGCGAAAGTGAAAACAAACAGTGAAAATTGTACTATATTTTTTCCTCTTTGATGAGTGAAGGTTGTTTTGTGGGCAAAAACCCTGCCACCACAGAGAGGATTTTTTAAAGAAAGAAGCATAAGGAGCTGTATAAAAGATTAGAAAACCAACGAGAAAAAACATTGGAAACTTATATAAGGAGAAAGAACAATGCGCAGAAGAAATTTCACTCTCATTGAATTACTGGTTGTTATCGCCATAATAGCCATTCTCGCATCAATGCTGCTGCCTTCTCTTAACAAGGCAAGAGAGCGGGCAAGAGCCATTACCTGTACCAGTCAGTTGAAGCAGATTATGGCCGCTCATCAAATGTATTCTAATTCTTACGATGGATACATGGTGTGGTCTGTTGGAATGGGAAGTTCCCGTGTTCTCTGGATGGAGGTTCTTACCGGAGGATTGTACAAGGGGGCTCCGTCAAGAACCTACAGCGGAGAGAAGTTGATCTCACCATATGTATTGAGATGTCCGTCGAACGTATATGATCGCGGCAAGCCGTACGGATATCTTCCTCCGTGGGGAAATAGTTCGGCAAACGGATGGCGCAATACTTATGGCGGCTTTTGCACCTATACCCAGAATTATCGTCCGGCCCTGGGAGATTTTATGGCCTATAGCAGTGATAAAATATTTGTGACTTACCGTGTCAACCGATTTAAAAAACCAGCAGCCACACCGCTTACCGGTGATGTCGTGGCCATTACATCGACCCAGGGACAGAGCAGATGTAACTTTGCTTATGAAAATGGTGAGGGAGGCGTACACCTGATTCATAACAAGCGCGCTAATCTGGGATTTGCAGACGGGCATGTTGAAGCACAGGATAAAGGAACTTTGAACTCTTCACCGGCGCACTTTACCGGTGTCGTGAAAAACTATTTTATTACTGTAAGTATGCCTTGATATTAAAAAGCAACCACGATCAATTCTTCGATATTATGAAAGGAGCCATAAGTTTTATGCCGAAAAATGATGATATGCTATTAACACTTCCGATAAAAAGATTCCTGCAGCGATGCGTGGACAAGGCCGGAATCGAACCCGAACTGCTTCCCGGAGAAATGGAACTGGCCCGCAAATTCTCTGTCAGCAGAGATACCATAAGGCGTGCGATCAAAGAATTAATAGCCCAGGGATATGTCATGCGCATTGCTAAACGACGCGGCCTTTTTACCAATCCCGAACGCTCCAAGAACATACCTTATATTATTGGGGTCATCGGCGGAGATCGTCAGTCGATTTTCTTTGATAAGTTTACCGCGAGAATACTGAGCGGCTTTATATCCGGCATGGACGATATTCTCTGTCAGTTTGAACTGATCTGCCTGCCGACATACTCCGGCAAAATGAATGCACAAGAGTTCAAAAGCATGGGAATAGATGTACTTTTCTGGATGATACCGCCAAGCGAAGATATTCCTTTGATCAATCAATTGATCAAAGAAAGACTTCCAATTGTAACAGTCAATTCCCCATTTGACAGCAATTTCAAAGCTCCGGACAGTAATTACCTGGGATTTGATTTTGCTCAAAAGGGAATCGTGTGGGCAGATTTTTTTCTGGAACGAAACCTTTATAAACCAATTTACTGCGGCAGATATGGAAAAAGGTTTGAATGTTTCAAAAAGAACCTGGAAGAAAACAATATTGAGTTTCCGCCAGAACATTTTATCGAAACCGGTAAAGATATCGGCGTGAAGCTCAAAAAATGTTTTTCCGGTGAACAAAAAATTGATGGAATCGTTGCTGATGGAACAGCCTATGACAAGGTAATTGATTTTTTGAAAAAGAAACCGAAATTAGCGGATTTGACTGTGCTTTTCGACGGCGATGACCGGGCTCATAAATATTGTACCCAGATTACCGAGCTGAATATCCATACAATAGACAACAGCTATTATCCAACTGCTTCAAAGGCAGGGCGCGCTGCGGCAAAAATGCTGATTAAGAGCATTCAGACCAAAGGAATGCCGGTAAAAGAAAAAATCATTAAATGGTTCTGAACGATAATTTCCGAACCAGAAGAACCGGTTTGCTTCACGAAGTAAGATAAAAAACAACAATAAGGATTCCAGGGATATGAAGAAATTTTTGCTGATGATCATTCTTGTATTTATGGTGTTGTGTGTAAATGCGGCATCATGGAAAGCTGAGACGGGAAAAGTCAGGCTGACGGAAGATAAAAAAAACAAGCTGTTGAAAATCGAGTTTTCGGCTGGACATAAAGGTTCGGTTCTTTTGCGTCCGGAAGAAAAAATTGTCCTTGCGCCTACAGCTCTCCGCATTCATGCGGATGTCCTTGGAAAACCTCTGAAAATGAGTGTACTCATTACCGGAAACGATGGCAAAGAACGGGAATTCCCAATTGAACTTATTCGTGGATATGTCTGGTCCGAAGCCGTTTCGGACTATATCGGCGGAGAACGTAAAGAGCTGAATTCAATGCGTCCGGAATTTCCTCATCCGCGCGGCGAGGCCCTTCCGGCACGTCTTACCGGACTGAGAATTACGCCACGAGATAAAAATCCCATCCGTATTGGGAATATCCGCGCTTCAAATATTGAATATCTGAAACACCGCAGGTGGGAACTGACACGTCTTCCTGATTTCAAATCGGAAATGCGCGGACTGCGTCCGTTCGGACCTGATGAATTGAAATTCCGGCTGGACTGGCTGCTTCCGGCAAAAAAGAAATATTATACCGTGCAGTGGCGTCTTTCAGACCACTGGCAGGGAGCTCCATATGCATCGGGAAAATGGGAAGGAGAATGGGATCCTTCCAATCTTAAAAGAACAAAAGAAGAGGGGTTCCTGATTCCTCTGTCCGGCAATGGCACTTATTACCTTACGGTCAAATACAGAGATAGAGCCGGAAAGCTGCTGGAACGTAATGAATTTGCTATTGCCGTGATCCGGGACGGGAAAGTTCATGTTCCCTCTACTGCAGCAAGCAGGTTTGGGAAAAATCCATATGGCCTTCTCGCCTTGGATACGGGACATGCGGATAACATCTATCCTGACCTTTCAAATACAAAACTGAAGGTGTTTTCCCGGGAAAAAATAAAAAATGGCACGCTGAAAGTAACCATCGACGACCTGAGCCTGGCCAAACGGGGCAGACCTGATAAAGTCATAAATAAACCATGGAAGCCGGATGCGTCCGGGGCACAGGTTATTGATCTCAAGCTGCCGGAAGACGGCGCTGCTTACGAAGTGACGGCGTCTCTCCTTGCCGACGGAAAAACCATTGACAGGGAACCTTTGAGAGTTGGAGTTCGCAAGACATATAAACCGGAAAAACTGAAAATCAGGCAGCCGGAGGTCACAGACTTGTTTGGTAACGGTAAAGTGGTCCTCAATATCTGTGATCTCGCGGATATGTTCGGAACCTATCATATTCCGGCAACACTGTCGTTTCCGGAATTTTATAAAGAAGCGATTCAGGCATGGCAAAAGTGCCAGGGGGGAATAATCCGTCTTACAATGCCGTTCAGGGAAATTGAACCGCTGCCGGGATTTTTCGATTCCAGATCAATCGATTTACGAACGAAAATGCTGCGGGAGGCCGGGCTGCCGTATATGTTCAATTTACCGCATCCGTTCGATTCGCACAGGCCTCTCTGGACTCCGATGAACCCGCAGGAAAATTACATGGGCCTTTCATGGACCCGTAAAAACCGGCCCAGACAGTATTATCAGACACCGGCTATGACTCCGGTTTATATCCGGAAAATCATTCGCCATTTTTATGACCGTTATAAAAATGATCCGCAATTCAAAGGCTGGGTATTGTGGAGTGACAGGTTTTATGGCGACCCGGTACGTTCCGATTTTTCTCCTATGGTAGCGAAAGAGTTTGTAACCTTCCTGCGCGAACAAAAGAGAATTCACAACGTTGACGAACTGACAAAACGTTACGGCTGCAAAATCAATTCGTGGGAAGACGTCGGCATACCGATGCCGCCACTTGAAGCATTGACCAAATACACGGGCAAAAACAGCAGAAATGCCCCCGAGTCGTGTAAAGACCTGATAGAATTCAAAGCATGGTTCGTTAAACATGTGCAGAACGACCTGATCGCACGGTTCACCAGAAAACTCGGGGAGACACGCGCTATCGCTTTCTACGCTTATCCGACCGTCAATATCGAATATTATCTTGAGGACTTGCTTTCTCTTGGAAGTTTTGTTACGATCGGACGGGAAGGATCTGTTTACGCCGACAATATTCGCAATCAGAGTTTACCGCCGTATTACTTGAACTATGCATTCCTCAACGAGTACACGGGCCATGTCCCCGGCTGCGAACGTGGTCATATCTGGCGTATTGACATGGTTGAACGCGGGAGCGACCGCATTCTCGCTTCGCATATGGTTGCCGGAGGAAAGGACCTGAACTTCGCTATGCTCTATCCGGGGCCGCGTTCTCCGGGAGTCAATTACTCAAAAGTAAATGAACGATGGCTCAGTCCGGCGAAACGGAAAAAACGTGTGGAAGCACGGCAGAAGGTTATCAATGCGGGACTTGACCGGCAAACGGCATGGATCAAGACACTGCGCAAAGGTTTTGTTTTCAGCGATATCATACCATGGGAAAACGGTGTCATTTCAGCCGGAACGAACGGCGGCAGCAGCGGCGGCTCCGGAATCAGCCAGTTTCTCTGGCCCCGGTATCCCCATCATCTACTCAAAAAATATTCTCCGGATAGTGCGTTCAGCGCTCAAAAAATCATATGGATTCCGGAAACCACCGGAACATTCGATTACGATTCGGACTTTTCGCCCCGTATGCAGAATAAAGTGCTGCGCTATGTCAGGAACGGCGGGAAAGTCGTGTTTGTATCTCCCGACTCCGCACGCTATACATACGGAAAGTCAAAAGAACAGTTTGTTCTTCTCAAGAAACTTGGCTGGAGCGACATAGGTGGTATCTCATCAAATGCAAATGGGAAGCATCATTACAATGCCGTTCCCGTGAAAAACAGCATATTCAGGCAGGCTAAAAGTATTAAAATGACCGGTTCTCTCAGCCATCGCAGAATCAAGCTGCCGAAGAAGGCGATTGTTGAGGCGCGTTTTGCAAACGGGCAACCGGCTGTCGTACGCTGGAAATACGGTAAAGGGGAAGTTGTCCTGTTCCTATATAGATATAATTCAAACAAACGGGAAAACACTCCTGAAGCGATTGCAGACCTCATGAATTGGGCGGGTGCCCGCATAAGTGTCAAAACAGCACCGCCCGTCTATTTTGCACTTACAAAACATGATAAACATAACAAAGAGCACTATCTAATGCTTTACCACCAGATCAAGGGCGGTTGCGATGTCAAAGTAAATATCATGAGTCTTCCGAAGGGACGCTACCGAGTTGAAGATATTGGTCCTGGTGATAAAGAGCAGTTCACCGCCTCGGCAAAGAAACTTAAAAAAGGAGTGGTGCTGCACGTTCCTCTGGGAATGCGCCTGTTGAAATTGACTCCGGTAGATTAATACGCGCGGCGATTCTGCGGTACTTACGGCGTTGATTTTATTCAAGTAAAATCAACGCCATTATCCGCATCCAGCCGAGAGGCGATGCCGAAAATTTACAGCGCGGACAGCCGTTCAGCTTAAATCTTTGTATGAGCCCGGAACAAGCCCCCTGACGGAGCCGTCAGGCAATTCCAAAGTAGGCAAACTCGGGGTCGTTCCTGTACATGGCAAACTCGGGGTCGTTCCTGTACATGGATACATTTTATTCCCCCCTGAAAGACCAACTCACTTTCCCTCGTTGAAAATGGTTAGAGAAGAGATTATAGTAATAAATATAACTCATTGGAGACATTTTATTCAGATAGATTAAAAATTACAATCATAGTTTTCACGTGATGTCCACGTGAATTTATTTTCGTTCGTGTAAAACCAAACCACCATTTTTCATTACATATAACACGGACAGGAAAACAACACCCTTGTGTATACTTGGGCGGTGTTTGCTTGTTGTTATATGTGGGTCTGTGGTGGACCTGGTTTTACGGCAAGTACAACGCCGCCCTTCTTTTTTTTCGAGGGCGGCAACTCACAAAGGGGGTTGTCATGGCAATCAGGGAAATCGTAGTACGAGAAGGGGAAGTAGAAGTAAAAATGGATGGAGTATTAACCGCTGAGGATTTGGAACGGGTACAGGGTCAAATTTACTACAACGAGGAATTTATAAAGCAACTCAATCGTCAGACTTTCGACTTTTCCGAGATCACCGATAGTACACTTACCCATTCGCAGATATTCTATTTATCCGTAATGGATAATTCAGCCTTACAAACCAATCCCAATCTGGAACTGATCAAAATAGCATCGTCCGATAAAATCATAAGTCTCTGCCGTCAATGGCACCAAAATCTGCTCTGCCATGCCAATGTAAAGATATTACGTGGGTAGGGCGTGCTCTCCACAGCGCGCCTTCTTCCGGGATTTTATGCTCAGGCACAAAATAGCGGACGGTTACGGAGAACCGTCCCTACCTTGGGGATTTCGCTATTCCGCGCTGAACCCGGCCCGCGGTGTCCGCCATAAATCGCGGAGCGACTTAAAGGGTAGCATGCGCTGTCCCCAGCGCATAAAGCAATTTTGCTGATATCACTTGGATTAATAGATACCCTTTAAAGTCACGAATAACTGTAGATATAATGTATTAAGATGTTTGTGTCTTTTGAGGGGAAACGTGTCTACGACGTTTGCGGTAGACGTGCTTTTTGCGTTGGGGACAACGCAAGCTACTCAGGAAACCCGCATTAATTCTAGAATGAGTCTTGTGAAATAAACGAATTTGGGTAGGGCGTGCTCTCCGCAGCGCGCTTTCTTCCGGAATTTATGCTCAGGCACAAAATAGCGGACGGTTACGGAGAACCGTCCCTACCTAGAGGATTTCGCTATTCCGCGCTGGACCCGGCCCGCGGTGTCCGCCATAAATCGCGGAGCGACTTAAAGGGTAGCTTGCGATCTCCGAACGCAAATAGCAATTTTGCTGATATCATATGGATCCCAAAAAAACGATGACATATTTTAATAATATTCTCAGGCTATATTTATCGTTTTCAGTTACCAATGTTATTTTCTCATTTTTGGTTCAATATTTCGTTAACACTATCATAATATAGTTGTTTTTCAATATAGTTTCCGAGAGAAAACAACAGGACAAATCATTTATAGCGTAGATATGTTGCAAATATTCTTTTAACAATGTATAATCCTTATGTTTTACAGTTTGAATTTATAGCATTAAGAGGTACTGCATGTCATCAAAACGTGAAAATGTCAGTATGAGTTTCACGCTCATAGAACTCCTTGTTGTCATCGCGATTATTGCGATTCTTGCAGGAATGCTCCTTCCAGCCCTTAGTTCTGCCAGAGAAAAAGCCAGGCGTTCCAATTGTATTTCTAATCTGAAACAACTCGGTCTGGCTCTGAAAACCTATACCATAGACTACGTGAATTTTTATCCTTATGACATTAACTACCAGGGAAATCCATTAATGCCGCGTTTTGAGGGATATAACGGCACATCGATTGATGGCAGTGAACAATTATCCGGCTGCAATATTCTGGTTCGCGAAGAATATCTGTCAGATTCCAACGTGTATATCTGTCCATCCACAACTCATCAGGCCGGAAAGGACCACAGTTATCTGTACCTTAACGATTACGGCCAGCTTGCCAGCGCCAAAACTGACAGGCTGTATGAAGACGAGGATGATTCATTGATTCTGACCGAACGAAATGTCAAACCAGATTATGTTGTTGCTTGCGATGGTTTTAAAAACGCCAAAATGAACCACAAGGGATATATTAGTTTTCTGTTGGGCGATGGACATGTTCAAGGCGAAATCGGAGACGGCAACAAAATTCTCGAAAACGAAAACGGCCATGGACTTGATGACATTGTAATTGCTGTAATGCAGAATATGATGGACGATTGATAATCGTAAAATATAAATCAATGGAGCTAATTGCAAAAATCCAGCGCAAAGTCAGACTTTTGCCATTGGCTCAATGAATAAAACATGATTGACCAAGCCCATGTTTTAAACTTACCTGCAGTCGTTATTATAAAATAACTATATTTTTACAAAAACAGCTATAGTATTTTCATAAAAATAATATTACAATAAAGACGGGGATGCAGTATTTATTTATAGTCGTCGTACAATTACTTCCTACAACACGGGGGAAAAATGAAAAAGATTCGTTTGCAGTATCTTTGTGCATTATTCGTCACTTCCTTAATTATCATCAGTTGTGGATGCTCTGTCTTCCTTCCAGCAGCCAAAAACACCAACGATCGTAGAATGGAGTATGTTGTTATAAACATGCTTAATTTTTATGAAACAATGGATAATTATGGCGATGAGTATTCCGCTGCTTTTAATCTTCAAACATCACCGACAGCACAAAAATTCATGGGGTCATCTTATGCCCTAGAAGCTGGAAGTCAACTACTAGCTACGATGTTTGATCTTGCAGTCGATACTGCGCAAAAGAAAATGGAGATAGAAGCCTCATATCATACTGCATCTTATGAGGGAAACCTCGTTCAACAGAGTTTTTATAATGTTAAGGTTGCGAAAACAAATGTTGTTGAAAACAAATTGAAAGAAGATGTTGAAACTGTCGTTGATAATATATTAGATAGTGTCAAAGCTAAATTACAAGTCAAGTTAAAAAACGAACTTGATAAGCAGAAAAAGACTCCTGAAAACCAGAAAATTACTGCGGTTGTTCAATGCGCTAAAGATTATATTAAAGGTTTAGATGCAAAAACAATTGACAAAGAAGTTGAAAATATATTTAATGGATCGGGAAATAAAAAATATATAGTTATAAAAATAGGTTTGGACTCTATAGAAAAACCAACTTTAGATTTTGTCCAGAAAAAGGTTATTAAAATAATAAAAGGAATCAAAGATAACGGACTTGATCCCCAAGAGCTAAAAGAACAAGTCAAAAACACATTTTTTCAAGAAGACATATTTGTTATAGCAATAAAAAAATATGTTAAAAAAGTAAAAGAAGAAAAAATTAAAGAAATAGTCGATGACGCAGTAAGAAGTACAGATGTAAAAGCTCTAAAAGCAAAAGTTAAAGAAGCATTTAGTGATATTATTCAAGACGTAAAAATTGATAATATAAAAATAATAGCACAAGATGCGGCTAAAAAAGCAAGCGGTCAATCGTACAACAATGTACAAAAAGAAGTTGGAGAAGCGATTGACGAAACGATCGAAAATATAGAAACAGAAAGTACCGCAACAACTAAGACTTATGAAATTAAATACTACGGCTTTGAAATAGTTCGATATTCAAAAGAACATCCCTGGGAAAGTGGAACTCCATCTTCAAAAATGGTTTTTGGAATTCTCCCGATAAAAGAAAAAGGAATATTTTTAATCGCTCCATTGTACTATGAAGTCTCCAGTTTTAAAGCCAAGGTTTTAGGTTCTCCCTGGTGGTGTTGGGCTCCGCCTTTCTGGTATCAACATGAATGGTGGAGAGAAGATCCACAAATGAATATAACTGCAGATCTGACTTTGGAAGGAGCAATGGTAAAAAATAATGCAATTACGACACAAACGCTTTGCGAAGCATCTGTAACTTTGCCTCCAGTAGCTCTAAATAAAAGTTATGACGGATTCATTATGCGTGCCCGCAAAACTTTTCCAAAGCCAGTTCCTGAAAAAGAAAAGTCAGATACTGAAAAAGAAAAACCAGTTCTTAAAAAGATATATTTTCTAAGTAAGCCCTTTGCCTGGGGAGGATATCCAGGAGAATGGAGTGCAGAAAGTACTAGTAAGAGTTTAACCTATACAAAATCTAATCTGGGTATTTTTTCTTTAAAGGTTGTTGTTACCGAGACTGATGAAGATGAAACTCCGAATCTTGTAGAGCAAGCGTCTACAACTATGGAGAATAATCAGGAGGATTTGAAAGAAGTTATTGTGAATATTAAAAACTACGTCGGTGATGATGATTAAAAGCCTAATTTAAAAACAGCCAGGTTCATTCACAAAGAAGAACCTGGCCTTCTCTTTTAAATGAATATAAATGAGTCTTGCGAAATGAGCGAATTTTGGTAGGGCGTGCTCTCCGTAGCGCGCCGTCTTCTAGGATTTTGTGCTCAGGCACAAAATAACTGACGGTTACGGAGAACCGTCCCTACCCGATAAACTGCATTTCGCACGAGTCTATGAATAAAAATTACCTGATGGAGAGGGATAAAATGTCTGACAAAAATCTTAAATTCTTTCGTATATACCAACAAGGACATGGCAATCTAACCGCACTCTATTATGGAGATGAGAATGATTGTAGCATTAAACAAAAGATTAATTTCCCCGACGACAGCATGTCCTTATCTGATCAGAATCATTGTCTTGCGGTTATTTGTATGTGCATTGATTTCTATCGTAGCATCAATTGGAACAGTGAAAGTTGGTACAGAGGTGATAATCTTGATATCATAGTAAGTGAACCGGAAGGAGGAGTAGATTATCCATATTATTATCCGGATGAAAATGATAATAGTATTGAGTTTGCATCTTATCCTCCACAATGTCGATCCTTTGATTTAATAGCTCATGAAGCAGGACATGCGATAATGGCCACGTTTGTCAATCCGAATAAGTGTTACGGAGAGGCTGCTGCAATTTCAGAAGCATTTGCCGATCTTACTACTATTTTTGCCCGCTTGTACAATCCGGAAGAAATCAAAGTAATAAATGCTGCCAACTTCGATGATTTATGGTCTATTTCGCTTTTAACCACAATTGAGGATTCCGGCATGGTTTCTTCTCGAAAACTAAGAAAAAACATGCATGGAAGTACATCTGTTGCGTTAGCTTCCAGAGTTTTTGCCATAATGGCAGAAACATATCAATCCAGATATGAATCGGATTCATCTCATGAAATACTCTTTGAAACAGCAAAAGAAATTGGATTTTTGTGGATGACGGCTGTATCAGAAGCATTCAAGAGAAAAGAACCGATATTCTGTGATATCAGAGATGCTATGTTGGAGAAATGCACAGATCAGGAAATAAGTAATATTATTGAAAGTGAATTCTCGTTCTGGGGCATAAGCTGAAAACGTTCCAGTTTCTATTTCAACTGGATATTTCGGCTGAATCAGAAGAGTTTATGTCTCTCTGCTCATCAAAATGCACATCGAGTTGAGGGAAGGAAAATACAAAGCCCTCTTCCCGTAATGTATTGAAAATGAGGTGACGCGCTTCGCTCTGGAGTTTCCATTTATCCATTTTGCATCTGGCGGTGAGAGGAAAATAGAGCCGGAAGATCAGCGTGCTGGCTGCAGTTTCCCAGAATAACGTAAATGGTTCCGGCTTGGCATGAACGCCTTTGAGTTGCTTGACCGCTTCAATCATCTTTTCACAGGCTTTTCTGGTATCCGAATCATAAGCCAGGCCGACTTCGATATAAGCCAGAATCTGGTGGTCGTTATAGCTCCAGTTGATCAGTTTTTCTTCCAGCAACTGACTGTTTGGATAGATAATATGGATGTTATCCTCAGTATGAACCTTGGTACACCTGAGGCCGACCGTTTCAACCACACCAATCTGGTCCTCGATTTCCACTACATCACCGATCTTAATCGGACGTTCTCCCAGTAGAATAAAGCCGCAGACGAAGTTGTTGATCAAATTTTTAATACCAAATCCGATTCCCAGGGCAAGACAGCCGCCGACAAATGAAAAAGAACTTAGTGGAATATGAATAATTTCCAGGGCAATCAAAGCCGTCATACCAACCGTAAACACCCATATCAGTTTACTGAAAAAGTGCTGATTGTTATCACTAAGCTTGAGAGCACTCAGACTATGACGAGCCATTTTACTGAAAATATGAGCAAGAAGAAATCCAAGCCCCATAATCAGGAGTGCAAAAAGTATTTGATTAACCCTTAATTCACGTCCCTTTATGGTCAGCAAGCCATAGTTGTATATCTCAATAACTCTGTCCAGTATATCCATAATTCCCCCGTTACGTTACTTCCTGTTCTGCGTTACAATATCATGGAATATCTGTACAGACAACTATCTCAGACGGAGAAACTTTACTTTTAGGAGAAAATTAACAAAAACGAATTATTCTAATGTGTCAAAGCAGTATTCTCCGCGTTCGTAAGCGAAGGTTTTTCCATCATCTTCGTATAGCTCGAAGCTGCCGCCGGGGTTACCGTACCGACAGATTGTCATGGAACCGTTTTCCTGCAATGGAATAACCGAGCCGTCTTTCACAAACAAGGGCATCGGATCTTTTTCTTCAACGGTAATATTAATAACTTCCCCTCCTCCCACATAATCACAGGAATAGAAATCATACCATTTCCCCGGGGGAAGAATCACACTGCGTTCGGTCTGTTCCGGCTTAACAATCGCAACCATGATGGACTCTCCCATCATATACTGGTCCACCACTTCTTTACGGCTGGCAACCTGATAAGGGTTGGCGGTACCATCGAGTTCCGCTCTATCCGCCGAGTCGTCCATAAAGTTGCCAAAATCCATGACCAGCGAACGGAAGGGCGGAATCCCGTCAAGATGATAACGCGCAAACGCAGAATAAAGATAAGGCACCAGCTTTCGGCGCAATAATACTGCCTCGCAAACTTCTTCCGCAACCTCGGAGAACGACCATGGTTTAGTTGCGTCCGCCCAGGCGTTGAGCATTGCCATGGGAGATAGTGCCGCCAGCTGAAAACGACGCAGCCATTCGTTAGCGGTCTGGGCATTTCTTACCTCAGGACACCACAACGCGCCGATAAATCCGCAACTGCAGAGAGCCGTGGCATATTCATCGAAATCGTAGCAGTCATTATAAAGTACATAGGGTAGTCCGACTCCGCCGACATTCGTCGAACGGGTCAGGCCATAAGTACGCTGATCTCTGCCGTGGAATATTTCATAAGTCATCCGCTGAAACAGCAGTCCGTAGGAATTCCTGAGTGCAGTAGCGGTTCGTCCGGAAGGGAATTCGGCATGGTCGGGCCACAACCAGGAATCATAGCCGTCACTCTCATCAAGCTTGTAGCCACTTACCCCGATGGAGACATGTTCCTGCTCATGCTGTTCCTGAATAATCGCACGGGTTTCCTGCATGGTATAGTCCGGTACCAGTCCGCACCAGACCATATGCGAACAACTCTTGTCTTCAAGCTTTTTGTACAACCCGGCATTTTCAGCGATGTACGGATTTTCCCAGAGATTGATCCGAATATTCTGTTCCTTTAACACCCCAACAAATTGTTCCGGGTTCTCAAAGCGTTCATCACTCCATTCATAGGTACACGGATAGGAACTGCTCTGCCAACCTGGTTCGAGCCCGATCACATCAAGCGGAAAGTCATGTTCGCGAAACTGCCGGACCGTGTCAAGGACATCGTCGGAATTAAATTTCAGCGGCGTACGGTACCAGAACCCGAGCCCCCAGCGCGGCGGAAGCGTACCTCCACCACAGTACAGATTGAACTTCTGTACGGTTTCCAGCAGGGTTGCTGCCTCAAAAAGCACAATATTCGCATCACCGGAACTGATCGCGATCTCAATATGAGCTGGACTATTAAACGCCTGCCAGTCATCATCGGTATTACGATCTTTAGGAACGGGCTTGATTGCTTCGTCTTTACGATGTGCCGTTCCGATGTAATAACTGACCGGCTCCGGCGTATTGATCAGCAGTCCGTAGCCAAAACTTGAAACATGAAAAGGAACCGGAGCGTGAGTTCTGCCGTTATCCTTGCCGCCAAAATGATCGGCTTTCAGATGCAATACTTCATTCTCACAGCGAACGGATTTAAATTTAAGTCCGGCGCCGTAGATATTCTCCCCTTCCCTGATCGGCATTTTCAGGATGATCTTATCTCTGACCCGGCTGATACTGATTTCCGGCGCCTTTGCGGAACAGTCATCAAAACGTTTCAGACGCTCCGCTTGCGGACTGGTTCCGGCAAACCCGGTTAACGTATCTGTATTTTTTTCCGCACCATGAATTCTGATTCCCGGATAAATTTTCTTCCATTCAATATTCATATCATCAATTCCTGTTTGAAATATATTCACCACATATTACTTTATATCTGTATATAAAATATAGTATTATGCGGAATAACACAATGTCGGATGTATCAAATATAATATCCAATTCAACAATTTGTTCATCATGCAAGCACCAGGCGTTGCATTGTCGCGAAATCAGCGAACTGAAGACCTGTGGAATTCTGGCGGTAGGAGAAGCCGAACTTGGTACTCCATATGAGATGAGACGCGCAGCTGGTTCTGAAACGCAGCATACCACGGTCTGGTTTATTCTTGAAGGAGAAATGACCTTTGAAATTCCCGGCAAAAAGCTCCTTGCCGGTCCGAATATGGCGGTGGTCCATTCCTCAACAACCAACCGGCTTTGTTCCGTAAAAAACGGGCTTTTCAGACATTTGTATTTCAATCTGCCTAATCGTAATATAGACACTGCCGTTTTTCCCGCCTCATACACTCGTGAGCTGTGTGAACTCTTTCATATGCTGGAGCGGGAAGTCCAAGGTCCGGTTCCCGATGCAGGAAGACGAGGTATGCTTGCTGCGTTAATCTCTTCATATCTGGAGAAAGAACTGGAAGGCTCTCCTGAACCTCAACGATTAAGAAAGATGATCGAGCTGATTGAAGAGCGTCTGGGAAAAAAGTGGACAACTTCTTTGCTGGCGGCTCAAATGAATATTTCCCAGTCGCTTCTCTATCAGCTTTGCATGCGTTACTACGGCAAGTCTCCCGGAGATGTGATCCGGCAAACAAAATTCATTCGCGCCACCGCTTTACTTCGCCAGTCAGACCTGTCACTGGACGAAATCGCCCAGATGGTCGGTTACAGCAATGCGTTCGCGTTTTCCAAGGCATATCACAAACACACCGGCAGGCGCCCCGGCCGGGAACGCGCAGAAAGGTAGTAACGGGCATTTTATACATTTTGAAAAATTTTACGAAAATTACAGAGCCGGATATAGAAATTTCCTGGATTTGTGGCATTGTTTGATAAGCAGATGATACCGTGAATAACAGGGCTTTCGGTATCGGTTTACAGACAAGTACAATGTAACTTCCGGAGATATTCTGAATGTTTCGCAGCAGGAATTTCATTACCGCCATAGAAATAGGTACCTCAAAAGTATGCGTTCTGGTAGGAGAATCTGACAGCGAAGGAAATATTCAGATAAAAGGGCACGGGGAAGGCTCCATCAATGGTCATGTCAGCAAGGGCGAGATCACGGAGTTTTCCAAAGTTCAGGAACTACTTTCCAATGCAATTGATGCAGCTGATGCAGATTCGGGCAATAATATTGCCGACTGTGATAATATTTTCGTTACCGTTACTGCTTCAGATATCAATTCTTTTCAGGGAATTGGAACCGTTTTTATCTCTGGCCCGGACCGTCGTATTACCGAAGAAAATATCGACGAGGCAGTAAAAACCGCCCAGGTCAAACCGTTGCCTCGAGGACATGTTGCCATCAATTCCTTTGATTCATACTACCAGATTGATGGCAGTCGCAAAATAAAAAATCCTCTCGATCAGGTGGCTGATAAGCTTGAAGCGTACATTCATGTGATCCATGGCGAT
The DNA here is from genome assembly GCA_963677165.2 of Victivallales bacterium. Taxonomy (GTDB): domain Bacteria; phylum Verrucomicrobiota; class Lentisphaeria; order Victivallales; family SZUA-371; genus JAFGXT01. The sequence goes on along the minus strand of CAXXSX010000002.1, from coordinate 1,536,414 downwards.
GAAAACCGTATTGAGAACTTTCTTTCCGTTGTCCGTGATGTCGGATTTGATGAAAATGTGATCCCCGTATTCAGCGGTGTGGCTTCCGCTTTCGGAACCCTCACCGAAGACGAAAAAGAAAACGGTGTCCTTCTGCTGGAAATGGGGGCCGGTACCACAGAATATCTGGCCATATATAACTACGGAATCCTCCTTAGCGGTGTAATTCCGGTAGGGCTTGACCACGTAGCCAATGACCTTTCGGTTGGTCTGGACATGCATATTTCCTCGTCTCGACGGTTGCTTAATAGTGGCGAATACTACCGCTTGAAGCAATCCGGGAAAGCCACGCTTGAGATAAAAAGTCAATCCGGAGCCTTACGCCGCATTCCGATCAATTCGATTGAGAAAATTGTGGACCTCAGACTGCGCGAACTCTTCCAGATTATCAACAACCGAGTCCGGAAAGAAGATATTCTGCTCAATACCGGCGGAGTTCTTTCAGGCGGTGCCGCACTAGTACCCCAGGCTCTTGACGTATTCAAGAGCGTATTCGAAATTCCGGTCAGAGCAGGCAAACCTCTTGACCTCACCGGGGCTTTGACAGGTCTGGATTCTCCTCGGTATAATACGGTATGGGGACTGTTGCGTTACGGAGACTACATGACTCGTGCCGGAAACAACAAAAGCAACAAAGGGTTGTTCGATAAAGGACTGGACTTTCTGGACGGGCTGCTGCTGCGTCCTGTATTTAAGAATATCCGCGATATAAAAGACGCGATCAAATTTTAACTACGGCTAAAAGAATGGAACAAGGGAAAACGGAAAAAGTTACGGTAATCGGAATCGGTCGTGCCGGAGTAAATATTATCAACGCACTGTCGAAACTAAAACCGGCAGCTCGATTGGAACTGGCTGCCATTGATACCGATAAGGAAACCCTTGATTCATGCGATGTCTCTCAAAAAATCCTTGCTGATTCCGGCTGGCGAAAAGGCAGCGGTTGCGGCGGAAGTGTAATTAAGGGACAACGCTCACTGGCACGAGAACGTTCTTCCATTCGTTCTTTGATCGAAAACTCAAAACTGTTGATTGTTACCGGCGGGTTCGGTGGCGGCACCGCTACCGGCGGCGTTCCGATTATTGCCAGCGTCGTTGCCGAAAAAAAGATTCCGGCGATTTTTATGATGACTCTTCCATTTTCATTTGAAGGTCATAGCCGGTTGAGAACCGCTGATGACGGCGTTCGTGAACTATTGCCTGCCGCCGAAGTGTTGCTGTGCCTGCCTAATGACTTACTGTTTTCTGCGCTGGAAGCCGATGCCCCCGCACGTGATGCATTTGCCAAAGCCGATATCGAGATGGCTCGGGCAGTACTTGGGATGAGCGAAATTATTCGAAGCGATAAAATGCTGCCAGCTGACTTTGCCTCTTTCAGAGAAGCCTTGAACAATAAAAAAGCCACTTGCTGCTTCGGAATCGGTATTGCCAATGCCGATGACGGACTTAACCGCGGTCATATCGCACTGGAGAAAATGTTAAAATCTCCGTTTATGGGCAGCGCTGACCAGCTGAAGGAAGCTCACGCCGTCATGCTGATTTTAACCGGTGGATCCGATATGAAGCTTGGTGAACTGAAAAAAATCCTCGAAGCGACAGAAGGATTTGCCGCTCCCGGTGCAAAAATGACCGTCGGAGTCAACACTGATCCATCATATGAAGATACTGTACAGCTTACCGCAGTGGCAATTAAATTTGATAAAGCGGATATTCCGATTGTCGAACCGATAAAGAATCATCAGTTTATCCCGAACATGGTAAACCATGCCCGGGACCGCTCTGAAACCGGGAAGTCAAATGATCTTTTCCAGGATGAGTTACCACTGCAAAGTATTTCAAAAGGAATATTCGTCAATAGTACATCATTCATTTACAATGGCGAGGACTTGGACATTCCAACGTTCCAACGCAAAATGATCACCATCGACAAAGGCGAAGGATAACGCAACCGTTCCTTTCATTAGTCGGCAATATTAACATTTACAGAATCTTTCCAAAGCAGATCTTTTCCATTGAAAAGCTTCATTTCCCATTGGAAAATATCAGACTTATCGGTAACGCCGGAAATTTCGCTAATCAATCTGTATTTTGAAGATTCAGAAAAGATCACCCTGAATACATCATGCATGCCTTTCAACGTATTATTCGGCATATACTTCAGTTTTTTGTCATCCGAAGAAAATTCTGCTTTAAGAAAAACAAACTTCCCTGGTATAAATTCCTGTAAAAAAGCGGTAGTTAAAGCAGTCGCCATATAATTCTGAGCGGCGGAAATACTGTATATCTGAGGAATCTTTGGAGCTTCAACAATAGGGCCTCCCGGTGGAGTACCATCGGGCAGACACGTACACCCGGACAAAACCATAGCGGCAGCAATTATGAATAAATAGTATTTTACCATGCAGAAATTCTCCTGTTTACAGATAAATTACCTTAAAAAACGAACTCTTCAACAAAAAAGAATTGAAATCCATAAAAAAGGGGTTAATATATAGGCCACGTTTCAACGTGCCGGAGTGGCGAAACTGGCAGACGCGCTAGACTCAAAATCTGGTGAGAGCGATCTCGTGTGGGTTCGAGTCCCACCTCCGGTACCATTTTGACCTCAAAAATCCTGATTTTAGCATTATTTTCCCCCAAAACGGCCAAATTGAGCCATATCCGACATTCTGAACTTACGCCATAGAAGATTCCCCCCCTTTTTCCTCTCAATTTTATTATTAATGCTAAAGTCAAAGAATTCTGGCCTCATCGCCAGGAAATTCAAGACGGTATTCAAACTAATCGATCGCTTTTATGGCTCAGTTGTAGTTGCGGATAAGTTGTATCATAATAGAATTCAATGCTTATCTCATGAGAGACATATCTCTGGAAATGTTAATATTCCGGCTGGAAAAGAATTTCGTTGAGCATGTGTTCTGCTCCGAGTTGGCGTATTAAGTGAATAAATCCATAGAATTCTCCAACCTCATACAGGTTATGGGAATCACTGCCAAAGACAATTTTTATATTCCGATCCAGGCATAAACGGAAAAATTCAGGATCAGGATCGTTGGTATGATAGTTGATTTCCACTGCAACATCATTCGCTTTTAGCAGATTAGCCAATGGCTCATAAAGTTCTTTCGGCGGCTTTAATCCACAGCGTTTGAATACACGAAAAGGATGCGCTAAAAAATCAATACCATATTCGATAATCTTTCGATTCATCCAGAGGAAACGCTCATTGATTTCAGTTGGATCAGTGCCTAATGAGCTACGATGTAATGCGCCAGAGATATAGTCCGTATTTCCAATTAACTCTTTTTGCGCGATGGGAAAGCCAAAGTCATCAAAATCTAGTTCAAGTCCAGTAAACCCTTTAGAAAAATTAACTTGGGCCATCATATCCAGATATTCATTACTCCTGGAGTCTTTTGGTTGAGCGGCTTCCATTCCTTTAAGAAAAGGAATTCTGTTGCCATAATCTTTTTGTGAAAAATATAGATGGGAGGAATGCTCATTAAAGCCGATTCCCCTAAGGTTAAGCATGTTTCCCAGTTCGATAGCTTTTGCAGGATCCATATTTTCATTACAGTAAGCCAATGGGGTGTGAATATGTAAATCATACAGAGGAGCGTCATTTGTCCATGCCATGTGTTCAAGATTGGTTTCTATATTTCCGGAATCGTCCAATTTAATGACATAGTAGGAAAACGGATACTCGCACAAAGCAGGTCCGGTTACAAATTTGCCGTACCTGTCCGTATCAAGAGTGAATCCTTCGTGGAAATGTCCAGCGAGAGATAATGTAACTCCCGCATGTTCCATTGATGATAGAACTTCTGAAGCATTATCAAGATTATAGGGACAAGCAGTGCTGTTTGGCGGGGAAGCCGGCACATGCTGCAGCGTAATCAATGGACCGGAAAAGTCTTGTCGCATTGCAGTTAATCTTTCCAGATCGGCCTTGCTTCTCTCTGCATTATATCCGGGTGTTTCGCGATCTAGAAAGGTTGCTATGCGGCAGCCGTTGATATCCACATAATCTCCGGGATCATCAAATGTCTGATAAAATATTTCAGGAGCCGGATCATGATTTCCCGGAATCACAATATATGGGGTATTGAGTAATTCGAGTAATTGTTTGAGTTCCCGCAAAAGCTCTTTCGCATTAGAACCTTCCGGGTTGTTTATCAAATCACCTCCGATGAAAACCAGATCGGGTTTAATAAAGCGATTCAAACGGTAAATGGCTCGTTGAAGCAAAATATCAGCGTACTGATTTTTACGCGCCGGAATTTGCCTGTTCTCATCTTGTGAATAATGTAAATCGGTTAAAACGGCAACTTTTATGGTCATTGTTTTTCTTTATCTCTGTTTTTTTGACTGAAATATTAAGGAAACCCATTTTTTAAGGTTCCCTTAAGTATTGTCCTGATTTCGTGTAGAAGTTATTTGTTGATATTCATAATAAAGACAGCGCCGGATTTAATTTTTCTTTTATTATATTCAACGGTTTGAGAACTGGGATTTGCAATAGCCAGAAACTGCTTATTAACATCTGTCACTTTCAATATAATAAGTTTGGAGTGTTTTATTTGTTCCACATTGTTAAAGGAACAAGTATCAGGAGTGATTGTAACTATTGCAAAATGAGATAACCCTTTCGGAAAAGTTTTTTCCTTCAATATCATTTCTGTTTTCGCTGTTTTTTTCAAAACCATTTCCCTGGGGGGACGTTTCTCGTTAGTCAACGCTATTTGCCAAGCCGCGTAATCATTGACATTTAACGGAAATACTCTATCTCGCTCAATGACGTGATTTGTAAAATCTGTATTCCATATTTTGAAACTCATGTTACCACACTTCCAAAGATTTTTCTCTAATGCCGCCAGTCCTGTTTTATCATGTATGATAAAGCGATACTGATACATGAATTCATATCCCTTCATATCCTCAAGAAGTGTAGAATTAATTATTCCCGCCATACCATTTGGGGTCATAATCCAAAGTTCCTGGATCTCACATGGCGCAAACAATTTCTTCTTTTTCCACGTAGTCGAAGTAAGCATCGGACGGTATTTACTGAACACCACAGCGGAATTTCCATTGATCGAAAAATCACCGTAACCGCTATCCGGACCACTAACACAATATGCCTCAGCATAGCGTCTTTTCTTTTCCAGCGGATTGATTCTGATAAATGGACGCGCCATCATCATTGCGTTAAAATTTTTGCCATATGAATTCATCGCTGCCACTCTAGTGGTAGTATATGACATAGTATTAAATGTGGATGACCAATGTTCATTTCTAAGTCTGACTCCGCAAATATCAGGATCTGCTATTACAAAGTGATCTTTCGGCTTCATATTGTTAAAATTTATCTCGGCCAACTGACGATATGCGAGACTGCCTGCAACCAAGGCAAAACGGTCACGTGAAACATTATGCCGTCCCATTTCGTTTGCGATCCAGGCTACTTCAGAATTCTTTGATACGACAGCAGACATTGCAACCTCACCGGGCCAGAATGTTCGGTATTGAACTTTCCACCAGGGATCTGCCGAGCCATTGTAAAAGTAAGGTAATTCCATCGTTAACGGATAGTATGGAGCTCCGTTTTCAAGTAGCTTCTGTGCCAGTTTGCTGCCAGTTATATACCAATAACAATAAAGTGCCCGTAACTCTATTGCTCGATAATACATAGTCTCAAACTCAAGATGTTTTGGGCCGTCCACCTTAAAGCGGTACGGAAACATACCATTTGGCATTTGCATTTTGTCCATTTGTTTTAAAACGGATTCAATGCATTGTCCTGCTACCTCATCGTTGTACAATAACTTACAAAAGAATAACTCTTTAAAAGAATGCAGCGGGATGTTTACCATGCTCAAATATTTGGGTAGCTTACTGGAAATTTCCTGTACTTTTGTTTTTAGTTTTTCTTTAATAATAACATCGAGCTTATTTAATTTAACGGAATCTAATTTTTCCTTTATTTCCGGATGCAGCTTCAGCTCATACACCACCATCGCCAGATTTCCAGGAGAGAACTTTTTCCTGGAATCTTTGTTGTACTCTGCGAGAAAATTATCAATCCACTTGGTTAACATTGTTATCATTTTTCCATTCATGTAAGTATTGCTGTCGGGACAACAATAACCCCATACCGCCCATAGTGGAAACTTGTCACTATCCAAGTACGTCTTTCTGACCATCGTTTTTTTAAGTTGACCTTTAACCGCGCAATCAATAAAATAATTCAGATTGACAGTACATGGATTGGGGGAGCCTTTCGGCATTTTTTTGCTGTATATAAAACTTTTTTCGACAGCATGTAAATACATACCGGACAATAGCGTTAGAATAATTAAAAAATTCTTTTTCATTCTTATGACCTGTTTTGATTAGGGGTTAAATATATTTGACGATGACTTGAGTTTATTTTGTTAAAACAAAATTTATCCTTTCTCGATTTTTATCTGCAATATTTCTCCCCATTGAATGACCGGAATATGTATCCGGGTAATCTTCTGAGAGGGTTGCGTAATTTTCAAATTTTCCGTACTGTTTTCAATTAATGCTTCGATCGATTTAATCCGCATATCTCTGATTTCTAAAATGATATCGTGAATTTCCTGCGGAGCAAGAAGTACGGGATTAGGAAAATTCTCTGCATTGCTATAAGCGATAAAGTTTTGAACATGTATGAATAATGTATCCTGCTTTATAAAAGCACCCAGGTGAATATCAGCAGAGTTTTCTACAATGCTGATCACAGGAGGAACTGGAGATGTTTTAAGTATGGAGCCAAGTTCAAGCGCTAATTTACGGCTGTGATTTCCCAGGAATGCCAAACCAGGATTACCGTGAAAAATATAAATTCGGCCTCTTCCCAACTTTCTACATTCCACATTCGGCGAATAATCAATTAAATCATTATCAATATCCGGAGCTGGTAATGCGGAATTTCCTATAAGTTGAGGAGAACGTTTAGAACCTGTCGGTTCTCCCCATTCATCCCGCGAACCAAAATAGCGATCAGTAAATAACACTCCGCCATCATTTACATATTGCTCAAATACCTGGATTTGCTTACGGGAAAGAGCGACTGAATTAAAAGTGGCTACGACCGGATATTTTTTTATTGTCTCCGCAGTAATATCTTCATCAAAGATAATATCAGTAAGAATCTGGTTTTCCATTGCAATGTTGTGCCAGCCAAAAATAGTAGACCAGTATGCATCGGGAAAAGTGCCATCCGGCAAGCGGCCAAAATAAAAGGTCTCCGCTTGTTGACTCAAATGCAGACCTAAATGTGATATTGAATTTATACTGTTAAGTCCAGTTCTGGGATTGATAATTTGACTAAGTTCCAGGCAAGTCTCACTAAGTTCCCGCATAGGTCTTCCAGAACCTATTGAAGGATGGGAGCCCGCTGTTAATACTGCCATTGCGTGATGTTTATAACGATTTATAGGTTGTAATTCTTCCGGCCAACAAGCCGTTTTGGTAAATAGTTTGCTTAGGCCCATCCACACTTCGGAGTCGTTCTTTTGATATGCGCGTTGCAGTCTGGCATGAAAAGCACTCACAAACGGGTCATCCTGCGATTCTGTAGCTGCAATTATGTCAGCGTCATATCTACCCAACGGAATTCCTTTATACCAGGGCTGTCCAAATCGATGAAGATGGTTCACTATGATGTTTACGTTTGGAAAACGTTTTTTAACGCATTTACTGAGTAATTCCCAATATTCCATGAAATCATCGTAACGCCATTTTACCCATTGGCGAAAAACCGGATCATTCCAGTCTATGTCATCAGGAAAGTTGTGGCCTGTTGAATCCTTAAACTTTTTTCGGCAATATTCACATGCACAACCAAGATCCAGATGAGATCTGCTGGTACCGTCAAACCAAAAACCATCGAGATTATATTTTTCAATAGATTCAAGTGTAAAATCAATAAGAGCTTTACCGTATGGAGTATTGGGACAAAGGTTATATTGGGATTCCCAAAAAGTATCATTAATTTTTCGATTATGAATTTTATTAAAGGTAACGGCCCGATATTCAGGATGTTTTGCCGCATAACTCTTACTATGTACGCCGGGAAACCATGTGATGGCTGTCATTCCGTTCTGATGGATGGTTTTTACCCACTCTTTCAGCTTGCTTTCATTCTTCTTGTCAAAAAATTCTCCAGGAGGGAGAAATTCAGAGAATGCCATTGGGCTGCCGGTATGGTCAATTATTCCAATCCAACGCGCTTCGCAGCCATTCCGGGATACGATTTTTTCTCCCAGTTTTAATTCCTGTTCAGAAAGCAAAGGAACATGCCGACATTCAAGGCGCAACCCGGTCCTGGCATAGTCATGAATAAAATCAGACTTGATATCACGTTTGCTTTTAGAGATTATTTTATTCACAGAGTTCGGTGTTACATAATTTCTAATTAAGCCCAAATTGATTTCCCAGGACAAAGGAGAACCCGCAATTAGTTTTACTACTATTAAGTTATTTCCGGCAGGTAATTCAACTAAAAACTGATTGCTTGATACAATATCCGGTTTACCTAAATTTCCTTTCTTAGAGTTAAATATTTCCTTGCCGTTATGCCACCATTGCGTTCCCCAATCTGCTCCAAAGGATATTCCAATTTGCTCTTTCCGGGAGATATGTAATTCTGTCATTAAATAAACAATTGGGCATCCCTCCTGAGGTGGGAACAGGCTGGTAAAATCAATTCTTCCATTTATACTTTTTGTTTTAAATCCGGAATACTCTTTTCCTGAAATTTCAATATTTTCAGGAATTGTTGTTACGCCATCAAGCGGTAATGATGAAAAACCTATTTCACCAGGCCAACTATGGGTATTTCCCGCATTGGGAATTGGACCCCAAATATGCCAATCCGTTTCCCATGGCAACATATTTGAATTTTTACATGCAGACATTTCTGCCAGCTGAATCTGTTTACAATTCATATTTATCTCGTAAAATTTCGTTTCATTTCTTAACAATTTAAATGTTCTAATTGATTCATTACTTATAATAACTCGTAATCCCATCAATCGAAACATTTTATATTTTTTATTTTAAATCCCAAAGTTCAATGGTGGCACAAACAACATTTCTCTTTCCCCATTCCACATGCCCATCTATATATACTGAGTTCATCCCATACGCATGCCTGGAGGATGGCCTGAAATCCCAGTCGCTCACCGAGACAGGAGAAGAAAGAGTGCCTTCAGGAGTAATAAAAGTCCTTAGCAGATGAGTTGATGTGCCATCCCCTTCCCCGTCAGCCAGGACAATAGTGCCAGTTGGAGATTTTGGCGTGATCAACCTTATATGTGTCTTTGTCTGTATTACCAGACTATTGCATCCATAAGCCGGAGTATTTCTGGCTGCTCCTACTATATAACCGGATGTATATTTGCTATCTACTTCACTGGGACATTCGTATACTCCCTGGGAGACATACGGCAGCATTGCATCCCACCAGGTTATTGCGTAGTCATTAGATGAACTGGGTCCACGGAAAGAAGGCAGAAAACCATCATAACTATTTGCATACATATTAAAAGCTGTTCCAAACTGTTTTAGATTGCTGGCACATTTTATCGTTTTTGCCTTGTCTCTTGCCTTATTCAATGCAGGCAGCAGCATCGCGGCAAGTATTGCAATTATAGCAATCACAACCAAGAGTTCTATAAGTGTAAATTTCTTTACCGCTAACGTTTTACCAATTATTCGTTTTTGTATTTTCATGTTCGATTTTCCTTTTTTATGACAAAATTTGATTTCCAGACGAAATTATCCTTTTAAACTTCATTTATGGTCCCGCCTCTTTTTAAATTCTCCAAAGAAGTATAAATATCAAGATTAGCAGTGCCATGCAATTAAGATCACCTTAAATCCGTGTTAAATGGAGCCTCTGTTTGAGTTGTATAGTTTGACCATTTGACAAGTAGAGCAGTTCCATTTCTATAATAAGAAACATGCCCGTCAGTCGATAGTAAGTTTGTTCCCGCTCCTAATTTATCATGCCGGCCAATATATTCCGGATATGTCGGGACCGTCTGAATTCTATGTACCCCTATTCCTTTGCCGCATTCAATAAGAGCCATCACTCCGGAAGGATTTTTAATTTTTGAGTTCTTTACAGGAGGATTATTTGTTCCAGCCCAACCGCCCAGGCCATGATAACTTCCCTGGGTAATGCAGGGATAGGCGTAAGAACCTCCATATTTTCGCAAACTATCCAGCTTGCCGGAATTAGAAGATATTTCACCCTGTGCTCCGGGAACAAACTCTGGACAAAACCAGGCAGATGACCAGGAGAACTCTAAATTCCCTGAAACATATTTGTATCTTCCGGGCAAATAGTTACATCTCTCACTAAGAGTCCATACCCATGGTTTTCCTGAACTGTATGTATTCGCTCCGTTGGGTTCCCACACCCAGGGGAAATACCCCTTAAAATCATCCTGGTAGTATTGAAGAGCTAAACCTATTTGTTTCATATTATTAGCGCATGTTGCTGTTTTTGCTTTACTTCGGGCCTTATTTAAAGCTGGAAGTAATAATGAAGCAAGAATTGCTATGATTGCTATTACTATGAGAAGTTCTATAAGTGTAAAAATTTTTATTTTGGGCCTACAATACCCATATCGCTGTTTCATAATACCATTTCCTGTTATCTTTTATTTTGTCACAATTCATATAATTACTTTGTTTTATTTGTAAGGTTCTTCTAACGACTGATTCCCTGTATTCTTATTAGCCTTCAAACCTCCCTGTTGTATTACGCTCAATAAGGTCAATTTTGTTTAATACTGTCTTGGTCGAATCTGAATGGTCCAGATAATGAACAACAGACTTAGCTATTTCCTTATTTCTGAATCTGAAAGTTGTCATATTATAATGTTTTGCCCACGGAGTATCATAAAAACCAATAACGCTGAGATCGCGGGGAACTTTCATGCCCATTTCCGCCGCAGTTTCCAAAACGATCAAAGCCCGGTAGTCTATGTCACAAAATATTGCGGAACAACCAGCTTCGATGAGTTCTTTTGAGGCTTGTCTCATCGTATCTACACTACTGGATGTACATATCTTCATGCCATCGGTTAAAAAATTATTAAGCATTGCCTGGCTGTAAAGTTCTACATATCTACGGTTGGCACTCCATGCTTTATTGTCTTCAGTTAGAGTTCCACAAAAGAAACCGATTTTACTATGTCCCAATTCTTTCAAATAGCTTATTGCATTATTATAAGCCTCTGAATAATCTCCACTAATCATCTTTCCCGGCAAGTCAGAAAGTGGCTGATTGCCTAAAATCCTGACAACCTGTTCAAAATCACAACCGTGAGAGCGAAGGAATTGAATATTATATTGATTGTCAAGTGATGGCGATTGATCTATGATCAGTGACTTGATTCCCATGGAATGAAATTTTAACAGCTTAGACATATTTTCATTATTTAACTTTCTTTCGCTGCCAATCACAATCGGAACCATTCCACTTTTTTCAAGCTCTAAGATAATATCATTTCTTAAAGAACTATAAAAGTGAGGATCATCCCGCATCGCAATAATAACTGCCTGAGCCGTGTTATGATAAAATAATCTGTTTTCATCCTCACCAGTACCTGTCGATTTTATATAAGTTCCGCTGCCGTGCCGTCTATCAAGTATTCCTTGCTCGGCAAGCTCAGCATAAGCTCCTCTTAAAGTTAAATGATTAACTCCGAATAACTTTGCTAATTTTTTCTCTGACATCAATCGATCTCCGGGCTTTAAGTTTAACTCCGAAATCATTGACAAAATCTTTTTTCGGACAAGATCTTTTCTCAAAGGTTCATTTTTTGTTTGAGTAGCCATAATAAAAACTTTCCATATATAACAATATCATACCAATTTATACAACATAAAAAAGTGATTTGCAAGTGCTATAGTGTTAATTTTCTGTTAATTTCGTATAAAGCAACCTTTCTATATAGTCTGAAATTAACCTAATCTAGCCTGAATTCCTGTATGGAGAAAAAATTTGATTGAGCTTTGAATATGATATATCATAAAATAAAAAACTGAAGGGCTACAAAACTGTTTAAGGTAAAAAAATAGTTCTTTTCGACACAAAGAACATGGAACAAATCAAAATCCTTTTGAATATTATTTTTCTTTCATCCCCAAGTTAAAATTAATACATGAAATGAATAGGCAACTACCTGGAAATCCTCGGTAGTTCATTATGTGAAAAGAATGAATTCGGTAATTGGATCAGTCTGAAACTGATTACATGAATCATTTGGAATAAAAATGCTAATATCATTTCTCAATCTTCAAAGAGAAAAACTTGAATTGATTATTATAAGCGATTTTTTTTAATAGATGATACCATCATGGTCAACGCCTTAACAGTTTTTTCAGTTTTACCATGGGAAACGTTCTGGAATTTATAAACCAGAATTACCAGAATCAGATTTCCATTTCCAGGCTGGCAAGACTGGCTAAAATGTCCGAGCGCAATTTCTTTCGGCAGTTTAAAAAAACGGTGGGGTGCAGTCCAGTAGACTATTTGACAAATATCCGAATTCAACATGCGGTAAAACTGCTGAATAATTCCAATTTGACCATTAGCGAAATTGCCACAAAATGCGGATTCGTCAATAACAGTTACTTTTCTTACATATTCAAAAAAGTATTGGGAACAACACCACGCTGTTTTAAAAAAAGCCACGAAGCAGGAAACGAATCAGGTTAAAACAGGCCTAAAAAACATTCTCACGGAATATTGACTTTTTGAATGACGATCCAATTATGAAATGAGGCGCAATATCTGTACTGGGCCAATCAAACCAACCGGTTCATGAGAGATACCCTGGTCAAAGATATTATTTCCATGCTGTTTGTCCAGTGTATTAGTAATATCGATTTGCAGGTGATTTTTTCCGGCATGCAATAATTTAGTTATTTCCATCCGATATGGCGGAGCAATGCGGACTCCGGCTGTTTTCCCATTCAGTGTTGCCGTAGCCGTCTCATATACACTGCCTAAATCCAGGAATATCCGCCCGGATTGAATGTTGTCCAGTTCAAACCTGGTTTCATAACGTATTGTACCGGAGAAATCAGGCAGGCATTTGGGGGTCGCAATATTTCCCAAAATGTTAATTAAAGGCGCCGGGCTAAAATCAGGAAACTCTTTCGCAGACGCAATACCGATTTTCCAGGGGCCCGCTACAGATATTTCCACAGTCATATCTTTTCGGAGCGGCAATTTCGGAAACGTGTTTACGCCGTGGCCGAAAATCACAAAGACTGATTCGTAAGGCGCAAGGGATATTTCAACCCGCGTTCCGGTCTGCTGAATGTCATATTCTGGTTGACTGAATGAATGGTTCATGGGATTATAACAGAGAGGAATATCAGTCTGGCTGAATTGAACCGATGTTTCAACCGGATGAAAAGTACTTTCATTAACAAAAAAATAAATATCTTCTCCCGTTCTAACATAGTGGTAACAGCGAAGGTCGTTTTCCCGGTTATCTGTTTTTATATCATGCAGATTCCATTTCTGTAGCTGCCGGGCTAGAACTTCGTATTTCACGACTTCCACTCCCGGGTTATTCCGCAGTTTCCCGATGAGCCCGGTCTTATTTGAATTGGCTTCAAGTACCCGTCGCGGCATATCTCGCATGAATACTATCTTTACGTTAAAACATGCTAATTCCTCGAGTCGTTCCAGTAGCGACTTCGGCAGGCATTCGGAATAAGGCACAATGATTACTGAATACGTTTCTTCATGGATTTTTATACTGTTCTTTATAACGGTACAACGTTTTGAATCGAGAAGCAGTTCTACCGGAATAACATCGCAGTCAATTTGTTGTTGTGCCAGCACCTTAATGACTTTTTCAAACGGGTCATAATCACATCCGGTCCATTCCGCTTCCGCATGATAGATAACAGCGGCAGTAGCAATATGGCAGCCATCAGACAGCAGATGGCATATCCGGTTAGCGTAATCGGCCCAGATCTTAAAATAACGCCATTGCGGATTGAAACCTCGTGCATAGAAATGCGGAGGACAGTCAACATCGGGAAAGGTCATTGGCGAGAAGGCATGCGGTACGAAATGATTTATTCCCCGGACGCAAAAATGATTCGTCAGCCAAGTCATTAGTTTCAAGCCTTCCTGCCAACCATAGGCCCCGAATGATTCACAGAAGGTTGTACCCCGTTTTTTCGGATCAAGATGTCCGGCAGATGTCGCGAGTTTCGTCAATCCCCAGTAGAAGAAGGTTGAATCGTGTGAGCCAAACGGCGTGGGGCACATTCCTTCGGTATATTCCGGCAGCAACTGGAGAAATACGGCATCCATACCCGACCAGTCCTGTCCTTCAATGGCACGGAAAAAATGTCCGGTACCGTAGCCCAGTCGGCTGTGTGCTCCATTGTCTTCAACTAAATGTCCGATATATTTAACCTGCCGCTTCCTGCACCAGTCTCCGATTTGTTCCGTGAAATTTTTCGCATACTGTCGGCTTACCACGTCCATATAGATCGATCTGGCGCCGGCGGTGAGATCTCCTCCATCGTACCATAAGCAAGGCAACAGGGTAGAAAAATCTCTATTGGCAGATGTTGACAGCAGTTTCATCAGAGTCGAAGAAAAAGGGATAACCATCGGCAGTTTTCCCAACGTTGCTTCGTAACTTTCGGCATTGCCGAAACGCGGTTCATCTGAAAAAAATCCGGAAAAAGTATTGCCGAAATATTCAGCGAAATGCTGATAATGAGGCTCATAAACCGTGTCGATATAGGTTCTGATGGCATCATATTCCAATGGGTTCAAATAGTCTTTGGTATGATTTTCGCCGCCCTCACGAGTACGTATGAACAGGAAGATCCGGTGACGCCCTTCAGGAATATCCCAATACAGAATTCCGTCCGAAGCAATCTGTCCAGTCACATTGACTGCTTGGGTCGCATCAAAGTTTTTACCGTTATCGGATACTGGAACCGTAATCACGCGAACCAGAGCTTCATCCGCTTTCAGCCATGTTTTCAGCGGAAAAGATGCTCCCGGCATCGGGCCATAGCAATCCATATGGCTCTCTTTTAGATAAATTTTCAGATACTCCGGATGACAGTCGCGAATCCGTCCAGCCGCAAAGCCACTGGGGAATTTGATGTCATCGAAGACAAACACTTTCATGTCGCGTTTGGCCGCTTCCTGAAGCGCGAATTCAACGGTATCCCACCACGATTCCTCAAGGAATTCAGGAAACGGGCGGGCTTCCATAATAAATCCATTTACCCCGGCGGAGTGCATCTGCATAATCTCATCAAGCAGTACTTTACGGGATTCTCCGTGCTGCCAGAACAATGGTGTGATATATTTATGCGGCGCTTCGCCTTCAAGCAGATCAGTCAGGCGGGATTTTAGTTCCATGTTTTACTGCGTGCTTATGGTTTCATTAGATCGGAAGAAGCCGGACATTCCTCCAGCGTATCGATAAGCATGGAAATTCCACGTTTACGGGATGGGTCACCTGGTCCATATAAATTAGCGCTGAAAGCAAAGTCGTCTGCCGGAACCGCAAGTTTGACGACCAGTCGTTGTGGAGAACCGTCCAGATTGATTTTTAGATCGAAATCAACTTCCGGTGCCCAACAGGTCAATGTTTCACTGTTGTCGATAAGTTTGCCATCAAACCACACCTTGTACGGACAACTGCGTCCAATGCCCAATATAATATCCTTAAATTCCTGTTTTGACCGTATTGTTCGAACCAGATAATAACATGCGGAACCGATGAATCCGCCCATATCCGACGCAGTGATTTTATCTTCGCCCAATTCAACCGGAAACGGCAGTTCTGCCGGAATATCCGCCTGGATCAGACGTTTCTCATCCAGATATGGATGTTCGAGGCGAACGTGTTGGTTGAAATAATCAGAAACTCCAATATTGGCCGGATTGCATTTTAATTCATCGTTCTGATAAGGACATATTGCATATTTATCTTTGTCCCACATATCCCAATAAGGACCGTAGACCTGCCACTGTCGCGCTCCGCCCAGACCGAAGGTGTATTCTGCGATGACTTGTCCGAAAGTAGTCTTTAGAGCTGCCTGAAATAGATTTTTGTCAGGAACATAAGCATTGACATCTTTGCGTGAAATACAGAGTTTTACCGTTCGGTTTTCTCCGGCGGGAATACTTAACTGTTCGTGTACTCCGGTGCAGATAACATTCTGTGGCGGATTAATTATCAGTTGACCGATAAAATCATCAAGCGTATTGTTACTGATTTTCAGCAGCACATCAGTTGATTTGCAACTCCAAAGAACTGGTTTTTCCGGGTATTCCGCGCAAATGTCAATTTTCGGGTTTGGAGCCTGACGTACCGTCACCTTCGGAGCCTTTAAAATTTGTACGTTTGGATTACGGCTGAGCGACATTTCAATCCCCAGCAGTGCTGTTTCCTCGGCAAAATCAGTCAAAGGTGTGTGTTTATGTTCGATTTCCACGGCGCAGATCAGGGTTTTTCCCATGCGCTCCATCCAGTCTTCAGGAAGAGGCTTCATGCCGTAAAGAATACCAAATAGTGCTCCGGCAGTGGCGGCGCTGCAGTCGGCATCCCAACCGGACTGAACACAGATATTCATGATCTTTCTAAAGTCTTTGCCGCCTAGAAACATTGCCATCAAAACAATAGCCAGATTCGTAGTTGCTTTTGACGCGTCACGGTTACCATAGCCACGGATAATGATTCTCCAGGCGTCATAAACGTCCGGATACTCTTTGACAATTGCCCTGGTCGTGTTGAGTACTTCAATTGCCTGGCTGTTTGACGGAAGGACTTTACATGCACGGTCCAGAACCATGTTCAGATCGCTGCAGAAAAAAGCTTCGGCGGCGGCGGCGGCAAGAAATTGTTCAACCTCAATACTGACTTTCCCATGGTCGAGGCAGCCATCGATAGCGGCATATTCAGCAGCCAGTACTGCGTTGCCCGGACAAATCATTCCCCATATTTCGCTGCGTATCGGGCATCCCTCCGACGCATGGAAAAACGGATTGTTCCATGTTCCGGATTCAGGGGGGTGAATGCCACGCTGGTAGTTGTTCAGAAAAATGCCGTATTCGCAGCAGGTGTAAAAGCAACGTTCCTGCCAGATTTCGGCCAAATCTTCGCTGGTCAAATAGAGACCGCGTTCCTGCAGGGCTTCCAGCCATACAACCTGAATATCCAGATCATCGTTGGGATAGAGGACTTTCGGCCAGAGAGTTTCCGGCGTTACCTGATTGAACTGTTTATGATTTTCATAAGGAGCGCCAACGATTCCGCCCAATGATTTTCCAACCCAGCCGGCCAGAATTTTATCGTAATACTGTTGATATTCTATTGTTGTCGAAGATGGATTCGATGTTCGGGGATTCATAACCATTTTTTTGTGGTCCTTCAGATTTTTATATGTTCTGTTTAACAATGTTAGTTATTTTGTCGAACGGCAATAAGTTGATCTACAACAATGGCTTTTACGCCAGGATGATTGCAGGGGTCGCAGAAGAAATAGCGTCCGGTGGTATCGATTTTATAAGTTCCGGCATAGCCATAGTGATATTTTCCATCCGAGAAGTCTTTTACCTGAGCCCGCAGCAGCTGCGATTTATAGCTTTCTTTCGGGCGATAGTATCCGGCGTTAAAAAAGGTTCCTGATCCGGGTGTCCGGCCATTTTTCGGTTCCAGGCGTAAACGCAGGTACAATTTATAAATTCCGGGCGATAACGTAGTGGTAATGGAATGGCACTGCAATGCCCAGTTCGGGTTCCCATTGATCATTCTCCAGGCCTTACCGTCAACTGCATCCGGATCTTTTACCTGAAAAACTTTTTTGGGAACCATTACAGCCCAGTCACTAAATCCGAACGATGTAATATCTTGAGGAGAAGTATTTTTGAGAAAAGGTGGTATCACCATTTTCTTCATCTTATGAAGCCGCTGCATCTTTGAGGCCAGTACTGGATAAGGCGAATTGCCCCAGTTTCCGGCATTATTCCGGTGCGCAGTTTTAATGGTGTTTTTGACTAAATCCTGCAGCTGTTTCGCGGTAAAATTATATTTTCGGGGATGAGCTGCAATTTCGGGATCCAGCAGTAACGCGTGTCGGATTGACAAACGAGTTCGCTCCAGCCGGTCCTCATATTCCGGGGTCTCTGCCGCAGCTATGGCCTGATCCATGATTTTTGCCGCCTGCAGCAGTTTTTTTCGATCCAGATATGCCGAAACATTATTAATATATACCCCGATATATGGGTTCATCATTTTCTGTGGATGACGTTTTAACTCATTAAGGTCAAGCTTGAGGTTGTCATTTCGATAATCCCCGGCATCGATTCGCCGCAACAGTTCTTTGGCGGTAATCTTTTTATCCAGCGGACTGTGGATGGTTTCTATATAACTACGCACATATGGAGCGGAAGATTTTCCATAGTAACCAACCAGAAACTCGTTGATCAGTTGATTCATGTCCAGGCCGGGATTCCATAGCAGGCGACGATAAACATAAGCTCTTAAGCGGTTCATGTCCGAAACCCCATTGGAAGTACCTGAACTCTCGATGAAAATATCTTTTATTCCGTTTTGCTTCAGCCAGCGGAAGTCTTCCGCTGTATGACGAAGGGTTGGCTGTGGAATCATTACATTGGCATAATTCTGAGTATAATACCATACCGCCAGATGAGGCGTGATTGCTTTCCAACGCTGTAGCAGATCACGGTAAACCTGGTTTTCAGTGCTATTCAGCGCATAGCCGTAGTTGGTTGTTATCCCGGCAAGACGGACAACGATGTTTGATCGTGGCATGGTTACCAGTGGAGGTTCGATCGTTGGTCCATATGCCAGTGTTTCAACCAGTATTCCCGGGTGTTTTTTCTCCAGTTCTGCCGCGACTTCATTGACAAAGCGGAGCATAACTCCGGACCATCTTCCCTTCTCTTCCTGTAGTAATTTTTTGCATTCAGGGCATTGGCAGAACAGCATGTTATCATTCTGGCTGATGGAAATCGAATGACAATCAGGACTTTTCTTGATATAATCATCAGCACATTTGATAAAGCATTTTCGCATTTCCTGATTGGAAAAACAGAGCTGTGATTCGGCAACTCTTTTGCCTTTGATGAGACTGAAATATTCCGGGTGAACGGGGAAATATTTTTTCGGAGGCATAATCCTACGAAAAGTATGAACAAACCCGGCTCGACTGTCAATTCCTCCATAGATGGCATTGGATGCAGTCAAATCAGCATTACAGCGGCAAATGACGGCATATTCCGGTTTTCCGCTTTTCCATAATGCGGGCAAAGCAGGCAGCGGCCAATGATATAACGACCGGCGAAGAAACGGCGGAGTATACCGGTAATGAATGTCATTCAGCACCAAGTTTTTCTGCTTTGGAATCAGGTTGATTTCATAATCCCAGAAACGGCAGCCGAGAAACTTCTCCAACAGCGTATATACCGCGTAAAGCGTACCGCGCGGACGCTGACCGGTAACCACCAGATTATTGCCGACACTCTCCAGAACGATTTCATCCGTTTTAAATTGGGCGAAGTTAATATCTCCAAGCATTTTCGCTATCTGCGGAGACTGACCCACAAAAATGGCCGGACGGGAATCAGCCTGGCTTACAATGTCAACCTTTTGACCGGTCATTTGCTGCAGATAATACGCCAGACGCCCGGCGGCGGTTCTTTCCGGTAATGACGCTGTTTCGGGAGATACAATAACATAGTCAGATGCTGCAGCATTTATCCAGCAGACGGACAGCAGCGTCAGGAAAATCGTTTTTAATTTTAACATTTTTACATGATTCCTTGAATATTCTTACTAATAAGCTTTTCCGTCCGGTGTCCAGCGGTTGTTTTGGGTATTATAGGAACCGAGTTCGCCTCCCGCTGCATAAACCTTTATGCTCCAGTTCAATCCATGACCTTGGGAACGAATCGATTCCGTGTGTCCGTCTACCAACAGCATATTAGTAGAGGTTTCGGAAAGATGTTTGGGATAAATAATATAACTAGTAGAGTAATAGGGATATACTAATCTAGCCCCAGTCGTATTGGTGGTTGAAGACACATTTTCGCAAAACTGTATCATCTGACTAGGACGTTTCACTTTCTTCTGGGTATTGATGGAACAGGGGAAATATCCTGGCTTGAAGCTGCAATTGATTCCGTAATCAGCAGTGGTCCATGGATAGGATTTGATGGAGGCCGTTGTAACCTGAAGGCTGTCAGTGTAGGGCTCCGATTTACGATGATTAGAGGGGCACAATAAAAGTTTAACGGTAGTTAGTTCGCTGCTGAGTCTCAGAATTCCAGGCCAATATCCATATTTGCTGGTGTCCGGGGGATAATATTCGTTGTTGCTGCCAAGATAGTTGATCATTACCAGGCCAAGTTGTTTCAAATTTGATACGCATTGAATGCTTTTTGCACGGTCTCTGGCTTTGTTCAGAGCCGGTAGTAGCAGACTGGCAAGAATTGCAATAATTGCTATTACGATGAGCAATTCAATGAGGGTAAAATTTTTTTCTCTTTCGCATGATTTTCTCTTCCTTGTTATTAGTTTTTATATTATTACCTGAATTCTCTATTATTAATCGGACATCACAGGAACCAAGGTTTCCTGTGGGGCCGAAATAGACCTTTTGGGAGGCAGAAGATAAACACCGGACTGAAGCCGTTGTCCATCTGTATACTGTTTTATCAAGGCAGCAATCCGTTCCATATGAAGATGAACTGAATATTCATATCGAATAATAGGAACAGTAAATTGAGCGGCTCCACATCCATGGTTTGCATGAGTAACAATGATCACATCCTCGCCAATCTTCAACCCTGAAGACAGCACGGCTTGAATAATTCCAAGTGTAATCATTGAGTCAATACTGATGATTCCGAACGGACGGGAGTTCCGACACAGGCCTAGCAGTTTTTCAAAGGCCTGATATCCTCCGGCTTGTGAAATAGGAACTTTTAGATGGAGCTGCGGATTTTGCCATTGCCCGATCTGTTTCATTCCTTCTGCATAACCGTTGGCTGTGGCTTCCGGCAACTTGGACCATGATTGATCTTTATTACTGTCGACCAGAGCAATTTGCCGGCAGTTATGATGGTCCAGTTCCAGAACGGCACTGCGAACCATTTCATAAAGATCGAAAGAAATGGAATATTCCAGTTTTTTAAAGGGATAAACCCCAACAGTTAAAACTGATTTTTCAGCAAAAATTTTTGCGGCATTGTCAGCCAGCCAATTGCTGCCGATCAAGACGGCATCAAAAGCATTTTGTGCCAGCTTTAGTAAAAAACTTTGAGCTGATAGCAGTGAATCAACGCTGAAAAATAATTCATATGTCCAATTTTCCGCCTGACTCATTTTTTCCAGTTCATTTAACAAAATAGGAATAAAAGTTATGCTGGCTGAATCATGATCCCACGCTCCGGAATCAAGAACCAGCGCCAGACGGCATTCCTGTTTTTTTCTAACAAAAACTCCTTTTCCGGCAAATCGTTCGACATAACCGCTCTGTTCCAAACTTTCCAAAGCTTTGCTGACTGTTGCCACGGTTGTTTCATAGCGTTTTGCCAGTTTCACGATTGCTTCCAGTTGGTCCCCGGGCCGTAAGCGTCCTGAAACAATCTGATACCGAAGCATCTCTGCTAACTCATTGCTTTTATTCTTTCTGGCCATGTTTTCCTGTAATTTCTTTTATAAAATGCATTCTAGAATGATTTAATAACATTCTATCAAATCTAGAATGATTTGTCAATAGGAAAAGTCTATTTATTTCAATAAAAAACTTTTAGGGGTAATCACTAACTTATTTCGTAGCGCACAAATACCAGTCACACGGATCAGAGTATGTTGTTTTTTCATTTCGAAACCAACTTTAGAGAACCCATAAGATCAATAAATGGATGTACCGGTACTGCCACGCAGTACCAGAGAGGTGGGGATGACCGTTTCCGGCTGGATATCGTCGCCGTCGAGTTTTCGGCGTAGCAGATTCCATAAAGCCGCAGCAATTTTGTCGGCATGCTGATCAATGCTGGTCAGGTCAAGGTCCTCGGCGACCGGTGTGTTTCCGAACCCGATCAGTGAACACCGAGCCGGGATATCAATTTGGTGTTCAAAACAGTAACGCCGAACCCCGGCTGCAATGGTATCGTTACCGCATAATATCGCGGTTGGCGGTTTGGGCAGATGGAATAGTTCATTTGCAGCGGAATACCCCCATTGTCTGGTTGGTTCCTTGGCTTTGCAGTATTCATCCGGCAGATTAATCCCGGCCTTGTTCAGCGTATCCGCCAAACCGTCACGCCTCAGCTGTGCCGTACGGTCATACATGCTGCCGATATGCGCAATGGCAGTATGTCCGAGGCTGAGGAGATGACGTGTTGCCATTGCAGCTCCTTCATAATCATCGGAAATTATATGTGGAGAAGTTGAGTCCGGCAAAAAAACATCAAAATAGATCACCGGTAATGATAACCTCTCATATCGTTCGGCACATGCCGGATTAGGAACCGCCAGCAATGCCGCGAATTCCTGTTCCTCAATGAAATCCAGAATATCTTCTTCTTTCTTGCGGCTGTTATGAGTCAGGTGGATCACAGGATGCAGTCCTGCCGATGTCAGCCGTTCTTCCAGTTCGGCAAAGATGTTGTAATAGTAAATTTCATGGTCGGGAAATATCAAACCGATCATTTGTTTCCCTTTGCCCGAATTGGGACGGGAGCCGACAAAATTTCCTATGCTGGGTTCCTTGTAGATGATTTTTTCCTGTACCAGCAACTGTAATGCTTTCCGTAGGGTCAGATGATTAACACCGAACATTTCCGCCATTTGTCGTTCAGATGGCAGCATGTCGTTTTTTCTCAGTTTATTTTCCTGAATATAGTGCCTTATGGATTCCGCCAGTGCCAGGTATTTTTCCGGTTTTCCGCGATTCATTATTCATCCTGCATTTAATTATATCGATATAGTTTATATTATATTTTATGCATGATATTTCAAGTATCGATATAATTAATTTTAAAGTTTTTTGTTTTTTTATCTTGATTTAAACATTGGAGTCTATTATAATTTTTACAGAACAAAACAAGACAGGAATAACTATGTCTGAATTCTTAGATTATATTGACCCGGAATTATTGGTTATGCAGTCTGGAGACGGAGCAATCGGTGTGTCAAACCACTTGCAGGGACGGATTTTCTGCCAGCTGGACGGAACACTGGTTCATCGATTTAATGTCGAACTGGCGGCACATCCAGCATCTGACCAGTTCAATAATATTGGCGGTAATTCGTTGTGGCCTGGACCCGAAGGTGGTGATTTTGCGTTTAACTACCTGCCGGAAACCGACTGGCTGGTTCAACCGGCTATCAACTCACAACCAACCGAAACTGTGGAGTCCCAAGCCAATCGGATTGTCGTCGGCAAAAGAATTCTTCTGCGAAATCGGAAAAATACGACTGTAGAACTGGACTTTCGACGTACTGTTATGCCGACGGATATCGGCAATATCACCCGGAAATACAAATTAAAGGCAGTAGCCTATTGCACTCTGGATGAACTGCAAGCTATTAATCCGATATGCACAGATCAAACGTTATTTTGCGCATGGTCATTGGAGCAATTCCCCGGAGGCGATGGCGTAATTTCCTTCGGCCGATGCGGAACTGACGCAAAGACTGCCGTCAATTGTGATTATTACGGCAATCCGGGAACCCGTCTGCAATGTAACGGACATATTTTCCGGCTGGAACTTGGCAGTAGCGAACGTTTTCAAATCGGACTTGATCAGCAGGCCTACCCGGAACTGATTGGAGCATATGACCGTCAGCGGTCGCTGCTGATAATAAGGCGCGCCTGGCGGCAGGACGGCGGACTGTATTTTAATATTGCGGACAATGACCAGCCTCGCGGACCATACTCCGCTGCCGACTCATACAGCATATTCAATGGGGGGGAGCTGAACTTTTTCGAACTCGAAACCATTGCGCCGTTGCAACTGGACAGTCAAGAACGCGGAATATGCAGCCGACTGTGGTCGGAAACGCTGATTTTTAAAGGAATGCCGGAACAACTGGAGGCTTGTCTGCAAGGCTGTTTTCAAATACCGGCAGCAATATTGAGGAAATAATAATGGATAAAATTAAAGTAGTACTCGGTTTCGATATGGAAACCGACATCGGCAGTTGGACCCCCTGGTATGACGGGCTGGTCAACGGAACTCCGGTTATTCTGGATTTATTGAAAAAACATGGTATTACCGGAACTTTTTTCTTTACCGGCGACGCGGCCCGGAAAAACCCCGGAACAGTTGAAGCAGTAAAAGATGCCGGTCACGAAATCGGCTGCCATACGCTGTTTCATGAAACGATCGGAGATTCATTGTTTGAAATACCCGGCATGATGCCGATTCTTCCGGAAGAAGTTCCGAATCGAATTCGATTAGCAACGGAATGGGTTGAAGAAATTGCAGGGGAACGCCCGAAGTCGTTCCGTTGTCCGCGGCTGTTCGGTTCAACCGCAGTGGTAAATGCGTTGGAAGAGCTCGGATACCTGACCGACGCCAGCTATCCGATGTATTTTTACAAGGACCGGCTGACTCCGTATCATCCGGATACATCGGACTGGACGAAGGCAGGAAACATGCGTTTGATCGAGCTGCCAAACTTTGCTGACATGGCTATGGTGTCACAAGATGAATTCGGACGCGATCGTGACCAGTGGCCGCTATTTCGAACTGCCGGAGCCGTTGAGCTAATGCAGCACATAAACGGATATATCGAGTTCTGCCATCGAAAACAGGTTGAACCATTCCTGTGCTTTTATTTTCATCCATGGGAATTCTGGCCTATGAAAGAAGGTTTGATCCACTACGGAGAAGGAGCCGTATTGCCGGATCCGTTCATTATAAAAAATTGCGGCAGTTATGCCGCCGAACAGTTCGACCTGATGTTGACCGAACTGAAAAAACTCAATGCCGAATTTTATCAGTCCAAACAAATTAAACTATAGGAGACAATCATGTACTCTATTCCCAAACAAGAATATTTAAATCGAATTGCTATGTTCCAGTCCAACCTCAGAGAAGCCGGACTGGATGCCGCGCTGGTTCACGCCAATGAAGCCGACTTTGCAAATGTCCGCTATCTGACCGAATACTGGCCGACTTTTGAAGCTGCCGCTGTATTCGTTCCCGCACAGGGCAAACCGGTTCTGATCATCGGACCGGAAAGCGAAAATTACGCGATTGGGCGCAGTGTCATTCCTGATATCTGCAAGATGGTTGAATACCGAGAATCTGCCGAACCAAACTATCCCGGTATTCCTGTTGCGCATTACCCCGACGTTATCAAGCAGTCGGGCTGCGGTCCGGTAAGAAAACTGGGAATCGTCAGCTATGCGATCACCCCGCTGCCGGTACTTGATGCTTTGAAACGTGACCTTCCCGGAGTGGAACTGATTAAAGCCGACCATACATTTCTCCCACTGCGTTACGTCAAGACCGAAACGGAGCTCAATTGCATGCGGCGCGCGTTTGAAATCAGTGAAATCGCCGTCGAAGCGATTTTGAATGAAATGAAACCGGGAATGACCGAGTTTCAGGTAATCGGTATCGCCCAGCGCGAAATCTACAAACACGGCGGCGAATATGAAGGCCATGCGCTTTACTGCTTCAGCGGTCCGCGTACCAATAATGCGATCTGTCGTCCGATTGATAAAAAAATCCAGGCCAACGAAATCATTCAGCTTAATATCGGAGCGCGTGTCGGCGGTTACTCTTCCAGCGTTGGGCTTCCGATCTCAATCGGAAAGCTTCCGGAAAATCAGAAACAGCTTGCGGAATTCGGACTGGAGGCACATATTAAGACAATGGAACTGATGGCCGCCGGAAAAGCCGCTGCTGCCGTAGTCGAAGAATATGAAAATTGGGTCAAGGCACAAGGATTCGGACAGTTTATGTTGTACGGACCTTGCCATTCCATCGGTATGATGGAGGTCGAACAGCCCTGGATGGAATCGACTTCAACCTTCGACCTGCAGGAAAATATGACGTTTCAGGTAGATACCTTTTTTGCCGACAAGGACTTTGGCCTACGCTGGGAAAACGGCGTAATCGTCAAACCCGGCGGCGTGGAAAAGATGTCGTCAAAATTCATGAAGATGATTGAACTGTAATCAGGGAGCCGCAGTTGATGAACGATACAATCCGCATCTGGCGTTCACCGCAGAGCAATTTCGGGTGTTTTCAAAAACATCCCGATCCGTGGAAGGAAGAAACGGTTACTGCCGTTGACGCCTATTCCGATGACGAGCTGGCGAAAATCGCCGCTTCCGGTTTCAACGCCATCTGGGTTCACGGCAATCTCAATACCGTGGTGCGTACGGAAATATTCCCGGAACTTGGAGCGGACGCGGAACTTCATCAACAGCAGCTTAATGCTTTAATACAAAAGGCGGTCCGGCATGGACTCTGGGTTTTCATGTACTGTCAACCATTCCGAGCCCTTCCGGCAGACGATCCTTTCTGGAAAAATCACCGGGAGGTTGCCGGACAGCAGGAAGTATTGGAGGATGAGGCTGGACACAAGCTTGAGATGCTTTCATTGTGCCCTTCGACAACCGAGGTTAAAACTTATCTCTATCAGGCCGCTGCTGAACTGGCGGAAAAAATTCCCGAGCTGGGCGGAGTTATTTTAATTTCCGCTTCGGAGTATCCCTCTCATTGCTGGGGACGACGTGGACGGATCATGCAGGCGGACGGCAGTTTTATCGACGCGAAAATCGAATGCCCTCGCTGTGCTCAGCGAAAGCCGGAATCAGTGGTTGCGGAACTAATTCAACTGCTGCGTGACGGTATCCGCTCGGTATCACCGGATATAGCAGTTATTGCCTGGAACTGGTCCTGGACGTTTTACGTGCCATCTCCCTGCAGTGAAATTATCTCAGCCTTGCCAAAGGATGTTATTCTGCTGGTCGACTTCGAACGTGGCGGTCACAAGACAATTCTCGGAAAAGACCAGGAAATCAATGAATATTCGCTGGGATATGCCGGACCCTCGGAACAGTTCATGGAATCGCTGGAGGCGGCGAAAAAACGTGGTCTGAAAGTAATGGCTAAACTGCAGTTCGGCACAACCCATGAATTGGCAACCGTGCCTAACCTGCCGGTGATGGAAAATGTGTTTATCAAAGCCGATACGTTACGCCGGTTGAACTTAGCCGGATTCATGGGCTGCTGGAATTTTGGCAATATGATTACCGCTAATACCGCCGGTTTCAATGCCTTTTTGTCAGGACGTTTTCCTGCAATTCAGGAAGATGCTCTTTGTGCGTTTGCCGCTGAATATTTTCCCGGTTGTAATCCCGAGGGGGTTGCAGCCGCATGGTTGAAATTCGGCGACGCAATGAACTTTTATCCATTTTCCAGTTCGTTCCTCTATTCAGGCCCGATTAACTTTTCCTTTATTTTACCGATGGAGCCAGGCCCGTTGAACGGCAAGCCTGTCGGACGTTCCTGGCTGCTTGACGAACGCGGTGATGATATGGCTGCGGCTCTAGCGGACTATACGATTAACGAAGTGATTTCCGGACTTGATCAACTGGCAGCTAAATGGTTGAACGGGGTTGAACAGTTTTCCGCAGCAGCTGGAAACAGCAGTCATGCACAAGAGGAACAGAATACCGCCGAAGTATGTGGTCGTGCCTTCCGCAGCGCGGCTAATTTCTGTAAAGTCTACCGTCTGAGGAAAAACTGGACGGCGGAATGCCTACCGGTATTCAAACAAATCATCACCGATGAAATTGCCCATCTGAAAGCCGTTCTGCCAATTCTGGAAGCTGATAAGCGCTTCGGTTATCATATTGAGGCCCACGGTTATCAGTATGATGCCGCAGGTGTCACCGCCCAGATTTTCCGTATGAAGCAAAAATTAGATTGAGCTCTAAATATGCTATATCATATGATAAAAACAGAAGCGCCCAAAGCTGTTTTAGGTAAAAAAATAGTTCTTTTCGACACAAAGAACATGGAACAAATCAAATCCCTCACGAATATTATTTTTCTTGTATCCCCAAGTCCTTATTTTTCCATAACAAAAGAAACAGAAATAGTTTGAACCTATTTGGGGAACATAGGACGTATTTTTCAATGAACGCAACCAATAGGTAATATTAGAAATTTATTGGATTTTTGCTAGCAATGCAATAAATTGCTTGACTAATGCAATTTATTGCATTATAATGTTTTTATCATACAACGAAAAGAAGTAGAAATTGTTCAAACGCAGGGCTATAGCATGCAGAAATCGTGTAATCGAAAAAGTATATCGATATATGACATATCAAAAAATATTGGCATTGCTCCAAGTACAGTATCAAGAGTACTCAACGGCAATACCAATATAAGCGAATCGGTAACCAAAGAAGTAATAAAAGTGTCACGTTCTTTAGGTTTCATTCCAAATAAACGAGTGAGAACGATTGGAGTAATTGTTGGTGAAATGAGTCGCTTTGATCCGGTAGGTTATGCGGGAATGTTAATGGTATATTTGGCAAAAGAACTCAAACAACTTGGTCTTGTAATGGAATTAATTGACGAGGAAGATCTTGATTATGTAAAATTAATTTCATATGATGCATTGATTGGTATTATTTTCAATAAAGAAAGTCTGATACGCCTTCAGGAATTCAATCTGCCGGTTATTACAGTCAATTATCCAATGTCTGAATATGGATTTCACAGTATATCTATTGACCACATTAAGCAAATGCAAGTAGCTGTAGAATATCTGTTCAAAATGGGACATAGGAAAATAGCTTTTCTAGAAGGGCGGTCCAGAAACTGGGGAAGCAGAAAACGTTTAGAAGGTTTTATAAAAACTCATGAGCAGGCCAATATCCCGGTGAATGAAAAATTAATTCTTTACAGCACCGAAAAGCCTTTGCATGAAATAACTGAAATTATCTTCCGAAATGAAGCAACTGCCATTATTAACTGTTCAGAAGAAAATGCACTGGAATTACCGTATTTTCTTCAACGAACTTTAAATAAACGAATACCAGATGATATTTCCCTTATTACGACAGAGGTTAATCCCGTTCAAAAATATATGGAACCGCCTCTGACTGTCATTTCTCAACCTTTCAATAAGATGTGTAAGTTGATTGTAGATAGAGTACAGGAAATTATCACCGGTAATCTTCAGGAGGTAACTAATATTGTATTGGAAAGTGAATTAATAGAACGATATTCAGTGAAAAAAATTTAGAAAAGACTCCATGTAGAAAAGAAGTTATATTTTTAAAAACAAAAAATACAAAAAACACTTATGAAGGTAAAAAATGAAAAGGGAAAAAACATTATCGAGTAAGAAACGATTCACACTTATAGAGCTCCTAATAGTTATTGCTATAATTGCAATTCTGGCAAGTATGCTTTTGCCGGCAGTGGGAAAAGCTCGTGCAAAAGCAAAGTCAATTTCCTGCCTGAATAACCTCAAACAGATTGGATTGGGCACAGTAAACTATTGTAACGATTTTAACGATTACCTGGTCCCCTATTGGTCGCTGGGGATAACCGAATTTATTGGAGCTAAAAACAGTAAATATGAGCGCATCGGACCATCTGTTCTGGTTATTGAAAATTATCTCCCCAATGGAAGTATGTTCCAATGCCCCAGTGACCAGAAACGAGCCTACCAGAATATGAAGATTTTCACTGGACATTCGACTCCATTAACGACTTCAGTAGTGAAAATTAGTTATACCATACGCCCCTGGGGGTCCGCTTCATATTTTAAACCCAATAAGAACTATACTATTACAAAACTCAATGGACGACCGACTTATCCAAGTATGAGAAATAATCCATATGCTTATTTTTCTGATTTTTTTGACAATTGGGAAACCTATAAACATCCGCAGTCACATACAGAAGGACACAATGTGTGGTTTATTGACGGACACGCATGCATGATCACTGAAAAAAATCTGCATTATAGCAATTATAATGACATGGGTACAGGCTACAATTATTATCCATGGAAGTATTTTGAAACTCACCAACCATAAACGATCTCATTGTGTATATATTAAATTGTTTATTGCGTGTATCCAGCTACTGGAAGTAACTGAAAATACGCAAAGAACAGAAACGGTATTGTTGTAACACTGCAAAAGTTAATATTCCAAACATTTAAAATATAAAATAACGAAAAAAGGGAAATGGATATGTTCAATAAAAAATCAATCCTTATTCAATTATTTTTAGTACTCCTTTCTGTCGCACTTAGTGCCAGAGTACTGATTATGGACCATTTTAACGGCATCAAAAAAGAGAACTATTGCCTGATAAAAAATATGAGTTCAACTCCGATGCAGTTAATCGTATTGCCTAAGGAAAATTTTTTAAAACACCAAGTAACTACTAAAAATAAATCACTTTCGCTTGATAAACGTGTCCGATACACCTTCGAAGAACCTTTACCCATGCGTTGCGGAGGTATTGCTTTTTGGATAAATATGCAAAAAGAACTAAGTCATGATTCGTATAAACAGTTTGGATATCCCATCATTTTTAGAGAAAAATTAAAAGATGGTTTTATCCAAATATACTTGTACTATAACTCAAAATATGATGAATGGATTTTGAACTGTCTTTTTTGCGGTGAAGGAAAGAAAGTCTCCAGCGTA
Organism: Victivallales bacterium; assembly: GCA_963677165.2. GTDB lineage: Bacteria > Verrucomicrobiota > Lentisphaeria > Victivallales > SZUA-371 > JAFGXT01. Next base: position 1,505,592 of record CAXXSX010000002.1, on the reverse strand, counting down.
AATTGTCGCATTGCCGGTTCGTTGAAAAAGCGGTTTCTGAAAAATCTTTATAACAAAGAGAAGTGGAAAAAAGATCAGTGGCATCACGTTACTCTTTGTTGGAATATGGATTCTATTAAACTATTCCTCGATGGAGTCGAAGTGAGTAAAGGCAAAACGATTCCTTCCAGTTTTGAATTGACCGGATTTTCTTTTGGGACAGATAAAGGCTTTCCGATGGCTATTGATGAAATGATTATTTTTGATGAACCTGATGATGTACAGCCCATTGTGAAAGCCGCAAAAAACCGGAAAAAACTTTCAATAGAAAGCTTTAAGAAAACATCTGAAGAAACGTCACAAAGCAAGAAACAGGCAGGCTATTATGTTCCGTTTATAAGCTCCCCTCCGGTTATTGATGGAAATGTTCTAAATGATCCCGCCTGGAAGAAAATGCCAAAATCATTTGTGCTTGGCACCAATGACTTCAACCATTCTCCGGTATTTCCTCCGACGATATGGGGAATCGCGCATGATGGCAAATATGTCTATGTGAGTGCATTGTGTTATGAGCCTGACATGAAAGATCTTCATTCATCCAAACACGGAAAAGATATCTGGGGAGATGATGCTATCGAACTATTTTTTGTTGTGAATGATGAAATCCTCCAATTTGTTGCAAATCCCGGAACTGGACGTCTGGATGCAAAGGGTAGACGAGGAAAAGACTGGGATTGTCCAGACTGGACAACCGCTGCAAGAAAAGCACAAAATTATTGGAGCATTGAGTTCAAGATTCCACTAGATGTAGTTAGAACGAAAAAAGATGTTTCCAAATTCAATTTTGCCAGAGATTTTCTAGCTGGAAATCATTCTGCAATGAAATATGCTTCATGGTCATATCTGATGGGCTCAAGCTTTTTCAAAAAGGCACGCTACAATCGGATTATCTGGGGTCGTGAAGGCGATGCTGGAGATTTTTCAGCATGGAACAACAGTAATACCAGCTTTGCAGAAAAATTTAAAAATGATTTGCTTCACAGATACTTAAACCTAAATAAAGTTTTTCAACTCGTAAATACGGTCAAAGATGCAGATCAATATAAAGGCTTGACCAGACGTTTTGAACAAATATCCCGCAAGCTAAATCAGGACAATAACTCAGAACAAGTAAACTATGCATCCATCAAGTCCTTAATAAAAAACTGGATGGCGATAAAGGAGATTGAAGACAAAACCAAGGAGATTGTCGCCAGTATTCAAAAATCCATTATTAAACGCTACTCATGCCATAAATTTCCAGGCGTTACCAGTGGGAAAATCGTCGAGACAAAAAAATATTTCTACCTTAATGCAGGAAAAGCCATCTATGCTGTCAATAAATCAAATGGTATTCTTTGCGCAGCATGGAATTCAGATGGAGAAAAGATTGTTGACCTTGTCTATGACTCCTATATTATCGAATCCAGGAAAAGTGATGCCAGTGAGTTCTTTGAACTCAATGATAAACTCTTGAAATTTAAGATTAAAAAGGCTCAGGATAAAACAATCCTGAGTTTAACATGTTCCAATACCGGTATTCCCGGACTGATTACCAAAAACTATATTATCGAGTCGGACAGCAGGACAAGATTGTCAAAACGAATAGAAATTTCTGACGTGAAACAGCAAGAACTACTATTGTCTGTAATTTCCAACACCAATATTACCCCCATGTATCGCTCAAATAGCATATACAACCGATATATCGCTAATGGTACTAATCCCACTTTATATTCTGCCAACAAAATTAAAGATGAACTAAAAATTTCATTTACAACGGGTTGGCCAACGACTTCTGGCTGGGCCCAGTGGTTGTTGATTAATCCCGAGAAGCACAGCTTATTTTCCCAATATCTATGGAAAGTAAATGACAAGATTGCGTTTCCGCCAATCTCTCCCGTCGAAACATACTTAACCACAAGTGGGTGGAAACTTCCTTATTTCACTAACTTCCTGGATCCGAGTGGGAATGGCGTATCGGCTGAAACCAGCTTTGATTTTTACGAAGGTAACAGAGTATCCTATTACAGCAAAAAGTATTTGGGACGCAGAGAGCTTAAAAAGTTATACGATAAATATCCGGTTGCCGAAAAAGCTAAGAAACTGCGGCACGGTATTTCATCGGTCAACTTTCATTCACGCTGGCGAGCCAGGCGTAATCCGAATCTGCTCCCCCATGAAAAAGCCGCCTGGAAAGAGTTTATGAAATACACAAGAAGTGACGAGGGCGGTGTAAACTGTAATATGCACTGGAGTATTCATCATCCCGATTATGCGGTTGGTGATGACAAGCAGGTTACAGCCGGAATTCTTGAACATAATGATGGTAAATATTTCAAAATCGATTCTAAGTTTATACGGGATTGTATCCGGTCAACCCATGAGTTTACGCATAACCGCTCAAAAGTTGCCCTGTACACCTATCATGCTGAAGTCTTTTCTCCGCAGGAAAGAGCGAAAGAAAACTGGTACACCCACCTGAAAAGCGGCAAACGGATTCATTCAAGCTGGTGCGAATCTTTATTTATAGCAAACACGGCTGCAATTGTCGAATCCGGCAAATATCAAAGCGATGCAGAAGGACTTTACCGATATCTTGGAATGGACAGTTTGTATATTGATGGCTACCCGGCATTGCCGCTTACTGTCGATTGGAAAACGTTGAAAGTAACTTCTCCCAACTACATTACAGAACTTTCCCTTGAACTTGAAAAAATTGCCTCCAAATATCATGGTTTCAACTTTTACAATTCCGGAGGTCTGCTGATCCCGGGACAGGATGTGGCTTACATGGAAGGAGCTGACCAAAGAAATTGTAAATATAAATGGCATGAGGCTTCTGATGCCTTTCTGCTTTCCCAGATAAGCAGGAGACGTTATTTACCCATAATTCCTCTGGTTTGGCATGCTGACCTTCAGAAATCTGATAATATCTCATCAAACCATCATTATTTGAACAATCTGATTTTATTCGGTTGGCTTTGTTCCGCTCCCGTTGCAGGTAAAAATACTCGAAAAAAATATTATGGTAACGGTTGGCTTCCTATCCAAAAAATGGGTGTAAAAGTTAGTGAAATAGGGGTTGATATGTCTGCCCTGAAATTAACTGATATCGGTATGATCCCCTGCTGGTGGAAAGACTGGAATAAAACCCTGGAAAGTTATTCATACGATATGGGCAATAGTTCCCTGATAACATTTGTTAACCATTCGAAGCGAAAGAATAATGTTAAGTTCTCAGTGAGCATAAAAAAGGCTTCAATCGACAAAAGGAAACCAGTATATATCCATCTTTTTAAACCGATTTTGGCCAGTGAGCTACTGGTGCCATTCAAACTCTTGCGTTCAAACTGGTTTATCAAAGACCTGTTTTCAACAAAGGTCATTTCGGATTACAGGATTTCCGGAGACCGCTTAAGTTTTAATCTTCCGGAAGTTCCACCGGAAACAGCCTGTGTCGTAACTATTTCACAGGTTCCGGCTTATATTTTCGCCTCCGAAAAGATTAATACAGAAATATCTCTGCCGGAACAAATTGGTGCTAAAATCGAATATTTGAATCAAACCGGCAATACCATTAGCCTTAAAATTGATTCAGACAAACCAGCCCATATAGCAATTCCAGGTTTTGATGAAAAATCAACGGTAAAAGTGAATGACGTCAGTGTCAATACAGCCTCTCTTGGCATTTCAATCATTTCCGGCAAGCCGACTCTAATCGTATCAATCGACAAAGGATTAAGTCGTATAGATATATCACATACGAATAAAGCATTTAATGCAGCATATTCCAATATCAAGGCAGAATTATCCACGCGAGATATTTCAGCAGGAGGTACCATGCCAGTTGAGGCAATATATAATTTCCAAAATTCAGACAACAAGAAAAAATTTGTCAGTCTTTACCTCAGCAGGGATGGAATTATCAGATATTGCCAGACTCTACCAATTACTAAGAATAGCGGAAAAATCAAATTTAACCTGGATACATATAAAGTTCAGAACGAGCTAAAAACACCGCTTGATTTTGTAAAGCCAAGAGAATATCGTGTCGAGATTGCAGTAAGTTCAGAAGGGAGCGCATTTAATGCTCCGATCATACGTAAAACAATTGGAAATATAACCATAAAATACTGAATTTTTTAAAGAATTTGCTATTATCAGGAAGAAAAATGAATATAAAAATTGAAAATAATAATTTGATCATTTCCGGTGAAGAGTTTAATAGGACCTTAAACTTAAAACATGCCCTGAAAGTCTCTTTGTTCGACCGTGTGCTTGACCGGAAGACAATCGCAAATGAATTCGTAATAAGTCAGATATTTCCTGCTGGACCTAATGTACGAATCCACCTTTCAAACGACGAATACGGATTAATTATTCCGGTAATATTGAAAGTTGAAAACAACATACTGAAAGTAAAGATCAGACTTGGCGAAGCCGTAGAACAAGCGGCTCTGCAATTCCGGTTGATGGGAATCTGCTTATTGCCGGAATTAATGGAAAGTAAAGTCGGCGATGAAGGCCATTTTATTATTCCAGCTTATTCAGGCTGTCTTGTACAGTTCAAAGAACATCCTCCTTGCATTGACCGGACTAGAATTTACATGGAGCAAGCTGAGTGGGAAAAGTTTTCCATGATGAACTGCTTTGCGTCAAAAGTAGGAGGGCAGGGAATTTTATCAATCGTACATCAAGGCGATTTCAACTGCCATGTAACCACTGAGATAAACAATAACGGAACCAACCGTATTTATCCTGATTTCGGAACCCGTTTCCAGCCGGGAGATTTATTACCGCAGAAAGAACTTGAAGTCTTTTATGTTTTCACCCAAGGAGCTTCTTCCGAATATCCGGAAATGGCAAAATCTTATCGTAATTATCTGATTAATTATAAAGGAGTTTCACCCCTGAAAGACCGTCTTGATTCCAATCCGGTCCTAAAATATTCGGTGAACGCTCTGAGGGTGAAAATCCTTATGGCGGTCAAGACTCCTATATCTCCGGACGGACAGTCTGATGTCCAGGTATATACCACATTCAAAGAAACAGAAAAGATAATCGATTCGATGAAGGCAGCCGGTATTGATCATGCAGTAATTACTCTTGTAGGATGGAACCTTGCCGGTCATGACGGAGCCTATCCCACAAAGCTTCCGATTGAACCTTTGCTGGGCAGTATTGATGATCTGACAAAACTGATCAAAAAAGCAGAAAAAGTTGGATACCAGCTTGTTCCTCACGACAATGTGACGGACGCATATCTTACCGCACCGGATTTTGACTCCAGCTATATAACACAGACTCCTGATGGCTCACTAAGGTCATCCGGGATATGGGCTGGAGGTCAAGCATTTAAAATCTGTCCGACCGTTTATCTTGAACGTTATGGCTACAATTTTAGTAAAATTCTGGAATTAGGTTTCTTCGGTCATTATTACATGGATGCACAATCAACCGTATTATGGAGATGTCATAGTCAATCTCATCCTGCCGATGAAGAGCAATATGCTATTTCTTTGGCAAAAATGACAAGCATACCTAGAAAAATGTATGGAGCTGTCGCTGTAGAAACTCCTTCCGCTTTTTCTTTGCCGTTTATTGATGAAGGGGCCAGAATCAGTCATTTAATTACAGGTTATCATGATTCCTGGGAGTATCCTGAAACCTTGAAAGCAATCACTGAGCGCGGCATTCCTTTTTATCAGATTGCGGTACATGGTCTGATTACCTACCAGGACCGTTTTGTTCATCACTACAGAAATCTCCCAGGCGGAGTAGTGAAAGGTTTATCAGCAGAAATTGCGTTTGGCGCAAGACCATCAATGGAAATATCATACAGAAAAAATAATACGGGCGACTATTATCAGGATTCCATCAACGAAATAAAAGAAGCATATAACCTGGCATTCAAAGAAATGTCTGGTTGCACAGTTGAGTTCATTGATGAATTTATTGAGAACCAGTCCGGCATTTATGAAGTAAAATATAGCAATGGAATCTCATGCAAAGTAAATATATCCTGTTGCAAACAGGGGAATTTGCATGATTATATTGACTTGAAAAAAAGCTGACTGTTAATTGAATCTATTGATGACCGCGAAAAAATGCTAAAATAAGACGTTAAAAGAGGTGCCATTCGGTACCGTTTTTCGTTGCTTTTTTTTGAGCATTGATATGGATGGCTATATTCAGTTTTTTTGAACTTAAGACGTTTAAAACATTGCAGTTTTGAGGCAAAATATCGGACGGCGGAGCTACCCATCTCCGATACTAATTATCACCTTAAACATACTGTTTCTTCGCTGATCTCATGAGATTACTGCCATATTGAGCTATATTCGGTTTTTTGAACATGATGAGGTGTATATGGGCAAAAATATAAACCGTTGAGATTGGTTTATTTCCTCTATAAAACTCAAGCTTGGCAACATTACTTTAATAATTTTGTATGTTGCCACAAGGTATGCTTGCACCGAAGATCTAAGTAAGCAAAAAACAATTACTGGTTGAATGCTCCATCAAACTGAACACAGGATGGTATGAAGTCAACTTTTTTCACGAAGGCGCAGGATTCCGCCGCGCCGTATTCGCGTTCCATGCCGCAGTCTTCCCATTCTACCGACAAAGGACCATCATAGCCTATCCGGTTGAGTTCACGGATGATTTCCTCGAAATTCACACCTCCATGACCTAAGCTGCGGAAGTCCCAGCCGCGTCCGGGTTGCCCGAAATTCAAATGCGACGCGAGAATACCACTGGTACCATCAAGAGTCCTTGCCGCGTCTTTCATATGGACATGGTAAATCCGCTTTGAAAATGTTGTAATGAATTTCACCGGGTCAATAAACTGCCAGTAAAGGTGACTTGGGTCAAAGTTGAATCCGAACTCTTTACGGTGATCAACAACATCAAGGGTTTTGCAGGCAGTAATAATGTCAAAAGCAATTTCGGTGGGATGAACTTCCAAGGCAAATTTAACACTGTTCTCTTCGAATACGTCTAAAATCGGATTCCACATTTCGGCAAAATATCCAAAGCCATCGGCAATCATCTGGTCACAGACCGGCGGAAAGCTGTAGAGCATGTGCCAAATAGAAGAGCCGGTAAAGCCATTGACAACTTTAACGCCCATGTTTTTTGCCGCTGCCGCAGTCAGCTTCATCTGTTCCACTGCCCATTCGCGCTTTCTTTCCGGGCTACCGGCATATTTTTCCGGTGCAAACATATCCGAACGGCTGTCGTTGTTCGGATCGCAGACGAGCTGTCCGGCCAGATGGTTGCTTATCGCCCAGACGCCAAGTCCTTTTGAAGCAAGCATTGCCTTCAAGTCATCACAATACTGCTGATTTTTTGCCCCCTTTTCAACATCGAAATGATCTCCCCAGCAAGCAAGTTCCAAGCCATCATAGCCCCAGGAAGACGCTTTTTGCGCAAGTTCCGCAATTGGCATATCCGCCCATTGCCCAGTGAATAGTGTAACTGGTCGTGTCATAATAGTTCTCCCGTTCAGATTACAAATGTTGTCCACTTTTCAGCTGATTTTGAGCTGGCAATCACGGTTTCAATGAAAGCCATGCCGCGAACGCCGTCATCAATACTGGGAAAATCACCGATTAATTCATCTACCGGATGTCCGTTTTCCTGTGCCAGAATCGTGTCGGCAAAATTGTAGTAATGATTGGCAAATGCCTCAATAAAACCTTCCGGATGTCCGAACGGAGTTCTAGTTCCGCGTCCGGCAGCTGGGCTTTTTTCCGCTACATAAGGATTGCCGCGAGTATAAACCTGAACCGGTGCGTCAATAGGCTTGAACTTCAATGAATTCGGTTCTTCCTGGTGCCACTCGAGTCCGGCTTTGTCCCCGTAAACCCATATTGACAAACCATTTTCCTCGCCAATTGAAACTTGGGAGCAGTGCAGTACACCTTTGGCACCATTATTAAACTTCAGCAGGCAACTCGCGTCGTCGTCCAGTTGTCTGCCGGGAACAAAAGTAGTAATGTCGGCACAGATATCGGTAATCTTCAATCCGGTAATGTATTCGGACAGGTTTTCAGCGTGTGATCCGATATCGCCCACGCATCCAGCGGCGCCGCTTTGTTTCGGGTCAGTACGCCACGACGCCTGACGATTTTCCGACTGTTCAACCGGTTCAGCCAACCATCCCTGAGGATAAATAACCACAATCTTACGAATGTCTCCCAGGTCTCCCTGGCGCACCATGTCACGGGCCAGCTTGACCATCGGATAGCCGATATAATTATGCATCAGACCGAAAACCTTGCCGGAAGCTTCTACTATCGCTTTCAGCTCAGAAGCTTCTTCCAAAGTCAGAGTCATCGGCTTTTCACACATAACATGAAATCCAGCTTCAATAAACGCTTTTGCAATCGGATAGTGCATATGATTCGGTGTTACAATCGAGACAAAATCAATGCGCTGCTCAACAGGAAGAGCAGTTTCCTTCTCAATCATTTCTTGATAGTTTTCATAGACCCTTTCCGGCCTCAGCCCCAGTTCTTCTCCCATTTGACAATTTCCATCCGTATTGCGGCTGAAAGCTCCCGCAACAATCTCGATTTTACCATCAAGTCGTGCCGCTTTACGGTGAACTTCACCGATAAAGGCTCCTGGACCACCGCCTACCATTCCCATACGTAATTTCCTGATCATTTGCCATTTTCTCCTGCTTATAGAATCAAACTATGCTTCATTTGCACAACCTGAATAAATGTTTCTAACTTCAATATCATCCGTAAAAACAAAAACCGTTGTCGACTTGTCTTGCTCTATTTCATCTCTGAACCGGGCGAGTTTTCCGCCATGTATCAGATACCGGTTGTAATTATCCTTTTTCGCGAAATATTTCGCGATAATGTTTTTTGAGCTGTCGTCATGCTTCATTATCTCCAGCTTATCGGCATCATGATTGTAATATACAATTCCGGCAGAAATGTTGATATACGACTGTCTAACCGCTTCAAACGTTTTCCTGAGGATATGCAGATAATACTCTTCTATAAATCCTTTTTCCTTTTCATGTGGAACAGGACCGGAAGCACTGGGATTGGTTGCAAAAATAATAATATCATCCTGATGCAATTGTTTAATTTTCGCTTCTATGCGTAGTTTCAGGCTATCGGGAATATCCTGTAAATCGAAACAGATCAACCAGGACGAATATACCTCTCCCCTTATCAGCAAAACCTGTACATAGATATTGCTTACTACTTCTGGATAAATCACCTGAAAATTAAGACCGCTCGGAATCGGCGGAGTAATACATCTCCGTCCGGTTCCGTAGGCCAGTACCCGTTGATTGGTAGAGCACTGCATTAATTTGAACAGCTCATCAGATTCCATAATTATAAAACCCTGATTTTCAGATTTGACCGATCAGATTACTGATAATGTATGCTTCCAGCTCTTCGTAATCACGTTGGCCGCGCAGCGCTTCGATCTTAGAGTCATCCAACTCACGACTGATCTCCAATAACCTCATAAAGATTCTACGGCTGTTGATCAGGTGCTTGCAGGCTACACCATCCTTCTGACTACGCATAGCCTTAACGTCCAAGCCAACCCATTCGCCAGTATTGCCGAATCCATGTGTATCAAGAATGCGAACCTGATTTAACGCACGGCGCAGATCAACTCCGCCAAAAGTTTTATCCTGATCGAATTTGAGTCCGTTCTGGTCGTTAAGGTGTACGCTCCAGAGTTTTTTGTGCGCCATGGCATACCCCATTTCATCAGAAGGGTCGAGTCCGGCAAGGATCGCGTGGGCACTTTCGATCAGGCAGCCAATGCGCTCCGGCGCGGTTGTCAGCAGTCCCAGTCCAATGGCATGGCCGATTGTCGGGATATAAGTATGATCCATCGGTTCATTGGGTTTTGATTCGATCATAATACGGATTTCCGGATCATAATCCAGCATGGTCTGGAGAGCTTCGGCAATACGTTCCGCAGCCCATACGGAATCCTTTGCTTCGCGAATATAGGTTCCTTCACGCGCTAGCCAGAGTACGATATTTTTTGTGCCAAGGGCTCGGGCAATATCAATTGTCCGAAGACTGCGTTCAATAGCATATTCACGGCATGCCGGATCATTGGACGTATAACCGCCGTCGATCGTGCGCGGATCTTCCCACAGGCGCGGGGCGACGAATTCAGCGGTAAGTTCATGCCGCTCAAAACAACTTGCAACCTCTCCGGCGTAAGCAATTATCTGCGACTGCGACATGTTGTTCATATCCGGCACTGCATCGTCGTCATGGAATTGAACACCGTCGAATCCCATATCTTTGTACATTGCCAGTTTGTCATTGAATGTAATGCTTTTACGCACCATCGGACCGAACGGATCGGCTCCTTCGTGAATATTCCACGGTCCGAATGAAAATCTAAATGTTCCCTGCATAGTAACTCCTGATAAATTAAGGTTGAGTTCTGGGGTGAAACTGCTAATCTTTTATCCCACGAATATTTTCGGATAAGATATTGAAAGTAACGATAATTCTGAATCGGAATGAAACCCGATTCAGCATGAAAACATCACTTGTACTTGGTTGATTTTAAACTTTAAATACCTCGTCACGATCAAACTTTATAAATTTGATATTATTCTTGTCGTATGTATAAGTTAAAGCCACTCCACCGTCATTGGTAGCAATTATAGCCGGATATGAATAATTGCACGGTTCAGTATCAGTATCCCGCAATTTCTGCCAGGATATCCCATTGTCCTTTGAGCAAGCCAAAGTCATTGGCCAACGGTCTCCCCAGTGACTGGCAACCGGATTATATGCCAGTATAAGTGTTCCATCTTTCAGCTTTACCAAGTCTATACCGCTGTTATTGTTTGGCAGACAGGTCTTATAAACCTTACACCAGGTTTTCCCATAATCTTTTGAATCGCTTCTGCATATCGATTTAGAGCTGCTTCTTAATAACATGTGGACACATCCCGGCTCAGATTCCCAAAGCGTTGGTTGAATTGCAGAAAACCGCATATCGTCCCCCTTTTTCCCCAATCCGGGAACATCCTTTTCCAGTTGTCCGACAATTATTTTATCCATTGGAATCAGTCTGCCCCTTTGCCAGCTTTTTCCCATGTCCTCGCTTCGATCAACAAATGCCTGACTCCAGCCCGCTTCGCGTGATGACGGAGCCAGCCAGGAGCCGTCCGAAAGAATGATGCATTTATTTTTTACAGGGCCGCGACTAAAACTTCTCGGTACCAACTCGGTCGGGGCCGTCCAGCTTTTACAATAATCGTACGACCTTACGATCCACGTTTTCCAGTAGGCTGGTGAATTACCCACTTTAAAAAAAAGAGTGACAACACCGTTCGGATCCATAAATAAAACCGGATTCCAATGTGGCTTATTATTTACTTTTGTTAACAATAGAGGTCTTTCCCAGCCGTTTTCTGTTCGGATTGTACTCCATATCCCGACATCCAGATTTCCTTCTGATGAGCCGCCGAAGCATGCGGAAATGAAACGTCCATCAGGCAGTTCAAGAATAGTACTGGCATGACACTGTTCAACCGGAAGAGGTTCCTGGAAAATTAATTCTTCTTTCATTATTCGTTATTCCTATAATTATTTTACTTTGATCTGTAGCGAACCGTAATTATTTTTTCAGCTTCAGCACTCCAAACTTATCAGGAGTATAATGGGCAAAACTACCGGTAGGAGACCAACAGCTTGTTGTTACCTTTTTATTAACCGATCGATTTCGATAGAAATTAGCTGCCAGTTCTCCAGTAAAATTAGGATCATTGATACCAATACTGGCAAAAGGAAGACAGACTTCAATAATCCAGCGGTTTCCTTCTTTTTGGGTTTTGATCTTAGCCTTACTATTCCATTTGGGATCACGTCCTGCGGCGCTCAGAACCTTTCCGTCAAAAAGAGCACTGTTCGCATTGATAACCAGTTGATAGCATTTTTTTCGCTTGGATTCATCCGGGCAGATGAAAATTTCAATACTGTCATCCGTCCACGTTGCACTATCATCATGGCTTGTCACTTTATTCCGTAATTCTGCCATCTTTGGTTCAAAACAAATAAATTTCAAATACAGGTATTGTCTATCGTATCCGGCATATAACCAGGTTAACGGGCTATACTTCTCCCCATTAGTACCGAAAAATTTGACAGGCTTTACATTCCTGAAAGGACTGTTTCTGTTCACAAGCGGTATGGCTAACTTTTGAATACCAATATTCTCCAGCCGCATTAATCTTTTTGAACCGACGGAAAATTCTTTCCGAATCAATTCTACTCGTTGACGATAAACAGAACCAGCAGCAGTAGCATCTACTGCCTGTTTCAAAAAGGCATTAAGTTCTGCACATAAAGCCGGTGTAAAAACATCACATGGCGAGCAATTTGGATTTTTTATGATGCATTTGGAGCGCACTTGTTGAGCAGTCAACCAAAATGATCTCATCGGAGCGGCGGCAGGGCCATAGAAGAGTTTACAGTATTCATCGACCAGGCCACTAACTTTCAATTTCGGGTTCCAGTAAAGCCGGGCGGTTACATAAAGGTTCAAATGCTGCATCCCGGGAGTTGGCATCTGGTTATGCTTTCCGTTTTGTCCTTCCGATTCGATAAATTCACCGCAATATTTAGGATTTTTGAACAAATATTTTAGCTCGCGTCCAATCGTATCGGTGAAAATTACCGGAAGACCGCTCCAGGGCAGCCAATGGTCAAGATACCAGCTCCACAAATAAATACGGTCTGCCTTTGCCGACCAGGCCGCTATCTCAGCATGGAACTTTGCCGACTTCTTTGGATTGGCTAGTTGACTGCGCCAGTTGCAAACCATTACAGCAACATTCGGCATATGTTTGATTTCAGGTGGGGGCGTCCGATAGTGTTCATACGCCAGACATCCTACATATTTATTGGGGAAGCGCTTGCCTACCAATGCCGCAACTTTTCTCGTAAAATTCCAGATATGATAAGAGAACTTACCGTCGGGACCGGCTGCCGGACAAAGTTCCGCCTGGCAATTCTTACATTCACAAATTCTTGTTAATCCATCACTTGGAACCAACGGGTAAACATCAATCTGTGGGTTTTGTTCAAAATATTTAATTATGTCATCAGCCCATTGTTTTATTACGGCTGGATTGGTCAGGCAAAGATGTCCCTGCCCATCAGCCGCGCATTCGGCATCAAAGGCCCGCTTCCCGTCAGCCAGGGCAAAATACTCAGGATGAGAATTGCGGTATTTCTGGAATCTTCGATAAGAATGGATAATCATTACCGGGGTCTTTCCGCCAAAGCCTATACGACGTGCCCATAATGCACTTTCCGGACTATGAGCAAACATGGAAAACCAAGGATAGCGGTAACCCGCCCGGGGAGCACCGGAAAGATTCATCTCAGGTACTGTCAGATCAGGTACTGGGGTAATAACGGTCCCTAATTTGCCGGGAAGGTAAAAACGAATCTTTCCAACCTGCCGAAGGAATTCATAGACACCTGTCAAGGTTCCCGCTTCTCCAAAAGCCGCCAGCTTCAATTTTGGATTGTATGCTTCAACACCACGCCACGGATTTCTCGGACCGAGCAGAGGCTTTCCCCTATAATCTCGTCCCAGAATCGCCAGATAATTATCACCTGTTTTAATCAGATATCCTTCGGAAGGAAGTTTGGATGCAGTAATTCCGCGTTCTCTGAGCCCTGAGGAATCTCCAACAAAGATGACTGGAAATAGACTGGCTTTGTTGACAATTTTTAAATCCGCCTTACAAATTTCACGAGAAAACTTTTGTAATTCTTTTGCTGCAAGCTTAACCGAATCTGCCGCATCTGCCGCGATAACGATTTCTTTATATGGTTTTCCCGTATGATCAAGCAACGCCGCTTGAATTGAAAACATACCCGAGATAAAAATAATTAGAAAGAGATTAAATTTCATTTGATAATTTCCAGCTTTAGTTTCTTATAATCAATGCTTACGCCTTCTGGCTTATTGTATCTGTTACCAACCTTTTCAATGGTAATATTTCGAACTCGAAATGCAATGGATCCTTCTCCACGGCTCAATGCGTCATTAATCATTTTTGTTACATTTAAATTATGCAGTACCTGACTTTTCGAATCAATGAACATAGTGGCTACCGGAAGAACATCGTTGGAAATAAGATCCATTTTAAAAACCGGAGCATGTTCAGTTTTGAAATATTCCAGTTCAATTTTATTGCCTTTCAGCACTCCGAACGGCTGCAGAGGTAAAACCAAAATCGCTTGTTTTATCTTACCTGCCTGTAAATATTCGCTCAAGTCGAAATGAAATACAACACGATCACGGCGATTCAATACGTTAGGATTTCCAACATAAGTGTTTTTAACATTCCAAAAACCAATATTACCAATAGAACCACCGCCAAATGAACTGACACTGACTACGGCATCTCCAGCTGATGTAGAAACGGATTTATGCGGCTTGAGTAAATATTCATCACCTCCGATATTCTTAGCATAAAGCTTAATCTCCGTTAACCATATTCCGGCTCCATACATCAATATCTTTAAGGCTTTAACTGGTTTATCAGGAGCCTTCCACGCTGTTTTTATAGAAGAACGAGTGAACTTTTTATCAGAAGCTTTACCAGTTACATCTTTAATACATGCTCCATTTTCCCATTTGTTGTGGGCTTCATCCCACAGGAAAAATTCTGTTTTAAGCGGAGCCATTTGAAGCTGATTGGGCTTTGCGGTAAAGACCTCCATCCGACTGATGGTTGTGGGCTGATCAAATTTAAATAATACTCCACACCCTTTGGGAGCATATCGAGCATCCCATATTACATGATTCGTATTGTAATTTATATTTCCGTCAAATAACGCGATTTCGGAGTTTTGTGATGTTTTTTTACTTGGCGTTCCCAAAAACGACCAGGAAAAATCCGCAGCTCTGATTTGTCCGCAAAACAACACAATAACAATTAGGAAAAACCTTTTCATATTCTATTCCTGTATTTCTACTTTTAACTGAGATTCAAGAGAACTGGGTATATTTATCAAGTCCATCCTCTTAGCTAAATACGCTACGAAGACGCTCACAGTAATATGCGACATTTTCCCAACGTGCATCCGGGGGAATACGATGATCGGGCATTGGTATATAGCCCCCCATTTCGACAAGCGGCTTCAGTCGTTCAATTTCGTGATCCACCGCACTCCTGTCCTGGGCAAATACATGTTTTTTCATGCCGCCGACTCCACGTATTTTTTTCCCGTATTCTTCCCGCCAGTCTGCAATTGAAGCGTGCCATGTACCGACTTCAATGGGAAACATGGTGTTAACTCCATTGTTAAGCCACGTCGGAACCAGACTGTCTATCAAACCATCACAATCGACTGAAATGATGTTTATGTCATATTGCCGCAAAAGGTCGGTGATACGACGATAGTGGGGACCCACTTTTTCCGCAAAAACGTCTGGTATGATGAGGGGACCGCTATTGAAACATATATCCTCCCAGAAATGTGCCATATCAAAACGGGCTCCTCGTTGTAATATGTTTTTTGCACATTGATAGGAAAGTTCACCAACCGTATTGATAATTTCATCGAACAGGTCTTCATCATCAGCATAGATATATGAAAGCCCCTCAACTCCCACGACGTTGCGAATAAAACCGACCAGACTGCCGCAATGTAGTACATGGTATATTTCATCATTTACACCATGTTCAACCAGATGTTTCAGGCCGCCGGCATCAATTGGCACCTTTTCACCGGCAACTGTTACCAGCGCTTCACTCACTCGTTGCTCATTGAATTGTAATTTGGGCAGATAGTGTTCTTCCCATGAACGGCGGTCTTTCAGCAAATGATCAACTTCCGCCTGGATTGATACAACATCATCCACCTCAAGAACCGTTACCCCATCCTGGTTTTGAACATTTCGCGATCCGTCAGGAAGCTGCTCTATTACCTTTCGCTCGAATGGAGGTGATAACCGGGTATTAAAACGTACAAAAGTTCCTTCCCAACTGAAATCAAATCCGAGTTTCTTAAGGATTGCATGATTATAAGTATTTCCTTCAACATGCATTTGCACTTCTTCTTCTGTAAGGTGACCTTCCGCCTGCCATTTCAACAGAGTTTCAGGCCAAAACCCCATTGTTGCTATTGGAAGACGATCATATTCCTCGTAATTGAGAACATGCATGACGCGTTCTCTGTGACTCATTTCGTCTTGCACCTTTTTATAATCCATAGAGTTGTTCTCCTGTGTAAAAAAAAATTTAAATAGAAAAAACAATGGCAAAGTGTTTCGTTTTTTCTATATTTTTCACGGTATTTTGCCGCTATTCATTTTTTTGCGTAGTCCTTGGAAAAGCTAAAGGGAAAGTTCCGCAGATGCTTTTAAGTATTTTGATTTCATTGTCAAATCTATATATTCATCTTGTGATTCTGCCATAGCTTTTGGAACCATTCATATTTCTGCAGAATTCGCACTCCATTCCGGTAAAGAATGTTTTCCCGATCGGTATCAGACATTTCTGTAGAAAGGATATAGCCAACTCCGTGCAATGTGTCAAACCATGGTAAATCAGTACCGAACAGCATTTTTTCCGAACCACATTTTTTCAGCAGATATTCCAATGGACCAATTTCGTCTATGACAGCAGTAAGTTCCAGATAGAGATTTTCATAGGTATTACACAATCTGGCAGCTTCGTCCCATTCCCCATGAAATGAATGTCCCGCAATAAAAGTGACATCAGGATAAGTTTTTAAGAATTTTTCAACTTCCTTAATGCCATTATATTCGCTCCCGCCCCAGGTATGGGACAGATATAGTAATTTACGGTCATTTATGTATTCATAAAAAGGTTTGTAAATTTCGTCAGATATTGCATAATGAAAATAGTCAGGAAGACTTTTCAGGCCAACAAAGACATCAGGATTATCTACAAACCGTTCATAGTCAGCTTCTATATCCGGAGAATTACCATTAATGGCAAAATAAGCTCGCATCCGGTCCGGGTGTTTGCGCACTGCATTAATATCTTTTATATGGTTACTGGCAGGAGCAAACAAGGCCTCATGACCGCAGAAAAGCATTAATCGGGTATTGCACCGAATCATTTTATGATACATTTTGTCAGCAGTATCTTCGGGAAGATATCCGCCCGGCATCGGGTTCATATGAGCATGGAAATCTATTATCGGACAATTTTCAGAAAAGCCTTTTTCCCAGAGTATTTTTGCCAATTTTGAACTATTATTGATCATAATTTATACTCTCCAATATCCGCTCAAGATTTTTTGCCGCGATAAGTGACTTTTCTGATTCAGAAATATTTGCATGTTTGAGCATTAACATGGGACCTCCAACATGCATTTCCTGAAAATGGGTTGAAAATAGTATTTGCTTGCCAAAGCCATCCGCCACCAATGATTCAATACCATCTGCCGTTAAATAGTAGGAGGTCTCCATATAAACATTGGGAAACTCACTCAAGAACGGACGTAAGATTCTGTCGGAAGGCCAGACATTTGAATTTCTAAGAATAACTGTCAGTTCCGGATATTTATCCATTACCTCAAGCAAATCACGTTCAGCGACAAATGCAAAATCAATAAAAAGAGGTATGCGGTTTTTTTCAGCCAGCTCAAACCAGGTTTTCATTACACGCCAGTGAAATAAATACTGGTTTTGTCCCGGGAAAAATTGCCAGCCGATAATCCTGTTTCTTTTCATTTCCGAGAGAATTGTGCCAGAAGAAGGCATTTCATTGCAATGAGGAGGAAGCATAGTCCATATTCCCCACAAATTATCTATCAGAGAGATATCAGCCGCAAGCTGTGCATTTGAAGATACCGGACTGCTGAAGAATTGCTCTTCCCGGTGAACTATAGCCTTGTCAATACCGAATTCCTGCAATTTACTGAGCAGAGTCTCGATATTCGAAATTGGTCTATACATTCTCCTTTGCGAAGGCACTCCATACAAAATATTTGCGTCAAAAAATTTCATGCCATTACCTGTTTTTATACCTCTAACCTAAAATATTTCCTGAATATTATTTTGTCGCTGACGTTTCAAGCTTTTTAATATTTTCAATACTGATACGAGCACATTCCAACGGAGAGATCGGACAAGAATCCTGTTCATAAATCACCCATTCCGCAACACTGTCACGCGCCACATCAAGAATTCCAGGCAAGTCAATCGAACCAGTACCAACCGCGGCAAAGCTGCCGTCTGTCTTATCCATGTCTTTCAAATGGATGAGCGGTAGCCGCAGGGCATACTTTTTAAGATAAGGAACGGGATCTTCACCACCTTTTTTTATCCAATAAGTATCAAGCTCAGCCTTAACCTGAAATATCGGAGTTTGCTCATAAAATAAATCCATGGCACATTTTCCATTTATTTTCTGAAATTCCAGTGCATGATTATGATAGGCAAAACACAGCCCCTGTTCTGCTGCCACCTGCCCCGCTTTACGACAATTTCGTACAACTTCTTCAAAATCATCGATAAAAGTTCCGCAAATACTGGTAATTAAATACTTGCAACCAATAGCATTCGCGTAACGGTATGCCTCATTGTCCGGATCCATAATTGCCGTAACAGGTAAGTGCATTCCACAAACAGCCAAACCAAGCTCCTGCAGTTCATCCGCCAACTGTTCCGGAGTCCGTCCACCGTATATTCCCGCAAACTCGACTCCGTCATATCCCATTGCCGCTAATTCTTTGAGGCAACCGTGGAAATCATCATTTAGCAGCCCACCCAAAGTATATAGTTGAATACCTAATTTGAAATCTTGCATTTTTCATTCCTTTAAATATGATTCTCTATGAAATTAGTTTTGTGGCGAAATCCCGAACTTCGTTTTCGCTCATATCATATGGCACAGGAACGTTTATCGAACGCGAAAGGATGTCCAGTGTTTGGGAACACATGTCTTCCGTATATTCGATTTTACGCTGAGCCCAGTTAAATGGATTCATCTTAGGGTGAAATGCTCTTTGTTTCAGCAACGGGTCCCAATTAGTATATACATGTCTTCCTGAATCAATCAAGGGTGAGAACTGGTGTTTCGCTCCGAATACTGATGCTTCTTCAGAAGATTGAAACGTTATTGCCAGACCAACTTCATCTCCGGGAGAGTTATGCTTGGCAACCTTAAACAGACTTGTATTTGCCAGAACTTCAACCATTATCTTCCGGTGTGCCTGTAATTTCGCGATGATTCCGTCAAGACGTTTTAACTGTTCTCCCATAATCGCGCCCTGAATTTCAGAAACGCGATAATTCACACCAGGGAAAAACGGTTCTTTTACTGTTGGGGCGTAATCCCGGGTAAATGCTCCGGCATCGTGATACATCAAAGCTCTGGTATAAACTCTGTCATTGTTTGTAACCAATGCACCACCTTCACCACAAGTAAGATTCTTGAACATATTAAAGCTGTAGGCTCCGGCATGCCCAATTGTTCCAAGTCGCCTGTCCATGTAGTTAACGCCTATTGCCTGACAGGCATCTTCCAATACCATCAGCCTATGTTTTTCGGCAATTTCCATAATTGCGTTCATATTACAAGGCAAATTGATCATGTGAACAGGAATGATTGCTTTCGTATATGGAGTGATTCTCCGTTCAACATCCTGAGGGTCCAAAGTCAGGCTCTCGTCAATATCTGCAAGCACTGGAACTGCTCCGACCGCAAGTGGAGCCAAAGCACTGGCTACCCACGTATAGGCAGGGACAATTACCTCATCGCCAGGACCGATACCCATTGCAGCAAGAGCGCAAATTAAAGCACTTGTACCGCTATTGACAGTCAGGGCATACTTGATATCGAATTTATTATACAAATCTTTTTCGAAGGTTTCGGTAAAACCGCCTTCTCCGCCACGGTATCGCATAAATTGTTTATTTTCGATCACTTTCGTGACTGCATGAATTTCTTTTTCTCCAATCTCATACATGATTAACTTCCTTCATTGTTTATATATGTATTGATCAAAGCTTGACTATTGCTTTGGTTTAAATTATACTTTGAGTAATGAATGCAGTCAATTACCGATTCTTGCTATTGATTAACGGTTGTTGCTATAATAACGGATTTAAGATTTGAAATATGAAAAACGCTTATTTTAATGATAACGATTTAGCTGTAATGCTTTCTGGCGAATCACTTAAGGTGGTATCTTCCATCGAATCTGATATTACTACAGCATCCCCCTCGGGAGAATATCTCGACTGGATTAATAAAAGTTGCGATTGGCATTACCATAAAGAAGCAATGCTGGTATTATCAGGAAACAGTTTTTTCAGCCTGGAGAACTCCGTGTACCCATGTCAAACCGGAACTTTTTTCCTTATTGACTCTAAAGAAAAGCATGATCTTTATTATCCACCTTTTTATGATAATTTCCAACACCTATGGTTTCGAATTATCAATAAAACGATTTTTACCAGTACCCCTTATTCCAGAATAAACGGAAAAGAAAAAAACCACAGGACTTTTAACTATACTTTTGACGAACACAATTATGCCGGCCAGCTATTTATAAACGCGTGGAGCAGATTCACATCCAATCAAACAGTCGATGGCAAATTCAACTGGTTATACCTAAAAAATGCGATTTCCGGGCTCTTGCTTGAACTATGCCGGGCTGGTAATGATGTGGGGATGGAGAGAGTTCCCCCAATAGAGCTTCATCATAAGAAAGTCATTAATACTGTTACTGAACATATCCGGGAGACAGGAGGAAAAAACCTTGATATCTCCAGACTGGCATATATAGCAGGCTACAGTAAATTTCACTTTGCTCGCCTATTCAAGGATGTAACCGGTTTCTCAGTTCTGGAATTTATCAATTTATCCAGACTTAACCGATATAAAGAACTTTCAAATGAAGGGTTCAATAAAAAACAGATAGCTGATGAACTCGGATTTTCCTCTCCTGCCGCATTTTCAAGATGGCTTAAAGACAACAACTAAACAGCTTTCGCTTGTTGGAACCAGAAAGTTTATCCGGCGTATTTTATGTTTTTCCGTTTTGGGAGTGTAAGATGCAGGGGGTGAAGCGATACTGATACCATTCGTTGGATAGAATATATTTCGGGTAATTTCTGGAATAAAATAGCTTCCAGCCGTTGACAATGTTATGTATTTTATCCATAATATTTTATGAATATCATTTTTATCTACACTCAAAAAGCAGTTAATATGGATATTATAACTAAAATAAAACAACCAGAAGATAAAATATTTTACGAACATCTGGTTTCAGGTAGCGATAAATGGAATTTGCGTATGGTGCCATGTTTTCAGCCGCCGTAAAAACGTTTTTTCTCTAAATGACGAAATAATGCTTCTGTCATAGCTGTTCTCTTTAAACGAAACAAGCAAGTACCTTAAGATTTTATTAGTCGCTTCAATTAGGCTGTATGCCTCAACTATTATAGTTGTCTGCGTATATTATAGCAATAAGCGTTAATCAATAGCACGAATCGGTAATTGACTACAACCAATATTCAAAGTATAATTTATCTTATAAACAACTTAAGCTGTTAAGATTCTAACTATAGAGGAATATCTAAATCTGGTTTTTCTGTTATTAGAGAAAAATCATTAAATGCCAAATAAATGCGACAAATCCAGAATGATCAACCCTATTTTAGAAAGAACGCAACAGCAATAGAAATTTCATAATTAAAAAACTCGAACCACAAAAAAAGAAAAGACTGTCGCTGACTAAAATTGTTTTTAGTAAAACCCAAAAGGAATGTACAATGAGAATCAAACAAAAAATGTATTTCACTCTCATAGAGCTCCTCGTGGTGATAGCCATCATTGCAATTCTAGCTGCAATGTTATTGCCTGCTCTAAGTAAAGCAAGAGACAAAGCCAAAGCAATTCAGTGCATGAATAACCTGAAAGGGATTGGTAATGCACAGATCATGTATGCGGACGACTACCAGGATCGATTTGCTCCAACCTGGGGAATAACAATACCCGGAAAGGTGGCTTGGAACAAAGCTTGGTGGCATCATTGGTTACGTGTGTATATGCTGCCATCTGGAAATGATGGAGGTGTATACGCCTGTCCTGGAGCCATAAAAGGAATCAATATGGAAGTATCTACTGTAATCCCCGAAGATACCAATAAACCAACTTTCTTATTAGCTTATTCACAAAATTATGCGATATCTTATACCGTTAACGCCAATATGAGTCCACCTGCACGGTGTCGATGGAGGAAACCATCACAAACAATTATGGATTTTGATGATGGGATGAATTCTTCTCCTTATGGAAACTTTACTGACTTAAAGAATCGCTGGGCAGGAGCCTCTCGTCATGGCGGCAATGTAAATATACTATGTATGGATGGTCATGCTGAATCAATTAGAGATAGCAGTTCTGTTTATGACTATGTCTGGAATGCCAGTCAATAATAAAAAGCATGGAATATTAAATGTGAGGTAATTACTGTCTCGTAGAATTTAATTAAAAAAAAGTCGAAAAAGTTCATCTGTTTTTCTTGTTTCATACGGCATTACAGATGGACATCGCTTTACGAATGTTTTCAGAATATGTGATAGAAATAAAGGACACTGAAAATATAGTTACGATCAGTGATTTTGGCTACTTACCTTCCACCTGTGATAATGTTCCCAGAAACAATCTTGCATTTTAACCCCTCCGACAGAACAGTTCAAACTTATATTATTTCTTCAAAACGCTCCAGAGTTTGCTACCACTGATGCAAGCGTTGGCTTCGAGTCATCGCCTATTCTCTTAGAAAGATACCAGGGTCGAATGAAAAATAACTACCATATAGCACTTTCATCTGGAAAGTAATAAAAATCCGAAGAAAAAGCTGATTTTCAAAGGAATGTTTGAATTAATTGTTATGAACTATATCCTACCAGTAGATAGAACCAGCAATCTTTTCACGTAAAAAAGAAAGAGCTTTCAATAGTGCCGTTTGATACCATTTTGAGACTTCTGAGTACTAGATAGTATCGTTTTTCGTTGCTTCTTTTTTTAGCGTGAATATGACTTTTTTTTTTGAATTTAAAAAGTTTAAATCTTTGCGATTTTGAGGTGGAATGTCGGGAGGCGAAACTGCACACCTCCGGTACCACTTTTATTTTACCTTTTTCTATACCCTATCAAATTCAAACTAAATACAGTTTAAGCTGGAATTCCATCGTACATCGTTATGTCCTAAGGAAACCTTTCTTATTTGATTGATACATTTACAACCAGTGATCATTTATTTATCATCAGCGATAAGTAAATATACATCCGACTTGTCATCAAAGTACTGGTTTGAGCGTAAAATCATTTCTCTTTTGTATTGGTATGATTTATGATAGCTTGATCTCAGTTAAATATTGGCAGCGAGATATTTATTATGATCATTCCGCATGAAAATATAAATAAGAAAGAAACAACTATATTTGCCGTTACAGCTGCCCAGGCACTAACAGAACAATATGGCAAATTCATTCCATTGTTTATTTATTGTGGATGCCTGACATAAGAAAAGCTTGCAAATAAATAAACGAGTGATATATGAAAAACAAGAAGGCAAAACAGAAGGGTCCCATGAAAATTGTAATATTGAGCGGTGCCGGATTGAGTGCGGAAAGCGGTATAGAAACATTCCGTGACAGTAACGGACTCTGGAACAATTATTCCATTGAAGAAGTCGCTACCATTGAGGGGTTTACAGCAAATCCAGAAGTTGTACATAAATTCTATAACCAGAGACGCAATCAGATCATCAATGCCGCCCCCAATCCCGCTCATTACGCACTGGCTAAACTTGAGTTGGAGCCGGAGGTAGAGCTGATTCACATAACCCAGAACATTGATGACCTATGCGAACGGGCCGGCGGCAAAAACATAATACACATGCATGGAGAAATCATGAAATGCCGCTGCTTGCTGTGTGGAAAAGTCAGCAATTGCACTCAACAGACAAGTATCGCGATGAAATGTCCGGCATGCAGCTTCGGCAGTGAATGGGGCGGAATACGTCCGCACATTGTCTGGTTCAACGAAACGCCGCTGTTTTTAAAAGAGATAGAAAACGCAGTAGTAAACTGTAACTTATTTGCCGCCATTGGAACTTCGGGAAAAATTCATCCTGCGGCCTCCCTGGTGAAAGAAGCCCATGAAAACGGAGCCGCAACAATACTCCTGAATAAAGAACCGGCAGAAAACAGCAAAATGTTTGACAAAGTCATTTACGGAAACGCGTCTGAAATCGTTCCGCAATGGGTAAAATCGATAATCGCAAAATAGCAAGGAAAGGCAAAAATGAGAATCGGCGGACTGGATTTTGAAACAGCAAATACACACCCGGGAAGTATTTGTGCGGCAGGCTTTGCGATAATCGAAAATGAAACCCTGATCGAAAGCCGGGAATGGTTTGTAAAGCCTCATCATGACTGTGACTATTTCTATAAGAAGTTTGTCGCCATTCATGGAATCACCTATTTCGACGTCAGAGAATCCCCACGCTTTCCGGAGATCTGGTCCCAATTAAGTGATCTGATTGACAGCGTGGATATTATAGTTGCCCACAATGCGGCATTCGACATCAGAATGCTGAAAGGCGTACTGGATCTTTATTCTCTGCCGGAGCCGGAATTTGATTACCTCTGTACGCTCAAAATGTCCAGACGGGAATTTCCGAAATTGCCACGGCATAATCTTGCCGCAGTTTCCGACCATCTGCATATTTCCCTGAATCATCATGACGCGTTAAGCGACGCGGAAGCCGCCGCACGGATTGCGTCTTACATTTTGAACAACAATCAACAGAAAAACTTAATTTGCTGTTTTCGCGATCATTAAGCAAAAAAGCGGCTTGAATTTCCTGTTTAAACATTGTAGAATTAAAGGTTATTTTTCAAGGAGGATCACATGGCAGAAACCATTATTCTTACCGGCTGGGGCTGGAGAGATTACGCAGGCGCCGCCGCTGCCGCACTACGCCGCTGGAAATACGCCGACGCGTCAGGAATGAGCCAACGCAGACTGCCGGAATTTCTTCATAAACTATCCCTTAAGCCCGGTAAAACCCAAAGAGTTATTATTCTGGGCATCGGTTTGGAAAGAAATCCGGAACTGTTATTAGAATCATTATCGCAACTTCATACTGCCGGAGTTGAAACACATTGGATCAGCATTGAATCATTTCCCAAGTCTTTACCGCCAAAAATACAGGACTGCCTGAATATCTGTGAAATTAACGCTGAAACATTAACCGAAGCAGTGGGTTCGCTATACGAATCGGACTACAGTGACATCCTGAACTTTTTAAATCAGAAAACCGGCCGGGCAGAAAAGAAATATACATGGCCGCTGCTGATTGACGCTGCCATGTATTTCTATCGTAATTATCAGGACGAAAAACCATATAGAAAAGTAATTGAACGCCTTGCCGACGGCAATGACATGATCAATCTGGCAACCTCAGAAAAAAAACTGATAGATCATTTTCTGCTCTATGGAACCAGGGAACTTACAGGCAGAAGCGAAATGATCTGCAAACTCCAGCATAAAATAAACCTGATTGCGGCCAAAGATCATGCCAGAGTCATTATTTATGGAGAAACCGGGACCGGCAAAGAAACCGTGGCAACTCAAATTCATAATAAATCTTCCAGGAGAGATGAAGCTTTTATCCCTTTCAATTGTGCCAGTGTTTCCGCAGAACTGCTCGAAAGCCGTTTTTTCGGTCACGAGAAAGGTTCATTTACCGGGGCAACGGAACAGAAATACGGAATATTTGAAAGAGCGAATGGCGGAACTGTATTTCTCGACGAAATCGGCGAACTCAATCCGGAAGTCCAGGGAATCCTGTTGCGCTTCCTTGAAACAGGACGTTTCTTCAGGGTAGGAGAAAAGGAGGAGGTTGAGTCAGAAGTCCGGCTGATTACCGCCACCCATCGTAATCTCGCCCAGATGGTACGAGAAGGCAAATTCCGCGAGGATCTTTTTCACCGCCTCAACATCATACCGGTCTGGACCCCGTCCCTACGGGAACACCCGGAGGATATTCCCCTGATTGCCGATAGTTACTGGCTCAGGCGGCACCTCCGCAGATTAACATCAGAACAGAAAAAAATATTGAAAGACTATGACTGGCCCGGAAACGTCCGTGAGCTGTTCAATTTTTTGGAACGCGCCTCCGTCCTGGAAGAAATGGATTTTACTGATTTAATGAAGGAACATAGAGAACTTGTAGCGGAAACCAGAAAATCAAACAGTAATGAATATCCCGACAACCTTCAGAAAATGAAGCAACTCCACATCAGGAGAGTTCTGGCAAAACATGACGGAAACATTACCCACGCGGCCGAAGCATTGGGCATTACGAGAGTTACTCTAAAAAAGATTTTAGGATAATAGTAAAATGAAAACGAAGTTAGATATCAAGAGCTATATTGGAATAACAACAACCCCTTTTTTTCGAATTCCAGCCTATCAGAGAGGATATAAATGGAGTGTTTCTGATGGAAAAAAACAGAGTTCCGTTGAAGTGCTATTGGATAATATTATCAATGCGATGCAATCCGGAAAAGAAGAATATTTCATTCAGGGAATTACTGTATGCGAAGACAACACGGATATAATTCTAATTGATGGACAACAACGAACTACAACATTATTTCTGCTTTTAAATCTGTTATTTTCTTTGGAAGAGAAACTGAAGTATTTCTTTCACAAAGGAGAATTCAAGCTGAAATATGATATTCGGAAATCTTCTCATCTGTATCTTAAAGCACAATGTGGAAATGATGAATTTGATGAAAAAGAAAAAAACACCCAGGACATTCATTATTTTGATTTGGCTGTTAAGCAGATGGAGTCCAAACTGAAAGATAGCATACGTGAGGAACTGAAAGAATATATTCTTTCAAATGTAAAGATTTTTTATGTTAAAATTCCTCTGGAACAAGCAACTAATGCCTTTTCCCTCCTCAACGGAGCGAAAGCTTTCATGAAAACAGATGAACTGATCAAAGCAGAATTCCTTTGTAAAGCTTCTGCCTCCAGAGAAAAAGAGCCACCCAGCCGCAATATTAAAGAAACCATGAGAATACTTGAGCACCAGCTTAGCAAAGACTGGGAAATCAATGCTCTGCGGAGCATGCTTGCTCGCCAATGGGACAAATGGCTCTACTGGTGGAATCGTCAGGACGTCAAGACATTTTTCAGGTCCGGCAACAACCCCATGGGACTGCTGTTGGAATTTTTTTTCGAAGAAAAAAACAATAAATCAGTCATAGGCTATTCCAACAAAGAAGATGATGTAGCAGCTGTATTTAAAGCGTTCCAAAACCTGCTGATCAAAAATTCCGTCGATGCCAAAAAGAATTTTGAGAAACTACGAAAACTACAAAAACAGTTCGAAGATCTTTTTGCCATACCGGAGCTTTATAATCATCTTGGACTGGCTTTGATCAAAACAGACAATCGCAAAAAGACAATCCGTTTTTTTCTGAAGCATCTCAAAGAACCCAAATTGCTTCGAAGTTATGCGCTTCTCTCTTTGGTAGGAAATATCAGACAAAGTGAAATTAATGATTATCTGTTATCAAATAATAAAGAGAAGCAAGATAAAGCAAAACAATCAATCGCAGAAAAAATCAAAACAATGTACAGCCTGCTGGGACAATCTTCCATATATTGGGGAGAAAAGGGAGAAATGGAACACGCCTACCGGCAACTTTTCAGATTGAATGTCGAAGCAGCCAATGAACGAAAAGTAAAATTCGAATTTTTAGTCCACAACGGCAACCGCCTGACAAATTTTTACGATGCACGCTCCCTGGAACATATCTGGCCCAAGTCACGAATTGTATTTTATAACGAACAGCAAGAAGAGTGCTCCATTGATGAGGCTGGGAATCCAGTCCCTCCCCTCAGCGTTAATGATCGTAACGTATTACATCGAAAAGATTTTCCTGGAGGCTGTACAGAACACTGTATCGGCAATCTTGTATTTCTCCATAAAAACGACAATTCCATATTTAACGCCAAACTTCCGGAAGACAAAAAAACGCTTTATTTTGATCTAAACAAAAAGCTTTTCAGCCGCAATCTCCTGCATACCATGTCTGTTTTTGCAAAGAACTGGAACAAGGGAAGTGCAATTCAAAATATAAAAGAGAACAAAGAAAAAGTCCTGAAAGACATTCGTGAAGGATATAAAGACTATGAATGATTCCCCGCGCCTCGAATATAACCTCTCCACACTTTTTGCGGAAAACCGCAAGATCGTGATTCCTGATATGCAGCGGGAATACTGCTGGCCCAACACAATTTCCCCAAATAATGGAAAAACTTTAGTTGAGAATTTCCTGATCGGTCTGCTTGAGAATAACATAGATCGAATTCGCCTTGGCCTCTTATACGGCTACGAAGGGCCACAGGATCATATTCAACTTTGTGATGGTCAACAACGATTAACTACACTTTATCTCTTGGTAGGAGTTGTCTATAGAAAACTCACGGGAAATGATCCCAGCAGACAAACCATGAGAAATATCCTGATCTCAGACTTCGAATTACATCAAGATGATCGCGAACCACGTTTACAGTATGCCATCCGCGAAAGCACTTTGTTCTTCCTGCGTGATTTAGTATATTTCTATTTCCTCTGTTCCGATGAAAATATAATCCCTGAAGGAACCGAACATATCCGTCAGCAAAACTGGTTTTTTTCCGAATACGAACTTGATCCTACTATCTGCAACATGCTTACAGGGATCGATATAATGACCGGGCTACTCAACCAACATGATACCGGAAAACTGGAGAGGCTGACAAATATGCTGACAGAAGGTATCAGCTTCCTTCTTTTTGATATGCAGGACCGTCAACACGGCGAAGAACAATTCGTCGTCTTAAACACAACAGGAAAACCTCTTACTATTACGGAAAATATAAAACCTGTTTTACTGGGACATCTTATTAATGAAACAAATGATAAGTTTGCACCCAAAACTCCATTACAGCATTATTCCGATTTATGGGAAAAATGGGAACACTTTTTCTGGATAAACCGAAATAAAGGACATCATATTTCAGATAATGGCCTGAATGAATTCTTTCGCTGGGTATTCATTCTGGAACATTCCGCATCAATCCATCCCACGTCTTCCGAATCCGGAAAACTTACAGATGCCCAACAAGCTTTAAGACAGGAAACGTTTAATTTTTCATCTCTTCGTGATGATAAGAATGAACTGATTGATTGTGTTGAACAATACTTTACAGCACTGGAAAAACTGTCAAGACATAGCTTTATTCGAGATCATTATCTATTTAAGAAAACCCCTCTCTCACAAGTTGACTGCTTTGAATTTTTACCTGTTTTATTATTTGCCTATTTATTCCCGGATATCAATGTTCAAGACCGTGCATTG
This sequence comes from Victivallales bacterium, assembly GCA_963677165.2. GTDB lineage: Bacteria > Verrucomicrobiota > Lentisphaeria > Victivallales > SZUA-371 > JAFGXT01. Next base: position 1,476,105 of record CAXXSX010000002.1, on the reverse strand, counting down.
CTTCGTGTCATAAAATTTTTTGAAAGCAGAGCCAAAATTGAAAATATCAACCGAAACTGCATAACATTAGTATTCGATGCACTGGAACTCATACGAATACTGAAAATGCACAACGAAACTGATATTGCCCAAATAATCAATTTCTCGGATGATGTTTCTATTACCCTGCTTAGTCCCGAAGAATATTTTAAATTTGGAGCCTTCCTTAAAGCAGATCAAACTCGTGAAGCACTGGAAGAGATTGTATGGAAAGCTGAACGCTTGAAATGTTGCAAGGGAAGCATCATGTATCTGTTTGATGTGATGGAGCTTGATATCACTTCGGAGACACCTGCCCTGGACATTATTAGATTAAGTGAATTAACAGGAATCCTGGAAAACTCCCTGGAAAAACCGGGAGATTTATTACGCAGAGCACTTTTGTGCCGAGGCGATTATGCCATTTCGGATGGTTATACATCAACATTACAAGCGTATCGCTATTCGCTCGGAAACAACCCGGATTTTTTTCGTACAATTGTACAAAACAAGTCTGATGGAAAATCAGAGTATGTAATCGACTTAATAAAACATTTACTGGATAATAAAGAAACGAAGCCTCAATCGTTATATCAAAAATTAATTGATGACTACAAGCCACCAGCGTCTCCATTGTCAGTATGGGAAAGAGCAAGAATGGCTATGATAAAAGATGAATCTCATTTAAATAGAATGCAATATAAATTATTTTCCGTTTCTGATGATAGAGTTTACGGTTTAACAAAACAAAATGTAAGCAAAGACAATAAAAATTCATATTTTATAATCTCATCGGATGTTTGAATCATTTCAATCTTTCCGTGGTAAATTTATATCATCGGTCCGAGTTCTCAGGTGATCAATCTCTTTATGCCCCTTGCAACAGCTGGATATTATTTAATCACTTCCGGTTAAATAATATCCGCAAGCAAAATCATCCATCGCAATTTTGAGCTCAAATCTCAACTTCTTTTTCCTCTGGCATACCCTATGCATTTTGTCAGACGGAAGTATTCATGTCGATGAATACAATGATCAAATCACAAACAAAACAGAAGGAGATTGCAATGGCTCTGGAAATCAAACCATCCATCGAACGAAGTCTGCCGTCCAGCGTGAAACTGGCGTTGAGCAAGATGCCAAGTGAAGTACAAGCTACATTTGAAGAAGAGTACGCCAAAAAGAAAAGGTCCGTCTTATGGATTCTTTTTCTTGCCGTCGTTTTTCCTATTCAACATTTTCTGCTGGGAAAAAGCGGACTGGGGTTGATCTTCTGGCTTACCGGCGGAGGATGTTTTATCTGGTACTTTATTGAAATCTTCCTGGCGCCGTCACGGGTTAAAAGTTTTAATGAGGACCAGGCCAAAGTTATCTTCAGAGATATTAAAATCATGAATAACTAAATAATCAACCACGACAACCGGAAATCCCGCCTGCATTGCGGGATTTCAATCACAGGAAAGTATTCTATTATGAGTAAGACACTGAAATTTAGCGAAACCAGGCAGTATGAAAAGCTGAAAAAGCTGTCTCCCAACAGTTTATTTATCTGGAGGGAATATTATCACATGGTTCAAAACATAATCCGCTCGAATATGCACCACATCGCCTATGGAATTATCAGAGAATTGGCGTCATTTATTTCTTCTAGAGACGCGACTTCGATTATAGATTACTGTTGCACAAAACCCCAGGCGAATAAGATAAAGGCAAGATTACAAGAGGATCAGGATTACTCCAATCTATTTGAAATGCTTTGGCACGATGAACGCATAACCGATAAATTGCGCTACGCATTCGGTCAACTGGCAGAAAAATACGAGCAGCAACTAACTGCCGAATGCGCAAAAAATGCCAAAGAGTTTGAAGAACAACGCTGTTGGAAACTTAAAGCATTTTTCAAACTGAATGACAAAGAATTCAAAGTTTTCATCAGCATATTGGCGATGAATATCTTTGATTGCTTATCACACCATGACCAACTGACATCATACAGATCACTTGCCGCCGGACTGAATATGCCGCTGACCGAACTTCATAAACATGTCGGAAAGAACAGCCGGCTGCAACGCTATAGATGCATGGACGATGATCTGGACATTGAATTAAAAATAATGCATTATATTTCCGGGTTAAACAATGATCCCCTGGAATCATCGTTCTATTCACATTACACCGAGTCAGCTCTCCCATGGAAATACTATGACGAAACCATCAGAAAACACGGGAAAATCATAAAATCCATGCTAAACAGTCATCTAGGAAAAACCGGGCTGAACATATTATTGTACGGAGAACCGGGCAGCGGTAAGACTTCCTTTGCCCAGAGCCTTGCCGCAGAACTCGGACGGGAACTTTATATGATCAACCAGCATAGCAACGGTTTTGGAAGAGGAACTGATGCCTCGGCAACGTTCAGGTTTGCAGCTGCTCGGATCTGCGGCGAACAGGTAAGTGAAACCGGCAGTATGATTGTTATCGATGAAGCAGATGATATGCTGCGCGCTATTGATGGATTCATGTTCTTTTCCCGCCCCTGCGGAGACAAGGGAATGCTGAATGATATTCTCGACAAGCTGTCCACTCCCTGCATTTGGATCGCAAACACTGATCGGGAAGAACTCGATCCATCCAGCAGACGGCGCTTTGACTACTCGATTCGCTTCAGCCGTCTCAGCGATAAACAGCGAGAGCTGATCTGGCGGAATAATCTGAAAAAACACCAGTTAAACAAGCTGATTTCAACCAAAACGGTCAATCAGCTTGCCTCTGTCTATCCAATCAGCGCGGGCGGCATCGCAAATACCGTTAAAAATATCGCAGCAATGTCTTCATCCGGAGAAATTTCATCAGAGGAGGTAATTCCTGCTATCGCCCGACTGATTAAGCCACATTGTGAATTGATGAATATCACTCCTCAAAAAGAACCGCCGCGCGGATATATCGCCAATGGCATCAATATAAAAGGAGATGAAACACCGGAAATGATTATTAATGGAGTAAAGCGTTTCTATCAGGAACTGTCCGTCAGAACATCTCTGGAAGACAACAGCTGCAGCAATGCTCCCTGGATGAATATTCTGCTGTCAGGACCACCAGGAACCGGCAAAACGGAATTCGTTCACCATCTGGGGCACCTGACCTCACGCAAGGTAAACATAAAAATGGCCAGCGATTTCATTAACTGCTACATCGGAGAAACAGAGAAAAATATTCGCCGTATATTCGAGGATGCCGAAAACACCGGATCAATTCTTTTTATTGATGAGGCCGACGGCATGTTCCGGTCGCGGCATTTATCACAGCGGAGCTGGGAAGTAACCCAGGTAAATGAACTGCTGTATTCAATGGAGCATTTTGCCGGAGTATTAGTCTGCGCGACAAATTTTGCGAATACGATTGACCCTGCAACGTTACGCAGATTTACTTTCAAGTTGGAATTCGACTTTCTAACCCAAGCGGGAAAACGCTTATTTTTCAAACAATTCTTTGCGTCGATGTGCGAAAAATCCAATCGAGCGGACTGGAAACGCCTCGACCAGATTCAAGCATTGACTCCGGGAGATTTCCGTACGGTATACCAGAAACTTCACTACATCAGTAACGACCATTTCCCCACAGACCGAATATTGTGTGAACTGGAAGCCGAAAGCGAAAATAAAAGTTTCGGCAGAAAAGAAAGCGGCATCGGTTTCGGTTCTTAGAAAAAACGAAATGTTTTTATCGTATGCATATAATTATATAGGCGGATAATCTTCCGTTCCAAGGAAAGGGGATTCTGGGAAATTATCCGACCAGTTATAATAAGCACGTATGAGAATATATTCTGACAAATCTCATCATCAGGTTAGCCAAGGACAAAACATTGGCATACCAAATGCTTAAATTTACAATTGGGAATTCAAGCGGCATTTGAAATGGTTCCGACCAAGATCCTGAGTTTTAGGTTTTAGCGCAAAAGCTTCGCATCTTTTGCGCAACCAAATTAATTAAAGACAGGTTAATTTATTGAATAATACCCAAAGTGATATTATTTTAATGCTGAATAAGGCGGCTGTAAAAGCTCTATAAACAATAAATTGTTGGGGATGGATATAATGAATGAAGCAGAAAAGACGGCAGAGTTTTCTTTTGATATAAAAAAAGCCATAAAATATCTATGGCGCAATAAGATTTATATTATATTTTTCATGATTTTATTTGCCGCTGTCGGCGGATATACTTTATATAAGATCAAGCCGCCTCAATATACAACTTATGAACGCGTAGAGCTCACTTTTGCCGGGATAGAAAATGGCCAAAATCCTGATGGAAGCTCCTTCTCCGCTACACAAATTATCGCTCCTAAAATATTAAATGAAGCAGCTAAAGATTTAAATAAACGACTAGGAACAGATAATTTCCAAAATATATCTTACTATATTTCAATCGAAGAGGATATTCCTTTTAAGATCAAAGAGTTGCAAAAACTAGCAGCCAAAAATCGTAAAGATTTCACCTATCATCCTTCGGCTTTTCTCATTAAATTTACAACAACTTCACCAGATAAATTTTCGGACAAAGCAAAAAAAGTTTTCTTAAACGAAATAGTGCAGATATACAAACGCAACTTCATAAATAAATATGGAAAAGGAGCAATTGTCCCATATTCTCAAACAGATGATATGATAAGTCAGGCTGACTTTATAGAACAAATTGGTTTTTACGATCTTCTTGCAGCAGACCTGATCAAAAATTTAACAGAATTAAAAAAAGATGGAGATTTTACCAGCCCCAAAACAGGGAAATCCATTTCATATATTGTGGATAATGTAACATTTTTAAAGAAATCTTATATTTCTTCTGTTCAAGCGGAAATCCAAGCATTGAAATTAACAAAAGACCTTAGCACATTGCTCAACAAATTAAAAGGACAATTAAAAAATCTTCAGAATGAAACATTAAAAAAACAGGCAGAAGCAAATGCTGTCGATAGAATTTTCAGACAATATAATGAAACTCTTTTGAAGAAAGATTCCAATTCAAAAAGCTCAAATCCTGTTGAACTTAATCTTTTCAAAGGCTCGGATTCCAATGATGCTCTCCTGAAGATACTAGTAAAAACACAATCAGCAGCAGAACAATCAAAAACAGAAGTTCAGATATTAGAAGCAGAAATAAAAGACTTGGAAAACAGTAAAACAATTAACAACAATAAAACTATTGTAAAAAAGATCAAAGAAATACACGACAAACTTATTTATTGGGCAAAAGAATCCAATCTTTTATATAAGGACTATATCAATAATCGATTCTCTTCCGTAATAGCAGGAAGTACACCTATTGTAATAAATAGTTCTCTGAAAAATTTAGTGATTTTACTTATTATTTCAATAATACCATTAATCATTGCTTGCGGTTTTGCTCTCTTTGATCAAATGGTTGAGAAACTTTAAATACATAAGACAGAATATCCCAAAGATATGGAATATCTAATAACACAACTAATAAAAATAACTCCTTCTTCTGTTTCCCAAATTTTATTTAAGCAGCGAAGACTATTGGTTTTTCTTTTGAACTTAAGTATCATCTTGTGCTCATTGGTTATATCAATTATCATCCGCTTTGAATTCAGTATACCTGCAAACTATACACAAAATACAATAAAAATTTTTTCTATTTTTATTTTAACTAAAATAGTCATTTACCAAGTTTTCCATTTGAATCGCGGATTATGGCGTTATACATCACTTGTTGATATACGAAGAGTTCTGATTGGAAATCTTATAGCAAGTACAATCTTAGCATTAATCTTTATAGGATATAGAAAAGAGATTTGTAGAGAATTTGCCCTGTCTGTTATTATCATCGACTTTTTATTTTGTGCGGGATCAATGTCTTGGATTAGAGTTTGTGTGAGAATGATTAGAGAAATCAATGACAATACTCCTGATACACCACTTATAAGAACTGTAGTTGTAGGAAAATTTAAAGATGTCAATACTTTTCTTCATGCGATAGATGGATCCAAAACCAGCAGAAAAATCCTAGGCATCTTTGGGCCGGAAAAAATAACAGTTGGAACAATAATGGGTATCCCTATAAAAGGAAGCGCTCTGGAACTAGCTGAGTTTGTTGTCAATAATAAAATTATGGAAATAATTTTAATTCCGCCTTATTCAAGGAAAAGATTTTTGAGATTATTGATGACTCGCCTAAAAAGGATGAATTATAATTGTCAGCTTAAAATAATTCCAGGAGCAGACCAGATAACAAATGGTAATGTCAAAATCTCGGATATACGGGAAGTAGAAATAGATGACTTACTAGGAAGACCTCCTGTAAAATTTGATCATACAGAAATCTTGGATTTTGTGAAAGCAAAAAATGTCATGGTAACAGGTGGGGGAGGAAGTATAGGAAGTGAACTCTGCCAACAATTATGTAAATACACCCCAAATAAACTAGTTATATTCGAATTTTCAGAATATAATCTCTATGAAACAGAACGAAAACTCAAGCCATTATTTCCAGACATAGAAATCATTTCTATGCTTGGAGATATTCGGTTTAAAACCACACTTGACAATGCAATAGCACATCATTCCATTGATATCATTTATCATGCAGCCGCCTACAAACACGTTCCCTTACTTGAAGATAATATATCGATGGGATTTCATACTAATGTCATAGGAACATCAAACGTTGCTGACAGTGCGGAAGAACTTGGAGTAAAACGTGTGGTTATTATTTCGACAGATAAAGCGGTAAGACCAACTAGTATTATGGGATGTACTAAACGTATTGCAGAACGAGTTGTCTTGGAACGCGAGAAAAAAGGAACAGAATTTGTTGTTGTACGTTTTGGAAATGTCCTTGGTAGCCGTGGAAGTGTTGTTCCTCTCTTTAAGCAACAAATAAAAGAAGGAGGTCCAGTAACAGTAACCACTAAAAAAATGATCCGTTACTTCATGTCTATCCCAGAAGCCGTAGAATTAGTTTTACAAGCCGGAACTATTGGGACCGACCAAGATATCATGATCCTAGAGATGGGAGAACAGGTAAATATCTACGACATGGCCAAACGTCTAATTGAATTATCTGGATTTATGCCTCACCGTGACATTCAAATCAAGTTTACAGGAATTAGACCGGGAGAAAAAGAATATGAAGAACTTCTTGCCAAGGAAGAAGAAGTAGAACATACTCAATGCAAACGTATATGCATAGCAAGAAAACAGGATAAACTCAAAAACAACAAAGTGGATATTAATTACGTTAAAAATATGCTGAAGCAAACAAATCACCAAGAACTAAGAAACTTATGTTTCAAATACATTCCAGAAAATATGCTGGGACAACACTATTTAGATTCTATATAATTTGACAGACCTTTCTCCATTCTATTTGGGAAACTTAATAAAGTTGGAGCGGACAACAAAAGCCTAAGTGTGAGAGGTGTCAAAAATTAAAAATATATATAGTATTTTTTAATAAGCTTCATAAGTTCTTGTAAAACTAAATGTGCCCTAATTACAAAATATAACAACAAAAATATGGGAAAGCAGTAGTTTTAATATGATGAAAAATCTTTTTACAATAAAATTAAAATTGTTGTTGCAATGGGTTGATCGTGACTTTGAGTTATCTCGGCAACAAATGGCACTTGTTATCTTTTTATTCCTGTTAGTTGGTTTTGGTTTACGTTTAGGGTATTGGTTTATGCGAGAAAGGCCTCCTCAAGACGAAAAGGCCTATATTGAGTGCATTGAAAGGATCAAAAGTAATCAAAAACCACTAAAGCCAACAACACTTATGGTTCTAATAGGAAGTCATGTTAGTAGATTGGGTATTTCACCTGAAATTACACTAAGGTTTATGAATTTAGGATATGCTCTATTATGGCTCGTTGTGATGTATTTTCTTTGCCGTGATGCATTTGATAATGATAAAGCCGGTTTACTTGGCATGGCTTTTGCCACATTTAACCCTTATTCAGTAAGGATGGCATGTCAAATTATGCGAGAACCGCTTTATATTTTAATTTTCACATTAAGTTTATGGTGTGTTGTTAGATTAATAAAAAGTAAGAAATATAGTTTGTACCCAATTGGACTGGGAATATTAACTGTCTTGGGAGCTGGAACTAGATATGAAGGTTTTGAGATAACATTTTTTCTCCCATTGGGTATGATTGTTCTTCTTGCGCAATATAAAACTAAATACATAAAACGGTGTATTATTAATTGTGTTATGTACTTTTTGGTAGTCACTCTGTTTATTGGAGTGTTATATTATTTTGATGTTAATCTAATATATAGAGCAGAAAGTAAGACCATTAATTACATTCATGTTATCACTGGAAAGGAGTGGGAATGAAATTAATAAATGGGTTTTTTCTGGTTAATTTTATTCCTTTTGGAATAATCATTCTTATTGGATTTATTCTTTTTTTTAGAGGTAAATATTTCCGAGAAGTGTGGCGCAGCCCATTATTGTTTATTTTTATTACTTTAGTTACTATTTCGGCATGGCGAATTCCTATCATCATAAGTCGCCGATATGCTATGCCAACGCTAGTACCAGGAATTGTTATTTGTACATATGTTGTATTAATACTTCCTGATATTTTGAAAAAATTACGAGTTAAACATGGACGAGGAATTGTCCGGATTTTAGTCATGGTAAGCCTAATTGCTTGTGTTGCCAAGGCTATGCGTTTTCAGGAAAGTAAGCCATATATAAATAAACTTCCCAAGGTGCTACGGAAAGACTGCTTGAAAAACAATATAAAAAATACTGTTTTACTTATTTTGGGCAAACCAGGAGGGAATCTTTATTTTGACAAAGAAATAAAAGTTATTAATGTAAAAAATAAGTATTTAAATGATCATTGTGCAAATATTGAATTCCAATTAAAACAATTAGATAATAAGATTAATTACGAAAAATATAAATACCAATATCCATATTTATATTTGCTTTGTATAGAAAAAAAAACTAGCCGTTTCTGCAGTGTATGGGAAAAAAAATACCACCAGAAACCACAGTTGCTTTATGAATATATTCGGAATAAAGATAAAGTAGCGCATCGACTATACCGGATAACGTCAAAATATAAATCAGCTTGGATGAAACCAGGTGAACTTGAAGAATTATTTTCTAGAAATAATATATTAAGAAATGGAACTTTTTCAAAAAAAATAAAAGTTCTCCCAAATTATCCGGAAGTCAAAATCTTGAAAGAGCGCGGTATTGATCTTATCCATGTGACGAATTCCTATTTGCCAATGGGATGGACGATAAATTCTAATGCAGGATGGCAAAGGGAATGTAGTCCAGCCCAAATAAGGTTAATGCCATCAGAAGAAGATAATTATAAATTTCAATTAAAAATGAGTTGCAATTCAACAATTTCTTTATTTTCCAACACTATTTTTAAAGGTAGACAAAAATATTGGATAATGTTGAAATTCCATGGCAAGCCAAATTCATTAATTCGAATTTTTCTGTTCAAATACTCTAAGAATAAGTTGATTAAAATTGAGTGCTTAACAAGAATAAATCCCAATCAGCAGAAACAACAGCAAATAATAGCATTTGATCTGAACCATTTAGATGGTTATGCCAGAATGGGCTTATATTTAGCTAGTGGATCAGTGTACATTGAAAATATTTTTGTTGTTCCCTCTTCTGTTCTGGAAAAAGAAAAATATAATATAATACATCAAAATACGGGGCTACTTTCACGATGAAGACCGTTTTAATTTTTACAAACACAGAAAGCTCCATTTATAATTTCAGGCGTGAACTAGTGCAAAGATTAATTGCCGAAAAGAATAAAGTAGTTATTGCGCTAACTGTTGAAGATAAAAGTAATTATTTAATTAAACTGGGCTGTGATGTCGTAAATATAAAAGTAGAACGTCATGGAACAAATCCAGCTACTGATTTTGTGCTTTTAATAAATTACATCAAATTAATCAAAAGAATTCAGCCGGATATAGTATTGACTTATACTATTAAACCTAATATTTATGGAAGTATCGCAAGTAGATTTTGTAGAACTCCACATATAAATAATGTAACGGGATTAGGGACTGCATTTCATAAAAAAGGGGGGTTAAGATATCTTTTATTATGGATGCAAAAAATGGCATACAAAAAATCCTCATGTGTGTTTTTTCAAAATTCAGTTAATATGAAGTTCTTTAAGCAAAAAAGGATTGTAAACCAGAAAAATAGACTTCTTCCAGGATCTGGTGTAAATCTAACAATACATAAATTTGAAAAATATCCGGAATTAATTTCTCCTGTTAGGTTTATTACAATAGCTCGTATTCGGAAAGACAAGGGATTTCATGAGTTATTCTCCGCAATCAAGGAAATTCACCAAAAGAATAATAATGTTGAATTTCATGTGATAGGAAGTCCTGAAGATAAAAGTTGTGAGAAAACTATTATAAATATGAACGCTAAAAATGAAATCATTTATCATGGATTTAAAATGCAGGAAGAAGTACATGATTTGATTGCCAGTTGTCATTGCACGATATTACCATCTTACCACGAGGGAATGGCAAATGTATTGTTAGAATCGGCCGCAGCTGGTCGACCTTGTTTAGCATCAAATATTCCTGGATGTCGAGATGCCATTATTGATGAAATAACGGGATATTTGTTTCATGTAAAAGATGCTAATAGTTTGACTCGTGCAATACAGCGATTCATTGAATTGCCTCATCCAGAAAAGGAAAAAATGGGAATTGCCGGACGAAAAAAAATGGAAGAAGAATTCGATCGGAATTTAGTAATTAATGCTTATTTGGAAGAAATTAAAAAAACTTTACAATGAATACAAACAAAACCGCTACTTTACTGGATACTAATATGAAAACAAATAAAAAACCTAGAGTTGCCATTTGCAGAAACAATAAAATATTTGATCATTATGGCTTCTGGACACTTGACTGGGCAAAATATTGTGAAGAAAACGGCGTACAGTATGAGTTTGTTGACTGCTACCACCCGGATGTTATCCGTAAATTAAAAGCTTTTGACTGTCTGCTATGGCATTTTAGCGGTTATGTTCTTCCAGACATGCTTGAAGCCCAAAGTATATTGTATAGCGCAAAACGCATGGGACTAAATGTATTCCCCTGTTTTGAGTCGTCTTGGCACTTTGACGATAAAATCGCTGAGACTTATTATCTCCAAACCGCAGATGCTCCTATCCCGGATTCATGGATGTTCTACAAAAAAGAAGATGCCATTAACTGGCTTGAAAATATTGCAGTTTATCCAATTGTCGGAAAACTACGCAATGGCTCAGGATCAAGCAACGTTAAACTTTTAAAATCATCACGTGAAGCAAAGTATTATGTCAGGCGTATGTTTTCAAAGGGCTATAAGGCTACGCCAAGCATTATGCTAAAATCAAAATCAATGATGAATTCCTCCAGAAATTGGAAAACAGTAAAAACTAGATTGAAGAAGCTTCCACAATTTCTTCACACATTTTCACGCGCAAAAATGTTTCCTCGTGAAAAAGGATACGTATTCTTTCAGAAATTCATTCCAAACAATGGCTATGATTTAAAAATCGTAGTTATTGGAGACAAATTAAGTTTCATCGCCAGAAAGACCAGAAAGGATGACTTTCGCGCTTCCGGAGGAGGAGATTTATTTTTTGATAGAAATCTGGTTTCTCAAAGTATTATAGATTCTGCTTTTTTAGTAAGTGATAAGCTTGGGTTTGACTGCATGGGTTATGATTATGTTGTTGACAAAACATCTGGCAAGGGTATAATAGTTGAAATCAGTTATGGTTTTTCTCATACTGCACTTCTCGAAGCAGGAGGATATTGGGATAGAAATGGCACTTGGCATGACATACCACTAAATGCACCAGAAGAAGTGTTATATAATCTTTTGAGACAATGCAAAAAGGAAAAATTCATATGAAATTAGCACTGCTTGGAGACATTGCTTTTTTTGGGAAATATTCTACAGACAATTCCAAGATATATGAATATTTTTCGGAATTATCCTTGGAATTAAAAAAATATGATTTTGTAATTGGCAACTTGGAAACTCCGCTTACAAACAGCAATACCACTATGGGAGCAAAATCAGCACATATCAAAGCTTCTCCCCAAAATATTAAATTATTAGAATACTTGAATATTTCATATGTGAATCTAGCCAATAATCATATTTTTGATTATGGTTTAGAGGGGTTCTTGTCCACATGTCGACTGCTTGAAAAGAATAATATCAAATATTTTGGAGTTAATGACAAACAGTGCTATATTGAGTCAGACGGCACCAAGGTCGCATTAAGCGGGTTCTGCTGTTACTCCACCAACGGCAGCGGCTATTTAGTTCCGGGCAGTCAACATGGAGTCAATATTCTGGATGGTTTTGCGATTGAAAAGGTTCTGGAAGAAAACGCCGTGGCCGGATACTTTAACATCGCCAGTTTTCATTGCGGGCAAGAGCACGTCAATATGCCCAATTATGACCACATTCTTCTTGCCAGAAAATTGGCGGCAAAACAACCTTATGTTTTTTATGGACATCATCCTCATGTGCTTCAGGGACTTGAAAAGTACAGAAATTCCATTTTGGCGTACAGCCTAGGGAATGTTTGTTTCGACGATGTTTATACCAGTAAATCGGACAAGCCACTTATCCGGCAAAATGAGAATAATAAATCATCAGCTATTCTTTCACTCAAATTGAATGGAGATGCTGTTACAGAATATTCAATGCTTCCCCTGTTCGACGACGGTATAAAAATCCGTACCAGCGACAACCCATCACTCATCGAGAAAATGAATTCCTATTCGGTAGCTCTCTCAATGGATAAAAACGAATACATAAGCAAACGAAGCAAAATCATCGACGCTTATATTTCCGCTAGAAAAAAGAAACGGGACCTGAAATGGTATTTGAAACGCCTGAACTTCGGCTCTGTAAAAATGATTTTAAATGCAAAATATAATAATGCGCAATACAATTTGAATGTAAAGCACTATTCGGAACCCTATGATAAAACTGAACGATAATAAAAACATTATTCTGATTGTGGGCAATTTTGAATTCCCTGATAAAAACGCAGCAGGAAAGCGAGTATTAGGTTTAGGATTTATTTTTAAAGAAATAGGTTTTAAACCGATATTTATAGGCATTGACAAAAGTATTAAAATCAATACTAATATCCTAGATAAAAAGCAAAATTCCTATGGTTTTTCTGCTTATTCGATGCCTTATCCAAAAGGCTTTTCTGGCTGGTTAAATTTCCACAAACCATATACCCAAACAATGCAAGTCATGAATGAAATTGGAATAGATAACATTGCAGGTTTTCTTGCATATGGCAATCCATCTATTTCGATTCTGATGAATAAATACAGAAAATTCTGTAGAGCAAAAGGAATTTACTTTATTGCTGATTGCGTCGATTGGATACAATTTTCAAACAGAGGATTTGTTCATAATATAATAAAATATCTAGATACAAATTTTCAAAAAAGATATGTTATAGCCAAAGCTGATCTGGTAATTGCAATAAGCCGTTATTTATACAAATTTTACAAATCTAAGGATTGCAATGTGATTGAAGTCCCTCCTGTATCTAATACAAAGCTGAAAAAAGATAAAATAAACGCAGAAATGCATTTATTATTATCTCAAATAAAGGAATGTAAAAAAACTTTTATCTATGGAGGAACTCCGTTTGGGATTTCCTCAAAAATAACTCCTGATAAGTTTAAAGATCGTTTGGACAGGTCAGTTGAGATGTTCTACCAGCTGTTTCAAAATACCAAAGATTTTATTTTCAATATTTACGGTATTACCAAGAAAGACTACCTGATTGTTCTTCCGCAACATGAATCAATGCTCAATGAGATGAGGAATCATGTGGTCTTTCATGGAAGTGTACCAATAGAAGAACTAGAACAGCATATCATTAGATCTGATTTTTCGGTGCTTCACCGTGATGATAACCTTGTAACGAAAGCTGGGTTTCCTACTAAAGTGTCTGAATCAATCAGCCTTGGAACTCCAGTCATAACAGAACCAACAAGTAACATTATAGACTATATCATTGATGGAGAAAACGGATATATTATTAATGCAGAGAATGAATTAGAAAAGCTGAGGGAAATTGTTAAGCTAAATAAAACGGAAATATTAAAAATGAAACAAAAATGCCTAGAACGACCTCCTTTTGACTATAGACTGTTTATGCTGAAATTAACATTTCTTCATGATACTATATTTTGCTGAAAAAATTTGCTAATTTTTATAAAAAACAATAAAAATGTATATTTATTTCTTATTATTGATATTTTGGTTTTTTTGCAATCTATTACTGACTCCATTAAGTAGAAAACAAAATCGTCTTATTTTCGTTATGATTGCGGGAAGTACATTGTTCTTAGTCATGGCACTAAGGGACAAATCCGTAGGAACTGATACGGCCAATTATTTGCTTCATAATTTAGGAAATCAACTTTACTTATATGATGAAATTATAAATACAAGAGAATGGGGCTTCAGAGCCATATTTCTAACTTATGATAGAATTGGCATTGGCAATCAAGGAGCGATAGCCTTGTTTTCATTGTTCATCTGCTTCTCATTCTCCTTCCTTTATTATAAATATTCCAAGAATGTATTTCTAAGCTTCTATTTGCATGTTACTATAGGACTATTTGCAATAAGTATGTCCGGATGGCGACAAATCTCAGCTGTTTGTATATGTATTTTTGCATTTGAAATGATGAAAAACAGAAAACTGATTCTTTTTATTATTTTAGTTTATACCGCCTACTTGTTCCATGAGTCAGCTTTATGCTTCATTCCTATTTACTTTCTTAGTTATATATCAAAGCTGAAATGCCGCAAACAGAAAAAAATTGTTATTTTTTCTATTACAGCATTATTTATTTTAACTTTTCTAGTAACATATTTGATGCCTTTGGTTAATTTAGTGATTCCAGAACGTTACTCTATATTATATGATATCAGAGAGGATCAAGCTCCGACAAATCCTCTTTTGGTAATGTCATTCATTGCAATACCTACCGTGTGTTATATATTCTGGAATAAATTAGATATTGAAGATGAACTTTTTTTTTATTTGTTTTGTTTAAGCATTGCATGCGCATTGTGTAGCATTCTTTCGCTTGGACATCATATATTTGGACGCCTCGGTTTTTACTACGCTCCTTTTAATATGTTACTGATTCCCAATATAATAACAAGAATAAAAAATGCGCAAATAAGACTAGTTGCATATTTTTTCTGCTTACTTCTGCCTTTAATACAATTCATAGAATCTCTTCCTGGCTCTACATTGAAAATTGATAATTATATATTTTTCTGGGAAGTTCTACCATGAAATTAATGATAATTCACCATAGCGGCTTAATAGGAGGAGGAACCCTCAGTTGTATTGATGTGGCAAAAGCATTAAAGAAAATACTTAAGCCAGAAGATAAATTACTTGTATCTATGCCAATAGGAAGTAAAGCAGAAAAACTAGCCATAGAGCTTAACTGTGGGCAAATATTAAGTCACAAATATTCCGCTATCACCTTTGGCTATTACAATGGTGGTGCAAATACATTAAGGATTATAGTAAAATTATTTTTTCAGCTTTTACATCTTAGATACTGGAAGGCATTTTTCCAACAACACAAACCAGACATGGTAATACTCAACAGCATTGTGCTTTGTCCATTGATTATTTTACTTAATAAACTTAATATAAAATCATCTATTTTTGTAAGAGAGACAATGCGAGGAAAGAAAAACTCATTACAGAACAATATTATAAAGTATTTTTTGAACAAAAGCGACATTGTCAATTTTATATCTGAATATGATATGGAACAGTGGAATCTTAGCAAGGCTGTACAAAAAAATGTTCTACCTGACGTAGTCAATATCAAAGAATTTAGTAAAACCAGTGTTTCCAAGGATAAAATCTTGAGCAAATTCAATTTAAAAACAACTGATTTTCTGGTTTTATATGCAGGAGGAATTAATGAACTAAAAGGAGCCCAGACTGCTCTTGAAGCAATTGGAAAATCAAGCAATCTAAATATAAAACTTTTAGTTTTAGGAAACCTTGGGAAGGAATTTAAGAATTTAGTTGGAATAAAAAGATTCATCAAAAATAAATCATTAAAATACATTGAAGAATTCTACAATTACATAGAAAAAAATAATTTAAAGGATAAAGTTAGATTGATAGGCATTCAAAAGGAGGTGAATAATTGGTGTAATATTTGTGATGTTGCCATTATTCCAATAAGTAAAGCCCATCAATCTCGGCTCATATATGAAGCTGGAGTTTTTTATAAACCAGTAGTCGCTACTGATTTTCCTAATTACAGGGAATTTATTAAAAATGGAGTTAATGGATTTGTATTCCCAAATCATAATTCTAAACTTTTAAAAGAAAAATTAGAAAAGTTAGCATCAGATGCGCTTCTGAAAGAAAAATTAGGAAAAGAAAATCATTCATTTACATGTAAATTCCATAATGCTCAAAGAAATGAACAAAAGATATGTGATATTTACAAAGAATTTGTGCAGAAAAACTAATACCGTAATGAATAGCAGAATATCAAAATTAAGATTTGGGGTCATAATATATTTGTTACTTTCATTATTATCTCTGCCATTAGGATACTATAGAAACTGGATATTAAGTAAGTTTTGTTTTGAAGCAGTAGGTAATTATGCTCTTGTTATATTAGTTTCAAATATTGTAACAACATTTCTACTATTCGGCGGCCAAAATGTTTATGCAACGTTTTTACCGAAAATATCTCGAAGAAGTGATAAGTTTAGTTTTATTTTTAGTTCAAGTCTTATTTCTGCAACACTTTTAATTGCATTCTGTATGCTTCTTTTAATGTTTCCGACGTTAATCACCTCTTTGCTATCAAAAGATATTGACAGTAAACATATCAATATTATTTTATTTTTTATTATGTCGTTTGGCTTAGGGCAATTGCTTTCATATTCAATGATTGGCTTACAGGAATATGGCGTCTCTGCATTTCTAAATAACTCACAACTATTTGTAATATGTACAGTTCTAACCATTAATATGTTCTTGTTTGCTGATTATTTCATCGCAAATTCTTTTTCTTTTTTACTTTGGCTAATAGGAGGAGTGTGGTTAATTAACTCTCTTGGTTGTATATATATAATTAGAAGAAAATTAATAACTAGATTTAAGTTGAATTTACCAGCAGGATACTGGAAACAAGCCATATTTTCTCACTTAGGAACAATCCAAACTTTTTTTTATAACTATATAGACCAGTTGTTAATATTTTCATTCCTAGGAAAAGTTGAGCTGGCAAAATATTTTCTTACCATACAGTTGGCAAAATTGGTCTCTTTTTTAACTCTCCGGTTGTCAGCTGTTTTTCAGTCTTCATTTGCGACTATTTTACCCCAAGGAAACAAAGAACAACAAGAGAATTTATATGAAAAGATTGCTAAACATTGTAGTTTTCTTAGTTTTTGCATCTCATCATTTCTGGTATTGTTCGGATATGAGGTATTGATACTATTCGGCAAATCAATGAAATATGAACACACATTTTTGTTTTTACTTGTATTCAGATATTTCTTCGGTTGTCTTGGAAATGTTCACTCAATGATAATTGTTGCTAATGAAAAAAACGAATCATTCTTTATTGCAAATACTATTGTAGTTATTATTCAGGTGACAGTTTCAATTATATTAATTAAACCATTGGGAATAATGGGGGTGATTATCGCCCATATCGCTAGTTGTTTGGTTGGTCAGATTCTGCTGGCGGTAATAATTCGTAAACAATGTAACATTAATTTTTACAAGCCTATGAAGTTTATTTCAATGGTATTATTACTTGCAGCTATATATGGCTTCACCTTTTGGAAGCCAAACCTTCTAGGAAAAGGAATTATCTTCTTGATTTCGGTTTTTTTTACGTTATTTTTTCTTCAGATAAAGATAAAAGAAATAATTCAATCAAAAAAATAGAGAACATGATAAAAAAAATAATTATAGGTATCATCGCTTGGGGATTTATGTTGATACTTTTTCCTCTTCGGTTTATTGAACTGCTCGGACAGCTTTTCCCAGAAGATGGATCAGGCTGTAAAATTAGAGGGCTTCTTTACCGGCCTTTTCTAAAGAGATGTGGGAAAAATTTTCAGGTATCACTGAGGGTAAAATTGGAGCATTTAAGAAAAGTTGAAATTGGCGATAATGTTTATCTTGGCTATGGTTCGTGGATCAATGGACATAAAGACGGAGTAATATTAGAAGACGAAGTGATGCTTGGCCCCTATGTAACCATAGTTGCAAATAATCACAGCAAAGAGAATGGAAGTTATCGCTTTGGCAAGGGAAAAGGAGGCAAGATTATTATCGGCAAAGGGAGTTGGCTGGCGGCAAAGTCAACAGTTACAGCCGGAGTTTCTGTTGGAAAGGGAGTACTGGTTGCGGCCAACGCTGTTGTGACTAAAGATACCGGAAATAATGTTAAGGTGGGAGGCATTCCTGCTAAGGTTATAAGGCAAAATTGATAAAGAAACTGATTTATAAATATTTATACACAAGTCCATACATAAGACACTGCAGTCAAACAGTCTATGAATCTTTACTTGGCTGTATCAGAATGTATGAAGCAACCAAAGACAAAAAATGGAAGGCACGTGCAAAAAAAGTATTTAAAATCCTAGTAAAAATTCAGCGTCCTGACGGAGGATTTGACATTAACTACGATTTCAACTTTGGGCTTTATCACAAGAAAGGGGATTCAACATCTCCCGAATTGATAGGGCTTTTGGCTTTATCAGAATACGCCCGGGTATTTGATGCTCGGAAGCTAGTGAAGTCATATGCAAAAAAAGCTGCAATATGGATAGAGAAATTTTCTACAAAACAACCTGATGGTAGCTGGGCAATACCTTATTCTCCATATACAACAAGTGAAATAATGGTATATAACGGCACTTCATTTGCTTGTGGAGCTCTTGGGACCTACTTAAAAACTTTTCATGAAGAAAAGCCGTTATTAGATGAGATTTATCATGGGATGGTTAAATACCTTGATAAAAATCTGTATAAATCAAATAAACTTAATGGCCGTTTCTGGTACTATCCTGTTCAAAAACGTACAGATATTCCTGCAGAAGAACTAAACAAGATCGACTATTACCATCAAATGCAACAGGTAGAAATACATTCCATTGCTGAGCAGCAACACCCATATGAACTTCAACTGCAAATAATTGAAGATTGTTGTGATCATATTGTTGATCTTAGCAGAAAATATGATGTAATTCCTTATACAAACGGCCTTTTTTTTGGAAACAGGATTCATGTATGGGGATTATGTTCTGTTGTAGCTGGATTAGTTGAAGCATCAAAATTAATTCCAGAGAAGAGGAGCAAATATACTTCTGTTGCAGAAAAAACGTTGTCTTGGTTACAACAAAACTCTTGGAACGGTAGCTATTTTTATCCAGTATTACAGCAGAACGGAACCGTTGCACTTCCAAATGAATATATGGTAAGATCAGATGCTTGGGTATTTAATGCTTTTACCTGTTACTATAAGAATGTCAAAGGCAATGATGAATTATCTAACATTATCGAGGATTGTTATACAAAAATGGAACATGCTAATTTTTCTGGACGTGAAAATCATGCAGCCTCCTTTAGAAAAAAAATGATATCTAAGGTTATAATATGGACAAAGAAAACAATATAAATGAAACTACATTTGTTTTTTCAGGCGAATATTATAAACCTTATATTGGAGGAGTTGAGAACTCTTTTTTTTATATGAGTAAAGCTGTTCAAAAAAAAGGAGGTAAGCCAATTATTTTCGTCTCCGATAAAGACCTAAATAAAAAAAAGCGTCTTCCACAAATTGATTGTGACAATGCTATTCTGGTGAGAAGATTCAGAAATATCAATTTACCGTGGGTACTTTTTTTATTCAAACCATTAATGTTGGTATTTTGCTCGTATTTCGGACTTAGAGGACTAAAAAGAGAACTTGACGATAATGTTATTATAATAGCTCGCAATCATTGTCTAGCATTAGCAGCCCGTATGGCAAATTTTAAACAGGTGTGCTATCTTATTCCCAGTTTTATAAAAGGGCTTGATGACCAAAAGAGTTTAGATACACCTTTCAAGACAAAACTTAAAATGCTGATCCTCCAAAATAGTACAATGCTTTTGGGACATTTTCTTCAAAAAAGAGCAATTAAAAAAGTTCACTATAATTTAGTGTTTAGTAGAAATATGGAAATGCAGTTGAAAGTTCTTATGGGGAATTCGAAATATTCCACTCCAATAAAAGTTCCTGCTGGAGTAGATATCGATAAATTCTATTATAATCACCAAGACCGTAAGATATTTCGTAATCAATTCGGAGTTACCGGGAAAAATGTTTTTTTATGTCTCGGCAGAATAGTGGAAACCAAAGGCTATTCGGATGTGCTTAAAGCATTTTCCTTATTACCTTCATCTATAAAAGAAAAATCTAAAATTGTTATTATTGGAAACGGCGTGAATCTTTCCATTTTAAAAAAACTGTCATCTAAATTGGAACTAGATAACTATGTATTATTTACTGGAGCGTCCTATGAACCACAAAGGCTTTACTGCATAGGTGATTGCTTTATGATGACTTCAAGGTATGAAGCATTCGGTCAGACTATTTTAGAAGCTATGGCCTCAGAATTACCAGTTATTGCTTATAGGCCTGATGGCGTAAAAATACAAACCGCCATCGCCGAGCTTATTGTTAACGAGAAAAATGGATTTATCTGCGAATTTTCAATAGAAAAATTATCAGAGACCATGCAAAAATTCATTGAACTACCAGAGTCGAGAAGATATTTGATAGGTAAAAATAATCGTAATCAAATCAAAACTAAATATAGTTGGGAAAAGTTAATGCAAATAATATATCAGTTATTTAACTGAATTATCAAATATAGTTTTGCCATCAGATTAGAAATATTATGACTATAGTAATTATTATACATATCAGAGACAGGGAATAATATGTTTAAAAGAATGACTTTACTTATAACGGGTGGAACTGGATCATTTGGGAATGCGGTTCTAGAAGGTTTCCTGCATACCGATATCAGAGAAATCCGCATCTTCAGCCGGGATGAGAAAAAACAGGACGATATGCGGAAAAAATATGCAAATCCGAAACTGAAATTCTATATCGGAAACGTACGCGATCCGCAGAGCGTCGACAACGTAATGGAAGGTGTTGACTATGTTTTCCACGCTGCGGCTTTGAAACAGGTTCCTTCCTGCGAATTTTTCCCGCTGGAAGCGGTCAAGACCAATATTCTCGGCACGGAAAACGTACTTGAAGCGGCAATTCGCCATAAGGTGAAAAGAGTAGTGATTCTGAGTACCGACAAAGCGGTATATCCTGTCAACGCTATGGGCATGAGCAAAGCAATGATGGAAAAAGTCATGATTGCACGCTCACGTAATATTGCGGAGAATGGCACGGTCATCTGTGGAACCCGCTACGGCAATGTTATGGCATCCCGAGGGTCGGTGATTCCCTTGTTCATTGACCAGCTGAAAGCTGGCAAGCCGTTGACCATCACTGATCCCAACATGACCCGTTTTATGATGACGCTCAAGGATGCCGTGGATCTGGTCATATATGCGTTCAATCATGGTAGACAAGGCGACGTTTTCGTCCAGAAGGCTCCTGCCTGTACTCTAAAAATGCTTGCAACAGCTCTGAAAGAGTTGTACCGCAAAGATAATGAAATCAAAATTATTGGGACTAGGCACGGAGAGAAACTCTATGAATCGTTGGTCAGCCGGGAGGATATGATTAAAGCGGAAGATATGGGTGATTATTTCAGAATTCCGGCGGATGACCGCGATCTGAACTATGACCTCTATTTTTCAGAGGGGAAACCGGAACTGGCAAATGCCTGCGAATACCATTCACATAACACCAATCGGCTTGATGTGGATGGTATCAAGAAACTCCTGCTCAAAATCGATATGATCTGCCAAGACATGGAGGCATCCATAAAATGATGAGAGTGGGAATAACGGGACAGGCGGGCTTTATGGGAAGCCATCTGTTCAACTTTTTGAGGTTTGACGATAGTATTGAAAGCATTCCTTTCGAGGATTCGTTTTTCGATAGTGATGTGTGCTTGCGGCGCTTTGTCGGTAACTGTGATGTGATTGTCCACCTTGCCGCCATGAACCGTCACGAGAACATGCAGGTGATCTATGACACCAACATCCGTCTGGTCAGACAATTGATCGAAGCGATGGAAACGGAGCAGGTAACTCCCCATGTGATCATGTCGTCCTCCACTCAGGAGAAGCGGGACAACCTTTACGGAAAATCCAAGCGTGAAGGCAGGGAGCTGTTCGAAGCATGGGCCGGGCGGAGCGGAGCGACGTTTACCGGGATGGTCATTCCAAATGTATTCGGCCCTTTCGGCAGACCTAATTACAATTCTGTGGTCGCAACTTTCTGTCATAAACTCACTCACGGAGAAAAGCCAGAGGTTCATGTCGATGGAGAAATCCGTCTGATCTACATCAATGTCTTGTGCCGAGAATTCTGCCGCGCGGTGCGCGGAGAAATTGACGGCAGTTCCTATCTGGTGCCACACTGTGCGGAAATCAAGGTTTCGGAGATCCTGTCCCTACTGACCTATTTCAAGGAGACTTATTTTGACCGGCAAATTATCCCGCGGTTCAATAGCCAATTCGAGCAGGATCTGTTCAACACCTTTGTCTGCTACATCGACCATGAAACGTTTTATCCGGTCGAACTTATCCTGCACTCCGACCAGCGCGGCTGTTTTGTCGAAGTCCTGAAGCTCGACCATACCGGAGGACAAGTTTCTTATTCGACAACATATCCCGGCATCACTAGGGGCAATCATTATCATACCCGTAAGTTTGAACGCTTTGCGGTGATCAAAGGCAAGGCCCGGCTGCAGCTACGCCGAGTCGGGGACGACAAGGTCTGCAACTTTGAAATTGATGCAGACAAACAACCTGGTTTCGTGGATATTCCGATTTGGTTTACCCACAGCATTACCAACATCGGAAACGGAGATGTATACACGTTGTTTTGGATCAATGAATTTTACGATCAGGAAGATCCGGATACGTTTTTAGAGAGTGTGTAAATCCCCAGGTTAACCGGACTGAAAAAAACAAGGATTAAAGAGACTATGAAAGTAATGACTGTTCTAGGCACCAGACCTGAGATTATTCGTCTTGCGGCGGTAATAAAAACTCTGGAAAAATTCACCGATCACGTTCTGATTCATACCGGACAGAATTATGACTACGAGCTAAACCAAGTCTTTTTTGACGAGTTAGGCGTGAGCAAGCCTGATTATTTTCTGAATGTTGATACTTCTTCTCTGGGCAAAGTGCTCGGAGAGATCCTGATCAAGACCGAAGAGGTCATCTTGAAAGAAAAACCCGATGCATTCCTTGTATTGGGGGATACTAACAGTGCCATTTCACTTATGATGGCAAAGCGTATGAAAATCCCAACCTATCATATGGAGGCCGGAAATCGGTCCTTCGACTCCAATGTTCCAGAGGAAACCAACCGAAAAGTAGTCGACCACCTTTCCGACTTCAATTTGGTCTATACTGAACATGCCCGCCGTCATCTTCTCAGCGAAGGACTTTCACACCGCTTTGTTTATCTAACTGGATCTCCCATGAAAGAAGTGCTGATGAGTAAAATTGATGACATCAATGCGTCTGCAATCCTTTCGCAACTGGATCTTGACCCGGGTAAATACTTCATCGTCAGCGTTCACCGCGAAGAAAATGTTGACAACCCTGAAAATCTGCGCAAGGTAGTGACTTGCCTGCAACTGCTTCAAGAGGAATATCAAATACCGGTAGTTGTTTCTACCCACCCTCGCACTCGCAACCGACTTGAAAAACTAAATCTTGATTTATCATCACATGACATCAGATTTTTAAAACCATTCGGTTTCTTTGATTATAACAATTTGCAGATGAATGCCTGTTGTGCAATTTCTGATAGTGGTACAATCAGTGAAGAATCGGCCATTCTGGATTTCCCTGCAGTTACCATTCGAAATTCACTTGAACGCCCCGAAGCACTTGATGCTGGCTCTATTTTACTTACAGGACTCCATCCAGAAGTCTTAGTATCAGCAGTCAAACTTGCAACTTCTGAACGTGAGTTGTTTCCAAACCGCGAAGTGCCATGGGAGTATAATGTAAGAAACACTTCAATGCGAGTGGCAAAATTTATCTTGGGCACAGCCAAGCTGGCACATCGTTGGCAGAACATGGATAAATTCAGTCGTTATGACTGGGAGAATAAGTAATCAAATCTCATATTAATGAGCTGCTGCTAGAAGATGCAAATGTATAAATATACAAAAAATTTAATTGATACTATTTTAGCCTTGCTTGCTTTGGCCATTTTGTGTCCGATCATTATTATTGTGTTACTTCTTCTTTTGATTGTTAATCGTGGGAATCCATTTTTTCTTCAGAAACGTCCAGGTTTGAATGAAAAACCGTTTTTCATAATCAAATTTAAGACAATGAATGATTGCAAAAATAGTTATGGCTTACTACCAGACGAACAACGTTTAACACCAATTGGCAAACTCATTCGAAAAACATCTATCGATGAATTGCCACAACTAATAAATGTATTAAAAGGGGATATGTCGTTAGTTGGACCAAGGCCATTGCTGATGGAATACTTACCGCTTTATAATGAAGATCAAAAACGCCGTCATCACGTTCGTCCCGGCATTACCGGATGGGCTCAGGTAAATGGACGAAATGCCATCAGCTGGGAAGATAAATTTAAACGGGATGTCTGGTATGTTGATAATATGTCTTTGATGCTTGATATTAAAATATTATGGCTTACTTTAATTAAAGTTTTCAGATCAGAAGGAGTCAATGAACAAGGACACGTAACGACAGAAAAATTTAAAGGGAATGTTCAGTAAATTGTATCTTGATTGTTTCATTTCTCTTATGCTAAATATAAGAGAAATTATGGGGCAAAGCCAAAAATATACAAGCTGTTATACTATTGAAATTAACTGTAATTATATTGCTAAAGCAAATTGCACAGAAATAAAACTTTTTTTCTCCATTGCAATTTGTATATTGGAATCAAGATTAGGGAGAGGGAAGGGAAAATAGTTGGATTTAAATGATGTTCTTATGATTTGTTAAAACTCCAGGTAAAATAAAAAAGTCTAATATTGAAAAATTGTTTTTATGGAAAAGTTAGCTATAGATGGAGGTTGTCCCATTCGAACCGCCCCATGTGAACCATGGCCACATTTTGATGAAGATGAAATCCAAGCCGTTGCGGATGTATTGCGTTCTGGCAAAGTAAATTATTGGACAGGAGATATTCATCAGGTGGAAGATGGAACCAAAGTGCGTGGTCAAAATGGCTTGTTCGAATACGAGTTTGCTCGATATATTGGTGTTAATTATGCCATTAGTGTAACAAATGGATCATTAGCTCTTGAGCTAGCGTTGCATTCCTTGGGAATTGGAAACGGAGATGAAGTTATTGTTACTAACCGTACTTTTATTGCCTCGGCCAGCGCATGCATAATGCGCGGAGCAACACCGGTATTTGCTGATATAGATATCCAAAGTCAAAATATTAATATCGATACGATTAAAGCTGTTTTTACAAAGAATACACGTGCAATTATTTGTGTACACCTTGCAGGATGGGCTTGTGAAATGGATGATATCATGGAATTTGCTCAAAAGCACAACTTGAAAGTCATTGAGGACTGTGCTCAGTGTTTAGGAGGAAAATACAAAGACCAAAAACTTGGTTCTATCGGTCACATGGCTGCATTTTCATTTTGTCAGGATAAAATCATGACTACTGGAGGGGAAGGAGGTATGGTAACCACCAATGATCCTGGATTGTATAAAGCAGCATGGACCTATAAAGATCACGGAAAGGATTTTAATCGATATAATAGAAATTTAGACCATCCTCTTGTTTACTGTAATACAAGGAGAAATAGTTCATATTATACTTCTTTGGGAACAAACTGGCGTATGACTGAAATACAAGCGACAATAGGTCGAATTCAACTAAAAAAGCTCAACGAATGGATAAAACTTAGACGCCAATATGCCAATATGCTTAATCGTGCCTTCAAAAATGTTTATGGGTTGCGCGTTGTGGTTCCTCCTGAACATATTTTCCACGCTTATTACAAATATTATGTTTTTATTGATCAGGAAAAAATTCATCCTAAATGGAATCAGAAACGTATCATTGATACGATCAATGCAGAAGGCGTAATTTGTCAGTTTGGTAGTACTTGGGGAATTGGATTAGAAGACGGTTGGAGAAATATAAAATGTACCATTACTGGCAAACAATATAATCTCCAGTTAAAGAATCATCTTCCAAATGATTATAAGGTTGGAACAACAGCATTGATGTTTCAGGTCCATCCCACATTAAATTTTGATGCTATCAAAGATACTATTAAGGCAGTAAAAAAAGTTATGAATGTCGCAACAATTTTTTTTAAGTAAAACACTATCATACAATTTTCTAATACCAGATAGCTAGCACATGATACTGAAACAAAAAGACTTTTTACCAAGTCACAGAGGAAGATCGTTTTATGGGCTCTGGTTATTAATCAAGTTGTAGATAAGCTGATGCCCTTTGAGAATTCAGCGGTATGACAAATGGTGATTCTAGTGTATTACGCAATTTGGGTCCATCGGGCTGGGCGGATTATTTTTTCATCAAAAACAGGGACAATACTTTTTACCTGCTGATAAATATCTTCAGGCAA
The DNA here is from genome assembly GCA_963677165.2 of Victivallales bacterium. Lineage (GTDB taxonomy): Bacteria > Verrucomicrobiota > Lentisphaeria > Victivallales > SZUA-371 > JAFGXT01. The sequence goes on along the minus strand of CAXXSX010000002.1, from coordinate 1,449,174 downwards.
CGGAGCTTTACTCAACAACTCGATATTCTGTTGAAGCTGTTGAAGATTGTCAACACCGGTCAGGATACTGGTTACAGCCGGATTGCTCAGGACAAACCTGGCGCACAGTTCCGGCATCGTCATTCCCGAGTCCGAGGCCAATTGTTCAAGTTCACGGCGTATTGGGATAACATCCTGTAGAAATGGCTTGATTTGATTTTCCGCCATTAACAGCAGTCCCTGCAAATAGAGGCTTCTTGTAAATACCTTGATGTTCCGCTTTGCCGCCTGAATAAGAAAATCGTCAAAACGCTTGTCCAGAATATTATATGGAAGCTGGATGAATTTCACCTGCGATTCAAGCAGTTTATCACAATAGTCCGTGCTGTCTATGGACAATCCGAAGCCTCTGATCAGTCCCCTGGATTTCAGGTTGTCCAGCACATCAAAGTAGACATAATCCTTATCGCGATGAAACAGGCAGACATCCAGATAATCCCGCTGCAGCCGCTTGAGTGAATTTTCAACCGATGTTATTATAAACTCTTCTGTTTCCCGGCTGGACATATCCCGTTCATCAAACGGAGCAATTTTGCTAATGATATGTACCTTTTCCTGCAACTTCAATTCATTCAGAGCCCGACCGAGAATTACTTCACTGTCGCCATACGCGGCGGCAGTATCGAAACAGTTAATTTCGCCTTGATATGCCGTGGCAACAATGTCTCTGGAAGACTCATACGACGGCTTGCCGCCAGTATTGGCAATTCCGTAATTCAAGCCGAACTGTACTGTTCCTAGTTGTATTCTGGAAAAATTCATTTTGCCGTGTACCCCCCGTCAACCGGTATATTGGTACCGGTAATGTATTCCGACGCATCCGAGCCAAGGAATACGATAATGCCTTTCAGGTCGGTAGCATTGGCCATACGGCCCAATTGGGTTCTGGCACTGTAATTTTTGACAAATTCCTCCGGCAGGTCAGGCGTCTCAAAGCCTCCCGGCGAGACACAGTTTACACGGATATTATAAGGACCAAGGATACTGGCGGCCCAGCGGGTAAAATTAATTATTCCGCCTTTTTCATAGAAATAAATCGGCGAAGGATTCGGGTTCATATCGGTTCCGGCATAATTTGCCATTTCAATTCCCACCATGCCCATCATTGATCCGATATTTATGATGGAACCGCTTCGCTGTTTTTTCATGCTTTCCGCAAACAACTGCGTAATCTTGAAAAGTGCCGAGGCGTTAATATGAAGACTTTGGTCAAAGGCTTCCAGCGGATTGTCCCATCCGTCGCATGCACTTCGGGTAACGGCATTGTTGACCAGTATATCAATGCGGCCGCTACGTGAAATAATGTTATCATAAAGTGATCGTATGGACTCCTCCTCCGACAGGTCCAGACTCAATGCCGTAACGTTATACCCGCGTTCCTGTTCTTCCTTTGCCACCTTTTCAAGTGCCTCAACTCCACGAGAGGCAATATACGTTTCGGCCCCGGCTTCAGCCAGGGCGGCAACCATTTGACGTCCATAGTTTCCGGCACCGCCGGTAATCAAAGCGACTTTTCCTTTCAGGGAAAATGTATCAAGAGCATTCATAATGACACCTGTTTTTACTTACTGTAAATTGATTTATTTTTGTCCGTGTTTATTCCGGAGATCCTGGTAACAATATTTTTGCACGCTTCTCCCAGAGAACAGACATCGGCGCCAATGCTGATAAACTTGTAGCCCATATCAACCAGCTCTTTGTAATTATCAGTACTTCCGACCGTGGCGGCAATCTTGCCGTATTTATTGGCGGTTTCAGCGATCTTGATTCTGGCTTCATTCACCAGTGGATTATTGAAGTTGCCGGGATCTCCAATTGATTGAGTAAAGTCTCCAGGGCCGAAGAACAGCATGTCATAGCCATCAATCTCGGCAATTGCGTCAAGTTCTTCCAATGGTTCGCGGTCCTCTATTTGAAGCGCCACAAAGCGTTGTTCATTCGCTTGTTGAAGGTATTCGTTGAATGGAACCTGACAATACATTGCGTCTGCGTTACCGCCATCAACCGGGCGTATACCCACGGGATGGAATCGGGTCATTTTGACGATATTTTTTGCTTCTTCCAGATTCATCAGGTGCGGCACCATAATTCCGGTCGCATCGAGTTCCAACGGTCTGATATAGTCGCTGTATGAGCCTTTGGGAACACGACACAGAATATCGCAGTCATGTATCTTGGTGGCAAGAACTTGTTCGTTGATTGCACGGTAGTCATTGGCGATATGCTCCTGGCAGGTCCATAAGCAATCGAAACCGCTCATCGCGGCAATTTCAAACGCACGGGAGTCTGCCAGATTCATCTTTGTACATAAGGCAACTCCTCCATTCCTGATTTTATTTAACACTCTACTCTGACGCATTTTATATACATTTTCCATATTATAAATCCTCAAGGTTTATTGTCCCGACGGACGGCGTTAGTACCACTTCAAGCTCCAGTCGCTGATGCTCCTTTCGGAAGCGGGTCAGTACGACTGACAGCGTAATAGTTGGGTGTAATACCCAGACCATCCGGGTCGCTTTTTTTCAAAAGCGTTTTCTCTACCTCGTTAGCTCTGCCACGGGGTAGTTTATTGTCCGTACGACGGACGGCGTTAGTACCACTTCAAGCTCCAGTCGCTGATGCTCCTTGCGGAAGCGGGTCAGTACGACTGACAGCGTAATAGTTGGGTGTAATACCCAGACCATCCGGGTTGCTTTTTTTCAAAAGCGTTTTCAATACCTCGTGGACTCCGCCACGGGGTAGTTTATTAATTTGTTAGCATTTTCACGACTCTCTATTCCGCCGATTACCAACTTCATCAGCTCTTCTGTTTCACTGAATGGAAACGGGGGTTCTCCGCTCCGCAGAAAGTTAACAAATGCCTGAAGTTGTGACTTGAAAGCATAAAAAGTATCTTTACTGCAAACATAAACGTTTCCCTTGGTTCCCGCCAGACGCAGACCGCCGCCATACTGGACATCCTTAATCAGAGCAATCATGATGTCGATTCCGCGTTCATGGGTCATGTGAACAATATTGCGTTCCGCGGTACCGAGACATTGAATCGTCTTGAATCCCGGCCCAACAATTGGATAGATAGCCTCCAGGGCGTGAATTCCATAGGTTTCCCATTTTTTACACATCGTGACGGAAACAAATCGCAGTTCTCCAAGCTCATTGGTTGAGATTTGATACGGCAGGAATTCTTTCGCGTAGCGCATGCAGCTGGATGACATAATCGGGCGTTTTTCATCAATGATCCAACGACGAAAAATTGCCAGGTCGGCTGAATTATCGCATAACGGCTTATCGATAAAGACTGGTAACCCCGCTTCTACAAACGGCCTGGCGCGTTCAACATGTTCTCCACCAATATCGGTTGCAACAATGACGGCATCAACCTGTCCAATCATTTCTTTCGGCGAATCAACCACATTGGGAATCAATGAACATGCCGCTACATGTTCAGCGTCTTTACGGTCATTACAGCAAATGTGGGTCACATTGGCCCCGGCGATCTGCAATGTTTCTTCCGGTTCCTTATTCAAATATTCCGGGATTCCCGAGAATGGACATTCCAGGGTCATTTTTTCACGATTATAACCGTTAAAAATAGCACTCCAGGAATAAGGGTGCCCGTTACCTTCCGTCATGCCGATTATTCCTAACCGGATGTTGTCCGGATTTCTTACCAATGCCATTATTTTAAATTCCTCATTTTGTTTATATATATAATTATATATCATAGCTTTTCTGTTTTTAAGCATTTATATATATAAAAACATTGGAAAGAAATATAAATTTATGGGATTCGGGGTGGGTGAGTATGTATCTTTAATTCCCTCTTCCGAGAGGAATATCCACGACTGGAGTTTGAAGCGGCAATTACGCCGCCCCTTGTGCGAACTTAGATGATTTGATCGATTCTGGCCAGCTGTATTTTTGATTGCAGCGGGCCACTGGACTTCTCATGGTTATGAGTATAATTACAGGCAGTATAAAACAGCCACCACTCACCTTGATGAAAAACCATTTTGTGGGGAGCATAATATGCGTAATGCCCGGAAGCATCTTCATCCCTGTTGAGCCAGGGAGTTCGGTTGGGACGTTCCCAGTTTATACCGTCCTTTGAAAAACACCACTCTAAATCCATTGTTTGCGCCTCCACACCGTAATGGCCGAGGATTCCAATTCTTCCTTGGGGAGTATGTGTTACAGAAAGATAGTAAAACTGCAAATCAGCCGGATCCTGACTGTCCGGCTCAAGCACTCTGGTACCTGGACTCCAGTTCAGACCGTCTTTGCTGGTTCTTCGTTCTATTACGCGAATAAGTCCAGCGGCATTGTCATGTGTAATATACCTTGGATCCGATTTGTCAACCTGAATGAGTTCAACCGTATACAGCTCAAAAGTACCGTCATCAAGCAGATAAACATTGGTCGCGTCATTGCATATCAAATTCGTATCGGCAGCCTGTTCGAAAGTGGGCCTTTCCATGTCTTTTTTGCCAATGACCAGCCCCGCGGCCTCGTTTAATTCCATGCTTACTGCGCGATCACAAGGATGATACAGACACGGTTTATATGGATCAACGACAGTATAATTGATGCCGTCCGAACTATCTGCCGCCAGATATCTGACGACTCCAGGACCATGAGCCCAGAAATACAGTCTTTGAGTTCCATTTGGCAATACAATATGCACTGGTTGTGTCGGCAACCAGCCTTCCGGCAGATTGCATATCGTGAATTGCTTATTTCGGATACTTTTTTCTGGACTTAGTATTGCAGTATGTTCTTGCATATTGTCGCCCGGAACACCTTCCGCAAAGGCAATATTAAAGTTAGCGCCGCCGGAAGAAGCCGAATACCAGATACGCCAGTTTTCATCATCAAGAGGTTCTGCTGCTGCGGTGAAGTTAGAGAGGAAATGGATGTTCCGTTCTGTTTGAGGGACGAGAATGTCTCCGTATTTTTTCCAACAATTCATTTGATCATAACTCTTTCTTTTTATATTTCCGCCGAGAGGTTTTTATTACCACTACAGCCCGAAGCCAATCGGGTTTTAAATCTACTTCAAGATATTTGAAACGCTTATCCTGCCAAGTCCGGTATTCTTTCGATGATATCTCTTTGTCGTTAAGTAAAACTCGTTCAGGAGTAACCTCCAAGTCAAGCCGGAATCTCATACAGGCTTTCATGTTAAGCTTTTCTGTTCCAAGATTATCATCATAATATGGTTCCGGAAAATCCTGCACATTAGGCCGTTCCCTGATTCTGGCAACCGCTTTCGCGTCATTCCATACGAGAGGAACTTGTTTCCATTCTTCTTCAAGAACTTCGAGACTGTTTTTTATGGGCGTGCCTTTTGCTTCAAAGTATTCAAGTAGAGCTCCTGTATTTTTAAAGTTCTGCAATTCTGTATAATCTTCTTTTGACCTGGACATGAATCCTATAATGCGCGTTGCATTACGGCCTCCAATACCTGTAGTTAAGTTTTTAGAATTACGCCATAGCAAACAACGGTTTTCTCTTCTCTCACGTGCCGTTTCGCCGCCAGCGGTTACTACCATTGTCGAGATACAGGCCGAAGTAATAATTCTATTAGGATATCCGGGAAAACATTCATATTCCCAGCATTCACTTCCGATTGCTAAAATTTCCCGGCAACGCAGGAATCCTGACCTGACCGGACCAATTTCCATGACAAAACTCAGCGAATGAAACCTGTTATAGCAGTAACTTGGAGATCCCCCAGTATGTCCGAAGGTAGGAAGAGAGTGAAACTCATTTCCGGGAATAAACGGAAGACATCTTTCCAGGTCTTCCGCGCCAAGATCCATTGAATATCCTTCTGCTTCAGCAGCAGCATTTATTCGGTCAATTATTTTTCTATTATAAGATCGTTCCAGATTATTCGTATAAGCAACAGAGGTACTTTCCCATATTCGATGGTAACCGCTGGCATCATAATCCATTGACATACCATGTAAAGAAATAAAAATATCCGGCTTTTCCTTTTCAACCAGATTCCATATTGCCTGAGCTTCCGGTTGCGTTGGTTTTGAGCCATCATAATTATAATCGGCAAAAAGATTGATGTCATTCCGATTTACTAAGTTTCCATTGGTTTCGTAAGCATCAACATTAACAACCGGAACAATCAATATGCGCTGTTTTTCTAATAGGGTTTTAGCATCTGGCGATATTAACCATTTAATGAGTTCCAAAGTCGTTCCTGTCGCACTTCTTTCTCCCCCATGCTCTGTGGCAATGAATACAGCAGTTTGCTTGGTTGTGTCAGAAATCTTACTGTCACTGATTTCAGCAACCCAGAGAGGCCGTTGTTCCACGCTGAGCCCAATTTCTCTGAATGAAAAAAAATCAGACTTTTCTTTACTCAACTCAATAAAATAGTCATGAATTTCCTGACAAGTCGGCCATTCCGTAAACTCCCTGGAACAATATTCAGGATAAAACTCATTTGGATATCTGTTCATACTTCTTCCTTAAAACGTATTGGATTATTAATCAATTTTACAGATTCTTTTTTCAGCCAGTTTTGCCCACCATGGACCTGCAGTTTTACACGCTCTCCATTTTTCTTTTGCATCCTTATATCTACCTTGTTTTTCCAGCCACTGAGCACAGTAAAGCAACGCACAGGCTTTCCAGTATTTATTTTTAATGCCGTCGATTCGTTTGATCCAAACTGTAATCTTCTCGGATTGTTCCATAATACTCATCGCAAAAATAAGCCGCGCAATCGCTTCCTCCTTATGTTGGACAAGCCCTCGAGGAAGTTCATAAACATTTGTATATTCAATAACGGCCTGAGGGTATTTTTTCCGAGCAATGGCAATATGACCACGTTCTAAATATGCAACCCCCTGATCGTTCGGATGCATCTTTGAAATATTTTCTTTATTCAACAGTGCGAAAGCCTCATCGTATTTCTTTTGTCCTTTTAAAGCCTTCGCCTGACAAAGAAATCCTCTTCCATACCACAGCCCCGTTAAATTGAGTTCAACAATGATTTTGCCAAACCTTTCCATATCGTCATATTTTTTCAAATATTCCGCGCTGCAACAGGCAATATAAGCACAAGTCGTTTTCATTTTTTGTGTTGCCTTATCATCTGATACGATTCTATCCGCAACGGTCAAAGCTTCCTGATATTTTTTATTCCAGTAAATACTATTTATATACTCTTTAAAAACATCCTCTTTCTGTTTTTCAGATAGTCCCTCAATCTTCAGTAGATTTTCAAATACGATTGTTGCTTCACCGAATTTTTTGAGAACTTTTAAGGCATTGCCGCGATACCACATTGAATTATACTTTTCAGAAGGGGTTATTGCCTTCTGTACTGCTTTATTTAATGTATTGGCCGCTTCCTGATATTTCTTATCATTATATTCCTTTTTGCCTTTTGTCCAAATATCCTCATAACTTTTTGTGTTTGCAGTTACTGTAGAGCTTCCCATTGTCCATTTGATTGCAATTGGAGAGCCTCCGATAGGAATGTCTTTCAAACAAACTGAGTTCCCTTTTCGGACACTTTGTAACATTAATTTCCGTCCAGTTGTTATCTCAAAAGCATCAATGTTTTTAATATTTTTGTTATGGGTCCAAAGCAAATCTCCGAATGGAGGATTAAACTCGCCATGATACCGTCCCGCATTCCATACAAATGTCACATATCCATCCGGAATTTTAAACCAGTGCATCATCGGGCCAGTTACTTTTACAAATGGATCAATCATTGGAGCCTGCCAGACATCATATTTCTTTTTTCTGGCAATAACGACATCAAGCTTTGCATTGGGTTTTGTAATGTACTTCCAGTCACTGCCGAGAAGTTGGCTAATGTGTTGAATCGCATAAAAAGCAGGCTTTGGTTTATATTCATACTTTGAATTGCGTACAAGTCCGAAATTATAATTGGAATTATAACGATTGTCGGCGGTATCCATAAGATTATAGATACACCATACTTTTGCTCCGCTGGCCATGCCAATGATGAGAGAACGAGCAAGGTACATTGCCTGAACCTTCTGGGTAAAACCACGATCCTGGGCTGGTCGTTTCTGGTCATAGTAATTACTGAAACCGACTTCCGTAACCCAAACAGGCAATTCCCGCCCAAGATATTCCTTTGAATGCCGACGGAGCGTATTGATCAACGAAGTAATGGAATGGTCGTCGTTAGCAACAGAAATTCCATCCCGTTCAAGAATTTTGGCTCCCCCCCATGGAATCGTTTCCGGAGGAAGACTGAAACTATAGGGATGCTCGGTGAGTCCGTCAATATTCTTGAAAGCCTTGGGAAATCGCTTCATAAGATAAGCAGTTGCACACGGAACACCGCCTCCAGAAATTATCGGCGTAGTTTGATCAACTTCACGGATAGCGGCCGCGGCAGTACTCATATACTCAGCAAATTTCTCAATCCAGAGTGCGTTGTCTTTGCCATTCCATGCACCGCCGTATTGTGGACGAAACCATCCATTGGGTTCATTGTAAATCTCAAAAGCAGCAACCGGCTTCCCTTTCAGCTTGGAAGCAACAAAGCGGCAATAATTCGCGAAAGCTTTCGGATCGTGGGGATTATCATAAATTTTATTACTATAGTACAAAGCCACAATCATTTTAATCCCGGAACCGGTTATTCTTTCCATAAACGTTGTGATTCTCGGCGGAATTTTATATTTTCCCTTTTGTTTTTCTACATAATTCCAGCAAATGGAATCACGAAAAACAGTCACTCCAAGTTGTTTCATAACGGGCAGTAAAGCCTTATCATCCCAACCATACATATGTGTGGCTACCCCCAGACCACGCATGGGAGAAGAAGGTTCCTCTGCCGAGGAAACAACTTTACAGAATAGTAAAGATGCAACAATCCCGGTAGATATTAATATATATTTAGCAGAAAAAAACATTTGATGCTCCAGTTATATATTGTGATGCTTTAATTAATATCCCACTTGTTATTCGCCTGGTCCGCAGAAAAACGGCCTCCAAGATTCGAATCAGAAAAAACCTGAGTCGTATGGCTAATGTAGGGATATCTTGATTTTATCGAACTAACATGACCATCCACCCATAAAACATTCAAACTTCTACTATTCTCATGTTTCAATCCTGGTATAGGTAATGTTGAAGCTGCCCATGGATAAACATGATAATATCCATAAAAATTCTTTGTGGAATAATTAGCTATTGCATCAAGCGCATAAACTGTTTCCGAGGTTCTCTTCACCTGTATAACTTTCTTTGGACCATCATTTGCAGAACTAGTCAAATACCAATTATTTGCACCATAGCTTATCCAGCCGCTTGCCCACTGTGACTCACGAGTTGTGGTAGGAGGGATTTCACTTGGACAATAAAAAAGCTCGTGTTTTTTCCCTGCATACGAACTTCCACCAACTTCTATTGCCTGATACCACAGAGAATAGTCCGGATGCCCCGGCAGTGCCTGATAAGGAAAATAATCCTGAAAATTGCCTTCATACAATGCAACACTCATTCCTATTTGTTTAAGATTATTTTTACAAGCGGTTTTTTTAGCGATTTCCCTGGCTTTTCCTAAAGCAGGCAACAGCAATGATGCGAGTATTGCTATTATGGCAATAACGACGAGGAGCTCAATGAGCGTAAAATTTTTCTTTTTCATTTTTGATTTCCATTTATTTATTACATGAGATTGTCGAGTCTCTTATCATAATTTTTGGTTTCACTTTTTTCAGTTTAAATTCCTTCCTTTCTTTATTATTGATTTGTGAAATTAAAATATCCATTGCAAAGCTTACCATTTTTGGAATGTCATAGTCAATATTAGTCAAAGCCGGATAATAATAAGCACAGTCCGGCGAATATCCAGCACTTATAAGACTTAGATCTTCAGGAATTCTCATATTATTTTCATAGGCTGCTTTATATATTGCCAATGCAGATGCTGAACTTGTAACAAAAATACCTGTGAAAGAACATGTTTCTTTTAATCTTTCTTTAAATCTACGGTAAACTTTTTCTATTCCGAGATCTCCTTTTTTAACGCCGCAATCAATAATTTCAACATTTGCTCCTTGTAATTCACTATATTGGCAAAACCCGTCAATAATGTCATTAATTGATAAAATCTGAGGTTCAGAAATCACAAGTGCTATTTTTTTATGACCAAGTTTGATTAGATGATCCGCGGCCTGAGAACCAATCGAATAGTTATTACTGGTCACTGAATTTGCCGGCAAATTACCAGCTGATATATCAAAGAACAAATAAGGCCGTTTATATGAATCAAGATATTCAATATGCTCAGGGGTAATATTACTGGAAGCGATCACAATCAAGCCGTCAATTTTTTTATTCGGCAGCATTCTCGGAATCTCATCTTTCCAGTCATAACGTAAAAATTCGACAACGGAATTACTTGTAGCCTGCGCAAGTTCAAACTGATCTTCTATGTTACCATAAAATGTAGAATTCCATCGGGGAATAGCAATTAAAATTATTGGTTTTGCGTTTTCTTTATATTTCAATACCTCATCTGTAACAAAAGTTCCTAATCCAACATTTTTTCTAATAAGGTTTTCTGCTTTCAGCCGTTCAACAGACCTGATGACTGTTGCCTTGCTGACAGAATAATTCTGCATGATATGACGAATCGATAAAATCTTATCTCCAGGATTAAGCTGCAATAATTTATTTTTGAGCGCTCTATACAATTTTTCATGTTTTGCAACTTCCAACATATATATAAGTCCTGAAAACTAATTTTTTATAAATTTCTTATTGTTCCTTAGATTATAGTGTGTCGACCCACGTAAAACAAGAGTCGACCCAATGCATTTACATGTAAAAATATACGTAATTTATATAAAAAAATGGGATTTACGCATAAAATGGCAAAGCCTGTTTTTATGAAACACACTTAAAATGGATCATATTCTTATATAGTAATATCTTGAATATTATATTATTAGATGCTACTCTCTCTATATATATTTAAATGTAATTCTATAGGTTGACATGGATATAAAAGTGTTGGATACCGGAACAATCAGTCTGAACAACGTTTTTATCGGAATTAACGATCAGGCTGTTTCTCTTAAAAACAGGCATTTTCACCCCTACTGGGAACTGAAAGCCTATGAGTTTGACGAGTCGGTTCATATGGTAATCAATCCTCCGAACCAGATTCATGGCGAAACGCCATATCCGGAATTTTCCAGCGGCTGGACCCTCCACTGTCAGGAACCAATGCTGAATTTAAGCCTTTTTGATTCTCAGGATCTTGCAACGAATCACTTCTTCCCATGGGATGAAGTCAATAAACTCTGTCCCGGCGGAATAACCGGATTACTGGAAGCGATAGTCCGCGCGAAAAGCCAATATGCTGATGAACGTTTGTTCAATGCTTTTGTGGAAACGTTACTGGCAGCAGTTTATCGGACTATGCGGAGCTGTCAGGAGCAGCCAGCCAAGGCGTCATCGCTGACTGATATAGCCAAATATTATATTGAACGTAACTACTACAAAACGTCACTATCCGTGGAAAGCGTAGCCGCGAGTGTTGGAGTCACTGCCGGTCATTTGGCAAACATATTCAAAAAGGAAAAGCTTCCGACTCTGCGTCAATATATTGTTGAAGTAAGAATGGAACATGCTTTACGACTGCTGCGTTCCAAATGTTATACCGTAAAAGAGGTTTCCGACATGACCGGCTGGAATTGTCAGTTTTACTTCTCCAACTGTTTTAAAAGGAAATATGGCGTAACGCCTTCACAAGCCGCCACGCACATTAAAGACGATTCTTATATAGATCGTTAAAGCTACTAAGTTTAAAATTTATCCGCGAGAGGAAAAAATAATGAGTGATGCTCAAGAGCCCTTTTTAAGAATGAAATCCCCTGAGCGTGGGAGTTCATCACATTGACCATGGCGACTTCATGATGCCAGATGTCTATAAATGATTTATGAAGGTTATAAATCCTTTCATTTTCAACGATAAAGGGGTGTTTTTCCGGCAGGTATATGAGTAATTTACCTGCCGCCGAAACAGAAAAATCAAGCACCTCTTTCCAGTTGCCGTCTTTCGAATACGCTTCACTTAATATATAGTAATCATCATCTTTTATGATCAGGGCATAACCGGCAGCCGATAATTTCCAGAAAAATGATTTATTTGAAAATATGGTATTCCATTCGGAGTCGGAACGATCAACTTTGCCGTCAAAAATATATCCGGAAGAATACAATGCTTTTATCGTTCTTCTCTGGTCTTCATTCAGATTGTTCTCAAGCAAGGGTTGCCCTGAATCAAGTTCTGATGAACTTACTTCTTTTATCTGGGGAAAATCATATATCTTCCAACCGCGTTTCTCGTATACCTGAGGGACGCCTGTATACAACGGGCCCCAGAATATGCCATTATCTTTACAGTAATCCAGAACGCTGTCGCACATCTTTCCGGCAATCCCTCTGCCTCTGAAATCCAGATCAACAGCAACGGAACACAAGCCTGCTGTTTTTTGTAATTTTCCACCTAGATGGCAGTTGTATATATATATCCCACAATGACCAACAACCGCGCCATTGCATTCTGCAATAACGGATACGATTGGAGCGGCAAATCGCGCCTCTCCTTGTGCCAGACGTGTTCCCCAATATTCAGGAAAACACTTTGCCAGAAGTTGGAAAACTTTTTTGTTTTCATTGGAATCATTTTTAATTTTTATATTAATTTCCACAGGCAATATTTCCCTTCACAAAACATTTCTTCACTTTGCCGCTTGCGGATAATACCGTAATATCCGCGTCCAGTCCGGTTTCAATCCTGCCGGTTTTATTGTCCAGCCCTAATAAACGTGCCGGATTGGTTGATAATGTCTTAACGGCAAAACATGCATTAAAACCAAATTTTTGCGTCATATTCATAAATGCCTGATTCATGGTCAGGCACGATCCGACGATATCTCCAGTTTCTTTTGTACGGCATACGCCTCCGTTGGTCAGGATATAACTGCGCCCGTCACTCATCAAATATTCACCGTCCGGTAATCCGGCTCCCTGCATTGCATCTGTAATTGCAATGATCCTGTCTTCTCCCGCAGACCTGACTGCCAGTTTCACCAGTGGCTCGGGTACATGAATTCCATCCATAATGATTTCACAGGTTACACGGTCCTCAATCAACACCATATCGGCCAGACATGGTTGAGATACTCCATCGTCGACATTGCGTCCAGCGAAAGTATCAAACAGATGGCAAATATGCGATATTCCGTTTTCAATGTGATAACTCAAGTCTTCGGGATTACATGCCGTGTGTCCGGCAGCAACCACACAACCCGCTTCCTTCAATCGTCTGATTACAGGTAATGCCCCATCCAGTTCGGGAGAAAGAGTCATTATTTTCAGAACTCCTTCTGATGCTTCAAGTATTTGTGCCAACTCATTTACGTCAGGAACTCGCAGCAATTGTCCAGCCATACCACCAACACATTTATGATTTATATAAGGGCCTTCCAAATGAGCACCGGCAATTACGGCACCAGACGGAGGGTTGTTGATTAATGTCTTAATATTTTTCAGGTACTCAATTAATACCGGGAATTCGACGGTCCCAAGAGTAGGACACAGGCATGTTACCCCGGTAGAAGGAGCAAAAGCAGCCATTGCGATTAATCCTTCTCGGCTGGCGGGTTCCCCATTTCCGAGGCCATGCAAATGGATGTCTATAAAGCCGGGAAGAATCCAGTCATCTTTATGACCAATTGCTCCATCAAGTTTTGTCTCAACAATTTTAGAAATACAACCATCTTGAATAACCAAAGTTCCGGATTCAATAATTTGATCCGGCAAAACGATTCTTCCGAATAATTTAACAGTCATTGTCACTACCTGTGCTTTTCAAAGAAATCAATCACTTTATTTTCCAAACCGTTTATAATCGCATTATCGTGTCCTAGTCCAGGGACAACAATGTACTCAACATTACCGTCCGCAGCTTTAAGTTTTGCGACCAGCTCATCGGAATTCCATTTCGGTACACAGTGATCACGGTCACCGTGAATTACCAGCAGCGGTTTATTTTTTAATACATCAATAAAGTTTACCGCCGAACGTTCCGCATAATATTCCGGATTCTGCGACGGCGTTCCGCCGTATGCGGCACTTATCGACTTATTGTAGAATCCTTTGTTATAGAATTTTACATAATCTGTTACGCCAAATATATCACATACTGCCTTGACTCTTTCCGGATGGCGAATCGTAAATATCAGAGCAGACGCGCCCCCCATCGAAGCACCCATAACATAGAATGGTTCAGGGGGCATTGAGAGTTTATTTTCCAGAAAAGCGACCATTTCCAGAGCAATCTTTTCACCACTTTCATTCAGCCAGCAATCGGAACCATAACCGGGGACAGCAACAATGAATCCTTTGTCGGAACAAAGCTTACGGAAAGCGGTAAATTCATCGCCACTGAAATTATTGGTTGCCGCTGATCCGCCACGACCATGGAAGAATAAGATAAACGGATATTTTTTACTGGGATCATAATTTTCCGGCACCAGTAAATAACCTTTATTTTTACCAAAGAAAAAGGTTCCGTTAAAAGGAAGTCCACAGGCTAATTTCTTGTTGTTTTCGGGCTGACCGGTACATGACTGCTTCATTTCAATATTTTTCCTGTTGATCGTAATACCATTAACTGCCATTGCGCTGCCGGCAAGCAGTATACTCACGCCGATTACGATCAATAACGATCTAATTATTTTCATATTCAGGCTATAGTCTGGACTTAAGTTCTTTTACTCCGGCAATCAATTTGCCTGAGGTGCCGGTTTCAAACGGAGCGGAGCGGTAGGTAGTCTCATAACCGCCGCGTCCGAAATTGAATTCATTTGGAATATAGCCGTTGCTTATTTTTTCCGAACCGGTGCCTGAATGCGTTGCGATCATAACCGTTTTGTCCGGGAAAATATTGGTACGGATTTCAATACCAACCTCAACAAATATCTCGGAAGGCAATGACAGGATACACATCGGTCCGAAATCAATACACACCAGATTAAATTCACAGGAAATCTTTTCCTTTGCCCGTTTCATGGTTGCGTCAGCAAAAAACTTCAATGCCACCGGACTCTTGTTTGCCAAGTCCTCAGACGTAATATCCGTACCGGAACCGTCGGTATTGAGACTGGAATATTTACTGGAAACGATTTGAGCTTCATTCAAATCTTTCGGATCAACATACCTTGAATTCGCTTTTACGATGTTATTCGTAACAGAGAGTTCCACATCTTTTTCACTCAGTTTGTTTATTGCATCCGAAATTGCTTCGGCATAGGCCTTGCCGATTCTTCCGGCTTCATTACAGGAAGTCTGCGAACCGGGGGATTTTACATTGAAATGATTGATATTTCCGGAAGGAGCAATCAACGGAATAAACATTGATTCCGGTCCCATTTCTTTTTCGAGCAGACTGCGACATGCACCCATCCAGTCACTGGAAACCGCAGTACCACCAGTGGTATCACCGTGGTTGCTGATATTGGCCAGCAGAACTTTGAGTTTGCCTTCCTGTCTGATTCCAAGCAATGGAATAGAATGATCAACCGGACCTTCAACCCGGTCGATCTCGGGATTCATTTTTCCGGGATTCGTAACAACAGAGCCGTCTTTCATCCAGAATCGACGATTAAACGCAAGTCCTTCCAGCGCAGTCTGGCCAAAACAAAGCTCGCCGTCCTGCGTATTTGAACACGCGTCCATGATGGCTTCAACCGCTTTCCTTACCACAAAGTGACAATAATCAGGGTTGCAGTGAAACTCCTCGGTAATCGCCGGAGCGGTATGCGTATGGCTAGCGCACAGAATTACGTTTTCTTTGCTCAAAATCTTTGTTTTGGCAAGTTCCTCATAAATCCGGTTTGATAACTTCGTATTGATATTGAGCAGGTCAAAATATACGATGGCGGAAGCCGTTTCATTCTGTTTTATCACCAAAGCATGAACAAAGATATCGTCAAGAACTTTATCCCACATTCTGATATTAAAATATCCGGCAAGATTGGATGGTACCTGAGGCGTAATGCACCGTCTGCCGGTACCGAATCTAACGCTGTTGTTACTCATTGTTGTTACCTATATTTTAACGGTTTTTCCACCATTTTTAGCCGATTCATGCGATGCATAGATCAGTTTCAGATTATGCAAAGCATCATAGCCGTTGGCAGGGGATTTGTCAATGATTGATCTGGCATGGCTGTTGATTACATGCTGATAAATGTTTTCAGCCTCTTCCGGCGCAATCACAAATTTCTGCTGTTCGGTGTATTTGTCCAGCTCCAACCGTATCGGAATCGGTTCGTCCTGATAGCCGGAAAGCTGAAACAGAGTACCGTATGAACGCAATGTGGCGTCGGTACCATAAATTTCAAAGCCGAGATTGGACAGTGTACCACCGAGTCCGCCGCGCGGTTCATTGAACCCAACTTTAACACTGCCGGTCATGCCATTAGCCATCTTGTATTTGATGTAAGCTCCGTCTTCAACGGTAATCTGCATAGTTTTCGGATAATAAACACATGCGATTTCTTCAATCTGACTGCCGAGGATGAATTCCGCCATATAGAAACAGTGACTTGCAACGTCTCCGATCGGACCGCCGAATTCCTCCGGCCTGGAACAGCGCCAGGTAGCCGCTTCTTCAGGAACGGCCCCATAACTGAATTCCATGTGAAAACAGGCGTCATTCACTTCACCAAGTTTTCCGTTCCGGATCATCTGCCCTGCTTTTATATTCAAACAGTTGCCGGTCATCATGTGGTCAACCATCAGGCTGACTCCCTTGAGCTTTGCCAGTTCAACCAGCAGGGAAGCGTCATCGATGGTAGTCGCCATTGGTTTCTCAATGATAACATGCTTGCCGGCGTTGATTACCTTTTTGGCGATTTCAGCATGGCTGCTGTTATTGGTGGCAATAAATACCGCGTCTATCTCATTTGAATTAATGATCTCATCGGCGGACTTGTACCACTTCAGTCCCAGGGCGGCAACCGCTTCGGCACGTGCCGGATTCAGGTCGGTGGCTCCTACCAGTTTTGCCCCGGGAAGCGGAGCAAAACGCTCCCGGTCACAGGCAAAACCTTCTTTGGCGATACGATTTTCGGCGATGCCGCCGAAACCGACCAGCGCGTATTTGACTCTGTCGTCCATATCTGTAAGTCCTTTATTTCATATAGTGGTCGGCAACTTTCTTGAATGCTGCGATGCAGGCATCAATATGTGCCTCTGTATAAACCGGATGCGTGAAGAAAGAAATAGTCCGGTCAGTCATCCACCTTGCCTTTGTGCAATTTACCTTCGAATAATCAATCATACGTGCTTTTGGGTCTTCAAACGGATAGTTGGCTTCGCCGAACCCGTTACGCTGAATATAAGCTTTTTCCCGGTACATTTCAGGCCAGAGCACGCTGTATACCGGTACGCCTTCGGCTCCTACGGCCTTGATGAAGGTCTTGATGTCACAAGTGATCTTGTCGGTATCCAGTACGAATGGAGCCCACCAGAAAGCATTCTGCCGTTCTTCAGTATCAACCGGAACATGCAGTACCAGCGGATGATCTTTCAGGGCTTCAATTAATCTTTTGCCGTTACGCAGGCGGTTCTTCAGGTTCCAGTTGTCAAGACGTTCAAGTTCGCACAGACCGATCTGAGACTGCATTTCAGTCATACGGAAGTTGAAGCCGACACGCTTATGGATATACATCAATTTGCCTTCCATTTCGAGCAGGTTCAAACGTTCTTTCACGTCATAGCCGTGGTCGCGGAAAGAACGGCATTCCCATGCAAGGTCCTCGTCATCGGTTACCACCATGCCGCCTTCGCCGCCGGTTGTAAAATGTTTGCTCTGGCAGAAACTAAAGCATCCGGCATCACCGATAGTACCGACTTTTTTACCTTTGTAAATTCCACCGAAGCACTGTGCGCAGTCTTCAATGACTTTAAGGTTATGTTTTTTAGCAACAGCCAGAATCGGGTCCATGTCGGCAACGATACCATACAAGTGAACAACAACAATAGCCTTGGTGCGCGATGTAATCTGGGCTTCGATGTCAGCCGGGTCGATCGTGTGTTCTTCGGTAACGTCAGCAAATACTGGCAGAGCACCAGCCTGCAGAATACAGAACGATGACGCGATAAATGAATATGACGGACAAATTACTTCATCACCGGGACCAATATTCATTGCAGCCAGCGCAGTATGAAGCGCAGCGGTTCCGTTGGTTACGCTGATCGCATTGGCGACACCATTCCATTCTGCCCATTTTTTCTCGAATTCCTGGCCGACAGATCCGGTCCAGTAATTTACCAGACCGCTTCTCAAAGGTTCCATTGCTTTCTGAATGGTTGACTCTTCGAATGAGGGCCAGCCCGGAAATGCTTCCTTATAAACTTTTTCTCCGCCGTTAATTGCAAGTTCTGACATTTTATCGTCTCCTTTTTTTGTAAAATTTTATAATAGTGCTCTTCGCATATAATTAATTATCCTGTATAATAAGGTATTATTCAACAATAAAAGGTTGTTATAAGTTGTCGTTAACTTGTAAAATCATGCTATTATGGTGGAAATAGGAAAAATACCGATAGAGAAGCAGGGACACCCGGGAATTACGCCGGAATGTCCCTTTGAAATTGTTCACGAATATAAATATAATCCTTCAAAAGATTTTCTCGGTGATATGCACTACGCGTTGCAGTTGTGCATCATCATTGATGGTGGAATGGATGTGGCTTTTGATCATTTTGAACGTCATTATTCTGCCGGACAGGCCTTCTGGACCATGTTCTGGGAACCCCATGCCTATCGCTTCTCTGACAGAAGAAATTTCGCGATAGCAATCAACATCGATCTTGACTATCTGGGACAATGCGGGTCGTTCAGCGAATGTAACTGGCTGCAACCGTTCGTTGTCCAGCCCGACAAACGTTTCTGCCCGGAAACCGATATAGATAAACAATTCTTTAAGACGGCAGGCCTCATGATGTACCGGACCTGGCGGGACCACCCGCTGAATTGGAAACATCATATCTGGCTAAAACTCCACCAGCTTATTTTGACAGCAATCGACCGATTAAGTTCTGCCCCCAATGCAGAAGAAGCCATTTCGAACGAATCGTCTGATGACTTCATGAAAATCAAAGCGGCAGTGGATGCGGTTAGAAAAGGCACTGGACGCCCTCCCTCGCTCAACGAAGCCGCCGCGATCTGTTCTCTAAGTCAAAGCCGTTTTTCCCATATATTTACCGGTGTTTTCGGGATGAGCTACGGAAAGTTCGCGTCACGGTCACGACTTGCTTCCGCTGCAATGGACCTGAGCTACAATCGTCTGACTATCGACGAGGTTGCCGCGAAATGGGGATTCTTTGATAACAGCCATTTTACGAATTCCTTCCGTAAACTCTACGGTTGCGCTCCCCGCCAGTACAGAAATAAATAGTAAAGCCAGACATCAAAAATCTTTAAGCGAAATCTACGGAATCTGATCATTGTTGCAAACGATATTAAACCCGTACGGAATGACATATGTAAAATTCAGGCCATCATACTGCCGCTGATGCGGCAGACTCACTTATCAAGAACTGTCTCTACAGAAGCATGGCTCTGAGTTGAAACCAAACAGAAGATATCCATTACAGATAACCCTTATTTCTTATTTTTTAATAATCAGGTCTTGCATTATTTTAAAAATGTTTTATAATGTTAATTAAACATAATTGAACATTTTTTAACAAACAGGTTTTCATAAATTAAAATGGCAACGAATCAACGACAGATAGCATCAACATTAAATCTCTCCGTCGCTACAATTTCGCGTTCTCTGAAAAATGATCAGGCGATCCATCCGCGAACGCGAGCACTGGTTCTGGAAACGGCTCGCCAGATGGGTTACGAATTTCCTTCGTTGCAAACCAGAAGCACTGGCACCCTTGAAGGAATGAAGCCTTTTTGTGCAGTTGTTCAGTCAGATTCGGTTCCCGGTTCGAATGGAAATGATTTATTATCAAGATTTATGACTGGACTTAGTGAAGGCGCATTTCGTAAACAGACTTCGATGATCACTCATTATATTCCATTATGTCATCGGGAGTTTGCCGCGGATCAGGAATTTCTACCCAAAGCACTAACCTCCGGCATGGCGGAAGGCGTAGTACTGATTCATTATTATCCGGCTGAAGTAATTAAAAAATTCTCTGAAAGCTTTCCATGCGTATCATTGTTTTACGATTACCGGTTGCCATATATGGATGTTATCGGTATTGATCAGGAAAGCGGTATGGCTATGTTGCTGAACCATCTGGTTGATTACGGACATCGCAAAATTGCATTTGTCGGAAGAGACGGCTCTGAATGCAGCATTCATCGTAATCGTTTGGGTGGTTTCATGACTTCTCTGTTGGGAAGGGGACTTGAATATTATCCGGAAAATATGTTTGTTAACGATTCGAATGCTTTTGAAAAAATAGTTTCTGGAATTAAAAACGGTAAATTCACCGCTCTGGTATGTGCTGATGATGAGCTTGGAAATGAGCTGATGATATACCTGACACAAAAGGGTATCAGGGTACCTGAAGATATATCATTGACCGGAGTTGATTCCATTCCTGCCCCGAAAGGTTTTTCGCAATTAACCTCATTGCAGGTTCCCGCTCATCAAATTGGACTGGCAGCCGTTTTAGCACTCAAGGAACGGATTGCGAACCCGGCGATGCCTGCACGTAAAATTAACCTTGACTGTTCTCTGGTGAAAGGGGAAACCGTCGGTTCAATATAAAACGTAATATTAACAATAAATCATATGGGAGATGAGAAAATGAAAAGAACGAAACAATTCACACTTATCGAGCTTTTGGTCGTAATAGCAATCATTGCAATTTTGGCCGCAATGCTGTTGCCTGCCCTGGGGCAGGCAAGGGATCGCGCGAAGCAGTCAAGCTGCATTAATAATCTCAAACAGCAGGGATTAGGAGTGGCACAATATGCTGGAGATTATGATGGTAGGATTGTTATGTATTATTCCCAGGCCAATGATATTAGCTTATGCGATTGGCCCAAACAACTTGCGGAATATATAAATAAAGGAAAAGTTTCCCATAGGGTCGAATCGGCTGTATACCCTTGGTCCCTTTGTCCTTTAGCTGGTTATACTTCTGCCGGTTACATTACTAATGCTGGAACCGATATGTGGGGTAGTTACGGTCTAAACTTCCGCTTTACCAAAAAAAAGATGAGCAAAATTAAATCAGCTTCGACCAGTGCATTCATTTGTGATGCCCGTCAGGGGTGGTGGCATAACTATTTTAATGACCGTTTGTTGAGAATTGCACAGGCTGCCCATTTCAAGCCTCTTCCGACTTCAATGTACAACATGGCAGATTCATATCTGACTTCAACAGTTAAGAACTATTTGGGTTCTCGTGGACAGATTGCCGCGTTATATTTAGACGGACATTGTGATGCTACCAGCGGTAGTGAACTCTTCAAAAATAAATATACCGTTTGGTGGGAACCGTCAATGTGAAAACCTTTTCGGCCAACTATTTTACTTGTTAGGGGTTTTGTAATTAAAACAGAACTCCTTAGCAGTATTTTTATCTGAATCGATTACATATTTCTTATATTTCAGGGAGCAATTAAATGAAATTTCTTTATGGTATGTTGACAATAATATCTTTTGCTTGTTTATCGTCGGCAGCCGCTAATGCTGTACCCATGACTCCGGTAATGAAAACCGGCGCGGCCGTAATTCGCCCACAACCCGGAATTGAAGGATTTGTCAATCCGCTCCCGGAAGAAAACGCATTGGCTGGATTCTTTAAATTCATCAATTGTACCGCGAAGAACAACTGCTATATCAGATACGACTTTAGAAGAAAACTATCCGGGATGCCGGAAAAAATTATCTGGGATATCTGGGTGCAGGATAATATGCGGGGGATGATATTAACCGCATGGTTTCTGGATAAATCCGGAGAAGTATATTTGACGCGGAAAAAAATCAATTGGGCCGGATGGGGAAAAGTTGAATTTTCCATGCCGAAGCATCCAGCCTGGAAAAGTGGCGATAAAAACGGCAGGCCTGATCTGCCGGTGAAGATGCTTGGCATTGGCCTTGAGAAATCAGATTCTTGCCCGATCGGACAGATTCGGTTCGGAAAGTCGGTATTAATCACGGACCTGAATCAGGGAAATCCTTTTGTATTACGAGTTAAGGGTACTGGATATGTATGGAAAGAAAAGACTGCAAAAATTGATACCTGTGTGGACAATTTCGCAAAAAAACCACTGACCAATACATCTGCCGACATCACGGTCACGGACCGGTATTCCGGCAGAAAAGTATTACAGAAAAAACTTACTTTCGGTAGCGGCTGTGACGAACATCCTTGTAGGACAGTAAAACCTGTACTTCCTTATGGCTCTTACACGGTGCAAATCAAACTTATGTACAATGGCAAGGAAGTCGATGTATTGGATTCCCGCCTGCAGCTTTTCATGGGCGACTGTAGTACCGCTCCGGAAGATATCCTGAAATACGAACAACGTTGGTCTCCAATTGGCGGAGTCTGGGGCTTTATGTCGGCAGAATTCGCCAGCAAATTCGGAGCCCGCTGGGATCGGCTGGAAGGACCTAACTGGCAAAGTATGGAAAAGCTTCCCGGTCAATACAATATGGACAAGATCGCCCAAGCGGTGGAGAAACGAAATCAGCATAATACCCGTTCGGTTGTAATTCAAACTCGTTATGGTCACCCCAAGTCCTACTCGGAAGACAAGCTGCCGGAATTCTGCCGTGGCTACGGCATGTTTATGAAGCAGGAGGCCGCGGCACTTAAAGGTCTTACACGGTATTTTGAGCTGGGCAATGAAGATAACGGTCACAGCAAGTTCATGTATACAGAGTTAGGTCGGAATGGAGCCGCCGGAGTCAGGTCGGAACAGCCTTTCGCCGTAATCTCAAATAGTGGTACCGCCGGTATTGATTACAGTTGGCTGAAGTTCCAGGCAAACCGCAATATGTTCAACTATTTTGACGCACTGTGTGTTCACCCCTACACCAATAATTCAACGGCTTCGCAGTCAGTCAGCGCAGAAAAAAGTCTGGTTCTGGATAAGCTGGAATCCCTCAATGAATTGGTAGATGCTTATGGCGGCATGAAGGAGCTTTGGACAACTGAATTCGGCTGGCCAAATGGCAAAGAGAAGAATGAGAAGGATCGTGCAAGCCTGTATCTCCGCGAGGTTCTGCTGTGCGATGCTGCCGGATACAAACTTGACGGTATCTATACCTTTAAGCGCGACTATGGGATCGTCGATTATCCGGCAGGTCCAACGATCAATGCTTACTGCAACTTCCGACAGGGGCATCACTTTGCAGGGCTGTCTGTAGACAAGAATATCTGGACCTCAGTTTACCAGAAAGCCAATACTGCTTATGCGGTAGTCTGGACTCCGGGAAATAAGTCGTATACGCTGAATATTAAAGGCAAAAAATGCCATGATATGTTCGGTAATCCAATTGACTTTACAAAGGCAAAAATCACATACGAGCCGCTTTACATTACTGGAGTGGATGCCGCAACCGTGAAAAAAGTAATTGCCGCAGAGTGCGAAAAGAAAAAGAAATTCTTTAGAAACTGCCTGAAAACGAATCCGTCATCTTACTGGGGAACTTTGAGCTCTTCGTCTTCAACAGATACAGCAAAAATTCGACGAGCCATTTTAGCTTGGACAAAGCAGAACACAAGAATTGGCGGAAAAGAAAAAGCAGTGGTCGGCAGAGCGCTGGACTGGTATTTGACCGCTTCACGTTTGCCGCAGACATGGACTGATAATACATCTGTTTCTGTGGAAAAACTCGAGGAGCAAAAGCAGACGATTATAAATCGTGTGATCGAATTAAACGAAAACGATTTGGATGTGTCTGGTGTGCGTTATCTGCTGCATAAGTGGGAACGGATCAATGACGATTATCAATTGGCGAAATCCACCGGACAAGACAAATTTGCCGCGAATTGTCTGAAACAGGCCAGTATCGTCGCGAAAGTTACAGAATCACTGGTAAAACGCGAAAAAACGTTCCAATATGCCGTTTTCTCCATGATGTATTCCAGAAAAGGCAAAAAACTCGTTGAAAAACTCAGTATTGTTCCAAATTCGCCAACTTCAGTAAAAATACGGATATCTTCTTATGCAAAAGGTAATCGCAAGGCAAAAATCACGCCAGTAATGCCTAAAGGCTGGAAGTGTAAACCCGCATCCGCCACTGTTGAACTCGACCCAGTTTCCTCAAAGTTCGTAAATTTTACTATTACCGCCAGAAGCGATACGAAAACAGACCTTTTAAAGATCAAACTAATTACTTCACTGAAAGGCAAACCGAATAATGTGACCATTATGAATGATATCAAAATGGTTCCGGCTGTTAGCGTGGAAGTCCTCACTGCCTATGCTGATCCAACAAAAACACCTTTAAAGTTGATTGTAAGCAATCAGGAAAACAAAGCAATCAGTGGAATTGTTCGACTGCGCTCTGCAGTTCGTGGCGGCAGACCATTGGCTCAATTTACTTTCGACAAGCTCAAACCGTTGTCAAAAACCCTATTTAAAGTCAAGTTTAATGAACTTCCGGCATTTATACACCCTGACTGGAAGCTGACTGCTGAGATTATACTTAGTGATCACCGTAAATTTACAGTTCCGGCAAAGTTGGACTTTACTGCGGCAATTCCAGCACCAAAAAATATTAAAATTGATGCTAATCTGACTGAATGGAAAAACGCTCTTCCGCTAAAACTAGATCAGGCAGAATATGCATTCGGTTCCTATGGCGGAGCATGGTCTCTGGAGGATTGCAGTGCAGACTCTTTTCTGATGTGGAACAATGATTATCTGTTTTTTGCCGCAGCCGTAAAAGACCAGACATTCAATCAGCTGCTCAGTGGAGATTCTACCTGGCAGCAAGACAGTATACAGTTGATCTTTGCGGGAAACCGTAAGGATTCCTGGCAGGAATTTACACTGGCACTGACTCCGAAAGGCCCTCAGGTCTGGAACAGTAAAACAAAACGTCTGGTAAAAAACAAAGCGGCAATTGTTTACGATAAGCAGCAATGTCGTTATGAGATTGCGATTCCATGGTCTGAATTCAAGGATAGCATCAGAAAAGCAGTTGAAAAGAAACGTTTTCTCTATGGTCTTGCGGTCAATGATGATGACGCGATCGGCTCAAGACACTATCTGGAACGCTTTAACGGCAGTATTATTCATGGCAAAAAGGTTTCCACTTTTGCCTGGGTGAAAATGCTGGAGAATAGCGAGCTGCCGGAACTGTCAAAGACAAATACTAATGATGTATTCCTGTATGATTTTGAAGATGATGTTATCGGTAAAACGCCGTTGGGGTGGAATTATATTCGGTCGAGACTGCCTGAAGATGCAACCGTTGTCGCCCATGAGAGAGGGAAAGATGGCAATAAAGTTCTAATGCTGAATAACCCCATTGGCGTTAAACCGTATCATTTTTCCGCACTGTCCATACCGCTTGATACGCTTAAGCCGAGAACAAAGTATGTTCTGACATTTCGAGTAAAAGGACAGGCTAAAAGAAATGGCGCCATGATTGGCGTGTGTTCTGATACCATTGGCAATAAGGACTTCAAATATGCACAGTGGAAACCTTCAAATCAGTGGCAGAAGGTTTCCGTAATGTTCGGTGTACCGGCATCTGGTGCTTTAAACATAATGATTCGCAATAATTGTTTTGCCGACAAGCTCATGATTGACGATATTAAAATCTCTCCTCTAAAGCAGTAAGGTTAGCGAGTAAACTAACCTCAAGGCTTATCGCAAATCCAGCGGTAAGCCTTTTTGTTTGTGATGCAATTTGCACACAAAAGTGTTTGGTATATATTACCACCAATCAATAGAGATGGAATGTATGTATCTGTCGCTTAGATGTTTTTGTGCCGCTATAGTCATTATTGGGTTAACCGGTTGTCTTCATACGAAACCCACCGCCAGGAATGCAGCAATAGCCAAGGCCGTTAATCAATCAATTTTCGAAGTAGACCGGGAACTTGAAGTACTCGCAAAACAGGTTGCGGCACATCTGAAAATTGCCACGCTTTATTTAACCTCTCTCCTCGATGAATTGAAGCTTCAAGCTAAGATTGTAAAAAGCGATATGAAGAAGTGTGTCCGATAATGAGACGACAGAATTTTATGCTTATAGAGCCCAAAAGGTCTGTTGCGAACTGCATGATGAAAATATATTAAAAAGTCAGCGCTTACAAAACTAAACGAGTTTATTGAAAAGGGTGGAACTGTAGTTAATATCGGGAACTCTTTTCAACTGGACCGTTTCGGAAATGAACTTATGACAACAATAAAAATGGTCTCTCTACCGGAGAATCTGGTTGGTAGCAGCTACGTTAAGGCCCTGAAAAAATTGGTATACGCAATCAGTAAACCAAAAGTCCTGTTATCTTTCAACAACAAACCGGATACATACGGACTGTTGTGGCGCTCTGCTGATACGCCGTATGGTTATCTGATCAATGTAGTCTACTACACGAAAAAACTGGGTAGAATCAGTTTCACGCAACCAATAAAAGCAATTGATTTGATTTCCGGCAGAGACATCTCAGAAGGCACGGAAATAAAATCCCTCCAGCCAATGCTGATTAAAGTTACATTACCTTAAATATGCTCTCAGCCTTTGAGTGATGTTGTTGTATAGCCCGGCAACCCATGGGGGCTGGTTCGTTTCGAGTTCCTGACGGCGGCCTTGACGCATGTCATAAGGAGATATTATGAACTCGGTGTTTTTCATTCCGGTACGACTGACCAGGAAAAAGACCTCTTCAATGGCAGAATCTCCGATGGCGACGCAGCCGATTGAAACAGCTTTTCCATGGATGAAAATATCATCACCAAGGTATTTTCGCTTGTCATTTTGGCCCATTTTACGGTCAAAATCATTCGGATAGTCCAGCTTGACGGATAAATGATACGAACTGTTCGGATTCAAGTAAACCGGATGATAAATGCCCTCCGGTATCTGAAAGTCACCTTCTTCTTTTTTGGGGCCAAGCTTGCCCGAAAAAGCAGTCATCGGATAATTCTTTATGAATTTACCATCGGCCCATAATTCAACCAACCGTTCTTTCTTTAATACGACGAAGGTTAATTTCTGAGATGCCTCAGGCAGTAATGACGCAACTTCCGGACGCCGCTTGAGTATCTGGTCGATTACCATGGATTCGGTCTTTTTGCCGGATAAACGGTTTTTAACCGGCCCCCAGATTGAGCGTCCGAAATAAAAGAACAGCAGTCCGGAAAGAAGTATAAAAAGCAAGATCAGCCGGATAGTGAAAAAATGTTTTTTTGACAGCGTCTTCATATCCGGCCTATCAATGGCTTATCCACTTATGTGGATTCCTTTGAGACCGCGAACTTTGGTATTGCCGCCAATCTCTTCAGAAATGCCCAACAATTCCCGGTCTGTATAAGTCGGCTGTTCGAGCAGATCATCGTCGATAACTTCGGTCGGATGGAACTGCTGGAGCGTCCACTGATCAATCCCGAGAGCATTGAGCTCAATCCTCATCTGTTTAAGATGCTCAGGTGACAGCAGCGACTTGTGAACCGTGGTCCTGATGTCCACCGGAATATCGTTCTGAACCGCATAACGGATCAGCTTGTTGACGCGTCCCGCCAAACCGTCAGTACGATTTCGGGCAATAATATTGTAAAGTTCAGCCGGAGCCTTGTAGTCAATACCAAGAGCATCGACCAGGCCTTCCTGATGCATCGTAATGATTTTATCAGGCGCACTGCCGTTCGTATCAATCTTAATAAGAAATCCCATATCCTTAATACGCCGGGCAAAATCCTGAAGCAGACAGCGCAGTGACGGTTCCCCGCCGCTGATAACGACACCATCAAGTTTGCCTCTGCGTTTTTCGAGAAAGCCGAAGAGTTCATCTTCGGTAATTAAAGGCTGGCTTTCAGGATCGAATACCAGACATGGATTGTGGCAGTATGGACAGCGGAAATTACATTCTCCGACAAAGACGATACATGCGAGTTTGCCGGGGTAATCCACCAGAGAAAAGCGTTGTAAACCGCGAATATTCATGATCAATGACCCCCGTTTGTGATACGTCAGAGAAGAGCTGAACGCATCGGGCTCCGTTTAAAAAAGAAAATAGACAAAAATTCAGTGTCTTCCCACAGGAGCGAGCGAAAAGACACTGTTCAACAGTCAATCAGACTTAAGCAACGGCTTCTTTTTCTTTGGAAGCGCTGGCAGGTACATTGAACATCAACCTGTCTTTGAACTCTTCCTTTTTGCCCTTGTTCCAGTTAGATACCGGTCTGAAATAACCAGTCACCCTACTATAGATTTCTGTTTTTGCTCCGCACTTTGCCATGTTGACATTCTCCTTTTGGTTTGTTTCCCCTTGATTCTCTTCCATGGGTGGTTGGTTAAGAACAAGTTTTTATATTAAACTGACACTAAATTTATACTATAATACTATCCGTTGACAACTTTGAACTCATCACTTGCCTTCGCATCTGACTCGGGTACGTCATAAGGACATTCTTCATGATACCCCGGAATATATCCGTGAACCGGACATATTGAGAAAGTCGGAGTAATCGTAAAATATGGAATCCGATAACCTTCGGCAATACGTTTTACCATCATTGCAACCTGGTCGGGATCTTCCAGACGTTCGCCCATAAAACCATGGAATACGGTACCACCGGTATATCTGCTCTGCAGCGGTTCCTGCAGATCCAGTGCTTCAAAAATATCATCCGTGTAACCCACCGGTAACTGCGATGAGTTGGTGTAATACGGATTACTGTCGCCGGCGCAAATGATATCCGGGAATTTTTTCTTGTCAATATTCGCCAGACGGAAACTGGTTCCTTCAGCCGGAGTAGCTTCCAGATTGTAAATATGTCCGGTCTGTTCCTGATAATCTGCAATACGGTTACGCATGTAGTTAAGAACTTTCAGAGCAAACTCCTGACCTTCCTTGTCGAAAATTGAACAACCCATGAAGTTCAGGCAGGCTTCATTCATACCAACCAGACCAATCGTACTGAAATGGTTTTTCAGTGTACCCAGATAAGTCTGTGTATATGGCAGCAAGTCGCCTTCAAGATGGCGCTGAACCACTTTACGTTTGATTTCAAGCGATTCCTTACCCAGATCCATAAGATTACCGAGTCGGGCGAAAAATTCTTTTTCATTTTTAGAGATATAACCCAGACGCGGCAGGTTGATCGTAACAACACCGATCGAACCGGTCTGTTCTCCAGCACCGAACAATCCGCCGGTTTTATTGCGAAGTTCACGAATATCCATCTGAAGACGGCAGCACATACTTCTAACATCCCCGGGACTCAACTCACTGTTGATGAAGTTCTGGAAATACGGCAATCCGTATTTACCGGTTACAGTAAAGAGCAGTTTGGCGTTTTCACTGTCCCAGTCGAAATCTTCCGTAACATTATAAGTCGGGATCGGGAACGTAAAGATACGTCCGTCACGATCGCCTTCGCTCATCACTTCCAGGAACGCACGGTTGATCAGGTTCATTTCTTCCTGATAATCGCGGTAATATTTTCCTTCCTGAACTTTTCCGCCAATCGTTACAGCCTGAGATTTTAGATCTTCCGGCACAACCCAGTCAAATGTCAGGTTAGTAAACGGAGTCTGGCCCCAGCGGCTGGCGATATTCAGTCCAAATACAAACTGCTGAATGCTCTGTTTGATCTGGTTATAATCAAGATTATCTTCACGAACAAACGGAGCCAGCAGCGTATCGAATGAACTGAACGCCTGGGCACCTGCCCACTCGGTCTGAAGTGTTGAAAGAAAGTTTACGATCTGGCCAAGAGCGGTATCGAAATGTTTGGCCGGACTCGCACTGGCACGGCCTTCACGACCACGGAAACCTTCGGTCAGCAGTTGACGCAAACTCCAGCCCGCACAGTAACCGACAATCCCGCAAGACAGGTCATGCAAGTGCAAATCACCGTCTGTATGGGCTTCTGCGATTTCAGCCGGGTAGATATTAGACAGAGTATAACGTGCTACCACGGTTCCACTCACGTGATTGAGCAGGCTGGCATAAGAATAACCGGCGTTGGAGTTTTCATTCACGCGCCAGTCGGCACGGTCAAGATAAGATGCCACCAAGTCCTGGACATCCATCATTATCTTTTTGCCTTCGCGAAGTTTATCATGCTGGGCACGGTAAAGAATGAAAGCTTTGGCTGCTTTTGAAAGTCCACGTTTGATAAAAGCTTTTTCCACCTGGTCCTGTACTAAATCGATATCGGGGTTATTATCGCCGGTGAAACCTTTTTTCTCAAGAGACTTTACAACGTCTTTACAAATCGTAGAAGCAAGCTTGTCATTTTCCATCCCAGATGCTTTAAGAGCTTTGCTGGCTGCAATGGCAATGCGCTCCGGTTCGAAATCTACTACTCTCCCATCACGCTTTCGGATTTTCTCCACTGTGGTTTCAATTTTTGGCATTTTACATGTTCCCCGATATAAGAAGTTGACCCTGTTAAGTTATCGACAGAACGTCGATTTTCTTTCCAAAAAAATGCACGCAAAGGTCCATCGCCTCACTTACGGCATCTTTCGTCCATGAGATTATAGTAACACACAATATATGAATAATCAAATAACAAAAACACAATATATTGTGTTTTTTTTGATTTTTTTTCTAACTGTCTATAATATCGGCAATTACAAAAAACGAGAAAAACAGCGTAAAAAAGTGGTCGTGCTTGGGTTAAAAAAGAATAGGTATCCTGCCGGCATTTTCAACCATTTTACTGGCATTAACCGGACTGTCAGTTTCGGCCTGTATAAGGACAGGAAATTGTAAGTTTATTCAATAATAACAGAAATTGGACAGGAAAGCAAGTCTTTTATCAAATATATAATAATATTGATAAAAGTGGCAAATATTTTATGAAGTTTCTGTAAATATGGTTCTCTTTAAGGAGGACTTCTAATTCTTTAACTTGAATCTTCTGTAAATATGTCGGCGACGGGATTGAGAATCCCGTCGCCGTTGGAATTTACATCAAATTATATGCTGTTATATTGCGCTGAGCATCGCTTCCGGAGCTTCTCCGGCGGCTGCAAGTTTGTTGGCACAGCATGGTTTTGCTTTGCGCCCGAGAGCAACAAAGAATTTATTCTTGTCGGCAGTTGAAGCAAAAGTCTTTTCCGCCCAGTCGCTGAGATAACCCTTGCCAAGCGGCTGGAGCAGCGTATGGGCAAACATAACCGCGGCACCGTCAGCAAACGTTTCGGCATGCGGAGCAAGTGCTTCACAGTCGAAGTCGTCAATCAGCTTGAGTCCCGGTGCGTTCATTTCGGTTCCGACAATAATCGGCAGGTCACGTTTCAACGAACCTTCGATGATCCGGTTGAGTTCGGCAACTTTCTTTGCCGACAGTTCCGGGTCGGAAAGGTTCCAGTTACGGTCGGGAACGATACCCAGTGCCCTCGCGCCGTTTTCCATATGGGTGTCAAGCAGTGCGTCTACGTCTTTTTCGCCATCGGACAAACCATCGAGCCAGGCAATTGTCGGGATGGCTCCGCATTGGCAGATAAATTCATTCATATCTCTAAGAGCCGGAAATGCTGTCGGGTCGGCTTTTACATAACCCACACCGCCGGACTTCATAGTTTTAGAGCGAATCAGGCCCTCAAGCTTTACCCGGTCACCAACGATGCCAGCCATAGTGTCTTTGTCGGTAGACAGTTTTTCACTCCAGAAGGCGATGCGTTCGGATTCATCCGGGAACACTTCTTCCGCCTTACGAAAGTATGCCGCGCAAACGTGACGCTCCGTAGCGTTGCCGCCCGGAGTCAGGACTTGTACGTCCTTCGCGTAGTCCAGTTCTACCGGAGCGAGAAAACCGTTAACGGCATTAACGATATTTTCAGTACGTCCGTTGGCCTTGCTGCGCAGATTTGCCAGGAACGCTTCGGCTTCCGCCGGAACTTTGCCGGAGGTGAACCCCGCGCCCATGTGATAAGCGATTCCGGGTTCTCCCGGAGAATTCAGTACTTTGTCGGCATATTCCGGGAAGAACGCCCGGGTTTCAATACCGCATATACCGCGAATGTTAAGTAGTTTAGCCGCCGCCTGAAATTCATCAACCGCGTCAAGAACATCAAAGTCCACGGTTCCTGCGGCGAACCAGCCTTGTTTCGCTGCCCACCAGGCAACATACGATGGAGAATAACCATACCCATTATAAGAGAAAAACGTATGACAGTGCAGGTTATGCCGGATGCCGGCATCGCCTTTTTCAATATCCATACCATTTAACTCTTCGAGTGCTTTCTTTCTAAGTTCCATGCTGAAATCGTTTAAAGACGCTTCAAGCCTGGACTCTACATCCTGTGATACCATAAGATATACCCCTTTTGACTTTTTGTCGGATTTATTAATCCGGCGTTGGATAGTTTCCATCCGAACCCGCTGGGGATTAATATAGTTTTAAATATCGGCTTCTCAAAGTTTTTTTATTTTTTTTCGTCATAATATGTTGCAATAAATCGTTTGAAAGTTTATTATGTTATAGAAATAGTAATCATTATTAAAAATTCGGAGTTGACGATGAAGCTGAGCAATACCATGCAGCGAAGGGTAATTGTGGAAGAGTTGAAAAAACTAAAGAGCCACCCGACGGCAGATGAACTCTATCACATTGTCCGCAAGCGACTCCCGCAAATTAGCCTGGGAACAGTATACCGTAATCTTGAGTTATTATCTGAGGCTGGGCAAATTCTGAAGCTTGAACTGACTGGAAAGCAAAAGCGATTTGATGGTAATACGGAAGATCATTATCACATGCGTTGCAGTGGCTGTGGAAGAATTGTTGATGTGGAAGATATTGAGATGAAACATATTCAGAAACACCTGCAGGAACTTACGGAACGTAACGGACTGGAAGGTTTCAGGCTGGAACTCATAGGGCTATGTCCCGACTGCAAATCTTTCAACAAGTAAAAAAGTGACGAAATTCTGATTTTTTCCAGAGTAACTGCGGAAAAAAATTTGCGGTCATGTATAATCATTATTTAAACAGGGAATTGCAGGGAGATTATTATATGACAGAACTGCATGGCAGTATGACCGAAAAAAATCTGCTTAAGGCGTTTGCCGGAGAATCCCAGGCACGTAACCGCTATACTTATTTTGCGGAAAAGGCAAAAGAAGAAGGTTATGTACAAATTTCGATGATCTTTGAGGAAACCGCAGATCACGAACGACTTCACGCCAAACGTTTTTTTAAGTTTCTTGAAGGCGGGAACCTGGAAATATCATCCAGCTATCCGGCTGGACCGGTCGGAACAACAGAGGAAAATTTACAGGAAGCAGCTCTCGGTGAAAAATACGAATGGGGTACCTTGTATCCTGAGTTTGCCGAAACTGCCAGAAAAGAAGGTTTTAACGATATCGCTGCCGCGCTTAATAAGATCGCGAACGCGGAACGGCATCATGAAGAACGTTATCTGGCTCTGCTGGAAAACGTACGTAATAGAACAGTACTGAAAAAGGATAAGCCCGTAATTTGGACATGTATCAAATGCGGTTATACTCACTACGGTGAGGAACCGCCGGCAAAATGCCAGGCATGCCTGCATGCGGCAAAATATTTCGTTGTTAAAAGTGAATGCTACTGAATGTAGCGTAAAAATAACCAAAGGGGGTTATCATGTCTAGAATCTATAAATGTGCCAAAAGCAATTTCACCGTCGAAGTTTTGACAACTGACGGAGAGGCCTGTACAGAACTCACCTG
Organism: Victivallales bacterium; assembly: GCA_963677165.2. Classification (GTDB taxonomy): domain Bacteria; phylum Verrucomicrobiota; class Lentisphaeria; order Victivallales; family SZUA-371; genus JAFGXT01. The sequence continues at coordinate 1,415,208 of CAXXSX010000002.1, read as the reverse complement.
TTGTGGAGAAAAAATGCAGCTTCTCGAAGAACAGACCGCCGACAAAACCAAAGAAAAACATGTTCCGCAAATCAGCGGCGATGAAAACGGCGTAAAAGTCGTGGTCGGTTGTAATCCGCATCCGATGACCGAAGAACACTATATCCAATGGATCGAAGTCGAAAACGGCCCTTATGTAAACCGGAAATATCTCAAGCCTGGAGACAAACCGGAAGCCGAATTCTATGTTCCGCTTCAGGATGGCCTGATTGTCAGAGAATATTGTAACGTCCATGGTCTGTGGAAAGGATGATCAATCATGTTAAGCGAAAAACTCCAGGAAGCAATTAACGATCAATTGAACTTTGAGTTCTACTCCGGATACATTTATCTGGCGATGTCGGCCTGGTTGAGTTCACAGAATCTCAACGGTATGGCGCACTGGATGGAAATCCAGTATCAGGAGGAACAGGTTCATGCGATGAAATTCTTTAATTATCTGAATGATCGTGGCGGCCAAGTAAAGCTTAAAGCAATTGCCCAGCCGCAAACAGAATGGAAATCCGCTCTGGATGCGTTCGAAACTGCGCACAAACACGAGCAGACCGTAACCGGACGCATCAGTGATCTGGTTGACCTGGCACTTACGGAACGAGACCATGTGACAAACTCACTTCTTCAGTGGTTTATCAGTGAGCAGATTGAAGAAGAAGCTTCGGTACGCGATATGGCAGACCAAATCAGAATGGCCGGAACTTCAAGCGAATCCATATTCATGCTTGATCGTGAAATGGCGACGCGAGTACTAACTACCACGGCTAATTCTAACGGATAGTTTCTGTAAAAAAATATTAAACCAGGGGCGGAGCGGTGAAAAAACCGTTTCCGCCCTTTTGTATTTAAAAGCAAACAGAACTATATTGAATTTATTAATAAATATATTTTTGCTTCAAGTTAATAGGAAGCATAACTAATTTTTATATAAATAGATAAAAGGAAAGAAGTACAATGTCAGAACAATATCTGAAAGCGGTAAAAATCTCCGACAAAGTATATTGGGTCGGTGCCGTAGACTGGAATGTCCAGGAATTTCACGGCTACAAAACCGAACGCGGCTCAACCTATAATGCTTTTCTGGTGATGGATGAAAAAATCACCTTAATTGATGGCGTAAAAGCCCCCTTCAAATCGCATCTGCTCAGCCGTATCAAATCAATAATTGATCCTTCGAAGATCGATTACGTTATTTCCAACCATGCGGAACCGGATCATTCCGGCTGTATCGCCGAGATCGTTAAAGAAGTCAAACCGGAAAAATTCTTTGCTTCTGTTGCCGGCAAAAAGGCACTCGAACTACACTATGATTTCGACACTGAGATTACCCCGGTTAAAACCGGTGACGAAATCTCGATTGGTAAAGATAAAATTATCTTTATTGAAACCAAGATGCTTCACTGGCCGGACAGCATGTTCAGCTATCTCCCGGGCGAAAAACTGCTATTTTCTCAGGACGCGTTCGGAATGCATCTGGCTGGTTCTAAACTCTTTGCCGATGAGTATCCCGATCAGCTTCTTTTTGATGAATCCGAAAAGTATTACGCCAATATCCTGATGCTCTATTCCGGCAAGATCAAACAGCTTCTTGACCAGCTTCCCAGCCTTAATCTCGAACTGGAAACTGTATGCCCCGATCATGGCCCGATGTGGCGCCGTCCGGAAGATATCACCAAGGTGATCGGCTGGTATCAGAACTGGTGCGAACAGCCTCCGACTGAAAAGGCGATTGTAGTTTACGACACCATGTGGCATTCGACTGAATCCATGGCAATGGCTGTAGGCGATGGCCTGCGTGATGCCGGTTGCGATGTTGAAGTCATTAACATCACTGCCAAGGACCGCAGTTATGTGGCAACTCGTGCATTGGCTGCCGGAGCGATCGTGGTAGGTAGTCCGACGCTTAATAATAACCTGTTTCCTTCCGTTGCCGACACCCTTACCTATTTGAAGGGACTACGTCCGGCAAACAAGATCGGTGCGGCATTCGGTTCATTCGGCTGGAGCGGTGAATCAGTAAAACAGGTCGAAGAATATCTTCAGGCAATGAAAGTGGAACTGGTGGCAGAATCCATCAAGCATAAATATGTTCCGCGTGAAGAGGACTTGAAAAAATGTTACGACATGGGCATGACGGTCGGCACCGAACTGCTCAAACGCGTAAAAGGCTGAAATAGCATTATATAAATTTCAGGCTCCTTCTGTGAATTGACAGAGAAGGAGCCTGTTTATTATTTCAAAGGGAAGGTTAGTTGAACCAGAGATTCCCTGACCAGTTTTTCAGGTATCTTATGGATCGTATTGAGCAGTTTTTTGTCTTGATATGCATTATACCCCCTGATTAGTATTTCAAGCGTATAATCCGGTTTCAGTTTTCTTATTTCTTTGTGGCTCCACGTACCGTCAACAACCTTGGTCATATAGTCCGCTGCTTTCCTGAGAGTCGCACCGTTTCTTCCCTGATACTCCCACAAATTTTTACCGCTCAGTTCCGCAATTCTACAAAGATTGAACCAACCGCTTAAATTCATGACTGAATAATCAATCGACCGGGTCCGCTTCAATTCCAGAGGCTGTGCCCCTTCCGGAGTAAAATGACTGTTGAAATGCGTTTTGAACTGTGTTTCCACCGTTTTGAGTGCGCTCTTTTTATGTCCCTGGTAAAGTTGGATATAAGCCAGTTGTTCAGCAAACCATGTAGAATGATTATTCGCTGCCCGGGCCGCCTTCAGCGCCAGGGAACTTGTCTGCAGCCAGTGCTTATAGTCAGTCAACCATTTATTCATGGCTTTGTCATCTGCAAGCGTCCAGTATTTTGATTCAGAGATCATGATAAGAGAATCAAGCAGAAAATGAATACGCAGGGAAAAAGCGATAATACCAAAACAGCGCCCGGTCGATCTGCCGGGAATTCCCTGGGCAAAGTTCATGTTTGGATTCATCGCGGTTTTCGGATTGACAAACCATGCACGCAGAATTTCCGCGGTTTTTTGGGCATACTTTCCTTGTCCGGTATAGTAGTAAGCCAAAGCCAGTTTTGGAACCGAATCAAACAGGATCTTCATCGCCGCACCATCGGTTTTGTCATTATAATCCTCCGGATTGATATGACCGTCCCGCCGAATATAAGGTTTACCGTCAGGCTTTTTCGGGTCGGGCCACCAGTAAATAGCCCAAGTCATATAGTCATGCTTATTGCCACTGGGCGGAGTTATTTTCTTATCCATTACTGACGGCGGCTTGATATTCAGATACTTATCCGCCCGTAGTATTTGTTTCTTGATTGCCGCTTGGAATTTACCGGATTGCTTGACTCTCCGCATTCCTTCCGAATTCCAGATAATGGTTGATCCAGCAACCGCCATGTGTAATGCAGTACAAACGCATATTCCTGCCAGAAAACATGTTGCGATAGATTTTATCATATTCAATCTTGTGGTTGTTTCAGTTGTTCCAGTGCTGACTCAATTTACAGTATAATCATGAAATTATCAAGATATTTCAACAGTACGGTAATATCTGTACGACAGCTAGGTTGTTGATTTTCATGTGATTTAGTTGAAATTGTCTCGATTGTGCTGCTTGATAGTTTTAAATATTATGATATTTTAACAGGGGATATATTAGAGGTCATAAAAATTCGGGAATACCTATGCAGCAAAACAGACGTATATTGATTGTGGACGACCAGCAGGACCTGCGCGAACAACTGGCCAAACTCCTGCTGCGATCAGGCAAGACGAATGAAACCGCTTCACTGGTTCAAGGCATCAGGGCAAGGCTTGGAAAACAATCAGAGCCGACCGAAGATGCCGCCGCGGCATCCGTAAAAAAGATTACCGATCAGGAATATGAAGTCGATACTGCCGCGCAAGGTGAAGAAGCTTTCGAAATGGTAAAAAAGGCTCTCGATCAGGGTCAGCCTTATGCCATGATGTTTACCGATATGCGTATGCCGCCCGGCTGGGACGGACTCGAAACCGCCAAGCGCATCCGTGAAATTGACCCGTATATTGAAATCGTAATTATGACCGCGTTTGCCGACCATGACCAGAAAGTCGTGGCTCAAACCGTTGGAACTCCGCATAAACTGCTGTATATCAAAAAACCTTTCCAGTCCGAAGAAATCTTTCAGCTTGCGCTGTCACTTACCGCAAAATGGAATTTTGAGGAAACTGAACGCATCCGTAAAGAATGGCTGGAAGTTCTGATTCGTTGTATGAGTAAGGTAAAAACGGTCAACTCCGGCAACCTGAAAGACATTTATTCAACTATCCTCAAGGCAATTCTGACCTTTACCGATTCGACTCGTGGATTCATTGTTAATCTGGTAGATGACGGGCGTTGGGAAATGGAAGATACCGAAGGCCTTGATTCTTTGGAAGTTGATAACTTCCTGAAACAGAATTCCGAACGATTGATGAGCAGCCGGACCACGCAGCATTTCGATGGGAAATATATCCTTCCGCTGAAACGTGAGAATTTTTCCGCTGTCGCGTGTATTTATGACGTGGAAACTCAGAATGACCCGGAATGGTACAAGCTGCTGAGTTTGCTGGTAATGACTTCCAGTGAAGTTCTCAGTTCTGCCGTGATTGCCGGATCAGCTATCCAGAAAGAACAGCTTGCCAACCTGAGTCATGCCGTACAAAAGATTTCATCAATCGAACTTGAAGCTTTCAACCAGATCAGCAAGGCGGCGGAAGCGTTAAAAAGCCGTTGTCAGAATGCGGAAGAACTTAAAACGATTCAGGATACGGTCAATAGCAGCCGTAAACGACTCAGCCGTATTAATGATGTTCTGCTGCTGGCGGAAGATACCAAACCTGAAAATGGTATTGAAGAAGTGACTCTGGCAAATGTTATCCGCGATGCCTGCAAGGATGCCAGAGAGATTACTGATAATTTTGATATTGATTTGACGGTAAATAACGAAGATATTAAGCTGAAAACATCTTATGCCCTGCTAAAACGAGCTTTCACAAATCTGGCAGTTAACTCCAGTGAAGCCGCGATGACCGCAAAAATGGAAAATGTAAAACTTAATGCGGAAATTTCCCAGACTGGAAATGTTATCAGTATCAGGCTAACCGATAATGGACCGGGTATTCCTGAAGATCTGCGTGATACTTTTCTGGAACCGTTTAATTCCGGCAGCGATAAAAAGCTTGGTATCGGACTGGCTGCCGCCAGAGTTATTCTGGAAAAACTGCATGGCGGTTTGTTCTTTGATGTAAATTACAAAGACGGCGCCGGTTTCAATATTAAACTTGCAAAACCACAAGCCTGAAGAGCTTCCTGAAAACGTTTGCCCGGTAATCCGATTACATTGTCGCGCGAACCGGAAATCGTCTCTATAAGCATTTCTCCGCATTCCTGGATTGCGTATGCTCCGGCTTTGTCCATTACATCCACCTTCTCAAGGTAAGTCGTGATATCTTCATCGGAAAGTGTATGAAAAGTTACCGCGGTATCTTCACAAAACACGTTCATAATTCCTTTTGAGACGCATTTAAGACATACTGCAGTAACAACATGGTGAGTCTGTCCGGAAAACATCTTCAAAATTTTCCGGGCGTGTTCAGGAGTTTCCGGCTTCCCAATGATCGTGTCCTTGAATTCAATTACAGTATCAGCTCCCATGACGAGATCGTCAGGAAATTCAGCGGAAACACTTTTTGCTTTTGCGATCGCATTGATAACCGGAGTATGGGAAGGACTGATTCCCGTAGTAATTTCTTCGATATCAGCCGGTTTGACAATAAAACAGATTCCCAGCTCCCGCAGAATTGCTTTTCTGCGGGGAGAGCCGGATGCAAGAATAAATTTCATTGCAATTATTTCTTTTCCACCTTGGCGTCTGCCTTCGGATCGGATTTGATATCCTTCGAAGAATCCTTTGGGCCTTTGCCAGTATCATCTTTAGACTCAGCAGGTTTATCCTGTTTCTTATCCGGAGAAAACTTAACTTCCGGTAAGACTTTTGGAGCTGCTGCTTCCAGTTGCTTGTCAGCTTTGGCCTTATCAGCTTTGATTGCGGCATCGGCTGCAACCGGTGCCGTTCCACTGATATCGGTCTTGCCGCATCTCATGGATACTTTTCTGATCGAATCGATACCAAAGACTTCACTAAGCAGATCTTTAATTCTGCGTTTCAGTTCCTCACGCTGCCGAGGCATTCCGCCGCCCTGTGTATTAAAATTAATATGGAGCAACACTCTATAAGCTTTTTTACGGCGGTAAAGCTGTATCTTATTAAAGTGAATATAGCGGAATTCCGGCTGGATCGACTTGATAACGTCATAAATGGCATCTGCCGAAATCAACAAATCTCCGTCTTTTTCGCGGATAACGATTGAACGACAACGTTTTTCCCGGAAAATAAATTTCAACAAAGACCGGATCAGCATTAACAGCAATACTACTACAAGAGCAACCAGGACTCCGGCGATATATCCGTTCCGGAAGTCAACAGACGTCGTTTGAGCGGAATCAAGAAATGATTTGTATAGTTCATTCCACATTAAATAATATCCTCACCTGATTATGCTTCAGGAACGATTTCTTCTTCCGGCTCTTCTTCAACAATTTCTTCTTCAACTTCCTGAATAATCACATTGACCTGTTTTACAGTCATGCCCGTAGTACTTTCCACGCACTGGATGACGGCTTTCTGAACAGCGCCGGCAACTTCAGGAATGGTAGATCCGAAAAGAACATTAATTTTTACTTCGACTTCTACTTTGTCTTCATCCAATACAATGGCAATTGCTCGATCAGACATTTTACGGCTGCCAACGATTTCGGCAATATTATCAACAAAGCTACTTCCGGCCAGACGAGTAACTCCTTCAACAGAAAGAATTGCTTTGCGAACAAGTGATGAAATAACATTTTCATGAATTTTGATCAGACCGAGTTCAGTACCTTTTTCTGTCATAACTTGGACCTTTTTCTTTTCAGTTTTTTCAACTTTTTCAACTTTTTCGACTTTTTCGGCGGCTTTTTCTTTCATTTTCTAAAGACCTCCCGTTTGGGGTTGATTAATACAATTCCCAATGCCGCGTGTTCACAACGGTATATATGAATTTATACCGTTCCGTATAACGCAGTATGTTGAATTTTGAAGTAAACTCTGTGCGACACGAATACAGTCTATGCCCCACTGTTTTCAGGTTGCTTCTATATAAATATAATGTATTATACCTGCTTGTCAAAGCAGTTTATACAATATCATCGCTGTTTTCAAAATTCTTCATGATCTCTTCAAGGCTGCCGGTATTATATTTTCCGTCAACAAAGGCCTTATCGCCGAGAACAAAAGTCGTAAACGGAATACATGTTTTTACGCCTTCAATCGTAAATTCGCTGATCGCACGTTTACAACGAGCTATCGCTTGTTTACGATCCGGAGCATAGACGATCAGCTTGGCAATCATGCTGTCATAATAAGGAGGAATCATATAGCCGGGATAGACATGGGAGTCCACCCTGACACCAAAACCGCCGGGAACAGAAAACTGAGTAACTTTGCCAGGGCTCGGAGCAAAGTTCATATACGGGTTTTCCGCATTGATTCGGCATTCGATGGCATGGCCTTTGACCACCACATCTTTCTGGCTGAATGAAAGTTTTTCGCCCGCCGCGACTTTGATCATTTCCTGAATCAAGTCGATTCCCGTCACCTGCTCGGTTACCGGATGCTCAACCTGAATACGGGTATTCATTTCCATGAAATAGTAGTTGCCTTCAGCATCAAGCAGGAATTCAATCGTTCCGGCACTGGAATAGCCCACTGCCTTTGCCGCTTTTTTGGCGGCCTCCCCCATTTTCTTGCGCAAGTCTGGAGTCATTACCGCAGAAGGAGATTCTTCCATCAATTTCTGGTTACGGCGCTGAATACTACAGTCACGTTCACCGAGGTGAACCACATTGCCGTAATCGTCAGCAATAATCTGAAATTCGATATGTTTGGGATTCACCAGGTATTTTTCAATATAGATGTCACCATTACCGAAAGCATTTTCAGCTTCAGTCTTTGCTGCATGATATCCCTGAATCAAACTGGCGTCGTTGTGCGCGATTCTCATGCCGCGACCACCGCCACCGGCAGAAGCTTTGATGATTACCGGATACTTAAGCTGATGAGCAATCGCAATGGCTTCTTTTTCAGTTTCAATAATGCCTTCGCTGCCCGGAGTTACCGGAACTTTAGCTTTAATCATAGTTTCACGGGCTACCGCTTTGTCGCCCAGTGCATTGATGTGTTCTGCTTTCGGTCCGATAAATTTAATATTGCAATCTTCGCAAATCTGGGCAAAATGAGCATTTTCCGCCAGAAAACCGTAACCCGGATGGATTGCGTCAACATCGCAAATTTCAGCGACACTGATAATGCGTTCAACCAGCAGATAGCTTTTGGCCGGTTGTGCCGGACCAATACATACGGCTTCATCAGCAAGTTTTACATGCATGCTGTCTGCATCTGCTTCGGAATATACTGCGACTGTGCGGATTCCAAGTTCCTTACAGGCCCGGATGATACGTACCGCGATTTCTCCGCGGTTGGCAATCAGTACTTTGTCAAACATGATGTTGATCCCTGAAGTTATTCGATGACAAACAAAGACTGTCCGTATTCAACAGGAGTCGCGTCATCAACCAGAATTTCCTTGATGACTCCGGATTTTTCAGCCTTGATTTCGTTCATAACTTTCATGGCTTCAACAATACAGACCACCGTGTCCGAATCAACTCTGTCACCAATTTTTATAAAAGGTTCAGCTTCAGGAGACGGAGCCATATAGAAAGTACCAACGATCGGAGAATCTATTGTTTCCAGATCAGCTGCCGCCGGAGCTGAAGTTTCGACTGGTGCTGCGGCAGCAACCGGAGCGGCAGTCGGCGCGGGTGCCGGTGCCATCATCTGCGGAGCTGCGGCAACGATTGTCGGCTGCTGGTTGGAACCGCGGCGAATACAGAGATTGTATTCTTCCGCTTCAATTTTAAATTCTGTCAGATCGTTATCAGTCATAAGCTTGACGATAGTTTTTATCTCTTCAATCTGCATAGTATTTTCCCGTCCTGTTGTTAATATTTAAATAATTTATTATTACTTGGAAGCAAGGTAATTGATAAGTCCCCTGAGGGCCAGTCTGTATCCTTTGGGCCCTAAGCCTGAAATCTGTCCGACGCATACTCCGGCGGTCAGTGATTCATGTCTGAATTCCTCTCGTGCGTGAATATTGCTCAGGTGTACTTCTATTGCCGGAATTTCAACTGCTTCCAGAGCATCACGAATAGCAAAACTCGTATGGGTATATGCTGCTGGATTAATAATAATGCCGTCCACCTTATCTGTTTTGGCCTGAGCAATACGATCAACTAGATCTCCCTCGTGATTACTCTGATAAAAAGACAAAGCGACACCAAGGGAAGACGCCAGCTCTTCGAGATTCTTATTGATATCCCCCAGAGTGGTTTTCCCGTATACTTCCGGCTTTCTGGTGCCAAGAAGTTGCAAATTTGGTCCATTGATTACTAAAAAGTTCATAGCTTGTTAATATATCCCTCTATGTAATATTTACCAATTTAGTATAGATAAAACAGTGTTTTTTGTTTAAATTAATGCTTAATTGGCGGGAGCTGTATTTTTAGGTTTCTGAAGTTTTGTCATATCAAGTTGAACCGGTAAAGTCAAATCATCCAGCTTCGCCGGATCAAAGTCGTCAATCCCCTTTACTCCATTATTCGCAACCGGCTGCTGCTGAACATTGGCCGTTTCAGTTGGCGGGACCGGCGGTGGAGTAGAGTCTTTACCGCCAAAAATCATAAAGCAGATACTGGCAATAATCAATATCAATACGGTCGCAGCTCCGGATAAAACAATATAAAAAAGCCGTTTTATTTTCTGTTCGTCTTCAACATTGACTTGCTTATCTTTTTCCAGGTGCTGGATGATTTCTTCGGACACGATTCCTTCCATCCCCTGCTTGATGCCGTGCTGAATATCTTCACGTATATCACTGCTGAGATCGTAGAGTTCACACAGGCTTCTGATATAAGCTTTTACATAAACAGCGGGGGGCAGTTCCTTGAAATCATCGTGCTCAAGGGCTTCAATATAGGAGGATTTGATCCGGGTTTCGGCTTCTACTTCGGCAACGGATAAATCGCAGTTTACCCTGGCTTCATGCAACAGCCGTCCAATCGAAGCATTCGAGCCTAATTTGTGAGCATCAAAATGTTTCTTGCGGGTTTTCTTTTCCGCGTCACCGCTCTCCTCCTGTTTTTCCACGGGAGCTGGAGAAGATGTTTGTACGGGAGCTTTTTTCGGTTCCTTCCTCTTCTCCGTTTCCGATTCCTTGGAAGCGTCAACAGATAAGTCTTCAACAGTTTCATCGCCATGAGAAGCTGAAGGCGGCACATCTTTATTATTTAATGGGGAAACCGACGGTTCGTCATCAAGTTCATCTTCATCATGACTGACATGGAAATCTTTTTGAGTTGCTTCCGTATCTTCCTCTACATGCTTTTCCTGCAAAGTTGAAACGGATAAATTTTCAAGCATTCCGGCATCCGATTTCGGCTCCGAAGACGACTCTTCTTTTTTTTCTTGCGCTTCATTCAGCGGGAGATCCATTTGAGGGACCGGCGGCTCATTCGCGTCGAGCTGTTGGCGTGCCTCAAAGTCGAGTGGAAGAAATCCCTGCTCGTCATTCGTTTTGGACGTTTTCTTTGTTTCTCCTGAATCCATTATATCACTCCTGCTTCCCGAACGTTATTTCAGAACGGATTCAAACCCCGTCGATTTCATCGAATACCAGAATTTCGCGTTTCGAGCCTCCCGGTAACGGCGGACTTACGATTCCGCGCGCCTCAAGCGTATCCACTATTTCCGCCGCACGGTTGTAACCGATTCCAAGCCTCCTTTGAAGATAGCTCGTACTAACCTTTCTTTCAAGTAAAGTTATTTCCAAAGCTTTACGAATTAATTCGTTGTCATCCGGAGTAAGATATTTTTTGACCACGGGAGCGATATCCGGAGCATCGTCAATATACTCGCCGGAAACAGTCGGTTCCACGCTGTCGCCTTCCTCTTCGGCTGTTTCGGATACAACATTGTCGTCAAATGTCTGGTCAGCCTGGGCGGATACAAACTCCACCACCTTCTCAATATCCGGATCGTCCACCATTGCCCCCTGGATACGATCAATATTGGGGCTGCCGGGAGGAACAAAGAGCATGTCGCCACGACCGAGGAGGGCTTCCGCCCCTTTCTGGTCCAGGATCACCCGGCTGTCCACGATTGATCCTACCCGGAACGCAATTCTGGTCGGCAGGTTGGCCTTGATCACACCGGTGATGATATTGGTGGAAGGACGCTGTGTGGCGATCACAATATGAATACCGGCGGCACGACCCTTCTGGGCAATACGTGCAATCGAAGTTTCCACATCGCTTTTGGCGTCAGTCATCATAACGTCGGCAAGCTCGTCAATAATGATAACCAAATAAGGCAGCTTGGCCGGAATTTCATTGCCGCTATCGTCAAAAACAGGTTCAGCCGGAATCGGGCGAGAATTGAAACCTTCAAGGTTCCTGGACCTGGCTTTTGCCAGCATACGATAGCGTTTTTCCATTTCATTTACACCCCAGCGCAATGCGACCGGCACCTTCTGCGGATCATTTACCACCGGCGTAATCAGGTGCGGCAACGGAGTATACATCTCCATTTCAACCACTTTCGGGTCAACCATGATCAACCGCAATTCATCGGGTTTAAAATTGAATATCAGGCTCATAATAAGCGTGTTCATACATACACTTTTACCGCTGCCGGTAGCCCCGGCTATCAACAAATGCGGCGCTTTCGCCAAGTCCATTACAACCGGCTTCCCGGCTACGTCTTTTCCCAGAATAATCGGAACTTTACAGTGATTTTCCTTCCATTCCGGCGATTCCATCAACCCACGCAGGAACACCGCCGCTGGTTTCGTATTAGGAACTTCCACGCCAATCGCGTTTTTACCCGGAATCGGAGCCTGTACACGGATGCTTTCCGCCTCTAGCTGCATAGCCAGGTTGTTTGAAATATTTACGACTTTCTCTACCTTTACGCCAGGCGCCAGCTGAATTTCAAAACGAGTAACGCGCGGTCCGCTGATAATTCCGGTAACTTGTCCGTCAACCTTAAAGCTCGCAAGCGTTTCCTGCAGAACCTCGCTGGATTGACGCAGCGTTTCGGCACTTTCGCCGGAGCCCTCACGCCCTTTATTCAACATCGTAATCGGAGGAAGTACATATTCATCCATAGACTGTCCGCTTGATGAACTCTTTTTCGGTGCCGGTTTAGCGGATGCAGCAGGACTTGGCGCTGCAGTCTGAATCGTCGGTTCCGGCATACTGGATATTTCCGGCTTCGACACTGGAATCGGTGTTGGTGTTGGTGTTGGTGCCGACTGAACTTGTGGCATTTCAAAAGGCGGTGCGTCATCCGGTTCATTATCTTCCGCAACGGTAAGCAGATCGTCTTCGCTACCCGCCTCGCGAACCAGTCGGTCCAGCAGAGAACCGCGATTTTTCACTTTATCCGATTTATCGGTTTGGGGTTCCGGTTTTTCTTCAACCACAACCGGTTCTTTCTCTTTCTTCGCCGTTTTCTTTGGCTTTTCTTCCTCAGGTTCTGGTTCTTCCAATCCGGTAATTACAGGCTCAACTTTCTTTTCTGTTTTTTCCGCTTTTTTCGAAGCCGCTTTCTCCACCTTCGGAGAAGCATCCTCCTGCAATCGGCTTCGCAGCAGATGAAGCAGTACTTGATTCCAGTCGGCAATCCAGACAAAAAACATCCCGATCGCGATAAACACCAGTGCAACAATCATGGTCCCCACACTACCGATATAGTGACGCAGAACTCCAGCGGGAATGTCACCGCACTTTGGAGCCGCGATCTGCTGTCCGATCACACCGCCGGACAGCGCTTTTAACGGAGCATTCGTATGCCCGATCCCCAGAGCATTAGTACGTATAGCAAATTCATCGGGATACATGGCAAACAAAATCGTAGTGCCGATGCAAATGACCAGTACCGCGCCCCAGTAGCCTTTACGTTTTACCGGGATCGGAATCAGCGGACGCAAAGCACAGATCAGTAAAAAAATTACAATGGGATATGCGGCTATACCGAAAAAGATCAACATGGTACAGGATATATGAGCGCCAATAATCCCGATCCAATTTCTGATTACTCCGTCACTGCCGCCTTGAAGCACGGCAAAATCTCCGGGATCGTGGGAGAGCAGGGACATGAGGAGCATAAGGATGAGAATCCCGTAGAAACAGTATTTGAATTTAAAGCCCTTGTGATCGGTTTGAGTGTCTGCTGTTCTTGCCATTCCCTGATGATTCTTCCGGTTAAATTTGAACTGAAAATATACCTGAATGGCTTAATATATATCCGTACACAATAATTACAAGAAGTCACAATGAGACCATTTCCATTGATTTAAATTAGGAACTAATAATTAATATTTTGTTTAATCTGTCCAAAAAAAACTTAATGTGGTTGTAACTTTTGCCGATAACTGGTATCTTATAAGGTAAACAATGTATACTATATTAAATTAATATTGATTAACTATTAATCTAAGGAGTTGGTAATGAGCAAGATTCATGCTGAACACGTTTTCACTTCCGAATCCGTATCGGAAGGACATCCCGATAAAGTTTGCGACCAGGTATCAGACGCGATTCTGGACGCTTGTATGAAAGATGACCCAAACAGTCGTGTGGCTTGTGAAACCCTCACCACCACTGACCTGATCGTAATTTCCGGTGAAATCACCACGAAATCAAAAGTAAACTGGGAACAGGTTGCCCGTAAGGTTGTTGCCGACATCGGTTATACTCACGCTGACATTGGCTTTTGCGCACAAAGTTGCAAAGTAATGATTTGCATCCACAGCCAGTCTCCCGATATTTCCCAGGGAGTTACTGAAGGTTCCGGACTTCACGCCGAACAGGGCGCTGGAGACCAGGGAATGATGTTCGGTTTCGCTTCCAACGAAACCCCGGAACTGATGCCTGCGCCGATCATTTATTCTCACAAGATTGTTGAAGAACTGGCCAGAATCCGTAAGACTGAGGCCGATAAATATCCGTTCCTCCGTCCTGATTCAAAAAGCCAGGTTTCAATTCGTTATAAGAAAGGAAAACCGGTCAAAGTTGAAACGATCGTGGTTTCTCACCAGCATTCAGAAGATATGGATATTGCAGACTTGACCGCGCTGGTCAAGAAAGTATCTGCCGATGTTATTCCGGCTGAGTTGATGAACGATGATATCGTTTACCACGTGAATCCGACCGGTAAGTTTGTTGTCGGCGGCCCGAATGGCGATACTGGCCTGACCGGACGTAAGATTATTGTTGATACCTACGGCGGTGTTGGGTCCCATGGTGGCGGTGCCTTCTCTGGTAAGGACTGCACCAAAGTTGACCGTTCAGCTGCCTACATGAGCCGTTACATTGCCAAGAACATTGTGGCTGCCGGTCTTGCCGACAAGTGCGAAGTCCAGGTGGCATACGCAATTGGTGTTGCTGAACCTTTGAGTGTCAATGCCGATACTTACAAAACTGGTAAACTCCCAGACGATTCTATGCTTGAAGGAATCATCCGTGAAGTGTTTGACCTGACTCCGGCTGGAATCATTGAAACACTTGATCTTCGCAATCCGGCGAAGAACGGTTGGTCCTATCAGGATACTGCCGCTTACGGTCATTTCGGACGCGATATTTTCCCATGGGAAAAGACTGATAAGATCGACCAACTGAAAAAAGCCGCTGCGGCTTATCTTTAAGTGGTAGACTTATAACAGTCAACATATTATAGTAATGTATTAATTCACAGCCGTTTTTCATCATCGCAAATTTTGAAAAACGGCTGTTTATCGCCAAGCGGTATTAACGCTCCGGGGATACACCCGGCGGGGAAGGAAACCAATAATGACAGCAAATTTTAAAGTGCTTGGGGTGGGAGCTCCGATTGTAGATCTACTCGTTAACGTTACTGACGCCTATATCGATTCCATTGAGGGCGACAAAGGCGGGATGGAGCTGGTCAGCCATGATAAACTCGACGAAATATTGAACAACTCAGGCGCAGAAGCCGAAAAGGTTCCGGGCGGTTCCGCAGGTAATACTATTTTCGGACTGGCAAAACTGAATGTCGAAACTGCTTTCCTCGGCAAAGTCGGAAAAGATCCTGACGGCGATTTTTACACACGTCGTCTCGCTGAACTCGGCGGCGACGCCGGATGTTTTCGTTACAATGATTCCGTTTATACCGGACGCTGCCTCAGCTTGATTACTCCTGACTCCGAACGCACCATGCGTACCGACCTTGGTGCCGCGGCAACCATTGGTCCCGATGATGTTACTCCGGAATTGTTTGAAGGCATTACCCATGTACATCTTGAAGGCTACGCGATTTTTGCCGATGAATATTTTATGAAAGTTCTTAAGACCGCCAAAGCTGCCGGATGTACGGTCAGTTTTGACCTAGCGTCATTTGAAGTGGTCAAGATCAAAATGGATATCCTGCCGGATGTCCTGAAAAATTAT
Source organism: Victivallales bacterium (assembly GCA_963677165.2). GTDB lineage: Bacteria > Verrucomicrobiota > Lentisphaeria > Victivallales > SZUA-371 > JAFGXT01. Next base: position 1,399,557 of record CAXXSX010000002.1, on the reverse strand, counting down.
GTGGACATTGTTTTTGCCAACGAAGACGAAGCAAATGTTTTCTGTGGCAATCTCTCTCCCGAAGACCAGGCGCTGAAACTGAATGAATACTGCGACATTGCCGCGGTTAAACTTGGAAAAGACGGCTGCTGCATCGCGAAAGACGGCAAAGTTGAACGTATTACCACGACTCCGGTACAGGCAGTCGACACCACTGGAGCCGGAGACCTCTGGCAGGCCGGTTTTATTTATGGAGTACTGGACGGACGCAGTATGGAATCCTGCGCAAAATGCGGCAACATTCTCGGAGCCGAAGTAGTACAGGTAATCGGAGCGGAAATCCCCGCGTCGCGCTGGGATGATATAAAAGCAAAATTTAAGCAGGTATAAACAAACAGATGGCGATTATACCCAAAATGATAACCGGTAAATTACTGGAGAAAGCCGGCGGCTTCTAGGCAGGACACTAGCCCTGCACCTCGAGAAGATACATTCGTATCTTCCGTACCGGCTTTCAGCCGGGAGCTCCAAGCTCCGCTGTCGCAGGGAATCAATTCAAATCGCAAAGTAATTTATGCGGCCTCATGGCGTTAATTTGAGGTAAAACTTGTTTTGACAAAATTAACGACATTACTTGGCTCCGGGCCGAACATGGTCCAACGGCGGAACGCTATTCGGCAAAGCCGAAATAAACATGAAGTATCATTTTAATTGGAGATAAAAAAAATGGATTATAAAGTAGCGGATATCAGTCTGGCTGATTTCGGACGTAAAGAACTCATTATCGCGGAACAGGAAATGCCCGGTCTGATGGCAACCCGGAAAAAATACGGGAAAGACAAGCCGTTGGCTGGACTTAAAATCATGGGCAGTCTGCACATGACAATCCAGACCGCTGTGCTGATCGAAACTCTCGTTGAGCTTGGTGCTGACGTACGCTGGTGCTCCTGCAACATTTTCTCAACTCAGGACCATGCGGCAGCGGCAATCGCGAAAGCCGGTGTTCCGGTATTTGCGTGGAAAGGTGAAACACTTGAAGAATACTGGGATTGCACCCTGAAAGCCCTGACCTGGCCCGACGGTAGCGGTCCGGATCAGATCGTAGACGACGGCGGTGACGCCACTCTGCTGATCCATCGCGGTTTCGCGGCGGAAAACAATCCTGCGATTCTCGATGAGCCTACCGATGTTTACGAAATGCAGTGCATCAACAACGTACTGAAAAAAGTTCTTGGCGAAGATAACCAGCACTGGCACAAAGTTGCCGCTGAAGTGAAAGGTGTTTCCGAAGAAACCACTACTGGAGTTCATCGTCTGGTTCAGATGGATGAACGCGGCGAACTGCTTTTCCAAGCCATCAACGTTAACGACTCTGTTACCAAGAGTAAATTCGACAATGTTTACGGTTGCCGTCACTCCCTGACTGATGGTATCAAACGCGCAATGGACGTACTGCTTTCCGGTAAAACTGCTATGATCTGCGGATACGGTGATGTCGGCAAGGGCTGCGCCGAAGCTATGCGTAACGAACGCGCCCAGGTAATGTGCAGTGAAGTCGATCCGATCTGCGCCCTGCAGGCCTGCATGGCCGGTTTTAAGGTCGTGACCGTTGAAGATGCTCTCCCATATGCTGATGTTTATGTAACCACCACCGGTAACAAAGATATCATCACTGCTGAACACATGAGCAAAATGAAAGATCAGGCGATCGTTTGTAATATTGGTCACTTCGATAACGAAATTGAGATGGCAAAGCTGGAAAACTGGCCCGGCATCAAGAAAGAAGTCATCAAGGGCAGCGAATGCCCGGTTACCCGTTATACTTTCGAAGACGGACATTGCATCTATGTCCTTGCGGAAGGCCGTCTGGTCAACCTTGGCTGCGCGACCGGTCACCCGAGCTTCGTAATGTCCAACAGTTTCACCAACCAGACACTGGCACAGATCGATATCGCCGCCAATACTGACCGTAAGGTTGGCGTATACCGCCTGGCAAAGAAACTCGACGAAGAAGTAGCTGCGCTGCATCTGGAAAAACTCGGAGCGAAACTGACCAAACTGAGCAAGGAACAGGCTGATTACATCGGCGTTCCGGTTGATGGTCCGTACAAACCCGAACACTATAGATACTAAGCGGAGAGCCTCCGCGGGCAAGTAAGTAAGAATTATACCGGCAGCAAGGTTTTGGCCTTGTTGCCGGTTTTTTTGAGATCAAATAGACCTATTACTTAATCGTTGATGTGCAGGCAGTGCGGGAAGAAGGCATTCAGAATGCCGAATTCCAGTCCACGGATTTCCGCCATACCGCGCAAACGTCCGATCGCTGAGTATCCCGGATTGGCAACTGCCGGTTTTTCCAGGTCATCCATCATTGTGTGACCATGATCGGGACGATATGGAATCTTCCAGTCGGCACGGTTGCCGCCCTTACGAACGATCTGTTCTTCGATGATCGCCTTGACCAGTCCGTACATATCAACGCAGCCTTCCAGGTGTTTGGCTTCATAGAAATTGCCTTCACTGTCGTGCTGAGTGCTGCGCAGGTGAATGAAACCAACGCGATGGGCGCATTCTTTGAACATCTTAACAATATCATTGTCGAGTCTGCCGCTGAATGAACCGGAGCAGAAACAAATGCCGTTTGACGGACTGTCAACCATTGCCAGCAGCTCACGAATGTCTTCAAGGTTACTGAAGATACGCGGCAGACCAAGAACGGAGAACGGCGGATCGTCAGGATGAATAACCATGCGACAACCGGATTCTTCTGCGGCAGGAACAACTTCTGACAGGAAGAGTTTCAGGTGTTCTTTCAGCTTATCACGGTCAATGTCGTCGTACTTGGCCAGCATAGTGCGAATCTTGTCGATAGTCATACCCTTGAAACCAGGGAAGTTGTCAATAATGTTTGTTTCAAGTTCCTTGCGTTGTTTCTCGGTCAGGCTTTCATAATAAGCGCGTGCTTTTTCAACGGCTTCCGGCGGACATTCCTTTTCGGCGCCGGTACGCTTCAGAATAAAAATGTCAAAAGCAATAAAGGTTTTGCGGTCAAAGAACAACGCTTCGGAACCATCGCTGAGGCGGTAGCGCAGGTCGGTTCTAACCCAGTCCAGCACCGGCATGAAGTTGTAGGTCACAACCTGGATACCACAAGCTCCAAGGTTATACAGCGAACGTTTGTAGTTTTCGATATATTCCTTGTAATTACCGGTACGGGTTTTGATATCCTCGTGAACCGGCAGACTTTCGACCACGCTCCATTTCAATCCCGCATCTTCAATGATTTTCTTGCGTTTTTTGATTTCTTCAACGGTCCATACGGCTCCGTACGGGATATGGTGAAGCGACGTCACCACCCCGGTTGCCCCGGCTTGACGTATGTAGTTCAGGCTGACCTGATCCTCAGGTCCGTACCATCTGAATGTTTCTTCCATAAACATAGTTTACAGCTCCTAAATTCAATACCGGCACGGGCGGAAAATAACCGCTTTCCGCTGCAACCGCGCAGGCGTATATATACAAACCGACCGGATGGGTTTCCCCAAATCCGGCCGGATACAGTATCAAAAAACGATACCTTACTATGTCATTCCCGGTATCCTTCCACTTTACCGGGACGCATACAAATTAATTATTATGATGTCATACGCTAGGCGTCGTATGTACTGGACGTCGTGTTCCCGCCAAGACGGCACCAGTCGGTATGAAAGAACGTGCCGCGTTCGCGGTCGTTACGCTCATACGTATGGGCGCCGAAGTAGTCGCGCTGGCACTGCAGCATATTTGCCGGCAGTACCGCGGAACGGTATGAATCATAATAAGTCAGGGCGCTCGAAAAGGCCGGAACCGGCACCCCTGAATATGCGGCGGTGGCTACAACTTTACGCCAGGATGCCTGGCAGTCGTCGATCACCTGTTTAAAGAAGTCATCCAGCAGCAGATTTGACAGGCCGGGATTCTTTTCGAAAGCCTGCTTAATATCGCCAAGGAACTTCGCACGGATAATGCAGCCGCCGCGCCACATCAGAGCGATTTCTCCAAAGTTCAGTTCCCATCCGTATTCCTGAGCAGCCATGCGCATCAGCTGATAGCCCTGGGCATACGAACAAATCTTGGACGCGTAAAGCGCCTTGCGAATGTCTTCAACAAATTCTTTCTTGTCGCCGGTAAATTCAGCGCCGGGGCCATTCAACACCTTGCTGGCGGCAACGCGTTCTTCCTTGATGGCGGATACACAGCGGGCAAATACCGCTTCCGCAATGGTCGGAGATACCGCGCCGAGGTCAAGAGCACTCTGGCTGGTCCATTTACCGGTTCCCTTCTGTCCGGCAGTATCAAGCACGATATCTACAACGTGTTTGCCGGTTTCCGGGTCGATTTCCTTCAGAATGTCACGGGTAATCTCAATCAGATAGCTGTCGAGTTCGCCTTCGTTCCATTCCGTAAATATTTCATGCATTTCATCATTGGACAATCCCAGCACGGATTTCATCAGGTTGTAGGCTTCGCAGATCATCTGCATATCGCCGTACTCAATACCGTTGTGGACCATCTTCACATAGTGTCCGGCACCATCGTTGCCGACCCATTCGCAGCAGGGCTCGTCGCCGACATGAGCGGCAATCGACTGGAAGATCGGTTTGACGTATTCCCAGGCTTCGGGATGTCCGCCCGGCATCATGGAAGGACCTTTCAGCGCGCCTTCTTCTCCGCCGGAAACGCCGGTGCCGATGTAGCGCAAACCCTTTTCTTTCAGGTAAGCGGTACGTCGTATGGTATCGGGGAAATGACTGTTGCCGCCGTCGATCACAATATCGCCCGGCTCAAGATAAGGGATGACCTGTTCGATAATCGCGTCAACCGGCTTGCCCGCCTTAACCAGCATCATCACTTTACGCGGACGTTCAAGGTTCGCGCAGAGTTCTTCAATGCTGTGGCAGCCGATGAAATTCTTTCCGGCACCACGGCCGTTGACGAAGTTATCGACTTTTTCCACGGTACGGTTGAAAACAGCCACGGTGAACCCCTTGCTCTCCATGTTGAGAACAAGATTTTCGCCCATTACCGCGAGTCCGATCAATCCAATATCTGCTTTACTCATTGTTTCTTTTCCCCTGTATATTTTTAACAATTAAGTTTTAAGTTTTAAGTAAAAAAAACGCGTTGCATTTTTTAATACTTAATTCCTTTATCTACCTGCTATACCCTGAATAACCTATATCCTTTATATAATACACTCTGTGTCAATAGTATTTTTTCCGCAACGGCGAAGCCTGGAGCGGCTTAACCGACCCATGGAGGATTTTCCGGCAGAGCCTTGTCGAATTCATCAAGCAGTTTCTGCTGATATTCTCCGACAAATGTTCCGTTCAGGAAACGTTCGAGGCCTTCCGACGCCAGTTCTTTCCATGAATTTTCTTCATCACCCGGAACAATCGGGAAGTACAACGCGTTATTGTTTTTTGCCGCTTTGTAGTCTCCGGGGGCATCACCGACCATGAGGATTTTGTCGCTGTCGTAGCCCTTGCCTTCGGTCGCGAACTGGATATGCTCGCTCTTGGTGCCGTGTTCCTGTCCGGCAATCAGTTCAATATATGAGTCGATCTTATTTTCTTCCCATTCGCGCACCAGTGCTTCGAGCGGAGTCTGTGAAACCACAATGCAGTCGGCTTTGCTTTGAGCCTGCTCCAGAAATTCCTTCACATAAGGAAACGGAGAAATACCATAAACCATGTCGGCAATACGATCGTTTACTTCGGTACTCCATGCCAGCAGCTTCGTCAGTTCCGGGTTGCCGGTCTTTTTCACTTCGGCTTCCAGCGCAGGATTTCCCAGCTTGGATTCACGCTTGATCCAGGCATCCAGCTCAGTATAATCCGAAATAGTCACGCCGCGACGGGCAACTTCAGGGCGTTCCTTCATCAGCTGAAGAAAACGCTGTACCGCCAGGAAACGATTGCAGCCGCGAGTCTTGCTGTAAAGATTCACAAATTCCCAGGTCTCACGTCCGATTTTGCTGACGGACTGTACGCCCATATGTTTGATTATTGCCGGACAAAAGCACTCTTTCTGCTTCACTTCCATGGTGTCGAACACGCAGCCATCGCTGTCCAGCCCGATAAAGAAATCAAATTTTTTCGGCATATTTTTCAGTTGTGCCACATAATCCATATTTTAATCCTCCTGGGTTTATCTGTAATCTTCAGGAACGTAATCGGTTAACTTCTTTTCGGCGAATACCGGTTCAAAGCGGGTAAAGCGCTGACGGCCGTTGATCATCGGCACGGATGCCCAGTCTTCGCCGATCAGCGGACGACAATAGGCAACAAATTCATCGGTCACGTCGCTCTTGCTGTCGGTAATCCAGTTCTTCGGGAAGAACCGTTCAGAGTTTGCCACCAGCTCCAGCGGAGCCTTGTCGTAGCGCACCTGATAGATTATGCCGGGGTCACGCAGAATTGTGGACATATAACCGCCTTCGCCGGTCACTGCCAGTTCCACGGCTTTCTGTCCCACACGATATGCTTCGTCGAGATCTACGGTTGAAGCGTAAATAGCGGTACTGCGCTGGTCGGTGCCGAAGGTTTGCCCTCTGGCATTGCCCGATGCCTTGATGCCGTGTTTATTCAAATAGTTTACCATGGCCTGCTGTACGGTTGTCTGGCTCGCGCCAAACTGCGCATGACCAAATTTATCCTTGGTAAAACCGAGATCGCCCACATCGCAACCCTCACTAAGGACCACAATGGCACGTCCGCGTTCTTTCACCGTATCATTGATCTTGTCCGCCATCTCTTCCATGGTCAGACCGGCTTCGTACAGGAAAATCAGCAGCGGCATTTCACGTTTCGGGTCCGCCAGCCTTGCCGCCGCCGGGATAAATCCGATCTTGCGTCCCATTGCCTGAAGCACGATTACCGGGTCCGCCGGGCACGAGCCACGATTTTCTTCTTCGGTATTCTGTACGATATGGCTCCAGTAGCGGGCCACAGAACCAAATCCGGGAGTATGGTCGATCAGCTTGAACTCACTGTCGCCGACATCGTTGTCGATGGTTTTCGGAACGCCGATGCCAATCACGTCAAGACCGCGTTCCTGAGCAAGTTTTGCAACCTTGTTTGCAGTGTCCATGGAGTCGTTGCCGCCGTTATAGAGGAAATAACCGATGTCATGTGCCTTGAGCACCTCAACGATCCGGTCAAAGTCTTCCTTCTGGTGCGACTTGACTTTATAGCGGCAGGTACCGATCGCTCCGGCTGCGGGAGTGTTCCGCAGCAAAGCGATTTCATCATCCGACTGAACCGTCAGGTCCAGCAGTTCTTCTTTCAGTATGCCCTCAATTCCATGCCATCCGCCATAGATCTTGCCGATCTTGTCCGGAAAGCATTTCGCCGCTTCTACAACCCCGCGGAGAGAACTGTTTATTACCGGCGAAGGTCCGCCGGACTGTGCTATTAACAAGTTCTTTTTCACTGCCTTATCCTCCCTGGTGATAAGTATAGGTTATGTTTATTTCGGCTTCGCCGACCAACGACCCGCCGTTGGATCGCGTCCGCGGAACCCGCGGTGGCGAATAATGTGCCGCAAAATCGCTACGCGATTTATAAATTCAAATTTCTTTAATGACGCTCCATTGCGTTAATTTGAGGCAAAACTTGTTTTGACCAAATTAACGCAATTAACTGGCACCGGCACCTTGCCGGACGTGGTCCAGCGGCGGAACGCTGGTCGGCGCCAGCCAAAATGCATTACACGCCGCAGAAGGCTGAGAATCCGCCGTCGACCGGGATTACTGTACCGGTAACGAATTTAGCGGCTTCACTGATCAAGTAGTGAATGCAGCCGTATACTTCATCCTGCTCGCCGAAACGTCCCATCGGAGTCTTGTTGATTACCTGGTTACCACGTTCAGTGAAAGTACCGTCTTCATTGAGCAGCAGAGCACGGTTCTGGTTACTTACGAAGAATCCAGGCGCAATGGCGTTAACGCGAATGTCGCCGCCGAATTTCTGGGCCAGTTCAACTGACATCCAGCGGGTAAAGTTGTCGATAGCACCCTTGGCGTTTGAGTAACCGAGAACGCGAGTCAGGGCCTGTCCGGCAGACATGGAAGAGAAGTTGACGATGCAACCGCTTTTCTGTTTTGCCATAGCTTTGGCGAACGTGATGGTCGGCATTACGGTACCCTTAAGGTTCAGTGCCAGAACTTTGTCGTAGTCGTCGAGGTTGAGGTCAAAAATCGTCTGGTCCGGACCGATGGTCGCGCCGGGCATATTACCGCCTGCGCCATTGATCAGTACGTCTACTCTGCCATGTTCAGCCATGATTTTTTCGTAAACGCCATCAAGAGCGGCCTGGTCGAGAACGTTGCAGGCATAGCCGGAAACTTTTTCAGAAATATTAGCTTTGCAGTCAGCCACAACCTGGTCGACTTTTTCCTGGAAGAGGTCAAGCATAACCAGAGTCGCGCCCTGTTCGAGCAGATACTTTGCAGTTCCACCGGCAAGTACTCCGGCTGCACCAGTTACCGCGATTACTTTGCCTTCGAGATCAAATAAAGAGTTTTTCATTTTACGTGTTTCCTATCCGTACGACGGATTGCGTTTGTACCGCTTCAAACTTCGCGCTACGCGCTACGGAAGCGGGAAAAAATTAATTACCGGCAGATATATTCTGTCGCCATTTGTTTGTAACAATGATTAAAGATAAACGTCCAAGCCGAATAACTCCAGTTGTTACGGCCATGAAAACAGGCAAATATCTGCACACTTGCCTATAATTAACAAAAACAAAGCAGAGCAAAAATGACGGTTTTTAAGAAAATCATCTTTATAAAGCATTGCTTTTTTGCTGAAATTGGCTACTTGCCCGATAATTTGTCTACTTGCCTGAAAGCGTGCAAGTTGTTTTCTTTTACCGCTGATGAATAAACGGCCCCGAAATGATCGAATTTTGGTAAGGAACGCTCTCCGCAGCGCACTGTCTCCCGGGATTTTGTGCTCCGGCACAAAATAGCTGACGGTTACGGAGAACCGTCCCTACCCGAGAATAGCATTTCCTGAAGCCTAAAGCCTGAAACCGAAAGTCTCTTTGATTGCGGCTTTGCCGCGCTAGGACTTTTGAGGCTGTACTAAAATCCACATGATATCAGCAAAATTGCTTTATGCGCTCGGAGATCGCAAGCAACGGACTTGTGTTCCTGTTAATGCCGCAATATTCTGGTTTTGGCGCAGACGATTATATTCTGGTGCCATTCGCAACACATTTCGTATATTTGCGGCAGTGGTGCGATTTTGATGAATTCAATTTCGGGATTGGTCAGAATCGCCGAGTTGTCGAGTGCGGCAAGATTAAAAATCTGCGATGAATTGAGATTGCATTCCTCTACCTCGGTAAAATCGAAAATCTGACGCTGGAGTTTTTTGATCGTTTCGTAATTGATATAAATATACCCCTGGGCGATATCCAGGTCCTGTGTCGTTAGAGTTCCAAATGCCTTTACCGTTACTTCTCCGTCACGTACTACGATTTCCCTGATTGCCATGACAACCCCCTTTGTGAGTTGCCGCCCTAAAAACGAAAAAGGGCGGCGTTGTACTTGCCGCGTCAAGAGGCCCGCCAAGGCCTTTCCAAAACAACAAGCAAACACCGCCCAAGTATACACAAGGGCACTGTTTTCCTGTTCGTGTTTTGGAATAATATTTGGCGGTTTCTTGACACACGAACGAAAATAAATTCACGCAATAATCACGTGAAAACTATGATTGTAATTTTTAATCTATCTGAATAAAACTCTCCGAATTTTAGTTTTTCCCAAGTAGCATGCGATCTCCGAGCGCATAAAGCACGACCACTCGCAAACGCCGTAGACACGGATTTCTTTCAAACACAAACGACTAAATACATTTTTCTAATGTCATTCATGACTTCCAAGGTCATACGAAAATCCACACGATAACAGCAAAATTGCTATTTGCGCTGGGACAGCACAAGCTACTCTGAAAACCTGAATGCCAAGCATTCAATTATATTTATTACTATAATCCAGTGAACCATCTTTTGCAACGAGGGAAAGTGGAATGAGCAATACGTGTAGAATGGTGATAATGTATTTGATTTCTGATTTTTGGAGAGAACGAGGAACTAGACACACGGAAGTTTTTCATTTTCAACAGTTATAAGATTAAAGAAATATCATTAGTTGACGATAATTTATTTAATTAGAAGTGTAATACATTTAACCAATTTTTATTAAAATAGTCAAATGTATTACTTGAAATTCTTGGCCGCACAATTAAAGTTATTAACAATGGCTTGGTTAATAACTTTTAGCTGTTAATTATGAGAAGAGGGTAGAGAAATGATTGGATCACTGAAATTAGATTGCAAGGATATTGCTAAATATATAGTTAGTTTTTGCACAGAGCATGGAGATCCTATTACTCATCTGAAACTACAAAAATTATTATATTATTGTCAAGCTTGGTACGTTGCTCTTTATAATAAGAAATTATTTAACAAAAGATTTCAAGCTTGGGTTCATGGTCCGGTTATTCCGGATGTTTATCATGAATTCAAGAAATATGGTTTTAATCCAATTGTACATAGTGATAATTCCGTAAAACTGGCAGAAGGTGTAAAAGAACATATCCATGATGTCTTAGATGTCTTGGGAGGATATTCTGCTTATCAGCTAGAGGAAATGACTCATAGAGAAGATCCATGGAAAAATGCACGTGGAAAACTTCCCCTTGATGAAAATAGCTCAAATTTTATTTCAGAAAAAGATATGAAAGAATACTATTCAAATCTTGCATAATTTAGATTGTTATGGGAAAAAAACGCGGGGTAAAAGCAAAGGGAATAAGGGTATCTCAGCCCACTTCTACTAGCAAGATAAAACTTTCTCCTCCTAGTCATCAAACTAAAGTAAACTTTTCATTTAAGTACTTTGACAACGGTCATTCAAAATTTTCCACATTGGAAAAAGAATATGAGTATTTTCATAAAGTATTAGATAAAATGAAAATTTTATCCGATAAAGAAATGTCTCACCTTGTAGCTAGTGGAGCAAGGGCGTATCGGTTTCACCCAATTATCTGGAAAGACGTTACCGAAAATGGATTTCCAGACCATGTTCCTCCTGATATTGCCGGAAATCCATATCAATTTAATATTACACAAAGCAAATACGGACGAGTTCATGGGTTTATTATAGGATCGACTTTTTTTGTTGTGTGGCTTGATCCAGAACATAATTTATATCCTGATAAACGTAACACGTATTTTGGAGTTTAATTTAGGAACTCGGGGACAGCCATGTATATATGTTACGGTAGACTTACTTTTTGTGCTCGGAGATAGCAACTCTATTATTTGCTTTGATTTATCCGAGCCTATTAGTTCTTATGCATTTTTCTACAAATACAATTGAAAACATTCTTGCTGTCTGGATTTTTTCTTTTATAGGCAACTCGGGGTCAGGGCAACTCGGGGTCGGGAACTCGGGGTCGGGAACTCGGGGTCAGAGCTGTACATTGATACATTTTGGGGGAACTCGGGGTCAGAGCTGTACATTGATACATTTTGCGTAACTCGGGGTCAGTACATGGATACATTTTGAAGGAAATTAAGAGTTCAGAGTTCAGGAAAAGGGATATGTCCCTTTTAATTCCTCCTTTTCAATAATGCTCAAAAGACTCGTGAAAAATGCAGTTTATCTGGTAGGGACGGTTCTCCGTAACCGTCCGCTATTTTGTGTCGGAGCACAAAATTCCGGGAAACGGCGCGCTACGGAGAGCGCGCCCTACCAAAATCCGATGATTTCACAAGACTCTTAATAATGCCCAAAAGTTCAAATACGTTTATCTGAAGTTATTCGTGACTTTTGTAGATATCCATAAATCCATGCGATATCAGCAAAATTGCTTTATGCGCTCGTCATTAAATCTCGCCCGGACAGTGTCCGGTGACATATTACCGCTATGCGGCTTTTTTATTTTCTGCTTCCGCAAGGAGCTTTAGCGACAGGAGTTTGAAGCAGCACTAACGCCATCCGTCGTACGGATCGGATTAATCCGCGCCGAGGTTGAGGCGTTCGCGGCGGCGTTGATCATGCTGGCGGATGCGTTCGGCTTTGCGAAGCGCCGCGCTGAATATGGCATCCGGGTTGGTAAGTCCGGCGTGTTTGGTGTAGGTATCCATGAACAATTTCCGTTCGGCCGCGTTAAGAAAATCCCAGGCGGAGAAGAGGAGTTGTCCCAAATCTTTAACGCGCCAGCGCCGGCTTAATTTACGCTGCATGATCATACGCTGGAGGTCAATCAGATATACCGCGTCGTCTTCTTTCTCTTTGATAAACAGATGGACCAGGTACATGTCCTGATGCGCCATGCCGTTGCGGTGCATACGCCCGATCATTTCGGCAATGTTGCAAATTAACTGTTTTTTACGTTCCGGATAATCATCCAGTTCCCTGAAAAACTCAAGTCCACGAGTATAATCACGAATTCCCAAAGTCAGGTTGCATGATCTGCCATCGCGAAACCGCGCGGCAGCAATTGGCTGCATGGTATTGAGTTCAAGCTCATGAAATGCGATGATCGCGTTCCATTCGTGAATGCCGTCGAAATGGAAGGGCTTAAACCCCATCATATTCTTGATCACTTCACGCAGCGGAATCGGTTGATAACGCTTGATATAGGTTTCAACCTCACGTCCAGCCGGAGAACTAAGCATACAACGTCCGGTGCCGCGTTCCTTGAGGATGTTTTTAACGGAGTCGCTCTGGATGCTCCACAAATCATCAGCGGAGGAGATACCGTTGTAATCGAGGAGTTCCTCAAATTCGGCATTTATCAGCATCTTGCCGTGATCTTTCGGTTTTATGTCGAATTTCATTGATTTTTTGAGGCCCTAATATTGTAAAACAATTCTTCGAGCATATCAGCATGGTTTTCCCAGGTGTAAGCAAGTGAACGTTTATAGATGTTTTCAGACATTTCCTGGCGATGATGTTTAGCCCGGTCGAAAAAGTCCACGATATCATGGCGAATTTCCATGGCGGATTTATAGTCGCTAACCACATATCCGGACTTGCCGTGCTGAATAATTTCAGACGATCCGTTCTGTGCGGTTGTCAGTACCGGCAAACCGCAGGCGGCGGCTTCCAGGCAGACATTGGCAAACGGTTCGTACGGGCTGGGAAAATACAACAGGTCCGCAGCACGGTAGTATGAAGCCATGTCAGAAACTTTTCCAGTAAACTTCACATTGATTCCAGCCTCGGAAATTTTTTTCAGGTAAGGCATCGGGGAATCCCCGCCAGTAACCACCAGAACCATGTTTTCTTTGTGTTCAAAATTCACTGCTCCAAGGGCTTCAATTGCCCAGTCCAGTTTCTTGGTTTTGAAATTGGCCGCTACATACAGGAGAATCATTTTATTTTTATCAAGATTAAGTTCCTGCCTGAGTCGCTTTTTTTCTTCGGCTTCAATCGGATGAAAGATTTCAGGGTCCACACCATTCGGAACAACGGAAATACGGTTCTCTGGAAAATGAAAACGGGAAATTACCTGGTTTCTGACCAAACTTGAATTTGTTATCACATGCTGGACATGACTCGGTTTAAAGCATTTTTTTTCAAGCTTCAGCAACCCGATATGCCTTGGATTCAGAAATGCCAGCGGGGAATAGGCCCGTGGAAGCCATTCTGCATGAATCTGTTCGGTAACCCTGAATACATCCACAGGGTAAGTCCGGCACAGGGAATAAACAACATCGTGATTCTTCCGCTGCGTTGCCAGTATTTTTTGAACCTGCTTATGAAAGCTGGCTGAACCGCTGGTACAAAGTTTTTTTCTGGGAACCTGAACAAACTGGAAGCGGTCAGTAGGAATGGCATTAAACTTTTCTCCATAAAATGTGATCTTGTGTCCACGCCGGAGAAATTCGTCGACGAATCGGCACATAACTTTTTCCGCGCCACCGCCTTCCGGGTCATAACTCCTGCGGATCAAGGCAATATTCAAAGGACTGCGTTCGCTCATTTTGCCTGAATCTCCATTTGTGAAGTTTTCCAGCCGCGTTGTCTGGCGGCTTCATACAGCAGAATCGTGGTCGCGGTCGCAACATTCAGCGAATCGATTTTTCCCAACATCGGAATTACCACCTTCAAATCGGCACTGTCCATCCAGTAATCACTGAGCCCGACCTGCTCGGTTCCGACCACGATTGCGACCGGGCCGGTCATATCCACATCGGTATAAATTTTGTCGGTATGTGGAGTTGCCGCAAGAGTTTTAATATTATTCTTCCGCAACCAAGCCATAGCCGACTCCGAATCGGTTTCGGCAAGAGGAACGGAAAACAGCGCTCCGGTGCTGGCGCGAATTACATTCGGATTGTAAATATCGGTCGAACGATCACAGATAATCAGGCCATCAATTCCAGCGGCATCGGCAGAACGCAGCATTGATCCCAGATTTCCGGGCTTTTCAATCGCTTCGGCAACAAGGTAAAGTCCATTTTCCATCAATGGGATATCATCCAGAGTATGACGTTTCATTTCCGCAGTGGCGATCAGTCCTTCTGGCCGATCACGATAAGCCAGCTGCGTGAGAATATGCTCCGGTACTTCAAAAACCTTTACGCCTTCAGAGGACAACTGTTCCAGCAATTTAAATTCATTGGAACCTAGAAACATTTTCGGACAGAAATAGCATTCGTGCAGCTTCATACCGTATTCCGACGAACGCGACAATTCGCGATAACCTTCAAGAATAGTCAGACCGGTTTTGTCACGGTCATGACGGTTTCGCAATTTTACCGCCTGCTTGATTCGCGGATTCTGGCGACTGCTTAATATCGGATAGTCCGGCATTCTGATTCCCTGATTATTTTCAATATCTTTAAGGCGATAATATAAACTCACCGGCAGCAAACTGCAACCGGAAAACCGTGATTTATGAAGCTCCATTTTGCCGCTCCGTTGCAAATAATTTTGTGGGAATACATGACATTATTGTGCGAAATATTCAATTATACGGGATTATTTGCAATATTTTCAGATTACCCTCTTGACAAATTTCAATCATAAATTATTATCATACCTCATTTAAAGAAATGGCAGAAAATGTGATAATGAGATATTCAAATATAATATTTTTAACATTTATCTTCAGCTTTCTCTTTACGGAAGTTCTGGACTATGAAGCCCTGGCTTTTGGTGAAGTGGATTCTCCGCGTCCGTTTCCGATCGGAGAACGGACCCAGTCGGTTCGTGGAAGAAAACATTTTTCACAGGACTGCCGAGTCGAAGAAACCACTGAAGTTGAGGAAGAAGAAGAGGAAGAAGAAAACCTCAAGACCGGCAGAAATCATTTTCTGCGCAGCCTGGTTCTACTTCATTGCCATTTTCTCGCATTATTCCATGCGAATACAAATAATATACTACCTCGGATTGTCCCTTGGCAAACTCCTTTTGCCGAGAGATTCAATCGAATATCATACCAACTCAAAACGATTATCCTGATTATTTGACGTTGCGAAGATTTTGTTGAGTCCAACGAGTCTTCAATGCGGTAAACAATTATAATCGAGGGTAATAACCATGCTTAAGGAAAGCAAACTATCCGCGTACACGGTGAATGACGTACGCCATCTACATACCGAATTTCCGGTATGCATTAATGAAAAAGAAGAAATATCTGTAGTACTGAAATCTGGAATTTCAGAAAAACACTGTAGAAATATATATGTCGTCAACGATGACAACCAGCTTGTTGGTGTCATCAGGATGAAAGAGATGCTGCAAAATATCTTTCCCCTCACAGCAATGTCGGAAGGATCCAATCTTAACGTCAGAAATGTTCCTGTCATAGGAGCCACCGTTGCTTCGGAACTGATGTCCAAAGAACCTGCAAGCGTCAGCGAAAACACCCCGCTGAACAAGACAGTATTGACCCTGCTGCGCGAAAACCTGCTGGAACTCCCCGTTGTAGATGACAACGGGCGGATCATAGGCCAACTGGACGCCAGCGAGATCATTGCATTTTCTCTTTCCTCCGAAGAATAAATATCTTATTATCGAGAGGTAAAAAAAATGAAACTTGATAAATACCTGACTTCCGAGTCAATTCTGCTCAGAGTCAGACCAGAAAGCAAAGAAGCGCTGTTTGAGATGATGTGCGAAAGCATCGCCAAAAGCCGGGCAGCAAAAGAAGCCGGGCTGGATCATTCAGCGATTCTTAGTGCCATTAAAAGCCGTGAGGAGCAATCCTCTACCGGCATCGGCGGTGGTTTTGCGTTCCCGCATGCGCGGTTTGCTGATATGAACAGTATCGGAATCTGTCTCGCGCTGCTGGATCACCCACTGGATTACGAGTCTTTTGACAAGGTTCATGTCGATATGGCCTGTATGGTAATCGTACCGGAACAGAAGCCGACCATGGCCCTCAAAGCAATGTCGCAGATTGCGAAAATGCTGTCAAATCCTGAATTTGCGGAAAAAATCAGAAATTCCGAAAACGGAAATGAAGTCATTAATTTGATTGCTGATTCCGATGCTGATCTGGATATTTCGATTACTGCCGCCGATATCATGCGAGCTCCGCAACTGGTACTGAACGCAGAAATGCCGCTGAAAGAAGCCACCAGACTGATGGCGAACGCCGGTATAACCGCATCTCCGGTCATTTATGACAATAAACTGGTTGGCGAAGTTTCCACGACTCAGCTGTTCCAGCTCGGAATTCCGGAATTCTTTACCAAGCTCAAGAGCGTATCGTTTATCAGTGACTTTGATCCTTTTGAAAAATATTTCTTCGAAGAGGCCCATTCCAAAGTTTCCGATCTCATGAACAAAGACTTTTGTGTTATGCCGCCGGACGGAACACTGATGGAAATCGTGTTTGCCCTGACTGTCAACAAATACCCCAAAATTTACATCGTCAAGAACGACCTGCTTCAAGGTGTTATCGACCAGCCGCTGGTTCTTGAACGAATCATCAATATCTAAGGAGGCTGGTAACATGGAAGCAACACATCATATGATTCCGATAATTGTTATCTTTCTGATAACTTATTTCTTTATAGCAACCGAAAAAATTGATAAGACGATCGCCGCTCTGCTTGGCGCTGCGGCCGCGGTCTTTTGCCATACCGCTCCTTTCGAGGTACTCCTTGATAAGGTCGACCTGAACGTACTTGCACTGCTGATAGGCATGATGATGATCGTGGATATCCTGGCTACAACCGGGGTATTTGAATGGATTGCGGTTAAAATCGCCCGTCTGGCGAAGGGAAATGCAATGGTTATTCTTGTTGCGTTCCTGATTGTGACAGCAATACTTTCCGCCTTTCTTGATAACGTGACAACTGTAATCCTTATCGCTCCGATTACTATCCTTATTGCCCAGATACTGGAAATTCCAGCCGTACCAATCCTGGTTCTGGAAGCAATATTCTCAAATATCGGTGGTACCGCCACTCTGGTGGGTGACCCCCCGAATATCCTGATTGGTTCCCGCTGTGGTTTTAGCTTTAATGCCTTTATTGTCAATCTGGCTCCTGCTGTATTGATCATCATGGCGGTTTCGATCGTTATTGTCTTTTTCCTGATGAAAAAACATATGAAAAGTTCCGAATCTGCACTTGGCCGTATTGCCAAGACAAAGCCGGAAAAGGCAATTATTGATCCAAAAAACCTGAAACGTGCTATCGTTGTTTTCTGTCTGGTGCTGATCGGTTTCTTCACCAGTCATTCTTTTGATGTCGAACCTGGTATCGTTGCTCTGTGCGGCGGATTAGTCATGACGCTGGTCTGCGGCAAGCAGGTCCACCACGTTCTCGAGAAGGTTGAATGGGGCACCATTATGTTCTTTGCCGGACTGTTCATGCTGATTGGAGCACTCGAAGCCAACGGTGTATTTGAGCTCCTCGGACAGTACATTTTAAAACTTACTCAGGGAAATCTGCTGCTAACTGTAGTGGTCGTTCTCTGGTTCAGCGCGTTCTTCTCGGCCATTGTTGATAATATTCCGCTGGTTATCGCTATGATTCCGCTGATCAATTCCATCATTCCGGTATTTGCTAAAAATATGGGACTTGAAGGTTCCGAAGAACTGATTAAAACCCAAATTGAGGCTCCGCTGGTATGGGCACTGGCCCTGGGCGCATGCCTGGGTGGTAACGGCTCATTGATCGGGGCATCCGCCAATGTGGTGATTTCGCAGATTGCCAGACGAAATAAATATAATTTATCGTTCTGGCAGTTCACCAAATTTGGATTGCCAATGATGATAATAAGTCTGTTATTATCTACCGGATATCTTTATGTCAGGTATTTTCTCATGAATGGGAAATAAATAATAATTTAATACCCTCCCCCCGCAGGACCTGTTTGCACCCGAGCCCGCAGACAGGCCCTGCATTTTATCGGGTGGCTAAGAATTTCCTCCCCCAGCAGGGTCTGGTTTCGTTCACGTCAGAAACGCCAGGCCCTGCACTTTTTTATCGCCATATGCGTTATCGAGTTCCCATTGGGACTCCCCTGACTTCAGGCACAATCGACAGCATGGCTCCGGACACAAGGAAAAATTTTTTTTGATACAAACTCCTCTGAATTTTATTGATCGCTTTTGACATTATTCAATTCAAAATGTACTATCATTTTAGGAAAGGGCTTCCGGCAGATTTTAACGCCGGGTGTTTTCAGCCTGCTCCATTAAAATAATTATCCTTTTAATTTGAACCTGAATTTGTCGCTTTTTTTTACTGATTCATGGTAAAGCTGTAAGCCGTCTCCCGCGTTACGGGGAGAATTTATGTGGTTTAATTAGCAGTAAAACATTTTAATTGCGGGTAATTAACATGCTTAAAGAAAGCAGACTGTCTGCAATCAGGGTGAGTGACGTGCGCCACCTTCATACCGAATTCCCGGTATGTATCAATGAAAACGAAGAAATATCTATCGTTTTGAAATCCGGAATCTCAGAGAAGCATTGCAGAAATATCTATGTCGTCGATAGTGAAAATCGGCTGGTCGGCGTCATCCGCATTAAAGAAATGCTGCAAAATATCTTCCCCATGACGGCAATGGCGGAAGGAACCAGCCTTAAGGTCAGAAACGTTCCGGTCATGCAAGCTACCATTGCTTCGGAACTGATGTCGAAAGATCCTGCGAAAATCAGCGAAGATATGCCGCTGAACAAGGCGGTCCTGACACTGCTGCGCGCAAACCTGCTGGAACTTCCCGTTGTAGATGAAAACAACCGGATTGTAGGACAGCTGGATGCCAGTGAAATTATCGCCTTTTCGTTTTCTTCTGAAGAATAAATATCTTATCAATTCGAGGGTGAAGCAATGAAACTGGATAAATACCTGACGGCCGAGTCGATTCTGCTCCGGGTCAAGCCCGAAAGCAAGGAAGCACTGTTTGAAATCATGTGCAGAAGCATTGTTCAAAGTGAGGCTGCCAGAGAGGCCTCTCTGGATTATGAGGCCATTTTATCCGCCATCAATAAACGTGAAGAACAATCTCCTACCGGTATTGGCGGAGGCTTTGCATTCCCGCATGCTCGCTTTCCCGAAATGAACAGTATCGGAATTTGTCTGGCTTTGCTTGCCGAACCGCTGGACTACGGTTCTTTAGACAAAGCGCCAATAGATGTGGCCTGTATGATAATCGTTCCGGAAAAAAAACCGACTATGGCTTTGAAGGCAATGTCGTTGATTGCTAAAATCCTGTCAAAACCGGATGTTGCGAAAAAAATCAGAGATGCGGAAAACGGACACGAAGTGATCGACCTGGTTGCACAATCTAATGCCGATCTGGACATTTCAATTACCGCGACTGACATCATGCGGGTTCCGCAACTTGTCCTGAATACGGAAATGCCCCTGAAAGAAGCAACCAGACTGATGGCGAATGCCGGAGTTGTCGCTTCCCCTGTGGTTCAAGACAGCAAACTGGTTGGCGAGGTGTCTACGATCCAACTGTTTCAACTTGGTATCCCCGAATTCTTCACCAAACTCAAAAGTGTATCATTTATCAGTGACTTCGATCCTTTTGAAAAATATTTTTCTGAAGAGTCAAATGCCAAAGTCTCTGACCTGATGAATACCGATTTCTGCTCCATGCCGCCCGATGGAACACTGATGGAAATAGTATTTGCCCTAACCGTGAAAAAATATCCGAAAATTTATATCGTCAAGAACGGTCTGCTTCAGGGAGTTATTGATCAGCCGCTGGTTCTGGAACGGATCATTAACATATAAGGAGGCTGATAATATGGAAACTGCACATCATATGATTCCGGTAGTTATCATCTTTTTTATAACTTATTTTTTTATTGCAACCGAAAAGATAGACAAAACGATCGCGGCTCTATTCGGCGCCGCCGCCGTGATCTTTTTCCATGCCGCTCCTTTTGAAGAATTACTCAACAAGGTTGACCTTAATGTGATTGCTCTGCTGATCGGTATGATGATGATTGTAGATATCCTGGCTACGACCGGGGTGTTTGAATGGATCGCCGTTAAAATTGCCCGCAAGGCAAAGGGAAATGCCATGGTGATTCTGGTGGCATTCCTGATCGTGACTGCAATTCTTTCCGCATTTCTCGACAATGTGACAACTGTGATTCTGATTGCCCCGATTACGATTCTGATTGCTCAGATTCTCGAAATTCCGGCGTTGCCGATTCTCGCGCTGGAAGCGATATTTTCAAATATTGGCGGAACGGCAACTCTTGTAGGAGATCCTCCGAACATTCTTATCGGTTCCCGCTGCGGATACAGCTTTAATTCTTTTATCATCAATCTTGGCCCGCCGGTGCTGATCATTATGATTATATCAATTCCTATCGTTTTTTTCCTGATGAAAAAACAGATGAAAAGCTCTGAATCCGCACTTGTAAGAATTGCAAAAACGAAACCGGAAAAAGCCATTATCGATCCTCGAAATCTCAAACGCGCCATTGTGGTCTTCTCTCTGGTTCTTGTTGGTTTCTTTTCCAGCCATGCGTTGCAAGTTGAACCGGGGATTATTGCTTTGTGCGGTGGGTTGATTATGACGCTGGTATGCGGGAAGGAAGTTCATCACGTCCTGGAGAAGGTTGAATGGGGAACAATATTGTTTTTTGCCGGACTGTTTATGCTGATCGGAGCTCTTGAAGTCAATGGCGTATTCGAACTGCTCGGACAGGGAATCCTGAAACTAACCCAGGGAAACCTTTTGCTGACAGTAATTGTTGTGTTGTGGTTCAGCGCGTTTTTCTCTGCGATCGTTGATAATATTCCCCTGGTAATCGCAATGATTCCATTGATCAATTCCATCATTCCGGTATTTGCCCAAAATATGGGACTTGAAGGTTCGGAAGAATTGATTAAAATGCAGATTGAGGCTCCGCTGGTCTGGGCCTTGGCCCTAGGTGCGTGCCTGGGCGGTAACGGTTCCTTGATTGGTGCTTCCGCAAATGTAGTCATTGCGCAGATTGCCAGAAGAAATAAATATCCTTTGTCTTTCTGGAAGTTTACCAAATTTGGTTTTCCGATGATGTTTATCAGTTTGCTGATCTCCAGCGGATACCTTTATGTGAGATATTTCCTGTTGCGCTAACACAAGCAAAAAGCGATATTTACTTATTTATCCGACACATCCTGAGTTCAAAACACCAAAACGACGGATAAATAACGGTTATTTAAATCCGTCATATGGATCGGCAACCCTGCGATATTGCGCCGGAGACATGCCGTAGATTTTCTTGAATTGCCGCGAAAACACCGGAGTTTCCGCATATCCCAAAGCTTCAGCTATATCATCAATCCGGCGTCCGTTAAACAACATTGTCAGACTCTGGCTGAACTTGTGTTTTACCACATATTGTCCTGGAGATATTCCCGCGGATGCCTTGAATTTCTTTCGAAACGATTCATAGCCCATCCCAAGTTCTGCCGCAGCTTTTTCGGTAGGACTAACTGAATATAAATGTTTTCTAAGGAGCCTGGACGCTTTTTCGGTAAACGCTTCTGCCGGGGTCTCTTCCTGAAGATCGTTCTCATAGTGTTCGCTGACGATATAATGAAACATTTCTGTTGCAGAAAGCATCGCCTCCCGCTGATGGGTTTTTCTGATCGCATCATAAAAAAAACGCTTTTTCTCCAGATTTTCCGCAGTCAATGGATATAACGCACAAAGTGGTTTGGGAGCGTGATATTTTTTCAGTAGCGCCCCAAAATCCGCTGGTAACGCAATGGCAAATTCAACATAATCCGCAGTTCGGCAAATCGTAAACCTTTCTCCGGCATAGCGTATAAATGAAAATCCCGGTGACAATTCATAGTGCTTTCCATAATATTCTAACTGACCTTTTCCTGCAAAAACTGTATTATAGGTCATATACGGCAAGGAATGCTCCTGAACATATCGGGGAAGCGTATGCTTTACCGTCAAGATGCCGCAGGAAACATGGTTATACGGTTTCCCGTCGAGCAGCAGACAATGCATGTTGCTTTCTAAAACGAAATAATCTTCGACTTTTCGCTCTTTTGCCATAATTGTCAATTCATTTGCCATTTATATCATTTACTGTTTAAACAACTATAGCTATAATTACCATAATTGTCAATTCAAAAAAAACACAGGAATATAACAATGACCTCAACACCAAACATTGTTTATCTGCACTCGCATGATACCGGACGCTGTATTTCTCCTTACGGACATAACGCACGAACGCCAAATCTTCAGCGTTTCGCGGAGGAAGGCATTGTATTTCGTCAATGCTTTACCGCGAACCCGACCTGTTCGCCCAGCCGCGCCGCATTGCTGACAGGAGAATATGCCCACAGTTGCGGCATGTACGGTTTAGCGCACCGCGGTTTTGAGATGCCGGACTACTCAAAGCATATTACTCATACGCTCAAATCGGCCGGATATGAATCATTTCTGCTGGGAATGCAGCATATCATTCCGGAAAACAATGTAGAAAATATTGGTTATGATCAAATTCTCCCATTTAAATCCAAGAACATTGAAGATCTGACTGCTCCGGCTAATGAATTTTTCCAATCACGAAGAGCTGATAATAAACCATTTTTTATCTCCATCGGAACAAATGAAACCCATCGCGCATTTCCGCCACATGCACCGGAAGATAATCCAGATTACACGAAAGCTCCAGCCTGGCTGCCGGATACCCCGGAAACCCGCGAGGATATGGCAGACTTCAATACCAGCGCGAATAACTACGACCAAGGTGTAGGAAAAATCCTTAAATCCCTTGAAGATACCGGACTGGCAGACAATACCCTGGTGATCATTACCACTGACCACGGCATTGCTTTCCCGCGGGCAAAATGCAATATGTATGATCCCGGTATCGGCGTTCTTCTGATGATGCGCGGCCCCAAAGGATTTTCCGGCGGTAAAGTTATTAACTCCATGGTTTCACATGTAGATGTATTCCCGACCATTTGTGAATATCTCGGAATTCCAGCACCGGAACGTCTTCAAGGAGTTTCCTTCATGCCGTTGATCGACGGCAAAGCCGAAAGCGTTCGCAATGAAGTCTTCGCGGAAGTGAATTATCACGCCGCTTACGAACCATGGCGCTGTGTGCGTACCGAACGTTATAAATACGGTCGTCGCTGGCTTAAACGTGAAACCCCGGTCATGCCGAACTGTGACAACGGACACTCAAAAACGTTATGGATGAAGTATAGCTGGCAAAACAGCGCTCTGTGCAAGGAAGAACTTTACGACATGGTGTTCGACCCGAACGAAACCAACAATCTGATCGATAATGAAGATATGTCCAGTGTTCTTGAAGACCTGCGCGGCAGACTCGACCGCTGGATGCGTGAAACCAATGATCCGGCGCTGTTCGGCATGCCCGGAGCCCATTGTGTCCCTCAGGCAATTGTTACGGACTCCAGTGGAACAAGTCCCGAAAAGCCAATCAGTTCAACAGAAGATAAAGAATTCTGCCTGAAAAACGAAATCC
This sequence comes from Victivallales bacterium, assembly GCA_963677165.2. GTDB lineage: Bacteria > Verrucomicrobiota > Lentisphaeria > Victivallales > SZUA-371 > JAFGXT01. The sequence continues at coordinate 1,375,573 of CAXXSX010000002.1, read as the reverse complement.
CGCTGCCATAATTTATAAGCTCGGAGGTAAAAAGCTTCCGAGCTTAGTGTTTTTTATTCAATAGAAAAAGAATCTGTAAAGAAAGTAACCCTGCTATTAGACTTCATATCGTTATAATAAAAATTCAGGGAAACTTTTATTTTTTTGTCTTGCAGAAAATCCCAATTTTTTTTAATTTCTTCGATTACCTCATGTAAATTCTTATATGCGTGGTCACAACCTATATATAAACAACAAGTATTATTTTTCCAATTCCATTTCGCTGCATGAAACTTATGCCTGTATATGGCGGAATATTCTTTTTCAACATGAGAACTCTTACTGGTAATAATTGCGTTTAATTTCTTCGTATATTGAATACAGAAATTGTGTTCTTCATTATTTGGTATATTTTTCAAGAAAATGAAACTCCACCAACACGTAAAAGAGACAAAGATTATAAGAAGAAGTAAAACTCCTGAAATAACTATTTCAAGTGATTTTCTATTCACGATCTTTGACCATTTTTAGAGACTTCATAAAGCATTCCGTAATCAAAGCTTTCTTATTTTAGCCCTGAAACCCTGTTGAAATTATTATATCAGTAATCTCTTTTTCCTAGTTGTTTGGCTCAAAGGAAATTCCGAAAAAACACTCGATAAAGCATTGTCCTGCCAGTTCTGAATCTTTTCTGACTGCAACAGGACATTTTTCAAGATATTCCTTCTTCATTCGGCGAAAGACTTCCTGTATAAGTGTTTTACTCATTTCCTGGAGTACGGGCCAATATTTATCAAAGTTATTATAATCCAGCTTCTGGTCATATTTTTTCACGTAGTGAGTCATGTGTCTATTGCACCATGGCCCGGCAATCAATAGGGAAAGGACCGCTTTACGCATTAATTTGCTTTCCTGTAGAACTTTTTTAATCGTCTTGCTTTTCTGAGGATCCTGCACGGAATCAGAAAATAATTTTAAGCAGTAATAATACCTGAAAGCCATTGCTCTTCTCTGAGGAGTTTCCCCAAAAACTTTAAGAGAATTTCTATAATAAGAGTCCATTTCCTTTTGAACGTCCCGATTTCCATCGTTTTTACTGGATTGCAACAGTTTATTTAATAAACGAGTGATCTCTCTTTTCTTCATGCGGAGAGGATAATTTTCTGTCCTGATAATTGCATAGTAAAATTGATACAGGTCCTGAAATCTTGTGCATTTCAGATAATCGATAAAGTCTTCAGTGATGTTCAGCTTTTTTTGCAATTCCTTACATTTATTAATATCTGAGCCTGATGGTTTAACTGTAAACATTGTATATAAGCGGGTTAATGCGGAAATATTTTTCCCATCAGGAAAATCAGCCTTCAATATTTTCATCATCTGGACTATTTCACTGGCAGAGAACGCCTTGTACAATATCTTCTTCCCGAACAATTCGCGAAAAGAACGAAATTCTTTGTGCTGATCTTTTGTAAGAGATCGAGAAAAACTATTATATTTCTTAGGGTCCCTGAAAAAATCGCCAAACATGGCGTAGATTCTTTCTTTCATCTCAAATTTTGTTAAAAGACGGGAAGGAAACTTTGAGTGTATTTTTTCCCTGGTTTGTTTATAGTCTTCTATTTTCTTTTCAATTTCAGCTTTTAATGTTTCCAGATTTGTCGTCTTTACATCGACAGAATCGGCACAGCAGATTATGCAGTAAAATAAAGTTAAAAGTAATCCTGAGGACAACAGCTTTTTTATTTTTAAAATAGTGAACATTTCAAAATTGTTCCTTTGTATAAACGCAGTAAAAACTCTTATCGAAGCTCCCATCTTTTACAAACTCAAGAAAAAACTAATATTTTGTATGTATTATATCAGAAATTCGCAAAGAAACAAATTCTGAACGCGACAGGTTCGTCTGTCTCCCCTTATTGCTCAATCATAGATAGAAATTGGTTAGGATTTGTTTGTAATTGTAATGTTTGTTTCAAACAGAACTTGAAACGAAACGGGATTGCTATATATAGTACAAATCAAAGCCACGCAACTAACATTAAGGATCAACAAATGAATCTCTTTGTAAAACTTGGAATTGGAATCTCCGCACTACTTATCACTGGCGCAAACGCAATGGCTTGTACCGGAATTACATTGCAATCTCAGGACGGAGCTGTCATCAGAGGCAGAACAATGGAATTCGGGATGGATTTACAGTCAGAAGTGATTGTTGTCCCGCGCGGATATAAATACATTGGCCTGACCCCACAGAAAAATGTTTCAGGAATGAAATGGACATCTAAATACGCAGTTGTCGGCCTGAATTTTTACGGCTCTCCATATCTTGTGGACGGAATGAACGAAAAAGGATTGTCAGTAGGGTCATTTTATTTTCCGCAATACAGCAAATTTCAGGAATTCACTCCAACTGATGCCAACAAAACAATGACCGGCTGGCAGTTAAACTCCTGGCTCCTGACAAACTGCGGCTCTATTGATGATGTCAAAAAAGGACTGAAGAAAATCCGGGTTGTATCAGCAAAGTATCCTCCGGTAAACGCATTCATGCCGTTGCACCAACTAATTTCCGATTCAACTGGTAAATCAATCGTTATAGAATATATCGGCGGAAAACTCCATATCTATGATAACCCCATCGGCACCCTGACAAATGCTCCGACTTTTGACTGGCATTTGACGAACCTTGCCAACTACGTGAATATTACTCCTGATAACATCAAAGAAATGCAGTTTGGAAAAATGAAACTGCTGCCTTTCGGACAAGGCTCTGGAATGCTTGGTTTGCCGGGAGATTTTACCCCGCCGTCAAGATTTATCCGTGCCGCTTTTTATTCGGTATTTGCCGACAAGCAGAAAACCGCGTTGGATACTGTATATCAAGCGTTTCACATTCTTAACAACTTTGATATCCCGATAGGAGTAATTCTTCCCAATAAAAATTCGGAAGACAATGAAAGTACTGAATGGACAAGTGTTTCAGATCAGGCAAATTTGAAATACTACTATCGCTCGCACAACAACGCGTCTACCAGAATGGTGGACTTGAAAAAATGTGATCTGAATGCGAAAGATATCATCAAATTAACTGTAGAAACTCCAATGCAGGTTGAAGACGTAACCTCCAAATTGAAATAATAAGCTTGTTTCCAGTTTAATGTTAATAAGGATGAACTTATGAAATTAGACGGATTTGGTATATTTGTAAAAGATATGTCGGTTATGATATGTTTTTACCGGGATGTACTGGGATTTGAAATAAAAGAAGCCGAAAACACTTCCAACGTTTATCTGGAAAAGGACGGCACGCTGTTCCTGCTTTACGGCAGGGGTGACTTTGAAAAGATGACTGGTAGAAAATTCAATTATGCCCGTGGAATTAACGGGCATTATGAAATAGCTCTCAGCGTAGAAAATTTTGCAGCTGTCGACAAGGCATTTCAAGAAGTGACCTCCAAGGGCGCGAAAGCCGTTCTTGAACCAACTACTGAACCATGGGGACAGCGAACTTGTTATATTTCAGATCCGGAAGGAAACTTAATAGAGATCGGTTCATTTAATAAATAACCTTGCGGAAAGTTTTATAAATGTAGTTGCCGGGAGAGCCGATCAACCATTTTCTCGTTGGTGTATCCCGGTACGATACGCGGCAGGAACTGCAACGGAACTCCATCATGATCAGCAAGGCGGAAAAAGAAATTCCAGCCTCTCTCAACATTAACGACTTTTACGACAATCAGATTATAACCGGCATTGAGCTTAATGCCGGTCACTTTGTCCTGATCCCAGGCGGCTCCACGGAGAATCCGGTTGAACGTATGGACCAACTGTCCATTGATCCAGATCTTGATAAAGTCATCACTCCCGGCATAAAGAATAAAATGATTCCCGGGTTTCTCCGAATAAATATAGGTTACCGCATAAACGGCGCTGTATTCACCCGGAGAATTGAAAGCCTGGTTCAAATCAATTTTTCCAATGGAATCACTGTCTGTAAACTTTAACAGATTCCACTTATGCTTTTCCGGCGAAGGAACTTTCTCATCATCCAGAAGCGTAATATGAATTGATTCGTTAATTTTTTTGTCACTTAGTTTTTTCCGGTCTATTTTAAACGGACCGATCAGGTACCAGGTGGTAACAAATGAGTTTTTAGAAAGAAATCCAGCATGTTTTTCTGTCGGTTTTATCAGGCTGCACCAGACATTGCCGTCACCGGAAGAAGGAGGAGGAATTGGCATCACTTTCTGAAAGGATTGAGAGCTTTCCGGTTTGACAGAATAACTGTTCTGTACCGGAATAGAAGAAACTGAAGTCTTTGTTTCAGGCTTAACAGATTTAACCGTTTTAACCGGCTTTACAGAAGTTTTATTTTTTCCTGCTTTTTTCGGAGCAGTTTCAGGTGTTACGGGAGGTTGCGGCGGTGGTAATTCTTCCGACACACAACCGCACAATGCAGACGTAATCAGAATCGTTCCCAGCAATACCGGTCTGAACCCCGTTTTCATGATAAAATAACACACCTTTGACAAGAAGTTTGATCAATAGAGGAAATAGCCTCAACTCAAAAAATAAATTATCACGGGTTTAATAATTATTCCAGTATTCATTCCTGATTTTTTTCATAAAAAGAACTGAAAAAAAATATCCCTTTTAACTCTACTGGAAAAAGAGAGTTAAAAGGGACTAAAACTAAAAAAACGACTTTAAAATTACAGATTGATCAGCGTATCAACATTGATCGGCATGCCTGAGGCCATGGATTTATTTCCCGCGACACCAATCAGGATGGATTTTGCTCCATCAACGTATCCCGCAGCATGACCAAGAGGATCTTCGCCACCTCCGACAAAAACGTCTTCCAACAGGCGAACGTCTGCGCCGCCGTGACCGCCTTTATCACCCTGGTCATAGGTAATTTCCTGGGGTTTGCCGAAATGTTCCTGAAAGATGATTTCCGGAACATTCTTTTTTTCATCCTCGGCCATTTCACGCATTCCAGGCTGATTAAAGTCTTCCTTATCGCCACTAACGTAGGATTTTTCAATCACGTTGAATTCCAGACGACCACGAGTACCGTTGAACATTACGCGGTAGCCTTCCCACGGACAATGTGCATTGAGGGAGTAAGTGAAGATGGTGTTACGTTTGTAGCGAACCATTACACCCATATTATCTTCAATAGAAATTCCGTGGCCGAAAACACTCTGGTCACGATAGTACTGATCATCCTGTTCCGCGTCATAGTACAGTCCATGAAGGAACTTGTCGTCATCTTTTACTTTCAATGCAAACGGATCCTTGGCGGCAACTTCGGAACCACGGGCACGGCTGTAAAATTCGGTAACACCGCGGTTTTCAGCATTTTCACGACCATAGAACATCAAATCGCCCATTGCAAACACGGTCTGCGGTTCATCGTCGAGCCACCAATTCACAAGATCGAAGTGATGAGTTGATTTGTGGACCAGCAGGCCACCGCTGTTGCGTTTATCGCGGTGCCAGCGACGGAAGTAGTCAGCACCATGAGAAGTGTCGAGAACCCATTCGAAATGAACACTGGTGATATCGCCGACAATACCGCTTTTGATGATTTCTTTGATCTTGGTATTACGTGGAGCGTAGCGATAGTTGAAGGTAACGGTCAGATTTTTACCGGTTTTTTTCTTGGTATCAATAATCTGCTGGCATTTCTTTTCGTCAACAGTCATCGGTTTTTCAGTTACAACGTCACAGCCGAGCTCCATGGCACGACAGATATAGCGGTGATGGGTACGGTCCATCGTCGTAACGATTACAACATCAGCCTTAGTGTCCGCGATCATCTGATCAAATTTATCTGACGTATAGGTTGAAACAGGAGCATGACCGTGTTCTTCCTGTATCATTTTGTTGTAAAAATCCATACGGGACTGATTAAGGTCACAGATAGCCTTCAGTTCAGCGATTTCCTTATAGGTATTAATAATCGCTTCCATGTACATCCAGGAACGGGAACCAGTTCCAACAACAACATATTTCTTTTTTTCGCTCATTTTATTCTTCCTTGTTTAAGGTTATTATTTTGAAAATTTATATTAAAGTTAGTTTTTTGCTTTTAAGTAGCGTTATCACACGGACTGCTGTTTCTTTGAATAAATTTTGTGGGGAATACTATTCTGGTCTTCGGATATTCACTCCTTTTAATAAATTCTGTTACTTGCTGACTTATCTGATCCACCGGATGAGCCACTGAACTCAACTGTGGGCATGCGTATTCTCCGGCCTCATCGTTGTCGAAGCCGATCACGGCAATATCATCTGGAATCCTGACTCCATGCTCATAACAGTAGCGGTAGAAACCCAGTGCCGTACGATCCGTATCCGTAAATACCGCATCAAATCCGCCTGAAATCACAGCTCCTCCACGTTGATACCCCTGATTAAAAGTAAGGCCAGAACAATCAATTATGGCTCCCGGCAAAGGTTCAATTCCGCGACTATGGAACGCACTGGTAAAACCGCTGATACGTTCACGCATTTTTGATCCGAGATAAGCAATTCGTTTTCTGCCATTGTCAATAAAATGTTCGACGGCAATCCGGATACCGGTTTCACGTTCGATATCAACGAGGGTATAGCTGTCGGCATATTCTTCCGATAGAGTATCGATAAAAATACAATTGATTGGAAGGCCGGAAAAAATTTCGTTAGGATTCCATTCTCTACACCAGGAATAAAAGACGACGCATTCAACCATGCCGACCCAATTTTGAAGCAGTTCCCGAAGTCTTTCCGGAGTTTCCGGAAGCAGACCTGATAGAGGAAAAAATCCTTCATGTTCAAGCTTGCGTTGCAGCGAAATGGTTTTACGGACAAATATCTGGCAGGATTCACCAGAGGTTATTACTCCAATCATATTATTACGTTTCATCCGAAGGTTTCTGGCCGCCACATTGGGAATATATCCCATGCGGTTCGCAATCTCACGAATGCGCCGGCAAGTTTCCAGATTCCCTCCGGACTCCCCTTTCAGAGCCCGGGTTACGCTTCGGATCGAAACACCCGCTTCTTCTGCAATTTCTCGTAATGTCGCCATTTCAATTCAAACTTTATAATTTCTCACTTTGCCATCGTTGGCAATATCGAGACACATAAATCTCCATAATCTTTGCCATCGTTGGCAATATTATACACCGCTGAAAAAAATATGTCAATAACAAGAAAATATTTTATTGAAAATAAAAATGGCAGGCGCCTGTTTTAGGCAACCTGCCGCGAGAATAAAAACCGTTTGAAATGATTACTTAATCAGCTTTAATTTTCCTAAGGCTTGAGGACAATTCCAGTAATTTCCATTTTTGTAGTAGGTCATGGCAACATGCTGCCTGAAACCGTCGTCGATATCATCAGCCATGCAGTTAAATCCAATCACCATACCGGCCTTGGGTACCAGATTAAACTCTTTGACCGGAACTGCCACTTCCAGAACATAACCATTTTGCCATACTTTTGATGACATCTTAACTTTTCCCTCTGTCTTTGGACGTATCTTGCCTCCAAGTGATGCAACATTCAACATTGGACCTTCTGTATGTGAAATACCGGTTGGAGTCATGATCAACAGCAGATCGTTGTCAGATATTCTTTTGGCCCGTTTTTTCTCATCCTCAATACTGCTGAAAAACAGCCTGATATTGTCATTATCGCGCCAGTCACGGCTAAGGAAGTCCATAAAGCACAAATGTTCATCTTTAATCAGAAATGCCACATAGATGTATTTCGAATCCCAGCGCATGGCGATTTTACCGGACCAGTCATCGTCACTGGGGATACCCGGATTGCGCATTTTCCACTGGAATTTCTGGTCGATTGGATAAAACTCTTCCGCCTTCCATTCTTTGAGATTGCCGTCGATAACCGCTTTGCCCTGTTTTGCGGCCAGTTCAGGATTTCCTTTTTTGGCTTTTGTTTCATCCATCGCATCCCACATCGGATAAGTAATTGGACGGTTGAATCTTTCTATGGCGGTATATGGGAAATCTCCCGCAACCTTGACGCGTACTGTATACGGATAAGCCATCTGCATCTCGTTGACATCGGCGCCGAAGGTAAATATATATTCAACTCCCGGAACCGCTTCTGCAGGTACAGTTATATCAAACGTTTTGGCTTCATTTTCTCCTGCCGGGAGCTTAATTGCATCCGGCACATTTATCTTCCAGCCGGGGAAAGTACGCATTACCAGAGGTTTAACCGCAACGGTTTTCTTCGTTCCGTTGAATGCAACAAACGGCACAGTGAATTTTGATCCGGCTTTCACCGTAAAGCGATACATCGGAGCATTAAAATAGCGTTTATCCAGTGCGGAGACAAGAACATCCTTATTGATGAGCTTCGGCAATTGATCGGAAGTCAGTCCTTCCACATAAAATAGGCCATGCCCCAGAGTGAGGCTCCCATTTTCGGGTAACTTGACCGCTTTGCCAAGATCATCGAATACCTTTACGGTTGACGGCAGACGGAAGTTTGCTTTAACGTTATTTTTCAGAGCCCAGCAAGCCAAAAGAATTGATCCGTCTTTTCGTTTAAATACATGACGTTGTACCAAATCCTCAACCGGAGTATAACCGGCGGAAACGGTATCTTTTAATCTTTTTGAACATTCTTTCAAAACTTTATAGGCAGGAAGCGGCTTATAATCTTTGTCTACGATCCAAAAGGTTTCACGATCTCTAAGTCCAAAGAAGTCGTACCAGTAAACGCGCTCAATGCCGTATGATTGTCCTAGAACATACATTCTGGGGAGCAGTTGACGCTGATGGAGAATTGAAAAACCACTGACTCCGGTAAGTTCACCGGTTAATTCGTTTAATTTAGAATTTTCATCAACATGAAAACCAATTTCTGTTGCCCATACCTGTGCCTTACTACCGTACATTTTTATCATTTTTTTGGCAGCCAGACTTTTAACCATGCCCGCCTCGGGAGTTCCACAATAGGGGTGAATACAGAGAGCGTCCAAATAAGGTAGTGTATCGCATTTAATGAACTCTCTGACATAATTTTCCAGGGCTCCGGCAATACCAAAGGAACCTTTCAACGCACTCGGGTCCTGAGATGCCGTTCCCAAAGCAAAGGCTTTGTTGAGAGGAGCCATGGCTCGGGCTTCTCCGAAAGCAGCCCAGCCGGAGTTCGTTTCATTACCGTAGTGCCAGTCAGTACGACCTTTCAATGCCTTGGCAAGCATTCCAGCCCATACATAAGCCATTTTCATTTTATCGGGACTTCTATAGAATTCGCGCGGAAAATAACCGATCATAGTCATTGGGCGTATTCCAAATGCTTCCAGTCCCAGAATGACTTCATTCATGGTCCTGATACGTTTTTTCAGCTCTTTTTCGCTAGGCTTCGCGAATCGGCCATCCACTCTGACAGAAGTGATTCCGGCATCTTTTAATAAACGTAGAAGCTTCCACTCGATTTCCGGGGTATATCTGCCTAAATGGACGTTCATGGCAAACACATTTGCAACGCTTGCGGGTACCGGTTTTTCCTTACCGAAAATACCGGAAACAGAAGCGGTCTTATTATTCAGACCGATTATTTCTGCTCTAAAAAGCACTGCTTCATCGGTTATAGATGCCGGTTTGCTGTCAAAAGCTTTTAGTTCGGCAACAGATTTCGCTGGAACATCCAAAGAGTAGCTCTTTGACAGTTTAATGTTTCCCTTTTTATCGGTCAGTGTCATTTTGACCTTAAATGAAGCAGCTTTGCCCGATTTATTTTCTGCTTTGACTACTGGAAGTTGAGTGAAGTCATCATAATTACCGACTACGTTGAAAGTCGTATCTCCAAGTTTTGCGGGGGCTCTTACCGCAAAAACCGAGGCCAACGGCAAAAGAGCGGCAATGATAATACAAATTTTTTTCATTTAATAAATCCTTTTATTTTTGAACAATATATTGCGGCAGATATGTGGTTTTCAGCATAACCGTGCCGTTTTTGGCGTTCAGCTTTTGTTTTTTGCCCTGCCAATCCAGCAGAATGGCTTTCCTGGGGCTGAACGGCAATTTGATGTTAATATTTTCCGACTGTTTAGCTGAGCCTTCCGGAGCCGCCAGCCAGGCAACAATTACCCGGTCTTTGCCCTGTCCGTATTGATAAACTTTACTGTTGTTCATTTTATCTTTTGGACTAAGGTCTCTCACATACGGACGGTTTCTGAGAATCCACGCAACCACAGCCGCGGCCTGATATGCTGGTTTGGGAGAAAAGTCTTTACGGATAATTCCAAAGTTATCTTCTTTCTCCTTCGGATTGATACCGTCATTCTGAAAGTCATACCAGAATATTCCCTTAACTGCATTTTCTTTGCGGAACATCAGATATGTTCTGGCAAAAAATGCCGCCTGAAGCATTTCAGTTGTGGGGTGTTGACGAGTAGAGGGATGTTCGGTCGGCCAACCCAGCTCTGTTACCCAGACCGATAGCTTTCGTCCATTACTCTTCGGATTCTTTTCCGCTATTCTTTTCTGAAATGGTGCGAATACTGGAACACTCACTCGCGGAATTGGAGCTCCTCGAGCCCCATAACCATAATCCGGATCATGCGGAGCCATATAGGGGTGAATGCTGAATCCGTCTTGAAAATCGACTCCTCCAGCTTTAATAATCGGGATAATCATGCCCCCGCCGGGGCCGCCGCCGGCACCACCCCCGCCGCAGGAAATAAAAGTGGCACGTGGATTGGCTTTTTTTACTATCGGGTAGACTACTTTCAGCATTGGCAGATAATGTTTTACCGGATGGGCCCTGTTGGGTTCGTTCCACAGTTCCCATTCCGTGACGCGGTTGCCAAAATGTTTAACCGCAAAGACCACCGCATTGCCATAGGCCTCGCGCATTTCAGGGGTATTGACAAATCCGTTTGAATATTTTCCCTCATAAGCTCTTGTACCATAACCAGTAACCAGCAAAGGTTTTATCTTGTATTTGATTGCGGTATTAACCAGTTTTTCTATTCTTTTGGGAACTTGATACTTTTTGGGCTTCGGTTCAATTGCCTGCCATGAAAAATCATCACGAATTCTTGTAAATCCTGCAAGATTCAGCAGATTGAACGTCAGCGGATATGCTCCTTTTCCCTGTCCAAAATGCGTGCATGTTCCCATCTCTCTCGGATGATCGTAATTATTGTCGGGAACCACTGCGTAAGTTGAACTAACCCGGTCAAGCTCTTTGCCGTCATTAGCTTTTGCAATAATTGTGAACTCATAAAAACCGGTGCTTCTCAAATCAAATTCTATTGTTCCTGTATTACTGATAGTAATTTTTTTTGATCTTGCACAAGGTTTTTTCTGATCATATTGATAGATTTCCCCAAATACCTGGACAGGGTTAGTGTTCCCTTCCACCTTAACTTTGATCGTTTTTTTGCCCGGTTTTGCGGATACCAGTTGACAGTCCGAACCAGTCACTGTCAGCTTGGCAGTTTCAGCCATTGCTTGTCCGCATAAAGCGATGGCAGCTAGAAATGGGGGCAGTATTCTCCTGTGAAAATTAAACATGATTTCCCTAATCGTTTGTTTCTTATATTATTGTTTAGCAGGTATGGCTATTTATTTCAGCCAGATAAAGTTTCTGCAGTACTGATTTGTTCCGATAGGATTGAATACGTTGTTATTATTCTGGGCCATCGCGCTAACATGTTTATACATTTCTGAATGACCATCAACGTGAAGCATTGGAGCTTTCCGCTGATGCACAAAGGTCAGTCTTCTGCCAGATGCCCATGCTCCAGACCACCAGGTAACAGGAACTCTCGTTCCGGCGGTTGCGTCAGTTAAAAGCCCAAAAGCACTTGGATGCTTGAACTTACGAAGAACATACCAGACTCCGGGAGAAGCGCTGCTGCTTGAACCCCAAATTGCTACGTCACCAAAATTTTGAGGAACATCAGCTCTCGGATAAGAATCCGGATAGTACCACATTCCATAAATATTTGCACGCGGTCTGGTTGAAGACCCGGAACCGTCACTCAAAGTTTTACCGTCATAAAAATTCAGCTTTGTACAACATCTCATTCTTGATATCGGAAGATAGTTTCCTTCAACAAGAACACTGTAATGAGTATGATAGTTGAGATCAGTTCCCCTTGTGTGCTGGATAATGCCATCAAAGTCAGCGGCATATTGCAATAATGCACAGCCGTACTGTTTGGTCTGGGTAAGACATTGAAGACCTTTAGCGTTTTCTCTAGCTTGTCCCAAACTTGGCAGCAGCATAGATGCAAGAATAGCGATGATCGCTATGACAACCAGAAGCTCGATGAGTGTAAAACTTTGTTGTTGTTTCATTTTCCTTTCTCCTTCTTGTTTATATTCAAGTTATATTTTTCTTACTGAGTCTCTGATAAGAATTTCTGGTTCGATTCCAATATGAAAATATTTTTTATTGCTTTCTGACATGAAATTTTCAAGTTTTTGGAATAGTCTTGTAAATAACTGTACTTGATTGATTTTAACTGTCGTTAGTGCAGGAGAGAAAAACTTTCCCTGGTTCAAACCTCCGTGCCCAACTATACTTATATCTCCGGGTATATCGTAACCATTCTCTGAAATTGCCTTCATCGCACTTAAAGCAGTCATGTCACTGATAACGAATAAGCCGGTGAAATTAAGTTTATTTTTCTTTAGGTAATTATTCATTACTTCATAACTTTTATCTTCTGAATTTTCTCCGTTCAGAACCTTACAGTCAATTATTTCCACGTTACAACCATTTAACTCTGCATACTTGCAGAAGCTGGTACAACGATTCATGGTATTGCTAATATGGGGTTCTGAGATCAGGATTGCGATATCCTTATGTCCATTGTTTATCAGATATGATGCTGCATAAAGGCCACTCATATCATCATGACCATACGCAGAAGAAATATTAATACTTTCAAGGTTTTTATCCAACATTATTACTGGAATATTTAAACTGGAAAGTTTATTCAATTGCGCAATATCCAAATCCTCTGATGGGGGTTTGATGATAATAGCGTCAATTCCCTGAGGGTCAATCCGATCAACCTCAAGTTTATTATAGGGAAATGTTTGTTTGTAAAGAGTAACCCTTTTCGTTTGATTTGCTGCATTCTCAAGATTTCTCACGAGTTCGAGCATACTGATTGACGGCCAGTCAGGATATAAAAATAAAATATGCTTAACTTTCTGCTTGGACGGATCTTTAATAAAGACTCCTCTGCCCGGAACAATTGAAATAATATTTTTCGCGGCAAGTTGTCCCAAAAGTGATTCTACCACACGCTGACTGATGTTATACTTATTCATCATTTCGCGTTGGGACATGAATTTTTGACCGGGAGTACAATTTTTAATTTGTCCCACCAGATCTTTTAATACTTTGCTGTGATATTGTTCTTTTACTGTCTGCATTACTCTATGTTGATTGTTAATTGTTTTGTTCCCTGTATGCACATTATAGCGCATGCATGCGCATGAGTCAATACCTTTTGTACAGAAAAACGAAAAAAGACAGGCAATCTGTATGAGATCGCCTGTCTTTGGGAGAAATACTATTTCGGATGATTACTTAAACAGCTTGATAACAATGGGGTGATGTTTAAGTATCAGGTTATTAAAAACCAGGTCATTGCCGTCTACTTTGACCGGAATATCAAAACTTCTGCCGGAAATGATATCGATTCCAACCGGGGTCGAGGCATACTGCTTCATATTTTTTATCCGGATAGTGCATACACGGTTATTAAATTCATCGTTATGTGGCTGATTTGACCAGACTGCAATCATCGGCTTTTTATTACTGTCAGAGAAACCATAAGCAGAAATGTCGTTGTTCGCTTTAAGGGTAGCACTGTCCCAGTCCTTAATGAGAGCTCCGCGCTTACAACTGCGATGTAATGGTTGTTTTTCAACAACGCACTTTAATGAGCTGTTGAATTGATAACCATTGAACAGTGAATTCATACGCTGGATCGCGTAATATGACGGTTTACGGCTGTGGTCAGCACGGATTATTCCGAAATTTGCCTCGGCATTAAATTCCTTGCTGTTGTAGTCATCAATATAGTCATACTGGCAGGCAACCTTAACAATTGGAAATGTCATGCCATGGATAAACCTTCTTACCAGATAAATTGCCTGGGTTTTTTCCGTAAATCCCGCGTATAAACCTTTTTCGTTTTTGCCGCTGAACCAGAAGGTGGTGAAACCGAATTCAGTAAGCCATAAAGAACGCTTGATGCCTTCTCTTTTGAACTCATTCTCATAGGTTTCAATCATTTCGCTGAACAAGCCGTTTTCTGAAACCAGTACGCCGTCGCGTTTCAGGTGTGATTTTCCAAACGGAATTTTTTCCGGCGGCATAGAGTAAGTATATGGATGCTCCGCGACCCCGTCAAGATTCTTTGTGATTCCTTCTTTCAGCTCAAGTAAATTGGTGCATGGACCCGAGCCAAGACCGATTACGATTGCATCCGGATATTTCTTTTTGATATGATCAGCCAACGCATTTGTGTATTTTGCGTGTTCTTTCACCCATTTTTCGGTCTTTTTTGTTTTGGGATCATATCCGTTCCAATGCCCTTTGTATTTTGGTTTCCAACCAAAATTATGAGGCTCGTTGCCAAGCTCAAACACATTTACCATCCCTCTGGTATCCTGAACGATTGCTTCTACATATTTCTTGTATTCATCAATTGATTTGTCAGGATACAACCGGACGCATATAATTACATTCAGTCCTTTGCTTTTCGCATATTTGATCCAATTCAGATCATGCTCAATTACTTTGTAGCTGCCGTCCGATTGCTTCTTCACACTGCAACCGTCTCGAACCCATTTATATCCGCACTGGCTAATACCGTCAACCAGCTCTTTGTATGGAGCCCAGAAACTCCAGTGAGGCAATCTGCCATAGTTAAAATGAGTGCATACGCCAAAGGTAGATGATTCTATTTGGTCACTTGAAACCGGAGCGCCGAAATTATTACCTTCCGACTTACGGCCGGATAGAGTCAGTACAGTTGTGGCGGAAGTACCGTCCTGTTTGCGGAGTGTAGCAACAATTTTGTACTGGTTATAAAGATTACCACCATTGATTAACGGAGGATTGTAATAGAAGATTCCGCCGTTCCCGGTCAGCGTTTTATGGAAAACCTTATCTCGTCCCATTTCGGGAAAACTGAAACTTAGTTCCGCGTTGCCGGAGCCTTCTGCAGATACTTTGAGCTTGGCTTCAGTAATCTGTGGCTGCCATTCCAGATTCACTTGCCAGCCAGGAATAGTCAGGCTGGAGTCATTTCCGGTGAAATCGGCAATTTGTTCGACATCTGAGGCAAAACCGAAATTATTAAGTTCGATCTGTCCTTTCAGCAGAAGTTTCTTATCAGCCGTAATCATGAGAAAGAATGTTTTGAACGGCGTGACCGGTTGTTTTGACTTCTTTCCGCCCCAGGCCGCACTCCATGGACCGGTTGTTTTGAACACCTTTTTTTCTACTGTAGATATAACGGAGGCTCTGCCCTGAAAATAACGTTTTGTGGAATCGACCAGACGGTAATTAATGCTGGTTTGCTGGTTTGCCTTCAGGTCGATAAAGAATTCATTCACCTTTTCCGGCAGACGTTTTTTAAACCAGATAGCGATATATTTGCCGCCGCCGGTAAAATCGTAGGACAGCTCCAGCTTTCCGGATTTATTCAACGCCAGCTTTCCTTTTGCCCCGGGAAACTCGCGGCCAAGAGTGATTCCCCACTCTTTAGCCTGGTCGAAATTACTTAAGGAATAGTCTTTTGCACAGGCCATCCCGGTAATGAGTACCATTATAACAAGTGATAATATTTTACGCATTTTGATCCTTTCTTATTGTCCAGACGAAAGACAGCGCCAGGCCAATTTATTTTTTATCCCATTTATTGTATCTTTCAGCCCCATATTTTGATCCCAATGTATCATCGGTATCCGAGTATAATCCTTTCCAGCTCTTGCTGGTAGATTTTACTTTTGACACATGACCATCGCACCACAGCACATTGGCAAAACTGCCAGCGTGCCTAGGATAAGCGGCAGGTTCCTGAGTCCAGTAGCAGGCATAAAAGTATCCTCCACAGTTACCTCCTAAATCAGTAGATGTTTCAACCATACAGACTGTTTCCGAAGGTTTTTTTACCTGCGAATTTTTCGTTTTATACAAATTATATGCGTTAAATCCATAGCTTACGCGATTTTCATCAAAAAGAGTTGATTTTGTTTTTTTGCCCAGCTTCATGTTATAATCTTCGGTACACCAGAAAATATTGGCTTTTTCTTTAGAATTCTGATTAAATACATCTTTCAAGAAGAACTGCCATCTTGGTTTTGTGGTCGTCGGATCAAAAAAGTAATATCCGTCAAAGGATTGGGTATACAGTGCAACTCCAGTGCCAACCTGTTTCATATTGTTAATGCAGTTGATTGTTTTTGCCGCATTTCTCGCATTATTCAACGACGGCAACAGCATAGATGCCAGGATGGCTATGATTGCAATCACAACCAAGAGTTCGATAAGTGTGAATTTCTTTTGTTGTTTCATTTTCTTTCTCCCTTTTAATATGTTATTTTGTGGTTTTACAAATACCTGTTGATTCACGTTCGATGATATGAGCTCGAATACTTTTTTTAATAACTTTATTTTTGTCTGCTGAATTAATTTTATCAACAATGACATCAATTGCAGTGTTTATTTTTAAGTCGAATTCAGAGGAGAGAGTAGTCAGGCCCGGATAGAAAAATTCACTGGTGAAAGAGTTTCCAAGACTGGCCACACTGATATCGTCAGGAATTTTCAATCCAGCTTCATGCAGTGCCTTGAATACGCCCAAAGCAGGCTGTTCACTGTCAACAAATATCCCGGTGAATTCCGGCTTTCCATTTCGCAGCACCTCGCCAATCTTTCTATAGGCATTTTTAACACTGTTTTGCCCAGGTTGAGTTTGACAATTAAGCACTTGAACATGAACTTGTTGTAATTCACAGTAATGCAGAAATCCTCTGACTCGATCACTAATTCCTTCGGTAGGAGGTTCAGAAATTACTACCGCAAGGCTCTTGTGCTTCAATTTGATAAGATGATCAGCAATGATTGCACCGCCAAATTCATCGTCGCAAAACACCGAGCTGACCTGAATATCTTTCATTCCCTGCTCCAGAATAAGATAAGGAATGTTAAAGTTCTCGAGACGTTGAATATGTTTCGGAGTAATAACTCCTCCCGCAGGCAAAACAATCAAGCCATCTATTTTGTTAGGGGGAAGTTTTTTTAACAGAACATCCTGCCATTCGAAAGGTACTATTTCTCCATGAAATTTTCTCGTGTCCTGGGCTTTAATAAAAATTTCTTCCATAATGAAAAAACTGTGGCTTGTCCATCTTGGAACAGCAAACGCAATAGTTGGAGGAGTGTCCTTTTTATAACGCAGAACCTGTTTAGTCACGAACATCCCGCGGCCAACCTGCTTTTTCAGCAATCCTTCTTCCAGCAACGGATTAATCGCCCGGGTTACGGTCGCCTGGCTTACACGATGGTCACGCATAATATCACGAACCGACCGGAACGGATTACCCGGTTCGAGCTGAATCAGCTCATCTTTCAGCTCTTCGTGAAGCTCATCGTATCTCATTGTTCGTTGCATTGTGTATCTCCAGGTTACACTTTATTATAGTGTATGGATACACCAATGTCAAGAGTATCCCATAAAAATTTTTTGCCGAATATACATTATTTTAACCATATTGTTTTCTCTATTTTCACAACTATCTTATATTTATTTCAAAATTCAAAATCGGGACAAGTGATCTCATGAGTATTGCATCGCGGTATAACAGTACGATGGCAAATTTAATATCCGGACATGTTAAAAGCATTTTGAAAGATTGGAATTGTACCGGGGAAAGAGATAACATTGATCTTAATTCCATCGCGTATTCGTTTCCTCAGAATATTTCATATAAAAGTTATTTGCTTGGAAGAGGGAACATCAAGAACCCTCTTGGCGCTGTTGCAGGAGGAGGACCGGTTCTGGCGGAAGAATTATTATTTTATTTAAGGATTCAGTTCGCAAATGGATTACTTTTTGAGATTATTTGTGAACAAGAGAGCCCTCTTTTTTTTAAAATATATTGTAATGAAAAAGAAATAGGCCATTTGAAGCGCTGTTTATGTTCTGCTGATACTCCATTATCAAGAACCAGGAAATGGAATGTTTTCAGAAATAATAATTTGTATGGAACGATAGAACGCTCAACAATGGTTAAATCTAATAATTTATTCCTGAAACGTATTAATGGAGAATCCTTGCTGATTTCCCTTGCGAGAAAAAGCCGCGTCAAAGATCTTCTAAAACTATTTCCCGTTTTTGGGTTCTTTTTGGGTAAACATAATAATGATTTTGTCTTATCTGAAGTAAATATGAACAAATTACTGCCGGAAGATAAAATACTGTTCTTCCCAATTTGTGTTTTCATGAGAACCCTGGTTTTTGAACTAGAATTTGGTTGGTGTTAAAAAAAGAAGTCTGACCAGTTTTGCCACCGGTCAGACAGAAATATTACGAAATCGCTTATTCAGCAGATTTCTTTATATGAGCCCGGGGCGAGTTCTTTTATGGAACCGTCAGGCATTTTCAGGATCGTTGCGACCGGAGTTTCAAGATCAAGCATGAATTTGCCGGCTGTATTTTTCCATTCGACTTTCAATTCGCCAGACGGCAGTTTACAGCATGCTTTAACATGATCCAGGGCTTTGACCGGCTGCGGTTTCAACGTGAGCTTCGAAAAGCCCGGCTTATCCACATCCGGAACAATCCCGGCAAGATACTGATAGAACCACGCGCTGATGTCGCCAAACATAATATGATTTAATGAAGCTCCACCGCTCCAGCTTTCCCACAAGGTAGTGGCGCCCTGTTTCAGCCAGTTGACCCAGCCCGGATACTCCGGCTGTGTGATCAATTCGTATGCCTGCTCCACATGACCGTTTTCGGCAAGAACCCTCGGAACATATTTGGCTCCTAAAATACCAAAATCCGGTTTATTTCCATTTCCTTTTACGGTTTCGGACAAACGTTCCAGTGTGATGGCCTTTTCCGACTCTTCAACCAGTCCATGATAAAGTGCGCAGCCCATAGCGGTTGGTTCGCCTTTGGCGTAGATGCCGTTGCCACGATAAAATTCGCGATTGAAGGCCCGTTTAATTTGAGCGGCAAGCTCGGTATAAGATGCGGCATCATCACTGCGTCCAGTCAGGACCGCAAATTTCGCCAGCCTCGTGGCGCAGGCATAATAGTAGCCGGTATCCGTCAAATCACGGTCAACAATCTTGTAATTATCGGAATGGCACCAGTCGCCTAATCCAAACCCGATAATACCGTCGTTCGCCATTGAAGTACAGTAATCAACATATTTCTTCATGGCATCGTAGTTTTTACGAATTTCTGAGTCATCGCCGGTAAATACATAGATGTTCCACGGCAGCTCAAAAATAACATTGTCCCATGCCGGGCCACTGCCCCAGTTGAACCCCCAGCCTCCGGTCGGCACAATGCCGGGAAGCTGTCCGCTCGGACGCTGGGTATCGACAATGCTTTCGAGCCACTGGCCGTAAGCTTTGGAAGCGTCGTAATTGAACAGTCCGGTCTCGGCGGCAAGCTGGGCGTCACCGGTCCAGCCGTTCTTTTCGCGGTGCGGACAATCGGTCGGAATGCCTACAAAATTCCCAATGTACGACCATTCGGTACAACGCTGGAGCTTATTTACATTTTCATCCGAACATTCAAAACTGCCGATCTTATCGAACGCGGTATAAACGACCCGCCCTTCAAGTTTGACAATTTCCGCATTGCCTTCGATTCTAACCTGAATCCACCGAAAACCATGATAAGTAAAACGCGGTTCCCAAGTCTCCTCTCCATCTCCTTTCAGAATATAGCGGTCAGTCTGGAAGGCTTCAGGCCCCTCCTCTACGAATTTATCGATATTGCTCTGGTCAATACATTTGCTTTCGTCCAGTTTTTCGGCATAACGAAGCGTAATCTTTGCTTTTGAGTCGCCCTTAACGGTAATACGCGCCCAGCCGGCAATATTCTGCCCAAGGTCATAAACCGTTCCATCCTGTACTTCCCATTGTTTCTGAACCTCAAGCGTCTGCATGACTTTGCACGGCGGAGATGTTTGTTCCTGAAGGATACCGCCAGGAGGAGTGACTCCAGCCGCGTTTTTCCATTCGGAATCATCATAACCAGACTCGAGCCAGCCGGTAAGTTCCAGGTGTGCGTCGTAGGTTTCGCCGTTGCGCAATCCGTCAAAAATGATCGGGCCGGTGGAACACTTCCAGGATTGATCGCTAACCAGGAGAGATTGTCCGTCCGCCTCCATATCCAGCAGGAATTTCGGGTAACAGCGCCACGAAGCCTTGTCAAAGTGCCAGACTTCCTTCGTATGCGGATAATACCAGCCGTTACCAAGGATTACGCCGAAGGTATTAACGCCGGCCTTCAGGTATGCGGTAACATCGTAGGTAACGTAACGTGCACGCTGGTCATATTGGGTTACAATCGGGTCAAGCACGTGATCGCCGACTTTCTTGCCGTTGATATATAGTTCGTAGTAACCCAGGCCGCAGATTTTTACCGATGCCTGTCCGGGAACTTTATCCAATGTTAATTCTTTGCGAAAGTAAGGCGCGGGAAGAACCGGAGATTTCCAGTTGTTGGCGCACGCACCGGTTCCAATCCATTTCGATTTACTGAATTCCATGATAAAATGATCCTCTATATTTTATAATTTGTTTCCGTTTTACAAATGGTCTCTCCGCCTGTGTAGACCGACTCTACCAGGTTAATGGAAGCAAATTGTTCTCCTCGGGAAAGCTTAGAAATAACCTCCACCAGTTTTGATGCCGTCTCTTCGGTTGCATGGCTGATAGAGCTGATTACTGATTCCGGTCTTCTGCATTCACCACAGGAATCAAGCGTAATAAGCTTGAACTCCTCCGGAATTTTATGCTTTTTCTGAATAAATTCCCTTACCTGCTGACTCTGACCATCGGTAAACAGAAAAAAGCCGTCATGTCCATTTTTACAAATTGTTTCCAGCGCATCGGGAAATAGTATCTCTCCCGGAGCCAATTCGCCGGGAGCCCGGGTCGCGTAGGCACAGTTTTCATATGGAAGTCCGGCATCAATCAACGCATCAATAAAGCCGTCACGACGATGGAAAAACGGCATATTGCCTCGATCACTGTAATTTACCGCCGGGCGTTTACATCCGGCCTTAATCAGTTTCTGTGCCGCAAGATACCCGGCTTTGTAATTATTCAACGCGACAACACAGTCACATTTTCCCACATAATTTTCATCTACTCCGATAATCAGGATTTGATCCCGGAGCGACATTACTTCGCACCATATCTTTGGATCCGGAGAATCCGCAAACACGATGACTTTTACATCATCACCAAGACGCAGTGCAATGGTTTCTCTCGTGTCGTCCGCGCTCAGGCATATTGTTTGGAATTCCGCTCCAGCCTTGCGCAGTTTTTCTCCAAGATTATGATTCAGCCGCAGCCATTCTGTATTTGACGGGTATTCCTGTCCTCTGGCAATAAACGCTACCGAAATATTCAGCGGAACATTGTTGGTTTCCAAGATTTCACCAATCATCCTTACACGCTTATTCTTTATGAACAGTCCGCGTTTTTCCAGTATTAACAATGCCTTACGCAAAGTCATAACGCTGCTGCCGGTTTGCTGCGCCAAATTTCGTTCCGACGGCAGCACCTTAACACCCTCGCTTTTTAAGCCGTTTATCATCTGTTCCAGTTCAGGAACCAGTTCATTTACTGTTTTATATGCTCTTGCCATATGTTTATATCAAATTCCATTTTTTGTTATAAATATATTATATCAATGATTTATTTACAAATCAACAACAATACTAATATTAACAAATAATTAAATTTAAACAACTAAAAACAAAAAAGATACATACTACAATTAATGATATAATTTGATCTAATTTATAATAAAAAAAAGTCCGCCGAAAACGGCGGACATAAATATTTGTATTATTTAACCTGAAGCGTGAATTTATCAGTTTTTAGCGGCAACATCCTCAAGAACATCATCATTCAAGAGCTTGGCAACACTGAGCAGAATAATAACATTACTGTCCATGCGACCCATTCCCTTGATAAACTGACATGACTGGCTGTCTGAAATCGACGGAGGCGGAGAAATATTGTCTTCAGGAATATTCATCACTTCATCCACAGCATCGACAATAAGGCCGATCACGGCGGACTCAACATTAACCACAATGGCACAAGTACGATCGTCATATTCCTTCGGTTCGAGCTTGAATCTGGCGCGAACATCAATAACCGGAATCACCTGACCGCGGAGATTGATAACTCCCTTGATGTAATCAGGAACGTCAGGAACTTCTGTTACTTTCTGCATACTAACGATTTCGGTGACATAAAGAATTTCAATACCGTAAATCTCATTACTGACTTCGAAAGTAAGAAAACGGTTTTTCATGGCATCGTCTTCAAAACCGGCTCCCTGTTCTTCGAGAATATTGCTGAATTCTTCGTTTTCCATTAGGCACGCTCCCTTCGTTCAATTAACATCACTGTATAATATATTAATAGTACATATTTGTGCTGATTTCAATACATTACAGAGTAAATTATCGGTATAAACCAGTAATAATTTACGTCTTGCGCAGAAATTAGCTTCCGGTAAGAATTCCAGAGCCGCAGTAGAACAGTCCGGCAACCGCTCCGGTCATCATCGTAACCAAGGTCGCCGCCAGCAAAGCCTTGAAGCCCAGCTTGGATAATTCTGACATCTTCTCCGGCGCCAGGGCGCCGATCCCGCCGACAAAAATCGCCATCGATGCAACATGCGTGAAACCACACAGGGCATAACTGGCAATCAACAGGCTTCGCGGAGCAATTGTTGCCGAAATCTCTGCCAGTTTAAGGTAAGCCGGAACTTCCGTTTCAATCAGTCGGATTCCGAGAAGTTGTGAAACGGCTGACAGATCGTTGCAGCCGACTCCCATCAGCCAGGTAAACGGATAAAAAATATAGCCAAGCAGTTGTTCCAGCTCAAAATGTTTGCCGGTTCCATACAATACAAACATCTTGGCAATTCCCAGAATTCCTACAAACGCGATCAAGGTAACGCCTACGCCCACCGCTAATTTAGCGCCGTTCTGCGCTCCGACAATCGCCGATTCAGTCAATGATTTCGGATCATCGTCAGTATGAAGCTTTACCTTTTTCCACTTGCTGGTTTTGGGCTTTCCGGTTTCCGGTTCCATGAGCTTGCAGATCACGATCGAGGCTGGAACCGATAGAATTGAAGCGCTGATCAGGTGTCCGGCAATGGTCGGAAACTGATCGCGAAGAAACGTCACATAAACCGCCAACACGCTCGATGCAACCGTAGACATACCTACCGTAAGAATCAGGAAAAGTTCAGAGCGGGTCATTTTACGGATATATGGACGGATGGTAGTGGAAGATTCGATACCGACAAAAATATTCGAGGCAGCGCAAAGTGATTCTGCCCCGCTGGTGCCCAGGACTTTAAAGATGAAGCGTGCCAGCATTTTGATGATCCACGGAATGATTTTGAGATAGTATAAAATTCCCATCAGCGAAGAAAAAACGATAATCAGCGGCAGAATCTGGGTCGCCAGAATTACACCATAAGTTTTTGTATCGGTCAAATTTCCAAATACAAAAACAACACCCTCAAATGAAGCGTCTAGAACAACATTTACCAGTTTACTGATCCACCAGAAAATACTTTTGCTGCCCGGAACCATAAATACCAGCGCGGCAAACAGAAATTGAAGGCCCAGCCCAATTCCAATGGTTTTCCATTTGATATTTTTACGGCTTGAACTCAGTATCCATGCAATAGCACAGAACGCAACAACACCTAAAAGGCTGACAAGATTATAAAGCTCGAATTTCATATCCCTATTCCCATATCCGTATAACGGATGACGTTTATTTATAAAAGCTACTCAATAAAGTATTTGGCTGAAAGGAAAATTCAAGCGGGTATTTTGATTCACGCAGCGATTTATGGCGGACACTCATATCGTTAATCTTAAGCAAAACTTGTTTTTACTAGATTAACGACATTACTTGCCACCACATGCCGGCATAGCCGAAATCTCCCATCACCTCTGTAAAATCTTTAGATTGGCGTGGCGAATCAAGTTTTCGTGCCAGTGGTGGCAGAGCTCTATGATTTTATCGGATGATGCTATTTTAATCAACTCCAGTTTAGGATTGGTTTGCAGAGCGGAATTATCCATTACGGATAAATAAAAAATCTGTGAATGAGTCAGTGTACTGTCGGTGATCTCTGAGAAGTCGAATGTCTGGCGGTTGAGTTGCTTGATAAATTCCTCGTTGTAGTAAATCTGACCCTGCACCCGTTCTAAATCTTCTGCGGTTAAAACTCCATCCATTTTTACTTCTACTTCTCCGTCACGTACTATAATTTCCCTGATTGCCATGACAACCCCCTTTGTGAGTTGCCGCCCTAAAAAAAGAAAAGGGCGGCGTTGTACTTGCCGCCAAACTAAGTCCGCCAAGACTTCCAAGACCAACAAGCAAACACCGCCCAAGTATACACAAGGGTGTTGTTTTCCTGTTCGTTGTCTTGGATAAAATTTGGCGGTTTAGTTTGGACACGAACGAAAATTAAATTCACGCAATAATCACGTGAAAACTATGATTGTAAAGTTTTTAAATTATCTGAATAAAATATCTCCAATGAGTTATATTTATTACTATAATCTCTCTTTAGATTTTTTCCATGGGGGATAGATCATGAGTGAAAGGAAGAAGCCGAATATTCCATAGATTATGGTTTGAGCAACCAAAGCAACAATAAATGCTAAATGGAATTCCTGTCCAGAACTATCTATTATGCGCCCGAAAAATATTGCAGGAAGGCTCAGAAAATAGCAGACCGAAACGAAATGGTGAAAATGTGGATTGTGAAAAAGCAATTGAAGCATTGATATCATTAGAATTCCACAAATGAGAAAAGCCCCGGTTATGATCAACCTTTTATGTTTATTTTTCATATTTCCTCCAGCAAAACAAACGACATTACCTACCAGCGCGGAATCGTTTGGTCGGCGTAACCGAAAATATTTAAGTGGAAAGATAGCGATCGACCGCTGCAGCCATATCACGTCCGGCAGCAATTGCGCGAACAACCAGAGAGGCTCCGGTCGCAACGTCGCCGGCGGCAAATACGCCGTCAACGCTGGTCATGTAGTTTTCGTCGACTTTCACATTGTCGCGTTGGTCCAATTCCAGTCCGAGCTCATCAATCAATCCGTTTTTAACTGGCCCGGTAAAGCCCATTGCCAGCAATACAAGATCCGTTTCAATGGTAAATTCCGATCCGGGCTCTTCCGTAAATTTAACCGGACGGCCCATGTCGTCGAATTCCCATTTCACTTTAACCATATTCGCCTTTGCAACCCTGCCAAACTCATTGGCTTCAAAACTTTTGGTCATGACATCCCACAGTCGTTCGCAACCTTCGAGGTGACTGCTCGAAGTTCTGAGCCGATACGGCCACTGCGGCCACGGAGTCGTATAAGAACGGTGTCTTGGCGGCTGCGGCATGATCTCAATCTGAGTCACGCTTTCGGCTCCCTGGCGTTTTGACGTACCCACGCAATCCGAACCGGTATCTCCGCCGCCGATTACCAGAACCTGACAGCCGTTTGCGATAATTTCCGGTTCATTTATTGGTTCGTCGGCAATACGCCGGTTTTGCTGGTGCAGCAGTTCCATGGCAAAATGAATCCCTGGTAGTTCCCGGCCGGGAACCGGCAGGTCGCGCGGAGCTTTTGCACCGTTTGCCAGGCAGATCGCATCATACCGTTTACGCATGAAATTTCCGGAAATATCTTTTCCCGCTTCCATTCCGGTATCAAAATTTACGCCCTCGGCTTTCATTAATTCAATGCGACGTCTTACAATTGCCTTGTCCAGCTTAAAATCCGGAATCCCATAACGCAGCAATCCGCCGGCCTCATTGTCTTTTTCGCATACGGTCACAATATGTCCAAGTTTATTCAACTGGTCCGCGGCAGCGAGTCCTGCTGGTCCCGACCCGATAACCGCAACTTTTTTATCGGTCCTGGCTTTCGGAGGGAAAGGCACCATCCAGCCCTCGGCAAACCCTTTCTCTATTACCATCAGCTCGATTTGGCGAATCGTTACCGGGGGTTCCCCTTCAATCCCGACCGTACAGGCAGTTTCGCAGGGAGCCGGACAAATCCGTCCGGTGAATTCAGGGAAATTATTGGTGGACAGCAGAATATCCAGCGCGTCTCTCCAGCGCCCGTGATAAACCATGTCATTGAATTCAGGAATATTATTAACAACCGGACAACCACAGCCATGGCAGAATGGAATTCCGCAGTCCATGCAACGCGAAGCCTGTTCTTTCAGGTCTTCATCGGACAACCGCAATTCGACCTCTTTATAATCTTTGACGCGTTCCTCAACCGGACGGTATCCGGGATCACGCCGGTCAACTTCCATGAATCCTCTGGGATTCCCCATTTTTATCACCCCAATCCAAATAAATTAAGAATTAAGAATTAAGAGTTAAGAGTTGTGGGAAAGGGAGGTTTCCCTTATGCAATCAGCTCTGTTATATTAAAATGAATTTAATGCGCAAGGCTTTAAAGGTCAAGACCGGAAGCAAAGAATGAGCTGTCTATTACTTGGAATAAATGGTCGGATCCTGGATGCCAGCTTCGATGAAGCCCTGATGGCGAAGGTTGCAGCTGTCGCATTTGCCGCAAGCCTTACCGTCGGGTGCAGGATTGTAACAACTGTGAGTAATGGAGTAATCCACGCCCAAGCCGGTTCCAAGCTTGATGATTTCGGATTTTTTCAGGTACTGTAATGGAGCGTGGATATTGAATTTCCAGCCTTCGTCGCAGGCTTTGGTGCCGAGGCGTGCGGTTTCCGCAAACGAAGTGATAAACTCAGGACGACAGTCCGGATAGCCGGAGTAATCCATGGAATTGACCCCGATAAAGATGTCGCGCGCGCCGAGGACTTCCGCCCAGCCGGTAGCGAATGACAGGAAAATCGTATTGCGGGCAGGTACATAGGTCACCGGTATGCCATCGGTAGAGCCTGCATCTGGAACGTCGATATCGTCGGTCAAAGCGGAGCCACCCCACTGCCGCAGATCGATGTTGATTGCCACATGGTCAGTCACTCCAATGAATTTCGCGATTTCCCGGGCACTTTCAAGCTCGGTTTTATGGCGCTGTCCGTATTCAAAGCTCAGGGCGTAGCAATCGAACCCTTTGTCTTTCGCTATTGCCAGGCAGGTAGCGGAATCAAGGCCGCCGCTGAGTAAAACTACCGCTTTTGATGCATTATTCATAATCGTCATACTCCTTGTTTATCGGGACCCCAGATATATTTGTGCATCTGGAGCTGCATTCGGGCCGGGCTCCGGTCTTCGATCATCCACTCCGCCAAGGTGTCTAGTGGCATCGTTTCCCAGGCTGGACTGAATATCAAGTTTTTCGTTTTCGCCAACAGTTTATACTGGTCGATAATATTACATGAATACTCATAATCCTTGCGGTTGGATATTACAAACTTTACTTCGTCGCACTCCGTCAGATGTGCGTAGTTTCCAGTATACATTAAATTCGATTCGCCGCTGGAAGGAGTTTTACAGTCAAGTATTCGGATAACTCCCTGCGGTAGTTCACAAATATCGAACGACCCGTTGGTTTCAATCAATACCTCGAATCCGGCGTCAATAAGCGCTTGGCACAGATCGGGACAGGCTTTTGAAATCAGCGGCTCCCCACCGGTGATCTCCACCAGCTCACTGCCGGAATCTTTTGCGGCAGCAACCAGTGATTCAATGGATTCCAGAGTACCGGCAGCGTTATCGCGGGCGTAAATGGTATCGCAGTAATGACACGACAGATTACAGCCGGCCAGTCGGATAAAATAGCAAAGCCGTCCGGCATGGGTGGATTCCCCCTGCAGGCTGAGAAATTTTTCATTCACTGTCAATATACCATCGGACATTGAAATTATTCTCCGAAATAAGTTGCGCCGGAACCTGGGGATTCGCAGACACGAACCCGATGGACCTTTACCCGGTTGTCGTTAAGTTTTTCAGACATCTTATCAAAAATTACTTTTGCGATCAGTTCGCTAGTCGGATTGCTGTCTTTAAAATACTTCAATTCAGAAATATTGGTGTGGTCGAACTCGTCCAGCAGCTGTTCCGTTTCATCTTTAAGTTTGCGGAAATCTACGGAGATGCCCACTTCATCGAGCTTTTCGGCCCGAACATAAACCTGTACGGTCCAGTTGTGTCCGTGCAGATTCGAGCAGTTTCCCTGATAGCCGCGCAGACAGTGCGCTGCGGAAAACGACCGTTCAATATCTACTTCATACATAATAATATCCTCAATATGTTGTTTTTATCTTATTTATTCGTACTGGTAACTTTACGACAGTCAGGCGAAAAGTCAACCGAATTTTATGCTTTGATTGAGATTCATAAGCCGATTATACCGTAAAAAATTGCATGGGCCTGTAATCACGTCTATATTAAATGCTTTGAATTACATATAATTAATATTTGGAGACACATATCATGATCAAAACAATCGTTATTGGCGCGGCCGGACGTATGGGTCGTATGCTCGTATCAAACATTATGGCGTCAGACGACCTTGAACTTGCGGGCGCCGTCGAATGGAGCGGCAGCTCTGAACTGGGCAACGACGCCGGACTACTGGCCGGCTCCGGGGAATCTGGAGTAAAGATTACCGCCGAACTCGAACCACTGCTGGCAAATGCCGACGCAATCATTGATTTCAGTACTGGCAGTGTTACTGAAAATGCCGAACTGGCAGTCAAAAACAACTGTGTAATGGTTATTGGAACAACCGCTCTTGATGATGCCGGAAAAGCCAAACTGAAGGAACTCGGTCAGAGCGGTAAACTGGTATTTGCCTCCAACATGAGTGTAGGCGTAAACCTGTTGTTCAGCCTGGTTGGCAAAGTGGCTAAGATTCTCGGCGAAGACTACGATATCGAGATTGTGGAAATGCACCACAACCAGAAAAAAGACGCACCAAGCGGAACCGCCGTGACTCTGTGCGAAAAAGTTTGCGAAGCTACCGGAATGTCCTATAATGATAACGTGGCGCATGGTCGCGAAGGCATGGTCGGAGCACGTCCAAAACGCGAAATCGGTATGCATGCACTGCGCGGCGGCGATGTTGTTGGCGACCACACTGTGATGTATGCCACCGACGGCGAACGCGTCGAACTAACTCACAAAGCTTCCAGCCGTAATACTTTTGCCAAAGGCGCGCTTAGAGCCGTACGTTTCCTGTCAGGCGTAGAAGCCAACGGCCTCTACGACATGCAGGATGTTCTTGGTTTAAAGTAGGCGGGGACTGCTCATTGCCGCAAGACTAGCCCTCTATCGCCAGGCAGGCGACCGGCAACATGCCGGTGCGTTACAAATGTCGTTGATTTTATTGATTCGTACCGAATCCAATAAAATCAACGCCATGACAGCCGAAATCGCTCCGCGATTTATTCTTTATGTTATTTGAAGGATAGATGTTTTAGAATTCATAATAAATAGTCTCTGATTGTTTTTTTATAAAGAGAATCATAATCATTATATCGTCTTGGTTCGGGATAAGAGGTTGATTTCTCTGCTCGATCCCACAAGTCTTGATATTGTTTTTTCCCCAGTTCTTTATCTTTAAATTCAAAGACATCTCCTTCTTTCAAATGACTGTTCCAGCCTGATTCCGTAAGCATAACCGCCAACGGATATTCCTGACCTTTTATGAAAACCAAAATATTTATATCAACTTGATTTGTCAGCCAATCATGTTTTTTGTAACAAAGGTTATCTGCAATACTTTTTAGCTCTTCTTTAGATATCTCAATTCTTTTATTAAGGCAGGTAATTTGCGCATAGATAACTTCGATTTGAGAGTAATCTTTAAATGGTATTTTAAACTGCTTCTTATCAAAAAGAAAAACCATTAATAGCATTGCCAGCAATATTGCAGCAACACCTATACTCAAGAGAACTTTTGTTTTCATCGAATTTCCCCGAATTGCTTTTGTATACTATATATGAGTTGATTATGAAAGACAAACAGAATGTATTCAGCCTTAGGAAATATCCTTTTTGCTTGTGTTTAACGTTTCGCGTTATATATTATGAATAAAGCATATTAAGACAAAGGCGTATATGATCAAGAGCTTTAAATGCAGGTATACCCAAAAGTTATGGAACGAAGAAAACTGCAAACGTTTTGGTTCTATTGCCAAACAGGCAATGCGAAAGCTAGAAATTTTACATGCGGCAGAGAATATAGATGATTTGCGGAATCCTCCGGGCAATCGATTGGAAGCATTATCCGGTGATCGGACAGGTCAATATTCTATCCGCATTAATCAACAGTACAGAATATGCTTTTATTGGAATAATGGAGCAGAACAAGTGGAAATAACGGATTATCACTAGGAGGTAAATTATGAGTGAAAGAATTATCATACATCCCGGAGAAATCCTGCTGGAAGAATTTCTTAAACCGCTCGAATTGAGCCAGAATCAACTTGCCATTGCAATTCATGTCCCCCCTCGCAGAATTAATGAAATTGTACATGGGAAACGCTCGATTACGGCTGATACCGCACTGAGATTATCAAAATACTTTGGTATGTCAAATGAATTCTGGCTGAATCTCCAGAGTCATTATGATATGAGAGTCACACGTTACAAGCTTGAAAAAGAACTCGAATCCATACATCCTTGCGAACTTGTTTCTGCTTAATTTTTGACTACTCTGGACTATCTGAATCCGTTGTCGTATATTATAAAAAAATGGCAACGGAGAATTTTTTGAGTAGAGCAACAGGTGTCAGGAAAATCATTCATATCGATATGGACGCGTTTTACGCTTCGATCGAACAGCGCGACAATCCGCGATTACGGGGCAAACCCGTAATTGTCGGAGGCAGTCCGGATTCACGCGGCGTGGTGTGTACCTGTTCCTATGAGGCGCGCAAGTACGGCGTGCATTCGGCGTTGGCATCCAGCAAGGCCAGGCGGATGTGTCCCGATGGTATTTTTATTCCTCCGCACATGGAAGTATACAAGCACGAATCGGCGCGAATTCGTGAGATTTTCATGGAATATACCGACCTGATCGAGCCATTGTCGCTGGATGAAGCGTACCTTGATGTGACCGTTAATAAAAAGAATATGCCATCGGCTACAATTATCGCGCAGTGGATTCGTTACGAAATCAGGCAGCGTACCGGACTTACCGCATCCGCCGGAGTGTCGTTCAATAAGTTTCTGGCAAAAGTCGCATCGGACGTTAATAAACCCGACGGAATCAAGGTAATTCCGCCTTGGGAAGCGTCGGCGTTTATCGATACGCTGCCAATCGGCAGGTTTTACGGCATCGGCAAAGTTACTGCTCAAAAAATGCAGAACCTCGGCATTAAAACAGGAGCCGACCTGAAAAATTATCCGCTTGATGAACTGCTACGCCGGTTTGGCAAAAACGGTTCGTATTACTATGAGATCGCGCACGCCGTGGACAGTCGTCCGGTGGACCCGTCCCGCGAAAGAAAGTCGGTCGGACGCGAAACCACATTGTCGGAGGATATTACCGACCGAACAAAGATGCTGGAGATCATCGGCGAGCTGGCAGAAGAAGTCGAGGCAACTCTCAAGCGGCTGAAACTGGAAGGTCGTACCGTAGTAGTTAAGCTCAAGTATGAGGATTTCCAGTCCGTTACCCGGAGCCGTACGCTTAACCGCAATATTTCCACTGCCGCCGAAATGATGCCTCATGCCGAAGAGCTTCTGGCAAAAACCGAAGCCGGAACCAGAAAGGTACGTCTACTCGGAATAACCATAACCGGATTTCCCGAAGAAGAATACGGTCCGATCCAACTTGAATTCCCCTTCTAGGTCCGTACGACGGACGGCGTTAGTAATGCTTCAAACTCCAGTCGCTTCGCTCCCTACGGAAGCATGAAAATCATAGTTCGTATCATATCTCACTGGGTTGGAAATCAAAATAGTTAATATTGACGCCTTCCCTGGAGATTCCGTTACGGACATAAAGCTTGAACACGTGTCTTCCAGCTGGAAGAGATACGATTGCCGTTTCTGTCGTCTGCCATTGCTGCCAGTCGCCGGTGGATGGAGCCTCAATGATACAACACGAATCGTCATCAACCGTAAGTTCAAGTTTAATATTTTCCAACGCAGTGGCAAAACGAACCGAAAACGCAAAATCTCCGGACCGTTCAACATCGACCAGATAGATCAGATAACAATCATTGCCGCGTTGATCCAGGCCAAATTTACAATGATTCATTCCGCCGTCGTGGTCCTGGCAAGTCTCACATTTTGTCCAGGTAGCGGAAATCGCAGTTGATTCCATGGCCTTAATATGGGTTGGTCGATTGCTGCTGATGGTATGACAAAAACCAAAGTCCTGCTGTTTAAAGCGATGGGTTTTCATTACCAGTTCCAATACCCGTCGGGCGCTTTGCCATAACTGCGGACGAGACACAACGTTCCGTTCCGCCAAAAATTCAACGCTGTCAATTTCTTCCGGATAACCAAAAGGCATTTTTATATCATTACCCGCAGAGATTTCGCGCCATAAATGAGATGGATTGCGCCAGTCCGTCATAACGACTCCGTTGAAGCCCCATTCATCCCGCAAAATCCCAGTCAGCAAATTATAGTTACAACTGGTTCGAACGCCGTTAAGCAGGTTATAGGAACTCATTATGCACCAGGGGGAACTCTCTTTTACGGCAATTTCAAATCCCTTTAGATAAATTTCCCGTAAAGCCCGCTCGGAAACAATGCTGTTTGCTTCCATTCGCATCCATTCACGATTATTACAGGTAAAATGTTTAATCGTTGCTCCTAAGCCTTCGCTCTGGATTCCCCGGACAATGGCGGCAGCACATTTGCCCGATAGCAGGGGATCTTCGGAATAGTATTCAAAGTTTCGACCGCATAACGGATTACGATGAATATTCAGTCCGGGAGCAAGCAGAATATCCACTCCGGTAGCAATCCCTTCATATCCCAGTGCCTTGCCGACTCTCTCCAGCAACTCCGGATCAAAGGAACATGCCAGCAGTGTAGCGCATGGGAAACAGGTTGTAGGAACTGATTTTCGCAATCCGGCCGGTCCGTCGGCAGTCTGAGGGTTCGGTACTCCCAGCAACGGCATATTGCCGATTCCCGCGGTTCCGAGTGGGAATGCCGGTGGCTGCGCCTGACATAATTCCACCAGTTGACGCCGACTCAATTGCTCCATAAATTCATCAAGAGTGACTTCCCCGGAGGCAACCTGACTCAACAGGATCGGATGTTCCGGATCAAACTGTTCCTCATAAGTATATTCCTGTTTTTTTATTCCGGCAGGCTCGGGATATTTGAGCCCGGTATTGGAACAGGAGCCGTCGGCCTGAAGTTTGTGGGCGAGCCCTCCGGTTAGTTTCAGACCGGGAATGGATAATACTTCGACATTTTCGCGTATTATACTACCCGCCGGAACAATATCCTGTACATTTTTACCCAAGGCAAAATGATAAGTTCCGTTATCAATGATCCAACTGCCCGGTTCGCCGGAAAGTCCGGTATCATCAAATGAAACAAGATCAGTAATTGCCAGTGTCAGCGTTATGCTGCAGCTTTCCTGCGGATGCAGTAACGGGGTTTTATAATAATCGCGTAATTCCAGTTCGGGATGTTCAAGTAATCCGTTCGTCTGAGATGAGTACAGTTGGATCACTTCGCGTCCGGCATAGTCGCCGGTATTCGTAATCCGGCATGAAACCGTAATAATGGAATCATCACAATTAAACTCAAGCTTGTCAATCGAGAATGTGGTGTAGGAAAGTCCAAATCCAAACGGATATAAAACTTTTTCGGTCGCGCCTGGAATAGTGGAAAAATAACGATAGCCCACAAAGATATCCTCTTCATAAGGAACAAGCAGCGGACTGCGATCAAAGTTTCCGGAACTTGGATAGTCCATATATTTTCGGGCAATAGTATCGGTCAAACGCCCGGAAGGATTGATGTCGCCGCACAAAATATCAGCGGTGGCGGCTCCTCCTTCCATTCCAGGCTGCCAGGTATAAAGGATTGCTGTTATCTGCGAATTATCGGCGGCCCATTCCAACTCAATAAGACCTCCGGCATTGATGATCAATACGATATCCTGAAAACCGGATTGCTTCAGTTGATCAATCAATGCACTTTCCGTTTCAGCTAATTGCCAGTCTCCTGAAACATCCTGACGGTCACTGCCTTCGCCGGCATTTCGGGAAATGACCAGAAGCGCGACATCGTTTCGTACCGCAAATTCGCGCATTTCATAAACAGACGGCAAATAGTCTTCATTGGCGATATATTTACTTCGGCAGTCTTCATCCAGTATTAATTTTTCCTCTGCCGCTTTTTCTTCAAGGCCGGACCAGAAATCAACACAATAGGCAGAGTCAACCCTGGCAGACCCGGTTCCCCCCTGATAATAGTCAAGCTGTCCTTTCCCAAATACCGCTATGCGCTTTTTTCGCAAGGGTAGTATCTGATTCTCATTTTTCAGTAAAACCATACCTGCCGCGGCAACTTCACGCGACAAGCTGGCATGCTCCATAAACTGACATTCACGATTAATCATTGTTTTAATTCCAATACATTTTTATATATAGTAACGACAGGTAAAATATTTTTACCTGTCGTCAACCAGATTCTATAGATGCTAATTTTTCAGTATTTAGTCAAGTTCCAGATTTCCTTCCAACTGGTCGCAGATGCTCTGTGCTCCTGCAAAGTAGGGCTCCTTTGACACCACAGTTTCAACGTGTCCATCGACCGCCGCATAATTACATTTTTTTCCGTTGACATGACGACCAACAAGATGACCATAGTTATTTTTTATCGTTGACTCAAAGCAATAAAATCCTAAATAATTACCGGGGGTATTATAATAACTATGATTATAACGGGTATCTCCAATCATTACCAGCGAAGTGTTGCGTACCCGGTTGATTTTTGCGGTTCTCCAGGGGGCGCTTGTAGTTCCGGCATAATTTTTTACCAATGCAACATTGAATCCATATTCTTGAAAACGTCCCCAGACACGAATAATATCATGGTCGGAAGCCTGATAGTCGCGACTGAGCATTTCATTTATTGTTGAAAAGTCCCGGATATGAGTAGCCGCATTGGTTGAATTTCCTGCAGTGGCTGGACATGGCAGACTTTGTATGCCAACATATTTCCCCCGGGCTATAGTGTTGGCAATATAATTTATACCATTATTGTCACCACCATAACAGTCATTTCCATAAGGAAAAAATCCATTACTGTCATTTAAATATTGTGCCACACCTAACGAATATTGTTTCAGATTATTCACACATGAAATGGACCGAGCCTGATCCCGGGCATTATTTAACGCCGGTAACAGCATTCCCGCCAAAATCGCAATAATAGCGATAACAACCAGAAGCTCTATTAAAGTGAATGATTTTAGTTGATATGATTGATGATTTTTTCTCATATGAAAATCCTCTTTTGTGTTAATGTTGATATTATAAAGCCTCTCAAAAAACTTTGTATTTTAACATCCTTTTGAGCCTCTTCTATACCTTCAAAATGCTCCTTTTTTTTGGTATGACATATATTATATTATGAAAAACTTTATGAATAAATAGAAAAAATTACCAAAAACATATGATTTTATGCCCTTGCACGTAAATATTCGAATCAAAACTTTTAACTTCACTTCTCCATAACAAAGCACTATAAACGCAGATTATTTGCTGAGAAAACAAACTCTGGTCAGGCTATTTGCGCATAATTATACATAAAAAGTGCATGATATTTCAAGAATATTCAATAATAATATTGCATTAAATTAATTGATGCTTTATAATCGATATAAAAGAAAGAACAACCCATAGAGATGTTGAAAGCCATGTATAACGGAAAAATCAATAATATCACCATGACCGACATAGCCCAGCGTGTGGGTGTCTCACAGGCAACGGTGTCGCGGGTTCTAAGTAATCATCCCCGCATCAACAAAAAAACGAAAAATGTTGTCATGGAAGCGGTACGTGAACTGGGTTACAAGCATGTCGCGTTGAGTGAAGCTTCTGCGGTAAAACTCCAGACTACTATTGGACTAGTAATGTGTCCGCTGCCGGAACAGACGAATCCGCTCGGAATGGATTTTTTCAGTGAGTTGGTATCCGGCGTGCAGAGTGTCGCTTCAAAAAACAATATCGAACTGGTGATGACGACACTGCCGTCAAATGCGGAAAGCCTGAATGCCGGCGGGATTTCACCCGAACGTGCTGCCGGTATACTGCTGCTGGGATATCCTTCGGAAAAGCTGACCAGTTCATTGCGGGAAAAAAAGATTAAATATGTAATTATTTCCGGTGATGACTATGAAGACGACCGAAGTAATATCGTTACTACCAATAACCTTGAAGGAAGCGTAACAACCTGCCGTTACCTGCTCTCAAATGGACACCAACGCATTGGTTTTATTATGTCGAAACTCGATTCGTTCCGGATGACTGGATTTGAACTGGAAATGATGCGCCATAAGCGGACAATTGCGGAAGAGGATATTCATATTGTTGAATCAACAGATATATCCTCATTTATTGAAATGATTCATAACCTGATCAAACTCGGCAATTTGCCTTCCGCGCTGGTAATCAGTTTTTATGATGCCGCCAAAGCAGTAAAAACCCTGCTTAATCTTAATGGTTTAAAAGTGCCTGAAGATATCAGTATCGTATCGTTCAAACACCGTCCGGCAGATACCGATATTCCATGCGTGATGGTTCCTCCATACGAACTGGGCAAAAAGGGTTTATCAAGATTAATAGAATTAATGAATAATCCGGACGACACTCCACATCGAATCACAGTTCCCATGAAAGCATGTTTTGAATAGTACTTAATTAGCAATATAATATTAACGAAATGGAGAAGAAAAATGAAGAAAAGATTCACACTCATAGAACTCCTGGTGGTTATCGCTATCATCGCAATTCTGGCATCAATGTTATTACCCGCATTAAATAATGCAAGAGACAAAGCCAAGGAAATTCAATGCAGATCAAATACCAAGTCCATTGGACAGGTGGTTGCAATGTATGCCAACTCATTTGATGGTAGAATTCCTAAATGCGCAAGTAGTGGCTATTGGTTTAACTGGTCGTTTTTCTTATTGCAGGCCGGTTTAGTTCCAGGAGCCGTTGATCCGGCTGGCGCGTATTATAATTATGGAACTCCATGCGGTACGGAAAAATTTGTAGGAATGGAAAAAGCAGGTTTTGGCGGAATGAAAAATATTTTCAATTGTCCTTCATTAAAACAAGCCGACATGGGAAATAGTTTAAATTATTATCTAAATGCTTATGGTACTCCTTCTTATGTTATGGGTAGTGCGGCAAAATATTATCGTTTGTCACGCTTCAAAAGACCAACAGTGACGGTTATGGCATATGACGGCAAAAACATGCAGGGAGGGTCTCCCACTTATAATGTCGGCCCCATTTGGGGAGGATATTACACGACTAATTTAAATATGAGTTCATATCTTGGAACAAGGCATCCAAATAGTGGCGCTAACGCGGTTCATATCGATGGACACGCAAGCCGTATTACCATTCATGACGTGGAAAAATACTCATTTCCAACACAAGAATCAAGACTTTAATATCATCTAAAAATATCTACCAGAATATAATACTATTTAAAGGAATAATATGAAAAAGATCTTACTCCTTACAGGGATTTTCCTGCTCGGATTTATGGTTCAAGCTGAAACACTAAAAAATTTATCGTTGATTTCGGGAGTTAAATACACCTATCTTGATGAGAATGGCAATGACATGGGAAATAAAGCCTATCGCGATAAAACCGGAAAGTTCCTGGTCGACAATTCAGGCAAAACCGCGATTACCACGAAGTGGCAGCGGAATATCAAAAGAAATATGTCGATACTGTTTGAATTTCCGATACCTGTTTCTCCATCAGAAGTTGATCTGCTCTGGATGTGGGGACATAACGACAAGATGTGGTTTACTAACGCAAAAGTTTTTATCGGAAATGACAAGTCAAAGCTGATGGAAGTCGGTTCTTTTGAACATAAGGAGCGGAAAAAACAGAATTCCGTTACCATTCCAATCAAGCTGAAAAAAAGCAGTGGACGATTTGTCCGGATCGACATTTTCATGAAGGCGGATGTAAAGCATTTTATGATGGCTTTCGGAGAAATACGGATACTGGGCTCCAAAGCGGAATACAACAAAGTAAAAAAAGCGGCTGCAGATCCGTCAACAGTAGTAATTAACGCCACACGTCATTATCCATCCAATATCTTTGGCATTGGCGAGAAAGTAGTAATTCCGATGATGGTTAAGACCCCAAACCGCGGACCGGCTAAAGTAAAAGCTGTTCTTTATAATTATTTTAAAGACGTAATCGAGGAGAAAGAGCTGTCCGCGGTGAAATCCGGTCAAAATGTTTCTCTGGAATTTGTGGAACTGCCTCCGGGTTATTACGAACTGGAAATCAATGCAGAAGCAAAAGCAAACAGCGGAAAAATCATCAAGGGTAAAAGCAAAATGTCCCTTGGGGTATGCAAAAAGTTCCACCGTACCGCGGAAGAAGCTATTCAGGCCGGTTGCCGCATGGGCATTCAGACAGGTTTCGGTTCCAGTGAAGGTGCTGATGCCTTTGGCCTGCTTGGATTACAATGGATCAGAGCTTTGCTACAGTTCGGACCGAACCTTGACCGTTATCCCAAACAACCCTATATAAACGCAAAAAGACTGGCGAAAAAGTGGCTTGTAGATCGACCGTTTAACAGCGTACTTGAAGTTAAAACCATTCCATCATGGTGCTATGATGAAAAACGTTACGGGAAACGTCCCAAAGGAACCAAGTGGTGTGCCACGACGGTTCCGCTCAAAAAACCGTATTTCAAATACATTCGTGAACAAATAGAGTGTCTGCCGAAAAATCAGCATATCTTTGAAGTCTGGAACGAACCATGGGATAAGATGACCACAAAAGAATTTGCGGAACTGTGCCAGATGACTTATGAAGCTATCAAGGCTGTCAGACCAAATTCGATTATAGGTCCAAATCTCGGTCCAATGGCGCATCTTGTCAAAGTGATCAAAGACGGCGGACTGAAAAATATGGATATGCTGAGTATTCATCCATACAGCTTTGACTTCAAATCCAGCCCGGAAACAGCTCAGCTCCGTAAAAGGATTCAAGCTTACCGGAATACTTTGAAAAAATATTTAGGCAAAGAGCTGCCGCTGTATGTTACGGAATTCGGCTGGCCGACGCCTCCCGAAGGTCCGATGGCAAACAGTGAGGAACATCAGGCTCAGTATATGACTCGTGCCGGACTCATTATGCTGGCGGAAGATATCAAGGCAATTATTCCGTACTGCATGGGACAGCCGGAAACCAGGGCAAACGAAAAGGAACATTTCTTTGGCTTTGTGCGTAAGAATAAAGAGCCCAAGCCGGTTTTAATTGCCTGGGCCAATCTGAATCGGATGCTTGAAGGCTCTAAATACATTGGTGATTTGTGGCTGGGAACCGATATCGGGGCGATGTTGTTTGAAAAAGACGGCATTAATACCCTGATTCTGTATACCGACGGCATAACAAAAAAGATTTTTCTGAGACCGTTTTGCGACAGTCTGAAAATAGTTGATATTGTTGGAAACGAGAAAAAAGTCGCGATCAAAGCAAACCGGTTATCTCTGACCCTGAACGATAACCCGATTTATCTGGTTGGAGTCGGTGACGAACTGAAATCCAAAGTAATTAAAGGAACCGGAAATCGCTGGAGCAAAATCTATAAAAGAAGTTCCCGGGAAGCTGAATATGTCAGCTCGGAAGCTGGTTTTCTGGATGGGAAGACCAAATTGAAAGGAAAGTCCTTTGTCATGAAATCACCAATGGTTCCTGCGGATGACGCCAGCGCCGAATTTAAAATCGGCTGGAATGAAAAAGCGCTTTTCCTGGATATTAACGTTACCGATAATGATCCCGGTAACAATAAATGGGACGATACTCTTACCTGGAAAGGCGATGGTATGGAACTGTATTTGAGCGTTTCTCCGGATACTGCCGTCCCTGGATTTCTGAAGGACAATGACTATCAGGTTTTGTTCACGCCCTATTCAAAGTCCGGCAGACCGGGATTTGTATGCGGCGACACCAATCACAAAGGGAAAAAACTAACTGGAGTCAAGTATAAATTTGTTAAGAAGTCCAGGGGATGGGAGGCCAGATTAATTATTCCATTCGCGAATTTTCCCGGCTTAACTCCGAAAAAAGGCGTTCGTCTCGCACTGGAGTTAGCTCAGGATGACCTGGATAAATCGCATTCACGCATCCAGCTCAATTCTAATAACCGTAACGATAACTGGAGTAATTCCAGCGTGTGGTCACTGCTGATCCTGAAATAATAAAAAAATAAAAGCAGCGTAACAATAATAATTCAACCGGGAATGCCGGAACAAAGTCCGCTGGTCGTCGTTGAATGACCACCGGACAGTATTCAGTGAGATATTATTGTTTCGCGGCTTTTTTATTTATTCGCCAGAAGAAAAATTCCCGTCCGTTATTTGTCCGTTATTCTTCCGTCGTTTTTAAAATTAAGTTCAAAAAAATCCGTTATTCAGCAATTTTTGCCGTATTCAAACCAGAGGTCAGCATCTTTTAATGAGGAATTTTTCAGATCCTTTCCAGAAAGGACCGGTTCGCCGTCAAGCGGCCATTGTACGCCTATTTCGGGGTCATTCCACATGATACCGCGTTCGTCTTCCGGGTACCAGTAGTCAGTGCATTTATAGCAGAACTCAGCGTAGTCGCTTAGTACGCAAAACCCGTGAGCAAAGCCTTTTGGAACGAAAAGCATTCTCTTATTATCCGAACTGAGAACAAAACCCTCCCAGCGTCCAAAGGTCGGAGAACCGCGCCTGATATCAACCACAACGTCATACACACGCCCGACAGTACATCGTACCAGCTTATCCTGAGGATGGTTAATTTGATAGTGCAGTCCGCGAAGAGTATTTTTTCTTGAAGCAGAATGATTATCCTGAACAAATTCGTGTGGAATTCCGATCTCGGTCATGGTTTTACGGTTATAACTTTCCATAAAAAATCCACGATTATCCGCGAATACTTTCGGCTCTACAACGACTACATCTTCAAGTGTTGTTTTAACTGCTTTCATAACGATACTGAAACCTTCCCGCTGAGTTTAAATCAAGTTTATAAGTTACACTGATTTCAGTATTTTGCAATATCTATTATCATCGAATTGAAAGGGTATTATTCCTGCCATGCTTATTTTCCTCTCTGACCGACTTAAGTGGATCACTGTCATGCGATTTAATGATTTTATCACACCTGTCATCAAAAACTTCCAGCAAGGTACGGAATTTTTTCTGCTCTTCCTTTACGCAATTATTTATATAATTATAGCGGAATCGGTATTTTGAGCTTTTATCCATAGTTCTGACAAGGTCCAGCCGAAATTTTGCCAACTGCTGCTTGAAAGGATTTGTGCTTGCCAACGTCTTATATTTCGGATCGCTGGTGTACCTCACATAGGTAGTTACGGCTATGTTCCACTTGTCCGCGAATGTCTGCAATTCCCGGAATTTGTTAATATCACGTTCGTCCTGAAGTTGTTTCATTCTCCAGCGATGGTTGAGAAAAGCACCCAGCATATTGACGGAACGGGTCACCTGGTTATAAACCTTTTTATCTTTCGAGAATGTTCTTTTATCATACAGCTGGAGATCATCGTCACGGATGTTATCGACCCGATGGGCAAACTTTCTAATCCCGGTCTTATTTGTAACAAGTACCTTCAACAAGGAAATTCTGGAGGGAACCAGATCAAAGGTATATACGCCTGCCACACGTTTTCCGACAAGCACCGGACTACCACTGTTGCCATTGACCAATCCATCTCCTTCGGCTTCGAGCTCAATAAGCACAGGTCCTACTCCAATAATTTTTCCAACAACCCGATTATTTACTCCAGCGCCCTTCGTATTGCCATACACATATACTTTCTGGTCAATAAACGAACCATTGATATCTCCGGTAATCACCAGCGGCGGTGCCTTGCAGTCGACAACATCAAGAATTGCGATATCCCTGTCCCGGGCAAACCTTATCTTACTGATCTTCAGACGTTCATTATCCATATCCAAGAATTTCAGCCCAAAATTTCCAAACAGCACATGAGTATTGGTTATCAACACTTTACGTCCATGAAACATGGCAATGAAGCCAGTCCCATTTCCTTTTTTTCCTTCAATGGTAATAACGGAACTCACAGACTTATCATTACCGGTAGCAACCGAATGACCGGAGCCGGAAACCACCCGGCTCTCTTCACAAAAGATTTTCTTATGATTGATTCGGCCCGCTCCACGGCATGTTGTCTCAATGGATGTATCCTCTCCCTTTTTCAGAACCAGCACTTCTTCGGCATATTTGTCCTCGAAATACATAAACAGAGCAGGAAAAGACCTGCCCTTTCCACTACGCATTTCCACGCACAAACGACTATCTTTATCACGAAAAACAGCGGAAACTTTACCGCTGACAATAATTCGTCGCGATTTATACAAGCTGTCCGCTTTTACCGCATTCTCATGATAATCTGTTATGATCTTATTGGCATTCTGCACCTTGATTCCGGCAATCCCGGCCAAAGATGCGAACAACGTAAAAAACAAAAGTACCGCTTTATTTCTCATTATTACTTAAACTCTATCAGATTAAGGCCGATTTCTTCGTTGAATTTACGGTCGATTTCTCCCGGAACAGTAGTGATAACCAGTTCACAGGTCGCCCCCACGATCGCCCGGTTGACATGTCCGCCGCGGGTTTCATTGGTTATATTGGAAAAAGCTCCGTGAATATGGAGGTAGGTCTCACCATCCATTGTGGAAATATTGCCTTGAAATGAGGTGATTTCCATATCTTCACGATAAGTGTTGGCGTAATATTTTTTTTCTGTGGTATTAAACAGTCCAATCTCGATATCGTTGACCGCGCCGATCGCGGTAACAGTTCCAAGTTTAACCTGTTTGTCCTTACAAAAGTCCTTCAAAACGGAAATAATATCTTCGCCCTTGTCAATACGCAGCATGTAGCTACTGCCAAATTGTCGATAATCCATGATATTTCCCCTTATAAATAGTTTGCGGTTTCAGGGAAACAGGAATAATGCAGCCTCTCCCTGTATATAGTAATAAAATACGTGCAAAAAAAAATAATACAAGGCTTGTAGACCGAGGCTTATAAACCAAGGAAGAGATTATAGTTTCAAGGAATCTCCGGGAACAAATTCAGCATTAATGGAAAGTTTTTTTCGAGAA
Organism: Victivallales bacterium; assembly: GCA_963677165.2. Lineage (GTDB taxonomy): Bacteria > Verrucomicrobiota > Lentisphaeria > Victivallales > SZUA-371 > JAFGXT01. The sequence continues at coordinate 1,331,938 of CAXXSX010000002.1, read as the reverse complement.
CGCCGTCCGGGTTCGCGTATCATCTCCATCAACAACTCAATGGCTTTGGCACCCATTTCATAACGTGGTACCCTGATTGTCGCAAGCTGAGGATTTAGATCAATATTCAATCCATCGCATCCCAAAACATTGACATCTTCAGGAATTCTCAGGTCTGCTTCCCGCAACGCCTTATAAATACCGGCAGCCATAAGATCACTGGTCGTAAATACGACATCAGGAATTTCCCGCTTGAGAATTTTCTTCATCGCCGCATATGAATTTTCGGGCAACGGCCAGACATGTTGAACAAGATCATATTCAATCTCCTGAAGCATATCGTCTGTCGCTTCCTGCCAGGCATGAAACTTTCTTACGTCTGTTGTAAGACTCCGGCTGGTCGTCATTCCAATATAAGCAACCTTCTGAACGCCGGAACGATATAACTGGCAGAAAACATCGTACAATGCCCCGTAAACATCAGCAGAAACGGATGCGACATGAACATCCGGAACATGTTCAATTACCACAAAAGGAATCTTCTTTTTGTCCATTTCATCATACTTATTCGTAAGACCATGGTCAAACTGAATGATTCCATCAAAACAATCCAGAGCTCCACTGTAACGCGACTCCAGCTCCAACTTACAACCAAGTGTCTCCGCCTTGTCTTTGATCCCATTCCAGATCATCGAATGATAACTGCTCTCGCGAATATCACCGGGCGACCTGTAATTTACCAAAATCAACGGAGCTTTTTGTTTATTGACAAACGCCCCGATACCGCGTTTCTTGACAATGATATGCTTTTTTGCCAATAAAGACAGAGATTTCGACATGGTACGGATGTTTACATTAAATTCGCCAGAAAGATCCGTGGCTGACGGCAACTTGTCCTCATAACGCCCATCAACGATACGTTTCTCGATTTCTTCTGCAATATCCGCCTGTTTATAATCCGGCATCGGTATGCTTTCCTATTTTATTTACTATACATAAGCATAGCACTAAATAGGTAATTTTGCAAGTAAATTACCCTGATATATTGACATGAGCCCAATCATATGATATAACTATTACTATACAAAAGCATAGCAATAGTTATATAATGGAGAAAGAAAGGGAGAATTCTCATGCAAAAACACCGTAATTTCACACTCATCGAACTCCTGGTTGTGATCGCTATCATTGCGATACTGGCGTCATTACTGCTTCCGTCTCTAAACAAGGCACGCGACCGGGCAAAAGGCATCAATTGCGCAAACAATGAAAAGCAGTATTTTCTGGCAATCAATTCATATATTGATGACAACAATGAATGGCTTATGAAATCATTCCAGACATTTAATGATCCTTCCGGACGCTGGAGTGGCCAGGATTACTGGTATTACCACCTGAAAGAGTCCAAACGGCTGCCGAAAGTCCTTAGATGTTCCTCCGTTTCATCAAGAGGTGAAGGATTAAACTATTATGCCTTAAATTCCATGCGTAATTATATCGACTCCCGTGATGTTATTTCCAGATACCGTCCCAAATGGAGAAAAACGACTCAGAAAGTCCTGCTCGTTGATGGAACAAGCTTTGAAACCGGATATAATTACGCACAGTGGCGCTGGTGGCCTACTTCCGGCGATACCAATGCTCTCGAGCCCAGGCATAATAAAACCGCAAATGTTCTTTATATGGATGGCCATGTCGGGCTGGTTGGCCCTCGCGATAAAACCAGCGGAGTTACAGACTATTCGTCATGGGTTCCTATCCATCAATAATTTATATCAATTCAAAAATAGAAGAAAGTAAATTAATATGCGTTTATTTCTCAATTTGCTGCTGTTGGGAACATTTTGTGTAATGTCTCATGCAGAAACCGGAGCCGGACACGAATACGATGGCATAAAGCTGTCGGACAACAAAATTTCTACACCGGAGTCGCTTCCTGCTCAGATCAGCATAGACAGCTCAAAATCATTTAATATTTACCGTTCGTATCTGTTCGGTTACAATTTCAACTGGCGCGGACTTGAAGGACTACAAGTGGCGAAAAATACATCTGCTCTTCCTGTACTGAATCCCAATTACCTTAAGGCAGTAAAAGGAGTTCCGTTTCCGCTGAACCGTATGTCCGGTACCAGCTCTCAATATCTGCAATGGAAAAAAGCCGTTGGCCCAATGCCCACACGGCTCGCGCAAAAAACGATAAACTGGGCCGGACCGAAGAAACAAATTGCCGGGCCGGTAGAGTGGATCAACAGTATCAGGGAAGTGTATCCTGCCGCTGAATTTGTCTGGACCGTAAATATGACACTGGATACACCGAAAGATGCCGGAGATCTGGCGGAATTCTTTATGGGCAACGCCAACACAAAATGGGGAGCAAAACGCAAAGCTTACGGACTGGATAAACCTGTCGTCCCGGTAATCTGGGAACTCGGAAACGAGCTCGATTGGGGCAGTCACAAGATTTCAGTCGATGATTATATCAGCCGTTGTAAAAAAACGATCAAAGCAATTCGCGCAATACAGCCGGATGCGGTATTTGCCGCTTTGGCCGCCACCGCCCCCTGGGCAAGGTCACAGAAAAAAAACTGGAAAAACTGGCACCGTAAAGTTCTGAAGGAATTGGCTCCGGAACTCAACTACTTGTCGTTTCATCCCTACTATCGCGGACATAAACCGGAATATACTCTTCAATTCATTAACGCTTTGATTAAAGATATCAAAAACTGTTCGAATCCCAATATTAAACTATACATGTCTGAACATGCGAAGTGGCCTCCAGGCAGGGAAAAAGGAGAAAAAAACTGGCGAAAAAACTGGTATCAAACTCATGCGCTGATCGGTTGCCTTGATACCGCGGAATGGATGATCCTGATGATCAATAATCCCGAAGTCGGGGCCATGACATATCACTCGCATTGCGCAGGTCCATGGGGGTTGATTTATCGTGACAGGAAGAGTGGAAAATATTATCTGACCGGTATCGCCGATATGTTTAAACTGTTTGCCATGGTGCCATACGGTTCACAGGTAATCAATTGCAAAGTGGATGGAAAATATACCGACTGTAATTCAAAGAAATATAATTTTTCATCGGCGGCAATCAAAGGAAAAAACGGAAAAATTTATGTACTGCTGAATAACCGCCTGCCGAACACCAGCCGAAAAACAACATTTAACTTCAAAAAAGGCAGCTATAACCTCTTGCGGGAAATCACCTTAACCGCCACGAGCCTGCATTCACACAACACCGCAAAACAAACTGACATCAAACTTATTGATAAAAAAATCATCTTCAAACCAAAACTGAAAGAGTACACGGTTCCGGGCAAAACACTAGTGTTGTTAATTCTGGAACAAACATTATAATAGTCTTTAAGTTTCATCTTTAAAACAAAGAAAGGAAGTTTAAAAATGAAAATCTCTAAAATTTTATTAATGGCAATCTTAGCAGTTGCCGGCAGTAGCCTCTGGGCCGCTGAGCTCTACAGCAACATGTGCAGTACGAATGACCTGCTGAAAAAATGGAGCAACTCTAAAATTGCTGAATTGCTTCCAAAGGGCGGTCCTAATGACAAATATGCGGTAAAAATCATTAATGACAACGCCAAAAAATCAGCAATAATCAGTTTTAAAATTGATCCGACACAGGTAAAAGGTAAAACATTAACGCTGAGTGCAGATGCGAAAGGGGAAGATGTGGCTGTCCCTTCTAAGAAAAAATACTTCGGCACAAAATTCATGATCTATTATAAAACTGCAGCAGGAAAGAAAAGATGGGTTGAAGGAAACGTCGGACAGGTAAGATCAGGCAGTTTCTCATGGAAAAAACTTACGACGAAAGCAAAAATACCGGATGATACGGTTTATGTATTAATTTCCGTTGGACTGCAGGAAGCGAGCGGTACTGTCTATTTTTCAGATATCCAGATAAGCTACGAATAATTTAGATTATTTCAATTAAAAAAGCCGTATCCGGTTTTCACTGGATACGGCTTATATTTTTTACATTTTCCCGCTTACGCGGGGAGCGTTAGCGACCGCAGTTTGAAGCGGTACTCGCCAGCGGATGCTATCCGTTTAGTTGTATTTCGGCATCATGTCGCCATGGGCTTCGATCAGGTCGTCACACATGCTGACAATATCATCAATGCTGAGTTCGGAAGCAGTGTGCGGATCAAGCATTGCTGCACGATAGATGAAATCTTTCTTACGGGTAATGGCCGCTTCGATCGTCATCAAATGAACATTGATATTAGTACGGTTTAGAGCCGCGCACTGTTCCGGCAAATCACCGACATAGCAACCCTGAACGCCGTTACCGTCTACCAGGCACGGAACTTCAACCGCACAGTTATACGGCAGGTTAGTAATCAGTCCTTTGTTCATAACGTTACCGGCAATTTTGTACGGCTCATTGGTTTCAATGGAATGAATGATGCCGGAACCGAATTCACGGGATGATTCATGAGTAAGATCATCATTTTCAGTTAATTCGGCACTACGCTTCTTCCAGTCTTCAATCTGTTTGACACATCTGCGCGGATATTCGTCAAGCGGAATATTGAATTCATCAACCAGATGAGGATATTTGTCCTTGATGAAGTACGGATGGTATTCGGCATTGTGCTCTGAGGATTCGGTAATGTAGTAGCCGAAGTATTTCATCAGTTCACGACGAACCATGTCACCACTTTTATCATCTTTATTATCGGCAGCACGCCATTCTGCCATTTTCTTGGCGGAAAGTTCTTTCAGTTCAGGATAGATATCTTTGCCGTTTTCAGTAATTTCCAGCAACCATGCCATGTGGTTGATGCCGGCAACTTTAGTGCGAATGTTTTTAGCACGTTCTTCGGACCAGACACCGAGAGGTTCCATGAAGTTTTGCGCTACAACCTGAACAGAATGGCAAAGACCGACATAATTGATGTTGGTTCCGCGCAGCATGGCTCCGGACAAAATAGGCATTGGATTTGTATAATTGAGCATCCAGGCATTCGGACATACTTCTTCCATGTCTTTCGCAAAGTCAAACATTACCGGAATCGTACGAAGGGCACGGAAAATACCGCCGATACCAGTAGTGTCGGCTATCGTCTGGCGCAAACCGTATTTTTTCGGAATCTCAAAGTCAATGACAGTAGAAGGTTCGTAACCACCAATCTGGATACAGTTGATAACATATCCAGCCCCCTTAAGGGCGGCTTTACGATTTTCAACGCCTAAATAGGACTTGATTGTAGCTCTACCTTCATTGATATTTTTGTTGAGGATATCGAGCATTGCCTGAGATTCTTTCAGACGTTTGGCATCGATGTCATAGAGCGCGATTTCCGCGTCATGCAGAGATTCTCGATACATGCAGTCACCAAGAACATTCTTAGCGAACACTGTACTGCCGGCACCCATAAAAGTGATTTTTGCCATTTGATATTACTCCTTAAATAATATTGAAAATATTGCTTTTATATGATTAACTTGCTATATTATATATCGAGCTTTATGCTCTGTAAATAGGACTAATGTGCTATTAATGGTAATTTTATGCTGAATGAGTTAAAAAAAATAGGTCACAGTGACAATAGTTTTTTCTTTCCGGAACGCCTGGTTGCATTGCACAGTATGCTGACAAACTGCGGTTATCAGAACTATACTGAAAACTATGTGTGGGACAGCTTGAAACGTGGTCCCAAATCCATGACGGTATGGCAATACACAATTTCAGGCCAGGGAGCTTTCAGGGTCGGCGACCGGACTTATGATCTGAACCCGGGAACGGCGTTTATCGCGGAAGTCCCCGGCAACAATTGTTATTATCTTCCGAATAATTCTGAACACTGGGAATTACTTTATGTTACTATAATCGGAGCGGAAGCCATACGATTGATGCGTGAGTTGGTCGAAAGAAGCGGTCCTGTATTCAAACTTCCCGAAGAAGGAAAAACCATTGACCTATTCTGTGATATTTTCCGTACGGCCCAGAAAGGGAGGCTCGATAATCCGTTTAAATTATCCGAAATGTCTTACCGTTTTGTAATGACTTTGTACGATGAGATATTACTTGGGAACTGGAAAAAGGAGCGTCCGGAATTTATCGGAAAAGTGATTGATTTTTGTCTTAGTCATATCGGGGAGCCTTTCGGGGTAGAGGAAATGGCAAAAATTTCAGGACTCAGCCGCTACCACTTCAGTCGCGAATTCAAAAAGTACACCGGGATGACCCCAATGGCATATTATACTGAAATGCGGGTGAAAAAAGCCATACGAATGCTGCAAGCCGAGAATAAAACGATCAAGGAAATCGCTTTTGAATGCGGTTATGATGACTTAAGCTATTTCGGCAAAATCTTTCGTAAATCCACCGGGATGTCGCCCGCCGGATTCCGCAATACCGAAAAATAGTCCGTACGACGGACAACGTTTATGATGCTTCATACTCCGCGCTTCGCTCTACGGAAGCATGGAAAATTGATCAATGCTCCTACGTCATTTTCCCTCGTTGAAAATGGTAGAAGGAGAGATTATAGTAATAAATATAATTGAATGCATAGCATTCAGGTTTTCAGAGTAGCTTGTGCTGTCTCAGCGCAAATAGCAATTTTGCTGTTATCGTGTGGATTTTCGTATGACCTTGGAAAATCACGAATGACTTTAGAAAAATGTATTTAGTCGAGAGATTATAGTAATAAATATAATTGAATGCATAGCATTCAGGTTTTCAGAGTAGCTTGCGCTGTCCCAGCGCAAATAGCAATTTTGCTGTTATCGTGTGGATTTTCGTATGACCTTGGAAGTCATGGATGACATTAGAAAAATGTATTTAGTCGTTTGTGTTTGAAAGAAATCCGTGTCTACGGCGTTTGTGGTATGCGTGCTTTTTGCGCTCGGAGATCGCAAGCTACTTAAGGAAATCATAATTCAGGAGAATTTTATTCAGATAGATTAAGAAATTACAATCATAGTTTTCACGTGATTATTGCGTGAATTTTATTTTCGTTCGTGTGCTTAGATACCGCCAAATTTTTTATGGAACACGGATAGGAAAACAGTGCCCCTGTGTATACTTGGGCGGTGTTTGCTTGTCGTTCCATACGGTCTTGGCGGATCTCTAAGCGCGGCAAGTACAACGCCGCCCTTCTTTTTTTTGAGGGCGGCAACTCACAAAGGGGGTTGTCATGGCAATCAGGGAAATTATAGTACGTGACGGAGAAGTAGAAGTAAAAATGGATGGAGTTTTAACCGCAGAAGATTTGGAACGGGTGCAGGGGCAAATTTACTACAACGAGGAATTTATCAAGCAACTCAACCGCCAGATATTCGACTTCTCTGACATCACCGACAGTACACTGACTCATTCACAGATTTTTTATCTATCCGTAATGGATAATTCCGCTTTACAAACAAATCCCCAACTGGAATTGATCAAAATAGCATCATCCGATAAAATCATACGGCTTTGCCGTCAATGGCACCAAAACCTCCTACATCATGCCAATGTAAAAATTTTACGTGGGTGACGGGGATTTCGCCGTTGGCGACCAGCGACTCCGCGCTGGACCCGGCCCGCGGAGCCCGCGGTGGCAAGTAATGTCGTTAATCTGGCAGAAAGTTCCTTTCAGACTCAGATTAACGCCATGAGTGTCTGTCATAAATCGCGGAGCGACTTAAAGGGTAGCATGCGCTGTCCCCAGCGCATAAAGCAATTTTGCTGATATCACTTGGATTAATAGAGACCCTTCAAAGTCACGAATAACTGTAGATATAATGTATTAAGATGTTTGTGGATTTTGAGGGGAAACGTGTCTACGACATCTGCGGTAGACATGCTTTTTGCGTTGGGGACAACGCAAGCTACTCAGGAAATCCGCATTAATTCTAGAATGAGTCTTGTGAAATAGATGAATCTGGGTAGGGCGTGCTCTCCGCAGCGCGCCGTTGCGGCAGACTTGCTATTTGCGTTGGGGACAACGCAAGCTACTCCAGTCCCCGGCAAAAATGATATTTGAACTAACGGATTAGCCTTTGATGTAGACGTGGATGATGGCTTTTGAACGCAGTTTTTTGATGTATTCCTTGTAGGCTTCATCGCGGCTTCTATTGCGCAGTTCGTCGTGAATTTGTTTATTCACTTCTTTGAAAGCTTTTATTCCTCCGGCACGTTGTTCCGCAATACGGATAAAATAGATTCCTTCGGGAGTCGTAACCGCTTCGGAAACATAACCGGTTTTGCGATCTTTAAGAGCAACCGCGAATTCCGGCCTGAGTTTATCAGTATCAATCCAGCCGAGATCACCGCCGGATTTCGCATTCGGCGCGACAGAATGAAGCATTACCAGTGATTTAAAGATTTTCCCATTGCCGGATTTTAAGTCATTGGATATTTCCTTGATCAGCTCTTTGTTGTCTTCGGTTTTTCCCTGAAGAAATAAAACCTGAAGCCTGATCGAAGCCGGAATCGTGTATTTATCTTTATTCTTTTGATAGTACTCGTAAACTTCTTTGGGAGTAAGGGCATTGGATTTAAAAAACAATGTACCAAGCATATACTCGATAATGATCCGGTCACGGGCTTTTCCTTCAAAATCATCAAGAGATATCCCGGCTTCTTCCACTTTGCGTTTAAGCGACTTACGAGTTCCATCACTAAAATTCCACGACATCTTGTCTATCATGTTTTCGATATGCTGCCGGGGAATGTCAAACGGATCATTATTATAGTCGTCAACAATCAGCTGCCGGTCTATGGCGTCATTTAATGCTTTTAGCCTCAGCGCTTTTACTTTGGCCTTCAATTCTTTGCCGGAATACAACATTCGGAGGCGGGTTTCTTCGGCATTAGTTTCATCTACAATATCAAGCAGGCTCAAGGGAGTTCCGTTGACTGACGCCAGAATCGAATCGACCCGTAAATTATCAGGATTGGGATTCTGGGCCATTGATGGTAATACGATCGACAAAGTGATCAGTAACGCAATAAGAATTTTATTCATTATCTTTTCCATGAAAACAGTTTGCATATAAATGATTGACAAGTTTGTAACTTATCATTTCGAAAGTTAAAAAGCAAATGTATTCCGGTAGATATGACTGCACATTAGCGGAGGCCTGAAACCTTAGCTTTGTTCTTTTTTACAGCTTACGATCAATACCATCTGGAATTTCATGCTGGTACCGAAATCAGATACGCCAAAGGCTCTTCGAAGCCAGAGTCGTGCGGAGTCGGTAGCAGATAAAATTCCGCCGCCGATTACGGCGCGGCTTTCATCGCCATCAACCACTAATTTAACAACAACATGACTTTCATCATTCTTCAGTGATTCTTTCGCATCGGAAACAACCGTACTGGTAAGGTTGAATTCAATGACTTCCGGATTCGGCCTGGTAATTAAAGCCTCCATGGAACAACCGGGAGAAAGTGTTCCATCTCCACTTTCAACATTGTCTGTATTGATAATCATCGACTTCTTGCTGGAAACGGCTAAAGATCCGGACATGATTCCAATGGCTTTCTTTTCTTTCAGCATGGTATCGAAATCTTTAAGGCTACATTTAAAATCAGTACCGATCCACATCACGTCATCATTCGTTTCCGTGGCGGCTTTTATGGATTTATCCAGCTTAACCACAAGAATACGATACTTAATCAAATAGTTACGGGGAGCAATATCAATTTTTTTTAGAAAATCAACTGCGTTCCTTATCGCAGAAGGAGGACCGGCAATCAGTAAATCATTACTTTTGGGGTCCATCGAAATGATAACCCGTTCTTTTTGAAACATATTTTCAACGATTTTAGATAACTGAGACGCACTTTTATTTTGGGGCTGGTAATGGATGATTGAATCTTTTACGCGTTTGGCGTCTGTCTGGTCTATTTGTTTGATAATATTGTCAAGACCAGTATGTTTGTCATTATCTTCGGATTGAAAAACAGATTTCGGCGCGGTTACGATAACAGCTCCAGTCCCGTCTTCATATTTAAGGGGGGTCACGACTACCGGATTACGCTTGAAATTTTTGCGAAGATCACTATTGTCACGGGGGCCGCGGCGTCCGACAGTAGACAAAGCTTCGCGTAAGATTTGAGCTATGATATAAGGATCAGCATGTTTCAGTTTATAAGTACGGGTTTCCAGCGCGGACTTTTTTGTGTCACGAACAATATGGATTGTTTCTGTTTTAGGTGAAACACTGGTTGACAGTCCAACTCCGGTACTATTCCCTTCTGCTTCATTTCCGGCAATGACAGACGCAAAAAAACCGGTACCCATGACCAGAGTCAATATTCCTATTGCAGCAGCTCTCATTTTGAGGCCCCCCTCATTATTACTTAAATAATATTCTTCTGTTTCGTCATACAAACAAATAAAAAAGGCCCGGAAGCACTCTTCCGGGCCTGTGCTTATAAATAATAATATATTATCCTCGAACGGATTTTACAATAGCAGCAGCTTCAGATGCGTTTTTAGCAATGGTATCCCAGTCGTTTGCGGCGATAACATTTTGTTTCGCGATCCAGGAACCGCCGATCGCGCTGACCAGCGGACTTTCGATATAAGTTTTCATGTTCTGGGCAGTCAGACCACCAAGCGGAATGAAAGAAATTCCGAGGTGCTTGTAAGGAGCAGCCATGGATGACAGGTGTTTGAGGCCACCGGTTGTTTCAGCCGGGAAAAATTTCTGGATTTTACAGCCCATTTCGATCGCGGCTTCGATGTCGGATGGAGTCATAACGCCCGGAGCAAAAGAGATACCGAGCTGTTTGGCGCGTGCAATGATATTACGGTTAAGACCCGGGGCAACCGCGAATTCAGCACCGGCTTCGAATACGGCGTCAACCTGTTCAGGAGTAAGAACGGTTCCGGCTCCGGCAATCATTTCCGGTACTTCATTACGAATACGGCGCAGGGCTTCAAGCGCGGCACTGGTTCTCAGGGTCAGTTCCATAACGGAGATACCGTTGTCCAGCAGGGTTTTTGCCAATGGAACCGCGTCATCGGCGTTATCGATTACCAGTACGGCAATAATTCCAGCCTTGTTGATTTTTTCAGCCAGTTCCGAATTAAACGCGGGTGTGTGTGTTTCGTCGATCATAATAATTTATTCCTTAATTTAGGTTTAAGTGTTTTTTCTATTTAAATCACGCAGCGATTTTACGGCAACGGCGAGTCGTTGGTCAGCGAAGCCGAAACGAAATAGCATGCGTCGTTTTATTTTACTTTTCTTCCCCTGCCAGCAGATCCTGTTCCGCATCATGAAGATGCCGTCGCATTGCATCGGCGGCAACAGTTTCATCGCGAGCCGTTACCGCGTTAAGTATGGCGGTATGACCGGCAATCGCGTGAGTCAGTCCATCCCTCGGATAAGTGGTCTGCTGTGACTTTCTTATCAACCCCGAAAGGGTTTCAAAAATATATACATAAACCGGATTACTGGTGGCTTCCGCCAACAGCCGGTGAAATTCATAATCCTTTTCAATCTGTTCGTTTTGCTGCGATGCGAGCTTCAATTCATCAAGACATTTGTTCAATCGTTCGAGGTCATGATCCGTTCTGCGGCGACAAGCCAGAATCACAATTCCTACCTCAATGGCATAACGAACCTCGGTCAGGTGGAGCAACCGGTTTTCGGAATCACGCAGCAGCGACTCCATGGCGATAATCGCGGTCTCCGGGTCGGAAGCTTTAACCCTTGGAGCACGTCCCTGGGAAATTTCGATCAATCCCATGGAGCGCAAATTCCGCATAGCTTCACGTACTACATTACGCGATACCCCAAATTCATCTGCCAGCTTGCCCTCGGCGGGAAGCTTACTGCCCACCTCCAGATTGCCGGAAAGAATCTCGCGTCGAATCCAGTCGGTCACATTGCTGACCAGATCCACTCTGGCAAATTTCTTCCGTTCCCGACCGGATAAAAGTTTTTTACGTACTGCCATAATCACATTATGCCTGATTATTGTATATTAATTCCGCCTTGTAACATATGGGATAAGTTGCAAAAAGTCAAGCGGAACAATGAAGTTTTGAGTTATAAGTCAGGAGAAATGCATCGTGCAGCATAACCACGATTAAAGAGGTTTCAAAGTTCCATAACATTTTTCTCTCCTGGGAGAATGTCAGGCCAGTTATAAATGTAATTGGAATTTTCCATAATCGAAAATTCCACTGCCGTGTTTCAGAAGGCCTTGCTGCTCTAATTCGCTAAAAGCATTATCGATTTCAGATATAATGGAAACTGGAACATTCAAATCGTGATGCGCGGGAAAGATACGTTTTATGTTTATCTTCATCAAACGGCGGATTGAATCACGGTATGCCAAAGGATCGGTACTGGGATAAAACATAAAAAGTTCACCGATATAGATCAAGTCACCAGTATAAAGATATTGGCGTTCCTCCTCAAAAAAACAGAGATGCCCTGGAGCATGACCTGGGGTATGAAGTATTCTTATCCGTCGATTTCCCAGATCAATAATATCGCCGTCTTCCACAATTTTTTGCGGCGTTCCCTTAAACATTTGATAATGCTCCAAATCAAACTCTTCCGGTAAGTTATTGGGAGGCTCGGCAATGAATTCCTTTATCTGGTCATTTGAAAGCGGGAAATTACCGGTAATCCAGGCTAGATCATTATTGTGAACATAAAAATTATCTGCAAAATATTTATGTCCTCCTACATGATCATAGTGAACATGAGTAGCTATTGCAGTTATCGGTTTATTCGTTAATTTTTCTACTTCCTCTGCGATATTGGCAATTCCCATTCCGGTATCAATCAATAAAGCTCGATCTGTTCCTATCAATAGATAGGAATGAGTTTCTTCCCAATGCTTATATTCACTTATTGCAAAAGTATCTTCTTCTATTTTTTCTATTGTGAACCAATTACTCAACTTAATCACTTTAAATTTAAAATTATTATCAGGGAGTTGACTATTTTTTCTGACAATATAAAATAAATATATTATCCTTTTTTGTTGAATACAATCCTATGGGAGCAAACTATGGAAAAACATTCGTTACTGATTCTTATTGATCACCGCAGCGAAGCCGCAGTAAATGTACAAAAAACGTTGACCGGATGGGGATGTCTGATTAAGACCCGTCTGGGAATTCACGACGGCGTACTTGACAACTGCTCACAACACGGCCTGATCTTCTGCGAACTGGTTGGCGAAGCTGAGAAACGCGATGAGCTTACCAGAAAGCTAAACCTGATCAAAGGCGTAAAAGCCGAACAAGTTTCCCTTAAACTCGACGACTAGGCAGAGAGCCTCCGCAGGAGAATAATGTTTCATACTTCGTTGCTTCGCAACTACGGAAACACGAAATTTTTTTTAAATCGCAAAGCGATTTTGCGGCGCCCATGGCATTTATTTGAGTTTAAAAATTTATTTTTAGCCAAATAAACGACATTATCTGGCACTGGCACCTTGCCGGACGCGGTCCAGCGGCGGAACGCTGGTCGGCGAAGCCGAAAGCATTTATTAAAAAAAGGAGAATTACCATGCCTGAATTTTGTTCACCTTTTTCCGGACTTGCAAATGGAAGAAAACTCACCGATTCCGAATTGGTCCGGGCAATCCGCTTTATGATCTCGGCAGAATACGAGGCCATTCAGCTGTATATGCAGTTGGCGGAATCAACCGATAACAAACTCGCCATCGAAGTGTTAAAAGACATTGCCGATGAAGAACGCGTTCATGCCGGTGAATTCCTGCGTCTGCTGAAAGAACTTGCTCCGGACGAAGAAAAATTCTACGCCGAAGGCGCGGAAGAAGTCGAAGAAGAAATCGAAAAAATGTAGGTTTCTCAATACTTATTAATTTAACGGCTTTGCCTGTCCTCACGATAAGCAAAGCCGTTTTTCTATACACGTCGGACATCTCAAGTATAGAAACCTCACTTGCGTGGGGAGGGCAATGGCATGGCGTCATATTGCTTTATAACATCTTTGAAAATGTTTTCGAGTCCATTGGGTTCGAGAAAGATGTCCTGAATTTCATGCACATCGGATTTGCATATAATTCGTTCTTTTCCTGTCTCATTTTTTATGAAGATCAAATTATCACCATACTTATAAAATGAGCTCATTCCCATCTGCTCAATATGAAAATGGTAATCCCTGCAGTCCGTAGCTTCGAAGTCCCCCATTTGGGAATCAATTGTCTTCAGCGGCAGATCAAAATATTCCTGACTGTGATAAATTTCAGAATCCTCAAGAATATGTTTCATCCAGGAAAGACATCCGCATATCGTAGCGGGCTCATCAGGATTACCAAACCTGCGACCATTGGCCCAGACTAATACCGTTCCATACACCCAGCCGTCTTCGTTGCTCTCTGGTGATATTTCCACCGCAAAATGCGATTTGTCTCCGGCAATTATGTTATTGCCCCCTGTGTCGTTCATAATAAAAGTGTTTCCAGCTGATTATCAAAAAAAACCGTTTATTATAAATAAAACGGACAATTGCCATATTTGAATATATGGTATAACCAGATTTTTTGCAAGTTTTGTTTTATTTTGAGCCTAAACAGAGCAAATGACGATTGAATGACGACAGGACCAAGGCCCTGTTCCGGAGTAACTCAACTATCCTGCGTCGCTTTCGCAGGAAATTATTTACCACGAAGAACGCGAAGAACCTTAACGCGGCAAAGCCGTAACCTAAGGAATTAAGAATTAAGAATGAACAACGCAAATGCCGTTGTCAGGTAGGGACGGTTCTCCGTAACCGTCAGCTATTTTGTGCCTGAGCACAAAATTCCGGGATACGGCGCGCTGCGGAGAGCACGCCCTACCCAGATTCGTCTATTTCACAAGACTCATTCGAGAATTAATGCGGGTTTCCTGAGTAGCTTGCATTGTCCCCAACGCAAAAAAGCACGTCTACCGCAAACGTTGTAGACACGTTTTTTAGAGCGTATCTATAAATCCAAAATTTATGGCAGACACTCATGTCGTTAATCTGAGTCTGAAAGGAACTTTCAGCCAGATTAACGACATTACTTGCCAGCGCGGAGTCGCTGGTCGCCAACGGCGAAATCCCCGTCACCCACGTAAAATTTTTACATTGGCATGATGTAGGAGGTTTTGGTGCCATTGACGGCAGAGCTCGATGATTTTATCGGATGATGCTATTTTGATCAATTCCAGTTGGGGATTTGTTTGTAAAGCGGAATTATCCATTACAGATAGATAAAAGATCTGTGAATGAGTCAGTGTACTGTCGGTGATGTCGGAGAAGTCGAAAGTCTGACGGTTGAGTTGCTTGATAAATTCCTCGTTGTAGTAAATCTGACCCTGCACCCGTTCTAAATCTTCTGCGGTTAAAACTCCATCCATTTTTACCGATACTTCCCCTTCGCGAACCACGATTTCCCTGATTGCCATGACAACCCCCTTTGTGAGTTGCCGCCCTAAAAAAAGAAAAGGGCGGCGTTGTACTTGCCGCTAATCAGAGATCCGCCAAGACCTTATGGAACAACAAGCAAACACCGCCCAAGTATACACAGGGGCACTGTTTTCCTGTTCGCGTTCCATAAAAAAATTTGGCGGTTTCTGATTAACACGAACGAAAATTAAATTCACGCAATAATCACGTGAAAACTATGATTGTATTTTAACCGAATGAGCTATATACTCATCCATTCTGAATTCTTAATTATATTATTTTTCTCCAATGAATTATATTTATTACTATAATCCAGCATGTTATTTTTTGCAATGCAAAAATGGCATTGCAAATATCAAACCAATTCCATAATATACTACTGTTAATGGTAATTTTTTTTCGCAATTTTCGTTTGAAAACATTACAAAGTACTATTACAATATCTAGAACATACTGAGGAGGAGGCATATAATTCTGTATTGTCGCTCCCATTTTTCTCTTATCTTGACTTTGTATTGCTGTTTTTACCATGATCATAGTGGGGAAATATATAATGGTTGCACAATTTTAATGCATGCTTTGATTGTAAAAATTTGACGATTTTACATAAATAATATGAGGGATAAAAGAAAATGTTGGATGATACATCGCGTAGAGTGTATTTTGGTGAAATAAAAATGGATTGCTTTCTTTATATGGAAAGCAATAAAGAAAGTAGAATAGCTCTTCCTGGACAAGTTGAACTTCATAACTATCTTGATATGGGTAAGCAAATTGTCATTGATTACAATGAAAATAAAGGCTCTACTGAAAACGAAGATATAGAAGGTTCTGATGTTGATACATCTGAAGATTCTGATTCTACTCAAAAACAGGTTCGTGGAACTTTTAACCCTCTTGCAACGATCCAAAATATTGAGATACATGACGATGGTTATGCTGTTATTCTATTTGATGCAATAAACCCAAAAGGGGCAGAAGTGGGATATAAGGATCCTTATAGCAATGAAGCACGTATTTTACGAAAAATAGGGAAAGAAGGCACACATTTCTCTGCTCATCTAATTATAAAAACAGAAGGAGTAAATGGGGTTTATCCAGCTGTTTTAGAGGATGTCCCAAGGCTAAGTAAAACAACAATCAATACGATCTTATCTCAACTTAACGTTCAAATACGTAAATATTTTTCTTCAAATTTTGAAGTCAATTCTCCAGATGGAGCAAAAGAAAACAATGTTCCGATTAAAAGAAAATTTAGAACTCAAGTTTCATTTATAGCAACTCCTAGCAAAGAATTTTGGCAAATTCTGAAATCTGAAAAATCAATTTGCGAATTGGTCCTAATTAACGCCAATGTGAATAAATTTGACACCAATACTACTTTAGATGTTAGAAAAAAAGAGTTATACCTTGAAACTCCAAAACCAAAATTTTACGACAATCCAAAAGAAAGTATGACGGCGCTAGCTACAGAAGCTATAAAAGAGAAATGTGAACAGATAAAAGTTCAATTTAAAGATGTTGATAAAAATCAGCGTACAGTATATATTGAACCCAACAGTATGAGCTTAAAAGATGATAGGTTTACAAAATCAAAGTATATTAAGGACTTTACTGCAAAATTAGCAACATCACATGAAGGCATAAATGTTGAGGTTGTTTCAAAAATGAAAAGCTTATTATGATTGATTTTCCAGAAATAAGGTATCGTTTAACAAGCCCTTGGAGATATTTTCGCATTCAAGACGATACATCTTTCCTCGCATGGATAGATTGGTATCTTCCAGTTTCCATAGCTTTTCTATCTATCATTGGTATGGTTACTAAGTCATATTATTTTGTACCTAAGGCACATGATTTGGTTACCAATACATTTGAGAACATTTTAGCTGTTTGTTCCCTCAGTAACATTATATATATTTTGCCTGGTTTTTTTATTGCGGCATTATCCGCAATTGCAACATTTGACAAACCTTCTCTTGATGAATATATGCCTGGAACTAATCCTCCCAGAGTTAACTTAAAAATGAGTGGAATAGAAAATATAAATGAATACACACTGACAAGACGTCGGTTTTTATGCATGATGTTTTCATTTTTATCAGCCCAAAGCCTTATTCTAGCAATCATAATTTTTATCACAAAAAATTTCATTATTGATTTAGGAATTAAACTTAAGCCTATTTTTTGCTCAATGTGCACTTGGGGTTTATCATTCTCTCTTGAATTTTTTTTTCAGTTATTGGCTTTTTTTATATTATTCATTTTTTTTCAAATTGTCTTTATCACCTTGCATGGTCTATATTACTTGGGGGAAAGATTATTAAATACAAATTAAAAAAAAGTGAATTCGGAGCTATATCTTTATTTTTCCTGGTGATGAGGCTGCATATTAAGGTTAATAATCTTCATCTTCTAATATATTAAGTTGATGCATTTGTTCTTCTGTTATATTGATGTGTTGTAGCTGGTATTCAAATATTTTTGTTCCATATAGATTGGTTCCTTGAAGGTTAACTCCAACAAGGTTAGTTCCACTAAGATCGGCACCACTAAGATCGGCGTTACGAAGATCGGCATGGCTGAGATCAGATTCTTTGAGGTCTGCTTGGTTTAG
This sequence comes from Victivallales bacterium, assembly GCA_963677165.2. Lineage (GTDB taxonomy): Bacteria > Verrucomicrobiota > Lentisphaeria > Victivallales > SZUA-371 > JAFGXT01. The sequence goes on along the minus strand of CAXXSX010000002.1, from coordinate 1,313,943 downwards.
ATTGGCTTCTCTGAGATCTGCCTCACTGAGATTAGAGCTACTTATGTTGGTAAAATAGAATTGCGCTCTCCGAAATACGGCATAACTGAGGTCGGCATAGTCTAAAAGAGCATTACTAAAGTTGGCATCAATGAACTCGGCTTCGCTAAGATTTGCACCACAGAGGTCGGCACTACTGAAATTAGCTTCACTAAAATTAGCACAACTGAGATTTGTATTTTGTAGATTGGCTTTATAAAGATTTGCACCTATAAAATCGGTCCCACTTAAATTGGCACTTTCAATAAAGGTTGTTCCAAAGTTGGCTTCAATGAAACTTACTCCTCTAAAGCTGCAATTGTCTAATTTTGATCCACTTAGTATCGTTTTGTGTAAATAGAGATCTGAGTGAAAGCAACCATAATCGGAACAATTTAGATATAAGGGAAAGTTATAACTCACAAGTAGATGGTTATTTTGAGAAATCTTTTCGAGAGGTAACAACTTCCGTTGTAATCCCTTTAGCTCTAAAAAGTTTATCTGATTTTCGTTAATAGACATGTAAATAAAAATCAAAAATGAAAGATTTGATAGTAACAAAGCTTCTGTACGTAACGGATCTCCTGAAGAATTGTTAAAATTCGAGTTTAAATATTTATGATTCATTGTTCCAGACATAAAATGTAAAAGAGCAATGACTATTTCTAACGATTGATTTTGTTTTGAGAATATATTAGTTAGATAGAAAGAATGGTCTTCATTCGAGAGTTGCTGCCTACCCAACAGATTATATATTTTTTTAGCCATATTATGACAAGATTTACTCTCATTTTCTTTATCAAAATCTTTACAGATATTTTCAATACCATGAACTATTGCCATGGAAACAAGATAATCCTGGATAGATTTATGAATAAAGGAAAAACTACTTAATCTATGACCACTAAAAAAGAAACATATTGACAAGGTCTTGAGTTCATCCTCAATATTCACAATTTTATTATCAAGTGGACTTGGATAAAAAAGGTCCTTAATTTGCTTAAACTTAGAAACTATATCACGAGTGCACATATCACCACTATTTTCTGCAAAAAGAACAAATCCTAAAGCTTGTAAAAAAGAGTTATATTGTTCTTCGTTCCATTTTTCTGGATGATTTTTTCTTTCATAAGTCCATTTTATGATTTTATCATAAACTTGTAGTCTATTAAATTCCTCATTTTTCGATTTACTAAACAGTTTTTTCCCTTTGGGACTTGTTATTATTGTGGCGCAAATGGTCAAAAGAACAGGTTGGTATTTTAACTCTCTTAAGTGCCTTTCATCTAATTCGGTTGCAGTAAGATTGTTATTTGTAGCTTTATTAAATTTATCCAACCATAGCTGAAGCCGGTAATCTTTAAAATCTTCTATTTCATAAACTATATATTTTTCTGGAAATTCACTTTTAATTTGATCAATGAAACGAGTTCTACCAGTCAATACTAACTTCAATGAACTGTCATTCTCATAATTTACACGTTTGAATAGAGAAAGTATCTGTCGAAGAAAACTCTTCAGATCTCTATCTCCGTCTGAGATTGCTCTTTCATCCGTTCCATCAAGAATAATAACGGTATCACGATTATGGAAAAAGTTTTCGTTGCGAACAAATGGTGTTATCTGACGTAATATTTCAAACTCATTGCGATTTAAGTCATGGAGTTCTTTGAACTCATAGAACAAAACGAGCGGTCTCTCTTTTTTCTTTCTCGGAAAATCAATTGCAAGAGCTCTGGCAAGAATTCTCATTGCAGATGTTTTGCCATGCCCTGGCTGCCCATGAACAATAATTATATCATTACTTTTTTCGAGTTGTTCCACCAATTCTGGTATTAAGGAATTAACCACTGATTTATTGTTTTCTCCTTTGGAGGGGCCAATTATTTTTTTTATTCCTGCTTGCGAAACAAAAACTTGTTTTAGAGTAAGGGCATTATTGATACCTAAAGGATATTTGTCGACTTCTTTTATGTTCTTATTATAATGATCTTTGATTTGTTCTTTAACCTCCGAAGTCTCGCCGTCAAGTAATTTAGAAAGGTCTTTGGCAACACTTCCGCCTTTTAAATCTATAAAATCAACAGCAAAATTCACCCACCACTCAGGACTTTTTAGAAGAGATTGCTTCATACATTTTCCAGATATCAATATAATATTCTTTTGTTGAAATAATTATATTTCAGTACAAGGATAATTACAAATTTATATCTATAAAATATATGGTCGTTCAAGAAACTTTCTTTGTCTCAGTTTGCTTGGCTCGTTAAATTTTTTTATTGCGCATGGCTTCGCTCGCTTCATAAAAAACATTTTCCGCTTCACCGCCAAAATGGCTTGCAATGGGTATAAATACATTTTGCCTTTGGCAAACGCTCATCGCCGCGCGGCTACTCCTCTATCACCGGACGGCGACCGGGTAGCACCCGGTCGCAAATAAATAAAAAGCCGCTTCCGCAAGGAGCGAAAGCGACTGAAATTTTTATTGAAAACACCGCAATTTATTAACCGGATAACTTTCACGCGATGCTCTGAGCCTCGAATTCGCTTCGCTGTTCGAGGGCAGAGCACGGCTCTTTATGTTTAAAGATTAATCAATGTCTAACGATCAGAAAATTTCGGCTACGCCGACCAGCGATCCCTCGCTGGACCCGGTCCGGACAGTGTCCGGTGACATATTACCGCTTCGCGGCTTTTCTCTTTATTTTACAGAAATCAACGGTCGACGCGGGCGCTGCCGCCGCCTACGAGTTTTTCTACTTCAGGCAGCAATGCCATGGAAGTGTCGCCAGGAGTTGTCATTGCCAATGCGCCATGAGCGGCTCCGTATTCTACAGCTTTACCGGCATCGTTGAAAGTCATCATGCCATAGACCAGACCGGACGCGAAACTGTCGCCGCCGCCTACGCGGTCGAAGATTTCCAGTTCGTCGCGCTGTGCGGCCTTATAGAATTCTCCATCGGCCCAGCTGATTGCGCTCCAGTCGTTAACGGTAGCGGTTTTTACGCCACGCAGAGTTGTGGCAACAACTTTAAAGTTCGGATATGCAGCAACTGCTTTTTGAATCATATTCTTGAAACCATCGATTTCGAGATTTGTCAGGTTTTCGTCTACGCCATCGATTTCGAAACCGAGACATGCGGTAAAGTCTTCTTCGTTACCGATCATTACATCAACGTATTTCGCGATTTCCTTATTGACTTCCTGGGCTTTCGCCGGGCCGCCGATTGATTTCCAGAGAGACGGACGGTAGTTGAGATCGTAGGAGACGATAGTGCCGTATTTTTTAGCGACCTGCATGGCTTCGATTACAACATCCGGAGTGGTTGAGGACAGCGCGGCAAAGATACCGCCGGTATGCAGCCAGCGTACACCGAGTTTGCCGAAGATGTATTCCCAGTCGATATCGCCTTTTTTCAGCTGAGAAACAGCGGTGTTACCACGGTCGGAGCAACCTCTGGCGCCGCGAATACCATAGCCGCGTTCAGTAAAATTCAAGCCGTTGCGAACAGTCTGTCCGAGACCATCGTATGGTACCCATTTGATCAGGGAAGTATCAACACCGCCCTGAAGGATGAAGTCTTCAACTAGACGTCCAACCGGATTATCGGCGAAAGCGGTAACCACGGAAGCGCGTTTTCCAAAGCAGCGGCGGAGCCCGCGAGCCACGTTGTATTCACCGCCGCCTTCCCAGGCCTGGAAGGTACGTGTGGTGTGAATTCTGCCGTCGCCCGGATCCAGGCGCAGCATAATTTCGCCCAGTGATACGATGTCGAATCGGCAGTCTTCGGCCGGTTTCAGATTGAGGATACCCATAGTTGTTCTCTCCTTGTCATATTGTTTGTTTTATTGCGTTTAACTACGTTTTTTGAGCACTGAAAATATAACATATCCTATAAGTTTGTCAATGGTGAAAAATGAAAAAAAGATTGTGAAAGAACTGTTTTACACCAACTTAAACTCGGATGTATCTTTCCAGGCAAATCCCCAGCCGACCGGACCATTTGTAATATAGAGATCAAATGGTATTATATACAAAATATTAGTCTGGGGAATGAAATGACTATAATAGAATTAAAAGAGTATCAGAAGAAGGTAGCCAAAAAGGCAAATCTGCTTTCCGGGATTTTCTTAATATTATTTTTCGCTTTATTGATCAGTAATCTTGTTCTTGTGAAACAACTGGAAAAATATTGTCCTGATTATACCTGGATCAGCGGCATCTATTTAGTATCAATATTTATTTTTATGTTCTGGAGCCTGCGAAAAGTATTTACTAAAGCAAAACAATGTTTACCGGATTGCCCGAAGTGTCATGAACGAATAAAGGCACCTGCAATTCCAATTATTATCGCAACAGGAAACTGTCCCATGTGCGGAGAAAAAATTCTCGACAAAGAGACCAAAGAATAGTCATTATTTAGGGAGGAGATAATATCATGCGAAAATTCTATTTGTTTATTCTTCTTTTCTGCTGTTCCATCCTGTTTTTTTTCTCGTGTTTCTGCCGAAGAATTTACAATTACCGGAACAGTACCTCATAATCAGAATGAAGTAGCACAGGATAACATTTATGTGGAACCGGGCATTAGCTTTTTTGATTGATTTTACACTGTTTGCTATCGTGGCGTTTATAGAGAAGATTCTAAATATTCAGGAAGAGCCTTTAACCGGGTTAATGAATTTATTGATCGTTCTGAGCTATATGACTGGGATGAATTATTATTTTGGAGGGACACTGGGGAAACGTATTGTTGGCCTTCGTGTGGCACTCCCAAATTCCCCGGATGTATTTGGACAACTTGTTCTTAGGGCTTTTATCAAGCTTATATGTTGCGTTCCTCCCATGTCTACAGTTTATGCTCTGATAGCCGTTTGGAGGAGCGATGGAAGATCAATAGCCGACTTTGCTTCCGGAAGTACTGTGGTTGAAGCTTTAACATTTAAGCATCCTCCACAAATTTCAATTTCCGGGAAGATCTGTGCGACTGTTTTGATTTTAACTTACCCATTTCTTTTTCTATTCTTTGTATCAGCTTTTTTTATGGGATGGATGTTCCTGGAGCTTTTCCAAATGTAAAACTTAGTTATTAATTGCATCTCTAGCGATGAATGATATTTTATATATAAAATATTAGATTTATTTACACTCGAATATAGAAATCTTCAGGAGAAAAGAATGGAATCGGATAAGAAAAAAAAGATATGGAACAATCTTTTTCAATATGGTTTTCCGGTTGTTGTTATCATAGGCATTGTTTCCATTCTGTTGGGTATTCATTTTTACGGGGCGCAATTATTCTTTGCCTTTCTGATAGAACATTCTTATCCCGGATTGATCAGTGATGAAAGCTGGCATCGGGCCATAATCAATAATCCTAAATCTCATGGATACAGTTGTTTTGGCATATTGGAGGATCGCGGTTCCGATTGTGCGGTCGAAACCTGTATTCCGCTTCTAAAATCAAGAAATCCGTATATTTGGCTCAATGTAGCGACTTACCTGGGCAGTCGAGGACGTAAAGAGGCCATTCCTTATCTTATAAAATCTATTCGACATCGCGCTTCTTTTTCTAAAAATGAAAGGATTGCCATGCTGGAGAAATTGACAGGCCAGAAGTTTGGTGCTGATATTATCAAATGGATCAAATGGTATCAGAAGACGGAGCATCCTATCACTATTGATTGGGATTCCGAACTTAATTGGCGTCCTCCTGAAATTAACGCTCAGGTCGGAGCCAAAATTCCGCAGCCTTCAACCCAAAAGTTGATTGAGTACCTTAAAAAGCCCCTTACCGGTCAGCAGCTCAATGCGTTGATGAAAAAGTACAATATGACAAAAAATCATGGCAAATTATTCTTACTGGAATCAAAAACATGTGGATTTTCATATGAGTTTAAAGAGCATGGCAATTTAATAACATTAGGTAATTTGAAATTACATGTCAATGATGTGGATTATATGCCGAATATGAAGGAGTTCTCTATATATAAAGGAAAACTTCCGTTAGGTTTTAACTCGGATGATTCTGCGGCAAAGATTATTAAAGTTCTGCATATTCCAAATAAAGACCGATACTCCTGGAGAATGGATTATATTGATGCAAAAAATAATCTGAAATATGAATACTATTTTCCCGGTGCCAGATATATCAACACAATAACGATTTCATATTCAAAGGAAAACGGCAAATCATAACAAGTTATAGTGTAACAAAAAAATTTCTGCTCTGTTTTTTGAAACCAAAGAAGAGGAAAATCAGTAAATAGTCACATCCTGTTCAAATCCAAGCGAGGTTTGCCCTTCGATTTTCCATTACAACAGTTCGAATTCCAGCTGATAAACCATGGCATCGCGACATTCTATTTCGATAGTCGTCAGGGCTCCTTCTGTCTTGCAACTCTTGCAGAATTCATACTTACTGCGGAGAGACCATTCTCCCTTGAGCTCAACTTTAAGCATAATCGGACGGCTGTAATTCTTAAGCCACGGACGTGAGCTAATGCTAACCTCACGCTGTTTGCCTTCATCATCAAACTGGTCAGGGTCCTCACCATCATAAAAGTTTAGATCAGGGCAACACAAGCTAAGTTTAAAGGTCGATGCCGTTTTACGGGCCATGATCAGCGACGGCTGATTAACGGTAATGACCGGACCTTCACTGTTTGTCGGGCCCGCCCGGAACATGATGTAGGAAATGATGTTCTTTGCATTAAACTTGACAATGTGGGCGCCGGAGTCCTTACGCAAAATATGATAAGGTCGGCGCTGGGAATTTATCTCTTTGATAAATTTTCTGATTTTATCGGTATTTTGAGGGAAAACCACATACTCATACTCTTCATTACGAGGAGCAATTCCATGGTCGATCCAAGCGCAGGCAAACTTACCGCGAGTTCGCCTGATTCCGTCATGAGACATTGACTGAGAATCCCCTACTGTTAAAGTAAAATCTCCCGATGGAAGATAGTAACTGTTACCGACTGAATCCGTCATCCAGGTTTCAGAATTACCGCAGCCGTCTATTCTTGAAACATTTAAATCGGCGCCATTCAGTTGCGGAGCCGTATTTTTGTCATGCCCAACCGGAGTCTGGAACAAACAGGTATAAACCGGGTAAAGGTCGTCTTCCGCTGATATTGACGAGCCCAGGCAAAGGATAAAATCATCAATAAAGAAATATGATTTCCTGGCCCGAAACTGTTGCTCATATTTGGGATGTCCAGACAGAGACAGACCAAAACATCCGTCATGATGATCAAGGTTAACACCACCGGCAAACATTTCCGAAGATAATAGTTTCTCTTCGAATTCACTATTGCCGTCACTGTTGCTGATATCCGCCCTGAGAGCATTGATCGGTTTGAGAATAGCAGTAACTCCGGGCCAGAAATTCCAGTTCCAGCCATCGTGACGAAACATTTTCAAACGATCATCTTCCGGCATTATTTCAAGCTGGCCAAACGAAATATAGCGTCCAAATAGATTTGAATCCGCAGTTATGTCGGCACGCCAGACATAACGGCTAAAACCTTTCACAGCAGCAATCCAACTGGAACCGCGTTGAACGGACAGAGCTGAATAATTGAAATCCCAGTGTCCTTCCGGAGAGCGGTGAGGATATATGTTATGAGCCATAATATGCTCTCTTCTGGCTAAGATTTTCGGATCTTTTGAATTAGCGGAAAACCGCATATAAGCACCGCCGGCTCTTTCGGCAACATACATATCTCCTTTTCTCAGGGCTGCCGCCCCCAGAGTATACATTAAATTAGGAGGAACCAGATAGTAGCCGTCAACAAAATGGCCGTTCATCGAGATCGGCAGCTTATCCGGTATCGCCATAAGATTAATCGCAAAAATCGCTTTAACCAGGGATTTCCAGGCCGTACCGGAAATATCAAAGTCTGTTCCGGCAATTGAAGCCAGCACCACCAAGCCGCTATCCGTTCCCTGATAAGTCTCCATCAATGGAACCGGCCCATAGTGATAAAACATTGATCCGTCTTCTTTTAATGTTCCGGATAAACCGGGAGCCGGTTCCAGGATTTTGCTGAACCAGCGCGAAAAAGCAGTCAGATCCCTCACCTTATCCCTGGCACTATCGTCAAGCAGGATAGAAATAATGATAGGCAGAATAAGTAAGCTGAGGATATCAAGGGAAGCGCAGGAGCCGGCATCCTGCCAGGAATAAATTCTGCCGGTTCCGGCAAACCATCGAAGCATTTTTCCTGCGGCAACCAGCCGTTTCCGTTTTCTTAAAGAAGTTTTAACGATCAGAAGCGTAACAGCAAACATTCCAAGGTTATATTGAATACCTTTCAGTGACCCAAGTCCGCTACCGGGCTGCCATCCCTGCTCCTGCATATAATCGAGAATGTCAACAAATAGATTTTCGAACACAAAATGCTCTTGTTCGTCTTCGGCATAACGCATTCTCAAAGCAATGCCCCACAATACTTTAAAATAATTATCAATGGAATTATAACTGATAAAGCGGGTGTATTTCAAACGTTCCTTAGGAGGAAAAATAAGATTGTGAACGGGAAGTACCGGAGGGGACCCCAGAAGCCGGCCCGAGCGCTTAGTCAACCCTAGACGGGAATAAACCTGATCCTCATCGGTAATCTGTTCATGGGCTATGTTTTTAAGGAGGATTGAAATGATATTCTGCTCAATACTGTCAACCGTATTAAAAGTTTCCACCTCGACTTTAAAAGGTAATTTAGGAGCTGGAGAATACTGACTAACTTTATATGTTTCGGACCAGCAGCTGTCATCTTCAACGTTAAGCCCCGGCATTTGTGCATCCCGAACAAATAGACGCGAGTCCACATATGACACTCCAACCATCTGATCAAAATACAGTGTTCCGGATGCTTCAGACTCTGGAGGAATTATTCTGATGAAATCTATCCGGTCACCCGGAACTCCATGCATATCCCGGGAATATGAAATCCAGCCGGTACGCCAGCCGGTAAAATTCAGACGATATTCAAAATAACAGTCGACTTGGTTATCATGTCCGAATTCAAATTTCAGTTTTCCGAATTTCGGTGTTTCGTTGTATATCCAGAATGAAAAGGTAGCGAGAGAACTACCGGAAATTCCATGCTCGATACTCTTCAGGCTGATATCGACAGGGATCTCTAAGGAACATGACTCCAGCCAGTTCCATTTTAATGATTTTCTGTTGTATCGGCAATACTGTGAACTTAATTCAAGCGAACAGTTTCCGATTGTTTTCCAGTCGTTAAAACTACTGGTTAAAGAAAATTCCATCTCCAATTCCCCCTGAAGACTTTATACTTCTCGTTTCCGGGTAATGCCTGACGAATCTCCGTTTTAGGCCATGCGTTCAATCTCTACAGCCACACTGCGGGTAAACCTCAAAGCTCCAGGTTTATCAAGGCAAACCCTGACTTTTTTTACCCGTGAATCCGCCAGGCAGATATCGGCTGTTTCCTGTGCCAGTTTTTCTATAAGGAAAAATTCAGATTTTTCGACCATTGCGATAATCGCCTGTTTCATGGCTTTATAATCTACGGTATCGTTAAGGTCATCGGATTTACCCGCATCAGAAAGATCAGTGAACATTTCCAGGTTAAAAACCACTTCCTGTCTGGTCGTGCGTTCTTCCGGCATTGTTCCAATTATCGCTTCGAGACGCAGATCGCGAATTATTATCTTATCCATGAATCCCTCTTATTAATTCCCTTTTTTCCCAATATTACTTAATATAAACGTTAAGTTAACACATACCAGTTTTGAATGCGATTTAAAACATTTTTTCGTTTCATGCTAAAATGTGAAGAGAAAGGGCTTCCGGTCTATAACAGTACAATATAAAAAATCTGAAAAATATAGTAAACTACATTTTTCAGAATAAAAGAATTTTTTGGGGTCTCAAAAGTGAATTTCCCCTTTGTTTTGATATTATTTTCCAATCACGACTTTGACTGGATCACCCGGCATAAATAGATAGCGGGATGGCCAAATGCAAACCTGTTGCCCGGAACGTAATTTCTCGTTGACATGGGTCAATATAACATCAAATTCCTTTAGAGAGCCTCTATCCTTGAGAACCCTGAAGTTTGTATTCGCGTCAACTGCCATTTTCAGGTTGCCGGGAACAACACGGATTTTTTCGATCGTCACAATCGGACTGATGCCCTCAATCCGGGTTTCACGTTGATTAACCGCCCGCCAGACATAAGATCCCTTGTCATCTTTATAGATGCTGGACATGGGAACAGTAAGATAAGTTTTCTTCACTCCATGATAAAATTTATATGGAGTGGAAACAGAAGCCCGACTAACCGGAATATCCTTACCGTTTTTTTTGAGGCTGACCGGAGGCGGAACCGGATAATTGTTGACCTTAAGCATGATTCCGTCAGGAAGCAGATACGACGCGCGATGAAAAACACCAATCGGTTTGTCACTGTTATATGGATATATCGCAATCGGAGTTTCCATGGTAATTTTACTGGCCGCCTCACGATCCATTTTTACTTTGATTCCCATCGGAAACAGCTGCGAGATCTTCACAATATCCAGTTCTCCGGCACAAAGTCCTGCCGGGAAAAAAACTTCTTCTACAAGCGCATCAAACGGCGCATGAAAAGTACATGCCTCCAGCATAACCTTGGCAAGTTCCACATCGCTTTCCGCCGATTCCTTTGCTCCTACTGCAGCAAGATAGGTCGCTTCTGCTTGTTGAAAAGTTTCCATGCTTGTCGCATTTTTGCTGATCAAGTCTTTAAAACGAACATAGTTTTCTTTCGCGTTTTTCAGAGTTGCCAGAGCACTTTTCAAGGCCGCAACCTTTCCTTCCACCACACTCTGCCGGTAGTCGGTTCTCATTTGAATCAGCAGATCCCCCTTCTCAACAACGTTATTGTGCATATCATACACCGGTCCTCGCAGAATTATTCCCGGACGCGCCACATAAGTAATAATTCCACGAAAGGCGTCATTATACCCAAACCGGATGGTTGTCGTAATTACAGGAGTTGCTACACCTTTATAGGTTTTCTGAGCGGCGCAAGCATCAAAAGCCCAAATAGATAACATGATTAATCCAGCACCACATACAGCACTTACAAAACGACTTCTCTTCATTGATAATTCTCCCTGTTTGTTATATTAAATGATCATTTACCAATTCGATTAAGCGGAACTCCGGTCATCAAGTTCTTTTCAATATGCTCAAGCGATACCCCTTTCGTTTCAGGCGCAAATCGTAACAGAATAAAAATGAAAATAATATTCATACCGCCAAAAAGATAAAATGTGCCGGCATCACCAAGCTTCGACAACAACGTCAGGAAAGTAGCCCCGATAATAGCGTTACATATCCAGTTTGTAGCGGTACTGACAGTAATACCGAAATCACGTCCTTTCAAAGGATAGATCTCCGAACACAATACCCAGATAATTGGTCCGGCGCTCATCGCAAAACCGACAATAAAAATCAGCAGCGCCCCGATGGCTGTGTACTGGTGAACTTTTGACGTTATTCCCAGATTAAACATCAACCCGAGTACTCCCATGCTAATTCCCATCACCGTAAAACCGACAGCAAGAATCGGTTTACGTCCGAGCCGGTCGACAAAAGCAATCGCGATAAATGTGGCCAGCACGTTGATAAGCCCGACTAACACCGTTCCCCACATTTCTTCGGAAGTAGAAGAGAAACCCGCATCCTGAAATATCTTCGGAGCATAATACATTACCACATTCATGCCGGTAAACTGCTGCATCAACTGCAACACAATTCCCAGAAAAATCACTTTGCGGAAATTTGGGTTTGACAATAATTTGAATCCGGCCTGTTGTTCTTCGGTATCTTCTTCCATTTCAGCCAGTTCAGTTTCAACTTCTTCTATCGTCGCTCTGAGCTTCGTTAGAACTTCCCGAGCTTTATCCTTACGTTCAACCAGAAAAAGCCAGCGCGGACTTTCCGGCAAAATAAGTACACCCAAAAACATTATGACTGACGGAATGATCAAAATTCCCAGCATAATTCGCCAGTGTCCTCCGTAACTCAGCCAGGTATCGCTCAGAAACGCCAGCAGAATACCGATCGTAATCATCAGTTGGTACATCGATATCAGGCTGCCGCGGATTTTGCGGGGAGCCATTTCGGACAAATAAAGCGGAGCGGTAAAGGACGCGATCCCCACCGCCATGCCAAGGAAAACCCTAACCCAAATCAACATACTTGAGGAAGTCGCTGCCGCAGACAGCAGCGATCCGACTGCGAATATTACCGCACTTACCAGGATAGTCCGCTTACGTCCAAATTTTTTCGACAAAAACCCGCTGAACAATGTTCCGATCACTGCTCCGATAAGAATAGAACTAACGATTGTTTCCTGAACTTCTTCACTGGCGTGAAATTCTTTTGCGATAAATTCCCGAGCCCCGGAAATTACTCCCACGTCCAAACCAAACAACAAACCGGCCAAGGCTGCTGTAAACGCTACAATGTAGACCATTAATTGAGTTTTGCGAAATTCAGGCATGAAGTCCTCCCGTAGAAAATTAGTGCAGACAGAATAAAAACCCTTCATTTTCTATTGTAATCGGAAAATATTACAAAATCAATAGCATTATGTACAGTCTTCGCAGGAAATTACTTTCTCGCGGGCAATAATGAGGATTGTAATCTTTGTAGATAAAAAAAACGACCGGACTCACATCCGGTCGTTTTTTTACTCTCTGGTTGTTGCTTTATTCTCCGATTTTGACTTTAACCGGATCGTCTGGCATAAACAGGTAGGAACCCGACCAGATACAAACTTTTTGACCGGCTTTTAAATCTTCTGGAGGATTTTTAAGTATGATATCAAAATCCTTCAGATCGCCCCATTCTTTGAGGATTCTATAGCCAGTATTACCTCCAACCGAAGTCTTAAGATCCTCAGGAACAATACGGACTTTTTCAACCGTTATAACCTGATTTATTCCTTTCGTAACGTTTTTCCGCCGATTTGCTGAGCGCCAGACAAAATGCCCCTGCTCATCTTTAACAATACAACTCATGGGTACTGTAATACTATCATCTTTTTTGCCATCATAAGAATTATATGGAATAGAAACAGCTACTTTGCAGATGGGGATTTTTTTTCCGTCTATTTGGGAAGGCTGTACAGGATAGTTATTAACACAGATCATAATACCATCCGGAACCAGATAAGACTTGGAGTTAAAAACCTGAACAGGTTTATCACTGTTGCATGGGTATACAGTAATTGGAGTTTCCATGGTAATTTTACGGGCAGTTTCACGATCCATTTTAATCTTAATTCCCATTGGGAACAACTGGGATATTTTGGCAATTTCACGCTCTCCGGCACAGAGTCCGGTTCCAAAATAAACTTCTTCCACGAGAGCATCAAACGGTGAATAGAAAACACATGATTCCAGCCGGACTTTCGCGAGGTCAACATCACTTTCCGCAGCTTCCCTTGCTCCAATAGCGGCAAAATAATTGGATTCGGACTCCTGGAACGTTTCCATTGTTGTCGCATCTTTACTGATCAGTTGCTTGAACCGGTTATAGACATCCCTGGCGTTCTTTAGGTTTGCCTCTGCGCTTTTCAACACCGCAAGCTTTCCTTTGACCACTCCCCGCCAGTAATTCGTTCTCATTTTCATTAAGGGTTCGCCCTTTTTGACAACGTGATTTTGCAAATCAAAAACGGGTCCCCGCAAAATGGTTCCCGGACGGGCTACATAGGTAATAATACCGCGAAACCCATCATTGGACCCGTATTTGACCGTCGTGGATGTTAATGGAGTAGCTTTTCCGTCATATGTTTTGGGTTCAGCCAAAACACTGAAGCTAAGAATGGAAAAAAGGATTACTTCGAGATAGCCGATAATATTTGCAGTACAACTTCTTTTCATTGATAATTCTCCTACTTATTAAGAATCATCCCCCATTTCTCTTCCTCTTTTTTACTGTAGCCAGCTTATGTCTTCATATAATACCTCAATTCAATTTGAAAGCCAGGAAAAGAATGATAGTAACAATTGGCATAATAAGTTGAACTTTGCATAACTCTCATATTCGTTCCTTCTTATTAAGGCAATTTCAACGATAACAAACCTGAAGTAACATCAGTAGGAAACCTCAAAAAAACCGGTTCCTAATATTATTTTAAACGTTGAGGTTTATAAAATCAATAGTAGCATATATGGTGTAACGGGGAAATTATTTATATACAAGCAATGATTGCTGTTGCTTTTTTCCTAATTTCCCTTAAAATATAATAGTACTGGACGATATTATATCGACACAAAGGGCTGTCTACTCGAATTCATTTTATACGGGAGGTTATCATATGACTCTGCGACTCAGGCATAAAATTGTTATTATTGCGATTATTTCGGCGCTTCTGCCGGTTGTAGTAATGTCTTTTCTGGTTATAATGCAAAAGAATGAGCTGAAAGGCGTGATTGATCATGAAATGGATTACATGTGCGAAGATAATATCAAAAGCTCCGCGACAGATATTTATGCTTCCTGTGAAATTGCCCATAATATCATGACCGAACAGTTGCTGGCAGATATGAAGGCATTCCAAATGAAACTGGGTGAAGATGGCGGACTGAATGAAAATCCCAATAAACAGGTAACCTGGAATGCGGTCAATCAGCTGTCGCACCAGTCAGAGCAGATTAAATTGCCGGTAATGATGATCGGCGGAATTGATATCGAAAGAGTTGATGATATAAAAAAAACCGTTAAGACTATTGATGCCCTGAAGGCTTCCACCGGCTCGACCTATACGATCTTTCAACGGATGAATGAAGCTGGAGATATGCTGCGAATCGCAACCAACGTTATTACCGAAGACGGAAAACGGGCCGTTGGAACCTACATTCCCTCTGTAAATCCGGACGGCCAAAAAAACAAGGTTATTTCCGCACTGATCCAAGGCAAAACTTATAAGGGAAGTGCGATTGTTGTTGACTCCCTGTTTGTTACCGTATATAAACCGGTAACGAATTCCAAGGGTCAAATCATCGGCGCAATATATGCCGGAATCAAAATCAATAATCTTATAATGGTAAAAAAAGAGATTGAAAGAATCAAGATCGGTAAATCCGGTTATGTGGCAATTCTCGGCGGCAAAGGCAAAAGATATGGTGATTACATTGTATCCAAAGATGGAAAAAGAAATGGTGACAACATTCTGAAAGAAAAAGATGCCGATGGAAAATACTTTATTAAAGACTTAATAGACAAATCAGTCGATTCACCCGGAAAAATTATTACGATTAATTACAACTGGAAAAATAAAGGGGAGGCAGACGCCCGTAAGAAAAAAGGCGCTGCTCTCTATTTTGAACCATGGAACTGGGTTATCCTTCCAACCGTATATTTCGATGATTACAATAAAATGAAAACTGAAGTAGACTCTAGGATCAACTCATTACTGATGTCTGTAATTTCCGGCGGTTTTATTGTTCTGCTGATTGCTATCGCAATAGCCTGGATCGTTAGTACCAGAATCAGCAATCCTATTAAACGTGCCGCTGAAATTGCCGCTCTGATTGCGGATGGCAATATCGGCAGTGCAATGGCCGGATTCAAAACACTGTCCAATGGGGTCTCCGAACGCGGTGATATTAATGAACATGTTCTGTCACAAGATGAAACTGGAAAACTGATCCGCTCAGTCGTTACTATGACCAAAAACCTGAATACCCTGGTTGGAGAAGTTCAAAAGGCCACAATCAACCTGGTATCAACCTCTACTGAAATCGCGGCATCTTCGCGAGAACAGGAAGTTACAGTCAACGAGCTCAGTGCCTCATCCAATGAGATCGTCTGTTCCACCAAAGAAATATCTTCCACTTCAAATCAATTGGTGGATACAATGAAAGAAGTAGCAGAGGTTTCCAGTAATACCGCAACCCTTGCGGAAGCCGGCAGATCCGGACTGGACAAGATGGAACATTCCATGGAACAGCTAGCCTCCTCCACCGAATCTATCGCCACCAAGCTGACACTGATTAATGAAAAAACATCGAACATCAATAATGTTGTATCGACAATCACAAAAGTAGCCGATCAAACCAATCTCCTCTCGCTTAACGCCTCCATTGAGGCGGAAAAAGCCGGGGAATACGGCAAAGGTTTTGCGGTTGTCGCCCGTGAAATACGACGGCTGGCCGACCAGACCGCTGTAGCGACACTTGACATTATCAAAATGGTCAAAGACATGGAATCGGCTGTATCGGCCGGTGTCATGGGAATGGAAAAGTTTTCCGGCGACGTTCGTGAAAGTGTCAGGGACACTGAACAGATTAGCAACCAGATTGAGAGTGTCATCATGAAGGTACAAAGTCTGCCGGAAAAATTTGACATGGTAATAGATGGCATGAAACAGCAGACGATCGGCGCACAGCAGATCAGTGATTCGATGGTCCAGCTCAATGATTGCGCTCATTCTACTTCAGATTCGCTGCGTGCCTTCAATGAAGCCGCTGAACAGTTAAATAAAGCCACGCTGAACCTGCAGAACGAACTGGCTATATTTAAAGTAAAATAATCGACCGTAAGGACTCTAAATGATCTGTCTGCGATTTTGTATTGATGATTTCTTTTACGGCTTCGACTGCGAAAAGATAGTTGAAGTTGTTCCCTGGGTTCCGTTGATTCCGGTCATCGGAGCCCCGGAATACGTCAGCGGTTATTTCAATTACCGTGGCCGGATCACTCCGGTTATTGATCTAACCATGCTTATCCGCGGACATGTATCTGAAAATATTTTGAGTAACCGTATTGTTATAGTCCATTATGAAAAAGAACACTTGCTCGGGTTGCTCATGGCGGACGCAACAGAAACGATTGACATAGACGCTTCAAATAAGAAGCTTCAAAATTCCGGAATCAATACGGAAGCATCATACATGGGAGATATCGCCCTTGAGGATGGCTCCGTTATTCAACTGGTTGGAATTGACGGACTGGTCTCTCCGGAACTGAAAGATCAGTTATTTAAGCCCGACAGGAAATCAAAGGAATGAACGCAAAGATCAAAGAAATACTCCGACAAAGTATCGGATTGAATTCTGAAAGCGTGAGCCTGAAAAAGGTTGATGCCGACATCATGTTGCGTATGCGTGCCTGCGGAATTAAAGAAGTCGGCGTATATGCCAACCTGCTTGAACATTCTCATGATGAACTCAAAAAGCTAATTGAAACCGTCACCGTTCCGGAAACCTGGTTTTTCAGGGTTCCCGGCTCTTTCGCCCGGCTCGAATATATTCTTACGAATAATTTCAATCGTGAACGCAAATATCAGCCGGTTAAAATTCTCAGCGTTCCAAGTTCCACAGGCGAAGAACCGTACTCCATTGCCATGACATGCTATGAATGCGGTTATACCAAAGATGAATTTATTATTGACGCTACGGACATCAGTGAAGTATGCCTTGAAAAAGCCGGCGAAGCTGTTTATACCAAAAACTCTTTCCGGGGAGTTCGACAAAAAATCATCGATAAATATTTTACCAGGTCAGACAAACTTTACGAACTTGACCGCAAAATTGTTAACTCGGTTCATTTTTTTCACAGCAATGTACTTGAATTTACCCCGCCTCCTTCGACAAAACGTTATGATATCATTTTCTGCCGCAATATGCTGATATATTTCGAGCGGGAAAGCCAACAAAAAGTAATTTCTCTTCTTGAACGTTCACTATGTGATGACGGAATCTTTTTTGCCGGTCATTCAGAAGCCGGAGTGTTTTTCAATTCTCCATTTTCTCCGCTTGATACCGACGGCAGTTTTACCTATGTTAAAACCGCTTCGCTGCCAGAACCTCCACCCAGGCCGATTGCAATTGAAACAATTACAGATGTTGTTCCAGATATATTTTCCCCTTCTTACAAAAAATCGGAACCCTCTGCAAAACGACGGCGCCGTCAAACGGCCGCAGCAGAGATGCTGAAATCTGTGACTGCTGCCAAGCCGGAAAAAGTTCTCGAAGAAAGTACTGGTAATGATCCAGAGGCGGCTCACAAATTGGAATTGGAACGAGCAGAAGAACTCGCCGGAAACGGGGAACTAAAAGAAGCGGAAGCCATATGCACAAAATGCATTGAACTAAATAAACTGGACCATCAGGCTTATTGTCTGATGGGGATGATCATGCTTTCAGGAAAACGCTATAATGAAGCTGAAAGTTATTTTAATAAAGCACTATATTTGAACCCGGATTATTACGAGGCCCTGCTCAGCATCGCAATACTCCATGAGCGGTCCGGCAATGCCGAAGCCGCTAAAACGTTCAGAAATCGAGCAGGAAAAATAAAACTTTAAGGTTCATGGAAAAGAAATCAAAACATAAAAACGATTATTGCTGGAATACCATTGGTATCTGGTCCGAAGAAGCACCATCCTGTGAGATGCTCAATGACCTGATTCACTGTCGTAACTGTCATGTGTTCCAGTCCGGGGCAAAAATGCTGCTTGCCTCCAAAGCCCCTCAAGGTTACCTTGAGGAATGGACCGAAATTCTGACTGGAGAAAAAGAAACTGAGGAAGAACTCAGCCAGCCGGTTTTCATATTCCGGATTGGTCGCGAATGGCTGGCTCTTTCGGCCTCTTCTGTCAGGCATATTTCTCGTCCGGTCGGTATTCACTCTGTTCCCGGAAAATCCGACAATATACTGCGTGGCATGGTCAATATTAAAGGTTCTATTGAACTCTGTTTTTCTCTGGAAGCTTTGATCGGCACAGAAGCGGCGCTGACGGAATCTGAAACCACCCTGTTCGGACAACGGCTTGTCGGCATTGGTCCGGAAGACACTCCGTGGGTTTTTGCTGCCGACGAAATCCTCGACATCTCCAGGTACAAACTGTCTGATACCGGTCCTCTTCCTGCTACAGTTGCCAATGCCAGACCATGCTATATTGAGTCTGTATTCCAATATAATGATATTACTGTTGGAATGCTCGACTCCGGGCTGATTACCGATTTTCTGGAAAGGAGGCTTCGATGAGCGACCTAAGTGGATTTTCAATGACAAACCTGTTCCTGATGGAAGCCGAAGAACAGGCTCAAACACTCAGCGACGGACTTCTGAAACTGGATAAAAATCCCAACGATATGTCTGATATCCCTGCTCTAATGCGGGCTGCGCACTCCCTGAAAGGCGGAGCCAGGATCGTACAGTCTGACGTAATCGTGGAATTTGCTCATGCCATGGAAGATTTCTTTGTGGCGGTATCAAAAAATGAACTGGCTATTACCAGTACACACATTGACCGGCTGCTGGCCGGAGTTGATATTATTGCTGATATGTCCACATGTGGGGAAGACGGCTTTAAAACATTTGCAGAAAGTCATGAAAAACAGTTTATTGATATGGCCTCTGAGTTCCGTAACTTTATCAGCAATCCGGAAACAGCAGCAAGTCCAGAGCCGGAGCCTAAACCCGAGCCTAAACCACAAAAAGAAACTCCGCCGGAAGAAATCGTTATCAAACCGACCCCGGATTCCGCAAATTTTGAGGGCCAGATATTCCCGGATTCTTCGGCAGAAAAGTCGGAGCCTGAACCCGATCAAGTTCCTGCGCCGGAAGAAAGTTTTACTTCATCGGAATCAAATGGAGTGATCAGAAAATTTTCATCTTCTAAAGATGGTCTTGTCAAAGTCGCGGCTCCAAGAATGGAAAAAATTCTTGGACTTGCGGGTGAAACTTTTATCCATACCAAAAAAGTCCGATCGGTTGAAGAAACTTTTCAACTTATCAGAAGTGATTTTTCTCTGTTTTCAGATATACTCGAAAAACTGATAGGATATATCCCGGACCACCATATGACTGAAGATTTGCAGTATTCCTGCAGTATGATTAAAGAGGATTACGATAAACTTTTCAGGCGATTATCTGCATTCGCTTCGAATATTTCTGATTTCGGACTTGAAATGGAAGGCTTTTCGGAAAAACTTTACGATGAAGTCGTGGCCTGTAAAATCATGCCGTTTGAAGACCTGTCCAAGGTTTTTTCACGCATGGTAAGAGATGTTTCACGCAAACTCGGGAAAAAGGTCAATCTTAAAATTATCGGAGAAAAAACCGGTCTTGATCGCGATATTCTTGAAAAACTGGAAGCTCCTCTGGTTCACTTGCTTCGTAACGCCATTGACCACGGCCTTGAAACTCCTGTAGAACGTAAGGACTCCGGGAAATCCGAAGCCGGTACCATTGTAATTTCCGCCTTTCACTGGGCCGGAATGTTCAATATTACCATGACGGACGACGGACGCGGTATCAATATCGAAAACTTACGGAAAACCATTGTCGAACGCGGCCTGGTCAACTCCGATATGGCTAAGAATATGCCGGAAAATGAAGTTTTGGATTTCCTGTTCCTGCCGGGATTTTCTACGAAAAAAACCGTTTCCGAACTTTCGGGACGCGGGGTTGGTCTTGATGTTGTAATGAATATGATCCAGGAAGTAAAAGGAGAAATCACGATTGACACCAAACTGGGAGAATTCACCGCCTTTAAAATGCGACTTCCGGTCAGCTTGTCTGTCGTTTCATCCCTGATTGTTGATATCGGCGAGGAGTTTTATGCTTTTCCCGCAAACCGCATTGATCATTTGCTGCATGTTCCGGTGGAAGAACTTAAAACCCTGGAAAATCATCAGTTTGTTGAATATAACGGGAAAAATATCGGAGTCGTCGCCGGACGGGATATTTTTGGATATCCGCCAAAAGGCGTGGAAAACAATATTATTCCGCTGCTGGTGGTAAGCGATCGCTATAACTGCTATGCCATGGCAGTGGACCGTTTTATCGGCGAGGAAAAAATCGCAGTAAGACCACTGGACAAACGACTTGGAAAACTGACCTGCATCAATTCCGTATCCATTCTGGACGATGGTTCAACCGTTCTGATCGCCGATATTGATGATGTTGTCCGTTCTATCGACAACCGAATAAAAAACAATCTGCTGCATAACTTTACCCGTTCAGAATCTTCCGGCGATTCAGAAACCTCCCTGCGCATCCTGGTGGTTGATGACTCTATTACTGTCCGGGAACTGGAAAAACATATTCTTGAATCGCAGAACTATTCCGTCGATACCGCAGTTAATGGGGTCGACGGCTGGAACGCCGTGAGAACAGTATCCTATGATCTGGTCATTACCGACATAGATATGCCGCGCATGAATGGATTCGAACTGGTAACCAAAATTAAATCAGATATGCGTCTGACCGATATTCCCGTAATCATTGTTTCCTATAAGGATCGCGAAGAAGATCGCTTGAAAGGGATGGAGTGTGGAGCTAATTATTATTTAACAAAGAGCAGTTTTCACGATAACACCTTGATTGACGCAGTAAAAAAATTAACAGGAAAGGCAGTCACCTCATGAGAATAGCCATTGTAAACGATGTGAAAATGATCACGGAGCTCCTCAGGAGAATTGTTGAACGAATCCCTGACTGTAATATTGCCTGGACTGCCGCAGACGGAATGGAAGCGGTCAGAAAAGCCATCGATGATACTCCGGACCTGATCATTATGGATATCAAAATGCCGGTTATGGATGGAGTCGATTCGACACGATTGATTATGAAAAAGAGTCCGTGTCCGATCCTAATCGTTACCGCCACGATCGATGGCAATATTAAGGAAGTTTACGATGCCCTTGGAGAGGGAGCTCTGGACGCGGTCGCGACGCCACTAACGGAAAACGATGCCAAGGAAGGTGGCGACAGTGAACTGATCCGCAAGATCAACATGCTGAAAAAACTGGTAAAAAACCAACCTCGCGCCAGAATCAATCCTGTAACGATGCCTACAGGAATGGAAACCCGCCATGACCGTCCCCTCCTGGTAGCAATAGGAGCCTCTACCGGCGGACCTAAGGCCATTGTCGATATGCTCTCCACTATCCCTGAAGACGTCAATGCCATGTTTATCGTTGTCCAGCATATCGACAGTCAATTTGCAGCCGGACTCGTTTCATGGATCAAATCCTCAAGCCGCTTGAACGTCAAGCTTGTCAAGCCGGGAGATGCGCCTTCCCGCGGAACCATCCTGATTGCCGGAACAGACGACCACCTGATTATGCGCCGAAATGGAACCCTCGGCTACAGCGTTAAACCGGAAGAAAATCCCTTCCGTCCCTCTGTTGATGTTTTTTTTCAAAGCCTGGCGGTAAACTGGCCGATCCGGGAACTTGCCGTTATGCTTACCGGTATCGGCAGAGACGGAGCAGAAGGAATGCTGAAGCTTAAACAAAACGGCTGGAAAACTTTTGCTCAAAATAAAGAAAGCTGCGTAGTTTTTGGTATGCCGAAAACCGCAATTGAAGTCGGAGCTGTCGATGAAATACTTACTCCTCAGGATATCGGCAAAAGAATATATGAAATAACAAACGGCGGAAGCCCGTCAATGGAGCGCAGAAGATGATGAACGATACCAGAAACAAAACGCCGCTTCCGGGACAGGGAGGAAACCATCGAATTACGGTCCTGCTTATTGATGACCAGAAAATTATAGGTGAAGCAGTCAGAAGAATGCTGACTGGTGAAGATGTGGATTTTCATTACTGCCAGAATCCGGCAGATGCCATTTCCACTGCGATCAAAGTTAAACCAACCGTTATTCTTCAAGATTTGATCATGCCTGAGGTTGACGGCCTTACCCTGGTGAAGTACTTCCGTGCAGAACCGAACACCGCCCACATTCCCATGATCGTACTCTCCAGTGAAGAGGATCCCGTAACGAAAGCCGAAGCTTTTGCCCTGGGAGCCAATGATTATCTGATAAAACTACCGGATAAAGTCGAATTAATTGCCCGCATCCGTTATCATTCAAAAGCATACATCAATATGCTTGAACGCGATGCCGCGTTCGAAGCGATGGTAGAAGCCCAGAGAAGTCTTTCCACGGAACTCAATGAAGCGGTTGAATATGTTTTTTCTTTGCTTCCGGACCCAATGGACGACGATATTAAAATCGACTGGAAATTTATTCCCTCCACTTCGCTCGGAGGTGACGGATTCGGTTACGGCTGGCTCGATAAAGACAATCTTGCAATCTATCTGCTGGATGTTGCCGGGCATGGTGTAGGGGCCGCACTGCTTTCGGTTTCCGCTCTTGAAGCTCTCAGGACAAGGACATTACCAAAAACCAATTTCTTTGATCCTTCCGATGTTCTCACTCAGCTTAACCACGCTTTTAAAATGCAGGAACATAACCATAAATTCTTTACTATCTGGTATGGTGTTTTTAACCGCCAAACCCGCGAACTCTCCTACTCCACAGGGGGACATCCTCCCGCCACTTTGATTCATGGCGATTCCCCTGATAATGTGGAAGTGGAAATGCTTAAGACCCACGGAACCATGATCGGAGCCCTTGACGGCGCAAAATATGAAAACGGCGTTGTCACGGTCAAGGAATACAATGACTTGTATGTTTACAGTGACGGAACGTTCGAAATTATCCGTCCGGATGATACTATGATGAGTTTCAGTGATTTTACCAAGTTGCTGGCAACCAGGGTTGATGATCATTATCCGGATATCCCGGAATTACTGAAAATCATCTCCGACATCAAAGGTGACAATACTTTTGACGACGACTTCTCCCTGCTAAAAATATCACTGTAATCATCAGGTTCCGGTATTAATGTATTCCGAAGGTATTAATTCGGAACTACGGTTAGACTCCGGATGTGTATATTTCGCAAGGTTTTTCTTGTAATATTCACGCAGGACCGACAGGTCGTGGTATTTTCGACCAAGCTCAAAGTTGTGATCAAGTCTTTCCTGTGTATCTTCTCTGGTAAGAAATTCCACCGTTTCGGCACAGGCATTGACTAACGTATTTTCATCAATTTGTTCCAGGCCGAATTCATCTGGTTCAATGGTTTTACGCCCAAGGGAAATATATTCGTATCCTTCACTTTTCACATCACTACAGAATACCGGATACTCAAATACCGCCACCGGACAGCGCGCGAAAACGGCTTCGATAAACTGATTCCCCCAACCTTCCGATTGACTGGGAAACGTCACCAGGTCTGCATAAGCATATGAATCCCATAGCGAATACCGTTTGGGATTTGTTTTACGTGTCTGATTAATTACACTACCGATAAAACGTAATTCAATATTGAGTTTTTTCGCCAGCTTTTTCAATTTCGCAACATAGTCCAGTGCATCCTTCTCCGCGTAACCTGCCAGAACCAGTACGATCTTGCTGTCCCAGGTTATTTTTTTACCGTTGTACAATGGCTTGTCACACAAAAAATGGCGCCATTCATCCAGGCGAGCGACCAGATGCATTGCCAGTTCGATTCCCTTACGACGGACAATCCTGGTTGCCTGCAACACAATCAAGTCATCCTCATTAACGTTAATATTTTTTAACAGATCGGAATTAAAATCATCCCTCCCCCACGACTTTCTAGAAAAATCGAACACGTCCCCTATTACTTCTGACTTCATACCCCTTTCCTCTAATTTGCGTTGCGCAATTGTATTGATACAAATATGTTTAACCCGAGGTGATCGCATCGGAACATATTCATTTAGATAAGCTTCGACTTCAGGAAACGAAGGCTGAGCATATTCCCGGCGTTCCCAATAGAAGTCATGGTGAGTTGCAATAACATCCACATTGTGGCTGCGGATAAAATGTGCAAAAGCGGATGCCGCCGCAATATGGCGACCATGTGAAAAAATATTATGAACCAGTAACAAATCAAATTTTTCCTGTTCATGAATTCTGGTAAATTCATCCTTGATTCGCAATGAAATATTGCTGATTCGCTGCATCAGTTCTGTCGCGGTCATGCCGAGATTATTGAACCAGGCAAAACAGTTCTCTTTGATGGCAATGATTTCCGGAAAATCAAATTCGAGAAGATTTATGACATAGTCGCTGCTGCTGGATACCGGTCCTGAAATAATTCTGACTTCGTGACCCAGAGACTCAAGAACCTTCCGCCGTTTCTCTATTTCCAAAGATACTCCGTCGGTTCTTCCAGCTCGATAATGCACGATGCCGATCTTCATACTGCCCTAACAACTCCTGTTTGTTAACAGGTTATTAACAGGTAAGGTGAATACAAACAGCGGTTTTTTTGGTTTGAGAGTATTGGTTATACAACTCGACAGCGCTGCCTGAACGTACTTCTATATAATGAATTCCCCGTTCCCTCAAATATTCTTCAAGGTCAGGAGATGATTTCATACAACCCATAACTCCGGTTCCGGCAATCAACACTTCAGGACAGGCGGCAATGACTTTCTGTAGATCACGGGCTGTCAGCAAATGACTTTTTTCGCGCCACCAGCTTTTATCCACTCTGCCGTCAGGAAAAATAACCAAATCCGAATTATAAATTTCGTTATCTATTTCTATTTTTCCAAATGAATAACTGTTTATCATAAGTCGCTCCAGGTATATTTGCACAAATATAGATGCTACCGCTCTTACGCAACAATTATTGTTCTTTTAATGAATATATTACACTTTTTTGTATTTTAAAAGTCAATCTATCAACATTTTATGCTATTTTTCGCAAAAAAGGACAAAAAAGCTTGTTTTGTGCATCTTTTCGCAAGATTACGTAATAAAAATGGCGACAAAATGCACTTGTTTTTAGATGAAAGATTCATTTGAATATACCAAACCCCAATGATATTATATGCTAAATAC
Organism: Victivallales bacterium; assembly: GCA_963677165.2. Taxonomy (GTDB): domain Bacteria; phylum Verrucomicrobiota; class Lentisphaeria; order Victivallales; family SZUA-371; genus JAFGXT01. The sequence goes on along the minus strand of CAXXSX010000002.1, from coordinate 1,288,203 downwards.
TAGTAATTTTATCGAATAGAAATCCAAATATGAATCGATTTTACTTAAAAATAAAACATCAAAGTCGCGTTCTTATCAGAAATCTGTTGTTTGTTTTCATTAAATTTATCTTTATTAAAGTTAAATTTCACTATTTTAGTTTTTTCTATGTGAAAGGAACCGATAAATCCGAAATAGAAACGACTCTTAACGTATTAAAAAAAGTAGATGAATTCTTATCATTAAATTCTTCAAATGATATTACTCAAACCATCATTCATAATATTGACTGCATCTGGTGCGCTGATAAAGAATATAAAAGTCCACAAAGTACATGGTATGAAAACAATGTAGTCGAATTTAAGCTTGACGATAACCATTCAGAAAATTTTGATTATGTTTTGGCGTCACTGGCTATGTTTTCAATGGCAATCGCTGAGATGCATAGTAACTATGCATTACCAAGGGACTTTCATAAAATAAATCTTCCTAAAATTTATGAATATATTGATTTATTCTCAAGTAATACAGAATTTAATGATGATCTTAAAAAATATTTTATGTATTGTGCTGCCTATAGAGATTCATGGCGCAAAAATCGGGACAAAACAATAGCCAGAGCTGATGCAGAAGCAGCGAGGCATAAAGAATGTTAGAATCTCTGTCCTGCACAGCCCTTTTTTGCTTATCTATTAAAGCTGAACATTTGTTTTTTTGGGAATCAAAGTAGCGCAGAGAGAGTTTGCTATTGCCATTCCGGCAGCAATCGTGAACAGTGTGCCAACCCCAAACTGCTGCCAGATCCAGCCGCCCAGCGGTGCAACACAGATTGAAATCAAATGATTTATGGATATTCCCGTGGTCAGCGTAGACGTGGTTTTGTCATGATGTCCGGCGATACTTCTCACATACAGGCTCGAAGCCAGCGAAGTCGTACTTAGTACCGCGTCCAGCAGGAAATTACCGCAAACAACCCATACCGCGACCTTTGCGGAAAACCAGATTCCGGCATAGCCGTACATAATACATACGAAAAACAGGACAACCGTATCGTAGATCATCATATTGCGAAAACCGATCTTATCGGTAAGTTTTCCAATCTGGGGTCCGGCAAAAATATTGACGGCGGCGCAAATTCCCAGCATAAGCGCAATTTGCGACGTTGTCAGCCCGTAATTGAGAATCAGTACAAATGGTGCGAACGTCATGAATATCTGTTTCCTGGCACCGTAAAACAGCTCCAACAGATAATAAATCGAGAAGTCGCGATGAAAGTAGAGCCGGGGCCGTACCGACGGCATGTCAGGTCCGTTACTGGAAAAGGTACAAACACAGCTGACAATCATCAGAACGATGATCACTCCCCAGATTGTATTATAGAGTACGACATGGGCGATTCCGGGAAAAGCGCGAAGTCCGCACCAGAAAACCAGCGCCACAATCAGATTACCAGCAACCGTTCCGATATTCTGGACTGAAGACAGATAGCCAAGCGACTGTCCTTCTCGACCTTCAATGGAAATATTCATGGCGATCGACTTGCGAACCGGCATCACCAAGTGTTCGCCAGTACTCCAAACCATGATTAGCATGGTTACGATCATCTTGTCGGCGGGAACCAGCAGCCCGGCGACCCCCACCATAGAGATAATCGTACCGATCCGCATAATTTTCCAGTCGCTGACCTTATGAAGCAGAGCCAGTACGAACACCAGCAGGAGTCCTGGTGTTTCCCGGAAAAATTCCAGCCATCCTCGTTCTATTTTGGTGATCGAATAGATATCGACCAGAAAGTTGTTCAATGCTGCCATGAAACAGCCCGAGGCGATACCCCAGACCGCGATACTACCGAAAAAAGCCCATGCTCCGGACTTTTCTTTAAATATATTCACTTCTTGTGTTCCTGCCTTTAAAATATAATATCCGTCATTTCTCCGTCACTAACCGTAAGTGCCATAAAACAAAGTAGATACGACCCGTTATTTTTTAATATTCCTGCGGAGGCGGCAATTCATAGTCCGCCAGTTTTTTTCGCAGAATGATAGCTCCTTTCATGATGATATCCGTTTCTTCCGGAGTGCAACTTGATAGAACTTCTGCAATACGACGCTTAAATAATTCATCGATTCCTTTCAGATGTTTGTCGATCTCCGGCGTGAGACTGACAATAATTTCGCGGCGATTTTCCGGGTTCCGTTCCCGGTTGACCGCTCCCAGTTTAACCAGTTTATCGATAGCGGTAGAAGTCGCGGAACAGGAAAATCCGGTATGGTTCATCACTGTATTGAGCGAACAGGGACCGAGACGTTTGATCGCAAACAGATATTTTTGCTGTGTCGTGTTCAGTCGATTAACAATATCATCGACTTTCGCTTTTTCCCAATATTCCAGAATACATCTGCCGCGCAGATAGTGTACTGCTTCATGAATTCTGTAACAATCGCTGAAATCCTGCATCATTCTTTCTCCTTTTCATTATTTCACGACTACTCGATATTCCATAATAAAATGAGTGTATTTCATGTGATATGGATATATGCCACCGCCTATATGATTCGATTTTAGGAATGTTCGATATTCGAAATATTACCACAAAAACGATACTTTGTCAACATAAAAGCAGGAAAAAGTTTATAACGTTTTTTTCATTACCAGAATAAAATATTTTATACTCAGAGTTGAAAATGAAAACAAAAGCGGCTATTCTAACAAAAATAGTGATAGGGTAATTTTCTGATTTTAAATATGCTTCTATGGGAATTTTGAGCTGTTTCTGAAAATTATATAGACACATAACTCTAAGGGACCGACTTTTAGAGATTTCCTAAAGTTATTAAAAACCAAAATCATCATTTTGTTATATGAAGCAAAATACTGACTTTTCTTTACGTAAAAACGTTGACCCGGCTGTTCCATTGCCGATCTGTGCCAGATCGGCAGGGCATTTTCGAATTGATCAAAGTTTTGTCGGCCCGGATAAGGTTTGCGATTTTTTACAGCTTTTCTGGGGCATTTCCGGTCTTTTTGTTTATCGACGGAACGGTCAGCTTCTGGAACTTCATCCTGATAAAATCGGATTTCTGTTTCCTGGCGAAGAACACTATTATAGAGCCGTTAACGATGAAACGGAACTCTGCTGGCTCACCTTTGACGGTCCTCGCGTTTGCGATATGGAAAACGACTATCACTTGCCAAGAGAGATCATTACCTCCGGGCATTGTCCTGCAGAACTTTTTCTACAACTGGAAATTGAAATTCGCGATCAAAAGAATTCCTCCCAGTATCAGGCAACATCCACAGCCTTACGAATCCTGCATCTTGCATTAGGGGGACAGGAAGAGCAGGACCACGAAAGCAACCTGGTGGAACGCTTTAGAAACCTGGCAAAAGAATGTTTTTGTGATCATAGTTGCGGTATTGATATGCTAGCAGAAAAACTCGGTATTCATCGCGGAACGCTCTCCCGCCTTATTACTCCCGCTCTCGGCTGCTCCCCGTTGCAGTATCTTACGGAATTACGCATGCGACATGCTGTGGAATTGCTTGCTTCAGGAAAAACGGTTGCTGAAACCGCCCGGCTTTGCGGATATTCCAACGCCAACTATCTGGCAAAAGTAATGCGTCGTGAACTAGGAAAAGTTCCCAGCGAATTCCGTCGCTGATATCAATTTTCTTCCATAAATCCTGCTTCTGCCATGGTAACAAAATTACCCGCGCCGAGACACATTTACCATTGCACAGCAAACTGATTCATTCTATAATATTCTTATCATAAGTTCTAAATAGAAATTGGAGGGAACATCTATTTATGAAAACGCGGCAATTTTAACCATAAAACATGTAGTAGTTCCAGCCAGGTTCACTTCTGCAACAGAATCAATCCCAAAAGAATATTATACAGGAGAAACAAAATGAAGAAAAATTTCACACTTATAGAACTCCTCGTTGTGATCGCCATCATCGCAATTCTGGCCAGTATGTTACTGCCAGCCCTGAACAATGCCAGGATGACCGCAAAACAAGCAAGCTGTATGAGTAATTTGAAACAGATGGGAATCGGAGTAATGACGTATCTGAGCGACAGCGATGGACGATTTATGCCGGCAAATCTGGGAATTGAAAAAGGTAAATTTCCTGACGTTTATGGAGCAGACTGGTTCAGCAAAGGTTGGGGATTTTATTTGAATCAAGGAAAATACGCAACTCGTAAAGTCATGCTTTGTCCCGCCATAACCTCCACCAGCCGAAGTGAAGATATCGCTTTTGCCAATATGAACGAAGAGCTTACAGATGATACTGTTGCGTGGGGACATATGCAGTACGGATATAATTATACCCTGGGCTGTAACTATTCAAACTGCGGCTGGAATGCCTGTGATACCCAAAGGATAACCAAAGTAAAATCTCCCACGAAAAAAGTATTGGGTGCGGAATCCGGTCAACCCAGCTCCAGCGGTGATTACGGATGTTCCCAGCTAGGAGATCCCGCCGCAACCGGACGATGGTCGGCGAACCTGGTAACACCGCATCATGGCGGCAGCATTAAACTCAAGCTTCTGACCTCAGGTTCCAGTAATGTTCTATGGTGTGACGGTCATGTTTCGAATGAGCGGCATCCACGCACATTCCTGTGTCACACCAGTTATAACGGCGGAGCTCCCGGAAATGAATCCCGAGATTATTTCTGGCCTCAAACAGTGTTCTAATCAGAATATAAACAACCCAAAAAAACACGATACCTCTGATACACCACCAAAATAACGAAAAGGAGATAATATGAAGTTAAACAAAATAAATATATCCGGATTGCTTTGGACATTTCTGGCTTTTTCCTTAAGTTTTTCCGCATTCGGACAGCGTTTGAATGTACGCGATTTCGGAGCCAGAGGGAATGGCAAAACCGATGATACCGCGGCCATCCAGAAAGCGCTTAACCAAGCGGAAAAACTGCGCGCAAAACAAGAACGGATCTATGTCAACAACGGAGGGCAGATAGTGTCATGGGGATTGTATGACGCTCCCAGTTGCGAGCTTGTTTTCCCCAAAGGAACTTATAAAATCAGCCGGACTCTGGTTGGAAATAAAGCTGTTGTTATAACTGGAGAAGCCGGAAGTGTCATTCAGATGACCGATCAACAAAAACCGCTGCTTTATCTGGATCGGGCTTTCCGATATAAAATTAGTAACCTCACTTTTCGGGGGGGTCGTGAACAGATTTATTTCTGGACGAAAAATCAGGATACCGCTCAAATTCTTATCGAAAACTGTCGCTTTGAAAATTCTTTGGGCTTTGCCGTTCGTACCGAATCCTGGGCCACGGCTCCCCATGCCCGGGGCGGACGTCCGGTCAGTCCGTTTGAAGTAATCTGGAAAAACGGACTCCCAACATTAAAGCCACGTCCGGAACCCCCCGTCACTGTTTTTTATAATTCGACCTTTCTGAGACTTCGCGAATGCAAATTTATCAACTGTGCCGGAGCGCTTCAGGGAAGGCCGGATGGACTGGCAGTACGGAAATGTTCGTTTCATTCAACTCTGCCGCAAAAACTGCCCATCTGGGAAGGGATACCGATTCTCTCCATGAGCGATGTTGAAATGACCGCCAATCTGCCCAAAGGATATCCGTATGGATGGTTCGATTTTGACAAGGTTCCAATTTTCTGCGTTGAACTGGTTCGAGTAACAGCCAAATCTACCTCCCAATACGGAGCTCCGCTGGTTCGCGATAACAAACCGTCACGGGAAAAAAGCACTTTAAACAATGATAATCTCGTTCTGGAAGACTGCCGGGCATCAGTGGCCGGCGGCACCTCCAATGCCTTAATTGAATTCCCTCAGTTTGAGGTTACTCAGCTGACAGTACGCCGTTGCCGGGAATACAACGGAAAACCTATTAACCTGGTTCATTTTCATAAACCTCCAAAGTCAGATAAAGACCTGCTTCTGGCCTGTCACGGCAAAAAAAATGTTCCTATACCGCAGGTTAACTTGTCGCATGCCTGGGTTCTGGAAAAGAACGGGCATGAAATTCGCAACAATATTCCGAGGCGTTTGCGAAAATTTATTGTCGCGCCAATTCCCCAAAAGGTTATGGCAAAGTTTCCCAACGTTGATTCAACTTTGAAACCGGCTGATTTGAGCCACAGGGAAATTTTTAATGCTGCGGATTACGGTCTGGACATGAAACCATCCGACAATGATACAGATAAACTGGAAGCTCTGCTTTATGCCGCGTCAAAATCCCAAGCTCCATTGATCCTGCTTCCCGGCCGTGTTATCAAAGTAACACGTCCGCTTACGCTGCCGAATAATGCTGTCATTCATTCTCAAGGACGAACTTTTTTATCATGTTGGGCCAGGGATGAGTTTGACATGTTCCGCGCCATTGGAAATGTCCAGTTGGAATTTTCCGGCATTACTTTTGTAGGAGGACATCGTGCCATTGCTGTTGAGGGAACAGGAAATGTGCTGGTAAAGAACTGTTTCTTTTACGATAATTTCGGCATTGAAACGCGACAGACCGGAGATGAATTACTACGACTGGAAGTTATCGATTCTCTTTTTTGGACCCAGCTTGGCGTTGACAACTATGGCGGGGAAGCCAGAATCATCGACACCTGGCTGGCAATTGCACCAACCTTGCCAACCGGAGCCTATCTGCTTAATGAAGGCGGAACGATGATACTTAATAATGTTCTCGGCGTTCCGGTGATCTTCCTCGGAAGCAGAAAATACTGGACCAGGGGAAAGGATTTGTTCTGGATAAAAAATACCGGAATAACACGTTCACGTTTCACCCGTTTCGGCGGAGAATTCGGCGGCATCCCGGCGCTGGACAATTACGGCTCAGGCAAAGCATTGCTGGAAGGGCAGTATGCGCATTTCTTCAATGGCTATTCCTGCCGGGCGTTGTTCCGCAATCATGATAGAGACGGTACTGTGGTTATTCGTGAAATGACCAGTTTATATGGCATCGTTCCCTCGAAGCTTTACGATGGCGTATTGCCGAAAAAATTATATATCAGTGGACTGCTTCATCCGGATATGCTCAAGTTCGCCTCGAAAAAATCTTTCATGAAACAAGTCGGACTCAGATAATACATCATTCCAGAGAGAGGAATTCGTTCTATATTGTAAATGAATGGGGCTTTGTGCCCCATTCTCTGTTTTCGGATGTATTGCCGTCTATTTCTATTTTATTGGGTTTTTATCAGGATATAGAGCATTGCGGATTTATATTTTCCGGCATTTTTGGCAAATGTCCAGTCTGGATTGCCATGAGGACAATTCCCTATTCCCAGGTCACAGCCTGGACCAGCAGCGAAGTTGTTATAGGCAAATACCGTTTGTTTTTCCAGATAATTATGAACCTGCATACTGCCGTAACCGGGAGAAATCCAGTGAAGTGTGGCGTCGCCAAAATCAAAAGTTCTGTCAGAAGCCCCGGGAACTCTTTTATAATTCTGCTGATTATAATTACAGTTCCAAAACTCAATATTACCTCTGGCAAATATTCCATTTTTTACTCCGTTTACATTGGATACAACAGTCATGTTAGCGATTCTCTGCTGAAAACGGACCCCGGTTGCTTTTACCGGCACTCCCATTTCCTTCAAGCTTTCAGTAAATGGATCCATTGAAACAAAAACATAGTCTTTATCATTCAGAATCAAAGCATACCCGATCTTTGTTACTAATCCGGAAACTTCACCGCTATGGTCAACCATATAGGTGATATTGCGTTTATCTTTACTGATAACACTTTTAGACGGATCTACGGCATAAACGATTTTGAAATCTCTGGTTTCCGGAATTAAGGCTTTGAGTTTTTGACACACCGGCAGTTCTCCCACTTTAAATGACGCTGCCGGTAAGCCCGCTTCATTGGTCAGATTGGGAACTGCGATTTTATTCCAGGCAAACCGCACAACACAGGGATTGCTTACATTGTCCGCAGTTACAATTACTGTATTGCCATCAATTCGGGCATTGGCTTTATGGAATACTCCGTTTTCTCCACATAGCTCAAACCAGGTTGGAGCTTTGCCATCGCGTGTTTTCAACGCTTTGGCATTATTGAAAATAACCTTCACTGCATTATTCTCAATCTTCATTTCTTTAAAGACCGGGGATTTGCATACCAGATCTTTGTGACCGTAAGTTTGATTGAGAGCAAGCAGAGCCAAACGCCTACCCACTTCCTGCTTATTGGTTGGATGGATGGTTCTCAGATTACCGATATCGTTGATTACAGCCATACCGGTATTAGGAACAACCAGGGAAGTCCGGGTTTGAGCAGCCCATATTTTCGGCAGTATATCAAACGGGCTTTTCCCATATTGATACGGCGCAAGTTGAACAAAATAAAACGGCATTGTTTTATTGTTCCATACAGTCCGCCAGCCGTTAATAAGCGCTTTCATCTTTTCAAAATACAGCATACCGTCTTTGAGGTTTGCTTCTCCCTGATACCAGATGGCTCCTTTAATCGCAAACGGAACAAATGGATATATCATTGAATTATACATAACGGATGGATTATGATTATTTGTATAAGGAATGAGGTTCGCCGGATAATCTTTTGGTCTTGGAATAGGATTTTTATCTTTAAGGGCAGTTTGCGCTTTTCTTATCCAATCGGAGTAATTTCTGATTGCTTCTTCGGTTAATTTGCGATTAAGGTCTGAACCGGGAATTCTTGAATCAACCTGTTGATATATTGTTTTCAGGGCCGGAGTCATTTTAAAGCCAACCGGAGGAGTCCATGGTTCTATTTTGGTTCCCCCCCATGATGAGTTGATCAGGCCAATAGGAACGTTAAGCTTTTTATACAACTCTCTTCCGAAAAAATAACCGGCCGCTGAAAAATTTGAAGCGTTTTCGGGCGAGCACGATTTCCATGAGCCTCCAAGAGTTTTGGTTTTAGGAATTATATTCCAGCTTTTTCTTACCTGAAACAATCGAATTTGAGGATATTTGGCATTTGCTACTTCTTTTTTTGCGTTGTCTGATTGTTTTAACCGCCACTCCATATTTGACTGACCGGAGCAGAGCCATACTTCGCCAACCAAGATATCATCAAGCGTAATAGTATTGGCTCCTTTAACTTCCATATTAAAGGGACCGCCGGCTTTCATCGGAGCCAGTTCCAGTTTCCAGTTTCCAGCAGAATCCGCGGTAACGGTTTGCTCTTGCCCATTGATTCTCACCGTAATTTTCTCTCCTGCCGAGGCTGTTCCCCAAACCGGCAGCTTTACGTTACGCTGAAGAACCATCTGACTGGTAAATATTTCGGGTAGTTTGACGTTTGCCTGTAAAATTGTCGGCAATACGGAAATTATTACTGGCATTACTACTTTAAAAAATTTTCTCATGCTTCTCTTTCCTCTCTTATGAAAATCTAAAAACCGTTACAGAGTCTTATTCTGTAACGGTGTAAGTCAAAACGTTAGTTTTTTTATTTCAGATAGCCGAGAACTGCACTATACGGCGGCAGCTCAAAAACAGTTTCTCCGGCGGATGGATTCAATGATAGCTGATCCTGAAAAGTTAAGACTTTATTGTCTTTCTTCCATTGCAGTTTTATCGGCTTATCGGTGAAATTTATAGCCGTTACAATATCTTTACCGCTAAGCTTTGCTGTTCTCCAGAAAATTCTTTCTACTTGCTTGTTATCAAAAGTCATCAAGCTTATTTCCGGCAGCGCGTTAAAGGTATCAAGTTTCATTTTCAGCTTTTCAGCAGTAATATCGTTTTCCGCTACCGTTTCCGCGATTACCGCTGAATCATCCAGAAAATTAACGTTTCTCTTGTTTCCATAAGGATCCATATCAGGAATACTGTCACCCAGTAGGATAATGCCTTTATTGTCATGATATCCCTGCTTCGAGAAATTCACTACCGCTGTATATGCTTCATCAGTAAGATATTTAATATCCGGCAAAATAAGTGTTCTCAATTCAGGAAACATCTCCTGATATTTTCCTGACGCGAGATGCTGCTCCGGAATAATTACCGCGTTTTCTCCAAGTTCACTTACCGCTTGGTAACATTTAGAAAGAACATTTTCCGTTCCAGGTTTCCAGAGCATATTACCACGTGAATATATGATCCCGATTTTCGGCTGTTTTTCACTGACTGCGACTGCTTCGGGGGCAAGTCGCATCAGGTCAAAGCTTGTACGCATGTACTCTTCGGTTGCCTGTGGACGATAACGGAACAGTCCAGCAAAAATCGTATTTTTGTTTGCGCCATCCCAGTCCCAGTTCCAGGCTGCAGACGCACAAAGTCCGGATAACGCCTGAGACAAATATGCAACTCTTACATGACCTTTATGGACAGCGTCATGATTTCTGTCGCGCAGCAGATGGAATTCCGTATTGTTTATCGGTTTCGGTTGTGCACCTCTCATCATGGACTGCTTTACCAGCATGGAATAATAGTTGGTGTTTTTACCGCGTTGGGTCGTTCCGCCGTCACAACCGAAAAATTGACCAAGCTTTGAAAAATAATAAACATCTACGCCCTGCATCAAATCATACTGAGAATAACAACGAGACATCATCTTCGCGTGAGTTGCACGACCTTCTTTTGAAGGCTTAATTGCTCCATCAAGCCACGAAATCCAGTCCGCGAGTCTCCAGGCGTTAAAATCCTGCCAATCGTAAAGTTTCGGATCAAATTCAAATGGAACTTTCGGCGGAGCCCATACCGGGGAGATGTCCGCGAAATGTTTATATTTTCTATTCCACTTCCTGTTCAGTTTTGAAATGGTCTTATACTTTGCCTTTAAATAAGCTTCCCACATCGGCTTGGTGTCTTTATCCTTATGCCAGATAAACGCTACCGGTTCATTGATTAGACAAACGGAATAAAGCGCTTTGTTCTTCATGAGGTTAATCATTTCATTGGATGTCTCTCCAATGAACTTTTTTACCGCCGGACGGTTGATTCCATAGCGGAGGAATCCTCCAAGCAATACTTTTGCGTCGGGGTTCTTTTCCAGAAACCATTTCGGCATGTAATGCGGAGAAATCAGCAGATCAACAAGCACTCCGTATTTTTCAGCCTGATTGATAAATTTTTTAATAGACGCGGGAGCTCTGCCATCAGGCTTGAGTTCGGGACCGGACGGTTTTACGTGTCTGGGACCTATTTCTGTCTGACTGTAGTTCACTCCCATGCTTGCGAGAAAGCCAATATCCCACCTCATGCCCTGAAAATGTCCGAAACCAAACAAAAACATCGGGCGTTTTTCTTTTTTCCCGTCAGGCCAGACGACCGTCTGTTCAAGATGTTCTTTTACAAACTGCGGATATTCATCTTTTGCTCTTACCGGAACAGCAACAAGCTTGTTTTTTCCGGCTTCAATGTTCTGCAGACGCTGCATTTCTTCTTTCGCCATCTGCTCTACTTCTTTCTGTGCATAACCTTTTAAATTAGGAAAAATTCTATAAAAATTACCTGTGACCTGGCTGTTAAACTTTTTAATTACCAGATAACGCATTTTTGCATATGCGTCAAATAATTTTTTGCTTTTGAGTTTTTCAGCGGTTTTGAAATATCTGGAAACTCCAGTTAATTCTGAAGATACTTGTACTCCTTTAGCGGCTGAAACCAGCTTTTCATTACTGTTGTTTCCTGTGGTAAGTTCTTTAGCATCTATATCATCTATCCATACATCCTTACACTTGCCATCAAAATTAATCCTAAATTGAAACTTATTTTCGTTTTTCTTTGTTTTGTAATTTATACTTATCTTTTTCCAGTCATAGGTTCCGTTTGGACAGAATTTTCTAATGTTCCAGCCTCTTCCGCCCATGAACCAGATATTTTTAGCATTTTCTGCTTTGATCCAAAGACTGAACTGGTATTTCGTGTCAGGCTTAACATTCAAAGTCTGCGATATTGTTCCAAAAACATTTGGTGCGGTTTTGGAATCATTGCGGACATATAATGATTTTTTTCCGGAGTGGAATATTTTGTCGTTTATATTCCAGGTTAGTTTTGCCTTTCCTCCATGTCGCCATCCTTTGAAGCCGTCTTCGAATCCGGGATTTACGACAATGCCTGATCTCGCTGTAAAAGCGACAAGCCCCAGAAACAGAAATGTATAAAGTTTTTTCATTAAATAATTGTTTCCTTATTATAAATACTTGAGTAAAAAAGAATGCTTATCTTATAGGATCAGCAGATGTTTTACGGGCAAAACTATAGATGACAGTATTTGGTTTGATATAATTGCAATATTCCACTCTGCCGTCGGCGAATAATACGTTGGCATCGCTGGGGGCAGTACTAAATGGAGTCGCATTGTGGCACCACTTCCAACCGTTATAATAAAACCTCGCGTCTGTCATTATACCGGTAACCGGCTTATTGAAAACTCTACGGTTTTTGTAAGCGGTTCCTGCGCTGGCGTTATCCATACAACCGTAATATTCATAGCTGATTCCTCTTTGATGGCGCATATCAGCCGAAGATAAATGACTCCAGTTCCAGTTGCTGTAGTTTTTTCTTCTAACTTTATCAAGTGGGCAGAAAAAGATATTTCCGTTCATATAATAATCTTTTGTTATTACCAGAAAACCATTGCTTCCTGCCGGATTTTGAAGCGCTCCAATATATTCATAGGAGTTGCTTTCAGTCCAGTAGCTTTTCGGTCTGCCGCTATTCGGGAAATAAGCGTCAAAATCATTCGCATATTGTATCAAAACAAGACCGCACTGTTTCAGGTTTGTCATGCACGAAGTAAGCTTGGCCCTTTCCCGAGCTTTACTTAATGCCGGCATCAACATTGAAGCTAGAATCGCAATAATAGCTATTACAACAAGAAGTTCGATGAGTGTAAAATTTATAAGCCTCTTTTTCATTTTTCTTTCTCCCTTTTATTTTATTGTTAATTTACGGACTTAATCGTTTCTCCTGTAACCACAATGCCGTCAAATAAAATACGGCGTGCTAATGCCATCGGGTTACGCATTCGTTCCAGGACGGCCTGCATTGCGGCCGCACCCATTTGCTCCATCGGCTGGCGTATACTATGGACTACCGGCATTCCCGCTGGTGCCGGAATCGCGTCGAAACCGGTTACCGATACATCATGCGGAACTTTGATTCCGTTTTCTTTTAATGCTTTTATTAAAGTATAGGCCACGGCATCGTTTGCACAGACCAACGCGGTTAGCCCGTTCCGGATACGAGAGCAGATTTCAGCAATATTTTTTTCTCCTAAATTAATAACACTATCAATCGGCAGAAAATTTTCAGGCTCTACGGGCAATCCTAAACGGTTGATCCCGTTCACATAGCCGGCAAAACGTTCCTGCCCCCATGAATCGGATAAATTACTGCCGACAAAACCAATCCGACGATGTCCTGCCTTATTTAGATTATCAACCAGCAGCGTCATCATTCCAACCTGATTAATTTCAACATGGTCCATATGCGGCAGACGATAATCATGGTTAATCGAGACACAGGGAAAGCGTTGAGTCAACTGTTTTACCACATTTTCCGGATACCTGTGAACCAAAATAACTCCCACATCGGAACGAGAACGCAAAAGCGGCGGCAAAACATCCCAGTCCGCAGCTCTTTCTAAATTTTTTTCCTGAACATAATGAACCATTAATGAAGCATTGTTATTACACGCCTCATGACTCATTCCGGATAAAAACTCCGGCACCAGGTTATCCGGCGGCAAGTTTGATCCAGGAGTGGCATCCGACTGAATCATAGCACAAACAGATTGAAGTTCTGGTGTTGTAGTAATAGGAGCTTGAACCAGCGGACTGTAATAGCCCATCTCACGCGCAGCTTTAATTACACGGTTACGTGTATTTGCCGTAATGGCCCGGTCGTTTTTTAATGAACGCGACACTGTGGCAACCGATAAATTCAACCGATTGGCTATTTGTTGCTGGTTAACTCTCATATCGCTAATTTACCTTGTTTTGTATCATTTGTTCTTCTTTCATTATTGATTATAAATGGTTTCATTAAAAAAAGCAATAGATTCATTAAAAATTTTTAATTATTTTCTGCACTAAATTTTATATAGCGATAAATAAACACAAAGAAACAAGCTCAAAATAAGCAATTAAAATTATTAAATCTATTTTAAATCTATGCAAAAATTTTTAACTAAACTAAATATTGCCATTTTTTCTTTCCGTATTTGTTGAATTTACAACAAAAGAGAAACAGTGACATTTTTATGCAGCAAAACCAAGGTTGTTTCAGTTTTGTAAGAAAATAACAGGAAAGAGAAATTAAATATCATGAGTCATGGCGAAGGCTGGAACTTTTTCCGGCTGGGACGCCTTACCGAACGTGCCGACCAGACCTCACGTATCCTTGACGTGAAATACTTTATTCTCCTGCCGGACTCGGAAATGATCGGCATGACGCTTGATACCGTACAATGGACCGCGGTATTAAAGAGCGTAAGCGCCTTTGAGATGTTCCGTAAAAGTTATTCCAGCGTGACCCCTCAGAATGTGACGGAATTCCTGCTTCTGAACCGTGAATTTCCACGTTCGCTGATGTTCTGCCTGAACCAGATGGATTACAGTCTCAAGCAGATCACAAAGAACTATCCGGATACGGGACTCAGGGCCAGTCGCCGACTGGGCAAACTGCGTGCGGAACTGGATTTCACCACCATCGGAGAAATCATCAGTGGTGGACTGCATGAAAGTATTGAGGCATTCCAGCTCAAGATGGCCGGTTTCGGACAGGCCATCTATCAGGATTTCTTCAACGGCACCAACTGAAATCATTTTAGCAAGAAAAAAAGCTCCGACATTCCTAAAAATGCCGGAGCTAAACTAATTAAAAAACAGTATTATCCATTAATTTTGTTTGTTACTTCCTTCTCCAGCTGCTGTACTTTGGTTTCTAGCGAATTCAAAGAATCTGCAGGAATTTCAGATAATTTACCCTTGTCCAGATATGATTTATATTTAAAGTAATCGGTTCCAAGCTTTTTAATAGAGTCAAAAAGACCATACCATTTAGAATTACAATCGATCTGTTTGATCTTTTTTGAATTAGTTAATATTGCGTTAATCCGTCCGAACGCTTTCTGAATGTCGGTAAGTTTTCCCGAAATTTGACAATATTCTGTATTACTATTGCGAAGATTGGTTATCTCCTTAGCGATATCATTCAGAGAAGGAACTGCTTTATCCATTTCCGGTTTTAAACTTTCGAGTTTGCCTCGTAATTCTGCGGTATCAAACCCTGCGGCTGCAAGTCTTTTCAGTTTTACATCAAGCTGCTGCCAAGTGAATTCTGTCCGGTGGAAGTTAATTTCCTTCGCGATCACAGCAAATTTATCGGGTTTCGCGGCAAACAGGATATTGCCATCACCTGATGCAAGGTTAAATTTGAATTTATTGTATTTTACGGTTTTTAAGGATTCGATGTCGTAGAGTTTCACGTTAGACGGCAGCTTAACCTTAAGTTGTCCTCTTATGTTTTTTGCTAAGTTGGTGTTATAGCAATATATCAAAGTTCCGTACTGGTTTTTCAATTGCTTGACATAAACATCTTTTGAACTGCAATAGGTTTTAAAACCTGTACAAGGCACAGTATCAAGAAATGATGGTATCACCGGAATTAAGCGCTTTGCCAGCTTGCTTAACTCATCCGTCGTTGGATTTCCATTGTACCAGGCATCTACCATCGTCTGGTCAAATTCTTCTCCTCTAATCTGTTTGTCGAGATAAGGAACAATCTCATTATAAATAAAGAAAATAAAACCTTTTATGCCTAAGGCAAGTGCATTAAATACTTCCAACCTGGTTTCTTTCGGGTACGGATAGCGTAATGTACGGCCTCCTGCACGGCGCATCCCAAAAGCCTGAGGAATCATCCACACATGTTTGGTCATTGAACTATTTCTGGCAATATTAATATTGTTAGTGTGATTCAGAATTTTTGTTCGGGAAATAACCGGATCAAAATCTTCTTCCAGAGAATAGTGGTCTATAATAATTACTTCCATACAAGAACCTATCATTTGGACTATAGAGTTTCTATTCATGGCACTGGTATAAGGAGCTTTTCCGTTGGACATTGAATCAATCCGTTTTTTACATTTAAGATAATGTTCAATTTCAGAAGGTTCGTCCTTGCCGTACCATGCCAATAAATTAGGATGGGAAGAATATTTTTTTACATCACTAAGAAGAGGAGCCGAATCAGAAAGGGAATAAATTTTTTGGTCACAAGTCGCAGTCTCAAGCAGATAAAGATGATATTTTTTCATAAGCTCAAGATTCGGGCCGGTTCTCAAACTGTTACAGAAATTGCTTACTGTATTAAAACCAAATTGCTGTATACTTTGCAATGCCAGCTGATAACGCTCAAGAGTAGTTTGGCCAAAAAACACGCCATTATCCCGGCACCCCCTGTTTAAAGTCACTATTACTCCAAAAGGGAAAACGCTGTTTCGAGCTAATTGGGGATAAGAGACTTTCTTGTGGGATTTTAAATATTTTTTGACCGGTGATGACGACGAGATATTATTAATTTCGTTGTCATCCAGGTTAGCGACCTCGAAACTGGCAATTTCTATTTTTTTTCCTCGAAATGCCAACTGGACACGCGATAGTTTATCTCCTAAAATGCCGTCTGCATTTTGTCCTGGAATCCCTCCACTTTTATATGTTGCATCTTTAAGTAATATAACAACATCAGTCCATTGATTTGCTTTTGGTACTGAAAAAAACAGTACATAACGAGCATTTTCTGTATCGTCTTGCAAATTAATTTCACAACCTTCTGCTTTTGATGTTTTTATACGAAATTTTAATGCCGTTGAATCCGTTACAATAATGGATGGACTCAGAGGCACTATCGGAGTATTCCAACCATTTCCGGTGTATTGCAGGACCTTGGAACCGGATGAAGTTTTAACCAATCTGATAGTCTGAGGTTTGAGGCTCCAACCAAACCACGGCGCATAACTGTTCATCTTATTAAAATCATATTTAACTAATATTTTATTGATTGAATGTTCGGCTCCCATAATATTACAGGATATAATACTTCCCGTAAAAAGTATTAACAAAACGGTAATTATTTTCTTGAAAATATTTTTATGAAAAAACATTTTTGCTCCTATGCTGTTATTTTGAGTAATTATTTATTGATTTAAAGTTATTATTCGACATTCTCGTCGCCGAAAACAGAAATCAAGCAATATTCATTTCCATCGTTAAGTTTGATAATTTTCCCTTCAGAATACTCTTTGTTTATCAGCAACATATTGTACATTGCTTTAGGCTGCTGGAGTTTATATACAATATTCACTATCATGTATCTTGAGGCCTGTCGGCTTAGCGTATTCCAGTAAATAGCCTATCTCTCAAAAAAATAAATCTTTATAGCATCTTTTGCTTTATCGAATTTGCCCTATCAAAAAACGGATAGTTCCATATTTTGAGAGTCTGCTTCTTTCAAAATTTATTTTGTTCTGCCCTGGACAGTAAAGTTATTTTTTTGATTAAAGTTTTTTAAATATTTTAATTGTCAATGGTCCAAATATACTGGTCCGCCCATGCGTTAAAATCAGACCAAGGTCTACCAACCTTTTCTACATGCCCGTCCAAGAAGCCAGTATTCGCTCCTTTTGAGTGACGGAAGGCATATGTTTTTTGTTCTGTTGATGATAAATTGCTAAGCAAAAATTGCATCTTTTTATGAGAATCCATGATGTAAACAGTTTTTGCCGGTTGACGTATTTGACTGATTTTTGTATGAACCGAGCCTATTGTATTTCCCCACGCATCATCATATCCACCAATACTGGCATCCATACCATAATTTAATTTAATCGTATCTTTGGTTCCATCATTGTCTAAGTCGACACCATAAGCACCGGTACGTTCAAGACAGCTCAACAATTCGCCTGTTGGACACATATATATATTAATATTTTTCAAATAACCGTAAATCTGCTGGTACCAACACCAGGAGCATAGGGTCATATTGTATGTTGCAGACGCATAAGATTGGGGAATACATCCATTGTAATCTCCCGTATACTCAATACTTGCCGTCATCATTTGCTTTAGCTGAGAAGTACATTTGATTGCTTTTGCTTTGTTTCTTGCCTGACTCAAACTAGGAAGCAACATTGATGCTAGTATTGCTATTATTGCTATCACAACCAAGAGTTCGATCAGTGTAAAATTGTTTCTTTCTTTATTGTTGTCTTCTTTCATCCTTTTTTATCTCCTATATAATTTATGGTTGATTTTCTTACGATTAATAGAACGTTGAAGTTGTGATTAATAAAAAACAGTATTATCCATTAATTTTGTTCGTTACTTCCTTTTCAGCTGCTGTACTTTGGTTTCTAGCGAATTCAAAGAATCTGCAGGAATTTCAGATAATTTACCCTTGTCCAGATATGATTTATATTTAAAGTAATCGGTTCCAAGCTTTTTAATAGAGTCAAAAAGACCATACCATTTAGAATTACAATCGATCTGTTTGATCTTTTTTGAATTAGTTAATATTGCGTTAATCCGTCCGAACGCTTTCTGAATGTCGGTAAGTTTTCCCGAAATTTGACAATATTCTGTATTACTATTGCGAAGATTGGTTATCTCCTTAGC
This sequence comes from Victivallales bacterium, assembly GCA_963677165.2. Lineage (GTDB taxonomy): Bacteria > Verrucomicrobiota > Lentisphaeria > Victivallales > SZUA-371 > JAFGXT01. Next base: position 1,269,592 of record CAXXSX010000002.1, on the reverse strand, counting down.
GATATCATTCAGAGAAGGAACTGCTTTATCCATTTCCGGTTTTAAGCTTTCAAGTTTGCCTCGTAATTCTGCGGTATCAAAACCTGCGGCTGCAAGTCTTTTCAGTTTTACATCAAGCTGCTGCCAAGTGAATTCTGCCCGGTGGAAGTTAATTTCCTTCGCGATCACAGCAAATTTATCGGACTTAGCGGCAAACAGGATATTGCCGTCACCTGATGCAAGGTTAAATTTGAATTTATTGTATTTTACGGTTTTTAAGGACTCGATATCGTAGAGTTTCACGTTAGACGGCAGCTTAACCTTAAGTTGTCCTCTTATGTTTTTTGCTAAGTTGGTGTTATAGCAATATATCAAAGTTCCGTACTGGTTTTTCAATTGCTTGACATAAACATCTTTTGAACTGCAATAGGTTTTAAAACCTGTACAAGGCACAGTATCAAGAAATGACGGTATCACCGGAATTAAGCGCTTTGCCAGCTTGCTTAACTCATCCGTCGTTGGATTTCCATTGTACCAGGCATCAACCATCGTCTGGTCAAATTCTTCTCCTCTAACCTGTTTGTCGAGATAAGGAACAGTTTCATTATAAATAAAGAAAATAAAACCTTTCACGCCGGATGCAAGAGCGTTAAACACCTCAAGTCTGGCTTCTTTCGGACGTGGATAGCGTAACGTACGCTTTCCGGCCGAACGCATTCCAAATGCCTGAGGGATCATCCATACTCGATTCATCATAGAACTGTTTCTGGCGAATTCGATGTTGTTACTGTGATTCAGGAGAATCTGGCTTGAGTTCTTTGCATTAAAATCATCTGTCAGGTTGTATGGATCAATCGCAATGACTTCCATGCATGGCCCCACGTTCTTTACGATATAATTCATATGCATAGCGCTGACATATGGAGCTCCTCCAGCAGAAATGGTTTCAACCCGTTTTTTATTTTTCAGGTATTTTTTTATATTGGTGGGCTCATCTTGTCCGTACCAGGCCAGAAGATTAGGATGGAATGAGTATTTTTCGACTGCCTTAAGCTGTGAAGCATTATCCGGCAAAGCATAGATTTTTGATCCGCAAGTAACTGTATCAAATAAGAAAAGATGATATTTTTTCATCAGTTCGAGATTATCCCCGGTTTTAACGCTGTTACAAAAGTTTGAGACAGTGTTGAATCCGCGCATTTTAATATCAAGCAAAGCCGCTTTATATCTATCGAGTAAAGTCTGATCAAAGAATTCCGCATTATCACGGCAGCTACGATTGAGAGTTAAGATTACTCCAAACGGAAAAACACTGTTACGAGCCAGTTTGGGATAATTGACTTTTTTATATGTGTCTTTATATGCTTTTATCGCTGGATTATCTACGCAAAATTCTCCAACAGCCATAGGATTTAGTTCGACAATCCTGAAATTGGCAATTTGTATGTTTTTACCACGATAAGCTAGTTGAATCTGAGAGATTTTATCTCCGATTATCCCATCTTTTTTTATGCCGCCTTTGCCTCCGCGTTTGTAAGCGGCTTCTTTCAAAATTGCAGTAATGTTTGTCCATTTATTTGGCCTTGCGACAGAAAACAGCATGGAGTATTCTGCACCTTCCGTAGCGTTTTGCAAGTTGATTTCCCAATCTCCGCTTTTAGATACTTTTATTCTGAATTGCAGAGCAGTAGTGGCAGTAATCGTTATTGGCGGATGAAGTGGGATGATTGGAGTATTCCAATTTGTGGAAGTTGTATACTGCAGAATGGTTCTGCCGTTTACTTTGACCAATTCGATCTTCTGGGGTTTTAGACTCCAGCCTGTCCAGGGGGAATAGTTGGTCATTTTATTAAAATCATATTCCACCAGAACCTTGTGAATGCTTTTGTCTGCTCCGTTAACAGTGTATGGTATCGTGATTCCTAAGAAAAACAAAGTAATGATTACAATTATTTTTCTTAAACGTAATAATAAAAGCATTTTAACTCCTGATATTTGTTGTTTGGGCACAATAATTCTGTATCCATACGAAATGGTCATGGATTACTATTACACTTTGTGAAGAGAATATATTAATAAATTAATTATCAATCCTCCAGATGTATTGACTTAACCAGGAATCAAAATCCGACCTTGGCCGCCCAAGTTTTTCAACGTGACCATCCATAAAACCGGCATTCGCTGCTTTATTGTGGCGGAAAGCATAAGTTTTAATCGTAGAATCTGATAAATTTCCATCAACAAATTGTAGATTTTTGTGGTAATCCATAATGTAGACAGTATTTGCTGGTTTTCGTATCTGGCTGATTTTAGTACGCACCGAACCTATCGTTGCTGCTCCGTCATCATATCCTCCAATTCTCGCATTCATACCATAGTTTAGCTTAAAGTTATCTTTAGTTCCATCACCATCAAGATCAACACCTCCTATACCAGTTCCTTCATAGCAGCTTAAAAGTTCTCCTGTCGGACAAATATAAATATTCTTGTTTTTTAGATATCCATATAATTGTTGATACCAGCGCCAATTCCCATTAGTGGTATCGTATATTGCCGGAGCATAGGATTGCGGGATTGCTCCATTGTAATCTCCAGTGTATTCAGTTGTTGCGGTCATCATTTGTTTCAATTGAGAAGTGCATTTGATTGCTTTTGCTTTGTTTCTTGCCTGACTCAAACTAGGAAGCAACATTGATGCTAGTATTGCTATTATTGCTATCACAACCAGGAGTTCGATCAGTGTAAAATTGTTTCTTTCTTTATTATTGCCTTCTTTCATCCCTCTTAGTCTCCTATATAATTTGTGGTTGATTTTCTTACGATCAGTTCCGGGTCTACCAGCCGGAGCTTTTCAATTTTATCGGGATTTTCGTGATTGAAATCCAGCATGTCGATGGCTTGTTCGATATGACTTTCGATATCGGGGTCATAGCAAGTGATTGGAGGACTCGCGTACCAGCTCAGCGGCGTATTCCCGATAGAGACCACAGATACATCTTCCGGAATACGTTTTCCGGCCTCGCGTAAAGCCGCGGTAGCGCCGTACATAAGTTCATCTGTCGCGCAAATCAACGCAGAAAACTCTGTTTGTTTCAGTGCTTTACTAACGGTATTAAACGCATGCTCCATGAAGTATCCCGGCACATCATCAATCATTAACTTCAAGTCAGAATCGAAATCGGTACCCAGTGCGGAGGTCCATACAGCGGACTGACGTTCCGCTAAACCATCACCGGCCTTGTCTTCCTGGCGCAGGAAAGCAATCCGTTTGTGTCCCAGTGAATGAAGATGTTCGATTAGCATTCTGATTCCTTTGGTATCGTCACACTGGATACAGGGAATGCCGTCCTGATAAATCATGCTGCTGAAGGCGACAAACAATTCAGGAGCGTCAAAAACTTTGGAAATTCCATCAAGGTTATTTAAACAGAGAATGGTCGGCTGACGATAATTGACGCAGCTTTTCAATAGCTTGGGAAGCTCTTCACGATCGGTAAAGATTATTCTGTACTTTCGGTTCCTGCGTTCTGAAACTTTTCGCGCGGCCATTTCGATCATATGCTGTACCGTACCGTCGTAAGTATTTTCCAGCACTACATTGATTGCGCGGTCATGCCATGAGCTGTCCAGCTTGATTTTCAGATAAGTACCCGAACCAATTCGTTTTTCTACAATTCCTCCAAGCACCAAATCACGAAACGCGCGCCGGACCGTACGGACATTTACGTCCAGTCGTTCAGCAAAATCACGTTCCGACGGCAGCTTTTCACCCGGACGAAACCGGTTTCCCGATAGCTCATTTATCAACTGTTTATATACCTGATGGTATTTGGGATTTTCTTTTGTCTGTGTTACCTGCATTGATATAAACCATTTAAAGTGTTGTATGCATCATTTAATTATATTATGCTACATTTGCAGATAAATGTCAATAGGCATGAGAAAAATAAACAAAAAAAAGCTCCGACATTCATAAGAATGTCGGAGCTGTATTATTCTCTACTTTTGGTTACTGTCTTGCGCTTCCGCAGGAAGCGTCAGCAACCGAAGTATGAAGCGCTATAAACGCTGTCCGTCGTACGGACTACTTCAGGGTAGCCAGCAATACGATGGCAAATGCCATTACAAAGATGGCCACAGTTTCGATAATACCGAGTGCCATCAGATAGTTAGTAAAACCTTTACCGGTTTCAGCCTGGGCGGAACAAGCGCCGGCAGCGGCTTTTCCCTGCATCCATGCAGATGCGCCCATTGCGATTCCGCCGAAGATACCGATGAACAGCATCAGAGGCCAGTATGCAGACATGGTTGAAGCTTTTGCCCCGATCAGGAACATCAGGATCATACCGTAAATTGTCTGTGAAAGCGGAGCTCCGGCAAATACCGCGAGCTGGAACGGAGCCGGTTTATTCTGCGCATAACATTTTTTCCATGCACCAACGGCAGCGGCACCGCCTGCTCCGCAACCAAGTGCAGAACCCAGTGCTGCAAGAGAAATTGCAGAAAAAGCTCCTGCCTGTACCAACGCCTTCATTACCATCTCATCCATTATTTTTTCTCCTTTATTTGATTAGTAGCTAACTTTTTAAATGGTTTATATACAATTCCAAGCCACTGTAATTCCATGTGATTGGAAAACTCCAGAGTATTAAGCCTTATGCCGTGAACCAGTACGCCCATAAACGCCAGCGCAATGTTCAGCAGATGACCGATCAATATGATGAATACGGTCCCGATAATAAGCCAGGGGGAGATCTTCGCCAGCATCAATCCCATATTGTTGAAACTGGTCGCGATGTAGTATGACGACAATCCAACCGCGAACAGACGGATGTATGACAACACATCAACAAAACTTCCGATAATAGCAAACGGGAAGTTCAACAAATCTCCGGCATCCTTCCAATTGACTCCGAATAGTATCAGGACAAATCCGACACCATACAACCAGTATGCGAAATTCGGCATTGAACCGGAAAAGACGATCAGATTTACCGCGAGGAAGAAGTTACCCCACAGGAAAAGCCCCCACCCCAAGGCCCCAAGGGCATCGGTAATGGCATTCTTCCAGTAGAGAATCAGTTTCCAGAACCTTGCCAGAGACAAGTGAATTGCCGCCAGCAGGAAGCAGAAATACTGTACATTCTTATCCTTGATTTCACTTCCGGGGAGATCTTTATATTGGTCTACCCCTTTAACCCATGTCGGAAGTTTTTCCATGAACTTACCCGGAGCCTGCATAAAACCAGGCAGAAGATTTGCATCTATTCCAAAGTAACAACTATTCAATGCACCCCAGACAATGGTTGCAATACTTAATGTCATAAAAAGGTTAAGCGGGAGCTTTGCCTTTTCGTTTTTGATCACACCCTTGCATATCAGGGCCAGTACCAGAAATACAATTCCGTATCCCGCGTCTCCTACTATCATCGCAAAGAAAATAGTGAAGAAGAACAGGAAACATACACTGATATCCCATTCGTTATAACCGGGAGCAATACCGATAAATTCGAAAATCGGTTTGGCGATATCGAAAATCTTCGGTGTTTTGATCAATGTCGGAACATTGTCGCCTTTTTCCGGCTGATTAATAAGCAGCGCCCAACCGCTTTCCTGGGCTTCCGCCTTGAGGTTTTCGATTTCCGGCTGCGGAACGAAACCTTCGATATAAGCAATCTCGCCTTCGTGGATCATACCGTCGCGGCTGGTCAGGAATTCAAGTTTTTCCTGAACTTCCAGCGCGTATTCCTTAACCTGATCAAGTCCGGCAGACATTTTGTCAAGAGCCTTATTGATCCGTTCAAGTTCACGGCGGCAAACCGCAATCTCTTCAAGGCATTTATTGAGCGAGATATCTTCGGGTATGCTAGCCAGCGGCAATGCCGCTTCATCCTGCTCTTCCGTGGCGATCAACGCGAAATTATAGCGTCCTTTATCTTCACGGATAATTTCGCAGGTCCCTTTTTCCCCGCAAGCTTCCAGATCACTTTCTGATCCGGTACAGAGGTATACCCGGATACCTGATTTTTCCAGTTCAGCAATTGTTTCATTGGAAAAATCGCCCCAGGGCTCCAGCTTGTCCAGATCGCGTTTCAGAGTTTCAAGCCGCTTGTTGAAGGCAGTTCCTTCATCAAGAAGCTCAAGCGTCTTCTCTGCGATTTCTCTTCCTGTGTGGTCTATTGATTCCACGTCAGTTGTTCTGCCGGCCAGAGAATTAACTGCACGTTCGAGCTGATTCACCGCATGCTCGACCTCGGTACGATCCTCGGAATCGGCTTTACGGGTAACCTCGACATGCATAACGCCGAGTTCCTGCAGCTTTTTGAGCGCATGTTCTTTATCTGACGCCAGACACAACAAGGTGGTTTTGAACATTTTTACAATCATGCCGCCACCTCCTGTGATTTGCCTTTGGCAATCTTGGACCGGGCCACCGCGGCGGTGTCCATATCGCCCAGATAAATCTGAATCTTACGGATATTGCCCTTGGCTTCCGGTATTTTTACTTTTTCGAAAAGATTCACGCGCTGAGTTGTGGTCCTCAGTTCTTGTGACAACAGTCGGTACTGCTCCTGCAGTATCACATGCGCCGCACGAATCGCGATTATCTCTTTGAGGATCTCAATCGCACTGTCGATCCAGGGATCCTCGTCAAACAAATTATATTTAACATCACTGTAAGTCACGCTGTCGAAGACCGGCACGTCCACCCCGGCGATATTCCTTCTGCCGGCATTGACCTTGTCTTTGATCACCAGCATGGAAAGTTTATCGACCGAACCATCAGTACCGAAGAGACTTACCCAGGAGTCAAGCTTGCTTTTCAGCTCTTTTTCCTTGGCTTCGTTCTCTCTCAACCTGGCCTGACTCTGACGCATTTCCACTTGCAGCTGCTGTTTTTTCAACTGCAGCGTCGGCAGAAAGCGGGTAAACTGTTTTAACGCATCCCGCTGCGACTTCAGTTCAGTTTTTGTTAATTTAATTTTCGGCATCGCTGTGCCTCCGAATTAATGAAACGTTACTGTTTCGGCCAGAACTGTTCAGTCAGGTCGGATTTGATCCCGGTTTCTGTCTTATCGAAGCATTCCGCCATGGTCTTCCAACCCAGGTCGAGTGCTTCTTCAAGCGGAATATTTACCGAGAGGTCCATCATACGTGCTTCAAACAGATCACCGTATTTCAGCAGTTTCTGGTCCCATGTACTCATATTGAAACCCATGGATTGCTTTTCGAGGGTTTCTTTATAGTCGGCATAGAACCGGATCATCGTATCCATGATGGCACGATGGTCTGCACGGGTATCTGAGTTTACCTGCTGTTTCAGACGGCTCAGTGAACCAAACGGTTCAATACGCTGATTACGCAGATAGAACTGACCTTCGGTAATATATCCGGTATTATCCGGGATCGGGTGAGTCACGTCATCACCAGGCATGGTAGTTACCGCCAAAACGGTGATAGAACCGGCTCCGTCAAAGTCAACCGCCTTTTCGTAGCGTGACGCCAGCTGAGAGTAAAGGTCTCCGGGATATCCGCGGTTGGACGGAATCTGTTCCATGGTGATCGCAATTTCTTTCATCGCGTCAGCAAAGTTTGTCATGTCGGTCAGCAGGCAGAGTACGCGTTTGCCATCAAGCGCGTATTTTTCAGCCACAGCCAGACACATATCCGGAACCTGGAGGCATTCCACCACCGGGTCGGACGCGGTATGAACAAACATTACCGAACGAGACAGAGCGCCCTGTTCGTCAAGAGTATTACGGAAGAATAGATAGTCGTCATATTTGAGACCCATGCCGCCGAGAATGATTACGTCAACTTCAGCCTGCATCGCAATACGGGCAAGCAGCTGGTTGTAAGGTTCACCCGCAACCGAGAAGATCGGCAGCTTTTGGGATTCAACCAGGGTGTTGAACACGTCAATCATCGGAATTCCGGTACGAATCATATTTTTCGGGATGATACGTTTTGCCGGGTTTACTGACGGTCCGCCGATCGGAACTTCATCCTCTTGGATTTCCGGGCGACCGTCACGCGGAATACCGCGTCCGTTGAAGATACGTCCCAGCAGATTTTCCGAAGAAGAAACCATCATCGGATGACCGAGGAACCGAACCTGGTCGTCGGTGCTGATTCCGCGGCTTCCGGAGAAAACCTGGAGATAAACTTTGTTGTCCTGTAGCCGGATTACCTGAGCGAGCGAAACTCCGCGCGAACTAGTAACTTCGGCGAGTTCGTTGTAGCCGATATCATCGGCTTCCACAGTAATCACGTTACCGGCGATCTGAATTATGCGATGGTATACTTTACGCATTTGCACGCTCCTTTACTTTTTCGTCGACCTGCGACTCAAGCTTGCGGAATCCGTCGGATTCCCATTCAGCGTAGTTCCAGTCGGTGAATATCTGGCGCAGTTCGAGGAAATAACGTCTGGCCTGATCTTTATTGTCAAATGTGAACTTGGTATTCAGAATCATGATGACCTTGTCGAACGCATAACGCTGACGGTCATAACTGCAGGCGCCGTCGACATTGTCGAAGGTATTCTGCTGGAGGTAAACGTAGTCAAGGAACTCACTTTTCAGGAAGATTACGAAGTCGTCGATGTGAGTACCTTCTTCACCGATCACCTTCATCATCTGGTTCACTTCGTTACCTCGGCGGAGAAGTCCGCGAGCCAGGTCGATTTTATCCTGCTCAACCACGCTCTTGTACTTACTCCAGCTATCCAGCGGATGGATTGCCGGGTAACGGCGGGCATCGGAACGTTCACGTGAAAGCCCGAGGAATGCGCCCACCACTTTCAGGGTAGCCTGGGTTACCGGTTCTTCAAAGTTACCGCCGGCCGGACTTACCGAACCGCCGATGGTTACTGAACCGAGTTCGCCATTATTAAGTTTTACCAATCCCGCACGTTCGTAGAAACTGGCAATCAAAGATTCAAGGTAAGCCGGGAATGCTTCTTCACCCGGAATTTCTTCAAGTCGACCAGACATTTCACGCAGCGCCTGGGCCCAACGTGAAGTTGAGTCAGCCAGCAGCAGGCAGTTCAGACCCATCTGACGATAATATTCCGCCAGCGTCACCGCAGTATATACGGATGCCTCACGGGCCGCCACCGGCATCGAACTGGTATTACAGATAATGATCGAACGGTCGATAAGGGTTTTACCGGTTTTCGGGTCTTCCAGATGCGGGAACTCACGAAGGATTTCCACCACCTCACCGGCACGTTCTCCGCAGGCCGCGATGATTACCACATCGGCTTCAGCAAAACGGCTCAACGCGTGCTGAAGTACGGTCTTACCGGCACCGAATGGACCCGGTGTACAGAATGTTCCGCCAACCGCGACCGGGAAGAAAGTATCAATGGTACGCTGCTGGGTGATCATAGTTTTTTCAGACAACAGCTTGTCTTTATAAGCGGAGATCGGAACTTTTACCGGCCAGGTTTGCATCATTGTAACATTCTGCGTATCGCCGCGTTCATTTTTGATAACCGCCATGGTGTCGGAAAGCTTATAAGTTCCGGCAGCTTTGATTTCAGTAATTTCCCATGTACCATGGACACCAAACGGAACCATGATATAATGTTTGAAAATTCCTTCGGGAACATGGCCGAGCCAGTCACCGGCACGAACAGAGTCGCCGACTTTCGCCAGCGGCGTAAATTCCCACTCACTGTCGTAGTCCAATGCTGGCAGATAAAGACCGCGCTTCAGGAAGAAGCCGGATTTTTCAGCCAGATTGTTAAGAGGGTTCTGCAGACCATCGTAAACCTGAGTCAGAAGACCCGGTCCGAGTTCCACACTAAGCAGTTCTCCGGTAAATTCAATCGTATCGCCGATTTTTAGTCCGCCGGTACTTTCGAACACCTGGAGGTCGGCACGGTTACCGCGGACACGGATGACTTCGCTCTTGAGGCGTTCTTCGCCGATAATTGCGTAAGCCACTTCGTTCTGGGTAACCTTTTCGTCAAATTGTACTGTCAGCATATTACCGTTTACGCCGACAATTTTTCCTGTGATTGCTTCCTGCATTCCAGCAATCCTCCCAGTTATTCATGATATATTAATGTTTATGTTAAAATCCCAAATATGTAATGCCGTCGCGAAAAATTTATTCCGCAACCACCATTTCTTTTCTGGTATCTCCCTGCTCGATTGCCGTAACGGTTTCATCGAGGCTGGTACGCCCGGTCTGGACGGTACGGGGAGTCCATTTTTCCCTGATCAGAAGTTTCAGTTTATAAATGCAGATGACATCAAAATCAAAAAGATGACCATTTTCAAGGTCATCCAGAAAACGCCATCTGATTCTATCGAGGATTTTTTCACGTTCCAAAGGATCGTTCTGAGCCCATGCTTCCTGAATTCCCTGTTCAATTTCGCCGTAAACATCGATCTCTTCATGAAGGATCGACTCAGCGTCCTGACCCGAACCGGCAACACGATTTGCTGCCAGGCGATTGCGCAGATTGGTTTCCCAGTCATTCCATAAAGCCGATGCGGAACCGGCAGGAAACACGAAGTCGGAAGCCGGAACCAATCCGGTTGCTTCCAATCGCGCCATCTGAGGAACTGTCAGCCAGTCGGAGCACTGATCCATGAATTCTTCAAGATTCATGACCGGTTCCATATCAGGCATCAGCATAGGCAGTGAACTTACCAGATAGTGATATTCAGCCATTTTATATTTTCTCTCTGTTCGATATTTTACTGCTTACGAATTCCCCCGCACCCGAGGAACGGTATTTTAGTTTCCGGAATTGAGCAGCGTTGCCAGTCTCGGACCGATAAACGAACAGATCAAATCGGTAAGCGCGTCGTCGGTAAAATCCAAAAACAAATCCTGACCTTCAAAGCCGACTTTAAGTCCAGCTCCGATGTCGTCGCCGACGGCGATTTCCGGATTCTGCTTAAGATCCGCCGAAATAGCGGCCAGGCAGCTGCCGGTCATCTTATCCAGATCGTCTTTTCCAACGAGCAGTTCCATTTTTGCGTCACTTTCACCCTTGTAGTTCTTCACCATTTCAAGGATCATTTTCCCCATAAATTCGGGGCTGAGAGTATCCTCGGCGGCAGATTTAACTACTTTTTCGAGGCGAGTTTTAAGGTCGTCTTTGAGAGTAAGAATGATGTCTCTGGAAGCCTGCTGTATCGCTGCTTTGGCGCGAGCTTCAAGCGCAGCAGCACCTTCCTCAGCTTTTTTGGTAATGTTTACTGCTTCTTCTTTTGCTTCTTTCAGGATTTTTTCGGCTTCAGCTTTGGCTTCCGAAACAATGCGTTCCTTTTCACCGTCCGCTTTTTTGATTCCTTCTTCCTGAATACGCTCCAACAAGCCCTGAAGTTCCTGAGCCATAATGTGTTCCCTTTATTCGTTGTCCCTGAATATACGTAGTTTTTACAGAGCAATACTGTTACATATAATTATGTTATTGTACATGAGTATCGGCAAACATTCAAGTTTTTTTAAGATTTATTCAACATTAAGAGTAACAATAATTTCCCGTAAATATTAACCTTGCAACATTTTAACAAAATTACACACAAACAACCAATATGCAAAAACAACGCAAGATTTATTGTGTTTTTTTATGATAAATCATAACATTAAGTACAAAATAATAAATTATTTTTTTGCGCAAAGCCATTGACATCACGCAAAACACATGATATAATTCTCCATGTTTCATGGAAAACCATGGAAGAATCAATGCAAAACCAAGGAGTCTGGGGGAATATGCAGGATTATCTGAAAAGCGGGTTGGATTGTTTTGATGAAATGTTTAATGATGATTTTATTCAAACTGCCGGAGAGGATGATATGGAAACAAGATTTAAATATCTTGAAGAATCCTGCCGAAGAAAAAATATAAAATTTGATGAACTCATTGATGAACTGGAATTTAACTGCCATTCCTTTATTGAAGATCTAATATCTCAAAATACAAAATAACATTTTCATACGGTTCCGAAGTGATATTCCTTTTTGGTCTGGCGGAGGGGGGAGACAGGGGAATTGCTTCGGAACCGTCCTTTAATGGTACAGCTTTGCCGCAGTGATGAGGCAAGCGGCAATAACTTAAAGCATCAGGTAAGTATTGGCAATTGATACGCCGCTGAGCATGGCTCCGGTAATTCCCAAAAATCCCTGATCCGTTCCACATAAATACAAATTCGGCAGATGCGTTCTTCCATCCCGGTATTTTGTCGGCGAACCATAGATTGCGCCGTTGACCTTACTGGCAAACCGGGTCACGGTTTTAGGAGTAAAACAATCGGTTTGTCTGGCATGAAACATGATTCCCTCAGAACCGGTAACTTCCTCTGCACACTGAATCGCCTTGAGCGACGCGCCCGCCTTATTCAGTTCATATTCGTCATCAGACATCGTGTGCCAGGCATGGCTGTTGGCAATCAAAGAAACTCGAATGGTTTTATCCGGCACGGCATCACCGTGCTCAAACTTGAAATTATGCGGAAAGCATATGATCCCACTGTTATAATCACATAATTCTTTGGGGTTACTAAAGTTAAACCGATCCGCGTTATTGAAGAAGATAATGGTATCATTGCAGTTAAAATCGAATTGTTCTTCAACGATCACCATTGATTCCAGAAATGCCAGCTGGCCTTCTCTCGGCAGCATAATACCTGTAATCGGAATCTCGCACATATTGAATGTCTCACATGCCCCGGCAGAAGAAAGTATATTGTCCGCCTCGATAATATCTCCAGCAACAGTTTCCACCGCATATGCCCGACCGTCTTTACACTTAATGCTTTTAATTCCGCAGTTCAACTGAAGCTCACCGCCGCTTTCCTGATAACGCTGCATCAGGAGTCCAAGAATGTGGCGTATGCCATTCGATGCCGGACGACAAAATCCCTCATGAAATACGCTCCGATAGAGCAAGACAAACTGGGCCAGGTCCATATCGTTTTCGCTGGCGCTGCCGTAATACATCAACGGACAAAATATCATGTCGGTTAAAACCGGATCAGAGATATATTCCGCGACAACTTCTCTGGCAGAAGTATAACTGTTTTCCATTTTGATCGCGTTATATTCCTGCATAAATTGATCAAGCTTAATCAGATTGTCGATCTCTTCCGGAAACAGTTTCGACACATTCTGTTTAAACTCTTCATAATCATTACTGAACTGTAGACTGCACTCGGGAAACCGGATAGATGAATGAAGTTGTTCACGCAGTTCAAGCGCGTCATAAGGGATTTTAAGCTGCCGCAGAATTTTCATCATCGGCATAGATTTCTTCGCTCCGCGCGGCACAAAATTCGTCATAGCATGAAGGCCGGATTCCAGTTTAAAATTGTTCCGGTCGTAATATGAATTAAGCCCACCCTCGCGATAATGCTGTTCGCAGATTAGAACTTTCTTTTCAAAATGTGCCAGCCGTATTCCGGCCGCAAGTCCGGACATGCCGGCCCCTATGATAATAGTATCGTATTTCATGAAAACATGCCCTTGGAAAGTTTTATGTCTCTCAATTTAATATTAGCTTTTGAGCTTTTTACGGGTGACGTCATCCCTTTAATTTGCCCGGAAATACGTTTATAATCATCGTCTTCCGGCTCAATACCGTCCATTCCTTTTTCATCTATTGTACGAAACAGCTCAAAAATAGTAACTTCTCCGGCGTTACATGCTGGCTGGTAAACAATGGAGTCGTTATCGTCATGATTAATGGATTCGCACACGACATTCGCGTCGATTAACGTATAAATTATTTTTCTGGAAAGCCCGATCGACATACGGCATGCCTTGGATATTTCGTCAATTCCACACGGTGGATTGCCCTTGAAAAAGTTCTGAACCAGAAATGCCGCCGTCTTTACCATATATGTTCGGAACGCGTTATTACTTATTTTATCGGTATAAATTTCAAATTCAAAGTTATCGGAATTCTGGTGGGCAAAAGCCAGTTCCGCACCAAACAGAACCAACGTCCAGGTAATCTGAGTCCATAGAAAAAACAGCGGCAGCGCCGACAAACTGCCGTAAATCGCGCTGGACCGGGACACCATTACCTGAATATAAATGAAAAAGACCTGGATTAGCTGGAAAACGGTACCAACAATAACTCCGGCCACAAATGCTGACCCGTAAGTAACTTTTGTATTCGGCATAAATTTGTATAAAATAGAGAAGAATATCCACATAACAACAAACGGCAATAATTTAATTACCACAAACACAAATGGAGCGCTTACCGCTCCAATAACTTCATATTGTTCAGCTATACTTTTGAGGTGAGTGGAAATAAATACCGTCAGACTGCTGGAAAACACGATCGCCACCGCCGCCAGAACCACAATGATCAGGTAGTCACGCAATTTCAACCAGAACGGACGATTGTTCTTTACCCGCCAGATGTGATTAAAGGAAACTTCTATATTGCTGAATAGTTTGATTACCGAATACAGCAGGATAAACACCCCGATTCCGGCAATAACTCCTCCCTTGGCATTATTGAGCATATTTTCGGCGTAATCAAAGATTTGATTAACTATCTGTTGCTGTTGTTCCTCTCCAAACTTTTGCAGCAACGAATCTTTTAGAACAGTTTGCAGTCCAAAGCCCTTTGATACAGCGAACAGCATTGCCACAACCGGAACTACGGAAAGAACGGAGTAAAATGTTAACGCCGAAGCCCGTATCTGACATTGATCACGGAAAAAATCCTTAATGGCAAGTACAATAACCCGCAGTAATTTTATTCCAAGTGATCTGATACCGACAATATCGGCAACTCTGAACGACCAGATATCTTTTTCAAAAAAATCCTTTGCCCGACTGATATATGATTTCATATTTTCCCCTCAATCCGTACGACGGATGGCGTTAGTACTGCTTCATACTCCGCGCTTCGCGCTACGGAAGCAGAAATAAAAATACTAACTCTCATTTTACTGTTATTATAATAAAATAACTTCACGCCCCCCTAAAATCAACCTCACAAGAGATTTTCGGCAAAAACCCCCAAATATCTTATCGTTATTAAAGCCAATGTTCCGGCAGTAATTCACGCAACGAAGCTGTTAGACCTTCAGGAAGCAGGATTTTACAGGAAAAATTCTGCGGGTTAATCTGGGCAAGAGTTTCCCGGCACCTTCCGCATGGACTCATAATACCGCTTCCGCCGACAGCGACAATAGAAACCACCTGGGTTTCCCGATGTTTCAACATCTCAGCCATCGCCGCTACTTCAGCACAAAAGCCCAATCCGCAACTCAAGTCTATACATATTCCGGTATAAACGTTACCTTTATCCGTACGCAGCGCGGCAGCAACGGTTCCGGCAGTCAAGTCTTCGCCAAGATCTATTTTACCAAGAACACTCTTAGCAGAATCAATCAATGCTTGCTCTTCCGGTGAAAAAATCAGGTTATCATTCATAATATTACTCCGTATTTTCTAACTCGTATGTATATTATCACAAACTATTGAAAGTATCTATTTTTTATGTTATTTTTTATATCGAAATCAAATACAACGAAACTTGGTATCTTGCATATCAAATAAAGAAATGTTATGAAAATAAAACACATTGATAATTCCAGAGAGTTTGATTGGGGAAATACATCAAAAGATTATAGCCAATACAGAAAGGGATATCCGAAATTTGTATGGGATTACTTAGCTGGAATTGGGATTGGAACACCGAATCAGAGAATATTAGATCTTGGAACCGGAACTGGTGAATTGGCCAGAAATTTCGCTAAGAATGGAGCTGTTGTTACTGGTGTTGATATTGCCTCCGAGCAAATTGCTGCTGCAAAAAAAATGTCAGATTCTGATAACGTTAAAATTAATTTCTTTTCTGAATCAATAGAAAATTGTGAGTTTGAAAGTAACTCTTTTGACATTGTCTCCGCAGGGCAATGCTGGCTATATTTTGACTCAGGAGTACTACTGCCAAAATTAGAAAAATGGTTAATTCCCAGAGGCAAAATATTATTAATGCATTTCAACTGGCTGCCGTTTGAAGACAAAATAGCCAAGCAAACGGAAGATTTAGTCTTAAAATATAATCCTGATTGGAAAGGGGCCCATTTTAAAGAAAATAGAAACGGGCATACTTTTAAATGTTTTTCTGACTATTCTCTGCTAACATTTCAAAAGTTCATTGAACCAATTCCATATGATTATGAATCCTGGCGAGGCAGAATTAGAGCCTGCCGTGGAGTCGCTGCCAGTTTACCCATAGAAAGTGTTAAAAAATTTGATAATGAATTGCAGGAACTCTTATCAAATATTACTTCTGAAAAATTTAATATATTGCATGAAATATCAATCCATGTATTTCGTATTTCCGATTAATGTATGTGCTATGTCAAAACTGAAATATCGTAAAGATAACAAAAACAAATAAAAACGGTTGTCCTATACGAATAAAAAAAAGAACCTCGTGACAAAAGCCACGAGGTATCTTAGAGTCGAAAAATTAAATCTTTCGGATGCGTCATGTCATCAAAATTGTTGGCAACAATACCCCTGCATGGCAAACTGCAGGATTAAAAAAATAGTTTTTAGACTTGTCACAGGCGGAGAAATGATATTTTACCTGACATCCTGAATCAAATAAGTGATTGCAGACTTGATCATAGTGATATCAGTTTGCTGAATGCAAAATGTTATACCAGTAATCCTCCTGATAGAGATGTAACGATTATTTGCATACAAGCTCCAGCATGTGGTTTCCAGAACCCAGGCAAAAGGTTGCTTTCACAGGCTCAGAAACAAGATAAATTGTGGAAGGCAACACCACTTGAGCCTGAGTGTTTGCCGGAAGTGTCAGATGCCATTGAATCAAGTCGCCTTCCCGATACCAGGATGAAGCGACGCGTCCACGAACAGTATTAACAGAGGCTTCCACCCAGCGCAACGAGTCAGGAAAAAATGGTCGAACGCATAATTCTGCAAATCCGGGTGCAAACTCTGATATATTAATACCGGCCAAGGAAGGACTCAATCTTGATCCGTCGAACATGGTAAAAGCCCTCAAAATGACAGCCTTGTCTCCAACAATTCAGGAGATAATTATCACTTGCAATGTCCCGGACACCATGACGCAGACAAAATTCAACAGCGAGTTCCCGGAAGACAGGGAAAAGTAGGAACAGCATTTCGGAATAAAGGAGGAATCCGTATTATGAAGCTCGATTTGAAGCTTTGCCGCTTTCCATATTTCTATTTTCAAAATGATATAATTTCTATCGGTTTGCTATCGCAACATATCAGATTCTGAGCGCAAACGAATATTTGCCTCTACGGCTTCTGCCGTCAGTGATTTGCATAATATTGTTAAGAAGCTTTTCGCACAATGATATTTTGATTCTTTGTATCACTCTTGCATTTTTGCTTTTAATCATTTAAAATATATTTAAAATAGGTTAAAGCAATGCAAATATGTAGGAGTATTGATTTGGGAACCAGAGATAATATAGATGCTTTTTGGCGATGTCCGCCTGCAAATAATTCTATGCCGATGTGGTCGCCGTATTTGCGACTTGCTCATGATTTTCGCAACACCATACCATGCTGGCATCATCGTAAGGATCGTATCGGAGATCATGCTTTACATTACTTCTATTCCGGAACCGGAGAGTATATAATTGATGGGAAAAGCTATCCTATTGAGCCTAGAACGGTCTTCCTTCGCAGACCTGGTGACTATTCAGAATTCAAAATGAATAAAATTTCAGGGCGAATGCTAAATCTACATTTCGATCTGATAGAAATAGACAAATCACATTGTTCGTACCCCTGTCCTGATGACGATGATGTGTTTAAAGAAAAACTTCCTGCTGATCTGCCTGAATATCAGAAACTCAATAACTACCAATCTTATGAGCAAACCTTTTTTGAATTGATGTCAGTAGCCTGGCTTCAGGGAAATGCCGCGGCTTTACGGCGAAGAGGGCTTATGCTGAAAATAATTTCGCTGTTGTATGCCAATCTGGAAAATGAACAGAGTACTGTTAAATCACTTGACCACAGACGAGCTGTGGATAAGGCGATAAAACACATCAAAACACATCCTGAAAATTTGTATTCGCTGGAGGAACTTGCACAGGTTGCAGGGGTAAGCCGATCACTGTTTTGCAGCATTTTTGTTGATAACGTCGGAATGACCCCTCATAAGTATCTCAACAACTGTCGGGTTGAACTGGCAATGGCTGAACTTGTATATAGTGATCTGCCAATAAAAGAGATTGCACGTCGCTGCGGCTTTGCGAATGTTCATCATTTTACAAGAATCTTTAAACAAATTTCCGGACGCACTCCCGGCAGAATACGGGCAAAACATAAAATGGATGAATAGACAAAACTCTGAACGTCAGGGCAAAGATAAATCTGTTTCTTGCCATTATAATTATCTCCAGCCCAACCAAAGAGGAGTATTTTTTTTATGAATAAAGAAGCATTTTTACTGATTTTAGACGATGTTAAAAAACGCAAAGGTTCATTTGTTGCGGACTTTAATCCGATGGTCCGCGAGCTGGCTTTCTTTCGTGCATGGGAGATGCAGGAGGATGCTAATGAAAAATGCCTTCTAGAGATAAAAGCGGATATGGTCTTAAAACTATCCGAGCTTGCTCCTGTCGCAATTTATCCGGGGTGGACACTGGCCGGTGAACATATGCTGCCAACACAATGGTCAATCTTTGGTCGAGATACTCTGAAGAATCGCCAGGAACAAACCGAAGCTTTGGAACAGCTTGATAACAGTATTCAACTGGACAAAGTAACTGCTGGTATAGACAATTATAATACACGTCATTCCGCCACAGTTCCAGGCCCATTAAAAGACAGTATTCGTCCATATCTGGCCGGTTGGCAGGATTCAGATACCTGCTCTGTAATCATGGGAGGCGGCTGGGTTGAAAATCATTCAATTCGGGATTATGCAAAGCTCATAAAAGTGGGCTATTCAGGTTTAATAAAAGAAGTTGAAGATGAACTTGAAATGCATAAGATGACCGAACCTGATTATCCGCAGCGCGAAAGCTTTCTGCTGGCGATGAAATCTGTATGCAATGCCGGTATTATGTTTGGACGGCGTTATGCCGAACTGGCTGATCAAATGGCAAAACACACGGACAACTCGGAAGATTGGTCGCGCTTATCGAATATGGCTATTGCTTGCCGAAAGGTTCCTGAACATGGAGCGACAACATTTCGCGAAGCTGTGCAGAGTTTGTGGTTTGCCCACTTAATGGCATGTGCCGATGATGGAATTAACGCCAATTCCATTGGTCATCTTGACCGAATTCTGGAGCCATATTACCAAGCAGATCTAGCGGCGGGAAGAATTACTCGTCAAGGAGCAGTTGATTTGATGATTGAGCTTGCCGCAAAGTTATATTTGGAATACGACGTGCAGGCTATTACTCTCGGCGGAGTCAATTCTGACGGTTCCAGTGCTGTTACTGAGATGAGCTATATTATTCTTGAAGCCACTAGTGAATTTGGTGAAATTCGGGATTTGTCGGTTCGGATTGATTCTAATACGCCGGAGGATTTTCTGCTAGCGTCGGCTAATATTGTCATCAAAGGCGGTGGAATCCCGTTTTTCTTCAATGATGAATGTTTTGTGCCAGCACTTGCCGAACGTGGCATTTCTCTTGAGGATGCCCGAGAATATTCTCCGATCGGATGTGTTGAGCTCACGATTCCCGGCAAGGCAAGTCCGCATGCGGTTTCCGGCTGGTTCAATCTGGCGAAATGCCTTGAGTTGGCATTATTTAATGGAATGGATCCATCCAGTGGAACACAGCTTGGCCCCAAAACCGGAGAATTTATCAATTTTAAAGATTTTGATGAATTCAAACAGGCATTGGCAAAGCAGGTTGAGTGGTTTGCGGAACGCATCGTTTACGTTTGCCGTCGAGGAGAAAATCTGCAGCGTGAATTCGGCCCTTTGCCCAGTCTGTCACTACTGACGGATGACTGCATTAAACGGGGATGCGACATTACCAACGGAGGATCGGTTTACAATTATCATTCCTTCTGTCTGATGGGAGTACCTGATACTGCCGATGCGCTTGCTGCCATAAACAAATTTGTCTATAATGAAGCCAGCATCAGTCCGGAGGGAATGCTTAAAGCGCTGAAGGAAAACTTCAAAGATTGCGACGCATTGAGGCATAAGCTTCTGAATGGAGCTCCCAAATACGGAAACGATCAAGATGAGGTCGACTTGCTTGCCGCAGAACAGTGTCATCAGTTTATTAATCTGATGGATTCCTGGAGTACCCCGGATAACAGGTTGTTTGTTCATTTGTTTACTTTTCTGGTGAATATTGATTTCGGTAAAAATGTGGGAGCATTGCCGGACGGCAGACGGGCCGGAGAGCCTTTGGCTTATTCTCTGTCAGCACATCAGGGACGTGATCTCGCCGGCTTGACTTCCATGCTTAGTAGTTTATCAAAAATGCCACATAATAAGGCGGCGGCAGGCTCTGCGGCAATAATAGATCTGCATCCATCGGTCATTGAGAGTGTTAATGGACCGGAAGTGCTGGTGCAGCTACTTCGGTCTGCGGTAAAAATGGGTGTAGGACAACTGCAATGGAATGTTGTTTCCGCCGACCGATTGCTCCAGGCGCAGAAGGACCCGGAACATTATGGTAATATTCCTGTCAGGGTTGCAGGATATTCTCAAATATTCAGTTTGATCGAACATGAGTTGCAGAATCATATTATTGCCCGTCACAAACATCAGGAAATGTAGAGAGAAAGTAAAGACAAATGCTTCTGAATTCATTCGGAGCATTTGTCTAGTCCTCCTGTATAGAAGCTAATTTTGTGACCGCAGTAGCTCTTTGGAGGAATATGCTAAGAAGAATATGACTTTTTTTACTCTAGCTATTGCTTTTTTTGAAAAATCATTTAAAATACTATTAAAATAGGTTAAAGCAATGCAAAAGGTGTTTTGAAATGGCTGTCAGTCAACAACAAATCGCGAATAAGTTAAAACTATCCATAGCGACTGTGTCACGGTCATTGAAAAATGATCTTTCCATAAGCGCGAGAACTCGTGCATTGGTAATGGAAACCGCCAGCCAGCTTGGCTATGAAGCGCTGCCGATGCGTCCCAAGAGGATGTCGGCAGGAAAGTCAAAGAATACACAGCTGTCATTCGGTGTTGTCATCCAGACTGATGCTGATAATTCAACCGCTCTGGCTTCGGATGTGCTTCTGTCAGGTTATCTTTCCGGTTTAAGTGAGGCAGCCTATCGTTCGAACGTATCGCTGATTATGCATTATGTGCCTCTGGAGCATAGAGAGCAGGCTGCCGATCCGGAACTTCTGCCATTTGCTTTGCGTAATCGCCAAGTATCCGGACTGGTACTCATAAACTGGTTTTCAGAGAATACGGTAAAGGCACTCCTGGATAATTTTCCATGTGTGGCACTGGCTTATCAGTATGATCTTCCATGTCTTGATATTGTTCGTTGTAATGAGTATAAATGTTTCAAAACCCTGACTGAGCAACACTTTGTTCGTGGTCACCGTCAAATCGGATTCATGGGGGATGTATGTGACAGGACTGGAGCTGAGGCATGGCGCAGGAATCGCTATCACGGTTATGCTGAAGCTTTGCTATGCCGAAACGAATTTCCAGAGTCCCGAAACATTTTCAATGCCGTTGGTAGAGTTATTCCTGATGATATGTATCTTTGCCTGAAAAAGAGGATCAAGGAAGGGTTGAGCGCGCTAGTCTGTGATTCGGATGATACTGCCTACGAGGTAATCAACCGCTTAGAAAATGATGGGATCAGAGTTCCAGAAGAAGTCTCAATTAGTGGTTACGATAATATTACTGCGCCATCTGAAGCGGTTCGACTGCAGACGGCATATCCTAACGCGCGAATTATGGGAATGGCTGCCTATGCCGCATTGTGCGAACGGCTAAAAACTCCCGGGTTGACTTCCCGACAGATTCTGATTGACGGTAACATTATGGATGGACAATCTGTAAGATCGCGATGAGGCTTTTGAGAGAAACTTGAGTTAAATCAACACATAAAACAGTATAGGAGAAAGAAAATGAATGCACGGGACAAAAATTTTACACTCATAGAACTTTTGGTGGTTATAGCTATAATTGCGATATTAGCTGCCATGCTGCTTCCTGCGCTGGGCCGAGCCCGAAACCAAGCTTATTCAACTACCTGCAAGAACCAATTGAAGCAGATGGGAACTGGGATTGAGATGTATGCCGCAGATTATAATACCTATACACCTCCAAACTTCAGCTATAGAGGCGCAGGCGATATTCGGAGCTGTGCATCTGCTGGTGCTCCGGTTGGAATTGGCTATTTGACTCCGCTACGTTATTTACCGGCAATTGGAGAAGTAAACGATGTCTGTGTCGGTGACGGACGTTCGAAATTATTTCACTGCCCCAAAGGCAAAGCCGGATTTGTTTTAGATAGTACGTGGGTTGATTACATTTATATTGGCCGAGCCCTGAAAGGTGCCAAAAGCACCGATGCTATGGTATGTGATTTGAATATAGGAATTGATCTGGCTAGAATTCATGCTGGAGGATCGAATTTCCTGTATGCTGACGGCCATGTTAACGACCGCAGGTATCAGAGATTACTTGGCTGGTATGACAGTAGTTATTTGTGGTATGTGCTAAATGACCTGGCTATTCCGGATTCGAGCAGTCACACTCCTTTTACTGGTTATCACGGCTGGTAAAAATAGCTTTTTGCTTTCAGTCCGGAATCACTCCGGTAAAATGATCACAACACTTACAGCCTGTTCGCTTTCAGTGACCGGTTAAGGATATTTTTGTATCAATTTAAGGAATAACAACAATGATTTTACACAAAATAAATGGAATACTCATAACCCGATTAGTTCATATGGTGTGTTGTGGTATTGCAATGTTCGCTACGGTAACGGCCTCTGCAGTTGACTGGGCTAAAATTGGCAGGGAAATGAAGCAGATGCAGATGAAACTAGAACGTGCCGGAGTTCCTCGATATTACATTGTCAACGGGAAAAAAGTTTCTCCCTGGCCCAAACTAGGAATAGGCGTACACGGGATTAACGAGCAAATGTTCAAAGATTTAAAGAAGGCACATATTCGATACGTGCGGAGAACTATATACTGGCATCTCGTTGAAAACACCCAGACTCCTGGAGTATATAACGAAAAGGAGCTAGAGAGATTTCGTCGGGAAATTGATATGCTTACCTCTAATAATCTTATCCCGCTAGTCGTGGTTCACGGCAGTCCTCATGGAATATCTTATGAGAAACGGCATGAAGGATATAAACGTTTTGCAGCGCTGATGGGGATGATGGCTAAACGTTTTCCCAAAGTAAAATATTGGGAATTGTGGAATGAAATGGATGATGGTTTTACCCCGCTGTTTGGTGCTGACGCAAAAATTCCGATGATTGAACGCGGCAAGTGCTATGCAGAAATGTTGAAAGAAGCTTATCCGGCAATAAAAAAGGCTAATTCACAAGCTGTAGTTGTTGTTGGAGGCATGGTTGATTTTAATGAATTCCCTAAGGGTATTTATGCGGGTGGAGGGAAAAAATATTTTGACATAATGAATCTTCATACCTATGGTGTTCCACTTATCTGGAGTTATGTTGAACGCGGCAACAAGCTGCGTCAGATTATGAATGCAAACGGGGATCGTTACAAGCCGATCTGGAATACTGAATTCGGCAGTAGTGCGGATGCATTGATCCGTGCCTGGGGGCCGCATGACGCTAAATGGTACGATCAAACTCAGGCTTCACAGTTAATGGAATGTCTTGAATTTAACCGTAAAGCCGGACTTTATCAACTCAGTTTTATTTATCAATATCAATCCGGGGATGAAAGTTCCGGAGAAATCAGGGAAAAGCTTGTAAAAAGTCTGCCAAAGGGAGCCAGCCGTGATGATTACAGCTATGGAATTGTTCGGTTGAGTAACGGTAAACCTACGCCGTTTATGAAGCAGTTATTCAAACATAACCCGCTAAGATAGCAAAATAATTAAAGAAAGGAAAACAACTCTTATGAATAAATTTATATTCCTCGTTATGTTACTGGCTTCAATTGTAGTTCAGGCTGGAGATATTACCGTAAAAAACGGTGAACTTATGCGGAAAGGGAAACCGTTTTTTCCAATAGGATTTGTTAGCGCTCTGAAAGATCAATGGCTTCAGGAATCAAAAGCTGTTGGCATGAATAGTGTTCACAGTGAATTCAGTATTATCCAGGTCATGCCGGATTCGGAAAAAGCTTCAGAAAAGGGATTGAAATATATTTCTGATTGTCAGAAAATGACTAAGCGCAATGATATGGTATTTTTTACCCTTTTAACCGGACATTATATTCCAGGTTGGCTTGGCAAGATTGCCGGACCGCATCCTGTTAATGCAAAGGGCGAAAAGATCGGATTCTGGTTCCCACACAGTATTCATAATGCGAAGTACCGTAAGGCTCTTGAAACTTTCTGGACTATTGTTGCAAAAAAAGTGGGTAATGACCCTAATGTAGTATATGTAAGTTGGAACGAACCCGCTTACGGATTGGACCATACTCCGGACGCAATTGATGCTTACCGTAAGGCAATGATCCAAAAGTACGGCAATATTGATAAGTTTAATAAAGCAATGGAAACGAATTTCAAGGATTTCAAGTCTATTATACCACCAGAGAGTCCGGATAAACAACGCCGATACTGGTATAAATGGTTTTGCTACAATCAACAGGCATTTGCTGATTTCTTTCAATGGCAGCGTAATATCTTTAAAAAATATGGTGGAGACGTAGCCATGTCCGGTAAAAATCCGGTTCAGGCATTGACTGGAGATTCGCTGTATTGTAACGATATTGCATTATTGACGGCAGTACAGGATATTCCGGGTTGCGACCTATACAACGGTTCATTGTTCCACTACCGCAACGGTATGGAAATCATGCGTTCACTGAATCCGCTCGGACCGGTAGTTTCCTATGAAACCCGACCTCAATACGGCATTCCCCCGCTGAAACCTAATCTTGCAGCACTGCAGTTATTCGCCCAGATTCTAGGTGGCTGTCGCGGCATGTTTTTCTATTCGCATGGAAAGGGGGACGGCTTCGGCTTTGATTCAGACAAGGCAACCCCGCCACTGGTACGTGCTGAACTTACCAGACTTTTTAAACTAATAAATAAATACCAGAGTATTTTCGCTTCTCCGCGAAAAAAAGCTGAAATTGCAGTATTGGTGTCAAACCCGTCAACGGTTCATTATGCTTTTGCAGCAACTGGAGCCGGGCGTGATAAATATACAAAACGATTGACTAATACCTATGATCTTGTCCGTAATCAACATTTTGCTGTAGATTTTATCTCTGACAGGCAATTAAAGGCAAAACTCGACAAATATAAACTGCTTGTCGTTCCAAGCCTTTCTATTCTCTCTGAAAGTAATCTTGATCTGGTTGCGAAGTTTCATCGTAATGGAGGGAAAATACTTGCTTTCGGCGGTTCATTTGCAAGAGATGAAGTCTTTGCTTTGTGTCCTGTTCCTTCATTTTTAGGAATCAAATCACGCGGAGCGGCTCCGTGGAACCGCGGACAGATGCGTTTAACTGAAGTTATTAGTTCACTTAATCCATATTTCCTTACAGAAATAACCGTACAGAGCCCCGAACAGGTGAATCCACTGCCTATGGAGAAGGCGATCCCGGGTTATCTGCCGCAAACTGGACTCAAGGACTCAATTGTTCTGGTCGGTAATCAGGATGCCTATCCTTCAGTTATACAGTCCAATGACAAGCAGGTGGTGTATTGTGCGTTTGATTCGCTATATGGTGAAGGCTTAAGCCGACTGATCGGCGGTATTGTTTCGGATAAGCTGGGAATGGCGCGGGAGATCAGCATAAAGCGGCAAGGAGAGAATTTTGAGGCACTCGAGATCATAAGCGCGCTCAATGTTGATCGGACTTTGTTATTGGGTAATGCAGGACCAAATCCGGGAACTTATTCCGCAGTGCTGGATTCGCACTATACTGGGAAACTAACAAGTATTGTGAATGGTCAAGTTTATGATGTGAAAGACGGCAATTTTAATATTACTCTTCCGGGATATGGTTATGATATTCTGACCGTAACCGGAAAATAGCAGGATATTCTCAATATGTTAATTGAATTAAATAATGAACAACATTACTGGGTTGAAGATACTCTCAAATCAATGACAATGGAACAGTGCATTGGTCATCTGCTGTGCCCAGAGGACCGGAACTATACCGAAGCTGAATGGCGCGATATTTTTAAAAAAGTTCCACTGGGATCAGTGTTTTTCGGTGGCGGTTCGCGCGACGAACTGATGAAGAAATGTCAAATAGTTCAATCCGTTTCCCGGTTACCAGTAATGATTGCCGCGGATATGGAATTCGGAGCTTGCGCTATTAAAACTCAATCCACAAAATTTCCGGTTCCCATGGCCTGCTCTGCTACAAATGACCCGGAATTGATGTATCAACTCGGACGCATTACAGCGCTGGAATCGCGAAGCTGCGGTATCCACTGGACTTTTTCCCCGATTGCTGACCTGAATCTGAATTTTAACAATCCGCTGGTTAATACTAGATCGCTTGGCGATAACCCGGATCATGTGATTCCATTGCTTCAGGCGCTTATCCGTGGATTGCAACAGGATGGGCTTATGGCTGCAACTGTCAAGCACTTTCCGGGAGACGGTGTCGATGACAGAGACCAGCACTTATGTACTACCGTAAATTCTCTGCCTTTCGGGCAATGGATGGAACTTTACGGACGTGTCTGGCAGGCAGCTTTTGATGCTGGCTCAATGAGTGTTATGGCGGGACATATTTCGTTGCCTGACTGGCAGAAAGAGGAACCGGATTTGGCGTTGCCGGCAACCCTTTGTCCCAAGCTCCAGATTGATCTGCTAAGAAAACAGTTGAATTTTAAAGGGCTTCTAGTCTCGGACGGAATTCCAATGATTGGGATTACCTCACGCTGTATTGATGAAGAATTGGCGTGGCGGAATATTGCGGCCGGTTCCGACATGGTGTTATTTTCTAAACCCATTGATGATTTTAATTATCTTATGGAAGCATTACGAAAAAACAAACTTTCTGAAGAACGGGTATATGATGCAGTACGCCATGTATTAGAAAACAAAGCACGACTAAATCTGCATCACGATCCATTTGGTGTGGAATTTTCGGAAGATATGTTGGCTGGACATGCCAATGTAGCTGAGAAAATGGCTGAAAAATCCATTACTCAGGTAAGAGTTCGCAACGAACTTTTGCCCGTTCATTTGTCGAAGGGTTCGAAAGTGCTGACTGTTACGGTTTCTGAAAGGGAACATAGACATGAAATAAAGGATTTACCGGTTATTGATGAAGAGCTTGGAAAACGTGGATTGACTGTTGATCATCTGCTGAATCCAAGTCATCGGGAACTGCGTAAATTATTGCCTGAATACAATAAGATATTTGTTAATTTTTATAATACCACATGGATGCGGCATGGAACCATGCGAATGAGTAACGTTCCGCTGAATATCTTTTGGCACAGTTTTGCTTTAAGAGAACCGGATAAAACTGTTTTTAGCAGTTTCGGAAATCCATATGTGCTTTACGAGGCACCACACATTAATAACCTGTTGTTGGCATACTGTCCGGATGATTCTTCGCAACGGGCTGCGGTAAAAGTCTGGCTGGGAGAACTGCCTCCGCAAGGAATGAGTCCGGTACAGATGCCACAAGTTAAAATTAAACATTTTGAATTGAATTATTAAAAAAATGGCGGCTGCATAATTTAATATGCAACCGCCAATGGGGCGCTGATTATTAGAATTGTAAACTGCTGGAAGCGTTCCAAGTGTAATCATAGCCTGAAGGAGGATTTTTCTGGTAGCAATTTGTGCCGCCTCCGGCATAATACATGGCTGTGATATTTACATGGCCATCTACAAAAACGATATTGACTTTTGCATTATTCATCACGGTACTCTGTGGAGAATAGTGCCAGGAAAAGGGATTGTGAATTCCCCATTCTCCAATATCGATGGTTTTGGAAGGCTGTTTGATCTGGCAAAGCTTTAGACTGGCAATGTTCGGAGTGGATGGAATACTGTTATATACATAGCTTGTATTGTCATAATTGGCATTCAAACAGGCTTTCGCAATGCCGCCATACCCCATGTCCATTGGACAGGCAAACAGGTTTTCATTTTTTACATAAGATATTAATAATTCTTTATACCACCACCATGAATTCTCTGTTGAAGTCTTACCGGTTTCGGGGAAGTAATATCCAGATGTAAAATATGGTGGCATGCGACCATCATGATCGTTGTTATACTGTGCCATGCCAAGACCGATTTGTTTGAGATTGTTGGTACAGGTACTCAGTTTTGCTTTATTTCTAGCTTGGTTTAAGGCTGGAAGAAGCATTCCAGCAAGAATTGCTATTATTGCTATAACGACAAGAAGTTCTATGAGTGTGAATGTTCTTGATTTCACTGCATGATGTCTGTTTTCTGATTTAACCATAATTCTTTCTCCTGATTGAATGGTTCAAGTTAATAAGACTCGAATTTTACCTTACTGTAAGAAGAATTATATAAAAATGGATGGATAATGTCTTTATATTAAAGTCTAAACCTTTATCTAATAGTACAAAAAAACGGAGTCACCTGTGTAGTGGCCAAAAATTCGTGAAAGCGCCAATCAAAGCCGGTGAGTATTTCCCCATCTCATTTCGTAATGATTATCTGGGCGTTGACCAGGAAGTTTTTACTTATGCTAATGATCAGGTGACTGCTGTCAATTATGAGCTTCAGCATGGACTGGCAGACTTTGCTAACGGCTGGATGCGTAATATAAAAGAACAGCAAGAACTATGAATCTAAGCGATTTATCCAGTAGTATGGTTTTTGAGCACAGTGTGATACTGCAACAATATAGATAGATTCTTCATGTATGCGATAAAACACGCGATGTTCAAAACGCTTGGTTTGTATTGCTCTTACCTGTTAACCAACAGATGGCCAAGCTGACGGATATTGTTGAAGTCTGCATGCTTGAGAAGATGCTTCCTCAAGGGGCTCCATCCAGTCCGGTACTGAGTAATCTTGTGCTCAAACGGCTGGATGCCCGTATGGCAGGTCTTGCTAAAAAGTATCAGGCGACATATTCGCGATATGCCGACGATCTGTGTTTCAGCAGTAATAATCCTGACCTGAACCACATTATTCCGGCTATCGATGAAATCATTCGTGACACCGGATATAAACTGAATCATAGTAAAACCCGAGTGATACGCCGTGCCAAACGGCAAATCATTACTGGTTGCGTTGTAAACCAAGAACTGAATGTGCCCAGGGAATTACGCCGTAATCTCCGGGCGCAGATTCATAACCTTAAGCAAAACCTCATATCTACCGGCGAACTGAACGAAGATACATATCAGCAACTTCAAGGTATGGTGTCGTTCTTCCATTCAGTGAAGCCTCAGATGGCTGTAAACTTTCGCAGGCAGTTAAAGGAGATTGAAGATTTAGTTGAAGTAGTCAATCAGTCTTCAACCCTGTTGAGCCAATAGCCTGGTTTCCGGGAATCATGCATTATGGCATAAACAAAAATATGCTCTGGAAAAATCTGATACAAGATGGAAAAAGGAAATCGTCCGGTATGGCAACGTCTAATGTCGGAGTAAACTTCCGGCCACATTTCTGGAAATACAGGCAGTTCTTTCAAGGTCTGTGATACTTCGTTAATAAGTTCATCGCCAAGAAATTCTTCCTGATCATTATACCATTTTGCGGAATCTTTGAGTTCAGCTATTGCTAAAGGGTGAAGGATGACAGTCATGATTTATGGAGTTCGGCCTTGATTTCGTTCAACGCCTGATCTGCAGGAATACCTTTGACCTTGCCTGACAGCATTTCGTCGCGTCTTCTTGCAGCTTCTTTATACCACAGAAGTTCGTTCGGAGAAGCATCAGATTTCAGAATATCAGAAATCAGATTCATCTGCTGATCACGCGAAAGTTGTTTAACTTCTTTCTCGATTTCAATTAAGGTCATCATTAAAATTCTCCATGACTTTGTTGAATATTATACATTGTCTTTTTTAATAATTCAAATGCAAAGATATAGCAATGATGCACAGTTAAAATAATCTACCCACGGCATTGATTCCAGCGTTGATCATCTGGTTTTGCGACCCGGATAAAACTTAAGTAACGCCAGAATCCAGGCGATGTTGCATCGCCGTCGGAAAAATAATCTGACTTCCTGTCAGGTTGAAACCCGGCTTACGCCGGGAGCGGAAAATACTTTCGCTGTCTAAACTGTTATTATTGCTTACCTTCCCCCCCAAACCTGCAGGCAGAGTCCACTCTCCTTTACTCTGCCTGCACCTATCCGTACGACGGATGGCGTTGGTAATGCTTCAAGCTCCGCAAACAAGTTTACTGCGGAAGCATGAATAATCTCACAATATCACCAAAGGACAAAACTATGGATGAAATATTAATTATCGGGAACGTGGTATCGCTGCGTTCGGTCTGTGAAACCAAGAAAATATCAACAGAAGAATCCTATCAGTCTCTTTCCCAATGTGTTGGCATGATGACTCCGTTCCTTCCCCCTGCCGTGATTTTCTATGGAGCTCGGGAAAACATCAGCGTGTATGTCACTCATCATCAGCCGCAAATGCGCAACGTGAAGGTGAAATACTCTGACGACAATGAAGAAGAGTTCGAAATCAAACTGCCGCATTTGTACTTCTTTCATAAGTATCAGTACAGCGCATTCGATGATTTGTTTGTATTCGGAGCCAAGGAACAGGTGTACTCCGTGGCAGATAACCTATTCCGGGTTCCCCTGAAGAACTTATATGTCGATGGCCGTGTCTGCCTGGGCGACGATCTCAAGTTTAATCAGGAAGGTCGCATATCCGGAAAAGAGTATCTTTATAATACTTTTCTAATGAATTGCGCGGGCGTAGCAAAACGGTTATGCTCTGGCTTCCCAAGCCAGCCACGCCGGTTCGACTCCGGTCGCCCGCTCCAGTTTTACATCTTCTTTGTTAATAAACAGCTCGTAGACAGTTGTGACTGAATTTGTTAACTATAATCCAACTTTAAAGAAATCAGCTCCCAAGGGGCTCCTGACATCGAAAATGTTGAAACAGGTTCCTGATATAATTCCTCTTTGTGTTTTTCAGAAAGGTCTATTTGGGTAACAATAGCAGGAACAGCCAATTGTATCCTGGCTTTTTGTACTTGGTCAGAAAGGTTTATCAGTCGTAAAACAACTGAATTTGATAGTATATTTTCAACCGGCTTGAACACAGAGAAAGACAAATCACCTTCAATGCTCAGCATCTTGTAATGTTTTGTATTAATAACATATTTGGATGGTAACATATAATGATAAGGGATAGAGCGATATTGCTGAGCAAAATTCCATAAAGCATCTAATGGTTCATCCGGTTTTATCAATTTCAAAGCATATTCATAAGATTGCCTGCCATGAAGTTGTCCTTCCGGCTCTCCATCAGAAGAAACGGTACGGCAAAAAGCCCGAAGCAAAGTTATATAGAGTTCTCCATTTTCATCATTAGAGGCTGAAACTTCATGTAAACCATGGCAATCAATAAAGGCAATTCCTCCATGACTGTCAGATTTAGACACAATTCCAGAGAAATTCTTTTCTATGGGTTCTGCTTCTATGTAGTTTTCTGTTGTTGCTCCCAGTTTGCGATCGGGCTGTCTGGATATAAAAGCAAAATTCTGGTATGCCGAATATTCGCCCGGGATTCCGGTTGGAACAACTAATCTGATTCTACAATCGGATGCTGTATTATAAATATCTGTCTGGAGTTTAATACTGTCTCCAATGGAATCAATAATTATTCTAGTAGCAATTTTTACAGACACTATATCATGACTCTCTGTAATTCCTGAATAGTTTTCATAAAGAGTTCCGGTATATTCGAGACAGTTTGGCACCATATATGTCTTAACTATTTCAAATATAGTTCGATCAGGAGAATCTTCCAGTTTTCTGACATTTGCTGTTTCTGGAAGAATTGCAGTTCCAGCTCCTTGTGCTCGTACGGAATTCCATCCGTCACCAATTTCTGAATCAATAACGAAATCATTCAGATTCGAGTAGGTTCTACCGGACCTCTTATCCTGCAGATTAAATGTTCCATTGCGATTTACTGTTACTTTCAAGCTATCATTTTCCGAAGAGAAACGCTCTTTAGATATGGATTGAAAATAACGTACCGGGGTTTTGGAGGTACAGATATTATAAGTTGTCCATCCACAAGGTTCCAGCTTCAGTTTCATTGTAATATCGTATACATCATAAAAACGTGCTTCATGCCGGTGGAAGCGTCTACTGCTATTTCGTTTGATTTTGCCCAATCCATACGGAATTTCATGATTATTAAGATTAAAAATACGGAACGAATTTACTTTCTCATAACCAAAAGGTTCTCCCCATTTTTCAGGATAGGATTTTGAAGATGGAAACAGCAGTTCAACATGTCGAACTTCATCGATTTCCCTAGGCAATGGATTAAAGAATCTTAAGGTATAACAACCATTCGGGTCAACATCACTTTGAAGGACATCCGGTGGGTCATTTTTCAGATCACAAGTTAGTCCTGCCAGAGACTTGCCGGTAACTCGGTTCCAGTCATAGGCTTTTAGATCGTCAATAATTGCTGAACATATCTGGTCAACCTCTTCATATCTTGAGACCATCTGTCGATGAACAGCATCAATGGAACATCCGCAGATAGAATCGTGCGGATGATTCTGCAAGAGTTTTTTCCATGCAAGCTTCCGGAAAGGCAAAACATCATTCACTCCATTGACAGAAAGTATAGCCGACACAGTGTCTGTTTCCAATTCCAGGCGATTCGTACATTGATCATTTAATGACTTTAAATCATATCGTGAACTCAAAGTATGTGAAATAAGTGTGCCTGTAGCATCTTTTGCTGTATGAATCAATTCTCCTTTGCAAGTTGATGCATCTTCTCGTTTAAATTCGTTAAAAATATCACTGTAATCAGTGTGAACAATTTCTGAATCAGGATATAAATCTTGAATCCATTTAAAATATTCAGGAACCTGTGAATGAACTTGAATATGATCCAGCCCGTCTGATAGTAAGATGGAATCTCTCCAATATGGCTTTACTCTTTCAACATAAGCCTGGAATCTAGATTTAAACTCAGATTCCGTCAAGAGCTTATCCCAGCGACCTGTTACATGCAGGCTGAAATCGCCATATCCATCTTCAGGGAAAAGTCGAATGGCTGGAACTTTACTTCCATCCGGGGATTCCCAAAAGAATAAAGGTTTTTGATCATGCTTGACTCCACGCCACAACACTGCCGGCTTACAGTCGAAACCGGAAAAAATTTGAGGCATCTGAGCTATGTGTCCGAAAATATCGCAAACATATCCGACTTGCCATGGCTCAGAACCAAACTCATTGGCGATTTCAGATCCCAGCAGAAGATTACGAATTAATGCCTCTCCTGAGACCAAAAATTCATCCGGCATAACATACCAGGGGCCCACCTTGAGTTTTCCGCTACTCACTAATTTTTCTAGTCTGGGTTTCCAGTCAGGACGAATTTCCAGAACATCCTCAAGAACAATAGTCTGTCCATCAAAGATATATTTTTCCAGGCAGCCGTTTTCCAGCGACTCCATGATTCCTGCCATATTTGAAACCAGATATCTCTGGAATACACGCTGTGACTGAAACCACTCCCGATCCCAGTGAGTTGAATTAAAGTAATAGAATTTCAAGTTAGGCCCCATATTTGCAGATATTATTTCTTTAAAATCAGAGTTGCCGTTGAACCTGGACTATACCAATAGTTCAAGTCTTTAAAATATGTCATGGAAACATGCTCACGGTATCCATTATCAATATCGTCAGCCATAGCATTGAATCCCATTTTCATTTCTGGCTCCGGTTTACAATCGAGTGCCTCAAAAGGAACGGCCAATTCCATAACATAACCATTGTACCATACTTTTGAGGCTATAGGAATATTCTTTTCATAGCCTGGGCGAAGCAGTCCTTTGAAAGCGCAGATGTTAACCATTGGCGGTTCTGTATGTGTCGTTCCTGTAGGGGTTGTAATCAGGAGCATATCTTTTTTTGTTACTCTTTGAGTACGCTTTTTAGGATTTCCTATAGAGCTTAACATCAACCTGGCATTGTCGCATTCACGCCAGTCACGGCTGACAAAGTCCGTCATGCAAAGATCATTGTCTTCAACAAGAAATGCAGCATAAAGGTATTTATCATCCCACCGTAATGCCACTTTGCCGTTCCAGTCTTCATAGTTCGGAGATCCTGAATCACGGAGCTTCCATGCCAGTTGTTGATCCAGGGGATAAAATTCTTCCGGCTTCCATTCATTAAGTTTACCATCTACTTTTACCGGTGCGTTATTCGCGTAATAAGTTTCTCTGCCTTTTCGGAGGGATACTTCCCGCATGGAGTCCCACATGGGATAATCAACTTTGCGATAGTAATTTTTTATATCAGCATATGGAAAGTCGCCTTTAACTTTTACTCGAATCTGATATGGAGCTGCTGTTTGTAACTCATTCAAAGTTCCTCCGAAAGTAAAACGGTATTCCACTCCGGCAACAGCATCCTGCGGAACTTTAATTTTAACCTTTTTTATCATAGATGCACCGGATGGAATGGTAAATTTTTCTGGCATTGTTATCTGCCAATTCGGTTCACTCCATTTCAGGACGGGTTTGATATTCAGCTGGAATTTTGAGCTATTAAGTACTGAATAAGGGACTTCAAACTCTTCTCCTGGGTTGACTGAAAATCGAAACTGAGGAACTTTGAATGATCTACTGTCAAGAGCTGTAAGTTGTACCAGGGGGTTGATGTAGCCAGGAATAAGAGCAGGGTCAATGCCTTCGACATAAACCAGTCCGGAATTAAGTACTAACTCCCCAGACTCAGGAAGTTTCTTTTCTTTTCCGAGATAGTCATAAATTCTAACTGATTTTGGAAGTTTAAATCCGGCAGGGACGTTGTCCCGTAATGCCCAGGTTACCAAAACAAGTTTTCCGCCAGCTGTTCTAAAATAATGTTTCTGAACTAGTTCATCCATATCGGTGCCGCCTAATGGCTTTGCTCCTTTCAACCTTGAAGCGCACTCAACCAGGGAGAGATACGCTGGATTTGGGGTAAAGTCGGGTTGAACTATCCAAAAGGTTTCTCCATCAAATTTGCCATAGAAAGAATATAGATAAATACGATCAACCTTTTTGGACATTCCTGCAATATAAAGCCTTGGGACGAGTTGTCCCTGTGCCTCAAGAGTATAACCATTTACTGCAGTGAGATTTCCGGTGATAGGGTTAAGCTGTCCTTTTTTATCGACATTGTAACCAACTTCTGTTCCCCATACCTGCTGACTGCCGCCATTTGCGGCAATAGTACTACGGACCGCTTGGCATTTTGCTATACTGGTTTCAGGAGTTCCGGTGTATGGATGGACTGTAATCGCATCCATATAGTGGTTGATATGATTTTTGAACATTTTATCCACATATATCGGAAAACCTTCGGCGATACCAAAAGTCGCACACATTGCTTTGGGATCTGATTCTTTTACTCCTATGGAAAAAGCGATATTCAATGCAGCCATATCCGCTGCGGAGCCATAGGCTCCCCAGCCGCTGTTTGTTTCATTTCCAAACTGATAACTACAGCGTCCCTTAACAGATGCGCTGAGTTCTTTCATCCATTCACGGGCAAGTTTCAGTTTTTCTGGAGAACTGTGAAATTCTTTGAAGAAATATCCTATCAATACAACAGGTTCAATGCCAAATGCTTCAAAGGCGAGCACCTGTTCTTCCAGTCGGTCAATCTCCTTTCTCAGTATTTCCGGAGAGCCCGGCAGGCAAAAATGAGCATCAATTCTGACAGAAGAAATTCCTGCCTTCTTTAACATCTGCAACAACTTCCACATATTATGCGGAGCAAACTGATGAATATGCACGTTCATTCCAAAGATATCACTTTTAGACGTATCAACTGGCTTTGGAGTCCCGAAAATTCCCGACAATGTTGCTCCGGGAGCGACTTCAAATGTTCCAAGATATATATTACCATTGATGAGCTTTTGAATCGATGGCTCAAATGGGGTGAACTGGACTGTTTTTCCGGCGGGAACTTCGATTTTTTTGTGTACCTTAAGTACAACACGGTTTTCGGAATCTTTTAAAGTAGAAACCAAATTGAACATTTTATTGGAACCTTCATGGCTGGTAGCTTCTATTGTTGGCAATCTGGATAAATCAGTGGTATTGCGAATAAGTCGAAACTGGATTTTTCCAACTTTGGGCATACGGCTTTCTCTTCCTGCGGTCACCACAAGTGACGAA
Organism: Victivallales bacterium; assembly: GCA_963677165.2. GTDB lineage: Bacteria > Verrucomicrobiota > Lentisphaeria > Victivallales > SZUA-371 > JAFGXT01. The sequence goes on along the minus strand of CAXXSX010000002.1, from coordinate 1,233,128 downwards.
AACAGCAGGGTCATTGCGATTAAAAATCTCATCATATTTTCCTTTCCTGTTATTCTAATAAAATAATTCTAATGGTTAAATGTTATAAACTGAGGCATAGGCTGAGCTTTTATTTTTATTTCTCCTTTTTCCTCTTTTATTACTCTTTTTCCATATTGCCAATCCGTTACGGTAACGGATTTGATGTTTTTCGATACTTTGAAATGATATTTCACCCCATGAAAATGGCTCCATAATACGACAACAGAATCATTTCCGTGTCCGTATTCGTAGAGCTTTACTTTGCCGTCATCCCATACTTTACTAAAAGGTTTGTTTCCAATTATTTTAGAAAATACCGTGATGGCCATATAAGCGGGTTTTGGGGAAAAATCCTGTCTGATGATACCAAAATTGTGTTCCCGGTCAGCCTTTTGTATTCCATCATCTTTGAAGTCATACCAAAATATTTTTTTCGCATAGTTATAGCGTCTTGTTAACAGATAAAGTCTGAGAATATAGGCTGCCTGCATCCACTCTGAATTGGAGCCCTGATAAGTGGGCCAACCAATTTCTGTTATCCAGAATTCCAATTTACTGCCATCTCTCTTTTTTAATCTATTACAGAGGTTATTGAGGTGTTTCCAGACAACCGGAATATTTACTGCTGGAATCGGTGAATTTGTTGCGGTATATCCAGTTTCCGGGTCGTATGGAGACATGTATGGATGGATTGAAAAGCCATCTTGATATTCAAGACCTCCATGATGGACAATGGCCCCTATGTATTCTCCGGAAGGTCCTCCTCCAGCGCCTCCTCCTCCGCAAGAAATAAGCTTTGCCTGAGGATCAAGTCTTTTAACATTTTTATATACTTTCTTTAATAACGGCAGGTATTCTTCTTTTACTTTTATTCCGTTAGGTTCGTTCCATAGCTCCCAATTCTTTACCCTTGATCCAAAATGTTTGATAAGACTGGTCGTATAATCAACAAATTTCCCTCTGACTTCATTTGATACTGGAAATCCCCTTTTTCCGCTGCCTTTAGGGTATAGCCCATTCCCATAGTCGAATATGATCAGTGGTTCCAACCCCTTTGATAAGGCTATATCAATATATTTGTTATAACGCTTGGGAAATACAAATTTACCTTTGTCTTTTTCTACCCGGCCCCAAAGTAATTCATCGCGAATATTTGAAAAGCCGGCTTTACGGACCAGGTCTAAAGTAAGTTCTGGATTCTTCCAGCGATCGAATCCAAAGTGGGTACATACTCCCAGCTCTTTGGGATGATCCGTTACTTCCGGGATGATTGCCATCATGGTTGTTTTCTGTGCAAGTAAACGCTTTTCCTTATCCTTGATCTCCACAGAAAATTCATACATTCCAAAACGTTTCGTATTATATTCAACATGGAACTCCTGTTCATTGACTGCCTTGTACTGATAAGTCCAGCTTTTTGTTTTGCTGTATGGATGAAATAGTCCACGTAACTTTGTATGAATTGTTGCATCCGGAATTTCTTCCTGTGAAAATATAGTAAATCGGAATTTCTGATTTCCCTGAACAGTCCTGATCAGGTTGTAGGATTCTCCTGAAAGTTCAATCCCCATCAGTTGAGGAGGCGCAGCCAACGGAAAATTTTTCATTGAAATTAAAGCGCCTTCTCGTTTTATCAGAGCTTTGAACTTATTATTTACAGAATATATAATCACCAGCTCTTTGGACTTTCCTTTGGCAGGATCAGCCCCCATCAATGATCTGTTAATCTTTATGCATTTGCCGGACTCAAGATGTTTTTTTAACTTTCCGGTAACATCTGCCCATTTGTTTGGTACACCGTACCATGCTTTTTTTGCAGAAAAACTTTCTGTCCGTTTGAAAGACGGCCCGACAATTACTGCGATTTCGTGTTCATTTTTTTTGCACGTGAAAGGGGTATTGCCGATACGGTATTTTACTGTTAGCGATTTTACTTTGCCGCCAGCAGGGTCTTTTCCCGCGAAGTGGCTTTCTGCTGGAATTACAATACTTCCATCAGGAAAACGGTATCTTTCTTTGGCCTTAATTGTAATATCTATACTTTTACTATCGGTTCCATATTTGGCTGAGATAATTTTAATTTCTGTAGCATTGAGGATAAATCCCACAGTCATTAATAATGATATTATTATTTTTTGAAACATAGTCCTTCCTAAACTGATCTGGTTATGAAAATGTCTACTTGATTTTGGAACAGAAAACCTGTATGCTACTGGTTGTAGCATTAACTGGTGGCAATAATTTTAATAGAGAAAGATTGCTTTAATATCTAACAGTATAATAAAAGCAATATTCTCCTGCTCCTATAGGATTGCAGTAATTCCAACTGGCGTTTTGCATTGCTGGAAGGTGCTGATAAAATCCAGCATGTCCGTCAACATACCACATTGACGCGTTTCTGTGATGCATGAATCTTATTAAATTGCCGGACACCCATGCACTTCCCCATATATTGGATGGATTTTCAACAGAGTGGTTGTAAGTAGATTCGGTCATAAGTCCAAATTCGCTAGGACGTTTAAATTTGTGTAAAGCATACCATATTCCGATTCCATTTGTGTAATTCCAGAAATTACCGGTAACCGAACCGTCTGTATGACTTGCGCTGTCAGGATAATACCACATGCCGTAAGTATCAGCTTTTACATCACTCAGCTCTTTAGAAGATTTTAGCTTCATTGAAGGACATGCGCGGGCAGTTGAAACTTTTAAATAATTGTTTTCCACCAGCGCTTCATAATGTAACTGTTTTGTTCCAACATGGCGAGTATGTTGAATATATCCATTATTATCAGATGCATACTGCAATAATGCGGTTCCGTATTGCCTGATATTACTTAAACATGCAATACTCCGAGCCCTCTCCCTTGCCTTTCCTAGTGCCGGAAGTAAGATAGAAGCAAGAATTGCTATGATTGCTATCACGACAAGGAGTTCGATAAGTGTGAAATTTTGAAAGATGCATGTATTGACTTTTTCAATATGATTGCGGTAATTAAACTTTTGTGTGAACATGACAAATTCTCCCAGTTATTTAACTTTGTTATTATCAATTATAAAATTAATTTTGTTTTTCGACCTTGACTATTCACTCAAAAAATAGTACAATCCAATCATTGATAATTGTTTGAATAATTTATATCTTTAGAATCATGAACAAATACATCAGAATAATATATCCTGCGTCCAGAATGGACGAACTGTTTTTCGATATGAATTTATATGACCAAAAGATTCCCTTTAAAGTATTTAAACATCGTCATAGTTATATGGAGATAATGGTTTGCCTGGAGGGAGAATGCGATCATTTCATCAATGAAGAGCATCATTTATTAAAAGGTGGAGATATTCTGGTCATGCAGCCAGAGTGGTCACATCAAATTGAAATAAAAAAATCGTTTAAGCACATTACTATCGCCTGTACAATAGATGCGCCAGAAAGGCTTGCTCCCGAATTGCAGAATAACGACAATTTTCATAAATTATTTAAAGCAGACACATATCATTCTGCTTGCTTGAGCATGTCTCCAGCAGAGTATCATGAAGTAACTGAGTTGACATATTCGATGTTAAAAGAGTTTAACGCGAAGCAGCTCGGATGGCAGACTATCATCCGCTCTAAGCTGGGATTACTTATAACATTACTTTCGCGTTTTAAGTCTATGCAAGGAGGAAATGCTGCAGTCCTGGCAAAATTGACTAGTACTGTTTCGTATATGGATTCCAACATTAAGAAAGAATTAAGGCTGGGAAAACTTGCAAAAATGACTGGCTTATCCGAATGTCAGTTCGTAAGAGTTTTTAGAAAAACCTACGGCTTATCTCCAATAAACTACTTGATTAATATTAAAATTGCAAATGCCAGACGTCTTTTACTTATGCGTGGCAACGAGATGTCAATAGCTGAGGTTGCGATAGAATCGGGATTTAGTGATAGTAACTACTTTTGCCGCCAATTCAGAAAAAATACCGGTTTTACTCCGTTACAATACAAAAAACATATCGGTAACCAATAACCCAAGTTTTAACTTGAGACGAACGTATAGTGCTATTTTTTTGCAATAGCATTTTTCTCCAAATGATTTTAAGAACAAGAAAAAGCAGGGAGTCTATTTGTGGATATATTAGAAAGTCGCACTAACAGAGTGTTTTAAGAGGTGCCATTCGGTACCGTTTTTAGTTGATTTTATTTTGAGCATTGATATGGCTATATTCGATATTTTTGAACTTAAAAAGTCAAAGTTACAGCTTTTTTGAGGCGAAACTTGAATGAAGAACGACTCCGGTCGCCCGCTCCATTTTTCTTACAAACACGTGTAGTTCCTTTCAAAAGGTCTTCTAGAACGGATTGTATATGTAGTTGAGGAAAGCCTCGCTTCTGATCTCGATTCTGCGGATCAACTTGAACACAAAAGATGCTTTGCCGGTATATATGACTACTGAGCCGGATGCTCCATAATGAAGAGGACAATCCTTTTTAGGATCGAGCTCAATTTTAACATAGAAATTTTTCGCGGGCTGTATCGTATCTGCCGGCAGGTTTGTACTTGCGTTTACCTGCGCGTTACCAACCGCCCATATAACGTTCAAAACTTTTCCGTAAAGAATTGTTCCCGGATACATCTCCAGAGCCGCTTCCACTTTGTCGCCCGCCTTTATGTTACGTACGGCCTGCTGGGGAACTTTGGCTACAATCCAGAGCTTGTCGGTACAAACAAATGTCATAACCCGTTTATTGATCATTCCATGAAACACGCCGGGTTTGATCAGTACAATTGGCGAATAACCGTTGCTCGGAGCCCTTACTAATGAATGATCCACGTTGTATTGTGCTTTTTCCACTTCTGCTTTGAGATGGTTTACGTTCTCGGTTCTGAGCAGAAGCTGTTCTTTTGCCATTGCTCCGGTGGGCGTGAGTCTCTGGGCATCCTTCAAAAGACGTTGTGCCTTGATTAGTTCCGCTTTCTTCTGTTCGAGCCGGTTTGCCCATTGGGTCGTGTCCATCAAATAGAGTTTATCGCCTTTTTTAATCGGCTTATTGGGCTCAACATAAACCTCTTTGATGTAGCCGGGCCATTGTGACTGAATGGGTAGGGTATACCCCTGTACAACGGCTTCTTTCGCAAGCGGACTAACCTGTCCGAGAATGACGATTTCCAGCAAAACCATCGCGGCATAAAAACCGGAGAGTCCGACTCCCCAGTAAATATTGAACTTGAGCCATTTATAATCAAAAAACACCAGCCTGATAAGAAATATATAAGCGACAGTAAGAAGTATTTCCATTATAACTGCTCTCCCTTTTCCATTTCCTTGTCGTTGTCTGTAGCCGCTGTCTTTACAAACGGTTTGGTATAGGCCCAAATCAGCGCAAAGAACCACAAAGGAAGCAATAGCAGACCGAGTATACTTGATATTTGAATGGCATCTGCCTGTGGATGGTTGCGCTTTTTAGCGATGATTCCCGGCAGCTCATGAATCTTGATAATGCCGAAAACAATTACAACCACACAAAATAAAAGCAGGAAAAGAGAAATTCCACAATAAACCGTGTTCTCAGTTGTTCCCATAATAAATCCTCCCATAAGTTTATTTCATTATAATGGCTAAAATGCCATTTAGCCAGTAGAACAAGAGAATCTCAGCTCAAAAAAATTGTAATTTATGATAATGAATTATCTTCCAGCAGGGTAAAGTATGAAATGGAAGTTACTTTAAGCAATTTCTTTTGCCTTGAAAAATATACAAATAAGCATTAGCTTATAGACATCATGTGAGGAATAATCATGCGCTATTATAAAATTTTACTTGTTTTACTTGTTTGCTGTTTTTCTCTGATGAATGCATATTCGATTCAAAGTAAAATAACAAGCCGTTTTAAAACAACCGCCTACAACATTTCTGAAAATGTCCGGCTGAATATTTCGCAATGCTTTCTTTCCGAGATTGACTTGAAGGATCAAACCCTAAAACAACAGTTTTCATATTGGACCAATAAGTTGTCGATTAAACTGGAAAACAGCAAACTGGATAAAATCGGAGATGTCCCCGTGATATTTGGTAAATTTATGGACAAAGCCAGACAGAAATATTTTCTTGGTTTGTTTAAAGGCAACACCTTATATTACTACACGTATGCCGCCAAAATACAGAATGATATAGAAGCCTTTGAATATTTAAAGAAAATATATCAAACCAATAAACTGAATATAAAAGGTTTAAAAAAAGCGTCAACAACGAGAAATTCAACCGGAATATCAAGCCCAACTCTTTTCCATTAACAGGCCCAATAGGAGCAATTGATATGCGTATTGCATTATTAATGAGCATTCTGATTATTGTTTTTCATTTCATGCCGACGGTTTACGGTCATCGCAACAGCGCTTTTGAGTTAACTCCGGAACAGCTGAAGGCCCAAAAAGCCAAGGCTTATAACCTGGACAAAGATGCTGCCTATAAGGTATATACATACTTCAATTTCTGTTTTATCCACAATCCAGAAAGATACAGGTGGTTGTTGCTGGCAAGAGAACTGGGTCAGCCTAAAGCAATTAACCATTATAAATTTCTGGAAAAAGAAAAAAAGTTTTCAAGCAAAATCCTGCCCCAAAATGCTTTTGAACTGACAGAACCTCAAATAAAGAGGTATAAACAACAGTCGGATAAAGATAATGGAGCGGCTGCTTACTGGCTTTATTTATATTATCACTATGCACGCAATAACTCTACTCGGGCGGATCAATGGCTGAAAATCTCCTTAGACAAGAAATTCCCTCTTACAGTCAAAGGAATTTTCATTGAGTCAGAAGAATTTGTTGTTCCTGTGATGCGTGGAATGATTGATAAGCTCAAATCGCTTCCTGACTCCGTCAAGGAAACGGTTGGTGTTGTCAAGAACATAAGTATATATAAAAAAACAACAAGAGATAAAGCCATTTCGATCATGCGTGAAAAGCTCAGGCGGAACAAAGCATATCCAATAATATTACAGGAACGAATAGGAGGAGCTTATCCATATCAGTGTGTTTTGATCGCTTCCAATTTCATTCTGTATGTAAAACAATCATTTCGCTCTGAGTGGAAAATCATTGAGAAAAAATCCAGTCCGGATGATCCGGAGATCAAAAATATATACTCAATGGCGTTGTCACTAAAATCGTTTAAGGGAAATGCTTCGGTTTATGGAGATGATGTCCAGGTTTCCCTTATCACAATATGGAAAGATCGAAACGTCTATAATTACTTTGCAGTGTTTGGACAAGCCTTTTTCTGCATCAGGTCACTCAAAAAGGCCGAAAAAAGCAAAGACGAATTAAAAGAAATCAAGACACTGAGAGATCTTTGTATGGAAATGTTCAAAACAGGCGCTCCACAGAAAGATCAATAATGAAATCTCATTTATTTTAATTTACTTCTTAATTGTTTTTTACTGATTGGATTGCATTTGTTGTAGCATTTATGAATGGAGCAATTTGTTCCGCGCTTTTTTGTAATTCGTAATATTCTTCTGCGGAAAAAGGCATTAATTTTCCTGTTTTTTTATTCAAAATAAAGGACTCCAAAATCTTGTTTTTTGTCATGAGAATAACTTTATCAATGGTTCCATTTCCATCATTGCTGGTTATTCCAACGTCTATGCCACGAGAGGAATAAGTCGAAATGGATAGTTTTTCTCCAAGAATTCTTTTTTCATCCTTTATGATTATTACAGCAGGAGAGCCATTTGCATATAAGCAAATTAATTCAAAATCATATATTCCATCCATATCAGAATCTTTAATAAGATATTTTTGAATTCTGGTTTTATCACGGAAAGTATTAATTTCTACAGCATATAACTTGCCTGAACCTTCTTTGACATATTCTTTTCGAACAGAAGAAAGCTTGTATTTCTTTAGCATTGCAGCTTTCTTGTTACTGTATAGCTTGCCGGCCGCAGATATGCGGAATATCAGAAAAAGCGTAAATAGAATAGTAAATAATGTTTTCATTTTTTATTGTTCTCCTAAAGGTTGACGTGAAATTCTTTAGTCAATATGTTTTTCATAATGAAAATATAAACTGGAATAATAGTTAGTCAAAGATAATAATACACTGTATTTTTTTAACTCATGGCATCTGTAGTGCTGGAATGTCTGTGATTATGGAATTAGATTTAAAGGAAATTTGGAATTTATAAAATATAATGTTACAGAGGAAGTTGTATATGTTCAAGCAGGAAACGATTGACGCTACTTTGGAATTTTATGAAACCCGGGACCGCTGGAAAGATATTCTCAATTACCGCAAACTGCGGGGAACCGTCGGGCCGGTGAAAAATTTGTTCTATGGTGACTCCATTACCGAGATGTGGCCGTTGCAGGAATTCTTTCCCAACTACAGCTTTTTAAATCGCGGTATCGGCGGAGACAATGTCCATGGTCTGTATTATCGGCTTGAAGACGATGTTTTTGCTTATTCACCGGAGCAGGTTTTCGTGATGATCGGCATCAACGGCATTGAAGACGAAGAACTGACTGCCCGTATCGAGGCTCTAGCGTCGATGATAAAAGAACACGGCATAAAGCTCTGGCTGTGCAGTATTCTGCCGTTGCGTGAGCCCGATGCCTGGGATCGATTCCGTTTTCAGGACAAAATAGTGAAGGATAATGCGGAAATCAAGCGCTGGGCCGAAGCCAATGTTGCCGGATTTGTCGACTATCATTCCGCCATGAAGGATAAAACCGGACAGCTTGCTGCGGAATTTGCCAGACCGGACGGTACCCATTTGACTTTTGAGGGCTACTGCCGGATGTCAGAAGTTCTCCGCCCGTATTTAATAATTTGAGGTATTAATCGTCTTCGCCTGATCTTTGGGATTATTAAGCAGGGAATAGTTATACTCAATTATTACGAATTGATATAGTCCTTAACCTTTCTGCTTGAGGCTTTGCCCTTCAACCAGAGGAAAAATCCTATTCCCAGCATAACGATTGCGCAACCTAGCACCGCAAGTCTACCTTCCGGAGGATTCGGAACAAATACCAGCAGTAAAATAAATGCACCGTATATGATCGATAATATGCCAAGAGTTTTTGCCTGTTGGCTGCTGTTGTCGTTTTCCGCTCCGATTTCTTTGTCAAAATCCACAGGAGTTCTCATATCCCTGAACAATTGATTTACTTCAGCAATATATTTTGAGTCCTTTTCTAATTTGAAGGCATACCTTGAAAGAAAGAATATAACAATACATATTGGAGTTACGATCATATTAGTCATAAAAAACGGATTGGTCAGAATATATTCATATATTTCGGAAAGAAATGTTCCTTTTATGACTGGGCGGATTATTTCTGCAGTGGAATCCCAGCGAAGAACTGCAAATAATAGAAATGAAAGTATCATAGAAAACAAAGCTGTTCCCCAGGCAATCCACGGAGGCGTTTTTTTGACGAACATTCCAAGCAGAAAGGCAACTGCTGCGCCGCTGCCCAAATAAGCTCCGAAATAAAGATATGAATCGAATATGGATATTTTTCCGACATTTGCCAGAAGCCAGGCAACTCCAATTACACATACGCCTGAAAGTGCTGTGGCAATCTGTCCTGCCAGATAAAGCTCTTTATCTGATGCCTGAGGGCGCAAAATATCACGGTAGAAGTTACAAACAATGTATCCGGCATTTTTATTAAACGCACTATCCATACTTGACATTGTGGCAGCAAAAAGTCCAACAACCAGCAGGCCAAGCAGTCCTTGCGGTAAAATCTTCATCGCGGTTACAATGTATGACATTTCTTCAGGATGACTTAGTACCCCTTTATAGTCATTCATCAGAGTCGGAACCAAGGTTGGAGCGGCCCATACAGGAATAAACCACAGCAATGGAAACAATGCATAACCGATAAGCGGAATCAATGTTGATTTTCTAGCATGTTCTGAATCCTTTGCCGCAATATATTTGGATGCCGTTATAATATTGTTGCGCAACAAGATGGAACCCAAAATCATTGAGATAAGAAATAACCAGTCATATTTTATAGAGCCTAACGGATAAAACACTTGAAAGAAATTATTCGGTAACTGATGATAAAAAGCTTCGATGCCACCAATTTTATACAAAGCCAGGAGTGCGGTTGCTACCGTAATAGTCATTAATAACATCAATTGTATGAAATCACTGGCTGCCACAGCCCAGTTTCCGCCCAACATTGCCATAATCAAAACTGTAATTCCTGTCAGGATAATAATCCAGTTTCTTCTACAGGCAAGATTTTTTTGTTTTATTACAATTTCATTAAGATCAGCGGCATAACCTTTAGAGTTAGAAGCAACCTTTATTTCCGGAAAATATTCTTCTAATGAGACTACAGATTTCAACAGAGAAACCCATTTCTCATGGTTGAGTTTTTTTTCTTTTAGAAATTCCTTTTTCAGTGTGTCTATAATCTTTATATCCTTATCAGTATTTGCCTTTTTCGATTTTTCCAGTCTACTTAAATTCAAATTATCTATCGTTGAAAAGATAGCATTAATTTTTTCCTGGGAAGGTATAGATTTCAGATCTGTATTGTTTGTGAAAATTGATGTAAGAATAACAGCCAGCCCAAAAAGCCAGACTCCACCGGTCAAAGGAGCACTGATGATATTCAACCAGTTAAAGAACTGTTCACTTACCTTGCCAAAACGGCGACGAACACCATCTATGGCTGTAATCAGTCTCATCTGTCGCAGACGGGTTGCAAAAAAGACATATCCAATAATGTACCCGATTACATCCATGACGTATACATACATAATCAAGATACCGTATTTGTATGCTATCCCCGCGGCTCCGGTAAATGTCCAGCAGCTGAAATTCGAGATAAATAAACTACCGCCCAACAGCCACCAGCACATTCTTTGGCCCCCCGCAAAATAGTCTTTTGCTCCCTTGTTAAATCTCTTGAATACAAATCCCAGAGACATCACAAAAATAAAATAAAATACGATAACGGCATAATCATAGACTGACAGCATTCTTAATATAATCCTCGTGGTTTGTATTGAGGGTTCCCAATCTCAGGAACCCCTTATGTTCTGTGGTATGATTTATAGATGGTATGTTACAGTGATAATTGCTTCTTTGACGGGAGCTGTAAAGTTAATTCCTATGCGAGAAGGTCTTTTGTTTAAATATGCCGGATTTTCATTGATCACTTCACTTTCTAGATGAGTGGTTCCACCTGTGGCGGAAATATTGACATCTATACTTCTGTCATTCTTTTTCATAATAATTTTATCTTTTCCAACGATGTCAAAACTTTCATAAGTCACTAATGCCGTTCCAAATTTTTGTGGTGATGAAAAATTTACCTTGTCGCAAATGCTGACCGTTTTTTTCTTGCGATCGAAAACAATTTTTCTTTGCAGAACTTCAAGGGCTGCAACTTGATATGCCGTTTTTAAATCGATGATTATGGTATCAGCATCATTGGTCGAAGTATAGGACAATATCTTTCCCTTAAACCTTTTTCCTGTACCCTGCATTTTATCCGCAACAATCGGGACCGCATGTCCCCATGAATTTAACAAATTGCTTTCATATCGGTGCTTGCTGAACGTTCTGTTCGTGTATACTTCCAGGCCAGGGTCACAATTAACCAGCATATCTTGCGATAGTAATACATAGCTGCCAATATCATTATGGTTATGGTATTCATTATTATGACCGGCTTTGACCGCCAGGCTGAAACGATTGTCTATATCCCTTACAATCAGGACACCAGAGGTTTTAAACCAGGAGAGCAACGGTAATGCATCTATTTCTTTTTTTTCTTTTTTACTGTCTATAAAAAAGCTTAATGAGCATAGAATTTGTGGCAAGGTTCCTCGAAATAAATCTTTCTGTGGCAATGGGACACGTCTAATCCGGCTGGATATGACAGACAGTACAAAAGGCTTTATTTTTATTTCCAGCGGACAATCGGAAAAGGCTGGATATACATTGTCGTGCAGTTCCATATTTCTTCCAAAGCCAGCGATCGTTTTTACATCCTTGCGCTCGAAAAGATTAATTTTTCCTTTAGAGTAACGAAAAAGAACCTCTGCCATTAACAAGTAGTTTCCAAAACCATAGCTCCAATAGCCAATCCCTTCGCTGCAATAGCCGTCTTCCGGAAAACCCGCCAGAAAATATTTGCTGCTGTTCAATGCCGCGGCAATAATGTAATTTTTGAGATTTTTTATATCCGGCAGGCTGGCAGCGCAATATGCAATATTTGATGAACAAAATGCATTCCAATTGAAATTGGCCGTTATCCAGAAAAAGCCACCCGACTTGTCTCCGCTTTTTATGCGTTTTAGATATGGGAGAAGAACTCTGCGATATACTTCAGTAACAATTTTATCGTTTATCTGGCTACTCAGTTTCGAAGCAAGAACAGTTCTTATTGCGGTAACCAGGCTTGCTCGGGCTGCGGCGCCCAAATCTACGGTAATTTCGGTTCCTTTAAAATTGACTCCTCCTTTATCATGGGCTGGAAGAACCCAGGTCCTTTCCCTTAATATCGCATCTAGATATGTTTCTATTTTTTTTAGGAAACGGCCTTTCCCTTCAAAACATTCGGCCAAAACCAGAGTCTGCAATATTTTAGTTCTCGCATGGAATGATTCTCTATAGCTTCTGGTGCCTTTTCTGAAATATTCCAGATAGAGTTCGTCATTTAATTCAGGAAAAGGAGCTTTTGTCATATTTTCTGCCTTTTCAATCAACTTATCTGTCTCCGGGATTATCTTTGCGGCATGATTCCAGTACTGACGATCTGACACTGGAGGAGATACTTGAAACGGAGAATCGTTCAGAGATTTTGCTAACAGTTTGATCTGGTCCTCACATGGTTCTGGAAACATACGTTGCGAAATCTTAACCGTCTTTTCTGATAAATCCTGAATTGCTTTTACGTCATTCAGCTTTTGGAATTTAAGATTTTTTAAGTAGATCTTTCCTGTTGCAGAAAGATACGTCCTGACTATAACATTCAGTTTTGTTGTTTCGGGAGAAAGTTTACATATAAGAGTTTTCTGCTTATATTGCTCTGTATTATAGAGATGATAAGCAGATGTCTGTTTAATTATTTTTCCGGAGTTGTCATAACATTTTATGAAAATGCCTCCGATCGGAGATTTTTTATTGCTGGATCTTACATAGTAGTCAAATGCAACTGCATAAGCCGCAACTTTTTCCGTTTTGACTGATTTACTGAATGCTGCCGCACTTGCCTTTATGGAACTATCTTCCAGAATAAGGCTACCATTTTCTATAACAACACTACATCCATCCCCTGACTGAAACTGCCATTTTCTGACGTCATCTGCTTTTTCAGCAAAGCCAATATTTGCGGTGAAAAGAAGCACGGTCAAATAATTCAAATACTTCAGCATAACATGATATCCTTTTATTTTTGTGCTTATTTCCTGTCCCAAAGACTCAGGCCTGAAGAACTTTGCTGAGAGTATCCATTTTGAAATTTACCGTCATATGGAAGTTGCGTACTCTTCACTTTTTCTGTAGTCACATGACCGTCGCACCATAATACATTAAAGGATTTCGTATGTCTGGCATCAAGATAGCCGCTATATCCGGTCATTCCACCCGACGGATGATAACTCATTAAATATGCATAGCCCTCTTTGGGTAAAGCTCCGCAGAATGTATCCGCCGCAAAAACGATTTCAGAGGGATTTTTGAGTCGGCTTATTTTTGCTGATTCATAGTTTCCTTCTCCAATACCACTGCCGCCTGTAATAAAGCGATAATTTGTGCCGTAACTAATATAATTAAATACAGAGCTGGACCAGCTGCCGCTGCTTATAACGCTGTTCACTCGCGTAACATTATACTCCCCTGTTGTTTTGGACGGGCAGAAAAGAACCTGTGCGGTTGTGAATTTTTCTCTTAACATGACCGCATTCCATAATGGACTGGAGGATGTTGGACCTTCACGTAATGCAGGAAAGTAGTCATTATAGCTGCCTAAATACGATTGTACTGCCAGCCCAAGTTGCTTTTGGTTATTTACACAGGATATAGATTTTGCTCTGTCTCGGGCAGAATTTAAGGCGGGCAAAAGCATTGCCGCAAGAATAGCTATAATAGCTATAACAACAAGGAGTTCTATGAGTGTGAATCTTTTTAACATAATAAATTCTCCATATCATATATTATTGATCATTGTTTTACAAGTTTTGGTTCCATCTCGATTACTTCTGCTTCAAGTTGATTTTTTGACCTAATTCGTTCCAGAATTCTTTGTGCGGAGATAACGCCAAGTTTTTCCAGGCAGATATCAACAGAAGCAGGAACAGAGTCAAAGTGTTCAAGAAATTCTCTTTCATTGTTACAACCGACTATATCAAGTTTATTGATATCAAAACCGCTGATCTGCAACCTCGTGCAAACGCCCAGCATAAAGTCATCAGACTGGAAAAATGCCCCTGTTGCATTTTTGTAATTGGAGAGGAAAATATCCGCCGCTTCTTTGGCAGACCTGGAAAAACAGGAACTGTTATCGTCTGAACATATTATTACATTTATATCGACTTTGTGCTTCTCACAATATTCTTTAAAGCTTTGACTGCGTTCACAAAAAACGCCATTGGTTCTTTGCCGCTGAAAAAAAACAACTTTTTTGTGGTGTTTTTCTATAAAGTATTTTGCCGCGATTTTGCCAACATGTATATTATTATAGATTACCTGATCAAAATTAATCAGGCGCTCATCAAATGCATGGCCTCCACTCCATACCGTCGGCATGCATCTTAACTTTTTCAGAATTCGCTTTCCTAACTGAAATTCCCGGCCAAAAACAATAACTCCATCGCAAAATTTTTGATCCAGCATCTCTGGTATATCTTCATCCCGCCCACTGGTATGGGCAAACATTATTGACATATCTTGTTCAAATAACGTTTTTTGCAGTCCCATAAGCAACATAGGATATGCGGACAAATAACTAATCATTTTATAGGACTCTATTTTTCCTATGGATAGAAATAAAATTATCCCTGTTTTTATCCCTATTCGATCTTGAGTCTTTCTCCCGGGACGACGAATCTTGGGTTTATATCCTAATTTATCCATTGATTGCTTTATTTTGGCCGCTGTTTGTGGCGACACTTTACTGTTTCCGTTAATGTATCTTGAAACAGTTGCCGTACTAACATCTGCGATATTGGCAATCTCATAAATATTCATTGTAAAACTTCCTTCGCTGCAATAAGCTTGTGTAATAAATATAAATATATTACATCAACTTGTCAACTGCTGTTTGTGAAATAAATTTAAATTTATTACATTCTCTGCGAGTTCTATAGCGAGACAACAGTTCTTTACAACTGCCGGACTTGACGATTTTACCGTTGCCTTCAACGGCATCTTCCTTTATTTGGTTATGCGTTTTACCAAATATATAATTAAAATAATAATATATATGAAAAAACTATTGACTATGTGGATTTATTGTTATATAATTAACTTGGTTAATCGCTTTACCAATAGTTCGTAATATTGACAATAAAGAGAAGATAATGCCCACTACATTGAAAGATATTGCTTATATGGCAAAAACTAGTACCGCCAGTGTGTCGATGGTACTAAACAACAAAAAAAACTGTCGTGTAAATCAGGCGACGAAGGAGCGAATCCGGAAAATAGCCTTGGAACTTAACTATCGGCCGAATCTTCAGGCTCGGGCATTGTCCAAGGGAAAAACCCGTGTAATAGGAATATTATTAAAATGCCCTCTTAGTGATCCGTGGTATTGCGAAATCCTGGAAAGGCTGCAGGTCAATTTACGCAAGCACAATTATAATTCCAATATTTATTCCTGCCTGCCGGATTCAAAAAGTATCGGCAGCGGGCTGGAATACCTGTCGCAAATGAATGTTGACGCTTTGGTTATTGGGCCCTTGGGATTTATGGAAGAATATAAGTTAATCGCCAGACAGCTTGAAAATTTTAAACATGTTGTCGCCTATGATGTAATCGAAAATATGCCGCTTGATAATGTGAAGATTAACAGCTATGCTGCCGCCCGTCTGTCCTGCGATTATCTTGTGAAAAAAGGGCATAAAAAAATTGGGCTGGTAGAAATGAGGCCGGAATTCAAATTACTGCTTGAGACCAAAACACGTCATTCCGGTTATATGGATGCTATTCATGAGCATGGTTTGCCCGTCGTAGAGGAATGGAACATCAACATTCCCAAAATTGATAAGATCAATGAAGAAGAATTTATTGCTCTTATGCACAGCAAAAATCGCCCGACTGCGTTTTGCTGTCATAATGATATTACTGCCGCGTGTGTTATGAAGATTCTGCATAAACATGGTTTTTCTGTTCCGGAAGACGTTTCACTGATTGGTATGAGTGACTTTAAAATTGCCCAGTATACGACTCCAACTCTGACTACTGCGAGCTTTAATCTCGATTCATATACAAATGCAATATGCGATATGATTATTAGTGGTATTGAAAATAATAATAAGGAAACGGAGGCAATTTCACGTTACATAGAAGAACCCTTTATCATAGAACGTAATTCAGTTAAAACACTATAAACTTTAATGACATTGCTTCCTGCCGGTGTCTCGAAAATATAACAACGGAACAGATATGAAACAATTGCTAATACATCCAATTATGTTGTTCTTGGTCATGGTTTTTCTGACAGAAACAACAAGAGCAGATATTGATATTGAAAATGGGGAAGGTTTTCACAAAGGAAAAATTGTTTCCGGTATTACGGTAGAACCAAATCAAACATATCTTGCGTTGTTTGAATTAAAATGTGTGAATGCTGGAACATATGCCGCGTTGATTTTTTGTGCCGGCGGAGAGATGTTTAAATACAGTCCGATGAAATATGACTGCTGGTATAGAAAAATCATAAAATTTAAGACCCCGGCCAAAATCAAAGATAATAAAATTTATTTGGGAAGTGTCCACACCGTTCATTATAAAATCAGGAATTTCCGTCTTATAAAAACTCAGGATGTCGCTTCTGAATTAATACTGCCTGATAATAAAATCTGGCCGTTCTTCAAGCCGGGGGAAACGGCACCACTCAAAATCAAGATAAAAAACAATAGCGACTCAAATGCAAAAAGCAGAATTACCTGCACTATAAATAATATACTGAAGCCGGATAAGGTTTTAAAGCAAAAGAAAGCCTATATGATGGAACTCAAGCCGGGGGAAGAAAAAATTTATGATTTTGGGATATTCAAGGGAGAAACGGGTTTATATGAGATCATCATCAGTGGAGAAGGCAAACGGCATTATCTGGTGCATCGTATTGCTTTTGATGAAGGCAATAAGCGATGGGCAAAATCAGAAACGGATCGCATTTTCTTTGGTATGCATGCTCCGCATTTTGCTACCTGGTACTACAAAACGGATCAGGAGAAAATACAAGCAGTTGACCTTATGAATCATGTTGGTGTGGGGATTTTGCGGATGGGCGTATTCTGGAAGGAAAATTTAAAAGGAGAATATGACCATGAAACTCTTCCTCAGGCCCTGAAGCTGTTAAAAGAACATGATATTGAAATTCTGGCGCAATTTACAATTAAAGTACCGGCACAATATGCTTCAAAGTCTATTATTCCGGGAGAAGAAGAGTTAAAAAGAAGAGTTCCCTGGTTTTCCTACAATAAACTGTTAAGGTTCGCTAAAGACAACCGGGTAAAGCCCGCAAATATGACCGCATTCAGAACATTTTCCTCTCATCTGGCAAAAATGCTCCATGCCGCAGGCGTTCGCTATATTGAGGCCGGCAATGAAGTTGACTGGTATGGTTACTGGTTCAGCACCTGCGAAGATTATTGTGAGGTGTATCAAGCGGTATATGAGGAATTCAAACGGGTAAGTCCAAACTTTTTTATTATGAATGCTGGTTTGACGATGAGCAGAATGATTGATGAAAAATATCTTGAAAAAATTCTGAAGACACAAGCCCAAAGGCTCAATGCGGTAGCGATCCACTCGTACAGCAGAGCAAACAGCGCAATGTCCGGTAAAGGAGAAAGAGGACGCGCGACCGGAGCGGGAGTCGGCGTTCGCCAGAGAGACGATACTACGCTTTTTGACGCTATGGCGATAATGCGGGAGATGAATATAAAGAAGCCAATATGGGTAACGGAAGGGGATTCCCGGGCAATTACAGAATATGGGTATGCCGCAGAGCTGGCCAAGAAATTTATTGCATACAGAGTCCATGGAGTACAATGTTACATAAAGCATCATTTTAAAGGCCCGGGACAATTATATTCACGATATGGCAACCGGATTCTGCTGTCCTCTTTGGCATACTCAAATATGGTCAGGATGCTGAGAGGCAAAAAAGTAAGCAAAGTAAACCTCCCGGATGGTTTTGAAGGAGCCAGATTTGATAACACATTGGTCCTTTGGCTGAAAAACTTCAGCGCAAGAGCTCAGAAAAAATTTTCATATACTGGCAATAATAAAATAGAAATATATAATTTTATAGGAGAAAGAATAAATCAAACAAAAGAGGATAATAAATCAATAACAATTGGTCGGGAACCGGTTTATATTGTAGAAAAATAGATTAGGAAAGAAAATGAAGACAAAGAAATTCACACTCATCGAACTCCTCGTTGTGATTGCAATCATAGCAATTCTTGCTTCCATGCTGCTGCCCGCATTGAGCAAAGCAAGAAATAAAGCATATGAGATATCATGCATTTCAAATAAAAAACAAATCGGTCTTGGCATTGCCATGTATGTAAATGACAATAACTCATACACGATGCCGAATAAAAATGAAGCGAAATGGTGGTGTCCTTTTGCACCGTCACAATCCGGAAATATTGCATCCGCATGGTATCAGCATATTTACTTTGGGGGATATATCAAAAATCGTGCAGTTTTCAGTTGTCCCAAAGATGTAATTCCGGGAAATGTAAAGGACCGGGTAAGCTGTGGAATGGTTGGAGACAGTCCTACTGATGATGCGTCTCTGTTGAAAGAGCCCCAGATAAAACAACCAGCCAAATCCGTACTAATTACGGATTACTTTAGAAACTGGGCTTCAGGACGACCATTTGAATCAATATACGATTTTCAATATCCCAGCAACACATGGAATGATTCAACTTTTTATAATTCCATTTCCGGACTCAGTAGGACCTTTGCCCATGACAAAAAAGCGGTGATTCTGCTTTTTGATGGACATGTCGATAGTGTTCGAGGAGTGGAAGTTGATATGGTTACTGCCGGTTTGCCAAATTATAAGCAAGTCCAGTATATATGCCGATATCAGGAAAGTTCCTCTGTATGGTATGCTTCTTATCATTATTCGAAACCGACAGGTTACAGGTAGCACCGAATACAAAACTGCATAAAATATAAGGGAATCCCCCAAATAGGTTCCCTTAATAATCAGTCAACTTCACCGTTCTGGATACGATGCATTTTGTAGTAGACGCCTTTCTGGTCGAGAAGTTCCTGATGGTTGCCTGACTCGACGATTTCGCCTTTGTCCAGCACGAAAATACGGTCGGCATTGCGGATTGTCGACAAGCGGTGGGCAACCACAAAGGTTGTTCTGCCCTGGATCAAGCGGTTCAGTGCGTCCTGAATCGCGGCTTCGGATTCAACGTCAAGCGCGGAAGTGGCTTCGTCCAGCACCAGTACCTTGGGATTACGGATCAGGGCGCGGGCAATTGCCAGGCGTTGGCGTTGTCCGCCGGACAAACGGGAGCCGTTTTCCTTCACCTGGGTATTAATGCCATCGGGCTGATCTTCCAGAAACGCTTCAAGATTGGAGTCGGCGATGGCCTGTTGAATTTTGGACTCTGGAATGTCACGGCCGTAAGTAATGTTATCCTTTATGGTACCGTCGAACAGCACGGTTTCCTGGCTTACTACCGACAGAAAACGACGGTAGGATTTCAGGTCGATATCATGCAGATTGTGGCCATCAAGGAAGATATTGCCGGTGTCAGGTTTGGTGAAACCAATCACCAACTGCATGATGGTTGATTTTCCGGAACCGGACGGGCCGACAAACGCTACCGTTTCGCCGGGGGCAACACGTAAAGAAAGATTTTTTATCGCAGGAGAATCCGTGCCGGGATAGGTAAATACCACATTGTCAAACCGGAATTCTCCGTTGACTCCCATGATGCGCGGTTTTCTGCCGAATTGTTCGTATTGCGGACTCTTGAGAATCTCTCCGATGGATTTGACCGATTCAAGTCCTTTGGTAAGATTCGGCAGGATGTTCAGAATCTGCATGACCGATCCGGTAATTACGTTGAAATAAGTCGTCAGTAGAATTACGTCGCCCACCTTGAGCGGAATAATTTCCTTGTAGCTGGCAATTGCCGCGGCGGTCAGGGTCAGAAGGTTGAAGAAAGTGAAGATTACCCAGTTGATCGAACCGAAAATTCCGTTGATCATATCAAGTTTCAGCCCGGAAGTTTTGACTTTGTCGAGCTTGTGATTCACCCGTTCCAGCTCGTCGTTCTCCTGATTATGCGCTCGGGTAATGGTGATCAACTTAAGCATTTCGATGACCTTGCCGGACATCTGTTCCACATTGGTGCGGAATTCGGCGTTGTAGCGTACCATGCGTCCTTTGACTGATCGGAATACAATAACCGCGATTGGAATAATGGCGATGTAAAAAATAACAAACTGCGGAGCGCGCATTAAGGTAACTATTACCGCTGAGCCCAAAGAGAATATCAGGTTTGGAATATTGTCCATCAGCATTTTTGACAGCATTTCAATATTTTCGACATCACGAAGAACTTTGGTCTGGAGTACGCCGAGTTTGTTATCGGTATGGTAGGCGATTGTAAGCTGCTGCAGGCGATAGCAGAGGGCCATTCGCAGATCCTTTTCGACTGAGCGGGTAATCTGACTGAAATAGCGCACATACATTACGTGGGTAAATACGTTCTGTACGATAAATATTGCTCCGATCATGAATTGTACCAGCATCCGGTGAATTGTTTCCGGTCCGCCAGCGGTGAGTTCATTGATCACATTTGAGATAATGATTGGCGTCAGCCATACCGGGATGATCTTTATGACGAAAAACGTCATGGAAACAGCTGTTTTCGCCTTATAGTTTCTGAACATCATCAGAAACTGAATAAAAGGAGAACGATGCTGATAGCGTCTGCTGAAAATGTCATTCATAATTAAACCAGCCTGTTAGAAAAAAATATTGTTTTCCAGTATTGCTATTAAAGTTGGAAAACTATTTATGAAGTAATTAAAAAAGAAATAGAAACGATTGTCCCGCTTGGCCGGAATATTTGCCCCCGACGACGCAACCCGTCAAAAAGTCTGCTGTTTTCAACCCGTATAATTCGGGTCCGGATAAATTCCATGAATTGTTGTAAAGAAATACTGCTCTCCCTGAAAAAATCAGGTCCTTTCATATAAAAGCGTTATTATAATGAGCCTTACGAATAATGATACCCCCATAAGTAAAAAAAACGGAAAAAAGTAAAAATGAACTACCACGAGGTATCAGAAACGCTTTGGCTAAAAGCTTGACAAAACAATTTGTTACAGGAGAAGCGACCCAGAGGAGCGGGGTATTAAAACCGAAAAATTATATGTTTTCCCCGCTTCTGCAACTGGAGTTTTAAGATATTAACGCCGTCCGTCGTACGGATTAATACCATTCATTTAAAGCTCAAATACTATATTTTTACATGTAGACTTATCATTTTTTCTGAAAATCCGCCGAACAAAAGTTGTTTTCACTATTCAATGACTAAAAATTCAACAATATTAGCATGACCAATTTCTTAAGTGAACAGCATTAGTCGTGCGGTCAATAAATAAAAACAGGATAAAATGAACAGACTTCCCGGTTATGAGAATACAGGGAGTCTGTTATGCGTAAGCCTAAGGTGACAGTTATAGCAGAACTATGTTAATTTAATCAGAAAGTCATTTTTAGAAAATTTAGACAGCTTTATTTTTTTCGAGTATTTTTCTCCATCTCTTTTTATTTCAACGTCGTAATCACCATAGAAACCATGAAAGCGGTTGTCTCCCCGGTCAACATAATCAATTTCGACATGATGTGTCCACCATTTCTCTTTAATAAGATTTTGGATTGCATTATAAGCAGGTTTTGGAGTCATATCACAATTGACCAGCCCGGCACGTAATGAATTTTCCCCGTCTTCCGAACCAAGCGGTGCATTGGCTCCGGTTCCGTCCACCATATTCCACCAGATGATACCGTCCGTTGCCGGATGGCTGAACCAGAGTCTGTAGAGCTTCTCCGCTACAAGTTCCTGAAAACGGTCTCCGTCTCCGAGTTCCCGCCGGCTAATGATGCTGACCTCCGACATATTGACCGGCAGTTTTAACAAACTGAACTGATCCAGTATCTGATAAAGTCTTTCTGCATTCATAAACTGCTGAAACATACCATCTCTTAGCAGCCAGTCGAACATATGGAACTGAAGCCCCATACCGCTGACTTTCAAACCTTTACTCAGTAACTTTTCCACCAGCAGATACGGCGGCGTATTTTCCCGGGAAAACCGAAACCACATATTATCGTCATTATAGTTAAGCTTGCAGCCGGGAAAGTATTTTTCCGCCAGCTCAAAAGCCAGCTCAACTGAATTGTCCGGAAGAATATCGGGATTATAGGTTTGCGCTTCGTTGTAAACATCCCAGTCGCGAATTCTATTGGAATAATGCTCGGAGATGCGGGCGAAACGTCTTTCCCACAGGTCACGGACTTTCCGTTTGTCATCGGGAAGCCACTTCGGCAGGAACTTATACCATGCCAATGGATGTCCTTTTACTGATATGTCATTCTTTTCACAGAAATCACAAATCATATCCGGAGGTGGCCTGCGGTATATAGGTTTACTGTTTCTGTCAAAGCGTTCGTTTCCGGGCTCCGGTTCAAGATCACACCAGTAAAAAGGAGCGACGGCATGATTGAACAGGTCACTGAATCGCTTTTCATATGCCCGATTACGTTCTTCATCCGGAAATTGTTCCAACATGAAAATGTTACAGCCGAATTTGTATTCATGACTTTTCTGCCTAAGTACGATTGAAGCTGCCGGAACCGGGTTGCCTGCGGAATCATGCAGACTTATTCTGCCGAGACCTTTTCGATGGAGTTCGATGTTATTTTTTATTTTAAAGTCAAGCTCGGAATTATCCTTTAATAGTTCCGACGACAGCTCACGTGCCCAGTCATTCATTTCTTAACAGGTCCCATTGTTTTGCGTAGTGTTATTCCGGCAAAAAGGATTATTCCTTTTGCCGAACTGCTTAGTTTTATTTTTCTCAGTACCTTTTCAGGAAAAGGGTTGCTGAATTTAGTATGATACAGGTATCTGTGGGACAAATCATTCTGTTTGATTTTTGCAACCGGATCGGGAACCGGCGTCGTATCTTTGCCAACATACCAGTCACGGGTTTCAACCATATTGCGAACCGGTATTTTTGCCGTTTGACCGCCGGAATAAAAAAGCGTGAGTGTTGCCAGTTCTGTTCCCTTTTTACCGCTCACATACATTGCTCCTGTCAGTCCGTGTATTTCGGAATATCTGCCAGCCGGAACCGGGATATCTACGCTTTCCGGCAGATTCCAGGATTTGTCGGCAACCAGTATACCGCTTTGGGTAATCTCGAATGGAACTCCGGCATATTGACGTTTTCCGTTTAAAGAAGCCAAGCTTGAAACATCCATCTGGACTCCTTTTTCCGTATGCAGTTTTTTGTTCAGCGGCGTTCCTTTCAGCGTAACCGGAACCGCCTCCGTGGCAGGGAACGCGGGTGTCTCCATTTTTTTCATTTCAACTTCATCGCAACTGATGGTCCCGGCTCCGCCGTCAACTCCGAATATAACTGCCAGCTTATCGCCTGGAACTTTCTTCAAGTTAATGTCCAGGTTGTATTTTTTGTAGCTGTTTCCGGGAGGTGTCGGGAAATTTTTCCTGACCAGATATCTGGTGCCGGCTGTTGTATCGAATGCGCAGATATACGGCCTGGCTTTTCCTGATATATTACGGAAATTCGCGCTTATGTGATAGGTTCCCGGAGAAGACAGCTTGAGTAAATTAAACATATACACTCTGCCTTTTCCCGAAGTTGTCAGATTTACGGCATATTTGCCTTTGTACGGAGTTTTCGGATTAATCTTTATCGCGGCTTTCGGGTCATACTGGAGACGCAGTACCCATCCAGAGGGAACACAGTTTTCAATTCCGCCCATGGCATCGCCGCCGAGGTCTTCAAAACCGGTATTGGTGAGCAATTGTGCTTCATCAAGGCATTCGATAAGATTGATATTAAGTTTCTTGTCAGTGATAAAGTAAAGAATACCATGGTTTGTTTCGACCTTATTTTGTACCGCTTTGATTTTACGTCCAAGTAGATCATATATCTCGGTCTCAGGGTTCGTGAAGCCGATAAGGTAACTGCCTGTACCACTGCCGACGGCGGTCAGATATTTTCCGTCTTTTCGATGCAAAACATGCCTTACATCAAAATCCGATTCCGGTAGCTGCGGATGTTTTCCGACATAAGTTTCGCACTTGGTGATGAACTGCTGATTGACCGCGAAAACATGTAACGGGTCCTGAGGAGACATGTTGTGGACGTCAGACAGAAATTCATTCCAGCCGAACGTCATATATCTTTCGAACCCCTGTTCAAGAAACCAGAAGTTAATGGCAACGGTAAGATAGCGTATTTTACTCTTATCTTTCATGATATGCCACATCTGTTCGGTCTGCCAGAGAGGGGTTCCCGGTTTTCGACTCTTTATCATTTTTTTCATTTCCGGGACATTCACCAGTGCCCTGTAGGCGTGAAGGTTCCAGATATCGATGTAATTCGCCGCTCCCATTTTCAACAGGTCTTCGGGCATGTCAGTATCACATACGCCGGGGATCATGCTGAATCCCGAAATAAGGATTTTATTCTTCGAATCCGTTTTACGAATCATCTGCGACGAGGACTTTAACAATTTGAAATAGTCTTCTGTCGTACCGGAAAAACTGGCCGCAATGCCAGGAGGCTTAAAATCCACTTCATTGTATATTTCATAGCAGTGAATCCGACCTTTAAAATGTTTCGCTGTTTTCTTTATATAATTTTCCCATTCTTTCAAATTGCCGGGCTGCCAGCGCCCGGGACGGTTGTAGTGGAACTTGTATTTTTTATATTGTTCTCCACGCGGCGGCGGCTTTGCCGCCCATAACGGTGGATATCCAAGCACAGCCAGAATATTAACGTCATTTTTAAGATAAGCGTTGACAACCCGGTCAGCAGTCGCAAAATCCCAACGATTCTTCATTGGTTCAAGCTGGAACCAGTTCAGTTCAGGAGAACCCCAGAAACGTACCCAGTGCAGGTTTATGCGCTTGAATAATTCCGGCATACGATTGTTGGCTGCTCCAAGGTAATTCCGGAGCCTGCCTTCCGGTCCGGCAAGTTTCGGCAGGACGGACACCCTGAACATCCATTTCTTTGTCTGGACCGATGAGATTTCAATCGTATACAGCCCTGGTTTATGGGGAGGAAAATCAAGCGTTATTTTTTTCTGCACTGTTTTCGGGGTAAGCCTGATTGTTCTGGTGTACTGTTCCTTTTTGCCTTTGATTGGTGTAAAGCTCAATTTTGCCGTGACATTAATTGCTTTACTGGTAAAATTATTGGTCATAAAAGCGAATTCAAGTTTTTCTCCGGCATAAAAAATCCTGTTATATGTCAGGTCGAAAGGAGCAAGGGAAACCAAATCCCTGAAGGACGGAGCCGGGAAAAACTGCGGTTCTGAAAGCTTGTTTGCCAGCAGCGTACAGTCTTTGTCTGCAACAAAGTCTTTATCTGAATTGAAATTCAGGGCTCCCTTTGAAAGTTGAGTCGCACTGACAGCGATGCGGCGAACATAGAATGGGGCCATGCGCCCGACATGAAAAACTGATGCCAGCGGCAGTAGTTCTTTCTCAAATTGCGATCTGCCGATGCACCTGCCGTCAACATATAGAAACAATCCCGCCGGCCCCCATGTCAGGGCTAGATTTACTTTCTGTCCGGCTTTTACCGGACATTTCATATCGACCAATCCAAAACGCTGATCTCCGTTTCCTCTGGCCACAGCAGACAACCCGTCCCATTCATCAAGTCCCGGAGTTCGTAGAATGCCGAGGGCGGTTCTGGACCTTCCACGGTTTTCTTCAACATTGACTCCGAATGCGAACGGCCAGCCGTTACGCATTGTCGCGATATCGCAATGAGGTGTAATCGTCAGCTGTACCGTACCCTGTCGGCTTGATATTACCCCCTCAGTCGGATAGAATAACAACTTGCAACTGTTTTCTAGTAAATAATCGGAGGCCGAAACACTGATAGAAAACAAGAGTATAGATAACCGAATATAAAATACAAATTTTTTCATTCTGATCATTCTCCCGGTTTTGACTGACCGTCATGACGATGCCAGTTACTTTCCGGACTGAGTCCATAATAGCGATAGAAGATGCTGCCGATCGAGTTATACATGGCTTTCGAGGCATACTCTCCTTTCAGGCTGCTTCTTCCGGAGCTTACATGACCGTCAACAAATACGCAGTTGGCTTCATGTCCTCCCATATGTGCGGCCCACATGATCGGG
Organism: Victivallales bacterium; assembly: GCA_963677165.2. Classification (GTDB taxonomy): domain Bacteria; phylum Verrucomicrobiota; class Lentisphaeria; order Victivallales; family SZUA-371; genus JAFGXT01. Next base: position 1,206,444 of record CAXXSX010000002.1, on the reverse strand, counting down.
CCTGCGCCGGGATCGCTGTAATAGGAATTTACAAACAGATAACCAAGCGGGTCCATCATTTCTGCGGTTCGGGATTGCCGGGCCGAATCGGTAAAACCTATAGTTTGCGAAGGCATTCTGAAGGCATTGATCTTCAGCGCTTTTAAGGGACTTCCTAAATACGATGTTGCGAAGTAGAGGTTAATACCGTAATCACACATGGTCCAGTTGCTGCTGTCGGGATTGGTCAGATCATATGTCGGGTTTTTCCAGAATTTATCATACCATCTGTTGCCTATCAGGCGTTGCCTTGACGGGCACATCAATACTTTCTTAGAGAGATATTTGTCAATGACGAATATACTTGTCCAGTATGGACCGCTGTAAGATGCCGGAACAACGTATCCTTTAAAATCACCGGAGTACACTTGATAGGTCAGTCCAAGCTGCTTCATATTGTTTTTACAACTAATACTTTTGGCCGTATCTCTGGCTCTGTTCAGCGCGGGGAGCAACATGGAGGCTAGTATTGCTATGATAGCAATCACGACCAGAAGCTCGATGAGCGTGAAAAGTTGTTTGTTTTTCATGGTTTGTTCTTTCTCCTTTATTGTTGGTTATTGTAAAACGGTAGTGGTATCTTGTGATTGCATAAATGATTTCCACTGGGGTGGGTCAGGTGGTTATGCATTATTTTTGCCGCCAGGATTCCTATGTCATGAGAGGGGATTGCCACGCATGGATAATCATCATCTGCACTGCACAGGCTTAATGAAACCTCTGGTATAACAAATTTTATGTCCGGATAATTTTCTTTGAATGGCAGAAATGATCCGGTAGCGTTTACAACGCGGTAGTTACCCGAGTTCAGCCTTTGTTCTACCTCATTGAATATCAGTTCATATCTTCCGTTTATATAATTATTCCGGTCCCATCTTATGCCGGATTCGACAAATGCGCGTTCAATGCCTTTCCTTTTCGAACAGGATATGTTCTCGTCGTTTGTATCCACAAACAGCAAATCGGAAGAGTGCCCTTTTTTAAGTAACCTGCATGCCAATTCATAACCGTAAGTTTCAAGGTCAAGAGAAATGTTAGTACCGTAGCCAGGCTTAATTTTAGGAATGAGATGAATCAGTGGAATTTCATTTTTTTCGATCGTATCAACTACATCCAGACGGTCATCAGTCAGCCATATCCAGATGATTCCCGCGATTTTTCCGCGCAGCTCAGCTTCTATGGTCTGTTGCGGGTTGCCGAAAAACTGGATTTGATGAAGCAGGTACTGGTGCAGACTGAGTTCCTGGTACAGGCCGGAAAGCAAAGCTTGTGCCTGGTTGTCATGATAAGAATTGTTTCCGTCGCCAATAATTATTCCTATCATCGGCATATGCAGGGACCGACGTATTACCTGGGGACTGATAAACGTACCATAGTGCTGACGTCTTACCAGCAATCCCTCATCCGTCAGAAGCTGGAGTGCTTTGCGGACAGTCCCGCGTGACATTCCGAATAACTCACACAATTCCCGTTCGGTTGTCAGAGGAACAACTTCTTCTCCCGGCACGGCTGTGGCAATCAGTGAAAAGACATAACGTCGAATCTGATGGTATCCAGGAAGCGTATTCCCTGTAATTTGCTTGTCAGCCATGCTTATTTTCCTTTATATGTACAAATATGAACAAATGCTATTGTTATTATATTTCAACAGTTGTAAAAAGTCAATATTAAAGCAATATTTTTTTATCTTCTCTCTAAAAGGTACTATATTGGTAATTTAGAGTTAAAAAATGGTACCGAGCAGTTCCTTGGGGAATATGTCAATTTAAATGTCGAATATGGCTCGATTTGATTGTTTCGATAGAATAATCTCAGTTTTTTGAAAAATTGTATAGTATTGTTGATGAGAATAGAAAAGCATAAGCTTCTTCCTATAAAGGAATTATGGAGCGGGCGACCGGAGTCGAACCGGCGTGGCTGGCTTGGGAAGCCAGAGCATAACCGTTTTGCTACGCCCGCGCAATTCATTAGAAAAGTATTATAAAGATACTCTTTTCCAGACTGCTTTTCAAGTTCAATATATGAAGATCTTTTGACTATCTTTTATTAACGATGAATTCTGCTTGTTATTCTGTCGATTAGACAAAATAATTTCCCTTCTATAGAGAAAAAGATCATTCCCCTCCTCAAAAAGAGATATTTTGGTCAATTGAAAAAGTAAATGCACATTTGTCGTATTAAATACACATCACCTAGGAAAAAGCTGTGCGTTTACTCTGACAAAAAAGACAATGGATTTCCCTGCGACTTCTTTCATATCATATTTTTTGATCAACTTCTCTAATTGTTGCGCATTGAGTGTTTTTCCGAGGAATGACATTAATTCCGAAGTAGATGGAACCTTCTCATTTTGCAAATCTTTGTTTTGAGCAATGGAATTACTGGACAAAAATATTCCAAGCAGAAACAAGCAGTATATTACTGATCTATTAATAATCATCTCCAAATAGTCCTTTGTCCTTTCGTGGAGCTTGTTCTTTTTCAACGTAAACTTTAGAAAATTTTTTCACTTTTTCTATATTTTCTTGTGTCCAGCCGACTCTTATAATAGTTTCTTCTAACCTCTTTTGCATTATTGTTGATTCTTTAGCAAATCCTAGTTTTTTATAGGCATCAATTGAAAACATTAAATATTTGAAATAATCCTCTATAGAAATATTATTTCTTGGTATTTGATTTATACTTTCAAGTCCTAATGCTGTGATCGTTTCTTCTCCAAGCATTGCCGCGCCCCAATAATCCTTGGATTCATATTTATATTTTATTAATAATACGTAAGGGAATAGACTAGCTGGCTGATGTTGTTGTATATAGCTTTCAATCTTACTAATACTTTCTTTATAGTGCCCACTATTAGCAGATTTTTTAATTTCAGGAAGAGCTTTAAAAAAAAGATCAATATCCTTTTTAATGATAAACTGATTTTTCTTTTGATATTCGTGTATATATGAATATGTTATAAATGCAATTAAGGTTATACAAACAGTCACTCCGATAATAATTAATAATTTTATTTTTTCCATAGTTATTTTCCTTCTTAGCTATACATTTTACTGTTGAAAAAATTCAACCTAATATTTTTACTTATATTAGCATCAGTCGTTTGTGAAAACAAATGGAAATATTAAATACAACTGGAGAGCGGTCAACTACGAAGATATTTTTTCCAACCTTCGTACTACTATCTATAAACTTCTTGTTTTTTTAGAAAGATTTTCACAATGCAACATTCATAAACGCTTAACTATTAATTCAGCAAGGTGTTAATCTAACGGCTTCAATTTTAATCAGCACGAAGTCCTTCCTGGTAGGGGCGATTTTCGATGAAAACGCCCGCCGCAACAGCGGCAGTATGATCCTTTTAAATTTTCATGTATAAACTGCCGTGCTGATGCACGGTGTGCCGGTTTTATCAAAACAGGCACTACTTTGCTCCCGCATTTTTTTAATTCTTAATTCCTTTGGTTGTGGCTTTGCCGCGCTAGGCCCTTCGTAGTATAAAAAAATGCCCGGAGTGTATCCGGGCTATAAAAACCATTGAGTGAAACTTGACCGTTGTATTGATCAGAAGCCAGGGAACATACGATCGGCTCCAGTGATTGCGCCATTTTCTACAGGAGCATAATAAAACAAGCCATTATAGTGGTAATAGAAAAATGCAGTGTCGCGTTTATCCACCCATCTTGCCGAACCGTCAATATAGAAAATATTCGATCCTTTTGGCGGCGCTGCCGAACCCGGAGCATCGTGTCCCAGCCAGATTGCGTTATTTCTTTTATAAATAAACTGACATCCCCACATGGGATAACTGCGTTTGGCTTTTCTTAGAGATGAAATATCAAAACGATCTACCTTCCAAGCACCTGTTTCGTTCATATCAGCATTCGGCCAGGGTTGTTTATAATAAATCAAAGAGGCATATAATCCCTTGGCTCCGCCGGAAGGATTATAGTTGTACTCATTTCTTTGAGGATTATACATCGTTTCCAATGAGCTGTGACAAAAGAACAGCTGCGCTCTTGCTTTCGCTACATTATTTCCAATATAAGCCTTTAAAAGAAGATTGTTTAAGTCATTATAGGAATCAGTGGAACTAATAACGCGATGCGGATATTCCTGTCCCCTTGGCGGTAGGTATTCCTGGTTATCATTCGCATACATTATTGTTATCATTCCGAGTTGTTTTCGGTCATTCAATTCGGAAATCCTTTTGGCGGTATCCCGTGCCCTGCCCAATGCCGGCAGCAGTAAACTAGCCAGAATAGCAATGATTGCCACGACAACCAGCAATTCTATGAGTGTGAAATTTCTCTGCTTTTCCATTTTTCTTTCTACCCTTTTTTATTTTAAAACAAACTGATTTTATCTATAATTTACTCCTGCTATCGCATTAATACCTTTGCCAATTACGTTTCCAACAATATTATTTTAACATTAAAAATCTTATTTATGAATGGACTTTTTAGACAAAATAATGGATTTTTCTGCCAGTATATATTATGATATTTATGTTAATTAGAGAGGAAAAGATGGAAGATTTTACAATTTATGTAGACAATCAAAAACGCTTTTGTAAAATTGCTCCGCCATTGCAGTTGGTGGCATATTCGAAAAATGACAGAGACACCTCCAAGGCATGGATGCGGACTTCGCTTAATTTTGGTATTATTCTGGATGCCCCTTTTAAGGAAGCCAGCTACAAAATGAACGGGAACATTTATAATGCCCGGATTCCTACATTCAGTTGTATTCAGCCTGGATGGATCTGCCGTCAAATAAATTCTGCTCCATGTGAAAAGCTCTTTTTCACTTACAATAGAGAATCTCTGGGCTACTTTGAATATTTTGTCGATAGATTAGAAACCATTTTAATGCCGATACAAATTAATTCGCATCTCAAAAAAGCGATTGAAGAAATTTTTTATTTGTCCCATAACATCATGGACCAGGGAAATGTCGATCGGCTGGACCTGGTCTGCGCGCAGCTTATTTCTGAATTTATCATCGCTGACAGCAAAAGAAATGTTAAATCGGCAGAGTACAGCAAACAAATTATGGATATCGCGACATATATCAATTTTCATTTCTCCGATAACATTGATTTTAAGAAACTGATTGCCAGAGCTGGTCTTTCTGAACGTACTTTTTTCAGACGCTGGAACGAAATATTTGGAATATCTCCCCGTGCTTATATCCTCGAACGAAGAATTTCAGATAGTTGTCGAATGCTGCTGGAAACGGATAAAAAAATCTTTCAGATTGCGGCCGAAGTCGGATTTGACGACCCTTATTATTTTTCCAGGGTATTTAAGCAGAAAACCTCATACAGCCCTCTTGAATACCGTCGTAACCTGGGAATATCCTCTCCTGTTGAGTAAATATTCCGCAGTAATCATTACCTTTTTTTGTTTCGATATCGTTGCAAAGCAAAAAGAATCAAAAAAAGAGAGCGTGAAAATCCACGCTCTCTTTTTGATAAGATTTATCTATCACATAATTTTCGCACTATGCTCTGAGCCTCGAAACTGCTTCGCAGCTTTTTCTTTACTTAACCCCTTCCAGCGCCTTTGCATAGCGCTGACCAAGGGTTCTCTGTGCCGCACTGCTGAAATGAAGATGATCTCCCCTGTGATTCAAGCCTTCTGAACTAACAACAGCAGATTTGGGGATCCATTTGGGCAGATTAGCCAGATTATCATTGAATGCCTGACGGGGATCATTATTTTTAGGGTTCCAGACTCCGATCATTCCCGCGACAAACGGTACATCGGGAGCATTCAAATCTTTACGGAAATTAGCCACCAGTGCGGTTATTTTCTTCTGATAAGCGGCAATCCCGCCCGCTTTAGCATCAGACTCTCCCTGATGCCACAGAATACCTTTCAGGACACCGTCATGCATAGCAATCTTAGCACGTCGAATCGCGTTGTCATATAGTCTTCCCCAGCGTCCGGTCGAAGGCGCTCCTTTCTGCCACTGTGATACGGACGTACCGCCAACGGCACAGGGAATTAATCCAATTACTACATCAGGATTTTTTTTGGCCATTTCTATGCCAAAAGATTTTCCCGGTCCTACTCCGGCAGCCGCCTTGTCTGAGTGAATGGGATCAACGGCAACAACCCAGCGACCTTCCTTATTGAGGGTTAAAACACGAGGATTTATGGACAGATCAACAGCTTCTACTTTACCACGTCCTGCCATGTTTGACTGCCCTACAAGCAGATAGAGATGAAATTTAGAACGTTCCGCAAGAGATTTAGGCGGTGCCGTAATAGAAGGAACCGCATTAGCACAGGGAGTGCTTTGGATGCCGTCGGCAGACAGCTTTAACAGAAGCATACCGGCGCTGATTCTGCCTCTGCCATTAAGCTTTTTCGGAGGATTTGGATAGACAAATATGGAATAAGGCAATTTTGATTTGCCGTTGGCTGACATTACAGTTATATGCAAATTTGTCTTACGCAAAGGAAGCTTCAGCGAGTTAATGAGTTTTTGCGCCTCATCGGATTTTATACCTATAACAGCATCTTTAAGGCCTTCCGGAAATACAATCGCACGACTCCCACAGGACTGTTGAGGAATCTCTGTATCCGAGATTAATTCTTTTGGTACATCGGCCAGTTTCCAGCGATTTACCCGGTCTTTCCATGGCCACGCTCCATCTTTTACCTGGAATGTTTGCGCCGAGACGGTGCCGACCATAAACAGCATAAAAATCGCAACTGCTCCGGTTGTAATAATTTTATTCATGAATGGAATATTCATACTATAAAATCTCCTTTAAGTTAATTTTATGTGGATACGTTATAAAACGAGCACGCATTATTTATTTTAATATTCTCTACAAATATTATCAACTTTATTCCGGGAAAAAGAGGAACTCGAGTTGCACAGATGCAAAAAAACGTAGATGATCTTGAGTATCCTAGCGTAGCAAAGCCACAACCAAAGGAATTAAGAATGTAAAAAATGCGGGAGCAAAGTAGTGCCTGTTTTGATAAAACCGGCACACCGTGCATCAGCACGGCAGTTTATACATGAAAATTTAAAACGATCCTACTGTCGCTGTTGCGACGGGCGTTTTCATCGAAAATCGCCCCTACCAGGAAGGGCTTCGCGCTGATTAAAATTGAAGCCGTTAGATTAACACCTTACTGAATTAATAGTTAAGCGTTTATGAATGTTGCATTGTGAAAATCTTTCTAAAAAAAACAAGAAGTTTATAGATAGTAGTACACAGTATTAATGGCTGAAGCGTTAAAAAGATAATTGCAAAAGTTATAAATGGAGAAAATATTTCGCGGCATACGCAATTAAAACGCCCAAATAATTTCCGACGGCATACCCCAAAAGCCCCACAAGCGTACCGGGCAGAATCAGATCCTTCCATTTCTTGCTGGTTGCCAGCGCCAGCGCTGTAGACGGGCCACCAATAGCGGCCTGGGAGGCGACCGCGAGTGTTTCAATATCGATCTTCATAAGTTTTCCAATAGAAAAAATCAAAATACCGTGAACAAGCACTACGCATGAAGTGAAATAAAAAACCTGTGGTCCAACTTTAACGACTTCCGATATTTTCGCGCTGATTCCCATTACCGCCAAAACCAGATTTAGAGCCAGCATGCCCATCTGAAACGTTCCGGATATTTTCTTTATCCATTTCATATGGCCAATAATCAGTGCCAGCGTAGAAAGAATTATTATTTCAGGAATGAAAGGGATCAGTTTCTGTATCAACTGAGCCAGGAAAATGATTACAAAACCAATAAAAATCATATAACCGAAATCTGTAATACTGAACTCATGCTTTTGGGTCGGAGAATCCATTTGTGTGGAATCTCCAGTATTTTTCACCCGAACAGGATAAAATGAAGCCAGGAAAACCGGCAAAATTAATGTTGCTCCCATCCACAAAGTTGTTACGATGTTGTCTGCCGCAATAATAGCGGTAGAAACGGAATGTTCAAGCTTAAATTGCCTTGCCAGAGCGGTCAAATTCACGTTGCCGCCGATATAAGAACCCGTTTCGCATCCACAAAGTTTCCAGAATTCTTCCGGAGGAAAAAACGAACGCAGTAAAAAAAACGCGGTAACGATTCCTGTTACCGTTCCCACCACGGCTATTAAGAATGCCATCAGCATGTTGGGCCCGACTGTTTTTAACTGTTTGAAATCAATGGCAAAAAGCAGCCATATGATTGCCAGGGAGGTGACCGGACCATAGATTGCGGAATAAACGGGCGATTCTGTTGTGATCAATCCACAGTTTGAAAGCAGAATTCCCATCAGGATGATTAAAGAAGAGCCTCCTATTTTCGCGGCCCAGCTGTAGCGCTTTTCCAACCAGAAGCCACAGACCAGAATCCCCATAAGAACCATAATAACAGCAACAGGTTCCTTAATCATTCATCACCCCAATTCATACGGTTTTAAAGCAAAAACGAATATTTTATATACATTATACTTAAAATCTTCTAAGATACAAATTTCTATAATCCGTAAAGTAATTTTGAATATTCAATTATGGTAGAACCCAGGAAAATCTCCTGGCAAATACTGGCTCAGTTTTTTTGTAAGTTCAAATGCCACTGCGGCAGAAATGCATGCATGGGTAGGGACGGTTCTCCGCAACTGTACGCAATTTTGTGTCTGAACACAAAATTCTGGGAAACGGCACGCTCGGAGAGCGAGCCCTACCAGCAAATGCACCAAGCACAACAGTCACATTTAATCTTCCGAAATAAGTGACGCCTTACTAACAGGAAGTTCTTTTTCTAAAGTTTTTTAATCCCAGACTTGTCATTGATCAAAGTCCGGAAAACAGTATTGCCGTTTTTTAACTTCGTTATTTTTGCGTCAGTATCAGTAAATTCTATTTTGTAGCAAATGGAGTTGTTTGTAATCATTATCTCATTCGCCGCAAATTTGATTTTACAATTCTGATTTCCTATGAACGAATTAAAGTATAACTTTTCGTCCATGTCGCTGCTGCAGGTCCAGGATATGGAACTTCCCTTTTTCCCTTCATTCGGATCGTTAGGACTGTAGCAATATCCTGTATGAAGCCATCCTTCTCCTAAATTATATTTTGCCTGGGCGGAAGGTTGGACACATACCTTGATCGTGGCTTTTGAACGTTGCACCAGAAGACTGTCTTTCGACAATTCTTTAACAATGGTTTTATGGTCAAAATTGTTGAAGAAAAGTTTCCAGTTAATATTTTCGAGTTTCGCCTTTGAGTTTAAATCATCACGAACAATAAAGCTGTCGAGATCTTTAATATAAATTACCCGACGATGTGCTTTGCTTAATTGTTTGTAGCATTTTTCCGCGTCACTGGATAAGTAGCAAAAATCGGCATTTTCCGCGGCCTTCAGCATTTTGGCCGGAGTTTTACTGAGCTGATTCTCGTTATTTACGGTGATAGTGTTGCTGGATATGGTTTGTCTGTCCCAGGAGCGATGCAGAGGACTTCGATACGAAGTTCGCCCGGATTCGCTTATAACATATTTACCGTTTTTAAACAACATAATAGCGTTTCTGTTATTATTGTGATGTGAATATGAAACCTTTCCGCCATCTCCGCTGCGTAAAACAAAAACGGTTTTATTTGAATTATTCCAGTTTGAACGGATAAACCCCAAACCACTGTCAAAAAAGATCGCCTGAGGCAGTTTTAACTGTTCCGGTGACTGTTCCGTAATTTTTTTGTTTCCATACATGAGTTTCAGCATAATGGTAAAAAGATTGTACGGAGTATTCGCGTTGTATTTATTGATCAACCAAACGCCAAGACCATTATCAAAGGCATAAGTAAGATATAAGGTCATGGTAATATCCGGCGAGCCCGGGAAGTCTCCATCTCCAAAATTAACCATATAGCTGTTTTTGGAATAAACAGGGGCTGCCGCTTTAATATAATTATAAGTAATATATTTTAATGTTCCCCGCATACTGGTATCTTTCACAATATCCAGAGAACGTTTGTCTCCGAATACCATGGCCCCGCGGATAAAACTTTCTACGCCATAATTCAGATACGACATTGGTTCAGAATAACTGCCGTCATCTTCAACGAGAGAAGTCCAGTATTTGAGCCTTTGAGCAGCATATTTCACCCATTCCGGCTCATTCAGTATTTTAGATCCGGCAAGAGCACCTGAAGCCATTACCGCCAGCCAGTTGTTTCTGCCTGAATTCGCGTCGAGCCACCGCATCGCCGGATATACCCCCTTGTAACGAATGGCGTCAAGTATAATTTTGGATTCCTGCTCTGTAAACAATTCTCTGTTCCAGTGATAAGCCTGCGCAAAAGCAAGCACCAGATTTCCGCATTCAAGCGCCCCGACAGGAAAATTTGGATTGTAGTTTTTCCGCAGAGAAACATGCATCCAGAAAGTCATGGGACGCTTTGCGGTATCAAGCAGTATTTCTTTCAAAAGTTCTCCGACTTCCCGATTACCGGAAAGCATATGAACAATGCCAAGAATCCTCAAACCTCCCCATAATTTATAAACATAGGTATCCGGATTGGTAACTCTGAAGCCAATTCCTCCACTCTGGAGGGCTTTGTTGGCATAGCTAACCTGACCCTGCCAGAACTGTTTTGCTTTCGGATCGTTTTCGATTAGTTCGTATACTTTCCGCCACTGTTCGGCAGTGCAGTAAAAATGAACAGGAAACTGTTTCGTTTTTAATCGTTTTGGATCCAGTTGAATATCGATATCATGGGAAGTTTTATTTTTTGATACAAATACTCCCTTGAGAGATTTATCTTCCACAACGGCTGGTGCTGGATTTTTGCGCCAGGGAACATTCGCCTCATTGATGAATTGATATTTATCGTTTACCGGCGACAAAACATAAAAATCCAGGTCAGATGGAGTCGTTGCCCAGACAACCAGTTTATTTCCTATGCTTCTTTTCAACCATGGGATTGGAGAAAACTTTTCCAGCCTTGCACCGTTAACCGAAACACCGGTTATTGTTTTATTGGCTTTATCAAGGTAAAAATTAAATAGAAATGGTTTTCCTTTTTGAATTTTGCAAATATCAAATTTTGTCCCGAGAGGTTTGTTATATAAATATGCTTTGCTGGAGCTGACTCTCAGTTCCAAAACACCATAAACGATGAAAATAGCAAGATTGTTTTTTGTTTTTGGAGAATCGGTAAATCCGAATCCGAAACTGATCTCGCTGTTTTTATCAAGAGAATGACCGAATTCTACTTTATAATTTTTGCCCGCCGTATTATTTACTTTTTGCCATTTTCCTCCAAAATTAAACGGTTCCGCTTTCGCATAACAACAAAAAGTAAACAGTAACAAAAATAATATTTTATGGCTAGAGGGCATGTTTCAATAAAATCCTTTCATTTTTTATATTGCACAGAAGAATTGAGTATCTCTTTTTATGGGATGATTCTATATTTACCACCATTGATTATTTTTAAAGGCCCATTGTTCCCGCGTATATGATTTCCAGTTTTCTTTGTAAGGAGTAATATATTCTACATGTCCATCAACAAATGAAAAATTACCTCTTCCCGTATACCCGGAACTGGTATATACCGTATTTTTCCCCTGGCCATGCCGTGTCAGATTGAACAAGCGGTCCGGACTGCTTGAATTCCAGGCGTACATTTCCCAGTTCATAAGAGAATTTGTCTGTCCGGCGTTAGCATCTCCAAACATAATAGTAGAAGACGGTTTCCACACTTTTGACAATAACCCTACATAATCACTGTTTCCTGCATTATTTATAATTCTGCCGGCCTTCCAGTTCATTCCATATGAAATATTCGGATTCACAACGGAAGCCGGACATTTTAGAGTTCCAATATTTGACCAGTCCGTCAGACTCACGCTCTGATCCAGATTCTTACAGAGATATGGTGCCAGCTGACTGATCCAAAAAGCCGCTTTGGTTGGTGCCATGCCGGAACCATTATCGGTTGGACCCGTATAATAAACAGGATAATACATCCCATTCATATCATTGGAATAAAAAAACTGTGTCGCACCGATCTGTTTTAGATTGGATGCGCAACTTATTGCTTTTGCTTTGTCCCTGGCTTTGTTTAATGCCGGTAGCAGCATTGCGGCTAGTATCGCAATAATAGCTATCACGACAAGGAGTTCGATGAGTGTGAATCGTCTTTGCATTGTTTTCTCCCAACTGTTTTGGTTCAAGTTATATAAAAACTTAAAATAATATATAGAGATTATATAATATCAAAAGTTAAATTGCAATAGGAAATTTAAAAATATTTCACATTATAAAGCTATTTTATATTATAAAATACAAAATTATGCTTTTTGTGCTCAAAAACAACAAGATATCCTTTAAATAAATTTTTCCCAAAAACTTTTTCATATCAATATAACTTAAGCATTTTATTATTCCAATTTTGTTATTTTTGAACACAAATACGTATCAATATAAGATTCCGGGACCGACTTCAAAGTTTGTTGATGCTTTATGCTGCTTTTTTTGGTGTTTTTACTGGACAAGTATCTCTTTTGATGTTATTTAAAACGCTCGCAAATAAAAAAATAAGTATCATAGCAGTTGTATATATACAAGCTTAGCCGCGATTTTGTCCCGGCTAAGCCTTTTTTATTGTTGTTATTCCTGAACCACACAATGTGATTCAGGATTTTTTGTTATCAATACGATGGAGTGGTTTTATTAAGATGTTTTCTATGAAAAAAATTAAGTTTAATGCATTAAGAGGTGATTTACTTTCGGGATTGACAGTAGCGCTCGCACTGGTTCCAGAAGCGATCGCTTTCGCATTTGTATGTCACATTTCTCCAATGATGGGGCTTTACGCCGCATTTATAGTCGGACTGGTTACCTCTGTTCTGGGCGGCAGACCAGGTATGATTTCAGGCGCGACGGGCGCCGTTGCGGTAGTTCTGGCTTCACTGGTGATAAAACATGGCGTGGAATATCTGTTCGCGGCCGTAGTATTAATGGGAATAATACAGATATTCGCGGGAATATTCCGGCTGGGAAAATTTGTCCGCCTTATTCCGCATCCGGTAATGATTGGATTTGTAAATGGGCTGGCTATTGTTATTTTTCTTGCGCAGCTCGGACAGTTTAAAACCGGTGCCGGAACTGACGCACAATGGATTTCCGGTCTTGATTTATGGGTAATGCTTGGATTGGTCTGTTTGACTATGGCAATTTGTTATTTACTGCCTAAACTTACAAAAGCTATTCCCGCATCGCTTACTGCTATTATCGTAGTAATGCTTATCGCTTTCGGATTGAATCACTGGCATATTTACCATTGCCGTAACGTCATGGATTTTGTTAAAATGCTTGATCCAACGACAACTTCCCTTAAGGCAGGACTACCTCAATTTCACATCCCAATGGTTCCTTTTACTTTAGAAACTCTAAAAATCATTCTGCCTTATTCTGTGCTTGCCGCGGCAGTAGGTCTTATCGAATCACTGTTGACACTGACTTTGGTCGATGAGCTTACAGAAACCCGCGGACGCGGCAACCGGGAATGTCTGGGACAGGGTACCGCCAACCTTATTTGCGGCTTTTTCGGAGCCATGGGCGGCTGTGCCATGATCGGACAAAGCATGATCAACATCAAATCAGGCGGACGAACCCGTTTATCCGGAATAACCGCGGCCATCGCGTTGATCAGTTTTGTGGTAATAGGTTCTTCCTTTATTCAAGCTATTCCGGTAGCAGCACTGGTTGGGGTGATGTTCATGGTCGTGATAGGCACATTCGAGTGGTCAAGCTTTCATATTATGAAGAAAATACCAATGTCCGACGCATTTGTAATTGTTCTGGTTTCAACCATTACCGTCTTTGCCGACCTGGCTGTTGCTGTAATTACAGGGGTTATTGTTTCCGCCCTCATCTTCGCCTGGAAAAAAGGCAGTCAAATACAATTTCATTCCGAAGTCGACCAGAAAGGCTCAAAAGTCTATCGCTTAAGAGGGGCCTTGTTTTTTGGTTCCGCCAGAAATTTCCTGGAACTGTTTGAGCCGTCGCAGGATCCGGATGATGTTATCATTGATTTTCATTATGCCCGTGTACATGACCATTCAGCCATTGAGGCAATTAAGTCACTGGCAGAACGTTATACCCGTTTGGGCAAAAGACTGCATCTAATTGATCTTAGTCCGGAATGCGCCGCTTTGATTGATAGCGCTGGAGATCTGGTTGACGTAAAAATCTATGAAGACCTAAAACACTGGCATATTGCTACGGATCATCTGGCATAAAATCAATGATATACTGTTTTCATACTTGATATTGGATTCTTTTTGCAATATTTTCTGTTATTGTAATTTTTTTAAAAGAGTCTTGCGAAATGATCGAATTTTGGTAGGGCGCGCTCTCCGCAGCGCGCCGTCTCCCGGGATTTTGTGCTTGGGCACAAAATAACTGACGGTTACGGAGAACCGTCCCTACCTGGAAAAATGCATTTCGTTTGAGTCTAAATTTTTTTAATAATATGGGGACGAATCATGGATATTAATCTTTCCGGAAAACCAGTTGAAGTTTGCAGAATCTTTTGTATCGGACGTAATTACGCGGCTCATGCCAAGGAATTAAACGATGATATTCCTGAATGCCCTATCGTTTTCAGTAAGTTCCCAACATGTTTGCTTCCGGAAGGAAATGATATTGTCTTTCCTGATTTTGGAAAGGAGTTACATCACGAAGTTGAAGTTGTTGTGCTAATTGGAAAACAAGGTAAGGCAACAACTCCGAAAGAAGCAGAAGCGATGATCGGCGGTTTGGGCATGGGTCTTGACCTGACCATGCGTGATGTTCAGGCAGAACATCTTGCAAAAGCCTGGCCTTGGGAAACCAGTAAAGGATTCGAAAGTAGTGCTCCTATTGGTGAATTTACCGCCTATGATCCCGCTGCTACCAATATTGAAGATATTGAATTCGATTGTAAAATCGATGGTGAAGTTCGCCAACATGGAAATACACGCAATATGATTTTCCCGATTAGTACCCTTATTATGGAATTGTCTAAAGTCTGGACATTATGTCCCGGCGACCTAATTTATACCGGAACTCCGGAAGGCATTGGACCGGTAAACAAAGGTCAAACTATTACTATTTCCGGCATGGGAAAAACCCATTCCTGGAAAGTAGTGTAATTATATTATTTTTATTTAAACAGTAGTAGTAAGACAACTATTTTACCGCTACTGTTTACTATTTTAAAAATCCGTTATTTATAAATCTAACATCCGTTATTTTACCGTTATTTTATAAAGTTAAGCTCAAAAAAGATCCGTTATTTTATATAGTTTTATTTTTTTATAATATAATACCTCTATTTTCTTGAATAATTATTCTCTGTAATTAGAATGATATAATACCTTTTAAATTTAAAGAGGAAATTGATGTGAAAGTATTATTAGTTAACGGAAGTCCAAAAAAGAAAGGCTGTACTTACACAGCTCTTTCTGAAATTGAAGCAACTCTAAATAAGAATGAAATTGAAACCGAAATTTACTGGATCGGCAACAAACCGATTGCCGGTTGTATTGATTGTAAAGTTTGTAAAAAAACCGGTAAATGTTTTCGCGATGATCTCGTAAATGAGTTTTTGGAACTGAGTAGAAAAGCGGATGGATTTATCTTTGGTTCCCCGGTTTATTTTGCATCTGCCAGCGGATCAATAAAATCATTTATGGACAGAATTTTTTATGCGGACAATGGCTGTTTTGCCGGAAAACCGGCAGCTGGAATTGCCAGCTGTAGAAGAAGTGGAAGTACCGCTACTCTTGACCAGCTAAATAAATATTTTACCATCAGAAATATGCCAGTTGTCTCTTCTCAATATTGGAACATGGTTCATGGGAACACACCTGAAGAGGTAAAACAGGATCTCGAAGGATTGCAAATCATGCGGACTTTGGGAAATAACATGGCGTGGCTTTTGAAATGCATTGAAGCAGGAAAAAAAGCAGGAATAACCTTCCCGGAACGGGAAGAAACTACCTGGACTAACTTTATAAGATAATTAAATATTTTCAGCCGGTACAATAAGAATACCGGCTGAATCTTTTCTAATCTTATTACTTCCCACACATACCATTATTTCCCACTCATAAAAGAGTTTAAAACAATACTCATTTCATCTGTTATATGAAAGATAATATATAATTTTTATATGTTATTCCTTCAATTTAATAAATTAATGTTGAAATTTTTATACTCACCCCGTATAATCTAATGAATAATGACATATTTGTAATGAGGGGAAGAGTAATGAATAATGTCAAAATTAGACAGGCGGACTCTGTAGATGGTCCGGTTCTGGCCGAATTAACAACACTCGCTTCAGACGGGATGCTTGATGCGTTACTTCAAGGACTTGTGCCTGAAAAGACGACTCAGCAAATGATGACAAAGCTGTTCAAAACCGACAATGACACTTACTGCTGGAAAAACGCCACAGTAGCTGAAATTGAGGGAGAACCAGCTGGAATGGTTTTAAGCTATCCTGCCAAGGAATTCAAAATAAAAGAAGATGGAAAACTTTCGAAAGAGCGAATTAATATTATGAAACCATTCGAAACTCTTTCTGAAAAGAATAGTTTTTATATTAGTGCAGTAGCAGTTTATCCTGATTTTCGTGGAGTAGGTATTGGAAAAAAATTATTGGATCATGCCGGAGAGCTGGCTAAAAAGTCAGGTTACGATTCGATAAGTCTACATGTTTTTGAAGAAAATGAGGAAGCTCGAAAACTGTATGAAAAACAGGGATTCGAGGCAAAGGGTAAAGCGCCGGTAAGCAAGCATCATATGCTCAATCATTCCGGTAATTTATTGTTAATGACCAAAAAAATCTGACAATCGGCCGCAGAAAAAAGGCTGGAAGAAGTTTCCCAGCCTTGTATGCTTTAATTTATATATATATATGCAGCTGAACCCGTTCTCCGGCATCACTATTCTTTTATGAAGTCTTTTATCCGGTTAACTGCTTCAATAATATTTTCCATTGAAGAAGCATAGGAACATCGCAGAAATCCTTCTCCGCAGGCACCGAAAGCCGTTCCCGGTACCGCTGCCACCTTCTTTTCTTCAAGCAATTTTGTAGCAAATTCCATTGAAGTCATGCCAGTATCGCTAATCCGCGGAAACACATAGAATGATCCGCGCGGTTTAAAACAGGGTAATCCTATTTCATTGAATCGGTTAACAATCACATTCCTGCGCTGCATATATTCCGATTTCATTGCCAGCATATCTTTTTTGCCGTTTGCCAGTGCTTCTTCAGCAGCAACCTGAGCCGTAATCGGAGCACACAGCATTGAATACTGATGAATCTTCATCATAGCATCAATCAATTCTGCTGGACCACATCCATAACCTATACGAAATCCAGTCATAGCAAACGCTTTAGAAAATCCATGCAGAAAAATAGTTCGTTCCTTCATTCCCGGCAGCGAAGCAATTGATGGCAGTCGATTTTCATAAGTTAATTCCGAATAAATTTCGTCGGTAATTACCAGAATATTATGTTTAACCGCTATTTCAGCGATTCGTTTCATTTGCTCAAGCGATAATGTAGCGCCAGTTGGATTACAGGGAAAATTCAAAATAAGCAACTTAGTCTTATCTGTTATTTTCTTTTCCAATTCGTCTGGATCCAACGAAAAATTATCTTTTTCCTGAGTTTCAATTACTACCGGTACGCCTCTGGCCATCATTATTTCAGCACGATACGATACGTAACACGGTTCGTGATAGATAACCTCATCTCCAGGATTGATCACTGCACGAAGTATAAGATCAAGCGCTTCGCTGACACCAACCGTTATAATGCATTCATTCGCCGGATTATATTCAACTCCATAATCGGAGGCCAGATATTTACAAATAGCTTTTCTCAGCGATAGCAATCCCAGATTTGAAGTATAACTGGTCTTACCTTTTTCAATGGAATAAATAGCTGCTTCCCTAATGGTCCAGGGAGTTACAAAATCCGGTTCGCCAATTCCCAGGGATATAACATTATCCATGGTATTGACAAGTTCAAAAAAATCGCGTATTCCGCTTTTCGGAATATCTTTTATATGATCCGCAATCCTGTTACGGACTGACTTTGAGTCGTTCATTTTCTTCCTCATTGTGAATTATCACGCCTGCTTGTTTATATTTTTTAAGCAGGAAATGGGTTACTGTGGATATTACACCGTCGATCGTGGAAAGCTTGCTGGAAACAAACAGCGCCACGGACTGCAGGTTCTGGCCCACAACTTCAACCCTGAGGTCATATCCGCCTGAAACCAGATATACATTGGAAACTTCCGGAAATTTGCTGATGCGTTTCGCCACACTGTCAAATCCACGATCACGATCGGGAGTAACTTTTACCTCGATCATCGCTCGGACCTGATGTTCCTCGAGTTCCTCGTCGTTTATTACTGCGGTATAACCCTTGACGACGTTATTCTTCTCAAGTTTTTCAATTGTCGCGGCTACGGTTTTGCCGTCGGTACCTAACCGTTCAGCCATTTCCTCCACGGACATACGCGCGTTTTTTACAAGCAGGCGCAGAATTTCCTTTTCCATTTTTCCGATTCCTATTATTTATATAGTTTATCCCGGATAACCCCGGTTAAAACATCTACTACTTAATTAACGGCAAAAAGATAAAGAAAAACAGCGGCGCATTCAGCATCAAACTGTCTACCACATCAAGTACGCCACCCATACCGGGTATAATGTCGTTTGAATCTTTAACTCCGGTTACTCTCTTTACTACCGATTCTACCAAATCACCGCAGAAACCGCCGATAAACATAATGATCCCTGCCGCTACCGGTATAACAATACCATCAAACTTAAGCATATATTTCCATAATATAATACTTAAAACCGTACTAATCACCATTCCACCGAGAGTTCCTTCCCAGGATTTCTTCGGACTGATCGCCGGAATGATCTTATGATTATTCCCCAACAGCTTATGAGTCAGTGTTCCTACACAATACGCTCCTGTATCTCCTGATTTGGTTACCAGGATCATATAAAGCAGCAATAGCCGTCCGGAAACAGTGTTTTCATTATAATCATATATAAGCACCAGTGGAATCAACGGAACTACGACCATGATATATCCACATAATGTATTTAAAATCTTTTCCAGAAATTTACTGCTATTTTTACTGAATAGCAGTGAAAACCAGACTGCTGCCACCAAAATAGTGATTACTCCAAATATCTCACAACCTATTTTATCAATAAAAAAAGCATATAAAACCGTCAACATTCCAATAAGTCCGGCTGTTTTCTTATAAGACGGACGTCCGATTTTTTCTACCATATTAAGGAATTCCCAGACACCGCCAAATGCCAGCAATAACGCAAATGTCAAAAATGCAGCTCTGCCGATAATACCGTCAACCAGCATACCGACGAAAAAAATACTCAATAATACAACAAAACTTACCACTCTTGACAAAAACACTTATTGATTTCTCCCTCCGAAACGTCTTTCACGTCCGTA
Organism: Victivallales bacterium; assembly: GCA_963677165.2. Lineage (GTDB taxonomy): Bacteria > Verrucomicrobiota > Lentisphaeria > Victivallales > SZUA-371 > JAFGXT01. The sequence continues at coordinate 1,186,880 of CAXXSX010000002.1, read as the reverse complement.
ATAGCTGTCCACAGCTTTTTTCATTTCATCACGATCAAAATCCGGCCATAAAGTATCCGTTATATAAAACTCAGCGTATGACAGCTGCCAGAGCAGAAAATTGCTCAGCCTCAATTCACCACTGGTCCTTATCATCAGATCCGGATCCGGAATGTCCGGCGCATAAAGATACTCCGCAAACTGCTTTTCATCCAGTTGTTTAATATTAATTTTTCCATTAATCGCATCTTCCGCTATTTTTCTGGCGGCATCGGTAATTTCACTGCGTCCGCCATAATTTAACGCGAGCACCAGATTGCCCGATGTATTTCCCGCAGTGGATTCAATTCCACGGTTAAGCGCTTTTTTACTGTGTTCAGGTAATTGATCAAGCCGTCCGATAGCATGAAGCCGGATTCCTTCCTTATTAAGAGTATCAATATTATAATCGATAAACTCTTTTAACAGATTCATTAATCCATCGACTTCAGCTTTTGAACGTTTCCAATTTTCCGTGCTGAACGCATATAATGTAAGATATTCAATCCCGAATTCTTTACATGACTCTATTGCTTTCTTTACTGCGTCGGCACCTTTTCTGTGGCCTTCTATACGTTGTAAACCATGACGTTCTGCCCATCTGCCGTTGCCGTCCATAATAATCGCCACATGACGCAAAGGAGCTTTTTCTTTATTTTTCCCCATAAAAGTAATCCTCAAGCATCAGACACAATGTATGGTATATCGGCAGATGCAGTTCCTGAATCAAATATGTTTCTTCTTCCGGCACGTTGATCAGACAATCCGCGAGCTTACCGCATTTTCCGCCGCCGCAGCCGGACATTACTACTGTTTTAATTCCGCGGGCCTTGGCCAACTGAACACATTTCACTACATTATCAGAATTTCCGCTGGTTGATATAGCAATTAAAACATCACCAGCCCTTCCCATGACAAACAATTGCTGAGCAAATACCATGGAACCGTCAACATCATTTATATAAGCACTGGAAAGTGACGGATGACCATTTAATGATATTGTTCTCAAACCTTTTTGCAACCGACTACCGATATACGCGCCTTCTTCACCGAAAAGTTCTGTTAGTTGCCGGTTAAAAGCAGAATCAATTTTCCGTGGCAGAATAAAACTTTTCATTAATTCGCCAACGATATGCTCCGCGTCAGCTGCACTGCCGCCGTTACCGCAAACAAAAACCGTATGGTCTTTTTCATAAGCCTGCTTTAAAATTTTGAAAGTTTCAGTTATATTTTCTTTGATTTTTTCCAGTTTCGGATGCTTCAATACAAGTTTTTCAAGATATTTTTTCATTTTTTTCAGTTCACCCAAAAAGTAAATAACCTGTTAATAAGCTGTCAGTGTAACATACATTAATTCTGTGAATAAACAATAATAACTAATAACCCCGGAGTTTTCAACAGAATCCCTAACAAATTACTAACAGTGCTTTAATCTGTTTTTTGAGCTTATTTTAATGAATTATTAACAAATTAACAGACTATAATAATACAAATAATTTTTAAAACTTATTAATTTATTAAATACTATTTATCTTTGAATCCAGTTAGAAAAAATATCTTGAAAAAGCTTAAAAAAATAATTTGAAATTCAGACAAAATAAGGGTAATTTGATAAGCAATATAATTGTTCAATGTCTAAAGAAGGGCCGGGATATAATGAAACTAACTGTCAAGAAAGACCAACTCCAGAAAGCGTTGCAGAAGGTAACCAACATTATTGGTTCCAAATCAACCTTGCCGGTGCTTGGTAATGTTCTGTTCGAAGCCGTTAACGGCAAGCTTATCCTTACCACTACCGACCTGGAAATCAGAATTACAACTATACTGGAAGCCAGTGTTGAAAGAGAAGGAAAAACTACAATTCCCGCAAAGAAGATCAGCATGCTGGTGTCAAAATTCATTGATGATGAGGTTTCCCTCGATTGCGATGAAAAGCATCATACTGAAATTGTCTGCGGTACTGCCAAGTTTAAACTGCTTGGTCTGCCCGATGATGATTTTCCGTCACCAGTTGATTTTGCTCCGCTGAAGAATATCAAATTCAAGGAAAGTGATTTTCTGCGTATTCTCGATCAGATTTCCTATGCGGTTAGTCTGGATGATTCACGTAAAGTACTTCACGGAATTCTCTGTTCCGTCAAGGACAATACTTTTACCGCGGTTGCTACCGATGGTAAACGTCTTGCCTTGGTTGAAAGAGTTCCGGATGAATTTACCGGTCAGGAAGGTGATACCATCATTCCGTTGAAAAGCGCAAATGAACTTAAACGCGTTCTTGAAAAAGAAGGTGAAGTTACGCTTGAACTCGGTGAAAAACAGGCTCGCTTTAAAACCGGCAGTGTTGAAATCTTTACTAAACTGATCGAAGGAAATTATCCGAATTACCGTCAGGTTATTCCATCAGGATTTACCAAAGCGGTTGAAATTCCGGTTAAGACATTCGTTTCCAAACTGGAATTGGTTTCCATTGCTTTGGCTGATAACAGTGCTTTCATCAAGCTTGAATACGGCGAAGGAAAACTGAAATTCATGGCTGCAAGTAATAATGTTGGTGAAGGTGCCGACTATATCGATATCGATTATAATGAAGAAGTTCTTGATATTTCTTTTAATCCGGCATTTTTGGCTGATCCATTCAGACATTCCGATGCCGATAAGATTACTATGAGACTCAATGACAGTTTTAGTCCGGTAGCGATTGAAAGCGGCGATGGTTTCCTTTATGTGATCATGCCGATGAGAAACCGTTAGTTATACGACCGACAGCGTTTTAGACCGCTTCAAACTTCAGTTGCTGAGGCTCCTTGCGGAAGCGGAAAATGTTATAAAACATTAAGGCCATGTGAGACTTTTGTCGAAGATGGCCTTTTTTTGTATACATACGGTTGAATAAAAAATGATAAAAAACTTAAACTTAAAAGATTTCCGTAACTACAGTAATTTAGACCTTGGACTCGGTTCGCGATTGAATCTGTTTATTGGTGCTAACGGACAGGGGAAAACTAATTTGCTGGAGGCAATCTTTTTTACTGCCATGCTGCGTTCGTTCAGGACGACTCATGTGAAAGACATCAGGAGAATAGGCAGTAAAGGCTTTTATATCGGCATGGAGGTTTTTAATGGTAAATGGGACAGGAAACTTGAAATCGATTATTATCAGGTCAGAAAGCTTAAGATAGACCAAAATCCCGTATCCAAAGCCAGTGAGTTTATCCGTGAACTTAGAACAGTAGCGTTTTCTCCTGATGATATCAATATTGTTACCGGTAATTCAACCTTTCGCCGTCGGTTTATTGATATTCTTATTTCAATCATGGTTCCGGGTTATATGACCGCTCTGCATACTTACATGACGGCTCTTAAGTCTAGAAATGCCGTTTTAAAGGCACATGACAATAATTCCGCTATGATATCCGCCTATGAACCGATGATGGCGGAATCGGCTCTCTTTATTATTCAGCAGCGTGACTACTATTTGAAGATCCTTACAGAGGAGATGAATTCGCTGCTTTCTGGTTTTTATGATGGGAAAGCGGTGTTTGAAATTAAATATCGGACCGATGTTCCGGTTGACATTACCAGTATTACTAAAAAGTTTGATTCCGATCGGAAGAAAGATATGCTCAGGGGATTTACCGGATTCGGTCCTCAACTGGATGAATTGGAATTACTGCTGAATGGTAAAACTATGAGAAATTATGCTTCTACTGGACAGTGTCGACTGATCTCGCTTTGTTTGAAAATGGCGGAAGTGAATATCCTGGCGTCGGACAGTAATTCAAGTAAAGAGAATATTGTTGTTCTTGTGGATGACGTAACAGGGGAATTAGATGAAAAAACTCGTAATTCATTCTTTAAAGTAATCAATCAAGCTGGACAGGCTTTCTTTACATTCACTGAAAAACCCGATGACGATTATTTTAAAGACAGCAAAATTTATTCAATTGATAATGGTTCGGTATTCTAAATTTTAATATTTTTAGATAAAATAGATTTTTTTTATATCTATAAGTAGAAAAATAAATAACGGATATGAAATTTATGTATTTTGAGCATGAATGACGGATAAAATAGAGAAATAACGGTTATTTGTTTTTTAGTTTATTCTCGTTTATAAGCTTTAGAATATGAATTTTCTTACCAATTTTTTGATATTTTACATATTCAGTTTCGCGTTGCGGAGAAAGCTTGATGAGTTTTTTTCCGGCTTTTTCACACTGTTTTATGGCATTGACTGGAGAGTTTTGATCAATGTTCTGTATAATATGATTTATTTCTTCAATTGCTTTTTTAAAACTACTTCGTCTGCTCAGTTCCTGTTTTAGATTTTGTTTAGCCTGCTGATAACCTTTCTGGGCTCGTTCAAATTTAATATGAGAAACAAACAGGCTTGAACATGAACCGACAGCATTACCATATACTTCTACCGCTTTTTCATGACTGTAATTATCTGATAGAATATATCTCTCAGCCTTAAAGAGGTCCTTTGAAGCGCGACGTTCCGCCACACCTTTCAATACAAAAATAATACTTAATACCAATGCTATAAAAACTGAAATAAATGTGGCTGCGGTTATCCATGGATTTGATGGAGTGAGTTTTTTATTATTTCGTTCATTTTCTTCTGTTTTGTCTTTTATTGGCTCGGGCTCCCTTCCACAGGAAAGTTCTTTCAGCATGGATTTTGCTACGGATATAAATTCATTCCAGGAATCAAAGCGGTTTTCCGGTTCTTTTGCCATCATATTTCGCATTAATTCAATCGTAGCCAGTGATAATTCGACTCGCGGATTCCTGTCTTTTGGTTCAGGAAACGGACAGGCTGAATGCATTTCCACTATTTTTTCAATCACTTCATCGTCATAAGGTGGAACACCTACAACCAGATGGTAAAGGGTGGCTCCCAGCGAGTATAAGTCAGATGACCAACTCAAGGGTTCAGCAAAAGTTTGTTCCGGGCTCATATAATAAGGAGAGCCGTCTACCAGATCCTGTTTTTCAAATGATTCCGAAAAGTGCTGTGCAATGCCCATATCAAGCAGAAATGGTTCGTCATCGCTGTCAACCATGATATTACCGGGTTTAATATCGCGATGCAACAGCCGATGATTATCCCAAGCATATTTGAGCGCCTCAGCTATCCGTATAGCATATTTTAATGCTCGAATCTCGGTAAGGCGTCCTTTGGTATCCAGAAATGTTTCCAGATCGGTTCCTTCTACGTAACTCATTGCAAAATAATAGGTATCGTGGTCAACTCCGGCATCAATGGCTTTTACTATGGCTGGATGTTCAAGCAGTGCGGTAGTTTTAACTTCTTTCATGAACTGATCAATTGCTTCTTTATCCTGAATCATGTTTTCATCAAGAATTTTTAAAGCTACCTTACGCTTCATGGAGACTTGTTCTGCCAAATATACACTTCCCATACCGCCCTGCCCGATCTTTTCAATAATACGGAAGCCTCCAACAATGCTGTCTTTGGAGATATTTAAAGTATCAACGAAAATAATGGCATTGTTGCAATAAGGACAGAAGACAACTTGATCCTTTTCAGGAACGTTGTCAAGTTCGAAACTTTTTTTGCATTCTGGGCAAGGGTACATGTAAATACCGCCGATTTTTTCTCAACCACTGATTTAACCTGACTAATTCAGGCTGGATTTAAAAATAGCTGTATATTGTTTAAATTACAATATGTTCGTTAAAAAAAGAACGATTCATTATCTTCTTCTAGTTTTACCGGCAGTATCGAAAACCAGTTGTTCAAGAGCTATTCTTGAATCAGCACCGCCGGAAACCAATTTTCGATTTGTATTTAACAGAGCATTTAGAGCTGTAACAAGCTCGGAATCGGTAAATTTAGATGCGTTATCGCATAATATATAAGCACGATACGGATGAATCTGAGTTAAAAAATTATCGGGATACTGACTTTTTAATCCCTGATCATAGAAAAAAGATTTTCCGCAACGTCCCTTAATTCCCAATTCTGCGGCGGCACATTTTGTTTTTACCATTTCCTGAAAGGTGGTTACTGCCTGGTAAAGAACGCTTAATTCATGATTACCACTGCCGCGTTCGCCTTTTAGTTGAACCATTAATGTATTAATGATGTCCATAGCTTGAGGAATATTCCTGCTTACCAGGGCATTTGCAAAATCCCAGCTCATTGCTTCCGGAGTACGACTGCAAATATTTTTACAATCTTCCAGTGTTATCATATCATTATTAGCGACATAACAAAAGAGCTTTTCCAATTCACTGCGAAGCCGCCCGGTATCGCTGCCAATCGTATCTGCCAGATAATTTACAGCGCGCTGGTCGATATTTTTACCAGCTTCATTGCAAATATCCTTAATACGAATAAACTGATTACGGGCATAGTCCTTGGAACTGATATCGGCTTTTTCATAGATGAATATTTCACCTTGACTGCTGCATGCCTTATAAAACGCTTTGCGCTTATCAATGCCGGGACCATCAATGATAATATCGGTATCGGCAGGAATTCCAACTTTCAGGTATTCAGTAATATCATCAATTCTGCTTTTTGAATCTTTTTTTCCGGCAACAGCGAGAATTTTTTCAAAATGTTGAAAATTTTTAAGCCATATTTTTTTACTGGAGCATAAAAATGGCGGTGTATTCAACGAATTAAAAAAGTCCGTTAGAATTGCTTCCGGTTTCATGTCATCGCTGTCGCCGCGGATAATTTCCAGTTCCGGATTTTCTTCCGGATTTTCTCCACACAGTTGTACAGCGATGTCCTTCGCTTTACTTTTTACGGCAAAATCATCATTGCCGGTAATCAGGAACAGGCTTCCCATAATCTAGAAAACCTCCATTAACCGTCGATTCCTGGAACAAAGGTATCGCCTTCCTTAAAGGAAGCTACCAGTTCAACGATTAGTTTGATAGCACCTTCGACATCACGCAGGTCACAGATTTCAACCGGTGAATGCATATAACGGTTTGGAACGCTTACTAAAAGAGTGGCCACACCACTGCGGGTTAGCTGAATTGTAGCGGTATCGGTTCCGCCACTGGCGCGATGCCCCGGAGTCATTTGATATGTAATTTTTTTCTTTTTGGCAAGTTCGATCATTTTATTAATCAGAACTACATTATTGTCACAATTTCTGCTGAGTTCAGGACCTTTTCCAAGTTCAATATCTCCAAGCAGTTTTTTATCGATGTTAGGCAGGTCAGTAGCGAAACCGACGTCTACAGCAATACCGACATTCGGGTTAATACCGAATGCACTGGTTGTCGCTCCACGCAGACCTACTTCTTCCTGAACGGCACCAACGGTGTATACGCCGATTTTTACTTTACGTTTTTTTAGTTCACGCATAGCTTCAGCAACAACAAAGGCACCGATCTTGTCATCCATGCCTTTGGACATAATACGGTTTTCACCGAGGAATTTGAAATTGGTTTTTACAGCCACCGGATCACCAATAGCAACAATTTTTTCAGCTTCTTCTTTATTTTCCGCGCCGATATCGATCCATGAATCTTCCAATTCTATGGCGGCATCGCGTTCTTTGGGCTTCAGCAGGTGAATCGGCTTTTTACCGATAACGCCTGGAATGTTGCCATTGGCAGTCATAACATTTACTTCGGTGCCAGGTACAGTTAATTTATCGATTCCGCCGCAGGCATGGAAATAAAGTAAACCTTCGTCTGAAATATATACTACCTGAAAACCGATTTCATCGTAATGACCGTCAAGCATTACTTTAAATTCAGCATCTTCATTGATCACGCCGATTGTATTACCCATTACATCGGTATAAACTTTATCTGCAAAACCGTTAAGATAATCTCTATAGACTCCGGCGGTTTCCATTTCAAAGCCGGAAGGACCGGAACAATTCATCAGATTTTCGAGAAATTTAAGGCTGCTTTTCGGTAACATCGTTATATTCCTTTATATTAAATGTAAGGTTTTAAATGTACTGTTTTATATAACATAACCTCAATACGTTTTTTTTAAACATTATTCGTCTATGAAATGAGCGGTTTTTTATCAACTGACTTTATAAATTCTATTATGAGTTGAATAAAATTGATAAAGGCTATAGATTCTTTTTATGTCACTGTGACTGTGTCAATGTGACACAATGGCACTGTTCCTGACGCATATGTAATGAGTTTTGAGCATAAAAATATTATTTGATATACTGGCACGACAGTTGCTCAATATTTTCGTGGTAACAATAATCGCGCATTCAGACTGTTTTTTACAAGAATCTCGAAGCGCCTACACGGAGGTATTTATTTATGAATATGGAAAAACTGACAAAACGTTCACGGGAAGCCCTGATGGGAGCCCATAATATCGCGGTTGAACTCAATCATCAGGAAATTAGACCGCTCCATCTATTAAAAGCTTTGCTTGAACAGGAAAATGGACTGGTTTCTTCACTGGTTAAAAAAATCGGTGCCGTGCCGGAATCGCTGATGTCTGATACTGATCGGGAATTGAGTTCTATTCCAGCCGTTACCGGTGGTGGAGCAAATCAGTTGTATAATTCCCGGGATTTCAGTCAAGTCATGGTTAGTGCCGCGAAAGAAGCGGACAAAATGAAAGACGAATACGTCAGTGTTGAACATCTTTTGATGGGAATCATCAATACTGGTGGAAAAGCTGCCGCGATTCTTAAAAATTCCGGCGTTAATATTGATACTATTCTTGATTCTCTGAAAGCTGTTCGAGGAAATCAGCGGATTACTTCAGAAGACCCGGAATCTACTTTTGAGGCACTGGAAAAATATGGCCGCGACCTGACCCAGATGGCCGCCCAGGATAAACTGGACCCGGTAATCGGGCGTGACGACGAAATTCGTCGGGTTATTCAAATTTTGTCGCGCCGTACGAAAAACAATCCGGTGTTGATCGGTGAACCTGGAGTAGGAAAAACCGCAATTGCCGAAGGTCTGGCAACCCGTATTATCCGTGGAGATGTACCGGAAGGACTTAAGGACCGTAAACTGGTGGCTCTGGACATGGGAGCGTTGATTGCCGGCGCGAAGTATCGTGGTGAATTCGAAGAACGTTTGAAAGCGGTTCTTAAGGAAGTTACCGCAGCAGACGGAAATGTAATATTGTTTATCGATGAACTTCATACGGTTGTTGGTGCCGGAGCTACGGAAGGCTCCATGGACGCGGGTAATCTGCTGAAACCAATGCTCGCTCGTGGCGAACTGCATTGTATCGGTGCTACGACTCTTGACGAGTACCGTAAATATATTGAAAAGGACGCTGCTCTGGAACGTCGTTTCCAGTCAGTTGTTATTGATCAGCCGTCTGTGGAAGATTCCATATCGATTTTGCGTGGACTGCGTGAACGTTATGAGGTCCATCATGGTATAAGAATTAAAGATACCGCTTTGGTTGCCGCTGCCGTGTTGTCCGATAAATATATTTCAGACCGGTTTCTGCCGGATAAAGCGATTGACCTGGTTGATGAAGCTGCAGCCCGGCTGCGTACGGAAATTGATTCATGTCCTACAGAAATCGATGAGATTGAGCGTCGTTGTATGCAGCTTGAAATCGAAATTGCCGGTTTGCGCAAGGAAAAAGACAAAGCGTCCAAAGAAAGGCTCGGCAATCTGGAAGCGGAATTGGCCGAACATAAGAGTCAGGCCAAAGAACTTCGTGCCCGTTGGGACAATGAAAAAAGTTCGATTTCTGAAATGCGTCAGTTAATGGAATCAGTTGAACTGGCAAAACAGCAGCTGGATCGTGCGGAACGTGATTATAACCTTGAAAAAGCCGCGGAATTACGGCATGGTACGATTCCGAAGCTGGAACAGCAGATTAATGATTCAAAAGTTAAGCTGGAAAGCGAAGGTGGAGACCGTCTGCTGAAGGAAGAAGTTGATGAAGAAGATATCGCTTCTATCGTCAGCCGCTGGACTCATATTCCGGTTAATAAGCTGATTGAAAGCGAAAAGGAAAAACTTCTCGGTCTTAGTGATAACCTGCATTTGCGGGTTATTGGACAGGATGAGGCAGTTTCAGCCGTTGCCGATGCCGTTCTCAGGGCAAGAGCCGGGTTAAAAGACCCGAAAAAGCCCATTGCTTCGTTTATTTTCCTCGGTCCAACCGGGGTTGGTAAAACCGAGCTGGCCCGGGCTCTTGCGGAAAATCTGTTCGATGATGAACGGGCAATGATCCGTATTGATATGTCTGAATACATGGAAAAACACAGTGTAGCACGTTTGATCGGCGCTCCTCCGGGATACATCGGTTATGATGAAGGAGGACAGCTGACCGAAGCTGTACGCCGTCGTCCGTACTCAGTTGTATTGTTCGACGAGATCGAAAAGGCGCATCATGATGTGTTCAATGTGTTCCTGCAGGTTTTGGATGACGGCAGAATAACGGATTCCCGAGGTCGTACTGTCGACTTCAAGAATACGATAATCATCATGACATCCAATATCGGCAGCGATTTGCTACTGGAACAACCTGAAATCGATGATAAACTGAAGGATGAACTCAGGATGAGGCTCCGTGAACATTTTCGTCCGGAATTTCTCAACCGTGTTGATGAAACACTGTTCTTCCATTCATTGAAGCTTGAACATTTGATTAAGATCGTTGATATTCAGCTTGATGAACTGTCAGAACGTTTGCTCGAACAGGGTATTACGCTTGATGTCAGTGAGTCGGCACGAGAATATATGGCTCAGACCGGATTCGATCCGGTATTTGGAGCACGTCCATTAAAGCGGATTATTGTCCGGGAAGTCGAAACTCCGGTTTCACGGATGATGATCGGTGGCGAACTGCCCGAAGGCAGTATGCTGAAAATAGACAGCAACGGCAACGGTCTGGTTTTCCGTTAAAAACAACAGGCATGTCAGATATTTCTGACATGCCTTTCATCCGTTATTTGTTCGTCAAAACAGATATTTTGTGCTTAAAAACGTCCGTTATTTATAAAAACAATGACGGACAAGAAAAGTTATAAAGTCTTGTTTTCAGAGCATTTTTGGGTGATATAATCAATTACTGCCTGACGTACATTGATGTCGGTATTAACTGTTTTATCCGGTTTTCCAATGAAACGTCCGGGATGTCCGGCAACAAAATTATTGGTTGCGATGGTATAGTCTTTTTCAGAATTAATAGGGTATTTTGCTTTACGTAATTCACGCAGTAATACACCTCCGATATTACGTCCTTTAATTGTGCATATTATGATGGAATTGCCGAATGGTTCAATATTCCAGATCGTTCTAATGGTTATTTTCCCTTTTAATAAACTATCTCTGATTCCACCACTGTTATAATAACCGAAATCACTGTTGGTTTTGTCTTTAATAACTTTTTCAAACAGTTTTCTAAGTTCGGCTTTTGTAAAAGAATGACCGCTGGTCCCGATCGTTTGATCTACTTTCTGACGAACTTTGCTCTCCCAAAGCTCAACAACTTTTTGAACTTGAGGGTCGGGAGGCGGCAGTTTGTAAGGAGGAACCAGGTCGCTAGTTAAATGTATCAGTTTCCGGTTTTTCATATCTATTTCGGCTTTTTCAATTCCGACATAGTGACCATAACACCCGGTTTGTACGATATAGGTGTTATTAACTTTCAGCAGTTTTCTGATGGTGGTATGGGAATGTCCGCCGACAATGATGTCTATACCATTTACTGCTGCGGCCAGTTTTTTGTCTTCCTTTACACCGTCATGAGTAACAGCAATAATGATGTCGCATTTTCCTTTCAGTTCAGCAACCATCTTCTTTGCTGTTTCAATTTCCGGCAAAAATTTTACACCTTTGATTCCGGATTTTGTTACCATTTCCGGTGTTTTTGGGGTTAACAAACCGAAAACACCGACTTTTATGCCGTTTGCGTTGAAGATTTTCCAGGCACGGTCCGCAATCAGTTTTCCTCCGGGATCCAGAACATTGGCACAAATAACGGGATATGTAGCGATATCAATAAATTTTTTCGTTTGTTTCCATCCAAAATCGAATTCATGGTTGCCCAGGGTTGAGGCGTCATAACCCATCAGGGACGTAATATGGTAGATCGGTTCTCCCCTGAAAATGGAAGATACCGGCGTTCCGGTAATCTGGTCGCCGGCGTCAAGAACAATAATGTGCTTATTTTCCTGTTTCATTTTTTTTATGTATGCTGCTATTGCCGCAAATCCGGCTTCTCTGGGTTCTTTCATCAAGTGAGCATGGAGGTCATTGGTATGGAGAATTACAAGGTTTTCTGTTCCTGCGTAGAGCGCAATGGTAAAAAGCAGCACGAAAACAGTAATATAAAATTTAAAAATGTTATTGAGCATGGGGTTAGAGCCTTATTTCGGGAACAGGAAAAATAATATGTTCACTTTTGCTTTCGAGCAATTCCGGCTTCGGCCAACCTCTTTTTTCCAGTTGCTCACACAAGTCATGGACCAGACAATCCGGAGCAGAAGCTCCGGCGGAAATACCTATTACTTCCGCTTTATCAAGCATTTTCGGTTCTATTTCAGTAAAATCATTAATCAGAAAGGCACGGGTACCATGGTTTTCGGCTACTTCGCGTAATCTATTTGAGTTTGAACTGTTGGATGAACCGATTATAAGAACAGTATCGCATTTTGCCGCGATCATTTTTACTGCTTCCTGACGGTTTGTTGTGGCATAACATATGTCACTGTCCCCTTCGATATCGGGAAAAAACTTTTTCATTTCATTAATCGTATCGCGGGTTTCACTTACTGACAAGGTCGTTTGGGTCAAATATGCCACTTTTGAATCAGGAGAGATATTCTTTACCGCTTTCTGAACATCACTTTTATTTTCTATAACAAAGGCATCTCCATGAAGTTGACCGATAGTACCTTTGATTTCAGGATGATTATGGTGGCCGACAATAAATACAATATAACCTTTACGTATTAATGCTTCTCCGCGAATATGAATCTTTTTTACCAGTGGACAGGTTGCGTCAATAATCCTTAAAGATCTTTCTTTTGCTTGTTTTTCAATGGCAGCAGAAACTCCATGTGCGCTAAAAATAATAATTCCGCCTTCCGGAACTTCTTCCAGATTATTGACAAAAACAACTCCACGGCTTTTTAATTTATTAACTACGTAGTCATTATGAACTATTTCGTGATATACATGAACGGTATCATGAGATTTTATTAGCGCGGCTTCTACTATCTCCAAAGCACGTCTGACTCCGGCGCAAAATCCCCGCGGATAGGCGAGATATAGTTTTTTCATAACGAAATTAAGCCCTGTAACTTATAAATAAATGAAGATTATACTGTTTCAAAACTATAGTGCTTTTGAACTAATCATACAAGTATTTGCCCAAAATGCATCGCAAAAATCTATATATATTTTAAAAGTATTCAAATGACGGATCATAATTTTGAGCTTAAAAACAAAAATAACGGAATAATGACGGAATAAATATCGGTTCTTTGTATAATAATAATGATTGGTACCAAACAGGTTATAGAAAGAATATTTTTCTTTTTGTTTTATTTCATTTTTAATATAAGTTTGGTACCAATATTGTATTGTCTTTTTATTTGTTTATTGTTTGGTACCAAAGTATTGAAATGTTTAAATCTTTGTAAATAAATATGTTATCTATAAATATAAAAATAATTTTATAAAAAAATGGTGGAAGAGCTTTAAAAAATACGGTAGAACAGATATAATCTATATAAGGAAACAAATGTTAATAGTGTTTGGCAATTAGAAAAAAGTTAGAGGCCTAAACATTAAACAGAAGTTAAAATCTTTAACTTTTGTGCATCGTTGTGCTGAAAAAAGTAGTAGTAGAGAGGTTTTAATGGGAAACGGATCTGAAAATTCTGTATTCAATGCGGAATATATTGATTGCCCGGTTTGTGGTTGTAAGTCAGAGCATCATTTTCTTAATGAAAGTCTTTTTGAGGTAACTTCTGAAGAAGTTGATTTAAAACCGGTATTAAAATGGAATAAACGCATTCACGCAAAATATAATCCGCATCTTTATTATATTTTGCAGTGTCCTACCTGTTTTTTTAGTGGAGATGTTGAATTTTTCAGAAAGCCTACCAATGATTTTAATTTTAGTGTAAAATTGTTTGATCGTAAGGCGAAAGAGTTAGCTTTTACCGATCCTGTAACGTCGCGTGTATTGACTGTAATGAAAGCAGATACTCCGATTATGGATTTTAACTTTACAGATGCAATCAAACGTTATCTTTCCGCTATATTTTTCCTTCGTCAATTTTCAAGTATTGTTGAAAAGGATTCCATGGCTTTAGGTCGATACTGTCTGCATTACAGTTGGCTGCTTAAAGATCTATTTAATTCCGGGTTCAAAGAAGATGGTTTAAAGCTGTTTCGTCAGCTTGAAGCTAAATTAGGCGAAAACTGGAAAGATTTTATTATTAACCCGGAAGACGCGCTTAAACAGGCATTGCTTTATTATGAAACATGTCTTTATTTCTCCTGTATTCCGGAAAAAATGGATTGTGAGCTTGAAATGCTGCAACTTGTAGGACGTCTTGAGTTGGCTCTGGGACGGTTTCGTCAGGCTCAGGATGCGTTTTTCAAATGTATCAGGAATACATATGTAAAGATTGAAGAATTACAGAAACACGATATGGATGATAGCATTCGAGCAAAAATAAAAAAATGGAATTTGTTTGCTGAACAAACCCGATCTTTCCTGAAAGCGTCCAAAGAACCGGCATAATTTTCCTTACAGATTCATAATATTTGTTTTCTATATTGTCCTGGAGGAATTCCATAATTTTTTTTGAACACAGTATTGAAATAGTTTACTGTTTTAAATCCTGTACGTTCCGCTATTTCCTCCAGTGAAATCCAGTCATTATCCAACATGGTTTTTGCCAGGATCATTCGTTCTCTGAGAACAAGTTCGGTGAAAGTCCGCTTAAAAGTTGTTCTAATCAAATGTCCGGTTCGAGAAGGAGATAAACATAAAAATTTTGCAAGGTCTGCCAATTTAATATTACCGGATGCATTTTGCTGAATAAATCTTGATATTAGAATTTTACGTCCATGTTCCAGATTTTGTTCATTATCTGTAACATTATTAATCGTTGCCAACATACCATGAAGAAAAATAGTAACCATAGATTGCAGTTGGCTCAGTTCCTCGGAATTTGGTAATTCAGGTAGATCTTTATACAAAGAAAGGTATTTTTCAGGAATCGGAATATCTTTATTTATTTCTCCTTTGAATGCTCCTACATAAATACCCGCAACCATTTTTTTATGATGTATCAGTGGAATAACCAGCTCAATAACTCCCTTCCAACAGTTTTTTAAGTAGGGTTGGGAGACTTTAATTAATTGCGAATCGGAATATTCCAGACAATCTCTGACACAAAGCTTTCGCCAGCCTGGTTCTTTAAATCGTCCTGCCATACAATAATTACACTGATGATAATTTCGTTTCGGAAAAATTCTTTTTCCATCCAGATGATAAAGCACCCCGGTGTAATCATGAATTGTAATATTTACGCCAAGGGATTGTTCAAATTTCTTAAGAGATTCTTCGAACTCATTCAAAATGGTTTGTTTGTCTGGATTTTGTAATAATTTCATTATAAAACTTATTTTTAGCATTATTTTATAAAAAAATAGCATAATGTTGGATTGTCAACAAGCCATATTTCATTTAAAATTATAAAAAACAAAAATAAGATTGGAGTATAATTTTGAATAGTGATATAGAGTTTGTAGAACCAGTAAAACATTTGGAAATATTATCAAGTGGGGAAGTAATCGTATGTGGTGGAGGTCCGGCCGGCGTTGCAGCAGCGGTTGCCGCGGCCAGAGATGGAGCTAAAACTATTTTAATGGAATCAGCAGGTTGTCTTGGTGGAATTTGGACTTCCGGACTATTGCCCCATATTTTAGGTGATTGTGAACAACCGGGACTTATTTCCGAAATAAAAGAAAAATTTGCCGAGATTACTGATAAAAACCCTTTAATTCCCAAAACATTACCTTCACCGGAAAAAATAAAAGTTTATCTGGAAAAACTTTGTACTGATGCCGGAGTTGAAGTTCTATATGATACAAAAGTGTGTGGAACGTTAAAGGATCAAAATACCATTCAGGCGGTTTGTGTTGAGACTCCCCAAGGCAGGATGGCTGTAACCGGAAGTATCTTTATTGACTGTACTGGAAATGGTGATCTGGGGTTTTATGCTGGATGTGGCTATGACGTTGGTCGCGAAGAGGACGGAGTCGTTCAGCCAATTTCTATGATTGCTTTGGTTGGAGGAATCAAACTGGATGAATGTATGGATTATACCAATGGATCCGTACAGGCCTATGATAATCTCTATAAAGAAATTACTAAGAATTTTGTAAATCCTTCATATTCAAGATCTTCTTTGATAAGGATAAGCGATGACTTATTTATTTTCTGCGGAAATCATCAGTATAATGTTCGAGCAGATGATACAAGGGCGATGACCAGGGCAATCATTGAAGCACGCAGTGAAATTCACACTCAAATTGAAGCACTCAGGGTTCTTGGTGGTAGATGGAAGAACATTAAAGTGATTGCGACTTCAAATCAAATTGGTGTTCGTGACGGCAGACGACTTCATGGCTACTATAAATTGGATCGGGATGATTTGACCTCGGGGCGTTGTTTTGAAGATGCTGTCTGTAAAGTTCGCTTTGGAATGGATGTTCATTCTTTAACCGCTGATTCCAGCTGCGGACTTAGTGATTTTAGTAGAAACAATCCGGTCAAACCCTACGATATACCATTACGTTCCCTGATCAGCCGTGATTGTGACAACTTGATGATGGCTGGAAGATGTATCAGCGGAAGTTTTCATGCGCATGCGTCTTACCGGGTTACCGGAATCGCAATTCCATGCGGGGAAGCTGTGGGAATTCGAGCAGCCAGATGCAGTCAGGATGGAAACTGTAGAAATTTACTTTCACACATACTATAATATAACGAAAACAGGAGAACTAAAATGAAATCAGCATCAAGAACGGAAAAAAGGATTCTGTTCAGAACTTTCACTCTCATCGAACTCCTCGTGGTGATCGCTATTATTGCTGTCTTGGCGTCAATGTTACTGCCTGCTTTGAGTAAAGCAAGGGATAAAGCACATGAAATTTCATGTTTGAATAACCTCAAGCAAATCGGGTTGACAGTTAATATGTACGTCGATGAAAACCATGGATATTACTGTTGGCTGGATCAAACCAGTCCGACAAAGAAAATGTGGCATAATATTCTTCGTGACTCCTCTCCGAGTAACAGCAAAATCCTGGACTTCAATAATAAAAGCAGTTTATTGTATTGTCCCAAAGGAGCTCGAGGTAATCTTGCGGGGACTCTTTCCATGTATCTGATATCATACGGAGCAATGTACTATGGCCCAATGAATGATTCCCGTAACGGGCATGATACTTCTGTAAATACTGGAAGCACAAAATATCGGCCTTCAAAAGCAACTCAGATCAAACGTCCAAGCCGTACTATTCTGCTTACCGATTCTTATCGGACCAGCGACTCCAGCCAACGAGAAGGATATTATTTTATCAAAAATGTGGCTACATATTCTGCGTGCTTCAGTTCTCGTCATGGCAAAAACGCCAATGTGCTTTTTACAGACGGCAGTGTTTACAAGGAAAATGTTGCAAAAATGCAGAACTGGGCCGAGAATTGTGATGTAAAAATACGTTACAGAGCCAGACTGAATTGGTAGGGGATGATAAATGCTGCTCAAATATATTTACAGTATTATGGTCTTTTTGTGCTTGTCGACTATAGCGATTAATGCTCAGATTACAAAAGAATCAATGCCGAAAGTCAGAGAAGTTGCGGCGAGATATATTAAAGAAAACGTTCCTAAACGATTTGCCGGCGATAAAAAGGTTAAAGAAAGCCTGAATAAGTTAAATGATGATGGAATTTTTTCAGATCTTAAATTTGATTCAGTTAATCTCAACCATCAGAATTTTAAAAATCAACACAAAATAAGTGTAATTCTTCGTGATGCTTTCTTCAGGCTCAGTGATATTTCATGGAGCTGTAACAAGGGTGTAATTAACGGCGATGAGATTAAGGAAAAAATATACAAATCTGTAATTTATTACGGAAATATTGAGCTTAAACGGAAACAAAGCCGTGCTCGATGGCCGTTTTCTCCATTTTTGTATCCATATTGTGCTTCTGTAATATATTTTTCGTTTTATAACGATATGGAAACGGTAAAATGTGGAAAGTCATCGTCTGAACTGGTTAAAAATGCGGCGGAAACACTGAAAAAAATATCATTTCAGGCTTTTACTGAACCGGAACGTAAGGACGTAAAAGAAATTTACAGTATTGAAAGATTTCGCAACAGCACTTACTGGGTGGGTGGTAATTTTGGATATCGTTATCCATTCCTCAATGCCGCGTTATGTAATGACGTTAAAATGCTTAATTTGATTTGGGATGTCTGCAATAAAGCAATATCTCATGTTTCGTTTAACACCGAAGCGGAAGCATTCTGGAATGAGGGGCTGACCAGTGATGGTTCCGCCTGGGGGCATGGCAGACAATCCTATGCGTTTGGATATGGTCTTGACGGAATAAAGGGTGTTCTCAGGTCGCTCAGACTGTTTAGTGAGGTTGGAACAGACCAGACCAGGCTCAATGAAAAACAATTCGAAAGATTGTATGATTTTGCCGTTGGGCTAACCTGGCTGCAATTCAGGGAAAGGGGCTGTTTATCTGTTGTCGGCCGCCATAACTTTTTATATAAAAGATCCAATTATATTAAACGAATAGAGAATTATTTGGCCAGTCTTTTGAGTATTAATCCTCCTACAGATATAAAAAATAAGCTTATGGACCTGCAGATACTGTTGAAAAAAAACGGACAAAACCTCCCAGACGGAGTAAAATCGTTCTGGAACAACGATGATCTGGTAATGCGTGGAAACCGTTTCTATGTTTTCGTGAATATGATTAGTTCCCGTTCAATAGGACCGGAAACAGTGCCGTCAACAAGCAGTGCGGTTAATTATAATTTAGGTGATGGAACTACGGTAATACTGAAACGCGGCGATGAATATGATTATTCTGCTGCCGGCTGGAATTTTGCGATTCCGCCTGGTGCAACATGTAGAGATACTGTTCTTCCGAAGGAAAATATATGGCGAGGCTTTTCATCAAAGCATAATTTTGCTGGAGGTATCGGCGGGAAAAATGGTGTTGCAGGATTTATTCTTGAGAAGATTTTTGATACGGAAAAATCAAAATACCATTTTAAGGAACTACTTGGAATTAAGGCATATAAGTCTTATTTTATGTTTAATGGGATAATGATTGCGCTTGGCGCCGGAATCGATAATATGACTCCAGAACAAAAGGGAAATATTATTACCTGCATTAACCAGACTTATTTACAGGGGGAGCTTCAAATCGAGAATAACGGGAAGCAAATAACATTGGAAAAACCGTATGAGAGAACAGAAGCCTTATCTATGTTAAAAGACCCTTTTATTATGCGGCAGCGTGAAATAGGATACGCTGTCTTTCCCGGATCAGGAACCTTGAAAATAGCCGGCAAATCGGAAAATGCTAAATGGGACGAAATTAATAAACGAAATAAACGCACAAAAAGGAAGAAAAAACATGTAAACGTATTTTCTATTTCCATTGATCACGGTAAAAAGGTAAAAAACGGATCATATCATTATATGGTTATTTTTAATAGAAAAAACTTCAAAGATATCTGTAAAATAGTTAGTTTGAACAGATTCAAGGTTTTAGTGAATTCAACAAAACTCCAGGCAGTATATAATTCAAAGGAGAAATGCGCCCAGTTGGTTGTTTATGATCCTCAAGCAAAAATATCGTTTGATAAATTAACGATAAAAAGTTCCCGTCCGGCAATAATTCGGCTTCAATATATTAACAACAACCAATGGTTATTATCAGTTGCAGATCCAACCCAGAATCCGAATTTAAAGTCCATAACAATTACAATAAATGAGAAGAATTTTGAAGTTGAAATGCCTTTAAAACCAGATTGTGGTAAACAAACAGATATAAATATTGAATTATAGCATTTCTTTATTATTACTGATTTTGAGCTTATTTTGATTGTTTATTGTAGCAATCCTATTTGTATTTGGTATAACCCGCCATATATTATCAGCTTACTGTTAAAGTTATGTTGGATTTTAGTTTAATGTTAGATGCTGATATAAAAAAGGATGCTGTTTCGGCTTATTCTGCAATAAGACGTTGCCCGGAAACAGAGCAAAAGACTCAAAAAATGCAGAATTTATTTACCGAAGACAGTTATGATACGCCTGATAATTGCAAACGCGACTTTATAGACCGCTTTGTTGCTTTTGGAACAAGATGGTCATTCTATATTCGCAACTTTTTAATCTTTTCCCGTTCAGGGAGTTGTGCCAAGGCAGGAAAACTTGACGGTGAGAGACAGGTGTTTTATTCCAATAAAAATCTTAAACTGATTGAAAAATGCGGGGGAAAAATTCACCTTCGTGGTTTAAACAACCTTACCGCGGTTGATGGCCCGGTTATGCTTATTGGTAACCATATGAGCCTGCTTGAAACTGCCATCTTTCATTCAATTGCCCGACCAAGACGTGACTTTACTTTCGTTATCAAAGAAAGCTTACTGAAAGTTCCGTTCTTCGGAAATATTATGAGATCACTGGGGGCAATTCCTGTTGGCCGTGAGAATCCACGCGATGACCTCAGAATCGTAATGAAGGAAGGGGTTGCAACACTCAAATCGGGAAAATCAATCATTTTATTTCCCCAATCTACACGAGCAGCCGAATTTGATCCGAAAAAATTCAATACGATCGGCATTAAGCTTGCCAAGCGAGCGGATGTGCCGGTAATTCCTTTTGCCCTTAAAACAGACTTCCTGACCAATGGAAAATATCTAAAAGACTTAGGACCGATTAGAAGGGACAAAGAAGTTTATTTTGAATTCGGGAAACCGTTTACGATTGAAGGTGACGGCAAAAAAGAGCACCAGGAAATCATTGCTTTTATCGAAAATAAGCTTGCCGAATGGAATCATTAATTCGTAAAAAAACTTACGATTTATTCCCTGCCGAATTATCTTAATAATTTAGACAATTTTTTCCGTTAATTTTCCGTTGTTTGTCCGTCATTTTTACTTTTTCTGCGTAATTTATTCCGTTATTTTATGGTTATATTGCAAAAAAAGTATCTGAAACGATCTGGTAAAAATAAGACATTCCTCGCCTATAAAAATAGCCGAGGAACCAATAGTATGAGTTTTATACCGATTAGAGTTTTACGGTTGCAAGAGGTGCGATGGATTTAACTTCGTCTTCAAACTTAAACCATAAAGTTTGTGCCGAAGTGTTACGGTAGATACTGCCGTCTACGGAGCATTCCAGATGGCGCCAGGCGCATACATAATCGAATACTTCCATATTCGTAGCAAACCAGATATTTTTACTTTGAGAAGCTAGTTCACAAAACTCTTCAATGTGTTCCCAATTGTCGTTACCATCAAATTCATAACTATGTCCCCACAGATAGAAAATTTTGTCAGTATTGCGTTTATAATCGATAAATTCCTTCCAGAGAAGCTTCAGGTCTGCATTATGATGGCAGGTCACGCCCCAGTCCATAAAGTTTCCGGGCAGAGCAAACGGTTGATCGCTTTTGCGGGTTGGACGGACATATTTAATACCGGCAGCCTTGAGAATTGCGCTTACTCTTTCATCCTGGGAACCGAATGGCAGGGCCATGCCTTTGACAGGATAACCAACGAGGTCTTCCAGTATACGCCGGTCCTCAATTACTTCGGTCAGAATCATGTCGCTGGACTGACGCTGCAGCCAGGGATGGGTTACGGTGTGAACGGCAACTTCATGTCCGGCATAAAGGGAAGGTACTTCTTTGGCTTCAATATACCTTTCCGTTGAATCAAATTTTCCGCTGTTGAGGTTAAATGTTCCTTTGATGCCGTTTTTATTAAAGATTTCTACCAGTCTGCGGTCAAAAAATGTTCCATCATCCCAGCTGGTAGTGAGACAACCTTCCATGCCTTGCGGCCACATAAAATCTATTCTTTTCATTGGATATTTCCTATTTTTTTATTGGCAGGCCCGCTCCGGTCTGTCCTATTCTGACTTTATATAGTTTACTTCTGGCGGTAATATAAAGATCCTTTCCATCAGGCCCGCCAAAGCACAGGTTCGATGGAGCAAGATCTGTTTTGATCAGACCGGCATGACTGCCATCAGGATTAAAAACATGAACGCCCTCCCCTGATGTAACGTATAATTTGCCTTTGGAATCGCAGCGCATGCCGTCAGGAACGCCTTTCGCAATTTTACAGAAAACTTTGCCTTTGGAAAGAGAGCCATCCGGTTTTACCTCAAATTTTCTGACATGAGCGATTTTTGGAGAAGAATCGGCAATATAAAGCTTCTTCCAGTTCGGAGAAAAGCAAATTCCGTTTGGCATATGAAAGTCGGAAGCCATTAAATTCAGCTTTTTATTTGTTGGATCATAACGGTATACCCCGTTTAATGGCTGTTCTTTTTTTCGTTTTCCCAAACCGTATGTCGGGTCAGTAAACCAGATTCGGCCTTGGGGATCAATAGCCAGGTCGTTGGGAGAATTTAACTTTTTACCATTATAGAGCATGGGAATCGGCATTACTTTTCCGTCTGGCGTGATAATGGCCAGATCGCGGGCATGGTGACGGCAGCTGACGATATTTCCTTTGGCATCCAGCAAATTTCCGTTTGTCTGCTTGCTGTCAGGATTAAGTATATTTAGTCCGCCGGATTCGCTCCATTTCATTAATGCATTACGAGGGATATCGCTGAAAATCAACGCTTTGCGATTATTGTCCCACACCGGTCCTTCTGTAAATTTCATTCCGGTGGCGAGAGTTCTGGGTTTTAAATTGTTGAAAGGCACAATTTCTTCTGCGGCAAGGTGTTGAAAACTTGCCGCAACCAGTAATCCTATCAGATATTTACGCATAAGTCCCCCTTTTTTTTATAAAAAAAATCCGGCTGAATTTTTTTCAGCCGGAAGAGATAACAACTTATATGTTTGCGGAAAATACTTTTTGATCTCGATTAAGTTCAAATTTCCGCGCGGTAGTCAATAATTGTTCTTCGCCTAGGGCGGGAGCAATAAACTGCATTCCTACCGGCATGCCGCTTTCTTCCTCTATTCCTGCTGGAACACTGATTCCGCAGTTACCGGAAAGATTAAGTGCAATCGTAAAAATATCCGCCAGATACATTTGCAACGGATCAGCTTTTTCGCCGAATTTAAAAGCGGTTGAAGGTGTTACCGGTGTGAGAATTACATCGCACTGTTTAAGAGCGTCCTCAAAATCGCGGCGAATCAAGGTCCTCACTTTCTGAGCCTTGGAATAGAACGCGTCATAGTAACCACTGCTTAGAACATATGTTCCAAGAATGATACGGCGTTTCACTTCATCACCGAATCCTTTTCCGCGTGATTTGAAGTAGGTTGCAAGCAGGTCGCCCGCCTCCATATCACGGTCGCCGTATCTGATGCCGTCAAAGCGTGCCAGGTTGGCGCTGGCTTCTGCGGTCGCAATAATGTAATAAGTCGCGACAGCGTATTTGGTATGAGGCAATGAGACATCGACAAACTCGGCACCGAGTTTTTTCATGGTTTCAATGGATGATTCCAGTGCTTTTTTCACGCCGGGGGATGATTCATATTCAAAATATTCTTTTGGCAGTCCGATTTTCAGTCCTTTCATGTCTTGACCTGCCGCATTTGTAACAGCTTCAGCGAAGCCGCCGCAGCTTTCTGGCAGAGAAGAACAGTCTTTTGGATCATGTCCGCCGATAGTATCAAGAATAATAGCCGCGTCAAGAACATCCTTTGCCAGAGGTCCAATCTGATCAAGCGAGGAAGCAAAAGCCACCAGACCATAACGTGAAACACGCCCGTAAGTTGGTTTCAGTCCGACAACACCACAGAATGCTGCGGGCTGACGAATAGAACCACCAGTATCGGAACCGAGGGAGACCGGAACTTCCGAAGCTGCTACAGAAGCTGCTGAACCACCGCTGGAACCACCGGGAACTCTTGAAGTATCCCAGGGATTACAGGTTTTCTGCCAGGCACTGTTTTCTGTGGAAGAACCCATGGCGAATTCATCCATATTGAGACGTCCCATTGGAATAAATCCATGAGCTCTGAGCTTGGCAACCACGGTTGCATCGTATGGAGATTCAACCGGAGCCAAAATTTTCGATGCGCAACTGCAAGTTTCGCCTTCAGCAACAATACAGTCTTTAATACCAATTGGAACACCGTCAAATTCGCTGAGTTGACTTCCGGAAGCACGACGTTTATCAGCCGCTTCCGCCTGAGCCATCACTGCGTCATTATTAAGTTTCAAAAAGGCCTTGATTTTATCATCAACGCTGTCGATCCGGTCAAGGTACGCTTTACAGAGTTCGACCGATGAAAAGGAACCGTCGGCGAGTCCGTCGGCAGCTTGTCTGACAGTAAGAGTTTTTACATCCGGATTCATCATGACATCTCCTCTCCCGGCAGAACTTTCGGCACTTTAATCAGTTCGTCGTCGATTACGGCCGGAGCGTTTTTAAGCATAACGTCACGGTCAAAAGTTTCGCCGGCGGAATCTTCGCGCCAGACATTGGTCAGCGCAGCCGCGTGGGCGGTAGGTTCAATATCGGAAACATCGAGTTCATCAAGTTGCTCAATGTAGCCGAGAATGTCTTCGAGGTCGTGCTGCAGACGCGCTCTGGTTTCGTCGTCGAGCTCCAGTCTCGCGAGCTGAGCCACATAGCCGACATCAATGTCAACTTTACCACTCATAATGTTTCTCCTTCAGCGTTAAAAAACGCCATATTAATTAAAGAAATGACTACCTGTAACCAGTCGTCATTTCTCCGTCATATTTCCGTTGTTTCTATATTTCGAGGCTGACATTTTGCAATCAGCCTCAAAATATATCCGATATTATGCGCGTTCCAACTCGATGGTTTTAGTAATCAGATCGCAAACTTCGCTCGGACCGAAATACTGGATCGGACCTGGGTATACATAATCGGTTTCAACAGCCCATTTTTCACGCATGCTGACAAATTTCAGGAATGGAGCGCCGTCAAGCTCTACCAGAGCTTTCTGGATTACCGGCTTGTCTTCGCCGTGGCGTCTTTCCATATTCATCATCATGGTAATCGGAATACCGCCAGCGATCCACTGGTCGGAATCTTTGATGGTATTGCGAACAGATGACATATATCCGGTTTTGCCGGCATTAAGCAGTGCGGAAGCGGTAAATCCGAGACTGTAGCAGTAATCGGCATCGTAGTTGGACGGAGCGGCGCAACGGCCTTCATAACCGAAGAAATGATGCTGTGCGCTGAATTTACCTTTGTATTGGCCTTCAGCTGCCAGTTCCTTGAGTTTCATGCTGACCATTTCAGTCAGAAGCTTTTCGGTTTCGATCAGGGATACCTGAACATTACCGTGCGGATCGCGTTCCATGCAGAGCTGAAGCTGAATAGACTGAGGTAATGCACTGAAAGTAAATGAAGCGTCTTTACTGAGGTGCTGGTTCAGGAAGATGATCTTGTCATCTTTACTGAGTTCAGCGAAAACAGCTTCTTCTCTGGCTAGCAGATCGTTCAGCTCAGCAATCAGAGATTTCATTTCGGGAATGAATTCGATCAGGCCTTCAGGAATGAGTGCGACACCGAAATTGCATCCTTTTGCGGAGCGTTTGACAACAATATCAACAATGTAATCAACGATTTCGTTGATTGTCAGCTTGCGGGAGGCGACTTCTTCAGAGATAATGCAGACATTTGCCTGAGTCTGAAGTACACATTCAAGAGCGATATGTGATGCACTGCGGCCCATCAGTTTGATGAAGTGCCAGTATTTTTTAGCAGAATTGGCATCGCGCTGGATGTTTCCGATCAGTTCGCTGTAAACACGGCAGGCAGTGTCGAAACCGAAAGATGTTTCGATATAATCATTTTTAAGGTCACCGTCGATTGTTTTCGGGCAGCCGACAACCTGAATCGGAATATTGTTTTTCTTGTAGTATTCAGCCAGCAGGCAGGCATTGGTATTGGAGTCATCACCACCGATAATTACCAGGGAACTGATTCCGAGTTTTTCGCAGTTGAGCTTACCGGTTTCAAACTGTTCTTCGCTTTCGAGCTTAGTTCTTCCGGAACCGATCATATCGAAACCACCGGTATTACGGTAAGCATCGATGACATCAGCAGTGATTTCCATATATTCGTTTTTAACCAGACCATCTGGTCCTTTCAGAAAACCGTAGAGCTTGCTGTTGGCGTTGATGGATTTCAGACCATCAAAGAGTCCGGCGATAACGTTGTGACCGCCCGGAGCCTGTCCACCGGACAGAATAACGCCGACATTGAAAGCAACGCTGTCAGAAGCTTCGCCAGGCTCAAAAGTAACCTGCGGGCTACCATAGGTTGCCTGGAAAAGTTCTTTAATTCTGTCCTGATCCGCAACGGATTCAGTTGGAGCGCCTTCAGTTATTTTAACAGCGGCGGCGCCGTGACGCAGAGATACCGGCAGTTTCGGTTTGTAGGCCAGTCTGGCTTTTTGCAGCGGGGAAATCGAACTCATGGTTTTCTCCTTCATAAGATTATTATAATTATAAACAGTATATAAATACTTTTGTTTCCCAAAACAAAAAACCTACTTCTTTTTATAAAATAATCAAGCTGTTAAGGTTAAAAATTCCATACTTACTGGTCTTATCGGCAAAAAAATTGCGACTGCCGGAAAACCGACAGCCGCACACGACAATGAAGGGATGAGAGTTTCCCGTCAGACAGACGGGAATATCTCAACTAGAAGACTTATTATTTGTCTTTGTCCAGCAGATACTGGTCAAAGCCATATTCATTTTCGTCAAATACTTTGTTTTTGATGCCGAAGTTGTTGATCTTGTTGTCAACCTTTGCAGCTTCCGCAGAGTATTTTTTGGATACCTTGGTGTCAGGAGCAACCGGAACGATTTCGAGAACCGCTACGATCTGGCTTTTCTTGACAACTTCAGATTCAGCGGAGAAGATCCAGCCGAGTCCCGGGATATCGCCGAGGTATGGAACCTTGCTTACACTTCTAACCAGGGCTTTCTTATCAAGTCCGCCGATGTAGAACTGTTTGCCGGAGTTACCGACCATTACTTTAGTTTTCAGGCTGGTCTGGCTGGTGCGGGCATTACCATCGCTCAGGAAACCAATCAGGTTAGTGTTGGTCATGTCGATATCAACAGTAGTTGCTTTGTCGCAAACCTGCGGGGTAATAGTCATTTCGAAACCGAAAGAAGTAGTACCAGTCACGCGAGTCATATCTTTTGCGATAGTCAGGCTCTGGTCTGAACTCCAGCTGCTAACAGCGGTAGTTACTTCATTACTATTATCATCCAGGGTTACTTCGGAGACTTCTACATCAAAAGCCTTGCAGGTATTTCCCAGATTTCCTCTGGAGGCATCGGAAAAGCTACAACCTGAATTCTTTGCTAGCTGTAAGTTGTAATAGTAAATGCTGCCGACTTTTGTTCTGGTAATAACCATATCAACAGTACCAGTTGAAGTTGGAGTATTTAAGGTAATGGCACTACCATCTTTTTGATTTATAGCTGATAATGTATTATAGGGATATGACGGAGAGCCACTAGTGTCATATGCAAATGTTAATCTCATGTACTCGCCAACGGTAACGTTGCTTTCGATCTGTTCACCGTCTTCAATAACCGGAATAGAAACAGTACTGGAAATAGTAGCTGTGCAGTTGTTCATGACAGAGAGAGAACCTGAAGTCAGAACTTTAGCTTTGCTCTTTGATACCAGGAAGTCCAGGTATTTTGAGTTCCATTTCGGGTTGAAGTTGATGAAGTTGGTGTGAGAACTCTTGATGGTTGAGTTTGCAACAGTGTTGTTGACAAAGTCCCAGCCGCTTGAATAACGTGCAGCAGCAGAGAACAAGTCTGCGCCCGGGCCGTTTTTCCAAGCCTGGAAGTCAACACCAATGTTACCGTCGTTTTCATAGCTGAGTTCGTAGATAGAGTACTTAACAATCGCTTCAGTAGTCGGACCATCGTATTCATTCAGGATAGACTGAATGGTTTTTACTGATGAAGGAGTGGTGTAGAACAGCAGTGCGTTCAGACCGGTATCCGCAGTAACGAGGTCAGTACCGCCGGCGAGTTCTGTTTCATCATCAGCCTTAACCAGACCAACTTTACGAACAATACCGGCGAGGGTTACTGAATCGAAATATTTCGGGTAGTAGAGATAGAACTTTCTTCCAGCGGAAGATGAAAGTTCCGGTTTGTCGAGTTCTTCGATAATGCTGTCGATGCTCATTCCGTTCGGAACTTTGCTGAAACGGTATTCTTCAGCGGAAACAATCAGCATTCCGGTACCGTCAACATATTTAATGGCTTCAACTTTTGTTTCATTACCGTCAACACGGCGTGAACGAACTGCGGCCATAACATATGGACGGATTTCGTACGGATCAGCATATTTCAGCTTGTATACTTTGGTGAAAACGAACGGGTCGTTGTTGGTGTTGATAAAGTGAACTGCTTCAGTGTCTTTATCAATGTCAACATTAAGGTGCGGCTGAACCTGAGTCTGCATCGGAGATGGTGTAGCCACGTCCCACTGTGCATTTACCCCGGTTACTGCCAGAAAGGCCATACCGCATATTGCTAAAAACTTAGTCTTTGTAATCATTTCTGTTTACCTCATTCTTCTTTTTTGACAATTCTTACTCGTTAGCTGCAAGTTTTGCGGCTTCGATGATTTTACCAGCGGCTCCCGGCATATCTGTTTCCGGCAGGATCGGAGTAGCAACCATGGTTACGAAGATTTTAGTCTTGCTTTTTACCATGGATTCAGCGCCGAACAGATATTTCAGAACCGGAATATCACCGAGGAACGGCATACCGGAGTACTGTTTTACGAAAAGATCCTTGTCAAATGTAGCAATCAGTTTTTCTGTTCCGCCCTGAATGGTCAGGGTAGAATCGAAACTATAAGCATTAACTGTAGCGATTCCGTCATTGGTCTGCTCAGTCATATCAGTTACAGCCAGGTTCCATTCGCACATCAGAGTTGCGGCTTTATCGGCTTCATAACCGCTGAAGCAGATAATCGGTCCGCTGACGTAGAAGGCCATTTCGCTGTTGTCCAGAACGCTGACGGACATACTTCTGTCTTCGTCTTTCTGAACATTCTGATACTGCGGAGTAAATTTGAAACGGTATTTAGCACTGTCCCAGTCTGAGCAGTAAGCGTCTTCACCGAAATCATTAACCAGTGTCAACATTGCGGAAGCAGCAACTTTAGCTTTTCCTTTCTGAGCAAGCATGCGCAGGAAAGTAGCATCGAACTGCGGAGCGAAAACAATACCACCGAGACCGGTTGCGGCAGAAAGCGGACCTTCAGCCACGATGTCGATCGCGTTTTCAATACTGGTAACAGAACTGAAATCGCTATAATCATAACCTACGCCGAACAGATTGGCGCCCGGACCGTTTTTCCAGCTCAGGTAGTCAATACCGAGTTCACGGAAATCATTGTCATCGATCATGTAGATTTTCAGCTGAACCTGCATCTGCGGAACCGGACGGTCGATTGCTTCCAGGAACTTCATGTATTCCTGACCCTGGGACTTGGAAGTCTTCCAGTAGAACATGTTAGTAGGTTCATCATAGTAGCTGGCGCCGTTTCCGTAACCGCCGGTGAAAGTAACGTCAACAACATCTTTCATGTTGGTTGAACCGCGGTACTTCGAGCAGTAAGAGAAACGGTAGATGCCATCGCCGTCCACAACAGAACCGGCGTTGTCTTTTTTGTCGCAGTAGTAATCGAGAGTTTTGACCATTTCGTCGATGTAAGGAAGCAGGTTGCTGCCGGTACTTACCACGATATATTGGTCCTGGCCTTTGTAATCAAGGCTTTTTACAGAAGATTCTGAATCATAACGTTTGACTGCACCGAGAATAAACGGCATGATGTCATGCGCTTTTACGTTGCTGAGCTTATAGACCTTGGAGGTCATATAATGCTGGTCACGGTCTTCGTTGAATACGATAGTTCTGGTTTTCTGTGCTGACACTGTTGTCCCTGCAACCGCACCAAGCAATAACAGTATTAATCCATGTCTTTTAAACAGATTCATTTATTTTTACCTCATTGATATTTTACTGTAGTTCTGTCGTCTTTCCCAAACCGACAGATTCCCCTTTTTGAATTAAAAAATTTCCGATAATGTATGTGTAGTAATTTCAACCCTAATCTATAATCCTTCTCCTTTAACTGTAAATTCACCCTTTCTCCATAACGAAAGCATTTCGCTTGACACAATTACCTAATTTTGAGATAAAGAACTGGTCGCTTTTTATAGCATTGATAATGCCAACTCCGCTAATGATTGCATAACATGTTTGAAACAAAAAGCTTACATGTTTTGTTAGGGCGATGTTAGTTTTGTGTTAAACAACACAAAATTGTAATCGCCTTGAAGAAAAAGAACATTTTTGAAGTATTTTTTTGATATTATTTCAGTTTGTGAATTCCAAATAAAAATAAGTAATAAAATAAAAGAATTTCTTAAATTATAAGGAAATTTCATGAGAAAATTGACCTTTTGGGCCGGATTAATGGAAATCTTGGTATGGACAGGCTATATTCGAGATTTTAAATCCGTACGACGGATAGTGTAATAGCACTTCAGCGTTGCGGTATGGAATTTAATTTATACTGCCGGAGAGTACAGGCAGTCAGATAATTGTTATCGGAAAGTAAAATGACCATTAATGTCTTAAAAAAGAGCCAGTTCTTATTTATATTGTCGTTTGTTCTGCTGATTGTAGCCGGAACTGTTCTGCTTCAGTTGCCGATATCACGGTCCGGAGCGGAACTTTCATGGATTGACGCTTTTTTTATCTCAACTTCAGCTGTGTGTGTTACCGGGTTAACTCCGGTGTCTACCTCAAGCTTTTCCCTGTTCGGGCAGGGGGTTCTATTAATTCTGATGCAATTGGGCGGACTGGGATTAATGACCTTGACATCATTTTTAATTCTTATGCTGCGGCGGGAGATGAATCTTGACAATAAAATGTTGATTTCAAACGTATTGGAATCTTCCAGCGGCAATGAATTAACTGGACTTCTTCATGTGGTTGTAACATATTCATGTATTATTGAAATGGTTGGAGCCGTTTTTTTGACTCTGGGGTTTTGGGTTGATATGGAGTTACCCTTTTTGACCTCGATACATTTTGGTGTGTTTCATTCCATATCGGCCTTTTGTAATGCTGGATTCGGGCTTTACGATGATAGCTTGGTCAGCTGCGGGGCATTTATTAAAATTGTTGTCGGCTGCCTGATTATCGCAGGCGGACTTGGCTTTTATGTTATATATGATATTCTGCAGGTTATCAGGAAAAAGACATTTATGAAACTTCATTCCCGAATTGTATTGATTACATCGGGGGTATTGATCATTTTTGGTATGATTGCGCTGAAGTGGATAGAAAACACCGGAGATTCGCCCATAAGCTGGATAGATGCCGCATTTCAGTCGGTTACTGCCAGGACCGCGGGATTTAATTCGACAAACCTGTTAATGCTCCAACCTTCCAGTCTGCTTATTTTAATTGCGCTGATGTTGATTGGGGCGTCTCCCGGATCGACTGGAGGAGGAATAAAAACAACAACGATCGCGTTGATTTATGTTGCTCTCTATAAAACTTTTATCGGGGAACAGCATGTTACGCTGTTTAAACGCAGAATAACAACAACGAACGTGTTGAAAGCGTTTTGTATTATGATATTGTTTATCATCCTGCTGGTTGCCGCAACGGTAGGAATATCCATTTTTGAAGAAAACTGCAAATTATCAGTTTTGCTGTTTGAGGCGGCTTCTGCCTTGGGAACCGTAGGATTATCGTTGGGCCTTACCGCTCAAGCGGCGGTTGGTACCAAACTTATTTTAATTGTTTGTATGTTTCTGGGCCGGATTGGACCTTTTACGTTTTTCCTGTTCCTGTTGTCGCGTGAGAAGACCAGCAGGCTGGAATATCCTGAAGAACGTTTAATTATGGGATAAATTGTTATGAAAAAGAATTTTGCGATTGTAGGGTTAAGCTCGTTCGGGGCTACGCTTGCCATTGAGCTGAGGGGGGACGGTCATAATGTGGTAGCGGTTGATATTGACCGTGAGAAGGTGACAAATATACGCGATAAAGTGACGGAAGCAATTATTGCCGATGTTACCCTGCCGGATGTGATCCGGGAGCTGGATGTTAAGAAATTTGATACCATTGCATTGTGCATGAGTGATGATTTTGAAGCTGAGATATTTGCTCTTACCCTGCTGAAACAGGAAGGAGCCGATTCGGTTATCGCCCAGGCGAAAAGCCAGATTCAACGTCATATCCTCTATAAACTTGGAGCTGATACCGTAGTCGAGCCCGCTTGTGATATGGCGGAACGTATGGCCAAGAGACTCTCTATTTCGAGTATCTCGGATATGTTTGAATTCAAAGGCATGTCTATTGCCGACCTGAAAGTAAATGGAGAGTTCGATGGAAAATCCATTAAGCAGCTTGATTTGCGGCGTCGGAATAATATTTCAGTCCTCCTGGTGCGAAAACCCGGACAGCCGCCGGAACCGGTGATGGATCCCGACATTATCCTTCAAAAAGGCGATGAACTTACCATCATTGGCAAAGAAGAAGATATTTTGAAAGTCTTTAGAGATTGATTATTAGCTACTTATAAAAATAACGTGTAAATGTCGACCGAAATGACGGTTGTTTGTACACAATAACATGCTTGGTACCAATCATGTTGTAAAATACATCTTCCTTGGCTTCTCAACCGTTTGTTTTATCATAAGCCTTGGTACCAAAGATGTGGCTTTTCAAATACCCGTAGCGATATGAATGTTTTAAGCACCTCCAAGTGATATTTGAAATCTTTGTTTTTCGTAAGCTAATTCATTAAGAAAACACCCTTTTAGAGGAATAAATTGAGCTTCTTGGTACCAATGTTCTTTATGGGAAACAACGATAAACCGTTATAAAATGCCTTAGGAAGGCTGTATTTTATGGATTTTTATAAATGAAGGATTATATTCCTTATTTTAAGTCAGGAATTATGTAATTTTAAATATATAATGCGGAGAATACCCATGAAGGTTATCAGCTATACCGATAAAAATTTCGCGTCTGTAGTGGAAAAACTCTACCAGCGTCCGTCATATCCGGCGGAAATCGAGGAGAGTGTTAAAGAAATTCTGGTAGACGTGAAATCTCATGGTAATGCCGCTTTAAAGAAATACGCCAAGAAATTTGATAAAGTCGAGTTGAAGGAATCGGAATTTCTAGTCAGCGAGGATGAAATTAAAGCCGCGACCTCAAAAGTGTCTTCAAAAAAGAAAAAAGCTATTAAAAACGCTCTTGTTAATATACGAGATTTTGCTTCTCAGCGCATTCCTCAACCCTGGAGTCATTCTCCCCGTCCCGGAGTGATTGTCGGAGAAAGATATGTTCCGATGGAAAGGGTAGGGGTATATATTCCCGGAGGAACCGCTCCGCTGGTTTCGACGGTGGTTCATACTGCGGGAATTGCCTGTGCCGCTGGAGTCGAACAGGTTGTGGCGATTACTCCGCCGGGACCGGATGGAACTGTTAATCCTGCTATTCTTTATGCTTTGAAGAAGGCCGGAGTAAAAGAAATATATCGGCTGGGCGGTGTTTATGGTATTGCCGCACTGGCTTACGGCACCTCAACAATTAATAAAGTTGACAAAATTGTAGGCCCCGGGAATGCTTATGTAACTGCCGCGAAGAAACTGGTTTACGGAGAGGTTGCTATTGATATGGTTGCAGGCCCTTCGGAAATTATGATTATCGCTGACTGCGACTGTGATCCCGACTTTATTGCTGCGGATATGCTTTCTCAGGCTGAACATGGCAGCGGGCATGAACAGGCGGTTCTTCTGACGGATAGTTCTGAGCTTGCTGAAAACGTTAAACTTTCAATCAAAGAGCAGGCGGCGGAGCTTTCAAGGAGCGAGACGATTAACCGGGTTCTTGATAAGGGAGTATTCCTGTTTGTCGTGGAAGATATGAATCAGGCAGCGGAAATTGCCGGCGAATATGCTCCGGAGCACTTGGAAATTATGTGCAGGGCTGCAGGAAACGTGGCTAAAAAGATTAAAGCGGCTGGTGCCATTTTCATCGGCAAATGGACGCCGGAGCCGGTCGGCGACTTTACCGCAGGACCAAGTCATGTATTGCCGACTGCGGGAACGGCCAAATATTTCAGTGGACTTACGGTAGAGGGCTTTTTCCGCCGAACCAGTATTATAAATTATCAAAAATACGCGCTTAAGGAAGAATTGGAAGATATTCAGAAATTTGCTCAGATGGAAGGGCTCGACGCTCACGGCAGAAGCGCGGATATACGTATTAATCCAAGGAAAACAAATAATGAGTAATTCATATAAATCATATTTTCGACCGGAAATCGACGCAATGGAGGGGTATACTCCGGGAGAACAGCCCAAAGTGGTCGATTTGATCAAGCTGAATACCAATGAAAATCCGTATCCGCCTTCCCCACGGATTGCTGGACTGTTGCAGGGATTTGATTCGTCTTTGCTGCGGCTCTATCCTGAGCCTCTGGCGGATTCTCTGCGTGACGTAATTGCCGGACTGCATGGCGTCGAGCGTGAAAATGTGATTGCCGGTAACGGTTCGGATGATCTTTTAACCATGGTTGTCAGGTGTTTTACTGATAAAAACAGGAAGGCGGCCTGTGTTGATCCGACATATTCACTGTATGAGGTGCTTACTGATATTCAGGGCTCTGAATGTGTTAAAATTTCCCTGAATGAGGATTTTTCCTTGCCGGATAACCTCGAAGATCAACTTAAAGGGACAAATCTTTTTCTACTGCCGGGACCAAACGCGCCTACCGGTAACGCTTTTCCGAAAGCAAGAATTGAAAAACTCTGCCGGGAATATGACGGGATTGTATTCCTTGACGGCGCTTACTCTGATTTTTCCGATGTGGACTGCATGGATCTGGCACAGAAGTATCCGAATGTAATCGCGTCAAAAACATTATCAAAAAGTTATTCTCTGGCCGGTGTCAGGCTCGGTTATGCCATTGCCTGCCCTGAAATCATTGATGGTATGATGAAGGTCAAAGATTCTTACAATGTTAATATGCTGACCCAGAAAATAGCGATGACAGCCCTCCAGGACCAGGAATACCTGAAGTCAACTGTTGCGAAAATCCGGGCGACTCGTGAGCGTCTTTCTACGGCATTGAGTGAATTTGGTTTCAAAGTTATGCCTTCGGATGCAAATTTTGTATTTGTTTCTCCTCCTGACGGCAATGGAGGGGTTTACTTTGAAGCTTTGCGGGAAAATAATATCATAGTAAGATATTTTCCGGGGGAACGTACCGGCGGTTTCGTCAGGATTACGATTGGAACCGACAAGCAGATCGACCGACTGCTTGAAGTAACAGCAAAGGTTTATGGTGGATAAACTGCGGATGAGCGGGTACGTTTTCAAAAATACGAATCTGAATATTACCGTTGGAGGTGATAACAGGATGGAAACGAAAGAAACCGTTAGAATGCCGTACGTTGCCGGACAGTTTTATGAAGCGGATCCGGACGATCTGAAAGACGATATCAACGCGATGATTGCCGAAGCAGAAGAGACCGATGAGCTTGTCAGAAGCGAGGTCAAGCCACGAGCCGTAATTCTCCCTCACGCAGGATATGTTTATTCGGGAATGACCGCGGTTAAAACCGTTGCCCGTACGCATGGGCACGAATATAAAAAGATGGTCGTAATCGCGCCGTCACACAGCTACCCTTTTCGGGGACTGGCGCTGACCCTTTCTGACTGGTACAGTACGCCAATGGGCAAAATCAGGGTTGATATTGAAACGGTCAATAAGTTGCTGGCATCCGGCAACCGGTTGTTTCAGCACAGCAATGAAGCCCATAATTATGAACATGCCCTCGAAGTGGAACTTCCGATTCTGCAAAGATTTCATTCCGATTTTACGATGTTGCCGATGATATGCGGCTCCGTGGAACAGGATGAAGCCAGGCAGCTGGTTAAGTCCCTAAAAGAGTTTTGGAACCCTGATACTTTATGGGTCATCAGTTCCGATTTTACTCACTATGGACGCTCTTTCCGCTATATGCCGTTTTCAGATCATATTGAGGAAAATCTGCGCAAATTAGACATGGGGGCCGTGGAGAAAATAGAGGACCTTGATCTTGATGGATTTGAGAAATACATCAAATCAACTGGTGCTACAATTTGTGGTGCGTGTCCTATAAAGCTGCTGCTGGCAATGATAGCTGAAAGTGGCGAAAAGATTGTGCCTCAACTGGTGGAATACACTTCTTCCGGCAAGAAAACCGGTGATTTCAATCATTGTGTCAGTTATGTTGGCATGTGCTTCTATTGATGGAATAACCGTCATTGTTTGAGCATAAAGCAGAGAAATAACGGCAAAATAACCGTCATTATTTATGAAATGACGGTTGTTTGTTTTTAGGGATATCTCCAATATTTTTTCTTTGTCCATAATATTTTCTTTCAAGATTTGACTATTTTCTGTAATGGTAGTAATTTTATAACAAATTTTCAGTTAACGTAATAAAGTTTTTCAGCGTCATAAACAAGGAATGAAATAATGAAGAATCCGGCTGGCAATGCGGAATGGATATGGATTGAAAAAGATGTGGAAAATGCGCATCGGTACGGCTGTTTTCGTCGTGCTTTTGTTCTGGAAAAACCGGCAAACGGAGAGTTACTGGTTTCCGCTAACTGGGATTTTATAGCCTATCTGAACGGACACGAAATTGCTCGTGGACAGTTCCCTGATTACCCGGAGAAGAAGACATATTCAACGATTTCTCTAAAAGGGTTGAAATTGGGTCGCAATGTTATTTCTTTTCTGGTTTATAACAGCGGAGAAGACTTTTTTGCCAGTTTGAAAGCTCCCGCGGGATTATGGATTAAGCTGAGCATCGGTGAAGAAACTATTATAACTGATTCATCCTGGAAATGTGCGAAGCATTCCGCTTTTTATTCCGGAGAGATGCCGAAATTGACTCCTCAACTTGGGTTTACAACTTTGTGTGATCTGAATAAAGAGCAGAGTTGGGCTGATCCGGATTTTGATGATTCCGAATGGAAGGATGCTTTTATTAATTCTGCCTATAAACCGGAGATGACCCCTCGCCCGCTCGATATGATTGAGCTGGACGATAGAGCCGACAGTAAAATCGTTAAATCCGGCTGGATTAACCGTGAAAATGCTACTGGAACTTTTGCGGAGCAGGTTGTCTCCGATAAATATAATTTTTCTGCGGATAAGGTAATTTGTGATGGAAAACTGGTGACTGTCCCTGAAAATTATAATGGCGCAGCCGTGATCTTCGATCTTGGAATGGAGCAGGTTGGCTTCATCGAAGTAGAACTGATTGCCGGGGAGGGGACCGTAATCGATATTTCCCATGGTGAACATTTGGCTGACGGAATTGTTAGAGCGCGCATTGGCGACAGAAACTTTACGGACCGGCTGATTTGTAAGAATGGAACAAATTTGTATCATTTACCGTTTCGTCGGATTGGCGGACGCTATATTCAGCTGAATCTGACAAAATTGTCTGGAAGTGTTGAGGTTATTTATGTTGGAATACGTCCGTGGGTACGTCCATTGCCGAGAACGGCCACATTTGAATGCGATTCTCCGGAGGCCGCGGATTTTCGTGAAATCGGATTGCACACAATGCGCATGTGCATGCATGATCATTATGAGGATTGTCCGTGGCGCGAGCAGGGACTTTATTCCTATGATTCCCGAAACCAGATGATTTTTGGATATTATGCCTGGGGAAATTACAACTTTGCCAGAACCTCACTGGAACTTCTGGGTCGCGGAATTGGCCCTGACGGACATTTGAATTTGTGCGCGCCGACGCATCGTTCGATCATAATTCCAATATTCAGTCATGTTTGGATTACGGCAGTATATGAATATTATCTGTATTCCGGGGATGTTTCCCTGCTGGAGGAATTTTCGGAACAGTTCAAAACAATGGTTGACTTGGCGTTAAAGCCGATGGATTCGCAAACCGGGCTGATCGAAGTTCCGGATCCGGATCAATACTGGAATTTTTCTGAATGGGTTCCCGGTCTTGATGGCGGAACCTGTGGAGGAATAGAAGAAGGGCGTCCCGCGAAACATGAGTTCCAGTCTCCTTATAACCTTTATGTCTATGAGATGCTGAATTCTTATATTGAAATCATGCGTGCTCTTGGCGAAAATACAGAAGCAGACAAAATCGATACGGTTCGGAAACGTCTGGGGTCCGCGCTTGAAGCGTATTTTTGGGATGCCAAGGAGCATTGTTATATTACCCGCCAAGCTGAAAAATTTATGTTGCATGAGCATACACAATATTTGATGTTTGCTTTGGGGCTTGTTCCGCCGGAAAAACAAGCCGAAGTTATGGATTCTCTGCATTCCGGAAAACTGGCAGAGCAAAGCTTTTCTCCGATGCTTTATATGCTGCAGGGACTTTTTCAATTGTCTGAAGAGGAGCGGTGTAGTGCGGTTGACCGAATCAATCGTATCTACCGTAAAATGGTTAACCATGGAGCGACAACGTTCTGGGAAACCGAAGATGGTGAAGCCGCGTTTGATAATGCCGGAAGTTTGTGTCATGCCTGGAGCAGTATCCATGTATACTATTATGGAGCCCTGGTGCTTGGGGTGAAACCATTGGAACCCGGATTCCGCAAGTTCGAAGTAAAGCCATGGGCTGGAGAGTTCGGTCAGGCGGCAGGAACAATTCCAACGCCGTCCGGCATGATCTATGTCGAATGGAACAAACAACCGGACAATTCGCTGGAACTGAAAGTAAGCCATCCGGCGGAATTAAAGCCGGAAATATCCTCCTACAAAGAGTATCCGGTTGGAAAAATTGAAATCAATGAGCTGCCTTTATAATCCATTCGGCGAATGGTGACGAAGAGCCCTTGCTTGTGCGACGGTGTCCCTGCCCTGAAAATTGTTTGCATTACGAATTGCGTTTGCTGTTCCAACGGCATTACTCCAACCTTTGAGCTTGCGAAAAAACTAAACTATTTCAATTTCGGTACACCAGTATAAACAGAAGTGCAAGAAAAAAGATTGTTAAAAATGCCTGTCGGGCGAAGGGCATCCGGTTTGGCAGATGACTTATTATGAAAACAGTCGTAAAATCGAAGCGTTGCTTGTTCAGTCCGGACTGGAATATTTGGAAGAGCTAAAGAAGAAATAGTCAGATGTTCAAGGGAAATTATGTCGACCATCTGCAGGGACGGATTGCGGATTTGGAAAACAATAGTCATCGTCTTGAACAATACTCAAGAAAGTTTCAGGTATCATTATAACATAGCTGTACTTGTCCCATTACAAGATAAATCATGGCTCAAGTCAAATAGAAAAATGGATTTATGACAATGTGGCCGCCAACTGGGGAATGAGTGGTTCAATGGCATTGACGGAAGCTCCGAAAGCACTGTTGCAGGAAGTCATTCGGTAAGTTTTCAATTGTCCTGGAGAACCAATCCAGGAGACGTGTTGTAATTCTGGATAAAACTTGGATTCAAGTCGATCCAGCCACGGTTCGATCAGCTCGCCGCCCATGATCAGGGTTACGGGATCGAATAAATTAGCCGCCGTAATTCCCACCTGCAGCAACCAGGGATGCAGATATTGATAAAACGTTTCCATTTGAACTTCAGTGGCAGACGAAAACAGAGTTGGAAGATCATTAACATCAAGGCTGAATTCTTCTCTTGCGAAGGCCAGCAATCCATGATCAGACAGAAATGTTTCCAGGCAGTTATGCTGTCCGCAGGAACATACACGAGGTTTTGTTTTCAGCGGAGGATTCATAACCGGAATATGCCCGATTTCTCCGGCAAGTCCGCGGCTGCCATAGAGAAAACCTCCCTGATTGTGAATGGCCATACCGACCCCACTGCCGACATGCATGAATACAAAATTTTCATCGTTCCATTCTTCGTTGCTCAGAACGGAACGTGCCCGTGCCTGGATATCGTGTTCTATAGAGAAATATTGCAGATAAGGGAAATCTGCCGCGATGGTGTTAAAATCATAGTCTTGAATATCAGGAATGTGGGAAGACCTCAACCAGATTTTATTGAAACTGTCCACCGCACCGGTAAGAGAAAAAGACAACGCAATGACCTTTTCTCTCGGTATTTTGCATTGTTCAAGTAACGTATTGAATGCTACAAGTACATTATCCCGTAGATTTCCGGTATTTAGTCCAGGAGTCAACGGCATAATATTATGTCCGATCAATGAACCGCCCATCGTGGTCAGGACAGTGATAATCTGTCGCCGTTGCAGTTCCATTCCCATGCAAAGAAAATCTGTCCGGCTGAACTCAAAGAATGAACTGCGGCGTCCGGCACCGGCAGATGCCGGTTCATCAATATTGGCTGAGTGGATTATCTGCCGGTCAAGAAGCAGGTTTACGGTTTCGCTGACCTTGCCCCAGGACAGGCCGGTTTTTGACTGTACTTCCCGCTTGCAAGTGGCTCCGTCGCTGATGGCACGCAATACTTCCTCCAGCGTATTATTCTTCATCTGCTGATGTCTGATAAATTTCTTTTCACTCATAATATTGTAAATGTATCATATCTTGACAAAAAAACAAACTTTTAATTATATCATATCTTGACATAATTAAAAACATCGATTATTATTGATAGCAATGAACAACATTACAGGAACAAAAATTATGTTAGCTGCAGTATTAAAAGATTTTAATGAATTGATTCTAGAGGATATTCCTACACCTCAGCCCAAAGATGACGAAGTATTGGTGAAAATCGTCTCTTGCGGATTTTGCGCCACTGATTACAAAGCAATCAAAGGCATTCGCCGTAACGTTGAATTTCCCCTGATTGCCGGACACGAACCATCCGGTATCGTGGCTGGAGTGGGACGCAATGTTAAACATTTTAAAAAAGGCGATGAGGTAATCTGCCAGCCTTCCGGTTACTGTGGCGTGTGCAGATTCTGTCGAGACGGTAATACACATTATTGCGAACACGCCTATACCACCGGTGGAGACGGTCCTGAAGATGTCCGTCCGGGAGCCTTTGCCGAGTATATGATCACCGGAGAAACCTGTCTGTTTCACAAACCGAAGAACATCAGTTTTGATGCTGCGGCGCTGACCGAACCGCTGTCCGGGGCGTGGAAAGGCGTGGTTCAGAAGAGTGAAATTCAGGTGGGTGATGATGTGGTGGTTATCGGTACCGGCGGGATTGGCCTGCTGTGCATGATGGTGGCGAAAGCCGCTGGAGCCGGACGCCTGATTGCGGTAGACGCCAGTGCGTATGCCCGTGAAAACGCAATCAAGATCGGCGGAGCCACCCATGTGATCGACGCGATGTCCGACAACGTGAAGCAACAGGTTTACGATATCATTCCCAACGGACCGGACCTTGTGGTCGAGGCCGCCGGACCGATCCAGGCTGTCAATCTGATGGTTGATCTGCGGCGACGCGGCACAAAGTGGAATGTGTTCGGCATTACTACTCATGAAAAGTTTGAGCTCGACGGCGGTTTGACTCATTTTCTGGAAGGACGCATGGACGCCAGTTTCGGCACAACCCCGCTGGCAATGCAGAGCGCTATCCGCCTGATGGAACGCGGACTGGTTGATCCTGAGCAGATCGTATCGCATCGTTTTCCGCTGGAAAAGATTCACGACGCGGTTGCCGTTATGGGACAGCCGGAACGCAACAAAGTTATCATTAATCCCTGAGAAGCTTATGAGTATTTTTAATGACACTGAATTTAAAGGCAAGGTAGCGCTGATAACCGGCGGAACCGCCGGGCTAGGCCGTCATCTGGTGCTGGAATTGGCCCGTCTTGGTGCCGAAGTATTTTTTTGCGGCCGTGATACCGTCCAAGGGAGAGAAGTGGAAGCCATGTGCGAAGGGCGCGGGCACTATTGCCAATGCGATGTTACCCACCCGGAGGATATCAGCACGTTTATTGAAACTGCTGCAGGCTTCAATGGAAGCATCGATTATCTGGTCAACAATGTAGCAATGGACAGTCGGGTGAATTTTGAAGACATCACGATTGAGCAGTTTGACAAGTTTATAGCTAC
Organism: Victivallales bacterium; assembly: GCA_963677165.2. Taxonomy (GTDB): domain Bacteria; phylum Verrucomicrobiota; class Lentisphaeria; order Victivallales; family SZUA-371; genus JAFGXT01. Next base: position 1,144,525 of record CAXXSX010000002.1, on the reverse strand, counting down.
GGACCTGCGTGCCGCCCTGCTGATCAGTCGGGCAGCGCTTACCGGATTGCGTGCCGGAACCGGGAAAGCAATTATCAACCTGGGCACGACCAATTATATGCTCGGTCTGGCTCCGTTTACATTGTACAGTTCGGCCAAGGCCGGACTGCTGGGCTTTACCCGTGCCCTTGCCCGGGAGCTTGGACCTGAAATGATTCGGGTAAACATGCTTTCCCCCGGATGGATCATGACCGAAAAACAGCTGGAACTTTACGTTACAGAACAGGATAAATCTGACCTGCTGCGCGATCAGGCCCTGCCGTTCCTGCTGACGGAGGAACAGACAACACCGCCATTGCTGTTCCTGCTATCCTCGGCTGCAAACGGTATTACCGGACAGAATCTGGTGGTAGACGGAGGCAAGTTAATGCAATGAAATCCACCTTGATCAAACGTATCAATGCCGTAGAACCCGGTTATGGCGAGTATGCCTTGTGCCATCTCGGACAACACAGTTTTATCCTGAAACTGGGAAATACGGTTATCTATATTGACCCATACCTTACGCCAGAGAAAGCGCGGCTGATCAAGCCTTTTTTGAACCCCGGAGAGGTGACAAACGCGATGCTTGTAACCGGTTCGCATGACCACGGCGATCATATTGACCGTCCGGCATGGCCCGGTATTGCCGCGGCTTCTGCAGACGCAGTATTTGTAGTGCCGGAAGCGGTCCGTGAATCTATAACGGAAGTTCCCGCGAACCGCTTGTTCGGTTTGAACGACGGACAGAGTATCGAGCTGGCCGATATTAAGATCACCGCAGTTGCTGCTGCTCACGAATTCCTCGATTTCGATGAGGCAACCGGACTGTATCCCTATCTGGGATATGTCTACGAAGGCAACGGGGTAACGGTTTATCATTCCGGCGACTGCTGTATTTATGAAGGGTTACAGACAAAACTCAAGCATTGGAAATTTGACCTGGCACTGTTGCCAATCAACGGCCGCGACGCCAAACGTTTGAAGAACAACTGCATTGGCAACATGACCTATCAGGAAGCAGCCGACCTGGCCGGAGCGCTGGAACCGGCGCTGATGATTCCGGGACATTACGATATGTTCGCGATGAATTCGCTGGATCCCAAACTATTTTTTGACTATATGAATGTGAAGTATCCGCATTTGAAATGTGCCCGTCCGCGATTTGGAAAAATTTTTACAGGAAAGCACCAATGAACCACACCGTATCAATAACCAATACCGCGATTGAGATCGACGGAAAACCCGTACAGATCATTTCCGGCGCGATTCACTATTTTCGGGTACATCCCGAACAGTGGCGCGACCGTCTGGCAAAAGCCGTACAGATGGGACTGAACTGCATTGAAACTTATTTTTGCTGGAATTTACATGAACCGGCACCTGGAAAGTACGATTTTTCCGGTATCCTGGACTTTAAACGTTTTATTACGATTGCCCACGAGCTGGGACTTTATGTAATTGTTCGTCCCGGCCCCTACATCTGTGCCGAATGGGAAAACGGCGGCATTCCGCCGTGGGTGATGGCACTGCCCGGTTGTCGGTTGCGCAGAAATAATCCGGTGTATATGAAAGCGGTAACAAGCTGGTTCGATGTCCTCCTACCGATGCTGAGTCTGTTACAGTATACCTGCGGCGGACCGGTTATTATCGCGGCGGTGGAGAATGAATACGGTTCTTACGGACGCGATTCCGACTATCTCCGGGCCTTGCGAGACATGTTTCTGAATCATGATTTTGATGTTCCGCTGATCACCGCCGACGGCGGCGGCGACAATAGTTTTGTGCTTGGCGGTTCAATCGATGAATGTCCGGTAACGCTGACCTTTGACTGTGGCAATGTACTGAAATACTTTGATGACAAGCGCCAATTACGTCCCGACGGTCCCGACTGCTGTATGGAATACTGGGTGGGCGCATTCGATCACTGGGGCAGAGCACACAGTACAATTGAAACTGTCAATGCGGCGGACAAGCTGGATGAAATGCTGGCAGCCGGAGCGTCGGTCAATCTCTATATGTTTCATGGTGGAACCAATTTTGGTTTTACCAACGGCGCTAACAAGGATACTGAGCCGTTCGGTGACTATGCCGCGCATGTTACCAGCTATGACTATGACGCGCCGTTGAACGAGTGCGGTGATCCTACCGAAAAGTATTTTGCTTTTCAGCAAGTGATAAAAAAATACCGTCCTGATGCCGCTTTCGGAGAGCCACAGCCGGGGCGTAAATCCGCTTATGGAATGGTTGAGCTAACAGAGTCGGCGGAGCTTTTCGGACAACTGAGTTTCTTGTCGGAACCTCAGTATACGAATGATACCGAAACGATGGAATCATTCGGTTTGAATCAGGGTTTTATGCTCTATGAAACCACGCTGCGCGGTCCGATTGATCCGCCGGAAATGCTGCGAATCTACGGCTTACGCGATCGTGCTCAAATCTGGCTCGACGGGAAATACATCGGCGCGATGTTCCGTACTGAAAATGAACCGACGTTTCCGATCACATTTTCCGAGAAAACGGCGCGGCTTCAAGTGCTGGTGGAAAATACCGGACATATCAATTACGGACCGCATTTCGGCTATGACTTGAAGGGAATTCTTCAGGGAATAACCATTCGTTATCAGTATCAGGACAATTACACCTGCTATCCGCTTCCACTGGATGATTTAAGTAGTTTGAAGTTTACTTCTGAAGTAAAAAATACAGAAAATAAACCAACGTTCTATCGTGGGAATTTTGACGTGAATGTTCCGGCGGATACTTTCGTCAAATTTCCCGGCGTCAAAGGCATGGTATGGATCAACGGTTTCAACCTGGGCCGTTACTGGAACATTGGTCCCGGCAATACGCTTTACGTACCGGCCCCTGTTTTACGACAAGGACGCAACGAGATCATTGTATTCGAACTTCACAAGTTAAAACGGCTTGCGGTTGAATTGTCGGACCGTCACGAATTATCGTGTTGACCTTGAAATCAGAGAAAATAACAAAAATTTTGTAGAAACTCCGCAAATAGTATTGCTTTTAAAAACAAAAGCATTTATAATATTGATAGAACGTTCAATCAAACTAGCAAACAACGGAAAAAATAAGTACACATGTCGGTAACATTAAAGGAAATAGCACAGCACGCCGGGGTCTCGTTCCAGGCTGTGTCGGCGGTGTTGAACAACAGCACGAAAGTCCGGGTCTCGGATGACAAGCGCCGCCGGATCATGCAACTGGTTGATGAACTGGGTTACCGTCCGAATCTGCTGGCGCGTCAGCTGGTAGGAAAAAAGGATAAAGTGATCGGGGTAATCATCGACAGTATGGCACCGGCTTTTTATCGCAATGTGTTAACGGTTATAGAACGTTTGTCATTCAAACATGGGTTTCGACTGCAAGTCGGCCTGGTACATGATAACTTGAATTCCCTGAAAAAATACGTGGATGACTTTATTGGTTCACAGATAAACAATGTTATCTGTATTGCGCACAACTATCCGGAATTCGCATCGAGAGTTCCACCACTGTTCAATACCTTCCACAATACGGTATTTATTGAGGAACCGGCCGATGCGACGGGCCGGGCCGTAGTGGCGGCGGACCATTACAAAGCATATCTGGATACGGTGAAATATCTTGCTGGATTGAACCGAAAACGGATCATTAATTGTCGCGATGATTATAAGGATAAAGCATTTACGGCCAGTACGCGCGGGTTTAAAGATGGGTTCAAAGAAAGCAGTCTTCCATATCATGATGAGTTTATGTTTTATTATCCGGTCGTATCAATTGAGGACATGGAGTCTGCCGGGAAATTGATAGACGCGGTATTGCCGCTGGAACCGGATGCGTTGATCCTGCCGCATGATGAAGCCACAATGTGGTGCTACAAGGTTCTAACCGAACGCGGTATTAAGGTGCCGGAACAGATTTCTCTGGTGAGCGGTGACCTATGGAAATTCGGCAAGGCATTCAGTCCGTCTTTGGCTGGTATTGAGTATGATTATGAGGAGATGGCAAAAAAAAGTGTTGAATTACTAATGAACAATATGAATAATTCCAAGGAGAACAAAATGATTGAACAATTGATCCTGTTTCCTGCACAATTTGTGCCCGGAGATTCATGTAGTGCTAAAAATAACGTTAATTAACCATTACAAATAAAAAAGGAGAACAGAAATGAAGAAACACAGTAAAAAGAAATTTACATTGATAGAACTCTTGGTTGTGATAGCGATTATTGCAATTTTGGTAAGTATGCTGATGCCTGCATTGGGAAAAGCCAGGAATATGGCAAAAATGATCACCTGCACTAATAATCTTAAAGGTATCGGGACTGGAATGTTTCAATACTTCAGCTCATTCGATGATTACATCCCACCGTTTTATTCAACGAGTACGGGTTCATGGATAAAACCGATGGTGGATAACAATTTTCTTCCCTCAAAATTAAAGGATGGAGTTTACTATGGAGTGTGGCGTTGCCCATCTGAAAAAAAGATGTATCAAACCTATTCCAGTTATGGATTGAGTGCTCATATATTCAAAACAAAAGTAACTATCTATCGGAAACCTTCACAAGTTTATTTCATTGCGGATTGTGATGATCCCAGCATGAACCCATGGCCGATGTCCAGTTATGATTCCTCACGATACCGGTATATTTACCGCCACGATGGTCCTCTCAAAGGAATTGTTATGTTGCAGCTTGATGGTCATGCAGAGAAAAAGAATACTCTTATCAGGCCTACGACCGTCAGGACAGAGGAAGGTTCTGTAGCATGGGGTATTCCTGCTTCCGCTTTAACTGATTAATTTTCCCTATCATAATATTACGGAATAATAACATGAAAATAGTTTTTTTTGAAGCATTAATTTTAATGTTTCTGTCAGCATCGTTTATTGTATCAGGTGCTCAGAAACTAATATCCAATGGTAAATCCGATTATGTAATCGTACTGCCGGATGATGCGATCCCGGCGGAAGTTACCGCCGCAAACGAGCTCAAAACTTATATTAAATCCATTGCCGGTGTTGAATTGCCGGTTGTTCGTGCTAAAGAGTTTAAGCATGGAAAAATGTTGGCCGTAGGTTTTAACTCAAAACTGCCGGATAATCTGAAGGCGGAAAAATGGGGCGCGCTTGGTCCTGAAGAGCTGATTATTTCGTCGGATGGCAATATTGTTCTGCTAGGCGGCGGTCGACCTCGTGGGTCTCTGTATGCGGTTTATCAGTTTCTTGAAATGCAGGGTGTTCACTGGTATACGCCGACCTATACGCATATACCGGCAAACAAAAGTATTGCGGTACCGCAGAAGACGATTCGTCATGCTTCTCCGTTTATTGAGCGCTCCGGTGTTTTCGGTAATGGTGAAACGCCGCAGTGGGCCGCAAGAAATCGTATGAATACCTTTATCCTATGGGGTAATCCGGGAGTTAAATACGGCGGCGGTTTCCGCCAGGGACCGGATATGCATACTTTTTTCCGGCTGATCGGAACTGGAGAGCTAAAACATCACCCCGACTGGGTTGCGGAAGTTGATGGCAAACGTCTTACCGTCTTTGCCAATAACAACTGGGGATTGTGTCTGAGTAATCCCGTGGTTCGGCGTATACTGATTGACCGTACTTTGGCGTATCTGCGCAAGCATCCTGAAATTAATACGGTTTGGATGGGGCAGAATGACGGCAGTCCTTACTGTACTTGTGAAAAGTGTAAGAAGTTTTATGCCGAACACGGTAATCATCCATCATCCATGATGATTATGTTGCTTAACGAATTGGCCGGGGCCATGGGAAAAGAATTTCCCAATATCCGGATTAAAACCCTGTCATACGGCTGGACACAAAAACCACCGAAAAACATTAAGCTTTCTGACCGGGTAACTGTAGTGCTCTGCGCTCAGCATGGCGATTATATGGCTCGGATCGGCAAGGAAAAATGTTTTGATTCTTTTTTGCAGAATTATGAGGGCTGGAAAAAAGTCGCAAAGAACTTTGAGATTTATTTGTACAGTTATCCCACCGATTGTTTCTGGTTCCCCACTCCAAGCATATTTAGTCAGGCACACAACATAAAATGGGCCGCTAAACACGGTTTCAGCAGCGTTCACATGGAGTTGTTCGGGGTTGGAACCGGTTTGGGGGGAGAGTTTATTGATCTGCGCAGCTGGCTGTACCATCAACTGTTCTGGAATCCGTCCTTGAGTCCGAAAAAGCTGGTGATCCAGTTTTGTCGGGATTATTACGGCAAGTATGCTGGTACTGTTCTTGATGTCATCAAAATGACTGAGCAGACGGCCAGAAAGAAGCCTGCAGCCAAAACTTCCAGCCTGACCGTTCCCAAATATATTAATCCTTATAATGTTCGTAAATGTAATATTATACTGAAAAAAGCCTATGATTCCTGTACTGACCCTGTGCTGAAAAAACGTCTTGGCTATATTTGGCTTCCATATCTGTGGGCCGATTTCTGGCAGGGATTCAAAAGTTTTGGTAAATACAATTCTTCTACCGGAAAATGGCAGCTTGGAATGGATAATCCTGAACAACGAAAGGTCTGGGCCTCCAAGATTAAACAGCTAATGCACGAAAACAAGGTTTCTGCGTTGAGATATTTGGTAAAGCTAAATCCGAATCAGCTGAAGCTGGAAGGATTCTGTAAAAGCTATAAGGCTTATAAAGTGGGCAACAGTGCGATCAGTGTGGTCTGCCTGCCGGGATGTCTTGGAAAGCTGGTTGAAATGAAAGATTCCGTTAAGGGCTTTGAACCGTTGAAAACCTGCTGGGGATTTCAGTTGTTCCAGTATCCAACGGTCGGATCATGGTCTGAATGGACCAATGGTCTCAACGTCAATAATTACCGGGTTGTAAATCATTCGCCGTCAAAACTTGAACTTACTGGTTCCATCCCCGGCTACACCGTGAATAAACTGATAAGCGTTGACGGGGATAAACTGACCCAACAGATTACGCTCAAGAGTAGTAAAGGCGGACCGGGTAAGATAATGTTGTTGCCGATGTTTGACCTCTACAATGCATTTGGGGAATATCCGGTTATGTATATTGAACATAAAGATCATTCCTGGAGTAAATTCGAGTTTGGTCGGGCTGGAAAAATGTGGTATCAGGCAGGCAACATCCCGATACGGAACTATACCGGTAAATTCCTGCTGGTGTCGACCAACGGCAACCATGCGGTTGAATTCAGTATTCCGCCGAAACAGTTGGGTGTTTTATCATACGAATATGACCGCTACAACTTCCCGCCGGAAGGTACTGGCAAGAAACTGGATTTAAAGTTGGTTTCTCCTGTTCGTAAGCTGTCCGCTGGAGAAAAAATGAATATGTCTATATCATTTAAAATAATAAATAATCCCAAGGTGCCGAAGTGCTCTGGAAAATAAACCGCACCGAGGCTCTCTTTGGAACCAACCCGGTCAGAAGTTCAGCAATGAATCATAAACTCCTGGTTCCGGTTCGGGTAATCTGGCGGTCAGACAACGCTGAATGTACCGACACGCTGGTGGAATCGCAGGAAATTCAGTCATTTATAAATTGCGGCAGGTGTGTGTGTAAGCTGCCGCCGGGTGCCGGGGTTCTTCTCGACTACGGCTCCGAATTGCATGGCGGTGTCCGGATTGTCTGCGGTCGCAGTGATCATGGCCTCAACCGCGTCAGAATCCGGTTTGGCGAATCGGCCTCCGAGGCCATGGGCGACCCAAATAATGACCACATGGTTCATGATACCATGCTGGAATTGCCGTCTCATGGAATGGTTAACTACGGTTGCACCGGGTTTCGGTTTGTTCGCATTGATGTTGACTCGGAAGCGGAAGGCGATGTTCTGCTTTACGGTGTATTTGCCGAGGCGGTATATCGTGATCTGGAATATGTCGGCCGATTTCAGTGCAGCGACGAACGGCTGAACCGGATCTGGCAGACTGGTGCCTATACCGTACAGCTGAATATGCAGGATTATATTTATGACGGCATCAAGCGTGACCGTATGGTCTGGGTTGGTGATCTCAATCCTGAAATCCGGGTGATCGCCTCCGTTTTTGATGATACCGATGCGGTTCAGAACAGTCTGGACTTTGTTCGCGACCGGACCTCTCCGGGCGAACCGGTCAACGGAATCAGTTCCTATTCCGCGTGGTGGGTTATCAACCAGTATGACTGGTATCGCTATCGAGGTTCACTGGAATATCTGCGTGAACAGCATTCGTATCTGTTGACTACACTTCAACTGCTTTGCGGTTACATTGATTCCGAGGGACGCGAGAACTGCGCCGAAATGAGATTTCTCGACTGGCCGTCGGCGGATAATCCCGCCGCAGTCCATGCCGGGTTACATGGTCTGCTGAACTGGGCGCTCAATGCCGGTGGACAGCTTTGCCGGGTACTTGGTGAGCACGATATGGCGGAACAATGTTTTGCTAATTGTCAGCGAATGAGAAAATATTGTCCTGGCTTTGGACAAAGCAAAGTTGCCGCTGCGTTGCAGGTGCTTGCCGGACAAGCTGATGCAAAACACATTAACAATGAGCAGTTAGCTGTCGATCCTTGCCGGGGTCTCAGTACTTTTATGGGTTATTATGTATTGCAAGCCAGGGCACAGGCCGGTGACTATACTGGAGCTCTTGACGTAATCAGGCGTTACTGGGGCGGTATGCTGGATGCCGGGGCGACTACCTTCTGGGAAGATTTTGACCTGGACTGGCTCGAAAATTCCACCCGGATTGATGAGTTGCCGGTCGCCGGACGCAAAGATATCCATGCCGACTTTGGAAAACACTGCTATCAGGGCTTGCGCCACAGTCTCTGCCATGGCTGGGCCGGAGGTCCCACTGCATGGATGAGTGAACATCTCCTGGGAATCAAACCGTTGGAACCCGGCTTTCAGATAGCCGAAATCAAGCCTCAGCTTGTCGGACTAGACTGGATCAAAGGTACGGTTCCCTCCCCATACGGTCCAATCAAAGTTTCTGCACAAAAAGATTCCGCTGGAAACATAAAAGTTGACATCCAGACCCCGGAAGGCGTAAAGGTAAAATAGGGCGTTTGAGATTAAGCCATGGGCTGGAGAGTTCGGTCAGGCGGCCGGAACAATTCCAACGCCGTCCGGCATGATCTATGTCGAATGGAATAAACGGTCGGATAGTTCGCTGGAGTTGAAAGTCAGCCACCCGGCGGAATTAAAGCCGGAAATATCCTCCTACAAGAGTATCCGATAAAGAATGTTGAAATTTAGTACGAATGCATAAAATAACCGTTGCTTTTGAGCTTAAAATTAGAAATAACGGCAAAATAACCGTTAATTTTAAGGGCGAGGATCAAACCTGAACACGGTCACTTTTGGGGTGTTCCAAGTGAAAGAACTGTCGCTGATGCGACGGGCGCTCTTATCAAGAGCTGCCCTACTTTTGCGATGCGTATTGCAAGTGATTTTCTCCAGCCGTGGCTGGTTTCGATGAAAACGCCACCGCGCATTGGTGCGGCTATTATACCTACTGTTTGAAAAGAGTTAGCTATTACAAAAAAACAAGGGACTACCCCTCATTTATCGGTGTTGCTACCGACACTTCCGGGAAAGAACTATCTTCCCGTTTTCTGAACACTTCACGGGATTTCATTCTCTTATAGAAACAAATTGCCGATTTTCTTAAGAAATTAGTTTTTTATAGTTTTTTATAGTTTTTAGTGGTTTTTTATAGTTTTTTGATATATAATAGAAAACATGAGATAAAAACACATTGGAAAATCATATGAATCTGGAAACTTGTTTAAAAAAACATTCAATAACCAAAGCTCCTCGCGGTTTTATAGAAGCTTTGCATCGTGATGTCAACTCTGGAGTCCTGAATCCGGGAGATTCTCTTGGTAGTGAATATGATCTCGCAAAACGTTATAAAGTTTCAAGAACCACTGTTCGAACAGCGATAGAGCTATTAGAAAATAATAAGATTGTGCGTGCGGTACCCCGCTGCGGCGTATTCCTGTGTGAAGATAAACATATTGTAAAGCCGGAGATTTTAGCCCGGTCATATACATTAATCCGGTATTGTGATGATACACTGCAACAGGAAATCTGCGCTGGAATGCTGGATTATTTTCAGCAGAATCATTTAAATCTGAATATTGTTGACGTCAATCTTAATATCGACCTGTACGCTGATATTATTAACCAGGTTCCAGACAATGGCGCAATTGCCATGATTCCTTTTGAAACACAAGAAATCATGACGGCAATTTCCAAGGCAATGAAGCGGGGAGTAAGAATTGTTCAGCTTGATCAACCGTGCGACTGTTTTGAAACGCCGGCAGTGCAATTTGATAATTTTGCTGGCGGATTTATGGCAACGAAGCATTTGCTGCAGGAACATCAAGAGTCAGTATGGTATCTCGGCTATGATTCGCCGAGTTCTGTCGCAAAACGTTTTGCCGGATGGCGTACCGCAATGACCAATTTCGGTTTTTTTGATTATGAGAAATATATCATACCCGGTATTAACACTGGAAAATGGAACGAAGCTCATCCAAAAAAATCTTTTGACCGCAGACCGAAAGAAATCGCGGAATTTCTGAGTCAAAGAACCGGCATGAAAACAGTAATCTATGCCGTTAATGACTATCAGGCAAAATTTGTGTATCTCGCAGCGGAAAGTCTTAACATGGAGGTAGGCAAGGACATTTTTCTGGCCGGTTTCGACAACCTGGAAATGTGTACACAGGTTTCTCCCTCGCTGACCAGTGTTGATGTGCCACGGCGACAACTGGGTTTTGAGGCGGGGAAGCTGATGGCGGCAACGGAGGCAACCAACTGCAGTAAAATACTGCCAGTTGAATTGATAATCAGGGATTCATCTCAAAAAAATAAGAATAATTAAAGGAGAAAAAAGGATGAAATCACAAAGAAAAAGCATTTTTACACTCATTGAATTGTTGGTTGTTATAGCAATTATAGCCATCTTGGCTGCCATGTTATTACCGGCATTGAACAAGGCCAGAGATAAGGCAAAAGCAATTTCTTGCGTAAGCAGACAGAAACAGATAGGATTAAGCGTAGTTTCATATGCTAACGACTATCAGGGCTGGACTCCTAATTCGGCTTATAATTTAGGGTTGGGCACCTGGTGTCAGGCTCTTTACAAACTTAAGTATGCGCCGGAAGTGAAAGCCGGCAAAAACAGTATTTTTATATGTCCTATGTATCCGACTTATGGCGGAGTTTATAATTCAAAAAGAAACCTGAATAACCAGACTTACGGTTGGCGCTTTGATAAGAATATAAATGATTGGGAAGCTACCAGAGTTAAAATCGGTAGTAAAATATTAGGCAGCGGAGATATACGGGACTGGAATATTATTGTCGCAGATACGATTTCAACAACTAGTGACAATGCAACTTTTGTCTATTTTGAGGAAACTACCGAAGAGACAAATAATAAACGTGTTAACAAGCTCCATAGCAAAAAAGCAAACTGTCTTTTTATCGATGGTCATGTTGAGGCCTGTGGAGATGGAGAATTGAATGAGGACAATCTTACTTCTGCATCAATTTGGCCATATTGATTAAGATACTTGCAGATATTAATTTATTATCTAAAATAAAGTTACTCGTAAATCTTCATATGTACACCGTCAAGGCGTGCAATGGGGAGATTTGCGCCGGCCTGAACTGAGACAATCCAGGCAGTAACAGTAAACTACGAATAAAACCGTAATCTATAAGAAAGGTCTATAAAATGAAAATTATATATTTTATTTTTCTGTTCAGCTGCCTGGGGATTCCGCTCAGGACTATGGCGGAAGAGGTCATATTAAATGATAACTTCAATTCAGGGTTAAAAAATTGGCATTGCCATACAATTCCCAACGATGAGCCGGCGAATACAGGAAAAATAATTCTAAGTGACGACGCTCTTAAAAGCAAAAAGTCAGCACTACTCTGTACCCCAAAGTCAAAATCATGGGCCTATCTTGTAAAATCTTACAAAACCAACCAATTCAAAGGACGTAAACTCCGGCTTACGGCCTGGATAAAAACGAATAACTATAAAAGAGCAAGTATTCTTATTATGGGTGGAGCCATTTGGGGAGGAGCGGGCGGAGACAACATCACGGCAAATAGACTGCATCCGAAAGGAAATTACCAATGGGAAAAAATCACGGTAGAATTAGATGTTAACCCGGCATATAAAGTTTACAGTATCGCCCTTGGCCTGGATTATCATGCGGAAAAATCCTGGCTGGTCGTGGATGATGTAAAATTTGAATGTGGGGATCATTTATCTCCTGTAATTCCTGAAGCTCCAATTCCCAGTGACAGTATGGATTCCAGACTAATTTCCATGTCGGAAGATTTGACCGTAAAACTGAAAAGCGCCAAACGTTTGCTGCAAAGTCAAAACCAGAAGGAAAACAGGAAATTTATTGCGTCCAAACTCAGACAGTTGCGTAAGTATAGAAAATTACTGACAGGCAATCCATCACAGGTTTCCTCTAAGAAAATTAAAGATTTTAATGCGTTTATAAATGAAATCAACGACCAACTGAATTTTTCTTGTCTGCCTGTTGGTTCTATGCAAACATTTTCCTCCTCTAAAGTTCTTCCATTAAATAAGAAATTCGACGCTGTTAATATCCATTCAGCTGGAAACAGCCATCAGAATCGGATCGTTCTGGTAAGAAATAATCTTGATAACGTACGCTGGTTCAAGTTTGAGCTGACCGGAGCCATTGCAGATAAACTTGAACTGCGGGAAATGATCACGATTGAAGGCGCACCTGATTCTTTACCCGCGTTCCCTTCTACCAGGTTGCTCAAGGTTGCTCCCGGAGAAACGGCTGGAATATGGATTTCATTTCCCACTGAAACAATGAAACCGGGAAAATATCAGACCACAGTCAAAATTATTCCTCTGGAAAGAGATTTCAACTCAGTAGAAATCCCCTTCGAACTGAATGTATATCCGGTAACGTTGCCTGCAGAAATGCCGATTGCTACTTTTAATTTCGATTATAACGCAGCAAGGGATATAAGAACGTTGAAGTTTCTTCGACAGTATCGGATAAATACATTTCTTCTCACGAAACTCGGACAACTCAATCAAAACCCCATTGACTATTCTATATTGGAACAGATGCTCTCGAACCTGAAAACAACTATGGGCAATGCCCCGTTTCGGTTGTTTTGCGAAGTCTGGTTTGTCCGTGCAGCCAAAGGCTGGAAACCGGAATTCACGCCATGGTTAAACTCACTTAGTCAGTTCTTAAATGACCATGGTATCCCTAACTCCGACTGGTATCTTCATATATATGACGAAACACTGAAAGAAGAATTTTACCAGGCCGCCAAAGCGGTAAAACAAGTCAATCCGCATGTCCAGATTTCTTCCGATCATGCCGGAACTCCGGCAACGATTAAAAAGTTTGCAAAAGTAGTTGATTTGTGGTGCCCGAAGGCCCGCTGGAACGTAGGATCGAATGACTGGTTTCATACCATGCGTCAGACCGGCCATCCGATTTGGGCCTATCGATGCGATTCAACTCCAACCCTGGGAGTAAAAGGCTACAGGGAAATGGGCTGGATTGCCTGGAAGAATAAACTTGATGGTATCTCTTTCTGGACCAGTATCGCATGTGCTTTCAAATCCAAGAAAAAAGTCAATTATGGAATGAACTACGTTGATTATAAAGGACAGTTTATTCCCAGCCGACGGATGGAATGCTGGCGCTCCGGCCTGGAAGATTATCTACTGCTGTATCTGGCAGACCAACAGGCAACTGAAAATCCGGAACTGAAGAAATTGCTTGATAGAGCCGTTGTCGCCGTGCAGGCGGCAGCTAAGAATTCACCTGAAAAGCTTGAACAGCAAATCGAATATTGGCGACAAAAATTGCTTTCCCGGATGAGTTCTAACCGATAAATAAGAGAGAGGGAATCTGAACATTGTCGCCTTGGGCGGTTTTGAGGAATAGTACTGTTGCTGATACGACAGGCGCTTTCATCAAAAGCCGCCCTATTTTTTTGCGATGCGTACTGCAAGCGGTTGTAGAGCTATCGAACAATGGAGATTGTAACAGGAGCGGTCCCGGGGGTAATCATGCCTATTTTTTGAGCCGCGATTTTTGAGAGGTCGATAATTCGCCCCTTTATAAAGGGGCCGCCGTCATTAATGATAACGATGACGGATTTGCCGTTGGTGTGATTAACCACTTTTACCTTGGTGCCGAACGGCAGGGATTTATGGGCGGCGGTATAATAATTGCCTTGGCGGAAAATCTCGCCGGAGGCAGTTTTCTTGCCGTATAAGCCGGGCAACTATCTGGCTGAATTCTGCTGTCGGGACAGGATATCGCGCTTCCGGCCCTGGGCGGCGCGGTTTGGTTCGATAAATAAGTCCGTACGACGGAGATAGCACTTCAAGCTCCAGTCGCTGACGCTCCTTACGGAAGCGGGTTCGTACAACGGACAGCAAAGGAATACGGCCCCCCATTTAACACATGTTTAAATGGGGGTATTTTTGTATGTATGGAATTGGCTTGAGTGCCAGCTTTTACATGATATAATTATTCTGTCCATTTGAAAATAATTCTGGTTAATGTTCCAAAAGTTGTGAAATAACGGAAATCGTGGCTATGACTTTTGCTCTTGCCGAACGAATACCGACTTTTTAATAAAAGCGGCATTCCGCACATTGGTACATTATCCTTTTTTGTGTTTAAAATAGAAGTTTCCTTTGTTTTTTTTTTGTTTTTTTTTGTTTTTATGTGGTTTTATATAGTTTTTTGATATATAATATAAACATAAAATCAAAACAGTGGGAAAACCGATGAATCTGGAAGTGAGTTTAAAAAAACATTCAATAACTAAAGCGCCGCGTTCTTTTATCGAAGCGCTGCAGCATGATGTACGATCCGGCGCATATAAACCTGGTGATTCGCTTGGCTGTGAGTACGATTTGGCAAAACGATATAACGTATCGCGTACCACGGTTCGTACGGCCATAGAACTGCTGAAAAAAGAAAATGTCGTTCGTGCGGTACCACGTTGTGGGGTATTCCTGTGCGATGAAAAACCGGTGATTCATTCCGAGGCGTTGTTCAGGTCATATACCCTGATCAGGTATTGCGACGATACTTTACAGCAGGAAATTTGCGCGGGAATGTTGGATTATTTTCAGCAGAATCATTTAAATCTGAATATTGTGGATGTAAATCTGAATATAGACCGTTACGCGGACATCATTAATCATGTGCCAGACAATGGCGCAATTGCCATGATTCCTTTTGAAACACAAGAAATCATGACGGCTATTTCCAAGGCAATAGACCGGGGAGTAAGAATTGTTCAGCTTGATCGGCCGTACGATTGTTTTGAAACTCCGGGTGTACAGTTCGATAATTTTGCCGGTGGATTCATGGCAACGACGCATTTACTGCAGGAACATTGCGAGCCGGTGTGGTATCTCGGCTATGATTCCCCTAGTTCCGTTGCTAAACGTCTTGCCGGCTGGCGTACTGCGATGACTAACTTCGGATTCTTTGATTATGAAAAATATATCATACCAGGCATTAAAACCGGAAAATGGAATGAAACTCATCCGAGAGAGTCTTTTGACCGTAGACCCAAAGAGATAGCAAAGTTTCTGCGTCAGAGAATCGGCATGAAGACAGTAATCTTTGCCGTTAATGATCATCAGGCAAAATTTGTATATATTGCGGCAGAAAGTCTTAATATGGAGGTAGGCAAGGACATATTCCTGACCGGATTCGACAACCTGGCAATGTGTACGCAGGCTACTCCGTCGCTGACCAGCGTAGACGTTCCGCGGCGGCAAATGGGATTTGAGGCGGGAAAATTGATGTCTGCGATGGAGGCAACCAACTGCAGTAAAATACTGCCGGTTGAATTGATAATCAGGGATTCATCTCGAAAAATATAAAAATAGCAATAAAGAGTCTTGCGAAATGAGCGAATTTTGGTAGGGCGCGCTCTCCGTAGCGCGCCGTCTCCCGGGATTTTGTGCTCAAGCACAAAATAACTGACGGTTGCGGAGAACCGTCCCTACCCGGGAAAATGCATTTCGCACGAGTCTTAAACAGCAATAAATTAAGGAGAAAAAAATGAAATCACAAAGAAAAAGTATTTTTACACTTATCGAATTGCTTGTTGTGATAGCAATCATAGCCATCCTGGCTTCAATGCTCCTTCCCGCACTGGGAAAGGCACGGGACCGAGCCAGAAGTATTAGTTGTTTATCGAATATGAAGGATATTATTCTTGGGGTGGTTAGCTATGCCGACTCTTACAATGGATTCTTGCCGGATACTCCGTTCGGCAGCAATATAACTATGAGTTGGAATGTTGTTCACGGACCAAGTGGCAGTGGCGGTAGCTGGACCGACTGGGGGTTGCTCTATCAGACAGAAATCCTACCGAAGCAATCCGGTAAGCTGGCAAGATGTCCGTCTGACAGTAAACTGGACAATACCTGGGAACCGAACAGCAGCACAGTGTATAGTTTTACGTCTTACTTTACCAGAAACTGGCCCACTGACAGTGATAGTGGGGTTCAAATCAGCACTATGAATGGATGTTGCCATGGCGACGGGCATGATGGCCAAAAATTGCGCGGCCGGCTCTCTTTTCTGGCAGAACACAACGGACAGAACAATGCCTATGGCAATGCCTACGGCAGCGCCAATGTGACTCGCGTTGGAAACCATGATGGAAAAGGATTTAACGTGGCTTTTCTTGATGGTTCTGCAGAATACATAAAAATGTCAACCGGTGTATACAATGATTTAGTGCGTTGGTGGGGGCTGGATGCCAGAGTGTTCTACGAATATTTCGATACTTTGAATTAATAGGGTAACGATTCCGTATTAGCGCTTGTTCCGGCATCTATCATGGAGCTGGATTTTGACCAAAACATTAAGAATTGCCATGAAAAATTTTTCCGGGCAAAATGGATTATATTGTATAAATTAAAGAGTAATTTAAGGATATTGTAATGAGGTTAATGTTAAAACTATTGCTGATTCCGCTGTTTGGGCTGATTTCCCTGGTGGGCATGGCTGAAGAAAAATATATGGTGACAATTGATAATTCACCGTTGGAACGCAGTCATATTTTTCAGGATCATAACAGTCATTTTGACGTTGGGCTGAAGTGCCGGATTACCGATGGAGACCGTTTTGTGATTTACCGGTTTTCGCTGGTGGAAATGAATGTGACGAAAATCAATTTGAAAGTGGCCAATTCATACAAAATTTCCCTGAGCCGTAACGGAAAAAATTATCGCGTTTTTGCCAAAACCGACAAGATATATGGCGGCTTGTCCAACATGAAAACCATATCATTGAATGTGGCGGACTATTTGAAAGGAGCAACCGAGTTTTATCTGAAAAGCGAGCACATGGATTCAACGAAACCCTTTGGCGGCTGTCTGTTCTCTATTGAATTGATCGGAACTCCACTCAAAAAACAGGCAGAGCTCGCATTGATCAATGTAAGCCGGGCCGAAGCTCCGATTAAAATCGATGGTCATATTACCGATCCGGCCTGGAATAACGCGCAGTGGGCGGGTAATTTCAACAATTTCCATAAGAATACACCGTTAAGGCAGCAAAGTTATGCCGCGCTGCTGTATG
This sequence comes from Victivallales bacterium, assembly GCA_963677165.2. Classification (GTDB taxonomy): domain Bacteria; phylum Verrucomicrobiota; class Lentisphaeria; order Victivallales; family SZUA-371; genus JAFGXT01. Next base: position 1,126,855 of record CAXXSX010000002.1, on the reverse strand, counting down.
ACGACAGCAACCTTTATCTGGGATTCCGGGCTTATGACAGCCGACTCGATCAGGTCGATGGCGAAAAGAGCCGTCGGGATTCGGATATTTTCCGCGAGGAAGCCATTGAGTTTTTCGTTACCGCAAATGACGGCAGAAAAGATTATTATCACTTTGCGCTTGGAGCATCCGGCAGTATTTTCGATGAATATTGCGTTGACGGCAAAGCGGACCGCAAATGGAACAGTTCCATGGTTTCAGCTGTTGCCAAGACGGACGGAGACCGCCGGGAATATGAAATAGCGATTCCGTGGAAAGACCTGCAGATTGATCCAGAAAAGGTCAGCAGTCTCCGGGTGAATTTTACCAGAAATTCAGTGATTCACGGCGAACTGCAAACCTGGGTTCCGCTGCGCAATTCATTTCATCAGCCAAAGAAATTCGCGGTCGGTATGCTGAGCCCCAAACCGGCAAAATACGGCAGTTACGGGGTCAACAGCGAGTTGATCTATAAAAATCCGCCGATGTTCCAGTATTTCATGAAAAATGCTGATCCGGCAGCCGATCCATACTGTCGGATGCGGATGTTTGGAGAAGATGGAAAACTGGTTCTGGATAAGGTGTTTCCGGCATTTCGCAAGGACAAAGAATTTGACGCAGCGGAAAAAGCTTTGCCGCCGGGCAATTATCTGGCTGAATTCTGCTGGTTGGAAAAGGCTGTTCCCGTATATCGTAATCTGATGTTTCTGAAGATGAAGGCCGAGGACCGTACCATTCTGAAGGCCGAATTGATGCAGCCGTATTTTGAAACGGAAAAGACCAGCAGCCTGATCTATAAAAGCCGTCTGCCGGTTGGCACGAGAGCCAAAGTTACAATCAAGGATGTCTCCGGAAAAACCGTTGCATCGTTGAAAGGAGCCCTGAAAAATACCGGCAGCATTAAATTCCCGGTACCGGAAGCCTCCGGTAAGTATACCTTGACGCTATCCGCCGGAAAAAACGTTTCGCAGTTTCACCTGGAAAAGGCCGCACCCCTCTGGCATTCCCACAAAATAACGATAGACCCCAACGGCTTTTGGCTGAAAGACGGGAAAAAGCTGTTCCCGAAAATAATGTTTTTGAGTTCCAACTTGGATCGCAATGCTCGTGAATCATTTAATGTAATAGTGTCCGGCTCGGATAATATCACCGTCAAAAACCGTGAAAAAATAGCGGCAGATAATATCAACTTGCTGGACAGGGCTGAAAAGGCGGGAATCATGGTGGCGCTGCATATCTGCAACCTGTTCCGCGGCAAAGAGGATTATGAAAATCTCCGGTATCTGGCGGCCAGGCTGAAAAATCATCCGGCATTGGCGGTATGGTATCTGGCCGATGAACCATCTGGCACCGCGACTTCGCCAATGGTATTGAAAAAGGCAACGGAAATCCTGCATGACATAGATCCATACCATCCGGTTATGGGCTGCGACAACAGTCCCGGCCTGTTCAAGGCCGTCTCTGATGCGGTAGACGTATTTTCCGTCGATCCTTATCCGATTCCCCATAATGATCTGGATCTGGTGACGAAATGGATCGATATCATGGTAAAAAGCCGTCGCCGGGGCAGTTCGGCAATTGCGGTACTCCAGGCATTCGGCAAGCCTTTTCTGCCACGAGCCCCGACTGACACGGAAAGCTGGAACATGCTGCTTCAGGCCCTGGCCGGAAAGATCAACGGTTTAGCCTGGTGGGCTGATGGTCCTGCGCATGAAAACTGGCCCGTTTACAAAGACATGCTGGCTATGATCAACAAGGCGGAACCGATCCTGCTTGCGGGCTTCCCCGAACGGAAGATTGTGGACAAGGTGGTTTTTGCCGAGTTCCAGGGCATGTTGCTGGCGGTAAATCCTACCAATAAGCCGGTAACCGTAAAATGTCCGTTCAAGATTCCGGGTAAATTATACAAAGGAATCCCGGAGGTAAAAGTATCGGGACAGGATATCTCGCTTTCGCCCCTGGGCGGAGCGGTCTGGTTCGATAAATAAGGAATTTCCTTCAAGAGAGAGGGATATTGCCCCCGTTTGGCATATGTTAAACGGGGCATTTTGAAGTGTGCTGGTGTTAGAAAAAATGATTGTCTCTCAAATACATATAAACTCTGCAAAAATGGATTGAATGACCGTTACTTTTTGAACTTAAATTTGAGAAATGACGGTGAAATAACCGTTAATTTTTTCGGGAAGAATCTCATAGAAATCAAAGTTCATCGAACAATGGAGATTGTAACAGGAGCGGTCCCGGGGGTAATCATGCCTATTTTTTGAGCCGCGATTTTTGAGAGGTCGATAATACGGTCCTTTATAAAGGGGCCGCGGTCATTAATAATAACGATGACGGATTTGCCGTTAGTGTGGTTAACCACTTTTACCTTGGTGCCGAACGGCAGGGATTTATGGGCGGCGGTATAACGATCCGCACGGAAGATTTCGCCGTTCGCGGTCTTTTTTCCGTAGAAGCCGGGTCCGTACCATGAGGCGATTCCCGATTCGCTCCAGAAAAATTCCTCGTAAACAGCACAACCACACATAGAGATCAACAGGATTACACCAAAAAATACTCTTCTGGCATTTTTCGAGTTGTCCATAAGCAACACAAATTTATAAAATGTGGTCATAAAAGTAGAATGCCCCTCTTCTATATGAAATGCTTTACAAATGGGAGAAAGCCCTTTACAGCACTGGTTGATTCCCGGCAGTCCCGTAGACAATTTAAACATCCGGACGATCAACAGAAACAGCAGGCCGAAAATCATACTGATAAACAGCCATAAATTTTTCAGAATAGAATCAGCAATATCTGCAATGATGTTCAAAACTCCCCCACTGCTTTTTATATAAAGTTATAATGCAAAAACTTTCCAGTTATATAAAATTATCCATTGATAAACAATTTTCAATCTAATATATATTGAAAACGGTTGTTTTATAAACAAAAAAACACAAAAAAAGTTGAATTCATGAAAGTTTTTAGTATTCTATAAAGAGTTACAGATAAACATAAATAGTGTTATACATAAAAATTTTGGATAATCACGAAGGAATTAACATGCCAGAAAGTTTTTTACAAAGTAACTTTGCAGAAAGAATTGGTGGAAACCGTTTCGGCAAGGACACGACAATTTATAAATTTGAAAAGATCAAACGGGCAAAACGCGCGGCAATGGCCGCTAATCCCGGAATAAAACTTATTGATATGGGTGTAGGCGAACCCGATGATATGGCGTTTCCGGAAGTGGTTTCGGCCTTGTGCGAGGAAGCTGCAAAATGGGAAAACCGTACTTATGCCGATAATGGTGTACAGGAATTTAAAGATGCCGCCGCCCGTTATATGAAATCACTCTATGGCGTTGAAATTGACGCAGACAGTCAGATTTGCCATGCGATCGGCAGTAAATCCGCGCTGTCGCTGCTACCGTCATGCTTTATCAATCCCGGCGAAATTACCGTTCAAACCGTTCCGGGCTACCCGGTTATGGCTACATGGACGAAGTATCTCGGCGGTGAAGCGGTAAACTTGCCGCTGCTGGAAGAAAACGGGTTCCTGCCTGATCTTGATTTGCTTACTGAAGACCAGAAAAAGCGTACCAAGCTGCTCTACCTGAATTATCCGAATAATCCGACCGGGGCATCAGCTACAGTTGAATTTTTCGAGAAGGTTGTAAAGTTCGCGCTTGAAAATGAAATACTGATTGTTTCGGACGCGGCTTACGCTCCGCTGAACTTTACCGGAAAACCACTGAGTATTCTGTCGATTCCGGGTGCGATGGACTGCGCGGTTGAGCTGCACAGTATGTCAAAAGGATTTAATATGACCGGCTGGCGTTTAAGCTGGGTTTGTGGAAATGAGCTTGCGGTCAAGGCGTTTGCCAGTGTGAAAGACAATGCGGACAGTGGACAGTTCGCCGCGATTCAGAAAGCCGCGATTGCCGCTCTCGACAACCAAGCGGAAATTACGCCGAAAATCTGCGAAAAATACGAACGCAGACTCGAAAGTATGACCAAGACCCTGCAGGGGCTTGGATTCCCGGCGAAAAAACCGGAAGGTTCATTTTACCTGTACGTAAAGGCTCCGAAAGGAACCGAATCCGGCGATACATTTGCCAGCGGAGAAGATTTCAGCCAGTGGCTCATCAAGGAAAAACTGATCAGTTCAGTGCCGTGGGACGATGCTGGTAATTATGTCCGTTTTGGCGCGACGTTTGTGGCTCGTGGCGGAAAAGCGGAAGAAGAAGAAGTATTAAGTGAATTTGCGTCACGTTTGAGCGGATCCAAATTCATCTTCTAGTCCGTACGACGGACGGCGTTAGTACCGCTTCAAACTTCGCACTGCGTGTTACGGAAGCGGGAAAGCCCGGAAAAATTGGAAATACATAAATTAAAGATTTAACACCACAAAATCAGGATGAAAGATCATGGAACAGAAAATCAGAGAAACGCTTGAATCGCTTCGCGTTCATCTTCAGAATGACGGCGGAGACTTGGAAATCGTTGAAATTGACGGAAAAACCGTAAAACTGCGTTTGAAAGGCGCTTGCGGCGGTTGTCCACATGCTACAGTAACAATCAAGGATGGCCTGGAAAGAATTCTTCGTGAACAGGTTGATCCGGAAATCGTGATTGAACGAGTAATGTAATCGTTTCAATAACGAATATTTATTTTTAGTGAAAAGTAAAGGAAAAGAACTTCTTTTGATTCTTCTGTGTATGGAAGAAGTTTTTTTCTTTTAAATATTTGTGCCTGGACAGAAATTTGTCGGAAATGTAATGGAATACAGTGATTATTTAATTCGGGGAATGATTCCCGGCCTGAATATCAGGTTTGTTTTAACGGAAACGACTTCTACAGTCACTTCCGCAATGGAAATTCACGATACAGATCCGGTATCGACAATTATTTTCGGCGAAGCGTTAACCGTAGGAGCATTGTGCTCTCAACAGCTTAAGGGACCCGAACGATACACTTTACGCTGGGATTATACCGGTCTGATTAAAAGGGTTTTGATTGATACCGATGCAGAAGGGAAAATCAGGGGGATTCCGTACCAGCCGCATGTCATGACCAAGGCTGATTCCGAAGGAGATGTTTTTGGAACCGGTGACGGACAGATATCAATTGTAAAATCGATTGATGGTAAAGTGCTGAATTCCGGTTTGTCGAATGCCGGTTTGCTAAACATTGCTGATGATGCTGGATTCTTTTTTTCAACCAGTGATCAGGTTGAAACAGAGATCGTGTGTTCAGTTTCTCTAAACGCAGACATGGAACGGCCCATTGAATATGCCGCAGGAATTATGCTTCAGGCTATGCCTGACTGCGATCTGGAGAATTTTCAGGAAATTCGTACAGAAATGCATTCTGAGAAGATTAAGCATTTACTTGGCGATATTATGCCAAGTGAAAAGAAACTCTGGAAAATCATTGAGCTTGTTACCGGGATGGAGTTACCTTTTGGAGAAGAAAAACTGGTATACGAATTTTCGGGAGAACCGGAATATAAATGTACGTGTAATCGCGAAAAGCTCCGGCTTTCGCTGTCGACCCTGGGAGAAAACGAATTGAAAGATATTTTTGATCAGAATGAATCTCCTATGGTGCGCTGTGAATTTTGCAATAAATGCTATAAGTTTTCCAGAGAAGATTTTAATCTTGTGTAATTTGGGGATTGGTATCATTTTGTTCTGAATTTTACAGGAATGCTTTTCTTTTTCTTGTTGAGATAGTAAAATATACTTGATGGACGTTTTTCGAGTGTGGGGTTTGTTTATAAAAAGGGCTTATACATATGTCTATTACAATTAAATGTAAGAGTTGTGGTTACGAAAATCAAATAGGGGATGTATTCTGCCGAAAATGTGGCGAAGAGCTGGAACTGGATCATATCGATCCGGAACAGATGAAGAAAAAGCGGAAGAGCAAAAAAATTGGTTGCGGGGTGATGGGCTTTGAGCTAATTTGTCTGGTTATAATACTGGGATTTCTCGGCGGTATTTTCAGCCTTTTTCTGACTCCCACGGGATTTAATTTTTCCATGGTGGATGAAGAGATGATCGGTAATGCGAAAAAATCGGCAGAACGAATCCAGAAAATGATTGATAAAAGACCCGTCAATGACCGCGATAAAAATCCCGAGACAGAAGTCCCTGTAGAAGCAAAAATAGCCGGACAAGTCTTTAAGACTATGGCAATGAAAGGCAGTGATTATGCAAAAGCCAAAGGTCTCTTAAAGGTAGATGATGGCGTTATTACTTTTGCTGCGAAACTGGGCTCGGCACTTCCGATCACGGTTTCCGTTGTCGGGAGACTGAAAGAGGGAGATGAGAATGATAAAACCCATTGGCGATTGACTAATGGGACGACCTTTGAAATTACCAATACCAAAATTGGTATGCTTCCTACCGGAGTTCAGACCGCTCCGTTCATTAAACAAACATTTTTCCAGTTTTTTGAACGTGATAATTTTGCTCAGTTGCGCAATAATCTTGGATTAATAACTCTTACAGAGGATGGGAATTTCATAGTTACGGCTTATGTTCCAGAAGATTAGTATTACTTATGATATATCAGAATGTTGACATAGACAATTTTTCATATGAGTTGCCGCCGGAAATAATTACTTCAGAAGAAATTGAAAATCGTTTGGCTCCTGTGTACGAGAGGTTAAAACTGCCTGCGGGACGGCTGGAGTTAATGACAGGAATTAAGGAGCGACGTTTCTGGCCAAAAGGAGCGGCTCCAAGTTACGGAGCAATTCTGGCCGGACGTAAGGCGTTAGAACGGGCAACGATATCGCGGGATCGGATCGGTTGTCTGATAAATTGTTCTGTCAGTCGGGATTTTCTGGAACCGGCTACAGCAACGGTTGTCCATCAAAGTCTGGAATTGCCGCATGAGTGTCTGGTATTTGATATTTCCAATGCCTGTCTCGGTATTTTGTCCGGGATGATTGTTTTGGCAAATATGATTGAGAACAACCAGGTGGAAGCTGGATTGCTGGTGGCGGGAGAGAATTGCCGTTCTTTGGTGGAGTCTACGATTCATTCACTGTTGAATGATCCAACTGTGACCAGGAAAAGCATAAAGCCCTATTTTGCCTCGCTGACAATTGGTTCGGGGTCTGTAGCGGTCGTAATGACCAGGGAGGGGATTTGTAAGGCCGGACACCGGTTAAAATTCGAAAGAACCTATGCCGCGACTGAGTTTAATAATCTTTGTCAGGGAAATGCGGACAAGGGAATGAATGACGACAGTGTAACGCTGATGAATACAGATTCTGAAACGCTTATGCATCGCGGAATAGATACCGCCAGAGCAACATGGAATGATTTTAGTGAAGAAACCGGCTTGACTGGGAGCGATTTTGATTGTATATGTACCCATCAGGTGGGGAATGCTCATAAAAAACTCTTATACGAGCGTCTGGAGCTGGACTTGGCGAAAGATTTTTCCACGTTGAAATTTATGGGGAACGTCGGATCGGTATCATGCCCGTTAACGGTGGCAATGGCGGAAGACGACGGGAGACTCAAACCGGGCGATAAACTTGCAATGCTCGGTATCGGTAGTGGGATTAATTGTACAATGCTTGGAGTGGAATGGTGAAAACCGATATTTCCGAAATAAAAGATATATACCCGTTTAAATCACATTATCATGTGATAAAAGGACATAAATATCATTATGTTGATGAGGGAAAAGGCAGAGTGATCGTTATGGTTCACGGTAATCCGACCTGGTCATTTTTCTACCGTAACCTGATTCGTGAATTCAGTAAAACCAACCGGGTGATTGCGCCCGATCATCTTGGCTGCGGTTTGTCTGATAAGCCGCAGGATTTTGAATATCGCCTGGAGACACATATTGAGAACCTCGAAAGCTTGATTGTTTCATTGAAAGTAGATTGTATTACGCTGGTGATGCATGACTGGGGCGGGGCGATCGGAATGGGATTCGCGGTCAGACATCCTCATCGGATAAAAAGTCTGGTAATATTAAATTCCGCAGCGTTTTCAATGGATAGTATCCCCTGGAAAATCGCTTTGGGTAGAATTCCATGGCTGGGCAATCTACTGGTCAGAAAATTAAATCTTTTCTGCCGGGGAGCTCTTAAAATGGCAGTTAGAAAAAAGTTGCCCAAACAGGTAGCCAAGGGATATTTACTGCCTTATGACAATTATGATAACCGAATTGCCATAATGCGGTTTATTCAGGACATTCCTTTGTCGGTCAACGATTTATCATATGAGGTATTGCTGGAAATAGAACATGGTTTATGGATGTTCCGCGAGATTCCGGTATGCTTGATGTGGGGAATGAAAGACTGGTGTTTTAATACTCAGTTTCTGCGTAAATGGCGGACATTTTATCCTCAGGCGGAAGTTCATCCTCTGGATAACGTTGGTCACTATGTACTTGAAGACGGCTGCGATTTGGTAATAGAGCATTTTAGAAATTTCTGCCGTAAAAATAATATCTGACAGTAGTTGAGGATAGGGCATAGAGTTCCTCTTTGATATGCGTTACGGAGGGCTTGATGTAGTACTATTGCCATCTTTTATACGGATAATCGAGGGGATTGTACTGCCATGAAAAAACAGGTTTTACTGAGTTTTCTTGCTAGTTTGGTATGTGCATGTACGATAATCGCTTTGGCTGTCGGAATATATACCCGTGATGTTATTGATGATATTTTTGATGATAATCTGCGCATAACGTCACACCAAATGGCTGTAATCCTTCGTCAATATGACAATATTTTTAATGCCATTCAAATTGAACTTAATCGGGAAGGCCGTAGAGCGGTAAAAGAAATTGCGGAGAAAATAGGCAATCCATACAAATCGCGTTCTTCTGCTGAATTAAAAGAAATAGCCCGCGCTGCCGGAGCAGATGAAGTATATCTGATAAATCGTAATGGAGTTGTTTTTAATACTTCTTTCCAACCGGATATGAATTACAATCTCTTTGGAAATTCGATTTTTTTTGAGAATTTTCTACGCAATGTTTTTGGGAAGGGTAAGGTCTTTACGCCCAAAGCGTCTATTGGCATGAATACCGGGACCATTAATAAATATGTTTACTACAGCCCTAAAAACAGTGATTGTATTTATGAGACATCTTATAATCTGAAACGTTATATCGCCAGAAAATATTCTGCAGATTATTACAAGTTCATGTCACCAAGAAAGCTTCTGGAACTCACCGGTAAAAAAAGATATCTGGTTGGGCTCGATCTGATTACCGTAGGAGAAAACCGGAGCTGGTCTCTGTTAACCACCGGTCAGGAAGTCTATCTCGCTCCACAATTAATTAAGACTGTTATGCAGGAAGGGCGTTTTGTTCAGGAATCAGATGACCGTCGGGTCGTATATCTGAATGTTACCGAAGAAGAAAGCAACATTGCCGGTTTTGATGATGTTACAGTAGATGTTTCTCCGCGAATCCTCAAGCTGGTATACAATACTTCCGCTATCAAGCGATATGCCCGAAACCTGCTTATTCTTTTAATATGTGTTGCCGTTGCTTCAATTGTTATTGCATTGGTATTTTTCTCGTTGTATTTCAGTAAGAAGTATATCGGGCGGATTCTGGATATCAATGTTGGGCTGGAGCAAATAACCCGCGGCGATTATTCTATTGTCGTTGAAGAAAAAGGGCATGATGAACTTACGTTGATTAGTTCCAATATTAACAGAATGGCGGAACAAATTAAGGTGCGCGAGGGTGAATTAAGAGACAGCGAAACACGTTTTCGTTCTGTTTTCGAGCATGCTCCCCTCGGTATCGTTATTCTTGCTCTGGATCGCCAGGTGAGATTTCTTAACCATGCGGCAGAAATGATTATAGGTTGTAAAGCGGATGAAATTATCGGGCGTGATTATCTGCCAATGATTTCTCCTGATAACTCGGTTGAATCTTTGAAACGCTTTTCTCAGCTTGTAAGGGGAGACCTTGATTCATACAAAGATGACCGTAAACTGCTTCGTAAAGATGGTTCTGTCATTTGGGGTAATATTGTGGCTGCTGTGATCAAAGACGCAAAAGGTCATCCTACAAGCATAATTATCATGCTTTCTGATATTACGGAGAAGAAAAGTATGGAACAGCAGTTGATTCAAGCCCAGAAAATGGATGCGATTGGAAAACTGGCCAGTGGTGTGGCACATGATTTTAATAATCTTCTTCAGGTTATAATAGGTTACAGTCGAATGCTGCATAAGTATATTGAAAACAACCGTAAGGGACTTGAAGTTTGGCAGCATGTTGTCGATGCCGGGGAAAGTGCCCGGGCGCTGGTTAAACAGTTACTGACTTTTGGTCGGGCAAAACCGGCAACTGAATTTAAACCGGTGGGGCCCAATGAATTTGTAGAATCATTTATAAAAATGATTTCCAGGATTCTCTCAGAAAGTATTGATGTTGATTTTATTCCGGCAGTTTCCCTTCCTCTGGTCAATATTGATCCCCGTCAAATGGAACAAGTAATGATGAATCTCTGCGTAAATGCACGTGACGCGATGCCTTCCGGAGGACATCTTACATTGTCGACCAAAGGGGTGTATTTTGATTCCGCCAGCGCTTCCCGAATTCCAGAGGCAGTTCCCGGCTATTATGTCAGATTCAGTGTTACTGATACCGGGAAAGGAATGGATGAAGAAACTATTTTACATATATTTGAACCATTCTATTCTACCAAAGAAGTTGGAAAAGGAACCGGTATTGGCTTGGCAACAGCGTACGCAATTGTTAAAAGCCATAATGGTTTTATTAGAGTGGAGTCCATTCCGAATGAGGGTAGTTCTTTCAATATATTTATTCCGGTTCGTTCAAAAGGCGAAAAAGTTGAAAAGATTGAAGATTCCTCTGAAAGCACGGAGAACAGAGAAATTCCGATCGGGACGGGGGAACTACTGTTGCTATGTGAAGATGAACCACAGGTCAGAGAGCTGGCGGTTCTGATTCTCAATGAGGGAGGATATCAGGTTGTTTCCGCTAAGGATGGCGAAGACGCTATCAAAATGTTTGATCAGTATAAAGACCGGCTGGATATGATTATTCTTGATGTTATTATGCCGAAAAAGTCCGGACGCGAGGTCTATAAATATATCAGGTCACAACGTGAAGATATTCCTGTGCTGTTTTCTACCGGTTATTCCGAAGAAATGCTTAACGGAGAGTTTGGCGGTGATGTGATTCACAAACCATACCGGGAAAATGATTTGCTGCAGAAAATCAGTGAAATGATCGGGAAGAAATGAGTTTTAAGCATAGAATTTATGCGAGATTGACAGATAATATTAGTGACGCATCAAAATTCAGTTACAAATGTACCAGGCGGAAACCGGAAGGCATCTATCCTTTGCTTTTAACAAATTGAAGAAAAAAACATTTCATTTATCCTCAACCTTAAAATTTGTTAATGTGCCAAATTTTGTGATACAACGAAAAATCATGCTTACTGCGATTACATTGCAAAATGATTTTTCTGGGTAGCATGCGATCTCCGAGCGCATAAAGCACGTCTGCCACAAACGCCGTAGACACGGATTCTCTGAAACCATCTATACTCAAATTATTCGTGACTTTAAAAGATTAGGCATTAATCTACACGATAACAGCAAAATTGCTATTTGCGCTCGGAGATCGCAAGCTACGGCTCACGCCCAAACACCAACCGCCACGTAAATAATATTTTTGTTTTAACTTGCTTTTGGGCATTAACCCATCTATTCTTATCCTGGCAATAAACAAGTCCTACCGCTTACCATCACAACTTTTGGCACATTAACTAAAATTTAATCACTTAAAACTTAACACTTAAAAACTTGGAAATATCCTGGCATAGATGTATATTTCTGAAACTGTTTCGGAATAATATTTTTTATGTATTTCAGGATTATAAAAATTGCTGTGTTTACTGTTTTAACGGTCTGTCTTTGCTCCTGTAAAGACAGAGACGGAAATCATCCGTTGTATTTTAAGGCGGGTAGGGAATTACGTAATAACAATATTCAGAATGCAGTAACTTTGTATAAACAATACTTGAAGATTAATCCTGATTCCGCAATGGCTCACAAAAAACTGGCCACCATTTATGACGACAGGTTAAATCAGCCGGTCAATGCCATCTATCATTATAAACGCTATCTTGAACTGGCCCCGCCTGATGCTTCTGATCGTGATGCCATTCCCAAATGGATAGAAGCATCTGAGCATAAATATTACCTTCAACTGAAAGATCGGTTTAACGACCCTGAGGATATTAATTCCCTCCGTTTCAAGCTTGATAAAACCGGAAAGGCGCTGAAAAACAGTCAGATGAGAGCTGCGGTGTACCGTAAGCATCTTATAATGTACGCGAAGAAGAATCAGCAGTTGACAGATTATTTAAATCGGCTAAAAACAGAAAAAGGTAAATTTTTTTCTGCTCCTCCGGCTCCGGTAAAAATTCCGGAAAAAGAAAAATTTCCTGTTTTAGACAGTAGCGCGTCTCCCAAAATTGCAGGTGTTTCTACTGAACAGCCGAAAGCAATGGATAAGGAGACTAAAAAGATTAAAAAGGCTTCCGGGCAAAATCAGCAAAGTTTGAACTCTGTTGATTCCGTTATTGACTCCAGGCGTAAGATATTTATTAAACAGCAGCAGAACAACGATAAAAAATATCCCATGCGGGCATCTCTCAATGGACCAATTAAAACCGGAGAAAACGAAAAAACCTTGCTTCCTGCATTTTACAAGGTGAAAAAAGGTGATACTTTAACAGAGATTTCCAGAAAATTTTATGGCAGCGGCAATTATTATACGTTGATTCTTGAGGCGAATAAACATATTTTAAGTGACGCATCGGCATTGCAAGTTGGAATGAATTTGAAAATTCCTGAGCGTAAAAAACGTTGATTACCTATTGGGAGGATTAAATAATGAAATTAAAGACAATATTATTAATTGCTGTTTTGGCGGTTGGTTCTTTGGCGGCTGGAGGCTGCAAAGGATGGTTGCTTGGAGACGACAATTATCATCCTATAAAATATTACAGTCTGACGGCTCCAGAGCCGCTTCCTTATCAGGATGTGGATATAAATGTTCATATTATGAGAATGTTGACGGGCAGTACGACAAAAATGCGCTACCGCAAGTCAGACAATCGCATTCTTGTGGATGATTATAATAAATGGTGTAATTCTCCTGAAACAATGCTTCAGCAATATCTTCAGCTGGCATTCAGCAATGATGGTTCTAAGCCGATTGAATCAAAACGTAATTCATATGTGTTTGCCGGAACAATTACTCTGTTTGAAATTATGATTCAGGAGCAAAAGGTCATAATTGGCGTTGATTACAAAATAGTTGCAGAAGAAGAGGATACGGTTTTCTGTGAATCTTCAAGAATTTTGTCCGCTTCGTATACCGAACAAAATCCGGAAGCCTTTGCGGCGGCGATAAGTCAGGTTTGCAATAAACTTAGTCGGATTATTATGAAAGAAGCCGTGGCTTTGAAAGCGCGTAATGATCAGATGGACAACAAAGCCAAAGGAAAGAAATGAAACTCCTCCTTCCTGAAGAATATATCAGTGCCGAAAAAATTCGCAGCAGGGTTGTTGAATTGGGACAGATGATTACTGCGGATTATGCTGAACGGGAAATTAACGTAGTTTCCATAACCAACGGCGCAATGCTTTTTACCGCGGATCTTATCAGAAATATTGCTTTGCCGCTTAGACTGGATTCAATAATGATGGGGTCATACGAGGGAACAAAGAGTACCGGTGAAGTTCGGGCCAGATCAGAATTGAAGCTTGATCTTACTGGACGTGATGTTCTGATTGTTGACGAAATTCTTGATACGGGCAATACCTTGCATTATTGCCGTGAACTAATTATGAAAATGGAACCGGCATCGGTAAAGATCTGTACTTTGCTGAATAAAGAATACAACCGTACTGTCGATATTACTGCCGACTACACCGGCTTTGACATTCCGGATGAATTCGTGATTGGCTACGGCCTTGACTATAACGAATACTACCGCAACCTCCCCTATATCGGCATCAAACGTGGCGCTTAATATTAAATAGAGCCTTCATCTTTGAAAAACATCGGCATTTGAATCCGACTTGGCATCATAGAGTTGTTGTTGATTAGTTGATATAGAGCCTGAGCCATTTGATAGCCGATACTTTTCCAGTCACAGTCAAAAGTCGACAACGGATAAGTTGAATCCATTCCGCCGCGCCGGATGAAGGTGATAATGCTTACATCACGTTTTAATTCAAGTTCCATACAGCTCATCATTTGGCAGATCTCTGTCGCCATGACCCGGTTGGCTACCACCAGGTTCAGGTGATCCTTTTTTCCGGACTTTACGTCCAATAACAGTTGTTTTACTTCTTTGGTAACTTTACCTGGCAGGTTCCAGGGGATTTGCTGAGGAGGATTAAGGCCGTGAGTCGAAAAGCAGTCGGCTAATCCACGATATCTTTCAAGCATAGCCAGGTCATACATATACCAGCCGGAGTTGTCCTTGGTCGGAGCGGTAACAAAAGTCACTTCTTTAAGATCTTTTTCCACCAACAGTTTTCCTGCCTGAAAACCACCCTGATAATTATCAGGCCCGATATTGCAACCTTCCCGGTACCAAGGCTCCATCCCGAAGGCCACGACGGGTACGTTCCAATCATAATTCTCATCCATATCACCATAAAACATGATAATGCCTATCGTATCCGGATTATTGCGTGCTTCAATTATTTTTTCCGGTGCCCTCAAGGAAATTTTTAAGTTCCAGCCAAACCGTTCAATTTCGTCGTGCAAACTACACTGTAATTCCGTGTAAAACGGGGCATTTACTTGTTCGTAAGAGAAAAAATTATAGACGGTTTTTCTTCTGTTTTCCAATCCCCCTTCAATATCGTTTGACATTACTGCTGGTGGTTTCGCTTTAATGAATGAACCTTTTCCTCCCTTGCTTTCTATCCAGCCGTCTTCTGCGAGGTGTTTCAGGGCGGTTGCCGCTGTAACATGTGATATACCAAGCTTCTTTACCAGTTTTCTTACTGGTTCTATCCGGGTTCCCGGCTGGTAATTTCCCTTGATTATCTCATTCCTGATATAATCTTCAACTTGTTCCGACCGGCTCTTTTTTTGTATGAGTTTCATATTTTTGATATTTTTATGATTTCTTATTAATTGTTATTGTAATATAGTGCTTTATGTTATAAAATCAATAACTAATAAAATAAAAAATAATTTTTTATGCTATAGATATTGACAGATCAAGAAAAATTTGTTATAATAATAAGAAATTGATTTGTTATATTTTTCAAAGATTATTTCATTCAAAAAAGGAGAAAGTCATGAAAAAAAACGTATTCACACTTATCGAGCTCCTGGTTGTGATAGCGATTATCGCAATTCTGGCGGCGATACTGCTGCCGTCGCTGAACAAGGCTAGAAATAAGGCCAAAGAAGCGTCATGCAGGAACAATTTAAAACAGATCGGGCTGGGGATCAATATGTATATGGTTGATCACAACGATTTTGTTATGTCGCAGTATCGTCTGGACAATAATTATGTTCCATGTGATACCTGGGTATACAAATTGATTCCTTATGCGAACAATGTCAGAGTTTTTCTGTGTCCGTCCGATGCTTTGACAATCAGAAAATTTTCCGGTTATGGGAAAGTATCAGAGTTGCTCAGAGATGGTTTTTATGGCAGTTCTCCATCGACAGCCTCATCATCGCAGCTTTCATATGCCATGAGTGACTACAGAATAAAAAATGGTTCCGTGACTTCATTACCTAGCACGGCATTCAGGTTGACGAAAGTAAAACAGAGTCGCGGGCTGGTGGCGGATGGGGAAATTTTCACATCGGCAAACAATTCTATGTACAGACTTCGGCTGGGACCAACTGATTCTGATGTGAACCTATACCGTACCTGTTTGAGCATACGTCATAACTATGGCTCCAATGTTCTGATGACCGATGGTAGTGTGACTTCCGGCAAAAAAGCTTATTTAAGGACGAATCCGGAATCGATCTGGAATATTGAGATTTAAATTCGATCACTTATAACAATCCCGAAAATAGTTTCCGTTTCGGGATACTTAGTTTTTATCTGCAATAGAAAGAAATCAATATGAATGTAAAAATGCTATTATGTGCTGCCGTCATGACGGCAGGAGTGGGGCAGTACCTGAATGCTGCGGTTGTAAGAGACATAAAAATCCCCCGGCTGAAACAAAAGAATCTACAGTTTTATGAACGTTATAACAAGGTGTTTGTAAACGACTTTTCTGCCCGTAACGCCAATATCGGGAAAATCATTCTTGCTCCAGATGATCAGCCGATTCCTGGCGGTACTTATTATGCGTATATTAAGTTGTATGATGTAAAGAGTAAGGCACCGTTGGAATTGGCCATTAACGACAATATTCAAACGATTCAACCGGAAAACACCGGGAATAAATTTCTGGGACCAGTGAAATTTACCACCAGCCGCAGTTTCACCACACTGGATTTCAGGGCATCGACTAAGCTATGGATTGCTGCCGTGAAGCTGACGGACGCGCCGGATGTTTCAATTCCGTCAATTGCTACGAAGGTTCCTCCGCAGGGCGATACGGTCTGGATTTCCTGGGGAGATTCCGTGAAATATCCCTGGTGGTTTCAGTTGAAACAGCCGGTATGCTGCGATTTTAATTACAGAGGCAATGGAGACGCACAAATTAAAATTACGGTTTATGATTACAATCATCAGTCGGTCGGAAATAAATCCGTAACGGTAATACCGGGGGACAAGCCGCCGGTTGAACTGCCGGTGCCGGAAAAGTACGGGTCGTACGTGATTAAGTTTTCCATTGTTTGTGCCGACGGCAGGAAAATCGAACAGCAGAAGATTTGCGCCAGGGTTAGTCCTCCGACGTCAAAAGCTTCTCCTATGCTGGGCGGGCATGGCAATTCCGCACTGATTTTGGCAATGGGCGGTGGATTTGAACGACTTTGGGATACCAACCAGGGATTATTATGGAAAAACGTGGAAAAAAAGCAGGGGACATTCAAGTTTGATGGCAAACTGCCGCCGGGACCGTTGAAACCGCTGGTGGTTTTGGACGGAAAACCCAAATGGGCTCCGGATATGTTTACCAATCCGTCGGGCTTCTATAAATATGCCGACGCCCTTTCCAAAGAATATAAAGGTAGAGTTGCCGTATATGAAATCTTTAACGAGCGATATGGAGAATGGCGCAAAAATCCAGCAAAAACGGCTGAAATCATCAAACATACCGCTGAAATAATTCGTAAAAATGATCCGTCTGTCCGGATTGCTACGGGGGGCCCGCCGGAAGAAATTTCTCCTGGCTACGGAACCTGGGAAGAAATGTGCAGGCAGAAAGTGTTTGATGGTCTTGATACTATAACGGGACATTTTTATGTGGGAGCCGGAGGTACACATCCGCTTGATCAGGATCTGCAGTTTGATGCCTATGTTACTTCGGTGAAAGAACTTCTGAAACGCAACGGTCACGGAAAGAAGCAGCTGATCGACAGTGAAGCCGGGATTTGCCCGATGGAATCATTTTATCTGGGCCAGCCGCCGCGTTATGGTTTATGGGGCTCCAAGGGATTTTCCGACCGGACTCCGGTTTCATATCTTGTCGCAACCCCGATGTATACGAGATTATTGCTCTATCACTTGTTCCACCGTGTTCCGTGGATGATTTATCATACTTCGAATTCCTATGGAAATTCCTGGTCGATGTCTGATGGGGATATGACTCCCATGCCGGCGGCGGTTGCAATCGCTCAAGCTATGCGCCTGCTGGAAAATGCCGTTCCGTACAAAAAACTTCGCCTTCCTCAAGGTTTTACTGGATTGACATTTCGTCTGAACAAAAAAATCATTGTGATTTTCTGGGCGGTTAAACTGAAAATGGGAGAACGGTGTATGGTGACTTGCGGCGCCGCGAATGTGAAGGTTCTTGACATGTTTTGTAATCCGCTTCCTTTAAAAAAGGAATATTCGGTTGGAGCCGATCCGGTTTACGTAATTGGTACAGGAAGAAACATCAATAAATTTTTCACAGGCCTGAAGAGTCGCTCTATATTTGAAAAAGGGCTGGCAGATACTGGCAGATTTGATCAGCTGGTGAGTAAAAAAGGAGTAAGCGGATTTCGGGTTTCCGCGCCGAAAAGCATGCCGAAATATTCTACTGCCTGCCTGTATGATGAGGAAAAGGTCAGTTCCGGAAGTCCGGCGGATTGCTGGCAGCCTGCTGTTGCCGGTAGTTTGAAATCTCCGGTGTCAGTATTATACCAATGGAGTTATCCGCGAAAAATAAACTGGATTACGGTTGGCTGGGCAAATGGTGCTCGTCCCGCAAAATATAAGGTCGAATGGTTTGACGGTATAAA
This sequence comes from Victivallales bacterium, assembly GCA_963677165.2. GTDB lineage: Bacteria > Verrucomicrobiota > Lentisphaeria > Victivallales > SZUA-371 > JAFGXT01. Next base: position 1,108,420 of record CAXXSX010000002.1, on the reverse strand, counting down.
GTGGCATTGTGTGACGGGAACCTGGGGATGGCGTAAACCAAATGAAACCGTTGAATCGTATCCGATTCGTGAAATTAAAACCAAAAAGCTCAGACTATCATTTATTAACCAGCCGGATCATCCCGTAAAAGTTTCGGAATTTTCCGCCCTGTTCGCGCCGCGGCTAACTCCGCAGATCACCGAAATGCAGGAGGTCTATAATTCTGATTTTAACCCGGATAAGCAGGGATTTATTACCGACTGGCTGCTTTGCGGACCGTTTCCCGCCACCGGAAACCGCTATACCACAAAAACTCCGCCCAAATGGAATAAGCAATTTTTGTCCAACCATTACCACTATGGTGGCCAGTATAATGATAAAACAATTAATCCGAAAGTGGATCAGCGCCATTTTGTTACGTTTACATCAAATCCGCAGACAAAGTGGCGGACCGGTAAAGCCACAGTCCACTGGTTCCCTTATCACAGCAAGGCGGCGTATGTTGATTTTGCCGCGGCGTTTAAAGCGGCAAATGTTTTTCCCGCTCATGACAAGCCGATAGAAAATTGTTACGGCTACGCTGTTTGTTATATTACATTGAAACATGACTTCAAGGGCACCTTGGCGGTTGGCAGTGATGACGGCTATAAGATTATGATCGATAAAAAGGAAATTGCACAGAAAATCATCTATCGCGGGGCTGTCAAAGACCAGGAGAAATATCCGGTGAATATCAAAGCCGGAGAGCATCGTCTGCTGGTCAGGGTTCACAACGACATTAACGGTCATGGTTTTTTTCTGCGTTTTCTTAAACCGGATGCAACTCCATTTTCTGATTACAAAGTGAAGCTCATTCGCTGATAATCGTTCTATTTAAATTTTTAATCAAGAGAAAAGACGTGAATTTGAATAAAAAAGCAGTTGAAGTGAAGGACAGAATTGTTGTATTTGACTCGAATGAAAATCCTAAATATTTATCATATCGTTTACCCAGTATGGTCGTTACGCGGAATGGTGTGGTGTGTGTCGCTTGCGAGGCATATACCACCATGCATGGAGACTGGTCCGAAAGTAATCTTTTATTAAAGCGAAGTTTAGATGGGGGGCAAACATGGCAGAAGCCTGTCGTTATTGCACAGGATGGACATCTCATTCAAGCTGAAAAAAATGAGATGGTCTTAAAAAAAGGTATTGGGGAAAATAACAAGATAACCTTTGATAATACTGTTCTTATTGCCGATCGAAATGGTACGTTGCATGTTCTGTATTGTGTAGAATATGCTAGAATTTTTTATCGCAGAAGTGATGACGATGGGATAACCTTTTCCGAGGCGGTTGAGATTACTTCTGCGCTGGAGCCTCTGAACAAAGTCTATCCCTGGAAGGTGCTTGCTGTTGGACCAGGTCATGGAATCCAATTAAGGAATGGACGCTTATTGGTTGCAGCCTGGATTTCTCCCGGGACGGGGGCCGGGGCGCATCATCCTTCCGTTACCACTACAATCTATAGTGACGATCATGGATTAATGTGGAAATGCGGCGAAATTGCAATTCCGTGCACCGATGAATGGATAGATCCTAACGAGGCTGTTGTGGCCGAATTGTCCGATGGCCGTGTAGTGCTTAACGCCAGATCTGAGTCCGCGCCGCGGCTACGTCTGGTGACGACCAGCCAGGACGGCATCAGCCAGTGGAGTCGTCCTGCTTTTTGTGATGGTTTATTTGAACCGATTTGCGCGGCCGGCTTACTTGGCGTAACGTCCGATACAGGAAGAATTTTACTTTTTAGTGCTCCCGGGACGAAAGAATGGCTCCAAGAGAGTGTGGAAAATCAGCAAAAATGCTGCAGGAGTGAACTGATGCTTCATCTCAGTTATGATGAGGGAGTGGAATGGCCAGACAGTATTTTGCTAGCGAAGGGGAATGTTGCGTATTCCGATTTGGCGGAAATGCCTGATGGTTCAATTCTTTGTCTATACGAGGAATTACATCCGGACCGTGAAGGCTTGTCATTGATTCTTATTAGACTATTGCTTCAAAACATAGTTGCTTGATTCAGTTATTCTGTTACCTGGTAATTTTTCGGTAGAATTCATGTAAGGCGTCTTATCTTGAAAACGTTCCCAATATCCGTGCCCAATTAGCGTGGGGTGCGGATAATTTTATTGATTGAACTGAAATCAAATTCCTAACTCCATCAATCCGAACTTTTGATCTTCCAGATATATGATATGTCTGGAAGATTTTTCTTTTTGCCGGTATGCAGTATAATTATTTGTATTTTTTATTGATTTATGTTAGTATAGACAGACATAAGATGGATACTTTTGATATGGGGAACTATGATTTATATTGACTTAAGAAGATGGTTTTTTTGTGGTCTTTGTCTTTTTTCCGTTTTTTTTCTTTCGGGCGCAATAAAAGCGCAAAGCTTAAAAAACAAGGTTGAAAGTCTCGCGAAAAAAAAGCAATTTGATCAGGCAATGAAGTTGCTTTTTAATGCCTACAAGACTGATCCAAAATCTTCGTATAAAATTGGTCAGGCTGTTTCTTGCCTATTTCGTCCAATGACTTCAATCGTTGAAGAAGCCAAGCCTCCTCCGGCAGAAAAGTTGACAAAGCAAAAAATTGCCGAGGTGTCTGATGTTCTGAATAAAATAATTACTTTGTCAAAGTTTTATTATAAAATGCGGCGTAGCCTCCATTCTCTTCCTAAAGTATATTGCCTTGAATATTTACCATATTCTCTTCAAACCAGATTTCGTCGCTATTTTCATACTCGCTTTAAAAAAAGACTAGAGGATATTAAGAAGCGATATAACTATTCAAGCAAACCTGAAAAATCCTTTGAAAGGCTTCAGGTTCAAGTAAAATATTTGGATCAAATCTATGGATTGTTACCGGTATGGAGTTGTGAATACTGGCAGATATATTTTGCTCCGGAGCTTCGAAAATATATTCATGATGCAACCTGTTATCTGGCAGAACATCCTGATGAATATTATCCCGACAGTATAGAGAATTATTTATATGTGAGAGAGTTTACATCGGGAGATGGACAATTTAATATTGAAGCATTTAACGAACATCTTGATATTTTACAGTCTATCATTGATGGTTCGGTCTTGACTTGGAAAATATCCGTTTTGGAAAATCTTGAAGGAATCAATCGCAAAGTCCTAAATACTTATAATTGCATGAAAATGGATGTGTTTGATTCTGATGGCCCGAAAAAGAAATACTATGAAGTTCTTACTTCACAAGTCAATGCAACGCAATTATTCGGAATTTTGAAAGATGATGACAAACAGGCTGAATTTATGAAAGAATTATTCCGTCAGGCTGTAGGTGCTCCTCGACAGGTTATCGGTTCAATTGAGAGATATAATTTTTCTAATGGGAAGAGGTGTGCTGTTCGCAATGGAAAGGTAGATGTTGAATATTTTAAACTTGGAGCCCGTGCAGGTATATTTATGCAGAAGCAGTTATACAGTCTTTCTCGTGCAGATCGTGCAAAAATTACAAAACTGATTGCTTCGATTACTTCTGTTCCTGAAAAACAAGTGAAAAGTGAATCAACCCGGGAATCGGTAAAGAAAGAGGTCAAATCATCAAGAGTCGTTAAACAAGAAAAAAGTAAATCATTCCAGACTCCAGCAAAAAAAGGGGTTAAATCCGAAAATAAAAGTGAATCCCAACAAACTGTTAAAAAAAATTATAAGTCTATAGATAGAAAATCACGACCTCAAACTGCCAGGAAAAAATATGGAATACACCGGTTCTTTAAGAATTTTAAGAAAATATATTCTTTACAGCCAAAAGGAAAATATAAACCAGCAGGCTGTAGGAGAGAAATAGGCAATAGTTTTTTGGTTTACACATTGATAGATGGGAAAAATATTTATATGCCGTCAATTTGTGAATCTGGTCAGTATTTTACTCTTTTGTGTCTCAATATGGAAACAATGAAGGTTTCTCCTGTTGTCCAATATGACTTTAGAAGTCAGTATCGCCGAAAATATGATCGTTTTGCTTTGATGGAAAAATATGTGATCCATTATAATACGAAAGACGGCATTAACCTGATTCCAAAAGCAGGAGGAAAAGTCATAAATGTGAAGATGAATTTCTCCGATGGGCAACAAATCTCAACAGCATGTATTGCAAAAGGAAAAATGTATTTCTGGAAATATCTGTGCTCTTCGAATCATAACAAGGCAGGAGGGGACCTTTTTGTATTTGATCCCAATACAAAGAAACTTAAGAAACTTTATTCTTCATTTGATGATAACAATCATACATTCGGAAAAAATATTTGCAGTTTCTCCCTCAGAGGAGGATGGTATTGCGCAGCTGATAATTCCTTAATATTTTATGTAGAAAAATATAGTTGTTGTTTGTGGAAATACTATCTTGATTCAGGAGAATGGGAATGTATATGGAGACATAAACGTGGATTGAGATATTGCGCATTTATAGATAAATATAATGTTTATAAGTTTGAAGAGAAAAATAGAGGGAATTATCTGTTGGCCCTGAAGTCGGGTGGAAATGGTTTAAAAAGGTTTGCGAAAGAGTTTGGAATGAGTAAGGTTAAGCAGGATATTGATACTTATATACTGCAGTTTGCTTTCAAGAAGAGATACAGATTCAGTGTCTGGCCGGGATGTTTTATTTCCGGTAAAAAATTGATTCTACCGAAAGAGAGATGTTATGTTGATTTTAAGTCATTTAAGCCCAGTTGCATTTTTATTTACAATGACAAACGTTACTGCATTACAACGAATAAGACATATCAAGGAATAACAGATATTTATATCGGGGAACTTGAGCCAAACCGGACAATGAAAATGGAATGTCCTGAAAACCGTATTCAAATTCTGAATCAGGACTCAAAAGGAAAATAAGACATGAAAATATTAAAGCTCACCTTGCTGGTTACTGTTTCTTTTATTCTGCTTGGGGTGCATGCAGGAGAAAGCAAGAATGATTTTTTCCGCAAATTGAATATTTCAAAATGTAAAATTGAAAACTATGCTGATATTCGTATCACGTACTTGATTAATATGGGATATTCCGGAAGCTATGAATGTGCATGTTTGAAAGTGAACCACCCTCTTGATATGAATTATCTTAATCCCTGTTCTCTTGTTTTTTTAGATCGTTTAAGTGGTATTTTAGTTTACAATGAGCGCGGAGAAGTCGTTAAAGTTAATTCATTAAAAACTCCCAAAGCGGAAATAAAATATACCACCAGAGTAATTGCAGGGAAAAAATATTATGTTGGGATGAAAATAACATATCCCGCAAATAAGCGCAACAGAGCACGGACAAAAGATCTTAAAATCGAATGGGATATGTATAATAATGTTCCCAATGCCACCGCGCTGGTGATCAATGATTCAAGAAATGGAAAAAGTTCGTTTCGTTACGCGATGGAGGTTTGTCCTGCGACTCGCCGTAAACAGCTATGCAATGTTTATACCATTAGAGGGAGGATTGTAAGCAAATCTTTCAAGGTGGTGAAAGGGGATGATATTAATTTGTATTTCTATCAGGTATCCGGAAATTCTCTCGCTTTGAATCTTCAGAAAAAATTTCACAAATTCGGAAAAGAATATAAACTCATGGAAGTGCGTTCTCAGAATGATGGTAAAACCAAATATGAATATTATTCAGATCCATCGACACCTGCCGTATATGGCAAGATTAAACGGATTTTTCTCCCAAATTCCAAAGTGAAAGAATACACTTATTACAGTGATGGTATTATAAGAAGCTGTGGTGTGTTCTAAGTTTTTCCTCCAGAAAATATCAATCAGCATTGTTATTCCTTTGAAAAATCATGAAAATAATGTAATTTTTCGCATTTGATGTCTTGCGGTGTGGATTTTTGCTGTTATATATGTATATTCTTAAAACGGATAGATTTCCTGTGTATGGGGAATTAATGGATAAGAATACGGTACAACCGAAATAATTTCAACCGGTTGAGAATAATATGGTTAAATGTATAAAAGATAAAATAGCCCGGAAATCTCCTGCGGAGTTTCTGGATAAACTGGTGGAAGACGTTTGTGCCACCTATGATGACAGCAAAGGCATCAATCATTTGCAGGGATTTGATATTCCCAGTCAGAAAGAAGTGCTTGAAGTAGTTGAAAATCTTCTGGAAATAGTATTTCCTGGCTTTAAAGGCATCAGATCATATGATATGACCACAATTCATTACAGCGTGGGAGAATTGCTTTCTCGCCTTTATAAGAGCTTGTTGCTATTGATTTTTAAGTCGTTGCGTTATAACTGCAAGATGGACAGGTGCAAGGATTGTGATGTGGATAAGATGACAGAAAATGCGGTTCGTGCTTTGCTTGAAGCCGTTCCAAATATCCGTCAGATCATGAAAAAAGATATTCATGCCGCTTTTGATGGAGATCCGGCGGCATTTTCACTGGATGAGATCGTCGTTAGCTATCCGGGAATAAAAGCGATAACGATCCAGCGGTTTGCCCATGTTCTCTACCATCAGAAAGTGCCGTTGATTCCGCGTATGATGACGGAGTTTGCCCATAGCGAGACCGGAATTGATATCCATCCCGGAGCACATCTGGGAGAAGGTATATTTATTGACCATGGAACAGGGGTAGTAATTGGAGAAACTGCCAAGTTGGGAAATAATGTAAAAATTTACCAGGGCGTGACCTTGGGGGCATTGAGTTTTCCAAAAGATGCTTGTGGGAAAATTATAAAGGGTGCTCGTAGACATCCAACAATAGAAAGTAATGTGACCATATATTCAGGAGCAACGGTTCTTGGTAATATAACCATAGGCGAGGGATCAATTATTGGTGGTAACGTGTGGTTGACTGACTCTGTTGAGCCTGGTTCAAAAATTACGATTCAGCCGCCTGAGCTGACCATCAAGACCAAGTAATTAAAACGAAAAAAACAGAAGACTAGAGAGCAATGAAAGAAAATATAACAGATCATTATAATGAGATTCAGCAGAGCATAATTACCGCTGCTGAGAAGGCGGGACGAAATCCCGCGGAAGTAAAACTGATCGCAGTAAGTAAGAATTTTCCGAACGAAAGTATCGAAAAGCTGTATAATTACGGACAGCGGTTGTTTGGAGAAAACAAGATTCAGGAGTTGGAGCTGAAACGTCCGCAACTACCTGATGATATCGAATGGCATTTTATCGGCCATCTCCAGGGAAATAAGGCGGTAAAAGCGATTGAATTGGCTACATATATCCATTCTGTTGATTCATTGCGTCTTCTCCGCCGGGTTGATATGCTGGCTGGAGAGTTGGGCAAAAAGGTTAATATTCTGCTGGAAATTAATGTTTCCGGAGAAGAAACCAAGTTTGGCACCGACTCGACTGCCGCAATGGAAATCGCGGCGGAAGCGATTAATTGTAAGAACGTCAACTTCTGTGGTCTTATGACTCTGGCCCCGTGGGGCGCTACAGATGAAAAGTTGCATGAAGTTTTTGGCGGATTACGTAAGCTGCGCGATAAAATGGAAGAAACCTATCATGTAAGCCTTCCGGAGTTATCCATGGGAATGAGTGACGATTACAAAATCGCAGTTGAAGAAGGTGCGACTATGGTGCGTGTAGGTACCGCGATCTTTGGGAAGCGCAGCTACCTGTAAATAATTATACTACGTCGGATCACAGGTCAAACTGGAGCTGAGTTCCGGCGTAGATAGCCTTCATCTGATCTCCCAGCCTTCCGTAAAGCCTTGCGAAGCCGTAGATTCCGGTACAGTGTCCGAGGTATAATTCGGTGTTTTCCTGTGCGAAAAAGTCGGCGACACGGGCAATTTCTTCATCTGAGGCCTTGTCAAGATGGCTGCCGCCAATAACATAGGCGATAGGTTTTTCGGTATATTCCTTTGCTTTGGAATAGATTGCGTCTATTCCGCAATGTGAACAGCCGGAAATCAGGCAACATTGTTCGTCTCCCTCAATCAGCAGGGATATTTCATCCTCAAACCGGTCAGGGATTGCATTGTGATCGCCCACATCAAGGTAGAATTTCCAGTCAGGCGGCAGTTCTTCGCGTCCACCGGTAGAAAATAGTTTGAAAGTAAAATCAAGCTGTTGAATATGACCGGCCATTACGTCAAGACGTTCATCTTTATCCAGCTCAGCCAGAGCCTGACGCGTATTATCGGGCAGTCCAATATATCGCATTGTTCCGGTCGACGCGGACATTTTTCGTTCAAAGGCCATTTCATGAATGTGGACACACGCATGTCGAGCTTCCCGTAATACTGCGGAAAGTCCACTGGTATGATCGTAATGTCCGTGACTGATGATAATATCATCAACCCCGTATAATTCGATATTCAATGCTTTTGCGTTATGAGAAAAAAGATCGGATCCACCGGTATCAAACATAATGATACGGGAATCCGACTCCATCAGAAGACAAAATCCATGTTCTGCTCGAAAGGGTTGACGAGCCGCCAGATTTTCGCTTAAAACAGAAAATCTGAATTTACTCATTACCTACCTCCGCAAAACATTATTTTTTTCTGAATACGATACGACCTTTACTAAGGTCATATGGGGACATCTCAAGTGTAACGGTGTCGCCAGGAAGGATGCGGATAAAATTCAACCGCATTTTTCCACTGATATGCGCCAAAACGATGTGTCCGTTGGGCAGTTCAACCCTGAACATTGTATTTGGCAGCAATTCTTTGACTACACCATCAATTCTGACTACTTCTTTAGCCACGTTAGAATCTCCGGTTCGTTATCTGTAACAAGGACCATGTGCTCAAAATGAGCCGAAAGGCTTCCGTCTGAAGTTCTTACCGTCCACATATCGGGTTCACAAAAGACCCGGTGTGATCCAAGGTTGAACATCGGTTCAACCGCCAGCACCATGCCTGGAACCAGGCGGGGACCGCGGTATACGGAAACAAAGTTTGGAATCTCCGGCGGTTCATGCATCTGGGTACCACAACCATGTCCGACATATTCCCGGACAACGCCGAGATTAGCCGCTTTGGCAACCTTTTCAACCGCAGCGCTGATATCCCTGATATAATTTCCGGCAACAGCCTGTTTCAGGCCGTTCATCAGCGCTTTTTGAGTACTTTCCAATAAATTATCAATTTTCGGAGTGGAAACTCCGCCTAAAACAAATGTTGTGGCATTATCGCCGACGCAGCCGTCAAGTTCTACGCCAATATCAAGACTGATGACATCACCAGGCTGAACGACTTGGTTCGGGCTGGCGATACCATGAACGACTACGTCATTGACAGAAACGCATATCTGAGCTGGATATCCCCGGTATCCCAGAAAAGCACTTTTCCCGCCAGTGTCCGCGATCAGCCTTGCGGCCAGATCGTCGATCATCTTTGTTGTCATTCCCGGCATGACCATTTTAGGCAGTTCTTCACGAACTGTAGCGGCAGCCTGAGCCGCGCGCCTGATCCTAACGATCTCTTCCGGGGTATGAGCAACGTAATTTTTTCCTTTAGCCATTATTTCAACCTGTCCATAAGCATTGAATATGCTTCTTCCTTCGGCAGTTCCGAATCAATTTCAGCCAGAAGGTTCTTGGTTTTATAATATTCGATAAGAGGTTCCGTCTGTTCGTAATAGACTTTCAGACGATCCTTTGCGGTTTCGAGAGAATCATCGGAACGCTGGTAAAGTTCTGCGCCGCATTTATCGCAGATGCCTTCTTTCTCTGGTGGCATAAAAATTTTGTTGAATACTGCGCCGCATTTGCAGTTGAGTCTGGAGGTAAGACGTTTCAACAGAAGTTCATCTCCCGCATTGAAGTATACTACCTGGTCCAAGCCCATTCCGGCATCGGTGAGAGCCTGTTCAAGGAGTTTGCCCTGATTAAGGGTACGTGGAAATCCGTCAAGGATAAATCCGTTGGCGCAATCCGGTTCCTTGAGTCTGGAACCGACCATTCCGGCAACAACTTCATCCGGAACCAATTGCCCTTTATCCATGAATTCCTTGGCTTTAAGACCAAGTTCTGTTTTATCTGCAATTTCTTTGCGAAGGATATCTCCAGTTGAGATATGAGCTAAAGGATGTTCCGTAAGCAGAAGACCAGACAACGTTCCCTTGCCGGCTCCCGGAGGACCGAGAAATACCAGATTTTTCTTATTAATCATAGTTTTATTCCTTCCATTCCCTGACGTTTATTTATTACATTATTTAATGTAAGTTAATTGTTATAAGGTTTTTTTCAAATTTACGCCGTAACTTAACAAAAAATTACGAACAATATTGTGATTTAAGATAGTCGGCAAGGGTTTCAGGAGAGACTTCCTGCTGTTCTCCCTTTTCCATATCTTTAACAATCACAATGTTATTCTCAAGTTCATTATCGCCGCAGATAACGGCGGCAGTTGCACCGATACGGTTTGCGGCGCGCATCTGGGCTTTCATGCTCTTGTTTTCAACTTCAGCAACAACTTTCAGTCCGGCTGCTCTTAATTTTCCTGCCAGAGGCATATTGAATTCAATCGCTTTTTCTCCGAGTCCTGCCAGATAAAATACCGGGGTATTATCTTCTGATGCCGCAACACCGAGAGCTTCACGTGCCATTAGCAGACGTTCCATTCCAACAGCGTATCCTACTCCGATCACCGGTTTTTTGCTGTCCGGCAGAAACACTTCATACCGTCCGCCTCCGGCAATGGCGTTTTGAGCACCGAGTCCCGGATGAGTTAATTCAAAAACCGTGTGGACATAATAATCCAAACCTCTTACCAGGCGAGGTTCAATTTCATAGTTGATATTCAACGAATCAAGTACGGCACATACTTTCCGGAAATATTCCTGAGATTCTTCGCTGAAAAACGATACAACATCAGGAGCCTTTTCAATAAGTTCCTGGCATTCCGGGGCTTTACAGTCCAGAATACGCCAGATATTTTTGTCAAAGCGTGTTTTGCAGTCATCGCACATACTATCGATTCCGGCAGAGAAGTATTCCCGTAAAGCATCCTCTGCTGGTTTTCTGTCGCTGAGTGCGCCACGGGTATTGATCAGCAACCGTGTTCCGGTTATCCCGATTTCTTCAAGATAGTGCATTAGCATGGCAATGCATTCGGCATCAAGCTCTGGGGCGACACGTCCGACATTTTCCACCCCGATTTGGTGAAATTGGCGTTTACGTCCGGCAGCAGGGCGTTCTCCCCTGAACATTGGGCCAACGTAGTATACCCGGCGTTCATTGCCGTTCATGACGTCTGTTCCCGCCATGGCGCGCATTACTCCGGCAGTCCCTTCGGGACGCAGGGTAAGGCTTCTGCCGCCGCGATCTTCAAACGTATACATTTCCTTTTGGACAACTTCAGTATCGTCTCCGAGACCGCGTTGAAACACTTCGGTATACTCAAACACCGGGGTCCGTAATTCACCAAAGCCGTATAATGGAAAAATTTTTCTGGCTGCATCTTCCAGACAATACCAGGAAGCTATTTCCTCCGGAAAAATATCCGAGGTGCCCGGAGGAGGTGCTGACTTTGCCATAACTGATAACCTGTTATTTTTATTATGCCGTAAAAACAAAAACGCGTCCCGCAGCACTTTATTACTGCGGGACGCACAATAAACTTATTTTAACCGAGAACCTTCATTATTTGACTGAAGCCGGTTTGATATTTTCAACGCGTTCCTTCAGTTCTTTTCCTGCGCGGAACTTAACAACAACTCGTTCCGGGATAACAACTTCATTTTCCGGAGCGTTTGGATTGCGGCCTTTACGGCTCTTGCGAACTTTAACTTCAAAAACACCGAAATTTCTCAGTTCAATATTATTGCCTTCTGCCAGTTCATCAGCCATATAATCAAGAGTCTTCTGTACAACAGAAGCAACATCGCTCTGAGTAAGTCCTGTTTCGGATGCAATCTTGACAACTAAATCTCTTTTCGTCATTTTAAATCCCTTTCGTACAATATTAAAAAGTTCTATATTACTGTTTCTATTCTGTCTCTCCTTCTCAACAGAGTTACTAACTTACTATGACAACCCTGTTCATTCAAAAGAAATCGCCGTTTTTTTTTGATTTTTTTTATCTGCTCCTTTCTCATAACCGTATTTTCACAAAAGGATTAAATATATTTTGATATAAAAAATGGAGTGTTTCCATAAACAAAGTAACGGAACTGCCCTCTTTTGGGGACAGTTCCGCTATTGTTAGAGAACTGTTTTTTTCTAATTAGAAATTAGAATTTGCCAAAATTATCGTCATCAAACGATATCAGCTCTTCCGCTTTCACGTCTCCAGCACCTTTTCCCCAATCATCATTATGGACTTCTGGTGCGGCTTTTCTGTTGACCGAATTGGTCATTTCAACCATCTTACGTCCGGTAGATGGTCCCAGGTTTCGTTTTTTTGCCACTTCAGACAACTGAACTTTCAAGTTGAACTGACGAATCAGCGACTGCAGCTGATTGGCCTGACCGGACAGTTCTTCCGATGCGGCGGCGGTTTCTTCGGCGTGAGCCGTGTTCTGCTGGGTGACCTGGTCAATCTGGCTGAGGCCCTGATTGATCTGACTGATCCCCTGCGCTTGTTCACTGGATGCGGCGGCGATTTCACCGGCCAAATCCGTGACTTTCATGATACCTTCAAGGATATGCTGGAAGTTTTCCTGGGTCTTTTCGGCCACACTGAGTCCGTTTTTGACCTTTTCCAGGGATTCTTCAATGATTTCAGCGGTTTCCTGGGCAGCTTTTGCGCTGCGGCTTGCCAAGTTACGAACTTCGCCGGCCACAACGGCGAACCCTTTACCATGAACGCCCGCCCGTGCGGCTTCAACCGCGGCATTGAGGGCCAGCAGGTTGGTCTGGAACGCGATGTCGTCGATCACCTTATTGACTTTGGCGATCTGTTCGCTGGAAGTACTGATGTCTTTCATGGCGTCAACCATCTGTTCCATATTCTGTGCGCCTTCCTGAGCGGCGGTTCTGGCATTGCCGCTGAGTTTATTGGCGTTGTTGGCATTTTCGGCATTGGTATTGATCTGTGAACCAATTTCTGTCATGGAACTGGATATTTCTTCCAGTGAGGCGGCCTGTTCGGTTGCGCCCTGTGACAGCGACTGGCTGGCTTCGGCGATCTGATCGCCGCCGGCAGTAACCTGTTGTACGGCTTCGCCTACTTGAGCCATAGCATCATTCATAGCATCAATCATACCGTTAATATCAGTTTTGAGCTTATCAAAATCACCTTTGCAGCTACTGGTGAAGTTTTTAGTCATATCCTTCATCGCGGCGGCTTTCAGGACCATAGCGGCTTCATTCAGCGGAGTTACGACTGCATCGAAGACATTATTGATGCCATTAACAATATCGCGGTAAGCGCCTTGATGCGCGGCAGCTTCGGCTCTGACGTTCAAGCGGCCGTCCTGACCAGCCTTTGCGAGAGTGTTGGCGTCATCGATCAACAGCTTGATGGCTTTGCACATCCGGATGATTGCCGGAACTAGTTCATCATTTTCACTGCGTTTGCCAACGCTTTCAAACCGTTCAAGGTCACTGATGTCACCGTTTGAGATATTAATCATCGTGTTCAGAATGCTATTGAGACGATCTCGAACATTATTAACCGACTGCGCGATCAGGAGATAGTCTCCCTTCAAACCGGCTTCTTCCACTTTTTCTGTGATATCGTTGTTCTGGAGTTTATCCAGAACATGCATTGCATCGTTGATTGGTTTGGAAATATTATCCAGAGTGGTGTTAACAATACCGATAATACGTTTGTATTCACCGTGAAACTCATCTGCTTTGCCGCGGAATTTCAAGTTACCATCTTCTGCAGCTCCGGCTAGTTCGCTGAACTGTTCTGCCATACGATTGAGAGTTTCCGGAACATGGTCCAAAGCCTGGGCCAGGGTTCCGACTTCATCTCTGCTTTGAAGGTCAACACGCTGAGAGAAATCGCCGTTGGCAATAGCTCCGGCTACGTCGACTGCCTTGATCAAAGGTTTTGCAATGGATTTTGCCAAGAGGTATGAGATAACACAGGCTATAACCAAAACAATCACGACAGTAACAACAATTGACCACATTAAAGCGGAAAAGGCATTAGCTACCATGATTTCAGCATCTCTAAAATCGTCTTCATAAGCACTGGAGCCGATTAGCCATCCGAACGGTTTAAAATAAACAATAGAAGCAACTTTAAGGCGGAAATCTCTGTCTCCTTGATTTTTCCAGTGATAGGTATAAGAAGTGACTTCGCCTGTTTTGCTGGCTTTGGCTTGATTGATCATTTCCTGAATGACTTTTTTGCCGGTTACTTCATCCGTGGTATTCAGAACATTTTTTCCATCATCTTTTCCTTTTAGGCTGATGATATATTTCCCATAGCGGCTGAATTTGTCTTCCGGGCTTCCATTTGCGCCGATTGCGAAAACATAACCGGTTTTTCCAACAACCATATCCATGATGGCTTTTCTCAGAGCTGGATCGTCTCCCTGGTTGATTCCGACATAAAGAGCTCCGATGATTTTTCCGCTGGAATCATTTAACGGATAATACGCTCCGGAATACCATTTGTTAACAACAAAAGATTCTCCTTCGAAAATTTCTCCGTTATTAATGCGGGATACGATCTCATTCATTCCTCCGTCCGGATCCATTACAGGAATATAGGTACCTACTGCCCGGGAGCCGGAAGCGGTTTTAACCGTGGAAGCGATACGGAGCAAACCTTGATTTCCCATTTTTTGGAAGATGGTACATGTGATACCGAATGACTCAGTCATATCGTCAATAATGGGTGCTCTGGTTGCAAAGGAGGTGGATTTTCCCGGCCAATTATTTCCCAGCAGCATTTTGGGAAGAACAATGCTTTCTGACGATTTGGTAAATTGATTGGTCGTCTGCCAGGTAATTTTATCTTTAGGTGAAAGATGAAGGCCGCCTTGATCTTTGATCAGAGTCCGCAGCATTTTTATACCGCCTTTCAGTCTTCTCTTCAACCCATTATTATAAACTTTGCACATATCATAAACATTAGCGGCGGTGATTTTGGTTTCTTTGTGTGCAATCTTTTTGAATTCTTTGGTTAGAGTGTCTTTTACGGATGTAGTTTGAATGTAGATCACCGTTAAATAAATTATTGATGACACAATAATCAACGATGACACCAGAAAGATGATTTTACTGCTTAGTTTTGCGTTCTTAAACATGGGCTGCCTCTCACTTAACTTAACCATTCATGTCCTGCCTGCGGGATTACTCCCATACTCTACTACTATAGTAGAAATTTAGAACAAATCAACGGGGTAAATCGCAACTGAATTGTCATTTTCTAAAAAAAATATTTCACTCCTGCTTAAAATTCAGCCGGATAAATTGAATGGGTTGTAATTATAAACTAAAAAAAGAAAGATAAAAACGGCTATTTTGTTTTAAACAAAACAGCCATTTTTGATGTTTTTTCTAGACAACGGTTGTTAGAATTTGCCGAAATTATCGTCGTCGAATGAGATCAGTTCTTCGGCACTTACATTACCGCCTCCTGCACCTTTTCCCCAGCTATCACTACTGACTTGCGGAGACGCGGTCCTGTTGGCTGAATTGGTCATTTCAACCATCTTACGTCCGGTAGATGGTCCCAGGTTTCGTTTTTTCGCCACTTCAGACAACTGAACCTTCAGGTTGAATTGACGAATCAACGACTGCAGCTGATTGGCTTGACCGGAAAGTTCTTCCGATGCGGCGGCGGTTTCTTCGGCATGAGCCGTGTTCTGCTGGGTAACCTGGTCAATCTGGCTGAGGCCTTGGTTGATCTGGCTGATACCCTGTGCCTGTTCGCTGGAAGCTGCAGCAATTTCACCGGCCAGGTCAGTTACCTTTACGATGCCTTCAAGAATATGCTGGAAGTTTTCCTGAGTCTTTTCGGCTACATTGAGTCCGTTTTTGACTTTGCCCAGGGATTCTTCAATGATTTCAGCGGTTTCCTGAGCGGCTTTCGCACTGCGTCCTGCCAGGTTACGAACTTCACCCGCCACAACGGCGAATCCCTTACCATGAACACCGGCTCGAGCTGCTTCAACTGCGGCGTTAAGGGCAAGCAGGTTAGTCTGGAACGCGATGTCATCAATTACCTTATTGACTTTGGCGATTTCTTCGCTGGAAGTACTGATGTCTTTCATGGCGTTAACCATCTGTTCCATATTCTGTGCGCCTTCTTGTGCGGCGGTTCTGGCATTGCCGCTGAGTTTGTTGGCGTTGTTGGCGTTTTCGGCGTTTGTATTGATCTGAGAACCGATTTCTGTCATGGAACTGGATATTTCTTCCAGTGAGGCAGCCTGTTCGGTTGCGCCCTGTGATAGCGACTGGCTGGCTTCGGCGATCTGATCGCCTCCGGCTGTTACCTGTTGTACGGCTTCGCCGACCTGTCCCATGGCGTCGTTCATGGCATCAATCATACCGTTGATATCAGTTTTGAGTTTATCGAAATCGCCTTTGCAGCTACTGGTGAAGTTTTTGGTCATATCTTTCATCGCGGCAGCTTTCAGAACCATCGCGGCTTCATTCAGCGGGGTTACGACCGCATCGAAGACATTATTGATACCTTCAACAATATCTTTGTAGGCTCCCTGATGCGTTGATGCGTCGGCTCTGACGTTCAGGCGGCCATCCTGACCGGCTTTCGCGAGAGTGTTGGCATCGTCGATCAGCAGTTTGATGGCTTTGCACATGCGGATGATAGCCGGAACCATTTCATCGTTTTCACAACGTTTGCCGACTTTTTCATAACGTTCAAGGTCGCTGATGTCTCCATTGGAGATGTTGATCATAGTGTTCAAGATGTGCTGGAGACGTTCGCGAACATTGTTAACCGACTGGGCCACTTTCAGATAGTCGCCTTTGAGACCGGTTTCGTCGACTTTTTCGGTGATATCGTTCTGTTCGAGTTTTGCGAGGATGACCATCGCACTTTCCACTGGTCGAGCGATATTATCCAGAGTGGTGTTAACAATGCCGATGATATGCTTGTATTCTCCCTGGAACAGATCGGCTTCACCGCGGAATTTCATATTTCCCTCGGAAGCGGCGGTTTCCAGTCCTCTAAACTGTTCGGCAATGTGACCAAGGGTGTCTGGTACTTTGTCAATTGCCTGTGCCAGCATACCAACTTCGTCTTTGCTGTCAAGATTGAGCCGTTGAGAGAAGTCGCCGTTCGCGATAGAATCGGCGATACTTGCGGCTTTGATTAATGGTTTGGCGATGGAAATTGCTACGGCAATAGCAACTAATACGCTAACGATTAATACAACAATTGAAAGAATAATGATGATATTACGCATTCTATAGAGGCCGGCAAAGAGTTCGTCAGCCGTAGCTCCTACCGCCATAGACCAGTCGGTGCCTTTGATCGGAGCGTAGGCAAAAAAGCGATTTTTTCCCGCCAATTTATATTCGTCGTTACCGGTTTTGCCACTTTTCATTTCGCTGAACATTTGAGCAAGACGTCTGAGTGTAGGTTCACTTTGTGCTTTCCTGATATAGTTTGTCTGATCTAAAACCAATTGTTTTTGGGGATGAGCGATAAGAGTTCCTTCCCCATCAATCATATAGGCATAGCCGCCGGCTCCGTATTTAATATTATCTGTCACATCACTAAGCAGCGTTGCGGGTAGTCTGGCAATAACTGCACCGGAGACCATGTTGTTTTTTTTGTCGCGGATTGGAGTTGCCAGCATCATAACCGGACTGTTCGTTACTTTGCTGATAATTACATCGGAAAAATTGGTTTCGCCATTTAAAGCTTTTTGTACATAATCTCGATTGGAAAGATTTTTGGTTGATCCATCAGGGTACTTTGCTATGCCATTGCGGGTTACAATCGCAATTCCCATATATTTCAGGCGGTTTTTCTCATTATTTAATACTGGCTGTTGAAGTTTCCAGTCCATTGATCGAATTACATTGCGGTTTGCAATGCCTTCTATCGCAACTTTTTGTTCATCCATTCGCTGTTCAATTACTTGGCAGCCAAGCATTGTGGCCTGCTCAAGGCCCATTATAACATTTTCTCGGACAGTGGCATTACTCTCATAAATAGATACGACTGTCAAAGCTGCACTTGATATTAGCAGCAGTCCGGCCATCACTGTGATAAGCTTTGCTTTTATTCCCCAGTCTTTGATTCTCTTCATTTTAACATTTCCTTTCACTTGTTGTCGTGTTGTTATTGTGAGTAAATTATAATTAGATTAATAAATTTCAGGAAGAACCATTGGAAAATAAGCCCAAAATACCTTGTAAAAACAGAATATCCATATACTACCTCCGTGTTTCATGAACTCCTGTGCGCTAATTCGACTATATGCTGTCATGCTATGTCTGACAACACAAAGATACAGAAAATAATGCTAAAAAACTCAAAAAAACTTCTTGAAATAAAACCTTTCACATTCACTGCAAGAATATATGTCCATAATCTATTTATAATTGAAATTCCATACAAATCAATAGTCTTTCGAGATTTTATAGGAGCTTTCTTGAAAAAATATCATATAAATACAAAAATATTCAATAAAAAAAAGCTGTTCCCGAAATTCGGGAACAGCTTCATTATTTAACAGGTGAAAAAGAACGTTTTAGAACTTGCCGAAATTATCGTCATCAAATGATATCAGCTCTTCCGCCTTCACATTTCCTGCACCTTTACCCCAATCATCATTATGGACTTCTGGTGCGGCTTTTCTGTTGGCCGAATTGGTCATTTCAACCATCTTGCGCCCGGTGGATGGTCCCAGGTTTCGTTTTTTTGCCACTTCAGACAACTGAACTTTCAAGTTGAACTGACGAATCAGCGACTGTAGCTGATTGGCCTGACCGGACAGTTCTTCCGATGCGGCGGCGGTTTCTTCGGCGTGAGCCGTGTTCTGCTGGGTGACCTGGTCAATCTGGCTGAGCCCTTGGTTGATCTGGCTGATACCCTGCGCTTGTTCACTGGAAGCGGCTGCGATTTCACCGGCCAAATCCGTGACTTTCATAATGCCTTCAAGAATATGCTGGAAGTTTTCCTGAGTCTTTTCGGCTACATTGAGTCCGTTCTTGACTTTGCCCAGGGATTCTTCAATGATTTCAGCGGTTTCCTGAGCAGCTTTCGCACTGCGTCCCGCCAGGTTTCGAACTTCACCGGCCACAACAGCGAATCCTTTACCATGTGCCCCGGCCCGGGCAGCCTCAACCGCTGCATTAAGTGCAAGCAGATTGGTCTGGAATGCGATGTCATCAATCACCTTATTGACCTTGGCGATCTGTTCGCTTGAAGTACTGATGTCTTTCATGGCTCCGACCATCTGTTCCATATTCTGCGCGCCTTCTTTCGCCGCGGTTCTGGCATTGCTGCTGAGCTTATTGGCGTTGTTGGCATTTTCGGCGTTGGTATTGATTTGTGAACCTATTTGCGTCATGGAACTGGATATCTCTTCCAAAGAGGCGGCCTGTTCGGTTGCTCCCTGTGACAAAGACTGGCTGGCTTCGGCGATCTGGTCGCCGCCGGCAGTAACCTGTTGTACGGCTTCGCCGACCTGCGCCATGGCATCATTCATGGCTTCAATCATGCCGTTAATGTCAGTTTTGAGCTTATCAAAGTCACCTTTGCAGCTACTGGTGAAGTTTTTAGTCATATCCTTCATCGCAGCGGCTTTCAAAACCATAGCGGCTTCATTCAGCGGAGTTACAACTGCATCAAAGACGTTATTGATACCTTCAACAATATCTTTGTAAGCTCCCTGGTGCATAGAGGCGTCAGCCCTGACATTAAGGCGGCCGTCCTGCCCTGCTTTCGCGAGGGTGTTAGCATCGTCGATCAGCAGCTTGATGGCTTTGCACATGCGGATGATAGCCGGAACCATTTCATCGTTTTCACAACGTTTGCCGACTTTTTCATAACGTTCAAGGTCGCTGATGTCTCCATTGGAGATGTTGATCATAGTGTTCAAGATGTGCTGGAGACGTTCGCGAACATTGTTAACCGACTGGGCCACTTTCAGATAGTCGCCTTTGAGACCGGTTTCGTCGACTTTTTCGGTGATATCGTTCTGTTCGAGTTTTGCGAGAATGATCATGGCACTTTCAACGGGTTTTGCGATATTATCCAGAGTGGTGTTAACAATACTGATAATATGCTTATATTCACCCTGGAATTCATCTGCTTCACCGCGGAATTTCATATTTCCCTCGGAAGCGGCGGTTTCCAGTTTCCTGAATTGATCGGCAATGCGGCCAAGAGTGTCTGGTACTTTGTCGATAGCCTGTGCCAGCATACCAACTTCATCTTTGCTGTCAAGATTGAGCCGTTGGGAGAAGTCGCCGTTCGCGATAGAATCGGCAATACTGGCTGCCTTGACCAGAGGTTTGGCAATTGATACGGCAACAGCAATCGCGACCAATACACTGATGATGAGTACAACAATTGAAAGACCAATGATAATATTACGCATTGTGTAGAGGCCGGCAAACAGGTCAGACTCTTTTGCTCCGACTGCCAGAGACCATTTGGTTCCTTTGACCGGGGCGAAAGAGAAGAAGCGATTTACTCCATTATATTCATATTCATCACTGCCGGTTTTGCCGTTTTTCATCTCTGTCATCATTTGTGCGAGACGCTTGAATTTCGGTTCGGATTGTGCCTTTTTTATGTAGTTGGTTTTGTTTAGAACCAGTTCTTTATTCTCATGTGCAATAAGAGCGCCTTCGTCATCAATCATATAGGCATATCCGCCGGCACCGTATTTGATATTGTCTGTGACATCACTGAGCAGAGTGGCGGGCAGCCTGGCAAAAAGGACTCCGGAAATCATATTTGTTTTTTTATCTTTAACAGGAGTTGCCAGCATGATGACCGGACTGTTTGTTACTCGACTGATCAGAACATTGGAAAAGTTGGTTTCGCCGTTAAAAGCTTTCTGGATATAACTGCGACCGGAAAGATTTGATGTTTTACCGTTAGGATATTTGGCTATATAATCTTTCCCGACAATACCAATACCCATATAATTCATACGGGTTTGTTCATTTGCCAGGGCTGGCTGTTGAAGTTTCCAGTCAAAAGACCTGATTACATTACGATTGGCAATGCCTTCTATTGCCAGCTTTTGTTTTTCCATTCGTTGTTCGATGACCTGCGTTCCAAGATTAGCAGCCTGTTCGAGACCCATTATTACATTGTCACGGACGGTTGAACTGCTTTCATAAATGGCAACTATTGTTAATGCCACGCTTGAAAGAAGCAGTAGTCCTGTCATTACTGTAATGAGCTTTACTTTTATTCCCCAGTCTTTAATTCGTTTTGCCATTTGATAATTTCCCTGTTATTAGATTGAGTGCAGATACTAAAACAATATGAAAACGTTTATTTTATGGAAAATCTTTTAAATAAATCCCGAAGTCTTTTGACTTATGCCGGCATAAGCATTGAGGCAGAACATTCATACAACTGTACCCTCCTTTATTTTATGAATATCTGTAAGTAAGAAAAGATCAAAAAGAATCCAACAAAGAAAAGCAGTTAGCCCGGAAGTATAAAGCTGGAAAAAGAAAAGATTTTGCCCCGTGAAGAATCCAACTTCTACTAAATAAATGCTTAAGTTTTCTTATATTATGATTCCTATACTATAATTTATAGTACATAATGAAGTATAAATCAATAGTTTGTCTATTCAGGGTGTTATATTTTTTAAGAATAACAAGCATGGAAAATCTTTAAGATTCTCCATGCTTGTTTATAAGCTTGTCTATTTATATGCGTGTTAGAATTTACCAAAGTTATCGTCGTCAAATGAGATCAGATCTTCTGCTCTCATGCTTCCGGCGCCTTTTCCCCAGTCATCACTACTGACTTCCGGAGAGGCTGTTCTGCTGACCGAATTGGTCATTTCAACCATCTTACGTTCTGTGGAAGGGCCCAGGCTGCGCTTTTGGGATACTTCAGACAACTGAACCTTCAGGTTGAACTGTCTGATTAACGATTGCAGCTGATTGGCCTGGCCAGACAATTCTTCCGCGGCTGCTGCAGTTTCTTCGGCGTGAGCCGTGTTCTGCTGGGTAACCTGATCAATTTGGCTAAGGCCCTGGTTGATTTGGCTGACGCCTTCTGCCTGTTCGCTTGCAGCGGAGGCGATTTCTCCAACCAGTTCTGTAACTTTTATGATACCATCAAGAATATTCTGAAAGGCTTCACGGGTTTTTTCTGCAACATTGAGTCCGTTCTTGACTTTTTCCAAAGATTCTTCGATGATTTCAGCAGTTTCCTGAGCTGCTTTCGCACTGC
The DNA here is from genome assembly GCA_963677165.2 of Victivallales bacterium. Lineage (GTDB taxonomy): Bacteria > Verrucomicrobiota > Lentisphaeria > Victivallales > SZUA-371 > JAFGXT01. Next base: position 1,086,135 of record CAXXSX010000002.1, on the reverse strand, counting down.
GTCCCGCCAGGTTTCGAACTTCTCCTGCCACAACCGCGAATCCTTTTCCGTGTGCTCCGGCCCGGGCTGCTTCAACTGCGGCATTGAGGGCCAGAAGGTTGGTTTGGAACGCAATATCGTCAATCACTTTATTGACCTTGGCGATTTGCTCACTTGAAACACTGATGTCTTTCATGGCCACAACCATTTGATCCATGTTCTGTGAACCTTCCTGAGCCGCGTTTTTCGCTGTGCCACTGAGCTTGTTGGCGTTATTTGCATTTTCAGCACTGGTATTGATCTGTGAGCCGATCTCTGTCATGGAGCTGGATATTTCTTCCAGTGAGGCGGCCTGTTCTGTTGCTCCTTGTGAAAGCGATTGACTGGCTTCTGCTATCTGATTGCCTCCGGCGGTTACTTGCTGAATTGCCTCGCCGACTTGTCCCATTGCGTCATTCATGGCAGCAATCATGCCGTTAATATCAGTTTTGAGCTTATCGAAATCGCCTTTGCATTCACTGGTGAAGTCTTTAGTCATATCTTTCTGAGCAGTAGCTTTCAGAACAATGGCGGCTTCATTCAGTGGAATTACAACAGAATCAAGTACGTTATTAATGCCTTCAACAATATCCTTATATGCGCCTTGGTGCATAGAAGCGTCAGCCCTGACATTCAGGCGTCCGTCCTGGCCTGCCTGCGCAAGAGTGTTTGCATCATCAATCAGCAGTTTAATGGCTTTACACATGCGGATGATTGCCGGAATCATTTCATCGTTTTCACAGCGTTTGCCGACTTTCTCATAGCGCTCAAGGTCGCTGATATCGCCGTTGGAAATATTAACCATGGTGGTCAGAATGCGATGAAGTCGTTCCCGGACATTGTTAACGGACTGGGCTATCAGCAGATAGTCGCCTTTGAGACCGGTTTCATCTACTTTTTCCGTGATATCGTTGTTCTGGAGTTTATCCAGAATAGTCATAGAGTCGTTAATTGGTTTGGAAATATTGTCCAGCATAGTATTAACAATATGAATAATATGCTTATATTCACCTTGAAACTCATCGGCTTTTCCGCGGAATTTCATATTTCCGTTACCTGCTGCGGTTTCCAGTTCACCGAATTGTTCCGCGATCCGGTTAAGAGTGTCGGGTACTTTGTCGATGGCCTGAGCCAGTGTGCCAACCTCATCCTTGCTGTCGAGATTAAGTCGCTGTGAGAAATCGCCGTTGGCTATGGCTCCGGCGATATCAACTGCCTTAATCAACGGAGCGGCGATTGATTTTGCAAACAGGAACGAGATGACTCCGGCAACGACAAGTACGATAATAATTGCGATTAATAGGAAAACCATGATATGCGTAATTGAGTCTGCAACCATAATTTCCGCATCCTTGAAATCTTCCTCGTAAACACTTGCCCCAATCAGCCATCCAAAGGGTTTGAAATAAACAATACCGGTCAGCTTTTTACTGACTTTTCCATTTTCTTCCCAGAAATATTGATATCTGGTGACCTCTCCGGTTTTTGCTTCTTTGGCTTTTTTAATCATTTCCTGGACAACATATTTACCTTCATTGTCCTTGGCTTCCCAGACGTCTTTTCCGTCGTTTTCTCCTGTATAGCTGCTGCCTTTCTTCTGGCTAACGATATATCTGCCCAAGCGGCTGTTTTGGGAAATTCGGTCTCCATCTGCTCCGACAACGAATACATATCCGGTTTTGCCGACCACAATATCCATAATGGCTTGTTTAATTGCAGGATCGTCATCCTGGGCAATCCCTACATAAAGAATTCCGATGATTTGTTCGTTTTTGTCGCGAAGAGGAACGTATATTGTTGAATACCATTTGTTCACAACAAAAGCAACACCCTTGTAGGTTGATCCGCTTAAGATTGTACTGACGACTTTATTTGGGGCTCCATTCGGACCGGTAGCAGGAATATAAGTTCCGATAGCTCGATTGCCATTGAGTTTTTTCACAGTAGAAGCAATACGGAGCATATCACCCCGGGAATTCATTTTCTGAAAGATTGTGCAGGTGATACCGAACGATTTGCTAACTTCATCAAGAATTGGAGTGTGGGTACTGAAGGAATTGGAATTTCCAAGCCATTTTCCCCCCAGTTCCATTTTGGGCAGGGTAATATTTTCAGATGATTTTGTATATTGATTAACAGCGTTCCATGTAACGGTATTCTTAGAAAGATCAAGGCCGCCATTCGTTTTGAGGAGATCCTCAAACATGGTCATTCCACCGTTGAGGCGTTTGGATAATCCGTTATTATAAACTTTACATAGCTGATAAACATCACGGGCAATAACGTTTGTTTCTTTATGGGCTACGTTAGCAAATTCTTTAGTCAGGTTATCCTTTACAGAAGATGTTTCCACATAAATGACAATCAGATAACAAAGAGAAGAAAGTATGATGAGAGAAAAAACCATTAAGATGATTTTACGGCTAAGACTAAGATTTTTCAACATTTATTCACACCCCTATGTTGATTAATGAACTACACAAAGAACAATACGATATCACTACATTGTTAATTGGAAAAAATAATCACCTCAAATAATACTCCCTTTGTTAATTATTGATATTTAGTGTACTCATAGAATTAACAATATATACATTATCGACCTTTTCAAACAGTTATTTAGCATGGGTTGCAGGAATTTGGCAAAATAATTGTAAAAAATTGACATTAGATCCTAAAAACAGATCAGGACATTATCAATATTCTCAGATGTTTCCGCTTGAAATTATCTTAATGTTGCACTTTAATATGAGAATCCCGAAGAAGGATTAAAACATGGGAGAACGACTCTCAAAATCTGGTCTTATAAAAGGTAGCAGCTTTATGAATTCTACAAATCATCAATTTAGAACCTGTATCCCCTGTCCGAAAATAGAGCAGGATTCTTATGAATGGTATGACCGACACGAGCTTAAATTGTGTCAAGTCAAAGAAATGTTATACGATATCGTATTCATAGGGGATTCAATCACCCATTTCTGGCATCTGGAGCCGGGAAGTCACGCTAATGGCGAAGAGGTTTGGCAGGAATATTACAGTCAACGCAAAGTATTCAACTTGGGATATGGTTTTGATCGTCCCCAGAACGTGCTTTGGCGACTGGAGCATGATGAGCTGGAAGGACAGGTTCCAAAGTTGTTTGTAGTCAATCTCGGAACGAACTGTTATTCTATAACGGAAAACTATTCGGGTGATTCTCCGGAGGTTGCGGCAGAAGGAGTAAAAGCTGTTGTCAATAAACTACTGGAAATGAGTTTAGGTGCAAAAGTTCTTTTGATGGCGGTTTTGCCGAGGGGCTTTAAGAAAGATTTTGACAACATGCAACGAAAAGTTGACGAATTGAATGTGTTGCTGGAAGCATTTTCCGCGAATAATCCACGGATTGTTTTCATCAATCTGCGCAGTCAGTTTCGTGATGAAAACGACGAGATTCGTTCAGAGCTGTATATTGACCAGTGCTGTCATCCGAATATCGATGGTTACCGCATCTGGGCCAAAGCCATTGAACCGGAAATCAAGGCTGTTTTGGGTTGAACTCGCACGACGGATACCTGTTACATAAAGCTTTTATTGCGTTGTTGCCGGATCGGCTTGTACTTCCTTGTTTTTTGTTTATAATATTGCTATAGATTAAACTTTTTTATTATATAATACTGTTAAAAAATGTTTATAATATTATCATAATCAATGAATGTTTTATCAAGGAGATTATGATGAATAAAGATTTACAGGCAACGCATGGAATTGTTTATCAAGGACCGGAAGGACATCCTTTAAATTACTTCGGCTGGCCGACTGTAGCCCGACTTAGCAATGGAACTCTTGTGGCTGGAGCATCAGGTTTTCGCGGTTCTCACCTTTGCCCATGGGGACAAACTGTACTGTTTCACAGTGACGACGAAGGGCTGAACTGGTCTGAACCGCAGATCATTAACAATTCTCCGATTGACGACCGCGACGTGGGAATTACTGCATTGTCTAAAGGGAAATATCTGGTGTCATGGTTTACATCCGACATTCGGACTTTCTTTACTGATTCGACTAAAGCAGGACTGCTGGATGTTCGGGCCGTATTAGATTCCTGGAACGAAGCAATGGTCGAACAGTATCTCGGTTCTTTTGTCCGGTGTTTCGACGGAGAACGGTGGGGAAAAAAAGTGGTTGTTCCGGTTACTGCCCCTCATGGTCCCATTCGCTTGCGTAATGGTGATTTGCTATATTTGGGCAATATGTTCGGAGAACGTTTGCCGGATGGTTCATTACGGTTTTCGATGGAGACGCAGTTTGAGGCGCGGCAGTTGGCGACACTCAGCTGTGATGATGGATCCTCCTGGAAGGATGGCGACTTTGTTCCGTTAGTGCCAGACGTGAATTTTTTTGAACCCCATGCCATTGAATTGACTGACGGCCGAATTCTAGGGTTGCTTCGTGGACATACAGCGGACCCGCACTTTTCGATCTGGCAAACCATCAGCGAAGACTGTGGCAAAACCTGGTCGTTTCCTCAATATATTTGCGCTGGATCGCCGCCACATCTCATGCGGCATTCTTCCGGTATAATTATCTGTACCTATGGCTACCGGGAACCCGGATTTGGTCAGCGGGTTATGTTCAGCGCGGACGAAGGTCAAACCTGGGACTGCGACTGGATTATTCGTGATGACGGTCCAAGCTCCGATCTGGGGTATCCGTCTTCGGTGGAACTGTCCGACGGCAGTATCTATTCGGTCTATTATCAGGCAACGGCGGTAGAGAAACCGTGTTCGGTCCTGTATTCACACTGGCAACTGCCAACTGGAGTTTGCAAATCATAAGCGAACCTCTGAATTGGTTCGGGCTTTAATTCCGGTAATGTTGCGATATATTGTGAAAAATCCAGTTTCATGAGGAACACAATGACACAAACACCGGAATATTCGGTAATTATTCCTGCTTATAATGAGCAGGAGTTTTTGTCCAAAACGCTGCAGGCGTTGAAAAAGGCGATAGCGGAAGTTGCTCTTCCTGGTGAAATCATTGTGGTTGATAACTGTTCAGACGATGATACTGCGGCGATCGCAAAGTCGTTTGATGCTTTTGTGGTTAGCGAAGAAGAACATCGAATTGCCCGGGTTCGCAATCGCGGCGCGGAAGCCGCACAGGGACGGTATCTGATCTTTATCGACGCCGATACCATTGTGGATGGCAAACTGCTGCGGCAAACGCTGGACGAACTGGAGACCGGAGAGTGTTGCGGCGGCGGAGCGAAGCTGCAGTTTGACAGTAAATTGCCGTTTTTTCTCCGGCTGTTGACAGCAGTCTGGAATCATTCCTGGCTCTGTCGAAAAGATGCAGCTGGGTGCTATTTCTTTGTTCCAAAGGATATTTTTCAGGCGGTCGGCGGTTTTAATGAGAAACTTTATGCCGGAGAGGAACTGGAATTATCCAAAGAACTGCGCTGTTACGGCAGAAAAAACGGACAGCGTCTTACGATACTGTCCGCTTCAGTCACCACATCAGCACGCAAGATTAAGGTGTATGGTACGATTGGGATGCTGAAAACCTTTCTGTTATTGGGACTTTTTCCCCGGCTGCGCCGTTACCGGGGAGCATGTTCTCTCTGGTACAACTCCCGAAACCGGAATTCATAGACCATGCTTATGTAAATTGCAGCAGTCACAAGTTATGAATTTTATACAAAATAGGATGCGGTGGCTAACTGGTGGTAGCCGGAAAAATTTCCTGTCTGATAACCTGCCGTTTCTTCCAGCTCCGGAATTTTATGGACTTTTCCCGTGAGAAGTTCGTCGATTCTTAATGACAGCTCTTTATAGCGTTCTCTTTGCCCCCCAAGCCGGTTATGAATAAATTCAAAACCGAACCGTTTAAATCTGGCATTCCAGTAAGTCCGGAACGAAGCGATCAACTCGTCCAGAACTTTGATGAGTTCAGAAATATCAGCTTTCAGTTGTTCAAGTTTTTTCAGATTCATTTCTTCGTACGCAGTATCCAGATTCATTTTAAAATTAATCTTCAGCCGCAGGAATTCCACCACTTTCGCGATATGGGTGATATGCTTTGCATCGACATCATTCATCATTTCCCGCTGAATCGATTTCTCTATTTCCGCATAGCTTTTTTCTATTTCTTGCCAAAACGCGTTTTTTGAAGCTCTCTGGTTTTTCCAGTACATTCCCAGAATTGGATCATCCCAGAGCAGATGCGTTGCTCTTATATCCTTTCGGTTGTCTGTAATTTTTGAAATCCTGACATGCAGGTCGTAGTTTCCGGCGCAGATCGTATTGAAGCGTCGAGCGGCATTTTGTTCATCGAAATTGTCCGGAGAGTAACATTTTTCTGCGGCATAGCATAGACCAGCCTGAGCGGAATCAAAATCGCAAGCCATACCGTCATCGCCCCATGCGGTAAACACGAGTTCTTTCACATTTTCCTCCAGACAGGCCTCAATGCAGGGATCAACCGTTTTTACTGTTTCCCGGTAATGATGCCATAGCTGCTGCCAGGTTTGAATTCCCGAAGCCATAACAGGGGTGAATCCAAGTTCTTTATGACGTTTTATCCATTCAATATAAAATTCTTTGTCGTAATGATAATAATCCCAGTAAACCAGCTGGATATCCTCCGGAATTTTCTCTTTCACATCATCAGGAATGACAGCGTTTTTATCATAATAATCCTGTGTTTTGCTGCCCATACGGAAAAACATGTCCGACCAGATCATGTAGGACAAACCACGTTCTTTACATTTTTCCGACACCCGGCTCAAGTGATCGTTATAGATATCGAATCCCCGGCGGTATCCGTTCAGATCCATATAACGGCCGCGTCCGAGATCGTGTGTTTCATCCATGCCGAGATGGATTCTTCTGCTTTTGAAAGCTGCGGAAAAAAAGTCGAGCATTTTACCGATCAGTTCATACGATTTTTCCTCCGTGGTAAGCAGTACCGATGAGGTATCACGTATTTCATTATAGGCTGACCATCTCAAAACCGGTTCAAGGTGACCAAGAGCCTGAATGCAGCCCACCATTTCAATTCCAAGCCGGGCGGCATATTCATCAACTTCGCGGAGCTCCTCAAGCAAATAACGTCCCCTTAAATAACCGAAGTAATTTTCTCCGGGCAGTTCATAACCGTCTTTTGTATAGAGCATGGCAATATTACATCCCATGAGGGCCATACGCCTCAACCACTGCTTGAAATAGTCAACCGTGATGATCGCGTTTCTGGAGCACTCCAGCATAAGTCCCAGCTTTTCAAATGGTAATTTTTCAGATATTTCTCCGCGGTCTTTTCCTATCCCGCTAAGAGCGGAACCGATCGATCTGGCAGCAGAAGTCAAATCGCTGTAGTAAATCGTGGTCGTATTATTTTGATTATACAGCAGTCTGGAACCTTGTTCTTCGTGTTTTATGAAATAAAGCCTGCGGCAATCGCCCTCTTTAACAATAGGATACTCTTCCCCCAGTGCCTCCAGCAATGGATGAAGTTCTTCCGGAGTCTCTTTTTCTGTCCATGAAAAGTGTACGATTTTCATATATTGTTTTTCCTAAGTTGTTTATGTAAAATATGAATGGCTTTTTACAGTATATGTCAGAGCAAATGTTCCAACGCATACTGAACCGGGGAAATGTTTTTCTCGTTTTTTTCGTTTAGTATTTCAATGGCATAAAATAGTTTCTCCCCGGCAGTCCGGTAATCAATTTTTCCGACTTCCGACACCAGCCGGATTCCGCGGTCCACCAGTTTTTTGTTGGTGCATTCCACCCAGCTCATCCAGTTTCCGGTGATCCGTCCCATACGGATCATGGTTCCGGTCGAAATCGTATTGATCACGAGTTTAACCGCCATATGTTCCATGACGGCCAGGGCGCCGCCGGTTTCCGGCAGCCTTATACAGAAATCTCCTGCCGGATCGTTTCCGACCGACAGAATTTTATGGTACTTGAAACCGGCAGTGCATTGCCTGTAAGCATTCAGCACCGCTTCGCTGTTATGCACATCAAACAGTACTACGGCATCGTTTCCGGAGAGACGACGTTCGGAGATATTTTCATTGCCGATCTCAAATTTCAGGATTTCATCCTCATTAATTGCCGGAAGAAAGTCTTTTACCAGCTCTTCGGTCCCCATTGTACGATAGTCGTCATATTTCCAGTCAAGGCATCGGAACGGACGATGCAGGATGTTCTTCCAGGCCTCCATTGAGGAAAATATGGGATTTTTGACAAATGCCCAGGACTGAGGAGAAATTCTATCGCTCTTCTTACGGAAAGGCGGCAGTTTAAAAGTGGGAGAGCGTTCTGTCGTATCCGTAAATAAGTCAAGCATGCAGTTATCGGCCATATAAGTTACCAGCCCTTTTTCGCAATACACCTGTTCCTCGAATTCGATGTAATCGGCCAGAGCCCGGATGTTTTGTTCGGTTTCAAGAGCTTCCAGCAGGCATTGAAACTCTTTCGCGTAATCTATTTGAGGTATGTTCGTCAGGTCATGAATGACATGTTCCAGCATACTGCCGGCAATCAGTTGCTCCGAGGTTGTGGCCTGCATCCGCGTCGATCCCGCGATTGCCATAGGGCCGCAGCACAGATCAAGTACGGTAACGAACGGGCTTTCAATGGCTTCACGGGAGCGTTCCAGGCGCTCGGAGAGCAAATCGGCCGGATTGTTGAAGAGCAGGAATACGTCCGCCCCGCGTTCTCCGGCTTCCGCTACGGTTCCAAGCACCGAAGACGTTTCTCCGCCCTCGGTTATCGCTACCAGCATATCTTTATCACCTATATTGGCATCGGTCGCCTGGCGTTGTCCGAACACATGGAAATCCTCAAAAAACTCAACCGATTTTATCAGGGCGTAATCTCCGCCGGTCATAATACTTTCTACGCGATCGGCATACTCAAGATACTCCTGATTTTCATGACAGAATTTTTTCCACATGCTTTCCAGCAGAATTGACAGCCGTCCGGTCGCGCCGCAGCCCGAAAATATGATTCTTCCGCCATTTTTTATGGTTCTTTGTCCTGCTCTGCAAAAATTTCGGTATTCCGGGGAGTTCAGTACCTTCTTAGCCATGGCCAATACATTTCGATCCACCTTCTGAAGTGTCCTTACGCCGTTTCCGGAATCCCGGGCAAAATCCTGATCGACATTTCGAGATAGCGGATTAGATTGTTCTGTAGGAAGAAATCCAAGATGAAATTGTGTGTCTTCCCTGATGAATCTTTCTGAATCCTCACGTGAACTTTTTGATGGAACAGAAGTTGACATCTCTAAAACATCCTTATTTTTTTTGCTAATACGGTTAAAAACTTGATATGTTTAAATATAATTAATGTATAATTTTGATAAATTCGTATTTAAATGGCTGCATTGTTCGGCGGATAAAAAAGCTCAAATATTTCTCTTGCAGCATTTTTCAGAATTTCCAGGCATGAGGACACTTCGTCTTCCGAGAGGACATACGAGCTTATTACAAAACATGGACATTTCGGTAGTGTAAGAGGAACACTCAAACATATATTACGATTCACATCAATATAGCAATAGTGATCAGATTCGCGGATTTCCACCAGTTTTTTCTGAAGGGCCTCCAATGTATTTATTTTATCCCAGTCGTCTTCCGGCCAGCCGTTTGACTTTATATAGTTCGACAGTTCAGTATCGCTGAAATATGCCAACAGCAACCTGCCGCTGGTTGTCATATAAAAATCATTCTGAACGCTTTGGAGCAACGCTTTCCCGGTTACGTCATACTGATCCATGATGAATTTATGTCCGGCGGCAGCTGTGCAGATCAAAACCCTGCGTCCGATCTGCTCGGAAGCTTTGCGGAGCACCGAATGGGTGAATTGTGCCATCTGCCCGTAAAAACTGTTCATTCCTCCCAGGGAGAAAACTGCGGGACCGGGAATATAACCTTCCCGCCGGGATTTTTTGATTACATATCCACGGGCAAGCAGACCGTCCAGCAACCTAATGCAGGTCGGCGCATTTAACCCGGTCGTGTTGCTGATATCGGAAGGAGTTACCGGCTCATCTCCATGATCCAGGACATATTCCAGTACATCCAGCGTTTTTAACATTGATTTGTTCATAATTCCACATATTGAAATTAAATATTGTTTTTATTTCTTTATATGTAATTATAGCTTGTTTTCAGGCATTGTCAATAAGCGAGAGAAAAAATAAGTTTTTTTCAATTACTTTGATGAGATCAATATGGAAATAGAGGAACTGGAGAAGTCAAAATCGCTACGCCGTTACGGCAGAAAACGGACTGCGTTTTTTCGTTCTGACCGCTCCGGTTATTACTTCCGCACGCAAAATTCAGGCATACGGCAGTATCGGAATGCTTAAAACTTTTCTGTTACTGGGACTCTTTCCCTGGCTGCGGCGTCGCCGCCGCGCCAACTCCCGGCACCGGTAACTCAATCCTTATGGGAGTCTTGCCTTAATCGCTCTATTAATGGAGCGAGTTTGAAGATAATCGTATAGATACACCATAAAAGCACTATAACAGCAGAAACAATAAAATAAAAGATCATTAAAATATTTGATGCAATAGGACTTACTTCTTCTATAAAATCGTCTTCATAGGTACTGGCAATAATTAACCATCCGAAAGGTTTAAAGTAAACGATGGAACATATTTTATTTCTAGCATATTTTTCACTAGGGTTTTTCCACATATATTCATAAGAAGTGACTTTGCCGTTTCCGCTTGATTTGGCTTGTTTTATCATTTCTCTGATGATTTTCCGACCCTTGGGATCTTTTGTCTCCAGAACATTTATTCCGTCACATTGTCCTTTCAGACAGATAATGTATTTACCTAAATTGCTTGATTTGGAGTCCTCATCTCCATCAGCGCCGATAACTGCGACATAGCCAGTCTTTCCGACAGAGATGCTGCTGATCGCTTGTCTTAGAGCAGGATTGACTTTAGGTGTCTTTGCTGGAGTCGGAATACTGCCATGATAAAGTTTACACATCAGCCATGCATTATGAGCAGCCTGACCTGTTTCTTTTTTTCCAATTGAAACGGCATGGGCAGTTAACTTATCTGCAAGTTCAAGGATATCACTGATGGATAGGGCAATGAGAACTATAGAAAAAATAAATGATCCTATGATAAAACAAATTTTTCTGATAAAAAGTGTTTTATTTGACATTCCAAACATTTATCTTCCACCCTTGATATAATGATGGTTTTTATTTTGCCTGGCAGGTGATCCAGCCCTCGCGTCCGGGGAAGTCGAGGTTGGCGATCTTTCCGGTCGGAATAGTTGAGAAATCAGAAGGCAGCGCGTCCTTGAGCATAATGAACTCATAGCCCATGTCTTTGGCCTTGCGGACGTATTCGTCGAACATTTCTTTGCAGACATTGCCTTCGGCTTCGGCATGAATGGTCAGTACGTTCAGCTCGTCTTCCTTGAGGAGTTTCAGCATATGGTCGTTGTAATTGTCATTCGTTACGCCGTCGCGTCCGAGTGCTTCATCGTAGGTCGGCATGGTGACCGGAACCTGCGGCTGTGCCAGACGCTGTCCGTTGACCTCCGGCATAAAAATACTTTTGCCGCGATTGTCGCTGTTGTAATTGAATGGAAATTTGGCTTTTTCCAGCAATACCTGATCGGTACATTTCCAGCCGGGAACCGCAGAGGTTGTTGGAGCTTCGCCAAGAATCTCTCCAAGCATATCCACGCCTTTTTTGATGGCCTGATAAAGCTGGGTGGGGTTCATCTTATCGATTTTTGACTGCCACTGATGATGGTCCCAGGTATGGAGTCCCATTTCGTGTCCGGCGGCAGCGGCTTCTTTGATCACGTTGGCATTGCGCTTACCGATTGCGGGACCGGGCCAGCAAGTTCCCATAAGGATGATTTCGGGACCGTACAGGCTGGCGGCATTGGTGCGGAGCATTTTCCAGAGGAATGCCGGCTTCAGGAGTCGCCAGAGGTGGCGGCCCATATTGTCAGGGCCGACTGAAAAATAAAAAGTTCCTTTGATATTGTGACGGGCGAACAGTTCCAGTAAAACCGGTACCCCGTGACGGGTGCCCCGGAAAGTATCGACATCAATACGCAGTGCAATTTTCTTATTCATTGGTCCTCGGTTTTCTGGCTGATTCAGCCAGAACAAAATAATCTTTTTTTATTTTAAATTCTTTTATGATTTTAAATTCGGCAGGCTTATCATTTTTACAGACCAGGACAACCATTTCAGGGTATTTCTGAACCAGCTTTTTTAGCTGATCCGGTGTATAAGTTGTCTGGAGTTGTTCCCGCATATAAAACAGCCCGAATCCTTTGACTCTGTCCCAAGGCCTGTGAAATATAATTGGATGTCCCTGGCGCTCCAGATTCTTAGCCTCGATAAACAGCGGATGGAATGACTGGCTTCGGTTCAGCACATATGCTTTGATTAAGGATATCGAGGTAAAAATTACTAGTATTTCGAGAAAAATTAAACTGCAGAACGCACCATATTTTTTCCGGGAGAAATTTAAATGCAGAGTTACCGCGATAATCCAGATTGCTCCGGACAGCATGACAATAGAACTGGCTTCCAGCTTAAGTCTGACGCATGCCAAAGCAACAATAATGCCGATGATGAATGCAGCCGGTCCAAATGCTGCGCCTAGAAACCAGACAATATTACTAACAGTAATCTTTTCTAAAAGCTTCGGCGGAATTTCAGCCTTCAGTTTTTCATATGAATTCAAAGCTGGCAGTTTGATTGTTCTTTCCAGCAATCCCGCGATTAGTATTCCAGACAACGCGGCGAATTCAGGATTGAGCGGGAGCAGATAAACCCGGCGTTTTGCTGAGGAGATTGTTAAAAGCAAATAGGGAATCAGTGAACAGCAGAGTAAAAACAAACTTTGATCGGATTTGTTTTTCTTAAGGTTCCAGATATGATACCAGATCGCAAACGGTATGATAAAGGTTATTGGCTGCATAAACTCAGGATATTTTGAAAGATAGTAGTAAAACGGTTCAATATGTTCGGCATGGCTTCCGGTAAAGCGTCCGAAGTTATTCACGATAACTACGATTCTGCCACCGTTTTCCCAGCCGATTTCCTTACACAGTAGCCAAACCCAGATGCCTGCCGGAACAAACGCGAGAAGCGATCCAAAAGCAAGGAGAATCCAGTTGGTCCAGGTAATTTTGCGATTTATAATATTGTTGAAAAACAACCAGCCGCCGAGGGCGACTCCTGGTATTGCCAGTCCGACAAGTCCTTTTGACAGGACCGCTCCGGCTGCAGTTATGATGAAACCGAGAAACCATGGCAGTTTCTTCGTAAAACGATCGTTTTTTGCTGTCATATAAAAAAAATAGATTGTGCCGGTAATCATCGTGGCCAGAAGCATGTCGGTAATACACGTTCGTCCGGTAGACCACCATTGTGACGATATTGACAGCAGTAAGCCGGAGATGAAAGCTGTAAACGGAGTGAATCCCATTGCATTCAGCAGCAGATATAGAAAAACAACACCGAGAGTGGCGGCAACCGCACTGGGATAACGGGCGGCAAAATTGGTATAACCCAGCATTTTGAAAGACAACGCTTCGGCCCAGAAAAACAGCGGAGGTTTTTCCAGAAAGTTCTGGTTGTTGAGTTTGGGGACAACATAATTGCCGGTAAATGCCATTTGGGCACCGATTCCAGCCACTCGCGGTTCATCGGAGCCGGTTAGATCCTGCAGGCCCAATCCGGACGCCAACAGTAAATGCGAAAAGAAAACCAGAATGATAAAATATCGTTTGAAACAACTGTTGTCATCTAAAACAAAATTTCCGTTATCATATGTAATAATATTCTGCATTTATTTATACCCCCTGACTGTTTTACTTTGAAAAAAAAGAGGCAATGAGTTATCATCGCCTCTCTTTTTCAGACGTCAGGATTATAACCGGACGCCACTGATATATCAGTCGTTACAGAACTCGCCTGATTTAATTGCTTCTTCAATAAAGAAGTTAAGGGTTCTTTCAACAGATTCCTCTGTATCCATAATCGGGGTCCAGCCCACCAGGCGCTGAGCATTTTTAATGCTCGGGCGGCGATGCTGAACGTCCTGATAGCCCTTGCCGTAGTACGATCCGCTTTCGATTTCGATATATCCGGCAAATGGTGGGAATTTATCGCGCTGCGGATGTTTTTCGAATTTATCAACAAGCATTTCCGCCAGTTCTTTGATACTGGCTTCATTCTTCGGATTACCGATATTGATAACCTGACTGTCGCAGGATCCGTTTTTGTTTTCGATGATTCGGAACAGGCATTCGATACCTTCGGAAACATCGGTAAAACAACGTTTCTGGAGTCCACCGTCGATCAGCTGAATCGGAGTTCCCTGTACCAGGTTAAGAATCAACTGGGTAATCGCTCTGGAGCTACCGATACGAGCTGAATTAAGGCTGTCAAGACGCGGACCAACCCAGTTGAATGGGCGGAACAGCGTAAATGCCAGCTGACCTTTGGCTCCGTATGCCCAGATAACACGGTCAAGCAACTGTTTGCAGCAGGAATAGATCCAGCGCTGTTTGTTGATCGGACCAAGAACGAGCTTGGAGTTGTCTTCGTCAAAGCTTTCTTCATCGCACATTCCGTAAACTTCAGAAGTTGACGGGAAGATGATGCGTTTATTGTATTTCACGCAGTAACGAACGATGCGCAGGTTTTCTTCGAAGTCGAGCTCAAACACGCGCAGCGGGTTACGGGTATATTCGATCGGAGTTGCGATCGCTACCAGCGGGAGCACGATATCGCATTTTCTTACATGGTATTCGATCCATTCGGAATGAATAGAAATATCGCCTTCGAAGAAATGGAAATTTTCCTTACCGATCAGGTGATCAATATAATTGGAACGCAGGTCCATACCATGAACGATATATTTACCGCTTGCCAACAGTCTTTCAGACAGCGTACTTCCGATAAAACCGTTGATACCGAGGATCAATACGGTTTTCTTTCTGCCGGCTTCAGCGAGTTTCTTCGGATCGCTGCTGAAACTCATGTTTGCTTCCAGACGTGAGTCAACCGCGAACTGTTCGCCGCCGCAGTAAATGCCGCTTTCCATTTGGGCAAAATTGACTTTGATTGCGCCGCTTCCGCAGGCGATGGTCAATGGTGACTTGCTGAGAATCATTCCCGGCTTGCCGGAACCTTCAACTTCAGTTACATCCCAGAAGAAAGCCTTACGTTCTCCCATGAAACTGAATGCGCCCGGATACGGACGAGTTACTGCTCTGACCAGATTTCTAACTTGAGTTGCGGATTTGGTCCAGTCGATTTCGCCGTCAGCAGGCTTGCGTCCGCCGTAATAAGTGGCTTTTGAATTATCCTGAGAAGTCAGTTTTGCGGTACCGTTAGCCAGAGCGGGAAGAGCAGTGTCGAGCAGTTCTTCAGCAGCACGCTGAGCTTTGTCAAAAAGGGTTTTTGCGTTGTCGGATTCTTCGATTGCAAACGCTTCCTGACCGACGATAGAACCGTCGTCAGGGTGTACTGTCATTTTATGCAGAGTTACACCGGTCGTTTTTTCGCCGTTGACCAAAGCCCAGTTGATCGGGCATCTTCCACGATATTTCGGGAGCAGTGAACCGTGCAAGTTATACGCGCCTTTTTCCGGGATGTCGAGCAGATCCTGCTTGAGCATATTGCGGTAATAAAATGAGAACATGATATCCGGCTGGTATGCTTTGATTTTTTCAACCCACAACGGATGGTTTACATCTTCCGGAGCATAGACCGGAATTCCTTTGGATGATGCCAGCTCGGCAACTGATTCAAACCAGATATTTTCATTTTGACTATCTTGATGAGTAAAAACAGCTTTAATATCGTAGCCGTTTTTCAAAAGTGATTTGATTCCCGCACAACCAATATTGTGATAGGCAAACACAACACACTTCATGCTTTATCCTCCGATAAATATAATATTGTAAATAAAATGTTAATTTCTCTTCTCACTGAACGTCATAACATAACAGAAAAATTCTAATTTACGAATTTTTTAAGAAAATAAATACATAAAATCGCATTCGTGGCAATTGGTCACACTTTTTTTTCTCACTAAGAGCACAGATAACCACAGGAATTTGATATTATTTTTTATATAGTTTTCTTATTCTGTTGTGGTTATCTAAAATAGAGCGGAGAAAAATAGAATGGCAATGTTGCAGCCAAAAACAGGCTTATAAAGTCAATTTATTTCAAGCCAAAGTTTCCCCTCCTTTCCATATGACAATGAAGAAGTAAATGCTTAAAAGGTTCTTTCATGATTAATCGGTTTGTATATCATTAGTGTTGAGGCATTACACCATTGCTGTATTTGAGTTCATGCTTAATGTGAGATTCTTCAATAAGGAAGTAAGGCGTCACTTATTCCGGAAGATTAAATGCGACAGTTGTGCTTGGTGCATTTGCTGGTAGGGCTCGCTCTCCGAGCGTGCCGTCGGCACACCAGTGCCGCAGAGAAAACTTTAAATTCCATTGGTATTCGTCTGCTGCTGGTGCAGCAGCGGCGCGCTGCGGAGAGCACGCCCTACCTGAAAATGGCTCATCCAAGTGCCTTGCGAAAAGACTGAGCCATTACGAAATTCACAAAAAAATACCATCATTTATTACAAGGGGGTTGACATTGAAACAAAAATGATGTAAAATTTACCTAAACGTTTAGGTTATGGTTTAGGTTATCTTATGGTAAAAGTAAAACTGGTTGATATCGCAAAGGCATCGGGAGTGAGTGTTGCATCGGTTTCCGCGGCATTGAATAATACTCCCGGAGTTAGTTTGGCACGAAAGAAGAAGATATTGGAAATCGCGGATAAGCTGGGATATCAGCCGAATATCGCGGCACAACTTCTCAAGCGTAATCATGTGGATGAAATCGTATTGATTATCAATGAACTGCCGTCAAAAACAGTCGGTTCCGGAATTTACAATTCAGTGATTAGCGAATTTGTCCAGGAATGTTCCCGCGAAGGACGGCGCAACCAGATTGAGTTTACAAATCTCAACCGCGATGAAGTGCCTCAATGCATTGCCGGAGGGCTTGCCGGTGGAGCCATCCATATCGGAGTCATTGGACCGAAACTTAAATCCTGGCTCAGCAAACATTCGAATTTTCCGCTAATCCAGCTTGATGAACCTAGCCGTTATTGTGTTATTTTTGATGCGGCAGAAGGTATGCAGCAGGCCATTCAGCATCTGGCGGCAATGGGTCACAGCCGTATTGCTTTTATCCACGGTCCGACAGAATTTCTAACGCATAAACTCTCGTTGGAAAGCTTTGTCAAACTCGCTGCAGAATACAGGCTGGAAAACCCCGAAAAATATATTTGGAGCTTTTCTGCCGGAGACAATCCTGCTATTATGAATCATTCTGCCGAAATTGCAGAAAAACTGTTAACCATGCATGAGCCGCCCAGTGCCGTTATCTGTAGCGGGATCAGCATGTCGAGAACAATGCTCAGTTGCGCTCAGCAGCGTGGACTGTCCGTTCCCGAAGAACTCAGTATTGTTGCTTTGGGGGTTGCAGCCTGGGAGGCTGAAAAAACCTGGCCAATGCTGACTTCGGTTGAACATGACTGGAAACAGGCAGTTAGTATTGCCATGAATATGCTTCGACGGCAGATGAGCGGACTGGAAGTTGATGTCCCTGAATTTGTTATCGATATGAAATTAAAAAAGCGAAAAAGTGTATCGAATATAAAAATAATCAATGGAGAGTGACATTATGAAAAGAAAGGTGGATAATTTTACATTGATCGAACTCCTGGTTGTGATTGCTATTATTGCGATTCTCGCGTCAATGCTGCTTCCAGCTTTGGGGATGGCAAGAAATAAGGCGAAAAGCATTAAATGCACATCACAGATCAAGCAGATCGGCAGTGTGATACAGATGTATACCAGCGACTATGATGCTTATTTGCCGTCAATCAATAAACCTTATTCCTGGGTTGTCACTGCAGCTAATTATCCTTCCTGGCTGACCCATTATCTCGGGACTGGAAAATCTGCTGAATATATAACCTTGTGTCCGAACATGGAAACCGGACTGTGGTATGACTACGGTTCCTACGGTTTGAACTGGAACTGGTTTGAATACTCTTCCTGGGGCAAACCATATAAAAAAATAACCATGATTAAGAAACCCACCAGCATTTTGTTCCTGACAGATATTAAAGATATTGGTGCCGCAGTGAATTCCACCTACCGCATTGCGACCGGATATAATGCCAATAACTTTGGGTATCGCCACAGTAAACAAAGCAATACCGGCTTTGGAGACGGTCATGTTGAACCATTAAAAGACATTTCCACGGATTCCGACAACATTATCTGGACCGGCAAATAAACAACTTTAAAGAAAATGCTATTATGAAACTTGATTACCAACCAGTAATTAGCCACATTCATCAAGCAGTAGAGGAACGTCAGCTCAACCCCGGAGAGTATTCTCGTTATCTGCCGGGACCGGATGCCGTACCGAATGAATATGGCTGTGCCGACGCGGCTAACATTCTCTATTCCATCGGGAAAATGGAGCGCGATCCCGCCCGCCGTGCGGCGGCGGTCCGGACGTTGCAGAACTTCCAGAATCCGGAAACCGGGCTCTTTGAAGAAGGAACTCACCATCCGTTTCATACCACAGCCCATTGCATTGCGGCGCTTGAGCTGTTTGATGCAGGAGCCCTTTATCCGGTGGCGGCGATGCGGCAGTATTTGAAACGCGACGCCCTTTGTGCGTTTCTGGATCAGCTCGACTGGAGCGGCAATCCATGGAACGAATCCCATCGCGGAGCCGGGCTTTACTCCGCGCTGACCCTTACGGGTGAGACGTCGCCGGAGTGGTCGGAGTGGTATTTCGGCAACCTTGACGCCCACACCGATCCGGTAACCGGAATCAGCCGCAAAGAGGCGGTGGCAACGGGAAAAAGCGAACTCTGTCGTCACCTTGCCGGGCACTTTCACTATCTTTTTTGTTATCTTCATGCCCGCCGGGCATTTCCCTGTGCGGAAAAGCTGATTGACAGTTGTATTACGCTCTACCGGGAAGATAAGCTGCTGGAAAATTTCGGGCGGAAATTCGGTTTTCTGGAAACGGACTGGGTCTTTACGCTGCACCGGGCAACGCGGCAAACACCATATCGATTCAACGAAAGCCGTAGTCTGCTGCGCGATTTTGCTGAAAAATTCCGTACATTTCTGGTGGAGGACGAGTGGAAAAAAGAGCAGGGCGGAGAAGATCTTCATGCTCTTTTTGGGACGATTACCGCGGTGGCGGAACTCCAGCTGGCGCTGCCCGGCGAGATACTTACCGACCTGCCGCTGAAAAATGTACTGGACAGACGTCCTTTTATTTAAATATAACCATCAAACTCTATGGAGATTTTCACATGTTTTCAAAAAAGGGGATTTTTGTTTCTTTTCTACTCATTCTAAGCTCAATCACGGTGTTTTCCTCGTCTGTTCCTGCGGCGTCGGACAAACGCGTATTCTGTCATTATACGGCATGGCACAACCCGTTTAACGCCTCGGAAGCAGCGGCGCGGTTCGTCAATTTTCCGGAATTCGAATCATCCGGAAACATCATGAAGGATTACAAAAAGGAGGTTCGGAATGCGATTGCCTCGGGAATCGATGGCTTTTTTATTGATATCGTATTTAAAAACCGGCGTAAGGCAAATTATGTGGCCAACATAAAGGCGCTACTGAAGGCTGCTGAAGGAACGAATTTTACGGTTGGAGCCTGCCTTGACATGGGACATAATGCCCGGAAGAACCCCAAACTTGATGTTCTGGTTGACGAGCTTGCCGATATCTTCAAACATTGCGGCCAGTCTCCGAATTTTCCTAAAATCGACGGGAAATACATTCTTGCCACCTATACCTGGAACGTACTGACTCCGGAACAGTGGAGCTATGTTCGTTCGGAACTGAAGAAAAGGGGCTGCGAAATTTATCTTATCGCCAATTTTTTCCATGCCTTTTCGAAACTCAAAACCACAGAAATGGAACGCTATAAGGACTGCTTTGACATGATTTATACCTTCGGGGAATATGGCATCAGCGGACAGTCCATCCAGGAATGTTTTGATATTTACGCGAATACGGCAAAAAAACTGAACAAAGGCTGGATGGCAACAATCCATCCCGGTTATGTGGGCGGATGGCTCAACGGCAGAAACGATTTTTACCAGCCGCTGCGTGGCTTTGACCAGGTGTACGACTGTTATGCCGCAATGAGGCCCGGGCGCGCCGACTGGTTGCACATTACCACCTGGAATGATCATGACGAAAGTCCGATGATGCCAATGATTTTCGAGTTCGGCAGCAATTCAGAGATTAACCGGGCATTTATCGACAAATGGAAAAAGAAGGATTACCGTTCGAAAAAACCGAAACTGTTCTTTGCCTATCACCGCGAAGAGATTCCGGGAGCGGTATGGCGTCTGGAAGCCCTCTCGCTGCCCTATGCCGGAGGCGGAAACGCAGAAGTGTCCGGTTGGCTGTGCGGACCGGACGGACGTAAGCTGTATACCCTTGAACCCCGCAGTATGTCCATGGATAAATTCGACCGTGCGGAGTGGAATATTCCCACCGCTGGACTCGCAGAGGCTCCGGCATTGACGCCGCAAATCCGCTGGAAAGTCGGCGACAAGGTTTTTGACAGTACCTTACCGGTTTTCTTTCTGAAATCTGGCTGGATCCAGAATCAGACGACGGTAAAAGTTCCAGCTCACCGAATGCTCAACGCGGAAGCATCATTGAAAATTGATCAGTCGGGAAGTGACCTCAATGCCGAACTGAAATTTAACAGTCCGGAAAAGATCGTCCATGCTTCGCTGTGGCGTAATGACCGTCCGATGGGTGAATTCATTTCCCCGGCGCCGGAACGGAGACTGCTGTACATTGATATCAACCTGCTGAAACCGGTTAATTTCAGTATTGCCCTGAAAAACGCTTCTTTTGTCTATGTCGGACAGAAGCACATCGAAAAAGGGGATAAATTCGACTGGACCAAAGACCTTCTGAAGGTAAAGAAAAGCCAGGGATGGTATCCGGTCCGGGCGGTGCTGGCAATTACGGGAAACACAAAACTGGAAATTAAAATCGGCAAGGAAAAAGTAATTTCTCTTACACCCGGTGAGATTGTTGAACGAAAAGTAGTTTTGCTCGGAAAGAAACGGGATTATCTCTGGCTCAGGCTCGCCGATTACGATCCGCAGACAATGAACCACTCTCGTCTTGATTTGAAGAACGCAACGCTGAAACTCAAACTACTGTCCCGGGATCAGCGTCCGGACGATGTTTTTTATGCCAGACTGAACACGGAGAATGGAAAAGTCTTCTTTTCACCGGTGGAACTGCCTTTCTGTAAGGCAAATGATGTTCGGCAAATGAATGTCGTCGAAACCTGCGTGAATATGGAAACATCGAGTGGAGCTTCTGGGCGTCCGAATCAGAGCGGATTTCTTGTAACGCCTCCGAATTCCAGTCCCTCGGTTGTCAAAAAAGCGGTTCATCGGGCAAATCTCAGGGCCCAGCGCTGGACCTTTGAGCGTGGCGGATGGGACGAACTGGGAGAACGTCCTTTCCAGGATGTAAAGAAATACAGCTGGCTGGACGGCATGAAAAATATAAAGCCGCTGGGGATAAACGGAAGCAATGCCCTTGTTCTTGACGGCAGAAAGACTTACAAATTTCGTGCCCGGAATTATCCTGTCGGGGCATGCACCATTGAATTTGCCCTGTATTTGGACGAGCTCCCGACCGGGGAAACTCTGCTGATCGGACGCCGCGGCTGGCAATCGGCATTCAATTTTTACCTTGAACCCGACGGCAAAATCAAAGTTGTCAGAGATGGAATAAAACGGAAGGAAGTCTCCTTTGTTTCGGAAAAAGCGATCATGGTGAAAACCTGGAGTAAAATTTGTTTGACCTTTAACGAGAAAATCGCAAAGTTATATATTGACGGCAAAGAACAGGCTTCCGCCAGAATTCCCGCAGGACGTAAATTC
Source organism: Victivallales bacterium (assembly GCA_963677165.2). Classification (GTDB taxonomy): domain Bacteria; phylum Verrucomicrobiota; class Lentisphaeria; order Victivallales; family SZUA-371; genus JAFGXT01. The sequence goes on along the minus strand of CAXXSX010000002.1, from coordinate 1,064,074 downwards.
GGTAATTGTACCGCACAAATTGGCTCCTTCAAGGGACGAATAGACGACATCACCTTTCTTTCCTGGCCCGCGCCTCCCGGAGATAAATCATTTCCGGCATTCAAAAAATACCGTAAACTTGAGCCGATTTATAAAAATTATGTAATTAAAAAGGCGATCGGTACACAAAAAAAAGATGTGTTTATAACCCCTGAAAAATATGTAAAAATGATAAAAACCGGCTCGAACGGGGACTTGACTATGAGTGCCGGAATCATTGGCAGAAGCTGCAGCACTGCCCTTCTGGGCGTTTTAAAGGACAATCAGGAACTGAAGATCACCCTCAAAGAAGTAAATATCAAAACTCCGGGCAAAGGCTGGACGGCGTTACTGATCGCCCTGAAAAACAGTAAAGGGCTTGGAGTAAATTTCAATCTGTCCAACGCGGAGGCGGGTTTTGTCTCGCTCTACACTCCGAAATGGAAGAATATCGGACATAGGTTCAAATTTTCACTGCCTGCGGTTTTCAAATTTCAGAAATATTACGGAAAAGTTCTGATGGCGGTCAACGACAAGATCGTTTATGTCGCGGATGAAGATGCCTCTGCTCCTTATGAAAGCCTGAACCTGGAAATGACTCTTCAGAAGACAAAGGATTCCATGACCGCGATTTTCCTGCCGCCGGAAATATCCAACCTCCAGTTATAAAGTTCCTTCAACAAATTGCAATCCTGAGCTCCAGTTTGCCGGAAATATCAATTGATAGCCGGCAACAAAGCTCAAGTTTCGTCCGGTAGTGTGCTTAGTACCTGATTAAGTCTGGTTTTTAATTTTTCTATTACCTGATTTTCGACTGAAGTTAAACCCATTTCGGTGAAAACACATTTGTCTGCTTTCACCAGACGGATTTCTTCCCGGTCAAGATATGGTCGGACGATAATGGATACCATCAGCATCATCAGAATAATAGGAGAAATCAGATTAACGTAAAGCGTCAGTTTATATCTGGAATATTTCTTCTTCATAAACATCAGCCGAAACATTGGAACAATGATTATTCCCAGAGCGATTGCAGCAATTGTTACAACAATTGGAATACTATGATCTAGAAGTTTGTGATATGATCTGGCGGCATTTTGAAAAATAATGAAATTCAAATAGCACGTCAAGCCGGTGATAACAATAATATTTAATATCAGAACGCGACATATCCATTTAGACTTGCGTGGTATTCCGATTCCAGTTTTATCACAACGATGGCGGACAAAACCGGATACGGCAAGAACCATTGCTACCGGTATACCGAAAATGAAAAACAATGCCTGAATGGTAAACCGTTCGAGATTATAAAAAATATTATAGTCGCGCCCACTCAGTATAGGAACCCTGGTAATAATGAAATAAACAATGAGAGGGGCAATTAATCCCCCGCCGACTATTTTCGTAAACTCTTTTAGAGAGGGCACGAAAATAAAACTGCGTTCACCACGCCAATATTTCCAACCCATGAAGATTAAGATGATGACAATTATTGCCAGCCCTACAAGAGACATTGTGGCGACAACAATTTTTTCCAGCATAATATAGTTTAAATTACGTTCAGGGGCCAGCATTCCATCGGTAATTTTTTCTCCGAGTTGTGGCAACATGAGACTGGCGAATATTCCTCCTTTATGGTTAAGCAATTTCCCATTATCAAAAGTAATCCAACTTGTTTTTCTTGTTTTCTTCCAGTTGTTGATTATATCTGTAGCTATTTTTAGTTCTTTATCAGCCCATTTTGCTTTATGCGGTTTTCCAAGCATACGATAGATTTCTGGAACCTGTTTTTGCTGAATTCCAATAATTGCATTTGCGACCAATATTCCAATCAAGGTGTCTGCTCCGTTATTGAGCTGTTGAACATAAGGTTTCCAGGCATTGAGGTAGAATTCTGCTTCTTTTTTATTTCCAGCTTTGGCCTGAAGTCTGGCATAGTAGGGGAGTATTCTTCCTATGTCTCGATACTGATTGAGAAAAGGCAGTAAGGTTGAACCTAAAATAGAAAGTCGTCGTAACTGGTCTCTCATGGTTTTACTGTTGTCGCAGGTAATGTTAGCCCTTATTAGCGACAGTTCCATGGCATATTCCCGACAATAGGGTTTTTTTAGTCCAGTTTTGATTTCCTTCATGGCGCGATCAAACTGCTTCCGGTCCTTTAAAATAATATCTTTTTTTATTTTATATTTCCTTTTGCCCGGAAGCTTGATTGTTTTCGGTTCCATATCCACTGCGGTTTTCAGGAGAACGGCTGCTGTCATATAATTGTAATAAGCGTTTTGAGGATCAACTGATTTTGCTTTGCGAAGTTCGGTCAGGATATAATTCGGTGTGGCCTTTGTTTTTGGCAAACCAAGTTCACACATCAGAGCGGTAATATAATTGGCCTTGAAAACTTTGTTCTCCGGCCAGTGTTCCGAGATTGCTCTTTGCTCATCTGCCCTATTTGGGGCCGACGTATCGCCATAAACAATAAGTTTTTGCTCCGTACTGAGATTATTTTGAGAGTTCCAGGTAGGATAATTTATGAAATATAGTTCATCTATATCCCAGTTGAGAATCATGTTTCGATAATCAAACGAAAAGTAGAGGGCAACCAGTAGTGCCGGGATTGCGGCGACTTTGATAAATAAACGGATTTTCGCGTGCAGTTTCATCCGGTAAAGATTGGTGTCATACAAGGATTCGGAAATCTCGGGGGCGTCACCGAAAGCTTTGATTGCCAGCTCTTCACTGGCTTCTTCGCTCATCCCGTTTGATTGCTCTTCCGCTGCCCGACATTCAAGATGATCCCGTAATTCCTGCTCGATTTCCAGTTGTACCTCCGGGTCGCCGCTGAGCGCATCGGTACACTGGCGAACGAATTCGCTGATATGTTTCATCTTCCTTCTCCGCTTAAATTATACATGCTCTTCAGATTTTATCGGGTAGCTTGTTCAACACCTGATCCAATTGATTCTTTAATTTTTCTGCCGCTTGTTTTTCAATTATAGTAAATCCATTTTCACTGAACATACACTTATCTGCTTTTATCAGACGGATTTCCTCTCTGTCCAAATATGGCCGGACAATTACTGAGATTGTCAGCATCATTAGAATGATTGGTGAAATCATGTTGACGTACAAGGCTGTTTTATATCTGAAAAATTCGCGCTTCATAAACATTAACCTGAATAGCGGTGAAATAATGATGATTAAAATCATTATTATATTGGTTATCGCTGGTTTTGCGCTGTTGAATGGTGTAAAAATTTCTTCTGCAATCAAATTCAGGTAACAGGTGATGAAAATGGCAATAATCGGGGATGCTAATAGAATTCCAGTCAGCCATTTGGACTTTGGAGGAACGTCAATACCGGTTTTGCGGCAGCGGCGACGAACAAAATTAGATACCATCAGCACCATTGCCGCAGGAATACCGAAAACAAACCACATTGATTGGATTGATATCAGGCCGACATTGAAAAAGAGATTGTATTCACGCCCACTCAGAAAAGATATTCTGGTAATGATATAATAGACCGCAAGCGGAACAATTATTCCCCAGCTGATTATTTTTGTAAATTCCCATAATGAAGGGACAAAAATAAAACTGCGCTTACCTTTCCAATAATTCCAGCCCATGAAAATCATCATTAAAACAATGATCATGAATCCAACAATAGACATGGCGGCAACTAAGATTTTTTCAAACATGATATAATTAATATGGCGTTCCGGCGCCAACATTTCATCTGTAATTTTTTCTCCGAGAGCCGGTAATAGCAGATTCGCAAATATTCCTCCTTTTCGCTTGAGATTAGTTTGTTCTTTGGAGGACCATTTTATAGATTTTTTCCAGTTGGCGATTACAGTTGTGGCTTTCTTCAATTCTTCTTCGGCTTTTTGGGCTTCCAGTGGTTCTTTTAACATTCGATATATTTTAGGAATCTGCTTTTGCTGTGCGCCTATAATTGCATTGGCGACAAGGGCTTCGATCAATGTTTCTGAACCTTTATTGAGCTGGCGTACATAAGGTTTCCAAACGTTAAGATAGAACTCCGCTTCTTTTTTGTGTCCAGCCTCGGCCAAAAGTTTTGCATAACAGGGAAGTATTCTTCCTATATTTCGGAAAGGAGTTAGAAACGGTAGTACGGTAGAGGCTGTAATTGTAAGTCTTTGGATTTTGTCCCGCAATGTATTACTGGCATCACAAACAATATCAGCACGCAGAATAGCCATTTTAACGGTATATGCTTTACAATACGGCTTGCGGATTCCTTTCTTTAATTCCCGCATTGCACAATCAAGCAATGAGCGATTTTTCACTGTGATCGTATTTTTCTCTTCAAACTTTTTCTGTTTTCCCGGAAGTCTGATTCTTTCTGTTTTAAGTGTTACAGCGTTTTTCAGCAGAACAACCGTTGCTAAATAATTATAGAAAGCATTCTGCGGATCAATGGATTCTGCTTTTCGAAGTTCTTTCAACACATATTCCTGTGTGATTTTTGAATCTATCTTTTCGAACTCTCTCATTAGAGTTGTAATATAATTGGCCAGATACATTTTATTGTCCGGCCAGCGCTCCCAAATGGCTTTTTGCTGGTCGACCATATTTTTCTTTGAAGTATCGCCATTAACGATTAGCTTTTGTTCATTATTAAGTTTATCTGGATGAGTAAAGGCAAATCGTTCATCTGTGACGATACTATCCATATTCCATCCAAAGATCATATTTTTATAATTAAATGAAAAATAGAGCGCTACCAACAAAGCCGGAATCGCGGCAATTTTGATGAATAAACGGATTTTTGCGTGAAGTTTCATCCGGTAAAGATTGGTGTCATACAAGGATTCGGAGATTTCAGGCGCGTCACCGAAGGCTTTGATCGCCAGTTTTTCACTGGCTTCTTCACTCATTCCGTTGGACTGTTCTTCTGCTGCCCGACATTCAAGATGATCCCGTAATTCCTGCTCGATTTCCAGCTGTACTTCCGGGTCGCCGCTGAGCGCATCGGTACACTGGCGAACAAATTCGCTGATATGTTTCATATGTACCCTCGATTTGTTTTACGCCATGAGCAGAATACTTACTGCGTCGCAGAATTCATGCAGTTCATTGACTTTTTCGCTGACTGCGGCTTTTCCTTTTTTGGTCAGAACATAATATTTGCGGGGTTTTCCGTTATCGGCGGTGATCCATTTGCTGGTAATCAGGTCTTTCGCTTCAAGACGGTGCAGGCAGGGGTACAGCGTACCTTCCTTCCACTGGAACGCTCCGTTGGTTTTTTCATTGACAACTTTGATTATTTCGTAGCCGTACATTTCCTTCGTACTGAGCAGATTGAGAATAATCGGTTCAGCTACTCCTCTCATCATATCGCTGTTAACTGGCATGATATACCTCCGGTCCGCACGACGGACATCGTTGTACCGCTTCAAACTCCAGTCGCCGAGGCTCCTTGCGGAAGCGGAAATTAAATATAATAGTTTATGATACTTTGCGTGTCTAGGTATATTATACATAGACACACAAGGTATTGCAATAGCCGATGCATAAAAAAATTAAGAATGAGGGAAATAATGCAGCATAGCAGTGAGAAGTGGAGGTGTCGAAAGCTGTTGTTACTTAAGATTTAGTTGCTTAATTATTGATTATTGCGTTTGTCGCGGTCGCGGCGTGAGAATTCACAGCCGCAGTAATCCTGGCGGTACAGGCCGTATTCCTTGCTGAGCTGAATGCTCTCAAGGAAGCCATTTTTCTTTTTGAAGTCATATGGGACATATTTGGGATATTTTGATCCGATCTCGAAAATGATTTTAGATATCTTATGGGGGCTGACCGTTAATGTGGTAGTGAAAGCGTCAAAGTCATAACGGTCGGCGACTTCCGCGGTTCTGGATAAGTTGTACTCGAAGCATTTAATGCAGCGTTGTCCCTTTTCCGGTTCATTTTCGTAACCTTTGATATGTTCTAGCCACTGCTGATGATCATATTCATCCTCTTCCAGGATAACGTTCATGACCTTGGAAAGTTCACGGACGTAAAGCAAGCGTTTTTCGTATTCTTTCTGTGGAAAGATGTTTGAATTAGAGAAATAAATACCAACCTCCTCCCAGTCATCAAGCTGAACTCGTTTGACTGATGGAGCCGCGCATGGTGCGCAACAGACGTGTACCAGTATACTTTTTTTCTCGTCGGGCATTGTTTCTTTTTAATATTGGTTCGCAATGTCGTAACAACAATAGCAAACATTTGTCAAAAAGCAAATGTCAGTACAAGGGATAGCTTGGGTACTGTTTCAAACTTTATGTTTTATGCTTTGGCGGGTATAAAAAAAAAGAACAGGGCCGGGACCCTGTTCTTTAATTCCTGCGTTACCTACGCTGCTACTGGAGCAGAGAAAGAACGTTCTGTGACAGGCTGTTAGCCTGAGCCAACATTGCGTTAGCTGCGCTTGTCAGTACTTCATACGTAGAGTATTCAGTAGTTTCAAGAGCCATATCAACATCGGCGATCTGGCTTTCTGCTGTAGTCAGGTTGTCCTGATAGGTCAACAGACCACTTGCAGTTGCATCCAGACGGTTCTGCTGTGCAGCCATGCTAGCACGAGCGTTAGAGATATAGTCAATAGCCAGGTCAAGTGCAGCTGTAACATTCGAAGAAGTTACGCTGAAGTCCTGAGTATCGATCACACTACTCCAAGATACTGAAGTATGGGTTGATCCATTAATGGAACCATCACTATCGTTGTATGAATAGCTTGATACAGAACCGATAGAATCGTCATTGGTAATCTGCAGGTCAACCAGTTCCAGATCAATGGTCTGGTTGTTGTCTGCGCCAACCTGAACAGAAATCGCTGTTGTGGTGTCAATGCTGTCACCAGTTGCACTGGTGGTACCATCACCGCCACGGAACAGGTAGATTCCGTTGTAAGTTGCAGCCGCGGTGTACTTGGAAGTTACGCGTTCGATTTCTTCCTGCATGGCAGAGAACTCTTCCTGGATATTTTCCAGGTCTCCATCAGAAACAGTACCGCTGGCGGCTTCGATAGCCAGTTCTTTCATACGGGACAGTTCATCGGAAATGTTTTCCAACCATGAATCGGCAGTCTGAAGCAGTGACACTGCACTGTCTGTGTTCTGGCGGGCCATATCGACTGAATCGATCTGGGCGCTCATACGACCGCTGATACCTACACCTGCCGGGTCATCTGTGTTTGCAATCGTTCCAGTGGAAAGACGGCTCATAGATTCCTGCATCTTGCTCAGGTTGCTGCTGTAGCTTGACCAAATGGAAAAAGCTGTGGTGTTACTTGCGACTCTCATTTTACACTCCTTTGTTTTTGGTTTCTGCTCCGGCATCCTTGCCGGGGCAATTTTTGAAATTAACATGTGGGTTTACATGTTGATTTCTGACCTTAACTTTAAATACCGCGTGGGTTTCCACGATATTCAAGCGATACTTTCTTCTCCGAGGAGAATCCGGTATCCGGTCGAACTTCAATTTAACCAGACCATCCGGTTAAATCTTATTACTAAATCCCTTTTGTTATCCCGGTAACAATGAGACTTTAGCCAGTTTAAAAAAGTATTTAGTATTTCTCTCTGTATCCAAAAACATCAGACGAATAATATTCAATTTTCAATCAACTTTGATCTGACAGTTGTAAAATATGTACTTTATTATTTTACAGCCGGAGATCGGGGAGCGCAAGAGCGCTCCCATAATCTTTTTTAGAAAACAACTACCCTTGCAGAAGCGACAGAACGTTCTGTGACAGGCTGTTCGCCTGTGCCAACATTGCGTTAGCTGCGCTTGTCAGCACTTCATACGTAGAGTATTCTGTGGTTTCAAGTGCCATGTCAACATCTGCGATCTGGCTTTCAGCTGTAGTCAGGTTGTCCTGATAGGTCAACAGACCACTTGCAGTTGCATCCAGACGGTTTTGCTGTGCAGCCATGCTAGCACGAGCATTAGAGATATAGTCAATAGCCAGGTCAAGTGCAGCTGTAACATTCGAAGAAGTTACGCTGAAGTCCTGAGTATCGATCACACTACTCCAAGTTACTGAAGTATGGGTTGAACCATTCACGGAACCATCACTATCGTTGTATGAATAGCTTGATACAGAACCGATAGAATCGTCGTTGGTAATCTGCAGGTCAACCAGTTCCAGATCGATGGTCTGGTTGTTGTCTGCGCCAACCTGAACTGTAATGCTTTCATTTGAGTTGACAGTGTCTCCTGTAGAACTGGTGGTACCATCACCGCCACGGAACAGGTAGATTCCGTTGTAAGTTGCAGCCGCGGTGTACTTGGAAGTTACGCGTTCGATTTCTTCCTGCATGGCAGAGAACTCTTCCTGGATATTTTCCAGGTCTCCATCAGAAACAGTACCGCTGGCGGCTTCGATAGCCAGTTCTTTCATACGGGACAGTTCATCAGAAATGTTTTCCAACCATGAATCGGCAGTCTGAAGCAGTGACACTGCACTGTCTGTGTTCTGGCGGGCCATATTGACAGAATCAATCTGGGCGCTCATCCGACCGCTGATACCTACACCTGCCGGGTCATCTGTATTTGCAATCGTTCCAGTGGAAAGACGGCTCATAGATTCCTGCATCTTGTTCAGGTTACTGCTGTAACTTGACCAAATGGAAAAAGCTGTGGTGTTGTTTGCGACTCTCATGTTACACTCCTTTGTTTTGGGTTTTTTCCGACTTCCTTGTCGGATATGTTTTGCTGATCGTAACTCCCTGTTGCGTCAGCATCCGGCTGGTCTTCCGTCCGTGCGGGTTTACACGGCAATCTGAAGTGATGCTTCTCGTCCATCATGGTCGTTCACATCGAACCGGGTTTGAGTTTCCGTTGTCTCCTGTCGGAAACTCTATCGCTAAATCCTATTCCATACACTCTTAAACAGAATGGACTTTTGCCTTTTTCAAATTCCCTTGAATTCTTCCCAAAAACATCCGATCAATTTAGACAGCAGGATTATACACTTTTGAAAATATCGTTGCTGTCTCAGGAAGCGCCGTTTATGGCGGCGCTTCCACCAGCGCCAGTTCTATTACTGGAGAAGCTGGAGTACGTTTTCCCCAAGGCTGTTAGCCTGCGCCAACATTGCGTTGGCCGCACTGGTCAACACTTCATACGTAGAGTATTCAGTGGTTTCAAGTGCCATATCAACATCGGCAATCTGACTTTGTGCCGAGGTAAGATTGTCCTGATAGGTTAACAGACCGCTGCTGGTTGCGTCCAGACGGTTCTGCTGTGCAGCCATGCTAGCACGAGCGTTGGAGATATAGTCGATAGCCAGGTCCAGAGCGGCTGTGACGTTAGCGGAAGATACGCTGAAGTCACTAGAGTCAATCACACTACTCCAGGTTACTGAAGTATGGGTTGAACCATTCACGGAACCATCACTATCGTTATAAGAATAACTTGATACAGAACCGATAGATTCGTCGTTGGTAATCTGCAGGTCAACAAGTTCAAGGTCAATTAACTGTCCGTTGTCGGCTCCGACCTGAACTGTAATGCTTTCAGTTGAGTCTACGGTGTCTCCTGTTGCGCTGGAGGTACCATCACCGCCACGGAACAGGTAAATTCCGTTGTAAGTAGCTGCTGCAGAATATTTGGAGGTTACGCGTTCGATTTCTTCCTGCATTGCTACGAATTCTTCCTGGATATTACTCATATCACTGTCGGAAACTGTACCACTGGCAGCTTCGATAGCCAGTTCTTTCATGCGGGAGAGTTCTTCTGAAATTGTTTCGAGCCATGAATCGGCTGTTTGCAGTAAGGATACTGCGTTGTCAGTGTTTTGACGAGCCATGTCGACTGCGTCGATCTGGGCTTCCATACGACCACTAATACCCACACCTGCCGGATCGTCAGTATTGGCAATCTGACCGGTTGAGAGTTTACTCATAGAGGCCTGCATTTTTGCGAGGTTACTGCTGTAACTTGCCCAAATAGTAAAAGCTGTTGTGTTGTTCTGAATTCTCATTTGACCACTCCTTTGGTTTATTTATCTCTAACATCCTTGTTAGAGGATTCAAAACTATCCGAAATAACTCCTTTTATTTCGAATTTGTTCAGATCTTCCTGATCGTCACATTCCAAATTATCGACACCGATTTTTTAGAATTTAGTGTTTTATATGATTTTTTTTGAAAAAAAACTTATTTTGAGCTCAAAGTTTTTATTAAAAAAGCTAAACGACGACTCATACGGTGGTTATCGAGGAATTCCTGATGGGCTTTTTCGGCAATTTCAATCCGTTGTTTTTCGTTGGAAAGATAGTATTCTATCTGCTTTTTCATGATATCAAAGTTGCAGAAACCGTCATAGTGCTTCTGTCTGGACAGCATTGAATCCAGGGCAGGAGATGGATTCGAAAGGAAAAAAGCGCCGGCAGCCATAAAGTGAAATATTCGTTGCGGGATACTTGCCAGGTTCTGTATCTGGGTCAGGTTGATGTTGATCTTTGCTGTGTTATAGATCTCTTTCAATTTATGATAGGGAGCAGTTCCTTTATATATAAGGCTGGGGTTCTTTTCCGTAATTGATTTCCAGTAGTCATCGCCATAGACATGAACTGTACGGCCGGTTTGACCGAGAGTGCGAAGGCATATCTCTCTCTGCTGGGATGAAAGTGATTGACCGATTCCGCGTAAAAAGCGCCGTCTGGAGGATTCTCGCCCCAGAAACGGGTCTACCCCGCATTTTTTGATCAGCAGATCGAAGGAAGGGGTAAGTTGATCCGCGGTTATATTATCCAAGGACATTGTTATTGCGGCTTCTGACAATTTCTGTGCGAGAATGAGTAGCTTTCGATGTGATTCGCTGCTGGAATTTTCAATTTCCCTGGAAAGATTGGCGCTTGATTCTTCTATCGTGTCATGATAGGAGTTCATAATAAAGGCCACGTCACATTCGAAATCTTTTGTTCGCGGGGGGCAAATAAATTCATTTCCGGCGGAATAGGGCAGGTACCATACATTTTTATGTAGTTTCAGTCCTTCATCCACATCGTGCTGGTCGAACATAAAAAAATAATCATTGTCTCTTAGATGATCCGCTCCGATATGTCTTAGGACATAAGGAATTCCGGAATCAAATGCCCAACTGGTATAAATGGTTTCTGTTTCCGCACAAATCGCTCTAAGTTCCGGGTGAACATTGACATCAAATACAAAATGAGGGGAAAATTCACTGATTAATGATTTCAGACTGGACACATCTGAAAAAAAACGGTATTCATATCCCAGTTCCTGGAACGTTTTGGCTAACTCATCCTTGACAGTGAAACGATTATATATTGCGACTGTTTTTAATCTGGATTCGGTCATGTTTTCCCCGTTACAACTTTTATTCATTACTGTAATAAACCTGTTCCACAACAAAAATGCAAGCATCCGGAATGGTTGTGCCGGAAAATAACCCTGGTGAGCTTGAAAACAAAAAAATTTGTGAATATGTCAAACCCGGCAAAAAGAGTAATGAGTAAAAATAAAATAGTCGGAACAGATTTACGTGATATCTATATTTTCATTACGTATATATTATACTGAAAACACTCAAATAAACAAATTATTTTGATATTGCGAGAAGTAAAACATCTATTGATATTGAGCAGAAAGGCATACTAAATAATTTGTATTCATTTAACAAACATGATATTTTTCTATGGACACAATTTAAATCATGAGAGGTAGATGATCATGGTAACAGCCCGAAAGAAAGCTCGAAAGAGAAATGAGGAACGGAAGAAGAATTCGACTTCTCATGATAATTCGATTGATCATGGAAATAATCCGGCGTACAAGCGCAAGGACAATCCGCCCGGTAAAACATCTTCGACTCCGAACTGGAGTGAAGTGACTTTCAAGCCGATTTATCCCGATCAATTCAAAAGGCATTGTTATATGCTGGACAAAAATCCCGAAAGAATCATTTTTACTCCGAAAATCGGGGAATATATTGGTCTGATTCCTCTTGTCCCTCTGGCTATGACCGGCGTTGTTTTTGCCGGCTTAATGATCTCCTATTATAAAGATGTAAACCTTACAAGTTTTCTTATGGGCGGCGGCTGGTTTCTTTTGACAATGTTTCTGCTGATCAGGTATTTGTATAAGGTGTTGCGAGCAAAGATATTTGACTTGAACAATGGTTGTTTCTGGATATCGAACCCATTCAATAAAATCAGACCCGGAACGACGCTTGATCCGCAAAAATATGTAAAGCTGGAAGATATTGTCACGGCTTTCATTGTGGTAAAGACTGTTTTTTATTATCTTAGAACCTCGAAAAAGGCAACCGTTTATGAATTGAACCTTTATTTAAAAGATGGAAGACAAATTCATCTTCTTGAGGCAAATGATCTGGAATACGCAAAGCAAACCTATGAAAGATTATATTCTGCTTTTGATAAATATTATAAAGAAAAACAACAACCCAGCCCTAAATGGATTGGGCCATATTGTCAAAATAATTTATCTGCTGATAGTTATAAAGTGCCACTGGGCCCGTAAAGATTATACGAAGAATGAATGTTGGCACAATGTTATTTATTTTATGAATTCATATGTGGAAATCCAGTACCAGCGGAAGGTGGTCGGACAGTTCTACTGGAACGATCTCGAATCGATCAGGCACAATCTGGGGCGAATGCAGGATAAAATCAAGTTGTCGGGTTGGTTCCCAGGCCGGATATGTGGGGGCATTATTGGGGTTGGCGTTGAGCAGACCATGTTTCTTGCAAATATGTTTTAGTTCTTCTGTTCCTGAAAAACAATTGAAATCCCCGGCAATGATTACCGGGCGATTGTGGGGAATTAAGCTGCTGAGGTATTTGAGCTGGTCCGCCCGTGCGGTTTTCCTTAGCGAAAGATGAACAAAAAAGAAAAATACATCCTGTATCTGGGTTTCGATTACCAGTTTCTTAACGCCGCGAGGGAAATAATGAAATCTGGTGACGGCATTTTCCGTAGAGGTCAGGACCGCGTTGACCTGTTTTCGTAGTAGCGGCATGCGCCCGGCTACAGAGTTACTGCCATATTTTGACTGGCAGACATGGTAATGGCCGAGTTCTTCTGCCAGCTCTACGACCTGATTGATTTTTCTGGTTCGGAATGAACCGCTGTCGACTTCAATCAGGCCGATAACATCAGGCTTTTGCCTGCTGACGAAATCGCGGATTTGATTGAAGTATTTATTGTCGGTTCGCAGATACCGATGACTGGTAAACAATCGCCGGTATTCCCTGCCGGGACTGCCGGTGCCGTATGCTATGTTATAGACCAGAAGTCTCATTCCATTTTTCCTGTTATGATCGAAAGTACAGATACATTATAGTACGTGAAACTGTAAAAACTACAGATAATTACAATATTGCTGTTCCCTTGATTTGTTATTCGTAAAAAAAAGAACTATTATTTAGACCACAGCCACAGAAAATTGTTCCGGCTGAAGAAATAAAAGAACCAGGAGTAAAGCATGCGATATATTTCAACTTCGGTACTGGATATATTTAAAATAGGTCCGGGGCCTTCAAGTTCACATACGATTGGACCGATGAAAGCGGGGAACGCATTTATTGGCGCCGTCGCAGCTCTTGGTCAGGAGGTTCTTGATCAGGTAGCCGGTCTCAGGGTGAAACTTTATGGTTCGCTGAGTGCGACCGGGAAAGGACATGGAACTGACCGTGCGATAACTGCTGGACTATTGGGTATGGTTCCTGACAAATGTGATGCTGATAAGGTTCTGGCTCTTCTGCCGGATGATGAAACTGCTTATCAGATAAAAATCGGTGAAAAGGAAGTTGATTTTCATGGCGGAGATTTTTCTTTTGAAACGGACGACAGCAAGCTGAAATTCCAGAATACCATGATTATACAGCTCATTGATGGACAGGAAAAGGAGTTGTTTGCAAAAACATATTATTCCATTGGCGGTGGGTTTATTCGTTGTGAAGGGGAAGTTGAAACAGAACCGCCGATGCCGCCGCATTGCTATGCGAATATGCGGCAGTTTAATTATATCGGGCGTACGACTAAACTTGATCCTGCAATAATAGTAATGGAAAATGAAAAGGTTTTAACCGGGTTGGATGAAACAGAAATCAATTCCCGGTTGGATTCGATAATTTCTGCCATGCTGCAAGCTGTCGATAGCGGTTTGGCTGCAACTGGCCTGCTTCCGGGAAAACTTGGGCTGGAACGGAAGGCTGGAGATTTATTCCGCCGGGCTGAAAGTACTCAGAACCCGCTGGATCGCAATATGCTGTTGCTCAACGCTTTCGCTTTTGCTGCCTCTGAAGAAAACGCTGCCGGACGCATTGTTGTAACGGCTCCGACATCCGGCTCATCCGGAGTGTTTCCCGGACTGATCTATTACCTGAAAAATTATGCCGGAGTGTCTGATGAAGCAATCCGCCGCGGCCTGTTGGTTGCCGGAATGCTGGGAGGAATTGCCAAAGACAACGCCAGTATATCCGGTGCGGAAGTCGGTTGTCAGGGAGAAATCGGAGTGGCTTCTGCGATGGCGGCTGGAATGATTGCAGAAATTTATGGATGCAGCCTGAAGGTGATTGAGAACTCTGCCGAATGTGCATTGGAGCATCATCTCGGAATGACCTGTGATCCGATTGGCGGTTATGTACAAATTCCATGTATTGAACGTAATGCGGTAGGCGCGATTACCGCGTATAACGCTTATCTTATTGCTTCCGGTGGAAATCCCGGCAAGCATAAACTCAGTTTTGATGAAGTGGTCGAAGTAATGCTGGAAACCGGACGTGATATGCAGGCGTCATACAAGGAAACGTCACGCGGCGGATTGGCCGTATGTTCTTTATGTTGTTAAGTCCGGGCATTCCTGAATTTGAGCCGGATGGTGGTGCCGTGGTCTTCTGGAAAATCCTCAATGCTTTTGGATTCAACCTCTATATTGCCTCCATACGCTATCATAAATTTATGTACAAGCGGGAGGCCGTATCCGGTTCCGATTTCGCCATTGGTTCCCCGTCGGCTGCAACGGACTCCGAGTTTGAACATATTTTCCTGTAGATGTTCCGGAATGCCGATCCCGTGATCCTCCACAATAAGAAAAATATGGGATTCCTCTTTTCTCGTACTGATTTTAACTTTAGATTCGGGATATGAAAATTTGATGGAGTTCGTTAACAAATTGTTGATAATTGAATTGACCAGAGATATACGTTCGGCAAAGACTTCAAGATGTTCAGGAATATCAATGTCAAGTTTAATTTGTTTTTCAGACAATTTATTTTGAAGAATGCTGGCTGCGTCACTGATTGCTTCCTGAAGTTTGACTGCATTAATATCCAGCCGGTTTTTACGGTCCTCAAGAGAGCGTAGTTCCCTGACCTGGTCGATTACATCCATACTGTGTCTGGCAACTTTTAACATTTCTGCCCTGGTATCATCATTCATAAATTCCGGCTTGTCCTGAGCAATCGAAAGGCAGGCGATAATTGAATTTACCGGATTGGCCAGGTCATGACATAGAATATGCAGCAGTTCCCGGCGGTCTTCACTGATGTGACGGATCGTATCGCGCGCCTGACGCAATTCGTCGCGGCTTGCCTTCAATTCAAGATGAGTGTTGATTCGGGCAAAAAGTTCTGTCAGGTTAATTGGTTTGGTAATATAGTCGACTGCGCCGAATCCTAGACCTTTTACTACGTCA
This sequence comes from Victivallales bacterium, assembly GCA_963677165.2. Taxonomy (GTDB): domain Bacteria; phylum Verrucomicrobiota; class Lentisphaeria; order Victivallales; family SZUA-371; genus JAFGXT01. The sequence goes on along the minus strand of CAXXSX010000002.1, from coordinate 1,048,353 downwards.
TTAGTAGAGTTTCGTGCGGAAATAAAAATTATAGGAATTTCTCTGGTATCGGGGTTTTTGTGGAACCGCCGACAAAGTTCGAAGCCGTCAATGTCCGGCATCATTACATCCAGCAAAATTAGATCCGGATGAGAGTGTTCTACCTGTTTTATGGCCTTTTCCCCGCCTGATGCCAGTTCAACATCATAACCGCGTGAATTTAATGCGGTTCCAATCAACTGAAGATTCTGCGGAGTATCGTCAATTATCATTATTAAAGGCCGATCAGAAAAATTGACTTTGTTACTGCCCATTATCTCTTACTCCTGAATATGCTTCTATTACTGAAGGCATTTAACAATAATATCTTAATAAATATGTATATCAAGTTATTCTATAAAAATTTTTCGACTTCAAACAGTTTTTTTACAATTTTTTTACAAATAAATATCTGAAAGATTTAAACCTTTTTTAGTGTAATACATTTGCGAAGTGCTCTTTTTTATGTATTTTAATTAATAGCAATGAAGAGGTATTGAGAGGAGGCAGGTATGAGTAGATTTTTTGATGCAGTGAAAGCTTTTTGGGTAACCCTGAAACAGCAGCCCATAAAGGCTGAAAAAAACGGGAATCAGGAGGAGGAAAGCATTGATCCGAAAGTAAAAATAAAATCAAAAATCCTTCGAAAACAATACGAAGCCGGGGCATTATGCACTCTTGCCATGTTTCAGAAAGAGGCTCGGTTCCTTGATTTCCTTCAACAAGATATTGAAAACTATGATGATGGCCAGATTGGGCAGCTTGTTAGAAAAATTCACGGCTCCTGCCGTAAGGTTCTCAATGAAAATTTTGCAGTGCAACAGATTATCTCTTCATCTGAAGGCAGTAAGTATACTGTAGATAAAAAACTTGATAAATCACGAGTGAAACTTGTCGGGTGCGTTCCGGACATGATTCCGTTTCAAGGCTCAATTCGGCATTGCGGCTGGGAGGCCAGAAAAATGAATCTGCCCGAAAAACCGGAAAACACCAAACACAAAGTAATTGTTCACGCCGAAGTCGGCTTCTAAATCATATTCTTAAAAGCTTAAATACATTGATCTATAAGGGACAAATCCCTTAACCCTGAGAAATGCTTCGCATCTGCTTCCGTCCTTTCGAAGTCGGCTTCAGGCTTCGCAGTCGCCGGAAAATTAAAAAACGCTTCTATGATAGAAGTGTAAAACAAAGACACTAAAATTATTCGTGACTTTGAAGGGTATCTATTAATCCATAGTGATATCGGCAAAATTGCTATTTGTGCTTAGAGACGGCAAACGGAGGGGCTCAAAAAACTGCGTTCAAAAGCCATCATCCACGTCTACATCAAAGGCTAATCCGTTAGTTCAAATATCATTTGTGCTGGGGGCTGGAGTAGCTTGCGTTGTCCCCAACGCAAAAAGCACGTCTACCTCAACGGCGCGCTGCGGAGAGCACGCCCTACCCAGATTCATCTATTTCACAAGACTCATTCGAGAATTAATGCGGGTTTCCTGAGTAGCTTGCGTTGTCCCCAACGCAAAAAGCACGTCTACCGCAAACGTCGTAGACACGTTTTTTAGAGCGTATCTATAAATCCAAAATTTATGGCGGACACTCATGGCGTTAATCTGAGTCTGAAAGGAACTTTCTGCCAGATTAACGACATTACTTGCCACCGCGGGCTCCGCGGGCCGGGTCCAGCGCGGAGTCGCTGGTCGCCAACGGCGAAATCCCCGTCACCCATGTAAAATTTTTACATTGGCATGATGTAGGAGGTTTTGGTGCCATTGACGGCAAAGCCGTATGATTTTATCGGATGATGCTATTTTGATCAATTCCAGTTGGGGATTTGTTTGTAAAGCGGAATTATCCATTACGGATAGATAAAAAATCTGTGAATGAGTCAGTGTACTGTCGGTGATGTCAGAGAAGTCGAATATCTGGCGGTTGAGTTGCTTGATAAATTCCTCGTTGTAGTAAATTTGCCCCTGCACCCGTTCCAAATCCTCTGCAGTTAAAACTCCGTCCATTTTTACCGATACTTCCCCTTCGCGAACTACAATTTCCCTGATTGCCATGACAACCCCCTTTGTGAGTTGCCGCCCTAAAAAAGAAAAGGGCGGCGTTGTACTTGCCGCGCTTAGAGGTCCGCCAAGACCCACATATAACAACAAGCAAACACCGCCCAAGTATACACATGGGTGTTGTTTTCCTGTCCGTGTTATATGTAAAGAATTTGGCGGTTTCTAAGCACACGAACGAAAATAAAATTCACGCAATAATCACGTGAAAACTATGATTGTAATTTCTTAAATTATCTGAATAAAATTCTCCTGAATTTTGAATTTTCCCAAGTAGCTTGCGATCTCCGAGCGCAAAAAGCACGCATACCACAAACGCCGTAGACACGGATTTCTTTCAAACTCAAACGACTAAATACATTTTCCTAAAGTCATTCGTGACTTCCAAGGTCATACGAAAATCCACACGATAACAGCAAAATTGCTATTTGCGCTGGGACAGCGCAAGCTACTCTGAAAACCTGAATGCTATGCATTCAATTATATTTATTACTATAATCTCTCGACTAAATACATTTTCCTAAAGCCATTTGTGACTTCCGAGGTCATACGTAAATCCACACGATAACAGCAAAATTGCTATTTGCGCTCGGAGATCGCAAGCTACTCTGAAAACCTGAATGCTATGCATTCAATTATATTTATTACTATAATCTCTCGACTAAATACATTTTTCTAAAGTCATTCGTGACTTCCAAGGTCATACGAAAATCCACACGATAACAGCAAAATTGCTATTTGCGCTGAGACAGCACAAGCTACTCTGAAAACCTGAATGCCAAGCATTCAATTATATTTATTACTATAATCTCTCGACTAAATACATTTTCCTAAAGTTATTCGTGATTTTCCAAGGTCATACGAAAATCCACACGATAACAGCAAAATTGCTATTTGCGCTCGGAGATCGCAAGCTACTCTGAAAACCTGAATGCTATGCATTCAATTATATTTATTACTATAATCCTTTTCTCAACCATTTTCAACGACGGAAAAATTTCAGAATTGATTGGAATGATCCCACACTTGTATCTATGAATATCAAGAGGTATTATATAGTATAATATTTAGTGTTTTCTTAAGGTGATGGAGAAGATATCATGATCAACAAAATATTTTTAACGTTTTTGCTATTTATGGGAAGCATTCCCCTTCTATTCGCTCAGGACAGCAAAAAATCGGAGAATGACTATTTATATAATATTGCGGACAATGCATATGAAACTCTTATAAAGGTTCCACAGTTAGGGGTTAAGAGCAACGAAGCAAAAATTATCAATATAATTGAAACAGGTAAAAAGCTTTTAAATTCTAAGAATATTAATGAATTTTCCTTAGGAATACTTCTTCATAATGCAGTAACGCATACTCTAATTACAATGTTTGCTTACGAAATTGAGTATCAAAACTGGAAGGAATGGCCGCAAAAATCTGATTGTCCACGTAAAGGACAACGAGAATGGCCACACTGTTTTTCTGATATCCCTCTGAATAAAAATACTTTCATAAAACTTTGGAAGTTAAACCAATTAGATGAGACTGATATTTTAAAAAGAGTTCTTGAATTTGATGGTAAGAGTTCTCTTGGCCAAAAGGTGAAAAAATACAATGGTATTGATAAGGATAACAGCAATATAAATAGTACGAATTTTTCAATTCCGCTTAAAATTACTATTCTAGTAAACAAGTTGGGGTATATCAACATGCTGGATTTGACGAAGCCTGATTTGTTACTGCTTAAAACATTATTTTGTTTACAATTGGGTAGAGACAATGAAGTTCTTATTAAATTGTATGAAGAAGGAGTTAAAATTCCGATCGATAAAGTAAAACTCAGAAAATTATATGAAAGTAATATAAAAAATAATATTCGTTTAGATACAGATGAAAAGCAACCCTTTAAATTTCACTTATGGCGGTATCAATATGTCTTTGAATATTTAAGAAGATACAAAGCTCTAGATCTGATTCTAGGTTGTATGTTTTATGATATCTTAAAGGATAAAAAAGTATTTAAAAACAAATTTATTGAAAAGAGACGTAAGCATTTTAAAGTAATTGAGAATGTCTCCCAATTAGAAAAGATGTAAGATTAATAATCCGGCAGATATTTGATCTTTTGGGGATCATAGAAATTTACTCCAATAAGAAATCATCATAATTTTTTGGAGAGATAATTCCTGTTTGGGCATTGGGATAATTGTTTGTGAATGATGCCGGAATTTTCGCTGTCGATTTCGGATTGGACTTGAAATACCTATCATTTTGGATTTCAATCCAGAAATATACCTATTATTTTGGATTTCAATCCCAAAAAATAAGAAAAATTCATAAAAGATTTATGCGAAATGCATATTTACGGATAGGAACAGTTCTCCGTAACCGTCCGCCGTTTTGTGCCTAAACACAAAATCTCGAGAAACGGCGCGCTACGGAGAACGCGCCCTACCCAAATCCAATCTCTCTTAGGTTTTTCATTATCGGCAACGGCGAAGCGTGGAGCCCCGTCCACTGGACGGAAGTAGATGCAACGCATCTTGCAGGGTTAAGGGGCTTGTCCCTTACTGGAATTTTCCGGGAGTGACTCCATAGTATTTCTTGAACGCTTTGATGAAGTAACCGGTGTCATTGAATCCGCACTGCAAGGTTGTTTCATCCACACTGGAACGGAACCTTTTCAAGAGAAATGCCGCTTTTTCCATTCGCAGCCGATTAAGGCAGTCATGGAAACTTTCGCCGCTAAAACGTTTGTATAGACGGCTCAGGTAGCCCGGAGTAATATTGAACTCCCGGCATACGCTGTCACGGTTGACCGGCAGGTGAAAGTTATCATGCAGGTATTCATTAATCTCATAATACGTATTCAGGGCTTTCCCCTGTTCCTCAGGCTGATCATGTTCAAGTTCCCAGATGGTCTCCCGCAGCAAAGCGGTAAACAGATGATAGACCTGATCAGATCTTTCCATATAGTTTTGAGACATTTTATTCATTGCGCGAAGAATCAGCAGTCCGGTTTCTTCAAGTCCATGGGAAGTATGATACCAGTAATCGGGCCCATTCGGGTCATGCAGTCCATCATTATCAATATATAGAGTCCTGACATAATCGCGGACATAAACAATTGAAATCATCGTATGGGCAACTTTCCAGGCTGGCTGGAAACCGCAGTAGGCAGGAATAAATATGGCTTTTCCGGGAGTTAGAACAGAGTTTTTAATTTTACCATTTTTGATTGTAGAACATGCTTTTTCTCCGGAAAGAGGAATGATTAGTCTAGGATTGGGGTTCTGGTATATTCTGCAAGTCGGCATTGGTATTTCCTCTGCAAACAGCATTCCTTCTGGAGTTACCAATGAGATTGCCGTTTCTATATGACTAATGAGCTTTGTTTTTATATTATTTGCCGACATTATTTTTGAAAAGGTCACATTATTACTATTAATGCTATTATTTTACAATAGCGCATCGTAATTTTCAAGTTATAATTTTCAATATGACCAAAGAGGTCAATAAAATAATGGAGATAAAAAATGATCAGCAAATTTACCATTTCCAGAGATGATTCCATTTATGAAGCCTGGCCCGACGTGGCAATTGCCCCGGACGGCAGACTCGTATGCGTGTTTTCCGAATGTACCCATCACGGCAATCGCGATTATACCAGGATTGTCACAGTGGAATCCACCAACCGGGGACGTTCGTGGAGCGCCAAAAAGCCGATAACCGAAGGAACCCGCGAACTTGATTATTATTATAATTGTGCACGGATCAGCTGCCTGCACGACGGCAGGTTATGTATTATTGTTGACCGCATACCATCAAGTGGAGAAGAAAAATCTTCTCAGTTATCTGAAAATTTGTTATATTTTTCTTCCGACAACGGAGACACCTGGAGCGAACCGCATATCACTGCATTGAATGGAATCGTTCCTGATAAACTATTGGAACTGGAGAATGGACGCTGGATTATTTCCGCCCATTATGATGAAGATGGCTATCTAACCCAGTTTATGCATTATTCTGATGACCAGGGAGAAACCTGGAGCCCTCGGATCACCGTTGGCAAAAAAGAAGGTCTGCACCTTTGCGAAGTCTCGATTCTGCCGGTTGGAAATGATACTCTGGTGGCGTTTATGCGTGAAAATTCCGGGTTGGGTTACGACTGCATGAAAACCATTTCTTATGACAACGGGGAAACTTGGGGTGAAGTGATCAATTTCCCAATCCCGGGATGTCATCGTCCGGTTGCCGGAATCTTGCAGGACGGCCGCATCATGATAACCTGCCGCTTTATTCAAGGTGGTAAGGGGTGGCTGGGATCATGGACTCAGAATTTCATCGCCGCTCTAAGCGATAAAGAGTCTGCATTGGCCACTGAACGCGGAGAATCCTGGGTCAGAATCATGCCGGTGGATTATGACCGTTCTCCGAAGTCTGACTTAGGCTATAGCGGCTGGGTACAATTCCCGGACGGGGAACTCTATGTGGTCAACTATATTGTTGATGATGCTTACGATTCTGCCCAGATCCGCGGCTACAGCTTCTTCCCGAACGAATTTATCCTGGAAAAGTCGGAATAACGTTTGCGGGTTTTATGGAGTGAGACGGTAAAGGTTAAGAATGCCTTTGCCTTTCAACTCCATAGACTTATAGTCGAAAAACGAGAAGTTGTTCTTCACCAGGTCATAGGTGTCCTGTGACACAGTAATAGCCATTGGTTCGGAAGCGGACTCGATTCTGGAGGCGGTATTAACTGTGTCGCCGAAGATATCATAGATGTATTTTTTTACGCCGACAATTCCACCAACCACCGGGCCGGAGTGAATACCAATGCGGTTTTCCCATTGTAATTCGGCATTGGAATTCCGCTGCTTGAGATAGTCTCGCATTTCAACTGCCGCCTTGACTAGTTTTTGGGCATGTTCGGAATCTTTTTCCGGCATGCCGCAAACCGCGAGATAGGCGTCACCGATGGTTTTGATTCTTTCACAGCCGTGGTCACTGATGATATTGTCAAATACGGTAAAGATTTCCGACAACTCATTTATCAGCATTTCCGGGCAGATTTTAGTAGACATCTGAGTGAAGTTTACGAAGTCGGAAAACATAACGGATACATTTTGAAATTGTTCCGGAGCAGAAGACCCCGTTTCCTTAAGTTCCTCAATTACTTTGAGCGGAAGAGTATTTTCAAGTAACTGCGCAATTTTACGTCGCTGCAATTCGAGCTGTATATGGGTATTTACCCGGGCTTTGACCACCGCGGCATTGAACGGTTTGGAAATATAATCGACGGCTCCACGTTCGAAACCTTCCGTTTCATCTGAGGCCTCGGTTTTTCCCGTCAGAAAAATCACTGGAATATTGCAGGTGCTGTTATCACTTTTCAGTATTTGGATCACCTGGTATCCATCCATTTCCGGCATCATAATATCGAGCAAAATCAGGTCGGGTGGGGATTTTTTGACCAGCTCAACCGCTTTCAGCCCGTTTTTCGCGACTTTAACCTTATAGGAATCTTTCAGTAAATTAGATATGATCGCTAGATTTTCTGAGGCGTCATCGACTGCTAATATTGTCAATTTTTCATTTTCCATGTGATTTTCTTTACCTCAAATTATTCATTTCTTTAAACTTTTCGAGCTGTAATGAAGCATCTTCAAATTCAAAGTTATTAATCAGGTCAGATAATTTTTGCAGATGATCATCCCGTTCCATTTCCAACAATTCATCAACACATTCCAGGGCATCGGAATCGTTGTCTTCAAGAAGTTCAGACAGTTTCGAGATCAGGGCAGAACACTTCGCCGGATCAAATTTGACTATTTTCTCTTCTTCCTTTATTAGGCCGGAATTGCGAATCGAAGCAATTACCAGATTCAGGTTTTGATCAAAATCATTAAGTTTTTCAACCGCTTTTTCCGGCTGGTTTTCTTTCAGGTCATGTTCGATTTCGGCGGCTTTTTGTGAAAGTCCTACTGCACCGATGTTTCCGGTTACTCCTTTAACGGTATGAGCCAGGCGAACCGAAACTTCTTTATTGTCTGAACCAATTGCTTCTTTTATCTCTTCGGCCACCTTTTCATTGTTGGCGCAAAATCTCTTCAGAATACTTTTATAAGTTTTTAGTTTTCCTCCGGCTCGAATTAATCCGGAAGAGGTATCAAGACCTTCGATCTCTTCAATTTCCTCATTGCTTTTTTCCGAAGGAGCGACAAGATCCTCTGCTTTCAGCCAGGTTCTCAGAACAGAAAACAAGGCCTGGGGATTTATGGGCTTGGTTAAATAATCGCTCATGCCGATTTTCATACATCTGTCCTTTACTCCAACCATGGCGTCGGCAGACATCGCAACAACGGGAAGCTTCGTAAATTTGAGCTTTTCCCGAATATGTTTTGTTGCTTCATATCCATCCATTTCCGGCATTTGCAGGTCCATCAATACAATGTCAAAATGATCTTCTCCTTTTTCCTTAATCATCTCAACTGCTTCTCTGCCGTTATTGGCGATATCAACGTGATCTACAGTTTCTTCAAGCAGTCCGGTAGTGACTTCCTGATTGATTACGTTGTCTTCCACCAGCAGGATATGCCTGTTTTTTACGCCTTCGATATTGCTGACTTTCTGGCCCTGCTGTATTCCCGCAGTTTTTGCGTGTATCGTTTTTCCAAAGATATTCATAATGGTATCGTACAACTGCGACTGACTGACAGGTTTTGTCAAAAAGGCAGAAAGATTCGAGTTATCTGCTTTCTGAATGATATCCTCACGGCAATAGTTAGACAACATTATGATATGCAAATCCTTGGAAACGCCTGGAGTATTTTTAATGATGTCGGAAGTTTCAATGCCGTTCATGCCAGGCATTTTCCAATCCATCAGAATCAGATCGTAAGGTTTAGTCTCTGTCTCAATGGATTTGTTGATTGCCATAATGGCTTCCTGACCGCTTTTTACAACGGTAACATCGAAACCAAAATCCTCAACATAGTTTTGCAGTACCTGCCGGGTCGACTCGTAATCATCGACAATCAAAACCTTCATTCCAACCAGATCTTCCGGTGGGACCTGATATCTTTCGATATCGTTATGATGTCTTCCCGTGACAATATTAAAGGTAAATTCGGAACCGAAACCAACCTTGCTGGTCAGGGAGATATCGCCACCCATCATAATAACCAGCTTTTTGGCAATGCTGAGTCCCAGTCCTGTTCCTCCGAACCGGCGAGTCGTCGAAGCGTCTGCCTGGGAGAATGACTGAAACATCTTGGACTGCTGCTCCGGAGTCATGCCGATGCCGGTATCCCTGACGGAAAACTGAATGTCAGCTTTCTTTTCCGTTTTTTCATTAACCTTGACAGTAATAACAATCTCGCCCTTTTCGGTGAATTTGATTGCGTTGGAACAAAGGTTCAGCAGAACCTGTCCCAGGCGAAGCGGGTCTCCAATAAGGTTGCGCGGAACTTCCGGGGCGATATCAAACAACAATTCAAGATTCTTCTCCTCGGCTTTTATGTTAATCAGATTGGCAAGGTTATCAAAAACACCGTTTAAGTCAAATTCAATATCTTCCACATCAAGTTTACCGGCTTCAATTTTAGAGAAATCCAGAATATCGTTGATAATACCCAACAGGTTATGAGCTGCCTGGCCCACCTTGTCAGCGTAATTTTTCTGTTTTTTGGACAGTTTCGTTTTTTGAAGCAGGAGATTCATACCAATGATCGCATTCATCGGCGTTCTGATTTCATGACTCATATTCGCGAGGAAATCGCCTTTGGCCTTATTGGCTTCATCTGCCATGGTCTTAGCGGTTTCGATTTCCTTCATCATCCGCTGTTTTTCTGTAATATCGACTTTAATCGATACAAAATGTGAGATTTCTCCGTTCGTGTTGCGAATTGGAGAAATAGAGGCGGATTCCCAAAAAACGGTGCCGTCTTTTTTCTTGTTACATACCTCGCCGTACCAGACTTCTCCCCGGGTAATGGTATTCCATAAATTCTTATAGGTTTCTTCGGGAAGTGCGCCCTCACTTTTTAATATCCGGGGATTCTGCCCAATCACTTCTTTCGGAGTATAACCGGTAAGCTTACAGAACTGGGGATTGACATACTCGATATTTCCCTGCTCATCTGTGATTAACACGGTCACCGGACTTTGTTCAACCGCTCTGGACAGCTTGCTCATCTCCTCAAACATAACCTCCCTTGACGGCAAGCGAACAATCTGTTTGACTTTGTCCAGTTCCATATCAGACGGGTAATAGTTTGGATTAGAGAAGGACTTGAAACCTTTTATGTATATTTGATTTTTCTTTCGACGTTTTTCATAAATATCGAAAAACGATTCTCCTGGCGGGAGCTTTGTGCCGTTGTCTGTTAAAGTAAATTTAAATTCCAGTCCATGGCGGCTTTCCCGTTCTGTTATACAAACGGAAACTTCCACTCCGGCCGAGTCCATATAACCGGCCCGAACAAATTCTGAAAAAATGACAGAAAGTCTCATTGAACTGGATTCATTATAATTCAGTTCTTTTGCGAGATCATAAATCTTGCGCCGTCCGTCAACCAGAGCATCCTGGTTATGAATATTTATTGAGCCGAGTTTTTTCATATGCCGTACCTTAACACAAGACATGAAATATCATCATGCTTGCCCAGTTTCTCAATCAACTGGTCCGCAATACAGCCCGCAGAACCAACCAATATTCCCGGATAATCATAGATATCGTAGTGCTCTTTCAGTCCGTCTGAGCTCATAACTAAAATATCCCCGGGGAAAAGTGTCTCCTTGTCTTCCTCCACATGGATCGCAACCTGTGTATTTCCGATTATCCCGTTTTTAAACATAATACGTCTTTGGGAATCTCCAAAAATCCTGGTGCTTATGTTACCGATTCCCACACTACATAATTCACCCGTTTTAATATTTAACCGACAAATCGCGGCTACCGCTCCCCTGTTTTCGAATAACAACTCATGTAATCCCTGTAGTATTTCCCCCAGGTCATCTTCAAAACGATTGGTAATATACTCTTTTGCCTTAATTGCGGTCTGGTATGCTTTTGCTCCATGACCAAGAACATCAACTAATCCGAAATAACAATAGTTTTCATCCGAAATAATAATTCCGGTATCACCACATTCGTCATCCCATCCTGTCAGCGAGCGAATTCTGAGATCACAATCTATTTTACATCTCTTCAATTCGTTAACCATTTTCTTGCAATTATATTGGTGCCCAAGCCAGGCTTCGAGTTGATATGAAATTCATCCATAACCCTTTGGACACAAGGCAATCCCAAGCCAAGAGTTCCGCTGGAACTGTAATTCTCCTGCATTGCGGCCTCAATATCCTCAATGCCCGGCCCTGTATCTTTTACCTCGATTTCAACCCCCTTTTTTTCTTTGTCCTCAATGTATGCGATAGAGAATACCCCTTCTTTCCCGTAACGTATGGCATTTGTAGACAGCTCTGATGCCGCAGTTGCAATCATGAATTGAGCATTTTCATTAAAACCCACTACCGAGGTAATATGGCGTACACTCAGAATTACCTTGGCGTTATCTGCTACATCATCCAGATCAATAACAACTTTTTCAAACATTTTATTTAGACAATTCCGATAAAAATTTCATACCGTCATCTATTGATACGGTCGTATATACATCATCGCAGTCGATCCCAAGATCGACCAGCGCGGAAGCGGAGCCGGGCTGTATTCCTGCGAATACCGGTCGGGCTCCCATTAGCGATATCATTTTGGCCGTTTCCTTGAAAATAGAGAATATATATGAATCCATGGATTTGACCGTGGAAACATCGATAAGAACCCCTTTGATGGAGTACTTCCTGATATTTTCAAGAATTTCCATTGCCAGTTGTTCCGCTTCGTTCTCATCAATATTCTCACTTAACGGCACAACCAGATTTTGATTCGATCTATGCATGTGTTTCTTGTGAATTCTGATTCAGTTCTTTTCTGGAAATTACTTCAAGTTCGAGAATATTAAATGCGTCCGCAAGTGCATCCTGAAGCGTGATATTTGATGATATATCTCCCAGGTCAATCCCTAAGTGAACGAGCCCTTGGGCAACTGCCGGTGAAATACCGGACAATATACACTTACAGCCCATCAGTTTGGTTGCTTTGGAGATTTTAATCAGATGATTTGCCACTGCCGTGTCGACCGCAGCAACGCCTTGAATGTCAAGGATAATGACTTTTGCGGACGTTTCCGAAACTTTCGACAGCATGGTATCCATCATTTGCTGCGCACGGAGAGAATCAACAACTCCCACAATCGGAATAATTACCACGCGATCCCACAGCTTTATCGCGGGTGTTGAAATTTCGGCAATGGTCCGGCTCTGTTCTTTGATCCTCTGTTCTTTCTTCACCTGCTCGGTGATGTCTTGAATAAATTCCACTCCACCAATGATATTTCCTTTGGAATCTTTTAAAGAGTCAGCGGTATATTCGACTGGAATTGTTTTATTGCCGATACATACTTCGTTGCGGTCGGTTAGTTTATCCTCTCCCTTAAAAACTCTGCGCATCTGACATTGAGGTGTATTGCAGTGCCTGGATTTAAACGTGTCATAACAGTGGGTTCCTTTTACTTCATCCAGGGTTTTGCCGGCCATCTCCAAACCAAGGTGGTTCAGGTAGATGATTTCATAGTCCTTATTAATTGCCATTACCGGAGTTGGAATCTGGTCCAGAATACTCATGCCCAGTTCGTTGTCTACATCAATCTTGACGTCTTTTTTCATAACAATCCTCCCAATAGAATGTTTTATTTTAATAAAACAATAATAATACCCTCGAAAATGTAAGCCGTCATTCCATAAAAAAATTGATTACCCCCGAAATGTAAGCTATCTATCATACTAATTCTTTTAAAGCCTTGTGTCAACTCATTTATCAGTCGTAACTGCCATAATGTCAAAAAAAAGAGGTTCTTTGACAATTTTCCCGTAGGGATAGAAAGAATCACAGAGATTGCAGCAATAAATGTTCATTAGATTATTCTGTATATTTCGATTACCATTTATTAGAGATGAGATACTTTATCTGAAAGTATCCAGAGAAGAGAATCTCTGAAAATTGAAAATTTCCGGCAAAGAGGGTATATTGTTTAATTGTAATTTGAGAAGGAATATATAGGAATGTCTATAAGAAGATTACATATTGGCGGGAAGGAAAAAAAAGAAGGTTGGGAAATCTTCAATATTTGCCCCGGAGAAAATGTTGATCATGTCGGTAACGCAAATGATCTATCCCGGTTCGAAGACAACACTTTCGACATAATCTATGCATCTCATGTCCTTGAGCACTTTGACCTGAATAATGAAGTAGTTGATACTCTCAGGGAATGGTTTAGAGTTCTTTCGCCAAAGGGAAAATTATTTGTTGCGGTTCCGGACCTGGATGCTCTTGCGGCGATTCTGCTGGACAAGAAAAATACTACGTTTGACCAGCGGTTCGAAGCGATAAGAGCTATTTACGGAGCCCATGTGAACCAATATGATTATCATAAGGTTGGTTTTAATCAGGAAACTTTGGGAAATCTACTCTTTCAAATTGGATTTGTTCATATTGGCCGGGCTAAAAAGTTCGGACTGTTTAATGACTGCAGTAATCTTGCCATCAGTCTTAATCTGGTTGCGGAAAAGCCGGAAAAACCGGAAAATAAATAATCTTTATTATAACAATCCGGCAAAAATGTTTTTTTCATTCTCTATTTTCTGAAAGTTTGCGGTTGTAGCAGTCCATATACAGCAATTCCATTTCATTGGCGAGGCGTTGTCCGTCCATCAAAGAAGATTTCTCAAGCATACTTCTTAAAACCGGTCTTAACATTTTCAGCGTTTCCGGTTTTTCGGTATTCATCCGGGCGCGGAGCACAAAAGATTTTTCATTGTCGGCAATGAATGGTTTCAAATTCAATCGGGTCATGATAGACGCACTGACTTTTGCCGCATGACAATTTCCATCAATGGTCAGTACCGGCACGCCCATCCACAGAGCATCAAACGTGGTAGTCGTTCCATTGTATGGAAACGTATCAAGAGCCAGATCTACAAAATTATAGCATGCCAGGTGGCTGGATATGTCTTTGGTGGGCTTTATGAAAACAATACGTTCCGGCCCAATTCCATGAGACTTGAACTTTTCCAGTAATCGATCGCGAATATACTCGTGTACGAGTCGTTTATTTTTCAGCAGCAATTTTGAGTTTGGGCAGTTGCTGAGAACTTTGCAGTAGATCTCAATGGTATGATCCGATATCTTATTGGTGTTATTAAAAGAGCCGAATGAAAAGAAACCGTTTCGTTCAACTGGCGGAGGTCCGGGCTGTGGCATTGCCATATTGGGAGAGTAAGCCCATGCGCCTCCGGGAATATACAGCATTTTTTCGCTGTGCAGTTGTTCGGCTCCGGGCGGCTCTGTCAGTTCATCCGTCAACCGATAATCCATATTTGCTATTCCTGTGGTATTGGGGTACCCCAGATATGTCATCTGGATCGGAGCTACCCGTTTTGAGAATATCTGCATACGATTGGAGGTGGGACCGGCCAGGTCAACAATGATATCAAGCCTGGTGTCGCGAATATATTGAATCAGGTCGTTGACCTGCATGTTACTAACGTCATGCCAGACGGTCGATTCGGCTTTGATTGTTTTGGTCATCTCATCATTTACACTGCTGTCATGAAAACAATGAATCTCAAATTTATTCCGGTCATGCGCATGAATAAGTGAAGTAAAAAAGAACGACACGGGATGAGTGATGAAATCAGGAGAATAGTATCCCAACTTAATTTTTTCCTTTTCCCCTGCTTTTCGAGGCAAAGGCATTGTGTCAAGGGCAGCCACTCCGGAACGACTCGCGACCTGATCCCATTCGCGATGGAAATTGAAGATATCGTTATTGGATATCGTTCCCGGATAATTTAAATAAAGCAATATACTTGGCTGGGTTATAAATTTTTCGGGGAAAAGCCTGAATACTTTCATATAAGTTTCTGCTGTCTCGCGAACGTGATAAGAGAGTGAGTAAATAATTCCCAGATGGAGCAACAATGAATAATTATCCGGGGTCAGCTCCAGCGCGTCTTTGCACACTTGGATCGCCTCCGCAAAGCAGGAAGCCTTCTTCAATAATGATATCAGTTTTACCGCGGCATCAATATTTTCGGGACAGAGTTTAAGAATCTGGACAAAATCCCTTATGGCATTGTCATTATCATTCAGCTCCACCCTGGCATTACCACGACATTTCCAGGCAATGACCAATTCAGGATTCTGGCTGATTGCTTTATCATAACAGGCGATCGCTTCAGGAAGCTTCCGACAAGCTTGCAGAGAAAGTCCACATAAAACACAGGATTGCGAATCGGTTTGATCCTTGAGCAGTTCGGCAGCCTTTTGATACTGTTTGGAATGATAAAGCTCTGACGCCAGATTGTAGAGTTCATTTCTGTCTTTCATTGCACCCCACGTATATGATACTTTTTGAAGTGAAAATTTTTATTTCAATCCCATTGAATGGATCCTGCCACGATACGGATTACAAGTAAAATTATCATGGAATATTCATATTGCAATTGTGCATAAAAAAAGAGTCATATCAATTGTCGCCTGTTTTGCAAATATATCGGACAGACTCCAAATGATTCGATCAGTGCTTGGGAATAGCGTTTAGTCCCTTGCGGATTAGTTCGGAGTATTTGCTGACGTCGTAGCCCCGGGGCAGGTATTGCTTGATAAAAGCGTTGTTTTTCAGCTCCTGGAATGTCAGTTTATCGCTGCCGACAATGGTTTTTCTTTCCCATAGCAGTTTATCGGAAAAGCCGTTCGCCAGGATTCGGATATCCCAGCGGTATTTAGGGTGGGCCACACAGATACTCGGGATGAGCGAGGTCAGGCAATTAAAGCTGATGGTGTTATAAAATCTGGGATGTTCCACCAGTTCGTTGGCTCTTCGCAGAATGTCGAGGAAAACCAGCCGGACTCCTTCCGGCTTCATTTTAAACCGGTATAAATATACCAGTTCTCCCCGGAAATCGGTCCGCAGCCGGACCAGATCACGCTCGTCTCCAAGAATACAGATAATGCCGTACTGCCTGAACAAGCCCGGTAAAGTATCCTGCGAACGTCCGGCCTGAACCCGGGTTTCCATTGATACGGTCAGGTATTTGCCGCCTTCAAAGCCGAAGCTAAGCATCATATGGGCCATCGCCACTTTGTGGTCCCAGTAGCTGAGAAACATGTCCATGGTTTTTAGCTTCGACAGATCGTAATGGCGGGTTTCATAATGCTCAGTATAGTCGTTTTCGGTCCGGTAATCAAAGTTTCTCACATTATGGACCGTGATGTCGTTCCCGTTCACCGTTGCCGAAGCAATCACCTGGTTGCCCCGGCGCCACGGACCGGCATTGCTTGCCGGAATCAGCAAATACCAGATAAAGATCAACAGGATAACTGCGTAGGAAATAAGGATCGTTCTGATTCTTTTCGGAAAAATGATCAAAGCCGCGATAATCAGGATCGGAAATATCCAGGCCAAAGTGGCTCGCAGCCATGCCCACGGCAGGTTTGAATAGTATAAAGCTCCCATGCTCCACAGACAAATCGGCACCAGCAGTATAAATAGAACCAGTGTTCCGTATCTTTTAACCCAGGACGGGACTTTGTCCCACCATTCCAATATCTTCTTAAAATTCATAACTTCCTCGTTGTATATAATAATACAATATTATAGCATACAATGTTTCGAGCGCTAAACAAACTTATTATATTTGTTTCTCAAAATAGCAGAATTATAGTAGGACATAGAACACGAAACGAAAAAGTGAACCATATCGCCCCGAATTTGCTGTATCACTATGTTGTTTGTCATGATTATCTTCTGCCGGAAGAGTTTTTGACCGCATTGGATAATCTACCGGTAAAAGTCAGCGTGGAAGATTCTTTGTTTCACCGTATGATGAAGCGAAGTTGACACGCTTTACCTTGCAAAAGTTACGCGGTATCGGCTATGAGAGGACCGATACCGCGTGTGAGAGAGGGGAGAGGAAAATTTTATATCTTATCCGGCTGTTGCCGGCTGTTGTTCAATTTTCTGTTGTTTGCGCTTTTCTTCCTTACGCTGTTTCTTCCGTTCCCTGCGTTCACGGTGATCGTTGACGATCATATAAAGCGACGGAATCACAAACAGTTCCAGCAGCGTCGAGGTCGAGAGCCCGCAGACAATAGCCAGTGCCAAAGGAATCAGCATCTGGGCCTGAATACTCTTTTCCGTCAGCATCGGAAGCAGTCCGGCGACTGTCGTCATACTGGTAAGCACCAGGGCACGGAAACGGGAGCATACGGCATGGCACGCGGCATCATGAGGAGTGCGTCCTTCCTTTTCTCCACGTTTGATGAACTCGATCATCAGAATGGAGTCATTTACCACAATACCGGAAAGCGAGATTACTCCGATCAGTCCCTGCATGTCAAAGGCGCGTCCTGTGAAAATATGACCCCAGATAACTCCGATAATCGCCAGTGGAATGGTTGCCATGACCACCAGGGGTTCGAGGTATTTTCCAAACTGCAGCGACAGCAGGATGAAGATTCCGGCAACGCTGATCAGGAAGGCATCGAGCATGGAAGTTCCGGTTTCGCCAGTCGCTTCACGCTGTCCGCCAAAGGAACATCTTACACCCGGATACTTTTTATAAAGTTCTGAGAAGTAGTTTTTCTTCAAGTCCGTGGTAATATCGCTGGCGTTGGCGATCGCGGTATTGACGTCGGCGGAAACCGTAACGGTCCGTTTGCAGTCGTAGCGGCTGATCGATGACGGTCCGCGCGCTTCTTCGATCTTTACCACATCCAGCAGCGGAACTTTCTTGCCGTCCGTAGTGGTCAATTGGAAATTATCGAAGTTATGCAGGTTATTGGCAACATTTGAAGTCAGGCGTACATTGAACTCGTAATTATCGCTGCCAATCTGCAATTCGTCGGCTTTTTCGCCCTGGTATGCGGCACGCATCTGCTGGGCAATGCTTGAAGCGGTAAAACCCAGTTTCAGCGCTCCCGGCAACAATGACATAACTAATTCCGGTTTACCGGAAGTCAGGTTGTCGGTGATATCGAAAACCCCGGAATATCCTGCCAGCTTTTCCTGTAGAGTCGTCGCCGCGGCCTTGATTTCCTTAAGGCTTTCGCCGTGCATACGGATTTCAATCGGATTCCCGCCGGGACCGGACATCATATCTTCAAATTTAATACTGGTAACACCGGGAATGGTTCCGGCCTGTTTACGCCATTCGTTAAGAATTTCAGATACCGTACTGCGACGGTTGTCCCCAGGCAGAAGGTCGACATAAATCGTAAACAGGTGAGCCCCGCTGTCGCTGTAATCCGAGTTCTGCGAAAAGTTGATGGACATATTCTGTATCAACTCTTTTTTGCCGGGCTGTTTGGGTGTCAGCACCTTGTTCATACGTTCCGCGGCATTACAGAGTTTCGTGGCAACGGCTTCGCTGTCTTTCAGCGGAGAACCCGGCGGCAGCATAACCTTACAGACCACGGTATCGCCGTCCACGCTTGGGAATACCCTGAACTTCAGATAACCAGCCGGGAACATGCCAAGCGAAAAGATGAACAATGCCAGCATAAAACTTATGAAAATATACCGATGTGGCAAAATCTTTTCGATTACCCGGCGAACCAGTCCGAAACGGACATATTCAATAATACTGTCTACCTTAAGGCGTATTTTGCCGGGTTTCGGCAGTCCGTGCTTGAAGGAGTGAGCCAGATGATTCGGCAGGATAAAAAACGCTTCAATCAGGCTGACTGACAGAACAATAATCAAGGTTATCGGTATTACGCACAGAATCTTCCCGATCTCGCCTTTCAGGAACATCAGCGGAGCGAATACGCAGATCGTGGTAAGGAAACTGGACACAACCCCGCCGGCAACCTCACTGGTTCCCTTAACCGCGGCATCTAAGGCCTTCTCGCCTTTCTGTAGATGGGTGGCGATATTCTCCGAAAGCACAATGGCGTCATCCATCAACAAGCCTGTCGCGATGACCAGCGCGAAAGTTGAAATCATGTTAAGCGATACCCCGAAACAGTTCATAACGAACAGTCCGCCGAGGAACGATACCGGCAGTCCCATTGATACCCAGAACGAAAGCTTGAGATTCAGGAACAGCCACAAGGTGGCGAATACCAGGATAATTCCCTGAAGCGCGTTGATATAAACCATATCCAGACGGTCCTGGATGTCGCTTGCCATATTACGGGTAATGACAAAATGAATATTTTTCGGGGCCGCCGCCTTGATTTTGTCAAGGACTACCATCACGCTGTCGTAAATCGTCAGACTGTCGGCGGCCTTGCTTTTGGTAATGCTGAGAACCCCGGCACGTTCGCCATTGAATTCAACTTTGTTTTCATCCGCGTCGAAACGGTCGGTTATTTTGGCGATGTCCCCCAGGAACAGCTCACCGCCGCCGGTACCGGACAGTACTCTGATTTTTTTCAGGTCGGCCACGGTTTTGCGGCGATCCCGAAAGCGCAGTTTAATATCCTGTGAACCGGTTTCAAGAGTTCCGGCGGGCAGATCA
Organism: Victivallales bacterium; assembly: GCA_963677165.2. Lineage (GTDB taxonomy): Bacteria > Verrucomicrobiota > Lentisphaeria > Victivallales > SZUA-371 > JAFGXT01. The sequence continues at coordinate 1,028,635 of CAXXSX010000002.1, read as the reverse complement.
ATATTCTGGCTGCTGATGATATCAGCGATATCTTTCACACTGAGTTTATAAGTATGCAATACAGAGGGAGAAAGTTCGATTCTGAATTCATGCTGAGAAAAACCGCTGATTTCAATCTGGATACCATTGCCGACTTCCATCAGTTCGTCCTTAAGCTTTTCGCAGTATGCTTTCAGGTCAGTGACCGACATATCACCATAGACGGCAATACTGACAACCATATCGGTATGGTTGTACGGTTCTATAATCAGGTCTTCCATTTCTCCCGGAAAAATTGAGATGGCATCGACCTCGGTTTTGATGTCGTTATAAAATTCCTGATAATTCGCACTGTCCATCATTTCCACGCGGACCGATACGGAGCCTTCCATGGCGGTGGTTTTAATGGTTTTGATATTGTTGACGTTTCCAAGAGCGTCTTCAATCGGAGCTGCGATGGCTTCTTCCACCTCTTCCGCGGTTGCGCCGGAGTAGCTGGCGGAAATCTGAATTGTCCGGGTCGAGTGATCCGGCATGGCTTCGCGCTTGATGGATTGCAACGTCATCATACCGAGCATGAGCAACGCAATCATCAGCAGATTTGCAGCTGTAGGATGTTTGGTAAAAAACCTGATCATCTTGCCACCTCGGTTTTAGCTGAATCGTTATATGTAACAAGCTCTTTCTCTGCGTCTTTCGCGAAACTGCTGTCAATATTAACATTCAGCTTCATGCCTCGAATGGCCGGAACCAGATCGCTGATAATTACGATTTCACCTTTTTTTAGTCCGCTGGCGATAACAGCGTAATGCTCAAGGTTATAGTCGATTTTCACCGGACGTATTTCCAGCCGGGAATCTTTTGTCGCAATATAAAGTTTGCCCTGATGTACCGCGGATCGCGGAACTGCCAGCTGCGCCGGAAGCGGTTTTCCAATTATTTTAACCTGGCAGAACAATCCCTTGTCGAGCGGCGGCTGGTGCACACCCGGTTTATGTTCGAACGGATGTTGAACTCCAACAACCATGCTGACCATTCGGGTGGTGGTATCGATTCCTGAGCCCATGCGCAGGAACCGCGCTTTCCAATGGAACGCATTCACTCCGCCGTTGGCCTTAACCGAAATATTCCAGTCGGGCTTTCTTTTTTCTGCTTTGGCCTTTTCCGCTTCCGCACGAACCTTGGACGGGGAAGAATGGATCAGCAGTGCCATCTGGTCAAGACTGAATTGTACCGGAATTTCCATTTCATCAATACCATCGGCTGAAACCATCTGGTCACCAGTCGCGACATACTGCATAAGTTCCACATTAACGGTATCGACACGGCAGTCAAACGGCGCGGTAATTTTGGCGTATCCAAGCTGAAGTTTTGCCTGCTCAAGGGTAGCCTTTGCTGCATCAAGCTGGGCTTGCTGATATTCGATCTGCGCCGGTAGCAACCGCAAGTCCGATTCTTTCGTAATAATGGAGTTGCGCTGCTGAAGAACGGCAATTTCCTGTTCTTCCACCGTGACATCGGCAACTGCCTTGATCGAATGGAGTTTGCTCTGGCGTTCTAGTTCACGAGTGTTGAAATTAAGGATTTTTTTCAGTACGTTAATCTGGGATTCAAGGTTTTTACGGGTATTTTGCAGTTCCAGGATTTTGGCCTGGTACTTTTTGATGTCGGCTTCACAACTTAAAATTTTAAGTTTGGTTTCCGTATCATCGATTTTGAGCATTTGTTCGCCGGATTTGAAGAACTTGCCGCTTTTCAGTTTCGGGGACTTCCAGGTTATTTTTCCGGCAACCTGGGCGATTGCCTTCCAGGTCCTTGCCGGTTGAGCTTCGCCGTAACCGATAATGTTCGGAGCCACACTCAACGGTTCCGCTATAATGGCTTTTACATAAGTTTCTTTTTCTTCCGCCGGACGTTTTTTCGGAGTCGGACCGGTAATGATTGCCAGCAGCGTAATGCCGACACCCGCGATAAGTATCAATATTGACCATACTACTTTCATATTACTTTTCTTCCTTCTTTTCAGTTCCGGACAGATAGATTTGCATAACTTTATCCGCCAGTTCCTGTGAGTTGCTCTTTTTAAATATTCCTGCGTGGTCTATCTGCAATTCCCGGATCATTCCAAGAAATACCGATGCTGCCAGTTCCGGTTCAACCTCTTTCAGGGTTCCCGTTGCGATGCCGGATTTTATCGTTCCGGAAATAATACCCAGAAGCTTCAGATGTCCTTCCGCTTTTTTCTTATGATCGTGTTTGCTGTGGTGTCTGGAATGGTGCCTGTGAACTAGGGCATCCAGCAAACGGCGTTTCTGCGAAAAATCATCGAACATGAATTTTGCCATTCCGTGCAGTTTTTCACAGACTGTAGTTTCCTTGTCAGAGATGGTTTGAAGGGTATCAAGCAACCGGTCAAACATGTTTCTCATGACGCCGTCAATAATCTCTTCCTTGTTTTCGAAGTAGTTATAAACGCTTCCCGCGGATATTTCGGCTTCCCGCGCAAGGTGCTCTATTGTCAGGCTGTCAATTCCATCGCGCAGAATGATCTGCTCGCTGGTTTCGAAAATGGTCCGCCGCATGTTCTCGGTCACCATCTCTTTCATTTTTTGCGATAATCTTGCCATATTACCTCTCTATGTGAATAAATATTCTTTTTGATGATTATATATTTTTTATAATGAATACTCATTCATTTTACATTTATAATGACGTATGTCAACAGCAAGAGGTTACAAAAAAAAATAAAAATTTTTGAAATTTTATGAAAAAGGCAGTAAGTTTCAAAAATAAAAAATAGTTTCATTATTTAAACTGGAGTAAACAAATATGTCCACAGGTTTAGAGCGTGGTCTGCAATTGCTGGAACACGTAGCGCGAGAACAGCGTCCGATAAGTTTCAGTCAAATCAACGATCAACTTGGCGGAATCAGTCATGCCAGCTTGTCGCGTTTGCTCAAACAGCTTTGCGAATTGGGATTTTTAAATAAAGACGTCAATAGTAATCTTTACTCCGCCGGACATCGTATGGCGGTATTTTCAAGTGTAAAAACGGCTGGCCGGGCGGAATACCTGACCATGCGTTATTCTTACCTGATGGAAGAGATCAGCCGCAAATATGAACTTTCCGTTATTTTGCAGGAACGAGTAAAAGATCGGTTGATCTGCATCAATAAGGTCCAGTGTGAAATGTCGATGCGTATGCAGGACATTGGCTTTGTGAACGAAAACGTAGAGGAGCCCTGGCTACAGCTCATGGCGGCCTACGATGAAGGAGTGCGTACTCGAAGCTTTGCTCATTTCCAGCCGGAGTTTTTCGAGTTGATTCGTAAACAGGGGTATATCTATGACAATCAGCAGCGTCGTCCGAATGTCAGGCGTCTCGGCTTTCCGTTGTTTGATTCCAATAATGAAATGATCGGCTGCCTGGGCGTTGGCGGTAACATTCTGGAACTGCCGGAGGAAACAGTTCGCGATATTATCGGCGTGGTCATCAATAAATAAGTTTTTGGCTGGCCCAAGTTCAAAATAAATAGTTAATGTGCCAAAAGTTGTGATGGTAAGCGGTAGGACTTGTTTATTGCCAGGATAAGAATAGATGGGTTAATGCCCAAAAGCAAGTTAAAACAAAAATATTATTTACGTAGCGGTTGGTGTTTGGGCGTGAGCCGTAGCTTGCGATCTCCGAGCGCAAATAGCAATTTTGCTGTTATCGTGTAGATTAATGCCTAATCTTTTAAAGCCACGAATAATTTGAGTATAGATGGTTTCTGAGAATCCGTGTCTACGACGTTTGTGGCAGACGTGCTTTATGCGCTCGGAGATCGCATGCTACCCGGAAAAATCATTTTGCAATGTAATCGCAGTAAGCATGATTTTTCGTTGTATCACAAAATTTGGCACATTATCTATTTTTAAGAAGCGACCTGGAAGGTCGGATTATTAAACCCGATAAATTTAATATTTTCCCGCTACCCAAAGCATTAGAGTTTGAAGCGGTTATAACGCCGTCTGTCGTACTGACAATAAATTCAACCGGAAGTCAGGCAGTTTCTTCCATTTTGTTTACTTTGATACATCAATCGGTCGACTCTTTGAAAGAGCAATTCTTCGCTATCCGCTAAAGAGGCAAGAGTTGCTCCGATCGAAACTGTAACATGTAGCTGTTCGCCATCTTTTTCCAGATATGAACTTTCTATCAGCAAACGTATACGGCGGCCGACAGTTTCGAGGCCTTTTACATCAATATTACGCAGTATTCCAAGAAATTCCTCTCCGCCCCATCTGCCGTAAAAATCAAAAGGTCTGCAACTTGATAAGATAGTTTTGGAAATAAATTTTAATGTCTTGTCACCAAAGTCATGCCCATATTGATCATTATATTTTTTGAAAAAGTCAATATCAAGCATTAACACTCCAAAAGGAATCGCGTATCGTTTTAATTCTGCCAGGCGTATACTCAGTTCTCTATTTATACAGTGTCTGTTTGGAAGTTGTGTAAGTTCGTCGATAAGGGCAAGCTTTTCCAGTTCCTTGACTCTGCCTTTATAAGCTTCGAGTTTACTTATATCGGAAAAAAGTTCAATTCCGCCGACTACATTGCCCCCTTTGTCTTTTAAGGAACTCGTTCGAACCGCGACAGGAATTCTATGACCTTCCTTGTGATGAAAAAAAAGCTTAGCTTCCCTTACCCTGCTGTCGTCAATAGATGCTGCCAAAGGACAATTTTCACATCGGAGTTTGTTGCCTTCCGAGTCCAGTTGGGTTAACATGTCATCTGAACAAGGCCTGCCTACCATTTCCTGGCTTTTAAAGCCGGAAATATCCTCGGCGGCACTGTTCCAGAATATAATCTTCTTATTTTGATCAACAATATAAAACCCCTCCAAAAGAGAATTGACTATATTCTCATATGAACCAGTATCAATATTCATCTTTAATTTCACTCCCCCCGAATAATAATAAAGATCATGTATTATTATTCAAAATAATTGTTTTCCCCAGCACTGTCAACCCGTAATACTACTGTTCCCCGCAATAATTGCAAATTGTTGGCTGCTAGCCTCAAACGAATCTCCGCAGACATTGCCGGCAAACTCATGGACGATTAGTCCGGCTTTATTAAATTCCGCACTGATGGATTCCTTGTCGTAAAACTGCATCCAGTTATATATCTTACGAATTCTGTTCTTTTCAAAAATGGTATATTTGTCCAGTGCAACCCTTTGATCTGGATATAAGAATACTTTTTTGAGGCAGTAGTAATCATCGGCCGACCAGAAATTATGCATCATATTAAATTCAAATTCAGTTGATTCCTCCAGTTCGTTAAACAATGGAGTGGCAACAACGTCAAGCAATATGTGCCCGTTATCATTAAGAAGATTCTTGAATTTTACCAGCAGCTTCTGCCGTTGAACCGGACTCAATACGCAGAAATCACAGAAGATCATGATAATCAAGTCAAATTTTTGATCCGATTCAAAATCCAGGTAATTGCAGTTTACATAATTGATATCAAGGTTTTTATCTTCGGCTTTGTTTCGTGCAAATTCAATAGACCGGCGTGATATATCGATTCCGGTAATTTTCGCGCCGCGTTCTGCCAGCTTTGAAGCATACAAGCCGGGACCGCAGCCGAAGTCCGCGACCTTACGTCCAGTCAGTCCGAATTGTTTCTCAATCCATGCAGCAGATTTATTGATAAATTCAGGTTTTCTTGATGCTAAATCAATTGTTGGATCAAGGTGATACTTTAACATCTGTCCCGAAATATATTCATCATTCCAAAGCTGCTCTACGGTATAGTATGCAAATGACTCAGGCCGTTTATCAGCCTGCTTCAAAATGTCAAAAATATTATCTGTGTCCATGAAATTCCCCCGGCTAATTAATGCTGTAGTATCTGCAATATATTACCTGTTAGATATTTTGCAAAAGATTACCGGGAAATATTAATATAATTGCTGAACTTAGGGGAGTGATTCTAAATTCTCTTTTCTCCTGTTTCTATGTCACCGTAGCAGTTTCAGGACAATAGAGCGTTTGAAGTCTGGCAGTGTGATTTTGCCTTCTACTATTTCCAGTTTCCCACGTTTATCTTCCCACGGCAGGTAGTATTCTGCTCGTGATACCGTGTGAGTTGTGATAGTATCGGTGTCAATGGATATTTCCTTTAATACTTCAGGTGTCTGCTTCTGGTCTAATTCTGCTTGCCAGGTGTTGAACTTATCGCGGACCCATAGCAACGAGTGGGTTTCGCCTTTCAGTCCGTAAAAACGCAGCCGTTGACTGTCGCGTTTATACGGCTGGTAATTTTCGGCAGCCGGATCAATTTTCGCGACGGCATTGCTAAAACGCTGGAAATGCCACCAGAGGTTGTGTTTATGAATATAAAATTCCCAGTGCCAGTGTTGTCCACATCCGGCAGAGCCGGAGAAAAATGGAGCAAAAAGAGCATCGTGCAGAAGAGTACCGTTGACATCTCCTCTATAGAGGTGTGACGGAAGGCAGTGACACCATTCAACCGCTCCGCTTTCCGCCAGAATAGCCGGCCGGTCGGGATTAAGTTCGTGCAACGCTGCGACGGCATCAGATGCAAGAACATCCATTGGTCCGCGGCAAACGTCGAGTTTCGCGCCCGGGTCAACATAACGATGGATCTGATTGAAGTCATTTCCGGGAAGATTACATAACCAGTTGTACATATTATAATGATCTAAAGAGTCAAAACTACCCAGACTCTGTACGCACAGTTGATTGGGGAATAGTTCATGTGCCTCTGCCAGCATCTGTTTTGTCCATTGCTGCCAGTCTGTCATGTCATCGGTAATAACGGCATTGATTTCATTCCAGAGTTCCCACACAGCCACTGTTGGATTATTCTTGAAATTTTCAGACAGCAATTTGAGTTTATGACGAAAAATCTTATGTCCAGCTTCAGTGGTGAAATAGGATTTCATATCGATTACCGAACCGCCGTTATCCTTGTGATAGGCGGCTTTCAGGAACGAAGCGGCCCCCTGGAACATTTCATTCTGAAATGCTTTTGATACAAAACGGAAATGTTCCAGCGTAAATTTTAAACGTACTCCGGATTCCTCTCCGATTTTTACCAGAGCGAATATCCGGTTGAGCGCCGTCTGAGAGAATAGTCCCTCCTTTTCCGGTTCCAGTTCAAAGAACGGACTTCCCAGCCAGACACGGACATAATTGCCGCCGTTCGCCGCGAAGTTTCCGATATATTCGCGATAATATTCCAGCAATTCGGCTTCTGTTTTTATAAATCGTGGAAAACTAATATTAATGCCGACCGGAATAAATGATGTTCCGTCAGAAAGTTCAAAATATCTTGAATCACGACTACTGATCTGCATATAATTCTTATTCATTATAAATCTCCATGTTTATGTTAATAATCTTATGTTTTTTGGCGTTTTATTGCAACGTATAAGATTTAAAATATAGATAAATAAAGATAAATAATTATTGATAAATTTAATATTTTATACTAAATTATACATAATTATTATTAAAATATTAAGGCTTATGTAGTGAATAAGGTAAATATCCATCAGGTAGCGGAAGCTGCTGAAACTTCGATCTGTACAGTATCCAAAGTGATGAATAACCAGCCGGGAATTTCTGAAAAAACCCGACGTCAAGTGATTGAAGCGGCAAAAGCTCTTGGCTATCGTTCTGCAGCTGGCGGCAGCCGAACAATTGCAGTTATTGTTGGTAATAGACGGATGGATGCCTATCAAACGGAAGTTATGAACGCATTGCTTCCTGTGTTTTCTACAGGCGGTTATCATTTGGAAATACTGCTTGAAAAAGATCTGGATATTTTGACAGAGAGAGCGATCGCCGGAGCGATCGCGCCATTGGGATCATTGTGGCTGATTCGACGCTGGCAGGCATTTTCCGCATTGCCTATGGTATCGATTAACGGTCCGGGAATGCCTTCTGCCGGAATTCATTCCGTTTCGGCCGATTCGGTTTCGGCGATTCAACTGGCAACAGAGCGCTTGTGGCGTTCCGGACACAGGAAAATAGGCTTCATTAGTCCGGCATCACGGCTAAGTGAAGAAAAGTTGTTTACCCGTCGTTATCCGGCTTATTGCGATGAGATGAAAAAGAGAGGGATATTAAATCCAGAGCAGTTTGCGGCATTTGACCGGGACGGCGGAATCAAAAATGGAATCGGAAAACTGTTGGATTCCGGCTGTACCGCCGCGATTTGTGTTGACGGCACATTCGGGATTGTGGCAGCTAAGATTCTGAAAGAACTGGGAAGAAATATTCCTGAAGATTTTTCGTTGGTTTCCTGGGAGTCTCCCCGGATTTCTGAATATTTATCAGTACCGCAGACGACCTGCGAAATTGATTATTCAGGTATTGCTGTTAAAACATTTAAAGTTTTGGATGCATTAATCCGACGGCGAAAGGTGCCGGAAAATTCCCTGGTTCCATTCCGGCTGATTGAGCGTGAGAGTGTAACTATACCGCATAAACCGGCAGGATTAATATTCACTTCTGAACTTTGTGAGAGAATTTATAACATGTTGCAGGAATGCGAGATGTCGCGTCATGAATTGGCGAAAAGACTCGGGATGACCGCGAACAGCGGACACTTGTTGCGACAACTCTCGGATATGCGGAAAACCGGACGAATTGAATTTACTATTCCAGACCGTCCCCGTTCACGTCGGCAGAAGTTACGGATATGCCGGAATGATCCGTAAATTTTGTTTGTATTCAGAGACTTTGCTCTGTATAGTACAGCATATCTTACAGGAAGACTGTAGGGATATTCCGCACTGAGAACGATAACAGAAGGTAACGGAATATGGCTGAAAATGATAGAGACGACAGAAATTATCCTGACAACGGAGAGAACACGCAGGGAAAACTTGACCCAGAATTGTCTTTCCGTCTGAAACAGGCCGAATTTGAAATCCGCAGCAGTATGGAAGATTCCGTCTTTACAAAAAAACGTATTCTTGCGTTGGGTCTTACCATACTGATTCTGATTATCCTGATTGCTGTCGCGTATTTTCTCAGTTCAGTGTTTACAAGTTTTGCGAAACGATAATTAATTCAGTTTGATTATAAAACTGAAAAAATGAATTTGGTGTTTTATCCGCTTCTGCAAGGAGCATCAGCGACTGGAGTTTGAAGTGGTACTAATGCCGTCCGTTGTACGGACAATAAATTTTATGGAGAAATATATGTACGAAGATATCGTAAAAAAACTGGAACAGCATGGTCAAACCCACCTGCTGAAATTCTATGACGAACTTGATGAAGCCGGAAAACAGAAGCTGCTCGGGCAGCTTGCTGAAATCGACTGGGAAAACCTGGATGAACTAATCAAGGATTATGTGCTGAATAAACCTGTCACCAGCATTCCTGCTGACCTTCAGCCTTCGCCGTACTATCCGGTCAAACCGGAAAACGCTGATCAGGAAGCGCTGTACGGCAAAGCCGTTTCTCTTGGCGAACAGTTCCTGAAAGAAGGTAAAGTTGCCGCGCTGACCGTGGCCGGTGGACAGGGAACCCGTCTGGGTTTTGACGGTCCGAAAGGAACTTTTCCGATCTCTCCAGTAAAAAATAAAACGCTTTTCCAGTATTTTTCCGAAGAACTTGTTCGTATCCGTGAAAAATACGGCAAATCAATGAAATGGTACATCATGACCAGTCTGATGAATAATCAGGCAACCATTGAGCACTTCGAATCCAATAACTATTTCGGGCTCGATAAAGATCAGGTCATGTTCTTTACTCAGGGCACCATGCCTGCGGTTGGACTTGACGGAAAACTGCTGCTTGGCGCCAAGGATTCTCTCGCGCTGGCTCCGGATGGTCATGGCGGTACGCTGCTGGCCCTCAAACGTTCCGGTGCGCTGGATGAAATGAAGAGCAACGGCGTCGAATACATCTCTTACTTCCAGGTCGACAATCCGCTGATCACCATAGCGAATCCATTGTTCCTGGGTCTGCACTCTCTGGATGAATCCGAAATGAGCGCGATCATGCTGGCGAAAACCAATGCGTTTGAAAAGCTTGGTAACTTCTGTAAATCCGGCGACAAGCTGGAAATCATCGAATACAGCGATATGCCAGATGAACTGGCGGAACAGACCGATGCCAACGGCAAACTGCGTTTTATCGCGGGCAGTCCGGCGATCCACGTGATCAGTGTGAACTTTGTGGAACGCCTTACCTCTGGCGGCCGTCTAAATCTTCCATGGCACCGTGCCGATAAGAAAGTACCGTATGTTGATGCTGTGGGAACCGCTGTTACTCCGGAAGAATCTAATGCCGTTAAACTGGAATCATTTATTTTCGATGCGCTTCCGCTGGCATCCAAAACCATGGTGCTGGAAGCTGTTCGCGAAAATGAATTCGCTCCGACCAAAAACCGTACTGGTGTTGACTCGGTTGAAAGCTGTCGTGAAATGTTAATCGACCGCGACTGCCGTCGTCTTGAAGCTGCCGGTGTTGCTATTCCGCGCGGTGAAGACGCCAAACCTCTGGTAAACGTTGAAATTTCTCCGCTGGCGGTTCTTGACGATGCCGACGCGGTTGAATATGTGAAGAAAAACAGTGTAAGTATTTCCGCTGACGACAAGGAAATTTATCTGGCATAATGATCAGAATATTTACAATTAGTTTTGACGAGCTTAGTGTGGATCCTGACGGCTGCGGCGAGGCGTTGAATAACGCCTGCCGGAGACCGGAGCCGATGAAGGTATCCGGTGTGGCGGTTGATGAGGACTGTTTATTGGTTTGTCTGGAAACTTCCGAAGCACACGATCTTACGTATAATTTTGCGCCGGTTGATGCGGATAACCTGGAGAAACTCCAAGCGGAACTTTCTGCAAGATACTATGCGTCATTTTCGTTGATAAGCGGATTTTTATTAAGAGAATCAAGATGGGCGTTGTTTGTTTCAAATCGCGCCCAGTAGAAAAAATAACCCCGATGTTACAAGTATGGAAGTAAAAAAATATCGATGAGGAGTTTATACATTCCTAACCAGGAACCGGTCATAGCCGGAGAAGAACAGGCGGAGACTTCGCTGCGAGCCGCTATTGCTCTGTTTATTATTGTCTCCACCGCAATTCTTTTCGGTCTGACTGTGCTTTACTCTACTTCCTACGGCGTAGCCGGACCAATGTACTTCAAAAAACAGCTGATCTGGGCCTCAATTGGCGCAGTTGGCGGACTGGGGGTGTTTCTCATCGGCTATCGTAAGCTGGTAAATCTCAGTCCGTTGATTATGATTGCCGCCGGAATCCTTCTTGTAGTAGCTTTTGGGTTTTCTGCAACCAAAGGAGCTCAGCGCTGGATTAAGATTCCTCACGTCGGTAATATTCAGCCGTCGGAGTATGCTAAACTGGCGATTGCTTTGTTTATGGCAAAATACTGTACGGACAAGATGCGTAATATCAGCGTCTGGTCATTTCGAACCGGATTTTTTCCGGGATGTGCTGCTGTCGCATGCATTGCCGGACTGATTTTTTGCGGAGGTGACCTGGGGACGACGTTACTGGTGTGTTCGGTTGTTGGAATTATGCTGTTTGTAACCGGTATCCGGCTGTATCTGCCAATCATGCTGATTCTCCTGACTGTTCCTCCGGGCATATGGCTGATCGCTAATTTCAATCCTGAACGCTGGTCTCGATTGACAACATTTATCGACCCGGAGACATGCCAGAGTACAGATGGTTATCAATTATGGAACTCTCTATTGGCGTTGGGGTCGGGCGGCTGGACCGGAGTCGGTTTTATGAACAGCCGGCTTAAACATAAATATCTGCCGGAGGCACATACAGACTTTATTCTTTCGATTGTCGGCGAAGAACTCGGACTTTTAGGAATGATATTTGTAATTATCATGTATCTGGCGTTTATTATAGCCGGAATTAAGATCAGCGCCAATGCCAGTTCGCGCCAGGGAATGTTGCTCGGGGCGGGATTAACCGCTTTGATCGGCCTTCAGGCGTTTATCAATATTGGTGTGGTTACTGGCGGGCTGCCTACCAAAGGAATGCCCGCGCCGTTTATCAGCTATGGAGGTAGTAATCTGGTTACTTGTATGCTGGCGGTGTCTCTGTTGCTCAGCATCGCCATTGAAACAGCCAGGCCAGGTTTTAACCAGAATATTGTCATGGAAATCAAGGAATATTGGAAAAAATTATGCAGCAGCAATTAGACATTGACGACAGCGGTGTGGATCTCACGAAAAAGTCTTTTTTACGGCTGGCGATAGCCAGTGGCGGGACCGGAGGTCATTTTTATCCCGGTCTTAGTGTGGCAAGACAATTCAAACATGAATTCGGCGAAGTCATTATGCTTCTTGGTGGAAAATACGCGAAGGACCAGGCAGTGATCGCAGAGTCACATGGCATTAAGGCCTATGTGGTACATTCTGCTCCGCGGCCCAAGTCGTTCCGTGAATTTTTCAGTTTCATGGGCTGTCTGATTTCCGGTGTGATGGAGGCGCGTTCCGTACTCAAACAATTTGATCCCGACGCCGTTCTCGGCATGGGAAGTTTCGCGTCGTTTACCGCTGCTGTCGGTGCCAAGCTTGCCCGTATTCCAATTTTCCTGCATGAAGGCAATGCCCGAATCGGTATTGCCAACCGTTTTATCAGCCGCTGGGCGAAATACCTTGCGATATCGTTTCCGCCGGTTAATTCAGTTGCCTGTAAATGTCCGATTGCCTGTACCGGCATGCCGGTAAGGCCTGAACTGCTGGGCGACCATATGGCGAAGGAACGTGCGATTGAATTGATTAACACCCGGCATCATACTGATTTTAAACCGAATCTTCCTACGCTTCTGGTATTTGGCGGCAGTCAGGGAGCCAGCATTTTCAATAAGACACTTCCCGGGGCGGTTGAAAAGCTGAAAGATTATAATGTTCAGGTCATTCACCTGAGTGGGAAAGGCAATCTTAATGAAGTAAGTACGGCCTATGAAGGCAAAGAGATAAATCATCTGGCATTGGAAACCGTCGATTATATTGGCGTACTTTATTCAGCTTGTGACGCGGTAGTCTGCCGGTCGGGAGCCAGCAGCATCGCGGAAATCAGCTTGTTCAACCGTTATTCCTTCCTGATTCCGTATCCATATGCGGCAGAAGGTCATCAGGACGACAATGCAGCCGTCCTTGAAGCTACCGGTGCCGCAACGGTCATTCCAAATGGTGATTTTTCAACCGACAGGGCGGTTGAGCTTCTGAAAGACTGGCTGGAACATCCGAAGGAATATAGGGATTCTGCGGAAAATTGTCGTTATATCGCCCGTCCGGAAGCGACTTCCGAGCTACTGAAACTGATCAACGAATGTTTAGTCTACGGCACCAGAGTGTCATACTGATCCGTTTCGCGATGCTTCTTTTTATGTATGGTGCTCCATGGCTTCGTCAGCCAGGGCAGGAGACAGTTCATCGATAGATTTACCCATTGTTTCAACCTGGAACAGCAGAGTAATCACGAGCCCTGCCAGCGCACAGACAGATACAAGCAATACGGTCCAGCCGGTTCCCAGCGAAGTTTTTATCAATGGAAGCAAAACAATGCCAAGTACGGCTCCGACTTTGGCGAAGGCGGCGGAAAATCCGTGTGCGGATGCTCGAAGCTTGGTTGGAAAAAGTTCCGCTGGTAGAATGAACGTTGTCGCGTTGGGTCCCATGTTCATCAGCAGGTTGTAAATGATAAAACCGCTGAAAACCAGAATCAGGTTATTATGGGCAAACGAAGCTCCGCCCAGCAGCAGTAGTCCAATAAACATTCCGGTAAATCCCGCCAGTTGCAGTTTGATGCGTCCAAGTTTTTCAACAAGAAAGATATTGATGACAAATCCCAGTATCAAAAAACAGTCGATTACCGTCACGCCTTCGGTCATATAAATATTTTTGTGAAGCAGGTTACAGTGTCCAAGCTTTCCGTTCATCATTGACCCGAGAATGATCGGAGTAAAAATGCCCACGCCGTAAGTGGCGATGTCCATTAGAAACCATGGAATTGCGGCAAGAATCGTACGTGAAAAGTATTTCTTTGAAAACAACGATGAAATTCCCAGTGCCTTTTCATGGACCTTGGTGATGACATGGCTTTCCTTCTTGACGATTTTCTTAATTTCCTTATGGCTTCTATGGCTGAATTTCGCGATGATTTCAGCGGCTTTTTCTTCATGACCGTGTTCAATGCACCATCTGGGACTTTCCGGCACAAATAACCTCATGATCATTACAATAGTAGCGGGAACCGCGCCCATGACCAACATTGCCCGCCACGCTACATGAGGAGAAAACATATCCATCATCAACAATCCCAGCAGGGCCGCTCCCACCATGCCGACGGCCTGAAAACTGAACGTGCCCATCAACATACGTCCCCGGAAACGCGCTGGCATAAATTCGGATACATACGCGGCGCAAATCGGATAATCCGCTCCGACCCCGATTCCCAGGAAGAACTGACAGATCACCAGGGCATATAAACTATATTGCCCCAGAACGCCGGATAACACGGAAAAGATGATTACGAAAGCCATATTCATGATATAAAACTTTTTACGGCCCCAGATATCGGCAAGACTTCCCATGATAAAAGAGCCGAACACGGTTCCGGCGATTGCAGCCGCTCCGATTACGCCTTCAAGCATGATGGATGGACTTTTGCTTACTACGATCAACGGCAAGGCAATGCCGATGACAAACAGATTGAAGCCTTCCAGGAAAATGCCCATAGATGAAAGCAGCCATATTTTCCAGTGCAAAGGGGTAAGTTTACATTCGTTGATGGTATGATCCACGTTAACAGCTTCCGGCGATTTTGCCGGATGATTGTGTCGCTGAGATTTTGCGTCACAGTCCTTCAAGAACACAGGCGAGTCACTTGCGACTGATGTTGCTTCCATTTGTAAAACTCCATTGCTTGCTTTCTCTAAAATAATAACGGAATGAAACATCGGCAACAACCCCCAAAAGCAAAAATGAACAAATTTTTAACAATACAAAATACCATGCGGTGTTTTCAAACTTCATGGTCGTAACCTTACTATTGTCTCGGTGGTATTTTATGAACATTTCATATTAATGAATTAACATTAGCGGTCTCAGATGCATCATGGGAAATTTTTGCCAGAAGGCTGCCTAATTCCGGCGTTTGTATTTTGGCCGGATGATTATATAGTACATTCAAACAGTTCTTAGTGACTGTTGAACTGAAAAAACACAGGAATAATCCGGTCATGTATGGATTTTACAGAGTGGCGGCGGTATGTCCGAAATTCAAAGTTGCGGATATTCATGAAAACGTCCGAAAAATAATCGAAAGCGTTATCCGCGCTGATTCCGAAGAAACCTCCGCAGTCATTTTTCCCGAAATGACGGTTTGCGGCTATACTTGCGGCGACCTTTATCACCAGAGCCGCCTCCTCAGCGAATCCGAAAAAGCAATCGTTCATATTGCCGAAAGAACCGCATCGCTTAAAACTGTAATCGTGGTAGGCGCTCCCTTGCGGGTCAACAACGCCCTGTACAACTGCGGATTTGTAATCCATCAGGGACGTGTTCTTGGAATCGTGCCGAAATCATATAATCCCAATTACCGCGAATTCTACGAAAAACGCTGGTTTAAATCCGGCGCCGGATTTAAAACAACAACTGTGGAATACGGCGGACGCGAAATACCATTTGGAACCGATTTGATCTTTAGTCATGGACGCTATTTCAGGTTCGGCCTGGAACTCTGTGAAGATGTCTGGACCATTGTTCCGCCGAGTTCATGGCATTGTCTGGCAGGTGCCCTGCTGACTTTTAATCTGTCCGCCAGCAACGAACTGGTTTCCAAGGCGGATTACCGTCGCGAACTCATCAAACAGCAGAGCGCACGGTGTATTTCCGGTTACGTTTACGCATCGTCGGGCGTGCATGAATCTACGCAGGACCTAGTATTCGGCGGACATCTGATGATTGCTGAGAACGGGCATGTCTGTGCTGAAAATAAACGTTTTGAACGTGATTCCAATATTATTTTCGCGGACATCGACTGCAAACGACTGCTGGCAACCCGGATCAGCGAAAGCTCCATGGGGGATATGCCGCTGCTGGCTGACCGTGAATTTACTGAAATCAAGATCGGTTCGCTGAATAAGCTGTCCGAACTGAAATACTGCTATATCGATCCGCAGCCGTTTGTGCCGTCGGAACGTGACAGCCGCAGTCACCGCTGCGAGGAAATATTCCATATCCAGACCGCCGGACTGGCAAAACGCTATGAGCATACCGGCGCGGGAAAAGCCGTGATCGGTATTTCCGGTGGACTTGACTCTACTCTGGCTTTGCTGGTTGTGGCGGAAACATTTAAATTGATCGGCAAAACGCCAGAAGATATTATCGCGATTACAATGCCGGGATTCGGTACTACCGACCGGACTTACAATAATGCCGTGAATATGTGTAAACTGCTTGGCGTGGAATTGCGCGAGGTGGATATTCGTGAAGCGTGCATGACTCATTTCCGCGATATTGGTCATGATCCCGAAGAGCATACGGTTACCTATGAAAATGTCCAGGCCCGGGAACGTACCCAAATCCTGATGGATGTGGCGAACCGTGAGGGTGGTCTTGTGATCGGAACCGGGGACCTGTCGGAAATCGCGCTGGGCTGGTCCACTTACAATGGCGACCATATGTCGATGTATGCGGTAAACTGCAGTGTTCCGAAAACGCTGATTCGCTATTTGATCCGTTGGGTGGCCGATCATTCCGCGAAAGAGCTGCGCGACACGCTCGAAGATATTATTGATACACCGGTGAGCCCTGAACTGCTGCCGAACACCAAGGACGCGGACATTGTCCAGCGTACCGAGGATATCATCGGTCCTTACGAACTGCATGATTTTTATCTATATCATTGCGTAAAATACGGGGCTGAACCGGAAAAGGTCAGGTTCCTTGCCGGGCTTGCCTTCGAGGGCAAATACTCTCCGGCAGACATATCGAAATATTTGAAACTATTTTACAAGCGCTTTTTTGCTCAGCAGTTTAAGCGCAGCTGTATTCCTGACGGACCGAAGGTGGGTACCATCAGTTTGTCTCCACGTGGGGACTGGAGAATGCCTCCGGACGCAGTAAACAGTATCTGGGATGAAAATTTATAAATTTTAAGGAATTGGGGTTTTAATGAAAAAATTTTGGGGAATGTTGCTTGGCGCGGTACTTATACCGTTGAGCCTGGCAGCTCAGGAGAACGGGGAGCGTGAATTAAAAAAGATCACGTTTGCCTGCCATTGGCTTCCTCAGGCCCAGTTTGCCGGCTTCTACATGGCAAAACAAAAGGGTTTCTACAGGAAGTATGGTATGGATGTCGACATTGTCCATGCCACAGCCACAGTAAGCAATACCGGAATGCTGAAAGACGGAAAGGCTCAGTTTGCGTCGTTTTTCCTTGCCGCTGGCATTAACATGCGGGCAAACGGAATGAAGATCGTAAATATCGGCCAGTTCGTCAAGCATTCGTCTCTGATTATCGTCGCCCGCAAATCGGAAGGAATTGAATCGATCAACGACCTCAATGGCAAAAGCCTGGGGGTTTGGCTGGGTGATTTTCAGGATACTCCGCGGAAATTTCTTCGTGAGCACAAACTTAACAGTAAGATCGTCAATCTTGGCAGCGGAGTTGATATGTTTCTTTGGAAAGGGGTCGACGCACAGGTCGTAACCATCTACAATGAACTCCACAGTATTTATATGGCAGGAGTTAAACCGAAAGAACTTTCACTGTTCAAAATGAACAAATACAAACTGGATATCCCCGAAGAGGGAATTTACTGCAAAGAAGATTTTTTTAGCGCAAACCCGGAATTGTGCCGGAATTTTGTCCGGGCTACCGTTGAGGGTTGGAAATATGCATTCAATCATGAAAAAGAAACTCTGGAATATGTAACGAACCTTATGAAACGCAATCGCCTGCCATTGACAAAAGTTCATCAGCAATGGATGCTAAGGCATTTCCGGGATTTAATGGAAACAGATTCTTATGGAATGCAGAAAACCGGACTCAGCGAATCTATGTTTAACACAACGGCTGATTTGCTGAAAGATACAGGAAAAATTAAGACCATTCCCGCTTTCAATGATTTTTATAAAGGCGGAAACCAAGCTGGTCATTTAGACAGGAGCAACCATGTTCAATAATCGAAGTCTGGCATTTAAACTAAGTTTTTACATTTTATCGTGTGTGATCATTATCGCTGGTTTTGTAACCTTCAAAAACAGTGTTTATACCGGAAATGTTATGCTCAAAGGGGTCGAGGAGTGTGCTCGGAATCTCTGCGAAGCTACAGTAAACAAGCTTGATCAGACATTTCTTGCCGCTGCGGAAAAGGCCAATGATATGGCTCTGGTTATGGAGAGCATGAGGCCCACGGATTCACAGTTAAAAAGTCTGATGTCCGACTTCCTGAAAGGCAGTAATTCAAATATTTTTGGATCGGCTGTGGCTTTTGAACCCAATCGTTTCCAGCCGGGAAGACTTTATTATTCCCCCTATGTTTCCCGCGATGGCGATAAGGTTGCATTCCAGTATCTAGGCGGAAAAAATTACCAGTATTTTTACATGGACTGGTATCAGATTCCAAAACAACTTCAGCGGCCAATTTGGAGCGAACCGTATTTTGACGAAGGTGGCGGCAATGTCCTGATGACTACTTATTCGTGTCCATTTTATCGCACCCGCAACGGAAAACGTATTTTTGAAGGAGTGGTTACGGTGGATATTTCACTGTCTAAACTTCAGAAACTGGTTGATCGTATGAGGCTCTACGACAAGGGATATGGTTTTCTGATCTCCAAGTTCGGTCGGATTATCACCCATCCGGATGTCAGCCTGATTATGAACCATACACTTTACAGTCTGGCGGAGGAACACAAAGACCTTTCCAAAATCAAGGAAATCGCTGATGCGATGATTGCGGGGAAAACCGGATTTGTTCCCTACAAGAGCCTGATTCTCGGGGAAGACTGTATGTTATGTTACCTGCCGCTGAAATCCAACGACTGGTCGCTTGGGATCGTTATTCCTAAAAAGGAACTCCTGAAAGGACTTACTAAACTCAATCAGAAGATAGCGATCATGTGGGGAGTTGGTTTGATTGCGCTGCTCATCGTTATTTTTGTTGTTTCATACAGCATTACCATACCGCTGAAAACTCTGACCAAAGCCACTAAAGTTATTGGGCATGGCGATTTTACTCAGCATTTGCCGGAAATTGACGGCAGCTATGAAATGCATCAGCTCGCGGAAGCGTTTTATTCCATGCAGAAAGCCTTGATGGAACATATTGAGAATCTGAAACGTACTACCGCGGAAAAAGAAAAAATCGAAAGTGAATTGACGATTGCCCGTCAGATTCAGTTGAGTATCATCCCGAAAATATTCCCGCCGTTTCCAGAACGCAAGGAACTGAATCTGTTCGCTATCCTTGAGTCGGCCAAGGCGGTGGGGGGCGATCTGTATAATTTCTTTTTTCTGGATGACGATAATCTTTGTTTTGCCGTTGGTGATGTTTCCGGTAAAGGGGTTCCCGCCTCACTGTTGATGGCTGTAACTCAGACCCTGCTGAAAGCCACTGCTTCCATCAAGCTTACTCCCGGAGAAATTCTCACTTCCATGAACCATTCATTGTCACAGGACAATGAGATGTGCATGTTTGTGACTTACTTCCTGGCGATCTTCAATATTAAAACCGGCGAGTTAACCTATAGCAACGCCGGGCATAATCCGCCGTTTATCCTCAAAGGTTCCGGCGGCATTAACAAAATCAGCCAAATCCACGGTATTCCGCTGGGAGTTATGGAAGATATCGAATACGGCTCAACGACCCTTACCCTTAATCCGGGAGACGGATTTATTTCCTATACTGATGGTGTTACCGAGGCCATGAACCGGAAAAGTGAAGAATTTACCGAAGAACGTTTGGTTGAAGTTCTGGAAAACCTGCCGGACTCTGATTCCAAACAGATTGTTCAGAACGTTCTTGGTAGCGTCAGGGTATTTACCGACGGTCATGAACAGTCCGACGATATCACAATCCTTGCCATTCGCTACAACGGCTAATCCCACATTTTTAATTATATAAGCGTCTCTTTTTTGAGGCGCTTTTTTTATTTATTATACCTGATAAATCCTTCGTCAATCAATTCTTACGTAAAAATTCCACAATCACTCTTGACCTTTCTTATTGTTTGTTTTATATTTTATATATAAATTTCTATTTTGCAAACAAAACGAGAGGGAAGATGTTATGCCATTGAAGAATACAGTTGAAATGCTGAAGGAAGCACATAATAACGGTTACTGTGTTGGCGCATTTAATGTAGTTGATTATATGTCGATAGAAGCAGTTGTCAACGCCGCAGAAAATCAAAAATCACCGGCAATCATTCAGGCCTCATCTGGTACGCTTAAACGCTTTGGAGTGAAGGCCCTGGTAGAAATGACCCGTACAGCCGCAACAGGTAGTACAGTACCGCTCTCGCTGCATCTTGACCATGGAACTGACCGGAAGTTTCTGAGTGAAGCGATTGAATACGGCTTCAATTCTGTTATGATCGACGCGTCATCACATTCGTTTGAAGAGAATATCCGGATTACCGCGGAAGTCGTAAAGGAAGCCCATGATAAAGGGGTTTCGGTTGAAGGAGAAATTGGAGTTGTCGGCGGTGTAGAGGATGATATTGTAGTTTCTCAGGACGACGCTATTTATACTACTCCGGCCGAAGCGATTGAATTCCGTGACCGCACTGGCATTGATTTTCTTGCTGCCGCAATCGGTACGGCCCATGGAGTATATAAGGTTGAACCGAAGTTAAATATCGATACTCTCCGCAGTATTCGCAGTGAAATTGATTGTCCATTGGTCGTTCATGGCGGCACCGGGCTCAGTGATGAGATTGTCAGAGAACTGGTAAATGCCGGTGCCAGCAAATTCAATGTTTCCACCATGGTTAAACAGGTTTACATCGATTCGCTTTATGGATATATCTCGGAACACCGTACCGAATACAATATTCTTAAGGTTCTTGCTCATGCTTGTAGCGGGCTAACCGAAATGATTGAGGTTTACATGCGGCTTCTGAACAGTTCAGGCAAAGCCTGAAGGAGCAGCGACAATGACAGAACTTAAAACAAACTATCCCTGCGATATGCACTGCCATACCATCCGTTCGGATGGAAACGACACTCCGCTGGAGCTGATTGAAAATGCCGTGGAGCTTGGAATGAGTGCTATCGCTATTACCGACCACGATATTACTCCGCCGGAAACCGTAATGCTTCCAGATGGCTTGGAAATCGAAATCGTCGCCTATGCGAAAAGCCGTGGGCTGGCGCTGATCAAAGGCTATGAATTTTCCTGTGATACTTATGTGGATGACGTGCATATCTGCGGATATGGTCTTGACTGGACCAATCCGCTGATTAGGGCGGAAGTTGAGGCGGGAAAATGCAGTAAAACTCGCGCATATGAAGAGTTATGCGATCTTCTTGGCACTCACGGTATGCCGATCGACTGGGAAAAAGATATCCTGAGTTATACTGCTCCAGACGGGAGTCCGGCGACCCGGCTGCCGGAGGAAGTACAGCGTAAGCATATCTTCGAAACCATGGCAGCAAAAGGCTATGTTCCATCCTGGAGTGATGGCAAAATACTGGTTCGTGACACTCCCGAACTCAACGTAAAGCGTCGGAAAATTGATTCGATAAAGGCGATTCAACTGATTCATGCCTGTGGCGGAATCGCGATTCTTGCCCATCCGTATTTGATTGATGAAAATGTTTGTCCCGAAGGTGGTCGGGAAATGTCCCGTGCGGCCTATATTGACCGACTGATTGAAGCCGGACTCGATGGTATCGAAGCATCATATTCCTACAATAAGACGACCTACAAAGGCACGTATACACCAGAGGAAATCGAAGCGGAAATCCGGGGGAAATATACGTCGCGTCTACGTTTTATCAGCGGCGGATCGGATTATCACGCCGACGCGAAAAAAGGAGCAAAGAAAGTTCGCAATCTTGGAGAAAGGGGACTTTCCATCGATGAATTCAACAGGATCTTTAATTCATAAAAGGAGAACATTATTATGATTGACCTGAAAACTCTTGACAAAGCCAAACTCGCCCGGATGATGGACTACTCCATTCTGCCCAAACAGACTCAGGAAAAAGACATTCTCGCCGGATGTGCCAGAGCTCGTGAATACCGTTTTGCGGCTTTCTATACCAGTAGCTCTTACTGGTCTCCGCTGGTGAAACGAGAACTGGAAGGTTTCGACGAAATCGAAATCGGTACCGGCATTGCGTTTCCTTTTGGCAGTGCTCCAGCCGCAGTAAAAGCTTTTGAGGTTGAAGACGCGGTAAAACGCGGTTGTACCACGGTTGACATGGTGATGAATATTGGAGCCCTCAAGGACGGCAAATTCAACGTGGTTCAGGAAGAACTCAATATGTTTGTCAAGGCCGCCGGCAACGCCGTGACCAAATGCATTCTGGAAGTGTGTTACCTGACCGATGAAGAAATCGCCGCCGGGGCCAAAATGATCGCCGAAGCCGGCATCCAGTTCGCCAAGACTTCTACCGGACAATTTGAAGGTCCTACTCTCGAACAGTTCCTGATAATGAAAGAAGCGCTCAAAGGAACCGATGTACACTTGAAAGTTTCCGGCGTCAAATTTCCGCGTCCGCAAAACGCACTGGTATTTATCATGGCTGGCGCTGAACGCATCGGTACACGTGCCGCAATAGATATTGTTGAAGGACTCGACAATCTGAAAAAGATCGGTATGCTCGGGCCATACGGCGGATAATATCTGGAGTCAAGAAATCTTCGAAAATTCAGTCACTGATGCTCCTTACGGATGCATGAAATAAAAGAATGTCACGTAATTGAGGAGGGTTGTTTATGAGCAGATATCTGGCCGGAATTGATGTTGGCACCATGGGATCACGTTGTTGCCTTTTTGACCTGGAGGGAAAGCGCGTGGGCAGCGCGTATTTTGAATACAAAGCGGAATATCCACGTCCCGGCTGGGTTGAACAGGATCAGAACGCAATGATTGCAAGAACCATGGACGCATGCGCCGCTGCAGTCAAGAAGTCCGGTATCAGACCGGATGAGATTGCGGCAATCGGATTTTCCACACAGCGCTCAGTGACTTGCCCTGTGGATATGGCCGGTAACGCGATCAGGCCGATGATCTCATGGCAGGACGCTCGCAGCGGACGTCAGGTTGAAGCCATGCGCAAACTGATTAGCGATGAGGAATACTACAAACTCAGTGGCCTTCCTCTTGGAACGACATGGCTTATCAGTAAGCTGTTGTGGATGCGTGAAAATGAACCTGAAAAGTATGCGCGAACGGCCCGATTTGTTCAAAATCAGGACCTTGTACTTAAAGCATTCGGAGCGGAAGATTTCTATACTGATATTTGCGATATGGCATTCTACGGTATCTGGGACGTAAGAAAATGTGACTGGAACCCCGAACTGGTGGAATTGTTTAAAGTTGATCCTGCTCAATTCGGCAGTCCGCTGCCTCCGGGAACCCGGGTGGGATCACTTCCTGCCAGCTTGGCGGAACGTACCGGATTTGCGCCCGGTACTCCAATATGTGTCGGAGCCGGGGATCAGAATTGCAGCGTAGTCGGAATGGGAGCGGTACGTCCCGGTATGGCTACAGTGACCCTCGGTACTGCGGGGCTGGCCATTCTGGTAACCGACCAGCCGGTTCCGGGATTTGGCGGTATGATGATAACCAATCATGCCATTCCCGGACGCTGGGAAATCGAGGGTCTGTCTAACGCCGCTGCAAACTCTCTGCGCTGGTTTCGTGATGAAATAGCTCATGAAGAGATGATTGAAGCGGAAGAATCCGGCGGCAATGCTTATGCAATGCTTGACGAACTGGCGGAGAGATCCTGCCCTGGAGCAGGCGGACTATTGTTTATGCCCTATCTGGCAACAGCCGGTACACCGCGTTGGAACGCGGATGCTCGTGGCGCGTTTCTTGGACTTTCCCTGGCTCATGGTCGTACTGATATGGTTCGGGCCGTAATGGAAGGTGTTGTACTGGAAATTCGTGATATGATGGAACAATGGCAGCAGCGGGAAATTCCGCTGGACCTGATCCGTATCGGCGGTGGAGCCGCAAACTCCACGTTGTGGAACCAGATTCAGGCTGATATTTACGGGCATCCGGTCCAAAACGTAAAGGAAAAAGAATCGACCGCGCTTGGTGCCGCGCTGTTGGCTGGAGTTGGCGCGGATGTCTTCAATTCCATTGAAGAAGGAGTTGGAGAGATGGTTAAAGTTACCGGAGAAATCGAACCGGATGAACAACGCCATATGATTTATGAAGATGTCTACCGGAATTTTACTACGGCATATACCGCTCTAAACAACGGCAATGTCTTTAAAAGTATGGCAGATTTTCAAGAAAATAATTCGACAAAATAATTACCATGAAAATATCTGAAAGGAGATTTAACAATGAGTGAATTCGTATTTTCACTACCTGAAAAAGTTGTATTCGGACTCGGAAAACTTACCGAAACCGGAACTCACACGAAGCAGTTCGGCAATAAAGCATTGATCGTCTGTGACAAATTTACTGTTAGCTGCGGACTTGCTTCTCGCCTGGCCGATATTCTTGCGTCTTCAGGAATCAAGGCATTTGTTTATGACGGCGTTATTCCAAATCCGACCGTACAGGTTATTGATGCCGGAGCCGATATGGTTGAAAAATACCAGGCTGACTTTGTAATCGGACTCGGTGGCGGCTCCTCTATGGACACCGCCAAGGGTATTGCGGTTGCAGCAACTCATGAAGGGTCAATTTGGCCGTACGCCATTGGCGATAAACCCATTACCAACAAATTGCTTCCAATTGTTGCCATAACAACGACCAGTGGAACAGGAAGTCAGTGTACCTGCTTTGCGGTAATCTCCAATCCTGAAACTCATCAGAAACCCGGTATGGGCGGTGTTCTGCCCGATCTGGCAATCATCGACCCCGAATTGGCCGCTACAATGCCGCAAGGTCTTACTCTCGCAACGGGTTTTGATGTATTCAGTCACGCCGTAGAAGCCTATACTTCCAGTTTGGCAAATCCGTTCAGCGATATGTTTGCGGAAAAATCACTTAAACTGGTTGGACAATTCCTTCCGCGAGTCTATGCCGATGGTTCTGACTTGGAAGCTCGTGCCGGGATGGCCCTGGCTGATACCTGTGCAGGTATCGCGATCTCACATGCGGCAGTAACTGTAGCACATGTAATGGCACACGTAATTGGCGGACATTTCAGCGATATATCCCATGGTGATGCTTTGGCGTCGATCTACCGTGAAATTATGGTTTTTAATGCTGGTTCCATGCCGGAAAAAGAAGCGTTTATCGCAAACTGTATGGTTCCGGGCAGTAAGGATTCGGTGGCAGCCTATGATCAGTTTTTCGGGCAGTTCAACTTCGAAAATAAACTCAAAACCAAATACACCGTGGACTCATCCATTTCCCGTAAGATGGCGGAAGACACCTTTACCTATATGAAGTTCTATACCGAACTCAATCCGGCAAAGGTTGATGTAGATGATGTTGAAAAGATTTTTGACAAGTCCCTGGTATAAATCTGTACAACGAAAAAAATCCTTTGGACCTGCAGAATTAGTTGTTCTGGTCAGGTCCAATTTTTTCGATCAGCAATAACCGGTATGGGGTTTAGTGCCGAGAAACATCAGGTAGTTCCATGAACCACAGTAGGCATGATTGATTTCCACTGTTTCCGGATCGAACATATTTTCGAGCTCCGGCAGCAAGTGGGACTCCATGCGTACATGATTTACTTCCATCCAGCGCTGAAAAGCCCGTATCGGCGTATTGTGAAAATCCACGACCGCGATATATCCGCCCGGAGCAAGATCCTGATACGCGCAGGCCAGAGCTTCGCGCCAACCCGGATTGATCATAGTCAGACTGTAGGAAAACAGCACCAGATCATAGCTGTTTGGCTTGAGCGGCTGGTTGTAATTGTATTTGATCAGGTCAATCGCATTGTCACAAAGAAAAACATTTTTATCCGCAACTTCAAGCATGGCGGTTGAGATATCGATTCCGGTAATGTCCGACATCGGAAACTTATTGGCCAGTTGGAGCAGATTGCGTCCGGTTCCGCAGCCGACTTCCAGAATATGTTTTGGAACGGCATTGTTTGGAATCAGATCAATAATCCGGTTGCGTCCGAACAGGAACGTCCAACGGGTAAGATTATAAATTTTTGAGTGAAAACGATAATAACGCTGCATCTTTTCCGCCTGTACGCAATTGCTGGAACGGCGATGGCTTGAGGTGGCTGTAACAGTATTCATCAGACAATCTCCGCGAACAGGATTCCTGCATAGGTGCCGACCCTGTCCTGATTATGAAGTTTCAGTGCCATTTCCATATCTGGCTTCAGGCATGAAGCCGCGAGTCTGGGAACAAAATCAAATTTTTCCGAGGCTGAACGCATTAATACCCTGGTATTTTTCTCGCTGCAGCCCATAATGTGCAGCCATTCCTGCTCCAGACCCCGCTGGTCATGCGCGGCCAGCCAGTCCTGATGGTCAAGCAGCACAAAGTTGGAATATTTTCCGGGATTGTTTTCCAGAAAATCACTTATTGTCATGTTGTGGACATAAATTTGGTCCAGACGCTGTTTCAGAATGTTGAAATTGCGCTCTTTCAGGTATTCCGGACAACATCGAGGGGAATATTCACCACGCAGATAAACCCGCCAGAAATAGTTGTTTTTCATCGGTACTTCGGTAAAAACATGAGCTATTTTATCCTGGACATATGAGCCAAGTCCTCCGGGATATGAAGACTTTATCAGTTGGATTTGCTGGCGGGGAACCCCCAGCATCGCCATGGTCAGCGGGCTTCTTATCAGGAACTGGACAATTCCGGTCCAGAATTCAGGTGCAAGGTCACGATAGATCATCTTTTGCTCTTCGAGCGTACTGCAATCCAGAATGTCGCACAGCCGATCCCGCAGCGGTTTACGGCGATTGAGTATCTGACGTATAATCATGGCGACATTTCCAGCGGTACCATGGTAATAAAATGATTTTTTCAGTTTGGTCGGCACAAAGTAATGCAGCTTGCGTTCCCAGTAATATCGGGCGAATTCAGGCATGTGATATTTTATTTTGGAAAAGATTTGTTCAATGTCTTCATGATGACCACGACCGAATAGCATAAAGAAATCTTCATAAGATAACCATTTTATTGCCGCCATTTTCAGGTGAAGCAAGGCGTTCTGGCGAGGGTTCACATCAATACAGTGGATTTCTCCGGGGTCATCAAGCAGATAAGTCAAAGCATTACAGCCGGCACTGGTTATCATCACAACTTTACTGTCGGAATGCAGCTGCATTAACTTGCGGTCGATGGCTGGATCTTCCCAGCAGGTATTATAGATCAGGCGTGAATTATGAATTCGTCCGAAAATAAAGTCATGCGCAAGCTTTTTGATGTTTTCTCTTTTCTTTAGCATTTTGTCCTATCACTTTAAATTGTTCCTGCTGATCCAGATTTACGAGCTCAAGCGAGCCGTCCGGCAGTTCTGCCACGGCGGAACTGTTCTCGGTCCAGCAGCCGCAGTTGGCATAAATAAAATCTTCAATCCGACTGATCACCGGGGTATGAATATGTCCGCAGATTACGCCGTCTACTTCATAAGTTCTGGCTTCCCGAATCACCAATTGCTCGAAATCATTAATGAATTTGACTACGTTTTTTACCTTGGTTTTCAGGTATTTTGACAGAGACCATTGACGTCCGAACAATCCCAGGATACGATTAAGAATTTTATTGAGGACCAGTGCCAGGTCATAGCACCGGTCCCCGAGGGTATAGAAAAACAGCAATTTTTCATTGAGAATGCCGTCAAATTTATCGCCATGCAGCAGCAGGAATTTTTTCCCGTCATTGGTGGTGTGGATATCCTGCAGTTTGATTTGGATACCGGCAAAGTCCATGCCTTCGAAGTCACGTATTTCCATATCGTGGTTGCCGGGAATATAGATGACTTCCACGCCGTTTTTTACCATTTTAAAGATACGGCGAATCAAGGCGTTGTGATGTTTGTCCCAGTAGAAACGTCGACGCATATTACTGATATCGGTAAAGTCCCCAAGCAGATAAAGCTTATCGATTTCCACCGTTTTCAGATATTCATTAAGACGTCGACTCTGGCTTACTTTGGTTCCGAGGTGTACGTCACTGATAAATAAGGTGCGATATTTTTTTACTGGCAAATCCATCCTTAGAATTCCTGATATCGTTAATTATTACGATATAGAAACCTTAACGCCAGTATGTTAGACGCTGAGCAGAACTCCGTTAGCTTTATAATAAATTTGGAATTTTATTTGTTTTGCCGCCGAATATTAACAAGTGCCGGAGCATGGTTTGATACCATATCTCCGGCAAGGGGGATTGATTGTTTTATACTTCGGCAACAAGTTCAGGAGCTTCAACCATTTCGTTCTTTTTGTTGTCGAGCCCTATGTCTGCAAAGTGCAGCGGTAGTCCACTGCCGTAGCGGAGTTCATTCTGAACCGCATTAATGTCGAGTTCATCGGGGCAAATTCCTTTTTGGGCGGCCAGTGCGGCTGCGACTCCGGCTGCTTCTCCTGTTACAGCGGCAGCAGGAATAACCCGCATAACATCCCAGGCGTCTCCGGCAGATGATATGCAGCGTCCGGCGGCTAACAGGCCTTTAAGTTCACTGGGCAGCAGTGAACGATATGGAACCTCCCAGACATAACCGGACTTCCTCCAGTCCGCGACAAGCCCAATGGAGTCATGAAAAGAATTCCATTCCATTCCGTCTTCCAAAGTGAAAAGCCCGTCGATTCTTCTGGTCATCCGTAGCTGCGCCATGGTTGGCAGGGCTAGCGGAAACCTTGTAGTTCGGTTGGACTTGTTGTTCTGGTATTGTTCTGCCAGATGCTTGCGGTAGATATTTCTACCGGCAAGAACAAAATCAGACACGACTTTCCCATTTATTTGAGGTTGCCCCATTGTTTGGTCGCAGGAACAGCCGTATTTAAACATAGACAGATTTTCTTCGGTTTTCTTTTCATTGGCTTCAATTGCCCAATAAGCAATGGCATTGTCTTCCTGTGGACAATTAACACCGGCTAGAAATGCCAAATCTGCGTCACCAGTTGCATCAATAAAACATTTTGCATGAATCTGACCATATCCGCTTTTGTTACTGACTTCAACAGCCGTGATTCTTTGTTCCTGTGTTACAGTCTTACATACCACGGTATCCAACCAGAGATCAACATTGGCATCAATTAACAATTCATCCAGGGCGAGAGCGAATGAGGCAGGGGAAAATACCGCCTGATAACGGCTGCCCGATTTGGAAATATTACCGGAACTGTCTTTCCATTTGTCGGGTACATCTCCGACTCCATATTTAATACTGGCCTTAAAAAACTCTTCCGCAATTCCAAAAGAGACTTGAGTACCATTTCCATCGCATAGCGGGAGATAGCCGTTAATAAGCCCGGATGTTGCAAGTCCCCCGACCAGCACGGTTTTTTCTATCAGCGCGGTTTGGGCTCCCCGCCTTGCCGAGGCCAAAGCTGCCGCTGCCCCGGCAACGCCTCCACCGGCAATGACAACATCATATTTTTTTATAAAGTTCATTTTATTGATTCCTTACTGTTAATTCCTTTAATAAAGCTACAGTTTTACTTCCCAGTCCGCCATTGAGGAATATTCCGGCGTTGAGAGTAACAGCACCCCCGAGAGAACAAAAGCTGTCTATTAGTTTATTCAGTTCATCCGCAGTGTATATGGGCGGCTCCATTTCTCCCAGCTCAAGAGTTGAGGAGTCAATGAAGCGGTGTTCTGGCGGCAGCCAGTCTCCTAATTGAGCACGATGTTTCCATAAGGCGTCAATTGAAACCAGACACTGCCATCTGCATTGGGTTCCCGGAATAAACTCTGAAGCAGGAACAAACTTTTTCAATTCATTTGCCAGCTGAGGCCCGGAGTCGTACAGTGCGGTTGCTTCCCCGGCAAAATAATCGAAATCCGGACGAATAGGAACAGTGTAATCCGTACAGAAACATCCGTCGTTGAAGGTGACCAGAGCATTTGGATTACCTGCCCTTGCGGCATGAAACCATTCATTCCAAAGCATAAACTTATTATTGAATGCGTCCCAGGGATAGCACCCGTCAAACCACCATCCGGCAAAAAGGTCCCCAAACTTTTCTGCCCAGAAAGTTATTGCCTCCAGATAACGTTTTTGGAATTCGATCTGAGCGGAACCAGGTTCAGTATTCCAGAGAAATCCAGTGTGCATGGAGGTGTTTGCGTTGATTTCGCATGGCAGATAGGCAATTAGTTTTTTACCTCTGCGCTTTAACTCCTGTGCAATTTCCATCATGATGTCACGTTCAGAACAATGTCCTTCTCCGGCATACTTGTCTATTACCGGATTGGGCGAGCAGTAATACCCGGAATTTTGACCAAAGGTAAAAATCAGCCATTCACTGCCTGTAGAGTCAAAATCAGTCATGAACCGGTCCAGCTGGAACTGTTCTGCTCCTTCATTGATGTCATCAAATTTCCTGCCTTCCTCATCCCACATTTCCGGCAGTAAATAATGTACCATCAAGCCGCGCTTTCCACGCATCCATTCTGAATTAACTGTATTCATACTTCCTATTTCTCTCTTGAACAATTATTCTTTATAAAACTTTATAACAATTGGATGATTTTTGATAATCAGGTTTTCAAAGACCAGGTCTTTTCCATTCGTTCTGACCGGAACATCAAAACTAATTCCGGTTATTACATCAACAGCGACAGGATTCTTCGCAAATCCGGCCATATTTTTGAGCCTGATGGTACAGGCCCGGTTGTTGGTCTCGGCGCGGAAAGGCAGTGATGACCATACCGCCAGCATCAACGGGCTTTTTGCCTTACGAGATGCAAAGGCATATGTTCTTACATCGCTTTCAGACATGATTGAGGCTTTATCCCAGTCCTTTACTAGTACGGTTGCTCCGGCTGCCCGGTGCAGCGGCTGCTTTTCCACTTTTATCCTGATGTTTTTCGCGTACTTATAGCCATCGAATAACGATGCCATATGCTGGACAGCGTAGTATGACGGTTTGGGACTGAAATCAGTACGAACTATACCGAAATTGGCCTCTGCGTTATTCCATACGGAGCTATAGTCATCAATGAAGTCATACAAAGTTGAGACCCTGACTCCAGGAAGAGCAGCCCCCTCAATAAAACGTCGGACAATATATGCCGCCTGAGCCTGTTCGCTGTAGCCGAGATAAATACCCTTTTCGTTTTTGCCGTCAAACCAGTAAGTTGAGAAACCAAACTCTGTTAGCCACAACGAACGGATCTGACCGGTACGTTTTCCATGTTCGATGTATGCCTCTATCAGACCCTTGAACGTATGTTTGTCATCGCCAACTCTTACCCCGTCGCGTTTTTCCTGTTCGGCTCCACCCCACGGCACCTGTTCCGGCGGCAGAGAATAACCATAGGGATGGTCCGCGATGCCGTCAAGATTCTTTGTCAGACCGAGAGTCATATAGCGGAAGTTTACACAACTTGGAGCACTCAGCGCGATTACCTTTGAATCTGGACGAACCTCTTTTATGGCATCAGCCGCCATGTTAATGTATTTAATATGCTCCTTTACCCAGGGAGAGGTTGAATTGTCCTTTTCCTTTGCGTTCCATGGACCTCCAAATTTCTGACGCCAGCCGCCCCAGTTGTTTGGTTCGTTCCCAAGTTCGAAGACGTTGACGATACCCTTTGTTTCCCGAGCCCAGGCTGTAACCATCCTTTTGAATTCTTTCAAGGGTATTTTCTCTTCGATTGCGATATAGGCTATGGTGTTAATATTATGTTTTTGCGCTTTTTTCATCCAGTCCAGATCATATTTTCGGACATGGTACTTACCATCTTTTCCTTTCAGAACTCGGTTTCCGTCACGAATCCATTTCAGTCCGGCAGAGTCAATCATCTTGAGCGCGAAAGCATAATCTTTCCAGACAGGTGTGGCATGACAGAAATGAGTGCATACTCCAAATCCGGATGTTACAATATTGCGACTGCTTTTCGGATAGCCGAGATCATCTTTAGATGCATTATTGCCAGTAAGGACAAACTCCTGCTTCAGCGTACTGCCTTTGTGATTGGTAAATGTTCCGGTAATCCGATAGATATTATTCGGATTTCCACCATTTTTCAGCGGTGGAGAATATGAGAATACCTGCTGTTGCTTTTTGGAGTCAAGACGGGTACGCCATACGGTATTGCGTCTCATTTCCGGGAAGTCCAGAGCAACATAAAGGTCATTGCCATTAATATTTTCGGCAGTAACTTTAAGAACCGGACCAGACAGGGAACCTTCCCATATGGCTGAAAAATTCCATCCGCATCCGGAAAATGACACATCTTGTCCGATTACGTTGCTCTGTGGTGGCTGGTCCGTCACTACTTCGCATTTATCAATAACTATAGAACCTTTTTTGTCCTTGCCGGGAAGGACCATTAATTGAATACGGGCTGGATTGGTTGGATTGGAAATCTTTTTGCCGCTCCATGAACTCGACCATGGCCCCATGACACTACAGGAGAATGAATTCTCTCCAGATTTGAGGGGATAAGGTTTTCCCTGAAAAATGCGGCTATTGGCATCAAAAACACGGTAATTGACGCGACATTGTGAATCTGTTTTTATTTTGAAATTAATCCCTTTAACGTGTGAGGAGTATGTAAGTTTAGGATACACCGCCACATATCTGCCGCCAGCGGTAAAGTCGTAGGATATTGTTAATCCACCGGAGGAGGAATCAAGCGTCAGGCTCCCCACTGCACCGGGGAATTCTCCACCGTTACTGAATTGCCATTTTGCCGGATCCAGCGAATACGGCATGGAGTATTCGGCGGTTTCAGCAGCGGAAATCATCCCGGCGAACAGCAACATTACTAATGTTAGTATCATTATTTTTAATTTAAAATACATGAATATATTAACCTTTTCCTAAATATGTTTATTTGGTTTCAGCGTGTAGTAATACAGTACGGGTTTATGGAGATACTACCCAGTTATTGTTGGTTGAGCCGGTGGTTTCCCACCATCCCCGAGTTCCCAACACATCTGTCTGGTACAACCCCTGGGATGCTCCTGTCGGAGATTTTACTGCGCTCACATGTCCGTCTATCCACATAACACTGCAAGCCCCATTGTGCCTGGTGGCGGCTGGCCAGTAAGTTGTACTTGCTGTATAATAACTGCAGCACCGTCCATATCCACGATTGGAATTAAGGCCGCCGATGGCTGTCTCTGCCACAACAACTTTTTCGGAAGGTCTTCTGATTTTGGTTACCTTTATTCCTGGAAAATTAAAAATATTAAACCCATAGCTGATATATTGGTAAGCGAAAGCCAATGGTGCACTATAATCTGAAAGCCTTGAAGTCGGGTCGTCAGTACACCAGAAGATGTTGCTGAAACTTTTTGGTGCTTCTTTCGTGATATCCTTTCCCAGAACGTCATAAACAGCATAATACCAGAACTTACCATTGTCTGATGAGTCATAATTAGTTTTAAAGAGGCAGTCATCGTTCTCAAGAACATACATATGAACTCCGTTGGCTAGTTGCTTCATATTGTTCAGACAGTTCATTGCCCGGGCGCGCTCGCGAGCCTTTCCCAATGCCGGAAGCAGCATTGCTGCCAGAATAGCTATGATTGCAATTACAACTAAGAGCTCTATAAGTGTGAATTGTTTTTTCCTCATGTCCTTTCTCCTAAGTGTCTTATTTGGTTAAATGATTTTCATGAATAGTTGTACAGCGTGTTTGTCTTTTAAGCATATTTTTTTCTTTCTCCTTGTTCTGTATTATTGATTTTCATCACTAATCTATTGTTTATTTTTTGCAGATACCAACAGAAGCATTCTTTATGAATTCAGTGTGTATGCTAACGGTTTTAACCTCATTCTGCTGTGGATTATCAATCATTTCAAGTAACAGACTTGCACCATTTTCCCCCATCTTGCGACGGGGAACTTCGATTGTGGCAAGAGGAACTACCGAATTTATATTAAATGGAGCATTATCAAAACCAATAACGCTGACGTCTTCCGGGACCCTGATTCCCATATCCAGCAGTCCTCTGATCCCCATCATGGCGGAGTGATCAGAAGGATAAAATATTATAGTTGGGTGTTCTTTATTTTTCTTGAAGAGTTTTTGAGTTTTGAGATAGGCGTCTGTTTCATCTATATATGAACTAACGAATTCCGGCAATATTTCAATTCCATTTGCCTTACACATATCAGCAATTACATCGGTACGCAATACGGCCTGGTGGCCGCGGGTCTCATCACTGAATGAAAGATATCCGGCCTTCGTATGTCCGGCCTCCTTTAAAAATTTAACGGCTTGCATGACTCCAGCCATAGGGGTTTCTTCAACCGAGCTGATCTGGTATTGCGGACCGCGCCAGTCATACGTGACAACCGGTATGTTCATAGCCTTGAATTCATTTACCATATCCAGTTCTTTATCGCCCGAAAATATGATGACTCCATCCACACTACGTTGAGAAAGCAGCGTCGAACGGAGAAAATCCTGTTCATTACCAGGAGGAGAAAAGATCAGGTTTGTCATATAATTATGTTGAGCCAGATATTCAACAGCTCCAGCATAAATTTCCATGATCTGGGAAAATGAAGCACGGGATGAATAGTTGGTAAAGAACATATGCGGAATTACGTAAGCTATTTGCATTGTCTTTCCGC
Source organism: Victivallales bacterium (assembly GCA_963677165.2). Taxonomy (GTDB): domain Bacteria; phylum Verrucomicrobiota; class Lentisphaeria; order Victivallales; family SZUA-371; genus JAFGXT01. The sequence goes on along the minus strand of CAXXSX010000002.1, from coordinate 993,730 downwards.
TTTCAAGGAATTTTGCCATGCGATTGGGCCGGTAATTAAGCTCACCGGCTACTTTGAGGATGAGATTGCTTTTTTCTTCGCTCACTGCTGAACCGGAAGCATTATTCAATACCTTTGATACTGTTGTAATCGACAGTCCGGTTGCTTTTGCAATGTCGCGTAGTGAAGCTCCTTTTTTGCTCATCTTGTGCATATATGATTCCTTGTTGACAAATAAGTTGAACGTTAAACTTATTATAGTGGATAATGCTTTCGGTGTCAATATCCATATATGTTTTTTTCAAAAAATATCTCTTTTCTCTAAAAAAAATATATATCTTCTCTCTAAAAAATATGGGATATATTTCTTTCCCTGGATGGTTGACAAATGAGATTTGTTCCGCTATAATATCAGTGAATTAATCAGTGACTAATACACCGGAGAAAGAATGAAGCCGGACAAACTTACAATTGTACGCAACTGGATTCTGGATAAAATAGAAAACGGATATGTTGGCGGAGGCGAGAAACTGCCGACAACCAGAGAAATTTCAGAATCAACCGGCATTTCTTTATTGATTGTCCAGAGTGCGGTTGAATCATTGTCGAATGAGGGCGCACTCTACAAAGTTCCCCGTCACGGCGTATATGTAAATAAAAACTGGCGTAGCAGAATTCTTCAGCGTAATGTATTTCTATTTGATCCGAAATATGAGTTACCTTACAAGCAGTTTCTTACCGAAGAACTGGCGGAACAACTTCCGCATCTTCGAATTGTATCCGGATTTCATCACGGAATGTTTGAGATTCGTACTACAGGCTGGCTGCAGGCTCATCATGACGAATATATGCCGATGACCGATATGTTTGCGGCGATTTCCGGGAATAGAGAACAGTTTGCGCGAGAACCGTTCAGGGCGTGTTTTGTGGATAATAAACTCATGGGAATTCCGATTATTTATTCTCCCTGGCTGATGTTTTATAATCCGAAACTGCTCAAAGATGCCGGATGCGAAATGCCGCATGAAAACTGGACCTGGAATGATTTCCAGAGAAGCATCAATCTTCTATCTAATACAACTCCCTCTGACAAAATTTTGAATTGGGTGCCGGAGGCTTTTTACTGGATGAATTTTATTTTCCGTAACGGTGGAAAGATCATTAAAAATGATGGAACGGTTGCGATCAACTCCCCAAAAACTCTGGATGCGTTGCAAAAAATTCGCTCAATGCTGAGAAACAATCATATAAAATATAATCCTGAACTGAATTATTTTGAAGAGTTTATAAAAGGTAATTCACCGTTCCAGATCCATCCGCGCGAAATTATTCCTATTATGAATAATGCAGGTTTTGAGGATTGGGATGTTGCTCCTTTGCCCGCATTTGAAAACGGTTGCGACAGGACTTTACAGGCAACCGATATTTTCTGTGTCAGAAAAGAGTGTGCCGACACGGCTTCGGCGGCAACTCTGGCAAAATTGCTGCTCTCTGAAAAATTCCAGAACTTTCTGGCAGAAAAGAAATATGGGATTCCGATCCGTCTGTCCTCTGCAGAGAAATCACTGGATAAAAACTCCGGAAAAGATCAAGTGATTTTAAAGGAATCAACCAAACTTATTTGCGGATATAATCTTCCTTCAACCCCTCTCTATGAAGCGGTTGTAATCGGCATTAATGAGATATTGGAAACGGATTGCGATATTGATAGAAAAGCAAATGAACTAGCACTGATGACCAAAATATTTGTCGGCCTGAGTAAGGAGAAAGAATCAAGAACAAAACAACATAATGCCAATAGTTATGAGTTCTTGTATGCTCAGGCCTATCATAGTGAATACGGATAAGATCAAACCCCATAAAACGACTGGATGATTAGCAAAAACTTCTAATTAATGTTAAAAATGAGGTAACAAAAATGACTGGCAAAATAAAGAAATTCACACTCATCGAACTCCTGGTTGTAATAGCGATAATTGCTATTCTCGCATCTATGCTACTCCCGGCTCTTAATAAAGCCAGGGATCGCGCCAAGCTTCTTGGATGTCTGAACAACGAAAAAACAATGTCACTGGCAATGCTTCAGTATACAATGGACAACAAGAGCTATTTGCCCGCCTATGATAACGGTCCTTATGCGTCCAGTGACTGGCAATACAGAAATATAAAGTGGCAGGATTTCATTTATCCTTATATGGGACTAAGCTCCGGTGATGTTAAGCAACTATGTTCCATGAATTCCGCTGGGACCAATCCACTTCCTCCGTTCTGCTGTCCGGCTCAGCCTACCGACCTTAAATATCATTTTGCAATGAATTATTATTTGGGGAAAACGACCTCAGACGGTAAATGTACACAGTTTACCGCCAAAATAAGACGTCCATCAGAACGTTCTGTGATTTTTGACCGTGATGACTATTATGCTGCCAATAAACCCTATATCCTGGAAACCTATGTAGACAATAATGTTTTAAAGCGACATAACGGCAAAAGAAATATTGGATTTATTGACGGTCATGTGGAAACTTATAAACACCCGGAAATATCCCGAAACAGATTCAGCTATTTCTGGGGCTATTGGCCTGATGCATATGGCTGGTAAAAGGATTGGATTATATAATGAGAACAGCGAAAACTCTACTTTTAACACTTGTTGTTGGCTTTGCTTTAACTGCGGCATACGCTCAGGATGTAACTCTGTTTAAGAAATATCCATACAAGGGATGGTACGGCAGCGGCTGGAATGGCGCAAAAGTAAAAATTGTTACTGAACCAACTCCGGAAAAAGAAGTCAAATCTATGGAGTTAAGCTGTTCGGAAAAGGTGAAACCGTATGCCGGATGTGTATTCAGAACGAAACGCGATTCCTCCATTCTTTCCATTCCCGGGGAATCTCTCAATAAAGCATTTCTGACGTTTAAGGTTTACATAAAAAAAGATGAAGGGCAGGACGTTACAATCCAGTTGCTGGACGGATCAAAAAAAGATAAATATCCGACCAAAGTAATGCTTTCGGATTTCACGGATCTCAAAAAAGCATTGAACAACTGGGTGGAAGTATCGATTCCATTAATCAAGTTTTCAGATAAAGTTACCGGTATTTCGGGAATTATGTTCCGTTTTAACCGAAAACCCGCACCGATTTTTCTGTCGCTGATTAAAATAGAATATAAATCTTCTGACAAAGAAGAGAGCAAACAATAACTTACCTTACCAACAAATTATGATGATGAAAATGAAACAGACTTTATCAAGTATATTATTGGCTTGTGCCTGCACAGCCTTCGCCGCATCAATGGACAAATGTTATATTTCTCCTCAGGGAAGCGGTGATTTCAGCGGAAGCAGTGCTGAAAACACGATTGCCGCCAACCAGGGGCAGGGGCTCCAGAAGGCCTGGGATCAAACGGCTCCGGGCGGAACATTATTTGTCGCTCCGGGAGTATATAAAGAGCAATCTTTGAGAATAACAGGCAATAACTGTGGAGAAAAAGGAAAGATTAAGAGTCTTGTCGGAGGGAAGGAAAAACCGGAGTTTATTTCGAGCTGGGATAAGAAAAATCCCGGTAAAGGGAAAGTTCTTGTGACTCTTGAGTCCGGCGCCTCTAATTTGTCGTTCCGTAATATCACGATTAAGCAATACAAATGTGGGTTCTGGTCACGTGGAGGAAATAACAATCTGTCGTTCGAGGATATTACCTGTCTGAACAACAGAAACGGTATTTACCTGAACGGCGGCGGCACAAAAGGCTCAAATAACATACTGATCAAAGACTGTGTGTTTAAAGGTTTTTCAAAACGTGGAGTTCGCTTTCAGGATGGCATTTCTAATGCAAAAGTCATTAACTGCAATGCTGACAGCGGCGGTAAGGAGTTCGCCACGGAAAAGTTTCAGATGTGCTTTGCGGTGGGTAGCCGCTGGGTGAAAGGTATTGATTCCGATATTCTGTTTGAAAATTGCGTGGCGCGAAATGCCTATGACAACGCGGGAAAAAAATACTGGAACGCCGATGGCTTCTGCGCGGAAAAAAATACTCGGGGACTTGTCTGGAAAAACTGCAAGGCATTTAATTGTACCGATGGCGGCTGGGATTTTAAAACACCCGACGCAGTACTGACAAACTGCGTGGCTTTCGGTAACAAACGCAACTACCGGATTTGGTCGGCCGATGGTGCAAAATTAACAAATTGTATTGGCGGATATTCCGTCATGCCGGGAGGAACCGGGACTTCGGTTGGGCTTCATGTATGCGGTAACGGCAAGGCAGACGTGAAAAACTGTACCTTCATCAATAATCAGATTCAGGTTGATGCTGATCAAAAGGGACAGATCATATTAAAGGACTGTATTCTTGCCGGTAAATCTTCTCAGACAACAAAGACCACGGAGCAGGAAGCATCGATTAAACAAATTGACTGCGTTGTTGTTACTGATGGCAATTACAAAGAGCTGGGAATGAAAGGTCCGAAAGCGGACTGGGATGGAACCGGCGATAATTTTAATAGTAAATATGGAGAAAAAAAGGGTTACTATGCGAAATAACATCTATAAACTTCTGGTCATTGCATTTGGAATCATTCCGTTTATCAGTCTTTCTGCTGCGGAACCAACCATTTGGCTGATCGGAGATTCAACCGTACAAACTTATGGCAAATCACGATTTCCTTTAACCGGTTGGGGACAGGTTCTGAATGAAAATTGCAAATCCGGCGTAACCGTTATTAACCGGGCCATGGGTGGACGCAGCACAAAAAGTTTTGTTGCGGAAAAACGCTGGGAAAAAGTAATGAAAGAACTGAAAAAAGGCGATTATGTTTTTATTCAGTTTGGCCATAACGATCAGAAAAAAAAGCAGGAAAAGCTTTATACCGATCCGGATACGACATATCGTGAGTTTTTGAAAAAATTCATTGATGAAGCCCGTTCAAAACAGGCAACGCCGATTCTGGTTACGCCGGTGTGCCGCAGATATTTCCGTAACGGCAAACTGGTAAATACCCTGGGGAAATATCCTGCCGCAATGAAGATTGTGGCGAAAGAAACCAAGACCCCGGTAATTGATCTTAACCAAATCAGTTTTGTTGAATTTGATAAATTGGGGCCGGAAGGAACAAAAAAAGTATTTCTGCAAGTCCCGCCGAATAAATATCCGCAGTATCCAAAAGGGAAAAAAGATAACTCGCACTTTTGTCAGGATGGAGCCAGACTCCTTGCCGGCTGGATCGTGGATGACGCGAAAAAGCGGAATCTTGAGGTTAGTAAACTGTTCAAGTAAGCAGTAACAAAAGTTTTCCATATAAAAATAGGGGTAGGAATAACGTAATGCTTACCTACCCTTAACTTTGTCTGTTAATCACTGACCACAGCAGCGGAATATAATGGCATGAATATAATATTCTGTTCGGGCAATTCCTTATAGGTTCCACTGTAAAGGACTAGGCCTTCCGGACAGTTTTTATATTTTCCCAGCATCATATGGAGGCTTCTTAAACTTCCTCCTTTCCCTGATTTTACCTCAACAGGATAAATACAACCTTGCTTGACTGCCAAATAATCAATTTCAGCATTGCTTCCGCGCGCATCTCTGGCCCAATAAAAGAGTTCTGATCCATTTTTTGCCAGTAATTCCTGAGCGACAAATTGTTCTGCCAATTTCCCCCGGTACATCGCCAAAAGGCTATCTTCCTGGAGTTCCAGTTCCACTGGTACCTGGCACAATCTCTGAAGCAACCCGATATCCAGCACTACAGCCTTAAATTTCTTGGGATTTGCGGTTGCTCCCAGAGGTAAACCCGATGGATCGCATGACGGAATTTTATGAATCACCCTTGCTTTGACCAGTAAGTCAAATGCCTTATGGTTCATCTGACAGGAATGAGTTTCATTAAGATGAGTATATTTTAACTGCGTTCCCACGTTTTTTGCAACATTCAAAAATACTGCATTAAGACACGTTGTATCTATGCGAGGCATATATTTAGAAAAATCGTCCATATATGAACTGATGATTTCAGACTGGACCTTAAATGTTTCTGCCATTGACCCGTAATCACGATAAGTTTTAACGCATTCCGGCATTCCGCCGATAAAGAAATAATTGCGTAACTCAGCAAGAATCCTCTTTTGAATTTTTTCATCAACATCAGCAGGGGATTTCTGCGCATATTCCGCCATTTGATCTTTACCGATGGCAAGAAGATATTCATAAAATGTCATTGGGTGTATATAAAGATATTGCACTCTCCCGACAGGGATTGGAATTTCTCCGAAAGCAAATTCCAGGAGTGAACCAGCGGCAATAAGATGTAATTCCGGCATTTGTTCGTAAAAATATCGCAATGCCATTATGGCACGGGGACAAGCTTGAATCTCATCGAAAAACAACAGTGTTTTTCCCGGAATAATTCTTCCCGCCTCAAGTTCCAAATAAGTCAGGATTGTTTTGGAATCAAGATTTCCTTCGAAATAAGAGTGAAGATCACGTCGTTTTTCGAAATCTATTTTTACAAAACTGTCGAATTGATCTGCCAGAAAGTTATCAACCAGCCAGGTTTTTCCCACCTGACGAGCACCTCGAATTATTAAAGGCTTACGCCTGGAAGAATCTTTCCATTCTAAAATTTGCTTTTCTGCTAATCGTTTCATATGCAAATCTCCTGAATTATAATATATACCATGATAAAATAAATATAAAACGTAAAAAGTCAAGGTTCTTTTGTCTTATAAAACGTAAAAAATCAAGGTTCTTTTGATGGTTTTTCTAAAATCGGTACCGTCTGGGAATAGACTTTGGGCATGTGATCCACTCTTCTTTTTTGGTATTCAGCGGGGAAATTTGCATCAATGCTTTAAAATTACTGGAAATCGGCGGAAACTTTAGTACATTAAAGCTTGAATGCGAACAATATCAAACAAGTTTAAGGATTTAAGCGTCATGGCTGAATACGAAGCAGTGATTGGACTTGAGGTCCATGTTCAGGTGAAAACAGCAAGCAAAATGTTCTGCTCCTGCCCGAATAAGTTCGGTGAGGAGCCTAATACTCTGGTATGCCCGGTATGTATGGGCTATCCCGGCGTGCTGCCGGTTCCAAATAAAGAAGCCATCAGAAGAACGATTGTTGCCGGTCTGATGTGCAACTGTCATATTCCAAACTACAGTAAATTTGACCGGAAAAGTTATTTTTATCCGGATATGCCGAAAAACTATCAGATTTCACAGTATGATCTGCCATTCTGTCTGGCAGGAAAGATTCATATTGGCGGCGAAGGCTTTTCCGGCGAACCGCTTCCGGATAAAGATATCGGCCTGACCCGTATCCATCTGGAAGAAGACGTGGCAAAACTTAACCACCTCGGAAAGACCAGCGGCGTCGACTATAACCGTGCCGGTGTTCCGTTGATGGAATGTGTAAGTGAACCGGATATGCGTTCTGCTGACGAAGCACACGCCTATCTTACTGCGCTGAAGCAGATTATGCAGTATGCCGGAATCAGTGACTGCGATATGGAAAAAGGTCAGCTCCGCTGCGATGTAAATATCTCTCTCCGTCCGGTTGGACAGGAAGAATTCGGAACCAAAATCGAGATTAAGAACCTGAACTCATTCCGTGCCGTACACCGTTCGATCTGTCATGAAATGGAGCGCCAGGCCCGTCTGCTTGATGACGGCGAAACCCTGAGACAGGAAACTCGCGGTTGGAATGATGACCGCGGCGAAACCTACCTCATGCGTACCAAGGAAGATGCTCATGACTACCGTTACTTTCCGGAACCGGACTTGATGCCGGTAACGTTTACCGATGAAGAAATCGAAGCCATCAGAAAAGAACTTCCTGAGCTTCCTGCACAAATGCGCGAACGGTTTATTAAAGACTACGGCCTCACTGATTATGATGCCGATGTGATTACTCATGAAAAGGCAGTTGCCAACTACTTCAACAAAGCTGCTGATGCAACGAAAAATCCGAAGCTGGTTGCCAACTGGGTTCTTTCAGAACTGCTGCGCGAACTGTCTGATGCTGGAATTTCTATTGATGAATGCAAGATCGCGCCGGAACAGCTCGGCGCGATGGTTGATTTGATTGAAGGTGGAACCATCAGCGGAAAGATTGCGAAGACCGTATTCGCCAAGATGTTCGAATCCGGCAAGGACCCGAAAGTAATTGTCGGAGAAGAAGGACTGGTACAGGTTACCGATGAATCCGCGATTGAAGCATTTGTTGACCAGGCAATTGCCGCTAATCAGCCGCAGGTACAGCAGTACAAAGATGGCAATCCGAAAGTACTTCAGTTCTTTGTTGGACAGGTAATGAAGCTTAGCCGCGGCAAAGCAAATCCGCCGATCGTAATCAAATTGCTCAAATCAAAACTGGACTAGCGAAGAGCCGCCGCAGGCAAGTAGTGCTTCAAACTCCGCGCTTTGCGCTACGGAAGCGGGGCTAAATAAAGTTCATTATAAAGGATGGCCATAAAAAGCCGTCCTTTTTTTACAGCATTTGTCGTTTGTCTTCACATATATAATTGAAAACAATGTTAGAAAACTAAGAGCTTATTTTTATGTATATAGCTCTATTTCATATTCTGTTCATGTCAATATGTTGGATTGATAGTTTTAAGTTGGAAGATCGTTGATACAGTAAAAACTACATGACTTCTTCCTCGGGACTAGCTCTCAATCTATTCAAGAAAATCTTCGGGCGACGATTTCGTCCAGTTCACCGTTGATTTCGGAGAACCATTTCGTAAGTTTGTCGCACATCTCATTTGTACGGTGGACATAGCTCTGCGACAAGTCGTTCTTTTCGCAGGGATCGTCGATAATATTAAATAACAACGGAGCTTGTTTCGGACCTAGTTCGCGCCGGTGTGGACGCGTTATTTCCATCGGGATTTTTCCGTTGATCATATCCGTGTTTTGCTGCGTCATGGTATTGCAGCCATCGCGGGCGGGGATTACCAGTTTCCAGTCGCCATCACGCATGGCGGCATTGCAACCTGTTTCCGGCAGGTAACGGTTCCATTGCCAGTAGCGTTCACCGAATGTGTATTACTTTTCGGAAACGGATATTTTTATCGTATCCTTGAATTCCGGCATGGCAGACAGGAGTTTGGCTATTTTCGCGGCAGTCAATACATTTTTTATTTCACCGCGGCAAAGCATTGCTTCCAAGTAATACGCTACCAGTCTGTGTTGCTTTGCGTTGCTTCCCACCGACCACTGCGCAGCCATTCCGGTGAGATATCGCATCAGGGACATTCTATCTTCTTTGGTAGGATTCTTTTTGGCCTTGTACGCCTGAATTGAAAGATTGTTATCCATTTTTGCCATTGCGTTCACAATTTTAACCAGCGGAGCCTTTTTGCCGGTTGCCAGAAATTGACCCCATAATATATCCAGCTGCCAGGGCACGACAGGTTTATTTACGTGAAATAATCCGGTCATTCGATTATCCCACATTGCCTGCTTCTGTTTATTCAAAAGTCCAAACGCTTTGGGGCCCAGCTCATGCAGAATGATAGCTCCGCACTTTGCCGCGTCTGGATTCTTTAGTTCATTGACCGTTTTGGCAAAGTCGGCATTAAGTTGCGGATTTTGCTTCAACATAAAATAGTAAACTCCAATCATTGATAACGGATTAAAATTTCTTTTCTGTTTTTGTTTCATTTCCGGTATCTTTTGGGCAAACCAGAGAAAGGAAGGAATTATGTTTTGCGTTGCCTGATTACGGTAATAGTCTGAGATTGCTTTTTTTAGATTTTTGGCAATTGCAGTTGTAATGTTTTCTTTGAGTTCAATCGATGTTTCTGCTTGTACTGTTTTGCCGTCATTCAAGTCCTGCAGCTCTACCTTGTAAGTATACTTTCCCGATTTATCCGGTGGATCAAAGGATATCATAATATAATCTTTGAACAGGAAAACGGACTTATTATTTTTACACTCGAATTCCTGAAGGTTCAGTTTGTTTTCATGCATAACCTTGCCGGATGGATCAATGATTTTTAATTTTCCGCCAACCTTAACCATACCAGCTTTTATGGACGGCTGGGAGAAGAATATCCTGACGGAAAAAGGTTCCCCTTTTACAACTTCACTGCATAGTGGAACAAAAGGAGGTCGACCGGGTAATATTCCAGTCCATTGATCACTAATATTGTCGGCTCGGGTACACATGACTTTACCGTTAAACGCTAATGCGGTCAGGCTGCATAGTACAAATAGAACCATTAAAGATAATTTTTTCATATGATTTCCCCTTTTTATGTAATTAATATAAGGTATTGTGATTTGGAATCTTTTTCAATGTAATTTTGGGAAAAACTATTTTTTTGCGGGTACATATGGTTTAAAAACTCTGCAAATGCCGGTATATTTTTTGACAGTCATAAATGTAAATGGAGCTTTTGAGTATAATGACCGAACAAAATCAAAGTAAGATAGATTCAATTTTCTTTAAAATGGATAATGTTTCAGATTCAACCTTGCCAAAGTTGTTTGTAGTCGGCGACAGTATTTCTATGCACTACGGACCCTTTCTTAAAGACTTTATTGCAGATAAACTGATTTACGGGCGCAAAGGTGAGGGCGCTGAAGTTGGTAACCTTGATCTTTCTTCCCCGGTCAATGGAGGTGATTCCAGCTGTGTCCTTGATTACCTGAAAGACATCTGCAAGGTTGGTTTTCGTACCGATATTCTGCTGCTGAACTGTGGCCTGCATGACATAAAGACAGCTGACGGTTCCAGGCAGGTTTCCGCTGCGGATTACCGTAAAAACCTTGAAGCAATCATTCCTCTCGCTAAAAACTGCGCGAAAAAAGTGTTGTGGGTACGTTCCACTCCGGTTGATACGGAAACTCATAATTCCATATGCAAAGAATTTAAGCGTTTTAAAGAGGATATAATAGCTTATAATGAGATTGCCGACGAAGTTATGAAGGCAAATGATATAACTGAAATCGATCTCCATTCTTTTACATCAAAACTTGAAGGAGAGCTTTTTCACGACCATGTTCATTTTAATGAGAATGTGAGAGTCATTCAAGCCGCCTTTATTGCCGGCTATGTTCTGTCCCAAATAAATTAATCTATCTTTCGAGCCAATTGCAATTAGTTCTTTTTAAAAAGAAGAAGCCCCGGACGTTTTCGCATCCGGGGATAACAGGGGAGGAGGAACTTGGATGGATATGTCAGAGCGCAAGGCTTGAGAGCACTGCAGAGACGGCTTCGACTCCGGTGGTGATTCCACCAGTTTGAATTCCTATGTATAGTTTGGCAATGCAGACCGCGCCGGAAATAATTTGCGTTTTGTGGTTCTTTACCCATTTCCATACCCGGTGCGATGGATTATGCAGTTGGACTATTGAGATACTGTCGATCATGGAAAGATATTCTTCCGGGACCTGATCATCCCAGGAAACGACTCGCTCGACTTTCTTTTTGAATCCGCTGGCTTTTATGCCATAATTGTGAATATCGGTAATATATAAAGCATTGCCGTCTTCGTCCAGCAGAACGGCGTATACTCCGCAGGTCCAGCCCCGGAAGTTGTTACTGTTTTTCAGACGGGTTACCGCATTGATATATCCGTCGCTGTCGATGGTCAGCGTGGTGTACATGTGTATGCCGTTGCCGACACGGTCATGCTGTTCGGGGATGGTGATTGTGTTGGCATTCACTCCAAGGCATGTCAGGGTGAATACTGCCGCTGCCGTAATTGATTTTAACCATGATGCCGTCTTCATTTTACTTCCTCCTGCTTGGTTGTTTAGGAGTTTTTGGTGCTCAATTCTGGTAAAAGCATCAGCCGTGCCGTGTTTGGGGCAAAAGAGAAGACCGTAAATTGATTAAAGTTGTAAGTGTTTGGTTATAAGTGGTCTACTTGAATTGTTTTTGTTTCGCATAAAGAAAGTCATAAAATCAGCTTTCTCACAAATGAGAAAACACACATATGTTTTCTCATTTTTAACAAGCGATTCTCACTGGTGAGAGAGTTATTCCTGCTTCCGCAAGGAACGAAACGACTGGAGTTTGAAGCAGGATCTGCCGGCGGAGGCTCTCCGCCTAGTTACCGAAGGATACATTATCGCCGGTATTTACGTTGCCGTCGGCAAACAGAACGTTTATAGAACGTCTTTTTCCAGACGGACCATGGTATGCGGCAGCATCGACCATGAGTGGAAATCCGGAAGAGGAAACCATGCCGTAAGGGCTGGCATTATATTTGGGCTGCCCTGCCAGATTGTTACCGGCAACATCAATTTGCAGCCAGTTCCAGATATAACTGCTGCCTTCGGTTTCGAACAGGTTTTCGTGCTCATCGGGGCAGGCGAAAATTTGTTTATTCGGCAGATACGAGTTAAGGATATCCATAAGCGGAACATGATCGGAATCGGTCAGCTTTTGTGAGGTTGCGTTGTAGGGATAACGGTTATTATTTTCCTGCGAGTACATTTCAATACTCTTGCCGATCTGAGCAAGGTTGTTTACGCATTGAATACGATGTCCGCTTTTCTTTGCGTTTGAGAAAGCGGGCATGACCAGTCCGGCCAGGATCGCGATAATCGCGATAACAACAAGGAGTTCTACAAGTGAAAAATAATATTTATCGTGTTTCATGATCATTTACCTTGGTTTTTGTGTATTTTAAAGAAGGCATCGGTTATTGGTTTCAGTTCTGTTTTCTGACGTCCATTTAGTTCTGTGAAAAAATATTTTGAAGCGGCGCGCAGAGCTGCCTTGCCGGCTTCGCTTTCATAAAAATTATTTACTTTATGTTTGTGACGGGCATAAGCCGCATTAATTGAGTCCGCGGAACGCTTGATTAATTTTTTACGAACGGAAGTCGGAAGCATGAAAAGTGAGCCGAACGCCTGTTTGTAGTTATTATAAGATGCTTGTTCGATTCGCTGTGACAGCAATCTTGGGTTCGAAAGAATTTTTTGCTGTTCTTTTTGGGGAAGTTTACTGAAACCGGAATCAATCCTGTTGACCAGGGCTTTGGGGGTCAACCCATCCGGATTAGATGTTGCAATTTTGATGTTTTCCATCAGACGTACATGTTTTTTGTAACTGATCCAACCCCAGATTGCGGTGACGGCGACCAGCAGAATGACAATTCCGGAAATTGTAATAACTCTCTTACGAATATTCGTTGATGATTTTTTTGATTCTTCCATTATATCAAGGCTCCAATAAACTTGAATTTAATATATCATCTGTTTTTTCGGGATTCAATATTAGAGCATAAATAGAGCCTGCTAAAATTAATAATTACGGCAAAGCCGTATGGTTATTCCTGTTGGCCTGGTGTTGTTAAACTCCTACATGCTATTGCTGTTCCAGATGTTACAAAAACATCATTTCCCGCTTATGGGTTGATTAAAGGTTGTTTTTTTTATCAATTTTTATTGACAATTTGCTATCAGGATTAAGAATATCCTTGAGGGATTTACATCTATTGTCTGATTTTACCAAATTGTCAAATGCGGTGCAACTGCTGTACTGAGGGTAAAAGTTTTCATTACGCTCTAATGAAGGATGCTTTTGTTTTATTGTTGTTACAATTATGTAATGTAATGATATGGTTTGTACAAATTTGTGAAATATCTAAATGGAGTGGAGGTGGTTGTCTAGCGTTGTATCTTGTTTGTTTTTATGGTCTTATGTTTAATTTTTTGGGGTTGGCACGCCTTTTGCACATTAAAGGCGAATCATATCATGAAAATGTTGAAGTTTATTTGATAATCGGAGACGAGAGGAAAAGACAAGCAACCAGGAGGAACTATATGAGGCAATGAAATATAGGTAAAGAACAACAAAATTACTAAAAACAGCAAGACACAATTGCAATTATTTGAGAGAAAGAAACAAAAGAACTAAAACTTCGGGATAACCCGAAAACCAACATTAATTTTATAGAAGGAATAAACTATGAAAGGGAGAACAGGATTACTGTTACTAGGTGTCGCTTCCGCGGCATTTATGGCTGCAAACGCGTTTGGCGCCGAAGCTCCGAAAAAACCGCTTACGCCGGATGATGTCCAGAAGGGCGTTGACGCATTGCAGATAAACCTCAATATTGTGTGGACCTGCGTAGCAGCATTTCTCGTATTTTTTATGCAGGCCGGTTTCGCTATGGTTGAAGCTGGTTTTACTCGCGCCAAAAACGCTTGTAATATTATGATGAAAAACCTGATGGACTTTTCCGTCGGTACAATTATGTGGTTCCTGGTCGGTTTCGGATTTATGTTCGGTGCCGGTAACGGTTTTATTGGTCTGAACTATTTTGCCGCTTCTGATTTTTCGGCCAATGATCTGAACTGGACGTTCTGGATTTTCCAGTGCGTGTTCGCCGGAACTGCGGCAACTATCGTATCCGGTGCAATGGCCGGACGTACCAAATTCTCAGGTTATCTGGTATACAGTGCTTTCATCTGTGCCGTGATCTATCCGATCAGTGGTCACTGGATGTGGGGCAGTCTTTTCGGTCCCGGCTCAGGCTGGCTCGAAGCGAAAGGTTTTGTAGACTTTGCCGGATCAACTGTTGTACACAGCTGCGGTGCATGGCTTGCTCTGGCTGGTGCGATCACTCTTGGTCCGCGTATTGGCAAATATACTCGTGAAGGCAAATCCAAGCCGATCCCGGGTCATAATATTCCGATCGCCGCTCTTGGTGTATTCATCCTGTGGTTCGGATGGTTCGGATTTAACCCTGGTTCAACCACTACTGGTGACTCCAGCATCGGTTATATCGCAATGACTACTAACCTTGCTGCTGCTGCCGGTGCTATCACTGCCATGATCATTTCATGGGTTCGTTTCGGTAAGCCGGACGTTTCAATGAGCTTGAATGGTGTTCTGGCTGGTCTGGTTGCCATCACTGCCGGTTGTAATGATGTTACTCCGATTGGTGCAATCATCATCGGTGGTGTTGCCGGTATCCTGGTTGTTCTCGCTGTTGAATTCATTGACAAAGTTCTCAAGATCGACGATCCGGTCGGTGCAGTCAGTGTACACGGTGTATGTGGTGCCTGGGGAACTCTTTCTCTGTGCTTCTTCCTCAAAGATGGATCAAGTGCAAGCGTTGGTGTTCAGCTTCTTGGTATTGCCTGCATGTTCGCATGGTCTTTCGGTCTCGGTATGATCCTGTTCAACGCGATCAAATATACTATTGGTCTGAGAGCAAGCGAAGACGAAGAACTCCGCGGTCTCGACATCGGCGAGCACGGCAACGAAGCTTACAGCGGCTTCCAGATCTTTATCAGTCAGTAATAAATTTCCGGAAACTATTAACTGTAAGCATATAAAGGAGAATATATAATGAAATTGATCATAGCATACATACAGCCCGAAAAACTCAATGCTGTAAAACAGTCCCTGTACGAAAAGGAAATCTTCAAGATGTCTGTTACCAACGCACTCGGCTGCGGTCAGCAGAAGGGATATCATGAAGCCTACCGTGGTGTTGACTTCGAAGTGAACCTGTTGAAGAAACTTCGCATTGAAATTGCCGTTAATGCTGAGTTTGTAGATCAGACAATTGACGCGATTATCAGCGCGGCCCGCACCGGTAATATCGGTGATGGTAAAATCTTCATCATTCCGCTTGAAGAAAGCATTCGTATCAGAACGGGTGAAAAAGGAACTGACGCAATCGGTTAATCCGATTGACCAGTTAAATCTCTGATAGTAAGCCGGACGAATTTGATTTCGTCCGGCTTTTTTCTTTGATTTTAAAATATGCGATAAAAAATATCGTCCAGGAAATTGAGCAATTGGGCAAATTTTGTCTTTTCGGGTTTGATTTTACCGCTGCCGGATATTACATTTTTATTCGTGCTATGTTGTTATCATGTAATAAACAGGATTTTTTGGAAGTTATTAAAAATGAAAACGGTAAAATGTGGAATTATCGGTTGCGGAGTAATCGCGCCTTCTCATATCGAAAGTTATAATAAAATTTCCGGAGTGGAAGTGGTCTGGGCTTGTGATATTGTTTTGGACAAGGCGGAAAAGGTTGCTGCAGAATATCAGATTCCCCGGTCTACCGCTGATTATCATGATATTCTGAACGATCCGGAAATCGATTGTGTTTCTGTTTGTACCGATCACGGTAGTCATGCCGCGATCGTGACGGAGTCTTTGGATGCCGGAAAGCATGTGATCTGTGAAAAATCCCTCGGGGTTTCCATGGACAGCCTGATGACGATGGAAGTGGCCCATGCCCGTAACAGCAATCTGGTTTTTACCGGTATCTTTCAGCATCGTTTTGAATTGGTTACCCGGCTTATCAAAGAATTTATTGATAAAGGAGCCTTCGGAACAATTACCACTTTCAGCTTGAATTCTTCCCTGCTCAGAACCCATGAGTATTATCGTCAGGACAAATGGCGCGGAACCTGGTCAGAAGAAGGTGGATCGCTGTTGATCAACCAGGCGATCCATTATATTGATTTACTGAACTGGCTTGGCGGTGGAGTTGCTGAATTGTCGGCAAGGTGTGAGAATCTTACCCATCAGGATGTGATTGAGACTGAGGATACCGCTGCCGCGGTACTAAAATTCAAGCGAGGATTTATTGGTTCTTTAACCGCAACTGCGTCCAGCAGCGAAACATGGCGCCATACAATTACAATCAGTGGAACTGAAGGTTATCTTGAATTCCATAACGATGAAATAACTTACTTCAAGTTTTCCGATGAAGCCGTTAATAATGAATTTACCGATAAGTTGGCATCATGCCATGAGGAAAAACGCATTAATGCCGGAAAAGAATATTATGGTGAAGGGCATCCCGCTCAGATTAGAGACTTTGTTTCTGCCATCCGTGAAGAACGTGAACCTTTTGTTTCCGCGGAATCTGCCAGAAGCACGGTTGAAATTGTTCTCGGATGCTACGAGTCAAGCCGCTCCGGACAATGGGTCAAGCTGACCGACTAAAAAACAAATTGGCGTACTGATCCAGCCCGGAAAGGCTATGGCAAAAATTACACTGACAGATCAGCAAGAATCTTTTCTAACGTGGTCAGGCGGATCGGCTTGGTGGCGTAGTCGTCCATTCCGACGGCAAGGCATCTTTCTTTGGTTCCCTGCATTGCATCTGCCGTCATAGCGATGATTTTTACCTTGGAATAAGGTTTATCGGAGGCGCGAATCAGGCGAGAAGCCTCATAGCCATCCATCACAGGCATTTGGCAATCCATGAAGATAATATCGCATTTATTGCCGGCTTCCAGATAATCCATTACCTGCTGACCATCTTCGGCAATCGCGACGGTACAACCGAATTGTTTGGTCAGGAAATCATTTAGTACCAGCTGATTTATTTTACTGTCCTCGGCAACCAGTACCGTATAGTTGTAACTGGTTTTTTCTTTCTTCTGGTTGTTGTCGGGTTTGTCTCTATGCAATGACGATAATCTTAATGGAATCGAGAAGAAAAATTTAGAGCCCGAGCCGGGAGTACTGTCAACTTCAAGGATTCCCCCCATCAGCCTGACTAGTTCGGAAGAGATTGAGAGTCCCAGTCCGGTTCCTCCGAAACGACGGGTCGTGGAGTTATCGGCCTGATAAAATTTGTCAAAGACCCGTTGACGCAGTTCTTCTGAAATGCCGATTCCGGTATCTTCAACCGTGAATTTATATGACCAGTTATATTCGTCAATCCGAAAGGCGTTGATGATAATATTGATTTCCCCGGCATTGGTGAACTTAACAGCATTGGAGAGCAGGTTCATTATTACCTGGCGAATTCTGGTACTGTCGCCGATAACTTTCATGGGGATATTTTTCTGGCTGATATCCAGAGAAACTGATATTTTCTGGCTGCCGATTAATGTTTTTGTCATAGACATGCATTCCGTCATCAGGGCATCCAGGTCAAATCCGGTGCGTTCGAGTGTAAGCTTGCCGGCTTCGATCTTGGAGAGGTCAAGGATGTCGTTGATCAGTTTCAGCAGGGCATCGCAGGAATTTTCAATCGTTATGGCATATTTTTTCTGTTCCTCGGTCAGTTCGGACTGAAGCAGCAAGTCCGCGATACCGATGATGCCATTCATAGGAGTACGTATCTCATGGCTCATATTTGCCAGAAAATCACTTTTTGCACGGTTGGCTAGTTCGGCTGTTTTTCGGGCATTTTCCGCTTCGTCCCTGGCCGCAATTAGTCGTTGTTCTATCTTGCGCTGATCCGTAACGTCAAGGATAGTCAAAACCGCGCCGCTGAGTTTGCCATAGGTGCTTTTTACCGGAGCGGCTTTGATCACCTTTACTTTATTGTCTTCGGTGTTGAATTCAAAAAGCTGAAACTCGCCGGTTTTCAATGCCTTTGTTATAGGGCATTGGTTGCAGTCTTTGTAATTAAAACACATACAGTCACAACAGAGCTGGTCGACGACATCGGATTCGTCACGGGAAAGATCCTCAAGCAACGCTTTGTTGATCCATTTGATACTTTTGTCAATGGAAACAAACATGATGCCTTCAGAAACATTATTCAGAATGAGCTCCTGATATTTGCGGGTTTCAATAAGTTTTTCCTCGTACTGTTTGCGTAGCGAGATATCCTGGGTAATTCCCATAAGCATGGCGGGTTTGCCGTTACTGTTCTTCTGGGTTACATAGGCGTCAACCTTGATCCAGAAAATTTCTCCGCTCAACATCATACGGACTTCAGTGGACCAGTGTTGGCGTCCGCTTTGGATGAATTGTTTGTATTCCCGGGAAAGGCGCTGGAAATCTTCCGGCAGAACCAATTCATGCCACCGGGTTGAATCAAGTGATTTTTCTTCAAAGAACTGTTCCCACCACTGGTCAAATTTCATAACTTCGAAGCCGCAGTCATATTCCCAGATACCCATTTTTATACCATCAAGAACGATTCTCAGCATTTTTTCTTTATCAGCCGCAGCCCGGCTGCGATGAATTCGCCGGATTGCGCTGAGGAGAAAACCGCCCATAATAATTGACTGGACAAATAGAAAGGCTATAATGCCGATGATCAGGTAGCGGTATTTTCCAATTAATGACATTGACCTGAACATCAGGATACTGCCTTTCGGGGGTTTATCTGTAAGATTCCAGCGTTCGAGCTGGCGGTAGTCAAAAATTATTTCACGGGACTCTATATGTTCGATCGGAATTCTGCCGGGGGGAGTTCCATTCATAATCTTTAACGCGGTTTCAGCAGCTCTGGTCCCATACATGTAACCTGAAATAACGTTACCGCCAACCGGCCCCATGCCGACATAAGATCTAACAAAACAAAAAACCGGAACTGTTGCGGTGTCAGAAATGTCCCTGTAACTTTCCTTGGATGAAATATATTCCTGATTGGCGTCTCTCAGCCAGATGCCAAGGATTACCGCCGCGCCGGAAGGCAAATGCGATAGTTTGTCAAGCATTTGACGGTGGGTATAATAGTCGCCGTCAATAAAAAAGAACTTTATTCTCGGGAACAATAATTTTAATTTTTGGAATCTGGTTCGGGCATAGGATCTCATTCCTTTACCTGTAACAGAGTTTCCTGAAAGATAATAAACCTGTTTCAGGCCTGGCATCATATTTTTCATCATCATGAGCAAACAGCGGTAATCCGGATTTTGGATGACCCCAGTGAAATTCGGAGGAAGGTTGGTGCTGTTGACAATGTTACTGTTTACTCCACAGAAAACGACGGGGATCGTGGGAAACAACTGGCTGCCGTAGTCAAGCATAAACTGAAACGCAACATCATCGACGGCGATAATTACATCAAAGTTTCGTTTCGAGTATTTCTTACGTAGTCTTGCTTCTGTGAATCTTGCTGCATTGTCCGGGCTCAGGCGTTTGGCATCCATGTTCTCAACGGTTACCTTGTAATCTCCGGGTTCCAAGTCAAAAGATGAGGTTACTCCGTCAATAACCAACTCCGACCAACTGTAATCAGAATGGTATGAATTCAGTAACAGGATATGTCTGGCAGTACCGTTTGGAGATTCAGCTCCATATAAATTTCCCAAACAGAAAACTCCATAAAGGGTCAACAATAATAATATCTTCAAGTTCAGTTTCAATTTCTTTTCACATTTCTATTGCTTTGTTTAGCCATAAGTATAGTACCAATATGTAGTTTTTGACAACTTATCTTCTATGATTTTGAACTATTTTCTAATAATTTTTGTCCCTTTTCGTATTGCAGAACCGGATTATGGGATTGCAAGGTACAAAAAAAACATGCAAAAGCGTTACTTTTTTATGCTTGGAAGAAAAATTTATTTGCATAATAACCGATATTATGTACATTATAATGACTTTAAATAATAATACAGTAGCGGAGATTGATACCGAATGTTTCATCAAAGACTTGCCCGGATGTTTTCCAGCGATATCGGAATTGACCTTGGTACCGCCAACTGTCTCGTGTTTGTGCGCGATAAAGGCATTGTTCTTTCAGAGCCGTCAGTAGTGGCGATTACCGAAAATACCAAAGAAGTTCTCGCTGTTGGTTCAGACGCCAAAAGAATGTTGGGAAGAACTCCGGGTAACATCAAGGCCGTCAGGCCGATGAAGGATGGTGTTATTGCCGACTTTGACATCACCGAAAAAATGCTCCGTTACTTTATCCAGAATGCCCGTGCGAAAGTGGGGGGACAGCGCAAATGGCTGTCGCCGCGCGTACTTGTTGCGGTTCCATCGGGTATTACCGAAGTGGAAACCCGTGCGGTAAAAGACAGCGCCCAGCGCGCTGGTGCCAATGAAATTTACCTGATCGAAGAACCTATGGCGGCCGCGATCGGAGTGGGGTTGCCCGTAGCGGAACCTTCCGGCAGCATGATCGTTGATATTGGTGGTGGTACGACCGAGGTGGCTGTGATCTCGCTGTCCGGTATTGTTGAAGCCAGAAGCGTACGTGTCGGTGGTGATGAGATGGATGCGGCGATCGGTCAGCACATGAAACGTGTTTACAATCTGATGATCGGGGAACGTACTGCTGAAGATATTAAAATCAAGATTGGTAGTGCGTATCCTGAAAATGATGAAGAAACCTTAGACGTCAAGGGGCGTGACTTGGTATCGGGTCTGCCGAAGACGATCAAGATATCTGCTTATGAAATCCGCATGGCTCTGCAGGAGCCGGTAACGAGTATCGTTGAAGCGGTAAGAACTACCTTGGAACGTTGTCCTCCTGAATTGGCGGCCGATTTGATTGACCGCGGTATTATGCTGGCGGGCGGCGGCGCGTTACTGAGCGGGCTGGACAAACTGATATCCGAAGAAACCGGACTGCCGGTTTTCGTAGCGGACGACCCATTGAAAGCGGTTGCTAACGGTACTGGTATTGTGTTGCAGGAAATGGATGTCATGGCCCGTGCGATGGCTCCTACCAGATAAGAAACTCTCAAAATCATTCCAATTTTATTTTTACGCTACAACCTTGTCTTTTTCTAGGTAGGGATGGCTCTTTGCAGCCATTCGTGTTTAGGCTCTTGGGAGGAAGTTGTGGAGGATTTCCAGGAGTTGATTTACCTGGAGAGGCTTTGTCATATAATCATTCATTCCGGCATCAAGACAACGTTGGCGGGTTTCCGGGAAGGCGTCGGCGGTCAGGGCTATAATCGGGGTTTCACGATTGATCTCGTGTCCGGACCTGATAACAGCAGTAACTTCATAACCATCCATAACCGGGATTTTGCAATCCATAACGACCAGATCGAATTTTTCGGTTGCCAGGGTGTTTACGGCATTTTCTCCATCCTGAACCGTTTCAACTTCACAGCCGTACTTGATTAGCTGCTGTCTAATCACCATCATATTGATCCGGTCATCCTCGACCACTAGTACTTTGCCGTTGAAAACAGGTTTTTCCGTGTTCAGTTCTATCGGCGTTTTCTTAGACATTTCAACGATTGGCATTGAAACCCTGAACAAGAAAACCGAGCCTGTTCCAATCTGGCTGTCCACTGAAATAGAGCCATCCATCAGTTTTGCCAGTTCATCACAGATGGTTAGTCCCAGTCCGGTACCGCCAAATTTACGGATCAGCGAATTGTCAAGCTGGTTAAAACGCTCAAAGATCATTTTCAGATCTTCACTATTGATACCAATTCCCGTATCTTTTACCGCGAATTCAAAATGAGCCGTTGTTCCAGTGGTCTTGACAGTGGTGACCAGAGTAACAAAGCCCTGTTCGGTAAATTTAATGGCGTTTGATAAAAGATTAAATAGAATTTGACGAAGCCTTATCGGGTCGCCAAGAACCCAACGCGGAAGATTGGCAGGAGTAATAAAATTCAATTCAATGTCTTTTTCTCCGAGAAGGGTGGAAATCGTACTTTCAAGCTGCTTTAGAAATTCTTCCGGATTGAAGTGTTCCGGACGTAGTTGGAGGCGTCCGGCTTCGATTCGTGAGAAGTCCAGAATATCGTTGAGCAGCGCCAGCATGGCGTGACATGACTTTGAGGCGGCATCAAGATATTTCTTCTGGGATTCGTCGAGACTGGTTTCCCTGAGCAGTTCGATGAAACCGAGAACGCCGTTCATTGGAGTACGAATCTCATGGCTCATTGTCGCGAGAAACTGGCTTTTTGCCTGATTTGCGGTCTCAGCCTGCTGTCTTGCCTTAATAAGAAGTTCTTCAGTATGTTTCCGGTTGGTGATATCCTGATGGATACCGACCATCCGTTTGGGCTTTCCCTGTTCGTTATATTCCACAATACGACCCAGAGTATAGATCCATTTTTCCTTGCCGAACTGTGAGATAAAGCGAAATTCGGCTTCGAATTCCAGATGCCGGCCGGAAATAGCATTATTTAGGGCCGCCAGAGTTTTATCGCGATCTTCGGGATGGATACCGTTTTCCCAGAATTCCTGAATCGGCACAGAGGTGTTTTCATAACCGTAAAGCATTCGCCAGTTTTCATTAACGATGATTCCAGGGCGTTTCCTGGGTGGGAAAATATATTCCCAGATACCGAAACGGGCAACATTGGCGGCTATTCCAAGACGTTCCGACCACAGTTTTAATTCCTGTTCACGCTCGTAATCGGAGGTGATGTCTTTTATTACCATAACCGCCCCGATACAGTTATGCTTTTTATTAAGAATGGGCGATATGCTGTAGTTAATCCGGTACTCATGTCCTTTTCGGGAGATCAGACTGATTTCACTTGTAATAGAGATGACCTTTTTGATTTTAAAAACAGTTCGGCTCATTGATGAGATCGGATCGCGGGTTTGAGCATTGATTAAAGTCAAAACCTGGTCGACAGGCTTGTTGAGCGCCTCTGTAAATTTCCAGCCAGTAAGGGTTTCTGCAACCGGGTTCATCCGGGTAATGAAATCTTCAGTGTCGGTGGCGATGACTGCGTCGCCGATGGAGTTTAACGTGGTTTTTAGGCCTTCTTCACGGCTAATAAGGTTTCTTTCGGATTCCACTGTATCAGAAATATCACGGATCACTGAGACGAGATAATCTCTATCATTAATTTGAATCGAATTATTAGAAGAGTTGACGTAAAAAATTGAACCGTCTTTTTTAATATGTTTTATCCGGTCGACTTTATGAACTCCGTTGTTTATATTCTGGATGGTTTTACCTGGTTCGGCGGAAATCTGTTCAGGAGTAAGCCTGGTAAGTTCTTTTCTCTGGTACCCGTACAGCTGGCAGGCGGCGGGGTTGCAGTCGACAATCCTTTTCTTTTCGATATCAATCAGCAGAACGGCATCATTTAAGGTTTCCAGTAGCAGTCTGTAACGTTTCCGGTTTTCCCTCAGTGCCTGTGTTATTTTTTTTCCTCTGTAAATTTCCTTTTTCATGCGGCGGTTCCAGAGCAGTAGGAGAATAAAACCGGTTACGGTGACAATTATAAGTCCGATGCGGATGGACAGAGCCAGCTGATTTATAATCTGCAAGTGGTTATTTTCTGTATTTAGACAGGTCTGGAATGATTCCGGCAGCAAGCTTCGGTCAATATAGAACTGATCTTGAAAGTTTTCGTACAATTCTTTCTGATTCAACGAGATGGCAGCATATAGGCTTTCGCTCGGAAAAGGAAGAAAGAAATTAATAATAATATTCTGATGTGAATGTGAAATTTCATAATCGGCTTCTGCGGGTGGTGTAATGAGTGCATATATTTTATTTGTTTTCAGATCAGCTAAAGCTTTTGATAAATTATTATATTTGATTATATCAGTTCTGGAATACTCTTTTCTCATCGCGACTTCCCATCTGCCTGTATTGAATATTCCGACTTTCTTATCGACTAAATCGATAAGAGCGTTAAGTCTGTTATTCGTTTGGGTAAATACACCTAATGGAATCATTATGCTTTTATGAGAGAATACCAGATAGGGATAATCTGACTGATTGCCGATAATCGCAGGAAAAATATCCCATATTGGATTCGTTTTCTGCATTTCTAGCGCCTCTGCTAATGGTGGCACATTGCGGTCGAATTCTAGTTTCAGATTATGCTTTTTCGCAAACTTCTTAATGGCGGTAATATTGGATCCAACGGTATGAGAGCCCCTATTAATAATATAGGGCGGGTAATTGCCAGCCCATACTTTGAGGGGTCGGGAGGAGGCAGAGTTATTGGGCGTGACTACGGTTTGTGATTCCGCCTGCAAATGCAGGAGGAATGATATAAAAACCAATATCAGAGATAATTTTCCGAAACGAACTGCGCCCATAATTCTGTTGAATCTCCATAGTCACTTATAAAATAATAAATGATTATATTTCAAAAGTCAACGACAAGCGGAGCAGACTCATTACAATTTTGTGATTAGGTGAGAAGAAACATTTATCGCTTCGATTTTTTATCACTTTATAAAATAGAGGAGTGAGACAGGTGGTTAGCTAAAATTCTGCCGGCAATTTGTTTGCCTCTGTCGTTGCCGTGAACTGCATCCCGATAATAATAATTCTGCGGTTTTCGGCATGTTGCAGTATAATAATTCCACGGTTTACGCAAGTCAATAAATTCGATACCGGTTTCTTTTGCGACTTTCTGTAATTCCAACGAGAACTCAGTTTGTTCTTTCTCGGTTTCCACGTTTCCAAGCGGCGGCGAGGACAATACAATTTCACAGCCAATTTGTTTTTTCGCCATGTCAATTACATTACGGACAGGTTCTTTTTCAAACCGTTGAGACACTCCACCGATAAACAGCAGGTCCGGTTTTAACCGGGTCACATATTCATTGAATTGATCTGGGCCCTGATAGAACCAGCAGCCGGTCGACCCTCTGACAGAACAAAGCCACTTAACCTGTGATTCCGGATATATACGCTTTATGAGCGCCTGGAAGCCGGAGTTGAAAGTGTCATTTACAATACTGTCACCGAGCATCACCACCCGCCACGGTTTTCCACTTTTTAAAGCAGTAAGAGTTTTTGGCAGCAGAGACATATTGGGCTCCGGAGAATCATAACTATATGGAGGCAGGGCCTTATATTGCATATCGCACCACTTTGCGACTTCCATTTCATCAACTTGTTCAATTGTCAGATTCTGTACTTTTACTCCACTGACCGATTGAAAGAAAGGCCGCATGGCGTTGGCTTCTTCCCGACCATAAACCATGACACTGTACTTTTGCCGTCCGGCATAAATTGAGGAGTATACATCTGAAACCAGAGTTTCTCCATCAGGTTTATAGAAAACAACGGCCCAATGGCAATCCTGTTCACATTCAGCCTCAAATTTCATATTGTACCAGCAGAATTCCTTAATGCCCGGAATAATTGGCCCAATGAGTTTTCCTCCTTTGTCCGGATAATAACCTTCCGCCGGATTATATGTCGTTCCTCCGGCATTTTCTGACGGGCAAAACTCCCAGTCTTTACTTTGGGGTCCAAGATTCCCTTTATACTCATATAACATCATATACATCCTTATATCACGGCATCCGGACCGATACTCATTACATCTTTTTTCCACTGAATGTTTTCCGGCAAGACCAGAATATCTGCGGTTACCGGACAAAATCCCTTGGGATCCAGCAGGGTAATACGACATAAACCAGCCGATCCATCAGCAAGTGCATTTCTCATGGCATCGCGCCAAATCGGTATTCCTGCGGTAACAGTCTGTCCTGGAGCACAGTCAATCGTGATATCCTGGAAGTCTCGGAGCATACTCATCCAGACACTGCCGCCATTCTGCTGCAGCCTGAAGGTGCACTGATTCAAGTTTATGCTGTTGTAATGATTTGTAATTTCAAACCGGATAACATCTTCTCCTGCGACCCAATTGACTTTTTCCGGGAACCACACCGGAGCAAAAAGTGTACGCAGTGCCCAGAACTGGGGTTTCGGCAGCAGATCGGCTGTAACGACCCCCCAATTGGCGTCTTCTCCGTATCGAGCCCAGCCCCAGGAATCACCGGAACTGCTGCAAAGCCATGGGAAATATGCTCCGCCAAGGCAAGTTGGATCATGACGCATGTTGCCCCATTCATCACGAAGGCGTTTGTAAAATACTTCCAGCGAATTTTCGCCTGATGTAGTCTCCGCCATTTCATCCGCAATTAATGACAAATAAGGACCGTGCATATTATCCGGTACGGCATTGAATATACCGTATTCGCTGCTGAACCAGCATCCGCTCCAGCCACGCTCCAGCGCTTTTTCGCGGGTAATTGTCACCATGTCGGCTTCCCAGCTGTTTGGGATTTGGACAACTCCGGTTTCACGGAACTTCTTCTGAAGTTTAAAACTGTAATGTATGTCAGCAACATCTCCTATACGAAGTTCGAAAATTCCTTCGATCTTGTTTGCCGGGCCCGGAGGCGGAAACATGGTCGGACGAGTGGGATCAAGTGTTTTACAGAACTGATCGTAGATAGCCAGATGGTTCCAGCCCTCAGCCGCCACTGCGGCGGATTCCGGCATGTTTTCGTTGCCGATGCTCCAGATCATTACTGACGGATGGTGATGGTCACGGCGAACAGAACCTTCCAGACGCATCATGGCTGGGCCAACCCACTCCGGATCATGAATATAGTTGGTTCCCCAGTCGATCGGAAGTTCCTGAAGCAGATAAAACCCCATTTCGTCACATAAATCGACCAGGTCGGAGGGTCCGGTAAAATGGGTCCGAATTGCATTGATATTGGCTTTTTTCATCAGACTCAGACTTTTGCGCAGCCATTCCTTTGGCGTATGCATGCCATACTCCGGATGAAAAGTCAGATGATTTACGCCACGGAACTTGATGAAGTTACCATTCAGCCTGGGTCCTTCAGGAGAAAGATCAAGTTTTCTGAATCCGGTACGATATGAACAGCTTTCACCGTTACTCAGCTCAATTTTAACGTTATAAAGATTGGGATATTCATCATTCCACAGCTGCGGATTTTCTATAAACAGTTTTACTTCATAGGTGGCTTGTCCGGCTCTTGTATCAAGGCAGACAGCCGTATCACCGATAGAAACCTTAATGGTTCCAGTGGCTGGATTGTCAAGGGTTACTGTTCCGTGAAGGATACCGGTTTTAAAACAGTTGGCGAGTTCACTGATCAGATGGTAATCCTTGATGGCAGTTTGCTGTGTGGAGTAAAAATACGCACTTTGCGCTAACCCGGCAAACTCCATCGAATGCCGTACCATGTCCATTTTGACAAACTTATGCTTGCGAAGCAGATGAACCGTTACTACGTTTCTACCGCCCGCGTTCACTTTTCCGGTAACGTCGAACTCTACCGGAGTCAGACCGGAATAATGGGCGCCAAGCTGCTTGCCATTCAGATAGATGATTCCAGCTGGATAGATCGCATCGAAGCGCAGAAAAACACACCCGTCAGAAAAGTTGTCAGGCAGAATGACTTCTTTAACCAACAGGGCGCCATCCTTATCATCGATATGGGCCAGCGTCACCCGATCCCAGTCAGGAATTTCCTCCTTGTGGGCTTCCGGGTCTGCATAAAACACTTTACCCGGTTGCTGTGTCGGTATAAAATCATCAAAATTCTCGGTTGATTCCGCCTCTGTATCTTCAAAAGGGTATCTCTTTACCAGCCATTCTCCATCAAGGCTGAAGGTACTGTTATCCGGCACCGGACGAATATGTGCCGGAGTCACAACCGTACTATGCGTATCGTCAAAGGCCACCGTTTCAATTTTAGTGGCTTCCAACTGTTTTGTTATAATATTACTCTTTACTATCATTTTCTTTTTTCTTTAATTATATTGTAAATTACAGGAAGTAAAGTTTACCGGGGATAAGCTATTCTTTTATAATTCCATCAGTAAAATCAGGGGTTACGGCCAGAAACCATGGGGATTTTCTGGTACTTTGCATTAAAATTGCCGGGGAATGAGGTTTAATATGATAATCCCAGTCTCCTGATTTCTTCGGATTTAAATTGACTTTATCTTCCGGCCATTTGCGGTTATATGTTTCAAGCGATTTTTTATCAAGCTGGTTGAGAAAATTTATATAATAGACGAAAAGTCTTCCTTTTCGGTCAATGGAAACTCTATGATACCAGCATCCATACATATTGCGAAAAGGCTGAACGAGGGTATGTTGCGGCAGCCATTTCCCGGTGGCGGCGCTTCTCATATTATATACCAGACAGAAGTAATAGCTGTAGCCTGCCCAGCGGGAAACGACATTGATATTATCATTGAGGTCGCAGTTGATACTGGGATAGGTGTATGAGCCTTCCCCTCGTTCTCTTTTCTTGGGAACGCCAAATTCTTCCGGAGTTGTCCAGGCGGTTATATCATCCGGTTTGAGAGATTTTGCGTAACTTGATGGATGATGATGAGTTCCAAGGACCACATGAAGATATCCTTTGCTGTCTACTGTAATTACCGGCAGACAGTGGTTATCAATATTTTTGATATATGCGTTGCTGCGGCCGATATACGATGGAGCTGAAAGGCTTTTCGTTTTACGGTTGTAAGCCGCGGCAAAATGCCTTACTCCCTTTTTCCCATCATCCTTATTGGTAGCCCAGACAATAAAGATATTGTCGCCATGCGAAACACAAAAGTTACCGTCGCCGGAATGTAAAGGACAAAGCAATGAATCATTGGTGATCAAGATTGGAGATGATAGTTTAAGTTTTCCATCCGCAGTTTTTTCCAAAGTGATCAGACGAAATTCTCCTTTGGAACGGTTTCTGATTTCGTAAAACAATATTGCTGGTGGGTTTTCCTTAAGATTGAACGTATCTTTGACTTCAAGACGCCCGAATTCCACATATGGCAAATCATAAACCTGCCAGTTGCGGCAGTTGTCTTTCGAATACAGTAAGAGTGCTTTGTTCAGGTTTGAACGCCCGGTGGCGGCGTAGTAATACGCGTCTCCATCTTTATCAAAAGTAATCCTTGAACTGCCGAACTGATCGGTCCTTATGTAACCGTTCCATTGGGGATATTTACGTTTTATATCTTTGCCGAAGTCAAGCGTGATCCATTGGTTGTTTTCATCCATGGTCTGGATCAACGGTTTATCTTTTGCCGCAATGATATATGGACGGTTTTTCAGGTCGAAATTGACTGTTCCTGGAGTAAATTTAGGGTTATAGCCGAAAAGTTCTTTTTCTGTACGAAAATATTTCTGATGGCGGATTGGTGCTTTTGCCCTGATCCCATTCTTTGTTTCCTGTGACAGTGCAACGGATGCCGTATATATCTGAAATATACTTAACAATGCTAATAAGCAGATTTCTTTCACTTGCTTTTCTCCTGATGAATTTTGAATTTTTACAATTTTTTGCTGATTATGGAAAAGTAATTAATATTTTATTATTACTTATTCTTTTACTTCTTTAACAACCCTGAAGCCAATCCAGTCGGATTGGAGTAGTGGATATACTAAATGGTATCTGGAGGCTGAACGAAGATTACTTCCATTGCGGTTTCCGTACCAGTCATCTATCCAGCTTCCGCCGCGGATTGAGACTCCTGAATCCTTTACCGTGTTTTGTAATGGATCAGTTACAGGCATGTCGGAAAAATGCGGGATGTAATAATCGGCACAATATTCCCATACATTGCCGCAGGTATCATATAAATTCCAGGCGTTAGGCAGAAGCATACCAGTTGGCTTTGTGCCTGTCGTGTTGGCTTTATACCAGCCGTAACGGGGGAGAGCTCTGGGATCATTACCAAAAAAGTAATCGCTGGAACTCCCGGCCCGACAGGCGTATTCCCATTCTGCTTCGGTCGGAAGCCGATATATCGCTTTTTCTTTACGGGATAACCACTGGCAAAAAGCAATGGCATCATTTACCGTTATCAAAACAACAGGGCAATCAGGGAG
Organism: Victivallales bacterium; assembly: GCA_963677165.2. Lineage (GTDB taxonomy): Bacteria > Verrucomicrobiota > Lentisphaeria > Victivallales > SZUA-371 > JAFGXT01. The sequence goes on along the minus strand of CAXXSX010000002.1, from coordinate 963,491 downwards.
CTGCGAAAAACCTGGTTTGTTCCAACAACGAGAATCTCCCAGTCCGAATTTTCCGCCGCACCAGTTATGAAGTTGCTCCGGCTGTGACCTTTCAAATTCGGTTTTATATCCCGTCTCATCAACAAATACTTTGAAATCCTTGACCCTGACTGGATATTGGCCAACTTGAAATTTTTTACTAATCGTTACCGGTCGTAAAGGTTTTTCATCATATCTGCCAGGATACAAACTGCCCATGACAAAATTTCCCGCTGGAATATTAACCATCGGCATTCCGATCGTATTGGTTTTTACATGGACTTTTACCTGTTTTTCTGTAATTCCGCAAACAAAATCCGGCGTAAGTGCCAGTCGAAAAGAATTGCCGCAGTCATTTGACACGATACATACCGGATCATGATTTTTGATCTCGTTAATCCATTTCCCATTGGGGAAATCTGAAAGTTTTTCGGGTGGATTAATTTTCTGGTCCGGCCAATGGGCTTGATATGCCTTCAATTGTTTTGCGGTCAGTTCATTGCCGTAATAGCAGTAACTTACAAAGATACGTCCATATATATCCTGCGACATTTTGTGGTAATAGCAACTGTAAAGAGTCTTAAAAGGTTCTACCAGTATCTTCTGTTGTTGCCATCCGCCCTTTGCCGCCTTCTTTATGTATATCAAATGATTTTTATAACCGTTTCCGGCCCATCTGGCAGTCAGATGAAGATTGTCAAAGCGGTCGCATAGAACTCCAATGTAGGTATAGGAACCTTCTCCCATTTTCGTTTTGTCATATCCCAGGGATACCGGTTTACTCCATTCCGAGGTGTCATACGGCCTGAGTGAATGCATGTACTGAAAAGGATTATGATGCGAGCCCAGAAAAACGTGCAGATATCCTTTTGAGTCAACCTCAATAGCGGGAAGATTGTGGCTGTTAGGCTTTCCGTAACCGTTGCAGCCCATAAATACCGGTTCGGAACATTTTTGTGAGAGGTGGTCGTAAACCACAATAAACTGTGGCGTTCCATCATGATTGTCATAGGATTTTTTACCGGCATAGACGATGAAAGTTTTATTTCCCGCTGTAACTGCGATATTTCCTCCTCCGGAATGAGTCGGGACCTGAATCGCGTTACGACTGACCAGAATTGGCGGCGGCAATCTTAAACCGGACTTATTCTTTTGGGGCAACAGTACATAGAGTGCATTTCCATTAAACAGTGTAATCGACGGTGGCGTTTTCGTCCGCAATGCGGGAGAAAGATTTTCAAGCTTGGAGAACCAGCCGCGAAACTGTCCGGGAAGAGAATAAACGTTCCAGGATTTACAGTGATTTTTGGAATAAAGCAGTATTTTTTTTTCGGCCGGAGTATTACGGGAAATTGTCGCACACATGTAGGCGGCTCCCGTTTTATCGAAAACAATACGTTCTTCGGCGAAAGGTCCGGCGAAAAGGCTACCGTTCCAATTCGGATAAGAATTTTTAATGAAAGGTTTGAAATCAAACTGGATCCATTTACCATGTTCATCAATAGTCTGAATGATCCCGTCACGAGTACGAACATATGGACGGTTTGAATCGTCAAAAGAAAATATTCCAGGATAGTATTGAGGATTGTAGCCAAATTGTTCCCTCTCTCCCTGATAATATTTATGGTGCTTGAAAGGAGTATAAATATTTGCATTGGAATTAACCTCTGCACCCATCATTTGTCCGCTTAGCAGAATAAACAGTATTTGCAGGTAATGTCGAAATCTTTTGAAATTCATGATATTCCTTTAAAATTATACTAGGGATTCCTTCCGGCCCGTTATCGAACAGGGCTGGATTAAGAAAAGAATTTTAGATATTTAATTTGAGAACGTGAAATTAACTCGAAATTATTTTTAATAGAAAGGTTTCCGGTCCCAGCCGCCTACACTGGAGGCAAATATGGTCCACCACGGCCATTCGCCGTCAGAATGAAATACCCAAAGTTTACTGGTGTCGGTTATTACACTTCCGTCACCATATAGAACGTTGATTCCATTCTTAACATGTCTGGTATTTTCCGTTCCATACGCGGTATTGAATTCTGTGGTAATCGCATAATTGCATAAATCGCTTAAAATTGCCCTTTGAGACATGTTTTGAGCTTTGATATACATGCTGTCTCCGCTTTGAGCCGCTCTCATTACTTTGGTTTCCCCGGCAGACAGCGTTCTAACCGGACGCATTTTATAACCACCACGGCTGTATCCGGTAGCATTATAATTTTCTAAAGCATATTTTCCGGTTCCCATAGGACAGTAAAGTATGTTGACATTCGGGACATACTTCATTTCCACAATTTTTCCTATATTAACAGAGGTTAAAACTCCACCTGACATTAGTTGAATAGCTGAATTATTCCTGTCATGGGTGTTGGTGGTAAATTTTGGAAATGGAGCTAGATAGTCATTGAAATCGCCGGAATAGGAGTTTGTCGCAAGACCGATTTGTTTCAGATTGCTTACGCATTTAATGATTTTTGCTCTGGTTCTTGCATTATTCAATGCCGGGAGCAAAAGGCTGGCCAATATAGCAATAATTGCTATAACAACTAAGAGCTCGATAAGCGTGAATTCTTTTTTGTTTATCATATTTCTATCCTCATATGTTAAAAATTATAGTTATAAAATACTTTGCTATTTTGCGGTAATAATTTCAGCTCGATAAACTTTTTTTAATACCGGTATATCATTTCCATTACGCAACCTGTTTATGAGATAGTTGGTTGCATCATATCCCATTGTCTGCAAAGGCATTTTCACATATGAAAAAGGATATTCATATATTGAGTGAAGATATCCAATATCGTCAAAGCAAATAATTGATGGACAGGACTCCGACTTTATATTAAGTTTTTTCATCGCGGTCAGAAGAGGAAGAGCCAATGAGCCATTAAGCAGATAAATAGCATCAAGTGAAGTCTTTTTTAGAAAATTATATATCGCCTTGATGTAATAACTGTTATCCTGATATGATTTTACAATGCACTGTTCTTGAACACAGTTAACTCCTGTTTCTTTTTCCGCGTCTGCAAAACCTTTGTGTCTCAGTTCATTGACCATATGTCCATGAATTTGTGCCGAAATAATTCCTATTTTGCGATATCCGCTCTCAAGCAAATATTTTACAGCCTGCATGGATTCATATCGATAATCAACTGAAACATAAGCGATCTGCGGATTCTCGATTATACGGTTCATTATGACCGGTTGAATACCAAGTTCCGGGAGGACTTCTACAAATGACATATCGTCAATCATCAGCGATGATAAAATAATTCCGTCATAAAATCCCTTTTTTAGGCCGTTCAGATTATTTTTACGAAAAATAGCAATTCTACAGCAATCGTCCTTACATGCATTTTCAACCCCATGCAGTATGTGTGCTCCATACCAGTCATTGCTGTCCGGCTTGGGTTCAATATCCAGCCCTATTGTTAAAATGGAGTTGTTTTGCGTGCTTTCTCTTTGATCGCAAACAAAAGAACCTTTGCCCGGACGTTTTTCAATCAACCCCGAGTTCTGCAGTTCATCCAGAGCGCTGCGAACCGATGAACGACTCATTTTATATTCTTCGGCCAGAAGATTTTCTGAAGGAATAATATCTCCAGGTACCAAATTTCCAGCTTCTATTGCTTTTATAAGGTCATTTTTTAAACGGTCTGAGACCGTTTTACGTCTTTTCCTTTTGGGTTCTGTTTTTAATAATGCTTCAATCATTTATGTTGCAAACCTGTCTTTCATACTTGTATGTTTTAATGAATTATACATCACAAATAACCAGATGTCAAATGTCAAATATGAAATAATATTACTCTTTTCATTTTTCTACAATAACTGCAACCTGATCTGAAGTTAGATTTAATACAATTTCCTGATTACCATCCTGGCGTTTTTGAGAATTCAGGGTTTTGCTAAGCAATGCTTTCTCTCCTGAGTAGATATAAGCCTTCAGTTGTTTATTGCGATCAAAAGAATATTTCCCTGAGTTCATTGTAACTATTTTCTTTTTACCAACAACACACCCTGGCCACACTTCTTTAACTGTAATCGGGAAACATTTTTTCAGGATATGGTCGCCAAAGAAATACTTGAAGTAATAACAGGTAAGAACTCCGCGTTTCAGAAATTCTTTAACATCTTTCCAGACTGAGGTCGTTCTGGCTACATGAAGCGATAGAGGAGTTGCAGTAAGCTGGGCAGCAAAAAGTTTGTAATCATATGAGCCAAGTGGCTCTGCAAAATGTGTGACTGGAAGTTTTGCTGATGACATAGTGCAGTCAAACTGATTGGCAAATACAATTTTACCACGTTTGATTACTTCTCCAACAAATTTCTTCTGAAAGCTTTTTGTCAACAACGGAACAAATCCAATCTTCCTGACGAGTTCGGCTTTTTCATTTATAATGGCAGAATATCCATCAAAGTGATTAAATGAGACTCGAGACCTGGAGTGATCCCATTCATCAAGATAAAGTCCGTCAAACTTCTGTTCATCAAGCAGGAGTTTCAATATCTCCATCAGGTGCTTTCCACAGGCATTGTTTAATGTCGGCAGAACTAACCACTGTTCGCCAGTGCAGTAGGGGACAAACTTACCTTCGGAATCCTTAATCAGCGACCCCGGAAGTCTCTTGTCAATATTTTTCAAGCTTTTGTCAAAGTATGGTTTAACGAGATGAACATCAAGATATGGAAGCGCCTTGATCTTACATCCTGCTTTTCTGGCTTTTTCACACCATTCCCGGAAGGTCTTTGTTCCTTCCCTGAATTGCGCGACGGATTCATTTCCGGTTAATCCGAACGGTTTCCCTTTTTTCGGTAGAAATGCCAGTGTACTGGGTACGTTCAGTCCGGTTTCGCTGATGAATTCGGCAATCTGCTCTGGTGTCTTATATCGGGCGGATTTGTAGAGGTAGTATTTTTTTGATGCAGGGTGGACAAATCCGAACAGTCCGGGAATTTCGCGATCAAACCCCCAGTCGTTTCTTACCGCATTTACAAACTGATAATAGTCTTTCTGCTGGACCGGGAACAGTTTCCATTCCATCGTGTAAGATTTTCCCGGGGGCAGATAAAAGAGATCATCACCTACTCCCAATGTAGTATCCCAGGCCAGATATGACGACTGGTTGCGATATACATCGTCTTGAATCAGTATTCCCATCCCGCTTTTTGTTCTTCCAATATAAGCGGTCGGAGTATCCCCGTATTCTCTGGATACCATGGTTGACGTAGAGGCGTAGAAATTCTGACGCTTTTGTCCGGCGATTCGAAATTCAACCAGTGATTTTAGATCGTTAAAATTAATGGTATTCATTACCACTACTGGCAAATTGGCGGCGGATTTGTTTGTAAATGAATCTTTTACAGTAATATGAGAACCGGTTTTTACCAGAGTTCTGGTCATGGCAAGTTTGCTGTTCTCACAAATGATTTTATTGTCCTTTACCTGGTATTTACTCCAACCGGAGGCGCTGTTCTTTTTCCCAATGCTGCTCCAGCCGTCCCCGGGAGTTCTGAAAAACGAAACAACTTTATATTTATCGCTATTTACTTCCACTTGTATTTTGCCGAATTTATCGACAGACAGTTTATAGTTCTGGGAAAAGTTTTTACGAGGACTAACATTGGCAATGGTTCCGGAGCGAAAGTCGATCTCAGTAGACAACTTGACATTTACTCCTTCATGATACCCGGTTGCCAGTTTGCGAAAGCGTTGCAGACCATGACTTTGAGATTGATCGACGCCTTTCGAAATCAGTGGACTGCGAGGAAACGAGTTGTCCGTCAGAATACACAGGTCTTTGATTTCAACGAATGCATTATGTACTGCATCAAGCGTATCGATAAAGGTAAGCTTATTGTCACTTTTCTTGAGAAGGTCCTTTATGTTGAACACATATTTGTGAACTTGTCCTCCAGGAACAGTATGCGCCTTTTCCCAGGGATAATAGGTGATGCCCCAACCTTTATTTCCGGTGTACCAGTTAACTTTGCTGACTCTATTGAAAATATAGTATTTTCGCTTGTTTTCAAGCTTATCTGCGGTGACAGGGACGTTATTTATCTTAATGACTAAAGCTGCTGCAGATCCGCTCCCATAGCGTTTCTGAGTATTAACTCTAGCGGAAAAGCTCAGGTATACCTGTTGCACATTATATATGGAATCATCCAGAGGAATTGTTTTTTCTTCATTGGCTTTCATATTAAATTTGCCTGGCTGTAGTTCAGCCGAAGATGCATATCCTCCGTAAAGTGCGAACATTAAAATCAGACAATAAAATACTACTTTTGATCTAAGAATCATGATAATTTACCCGTGTTTAGAGAACCATACTAAAAGGTATAGTATGGTTACTGTCTATGTTGTTATTTTTAGGTTAGTTTAAATTATTTTCTATCTGCGATCCCACATTGAGTAGGAATATAGCCAGCTGCCGAGGAAAGCTGCCGAATATGCATTAGCAATGGTTTTGGTCTTCATTGATTCAACATGGGTATCAACCATAAGCACGTTGAATCCGAAATTATGTCGAGGATCAGGATTGCCATATGAACTTGTTCCAGACGATTCGCCACCATTTATAATATAAGAGCCCCACACATAGTCAGTTCTTGGGCGTCTGGAATCGATCGTCATTACTGTTTCAGATGGTTTTTTGATTTTACCTGCCTTTGCGGTTCCAGTGTCAAGATATTTTGTGGTAAGGCCATAATGATTTATCGCATAATGTGAAATATAAGGATTGGAATTGCATAGCTCTCCTTTAAATGCCGGGCAGTTAAACATATTCATGGTATTGAGATACTTATAGTCAATCAACAGTTCATTCCACGGAGGGGCCGCTGCCGTCATGAACATGTCGTCGAAATCTCCCAGGTACATTGAAAAGGCTACACCCTGCTGTTTCATTTGATTTATACATTTGATCGATTTTGCATATTCCCGCGATTTGCTTAGTGCGGGAAGTAACATTGATGCCAGAATAGCAATGATGGCTATTACGATAAGGAGCTCAATGAGAGTAAAAGATTGTTTTTGTCTATTTTTCATTTTTGTTTCATCCTTTTTTTGATTACAATCTCTACATTATATTATTTATTTAAATCAACTACACTTTCTCTGCATACCAGACAGGCATTGCTGCTGATCTTATGAAATACTCGTTCCGGATGGTCAATTCTCTGGATTAGGGTTTCGACACTCAGGCGACCCATCTCTTCGGCATTGTGGTCAATGGTTGTCAGGCTTGGAAATGATAATTCTCCGCCAGGAATATTATCCATTCCTATGATACTTAATTCCTGAGGAACTTTTATTCCCAGAATATTAGCCTGGCGAATCATCTGCAGTCCATATAGGTCGTTATAGCATAAAACCGCTGTCGGAGGTTCTTTCATTTGTTTCCACAACTTCAAGGTTTCAGAAATTTTAAGATCGGTTTCTTCAAGGGTTGCCTTGGTTAATTCAGGAAGCTGAATATAATCATTGTTCTGAACAAGGTTTAAGGCACTGACCATACTTTTGAATGTTTCGATACGGCGGTAAAAATTATTTATAAAATAAGTGTTATTTATCGTAGCGGCAAAATATGCGATTTTACTATGGCCGCGATTAATTAGATAGCTTAATGCAAGCTCTATGCCGCCACAATTATCAGGATATACCATATCGCATATCGGTTCGCATACTGAGTTGTTGAGTAGAACGGTTGGGGTTTTTTCTGCAATTGATCGTAGATTCTCAATATTTATCGCGCCTTCAAGAATTACTCCATCGATTTTCTTTTGAGGTAGAATCAAAGTATTGTTCTTTTTATATCTTTCAACAATAACATTGTAGCCGACTTGTGAGGCTTCTGCTTCAATTCCCATAATAAAACGGTCATAGAAACGCTGATGAGATCCCCCTGCTGGTTGTTCGGGAAATAGATAAGCAATATTTCTGGTTTTTCCGTTCCCTGCTTGAGCAAAATAATCATGCTTCTCAAGAAAGCGTAGTATTTTGTTACGCTTATCTGCAGATAGTTTTTTCGTCTGCGGATTATTTAATACCAGTGACACGGATGTTTGCGAGACGCCCAGTGCTGTTGCTATTTCTCTCTGATTCATTTCTTACGTCTTTTTTGTTGGTTTTAATGATTAGTAATCATTGATTACTAAATATTATAATATGAACTTTTCAATAAGTCAATAGAATACAGTAAATTTTATCGTGATTACCACACGATTACCACATTCTGGTGCAGAAAGAGGCTGAACGGATGTATCTACCTGGCATATCCTATATGTTTCCGATTATGTAATGTGCAGTGCTTAAAGGGGAGCTAACGCTATTCGTCGTAAGGATCAATGAATGTTTTTCCGGAAGTTATTCGGGCTTGTTTTAAAATACTTTTTGAATTGTCGTGAGAAATAAAACATATCGTTGTATCCCAGGCGTTCAGCAATGTCCGCAATGTTTAAGTTACGATCTTTCAAAAGATAGCAGGCGTGCTCGAGCTTCAATTGAATAGCATAGTCAATGGGGGAAATATGAAAGTGTTTCTTGAATTCCGCGGAAAAATGCGGTATCGAATACGAAGCCATTTTTGCCAGCTTATCCAGCTTAATCGAATGTGTATAATTAATATCGATATATTGTTTGGCTTTCAACACTCCTTCCGGTATTGATGGAAGTGGTGTCGATATAGATTTTCTTGCAATTTCAATGAATAAATTATGCAGCAGGTTTTTCAAAATTGTCGGGTTGGGATCCGGTTGCAAAACCCGTTCATTGTAAAGTTGTTGGATGTATGACTCAAATAAAGAGGTCTCGTGGAACGAGATGTGTCCGGGAATAATTCCTGCCGATTTTAGCATTATGGGGATGTCTCTGCCTAAAAAATGAATCCATGAATGCAGATATTCTTTTTCCGGATTTCCATAATAATGCCCGTCCGATGGTGTCCACAGCATTAATGTGTTTGCCGGATGCATTGATTCTTTACCGTTAACTTTCAGCCGGACTGGGGTATGGAAGTACATCAGCAGGTAATCGTCTGTTCCTTTCGGGCGGTTAACAATACTTGGCGGCATGGGCTCATGTAGCCCGACTCCATCAATTCGAAACGAGTACGGTTCTTGTTTCGGCATATGACACAGGTATCGCAGCATTTTTCTTTCCATGTAATAGTGCATATTTATAATAAGATAATCTATTCATTTATTACATAAATTCAATTATAATATCATTGTTTCTCATCTAATAGTACAAAAAAATTAGGAATTATGGAAATGAGCAGATTTAATGGACTCCAATGTGACATGTCAACCATGTCTCTCCTGTCAGACGCCAAAACCCGTTCAATTTGTGCCGAAAATCCTACCGGGGAGAAATCCGGCGGCGGGCGTGAAATTCCGGGACTTGACGAAAATGGAAAACCTCTCGGCTCGGCCCGAGAGCTTGGACAAGGTTGGAAGGTAAAACCCTGCTTTCAGCTAAAGGCAGCTGAAATGGTAACGTTGGCTGATATTACCGGTCCCGGTTGTATCCAGCATATCTGGATGACGCCTACCGGCAATTTTCGTACTACAATACTCCGGATTTACTACGATGACCAGGAGCATCCTTCGGTGGAATGTCCTATAAGTGACTTTTTTGCATCAGCGTATGTTAATAGCAACCAGCCGATATTGTTAAATTCACAGATGGTCTGCGTAAATCCCGGCAGTGCATTTAACTGCTATTGGCCGATGCCGTTTCGTAAACGCATTAAGATTACTATGGAAAACCTGGAGCCGGAGGCTGACAAGACAATATTTTACCAGATTGATTACGCATTGAATGATGTTCCGGCTGATGCGGCCTATTTTCATGCGTCATTCCGCCGTTCGAATCCCTTGAAAAAGGGAGACGTTTATACCATTATTGATAATGTCCAAGGGAAAGGACACTATGTCGGAACTTATTTGGCCTGGCAGCTAAACAATAATGGCTGGTGGGGCGAAGGAGAAATCAAATTCTATATGGACGGCGATACTGATCCTGAGCTTAGTGGAGGCAAAGAGCTCGGCGGCTCTACCGGTTTCCCGACTATTTGCGGAACAGGAACCGAGGATTATTTCTGCGGTTCATACAACTTTGAAAACCGGGCGGAAAAACGTTATCAGGAATATTGTACGCCCTACTGCGGTGTTCCGCATGTAGTACGTCCTGACGGACTTTATTCCGCGAACCAGCGTTTCAGTATGTACCGATGGCACGTGACCGACCCGATTCGTTTTGAGGAGGATCTGAAAGTGACGATTCAGGCTCTTGGCTGGAAGGACAATGGCTGTTATCTTCCGCTTCAGGACGATATTGCGTCCGTGGCGTTCTGGTATCAGACTCTGCCGTCGGTTCCGTTCTCACCTCTTCCGGATATTGATGACCTGAAAATATTCTGATTCAGGGTAATACAAAGACATTGAAAATACAAAAGTTAAGGGGCCCTCTTGGAGGGGGTCCCTTAATCTCTAAATACTTACAAGCATTTTTCCTGCAAAATTTCGGAATAGAAACAGAAAATTATTTTTTTTGTGCTAAAGTATTCGAATTTGAGATGGAACTTCATATACAGGGAAATAATGCTGGTAACTGATAATATTCTGGATCTGGTGGGGAATACTCCTTTACTACAGTTGCGTGGAGAAAGTATTTACGCGAAAGCCGAATTTCTTAATCCGGGCGGCAGTATTAAGGATCGTGTGGCCCTTGCTATGATTGAAGGTGCTGAGCTTGCGGGAAAAATCACGAAAAATACTGTTCTGGTAGAGCCGACTTCTGGTAATACCGGTATCGGTATCGCATTGTGCGGCAGGCTGAAAGGCTTGAAAGTCATTATTGTCATGCCGGAAAATATGAGTGAGGAACGTAAGAGACTGATTCGCAGTCTTGGCGCTGAACTGGTTCTTACGCCTGCAAAAGGAAGCCTTCCTGCTGCAATTGCAAAGGTCGAAGAGATTGTGTCGAATGACCCTAATGCCATTACGCTGCATCAATTTACGAATCCAGATAATCCCAGGGCGCATTACGAAGGAACTGCCAGGGAAATGTGGCGTCAGACTGGTGGTAATGTCGCTTGTTTTGTGGCAGGAATTGGTAGCGGAGGAACCTTGCAGGGAGTCGCCAGTTTCCTGAAAAAGCATAAAGGCGATGTTAAAATCGTTGCGGTTGAACCCAAAAATGTTTCGGCCTTGCTTGGTCATGAACCCGGACTTCATCAGATTCAGGGCATTGGCGATGGCTTTGTTCCGGATATTCTTGATGTATCACTGGTTGATGAGGTTATTGAGGTTACCGATGAAGATGCAATTGCGACAACCCGTGAACTTGGTTGTAAATTTGGTGCAATGGTGGGGATTTCTTCCGGGGCAAATGTGTGGGCCGCCAGAAAGCTTGCTAAAAATATCGAAGGTAATATTCTCACTGTTCTCCCTGATCGTGTAGAACGCTATTTTAGTTCGGCGTTAATGTAGTCGGAGAGGTATGTTTTTCATGAATAAAGAATCCTTTAAGAATTTTTGGTTGACAGAGCGGGGACAGTGGATTTTTCTTACCGTTTTTGCTGTGATTGTATTTTTTGTTAATCTTCAAAGTGAAGGCTTGTTTTCAGCTCAGGAAGGTCGAGCTGCCGTAATTGCCAGAAACATGCTTGCAACTGGCGATTGGACCACGATGCACTATAAAGGAGCACTTACCACTGAGAAGCCGATTTTTTGCTATTGGCTATATTCAATTTGCGGGATGATTTTCGGAGTCAACGAATTTTCGGTAAGGTTTCCATCGGCGATTTCCGCTATTCTTACGATTTTGATGACCGTTTGGCTGGGGAAAAAGATTTATGGAACTAAAACAGGATTTCTCGCCGGTTATTTGCTGTGCACTATGATGACTTTCGTCAATCTCGGGCGTACAGCCCGAATTGATATTGTTTTGACCGCGTTTTATATGTTTGCCATGCTTTGTTTGTACCGGGGATTCTGGGAGAAAAACAGGCCAACATGGTGGCTTTACCTGTTCTATGTTACACTGGGGCTTTCGGTTATGGTGAAAGGTCCAGTTGGGGTTGTTATGGCTGGCTTTCTGATTTTCTGTTACGGCTGTATTTTTCGTAAATGGAAACTCTGGTGGGACCTTAAACCCATCAGTGGCGTCATTATTGTTATATCGATTTCCGCTCCATGGTATATTTACGAAAGTATTATAACCCATGGTGGTTTTGCCTGGGATTTTCTCATTCAACATAACATCCTGCGATTTACCGGTGGTTCTGAATATAAAGATGGTATACATCAGCCTTTGTATTATTATTTTGGAAAATTCTTCGCCGGGGCACTGCCTTGGTCCATTGCAGTTCCTTTTCTGCTTTTTCAATTTAGAAAAAAATATAAACATCTGCGGCAGGAAACCTGGTTTTTGGCATTGTGGTTCCTGACCGGTTTTGTGTTTTTTACAATTGCTGCTGTAAAACGGGGCGATTATATTTTGCCGCTGTATCCAGCCGCAGCGATAATTATTTCGCGCTATCTGGTACTGCTGGAAGATATCAAATATAAACTTCACAACAAATGGATTTATGGATGGGGCGCAGTTGTTGCGGTTTGCGTTGGCATTGGTGTTGTTATCAGGGCTGGATTGCTTTATAAGCTGGGAAAACGTGCGACTGGAAATGATTTTCCGCATTTGAGTGTGAAAGATGGACTTGGTATGATGGAAGCGTCCAACCTGATAAACCATCATTTTATTATCTTTTCGGTTTTTCTCATCATTGTTATTGTTATAATGTTTTTTATTTGCCGGTTGCTGGCAGATGGAAAGTTTCTTAAGGCCATAAGCTGGTTTTTGCCTGGTTTGTTATTGGCTATGGTTCTATATTTTCAGATCGTTCAAGAAGTTATTGATCGATATAACACAACAAAATATTTTTGTCGGAAAGCAATGGAGATTGTTCCTGAGAATAAAAAGATTCTGTATCTCCTAAACCTCAATTCCGAGGTGGTGTACTTTCTTCAGAGGGACTATGATTTTGCGTATGACTGGAATGACGTTCATGAGCGGCTTAAGAATGCTGATTATGTGGTTATGCAATATAAGCATTTTAATCATCAGGATATGTCAGAATCTCCATATGACCAATTTATGGTCGGTACTCGAACAATTCAAGGGCATAATGATCCACAGGTTTTGCTGGTCAGAAAAGGCTTAATAGAGTCTGAGCAGAAAGTTTTGAAATAGTTCAACATCTGACTCATTTATGAATTGGCACAGGAGTTGGTGTTTGCCGCACGAATCCATTTGTTGTAGCTTTTCATAACCATGAATGTTTCAGTTGAAACAATTCCTTCAATGGAGGCAAGAGAATTGCCGAGAAAGTCGATCGGACCGTGTTTTAATTTCAGCAGAGCTTCAATAACAATATCGTAGCGTCCTGTTGTGATTGATACGGCCTGGACTTCCGGAAGTTGTGATATCTTTTCCGCGATTGCCGACAGATCGCGGCTGACCGCCACTTTCACGCCCAGCAGAACCAGTTCCTTGTCTTCAATGGCTTCCGGCGAAACCAGACCGGAAACCTTTAATGTTCCTTCCTCGGTCATTCGCCTGATCCGGTTGCGTATGGTGCCTTCGGATACCTCAAGTATCCGGGCTATTTCGTTATTGCTTACCCTGCCGTCGTCTGACAGCAGGGCGATGATCTTTTTATCCAGTTTGTCCATCCGGTTCCTCGAATTTCATACCATGGGCTTCGGCTACTGCCTTATTAGTAAGCCTTCCAAGGTAACAATTCAAGCCGCTGCGCAAAGAATCATTGGTTAAAATCGCGGAAACGCCATGGTCCGCGATCAGCAGTCCGTACCTGGTAGTGGCATTGGTCAGGGCCATGGTCGAGGATAAAGCCACCGCTCCCGGCATGTTGCCTACGCAGTAATGGATAATGCCGTCAACCGCATACACTGGGTCGGAATGATAGGTTACGTGTGACGTTTCAAAGCAGCCGCCCTGGTCGATCGCCACGTCCACCATGACCGTGCCGGGTTTCATCAACGCAAGGTCTTCCCGGCGGACCAGCCGGGGAGTGGTCGCGCCGGGAATCAGAACCGCGCCGATCACCAGATCCGCTTCGCGCAAAGCCGACCTGAGATTGGCGGGCGACGAATAAAGCGTACTTACGGTGTTGCCGAAAATGTTTTCAATTACTTCAAGACGTTTGGTGGAAATATCCAGAATCGTGACGTCCGCACCCATTCCGGCAGCAATACGACAGGCATTCGAGCCGACTTCTCCGGCGCCGATAATGACCACTTTGCCTTTACGTACGCCCGGTACTCCGCCCAGCAGGATGCCGCAGCCGCCGAACGGACGTTCAAGATATTTCGCGCCCTCCTGTACCGCCATACGTCCGGCAATCTGCGACATCGGGGCCAGCAGCGGCAGACCGCCGTCGGCTTCTGTCACCGTTTCATAGCCTACGGCGATCACTTTTTTCGCCAGCAGGGCTTCCGTCTGTGGTTTGTCAGCGGCAAGATGCAGATAAGTATATAAAATCTGCCCCTCATGAAACAGAGTATATTCCGGTTCCAGGGGTTCTTTGACCTTAATGATCATTTCCGCGGCGTCAAACAGTTTCTGACGGTCGGCTTCGACAACCGCCCCTGCCTTTTCATAAGCTTCATTGCTGAAACCGGACCCCAGTCCGGCACCGCTTTCCACCATTACCTTATGTCCGTGCGTGACATATTCTGCCACGCTGTCTGGAGTAAGTCCCACGCGGTATTCTTCCGCCTTGATTTCTTTTGCTAAACCGATTTTCATAATATATCTCTTTGTTTTGTGCGAAGTTCGTATCTATAATTAATATAAATAACGAAAAACGAAAACACAATATGAGCAAAGCTATATTTCGCAGAAAAATCAAAAAAAATTTCGAATTACAAAATTCCAAATGCCATATAATGTTTATTTCGGAGTAACTTTGTAGATTTCGTTGTCAGTTATAATAATTACAGATTTGCCATCTGAGTCAGGAAAAGTACTTTTAGGGGAGGAATATTTCGAAAGGAGGACCGGATATCGTTTCGAATCTGGGCCTGAAATATAATCAATAAAGCTTCCGTTATAGAACCAAAGTTGGCCTTGTTGAGCATAATCACAGCCATAGACATAAAATGGAGAGAATTTTGCGGAACCGGATAATTCAAATGCAGAAATCTTTTTTTCAGAGTTTATGTCGTATAAAAGAAATTTTGCTCTTTTCTTACGCCCAAAATTACATTTCATAAATATCTGATTTCCTACAATAGAAAATCCCCTGATTTCGCAATTTATCAGTTTATCCAATTTGCCGGAGTCAATATAATATTCGAAGAGACCTTGATATGGCTCCCCCCATGACCTGGGACCGGAAAACCCGGGTTTACTAACAAACACCAATCGTTTACGGAAGGGATCTGCGATCATGGCATTGACGGTAAATGGTTTGTTTTCAATTTCATAACGCTTTTTTTCATTTAGGGTAGACATATGAACTTTACGGTCATTGCCGTCAAGTTGACACGAAAACAATATTGTTTCGGCGGGACGCCCACGACGAATAGAATAATAATGACGGCCTATGAATGTATAAATCCTGTCATCCATAATAGTTGTAGACATTACGCTTTCTGCCGGAAGATCGCGGATAATACACTCTTTTGAACCATCCAGCTTCAATATTCGGATGCTTGTCCGATTGCAAACGGCAGCATATTTTCCATCGGTGGTCCATGCTTGTATATCATTTCTTTTTCCTTCCGGTTTAGAGGTCCATGCAGAAAGGATATTCAGTTTATTGGTGGTTAAATCAAATTCACCAACGGCAGCATTTTTTTCCCAGGTAGTTAACAGCAGATAGATTCTGCCATCATGGAATTTGGCTTTTTTGATTTTATAATGAGTCTGTTTTTGGTTGATTGTGATTAAATTTTTATGATTCAGGTCATAGAGCCTGGAGATTTGAAGAGTTGGACTTAAGGCCGCAAGAGCCTTTTTCAATAACCAGTTATTATAAGTTTTTTCGACATCCCGGTCAAGATAGTTATAGGCTGTTTTAAAATCCGAGATAGCCTTGCGATTGTCTGAATAGTAATCCAGTATGCCGGCGGCTGATTTTATGACCATGTTGAGGCGTTTTTTTACATCTTTGCATTTGGTTACTTTTTCCAGGATTGCTTTTTCCGGTGACTTGTTCTGACGGTTGCAATAACCAGCTACGATCTTCTTTGCAATCCAGTACAGTTTTGAATGTTTGTTTTGAGCTGCACAGGCGTCCCATAAAGCCAAAGAGTGGGATATAAAACTGTTGCGTTTTAGTCCTTCTGGGGAAATAGAGTTCATCTGGTCACAGTAATTACGCATGTTCTTATTAAATTCATTTTCATCAAAATTACTTTCCTCCGTTTTCTTCCATAATTCCAGTTGATAAGCCTGTTTTCTGATTTTGGGAACGGGATGGGTTTTCGCTAATTTTATATATTCACCACTGTTTATAAGAAATCTTTTGACTGCTTTATCGCAAGAAATCTTTCTATTGCCAAGAAATCGATTGTCTATTGATACAAATAAATTCATCCAATCATTCAAATAAAACAGATCGCTCATATTGTTTTTATAGTGTCTTTTCGATAAATCGCTAAGACGTTTTTTGGATAAAGCAATTCTTTTTAGCAGAATTGTCTGCTCTTTCGACTTTATATTTCCTGTATTGATCAAGCAACTTAATAGAACTATATCTGTTGGCTGTGTCTGACGTTTTCCTTGAATCATCTCTATTGCCTGAGGATGTCGGTTATAAAAATCGATACTTTTTTTCAATAGTTGAAGGGACAATTTTGATAAAGAACCCAGCCATTTATCAAAATCCCAGTAGAGCTCAAAAGGAATCATGGTTTGATAATACATGTTGGCTAATTTGATGTCTTCTTTATTTTCAACAGGAGTGTCGGGATTGAAATTATTGAACCGGCAAAACTCTTTCTCGCTATGGACTCGTAACTGATCCGCGAATTTTGCAAGTTTTTTCATGTTTTCCAGTGAGATAATGGAACAATCAGGCCATTTAAAAAAATTACGAATGACTCCCGAGTCCAGGCAATTTCCATGTTCAGGAAAATCATGGTTTATTTCCAGGCACAACTCAAGATTTTTATTCATATATGTTATTTTCTGGTCAATGTTTCCCGGTATTATTGCATTAAGCATAAGTTCTTTTATGCGATATTTATAGTTCTCTGGGTCGAGGGCGATGGCGGAGTTGAGGCGGCGGCGGGCGGCTTCGTAGTTGCCCTGACGGCGCAGAAACTCGTATTCCGCAAAAAATCGTTTTGCTTCCTGTTTAGCAGAGCAAAGTTCACGTTCGGATATATTTAAATAATGGGATATTTCCTTCATGATTCGCATCATATTATTTCTGACGTTTTTCAGGCAGTCTGGCTGATCTAAGCTGAATAACTCATTTCCGGCGGCATTGGTAATTCGTAATTGTAAATTGACGATCTCCGCTGAATTGCCTGGAGTAAATTCAAGTCTTACCAAACGGGCTGACGGTGCTAGTTTAAAGATCTTACCGGTCAATTTGCGTTCCGTGTTGACGTTTTCAAGGTAATCACGCTCCAGCATGATCACTCCCGGAATGCCGCTAAGACGGCGTTCAATTTCTGCCGCGATATGGGCCATCCTATACTTAAGACGGTTTGGAACTCCGGCATCGCGTATAGCGGCAACAGACAACCAGATTTGTTTATTGGGGTTTAAATGAAGATCAATTGCCCGACGAAGTCGTTCCGCTATTTCTCTGACAGTATCTTTTTCAGATAGGTTAACATTGGCAAGTCGAAATCCGCTTTTCGCATCGTAGACAATCAAACCGGATGCGGAAATATCTTTTCCTTTTGGCGAAGATTTGGCGTGAATGATCGCAAAGAGGTCAGCTTGCAATATATTTCCGAGTGCGGGCAAATTTGTACTGGTAATTTTTTCTGCCGCAAGTTTACGTTCTTTGAGAACATTTTCAATTTGTGTTCGTTCAAGAAATTCTATTCTGTTATCATCGGACACGGCTGCCAGAACCAGATCCGCCAGATGCTGGAGTTTGGGGGAATCCGATACTAAAGCTATTTTTGTGGTACAAAATCCTGCAGAAGCAAAAATCAAAAAACATATGATGGTGCAATACTTTATCAATTTATTAGATTTCATTAGCATTAAAGTTTCTAGGTTGTGTTTGTTTCATTATATAATAAATGACGGATAAAAACAGAAAATCTTTGCGATGTTTTTTATTTTATTAGAAAATATTCGTAATCGTTTATAGAAAAATGAATCGTCATTATTTTCTGCTCAAATCATGTAAATGACGGGTAAATAACCGTTATTTATATAAGAAATAACGGCTGAAAAACAGCAAGAAAAAAGCCCGGCCGGTTTTCGGTCGGGCTTTATAAATATAGTATTATTTTATCCGATGTACGAATTTAACAGTTGGTTACGCCAAGAACAGCCAGATTTTCCTGATAGAGGTCTTTCAGTAATTCTACATATTCTTTTTCGTGCTTGTGCAAGGCTGCAATCAGCAGAGGCTGAATCGTCTTATCTTTAAGAATCGCGCCGAAGCCAACATACAACATCTGCTTAACAGAAGGAATGTCAAAAAGACTGGCCAGCTGATCATCATACATATTGTCTATTTCCGGAATCGAATCAATATCCGGTGAAACATGGTAAATCTGTTTTAAACGGTCAACATTGCTTCTTGCGCAATTATAGATGATTTTAAATAACACCGGATCTTTTGCCGCAATAAGTTTTACGGCTTCCAGCCAACTGGTACCAGATAATTTGATATGGAATTTACCACCGGTTATTTTAGTGAGCATTTCAAATAGAGCTACTTTTCCACTGCCGGAATGAACCGAAAGCTTGCACTGGAAATGTTCGGCTATCTCGAAATGAATCGCGAATATTTTTCCAAATTCCTTTGAATTTCCTTTGTAGGCAATAGCTTGTTCAAAGTCCTGACTGAAACATGGTGCAATAGAAGTAAATCTAACATTGTTTGATATTAATTCTGATGCGATGAAAAAATGATGTTCCGGCGGAGTCGCGAAATCTATTTCATCAAAACATATTTCGAGGTCATAAGGTCCGTCCTTAACTTCACGGAGATGATTAGCGGCTTCTATGCCGAAATCAATAGCGGTGTGATAAAGTACTGCGCATAATTTTGCGGTATGTACATCGAAACTGATATTTTTCCCACCAGCAGAGAATTCCTTATCGAAGTATTCAGCTTCTATTTTCTTCTGTATTTCTTCCGGCAGTTTTTTGAAGGCTTTGTTTAATTTTTCCTCATCATATTTCAGGGCTTCCTGATGGATGCGGTCTGAAATATCGATTGTAAAGAAAGTCATTCCTGCGGCTGACGCGGTATCGATATCTCCGATGGTTTTCAAATGATCGGCATCAGCTCCGTAACCGGATTGATAGCCCGCTTCAAAAACCTGGAAAGTAACGTCATCAATCACGTCAAAAAAAGTTCTGCCGGTCATTTGCAGTTCCCTGACGGACTGCTGTGCAAGAACCGGAGTAATATTGTAGCCGTTTACCGCTGCAACATGACCGAGAGTGGCCAGGCCGATACGATCACCCAGTCCAACCGTCAGAGGTTTATCTCCGACAGGCACTGGAACCGTCCATGGAAAATATTTTCTAACGACTTTCGCATTATGGTGATTCAAAGGGCATTTTCTGGCGTAAATACCGCCATCGCCGATTTGTTCTCCGGAAAATTCTGCAATAAGCCCGGTTTCCTTGGCCGAGATAACCATTAGAAAGCGTTCATTCTGGTCACGTCCCATAGATACAATAGCACCATCAGCTTTGTGTATAGAACGCTTGTAAAATGAGACGCTACTTCCTTCCCGATTTATATTTTCTCTAATATGTTCTTCCTGAGAATCTATTAAGCCGGAAGCTGTCTGCAAAATATTTTTCATTCCGTGTCCTCAAATCAATTATGTCGCAGATTAAATTAACAGAATAATATAGAATAATATCCCCAGTATTCAAGTAAACTTTTTACATGTTGGTCTCTTTGTTTTTAGGCTAATGTTTAAATTGTATGTTTTGTTTTTCGTTTTAATATAATTTTGTTGAACAGTTTACGTCCTTTCCGGGCTTACATAATTATATGGTGAAAAAATAAGGAATGGTGAAATTTACATATTAATCATAATAGAATTTGGGCAATATATATTAAATTTGCGGATATTTAATAATTTTTTTTTGACTGTGGTCGATCATTACGTTATAGTAATTTGTCGGATGAAAAGTCAATGTTACTCTAATTAGATCCGGGTTAGTAATGGCAGATCATAAAAATAATGACACGCAGTATTTCAAACCATCTGCAAAAGTAGTTCTGGTCGATGACTCCGAACTGAATCGTGATTTCATCAAAATGGCTTTTAAACAGCCTAATTATGAAATTCATACTGCTTCGGAAGGGCTGGAAGGAATTGAACTGATTAATAAAGTTCAACCCGAGTTGATTCTACTCGATATTATGATGCCGGGGCTTGATGGATATGATGTTGCCGCCGTGCTCAAAGATGATCCTAAAACTACCAATATTCCGATCATTTTTATTACTGCGTTAAATGATATTCAGGATAAACTTAAGGCTTTTGAAGCCGGAGCGGTGGATTTTGTAACCAAACCTTTCAATCACCGTGAACTTATCGCCCGGGTGAGAACCAATATTGAAAACCGCAGGCTCATGCAGCAGAAAGACAAGATGATGCAGATAGCCATGCAGGAAAAGCGTAATTCCGCGATTTCGCGTATTGCCGGCGGAATCTCTCACAATATCAATAATATGCTATGCAGCGCGTTTGGCAATATTGACCTGATTAAGCTGATATTGGAAAATAAGCTGGATGATACAGCCAGTGCGGCTTTTAATGATCTTAAAAAGAGTTTGGAAAAAATTCAGTTGCTCTCAACCCAGTTTCTGGTGCTTTCCGGGCATCAGCATCCTGAAACCAGTGGAGAAGCCAACGCGGATAAGATCAACCTTAAAACTGTTATAGACAGTTTTATTGAAAATACTCGCGAACAACAGAGTCGAGCCAATACGGAATTTTGTAATAATGTTTCTGACGATGTGGACATATATTTCGATTCCAACCTGATTTTCGAATTTCTTCAGTTAGTGGTTCAGGAAACTCTTGATGCCGCGCTGGAATATGCGAAATTCAATTTTTCAAACGAAAGTGATGAAGAAGAGAACCCCACTTTCACTATTTCGATTGAATCTGATATTTCTCTGCCGCCGGATATCGAGGAATTTATTTTCGAACCGTTTGCAATGCCTGCAGCTAATGTCGGTTCGGGGTTGTCTTTTTCCGTTGCCAAAAATCTTATTGAGCGCAACGGTGGTCATGTAGAAGCAAAGGTTCCGGACAGCAATCATTTGTCCTTTACCATCACTTTCCTGCAAAAAGCATAAACGTGCCCGATAAACAGGCACGTTCCATTAATACTTTATCTGCTAAGGTTTGATTTGATCAGTTCACAACGCAGTTTTACGCATCCTGCGCTGGTCAATGGGTCCGCCGGAGTGTTTTTACAGTAGTCCACCAGCTGCTCGATAGTAGAAGTTGCCACATGGCAGCGGGTGTCGCTTGAGGCATAATAGATGTAGACATCATTACCGCGTACGATTGCTCCGTTTGTAAATACCACATTGGATACATCGCCGATGCGTTCTTCCTGTTCTGGAACAATTAAAGCACCGCCGGGAGTGTACAGCGGAACCCATGGACGTTCAAGTTCAGTCATAAATGCGTAAATTACATAGCGCAGCCCGGCAGCGCAGTTGCGTACACCGTGGGTGATATGCAGATAGCCTTCCGGAGTTTTGATCGGTACGCAACCGGCACCGTTTTTGACTTCCTTAATTGTGTGATATTGTTTTTCATCGATAATCTTTTCCTCGGGAATCACAGCGTGGCAGATATCTTCCGCCAGTCCGAAGCCGATACCTCCGCCGTTCCCGCAGTCGATAAAGCCATCCTGCGGACGGGTATAGAATGCGTATTTACCGTCGATAAATTCTGGATGCAGAACACAGTTGCGTTGTTGCGGAGATGGAGTTTTCAGGCCGTCGAGGCGTTCCCATGTTTCCAGGTCGCGGGTCCTGGCGATGCCGCACTGGGCCTCGGCGGCGGAAGTGTCAGAAGCCGGAGCTTCAGGATCTTTTCGTTCAGAACAAAATACACCATAAATCCAGCCGTCTTCATGTTCTGTAAGCCGCATATCGTAAACATTTACGTCTGGACGATCAGTTTCCGGCATGGTAACTGGATAATCGCGGAATTTGAAATTATCAATACCGTTATCGCTTTCCGCTACGGCAAAAAAACTTTTCCGGTCGGCTCCTTCGACTCGTACCATCAGGCAGTATTTACCATTGTGATAGATCGCGCCGGGATTCAGTGCCGCGTTAATGCCTTGACGTTCCATCAGGAAAGGATTGTGTTCCGGGTTGAAATCGTAGCGCCAAAACAGCGGGGCATGGGCAGCGGTAACGACTGGGTTTTCCCATTTTGTGTAGATTCCGTTACCCGGAAGCACCGGACTGTTCTTTTGGATAATCAGCTTTTCGTGTGCTTCTTCAAGCAGTGAAAGACGTTCTTCATAGATGCTCATTGTAATATTTCTCCAGTTGTAAATGTTTGACTGCAGTATTATTATATAGCAATGCTGATAATTTATCATCTAGTTTCCTATAGCTGAAATTACATAAAATATAGCAAAATTAATATTAAATATGAAACAGAGTCCGCGTAGAGAAGATCAAAAAACATTTTGTTATACGCATTTCCTGAATCCATCATCGGAACTGCATCCGGAATTTGTACGTTTTGACTACAATGCCGGAACGATGAACTTTGATTACGGCAGCCACCGACATAGTGACCATGAACTGATCTACGTTGAGGAAGGACAATACCGGACTCGGCTCAATGGCAGAAAACTTACTTTGAAAGCCGATGATCTGCTGTTGATTTCACCGGGAGATTTGCACCGTGACGAGGTAAAACCCGGATTAAAATATTATTCTCTTAGTTTCAATATTCGCCCGGTTCACGACTCCGATTCGGCTAAATCCGTCAGGTTGTTGAACCGTCATAACAATGAAATAGAGCCGTTGTTTCAGGATTCCGCACAGGAGATTCTTGAGTTGTTTCATGAGGCCGCGGAAGCGATGGAAAGCCGCAGAATCGGGGCTTCTCAACTGGCGCATATCCTTCTGCATGAAGCATTCTGGCGTTTGGTTGAGATTATTCCGGAAAGTTACTATTCGCCGGAGTTTCGGAGCAGTGGCACCGGTGACGATTTTGTTTCACGGTTTTACCGGGTTTTGTCAGAGAATCTGTCGCATGCCTTAGGGCTGAATGAGCTTTCACGTAAGCTGGCGATGAGTCCGGCATTGCTCAACCGGATGTGTAATGAGCATTTGAATCAGCCTCCGGCGCAGCTAGTGCTTGAATTTCGTTTGACGCGATCAAAAGAATTGCTGTCACATAGCGATTTTTCAATCCGTGAGATTAGCGAGAAACTTGGGTTCAAAGATCAGTTTACATTTTCGCGAGCGTTTAAACGCAATGAAGAAATATCCCCAAGAAAGTATCGTCAGCAGGAAATCAACAATTTCCTGCTGCATGGATAAATGAAGCGATGCCGGCCTTTTGATAAAGCCAGCATCGCATAATGGTATAAATGATTAATTCGAAGAGTTACTTCTGTTCGATTTCAGTGTCTTTTTTCACCATTTTTAGTTACGCGTACGACTTCCGCTGCTTCTTCGATGGTAATCGGGAACGGTACATCGTTGCGAATGGCTTCATAAAGGTGTTTCCATGTCTACAGGATATTTGCTTCGGCCATTATGGCGTTGACTGTTTTCCAGTCCGGTCTGTTCCGTCTGAAGCTTTGGCATAGAGGAGGACTGTGACTTTTACTCCTTTTTTGACTTTGAGTGCATATTCCAATTGTTTTCCGGACCAGGCAATAACATAATTTTTGCCGGATCGTGCATTATTTGAATTTATTACAATACTGTCTTTCGTTTTTCCTCGCCAAAAATTCAGGTTTCCCTGCGGATCGAGTGCTTCAAAATCGCCATTTTGTAATTCTGCACCTTCAACAGTAATATTATCGTAGGCAACCCAGACTGGGATGTTTTCTGTTGCACCCGCCGGTCTCAACCACAAACCGGATAGATACATATATACAACTCCATTATTTTGAGGGATAAAGCTGAAACCGTATTGTTTCCATTGTTCCGGTATCTCTTTGGGGGAATGGGCCACCACATACAGTTTTTCTTTTCCTTTGATCCAGTTACCATTTGTCGCAAGCATGTCGCGCCAGGGTTTATTAACCGGCTTCATAGCCACCTTATTACCGATCCCATTGACGTGTACCCATGCCTGTGATGCTGAAAATACATTAATTGAAGCAGCCATAAATATACATATGGTAAGTTTTATCAACATTCGATGTTCTCCTTATTACTTTATTGGTTATTTGATACTTTTTTCTATGACCAGCAGTGCCAGGCTGTGTTTGGGAATCAGAAGCGAAATCTTGCCTTGCTTCAGATTGAACGGCCTATTACGCCATATATCTGTTCCTTCAGCTCCAAGATTTTCAAAGGCACTGAGATCAAGAGTGACGTTCTGCTGCTTCTTGCTCCAGTAAGTTGAAGCAACTACAACAAGAACTTTATCTGTTTCATAATAACTGACTAGAACGGCATCATTGTTCTTTTTAACCTTGGAGCGACTTACCCAAAATGGAGTAAATGTATCATTGGTAAGGTTATATTTTTCGTACAGCTTCCAAAGCAATGGAGTGCGGCTCTTAAAAGGAGGTCCCAAGCCAAGAACAGCCCGAGGAAATACGTCTACCAGTAGAACCTGTGCCATAAAACCTTCAACACTGCATTCCGGTCGACGAAGTCCATCACAGGGAATACCGTACAGTCTGCCGTTAAAAATGCAGCGCAGCGTGCCGGGAGCAGTATATGAGCTGGAATGATACAGATGGGAATCTTCGCGAGTATAGTATCCTCCCAGTAGCCCCATTACCGGGGGGTAGGGAACGCTGGTATGAAGATCCATGGCAAAATCCGGACGAATCTTAATGCCGGAATTATAGATTCGTTCACTTAACCTGCGATAGGCTCTCACAGGAAACGTAACAAGCGAACGTCCGTACACATCAAGCGTACCGCAACCATGTTTGTGATTGGCACAGCCGCCAGGTATCAGGGTTCCATCAAAGTATACTCCTGCCAAACCGTAATGTTTGACGGCTTTAGCAATTCCCCTGGCATAACGGTCCCCCCAGGGGCTGGCATAACAAACGGTCCAGGAATCCTGGTCCGGATTGCCGGATTTGTAGTATTTATACGGCTGAAATCCTGGCTTGGGGTACTTTGTCGGTTTCTGAAAAAGAATATCATGATAGAGTTTAAAACTGGGGGCCTCGTTTGATAAAAGAAATCCGAAATAAAAGAACACTTCTATTCCAGCTTTTTTGGCTACCGCAAGATATTTTTGAACTCGCTCTTCATTGTCAAGCGCTTCCCAGTAATTCTGTACTGAGGTCCAGTTTTCAAAGAAAAGATGATATTTGAGTCCTTGTCGAGCGGCATAGTCAAGAAAAGTTACTCCGGGGGCTGTTTCCCTTACCGCATTAAAACCGTGGGACGGATCATGCCGCCAGTCATGGTGAAAATCATTTCTGAGTCTACGCAACGGATAAGGCTGAATGCCGAATGAAAACTGGAGCTTCCGGTTTTTGAACGCTTTCTTGCCATCGCTGATATTCATCACAATTTCAGCGGTCGAGCCATCCCGAACAACTTTATAACTTTTGTCATAATTTGACAGGTTCCAGCCCCTTGGTCCTTCTGTACACAGTCCGATGCCACGGTATTTTTCATCGGTATCTGTAGCTACACTGATAAAAGAGCACAGAGCAATATCCTTATTGATTTTTCCATTTAGCATCACCGCATTGTTTCTGGTAGAGAGATCATGAAAATTTCTTGGAACAATGTCGGTCGGGGCAAATGTATGACCTATTTTCCCTTTGGAAAATAGTTTATCCGGATAAAGAGAACTATATGACAACATAATGTCTGAGTCCAGTTTCGCCTCCAGGCAAACTTTTAAGGGGGCATAATCAAATTTTTCGGCTGAACTTAATTCCACACGATACCAGACAAAACCGTCGTAATCAAAGTCCGCAGTAATCTTCAGCAGTTTGTTTCCGTTTCTAGTTTTTGAAGTAAGGGTAATCCGGTTCTTGTTCTTTGAAATAACTTTAATCACCCCATCTGTTTTAAGTGGCTTGCCGTTAAAAACGATATCAAGTTTTTTACGAAGGACCGGTTCCCCATTGACCTGAATCTGTTCCGGCAGTATTCCTTTTGAAAGGTCAAAATCGCTCAATGCAGCATGCAGTTTTTCATTACTGAAAGTAATTGGCTCAAAGTATCGCGAGGCGTCCAGGTTCGTAATATCATAGTTACCTTTCTTGAATTTTATTGTAGTGACCTCTTCTTTGAACCGATAAAAAAGTTTTCGGGTGTATTTATTAATAAACCGGTAATCAAAAGTGTGGTTTCCCTCTTTAAGTTTTGAAATGTCAACAATTCTCTTTGAAAGCTTATTCAGGCCGCTTTTCATTGCCTGTTTGCCGTCAATATATAAAGTCATTTCCTGGGCATATGGCATTAGAGCTAACGAATTTCTCAGATTAATATAAAAATGGTTTTCATCTATAGCTTTTAATTCCAGGTCAGGACGGTATTTATTGTATATCTCCAGCTGATATGCAAAACTTTTTCCGTAACGGATATCCGCAAGCCCGATTTTCTTCTCTCCCTGCAGAGTTGCTTTTGTCTGGACTTTTTTCCCGCCAGTAATCAGTGATACAGGCAGGAAAGGACGCCCTTTTCCACCTGTAATCAACTTTCCAATGCTGAGATTGCTGACAACCTGTGGTTTTCCGTTTACCAGCTTCATTGTCCCAAATGATTCAACCTTGGAAAAGTCTATTTTCATTGGAACCCAGCAAACCAGATATTTGTTGCCGGGTTCATTGCTGCCGACTGCAACGTTTCCTTTGATAATATCACTGGCGAAAGGATCAAAGCCAATCTGTTCATAAGGAATTTTCAGTAGAACCCGCCACTGCTTTTTGCCGATATCAACCTTATATTTGATATCGGAGTTCCAGTTGCGGTCCTTATTTTTGGAATCATACACAAATCCTGCGGCATTGATTATATATTGGTAGTACGGTCCCTTTCCGCCGGGCTGAAGAAAAATCTCAATTCTGTCATCATTCCAGATGGCACCGTCGCGTTGCTTCAGGCCTTTGGGGACATATGATGTTTTAATGGGAATCGTTATATCGAATTTTATTGATTTATTATTGTGGCTGACCTGACATGTTGCCCGGTTGTTTGTAGTAAAGTTTTTATCAAGAAAACTGAATAACAGCGGAACCATTGCTGTTTTCGAAGGAGGAACAGTTACCAGGTAATCGGGTATACCTGACGATCTGGCATTGATGGAATATCCGGCAAGTGCAGTTAGCAGCCCAACAAAAAGTCCAATACGCTGTAAATTTTTTCTTTTCAAAAACATTATATAAAGCCTTTTAGTAGTTGTAAAATCGTTCTATTATTTTTAATGTTTTAACCAGTATTCTGCTCTGGCCGCAAATCCGTAAATCGTTCCGATACACAGCTATCAAAAATCCGTTTTATCAGGACATTCCATTTATTTATCATAATTGAATGACAGATCAATATCATTCAAAGGTGGAGTTGTATATGGATTGCCGGCATTATTCACCCGCATTGATTCGGCATGGCCGTCAAAATAAAGCAGATTGACATTGGAATTGTGCACGGCCCTAAGTAACCCTTCGCCACTGCTTCCAGTCTGAGTATAACTGCAGCGCCAATCTCCAATATCACGCCCGACTACCTGCTGCGATGCTCCGATTACATCTCCGGACAAGACTTTACTGCTGGTATTTTTTATTTTAACACGGATTACGCCTTTACCGTCATCAATCGCGGTGATAATGGTCCAGTTCAAGCCGTAACATGGATAATAATATATTTGATTGAGTGAGTTATAATAGGAACTTTGGGCTGCCCGATCCCAAGCCGCCAGGATACTTCTGGCCCAGTTGTCGCCTCCTCGCCGGGAAGGGCAACGGAATATCTTTCCACTGGTTAGATACTGGTTGTAATACAATAACCACACCCAGGTAGCATAACCGCTTAGAGTTGCATCGTTGCGATTTCCTTTCATGAAAATTTCATTACTGTCACTAAGATAGGAGTCCAATCCCATTCCGATTTGCTTGATATTATTTAAGCAGGAAATGGCCCGTGCTTTTTCCCGAGCCAGATTCAAGGCCGGGAGCAACATTGCGGCCAAAATCGCAATGATCGCTATAACGACGAGCAGTTCTATTAATGTAAATCGTTTTCTGGGTAAATTCATTTCTTTTTCTCCTTCTATGGTTTGGTTGTTCAAAAATATGATTTCATACTAAGGCACCATCATATATTTCTGTTTGCCTTTTTTGACTCTGTCGATCTTTTTGTTTATGGTAGTAGTGTCGCGTTTCATTAGAATTGGAGTGATCACTTCCTGGATTTTTTCCGGTTTTCCGGACATTGAGTTATTGATATACTGAGCCAGCTTGAAACCGATTGCTTCCGCAGGAAATTTCATAGTTGTCAATCGCGGAACCGTAAATTGGGAATAAGACTGGTCATCAAAACCGATCAGGCTGATATCATTAGGAATGCTGATCCGCATTTCCAGACAACTGTTCATTACGCCAATTGCGATCATATCCGACATGCATATGATCGCGGAGAGTTTTGGTGTACTGCGCCTCAACACATCAACCGCTTTATAGCAGTAGGTATCCAGGCAATAATATTGGCCCGGAGCAAAATATGCCGGATTAAATTTTATTCCGGCTTCAGAAAAAGCTTTTTCAACGCCACGCTGACGATCCAGAAAGTCAAGAGAAACGATTTCAGGTTCAAAATCAATACAGCCGATATCCCGATGACCGTATTCAAATAGATGCTTTGCCATTTCATAACCGCCGGAAAAGTTATCCGGTGATATGTAATTGAATTCGTCATGTTTTACATTTAGGAGTACCAGAGAGTCATATTTTTTTTCCAGTTTTTTTAGTAGAGTAAAATCCTGATTGCTGTAGATGACCAGAATGTCGGCGTGCGGTGGATTATCAAGGAACCACTGATTGATGGTTTGAAACATAACGGATATCTTGACATTTTCATTGATATGCTCGTAGCATGCTGCAAATAAATTGTTTACCAATGGATTACTAAGCTGAGAAGTCGGCATGATCAATAAAACCGACAAATTGGGTTTTTCGATATCACGACCGATTATATCAAGAGCCTTTTCGGAAACATATGTCCCTTGACGCGGACGGCGTTCAAAAATTTTCTGTGTAATCAGTTCATCAAGAGCAATACGAAGAGTATTACGGCTTACTCCGTACCTTTTACTCATTTCGCGTTCATTAATGAGCTTATCCCCCGGAAGATATATCCCGTTGGAGATTTCATATTTCAAGCCCTTCTTCAGGACTTCAGTTTTATTGGTAACTCTTTTCATATTCTATGTATTCCCTCTTGGTATAATAATTATACCAGAGTTAAAATGTGATGTCAAGACCTTTTTCGATATTATTATATAAAATTTTTTATTTTTGTGAACGCTGGTTCAACTACTTAGGTAATACAACAAAGGAACACAGAGAATACTGAATTCTTGATAATTGGTTTTTTAATGAACCAGTTTATTGCTCCCAATAAAAAACCTCCGGTCATGTGGCCGGAGGTTTTTAAATGCAAAGAATCCGATTGGAGCAAATTATTTCTGTTCGAATTCGGTGCCTTTCTTAACCATTTCGGTTACGCGTACGACTTCTGCTGCTTCTTCGATGGTAATCGGGAACGGCACATCGTTGCGGATGGCTTCATAAAGGTGTTTCCAGATATTGAAAGTATCACATTTTGTTGCCGGTTCGACCATGATGGTTTTACGGCGCCACTGAATTTTTTCATCATTGCCGAAAGAAGCGGTAAGAGAAGGTGATGCCTTTTCCGCTTTGATTTCTGACAGTTTTTGATCTGGTTCCATATATTTCAGCTGTATATCCTGTTCGTCAGCACAGATCAGGGATCCCTTGGTGCCATATACGGCATAAACTGGGCTGGGAAGCACAATACCGCCGCTGATTTCGATGTCGACGACAATGCCGCTTTCACCGGTAACCACTACTTTCAAATGGTCTTCCGCATCTCCGACAGCGGCAACCTTTTTCAGAGTGCTCCATACTTCTTTGACCGGTGATTCGATAAAACGCAGTGCGTGATCGATCAGATGCGGCCCCCAGTTATTGAGCTGTCCGCCACCGCATTCGATGATGGTCTGCCAGTCGGCACGGCGCTGGTAGTTATGACGGCACAGTTTAATTTCATAAACATCACCGAGAATACCGCTGGCGATAATTTCGCGGATGTGCTGGAATGCCGGTTCAAAACGGCGGTTGTGACGGCAGTAGAGCTTGCCGGGATATTTTTTCGAAGCTTCTATTAGCTTTTGAGCGTCTGCATAGCACAGAGCAATCGGTTTTTCCAGAAAAACGTATTTTCCGGCGTCAAGGGCTCTGATCGCATATTCCGTATGTTCCGGAGAACGGACCGCGACGGATACCAGCTCAATATTTTCATCAGCCAGAAACGCATCGAAATCGGTGTATCCGGCGCAATCGTATTTTTCTTTCATCATATCGACGCGTTCGGATTCAATGTCGCATGCAGCAACAATTTCAAACAGGTCTTCGTAATTCTTCAGTTCGGTGCAATGCATGCCCCATCCGGCACGGCCAATGCCAATGATACCGATTTTAATTTTATCAGCCATGATTTCTATAATACTCCTTAATTTATTTCTCGTTAACAAAACCGCCGTCGATAAGATACTTGTAACTAGTGGTCAAGTCAACTTCGGGTTCACGTAAATGATTGTCATGTTCAATATGAATCCAGCCGTCGTAGCCGGCTTCCACCAGGGCTTCCATTACTTTCAGGTTGTCAAAACCATTGTTTCCTGCGCCCAGTTCGCAGAAACGGGTGGTCATATAACCGTTTTCATCTCTGGTTTCATCGATAATATAAACATCTTTAAGATGAACAACACTCAAGCGGTCAGCATAGTTTTTTGCGATTTCCACTGGATCTCCGCCGGCAGCGCTTAGGTGACCAGTGTCAAAAACTAGTCCGGCTCCGGGACATCTTTCGAGGAACTCAACCAGTTCTTCGTGATTTTCCACCCGCTGATGCAGATGATTGTGGCAGCTGGCCTTAATGCCGAATTTCGCGCAGACATCAACCATCTTATTAACCCGGCGAATATATTCGTCAAAATTAACCGTTCTTGAGATATCTCCAACCGTTGCCCAGACATAATCTTTTCCCAACGCGGCGGTCCATTCGATGCCGTTCTGGACACTTGGTCCGCGACAGGTGGAGAAATCCATTCCCATCCGTTTGTAGATAGCGGCCTTATACATGGCGTCAGCCGGTCCGGTTGCCTCCAGGCGCTCTGTTCCGTTGTAACCGATTCCTTTGAGCCACTCCAAACGTTCCTGAACGTCGTACATGCCGCCGTCCCAGACGTTCACACCATAGTCCGCAATACCAAATTTCATTTTAAACTCTCCGTATAAAATTTGCATAAATCACACAAATGAGTATAATATACTCACGATTAAAAGTGTTGTAAATGTATGATTTAATCTATTTTGTGAACGTTTTGATCATGAATTATTTTGATGGAATAAACTTTGTCAATTGGGGTGACGGGCCGCATTATACCGGTGCGCTGAAAAATCGTTTCAGCGGCTACTATGGTATTCAGTACAATCATTCCGGGACCGTGTATTGCCAGGTAGGAGACAACCCGGTTCAATATGCGCATGGAGCCTGCGCGTTCATTACGTTTCCCGGACAGCTTTTTCAATATGGACCCGGTCCGGATGCGCAACGGCATCATATGTTTATTTGTTTTAATGGAATTCGTGCGGAAAGGTTTATTGAATCCGGACTAATGACTTTACGAGAGCGAAATCCGATAATTCAGATTACAAATTTTGATCGTTTTTATTCCAATTTAAAGAAGCTGCATTTATGTCTTGATGCCAGCCAGCGGCAGTATGATCAGGCGGTACATTTACTGGAAGGACTGTTGCTGCAGCTTGTTTCCGAGCAGCAGCATGAGGAGAAAAGTGATGATCCGTTACGGGCGGGATTCATGGAATTGGTGGCAGAGATCAATCGTCGGCCGGAACTCGAATGGGATTTTAAGCGGGAAGCGGTAGACATGGGAATATCGTATATGCATTTCAGGCGGCTGTTCCGCGGCTTTTTCGGCTGTCCTCCGGGACAGTTCCTGCAGCGGATTCGGCTTAATTGTGCGGCAGAACGTTTATCTTCGACCGATGATCCAATCAGCACAATTGCGGAATTTTACGGCTTTTGCGACAGCCATCATTTTTCCCGGCTGTTCAGGCGTCAGTTCATGATTCCGCCCGCCACCTACCGTCGGGAATATCCCTTTGATGGCAACCTGTCGGAATATCTACGCTGAAACCTTACTCATCAGAATGCCGGAATCATCGGGTTCGGCAGTGAAAGAAACTGAGACGGTATGGTTTTTCTTCGCGTCGTAAGTGTATTTAAAATTGGGTTCCAGAACTGCCGCCGGAAACTGGTATCCTGTACTGTCGTCATCATGAACCGGAGTCAGCAGCAAAACGCCGACATTGTCAAGCAGGTCGGTTCCCACCAGGGATTCCGCCAGATCGCCGTTGGAGTCCAGCATCAGAGACATGCCCGAATCGATTTCCATCAGTTCCGTTGTGATCGTCAGCTGCATTCCGGTTACGATACGCCGTACCGGCAGGCTGGAATTGCTGTCACGCTTGACGTCGTAAGTATCAGTTTTGAGCGTAATCGTCACGCCGTCGCGGGTAGCGCCCAGTACGGTACCGTCAAACGACACGATACACGCTCCGGTCTTAAAATTATCCACATTATAATTGCTCATCAGATTTATTCCTTAAGTTTACCTTCTGTTCTTTCCGCTTCCGTAGCGCAAAGCGCGGAGTATGAAGCGGTACTAACGCAGTCCGTCGTACGGACCTAGATGCAGGCGACGCTGAAACACTCGATCGATCCGTCGAGATTGCGGCAGGTTTTGACCGTCTTTACATCATAAGTTACGTCATCATGAACCAGTTGAATGTCAACCTTGCCGCCGGAGAAACAGGTTATCGCATCATCAGTGGCCGCAATCACAAAAAATTTAGCGGTCTTTACCAGGCCGATTTCACTAAGCAATCGTTCGTTGTAATCAAAAGCGAACGCCTTGCCATCGGTTTCGGAATAAACTGCTTTGCCGCCTTCATAAGTTCCGCTCGGATATTTCAATGTCACGGTTTCTTTTAGTAGATCATCAAACATTATTTAACCTCGTGAAAGAAAATTAGGCCCGGTTATTCGACGTAGCAACATCAATGCTCTTTTTGAAAAACTCATTCCGGAAGTACTCGAATATGAACGGCTTCCAACACCATCAAGAGATTCAGAAGTCACGAACGCGAAATTCTTGATTTTATCATAGTTTACGCCCAGATATACTGCTTGTTCGTATACAGCGTTCAGCATAGTCTCGGATTCGCTATCGATCTCATCTACCGCAAGTTTCGCACAAATGTCAGCTTCCGCCATATTCAGGCAGGCTTGGCGTTTGTCCGAGTCTATCGAGGTCCAGGAATCATTTTCCAGATGAGTTTCGAAATAAGTATCGGCATCGGTTACGTCTATCATGATTGATCATCCTCCGACTTGCGCCGTTTACGAGTCTTTTTCTGCTCGATATTTTCTTCAAGCGCTGCGGCAATATCTTCACGGGGCGTTCCAGCGGGAAAAGAGCGTGCCTGTGTTTTGCCGGATTCCGGTTTAAAGACTACGGTTTTACGTCTGGCATTGGACATGATCTGCATTATTTCCATTGTTTATTTCCTTGATTTACGTTGAAAGAAGGAACGGGCAGAAAGCCCGTTCCCGGAGATCAGAGCTTAGTGTTTAAAGATACGAAGCCGAGAGCCACCGTCCGCAGGACGGAAGTAGATGTAAAGAATCTCGCTGGCTGCGGTACCTTGACGCCTTAGCTCTGAAGGGCAGCCAGCGCGGTTGCGGAGGCTTGCAGGTTGGAAATGCGGCAGAGTCGCTGTTTGGCGTTCTTAAATACCAGGGTTAGTTCTCCCAGGGCGCTGCGCTTCAGGCCATCAAAACCTTTCGGAGTTGTGTCTTCGTCGGAAATAGCGCGTCCGCTCAGGGAAACCATTTCAAAACCGGCAACATCGTTAACCCAGGCTTCCGTGTCCGGCATATCCGGGTCGGCCATGATCGTCATGGTCTTACCGGTGATTTCGTTGACGATGGTGGCGACGTAAGCACCGCGTACTGCGTCTTCACGGACGATCTGGAGCTGGTCCTTGTACTCGTTGGACAGTACACGAGCCTGACCCGGAGAACAAAGGATCTGCGATGGGTCGCCGCCTTCGCCAATGACCAGTTGAGCGGCATCGTTGATGACAAAGCTATCAATCGACGCGCTGGAGGCATCAACCGACAACCCTCCATCCTGGGTTCCGAACAGATAGAGTCCGCCGAATTCGCCATTGGCAGAAGATGAAGGCTGAACGCGGCGTCCATAGAGGGCAAGGCGGTTGATGTCGCGGGACAGCTCGCTCAGGGCGATGCGGGTCTGGCGGTTGATCTGATTTTCAACCGTACCGTTCAGCGTGATCGCCAGAGCGGAACCGGACAAGATAATGTCCTTTCTGAAAATCTGGGTATAGTTGTAGTCGGTATCGCTGATGTGGTAAGCTTCTTCGCCATCGCCATTGCTGGAGCCTTCTTTGACTGGAGTTCCGGCCACGTTCAGGACGTCATCAGCGGCTACCGCTGTAGTACTGGAGCCGTTTGTGGCAACAAGCGAAACCGTAAAGGTTGTGGTGCTGTCAATGCTTTCCACCCGGAAGAGAGCGGTGTCATCCTGGATTACAAGCAGAGAACCAACGGCGAGTTTTGCCAGGTCAGTAGTGCTGGCGGTAACCACGCTGTCACTGACTGCTGTGGCGGTAATGGAACGTCCGGCGATCTGGTCTTCGAGCCACTCGTGCTTCTGAGCTGTGGCGGGAGTTCCCTGAACAAACGACGAAATGAAGCGGGGTTCATCTTTAACGATTGTAGACAGGATATCGTTCAGGTCGCGTTTGACATTCTGAAAGGAATAACTGTAAAGAGTCATAGTTTATAACCTTTTATTAGTTTTTCATGATACGGCCGGAGCCAGGGCGATCATCCGGTCGATGTTCTTTGAATTTTTGGCTTCGGCATACTCGTCGGCGGGACCGCCAAAAGAGCTGCCGGCGCCGCCCTGATTGACATCGATTTTGAAGAGTTTCGGAGAAGTTGACTTCAAATTATCCATGAACTCGGTTACGGCTTCTGCATCGTTGACATTGAGATTTTCACGTTTCAACAGGTATTCGAGATATCCACTGTCGTCAAAATTATGTGAGACGGCAGCGTTGGTTACCCGGTTACGAAATTCGATATCCTGTTTTTCCGTTTCGATTCGGTCGCGTTCCTGCGAGAGGTTTTCGATTCGGTGGTTCAGGTTTTCGATCACCTTACGATTTTTTTCGTTTTCCGACAAATCGCTGTTTTGGAGCTCGTTAAGCTGGGTTGACAATTCGTTTACCTTGCTTTCCAGTTCTTTTTTACGTGCTATTTCCTGATCCAGGCGTGACTTGGGAATGCGGTTGCCGTTTTCGGGCTCGGTGTAGTCCCGAAGATAGTTGAGTTCATCATCGGTCATTTCTTCTCCTGACAGAACTTTACTGATTAGTTCTTTGATCTTCATTTGAATCTCCTTTTTTTCGCAAGTCCGGTAATGACTTGTCACAATGTTTCACGTGAATTGCTCACGAGTTGGGTTGTGCGGTCTTGATACCGCACGTCTTCAAATGAAGTTTTTTTGTCAACCGCAGAGAGACCTGTGGAAGCAGAGGGGAAAGTTTTCGGTAATAAGCCAATTAACCGCCTTGTAATGAAAAATGTTCTAACTATATTTTTGAATCATTTATTTTTAATGTTATTAATGGAGTTTTATTATGCAGAGAGAAAGCACTGAATGGGCTCGTTTTTACTGGTATAACACTGAAGAAACAGAATTGCCTCGGGTACTGCTGATTGGAGATTCGATTGTAGCAGGCTACAATGAATCAGTGGCAAAAGAACTTGAAGGTAAAGCCACTGTTGCCTTCTATTCCACTTCAAAATGCGTTGGCGATTCTTCCATCTATAATGAGTTGAAATATGCGCTGGGTGAATATGAAATCGACCTTGTACATTTCAATAACGGCCTGCACGGCTTTACCACTACCGAGGAAGATTACGGAAAATTCCTTGCTCAATATACCGACAAACTCCAGAAAATGGTTTGGGATACCCAATTGGTCTGGGCTATGTCAACTCCGATTACCGAAGTCGGCAATCCGGCAGCAATGGATAGTGAAAAAAATACACGCGTGATCGAACGCAACCGTCTCGCCGCCGAAGTTATGTCCGAACGCGGTATTCCGGTGAATGACCTGTATTCACTCATGGCAGACTGTCAGGAAGAATACAGCGCTGGTGATGGTTATCATTACAATGCGGAAGGAACGGAATTCCAGGGTAAACATGTAGCAGAATTTATTATGCAAATTCTTGGAATGGCTGAAGAAACAGATGAAGAGGCAGAAGAAGAGGAAGCCGAAGAAGCTGTCGCTGACGAATAGTCTTATGGCGCTTTCGTTCTGTAGAATAGCATCCGTTGCATTAATCCGACGGATGCTATTTGTTTTATTATGTTCAAGCAACATTCACTTCATTTCAAGAGAATTGTTTTCTTCTCATAGAATCATATCCTTCAATTTTCTTTTAAATCAGATAAATCTCTATGATCTGAGCAATGATTTTGGCTCCTAAGGAGCTATTTTATTTTTTTATATCCAAAAATTTAATTTTTTTATGTATTGATATTGCTTTTTGTGTATCGATACTATATAATTAGTATCATATAATAAATTTGCATCAGATGAGACAAATAAAACTAAGTGGCATGAAAAAATCAGAAATATTATATAAAGAGTTGAAAAAACGTTTGGTTCGGAGTAATCCTGGAGAAAAGTTTATGACTGTTCGTTCAATTATGAACAAGTATGACTGTAGCCAGGCGACAATAAGCAGTGCATTAAAACCATTGCGGGAAGAAGGTCTCATTTCTATAAACGGGCATCGCAATATGATTGTAACGGATGCGGTTCTGCGTTATCGAAAAGGAGCAAAGCCGGTCTATTATTTAGCTATGCCCCATTGGTCATCTGATTATTTTTTCATGCTTGAGCAGGTATTCTGGGATCAGGCATCCAAATTGGGTTATGAACCTGAAATATTGCGATATGACTGGCATCAGAATGTTCCGTTGGAATTGCCCCAGGTGAAAATTGACGGAATGATTGTGCTGCCTGGAGCGGCAAATGTGGGCTGGCAGGACATTGAACAATTGAATAAATTCGGTGTGCCTTTCCTGGTCTTTGGTGTAAAACTTTCTGGTTTGCAAGTTAATACAATCAGCCTTGATGATGAATACAGTGGCGCTTTGGCGGCTAGTCACTTGCATGGATTAGGGCACCGGCATATTGCAGTAATTCGTTCGGAACCGAAATCCGACAGCATTGAAGCTAGAATTAAAGGGTTCTGCCAATTCGCGGAGTTACACGATTCCAAGGTGGACATTATTGACTGCAACATTCATTCAGGGGATGATGCGATCAATAAAGTTTATAAGAAAATGAAAGATATGTTTGCGGCTGGAAAAACCGGATTTTCCGGTGTTTTTGTAGTTAGCGAATCTCCCGGATTGGGAGTTTACAAGGCCTGCTATGAGTCTGGCGTTAGCATTCCACGTGACTTAAGCGTGGTTGTTGCAGGGGAACAATGGTGGCTTGATTATCAGGTTCCTCCTTTGACTTCAATTGGTATTGACCATGCGATAATGATTCGTGAAGCAACTAATATTCTTGCAAAATCGAAAGATTGCGACTATTCACATAAGCTTATTAAGGCACAGTTAACTGCCAGGAAATCAACAGATCACGTTGTTCAATAAATTAATTTTTAGTAATAAAACTTTTAGAAGGAGAAAGAAAATGCAAAGAAAAAAAACGAATCTCAAAAAATTCACACTAATCGAACTTCTCGTTGTTATAGCTATTATAGCGATTTTGGCGGCAATGTTATTGCCAGCCCTCAATCAGGCACGTGATCGTGCGAAATCAGCGTCATGCATATCAAATTTGAAACAGGTGATGCTAGCGGGAAGTATGTATGCGGGCGATAATAAGGGCTTCTTTCCGCTTTCAGTTTTCAGATCGAATTCTCAAGGTCAATGGGCTCATTATTATTGTAAAGGAACTGCCGAACTGGGAGATGGAGGAAGCGAAAATAAAAATGGAGAAGGCGATTATCTTACTTGGAAAGCAGCTCACTGTCCGGCAATGTGGGATGGAAATCGTTGCGTCCATACTCGCTTTTACATTTATGGTGCTTTGAATTATCAGAATACGTGTGATGAACTGGGTAGTTTCACCGTATTTGGATCAGGCGTTAATAGTTATGAAGATTGCAACTTCGGTATAATCCATAAAATTAAGTATCCAGCGGAAACCATAACCTATGGTGATTGCGGTATCTCAGGCGATGGCAATGTAGGAAGACCATATTATCAGTTAAATATGGAAAACGGTTCTGTTTCGGGTAGTGAAGAACGAGGATTGCTTTCCCATCTTCATTTGGGCAATGCCAATTGTGCCTTTGCTGATGGTCATGTAAAATCAACGAATTCAAAGGAACTCAGAGATGGCAAATATTCTTCGCTGCTGAAAGGGTGGATCAATAAGAACGCTGTAAAAATTTCGATTGATTAATGAGAATTAGTTTTATGATTTTAAGATATTTGCTCATTGTATTACTTACATGTATTTCCTGTAGCATTTTTGCGGCAAAAACCGCAAATTTATTTAACACTGCCGGTCGAACAAAGTTGTTCAACTATAAGGGAACCGGTCAGAACTTCAGGTTTGGAAAAACGCCAGACGGTTTTTCCGCATACATTCTTTCCAGTATGGACTTTCGCCGCAAAAAGTATGCGGAGATAAAATTCAACCCTGGGATCCGATTTAACCGGTTTAACCTGTTAAAAATAATCCTGCGGTATTATTCCAAAGGGAAGAAGGATATTACCAATTGCGCTATAAGGATGACTGACGCAAAGGGAGAAACCTTTCAATGGAGTGTTGGCGCCGGAGACGATAAGCCTGGCTGGAAAACCCTTAACTTCAATGTTCAACCATCAAATTTCAGGAACAGCTGGGGCGCAGGAGCAGATAAACAGCTTGATTTTCCTGTTACGCTATCCGGCCTCGGAGTAGAATTCAGCAGTAAAACAACCGGATCGCCGATTTGGTTTGCCAGTCTGAGTTATGAGGAACAGCAGGCGGAAACGGTGAAAAAAGGCGTTAAGGCTATTGAATTCTCCTGGAATTTTGATGATTCAGAACTATGGAGAGGAAAAATACAGCAGACTCCGGCAGGAATACGTCTCAGTGGACATGATCCACGTTACTGGTTGAGTGAAAAAAAGTTTCCGTTGATTAGCTACAACAACCTGACCAACGCAGAAATTGAGATTGATTTGCACAAAGGAAAGGCTTCATTTGAAATATTTTTACGAGATGGAACAAATAAAATGTTTCACTCGAAAACGACTCCAATACAAAAAGGGAAACATTCATATAAGATTCAGTTCCCCCAAATGTTTCCGCCAGTGAAAATCAGTCATGTGGGCATAAGCGATAAAAGTAAAAACCTGGACATGACGTTATGTAAGGCAACTTTCTACGGTCAGAAGCCTTTGCTTGACGCGATTAAACTTGACGTGGTAACCGGTAATCCAATTCACGTTTTGAAAGTGGGCGATGAGAGCAAGTTGGCACTTGAGTTGAACAATACCAGCGGAAAGCGGATTATTGCCACGGCAAAATTTACCTTGATTAACATTGATGAAGATAAGATTCAATTTCAACGAAAAATTATGCTGAAACCACATCAGAAACAACTTGTTCCAGTTTCACTGCCGAAAAACTTCAAGCAGGGCCTTTGGTATGTCAAAAGTCAATTCGCCGCCAAAGGAAGCAAACCTGCCATGAAAGAATGTTCTTTTGCCTATATTATTCCTGCCGGACCTGTAAATGAAAAACCCGTAGATTTCCTTTATAGTATTTGTTCTCATACCGAACGCTGGTCGCTGAGAGATCAGGAACTGGAAGCCATGGTTGCGGCCTTGAGCGGGGCCAAAATTGTTCGTACATTTCAGGGATGGTGTCACAACGAACCTCAGTCCGGACACTGGGATTTAGCCGATAACGACCGATTGGTGGAAACTTTTGGAAAATATGGCATAGAACTACAGCCGATTTTCTGTTTCACTCCCGGTTGGGCAGTAAATATGGACACTCCCAATCGGTTTGGAAAATATCCAAAAAGTAAAACGAACAACCGTAATATGCCGAAACTTGAGGCGTTTCGCAATTATGTACGGACTTTAGCCAGACGTTACAATAATAAAATTCACTACTGGGAAACATGGAATGAACCCGATCTTGATGGATTTGCCCAGTTCGGACCGGAAGATCTTGCAAAACTTCAGGCCATCGCTTACGACGAACTGAAAAAAGTCAATCCGGACAATAAAGTGTTGACCGCGGGGTTTGCATTTGTTAAACTTTCTCAAAGCGTACTTTATCAGTATCGAGCATTAAGTAAGTCTATGGGAAAATTTGATATGCACGCGATCCATGAACATGGTTCGTTTGAACAATATCAAGGTTCTATAGATGGTCCCTTCCGGAAGTTGCGTCAGCAACTAGGTATAGCCGACCAACCCTGGTATTCAAATGAAACAGCACTTCACTGCGTGGGCGGAAAGGAAAAACTTCAGGCAGAAACCCTTTTTATGAAATTGCTGTTTGCCCGCGCCCGTGGCGCGGCCGGATATACTTGGTACGACTTGAGGAATGATGGATTTTCGACCCTTAACGGTGAGCATAACTTTGGATTATTCACCAATGATTTTTATCCAAAACCAGTTTATGCTGCTTATGCTGCACTGGTCAATACCTACCGAGGCATGAAATTCAAAAAACAGCTCAAGCTAAATTCTGGAGAATGGGGTTTTGTATTCGGAAACGATTCCACACAGGCGGTGGCTTCATGGCGAGCTGAGGATGCAAATGGTAATGGTATCTATGCGATTGGAACCGATGGCGAATGGGCGGAGAAAGTCGATCTTATGGGAAACACTTCTCCTGTCGAATTGAATGGCAGATATTTTCTTTGGAATCCCGATCGACCAGCTACCGTGAAAATATATAATGCATCAAAAGTGGAAGCAAAACATATTGTAAGCTCCAAAGTACTGTCATTTGCGGTAGCCGGTAAGAATTTACCAGTAGAATTCACAATAAATAATCCGTTTCCGGAAACACGGACCTTCCGATTTTACCTGAAACCGCCTAAAATATTCTTTTGTGATGAACCGAAATTTCAAATTGTGGTTCCTGCCGGGGAAAGTGTGAAAAAAATTGTGAATTTCCAGGTTGCCGGAAGAGTTGATTT
The DNA here is from genome assembly GCA_963677165.2 of Victivallales bacterium. Classification (GTDB taxonomy): domain Bacteria; phylum Verrucomicrobiota; class Lentisphaeria; order Victivallales; family SZUA-371; genus JAFGXT01. The sequence goes on along the minus strand of CAXXSX010000002.1, from coordinate 921,399 downwards.
AAAAGAAGCTTATCCTGTAAAAGTCAAAGTTAAAATCGGTGACAACAATCAGACAATTCTACGCTTAATTACCAGAACGGCACGGTCTATTAAAACGGATGTACATAAACGGAATCCGGATTTCAAGCTGAATACACGCAGGAATATTGTTGTACTTTATGATGCTCAGCCGGACAAACCATTCTGGACCGGTCCTAAAGATTTAAGTGCGCAAGTTATGCTTGGTATTGAAAACAACAACCTGATTGTCAAAGTTAATGTGGAAGATGATATCCAACTTCAAAAAGCGAAAAAAGACAAGATGATCTGGGAAGGTGACAGTGTTCAGTTTGCAGTAATTCCTGCAGGGCAAAAAGTGGGCTGGGAAATCGGTGGTGCTTTTGATCATTCCGGCAAAGCACGCAAGTATATCTGGAACTATCCGGAAACAGCAGACTATCTAGCTTGCACAGAGGCTCTTAACGTTTCTGTTACTCGAATGGGAAAAATTACTTCTTATGTATTCCAAGTTCCAGTCAATGTGTTCCATCTGGAATCAGCCATCAAAAACGGTTTCCGCTTTAATCTGGTGGTAAACGATGCGGATGAGGAGACCACCGGTCGCGAAGGCTGGGCTCGAATTGCTCCTGGATTAGCCGGCAGCAAAGACTTTGACCGCTATCCGCTAATGTTATTTGATAAATAAATATTAAATCTATATAGTTTCACTCCAACCCGGTTATCGAATTGATAACCGGGCTTGTTTCAATTACATATAAGGTGTTATTCGTATGAATCCGATATTACCACCATTTGCATTTGTTCCGGATGGAGAACCTCGGGTGTTTGACCATGAGGGAGAAAAACGAGTTTACCTGTATGGTTCACGTGATGAACGAATTACCGACTTCTGTGGATATGGGCACGACGTCTGGTCGGCTCCGGTCAATAATCTAAACTCATGGACCTGCCACGGCGAAGCATTCAATGTGGAACAGGTAATGGATATCGGTTACGGCAAAGTGCCAGAACAGCATTTCGGTGCTCCTGATTGTGTTTATAATCCGATTTCCCATAAATATTATCTTTATACCTTTCTGGGAAAACTTTATCAACTTGACGACAAAGAAGGACCATTGAAGGATTTACCCAATACAGTTCCCGGATTTGACCGCTATGGGCCCAAATGTGTCATGGCGCAAAGTTATAGTCCGACCGGGCCCTTTACTGATCCGGTCATGTGTGACTGGCCAGCCGGAAACCGGGAAGGAACTTTTGACCCGGGAGTATTGGTGGATCAACAGGACGATGGTTCCATAAGAGTATATGCTTACTGGGGAATGAAGGATTGTCCCCGGTGTGCCGAAATCGATCCCCTGGATATGCACACGATCATAAATCCGCAAACTCGGAAACCGGATCGAAATGCCTGGCGGCGAACGCTACCTTCTGCGAAGGATAATCATAATTCTGTTTTATTTGAAGCCAATTCCATCAGAAAAGTAGCCAAGAATAAATATGTATTTATATATTCCGCGGTGGAAAAACCGTCCGCTCTGACCTATTGTTACGGAAAATCTCCTTTTGGCCCATGGAGCTATGGCGGAAGAATAATTGATAACCGAATAAACTGGCCGCCTGGAAATAATCATGGCAGCATTGCGCAAATCAACGGTCAGTGGTATGTTTTTTACCATCGCCAAACCTGTGATGATTACAATCGTCAGGCAATGATGGAGCCGATCGATTTACGTATCCAGAACGACCATGTCGTCATTCCTGAAGTTGAAATGACTTCGCAAGGATGCAATATCGAAGGGCTCAATCCTTTCAGACCGTATAATATCAGTACATGCTGTTATATAAATCATGACGCGTATATTAATGGGAAAAAACGTGATCATAACGGCTTGAATCCGATGGTAGATATTCGTAACGGAACGGCTTTGGGGATGAAATATCTGAACTTGAGTAGTGTTCCGAAAGGGAAACACGATTTTGGTATAAGGTTTAATATACAAATAATAAAATCGGTAACAGTTTCAATTCTTCTAATCGAAGCTACTGGCGGCAGCAGATTTGAATTAGGACATTTCAGTTTGTCTGGAGAGTCGGCAGACAATGATAACTTTGATAATATTGTTCTACCACTTGAAATACAAGACTTTTCAGACCAGCTAAATTTTCACAAAAAAAATAAATGGGCTTTGTTTATACGATTCTCTGGTACTGATGGAGAACTCTGCCGGATCAAAGAGTTTGAATTTCTCAAAGACTTTTCTTTTTCAGATTCTCATTAGTCACTTAGTGGATTCAGCCCTGTTTCTCTTGGTGGAGATTTGCATTTATGACGCTTTTAAAGGTGGAAGCCCGAGTTTTTCCCGGCATTGATTCATGAATTGCCAGAGAACTTTGTCGCGGGTTAGCAGCTTAAGCAGTCGTGAACGGCTTATACCCATCGTTTCCGCTACAGGTTTCAGGTCAAAGCTATTGTGATCAAGTAAATCCATAATCCGGGCGATCCATAAAGGATAGTCCGGATTTTTTATACTCATATCTGCGGGGACTTCCGGAATTTCATTGGATCTGACTTGCATTGCGATTTCACTGCGAAGCCGGTTCAAGGCAATTGCTCGGTTCTGATGTTGCGAACGACCGGAACAATCGGTTACGGTGATTCCGTTTGGAATGAAAGTCAGTCTGATTGCATTGGAGGTCTTATTACGTTTTTGTCCGCCGCGTCCCTGAGCTTTGAAAAACTCATGACGGCAGGACTGAAACAGGTTATCATCATCCAGTCGGAGCCAGTTGTTACGGTCGTCCGACCGGATAAAGATTTCCTGCATCATTACTATTTCTTTCTCAGAACGTAAATAAGTATATTGTTAAAACTGCGGCAGCCGCTTTCGTCACAATAGATGATATCAAAACCATATTTTTCCGCCATTTTCTCAATGAATTCTGTAGAATGTGCGAAAAGTCCGGTACGACTCATGATAAAATCGGCGGTATCGGTATTTTCTACCGCAAACGCAAAACAACCTGACGGTGAAATGCATCTTGATACCTGCGCAAATAACGGGCTGAGATTTCCGGTGCAGACCATCAATTCTGATGCGGTCATCAGGTCGAATTTCTGGTCACAACCTGAAAGAATTTTAAGAATATCGCCGAACTGCATTCCCGAATAAACATCAATATAAAGATCGGCCGCCTGTGAGATTTTTTCCCGGGTAATATCAATTCCGGCTAAATTGCCTGTGAGTTCTGCAAATTGTTGTCCGGAAAGACCATTGCCGCAGCCCAGATCAATGGCGTTAATAAAATGAATATCGTTACCTGCCGCATTTTTGATGGCATTCTTAATTTGGGCGGGAAGACAATATTTTAACTCATTTATCATTCCATCATCAAATTGTTCAGGGAAGGTATCAAAAACCATACTGAACATTTTGCCGGGAATCATCTCTTGCGGATTGCCTTCAAGAGCTTTCTGCAACATCGTCGCACAACGGTTTCCACTGCTGATTTTCAGTAGTTTTTTCAAAATGGCTTCTGCGGGTTTGCTGTCTCCTTTCATAAAATAGAGCCGGCAAAGTCCCAGGAGCATTTTAGTTGATTCGGGAGCCAGGGCCAGAGCTTTTTGAAATTCAATGACGGCATCTTTATAACGAAACATCTGCAGATATACATTGCCAAGAGAAAAATGGATATCGAGTTGTTTCGGAGAACGCTGTGCGGCTTGTTCCAGGGCCTCAAGCGCCAGAAATAGCTTATCTTGCGCGGCATAAGACAATCCCAGCATGTACCAGGTGTCAGAAAATTCGTTGTTCAGCTTTACTGCTCTGGCAAAGAATCCGGCGGCTTTTTTCCAATTTTCGGCTTTGTAAGAAATTATACCAAGATGAAATAATACCCGGGGGGAATCATCTCGCGCATCAAGGCAACGAGTAAAATAATTCTCTGCTTCCTGCAACTTATTTCTAAGCAGGGAAACTGTTCCAAGCTTATATAAAATGTCGTAATTGTCCGGAGCTAATCTGAAGGCATCTTTAAAGTGTGCCTCTGCCTCTTCAAATTCAAGTTCTTCCTCTCGCTGGCATCCGAGCCTGTAACAAACGGTAGGATCAATAATGTTACTGGTACTCATTGCTGCCAAACGGTTTCCGGATTGATCCGGATACTGAAAATTCTCATCAAATATTCCCGATTGTCGTACGGGTTCCGTATCTGTTTTTGCCATTTTTTTAAACTCTCCCATTTACTGCTTAATTGATGACACTGAAAAAAAAAATTACACCCAAAATACCCCCGCATCTTAATACATAAATATACAGGGCATGTGTTGAAATGTCATCTTAAATAACAAAAAAACAGGACATATTCCTGTCCTGTTAGGGAGACCTAAAAAAATTTATTAGATAAAAATATATAGATTATTTATGACTCGCCCAGATGCATCTGTTTCAGCTTTCTGATAGCCTTGTTTTGAATCTGTCTGACGCGTTCACGAGTACAGCCGAGAACCTCCCCGACTTCTTCCAGCGTCATTTGAGGAGATCCATTGAGTCCGAAACGCATTGTCAAAACTTGTTTTTCCCGGTCCCTCAGTTTTTCAACCAGACTTTTCAGCCTGTCAACCGATTCAAAATCCCCAAGCATTTGGTCCGGCGTTTTCTTTTCGTTGTCGGCAATAAAATCACCGACCTCGCCTTGTTCGCCGCTGACGATGGGTTCATTAAGAGATGAGGTCGTAAGACTGGCGTGCCGGAGCTCCGCAACTGTTCTACGGCTGAAATCAAGTTCCAGTGCAATCTCTTCGTCAGAAGGTTGTCTGCCAAGTTCATCGGTAAGACGTTTTTGGGTAGCCTTGATTTTTGCAATCTTTTCTACGGATTGAATTGGTACCCGAATTGTACGACTTTGTTCCGCTAAAGCACGACGCATAGCTTGCTTGATCCACCAAGTACTGTAGGTGCTGAATTTTGCACCTTTGGTAGGATCAAACTTCTGGGCCGCATTCATTAAGCCGATATTCCCCTCTGAAATCAGATCATGTTTCGGCAGTCCCTTATTCGAAAAATCATTGGCAATTTTAACCACCAGCCTAAGATTTGCCTGGATCAATTTTGCGCAAGCTTCCTCGCTCAATTTTTGATCTTCGGCATGAATCTCATCTGCCAGCTGATTTTCCTCTTCCCGAGTAAGCAGATTATAATCCAGAATACTTCTCATATACACTTGAGAAGTAGTCATCGGATTCTTTTCGTCTGCTGCTTTCTTTTTCCCCCTCGGTTTCCGTTTGGACTGAGGCTTTTTTTCTGATTTTCCAGGAGCGCGTTTTGCTTTTTTAGACTTGTTTGCGTCTTTTTCAGCCATTCCCCATTTCCTTTCTAAATCAATGGACAATTCAAGTATATAATAACTTTTACCCGAAGGCAAGCGCCCTCAGGATTTTTTTTTAGATTCCATCCAGGGTTTGACGGTAATTCTTGACTATATCATCGATTGATATTGCCGCACCGGTTCCTTTTCCGTTGAAAGTAACACTGTTTGAATCGATAACTTTACCGACTGCGGCAAATGGAATACCGTCGAGAAGTTTTTCTACCGCCGCAGTGTTTTCCGGAGAAACAGTCATGATAAAGCGACTGTTGGATTCAGAGAACAGCAGTTCAACTGCACTGTCACAATCTTCCGCAGGAATCGCGTCAAGATTGATGTCGAGTCCAAGTCGGCCCGCAGCTGCGACTTTGCCAAAACCAACCGCAAGTCCGCCCAATGAAGGCGTATGCAGTGAATTTACCAGTTCCGCTTCTGTTGCGGCTGAAACTTTTGAGTATATCTTCTGAGCATAATCTGCGTCAACTTTCGGCACATTGTTGCCGGTAACATCCAGCATAGCATAATATTCGCTGCCGCCAAGTTCAGGCTTGGTAGTACCGATTACATAGACCACGTCTCCGGCAAATTTGGCGTCAAGCGTAACCGCTTTGCTCACGTCATCCATCTTTGATATTGTACTGAACAGCACGGTTGGCGGAATTGATATCTTTTTGCCGCCGCGGGTACTGTCGTTTTTCATACTGTCTTTACCGGAAATACATGGTACCTTGAAGGCTTTGGTGTAATCATAAAGTGCCTGGTTGGCACGAACCAGCTGAGCCAGTTTGTATTCACCGTCCGGAGTCTTTTCGCTCTTAACGGGATCGGGCCAGCAGAAGTTGTCCAGTCCTGCAATGTGTCCGAGTTTACCACCGACCGCAATGATACGGCGTACTGCGAGGTCAATGACCGACGCCATCATGTGGTAGGTATCGATATCGCTGTAGCGTGGCAGAATACCGCAGGAAAGAACGATGCCTTCGGTTCCCAGCTGTTCTGCCAGGGTAACTGTCGCGTCACTGACCACATCGCGTTTTTTACCAACGAACGGTTTAATAACGCTGAGGCCCTTCACTTCGTGATCGTACTGACGGGCTTTATATTCATCGGAACAGATATTTAAACGGGCCATCATATCATTGAGGTCCGCGGCAATGTCTCTGGAAGCAGTATTGGCTTCATCGAATTTTGGAGCATCCCATTTGGCTTTGAGTTGCATGCGCGGCAGTCCGTCGTGCATGAAATCAATATCAAGATACGCTACGGTTTTGTCTCCCCAGGTCATATGGAATTTGCCGGAATCGGTGAATTCTCCGAGAACGGTAACTTCGACGTCGCGAGCAGCGGCGAGGCGTTTAAATTCTTCAATATTTTCCGGCGGAACCGCGAAGCTCATTCTTTCCTGAGCTTCAGATACCAGGATTTCCCATGGATCAAGTCCAGCATATTTCAGCGGAGCTTTCTGGAGGTCCATTTTACAGCCGCCGCAGAGATCAGCCATTTCACCTACACTTGAGGATAGGCCGCCGGCACCGTTGTCGGTAACAAAACGGTAAAGGCTCTTATCACGGGCTTCATAAATAAAGTCACTCATTTTCTTCTGTGTGATTGGGTCACCGATCTGAACAGCCTGGGTTGGGCTTTCCTGATGCAGTTCTTCACTGGAGAAGGTTGCTCCATGGATACCGTCTTTACCGATACGTCCTCCGGCCATTACAATCAAGTCGCCGGGGTTGATAGACTTGTCTGAGCCGCCGATACCGTTGATTTCTTTCGGCAGTGTTCCGACTGTTCCGCAGTAAACCAGCGGTTTGCCGCAATAGCGGTCGTCAAAATATTCCCAGCCGAGACCGTAAGGAATACCACTTTGGTTTCCGCCATCGATTACACCCTTGTGGATACCGTCGCGCAGGCGGCGGGGATGCAACAGGCCTTCCGGAACCTTGTCATCGGTTGAGAACGGAGAACCGAGGCAGTAGCCCCAAACGTTAATCAGCAGGTCAGCACCTTGTCCGGTTCCCATCGGGTCACGGTTAACACCAACAATACCGGTCATTGCGCCGCCGTATGGATCAAGCGCGGACGGGCTGTTATGGGTTTCGGCTTTATAAACCAGGTCGATCTTGTCGTTGAATTTGATCACACCGGCATTGTCGTGGAAAACAGAAACGAGCCAGTCGACATCTTTTTCGCCGATTTCGTTGGTACTCTTCTTGATAAATGATTTATAGCAGGAAACAATTTCCTCGTGATTGCCTTTGTCATCTTCATAATCAATGATGGCATCAAATATTTTATGTTTACAGTGTTCCGACCAGGTCTGGGCTATTACTTCAAGTTCGACATCAGTCGGATTAGCTTCCAAACCTGCGGTTTCGCGTCCTTTTGCGGTGCGGAAGTAGTTCTGAATGACCTTCATTTCTTCCATGGAGAGAGCGAGTGTACCTTTACGGCTGATTTCCATAAGTTCTTCATCGCTGACTTCCAGGTTGTATTCATTCACATTACCGCCCTTGTAACCGGAAACGAACGACAGGTTCATCGGAATGCCGTTTGCGGTGACTTCATCATGGGACAGAACTTTTACGGTTTCAATGAGTTCATTGGCCAGGTTAGCTGCGATCAGCTGAACTTTTTCCAGGGAGAGATTTCCACCGGAAATCATGTATTCAACCGAGCTGAACACTTTTTCGCTGCGGCTTAATTTACGTCCGATAATATCGCCGATGGCTTCTCCCGCGGTACGTCCGACGTTATCGGTAACGCCCGGTTTAAAACCGACCACAATCAGCCATTCATAGCCGTCAACTGCGGTTTCGCCGACTTTGCCTGCCTGGATAACCGGGTTTGCCAGTTCTTCTGCGATTCTTCCGGCATCTTCGGCTGAAATATCCGCTGTAATGGTATAAACGTCGCGGGTCATTACTCCGCCGACCTGAATTCCGAGATAATCCCGGATCTGGCCTTTCACCGCTTCGCCTCTGGAATCGCGCCATTTCGCCAGAGGGGAGATTTCAATTCTGTATTCCATGTCAACTCCGTTCAGGTTAAAACTGTTAAAATAACCGGTCCATATTCAGCTTTGAGCTCCGATTTCCGGTCATGTATTATTATTTCCAAACTATGTAAAGTAACTCCATTTCAGCGTTTTTCAGCATATATCATTAAAAAAATCATGTTTTTTCTGTCAATATGGACAAGAAGGTTCCTATAAAGTAAAAAAAAGTTGAAAAAAGCTGCAAATCGATAAAATTTTACTGAGTGTTAGGTGGCGATGGCGGACATTCGGAGTATTTTATTTGTATTGGGTATTTGTATGGCTTCGTATTGGGGGATGCGTATAATTTAAAATATTAAGCTCAAAACATTCATTTTTCCAGAGATTCTGCCTCATTAGTTCGATGCCAACTTGCCGTTATAAATATCCGATGCTAATATAAATTATAGTATTGGTTTTTTCTCTTAAACTAGTGAAAATGGCACTAAAAAATCGTTTTAACTAGGGAGCAGGTGGAAAATGCATAAAATTGAACTCAAAAATAAAACTATATGCATCCGTCCCCAATGTGAAATGACAAACTGGTGGAAAATGTATCCATGTACAGGTCAGCCCCCGAATTCCTTGGCTACGAAGAAATACTATAATTTGTATCAATGGTATAAAACAATTTGGGATAAGGTTAAATGAAAAAGGGAATATTTATGAAAGTAACATCATTCTGGCTTGCATTACTATTTTTAGTTACAATAAGTATCTATGGAGCGACACCCTACGGAGTTTTCAAAACCAAAAGGGAATTGCGTCAATATGAGAAAAAAGTTTTTTCCAAGTCAAATAAGCATGTATTCAGTTTTTTGGGCAAAATTGTTGATGAAAAAGATCAACCTTTAGAGGGGGTAAAAATGGAAGTCAGCTTGTCCCAAAGTGCTTGGAATGGACGCGGAAGCAAATATTACGTTGAATCTTCCGGCAACATATTCAATATTACGACAAAGGAATGTCGCTCTGTCTCTATAAAATTTATAAAGGCTGGATATTATCCCGCTTATGCGGGGGCCAATTATCTTGATATTACCAAGCGTAAACTGAAGTATGATTTCGATTATGATGGCAAAACTATTAAAGCAAATAACATTGTTGTGAAAATGACTCCAGTTGGAGAAATTCCTAAGACAGTGCGTTCTCAGATCCACGAACATGTATCATTGTCATTATCAAATGATGAAGTCAAGTTACACGTAATTAAAATTCCTGGTTCATTATACAATAGAGATAAAGAGCAATATTACTCTGACAATAATCTTTTCAAACTAATAAAAAAGCTTCCTCCTAATGTTATATATGCAATTCCAGCAATTGAGAATAATAAAATTAAAGAAAAGGAAGTTGGTAATGGAACTTACAAAGTTCCAGCCTCTGTAACTTTGTGCACAAATGATAAAAATGGTGGTCTCATTTTAGTTGAAAAAACTAAAGAGAAACATCGATTCAGAGCTATGAAGAAAGCACCTGAAAATGGTTATCAAAAAAGAATTTTAATTTCAAACGTAATGATAAATGATAATAATCCATTATTTTTTTATATAAAAATAAATAATTACTATGGTAAAATAAAAATATTGAATTTCTATAATCGTCAGGATAAGGATGGAGTTGGACTAGAAGGATGGCTTGTCATAAATGCCCAGGAAAATAATAGAAATATTAACTCTTATGAACAATGAAATGAAATTCCTAAAAACAGTTTGCATTGTGTTTATCTTGAACTTACCAATTGTTCTCCTACACGGAGAAGAGAACAAAGACGAAAAGTACAAGCAAATTTTCACAAAAGAAAAGGCTTTCAAAGATATTGCTAAAAATGTTTTTCATATACAAGGTAAAGTTGTTGATGAAAATGGGAAGCCACTAAATAATGTAACTTTGGAAGTTGAAAAATCTATAAGTCTTGGTTTTTTGGGATCTAAGGATTCTAGTTATAAAAAAACAATTAACTCTCAGTTTGATATAGAGGAAAAAAACTGCAGCGTTGTTCATTTATACTTCTCAAAGCAGGGGTACTATAAAGTTTATAAACCAATAACACATAGACTGTTAAAAGATCATCAAGCCGATATTAAGAATCTAAAAATAACAATGATGACAGTTGGCGAAAAAGCAAAACACAAAACAAGAGCAATTGTACTGAGATACCTGCCTGGAAAAACAAACGATATCTATGATGTGATAAGTTTTAAGGAAAAGGAGATTGCTGGTGATGGAAATAAAAATATACCATTAAACAATTTTTATTTAGATATAAAGAGAGATGCAAATGGAAAATATAAAACTTATAATTATCGAGGAATACAAGTTCCTGAAATTGTTACCCTTAATCTGAACTGTAAGGATAAAGATGGAATAATTGTTGTCAGGGGTGAAAATGATGTCAGAAATCTCAGATTAGCTCCAGAAAATGGTTATATTGAGAAATCCATATCTTTTTCTTCTAAAGATGATGTTTTCAATAACAATATTGTCTTTTACTTTAAACTAGGCAATACTTTTGGAAAGGGGCGAGTCGGTAAGCTTTTTGTATCAAAAAACGGTCAAATTAAAGTTCTTTTGGATATCATGAAAAATTTAGAAAAAGATCCCAAGAAAATTCGTATTGTTTCAGGCAAAACACATTAAGTTAAAATCATTCAACAGGAATGCCGCTGAAAATATACAACATCATTTTTTATTCATATGACAAATTCAAAATTATATTTTTTGAAATTTATTATACTGCTACTGTTAAGTAGCAGTGTAGTTATTTTTGCCAAACCAAACCTCATAGACCGGTTGCATTTATGGCTGGTTTTACGAAAGTCGTGATAAAGTGGGAGCCAGTAAAAAAGGCAAATGCGTACAAGGTTTATCGTAATGGAAAGGTAATCGAAACCGTTAAAGAAACGGAGCATCCTGATACTAAGTTAAAGTCTGGAACCGTGTTTTCTTACCAGATTATTGCAGTTGGAGAAGACAAGGAGTCACGTCCAAGCCAAGTTTTGAAAGTTAAAACTTTAAACAAAATGTCCGGTTATGAATCATGGGGGAGGATGCGTATAATTTAAAATATTAAGCTCAAAACATTCATTTTTCCAGAGATTCTGCCTCATTAGTTCGATGCCAACTTGCCGTTATAAATATCCGATGCTAATATAAGTTATAGTATTGGTTTTTTTCTCTTAAAAGTGAAAAATGGCACTAAAAAATCGTTTTAACTGGGAAACTGGAGGTAAATGCATAGAATTGAACTCAAAAATAAAATTATATGCATCCGTCTCCAATGTGAAGTCCCCAATGTGAAATGACAAACTGGTGGAAAAATGTATCCATGTACAGACCCCGGATTCCCTAGCATTACTTCGCCAAATCCAATATTTTTTTGTTCATCATTTTTTCTGCTTTACTCCGCCGGTACGGTTAATCAGCTGTTTCAGTTTTGAACCTTCAGTGACAATTTTACCGGATATTACATCCTCTTCCGTGAATTTCGCAAAAAGAATATCACCGGCTCCATAACGATTGAAATCATAGATAATCCAAATATTCCCGTCCTCATCCTGTTTTCCATCCGGATAGGAGACCATTTCACGTTCGTCAAGCATCATACTGTAGGGCCAGGTCTTGCCATCGTCCTCAGACAGGTAAGCGGTCAGATTACATCTGGTATATTTACCTTCCGGTTCATTGTATGCATGATTGATCAGCAATAAGCGTCCGGAAGCGAGACGACGGATAAAGAAGCGTGAGCTCGGTCCGCCAAGACCGGAATCCCCGGTATCGCGCCACGTTTTTCCCCAGTCGTCGGAAAAACTCTGCCCGATCCCGTAACCCGTTCTGACCAGACACCATACCCGTTCATCATTCAGTTCAACGAACATGTGTTCATCGTAACCGCGCTCCTTAACGTCAGGACCAATCCTGAGTTCAAAACTCTTTCCGCCATCGGTGGACACACTCATATTTGAAAAACACTCGCAAAGTAAATCATCGGCAGCAGGGGCGTTCCCGGTATTCCCGCTCCACAGTGCAGTCGGATATACCCACTCACCATTTGACATAACGGTAGGCTTGTTCATCATCACTCCGTTTGCGATCCTGACCGGCTCGGACCATTCAGGCAAAGCCGATTCACAATCAGCACACTCAGTGTACCAAACTCCGTCGCGCCCATTAGTGATGGTCTTATTCTGCGGACTCCAGGTATGGGCCCAGAACCAGCGTAAAACGCCATCCGGACCTAGCCACAAGGTTGGATCATAACAGCGTTCATTACCGGGCGCTTCGGCCACCGCGACCGGTTCGCTCCAGGTCGCCCCGTCATCATCACTGGTAACCAGGACTACAAAATTTTCCGGACCTTCCCCGGTTCCTCCGGCATACCATGTTGCCCATAATCTTCCTCCGGAAGACCTCTCGATACCCGGTATTCCTTGAAACTGACGAGCCACGGTCAGATGCTTGTCCAGGACCGGGGATATTACTGATGGTTTTTCCATAACGACACTCCTGTGTTTTTAAGTCAATATACTTATTATACAATATGAAACTTGATTTTTAAATATACTGAAATTACAATATATATACATATTGTTAACTCAGGAATTATATATGGAAAACAGACAGCTTATTCTGGACAAACTGGATGAAGGACGAAAACTCCCTTTAAAGAATGTCTATTTTGCAGTTCCAAGCGAGTCAACGCCTGCCGGCGCGGCTTATTTGTCAAAGTCCAGACTGCAGGTTATTCTATCCGGCTTAAAACATGCGATTCTGCCATTACCCGGCGGAAATAAAAATATAAAACTCGAGACCGGCGATATTGTCTATTGTCTGCCCTGTACCTGGGAAAAACATGACTGGAGCGGCTCCTATGAAATGCTTTGCGTGGTTCCGCGTAACGACTTCCTGCGGGTGTCCTTCTATGTCAATGACTCTCCGGATATTATAATCAAGCCGGAGGCGGACTTTCATCATACCGGTTTGCCCTACAGCGAGGCGATGAGAAACGTCGTAAAAACCTTGAATGCCGCGGTTGAAATAAAAGACCGGGAAGTAATTCATGCCCTCGCAAAATCCTTACTCGGAATGGCGAAACAAGAATGCTTACGTAATCCCAATCCGTCCAGCGGGAGACCGGAACTTCTATTTAACCGGATTCGCAATTGGACCGCCAACAGCTTTCAGGAGGAAATAAGCCGGGAGCTGGCGGCAAAAGTTTTCAGCATCACCTCCGGCTACGTCTCACAGTTGTTCAACACGTATTCGAGTTGCTCTTTTCAAGATTTCCTGACGCAATGCCGAATGGACCATGCCAGAAAATTACTAAAGGAGACAGATCTGACCGTATATGAAGTTGCTGACCGTTCCGGCTTCAGCAACTATGTACACTTTGTACGGAGATTCCGGGAAATCAACGGTATTCCGCCAGGGAGATTTCGGGATACAGCCAACAGCTCAAATGGAATACCGGATGTAAGGAGCTAATTACTTAACATTCTGTCCAAACAGTGCTGCCGTGCATCGTTTCATTCAATCAATATTACTGTTAATTAGTAAGTTACAAAATGCGACTATGGTCTTGTTTGTTTATTTTATTGATAGACATAATCTTACGAAACACGATAAAATATAACACTCCACAATTTTGGCTCCAACTGCTGCGGGCCATTTTTTTTGCAGCATTTTCTCTATCTTATCAACTTTTTTCCGTGGAAAAATATTAATGTGACGAAATGAATAATCAAGTTGTCAGGGAATAAGCTTCCAGTATTCGGGCGTTCTATGTAGTGAAAAAAAGGTTTCAGAAAAATATTTAAAAGTTACACCGTCAAAGGGAATTATACCAAGCCAGTATTTAATCATCAGCCATATAGTCCAAACGCAGCAGAGAATCATGATAATCATAGCATAACGGGCATATTTTCGTGGAGAAATATCTTTCCAGAAGGCTGCAAGACCAATAGCCAGAACAACTATGGAATCAGTTATCGGACGCAAAGAGAAGCCGCCGTAAAACCAGTTTCTCCAGGAAGAAATTATCCATAAATTAAATATTGCGCCAATGATAATACCGGTAAAATACGGATTTTTATTTCGGAAGAGACAATAAAAACCAATAGTAGCGGGAAATAGTAAAGGAGTCCAGAAATACATTCCGGCTCTTACGCTGAACAGGACGCCGAAAGTATGGGGATTCAGAAAGTTAAAGCCTTCATTTCCATAGGAATAATATATCCAATTTCCGGTTATACTGTGCCAATAAAGTATTTGAAGAAAAATCGGTAGCACCAACATAATGCAGGCTCCGATAATGGCAGGCCATTTTATTCTGACTAAAGAAAGTTTATTTCTAAAATCATTATAATCGAATACACCATAAAACGGAATCGCAATCAGCCATACTGCATTGGTTATTCTCGTAATAATAATCAGACCGGAAATAAGGCCGGCAAGAATGATTGCCCAGCTTTTTTCCTTTTCAAAGATATAAGGAAGTAACCAGAACAGTAAAGTGATCAGGAAAAAGGAATGAATATGGGAAAAAATTGAATCGAACGTGGCATAATGCAATAGAGGGGTGCCAGTTACAAGCAGGCACATAACGAACATTATCGCTTTTTCCCGCAGGAAGCGTCTTAAAATCAGCCAGAGGAACAAGGCGCCTGCGACAGCGTAAAACATTCCGGCACCAGGCACAAAATATAATGAAATCATTGAAAAACCGTCAAGCGGCGCTTTGGCCAGCCAGGAAACAATATAACCGAGAAAATAAAAAGGCATAACAAGAATAGCCCAGCCGATTGTATATTTTATGATATATTTGTTTTTTCCATACGGAAGTACTCCTGTCCAGCTTGGAATACTACCCCTGAATTTGTCATCAATTACCGATGTCGCAGTGATATCGCCATACGAAATTACTGCAGGAAGATACATATAGTAGCCAATGGCATCCGAACGCAGTGGGGGATAAATCAACCGGTTGGCGTATATCAAACTGGTCAGTACCGATATTACAACAATCCAGCAAAATAAAAAAACGATTAATAATCGGTTATACTTGATAAATTCAGAAAAATAGTTTTCCCGGGAGCTACTTATACTGTCCACTTTGACCTCGCATATGACATCTAAAATATATTAAGACATAAATATAGATATTTTTATAAGTGTTTTCAATGAAAAAGACTACTTTCCAGTAAAAATTTTACATATTCTAAAAACCTGAAAGCATGACCCCCTCTTCCACTTACTTGAGCTCATTTTATGATCTAAATAAGTGCCATGCATAGATTTTACTTCACGATTTTCAATTTTTTAATACTGTTTTATTCGATTTTGTTAAAATGAAGGTAAAACGGATCAAATTCACTGCTTTGATAGATGTTTGCATGCTTCTGATCTTTTCCTGCAATTGCGGAAAGTCATTTCTGCTACTTCAATATTGTCCTATGGGTTTATAAATTGCAACTTGCTTTTTATGTTAATGGGGATTAGACTATATATTAGTGTTTAACAGATTGAGGAATTTTACTATAGATTACCGAATTTAAGACAATCATAAGTCATTTTTAATAGCGATGGCTTTCAGCATTACCGTTTCGTTAAGAAAACGCCAAATTTCAGACAAAAGAAACAGAATGTTGGGAGTTGCGCTCGTTTATAATGGATGTATTATAAACGGGCGTATTCTTTCATTTTTCGGCGCATTCATCATATCTTTTGTCGGGTATTGGCGTACCTCTTAACGGTGTGATTGAATGCGCCTTTTTTGTGTATTCGATCTTCCGGTACTGCTTTCGCATAAAAACAAAATTCTGCTTCCGTAGCGCGACGCGCGAAGTATGAAGCAGTACAAACGCAATCCGTCGTACGGATGGGGGATTAGTTGAAATGGAAGTGCCGACAAAGTATCAGACAAGCAGTAAACCGGAAGAATTTTTTGGAACGGAACAGGGATCGTTATTTCATGAATTTCTGGAGCTTTATCATGACCGTATCGAAAGCATAAAATATACACCGTTCGGCCCGGAGGAAGGTTTGAAGTTAAAGATCAACTGCTTTGGTCCTGAAGCAAGAACCGTCTCTTTAAAGAACGATACCATTACTGACGGACAATATATCATTGCCCTGACAAAGCTTGATCAACCTGTGGGAATTGGTTCCGCTCATCTGCTGTTGACATTAATGGGTTGGGAAGGTCGTCCGATCTATACTCCGGCATTCCGCGATGACATGACCCCAGTTCTCGGTTGTTCGCGTCGTCGCGACCGATTGTCTGATATCCAGGAATTCTATGATATGACGATCGGGTTAGCCGAAGCTATTGACAAAATCGACTCGGTAATAAAAAGTCAGGCCGTATTTTCCTATCTCTGGAAAAACCTTAATTAATTGTTAATGTGCCAAAAGTTGTGATGGTAAGCGGTAGGACTTGTTTATTGCCAGGATAAGAATAGATGGGTTAATGCCCAAAAGCAAGTTAAAACAAAAATATTATTTACGTGGCGGTTGGTGTTTGGGCGTGAGCCGTAGCTTGCGATCTCCGAGCGCAAATAGCAATTTTGCTGTTATCGTTTAGATTAATGCCTAATCTTTTAAAGTCACGAATAATTTGAGTATAGATGGTTTCTGAGAATCCGTGTCTACGGCGTTTGTGGCAGACGTGCTTTATGCGCTCGGAGATCGCATGCTACCCAGAAAAATCATTTTGCAATGTAATCGCAGTAAGCATGATTTTTCGTTGTATCACAAAATTTGGCACATTATCAATTAATTAAGAATTAAGAATTAAAAAACTTCGTTTCTTGATTTCTATACTTTGCGACCATAACATTCTCAGAGAAAATTTATCAATTTTCTGTGGATCTCAGTGGAAAAAAGCAACCTAAAAAATTACGAAATACATTCCGGTGGCGATGATTGCCAGGAAAACGATGGTAACGAGTACCCGGTTGCGCCGGATCGAGTGCCCGACAACAGGGGATCCCGCGATTTTCTTAAAGTTAGTGGCCCGGAGATAGTGCGACATCCGTCGTCGTTCAGAAGTTTTCTGAGTATAGTCTACCTTAATATGGACTCCGGGTCCGGGCATGACAATCTATCTCCTACAGTGTTAGTAACTCATTCTCATTGACATCATAACTGCCGCACCGATAATTATTGCTACAATCAGCAGGGTAATCAGCAACGGTGAAAAAAACATAAATCCCATTCTGGCAAGCTGTTTGAACGACAGCGAACTCAATTCTGGCAGTAGTGATGAGCTGCCGTTAGCAGTTGTTCCATTGCCGCTGCCGGAGGTTTTTTCCGCCAGCCGTGAATTTTGTCGGATCAGCTCAAGTCGCAAGTTTTCGAGGGTTTTCATGGCTGCCGCGAGTTCTGCAGTATAATTTTCGTTGTCCCATTCTTCCTGCAATCCATCAATTTCGCGCTGTTTTTCGGTAATTAGTTCCAGAGCCGAGTTAACCGCCTCCGTGGAGGCATTCAGTCCGGCAAGTTTTTCGCTCATCGCGGCAATGGATTCTGCATATCTGGTGGAGATATCACGTTTTAGCTTGCGGTATTCTTCGTGGCGCATTTGGAGCGCACGGTCAAACTGGCGGTTTCTGGCTTTGGGCTTGTTTTCGACAGGTTGCAGAATTTCTTCTTCCTGCGGCAGTTCCGGAGTCTGATCCGCTTCAACAGCTTGGTCGGATTCCGTGGCGGAAGCTATTTTGTCCTTGATCCGGTAAAGTCCGGTTGTACTTACAAATTTTTCATTAGCCATTGCCTGTTGCCTCTATGGGTTATTGCACTATTTTCTACTGTCGAATGTAATGCGCGGATCGACTACGACATATAATATATCAGAAATCATGATTCCGGCAAGTGTAAGTGCTCCCGCAAATCCAAATAAAGCCATTAACAGCGGATAATCCCGGCTCGACAGCGCCATCATTGACAAGTTTCCCATGCCTGGAATGCTGAATACATATTCAACAATGATACTTCCGGAGATCAGTCCGGGGAGTATTCCCGCAAACAGCGTAATCAGGATGATCATGGCGTTGCGCAGGGCATGTTTGAAGATAACAAGATATTCCGGAAGCCCCTTGGCGCGGGCAGTTCTGATGTAATCCTGATGAATTACATCCAGCATGCCGGAACGAGCATAGCGTGACAATCCAGCAAATCCAGCATAGGACAGGCAGGCCACCGGCAAAACATAATGCAGGGTATAATCCCAGACGATATGCCAGGTGCTAAGTCCGGTAATATTTCCAGCGGCAAGCCCTTTTAGTGGAAAGATCGGAAATAAACCTCCGACACAAAGTCCAGCCTGAAACATCAGCGCCACCCAGAAAACCGGCAGCGAATACAGGAAAAACAGAAAGAACGTGATCATGCGGTCCAGGGGGGTATCCGGTTTTACCGCGGAATAGATTCCCAGCGGAATGGCAAAAAGATAAGTGATGATTACAGCGATAATATTGAGTCGGAGCGTAATCGGCAATCGTGACATGATCAGTTCACCAACAGGACGTCCTTTATCGACAGAGGCAGACTCGCCCAGGTTTCCATGGAGAATAAGCTCGGAATACCAGTAAAATAACCCGACATAAACCGGTTTGTCGAGGAACAGCTTCTTTCGAACCGCATTGTTGCCTGCAAGCCCCTGATCTGTCTTAAGTCCTTCTGTTTGAGCCTGTCCTTCTCCCAGCATCTGGCTACGAGTTGGATCTCCCGGTGCCAGACGCATCAGAATATAGCTCAGCGAAAGAATGATAAACAATGTGAGCAGAGCCAGCATAATACGTTTTGTCAGATACCGAAGCAAGTATATACCTCCCGGGTTGAATCCGCACGACGGATGGCGTTAATGCCGCTTCAAGCTCCAGTCGCTGATGCTCCTTGCGGAAGCGGAAAAAAAATATAAATTTCAATTTAGAAAACTATATCTTTTTCCAAGCTGATTTACAAGCTGTCTGCAAATTTTTCATCATGCAATTTTAGCGCTGTATGGTTGAAGGCACCCTTTTACGAAATGCTCAATTGCTTCACACGCAACATCAGAGTCAGCCTGGAAAAGGCTGATGCCGCTTTTCTGCAGTTGTTCTGCAACTCCATTTTTGAGTTGCGAGCAGATGACGGCTCCGATATTCATGCTTTTCAGCACCTCGATGGGGGTGTTGTCTCCAACCGGAAAGTACTTCTCAAAATCATAAATGGTATAGACCATCGATTGAGGGTCTCCAACCAGATAGTAAGAAGCACCTTCGAAATAACTGGCGATCCTGCTTTGCATGCCATTGTCTTCTTGTATGGCTATACAAATTTTCATGTCAGTACGTTCCTCCGGGGGTTGGTTACTAGTGAATATATGTCGAATACAAAATCATTTAAATCAAGTTCATATCTGGTTCCGTCCGGCTCAAGAACAATCGCCTTTCCCGGTTCAAAACATAGAGAAACGGAAGTGAAATTATAAATTTCTTCAAAATATTCGTCCGGTCTCCGGGCCGGACGGAAGATATATTCTTCCTCATGAGTCATCGCGGTTATTACATTGCACGCGGTTTTTAGGCTTTCCACTTCTCCGTCAATGTTAAAAACCAGCGAATTATTTTTTCCGCAGTTATGTGCAACATCAGGGTGCCAGGCGGTGAGTTCTCCAATCGGTGTGTCAACACAAACCGGGGTTGCCGGTTCAAGCGATTTGATCGCTCCGTTTTCATGGAAATACATTCCGTTTTTGATTTTAACCGCTCCTTCGGGCGTATTCAGTTCAACTTCTTCATCCGGAGGAAACGAAATATTGCATACGGTTCCATCCGGATAGAATGATATCCCTGATATTTTCGCCTTAATGTGTCCTGACTCCAGTGTTATTTTTATGTTGTCTACAAGATCGCTTTCCACATCATCGCCGAATCCCGCGACTTCTTTCATATCTTCAATAAATAAATGTTTTAGGCCTCCATCCTCATAAAACATTGCGCTAATACAGGATATCATCCCGTAATTCGTCGGCAGAGATGTCCGGTCAAGAAACGCAATATACTTCAGCCCACCATCTGGATATAACATAATATCAGACTCAAATCTTCTGGCCAGTCGCTCGCTGCTATAGTGCGGAACGAAAACACCATAATTGGTGACCAGACGATTTTCGCGCTCCAGCCTTATTTCCCGCGGGTATCCATCGGGATAAGCCGCACGGAAAACAGCTCCTTCAAGATTTCCATATTTCGTTTCAATACTGCTCATTTTTACCTCTTAAGCCATTGTTTTAAATATTATTTCCAACCGGCTATTCAATATTCCATACAATCATTATGCACCTGTCGTGCCAACTTGCTTTTTGAGCTCAAACAGGGTAATAACATCACCGCAAAAATGATTTTTTTGAATGCCTTAATTACATTTTTGTCATTCAATGATGTTACTGTTTTGGGGATAATTTGTTTTTCAGGTATTGACAAACTAAATGAAATTGCTATAATAGCAATATGAAAAATTTACCGGCACAACCAAATAAAGGACTGATTGACGGTGTTGCGGTGTTGCAGGAACTTGCATCACAGGGACGTCCGGTTTCATGTATTGAATTGTCTGAGCGTCTTGGAATTGAAAAAACTAAGGTGAATCGGGTGTTGAAAACGCTAGCCTTTCTTGGTTTGGTCAAGGCTGGACGCGGAAGAAAATATGTTCCGGGAGAAGGAATGCATGTGCTTGCTGCACAAAGCCTTTACGGTTCAGGCTTACTCAGGGCATCAATCAAACCGCTTTCCAGTTTAAATATTCTGGGCTATACGGTGGCTTTCGGGGTATTATGGCGCGACCGGGTATCATATCTTTATCACCACAGTCCGTTTGAGGAAACAATTGAAGGACTTGGCAAGCATGCTTCGTATCCGCTGGGCAAATCAAGTCCGGGCATGGCGCTTGCAGCTTCAAAAAGCGATGAGGAGCTGGAGGAATTTTTTTCCGGTAAAGCGATTGCCGGTTTTAATGGTACTTTTGATGCTTTTATGAAATTAATTTATAAAATTCGTCGGCAGGGGTTTGCGGATTTACAAGAATCAGAACAGCATCGTACCATGGCGGTTTCGGTCGGTTCACCGGCCTTTGCCGCAATCGCGCTTGCCGGTAATATACCTGACAATAAACGGCAGGATTTGGCAAATCTCTTAAAGAAAAAAGCCCGGGAAATCGAAGATGGGCTTAACAATATAAATTAATGAGAATGATTTTATTATGAGAACTATTCATCATCAATCAGACTTTTGTGTGGTTGGCGGCGGTCTTGCCGGAATGTGTGCGGCTGTTGCCGCTGCCAGAAAAGGAATTAAAACCGTATTGATGCAGGATCGTCCCGTACTGGGCGGTAATGCTTCCAGTGAAATCCGGATGTGGATCTGCGGAGCGCATGAGGAAAATAACCGTGAAACCGGTATTATCGAGGAAATTCAGCTTGAAAATCTCTATCGTAATACCTGGCCGAATTATTCGGTGTGGGACAGCATTCTCTATGAAAAAGTGCGTTTTCAGCCGAATTTGACCCTGCTGCTTAACTGTACCTGCAACGAAGCCGAAATGAATGGTTCGAAAATCAAATCTATTAAAGGCTGGCAATTAACTTCTGAAACCTGGCATGTAGTTGAAGCCGGATTGTTTGCCGACTGCTCGGGCGACAGCATTCTTGCTCCGCTGTCCGGTGCTGAATTCCGCTACGGTCGTGAAGCTTCTTCCGAGTTTAATGAATCCATTGAACCGGAGGTTGCCGACGATAAAACCATGGGAATGAGCTGTCTGATTCAAGCGCGTGAAACCGATTCCCCGAAAAATTATATTCCGCCAGAGTGGGCATACAAATATGAAACTTGTCAGGATTTGCCGAACCGCTGGCATACGGTTGAAGGCTGTCAGAATTTCTGGTGGCTGGAAATCGGTGGTGAAGTCGATTCCATTCATGACGCGGAGGAAAACCGCGATGAACTGTTGAAGATCGCTTTTGGTGTATGGGATCATATCAAAAATCATTGCGAGAACAGTGAAAAACACGCCAATTGGGTGATTGACTGGCTCGGGTTCCTGCCGGGTAAACGCGAAAGCCGTCGTTATGTCGGCGATCATGTGATGACCCAGAACGATGTTTCCGCCGAAGGTAAATTCGACGATATCATCGCTTATGGCGGCTGGACCATGGACGATCACAATCCTGCCGGATTCCGCCATCCCGGAGCCCCGACGATTTTCCATCCGGCTCCGTCGCCGTTTGGTA
The DNA here is from genome assembly GCA_963677165.2 of Victivallales bacterium. Classification (GTDB taxonomy): domain Bacteria; phylum Verrucomicrobiota; class Lentisphaeria; order Victivallales; family SZUA-371; genus JAFGXT01. The sequence continues at coordinate 898,735 of CAXXSX010000002.1, read as the reverse complement.
TTCCGTATCGTGCGGTATATTCAAAGAATATCGATAACCTGTTTTTCGCCGGACGTAATATCAGCGCGACCCATGCGGCAATGAGTTCGACTCGCGTTATGGCTACCTGTGCCACTCTCGGGCAGGCGGTTGGTACCGCTGCCGCAATTGCTGTTGACAACGGTTTGAGTCCGCGTGAAGTCGGACAGCAGAAAATAAACGAACTACAGGAACAGCTGATGTATGATGACTGTTACCTGCCATGGCACAGCCGTACGGTTTCCGAACTTACCGCTTCGGCAGCATTGACCGCGACTTCCGGGAATCCGGAAGTGTTGCGAAACGGCGTGGATCGTCCGGTTGGCAACGAGCTTAATGCCTGGGAGTGCAAATGTGGCGATTCCGTTGAATTCGGTTTCGGCAGAGAGGCCGCGGTGAAGGAGGTCCGTCTGGTATTCGATAGTGATCTGAACCGTGAGACGAAAAATATGGTTTCATATTATTCCCTGAATCCAGCCAAATATACGACCCCGGAAACAATGGTCAAAGCCTTCAAGGTTGAATTTCGTGATGCTTCCGGCAACTGGCAGGTCGCGACTGAATGTACAGAAAATCATCAGCGTATGGTAAAACTTCTGCTGGATATTACATGTTCCGCAATAAAGGTTACTCCGCTTGAAAGCTGGGGAGCGGAAAATATTAATATCTTCGCCTGCGATATCAGCTGAAAGTTTATATAGATATATTATTGCCAGCCGGAAAAAACAGCATTCTCTCCTCTGTTCTTTCCGGCTTTTTTATATCAAAAACGAATGGACCTCTTCTTGAATTCTGTTGATTTCCGTGCGAATATATTTCTATCGATTTGAATTATTTATGGGGGCAAGCGAAATGCAGGAAAGATTTATTCGTGTTCCGGACGGCAATGTCTGGTGTGGAATTGCGGGAGAAGACAACTCTGGAATCCCGTTGCTTGCTCTTCATGGCGGACCCGGCGCAAATAGCGAGTATTTGGAACCTCTGGAGGCTCTGGCTGATAGCCGTTCCGTTATATTTTACGACCAGCTCGGATGCGGAAAATCCAAGGCTCTCAATAATAAAGATTGGTGGACGGTTGATCACTTTGTTGAAGAACTGAATGAGGTCGTTTCCTGCCTGAATTTAAAAGAATTCCATTTGCTGGGACAGTCCTGGGGAGCTTTTCTGGCAGTCGCATACTGGTTGAGCTATCGTCCAGCCCCGGTCAAAAGCCTGATTTTAAGCGGACCATGCCTCAGTGCGCCCCACTGGATTGCTGATCAGCAAAGGTATCTAGATGAAATGTCTGAGGCTCAGCAGGATATTATACGTCAGACTGAGAAAGACGGAGATTATGAGAATCAGGAATATCAGGCTGCCGTCGGCGCATATTGTGCTCGGCATGTCTGTAGGCTCAATCCATGGCCGGACCTGTTTGTCCGGATGTTTCAGGGAATCAATGCTGAAATGTACAATTATATGTGGGGACCCAGTGAATTTACCGTAAACGGAACCTTGCGCGAAAAGAACCTGATTCCGCAATTGCCGGAGGTTTCTGTTCCGGTTTTACTGACGTGCGGGGAATTCGACGAAGCACATCCGGATACTGTTCGCAAATACGCGGAGACATTTCCTGATGCACGGATTCATGTACTGAAAGACGCTTCGCATTGTCATCACCTGGAAAAGCCGGAGGAATTCCTGAGTGTTATTCAGAAATTCATGATGAAGATGGATTAGTTGTGTGAATTCCTCATTTTTCTGGCAATGAGATATGAGTGTATAATGGAAAACACACACCATAGAAGCAGTAGAGGAATAACCACAAACATAATTTTCACTTTTCCGATTGGGAAAATAACAGCCAATATAATCGTTAGAACTCCAACGATGACGACCTCAAAACCGGCATAATAATGAACTTTGCGCCAGACCTCGTCGTCGGTCATAGTCCATGGAAGCCTGATTCCGGCAATGTGATTTCTGCGCAGTTTCGGCATAATATTTCCCATAAAAATGAAAAATAAGCCAAGCCCGATGTTGAATATACGTTCATAGATCACCGGCGATTTTCCCTTGGTTAGAAACAGATAGATTGTCGCTCCGGCAATGTAATACACCAGGAGTAATGTGTATATCAATACCTTACGCATGATGGGGTAATCTTTTTCCTGACGAAAGAAATACTTAGGAAATAAAGCGCAAACAGCCATGATAAGAGTAATAACTACGGGTAAAATAATGGAATGAAATCCCACAGTAATATTTTTTCCCTGTGAATTTAAAATTCCGACAATGATGATTGGATACAGCCATAAAACCGCGGTCATAATCCAGATTGATTTGCTGATAACTTTGTTCATTGATTGTCTCCCTTTAAGGTTGAAATCCAGCACAGGACTTCTTCCAGGACAGAAGTGTCCAGCTGATATATGATCTGTTTGCCGTGACGTTCCTCGCTGATTAATCCTGCCTGTTTGAGAATGGCAAGGTGATGTGAAATTGTCGCGCCGGTCAAATCAAATGCGGCGGAAATATTTCCCGCCGGCATTGATTTTTCTCTCAGCATCGACAGTATTTCTCGCCGGGTCGGATCGGCGAGCGCTTTGCAAATATCTTGAAATCCCATTATTAATAATCTCATTTAGATGTTTATCTAAATATAAATTATAATGCATTTGGAAATTAATGCAAGAGTACATTTAGAAAAATATCTAAATGTTTTTAAGGAGAGAATCACATTTTGTGTCTTTATTGCTTTACGGCGTTCTCTAAGTAAGCGACTGTGGTATGATTTCAAATAGAACAGACATAGTTTGTTATTGGTTTTCTAATTTTACCGTAAAGGAATACCGTTATCTCTATATAGTATTATTGAAGTAACGGGAAATCATAGTATTTTATGTTGTGATAATCAGGAAAGAACAACATAACGGAAGTAGTTTATGTCGATATTTAATCGCAGCCATGTTCAGGAAAATGGTACTTCTCCGGATTGGGAGAACCCGGAGGTTTTTGGAATAAATAAGTTGCCGCCAAGAGCAACATCGTGGCCATCTTCAAACTTTACTATTGGCCAGAAAGCTCTGCTTTACGACATTGATGACTGGAGGATGTGCCTGAACGGACCATGGCAATATCGCCGTCAGCCTCAGCCTTTGGATAACCCCGACAACTTTTTTAATCCTGATTTTGACACTTCCGATTGGGAAACAGTTAATATTCCATGCAACTTTGAACTACAGGGGCACGGTACCCCGATCTATACGAATTCGGTTTATCCGTTCGCTGTAAATCCTCCGCATGTGATGGGAGAACCGCCGGAAAGTTGGACCGCCTATAAAGACCGTAATCCAGTACACGCCTGCCGCAGAACATTCACGATTCCTGGGTCATGGGATGGGCGGAAAGTTATTATCCATTTTGGCGGAGTTCAGTCCGCGATGTATGTCTGGGTCAACGGACACGAGGTTGGTTACAGTCAGGATTCCATGAGTCCCGCGGAATTTGATATTACCGGGTTTCTGCATGAGGGCGAAAACCTGCTGGCGGTTGAAGTCTATACTTTGTGCGACGGCTCATATCTTGAAGATCAGGATTTCTGGCGTATGTCCGGAATATTCCGTGATGTTTTTATTTACTCGGTTCCTGAAGTTCATATTCGGGATATCGAGATTGATTCCTCAAGTAATTTTCACGCGCAAATCGCGCTCGAAAATTCATCGACCGATACGCATTCTCTGGAAGTTCAGGTTTTTTGTAATGTTGCCGATAAACCGCTTAAAACATTTACTGCCGAAGTTGCTTCCGGACAGAAAGAGATATGCATTGACGGCGATATTCCGGATGCTGTAATGTGGAATCATGAGCGGCCGCTGCTTTATCGCGCCGCGTTTATCCTGCGCAATGGCGATTCCGTCATTGATATACGCCATTTTAGGTTTGGTTTCCGACAAGTGGAAATTAAAAACCGCCAACTCTGGCTGAACGGACAAAGCATTAAACTTTACGGCGTAAACCGTCACGAGCATAACCCGGAAAGCGGCCGCACAATTCCGTTTGAAGACATGTTGACTGATATCAAACTGATGAAGGAGAACAACATTAACGCGGTCCGTGCGAGCCATTATCCCAATGATCCACGCTGGTATGAGCTATGTGATCTTTACGGTATGTTAGTAATGGATGAAGCGAATGTGGAATCCCATGGACTGTCATATCACAAGTGTATTTTGCCTGGGGATTTGCCTGAATGGAAAAATGCCGTCGTTGACCGAGTGGAACGCATGGTGGTTCGTGACCGGAATCATTGCTGTATCATTATCTGGTCGCTGGGCAATGAGGCTGGTTACGGCTCTGCTTTTGAAGCTATGTATAAGGTCGTGAAAAAGCTCGACCATACTCAAAGACCCGTTCATTACGCCGACATGAATCTGGCGGCTGACTTTGACAGTCAGACGTATCCGCCGCCGGCATGGCTGGAGGAATATGTTGCCAACAAAGCGGTTCGCAAAGGAGAACAGGGTCAGGTCAGTCATGAAAGGCAGCATGGCTCGTTTCCGGCAACGAAACCTTTCATTATGAACGAATATGCTCATGTGATGGGAAACAGCGGTGGAAATCTTGTAGAATACTGGGATGTTATTGAAAAAAATGACTGTCTGGTCGGCGGATTTATTTGGGAATGGTGTGAACACGGACTGTGGAAGACTGACGACTCCGGCAATCATTTTTTCGCATATGGCGGTGATTTCGGGGATGATCCCAATTATTCAAACTTCTGTCTTGACGGCTTGGTAAAGGCCGACCGCTCGCCTAATCCATCGCTTACAGAGGTGAAAAAAGTATATCAGCCGTTTGCGGCGAAGCTTGATGATGGTACAATCACGCTGACCAATAAGTTTTTCTTTACCAATCTGGTCGATTGTAAGTTGAACTGGCAGTTACTCGAAAATGGAACGATAATCAGAACCGGAAACCTTAAGGTAAATGCCGAACCAAGATCATCGGTAAGTATTCTGCTTCCCTGCAAGGTTCCCGCAGGTAACAGCGAATATATTCTGCGGATTCTGGTGAATGACGGTGTGGCTTGCGAAGAATTATATCTGAATAATCATGATTATTCCATGTTGACCGTATTCCCGTCAAAAAATCCTGCATATTTTCCTCATAATATTGTTGGTGGAACTTCTGCATTTTCCATATCGAATGAAACCGGAATGCCGGTAATTTCATTTGATTCATACGAAATACCGATAAATTACTGTTTCTGGCGGGCTCCGGTGGACAATGACCGGGGACACAAAATGCCGGAACGCTGCGCGTACTGGAAAGAACTACCCGACAATCTTGTTTGTGAAAATATAAGCAGAACATTCAATGTTATATCATGCAAGCATCGTTACCAGGGAGTTGTGATTCTTTCCGAGTTTATACTTTCGAGCAGCGGCATGATTATTAATGCCGAACTTCTGGCTACCAGAACCCTGCCGCCCATTCCTCGCATCGGGCTGAAAATGCTCTTACCGGAATTTTTCAATGAAGCGGAATGGTATGGACGTGGTCCACTGGAAAATTATTGCGATCGTCGCAGTGGCTCAATGGTTGGCAGATATAAATTAACGGCAAAGGAACTTGAGTGGGACTATTCTTATCCTCAGGATAATGGTTTGAGAACCGATGTGAGAGAGTTAAAGGTTGGTCGATTGAGTGTTATCAGCCCGGAGCTGTTCTCATTTTCTCTGCATCCGTATTCTTCGGAAATACTAGAGAAAGCAACTCATACCAGTGATATTAATTACGATGGACTAATCAGTGAACTTCATCTGGACTATGCTCATATGGGCGTTGGCGGAAATGACAGTTGGGGCGCAATGCCCCTGCCGGAATATCAAATCCCGGCAGGAAAATATAAGTTCAGTTTCACATTGTCATGGAACTGAATCTAATAAGACAAGTCCCTTAACCCTGCGAGATGGTCCGTACGACGGACAGCGAAATACCGTCCTTCGGACAGTGGCTCCAGGCTTCGTCATAGCCGGGAATAAAAAAACGCTTTTATGATAGAAGTGTATAATTAAGACACTAAGACCATGAGTCAAATAATTATATCTTTTTCTGAGCGGATTTGAAGGCGTCAAGGGCCGCCGGGAACGGGGTCAGGACGCGTTCGAGTACGCCTTGTACGTATGAGATGCACATGCCGTAATTCGTGATCGGGACACCGGCGCGTTCCGCCAGTTGAATACGCGCCAGTGTTTCACGTCGATTCAGCATACAACTTCCGCAGTGAACAACCAGTTTAAACTCTTCCAGATTTTCTGGATAATCGCGTCCGGCATAGACTTCCACGTCGATGTCCGCGCCGATGTACTGCCGCAGCCAGCGCGGAATTTTTACGCGTCCGATATCATCGGCGGCAGCGTGGTGCGTACAGGCTTCGGAAATCAGAACTTTGTCGCCGTGTTCGATACGGTCGATTGCGGCAGTACCTCGCGCCATGGCTTGCATGTCGCCTTTCAGGCGCGAAAACAGGATGGAAAAGGTTGTACACGCTACTGATTTCGGCGTGTCTGCAACCATTTTCATTACCACCTGGGAATCGCAGACTGCGAGGTCCGGCGGATTCTTGAGCTGTTCGAGCAAATGGGGATATTCACGCTCCTTGACCACGATCACGGAAGCATCGTTGTCCAGTGCATCGCGAATGGTCTGAACCTGCGGCAAAATGAGACGTCCTTTTGGCGCTTGCAGGTCGATCGGTACGATCAGTACGGCGATGCCGCCCGGACGAATCAGGTCGCCAACCAACGGAGGAGGCTGAACAAAATCGTCGGGACAGACCGAAATCAGCGCCTGTTTGAAATCAGAGATACAGCGTTCCCGCATGGATTTATCCACGCTGGAAACGGTTAGTACGTCTTTTACGCCTTCGGCTTTGAGTTGTTCGATAAACGCCGGGGCGGCCGGATGTTCGTCGATCTTATTGACCACGGCAATCACCGGGAGTTTGTTATCGGCTGCCTGCTGCATGATGTGTTTTTCGGGATCCGACCAGTTGCCGTTTTCACAGAGAATTACCACGATCTCAGCGCGACGAAAGACTTCATTGGTCTTCTTCATACGCTTTTCGCCGAGTTCCGTAGTGTCGTCGAGTCCGGCGGTATCAAGAAAAACGACCGGTCCGATCGGCAGAAGTTCCATGGGTTTTTCCACCACATCGGTTGTTGTTCCGGGAACCGGTGACGTAATCGCAATATCCTGTCCGGATACCATATTTAAAAAACTTGATTTGCCTACGTTGGTTCTTCCGAACAACGCAATATGCAAACGCATTGATTTAGGTGTCTTTTCCATTATTTTATATCTCTTTTTTTTTGTTTCGGCTTTGCTGACCAGTGTTCCGCCGCTGGACCACGTCCGGCGAGTCGCCGCTGACAGGTAATGTCATTGATTTGGCTAAAAACAAGTTTTTAGACTCAAATCAACGCCATGGGCCGCCATAAATCGCTACGCGATTTTTAATTCTATGCTTCCGTAGCAAACTTGTTTGCGAAGTTTGAAGCATTACTAACGCAGTCCGTCGTACGGACTAGCGGTAGCCCAGGGCTACCAGATTTTGAGGTCGCAAAATACGTTCAACCAGCTCCGGTTCCAGCCGGGTTTTCAGGAATTCCCGGATATTGCCGTTTTCCATTTTCTCAAATTCTTCAATTAACTCCAGAGCCTTTTCATAACCGATGTACGGGATAAACGCGGTAATTACGATCGGACATGAATCAAACAGTTCGTGACAACGTTCACGGTTTGCCGTAATATTATCGACACATTTTGTCAGCATCGTTGTCAGATTGCACAGCAGATCCAGTGCGGAAAGCAGCGAGTCTGCCAGCAACGGCATAAATTCATTGATTTGAAGCGTACCGGATGCTGCACAATTTTCTACCAGATGGTCGCAGGCGCATACGCTCATCGCTCCTTGGATCACACTTTCGGGAATTACCGGATTTACTTTTCCGGGCATGATCGACGATCCGGCTTGAACCGGCTGTAATTGTATTTCGTCCAGCATGTGGAGCTGCCGCAGGTCACGAGAAATTTTAATCATATTCACAGCGCATGACTTAATGGTTGCCGACACTTCCACAAAGGCGTCCTGGTTGGCAGTCTGGTCCACGCAGTTTTCTCCGCGTGAAAGGCCCAGTCTGGTCAATTCACGCAGCTTTTCTATCACCAGGAAAATATAGCGTTTCGGAGCAGTCATTCCGGTTCCGATGGCGGTACCGCCAAGATTGACGATCCGGATTCGTTCTTCCGCTTTGAAAGTCCGCCAGCGGTCGCGGGCAAAAGCTTCGGCAAAGGCGGAAAATTCTGCTCCGAGGGTCATGGGAACGGCATCCTGCATTTCTGTACGTCCGATCTTGACGATATCGGCGAATTCCTTTTCCTTTTCCTGAAAGGATTCCTGTAATTTCGCGAGAAGTTCGCTGAGTTCACGCAGTCGAAAAGCCGTCGCGATCTTGACCGCAGTAGGATATACATCGTTTGTTGACTGATGCAGGTTAACATGGTCAATGGGACTAATCTTTGTGTAATCACCTTTTTCCGCTTTGATATATTCGAGTCCCCGGTTGGCGATCACTTCATTCATATTCATATTGGTGGAAGTTCCGGCTCCGCCCTGCAGTGCGTCGGTAATAAACTGATCCAGCAGTTTACCATCCAGAATATCATCACAAGCCATACAAATTCCGGCAACAACCTGCCCATCAAGAAAATCCAATTCCGCATTTGCGAGGCAACATGCCTTTTTCACCATAGCAAGAGCGTGGATCAGTTCAGGCCGGACGCGGCGTCCGCTGAGCGGGAAATTTTCTGCCGCCCGGACTGTATGAATACCGTAATAGCTATCAGCCGGAACGGATTTTTTCCCGAGCATGTCATGTTCTGTTCTGTCTTTCATTTTGACTCGACCACATTGAGTTAAACGTATATCACGGGTATAAGATATAATAAGGAGGTATCGCAGTCAATATAGTCGGTCAAAAAAACTTTGTAAACCGGATTCCACGCTATTTGTCAGATTATCCTCAATCTGTTTCCGACAATATTACAGATTAATAGACAATTTTACCATTGCATATAAAAACTTTATCCGGTAGATTGATTAACAAGAAATGAGATAAGGAATTTACATATGGAAAACGGAGCGATCTGGCCCGATAACAACGGAAATCACATAAATGCGCATGGCGGCGGCGTAATATTCCATAACGGGCGTTTTTACTGGTATGGAGAACATAAGAGGGCAGGATGGGAAGGCCGATTGGCCTATGACGGTGTTCACTGTTATTCATCGACTGATCTCCAAAATTGGCAGGATGACGGACTGGTTCTGAAAGTTGTTGATGATTTTTCCAGTCCCATTTGTAAAGGATGCAGGATCGAACGCCCAAAAGTCATTCATAACCGCAAGACGGGAAAGTTTGTGATGTGGTTCCACAGTACTGACGCTGATCACACGCTGGCGCGCAGCGGGGTGGCGGTCGCTGATAAGCCGCTGGGCCCCTTTAAGTTTCTGTATGCAAAAAGGCCGGATGCCGGGATTTGGCCGCTGAACGTAACAGCCGCGAACCGTGACGAAGCTACTGCCAGGGAAACGGCTGCGCATGGAGAAGATTATTTCCCAAACGGAATAAACGATATTGTTCCCGGAGCGAATATTATGGGGCGTGATTTTGCCGGGGGTCAGATGTCAAGGGATATGAACTTGTTCGTTGATGATGACGGCGCCGCATATCATATTCATGCTTCTGAACATAACAGTACGCTGCATATTGCCAGATTAACTGATGATTATCTGGATCATTCCGAATATGTGAGAGTATTTGAACATCGCTGGATGGAAGCTCCGGCCATGTTTAAAGAGGACGGACGATATTACCTGCTGATGTCCGGTTGTACCGGTTGGGACCCCAATGCCGCAAGAGGGGCGGTTGCCGACAATATCTTTGGCCCTTGGCGAGAAATCGGAAATCCCTGTAAAGGAGTTAATCCGCGGAACGGTATGGGGCCTGAAAAGACATATGGATCTCAAAGCACTTGTATACTGACTCTTCCGAATTGTAAGCGTCATATTGCGATGTTTGACCTTTGGAACCCGAAAAACTTTATCGACAGCCGTTATTTGTGGCTTCCGATAAATATTTCTTCTGGTGGCTATGAAATTTACTGGGCTGATGACTTTGGTATTGTTTCCGAGTGATTTGTCTTTGATTTCCCATGTTTTGCCATTTCCCATGTACATCAAATTTTTTATGGCGTATTACTAATAATTTCCTGATATTCTATAGTTTATCAATACAAAAAAACTAATCAATATTAAATATTTGCCGGGAATTTATTGAATTTATTTTGTATAAATATTGAAATAGAGCCGTTTTCGTCATACAATAGATTGGACACTTACTTAAAATATTTATTGTAGTGTTATTTTAGTTTGCCACAAACCGTGTGGGTATCGTTTCGGTCAGTGACAAAAAGTGCGTGGTATTATTTAGGAACAAAAGGATATGGCTGTATTGTATCCGCGAATCATAGGTATGGAATTTCACGCAATTCATGAGGTAGCGGTGTAATGGAACTCAAAAAAAGTATGATTAAAAAGGCCTCTTCGGGCAAAGCATCTTCTATAAAACGGAAAAAACAGAATCCGAGACTCGAACAAAGTGATGTGGAGCGAGACGATTACTGGTGGAACTTTGAAGGACATCCTGAGGAGGAAACTCCCGAATTTGATGCTGTTGATAAAGAGGTTATACGCGAAGATATTCAGAAGCGTCTTGCTGCCGGAACCCTGCCTATTATTGAAATTCCTGAAAACCTGCTTAAAGCAATACGTTTACTTGATAATGTCAATTTTGAATTCAATCAGGTAGCTGACCTTATTGAACGCAGTCCCGGACTGGCCGGAGAATTTCTCAAGATCGTTAATTCTCCCCTGATGAGCCGCGGATATCCAATCCATGATTTGAAAAATGCTCTGCCGCGTTTGGGAAGGGTTAAGGTAAAATCCATGCTCTATATTTATTCCGCCAAGATGAATCTGCATGGTAGTGCCCTGTTCAGCGATTTGGTTGCCAGTGTTGTTCAGCATTGCTACGTTGTCGCGATTATTTCCAGTTATCTCAGTCAGCGTTTTTTTGCCGACCCGGATTCGGCTTTTATGGCCGGTCTGCTCCATGATGTAGGTAAGTTGGCTATTCTTAAGTCTATATCAGAAAATTTCGAATTGCCGAAATCACTTGATTTCAAGGTTACTGATGAAGCGTTTAAACACATTTTCCCGGGTCTTCACGAAGAAGTCGGGATGTATATTGCCCATCATTGGAATGCCGGGGAAACGGTTGAAGCCGCGATCCGTCATCATCATGACCTCTGCATCGACGGCAGTATCTACAATGATCCGGACATGGCTGAGAAAACCGCTTACATGACCAATATCAGCGATACCTGTGCTCGTATTCTTGGTAAAGGACGTCGTATTGGCCCGGTGAAACTTTTCCGTGAGGGTGGAGTTGTTCAAATGGACTGGGAACGCAGTTGGACCACCATTGAATATCTCAACGTGATTCCCGGCATGGTTGACTTCAAGATCGATATGTAATCCATCGGTTGTAGACTATAACAGACCATATTCCTTTTTTAAGTCTGGCAGTTTTTCAACAGCTTCTTTGACTGTTTTGATTATCTTCAAAGTTTCTTTTGAGGCTAATCCGACGGTTCCTGCTACTGCAATGAAGTCATCGTTAGAAATATTTGTCCCTTTTCCGTTTACCATGGAAGTCTGTTCTCCATAGATACCAGAAGATAACGTCAGGTCATATGCTGGAGCAAGTTTCCATTCATAATTATCATTGAGAAGAAATGAAAAGTTCTTGCTGTGATCATCACGATTTCCTGACAATACATTGAAAACCATTAAACGAACCATTTTTTCCACTTCTTTTCTGTCGCAAGTCAACTGCAGGGTTAATTTTAGTAGATCCTCGTAACCAATACTGCTGTATCTGTGAGATGCATGCAATAGGCCGCATGCAGTATGAGCATGTATTTTCTCCTGCCCGTTACGGTCAAAACGTTGTACGCCAAAATAACCGCTACAGTTTTTTGAAGGAAACAGAAACGTTTCGGGCATGTCAATCCCGGCTTGTTTTGCTACTATGGAATAAATGTATTCGAGGATTCCACTGTCTTTGCCGTCCATTGCTTCGGAAAATTTAATAATCCATGGAGAATAACCATCGGGAACTGCTTTTGCTCCATGAATAATTTGTTGTTTGTCTTTTGATACCAGTGCTGCGATTTTCGGTCTGGCTCCACCGGAAGATCCATTGAGCTTTAACAACTGGTCGAGAATGGTAGAGTTATTTCCGGCTAAAATTTTTCCGATTTCGCTGGATAAAGAGTCCAGTTCAATATGACCGAATGTATCGGATAATTCATCTGCGGGCTCGTATTCCAATGCCCCCATAGGATTATGTCCTACCATTGCCAGCCGGTTCAATGGAGTGATCTGTTCATAGGAGAGTCCTTTTTTTCGTAATTTACGATCAAGCAGAAGACAACCCCATCCATCAGGGAGGCTGTCGTTAAACAAGCCGAAAAGACCGTCAAAAGTCCGTTTGCTATCCTCGAAAACACCTGATTGTAACGGTAATTGAAAAGGGGATAACTCTATTCCGGAAAGAATAAATTCAGGAGTATATTCAAAGAAAATACGATTTTCATCTTCTGCGAGTACTCCAACTGGGCGGCGAGTTCCGTGAGTATTCAAAAAAACGTTTAATTTCATTTTCGCCGTCCTCGTTTTCGCTGTTTTTCCGTTTTTTCGACAAATAAAGTCGATGGTACATCAGGAACACTAAAAATGTTATCAAAGTCGCCAAGTCTACGTAAGACTAAAGCTATATTTAATAAGGATTTCAGGGATATTTCGCCCGAATTTTCAAATCGTTTTATGGAACCAAGGCTTACTCCGGACCGTGAGGCCAGACCACTTTGGGTCAGATTCGCTTCCAACCGCAGGGCTTTACATTTAAAACCCAGATCATGCATTACTTCCAGTGGAGTTTTTAGAGAAATATTTTTTGAATTTATAGCCATTATATTATCTGTTAATTGATTTTTTTATAATTAAAAGATAATATGTTATCCTCTATTTGTCAATAAGACAATGATTCGTTTTTGAATTATTTATCACGATTTCTTTATATGCGATTTAGCGAATGCAATGAATTGTTCGATAAATTTCAGTTTGCCGGATGGCATGTAGATGAAATTCATTTCCCGTTTGACCGGTCCTTCGATTGCGGTACATGCGGAAAGATATCCTGCCGTTAATTCATCACAAACCGCCAGTTCCGAAATAACTGTTATCCCGAATTTCTCGCGAACCATGCCTTTGATTGTTTCAAAATTATTGGCTTCTACGATATTCTTTTCCAGGGGCTGCGGAAGGTTGTTGTTACGCAGGTATTCATAAAAATAATGACGGGTTCCGGATCCGGCTTCTCGCAGTATGAAACGTCCGCCGTTTTTCAGGTAGTCTGCTATGCTGAATGGCTGCTCCAGCAGTTCCGGATGACCGACGACTTTTAATTCATCCTTGAGCAGAAGTGATGAGAAAAAACAGTTGCCGTCAAAAGGACCTTCGATCAGTGCCATGTCCAGCAGGTGCTTCTGAAGCATATCGGCAATTTCCACGGTGTTTGCGACATCCAGGTCCAGGCGATGGTCCGGATGGGAACGCATGAATGCTGCAAGGATTCCAGGCAGTACATAGCCACCGGCGGTAAGAGTGGCACCTACCCTGAATTGCTTCATTCCATGCGCGACGGACCGTACCTTTCCCGCGATCAGGTCAGAAGCACTCACCAGGCGGCCGGTTTCCTCCAACAATGTTTTTCCTGCCGGAGTAAGAATTACTTTACGTCCATCGCGTTCGAACAGAGCGGTTCCCAATTGTTGTTCCAACAGCGATATCTGCCTGGTAACGTTGGGTTGAGTCATATTTAACGCGGCAGCGGCTTCTGTGAAGTTCCCCAGTTCCGCCGCCATCCTGAAAATTAATATTTTGCGTTCGATCATATTAGAAAGTCCTGTCGTTGTTTTTAATTACTATATATAATTTTAAGTTATTAATCAATGCTTTTTAATAATTATTATTTTTGCATTTGTGCTCTTATATTTAAAAGATGCAATAATTAAATGAGGTAGTTAAGATGAGTGATAAAAATAAATTAGTAATTCGACAGGTGGTGTTCGTGCTATTGGCGGGCGCGTTTTTAATTGTACCAATGGTCTTTCCGGAACTGAAAAGTCATGCGCCGGGAGCGGCGGTAATCGTGGGAGCGGTATTTGCCATTTTTATCGGGAATCCATTTTCGAAAATTACTTCAAAAGTGGTGTCTCCAATGTTGGGAGCGGCAATTGTCGGAATGGGATTCGGCATGAATCTGTTTGCGGTCCTGCGGGCTGGCGCGGATGGGCTGGTTTATACGTTTATCGGGATATCAGCCGGGATCGGACTGGGAATTTTAATAGGAAAACGTCTTGGTGTTGCCCGGGATACCATGTATCTGGTAAGTGTGGGTACTTCAATTTGCGGCGGAAGCGCCATAGCTGCCGCCGCTCCGGTGATTAAAGCGAAAGCACACGATATCGCGATTGCCTCTGCCACCGTCTTTACGTTGAACGCGATTGCGCTGCTGATCTTTCCGGTAATCGGTCATGCTCTCGGTATGAGTCAGGTTCAATTTGGGTACTGGTCCGCTCTGGGAATTCACGATACAAGTTCAGTTGTCGGAGCAACCCTGCAGTATGGTCCGACCGCGCTGGAAACCGGTACTACTGTAAAGCTGGCAAGAGCGCTGTGGATTGTCCCGGTGACTCTGGTATTATCATGGTTGGTAGCGGCTCCGGATGCCGATGGAAAACGCAGGCTGAAGTTCCGGATTCCATGGTTTATTCCCGGATTCCTGATTGCTGCTATGTTGGTAACTTTCATTCCGGCAGTGGCACCTGCCGGAACCATGTTGAAAGGATTTTCACAGTATGTAATGATCCTTACTCTGTTCCTGATCGGCTCCAATCTTGACCGGACTAAATTGCGGGAACTCGGTTTCAGACCTGTTCTTCAGGGAATTATTCTCTGGTTAATCCTGGCTACGGCCTGGGGAACGGCTATCAGCTGCGGGCTGGTTGCTGATTAATTTTTTTCAAATCTGTTTGTTATATGCAGTGTTTTCTTCTATATTTAATGAAAGGGCGAATTAGGAGAAAAAGACGATGTCGACATTGCATATAACAAGCGGAGACTTTGCGGCAGAGCTGATTAAGCAAGCCGGGTTTAATGGGGACGTGTTGGCATGGCGGGACATGCTTTATATTGGAAAACGCTGTTCGGGGTGGCCTGATGAACAAACGCTTATTGCCCGCTCCGAAATGCTCTCGACTTCTTTGGGCGGCGCATTGAGTGCCGCGACTATAAAGTCGGGCATACAAAAGCAATATGATAAACTGAAAACTGCTCCTGATTATGATTTCGTTTTGCTCTGGTTTGACGACTGTTTGTATGATTTGTCCATGCTGGCGCATATTCTCAACTGCCTGGATAGCCGGAAGGTCATTGGTGTTGAACTTATTTTAATTGGTTCTTTTCCTGGGATTTTTCCTTTTAACGGGCTTGGTCAGCTTTCGTCTGAGCAATTTAAAGTGATCTATAAACAACGATCAAAAGTTACTGATGCACAATATAAGTTGGCGAAGATTGTTGATGAAGCTTTTGCCTGCCAGAATATCGAGAAAATACAAAAGTTATCCGCTGTTGAACATCTGGAAATTCCCGGTCTCCAGGCAGCCGTAAGGCGCTGGCTGGAAGAATTACCCGATCCGAAAACCGGGCTTGGAAAATTAGGACGTCTGGCATTGGACGCGGTGAAATCCGGTCTAAAGTCTCCGGTTGAGATTTTCAAGTATACTGCTTCTCATGATTCTTCACCACAATTCTGGGGAGATACTACGTTGTGGGAAAAAATTAACCATTTGGCTGATCGCGGCCTGGTTCAAATTACCGGTCCTTCAGAGCGTTTGCCGCAATGGGTATCAGAATATTCGCTGAATTCATTTCATATTCTTCCGCAATAATTATTTTGAGAAATTTAAGCTCAAACCAGAACAAAATTCGTGTCTTTTTGGCAATTGCCTGTTGACATTGGCGGTTTTGTCTGGTATGCTGTGGTTGTAGTGGTCTATAGTGGTATTTTAACAGGAATGAAGACGCAATGGCAACCGGATCAACATTTTTAATAAGACAATACGCCTATGATCTTGGACGGAAAAATCCGTCAGTAGAGGCCAAACTGTTATCAGAACGGGATCTATGTGAGATATACGACGTAAGCCGTACAACTGTGAGAAAAGCCTTGGAAGAGCTGGTGTCCGAAGGCTACCTGGTTATTCGCAAAGGAGTTGGCACCTTCACCAATCCCGCGATGTTTCCGGCGTTTAAAACTCCTGGCAGTAATTTATCGATAGGAATTGTCATCGGCAGTGGAAAAAATGTTCTCTATACGGATTATTTCTGGAAGATCATCAGCGCTGTCGGGAAGGTTATCACCGATGATTTCGGTAGTGTGAGAATGATCCAGTTGGTTCATGATGATGAGCGGGCTGCAAGAGAGGTTCTGGCGTTGAATCTTGATGGACTTGTGTGGATTCACCCGTTTCAGGAAAGGATCAATCTGATTCATCAACTGCAGAAATCGAATTTGCCGGTTATGTGTGTGGGTTATAACCCCGAGGAACCGGACCTTAACAACGTTGTCAAGGATTATTACCAGATTGGTTATATGGTTGCCGACTGTCTAATTAAACGCGGTCATCGCGATATAATTTATATCAAATCAGATGGTCTCTGGTCCGAAGATTTATCCTTGCAGGGATTTAAAAAAGCGTTTTCTGACAACAAGCTGCAATATAATAATAAGCTGATTCTTGATAACCCAGGAGAAATCAGTTCCGATATTCAAAATATGATTCGTTTCGGTGTTAATTTTTCCGCGTGTTTTGCCTTTGGTACTTGTGTATGGGATGTAATTTCCGTGTTGCAGGAAAACTTCGGAGATAATTATATGGATAAATGCGAAATCGTAAGTAATACATCTGGTTGCGGCAACGCGTATTTAAACTGTGCTTTTGTTGATACCGAAGGTGAGAATCAGGGGGGAATTGCGGCAGAAAAGCTTATGGATTTGATTAGCGGTACAATCTCTCAACCTGTTAATGTCATTCTAAATCCACAAATAAAAAATATTCCCCCGGAAAGAATTGATCGGGAATTATCACAACAAAACACCTCTGATTCAGAGGTTACTAATAAAGAAAAAGTTTTTAACTCATAATATAAGGATTCTAATAATGGAAAGGATTAGCAAGAAAAATAACTTTACACTCATTGAGCTCCTCGTTGTAATAGCGATTATTGCTATTCTCGCGAGCATGTTACTGCCAGCATTGAGTCGAGCCAGGAATGTAGCGAAGAAGACTAAGTGTCTGGCAAATATGAAACAGATTGGAACCGCTCAGTGTAGTTATTCAAATGATTTCAACGGCAGAATTCCGCTGACCATGGAGGGTAGTGAAAGTTCAGGTCGAGTCTGGGATTATTTCATGCTGCCGTATTTTGCGGGAACACAAATAAGCAACGCGGTAGAATCTCTGGCAAATCCGATTTATCATTGTCCAAGTGTAAATCAGGATCAGAACAGCTATAAAGCCGGTTTGACTTATGCCCAGAATTATCGTGTCGGAGGTTTGTTGAATACCGGACTCGGGACTCGTGATGCGATTCCACTGTCTAGAATAAGAAGGCCATCTGAATATCTTGGTGTTGCGGAAACAAATTATACGAATCGTTGCTACAGCGTTGTATTGACAAATAGTTACGACGGTTATTTTCAGTATAATACCAGTGCGGTTTACTATTGTATGACTGTCAGTGTTATGTGGCACGATAAAACAGCCAACTGCCTCTGGCTTGATGGACACACAAGCAATGAACGAAATAGTTCCGATTTGAAAAGTTCGACGGAATATTTGAATCCTGAAAACTAATTTTCTCTGAAACATATTTTACTGCAATTACCATAAAAATGGTAATCATACAAAACTTGATTGGAGCTTATACATGAAACTCTTTGGACCCTTATTGTCTTTTTTCGTTACTGTAGTCTTATCCTTTGGGACCAGCGAAGCTGTTGCTGGCTGGAATTTACAAAAGCAATTGACTGGTATTGTTCCGGAGCCACAAAAGGTTTTCAAGCCATCGACAAAGATGGCTGAGTTTGTAATTCCTTCGGAACCAGTTATTTATCTTGAAAACAAGGAGGATGTGATTGCGGCAAAAGAATTGACAAATGATTTACAGCAACGTTTTGGTAAAAAAGTTAAAATTGTTATCGGCATAAAAAAAACTAAAGATGCCGGAATATATCTGGTAAGAAAGGGGGCTACGGCGGCTGTATCGATCTCCACAAAGGCAAAAGTCGAAAAGCCGGAGAGCTATCGGCTTCAAGTGAGTCGGCGACAGATTGTAATTGAAGGTTTCGATGCCAGAGGAGTTTTGTATGGAGCTGAGACTTTACGACAGCTGATTGACCCGGACGGTAAAGTTACCCCCGTCCTGATTGAGGATTATCCGGAAATGGAATGGCGGGTATCCTATATCGGGGTAGTCTATCCCAACGACGTTTCAGAAGCAATTCGTCGTGCTGTACGTTTGAAAATGAATACCGTAATTCTGGAATCTTACTGGAACGGAAGAAAAAATTACTGGCATGTTCATACCCCTCAAAATCGCAAGCTTGCAAAAGTGTTTTTTGACGAATGCCGCAAATATCATATCACTCCGGTTCCGTTGGTACAGGGACTTGGCTGGGGATATGCTGTTGTTGACCGTGATCCGATGTGTACGGAAGCAGAATTTTATAAGGATGAAAAAATAACCCTTAATCATTCTCCAGTTGAACTTTCTCACAGAAATGTAGTTGTGACCGAGTCTGCTCCGATTGTAGTGAAATCATCAAAAGGTGAAGTTTACCTTGAGAATGCTGACTATAAAATTGTTCCGGGGGAAACCTATCGACCATTTAAAAAGACCAATGCACCATGGAAAATTCAGCGGTTGCAGAAAGGATTTATCCATATTGGAGAAGAAGTGCTTGTGAGTTATAACGCGGCCAAGCCGGATGTACATAAGGCGTATTGTCCTTCCGAACCGCGTACATATAAGATTGTAGACAAAGCTATCGACTATGTCATGACCGAGTTGAAACCAAAAGTTGTTCATATCGGGCACGATGAAGTTTGGCAGTGCGGTTCTGATTCACGTTGCATTAAAACAGGAAAAACAAAAGCCCAATTGGTATTTGACGATATCATGCACTGGTATAATCGTATCAAAAAGCATAACCCGGATACCGTTATCATGATGTGGTATGACCCGATCAGAACCTGTAGCCAAAAGCATATGGGAAAAATTCTTCCGTTGATTGAAAAACTGCCGCGTGATATCGTTATGTGTCCCTGGATTTATCGTTCCGGTAAGAAACATCTTGAGATTATGAAAAAAGAAGTAAAATTTGAGGTCGATAAAGGTTTTCGGGTGATTGGTACATCTTCGGGATATTTCCTGCTGAATAATCTTGACTGGTATGACGCGTTGAAGCCTTATCTTGCACCGAAAGGAAAAGCAATCGGTATGATGTATTCATTTTGGGGTGATGGTGCTTTATTGCCGTCATGTCTGCCTTCTGGAGCTGAACTGATGTGGTCCGGTAATAAGATTCCAAGGGAGCTTCCAAAAATTTGTGATATTGCTACGAAGAATCTTAAAAGCATTGGTCTTGCATTAACTTTTTCTTTGCAGAAGCAGATGACGGTTATCGGGAAATATTATACGAAACAGCTTGCCGGAGGGAAAACTCCGGAAGAAATTCTGAAATCTATCTACAACCGGTTTGATCATACGTTGATAAATAAGCTTTATGGAAAAGAGAAACAAAAACAACTAGCATATGCACCGCTGTATGAACAATCAACAGGAATGATGACAAAAACTGTTGTGATATTTAAGCTGATTGGTAAATATGTTGATTTGCGTACAAAAGTAACGAAGGATTCCAAAGCGGATTACAAGGCAGAGTTGAATGAACTATTAACTGAACTTAAGCGAATTGGTTTTCTTTCTGCAAAGCAAGTTGGCAGGTTGAAGAAAAAAGGCGGACAGAAGTTTTTATCTGATGTGGAAATATTTGGTGTGAGTATTGGACCGGAACAAGAGACATTGGAAGTGGGAAGTGATGCTCTTTCACAGTTGGAAACAGTGACTTTTTTGAAAGGTTTTAAACCCAATAAAAATGATTACAGGATATATTTTATTGGGGACAGCATTACGCGTCATGGATTCGATAAAAATACGATTACTAAATTGGGCTGGAATCATGTTGCCGGAATGGCTGCGAGTTCGGAAAGCTGCGACTACGCCCATTTGCTGGCAAAAAAAATTCAAAAGATGATGCCTGAGAAAAAAGTCCGCCTGTTTTTTGGACCTGGCGGATATTCCAGCCGTGGATTAGCAGGACTTCACAATGCGAAATCTTTTCAACCTTCATTGGTAATTGTCCAATTAGGAGAACACGTAAAAGGCAATGAGTCAGAAGAGAAAATCCGTTCCGATTACAGTAAACTGTTAGATGGAATTCTGAAATTGTCGTCAAAACCAATGATTATCTGTACTGGCATCTGGAGTCCGGCAATTAAATCGGGAAGGTATGAAGGACGTGTGGCTTTGATTGATAAAATTATGCGTGAATGCTGCGAGAAACGCAATATTCCGTTTGCTTCCGTAGAACAATATGGAACGGATCCAAAGTGTAGTGGGTCCGGTCATTGCTGGGGCGTTCGCTGGCACCCGAATGATGCCGGACAGGCGGGTTATGCCAAAGCAATTTTTGCTCAGTTCGAAAAAAAATATCAGGGCGAATAACAAATCAGGTTGCTCTTAGCTGAAAGTAAACTGACAGTGTTAGTTCATATATTATAAAAACAGCCCTGCTATTCTACATGGCAGGGCCGTACTTAATTATATCTATTATTTTTATTTGGCTGTCGCAACTCGGTTGATCGCAGAGAACAATGCCCTGATTGCGGCCTGGTCGATGTTTGAATGCTGACCGGCACCATAAATCAGTTTTTCATCTCTCCGGCGAATTAAACCGATGAAAGATATCGCACTGGCGTTAGCGTCATGTCCAAGGGTCTGCTCATGGAAGTCATCCAGAACAAATTCCGGCATGCCTTCAATCGTCCGCAACGCATGTACCGCTGCTGATATCGGACCATTTCCGCTGCCAACAATTTTCATTTTTTTGCCGTTGAACTTCAGTTTCAGCTTTACTGCGATATTATCCGGATTGCCGGCATCAATACGTTTAAAGTTGATCAATTCAACCGGGCCTTTCGGTTCAACAAAAGTCTGTGTAAAGAACTTAAGAAGTTCAGCTGAATTGATCTCATTGCCTTTTTGGTCTGCCAGTGCCTGGACTTCGCGTCCGATTTCCGGATGCATCCGTTTGGGCGGACAAATTCCGAAGTCGGATTCAAGAATATAAACAACGCCGCCCTTTCCGGACTGGCTGTTGATGCGAATCAGCTTTTCATAGCTGCGTCCAAGATCTTCGGGATCAATATGCAGGTACGGTACCTTCCAGTCCTGATGGAAATATTCCGCCGCTTGTTTGCGCACATCCATACCTTTGCGGATTGCGTCCTGGTGCGAACCGGAAAATGCGGTAAATACCAGGCTTCCAGCATAGGGATGACGTGGATGTACCGGGATTCCCGAGGCATGCTCAATAGTTTCTACAATTTTATCCATCTGGGAGAAATCCAGTCCAATATCAATTCCGCGTGAATATAAATTCAGCGCCAGAATGGAAATATCCAGGTTCCCGGTACGTTCGCCGTGTCCAAAGATTGTGCCTTCGACCCGGGTCGCACCGGCAAGCAATGCCATTTCCGTAGCGGCTACCGCGCAGCCTTGGTCGTTATGGGCATGCAGGCTGACCGTCGTTTCATCCATATACGGATATTTATCGCAGAAATATTCAATCATGTCGGCATACTGGTAGGGTGGACGTCGTTCAACCGTTGCTGGCAAGTTCAGAATAAAGTCTTCTTTTTTGCTCGGACCCCAAGTTTCCTTGACCTTCTTACAGAGCTCAATGACAAAATCCAGATCACTGTCGGAAAACTCCTCCGGCGAAAATTCATAACCGACTTTGTCGCGGATACCATATTTTTCCAATGCGTCAATTACCATCTGAGTACCATCGACCGCCATTTTCATGACTTCATCTCGGTCGCGACCGAAGACGAAACGTCCGTGCAGGTCACTGGTAGCGACGTAACAATGGACAATACCATCTTTGACGCCGACAAGTGACTTAGCGGTTTTATCAATAAGGTGCTTACGCGCCTGTGTCAGCACTGAAATCCTTACACCGTCCGGAACAAGGTTCTCTTCAATGAGCTTTCTGACGAAATCGTAGTCATCCTGTGAGGCAGACGGGAAGCCGACCTCGATTTCCTTGAAACCGATCTTGAGGAGTAGATTGTAGTATTCCAGTTTTTTTTCAGGGTTCATGGGAATAGGCAGAGCCTGGTTCCCGTCGCGGAGGTCTACAGACGTCCACACTGGAGCATGTTCAATCTTTTGGTCTGGCCACTGTCGGTTCTGGACCGGTATCGGTTCAGGATACGTGTACTTTTGATACTTTTTCATCATTTGCCTCACTTTGACTTGCCCTCAACAAGCCACGATTCTTGTTTATCCGTACGACGGATTGCGTTCGTTCCGCAACCTTTACGGAAGCGGAAAACATAAAATATACTTTTATCCCTCGAAATCGTTCTGTATTTTTTCTGACATCGGGGTAAAGGTTAATAATATACATGACTGCATGGTAAAACTCTACCGGAAATGTGATATTTTTGTAAAAACGCTTAAAACAAACCTTTATAAAGATATAATCTAACAGATTTTGCCTCAAAATGAAACACGAGCCAGATATTGAATACAGAATATATTTGCGATATATTGTTGTTATTAAGGGAAAAATGTTCGAGTTCTTGAAATCATTACAAAGATTTATGGCTTCTATACGTCATATAAATATAATGATGTTAATTTATAATGGGGAGATTCTGCGTGCGTAAGTTATTTTTATGCTTCATATCATTGCTGTCTTGTGTGACCATCGTATCAGCTGCGACCAAATTGGCGCTGGTGGGTGATAATAATACGGTTGATCTGTTGACGGTAAAATTATCGGAAGACAGTTCACTGGAGTTGCTGGAACGGTCACAAATAGAGTCTGTGTTAAAGGAGCATAATCTGAATGCTTCACAGTTTGGCAGTGGAGAACTGGTCAAATATTTTCCACATGTCGATATATTGACGATTGTTGCAGGTAAAAGACTGATTATTTTCAATACTAAAAATGGCTTTCGGCTGGGAAATTTTGTTTTTTTGTCTATTGATGACGCGATTAAACTGATTCATCTTGCCATTGCCAAAAAGAAGGTCAAAGATCCGGTGTTGTTATCGATTGTTTCCGTTCGGGATGTGGGAATTCCGGCAACACTTAAACCGAAAATTAAGGAATTTATTTCAAACCTTGAGTGTAAACTGTCAGATAACCCTAAAATTCAGTTTCTGGAACGCTCTTATCTTGAGTATGTTCAGAAAGAACGCGATATTACTTCAAGAAACTACAAATTGGCCGCATCGGCGAAACTGTTGAAATTTGAATTCGAACCGGGGAGTGAAAGCGATAAGGTGATCCTGCGTTTCGCCGCAATCACGCCAAATGGCAAGGAGTTGTTTCGAGGACAGAATGATAAGCCCTTCGGCGATGAAATCCAGGGAATAAGTAGTGTCGCAAAGTTGATTTTAAGGCAACTGGTGATAGGCAAAAATAAGATTTTAAAAGGGAATGAAGCCGAACAGTTTTATCAGGAATATGTCAGTCTGGCGGGATTAGGAGAGTCACATTATAAGGAAGCCTGGAAGAAACTTTCCGCAGCCTTGGCATTCGATCCCGATAACGAGAAATACCGGTTTGCGGAGCTGAAAATTAAAAAGAAAATGCTTGATACGCTACCACTGGAAGATCGCATTGAGCCTCTTTATGAACAATTCAAACTTTGTAGAAAATTCCAGAAAGATTATCCCAGTAACAGCCCATTCTGTTATGCGAATCTTCTGGTCAACAATTTGCCTGTAAATAGTTATGATAGAGTTTCTCCTAAAATACGAACTCAATTGGCTCGGCTGTGTGATATGGTGCGTCCTTTGGAGATGAAGGTATTCAAATATCCCTGTTACATTAATCCCACAAGCAATGAAATAGGAGCCTATAGACAATGGCTAAATCATTCATCTCAGATTCATCTTATGGACAATTTAAAATATTATTGGGACTATTCAAAATGGCAGACGATACGAAAGCATAATGAAATTAAATTTATTGAGCACACTGCAGAATTGGTGGAAAAAGATCCAAAATTTCTTGCAAAAATTGAAGAAATGATTTTAAGGCATGGACACTATGAGATTCTGAACCGATTTCCGCCAAATTACCAATGGGAATATGACAGCCGGATCGTAGCTGATTTAAAGCAAACAGATGATTATATTTCTCTGGCTATTATCAGTCCGGTCGTTAACATCAGAGTGATTGGGCTGACTTTAAAGTTAATGCATGATGCGGTAAGTCAGCCGAGGCGTAAGGCCACATTTAAGAAATTGCTTGATGAATATTACGAAAAACTGAATGAAATAAATCCAGAGATTCTTATCGACTTCACCTCGGGTAACTATAAACTTATTTATGAGTACTTGCGCAAATTTGTTGATTGGTGGATGCGCAACCCGGGACTTGAACGCGAACGACTGGAGACTTTCAAAAAGAACAATTCGGTTGTATCAAAGGTTAGTCTGGAAAGTCTGACGAGTATGTTGAATAAAGGCGATTTTGAGCAATTGACAAAGAATGTAAAGTCTATTCATACATTTGACGAAACTCATCGGGAAACATACAAACATCATAAATTTTTCTCTAAGCTTTCTAGTGAGATCTTTTCGAATGATCTAAAAGGTACAGCACTTCCTTCCATTAGAGTAAAGCTATTTAATGCGTTAAATAAACAATTTATCATTAACCATCAAACCTACAGCAAAATATTTGGTTTTTCCCGCCCGATGATTATGGTCGGCTCGGATGCCGATAATCGGGAAATAGGAGTCATCCTACAGGAAAATGGAGGGGAAAAAAAATCAAAACTATTTGTTGGGATTATGGATAGAAATGGAAAAAAACTGGAACTAATTGAAACCCCAATGACAAATTCTTCGTTTGATTTTGATTTTGATAGGTTGCCTTTTTTTTCCGGATGGATAAAGATGAGTTTTTCCAAGGATTACTTGATTTTTGTAAAAAGTAACCATAAATATTTTAGAGTTTATGTTTATTCACGACGGACGAAAGAATGGCAGCAGTTCAAAAAAATACCGCAAAAAAGACTTAATTCTGTATTATTCTGTCATGGTCGAATATTCATGCTGGTGGCAAAAAAATTTGGAACGAATAGTGATAATTCTTTGATTTCATATCGTCCGGATGGTTCTGATTATAAAATTCACTTCAGTACTGCCAGGAATATTGCTCAGAATGAAGTTGATAAGCGTTCCCCAGGAGAGATGGGGTCGCTTATGAAAATAAACGACAATGATCTACTATTTTGTTCGAGGACAAGAAAAAAAGATTTTGTAATATACCATTACAACATTAGTAATAATAAGTTTGATCGTTTCTGGGAGATTAATAAAAGTTTGTTCGATAGGATTTGGCTCAGTGGCAGTATGGTCCTGGTTTCATCTTCTTGCTGTATGATGAGTATCGATATTAAAAATAAAGAACTCAGACCATTGATAGCGACCAATGTCTATGTTTCCAAATGGCTCAATAGAGAATTTCCTGTCACGATTAAGAACCTTAGTTTTGGAAGTCGGTCACAGGTCATTAATAATCAATTTTGGTATGTCGGTTATGTTTCCGGTTTAATTGATATGAATCGACCGGAGCATAACTTTAATCTGATGTTACCTTTGTGCAAGGCTTTTTATGAGAACGGAAAAAATCAGATGAATTACCTCGGGTTGACCCGTTGTTTTAAGGTAAAGCTAAAGTGATACGCTGCCGTCGATGACGAGTTCCAGTTCTTTGTCGGGAATTCGGTTGTCGATGAGGGTGTCCGGAGTTATTCCTTCAAATGAACAGTCCCTGATGATCAGTGATGTTTTTTTGTAATCCGGCATGGCATTGTTGTCGTAAAAGACGATTTGGTTATTTTTTATTGCGGAATCCTTCAGGCGAATAACATCAACCGGCGTGTTGACCCTGACCAACGGAATATCTCCATCGTGCTGTACATGGACATTTTCCAGATTGATCTGGCGTTGTACCGGAATCTCCGCATTAGGGTAATATGACCGGCTGTATTGGTCATGATCGAAATGCAGCGAAAAGGCGGTACGTGCCTTTTGCAGAGAAATATCACGGAAAGTCACATTGCGGACTCCGGCGGTATATGCTACGTTGTCCTGAACCATGGCCCAGGGAATGTCGTCGATAACTTCCGTTCCTGATTCGTGAACAGGAGGATTGACGGATTTATAAATTGTTTTATCGGGCTTGGCCTGTACACGGTAGAGTCGTCCGTTATGGATTACGGAATCGGAATGCTGGACTTCCATACCGGACTGCCAGTCGCTCCATCCTCCGGCGAGAATACGGGAAAAGAAGCCGATCGGCGGGTGTTCGTCCGGCAGATCGTAGCAATGCGAGATAATTCCGTCTTTCAGCCAACCAAGCTCGGGGTTGGATGTGGCGTAATCATGAGCGTTAAGCGCAACTGCGTCGTCATAAGTTTGGAACACACCGTTGCTGATCGTAAAGCGTTTGCCCAAACCCAGGTGTACGCCGTCTTTCATTCCCTTGATAATAACATCGTTGATAATGAGATCTTCAAACGTGCAGACATGGATACAAAACTGCATTTCTTTGACATCATAGCAGCGGAAACGTTCGATTCGCAGGTCCTTTACGTAGAAGAACGCCAGCTGTCCGCGGAGCCCGTAAATTTCCGAAAAAGCTTTATCAACTCCGTTAACCTCAATATGCAATCCTTCGATCACAATATTGCTGTCGTAAGTTCGGGTAAGCGCGCCTTTGTTCAAAATTACGTGAGTAAACGGTTCCGGTGCGGCGACCTTTCGGAAGATCACGCCGCTACCGCATTTCAATGTGGTGTTGCTGCCGATATATACCGTTCCTGACAGGTTATATGTTCCGGGTGTACTGACAATAATAGTACCATCTTTATCAAACGCCATTTGCAGGGCAGCTACATTATTTGCTGGAGAATTGTCGGGAAGAAAACCAAAGTCTGCGGCATTGGTAAAACTGTTTGTCGCACTGTTCGTCATATTGATAAAGTACCTAAAATGCCTTTAGCTGTTCATCTTTTGGAACCCACTGGATCGAATCCGGAATGCCGACCGGAAAGACTTTCACATTATGATAACGACTGTTGATCGCTCGTAAGCTTTTCGGAGAAATCAGGAAAGTATATGGTTGTTCTTCGTGAATGAGCTGATGAAATTTATGATACAGCTTTTCACGTTTTTTATCATCAAAAGTTACACGGATTTCTTCGATTAATTTGTCTGCTTCCTTATTTTTAAAGCGGACGTGATTGCTGGAGGACTTTACATCCGCCTGGCTTGAGTGCCATAGCTGGTAAGGATCAGCATCAAACCCCATACTCCATGCCAGGGTACAAACCTGGAAGGTTTTCTTTTCAAGCCGCTGAAGCAAAACTGACCATTCGACAACCTGTATATTCATTTCAATTCCGGCCTTTGCCATGTCTTCTTTAATAATCGGTAGCATTTTTTGCTGGATGGAAGAATTGGCTACTTGCATGATTGTAAAACTGAACTTTTTCCCTTTGCGGTCTAGAATTCCATCGCCATCTGTATCTTTCCAACCTACATCCTCCAAGAGTTTCTTTGCCTTTTCAATAGAGAACTTATATGGCTTAATGCTGTGATCATAGGCCATACTTCCTGGGAAAAACGGACCGGTAATAATCTGGCCAAGATTAAAATAGACTTCTTTTAAGATTCGTTCACGGTTGACCAGATGAGTCAGGGCAAGGCGGACGCGGCGGTCCTTAAATAGAGGATCGCTTAAATTATATCCAATATATGAATATCCACGTCCCGGATATTTATATTTTCTGATAGACCCTTTCGGACCGAATTCTTTTGTGTCAGTACGGGTCATCCACTGTTCGGGAGTAAGTCCCAGCTGATCAACTTTACCGGCCAGCAATGCCTGGAAACGGGTGTTGGGATGAGGAATAACTTCAAATGCGTATTGCTTAATTGGCGGCATGATTCCCAGTTTATTTCCGAAGTAACGTTCAAAACGTTTGAATAAAACTCGTTGACCCTTTTCCCAACGCAGGAACTGATAGGGACCGCATCCTACAATCAGCCGGTTGCGTTTATGGTCGTCGTTGAATTTTTTTCCATCGAACGGGCCTGGATATGCATGGTAGAAATGAGTTGGCAGTGGAGATAAACCGAGCGTAATAGATTTTGACAGAAAATATTTTTTGTTCCAATAAACTTTGAATTCATAGTCATTGACGATCTCAATACGGTCGAGATCTTTAAAATATGTTTTATGGGCACGCGTATCGGTGTCAGGATTTTTGATAACCTCAAGCATGAACTTGAAATCTTTAGCGGTTACCTCAACGTTTTTCCATTCCTTGCCGGTAACCGGGTCGGTAAAATCATGCCAGTAGATGCCTTTGCGGAGTTTGATTGTATAAACTTTCTTATCTTCTGAAATGGACCAGCTTTTTGCCATCAGTGGCTGAAATTTTTCAGGATGTTCAAAATTCCGTTCCGCAAGGGATGAATTAGCCAAGTCCCAGAACATACCCGCTGTGGCTTCGTTGTTGACCATATAATTGAGATTTTTTGTATCAGCAATGATTGAGCTTATGACGCGTCCGCCTGACTGAGCCTTTGGATCATAAAACTGCAGGTTCGCGGCTTGTTCTAATGGTTCGGAAGGAGTTGACTTCGCAACTGTTGGTGTTTGAGGCGCAACAATCTGAATATTATCGATTTTATCGCTGAGTTCACGGTTTTGCATCTTCAATTCTTCAACCTGGTAGCGAAGTGAATCGGTTGAAACTACGTTAAAAATCGTGGCTACCGCTACGACTGCCGCCAATACCAATATGCAAATGCCGGTGAAAAAATTATTATTCATTGCAGAACCCTTCCCGGTTTTTCAGTTTAAGTCAATACGTTCATACTTAAACATATCGCTTTTTCTGTCATATTCAATAGCGGCCATGCACGAGTTTCGGGTTACTGAACCGGCACAGATCTCGCCGCGTCCGGCATCATTGAGTTTGGTGTAGGGACGATGAACGTGACCGCAGAGCGACAGGTCGATCGAACCGGACTTGATCAATTTAGCGACCGTTTTTTGACCGTAAAGCCGGTGCCGGAAGCGTAGAAACGGATGATCTTCGATGATCGGATAATGCCCAATCAATATTCTTGGACGCTTTTTGGGCTCCTGACAATATTTTTCAATGCTGTGAGAATATTCCGGCCTGAGCCAGCCGTGCGAAGAAAGCAGGTTTGAGGGCCAGCACTCATTTACAATAATAAAATCAAATTCGCCAAACGTGGCAAAATAAGGCATTTGCTTAAAGGTATAAAGTCCTTTATTGAGATGTTCCACCATTGATTTCATGGCATTGAGACATTTCTCGCGATAAACGTAAAAGTCATGATTTCCCGGTACGAAAAACAATGGGATATCGGATTCAACCAGCCGGTCAAGAACCAATTTAACCTTTTCAAATTCTCCAGGCTGCCCAGTGGATGTCAGGTCTCCAGTACATACTGCGAGGTCTGGTTTGACGTCAAGAATATAATCAACAGCTTTGTCGAGAACACTGAGGTCGTGCTGGAATTTACGTCTAAAATTGTAATTAAAAACTCCAACCCAGCGTTTATCTAGATAAGCCATCCAGTCTTCGCCTGGACCGCCTGCGTGAATATCGGAAAATTGAATGATTTTCATAACTTATCTGGTTGCTTTCTTGAACTCCCGGAGTGATTCATATTTCCGTTTCAGTTCACGTTTTTCACGTTCTGAGGCATTTTGCCACTTATGTTTGATATAACTGGTGACAAAGGCGGAATATTCCTTTCTCCAAGCTCTTGGATCGGAGCGTTCAATTCTTCTTTTGAAATGTCCAGTAACCATGTAATAGTAGAATCTGGCATCATCATCATTCATTTTTTTCGCCGCGTTCTTGATAATGATCCTGACGTTCTTTGACGGCAGTTTTCTGAATGGAATCTTGTCGATGTTGCCGCCGGTCAAAGACTTGACATCGACAATGCCATTTTTGATACTTTCAATTTTAACCAGATTTCCACGGAGTTCCATACCCAGTCCAGCCAGTTTGTCGCCGCCGTTATGAATCAGGTTATTCATGGTGATTCCTTTGTGGACACCGTTTCGCAATACTTTGATCCAGCTGTTGAAGTCTTCCACCGCAATAGATTCCGCCTTGACTGGGTTTTTCGGCATTACAACTTTGGGACTGAAGTCCTGAGAAATAAATTTATCAGCTTCATCGAATTTTCTATTTGCAAGAAGTTCAGTGACTTTTGAACGAATTACAACTTTCTGTGTATTTACGGACGCGATAAACTTGTCAGCCTGACGCTTACGTCTTGCTTCATATGAATTACGTTTTCTTTCTTCTTCCAGTTTACGTTGTCTTTCTGCTTCCAGCTTACGACGGCGTTCATCTGCAAGACGACGTTGTTCTTCCAGTTTACGCTGTTTCTCTACGCGAACTTTTTCAAGGTCACTGAGATATTTTGATTCCAGCTTGTTACGAGCAGGATCAACCCGCAGTGTTTCATCCAGTGGAACAAAAATAGCCAGCAATTCATTCAGACTTTCTTGTTCAAATTTTGAACGGGGAGCGGGAAATGCTTCAATAAAGTCATCTACCCGACCCATGAAATCATCTTTTTTATTCGGATTTTGACGATAAAATTCAAGTAGTTTACTGATTCTTCTTACATAGGGACTGGCTGAAGGCCGGTTCGGATGAACTCCGGGTTCAGGCGGTTTGCCTTCCGGACCTTTTACGATCTGATCAGGCTGCGGGCGTCCGGGCCTGCCTGGTCTGCTGGGCTTGCCGGGGCCTGGCTGATGTAAATTTTTAGCAAGATAAAAATGATAGAGTAGAAATGCTCCGATTCCCGCAATGATAACGATCCCTGCGAGAAACAGCAACTTGCGACGGCGTTGACGCTTTAATTCAAGCGACGCCAGGCTGTCAAGGTCGGCAACCGTTCCAGTTTGACTTTTAGACATCATTCCGGTCAAGTGCATGTTGATCGTTTTTAACTGGGTTTGCAGCTGGCGTTTGGTGGCGCTGACTGTTATTCCTAGTTTGGTCTGTCCCGGCATCGGTTTGACGCCTTGAGTTGCAGTCGGGGGACGTTTGCCACGTCGAACCATGCGCAGGTCATCGACAAGCTGTTCCGCATCCTGATAACGTGATTTGATGTTTTTTGCCATCATTTTTTCGATGATTTGGCCTACTGCAATCGGGATTTCCGGGTTTACCAGTTGAGGAGGAACCAATGGTTCCTCAAGGTGTTTACGGGCTATTTCCGTTGCGGTTCTGCCTTCAAATGGGAAACGGCCTGTGATCAGGTGATAGAAAGTGGCTCCCAGGCTGTAAACATCACTACGGACATCCATCGGTGCCCCAGTCAGGTGTTCGGGACTTATATATTGAGGTGTACCCATTACTTCGTCACTTTCAGCGTCTTCAGCATCACCGGCCACTTTTGAAAGACCCAGGTCGGCCAGTTTGGCACGCCCGTTTTTGGTCAACATGATATTATCAGGTTTGATATCCCGGTGGACCAGCTTTGCTTCTTTCCAGGCGTAGTCGAGAGCTTCGGCGATCTGTTGAATGATAGTAATGCATTTTTCGACGTTAATGATCTTATCACGTCTGAGTACTTGCTTCATGGTTTCGCCGTCGATATGCTCCATGGCAAAATAGAATACCCCTTCATCTTCACCTACGGCATATGCCTGAACGATGTGGGGATGGTTCAATTTTGCGGCGGCACGCGCTTCTTTAATAAAGTTTACCACGAACTCGGCGTTGTTTGCAAAGCTGTCAGCCAGAATTTTTACGGCTGCGGGACGGTCCAAAGAAACCTGATGCGCCAGATAAACGATCCCCATACCGCCACGGCCAAGTTCTTCAAGAATGATGAAATCAGCAATAACCGCACCGGTCGCAAGCCTGGAGCATGGAACCGTAACTACTTCACCGCAATGTCCGCATTGGACATCTGAGCCCATATCATTGTTGTCAACGGCCACAATACCGCGGCAGAATGGACATTGGAATCGCATATATTTAAACCCGACATATTTACATTCATAAACTCAAAAAATACCGGTTAATGCCACTCATCTACCGGTTTATTCTCATGGGGTAATTACACCTCAGTAACATTAAACCCGTTAAATATACATTATAATTGAGTTAATTTAAAGTACAAAACCGAAAAAATTATGCTATTCGCCCGGTTGTTCCGTTGTCGAGATGCTGTGAGGGTTGCCGGAAATGATACCGCGAGTGGTATTTGAAATGAAATCAATGAACTTTTGAACCTCAGGAGTTGGCTGTTCAGATTGGATAGCATTCAGTGCATTTTTTCCATTCAGCCCGCTGAAAAAATAAAGTTTTATCGCCCGGCGAATCGCTTTACGCTGTTCCGGGTTTAGCCCGGCGCGGCGCAATCCAATCGTGTTGGGACCGACCACATATCCATTTTTTTCCAGCATACAATATGGGGGCAGATCCTGCACCATTATATTTCCAGCTGCGACCATTGTCAGTTCCCCGATACGGCAGAATTGATGAATTTTAATATAACCGCTCAATACTGCTCCTGCTCCAATTTCAACATGACCAGTAAGAGCCGTTTGATTGGCAATGGTCACATGATCATGAATAATTACATCATGGGCAGCATGAACGAATGCCATAAGCAGTACATTGTTGCCGATGTAAGTCTTTTTATTTTCAAATGGCGGACGGTGAATGGTGACATATTCGCGAATTACCGTATTATTGCCGATCTCGGTATAGGATATCAGGCCTTTTTTAAAACGATGGTCCTGAGGTTCCTCTCCCACCAGGGCTCCATAGTAAATCCTGCAGTTGCTGCCGATTGTGGTATATCGCGCAACTTTTACATGAGCATCAATGAAACAGCCATCTCCGATTACTACATTGTCTTCAATTATCGAATAAGGCCCGATTTCGACATTACTGCCGAGTTTCGCATCCGGAGATACTACTGCAGTTGGATGAATGCTCATTTTTATCTCAACATTTTATTGATTGACTATCTTTCTTTACATAATTAACTTACAACTGTGGCTGATGACGTATTACCTTTCAATACCTTGTCCAGGCAACCCGGACTTGAAAAATTAAATACGATAATCGGCAAATCATTGTCACTGCACATTGAAAATGCGGTGGAGTCCATGATCTTCAATCGTTTAGACAATGCTTCGGAAAAACTCAGGGTTTCGTAGCGCTCGGCATTTGGATTTTTCATTGGATCATCAGTATAAATTCCGTCAACCTTCGTTGCTTTCAGTACAGCTTCGCAGTCCGTTTCGAGTGCACGAAGCGTCGCAGTGGTGTCCGTTGTAAAGAATGGACTGCCGGTGCCGCCTGCAAAAATAGCAATTTTACCGGATTCCAATGCCTTGATAGCACGTTCACGAGAGTATTGTTCGGCAACTGGAAGCATGGCAATTGAGGTAAATACTTCGGCTCCGACACCTGCGGCGTTAAAGGCATCACGCAGACACAGCGCATTCATGACAGTGGCAAGCATGCCCATGTAATCGGCGGTTACACGTTCCAGGTTATCACCCGCGTTTGCTCCGCGCCAGACATTACCGGCTCCGCAGACCAGTGCTACTTCGACTCCGTTGTCGACCGCTTCCCGAATTTTATTAATGATTGCATTTACCGCCTCGGCGTTAAACCCGAAGTCCTGTTCGCCTTTGAGCGCTTCCCCGCTGATTTTAAGCAGAACCCGCTTATAAACATATTCCGACATGACAGCCTCGTATTTGAAAATTTATCGTATCTGACAACATTACAACATACATCGAAATCGTAAATAGAAAAGGCGATAAACTTTTATATCGCACTAAAAATTTGTGATTTTGTATGTATATTATATTTCAATTATGTTAATGCTGAGCTCCATTGCGGAGCTGATATATTCGGGAGAATAAAAGATATGTCATCGACAAAACTTAAAGTCGGAGTAGTAGGAGTCGGCGCTCTCGGGCGTCATCATGCCAGACTCTATAAAGGAATCGAGAATGCTGAAATAGTCGGGATTTTCGATGTCTCAGAGGAAAATGCGAAAAAGGTCGGCGAGGAATTCGATCTTGAAGTTTATGCCGATATGATGGCGCTGGTTGATAAGTGTGATGCTGTGAGTGTGGCTGTTCCTGCGAATTATCATCATCAGGTAACCATTCCGATACTCGAAAGAGGTGTGCATGTCCTGGTAGAAAAACCGATCGCTGTAACTGTTAAGGAAGCAGAAGATATGGTGACCGCGGCAGAAAAAAATCATCTGGTACTTGGCGTCGGTCATGTGGAACGTTTTAATCCCGCCATGGATTTACTTGAAAAACACGCGATGGAAACCCGGTTTGCCGAAATTCACCGTATGGCGCAGTATCCGCCGGCGCGACCGGGTCTACCGCGACGCGGTACCGAAGTCAGCGTGGTTCTGGACCTGATGATTCATGACCTTGATCTCATGTTTACGATGTTTGGTTCGGAGATTGAGCATTTCGACGCGGTCGGTATTCCGGTTCTCAGCGATACGGAAGATATCGCTAGTGTACGTGTTAAATTTAAAAATGGCAGTGTTGTCAATCTTACCGCCAGCCGTGTAAGCCTTGATCCAGTTCGAAAATTCCGGGTATTCCTGCCCGATAGTTATGTTTCTATGGATTATAACAAACCTTCCGGTATTGTGGTTCGTAAGACCAAGGTTGGTATTGCGAAAAAAGATATTCCAATGGAAGGGAAAAATGCTCTCGAACATGAGCTTCGCAACTTTGTAAATGCAGTAATCAAAACTCGTGAGACCGGCAAGGTTGTTCCTGCTAAAGTTTGTGGAAGGCAGGGATTGCGCGCGCTGAAACTCGCGATTGATATTTCCGAGGAAATTCAATCTTACAACAAACATTATGGCATTGAATTTGCCTGATCAATATGGCAAAAGGTACGATTGAAAAGACCTCTCCGGGAAAGATTAATCTCCGCCTGAAAGTAACCTCCAGGCGGAGCGATGGTTACCATGAACTTGACACGTTGTTTATTCCGTTGGGGGCTCCTGCTGACAAACTGATAGTCAGCGTATTTCCCGATGAAAACGGCATTACTATGAAATGTTCCGATTCCGGACTCCCGACTGGACTTGATAACATTTGTTGTAAAGCCGCAATGGCATATCTTAACGCATCAGGTGTAAAAGCCGGAGTGTCCATTGATCTCGAAAAAATCATACCGGTTGCCGCTGGCCTTGGTGGTGGCAGCTCCAATGCCGCCGCTGTCTTATCGGCTTTGAATGAACGTTTTCAGGCGTTGACTTTGGACAAGCTGATGGGAATCGCGGTTTCCGTTGGTGCAGATGTTCCGTTTTTTATCGACGGACGTCCGGCAACTGCTCAAGGAATTGGAGAGAAGCTCGATTATCTTGACTTTGATGCTGCAGAGATTCCAATTCTTATTGCGGCCCCGGATTTTCCGGTCAGTGCGGCCTGGGCCTATCAACATCTTTTGCCTGAACATATCGGTCCTGCTGGAAACGAGACGGCTGAAATGGTAAAAGCGGTAAAAGCCTCCGACTGGGAAAAAGTCGCGAGCCTTATCCATAACGATCTTGCATTTGCGCTTTACGACAAATTTCCAATTATGACTGTGCTCAAATCAATCCTGCGGGAAAGCGGTGCGCTCAATGCCGAAGTCAGCGGCAGCGGCCCCAGCATGTTCGCGGTTTATCCTGACAAAGCCGCATGCATCAAAGCGGCGGACGCGGTAAAACAGGAATTCGGCAGCGGCCTGCGCACTTTCTGCTAAGCCTTTTGGGCTGCCACGAAGATCACGAAGACCCATAGAGTAACGGAGCCGCAACCAAAGGAATTAAGAATTAAAAAAATGCGGGAGCAAAGTAGTGCCTGTTTTGATAAAACCGGCACACCGTGCATCAGCACGGCAGTTTATCCATGAAAATTTAAAACGATCATACTGTCGCTGATGCGACGGGCGTTTTCATCGAAAATCGCCCCTACTTAGAAAGGAACCGGTAAACCACGAAAGCGACGTAGAAGCGTTGAGTGTAAGTACGCTGTCAGTCGTACTGACCTGTCGCTGATGCGACGGGCGTTTTCATCGAAAATCGCCCCTACTTAGAAAGGAACCGGTAAACCACGAAAGCGACGTAGAAGCGTTGAGTGTAAGTACGCTGTCAGTCGTACTGACCTGTCGCTGGTGCGACGGGCGCTTTCATCGAAAATCGCCCCTACCAGGAAGGACTTCGCGCTGATTAAAATTGAAGCCGTTAGGTTGATGCTTTACTGGTTAATAGTTAAGCGTTTATGAATGTTGCAGTGTGAAAGTATTTCTCAAAAAACAAGAAGTTGATAAATAGTAGCACGAAGATTTTTAAGATAGGAGGGAATTGATATGCGGTTTCGAAATAAAATATTGTTGATCTGTCTTCTTTTTGCTTTATTTCCAGTATTTCAAGGGTTATCAGAAGTAGCGTTTCCGGGGAACTACGCCGGTATACCGATTTATGATCGTTGGGGCGGCTGTTATTTGTATAGTGGATATTGTGCCGCATACGTATCGGAAAAGGTAAAACAGCAGCTACGTCCTTATGAAGGAAAATGTGTAAAGGTTGATGTGCAGAAGGTATATCAGCCGATGAATCCCGGAAGTTGCAGGTTCGAAAAGATCGGAGATGTCCAACTTATACAGAACAAAACGAAATATGATGATAATTTTGATGACTTGAAACTGAGCTCAACTGCAAGTGTTGAGGATAACGGAAATATAACAATCGTGATGTCTATGTTCAATCCTACCGATAAGCCAATTCTGATATATCGGGGAAATATTGGATTTGTTCTTCTAAAAAAGAGTTCAAATTGGCGCTGGAAAAATGCCGCACCAGATGGACCATCCGTAATATTTACCATGACTGAATTTGAAGTAGGTGGTAATGAGCCGAGGTTTTCTATTAAATCACAACGTTTTGCCTGGTCCCTTGATAATGTCAGTGGCTTAACGCATCGGTTTGTGCTTGGCGCGAATATGAAAAAATCCATTCTAGTAAAGTTCGAAAAACTTCCGCCGGGAGAGTACGACTTTATTTGCGGATACGGAGAAAATTTCAGCGGCAGCAATGTTGCAAGTAATCTCACGGCTTTTGATATTGATTCAAAAGGTAAAGGCAAAATTATTAAGAGAACCGGAAGATAAAATTGTTAAGAGATTAAGTTTTAAGTAACTGCTGTTTGCGGTACCTTTGCTGTTGCAATGTAGCTCCATTTCCCCATTCTTAATCAATTCTTCTTCGTACTACTATCTATAAACTTCTTGTTTTTTTAGAAAGATTTTTTATATGATAAAATTCGTTTCTAATTAATTTTCAAAGAATTAAGTCATTCGCTTAAGATGGCTGAATTTTGGTAGGGCGGGCTCTCCGAGCACGCCGAGACGGATGGCTACGGAGAGCCATCCCTATCCGACAATAGCATACCCCAAAGTCTTCTTTGGTTGTGGCTTTGCCGTGCTAAGGTCCTTCGTGCCGTTCATTGTGAAAAAATATGGGAAAATGTGTAAAAAATTGGAAAAAGAACTTGATTTAATTTTAAATCAGCAATAACTTAGGCTGTCCTAATTTATTTTATGGGAGAGTATGCGTGGTGCAGGTACCGAAAAACAGTATTGAAAAAAGTATTCTATCTGAAGCCTTGAAAGAGTTTGAAGAGAAAGGATATTCTCAAGCTTCATTACGGAGTATTGCAGCACGGGCCATGGTGTCCACGAGTAATATTTATAATTATTTTGAGAATAAAGATGCTTTGTTCCTTCAGATAGTTGAACCAGTAGTAAGCAATATTGAAAAATATTTTAATCATATCGAATTTGAACGTGAATATTTAGATACGGAAAAGTGGAGTTTCGCATCCCATTTGGAGCGGCTGGAAGCCTTGGCGGATTTTATTGACATGAATCGGCGAATCCTGAAACTGGTAGCGTTTAAGGCTCATGGGTCTTCGCTTGAAGATTATAGGGAATCTCTGACGAAACGATATACCAGAATTACACTGCACTTTATGAAAGAATCCGCACCGTTGTATCCTGGATTGAAGGCCGATATTTCAGAATTTTTTGCCCATAATTTCGCGTCGTTTTGGATGAACATTATTTTGGAAATTATTATGCACGATATTCCGCGTGGAGAAATGATGAATTTTCTGAAAGAGATAATGACATTTATGTTTTATGGCTATGAAGGACTTACGGAGTACGATTTTTCAAAAATGCGGCCCAAGCCCCTAAAATGAATTTTATATTCCTTTTTTTTGAACAAAAAAGAACACTGTTCGTTTTTGAGGCCATATGACAGAGATGGAAAAGATAAAATACCAAACAAACATATAGGAGAATACCTTATGAAAAAGGTAAATTTTATTGACAGGCTGTTTCTTACAAATCCAATGCATCGCGGAGAAGTGGAATATCTTCTTCTTTTCGGAACCGGAATACTTGGACTGATCTTTTCATGGCCTAAAATTCCATATTTTCCGGCGTCGAATATTATCGGTGGAATTCTACTTGTGTCAGGATTACTTTTTCATTTATATGCCGAGAAAAAACACCGGCAAGCCCACGAAAAGTCAGCCGATATTGAAAAAATTGTCCAAGAGGGAATGTTTGCAAAGATACGACATCCTCTCTACCTCAGCGTGATTGTTATGAATCTGGGAATTGCTCTTGCGTTCGGGGTAATCATTACTGTGATCATTGCTCTGGTGGGTGTTCTTCACTGGATTGTTTCCGCGTTTATGGAAGAAAAATTCCTGCTTCAGAAGTTTGGGAACGAATACAAGCAGTATATGAACCACGTCAGATGGCGATTTATCCCAGGGATTTTTTAATCCAGACGATGGCGGAGAGCATATTTTCTGGCAACTTGCCACTTTAAACGTTAGTTGCTTTCTCATTTATTTTTAAACAAAACTGAACATTGTTCATTTTTGAATTCGTGCTACAGAAATGGGAAAAAATAACATACCAACCAAACGGAGGTAGAAATGAATGTAATTTTTGACCTGATAAAAGGAAAGAAAAAAGAATTTGCCGCAATGACGTTATTCGCGGTCATGGGAGCGATTCTCGCGATTGTGCCATATATATTGATTTTCCTGATCATTACTAATTTTATCGACCACGGAATTAGAGTTGATTCCAACTTTATTGTAAAATTGCTCATTGTTGCATTCGGAGCGGTTCTACTGCGGTATTTTTTCGTGATTACTTCATTTGTATTCAGCCATATCGCGGCCTTTGACCTGTTGTATCAGATCAGGACCAGGCTGACAGAACATCTGGGAAAACTGCCGATGGGATTCTGGTCGGAAAACAGTTCAGGACGAATCCGAAAAACTCTGCATGAAGACGTTGAACGTATCGAACTGTTTGTGGCGCATAATCTTCCTGATTTGATCGCGGGAACCGTCCTGCCAATTGGTACTATTATTGTACTGTTTTTTATTGACTGGCGTTTGTCGCTGGCAACGCTGGTGCCGTTGCCGGTTGGTTTTGCCATGATCAAACTGATGTACAGTGGGATCGCTACCGGCGGAGGGAACCGTAAGCTGCTCTGGGAAAAATATCATAAGGCAGTAGAGGCGATGCACTCAACTATCGTGGAATACGTTAAGGGAATGCCGGTGGTTAAAGCTTTCAACATCAGTGTGGAATCTTTTGAGAGGCTTCAGAAGGCAGTGTTGGGGTATCGTCATTTTACGGTGATGCTGTCTAAGAGACAGACGCCTTTTTTTGTGGTTTTCATGGCCATTGTGATTGGTGGAGGTGTTTTTATTTTGCCAACCGCTTTTTATCTGCTGCAGACGGGGCGGACCGATGTCGCGACGGTCCTGCTTTTCCTGATCCTCGGGACTGGCTGCTTTGCTGAATTCGCCCGGGTTATGATGATTGCCGGGCACTGCGAACTGATTTTCGCCGCGGGCGACAGGATCGGGTCGATCATCAATGAACAGGAATTATCCGAGCCGGAGACTTCACTGGTTCCCGGGAAGTATGATATTGAGCTGAAGAATCTATCGTTTCAGTACAGTACCAATTCTCCACAGGTACTGAATGATATCAATGTGAAACTGCCGGAAGGCTCTTTTACCGCGATCGTCGGTGCCAGCGGCTCTGGAAAAACCACCTTGGTTCATCTGATTGCCAGAATGTGGGATGTCGAACAGGGAAGCATCACGATTGGAGAAACCAATATAAAATCAATCGGTACCGCTGGACTGAACAAGACCGTGGGGATGGTATTTCAGGATATCCAGATGCTGACCGATACGGTGAAGGCGAATATCTGCATGGATAAATCCGATGCGACAATGGAAAATATTATTGAGGCGGCAAAAAACGCCTGCTGCCACGAGTTTATTATGGCGTTGCCACATGGTTACGATACTGTGATTGGGGAAGGCGGCGAGGTTCATCTGAGCGGTGGCGAGAAACAGCGTATTGCTATTGCCAGGGTGGTACTCAAAAAGCCGCCGGTAATCCTGCTGGACGAGGCCAGCTGCTATGCCGATGCAGAAAATGAGGTAAATATCCAAAAGGCATTCTCCAGAATAATGAAAGACAAAACGGTTATTGTTATAGCTCACCGTCTCTCCACTATCGTCGGCGCCGACCGGATTCTTGTGGTTGATGATGGGAAAATTGCCGAGGACGGAACTCACGAAGAATTGCTAAATAAAAGAGGAATATATCATAAAATGTGGATTGCCCATTCCAAAGCTCAGACCTGGAAACTTAGTGAAATGGAGGAAGCGTAATGTTAGCTGTACAGGAAAACCGTAGTTTTGTAAAAGTTTATAAACGACGTATCGCCAGCATCATTGGCGGCAATGTCATGGCCAATATTCCGCGCGGTGCTTTCAATGGCCTGCTTTATTTGATAATTTTAAGTATCACAATCCCGGTATTAAATCACAATTCCCACGATTTTGACCGCCTCTGGATGTATTATTGGTGTTACGCGGGAGCCTTTGTCCTATATATTATTCTAGGCATTATCGGGATGTCCAACAGTTTTGTCCAGAGTTATATGATCGGTCCGGACGTCAGACTGAAACTGGGGGAAAAACTGCGCCGCCTCTCGCTGGGATTCTTTAAAAGTAATGATCCCGGTGACCTGAGCTCACGTATGCTGCATGACGTCAGCCAGGCGGAAGAGATCTTTTCCCATAACCTGCCGGACATTATTTCCGCGATCGTGATTCCGATCCTGCTTGGCGGTTTTCTCTGCTTTATTGATCTTAAGCTGTCTCTGTTGCTGTTCGGGGTTACGGTTTGTTCGATGATGTTTTTTGCGGCTGCTCGTAAAATTATTATGATTATGGGAAAGAAGCATCTTGAAGCGATAAATCTCGCTTCGTCGCGAATCCTTGAATATGCCGGTACCATAAAAACCCTTAAGGCATATAGTATGACCGGCAGTAGTTTTCGGGAACTTGATAAAGCCATGCTCCATTTGAAAAAACTAAGTTTCCGCTCGGAGGTATGGACCGGTATTCCTGTCCAATTGGCATTGCTGGTTCTGGATGTCGGCTATTTGTTCATGTTGTTTTGCGCTGTGAAAATGTGTCTTGCTTCGCAAATAACCATACCGGTGCTTTTCAGCTTTGTTATCCTTGGATTCTACTTTTTCGAACCAGTGAAAAAACTTGGAATTAACCTGGTGATGTTGCGGCACGGGGCAAATTCTATGGATCGGATCGAAGAGGTGTTTGGAACCGGAGAACCGGAATTCAATCCGATGTGTCCGCTGCCGGAAAAACATGATTTCCGGTTTGAAAACGTTACTTTTCGTTATCACGACCGTGATATCCTTAAAAATATAAGCTGCCATATTCCTGAACATTCCATGACTGCTCTTGTTGGTGTATCCGGTTCCGGGAAAACTACTATGACCAATTTGATGGCGCGATTCTGGGATGTTCAGTTCGGTACTGTTTTATATGGCGGTGTGGATATTAAAGAGATCAGGCCGGAAGTGTTGCTGTCGGACATCTCCATTGTGTTTCAGGATGTGTTTCTGTTCAATGATACCATTGTCAACAATATACGCGTAGGAAGCAAACACGCTGCCGACAGCAAAGTGATCGAAGCGGCGAAGCTGGCAAACTGCCATGATTTTATCATGAAGCTACCACAGGGATATGACACGGTGATCGCGGAAAGCGGCAAGACGCTTTCCGGCGGAGAACGGCAGCGTTTGTCGATTGCCCGGGCGATTCTAAAGGACGCTCCGGTGATCTTCCTTGACGAGGCTACCGCGTCCCTTGACCCGGAGAATGAAAACGAAATCCAGGAAGCGCTGAATAATCTGGTGAAGAACAAAACCCTGATCGTGATTGCCCACAAGTTTAGTACCATCGAAAAGGCCGAACAGGTTCTGGTATTGGATGACGGGAAAATATGTGAATCCGGCACTCATGCTTCGCTGATAAAGAGCAGTGGTCTTTATGGCAGGTTGTGGCAGGCCCAGCAGACTGCCGGAAGCTGGAAAATGAAATAAAAGGAGATATTACCAATGAAAAATCAACTGACTGGCATTCCCGAAACGCTTTTGATTCCGCTTTGGGCAAGAGCGTATGAAACGGAATTGGAGGAATCTATTATCAAGGACTATTTAGCGGTTGAT
Source organism: Victivallales bacterium (assembly GCA_963677165.2). Taxonomy (GTDB): domain Bacteria; phylum Verrucomicrobiota; class Lentisphaeria; order Victivallales; family SZUA-371; genus JAFGXT01. Next base: position 855,318 of record CAXXSX010000002.1, on the reverse strand, counting down.
ATGGTTTCTCAAATCGACTATGATTTTAACAAATTTGAGAAGTCCCGGCTGTCCCAGTTGGGGGTTAGTGTAAGAACTCTGGTTCTTGATAACGCAACCCATAAATATTTGCGCGATAAACCCGGAGCTATTGTCATCAACCTCGGGGCCGGGCTTGATACCAGGGGCGAACGGCTTCAGTATGACGACTACAAGTGCTGGTATGACTTGGATGTACCGGAAACCATATCTTTGAGAAAACAATTCTTTCAGGAAGACAAACAAAAAAAGATGATTTCATGCTCTATGTTTGATGATTCGTGGTTTGATGCTGTGGACTATCATGATGAACCGGTTCTGATTATTGCGGAAGGGCTGCTTATGTATTTTGAAGAACAGCAGATAAAGGAGTTGCTTCAAAAACTGATGGAGCGGTTTCCGCAAGCGGAGCTGCTGATTGAAATGCTGGCGCCGATTGCGGTCGGCAAGGAAAAGCAGCATGATTCCCTGAAAACAATGGATGCTCCTCCGGCGTTTAAATGGGCTTTGAAAGATACCAGGGAACTTGAAACGTGGGACAACAGGATCAAGTATATCCAGGAGTGGAGCTATTATAATTATTGCAAAAAACGCTGGAAATTCTTTGGCTTCATTGCTCGATTGCCGATTTTGCGTCCAATGTTTAATTGCCGGATTGCGCATTTGAAATTTAGTAGTCATGAATAAGACAATTAAGAGATAAAGGGATGTGATTAATTATGGAAAATGCATTACAAAAAAAAGTTTGTCCGGTGTGGGTCGGGTTTGGATTAGCTTCTCCGCTTCGTCGTTGGTGGCAAAATCCTGAAACTATGCTGAAACCATTCGTTCGAGAAGGAATGAATGTTCTTGATATAGGTTGCGCCATGGGATTTTTTAGTTTGCCTGCTGCTCAAATAGTTGGTTTGACTGGGTCTGTTGTATGCGTTGACGTGCAGCCGGAAATGTTGAATCACTTATCCCGGCGGGCGGTAAAAGCCGGACTTTATGAACAACTTCATTTGCATCGTTGTTCTCAATCCTCTCTTGAATTGGAGGAGTGGCAGGAACATATTGATTTTGCCATGGCGGTAGCGGTGGTTCATGAGACTATTGATCCGGAAAAGTTTTTCTCAGAGGTTTTTCAGGCTTTGAAACCATCAGCCCATTGTTTGTTTTCTGAACCCAGGGGGCATGTTTCCCGGAATAAAATGGATCAAGAGATTTGTATTGCAAAAAAAGCAGGATTCTCTGTAAAAAAAGAATGGATGTGGAAAGGTATGCGTTGCGCACTTCTGAAAAGAGAGATATAGATGCTTAAGGCATAATCTTTCCTTCTTCGTATTTTTCGTGGTTGCAAAAGATTTAGAAAATCGCGTCGAGATGGTTAATGGCGTCAGGTTTCAGCCACCCGTGGTTAATATAGCTTTGGATAATTTTTCTGGCGATTTCTTTTCCGGCGCGGTCGGCATCTGCCTTGATCGTGGCAAGAAATGCCTCGCCTAAAGTTGCTGTGGAACCGGCAACCGCGGAAGATACGACTAAGGTTCCTGCTGCGGCTCCTCCGGCAACCGGAACGATAATTCCAGGTTTATAACTGCCGAGAGTAGTGACGACTCCGCTGGCAATTACTTTATTGTCCTGCAGGCAGTCTACCATTGCTTTCATGGTTCCATTACCAAACCCGAATCCCACGAGAACCCGCATCGTTTGGTTTCCCCGGTCAATCCTGTAGAATTTACCACGAATTACTAAGGACTTCGGAGTCGGCTTGACTCCATTTTTATCTTTTACGGCTCTTACTCCCCCCATCTTCAAATATTTGATAATGGAATTTGTCAGTGCTGCTGCCATGGCGTGACCGATTTCTTTTTCTTCTTTCTTTAGAGATACCGATTTTGAGTTACGTTCAATCTCGGCAACCAATCCGTCGTCGACCTTAACATTCTTAGGAGAGACCACAAAGTCGTTAACTATTATAAAATCGGGTTGAACCATTTCTTCGGGAGCACTCGAAATCAGCTTGACTTTGGAGGAGGCGCAGCCCACACATATTACGGTAAGAGATAATGTAAAAACGACTACTGCAGTTTTGCTGATTTGCTGAACGATAGTTTTTTTCATGACTCCCAATTTCCCCTGCTTATAAAAAGATAAAAAATATAATACAATTATATTATATCACACAAAAATCAACCTGTACAGAAAGGCTTCCCGCTTCCGTAAGGAGCATTATCGACTAAAGTATGAAGCGGAAATAACGTCATCCGTCATACGGATTATTTCCAGACGCGGCCTTCCGAGAAACGTTTTTTGATCGTATCCAGCCAGCCTTCCGGGGAGGAATCGTGAAGAGAAAGGGATTCCAAATCATCGAGCAGTTCACGGGCGGTTTGGTATCGGCGGCTCGGTTTTTTATTGAGCATCTTGCCCAGAATGTCCTGAAGTTGATTCGGGAACTTGGGAATAACGCTTTTAGGTCTGACCGGATATTCGTTAACGATTTTTAAAATAAGATCATTATAAGTTGCAGCCTGATAAGGAGGAATATTCAGGAACATCATGTAGGACACAATGCCTAAAGAATAGATGTCAAGCTGCTGATTTACAATACCCTCGGCAACGTATTCCGGAGAAAGATACAATGGCGTTCCCACAATTGATTTGGCACAGGTCAGGGTGGAGTCTTCCATTTTGCATATTCCGAAATCCGTGATTTTTACATTGAAATCATCGTCTACCAGAATATTTGACGGTTTGATATCACGATGAGTCAGTCCATGCTTATGAATTTCCTCTAAAGCAAGCGCGACCTGGTAGATAATGGAAATCTTGGCCCGCATGGGGAATTCCTCACTTGATCTGCCGATCAATTCATCCAGAGGGCGCCCGTTAACATATTCGGTAAGCAGGTAAAATACATCGGTTCCGTCTTTAGCGACATAACCGGAATCAAATAAAGTTACGATATTTGGATGATGAATCTTTTTTAAAGCGATAGCTTCGTTTTTTATTCGCTCCATGACCACAGTCATTTCCGGTAGATTGGAGAATAACTGCTGGATTTTTATGGCATAACGGTAATCGTTATCGCCGTCATGCGCGAAATATACCGCGGCCTGAGCTCCGAATCCGATCAGTTTGCCGAGATAATAGTTGCCGATTTTGGCTCCGGGCTTGATCAAACGTACCGATTCGGTAATATCGGTTTCTTCCATATTAAAAGTGAAATTATCAATGGCACGCTGAATTGATTCATCAAGTTTGTTTTTTTCCAGTGGTTTTTGCAGAAAGTCACAGGCACCGTGTTTCAACGCGTTGACCGCCATTTCCACATTTCCCTGACCGGTAACGATAATGACTTCTTTTTCCGGATATTCGCGTTTGATAACCTGAAGCAACTCAATTCCGTCCATTCCGGCCATATTAACATCTGAAACAACGATATCGCAGGGGTTTTCTTTCAGGAAGTCCAAAGCTTCTTCGGCGGAATTAGCATAATCAACATTCAAGCCGGAGCCGTCAAGCCAGGCACAAAACAGGTTAACTATAGGCTGTTCATCATCCACCAAGAGGATGCTATAGGTTTTATCGCTATTGTATGCCATATTCCACTTTTTAATAAATCCCGGGATGTTTGTTTATATGAAATTATATGTTATAAGACCATATAAGTAAATATACATATTGAAAAAAAACGCAAAATACTATTAAAAAATATATGATAAAATTCCAATAATGTAAAAATTGTTCCTTTTCAGAGCCCAATATACATATATCGACTCATTGAACATCTTTTTTAACCACATCTCCTGGTAATGTCCAACAATCTTTCCAGATTTTTCTGCCGCAGTATATGGAAGTGTGAATTCCGGTGTGGACATTCTCTCCGATAATTGAGCCGAATTTACGCCTCCCGGTATCAATAATTTTGCCTTTGATCCTGCTATGATGATTTTTGCCGTCATGGCGGAAGTTTGAAATAATGGTTCCGGCGCCGAAGTTAGTCCGAGGACATACGATTGTATCGCCAACATAGCTGAGATGGCCGGCAGCGACTTTATCCATCAGCATGGAGTTTTTGACTTCAACCGCCTGGCCCACATGGCAGCCGTTGCCGATGTAGGTGTTGCCGCGAATATAGCAGTTCGGTCCGATTTTACAATCTTTTCCGATAATCGCGTTCCCCTCAATGTAAACCCCCGGCAGCAAAACTGTCCCTTCTCCGATTTCCACATTGCCGTCGATTACTACGTTTTCACGGACGGTTCCTTCAATTACATCGGTTTTTACCTTGGCAATAACCTTTTCGTTTATCGCCAGAACATCCCATGGATAGCTGACGACGACTGATTCGTTATCAACAATAATTTCAGGTACGCCGGACGGCATTGATTCGTTTTGGGATATCCATGCCAAAGGTTCGGCATCAATATCTTCATCATTAACGCCCGGCTGTTTGATTTTTCCGGTCACGACGCATTCTTTTGAAGAAGTGATCATCTCAATTAGCTGTGCCGACGGGAAAAGCCGAGGTGAAATTGATAGAGTCAAATTGTTTTCAACTGTCGCAAACATTGCTTCGAGACGGCATTTCAAACTTTTCCCGGCTACAGGAATATCTTGTACTGCATAAGAACATGTTATTGGTTCAAGTTCTTCGGGTTTTCCTCCATCCAGTACAATTATTTTCATGAGCCCAGCTCCTGGTTGATGACTTCTTCTATTTTGCCGACCCACAGGTCAACATCTTTCTGGTGTTCCGCTTCCACAAGAATACGGATTTTATTTTCGGTACCGGAATAGCGGACCACGGTTCTACCGCTGTCGCCAAGGGTTTCTTCACATTCTTTGATTACTTTAGCAAGAGCCGGAACTTCAGCTACCGGTGGCTTTCTGTTGACATTGATGCTTTTCAGCTCCTGAGGGTACTCTTCCATGAAATCGGTAAGTTCACAGATGGTTTTTCCGGTTTCGATCATGCGTTGGAGCACATGTAATGCGGTAATGATGCCGTCTCCGGTGGTAACGTAATCCATAAAGATAATGTGTCCGGATTGTTCGCCTCCGATATTATAGTGGTTGGCCCTCATGTTTTCGATCACATAACGGTCTCCGACTGTAGTGACTTCGACATTGATGTCATTTGCTTTCATTGCCTTGATCAGGCCCAGGTTGCTCATGCTGGTAACCACCAGGGTATTATTAGCAAGATCCCCATGCTTTTTCATATCCAGAGCGCACATCCCGAGCATCCGGTCCCCATTGATTTCACGGCCTTTCGAATCGCAGAAGATTACCCGGTCGGCATCGCCGTCGAGAGCGATACCAACATCAGCGCCATGTTCAATAACTTTACCGCTGATGTTGTCGATATAAGTAGCTCCGCAGCCTTTATTGATATTCAAGCCGTCAGGAGAGGTTGCGTCGGTAATGACTTCGGCTCCGAGTTCACGGAAGATCATCGGTGCGATTGAATAAGCGGCGCCATTGGCGCAGTCAAGAACAATTTTCAGTCCTTTCAGACTGGCATTTTTGATGGAGCTTTTGGCAAATTCAATATAACGTCCTTTGGCATCGTCGATACGGTAGGCTTTGCCGATACTTGTCGGGCCGGAGGCGCTGTTTTCGTTCAGTCCGTCGAGAATGATACGTTCGATTTCAAGTTCTGTTTCATCGGGAAGTTTGAAGCCGTCGGCTCCGAAGATCTTGATACCGTTGTCTTCGGCAGGGTTATGGGACGCGGTAATCATTACGCCGCATGCCGCGCCGAATGATTTTGTCAAGTGTGCCACCGCCGGGGTTGGCATCGGACCAACGCCGAAAACGTCCATGCCCATACTGAGCATTCCGCTGGTCAGAGCGGCTTCAAGCATATATCCTGACAAACGAGTGTCTTTGCCAATGACCGCTTTTGTATTTCCAAGCCCTTTGGCCCCAAAGACCTGAGCGACAGCTTTTCCTAATTGAAGCGCAACTTCCGGAGTGATCGGGTATTGATTTGCTTTTCCCCGTACACCATCTGTTCCAAAAAGTTTCCTCATAGCTTCTCCCTGATTTCCCAGTTATATAAAATTATGTTCATTTTGTAAGAATGAGATTATTATATTACCAGTCAACGGCATATTCAAACAAATTATTTCCATGGTGGAAATATTTGTGTTGTTATGGCATTTTTCGTTTATAAAATGTTAAATCTTGTATCCGCTTTTGAGTTTTTGCTAAACAGCAGTATTTTATATTATAAATCCAATTATTTTGTTTACTGAAATTATTATATATCAGAAATATAGAGGAGAAATTTGTCATGGCCGGAATTTTTAAAGCTTATGATATCCGTGGTGTCTATCCCGAACAGATCAATGAACAGGTTGCCGAAAAAATCGGTCGCGCCTATATCGAATTCACTGGTGCGAAAAAAGTAGTGGTCGGACACGATATGCGTCCGCATTCAACTCCGCTTTTTGAAGGACTTGCCAAAGGCATGACCGCTCAGGGAGCCGATGTTGTCGATCTCGGACTTTGTTCTACTCCAATGTCATATTTCGCCAATGCCAAACTTAAAGCGGATGGCAGCGTGATTATTACCGCTTCTCACAATCCGGGCGAATGGAACGGTATGAAACTTTGTATTCACGACGCGATTCCGATTTCCGGTGCGACTGGGATCGTTGAAATCGAAAAGATCGCCAATGAGGGCTCCTGGTCCCAATGCGATAACCCCGGTTCTGTATCCAAATACGATATCGCTCCGGAATACAACGCGTTTATCCATGACCACGCCAAACTTGACCGTAAGCTGAAAGTAGTGGTCGACTACGCCAACGCCATGGGATCATTTGAAATCGGCGGCATTGAGGACCTCTTTGAAATCGTTCCGATGTATAAGGAACTTGACGGTACCTTCCCGAACCACGAAGCCAATCCGTTGAAGCTTGATACCCTCAACGACCTCTGCGCGAAAGTCAAGGAAGTCGGTGCTGATTTTGGAGCTGGTTTCGATGGCGATGCCGACCGTTGTGGATTTGTCGACGATAAAGGTGAAATTATTCCGATGGACCTGTTTACCGCTCTGATCGCTCAGGATATCCTGTCTGAAGGCCCTGCGACCATTCTTTACGACCTCCGCAGCAGCTGGGCCGTGAAAGAATGCATTGAAGAAAACGGCGGTACCGCTATTATGTCCCGTGTTGGTCATGCTTTCATTAAAAACCAGATGCGTGAACACGACGCAGTATTTGCCGGCGAGCTTTCCGGTCACTATTACTTTAAGGAAAACTCTACTGCCGAGTCTCAGGGACTGGCATTCATTAAGTTTGCTAATCTGCTTTGCAAGACCGGCAAGAAATCCAGCGAACTGGTTGCTCCTCTAAAGAAATATTTTGCCAGCGGTGAAATCAACTCGAAAGTATCCGATGTAGCTCCGATTATTGCGACTATCAAGGAAAAATATAACGGCGGCAGGATGTTCGAGCTCGACGGTGTTTCCGTGGAATACGACAACTGGTGGTTCAATGTTCGTTGCTCAAACACTGAACCCCTGCTTCGTCTGATTGTGGAAGCTACCGACAAAGCAACTATGGAAGCTAAACGCGACGAGCTTCTAGCCATCATTCGCGGCTAGTTCGTACGATATTAAGAGTAATTTTATAAGCATTTCATTGCGTTAATTTGAGGCGAAACTTGTTTCGACTAGATTAACGCAATTATCTGGTACCGGCACCTTGCCGGACGTGGTCCAGCGGCGGAACGCTGGTCGGCAAAGCCGAAATTCTTATGCTATAGGCGTAAATTCTTATGGTGAAAAAAGACAAGGATCAGTTTCGACCGGGCGATGTTCCGGCAAAACCGGGGGTTTACGTTTATCGTGACCGTTTCGGACGGGTGATTTATGTCGGAAAGGCGAGGAACTTACGACGCCGGATGTCACAGTATTTCCAGCCGTCGCGGATGAAGACCGCCGATCCCAAACTGCGTTCACTGATCAAGTCAATTTATTCCTGGGAGTTCTACGCTGTAAAAAACGAGGATGAATCGCTGATTCTTGAGTCGCGCCTTATTAAGGATTACGCCCCACACTACAATGTGCTCATGCGTGATGACAAACGCTATTTTCTTCTCAAAGTAAATCTGAATGAAAAATTTCCACGCCTGACTCTTGCCCGGGTACATAAGGATGACAATGCTCTCTACTATGGTCCGTTTCCGAAAGGTACCGCGCTTAAAGGGGCGGTGGATTACCTGAACCGTCATTTTGGATTGCGAGTCTGTAAATCGTTTGATCCCGGAGAAGAGGATCATAAACACTGCTTGGCCAGTATCATTCGTGACTGTTCAGAACCGTGTGTCGGACGCGAAACGGAAGAAGGTTATATGGAGCGGATCGAGGAAGTCAAAAAAGTCTTCGAGGGCAATCTCAAGGAAATCAAGGAAGAGCTTTCTGAGAAAATGACCAAGGCGGCAATGGATCAGCGTTACGAGCAGGCCGCCAAATGGCGCGATATTATCGATGTGCTGGATACTGCTTTCGGCGATAAAAACCGTTCGTTCCGCTTTGCCTCAATTCCTGCCATGACCGGAGAGGAATCGGTGAAAGATTTGCAGGAAGCGCTAAAGCTCCCTGAACCACCGAACCTGATCGAAGGCTTTGACATCTCCAATATTGGTGGAACTTTGGCTGTTGCCAGTTTAGTCTGCTTTGAAAACGGCGGTCCGGCGCGGAGCCGCTACCGTCGTTACCGAATCAAAACGGTCGATCACAGTGATGACTTTGCCATGATGAATGAAGTAATTGAACGTTGTTATGGACGACGCTTAAAAGAAAACCGTCAGATGCCTGATTTAATCATGGTGGACGGCGGAAAAGGACAGCTTAGTTCTGCGGTTGATGCACTGATTAAAACCGGAGTTCCCCCCTTGCCGATCATCGGACTGGCGAAGAAGCGGGAAGAAATATTTGTCCCCGGCAAGTCGGAACCGATTGTGCTGGACCATTCACGTCCGGCCTTAAGATTATTGCAGGCGCTACGTGACGAAGCACACCGTTTTGCCATAAGTTACCATCGGCAACTGCGTTCTCAACGACTCCAGGAATCAATACTGGATGAAATGCCCGGAGTAGGAGAAGAACGCAAAAAAGCGTTACTGAAGGCATTTGGTTCCCTGCGCGAATTACGTAAAGCCACACCGGAAGAGATCGCGAAAAAGGTATCCGGCATCGGACCTAAGTTTGCCGAAAAACTCCACGACTTCCTAAAAAAACGTTGACAAATTGAATTGATGATTTATCACAAACCTCTTCCGGCTTTAACAGTAGCAACGTATAACGATGAGATAACCAGTTTTAAAGCTCAGATTATGGCAATTGATACTGATAATATCAAAGATTTCAAGCAGAAGGTAAAAAAGCTCTCATCATTATCAACATCATAAATCTGCGAGCAAAAGTCAACCTCATTAGACGTAGAAGTGTCAAGTTTCTGTTAGAATGCCGTCTGAGTTTAAAAACTCAATGAAAAAGTAACTCAAAAAACTATTTTTATGAAATTTTTATAATAAAACTATTTTTAACAATGGATCAAACGAGTAAAATATTAACATCAAGAATACATTTATACCCAATCCGTCACAGGTGATGTTAAAAACTCAATAAGGGGAATGCCTTGGGCTCCAACCAGAAGCTTACGGTTCACTGGAAATTCTTTTGCAAATGCATCAATCCCTGGAACTTTTACTTGTGACGTTCCACTTTTTACTTCAATGGCAGTGATTTTATTGCCACGAACTAAAACGAAATCAACTTCCATACTGCCTTTTGACCAATAGTAAAGCCCGATATCACGTCCGATGGTTTGATTAAGTAAATACGCTCCGACAGCAGACTCTACCCATCGTCCCCATATGTCACGGTTGGCTTGTAGTTCATCAAAGCTCCAGTTGTCCATAACTGACATGATGGCGGTATTGTATACTAACAGCTTGGGACTTGAAGCCCGACGTCTGACTTGCTGTCCAGCATATTTTTGTAGTCCACATATAAAACCGGCTCCTGATAGTAAGTCCAGATAATGTGCCAATGTGGTTGTATTTCCTGCATCCTGAAGCTGTCCAAGCATTTTCTGGTAGGACAAAACCTGTCCGGAATATGCACAGCCAAGATCGAACATTCGCCGTAGTAATGCCGGTTTGTCTACTCTGGTCATCAACAGGATATCACGAGAAATGCTGGTTTCTATCAGTGAGTCCTTGACATAGTGTGCCCAACGGTCAAAATCATCAATTAATTCTGCTGCGCCAGGATAACCGCCAAAATATACGTACTGCTCAAAACTCCAGCCAAAAGCATCACGCATTTCAGCATAGGACCAATGTGTTACTGGCACCAGTTCAAAGCGTCCGGCCAGACTTTCTGTCAGCCCGGATTTTATCAGCAGGGGAGAAGAACCAAGCAGGATTATTTTCAGGGATGTTTTGTTGAACGTATCCTCATCCCAAAGCCTCTTGACTGTTTCCGACCAGTTAGGGAGCTTCTGAATTTCATCAAGTACCAGTAAAGCCTCACCATCTTTCTTTGCTTTGAACCGTACGGTTTCCCATTGCTGTTCCAGCCAACTTGCATTCTTGAGTGCTGGTTCATCAGCCGAAGCATAGTGGGCCGGAATTCCGACAGCATCCATCAGTTGTCGTGCCATGGTAGTTTTCCCAGTCTGCCGTGGTCCAGCTAAGACTTGAATAAACTTTCTTTGTTCGGTAATCCGTTTAAGAATAGTATTGTATGCTGCTCTTTTGAACATAAATTATCTCACTTTTTTAATTTACTCAATGCCATGAGTAAAATTACTCAATACAATGAGCAAGTCAAGTAATTGTATTGATAAAACATAAATTTAGAGCGAAAAAAGTAAAGACATAAGCCCTTTACCAATAATGATTCTTATTAAATAGGCAATACTTCTCTATAAAAAGGAATGCATATTTATCCTTGACTACTCCATAACAGCCAGAACATCTTCAAATTTGAAACGGATGTATCGGGGACCAAGCTTATAATATTTCAACATTCCATTTTCACACATCCGGTCTACTGTCCGTGTGGATACTTTAAGAAATTTTGCGACATCATTTCTATGTAGTGATAAAGGTACTATAGGTATAAATTGACACAAGTTGGATTGAATTGATAAAATATTTATTATAAGCTAGTTAAGCTGGAGCCAATGAGCGGATTTGAACCGCTGACCTATTCATTACGAGTGAATTGCTCTACCAACTGAGCTACATTGGCTTGTCGTTGCGACCTCTTAAGATTGATTATTTTTTTTAAAAATCAAGTAAATTAGGATATTATTACCTGAAATTTGTCCGGGTTTATGGTTTTATGTTAAGTTCTGTTATTTTACCCGGACGATTTCTTTGATAACAACGTTTTCTTTCGGCAGGTTCGCGAATCTGCCTCTACGGGTGGTTTCAACATTTTTGATCTTATCGACTACATCCATGCCTCCGATAACCTTGCCAAATACACAATAGCCATAGCCGCCCTGACTTTTATTGCGGAAATCAAGTCCCTCATTATTCTTTACATTAATAAAGAACTGGTTTGTCGCGCTGTGTACAATATAAGTACGCGCCATGGCAATTGTTCCGCGTTTATTACTTAGTCCGTTATCGGCTTCATTTTTGATAGGTTCAAAAGTAGGCTTCTTTTTAAGATTTTCCGTGAAGCCGCCGCCCTGAATCATAAAGTTACCCATGACCCGATGAAAGATGGTACCGTTATAAACTTTTTCATCAACATAATGGAGAAAATTTTTCACGGTAGCCGGCGCTTTTTTCGGGTACAGTTGAACTTTTATATCTCCCAGCGAAGTTTTAATCATCACAACCGGATCACCAGTGGCCGTAGTAGTCTTTGTTTCTCCCTTATCCTCAGCAAAAGAATTGCATCCCATCACCACGGCCAACATAAACATTCCCAGCAACAACTTGATCTTCATTATTATCCTCACAGTTTATTGTCCATATGACGGACAGCGTTAATACCGTTTCAAGCATCCTGGTGAGCTTAGTCCCGAGGAGACTCGTAAAGTATAATTTAATCTGATATGACCGTATTTCAACAAGTTAACCGTGAGAATATTGGATTCATTGTCGTTCAGGAGGGACTACTTAAATCCAGCACCACAATATCCCTTTTGACTTTTGGCTGTTTGATTCTGCTCATAGAACTGAAAAAAAACCCATATATGAATTATTATTTCATTATATGCTTTGTAACTATGAATAAGTATTTGTTTATTTTAAATTTTATAAATTATTTTATGTAAATAGATTATAGATTATTATGAATAAAATTAATTAATTTATCATAAATTAATGAATAAAAAATTCATAAATTTTATTAAAATATCATTGATTATCCGCTTCAGGTATTATATAATATAGGAATGAACTATCTGAGGCAGAGCCAAAGAGGTGGTTCAATGTTTCTTCCGCTTCCGAAAGGAGCGTCAACGACTGGAGTTTGAAGCGATATTAACGCCGTCCGTCGTATAAACAGAAAATGACAGGATTCATAATGAAAAAATCTCTGACAACAACAGAAATTGCAAGAAAAGCCGGAGTATCCCAGGCAACAGTATCGCGGGTATTGAACGGCAACAGCAATGTCTCTATTCAAAAGAGAACCCGGGTTGTTAAAGTCATTGAAAAGCTTCAGAACAAAGCAAAAAAATTCGAATCTACCGGAGAGAAGCGATATATCGGTATTATCATGCTCTACAATTCCCTTGATCCGCAGAAATACGAGAGTATTACCGAGGCCTTACCGGAAAAATTCGAACTATTGATGCTTCCGCGGGATATCTCCATAGATCGAATGAAAGGCATGTTTGATTCCGGCAAGCTGTCCGGCGTGATTTTCAACGGTCCTTCGTGTGATAACCATGATCTGCTTGAATACCTTGCGGAGCGCCCTCATGTCTGGCTGAATTCCCATATTGAGAGTCCGAACAATATGATTTTTGAAGGAAATGAAGACGCGGGGCGGCTGGCAGCGCAATACCTGATTAAAAACGACTGCAAAAAACTCGGAGCAATCGGACTGAAGAGCTATAATCCATGTTCTGAAATCCGCATTAAAAGCTTTCTCTACGAAGCTTTTTCATCGGGCATAAAAGCGGATGCTTTTGAATGCAATGGTCACAACAGCGCCTTTGAGCTTTTAGAGGACAAAGAAATCGAAGATGATATCGCCAATATGATTGATCGCTCTGACATTTTACATTGCGACGGAATCTTTTGTCCGGATGACCGGATGACGGCCCTTTTTTACCGGGTTCTGCAAAAACGCAACACACAGGTTTACGGTAATTACAAAATCATATCATGCAACAACGATGCAGAATATTTGACCGGACTTTTTCCGCGTCCGGCAACGATTGATCTGGCGCCGGGGCTTACTGCCAAACTGGCATTGGAACACCTCATAGACCAGATAAACGGCAAACAGGCCAACGATAAAATCGCCATCATGGTCAAAGCGGAGCTGATCCCAGGAGAATAACCCTTATAAATAAATTTTATAAAAAACCAGGAGAAAGAGATGAAAACAAACATTCCCAATACCCAAAGATGCATTTTTACACTTATAGAACTTCTCGTTGTAATCGCTATAATTGCAATACTTGCCTCTTTGCTGCTTCCGAGCCTTAATAAAGCAAGAAATCAAGCAAAGCAGATTGCCTGTGTAAACAATCTTAAACAATTTGGCTTGCTGGAACTGTCGTATGTAGATGCATACGATGGAGGCTGGGTTCCGGCTCTGGACAGCTCACAAAATTATGGCTGGATGGCACTTCTTCAAAGTTCAGGTTTGATGCCTAACGGCCCAATATATCTTTGTCCCGCACAAACTTCACGTGAGGGAGCCAATCGAGATGCCGAAGGGAAAATCCGTGACTGGTATTTTCACTATGCGGCGAATTCCATGATGCCGATAAACATAACGTCTGCAGGAGTAAGGTCCAGCGGTTTTCTGCGAGTCGAAAGAGTCCGGAAAATTTCTGAAAAAATATTATTACTTGACGTTGATCGGGACCGCTCCAATACTTCTACGGGATTTACCTTGATCGGCACCTTTACTCATTACCGCAATCGCTACAGCATGAGGCACAATAAAGGGCCTAATATTCTTTGGGGAGACTATCATGTTAGCCATGAAAGACACGGAGAGCTTTACTGCACAAGCGCGAATTTGAAATATTAAACGAAGATGTCGAAAGGAATCTATTCGCAACATGAAAATTTATACAATCACATTACTACTCCTATATGGCATAATTGGCCACGCGTCTACAACAACAATAAATTTTACCGGGAACAAATATCCGAATTCCCAAATAAGATCAAAAGACGGCATGGGCAGAAATTACTTATTAATGGGACATGGACTAAAGGGAGTATCTTTTAAGTTGTCCCAGCCAGTTATAAAAGATTTTGGACTCAACGCATGGATCAGAATAGACCGTTACCCCAATAACGGGAAAAGTGGATTTTCGACTACGAATCCGGCAACTATCATCAGTCTTGACGGAAAAACGCAAAATGACGGTTGTGCTATTCTGCGGCTGAATGGTAAAAAGCTGGAGTTTTCAGTCAGGTTCAAACAAGGCTGGATCGGAATTTCGGGGGGAACCCTGCCTAAAGGGAAATGGATTTTAGTCAGCGGTATCGTCAGCGATGGGAAAATACAAATTTATGGCAATAATGAATTACTTCGAGAGAAAAAACTTGCCTGGCAAAGTCCCCTTGCTCTTTCTTCCGGTACAATCGGATACAGCGCCAAACGAATCTTTGTTGGTGGAATTGATGAAGCTATTATTTCCGTCCCCGCCCCGGACTGTTTTATTCTACGCAAAATGCTCAATGCCCGTGGTGAAAAATACAGCAAGCCTCTTTTTGCCGACTGGAAACCGGAAAAATCCGCTTTGCCTTACAAATACCTGAGAGTAACGCCAAAAACTATTCATCCTCTTGCTGAAGGATCGTCAATCTCCGCGACAATAGTCCCGTGGATCAAATCCGGAAGCAAAGATTTACTTGTTGGCGATAATGTTGGATTCTTCGGACATCGTATAACGATTCATCCCAGGCTCGGAACCGATGCTGCAGGAGTTCCGGTATATGGTGATGGTTTGAGTGTTGCTTTGGCTGGTACCCGTTTTTGGCGCATCCCCCGTAAAGATGGTACTTTTGACCTGCTGGCAAATGGACACGGCACTCCGTTTAAAGGTGATAACCTGATCTATTATCGTAATATCGGAAAAGCCGGTGCGCCAAAATTTGCATCTCCAATGTCAATCAAAATATCAGGGAAAAAATTTAAAGATGCAGTTCCCGGAACAATGGAATCATGGGCATATGAAGATGTTGATGGCGATGACGTCAAAGACTTGTTGATTACATCATCAAAAAATTCCTATAACTCGTATTTTCCTGACGGTCAGAATTTTTGGAACCGCAAACCATGTAAGAATTCCGGTTCTGATCGCGGCTATGATATTACGGGGAACTGGCTGGGAGATAAAGCCACCTATTTGTTGTTCTGGGCCAGAGGGAAACAAAATTCGAAAAATATACCGGAATTTGGCGAAATAAAGAAAATTTATGTCGGAAATATGGATTACCAGGTGCAATGGCGTTTTTATGCTCCGAACATGATTCCGGGACTATACCGGCAGCAAAAGAAATCATATATTTTGCTTGTCGGAGATATTGATCGAATATTAGCATTGCCTTATCATATTGACCAGGGAACAGTACGATGCGGCAAGGCTGTTCCTGTAATGAAAAAAAATGCGCCCATCTGCGGTGTCTACTGGCCTTTACAACTAAAAAATGAAGATATGGATGGTGACGGTATTTCTGAATTACTGCTTTCGGGTAATCCCGGCAGGGCTGTTGTCCTGAAAGGTTCCGGAATCGGAGAATTCCGTGAAACCGGCTCCGTATTAATGCGAGGAGGTCCAATTGAACTGGATACTTTGGTTACCCCGTTCCGCGGCAAGTGGGACAATGACCAGTATCCCGACCTGGTTTGCGGCGACGCTTCCGGCTACATCACCTTTTGGCGCGGCACTCCGAACCCGCTGGCATACGGAAAGGTCAGTTACCTCAATGCCGATGGCAAACCAATCCATATACAGGCTGGAATGACCGGTTCGCTGCAGGGCCCGAACGAACGGCGATGGGGCTATACTCAACCGACGCTGGAAGACTGGGACTGCGATGGAAAGAATGACATCATATCAGGAGACATTCTTGGAAATATTACCTTATATCGACAAAACGGTTCTCCGTTAAATACGACGGCAGCAAAATTTACCTTCAACGGTAAAAAGCTTCCGGCCGCCTGGCGCGTAAGACCCGCGGTACTGCCGCGGAAGCACCATTATCTCGGCAGCGATTCTCCGTGCCTGCTCTATCTGGATGCCGATGGCGACTTGGCTATGGCGGTTCCGGAAAAAGTCGGTAGCACCCAAATCAGCAAGTCACATAAGCTGCATTATAACGACGGCAAAAATATCCACATGTGCGGAACCCGGGGATTTTACGGACGGGCCAAGCTGACGATTACTGACTGGGACGGCGATGGCAAGTGGGATGTCCTCTGGGGACATCATCTTGGAGCCGGACGTAATATCTGGAGTACAAACAAACCATCAGGCGCAACTGTCGCATGGTTCCGTAATCTGGGAACAAATTCGAAACCGGTATTTTCCATAGTCAAAGATATCCGTTTAAAAAATGGCGACAGACTCAATTTTCATGCTCACAACGCATCGGTTCAGGCAACGGATCTGAATAATGACGGAAAAGATGACCTGATCGTCGGAGCCGAAGACGGCAAAGTATACTATTTCTTTCGAAACGAATTCCAAAACTAAAACCAAGGATAATATCATGGTTGATGATTATAAAAAACTCCCTTTTCCCGGAGGCCGGGTAAAGTTTATCCTCGATACCGATACTTACAACGAGGTCGACGATCAGTTTGCCCTGATTTATGCGATCTCCTCGCCCGACCGTCTCAATATGCTCGGTGTTACCGCCGCTCCGTTTTTTAACTACAGGTCGGAATCTCCCGCTGACGGCATGGAGAGAAGTTATAATGAAATTGTCAAGATCACTGAAATGATGAATCAGCAGGGAAATTATCATATCTCCAGAGGAGCGACCCGCTATCTGCCGGACAAAAACACTCCGGTTAATTCCGAGGCGGTTGATTTTATCATTTCCCAGGCGGAACATTGCAGCCGGAGTGAGCCGCTCTATATCGCGGCGATCGGGGCAATAACCAATATAGCCTCGGTCTTAATCTGCAGGCCCGACCTGAAAGACAATATGGTTGTAGTCTGGCTTGGAGGTCATCAGTACGACTATGAGCACAACAATGAGTTCAATCTTCGTCAGGATGTGGCGGCGGCACAGGTGGTTTTCGAGTCCGGCGTTAATCTAGTGCATGTGCCATGCAACAGCGTAGCGGAAAAGCTCGAAACAACCTGCACGGAACTTAACCATGAGTTAAGTGATTGCGGGAAAGCCGGAGAATATCTGCGTGGAATCTTTACGGATTACGTCAAGGAGCACGGATATACCCAAAAAGTAATTTGGGACATTTCCACTATTGCCTTTTTTACGATTCCGCAGGCGATTCAATGGCAGTTTGCCCCGGCTCCTGCATTAAAGGACAATAAGGACTGGGTTGTTAACCAGCAAAAACATATTATAAGGACAGCCATCAATCTCAACCGGGATATGATATTTAATGATATGTTTAATCGTTTACGCCATTTTAATTCCAATACTGCACCAGAAGTCATAAAGGAAGAAATTCCGGCAGTCGTATAAAGGAGATAGTATGTTCAGGATAGCTGACTTAGTTGTAATTATTATATTTTTTGCGGGAATCACCGGAATCGGGGTTTACTTTGCGAGAAAAAACGACAGTACGGAAGAGTATTTTCTCGGTAACCGTTCTTTTCCTGGCTGGGTAATAGGATTGTCGATGCTTGGAACTTCCATCAGCTCGGTATCTTTTCTGGCCCTTCCGGCGGCCGCATTCATCCTGGACTATCGCCAGGCGGTAAACAACCTTGCCCTGCCGGTAGCGGCAATTTTGGCGGTATTTATTTTTATTCCTTTTTTCAGGCAAGGTAAAGCCACCAGCGCATTTGAATATCTGGAACAGCGCTACTGTTTTCCCGTAAGACTCTATGCTGCGGCCGGTTTTATTATTTTACAGGTCATCCGACTGGCAACAATTCTTTATCTGGTGGCGATTCCAATCGCTGAAATGACAGGCATGCATATTATATGGATCATTATTTTCGGGGGCGTATTCATTAGTTTTTATACGGTTCTCGGCGGAATCGAGGCGGTTATCTGGACGGATGTCGCGCAAACTATCATTCTGCTGCTGGGAGGAATCCTGTGTCTGACAATCATTGTTTTTTCACTTCCCGGCGGACTTGGACAAATCATAGACGTGGGTTCAGGCTTTCATAAGTTCAGCCTGGGGCCAATGGAATGGGGATTCAGCAAACGTACATTCTGGGTCATGTTGTTGCTGGGGCTGACTGGTTTCACGACGGAATATTCCAGTAATCAGAATGTGGTTCAACGGTACATTGCCGCGAAAAGCACCAAGGAAGCGCGAAAGGCCACCATCATCTGCGCGGTAACCGCTATTCCTACCTGGATGATGTTTTTCTTCCTGGGAACTTGTCTGTTTGTATTTTACAAAGCATTCCCCGATCCGAAGATTATTGGCATGAAAGCGGACGAGGTGCTTCCTTATTTCATACTGTCGAAAACCTATCCAGGAGTTGGAGGACTGATTATCGCCGCCTGTATCGCCGCGGCAATGTCCTCGCTGGATTCATCGATCAACGCAGTCGCCACCATTGGAACAGTAGACTTTTTCAAACGCCTTGACAAAAAAGAAAGAACTGATAAGGAATATCTGTCCATCGCGCGAAAACTGTCGATTACTGCTGGAGTTTTGATGATTGCCGGAAGCGTGGTGATCAACTATATTCCCAAGGAAAGCATTAACGACTTTACACTGATTGTCAGTTCGCTGTTCGGCGGCGGAATGCTGGCGATCTTCATGCTGGGCTTTTTTACCAGGCGGGTCGGGAACACTGGAATAATAACCGGACTGATCGTTGGCCTTATATTCAATATATATATGGTACTTCACGCATTCGGGGTGCTTCCTCAATCACTGACACTTGGGATTCATGCCTACTGGTCCGGAATAATAATGAACTTTGTCCTATGTGTGGTGGCGATCGGCGTATCTTTGTTCAAACCGGAAAAACGCAGTCTTGCCGGACTCACCGTCTGGACCAACCGGAAACCCTGTGTGATAGAAAAAGAAAATTCTGAAATATGCGGTTCATTTTCCTGCCAGGAAAGAAACTGAGGGATTCCTGCTAGAAAATTTCAAAATATCATTTGACAAAGCCCTTATAACTGCTAGATTAACAATCTTTTAAGAAATACATACCGAACACCTCAGGGAAATTTTGTCTAAATTTTCCTGATATTCCCTTGTGCCCCAATCACTTATGTAAATAATTACCGCAGGAGAGAATTGCCCGCGTGAAAAAAAACACAAAAAACATAACTTTTTATTGGACAGGCACTAAAAGAGTGTGTATTTTAAATGCTCTGTTTGCCCTTATTGTGCCCTTGTGGCTGAGAGCGGACAATGCAGAAGCCTCGAATCAGGCAGGGAAGACGAAGATTCGCGCCACTGTAGTGGTTAAGGAATCACGTGTCCTGAATAAGCTGTCGGAAGTTGAAAAGAAACTTGAGACGTTAAGAAAGCAGCTTGAGAGGCAAAGACAAGAGAAAGTAGTGCTGGAAGAACAGCGACTGGAGCTTGAAGCGGAAAGGTCGCGGTTACGCACAGAGTTAATTGAAAATAGAAAACGGTATAAGTTGCAGGAAGACGATTACCGGAGATTACAGTTGGGGATAGCCGCTAAGGTCAGCGATTCTGGGAAGGCCATCGCGACATCCCGGGAAGAACAACTGTCAGGTGCACTCCGCAAATTGTCTGGCGACTGCGAGATCCTTACGCTTGCGGTCAATGATTACTGTGACTACATGGAATCGGCGTTGAAGAAACTCAACATCGACAAACTGGAAAAGGCGCGAATTAGTTTTCGTCTTGAAAGTTTGAAGAAAGAAGCCGCCATGACAACTGCCGTAACGGAGCATTATTCCCGGAACCAGCCGGTAACCCGATGCAGGATACTGGCTATTAATGATAAGCTCCGTGTTGTAATTCTGTCAGCCGGATTAGTTCACGGTGTTAGAAATGGTCTGAACTGGTACGGAGCGCAGAATGGAAACAGCTGCCGTCTGCAGGTGGTCGCGGTAAGACCGATGATCTGCGCGGCTATGCTCGTAGACGGTAAACTGAAGGAATTAGCTCCCGGTATGGAATTGAAAACCGGGGGCGAAAAGAAAAAAAACTGAGAGAAACGGAACTATGGACGTTCAAGCAATAACAAGACATGTAAGAATTTCGCCTGAGAAAGCGCGTCATGTATCGCGACTTCTTCAGGGCAAGTCTGTGCAGGAAGCGTTAGCGATTGTTGAGTTGAGTCCGCGCAAAGCAGCCAAGCTGCTCGGCAAGACTCTGCGTTCGGCTGTTGCCAATGCTGAAAACAACTTTGACTTGAATCGTGATTCGCTGACCGTGAAAACGGCGATGGTAGGTCCTGGACCGACCATGAAACGTTGGCTGCCAAAAGCTCGCGGTTCTGCAGGCAGGATCCGTAAAAGAACAAGTAACTTCACAATTGTCCTCACGGACAATTAAACTAAGAGGATTTTAGTTGTGGGACAGAAAGTAAATCCAATCGGGTTGAGAACTGCGATCAATAAAAACTGGGAATCCCGCTGGTTTGCAAAGAAGAGTTCTTTTGGTGACTGGCTGCACGAGGATCTTAAGATCCGCAGACACATTAAGAGAGACTTCTATAATGCGGCGATTTCACGAGTTCAGATCGAACGTTTTGCAAGTCGTATAAGAATCACTATTTTCGCGGCGCGCCCGGGTCTGCTGATTGGCAAACGCGGTGCGGAGCTTGAATCACTGAAAGGCAAACTGACCAAGTATGCTCCCGGCAAAGAGATTTTCATCGATATCGTTGAAATCAAACGCGCGGAAGTCAATGCTCAGCTTGTAGCCGAAAGTATCGGTATGCAGCTGGAGCGTCGTATTGGTTTCAGAAGAGCCATGAAGAAAGCTATTCAGACCGCGATGGAAATGGGCGTGGAAGGCATCAAGATCAACTGTTCCGGCCGTTTGGGCGGAGCTGAGCTTGCCAGAAGCGAACAGTATAAGGACGGAAAGATTCCGCTGCATACCCTGAGAGCGAACATTGATTATGGTTTCGCTGAAGGTAACACTACAGCTGGAAAGATCGGTATTAAAGTATGGATATGCCATAAAGAGCCTACGGAGGATCAGCAATATGCCACTAATGCCAAAAAGGGTAAAGCACAGAAAGGTTCAGCGCGGAAGTAACGCCGGCCTTGCTAATAGCAATAATAAACTTGATTTCGGTGATTTCGGTTTGCAGGCACTGACTCGTGGTTTCATCACAAATAATCAGATTGAAGCTGCGCGTATTGCGATCAACCGTCACCTGAAAAGACGCGGTAAAGTATGGATCAGGATGTTCCCTTATAAACCTGTGACTAAGAAGCCGTTGGAAGTTCGTATGGGTAAAGGTAAAGGTAACGTTGAAGGTTGGGTCGCACCGGTTAAACCGGGCCGCGTGCTCTTCGAAATCAGCGGATGTAATGAAGTCGTTGCCCGTGAAGCCATGTCCAGAGCCGCTAACAAGCTGGCTGTACGCTGCAAGTTTCTGGCTCGCTGACCCGGAATTAACTCATTAAATCAGGGTTATATAAGATGAAGGTTAAAGAAATAAGAGAAATGACTGCCGCGGAAAGAACCGGAAAGCTTGATGAACTCAAGAAAGAAAAGTTCAATCTTGCGCTCCAGTCTAAAACCGGGCAGCTTGAAAACACCGCCAAAGTCAGACAGGTCCGTCGCGATATCGCAAAGGTCAAGACCGTCATGACTGAGAACAGCGAAGGCTGAACCGTTTATTAAGGAATGACAAATAATGGCTACAGTTGAAAATGACACTAATGTACGCGGCAATCGTAAAGAGCGTACCGGCACTGTTGTCAGTGACGCGTGCAACAAAACGATTACCGTCGAAGTTAACCGGCGTGTAGCACACAAGCTATACAAAAAGGTAGTGAAAGTCAAAAAACGTTTTGCCGCGCATGATGAAAAGAATGAAGCCAAGAAAGGCGACTTCGTAAGAATCGTCGAAACTCGGCCGATGAGCAAAACTAAGAGATGGCGTCTGCTCGACATTATCAGTCGTGCTGACTAGCCCCGGGAGATATTGAAAAATGATTCAAATGCAGACAAGTTTGGAAGTTGCTGACAACTCCGGTGCAAAACGGATTGTCGCAATTACTGTGCTCGGGCAGCGCAAGAAAATCGCCCGTGTCGGTGATATTATTACTGCCACTGTCAAAGAAGCGCTTCCCGGCGGTAACATCAAGAAAGGTTCCGTAGTTAAGGCCGTAGTGGTCAGAACTGCGTCCAAGATCCGTCGCCTGGACGGCTCCTACCTTAAATTCGACAACAATTCAGCGGTCATCATTGACGCGAACAAAAACCCTGTCGGCACCCGTATTTTCGGACCGGTCGCCCGGGAACTCCGCGACAATTTCATGAAGATCGTATCGCTGGCGCCGGAGGTGCTCTAATGCAGAATTCATATCATGTAAAGAAAGGCGATAAGGTAGTTGTCAACACCGGTGAATGGAAGAACCGTCAGGGCAAGATCCTTGCCGTTCTGAAAAAGAAAGACCGGGTTGTCCTGGAAATCGACGGTCTAACCGACGAAGACAGACGCAGACTTGGAAAGAGAACCATTAAGAAGTCTCAGCAGAACCCGAATGGGGGAATGATTGAGCGAAATGTCTCTTGCCATGTCTCCAACGTCAAGAAATTGGAAGACTGAGAGCAGGGAGAATAACAAATGCCGGATATGTATAAAAAATACAAGGACGAAGTCGTCGCTGCTCTTAGAGAAAAGCGCGGCTACAAAAATATAATGGAAGTACCGAAACTGCAGAAGATTGTTCTCAGTACCGGTATCAATTCCTCCGCCGATCGCGACACATTTCAGGAAGCCAAAAAGCAGCTTGGTCAGATCACCGGTCAAAGCCCGGTAATCACCAAAGCCAAAAAGAACGTAGCGAACTTTAAGCTGCGTGTTGGTCAGCAGAATGGTGTCATGGTTACTCTGCGCGGATCCAGAATGTATGAATTTCTGGATCGTCTCGTGCACGTGGCTCTGCCGCGAGTTCGTGACTTCCGCGGAATCCCGAAAAAGGGATTTGACGGCGCAGGAAATTATAATGTCGGTTGCCAGGATATCTCCGTTTTCACGGAAATCGACCCTGACAAGCTTAAATACCCGTTGGGCTTTAACATCACGATGGTAACTTCATCCAAAACCGATGAAGAAGCTTTCGATCTGTTGAAACTGCTGGAAATGCCCTTCGCGGAATAAACTAAAGGAGATAAGCAAATGGCCAAAAAAAGTCTGATAGCAAAGTGCGCCAGAGGCAGCAAGTTCAAAGCACGGAATTATAACCGTTGCGAAAACTGCGGCAGACCTCGTGCTTTCATCCGTAAATACAAGCTTTGCCGTATCTGTTTCAGGGAACTTGCCTCGAATGGTAAGATTCCGGGCGTAGTCAAAGCAAGCTGGTAGGAGATTTTACATAATGAGTATGCAGGATCCGATTTCAGATATGTTGACACGCTTGAGAAATGCCGGTATGGCAGGTCTCAAGGCTGTTGAAATGCCTTCTTCAAAAATGAAAGCTTCTATTGCTGACGTTTTCAAGAGTGAAGGTTACATTCAGGATTATACCGTAGAGGGCGAAGGCCCGAAAAAGACCCTTCAGATCACGATGAAGTTCTTTAAGAACAAGCCGGTGATCGAAGGGATTACCCGTGTAAGCAAAAGTTCTTGCCGTATCTATTGCGGCAGCCAGGACATTCCGAAAGTTCGTAACGGACTTGGTACTGTCGTGCTGTCCACTCCGAACGGAGTTCTCTCTGGCAAGAGCGCTGCTGACCAGAAGGTCGGTGGCGAAGTCCTTTGCTACATCTGGTAAGTTGATTACTTAAAAAAGAGGATTTGTTTAAAATGTCACGCATTGGAAATAAACCGGTTCAAATTCCTTCGGGCGTAAAAATACAGGTCGCTAACGGCGCTGTTACTGTCGAAGGTAAGGACAAACTCGAAATGCAGATTCCTCCGAGGGTGAGCGTAAATGTCGTTGAAGACACTGTAACATTTGCCCGCAATGATGAATCCAGAGAGTCGAACGCCATGCAGGGTCTCGCAAGAAGCCTGGTTAACAACATGGTGATCGGAGTTACAGAGGGCTTTAAGAAAGAGCTCACTATCATTGGTGTTGGTTACAGAGCACAGATTCAGGGTCAGAAACTGAACCTTAGTCTGGGTTACTCACATCCGGTCGTTTACGACGTACCGCAGGGTGTGAAGGTTACAGTTACTGATAACACCAAGCTTACTGTTGAAGGCGCTGACAAACAGCTTGTCGGCGAAGTTGCAGCTACGATCCGTCGCTTCAGAAAACCTGAGCCTTATAAAGGTAAGGGTGTCCGTTATGCTGACGAACGTATTGCGATGAAAGAAGGCAAAACCGTTGGTAAATGATAGTGGAGACTTTATAAAATGCCTATATATAAAAATAAAAAAGATAAACGTCAGCGCAGACACATGCGTCTTCGTAAGAAGATTGCCGGTACTTCCGAATGTCCGCGCCTGTCTGTATGTTTTACTGCTAAAAATATTTATGCGCAGATTATCGATGATGATAAGGGTCACACCATGGCTTCAGCTTCTTCTCTTGAAAAAGCTTTTTCCGAAGCGGGTGCAAAACCTAATGTCGAAGGCGCTAAACTGATCGGTAAGCTGGTTGGTGAAAAAGCGGTAAAAGCCGGCGTCACGACTGTTGTATTCGACCGTGGCGGATTCAGTTATCATGGCCGTGTTAAAGCACTTGCTGATGCAGCCAGAGAAACCGGACTCAAGTTTTAGGAGCTGAGAGAATGGCTAAAAATAACAATATGGATAACAACAGTGATAATGCTGCTGTCAGCGAGTTCGAAGAGAACGTTATCAGCATCAATCGTTGTGCGAAGGTTGTAAAAGGTGGTCGTAACTTCAGTTTCGGCGCACTTGTAGTTGTCGGTAACCGCGACGGCAAAGTCGGTTACGGTTACGGTAAAGCCAACGAAGTTTCCGACGCAATTAGAAAAGGCAGCGAAATCGCCAAGAAGAGCCTGGTACAGGTTCCGATCAACGGCACAACTCTGCCTCATGAAGTTGAAGCCCGTTACAGCGGTGCAAAAGTTCTGATGCGTCCTGCCAGTCAGGGTACCGGTCTTATTGCCGGTGGTTCTATGCGTGCGGTTTTGGAACTTGCTGGAATTCATGACGTTCTTGCCAAGTCACTTGGAGCAAACAATCCTGTAAATGTGGTTAAGGCCACAATGAAAGCGATTGACATGCTTTCTTCACAGGCTGATGTTCTGGCGAAGCGCGGAATTGAAACTGCCTAACACGGGGATATGAACATGAAATTACATGAATTGAAACCGACTGAAGGTTCAAAGAAAACACGTAAGCGTGTTGGTCGTGGTGATAGTTCCGGTCTCGGACGTACTGCTGGACGCGGTGAAAAAGGGGCGAAATCTCGTTCCGGTTACACTCATCGTCCGCATTTTGAAGGTGGTCAGATTCCATTGTTCAGACGTCTGCCGAAACGCGGATTCAAATGCCCGAGCACTGTACCTTTCAATATCGTTAATCTGGTTCAACTCGAAGCCACTTGTGAAGCTGGTGAAACAGTTGACACGGAAGTATTGAAAAGCAAAGGTGTCATTGGTAAAAAACCGTATGACCTTAAAGTTCTCGGTAATGGTGAAATCACCAAAGCCTTAACGGTAAAAGCCCGCAAATTCTCGGCTGCAGCCAAAGCTAAAATTGAAGCTGCAGGCGGAACCTGCGAGGAAGTTTAAATACAAATTACCGGGAACCGGGATTAACTGCCCGATTCCCGGAAACCTTATAACGGGTAGGGATAATGTTTAGTGCATTTTACAACAGTTTTAAAATAAAAGAGATCAGGTCGCGAATCTTATTCACGGCCGGAATCATCGTGCTTGTGAGGCTCGCGGCGAACATTCCATGTCCCGGTGTCAATCCACAGGCGCTTAGTGACTACTTCGCAATGCTCAATAAAAGTGCGGCATCCGGAACATTCGTCAGCATGTTTGACCTGTTCAGCGGGGGTGCGCTTCAGAAATTTGCTATAGCCACACTGGGTATCATGCCGTATATCTCGGCTTCCATTATTCTTCAATTGATGGTGCCGGTAATCCCTTCTCTTGAGAAACTCGCTCGCGAAGGCGATGTGGGCAGACAAAAGATCAATCAGTACACCCGTTATCTGACTGTTCTTATCTGCATCGTCCAGGGCGCAGTTGCTGCCATGACCATGATAAATCCGAGCCGTATCGGCCTCAAGGCTCCGACCATGAAGCTGGTATTTACCTCGAATTCGTTCTTTATTGTCATGACGATCATTGTTCTTACTGCCACCACCATGGTGATGATGTGGCTGGGAGAACAGATTACCGAACGCGGTATTGGTAACGGCGTTTCGTTAATCATTACAATTAACATTATAGCCAGAATGCCTTCCGCGCTGAGTCAGCTCTGGGAGCTTGCATTTCATGGCGGCAGTCTTTCCGGTGCGGCATTCCGTCCGGTACATTTATTAATTTTGTTCATTGTCTTTGCTATTGTTACCGCCGGTACGATTATGTTGACCCAAGGTCAGCGCAGAGTTCCGGTACAGATTGTCCGCAAGGGTTATGGTAACGCTCAGGCACAGGCCGGAACAACTTACATTCCACTTAAAGTAAACTTTGCAAACGTTATGCCGATCATCTTCGCTGGTGCGATTACTCAGGTGCTCGGATTCGTTACTCCGTTCCTGCCGTGGGGGCTTGGTACATACTTCCAGTACGGCAGTACTACTTATATCATCATCGAAGGTGTCCTTATTCTGTTGTTCTCCTTCTTCTGGGTGGCCAATCAGTTCAACCCGATTCAGATTGCCGATAACCTCAAGAAAGAAGGCGCATACATTCCTGGAATCAAACCGGGTACTCCTACTGCCGATTTCCTTGACAGTACCATGAGTAAGATCACTTTTGCCGGCGCCATTTTCCTGGTTGCTCTGGCATTGTTCCCGATGATGTTGTC
Source organism: Victivallales bacterium (assembly GCA_963677165.2). GTDB lineage: Bacteria > Verrucomicrobiota > Lentisphaeria > Victivallales > SZUA-371 > JAFGXT01. The sequence goes on along the minus strand of CAXXSX010000002.1, from coordinate 827,830 downwards.
CAACAGTTTCAATGTTCCTTATCTGATTGCTTCGTTCTTCGGCGGCACCAGTCTGCTGATTATGGTTGGGGTTGTACTTGATACTCTAACTCAGCTGGAGTCTCATTTGACGATGAGAAATTACGAAGGATTTCTTAAAAAAGGGAAACTGCGCGGACGTCGCTAAATTTCTGTCAGGCATAATTAAATAAGTACGGTATTATATACGAAGGGAGTTTTCTTCAGTGTCGCAGGTAATTGCCATCGACGGTCCGGCAGCGTCCGGAAAAAGTACGGTTGCCAACCGGGTTTCAGAAACACTGGGGATTCCCTATATCAATACAGGTAATATGTACCGTACGGTTACTTTTTATCTGCTTAATCACGGAATTGACCCGTTATCTCCTGATAACAAGCAAATAGAATCCCTGCTTTCTGCGATGGACATGGATTATCGCAAGGCTCCTGATGGAATATTCCGCATTTATCTTAACGATTCTCAGGTTGCCGACAGTGATATCCGTTCTCCGGAAGTTACCGCTTCAGTAAGTCCAGTTGCTGCTATGCCGGAAGTGCGTTCGCGACTGTTCGAACTTCAACGTCATTTCGCTTCTCTTGGCTTGATTGTTATGGAAGGCCGCGATATCGGTACAGTCATTTTTCCTGATGCCCAATATAAATTTTTTGTTACCGCCACTCCTTATGCCCGGGCACTGCGCCGTTTGAACCAGGGCGGGGAAACGCCTGAGAATTCCACGGTTCAGGAAGTCGCCGACCAGATCGCCGAGCGAGACCGCATTGATTCGACTCGTGCTGTAGCTCCATTGAAACAGGCGAATGACGCGACATTCGTCGACACTACTGATATGACGATTGAAGAAGTTGTTGAATTTATTACATCACGGGTGAAGTAATGAAAGTAACGGAAACAGAATACCGGGTCCCATACGCCGACACCGATCAAATGGGTGTTGTTTACTACGCTAATTACCTGATTTACTTTGAACGTGTTCGCAATGAGATTCTGCGCGAAGCCGGGTTGCCATACCGGGTTCTGGAAGAACAGGGATTGATGCTCCCGGTAATCGAAGCAACCTGCCGTTACCGTATGCCAGCCAGATACGATGATGTTCTTACTCTGCGTGGCTGGGTAGAAGAAGCGAAAGGCGCAAGAACTAAGATTTGCTGCGAAGTTTGCCGTGACGGCGAATTACTTGTTTCGGGCCATACGATTCACGCTTCAATCAATAAAGATGGTCGTCCGGTAAGGCTGCCGGATAATCTTATTGCTTTAAAAAATAGTGAATAGATTAATTATTGATTTCAGCCGCAAGTTCTTTTAGCAGCAGTTCCTCATCATAAGGCATCATGACCTCTCTCGCCTCAGGATGCTGCCCTCTGAACCACGTAAGCTGTCTACGGGCATATTGCCAGGTAGACGTGGCAATTCGCTCAATTAATGCGTTATAATCCATTTTTCCATCAAGATATTGACTGATCAAGTTATAGCCGATGGCTTGTCTCGCGGTCGGACTTTCAAGCAAACCTGCGGCAACCGCTTTTTTCGTCTCCTCTATCCAGCCGTTTTCAATCATCAGGACTGTACGCTGTCTGATCCGGGATTTTAGAATCTCACGATCCCAGTTTAAAAACAGGGAAACAACAGGAAAACGCAGTTTGGGCTTATGAATGGTTTGAAGTTCAGTAATCGGTTTCCCGGTAATTTTGAATACTTCGCAGGCCCGGATAAGTTTTCGGCGATTATTATGCCAGCGTTCAAGGTCTACCGGATCATGTTCCGCCATGAATTTTTTCAGTAGCTCATGACCTTCTTTACTGTCATATTGATGATCCAGTTCTGTCCTTATTTTGGGATCAGCCGGGAGCGGATCCAGCCCATAAAGCAATGCCTTCAGATAAAATCCGGTACCTCCGGCAATAACCGGCAGCTTTCCGCGTGAACGAATCTCTTGAATCTTTTGGTCGGCAAGCTCGACAAAGCTAAAAACCTCTAGAGATTCTCCAATGTTTAGAATATCGATAAGATGATGTGGGATATTATGCCGTTCTTCCATATCCGGCTTTGCTGTACCGATATCAAGGCCTCGGTAAACTTGCATGGAATCAGCAGAAATGACTTCTCCGTTAAAGCGTTCAGCAATTTTTACTGCCAAAGCGGTCTTGCCGGAAGCTGTGGGTCCCATTACTACAGGAATTTTAGACGGAAAACTCATTGGTTGTCTGGTGCGGACGTTTCGGTGGGAATATCGGTTGCATCTTCTAGTTTATCAGAAGTATCCGCATTTTCTGGCTGGTTTTTTCGAAATAAGATGGAAATGACGTAAATGGTAACACCAACAGTGATTGCGCTGTCGGCCACATTGAATGCCGGCCAGTGATGACCGCTGATATGGAAGTCGAGAAAATCGACTACTTCCCGCCGCCAGATACGGTCAATTGAGTTTCCGATAATGCCGCTGATAATCATAAATAAAGCCAGATATCGTTCGTTCCAACCTTCGGTAAGAGTACGGATCTTCCATATGATCATAACAAATACGGCAATAGAAATAATTGTGAGGAGCCAGATTTTTCCGTGAAGAATGCCCCATGCGGCTCCCTTGTTGGTGATATAAGTAAGATTAAAAAAACCGGGAATCAACTTTATGCTTTCACCAAGCTTAAAGTTGGCGACAACAGCCATTTTGGTTGCTTGATCGGCAACAGCAAGAAGTATTGCTGTTATTGCAGCCAGAGCAATGATTTTTTTTTCGTCCTGACTGCCAAATTCCGATTTTTTTAGAAAACTAATCAATGTAAGGATTCATTCCGTCGTTTTGTTCACGTATCTGTTTGCACTTGATGCAATATAATGCATAAGGTTTTACCTCAAGTCTGGCTTCCTGGATTTTTGCGCCACAATCAATACATTCGCCAAATTCATCTTGAGCAAGACGATCAAGGGCCTCATCAATCTGTAAGATTACGTCACCTTCTTCATTCATGAGCTGGAGCTCCATGTTCTGAATACTATTATCCGTATCTCCCAGATGAGTACTTAAACCTTTGGCTTCTCCTGAATCATTTGAATTCAAAGCTTCATCTGAATGAAATTCGAACTGGTTAAGGACAATAGCCCGAGCCTGCATCAACATTTCGTAATACTTCTTTTTCTTCCCGGTAAACTTCGGGAATTTCTTCTCTTCGGCCATTTATTTTATTTTCCTGTCTTTTAAAACCCAAAATACTACCTATAAAACCCTACAAAACCCCTGATAGAGCCTATAATTATAATTTTATTTACGGATTTTTCAAGCTCTAATTTGTAATAAGTTCATCTCTATTGTAACTTTTTTACAAATAATTATGTCAAAACCACAAAAAATTACTTTATAAGGGGATTTATGGGATCGGGAAGGGTAGATCTGCATATGCATAGTAATGCATCGGATGGGACCGAAAATCCTGCCGAATTAATTGATCATGCTGAAGCTTTAGGACTTGAGGCTGTCGCTCTGACAGATCATGACACCGTAAGCGGCTTGCCGGAATTTTTAGCTGCGGCAAAAGAGCGTAAAGTTGAAGCGGTTCCAGGGGTTGAGATTTCAACTTCGATTTCGAATCGTGAAATTCATATGGTCGGACTTTTTGTTGACCACAAAGATAAAACGCTGGTTGAATTTCTGGAAAAGATTCGCGTTAACCGTAATACGCGAAATGAGACAATATTGCGCAAACTCAATTCGCTGGGTTACGAAATTAACATGGAGGAATTGCAGGCGGAAGCAGGCGGCGACAGTATAGGACGTCCTCATATTGCAGCAATACTGATACGTAAAGGATACTTTGAGAATAATGCCGAGGCTTTTGAGCGTTGTCTGCGGCGCGGCCGGCCGGCCTACTGCCGGCGCGAGCTGCCTAGTCCGGAAGAATCCATTAAAAGGATCCACCATGCCGGCGGAGTCGCGATATGGGCACATCCGTTGTACCGGAACAAATATACCCGTTCTCATGTTCGCGGGGTATTGAAAAAGCTGGTTCCGCTTGGTCTGGATGGAATCGAGTGCTTTTATACGGGATTTACCACAAGACAGACGGATACGATTATTGAACTGGCGGATCAGCATGGTTTGCTGTTAAGCGGAGGCAGTGATTACCATGGTAAAAATCTTCCTTTGATCAGCATGGGCAACGGCGATGGTTCGCTAACGGTTCCGAAAGAATGCCTTGTTAAAATAAAATCGAATTTAAATTCAATAACTCATTAAAAGGGGTACGTTCAAATGAAAAACGTTGTACTTGCATCGGCAGTAATTCTTGCAGGGGCCGGTTTTGGCTGCAATACCGGGGAGCTTTCCTCGGAAGACAAAGACAATATTATGTTCGGCAAAAAAATCGAAAAGGAAATCGAAGCCAGCCGTAACCCGTTTGCTGAGCTGACGAAAATTCGAAAATATGCGATCGAAAAGCTTGACGATGAAACCGATAAAGAGACGGATATTATCAACAAACAAAGACCAAAAATTTCCGGCAACTATGAAAACACTGAATACTCATTTGTCTGGAAGGTTGGTAAAAATTACAGTATCGAAGTTGTAACCACTCCGGCACCGTTTGAGCCGATCGGAGTTTACCGGGTGAAAAGAGTTTTCTATCCCTGATGAAATATCAAAATGGCGGATGTTTTTCGGAATATTTTAAGCTTAATTCGTGCTAATGTCGGAAAAATGACGGAACTGTCCGCAAAATATCCGTCATTTTTCATTCTCTGCGGAATTCTGGCTGGAATCATTCCAGGCATTAATAATTGGTTACTGCTGTTTGTGCCGCTGGCTGTTTTGCCTGTCATCATATTTTTTACCGGAAAGCGAAACCTTGTAAGGTTTCTTATCGGGTTAGCAGTTGGGTTATGCTCGATGCTGATCAGACAACATACCGCATCGGACAATTATGCGACGATCATCGGCAGAGCAAATTGCGGGGCAGAAATCCAAGTCGAGATTTGTGATACCTCATGTGCTGGAAATATCGACTGGCTTCCTAATCCCAATCTGGTATTCTGTGAGGTCAGGAAACTACGTTATTCTCCCACCGATACATGGCAGAAGGCCTCAGGCAAACTGGCAGTGAGGTTTCCCCGTGAATTCAGAAAGGTCTATTACGGAGATAACCTGTGCCTGCTCGGTAGTTTTATTCTGCCAGACAGCGACAGCAAAGTTATCCAATACACGGTGACTGACAAAGGCGTTTCATCCGCAAATACGGGAGATTTATCTGGATTTGACTTTAACGGCTTTCTTAAGGCTCGCGGGGTCAGCCGGGTATTTTATGCTCGCGAAGGAAATATTATCGATCATACCGGTTCTCTAACCGGCGGTATTCTTCAGGTACGGGATTTTCTGCTGAAACACCTTTGCGACGGGATGCCTGACGGCGAACCCCGTAAACTGCTCGCGGCTTTGATTTTCGGCTGCAAACAGGGACTGGACTATCAAACCAAGCAGGAATTTATTAAAACCGGAACCATTCACATCTTTACGGTGAGCGGTTTTCATGTCGGTGTGCTGGCGCTGATGATCTTTTGGTTGTTACGCTGGCTGCCGTTTAAACTGCGTTATTTTCTGGTTCCGGCAATCGTATTTCTATATGTTTTGACAACCGGCATGAATCCTCCGGCAGTAAGAACGCTGATCATGATCTCAATCTGGGCAGTATGCCGGGGAATGCTTTACAAAACTCCTGGCCTAAATATTATCTTTCTGGCGGCGGCCCTGATTCTGGCGTATAATCCATATTACCTGAACGATGTGGGATTTCAGTACTCGTTTGTAGTGGTAGCCGTGCTGGTGGCATCAATCAATCCAATCCGCAACTGGGTGTCGCTGCCTGGCGAATATCTCCGCTGGATTCCAGGCGAACTGCGTTCAACGGCTAAAGTTCGACTTGAACGGTTCCTTGCTGGAATCATGTCGGCATTGCTGGGGTGTATGGCCGCATGGCTGGCAAGCAGTGCGATCACATTGTTCTATCAGGGATTTTATTTTCCCCAGGCGGTAATGCTGAATTTTCTGATTATTCCGTTTGTCTGGATGATCTTTCTGCTTGGAGCGTTAAAATTGTTGCTGGCCCCGTTATTATTTCTCACGGTTCCGCTTGCGGCACTGCTTAACGGGTTGATTGAAGGAATGTCTGGCTTTTGTGTATTCTTTTACAATTGTTTTTCAACCATTTCACTTGCTCCGCCCGGCTGGCTGACCATTCTGCTGTTTTATATTGCGTTGGTTATGTTGATCACGGCGTTTCGTCCGCAGATTTTTGCCGGAGCATTAACCCTGCTGGCGGTCACGCTGATGTTCTGGCATATCAACGCTTTGATAACACCACCTCGCCTCGGAGTTTTCTCCGGCGGTGGAAGCGATAACGCCGCACTGGTTATGATCGGCAAAGGAAACCGTGGAGCAACAGTGATAAATGTCCCGGATCGACAGATTGCCGGAAATATTATTAATTATCTGCGGAATAACGGGGTTGGCAAAATCAACCGAGTCGTGATCGCCGGAAGTGGACGCGATTATTCTGCTGGTCTTGAGCAACTGTTGGAGAGAATTCCGGTTACCGAACTTTTTATTTCAACATCAAAATACACAAAGAATAATCCGGCGGCGCTTGCGGCTGCGGAAAAAGGCGTTTCTCTTTGTTTTATTCCGAAAAATAAAAAAGAAAGTTCTTTCTTCTGCCAAATGCCTTATCTGAAAACCTTTTGCAAAAATAATGCTACAAAGGTTGAATATAGTTGCGGGACGTTTCATATTAATGTTCTGGTGAAACGCGATGACAACGGACCCGGAATGATGACATTCCGCAGTTCCGACGGAAACGGTGAAACCGGAATTGAGCGAACCTCTAATTATATAGTGAAAGAATTTCTGTTCAAATGAAACGTAAACTTAAGATTTGCCATGTAATAACCCGCATGATTGTGGGCGGCGCCCAGGAAAATACCCTGCTGACCATTATCGGACATATTCTCAGCGGACATGAGGTTACCCTTGTAACCGGTCCGTCACCGGGGCCGGAAGGTGAATTGCTTAAAAATAAGGATTTCCCTGAATTTGAAGTGGTCGAAAATCCATATCTCATCCGGGAAATCAATCCCTTGACTGATCTAAAAGCATATTTTTCCCTGAAAAAGTTTTTTAAGGAAAGATCGTTTGATGTGGTTCACACTCACAGTTCAAAGGCCGGAATAATCGGTCGGGTCGCGGCCTATAAAGCCGGGGTTCCTTTTGTGACTCATACTGTTCACGGACAGGCTTTTCACCGCAACGAAAAATGGCTGAAAAACCAGATTTATATCCATGCTGAACGTTTTGCCGCCAGGTACTGCCATAAAATTTACGCGGTGGCCCAGGCCATGATTGATCAATGTGTAGATGCCGGCGTTGCTCCGCGTGAAAAGTATATGGTGGTTTACAGCGGCATGGAGATTGATAAATTTATCAACGCAAAACCGGAACCGGAACTGCGGAATGAGCTTGGAATTCCTGAAAACCGTAAGGTTATTGGAACTGTGGCGCGACTGTTTCCGCTGAAAGGCTATGAACAGTTTATTCCGGCGGCGGCGGAAATCGTAAAAAGTTTTCCGGACATTCATTTCCTGATCGTCGGTAACGGAATTATGATGGATGATATAAAGCAGCAGATTAAAGATCTTGGCATCGCGGAACATTTCAGTTTTTCAGGGCTGGTTCCTCCGGATCAGGTTTACAGATATATTGCCCTTATGGATATTGTTGTGCATTTGTCGCTACGTGAGGGCCTGCCGCGTTGTATGGTTCAGGCACTGGCTTCCGGTAAACCGGCTGTAGGCTACCACCTTGATGGGACACCGGAAGTCGTGATCAACGACAAAACGGGTTATACGATTGAACCGGAAAGTATTGATCAGGTGGTCGAGGCCTGTCTGAAGATTTTGAACGATCCGGAACTTTATCAACGAATGAGTTATGATGGACGTGAACTCGTCAGGGAAAAATTTGACTGGAAAGTTATGGCGGATGTGCTGGAGAAAGAATATCTGGCGCATGTTCCGGAGTCAGAATAAACGCCGTCCATTGTACGGACAATAAAAATAGTTTGATATGAGAAAATCAGGAAAATTTCCGCCGGAGAGTCAACCGGTAAAAATCGTGGTAATAGACTCACAGAACTCCATGCCTATGCATTTCCATGATTTTTATGAACTGGTGGTAGTTTGCCAAGGGACCGGAGTACATAACACGAAAACGGAGGAGTACCGTATTGAGCGCGGCGATGTTTTTCTGATCAAGCCTGAAGACGCGCATAGTTACAGCAACACAGAAAAGCTTGAACTTATTAATCTGCTATATCGTCCCGATCGCCTGAAACTGCCGATGTATGACCTGTCCAATGTGCCCGGTTATTTTGCTTTTTTTGAAGTTGAACCGGCAATGCGCAGTCAGCATGGATTCAAAAGTCGCTTGAGGCTTAGTGACGACAAGCTTGATTATCTGAAAAACCTTATTATGGCGTTGGAAAAAGAACTCGATTTTTGTCCGGCGGGATATGGCTATGCCATGGCTTCGTTGATGATGCAGATCATTCTGTTTGTCTCCAGAAACTTTACCAGAACCGATTCGCCGGGACAAAAGGACATTATCCGTTTGTCCGAGGTTCTCAGTTATATTGGACAGAATTATGCGAAAGACATTACACTGGAAACGCTTGCAAAAAAGGCATCTATGTCTGAAACCACGTTGTACCGAATGTTCCGCAAAACCTTTGGAGAGTCTCCGGTCAATTACGTAATTACGGTCCGAATCGGACATGCCCGGGAGCTCCTGGCAAACAGTAATCGCGCCATATCCGACATTGCCTGGGAAATCGGCTTTCATGACAGCAACTATTTCTCCCGGCATTTCAAAAAGCATACCGGCATGACGCCTCGTGAATACCGCCGGCGATTTCTTGTCCCTTAGAATCAGAGCAGCGGAGCTGCAACCAAAAGAATTAAGAATTTAAAAAATGCGGGAGCAAAGTAGTGCCTGTTTTGATAAAACCGGCACACCGTGCATCAGCACGGCAGAACGATGTTTCGTTTGGGAGTCCCACAGTTGCTTGCGTTGTCCCCAACGCAAAAAGCACATTTAGCCGATTAAAGTGTAGACACGGATTTTCCCTCCAATACGTTTATTATAAGCCATTCGTGACTTTGAAGGGGGATCTATTAATCCAAGTGATATCAGCAAAATTGCTTTATGCGCTGGGGACAGCGCATGCTACCCTTTAAGTTGCTCCGCGATTTATGGCGGACACCGCGAGCTGGGTCCAGCGCGGAATAGCGAAATCCCCTAGGTAGGGACGGTTCTCCGTAACCGTCCGCTATTTTGGGCCTGAGCATAAAATCCCGGAAGAAGGCGCGCTGCGGAGAGCACTCCCTACCCACGTAATATCTTTACATTGGCATGACGAAGCAGATTCTGGTGCCATTGATGACAAAGTTCTATGATCTTATCGGACGACGCGATTTTAATCAGTTCCAGATTGGGATTGGTTTGTAAGGCTGAATTATCCATTACGGATAAATAGAATATCTGCGAATGGGTTAGTGTACTGTCGGTGATGTCGGAAAAGTCGAAAGTCTGACGATTGAGTTGCTTTATAAATTCCTCGTTATAGTAAATCTGTCCCTGAACCTGTTCCAAATCTTCGGCGGTTAAGATTCCGTCCATTTTTACTTCTACTTCCCCTTCACGTACTACAATTTCCCTGATTGCCATGACAACCCCCTTTGTGAGTTGCCGCCCTCGAAAAAAAAGAAGGGCGGCGTTGTACTTGCCGTAAGTCTAGGGCCGCCAAGCCCCTGCAAAAACAACAAGCAAACACCGCCCAAGTATACACAAGGGCACTGTTTTCCTGTTCGCGTTTTTGCAATAAATTTGGCGGTTTAGACTTACACGAACGAAAATAAATTCACGCAATAATCACGTGAAAACTATAATTGTAATTTCTTAAATTATCTGATGATTTTCCTCTGATATTATGAATTTCCCCAAGTAGCTTGCGTTGTCCCCAACGCAAACAGCAAGACCACTCGGGAACACTTAGAAACGTATTCTCAAAATATTCCATGTCTACACTATAATCGGCTGAAGTTGCTATATGCGCCAGGGACAGCGCATGCTACTCTGAAAACACAACAAGCCTTATTATATTTATTACTATAATCTTTCCACAGGCTTTTTCAACGAAGATAAAATGAGATTGAATTGAAGATATATTGATTTTAACAGCTAAAAATGTATGCCGCTGCAACCGAAATAATGATGGTGATAAGAATAATTGGTCCATATACAGAAAAAGGAATATTCCGGCGATCATCTCTAGAGGTGATATCTCCGGTAAATATTCCAAAAATTCCGAGTAATTGCAATATAAATTCTAGCATATGAAAATTTAGTTTTCTGTTCTGTTTCGGGAAGCAAGAACAATCATATTATTATCGAATGTTATGTCGAAATTACCGGTTTGTGTTTTTGGGCTTTATTGGTATTTTGGGCAAAAGAGCCCGTTATAACGAACATAAACGACAGTACCGATAAAATGAGTTTATGAATCATGATTGTGATTTTCCTTGTCAATTTTCTTTTTAATGGGATGTCTACATATTTCCATCACAACTTTTGGCACGTTATTTAATTATTTTAGTAAACTAAAATTTATGTATCTTTTAATATTTTATTTTTACTCATGAATCTGATTTTATAAGCGGTTTTAAAGTACGCGAAATTCTTGAAAAATGAATTTTGAGATTCACCTTCAGTACGTGTACTCCAGAAAACCGGGATTTCTTTCATATCAACACCAAGACGCAAAGGTTTCAGGGCTGTTTCCAGAAAAAATGGGTGCTTCACTTCTTCCCATTTAATTTTTTGAACCAGTTCTGTTGGAAAAATTCGATATGCATAAGTGAGATCTGTATATTTTACACAAAAGATCAATGAAAGCATTTTCTGAAAAATATAATTAGCGATCCATTTCGGCTTTGAATATCCTTTAAATCCTCCCCCTTTTATCCAACGTGAAGCAGTTATGATTTTGTCTGGATATTGTTTGCTCAAGTTAATGAATTCGCTGATTGCTTCCGGCGGAGTCTCCAAATCGCTGGACATCATTACCACATGAGAACCTTTTACAAATTCGAACGCTTCACTAATTGCCGCCCCGATAAATGGTTTTTTCTGATAATATATTTTTACTGGTATCTCAGTATAATTTTTCTCAATCTCTTTTGCTGTTTTAACGCACTCTTCCGATGATATTTTTCCCAGAACAATAACAAATTCACAAAGATCTTCTTTCTTACAGCTCTCAAGAATGATCTTAACTGTTTTCCGCAGAGAAACAGTTTCATTCACGGCGGGAATAATGATTGACACGCCATTAAATTTCAACATAGCCTTACTCCTCCCACTCCTGGTCAGCAACGTGACAGCCAGTCCGTGAAAACTGCCTCAAGCGTTTCTCTTATTGAATACTTTTGTTTGAAGCCAATGCCTGATATTATGGAATTATCTCCCAGAAGCAATGGTTCATCGGAGGCTCTGAACAGGTTCTTGTCCTGAATTACATCTACTTTTATTTTCGCTATTTCAATGAGCATATCAAGTATTGCTTGTATACTGTATGCTTTCCCTGTGCAGATATTGACGGGAACACCCGGTTCTCCTTTTTCCAGAAGCATCATCATTGCGGCTACTCCGTCTCGAACATCAATGAAATCCCGTGAAGTATTGAGGTTGCCGACACGCATAACAGGTTCTAACAGACCTTTTTTAATTAAAGCCAACTGGCGTGCGAAATTTTGAATGGCAGTTGCAGGGGGATGGCCGGTTCCGACATGGATAAACATTCTGGGCAGATAGACTTGTAACCCATAATTGGAAAAGAACTGGTACCCCATCATCTCCGTACAGGCCTTGGATACCCCATAGGGCGTTACCGGACGGAGTGCGCGGTTCTCTTTCAAAGGACATTCTTTGGGGTCAAAATCGCCGTATTCCGCACTGCTGCAGGCAATCAGGACTTTGGTGTGTAATCCGTTGCGAAGCGAGCATTTTAATACATTTAATGATCCGGTTGAGTTTGTGTTATGAGTCAGATTTTCACATGCCCAGCTGGAACCATTAAATGCTTGAGCTGCCATATGAATTACTATATCAGGTTTGACTGTATCGAAAATTTTTTCCAGATGGTCCCGGTCAGTTATATCACAACGAAAAATATTCTTATCCTGTACAGCCTCCATGCGACTTGACGCGCTGTCCCGGGCCAATCCATATACTTGATGTCCGTGTTTCTTCTTATATTCCTGATAGAAACGGCCTCCAACCATGCCGGTCGCGCCGGTAATTAGAATTTTCGTTGTCATTAATCTGCCTTGTAGTGTTTAGTCCTGATTCAATCCAAGTTGAATATATTTCTGTAAATGTTATAACTTTCTACTGTTTTTTCTGGCAGAACATTTTCTCCGTTTAATAATTTTGTGGTATTGGAATAACCGAAAATTTCTTCATTAAAATCCTTAAGGAGATTGTGTTCATTTCTCTTCTGATAAACGGTTGCCGGTCCATATATGATATATGGTGATTTCATTTTATCTTTAAGTTTTAGCTGCATCAAATACGCTCCCCAGATGTCTTCAACGCGTCCAACTCCGGGAAGCAGTTTATAGTATGAAGCAACGGAGCGATGCAATATTGTATTCTGACTGTTAAAAGGAGAAATATTGGATGTCGTGAAATAATTAGTACTTTTGAATTCGATTTCGTGATTATGTTGCAAACGAAGGATTGCATCAATATCCGGATCGCCATTCCATAGATTTGCCTGAACCAATGGAGTAACTTTTACTTTTCCACGATATTCTGTTTTGTAACGATTCGTAATTTTATCTAGAGGAAATCCACGGTGCCATATACAATTGGGGGCCGGATTATCAATGGAGTGGGATGTTTTCGTGATATGATCGTAGTAGGAACTGATATATACAGGGTCAACAACAATGTCTTCTTTATTCTCAAAAAGATCGACTTCTATTTCCTGGTTGATATATATATCTTTTCCCCAGTTTTCTGCGGGGATGTTATCATCATCAACCAAGGCAATCAGCTCCGCTCCCTGATTGCATGCCTCAATAATTCCCAAATTTCTTCTGGTTGAACAATTCCAGCCGAGAATATTACTGTATTCAGGATATTTTTTCTCCTGCATTTCAGGTGACAGATATCTAAGGTTCAGTCCTGAATTCTGATAGGCGTCTTTCGGTGTTTTTAAATCGCCCACAATAAACAGTTCCCAATCTTTTTTTTGAGAAAATTTCTCAATGGCTTCAGTTGGAGGATTTATTGTTGTGCAAACAATAACTTTTTTCATTATATTGCCTTTTCACTTAATTAAAAAACTTGTCACTAATGATTATTTGTGAAAGATGAATTATGAGACATTTTATATAAATTTAAAATCATATATTTCTAATAAATATCCTGTTGCAAATCAATAACTTTATCGCAGTTTTCAACTGTTGTCAATCGATGTGCAATTATAATGATGGTTTTTTGCCCGGTTAACGAATCAATTGCGGACATGAACTCATTTTCGGTCGTGTTGTCAAGAGCCGAAGTGGCCTCATCCATAACCAGAATTTCGGGGTCGCGGTATAAAGCTCGGGCGATTCCTAAACGTTGCTGTTCGCCACCGGATAGTTTGATGCCGTGATCTCCGACGATCGTGTCAACTCCCTGCGGCTGCTGTGACACAAAATCACTTAATTGCGCCATTTCTATGACCTTACAAATACGTTCTTTATCAATTTTTTCAGGAGCAATTCCCAATGCGATATTGGCTTTGATCGAATCATTAAAAATAAAAATATGTTGAGGAATATAGCCGATATTTGCTTGCCATTCACGAATATGATTGGCTATGTTTTTTCCATCAACACAGATCGAACCGGAGTCTGGCGTCAGCAACCCGATGATCAGGTCAATAATTGTGGTTTTTCCTGAGCCGGAAGGACCAATAAAGCCGACTCGCTGATCTTTTGGTATTGAAAGAGAAAGGTTCTCAATAATACTTTTTTTATCTTCGTAAGAAAAACTTACGTTTTTTAGCTCAATTTTATCATTAAAAGGCAACTTGGAAGGATTTGAGTCGGGAAGTCCTTTAAATACTACTCTGGCTTCAATAATATCGTTATAAATAAGATTGAACGCAGGAATATAAGTTCTAATGTTGCTAACAGCCATACTGATTCGGGTAATCGATGGCATAAGCCTTATAGCAATCATACTGAAGAGTGATATTTCGATAATAATACTTTCTTCTTTCATGCCAGAATGAAGCATTACCAGCATTAGCAGCACCACTGCAGTAACCGCGATTGACTCGATATAAAACCGTGGAACAACACTCAGCATATTTGTGAAAACATTCAGTTTGCTCATCCGATTGGCAACATAAAGATTACTGTTCAAGATTTCCTGCTCATTCCCCAGTATCCTGCTTTCTTTAATGCTGCCGAATCCCTGCATTACATTGTTAATTAACTCCTTGTTAAGGGCCATGCGCTCGTGTCCGTATTGATGAGTCTTTTTTTTCAGAAACTTTAAGCCGGCCCATACTAAAATCATTGCGCCGATGCCGAAACTTACTGCTAGTGCAGGGTTGATCCATAATACGAATATTGCCAGAATACTGATTGTAACAAACTCAGACAATAGGTTTAGCATTGGAGTCAGCATCCCTGTGACTACATGATGTATTGCCTGGACATTTCGTAGGATTTCCGCCCCGGAATGATCGAAAAAGTATTTATACGGTTTGAGTAGATAGTTCGTAATCAGTGAGTCGGTTATTTCCACATATTTATGGCGAAGGAAAAGTTGCTGGATTCCATAAACGCCCATCATGTATATGTTTTTCATAATGAAGAAAATAATAAAAAAAATGGCGATCGTTGTGACGAAACTCTGGTGTGACTCTGGCTGGATCCAGTCATACAGCATTTTGACATAGCGGTTATTTTCTGTGGCTTTCGGATTGATAAGCAGCAAAATAAACGGTATTACCGCTCCGATTCCAGCCAGTTCAAGTAGCGAGCTGGATACATTTAGAAATAAAAAGAAAAGCAGTGTTAATTTTTCTGCCGGTTTAAATAAAATCAGAAGTTGTCGTAATAGTTTCAATTCTGCCCCTCAATTTTTCCCGGATTATTCTGTTTTGTCGGTAAAAATATTGTATAAGTTAAAATTTTCGATCGTGACCTCCGGTAGATGATTTTGGGCCATTGGTTTTTTGGGGTCATAGGTACAATCTATAAAATCTTTGACTTCTGAGTCATTGATCAAATCTATTGACTTGACCTGATGGCCAATAAATTCCCTGACTTGGGTATCAAAAACATCTACTAATTCGAGGTTCCATTCCTTGATACCAAGATAAACAATCTCTGCCAGATCTCCAGCCCCAAGGAGGGATATTTTTTTTATTCCGTTTTCTTTCAAGTCTTTACAAAGCTGTGAACTTTTTTTCCTTGCCTCTTGGTAAAAATGCATGGAAAACTGCAGAAATTCATAAGTGAGTCTGGCCTTTTCCGCTACTCCTTTCGGAGTAAGGTAGTAGTCCCAGCGTCTGGAATTGATTTTTTTCACGTGAAACAGGCCGCGTTCAACCATTTTGGTTAAAAGAGAATGAGTCAGGCGTATACTGCAGCCTAATTTAGCAGTAGCCATTCTGGCCGTTAAACGTGGATCATTTTCAACGTGTTCCAACAGCTGATATTCAAAATATTGATTTTGTATGTCAACATTGGATTTCATAATATTTGATATGTTCTTTTCATTTATGTTATTAAATGTGTAACGTTACATAATATAACGTTATTTTCGTGTATATCAAATGGGAATCAATAATTCTTCTATCTACAGCAGACTTTTTAAATAAAAAAACAGTTAACTGTAGAAGTTAGGTTGCAAATGACGAAAACTAAAATTATACTGATATCTATAATGCAATAAAGCCACGAGGTAGGTGAATGACTGATCTGAGCGGTTTGAAAATTTTAATCATTGATGATACAGACGAGTTACTTGAATTCCATGAAACATGGATGGTAAGGTATAAAATTGAACCGGTTATGTGCTCTGACGGAAACAGCGGCATAAAATATTTTAGCGATCATCGGGATATTGATCTGGTTATTCTTGATATTAATCTTCCTGATATGCATGGCAAAGATGTCTTTATGAAGTTGAGGGAAATCAAGCCGGATATTCCAATTATCATTTCCAGTGGCTATGGCGACGAATATGACGAGCGGAAAGACGATTCCCTTACCGGAGTTTTACAAAAACCTTTCTTTCTTCCAGCAATGATGGAGATGGTGGCAGGGCTTACCGGCAGGTGATTTCTGTTTAGATGCAATATTCCCTGGCTTTTTCTGTCGGTTTATATTTATATATATCTGCAACATCGACTGCATTGAAATCATTACTGTATCCGCATCGAAAGCATTCAAATATAAGTTTTTGGTTTTCCAGAGTTGATCCGCAGCTTTGGCAGCGGAAGTGAGTGTGACTTCCGTTTGTACCGGAGATTTCTGTTAAGTGAATACTGTTGCATTTCGGGCAGTTACGGATAACATTAATATTATGAAACGAACATCTCGGGCACAGCGAAACTTTTCGTACCAGCTCGTGGGAGAAAATTCCCTTATCAATAAATTGACGCAAAAGATCGAATTCATCGCCAGGTTCCAAAGAAAAGAAATCTGTGATTAGTGGATAGTAGTAGCCAATATTGACATCCGGTGAGTGTTTAGGGATTATTTCTGGATATTTAATGCCTGATAAGTACTTCAAGAATTCTCTGTGTTCTTCTTCTCTGATATTTCGAACCTGGTCTTCTCCGCCGAACATATCGGGAGTAACGATTCCTTCTTCCACAAGTATATTGGTGATTAGCGGTATCAATGCTTTGCGGCTGTAGGGGGTATAAATTACGCCCTTGAAGCCGGCGCGAATACAGCGGCGGTAAAACGCGTCCGAATTATCAGCCGTACAGATTAAAAAAGGAATTTCGTTGAGAAAAGGATTTTCCTGGGTAACCGCAGCCAGGGTTTTGAATGCGTTCATATCCTTGAGTTGCCGTGATATAATAACCATCATGACATGATCTGGCTTATAATTGACTAATTCCGCCCCTAATTCCGCTTCTAAGGTTGCAAAGCCGTGTGCATTTAGCGAACGGACCAGTTTTTTTCGATTGGATTCCACAGAATCCACTACGAGTATCTTCTGCATGTAATATGTTAACCCCCCAAAATGATAGTACCTAAAAAGATAGCATAGCACAACTGATGTTTAAATCAATCTTTTGAATGGGGTACAGATGCGAATATCGACTAAATTTTAGTAAAGATTAACGATATAGGGATGATGCTGCCCAAATGGATATTCCTGATTTTAACGTTTTCAATATATGACTTTTGTATTTTTTTTATGTAAAGCATTGATTTTTACCCATTTTTACATTATAATAATTATAGATGAATAATAATTCATCTATGATGAATAAAAGGAAGTTGACATGGCCAACAATGATCTGGTAAAATCCCTGGTAAAGGGATTAAATATAATTCAATTGATTGGTGAATCAGAGAATGGAATGTCTCTGGCTGAGATTGCTGAAGCTATGAACATGAAACGTCCGGCAACCCACAATCTGCTACGGACCTTATGCGTTTGCAAATTTGCGGCGAAAAGCAGCAATAATAAATACCAGCTTGGAGAAGAACTGGGAAGACTTGCCGTAAAGCAGAACGAGATTGCATTTGTTGAACATATCAGTGAAATTCTCTGTTTGCTTTCTCGGGAATATTCTAATGCCAGAGTTCACTATGCAGAGCCGGGCGCTACTGGAATTTCTTCAAAATTAATGATATCTCCAGACAATCCGGACAGGATTCTGAAACCCGAAAATCTGGTGTTTACTCCTTATCAGAGTGCGTTTGGAATGATGTATCTTGCTGTTGTTGATCAAAAGATGGCAGAGAGCTTCAAAAATAATTTTCCTATGGAAGAATTTTGTCATATGATGCCGGAAGAGTATGAATGTCATGTCGATTTTGCCAGAAAGAACAAGTGGGCTCATTACATAGAACAAGGCGGTACAAGAGTTGCAGTTCCGGTATATAAATCATCTAAGCTCAAGGGATTTCTCGGTATATACATTCGGAATGAACAGCTTTCTGACTCAGAGACCGAAAGCGTAGGCTTGAGCCTTTTGAAATACTCCAAGCTGGTTTCTGACTGATTTGAATTTAGCCGTTTATTGCGGATTTATACATTATAAATATGTTTACGATAGAGATTGACAATAATAACAAAGGGACCATTATGCACTATTTAGAAATTGCCGGTCTGGCATACAAAAAACACCTTGAAATTGAACCGCTTTCACACTATACCGGAATTGTGACACTCCATGCGGCTGCGTCACAAGCGGTTGAGCATAACGACGCTGAATTGCTGGTAGAAGTAATTGAACAGTTAAGGCCATTTTTGAATCGTGAAAGGATCTTTAAATGTTCCTATAAAAATTATTGCTGCGGGGGCAATGGCTCTGCACTGCTTCTTATGCATGGGAAAATCCAGGATTCCAACGGTTTTATTCGTGAGTGTGCCGAAGAACTTTTAAATGATGCTCCGCGAGAAGCAGAAACTGGTATCTATTGCATGCCGGAAAGAGATTATGAACTTATCTGGATCGACAGCATCTTTGCGATTGCTCCATTTTTGCTGTATTGCGGAATTGCCTTTGATGATGACCGGTATATTGAAGAGGCTTTCCAGCAGGTAAAGAAAATGCTTGATATTTTCCGTGACGCTAATGCTTATGGTACTATGCATCAGAGCAGGGGCGGTTGGATCGGGGCAGGAAAACTTTCACAAGATCATTGGAGTCGCGGCAATGGCTGGGGGCTCTACGGGATGGCTGAAATGATTAAATACATGCCGAAATCACATCGCCGTCGCAAGGAAACCGAAGATATTTTTCGTGAGTACCTGTTTGGCTGTCTCCATTATCAGGATGATGACGGTATGTGGCACCAGGAAATAACAGACCATTCTTCTTATGTAGAAACTTCAGGAACAGGATTGATATTATATGCTCTTGGTGCTGGAATTGAATCCGGGATTATTGATGAAAGTTATCTTTTTGCCTTTCAGCGCGGCGTGAAAAGCTATCAGAGTTATATCGCGTTGGACGGTTCGGTATTCAACACCTGTGTGGGCTGTCTTTGTCCGGAAGATGGTTCAATTGAGGCATATAAAAATCAACGGAGTGAAATGAATGACTGTCATGCCTTTGGTCCGGTAATTTTTACGTTTGCACAGGCCGAGAAGCTTAAATCGGCTGGGAAATAAAATAGAGTACATAGATACAGATTGAATCTGAATGAAAAATAAAACACTATAATACGAATACTATTTGTCATACGGACAAAAAAAATGCCCTCTGCGGATTTAATCCGTCAGAGGGCGACAGTCTGAATCGGGAATTCCCCGATAAATCTCAATTATATTTTTCCGCTTCCGCAGGAGCGGACTGGAGTTTTGAAGCGGTACGAACGCCGTCTGTTGTCGTACGGACTCAAATGCGGCAGGTTCTTACTTCTGTAACCATAATACCCTTTGCGCCGAGATCTTCGAGTTTGTCCATGACTTCATTGATTTCCTTCTGAAGAATCATGGCTTTTACCGCTACCCAGTCATTGTGTGTCAGCGGAGCAACTGTCGGTGATTCGATGCCGGGAGTGACCTTGCAGGCCTCTTCCAGTACAGCTTTCGGGATGTCGTATTCAACCACGGCATAGGTACGGGCTTTGATAATTCCCTCAATGCGCTTCATGATATATTTTACTTCGTCACGGTTGGTTACACTTTTGTCGCGGCCAATCAGCACAGCTTCAGATTCCATAATCGGCTCACCGACAACCTTGAGTCCGGCTTCCTTAAGGGTCCGTCCGGATTCAACGACATCAGCAATGGCATCGGCAACACCAAGACGAATAGAGATTTCTACTGCTCCGTCAAGACGAATGATATCGGTTTTAATGCCGCGTTTTTCCATGTCGTGTTTAACGATGTTAGGGTATGAGGTTGCGATGCGCAGGCCATCAAACTGGTCAGGCACAAGGTCTTGTTCCTTTGGCAGAGCGTAGAAGAATTTTGAGTTGCCGAAGTCCAGTGGCAGCAGTTCAATCACATCGGATTTGCTGTCGAAAGCCAGATCACGACCGGTAATTCCCAAATCAAGAATACCTTTGCCGACGTATACGGCAATATCGCGCGGGCGCAGATAAATGAACTCTACATTGTTTTTTGAATCGACAATGGTCAATTCACGACCGGACCGGCTGCATTTGTAACCGGCTTCCTTCAGCAGTCCCACTGACTTTTCAGATAAAGCACCTTTATTGGGAATTGCTATCTTAAGCATAATTTCTTATCCTGGAGTTGATTTTTTACAGATATTTATAAACGTCTTCGAGTTTGAGCCCGCAGGCAATCATCATTGTCTGTAGATGGTAAAGCAGCTGGGAGATTTCCTCCGCGGTCTTATCATTTCCTTCATATTCAGCTGCCATCCAGACTTCGCCGGCTTCCTCGACTACTTTTTTTCCAATTGCGTGTTTGCCTTTCTGCAGCATTTTTACTGTTCCGGAATTCGGGTCGTTAGACGCCGCTTTCTTTTCAAGCTCCGCAAAAAGTCCTTCAAATGTTTTCATTTTTCAACCTTAACAAATAGTTATATCAATTCTCTTATGTCATTCAGGACATGGAATATATATCGAAAAGTACCGGCATGCAATCCCTTAACGGTATAATCCCGGTAAAAAGTGTGTTAGGTTTGAGTGATTAAGTGTAAAGTGCTGATATCATCTACTGGCGGATAACGTAGGTCCTTAAGGCATGTAAAATGCTATTGACTAAGGACATTAGCGGTATAACGCATATCGATTTTTTTCTTAAACTTACTAAGAGAGTTCAATTGAGAGGACAATGAATTGAGGTGGTCTTTTAACTTATTGTTTTCGCGTTCCAGGTCCCGAAGTGAATTATAAAATTCACGCAGTTGCTTTCTTATTTTGGAATCGTATTTTCCCGAATTTTTTATAGAAATGATTCTTCCTTTTGAATCTGTTATTGTGGTTTCATCAATATTATTGGTCTGCAGGTAAGAAATATATCGTTCTCTTTCTTGTTTCATTTTCTTTTCATTGTTAGAGAGATCACGAGTTATTGAATGAATCTGTTGTTGGGTGGAGTTTATTTTATTGTTTAAGTGGTCAATAAATTTTGGCGCGGGGACTAAGTGCGATGAAAAGTCTTTTGAGACTTCCCAGGTTGGGGCAAAAATATTGTTATCCAGATCTCGAACGTAAAATTTATTGTTTTTCTTAAACCTGACAACCAGATCTCCTGTATGGAATACCTTCCGACGGTTCATACCAACATATTGAAAGTTATTGGAATTACCTTTCTTTTCGACAAAGAAGCACCAATCTTTTGTACTCTTTGATGTTTGGGGATTATTCGGCTGTTTTACAAGGTCGGAAAGTTTGAACGTATAGATTTTATCTTTTGTTTTTAAAGACAGTATATCATCATCAATTATAATTTTCTGAATCTTAGAACTTTCCGGTCGAGTAATTTCAACTTTTTCAGAGGCAGAAACAACAGTGATAAGCAACATTATAACAGCAGCAACTAAGAATCTCATGATATCCATCTCCTAAATATTACTATGATTTTTTAAAATAGCATAATAACATATTGGATACAAGATGCTTTAATTGGCCAGTTGAGTCAGATACTCATACGCGTCGTTGATCAGGGACATTGCTTTGTTATCCCCGCCGTGATCGGGATGGAACTTCTTCGCCATAACGCGCCAGCGGGATTTCAGTTCATTTTTGCAAATGGTTGAATCCAAACAGAACAAGCTGCGATATGCTTTTTCACGATTGTTATAACTCTGGAGTTCAATTTCATCGAAATAAGTAAGATTAATTTTGGCGAGGCGCTGATTAAAGCGTTTCTGTTCAACCAACTGCTGGAGTTCCATGCTGGTGGTATAGCGCATGACGAAGTCAAGGATCGTACGCTTGTCAAAATCAGAAAATTTGCCAAGAGCTGAAAATGATATGCCTTTGTGATTGTCACGAAACCAGAGAATGCATGAACCATCCTCATAAGGATTCCACGTTACTTGAAAATGCATATTGTCTATTATCGCTTCCGTCAGAACTTCAGAATAATTTCTGCCCCGCATAACCATAGTATTTTTTCCGCTATAATAGAATTATTGATTTTTACCGGATTCTATAAACTCCTTTCCATCAAATATATATGATGAATCTATCCGGTCATTATACAGCCCTTTAATTTAAAATAACACATAATATTGTGCATTTCAAATGATAAAAGCGCAAGATGTTGTGTTTTTTATTAATTTTTAATTAGGCTGTGATTTTAACTTTTGTATCTACTGAAATCATCGGTGTTTATGAAAAGATAGTAATTATTCTTTTTTATCTCATAGGTGTTTAAGATTAAGGGGGAATCCGGCTATGCTGTTATCAAACACTGTCATATTCTCCTAATAAGGGATATTCTCGTGTATTTGCGCGGGAGATAATTTGAGATAGAGCAATGATACGGGCAAAAAAAATGACGGATGTTTTGCCGTCATTTTTATATCATATTATATTATAAACTTTTACGTCCTGTTGCTTTTACAGTCCTTTCCAGGAGCCAGGTTGCCATGAGAAGTTCATGCTGAAATGAAACCGGAGCTTATTGCTCACATTTCTCTGGCTGCTGACAACAGGATATGCCAAGTCCAGACGAATCGGAGTCGGGAACATCGGCAGCTTGAGCCTTAGTCCGTAACCAATACCCATATTCAACTGATAGGCATTGAAACTCCAGGAATTCTTGCCGACCGTACCGGTGTCCATAAATACTGCACCACGGACGAATTTCCAGATTGGATGGGTCAGTTCAGTGGTGAAGAGCATCATTGACATACCGCCAATATTATGGTCGCTGTCGTCAACCGGAGATACTTCGCGGTATGGGAAACCACGCAGCGAATCTCCGCCGCCCAGGAAATATCTCTCATAGAGCGGAGCATCGTTAGCGCGGCTGAATAAACCGAGTACGCCTACTTTTCCACCAACATGAAGGATCAGGGCTTTGTCAAGGAAGTTAAAGTAATGACTCAGATGAGCCTCTGTACGGTAGAAATTGTTGCTGCAAGCCAGAACCTTTGGAGAAATACTGCCGAGAAGTCCGGCACTGTAACCTTTGGTTGGTTCGGTCAGACTGTCTCTGGTGTCGCGCTGGAGATCAAGTTGAATCGTACTTACCCAGTCGTCGCCGTCAGCGCGTCTGGTTTCCCGGGAAAGATCGCTATCCATATTATGAACTCTGACCTGACCGAATTTATAGGATAGTTTGATATTGGTAAAATCATCGAAAATGCGTTTGTCCAGCGATACGGTACCACCAATACGTCGTTCATCCCAGTAATCGTAAGTCACGTTGTTAAAGAATCCGGTAACATCCAGTTTCAATGGAATATCGAACAGCCAGGGTTCAGTGTAGCCGACGAAAATATCATATCTTTTTAATCCGAAATATCCCTGGGCTTTCAGGCGCTGTCCGCCGCCCTGAAACCAGCGTTTGGGATCCGTTATGTCGAAGTTGTTATTGGTTAAGGAAACCATGCCCACAAGGCTGTCGGTATCTGAATAACCACCGCCAACCTTAAATTCAAGGTTGTTCTTTTCCTTGACAGTGAAATCGACATTCTTTTTGCCGTACTCATCAGAGTTGACCGTAACGGCCTTTACTTCCTTAAAGTATCCCATGCCCATCAGTCGTGATTTGCTGGCTTCGATTGTAGTCTTGTCTACGGGGTCTCCAGGTTGAACAGCCAGTTCGCGGCGGATTACCTTATCTTTGGTGACCTTGTTCCCTTTGATATTGACATCAAGTACGGTGTATGGAATACCTTCCGTAATTTTGTATTCAATATTAACCTTATGGGTTTCGAAATCAGGATAGCGGACGATCTGGCATTGGAAGTCGGCATAACCCAGGGCATAATATTCGTCTTCAACCATTGCCCGGCCGACTTTAACTTTGGCCTGGTCGAAAACATCGCCGGTTTTTACCGGAACTCTTCTCAAAAGTTTGGCAGCATTAATCTTTTTATTACCGATGATGGTGATTTTATCAACTTTGTACGGTTTGCCTTCATTGATTTTAAAATTTACATCAACATATTCCGGATCGCCTTTTTCCGGGGCGGCAGTCACTTTTTCAACCTTGAAGTCGAGGTATCCTTTGTTCCAGTAAAGTTCGCGGAGCCTTACTTTATCCAGGTCAGTTTCGTGTTTATCGTATAGTCCGACCTCGAAAAAGCGACTGAAAAATGAATGGCGGGTGGCAATGGCATCTTTCAGCGTCCATGAAGAGTAAACAGTATTGCCGGTAAAAGTTACGTTATTTACTTTCAATCGCAGATGTTCGTTAATTTTAAAGACGACGTTAACGGAGTTGTCTTCCTGTTTTTTTACCAAGGGAATAACGGTGGCTTCGTTATATCCTTTCGCTCGATAAAATTTTCTGAGCGCGGCGGCACTCTTTCGCAGATTTTTATCATTCAGGGGCTGTTCGGCTTTGAGGGAGATTTCTTTTTCAAGATCATCATTGGGGAATTTTTTATTGCCATCAAAAATAATTTTTTTCAGCAACGGTTTTGCCTGTATTTTGAAGATGATATTAACATTGCCGTCTGCGTCCTTACTGGTTTCAGCCACGATATCCTGAAAAAAGCCGGTTGCGAATAATCGTTTGATATCGTCATTCAGGGTTTTGTCGTTAAACTGATCACCGGCTTTTTCCTGAATATTAAATTTTAGCATATCATCGGGAAATTTATAGTTGCTAACCTGGTCAAAGGAGATTTTATTGATTTTGCCGGCGAACACCGCAACACATGATAACAACAATAATAGAATATAACGAAATTTTTTCACAGTCTGAGCTCCATTCATTTTGAAGCCTTTAATTTAGCGCATGTAAGGGATTTATTCAAACATAATTATGAATTATCCTGTTCCCTCTTTTTTCGGTTACTTTTTAATGTTTACCCCTTTGTGCTCTTTGTGGTGATGTGTCGCACATTACACGAAAACCAGGACGCCAGAAAAGATTATTGGAAATTTAACTCAACCTATTGACAATAAGACAAAATAGTTTTATAATATTCTTAGTCATACGTATGACTAAATTATTAAAAGCAATGATTTGAGGATAAAATGGCAATTACAATGACCGATGTAGCACGAAAGCTGAATCTTTCGCAATCTACCGTGTCGCTGGTATTGAACAACCGCGACAAGGACCGGGTACGGCCGGAAGTAGCGGCGCGTATTAAAGCGACAGCTCGCGAGATGGGCTATCGCCCGAACCGGGTGGCGGGAGAGCTGCGTCGTGGAAAATCGCGTAATATCGGAGTATTACTCCCATCGCCGCGCAACTTTTTTTATGGAGAAATGGTGGCTGACCTCCACCGGGAAATCCGTCGCCGGGATTACTCGCCGGTATTTGCCTTCTGGGATGAAGATGTGGAACAGGAAGACGCACTTGATTCTATCTTATCATGGCATCCGGCGGCGATTATTACAGTGGAGCCCGGCTTATTGCCGAAAAGTGTGAATGTTCCCGTAGTCAGTTTTTATAATCCGGATCCGCGTTTTGATCTGGTTGTGCTGGATATTGAATTGGCTGTAAATCAGGTACTTACACATTTAAATGAACTTGGTCATCAGAAAATTGCCTGGCTGGGAAACAGTGATGATTTACGCTATAACTTGTATTTATCGCGTTTATCTGATTTTAAGATGGAACTTCCCGAATCATGTCAAGTTTTCAGCCATGGTATTTTGTCCTTTGCTGACGGCAGCCGGATGTTTGATCAGTTACTTGAGCAAACCGGCGGGAAATTACCGACTGCTATTATTGCTCATAATGATATGGCTGCGATTGGAATTATGCATCGAGCTACAGAACTAGGCTATAAAATTCCGGACGATTTCAGCATTATCGGACAGGACGATATTGCGCAGGGACAATTTACCCTACCGACCTTGACTTCCATTCGTTACGCTAACGGCGGCAGCGTAGGAGCCATGCTGGTTGATACGGTATTCAAGCGTTTGGAAAAACCGAAAATGGAGCAGTTCATAGTCAAAATCCCGCCGAAACTGATTAGGCGAAAGAGTTGCGGTTCAGTACCAACAAAATAAATTTTATTATAATTAGCAAAAAAATTAAGGAATTAGTTCGAACGAAAAACAAAACTAAATGGAGAAAAAAAGATGAAAAAGAAACATTTTACGCTCATCGAACTCTTGGTTGTTATAGCAATTATCGCTATTTTGGCGGCATTGCTTTTACCTGCGCTAAATAAGGCCCGTGAAACAGCCAAGAAAATTACCTGTGTAAACAATCAAAAACAGCTGACTCTCGGATCAACCCTTTATGCTAATGACTATAACGGAATATTCTTTGCCTGTGCACGATACGGCGGGGACCCGATATCCTGGACTTGCATGCTGAATGGGGATTATGATGATACGTATGGATTCAGTAAATATATACCTACGAAAAAAATATATCGTTGTCCGGTAGCCTTGCCATTAACCGGCGGCAATGGCTATAAGACCTACGGCATCAATGCCAGCAAGGGAGAATGGAGTGTCGGAACCTGGAGCCGTTTCAATGCATTTATTGCCTCAAACCGAATTCGCAAACCATCGACATTCCCACTGGTGGCCGATACGTATTCATCTTTGCAATTTTCCCAATATTACATCTTTGCTATGAAAAATTTTGTTACACAAGGCGAACAATACACACTGGCAACTCTCTGGCACAACAAGCAAGCTAATATCGGTTGCCTTGATGGTCATGTGAGCAGCTATCAGGCAAAAGAACTGGAAGACTTGGATATAGTTTCCTATTATGACAGCTCTTTGGCCCGGCATGTTGCTTCCGGAGCCTGGTAATTAATTCAGCCGACAGTTAATATTAATTTATGTAATCCTTATTTCCAACGGATCATTCCATCTGTGACCGGAACGATCCGTTGGAACAGTTAGTTTGTACTCATTCAACAGGAAATTTTATGAAACAATCATCACATCTTTTAAAAAAATATTTTACCTTTATCATTGGTTTTACTCTGCTGGGCGCGTGCTTATGTTCCTCCGTGTTTGCGGTTGAACCGGTGGCAAAATTCGATTTCACCAAGGGGAAAAAGGGCTGGAGTCAGGATAAATTCCGCGACAGCAATATCATGAACATTGTTCAGGAAAAAGACGGAATTAAATTCGTTCCGGCCGCGTCCGGGAGTATGGTCTCAACGTTCTTTACCGTGATTCCAACGCCAAAAATTGACGGAAATAAGTTGAATATAACCTACCGTTACCGTACGGCAAAATGCAAACGCTTTCCAAAGATAGCGCTTTCGCACATGCGTGGCTGCGGAAATCCATGTTCACGTAAATCGGTTCCGCTGATTGCCGACAACCAGTGGCACAACGCCACAGTAGAGCTGGATTTCTCCGGGCATAAAGCCATGCCGAACATGCATCTTGAAATGATCTTCGAGGGGCCGATGGACAAATCGGAATATCTTGAAGTTTCCGGGATCACTGTAACCCCGGTGCCGCCGCCGGCAGTTACCTTCTATACTTATCCGCGCTCCGGCAATATCGCGGTCGGAACCTCCATGCCGGAAAAAATATCGGTATGCTGGCAGATCGACGAAGGAACCCATAAGTTGTCCGCCGTCCTCTGTAACGCGGCGGATCAGAAAGTCATCAAGAAAATTTCAAAAACCGGACGCAAGGGAAAGACCGTAAAATTCGATTTTAATGTTGCTGACGGTTCGGCTGACGCCTCATATCTGCTGAAACTGCAGGTGGACGGCAAGGCTGCCGGTGAAGAAGCATTCAAAAAGTTTACTCCCGCGCCAAACAGCTTTCTGGTCGTTGATGGGACTCCGATGTATCGCGGCAAGCCATTTTTCATGATCGGACTGTATCATGTCAGCCACGGTGTTATCAACCGTTTTATTCGGCCGGAAAACAAAGCAATGGGATTGCCGGAACCCAAACTTGAAAACTGGATGGCTGAAATCGCAAAGCGTCATTTTAATGTGGTTTTCAATTCCTGGGGCGGCGCTTCGGCAGAATATCACAAGCAAGCGGAAGCTAACCATTTGATGGTGATTAATGAATTCGCCTCTGAAAAACAGATGGAAGAACTAAAGGGCGAGCCCAGCCTGCTTGGCTGGTATCCATTCGATGAACTCAAGCCGGAAAAGGCAAAGAAAGCATCGAAACGCTATAAAAAGATCAAAAAGATAGATCCCCAGCATGTTGTATGCAGCGCATTTGAACAGGGCGGTAATGCCCTGGGCGATAAGCCGCTGGTCGATATGGCTTTTGAGGATTATTACCGGATTGGCGGCCCTAATTCGGATATTTCCGTTCGGGCTCCGTATTATAAATCGTTGGACGATAAAATATTGAAGCACGATCCGGCCACCTGCCTGATTGTGGTTCCCCAGTTGTTTGCCGGTCAGGTCTACATGTATTTTGCCGAACCCACCTTCCAGCAGCTGCGGGCCGAGGTATATCTTGGTATTGCCAACGGCGCAAAAGGCATAGCTTATTATTCCATGTTCTCGCACGAACCGGTTCCCAAAGGCATGGAACTTAATCGGAAGCGTAAACACTGGTATCTGCCGGAAAGCAAGTTATGGAACAAAATCGGCGGTCTCAATGAAGAAGTTCTCAAACAGCAGGGTTATATTTTGTCAGGAAAGCCAGTCGGTAATTTTAGCATCAAAGGAGCCGGAATTTCCAGCCGCGCATGGTTGTGGAACGGCAATGTTTATCTGATCGCCGTCAACGGCCACGGAACTAAAACCGTCAATGCCGCATTCTACTATCCTTACGGCTGGAAGCCTAAGGAACGGCTGTTCGACACCGGCAAGGTTCCAACCGGAAAAACGGTTGCCATGAAGCCCTATGACGTTATGATCCTGAAGTTTACCAAATAGAGAAGACGTAAATAAAATGACAAATGCTGATATCAAATTGCTGGCTGCCGGATTCAGTAACCCCGGCAGCAGTTTTCGCGGCGCGTAAGTCTGGTGATCCTCAAAAGGTTAAGCTGGCTGTAGCGGCAGAGAACTGGCTGAAGGGATTAGATGTCGAACATGGCGACTTGGACCGCATCCGAAACAGGATGATTCAATGGATTTTGGCGCTAAAAAAATAATTTGTAATAATTTGTAATAATTTATAAGCTTTTGGCTGTGAGTAAATTAAAATTTTACTTGCAGTCTTTTTTTATACTAAAATTATTTATCGGGCACGCTTTCTGCATTTATACCAAACCATGGGTATTAAAAATGTATAATCAGGCAGTGTGAGGATTAATAATGAGTAGTGTAAATGCAGTAAGTACCGGCGAGATGTTATATCTTGACTGTGTGAGGCAGCAAACGAAAAGCGCTTTGTGGGAAAGCCTTGGAGCCACCGAAGAAATTACCAATAATTTCGAATCGTCCGCATCAAACGAAATGTCAAAAAATCCGGTATTTCCGGATGCCAACCTGAGCGGCTACCATCTTTCTCCCGTTGACGCAAACGGTGACGGGGAAGTCAGCGAAGACGAATTCAGCAAAAGTTATTCCGAAGCTCAGAATATTCTAGCTGAGATTGATGCTTATCAGGTTAGAATGCGGGCATATCAGGCCAGAATGACCGAAGGTGTTGATTTTTATTCGGAAGAACTGGTCGTTAACGAGTAATTCGATCAATATTCAAAATTTATGGGGTACGTAAATTAATCAGTATATCAGGAGTCTTATTATCAACAGGATTCTTGCACAATTTTTCCATTGTCCTATTCACACTTTTCTTATTATAAGCTAGCTGTAAAGCTTATTGAGCTCTCCCCCTCCCGGGGCCATCCATATCTGGGTTTTTTATGTGGATGGCCCCTTTTTTTGTCTGTTAGCGTTTTGTAAGGAATGCTAAAATTAACCGTAAATTCTTCCTCGCCTAACTCTTACCTAACATTTAACAATTATGGTAACATCAAAATAGGAATAGAGAAAACAGACAAACAACCGTTGACCGGAACAGGTCCGGTCGGAGAAAAAAGAATGGAAAGCATATTAACAAATCTGACTAAAACCCAGAAAAACTGGCTGGAAAGCATCCAGGCTACCCGTGAGATGCTACTGGGAAATCTGTCAATGACTGCCGAACTGCCGGCCCAGACATTATATGAACGGGACCGGGCTCAGTTTATTCTCAGCCGTTTTACCGAAAGCGGAATACTTGAACCTCAAACCGACAAACTGCACAACGCAATCGGCCAAATTGATGGTAACGGAAGCAGAAATATTGTGGTCTGCACCCATATGGATAATGCTTTTGAACTGGGAATCGACCAGAACATAGCAATAAGCGAAGAGAGTGTACACGGAGCCGGTGTCGCCGATGACAACATCAGCGTGGCGGTCCTTCTTACTTTGCCGGATATCCTTCGCCATATCGGGCTGACTTTCAACAGTAACATTATTCTGCTGGCAACGACTCGCTATCACGGACGCGGGGATTTTGAGGGAATGCGCTCGTTTATAAAAAACAACCGTAAAAATATTGATGCAGTTATAAACTTGAACGGCATTAATTTCGGTTCGCTGAATTATTTTACCCTCAGTCGGGTTCGCTGTGATATTAATTGTGAAATCGACGACGGCAATCGTGAAGGAACCTGGCTTAAAATGTCCGGAGGAAGCGCGATTCTTACAATCAATGAGATCATTGAGAGCCTTTATAAAATCCCGTTGCCGCGCAAACCTAAAACGCTGCTCAATGTGGGGATGATCCACGGCGGGGAGCGTTACAGTTCAGTGAGCCGTGACGCCCAGATCAACCTTGAGGTGCTGAGCGAGGATGACGGGATCATGGACAGGCTGATTGAGGATATCAATATTCGCTGCGTCGACATTGGCGCTAAGCACGGAGCCAGGGTGACCGCCGATTTCTTCGGCCGTCACACCGCTTCTTCGCTATCCAGCGGACACCCTCTGGTGAAGAATTCTCTGGAAGTAATCAAACAACTCGGATGCAGTCCGCGAATGGAGTATACGAACTCCCAGATAACGGTTTCACTGGCCGAAGGTATCCCGTCGGTGAACCTGGGATTAACTACCGGTCTCGGAGGCAGTACCAACAAAAGTTACATCGATATCGCTCCGCTGAACCTCGGAATTCTACAACTGGTGATGCTGCTGCACGCGATCGACAATACAGGAGACTGGGCATGAAACAAATTACTGACTGGCTGGATAACAAAACCAGCCACTATACAAAATACAGCAACCTGAAGGAACTGGTTAAACTGAAGGAAAAGAAAAA
Organism: Victivallales bacterium; assembly: GCA_963677165.2. Lineage (GTDB taxonomy): Bacteria > Verrucomicrobiota > Lentisphaeria > Victivallales > SZUA-371 > JAFGXT01. Next base: position 796,182 of record CAXXSX010000002.1, on the reverse strand, counting down.
TCTTAAGATCAGTTTATGCTTTCCTACGCTGAACGAAGAAAAAACCATCGGTAAATCAATTGTGGTAATGAAGTCAGAGTTGATGGACCGTTACCCGCTGATTGACGAAATCGCGGTGATTGACTCGGGTTCAACCGATAAAACCCTGTCGATTGCCGAGAAATTCGGGGCCAATACTTATCTGGCATCGGACTATCTCCCGGAAGAGGGAGAGTGTCGCGGAAAAGGAGAAAACCTCTGGAAAGCGCTATACCTGCTGAAAGGTGATATCATTGTTTACGTGGATGCCGATATTTCCAACATCCACCATCGCTTTGCCTATGGCTTGATCGGTCCTCTGCTGGAAGATCCCGAAGTGAAATTCGTGAAGGCGTTTTATAACAGACCGTTCAAAAACGCTACCGGTATTGCGCCGTCCGGTGGGGGCAGGGTAACGGAAATACTGATTCGTCCGCTGTTTTCACAGTTCTTCCCTGAACTGAGCGGAGTGATCCAGCCGCTTTCCGGAGAATATGCCGGTTATCGCGACATATTCGAACAGATTACGTTTCCGATCGGTTACGGAGTTGAAACCGGTATGCTGATCGATATATACCAGAAATGGGGACTTAACGCGATTGCTCAGACCAACATTGACCTGAGGATTCATCGTAACCAGCAGGTGTCATCGCTCGGGAAGATGTCATTCGGAATACTCCAGACGTTCTGGGATCGTTTGAGTAAGTATCGCGATCTGGGAGAAATTACCCCGGAATCATTAATTTTGCGTCAGATGGAGCTCGATGGAAGTGAACATCGGATTCGGGAGTTTGACATTCGCGAACGCGAACGCAAACCCATGATTGAAGTTGACGCATATAAGAAATTGCATAAAATAAAGAAGAAATGAAAACAGTCGTAATTCACCACCATATGAAACCGGGCGGAGTTACCCGGATAATCGAGTCTCAGCTGAAGGCTTTAGCTCCCAGAACGCAGCCGCGCAAATCAATACTGGCAACCGGTGAGGCTCCACAGGATTTTTCGGTTCTGGCGGATGAAGTAAACGTTTTTGAGGATTTGAATTATCTGACCGACGAATCCCATCTTAAGAGTCGGCTTCATCGTCTTAAACTGTTTATGATGAAGTTTCCGGAAGATGCTATTTTTCATGTTCACAATCTTAACCTTGGAAAAAACCCGTTGTTGACATACGCGATTTATCGAGAAGCACAAAATGGGCGTAAGATTTTGAATCATTGTCATGATTTTGCCGAAGATCGTCCTAAAAACTTTGCTTTTCTGAAACGAATCATAGAAGGCGAGTTCGGGGAAAAGCTCAAGAACGTATTGTACCCTGATCTTCCGAACTACCGGATGGCGGTGATTAATCAGTTTGATCGTAATCGTCTGGTGGAATATGGCGTGAAGCCGGAACAGATTGAATTATTGGAAAATCCGGTGGTATTGCCGACATACGATAAATTATCCCCGGAGCGGATTCGCAAAATACGAAAAGAATTCGGAGCTGAAGATAAAAAACTGATGGTCTATCCGGTTCGCGGGATCAGGCGGAAGAACCTCGGGGAATTTATTCTACTGGCAACCATATTCTCACAGGATTCGGAATGGGTTACTACTCTACCGCCCCAGAATCCGGAGGAGCTGAAAGAATACCGCAAGTGGAAACGGTTTTGTAAAGAGAACAATATCCGGGTGCATTTTGAGGCAGGTGATAAATTTCGTTTTGCATCGATCATGCAAAGTGCCGACCGTTGTATTACAACTAGTATTAGAGAAGGTTTCGGGATGGCGTTTTTAGAGCCGTGGCTCTTCGGCAAACCGGTTGTGGGACGCAGGCTTCCGCAGGTCTGTCAGGATTTCTCTGAGTATGGAATAAAGTTTCCGGTGTTATACGACAAACTCGAAGTTGCGCCGGGCAAGGATTTTGCCGATTTATCGCTTGAGGAAAAGATGGCCTTTATTTTTGAAATCAGGGATGACCGTGAAAAGCGAAATAATTTCCAGGCGGCGAATCCCCAGTTGGAGCTGATCTGGGCGGATGTTTCGGAAGAGCTCCTGGAAAATAATATTGAAAACATCAAAAACAATTATTCGCTGAAAAGTTATGGAGATAAACTCTATGCAGTCTATAAAAAATTTTCTTGAACAATCGATTCCGCTTCATCCGATTCCAACTGGTGCTCCGGTAAATGTCCGGCATAGTGAGAAAAGAGTAAAAGGCGTGATTTTCGATATTTACGGAACATTGCTGGTTTCCGCATCCGGCGATATCGATAAGACTTCTCTGGCCTGTGACAGCATTGTGGCGGCGCTGAATTTTTGCGGAATTGAAACAACCGACAACGAAGAACTGTTGGCGCTGGCAATTCCGGAATACAAAAAGACGATCGGACAGTATCAGGAACTGGGACGTTCAAACGACTGCCGTTATCCTGAAATTGACATCCGGGCGGTATGGGAGACCCTGCTGGAAAAATTCTTTACGGTTGGGATCGCAATTGATACCGGAGTTAAACCGGATATTGACCGAATTGCCTTCATTTTCGAGATACTCAGCAATCGCGTATACCCCATGCCGAATATGGAAGAGATTATTGTGGAACTCTATCGTATGAACCTCAAGCTCGGGGTGATATCCAATGCCCAGTTTTATACCCCGATCATCATGAACTATTTTATGTCGGGTAATATTGTTGAGTCTGAGCGTATCGATTTTTTTGACGAAGACCTGAGCCTTTATTCCTATAAGGAGCGGCGTTCAAAGCCGGATGTAGGAATGTTCAAAAAGCTGGCGGAAATTTTGAATGATGACTATGGCATCGCACCGGAAGAAGCTCTGTTCGTGGGAAACGATATGTACAAGGATATCTATCCGGCGGCGACCGCGGGATTCCAGACCGTACTATTCGCCGGAGACAAGCGTTCGCTGCGGATGCGCGAGGATCAGCCCGAAGTTGCCGGACTTGCCCCGGATTATACTATTATCGGACTGGAACAACTCAAGGAGATTGTTGAATCATGAATATCTCGCATTTAAATATCGGAATCCTGCATTCGTTGATCGGTAAAAATGACGGCGTTTCAATTGTCATAGACCAGTCAGTGGAAGCCATGGTAAAATATATGGGAATTCCGCTGGGAAATATCTTTTTTCTTGCCGCGCATTCATCGCCGCGCTTCAATGCGGAAACCAACGAAATTTTCTGGCACAAGAATCCTATTCATCTCAGGATTGTAGAGGATTTCTGTAATCCGGCGGACGATGATCTGGATATGGAGATTCATGAACATGCCATGCGCGCGGCTGATTTGATAGAGGATTTTATTGATCGCCATAATATTGATTTGTTGATTGCGCATAATACATCGCATCCGTATAATTTTATTACTGCCGTGGGGCTTGGATATTATCAGGAACGTCGCCGCAAGCAGGGATATATCTGGCCCAAAATCATGGTCTGGTGGCACGATTCCTATTTCGAACGTGAACGTTTTGCAAATCCCAACCCGGTTATTGCCAAGTATTTGAAGTACCTTCCAGGTAAAATGATTGACGGTATCCTGTTTATCAATAAAGATCAGCCGGTACTGGCAGAAAAATATTATGAAAAGTTTGGACTTCCGCACGAAAAGTTTTTTGAGAATCATACCGCAGTTGTTCCGAATACCTGCGACATTCCATGGAACTGGAAGGGACGCGACTGGAAGAATCATCATTTGATCGCGCCGCCGCAGGATGATTATAACGCCTCATTTTTTCATGACATCGGACTTGATAAAGAGCTTGAACAGCGTGGCTTTTCTTTGGATGACGCGGCAATTCTGCTTCAGCATACCAGAGTAGTTCCACGCAAGAAAATCGAGACTGCGATAGATTTTGCGTTTAAACTCGAGCGTCGTTTCCATGGCAAAAAATGCGTAGTGGTTCTGGTTTCGGGGCATTCCGGTGATGAACAGGTAGAGTATAAAACATTCCTGAAAGATTACCATAAGCAGAAGTCGGAAGAAGAAAATAATTCCAATGTGATACTGATTTTCGGCGAAAATCACATCCTGTCCCATCGTGACCTGATCGTTGACCGGAAATTCTATAAATTTGCCGAAATTCCTGCGGTTGTCGCCGCTGTCGGCGGTATCGGAACCTACTTCAGCGAAATTGAAGGATTTGGCAATAATCTGCTGGAAATGATCAGCGGCGGACTTCCGACCGTAATCAACCGCTATCCGGTGTATAAGGAAGACATTGAACAACTGGGTTTCGATATTCCCGGGGTTGAGAACTGCGAGATTACCGATGCCGTTGTGGAAGAAGCTTATCGCTTGTTGACGGATATGCATCATCGTAATAAATCGTTGCATCATAATATGACGGTACTGGCGGAAAAACTCAATCATAATGTGCTGGCGGAAAAGTTTGCTCCGTTGATTGAAAACGTGTTCTTTAAAAAGTAATCCGTACGGCGGTGGAGAGCCTCCGCTGACGGACAGTATAAAAAATTTAGTTGTTGACGCTCTTTGCAGAAGCGAAAAACTTGTTATGACCGGTAGTGGGCCGGTCTTCTTTGTTATTATATAAAAATAGTCTTGCGAAATGAGCGAATTTGGGTAGGGCGCGCTCTCCGCAGCGCGCCGTCTCTCGGGATTTTGTGCTCTGGCACAAAATAGCTGACGGTTACGGAGAACCGTCCCTACCAGGAAAAATGCATTTTGCATGAGCCATATATAAAAAAATAGTCCTTGGGGAAAAACAAAAAAATGGATAAAAGAATAATAAATCACCTGATTGATCTTTATGGAAAAGAGGCGGGAACTGCCGCTGCCAAAAAGATCGAATCAATACTCGAACCTTTAAAAAAGAAAAATGCGAAACAGACAAAAACTTTCCTGACCGAAAGCAGTGCCTGGCTCATCACCTACGGCGATATGGTTACCGGCGAAGGTTATACCAAGCTGCAGGCACTCTATGAATTTCTGCGTGACAAACTACCCGGAATCGTTGATTCGGTTCATATCCTGCCGTTCTATCCGTATTCTTCTGACGATGGATTTTCCGTGATCGATTATAAAGAGGTCGATCCCAAACTTGGCACCTGGGATGGGATCAGGCGGTTTGCAGATCACTTTAACCTTACTGCCGATGCGGTATTCAACCATATTTCCTCACAGAGCGAATGGTTTCAGGAATGCCTCAAGGGCAATCCCGAATATCGCGATTTCTTTATCCGGGTACCAAAAGATGCCGATACCTCTTCGGTTACGCGTCCGCGCAGCCTGCCGTTGCTGACGGCGTATTCATCGCCCGATGGCGGTGAGGATGATTATTACTGGACTACATTCAGTGATGACCAGATTGACCTGAATTTTGCGTGTCCTGACTTGCTGGTGCGGCTGATTGAGATTCTCTTTTTCTATGTTGAAGAGGGAATTACCACGATTCGTCTGGATGCCGTGGCATTCTTCTGGAAAGAGCTTGGCACCAGCTGCATGCACTTAAGACAGACTCATAAAATCGTCAAAATATGCCGTCTGCTGCTGGATGAATACGCACGTCACGTGTTGCTGTTGACTGAAACCAATGTGCCGCATGCGGAAAATATCTCATATTTCGGTAAAGGCAATGAAGCCAATATGGTCTACCAGTTTCCGCTGCCGCCGCTGACTGCTCATGCGGTAATGGCGGAATGTTCCATCTGGCTGAATCAGTGGGCGGAATCGCTTGAGGACCCGGAAGGCTCCAATACCTATTTCAACTTCCTGGCATCTCACGACGGAATTGGGCTGCGTCCGGCAATGGATATTCTCCCTGATCAGGAGTTGAATTACATGCTGCAAACCGCCTGTAATAACGGCGGACTGATTAGTTATCGTGATATGCCGGATGGGTCACAGAGTCCTTATGAACTCAATATCAGTTATTTTAATCTGTTCTGGGATGGAACCGAGGAAACTTATACTACGGCATTACGTAAATTTATTCTGGCACATTCCATCCTGATGTGTATGCCCGGAGTTCCGGCGGTCTATTTCCACAGCATGTTCGGTTCGGTGAACTATACGGAAGGTGTGGAAAAGACTGGTCGGAATCGTACGATCAACCGGGAGAAGTTGAATTTAAAACAACTCCAGAGCGAGGTACGCGATCGCAATTCCCGTCGTTACATTATCTATGCCGCCATGGCGCAGATGCTGAGAATTCGCGCGACAGAACCGGCGTTCCATCCGAAATCTGGTTTTGAGATTCTTAATCTGAGCCCGGATGTATTTATTATAAAACGTAATACCGGAAAGGGAGAGACTCCGTTGACCGCGATTCATAACTTGTCTTCTGGACCGCAGGCTCTGGAGCTGGAAGGTGATTTCGTCGATATTATTACGGGGACCAATTATTACGATGAAGTGGAACTTCCACCGCACGAATTCCTCTGGCTCAAAGGCTAGCAGGACCAAGGCCCTGCACCAGGTTACCGCTTCAAACTTCAGTCGCCGACGCTCCTTGCGGAAGCGGAAGTTTATTTTTTATTGTTCGTCCAGTCTGACAACCAGGCTGGGCGACCTTTTTTATCCTCATTTTGTTCATGAACAAAAGTATTTGTTTATTTTGTTCATAAAAATACATTCATGGTATTGACAAAAATTATGAACTGGAGTATAACTTTTCATGAACAATAACAAGGCGATAGAGAACAGATTCGCTGTATGTGTTTACATTGTAATAGGTAAAAGTTTTTTGAGTAATCATTAGGAGGGAAAATATGTTCGAGTCTAATAGTAGTAGTTTTAAATCTCTAACTGGGTACTCGGATTTTGAGTTTCAGGGGATTGTATTGGACTACGAAAACTTAAAATATAATCCATGTAATGATATAATTTTCCCGAGTATTTTCAACGCAAGAGATAAGCTTGCCGCAGCGGTTGGGGCTGAATGGTTGATGTATTATGCGCCACACAATAATCCAGGGGGAATTTGCCTGGCTGTTTCAGATAGTATTCAGGGGCCGTGGCGGGAGTTTTGTTCCAATCCGTTGATTTCCAATGAATGGAGTCCTTATTATTCTGTGTCTCATGTGTCCAGTCCGCATGCGGTATGGAATCCGGATGAAAATCTGCTCTTTTTGTATTTTCATGGGGAAAATGAAACAACTCATTTTGCGGTCAGTGAAGATGGGGTACATTTTAAATATGGTGGAATTGCTGTAGATACACGAATGTATGAAAATCTTAAAAATACTTTTTATGCACGTGTATTCAGGTGTAATAATTTTCAAATGCCATATCAATGGAGAATGTTTTTTATGGGGTATCAGTCAGGCATAAAAAAGGCATCAATTTATATGGCAAAATCAGTTGATGGTAGAAGTTGGGTGCCAACGACTGAACCATTGCTGACTTTGCAATCAGATCATACGCTTGGAGCTCCGTATTTTTGCCATATTGGTGACCGCAATGTTTTGTTGTGTCATGTGGATATGCGTAAAAAAGATTGTCGAGATCATCTTGATTGCCAAACGGATATAAGAGCTTATGAACTCGATGATGATTTTTCTCCCGCTAATGATCTGGGAGTAATATTTACTCATGATAGCGTCAATAATGATAACGACAGAGTTTCCGATCCATGCCTGATTGAAGCCAATCATAGACTTTATCTGTTTCATACGGCTGGTACGCGTTTGAGGCAGAAGATTGCGTTGGCGATTGCTCAACGTTAATTCTTTATTTTGGGGTCATCCCGCCGTGATGGTTTGGTTGAAGTTATCTTTAATGATTGTTTTGTTCATGAATTAAAAGGTTTATTTTGAGTTTTGTTCATAAAAATACATTCATGGTATTGACAAAAATTATGAACAGGAGTATAATATTTTCATGAACAACGGAGAATCCATGAAAAACAGATTGACCATACGAGACATCGCAAACGAGGCTGGAGTCTCGATCGGTACGGTCAGCCGGGTGTTGAACCGGGCAGGCAATGTCGATCCGGAAATATACAATAAGACGCTTAAGGTAATTGAACGCAATAATTATAATCCGTTGCGTAAAACCAGAAAGACAACAAAAAATGTAGCGCCCCAACGTCATGGAAATATCGCGATCATGTTCAATATGGCCGACGACTGGAAAGGGTCGCAGCTCTTGTCTGATTATATGGTGGGTATAGAGCAGGCCTGTAAATCAAGAGGCTATAACGCGCTGCTCCATATGAAAAGCAGTTTTGACGATGCCGACATCTTAGATCAGCTCAAAGAAAATGTTGACGGAGTTTTGATCAAGGGAGACTTTGTTCCCGGCAAACTGTGTGACGGAATAAACCACATCAGCAATGAATTACCAGTTGTCGGATTTGGGATGAACAGTCCGATTTGCCGTTTTCCGCAAATTTCACTGGATAACTACGCGGCGGCAATGCTGGCGACAGAAGAGCTTATCGCGCTTGGGCATAAAAGAATCGCTTTTATCAATACTAATCCACGGCATCAAATGTTTATCACCCGAAGCCAGGGATATACTGCAGTAATGAAAAAGTATGGTTTATGGGAAGCGGAACTGCTTTTTGAAGAAGAGTTGCCGGGAGTCATTGATGATGTTCCAGAGGATTCTCCACCGGATTTGTCGCTGGTTCTTGAAAAACTTCTGAAAATCAAAGAAAAAGTTACTGCGGTTATCGTGTGTAATGACTGGGGAGCAGCCGGATTTTATCGTGCCTGCGAAGGTGCCGGACTTTCCATTCCTGGTGATTTCAGTGTGGTCGGGTTTGATAATGTGGCATCGGTTTGCCAACTGCTTTCGCCGAAACTGTCAACGATCGACAACCCATTCAAACAGATTGGAGAACTGGCAGTAAACATTCTGATCAACCGGATCGAGCATCCGAACCTGATCTTGAAAGGTATGGCATCGACTCAATATTTGCCTGGAACTTTTATTAAACGCGAATCCGTTAAAGAAATAATATAAACAAACACGAAAAGGGAGAAAAATAATGAAACGTCTCTTCACGCTCATCGAACTTCTTGTTGTAATAGCAATCATAGCTATTCTTGCCGCATTACTATTGCCTTCTCTAGCGAAAGCCAGAGATCGTGCTAAAGTTTCCGCATGTTCCAGCAATCTTAAAGGATTCTACTATGCTCACGCAATGTATTGTGGAGATAATAATGATGTTTTTGTTTGGACCGGTTGGCAGGGGGTCGCTGCTTTTTGTCGTTATAGTTCAAGTTTCACTAGTTTTGGAAAACTTTATTCGCTGGGTTATCTGGAATCGATAAAAGCCTATCGCTGTGTTGGAGACAAAAGAACATTTCATAATACGATAGGGTTGGTTAAGGATTCCTGGGGATATGAATCCAGTTATGCCTATATGTGTCATGTGAAATGGCCGGTTCATACTATGGGAGCAAACGGTAGTGGCGTATTTCCCGCACGACGTATAGGAAGGGCTCCTTCGTATGGAGCTCTAATGTTAGATTATCCGGGATCAAACTCAACTTTTACCAAAAATGTAAACCATTCGTTGGGGTGTAATGTTTTGTATGCAGGGGGATATGTTAAACTGGTTCCACGTAAACGATATTTTGGCAAAGGGAGTTATACCTGGAATAACTTTAATGATACAGAGGATTAAATCAGTCTTGTTGTCTAAAAAGCGATGTTTTTTTATTTATGTTAAAAGAATTGCACATTGTTGTTCGGTGTGTTGGAAATTATTTTAAAGGATACAAAGTATGAGAAAATTTTATATTGGACTATGTTTAATTATTGCCACTATTTCGGCATTTGCGACGAGCTCGGAAAAATCCGGTTTGGCCGTAAAACTTGCTGAAAATAATGCCACGATTCCAAATGGAATTGGCGTAAACATTCATTTCAGAGACTATATGCCTGGAATTGTTGCTCTTAATAGTCTCGGAGCTAAATGGCTAAGAATGGATTTCAACTGGGATAGAGTAGAAAAACAAAAAGGCAAATATGATTTTTCTTCGTATGATCCTTTGGTAAGGGATGCCAGATCAAAAGGGATAAAAATCCTTGCTATCCTTGACTATAGTAACAAGTTATATGAAAAAAAGCGTAATGTTACGACTCAAAAAAGTCGTGAAGCATTTGCACGATTTGCATTAGAAATGGTTAAGCGATACAATGGTAAAGATATTGTTTGGGAGATATGGAACGAACCGAACAACGGCGGCTTCTGGGATGGAAATAATCCGCATCTTTATACTGCTCTAGTCAAAGAGGTATATAAAGAGATAAAAAAAGTTATGCCGGAGGCAGTCATTGCCGGTCCGTCAACATACAAACTTCCGGAAAAATATATTAAAGAATGTTTGAAAGACGGTTTGCTTGAGTATATCGACTGGTTCAGTTTTCATCCTTATCGCAGAAAAAATCCAGAGGACCTTATTAAGGATATGTCTAAATTAAGGGCTTTGCTGAAAAAATATGTGAAGTCCGGGCAATCATTGCCACCAATTATTTGCAGCGAGTGGGGATTTTCTGCTGTTCAGCATTCTGAACAAGGGCAAGCGCTCAGAGTGCCACGGGCGATGTTTCTGGCAATGATGGAAAAAATGGGCCTTTACATCTATTATGACTTGTGGAATGACAGGTACAGTCCCACGAACAGTGAACATAATTACGGTTTGTTAACTACAAAACCGCTACTAATTCCAAAACCAGCCGGTATCGCATTTATGGCGGCCTTGAAAATTATGGATGGTTACAAGTTCAAACGTCGGATAGGGCTGACCCATCCGGATGCAAAAAATATATATGTGCTTGAGTTCATTAATAAAGCCGGAGAATTACGGTTTGTTCATTGGTATGCGGATCACGACAGCGGGAAAAAGGTTTCCTGGTCTCTGCCCAAGGAGATGGGTAACGTTTATCCTATTACTATGGGAGGGCAAAGGACCTCTGGGGTTTTTAGTAATGGCGATAAGATTACTTCGAGCGCAAAAGTCGAATATCTTTGTCAGGCTGAAACGAAAAAAGCAAACTATAAGGTAATCGGCTGTTATTCCAAACCAGGCTTATCCGGAAAGCTACCTTGGAAAACAAAAGCAGATTCAACTAAAATTATCAACAAACCTGTAATTACCACAGGTATTCGTGATTTTGGCGGATATATTGACTTCTGGTTCAAGCCGGAGAAGTCCGATTTTGGTCGACAATTGATTATCGGTGGCGACCTGAAAAAGCCTTTTATTACCTTGAAGATAGGACTTGATAAAAAGGGTAATGTAACGGCAAATCACTGGACTTGGCATCGGCATAAATGGCTGAAACCACTTACGACTAATCAGCCGGTTATTCCGGGAGATTGGACGCGTGTTACATATCAGTTGGGTGGTAATGGAAGACGTCTTTTTATCGATGGCTTACCGGTGAGTTCAAGTCCGACTGAAACGAGTCCGGAAGCCTTTTCTTTTCAGATAAAAGCGGAGAGAAACTCTGTAGGAATGCTTCAAATAATTAGAGGTTCAGGTTTTTCTTTATAAAATAACAGTCAGGATTCATTTTTCAGGAATACTATTATGCTTAGAGTCTTATTTTCGTTTATTGCTATCGGGATTCTGTTGTTATCTTCAACAGTAGTCGGAGGAGGTGTTCAAGTAGCGCCGGAAGTTGCTGGTCAATCGTCTGTTATCGAAAGCTTTCCTTCTGGAAAACCTCGGTTCGGTCCATCAAAGGATTGTTGGATTGCGGCAAGGCCAGTTAATGTAAAAATTAGTAAAAAGGACTGGAATGACGGAGCTGTTGTATTAAGTATATTTCCTTTTGTATTGGAAAATAAAATTCTGGTGAAGGGGGGGGATATCAGTAAAAAACGGCTAAGTACCCTGATAATAGAGCTGAAAAAAGACGGATCGGTGTCGGCAAATCACTATAGCTGGCACAATAAACAAAAATGGCTCAAAGGAGTGTCATCAGCGGTTGGAACTATTAGGCCTATGCAATGGAACCGCATTGTCTATAAATGGGGGAAAAATGGACAGAGGTTAGTCGTTAACGGAAAGCTTGCTGGTGTTGAACGAGAACAGAATAAAAATCCAAGCTGGGTTTTTGAGGTGGTTTTTCAACCGTTTTCAGGCTTCTATGCGAATTGCAGACTGGTACCAGTGCAGGCTGCTGCTGATAATAACTCACTTCCCGATTTGAACGTTTTTTTTAAAGGAAACGTTGCAAAATTATTTAAGGTTGCAGTTGAATCAGAATCGCTTTTTTCGAAATATCAGCAATTGACAAAGAAATACGGTCCTATGCCTTATGAAAGAGCGCGTCTGGCAATTATCAGGTATTTTTCATCTAAGTTATTGTTATGGTCGCTTGATGCAAAAGCTCAAAGTAACCCTGATGTTTATCAGCCGGAAAAACAGGATTTGGCGTGGGTCATAGAGGAGTTCAGTAAATTGAAACTATGCCTGGATAAAATAGAGAACAGTGCTTTTGTTCCGCTTTGTTCTTCGAAAATTATACCTCGCAAAGATATGCTGAGTTATAAAAAAGGTGCTTTTTTTCAGGATGGACGTCCCGTATATATCATTGGAACTCAGGATGGTTTCAGTTTAAATCGCGATATTGGTTTTGCCATTTGCGGATGGACTTTTGGTCCACGTTGGGAATTGCCGCGTTCGGATAAACTTAATAGTTCCGGACAGGCCCATTATAACAAGGCCATGCAGGCTTATAAACAGGGCCAGTTCTGGGATGAGCTTTACTCTGCTCATTCGAAGCCGGGGTGGCTGCTAAAAAATCATCGGGAATTAAATGTTGGATGTGGCTTTATGACATACGACATTACAAGCCCAATCAGTTGGGATATGAATGAAAGAACGTTAAAAAGTTGCTTGCCTTCACTCTCAAAGGTCCCGAATTTTGCTTTTTTTGATCTGATGAATGAGCCAGCTTTCAATGGAAAAACGGTCAATTCCAGAAAGGAATGGCAGAAATGGCTAAAAAGAACACATGGCTCAATAAAAAATCTCAATAAAGCCTGGGAGGCTTCATATAAATCATGGGATGAGATAAAAGTTCCCGGATTTGTTAATACTAAAGTATGTTCTCCCTGGGGACAAAAATTCCCTAAGGCGGGCGATGACAGGACAAAAAAACGTTTTTTCGACTGGACCTGCTTCAATAACTCCAGAGTCAATGACTGGTTCCGCAAAATCAATAATCTTTGTAAAACATTAAGTCCCGGAACCTTTACTTATACTAAGATGATTTCAAGTATTCCTTCAAATATGACAATGGGAATTGATCCGGTACAAAATGTCAGGTTAACGGATTTGAATGGTTCTGATGCGTGGTGGGTATACCAGGGGTCGGATCGTAATTTGGTGGGCTCGAGTGACAAGATGAGCGGTGCGGAAAAAGTCAAATCCGGATTTTCCGTGGGATGGAATTCTCTTTTTAATTATGATTTTCTTCGCAGTGCGAACCCCAATGCTCCAATTGTTAATTCCGAGGATCACCTGTTTGCCGGGGGATTTACTCCATTGGGGCCAAAGCGTAAGAAAGTTCCACCTGGGCACTGGGATATGCCTATTCCCTGGGAGCATTATTATGCCGGGCAATGGCAGCAGTGTATTCACGGTAAAGGAATGAGTATAATATGGACTCACTGGCCACGCCATAATCTTGATGACCGCGCGACTGCAGTTTATGGAGCAAGCAAAGCGGCTCTTGATTTAAATCGGCTGAGTCGACAGGTCTTTGCCATTTCTTCTCAGCCTGCAGACATTTACTTGCTCTATAGTTTTAGTTCTCTTATTTGGGATAAACAGCCCAAAGGACGTAAAAGCAAAGATTATCTTAAACAAGTTTTTGAAGTTTACAGTGCTTTAAGCTTGAATGGCGTTAATGTCCGCTTTGTTTTGGAAGAAGATCTCATTGCCGGAAAACTTCCTGATTGTAAAGTGATTATTTCTGTAGCTGCAAAACAAATCAATCCTCAGGCTCTAGTAACTTTAAAACAGACAGCATCAAAAGGAATCGAGCTTTGGGGAATTGGAAAAGGACAATTGGCTCATGATAGTTACAATCGTTCGATTTTACGGAATGCGGTGCCGCGTTTTGATAAATATATTAAAGCTTCTGAATTCAGCTCTGATTCTCATGGTTTTATGCGGAAATTGCTTCGAGACAAAGGTTTATTGCCGGAAGTCATGGTTTGCGCAGATGGAAAACCTGCAGATAAAATTGAATGGCGGATTGCTGAAATGAATGGACATATATTGGTTAATATGTGTAACTATGGAACCCAAACGGTTAAAGTATCCTTAAAGGGGAAACAGGTTAAACACGTAACTGACCTAATCGAAATGAAGACTTTAGAGAAATTATCATTCCCTCTGGCCCCGGAACAGGTTAAACTGCTCGAATTGAGATAATTTATTATTGTTCTCTCAATTATTCGGATTATAGATAAAAAAGACCGCGGGTTGCCTTATTTCTTCAGGGCATTGTTATTTTCCGACTCGTGCTGTGAGATTATAGTATTTTCCGCTTCCGCAGGGAGCAGAGCGACTGGAGTTTGAACCGGTATGGGAGATACGAATGTATCTTCTCAACGCTGTCCGTCGTATGGACAAAAAAAGACAGCGGCTTTTGAGGTCGCTGTCTTTTTTACTGCTTTCCCGCTTTAGAAGCGGTACTGGCAAAATCTGTCAAACAGATTATTTCTTCGGTGCGTTTTCGTTCTTCTGAAGAACGCCGGCATCGAGAAGTTTGTCGATCAGGCTCTGCATTGACTGGAATGCATTCAGGAATCCCTGCGGAGGCATAATAATGCGTTCGTTGTATTCCGGAGTGGGCTCTCCGCCATCGGGACTCGGCTGAAGAGTGATGAAGTCATAGCGAACCATGCCGCCTGCGAAATGAATCTGACCGATGCCGTCTGCAAAAATTTCTGTTTTTGCCATTTTCTTCTCCTGTTGGATTTATTGTTGTGAATATAGGCTATGCCATAAATAAAACACTTAAATATAGCATTATATACCCCGTTTGCACAAGAAATCTTACACATTAATCAAAAATTAATAAAAATTTCCTTCTATGCAATATACTTAAGATATCTTTGAATTCAATACAACTTCGGTTTTTAGTGGTTTTCCATCAGCAAAAAGCGGTACTTCATCGCATACCACCAGACCGTTTTTCGCGCGAAGCGAAGCCTGTTTGAAATCATCAATAGAAATCTTTTCCGGGTTCTCTGAAGGCTCTTCTCCCTCACGATATACCACCGAGCCGATCGCCATGTCGTCTGTTGAGACAATTTCCATTTTCTTTTTCTTGGACGCACAGAGAACCATGCCGTTCGATTCGATTCCGGAAAGTTCCACCGGAGCCAGGTTCGAGGCGACCATGACCATTTTATCTTTCAGTTCTTCCGCTTCAAAGTATTTTACCAGTCCGGACACAATCGTGCGCGGTTCGCCTTCGCCCAGGTCGATCTTTTCCACGTAAAGGTGTTCCGCAGACGGGTGACGGGAGATATCAAGGATTTTGCCTACCTTGATTTCAATCTTATCCCACGGGTCGGATTTTTCGCTGCCATCGTATTTGGCGCGGTACTGGTCAACCAGTTTTACATCCAGCTTGCGGAACAGAATTTCCGGCTTGCCAATGGTACTTCCGAGAAGATTATCAAAAGACTCAATCTGTTTCCAGTCCGGCGATTCAATGTTCAGCATTTTATAAATGCGTTTAGAGGTTTCCGGCATGAATGGTTCAAGCATTATCGCAATGTTTTTAACCAGATGCGCAAGAATATTGACAGTGCCCTGTACTTCGTCACGGTTTTCCTTGATTCGAACCCATGGTTCCTGATCCTGGAAGAACCGGTTGCCAACCTTTCCAACCGCCAGAATATTTTTCAGCGCGTCACGCAGGCTTACGCGTTCGAATGCGGCGGTAACTTCCGCGATCATCGGAGTGACCTCTTCAATAAACGCCTTCTGGGCGTCAGTATATTCTATCGGAACCAGTTTGCCGTCGAAATTTTTGGAGCAGTATACCAGACTGCGGTTCACCAGGTTTCCGATATTATCGAGAAATTCGTTGTTCACGCGGTCAAAGAAATCCTGCCAGCTGAATGCGGTATCATGACGTTCCGGGCGAACCGCCAGCAGATAGAATCGCCAGAGATCCACATCGATACCGGAGTCGATTACATGGGTGCCGAATACGCCGGTGTTGCGGGATTTTGAAAATTTGGTATCTTCATAATTTAGATATTCTGTCGATGAAAGGTGATGCACCATGGTCCAGTTTTCACCGGTTGCCAGCTGTGAGGCCGGGAAGATGACCGAGTGGAACGGAATATTGTCCTTGGCCATAAACTGATAGAGGTCGGTTGATTCCGGCGCTTTCCACCAGTATTCCCAGGTATCAGGGAACGCGCGGCGGGTGATTGAGATATAGCCAATCGGAGCATCGAACCAGACATAAAATACTTTTCCTTCAAAACCTTTGAGCGGAACCGGTACGCCCCATTTCAGGTCACGGGTGATCGCACGTGGTTCAAGACCTCGTTTCATCCATGAACGGGTTGTGGTAATGGCGTTGTTGGGCCAGTTGCCTTTGACATAAATGTTTTCCTGGAAGGCTTCAAGTTTTTCGCTGATCTTCGGCAGGTCGAGGTATAGATGACGGGTAGAGCGAAGTTCGGGAATACTGCCGTCGATGGAACAGCGCGGATTGATCAGTTCCTGTGGATTGAGCAGGGCTCCGCAACTGTCGCATTGATCGCCACGGGCATCTTCGTAACCACAACGCGGACAGGTACCGTTGATTAGGCGGTCGGCCAGGAATTTATCCAGGGAAACGCTGAAATACTGTTCAGAATCCTGTTCGATAAAGTAGCCGTTGGTATTGGCTGCATTGAAAATTTCCTGTACGGTTACTGTGTGTTCGGGAGTTGCAGTACGTCCGAAAGCATCGAAGCTGATGTTGAAATGAGCGTAAATATCCGTATGAATTTTGTGATATTTATCACAGATTTCCTTTGGTGTTACACCTTCTTCGTGAGCTTTGGTTTCAGTGGCGGTCCCGTATTCATCATTGCCGCATACATAAAGGGTTTCGAATCCATTGAGCCGACAGTAGCGGGCAAAGGTGTCGGCGGACAATACACAACCGATGATATTGCCGAGGTGCGGTTCATTATTTACATACGGCAGAGCCGAAGTAATAAGTCGTTTGTTGGCCATTTTAAATATATATCCTGTACTTATCTAATTTTGTATTATTCAAATCTGTATATGTTACTTCCGGTTAGGGCAATTTTCAATTTGAACAGCAGATATTTAGACAAGATAAACGATTCGATAAATTAATCGAAATTCTGAAAATTCTTCCAAAAAAATAAAATTTTGTGTGAGATAGGCTGATTTCACTCGTATTCCAGTAAGAAACGACCGGTCATGCAGGCGGCATGACTATAAAAAAACAGTTAAGGAGAACGCAGATGAACAAAAGTTTTATTGCAGTAGTGGCAGGCGGAATGCTGGCTTTAGTTGCTACAGGATGTACGAGCTTTGAAACGAATCGCACGGGAAATCCAGTCGAAATAAAAATGCAGGCTGAAGTAAAGCCGGAAATTGAAGCCGGAAAAAATATGGTGGATGGGCATGCAAGGGTGAATTGCTTGTTTGGTATCTTTACCTGGGGCGTAGACTCACAGGCAGTCGGTGTAAACTATGGAACAGGTGATAGTGGTGGTTTGGGCTTTTTTTCGAATCCTGCCGATATGGCTCGTAATGGAGCCGCATTCAATGCATGTAATGACTCTAAGGCAGATCTTTTGCTGGCTCCTCGTTATAACGTGACAGTGAAAGATTATTTCGTATTTAAAACGGTTGATTGTGATGTTAAAGGATATCCTGGAAAACTAAAGTCAATTAAAGTAATAAACAAATAAATTAAACCCATCATGCCGCCTGCATGACCGGTTACAATATATAGTAATAGGTAAAGACTTATGCGAATTTATTCAATTCGCATAAGTCTGCTCTTTTTCGTGTAAATAACTTACTTCAAATAAAATTCAACAGTCTGCTCTTTGCCGTCGGTATTCTGCCAAGTCAGTTTATAATTGCCGCGGAAACCGCGAAAATTCACGGTACCGTCACTTTCGGCATGGACGACGGTATTCGTCTTCCATTCTTCATTGATCAGCTTATTCAATTCAAAATAGGCCGGTTTCGGCTGCATGTCGCGAGAGAACATACCCGAGACCGAAGGCTCTCCAGGAGCGCCGCAGTCATCAACCACGTTCCACCAGGTGATGCCCATCATTGATTTGACACTGAACCAGAGACGGTAAAGATTACGAGTAATTATTGCCTGGATATTCTGCCCGCGTTCATCGTTGTTTGGGGCGGTAATGGTGATTTCGCTCAGGTGAATGGGGCGATTTACGGTAGTCAGCCGATCCATAGTTTCCCAAACTGATTCCGGCGATTGGGTATCGCTTTTTCCGTCGGCGATATCCAGACAGATTTGCGGATCGAACAGGTGCATCTGTGCACCCATGATATCGATTTTGCAGTTACGCTTTGTTAAATCCTCAACCTGTTTTACATAGTCTTCCGACAGATTGTAGTCGTTGATGTTAAGTTTAACTTTTTCCGGAAAAAGTCCTTCCGCAACTTTAAATGAACGGTAGGTATAATCGCCCGGCATCAGACCGTAGTGACTTTTGCAGATACCGCTGCCGGGAAACATTGCTTCACGACCAAAGTCCGTAGCACTTTCGTTTACGATGTCCCAACTATGCAAACGATCTTTGTAATACAACGCGATATCAACAATGCGGTTTATCATTTGGTGATTGAGTTCACTGGTAAATTCAGGCAGCATCGCTTCGATTTGCTCCGGCGTAAAGTCTTTGAAAGCATCGGAGAATTCTGAATGATTTCCGCTGTCCTGCATATATTTGTCATGTAATGGGGCAGGCATTTTATTGATCAGCCATTCTGGAATTTGCCACTTGCGATTACCCCATGTGAGAGTATGTCCGTGCAATCTGATGCCTTTGCTTTCGCAGAATTCGACTACCGGATCGGTGGCCGGACGCCGCCAGTGGGGTTTGTTTTTGGGATCGGATACAGAGTTCCAGTATTCGGCGGTATCGCGATATTCGCCTTTAAATCGCGGTTTGCCTTCCTCAAGTTCAAATTTTTTCCAGTAGAACGCAATGGTTGCTGAGTTGAACAGCGTTCCGTACAGTTCCTTATAGCGTTTGTTGCGTTCATCGGTTCCGAGCTGATCAAAGTTAAAAATATGCGCTCCAAAAATAAAATCATGGCTGATCTGTTCAACTTTCACTTCCGTGCCGGTCGGGATTCCTGATACCTGGAATGATGCGTTGGCTTTACGGTTTTCCTCAATATCACGGTCAATACGGGCCTGGACATCATCGTTCCACATTTGCCAGTAGGCGTTACTCATAGCCTCTTTCATGGCATTTTCTTTACTGTCTGTCATTGGTATTTCTCCTTTGTTTGACAACATACAATGAATATAAGAGATTAATTGTATTCAGCTATTATTAATATATGAAAATCAATGTTTTGATGCAATAATTTTTTGTTTTATACTTAAAAAATCATTGAAATTTATAAATAAAGGGGCTATGATGTTTATAGAAATCACAACAAATTCAGCAATGTTGAATATCGGCGCAAGAAGTGGCATTCGCATCATAGATCTAAATCGCGAAGCGATTTTGCGGTACCCATGGCGTTAATTTGTCCGTACGACGGACGGCGTTGAGAAGATACTTTGTATCTTCCATAATGCTTCATACTTCGGAAGCATGAAATTAAATCGCGAAACGATTTTGCGGCACCCATGGCGTTAATTTGAGGCGAAACTTGTTTCGACCAAATTAACGCCATTACCTGGCACCGGCACCTTGCCGGACGTGATCCAACGGCGGAACGTTGGTCGGCGAAGCCGAAAAAAAAGGAAAGAAAATGGCATATCAAACGGTAAAATCGGTAAAAAAGGCACTGTCGATACTGGAATTGCTGGTGGAGCAGTCGCTGGATAATAAGTATCTTACGCTGTCGGATATTTCAAAATCGACTGGAATTCTGCCAGTGACAGCGCATAATTTACTGCGGACTCTGGAAGAGTGCGGCTATGTCCGGCGTTCAGGACATGGACGTTATGAAGAGGGCGAGCGTTGCCGGCTGCTGTTCCGTTCTGAGGGAATTTACCGTCATTTGCGTGAGATAGCGGAACCGGTGATTCGTCATACGGTGGATGAGCTCGGGGAAAGTGTACTGCTGACGGCAATTCGTCAGGGGCGTCGTACGGAATTACTCCGTTGCCAGACCTCCGACGACCGGTTGGTTAATCCGGAGTGGGGAGCGAACGCTGATTTTTACAGCATGCGCACGACGCGGGCAATTCTGGCATGGTTCTCAAAGGATCAGCTTGATTCGTTTCTGAATACAAACGGACTTCCGACCGAAGCTGAATGGCCCGAGTGCGGCGAAACCCGTACCGGATTGGAAAAAGAGCTGAAAAAAATTCGCTCTGCCGGAGGATGTTCAGACCACCATGGCAGTTATTTCGCCATGGCGGTGCCGGTTTTTACCGAGAGTCACGAAGTGGTAGCATCGCTGGGCTGCTATGCGCCGTTATCGCGCACCGACAAGCCTCGTGCGACTGGTATAATGACCATGCTCCACGGCTGCGCGGCCCGTATCCGTGAAAACATGGCGATGACTCAACTGCGCTAAGGAATTCTACTATTGCGGAATATGAAAACCTTTTATCCGAAAGGCATTACGCTGTTCACGGGGTGTTTTTCCGAAGCGTTTTTTAAATAAGGCAATGAATGTAGCAGTGCTTATATAGCCGGAATATGCCGCGATATTACTTACAGTGTAATCTGTTTCGGCAAGCAGTTCACATGCGTGTTCAAGCCGCAGAGTCTGTATGATATTGCCGGGCGACTTGCCGTAAAGCTTTTTGGTATGACGAATGAAGGAACTTTTCGACATATTCATACGTCCGGCAAGCGTGTCGAGGGACCACTCAGAAGATATATGATGGCGAATGTAATTCCATAGCCTTTCGAAATCTGCCAGATGTTCACTTTTTACATCAATCAAGACTAGTTTTCTCAACTCTCTTTCCAGATATTTCAGGATCAATGTGCTATAGGCCAGAGCCAGGTCGAGAGACTGTCTTTCCAGGCTGGTATAACGAATATCAAATGAATGAGCTGATTCAAAAACATTCGGGGCATCGACATAGCGCCAGCGTTGCGATGAATCGATCTCAAACATTTTATCGGATGAAATTACTTCCGAAATAAATCCGCGCATTGCGGTTTCGAGAAATTGAACATCATCAAATTTGCCGACAATGATGTCCTGATTACTCAGGAAATGCCAGTATTCACCAATTTTAGGGTGAAACCAGATATAGCGCCATACTTCATCACCGGTTTGAAAGTAGCAGCGCTGTTTTCCTGGGACGGAAAAGAAGACCGAACCGGTGTCGCATACATATTCTTTGTTGCCGACCTGAACCAGTCCTTTTCCGCTTATTGTAAAAAAAATGGAATAAAGTTCCGGAATATCTTCCAGCAGAAATCCTTTCGTCGCCTCTGTTATTCCGCAGAAAATAAGATCGCTGTTAATCAGTTTGATACATGCCGGATGGCGTAGATAAAGTGGCAGGAAGATTTGTTTTGTTTCAGCAGGAATAAGCTTTTTTAACATATTGGGATTGCCGTCAATCATATCCGTTTTCCTGCTGTCCGTTTATTTGAATAATAGCAATATACAAATAATTTTTTTGCTTTTCAAGCACCAGACAATTGTATTTTTGGCAATTTTGAAATATTTTTTGGTAATTTTCAAAATTGTTTTTGCTTTTGGAATATAATATAATAGAAAGTAGTGAGAGTTTTGGTATAGTCAAAAAAAGAAGGGGATTAGGAATGAGAAAAGTAAAGTATCTGTTTTCGTTGATTGAGCTTCTGGTGGTGATAGCGATCATAGCAATTCTTGCCAGTCTGCTGCTACCTGCATTAAACAGTGTTCGCAATAAGGCAAAATCAATTAACTGTGTTGCGAACTTGAAGCAGCTGGGACTGGGACTGATAATGTATGTAGGAGATAATAAAGATTATTTCCCGGCCCGGTATAACCAGGTTTCGTATGACGATCAACTTGCCGGTTATGATGGACGTCCGTCAATGCCTGTTGACGTTCAGGAAGACTGGTGGATATCTAGGACAAATCAGTCTCAGTATTATGGAAAAATATGGACTTGTTCTGCTGATGTAACAGTAGTTGCCGCCGGTGATGACGGTTTTCGAAAAAGTTATTTTGCTTCGGCCTTCAGCACTGGTGCCGGCTGGCAGGGCTGGCGGGGCTGGTGGGGGACAACTACCGATGCTACTAAGATCACCCAGAGCAGGCATCCAAGCAAAGCAATCGGGCTGTTCTGTACCAGGGCGAATTCAAAAGCATTTCTTGGCAGAGTTGACTATACTCCCAGCAATGCGGAGAAGGTGGGAAGTTACGGTTCCTGGCATGAAAGCGGCCCTCTTCCGCGAACCAACTATTCGCTGCTGGACGGTAGTGCCAGAACGATTGATTTTGAAGATACGATCGGCGGCCAGTCATTTGCTCCTGATGTGTCTTCCTGGGACTGGGATTCGGAAAATACCATGTGGGACTTTGACGGCAACGCCAGCCTTACGAATTAATATCCCGGGGTGATAAAGCCTGTTTCTGAACAATGAGGAAATATGTCTTTAAACACCATGAGAAACTTGATTGGCTTGAATGAATTCGATACTTGAAAATCAAAGAAAACAAAATTCTAATCAACCAACTTATAACCATAATATGGAAGTTGATCCCATGAAATTTACATTTTTCAATTATTCTTTTGCAATCATGGCTGTGCTCTTTTCGAGTGAGATAGCAACAGCCCGGACTCCAGTTAAAGAACGTGTTTTTCTGGCGAAAGACTATGGAGTAAAATCAACTACTCCGGCAGAAACACGCGCCGCGCAGAAAAAAGGAGTAATGCCTGCCGACCAGGGGCCGGCAATGCTGAAACTTGTCGAAGCAGTCAATTCGTATGGCGGAAAAGCCCGGATCGTATTTGAACCCGGAGATATTCACTGGTATGGAGAAGAGCTTAAAAAGAAGAGTTCTTCGCCTTCCCATAATGAAGTGTTCAGGTCTCATGCGACATTTAAAAATCTCGATGGAATAACGATTGAGGCTCCTCATGTACATTTTTTCTTTATGGATGTTGATTTGGGCATGTTTCGCTTTCAACATTGTAAAAATGTTGTCCTGAAAGGTTTTTCAGTGGATTATTTCAGGTGTGCTTCTTCAACGGCTCGTATAGTGGGCCGTACCAATGAGTATATTGATCTTAAGTTTCTTCCTGAGTTTCCGGTTGACGGCAATATTCCGGTAATTGCTATTGATGTATACGATTCTAAAACTCATGGTGTCGCGACTGTTAAACAGTACGGTGAATATGCTCATAGGCATGGGGGGATGAGCAAAACGAAAAAAATTGCTGATCAGACATTACGTGTATTTTTTAACGATAAGAAAAATTATTTTCCTGATCGCGGCCTCGTTGGAGTCAAACATCGCATGTACAGCGCGGATGCTTTCCGGTTTGAATATTGCAATGAAATTCTCTGTGAGTATGTTACGATCAATAGTTGTACCGGCATGGGATTTCATGCTGACGCCAGCCATAATATCACTTTGCGGAAATGTAGTGTCGAGCCTCCAAACGGTTCAAAGAGGTTGATCTCTTCGAATGCCGACGCGTCACATTTTTCTCATGCTTCCGGAACCGTGAAATTAGAGGACTGCCGTTTTATTTCTTCCGGGGATGATGGCAACAATACCCTTGCGCAATATATCAATATAGAAAAAATCGAAGACCGGGATACTATTATCGCATCGCGTCATGATGCCAACTATTTATATCCTTTCCCGTTAAAAGAAGGGCAGACGCTGGAATTCGTGGACAAAAAAGAGCTTGTTCCGTTATGTACTCCGAAGATAGATAAAGTCGAATTCCTGACTTCGAGCAAGCAGTATAGAATCAAACTTTCGAAAAAACTTCCGGGAAAAATCGCGATAGGCACTCATGTATTCTGCATTGTGGATATGATTCCAAAATACATTGCAAGAAGAGTGGTATGCAAGAATATCCGGGGACGCGGTCTTCTTTCACAGTGCAGGGGCGTGCTGGTTGAAAATTGTCACTTTGAAAACTTGTCAAACGGCGGACTTCTTTTTACGGCTGACACCAACTCCTGGGGGCAGGCGGCAACATTGCATGATGTCATTATCAGGAACAACACATTTAAAAATGACAATCATGGTTACGGTCCCTGTTTCGGAGAAATTACGATCGGGTCGATCATTCCCGGCTTTACCGCCGGCGCGCCGGAAAGTGCCGGAAATATTCTTATCGAAAACAATAAGATATTTAACACCGGACAAGCCTGGCTGGCGTTGATGGGAGCGAGTAATGTTGAGGTGTGTAACAATACCATCAGGAACTGCATGATGTCTCCGCTGGACCGTCTGCATCGCTGGGGCTATGGAGCCGTGATGCTTGAGCGTGTTCGTAAGATCAACTTCTATAAAAACAGGTTGTTCTGGACCAGGGGCGGCGATCCGAAATTCACTCAGATATTTACAATTGATACTCCGAAAACGGAAATCACCCATAAGCGACCCAAATAAAGACAGTCGCCGGATCTGCTCCATAACGCTCAAATACGGCTTTGCCGGGAGTATAAAAACATTGAGAAAATTCAATAAGAGCAGTCCGGAAACATGTCGGATTTTTCTGGAGGTAACAATTTTATGAGAAGGGTAAATAACCGGAAGTATTCAACGATTTCAGCATTATTATCTGGCTGTATGTTAATATTAACTATCTGCATATTAACGATATTTATGTTGGGCGGCAGGGAGAATCCCGATACAGCGTACAGTGTAAAGAGCAAACCCAAGCCATGGACTAATCTGAATTTTTATAACAACACCGACAATTTTCAGTTTGCTATCGTTTCCGACAGGACCGGAGGGTGTCGCAGAGGTGTTTTCCCGGAAGCGGTTGAAAAAATAAATTTGCTTATGCCGGAATTTGTAATGTGCGTTGGCGACTTGATTCCGGGACAGACAAAAGATACCGAAAAACTTAAGAGGGAATGGCGGGAACTTAATGCTTATGTAAAAAAATTCAACATGCCTTTTTTCTACGTATCAGGCAATCATGATATCTCCAATAAAGAATCGGCCGAGTTATGGGATAAACTTTATGGGCGCAGTTATTATTGCTTCATATACAGGAATGTCCTGTTTATGTGCCTGAATACCCAGGAGACATTGAATTATGCATACAATGGTTCTGATGCTTCTCCTCACCTAAGTGATAAACAGATCGCATGGGCTCGGAAAACCCTGAAGGAACATCCTAATGTTCATTGGACATGTATTTTCATGCATCAGCCGTTATGGATTTACGATAAAGAATCCGCGACTCCCAACACGGGGTTCAAAAAAATTGAAAAGGCTTTGAAAAATCGGGACTATACCGTTTTTGCCGGGCATGTTCATCAATATACCAAATATGTAAGGAATGGTAAGAAGTATATTGTTTTTGCGACAACGGGCGGAGGTGGCAATGTAGGTCGTTTGCGTGGGGCGTCATTTGGCGAATTTGACGAAGTTGCCTGGATCACAATGACAGACGAGGGGCCGGTTATAGCCAACCTGTCGCTGGATGGAATCCACTCGGAAGATGTCATGACGGAGAAAAAACTTCAAACAATAGTCAAAAATGCAGCATTCTTTGAGAGTATCAGTTTTTCACTGGATAAAGAAAAATCCTCCAACGGAGCCCTGTTTTTTTCTTTGCCATTAAAAAATACGTTCAAAAAAGAACTGAAGTATAACCTGACCTGGAAAACGCCTCAATTCATATGGGAAACGAACCCTGGAAATGTGAGGGGAGTTATTAAACCGGGGAAAGAAAAAATATTACGTTTTGAAGCTTTGTCTGGAAAAGAAGCGAATATACCGGCAGTTTGCGAAATCGAATTCCATGTAGAAAATGAACTGGATAAAAAAATAGAATTAAATACCAGACAACTGATTGTTCGTACGATGCAGCCGGCTGCGGAAGCCGTTTATGCGAAAGGAAAGCCTCGAATTGATGGAAAGCTTGATGACAGGGCTTGGGAAGAAAACGGAAAAGTCATACCGTTTTTTACGAAGTATGGGAAAACGGCATCTGTCAAAACATTAGCCAGCCTGACTTATGACAAAAGCAACCTTTATGCTGCCTTTAAATGTTTTGAACCGAATATAAAAGAAATCAGAAATAACGTTAAAAAACATGATGGGCCGGTTTGGACAGATGATTCTGTGGAAATCTTTATTGATTCAAACAATGATAAAAAATCATATTATCAAATCATAATGAATCCATCCGGAGTCATTTATGATTCCGCCTCAGATAACGGGGAAAAACGCTATGAAATCAATCCTGAGATCGGCGCCATGATAAATAAAGATTCATGGAACATTGAAATAGCGATTCCGTGGAGAAAACTAAACATGAAGCCACCTGTCAAAGGTCAGAAAATTGGTTTGCTTTTAGTCAGAACCAGAACACAGAACGAGGGAATAATGCAGTACCCTGTTACGTTTGGCGATAACCATCAACCGGGTAGTTTTGGCAACATGAAGTTCAAATAATAAAAGTGGGGAATCGGTCAATTTGTTTTTGAAACAGCTTGTCTTGTGAAAGTGCGGTAGGTCGAGTTTCGCCGAAAATCGACCTTGCCGCTCCTGTGATGTAATGTTACCCGGTTACAGAATGCAGAGAAAATTTCCGGTAATTATTTTATGAACTTGACGTTTCGAATGTAAAAAGTCGCGGTGTTGGCTTTTACGAAATTAAGTCCAATACTGACTGTTTTGTGATATGCGGGAGTCTTTTTGAGATCTATCGTTATTGTCTGAAAATCGCTGGAATTTGAAAGATGGTAGGATTTCCAAATGTGTTTGATCTTTTTATCCACAGGCTGAAGCATTACAAGAGTGTTCCTGTATTTCTCCTGTTTGGGATTCGTTACCAGTTTCATTTCGAATGTGAGTTTAGATGCTCCACTGTCTGCTCGATTAATTTTCATTGAAGGATATGCCCAGCGGTCTTTTATATTTTTGGGGAAATTAACCGTGAATTTAGCGCTGTTTGTTTCTTTGTCGGCAGTAATAGACATCTTCCCGGAAGACATTCCCTTCCAGTTTTTTACGCTCAATGTATTCTTTGTAATGAAAGTATTTGAAGTATTTAGAGCAACGTAGACACAAGAGAATTTTTCCAGCGTAAACCTCATTTCCAGTTTGCCGGTTTGGTCCGCGGAAACAGTCTGTTCAACGACAGGCAGAAGTTTACCGTTTTTTACTAAGGAATTTAAATTATATACTGAAGCCTGATATTTTTTGTTGGCTTCCAGTCCATTGATCGTCAACGCCGCGCAATCATCTTCGAAAGCATATCTGCTGATCATAATACCAGTGACTGAGCCATTTGTCGCTGCCAGCAGTTTGGTGTCGGAATTGTCGGACGAAGTCTGGACGCTTTCTTTCGGCAGCATGGAAAACATTTTCATGACGTTCCAGAGCATAATCGGTTTATATTTTTTATCCAGAAGACTGCTGTAAGGATCTTTATAATGTTGAACCCTGAAAAGCATGGCAGCTTTCACATATGGATTTGTCTGCATCCAGTATAATGCAGTTCCTGCGAATGCCGCAATCTGTTCTGCGGAATATTTATTTTTTGATTCGGCCGGAAGGTTCCATTCCGAGTAAAAAATAGGAACTTCTTTGCCGAAAAACTTTTTATAGGTATTTTCGAGTTTCGTCGCAAAATCGTTATACCATTGAACATTATTTATTCCTTTTTTATTCCATTCGCCATACCAGTGAATTGTAAGAAAATCGATAGGAACGCCTTCTGTTTTGGCAAACTCAAAGAAAGTGGCATAGTGCTCCTGGTAATAGGCGTTATCAGCAATGCCGCCGACCAGAATTGACGGATCAACCGCTTTAATGGCTTTAGCGACTTTTGCGTAAAGTTTAAAGAATCCGCCTTTATCCTTTTTGCGCCATGCCGACCAGAAATAATTTCCTGACGGTTCGTTCCAGAATTCCCAGTATTTGATTCCATATTTCTTATCAATGTTCACATGGCGGACAATTTCAGCACAATAATCAGCATAGGCCTTGAAGTCAACCGGAGGCGCGAAAATCGGAACTTTTGCTTTGGGATTGGAACTCATAAATGTCGGTGTCCCGAAAAAATTGATCACAACTTTCGCTCCGGACTTCTGTATTCTATCGATCTCCTTGTCAAGCACCGTCCAGTTCCACTGTTTGGTTTTAGGATTATACAGTTTGTAGCCGAGGGCTCCGGTGAGCATTTCCAGTCTGACTGTTTTCAGGGGAAGTCCTTTTAAGCCATTAACAATTTTATTGTTAAGGTAACTGAATGCATTTCCTCCTTGAGATGCTCCAACGAGCCCCTGTTTTATGATGCCGTCTTTTGAGTTGCAATCCACTTCCAAGGTAATATCTGCCATTACGGACATCTGTTGTACAAGAAAAAGAAAAAGGACCATTGTGATTTTAAATTTCATTACTTAACCTTTGCTTTTTGTGTAAAAATATGTAGTGAATTAATAGTGGTTCATATAGTAAGGCATAATGGACGAAGTGATCTGGACCGTCTTCAACCAGCCGACGTGTCCATCGCAATACAAAATGACTGCGCCTTTATTATGACGCCATGCCGGACGGTTTTTCCCGTAGGGGTCTGAAGCATCGTAATTATACATATAAAATGAGCTGTTGCTTTCCCCGACCATCAGATACTTCGATGGATTCTTTTCGGAAGTTATTTTTAAATTAATGCGATATTTGCCGTAAGAAGAATTCGTTAAAATTCCATCCCAGTGACGTTTAAAATTAATGGCGACGCCAACATTATTATAATCAACGTACTTGGTGGGAGCAGAGCCCCAATTACCTTTATCAAAAGTCGGATAAGCACTGCATTTAAATATCTGTTTATTCTGTAAATATCCCAAGGCAATTAAGGCATTGTTCCAGCATTTGTTTACACCATCTCCTGTTATCCAGTTTACCATACGGTAATCATCGTTGTCATCAGTGTATCCGGCCATGCCGTAATTGATCTGTTTGAAATTTGACTTACAGCTGGCTTCATAAGCCTTGTTTCTCGCCTTGCTTAATGCCGGCAACAGCATGGCCGCCAGTATGGCGATAATCGCTATTACTACGAGGAGTTCGATGAGTGTAAAACGTGTTTTCTTTTTCATTTTCTTTCTCCTATTGTTTTTAATGTTTTATACTTGTTTTATATATAATTTTATTATAAATAGATTACTTTTTCAAGATGAACTTTCCAAACAGGGCGCTTTCTTTGGCTCCGGTTGCAATTCCCGGAGTCCATTCCAGACATTCTCTTCTGATATCTCCATTGTTATTGTTGGCGCAGAAGGTAAACGCGAATGTTTTTCCCGGAGCTGCTTTGAATGGAGGAAAATCATTCCAGGAAATCATGCCTTCGTAAAGGGTATTCTTGTGAGATTCATCGCGGAAAGTGCGAAGCTTTGAATTCGGATCCATTTTCAGCGGATTTTTTTTGTGAATGCCACAAATCCAGCAATACCAGTTGGAACGTTTTTTCTGTCTGGCAATACCGTATTCATATTGAACATTGCGGTTGTCCTTACAGAAACCAAGGCTCATGCCGAATTGTATAGAATCCTGTCTCCACATGTTGGATGGAGTTTCTTCATTGATATGTATTGAGTCGTGAACCAGATACCTGAAGAATAGTCCTTTTTCATTCCACATAAATTTAGCTTTCACATTGTAGACATCAGTGGAATTTCCTGCTCCTGCCTGCTTTAACTCAATCTTGCTGATTTTAGCCCAGTCGCTCCGTGACGGCCATCTTGATGAGAAATATCTTACCTCGTAACTTTTTTTCGTATTATTGATTTTCAGCAGCGGAATATTGAGCCATTCAACGGCTTTTCCTTTCGCGTCCAGGCAAACTATTTTGATGTTTGCTCCATAGTTATTCTTGTATGTTTTGGTTAGATCTAATACATAGTTAAGCGCATAGATGCTTTGGGGAGTTAAATCAAGTTTTATGGATGCATTTTTTGTTTTCAATTCGACATTCGCGGGAAGTTCAATCTTTACGGTCGCTACCTGATTTGTTTTAGAAAGATTGAACAGAACGGGTTTTAAATGGAAGTTGTCCGCTTTGTCATCCTTTACATAATATCCTGACGAACGCTTCATGCCGTATGCCAGTTCGTCCTGAATGAATCCGGGTTGCAGAACCAGCGGAGATACTGTTGTCGGCGGATATTTCTTCAAACTGCGTTTGTAAAGCTTCATCGCTGTTGTATTGGTTGTGATGTATTGATTGAAATTATGCTTTACACGTTTTGCGTCCATTTCAAGATAGCATAATCCATCCGGAATCTTTAATGTACGGAATCCTCTTCCCTGGATCTGTCTCCAGTCAATACCTTTCGCCGCCGTAAAAGGTATGCTTAAATTGACTTCTGCTCTGGGATTATATGTGCCGGTATAAACTACGGCAATAACCTTTTCGTTGCCGGCAAAGACTCTGGCACGAGTTACCCGTTTATCGCGAATTTTCAGGTCTCCTATATATTTCATTCCGCGCAGATGCAGTGCTGCTGTACAATAGGCGGCAAGGGAACGTTGTGCGGACCCCAGCTTATCAATCATCGAAAAATTATTGACTCCTTCCGGATAGAATTGTCCAATAAATGAGAAATACTGAGTAACACCACACGCCCGGGCTTCAATGGCACGCATTGTACAGCACAAGGCAATCCTGACGGCTTTGTTCATTTTCGGGCGTTCTCCGGAGCTTGTGTTGTACGGATATCCCGCCTCGGTAATAAGAACCGGAAGGCCTTCCCTGCCGTGTTTTTTTAGAAAGTTCCGGAACCAGGTTACATCTGATTCTACTTTCATCGGATCGTTATAGGTGTGGTAACTGACACCGTCAATTACATCAACCATCCGGTTGTCTCCGCTGTTGTATTTATATCCTTCCAGAGCAAGTTCGGAGAATACTCCTCCGATAATTTTAGTGGGCGCATTGCTGGCTTTTCGGGCGTATGCCAGTGCTTTGACCAGTGGTACATAACCCGCTGCCGGTCCTTTGCCGGAACCGCCGTCCGGTTCATTCCATGCCTCAATTTCGCCAACATGTTTCGATAATTCAGGAAATATCTGTTCCCAGGATTTTACCATCACGTTGAGATTTGCAGGATAACGGCGGCAGGATTTACTTTTGCTTTGAGCTCCGGAGGCTTCGGGGGCATCATGAAAGCAGTCGAGAATCTGAAGACCACTGGATGAGAGGCGCTGCCTTACTCCGAGATAACGATGGGCCTGACCTTTGTTCCAGTTTATTGCCGGTTCGCTGTATATCCCTTTCCAGCTCAGCCTTTCGCGTACGATACTGATTCCCGCATCCTTCAAATATTTCATACGACTGAGTTCAGTTGCTCCCTGGGGAAACCACGAATAAGCGGCATCAATTCCCCAGAACATATCAGGGGTGCCGGTTGATTTATCCTGTACCATTAATCCGATTGTCCGGTTTGACAATTCCGGGAATGTTGCTTCGTAATAGCCGACAGGCAACTTGACTGAAAGAATTATTTTTCCGTTTTGTATCGCCAACTTGCTCTTTGCGACTTTTTTCCCAGAGTAATCGCAGATGAGACAGTTAATCATTTTAAGATTTCCCGAGTCTTTGAGAGAAATGATCAATTCTGTTTTGCTGTCTGGTTTGATCAGCATTTTATCAAGAGGAATACCTGCGATATTGGCGGCATTAACCATTCCCGCGGTTAAAAGCGTGATAATGGTGCAGGCGATAATTTTATTTACGGACATTTTTTTGAGTACCTTTATTAATATATTTTTTGACTACCAGGATCAGATAACAAAACAACCGGATTCTGCTATCATTCTATATATCATAATTATTACTAGATTCGTAATGCGGCTTTCATGCTGTCAGTTGCATCTACAGGCTAATAGTTTGTTATTATCAGCGAAATGTTTTTGACGTTGTATTGAATGGTGAAAAGTGCCAACGGACATCACCACCGTACTCGGTCTTTTTCTGAACTATTTCCTGACGGTTCAGGGATTGAGCATGGCCGTCCGCGTAAAGCAGGGTACCTGCTCTTGAGTGATTGCCATAGGTTCCGACACTGCTGGCTCCAGGCGTGTAAACATAATTTTCTCCGCATAGAACATGTCCCGGATCAAGCTTAAAAAGCATTAAATAGGGAATATTGTTTTTCATCAGTATCTGGGGATCTTTATTGGAATCAGAAGAGTTGGTGGCACTGGAATCACCACGCGGTGTATAGTAGGATACATTTATCGCACCAGAAGTAACAGTTATCCAATTGCTTGAATAAGAGTCATATTTGTATTTTGTTTCACAGGGACAATAAAAAATGCGGGGGTTTATACCTGTTTGGCTTTTATAAAGAATTCCAAGTCCGGCCCATGATTCGCCGCCGCGGTTTGCCTGGGATACAGATGACGAACATTCCAGAGTTGCCCTGGTGGCGTCAGCCGAATACATTCCAAAACATAATCCTATTTGCTTCAGGTTATTTATGCAGGCGGTAAGTTTTGCTCGATCTCTAGCGTGATTTAACGCCGGTAGCAGCAAGGCCGCCAGAATAGCGATGATCGCTATTACTACGAGGAGTTCGATGAGTGTGAATTTCTTGCTTGTTTTCATTGTCTTTTCTCCCTAAATTAGTTTCCGTTTTTTCTTCTTCCGTTGTATTTCTTATATAAATTTTTTTATTGAATCTCTAATGATCAATTCGGGCTCAATACGCTGCTGGAGTTTCATGTTGGCTGGAGAGTTGTGATTTTTGACGCGGTTAATCAATACTCGTGCCGCCATTTGTCCCATTTCGAAAAAGTTTTGTGACACCGTGGTCAGTGGTACCCGGAAATACTGGGAGGCGTCGATATTGTCGTAGCCTGCCAGGGAAATCTGTTCTGGCACCTTTACGTCCATTTCTTCTAATAGAGAATATACGGTCATGGCAATCCAGTCGTTACTGCAGAAAATCGCGGTCGGTGGAGTTGGTGACTTTAACATTTCTTCCAGTCGAGTTTTCAGGTAGTCTGTATTTTGTGAGCTCCGATAGCTGTTGACTACTTTATCACTGCATGGAATTACATTTACTGTATTGGCGGTGATCGGAAGTCCGTGTTTGCTGAGAGCAGAGATCACGCCGGACATACGTTCCGACAGGCTGACCCGGTCGGGGGTTGCGGTGAAATAACAGATATTGTGATGTCCGCAGTCAACTAAATAATTAATCATGGTTTCAGCACCGATCGTATTGTCGGATATGATATAGTCACACTTTACCTCTGGTAAATACACATCAACCAGAACAAAAGGAAATCCGGCTTTTTGCATTTTGTGCAGCATCATGGTGACTCGCGGGTCGAGTGAAGGCCAGAGGACAAAACCCTCATTGATTGGATCGGTGTAGCTATTCAGTATTTCGAGCTGCTGTTCAACTGTACTGAAAAAATCAATTCCAACATGATATCCTGCTGGAGTAAGGATTCCGTGCATTGCCTCCAGAATTCCGTTGCTGACCGTAACCGGGTTATCGGTACTTCCCGGCGGACTGATGTATTTAATGATACCTTTGGAATTTGCCGGTTTGGTGTTGCGTTCTGGATCAGACGGCAGCCGGTCACATACGAATGAGCCACGGCCGCGGGTACGAGTGATATAGCCGGAGGCAGTTAAATTGGATAAGCCTTTAGCTATGGTAATGCGGCTGGCGGAGAATTCTTTCTCTAACTGGCGTTCCGGAGGTAGTTTTTCTCCCGGACGATAAACTCCTGAGCGTATTCGATGCAATATTTCGTGCTCAATGCTTTTGTAGGTCAACTCTTTTTGCTGCATGTACTATACCATGTTTTTCTTTGTTGTTTAGTTTTATTATAATAAAAGATAAGCCAATTGTCAATATATACCGCAAAGAAATATACTTATTTGTTTATTGGATAATCCAATTTGATTGGACCCATATACAATCTTAACAGGAATCGCAATGGACAATCTTGACATTTTTGTTGTAACAGGTTATTAATATATAGTGCGCCGCATGTAATTTGGCGGCTGTAAAAGAGGTATATGCAGTGAAAGGAAAAGAAGTAAATTATTGTAAGATTTTCACGCTCATCGAGCTCCTTGTGGTGATTGCTATTATCGCGATTCTGGCCGCTATGTTGCTGCCGGCACTTAACAGTGCAAAAGAACGGGCAAAACGCATTAGCTGTGCTTCCAATCTGAAACAGATCGGTTTAACCTTGCGGATGTACATTACCGATTTTGACAAATATTATCCGTATGACCCGGACTACAACGGAGATCCGCTGCCGGTTCGCTATGAGGGATACAACGGTAGTTCGATTGACGGCAGCAGCCAGCTGGGCGCGATGAATATTCTGGTACGGGAAAAATATCTTTACACCCCGGCTTCTTATATTTGTCCGACAACAATCGAGCAGTTGGAGAAAGACATCAGTTATTTTATTGTCAGCGACTATGGCAATATGGCGAAAGGAGCGAATTTCTCCTCGTTGCTGAATACGTTTGACGGGGTATATATCCTGACCGACCGGCATGTTACGGCCGCGACCGCGATTGTCGGCGACGGGGTCCGTAATGGAAAGATGAACCATGTCGACTATGAGAATTTTCTATATGGTGACGGTCACGTCGAAGGCGAGATCGGCGATGGCGAAGCGATTTTCCGCCAGAAAGACAACCGATGTCTCAGTGATGAGATCATCGGTGTACTTGAAGGCTTGATTTATTAATATCTGTCGATCCAGGCTTTATCCAGGTATTTGAATCCGGCCTTGTTATATTTTACCGGGGTTCTGGAAACAATCATCAGGTTGCCGTGCCTGATTGCCCACGGCTTGCCGTGCTTGGAGGCAAGAACTTTTACGCCTGGAAGTTTTCTTAAAACCTGTGCAGTTGAGCCGTCTTTGAATTTGATTTTCGACTTTGTGAAATACTTGTCCAGTTTTGAGATTGATCCGAGGTCGGTTCTTTCTCCCATATAAATCACCTTTCGATTTTCTTGGATGACCCGGTTGATCTCCGGCGCGTATTTGATGGAGAATGGAGGATACGGACAATTGATCACAACCCGGTTGAATTTCTCGGGCAGTACATCGGTATTAGATACCCATTCGTCGCCATGAAGTCTGACTGATTGCTTGATCGTGTTGGCCTCATAGCCATATACCGCCTTATTTCTGGTTGTCCACCACCAGTAACAACATGACATCGGGAAAGAAAATGATGATGGGGATGCTTTCTTTTTGCCATCGGAATATTTTTTATCGACTTTGCTTACCCACTGCAGGCCTTGCGGAAAATCATCATAGTTATGATTCTTCCACATACGGCTGGGTTCCAGGTCAAAGCCAAAAAAGTAGAATCCGTTGACGCCGGAAAGCGACAGCTCTCGTGCCATCGTTTGGATGGCCTTTTCATCCTTAAAGAATTTTACATTGCGATTGCCGAC
Source organism: Victivallales bacterium (assembly GCA_963677165.2). GTDB lineage: Bacteria > Verrucomicrobiota > Lentisphaeria > Victivallales > SZUA-371 > JAFGXT01. The sequence continues at coordinate 760,391 of CAXXSX010000002.1, read as the reverse complement.
CTGGGCGCTGTTTCCTAATTCTGTACCGACTTTCCACATAGTATGAGATGATGCTTCCGCTTCGGCTCGGGAAGCTCCGCCGCCAGTCTGAGGTGGAAAGCCTTGATCGCCATAGATTTCATACCCGGTGCCGTCCCAGCCGAGGTATTTTCGGCTCATGTGGGTCTGAGAACCGGCAACTCCAACACTTTTGATAACAATTGGCACATTTACCATACGTTTAACATCAATTGTCAGATTATCCAAATATTCTGCATAAGTTACCCGAATCATCTCATTGTAGTCCAGCCATGCCAATGAGGTCTTTAAATTGGTTGGCAAAATGTTGCCCGATTGGGGGTCTAATAGTAATAACTTGTCATTCAGGCGCAACGGAATCAGGCGTGATGCGGTCTCGAAGTTTTCAACCGCTACTTTCCAGGCATTGCGAAGTTTTGCTAACGTTGTGTATTTACGTTTGAGCCATTTTGCAAAATCACGGTTTATTTCCGGGGTGTACTGTCGCAGGTTTTCCGTTCCGTTGAGCATATTGGTCTCATTTTTCGCGATATCAACGAAACAGCGTAGATGTGGACCCCACTGAATATCTTTGATCCATGAAAGCCTCTTTAACAGGTCCGCTCGGGCCTGATCGTTCCATAAATCGGCATGATGCATTCTGGAGTCAAGTTCAGGAATAATAATGACCTTGCTGTTGTTCAGCAGCGGCAGTTTTGCCTTAACCGCTACTTTACGTGTTTTTTCATAGTCGGCAACCGTTTCCAGGTCGATGATGCCGTGCCGATTGTCCTTGCCTTCTTTATCGACAAAAGAAAGCATAAAGCTTTTGGAGGGGTTATTTGTTTCAGGAATGATAAGCAGCCCGCGGACTTTATAGGTTTTGGGGAGTTCAGCTTCAATCTTACCATTTGCATATTTTCCGTGGATCAGTCCTTTCCAATTCCTGCGAGCATTTTTTCGATCCCAGGTAATGAAAAATGACGGGATATTCCCTTTGCCGCCGCCGAGTTGATAACCGTAATAGATATTTTCACGTTCCAGCATGTCCAGAAAATATTGGCGTACCCAGATGGGGGCAACATGTGACATATTGAGGTAAACATCGTCGATTCCGTGTTTTTTGATATTTTGCAACGTTTTTAAATCATGGGCGAGACGTGCCTTTATTCCTTTTGTTGTTGTTCCCGGGCTGATCAGGGTGTTTGGACACCACATGCCGCCGACCGGGAAATAAGGTTTACCGTCGAAAATATACTGCCAGCGGTGATTGATGAACCAGGGATGAGTTACTGAGTTGTAATCTGTAAATACACCGTAGTTCATCGGCTTGGGGAGTGGCGTGGATTTTCCTGCAAACTTATGATTGACTGGAATTTCGTTATCTGGAGCACCAGGACATCCCATGAATTTAATCGTGCAGTCGCGCCCTGCTGCTACCTTTACGAACCCTTTGCTGAATTTGCCTGAGATTGATTTTCTTCCGGCAGGGACAGTAATGATATCGACATGATATAGTTTGTTGGCGATGAACAGGAAAGCAAGAATAACTCTCTTCTCCTCGTTTGCCTCGCTTTTCAGGGTGGCGTCAAAAGAGTTATCCGTTACTTTCGCTGTTTTTATAATCGTAGGTGTTTTCCGAGGTGCAGGAGAAGCAATGGAAAAATTGTATTTCGCCAGAGGCTCGTCTCCGCCGAAAACCGGATACAATCCAACGGTGTATTCATTGCCGCCGAGATAAACAGGGAGAGTTATATTAAACTGATTTTTCCCCGGAACAACAGAAAGGCTTTCGCTGGTGATAAAAGAATTCGCAAGTTTAAGTTCAGCTTTAATCATGGAGTTGCCGCTTGACTGGAACTGAAACCGAGCGACGTTGCCCGGTTTGATATCATTCAGCGAGATCAAATCAGAAATAGCTACTTTTTTCTTAACGTCGAAACCGATGATGCCGTCACACATGACGCTCCACTTACCGAGCGCCGCCGGTTTAAGTGCACGAAAATCCAGCCTATGTTCTCCAGTGGTAAGATAGAATGTTCCCAAAGGTTCCCAGTTAATTGACTGGGATACTCCCCAGCTGGAGCGAGGTCCTTTAATCGGGACGATTTTTTGCCATTCTCCTTTGTCAAATCGAAATTCCATGGTGGAACCATGTGCTTTCCTCTGATGGATCAATCCTCCATACAATTTGTATTTCCCTGCGGTTTTCACGGAAAACTTGTAATTGGCAAAGTATCCCTGCGGTCTGTTGCCTTTTACCAGTACCCGGAGAATCTTACCGGAAAACGAGTCTTTGCATGAAACCTTTCCAAGGTCGGTACTGGTTACATTGGCTGTGCTTATCCAGAGATCGGCGACTTTTGAGATGTCTTTGCAGGTTGATGGAGTCAATCTCAAAGCCGATTCTGCCATAACCCGGCACGTAATAATGGTAAAAATCAGTATGAACGATATTCTTTTCAGCATGTGGAAATATCCTTTTCGTGTTTTTATTCTTCTGGGAGAACCTGTTTGGCTGCATGATGCTTTGTGGTATAAGTTTATATTCAGCCGATAGCATATTTTCGTTAGTTTTTTTCGTCCTCATTCACAGAGAGTCATTACCGGCTATTGCCGTTTTTGGTCCATCTGTTATTATTGAACCAGCGCGAATAGAGAAAATTGGCAGTGTAGAGATTTTTATAACTGCTGGTTCTGAGACTTTCTGCATGACCATCCATAAACAGGACATTGCAGATTTTATTGCTACAATGCCGGGTAAAAGCCAAGCTTTGAGACTCGTGATCACTATCATAGGCCAGGTAATAGCCTCTGCGTCCGGGAGCGATTAATGATGATGGACCGAGTGCCGAATCCATAATATTGGTCATGTACGATGGTTTTTTGATTTGATTTATTTTACTCTTTAATAGATTGTTGTAGTTGTAACCGTATGATATGTAGCCGGATGAGAATTTTCCAACTTTCTGGTTGATGTCTTCAGGACAATAGAATAGTTTCTCCAGATTTGTATTGTTGTTGTTGCTTTTTACCAGCACCAGATTATATATCGATTTAACTGAGTTGTTGCCGGTATCCTTATAGGGATAATAGTCATCAAAACTTGAGAAGTAAGATGCGCATAGAAGTCCAATCTGCTTCTGGTTATTGGTACAGGATATTTGTTTGGCGGTATTACGGGCTTTGCTTAGTGCCGGCAACAGCATGGCTGCGAGAATAGCGATGATTGCGATTACGACGAGAAGCTCAATAAGTGTGAATTTGCTCTTTCTTTTCATGTTCTCTTTCTCTCTTTTTTTTGGGTTATGAATTATTAAGTTTCCTTACTGATTCACGTTCTATAATATATGGACGTATGTCGATATTGCTGCAATGATGAGTTTGACCGTTCACCAGATCATCAAGCATACTGACCGCCTTATCCACTTGGGCGGTATAATCAACCGCGATTGCGTCAATTTGGGGATGAAATGTTGCTGACAGGTTTTCCGCGCCGATTGCGACAATGCTGAGGTCTTCCGGTATTTTGATGCCGTTGTTCAGGCAAACATTGATGGCTCCCTGGATTGATTCACCGCTTACTCCGATGAGCCCGGTAAAATCAAACCCTTTGCGAATATATTCGGCAAATTTATGATACGTCTTATCGCTGGCATGTTCACCGCTTTTCACATCACAGTCGATATATTGTATTTCAGCACTACGCAGTTCGGCATAATCGGCAACGGCTTTAACGCGGTCCATGATTATTTCGTTATGGGGTTCGGAAATCAGTATGGCGATTCTACGATGACCGTTTTCAATCAGATGATGTGCCGCGAGATTTCCGGCAAAAACATCATCGGCTCCTACAGTCAAACAGCCCATGGCTTCTTTTCGGCGTCCTAAAACAACGACCGGACAGGAAAATGACTGTAGTCGTTTTATGTCATTGTATTGAAATAAGTTGGAAGCGGGAAGAATAATTAGTCCAGCCACATTTTCTTCCAGCAGTGGAAGGTAAGGCGGAATATTGTTTGAAACGTCAAACTTATGCACAATCAGCCGGGTGCCGGCGTATTGCGGTTTCAGTTTTTCCACAGTTGCTTCCAGGGTGTCAATGTCAGTCGAAATCCATTGCGGTACCGCCAGCATGTAGGATGGCGGCATGGACGGATCCAGGCGTTTGACGCGTTCCGAAGCATAAAGCCCTTTACCGGGCAGGGCGGTCAGATAACCGTCCGAACGGAAGCGCGCCAGAGTCTTGTCCGCGATCAGCTGACTGACCGAATATCGTTTCATGATTTCACGAATGGAAAGAAACTTCTCTCCGGGAGAGAGTTTAATAAGCTCTTCCCATAAGTGATCATACAATTCTTCGTGTTTTGAAACGGTATCAATCATTAAATTGCGCCTTTTTGTTACTGTTTGTGACTGTATTATACAGTATAGTACAGTTGATGTCAATACCGTTATTCGAATTATGTTAATGTTTTTATTAAGACTATTGAAAGTTACGAATAAATGGTTTATCCTAATGTAGTGTTATATTTAAAATTACGATTAGAGAGGAAAACTATGCAGAGAGATTATAGCAGAGGTTATCAATCGGTAAGTTCCAGGGCGGGGGCTCAGGCAACATATGGTTTTATGAGCCGGGTTTATATGCTTATGACGATTGGGCTGGTTCTGACGGCTTTTATTGCATTTCTGGTAAGTTCCAGTGAAAGTCTTGTCGCTACTTTCGTTGCCAACAAGTTAATGTTTTTGATTATGGTTGTCGTAGAATTTGGGCTTGTCATCTGGCTGACAAGGGCAATCGAAAAGATGTCGGCGGCGACAGCTACCGCCGGATTTATAGCCTATTCGGTACTTAATGGTGTCACATTGTCGGTGATTCTGCTGGCATATACCGGAGCCTCGGTAGCCAGTACATTTGTTATTGCAGCCGGTGGTTTTACCGGTATGAGCATAACCGGTTATATTACAAAGAAGGACCTTGGCGCAATAGGGAATTTCTGTTTGTATGCGTTGTTTGGAATCATCATCGCTTCTGTTGTAAACTGGTTTCTCCAAAGTTCCGGACTTCAGATGATCATCTCCTTTGCCGGAGTCATTATCTTTGCTGGACTTACTGCTTATGATACTCAGAAACTCAAAAAGCTGAGTTACATTGCCATGGATGAGGAAAGCAAGGGCAAGTATGCGGTCCTGGGTGCCTTGGAGCTTTATCTGGACTTTATTAACTTTTTCCTGTTTCTGTTGCGTATCTTCGGCAATCGCCGCTAGCAGGACGTAAGTCCTGCACCTCGAGAAGATACGTTGTATCTTCCATACCGCTTCAAGCTCCAGTCGCTGAGACTCCTTATGGAAGCAGTGAAAAGATTTTTTTCTATCGATTTTCGTGTGATTTCGAGTACCACTTTAAATTACACGATTTTTTTATGCCTTTTCCAGGACAAATACGCAGGTGGGTGCGAACAAATTCGGGTTCAGTTTCGCGAAGAAATTGGAAGACTGTCCAATTGGTATTTCCTTAACGATGCGAAGTCCCTGTTTTATGCAGAGATTGCGGAAGTCCAGAATTGTTGCAAGATGGATGTTCTCCGTATTGTACCAGGTGCTTGGAAGTGTTTCTGTCACCGGCATACGGCCATGGAACAGTAGCTGAAAACGTGCTTTATAGAATCCAAAGTTAATAAAACTGATGATAATACGTTCGCCGATGCGGATCATTTCCTGCAGCAGCAAGTCGGGACGGTCCACGGCCTGCAAAGTCTGGCTGAGCAAGACATAGTCAAAGGAATGATCTTTGAATGGCAATTTTGTGTTCAGGTCCGCGTGTATCACGGGAACGCCGTTTCCGACGCATTCGATGATTTTATTCTGTGAAACCTCAACTCCAAGACCATTTACATTTTTTTCTTCTGACAGCAGTTTCAGCAAGATACCGTTGCCGCAGCCCAGGTCAAGAATTTTGACGCCTTCCGGAATTCGGTCGGCGATGACTGCTAGGTCCTTGCGTGTGTCAAACAGTTCCTGGCGTAATTTATTCATTGGCGGCCTCCTTCATGAGGTTGCCGAGAAAATCGCTGACCAGACTGCCAAGTGCTTCAATCTCCAGCAGAAACGCGTCGTGTCCATAACTCGACTCAATGGTGCAGGAGGTGACGCTGGTGCCGTTTTCCACCAGGGCTTTCACAATATGTTCCGACTGATACGGCGGAAACAGCCAGTCGCTGGAGAACGACACTACCATAAACTGGGATTGTACATTTTTAAACGCTTCCGTCAAGGAACCGCTTTCATCGCTCAGGTCGAAATAGTCGATAGCCCGGGTGATGTACAGATAACTGTTGGCGTCGAAACGCTCTACAAAACGTCGGCCCTGATATTGCAAGTAGCTTTCTACCGCGAAATCATAATCGAAATCAAATGAATACTTATCGGATTTTTGCAGATTGCGTCCGAATTTATTCAGCATCGACTGATCACTGAGATAGGTTATATGCGCGAGCATGCGTGCGGTGGCAAGCCCCTGTTTGGGGATATTGTCATCGTAATTTCCGTCGTTCCAGTTTGGATCATTGCGGATTGCTTCGCGTCCGACCCAGTTGAAAGCAATACTTTGAGGAGAAATCTTCGACGTTGTCGCGATCGCGATTACACCGCCTACAGCCTCGGGATAGTCTACGGCCCACTGCAGAGCCTGCATGCCACCCATGGAACCGCCGGTTACCGCCAGCCATCTTTTAATATCGAGGTGTTTCATTAACCGGTGTTGAGCCCGAACCATGTCTCCGACAGTGATTACGGGGAAATCCAGAGCATAAGGCTTACCGGTTTCCGGGTTGATTGAGCGTGGACCGGTTGAGCCGGAGCAGCCGCCGATCACATTACTGCAGACGATAAAGTATTTATTGGTGTCAAAAGCTTTGCCGGGGCCGATCATCTCATCCCACCAGCCCGGTTTTGTGTCGTCTTCAGAATGATATCCGGCGGCATGAGCGTCGCCGGAAAGCGCGTGCAGCAGTAGTACCGCGTTGCTGCAGGTAGAATTCAGTTTTCCGTAGGTCTCGTATCTTAGTGTGACTGGTCCGAGTTTGCGACCACAGTCAAGCGACAGCAAATCATCTTCGTTTTGTCCGAAGGTGAAATCCTGTGATTGGACGATTCCTACGCTATCCGGTTTGATTTCCATTCGTATTATATTTAAATTTTGTTTATTATGATGAATTTTATTCAATATATTATATGAAATGTACAGCCTGTTGAATTAATTTTCAATACATGGTTGTGTATAATCAGAAACAAATTATATTAGTCCATACGACAGTTGGCATTATTGCCGCTTTAAACTTCACGCATTGTGCTGTGGAAGCTGAAAAACGGATTTTTAGAGGTTGTCTTTAAAACTTTAATAACTTAAAACTTGAAACTTATAACTTAAAAATGATACAAAGTAACAATGTAAATATTGAGAGCATCACGCCATTGAGCTCTCCTGAAGAAATAAAGGCCCTGTTTCCAGCTGACGAAAGCATGATGGAACAGGTTGTGAGCCATCGTAACCGCATTCGGCGGGTAATGGATCGTAAAGAAAAGTCCCTGGTCGTGATTACCGGACCATGTTCGATTCATAATGAAGGGTCGGCCTATGAATACGCGCAACGACTGCTGAAATTACAGGAGAAAGTCGGCGACCGTATTTTTCTGGTTATGCGGGCATATTTTGAAAAGCCGCGTACCACAATTGGCTGGAAGGGCATGATGTATGATCCTGACCTGAATGGAACCTATGATATAGAAAAGGGACTTCGCCTGTCTCGTAAAATTTTCCTTGAACTGGTGAAAATGGGTTTGCCGATGGCAACCGAGATTCTTGAACCGATTATTCCTCAGTATATTGCTGACCTGATTGTCTGGACCGCGATCGGGGCTCGTACTACAGAGTCGCAGACGCACCGTCAGCTGACCAGTGGACTGTCTATGCCGATCGGATTTAAAAACGCGACGGACGGCAGTGTGCATGTGGCGGTGAACGCCATCACGTCTTCCGCGTCAAAACATGCTTTTGTTGGTATTACCGACGATGGAAAAGTTGGAATTTTCAGGTCCAAAGGGAATAAATACTGCCATATTGTACTTCGCGGAGGAAATACCGAAGCGAACTATGCCTCCGAACATATCGCTTTTACGAGAGAAATTATGCGTAAGGCGGGCCTTACTCCGAATATCATGATTGACTGTAGCCATGCCAATTCACGCAAACAGCCGAAACGCCAGCTTGATGTCATGCACGATGTAATTGATCAGATATGTGCAGGCGAAGACAGCATTATGGGTGTGATGATTGAGAGTCATATTAAAGAAGGCAGCCAGTCGATTAATTGTAAACCAATCGATCCGGAAATTTCTATTACTGACGGATGTATTGGCTGGGAAGATACCGAAGCGATTATTCTGGAAGCGTACGAAAAGCTAAAAAAAGTCTGGTGATTTAAGTAGGGGCGATTTTTGATGAAAACGCCCGCCGCACCAGCGGCAGGTAAGTACGATTGACAGCGTACTAACACTCAACGCTTCTGCGTCGCTTTCGTTGTTTACCGGTTCCTTCCTAAGTAGGGGCGATTTTCGATGAAAACGCCCGCCGCACCAGCGGCAGTATGATCGTTTTAAATTTTCATGTATAAACTGCCGCGTTGATGCGCGCTGTGCCGGTTTTATCAAAACAGGCACTACTTTTCCGGTGTCCAGCTACCATATGCCCATTTTTTATAGTCAGTAACCAGATTGGCTTTTTGTGGATTATTTCTTATGTATTTGATGATTTTATTGTCTTCTTCAGGAGTTCTTGACCAATGGTCAAACCATTCTCGTTGCCATTTCACATTATTGAAATCATCAATTTGAGCAAACTTGGTTGTTGTCCAACGTTTGAAATCTTTAAGAAGAGTAACTAAATCCCGGCTATGGCTCTTGAAAAACATGTGAACATGATTAGGCATAACAACATATTCGATCATATGCCATTTCTTTGCCTTATGTCGATATTCTATTGCATCTTTAATTGTTTCGAAATATGGTTGTTCGCAGAGATTTCCTGAATCGTTTCCATCCAGTAATGTCTCCAACATCAAAAAGATTTTTCGTTGACGTTCTATACTGGCAGCATTGGCATTGTTTGACAGAGACGCCTTCAACGCTTGTAGTTTTTCTATTCCTCTTTGTGGTATTGTACCTGATTGTCGTATTGTAACAAAGTACAAGCCACCGGTGACTTCCCAATGTGGAAGTCTTTTGCGATAGAATCGAATTGTCTCTGAATCTCGTTTCATGTTTTTCTTTAGTAGGGGCGATTTTCGATGAAAACGCCCGCCGCACCAGCGGCAATGATATTTCTTTTAATTTTAGATTTATTATGCCGCGCTGATGCGCGGTGTGCCGGTTTTATCAAAACAGGCACCTACTTTTCCGGCAGTCATTAGCCCCTTTTGTCAACAATCGTTGTCTTTAAGCGTTGCATATGTTTGTTTTTGGGGAGTTGGTTGTTTTTTGCGGACTTTAAGTAATTGTCTTATCCAGAACAATCCAATAAGGCTGAAAAAAATAACATTGCATAATGCGCCTAATCCCTTTGATGCATGCCAGATTTTTTCCCCGGGATACTTAGGCATGTCGATAGGAGTTTTGTTGGGTATTTCTACAAGAAACCACATAATATCAGACCACCAGCTAAAGACAAATCCAATGTTGCTTAGAATCATAAGGGAGCATGCCAATAGCCACATTATAGGTATTGTTTTTGGCGTATTGATAATTTTCCGTAATGATTTCAATTCATAACTCTATTGTATTATTAAGTTAACATAGAAATATATATTACTATTATATACAAGTTCCGAGAAAATTCAAGTGCTTTGCTTATCGGTTGGCGAAGGCTTCTTTTATCTGTTGTAGAAAGTTGGAATTCTCAAGTGTTTCTATGGCGGTTGATGCCATGATTGCGGCAATTTTCATGGTCTGGTCAAAAGCATAATCGGTGCATACTGCCTGTTTAAATGCTTCTGTATGCAGGGCCGAATTATCTTTCGTAACTTTGATAAACCAGTTTGCACCGGGAAGAATACTAGAGACATTTCCAAAGTCCGAAGAAATCAGTCCCTGTGGGTTTTCTTCTGCAACCTCAAGCCCGAACTCTGCCGCGTGAGATGTAAAATAGCGGTTGAGCGGTTTGTTGACGACTTCCGGTAGATAGGCATTGGGCTGCTTCACAACTTTGCTGACGGTATCGGTCATCATTGCCGCGCCTTCCGCGATCTTTGCAAATCGCGTTTCCATTTCCTCCTGGGTCTTCATTTCCGTTGAGCGTACATAGAAGAATGCTGAGGTATGGTCAGGGATGATATTAGGCATATTGCCGCCTTCTTTAATAACCCCATGAACTCTGCTGTTTGGCTTAATGTGCTGGCGCCAGGCATTGATGCCGTTAAAAAACAGCGTCATTGCGTCAAGGGCATTTTTTCCGTCATGCGGAGCCGTTGCGGCATGGGCTGATTCACCGTAAAAATCAATATCAAACCGCGATACTGCCAGCATTCCCTGATCGGGCAGGGTGGCGGAATACGGATGACAGATTAAGGCGCAGTCAATTCCGTCGAATACTCCTTGATCAATCATTATGACTTTGCCGCCTTTGGCCTCTTCTCCGGGAGTGCCGATGATATGCAGCGTTCCCGGAAGGTTGAATTTTTCCATTATATTCTTTACGGCAATCCCGGCGGCCAGAGCTGATGACATGATCAGGTTGTGACCGCAGGCATGACCGATTTGCGGCAGGGCATCGTATTCAGAAAGAATAGCAATATGCGGAGAACCGTTTCCGGTTGTCGCGTCAAATGAAGTTGGCAGGGAGTCGCAGGGAATAGAAATTTCAAGACCATTATCCTGTAGAAATTTCCGCTGAAGTTCCGCAGCCTGAATTTCTTCATATCCCAGTTCGGGATGGTTGTAAATGAAATCACTGATTTCCCGAATTCGGTTTTTGTACAACGCTATTTCAGCTGTGATTATGTCGGCATTCATTGTCGTTAAAATCCAAACTCAGGTTGGACAATTCCCCAATCGTCATCGTCGTCTTTATTTTTCTTTTCGTTTTCTTGTGGTTTTTCTGCAGTTTTTTTCGCTGGAGTTTCAGCGTTTTCTGTTATTGAATCGACAATCGGATTAACATCCAGTTTGGCCGCATTTTCTTCTTTTACCGGTTCCGGTCTAACTGGTGCCGCTTTGGGCTCGGTCTTGCTCAGCTCTTTTACCGGAGCGTTTTTTAGTTCCTTGACAGGTTCTTCTTTAGCTGTCTCTACTTTTTTCTCAGGCTCTTTTACCTTTATTTCCGGTTCCGGTTTCTTTTCCTGAATTTTTTCTTCAATGACCGGCTTTTTTACCTTAGCCTGTTTAATCAGTTCGGCTTTTTCCTCTGTATCTTTTGTTTCTTTAACCGCTTGGCTCTCTTCCGGCTTTACCTTCGTTTCTTTAACAGGTTTAATATCTTTCTTTTCGGATTCTTTTTTAACCGGTTCAGATTTCTTTTTTTCGACTTTATCCTGCGATTTTTCAACCTTATTCTCTGCTTTGCGGTCGATAGAAGTTTCTTCTTCCGGGTTTTGATTTGATTTTTCCGTTGTTTTTACGGATTCTTTTGCGCTTCCGTTGCCGTTTGAGTCATTATCGTCATCATCACCTTCCGACTGATCTGGTTGTGAAAATGCCCCATTTTCTTCTTCCGTGAGGTAGCGGACATGAGTGACTTTCATCAGTTTTTTGGCATCCAGAAGAACACCACGTGCGCGTGCGCTGCGCTCCGGATATTCCATCAAATTGATTTCACGGGTCTTTTTATCCTTGAACCGGGTATCGAAAGTCAGCTGATAAATCGCATCGGTTCTTGGAGTAAACAATTCCAGACGGCAGCCATCGGGACAAATATTATAGTCACGGTCAGTGATGAATTTATCAACTCGACAACGCTTAATATAACTTTTACCGGATTTCCGGTCGCTGTAAATTACGCCGAATTCGAGATCCTTGTCATATTTACGGAAATCGTAAAGCCTGCCTATGAACATCTTATCCGGAATGTTAATAACCTTGTATTTACCGCTGCGTTCCAGACAAAACAGGTGGTCGAATTCGTTACAGGTTACCATGTCGTCGCTCTTTACGCCGGTACCGATATAACAATTCTTGCGATCCCAGCCTACTTTGATATTGTTAAGGGCGGCGGCGCGGCGGTCGATTTGGTCGAATTCGTCGATTATCGTGCGGCGTGGATAAAGATGTCCATATTTTTTCAGCAAATCTTCAAGGTAATTTATGGCAAATTCTTTAAGATGCTTCAAATTCTTTTTGACCCGTTTGATATCTTCAAGAATGGCTTCGATATCCTTACGGTTCTTGTTAATGTCGAACAGGGAAATACGGCGGATTGGAATTGCCAGCAGTCTCTCGATATCCTCGTCGACCACATCACGCTTGAGCATGTCACGGAATGGCTCCAGTCCTTTATAAATTTCCTTGAATACCAATTCATTGGAATCGCACTCTTCAATACGTTTGTAGATACGGTTTTCAATAAAGATTTGCGCCAGGGTTTTATTGTGGAACAGGTCTTCCAGCTTGGCCAGTTCGATTTCAAGTTCGCGTTTCAAATATTCAAGCAGTTTGTCGGTGTTGCGCCTGATTACTTCCGGAACCGTCATCTGGGTCGGCTGGTTTTCCTTGATCACCATCATGTTTACGGAGATTGATACCGAGCAGTCTGTATATGCGTACAGAGCCTGAAGCGCTTTTTGCGGATCGTACCCGCGGGTTGGCGTGATTTCAATTTCCACATCTTCCGCGGTATAGTCGTTGATCTGGGCAATCTTGATCTTACCCTTTTCCTCGGCGCGTTCGATGGAACTGATCAGGCTCTCGGTTGTAGTAGTTGCCGGAATTTCCCGGATCACCAGTTTACGCCCGACAATATCGATTTTGGCGCGGACAATAACTTTACCGTTGCCCTCGTCATATTCGGAAACATCCATCATGCCACCCTGAAGAAAGTCCGGATATACCGCAAACGGCTCCTTTTTAATGCAGGCAATCTGGGCGTTAAGCAGTTCGTTGAAGTTATGCGGCATGATCTTGGTGGACATACCCACCGCGATACCTTCGCAGCCGATCATCAGTAATGAAGGAATTTTTACCGGCAGAACAACCGGCTCCTTATTACGTCCGTCGTATGAATCGATAAATTCAGTAATATCATTGTTATACAGGACCTCGCTTCCCAGCGGCGACAACCGGCACTCGATATAACGTGCTGCCGATGCTTCGTCACCGGTAAAGATATTACCAAAGTTTCCCTGTTTTTCGATAAAGTATTCTTTGTTGGCCAAAACCACCAGCGCGCCGCCGATTGAGGCGTCTCCGTGCGGATGGTACTGCATGGTATGACCGATAACATTGGCGACTTTATGGAATTTGCCGTCATGCATACGGAACATCGACCAGAGGATACGGCGCTGTACCGGTTTTAAGCCGTCGTCGACATCCGGAATGGCGCGTTCCTTGATCACATATGATGCGTATTCAATGAAGTTTTCGTCCATCAGCCGTTTCAGGAAAGAGTTGCTTCCTGATTCCGCTTTTGCTTCAACTTCACCTTCGCCAAGAGCTTCCGGTTCTATGATTTCGCCGTTCTCTGTATGAGCGGCGTCCTCATGAATGTCCTCTGGTTCCTGTGAATCAATTTTGTCGTTATCTTCAGCCATTTATTTTTTTGTTAAGATTTTTTTAAATTCTTAATTCTTAATTCTTAATTCTTAAATATTATACGAGGTTTGCCATAATATGGCTTTTACGATCCGGGGTATTTTTACCCATGTAAAATTCCAACATGTCCGGTACATTACGCATATGGTCAAGAGTGACTTGAACCAGCCGGATATCTTCTCCGATAAACTGTCCGAACTCATCCGGGGAGATTTCTCCGAGCCCTTTGAATCGGGTTATTTCAACGCCGCGGTTGATGCCGCCAAGCTTTTGAAGCGCGGTATCGCGTTCTATATCATCGTAACAGTAAATTGTTTCTTTTTTATTCCTTACCCTGAACAGCGGCGTTTCCAGGATAAACACATGTCCTGATAGCACCAGACGCTCAAAAAAGGATAGGAAGAAAGTCAGCAGCAGGTTTCTGATATGCAGGCCGTCAACATCCGAGTCTGTCGCGATCACGATTTTGTTATAACGCAGATTCTCGATATCGTCTTCAATATTCAATGTCTGCATAATATAATAAAGCTCTTCATTCTTGTATAGCTTTTCGAATTTTTCGCCGAAAACATTCAGCGGTTTTCCTTTCAGGGAGAAAATCGCCTGGGTGTATACATCGCGACAACTCACCATTGACCCGGCGGCAGACTGACCCTCTGTCAGGAAAATCATGGTTTCTTCGCCCCGCTTGGAGTTGTCACCCATATGAAATTTGCAGTCTTTCAGTTTCGGAATCTTCAAGCTCATTCTTTTGGCTTTTTCGCGCGACTGCTTCTTAACCGCCTGAATCTGCTTACGCAGTTTTTCGTTCTGGTTAACTTTATTCAGGATTTCTTCGGCTTCTTCCAAGTTGCGGTGCATGTGATCGACCACTACCTGACGTACCGCGTTAACAATCCAGCCGCGGATATCGGTATTACCCAGCTTGTTTTTGGTCTGCGATTCAAATATCGGCTCTCTCAACTTGATTCCGACCGCGCCGACAATACCGTCGCGCACGTCGGCAGCCTGGTAGTTCTTTCCTGCGAATTCGTTGATTCCTTTCAAAATTCCTTCGCGGAACGCCGAAAGGTGGGTTCCGCCGTCGTTGGTGTACTGACCGTTTACAAATGAAAAATAATTTTCGCCGTAGTTGCGGGTATGGCAGAACGCGAATTCAATTGTCTTGTCGCGAAAGTGAATAATATCGTAAAGACCTTCGTCTTCGACTTCGTTGGAAATCAGATCCTTAAGCCCGTCGCGGGAATAGTAGCGTACGCCGTTCAGGTAAATGGAAAGTCCGCTGTTAAGGTAGGCATACATCCACAGCCGTTTCTCAATGTATTCCATCTGGTATTCATATTTCGGGAATAGATTACTGTCCGGCACGAACGTAACCTGTGTACCATTCTTTTCTTCGCTTTTACCGGTGTCTTCCCGCAGCAGTTCGCCGCAACTGAATTCGGCTTCGTGGTACTTGCCATCGCGAGTGGAGCGTACAACAAATTTATTCGAAAGCGCGTTTACCGCCTTGGTGCCCACCCCGTTAAGACCTACGGAAAACTGGAACACATCGTCGTTATACTTCCCACCGGTGTTGATGATGGATACGCATTCGACCAGTTTGCCAAGTGGAATACCTCGGCCGTAGTCGCGTACGATAACTTCGTTTTCGTTGAAAGTGACGTCGATACGGCGGCCTGCGCCCATGATGAATTCATCGATACTGTTGTCAATGATTTCCTTGAGAAGAATGTAGATGCCGTCGTCAGGGTGTGAACCGTTGCCCATCCGGCCGATATACATGCCCGGACGGCGACGAATATGTTCAAGTGAACTTAGTGTCTGGATTTTGTCCTCGTCATAGACAACATCCGGTTTTACGTCATCAACTTCCTGACTCATATTCTCCTGCTGGTTCCGTATCTAAAATTATGCTTCGAAGCGAAAGATTAATCTACATTATATCAAGCAGCAAAAAGTTCAAGTGGCGAATACTGCTTCGAAACTGGTTTAAATCCACTTAAAGCTTCTTAAGGTAACAATCCAATATAACATGGATTTAATAAAACTCCAGCGGTTCAGCAGAAATTTTCCAAAAGCCCAAGTAAAAAAATGAAGAAATAAAGTTGAGAGGTGGAGATGGGCTCAAGCCAGGTCGGAGGATTTGCTGAGTTTGGTGTGCCAGAGGATGTCGCTGGCGTCGCCTAACATGCCGACGGCGGCGATGGCGGACATTCGGAGTATTTTATTTTTGTTGCTTACGGCTATTTTACGGGCGATCGGGAGGGCTGTACCTGGTCGGCAAACAAATCACTCCCCCGATATACATAAATTTCTCCTGAATCATGTTCGTTTAATTGAAAATATCAATTTTTGATTTTTCATATTATAAAAATCAAATTTTGTACCGTAGGACTTTTGCGTAAAATTCATAACCAATTACTAACCAATATATTTTAACTAATTTTTCGATACACGGCACCACTCCGTGTATCCGATTTATACTACCTTAATTGAACTCGCATTCACTATTTTTCTTCTATTTCGCATGTCACAATGAATTTGCCGGTTGAATCTAAGTTTTCTAAAGAATACTTTCTTACGATTTTTTGATCATTACTAATGTATTTTAGAAAAAAACCATTCTTTTGAGATTCAAATTGAATTTTATCTCCCCATGCTGTATATAAATACTCATTAGGCATTCCTAATAATGACAATGATTTTGGAAATTCCCCTTCTTTTTCATAGAAATCTTGTACCTTTTGAACGATATAATTTATTATATGGCTATTACGAATAAATTTTTGATCTTCACTCATTACAAAAAGCAGAATTATTTGTATTATTATTAATAATATAAAAATTATAGTGTATATCAATATTTTTTTTTTATTAAACACTACCATAATAAATATCCTCTGTTTCTTTTTTACTTGCAGCCTGAAGAATTTGGGGTCAGCGGGGCCAGGGTCTCAGAGCCAGGGTCAGACCTGTACATTGATATATTTTTCTTCCAGTTTTTCATTTAATACTCCAACAGTCGTGTGTAATTCTTTGTTCTTTTCTAATAGTGTTTTAAATCTACGTGCGACCATCCTTAGTCCGCTGACTGACAGTTCAAACTTTGCTGCAATATCCTTCAAAGAATAGTTCTTTTTGCAATATACGAACGCTATGTAGATTGTAATTTTACGTTTTAGTTTTTCATCGATATCATGATTCAAATTTTCTGTAACGAAATCAATGACTTTATTTAATGATAACGTGTTGATCTTGAACAGCACGGGTTGTTCCGTTTTATCAATATCAGATGTATCTTTAATAAGAAATTTTTTAATTATTTTGTCTTTAAATGAATCAGAGCCAATAATTTCCTGAAGCTCTGTTTGTAATTCACCGGAATTATCTGACGCAATACCTTCTTCAACATATGTTCGATACTTATGCATCTTTTCGGCAGCAGTTTTTCCCCAACTGGATAAAATGTGACTTCGTGTCAACCATTCCGGCTTATTTTCCAATCCGATAAACATACGAAAACTTGACCATTTGAAGTTCCGCAAGTATTTCTTTTTTTCATCAGACGGCATTTCAGCCATCGAACGTACCTTAACTGGATTCAGGTGAATATAGCGTGACAATTTATTTTTATACTTTTCGTTTTCCACCAGCTGTGCCTTGTATCTTCCCTGAAAAAGATGTCCTGATTTTTGATATTTGTGATTTATCACCAGCGTATATGAGGTAAGGAAAGATTGCATAAACTTTCCCAAATTAGCGTGCCTGGTCCTTAGCTGCAGGTGAAAGTGATTAGGCATCAAGCAGTAAGTATGAATCTCGACTTCATATAAATCTGTATACTCAACAAGTTTTTCGAGAAATAATTCGTAGTCGCGGTCAGTTATAAAGATCTGTTCTTTTCTATTGCCGCGATTTATGACATGGTAATATGCATTTGGAAACTCAACCCGTATTGGCCTTGGCATGATAATTCTTGTCTCCCGTTTTTCTTATGATAAGCTAATATTTGTACTGTGTCAAATCTGTTTTGGCGTTTTGTGTAAAAATGTATCAATGTACAGGTCTGACCCCCTCTCTGCTTAATGGATGACCCTTTCTTGGCTTCTTGGGCTTGGATATCGCTTTTGCTGTTGAAATGTTGCAGCATGTATATTATACTGCAAATATAAAGTGTAATTAGAATTTTAATCGGGGAATTTTGTAAATTCAATATGTTTTCAGAAAAAGAGAAAAAAATACTAAAAGCTCATGGCGTCAATCCTGAGCAATATTTCTTATGGGCAATGATGGATGCTGGGAAGCAGGCCTTTTTGTGGGGAGTTTGCCTGTCTACCGTTTTTTTCATATTGATGCTTTTGAGTGTTTTCAGTTCTTATTCTTCTCATCGTTCCAGCAATGAAAAGGATATTACACTTTATTTCGGGCTTGGAATGGCTGTTTTTATCTATGTGATGTTTTTATTTGTTGCTGTGAAATTAAAAAAATCAGCTTATAATGATACATCTGACTCGGAAACCTTAGCATCAAAACTTTTAATGATCTCGGTGTTAAGAAAGATGGATGTTTTGTATCTTCGGAAAATCAGTGACGCCAAATGGGATAGAATCAGAGAGCTTGATTTAGAAGCATTTCAAAAACAGCAACAGGCTATAGAAGCCAAAAAACAACCTCTTGTAAATAAGAATGCTATCCTTGAATTGAAAAGGGTGAAAAAGATATTTAAGAAGTGTTGCATCTATAGTCTTGTTTTATTTTGTTTATTGTTGCTTGCGACTAGTTTTTTTAAACATGATATTGTTTATGCAGCCATCTTTTTTCTACTGCTGGTGGCTTATGATTTGGGAAATATCACCTTTATTTTCCATGCATTGATCGGTCTACTTGAGAAAAAAGTCCTGGTGGAAGGAGAATTCCAGGATGATGACACTATAATAACAGGATCAAGTGCGGTCATTTGTGCTTCAGTTCTTCTTGTTCTTGGCTTAATTAGTTTCGTGCTTGTTAATCTGGGCGTAATATTTCTTTTGTTCTATCGATTTATCCTGAAGTAGAGGTGCTTGGTTTGCACCAAAATTTATTTATATGGGGTTGGATGGGAATGTTGATAAATAGAGAGCAATATACATCCCTGCACAAAATATAGAGAGGGGGTATGGGAGAA
Source organism: Victivallales bacterium (assembly GCA_963677165.2). Lineage (GTDB taxonomy): Bacteria > Verrucomicrobiota > Lentisphaeria > Victivallales > SZUA-371 > JAFGXT01. The sequence goes on along the minus strand of CAXXSX010000002.1, from coordinate 741,430 downwards.
GCTTCTTCCATCAAACACTCTTCACTTTTCACTTTTCTCTAAAAAAGGTTAATTAAGGTTTTTCCAGAGATAGGAAAATACGGCCTGACTTTTTATTACCGAGTCGATTTTGTCGATAGCTTCGGCTAACCCGATAGTCATGTCATAGAAATCCTGAATATCGGCTAAACGGTCGCGACGACGCGAACAACCGAGAACTGGGGTCATGTCGTCGCGGAATGCCGGAGTATAGATCGGACGACCTTCCCAACCCATCAAGGTCAGTAACAAATGGGCGGAGCCAATTTCCACGGGATGATCAAGTTTTGTCAGGGCAATGATATATTGACCGTCGGTGATCGTATCGTTCTTTAGGGAGACGGTTCTTGCTTCTGGGCCAAAGCAGTTGATTTTTATCTTCAGCCCTTCTTCCGGTCCGAATGGAACATATTTTATGCTTTCGATACGATCATGATACAGCTCAAGAAATTCATGAAACATCACCCCTTGTTCTGTTTCAAAGAATTCTTCCGGTTTATTACATACTTGATACTTTGTTGGCACTTCCATAATGATTCCCCCGTTATGGTGTTTTTTATGCTAAAGCAGTACCGGAAGATCAAATACACAAAAGAGGCGCATTCAATCACACCTAGTCTAGGTACGCCAATACCCGAGAAATGATATGATGAATGCGCCAAAAAATGAAAGAATACGCCCGTTTATAATACATCGATTATAAACGAGCGCAACTCCCAACATTCAGTTTCATTTCTCAAAAAATTTGGCGTTTTAGACTAGAAACGGTAATGCTGAAAGCCATCGCTATTAAAAATGACTTATGATTGTCTTAAATCTTGCTTAATCTATAAATGAAGTTCCTTAGTTGATTAAATACTAATATATAGTTTAATGCCCATTCATAAAAAAGCAAGTTGCAATTCACAGACTAGTGAGCCATATTGAAGTAAAGTATTTGAGTTTGAGATAGATAATTATGCGCATTTGCCCCAACATGAAGGAGCAAAGACATTCTTCATGAAAGCGGTTAAATAGATCAGAGGTTATCATGAAAACAGTTTATTTTTTAGTTCTAGCTATATTGTGTTATGGATGTTCAAAAGAGCATCCATATCCAAAATACCTGAATATGACTTGTTATTCTTATCTGAATCAGATTAAAGTATCTATGCGGTATTATAGGAAAAACCACAATAAAAAGTATCCCAAGTCGCTTAAGGATTTAGAGATAAATGATTTAATAAAATGCCCTGTAGCTACTGAAAAAAAGCTAAAAAAAACAGAATTTCTATACATCAGCCCCAACAATCAAAAGAAAGTGATCCTCTTGTCTATACGCCGTTTCCTTTGTATGTAGATAAGAGTGGCGATAAGGGGAAATACTATATTTTGAGGAAAAACGGGAAAATTGAATTGATAGATCAAAATAAATTTGACAAAGAGCTTCAAAAGTTACACAGAAGACAACAAATGGGAAACTGAAAAGCGGAGAAAGCGGTTTTAAACCTACACATTTTTACATCTTGGAAAAGTTGGATAAGACTTTTTTTACTGTTGCACATGTAATTTGAATCTGGAACCATAATACAATTTGGTGTCAGCCATCAACTCAGAGAAAGGTAATTATGAAAAAAAGTGCATTATTGATTGGTCTATTATGCCTACTCGTATCATGTACGGTATACGAACCTTCATCCCCTATTACGTCGCCTGATGGCAAAGGTATGGCGGTGCTCTCCTTCAAGAAGACAACTGATGTTCCAATGCCGGGACCAGAACCACCACGAACCAAGGAAAGATGGACAAGATTGACTGTGTGGAGAACAGGCGCAGTCGTATACGATACCGGATTTGAGAAAGTAGGAGTTTATCAGACAGGGTTAGGCACCTACGATCTTTTGTGGTCTTCCGATTCATCCTTTTTGGCATATCGTATGTTGAACACCTTTCGCATCATCGCAATGGATGGGAAGGTTACATCATTCAATATTATCAAAGACAACGCACTCATTTCGTCATTCAAGTGGATCGGCAACAAGGAAATACTCGTTGTTTCCAAAGGGGTAGATGAACCGTTAGGCATGTATGGCGATCCTGTGCATTACCACGGATACTTGGCGAAAGCAACTTATGTGAAAGTTTCCAAAATTCATTTGGACACTGGAGTTATCGAACGTTTCAGGCTGCAGATTAACCATCCGACATTTATTTTTCACAGTCTTGGATTTGTGGTTGATGAAATCTCTCCCTACTCATCAAGAGTAGCGTTTAGTGATGGAGAAAATATCAATGTGTTTGACGATGAAAGTGGTAAGGTAATTGCAACCGCACCTGTAAACGGCACTATTCAAGGCATATGGTGGTCAGACAACAATACCGTGATTCTCGGATTAGGGCTCTTGTCAAAACCTGAGCTGAAGTTTGCCGTATTCAATATATCGGACTGCACAGTTGAAGACGTAACCAAGAAACTATTACCTTTCTGGGACCATCGCTCGTACTCCCAAAGCAATTGGTTCAGACCAGGCTTGGAATAATTTGTAGTTAACTTGGGGGTAGCCAGCAAATATTTTTTGTAGTTTTAAACTCGAAAGTGCAGTTTCCATAATCAGGAATCTTTCTTTGCTGTTGCTTTTTGTGGTCATTTCTTTAAGGAAACTAATTTGCAGGACCTTCATTAATCGGAGAAATTGTAATGGTATTTATTAATTCTCCATCAGGAAAATAAAATGTATATTTGTAATTATTTTTTTCATCCAGATAATCCATCCATGTAGAATATCGATCTTTATTTGAAATATGAAATCTTTGAATAATCTCTTCTGCGGTATTATTACGTTTTAACCCCAATGGGAGCTTTCCTTTATAAATTTTATAGTTTTTCATACTTCCCATGTATGTTACATTATTTATATACAGGCTTAGCTCTGTTAATATTGTTAAATTCTGTTTGTTTTTATAAAAAACAAATGAAAAACCATAGTATTTTGACTCAAAATGGTGTCGCTTGGCATATTGAACTTCCATGAAATACTCTTCCATAAAAGAGGCGACCGGATTGCTGGGGAGAGGCTTTCCCATTAGAGCCATAAGCTCTTGAGCGTCCGGAACAGGTGCAATATTTTGTGCAATAGTTAAAACAACAGAATCGAAAACAACAACATCATCACCTTTTCCATCTTCATTGATTTTATTATAGCCGTTGCTCCACATTGTTACTAAAAATTTTGGACGACTTTTCCAACGGGAAACTTCCTTGTGAAATGTTATGTGGAATGGTTGATTGTTTGAATCAACAAAATTCTTAGTTTTGATCCAGCGATTAATTTTCACATCAACATATTTCTCATTTGCGTATAAGATGTTGTATAACTCTCGACTGCCGATGTTAGTATTTTCTTTTGAATAATCCTTTATCAACCTATTCAAATTATCATTTTTATAGATGTATTTTTCCAGCCCCGAAAGAATGGAAATTATTTCATCTTTGCTGCTATTATCAAAATTTATCTTTTTTTCAAGATTGTTTTTTCCTATTTTGTGAGAAACGAAAAGAATAAGGGTGACAATGAGGATAAGAAATACAATTGATATGAATAATCGTTTATAAATTTTCATAATAATTAATCACGTTTTTCATTTTGCTGATCCATTTGTTTGGGGTATATCCACTTTCAGTTTATTCCATGCGCGGGATTGATGATTTTTACTTTCAAGTTGAATTAAGCTATCTCCCCGGATTTGGTAGTTTTCCTTGAGAATTTCATCATTGTCTTGGGGCAGATAGCAATGAATCAATTCACCTTCTTTTCTGTATTTTTTTACAAAAAATCTCGTTCTAGGACTTTGAGGAGACAGAATAACCAGTGTGCCATCAATAAAATATAGTTTTGTTGTCGAGTCTCCATATTTTCCCGCAAAAGACCCGGAATATTTTCCGGACTGCAAAATTTTATCCAGAGCGCGTTCCAGAAGATCGAAATATTCATTGCCAAGATTTACGACGTCACTTAACTTTCGTTCCTCTGTTTTATATGTGGGAGACCAATAGTCAAAGAAAATATATTTGCCATTTTTTACAGATTCGAATATCCATTGAGATCCATCACATCCATGAATCCTTTCTTTGATCGTCTTTAAATGTTTTAAAGAACGAAATAATGGGGTTAATTCAGATTCGGAGAAAAAAGTTTCCTGATTTAAAAGTAAAATCTCATTTCTGCCTGCCCCACGAGTTCTTCTCGTCCCTTTGCAGCTAAAGCGATATCCGTTATCGACTTTATCAAATCTAAAAATCAACTCAGAACATATACTCAAAGAGTGATGATAGATAAAACGATAACTTTCATTTGATGGGTTTTGCCCCTCAAGGTAAAGGCTGGGTTCTTGGGCGGAAGAAAGTATACCTGAATACCAGTGGTTTTTAGATGGGCTAAGTAATCCTTTTGGGAAAAACTGTTGATTTTTAGGGGGATTTTGTTTCTTTAATATAGCCTCCACCTTTTCCACACTTTCATTGGTATAGGCCTGGGGATTGTTTACATAAAATTTATTATCTTTTAATCCCAGCATCCATATTCCTGACAGCTTTTCGGGAAAAGAGAAGTATTTGCTGTCACTGGGGGTAATCCCAGGAGGCAGAAAAATCCGAAGCCCGTCTTTTGAGTTTACAAAAAGATAAATATAGGGACCAATGTCAGCTGGGTTTATTAAACGATCAATATAGGAATCTCTTTTTAATCTTTTTTCAACTTTGATAAAGAAGTATCGTTCCCCGTTTTTGTATACTTCTTTTCTGCATACGGTTCCTTTTACCACCAACATAGCTTTACGCAGCCTGGTTTCGAGAGGAATATCTTTCCAACTGGCTGAGACATCCTGTGATATTACCAAACCAGCGAAAATCGATATTAATAAAATATAATATTTAACGACCACAATCTCCCCCCGTTTGTTGTCTTTAATTCGATGGTAGATTCCTGCTTACCAGCATATTTCGTTGGTTGCCGCATGCTTACGGAGGATGTCACGTTTGATTTTTCCGCTTAAAGTCTTCGGCAGGGTTTTTACAAACTCTATCTCGCGAGGATATTTATACGGCGCGGTTTGCTTCTTGGTATGTTCCTGCAATTCTTTCACCAGGCTTTCTGTTGCTTCAAAATCGGAATTAAGAATAATATACGCTTTGATACGGGCGCCGCGGATTGGATCGGGAACGCCAATAACGCCAACTTCCTGAACCGCAGAATGAGTCATCAGGGCTTCTTCGATTTCCAACGGGCCGATACGATAACCACTGCTTTTTATAATGTCGTCACTGCGGCCCAGGAACCAAAAATAGCCGTCTTCATCATATTTCGCTTTATCACCGGTGTAATAATAGCCGTTGATAAAGCTGGACGAATTTGCCTCTTCGTTATCCAGATATTTCATAAGCAGGCCGACTGGCTGGTTTTCCAGGTTAACTGCAATTCGTCCCTCAATGCCGGGGGCGAGTTTTTTACCTTCATCATCATGTATTTCTATGTCCCAGCCCGGAGCCGCAATGCCCATGGAACCGGCTTTTTGAGGAACATGACGGAAATGGGCGATCATGCAGACTGTTTCTGTTTGACCATAGCCTTCATAAATTTTTATGCCGGTTCCTTCTTCCCACAAGCGGCTGGTTTCGATATGCAGTGGCTCTCCTGCTGACAGGCAGTATTTCAAATCCCTGAAATCAAACTTTTTCAGGTCGCTTAACACGAGCATACGGTAAATCGTCGGTGGAGCGCAAAAAGAAGTTATTTCATACTTTTCAAGCAGCGGCAATATTTCATTGGGATGGAATTTTCCCCGGATATCATAGATGAAAACACAAGTTCCGGCGTTCCACTGGCCAAAGTAATTGCCCCAGAGATTTTTGCCCCAGCCTGTGTCGGAAATGGTGAAGTGCAAATCATTTGCTCCGAGATGGTGCCATAATTCGGCTGTAATGCGATGTCCAAGCGGATAAGCATGATTGTGCAGAACCATTTTGGGATATTTATTTGTTCCTGAAGTAAATAGAATAAGCATCGGATCAGATGACTTGGTTTTTACGGGAAACGGCGTCATGACTTTATGGCGGGAGAAATTGGCCGGTCGTGATATTTCGCGCGAATAATTGATCCAGTTTTCACGTTCCCCGTCAACCAGCAGGCGGAAGTTAAGAGACGGGCATTGTTCGTAAACTTCATCAAATTTTGCGACATTATCCGAGTCGGTGATTACCGCGCAGAACTTGCCTTGAGAAATCCGGTGTTTAATATCCAGGGAAGTCAATAAACATGGTGCCGGACATTGAACCGCTCCGATTTTTATCAATGCGAGGGAAAAAATCCACCATTCTGGAATTCGGGGAAGCATCAGAAATACCCGGTCCCGCTGTTTTATTCCGTGTTTCAATAGCAAATTGGCGGCCTGGTTTGATAAACGGCTGAAATCATGAAAAGTTAAACGCTTTTCATTGCCCTGCTGATCAACCCAGATCATTGCGATCCGGTTGCGGTCCTGTTCTGCCCGGACATCAATTACGTCTCTGGCAAAATTATAATATTCCGGAACATCAATTTTAAAGTTATTAAATAGTTCTTTATCTTGAGAAACGGTACTATTTTCTGGCATTTGTTCACCTGTAAATCGAGAATGTAAATCCCCACCGGGGGGATGATAGTTTATTATTCCTTATTAGTTTAAATGAATTTCCTGCATTTACAAATAAAAGCCTTCCTTTGTTACGTGTTATTTGGGAAAACTCAGGATAAATGCAAAAAACGAGGTTTGTTCCTGCCAAACAACACTTTAAAAATTTGAAATATTTTACTCTTCGAAGCATATTGATTGGGTTTGTCGGGTGTTTTATTGTTAGTTATTACGAATAAAGAGTGCGGTTTTTGCCCGGAAAGGGGGATTGTGATTGTTAGCAGCAGCCGTTGTGGTAGCGAATGGGTAATAAGTGATGGTGAATTCAACGATGACAAATATGACTTTATTTCAGCCGACAATTTGAAACTTTAAAAAGCCAGAATTCTGCTGATGTTGCCCTTGTTAAAAACCAAAGACACCAAAAAGATCCAGCAGTATTCGAAATGAATATTAAGGCAATTACTCTAGGAGTTGAATATGGAAATCCAGACAGGCACGGTTTATCATAGTGAACCGAATTTTACCAGTTCGAAAATTTTACCCGGCAGTACTCACCGTTATCATATCTATGTGCCGACACAATACGATCCGTCGAAACCGGCGGCATTGTATGTACAGCAGGACAGTCTGCTGGGCGTAGCGCCGGAAGCGTTTGAACGTTTAATTGACGAAGGCGCAATGCCGGTGTGTATTGGCCTGGGCGTTGAGTCCGGATTTTTTCCGCCGAGCAGACCGGATGGTGAACAGCGTTCGACCCGTTCGCAGGAATATGACGGGCTCGGTCCAAATTATGCCAATTTTATCATTGAAGAACTGCTGCCTTTTATTAAAAAAGAATTCGGGTTGAATATTTCTGACTCGCCTGACATGCACCTGATCAGTGGTTGTTCTTCCGGTGGAATCTGTTCCTGGAACGCCGCCTGGGAACGCAATGACTTCTTCCGTCGCGTTTATATGAGCAGTCCAACGTTTTCTTCGTTCCGCGGTGGTGATTCCATGACCGTCCTGATGCGTAAGTATGAAACCAAACCGATCCGTGCCTACATGATAGTCGGTACCGATGATATGCATAACTCCGCTGGCGACTGGTATCTGGAAGCGTTATCCGCTGAAGCCGCCATGAAGCATGCCGGTTACGACTTTGCTTTTGAGACTTTTCAGGACGGTTTGCATGGGGCCGGTTATCAGGAGATCACGGTATTCGAACGCGCTATGCGGTTCCTGTGGCAAGACTGGCAGACTCAGCCGGTAAAAGCTCTGGGACTTCCTCCCCGCGTTGCCGATATCGTCATGCCCGAAGAACCGTGGACTTCAACGAATGACGCTATGCCGACCCCTCTGATTCCAACGGTTGATGTCGGCAGCTATTCTTATGATCAAAATAAAATCTGGCTGAACCGTGAAGATGGAACCAAAACGCTGGTTGGTGATACTGGCTATCCGATTTCCGGTCTGGCTCTGTCCAGTGACGGCTGGCTGTTGTACATCGCCGCCGTCGGCCGTCGCTTTATCGATGCGATGGCGATTCAGCCCGACGGCTCGCTGACTGACCGCTTTGCCCACGCTCATCTCCATATTGCCGATGACTGCATTCTTCTAGGAGCAACGGGTATCTGCGTTGATACGCAGGACCGGCTTTATGCGGCAACTCAACTGGGAATTCAGACTTTCTCTTCGCGCGGACATAACAACACGATTTTACCGTTACCGGGACATCTTCCGGTCGACAAAGTGGCATTCGGCGGTTCAGACAATTCCATTCTTTATGCGGAATCTGGCGGCAGGGTATTTAAGCGTAAAGTCAAAACCAAAGGCACGACAATCGGAGAACTCAATTCTCCGTCAACCGAACCTTTTTAAACGGGGTGTTTCAAGTGCTTCAATCATACAAAAATTAATTGTATAAGATATGTTGCCATTGACTTTATGGTATGCTCTGTATACTGTATACAATAATGCATAAGTTATAACATATAGAAATGGAAACATGAATATGAATACGGAATGGGAAGGTTATTCCAAACCTGATCAGGAATTATACGATACATACGAAGCACTGCCGTTTACTGATGACAACAATCCGCTGCAAAGCTGTTATCTGAGTTGTCCGAAGTACAAAACTGATACCCCGCTGGTTATCTGGTTCCATGGCGGTGGCATGGTCGGCGACCATACTGAGTGTCCTTCCTGCGTGTATGACGGGAACAACGCGGTTGCCGAAATGCGTTACCGGGTGTGTCCGGCTTGTCTGGCAACGGCAGCGATTGAGGATGCCGCGATATCCATTGGCTGGATTTTTAATCAGCTTGATAAATATAACTTCAGTCCTGCAAAAGTTTTTATCGGGGGGATGTCGGCAGGAGCCTATTTGGCGGCTCTGGTTACCATGAATCCCGAATATGGTGTAAAATACAGCTATTCTTCTCTAATTCCTGCCGGACTGATTTTTATCAGCGGACAGATGACCACGCATTTTAAGGTGAAAGAAGATTTGAAATATTCCGCGTCTCAATTTTATCCGGTGATTGATGAACTGGCTCCGATGTCTTATCTGTCACCTGATTTGCCGCCGATACTTCTGGTGACCGGGGAATCCGGTCTTGATATGCCGGGACGTCCGGAAGAGAACGCCTTTATGGCTGCCAGCTTGAAAGCGATCGGGCATAATCATGTGACTTGTCATTCCCTGAACGGACATGATCACGGCGGAGCATTTGCTTCCTGCGATTTTCTGGTGACAAGATTCATCGCTGATATTCTTGCCGGAGTTTGAATAATGTCAGCGTTTTCTTATTTGCCGATTGAAGGGAAGTGACAGGTTGCGGTTTTGTGATAGCCTGGGATAATGGGATGCGTTGTGGAAAATAACTTTGGCATTTTTTAGCCGTTTGTAGAATAAATAGAATATTCGTGAAGGTTTATATTTTATGGTCATCCCAACAATCGCCTCCCATAAAAATACCCATGAACCGATCGATATTCCCTGTTTAAACGTTCTGAACATTATGCTTTTTGAGTCAATAGAGAACGAATTGATCGCGAAAGAATCAATGGAATAGGACAGGGTCGCAAGAATAATGAAAAGGATAATGAATAGCAGAGATGTTCGGACTTTCTTTTTCATGATCATCTTGTGATATTCCTGCATGTATTCAAAGTAATTCATCAGGCCATGCCGGGCGCGCGTTTCAAGGTCTGATGAGTAAATATCTTTTTTTATTCTGATATCCAGTATAATATTTTTATCCAGCGAGATATCTTCCGAACAATCTTCAATATAACTGACAACGCTTTGATTCAGGTCTTTTTTACTAATTGGATTGTTGTCGATCCGGTTAAACATATCCAGATATGAGTTTAGTGAGAGTTTGATAATATAAGCATTATCTTTCTCACTGAATTCATACATTTTCTGAAAAATTTTATTCATAATTAATGAGCCGTGATTTTCATTGTTTTTTTTACTAAAAAACATCATTGATACAATGCTAATAATATATGGTTTGTCGGTGAAAAAGATATAATGATTCTATGATAATTCAGAGAAACAAATGAAATAGTTTGTAAACGATAAGAACCCGATTGTACTTGGAATCGTAACCGTAAGTGTTTTTATTATTTTCTATGGATTTTCTTCGGTAAATCAAAAATTGTGTTTAACCGATTAAACGCTGACTTGTTCAAGCTCGCTGGAGTCTCTTAAGAAGGTTCAGACATATAACATTGAAGATATTAAAAATGTGGTAATTCGTACATACATTTCGTACATACATAATGAGAAATCGCGGAACCCCTGCCGAGACGCATTACTTAACTCTTCTGGGAGATCAGGAATCAAGTAATAATGAAGTTCGCCTGTTTCTGGGAGAAAAGAATAAACTGGAGTTTGCGCGAACTATTTTGCTCTACCATATAAAACATCAGTAGTAAGGATTGGAAAATTAAATCTTCAACTCGAAATTTGTATGAAGTCTGGAATTGATTCTCTGAATTTTTTTCCCCAGAAGAGCCAACTCATTTTTCGTTTTCTCGATAATTCTCTGTTTGAATTGTTTGCCTTCGGGAATACTGATACCGTGTCTGGCAAATAGTTTATTTACACCTGATGTCAGTGAAAAGAGATGAGGATTGTACAATTTCATGTCCAGAAATTTATGATAGTGCTCTAACGCTTTTTCCGGTTGATTGTTCAGTAAATAATTGTTTGCCAGACAAATCTGAACATAAAAATCATCCGGTTGAATTCTTTCGGCTATTTTAAGGTAATTTAACTGATCGGGACTCTGATGAGTTCTATTGGCACTGATAAGTCCCAGACAATACATGACTAAGGGAATGTCTTTTTTATTGAGTTTTCCTGTGTTGATGACATCTTGTACGAGATGGGTATATTTTTTCAGGCCGGATTTCTGGATACTCTTTCTTGATTCATGCTGTCCTGCTAGCCCGGCCTGAGTTGTGACTGAGTTTGCGTGACGCCGATATAATTGTGCGTATTCATCAAGGAAAAGGATTTTTCCGACTTCCTGCATATTTACTGCCATTGTATAGTCATGAGAGATGCCAATGCTGCCGTCGCTGAGGTAATTGCGTTCCATATAATCGCTTTTCAACACCAGTTCGCGTCGAACAACCTGGGTTCCCCGGTTCATCATGCTGCAATATGCCATTCTAAAGTTGCTGAATTCATGACCGAATGTTCCCTGTACTTCCCACACTCCATCGGCATTTGGCGTGCACTGCAAATCTTTTCCATAAACAGCCACGGCGTCAGGATTTTGATCAAGCAGCTTTATTGCCCGGTTCACATAGCCCGGAATCATGATATCATCGCCATCAAAAAACGCGATGTATTCTGAGTTCGAGTTCTGCAGCATACGATATAATACTTCCCATCGAGTATTGACGGGAGATTTTTCAAGCCGTATTCTGGAATCTTCTTTTGACAAACGTTCTACGATCTCATAGGAGCCATCAGTCGACCCATCATCGTAGATGTATATTTCTGTATCTTCCGGGACTGCCATCATTACGGAACGGACGGTTGTTTCAATATGTTCTTCTTTATTGTATAATGGAATTTGGACGCTTAACTTCATGTTGACTCCCGAGAAAGAAACTTCTAATATAGTCAGATTGGATAATTCGCTTTAAATCAAATTACATCTAACTCTGAAAATATACAAATTCAATTCGCAATAAGAACATGTCTATATGGATTTTTTGCGATCTCATTTAGAGAATGCTTTTAAGGCGGTGGGCAGGGCGAAGTCTTTTTTTAACTGACTGCGTGATACCCAGGTAAATTCCGACGGCATTTCTGAACATTGTACAATGTATCCTTTCATATGCCACTCCAAGTGTGAAAAGATATGCTTTGCACTATCTGCCTTTTTGAGATTTCCTACCTGACAGCCCATTTGATTCAGATATTTTTTGATTTCAGCGGTATTGGCATAGCCCTCCAGCATTGGAAACTCCCAGAGCCCCGCCAGTAAACCTTTGTCAGGACGTTGTCGGACCGCGATATAATCACCGTATTCCAGCAGTAATACAGTTTTCTGTTCGATTCTACGGGCTTTCTGCTGCTTCTTTACCGGGATTTTCATAATCGAGTCTTCTGCCTGAGCGGTACATTGTTTTTTTAACGGACATTTTTCACACAGAGGCGCTCCGTTTGGCAGGCAGACTGTCGCACCCAGTTCCATCAGGCTCTGGGTGAAATCGCCACAGTCTTTTGCCGGATATATCTGCTGAAGTTCATCGCGAATTGCGCTGCGGGTCTTATTCTCCATAATATCGCTTCGGTCACCGGTTAGTCGACAGATTACCCGCATGACATTGCCATCAACTGCCGGAAATGGCTTTTCAAATGCGATTGATAAAATTGCTCCGGCTGTATATTCGCCGATTCCGGGTAGAGCCAGAACCTCTTTGTAAAAATCTGGAAAAGAACCATTATACTTTTCCATGATAACCTTCGCGGCCTTTTGCAGATTTCGCGCGCGACTATAATAGCCAAGCCCTTCCCAGAGTTTCAGCAGCCGGTCTTCCGGCACTGAGGCCAGCGCGGCAATATCCGGTAATTCGTTCAGAAACCGTTCATAGTAGGGGATGACCGTTTCGACACGGGTTTGCTGGAGCATGATTTCAGAAATCCATGTTCGGTAAGGAGTAATTTTACTGCGCCAGGGGAGAACTCTGGCATTTTCCCGATACCATGACAGCAGCGGATTAACTATTTCACGTAATTCCATAATCCGCTAAATGTATCATCAAATGGTGTTATTGCAAATATGAATACTGTCATTAATAATTAGTTATTGGACCGATAATTCTAGCTGAAATATCTAGGCTTTTACTTGCGTTTCAGGGTAATTTCCGCCATTTCGCAGTTAGCGTCGAACCCGCTATTCTGCAGATGGAGAGAGAATGTTAGATTGATGATCTTTCCGTTCTCTCTGAACAGCTCAGGATGCATGAATGTACAGTAAACCAGCTCAACTTTTTTCCCTTGGAATTTTTCCGGGGTTTTTATTTTATCGATATACAGCCACGGTCCTTCTGGAGCGGAGGAGAAATACAAGCAGATACGGCGTGGATGGAAGAAGTTGCTGGATGTTGCCATTAGCCAGCCATTGCAGTACTTATTATATACCACCGATACTTGTCCTGCCGCTGGAACAATAATACTCTGGGATGACTTATCTTTGCTGAAGCTTCGGGTGGTACGGTTATAATACTCGTAAGCTTCCGGGAATCCGATCTTATCGGCTTCAACTCGTGCCAGTCCTGCTCCGGTTGCACTATCGCGTTTTATGATTTCATAAAAGTAAAGCCACTGCCCATGTTTTATTATTTGTGAAGGCTCGACTGGAAACTGCCAGTCATTATTCGGGCACAAGCGTTTGTAATTCCCCATCGGATCTTTGCTGTAGGCAAGGCCGGAACCGATGCCTTTGAAATCCCAGGAGCCGGTTCCGGTTTTCTGAATGACCGAGTAATAGAGATAACTCTTGCCGTGAACATATATTCCTCCCAGCGGCCAAAGCATATGTATTCCCTTTTTTTCTCCGCGGAGCAACGACAAGGGAGAATTCGCAATTCCAGTTGGACACGTTTTGTAGCGTAGAGCCGGAGGGAATGACCTATCCTTTTCCGGTAGAAACGCGATGGAACAGAAGATCGCGCCGCCCTTAAAATGTGGAATGCCGTGAAGGTCTCGTTTGCCAAGGAAAGTATCGCCAAACGTCCAGAGAGAGCCTCCGGGAACAGCAAAAGACTGTCCGCCGTCCTGGGAAATAATGCTGGCATTATTCTGGTGCGGACTCCAAATGCATCCCGGATATTTCACGCTAGTGATGGATATTGGAGCACTTGTGCAGCCGGTGAACAACATTAGAAATACAACGACACAAATTTCGACAAGTATGTTTTGAATGTTGTCAACCTTCGGGATGATTGCTTTCTTTTGACTGATGATATGATAAAAATTACTCAACAATCTTGCGCGTTTTGTATCGAATTTTTCCATCATAATTAATAAAAAAGAATTTTTCAATGTATGTATTTTGTTACTGAAATATAATATGCAGTAAAAATAACGCAAATGGTGTTATTTTTCGAATATATAACTTGGTATGTAATGGAACAATAATCCGGAAAGGTTCAGAGGGATAATGAGAGCCGGAGAAATACTGCTTCTGACTCAGGAGTCTTAACTATTCTTAGAATTTTCGCGAGAGTCCGGGGGAGATTCCGTAACGTTTTTTGAACTGTTTTATGAAATAGTTGCAGTCATTAAAACCGCAAGAAAAGGCGGTTTCTTTTATACTTTTGTGAGTATTTTTCAATATTTCCGCTGCCTGACGAACACGGTAATCCAGCAGATACGCGATTGGCGTTGTCTTGAATTCAGCCTGAAAACGACGGATCAGTTGGCTTTTTGACAAGCTGGCAAGCTGGGCAAGTTTATCAAGTTGAATTTTTGAGCTATAATTTTTCTCAATATATTCTGCGATTTTTCCCATGGGATACTCTTCTTCCGGAGAAGGCGCGGCATTGGCAAACTTTTGCGACAGTATCATGAAAAACAGCGAGAAGAATGAGCGCAGATGCAGCTGTCTCTGGGAACCGTTTGAGGAGTATTCTTCAAACATCGCATCCAGAAGCTTACATAAATCATAAAATTCCCTTCCGGCAAAACTCAGGCTGATATTATGTTTTCCTTTACGAAAAGCGTTGCGGCAGGTGTGCCAGAACGAGGAATCAATGCCGAAGGTATCCAGCACGTCCGGCGTACAGGATATGTTATAGAGTTGAACTCCTTTGCAGTCGGTAAATTCATGGGTGTTCTCGGGTAAGATGATATATACATAACCCGCCAGGCATTTGTTTGTTATACCATTGAAGCAATGGAAGCCGTGCCCTTCTGTAATAGTCACGATCTCAATACAGTCATGGCTGTGCTCCATTACATTTTTTGCCAGACAGGAACGAGTCATATCGAAGAAAACATCGTCGACATAACTGGGCGGAGATAAGATTTCAACTGATTTTTTATTCATGCGAATATAATACTACTATTTGCGAATTTAGTCAAGGTTTCAGGGTTCATGATGTATTACTATTTGATTATACGAGTGAAATTATGTAGAGATAATAATGAATAAATTTTATGATAACGATACACGTTGGTGCCGGTTCCCGGATTTTTGTGAATTTATGCTGTTTCGTCGCAGTTTTGAAATAGCCCGGAAAGAGAAGGTAGATATTGCGGTCAGCGCGGACAATCGCTATAACCTTTATCTGGACGGCAAACTGCTGGGGCGCGGACCTTGTCGTGGTGACCTGTTGAACTATCATTATGAGGAATACCGTTTCACCCTGTCTTCCGGTAAACATGTTCTGGCTGCGGAAGTGGCTGTTTTTCCTAATACGTTCAGAAAAAGTGAAAGTCCGTGGAGTGAGGTACATGCCGAAGGCGCTTTTCTGGTTGCGGGCGGCTGTGATAGTATATCTTTGGCAACACCCGGAGAATGGCGTTCTACAAGTGACAGATCACGTTCATTTCGGAAGTGGAGCGAAGTGTGGGATTGTCAGGGAACAGTTCCGGCCCCGCCGATGGAAGATGTTAATTTTTCTGCTTATCCGGGAAACTGGACCGACATTGCATTTGATGATCGTTTGTGGGATATTGCTGAACCTTCGGAAGTTCCCCATGTTAAGGGTATGAGAGAATGTGATCCGTCGTCGATCCGGCATCTTGTCTCGAGGTCAATTCCTCAAATGATGACGGAATTTCAGCCGGTTTCTAAACTTTATCAACCTGATTGCTGTACGCTGTTACTGACTGATGGTGTTATCTGCGGAACAGTTCCTGCTGGTCATCACATTGTCAGGATTGATTTGGGAAGAAACCAGACTTCAATGATTCGGTTTGCCGGAAAAGATGGCTCTGGTACATGCCGAATCGCGTATTCGGAGATTCTTTTTTATGATGGAGAAAGGAACTTTGACAAGAATTTTGAAGAGGCTGAAATCGCCGGGCAGGGAATTGCTGATCTACTGCGTTTTTCGTCCGGAGGATGGGAATTTAACAGCTTCTGGTACCGGTCTGGCCGATATCTTGAACTTGATTTTATGCTTGATGAGTCGGTAACGATAGACAATCTTTACGTTGATTTTATCTCTTATCCGTTTGAGTTGAAAGCCAAGTTTGAGCAGGATGGGAAGCCTGATCTTAATCGAATTTATGATGTGTCGTGGCATACCGCTCGCTGTTGTGCGCATGAGCACTACGAGGATTGTCCTTACTGGGAGCAGTTGCAGTACCTGGGAGATACCCGCATACAAGCTTTGATTTCTTATTCGGCAACGGGTGACGGTCGTCTCGGTAGACAGGCCATTAGACAGTTTGACGCGTCGAGGCTGCCGTGCGGACTGACTCAGTCGCGCTATCCGACTACCCGTGCTCAGATCATACCGCAGTTTAGTCTGTTCTGGATTCTGATGATCGAAGATAACTATGACTATTTCGGCGATAAAGAAGTTATTCGCGAACACCTTACAGGAATCAGAAGCGTGATGGAATGGTTTGAGGCCAAACGTGAAGCCAACGGTTTGATCGGACACGTGGGATACTGGTGTATAACCGACTGGGTTGCGATGTGGCCGGGGGGCAAAAGTAGTCGGGGCACCGAAAAACCGGAGACGATTATCAGTATGATTTATGCTGACTGCTGTCGTGTTGCGTCAAGACTGTTCAACGAGCTGAATATGAACAACGATTCCGCCATATTTAAGGAGCGATGCAGGCAAAGCCTTGAAGCGGTCAATGCCTTGTGCTATTCTCCGGAATCAGGGATGTATCGAGATGTTCCCGACAAGGAATGGTACAGTCAGCATGTAAACGCGTGGGCCATAATTTCCGGAGCTGCTGATAAAAAGCAATACAGCCATCTGATCAAACAGATCATGAATAATCAAAAGCTGGCGCAATGCAGTCTTTATTTTTCATTTTACCTGATGGAAGCTATGCGTAAGGCGGGTGCCGATGATGAATTCGAGGCTTTATTTGATAAATGGCAAGATATGTTGGAGCTCGGTTTTACGACTTTTCCCGAAGTTCCCTCAATTGAATCAAGAAGTCATTGTCATGCCTGGAGTTCCGGCCCGTTGTATGAGATTATCCGTTTTTACTTCGGGGTATCGCCGCTGAGGCCTGGATTTGAAGAAGTTCTGATCGCACCTCATCCGGGTTCCCGGAAGAATTTTTCCGGAACGGTACCGGCTGGTGACGCGCTGATTACCTTGAAATGGAGCAATGACAACGGTGTATTTACCCTGACGCTTGAGACGGACAGGCCGATAAGCGGAAAAGCATTACTGCCGGGATGTGTTGAACCATACGATATCGATTTAAAACCGAGTCAAAGTACGGTTCTGGCAAAGTAAGAAAAAGGATCTTATCTTTTTTATTAGACTCTAACTTGTCTGATCATGATTGGAACATATATTACTGCGAAGAATGAATCACAATAATGAGTTAGAGGGATTAATATGCAAGATAAAAGATCGCAACTGTTCGATTTTTCCATAGAGAATGCGCAAAAGATGTTTAACGCTCCGACTGGTCCGCTGACGCGCCCTTTTCTGGATCCGGGAGGACAGTATTCTTCCAATCTGTGGGATTGGGATTCATACTGGGCTGCGGAGGCTTTAATGTCCATTGCCGGAGAAATCAGCGAAGAGAAACAGCGCAAAGATTTTACTGCTGATGTCCTGGCGCATGCCAAAGGGTCGTTGATGACGTTTTTTGATTATCAGTGGAGCGATGGCAGTGTTCCGATCCTTCTGATTCCGAATAATACTGATGTATTTGATACTCGTAATTCTCAGCAGAATACCGGGAAACCCGTTCATGCTCAATTTGCTAAACTGCTTGATAATCATGGCGCACTGGATGATGCGGAAAAAAAGACGCTTCTAACCGGTATTCGCAGACTGGCGGAATGCCGGATCAACCGTTCGAAACGTTATCCGTCAAAACTGTATGTGTGGAATTCGGACGCCGCGATCGGTGTGGATGACGATCCTTCCGCTTGGGGACGTCCTTCCTGCTCCAGCGCTCATATTTATTTAAATTGCCTGATTTATGCTGACCTTATCGCTGCCGCTGAACTGGCACAACGCTGGGGATGCCCGGACAATCAGGCGTTCTTTAAAAACCAGGCCGAAGAGTTGTGTGTCGCTATACGGGAATACTGTTTCGATCAACGCGACGGGTTGTATTATTCTGTCGATGTACAATGTGAGACCAAACATCCGCATTTCGGTGAGTTTGTCCTGAACCAGTCACTTGAAACCTTTTGGCACGTGTTGCCGTTGAAGGTTGGTTCCTGGGTGTCATTTCTGCCGATGTGGAGTAATATCGCTACTCCGGAACAGGCGGAGCGTATGGTGAAAGAACATCTGCTTGACCCGAAACGCTTCTATACGCCGTACGGAATTCGTTCACTGGCGGCAGACGAAAGAATGTATTCGCCGGAAGTCGTTCGAGGCAATCCTTCAAACTGGTTGGGGCCCGTCTGGATCATTACCAATTACATGGTTTGGAAAGGACTGAAAAACTATGGGTTCGACAAAGAAGCAAATCAGCTTGCCGAAAATACGCTGAATCTTCTTGGCGACGACTTCATTGAACACGGACATCTGCATGAATATTACAGTCCGGAAACCGGAAAAGGCATATCAGGCCCCGGCTTCCTGAACTGGAATCTGCTGGTACTGCTAATGAAACTAGATTAATTAAGAATTAAGCAACTTGGAAAAGTACATTTTCCAAGTTGCTTAAGTTTCTCCGAAAACGATCTCGCCGCATCTGCGGCGTAATATTACTCAGATATTCAATAATTCATTTAAGGACTTGGCAAACCTCATACTACTATAGTATAAACCGAAGTGACCGATTACATTGAACGGGAAGAATTTTGAGTATTCTCACAAAGAACTTCTTGTAATATACCATATAATGTGGTAAATATTATTAATGTTACGGACTCTTATTATTTATAATAAAAATTAGGAGTCTTAACCATTCATGCCCACGGACACTAAATTTGTTTACCGATATTGAAAATAAGCTTAATGACCGGGCTGCGATACTTAAGGGGAAGTTTTTCGGGGTAGTCGCGGCAGGAGTTTTCTTGTCCTGGGGGGCAATTCTGTGCTTTATCGGCGGAACCGCCATCATCATTTCCCAGGCTGTCGGGTACGGCAGTACTTATCTTGATCTTGGTTTGCTGCTTGGTGTTGCCTGCATCACCGTATGTGCGGCGGTTGTTCGAGGCATGCGTGCCATGCCGACTCACAGCAAAATTATGTCCTGCTTTGACAGCAGAAATAATGGTGGCGGCCTGTTGGTTGCTATGGATGAGGTTGATCTTGGCAACTGGAAAGATTCGATCACCATACCGGAGGTTCCTTCCTTCAAATTTGATTACGGCAAAAAACTCATCATTTTTATGCTTGCTGTTATTTTCATGCTTTCCGGACTGCTTTTTCCTACTCTCTACAAGCCGGCCACCGCTACCCACAAGATGGATATCTCAGGTGAAACGGAACAGATGAAGCAGCAGATTGAGGTTTTGAAAGTAGAGGCGGTCATCACGGAAGAGCAGCGTGAAAGTCTGGTTCAGCAACTGGAAAAAATGGAGCGAAACGCTACCGGTGAAGATCCGGTGAAAACCTGGGAGGCGCTGGATCATTTAAGGCAAAGTGTAATGAAAACGGCGGATATGGCGGCGGAACAGGCGCTCAAGCAGATGGATAATCTGGCAATGGTTGAGAAAGCCGCGGAAACTCTTGAAAAGTCTAAAGGTTCCGCTTCTCCGGCTGATCTGTCACAGGCTGCAAAGGGAATGAAAAAAATGCTTCAGGCTCTGGAAAAAGGATGCCCGGGGTTGTCGGAGATGTTGAAAAAATGTAATGGCGGGAAGGAATTGTCGGCCAGTGATATGAAGAAACTGGCAGCCTGCTGCAATATGAGTCAGAAACAGCTGAAGGAAATGATGAACCGTCTTAGAAAAAGCGGGATGCTTGGCAAAAAGCGGCATGGAAAGCGTGGAATATCCTCGCAGGAGTTGCAGGAGTTTCTCGACAAAAACTGTCCGGAATGCAAATCGGGTAAATGCCTGCGGAAGATTTGTACCAGGCGTGGAAAGCCGGGCGTAGGCCGTGGTCGTGGTGATGCTCCCATGATTTGGGAAAAGCGTGACCTGAGCTATAACGGTCGGTTTAAAGAGATTGCGTTGCCGCCGCCTGATGCCGAGGCTCTGTCTTCGAGTACTTTGCTTGGAACAACCAACAGTGCCCCGGAAGCGGATCCGTCGGGAAAGGTTTCGAACGGACACCTTTCGGGCGTCAAAGTTCAGCAGGCCGACAATCACAGCTTTACAATTCAGCCGCGACATCGGAAGTCAGTAGGAAATTATTTTAACAGAAAACCTGAGTGATATATTTTGCATGGAGGAGTGAATTAGATGGACAATGTATTGATTCAACCGGAAGAATTAAAACCGGTGTCGGAAACCGCCGGCAGGATTCTTGAAGAACTTGACAATATCCTGCTGGGGCACAGCGAACTGCATAAAATGGTGTTGATCGGTATTTTCAGCCGTGGACATATTTTGCTTGAAGGGCTTCCGGGAGTGGGTAAGACTGCTCTGGTAAAAGCGCTTGGAGAACTCATGACCCTGGAATTCAATCGCGTACAGTTTACGCCGGACCTGATGCCCAGTGACATTCTTGGGACCAATATTCTCCAGGAACAGGAAGACGGCAGTCGCAGCATGGTGTTTCATCAGGGGCCGGTTTTCACTAATATCCTTCTGGCCGATGAAATCAATCGTGCGTCACCAAAGACTCAGGCGGCAATGCTTGAATCCATGCAGGAAGCTGCCGTTACGCTGCTGGGTGAAACCAGAAAACTGCCGTTTCCATTTTTTGTGCTGGCCTCGCAGAACCCGATTGAAATGGAGGGGACCTATCCGATACCGGAAGCCCAGCTCGACCGTTTTATGTTTAAACTTCAGGTTACTACCGTTGACAGTGATACAATCGGCGAGATTATTACCAGCCGTCGCCGCGGGGAACCACCGAAACCATCCTGGACGATGAACGCGGAAACGCTGGAGCAAGTATTCAGGGCCATGGACCGGATATTCCTGCCGAAAGCCGTGGCGGTATATATTTCGCAACTGGTGGCGGGCAGCCATCCCGGCAATCCGCACGCAATCAGCGAAACCACCGATTATGTATCGTATGGAGCTTCTCCTCGAGCCGCGATTGCTATGGCGGAATCCGCCCGGGCCGCCGCTCTGATCGCCGGACGGCCGACAGTGGGTTTTGATGATGTTAAACAGGTTGCGCCTGCCGTGCTCAATCACCGTCTGATTATGAATTACAAGGCAAGAATGGATAATATCACCTCATTTGACGTAATCGGCAAACTGCTGGAAAAAATTGATCCTTCCGGGCTCGATTTGCCTTCCGGAGTTAGCGTCAAGTAATATTTCAGCCTTATAATTTATCAGGAGTGGCATCACCATGGTTTCAAAATATTTCCGTTTTTTAACGTTATTTATCTTTACATTGTCAGCCGTGTCGGTTATGGCGGCAACCCGTGCGGTCAACGGGGTTATGATCGACCAGGCTCCGGTTCTGGAAGTTACCAACCAGAGACACGGCTATGAAGAAATAGCCTACAACCTGACCAATACAACAGACAAACCGCGAGAGGTCAGTATTGAGATAGAAGGGCGTTCCAGCGGATATGCGCTCAGTCTGGAGTCTTTGACCCGACAGGTAACAGTACCGCCGAATTCGACTTTGCGTGCGAATCTTTTTAAACCATATCTGGAACTCCGGTCTCCCAGATTGCTTATCAATGTTCAGGGAACAGTTGTAAGTGCTGATGACATTGGACTTCGCGCGCCCCCATATCAGGGCGTACAGTACGGTTCTCCTTACAACGGGAAAATCTGCGTTCTACTCTCACGGTCAATTCCCGGTAATGCCATAAAGTTTTACAGGGCAGGAGACAAGAGCAACAAGATTACCTACAATTATCCGTCTATTCCGTTGAAAAGTTGGAGTGACAACTGGCTGGCGTTCAGTGGTTTTGATTCAATAATGCTTACGCCGCTGGATTGGGAGGAGCTCTCGGCGCGTACCCGCAAGGCGATTATGGATTATGTGGCTCTCGGCGGAACTCTGACGTTCTGCGGTGGAGAGAGACCGACTTCCTACAAGATGATCTTAAGCAAAGAATTGTCTGCGCAGTATCATGGTTTCGGAATGATTCTCTACGCTCCCGAAGCTCCTGAAAAATACTCCCATGACACTTGGAAAAAGCTTGATTCTATCTGGGGCAAAACTTATAATACCATGCGTACTGGAATTAATTCATTCCATGAGCATAATCCGGTTGGGAACAAATTTGAGGTTGTAAAAAAAGATAAGGCGCCGGCTTTTCAGTTATTTTTTCTCATGCTGATATTTGCGGTGATTATCGGACCTTTGAATCTGTATATACTGCACCGAAAGAAAAAACGTATCTGGATATTATGGACCACACCGGTGATTGCGCTGGCGTTTTCGCTGCTGGTGGTTGGATATTCATTCATCGCCGAGGGCTGGAGTTCGAAGGTGAAGATTGCCTCGTTTACCCTTTTGAATGAGAAGACCCAGACGGCATCGACGCTCGGTGTGATCGGTTACTACTGTCCCCTGGCTTCAGGCTCTCTTACCTTTGATGATTCCGTGGAAATTCAGCCATACTCCAGCAGTTCCAGTCACGGTAATTCCTATTCTGTTGACTGGTCCAATGGACAGAAGCTTTCCGGTGACTGGATCAAACCGCGGATTACTTCGGTCATTACCCTGAGAAAGAGCGAGCAACGGCGCGAAAGAATAAAAATCGTGTCGGTCGGTGATAATAACATCAGGATTATTAATGGTTTGGGCAGTGAACTTGAAAACATTGTTCTGAGGCTTCCAAACGGACGCAGCTATCGGTCTTCTTCTGCGATTAAGCCCGGAGCTACCGCTACGTTGCTTAAGTTGGATACAAAAGGGTCGCCGCTGCCACGCTGGTTGAGAAATGATGTTTTTGGTAAAGACTGGCTGAGTAGTAAATTGAATCCAACTGGTCGGACTTGCTTCCCGCGCGGAACATACATGGCAAAGCTGGCCGACCCTGCATTCCTCAAAACCGGAATTGAGCCGGACGAATTGAAAACCTATTGTCATGTGTTTGGTATCCTTGCCGAAGGAGGTGTGAAATGAAAGTGGAAGTAAAAAACCTTGTAAGGCATTTTGGAAAAACCAAAGCGGTCAACAATATTTCATTCAACTTTGAATCAGGCAACATCTTCGGTTTTGTTGGTCCGAACGGAGCCGGAAAAACCACTACGATTAAAATTATGTCTACACTCGATCTGCCGGATTCAGGTGATATTCATTTTGACGATGTTTCGGTGGTTGAAAATCCGGAAATGGTCAGGAAACTCATGGGATACATGCCCGATGCTCTGCCGGAACACAAGGATATCAAAGTTTACGAATATCTCGACTTTTTCGCCCGAGCCTACGGACTGAAAGGCCGGACTCGAACGAAAACCCTTGAGCAGCTTGAGGAATTTACCAACCTCACCGGCATTCGTGAAAAATATCTGAGTTCGCTGTCCAAAGGTATGAAGCAGCGCGTCAGCCTGGCCCGCGCACTGGTTCATGATCCCAAAGTTTTGATCATGGACGAACCTGCGGCAGGTCTTGATCCGAGGGCAAGACGTGAACTCCGCGATTTGCTCCGCATTCTGGCTGACCAGGGCAAAGCAGTATTGATCAGTTCGCATATTCTTACGGAACTGCAGGATATCTGCCATGGTACAGTTATCATTGAAAAAGGTAAAGTCCTGCAAGCTGGTAAAATTGATGACATCAGCAAATTTAACGACCGTGAAACTACTACGGTGCTGGTCCGGTTCCTTGAAGGAAAATCACAGGACGATTTACAGAAAGAGCTGATTCAGATGCCGTTTGTCGAGGAAGTGAAACCATCGATCAACAACCAGTTTGTGGTTCTGGTAAAGGGGGCCGACAACGAATGTTCGGAACTTCTGAGCGGTTTGGTTCGCTCCGATAACCGTATCGCGGAATTCAAACAGCAGGCGATCGGGCTTGAAGAACTGTTTATGAAAATCACTAACGGGGAGGTACAATAATGTTTGCGAAAATAATCAACCGGGTAGATGACTGGGTAAATCCGATTGCCGTTAAGGAAATCAGGCAGTCGATTAATAGCAATACCATTCTTCTTACCATTGTAGGTGTACTCCTCGCGGAGCTTACCGGGCTGTTTATCAGCATTGGAGCCAGCGGAAACGACAGCGACCTCGGAAAAGGTTTTTTTATTGTTCTTCTGGTGGTTCTCGGGATTTCCGCCTTTTTCTGTGTCGGCATGGTTGCGGCGGGACGTTTTGCCCGTGAGCGCGAGAAAAGCGCTATGGACCTGATGCATACGACCATCCTCAGTCCGTACAGCATAATGTGGGGAAAATTGCTGTCGGCTATGATTATGATTACCTTTCTGTTTTCGTTGTTTGTACCGTTTATGTGCGTTTCATACTATCTGAAAGGGATCGATATTCTGACAATTATCTATTCCTGCTATATCTCATTTATCGTAGCGATTCCCCTTATGACTGCGCTGATCATGCTGGGATCATTCGGTATCAATAAAGGCGCCAGATTTTTGATCGGCGGCGGCGCTGCTGCTATTTGCTGGGGATTTCTCTCATCGTTCAGTATGACTCGTCATATGCCGTCAATAAGTTTTGGTCCCAATAATATATTCATGATTTTTTTCTGGATTACACTGGCTGCTTTGATTATTGCCGGACTGTTCTTCCTCATATCGGTTTCGGTAATCTCACACATGACAGCCAACCGGATATTCCCGCTTCGGATGTATATTGCCGGACTGTGGCTGCTGCTTGGTATTATTGCGGGATGCATGATCTGGTACACAGGGAAAAAAGATTATATTGTACTGTGGTATGTCCCTACTACGTTGATCGCTGTCGGTGTTATCATTGCTTCCACGATGGAGCGAATAACCCAGACTCGCAGAGTGTTAAAGCAGGTTCCAAAATCATTTCTAAAACGAGTCGCGCACTTCCTGTTGTCAAGTGGAACAGTTAACGCTTTGATGTTTGGAGGTCTGATCATAATGATAAATTTTCTAATCATAGAAACTGTTATAGGATGGGATAAAAGCTGGTTAAAATCGGGTCATATCGCTTACATTTTCAATATGCTTGGCATTTTCGCGTATTTCTATTCCTGTCTGGCATTGCTGGTGAAACGGGCAATGAACCGGTTTTTCCCTCAAATCATCGGGTTTGTGTACTTTCTGTTTATTGCCGCGGCATTTACTATTATTCCAGGAATATTGAGTGTTGTTCTCTCAATGAAATTCGATCGATATCGCGATATTGAATACTATCTTTTCTGTGCCAGTCCGGTTTCCCTGACTTATAATTCCTACGAGAAGCCTGGTATGGTTATTGCCGTTGGCATGTTATTGATTGGAACTGTGCTGAACCTGAGATTTTTTATAAAGTGCTTTCAGACCCATAAAAATCCCGATGACGTATCCCTGACGGAACAGAAACCTGGACAAGATTTGGAAACTGTGATTGCCGATGGACAGTAAATTCAAGCAATATCTCCTCGACGGAGCCAACGCCGGAGCAAGATATATGCTCGGGTTGCGGCACGGTTTGTTCGAGGGCGGAACCGGCGTTAAACTCGGTAACCGTACCGGCAACTCGCTGGAATTTATGGAACACCGTGATTACATGCCTGGCGACGACCTGCGCCAGCTTGACTGGAATGTTTATGCCAGAACGGAACGCCTTACAGTGAAATTGTATCGCGAGGAGATCAATCCGAGGCTGGATATTGTGATAGACGGTTCTGCGTCAATGAATATTCCCGGCTCGGCAAAGTCACATGCGGTCCTGGGCCTTGCCGGACTGCTGGCGACTGCTGCAGCGAACTCCGGTTATATCACAAAATCCTGGATATGCCGTGAACAGATCAGTCCGGTCATTAACGGCTCTTCCCATGTCCAGATGTGGGACGACATCGATTTTACCGGCACCATCAGTCCGCATGACGCCATGGCGCGGTTTGGCGGAGGGTTCCAGCATCATGGCGTACGCATTGTGATTTCCGACTTGATCTGGGAAGGCATTCCAAAACATTTTATCAGCAAAGTCGGTTCCAACGCGTCTGCCGTGATTGTGCTTCAGGTTTTGTCCTGTGAGGATATCAACCCGGAAGAATCGGGTAATATCCGGCTGTGCGATTCCGAGACCGGCGAAGAGGCGGAACTGTTTATTGACGCTGCGGCGGTAAATAAGTATCGAGAAGTATTTTCGCGCCATCAGCAGGACTGGGAACGGGCATGCCGCGAAAGCGCTGCCAAGCTGATATCCCTGACGGCAGAGGATATTGTTTCACAATGGGATATGCAGGAACTGATGGCCCATGAAATTTTAAGAACAATATGACAGAAAGAGAATTATGATATATTTTAATCATCCGTTACTTTTCAGTCTGCTGGCAGCGCTTCCACTGCTACTGGGCATCTACTTTCTGTTCCGGCGGTCAAAGCCGAGGATTGTGTCGAGCCTGATTTTGTGGCAGAATCAGTTGAAATCGCGGAAGAGCGGCATGGTTTTTAAACGTTTGCCGCTGCCGCTGACATTTTTTATTGAATTCCTCATCATTATTCTGTTGACCCTGGGAGCGGTTGGATTTATGCTGCCGCGAACCGGAAGCATTGCTCCGGTTACGCTGATTCTGGACGACTCGTTCTCAATGCATGCCGGTTCCAGGAGCCCTATGGATAGGGCACGCCGAAAAATCGATCAACTGCTGGAGGGGTTTCCTGGGCGGGAATTCCGGATTCTGCTGGCAGGCAGAGCGGTTAAAAATCTCGGACAGTTCAAAGATGCCGGCGACCTTAAATTTAACCTGAAACGCTGGACCGGTGAGAATTCCTGGGCCGATTTGAAAAACGCTCTTGCCGTTGCCAGGAAAATGAATACCGCGAAAGGTCCGGTCTATGTGTTTACCGACCATGAACCGTGGCAGGAACGGTTCTCGCCCGAGATTGAATGGAACGCACTCGGGAGTTCGCTGAACAATACTGCTATTGTTGCTGCGTCCCGCAATCGCAAATCCGGCAAGGACCGCTGTATGCTAATCATTGCCAACATCTCTCCCGCTCCTGTCGCCACCAATCTTACGATAAGTTTTCCGGGGACCGACCGCAAACCGTTGGGACGTAAAATCGTCATTGCCGCCAACAAGGAAAAGAAAGTCGCGATCGGTATGAAGCCCGGCATCGGCGCAGTGAAATTCAGTTTGTCAGATGACGATTTGAATTTTGACAATCACATAACCCTGCTGCCTGAAAAAGTGAATCCGCTGAGGGTCAAGCTCGACCTGAACAATCCGCGTCTTAAGCTCCTGGTGTCCAGTGCGCTTAACAGTTCCGGTAATGCCGTAATTACCGAAACCATTCCGCAATTGATTATCAGCGACAAAAGTTCTCAGGCGGAAAATATCAATCAACTAATTTTTCATGCCGCACCAAAAGGAAAAGCTTTTTCCGGACCGTATACAGTCAATCGAAATCACGCGGTTACTGACGGCATCGATCTGAAAGGAGTAATCTGGGGCGGCAATCTCAGTAAATTTGTCAGTGGTAATCCGCTGATCCAGGTTGGCAATAAACCGCTGCTTAGTACACTGGAAACCGCTACGGGATACGTCAGGCTCAACATGGTATTTGATCCCAGGTTGTCTACGTTACAGGATACACCTAACTGGCCCATTTTTTTCTGGAACCTTACCGACTGGCTGATTGAGCGCGAACCCGGCATTCACCGTTGCAACTACCGTTCGGGAGAAAAGATCGACTTTAAACCACCGTCCGGGCTCAAATCCCTTTCGGTCACCGCTCCCAATGGACAGAAAACGGAAGTTAATGCTCTTAGTGGAGAGATGTTTACTCCTGACAGCCCCGGGAAATATCTGATCTCCGCCGAAATCAAGGACAGGGAGAAACCGAGAGTTTATGACTTTATGGTCAATCCACTTAACTTCGATGAATCCAATCTTCAATCCTGCTGTAACCGGATTATTTCCGAACCGCGTCCGCTTCGCGAATTGCTGAAAGATTATATTGACATCAGCTGGATTTTTATCCTTGCCGCTATTCTGCTGCTGGCCTGGCATTACTATCTGATAAGGAGGGCCGATAAATGACGTTTTTTAATCCGGTATGGCTGCTGCTCGCACTGCCGTTATTTACGATGTTCCTGGTTTGGAAGGCTCCCTCCAAGCCGGTGTTGTTCCTGCGGACCATTCTGGTTATACTGGTGGTCTTTGCGCTGGCAGGAGCCGCGCTGAAACTACCGTCGGGCACCGGAACCGTGGTGATTGTTGCCGACCGCAGCCAGTCGATGCCACCCAATGCCGGGAAACAGATAGAGGAAACCGCTGACATCCTGTTCAAAACGGGGAAGGGGAAACAGAATATAGGGGTTGTTTCATTTGCCGAGAAATACGCGATAGAACAGATTCCCATGCCCAATAAATTTGACGGACTAAAAGCAGGTTATAACGGCAGTCAGTCCAATTTGAAAGAAGCCCTCGAGGCGGCGCTGACGATCATTCCGGATAACGCGCCTGCACGAATCCTGTTATTGAGCGATGGACGCTGGACCGGACAGGCCCCGGCTGTTGCGTTTGCGCAATGTGCCGCGCGGGGGATTCCGGTAGACTATCGGATGCTCGGACGGGCCAATTCCAAAGATCTTGCGATTGCCGAAGTTGAATCGCCTTTTCAGGTACCTGCCGGAGAGTTCTTCCCGGTAGCCGTGAACATCCAGTCGCCGGGCAAGACCACCGCGGAATACAGTATTTTCCGTAACGGTAAAAAACTTCTCGGCGGTAAACTTAAACTGACTCCAGGCAGTAATCGGTTTTATTTTCGTGACCGTTCGAATTATCCTCAAATCCTGCGTTACCGCTTTGCGATCAAAGACGGTTCTGAGGACAAACAGCCGGAAAACAACCGGGCGGAATTTATCGTAAAAGTCAAAGGGCAGCGTCCGGTACTGCTGGTGAGCATGTCGCGTGAGTCCGGCTTTGGAAAAGTGTTGAAACGAGCCAATATTAATGTTGAAGTAAAACGGCCCAATGAATTGTCGTTCTCTTTGGCGGAGCTTGCCGGTTACAGTGGAATCATCATCGAAAATGTTCCGGCTGAGAATATCGGTTCAAACGGAATGGAACTGATCAGACAGCTGGTGGAAAATACCGGTACCGGACTGTTGGTGACGGGCGGGAAAAATTCTTATGGAATTGGCGGTTATTATAAATCAGCACTGGATGAAATCATGCCGGTATCAATGGACCTGAAAAAAGAACACCGGAAACTTTCCATGTCGATTGTAATTGCCATGGACCGTTCCGGCAGTATGGGGTGTTCCGCCGGAATGGGCAGAACCAAGATGGATATGGCGAATATGGCAGCTGTTGAAGTGTTGAAGCTGTTGAATCCGCTTGACAGTTTTGGCGTAATCGCGGTGGACAGTTCCGCACATACCATTGTTCCCCTTACTAAAGCCGACGCGGTGGAAAGTATTACGGACAAGGTGTTAAGCATTCAATCGATGGGCGGCGGTATTTTTGTATATAACGCGTTGGCAGCCGCGACCCGGATGCTGATGCAGTCCGATGCGGGAACCCGTCATATCATTCTCTTTTCCGATGCCGCCGATTCTGAACAGCCCGGGAAGTATAAAGAGCTGCTGGAAAAGGCAACCCAGTCAGGAATTACGGTTAGTGTTATCGGACTCGGCAGCGAAACGGATTGTGATGCCAATTTTTTGAGAGATGTTGCTTTACGGGGACTGGGGCGCTGTTTCTTTTCCAACCAGCCCCAGGAATTGCCACGTCTGTTCGCCCAGGATACATTTGTTGTTGCCCGAAATACTTTTGTTTCCGATCCGGTAAAGGTCAGTCTGAACGGTTCCATTAGAACCATAGGTGTCAGCGGTTTGAACGGGGCTTTTCAAATCGGCGGCTATAATTTGAACTATCTGCGTCCCGGCGCCAGGTGCGCGGCGGTGAGCGACGATGATAATAAGGCTCCGATCATTGCGTTCTGGAACGCACAACTGGGACGAGTTCTTTGCTACTGTGGAGAAATCGACGGAAAATATACCGGCGATTTTGCCAACTGGAAGGGCACTGGAAAGCTGTTGACTTCCATGACAACTTGGTGCGCAGGGCTAAAAGACGGTTCGCTTCCCGGTAATATGCTGATTACTCAGGAGTTGAAAAACGGTACCCACGTTATTAAACTTCATCTTGATCCGGATCGGCAGCATGATCCTTTCCAGAGTCTGCCGGAAGTTACAACCTTGACTGGACAGCCGGGAAGAAAGCCTGTAAAAAGTACGTTGAAAATGCATTGGACCAGCCCGGATATTCTTACGGTGGAAATTCCGCTGCATGGACAGGAAACCAGTCTGGCAACTGTACTGATCGAAAAAGTACCACCGCAGGTACTCAGTCCGGTAATCCTGCCGTATTCGCCGGAATTTAAACCGCAGCTCTCCGCCGTTTACCGGTCATCAATTGCGGACCTCGCCAAGATGACTGGGGGAGTCGACCGTGTGGGGCTTGCCGGAATGTGGGATGAAATGCCGGAAAAAACCCGCATGACGTCAATTGCGCGCTGGTTACTGCTGGCCGCTGTCATTGTCTTGCTGCTGGAAGTGCTTGAACGCAGAACCGGACTGCTCTTCAAACGTCCACTGTCATTGCTGAAACGTCCGGAAAAAGCTGTTAATGATATTCCGGTATCAAGTTCTCCTCAGACTGTTGAAGCGGCAAAAGCCAGTAAGAAAAAGCGGAAGCGTAAGAAAGCCGCGCCAGCTGATCAGGCAAAGGGAAAAGAAGTTAAACCTGCAGAAACTGAGGTTGCTGAGAAAGAAGAACCGGAAAGCGACATTTTAAACGCTTTCAACAAATTAAAAAAGCGCTGATAAATAACAAAACAAAGTAGTGATCCAGTAAGCATGACTTCGTATTCTTCAAGAACTTTTGATAGCTCAGCATCGGCAGTCTTTCAGAATACCAATCAATCTTGAATCTCATTGGCAGGGCTTGCATATTTAAGCAGATATGGCCGAATTCATTACTTTCAACAAATTCAGCCATATTATTGCTTTTTTTTACTTAGAAACGTACCAAGTCATCCGGATTTTCTGATGCGCCGTACGGCCTGATTCGATAGTTGAAATTATACTTGCCGGGATAAAGTTTGTACTCTTCCCTTGTTGCCGGTCCGCAGCTCCCGG
Organism: Victivallales bacterium; assembly: GCA_963677165.2. Taxonomy (GTDB): domain Bacteria; phylum Verrucomicrobiota; class Lentisphaeria; order Victivallales; family SZUA-371; genus JAFGXT01. Next base: position 709,751 of record CAXXSX010000002.1, on the reverse strand, counting down.
TACCCAAACCGCATTGATGCAGGTCAAGATGTAAAATGATTTCATCTCTCGGGTCAAGTTCGTTGGTATGATAGGAGCCATATAAATCATCCGCGGTAAAATGACTTGCATTGAATTCCATAACATCCATTGCCGAGAAAATCAGGCCGGAACCGCTGTCGTTGGCTAACAACATCCAGCGGGTATCTGTCTTATTACCGTTTTCCTGCGGCATGATGTAGGGAACATACTGATCAATGACCTTTCCAGAATAGCATCCGACCGGTGCACCTGCTTTTCTGTCCCAGTAACTTTCATGAGGGCCCCGGCCAAACCATTTCAGATTATCCATGCCAGGCTGCAAGGTCATTATAAAACCGATTCTCGGAAGAGCCGGGAGTTGTTCATTGGCAACAATCGTATTTTCAACAACGATATCTTTACTCTCGAAAATAGTATATTTCTGACTGACCGTAAATGCTTCCGGCAATGAAGGAACCTTACCGGTCTGTTCAACATAAACAATAACTGAACCATTATCGCCACGCTCCGGCTGAATTTTATTTAGTGTAAGTTCCATTTGGTTCAAGTCATGAGCTAGCCATTGCCCTAATGCCTTGTGTTCCTGTCCGGACCATGATTTGATACCGTCGTTGTCTGTTGGCGCACGCCAGATATCGAATGCCGGTCCGGTCAGGATTGTTTCGGTCCCGTCAATGATGATGGAAGATATTGTTCCGGTTGAGGTATCAAACCTGACCGAGAAGTCTTTGCCTGAAATGTCCATGGAACCAACGCTTTCCAATAAATCCAATTTGTCGCCAACAGATAACAGAGGTCTTATTGATCCGGAGAATGGCAGCTTGAATTGTTCCCATGCTACCTCATGACCAGCTGGTGCCCAATCTGTCTTTTCGGCAGTAACGAAGGAAAAGTTAATAAAACATTCCTGTCCCTCTCTCATAAGCGGAGGGTGGAAGTCAACCTTTATTTCTGCTGATTCTCCTGGGGCCGTTGCCATAACCGGCAGTTCTCCTTTCTGTACGGTTTTTCCCTCTACCTGGATATCCCAGGTTCCGTGATACTGTTCGAATCCGGTGAAATAGTTTTTATTGGTTATTTTAAATTCTCCGCAGTTCAAATTTACCATCTCGATTTTTACTGGTTGAGCCAGCTTTTTAAATTCAAACATTGCCGGATGAGGAGTGCGGTCCGGCCATACCAGTCCGTTAATGCAGAAATTCCGGTCATTCGGTTCATCGCCGAAATCGCCGCCGTATCCCCAGTATTTCCGTCCTTTTTCATCGACTTTCAGGATTCCCTGGTCAACCCAGTCCCAGATATAGCCTCCCTGAAGTCCATGACATTTTTCGAAGATTTCCCAGTATTCTTTCAGGCTTCCGTTACTGTTGCCCATGGCATGGGAATATTCGCAGGTGATAAACGGACGATGATCCGTGGTATTTTCGACCCAGATCAGATGTTCCTCTATTTCCTGATACATGCTGGCGATGATATCTGTCATTGGAACATTTGTACAGTCTTCGAACCTCTCAATCCCGGCTTCAACCCGGCCTTTCAGGCTTCCATGATAGTGGGTTGGACGGGTTGGATCGTATTCTTTGACCCAGCCGGACATAACGGTATTGTTCGGACCGCAGCCGGTTTCATTTCCCATCGACCAGGTATAGATACAGGGATGGTTCTTGTCTCTCGCGACCATACGTTTTGCCCGATCCAGAAACGATGAGGTCCAGCGTGAATCATGGCACAAGTAAAAGTAGTACCCATGAGTTTCCACATTGGCTTCGTCTATTACGTAAATACCATATTCGTCGCAGAGATCATAAAACAGCGGATCATTGGGATAGTGGCAGGTTCGAATCGCGTTGAAATTAAACTGTTTCATCAGTTCAATATCTTTCCGCATTGAGGCTTCTGACACAGTCTTTCCGGTCTTGTCATCGTGTTCGTGACGGTTTACACCTTTGATCATGACCGGCTTGCCGTTAATCAACAGCTCCCGGTTCGTAATTTCCACTTTTCTGAAACCGACCCGGCATGAGGTGTGTTCAACAGTATGTCCCTCGGGGGAAACCAGGGAGACCGTAACAGTATAAAGTTCAGGGGTTTCAGCGGTCCATTGTAATGGTTTGTTTACAGGAATACTGATTTTACTCTGATAGCCATAAAAATTACTTGTGACTTCTACAATCTGAGTTTCATTAAATACAGGTTGCTGATTTTTGTCGTAAAGCTGTACAGTATATTTCCAGCCAGTCGGTTCCTCTTTCACAAATCCACAGTCAAGGCGTACATAAAGTGAGCCGTTGGTATAGTCGGCATCTAAATCGCCGTTGGCGAATACGTCTTCAATATATGTTGTATTTGTGCTGTATAAATATACGTTACGGTATATCCCTGCCATCCACCAGTGATCCTGGTCCTCCATAAAACTGCCGTCCGACCAGCGAATTACCATAACCGCAATGGAGTTTAGTCCTGCATGAATATAGTCACTGATATCAAACTCGGATGCAGTACGGGAATCTTTGCTCATTCCAACCTGACGACCATTTACATAAACTAGAAAAGCACTTTCAACGCCGTCAAAATGCAGAATTGTTCTGCGCTTCTCCCAGCCGGACGGAAGATCAAATTCCGTGCGATACAAACCGGTCGGGTTTTCTTCCGGAACTTCCGGCGGCAGGTTGGGAAACGGCATTACCTTGTTGGTATAATGTGGTTTGTCGTATCCCTGCATGGTCCAGTTTCCTGGAACCTTTATGAAGTCCCAGTTGTCATCACGATAGTCAGGGAAAAAATAACCCTCAGGTGCTGAATCCGGTTTGTCGACCAGCATAAATTTCCATTGACCATTAAGAGAGCAGTAGTAGCTGCTCTTTTGATATTGCCGTGACAGGGCATCCTGTTCTGAGTCGTATGGAAATAAGGTTGCCCGGGGCGATAACATGTTCATGCTTGTCAGTTCGGGACATTCCCAGAACTTTGAGCCATCTGCTATTTGAACGTGTGACATGAGAGTTAAACTCCGTTTTGAGTATACTTATATATAGGGTGAGACTGAAATTTATTTTGCCATCCAGTATTTCTTAACCTCTTCGCCGAGAGGCTTCCAGTAATTATCAATGTTTTCCTCAAGGTTCATCGCTTCATGATATACTCCGCCATTCGCTCCGGAATAGTTGATCAACTGAATCTGTAGTAACATCTGATGGAACGGTGTCATCGCCCTTTTCTGGTAATTCCACAATTGCTGCCAGAAAAAGATTTTTTGTTCAGGCGAGGCGACCTTGTGGAACGCCTTGGAGTCCGTGGCAATTTGTATCAGGTCGATGTAATAATGACCAACAACAACACCGTCCAGCCATTTTTTTCTAATCCATCCTCGCCAGGGCATCAGGGCTCTACCGTATGGCCAGCCTCGAACTTCGTTGGAAGCGGCTTTTATGCCCAGGTAGAGTTTTTGATTCGCTCCGTGCACGATCTTTGTTGCTTCTTTCATTAACTTATCCCAGCCTTCCGCACGAATTTTCAGCCATTTCTGGATGTCGAATTTTTCTTTGAGGATGTTTACGCCGTATCGTTTTTTATATTCATCAACAATCGGTTTATTGTAACCATACTGATAGCCGGAATCTTTACCATGATAGAAGGCGTGGCTTTTGGTACTCATAAAAATACCGTCCGTTTTATATTTGACCAGTTCCCTGAGAACATCCAGACGATACTTTCTTGTTTCCGGAAAGCTATAGCAAATTGAGCCACGGAACGGTTTGCCGTTTTTATCTTGCAACATATATTCCGGATGGTCAAGAACAAGATTGTTGGTTGCCCGTTCCATGAATTTTTTGTTGCCGGAGTGTTCATCGCTTAATGTCATCCACACGCAGATTTTAACATTATATTTTCTGGCGTATCTTACCGCAACGGCTAGAGGATCCATCTCTTGAAGAATGCGAGCCAGTCTCTGATCTCCTTTCGACAGTTTTTCCATAGGTACTCTACCGGGGAAAACGGTTCCCGTTTTGGTCGGATAATTCATCTGTCCCAGCATAGAAACTCGCCAGAATACTCCGGTTACATGATTGGCGGCACAACGCTTGAAAAGCTGCTCTATCTCTGGTTCACGATATGTTTTATAGCCAAAATGATCGCACCAGTTCACCAGGCAAAAGTAGTCCACATTTAGCCAGAATTCTCCACAGCTTTGCGGTTTTGCTGTTTTCAGCCAGTCTTCCTGAACTAATTTAACGTCATCAAAAATCACAGTTCCTTTTTGTGCCATGAGATTTATTTCCAGGTTGTCCGTATTGCGGCCGGTTATTGCTTTTAATTCGATTTTCTGCCAGTTGGCCCCAAGAGTTATTAGAGGTGAGCTTGCGCTTCCTGCCCATTTATCGCCTTTGCGCGACGTAAGGCCTATTTTAACAATTCCTCTATTGGGGGATTTTGCCATTACAGTCAGAACAACTTGTTGATCCGGCTTGGCCGGAATTTTCTTTTTGCAGTGCTGACCTCCCGATCTTGCGAACGGTAACTTGCTGCTTTTATTATCAAGGACTTTGATTGCCAGAGCTTTTTGGCCGGAATGACTTCCCTGGATCAGTATAAATTGGACTTTTCTTTTATGGGTTCCAAGAAACCAGTCTGCCGGCGATTTTGCTCCTGCTTCAAAAGAGGCATTTGATACGTTGTACTCTGTGGCCGAAACCAGCAAGGTACACAATGTATAAAATAATAATGTAAATAGTTTTTTCGTCATTGTTTTTCCAATTAAATGTTTATTGTACGTTCCGGAAATGGGCATACCAATATGTATACTGGCAGATGCAGTATAAGACTTATAAGTATTTTATTGTGTAAAAAAAGATGATTATCGCTTACCAGAAAACATATCCTCCGGAGGTAACTCCCGCAGAGACGATGGCATATTTTGCATTACCAACATGTCCGTCGAGAAACAGTAATGAAGCCATCTTGTTGTGTCGATAATTAATAGAGGTGGCATTTGAAAATGCACTGGCTCGGCCGATTACATTGGTCTCGGCTCCATCGGCAACAACCAGTTCAACGGTTGGTCTTCTTGCCCACGTATTCATTCCTCGTTTTATTCCTCCAGCAGCCGGAGTGTTTGTTATATCGATGCCGCCCCAGTATTGACGAATCTGATACCCGCATGTGTAATTTTTATTGGCCATTTGCGGGCATTCATAAAGCTTTTCCGTTGTGTATTTTCCTTCCACCAATTTGCCGGCCCAGCGATTTGCTTCGCTCCAACTACTCCAGGTTGGAAAATATTCTTTGTTGTCGTCGGTATAGTCCAGCAGGCCAAGTCCGATCTGCTTGAGATTATTTACGCATTTTATTCTCTTTGCCTGGTTTCTTGCATTGCCCAGAGCGGGAAGTAACATTGATGCCAGAATTGCAATGATTGCTATCACTACCAGGAGTTCGATGAGTGTGAAAATTGTTCTTCCTTGTTTCATTTCTTTCCCCTTTGGTTGAGTTAAAATCAATTTTGTTTATTAAAAATAATATTGTTTCAAACGTATCTCTAGTTTATTAAATAAGCCTTGATCATCAGTCCTCCATTTTTATATTATAATTTTAACTACCATTATATCTGATTATCCTTTGACTGCGCCAAGCATGATGCCTTTTGTAAACATCTGTTGACCAAACATAAATATTATCAACATCGGTAACGTCATTATTACAGATCCGGCCATTAGCACTGTCCACTGGACGCCGCTCATTTCATTGAACTTTGACAGCGCAAGCGGAAGTGTATACAGCTCCGGACTATGGGTTACGATCAACGGCCACATTAAAGCTTTCCATGAGCCCATAAAAGTTATAATTGCCAATGTAGTAAGGGCATTTTGAGAAAGGGGTATAATTACATTCCAGTAAATTCCCCAATGTCCGCAGCCGTCTATTAATGCGGCTTCCTCCAGATCCCTTGGAAGAGAGAGAAAAAACTGTCTTAGCAGGAAAGTTCCGTAAGCACTGAATAAAGCAGGAACAATCAATGCCGCGTAGGTATCGATCCAACCAAAGGCCCTTAAGATTAGAAAGGTTGGAATCATGGTTACCGCTACCGGAATCATCAAGGTCATAAGATATCCGAGGAATATGCGGTCGCGGCCGAAAAATTTCATTCTCGCAAAAGCATAAGCTGCCAATGAACTTGTGAAGACCTGACCGATGGTTACTGATGCGGTTACAAAAACACTGTTAAAGAAATTTCTGGCAAAATCAGTTTCCACAAAAATTGTCTTATAGTTTTGCCAGGTCAGAACCTGCGGCAGTATTTTACTGAAATCGGATACGTCCGATTCCGGTAATTTTAGCGAAGTGATCACCATCCACAACAATGGAAATATTGTGGTAATACCAATAAGGCTCAACGCAATGTATATATAAATATTATTCAGTTTATGCTGCACTGTTCTTACCTCCGAATTTCCAATTGATAACGGTTATCACCAGTACAATAGCAAATAGGACTAATGCTATTGCGGCGGCATATCCCATATTGAACCAGACAAAAGCATGGTTGTAAATGTAGTAACTAAGGGTAGTGGTAGAGCCTGCCGGACCACCCTGGGTCAGTACAAATGCGGCTTCAAAACCTCCCTGAAAACCGGCGATTACGCTCATGATGAAAATAAAGAAGGTTGTCGGAGCAAGCATAGGCAATGTAATATTGTAAAATTGTCTGAACCAACCGGCGCCGTCAACTCGAGCGGCCTCATAAAGTTCTATGGGTATTCCCTGCAGTCCGGCAAGATAAAGCAGCATATTATTCCCTCCCATTGCTGTCCATAGACCAATGAGAATAAATGTCGGTTTGGCCCAGTAATAATCTGTTAACCATGGCAGTCCGATGAATCCGAGAAACTCTAGAAAACGGTTCATTAACCCCACCTCCGGAGCGAAAATAAATCCCCAAAGCAGTAGCATGCCAACGCCGCCGCAAATGGTCGGTAGATAGAAGATCGTACGGAAAAAGCCGATTCCTTTTAACTGCCGGTTCAACAACATGGCTATGATCAAGGAAACCAGCATATTCAAAGGAATCCCCAGCATTAAAAACAATGTATTGCCGAGATATTGCCAGAATTCCGGGTCTCCAGCGTGAAACCCGGTGTTGTCGTGATTGATCTTAAGCAGTTCTTTGAAATTTTCTAAACCAACGAAAGTCGGAGAGTGAAAAATGTCCCAGCGGAAAAAGCTCAAACCGATGGCAAAGCCTACCGGGACTAAGGTGAAAGCCAGGAAACCGGACAGGTTGGGAAGCAGAAAGCCCCAGGCTGCAAGGTTGTTTTTTAGATTTTTTTTGAGTGTGATGTTCATTGTTTTACTTATTTATTTTGAATGATATTTTGCAAATTTCTTCATTCTCTTCCTCATGTCTTCCTCACATAATTTCATGCCTTCGGACGGAGTCACCAGCTGACTGAAAATTTTACCTGAGAAACGGATAAATACGGCATAAAGTTCCTGTAAGTGAGGAACTCTTGGCATTGGCGTTAAATACATCGTTACTTTTTTCATCACTTCAAAGTTATACGGACGGTTTTCTGTTCGTTTGAAAGTTTTTTCCGCGACTCTCTTGAGAGCGGGAATCATCCGGCAGGACATCGCTTCCTGGAAATCTTCATCCTGAAAACTCCTCATTAACTGCCATGCAGCATCAAAATTTTTTGTATTCCGATAAATACATAAAGCCTGACTGCTGGCCCATTGTCCATTATTCTTAACTTTGGGGGTTAGTGTTATTCCCCAGTCCATCTTATCCAACGATTCAAAGGCTCGTTCCAGCCTCATGGTATACATCAGCATCATTGCTACTTTTTCCTGACGGAACAATCCCAGGTTATCTGCATTCATATTAAGTTGTTCTTCCGCGTTGGGACACACTTTATATTTGTTCATAAGGTCAAGATTGGTTTGAAAATATTGAATCATTTCCGGACGATCACAGGTTATCTTTTTGGTTGCCGGATCAAATGGAGATGCTCCGAAGACTTCCGGCGGCAAACCGCCGCGGAACCCGTAACAGATAATTTTGCCCCTGGAATCGCGTCTGGTTAATTTTTCTGCTTTATCCAGAAAATCATTAAAATCCCAGTCGTCACGTGGATCCGAAAGCCCTGCTTCCCGGAACAATTTACGGTTATACACAATGAAATTCGTATCAACTCCGAAAGGCAGGGAATACAGTTTTCCCTGTCGTTTGTACAACTTAAGGATTTCCGGATAATATGACTTCAAATTGATTCCTGATCTTTTTACTTTATCACTGATATCATGGAAAACTCCCCGATCGGCGAATTCGGAAAACGATTGTCCCATCCACATCAGGTCCGGGGCAACATTTCCGGCAATCATCACCAGGACTTTCTGGTAGTAATTTCCCGAAATCTCAATTAAATTCACTGAAATGTCAGGATTATTTTTTTCGAATTCCACAATCTTCTTCTGATAAATCGCGCTGGTTTTCAAGCCGGCGGGAACCGTCAAGGTAATCTGAGGCTTTCCGGTTTTATTTTGTTTGGTGCCCGGCGTGGTTGAAAGCAGATAAACAGCAAGGCTGAGATAACATATTGCTGTTATTATAATAATTACTTTCTTTTTTGTTGTTTTGTGTTGCAATACCATCTTGTTGCTTAATTAGTTCGTGTTTTTTTATGCTTAATATCGTTTTTTTACTGACTATTTATTTCTAACTTTTGCCGTTGTGCTGCGAATTACGAGATGTGTGTCAACAATTTCTTGAGGCAACCTGGTTTCTCCGTGGCTTGTTAGATATTTTATGATTGAGTTTATTGCTATTTTGCCTTCCTCATCAGATGGGTGGTCAATTGTTGTAAGAGGAGGATTGTAGAATTCGACTCCCGGATTATTGCCAAATCCGATGATTGAAATATCGTCCGGAATCCGTCGACCGGATTTTACTATTGCACAGATTGCGCCGTGGGCAATTGTATCATCTGAAGTCATAACAGCAGTAATTTCAGGATTTCGCTTAAGCAATTTCAATATAGCATCATAAGCGCGTTTATCAGGAATGTGCCCATTTGCCTTTGACTCAAGGGACACAATATAATCCGGATTGATTTCAATTCCGGCGTCTTTTAATGCATTACGATAACCGTTTATTCTTTGGATATGACTAAGTTTGGGGTTGTGGTAATGCAGATAGCCGATGTTTTTATGGCCAAGTTCTATCAGGTATTTGGCGGCATCTCTGGAACCTGTATAGGAATCGCACTCAACAAAACCAACCCCTTCAAAACTCACGCTATCATCAATGAAGATGACAGGAAAACCGGATTTGCTCAGTTCCAAATAAGGTTCTTTATTTTCCGGAGCAAGAAGGATGATTGCGCCGGAATATTGCTGATCACGAAGTCTTTCTTTTATATCGTTTCCCTCATTGTCCTGAGCCATTAGGACTGAAATTTCCACATCGTTATTGGGAATGGAATTATTGATGGCGTTAACAATTTTATTAATATATACGCTCATCATATCACCCGAATAATTCACGATTGCGATTTTGGGAGATCGTGGCGCCGGGTAGTTCGCTTTAAATTGGTGTTTTCTCAAAAGTGCACTTATGCGGCAACGCAATTCTTCACTTACTCCGGTTCGCTGGTTTAACACTCGTGATATGGTTGCAACCGAAACACCGGCTTCTTTTGCCAGGGTACTGATGCTTATTTTATCTGATTTTTTTCTCATGACTGGACGCTCTTTTTTATTTTACGTAAAAATTATATAACGTTTTTCATGCATTGTCAATATCTTTTACGTAAAAGTTTGAAAAAATATTTTTACTACTTGTTTTTTTATTAAAATGTTGTAAAATTGGCCTTAGTTATTATTTTACGTAAAATAAACACAGGAGACGTGTAATTATGAAAAAGAGCAGTTACAAAGGGTTGATCGCGGCAAGTTTTACGCCTTTTAAAAAGAATGGAGAAGTTGATTTGAAGAAAATTCCATCGCTGGTGGATTTTGCTGTCGGAAATCATCTTTCAGCGCTTTTTGTCTGCGGCTCAACCGGCGAGTTTGCATCTATGACAACTCGCGAAAGGATAGATGTCGCGCAGTCCTTTTTAGAAGCCGCAGCCGGAAAGCTTCCAGTAATTGTGCATGTTGGATCATGTTCTACTCAGGAATCGATCCAACTGGCTGAACATGCGGAAGCTCATGGGGCCAGTGGGATAGCTGCTTTGGCACCATTTTATTTCCAGGTTAAAACAGTTAAAACTCTTACGCAGTGCCTGGGAGAAATTGCAGGAGCTGCATCGGATTTGCCGTTTTACTATTATCATTTGCCATCAGCCACTGGGGCTAATATTAATATTAACGATTTTCTGCCGGTCGCGGAAAAAGTTATTCCGAACCTTGCGGGAATAAAGTTTACACATGAAAACCTTATGGATTATCAGCGTAGTGTTGAATATGCCGCTGACCGTATGCAGATATTGTTCGGCAGGGATGAAATACTGCTTTCCGCTCTGGCTCTCGGAGGAAAAGCTGCCGTGGGAAGTACCTTCAATTACGTGTCGTGGATATATTACAATGTGATTTCTGCTTTTGAGGCTGGCAATATGGAGGAAGCCCAAAGATGGCAGTCGTTGAGTCAACGTGCTGTCAGCCTGCTGGAACGATTTGGCTTCGGAGCACACAAGGCATTTATGACGATTGCCGGAGCTGATGCCGGTTACAGTCGTTTGCCGTTAGGGGGACTGGATAAGAGTGAATTTAATGAGTTTAAGCCACTGGCAGAAGAAATTTTTCAATTCCGGAGTTAGTTTTCATGACAATTTTTAAACGAAATCCTCAGAATCCGATCATTGTTGCAAGTGATATTAAGCCATCGCGTTCTGACTGGCGGGTAGAGTATGTAATCAATGCCGGGGTAATTACTTTTAACAATGAAACATTGCTTCTGCTCAGGGTAGCAGAAGGGCCGATCTCAAATAACTATGGCGATACGTTTTATTCTCCGTGTTTCGATTCGAAGACGGGGAAGATTGAATACCATGAGTTTGATCGTAATGACCCGCTTAATAACTTTGATGATCCGCGATTTGTTGTAAGATATGATGAGGTAGGGAACGAAGTAATTCGGGCTCTATCAACGATTTCTCATCTGCGGGTTGCAACCAGCGCAGACGGTGTGAATTTTAGCATTATGGATACTCCGGCAATGTTTCCTGCGAATCAGTATGAACAGTTTGGAATTGAAGATCCCAGGATAACTTTTATTAACGGAAAATATTATATTAATTACAGTGCGATAAGTCCGAGTGGAGATGCTACAGCGCTTGCTGTCACAACCGATTTCATAAATTTTGAACGGCTTGGTGTTATCTTTACGCCGGACAATAAGGACATTTGTATCTTTCCGCGAAAAATCAATGGGAAATATTATGCGCTGAATCGTCCGGCATCGGAAAAGTTTGGGGCTCGGGAAATGTGGATCAGCGAATCATCGGATTTGGTACGTTGGGGAAATCATAAACTGCTTTATTCCTGTTCGAATGATGATTGGGGGGATAGTCGCAATGGCTGCGGTGCGGTTCCCATTGAAACCGACCGTGGATGGCTTGAAATTTATCATGCCGCGGATCGAAGTGACCGTTATTGTCTTGGAGCGTTATTGCTGGATATCAACGATCCATCCAAAGTTATTGGTCGAACTTCCGGACCTCTTTTCGAGCCGAAAGAAAGATATGAATTAGAAGGGGTTTTCGGAAATGTTGTATTCTGTTGCGGTGCGGTTGTTGATCCTGAAAGTCAAATATTAAGAATATATTATGGCGCTGCTGATACTGTCATAGCCATGGCGGAAACTCCACTTAATAATGTATTAAATGAAACTAGTATGTTGTAATAAGTTGCGATTTTTTAACTATATTCATAAACTTCCACGCATTATTAAAAAAATGTTTAAACCAGTTGACATATACAGTTTAGACTAAGTAAAAACATACCAAATTGGTGCAGTTGTGGCAAAATACATAGATATTGCAAAAAAAACTGAAACGACAAATAACCTGGGGAGATTATAATCTCAAGTCCTTTCTTGCAGAACTAACGGGAACAGCCCGAACAACCGTAAGAGAAGCCCTGCGCAAGCTGTTGGAAGATGGCATAATCGAACGAAAAAGCATCAGGATAATTCGGCTGAAAATATTGTAATGAAGACTCATACGAAATGCATTTTCCCAGGTAGGGACGGTTCTCCGTAACCGTCAGTTATTTTGTGCCCAAGCACAAAATCCCGGGAGACGGCGTGCTGCGGAGAGAGCGCCCTACCAAAATTCGATCATTTCGCAAGACTCTTATTATAATAAACAAAGGAGACGGGTTTGCTGTTAAAAACGTACAGCCTTCCTCAATCATTATAATGAAATTCAAGTCTGAACAGAGCAAATTTCAATACATCTATAGATTTGATTCTCAAATTCATAGTCATAATGTTACAAATGTATACCTTGATTGAAACATAAGTATTGCTTCAATATATTGATTTATCTTACAATAGAAGCGATAATATAATTATGTAGCAATATTTAATTATAGGGTAATGTAAAATTTATCTACCTTGCGGAGTAACATTGATGAATAAGCTTTTCGAAGAAATGAAACGGTACTATGCGAAAATGGAAGGGGGACCAGGTTTTGCTCCTTTGGATGCGCCCTATCAGGAGCTGACCGCCGAAGTAACTGCAATGATTATTCAGGAAGAACAGGAACATCCTGAATGGTCAGCTGTCATGTTAAAGGCACGTCAGCATGAAATGATCGCGGAGCGTTTTGAGCCGGTGATCTTTCCTCATTCCCCGTTTTATTTTGAGATGGGAATTACACCGGCACGGAACTGGGGAACACCAAATGCGAAAACTCCAGGTTCAAGTCTGCATCAACATCGATTCCATCTGTTTTGGGATGGGCATCCCGAAGCATGGGCGGAGCATGATACCCGTTCAAAATTCAAGCTTGAAAATATCAATCCGTGTCCGATTGACCCGGATCACCACTGCTTCAATTATACCAGAGTTCTTGAAGTAGGACTCCAGGGACTCATGGAAGAAGCTGAAAGCGAAATGACACGTTGTAATAATGACGAAGAGAAGTCATTTATCCATGCAGCAATGATGAGTTTGAATGCAGTGCGGAACATTGCCATGAAGTTTGCGGATAAGGCGCAACAGATGCTTGATGAAGCAGAAGATGATGACGCAAAGAAATGTCTGAAAATGATTGCCGTTACCGCCCCAGAAGTGCCATGGCGTCCTCCTCGTACATTTTATGAAGGGCTTGCGTGTCTATGGTTTTTACGCGAAGTCTGCGGAAGTCTTGAAGGGCTTGGCGTTTCGGTATTGGGACATCCCGACCGACAGCTTATCAAACTATATCGTGATGACCTCGCTGCAGACCGCATTACTGCCTCGGAAGCGGAAGACCTTATTTCGAGATGGATGCTTCCGACAGATTGCCGGTTTGATCTGGATAATAATCCCTGGCCGGAAACTTCCGCTACTCTAATTTTAGGCGGCTGTGATCGTGATGGGAAACCGGTATTCAACGAACTGACAACTATGTTTATCGAACAGCACCATCGCCTTAATTTGGTCAATCCCAAATTGAATTGCCGCTACGGTAGTTATTCTCCGCCGGAATACCTTAATCTGATTTCAGAAAAAGTGTTGTCCGGACATAATGTTTTTGCGTTGCTCAACGATGATATTCTGATTCCGGCAAATGTAAAATCAGGTAAACGCGTAGAAGATTGTCGCTGTTACGGTGCGGGCGGATGTCAGGAAACTGTTGTCGAAGGAGTGGAACATTCCGCAGGGGCATATTACTATTTTAATATGCCATGGGTTTTTGCGCTACTGATGAATCCTCCGACAGAGTCAAAACCGTTGTTGGATATATATCCTGAGAGAAATAACAACCTGGAAAATATCTCTGATTTCGAATCGTTCTACAGTCGGGTGAAAACCTGGATAAGCTATTACCTGCGCCGCGGAGCTGAAAACCGGGCCAGACGAGGAGAGAATTGGTCAAGAGTAAATCCGGCTCCTTTCTTCTCTGCCGCGCTTTATGACTGTTTGACCAACCACCGGGATTACACCGCCGGAGGCGGACGTTATAATGTGGGGGGAATAACCCTGTGCGGATTTGGAACCTTGATCGATGCCCTGTTAGCAGTAAAAAAGTTGTGTTTTGACGACAAGGAGCTGACACTTACAGAACTGTCGGATGTTTTGAAATCAGACTGGCAGGGATTCGAAGAATTGCGTGCCCGGGCAATTGCGGCTCCGAAATTTGGACATGGCAGTACTGAAGTCGAACATTTTGTTGCACGGGTCGCGGCAGACCTTGCGCAAATGCCGAAAGGTCTGGTAAATGAACGCGGCGGGCATTTTCAGATGAGTTTCTTTGTTTATTATGAATATGTCTGGATGGCAGCACAAACTCCGGCAACTCCAGATGGACGGCATGATGGAGAATTGTTCACTCAGGGCGTTTCGCCCGGAAGATTACAGCCTGTTGATGAATTGACAACTGCGGTTAATTCTCTAAGAGAGATTGATTTCAGTAATTATCCAGGCAATGCTGTCCTTGACTTGCAATTGCCGATGGGAAAAATGTCGGCAGAACATCTTAGTTCGGTAATCTATTCAGCCGGTAAGGCGGGAATTCCGACGTTGCAATTCAACTGCGTGGATATTGAAACCTTAAAGAAGGCACAGCTTGAGCCGGAAAATTATAAGGATCTGACCGTAAGAATCAGCGGACTTTCCGCCCGGTTTGTAGCGCTGATGCCCGAAGTTCAGGATGAGATCATCCATCGGAATATGTTTGGCTGATTATGGAAAAATGAATCTGGTTGCTTTTTTAGTGTATACAGAGAACTTTTTCTTAATTATTTTCGGAATGACGGAATTCAGAAGGAGAACAACCTGTTATCTGGCGGAAGCGTTTATTGAAGTATTGTGGATCTGAGAGCCCGACAGTAGCACCGACTTCTTTAACTGAAAGAAGAGTTGATCTCAAAAGATACTGTGCATGACTGATTCGACGTTGCAATTGGTATTGCTGAATACTGGTCCCATGTTTTCTGCGAAACATTTGTGCCAGATAATTCTGTGATATGTGGTATTTTCTTGCTAGATCAGCCACGCACAATGGCTGTTCCAATGTGGAAATGATATATTTTTCGAGTAAAACGATTTTATGATCTGTAACGGTAGAAAAAGAATCCTCAGTCATTCTCATTTCAGGATAAAGTGATAACCATAACAGAAATTGACGTAAAGCGTTAGCTGCACCGAAAGACGTTGCCGGTGATTCTGTTGCTACATTAAAAAAAGACATGATTTCTTTAAAACGCCATTCGCATTCCCGAACATCATGTTGAGGAAAATATAACGGCATGGTACAGACGGACTCTGCCGGGGCTCCGTTTTGCTGGTTGATTGTAAAATGTATACAGTAATGCCATCCACCGTCTGGATTCTTCACGTGGTAGCTGGATTGATGATTGGCTGGAGATATGGTAATGTCACCGGGATGCAAATCAATTAAACGATCATTTAGATACATCTGACCCTCATAATCGTGCATATGGATGGCATGAGTTGTAGATTGGTAAATACATTGAAAATATCGCGCCTTCAAAAAACTATATCTGGCCCTGTTTATCGTCGGAAGAATCGCTAGAGGAAAATGAAACTCCCAATCGGAGGATGAGATAAAGCATTGATCTTTTTTTGTTGAATTAGTACCACACATTCCATGATTCATCCAATTGACTAAACAGGGAGTTTTAAACTATAATATATGTTGTTATAGAAAATTTCAAGTTTTCTGATCAATGAAGATAATTATTGTTTATTTACCATAACAGCAAGGAGTAATATATAATGACCGATTGCATGACTTCGCGCGAACGTTTTATCGCTGCATTAAATCGGCAGCCTCTAACAGGACGAGTTCCTCATTTTGAGCTGAATTTTTTTTTGACGATGGAAGCCTTTGGAAAGGTCCACACGCAACATCGTAACTATTCACAGTGGCATCAGATGTCGGAAAAGGAGCGTAATCTGCATCTTAATGATATTGCTGAACTGCACATTCAGGTCGCAGAACGTTTCGAACACAGTGCCATATTTATTCATCCCAATCCAGACACAATGGATGTAACCTTGCGCTTAATCGATCTGATTCGTGAAAAGTCCGGCGACAAATACTTTTTGCTTTTGCATGGCGATGCAACTTTTGCAATTCCTGGCGGAGACGATATGCTGGATTTTGTCTATCGGCTGGCGGATGAACCGCAGAAAGTTAAAGACGAAGCGGCAGAATGGGTTGACAATGCGCTCAAGCGGGCAGAACAGCTTTATGCACATGGCGGTCTTGACGGATTTGCCCTCTGCTCCGATTATTGTATGAATGATAATCCATTTCTTCCACCCGATCAGTTTGCGGAATTTGTTACGCCATATCTAAAGCGTCTAATCAGGGGTTATCGCGAACTGGACTTTTATACGATAAAACATACAGACGGGAATATTATGCCTATCATAGATCAACTGGTGGACTGTGAACCTCATGCTTTGCATTCGCTTGATCCGCAAGGCAGTGTTGATATAGCAGAAGTAAAACGGCTTTACGGCAACAAAATCTGTCTGATTGGAAATGTTAATTGTGGTTTGATTGATACCGGGACCGATGAGGAAGTAATTGCTTCGGCACGTCACGCTTTGAAGCATGGAATGCCCGGAGGAGGTTATATATTTGCTACTAGTAATTGCATTTATTCCGGAATGCGTTTGGAACGCTATGAGTTGATGCTTGACGTCTGGCGCCGCGAAGGCAATTATCCTGAAAATGGAATAGGATAATTTGAGCGAAGTTTTGTAAAAGAAAATACAATAAAGTTGATATTTGTCGAAATGAAAACTCCAGCTTCAATGTGGACTTTATCTCCATTAAGGCTGGACTTTTGGTAGAGGGAATGGTAGAGAAAATCCAGTAAAGATATTATTGAGTTTATCTATAATATCTTTTTACTGGTGCTTTTTCATTAATGGGCAGCGAATTCCAGCCAATCGTGTTTTCTTGAAACAGTCTTCCCTGTTTCTAGTGCTTCCGCTCAATTGTTGAGACGTTGAAAATGGAATGGATCAAGCTGAAAACTTGTATTTCGTATGGACACATAATATTTCTGGAATGAAGAGAGGAACTCTTTGGATTGGACAATAAGCTCCCCAGTATTTTAATCCTATAAGCACTTCTGACGTGAATTATTGAATTTCATTTGGTAGAATGATATCTTTACGTCTTGATTCAGGAGTCACCTTCAAATCAATCACCTTACCATTTTGAACTTTGCCCTCAACCGTGGTTTGATACGGGGCATGCAGTTTGAAGTTCACATCCCATTCCATTGGCCATGCGGGGAGTAGTAATATCTTATTATCCTCACATTGCATGAGCATCGTCTGCAGCGTCATCATCAGATTGCCTCCGTGGTCCTGATCTGGAATCCAATCAAAATTCGGTCCCCAAAATGCAGGAAAACGGCTTTTCTTATGCTTGGATTTTGCACGATTGGTGACGTAACGGGCTGCAGTTTCCGTTAATCCCAGAAATGCCGCCTGGATATCGTCCTGAGTCCATCCAATAGCTCTTTTCTGAGAGCGGAGCTTAAAAGTACGTCTGGCAACTTCGATATCCGGCTTTCCCATCCCATAGAGTCGAAACGGAAATATAGCGTAAAGTTCGGGATTTTCCGAATTCCTGGGTTTCTCAAATATTTTTTTGGCTACAGTGATATACTCTCTTCCATTTGACTTTGCCATCGGCAATGAAGGAACTCTTTTCGACAGCTGTTTCCAGAAAGCGATGCGGTCCTTTCCGACTTTATCGCCAAGAGACAGTAACTTTTTCAGTACCCAATGCAACCCGGCAATATCGGGGGTAGGATTTTTTACCTTCTGGAATGTCTCCAGGGACTGTGCAGGATACATCTCAAGCTTTCCACCTGCGTCATTTTTATAATGTTTATCCCAAAATTCCAACAGCGAATCACACATCGGTAAAAGTACCTCGTTCAAAAATGCTTCATCACCGGTAAAAACATAATAGTCAAACATCATGGACATCAACTCAGGAGACGCAGTATATTCGCGTCGAATAAAAGGGTTTGTCAGCAAACCGACGGGCATATTTTTATTTCGCTTCCATCCATAATTATTGTTATTGTACATTCCCCAGAAATAGATCGTTTCCCCGATGAATGCGCCATCGTGTCCATACCAGGTTTTCGTCCTGTATTTTTCAAGCGGGAGCATCCGGCTATACATCTTGAACATCGGATTCATCATATCAAAATCTCCACTCGCGAGCATAGGCCAGTATGGCAACCGGGTATTCTGCCACCAGTAACAACCTCCCCATCGACGATAATCAGCATCAAAATGCCGTCTGCCTTCAACTCCGTCAACGGTAAAAATCGATCCATTGAATTTAATGGGAAATTTTCCGCGTCCGCCACAAGCAGTTATCCACCGTTGGAGTATATATCCACGTGATACAACTGTTGCCGCATCAATTTTTTTCTCAACTTGTTTAGTTGCCACAACCTTCCCGTTCAAGAAAAGCTTGATTTTTCCATTGGGAAAATCAATTACGGCTGCAATATGGGACCATTTATCTACAGGAAGAGCATTCGCAACATTCAATGTGCCGCTTTGGGTTATTAATCGCAAACTATTTCCCGGACAGGTATCCAGAAGGAATCCATTATTCGTTCCCGGAGTCGACTTGTCAATAATCCGGGCTCCTCCTCCGGGGAGTCTTTTGGGGTTAATCCAAGCTTCAAGCGTAAGCCCGGTTTTGTCATTCACGTTGCTCGAATTATCAATAGTTTGATACAGCTTGGGCTTGCCGGAATAAAATACATCTTTTTTATAAGATATTGAGCTGTCTTTAGCAGTCTGAAAAAGATTCTTGACTTCATGATTAGACAATGCGTTTTTTATTATGCTTACACGTCTGATTTCTCCAAAATATTTATTACGACCATGTTGATCGACACCAATCTTCACGCTGTGATTATTCGCCGCCAATAAAGAGTCTGGAGCTGCCGCAGAAGAATTCTCTTTCATAAATATCCAACTGCGGTTCCAGAAATTGTTCCACCATTCTTGATGTTTTTTACGGTCATTCTCAATATTGTTAACGGAATTATTCTGCACCAGCTGACTTAGTTGTTTCATCCATTTCTCTGCAGATTCAGTTTGCGCGCAAAGTGGATATATTGATACAACATAATGTTTTTGCGGCTCTATTGAAGCAAGAGAAGCTGACGTTTTACTTTTCAAGCCGGTTCCTGAAATACAGGCTCCGAAAGTTCGATGCAGCAGAGGATCAGTTGACTGTTGGATGAAATCAGCCATCCCCTGATGCTTAAGATTATTTGCCCAGATGGAGCGTTCATTGCGGTGATACCATATGATATTATCTTTCCGGTTATCAATAATGGTATCAGGCTCAACGTAAACAGGGAAAGGAGCGCCATTAATACCGGAGGCACTCCTGCTCAATTCGTTTCCAGTAAGCTTGCGACGTTGTTTTCGCCATACTTCGAGCGAAGTTTGAAGTCGGAAGGGAGATGTACTGTCAGCTTCAATACGAATTACAGGACGGTTAGCATCTACCCATATTCGCAGTTTTACAGCTTTGGAACCATGTCCGGCTTTAATCAATATCTCTCCCTGACGTAATCGCAGAATTTGCTTAAACGGAGCATGGCCAGCAAGTGGATTTGGAGAAAGTTTGATCCGAACACGGCCAAGTTTCAATAAGCGTCCATTTTCACTCCAGCAATCAGTTTTGCCGATATAGAACAGCAGTTCTCCATTTTTTTCAAACCAGACATTTAAACCGATATCACCATTACCTATTGGCATGGAACCATTAAAGTCTTTACTTGGAGAATTCCAGATTAAGTTGTAGTCTTCTACTTTTGCCGCATTTGCTGTCATTGCTGTCATTGCCATCATACCAACAACTCCCGCCAGTAAAACAATTTCAATAATTCTGCTCATATTATGCATATCCTATTCTTGGTGGAATGTTCTGCCGTGATTCGTCGATAATTTCCTTCTCGACAATTGCCAGTAGCTCCGCTTTGATTTCCTGATATTCTGGATCATTCCAGCGGTTTACAAATTCATTCGGATCTTTTTTGCGGTCATACAATTCTCCATAATCCTTACCGGAATAAAAAGTGGCTTTGTATGATTCATTCACCACCGTACGAAGATACAGTCCGTTACGGGTCGTTCGGTTTTCGATCACGCAATAGTCCCTGACGCTGTCGGCTTTCCCTTCCAATACCGGCAGAAAGCTTGTTCCGTCCATCTCTTCCGGTACCGGAATTCCGGCAGCGTCAAGCAGGGTCGGAGCCAGGTCAATCAAACTGACCATTGAATCATTCTTCTGTTCCGGCTTAACGTGATTCGGCCAGCGTACAATCATTGGAACATTAACTACGTCGTCATAATGAAACGGGCCTTTGAACCAGAAATAGTGATTGCCCATATAATCTCCATGATCCGAAGTAAAAATAACAATCGTATTTTCCGCCTGGCCGTTTTTCTCCAGAGCCTCAAGCACCCGTCCAATCTGATCGTCAATCAAATCAACCATGCCGTAAACACAGGAGTTCCAGATACGGTGCTTCCATTCCGGGAAATCCTTTGCCGGTCTTCCCATCTCGTAGCCGGCGGGAATGGAGTCAATCTCGCCTTCCTTGTCAAACAACCATGACGGGTCTTCGCCGTAAAACCACTGACGGAAGTGCGGCGGCTTATCGTCGATTTCGCCTTCCTGTTTGATAAACGGTATAACGTCTTTCTCTTTGTACTTATCATGATATGGATTGGGAACCCGATACGGATCATGCGGATCTTGAAAACTGCACCAGGCAAAAAATGGTTTGTCACTACCGGCGCGCTGATTTAAATAGTCAATCGTAATATCCGCGGTCCAAGTGGAATTATGATATTCCAGCGGCAGCTGCCAAAGCGTATCCGCATGAGTTTTTTCTTTTCTTACGGATTTCATAGTTTCTTTCCAATATCGGTTAATATCCACTCCATTTTTACGCAGAAATTTCCCGTAGTGCAGGCCATCGGCTTCTCCATTGCAGGTATGACCGATGGCAAGGCTGGCGTGTTGAAAACCATAATACGGTCCCTGCCAAGTGTCGAAATCATGCGGATTCATGCTGTAGTCGCCGGATTCCTCGGACATTTCCACCGCCGGGTTGCCCGGTTGAAAATGCATCTTTCCCAGCGCGGCGGTATCGTAGCCGTTTTGTGCCAGAATTTCTGCCACGGACGTAGCATTCTGAGGCATTTTTACACCTACGGTCCAGCAGCCGTGAACACTGGGATACTGTCCCGACAGAATGGAACACCGGCTTGGCGAACACAGGGGATTCGCGCAATAAGCTTGATCAAATACCATTCCGTCGCGAGCCAAGACGTCGAGATTTCTGGTATCGATTACAGTATTGCCATAGCATCCTATGGTATTCTTATGCTGTTCATCAGTAGTTATCAGTAAAATATTCGGTTTCATTTTACGCATCTCATTTGTAATTATAATTTATCATATGGCAACACAATATTTATTTTGCCTGACTATTTTTTAGAAATTTATGGTTTACTTTCTGGTACCAGACAACATTTTTCCAATTGTCCCAATAAGGGTGACAAAACAACCATGAAAAGTCCCACATCGCAATCGTACAACGGGAAGGCGATAAATTTTGTCTCATATCATAAAACATAATATTTCCTCATTAATTCTATTCGAAGTTATTCTTTAACTATTTTGAGTGTTGCGATAGAGTTGCCGGAAACCGGCTGTGACCAGTTGAAGTTTCGTTCCGGAATAGCCAGTTCTGCAACAACTTCCTTGTCAGAATTGTTGTACAAACGGATGAAATCATTGTCCTCATCCCTGTAACAAGCTCCGATCGTAAGACATTTCGGGGTCAAAGTCATCCGATCACCGGAATCTTTCGGTTTGTTACCCGCATGGTTGCTTTCCATAACATATTCGGTCCCCAGGCTTAGTTCCCGGCTCAACCGTGGCAGCCAGTCGAGGTAATTAGAATCTTCACGTTCAGCCAGCCAGAAACGCCAAGTCTGTTTGCCGATGTCAATAAACTCTTCGTCTCCATGAGAAAAATCAGTATGTACTGCGTATGGGACCGCTCGAAGCAACGTCAACCGGAGTTTTTGCGTATCGAAGCTGTCGTAGGCGAACGTTGATTCGCTGATAATTCCAACCGTCTTATTATCGCCAATCACGGCGAGCCATTCCTGCATGGGCTGTTCGTTGTTGTCGGGACGGCGTTCCACAATGTCGTAGGCTTGTCCGGAAGCGATCGCACCGTCATCGACATCGGGAGCAACCGTCAGTTTCAGAGTATGGTTCACCTCGCGCCAGTCTACGCGAACATCGGCCCGTACAGCATCCAGCCCTGCGTAATGGACCAAGTCAAGAGTGATCGTTGAATCAGCATAGCTGTAAAATGCCCGATAACGTGAGCGAACCGGGCCTTTTTCCAGTGTCTCCGTCTTTACCAGTTTAACGGTTCCAACTACGTCGCCCAGCCTGCCGGTCACGCCATGTGCCCAAACATCATTGGCGTCATACAATACCTCAAAGGTGATCTTCTTGAACCACTTGAGTTCTTCATGCGGTTCAGTAAATGCGTTGTCCACGGCATCCTTTTCCAGACTAAAAGTACGATAGCCCATAGCCGGCAAATCAACCAGGGTAGTGAGTCTGCCCCATCGGGAGAGACAGGGACCGTAGTTGACGGCAGCTCGGCACCACTGAATAGGATAAACGGTTCCGTCCGGAGCTTTAAGGGACTGGAAAATATGCCCGGTATTGTTGGGATCCATGAACGTATCAATCTCGACAATTCCTTTTCGCCGCCACGGCAAGGGATTACAGACAAAAATGCCGCCTTCCTTGAGGTCACTGGTATCCGTCTGCTTTGCCAGTCGGTGCAATTCTCTGATCTTGATTTTTCTTGCGGCATCAACAGCGCCCCCGAGCTCATCCCGCACTTCCTCATAGGCCGTCTCGACCGAACTGCCCGGATAAATATCATGGAAATGACTAAAGAGATAGTTCCACCAGGCCCGATGCATAAATAGCATGTCTTCTTTCTGTGGAGTGTCGGAATTCAGTGCCATCAAAGCTTCCGCCTTGTACAATTCACGTCCGCAACCCGACACCCAGTGTTTCACGCCGCTGTGGGCGCTGTAGCAGCCTGGGGCATGATGGGTAAGCTCTCCGGTAATTACCGGAAGGTCGTCTTCTTTCTCAACAATCCGAAAGTAATCAAGTAAGGTAGAGAACCTTATATTGTATTTTTTCTGCAATTCCCGCACCCATTCAAGCTGCTGCCTGGTTGGACCGCCACCATGGTCGCCCACTCCCATGAAAAAAGTCTGGTGTCGGTTGCCGGATGCAATAGCCCTCTCTACCAGATTGAAGAAATCAGCTTTATTGAGGTTGTTATTGGTATTGTAACCATGAGGTACGGTACGCAAGGTCAGGATTTCCGAACCGTCATTTCCCTGCCACCGGAATACGTTAGGCAGGTCCTTTTCTCCTGGTCCTGGACGATGCATGACGTAATACTTGAAGCCGGAATGAGTCAGAATCTTCGGCAATCCAGCGTTATGTCCGAAAGCATCAACACTGTAAGCCACCTGCACCTCGCGATCAAAACGGCTCTGGAAATACTGTTTTCCCAACATCGCCTGCCGAATCAGGCTTTCTCCAGACGAAATGATCGTATCCGATTGTACAACCCATCCTCCAACGATTTCAAAATGCCCTTCCTTTACCTGCCGCTTGACGTCCTCGAATAGTGCTGAATTTGCCTCCTCAATCCATTCGTAAACTGAGGATGAGGAACAGGAAAAGGTCATGTCGGGATTTTCCTGCAGTCGATCAATCGCCGACTGGATAGTATTATGCGCTTCGCTTTGACCGTCCCGGCACGGCCAGAGCCAGACCGGATCAAGATGGGCGTTAGGGATCATATAGAGACATTCGCAGGTCATTCCTGACTCCTTTAGTGTAATTTAATTTATCTAATTTATCCGATCCAGACTGGTGAGCTCCAGGCCGATTCGCGATCGACTTGTACTGCCCGGACGTAGTAGGATGCGGACTGATCCGTGGAATATTCACAATCCTCCCATTCCAGTTCAACATAATGTTGTCCGCAACATGGAATACAATGTATGATTTGACCGTTTTTCATGATTCTGATATGGTCAAGGCCGTTTGTTCCCCGACAGGTTATCTTAATCTGCGGCTTCTGATGCTGTTTCAGCGCCGAAATCTCGCTTCCCATCGGATAACCACAGACATCAATGTCAAGAATGATCGGTACCCCGGTTGTGCCATAACACCGGCGTGCGTGTAAAGCATCAAATACAGCATGGCGCGTTAATTCAGGCACAAAAACAGCTGCGTAGCCGGAACCGCAAAAATGGAAAATATGATGATGTTTAAACAGCGGACTCTGATTATGACCGGGATGTCCGTCGTGTCCATCAGATGACGCGATAATGCCGTAACGCTGTCCTTGTTTGATGATATCCTGGTAAGAGCAGCATTTTAAACGATCTGAAACACCTCGCGGAAAATCACCGTAGTATTCACTTGACCCCCAGCCTGAATATATCTCAAACAACCGGTCATATTTCGGATTGTAAAATTCTGAATTGAACGGATGCGAAGTCGCTGAAGAATGGTGTGGAACAGTGATAAACGGCACATCACATTTTTCCAGTGCCTCCCATAGTTCGTTGGGGTTGGAGCACTCATCCGGATTAAGAGTTGAACCTTTGTCAGGAAGACGGTTATTGCTGAATAATACATTCGCGATGCTGTCTCTGAAATAGACATTACGATGTCCGTAAAGCCGATTTGAGTACTCATAGGCTGGCAAACAAACAAAACGTCCGTCTTTAGTGTATTCGTCTGCGAGTTTATAAAAATCAACCGGTGAATTCTGATCTACTTGCCATTCATGTTCAGTCAGGGAATAAAAGTCCAGCCCCCCCGGACCCATAGCATATTCATAATTATCCGCTCGTGAACCGCAGCCGCAACCGGACTGCTCCGTATCTCGGACCTGACCGCTATGGGTGTGGATATCTCCGAAATATACCTTGTTGCTGTCTTTGTCGCAATATCGCTGATCATTAAGAACATCAACCGCGGCCCATATGTCAGATTCCATAATCATATTTCCGCCCGGAGCCAACTGAAACCATCGTGTGGAATCCACTTTTGTTTCCGGTTCAATGCAAATTTCGGCCGCTTTGCCGGTCTCCAGCCATGCAGTCGGAACCTTGAGCAGTCCGGGCCCGAATGCCGCCATACTTTCATTGGTAATTATTGAACTCAGGCACATGCTTTGAAACGGCAACGCGGTTTCAATGCGGTTGGCGGCAAATGCCATGGAGCATTCATTATGACGCCATAACTGGGAGTGATTCACTCCGCGAATAGAAAGCGCATGACGTCCGTTGACTGATATTTTCCACGCACTGGTTGGCTGAGGAAGAGGAGAACCATTACCAAGCCCCATATTAAGGGCAAAAGTTACGGTAGCTGTATTCAAATTCTTAACAACATCAGTTTTCCAGCGCAACGGTTTTTCGGCCTTAAGAGAAATGAGCCATTCCCGCCGGTCGAGTGCTTCCAGATAACCAGACACCCTTTCCGTATTTTCAATTGCATTGCCGATATCAAGTAATTCTGAAAATCCGTTGATTAAAGTAGAGTTATTCCGTTGTTCATACAACGCGGATATCTCTTCAAGCAGCATACGCCTGCCTGATTGGACAAGAAATGGATTCATAATAGTTCTCTCTCCGTTATTATTATTTTGTCGCCAAATATAGTCAAGCTTCTGCTTTTACTACTGCATCATAAATAAATTTACGTTTCTTTTGACTTTCTAAAGCTACTTCCCTTGTATTTTCCGGGTTAAAATTTCGGAAAATCTCTTCCTTTAGTTCTACAATCACATCTGACAGCTCTGGTTCTGTGATCAAATTAAAGAATTCATCGGGATCCGTTGCAAGGTTATAAAGTCTTTCCTCATACTCATGTACGTAAATATATTTATAGTCTCCCTTTCGTACCATGTAACACGGCGCATGAACCCCTTCGCCGTGATATTCGACAAATACCGGACGATCAGGCGCATGACCTGTTTCAACCGCCGGACAAAGGCTTATTCCGGGTAAGTCGTCGGGAATATCCGCCCGGGCAATGTCCGCAAATGTAGGAAAGAGATCAATCAGCGATACCGGTTCTTTTACGCATTTAGTAGCCCTATTATCGCCGGGCATGACAAACATAAGCGGAACTTTGGCCGAACGGTCGTAAAGATACCGCTTCTGCAACATGCCGCGATTTCCAAGCATGTCTCCGTGATCACTGGAAAATACAATCACGGTATTCTGATCCAGATTATTGCGTTTGAAAACTTCCATCAACTCTCCAATGCGCCGATCAAGATCATAGATCAGCGAATAATAAGTCTCATACATCCAGCGAAGACTCTTTTCTTCCATCATGGCATTCTTAAACTCTGGAACATAATGAAATGCATTCAGCCATTTATCCATAGGACCATGCTCCGGATTGATTGAGTCCGGGAGACGTGGCAACGGAAGTTTTTTATCTTTGAATATGTTTCGCAACTCTTCCGGTACCCAGAATGGATTATGTGGCGCATGATATGATATGCAGCAGAAAAAAGGAGAGGATTTTTCATCCTTTTCTGAAAGAAACGATAAAGCTTCGGTATGAATTTTATTGTCCCAGTCATAATGCAAAGTGTAATTGTCCCATTTTTCACTTTTAACATAACTCGGTCCCATCCAGTCTGCACTGCACGGATTACCTTTTTGAAAATTTCCCCATTGAAATGCCATGGAGTATTCTTCCGGTCTGTAGCCATGAGAATAGTCGGTGTCAAGAGCGATACGTTCAAAACCGTGATTCTGATCATGTCCGAGAAAATGCATTTTGCCGATAATGGTGGATTCATAACCCCGCGAAGAAAGCGCATGGGCAATTGTAGGCACATCAGAAGAGAAACTATTGGCGTTATCAAATACACCAATATCCGATACATACCTTCCAGTAGTCATTGACGCTCGTGAGGGAGCACAAAGAGGAGAATTACAATATGCATTTTCAAATATTGTTCCCCGCTCTGCCAGTCGGCTTAAATTAGGCGTGTTGCCGGACTTATCTCCATACAATCCCATAAAGTCGGGAACCAGAGAATCTGTCATAATAAACAGAATGTTTTTTGCATCTTCAGTCATAGTAAAGTTCCGGTATTACTGTTTTAAAAAATACATAACACATACATATTACATTCATATAAAATAAAAGTCAATACCAGCTATGAAAAAAGCGTTTTTTTAAATCATTTTACTTTCAAACGGCTTCTTTGTGTTGAAATATGTTGCATATGATTTGACTAAGCTGAAAAATGGTGTTATGTATGCATTATGTTGTTAATCCAGTAAACATGACAGGAATCCCGAAATTGGTCAGGCAAACATTGAGTATGAATAAAATACTGGAGAACGGAGAAAAGATATCTCATGATTCTCCATATCCGGTTTATTTGCAGTTAAGAGAGATTCTAAAAAAAGCGATTCTCGAAAATTCCGAACAGTATCAGTCCATCCCCAAAGAGATGGAGCTTTGCCAAATCTACGGACTCAGCCGTGACTCCGTTCGAAAGGCGATAGCAGGACTTGTGGAAGATGGTTTATTGTTCCGAATCAAGAAGAAAGGTACCTTTATCGTTCAGGATCATTCTGTTGAACCTGTTGTTGCACCATCCCCTGCCGGTTTCAGTAAAATTGGCGTGCTGTGGCCTTATTCGGAAGTATGGCGGGAATGTGTTTCCAGCATTGAGGCAGAAATAATAAAGGCTGGTTACCGTTCTCGGGTTACTTCCTATCCGTGGGATAATTTGTCTGCCGAAATCGACTTGCTTCAGGAATTCAGGGAAACCTGTGCCGGAATTATTGTTTATCCAAACAGTGACCGTAGCGACCGGGGATACCTTAGTAAGCTTCAGGCGGACGGCTTTCCGATAATTATGGTCGATATGTATTTCCCGGATTCCGATATAAGTTTCGTGGTTTCAAATAACTACAGCGGCACGATGGAGGCAGTTAATTATTTTATAACCCAGGGATTAAAAAAGATCGCGTTTCTCGATATCAATCGAGAAAACAGTTCGAACATTGAACGACGCGAAGGATATATTGCCGCTCTCGAACAGGCAGGTCTTTCTATCAATGAACTATTGATGCTTTCCTGTAATAGCAGGCTTACCTCTCATGACTGTGAAAATATTGAAACCTTGATTGTGAAGCAACATCCTGAAGCGATATTCTGCGCCGCCCATTTTCTGGCTTATAAATGCTACCGGATTGCTGAAAGAAATAAGATATCGATTCCGGACCAGCTTGCGGTTACAGCCTTTGATCGGCATGAATCGGACCGGCTGCTTTCGCCCCCTCTGGCTGCCGTTGTTCAACAACAGGCAGAGATCGGACAAAGAGCGGCAAAAACACTGATCGGTATGATCGAAGGCAGAATCAATCGGCCTCAGAAGATCTTCGTACCAACCGAATTCAAAGCCGGAAAGTCATGCCTACGCAGCTGATTTTAATGACCGGCATCTATCATTCTGATAATATTTTCAGTCGAATTTTTTGAATCGATCGGCAGAAGCTTCCAGACTGTAGTACTTTTTAGTGATTCGCCGGGGCAAAGCATTTTTAAAGGACTCAGCGACTCAACTTCCAGCATGTTGGCTTCGGGGTCGATGTAGATCTCGCTGTTTGCGCCATCAATGTAAAAGCCTTTGGGGAAATATTTGCCGTATTGAATAAACACCTGATCTTTATATACAGCGGCGATCCAGTCGCCGTAACTACCGACTTTGGGGCAACCCGAATCGGGCCAGTCAATTTTCAGGACGTTGCCGGAGTCAAGTTCATGAACTTTGTTGGTCTTCGTCAAGTTCCTTCTCCCAAGCAACAACCGATATTTCCAGCAGGGATTGTCTTTCAGGTCCATGAGCATATATTTTGCGGGCATGGTCTGGGTTATCCGCCATAGATGTACGGGACAGTCGATATCCAGTTTACGAGTCATCGTGTCGTTAATCGTAACGGTGGAGTCATTTCTGGACAATATGATTTCGCGTTTGAGCTGCAAGCCGGTCTCCGGGCTCACACTGCTTTGCATGACAACCCGGTACTTATCCCGATGAAGAACCGTCCACGGCAACCCATCGGCATGAGCGTCCGGCGGATCGTGACGGTTCAGCACCATACGCTGGGTAATTCCCTGTGGGAGGACCCAGACTCTGGAACCGCCGTAATTATTCCATCTCAACCTGGATAAACCGACATCATGGGGATGCCATATAATGCCTCCCCACAAAATGTTATTTTTACCAATCAGTCGATAGCCCATGATTCTTGCCCGAACCGGGGAAATCTCAACCGCCACCTTGCCATTGGCCAGCTCAATATCATCAATAACATTGTCGTACTTAACTGCAACTTGTTCCGATCGGCATCCGGTCAGGAACCATGAGTAACTCAAAACGATTATAATTACTAATCTCTTCATCATTTTTTAATTGATCTTTTTAAAACGAAGTACTGCTATAGAATACGGCGGAATCTTTGCCAGGTCAATCCCCGGTGTCATTGAAGTATCAATATCCTTTTCCGGATAATCCTTATGCGCTTTACAGGTATCAACAGAAACTTTCAGCTTATACTTGCCTGCGGGAATATTCTGGGGGATAGCCTGAACGTTGGTCGGAGCCGGATTAATGCTTGATACAATTACGACCACTGATCCGTCAGGCATTTTTGCTTCGATCTGACGAACATGATGTTTGAGGTGTGCCGCATAAATACGTTTTCCTTTTCCCATTATATACCAGAGCGGTACCACATATTTATCCATATCTTTGTATTTTCGTTCTCCCGGAATCTGTGGATTGCGCCAGTGCAGCCAGATATCCGGTGTCCAACCCAGTCCCATATCGTAGTCGCAGAAGTTATGATGCATGAAAGACAAAGGCAACCACCAGTTATAGAGCTGCCCCCACTGCAGATAAGCTGTATAGGCTCTTCCATAGGCGGCATGACCTTTGGTTACCTCATTCAGGAACATCCAGAGCGAGTTTTCAATGACGCCAGAATCAATACTAAGGTAATCGTCAAATCTGGGAGTTGCTCTGTTGCCGATAACGAGCGCGCCTTTTTTGGTCTCGTGAACCTTTTTGTAGAAATACTCGCCCCACTGCATTTCTTTTGATACGATAGTAGTACCCGTGGGACCGATGATCGTTCCAGACTGCGGGAAGCTGTCATAGGCAACTCCATCCATATCATATTGCTTCATATCACCGGTAATTTTGTTGATTATCCATTCACTTGGTGAACTCTTGAATGCATCTACGGTCTGGTAATTGCCTCCCCAATGCGCATGTTTTGTAAACCACTCCGGATGTTTGGTGGTCATCGGATCTTTAGGCCGTCCAATCCATTTTCTGTTAAGGAAACCACGAGGCGAACACCAGTGAACAACTTTGATATTATGCTTATGCAGTTCATCAATGAATTTCTGTGTATTCGGCGGGCACTTACTGTAATCGCCGTTCCATGAAACACCGTGAGACACATCGTCATAGTCCGAGCCTGTGATCACAACCACACCAACACCGCCCCGTAAATACCGATCAATCATTCCCGGCTGCTTTCCTACCACAACATGTGTCAGTACGCTGTGTCCGAGTTTGACATTCGTCGGTTCCGGCAATTTGTATCCCATAAACTGCATTTTATCGCGATGCAGAACCGTGGACCTGCCGGAGAGACGCAACCCCGGCACTCCGGTATCAACATGTTTTGCCGGAGGTAAATGAGGATAATCCTCGATATCGATCTGTCCCAGAGTACGCTTGGGGTTAATCGTAAATGCAGCTATGTTTATTTTATATTTTAGGGTTTCACCCGGTTTAAGTTTACGGGATGTCGGATGCCAGACACGTGAGTTAAGTTTTAATTTGGGATTATCAAGCTTTGAACGGGTATTTTGAGTTGACACAAAGAAATCCCATCGAATCAATGATTTCTTGTGCATGATGTTAATTCTACCCATAATGTCATACCAGTTCGGAATATAGAATTGCAGTTCCACATTTTCCGCTTTAGATTGTAACATCACATAAGGAGTATAATCACCGATCTCCATAACACATGCCCGGGTACCTTTATAATAAACTGCTGAAGAACCGTCAACAACACCGTCAAACTTTATACGGCCCGGAGTAAAATCCAACGATGTTTCTGTATAGTCAACAGTTTTACCCGGAGCTTTCACTACACATTCGACAGTCAGGCGGGATTTGTCATTGATTTTTGCCGTAATATTTTTGGTCAATCCATCGTTACGGGTAAGAGTTCCCTTTAGTTCACGACTGCTGTTCTTAAACGTGCCTAGCCTCCATGCTCTGCTTTCGGGTCTAAAAATATTTGTCATGTCAAGTACAGTTTTTCTAGTATCAGCTATGACAAGCCGTTTCCCCGCAAACCTGACTTTATAAATTTTCATCGGCGAAGGAATGGTTTCAGATTCCTTTGGCAGCTTTTTCGTTATTTTATCCGCACCAATGGGTTTGATTACAGTTTGAATCCTGGTTGATTTAGGAACATTAACACCGGTAATATCTGCATCAATCTCCGCAATTCGGGCTGCTTGCCTCTTATAACCCTTTGATACTACCCGAAGGTACCTGAAGCCTTTGACTTCATTCGGTTTAAATGTCCACCTGACAGCATTGTATTTTTGGGTTTTTTCTCCAAGTAGTTCTACTTTGGTTCCCGGTAGAACCCTGAAATGTTTTCCATCGCTTGAAACTTCAAGATGCCCCACAAAATTGGGCTTATGACCCTGCCAGTTATTATTGAGGCCCTGAATCCAAACCGTTACGGAATTCAACTGTGATTTTCCATAACTGCCATCAGGTGCAATATCAAATGTAATAAAAACCGGCCCCTTTCCATGAGGGAGCACTACACTGTTTCCCGTTATATTACCCGGAAGAAATTTTCCATCAACAAAACAGGATGGTCTGCGGTCTTCCGGCAAGAAATCGATATTTAATGTAGGAAATACATCGTTAAGAGAATCAGTACTTGAAATATTCGATTTTACATCAATCAGTTTCTCGACTTTGCCTGCAGTAGAATTCAATGGGGTCATACCGCCTAATAATGCAATAAATCCAAATGTAATTGTTTTCGATCTAAATTTCACGGTTTAAACTTTCCTTTATAAATATATGTTTATGGTTTTTCTCAATATTCTATACTGAAACATGAATACAAAATCTACTTTGCCGCATTATTACAAATGCGGCACTAATTGATTAAAATAATATATGAATCAGATTCTGTTAATATCCGTAAAAAGATTTATTTAACCCAGAGGAAAATATTTTTCTTGGCTTGAGGGTCTAATCCCAGACCCGGGAGGGATTTGCACCATGATGTCCTAACAGTCCTAACTGAGCCATCAAACAGTGCAATATTCTGTTTGTAACCATGGCGGGTTATGCTCATATAGTGAGAAATATACCATCCCCAGTCATTCGGACACTGAACAGCTACGACCGCGTAGGAACTGCTGTCGTTATGACGCTCCCAGAACAGTACTTTTGAGGAGTCAGCACCACTTAACCGGCGTCCTTTGCTGTAGTAATTTCCTCCAGCCAGATATCCGTTATAGATATAAGAAAGAGGGTGGACATTTTTATTTGTTGTATCGGAGGCAATATTCGTTCTGCATGCAGGGCAGAACGCCATCTTCTGCTGTTTAATGTACGATGAACTTCCTATTGTGGTCAGGCCTAAAGGTTTTAGGAGTTGCCAAGCCCAGCAGGGGGAGTTTTCCCCGGAACCGCCTTGCGCTCCCGATCCTGCCCAGTCCGCAGTGTTCAAAGTTGGGGAATTCATCATAAAATCGTCATAGTCGCCGGCATAGCAAAATGCCTGCATTGACATTTGTTTCAGATTGTTCACACAGGCAATAGACTTTGCAATTTGCCTGGATTTATTCAGGGTCGGTAAAAGCAAGGAGGCAAGGATAGCAATAATTGCTATGACGATGAGAAGCTCTATGAGTGTGAATTGATGTTTGTGTTGTGATACCATTTTCTTTCTCCTTATATTAATTTTCGAAAAAATCCTGATTAAGCATGAATCTTATCATAATGATGCAGTTTGCCAGTTGAGTGTCCCTTGAATATTTGAGCCCTTGGCGGTTTGACGAGCAATGGGCCGAACCAGTCCTTGCCGCCACGTTCCATCCACTCCACACAAATGGACAGATATGGAACTGCGTCCGGCATTTCAAGGCATGTAATTGAGGGTCTTACCATTTGGCACATGCCGTTGTCATTCATCGTTGCCACCGATACATCCCTGCCGATTTCATAGCCATGATCAATCAGCGCACTGGTAATGCTGACAGCAAAATCTGCCGCTGTTGTCACAATAGCTGAAGCATCAAATTTTCCTTCTTCAATAATCCGGCACATCGCCTTATATGCGATCTGCGGCGTCCATTCATAAGGTTTTACTTCGGTGTTGAATAACTGTCCTTCACAGCCGTGCACCATACGCCAGATATTCCATTGTTCGATACGACTGACCGTTGTCGCTTCTTGGGGTTGAGCATTAAACAGGTCGATTCTTTTATGTCCCAGCTTTTCAAGATGATCCAGAACATCATGCATCCATTCCGGCGGACAAAGCGTTACAGAAGGTACTCCGTATTTGGTCCAGTCTCCACAGGTCAGAGCAAGCGGACAGCCCTCATCTCTCAGCCATTCGATCATTCCCTGGGATATTTCTTCGGCGGTAGGAATTAGAAATACTCCGTCAAATCCCATAAGAGTATCACGCACGATCGTATCATCCCAATGCATGTAATATACCGGACGGAGTTTATGGCCATAGCTTTCTACCGCCCGTTGCGCTGCAAGCTGCCAGCGGGCGGCGTCGTTAGATGGAAATGACGGACACAGGTATGCGATCTTTAGTTCTTTTCGCTGTCCGTTTGACACGTCTGGAACTCCAAGTCTTCCATTGGGTTTTCGTTCGATTATGCCATCTTCCAACAGCTTGCGCAGGGCTTCTCTTACGGTTGTTCTGGCTGTTCCCGTTAGTTCCGCAAGTTCTCGTTCGGCAGGAAAGGACTTGAGATTATAATCCCCTCGAGTTATCTGTCTTTTTAGTTTTTTTGCGATATCTATGTATTTTGCCATTTCTGTACCAAATTGGTATGTTTTTGTTTTTGATTATACCATATAGTTATGTATTTGTCAACTGGTTTAAACATTTTTTTTAAATAATGTGTGAAAGTTAAAGTAATCTCACTCTTTTCGTAAGTACAAACATGGCAGGAAGATCGCTGGAGCAACAGGCTTTTTCAGTGAAAATTGCCCTACTTGGAAAGCTGCAAAGCAGGGCCTGTTTGTGATAAAACCGGTTCACAGCACATCAGTGTGGCCATTAGCCGTACTGTTCACAAAGTATATAGTACAGCTTTGGACAAATACGAATCTTATTATTACAGGCAGATTAAAGTCTATTTCGCAATCCCAATTCAGACACTATCTTATACGGGCAGAGTCTGTTCAATCCCGCTGGTAGTACGTAATTCGTCCAGTTGTGATGCCGTAAAATCACGTCCGTTCCAGTGATAACATACGCTATTCTGGGTACTGCTGTCAAAGTGGTTGTATCCTGTGATAAAGCTTTGTTCGCATTCCGGCTCAACGCAGGAATGTATTGCTGCGGCCGTTGCTGGACCAAAGGTATTGTTGCGAATAAATACATTGCCGTGATGATCTTCCGGCTTTATCATCCAGATTATGACATGGTGTCCAATCAGGTCAGGGTGTTCAGTTTCACGTGGGAGTGGATTGCCCTGGGGACTAAAACCTCCGCCGCCATCTAGACACAAGTTGTGCTCAAAATAGATTTCATGTGCAGGCTCACGGCATTCGTAAGCTGCTATACCGCATCCTCGGAATATATTGTGTCGAAAGAAGATTCGCTGGGGAATGTTCACATTTTTTCCTCCCTGGTGCGTCACTCCTGAATCGAAAATCTGGTCGAAAAGGCAATGCTCAGCATAAATATCCTCTCCTCCGGCCCAAATTTCCAGCGCGTTACCAAAACGTATATGCTGTTCCCGGTTCCAGCCGGCTCCACCAATGAAGCGGAATGCACAATTCCGGAAACGCACATCCTGCGGATGGAATTCCTGATAACCGTGAACACCGGAGTATCCGAATTGCAGGTTCTCAAATCGTAAATGACGTTTCCCGCTTACGACTCGACGTTCGCCCCAAAGCACACAGGTAATCTGTTGCCAGTACACTGCAGGATTCTCTGGCGCGCACAATAAAATTTCATTGTTTGACTGCCATTCTTTTCCTTCATTTTGAGTTGCCGCAGTCCGACCGACTTCCGCTCCGAACCATTCTCCGGGATTGCGCAGTTCTTCACGTGTCCAGCGCAGGTTCCCACAGTGTTCATCACCATTAAAAACCAAATTGCAGGGCTCCATGGAAAAAGACGTATCTCCAGCCATTCCGGCTTCGACTGCTTTTTGCCGAAGATCACCGCGAAAACGCCAGGTGGAAGGGGCGGTTTGTTCCCATTCTGCCGGATCGCCGCCTATTTCCACGGCACATATCCACATCGGTGCCTCCCCTTCACCGTAAGCAGAATAAGTCACCGGAGCCCCCGCAACCCCATCGACCGCATGTAAGACACCAGGTAAGATACTTCCTCGTCGAATCAAGATGGTGTCTCCAGGGCGAATTAGTTCCGATCGATGAGTGCGCCACGGTTGCTCCGGTGATAAACCATTATGCTGATCGCTGCCGTTTGCCGGGTCCCAGAAAAAAATGCGTTTGTGTGTTTGAGATAAATTAGACATAAACCAAATCCTTCTTTGTTTATTTCTCCATTAGAACTTTTGACTGTATTATTTTTACTTTGTTTAAAAAATAATCTATTGATGTCATTATACAATCCAGGTTTGAATTTTATCAGAATATTAGTCCTACGCAACTATATATATCAGATAAATCAGACTTTGCTTTCATTGATTTTTAATTTTATTTACCAATACAGTTGACTTTGGTGTATCGTTGCACTATAATACACTTTAATGAATACAATTGGGAAACAAAAATGATTACATCAATAAAACAGGAAAAACTACACGAAAAACTAAAAAAAGTACTGGTCAATCAGGAGCCGGGCGACAGTTTTATGTCAATTCGTGAAATCATGCGCCGTTTTGATGTTAGTCAGATCACAGTGACCAACGCGATGGAACCGATTATTCGCGAAGGCCTGCTTGAAAAGCGCAAAGGGCTTGGGATGTTTGTTACCAGCGAGGTAAAAAAATATAAGGACGATTCTCCTCCAATTATTGCGTTAATGCTGCCCCGCTGGGTGTCTGATGACTATTCAATGATGGAAAATATTTTTCTTGATTTACAGGAAGAATACGGTATCTGTGGAGAAGTGATTCATTATGATGTTAATAGAGGAATCATGAACGCGATACCGCATCGAAAACTAAACGGATTGATTGTTGACCTGGCAGTCGGAATGATTGAGGCGGAAGAGGTTCAGGCCCTGAAAAATTCAAATATACCTTTTGTGCTTCTTGGAGAATTCAAGGGATTAAATGTAAATATGGTCAACAGTGATGACCGTTTCGGAGCAACCGTCGCTGCAGATCATCTGATTCGACTGGGACACCGGAAAGTTGCTGTCATGGTAAGTGAGCCATGGTCAGACTCTATTGACGACCGGGTTACTGGTTTTTCCGAATACTGTAAATTGCAGGGGGCAGAAGTAGATGTAATTGATCTGAAAGTAAAACTTGGTCTAAGTTCGATTGACCTTGCATATGAGTACTCGAAAAATAATTTTCAAAAGAAAAATTTAGATTTTTCCGGACTTTTTGTAGTGAGCGAACAGCCTTGTCTCGGAGTACTGAAAGCCCTGCACGAAAACCATGTAAGCATTCCGGAGGAATTAAGCATTGTCAGTTTTGGCAATTGTTCTCAGAGTAAATATTTTTATCCTGCTTTAACTACGGTTGATTCATGCTACAGAGAACAGATAGGGAAATGCATAGAAATGGTCAATCACTTAGCCAACTCTGACAAAGATAAAATTATCAAAGAAAAAGTGCTTCCTCAAATAATTGTTCGTGAATCAACAAGCCAAATAATTTTACCATCAAAATAATAGAAGGAGAAAGAAAATGAAAGAACGAAAGCAGAATTTCACACTTATTGAACTCTTGGTTGTAATAGCTATTATCGCTATTCTGGCGTCCATGCTGCTTCCAGCATTGGGAAGAGCACGAGAGGTTGCAAAAAGGATTGCGTGTGTAAACAATCAAAAACAGATTGGCCTTGCATTCGGCTCATATGCGGGAGATGCCCAGGGCCTTTATCCCCCGTTTGCCTTGTCTACTGGTGGATGTTACAAATATTATCCTAATCTGCTGGTAGAAGGAAACTATCTGCCTACACCTAGGGTATGGAAAGATAGAGCGTATGGAAGTGCAGTTGTTGGAGTATGGCTTTGCCCTTCAGCAAAACAATTTTCATGGGGGGGCGGATATGGGATTCTTCTATCAGGAAAGGGCAGTACCGGGCATTGGGGATTTACTTATGCATCAATTCATCCACAAACAGCATCTCCGAAAATTAGTAAGATTAAGCGTCCATCCAGTTTAATGCTATTGTCTGATGCACGTTACAATACTTCTGCCGATGTTACCTGGCCCACAATACGCTGCCCCAAATGTGAAACATGGAACCCTTCTACTAACGCTGCATCAATGCGTCATGAAAAAGGGTCCAATGTCTGCTTTAATGACGGCCATGTTAAATGGATGAAATACGCCGATATGTATGATAATGTTGACGATCTTTTCGGACACAGCAGCTGGTAAATTCTATTCCGACGTCTAGTCCATTATACTATTAATTTTATAATTCAAACTAGTAACTTCAAGCTATGCAGACAATGGAGTTAATGCTTCGTTCGTCGCATAGACTAACATGTTATCAATCTATCTTTATATTGAAAGGTCTTATTATGAAGAAATACTTGTGCCGCATCGGCAATATTCAATATTTTTTACCGAAAGCAATCAAAGTTTCCTTATTTGTATTGATTGGGTGTGTAAGTTGTGTTTGTTACGGAGTAAAAATTAAAACTGAAACTGATGTCAAAAGCGGTATTCGCAGTGATGACTCATTGAATGACATGTTCCCTGTAATCAGCATGAAAAATCTTCCGGAAGGCCGGGTCTCTGCATCACTAACCGATTGTGCTCCAGACAGAATAAAACCCGGAAAAATTATAAATAACAGTGTAGTTCTTCAACACGGGAAGGGACCGGTTTATATAACTTTTGACCTGGCTCCATATGGTGAAGACTTCAAGAAATTGCAGCTGGATTCCCTTTCGCTATGGGTAATCGGACGAAACAATAACTGGTCCGGACATCCAGGCAATTTCATCGGAAGACTCTCTGTTTCGAAAGATGGTAAAAAGTTCATTCCGATACCGAAATCCGATGTTAAGCTTATTGCTCCACAAGCAAAAAGGTTAAATCATATCAGATGGAAATTCAAAAACGGAGAAGTCAAAGGTTTTCGTTTTCTCAGAATCGAATCATTCGGATTCAAAAAGCAAAGTGTCCGTATCGCTGAAATTGATGGTGATATTTCCGGCATGAAAGTAACCAAATCAACCAAAATTGCAACAAAATTCGGTCCGATTTCAAGTAGCAAAATATCAGTCTTTCCGCCAAAAATTTCCCAGACAACTCCGGAATCGATGCAAGTTAAGAGTATCATGCTCAGAGGCAGTAAATTAATTTTAAAAGCCAACGGCAAATCGATTCTTGACCTGTCAAAATTATTCAAGCCGGAATCAAAGAACTGGAGGGTGCTGTTAAATAAGCATAATAATCAGTTCATACATTGCGTGATGCAGCGAAAAGACGGATTGAAGCGAACCATCAATGCGGATATCGACAAATCTGGCAAACTGGTTGTTTCATGCATGATAAAAGCCCCAGATCATCCTGTAGATTACATGACTACAACATTTGATTTTCTTGAAGGACAGGTCAAATATGACGGATTGGTTTATCCCACTCCAGTATTTTTTGCAGGACGCAAGGCCAAGCGAGGAGAGATCGGTTCTTATTGT
Organism: Victivallales bacterium; assembly: GCA_963677165.2. Classification (GTDB taxonomy): domain Bacteria; phylum Verrucomicrobiota; class Lentisphaeria; order Victivallales; family SZUA-371; genus JAFGXT01. Next base: position 670,185 of record CAXXSX010000002.1, on the reverse strand, counting down.
CCTTATCTAACATATACCTCAGACAAAGATAAACTTGAATTACAATTCTTTATTCCTGACTGGTACAATATTCCGGGAAAAATGTATTCGTTTGATAAAGGAAGTCTGTCAAAGTGGGAACTGTTCACTGCCACTCAGAATACCAAAAAACAGTTGGAAGCCTCCAAACTGAACGGTAGAATCTGGCATCCGATATCGCGTAAGCTGAAGCCCGGCGAAATAATTAGTTACACAATGAATATTGCGGCATTTAGAAAGTCTACTATACGTACGTTGGGACAGATCGATATTGAAGATCATCCCGTCATGCGCCCATATTCCTGGATATTTACCAACGAACCAGGACAGAGAGCTTTTGGCAGTCCCACCGTTTTAAATAGAGAAAAGATGCTTTTTATGGGGTTTAAGCTCCCTGAGCCACAGACTGAAAAACCTGGTCATTGCATGACTGAAATCGAAACAGGTCTTCTTGAACCTGGTATGCTGAACAGGTTGGAAAAAGCTGGTTTTGGCATCGTAGTATTGATGAACTCTAACTACACTGATGTCAGTCACGGAATTGGTGCTGGAGATTATACGAAAATCTGGAAACGTCTGCCGGAACTGCTTAATAAACTAGAGCAAAAGGATATGAAAATAACCTGCTGGTTTTCTCCACGCGGCTTTCTCAACCGTAAAGACGGATTCAGACAGAGAGATCCGCTTGTGAAGAAACATCCTGACTGGTTTACCAAACACACCCATTGGGGAGGACTGTATCAAACTGTTGACGTATTCAATCCGGGTGCGAGTGAGTGGATAATCAAGAAAATGATTCAGGATATGACGAAATACCCTCAGGTCAACGGTATGGCTTTTGATAGCTTCCCTCGACGGGGTGTTCTCCAGGGACCAGATGGTACTACTCTTGTAGCAGAGGAACAAAAATGGCTTCGTCGTTTCAGTAAGACAATTCACGATGTCAGACCGGGAACGATTTGTATGGCAAACGGCTGTTCTCCAATATATGACGATTATATGTCATATGACTATACCGTATCAGAAAACCAGTTGCTGATGTTTTTGAACGAACTCACCTCCGGACATGTTCCATTCGGACGTCCCTATGTAACCTTTCAGCAGTGGAGGCAGCTTTATCACTGGTGGGTTACTTTGTCAATGATGCACCGTAATTTTTGTGATTATGACCAGGGACTCGGATGGTTTCATATCTGGTGGTTGGGCTGGACCCAAAAACAAATTAAAGTAGCCTATAAAAACGTTGACGAGGAAGTCGTTCCTCTCTGGTATATCATGGGTAAAGGCAGACGCATTTACGCCGCCGAGATAGCGAAGGACGTGAGGCAAATCGAAGCACGGATGCCAGATGGCTCGCTTACGGTAATTGCTTCCAGTATCAATCCGTTTCCGCAGAATCTACAAATTGTCCCGCAGAACCTTACTTCCGGAAAATATGATATTGATGTGACGGTGGATACCTGCAAAGAGCACAAAGATTATACGATCAAGGCATTTGATACTATTTCCACTCCGGGTATGGAAATCAAGGGGCTGCCTCCGTTTTCAATCACCGTATTGAAATTTAAGAAAGCGGGCAGTAAATGAAATCCATAACCAATACAGTTATTGCCATTTTGGGAATAATAGCGGTAACAGGATGTGCTGCAGTATCTCGCCGCAGTGAAAATCAGTCGGATCACATTGTTTTGTCGAATAATGTTGCCGAATTAATCGTATCACCGGTTATCGGACGCATTTCCAGCTACCGTCTCAAAACCGGCAATAATGTATTGTGGAAAGGTCAGAAATGGTCACCGGAAGACCAAAAAACTGCGAAAAAGCACTGGAATAACTACGGCGGCTGTCGGTTGTGGGGATTGCCGGAAGGAAAACCCAGGTTAATGACACTGGGGCGCTGGGCTCCTGCTGATATCTATATTGATGGCTTGCCATGGCAGGTGACCAAACGTAATAATTTACGAATAGTAATGCAGAGTCTGGTAAGTCCTGAAACCGGGCTTCGGGCCACTCGCGATATTACCTTGTCTGCAAGTGGTTCCGAGGTGATTATTCATGATACTCTAACGCGTTGTCTCAACATCGAGTGTCCGGTACATATCTGGAGTATTGCTCAAGTGAAAATTCCCCGATATGTGCTTCTGAATACCCGGAAGTGGCGTCACTGGAAATACAGGCTGATGACCGGCAGGGACAAAATGCGGCGACAAAACAAGGTCAAGGAGTATTCTACCGGAAGTGTTCTGTATTGTAAACCTCTTGATAAAGGCTGTAGTAAGCTGGGAAGCTGTGGCGATTGGCTCGCTGCAGTTTATGATAACACTGTGTTTGTTAATTATACCACACTCTATCCGAAAGCTTTTTATATTGATGGCTTAAATTGTGAAGTTTATGTTGAACCGGGCAAAATGCTTGAAATGGAAACTCTAAGTCCTTTAAAAATGCTTCGTCCCGGCGAATCACTAAAAAGTACTACAGTCTGGAAGCTTCTGCCGATCAATTCAAAAAATTCGACTGAAAATATTATCAGAATGATAGATGCCGGTCATTAAAATCAGCTGCGTAGGCATGACTTTCCGGCTTTGAATTCGGTTGCTACGAAGATCTTCTGAAGCTGATTGATTCTGCTTTCGATCATACCGATCAAAGGTTGTAACCGCAAGCTGGTCTGAGTATCAGGAAATAGAAGCGGATCTATTAACAATTGTCGAGAAGGAAATTATAGACGAATCATGGCAGAACATTCCGCTTGGAATCAGATACGCATAATCGTTAACCCAAATCGTAAGTAAATTCCAGCTTGGTATCAGAAGATATTGCCGAAACCAAACGGTTTTCCGCATTCCAGGTATAGGTCCAGTCTCCGTAAGTGGTCATACACCCATCGGCATTATATACCGGAGTATATGTGTTATTTCCATCAGAGGTAGAAGTATACTGATTCAGGTTATTTGCGCTATAAGTCCAGTCAGTACTTGCAAGAGACGCAGTCAGCCGGTTACCGATATTATCAAAACTGTAGCCATATGAATACGATGAGATATTGTCAGACTGAGCTCCGGTGACTTCGGAACGGTCATTATAAGAATAGGAGATGATATCGGCGGTCGAAAACGCCGAACCGATACGCGACATACTGGTGCATCAAGAAATAGCATCGTTCACATAACCTTAACGTCTATCCGCAGGACCATTACAAAAAACAAGATCAGGGCCGCATCAAATCTCTGTGAGTTAATTCCATCTGCAATTTTTCTCGTAGTAATGATGTACATTTACCCGGCAAAGCGGAAGATTCCAATTTTATGGCATGAATCCGGCTCCACAATAACCATTCGATTTTCCATCGGCGGAATCCGTGACCCAGAATGAATATAAATCACCGCGTTCCATTCGAAACAGGAAACGGACTGGTCGTCCAGCCAGCGATTTTAAATTCGCACCATTTTTCCAGCGGATTTCCGCACAAGTGGAATTGCCGTGGAAACCGAGGCAGTCCGCTTGACTGAAACCAGGCAGCGGTTTGCGGTCCTCATCCAGACATTCTACGGTAAGCAGGCTTCCCGCGGTGTTGGCGTTGACGAAAAATCGTCCGCCGCTGAATTGCAGCATACGGGTACGAGCGTAACCCAGATCAAATCCGGCATGCAGAGAAACAAAGCCGTCCCGGCGTAGTTTGGCTAGGCCGACCGCGCCGTTGGCATACATCCCGCTTTTGACTTCTTCGGCAGGATTGAGCCGCTTGGCGTCTCCGGCGTAGGCGGAATAGTAAATCCATAGTTCATCTTTCCCCACCAACAGCACTCCGCCGGAAGACTCAATATAACCGTATTCCCAGGAGCCTTCTTCGCAATCGGCACCGATCAGCGGCTCACGATCCGGACGGGACCAATGAAAGCCGTCACGACTATAGCCCGGATATAGTTGACAAATTTTCGGCTTTCCGGTCTGCATACCATAAGGGTTTGGCAGGCCCTGGTAAATCATAAACATGCCGATCATCAAACTTTCATACGGAGTAGCATCCAGCGCGTATAATTCCGGATAGGCGGTTTTTCCCTGATCATAGCAGTCCGCGCCGCACCAGGTCAACGGTTCTCCCTCCTTCCAGTCGCCGGACTTAAAGAAATCGGCATTTTCCCAATAAAGCCGTCCCCGCCCGCGGAACGGCAGAACCGTACGGATGCTTTGCACCCACACGCGTCGGAACGGATTATAGAAACAAGTACTGCGGTCCCCCATCGGACCGGTGTAATGCGCTTCCGACCAGTGAATGCCGTCGGGTGAGGTGCGCATGGCCGCCGGGTAAAAATTACCATGGATGTCGTCGCCGGTATCGCGAATCATCATTTTGAACCGTTGTTCCGGATCTTTGGTGTCGCGATCCAGCCAAACCGTACCGGAATCCGGACGCATTCCGGTCTTCAGAATCAAATTGCTGCCGGGAACCACATCCAATTCCGGCCGTTCCCAATGAATCCCGTCCCGGCTGACCGCATAAGCCATATTACCGGTGAATCCAGCCTGATACCACATTTTGAACAATTCGTCACTTTCGTCATAGAAAATCCCGCCGCATTTCGGAACCGTGCACGGCGGTATAGTCTCATTGCCTTCCCATTTTGTTTCCGGGTAGAAAACCGGATTGCCGGGATGTTTGACCGCAGGATGATACTTGTGGGTCATCCCATATTCTTCCAGCAGAAAGTCATCGACGAACAACTGTCGCCCGAGATCGATGGGAATGACTTCCGGCGGATGTTCCAGATACGGTACTCGCATCGGCTGCCGCGAAGACGGATTTATGTTTTTCGGCGGCCACTCATCGGGTAAAACGATGCCATTGTATAATTTTTCAGACATAATTAACTTCCAAATTTACTGTTCATGATAGCGGATAATTCGTGTCCCATGGATGGGAATGCTTACGCTGAAAACATCAGAAAATGTCCCTAATTCCCTACACGCGAGTATATCACGAATTTTTAGCGTTTGGCCTGGGTGTTCCAAGCTTAATTCAACAGTATCATCCGAAGCGTTGATAAATGCCGCGGCATAACTTCCGTCGGCCAATTTCCGCCGGTAAATCCTGGCATTGCCACTGGCTGAAACCAATTCCGCTCCGCATCCCAACTCGTCCTGATTGATGTCGATCAATTCCTCGTTTGACAGCAGCGAAAGGGTAAAATCATCGATTTTTTCCAAATTACAGCCGATTTGGATCGGAGATGCCATAAACGCCCAAACTGCCATATGGGAGATCATTTCATTTCGGCTCAGACGATTCCATTCACAATCGCTCAAACCAAGATGACCCAGTGCGAGCATATCCATATCATACCATGTTCCCGGACCGGTGAAACGAAGCCATTCTTCCGGAGGAAATATGGTTAACTCCAGGCGGTCGTACCATTCGTCATAGGTATCCTTGTTGGCTCTGAACATGTTGGCATGTTTCCGGTAAATATCCGCATACTTCAGATCGCAGTCGGTAGTAATCGAAAAAACAAAATCACGTCCCGTTGCTCGAAGTGCCTCAGACATACATTGAGTATAATATCCGTCGCATAAAGGCCAATCATATTTCAAGTAGTCAAATTTCCATGCGGCCCATTGCCGGGCATCAATTTCCTCAAAATGCTGTTGTCCGCAACCGCCGAAATAGGGATGAAATGCATCGGGATTTAACGGGTATCCCGTCGACCCGGGCAGCAACGGACGTTCGTCGCTGTTGCCCCATGCTTGTACCATGGGAGTAGAATATATGCCCGCTTTCAAGCCATGACGATGAATATGTGCCGTTAAACTATACATATCGGGAAAATATTTATTAGGGATAATCGAACTTGCGGTATTCGGTCGTATGCCCTGCCAGCCTGAATCAATATTGACATAAGCATAACCCCGATCGGCAAGTCCAAGTTTGCGCAGGAACTCGGCAGCCTTGCGAATATGAGCATCGGTAACTACGGTGCCATGGGCATTCCAACTAGCCCAGCCCAGCAATGGCGTTAAGCACAGGCCATTTTCCCGGATAACGATTTTAAATTTACGTTCATCCCTGCCCAAACGGTTTTCCACCTGAAGCTTTACAGTCCATTCTCCTGACGATTTGGCTTGCCCGGAAATTATTCCGCTATTGACGTTAAGAGACAGACCGGGTGGTAAGGTTCCGTCAATACTGTAAGTCAGCGGGCGTTCACCACGGATAGGGATATAATAAAGAAAATCGCGTTTCGGTGAAGCACCGTAAATTTTGGGTCCGTTGATTTTTGGAGAGCCCTGATCGAACGGTTTTAGCGGCGCAATTTCAATTTCAAAATCGGTATTTTTCATCATACTTACTCTTTGTGACAATGTTGATTATAAACTACTGCTGATTAACCGGAACTAAAGTTACCGATTGAAATTTAACACTCCCCCGATTGGCGGTAAGATTTAAGTAAATATTGGCCTTTTCGGAAACAGCGGTGAATTCTCCCTGAACCATTGCGTTTTTGCCCCCGGATGGACCGGCATTCAGCATGACATTCCCTTCCGAACCCGGCTTGGATGGTCGCGTATAACACCAGATGCGTACCGCGCCATCGGTATTTTCGACCGTTTTGAATTTGGCCTGTAGAATATAACGCTGTCCCGGTTTTAAACCGGAGAAAGACTGGTAGAATCGTCCCCAGGCTCCGTATTTATTAGCATAACGTCTCGTTTTATCAATGCCGTCAACTGTGATTATATACGAGCCGGGTCGTTGGAACATGGCGAGCTTACCGAATACATTTTGTGTTCGCCAATATTTGGTATCGGCAAAATTACCGTTGGGGATCATGTTGTCAGCACTGTTGATGGATTTATTGACATATTTCAGATAACACGGTTTCCAGAGTCCACCTGCGCCCAGACGGTTTTCAACCTGAATGGCAATCGTATTTCGGCCGGGGATAGCAACTTCACCAAACGGAACTTCAAATGGTTTAGCCCATGAATCGGGATCTTTCTCTTTGCTGAAGGGACGGGATAAACATTTTTTGCCGTTTATCCATACTTCGCAGGCTTCATCTACCGCCCCGACCAGCAGAATCGGGCTGCCCTTCATTTTTTTTGGCAAATCAATATCCAGACGATACCAGGCAAAGCCATAATAAGGGTGTCCCAATTGAGAGTCCCAGGCCTTTTCCGTGCTGATGGTGTTCCAGTTCGAATCATCATAATTCGAGGCAAACCATTTTTCATTTATGCCTTGATTCTCGGGATCGGTGTGGAATTTCCATTTGATCGGCAAAGCCTGTAATTTTCCTCCCTGAAATTTAAGCCATTCCCGGGGCCAGTAATTGTTTTCATACATTCGCAGATAAGCGAAATTACTGATAAAATCTTTTTCGTGTTTGGCACGAAAAGTATCGAGTTCCGCAATACTGACCGCAAATGCATTAATATCGCCGTGTTTCTTATATTTCTCAAATCCGAGCTGAGTTGCGATGGTGAGTTCGGCATGTTTTAAGCCCAGACGCAGCCAATTGACCCGGTCAGCAGCCAACTTATCATTTTTCACACGTTGTGCTGCCTGATCAAGAATACTATAAAGTTCGTTAATAACTTTCGGGGTAAAAACATGTGGAGCAACGACAAAATATTTTGAGTAGTCTCCGCCTTCCGGCCCAAAACTTTCCCTAGTGAATTTTGGACAGACATTCTGGGTAATGTCGGCCAAACGAGCAAAATAACGTTCAACTAGAGGAGCGGCTGCCCCGAAGGCGGCACAATATTCCTTCGCAATCGTTTTGTCATTCATGTCCGGGCGGCATGGAATGCGTGCTATGGTGTAAAGTGTGGTTCCCATAGCACTGTAATTACCGGTAAGACTGTCAATGTCAAAGCCGACCAGTCCGCGATCATAGGCGAACTTGTAGCAGCGGGCATATTCCGCGGCATAATTGATTGGAAAACAATGACCGCATAAAGTAAAATTCGGGCGTAGCAGCATTTGACATCCGGTGTCGATCCATTTCGCATATTCACTGCAATAACTATCCATCTTTTCCTTGGTCAATGGAAACATAACCGGCGGGCAATAACGTTGGTAGATGCGGTCGCTCATTTTTATTTTGGGAGCTTTGCTGTAATTGGAATAAACCAACCCGGCAATCTGGGCATGACGTTCCGGCGCAACCCGGTCAACTTCCTTAAGAACCTCCATATAAAAACGAGCATAACGACCGGTAACCGACCCAAGGGCTTTGTACCAGTTGCGATCACCGGCTTTAAAACGTTTCGCCGCCTCTGCTCTTCGGACGGAGGCGGAAACAGGAGAGTTATCCCATTCCAGACATTTGTCGCACGTACAACATCCGGGAGTATCATTTTCATTAAGATTGATTTGAAGGTTGGAGTTGGGATTTTTAAGCCATTGTTGCACTACTTCTTTGACAAGTTCATGATTGGAAACGCACATGCTGATCAAGCGGGGAGAATTGTGATGCATCGGATCCGGTTCCCGACGTCCATCCGGTAACAGGCCGAACCATTCCGGATGTGACGAATGATATTTTTTGTACCACTTTTCAAAACCGTGCGGATAATGCTGCAATGCCATATTATTGAATAAACGGTTGCGTTGCAACCAGAGGGCTTGTTGAGAATAAAAATATGTTCTGGTTGCTTCGGAACTCCATAGTTTGTGATTCTCCCACCCCAGGGGACGCCAATTGGCGCACTCAACTTTCGGAGCGTAAAGGCCGGCGCCGGTAGAAAAGCTGATTTTATCGCTGTGTGGTACTACCCTTCCCAGGTCTCCCGGCCATAACCAGCGACAACCTAGGGTGTTGTCAAGCCAGTCATAAACGGCCAAAAGCGTTCCATGTGATTCGCCGGTATTATTTCCAGTGATGGTATATGAATTTTCATCGCAGTGCCACTGCGCCCGGTTGAATTTCAACAGGGTACTGTCCGAGCCGTAGTCACCGGTGGATCCCAGAAGGAATCGAAATGCATCCTCAGGAACATCAGCGGTACTGTTATAAATTTTGGGTGTAATTCCAGTAGCAAGACCGATATGTTCTGCCAGTTCTCTCGCGGCCTTCTTTACACAGTATGGGGTTTTCTCCGGAACGACAACTGCTATGGGGCGCTCTGTCGGAACAATGGTAAATTCCCCGGCTAAAATTCCGATGGAGAAAAATGACATAATTATAAATAACAGTATTCCGTTGGTAAGCTTTTTCCACATTATACAGTTTCCTTTTATGAATAATTTAAAATGACTTTGGCGCTTTTCCCGGAAGCGAATAAAGCATAAGCTTCATCGGCTTTTTCAAATGGGAATTCATCACTGATAAGCTCCTGCGCCTTAAAACCGTCTCGACACATTGCGAGCATTTGGTCAAATTCTCCGAAATGATAAAACCACGATCCTGTAGCTGTAATATCACGCCGGATAAAACAGTCGCTGATTGACAATGGAACGTCACCTTGCTCGCCGTCAAAAATCACCTGTCCGCCGGTTTTGACTGCGTCAAAGCAATTCAGAGCGGTACTTTTTATACCGGCGGCTTCAATACAGACATCCGCACCATTGCCGGAAGTATATTTTTTAATCTCAGCTACGGCATCACAATCCGTCGGATTAAAAGTCAATGCGGCACCAAATTGCTCCGCAAATTTCAGCCGGGTTTCGGAAAGATCGACTGCGATTACCTTGCGGCCCAGCCGATTTTCAATCATGATATTACCGAGTCCGATCGGGCCGGCGCCGAAGACGGCGACAATCCGGGCATTGGGATTGATGATCTTCGTTGAGGTATGATAGGGTACCCCCATGCCATCGCCGGAAATCAATACTCCGGTATTCCAATCAATGTCCGCTGGAAGAATATGGCACCCGGCAGCAGCGGCAATAAAATATTCTGCATGCATATTCCCGTGGAAAACATGATTTTTACACCAGGTATATTGCAGTTTTTCACAATATTCACAATGTCCGCAACCGGAAATCGCGCTTACTCCGACACGATCTCCAACAGAAAGTCCGGAAACTCCGCTGCCGAGTTCGGTGATAATACCGGCGGCTTCGTGCCCGCCGTTGCCTGCCATGCCGTCATTGCGGTAAGAGTGCAGTTCGCTGCCGCAAATTGCCGATACTACCGTTTTTACCAATACTTCACCCGGGCCCGGAACCGGACGGGGAACCTCAACTATTTCTATTTTACTTTGTCCTGCAAATCTGACTGAATTCATTTTTTTAACCTTTATACATCTAATGGAAATTCTTTTTCAATTTCAACCGGTTTCCCTGTGGCCGCAGAACGTCGTAACGCTGCTTCAAACTGCAGTTCGCGCAATCCTTCCCGAGCCGGAACCGGCGGGGGGGATCTTTTCTCTACGGAGGCAAGATATGCTTCAATTGACTTTACAAACGACTCTCCATATTGAATCCATGGAGACCCGGCAGAAAGTAATACCTGAGTTTCGATGTAGCTGGAATTTTCCCTGCGAATTTTTACTTCGGCATCCAGATCACCAAAGGTAATCATACCTTTTTCATAATTTAAAAGCGCCTGATACAACGGACGATTCAATGCGGATGATGAAGTCCCTAGAATCGTAGCGCTGCCGCCGTTTTTCATTACCAGCGCACAACTTAAATCATATGCTCTCATTGTCCCTTCGCCCCATTCGGTATTTCCGTTTAAGGCGGTGACCGTGAGCGGTTCTCCGCCCAACCAGCGGAATAGATCGATACAATGGCTCCAGCAGGCATAATTTACGAAGAATGATGCCTGAATAAGTTCTCCCATTGCTTTATCCGCAACCAGATTGAAAATTTGCTTTGAAGTTTCAAAAAAACGATAGTTGAAACCGATTGCGGTTTCAACTCCGAGTTCCTCGGCCTGATTCAACAATTTCCGCGCTTCCCAGAAATCATTTTCACAGACATGTGCCTGGCCGTTACGGGCATGCAACGGCTTTTCAAAAAACAGTCTTTTGGGGTGATATTTTAATAATTCCCGAGCCAAATCATAATGCTTATCCTCGAGAGTTAAAACAAAGATAAGGTCGGGATTGTACTTCATCATTTCAGCCGGGGAATCGACAATAATGCCTCCAAACTTTTCAACACATTTTTCTACCTTCGAACGAGTCCTTGAAAGGTAGATAAATTCGAAGTCATGATGTTTGGAAAGACAGGGTAAATAGTTGTTTACCGCAACATTTCCGGTTCCGATAATGCCAATTTTCATTTAAAATCCTATTGTGTATTTTTATTTCCGTTCTGTTACAGACGAGGTAGTTACAGTTTCATTATCCCGATTCTAGGGAATTTGCCAATTGGAATAATATTTGGCGGTTGTTTTACCGTAGCGGCAATTGATCAATTCGTCTTTGATGAGTTCAACATGTCCGTCGAGATAGCACATATTGGTGCCGATTCCCGGCGGGATAATAGTCGGTGCGACATCTACCCCTGAACCGGGAAGTACACCGCGGGAACCGCTATTAGAATGGTTATAATAAGCCGAACAAAACATGTAATACGCCCCCACATTATAACCGCCTTCCATAATCATAAATATGGAACTTGCCTTCTTGATTTTTGAAGTTTTTTTCAGGGATGCATGCCAATTCAGGAGATAGCTGATCCCACCACTACCGGCAATGGAATATTGATTTTTATTATAGCAAATGCGATCGGCCGGACAGAGAAAAAGCGGAAGATAATCGTCTTCCGTATACCAATTATTCTGTTTTTGGTTTCGATACCCGATATAGGGTCCGATCATATTGCTGAAATACACGGCGCCATATCCAACTGTACCCGGTACACCGTAACCGGCCTGTGGGATATAGTCGAAGTCACCGATATATTGATTGGCTCCAATTCCAAGTTGTTTCATATTGTTAGTACAAGTTATTCCGTGAGCTTTGTTCCTGGCTTTATTCAGTGCGGGCAGCAGCATGGCGGCCAGAATGGCAATAATAGCAATTACTACTAGAAGCTCGATAAGTGTAAAGAAATATTTGTTCGTTTTCATTTTTTAATCTCCTTCCGTTTTAAATTTCTGCTGGAACATGTTATAAAATCTAAAATGTTTTTTTCTGCTTCCATTCGTCCTATCTCCTTTATGAAATTAATTGGATTGAAAAAGTTTAATATTTTGCTTCATTCTTTTGTTACTTGCTATTTACCAGAATCGTCTGACATTCGACTTTGTCTTCCAGCCTTCCAATCAATTGTCGGAATGCCGCATTGACTTCACCTTCCAGATTAATATCAACATAAACTGCAGGTATTGGCAATTTGTAATAACCAAAATTTCTGACAGTACAGATCCTTGCATCATATTTTCCGGTCCGCCCATACCGTGCCATGGCTAACCAGCTTATTTCCACTGCCTGCCGATAATCATAACAGAAGATGGCATCAAAAGGCAACTGCGGTTCCATAAATACTGGTTCAAGAACGTTGGAAATACCGGTAAGGTTGCCATTTCCCCAATAGATAAGTTTCGAATCAAATGTCAAACCATAATTTGAAAGAGAATGCTGAAAGGCTTCATAGCACTCACGGACGGAAAATAGTTGGGGATTTTCATCGGCAAAAGCAACCCGGCAACATCCTTGTTCCATCAATAGTCTGATCCCTTTGGTAACTGCTTGTCGAAAATTTACTTTTGCACTACTGCAAGCTGCCAATAGCTCATCGGAATAATTCCCGATTACCACACATTCAATTCCCATTTCCTGAATTAAAGTCATTATTGGAGTAGTAATATCGCCAGTTAGCAATATGCCATCAACCCGCAAATCCCGCAAAGTCGGAGGCAATTCATATCGAGAGGATTCCTGACCGCTAAGCTTAACCAGATGTAATTGATAATGCGCCTGATTTACTTCTTTGGCAATAAAGTCCAGCAAACGAGCATAGGCCGGATCAGCAAACTCCAGACCAACCAGGACGAACGCAATATTACGGGTAACACCATTACGACTTTTCAATACCAGATCCTGAATACTTGGGTTCAGATGATAATTGAGTGCACCACAAGCCCTGAATATTTTATCCCGAGTTTTTTTTGAAACACAGGTTTTTTTATTGAGGGCTCTGGAAACTGTCGCAACAGAGACCCCGGCATGCTCTGCTACCGCTCGGATATTTATTTTGTCGTCATTCGCCAATTTTATTCGTACCCTTATTTGCAATGTATCTTAATTCTGTAATTTGTTACATTGAGAATATTTTAACTCAGAAAAAGCCAAAAGTCAATAGTTTTTTTATATAATTGTCAAAGAAATATTTCAATTGTAAATTGAAAAAGTAAACGCACACCCGAAAAGAGGAGTATGTGCAATTAATGTAAAGATATATCTGATTCCAATGTATAATGGAATTGTTTCTGCCAATGCGTTTGTTTTATAATATGGTGGAATGCCTATTGTGACACACAATCACCTATATTTTTCGATTATTTGCTTGGGAGGTGTACGGAAAATTTAATTATGAGAAACTGTAATCAAAAATCTGTCAGGATGGTATTTTGAAATTTGGGTATAAATTTTTATTTATGGAGTATTTTCTGGATATAAAAAAACGACTTATGATTTTTGTCATAAATCGTTGAATATAAGCAAAAAATGGTACGCCCAGAAGCCACCATGCATCTCAACCGATGAACCTCAAAATCGTTGTAATTTTGACTTTTTAAGTTCAAAAATATCGAATATAGCCATGTCAATGCTCAAAATAAAATCAACGGGCAACGGTACTATTTGGTACTTCAGAGTCTCAAAACGGTACCGAATGGCACCTCTTTAAAATGCTTTGTCAACAGATTTTCAATGCGATTTAAAGCTACCATCAAAATTAAAATACCACGTTCTTTTCGAAAATCAAATATATAAACATCTGACAATTTCGCTTTTCAGACCGCATTATAAAATCAAAGCAATATCAATTCGCAAAGATACCTGGAAAATATCTTCGCAAAAAATCACACGACTTCTGGCACTCCTCTAGCAACTGACAGTCAAATTCATTTCTCAACGTTTCAAAAATTTTTTAGTATTTTCGTTGGAGGCCGGTAACTACCCCACAGATTTTGGCATCTGCTGGATTGCAAATCTGGCTTTGATAAGCTGGATTTGCCGGGCGTAATTCGATCCTACTATTTGAAGTTGGGTAAAAACATCGAAGTACCGTTTTACTGTCCATCTTAATAACAGTCAGGTCTCCCGGTTTGGGCTCTTGGTCTATGTGGACAATCACAACGTCCTCTGAATAGATTCCGAAATCCGACATGGAATTATCGGGAATCCGAAATGCAAAATGCTGCTCTAATTCAGCCTGACTTTTATCAAGATAATACTCTCCGATTTCTCTATATGTATTTTCCAATGGTACAGTGCCTGCAGATAGGAAAGTATTTGTCTTGGAATTTGCCTTGATGACTTTAAGGCTTCGCGCTTTGCTGGAACGGCTTATTTTGCCTTTCTGTTTAAGTGCTCGAAGATGTGCAAATACGGTAGAAGTTTTAATTCCGGAGTGATTGGCAATCTCATAAACGGTTGGAGCCATTCCTTCCTTATTTTCAAACTCCGTTATAAAGTTTAGAATATTTTGCTGTTTTTCAGTAAGACCTTTCATTCATTCCTCCCATTTGGAAAATTCACATGAAGTATCATTATGGAATATTTTTCTTAGAAAATCAAGAGTTTATTGTTAATGTCGCTCTTTTATATTCCTCAAAATCATAAAAAAATAGTTGTGCAGAAAATCATATATTTAGTATTAGGCCATTAAGTCGTTGGCTTGGCTGAACACAAGGTTCAAGCACAAGTCAACGTTAGGGGAGTATGGTTATTGTTCGTTTATGCTTCTGAGAGTTCCGGTGATGCAGTTACTTTCTGCATGGATTGCAGTCGTTCGATACGGCGTTCCAGTGCGGGATGGGTGGAGAAGATGTCCAGAACTGCAGGTGCTGATGATATTTTGAATGCAGCGTATGATTGCTGTGCATGGGCAATATTATCGGGCAACTCCAGGTCTTCATCTTCACGAAGTTTATTTAAAGCTTTTGCCATGGATCCTGGACTAACCAGTTCTGCTGCCAGTTTGTCGGCTTTGAATTCGCGATGCCGTGAGAACCATAGCATAAGCAGATTTCCCAGGAACATGAAAACACCTGTAATGATCCAGCGTATAATGGTCTTGGCAAGCCAAGCCAGAACACCGTCGTCATCATCGTCCAGCACAAAGAATAGTCCGATATCGATTAGAATCACAATGGTATTGATCATGCTTTCCATAACGGTCATCGACAACATGTCGCCATTAGCAATATGGGCGATCTCATGTGCTGCGGCTGCCGCAATCGCTTCCTCATCCATCTTTTCGGCTAGAGCAGAACTGAACGCAACAAGCGAACTTGACCGGCTGTGTCCGGTTGCGAATGCATTCATATCAGGTGATTTGTAAATGCCAACTTCCGGAACGTTGGGCAGTCCTGCTTTTTCGGCTAAAGCTTCAATGATGCTGTAAAGCTTTCGCTCATTTTCATCCTTGAAATCCCGTGGATTAATGACCTTGATTCTAAAAGAATGTTTTGCCATGAATTTTGATATAAACAGCATAATGAAAGGTCCGGCCGCACCAAGAAGCAAAGCTAAGAACGCCAGACGTATATCTCCCAAGGTCAGTACCGTAACCGACAGACACATCGCGATATTCATCAGCACAAACATGCCAATCGGCTTCCATGGACTGTAGAAAATCTTGGCTTTACGATTGTGCTTGATCAGATCAATAACCGAATCGGATTTACCGGTTGCAGAATGTTCTGAAACCTCATGAATCAGTTTTTTGCAGTGTTTACATTGTTTCGTAATGGCAAGAATTTCGCTACCGCAGTATGGACATAATTTTTTATGTTCTTGCATTTCACTCTCTCCTTACGTTGGGTTCGATTCATGGTGCAATAATGATTCCATTCCTCTACAGGTGTGGTTTATTACTTATGAATCTCTACGTAAATACTTGTTTCGTTATGCTTTTCCCCGTTTACCTAAAAGAATCCTGGCGAGAGTTTTTAAGGGGAGCAGATTTGAGGGCAAATTTCTCTCACCAGGATTTATATAACTATATATATGGCAACAGCTCCAAACTGACATAATATTCAGAGCTTTTTCTAGGTAAATCTAATTCATAGGTGTTCCCATCAGAATATACGATCCAGCGAAATTCAACGACTTCTCCAACCGGCCAATAGATTTTTTCGAACGCCATTACCTCTGCCTTGCGTTTATAGTTTTCCCCTTCAAGTAACAATTTTCTTTGTGCCTCACGCAGAGCATCGATTTTCTTGTCGTTTTCTTTAATCGTGGGCTCATTCTCTTCAGAATAATTTCTTCGTAATTCGCAGTTTCTTTTTTCTTGAGTAGCTATTTGCTTTTCTAAAGCCCCGATTTCTTTAGAACGGTCCGGAGGACTAAGTTTCTTCAGGTTGGCTGCCACCATCTGAAGGAGTTTTTTATCAGGGTTATCGCCATATAGCAATCGAGTTATTTGGGAAGATATCTCACTCTCGCCTCCAATAATTCCAACCATCTTACGATGAGTTGCGGGTTTGATTTTTCCATGAAAATATACGATTTTGCGACCTTCTTCGTTTTGAACGCTCCATTTTCCATCATCAAACCAGGTATCGACCACAGTCTTGATGGTCATTTCTGGATGTCCAGGGAAATTACCGTCCTGAACCAGTTTTACGGATTTATCTGTACAACCCGTGAGAATGAAAGTACCAATAGCACAACTGAGTAACGTAAGTAATTTTATTTTTAAATTTTTCATAGTAAAATATTCCTATCTTGTATTTTAGTTTTTATTTGCCGTTTTGTATAAAAATGCGACCAAATTTAAATTTCCTAATGTTCTCTTTAAAAGAGAATCTGGTTCGACGCTTCCTCGGTATTGTGGTGTTTCCCAGTAGAATCGAACTCAGATCCCCAAAAATTATTTCTCTTTCGTTGTTATAATGATAATTATAACCTCGACTGTATGTCAAATTTTGTCATTGTAAATGTCTTCCCTTGTTTTCATTTTTTCATATTGCTTTTGACACTACCGGTTTTATGGTTTCTCTCATCCGAGTGCTTTATAATAAATTGTAAAAATATTCGTAATGATTTAGTTCATGGTATCCTCCCGGGTTGATATTAATCATGCTTGTAATAATTTAAATAATTAATTACCTGCTATTTATATAGAATTTTAAGGCATCAAGCTGGGTTAGGGATTCGCTAAGTCTAATCGGATTGGGATTTCCGATTAAGCTTTCACCTAACGGAAAAACATAGTTATGTGTTACTCCCATCAAATCGAGAAGTGTTGGAGCAATGTCGAATGTTTTTCCAGGGATATTGATAATTCCTGTTCGTCCACAGTTGACAACAAAGAAAGTTAAGCGTTTAGAAGTATTATCATTACTTACTCCTGTTCTTGAACCACTATGCAGATAATGATCCGAAGTAAAAACAACAATCGTATTCTTCCACCTTGGACTTTCTTTCAGTTTGCCGATAAATGCTCCGATGAGTTTGTCATTATAATTAAATACTGACATGTACTTATCATATTGACCATCTTTGTTGTACCATCGAGTTGTGTTCTTATGACGTCGACCACAATCCCCATGAGTATCTACTGTACACATTACTAAATTAAATGGTTCCGGCATTTTGAGATAACGCTGGTATGTCAGTTCAAGCATTTCGGCATCGCTAATTCCCCACGCTGTCCCATTCGAGCACACTTCACTATAGTCAAAACCAAGATTGCTAAACGGATGGGAATTATCGCTTCCTGGATTAAATGATTCCCTGAACTCCTGAGAGTATCCACATTTCTTGAGAATCCCTGGCAGCGAAACTGTCATAACGGTATCATGTTCTATTCGTCGTATGGTACTAACTGATGATGAAAGTTCTTTTCGAATTTCTGAAATCATCAGGCATTCTCCAGTCATTGCAGCAAAATTACCTCCCACACTAAAACCGGCATTTCGACACATTTTTAGATTGTTAAAAACCAAAGCGTCCTTTTTTAACTTTTGTAGATTCGGCATTAGTCTGGGAAAGGAGTTTTCATCAAAGAATGAACTGTCGGTACTTTCCAGAATGATCCACACCAGATTTTTCTTCAGTGAAGCACTGGCTTGGAGTGTCCCTTCCCAAGGCTTAATACCAAGCGTCAACAGCTCTGTGGTCGTATATCGTTTTACATTGCTGGTCAAGTCGCTATACATAAATTTGACTAGTTGACCAGGTGCCGATGGGAACTGACCAGACAAGAACAGAGCGACCATGCCGATAACGGTTATTATCAACTGGGCTCTAACGGTAATCCTTTTTACAGGTATTTCGGCAAAAATATATCCACACCAGATAGATAAAACGATAACACCAGCTAGAATTGCAACAATAATCAACTTCTGCATCGGAGTCGAATAGTACCATATATCCTGCAAATTACCATGAATGAAAAATGCCAGATTAAATCCGTCATAAGAAAAGTTATAGGCTATTCGCTCCAGAACGGAGAGTACCAGAACTGGTATAAACATGACCAAACCAAGTATGATTCGCCATACTTTATTTTGCAGAAAAACAATACATTGAAATACGATTCCCAGACAGATTGGAAAGCAGACAAAACTCCAGTTCCAATCTTCTGGATTTCGTTTCAACTCTGTATTCATTGTAATAGCCAGAATGATCAGAGCCGGAATTTGAACACGGAGATATTGAAGATGATTAAATATAAATAGTCTTTTTAAAACAGCTGAAGAGCTGCTGGTTTTCTTAGTTTCAAGCCTTGCATCCTGAATTTGTATTTCGGCCTCTATAATTCTTCCCGGTGTGGAAATAATGTATTGCGAAACAAAATGATTCAGGATATTAATTAAGCCTTTCATAACGTACCCCCAGTGTTTAGAGTTATGCAGGAATACGCATAAAAGAAGGCGTACCCCGTTACGCTCTACCGGTGGTACACCACATACCTAGGAAGCACGCAGACAGAATACGCCTATATATAAATATATAAGTATATTATCATTTCAGCGCTGCCTCCTATCGATTTTTTGTGGTGTTTTCCGGTAGAAACAGCTAAAATTCAATTATAAATTTTGTTTAATTATTGATATTGTTTTCTATATTCATCTCCTAATAAATTTAAGTTGTATACCATAACACAAAATTTTTGCTATTGCAACAGTAAAAAGTAAAGAGAATCCAGACCTTCCAGTATGATTCGTGGTGTTTCCGGCTGAACCGATCCAGACTCTGCTAAGTTCATGTATGAATTTTATTGTCTTTTTTCGCGAATAATTTACCTATGGTAATCCTATAATAATTCTAATACGAACCATATTGCCATATCTCACGCAGTAATTCCCTAAATACATATTAATATGCAGGGAGCGAACTCCCCACATGTGATTAGTCGTTAGTGTTGAATTTCTTCATCAGATCATCCACCTCGATCTTTACTTGAGTTGTCGGATAAATTTCCAGCTCTGCCAAAAGCAAGGTTATCGCAGCCATATCATCTACCAAACCTCCAGGAATAAAATCCGGAATCAGGTCAAACGGACATATCAGATAACCGAGTACAGCCAGTATTGAAGCCTTGGCCCATGGAGGGACATGTTTACTGCGAAGCAGGATATACAGCGTAAGTATTTGGCGCAAGGCTAGGATGCCTAGTCGCATGGAATTATTTTTTAATTTATTCCAGAACTTTTCCGGCGAGTAATTTTCTTTACATTTTTCATCTATCATGGGTAATCTCCAGAGGAGGCCGTGTGTGAGAATGCCCACACACGACCTTGAGTTTACCGGTTGTATTCGTGTTTCCGCAGCAAACTTGTCTACGGAGTATGAAACACTACTTACGCAGACCGTCGTACGGTCAACCGGCGATTCCGTCTTTTCACATTTTCTTTACGGATTTCTTTAAGACTTTGAGGCTGCTGATAAGGTCGTTTTGTTGCACCTTTTTCTCCTGCAGACTTTACGAATTCGACTTCATCATCTGACTGGATCATGTACGAATGATCGTGTTCTTCCTCGTCGTTGACCAGGATAACCAGGTTGTCCTTCGGGATGTTGAAAAACTGCCCGTACTGTTCCATGACCTGAGCGATGGTCATACCGTTGAATGATGCGTTGTCGGCTGCGTTTACTCCACATGTGATCTTTGCCATTTTGATTTTTCCTTTCTTTATAATTGGGTTTTAATTTAACTTTTAGCTTTAATAGATTGTGGAACTAAAATTCACATTAATATCCCATAGGCAACTCCTTTTATGATTTGATTTTTGATTCTGACGGGGTTATAATTCTTCTAGTGAAAACGGAGATTTATTATGCCGACTGCATTGTTAGAAAAACTTGAACATGAAGCTCTTGAGCTTGATCGTGATGAAAAGGTTATTTTCGCTCAGAAACTGCTTGCCAGTACAATGGCCCAAGAAGAAACTGAGCAGGAAAAAGCCTGGTATGATGAAGCTGAGCGTCGCCTTGCTGATTATAGAGCTGGCCGTATGAAGGTTCATAACGGACCTGAAGCCATGCAAAAACTCATAGACAAATACAAATAGGCCTTATGGATTATATCATTACTGATAAGGCTTATGATGATATTGATCATGCAATGGCTTTTTTCGAGTCTCAACAGTCAGGTTTATCATTAGAATTTGCGGCACAGGTATCTCATGCAATTGAAGTAATATGCCGTGATCCTGCTGTTTTCTACAAAGTTCGTACTGATCTTCACCGTTATTTTCTAGACCAATTCCCTTATTTTATGCTTTATGCAGTCGAGAGTGACAAGGTCGTAGTCATGTCAGTAATAGATGCACGTTCAAATCACAAGTTCTATCGTAAATAACTTGCTAAGCCGTTTTTCTCGCTCTGGTCATAGTCAAGTTTTTCGTGATATCGAAATAGACTTCGTTATAGTCCATGTTGCCCTGACTCAGTGAATAGAAGGCATTCAGCATCAGGCAGGCTGCTGTCATGTTGGCAAACAGCAGTTGGGGTGATGACTTCACTTCTTCATCACATCCAAGTTCATCGGGACGTTTGTCTTGAGGTTCTGCTATTTCCGGATGATACCTCGTCAGTGCAGGCGTTAGTCTTCTGCCGTTACGTTTGATAAATACCTGGACATTCCCATCATGGTAGTCATTACCACCTGAGATCAGCACGGTACTCCGTAGACGTTCACAGTGTTCCTGTACCAATTTACGGGTTGCGTGATTATCGACGCATAACATTACAGTGTCGCCATTAGTTACCAGCATCCCGATATTTTCGGGCTTCACGTACTCCTCAATGCTGGTCATACGGGGGTTAAAATCCGGCTTCAGACGTTGCTTCCAAACCTCGACTTTATACCTTCCGACTCCACCGAAACTGATATCCTGACGATCACCGTTTTTCTTCTCGAAACGGTCGCCGTCAATCAGTACGATCTCATCTTTAACATCATTGAAATTCAGAAAACGACACAATGGACCAATCAACATTCCACCGATACCGCCCAGTCCAATTACAATTATTCTGTTCACAGTTATATCCTTTCTTTTATGTTTCCGTAGCAAACTTGTTTGCGAAGTTTGAAACATTACGGAAGATACGAAAGTATCTTCTCGAGGTGCAGGGACTTGTTCCTGCTAGTATGGGAAACGGTAGTCTTCTACGAATAGATCAGGCTCATCGTCTGGTAACTCTGAAACGGATCTCGGATACCGTACGCCAAATCCCAGTCTTTCCGATAGAGGTATATTTGACTTGGTTCTGACCTTGGAAAGCCAAGGATGATCTGTATTCACAGAGTACTCAGCAGGTAATCCTTCGATAATATCTTTGGGATCGAACTCAAACAGTCTGCCGTTGACATAGACTCCAGCTTTGATACGTGGAACTCTACGGTCGATTTTACCGAGGACAATATGAAGGCCATCAAAACCGGCGACATCCTTGTGGTCAGTACCGGAGAAGAACGCGTCCATATTGCCGTGACTATGTATGGTACCTGCGAGACCTGTCAGCTTGGGCATCTGATAATCAAGGCTTGCCCGACTGACCTTCTGCTCGGGAACAACATTATTCCAGGTTCCATCATTCAGAGTCAGCAGGGCAATAGCCTCAGCTTCGTGCTGATCATAGACCGCACGGAAAAACTCCAGCGCTTCCTCTATTAATGAATAAGGCAGTGCAGGAGCAGTCCAGGTCAGGGACTCTTTGACTGATTCAAAGTCCGGGATATTATCTACTTTCACCATTGCGTCGAATAGTGGCGACTGCTTACGAAGATAAAATCCGTCATGCGCGATCACATAGACCGGACCGTCTTCGGGCATTGTTTCTTTGGCTCTAATTATTGGGATGTTCATTATTATGGTTCTCCTTTTGTGAAGGTTGGTTGTTACGTTTTGGTGGTGGTTCAGGAAGCTGTGGTCTCTCGAAAAGTATTGCCTTCTCAAGTAGCCGGAATGCACTGTTATAAGCTTGGGTACATCTGTATCGCTGGCTTTGGAGAATCATAGTCAACTGTGCTGAGAATATCTCTTTTGCATTGCCTTTCATGGTCCTGAGCTGATACTCGTTCATCGCAAAGTACGACCGGAAATGATCCTCAATCTGCAGCACTTGAAAATCGCACTGAACAATTTTACGCTTCATCATTTTCATTCTTCACGCTCCAGGATGATGTCGATCTGTTCTTTCCAGTTCTTATGCTTACGCCAGTTGACTTCACACGGATCGAATTCTTCGTTCTTGCTGAGTTCCTCCCAGTAGGACAATGGATCGCAACTCCATTCGCCGGGAGCAGCATTACGATAAGTTGAATCCAGGTCAGAGTTAAATACCGAGTTCCAGAAATAGTTCTCAACTCGGGCGATCTTGCCGGACATACGACCTTCCAGATTGAACTTGAGGTCATCTCCCAGGCAGACACGGCCATCTACGTACAGGTTTTTCAACGGAATCCTAAAAAGGTTATCTGCCACAGAGTACACCTGTTCCTTGGCTGCAAACACAAACAGATCATCGAATGCGCTGTACTGATACTTATGGAAGAAGTACAAATGCGGCAGTTTGATTTCGAATTCTTCTTCGTTGTCGTCAGAGTATTTTACCTTCACGTCGCGCATTTGCGGCTGATGATGAGTGACATACACGCTGACGTTTTCCCGGGCTGCATAGAAGACTACTGCCGGAGGAAGGAACGGAGTCATCATTCCCACGCATTGCGAAAGTGATTCATAGAATTCCTCAGTTGATATTTTTTTAGTTTCGCTGACCGAACGCAGCGATACCACGTTCCCGATAATTAATATTTCATCCATGATTATTCCTTGGGTTAAAGTTGAAAAGAGCAGATAGGACCAGGAGAGATGCCCTATCTGCAGGTTTTGGGGGAAGGTAAGCAATAATAACAGTTTAGACAGCGAAAGTATTTCATGTTTCCAAAGCAAACTTGTTTGCGGAGTATGAAACATTACTAACGCAGTCCGTCGTACGGACACGCTTTGAAAAGCTGCTGGAACGGAGCCGAAGATCCTGGACTTGTCCAGGATCGTAGCGTATGTGTAAGCAGAGTTTCAACCTGACAGACAGTCAGATTATTTTTCCGACGGCGACGCAACATCGCCCGGATTCTGGCGTTACTTAAGTTTTATCCGGGTCGCAAAGCCGGATGATCAACGCTGGAATCAATGCCGTGGGTAGATTATTTTTAACTGTTTATCATTGCTGTTTTGAGATCTTCGATCTGCCGTAATTGGCGACGAAAGTTTACTGCCATCTGAGGTTTCACGGAATGAAAAAATGATACCATGCCTTGAAGCTGCAGGTATGTATCTTCATCCAGTTCGCCGGTGGCGATTAGGTTTTGTTTGAGATTATGAATCTGCGCTCGGACCTGCCGACGCAGTTCGCGAGGTACATTCAGTTCTTGATTGACAACACATCCGGTAATAACTTGGCGTTTTGCACGTCGTATTACCCGGGTCTTACTACGATTCAGTTTGTATCCCGTATCGCGAATGATTTCATCAATGGCCGGAATTATGTGATTCAGGTCTGGATTATTACTACTGAAACATAGGTCGTCGGCATATCGCGAATACGTTGCCTGATACTTACGGGCAAGACCAGCCATACGAGCATCAAGTCGTTTGAGCACAAGATTACTCAGTACCGGACTGGATGGAGCCCCTTGCGGAAGCACCTTATCCAGCATACAGATATCAATAATCTTGTCGATTACATCGTACTTGACGCCTTCGAAAGTCAACGCACGACGTACCATTCCGATAGTAGTACTTCCAAAGAAGTCATGGATATCGACTTTCACGATTACCCGTTTGCCAACATGCATTGCCGCATGAGTCGCAATCGATTTATCGCGAACAAATCCATGAGCATACTTACCGGGCCTGATTACACTCTGCTGCAGCCATCGCATAATAGCTTTCTGTTTATGCTTTAATTCAGGCTTTGGTTCAGCGATAGTTCTGAAACCTCCATTCCGTTTGGGAATTTTATGAATGATATAATCTGAAGCATCCATCATTCCAGTCCTTGCTGATCTTTTATATTCCTCATCCAGCCATTGGCAAAGTCTGCCAGTTCGTGCTGAAGCTCATAATTGATAGTAGTAACCTGATCATTTGAATAAGTAAAAACTTCCTGATCAACACCCAAATAATCGTTGCGGAACGAAACCGGGTAATACTCTCCGTCCTTTTCCACAAATGTCACATCCGGATCTCGCATCAAGTCACCGTTAAGCTCTCCATAATGCGCCACTGAATACAGCTTGCCGTATCCATCAATCTCACCGATGTCTTCAACGACCGCAGGCATAAACCTGCGACCACTGTCCAACTTTAAATATCCATTTTTCATCTTCGAAAGCAGCTGTTCAAATACTGCTTTCGCATCCTGATTCAATCTTTTCATTTCCATATAAAATCCTCCAATATTTACTGTACGCGAGTATCTACTCGGACACCCCGAAATTTAATGATTCCCAGACGAAACTTGTCTTATTCCGCTGGCTCTTTTAGCCCTAAAAACACCAAAGCCCCGATGGCAACAAATAACCATTGAGGCTCTGAACGACAGAAACAAGCAGCATCCTGCTTATTCTAATTTAGTAATATATAGGTGAAAACTTTTGATCGACACACGTGAATGGAATGAGGAAAGATTCCTCCATAGAAATTGTAAACTGGTAATGAGTTCGAGTCCTGTTCCATGTACCATTTTTATTTTCAGCATAAGCTCTCAGCCCAAAGCACTTTCAACTCATATCTCGTTGATTTAAAAGGATATAAAATTTCTGTCAATCTAGAGCCTACCAGTTTTTAAACGTAAGCGTAATACCTGACGCATCTATGCGTGCGTAATGTGGGGTGCTATGTTTTCCGAGTAAAAATAAATCATTCGTGGGAACATGCGATGGGACGGCCAATGAAACGTGACTGGAAACGTACGCTGGAATTATGGCAGGAAAGCGGTCTTGATAAAAAAGAATTCTGCACTGAACACAACATTCCGATGAAACGTTTCTATTATCATTTTCGAAAATATTATCCCGATAAAGATGTCCGCAGGGCAACGGACGGCAAAACGTTTGCCGAGCTTTTGTGTCGGGAAGAAAGCGATGAAAGTAATGATTCTTCCCCAAATTCACTGACACTGATCCTCGACTACGGCTACCGGATCGAAGTACCGGAAAATTTCAATCCGAAGCTGCTGAGAAATATCTTAAAGGCGGTGAGTAATTTATGATCAGTTTGCCAGGTGACCGTCCGATCTATTTGTATCTGCAGCCAACAGATATGCGCAAGAGTTTTCATGGGCTTAGCATGCTGGTTTACCAGCATGAGGGGCGTCCGGACGACGGCGCTTATTATGTATTCATAAACCGTCCGAAGACGCATGTAAAAATCATGTTTTGAGATGGCGACGGGATGGCGCTGTTTTACAAGCGATTGACCAGTGGAACCTTTTCTCTTCCCAAATCTGATGGCGGGAAAATATGTCTGGACCGCCGTCAGCTGACGATGCTTCTGGAGGGAGTTGTCCCATTGAAGACAAAGCGAAGATTTTCTCGAAATTAATTGCGTTTTGAGGGGAAGTTTACTGGTTTTATGCTATATTTATTTATGGTTAAATCAGTGAAAAAATCAGCAGGAAAACAGCCGGGCGAATTCTTCAGTAGAAACCATTCTGCCGTATTCCGACTGCTCAAAAGACTCGACATATACCGCCTTTTGATCTTCCGGCAGGTAAATTTCGGCCTGTTTGGCATTGCGACATAACCAGTTCTCCGTCAGCCACCTGACTTTTTGCTCTTCGGTCATTGTATTGACATTGAAATCCTTATAACCTTTGTTCCATGGCAGCCATTCGTAAAATTGTGATGTATGGCAGTTCATCATCGCCAGTTTTTCTCCAATCACATCATCAATAATTACAGTTGCGTCAGCACGGAACGACACCGGCTGCTGAAAACGATCCCAGCTGTAGGCAAAAACCGGCCACACGTCCGGAACCGGGACTTCCGGACAATACAACGGCACAGTAACCATAAAGGACGCATCCTGTACCAGTTGCGAGGTAGCCCGATGATCCGCATGATAGTCGTAAATCCGATGGGAAATCACCACATCCGGTTCGAATTCACGGATGATCCTGACGATTTTCGCACGATTTTCAAGTGATGCCTCCAAAGTACAATCGCTGTTATCCAGAACCTGGTATTCCTCCAAACCGGCTATTTTTGCCGAAGCCTGAGTTTCGGCATAACGACGTTCCGCCAGCTCTTTCCGATCCATACTCTGATGACCGCCGTCGCCATTGGCAACCGAAACAAATTTAACCTGATGTCCGGCTTTCGTTAATTTCAACGCGGTTCCACCAAAGACCAGGTCCGCATCATCAGGATGTGCTCCTATCACAAGAAAACGTTTTTCATTAAACATATTTTCATTCCATGTAATTAAGTATCACATATATTAACAGTCCATTTCTTACAATGCAAGACATGGTTCTATTATTAGTGTAAAAAATTCCGGAGGGGAAAATGTTGCCTTGGTTTTACCACTAATTCTTACTGATTTTCGGGACTACAGGAGATTTTCGCAGTTGTGCTCCACTGCACCAGTCACGCATGGACTGCTGCATGAACGGAGTAGGTTCGCAACCAACATAATGTCCATCAGCAAGGAATAGTGCGGACGGTGCTGATGCTCATCCCACTTCCACCAGATAGTACCGTAAAACCAGTCTTCACCGGACAACGCCTTATGAGTCGACAAATAATAATCTGCCTGTTCCTGTTCCGAATAAAGACATGTTTCGTGATGAACTGAAGAAAATCAGAGGAAAAGGCCGAGTTATCGTCAGTACGGAAGAACTGACGTCTATCGCGGTACCGGTAAACCGGAAGAACTACAAGCGGAGTCTCTCAAAAAATCCCGTCGCAAACGCCGTTCGTTGCAGGAACTGATTCCCGATGATCTGCCTCGCGAACAAGTCGTCGTAGATTTACCGAAAGAACAGAAGTTCAATGCAGATGGAACTCCGTTGAAACGCATCGGCGATGACCGCGTGGAAAAGCTGGCCTACAAGCCGGGATACTGGTTTGTAAAGGTTTTTATTTATCCGAAATATGCTGATCCGGCCAACGCTGTCGAAGGCGTAAAACGCGCTCCGGCGCCGGATTTCGCGATACCCGGCGGCATCCTCGACGAAAGCATGTACGCCTAGGTGATCTACAGTAAATTCGCGTTGCATCTGCCGCATTACCGACTGGAAGAAATGATGCGTTCGGCAGGAATCGACATCAGCCGGCAGACTTTGAGTTCCGGCTGCGTCAAAGTAGCCGAGACACTGCGTCCGCTGTATGAATTGATGAAACAGGAAATAATCAGTCGCGGCATTATTTTCGCCGATGAGACTCCGGTAAAAATGCTCAATCCCGGGACCGGGAAAACGAAAAAAACATACATCTGGGTTTATGCCGCCGGCGGCAAAGGTCCGCCCTTCCGAATCTATGATTTTACGCTTCAGCGTAATCATACTTATCCTGAAAAAATGCTGAAAGACTTCAAAGCTTATCTGCACGCGGATGCCTTCGGCGGATATAATGTCCTGTTCAAAGACGGCTCCATTATCGAGTGTGCCTGTTGGATGCATGTGCGGAGAAAATATATTGAGGCGGGAGACGCGCCGGTGACCCTGCGTAATAAGGTGCTGCGTCTGATCCGCAATCTTTACCGCTACGAACGCGCCATGAAAAATTTCGACCGTGAAATCCAGGCTGAACGTATCCTGGGGGTTCGAAACGAGAAAATCCGTCCGTTGATCAATGAACTTTTTTTCCATTACGGCAGAAG
Organism: Victivallales bacterium; assembly: GCA_963677165.2. Lineage (GTDB taxonomy): Bacteria > Verrucomicrobiota > Lentisphaeria > Victivallales > SZUA-371 > JAFGXT01. The sequence continues at coordinate 641,695 of CAXXSX010000002.1, read as the reverse complement.
CGGTGAAGAAAGACGAGGTCATGAAAGACTCCTTTTTTGCCGCAGCCATCTCCTACATGCAGAATCTTGGGAAAGCACTCTATACGTTTCTGGTCAATCCATATCTCCAGCCGGACAACGGTGTCAGCGAGCGAGCTCTGCGGCCATTTACAATTGGCAGAAAAAACTGGATGTTCCTGGGTAGCTGCAAGGGCGGAGACGCCGCTGGAATCCTGATGAGTCTGGTACAGACCTGCCGCATAATGAATATCGATGTATTCACTTATCTGGACGATGTCCTTCGCCGTATCAACGGACACCCGGGATCACGGCTTGCCGAGTCACTCCCCGGTAACTGGCGGAAATCTGATTTGTATTACAGCTGATCACCGCCCAACTCTCCCCGACATGTGTCAGATATTACGTTTACAGTGTATGAAACCTTTTATCAAGACCGCTTTCCTGCCATAATTCCAGCGTACGTTTCCAGTCACGTTTCATTGGCCGTCCCATCGCATGTTCCCACGAATGATTTATTTTTACTCGGAAAACATAGCACCCCACATTACGCACGCATAGATGCGTCAGGTATTACGCTTATGCTGTTGGCTTCCAATATTTTGATTTGCTTCAAGTCGAGCTTCATTATGAGTTATCATTTTGGGGAAAATTAGATTGGGCTGGATGATGGTACTTATTAGGTGATATATTGTAAAATTGTTTAAATCGTCGGGAAAAATAGTGAATGCTTTCAAAACCCAATGATTCAGCAATTTGTGAAATATTCATTGCTGTATCACTCAAAAGATCAGCTGCCCGCTGCATACGAAGCCTGTTATGATATACCTTTACTGGTTCTCCAATATTTTTTCTGAACACTTCCCCCAGATAATGTGGAGACAAATACAATAAAGAAGCTACTTCTGCCACTTTAATATTTTTGTCCAGATTATGTGAGATATATTCAAGTACCTTTTGTACGATCATTTCAGGGCGTTTTGCTGATTTATTGTCTAAAAGAGTTTTATTTATTTCCGCTAAAATATTTACGAAACGTCCGATTAATCCTATTGCTTCGAAGCGCCTGTGGAGATCATATGGATCAAATGCTTTTCCCTTGATTTTTTTGCAAAATGATTTAAGGGCATTTGTAAATCCGGGGTCAATCTTATCAAATTCCGATGTATCTGGGAAAAAAAGACCACTATTCTCCAACAAAAACGATAGTGACGCGTCAAGAATCATAAAGCCAATATATAAATGATTCGCTTTTCCGCTGGAATAATTATGACAAAACTTATGCTTTACATTAGGAGAAATAAGAAAAACGGCTCCCTTGTTGAAAGTTTTTCCACCCTCAGGCAGAAATAAAGTCCCATCACCTTCTTTGATAAAGATAAATTCCCAGAAAGAATGATGATGAAGTTCCCCCCTCCAACCGGGTGAGGCAGTAATACGGCCAAACAATTCAATCATGAAGCCGGATCTGGAATCAGCCTGAGTTCTTAATATTCGATCAATTGCCATATAATACCTTATTGCGTTTCCCGATTTTACTTAAGATTACAATACCAGACAGTATAAATCAATAAACTGATAGTAAAAAAAAGTGAATTTGTGCAAAAAAAAAGCCAGTAAAGCTAAAGATTTATGATGCAATTAGTTCTATCATATAAATTAAGTTGATTGTTTTAAATTAATAATTAAATAGGTTTTTATTGCTTATGATTAAACTTGGTTTATACGGATGCGGAAATCGTACAAAAGTGCTTCTTGATTCATTGCGTTATGATGAACTATATGAAGTCACAGCTTTGTATGACATTATCCCGTCTGCAATGGAAAGGATACAAAATGAATATGGCGGAACTATATGTTCTTCTCCCGATGAGTTAATATCAAATCCTCAAATTGACGCCTTTATTATTAGTCTTGATCCGTTTAATCATGCTCAGGCACTACGGAATACAATGAAAGCCGGTAAGCCCGTATTTATCGAGAAACCGGTTTCTTTTTCTGCCTCTGAGGTGTACGAACTCGTGCAAATGGCGAAAAAAAACAAAGTACCGGTGCATGTCGGCTTAATGCGCCGGTACATGCCTTATCATATTGACGGCTTGAACTTCATAAAAGAAAATAATCCTGGTCATATTTTTAGTATAAACTGCAACTGGTTTCATCCCGGCGAAACGGAAGTGATAAATTTCCAGAGAAATGATCCTGATAATTTCCGTTTGAAGGTATCACAAATTCCGTTTCATTGTTGCCACGCGCTTGACGTAATGCTCCAATACGGCGGAATGGTAAAGAAAGTAAAAGGGGAAATGGTAAAAGTAATTGACCGCCGTTATCCGAGTCCGGACGAATTAATTGCAGTATTGGAATTTGAAAATGGAGCTATCGGCCGGTTTCATTACTCCAGCATGTCTTACAGCCCGGAAATTTCGTACCAAATCCATAGTGAAAATTATACGTTGAAAATTAATAATAATCTTGAGATATGTAAACGTCCCAAATATAAAAGTCAACGAGAGGGAACAGGAAAGGATTGCCGTGATTCTTACCATAAACATATGGCTCCCGAAGTCAGGACTTACAGAGATGTATCGGTAACGGAAAAAATCATGTTCGATTTTATCAGTTCAGTACAGCATGACATACCAATGAAAGTACCCCTGATGGATGCACTTAAAACAGCGGAATTGGCCGAAGCCATTGAAGCAAGTACAAAAAATGGGAAAACAATTTTTTTAAATGGAATTTATAAATGATGTTGATAAAAAATACGTTTGTAAATTGTTATTTAAATATTGAAAAAGGGGGGCTGGAATGAATGTATTAGTGTCTTTGTTTTACACTTCTATCATAAAAGCGTTTTTTAATTTTCCCGGCGACGGCGAAGCCTGGAGCCACCGGACAAAGTCCGGAGGTAGATGCGAAAGCATCTCGCTGGCAGCGGCACCTTGCCGCCGGGTGGTGGGCAGAGCCCACCTTAGTTGAAGATATATCTTTAAATAATATCTCGACTGAAACTGGTGGTGAAATGACACAATTATTCGCCATCATTGCCGAGGAATAAAGATGAACAATATAGAATTATCAAATACCACAATTCATAATTAAGATAGGATAGAAGCATGCTCAAACAATCCACAGTATTTATCGTTATTATTGCAGTGAACGCAATTTGTTGTTTTTGTGAAGCATCACCTCTACCGCGAGTAATTGTCTCTGGCCAACACGGCGACAGGGTCGCCCGAGAACTGCAAAAATATTTGCATAAGGTTACCGGCAAAACATTTTGCGTGATTGAGGAAAGCAAACATCAGTCCGGTCAGGCAGCGTTTTATGTTGGCTGGACCAAGTTTGCCAAAGCTAATGGTATAGATTTTAGTAAATTTAAACCGGATGAATGGTTATATCAGAGCAAGGACAACAGTCTGGTTCTTGGCGGCGATCAATTTTCAGGAATAGCTTTTGCCGTCTATAAATTCCTCGAAAATGAAGTTGGTGTTTACTGGCTGGCGCCATATTCTGAATATGTTCCCAAAAACAAAAATCTTACCTTGGGGGCATACAACAAACGGGGCAAACCAGCTTTTAAGCTGCGAATGATTTATTCGCCGCCGTTCAGGCAGGGGTATGCGAGAAAATATGCCGAAGACGTATTCCGAGAAAAAAACCGAGGTAACTTCTGGCGGCGAGATATCCCGACTCCGCTAAAAGTATCAAGAGCGTATTATTTTACCCATAACCACTACTCCTTTGTTGATCCCCAAAAGTATTACGCCAATCATCCTGAATATTTTTCCATGGGACCGGACGGGAAACGAACAAAACCTTTCCATCATTGTGCATTCACTGATCTCTGTTTGAGTAATCGAGAGGTTTGGAAAATAGCTTTAAATTCACTACGTAAATTTATAAAAAAAGACAGAGCAAAGTATCCTAAAGAAAAATGGCCGGAAACTTACCCTGTTATTCGAAACGATGGTATGAATTATATTTGTCTCTGTCCTGAATGCAAAAAGATTTCCGAACACGAGGGGAGTGATTCCGGTTTACTCCTGCCCTTTATTAACTATATGGCCACTAACATAGCAAAAGAATATCCCGAAATAAAGATTCTAATAGTTGCTTATGTTTCAAGCGAAAAAGCAGCAAAATTTGTCAAACCAGCAAAAAATGTGATTGTTCGCTGGTGCGACCTTTATACTCAGAGCGACCCTCTTCGCCCTCTCACTCATCCGATAAATTCTGGACAAAAAGCGATATTGGACGCTTGGTTCAAAACTGGCGCTAGAGTTATGATCGGCGATTACTGGAATATGTGTAATGAAACAAACAGCAGTTATTTTCGTCCTGTGGAAACTATGGTAGATGCCATTCCTGCGGATGTACGTTATTTCCGGGATAATGGTGTTGTTGGTATATATGCGTTGGCTTTCACGTTTATTTGGGGTAATCCACAGAATTTTTATGATCTTCACACTTGGTTGGCATATCAGTTGATGGATGAGCCAGACAAGCCTGCGGAGGAATTAATCAACCTGTTCATGGATAGACATTACGGTCCAGCTGCTGAAGATATGAAAGCTTTTCTTGCTGATTTGCGCAAGGCGGTGAAAGGTGAAAAACATTTGTTGCAGCATAATAATCTGTGCCGTACTTACCAGACGGTTGATTTTTTAAGAAAAACTTATACTCGCTTGAAGAAAGCACGGGCGAAAACTCCCAGTGGTTCTCAGTTCCGTTTGCGTGTTGAAAAAGAATTGATTACTCCAATCGCCAATATATTATCAAAGCCCAATCTGGATTTTGGCATAAGTCGTAAAAACTTGGTTAAAGAATACGAAGCATTCCGACTTGGGCAAATAAATGCTTATTGCTCAAAGAAAATGCAGGAGAAAGCAAAAAAAGAGCTCAAAAACGATGTTAAGAGATTTGATCTGGAGATACCGACCCCCGAAATGTTTAGTCACCTGCCGCCTGAGAAAATACAAAAGTTTTCGGTCGCTAATTTTTGGAAGTTCAGGTTGCGAAAACCGGCCATTATTAAAGATGCTGACTCTACGATTGGCCAAGCCCTTGTGGCGGTTGGTCCTACAAAGGACAATAAATGGAACCACAGTAAACCAATAACGATAGGGCTTTATGATAAAGGTAGCAAAAGAGAGTTCCAGCGCACTATCAAAGATATTCCTCAGGATGAGAAATATCATTGGTATAAAATTGGTAATTTTGACTTCGGGCCAGACACATTCCTCTGGCTTTACGGATGGTATATGAGGTGCCAGTTACAAGACGTTTATGTTCCGGCGGATGGAAAGGAAAAAGTAAATATCTGGGAAACTTGGGTCTCGTTGAAATTTACTGGCCCGGCTTATGTGAAAGCTTCCGACCAAAAAGATGCTGTTTATATGGATCAAGTAATAATTGTAAAAGAATGACAAAAACAGAACCAAACAAAAAAGGAGGTTGTCAAATGAATAAAAAAATTTGTAACATGTTGAATTTTACGCTCATCGAACTTCTCGTTACAATAGCTATCATCGCTATACTCGCCTCAATGTTGTTACCGGCTTTAGGGCAGGCCAGAAATAAGGCCAATGCCATAAAATGTGTGAGTAATCTCAAACAATTGGCAACCGCGAACATATACTATATGGATGACAATAATGAATATTTTTACCATATAATGACTAATCACCTTGCTGGTAGTTCTACTGATAGGAGTTGGTATTGGTTCTTGAATAAGCTTCAATATGTAGGAAAACATCTCGATTATATGAAAACGGGCAATATTTACGATTGCCCATCAAACAAGTTCGGCTGGCAACGCACTTCAGGTACATACATGGGCTGGGGCATGAATGACGGATTATCCTGGAAAAGATTGTCAAAAATCAAATCGCCCACAAATTTTCTTTCGCATGTAGATGCTTACCGATATCACGTCAGCGGCGATGACTTCTATAATAATAATCCAAGTAAGTATGGTGCTGCTTGGATACATAACAATCATGCAAATGTCCTGTTTCTCGGAGGTAATGTGTACTCTCTTAAGTATGGCGAATGGCCTGCATCAGGTGATGATCTTACCAAATATACGGCAGTAAGTGTTCATAATAGAGTCTTTTAGCTTTATAAGGCTATTATCAATGATTGACTTGCTACCTAGAGGTAGTAAGCCAGGATATCTTCTGCGCTATGAATCCGGATATTTCAACCGGACTCCCCCCTGTCGGGAATATGGCACTGGTATATGTTAAAATAATGGAACAATAAATATGCAAGCAATTAAGAATTACGAAATAGCCGAGATGAATAAAATACTTCCGGTGGAATGCCCATGCGGATTCTCCCGGCGCAGTTTTATTGAAGAATCGAATAATAAAGTTTCCCTTCATGTTGTTAATATAAAGAAAGATTCAAAAGTCCATTATCACAAAAACACTACGGAAGTGTATTATATTCTTGATGGAAATGGATATATGGAGCTTGATGGAGAGAAAATTCCGGTAAATCAAGGAACCGCGATTATGATCAAACCTTATTGCCGACATCGTGCAGTTGGCCCTTTAATGGTGCTGAACGTTGTAGTTCCGGCTTTTGACTGTAATGATGAATGGTTCGATTAGTGAATTAAGCCCTTGACCACTACCGAGGTGCGGTAACAACCGAACATTAAATGCTATGGTGTTAACAACCATAATCAAATCAGAGAGTCAAGATTTCGTCAATCAACTCGTCTTTGAAAAAATGATGAATGGGGACAATTTCAGTTTCGGAATATGTATCGTGGAACCTTGGCACCATTACTTCAACTTTGCTTTTACTCTCAGTATTGGATGATGTGGTTGTGGCTAATAAAGTCGATAGGGTTTTATCAGTGATAGTTATTGTAAGCATTTAATTTTAAAAAGTTAAAAATAAACCAAAACATTTATAAGATTGAAACCAACTTTAGCAAGGATAATTATAGAGTCATGCAAATAGAGAAAGCTGATAGATTGTGCTTCCAGAGCGTTGTCTTTATAAATTGGACGGACGAATTGTAAAGTCATTTTTGCCTCAAAAACCACATTCTGCAAGAATCACAAGAATAATCACGAAAGGATTAAAACATTATGGTCAACGTAGGCATTATAGGGTGCAGCAAAAGAATAGACCACCTTCTTAAGAAAATGGATTATCGTGTCAATATTGCAGCCGTTTGTGACTTGGAATCAAATATAATGCATGATTTCCGAATTCGCTATAATTCAGATGCAAAAGAGTATGCAGACTATAGACAACTGATTACAGATCCGGGAATTGACTGGGTAATGGTTGGTTCGTGGAATGCTGCTCATGCGGAACAAGCGATCGCGGCTATGGAAGCGGGAAAACATATTTTTCTAGAGAAGCCAGTGGCAACAAAATTTTCCGATTGTTTAAAATTACGACAGATTGCACAGAAAAATAATGTTAAGGTACTGGTCGGCTTTTCGTTGCGCTTTGCTCCACATTATCGCAAGATAAAGCAACTTCTTAACAGTGGAGCTATTGGAGATGTGATAAGTTTTGAATTTAATGAGACGCTTGATTTTAATCACGGAGGACACATTATGTGTTGCTGGCGAAGAAAGCGTGAATTCACCGGGTCACATATTTTGGAAAAATGTTGTCATGACATAGATCAGGCTGGTTGGATGATTGGTGCTAGAGCAGCACGGGTTGCTTCCTTTGGCGGTCTTGACTTCTTCAAGAAAGAAAATGAAACACACATGACACGCCTGAAAAAGAGTAATGAAGGTTTAGTTCCATATTGTGCCTGGCCTACAGCAATTGGCAAAAATCCATTTACAATCGAAAAAAATATAATCGACAACCAAGTTGCGATTATTGAATATGAAAATGGGGTTAGGGCAACATTCCATACAAATTTGAATGCTGGTATCCCGGAACGCCGCATGTATATAAACGGAACAGAAGGATGTATTCGCGGTGAATTTTGCAGTGGTAAACTTGAGTTGTGCCGGATTGGGTTTGATGAAGAAATACAGGATATGTCTGAGACACATTCTCTTGAAGATCACGGAGGAGCTGATCCGCAGGTTGTTAATCATTTAGTAAAGATGATGTACGATAATGCTCCGACACTTAGTTCTCTTGATGCCGGAATTGAGGCTGCAACGACATGTTTTGCGCTTGATGAGTCAATGCAGACCGGTCAGGTTATCGATATGAATACATACTGGAGTCAGTTTGATACACTTGTTTAGTATTGATCGTTCGCAAAATAAAAGGATAAAAAAATGAATTTAAATGTATTTAGAAGCAAGGAAGAAATGGGTGCCGCAGCAGCAGCTAAAGGAGCGGAATATATCCGTAAGGCTATCGCAGACCATGGAGAAGCAAACATCATTGTAGCTACTGGAGCAAGTCAGTTTGAAATGATGAGTAGCATGGTAAAAGCTGACAATATTGACTGGACCAAGGTGACAATGTTTCATCTCGACGAATATGTAGGCTTGCCGGAAAGCCATCCTGCCAGTTTCAGGAAGTACTTAAAAGAACGTTTTGAACAGCAGTTGCCGACTGCATTGAAAGCGGCTTATTATGTAAATGGCGAAGGTGATGTTGTACAAAATTGCCTTAAACTTGATGAAATAATCCAAAAGCATCCGATTGATGTAGTCTTTGTTGGTATTGGAGAAAACGGTCACTTGGCTTTCAACGATCCTCCGGCAGACTTTGAAACTGAAAAACCATACCTAGTAGTTGAGCTCGACGAAGCATGCCGCAACCAGCAGCTTGGTGAAGGCTGGTTCCCTACCTTGGAAGACGTGCCCAAGAAAGCGATATCAATGAGCGTTAAGCAAATTATGAAGAGTAAAGCCATTATCAATACCGTACCGGACGAGCGTAAAGCGCAGGCTGTAAAAGGTACTTTTGAAGGAGAAATCTCCAATATGTGTCCTGCTTCCATCCTGAGACAGCATCCTGAATGCCATACATTTCTCGATGAAGGTTCTGCCTCATTATTGAACAGTAGATGAGACTGCATTATGGCGATTCCCGGATATATGGACTTACAGGTCAATGGTTTTGTCGGAGTAGATTTTTCCAGTACCGAATTAACGGAAGATAACTTTCTTCAGGCAGCGGAAAAGCTGTTGAAATCAGGAACCTATGCGTTTCTTCCGACAATCATAACCAGTAGTATGGAGTTGTACAAACGTAATATTGGAATCATTTCCAATGCGATTTCAAAAGTAGGCCTTAAAGAACATGTTCCGGGATTTCATTTGGAGGGTCCCTTCATTTCGCGTAAACCTGGTGCTGTGGGGGCCCATAATCCGGAATACGTGCAGAATTCTGACAAGACTGTTCTTGATCAGTTAATCGAATTTTCTGGGAACAGTATAAAACTCCTGACGGTTGCCGCTGAATCCCCAGGAGTCTGCGACTTTATAAAATATGCGACAAGCAGAGGTATCACTGTTTCTCTGGGACATCAGAATGCAGGTAAATCCGCAATCAAATCTGCGGCAAAAGCCGGAGCTTCGCTGTTGACTCATCTGGGAAACGGTCTGCCCAATATGCTTCCGCGCCATGATAATCCGATATGGAATAGCCTGGCTTGTGATGAATTAACTCCGATGTTAATTACAGATGGACATCACTTGCCAGCAAAATTTATCAAATGCGTGGTAAAAATGAAAGGTGCAGAAAATATCATTGTAGTCAGTGATATGTCTTCGGCGGCCGGACTCCCTCCCAGACGTTATCATGTACTTGGGAATGATGCAGTACTCGAACCGAATGGAAAACTGCACAATCCGGAAAAACAATGCCTTGTGGGATCCGGTTCAACGATGAAACAATGCATGGAGTTTCTGGCTTCACTCGAAATACTCACTGAAGCGGAACTCGAGCTCGTAGGATATTATAATCCAATGCGACTAATAGCATAATCAAGGAGATAATGGACCGAAGAAATAGATATCTCCAGTTGAATAATAATGCAAAATGTTTTCCAGCCGCGTTTCGTGGTGCTGGAATAGTGAAAGAATAACTTCAATTTTCTTTAAGTCGAGCTTCATACGGTTTCCTTCTCTTTGGTATTCTGAAATAATGTTCCTGCTCTTTTCCGGGAACTCGCTGTAGAATTTAGTCAGCGTCATGGTATCCGGGATGTCGCCGGAAATGATCCTCTCCTGGATTTTCGGTGACAGAGTTGTCATTTTGAGGGCTTTCATCAGGTTCGAAGGATCGAGATTATACCCTTCGGCCAGCCGGGCTACCGTGGGATATTCGCCGGAGTCAATCATTTCCAGCCAGCGATGCGCCTGCGCCAGACATTTCGTGACAGAGTTTTCTTCGCCATCGACGGTACAAAGATTTTTTTCATCTGAGTCTTCCGGGGTAATGATAAGCTTGCGTCCATTCCAGTGCTTGATGATTGCCGGGATTTTCAGCCGGATAATTTCATTGTTTTCTGTTGGAATCGACTCGGTTCCGCTACCCGAAGACTTCAAGTCACGAATTAATGACCGGATTCCGTAATGATTGACATCGATCAGAATGTGATCGGAAAACAGCGTCACCCGGTCAATCAGCAGATGGGCAAGATTATAACGTTCCGCAGGAAATAACTGCTCCCAGATCGCTTCGATGGAATCGCAGGTTTCGAACAAGTTGTCAGTGGAATAAATTTCACCAATGTTCTTGAGTTCACGCTTTACTTCTTCCAGCGCATTGGAGGTGTCGGTGTATTTCTGTCTCAAGGAGGTGAGTGCAGATGGAAATCATCTTCTATATTATGTTTTTTTTGCTTTCATTATATTGAACAAGCAACAAGTTTGTAACTTTGCATATTTCTGTTTCCCAAATGATATTTCCAGCTTTTTTGATGGGAATATATCATTGAATAAACATTTTTCTATACGGCATTTTTTACTCTGCTCGCTAGGATTTCAGCTTCTTCTGGAGAAACAAGAGGAGAAGATAAATCTCCTCTTGGCAGCAATTGTCCTACCGGGACCGTCGCTTTCATATATTCGCGTAACGCATAATCAAGGTATTTCTCGGCTACTTCAGGAATTACTGCAATTTGATCTTCCCGCCTGGGATAGGAATTATGCAGCCAGCTTCCATGGCGGAAAAGCATCAGAGGAGAATCATAAAACGGAACAAACAAATTATAATCGGGATCATGCCGAATAAACAAACCGGCCCGGTAAAAATGCAGATAAAACTCATTATGATTGACGTTGATACAGTGGAGAGGGAATGACGGAGTCTCCGGGTTGAATGCATCTTCAATCAGTTCCACGTCATTTTTATTGAATTTCCCAAATAATCTTTCCGCTAGAAATGTCAATAATTGCCGTTTTAGTTTGATCCTTGCTTCAGCCCGTAGTGTCCAAAAACTCGATTGAGCTCGAAATGTGATGTTTTTACATATAGAAATATATTTTTAAAATGGTATATTTCCATCAAAAAAAGATGGGAATTATGTCATTTTGAAAACGGAAATATGGAAAGCGGCAAGGCTCTTGCTTGCTCAGCTTTTAAAGCTTGATATTAATGAACAACTTGTTCGGGAAGTTGATTATTTAAAAGCTGAAAATCAAGTTTTGAAAAAACAACTTACTCTATCAGGTAAACGCTTGAGATTTACCGATGAACAACGGCGTTTGCTTGCGATCAAAGCCAAGGCGCTAGGTAAAAGATTAGCCGACGTTGTGACTATTGTCAGACCGGAAACAGTCCTTCACTGGCACAAAAAATTGGTTGCTCTTAAATATGATTCTTCTAAGATCAAGCGCAAACCGGGGCGACCTAAGATTGAACTTGAAATTGAGAGGCTAGTACTGAAATTTGCAAGAGAAAACAACACCTGGGGCTATACTCGAATTACTGGTGCAATTAGAAACCTTAAACATAAGATCTCTGCTTCGTCAGTTGCAAATATTATGAGAAGAAATGGTCTCAATCCTTCTGGAGATAGAACCAGAGGCGGCATGTCTTGGTCCGAATTTATCAATGTTCATAAAGATGTGATCTGGGCCACCGATTTCTTTACTGCTGATGTGTGGACTCCGTTCGGACTGGCAACTTATTATGTTTTGTTTTTCATTGAAATAAAAACCAGAAGAGTCATCATTGGAGGCATCACTTCTCATCCGAATGGCGACTGGATGGCGCAAGTTGCCCGAAACCTGACTGGCTGGGATGGCGAAATGGAAGAAGCTGAATATCTGATTCATGATCGTGACACTAAATACACGGCGCAATTTGCTGCAATAATGAAGTCATCAGGAATCGAACCAATAAAGCTCCCTCCTAGATCGCCAAATTTAATGCATTTGCTGAACACTGGGTTAAGACTGTAAAAAGCGAGGTGTTGAATAAACAAGTACTGTTCGGAAAGAAATCCTTACAACATGTCCTTCGCGAATACCTTTCTCATTATCACAAAGAACGAAATCACCAAGGTCTTGATAATACCATTCCATTTCCAGCTAAAAGTGTGAGTTCCTCAGTGGGCAAAGTAAGTACCCGCAAACGCCTCGGCGGACTTCTCAAATACTATTATCGCGACACAGCCTGAGTCTCCTGCCCTACTCAAATCATTTTAATTCCGGTATTATATCGGTTGCTTTACTGTGCCCGGATTACGTAAAAATCAGTTCTTTTCATCGCAAAAAGCAAGTAATAAAAAAAATTCTCACGAATGCTTTCATTCCAAAATCTAAAATCCCTGTTTTTACCATTCCTAAAGTGACGAAAATCATCTAAAATTATACCTCAGATCTACTGATTCAGTTTTTACACACTACGATTTCCTATATCAGTACTTTCCCAAAAATTAATCGACTTATCCATCTTGATGGCATGTATCTTTATCTCATGGAAATTTCCATTATTTTGATAACTGACTATACTCTCGTGGAGAGCAACCTATATTCTTTTTAAAGCACCGGGAAAAATAATTGCTGTCTTCAAAACCATTTTCAAAAGCTACCTGAGAAATAGAGCTTTTATGCTCCAGTAATTGCTGAGCTGCTTTTTGTATTCGCACTTGAATCATAAATTTAATCGGAGTTGTACCAAGTGTTATTTTGAATTTTTGTAAAAGAGCAGTTTCGGACATTGCCGCAATTCCACATAGTTGTTTTAACGTTATATTTTCAGAGTAATGTTTGTTAATATAGTTAACAACTTTTTCCAATTTTAGCAATGACTGACTGGGGTTATTATCAGAAATGGTATAGGATCTGGAAATCATGCAAAAGAGTTCCATCAAACCGATAATAGCCATTGACTTGAAACCTGGTTGTCGCATATTAACTTCGTTTTCAATTTTTTTCACTTGGTTAACAACATTCTGAAAGCTTTCATTTTGTAAATTTAAAGTTGGCTTTATCCCTCTCTGCTCACGTAGTTTCGGTTCAAACTCGAAAAGAACCCGATAACCAGGAATGCTTTGTAAATCGGCTTGAGGAAAATCTATGGCATTCGCAACATATAAAACATTATATATCGACAAGTTTGATACACTTTTAAAATAGTGAGATATTCCGGGAGAAATGAGAAAAATATCACCAGGCTTTATTTGAGTTTTTTCATTACCGATAAAATGATAACCGCTACCGCTAAGTGTAATAATCAATTCGTGAAACTCGTGTGCATGGAGTCTTTTTGAATCACCCTCAAGATGCCAGCGAAAAACCTGCAAAGGAATTCCGTAAGTTTCAAAAATATCCTTGTTTTTAAATAGTTTTACTGTCATTTTCGTTGTATAATGCTAATTTTGCGTGGTATTGTGCTTGTTGAACCCTTAATTGTAGCATATAATAGTTTCAAAAGAATAATATGTCAACAGATATTACTCAATTAGCAACCATTGTATATAAAACAGATAATCTGTTTTATAATTTTCTACCAAAATTAAAAAGGAGGTAGTTGTATGAAATCGCATTGTTCAAAAAGTGCAAATTTCACACTCATTGAACTTCTCGTCGTAATCGGCATTATTGCAATTTTAGCATCATTGTTGCTTCCAGCACTTAGTAAGGCTCGAGGAAAAGCGTACACGGCAAGTTGCATCAATAACCTTAAGCAGCTAGGAGGAGCCTATCTTTTGTATGCTGATGATTATGCAGGATTCGTTACTCCAGCTTATGATGAGAGGATGGGCAATGGCTGGCGAGAAGCAACATGGAATTATCGTTTGAGTTCTTTGCTAAATAAAACACTAATAGCAAGTCGTCCTGATCCGTTTGACGCAGTCTGGGAAGGCAGTGTTTTTCAATGTCCTGAATATAAGATTGATGATACTGATCATAGAGCTCCTGCATGGTCATATCACATGAATTCATATGCAGGTGGTTGTTATGACTCAAATGGAGACATTCAGTTCGCACTTGTAACCCAAAAAATAATCGGTTTAATATCACAGGTCAAACAGAGCAGTAGCACTGTAGTTTTGTGGGATGCATATGGGCAGGGATTAATGGGCACGGAATACAGATTTGGCACAGGTAAGGACAGCAGAGAATACAGACACGCCAAACGAGCAAATTTATTGTTCTTTGATGGTCATGCTACAGCTGGAGAAAAACTGATTCCACAGATATATAACGAGAATTAATAGTTAAAACGATAAATTTGATTTTATTACTCCGGCAATTAAACGGTTGACAGTATTTTCTGTCAACGTTATAGATATTGTTTTTGCAGTATCTATTAATTGATTGCATGGTTAATATCTTAGATATGTACAAACTTTCCCGAGTTTAATTGACTTAAAATACTAATTTGCTAATAAGGATGAATGCCTGATGAATTGTTGGATTAACCACTCACAAATGATATTAAAAATCTTGTTAATAGCATGTGCCCCGATATTTGTACATGCAGGTCAGAAACCAATATCACGAAAAATAATTTCAGGATATGCCGGATGGGATCTTGCAAAACCAAACTCATATGACATAGTTAAAGATTATCTTATCCCCATGAAGAAAGCTAATTTTACGGGTATAGATGTTAAAATCTTTAATATTAACCTGAACAGGCCTGATAGATTAAAAAAACTCGAGAAATTAGCATCCGACATACATAAATACGGTCTTGATTTTTATGCTTATGCAACACCAGTACATCTCAGAAAAAAATCATCTGTTAAAAAGGATTCATTTATCAATGAAGCAGGAGAAGCGACAAGTGCGTATTGCCTCTATCAATATAAAGTTTTCAGAAAGAACTATGATACAGCCTTTCAACTGGCAAAAGAATCGAAAAAGCTTGGTATAAAAGCAGTAAAGATTGATTTTGAAGTGGCATATCAGCCTGCTCCATGTTACTGCGATCACTGTTGGAGTAGTTTTGCAAAACAAAATGGTATTCCTATGCTGAAAGCGTCTGAAAGATTTAAATATTTAAAGAAACATAAAATGACAAAGGCATACCGGATTCATGCTGATCAGATGCTGGAACATGTTGCAAAAACATATGAAAAAGAAATGCACTCAATAAATCCTCAGTTGATGCTTGGCATGATGCCCGCACAGAATAACAATTTTTACAGATATTTTGTTAAATATCTGGCTACTCCCGAAGCTCCGGCAATAATGGACAGTTGGCGCATGTATTCAGGCGGCGGTTATAACAAATACGCAAAAGAGGAACTGGAATGGATAAAAAACTGCAACCCCAATAATATCGCAATCCCATGGTTTAGAATTAATTATTATTCTCCTGATGACATAATGATTCAGGCTTGGCAAGTATTGAAAAATGAAGCCGGTTATAATTTATTTTCTTTGAGTATGTTTTGGACGCACTGGAATAAGAAGTCAAAAGCTTATGCCGCATACAAACTGCCCGGTAATTATTCGGCAAAGGACTATTGGAAAGCTCTTGGGCACGCGAATTCTGAAGCCATGAAGTGTCTTGAAAATGGAGAATATGTAAGCGATATTAAATTTTCTCCCGCCAGAGGAATTGTACCAATATGCACCAAGAGGTTCATTAAAGACTATAATGCGGAAGCATACAAGATCAACACTAAAAAGCCACTCTCAAAAGCTGTGACCTTAAGGCATGAAAACTTGTTTTATGTATTGGCTTCTCCCGGAAACCCCATTGAATTTTCACTGGCCCACGTCGCCGGAGCCGGAAAAATGACCCCCATATCGTATGATATATTAGACTGTAAAGGACGCTTGCTTCAGGATGAATCTGTTGCTGTCGGAGAAAGGCGCAATATAAAATTTCCGGTAGGAGAAGTTGGTTTGTATTGTATAGTCATGAACGGAGGCAATACCGGGCCATGGTATAACCTGAAAGTGAAGTCAAAGTACTGGGGATTGGCTACAACTGCTGCTGACGAACAACGTCATTTGTATTTTTTCTTTCGCAGGAGCAAAAATAAAAACGATTATTGCAGTAAATTTTATTTGCTCCCTCTTAAAAACGCAAAGAAATTTAAGTTTCTTGTGGCGACAGGACATCACCAGGTATTAAAACTACAGCTGATTAAGCCTGATGGCAAAGTTGCACGTTCGATAATTCTTCGTGGCAAAGGCAAGGCAAGCAGCGAAGTTATAACGCAAGCTGTAAGGTCAGGCGAATACGGGCTATGGACTTTAACAACATCGCAACCTGATAGCCTACTCCAAGGCGAATATGTGCAAAACTTCTATATGCATATAATATCCGGACTCAATCCTTTCGTTAGTAATGACCCGGACAGCATGTTAACTCTTAAGTAACATATTTCAGGAAATTTCTTATTGAAAAGAAGAAAATGTATAAGGAATATTATTCGATGCAAATCAAAAGCGTGAAAGTATATGGGGAACTCGAAACGGCCATGCTTAAGGCATATGCAGGTTTGAGAGCCAATTATCCTTACTCAGATGATTATTTGTTGGCGACTATAAATTACAAGGAAGATGTTTTTGCGCATCATCTGGAATATTCAGGGGATGTACCCGGACGTTGGATTATTGCTATGGTAGCCATGGAAAAATTTTACGGCCTTAATCCCAGGCTGCATAAATTGATAAAGAACTTGCTTCCACACCAACGATCTTCAGGCATGTTTGGTCGAAAAGAGCAGAGTCTGGAAACTACAAATCGTGCGCAAATCTACGGAAATGGCTGGCTTCTCCAAGGACTGGTGGCTTACTACGAACATACTGGTGATAAAGCTGTTTTAGAGAGTGCTTTGCGGCTGGGAAAATACTATGAATACACTGTTCAGTATTGGTTAGCCCCGGAAGAACGCAGTCTTATAGTAACCTATGGACATGCTTATGGATGTTTTACGCATGGACTGGATGGTATTGTAAGTTTATATCGGATTACCGGAGAAAAGCGGTGGCTGAAACTTGCCAAGACTATTGCCGATGTAGCAGATCCTTATGAAAAATCAGTACATTCACATATGCACCTTTCGACTTTGCGCGGAATGCTTGCGCTTTATAAAGAATGCAGCGAAGAGAAGTATTTGGATACCGTTATTGACGAAGTGAAAAAGGTTGCAAAAAATGACATGCTTCCTACCGGCGGGATATTTGAATGTTATGGAACTCCTTACTTGGATGAAGCCTGTAGCACATGTGATTTTCTATATATCAATTATCATTTATGGGAATTAACTGATGATTTGTTTTTTCTGCATGAAGTAGAAAAGATATTCTGGAATCACATGCTTTACAGCCAATTAGATAACGGTTTGTTCGGTTCCCTGCCTGTTCATTTCGAGTATTTGGATAAGTCAGGTAACCCGGCTTACTGGTGTTGTGCAATGTTCGGAACAACGGTTTTGGCAGATTATCCTAAGCTGGCTTATAACCAGAAAGATAATATATTTACGCTTCAATTGCTGGTTGATGGAGTCTTTACGTTTGATCGCCATGGAAAAGAAGTTGAAATTCAGACGAAAACCGACTATCCACGCGGCAATATAGTTGACCTGACTATTTCAAACAGTTCTGACGAAGAACTTTTGATCAGGCTAATCAAGCCCTTTAATGCCACTACGGTTGAAATATATTCCGGTAATGAATCATCTGAACTTATTTCCAGTTCCCAAGAAGATTTCATTGAATTGCCTGTATGCGGTAAAGGAACGGTTGCTTTTCAGTTAAAGCTGGATTTGCCTATAATTGTCAGGGCTCAGAACATTATTGCCTCCCCTGACAATAAATTTAAAATGTATCAGGATGCAAATATATATGTTGGACCCTTGATGCTTTCTGTTTCAAAATTGCTTAAGCGACGGGGCCATTTCATTGTACTAGTGGAAACTTCGAAGGGTCAATTTGAGTTTTATGATGCAGAGAAATCCAGGGGCAAAAAACTTGACTTTGCAAAATATCCGGTGGCCGAACAGGTTAGTTTTATACGTTTGACCAATGATATTATTGATAATATAACAAATGGTTATGATCTATACACAACAACCGTTGAGCCGGTGTATCTGGAAGAGGCAACAAAATGCAAAGTTACGTTTGACGTGATAGTTTTGACTCGTGAAACATTAAAAAAAATACGAGAAAAGTATTCATAATGAACATTTTGCAGTTAATTGAATCATTTAAAACTCCTGATAAACGTTTTCGCGGTAAACCATTTATGGCATGGAACGGCACTATGGACCCGGAAGAACTTCGCAGGCAGGTACGCTTATATAAAATCATGGGATTTGGCGGTTTTTTCATTCACTCCCGGGTTGGTTTAAATACAGTTTATTTGTCTAAAAAATGGTTTGAATGTGTAAATACCTGTATTGATGAGGCGGAAAAGGAAGACTTGGAGGTTTGGTTGTATGATGATGACCGTTGGCCTTCTGGTACTGCCGGAGGTTTGGTCACTAACGCTGATAAATATCGGGCACGTCATCTGGTTTGTTCGCAAGTTAAAGATACGAAATACTTGTCAAATTATAAAAATATTCTTGGGCTTTTCAAGGCCGAAATAAACGATTATGAAATAAGTAATTTGGAAAAGCTGCCGATAAACACAACAGATATTGTTATTTTCGGGAATGAATGCTTACTGGTATTTACAGTTAAGATTGATGAATCAAGCCTCTGGTTTAACGGGGGAGCTAATCTCAATACGCTTGATTCCAAGGCTGTACGGGAATTTATAAAAATTACGCATGAAAAATACCGTAAATATTGCGGACAGTTCTTTGGGAATCGGGTTTCAGGCATATTTACCGATGAACCCAACCGATGTTCTCCTCAAAGCAATATGCTTCCATGGACTGACAAACTCGCGGAACAATTTTATAGTTTATACGGTTATGATATTTTGGATCATCTCCCTGAATTGTTCTTTGATTTCAGGGAACAGGAAATATCGCAGGCTCGCTGGCATTATCATGACTGTGCAACTCGTATGTTTGTAGATGCCTATTCTCGTCAGCTCGGTGAATGGTGTGCGGAGAACAAGCTTATCCATACTGGTCACATTTTACATGAGCAAACCATAAGTTCACAAACGCGTGCTGTTGGTAGTTGCATGCGCTTTTATGAACACATGCAAATCCCCGGAATGGATGTTTTAACCGAATACTGGCGCGAATATGATACCGCAAAACAAGTTGCTTCTGCCGGACGGCAGTTTGGTAAAAATATCCGTTTAACGGAATGTTACGGTTGTACCGGTTGGGATTTTACTTTTG
The DNA here is from genome assembly GCA_963677165.2 of Victivallales bacterium. Lineage (GTDB taxonomy): Bacteria > Verrucomicrobiota > Lentisphaeria > Victivallales > SZUA-371 > JAFGXT01. Next base: position 622,017 of record CAXXSX010000002.1, on the reverse strand, counting down.
CCGGACATAAGGCCATATGCGATTGGCAAGTAGCTCTCGGCATTAATATGCGTTGTCATCATTTAGCCTGGTATACAATGGAAGGGCAGGCTAAACGCGATTATCCCGCAAGTATTTCTTATCAATCGCCATGGTGGAAAGAATACCGGAAAGTCGAAGATTATTTTGCCCGTATTCACTCTGTTATGTCCCAAGGGGTGGAAGTTCGTGATTTGTTGGTAATTCATCCTGTTGAAAGTGCCTGGACCAGATTCAGTATAAAAGCCCGGGAAGTCGACAATACAGAACTTAAACAGCTGGATGCTACTCTGGTAAAAATGCGTGATTCCCTGTTAGCGGCAAATATTGACTTTGATTACGGCGATGAGGATATAATATCACGTTACGGTAATGTGAAAGGTACTGAGTTCCATATCGCTCAGGCACAATATAAAGCAGTACTGGTACCGGAATTGGATACAATCAGGAGTTCAACTCTAAAGTTGCTGAAAAAATTCAATAACAATGGAGGTACCGTAATTTTTGCGGGAGATGTTACTCGGCATGTTGATGCCCTGCCATCTGACAAACCTCGGAAGTTTGCTGAACAATGTATTCATTCTCCTTTATTCGGGCCTGAATTAATCGAAAAGCTGGAACCTGACTGCCGACGAATATCCATGACGGATAGTAAAGGATATGAGCTTGAGCCTCTCTTGCATTTGCTTCGTGAAGATGAAACAGCATTTTATCTGTTTATCTGTAATACCGGACATAATTTTACCGAATGCAAGACCGTATGGGATTCTAAAACTGCAGGTTCTGATATTGCGGTATCCCAACGAACGTCCATCTTTCCGGAAGTAAAAATTACCGGTTTTTCCGAGTGCGCAGGTAAACCTTTTGAGCTTGATCCGAATACCGGTCACCTCAGCTTTCCAGACGCAATGAGGAGTAAAAGGGACTTTAAGTGGCATATAAAAACTTCTTTTGAGGCACTTGCCAGTCGTATTTTTGTAATTCCAAAATCTGAGCATAATTTAAATTTTCCGAACCAGAAAATTTTAAATACAGTTGGCAGAGAAAAACTTGGTAAGACTTGGGAAATTGCGTTGTCTGAACCAAACGTCCTGTTGCTTGACTGTCCGATATATTCCATCAATGGGAAAAATTGGACCCAAAAAACTGATATTCTACTTATCGACGACCTTCTTCGTGATAAATTGAATACAGAAAGGCGCAGTGGGCAAATGTCTCAGCCTTGGACTCGTATTAAAACTCGAACCTCTGACACCGTTCCTATATGGCTTCAGTATGATTTCTACATAGAAAAACTGCCGGAAGGCGAGATGTTTCTTGCTGTTGAACAACCGGAAAACTTCAAGATCGAATTGAATGGTATAATTTTATCTCCCGATACGGACTGCGGCTGGTGGGTTGATAAAAGTTTGCGGAAAATCTCCTTTGACTCTACAATACTGAAATCCGGTAGAAACGACTTGATATTATATTCGGATTTTAACGAAACTCAAAGCGGACTAGAGGCTGTATATATACTCGGTGATTTTGGAGTGGAACTCAATAATCTCTCCCCGAGAATCATTAGTCCTCCTCGAAAACTTAATATCGGCGACTGGGTTGAACAGGGTTTTTGTTTTTATTCCGGGTCCGTTATATACAGGAAAAAGCTAAACCTGATTCGTAAGCCGGGGGCACGCTATTATATTAAAATTCCTGAATATAACGCAACAGCGATACGTGTTCTTGTCGATAATCGGGAAATTGGTATTGTTGCTTGGCCCCCGAATAAAGTTGAGGTAACAGATTATATCATTGAAGGTGAAACATTTATCTTATGCCTGGAGCTGTTTTCTTCGCGTCGTAATTCTCACGGTCCATTTCATTATAAAGATAAAAAGCCTATATGGACCGGACCTGCAGAGTTTAAACCTGAAAAAGAATGCCGTATTGATACTTATCACCTCGTGCCCTATGGCATAATGAAAGAACCGGAGTTAATTACCCGCATTACCCCTAACTATAAGGATATATAAATTATGAAAGAATATAAAATAGGAATTATTGGTTTTGGAAAAATGGGAAGAGAACATTTCCGGCAGGCCCAAAACTGTAATCGTTGGAGGGTTGTCAGGATTTGCGATCTTTGTGAAGAAAACCTTCAGCTTGCGAAAGAGCTTGATTCGACTGTTGAAGTATGCAAAAACGTTGAAGATTTGTTTAATGACGAAAGCTTGGACGCAATCAGTATTTGTACGCTGGCAGACGCACGTCCTGAGTTGATTTATAGAGCAATGGCAAAAGACTTGCATATTCTTGCGGAGAAGCCTCTAGCCGCCGATATTATTGAAGAAAAGAAGTTAATGGAAAAATTAAAAGACTATAGACATATAACTACGGTCAATCTATTCAACCGCAATATGTGGTATCATCAAACAGCACATGAGTTAATTGCGGCCGGAGAAATTGGAGACATTGCAGTAATCAGAATCTGCCATATGACCCAGAAAGTGTTGCCGCCGGATTTTCATAATCCTGAAGGAGCCATTTTTCATGATTGTGGCATGCATTATGTGGATGCCGCCAGATGGTATGCAAAAAGCGAATTTGCCGACTGGCATGCTGTCGGACAACGTATGTTTAATGAACCGCTTCCGTTGTGGGTCAGTGTTCACGGGCACTTCCAAAATTCAATAGCTTTTGAGATAACGAATGGCTTTATATATGCTCTGCATGCCAAAGAGCCTGGCAATAATTCTTATTTTGATATTATCGGCACCCATGGAACATTACATCTGAGTCATGACTTTGTAAATGCAAGGCTTTTTTGCCGCGGAATTAATGAAACTTTTGAAAAAACTGCACCTTATGGAGGGAAAAGTCTTGACGTTATGTTTACAAAATTTGCACATGCCATAGACACAGGAAACTCTTCTAAGCTTCCTCAAATGCAAGACAGTATCATTGCTTCTGAGCTATCACAAAAAATGGTAGATGCTGTTATGGCGGATAATCCTCCAAATATCGGAACCTCGGAACAACTGGCTGCAATACGGGAATATCGCACTGTCTAATAACATCAATCATAAATTTGGAAATTCGAGCAATGACTATGCATTATTCCAAGCTTCCTGAAACCTTTTATGATTTCGGGAAGTCGCGTCAATGGCAAGCGAAATGGATAAGTCCTCCAGACTGTGAGCAGAAAGCAGTACGCTTCCTATTCCGCAAAGAATTGTGGATCAGTAGTGCTGATAAGACGAAGATTTTCATCTCTGCCGGCAAGTCCTATGAGTTGTATATTAACGGGACGTATGTACACACAGGAGTTCCCCCGTCACAGCCGCATTGGAAATATTATGATGATATAGACTTATCCAGATACTTAATTAACGGCAAAAACTGTATTGGTGTGATTGTTAGCGCTATTGGAGAACCTTGTGGTTTATTAATTGAGCTTGAAAAGCCTGACGGAATAATAATCGCCCAAACAGATAATTCCTGGCGAGTTTGTTCTCAAAATGGTTGGTGTATTGTACCAAATTACAATGTCGAAAGTAACCTTCGTCAGGAAATATTTGACGCCCGAAAACATCCTCAAGGCTGGTTTGATCCCGGTTTTGATGACAGTAATTGGCCTGAGACGGTGGTGCGGGAAAACAGTACCCGTAATAGTAATTCAACCCCCTGGTATCGTCTGCTTCCCAGAGACATTCCTTTGCTTTGCGAAAACGAATTTTTTCCGGTTAAGGTTGTAGCACTTGAAGAGGGTCAGGAGGTTTTAAGCCGTGGCCGTACGGAGACCCTTTCAGTTCGTCTTTCGGCTGCTGGCAGACCAATACAATTTTCTAACGCTGATAAAGTGCAGAGTTTATGTTCGTCCAAACCTGAAGCGGAGTTCTGTTGCAGCACGGAACATCTTAAAAATCGTAGTTTTGATGGTATATGGTGCCCAAGTGTTGTTCTTGATTTTGGCAAAGTTCTGACTGGAGTAATAGAAATTGAACTTAATGGGCTAGCTGGAGCGATCATGGAGCTGGGATACGTCGAACGTCTTCTTAACGGACATTTTAACAATGCGCTTGAAGTACCTTACGCAGATCAATATATATTACGGGATGGGAAACAGGTATTCAGGTGTGCAATATGGAAGTCTTTTCGCTATGTGAAATTACGTTTTTTGCAATGTTTCCAGCCTCTAACTATTACTAATATACGAGCGATACAAGCAAGCTGTTTACATGAGCCTGTAGGTTTCTTTAAATCGGGAGATGAAAAGCTTAATAAAATATTTGATATTTCCTTAAATACAATAAAGCTTTGCTCTCGTGATTATTTTATGGATTCGCCGTGGCGTGAGAAATGCCAATGGTCTGGTGATGTGTCAGCTGTAATTCTCGGTAGTGTCTATGCTTGTTTTGGGGATACTTCGATGCCGGGTAAATTTTTGCGTCAGGCCGCGGTAAATCAATGTCCGCATGGATTGCTAAATAATCTTTCAAACTTTTTTGTCGAACCGGATTCAGAGAAAAAAAATAATCTGAATCGTTCGATTCCCGACTATTCTCTATGGTGGCTTATTGCACTTTGGGAACATTACATGTATTCAGGACAGGAAGCTTACTTAAATGAATGCTATCCGGTAGTAACGCAAATTATACTATGGCATTTCAACTTCCTTGATGAGACCGGTTTTATATGTGGGCTTCCTGGCTGGATATTTATTGATCATGTTTTTAACTGCAAAGCTGAAGAGCTGGCTGTGTATAACGCAATATTTTACGGAGCTTTAGGCAGCGCAGAAAAAATTGCCAAATATAAAAATGATGAATGGATGCAAAAGAAAATCGGGATATTGCGTCAAGCAATAAAGAATAATTACCACGACCGATATTACAACAAACGGAAAGGTGTTTACATTGATGGCTACGATCAAGAGAAACAGGTTGATTCTGTCAGTGAGCATACTAATATGGCGGCAATTTTCTTTGGGCTTTGTCCGGAAGATATTGCCCGGGATATTGTACATAAATTCTATACTTCAAAGTCCTTGGAGTTTCTTGAAGCAGAACCTTTTTTTACTGCCGTTGTCATCAAGGCTATTGCTGCTTGCGGATGTATGAACATTGCAATCGAAATCATACAGGAACGTTGGGGAAAGCGCATGGTTGATGCTGGCATGACTTCAACTACGGAGGAGTGGAATGCGACCGGAAGTTGGCGTGGAGACAATAATTCATATATAGGAATCTATCGTTCTTTAAGTCATGCCTGGTCGGCGTGCCCTGCCGAATTCCTGATCAAGGCTCTGGCTGGCATTGAAATTATCGAAGCGGGTTGTAAAAAAGTAAGAGTAAAACCGACTGTTACACTATTCGACTACAAAGTAGTTTATCCGACTCCTAGCGGAAACATACAAGTTTTATGCTGTTCTGGTAAAACTTCAGTATCAGTTGTAGGAACAATGCAAATCGTCTAGAAGTTAATTCTTCCGAGTACAAATTTGGGCATGAAATTAATTCTGGTTCTAGAGCAGTAGTAATTTATTGCAAGGAAAATTAGTTTGTCCTGTCCCCCTATAAAAACAGATTATAAATAGGTCATTGAATATCCTTAAACTCTTTCAAGCACTTTTAATAGTATCCAAATCAGGTTGGAGCAGGCTGACACCCTGCTGAAGTCAGGACGCTGCCTAGTCAGGGGTGCTGCAAAATTAACCGACTAGAATAGTGCTTACTACTTTTCCAACTGCTACCGCAAATACTTTGGATATCCTCCGTCAGAGCAGGTAAAATGATATAAACTGTCAACATCATCACAAAGAAAACTTAACTTGAACAACTCATCCGCAATTATAACCGAACCGTTAAAGAGATCGACAAGTTCGAAAACCGCCTTGAATCCACTGATGACGAAGAAGAAATAAAAAAATTTAAAGAATAGTTATTATTCAATTTGATGGTTTTCCTCTACGAACGGAGAGCCTTGAATGTCTCACTCTTACTGTCGATATTTCAAGCATCATGAAATTTTATTTTTTCGATATTATCCTTTATTTTGGACCAGTTGACTAACTATCAGCGTTGTCGAGTTTCATGCACTTGAGAAGGGAAAGTCCCCCTGAAACAGGGGGACTTTAAGCACTATTTTACAAAACAAAGTTTTATGTCCAAATTATTATATTTCTTTTGAACAGTATTGTTTTTTAAGATGACCTGCTCTTTTTTATGAACTCCCAACAGTCTTTTTTGCTCATGTCCTCAATCTTGTCTCTTCCATATTCAGCAGCTATTTGTTCTGGCGTTTTACCTGTTTGCTGGCATATCGCATGGATTGTGGATAACTGCTTTTCTGACGGTGGCTTCCAATTGGAATCTTTCTCTGATGATTGCAATAATTTCTGTGGGGAAGCAGACAATGGAATTGAATTTGGAACCAATATTGAGGTAAGCATCGCTTCATATCCCACATTCAAATAGTTCTTCAATTCTTCGGGGGAATCTATTTCAGATATTTCTGTTGAAATTTTACCTCTTAGTTCCCGGCTCTGATCTTTACATTCGATTTCGATTTCCAGTTTACTCATGTTTTTTCCTTTTTGTAATTTTGTTAATATTTAGAAAAGTAACTCAGACAAGAGTTTTATGATAAAAACATTCAAACCCATGTCTTTGAACGGCTTATTTTGTGTTTTTTAGCTCATCCAGAGAAGTGGGTTATTTGTAATAACTATTATTAACTATTATTATTAATATTAATTACTATGTCCTCAATATCATCAACTCTTTGACTATATAATTACTCCCTCCCGATAATTAATTATTGCCACTCATATCAATATGGAGCATCCATAGTTTCTTACTCCATCAATCCGTTGTTTACTATTTATTTTTCCCAGGTAACTGGCCCATTGGTACGCAGCAGTCAATTGACTATTAAAATCAGTTGTATTTCTACGGATCATCATTCCATCGCTGTATCTATTGCAATAATTTATCAATCCTTTAGTTTCGTTGATATCCAGTCTTAATGCATTGCTCCAAAACTTTTCTACTTCAGCAAGATGGCCATAGATGTTTTGAGTCTTATTGCCATCTAAGAGTAGGATACAATGGTAATGAGAATTGGAACTTGTGTGCTGTTCCCTTACCCACAGGTATTTGGGATCATATCCAGCCCTACTTCTGTTCTTTATGAAATTAGCGATGAACTTCTCAAAGATATCGTTGCCTTCTGGAGCGTTGTAGTTTTCTGGATACGTCACATCAAACCTGACAAAAAGAATTTTGTTGTGTTTGTTTATCATATAGTTGAAAAGACCATAAATTTTGTCCAGGATGTCTTTATAACAGCCTTGTTCCTGGTTCGCTTGAATAGTCATGTTCCGATAGTGGTTGTCAAAGATAATGCAGGAAGCCATAATACTTATTCCTTTATTTTTTTGAGGTTAAGAATTGTACTGAAAACTATATTATGGTGATTAATGGTTACGAAAAACAATGCGAAAGAGTGTTGCATGACAAGATAGCTCGGTTGATGGTTATCCCATGATATTGAAAAAAAGAGAGAATATATGTACCAACGCTTTTTCCTTCGAAATCTATTGCCTATATGGGGGGTGTTCGGGTTGTTAGATTCATGATATTTAGCAATCCTTGGTAATTACACGCAAATACTGTTTTTAACGAAAAACGATGAATCACGTAATCACCTAATCAATAACATCTTACTAGAAAACCAATTAATTTTTATTGATGGATTCCATTAAATGCAACCTTAAAAAAAGAAGGATTAAAAACAATGGAAAAATCAATATTCTCTCGATTGGATCCCCAGCAGGAACGTGCACTCACACTAATGAAAGAAGGAAAAAATGTATTTCTTACCGGCAGAGCTGGTTGCGGAAAATCATTTGTAATCGATGAATTTCAAAAGCAATGTACTAAAAACATAGCATGCCTGGCTCCTACCGGAATGGCAGCACTGAACATCAATGGATCTACCATTCATAGCTTCTTGGGATTACCAATAGGTGTTATAACGCCAGAAACTCAAATTAATATTGACACTGAAAGAATACTTATGTTGAAAAATATTGAAGTTATTATCATTGATGAGGTTAGCATGGTCCGCAGCGATGTTTTTTGCGCAATCGACCGTGTACTCCGTGAAGCCAATCAGACAAATGTTCCCTTTGCGGGAAAACAACTAATAATCGTAGGAGATTTTTGTCAACTGTCGCCGGTAGTTACCGACTGGAAAATCAGAGAATATCTCAACGAAGTATTTGGAGGCGTATTTGCCTTTACAACAGACTCCTGGAAGTCAGGAATGTTTGTATGTGTATTCCTTGAACATGCTCATCGTCAAAATGATAAAAATTTCCTGAAGATTGCGGAAGCCATCAGGACAGGAAACACCATCTATTATTGGGATGAAGTCGTTCCCGCCAAGGAATATCTTGAAATTGAACATAGTGATAGCTATATAAGCGTACTTAATCGCTTAAGCATTCATAATAAACAACATAAGTTGGGTGAATCGGTCAATTTATGTTGCACTAGATATGATGCAGAGCAAATTAACCTTGAGGCATACAAGCAACTCCCCGGTCAAGAAACAGTTACACATGCTATGGTTGCTGGATATTTTCCAATGGACGCATTCCCTACCAATCCGACATTGCGTCTGAAGGTAGGAGAAAAAGTGATGCTGTTATCAAATCATAGAAGAAATCCCGCATTCTGCAACGGTCTTACAGGAACAGTCCTTGCATGTTCATCTGGACCACATCCCCAAGCAATAATCGTTTCATCGTCTGGTCAGATGATCCCCGTGGATCCCGTAACATGGTCTCATTACAAATATGAGCTGGAGACAGATATTTATGGAAAAAAACACCTGATTCAGAAAGTGACCGGCCAGTTTACCCAATTACCTCTTATTCCGGCGTACGCTGTTACCATCCATAAGATCCAGGGGCAGACCTTAAACGCAGTTCATTTGATTCGTGGGAAAAATGGTTTTTTCTGTGCAGGTCAGCTCTACACGGCGTTAACCAGAGCTCGAGGATTAGGAGGCATTACCTTGGAACAACCTCTGGAAAAAAGTGATTGCATTTGCGACCCACAGGTGCTCGACTTCTATCGTAGAATTGAGCCACATCACTATTATAACGAAGACGGAATCTGGATTTAAGTAATATTCATTATGCGACTACCTGGACTTTCTCTGGTAGTCGCAAAACAGCGTGATTTGTCTGCTCCTGTTGCGGTGAGTTTTTACATGAGGAAGTTCATATTTTGCCTTGGCAAAGGTATTACCTTCCATAGTCTTTTTAACTTAAAAACGAGGAGATAAAATTTTTAAGCAAAGCTTCAATTAATAAAATAATATTATTCCATAACATCCTATGCAGAAACCACATAGGAGATAAAAAATGACTACATCTTTAAGACCTAACACCGCAAAGTTATTGGCCCGGCTAATCAAGCCACTAGTAGACGAAGGAGTAATATTGGTATCGGAAGAACAGATCATCAATTCTAATCTCAAATATCTGGCAACCAAAGGCGAACTGATGCCGGCAGTCGTACCTAAATTGATAAATCAGCAGGAAGCTGCCGACATGCTAGGACTAGCTTACAGTAACTTCAAGAAACTGGAGCGAGAAGGAGTCTTTCCATTCCAGCGAAAAACAATCGGGAGTAGTGTTCGATACCGTAACATTGACGTAATAAAATTTATTATGGCAGATAATACTGAGCTATAATTTCCCCGTATTCTCTATATTTTCTGCAACTAGCCATTTCAACTGTTTAACAAAAATCTCTTATTTATTTTACATTCCAGTTTTAATCTACTTGATAATACCATATTTAAGCATATGTTTGAATTGTTCAGCTATTGGTAATATTTGTTCAAAAACGAGGATGCTAGAATTATGTATGAGTCAAAAAAAATGTTTAAAATTGAAAATGACGTTGCAGAATTTATTGAATTACTCGTAACAATTGGCAATGTTTTTTGGGTAGATGAGAAAAAATTTATCCGTAATGGAAACTGTTACCTTGGGCATAAAAATGATGCCCCAAAAGTTGTAACAAAGTTTCGAATTCTTTTTTCTGAGCCGCAAACAACCGATTATGCAATATTCAATCCATTTCGAATTTCTTCGGTATTAAATCCCAGCGTTCCAGAAAAATCTTGGTTGTATCTTCATGTTGAAAAGATGTGTTGTCTTATAACAAAGCAACTCATATTTAAGATCTTATCTGGTATTCGAGACAATGATCAAATAATAAAAGAGAAATATAATGGAGCACTACTGACATTTTCAATTTGTTCAGATCTATATACGGAAACAATGAAAAATATCAACGATATACCAGCAAATTTTATATTATCCCTGAATTATTGCAAAAAAACAAATACTGCAACGATTATTTCTCAATTACTCAACCAAAAGAATACAGGCAATTTTCAATCATTTTCTCTCGAAACATGGAACATTTTCGAACTTTTGTTTGAAGAACTTATACTTAATAACACGGTATTTAAACCTATTACTCATGAAGGGGACATTGAGCCACTGATTTCTCAGATATCTAAAGAGTTTTCTTTCCAGAGCAAGCAGGAATTCAATAACGAACTTAATGCAAAACTACATGTTCTCGTAGCACTATTAAAGAAGCTGAATATCTGGAGCAGAAATATATTAGGTTATGGAATGGATATTGATACTTTAGAACATCACCTTGATCATTTAGAGGAATATTGCAAATATTTTGTATATTATCATAATCAGGAAGAACATGATTTTTCTATAACTGATATCGTCCTTACGGATCATATAAACAATACATATTCATTAAGGCATAGTTATGATTTTTTTATAAATGACACGATCCTTCCGAATTATAATGATCAGAATACTATAAATGGGAATTTTAACATGTCATCACCTCGTATCCCCACTCCTCCTGTTTCTATTATGAATAACAATCATTGCCTATCAATCTCTTCTCGTGAACATCTGCCGGATCAATATTCAATTATACCACAAACTTACCTTGCTTCAGTTGCACTTGAAAAAAACAGTTCCACAAACAACTTTTCTACAGATATTCCAGGGCATATAACTGATATTTTATCAAGCGATTACAACTCCAGAAAAAGAAATTATTATAAGGAAGTTCAAGTCATAAAATATGTAAAAATATTTATCAATTTATTGATGACCTTAGAAAATTCTAAAGAACTTCAGAAATGGTTCCCTGGTATAACAAAAAACGGAGTCCACTATTCTTACAAAGGATATACTTTAAATTTAAATGAATATCTATACAAAAATCCGCTGCAAAAACAAATCCCCAAATACAATTACTCTCCGAGTGAATTATTGACTCAAGCCCCTGAGGACCCTATTACATTATACGCTATTGTAAACGGTTGTCGAAACAAGAACAATGAAATCGACCTGGACTTAGCATTATCAGCTTTGGCTGATAAATTTAGCGTTGATGAAAATAATATCTACAATAATCTTAATGTTCCAGATGGCTCAAGTTGGCAACAAAGCGATGACAAAAATATTTGCTATATCCCTTTTCACACACCTGTTAAGTCTATTATTTTCAAATCTTCAAATGGAGCTTATATATATAGCCTGATATGCATTGAAGATAATGGGGATTCATTGTTTCTCCCTGTGACAAACTGGGTAAAAGACAATGAAAATCCTGCCAGTTTTTTTCTCATGCCGAACATTGATAAATTCCCTCTGTTGAATTTAGATTATATGCGAAAATATTCACACGCCAAAATTATAATTATTGATGACGTAGAATTCGCTTATGAGCACGGAACGGAAGAATTGGCTGATAAAGGCATTATATGGACAACTTGGTATGGGGGTGACAAAGCAATAAAACATGTTGATTGGAATGTTCTGAAGGGCAGAACAGTGTATTATTTATGTACCGATGTTGAATCAAAAGATAAACGTTCAACCACGCTGAAAATACTGACCGAATTTGAGAAATTTTCCGATTTATTCCTTCACATAACAGGCAAGAAAAAATCAGATGGAGTGAAGAAATATAAGCATGAGGAATTTATTAAACTTGCAAAATCAGAGAATGCTTACATTCCTAATAAATTACAAGATAAAGAACGAGGCAATATCAACGTAAATTCAGAACGACAAAGGAAAAAACAATATATTGTAGAATCTATCATCCTAAAAGGAACCGTTTCTATGATATATGCTCCCACAGGGATAGGAAAAACTTGGCTAGCATTATCAATTGCACTGGCAGTAGCCAATGGGACTCATGTCTTCAAACACTGGAAAAACTATTCAAAACCCCAAGGAGTTATTTATTTTGCAGGAGAGATGGACGAACAAGACTTAGAGAATCGCATAGCAGATCTTAATAAAATTTACAACAAGACCAATAATGAAACATTCTTAGCTAAAAGGCTTTATGGAATAGACCTTGGGAACGAGGAATCTCAAGTCAGAGTTGATAATTTGATTGATACTTTTAATCATGAGCATGAAACCAAGCTTTCATTATTAATTTTAGATAATCTTAATACTCTAGCAGAATCAGCCACTAAGCCAAATGAATGGAATTGTTTCTTGAAGTGGTTAGAGACCAAGAAAGGGTTAACAACAATAATTGTCCACCATCCGAATAAACAAGGAATATATTTGGGAACGAGTAATATAGCCAACAAAGTTGATATGATCATCTATGCAGGGGAAAACAATGATATGGAAGTCAAATTGGCCAAGCTTTTCAGGGATGAAGAATTTAAAGTTAAAAAGTTATTGGAACCTGTAATATCACACAAAATTTCGATGTTTGTTTCTCCTAGGAAAATACGTTCGGTTGATAAATTCAAGCCTTTCTGGTTATCACTTTCAAATCCAGAAGACGTAAATATTCACTGGCAAATAAATATACCCGATTATGACCAGATGTTAGGAAGGTATGGATATTCACTACAATACTTTGCTGATTTATTGAAAGAGGAATATTTTACCAATAAATTTGCTCCTGAAGATTTCATGAGTAATTTTAAAGAATCCCCCCATTCTGATGCTGATATTATTCCAACGGGAAAAGATTTTCTTAACCTTTCGCCAGAAAAACAGACAGAAATCATCAAAGATCTTTATTATAGTGGTCCCAAAGGAAAAATGAGTGGTAGAGAAATGGCTAATATCTTAGATATATGCCCCAGAACGTTAAATATAATCAGAAGCAAAACAGGAACTTTGGATAGGGATTTAAAACAGAAAAATTGATGACTCCAACAATAAATGCACAAAAAATAACAAATTGATCCTTCCACGCTCAAAAAAATGTTAATTTACCTCAAAATGCACAAAAAAACTGTGCATTGACATGAGTCATGCACACTCTTATGCACAATTTTTTTACACTCAAAAGTCAGTATTTCTTAGACTAGAAAATTAACTTTTGAGAAGAGCCGATTCAATGCGTTTTACTATATCTGACTTGTCCTGGCATTCATTGATAATCGCCAATGCATTTTCAATGCATTCGCGATCTGAAATCGTATTGTATGTGCCGGAGATGGCCATGATGGCCTTCTCCTGGGCTTCCTCTCCGATATGGGTGTAATGCTTATCTACGATCTCTGAATTGGCTCCGATAATGGATAAAACCACAGCCTTTGGAACACCTGCTTCAGCGCAATGTGAAACGAATGAATGCCGTAGTGAGTGAAACCCGTAGACTGTAACTTTCTTGGCCCGACCAGGGACTTCTACTGATGGTTCCAGCCCAATCCATTTGATAACTCGTAATACGTCGATATTAACCAAGTTATTACCAACATTCTTGCCTTGGTCATTTAACTTATTGTACCGCAGGGCAACATTGGGGCAGACATATTGATTGGTTTGCCATCCCCTGGCTTCGTTCAATACTTCCAATAATTTTGGTGCAATAGGGAAGGTTGCCTCTTTACCCGTCTTGAATTGCTTAATACAGATGCGTCTACGGTTCAGATTAACCTTGTCCCAGCGCAATAATACACAGTCTTTCATACGTTGTCCGGTAAACATGCCCAGATGATACACAACACGAATCTCAGGCTTATTCATGACCTTATATTTATCGTCTTCCAGAACCGTCAATAACTGCTGTTCCTGTTCCCGGGTAAATGATAAACGACGAACCATCTGTTCTTGTTCTTCACGCTTCTTCCTCCGAAGTGATTTGGCTGCGAAAGGATTTGTCTCCTGCCGATAATCTTTTAGTGTTTCAAAAATCCTTTTAATTCTTTGCAGTTTTCTATTATGTGTATGAACAGAAATTCCCGTTTTATGCAGATACCGAGCAAATTTATCTGTTACTTCAGGAGTGATATCTGAAAATTCCATTGAGCCATCTCCTGTAAAAGAAACAAATTCATCAAAAGAAGATTTATAGGATTCCTGTTCATGTATAGTTGAAGGAGTTGCACGGTCAGGGTGCTGGCAGTACACTTCCCAGACTTTTGAAAGTGGAAGAGATTTTGCTTTTATCTCAAGAGCTCTTGCATGTTTTACGTGTGCAGATATGACTTCTGTGCTGGTTGCTTTTACCACTGGAAGTAATTCTTCAGCTTTGGCAATCGCGTCCTTCTGATTCTTTGTTTTTAAACTGATTGCTTTGCGTTGTCCATTAATCTGATATCTGAAGTAATAAGCCCCGTTTGCGGTTTTTTGATAAATCGTTCCAATGTCCAGTTTGATAGTTTTTCCAGCCATAATTTTTTTTCCCTTTACGAGTTAAAATACCCGATATGACTAATATAGGCTGTTTTTGAACGATTGAAAGTTGAAAACGGTACTTTATGGTACCTTTTGAATTATTTTAAGGAAGAAAATGGTACGCCCAGAAGGACTCGAACCTTCGACCCGATGATTAAGAGTCATCTGCTCTACCAACTGAGCTATGAGCGCACATTAAAGGTGTCATTGTTGACGGCTTAAAATATGTACCCGGTTCAACAATAAATCAACCGGTTCATGGGAAAAAATAACGTTTTTTCTTAAATCAGTGATTCTGTTTGGAGTCCTTGTCAAAGCTTTCGGCCATTTCTAACAGGCGGTTACGAACATCTTCCGGCAGATTCCGGGATAGTTTCCAGATTATATCGCTGCATGTCTTAAAATTGCCTTTTATGCGTTGGACATGTCCATCAACAAACAATACGTTTATATAATTATTATGGTTGCCGGGTTTGTCGAACATAATGGGAGTAGACGATGGATATTTGATCTTTGTAATTGGAGCATAGCTTCCTAAGTAAATATAACTGACGTTTCGGGGAGTGAGACTGTGTCCTTTGACTGCTGGAATATTCTTGGAACTCTGACATACAAAGACTTGCGGAGATTGTATATAGCCTTCTTTATATATTCTGTTTAAACCGGCAATCCCGGGATCAGGAAATCTCCCGTCATTATCATTGATATACATCATTAAAGCGACGCCAAGTTGTTTGAGGTTATTTATGCATTTAACTCCCTTGCTGGCCTGTTTCGCTTTCTGTAGTGTGGGCTGAAGAATTACCGCTGAATAAATAAAAGGGGCCAGAATTGCGTTTAATGTAAGGATTCCCGGTAGATTGAAATTGCTGTTTGCCTCAACATAGATTCCATCGGGATTGCACTGATATATGCTGAAATTTTTCAAGTTGCCGTATAACTGTGCTACTTGAGCATTATATTCCGGCGAAGGTCCCGGCATGTCATGAGTCATACTCATTTTTTGTACTGCGATAAAAAATTTCTGCATTTTAAACATCATTTTGCAGATTTCCGGAGAGACATATTTGTAGCCATTGCCCAGAGTTGGAATATTCTCCGCCAGCTTTTTGAATTCAGCACTCGCGATCAGTTTTGTTTTTGCGTCTGGATTGAAGAAATCCTTGATGACTTCCGGCTGACTGGAGATTACCAAAAGGCCATCCTTTTGTCCGAACGCCGGTTGGAATTTCAGCATCAGCGGAATCTGATTTAATACCACCATATGGATGCCGTTTTCAGTTTTTTCCTGAGGATTTAGTTTTTTAGGTGATTTCTTGAGCAGCAAATCAAAGAGGGTGCTGTCTTTTACTGAAATAACAATATTTAGAGCTATTTCCGGGAATTTCTCAAATTTTCCGTCAATTGGAAGCATGAATGTTTTATCTTTGCTCAAAGTAAAAAATATGCCGAAGTGATCTCCAAGTTTTTCGCATAAAGCCAGAGGCGATATCCCGGTAGCTTTGGCAAAAGCTACCGCCGCTTTATTTTTTGTGACGAGGACATTTTCTATTTTAGAATTTCTGAATTCTTGTGAAATGAACTTTCCTGCCATTACAGTGTTAAAATCAAAGAATGACGCAAAAGCGGTATTTGCCGGCAGCATTTCCAGAGACTTTAATTCATGCGGACTCCTTCCAAAGACTTTCCATGCTAATTTTTCCGGTTGCGTTTCTGGTTTTTTATGAAAAACGAACTTGCAGCGGTATAATTCCTGATTGAACTTAATGCTGCTAGCTCCGATGCCGTCCATTTGAAGCAGTCCGCTGTTAATAAAGGCATTCATTGCCATGTTGGTAATCTGTTCGGCTTGGTCTTGTGTTTGCTTATCTTTAAATATGGATTTTACCAGTTGAGTAGTGACTTTTTGTTGTTTTGCCAGCTTGTCCATGAGTTGTTGTGTATCGGCATACATATAGAAACTGCCGTGGGGGTCCAGTTTGCCTGTTACAGCGTCGTAGCTGGTTTTGCTCTCCGGCAGGGTTTGTCGGCAACCGCAGAAGAGTACTGATATTGCGGTCAAGGTACAGAGAAAAAGGAACTTCACAGATAACAAGCTTCTATTCATGGCAAAATCCTCCCAGATCCAGTTTTATGTTACACTAAATAATGTAGCATGAAAGAGCTAAATGGCAATCACTTATAAATTAAATATTTCTTGCGTGCACGATTGAAGCGGTAAAGTTTCGGCTGCCAGGTTTTCACAATCGCCTGGTAGCTCATGCCGCTTTGAATCATTTCCCTGACGGAAGAGGTTCCCATTGCCTTGTCGAATTTTGCAATGTGACTGGGCAGCCATTTGAAGTTTTTTGAATAATTTCGTTGTAAATAGCAAAGGATAGCGACTTCAGTAGTAGCGGGTTTGAAAACAGCCGGATTCATCACATGTATCTGGACGCCGTGAACCATTTTTTTCTGATAAGCCGCGAAATAAGGAGTATAATGAATTGGTCGGAAGCGGACTCCCGGAAGTCTCAATATATTCAGTCTGTAAGCCATGTGTTCGGCATTGATCCACGGAGCGGTTACGCATTGGAACGGCAGGGTGTAGCCGATTCCGATATTTACCTGTCCAGTTTCTCCCAGGGTGCCGGTCGCGGCAAAGCAGCAGGCGGATTCCGGACTGGGAATCTGAGGCGAAGTCGGTACCCACTCAAGACCAGTCTGGGCCCAGCTCATGCCGCGACGGTAGTGATACATTGGAATGACATACAGTCGGGAATTGATTTTGAATTCTGTATTCAGGTAACGGGCCAATTCTCCGACAGTCATGCCGTAGACCCGGGGGATAGGGTAAAGTCCGATAAATGACAGGAATTTACGTTCAGTCACTGGACCGTCGATAACGGTGGCCCCCAGAGGATTGGGAACGTCCATCACGATGATCGTTTTGCCGGCGGCCGCGCATGCGCTCATGCATTCCGCCAGATGCCAGATATAAGTGTAGGCCCTGCTGCCGACATCCTGAATATTATAAATCAATACATCAATCTTATTCAGCGCTGCCGGGGACGGACGATGCGTTTTGCCTCCGTACAGACTGTAAATGGTCAGGCCGGTTCGGGAGTCAACTCCGGATCTGAAGTTTTGTCCGGCCAGAACATCACCGCGAATACCGTGTTCCGGGGCGAACAGTGCGACCAGGTTTATGCGTTTATCCTGACGGAGGAGGTCGACGGTTGGCAACAGGTAGTGATTGACGCCGGTCGGATTGGTTAGAAGTCCGACACGTTTGCCTTTAACCAGGCTGGTATATTTTGAGAGAAAAACCTCAATACCAGTCTGTACGCGCGCGGATGCGGGGACGGCGATAAGAATCATCATGAATACGGCGACAGCAAACAGAAAACGTCTCATTAAGAACCCCTTATAAATAAATAATGGTATGTTTTTGACAAAATTCATAAAAAAAGTACATCTAAAACTTGAAGAATGCCAGTGAACAGGTTATTTTACCTGCTCTTTTTACGAAATGCGGCACGGGCCCCAGTATTAATGTTAGGCTTGACACCCGTTGTCGCGGTATATTAACCTTTAAATAAGGAGAATAGGGATGCCAGTAAAAGCTCAAGCAAAGCACAAATTTTGTCGTCGTATCGGAGAATGCATTTGGGACGATCCGAAATGCCCAAGTGTAAAACGTCCTTATCCGGCCGGTGGTCAGGGTAAAAATGCTCGCAGAAAGAAACTGTCTACTTATGGTGAATTGCTGCAGGAAAAGCAGAAATTGCGTTTCCACTATGCTATTTCAGAAAAGCAGCTCCGTATTGCTTACGCCAAGGCGAAGCAGGGACAGGGACAGGCTCATGAAAAACTTTTCCAGAATCTTGAACAGCGTCTGGACGCTATGGTTTTCCGTTCAGGTCTGGCTCCGACTATTTTCGCGGCCAAGCAGTACGTTAATCATGGTCATATTCTGGTTGATGGCAAAAGAGTTGACCGTTCTTCCTACAAAGTAATGGAAGGTCAGGTTATCTCTATCAATGCAGAAAAATCTCCGGCTGTTGCCGAAGCTGCTAAAAACACTCAGAGAGCTATTCCGGGTTATCTTGAAGTTGACATTGACAATTTCAAAGCAACCCTGATCCGCAAACCTGAAGTGGAAGAAATCCCGGTTAAGGCTAACATCATGAGCGTGATCGAATATTACGCACGATAGATAATAGATCTTACAATCAGATTTCAAAAAACCGCGTCATTTACGGCGCGGTTTTTTTTGTTTGCGCCCGGCAGGGCGCAACAACGTAGAACTTTATATTTTGCGTTACTTTAATACTCAGTTTTAAGCATGCGTGTAACCTTTTTTCTGTTGATTACGAATTATATATCGTGAAGTATATAAAAATTTACGGTTTTATTTCGAATTGACAAGTGAAGAAAAAAAGGAGTCATGTATGAAATCCGGTAAAGTTCTTGTGGCGGCATTAATGTTTTCCGTGGGCAGTTTTACTGCAATGGCACAAGGTTGGGGCGGCGGCGCTCCCAGCGGTGGTATGGATGGCGGTCCTGGTGGACAGGGCGGCAGACGCGGAGGTCCGATGTCCCAGTTAACGATTGAAACTCTAAAAACTGAATTAAAGCTTACTGACGAACAGGCTACAAAACTAACGCCGTTACTTGCTAAGGTTAAGGCTGAATTTCAAAATATGTTTAAAAACATGCGTCGTCCGGGTCAGGGCGGCGGTCCTGGAGGACAAAGTGGAAACAGCAGTGACAGCAGCAGCCGTCAAATGGGCCCTCCGGGAGGCCAAAGCGGTCCCGGTGGCGGTATGGACCAGATGCGTCAGAAAATGGAAGAACTTCAGAAAAAACTTCTGGCAATTATTGCTCCTGCAAAAGATTTTCTTTCTGCGGACCAGTATAAAAAACTAACTTCAAAGCTGACTGAACGCCCCGGCGGAAGAGGTGGTCCGGGTGGACGACGTGGTGGAAGACGTGGTGGACGCAGTCGCCGCAACGCCATGACTCTTAATGCGGTTAAGCTGACCTCCGATCTGACTTACACGAACAGTTCCAAAGCGGTTACTGTTGTGCTTGAAAACGGTGCGGTCCTGACTGGTAAGATTGAAAATGCTTCGGTTGAGATCGACGCGAAAAGCAAATGGGTTCTGACCGGTGATTCAAATATCAATGGTCTGACTATTAAAGATGGTGTCGATGGTATTTCCGACGCAATCAACAGCAAAGGTCATAATATTACTTATGACTCAAGCCTTCAGACCAATTCATGGCTGGGCAGCAGAAGTTATCAGCTTCCAAGCGGCGGACTGCTTGCTCCTCGCTAAGTCTCCGCGGGCAAATACCGCTTCAAATCACGCACTTCGTGTGGAAGCGGGATGACATGTAAAATCATTACGGTGTCTTTCAATAGGTATTCTTTTGAAAGACACCATTTTTTTATTACTGGTCCAAAGAAAATTCTGCTTTTTTAAGACCGGTTTTAGATAAGAACCGTTCTATTTGGTCAATCGAAACAGTACGCGAAATTCCGAAAGTTATAACCTTATTGCGTTTTTTTAACTTTATACTTAACCTTGGAACGCGAGAATCAGTCGTAATCTGATATGCCGCAATATTTTTAAATCTAATCAACTGCTGCTTTTCTGCTTCATCATAAAAAATGCCTTTTCTACAGATGAAAATTTCATTTTTCATGCGTTTTAACTCCCATACTATGACTCCAGCTGAAAATAAAGACAGCAAAAGAATCAACCAGCAGGAAGGGAGGTGCTGTACTTTCATCAGCGCAGAAACGCATATCAACAACACCATAAAAACGAAACAAAGGCCGAATGGAATTATATCAAATATGGTGAATTGATAATCTTTATATGTTCGTTTTTGTTTTCGGGCAAATAAAAAAGGTTCGTACCATTGAATTATTTTGCCTGAAGACTTTTTCATGTTTTCTTACAGAAATGGATTGTTGATCTTTTCGCTTTTAATGGTAGTGGCGGGACCATGTCCGGACAGGACTACCAGATCATCCGGCAGGATCAGCAATTTTTCTTTGATCGAACTCATTATGGTATCGAGATCACCGCCGGGGAAATCCGTGCGTCCGATTGAGCCGCAGAACAGAGTGTCGCCGGAGAAAAGTATTGGCATGGATTTAAAGTAATAGCAGACTCCGCCTGGAGTGTGTCCGGGCGTGTAGATTACTTCGTAGTCATCAGAGTCGAGTTCATCGGTTACCGGAGGCAGTCCGGTTGCGGCAGGAACGTAAGGCATCAGATGGTTTTCCGGACTTTTATAGAGGTCATGGTCCTTTGCGCAGAGGCGTACCTTGGTAACGCCAAGCGCTGCGGCGACTTCCCCTGCCGCGGAGATATGATCTACGTGGGCATGAGTCAGCAGGATTTCAACTTCCTTGTAATTCATTTTCTGTGCTTCTTCGATGATTTTATCGGCTTCATCGCCGGGATCAATGATATACAGTTTACCGGAGGCCGGGACAGGAACCAGATAACAGTTTACCTGCAGCATTCCGACTGATAATTTTTTAAACAACTCGTTACTCATAAAAAAAACACTCCTTTTTACTTGAGCCTGATTCTGGGATCGACCCAGGCATAGGCAATATCTGCTATTAAATTAATAAATACGAACAGCGCCGCTCCGATAATAACCAGAGCTTTGATCATTTGCAGGTCGGAGTTGTTCAGTGCGTTAATACCGGCGTAACCAAGTCCGGGAATGCCGAAAAATGTTTCCAGCAGCAAGCTGCCGGTAAACAGGAAAGGCAGAACGGTGCTTGCCCGGGTAATGATTGGAATTGCCGCATTGCGCAGCAGATGACGGCCATAGACCGACCATTCGCTACAGCCCTTGGAACGTGCGGTTTTTAGATACTCCTTGCTAAGTTCGTTGACGAAAACCGTGCGATAGAACCGGACGCCGCCGCCAAGGCCGGAAACGATACCGATAATAACCGGCAGCATCAGGTGGGCAATTGTGCCGTAACCCCAGACCGGAAACAAGTTGTAATAATAGCCCAGATACCATTGCCCGAAAATAATAAACACCAAGTAACTCACGCTCATGCCGACGATCGACAGCAGTACGATCAGCTTATCTACCCAGGTTCCTTTGAACGCGGTAGCAAACAAGGCCAAAATGATGCCGATCAGCAGTTCTCCGATAAAGATCGGAAACATTACGAACAGTGACGGCCAGATTCCGCGCAGGATAATCTTTTTTACCGGTTCGCGAGTTGTCAGAGTTCTGCCGAAATTAAAGAATGAAACATAAGGGAACCGACTGTTGAAAGATATCAATTCTTTCAGGGAATCGGCAAATTGTGAGTTCCACGCGGAATCCTGTTCCCGGAAGAATTCTGCCTTTTCCACCAGCAGGACAGAACCTTTATCCGGAATGATCTTTATTTCTTTTGAGCTTGGCTTTATATCTATTTTCGCCGTTTTTCGTTTTTTTCCGATGGTTGTAAGAAACAGAACCTGAGGAGTATTCTCAAGGGAGAAGTTTCGAGAAAAAACCAATTCTTTTTGTGGGGAATCAAGTTTAATGCAGCCTTGTTCGTACACTGCGTCTTCAGGAATTTTTACGCCGGGAAGGGTGCGTTTTTCTTTGAAAGACACTGAGGTGAATGCTTCTGTCCTGCGGTATTTTCCCCAAAAAAGCGGTTTGTCGGAGCCTAGTTCGGAGCGTAGTTGTTCCACTGACTTTGGAGAAGGATTTTTTCCCAGCAATGCTGCCGCCGGATCTCCCGCCGCGACTCTGAACAGCAGGAACGTAACGATCATCACGCCAATGATAATCAGCACCGAATAAGCTGTTCTTTTTATGATATAGCTGCCCACAATCGGCTCTGCTCCGCAATTATGATGGTCTTTATTACGCAAAAAACGACAATTTCGGGAGAAAAAAACGAAAAACCGTAATTTTTGTTTTACAGTCCCTCAGTTATGTTCTATATTGTGCAGTTTTTTACCGGTTAAATATAGCACCGGAAAGTTGAAATTCATACCGTTTTGCGATCTAAAAGTTACTAAAAGCGGCGCATTAACCTTTGACTTGTGTGCAAAACAGCAGTTTGGGCTCACTTGTGTATCATTATGAAATTATTAGAAATTATCAAGTACAATGGCGCATTGTTCCTTCTTGGAATATTTTTTGTGCTCATA
The DNA here is from genome assembly GCA_963677165.2 of Victivallales bacterium. Classification (GTDB taxonomy): domain Bacteria; phylum Verrucomicrobiota; class Lentisphaeria; order Victivallales; family SZUA-371; genus JAFGXT01. The sequence goes on along the minus strand of CAXXSX010000002.1, from coordinate 599,043 downwards.
TCTTCGGTTTCCTCCGGGAATCTGTTGTTGAATTATGAATCCGGTACAGAATTGTTTGTATTGGCAATTTGTGCAGGAATGTTCGGTGCCGCTCTGGGACAGCACGCTACTCGCGGCTATGATGGCAAGGCGGAGTTTGTGCCTGATTATTTTATTGTAATTTTGCCATTGACCGCATTCCCTGTAGTGTTCTCTACTTTGTTCGATCAGATGGCAATGTTCAGTTTCTACTATTTTATCTGGGGATTTAGCCTGGGAGTGTGCTTTGGACTGCTGATCCGCAGTAATCCGAACCCTAAGTTTACAGGATATCCGGTTTTTGCCCTGGGTGCATTTGCTGGGGGGATACTGGCGATTCCAGTTTTAAGCGGAGACTGGCACTTATGTGAAACATACGCCGTATCCGGGGTACTGATCGCACTGGTGCCGTCTGTGTTGTTTTCCGATAAATTGAAGTCACGGAAAAGTAAAGCGATTGTTGCGCTTATCGGATTATTGATATGTGCGATATCGGTTTTAAGTTCCCGGCAGATGAAAGTGCTGGATAATGCCGATACTCATGAGGCAAAGTTGATAAGACAGCCGGTTTTTCATGGGGAAAAAACAGATTTGGTTGGGGTTACTCCATTTGTTCCGGCTTTACTCCAACCGAATTACGCTTTTCTTAGGATTCTTCTTGCGGAACCGAAAAGAAGCAGTTTATCTCAGAAGTTGTTAAGGCTGCCGTTTGTAAATAAAGTAATTAATATTCAAAGTTATCGGCAGCACCGCTATTGCAAGCCGTTTTGCCTTCATAACGGTATCAGAAAGTCCATGACTGGTGCTGTTGCATCTTATGAGCAGAATACGAAACATCGTTCTCCGTTTAACGTGATAATCCTGTTGTCCGATAATCCTTTGTCATCCCGCGATAACCGATTGTTTACCAAAGAGTTTTATGTGATCGCGTCGCATTTTCTCATGCCGGGCGGTATTATCATTACCAATGCGAATGACTATAAAGAAGCTTCTGTGATCCGAAAGACGATGGAGAAGGTATTCAAGAATGCGGAGGTATTTCCTGGCAGATCGGAAAAAGAAGTCCTGGTGGTTGGCAGTAATCAGCCTCTGACGATTGATTACAATGAGCTTGACAGGAGAGCGGCGGAACGACTGAATCATGTTGGTTTTTGTCGAGGCATGTTGTTGGCGCTTCTTCCGCCACGGGATTATTTCGATACAATGACCAGGGTAGGCGAAACTACCCGCAAATACGATATTAATACTGACCTGAATCCGTATTATATTAATCGAAACGTTGCCGGACTTTTCAGTGCGGCGGGCCGCTACGTTGCAATAGGCGCATTGCTGGTTTACCTGATACTGCGGTTTCTGTTTTCACGGAAAATCGAACGGCGAATTGCCTTCAGTTCCTTTGAAAACGGAATATACTGTGGCGGTTTCGCTTTGATTTCGATGTTTATTATGCAGGCAATTGAAGGTAGATTGTATCTTTATCTGGGTTGGATGATATCGATTTTTATTATTGGATCCGCCTGCGGTTTAGGTATGAAAGGCGAAAAGTCCCCGATAAGATTTATTGTAATGCTGTTTTCGCTGTTGCTGCCCGGTACTTTTCTATTGTATTCAACAATGTGGTATCAGGAATTTTATCTGGTTATCATCTGTATATATATGCTGTTTGCGGGATTTTTCGGAGGCGCTGCTGCCGGAATGTTCTCTTTGCAGCTTAAACAGGATAATTACCGCGACTACATCAACTGGACGTTGGGCGGAATTGCCTTCGGCGCTGGATTCTGCTGGCTGTCACTAGCCAGCCCCTGGCTGGGAATAAACGCATGTATAATCTTGCTGGCAGCCTCACGTCTTCCGTTATTGTTCCGTCCACTGAAGTAAAATTTAATTGCCTCTGATAAATATATTTTTCAGTTCTTCGATCCTGGTCTTTGTGGAGGGAGAGAAAAAGTTTGAGACTTGCATTGAATTGTCTTGGTTGGTATATTAATCGGCGAAATCATTGTCCCTGATTATTGGAGGATTTTATGCTATACCGATTTTTGAACAGGCACCGTGGATTGGTCTGTATGCTATTGCTGGTGGTGATTGCTTCTTTTCTGATGTTTATCTGCTGTGATACTTCCTGGGCCCGTGCCGGCGGCGGTGGTGGATACCGGGGCGGCGGCGGATATTCAGGTGGCGGAGGTGGTGATGGCGGCGGTCTTTTTATTTTGATCTGGCTGGTGCTGCGACATCCGGTTATCGGAATTCCGGTTTTGATTATAGTTGGAATTTTCTCTTACTATGGAGGTAAGCAGGGACGTAATTACCATGTTACCCGAACCATTCGGCGTTATAACCAGCAGCAGGATGAAGACCATCTTGGAGAAGAACTGGCGAAAATCCAGGAGCGCGATCCTGAATTTGACGCGGACGCTTTTTTAGGTAAAGTGTCTACCGCGTTTTTGAAAATCCAGGATGCCTGGTCTTCTCAGAATATGGTGCCCGTACGCCATTTTGTGTCGGACGGCGTGTTCGAACGCTTTTCACTTCAGCTGGATATGATGAAGCAATGCATTCTAAAAAATATGATGCAGGACGTACAAGTAATCCATGCAGATATTGTTTCGGTTGAGTCCGATTCAACATTTGATTCGATCAATGTAAAGATATTCGCTTCTGCGGTTGACTATTCTGTTGACCTTGAAAATAACCAGATGGTTGATGGTTCTTCCGAACCGGACTATTTTACCGAGTTCTGGACTTTTCTGCGGCGGCCGGGAGCGAAAACCGTTTCCCATAATTTGGTGGACAACTGTTGTCCGAATTGCGGAGCATTGCTGGATATCGTGGATAAGGTGGAATGTCCTTCCTGTAACGCAGTGGTAAATTCCGGCGATTATGACTGGGTACTGACCGAGATTACGCAGGAATCCGAATGGACCTGTAATACGACTCATGCCATTACCGGTGCCGATGAAATGCGCAAAAAAGATCCCGCGTTTAACGTGAATCATATTGAAGACCGTGTATCGGTGATGTTTTACCGTTGGATTTCAGCGAGGTTTTTTGCTGATTCAAAATATATTGCTAAACTGGCGACAGAGTCGTTTATCAGTGAACATAAAAATGATTTTACCCCGCAGCCGGACGGTTCGCACGAATTTTATGCCGATGCTGCTGTCGGAGCGGTTGAAACGATTGATGTGGAACGGGATGGTGAGTTTGACCGGGTGCGAGTGCGGGTCCGCTGGTCGGGGCACCTTGAATCGTACAAGCTGCCGAGGTTGATTACTCCGGATTACGACAGCTCAAGGATACGCAATCATGAATTTGTACTGATCCGTAAGTCGAATGCGGTATCCTCCGATAAGAACGTGCTGTCCAGTACACATTGTCCGAACTGCGGAGCTCCGGAAGTTATTTCAGACAAGCCGTTCTGTGAATATTGCCATACGCCGTTGAACGATGGCAGTCGCGATTGGGTTCTTGAAGACATCCGGCCGTTTGGTGGATATAGACGGAATGTGCTGACAGGCGACACCGCAGTTCCAGAAGATATGTATTCCGGTATTGAATTTATGGATGAAGAAGACGCTCAAAGCTTGCTGGCGTGTGCGGCTGGAATGATGATTGCTGATCGCGATATTGATATGAAGGAACGTATTCTGCTGAATAAATTTGCTTCGCTTCGCGGTATAAGTCCAACTCAGTTGAACCAGTTGGTCGAGTCCGTAAAGGAAGGTTCCATGCAGGTTTCCTGTCCGCAGGACCCGTCCACCTGTGTCTATTTTTTGAAATGCCTGATTTTGATGTGTCTGGCAGACGGTAAAGTTACCGGAGAAGAAAAAGAATTTCTCTATCACGTTGCTGGAAAGATGAATATTGATCAAAATCAGGTAAATCAGACAATTACTGATGAACGCCATCGTCTCTATCATACGGCAAAGAAATCACGCTAATCCGTAGACTGATATCGTAACGCCATTTTATGCTATATATAATGCGTAACGGAGGCATAAAACTATAAAAATAAAGTATTTGTACAATTATGACGGAAAAGTGACGGAAGAATGACGGGGGATGAAAAGGGGGACAGGCCACGGAATTTTCATCCGTGACCTGTCTACCTCTTCTGCAGTCCTGTATGAGCTTGATTATTTCAATTTGAATATTTCTTTTATCTTTTGATTCCAGATATCTTCAGGGGCATAACCGCCTTCTTTGGCAACTTGTTTGCCAGCCTTAATGAAACGGACATCTGGAATACTCCTTACTCCATATTTGGTTGATAGTTGAGGATTCTTGTCTACATTGACTTTAACAATCTTAACTTTGCCTTTCCAGGTGTCGGCAACTTTTGACATTACCGGCAGCAACATCTGGCATGGAGGACACCAGTCTGCATAAAAATCTACGATAACCGGAAGTTTCGATTCCAGTACTTCCTTCTTAAATTGCTTTTCCGAAGTGATCACAATCAAATTCGGATGTTTTTTATCCGCAGCTTGTTTCAACTGCTCCTGATTGCTGCTGCTCATGCTTCCGATAGAGCTCAATCCAATGGCTAATCCAGCGACTGCTCCGAAAATGCCTCCGCGCCAAGGGCTGGCTGTCAGTGGACAAGCTCCGCTTTCACAATTACCCATAGTGCCGATGATACCACCGATTACTGCTCCGAAACCTGTGATTAATAATATTTGTAACATTTTTTTATTCCCTACTTTTTTAGTTATACTAATGTTGGCTACTCTTATAAGCCATAACTGTGCCAGTTTATTGGACAGGCGTTATAACTTATTTGTTCCAAGTAAGAAATAAAAAAATACAGCGTTGCACTGTTCTGATAGTACGTGAAAAAGTAACGTTTCGTTCCGTTACTTATGGATCTAGTAACGTTACTATAACGTTTAAAGATATGAATTAGTCGGCTTGTTTTTCCGGAATGATTTCCAGTACTTCCGCCAGTTTGGCGGGAGATAGACGGAACGGGGAGCCTTTTCCCTGATAAAATCCGTGTTTTTCAATGAAGTGAATGCACAGATCTGTATAGGTTATCTCGGTATTGTTGCTGAGATTTTTAACCTCGATATTTGATTTTTGAACCAGTCCTTTATCTTCAAAAGGACATCTCATGCCACCGCGAACGGTACTTACGCGAACCTCAAAATGGGGTTCAATATGAACAAATTCATCGAGCCCCGGCTCGCCTTTTTTGCGGAATTCCTGCATCTTGGCGGCAATTTGCTGATGGGTCAGTCCGAGATTTTTAACCGTATTGGCGTCTTCATCAAGAATTTCGATCAGGTCCCGATGGTCAGTACCTAGAAATCCTTGTACAGAAATAACGCCGGGCTGCATATTGGACTGTGCCTGGGTCAATTCCGGTGATTGTTTCATTGTGTAACGCCTCCTACGCGAATTTGTCGTAATAAATCAGCTCTTCCGGTACGCCGTTGGCTACAAGTACTTGTACGCAGGCGTTGATCATGCCGGGACTGCCGCAGAGATACGCTTCTACATTATCTCCACTTTCGAGATGCCGGTCAAGAATTTCAGTAATAAGTCCGGTTTCTCCATCCCAGTTATCTTCCGGGGTGGCTTTTGACAATCCAGGAATAAATTTAAAGTTTGGCAAATCTTTTTCAAGCTGCCGCATGGTTTCCACATGGAAAAGATCCTTGGGGGTTGTTGCGCCAAAGAAATAACGGGCACGACGGTTAATCTGTTTCTCTTTCATATCAAACAAGATGGACTTGATTGGCGCCATGCCTGACCCGCCGGCAATAAATACAATTTCACGTTCGGTATCACGTAAATAGAATTCTCCATATGGACCATTCACGCGTAACTTGTCGCCTTCTTTCATGTACTTATGAACATACGTAGTGCAGATACCATTCGGAACCAGCCGGATTTCGAATTCCAGCTTGTCGTGGCGCGATGGCGGCGAAGATATCGAATAGGCCCGATAGACTTCTTCTTTACTCAGCTCGTATTCCGGGACCATGATCTGCATGAATTGTCCTGCCCGAAACTCTACATCCGGCGGATTGATCAGTTTTAAAGTAACTTCTTTGATGTCGTGCGTTTTATCAACAATCGACTCGACTATCGTGTCGAATTCCTTGACCAGGAAGCATTCTTCCGGAATCTGTATTTTCAGGTTGTTTTTAACTTTCAACTGACAGCTTAGGCGTATTCCGTTGGCACGTTCTTCGTCGGATAACCAGGGCAACTCAGTAGGCAGTACTTCGCCGCCACCGTCCGTCACTTTCAGTTTGCAAAGCCCACAGGAGCCCTTACCGCCGCACGCGGAAGGAATAAAGATGCCTTCGGATTTCAAAGTGGAAAGCAGCGGTTGGCCGCCTTCTACTGAAAGTTTTTTAGAACCATCGTTAATGTCGATTTCGCATTCGCCGTAGCTGCCAATGGTCGCGTCAACGATCAGGATGGCAATAGCCAGTCCCGCGGATATCGCGCAACAGACAATAACGGCTGTAAGTATTTCGTACATAACGGTTCTATCCTTTTATGACACCGGAAAATCCCATAAACGCAATTGCCATAATTCCGGCGATGATCAACGCAATACCGGTACCTGCCAGAGGACCGGGAACTTTTGAATTATTCATTTTCTGCCGGATTCCCGCCATTGCGAGAATTGCCAGCATCCAGCCAAGACCACTGCCGAGGCCATAGAAAAAGCTTTTGCCCAGTGAGTATTCACGAATAACCATAAATAAACTCACCCCGAGAATGGCGCAATTTACTGTAATCAGCGGCAGGAAAATGCCCAACGCGTTATAGAGTTTTTCAGACATTCGTTCAATGATAATTTCAGCAATCTGGACAAACGCGGCAATTACGATAATAAAAATAATAAAGCGCAGGTAGGTTAGATCATAACGAACCAGCAGATATTTGTAGACCAGATAGTTGAGTACCGTTGTGCAGGTCATTACCAGGGTCACTGCCGTACCGAGTCCCGTAGCTGTTTTAATTTCGCGTGAAGCTCCCAAAAACGGACACATGCCAAGATAATAGGTCAACAGTACATTCTGCGTAAAGATCGCGGAAAAGAAAATGGCAAAATATCCTAAAAATTCCTGACTCATTTTTCAGCCTCCTTTCCGGTGAACACACCTTTAACGATCCACAGCAACACTGCCAGTACGAAAAATCCACCCGGAGCCATTACCATGATTGACCAATTGGTCCACCAGTCGCCCAGAACCCTTGTCCCCCAGATTGATCCTGAACCGAGTAATTCGCGGATAAACGCGATCACGATCAAAACCAGGGCATAGCCTGCTGCATTGGAGGCTCCGTCGATTATTGATGCAACTGGCGGATTATTCAGGGCAAATGCCTCGCAGCGACCCATGACAATACAGTTAGTTATTATTAGTCCCACATACGGACCAAGTTGTTTTGATACATCCGGCAAATAGGCTTTTAACACGATATCAACCAGAATCACTCCGGTGGCTGCAATCAGGATTTCTGCCATCATTCTTATGCGTGACGGAATTAGTTTGCGCAGCAGCGAAACCAGTCCGTTGGAAAACGAACAGACAAAAATCAGTGCCACGCCCATGACTACCGTATTCCTTAAGACATTCGTCACGGCTAAAGTCGAACAGATACCCAGCACCTGGATCAGGATCGGATTGTTCCTGAAAATGCCATCCAGTACAATGTCTTTTGTTTTCGGTTGTGCCATATTCTATTTCCCCCAGACGGTAGTCGGGGCCTCCTTCGCGGTTTTATTCACCATGTCTTTTACAGCGGTAGTGGTAATGGTTGCTCCGGTAATTGCGTCGAATTCGTTTTCTTTATTGTCTTTTGTGCCTTCGGGAACAAAACTGAGTGGAAACCGTTTGTTTCTAAATTGTTCACAGAACCATTTTTCGGTAATTCTGGCGCCGAGTCCCGGCGTTTCATTATTGGAAGTGAAACTGATGCCGGTAAGTTCCTTAAAACCACGTTTAATGCCGATTACCGCATTGATCTTACCCCATAGTCCGGTTCCGGTGACCGGAATTACGAAATTACCGGACTTTGTTCGATACCAGGTCTTCCCATTAGTCATCACGGTAATATTTTTGTCAAAAATTTTTGAAGTTTCTTCCGGAGTTGAGCCAGCCTCAATGCCGGCCGCACTGAGTACAGCTTTTTTCAGAAAAAGCTCTTCATTGAGCTTTATCCTGGCTTTGGTTCGCTGATAAGCATACGATACAATGAAAATGCATACCGCGGTCATAATCACCGTGAAGATGACCGTGTAAAGGTATTCTCCCATTTTCGAGCGTTTTTTCATGTCGTTTTTTTGCTTTTTTTAAATTCGTTTACGAAATGATCAATCAACGGACCGAACATATTGCCCAGCAAAATGGCAAACATCACGCCTTCGGCCCAGATTGAGAATGTTCTTATCACCACAGTCAGAATACCGATCAAAGCGCCGTAAATCCATCTGCCCGGATTGGTTTTCGGGGCACTCACGGGGTCGGTGACCATGTAAAATGCCGCCAGCATGAAACCGCCGCTAAACAGCGCCTGAACTGGAGTCATGGCTCCTTCCATGCCGGAATAGTGGAGTATCGCCTGAAGTCCGGCCATTGCGATAATACAGGATATGACCAGTCGAAAATTAGCGGTTTTCGTAAATAACAGATAGATGCCGCCGACAATCAGCAGTATTGCACAGGTTTCCCCGAGACATCCGGCGGTGTTGCCGAGGAGCAGATTTATGTAGGGAACGTTGCCGCCCTGATCGAATACCTGCATGGGCGTTGCCCCGCAAATTGCGTCAGTCGTATAGGATTTAAATCCGTCGCAACAACCGTGGAACGGTTTGAACCAGCGTCCGGTCATTTCCGTACTGAAATTGATGTAAATGAAAGCGCGTCCTGCAATTGCCGGATTGAAAACATTCTTGCCGAATCCTCCAAAGACCATTTTTCCGAAAATGATACCGAATAAAATTCCAACTACAGCCATACCGTATGGAATATGTGGAGGCAGTGACATGGTAAATAAAGTAGCCGAAACAAAGACTGCGGAAGTTACTTGATCTTTATAGTATCGGGCAAAAGCATATTCAGCGATAAATGCGGCAAAGTTAACCACAACAAGAAGAATCAGACTGCGCCAGCCAAAGAAGTAAAGTGATGCGAGCACAGCAGGCATTAGCGCATACAACACGCGCGTCATCGGCTTTTGCCATTTTATTATACTTTTCCCGGCCACAATTTCCCCTAATAAATCCGAAAGCAGTAACAGATATTATTTAATTTAGCGTGCCGCCATTGCTTGTCAAGTCCTGATTATAGAACTTTTATAAAGTAAAACGTCCGCTGATATGGGCAGACATCAGCAGACGTTCGTTTTGTCTATCGTATGGCCCAGTGCATGCCGCGACGCATAATCTCTTTGACTTCAGGGACTTCGAAGTCGGCTGCTACGTGCCCAAGGGAACTGTAAAATACCCGTCCATTTCCGTACATGCGTTTCCAGGCTACCGGCATAACGGTTCTGTTGATCCAGGCGTTATGTTTGCCGTTAAACGTAGTGGTCGCCAAAACTTTATTGCCGGGATCGGTGTGCATATAGTATTGTTCCGAGTGCATTTTGAAATCTGGCAGCCCGGCAGTTATCGGATCGTCGTGGTCAATAATGTTTACCGTATAGTCGATGATGCCGCCGGGATGAACGACCCATTGTCCGCCGGTCATAAACTGATATTCAGTGTCCTGGCGGAATGCGTCGCACATACCTCCATGCCATCCGGCAAGTCCACTGCCGGACAGAATGGCGTTGCGCAGTCCTTCTGACTGTTCTTTCGTGATTTCACTCATGGTCCAGACTGGTACGATTAGATCGAATTGCTTTAAAAATTCAGTATCCGCCAGCGGTTCAATTTTGTCTGTAACTTTGACTTCCAGACCATCGGTACGAAGAGTTTCTGCCATGATCATTGAAGTTTGTTCGGGCTCGTGACCATCCCATCCGCCCCAGGTGATAAATACTTTCTTGCTCATAATATAATTTCCTTTAAATTAGTGTTTTAAGCCAGTGAGCCATGCAGCAGGCCAAGCGGCAGTGCAGCCGGACGTTCGCAACTGGTTTCCAACGTAACGAACTGTTCTTCCGTAGCAGATTGTTCCAATGCGCACATGACTTCCAGGGCATGGAATGCGCGTTCTCCGGAAGCGCGATGGTCACGACTGTTCATGATGCCGTCAAGCATATCAGCCAGCCCGATGCTTCGCATGTTGTCGGTATAACCGTATGGTACGGCGATTGTCTGAAAGTCTTCTCTGGCGCGGGCAAATTTAACTTCACTGCCAAAACCATTCGGGTCCGGAACAAATAAACTACCTGCAGTACCGTGCAGTTCAATCCATGGCAGGGTACTCTTCGCGACATCGAAACTCATAATCATAGTAATTATCGCGCCGCAGTGGAACTCAAGTGTTCCGGCAATATGGGTATTTACTTCAATGGGAAGAATATCTCCGAATCTGGCTTCACTGGTACATACGCGCTTATCAAATCCCTTCATGCCCATTGCCGCGACCTTTTTTACCGGTCCGAGCATATTGATCAGGGCGGTAATGTAGTAAGGGCCCATGTCAAAGAGCGGGCCGCCGCCATTCAGATAATAGAAGCCGGGGTTCGGATGCCATGATTCATGTCCGGGGCACACCATGAATGCCACGCCGGACAGCGGTTTACCGATCCAGCCGTCGTCAATCAATTTGCGGCAAGTTTGATGAGAGCCTCCAAGGAATGTATCCGGCGCGCAACCAACGCGTAGTCCCCGCTGTTTTGCCAGTTCGATCACTGGACGAGCTGATTCCATGGACAGTCCGAACGGTTTTTCACAGTAAACATGTTTTCCGGCGTTGAGGGCGGCCAGGTTTACCTCAACGTGAGCTTGTGGATTGGTCAGATTCAATACAGCGTCAATGCTTTTATCGGACAACAGTTCATCAACCGTTACAGCTTTGCTGTCATACTCTTCCGCCAGCGTTTTTGCCGCTTCCATATTCAGGTCGGCACAACAGGCGTATTCCATAAATTTAAAATTTTTCCCGGCATTGAAATAAGCTCGGCTGATGTTGCCGCAGCCGATTACCCCGACTTTCATTTTTTCCATTGTTTTCTTCTCCGTGTTTTCTCTTCTCTCTTAGACAAAAAAAGGATAATGTCATTGACATTGCTTATTTTATCAATTATAACTTTAGTTATTGAACTTAACAATGGACAATATTTTTATTGATATGGAATCTTTTGTCACTCATCTGAAATACTTGCCGCGGGCATTCCCTGGCGGGCTTCCTCTGAATACCATTGGGATTTATAAGGATAAAGATCACAAGGTTGATTTTAAATTCAGTTCCTGGAATTTTTCTTTCATTTTAAAAGGAACGGGGCATTATGTGATACGTGATATAAAATACCGGGTTGAGGCTCCATGCGTGATTACTCAGTGGCCCGATGAGCCGATGGATTACGGTCCGGATATTTTCTGGGATGAAACTTATCTTATTTTTCCATATGAAGCGGGTGATGAATTACAGTCAAAAAAACTGTTTGATATTGAACGACCGATCTGGAATTTCACTATGGCTGATGCTGTCAGCCGCCAGCTCAACGGTCTGTATGCGGAGTTGAATAAAGAGAGTTTGAACCCGGATCGTATCGACAGGATAGCGGAACGCTTGGTAATGGAGAGTCTGATTGCTGTGGATAATCCTTCCGAAGGAGTAAATGAGCGGTTTATTCGTGATGCGGGTGCTCAGATACAGCGTCGATTCACTGAATACATTGATTATGACGAACTGGCGGAAAGTTATGGGATATCACCGGCAACATTCCGGCGCTACTGGCGTAAGTATATTGGAGGCGCGCCGGGACAATATCAGGCGGATTTAGTGATGCGTGAAGCCTGTCGGCTGCTGGTAGAAACCATTGATCCCATTAACACAATTGCCGAGAAGCTTAATTTTGATGATCCGCTATATTTTTCGCGAAAATTCCATAAATTAATCGGACAATCTCCAACGGAATATCGCCGTCAAAACCAACCGTTCAAGCGTTAGAGATAAATATAAATCAGGATTTTGATTTTGGGTCGAAAATTTTACGCAAGCCTTCACCTGTGAAGTTGAAGGCGCAAAGGCTGATAAATAATGCCAGCCCCGGCCAGAGTGTCAAATGCCAGTATTCAAATGGATTGTTGAACGCTTGGCGCAATAGTTCACCCCAGCTCGCGGTTGGAGGCTTTACGCCGAATCCGAGAAAACTTAGTCCACTTTCGGCGGAAATGGCTCCGGCAATACCGAATGAGAATGACACCAGAATCGGACCTGTGATATTCGGAAGTACGTGAAACAGCAGGATGCGCCAGGTCGGGACTCCAAGAGTTATGCAGCTTTGAACATAGGGAAGGCTGCGGACTTTCAGCGTTTCTCCCCTGACCAGCCGGGTGAGTCCGGTCCATCCGGTCAGTCCGATTACACCGATAACAATCAGGATTGACTGCTTGAAATTCGTATCCATAAACATTGACATTAATATCAAAAGCAACAGAAAGGTTGGAAAGCAGATCACAATTTCAACCAGTCTCATGACGACAAGGTCAAATTTTCCACCGTGGAAACCACATAACATTCCCATGATAATACCGATAATTAATGATATGCCGGTAGCCAGGAACCCCACTGCCAGAGATACTCTGGCTCCATGAATCATGCGTGACAGAATGTCGCGGCCAATCTGATCAGTTCCAAGCAGATGGGTCATTGTGCTTTTTTTATATGGGGCGTCGATCTGTTCATAAGGACCATATTTTATTGGGGCGAAAACCACTACAGTGTCTGATTTGCTTTCGGCGGCAATCTTTCGCCAGTCGGTCCGGTCCATCCGCGGTTTTACGAGTATAAAAGGAATTAACCAGATTACAGCGAAAATGACCAGTAGACAATACCGTAATTTTTTCTGTCGCTTAAAGCATATCAGGCTGAAAATGAATACTGGAATGTATATCAGGAAATAGTTAAAGATGCACTCAATAAGAGTTTCACTGGAATCAGGAGCAAAAAAGTAACGTAGAAAAGGAAAGCTGGTTCCATGGTCATCAATAAACAGTAACGGGCGTGAATTTGCCAACAGTGGGGCGGCAAGGGCAATACCCATCATTAGAATTACTCCGATGAGTCCGGTAATGGCCAGAGGGTCACGGTGAAACCGTTGCCAGGCGGCTTTCCCGGGAGAATATTCTGTGTTTTCTTTGTTTGTTTCGTTGCCCATATTTATGAAATCAAGCCCATCTCAAATAATCGGTCCAGTTCAATTATCAGGTTCGGGGTAAAATTACTGCGGTTTGCCGGGGTTAAAAGCTCTTCTTTGGTCCAGAATTTTACTTCATCAATTTCTTTACGGCAGAATTTGAATGGACCATTGAAAGTTGTTGAAAATACGCGTGTATTTTCCGACTCGATTTCATTACGGATCTTTGAGTCGAAAAGATAATCTAAAAATAAATCATCAACCGGAACTCCCAGCTCTTCGGACATTTCACGCCTGGCTGCATCAATGAAATTTTCTCCGCAATCAAGGTGACCGCCAACGGCCGTATCCCACTTACCGGGTTGGATATCTTTATCTGCAGAACGCTTCTGGAGCAATAGCCGTCCGTCTGAATGAAATACCACTACATGACTGGTCCGATGGATCAGTTTAGGGTTGCCGTGGCATTCAGACCTTGTGGCCGTACCAATGACAATGTTGTTTTCATCAACAATTTCAAATATTTCTTCAGACGGACTATTCTGGCTCATAGAATGTTACTTCTTATTTTCGCTATTTGATGATCCGGTTGATTTCTTTTTACGTGGAGCCCGTTTTTTCGGTTTGGCAGCAGCTTTTGCCGGTTTTGGCTCTTCTTTTGCCGCAGGTTCCGGAAGCTGTTCTTCCAGTGGGCCTACTTGTTCATTGGATTTTACCGGGAAGAATAAAATTTTCTGGTTATCCAGTTTTACATCAATTTTATCGGCTCCTCTGAAATATCCCTTAAGAATATCTTCAGCCAGAGCATCTTCCAGGTGTTGCTCTACTGCACGTCTTAACGGACGCGCTCCGAATTCCGGCTGATAACCTTTTTCGATGAGGAAGTTCAGAACTTCGTCTTCGATTTCCAGAGTAAGGCCTTTGAACATCAGGCGTTTTCTCACCTTGTTGATTTCAATGTTGATGATCTTCAACAGGTCTTCACGTTCGAGACTGCCGAAGACAATGATCTCGTCAACGCGGTTAAGAAATTCCGGTTTGAAATTCTTTCTTGCCGCTGCCATGATTTTATCCTGACGCTTTGACAGTGACTCTGCAGCACCTCCACCACTGAATCCCAGACTGTCTCCCTTGAGAAGTTGTTCGGCTCCAATGTTACTGGTCATGATGACAACAGTGTTTCTGAAATCAATACGACGTCCCAGAGAGTCGGTTAATTTTCCTTCTTCAAGAATCTGGAGCAGCATGTGCATTACATCCGGATGGGCTTTTTCTATTTCATCAAACAGAACAACCGAGTATGGATGACGGCGGACCTTTTCAGTTAGTTCTCCGCCTTCACCGTGACCGACGTATCCCGGAGGAGAACCGACCAGACGGCTTACGTTGAATTTTTCCATATATTCAGACATATCCACTTGAATCAGAGAATCGGCACTGCCAAACATGAATTCAGCCATTGCTTTTGCCAGCAGCGTCTTACCAACCCCGGTCGGACCGAGAAAGATAAAGGAACCGATTGGTCGGGCCGGATTTTTCAAGTCGGCACGCGAACGGCGCAGAGCACGGGAGATGGATGAAACGGCTTCGGTCTGTCCGATAACCGTTTTTTCCAGTTCGCTTTCCATGCGGAGGAGGCGTTCACTTTCGCCTTCTTCCATCTGCTGAACAGGAATGCCGGTAAATTTAGCCACGATCTCGGCTATTTCTTTTTCGCCGATTTCCTGGGGTTTTGCTTTGGCGTTCTTTTTCCAGTCGGCCTGCATTTCTTCAATCTGTTTTTTTAGCTTGCGTTCCTGATCGCGAAGTTTTGCCGCTTCCTCAAAGTGCTGATCAGAAATCGCTTTTTCCTTAGCTTCTGTAATTTTAGCGGTTTCTTCTTCCAGTGCTTTTGTATCCGGACGCGGAATAACATTACTGATACGGGCTTTGGCGCCAGCTTCGTCCATTACGTCAATCGCTTTATCCGGTAGGAAACGTCCGGTAATATAACGGTCAGAAAGGCGTACGGCGGAGTCCAGACCCGCGTCTAGGTATTTCACATTATGATGATCTTCATAGACCTTTTTTAGTCCGTGCAGAATTTTAATGGCGTTTTCAACCGATGGCGGTTCTACAATAACCGGTTGGAAGCGACGTTCCAGGGCGGCATCCTTTTCAATACCTTTACGGTATTCATCCATGGTAGTAGCACCTACGCACTGGAGTTCTCCGCGAGACAAAGCCGGTTTAATGATATTGGCGGCATCCATCGCGCCTTCAGCACCTCCTGCACCGACAATGGTATGTAGTTCGTCAATGAACAGGATAACTTTTTCAGAGTTTCTCACTTCGTCAATTACCGCTTTGATACGTTCTTCAAACTGACCACGGTATTTTGTTCCTGCCACCATCAGGGGGAGGTCGATCGCAAAAATATGTTTTCCGGCGAGGATTTCAGGTACAGTGCCG
This sequence comes from Victivallales bacterium, assembly GCA_963677165.2. Classification (GTDB taxonomy): domain Bacteria; phylum Verrucomicrobiota; class Lentisphaeria; order Victivallales; family SZUA-371; genus JAFGXT01. The sequence continues at coordinate 583,293 of CAXXSX010000002.1, read as the reverse complement.
CCGGCAATTGCCTGGGCAAGACCTTCGATAATAGCGGTTTTTCCAACTCCGGCTTCACCGATCAGCACCGGATTGTTTTTGGTGCGGCGGCAGAGAATCTGAGTTACACGTTCAATTTCTTCAGTCCGGCCGATTACCGGATCAAGTTCACCTTTTCGTGCCATTTCTGTAAGGTCGCGTCCGAATGCTTTTAAAGCGTTGAAATTATTTTCGCCGGACTGATCGGGCTGATCTTCGCCGGCTTTTTCATTTTCTTCACTTTCCGGCAGATAATTGGGATCCAGGGATTTGATAACTTCCTTACGTACGGATTCAACATCTACTTTCAGGTTTCTCAGGACTCTTGCTGCAACGCTTTCACCTTCACGCAGCAATGCCAGCAGAAGATGTTCTGTTCCGATAAAATTATAGCCCATGGATTGCGCTTCTCGAGCAGCCATGATAAGTATTTTTTTCAGACGTTGAGTGAAAGGAACCACGCCCTCTTTCTGGGTTTGTCCGCCGACTCCGCATTGTTTTTCAACTTCAAGACGGAGATTATTAAGATTCAGGCCCATATTGTTAAGGACTGATACGGCAACTCCTTCGCCAAGAGCGATAAGACCCAGAAGCAGATGTTCGGTGCCTACATAGTCATGATTAAATCTTTCGGCTTCCTTTTGAGCCAGGACTAATACATGCTTTGCCCTCGGAGTAAAGTTCTTCATTCCAGAACTGAAATCAAAATCATCCATAATTATAGCCTCTACACCGGTTGTTATATTAATTTTGAATATTTATTAAGTACTAGCATATAATAACAAAAAAACTCCACTCTTTCAACTCAGAGTGGAGTTTTAATCAACTATTTTATGAAATCAGGGAATTACTGGAAAAGTCCCTTGTTGTCTTTCGCTACTTTTTCAACGTTTTCCGGAGTAATCAGCAGATAACGCATATCGAAAGCTTTCTGAGGATCAGAAGGAGCAGATTCTTCGGTATAAGTGATGCCGGGTTTGTAAGAAACAACAGCAGTAATCAGACCTTTTGCAATTGCACCTTTCAGGGCATGTGTATCGGCATTCAGCAGAGCTAGATTCGGACGTTTGTCCTTGCTCATGTGCCAGAGCTTCATTTTAGCCAGATCGCGTGGCAGACCAATCATGGAAACGATCAGTTTGCAGTCGCTGTGACTGTCAATAAGTTTATCAAAATCTTTTGCGGTCATCATCTCTTCGATCGGCATCATGAATTCTTCTTCAGCCGGCATATTACCTTTGTTGGCAATTTCGATGGTGCAAACTTCGGCGTCAGGAGTACCAAGACCTTTTTTGAGGGCTTCGATAAGACGTTTTGTGCGTTCATTCTTTTCAAAATCACGATCAGCAACGATCAGGGTTTTTTCTCCAGCACATTTTTTCTTGAGATGATCACCGAGGATTTCGGCTTTTGCACAAGCAAATCTTGTTTCGTTTTCAATAATTGCAGCAGCATCACCATCTCCAAGCGAACCAGTTTTGAACATAATGGTCACACCACAGGCGATCACGACAATCAACAATGCGATAGCGATCGGTTGAGCGTTTGGATTGGTTCGTTGTTTTTTGGCACATGCGATCATTCCGATCAGTGCCAGAATCATGACAATACCAACAAGAATTACTGTTGCACTCATGGTCTAATTCCCCTTTCATTTATTAATTTTTAATACGCTGACCTGAATATGTATTAATCAAACTTATCACACTTGGAATTGAAAAGCAAATAATCTTGTGGGAAAAATTGCTTTTTATTGCAAAATTATGTGTTTTTTTTGACCTCAACAGATCCTGTTCGGGTGGTTTTTCTCGCTCAGTATGTGAAATCGGTCCGTGGATAACTTCCCAGAATTTTTACAAACTGACACATTTCACCAAGTTCTTCCAGTGAATTTTTGACCTTGGGATCGTCGCGATGTCCGAGAAAATCGATGAAGAAATAATATTCCCAATTGCGTTGTTTTGAAGGACGACTTTCAATAAGCGTCATCATAATGTCTTCTTTTTTGAACGGCAGCAGGCAGTCGTAAAGTACGCCAACACGGTCCTTGGCCGCGAAGCAGATCGAGGTTTTGTCATCACCGGTAATCACCGGATGCTGTTTGCCCAAAACGAGGAAACGTGTGGTGTTGTCGCAGTTATCCTGAATGTCACCGTCAATGATTTCAAGGTTATATAGTTCCGCGGCCAGTTTACCGGCGATCGCGGCCGTTCCGGGTTCCTTTGCGGCTTTCTGGGCTGCCATGGAGTTGCTTCCGGTTTCAATCAGTTCAATTCCCGGCATGTTCTGCAGCAGCCATGAACGGCATTGTCCGAACGACTGGGTATGGCTGTAAATACGTTTGATTTCTTCACGGGAACATTTCGCCATCAGGTTGTGGCGGATGGAAAATTTGACTTCCGCGCAAATAGAAACCGAGGAGTTGATAAATTTATCCAGTGTGTGGCTGACCGCGCCTTCGGTTGAATTTTCAACAGGAACACAGCCGTAATCTGCCCGATCTGACTCGATATCGGCGAAGACGTCCGCGATGCTGTGGCGAGGAAGGTAGTCAACGCTATGACCGAATTTTGCCATGACCGCCTGATGGGTGTAAGTTGCTTCAGGACCAAGAAAAGCTACTTTTAGAGGCCGTTCCAGCGCGAATGCCCCGGACATGATTTCATGATAAACAGCCCGAAGGGTTTTTTCATTCATCGGTCCCTTGTTCAGTTTATTAAGACGTTCCAGGAGGCTTTTCTCCCGTTCCGGCACGAAGATCGGCGAGTTGGAACCTTCTTTGTATTTGCCTACTTCAAGTACATGCCTATAACGTTCATTGAGTAACTCAACGATTTTCGCGTCGATTTCATCAATATTTTTTCTCAGTTCTTTTAATTTCATAAGACGATATCCCTTTTCCTCAAAAAATCATTTCCTGCCGTCACAGGACGGACTCAGGAGCCTTCGAGCATCCTGACAATTGGCTTCTTGGCTTTTACCCTGATCTCTTCCGGCACAGTGATTTTATATTGCATTTTTTCCAGTGCGTTTAATATGTCGATCAGCCGAGTTACTTTCATATCGGGGCATACCATTTGTTCCGACAGCGGAATATACATGATATCCGGATTTTCTTTTTTTAGACGATGAATAATGCCGGTTTCTGTAGCTACGATAACCTGTTTTGCATCGGTTTCACGGACAAACTTGCACATGCCGCCGGTGCTGACCACTTCGTCTGCCAGCGTAATTACTTCCGGTGATGCTTCCGGGTGAATAATAACTTTAGCTTCGGGGAACTCGGCTTTTTTTCTTTCGATCATTTCCCGGGTGATTCGCATATGGGTAGGACAGTAACCTTTCCACAAAATCATATCGCGTCCGGTTGCGTTTGCAACATTACCGCCCAAATTCATATCCGGCACAAAAATAATCTTCTGGTCTTTGGGCAGGGCATTGACCAGTTTAAATGCGTTGGCTGAGGTCACACAAAGTTCACATTCAGCTTTTACCGCTGCGGTGCTATTGACATAGCATACCGCAATCGCGCCCGGATTTTCCGCCTTCATTTTTTTCAGTTCTTCAGCATTGGCCATGTCGGCCATCAGGCAGCCGGCGTTTTTCGACGGCAGCAGTACGGTTTTTTCCGGTGATAAAATATAAGCAGTTTCAGCCATGAAATGTACGCCGCAGAATACAATAATCTCGGCGGAATTTTTTTCTGCAATTCTGCTCAATTCCAGCGAATCTCCAGTAAAGTCGGCAATGTCATGAACTTCTGAAAGTTCATAATTATGAGCCAGGATTATGGCATTTTTTTCTTTACGCAAAACGTTAATACGTTCAATTATTTCCTGATCAGTCATGAAAGCCATCTTAGTGGTCTCCCGTTGTGTTGTTCGTCATGAAAAAGTAATATAATCCATAAATACCGGATTTCATGCCTTGAAGATAAAAAATACGGCACCAATCAAACAGAGTCCGGCCCAGAGGTAGTTCAGCTTCAACCCCTCGTGCATATAAAACACGGAAAACGGAACAAAAATACTTAGGGTAATAACCTCCTGAAGAATCTTTAGCTGTCCGAGAGACAGCAATTCATGTCCGATTCGATTTGCCGGAACCTGTATCAGGTACTCAAAAAATGCGATACCCCAGCTGATTAGTATGGCAATATAGAGCGGTTTTGCTCCAAGATTTTTAAGGTGTCCATACCATGCAAATGTCATGAATACATTTGATAACATTAACAGTACGACTGTTTTAATAATTACCGGATTCATTTTTTTATATTACTCCAGAGTTCAAATAATGACTGGTAATTTAATTCCGCAATTAATCTTTATCAAGTTAGTAAAGTATTGTTTTGCTATCTTTTTTAAACAATTACAATATGGGATTATGAGTAATGAAGAATTTATAAATTCTGACTGAGTTCATAAAATTTGTTAAGTTTTATCAAATACTCCATAACGTCATGGTAATCACTTTTTATGTCACCTTCAAGAGGCGCAGATTTATATGCGGCTAGCCTTACATTTTCCGATCCCAAAACAGGTTTAAATCCGGATTTCAGCAACATGTTACTGATTGTGCGGAATGAAAAATGGCAAATATGGGCATTTTGAAGATATTTCATCAGATTTCCTTTGTAACTTTTACTGTGAAATACCCATTTTATTCCCGGAACATCAATAAAAAGCAATCCATCATCCGCCAGAATATTTCTTATTGATTGAAGTTCCGCCATGGGATCAAGAACATGTTCGAAAACATGACTATAAATAATTACATCTGGTTTTTTATCAAATTTTACAGAATCTAAAGAGCCTTGCTCAAGGTCGAGTCCATGACAATTAATTCCATAATCAAGAAAATCTTTCCCAAGATCAATCCCTTTGACACGGTATCCTTTATCCTTGAATGGCTTAAGAATTCCTCCCGCTCCACAACCTACTTCAAGTATCAATGTAGAATCAGGAGATTTTTTCAACAAATTATCTTTCAGAAAAGATTTCAAGAAAAATGCACCGAAGTTACATTGTGATTTAAAAAAAACGTCCTTGCTGATATTAGCCGATCCATAAAGTCTACGATATTCACAATCATAAAATTGATTATAAGATTTCTGATTCATGCGTGGAGTTTGCTGGATCAATCCACAGTCACGACAGATTTTTACCGGAGAATATAAACCGTAACGATCTTTTTCAGCTAATAATTCTAATTGGTTACCAGAACAAAGCAGACAGTTAGATTCCTCGAATTGATAAATTTTACTGGAAATTTTTTTTTCAACTTCGGCTTTCGCCTCAAGCTGGACGGCACTCATTGGAACCATTGGCTTTCCATCATTAGCAAATCGACTACTTAGCATTATTGGTGTCCTGTTGTTTTTGATTCTACTCCAAGGCAGACGTAATAATGGTTTTATACCAGCGATATTGAGTCTTGTGTTTGTTTTTCTTCTTGGTTCTCAACTCAAATTTGATCAAATCTCCATGACTGCTGACCATCACCAGACGTTTGTTTGGCAGCCAATCCATAAAAATAATTCTGCCGCCGCTTTTGGGACGCATGAGTGCCGGACTGAAATTTTTAATTTCCTCAAGATCAGGCATTCTATACGGTACAAGCATGGAGCGTTTGATCATTTTTATAAACAGGAGTTGTTCGTCGGGATTATAGAACAGCATTCCCTCGCCGTTACCCGGTATCTCTTTGGTAAACTTTCCATCAAACAGTAATGTATCGCGCCCGGATGCGCTAACTGCGATCTTTTGGGGATGATCAATGAAAGCAGCAGAGGCGACATTGTATCCACTTGGTAAGCGCAGACTGTCGTTGGAGATATCGTTTAAGGCGTCATATAGCTTAATTTTTTCGTTGCCTGCCATCACGACAGTACGGTTGTCCGGAGCGATGTCATAACAGATGCGCCCTTTGATAAAATTGAATTTCCCAGACAGGTTGAGGATGTTTCCGATGTCATAACGGAATACTTTATTCGAATAATCAGGTTTAATAAAAAAGAATCTTCGAATGGCAAACATACAGCCGGGACCTCCTCCCGGTGGAGTAATGGCTTCCGATTTGTCGCCGCTGGTCAGGTCAACTACATAAAGTTTATTGTTGGCCTGTTCCAGAATTCGCTGAGCTTCCATGTAACAGATAATCCGGTCGGCATTCGGAATAAAGCAGAAATTAACCAGTTTTTCTGAGGGAAAATTAATGATCCTGAGAGTTTTCCAGTTATAGGTGTTGATCAGAATGATTCTTGAGCCGCGCGGACCGTTTCCGCTGCCGGTATTTTCTATGATAGCCAGCACACTATGGTCGGGACTGCATGCCATGTGGGGGAGCCAAACTCCGTTGGTGCGGGCATAGCGCCATTTAGGACGCCAGGATAATGCGCGTCGGCGTTCCGCCACGCGTCGAGCCATGCAATCACCGGGGGTATCTTTCAGACAGGCTTCAATATTCCGATAAGAAACCACCACGTTTTCATTATTATCTTCTACTTTCGGCAAATCATGTAAATTGCCGCCATCAGTTATTTTCATTTTACTGAAATCGCTGTTTTCTTCAGCAAACCCGATAATAGAACATGTAAGCAAAGAAAGAATTATTAACCTAATCACTGCATTCTCCTTCGTTTTCATTATTATTTTCTACCGTTTGTTTGGGGCTATAGAAGATGATGATATCAAGAATACTCCATATCCATATCACGATTAAAGCCACGGCATAGTAGAAGAAACCAACAAAATTAACATTTTCAATTTTAGCGGAATCGTCATTCAACATTCTGGAAATATTATGTACCAGAGGTCCGATAACGCACCATGCAGCCAGAATGAAACAGACAACTGCACCTCCAAGTTGAAGGAGTCCCCGCAACCACCAGTGCAGGGCAAACTGCGCGATACCCGGTGCCAGCAGGTTCATCGCCAGATATTTGATTTTCCCGGAAGTCTTGCTCATTTCCCTTTTTTATTCGTGGATGCTAGCGTTTTTTTTTCTGAGAAATACCGCTCTTACTACTCGATTGAAGATTGGAACATCGGTTGATTCATCCTGAATTTGATTGTAGTTGGCGCCGAAAGTATCTTCCATATCTTCCCAGTTCGCGGAAGAATCATCGTCTACCGGACATTCTGTAGTCATATCGAGTAGTTGGCTTTCGCGTGCTTCTCCGCTTTTGACGATTTCATAGGTTTTGATATAAACTGCATCCGCACCTTTTGAATTGGCTTTTTTTACCAGGGCTTTTTTTAAGTCAGCCAAGGAGCAGGAGTTATATTCTCCAGATACGACACCATGTCCAATCACCTCATAACCAGACATCTGTTTTTTGACGGTAAGGAGTTTTGCGTCAGTTACGGGTGGAAATGTTTCCCCTTTATAGCTGACCGAAGGACCAAAGCAACCAGCAAGAAGTATTACTGTTCCGCTGCAGATGAGTGTCATAACCTGATAAAATTTTTTCATTGTTCCTATATTCCCTATTAAATTAGGTGTCTTGTGCCGTAAATATTCTTACCCAGAACCGCGTAAACGGGTACTGCCGTACATCGTACGAACTAAGATACAGGAACAATGTTTTATTTCAAGGACTGCAGTATAAAATCATCTAACAGTCTTTGCGGCGAAGAATAAGGTTAGTCTCCGAAAGACGTACCGCTGTCTCTGGCGGCAGTGACAAGAATGTCATCAAGCGGCACGACCTTACGTTTCCCCGCTACATCTTCAATCGGTACTTGAACTACATCATTGCCTCTTGCTGACATCATTACGCCGAATTGCCCCTTGATTATACTTTCGGCACATTTGACTCCAAGTCGGGTTGAGAGTAACCGGTCCGAAGCGGAAGGTATTCCACCGCGTTGAAGGTGACCCAGAATGGTTACTCTGGTTTCAAGTCCGGTCATTTCTTCCAGTTTCGTCGCGATTTTCATTGTTCCGCCGGTATGAATTTTATCGAGTTCAGCAAGCTTTGCCTTGATTTCCTCTTTTTCGTCTTTGTTTTTGGCGTTTTCCTTTTTCTCATGCAGTTCCTTGAAGAGAGGAGCAACTTCCAATGGAATGGCGCCTTCGGCAACCGGAACGATACTGAATTTTTTGCCTTCACGATTACGTTTTAGAATGGCTTCGGCAACGTTTTCAATTTTATAAGGAATTTCAGGAATTAGAATTACATCGGCTCCTCCGGCAATCCCGGAAGAAAGAGTCAGCCATCCAGCCCGGTGTCCCATTACTTCAACCAGGATAATCCGTTTATGACTGCTGGCGGTAGAATGCAAACTGTCAATTGCGTTGGTGGCAATGCCGGTAGCAGTATCATAACCGATAGTGGTATCGGTTTCCGCCAGGTCATTGTCGATGGTCTTGGGCATGGTGATTACGTTCAGGCCCTTCTTCATCAGTTTCAGGGCGCTTTTATGGGTACCGCCGCCGCCGAGACAGATCAGTCCTTCAAGCTGGTGCTTCTGGTAATTTTCAACAATCGCGTCGGTCATGTCGATAATTTTTGACCCGATCGGCATTTTATTCGGCTTGTGGCGGCTGGTTCCGAGAATGGTCCCGCCTCTGGTCAGGATGCCGGAAAAAGTTTTATTGGTCAGATATTCGCATTTATCGAAGGCAAGCCCCTCGAATCCGTCTTTAAATCCCAGCAGATGGATATCGTTTTGTTCCAGTGCCCGTCCGACCGCGCGAATTGCGGCGTTGAGGCCCGGACTGTCACCACCTGCGGTAAGAATGCCTATGCAGCGGCCCATAATCAGCTCCTGATTAAAAAATACTACTTATTAACGATACACAATACTGTATCGACGCTAAAAATCCGTCAACCCCCCTGTCGACTGAAAATATTCAGCGGAAACCGGACTAATATATGAACTTAACCGGTTTCCGCGTAAAGTCAATATTCTTGTATACTAAAAGTTTTGTCAGTTGCCTGGACTTTTGCTGTATATGACCAGTTTTTGTTTGTCTTTGTCCTGTTGTTCCTTTGCTATTTTTGCAAAGTAATTGTAGGTAAGTTCCTGACTGCGTTTTTCATTATCCTTTCTGCTCAAAGTACGGCTGTAGACTCCTTTCGCGGAAAGATTGCGTCCCTTACGGGTATCGTTGAGCTGGAAATCCAGAACATCTTTGAGAATCTTACGGGAAAGAGAATCCTCGACCGGGAAAAGCACTTCTATCCTGCGATCCAGGTTTCGCGGCATCCAGTCGGCACTGGCGCAATAATATTCCTCATCTCCACCATTGGCGAAGTAGAAGATACGGCTGTGCTCAAGATAACGGTCGATTATACTTATTATCCTGATGTTGCGGGTTTCAATGCCCGGTTTCAAACAGCATATCCCACGGACGATCAGGTCGATTTTAACCCCGGCGTTGGCTGCGTCGTAAAGATGTGTAATGATTTCCGGATCCACCAGTGAATTCATCTTGGCGATGATCCGTCCGGGGTTGCGCGGAGTGGAAAGACGAGCCTCGCGGTCGATCAGAGAGATAAACTTCTGTCGAAGATCAAACGGAGCTGCAGCGATTTTCGCCCATTTGGACATCGGAGCCGAATAACCAGTCATTACATTAAACAGGGCGGCGACATCAGAACAGATATCTTCGCTATCGGTGAACATACCGACGTCAGTGTACAGTTTGGCAGTTTTATCGTTATAATTACCTGTTGCCAGATGGCAGTAGCGTTCAATTACCCCTTTTGTTTTACGGATGACCAGCAGGGCCTTGCAGTGAATCTTCAGTCCGGCAATACCGTACACCACATGAGCGCCGGATTCTTCCAGACGTCGCGCCCAGACGATATTATTGCCTTCGTCGAACCTCGCTTTGAGTTCAACTATTACAGTCACCTGTTTGCCGTTTTCTGCGGCAGTCTGAAGGGCCTTTACGACCGGAGAATTACCACTTACCCGGTAAAGCGTTTGCTTGATCGCCAGAACATCGGGGTCGGAAGCGGCTTCTTTAATCATCCTGACAACGGGATCAAAACTTTGGAACGGCACATTGCAGAGAATGGTGCCGGAGCGCTTGATCGATTTGAACACCGGCTTGTCATCGTTGATCAACGGATGAGGAACCGGCGGCCATGGCTCTTCCAGCAGTTCCGGGCAGTCAAGGCAACCGATAAATTCAAAAAATCTCGCAAGCTGAAGCATTCCGGGCGTCGTATATTTATAGTCATCATCAATCTGGAACTGTTTCTGAAGCCAGTCAACCAGTTTGCCACGCGAGTGGGTTGGTATTTGAAGTCTGATCGGCTGGCGACTTTTACGTTGGGTCAGTTCTTTTTTGATATGTTTCAACAGGTCGGATACACCTTCTTCGTCCAGCGAGAAATCCATGTCGCGAGTAATTCGGAATGGGACTTTATCGAGGATTTCGCAACCGGTGAACAGGTGGGACAGATTATTCATTATCAGGTCTTCAAGCATAACAAATACCGTCTTTTCCGGGTCCGGAAGCTGAATAAAGCGCGGCAGAACTTCCGGTACTTCAACAAAGGCGTAAACCGCTTTTTTCTGTTCAGGTGTTTTCAACCGGACCGCAACTTCTATCGCGCCGTTGTTCAGAATGGGGAACGGATGGCTCGGATCCACTGCCATGGGAGTCAGAATCGGCAGTACGCGGGATTGGAAGATATTGTCCGCATTAGACTGTGCCGTTACATCAAGTTCGCTGTACTCCTTAATGAAAATACCATGTTTCTCCAGTCCGGGGAGGATATCTTCCTTCAGATAGGTCAGCTGACGTTTGATCAATCCAGTCAAGCGTTTGCGAAGTAACTGTATTTGCTGTTTTGCGGAAAAACCGGCGGGATCATTACCGGACAACCCGGCTTCGATTAACTGACGCAATCCGGCAATTCGAACCATGAAAAATTCATCAAGATTACTGCTGAATATGGCAATAAATTTTAAACGCTCAAGCAGAGGATTGCCTTTGTCTCCGGCTTCGTCAAGAACCCGTGCATTGAACTCAAGCCAGCTGAGTTCGCGGCTGAGATAGTATTTCTGGTCAAGGATATTTTTAGACATTATTCACATTACTCCGGTTTTTATTCAAGTGTAATCTTAATTCCGAAGACATTCCGGAACAGGTTCGATTTTCTCTTTACGTATAGCCGTTCCAGAGTCAAATCCATTTCGGAGCCGACACTGATCACAAGGCTTCGTTTGCGGATGGCAATATCGGCATTTTTCATCTTGAACTGATGGGCCCGGTCAAGGGCATCTGCCACCCTGATAATCGCGGCCAGTTTGCAGACAATAACTTTGTCTTCATTAGACAGCGCCATATATTCGTTATGATTGGTTTTGGGTTCGGCTTTACGATGATATCGGGATATGAGCGCAATAATATTTACTTCTTTGTCGGAAAGTCCCGGAATCTGGCTGTTCTGAATAATATAATGTGAGTGCTTGTGATGCTTTCTACTGTCAATAAAACGACCGATGTCATGCAGGACTCCCGCGAGATACAGCAGTAAGCGATATCGTTCATCAAGTTTATGAAAGCGTTTTACCGCGTCAAATATCTTTATCGAAGTTTCGGCTACCGCTTTGCCATGAGAGGTTTCATTACGGTATTTATCTCCAAGTGCGATTGCCGCAGATGTAATATCTTCAATAAAAGGATCCTTTTCATTGAAGATATCACGGATTACTTCCTCAATAACGGCTTCGCGTGTCGAGATTGCCGGAATCAATACACTGGAAACTTTGGATAAACGGCACATTTGACGCAACAGATAACAACATGGTTCAACACTTTTTACCAGATAATCGACTTCGCCGATTTTTTCCGCCAGTTCTTCAACCGTTTTTCCATTTAAGTATTCAGATACTTTTTCAAGGTCTTTTTCGGTGATTTTTACCATGGAATCCTGGTCCAGTTCTTTTCCGGTCAGTTTGACGATCAGCCTGACGCCGGCACCGGCGCTGACGAATAATGGACTTTTTCCTTTGCTGGCACTTCCTTCGCGCTGCATGTTCAGTAGACGGTCAAGTGATGAAGCAAACGAGTCCATTATACCATTAAGACGCTGAGGGGCAAATTCATTTTCTCCAAGTTCTTCGTAAAGACGCAGTGAACCGAAACCGAAAGCCTCCGATTCGATAAGGTGTCCCTGTCTTGACATTGCCATGCCAGTTGAGCCGGTCCCCAGAGTAAGAAACAGAATATTGTTTTTGCTGAATTTACAGCCGTTATTAATTAGATTGTTTTTGATTGAAAGATAGACTAGTCTTGACTCCTCGGTTACGTCAAGTATATCAATTCTGATTCGGCTGGCATTTTTTATCCGGTCGATGAATATTTCCCGGTTGAGAGCTTCACGAACCGCGCTGGTGGCGATTGCCCGGTAATATGATACACCGTATTCGCGCAGTTTCGCGGCAAAATCCCGCATGATCGAACAAATCAGGTTGGTGCTTTTGGCGGATATGAGACCTTTGCTGAATACTTCACGACCAATATTTACCGGTTGCGACAGATTTTCAATTGGCTTATAACTGCGGTCGGCATTTAACTGAAAGATTTCAAGCCTGATTGAATGAGCACCAAGGTCGATAATTCCTACCGGCATTGGCGGTGTGTTTTTTCTAGTCATTAGCTGATCTCCGGATGCATAATAAAAGTTTTTCTTCGAAACATTATACTATATCCACTTTTTAAATTTAAACACGGTAAGTTGCATTACAATTATCAAAAACATTATAGTTAGAATTGCAAAATATCCCCAGTGCCACTTTAATTCAGGCATATACTCGAAATTCATGCCGTAAATGCCGGTAATAAATGTCAGCGGCAGAAAAATTGTTCCGATAATGGATAAATATTGCATTATCTTATTCATTTGATTATTAATACTTGAAAGGTATAAGTCAAGCAGACCAGTGATCATATCACGATGCATTTCAATGGTATCGTTGATTTGTACCACGTGATCATAGACATCGCGCAGAAAAATATTCAGGTTTTCATTGACTTGCGGTACTGTAGAATGCCTGAGTTCATTAACAATATGCTGGATCGGTCGAACTGCGCGACGAAGCTCGGGAATACGACCACGATAGTGGTGGATTCGGCGTGCGTCTTCAGACGATGGATTCGTCAGCATAGTGTCCTCCAGTTCCTCTAGTCCCTCGCTAATGCCGTCGATTGCATAAAAAAAGCGGTCAACAACGGTATCAACGATTGAATAGAGCAGAAAATCGGCGTTTGACTGACGTATTCTGCCGGAATCTTCAAGAATACGTTTTTGCAGATGTTTAAACAGTCCGCAGTCTTTTTCCTGAAAAGTGATAACAAAATTTTTCCCGAGAACCGTGCTTAGCTGCAGAGTGTTGAATTTAGAGTAATTTTCATTGGGATCGGTAATTACTTTCAGCGTTACAAACGAATAATTGGAATAAACGTCAAGTTTGGAGCGCTGAAAAACATCAAGGATATCTTCTACCGTCAGATTGTGAAGTTCAAATATTCCTGCCAGACCTTTGATGGTTTCAATATTATTCAGTCCGATAACATCAAGCCAGAGTACATCTTCGCAATTTTGATATTCCAGTAACTGCATGATACTGGTTATTTCTTCCGTGTCGGCAAAATCGGCGTTATATCTGGTCAGCTTGATTTTTGTATCTTCACTGAATTCAACTCCGGTGAAAAACGGGATACCGGGAGCCGAGCCGGGTTCCGGCCGTTTAATTTTTATTGTTTTGTCTTTATAAATATTCATTTCCGGTTATAAATCCCAGCCGGATAGATCAATTGTTGTATTTTTTCGTTCTTAATAAAGAACAATAACATTGAATTGTTAGAAAAATGTTAGGGTGCATTATTTTTTTAGTTAATGAGGAGGAAAATTAATCGATTTTTGTCTCTTCACTACTGTCAAAGCCGGAATAACCCCGATCTACTTGAGTTTTTTTCTGATCTTCCGAAGAAGGCGTCCAGGGGATATCATAATCGGAATCTTGCTTGAAGACATTTGGATAGAGTTTCTGCGCGCATTCCGGACACAGTCCGTGGCTAAATTCTGCCGAAGAATGTGAACTGATGTAAGATTCCAGTTGTTCCCAGTAACCTTTGCTGTCGCGTACTTTTTTACAGTTTGCGCAGATCGGCAGTAATCCGCTTAGCTGCTTGACATCGGCCAGGGCTTTTTTCAAACTACGGTTGTTTTCCAGCATTAACTTATGTTGTTTTCTAATCTCTTCCTGCTGGCTTTGATTGATGTTTTTTAGTTCGTGGTCAATTATGGATATACGTTCCATTCGAGCCTGATAAATGTTCAGGGTTATATTAGTTGTTATGATCGCGATAACCGTTATTACTATACAGACTAGAATATTGACCCACAATGCATGCATAATCTTATCCGATGCCTGTTTTGAGGATTGCCGGATTAGGATAAAACAGTTAAGTTCGGGGATGAAACGGCTGTAAAAGAAAAAATTTTTAGAGCGTCTGGTAATGGTCAAAGGAATTTTTTGTGCTTTAAATATCTTAGTTGTCAGTCCGGAAAGTCCGGCGATTTGTTGGAGGTTTTTCATATTGCAGTTATAATGAGGACAGTTATGAAGTACTACCACTCCATCCGTATTTACCAGATATATATCACGGTTGTATTTGTTCCGGTATTCTTCAAGACGTTTTATTATATCATCCAGAGAAAATTCGGCTTCTGCTATTCCAATCAGATTGCCGGCTGAATCAAATATTTTCCTGCATGAAACCATTGTGCTGATCCGTCGTCCACTGTTTTCAACTTTCAGCATTGACATACTGGTTCCTGCAAGGGCTTTCAGTTTCATGCACAGGCTTTCCTCGATATTTCCATAAACTTTTCCTGCCGAGCCGCCGCTGCAGTAACGCTGACTGCTTTGGGCAGAGGACAAGGAACATGACAGTAATTTGTGTTTCATCCGTATCAGGTCAAGATACCGGATAATTGTATTAACATTAACTTTATCATTGAGAAGAAAATTCCTGACTTGAGAACTGTCAGCCATTTCGGAGGTGACAAACAATGGAATAGTTCTGCAGGTATTTAAACTGGATTTAATGCAATCTGAGGTTAGAGGAAGGTCATTATTCAGAATTTCTTCATTAAGGGTGGCTCGCGCTGAAAAATAATATACAATACTGGTAATAACAAAACCGGTAATCAGTAGTATTGACAGGAAAACAATCAGTTTCCTTCTATGCTCATTTCTGTTTCCTGATATCGGCACAGACTTCTCCTCAAAACAACATCACACCCTATCTCTACTCGAAAATACTCCGTCATTGTTAACCCCGGCGGAATATTACAATATTCGAATATACATGATAAATGTTATTGTGTCGATAGCCTTTCACTAATAAATCTACATTATTCTGTTGATTTGTGATTCAAATCGTTCACTGCCTGTTTGGATGACAAAAAGAATATAGATTTTTCTAATTGTAAGATTGTTTCCTTTTTGGGTGTATAGATTTGCAGAGGCCAACGTTGGAAGTTGAAAGGAAAAATCAGGAGACAAACACATGAAGACGATATACTATTCCCCCCTTGTTCTTGTTGCGGTTCTTTTTGCCAGTAACATTTGCGAAGCAGGGGATAAAACGAAAATCAAAACCAAAACTAAAACCAAAACAATAAAGCGCAAAACAACAAATGTACTCGCCGCTTCTCGGGTTAATACCAAGTGGGAGCGTAAAATCGATACTGATAAAAACGGCAGAGTCAGTTCAGAAGAACGTAAAACGGCGACCGAAAATTATTTGTCGACAAAATCAGATGTAGATAAAAAATGGGAAAAGAAGGCGGATAAGAATGATGATGGATCTGTTGATGGCAAAGAGCTCAAAAGCTGGTCAAAAAAACATGATGGTTATGTCGGACCGGCAGAACGAAATGCTTATCTGAAAAAACGTGCAGAGGTTAATACTAAAGCTGAAGAAAAGATAGATACCAATAATAATGGAGTTGTTGAACGTAGTGAGCTCAATGCGGCACGAAAAGAACGTAACGATACCCTTAAGGAAAAGTTTGATACTGACGAAGATGGAAAACTTAGCAAAGAAGAGTTAAATGAGCTTCAAAAAAAACGCAGAGAGCACATGAGAATGTTCCGTGGTAAACGCAGACGACAGCAGGAACAGAATACTGAAGTTTTAACGGAAGCATCTACCGAAAGCTGATAAATAAAGGTCTGGGAACTGCCTGAGTCATTATCGGGCAGTTTCATTTTCTTTTTTCACCGGGTTATCTATATTTTCAGCGGGACTGATGTTAACATTTCGGAATCCCTGCGGTACTCAACCTCCAGTAATTCGGTTGACTTTTACAGAGTTACACCATATTATTGGTTACTAGAGGCAAATACTGGACGTTAAAAGGAATGAATCAGGAGACAGGCACAATGAAAATTTCTCACTACTCTACTTTGGCGGTTGTTGCAATTCTTCTTGTCGGTAACATCTGTGTCGCTGGAAATGGCAAAGGTGGTGGCAATGGAAAGTGTTATCGTAAAGGAAAATGCGACAAGTCGACTACAGCTACTGGCTCTCAAATTAATTTCAGTAAGATTGATACCAATAAGAACGGAATTATTGAAAGAAAAGAAATAAATACCACCTCTAAAGCAGTTCGGGATGCTTTGAAGAAACAGTTTGATAAAAACAAAGACGGAAAGTTCAGTAAAGAAGAACTTGACGAAATTCAAAAAGCTCAAAAGAGACAGAGAAAAAGACAGCAAAAAAGACAGCAAAAGCAAAATCAGAGTTCTGGAAGTTCATCGTCTTCTTCTTCCGATAGCTGATAATCAATTATCTGGAGCCATTTTATTTCACCTGGGTATCAGTCCAGGTGAAATTATGTAAGTTGCCCAGTTCCATACATTCTTTATTTTTCAGATCAAAAATCATATAATTCAAGCTCGACCAAGTTTTACAGGGCAAGGCCAGCAAAGTCCGGTCTCTGCTTAGTTTCGGGCGATACGCCCAATCCGGCGAAGAAGGAGAATATATCCGGCTGACTTTTTCCCGAGTCATATCATAATACCAGAGTTCAGAACCATTCCTTACAAAATAAACATTACCGTCATAGCCCCAGAATGCATTATAGCCTTCGGTTAGTTGGATTCCTTCTTTTTCACCCGGCTGGAACCAGACAATTTTTCCGGCATTTTTCGCTTTTTCGAGATGATATGAATTCGAATGTTTAAAATCGGATTCATACCATGATTTCAGCCACCCAAATCTTTTATCATAGTCATATGTGCCGGGAGAGGAGTCAGGAGCCGGAATAATTCCATCTTCGCACATAAAGTAACATGGTGAAGACGATCTGAGTTTTTTCAGCATCATATTGCTTTTATAATCCAAGCAATAATCGGTTTCCTTCAATTCTCCTTTTACGAACTTACTCAGTAAATATATGGGATGCTCCGGTCCATCCGGTTCACTGTAGTTAGCTACCCAGATTTCATCATTATGATAATAAACAAATCCTAGAAAAAATGTTCCCTGCATTTTGAACGGCTCAAGGTTAATGGTACGTTCAATTTCCAACGTTTCGGTGTTTCCTACAAATACCTTTTGACTCCAACTGGGCAAATAAAACTTGTTATCGCTGACATAAATGCCTATGAAATCCCGCTGTTCCCGGAACCAGTAATAATATTCTTCTGGGAGGTCACATACCTTTTCCGATTCCCGGGTTTTGAGGTTTTTTACAAGTAGAATAATATTTTTCACGGGAAGGGTATGAAAGGCAAAGACTTCACGAGAAAGCGTTTCAACCTTCTTAAAGCCGTTCCGCAATCCGTTGTCTACTTTTCGTGTCAGGAAATAATACAGTCCCGCAATTCCCACCAGAATGATGATCAGGATGAGAAGAATAAATTTATATTCCCGTTCCAGAAAACTCTTTGGTGGTTGCAGCTCCCGTTCTTCAGTGTCCAAGTCCATCTTATATTTGGTCCATTCTGCTAATTATAGACTAAATATATAAGAAGAAAGTGTAAATTCAAAATTATTTCCTTCGGGCGTTTATAAAGCAGAGTACCATACCGATAACAGATACCAGATAAATAATCGCGGTTGAATGCATAATATTACCCAGTCCCACCAGCGGCGAGGCAATGCCGCCGACCATGAAGCCGAACGCGCCAAGCAGGGATGAAGCGGTTCCGGCCCGTTGTTTCTCGCACTCCATCGCCAAGGTCATAGAGGTTGGCAGTACAATGCCCAGGAACACCAGCATAAGCCATAACGTGACTCCAAATAAAACAACGGAATTTACCGTTAATAATACCGTTGAATGAATAATGCACAGTATGAAACAGCCCATAACACCCAGTTTTAGTCCCTGCCAGGTATCTTTGAATTTAGCCGTTACGATATTTCCCAGTCCGAGTCCGACGGCATTCAGCGCAAAACAGATCGAAAACGCCAGTGGAGAAAGTCCGTATTTCTGCTGAAAAATAAACGGTGATGACGATATATATCCGAAAAGTATTCCAAACGATACAGCCTGGACCAGCATAATATCGCGAAATTCTGGATTTTTCAGTACCGGTACAAATTGTTTAAAGGTGGCAAAGAAATTAGCCCTGAGCCGATTTTCCGGCTTGAGGGATTCTTTTAGGAGAAATGCGAGGATAATCAGAACAACTCCCATTCCGGCCAGAATAGCGAAAATCCCCTGCCAACTCGAGAAACGCAAAATTGCGCCTCCAATGACCGGAGAAGTGGTGGGAGCTATTCCCTGTACGGCGGCGATGATCGCGAACGATTTCGCGAGGTCATGACCGGAAAATATATCGGTGGTGACCGACCTGGAAATCACGATACCGCCGGAACCCGCCATGCCCTGAATCAATCTGAAAAGCGTAAATAGTTCGATGTTCGGCGCAAACAGACAACCGATGGTTGCCGCCAGAAAAATCCATAGCGAGATCATCAGCGGATAGCGCCGTCCGTATTTATCGCTCAAAGGACCGATAATAAGCTGTCCGATAGCCAATCCGACCAGGCTGGCGGTAAGGCCCAGCTGCACCATCGACGGGGTTGTCTTGAAAAATCCGGAAAGCTGAGGCAGGGCGGGGAGATACATATCCGTTACCAGCGGCCCAAAAGCCGCAAGCGCCCCTAGAAAGATGAATAAATAGGTCTTATACTTTTTGCTGAATTTATGGTGTTCAGGTATTTCATTATATTGTACTTCTGGCATTATTACTTCTCAAATTTATGGTTTAATTTATCGTGTATACTTTGCAGGACATCGTGGAAGTTTTGTTTTTGTTCCGGTGGAATGTCTGAAAGTGTTTTTTCAATCAGTTCAACAAAGAACTTTTCATGTCGTTTTTGAATCTGCCGACCACTCTTCGTTAGGCTGATATTAACCGCACGTCGATCGTTTTCATCAACGACTCGACAGAGCAATCCTTGTTTCACCATGGAATTTACGGTGGTACTGGTGGTTGCTGGAGTCAAGTTCAAATCCGCCGCCAGTTCCTTCAGGGAAACACTGTCATTGGTATTCAATAAAAATTGCAGAATCCTGCCCTGTGCGATCGAAATGATCCGGGGATCGGCATCATGTTCTTTTGTACAAAAGTCGTGCATCAGCCGACTTGTTTCCAGGATCAGTTCCCAGTTTTGATCTGTCTTCTTTGTCATTTTTTATATTTAGTTATTCTAATAATTAGCTAATCTAACTAATATAGTAAGATAATCGACAATGTCAATGCAAATAGAAGAGAAATGATTAGATCATTACTGAGTGGTACGTTCGCGTTTTTGTAAAATAATGTATCAAATTTTCAAAATATAATTATTTGATGTTTTTCTTAATTCAAGAAATTTGGGTTCTGATGATTTCCAACAGATAATTTTCCCATCTTTGTTGCAGAAAAACTGAAGATTTCTTTCGTTGCGTCTATATGGGGTGGAAGCTATATAACCATTGCCATTCTGAATGTTTCCATATATTTCTCCTCCTGTAATCCATACTTTTTTCCATATTAGTATGTCAATATTGGTGTCGGAATAAATTTGTTGAGGAGCGCCAAAAGACAAAAATAATTTTGCTTTGTTTTTTCCAACAAATGATTGATAAAAATTATATTCATCAATAACTTGCTGCCAGTATCTGTAATTTCTTCTTATTCGTCCATACTGTATTTCCGCAAAGAGTAAGGTGCCAAAATCCCAAAGAGTATGTTTTGTTGCTTTCCACATAGTTGTTTCTGTATCATCGGAAGCAAGAATTATATTCTGCTCGTATCTGGCTTTCCATATTTCAGGCTTAGTTGCATTATTAGGATAGGAACTACATCCAGATAAGAAAACGACCGTAAAACAAGTAGCGATTAAGAATATATATTTCATTTAGGAATCTTTGTTATTTTGATTTGTAAAAGATAAAATACAAATATAAAATAGCGTCTCATGTTGAAATTGCAAAATTTATATCTATTTGGGGAAGATTTTTTACAGATTTCAAGTTGAACTTGAAATCTGCAAAAATGTCAATTATCAGGGGGGGAACGAGTGGTCTTGTATATGGATCAGCTATGCGGGCCCTGGAATACATGGTGTTTTACATGAGTAACCACATCGTCGAACTCTGCTTCAATCTCGGGGTCATTGACCGGGCTGAAATGATTTATGATTAATATTACGACGATATTAGCGATAAAACCGGGAACGATTTCATACATGTATTTATTCAGTCCGGAGAAATACCAGAACAACAGGACAACTGTTCCAATCAGCATACCGGCTAAGGCGGAACGCCAGGAAGTCTTTTTCGAAAACAGCGCCATGATTACGACAGGGCCGAACGCCGCTCCGAATCCGCCCCAGGCGAAAGTTACCAGGCCGAATATGGTGTTGTTCGGGTCAAGCGCCAGAGAACAAGAGATGATCGCGATGGCGAGAAGTCCGAGACGGCTGACCATCATTTGTTCCTTTTCACTGGCGTCTTTGCGAATGACAAAGGCATAAAAGTCTTCAGTAAGTGTTGATGACGATACCAGCAGCTGTGAGTCAATGGTCGACATAATCGCGGCGAGGATCGCGGCCAGGAGTACTCCGCCGATATATGGATTGAACAAATCGCGTATCATATAAATAAATACTTTTTCATTGCCGCTATTCGGCAGGTCGTGATACATGGGAATTGCCAGCAAACCGATAATAATGGCGCCGGTAAGGGAGATCAATACCCAGATCATCGCGATGGTCATTGATTTCGGAAGTTCTCGAACGGACTTAATACTCATAAAGCGAACCAGGATATGGGGCTGACCGAAATAACCCAGGCCCCAGGCCATGGTAGAGATTACCGTTAGAATTGCCATGCCCGCAGATCCCGCAGGCATGATGCTCATAGAAATATTTTTTGTTTCGCATGCGGCAGCTATCGCACCAGGTTCAAGTTGGTGCCATGCAACCATTGGAAGAATAATGAT
This sequence comes from Victivallales bacterium, assembly GCA_963677165.2. Classification (GTDB taxonomy): domain Bacteria; phylum Verrucomicrobiota; class Lentisphaeria; order Victivallales; family SZUA-371; genus JAFGXT01. The sequence goes on along the minus strand of CAXXSX010000002.1, from coordinate 561,796 downwards.
CGCAACGAACATCAGAGCTCCCTGGAACAGGTCCGTCCAGCACACTGCCAGAAAACCGCCGAGCAGGGTATAAAATATCATAACGGCAGTACCGACGATTACGGCCAGTTTATAGTTGATGCCAAACATGGATTCAAACAGTTTTCCCGCGCCGACCAGCCCGGAGGATGCATAAATAGTAAAGAAAATCAAAGTGATCACAGCGGAAAGGATACGTAATGTTCCAGTTGGATCGCGGAACCGTTTCCCGAGGAAAGTGGAAAGTGTCAATGAATCGGTTTTTTCTGTATAAACGCGTAGGCGTGGAGAAACCAGTAGCCAGTTCAGCAAAGTTCCAAGCGCGAGCCCCACGGCAATCCACGTTTGATTTATGCCGTAAAGAAATACCGCGCCGGGAAGTCCCATCAGCAGCCAGCCGCTCATGTCACTGGCCTGTGCCGACAGTGCCGTTACCCAGCTCCCCATGCCGCGTCCCCCAAGCAGATAATCGTCAAGGTGCGTGGCTTTGCGATAGAAATAAATGCCTACTGCAACCATTAACAGTAAATAAAGAGAAAACGTTAAAAACGTAGCATCGTAATTCATTGTAAAAACCTTACTATATTAAGTGTAACAATTGTTTAAGTCATTTGTATTAGAGCAGGCTCCATACGTTTTTCAAGCTGATCAGGCAAAAAAGCCGTCGGGCTGGGCAACCCGACGGCGGAGAGAAGTACATACGTTGTCTAATTGGAGGGGGCCGACAACGTATGTTGTAGTTATTGAATAATATCGTAACGTGGTTCCGCAACGCCGGGGCAAGGCGATATAGCGCGGAACCTTACGTATTAAGCTAAGGCTGAATCAATAGCTTTTTTGATATTTTCAAACTCAGCGTGATTTGACAACTGCTCTTCGGTATTAACCGCGTTAATGAACTTGCAGTAGTCAACTATTTGATCGCCAACAGTAACGCAGATGGTGCCGTCTTTTTCCTTTCTGGAAGTAAAGGTGGCATCAATTTCCACTTTGTCGGCGAAACCTTGTTTCTTAACGTAATCCACGATCATGCCAAGCAGGGTCTGTCCCGGACAATCCTGTTCGGTAGCGCAGATGGTAACAGTGATCGGCAGCTTGTCAGCGGCTTTGCCGGACAGTACCGGAACTCTGGCATCGAACAACTGGCTGCGGTTCTGGTAGTAAGTGTGCAGCAGGCCGTGTGCTTCGTGTGAACCGGGCTTACCACCCAGATGTTTTTCGTAGCATCTTTCGACCATATAGTTGTCCTGGGATTTCTGGAGCTGCTGGCGTTTGTCAGCGGCGTAGATACCCTTGGCGCGTTCAATACGAACCTGGGGATCGCTGGTCATTGGCTGACCGCCACCGGAAATACATCCGCCCGGGCAGGCCATGACTTCGATGAAGTCGTAATCCGCTTCTCCGGAAACAACCTTTTCAGCCAGTTTTTTGGCGTTTGCCAGACCGTATACAACAGCAACTTTCACTTCGTTGCCGGCAACGTTGAGAGTCGCTTCCTTGAGTTCTTTCATGCCGCGAACAGCTTTGAAGTCAACTTTTTCGAGCGGTTTGTTTTCAACCTTTTCAACCACATAGCGCAGAGCCGCTTCCATAACACCACCAGTTGCGCCGAAGATAACACCGGCACCAGTAGAGAAGCCCATCGGCATATCATATGCAGACGGCTGAAGTTCAGAGAACTTGATACCCATGGAGTTGATCATCTTGCCGACTTCAACAGTAGTCAGAACAAAGTCGACATCCTGAACGCCTTTGGTCTGGAATTTCGGCAGCTTGGCTTCGTACTTCTTAGCGGTACAAGGCATAATGGAAACAACTACCAGGTTTTCCGGCTTGATTCCGAGTTTGGTCGGCAGAGTTTTCTTAGCAACTGAACCGAACATTTGCTGTGGACTGCGGCAGCTTGATACGTTAGGCAGCAGTTCCGGGAAGTAGATTTCACAGTATTTTACCCATGCCGGACAACAGCTGGTGAACAATGGCAGTTTTTCGCCTTTTGTATAGCGTTCGAGGAATTCAGTAGCTTCTTCGAAGATGGTCATATCTGCAGCGAAGCAAGTGTCGTAAACGTGGTCGAATCCCATCATACGCAGAGCGTTTACCAGGCGGCCTGAAGTGTTTTCGCCAACCGGAATACCGAAGTATTCACCAAGAGCCACGCGAACCGCCGGAGCGATCTGGGCGACAACGACTTTTTCAGGATCGTAGATTGCATTCCATACTGGATCGCGATCCTGTTTCGGAATGATAGCGCCGGTCGGGCAGACTGCTGCGCACTGTCCGCAGTTTACACATTCAACGGCGTTCAGGTTCTGATCGAATGCCGGGGCAACCTTGGCTTTGGAACCACGGTTGATGAAGTCGATAGCGCCGATTCCCTGGATTTCTTTACATACGCGAACACAGTCACCACAGAGTACGCACTTGTTCGGGTCGCGCTGAATTGATGGAGAAGAGTCATCTTTCGGCTCTTTATCAACCAGCTGTTTGTATCTGACTTCTTCAACACCAAGACGACGGGCCAAGTCCTGCAGCGTACAGTTTGAACTTCTTACGCAGGTTGGGCATTCGCGGTCATGGTTAGCCAGAAGCAGTTCCACGTTGATCTTACGGATTTCGCGGATCTGTTTGGTGTCGGTGTGGATTACCATACCGGCTTCAGGTTTGGTGGAGCAGGAAGCCATGATGCCGCGGCCTTCCACTTCCACGATACACAAACGGCAGGCGCCGTAAATACTAAGTTCGGAATGATAGCAGAATGTCGGGATTTCAATGCCGACGCCACGGATCAGTTCGAGCAAATTGCGCTCGTCGCCGATTTCTACTTCAAGACCGTTAACAGTCAATGTTTTCTTATCTTCAGTCATTATATTAAACCTCCAGTTCCAAGTTAAATTCCGACAATCGCGCCGAAACGACATGCGGCAACACAAGCTCCGCACTTGATACATTTGTCGGCATCGATTGTATGCGGCTGTTTCTTTTCGCCAGTGATGGCTCCAACCGGGCACTTTCTGGCGCAGGCGGTACAACCGATACATTTGTCAGCGAGAATTTCCGGTTTGCAGAGCGCTTTGCACTCACCGGTCGGACAATATTTATCGATCACGTGAGATTCATATTCTTCACGGAAATATTTCAGCGTGGACAGAACCGGATTCGGAGCGGTCTTACCAAGTCCGCAGAGGGAACCGGCCTGTACGGCGCGGGCGGTCTGTTCGAGCAGATCAAGAGTTTCCAGAGTGGCGCGGCCATCGATAATGTCGTCGAGCAGCGCGAGCATCTGCTTGGTACCTTCACGGCACGGTACGCATTTACCGCAGGATTCGTTCTGAGTGAACTGCATGAAGAAACGGGCAACTTTAACCATACAGGTTTCGTTGTTCATTACCACCAGACCACCGGAACCAACCATAGCGCCAACGCTCTTGAGTGAGTCGAAGTCCATTTCCAGATCAAGCATTTCCGGTGTCAGACAACCGCCTGACGGTCCGCCAATCTGAACGGATTTGAAATCTTCGCCGGTAACTTCGCCTTTATTATTAGTAACACCGCCACCGATGTTATAAATGATTTCGCGCAGGGTTGTGCCGAACGGAACTTCGATCAGACCGGTATTGGCCACGTGACCAGTGAGGGCAAAAGTTTTAGTTCCAGGAGATTTTTCCGGGCCAACTGCTTTATAAGCATCAGCGCCTTTAAGCATGATGATCGGAATAGAAGCCAGAGTTTCAACGTTGTTGATTACGGTTGGTTTGCCCCAGAGTCCGCTCTGTGCGGGGAACGGCGGTTTCGGCATCGGCATGCCGCGTTTTCCTTCGATCGAAGCGATCAGCGCGGTTTCTTCACCACATACAAACGCTCCGGCACCTTCCATTACGTTCATTTTGAAACTGAAATCAGTTCCGAACAGGTTGTCACCCAGCAGACCCATTTCTTCGGCGTCTTTTACTGCGTTCTTCATGCGTTTTACGGCCAACGGATATTCGGCACGGACATAAACAAAACCTTCGTTACCGCCGATTGCTTTTGCGGCGATCATCATACCTTCGATGACGGCATGAGGGTTGCCTTCCATTACGGAACGGTCCATGAATGCTCCCGGGTCGCCTTCGTCACCATTACAGATAACGTATTTCTTTTCATTCTGGGAGGCCAGGGTAAATTTCCATTTCAAGCCGGTTGGGAAACCACCGCCACCGCGACCGCGGATGCCGGATTTCAGAATTTCTTCACAGACATCGGCAGAAGTCATTTCCTTAACCGCTTTTTCTGCGCCGGCATATCCGCCTCTGCTGATGTATTCGCTGATGCAGTCCGGTTCAATACGGGAGTTTTTCATTACCACGCGTTTCTGGCGTGAGTAAAAGTCGATTTCATCATCGCCTTTGCAGTGTTTGCCGCTGACAGGATTTACATAAAGCAGACGATCAATGATCTGTCCGCCAATAAGGGTTTTTTCAACGATTTCAGCTACATCTTCAGGTTTAACTTTGGTGTAGAGAATGCCTTCCGGTTCGATGTGGACCAAAGGTCCCATCTGACAGAATCCCTGACAGCCTGATTTCGATACCAGAGTAGCGTCCTCATGGTCGTCTTCGCCACTCAGTTCAATTATAGCTTTTTCTCCGGCAGCTTCGAGCTGCTTGACTAATTCGTCGCGAACTTTCAGTGAGCCGTTGGCTACACAGCCGGTTCCGGCACACAGAATGATACGCCGCTTCAGCTTATCTGCTTCATCGGTATATTTTTTTGAAATTTCTTCAAGATTGATGCACATAATATTTCAGCCTCCAATTTACGATTACTTCTTTTCCTCTGCCAGAATCTCATCAACGAGAGCACAGGCGCGTTCCGGGGTGACCTGGCCATAGACATTGTCATTGACCACCATTACCGGAGCCAGACCACAGGCTCCAAGACAGCTTACGGTTTCAACCGTGATCAGCATGTCGTCGGTAGTGGACTTTTCCTGGCTGAGTTTGAGTTTGTCGTAGAGAGCATTCAGAATGCTGTGCGACTTCTTCACGTGACAGGCGGTACCGTCACAGAGTCTGAAAATGTACTTGCCTTTTGGTTCCAGTGCGAAGTGGGCGTAGAAGGTTGCCACGCCGTAGACCTGCGCAGGCGGAATGTCCAGCGAAGTTGCCACATAGCTGATGATGTCTTTTGACAGATATTTGTACTCTTCCTGTACTTGCTGAAGAATAGGAATGAGTTTTGCTTCGTCAAACTGATGCTTTTCCAGGATGCGGTTTACCGCTTCCAGGTGTTTGACCATTGCTTCGGTTGTTTCCAGTGCTTTCTGCATTTTGAAAAACTTCCTCTTTGTTAATAATTAGTCGATTTCAAATTTTAAAATTGTTCGTACTGCGGGACGACGTTATTACCGCTTATGTACGACTTTGTTTTTTATATATTGTTTTGATGCTTTATGCGTAAAAACGCATGCGACTTAAAACTATACGAATTTTATGTTTACATCTTTTACATATTTATTTTTCAGTACTTCCGAGATTCGCTTGACGATATTACGGCGTATTTCCAGGTCCACCGGCAGGTTCGGGTCCTGATGCGCCTCGTTAATCCGGGTTCCCACCACGAATTCAATCATATCGCAGCCCAACAAAATGTTCATTAACTGTCCTGCTGGATCGTGCAGGTTGGCTTCGGACCTTTTTTCCAGATACTGGGCGGTCTTCGTTAATGTGAAGATACCTTCAGTTATCAGGTCGACTCCTTCCATCTTGGAGATCGGCGGCAGTTCATGACCGACGGTCTTCAAATCCATTTCCAGCGGCTTGCCGAGTTCACGTGACATGATTTCTGCTGAGGTTCCACCGCAGATAACCTTGGTGCCGTTAAAGTTCTTCATCATTTCGGCACATTCCACGTCACGTTCACGGTCGAATGGCGGACCAGTGAACAGCATCAATTTCCGTGGATGCCGGAAATTGATCACGCAGCAGGTCATGTCATCACCAGACACCAGATGTGGTTCTTTGGCGATGGCTTCACGAACAATGTTGCGCGCCAGCTCATGCGAAGAGATATCCGGGTTTGTCTCTACCCGTTCTCTTACATATTTCAAGCAACCTTTTACCCGCCATCCCAGCGGATACTTTTCCGAACCGACTCCGGCCTGACTTATACCGTCAGAACAGAAAATCAGCCGGTCATTGGACCGAACCTCAAACTCATATATTGACATGGTCCGGTTTTCCCATTTTGGAGAATCCAGCTGGCGGCACGGGATATCAACCCGTTCGCCGTTACGCAGCAGAATAAACTCCGGATTGCCCATCTCAATGACTCTTGTTTTGCCATCAAGCGTGGTATCGACAATCGTAAAAGTCGCGTAACTTATTTTGCGTACCTGACAGATCGGCAGCGCGTCCATAATAATTTCCGCTGAATGTAGGATATCCTGGTCGCCAGCAATAAATTTCATTGCCATCGTGGTCGTCATCGACGCCAGAATATTCGCTTTTACGCCGCTGCCGAGTCCATCGGACAGCACTGCGATAAAACGTTCTTCTTCCGGAAAACGTTCAAACGCCACCGCATCGCCGCAAATCATTTCCCCGTGCTTTCTGCACTGGTTGTAACCCATGTCGACGAATAGTGCGGTATTCTCTTCATTCATCACTTATCCTCCGGCGGCGTATCTCCGGAGCCGTCATCTTTCAGCGAGTCGTCGGCGTAGTCTTCGGCGATTGAGCGCAGCAGCAGCTCCGTATCGGCCATGTGTTCGCCCAGTCGACATGCTATTTCCTGTACTGTTTCAAGATTTTTATCAATTACCTTTCGAGCACGGGCAGCAATCTGTTCACGGTGCATTTCTGTGCTGGTAACATCGAAAATAACCGCGCCGACAACCTCGTCGGGCTCGATATTAAAAATGGTTATATTGAATAACCGGTTATCTACTTTGTAAGAATCGCGTCGAATGTCTTTGCCGGTTTTCAGGCTGCTTTCGAACAGCTTGGAAAACGGAATGATTCGGCGCAGGTCGGCTCCGGCAAGTCCGGGGCAGGCATCGAAAGCAGCAACCGTGTCTTCGCCAAATGTTTCAGCAAACCGCCGGTTGCATTCGATAATGTTCAGGCTCTTGTCGACAATGACCACGCCTGACGGTATACATCGTAACAGTGCGTTGGCTTTTTTCTGTGCCTGTTTTCTTAAATAAGATACACACATGGAAGGTTCCGCCTTACCGTTGATCAGGGCGCGGGCAAAATTCTTACAGGTGTCGTAGCCGCATCCGCCGCAGTTCAGTTCGTCTTCCTGGCTGAATTTTCCGATTCGGCGCAACGCTGCCTTGATGTGTTGCATGGATACCGTATTTTCCGGCACCGGGTCCTTTTCAAATTGCTCGCTGATGTCAACACCAACTCTTCGGTCTATCGGCTTGTCCGGCAGTTTTACGCTGTTAATGACGCGTAGTCTTTCCAGCAGTCCCGGTGAATCGTGTTCGGTACATGGACCGTGGACACAACCACCGTGGCAGGCCAGTACTTCAATAAATACCGGTACATCAACATTTTCGGGCCATAGTCCGGCAAACGCCCGTTCAATATTGTTCAATCCGGTCAGGGTTGCGTAATGGGTTTTGTCGTTGGCGCCGCGATATGCCTTAATGGTTTCGATCATTCCGCCTTCGACGGGATAAACAGAGCCTTCTTCGGCCGGATTCGGGGTATATACGTCATCCTCGCCGGGCTTTAATGTCTCGAGTTCGATTCCTTCCGTTGTCAACCACTGTTTCAGTTCAGGGTATGTCAGGGCCAGATTCAATACGTCGGGATGGCGGTCAGACTCATTCTTTTTGGAGATACAAGGGCCGATAAATACGACCTTGATGTCATCACCGAACTTTTCTCTCAGCATACGGCAGTGCGCCAGAACCGGAGAAAAAACCTTTGTAATGGTTTTAGCAAACTCCGGAATGTATTTGCGAATATAATCAACTGACGTAGGGCAGGCAGAGGAGATTAGCACGCCTCTGTCGATATGATTGAGCTGTTCAGCTACTTCTGCGGAGACGGCCTGTGCTCCAAGCGCTGTTTCGCTGATTCCGGTAAAGCCAAGCTTTTTCAGGGCATGAATCATCTGGGCTGGTTTGACGTTTTTGAACTCACTTACCCATGACGGTGCCAGTGAAACATAAACCTTTTCTCCATCTTCAAGCAGGTGCTGGGCTCTACGCAGATCATTGCGAACATGTTTGGCATGAGCGGGGCATATCTCTACACAGTGTCCGCATGCAACGCAAAGTTCAGGTACTACGGTGGCGTGTCCGTCTTTGACCTTGATGGCCTTGACGGGACAGTGCCGTACGCATTTGTAGCAGTCCTGACATTCGGTTTCAACCGTATATACCGGATAACTGTGGTTCATAGTGTCCATTATTCCATATTATTTTTCGTTAAGTGAGAAAAGTCAACACTTTTCGTTTTTGCTTAAGTTTAATTACTTCAAACTTACAAGCTTAAAAACTTATCACTTAATCAGTATTTGTTTTCCTGCGTTACCCGCAGGCGTCAACATCGTCCATCAGACGATTTTTTAATTATCTTATTGTTCAACAGGTCGATCAGGATTTCCTGGTCGACGCCGTGAAAACACTCGTCGTTTATTATAATGTTCGGACCTTGTGAACATTTGCCTTCACAGCAACTGCCCGACAACTTGATGTCCGCTTCAAGCCGGTGATTATCCAGATACTCCTCGATCAGCCGTAAATTTTTTTCGTTGCCTCTGGCGAAGCATGAACTGCCCATACAAATGACTATCCGGTTTTCCACTCGACCACCTCATATTGTTATATATACTTCGTTAAGCTTCCTAGTCCTCTTTCAATTTTTCCGTCAGTTTTACAGAAAGTACCGCAAGTTCTCCTGCCAGATTGACTCGTTGTAATACTACACTGTCCGGGAGATGCAGTGGTTCATTCGTAAAGTTCCATATTGCTCTGATGCCGCCGGAAACCATTATTTCAGCAGTTGCCTGAGCGTGTTCCTGTGGAACACAAAGAATTGCCATGTGAATTTTCATCCGTTCCGCCAGATTGGCGAACGCATCCATACTGAATACCGGTTTTTCGTGAATGGTTGTTCCGATCCGTGACGGATCATTGTCGAAGGCCGCTACAATGTTCAGGCCGTAGTCAAGGAATCCTTTGTAGCCCATTAACGCGGTTCCCAGTGATCCTGCACCAACCAGAAAGATGTCTGAAGTGTTGTTCCAGCCGAGATAGCCTTCAATGTCATCAATAAGTTTTTCCAGCCGGTAGCCGACGCCGGGAGATCCACTTGCCCCAGTGATCTCCAAGTCTTTTCTGACCACAATCGGTTCAAGATGCAGACGTCTGGCCAACTGTGTGGTCGATACTACCTGCATGCCTTCCTTCCTGAACATCTTCAGCTCCTGCAAATACTGCGGAAGCCGTTTGATCGAAGGCAGCTTCTGTACTTTTTTTCTACCCATACTTCTTTGCCCCTTGCGTTCTTTTTCTTCTCTCTTTACGTATAAAATACAACAGCGGGATGTCCCTCTTATCCCAGTTCTTATTTTACACTCAGAACGCCAGCTTGAAAAGTGTTCCTGAATATTATTTTATCGATATTTTTATATTTATCATATATTTAACAAAAATAATGGGTTTTGGATAAAAATCAATGTTAAATTGCAATAAAAATCACAAAAAACGTAAAAAAGGCTTGAAAAATACGGTTTTATGTTGAATAATTAAATACTCAGTTAGCTTAACCTGTTTATATCAGTAAAATAACAATAAACCTGTCGATAGCGGATTGTTCTGGTATCGTATAAAGTACGAAAAGAGAGGTTATTATGCCTTGTAAAAACACCATTATGCGTTTGTCGGAGTATCGCCGAATTCTGTGCAAACTGAAATCTCTCGGTTTCGTTAAGATATTTTCGGATCATCTGGCGGGGGCGCTTGATATTTCTCCCGCGCTGGTGCGTAAAGATTTTTCCGATTTCAACTTGACCGGAAACCGTAAGAGTGGTTATGCCGTTGAAGAATTGATTGAAAGATTGAATAAAATCCTGCATAAAGATCGCGTGGAGCCGGTGATCGTTGTCGGTTGCGGCGGCATGGGACGCGCTCTGATGGAATACAATGCTTTTGCCGGTGAAGGAATTCGCATCATTGCCGGATTCGATTCCAATCCGGAACTTCACAATGCAAAGGCAGCCATTCCGATTTACGATATTTCACGTCTTGAAGTATATATCAAGGGGCATAATGTGAAGACCGCGATTATGGCGGTACCGGAAACATCAGCGGGTGATATGGCGGAGTATCTTATCGCGCGCGGTATAACCGGAATACTAAATGTCTCGCCGATTACGTTAAAAGGCTATGAGAGTTGTGTAATCCGTAACGTAAATTTTCTCCACGAGCTCGAAAACACCATCTTCTTCGCCTCTTACAGCGAAGAATAGGCGGGAAAGGGGATTTCGGCTAACCGATCAGCATTACTGCGAAAATGACGTTTGGTTTTGCACCTTGAGATTTGAAACTATTTTTTTCATGCTTCACTTTTTAGTTTTTCCACCAGTTCGGCGAGACCGCTCAGGACGTATTTCGGACGATAGGCGAAGCTGTCGATCATCTCTGCTGAGAACCAGTACGGTATCGACTTCCGCCTCCAGCCCGGCAATTTGGACGATGGCTGGAAACGATTTTCCATCTCACCACATCTGGGCAATTTATCCTGCGTTGCCGTGACCTTCCCCCCCCCACACATGAAGATGTTCCTATTGTCATTCAGGATAATGCTATCCAGATGCATATTTCTGAGGACAAAGCACACAGAATAATGTATTTGAGTAATATATTCAGCACGATTAATTGCAATTATACAATATACCTATATTGTTTGGTAGAAATTATTGCTCCTCGAATTGTAATAAAGAGCCAGAAATAACTTATGAAAAATAAGGTTTTAATATATACCTGTATATATAACAATTATGATAATCTTCCGAATTATGAAGTTTATTACGATAATATTGATTATATTTGTTTGTCAGATAGAGAAATTCCTTCAACAGGAAAATGGCAAGTAAGGTTAATAAATGATTTGATGATTGAAGAATATCAAAATGCCAGTTCTCTAAAAAAGTCAAGGTATGTTAAATTTTTCCCTCATAAATTATTTCCTGAATATGACTTTTCTTTATACATTGACGCTAATATCATAGTCAAAAGTGATGATCTTCTTGATAGGATAACTGAATGTATTGGTAAAGGTGTAAAATATGCAACAGTTCTTCACCCGCAAAGAGATTGCTTATATGATGAATCTCTTTCATGTATTATATGCAATAGGGGAAAACTTCATAAAATTTTCTTACAGATATTAATATTTTGTTTGTGTGGTTTTCCTGTCAATTATGGATTATTTGAAAACAATATAATCTTTAGAAGTCATAAATCTCCAGATGTTAATCAGATTATGAACGACTGGTGGTGGTGGGTTAAACATTTTTCCTATAGAGATCAACTGTCGCTGATGTATGTACTATGGCGCAATAAGTATACCCCTGAACCATTATATCCATCTGTAGAAGAAGGGCCTCGTTTTTTGTACAAAGACTACAAATTTAAAGAGCATAAAAGTCTTGTTGAAGATGAAGCAGCAAGTACTCCATTGGGTAGAGCTAAAACTATAATCAGGACAAAATTTGGAGTACTGCTAAAGTTGTTGTTTGATAAATTACTGAAATAAACTGTTTTTTATACAGCTCTTACAATCTAAAATATTTACTCCAGCTAAATAGCCTCATTATCTACTTTTATGACATTTTAAGCCCAGGTAGAACGATGAAGCGTACGCATGAAGTAAAATGAATATTTTTTTTAGTTTCTTTTTCTTTTGATGAATGATAATTGTTTTTAAATGTTTAAAAAAATCTTTCAGGTAATATTCATTTCCTCGAACAGAACCATTTTTTGTAACATATAAAAATCTTGAATTTCTAAAGAAATAAAAAATAGCACCTAAATTTTCCCATTCTTTATCATAAGAAAAAACTCCTTTTTTATGATAGAAAATACTTTTGACTACAGTAACTAGTGGAATGAGCTGAACAAAAGCTCTTGTAATATATTCCACCTCATCTCCCCAGATAAACAGCTCTTTTAACGGAAGACCTATTTGGCGAACAACTTCAGCGGCTATCAGTGTACCGTTGAATGGATGGATATAATTTATAATATATTCCTGATCAATTTTTGAGTATGAAAAACTATAAGGAGGAAGCTCCCAGGCTAATTCGTTATGATTATTTATGTCCAGAACCAAAGAGTTCTTTATACAGGGGCCCCAGTTTGGAGTCTTCATCAGTTGCTCAAGAGCGTCTTTTTCTGGATATCCATCATCATCCATGCACCATATCCAGTCAGCTCCATCTTCGGAAGCTTTCTTTATTCCATTATGAAACCCACCGGCTCCTCCCAGGTTTTCCTGATGAATTGCTAATATTTTATCTCGTTGATTAAGCCAGGTTTCAGTTCCATCCGTGGAACCATTATTTATTACATACAATTTGTTAATATTATAAGTTTGAGCTTGAACGGCGGCAACACAACGCTTCAGAAGTTCTAATCTATTATAAGTAACAATGACTGCGGAAACTTTCATTTATTTTCCTTTGCTATTACAATACAATTCCATTTAATTAGGAAAAAACAAATTTCAATTAATATGTTATAACCTGATATTAAAAATATGCGTTTTTTTGTTTTCGCCATTGTTCAAACAATAATACGGCCCATAAAATATTATGATTTTTGAGATTATCATCACTATCGTTCGTCCATAATTTTTTTATAAATGATTTGTTAATAAAGGGATTTTCTCCAGTAAGAACTAATTCTTGAAAACTGTCTTTGAGTTCGTTTTTTAACCAATAAGCATAAGGACATGTAAATCCTTTTTTAGGGCGATCCCATAATTTTGCTGGAACATATTTGGCAAGTAATTTTTTCAAAATATATTTATTGCTTCCCTCTTTGCTTTTTATATTGTCCGGCAAAGTATTAATAAATTCAACCAGTTCATGGTCAAGAAGAGGAACACGTACCTCGAGAGAAGAATGCATACTTGCTCTGTCAACTTTTGTTAATATGTCGTCAACCATATAATAGTGTTGGTCTAAATAGGGAAGCAGACTTTTTTCTGAGAGACCATTTCTCATGAGTCGTTTTATCCATTTGAATTGTCCGTATGGGGTATAATCATGCTGTTTGTTAAAACAACTTTTAAAGTCTTTCGGAGGAAAAATTGAATAGGAAATAAACGCTTCTATGCAGTTATGAAAGCCCAGTAAATTTCCATGTTTTCCTTGAGACATCCATTTCAATATTTCTGCAGCGGCCTTCCTTATGAAAAAAGGGATAGTTTCAATTTTTCGATATTTTTGTATTGTAGAATAAACCGGGTAGCCGAAAAAAAATTCATCACCGCCATCTCCAGACAAAGCTACTGTAACATTTTCCTTTGTAATCGAAGACAATAATGATGTTGGCAATATTGAATTATCAAAAAAAGGTTCGCCGCATATTCCCGGTATTTCTGGAAATATGTTTAATAAATCTTTCTCTGCCATTATGGTTGTTTTATGATTTGTCCCTAAAAATTTGGCAATTTCTTCAGCATAGCTGGATTCATCGTAATCTGAATTTTCAAAACCGATAGAAAACGTTTTTGTTGTACTGTTGAATTCTTTTGCCGCAATCGCAGATACAAGAGAAGAGTCAATTCCGCCTGATAAGAATGTTCCTATTGGGACATCGGATATCAACCGCTTTTTTATACTATCCTTAACCATGAAATCTAACTCATCCAATGCATCTTCTTCTGAGCCGGTAAAACTGTCTTTTTTAGATAAATCAAGATTCCAGTAGTATTGTTGTTCTAAGCCGTTAGGGGAAAAGCTGATAATTTGGCCAGGTTCAACTTTATAGCAGTTGTTGTATATTGCCCCAGGTGCTGAAATATAGCCAAAAATCATATACTCATAAAATGCATTAATATTAATTTTCTTTTCAAATCCAGGGAGACATTCAAGAGACTGAAGCTCGGAAGCAAAAGCTAACGCCCCATTATTATGATAATAGAACAAGGGTTTTATTCCAATGCGATCTCGAACCAAATAAACTTTATTTCCATCACATGCCGCAAAAGCAAACATTCCATTGAATTTTTGGATTGCATCAAGTCCCCATTCCTCTAAAGACGCACATAAAATTTCTGTATCACAATGGGAATTGAAGAGATAACCTTTTGATTCAAGTTCTGACTTAATATGGACAAAATTGTAGATCTCTCCGTTATACGTAACAGTCCACTTACCTCGGCGCATAGGTTGATGACCGGCTTTTGTTAAATCAAGAATCGACAAGCGACGGTGTCCAAATATTCCATGATAATGACCCGCACAGATTTTAGACCAGCCAGCGTCATTGGGACCACGATGAGAAATACAGTCTGTCATTCGACTGATTAATTCATCATCTATATCAAAATTTATATATCCAGCTATTCCACACATCAAAAGTCCTTATTTATCTGTCCATCAAAGAAAAGTATTTTACTATACATAAAAATAGTATTTCCTTCCTCATGATGAAGTCTTTTTTTTATTAATTTTTTTTAGCTGGAAATTAATTTAAGTTCAGATGTGTGACTTTCAAGCTGAACTAACGCATTAATTTCATTTCCGGCTTTGATTTTCTAATTTTATAATAAATCTTTCTTAACACTCTTTCAGTCCAATGGGGGTCTATTTAGTGCTTTAATGGTCTCATCTTGCAACGTCATGTGAAAAAAGTTCTGAATAATTAGGATGTCTTCAGTGGACAGTTCTTTGTAGGCTTTCTTGGTTTTCCATAAATACTGGGATATTTATAGGAGAATAAAGGCTTATCCAACTCAAAGTAGTTTTCAACTTTATTTAAGGGAGATTTACTGTATTCCATTATATTTTCAATTTCTTGAACTGATATTGTTCCCAGAAGAGAACGATCATTTCCGGATTTTACTGTGTTGTTCAATCCCTCAAATTCTTCGCTTGATATTCTGATAATATTATTATCTGTAATGGCTGTGGTTCCCAAATGTACGATGTCTGCTTTTCTTCTGGAAGTAGATGAGTTTATAGTATGGTCATTCTCAATAAATTCATTTTTGTCGTATTTTTGAATGCAGAAACTTTTTCAGCCAATTCGCTGTCATTGGTGATGATAGCTCCACCATCCACCAGGGCTCCAAGTTTTTTTATGTTCATAATACCCATTCTTTGATATCTTTATTTGTTCTTTCCCATTTATGATTATAAGTGATATTACCATTATCACAAAAGCGACAAAAAGGAACTGGTTGAGCAAGAAATTGAAATATCTCCTCTGCATTATCTACCTTGTAAATATCAATATAATCATCATTTGTAACAGGTATTTGAGTATTAAAAAAGTTATTAAAATGGTGGATATTACCAATTTTAAAACACGTATACAGTTTACCGTGAGAGAAAAAAATACATCGATTTGCTTTATTGCAAGTAAAAAAAGAATGTTTATAATCTTGAAAACCATTTATGTCTAAAGGTTCGTGCCAAAGTGTTTTCATTCGTTGGCCATCATTATAATATTTAAATTGAACGTGGTGTTGTTGGCTCAAACTCTCTATCTGATCATAATCTACTTTTATAGGGTATTTGGTGGGACGAATAAAGATATTATTTTTTCGGCAAGATTGCCAGAAACTATCACCCATTTTAGGTAAAAGAATACCATTAGTAACTAAATCCAGTCTGGTATCAGGGAAATATTTTCTTGAAATATCGAAAAACTGGTTAATATCTCTATGAAGCAATGGTTCTCCACCCATAATATGGATGTTATCACATTTACCATTTAATAGTTTCGATAAACGGGAGAAGTCTTTTCCATATTCATCAATATTAGCAAACTCTGGCTTTGCAATAGAAGAAAAATGTTCACAGGATTTACAGTTTAAATTACAGTGTTCGGTAATATGAACTTCAAATTGAAGAAAACGGCGGGGAAAACCATTAGACAACGAATATATAGACGAATGAAGAGAGTCATTCATTTTATTTACAGATTGAGCCGGTGACGGCAATACTTTTTTTAGTGAGTTTTTTATTGTTTGAAAAAATTTCATTTCTGTTGCTCCTAGTGGTAAAAGTTCATTATGCCATTTATTTTAACTTTCTGTTTTATGATGGTTACTACATATTTCCATCACAACTTTTGGCACGTTATTTAATTATTTTAGTAAACTAAAATTTATGTATCTTTTAATATTTTATTTTTACTCATGAATCTGATTTTATAAGTGGTTTTAAAGTACGCGAAATTCTTGAAAAATGAGTTTTGAGATTCACCTTCTGTACGTGTACTCCAGAAAACCGGGATTTCTTTCATATCAGCACCAAAACGCAAAGGTTTCAGGGCTGCTTTCAGAAAAAATGGGTGTTTCGCTTCTTCCCATTTTATTTTTTGAACCAGTTCTATTGGCTGAGTAATTAATTTTGTGTAAATGGCATATTTACTAAAAACCTTGTATTTACATTAGCATTTGAATTTAAGAAGAGCAAGCTTCTTTCTTCCTTTCTCCGGCGCTCCAATTAATCTCAAGAGGAGATGCCCCCAACTAATAAAAAGGTTCAACATAAATTTTTTCGTTCGAAAAACCAAAATAGCTGGAATTAAAATAATAACAATACTGATGCTTATAATAATCATTTGCTGCTGTTTGGCTGTTTTTGGGCTCTAGTCGAAAGAATAACCATATTATTATCGAATGTTATGTCGAAATTACCGGCCCTGGCTATATACCGGATCACATCATATGCGTAAATATCACTTACTACCATCGTGATTGTTAAAGAACTTTGTTCTGTGACAGACATTTTAGCGCGAATAATTTTGGAAGGGTATTTCTGATTTATTATAGCTAGAAGGGGATTTACTTGAAATTCGTCAAGCTCAAGAGATCTGAATTTTACTTTGCCGCAAATTTTCTTTAAGCGTACCATATCCCGTTCATATTGAGATTCGGAAATTTTCAGGATTTTGTTAATAACAAAATTTTTCTCTGGTCCTTGCTGTGCAGGAAGTAAAGAATTATTCGGTATTTGTTCCCTGTATTGGAAGTAGCCGGAAATCCGGACCTTTTTCCCTGGATCAATATGAGATACATAATCTGTTACCGCCAGAATCTGTGTGCTGTTAATACCATCGTCTTTATACAGGCAGGCTCCCCATTTATGCCAAAGAAGCACACCTTCAAGCTCAACAATTTTGTGTTTTTGGGCTTCATTGGTATTTTGGGCAAAAAAACTCGTTGTAATGAACATGAACGACAGTACCGATAAAATGAGTTTATGAATCATGATTGTGATTTTCCTTGTCAATTTTCTTTTTAACGGGATGTCTAAGCATAAGCACTGCAATTCCTAGCCATGTTAGCAGGCTCATTATACAAAAGATGATTCCCTGTGTTCGTTTGGGAGTGAATCCCATGCTGTGGATATAATGATAAAGCAGGCTTGCCGGAACAGTTAGAAACGAAATGACACATATTACAGCCAAAATAAACGGAATTGAGAATGCCAGACGTTTTTTTCGGTCAGCCATGTCAGTAGATAATCTGATAATGATACAAACTACAAGCGATACAACGGATAAGAAAATGAACAGTATAATGAATTTTCCAATTGTCGGCTGGTCCATGGCGCTGCCGGCGTGAACAATACGAAAGGGCCTGGAATAATAGCCGGAAAATATCTGCTTAAAAAACCGTCCTGAGAAAATAAACAGCAATGGACGAAAAAAGAAACCTTTGCCGGTCCAAGAGAAGAAAGCAAAGTATAAAAGCCACAAAATATAAATTGCATAGACATTAATACGTTGCTGCCATGATGAAATTACTTTTTTAGTTTTATCGAACATGCATTTTCTCCTCTTCAAAATGCAAAAAGATATTTACTTCGAGCCCAGAAAATTTTGTGCCGCTTTTTGCAGCTCTGTTGGAGCAATTTTGAACTGGGCGTGTCCGGGAAATTGCTTTCGTCCTTGTTCGAGAATCTTCTTTGCCTTTTCCGGACGCTTAAGCAACATCAGAACAAATGCTTGTTGAAACAATGAGTTCCAATCTTTCGGAGATTTTTTTACTTTATTTCGATAAATTCCCAACGCAAATTCAAGGGTAAATTTGGCCATTTCTTTTTTTCTCTGCTTGAAGCGCGCCCTCCCCAACATAATACAAGCTTCAGCGTAACGAGGCTTTAAAATCATTACATAAGTCAATGCCTCTTCAGCAGATTTATAATCTTTGCGTTTCAAAGCTTCAATTGCTTTTTGTATTCCGGCTTTAATATTTTTATCAATCAGCGTTTCATTTTTCGGTAGTACGACAAACTGAATCAGGTTTGATTTTGCATTTATTCTCTTTGAGTCTTTTGTGGCATGCTGCATGTAGGTTGCCTCTAGTGACATCGCGCCCAATTGGGCCTTTGATGGAGAAGCAGATAAAGTCATTCCCCAAGGAGCCCGGATTGTTATTTGGGAATAAATTTCTCCGGGGTTAATACGAATCGTTTGAGCCTTATCCCAGGCCTTGCCGGGAGGAAACGATTGCTCTACTGTGGAAAAAAATCCCAGACGTCCTTTGTATCGCTGAAAAAAGACTGTTTGCAGGCGAAACGGTTGACGGCAAGGGCTGAAGTTCCGAACTTTAACCATTGGTTCAACGCCAATGGAGATTACGTCGGAAGTATTGTTTTTTATTTCAACCAGGATGAAGACAGGTTCGCCGATATGGTATTCGTTTTTGTCTGTTGTGATACGACAGGAAACTCCAGATGCTTCATCTCCCCATTTTCCTGCAGCTTTAATCGTAATTGTGCCATTGGGTGTCCAGATTTCATTGGCCTTTTGTGTTGCTTCATCCGCCTGAAGTTGACCGCAGGAAATAGCCAATAAGACCACAAACAATCTAAGAAAACATTTCATGCAACTTCCCCCCTATATTATTAAGCCATTTATTAACTAAAATATAATTGCTGTTTTTCTTTTTACAAAGAAAGTTTGATATCAGCAGCAAGACTTTTGCTCTATGCTCTAAACCTCGAATACGCTTCGGTTTGCACGACGGACAGCAAAGTAATGGCTCTTTATGTTCCCGGAAGGAGTAAAACGACTGGAGTTTGGAACATTACTTTGGTGCAGGTCTGGAGACCTGCTATCGCCTTTTGCCGAAGATTTTTCTACGTCTGGCACTGACCATGATGATTGGTTTGTCGCATTTCGACGCTATTGATTCCGGCAGGCTCGCCTGGAAAATGTGCGAACTGCGGGTCGCACCAATTACCATCATATCATAGTTCTCCGCTTCCTTGAGGATTGCCTCTTCAACGTTTTCGGAAACTACGCTTTTGTGCGTAATCTGCTCCGTAGGAGTCTTGATATTATCGAGTTCTTTTGAAATGATCGCAGAAGGATCGAAGTTCATGCGTCGAGTTACAACACTAAATACAGTCAGTTCCACATCTTTGTCGGCAACCATATCGGCAACGCGCAACGCAAGGCTGCTGTTAGGTCCGCCGGCAACTGGTATCAGAATTTTTTTGCATGGACGACTGTCGCAATTTTTCATAATGACGACATCACAGGCGGCACGTTCAATAATTGGATCAATGGTGCTGCCCAGGGCAAAATGACTGGTCTTGGAACGACCGCCATGCCAGCCCATGACCAACATATCGATCCGCTTTTCCCGCACCGCACTGACGATACCACGGGCAATGTTACGACAGTAACGAAGGGTGGTATTCACCTTAAAACGTCCGCTGAGATACAGGATTGTTTCGATAATGCCTTCTTTACCTTCCAGCTTATAGGGTTCCGAATCACTCAGGGTGACGGCTTCTGGAACAGGTACCATATGGATCAGTTCCACAGAGGCATCCTGACGCTCGCAGAGCCGATAAGTGTTTTTCACCATTGCCAGAGCGTTGGCAGGATTGGCAACCGCCATCATGACTTTATTGCCCTCGGAAACTTCATGTTCGGTTTCTTCCTCGAAAACCAGGATTTCATCGGGAGTGGATTTGGCATGAGCTTTACCGTAGAACTGAAACATCAGAAAACCCATGATAACAATTGCAGCTCCCAGAGCAACCGCCATCATACTGAATTCGTGCATGAACATAACCAGAATAACCTGGCAGATAATCGCAAAAATCGGAATAAACGGGAACAACGGCATAAGATAGCCGTAAGTGAGTTCGTCACTCATAGTACGGCGAACTTTGATAACGCAAAGATTTACCATAAAAAACAGGATCAAGAACAGCAAACTGGCGCTGGCCGCGACTTTCATGACCGGCAGCAACGCCGCCATAGTTATGACAATTCCACCGGTTACGATTAGCGCTCCGAATGGTGTATTACGTTTGGAAATACTTTCGAAAAACTTCGGCAGCATACCGTCGCGGCCCAAGGCGTATGACGCACGGGTTCCAGAGTAAATCGTGGCATTAAGAGCCGAGGTACTGGAGAAAATCACAGCAAGAGTCAACAGCAGGTTGGCGAATGGCATCATACGTCCGACCGCGGCCTGGAAACCTTCGGCGCCGTAGCTGCCGATCCATGCCCATGCTGGCTGGCCGTTGAGGTCCGGAGCATTGGCATTAACCGCAATAATTGATGAAAAAGCCACCAGAACATAAGTGAACGTGACTACCAGAACCGAATAAAGCATGGCTTTCGGTAGATTGATTTTGGGATTTTTTACTTCATCACCGGCCTGGGCAATTACCTCATACCCTTCGAATGCCACATAGATCGCACCCATTGCGACCGGCAGCTTCAACCAGCCTTTTGGCATAAAATCGGCAAAGTTGGCCATTCTTTCCGGATGAAACAGTACGACAAACAATCCGCCGATACCGATCAGCAGCATAAAGGTGGTCTGTCCAAGCGTGACCAGTGCACCGATCTTACCAGTTTCACTGGTTCCACGATAGTTGATGTAAATGAAGAGCAGCGCCGCCATAACAGCAACACCACGGTTAATAATATCGGTTGCGAGAGGAGGCAAGTTGAGCCCAAAACAGGTAACCAGAATGAATTTCATGGTATACAGGGCAAACGTGGCGGCATACATACTGCCGGCCACACTGGAGGCGAACCATTCCATCCATCCGGCAACAAAACTGACTCTGCGTCCGTAACTGATTCTGGCAAAGTTATAGGCTCCTCCGGCTCGTGGGATGGCCGAAGATAATTCGGCATAGCTCATGGCAGTGAACAGCGCGATCATTCCGTTGATGGCAAAGGTCAGCAGCAATCCGCCAGGACCGACTATTTCAATACATGAACCGATCCCAAGGAATACCCCGGCTCCGATCATCATTCCAAGTCCCATCATAACGACATGAAACAAATTCAAGTCGCGCGACAGCTCGGAATGAACATTCTCAATATTATTTCCCATCTTTGCCCGCCTTTACGATCTGACGAACAGTTTTCTCCCCGCCGCGTCCGAGCCGATTAATGATTCTTACACTCCAGACCACCAGAAAAACGATAATCATGAGAACCACTGCCAGCACCGAACAACCGATAATGATATCGTTCATTACGTCACCACTTCCACTGTGTGTAAATTTTTATATAATCAGGTTCCCCACCCGATTTTAAATTTTTGCAAAACCACGTAATATACACCATTTACGTTATCTAGCAAGTTTGACAAATAAAATCCGGGCAGCGGATGACGTTATGATTCACTTCCGAAAACAGAGGAAAAATAAGGAGCAGCTCCTTCTTGGAGGAACTTTTGATTGAAGCAATGTACTGCTGTTATTGTTCGGCAATAAAAATAAACCGGTCAACATAAATCTTATTCACTTTGTCTGGATTTTTCAATGGAGCCGCATAGAGCATCTTGGTGTTGCCGGTAAAGTCGAATACGCCCATATCAACCAGATGATATTTACCGTCTTTGAACTTTTTAATCGGTTGGATTGGAACAACTGGAACATTTTTACCAGAAGAATCGTAGACGCCCAGTTCAACCGCATTGCCTTTATTGGCCTTGGCGTCGACGCGAACCGAAGCCAGACAACGCCATTTGCCGGCGGTGACACCGCATAATCCGGGATAGCAGAACTGGATTCCCCAGTCTTTATGGTTTGCCGTCATTGCCGCCGCAAGACCGTTAGCGGCTTCTGCATCTTTAACCAGCGGTGTCCCATAGCGGGTAAAAGTTTTGGCTGGCGCAACTGCAATTCTTGATTGAAGCATCTTATCATAAGGTGCAGGTAATTTGATTTGTCCTTTTTGCGCAAAAAAGCTGTCAAGAAGACTGAAAGTCAGTTTGCCTTCACTTAGATTTTTTACGTTCCAGCGTTTGCAGTTTTCTTTAAACTGACGATAAGCTTCATTTAAATCACTGGGGCCATTAAATGTTTTATGCTGTTTTATGGCTAGGCTCTTATAGGCTTTCCAGCCAAGAATCCATTGAAAATCAAGGCTCAAACGCGCTTGTCTTATGCGTTCCAGCAATGTTGCGTTATTGACCACTGCTTTTTCGGCTTTCTGAAACAATTCCGTTTCTTTATTGATTCCGTTGAGACTCAGCCAGGGATTACCGGAAGCATAGAACCGTCCCGGACGGTTATGAAGATCATCAACTCCTGTCCAGAGGCACTGATACAGATATTTTCCTGCCGAACCGTAATAGCCATCCATGAATTCTTTAACAAGAGTCCGGTTGTCCAATGATGGGTCCCACAGCAGCTTAGCAATAACCCAGGTTTTCATTTTATCGAAATCTCCCAGCGGAGCGAAAGAGTTTCCCTGTGCAAAGACCATTTTTACATGGTTCTTGCTTAGAATTCTGATGTTACGACCAAATGAAAAATAATTTGGTATAGGATTTAGAATGTTTGTGAAATCGGTGAGATAGATCCAGGCTGCCAGCGTGTCAGCTTTTCGTGACCATTGAGTCAGCGCATCATAGAATTCCTTGTTGTTCGGACTGTCAAAAGGTCTAGCCCAATCTCCGCCATAAGAACACAACTGAACAATAACGTTTTTACCGGAACGAAGCGTTTTCGGCGGTTTGAGGGAATACAAGTAAGCCAGCGTGATAACTTTAACATTGGGGTATTTTGCGTTAATATCTGCTGCCACCTTATTAACAAAATTGATGATTGGTCCGGACGAAGCTCCTTCCTTTTCTTTAAGGGCTTTACAGACCGGGCATTCACATTCGCCGGCAGAGTCGTTCTGGGCGATAGAAATCATATCGGCATTCGGATTTTTCTCCAGCCATTTCATGGCATTCTTTACCAGTTCTTTGCGCATCGCTTCGTTGCAAAGACAGAGCTGTCCGTTTTTAATCCTTTTTCCGTTTACTTCGCTGAACCATTCCGGATGATCCTTGAAATATTTTTTCGGCGGGATCAACTGGAAGAAAGTATGGCACCAGCCTAAAAGTGTATGACTTCCGCCCCACTCTTCCGACAAATGACAGAAATGTCCATTGTTTTTAGTGTGAATACAAAATTTTGCCTTGTCTTTAACACTTCCTTCCCGACTATTAACTCCTTTATACCATGTTTCACGATATTTTATTTGAGGAATATATATACGGTCGGGAACTGATACCGTCAGGTTCGGGCGGGACGGCACTGTTTCTGCACTTCTGGTCCACCAGCGCACGCCGCAGTAATCTTCCAGAAATGTAGCCACGGCATAAAATACACCGCGCGGTACTCCACCGTTAAGATAGATATTTTCGGAAGGATCCGTTTTCAAGGCAATGCCATCATTTCCTAGTTTTTTTAGATCGATTTTTGCGTATTTATGTATAAATGCCGCAGTTTTACCGATATAAATTCCATGATCTTTTGATTTCAGGTCGTTTTCTTTAACAAGAGAAAAATTTCCTCCTGTAATGAGGTCAAGGTAATGTTTCAAGTCTTTTGCCGCGTTCGTTTCCTGTATACTGGGTTTGACCGGAACAATGATATTATATTGGGGTTCAGCTTTTTCTGCTATAACAAGCTGGTTGCCGGCGAACATCGATACTGCCGGAATCAGAAATACAATGACAGAGATAAATATCTTATGATTCATGTAATTACTCCGTTTGCTGGGGTCAATAGGTGAATGAATTGGTGGTTAGAACCTTATCAGTAAATGCAGTACGATCAAAAACTTCACAATGTCCATCGAAAAAAGCCACATTGGTCTTTCGGCTGTGAAGCATAGCAATGTAATGACCGTTGGCCCAGAAATATCCTACTGGAAAGCGATTCTTGACATCCCAGGCATTAATGGTATCGGATAAAAGCACCATTTCTGATGCTTTCGGAATTTTTTTCCCATTAATATATATTTCCCAGTAGCCGGTAGGAGTATTCTTCTTGATGTAATATCTTTCAGCCCCGTCGGCATCACCTTTGATGCCGTTCATGTAAGCATAAGTGTTGGCTCCGTAATGAGACCATACTTTTATTTGCGAATCCGGGTTGGGCAAACTTCTCTGGGATGGGCAAATTGGAACTTTGGTGCTGGAGAGATATCCTGCTCCATTGACATAGTGAAACCATCCGCAGAAATTCCCGGCTGCAGTTTCATATACTAAAGTGGGTAAAATTTGATCCGAATCCCCAAGATACATTTGAATGGCTGTCATGCACTGTTTCTGGTTGGAGGTACAAGCAATACGTTTGGCCGTATCGCGAGCTCGGGATAATGATGGCAACAGTAAAGACGCCAGTATAGCGATTATTGCTATTACGACCAAAAGCTCGATAAGTGTGAATGGTTTTTCTTTCATTTTTAGCTCCTTTATATTTATTTGTGAACATTTTCACGTGGACAATATTATGCTGATTCTCTAATGATCAGCGAGTTACTAATAACTTTGGCAGCAGGTGTTTTTCCTGCGAGAATCTGAAACAACATTTCTACGGCTGCTGCTGCTTTGCCTTCGGCATTTTCATCAATGGTCGTCAGCTTGGGCGATACCAGCCTGGCAAATGGTTCATTGTCGTTGCCGATTACTGAAATTTGTTCAGGAACCTTCAGATTATGCTTGCCCAATTCAGCCGGTAATGCTATCGCATGAAAATCATCCGGTGCAAAAATCACGTCAAATTTGTTTTTCACTGTAAAATTCGTAATATTTTCAATATTGCGGTCAATGTCATCAATCGGTATCGGCAGGGTCAATGCCTGTACTTTATGTTTTGCCGCAGCCTGTATAAATGCATTTTTACGTTGTTCCACAGCATATGAACCATTATTGAAATATGCCATGCTGAATTTTTTTCTGCCCTGGTTTACCAGGTAGTCAAATGCCTGGTTAATAGCATAGGGATGATCAATTTCCACATAATACGGAGTATTGAAACATGGTTGACCCACAAAAACAATTTTTTCGGACATGGAGAAATGTTTTTTCAGCAGCTCCTCGTTTCCGGGATAATCATGCGCTAACGATATAATTCCTTCAACCCCGTATTGCCGCAACGTTCGGCAGCTTTCGGCGAAACTTTGAACGTCATCGTGGGCCTCGGCGATCATCACCCTGTAGCCGATAGAGGAAAAACGCTTCTCGATAAACGACAGAATACGAAAAGTACTCATCGGTGCCTGACTGTCAATCAGCAGTCCGATAATATTACTGCTTTTTCCGACCAGTATTCGGGCACTGTGGTTAGGCTGATAATCCCGCCTTGCGGCGATTCGACGTATGCGCTCACCGGTATCTTTTCCAACTCGGATAGCATTGCCGCCAGCTCCGGACAAGACTTTTGCTACCGTTCCGACCGATACGCCAGCTTCTTTGGCAATTGTCGCCAGGGTTACCCGTTTTTCTTTTATAGTCACTTTTTATCCTTTTGATAAAACGTTATATCAACTTTGGAATAAATTATATATCAGATTAAAATTATTGTCAAGATAAAATTTCCAAAAAATATCTAAAACATGGATTTTCTGCTTAAATAATTATGGAATCTGCCGGAAGTAAAAGCCATAAGAGATAAAAAAACAGGACTCAGGGGCCGATCATAGTATCAAAGAACAAGTAAATTTTCATAACCCCTATACAGATTATTGTTCTCTGCTTTTTCTCCTGCGTTTTTTAAGGGATACTTCGGAGTAGTTTGAAAATTCATTTGTGTTTTATTCATATTAAAGCTATATTCCCTGCGACAACAAATATTTGAACCTCTTATTAACGAAACAATTATTTGATTAAAATGAATACAGATTTTTTAGAATATATAAATGTTGACCGGATCATCAAAATAAAGAGTATCACCAAACATGAGGCTCTTGATGAAATGATAAGTTATGCCTGCACTCAGTGTGCGGTACCCGAAGGAATTATGAAAGATGCTGTCTGGGAACGGGAGAATAAGATTTCTACCGGTGTTGGACATGGTCTGGCCATACCGCATATCCGTCTGACGAATTTCGGAGATCCTATCGCGCTGCTGGGAGTCAGTGAAGATGGAATAAACGATTATGAAAGTATCGACGGCGATCCGGTAGAGGTTATTGTGTTGCTGGTTGCGGATGGAAATGATACGAATTTGTATCTTGACCTGCTGAAAAGTATATCGTCCAGACTGCGCACCCATGAAGCCGTGGTCAGCGTCAAATCCGGAATTGTGAATCCTGCGACATTGCTGGAAAAATTGAAGGCGTCAGAATAAATAGTGGGATGAATTGGGGATTGTGTTATGAATAAAATTATTATTCCGGGACTTCTTCTGGTAATGACTTTTCTGTTTGCAGGTTGTAATTCGACCACATTTTATGTCAGTGGACATGAATTCGATACAGAAAAAGAGGCCATGGATTTCATTAAGAAAGGTCTAGGAGAACAGCTCGCGGAAATCAAACCAGGCCACTATTTTGGTGGATCAATAATGGTACATATTCCTTCCGACGACATTCTGGCCAAACCGCCATTTTGTCCGCCGGAATCAGAAGTAACCGCCCGGGAAATCGCTTTTGGGATAAAACGACACAAGTTTAACTACGGCATGATGATGCAGGCAATTCGCAAATCCTGCATGTTTGATTGCGTACAGGTTGTGCGTCAAAAGGATATGATTAAATATGGTAGGAACTATGGTTATCGATATGCTTTTGTCTATAGTGGCGGCAGGACTTTTTATCTGGTTGATCTGATGCTTGAAAAAGACAGTGAAATTGAATTTAACGGCCATTTGAATGATATCGTGCTTTCCATTCAGGATGCGGTTGTGAAATTTGAGGGCGTTAAGCGTTCCAGTTCTCTTGCTGAAAAATTTACCCCCGTGGACTTTCATCCGGAATGGGACAAGACAACCCGCAAGGGATCTGTTTCGGTCAGAGTGAATGGAAAACCCTTTGAATGTCGTGCATGGCTGATTGGAAATATCCGAAAAATTGTTTCTGGTAAAAAAGATCCGAAAGGTTATCTTCCCGAGCTTGATATTATTTCCGAAAAGCTTGTAAGTGGAATATTTACAATAAATTTCCGCAGTATTGCAAAGAGGGCGAATACTTCTAAGACAAACCATATCGGCCTAAGGGATTATTATAAAACAGAATCCAAGCCGAAAGAAAAATAGTATTCAAAACAATCCTGTCCAAAATAAAACTACATTAGTTTAATTGCTTAAAATAACTAAGCCTGCGATTCTAAAATTTCCTTAAAGTCTTCATTTTGAATTGTTTCTTAAAAACGCCCCCATATGTCATAATCATTAAACTTCTTACATTAATTTAATTTACAGGTCTTTTACTGTTGGAATGTTAGATTTATGTTAAAATTATGCTAAATTAAACTAAATTGATAGACTTTGTAATCACTGTAAAATAATGCGTATAAGGCTGTAAAATATGCTACTATGAGCAGTAAAGTAGATAAAAATGATAGACTTTGCAATTTTGGCTTTGTCTCCTTAAACATACTGGTGCTTTTTTCCTTTTGTAATCTGGCCGTTTTTTTCAGTTTCTATAATTATCTGAAAACTCTTCCTATTCCATTGGAATGGAACGGGGTATTGATCGGATTACTTTCTGCAAGTGCGCTTGCTATCCGTCCATTTATCAGCACAAAATTGACACCGGAAAACGCGATCAGGGGAGTTGCCGTCGGATTGTTTCTGACAATAGTATCGTTACTCCTGTATCCTCTGGCCCATTCATTGGCGGCAATGATACTGCTCAGGATGTTTCACGGGTGTGCTTATGTGACACTGGTGTCATCATCTGTAGCCTTGCTGGTTGTATTTATGCCTTTATCCAGAAGCGGTCAGGGATTCGGGATTATCTCCATATCCACTTTACTGCCCTATGCAGTAATTCCATATGTTGTTGAAGCTTTCTTTGCAAATGTACCTCAAGATCATATATATTCTGCAACAGCTCTGCTTATGCTTCCTGCTGCCGTCTTATTGATACCACTAAACAAGCATATAAGCAGGAGAAAGGGGAATGAACATTCACGTAGCAACAGCATGCTACCTCCCGGCAGTCTATTGCGCAACCTTAAGAATCCCCGTATTTTGAGTTTGCTGGTATGCAACGGGTTATTATTTTCGGTATATTCTCTGATGTTCTTTTTCTTGAAGACATTCTGTGCAAACCTGAATGTCGGAAATCCAGGACTGTTTTTTACGATTGCGACAAGCGCGATGATCGCAGTCCGGTTATGCTTCGGCCATTTGTTTGACAGGTACAATAAAGCTGTATTAATCATTATCAGCTTAATTTTCTTTGGGGCAGGAATTCTGCTGATAAGTCTCATTGATTCCCGGCTGATGTTTTATATTGCAGCAATTATTTACGGAATAGGTTTTGGCGCTGCCACCCCTATGCTAAATGGGTTGGTTTATGCCGTGTCAGTTCCGGAATATCGTGCCCTTAATACTAATTTGATGCTTGAAATGGTTGATGTTGGTTTTTTTATCGGGCCGGCTCTTTCCGGTCTGGCACTTTCGTTTCAAGTATCCGGTAATACAATAATCTATTCATGTATAGTGGCAATTATTCTTGCCGTTATAATCATACTCCCCCTGGTCAAAATACATGTGAAAGGAACTAAATAATGACTGACCATACTACTGCAGAACACAAAATATTTATATCATCAATAGAACTTCCGGTTAATATCATCATGGTACGCAGTGCTGTTGCTATGGCCACTCAGGTTGGTGAAATACTTTCATTTGAAAAAATGGACAGATATTACCTGGAAGTTGCAGTGGAAGAGGCATTCAGTAATGCGGTTAAACATTTCTCCCGGGGGCCGGGTGCGGATGAAAAAATTACGGTTGAATTCTATATTAATGAGGATTCTCTGGTGATTTCGATTCGTGAAAACGGTATCCCGTTTGACCTTAAACAGGCGGACAGGTATACCCCTGAGAGCCTGCAAGGAATGGATGCTCCGGGACTTGGAATGTTGCTGATGCATCAGGGAATGGACTCGGTGGAGTTATTTGTGCACGGTCGCGACGGGAAAGAAACAAGACTTACAAAAAAAATCAAGTATGGAGTGATTCCGGAAGGTTTATTGCAGGCAGCGGTTCAGAAACGTAGTTCAAAACGACCGCTGGTTAAAAACGCTGTAATGCGTATTGCGACAGAGGAAGACCTTCCGGAAATATGCAGGCTTGCATGGAGATGCTATGGGTTTACTCAGGAAGATCTTTTGTATGATCTTGATCTACTTAAACATAAACACTCTACCGGTGAATTGAAATCAGTTGTTTATTATGATCCTGAAAGTGGCAATATGGTAGGCCATTTTGCCCTGAAATATCACCAACCTGAACTGAAGGTTCCGGAAATTGCACTCGCTTTCGTTGATCCTTCATACAAGTGCCCCGGGCTAACTATAAAAATGGGACAGGATATCCAGAGAATACTCAGAGAATCTGGCGATAGAGGAGCATTTGACTGCTCGGTAACCACGCATATTTTTTCTCAGAAAAACGTCCAGGAGAATCTGGGAGGAAGTCCATGCAGTATGTTGATGGGGATCGCCGCCTCCGGCATGCAGGCAAAAGTACTCAAGACTACAAAACAGGAAAAAGGGACTACCATAAACCATTATACTCCATTTGACTTCTCCAGCCATACGGTATACCTGCCCAGCCATCATGAAAAGATGATAAAGCAGATTTACGGCTGGATGCAGCTTCCGAGAGATTTTCGCAAATCAAATACTTGTTCCATTTCCGGTGACTCTTCCGTGATGCTATTTCCGCTGCCGGACGAATTAAACGTAGCGTTTATCATTGTGAATCAAGTAGGAGAGAGTACCGTCGCTGATATTATTGCCAGCTTGAATCAGTGTATGGAAGAACAGAAAGATGCGGTATATGCATTTCTCCCGTTAGGAGATAAAGCTTTGCCGTACCTGGTTGAACAGTGTGAAAAAGCCGGGTTGTCGTTCGCCGGGATTATGCCGCATATTCACAATGGTGACGACAGGATTCTATTGCAAAAGGTCATGATCCCGCTGGATACATCTAAAATCAAGGTGTATGGAGATAGATCTCACAAACTTTTCGAATATATACTTAGTGAAAAACAGCGCGTAAATAAGTTGTGAACTTAAAACGACAGGTTTCAGACGTCTTCTGGCTTTTTATAAAATTATCATATCCATTCATTGGCTAAAGATGCTTTTTCCGAATAAAGAGATAATTCTCCTTATCCGGGATTGGCCATACGATCTTTCCGCTATTTCGGCTGCTCCTTGCTGAGAGCGAGCCAGTCGATTTCATCAAGGTTGTACCAGACGGCATCCGGATCATCTTGCAGAAACTTCAGCTTCATTTCAAGCTGGTTCCACATGCCTTCCGAATCAAGCATTTCGTAACTATGTCCCCAGAAATAGAATATTTCGTTATCACGTTTCGCCTGTTCGTATCTTGCATAAAAGTCGTTATGCTGGAAATGACATGAGGAATGCAGAATGAGCGGATGGGTTCCTTTGCCGACATGAGAAGAATTCTCCGTTGTTCTTCCGTAAGCAAATCCTTCCGCCAGAAGCTTATCGGCCAGTTTTTCCGTGTAGCGTCCACAGGGCCAGGCAAAGCCCGGACAGGGACGCTGGAACATGTCTTCCAGGAATTTTCTCGCATCGACCGCTGCTTTAAACACCTCGTCTTCCGAAACGTTTCCGACAGTCTCATGTTTCCAGCAATGCGAAGCCACATTGAAACCGTCATAAATTTCAGTCAGTTCTTTTTTGCTGATCTTTCCGGACATATAGCCTTTATGTGACCAGCCGATATAACCGGCCTTCACCCATCCTGCCTCAATGCGTTCATCATTGTGAAGCCCTGGATTGAGGTTAAAAGTTGCCTTTGCGCTGTATTTTTTAAGTAGTTCAACCAGACGAATGTCATTAATGACACCGTCATCCCAGCATTGCATTACTTTAACCATTTTGATATCTCATTTAAAGTTAATATTGAAGACATAAATTTAAGGAACTGTAGAATAATAAACTTCTTTCCAAAATTTTCAATTACAATGCCCTGCGGAAATACCGGATAATGAATAATAAGCCGTGGAATCCGGTTTGAAATTTCATCGATTTGCTTTATCTTTACTTATTCATTAAGAAGGGTATTGATTGTTTCATCTGAATTAAAGTTCAGATTGTCATATTTTTAATTATTTATATTTCCGGGAATAACTATGAGACAGGATTTTCTACCGTTTTCCAAACCGTCTATCAGCGAAGATGAGATTGCTGCTGTCGCTGATGTATTACGTTCCGGCTGGATTACCACCGGCCCCAACAACGCTAAATTTGAACAAGAAGTCTGCGAATATACCGGCGCGGCTAACGCGGTCGCCATGGCTTCGGCTACCGCCGGAATGCATGTCGTGCTGATGGCCCTGGGAATCGGTCTCGGTGATGAGGTTATCACGCCGTCCCTTACCTGGGTATCAACCATAAATCTGATAACGCTTCTAGGTGCGACTCCAGTTTTTGCCGATGTTGACCGGGATACGTTGCTGGTAACCCCGGAATCGGTCGAAAAATGCGTAACTCCGAAAACCAAAGCTATTATTCCGGTTCACTATGCTGGGGCACCGGTCGATCTTGACGGAATCTATGATATTGCCGACAAACATGGAATTACCGTGATTGAGGATGCAGCGCACGCAATTGGCACTTTATATAAAGGCAAACACATCGGTCAACGCGGACTTGCAGTTTACTCCTTCCATCCAATAAAAAATATTACTACCGGAGAAGGCGGTATGGTAGTCGGCCCGGACAACGATTTTCTCAATAAGGTCCGCCAGTTGAAATTTCACGGACTCGGAGTAGATGCCTTTGACCGTAATACGCAGGGACGCGCCCCGCAGGCGGAAGTGCTGACTCCTGGATTTAAATATAACATGACGGATATTTCTGCAATCATCGGGCGCGGACAGCTTGCGCGTTTGAATGATTTTAACGCCAAACGTACCAAGCTGGCACTGCGTTACCGGGAACTGCTGGCAGATATTCCCGGAATCCTGCCGTTGGAATTTCCGCAGGGATATGAGTTCACCCATGCATGGCACCTGTTCATTGTTAGAGTCGACTTACCGAATCTGACACGTGATCAGTTCATGGAAAAATTGAAAGAATATAAAATTGGCACCGGATTGCATTTTCGCGCTGCCCATGGTCAGAAGTATTACCGCGAACATACGGTTGTCGCTCCCGGCGGCTTGGTCAATACGGAGTGGAACTCCGACCGGATCTGTTCGCTTCCGCTGTTCCCTGACATGACGGTTCAGGATCAGGATGATGTAATAGACGCAATAAAAAAAGTGATTAACAATGACTGAGAATAACGAAAAAGTTGATTTTAAAGTTAGTTTGATTATTTTCTGGGTTCTGGCTGCGGTAATGATGTTTGTTGAGCTTGGAACCACTATGCTATGGGGGTCTGAAGATCGCTGGGCCGAAATTTCCCGCATCATGCTTTTGAGCGGGGATTGGTTCCATCCTTCAATCAATGGAGAAATCTATTTTGACAAACCATTGTTGTCGTACTGGTTGATTGCTGTTCCCGGTCTGATTACCGGAGGAATTAACGAATTTATTGTTCGGCTTCCCAGCGCGCTATCTGGTCTGGCCGGACTCTGGGCTACTTATATGCTCGGGAAAAAACTCTGGAACCGTCAGGTAGGCATTTTCGCCGCCTGGATACTCCTTACCGCTTTGGGATTTGTTTTCTGGAGCCGAAAAGGAGCTGCCGATATGGAAAATATGTCGGCAATAATATTGGCAGTCACATGGTATTTTTATTGTAAGGATAAAGCGGGTTTCTTTTCGTATTTTCTGTTTTTCTTTATCTGTATTGTCGGAGCTCATACGAAAGGCCTTCCGGCTATTGCAGTTCCTCTGTTGGTTATCATTCCTGATCTTATTAGGAACAGTAACTGGAAGAAACATCTTAAAATATCGTTTTTTGCCGCTGCAATCATATGCGCCGGACTCTATTTTGTTCCATTCATTATTGCCGCGAAAGCGTCGTTGCCGGCGGGTTGGGAATATCCGCAAAATCAGCTTACCGGACTCGAACTGGTGTGGCGCGAAAACATCGTTCGCGCGTTTCATTCCTATGATCATAACGATGAGATGTTTTTCTCATATCTTTATCATGTTCCCCGGTTAATGCTACCGTGGACCATTCTTCTGGTAGTCGGACTGATTGCCATGATTCCACGTTACAAGAAGCTTGAAGCAAAGAATCGGTGGCTGCTTGAAGCAATGCTGCTGATTCTGCTGCTGTTTACCGCATCCGGTTCAAAACGCTGGTATTATATTCTTCCGATCGTACCGTTCTGCTCACTTTTCTGCGGCGTTTTCGTTTTTGAAGAGCTCAGGGAAAACTGGAAACACTGGACCTACCTGGTCTATAAGTATGTTTCGGTTATATGCGGTGGGATCCTGTTGCTTACGATTCCGATTTACCGTGTGGCAATTATTCTGTCATCCTATGCGGTTGATATGGATAGCTGGCTGCCGAAGCCGCTTGGAACGCTTTATGATTTACAGATCAGCATCGTCTGGCAGATCATTCTTACGGTAATGGGATTGATTGTTCTGTTGCCCTGGATTCTGGCAAAAGGAAACAAGACGGAAAAGTATATGGGCTGGATGTTCCGTGAGAACAAGTGTCTGAAATGGGCACCTTTGCTACTTTCAATCTGGGCAGCGGTATTTTCATTCTTTTGTATTTTCCCGAGTTCGATAGAACACTATAGAACGGAACGGGCTTTTGCCAAAGAGTTTGCCGCCTTATTGAAAAAGCGTGGCGTCGGACCTGAAAAAGTGGCATTTTTCCGTAAGCCATCGGCCTTGACGATTTTTTACGCGCAACTGGATAAGCCGGTGGAAGTTTTTGTCGACGAAAAGAAAGATGGTAAGATCATTACCGCGAAAGAGAAAATGACAGCGTTTTTAAAACGCAATGGAAAAAAAGGACTCATCATCTGTCAGGAACGATATACAGAGGAAATGAATAAAATGGTTCCGAAAGGAAAGGCGGCTGAGAGTTTAGTATGGGAAAAAACCTTTCCATGGGATGAACTAAAAAAAGATAAAAGCAGAAAGAACATGGCTGTTTATCATATAGTAAAGGAACAGGAGATTGGCAGATAATGGATGATAATTCAAATAAAATAGATTTTATTTCCGTAGTAATTCCGGTATATAACGAAGAAGCGACGCTAGATGAACTGATCAAACGGTGTCTGGAAAGTTGTGATAAGACGAAGAAAAAGTATGAGATCATCCTGATTGATGACGGCAGCAGTGATAATTCCGTCAAGATGATGAAAAAGGCTTCCGAAGACAACCCTGGAAAATTGATCAGTGTATTGCTCAACCGTAACTACGGACAGCATTCCGCGATCATGGCTGGTTTCTCCCAGTGCGAAGGCGACCTGATCATTACACTTGACGCGGACCTGCAGAATCCGCCGGAAGAAATTCCGCGTATTGTGGAAGCCGCGGAGCAGGGCAATGATGTAGTTGGAACCAAACGCGTAAACCGTCAGGATACGTTGTTCCGGCGTGCGGCGTCGTTTGTTGTTAACAAGGCGGCCCAGAAAGCGACTGGAGTAAAGATGACGGACTATGGCTGTATGTTGCGCGGTTACCGTAAACATATTGTAGAAGCAATGCTTATGTGTCATGAACGCAGTACATTTATTCCTGTGCTGGGTAACAGTTTCGCTCGTAACACGATTCAGATAGATGTGGCTCATAACGAACGTGTTGCTGGTGATTCAAAATATTCCCTGTGGAAACTGATCAATCTGCAGTTCAACTTGTTGACTTGCATGACAACTTTTCCACTGCGTGTCTTGAGTATAGTGGGGGGTGGTGTTTCATGTTGCGGTATTTTGTTGGGAATTTATATTCTGATTAGACGATTTATGCATGGTGATGCCTGGTCCGCTCAGGGGATTTTTACACTATTTGCGATCAGCTTTATTTTCTCCGGTTTCCAATTGATCGGCATGGGATTGCTTGGTGAATACATCGGCAGAATTTACGATGATGTCCGAGCCAGGCCTAAATATTTTATCCAGTCGGTTAACGGCAAAAAGAAAGTCGAATGCTGATTGGTTGGTTCGCATAACGAGTAATTAGAACTCTGTATTTCTTTCATTATGAAATACAGAGTTTTTTTGCAGCCCATTTCCCATTAATGGTTATAGAACATTGAATCAACTATAGTTTCAAGTTTTCTTTTTGCTACTATTTTTTTGATTAAATTGTTTGATTTTATCTTTTTTTAGACTATCTTGATTGGATATATTAATAATTATCAGGCAGATAGGTGAAAACTAGTATTGTTATTGCGGTATATGAAGGGGAGAAATATATCGGAACACAACTTGAGAGTATTTTTGCTCAAACAAAACTCCCGGAAGAGATTATTATTAGTGATGATTCTCCTAATGATCTTACAGAAAAACAAATCAAGAAATACACTGAAAAATATCCAAATATTGTTAAATATTTTTCAAACGAAAAAAAGCTTGGAATCGATAAGAATTTTGAAAAAGCCATTTCCAAATCAACAGGTGATTTGATATTTCTCTGTGATCAAGATGATTTTTGGGAAAGAGATAAAATTGAAAAAATATCCTCAATATTAATGAGTTCAAATGATGTAGCGGGGGTTTTTTGTGACAGTTGGCTTACTGATCCAAACTTAAATATTTCTGATATTAATTTATGGCGTTTACGAGGATTTGGAAATAGAGAACAGCAGAAGTTAGAGTCTGGCCAGGCTCTGGATGTTTTTTTAAAAAAAGTACCATGTTCCGGTCATAATATTGCTTTTAAAGCTGAACTAAAAGACATCCTGCTTCCTTTCCCGGAACATTCCGGCGCATGTCATTGTTTTGATTCCTGGATTGGTTTTATTATCGCGATGGCTTTTGACTGGCAATTCCTTCCGGAAAAACTTACACGATATCGTATTCACCATATGAATTCTTCCGATAGCCCAAGTTGCAATTTTTGTCAACGAGTTGAGGATGCTAAAAAGTCAATTAAAGATAATACATTTGGCTGGACCGCTGACTTATTGGAAAATGCAGTCTACCGTGTAGAAGAAAGAGGCATTCGGATTGCTGACAAGGATTTAAATAAAATAAATGAGAGAATTTGTTTCTCCAGGGAACGTGAACATATGTCCTCAAATCTTCTGTGTCGTCTTCCGAGTATCATAAAACTTGCATCAAATGGATGGTATTTCCGTTTTGGCAGCGGAATACTTAACATTTGCCAGGACATCTTTCTCAGATAATAATTTATACTTTATCTAGATTTCATCGTGTGGAGTTAGGGGCGCAAGCCTTTTGGGGCGAAATTATTCTTCGCTTTTGAGCTTTTTCACCAGTTCGGCGAGGCCGCTTAGGACGTATTTCGGACGGTAGGCGAAGCTGTCGATCATCTCTGGCTTGGTTACTCCGCTGAGAACCAGTACGGTGTCGACTTCCGCCTCAAGTCCGGCAATAATGTCGGTATCCATGCGGTCGCCGATGATCGCGGTTTCGTGACTGCGATGACCAAGGAATTTTACTGCTCGGCGCATCATGATTGGATTTGGCTTGCCCACAAAGTACGCTTTTACGCCCGCCGCCATTTCAATCGGGGATATCAGAGCCCCGGTGGCGGGAACAATGCCTTTTTCAGTCGGCCCGGTAGTATCGGGATTGGCTCCGATCAGATGAGCTCCGCTCTGGACCAGCAGTGTGGCGCGTTCGATCTGTTCATAGTTATAGTTTCTGGTTTCGCCGACCACAACATAGTCCGGATTGATATTGTTCATTGATATACCGGCATCGTACAGGGCGTTAACCAGTCCGGCTTCGCCGATTACGTAGGCAGAGCAGCCGGGTTTCTGGCTGGATAAAAAGTTGGCGGTGGCGAGGGCGCTGGTGTAGAAGTGTGATTCTTCGACTTCAACGCCGAGACGTTTTAGTTTTTGGCTCAGTTCGCGGGGGGTACGTTCGCTACTGTTGGTCAGGAACAGGAAATCTTTGCCATTTTCATTGAGCCAGTCAACGAATTCTTTGGCTCCGTCCAGTAATCTGTCGCCATGGTATACAACACCGTCCATATCGGATACGAACGCTTTTTTATTTTTTAATTCAAACATTTTTAATAAGTCCATTCATCATTTAATTTATATTAATCCGATATTGAACCGGAGGTATAGACTATAAGTGATGAAACTGCTTTAAACAACTTAAATGTGTTATACTTATCAAAATTTTAATTTTGTTTTTCAAATATATTCAATGATTTTACTGGCTGAAACGGCTTTTTCGGTGTATCCTATCATGGCTGTAATAAATGATAATAATCCCCTGTGTCAGGGATGGACAGAGATGTGTCTGAAAGGAAGTTTTAATGAAGAGAATTCGTTCTGAAGTTATTGCGCTGGAAAAACTTCAGCAATGGGAAGTGGCTGAGACGCTGCTGCCGGAATATACAGAACAGCAATATCAGGATCTTGATGAATTTCTTGCCAACGGCGGGCAACTTGCGCCGGTTGTTATTGCAGAGGATTATCGGCTGATCGATGGTTATAACCGCTGGCGTACCGCGAAGCGTCTTGGACTGAATCAGATTGAATGTGATGTGTATTCTTATGAAGATATCTCCGAAATGGAGATGCATGCGATTGTACTCAATTCCAAGCGTCGTCACCTGAATCGACTTCAAGTTGCCAGGGCTGCCGCGCGGCTGGCAAATCTGCTTTCGCCGCCGGAACCCGGGGAAGAAGAGGTTCCGGAAATGGAACCGGAGAAAAAGCCGCCGGAACAGCAGGAATTTAATCAGGCAGAACCGGAAGTGGTTGAAGAAAAACTGCAGGAAGTCGCAGAAGAAGAGAAAAATGAAGCTCCTGCTCCGCTTGCGGACATCGTATATTCCGATCAAGTAGTGCGTGAAGCATCGCAGAAACTCGGCGTATCTCATTCCACGGTGAAGCAGGTCAGCAAGGTGGACAAATCCGGCGACGAAATGCTGATTTCCGCTATGGAAGACAAAGTGATTACCATCAAGCAGGCGGCTGAAATTGCCGATCTTGAGGAGGAACAACGCCGTAAGGCGCTTGAACAGATTGACGAGGAAAACAAAAAGAAAAACAACTATGTGGGCGTGTTTTCCCGTACCTGCACCGATTGCCTGAGAAAGCTGCAGCGGAGTCGCAAGAAATTCAAAAATGCCGAATTTACAGAAACCGAGTGCCACGAAATGAAAGACGCGATCGACAAGGTTATCGGCGAAGCAAACGCAATGATGTTACTGTTAAATAATGAACTTACTATCAGAAACGAAGCCGAAGAGGCAGAAGAAGAACATAAAGAGCAGATGACAGAAGCAGCTCCTGAATAAAGGCTCCGATATGGTTTTGCCGTGAAGATAAATGGTTTCATTGGGTTTTGTTACTATAACTTTGATATTGATGAACAACAACATTTGGGGGGCTAGGTGACTATGCCGGCTATAAATGTAGAAGAGTATGTACTTGAACTTATTGCGCAGTTACAGAAAGTTTTTTACAATCGTTTAGTTTATGTTGGTCTGCAAGGAAGCTTTCGGCGTGGTGAGGCTGATGATAACAGTGATATTGACGTTATGGTCACGCTGGACAGGCTTGATCCTGGGGATCTGGACCTTTATCGGGAAGTTATTACTGCAATGCCGCATGCTGATCGTTCCTGCGGGTTTATTTCCGGTCGGAATGAGTTGAAAAACTGGCCGCGTCACGAGATATGTCTGTTACTTCATGAAACCAAGAATTACTATGGTGAACTAAGTTCATTGATTCCGGAATTTACTCGCAATGACGTGATAAATTACGTTATGATATCCGTTGCCAATCTCTATCATATGCTTTGCCACAGCAGGGTTCATTCCGGCGGAGTGGATGCGGAGATGCTTAAGGGACTTTACAAGGCTGTATTTTATATTCTTCAGAATGCATATTATCTTGAATCTGAAAAATGGATTATGACCAAGGCGGAACTTCTGAGTCGCCTCCATGGAGTTGATCATGATGTATTGAAGACGGCAATGAAATTAAAATCTGTTTCCGAATATGATACCAATAAGGCATATAATCTTTTGTTTACATGGTGTCAAAAATACTTTAAAGGAGTACTGTAATTATTATGAATGCAATTGATGTAATCAAGAATCGGACGAGTTATCGTGGCAACTATGAAAAAACTCTTGTGGCGAGAGAAGATTTACGTGTAATCATGGAGGCGGGGCTGGCGGCGCCGTCGGGATGTAATAAACAGACGACCAGTCTGGTCGCGGTGGATGATCCGGCATTACTGGCGCGTTTGTACGAGTTGATCAACCCGGCGAAAAGTAATTATGCGCCCGCGATGATCTGTGTACTCACTCAACATATACCGGCCTATCGTGACCGGTATTTCAATGTTCAGGATTATGCCGCCGCAATCGAAAATATGCTGTTGGAGATTGTCGCGCTGGGCTATCAGAGCTGCTGGTTTGAAGGTCAAATTACTGACACTGATAAAATCGGCCGGAAAATGGCCGATATTCTGGGTGTTCCCGAAGACTATGAGCTGGTCTGTTATCTTCCGGTCGGGATTGCAAAAGATGAAATTACTCGCGTCCCCAAAAAAACATTTGAGGAACGGGCGTGGTTCAACGGATTCAGTCTGAACTAATTATTAATCATCACTTCTGCTTTCTCCGATGGCGGATAATACATAATCGGCAGAGGTCTGAATTGTACTGACGGCTTCTTCCATTATGGCGTAGTGCTGCCATAGTTCCAACTCATACGTCTCAAGATCGGCCTGCATACGTTCAATTCTATCTTCCAGTCGGGCATCCTTATCTGCGATGGTGTCCATTTTGGTCGAGATTCCGCCACCGGTACCGTCAAGTAGATAAGTGAGGTATGAATCAAGTTGTCTGAACAGACCATCTTCGTCTTCATCTGTCGGATCGGCGGAGCCATAACTTCGAAACAAACTTTGAACTTCCTCGAAATTACTGTTGAGAGCATCTTCAAGGGCGTCTTCATCGACAATTGCGAAATTATTATCTTCACTTTCGGTCCAGATTCCACATGAATACAAACTGGTAACGGTTTCATTTTCATTGGTGACCTGAGTAAGGATGGCGCGGCATTTTCTCTGAATCTGGTTTGCCAAGCTGTCGCCGTTAAGAAGACCGGAGTCTCCCTCTTCATTATCAGTGCTGCCGGCTTCCTCGGAATCAACATATTCTGTTTGTACGCTAAGATAATCCATCAGGTCATTATATGCGGTGATAAAAGTATCGATTGTTTCGATAATACTTTCTGTATCACGATTAACCCTTATAGTCGAAGTTCCGGTTTCGTTAAAATTAAGAGTTACACCGGTAATAAAATCAGAGACGCTGTCGTTTGTTGTGGAAGAGACCGAAATACCGTCAATTGTTCCTGCCATGTCCTGTGCTGCTGTTTCATTATTAAAAAGGCCCAGTCCGGTTAGAATACCATCTGTATCGGTAATCGTCATTTCATTGCCAACACCGGTTTCTCCTGACGTAAGCACCAGGGCCGTACCGATAATTGAGGCTGTAGCGCCGACTCCGTCCATATTGCTGGTTTCACTGTTTATGGA
The DNA here is from genome assembly GCA_963677165.2 of Victivallales bacterium. Lineage (GTDB taxonomy): Bacteria > Verrucomicrobiota > Lentisphaeria > Victivallales > SZUA-371 > JAFGXT01. The sequence continues at coordinate 520,479 of CAXXSX010000002.1, read as the reverse complement.
ATCCCTGATATCCTCCAGAGAATCAGTTGTATTGACCGTAATTTCAACTCCGTTAATGGTAAAAGTACCGGAAAGGTTCAGTTGTGAATCCGTATCGGAGACTGCTGAAGTATCGGTATGGTAGCTGTGGGCCACGGCCAGATCAGTCACGATCAAATAATAATCGCCATCATTGGCGAGGGAGCCTGAGACGGTGCCGTCAACGACGTCTTCATCTGAGAACGTTATATTTTTTGCGTTCCAGGTCGAGTAGCTGCACAGGTCAGTAACCGCAGCTGACAGCGTGCTGGTCGCAAGGTCAATTTCTTCCCATATGTCATATATTTCACTGTTTGTATCAAGCTCATCATTGAGTGTATCAATGGGTTGCTGTTTAACTTCAATAAGAGCCTCGATAACAGACTCTGTATCAAGCCCGGACGCCAAACCGGATAACCGAAGTGTCATTGTAGTTCTCCATATTACCTTTCATTAAGTATCGCCTGAATCCGTGAGAAGTGTCCATTACTATTTCCCACGGATCCAGGTATTTTATAAATCCATCTTGCCTGACGAAAAATACAGCAAATGTCGTGCCAAACGTTCAAACAGGCGTTTGCACCCTCAAAAGATAGAATTTATCAGAGAAAAGATGAATGATATTGATGTGTTGTTCAACACTTAAGTTATTAAACATCTGATTGTTACAGGTGTTTTAATCTTTTGTTCTTGTTGCGGGCTCAGCATGCTGTGGTCAGTTATGGTAATTTTGTCTTTTTATTAGGAATATTGTCGTATAAGAGTTGACTTTATTGACCAAATCGTTTATAATATAGTCAGACTAAATAATGATAATATTGGTTTAAATTGCTTATGCCCAAGGTGTTAACTAGAACAAAACACTATATGGTTGCGCGTCGTTTGCGGCAGTATATTGCCAAGAATCTGTCGCCGGGAAGTGAAATGACAACGGCTGCCGAGTTACAGCGGATAACTGGTGCGTCACACGGAACCATTATCCGGGCGTTGAATTCTTTGAGTGAGGATGGGATACTGCATCGTCCGGCCGGGAAGCAGCGTTATGTAGTACGTGAGCTTTCAGAGCGACCGATCATTAAACTGCGCTTTGTTCGGCACGATTATCCATCGTCAAGTAGTGATACGTATATTGATGATATATATAAGATATGTCAGAAAAGGAATTGGAAATTTGAAACAAAAACTTTTTCCCGGCTTGATCAGCTTGATTTCAACTATATAACTGGAGCCAGTGATGCGGTTATTTTTCTTCCCCCTTCGGAAGATTTTCCCGAGAAGCTTGAACGCTCAATGGTTCGTGCTAAACAACCGATCGTAGTTTTAATGGAGCATTGTGAACTGAAAGGGATCGGGAATGTTGTGGTGGATGATGAATGTTGTGGACATTTGGCAGTTAAGACGTTAGCTGATCTGGGGCATAAAAATATCCTGCTGATAAACGACCAGCCGAGAGAATCTACAATCAGGGCTCGTGAATCAGGATGGAAAAGAGGAATGATTGAAAGGTTCGGAAAAGCTCCGGACAACCTGATTTTCAATACCGGCGTAAAAAGTTTTGAGAACGCCATGCTGGTTGCTTATAAGGCTTTTAGTGAGTATCTGTCGCAGTACAGAAAACATCTGCCGTTCTCTGCTATTTTTACAACTTCGCTGCCGGGGGCAATTGCCGTTTCCAGAGTGCTCAGAGAGGCAAATATCAGGGTGCCGGAAGAGGTCAGCTTGATTACTTACGGAGGCGAGGAAGCATTGTGCGATTTTCTGTATCCGCCGCTGACAAATATTTCTGTTGACATGACAGAGTACAGTTCTGCTGCGGTAGAACTGGTTGAGCAGATGCTCAAAGAGCCCAAAAAGCCGGTAAAACGGCTGCTGCCGGTTAAGCTTAACGTCAGTGGCAGTACGGGACCATGCAAATAACGCCATTAGTAATAAAATAAATAATTAAAGGAGGTTTTAGGGATGAAAAAAAGTGAATTATTGAAGGGAAAATATTTTACACTTATCGAACTCTTGGTTGTTATAGCTATTATTGCTATATTGGCAAGTATGTTACTGCCGGCATTGAACAGTGCGAGAGACAAGGCAAAGCTGGCTTCATGCCAAAGTCAGCTTAAGCAGTTGACTCAATATGTAAATATGTACGCTCTGGATTTTGATGATATGGTCGTAACCAACGATTATACCTGGCATAATTATTCTCCTCTCAACATTATGCTCTTTGGAGGAGGGTATGTAAAAACGACTAAGCAATGGTACAGTGCAATGAGCTGCCCAGGAGCGAAAAAAGATAATCAGTGCGGTTATGCTGGGCGTATTTGCCAGGATGTAACGCTGGCAAGTAATAAATACGGTTGGAAAGAAGGCAAATTAAACTCGACTGATGTAAAAACTGGAGCGGTTAAGGCTAATACTCGCGTATGGACCACAAGGATTTCAAAGATACCTGGTAAAGCAATTATCGCTGACAATTTCACTTATGGAAATATTAACCATATGATAGGAAGGGTTACCCTGAATAAAGGTCTTGCTGATGGGAGTGTGGGAACCTATAGGGATATATTGGGAAGTCTGCCTGCTTCGGCAAACTGGTATGAAGGTTCCTGGAAACCTCTTAACAATGGTTGGATCATGATGGATTCAAATCCCAATATTGCTGCTCTTCAATAACAATCGGATATTCTAAGATTACGGAAGAGTCTTGCGAAATGAGCGAATTTTGGTAGGGCGCGCTCTCCGTAGCGCGCCGGCTCCCGGGATTTTGTGCTTAAGCACAAAATAACTGACGGTTGCGGAGAACCGTCCCTACCCGGGAAAATGCATTTCGCACGAGTCTTTAATATTACGGACAAAAGGAGATAAAATGGGTTTCTTTCGAAAAATAATTACGTTAGCTTTTGTTATATGTGCGACTTATGTGCAGGCCGATAGTAACAAATGGAATACGGCATCGCCGAAGCAGAAGAAAAAGATGGTCTGGGCTCATACTGTAGGCTGGAACTTCAATTTTCATGACAGGTATGACCATTGTGCGGTAATCCCGGAAAAATATCTTACAACTTATCGTGACCGCTCTCTTCTTGGAAAATGGGCCCATTCCGATGCCGGAGCCTATGGCAATACCAGGAAGTATATCAATTCGGCAATGAAGTATGGTGTGGATGGTTTCTGTATTGATATTATCTTTGCTAACGCATACAACAGCGGCATGGGAAGATATTATCAGGCCGCGGAGGGAACTGATTTCAAGATTGCCCTGTGTATAGATAGTTTCAAGGGCATTACTCAAATGACGAAATATTTAGGGGAATATCTCCGTAATTGGGGAAAACATCCCAACAATTACTTTATTGATGGAAAGCCGGTTGTTTTTATCTATAATCCCGCCAGAGGAATGAAGAACGATCAGTGGAAGAAGGTTTTCGATAATCTAAAAAAACAGGGACTTGAAGCATATTATATCGCCCAGGTCGAGAGGGAAAACTCCAGACGAATCAGCGAAGATGCCATGAAGAAGTCTCTGGAGCTGTTCGGGGGCATATATGACTTCGGGATCAATGGTTATCCGATGAAAACCATGCAGGGGAGATTACAGCACTTTAAAGACAGTCTTTCAAAATTCCGGAAGGATGGTCTTCTTTGCGGCGGGATTACTCCCGGATACATGGGGACATATACTGGTTTTTATCGTCCTTTCCTGAATTTTGGAACGATGCGTGATAACTGGCAGGCGGTTAGAAATGTCGGCTGTGAGTGGGTATGCCTGACAACCTGGAACGACTATGTGGAAAATACCCAGTTCGAACCAAGTTTCTGGAATCGCGATGCCCTCACGCGTATTAATCGCGATTATGCCGCTCTATGGAAGGGACAGACGCTTCCGCGCCGTCGGGAACAAGTATATCTGGCTTATCAGAACGAGGTGAGGGCCGGTGACGACTGGACCATTGAGTTGTTGAGTATGCCGTATTCGGAGGGGAAATATGTGTGCGACATCAAGCTGACCGATATTACCGGTAAAAAGACTTTGATGTTGTACAAAGATATGAAATTGCCGAAAGACCGCGATATTTCATATACACGAAGAATCAAAAACGCGATGGCAAAACTTCCGCATATTTTCAGAGTGTGGAGTCGTACCCGTCTGGTTGGCGGTAACGGCAAAGAAGGTTGGAAACACTTGCCTCCGGTTGTAATTCGTCCTGGAATTGTGCTTTGTCCGCGTACTGTAAAAATCTATCTGAACGATGTTCTGGATAAACCGGGTTCTCTGGTTTTAAAAGACGGCAAACTCAGCATGAAAATTTATAACAGTTGGTGCATTACTGGAAAGGTTGACTTTTTGCTGAATAATCTTAATATCGATAATGTGGATATTTTTCATAAAGGTCAGCCCCCGGCAATGGCGAGTATCGCTAAGCCGCAGGTGGTAAGGCAGCCGCAGGATATCTACACTGCCGTATATACCAATGGAAATGGACAGATTTTCTGGAGTAAACCGGTTGTTGTAAACAATATGAAGTCAAAAGCAGGAAAAAGAGAGGTTCAGGTGCCGGTGTGCAACCGGGACTTTGATGAAGACTGGCCGTTGTGGTATCACAAAAAGTTTACCTATAATGTAAAAAATATTCCATTCAATGAATCAGAAGTATATGATCTGGTAGTCCCTATGGATGAAGGCGGTGACGCTTCTACACTCAAGACCGGAGACTGGTTTATTCCGCTGCTGCGTGGTGGACTCATGGGCCGTAACTGGTTCAAGAAAGAATTTCGTCCTGCCTGGAAAAATGGAAACGTTTTTGGCGCATCACGCAACTATCTGTACTTTGACGGTAAGGATGATCGTTTGTCCATGCCGCAATGGACGATGCCGACCGGGGCGTTCTCGCTGGTTATGAACGTCAGGCCGGAATCATCAGGGAAAAAACAATGCCTGTTTAACTCCGGAAACAGTGCACTGAAAGTTTCAATTGAGGCGGATATGTCGATTTCGGTAGTTCGTGATAATGCGACCGATTCGAAAAAATTTGTCAAGCTGGCCGGTTTCATAAAACTACCGGTGAATAAATGGTCGAAGGTGGCGGTGACTTATGACGGCAAGGAAATGCGTCTGTATATTAACGGTAAACCGGCAGGTAAACAGGCAATGCGGATCGGTCTGTTCCGAGTTAACGCGGTTCCGATTGTAGGCGGACGGGTTGTCGACTTGCGCAGTGTCCTGAAAGAACAATTTCAGGGTGGAATGGCTGGATTTCGATTGACGGTCGGAGCTCTGCCGGAAAATAAATTGAATATAAATTAAAGTAGTAAATATTAACTCAAAATATGGGAGAATCAAACATGAAAAAACACAGAAATTTCACACTCATCGAACTCCTCGTAGTGATCGCGATCATTGCGATTCTTGCTGCAATGCTGCTGCCGTCACTCAGTAAGGCGAGAGACAAGGCAAAGACGATTGCTTGTTTAAGCAATCTGAAGCAGTGCGGCACTTACATTCAGATGTACGCGAATGATTTTAACGATTATTTTTTCACTCACCCTCAAGACTACAATATTTATATAGCTGCAATGTCTAATATTGCAGGTGCCCTCAATTTTGATACTGCAAGAGTGAAGAAATACATGCATTGCCCATGTGACAAACATGATCCCAATTCCTGTGTATCTTATGTAACGAGATGTGTTGAAGCTGTAATATATCAGCAGGCTGGATGGAAAAAGGTGACAGGAGTTCAATCTACTTTGACTACAACCGTGAGTTCATCATATTACTATAATAAACTGACAAAATTAAAAGGTCAGGCTCTGGCTGCTGATTTGTTTTACATGAACGCAATTCACCATCCAAATGGAAAACGTCTGGCAGTAAACCATTGCCAGGCTGACGGTAGTGCTTCTACCTATCTTGACTCTCGTGGGGATCTGCCGGGAACCAGTAACTGGGGTGGCGGCAGTTGGAAAGTTATGCATAATACCTGGGTGCTGATGGATAATAATCCGAACATGAATGCAGTAAAGAACTGATACCAGTTTTGTAAATTTGATTTCTCCCCATTAACCGCAGAGATTATTTCAGGCATTCTCTGCGGTATTTTATATTGCCGGATTGGTGATCTTTCCGATAAACAGAATATTTTCAGTTACCCGGTCACGGATAATAAAAAGATAAGGACGATTGACAGTGAACTTTATGGACTTTTGGGGAGCTCCTATTGAACGCTCGACAATTGCTGTTGCTCCTGCCGCCTCGGTTCCTTCTTCATTAACATTTACAACCGTTTCATGTATTATTTTACTAACATACAAAGGTAATTGACCAGGTGCGGAAGTTTTAGATAAATCCGCTTTGGCAGGATTGAAGATATCTGTAACTCCCATCCTCATGTAGATTTCTCTCAATTCGGAATGATATTGGATTTTGCATTTAGGCATAACCAAGGTCACTCTCTCTTTTCTCAAGGATTTACTCCATTGCTTCAACTTTTTATGAGATATGTTTTCTATGATTTCATTCAGTGCAGTCACGCCGGGGTTATTGGGAAGCAAAATTAACATACTAAAACGCTTTCCCCTATAGGCAAGTTCGACTCCTGATACCATTTTATCACGAAAATATTGCCGGTAAGCCATCTGATTCATCATGTCAATTTTTACTTTCTTTTTCTGTCCAGTATAAAATAATCCTTCATTTGTAAAATTTTTATTGAAAGGAGTGACCCAATCGCCTTTAAAATATATGGTGTTCAAGAGTATAATCGAAGCATTTTTAATATCACCTGAACTTATTAAGTCTTTTATTAAATCATTTGTATGCTTTGCAACATAAGAATTTATTTTCTGAGCTGCTTTCTCTGTCTTCATTTCAAAATCAGCATTAAAAGCCTCTGCTCCGAACTCATAGTTAAGCGTAGTACGGTAGAGTCCAGAAACTTTATATTTTCTGTCAATCCAGATGGAGTTTGATGTATTGAGCTTGACTTTTAAATTACTGTTGTTTAAGTATTCAGAAAAGTATCCCTGGCATAATTTATCAAACCCAAAAGCCTTATCCAGTTGTTTCTTGCTTTCTCCATCGGCTCCTCGTTCCAGCATAGCCGTTGCGGTAAGTATACTGTAGGGAGAAAGTACAATATTCTCCGATTTTTTTGATATTTTGTTAGCGGTGCGGAAGAAATTAAACAGTTTATCGTTTACTCCATCTTCATTCGCTTTTTTTATAAAGATACTGCTTACATTTCCAGCCCAAACCGTTGATATCAATCCAAATGATAATAAACTGCCGGTAAGTATTTTAATCAGTTTCATTTAACTCTTCCTGTTTGGTTGTGTTTAAGGATTAGTTATTTTTCCGATAAACAGAATATTTTCGGTCACTCGATCACGGATAATAAAAAGATAAGGACGGTTAATAACAAATGTTAATTCACTGGGAGGAGGCGGAGGCTCTTCCCCAAAATCACACTCATCATAGGTCATACTGACTGCGATTGTAGCGAGCTCATCAACAGTAACAATAGTTTCATGGAGAATTCTGCTGACGAATGCAGAAGAACTTTCCTCTTCTGCCATGGCTTTGGAAAAATCAGCTCGTGATGGGGAAAATACATCTGTTACCCCAAGCTTTTTAAAAATATTATTCAGATTAGCTCTAAAATGAATTTTACTTTTAGGCATTATAAATTTGAGTTTTTTCCCTTTTAAAGACTTAATCCACATGGATATATTTTTTTGCGATAAGTTTTCTATGACCTTATTTAGTTCCGCGTTGCCTTGTTTATTGGGCAGTAACACCAGCATGCTGAAACGTCCGCCTTTATATAAAAGTTCGACGCCTGATACAGTTTTTGCTCGAAAAAATAATAATTTGTTAATATTAGTCATCATATTAACTTTTATTTTTCGTTTTTCATTCGGGTAAAAAATATCTCTCTGAGTTAGATTTCCGTCAAATGGAACGTCCCATTCTCCATTGAAATAAACCGTATTCAACAGAAAGATAGCTGCCCTTAAAATATCATCGGAATCAACTACATTTCTGATAAAACCATTTGTATGTCTTGAAACAAATGAATTAATCTTCCTTGCTGTATTGGCTGGGTTCTTCTGAAAATCAACATTTGTCGCATAGGAGTAAAACTCATTTTTAAGTATATTCTGATAAGATTTCGCAATTCTGAATCTGTTGTTGATCCATATTCCGTTTGCAATTTTGAGTATTGCTTTAAAATTTCTGTCGTTCAGATATTGAGAGAAATACTCTTTAGGTAATTTGTCAATCCCAAAAGCCTTATCCAGTTGTTTTTTGCTTTCCCCATCGGTACCTCGTTCCAGCATAGCCGTTGCGGTAAGAATGCTGTAGGGAGAGAGTACGAGATTTTTTGACGTTTTGGACATTCTGTTAGCCGTGCGGAAAAGATCGAACAGCTTATCGTTTACTCCGTTTTCATTTGCTTTCTTTATGGACGCGCTGTTGGCGCTTCCCGCGAAAACTGTTACTTGTATTCCCATTGCAAAAAGGCAAAAGACAAATATTTTTTTCAGTACCATCTCTCTCTCCATGACTTAATTGCAATAAATATATGCCTAAGTTGAGAATATTACAAAAACCTTTTGTATTGAGCATTCTGATATGGTAAATTTATTGATTGACATAAAGGAATGACATTGTGAAAACGTTTAATGGAAAAATGAAAGCCGTAACTTTTAGCTATGATGATGGCGTTACGCAGGATATACGACTTGTTGAGATATTTAATAAATATAATCTGAAAGCTACCTTTAATCTCAATTCTGAGCTGCTCGGGAAAGAGGGAGGGTTTGAGCAACAGGGACATCATGTTGTTCACAACAAGATTTCCCCCGAAGAGGTACGTTCGCTTTATAAAGGCCATGAAGTGGCGGTTCATACCCTGACGCATCCGAACCTTACCACGCTTGAAGAAGACGAGATTGTCCGTCAGGTGGAAGAGGACCGTAAGAATCTGACGAAACTTGCCGGATATCCGGTGGTCGGTATGGCGTATCCCTGCGGCGGAGTGAACAATAATGATTTTGTCGCTGATGTATTGCGTCGCCGCACGAAAGTTGAATATTCAAGAACCATAACGTCTTCCCATAGTTTTGATCTTCAGGACAATCTACAGCGTTTCAACCCTACTGTCCACCATCATGGAGAATGGGATAAAATGTTTGAGTTGGCAGAAGAGTTTCTGGCACTAAAAACTGATGAGCCGAAACTTTTCTATATCTGGGGACATGCCTATGAATTTGATATTTTCGATCAGTGGGATGGATTCGATGATTTCTGTAAAATGATTAGCGGTCAGGATGACATCTTCTACGGCACCAACCGCGAAGTCCTCTTATAATATAAGGAATAAAAGACTCGTGCGAAATGCAGTTTATCGGGTAGGGACGGTTCTCCGTAACCGTCAGTTATTTTGTGCCATAGCACAAAATCCTGGGAGACGGCGCGCTACGGAGAGCACGCCCTACCAAAATTCGCTCATTTCGCAAGACTCATATAAGGAATAAAATTATGAAAACGTTTAACGGAAAAATGAAAGCCGTAACTTTCAGTTATGATGACGGAGTTACGCAGGATATACGACTGATTGAACTCTTCAACAAGTATGGCTTGAAGGGCACTTTCAATATTAATTCAGAGTGGCTGGGCAAGAACGAAAACCTGGAACGCAATGGCAAGATCATCTCCAATAACAAAGTAAAAGCCGAAGAGCTGAGCGACATTTATAAAGGCCATGAGGTCGCGGTTCACACGCTGACGCATCCAATCCTTACGACGCTTGAAGAAGCTGAAATCATTCGTCAGGTGGAAGAGGACCGTAAGAACCTTGAGAAACTCGTTGGATATCCGGTCATCGGCATGGCATACCCCGGCTGGGGAGAAAATAATAATGATTTCGTAGCCGACGTGCTGCGCCGCCATACAAAAATCCAATACTCCAGAACCACTACTTCCACTTATAATTTTGACCTTCAGGACAACCTGCTGCGTTTCAACCCCACAGTCCTCCACAGTCTGGACTGGGACAAGATGTTTGAGCTGGCAGAACAGTTCCTGACGCTGAAAACCGATGAGCCGAAACTTTTCTACATCTGGGGCCATTCTTACGAATTCGATATTCATGACCAGTGGGACGGGTTCGATGATTTTTGTAAAATGATCAGTGGTCAAGACGATATTTTTTACGGCACCAACCGCGAAGTACTTTTATAATAAGGAATAGAATTGTGAAAACATTTAATGGAAAAATGAAAGCTGTGACTTTCAGCTATGATGACGGAGTTACGCAGGATATAAGACTGATTGAGATTTTTAACAAGTACAATCTGAAGGCTACTTTTAACATCAATTCCGAATTGCTTGGTCAGGACAACAGTCTTGACCGTCAGGGGCAGATTGTTTTACATAACAAGGTGAAGCCGGAAGAGTTAAGCAAGGTTTATGCAGGCCACGAGGTCGCGGTTCACACGCTGACGCATCCTAATCTCACCACGCTTGAGGAAGATGAAATTATTCGTCAGGTGGAAGAGGATCGTAAGAACCTGACGAGACTTGCCGGATATCCGGTCATCGGCATGGCGTATCCCTGTGGCGGTGTGAATAATAATGATTTTGTAGCCGATGTGCTGCGTCGCCGTACGGAAATCAAATATTCCAGAACCATTACGTCTTCCCATAGTTTCGACTTGCAGGACAACCTGCTGCGTTTTAACCCCACGGTTTATCATCATGGTGAATGGGACAAAATGTTCGAGCTGGCGGAAGAATTTCTGGCTCTAAAAACCGACGAACCCAAACTTTTTTACATTTGGGGGCATGCCTACGAATTCGATATTTTCGATCAATGGGATGGATTCGATGATTTCTGTAAAATGATTAGCGGTCAGGACGACATCTTTTACGGTACCAACCGCGAAGTGCTTTTATAGTTTAAAATTATCACCACAGAGAATTTTTAAATAAATAAATTCTAGTTTAATCTCAGTGTCCTCTGTATTACTATCTATAAACTTCTTATTTTTTTAGAAATATTTTCTCGAAACAGTATTTGTAAATTTTTAATTACTAATTATATAATGCGCCTATTTTGTCGATGTAATTATAGCCGAGAGAAAACCGCTCCAAGTAGGGGCGACTTTCGATGAAAGCGCCCGCCGCAACAGCGGCAGTATAATCCTTTTAAATTTTCATGGATAAACTGCCGTGCTGCTGCACGGTGTGCCGGTTTTATCAAAACAGGCACTACTTTGCTCCCGCATTTTTACATTCTTAATTCTTAATTCCTTTGGCTGCGGCTCCGCTGCTTTAGGGTGCTCCTTAAAACTTTTGTAAAAATTTAGGCAGAAAAATTTGTAAATCGCGAAAGCTGCGGTATTTTACTCATTCGCTGACCGGAATAAGGTCGGTAAAATTACAACTGCGGTTGGATGGTTGTACGGCTTGCCTGGCTGTATTTGCTGTCCTGCGCGTGAATAAAAAGGAATGAGATTATGGATAAGGCAGCGAAACAGGAAATTATCAAGAAGTACGCGATCAGTGAAAACGACACTGGGTCAACTGAAGTTCAGATTGCGGTTCTGACTCAGCGCATTAAAGAGCTGACTGAGCACCTCAGAAGCAACAAAAAAGACAACAGCACACGTCACGGACTGCTCGCAATGGTAGGACGTCGCCGTAAGCTGATGAAGTATCTGAATAAAGAAAACCACGCTCGTTACCTCGAAATTACTGAAGAACTCGGAATTCGCAGAACGCTGTAGTTTTCAAGTCAGTAAGAAAAGTCTGTTATGTTCGGCCGATGGAGCAATCCATCGGCCTTTTTTGTCGGTACAACTCTGCGTGACTTCGTAACAACGAAAACGGAGGCTGACAATTACTGAACTTATCCGATTACTTTGTGCCTCGCGATGCCTTGTTTGGGGGATTGCAATTTTTATCATACTGTGCTAAATTCTCCTTGTATGGATTGAAATCTATTTAACTTCGGGAATAAATTCAGGATGAATACTGCTTCAGATATTATACGACTCCTAAAGGAGCAACTGCCCGATATGCCGGTTACGGCGGATATTTCCTGGCAGAAACTTACGACTTTTGGTATTGGATCAGGAACTCCAGTAGTTGCAGAACCCTCAGACGATATCGAATTGAGTACTTTGTTAAAATTCTGCCATCAGAAAGATATTCCGCATTTTATTCTTGGCAACGGGTCCAATGTGGTTGGAACCGATGCTGAATTCAACGGTGTAGTCATACGGCTGCGTCACGGCAGTTTCGTCCACATCAGTCCGGGACGTTCCCATATTACGGTTGGGTCCGGGGTTCGACTCAATTCGTTGATCCGGTTTGCTGCCGAACATGGCTGGGGTGGAATGTCCGGCCTGGCGGGAATTCCAGGTTCTGTTGGCGGTGCTATCCGTATGAATGCCGGAGCCAATGGCATGACTGTTGGCGATATGATTCTTGAAGTCTTCGGGTTTGACGATACCGGAACTCCATGGGCTGTCAGCTACGAAAATATCAACTGGGAATACCGGGGGTCGGATATTCCGGATAACGCGGTTATTACCGGTGCGATCTTTAAGCTTGAAAAAGTTGATGAAGCCGAAGAGGAAGAGGCCATTTCATCTGAAATCGAACGTCGTCGTCTGGTGGAGCCCCGGGGACGTAATGCCGGCTGTGTTTTTAAAAATCCTTCACAGTCTACTCATGCCGGTATGCTTATTGATCTCGCTGGCTGCAAAGGACTGAATAACGGCGGAGTTCAGGTTAGTGAGGAACACGCCAATTATATTGTTAATTTGCAACAGGCTTCTGAAAGTGATTTTATCGAACTGGCGCAAAACGTAGTGGGTAAAGTTTATGACAATTCCGGAATCATACTGAAGCCGGAAGTTGAATTTGTAAATCCAGAAGTTAGAGAAAAATTTGTTCATGGCTCAAAACCGGTCAAAGTTGTCGTGTTAAAAGGTGGTGACAGCAGCGAACGTGAAGTATCGCTTGAGTCCGGTGCCGCCGTTGCCGCAGCATTGCGAAATGTTGGTTATGATGTGACGGAAACAGATATCAAAGAACTTGAAGTCACTGACGAAATGCGTCAGGCGGATATTGTTTTTCCGGTACTCCACGGTGGTTTCGGCGAAGGTGGTGATTTGCAGGAACTGATGGAAAAAGAAAAGATCTGTTTTGTCGGCTGTGGCAGCCAGGCCTGTCGTGATACGATTGACAAAATCAAAAGTAAAGAAATCATGGATAAAGCGGGATTGCCTAATCCGCCTTGGGCCGTTCTGAGTTCGGTAGATGCATCTCTGCCGGAAAACATGTCGTTTCCGGTTATTTGCAAAGCTCCGTCCGAAGGTTCTACCGTTGGTATTGAACTGGTTCATAATCAGGATGAGTGGCACAACGCTTTGAAACAATGTCTTGAACTCGATAAAACCGTTCTGATTGAAACCTATATCAAGGGTAGGGAAATGACCGTGGGGATTGTTGACGGTTGTGCCATGACTCCGGTGGAAATTGTATATCCGGGGGAAATGTACGACTATGACGCCAAGTATACTCACGCGCTGGGAGAAACATTCTACTACTGTCCGCCCCGAAATATTTCTGAAACGGAACAGGAAAAGGCCAAAGAACTGGCGCTGGAATTTAATCGGGTTGTAAACGCACGCGATATGATCCGGATTGATTTTATTGTGACCGAGGATCAGTTATATATTCTTGAAGGCAATACGATTCCGGGATTTACCGCCAGCAGTCTGCTGCCGAAATCCGCCGGACAGGAAGGCATGTCGTTTGAAATGTTATGTGCCAAACTGGTTTCAACCGCTCTGAAGCGGCGTTGAATTATATATTTTAGCTTGAAATCATTGCCGGACATATTTATAATAATTTGCGGGAAGGCGACATGAGTGGGGACCAGCATGAATAACGGAATATTGTCACAAGGAGAGAATGGATTCAAGACCAGCAATCTAAAGCTGATTTTATCCATCTTTATTTTTGCTGCTATCGTTATTTTCGGTACTGTCGGCTATGTGCTGATTGAACACTGGTCGTGGGCCGATGCTTTTTATATGACCATTGTCACGGTATCGACGGTGGGATTCGGGGAGACTCATCCATTATCGGAAGCCGGTAGAGTATTTACCTCGCTCCTGATTATCTTCGGTGTAGGTACGATGGCTTTTATGATCGCCAATATTGGTGAATGTATCTTTCAGCGTCAGCTGATGCTTTTTTCTCCAACTTTAAAAATGAACAGGATTATTAGCAAAATGAAAAATCACATCATTATCTGCGGCTGCGGTAAAATGGGGATGGCTACCGTCAACGAACTGCTTGATGACGATATGAACAATATTGTCTTGATCGACAACGATCAGGATAAGATAACGGGTATTGAGCATTATGATTTGCCGTATGTGGTTGGTGATGCTACGCTTGAGCATGTGCTTGAGAAAGCTGGTATTGGCAGCGCCCGTTCCCTGGTCGCTACGCTTGATAATGACGCGGAGAACCTGTTTCTGGTACTCACTGCCCGGAGTCTGAATCCGGACCTGATGATCATTGCCCGTGCCGAATCGGATGTAAACCGTAAGAAGCTTATACAGGCTGGAGCCAGCAAAACGGTTTCGCCATACGCTGCCGGCGCGCAACGGGTATACAGTCTCCTTACCTCTCCGGGAATCAATGATCTTGGCGACGCGTTGCAGGGCGACCGCAACGTGAAGTTCAAGATGGACATTCTTGAGATAGAGGAAGAGGACCAGTTTTCGGGTAAGAATTTGGTCGAAGCACGTTTGCGTGAAGTCCTTGGCGGCCTGGTAGTGGCAATCAAGCGCGAAGACGATTCCATGCTGTTCAACCCTCAGCCCAGCACGATCATGAAACCCGGCGACAGCCTCTACATCATGAAATTCTTCGAAAAAGAAGTATAATCGGTTTCTTTTTTTTAATAACGGTTTGTTCCGGAGATGGCCGGATGGTTGAGTTTTGCCGAATCCCATTGCACCAGTGGCATAATATCACTTAGATATTCGACGATTCATCAACGGCACCGGTGTGCTACTATTTCACAAAACGAAGTGATGCCTTACTTCTTCGGTAATCGGTTATTTTATCAGGAGTTGCTTGTTAAGGCAGGCAATCGTAAAGGAGTGTTCTTATTACTTTCCCGGACAGAAGCGTGACGGCGGAAGTCCGACATGACGTTTGAACAATCGTGAGAAGTAGTATTGATCTTCAAAGCCGACTTCAGCAGCAGTTTCTTTGACATTCCGGCCTTTCAATAGTAAACGCTGGGCTTCTGAAAGTTTCATCTCAATGAAATATTCGTGCGGAGAAACTCCGACTTGATGTTTGAACTGTTTTCGAAAAGTTTCATATGTGATTCCGTGGCGTTGGGCAACTGTTTCGTAGTTGATGACCGGCATTGCTGGATTGTCTCGCATTTGTTCCAGTGCGGTCAACACTGCATCGGAAAATAAATTTCGAGATTCGCCGGACCGGCGGAGATATAGCAAAGCAAGAATTCGGTGAAGTTCCATGGACACGGCGATTTCCCAGTCAGGCTCCTGTCGCTGTAGTTGATCATGCAGGTTCTCATAGGCCCGGACTATTTCAGGTTGAACTCCCGGAACTGTAAGCGATGTTTTGGGAAACACAGGTCCGAACCTGTTCTCAATTCCGGTTCCGTCATATAGAACCCAGTATTCAGTCCAGACCGTGTTGGGGAGCGGGTCATAGGAATGTTCGATATCCGGAAACAGATAGAACGCTGAACCCGGACCGACCTCCTGTTCCGGGGTATTGACATCACGAAATGTACCTCTTCCGCGCAGAATATATATTACGGCATGGAATGGCAGTGATCGGGAGTGACCGTTCATCAAAGATTTCTTATTCTTTTCCAATCCCGCATTCTTTACCATATTGTCCATTATATTTACCTGATTGTCAATTGTTATGAAAATAAATACAATTATAATATATGTCAATGTTTACCAAATAATCTATTTGAAAACAAAAAAAGAGCGAGAAAAAAATGACGTGCGAACTATTCATTGCTCCTAACGGTAAAGATATTCCGGAACAGGCAGGAACAAAAGAAACTCCTCTGGCATCTTTATCGGAAGCCCTGGAACGTATCAAGCTGATGAAAAAGACCGGAGCATTTACCACTCCGTTTACTGTTTGGTTACGGGATGGCATTTACCCGTTGAAGAAAACTGTGGTTATTACTCCTGAACAGTCTATACCAGTGACTTTTAAGGCATATCCAGGCGAAACACCGGTTATAGACGGTGGAATTCATTTGACCGGATGGAGGAAATGTCGTCTTAACGGCAAGGACGTATGGGCTGTTGATGTACCGGATGCTGCTCTTGAATACGGAAACGTCAATCAGTTTTTTGTTGACGGCGTACGGAAAACCCGTGCCGCATTTCCCAAAAATGATTTTTACAGGATAGCGACTCCTAAAGAAGAGGACAAGAAACTTTTTGAAGGAGCGGACTGTTTTGAAGTAAAGCCGGGCGATTTTGATCCATCCTGGAGCAGTCAGAATGATATAGAGGCATTGATTACCCACAAATGGATAGAGGAAGTGATGCCGTTTGAACGTTTTGATACGGAAAACAGCCTGTTTATTTCAGATCGTAAATCCCGTTTTGTAATGGATCCGGAAGACACCGAATACCGACTGGAGAATGTTCGTGAAGCTTTGACAGAATCAGGCGAGTATTATTATAGCAAACAAGAGAAATGTTTGTATTATCTGCCGGAAAAGAATGAGGCTCCGGGGCAGTTTGATGCAGTAATTCCGGGAATCGGAAGCTTTCTGCGTTTTGAAGGTCGTCCGGAACAGGGTGAGTTGGTAGAATGGATTAATTTTGAAGGACTTACTTTTGTCTATGGAGGTGCTGGGACCCCGACGATATCCGCCGACTATGACTTTAAAGATAAAACTGCTCCAGTATACCGTAATTATGCATTCAAAGATCTTTGGAATGATACAGGCAAGCCGCTTGCTGGTTCTCCGCAGGGGGCAATTCATCTGCCGGGAACAATTTTTCTTCATGGTACTCGTCATTGTTCGATATCGCAGTGTACCGTTTCTCATTCCGGCTGGTATGCGCTCGAAGTTAGTTCCGCCTGTACAGGAATAAACATCAGCCGTAATGAATTTTGCGATATTGGCGGCGGTGGAGTGAAGATTGGTGGAATTGGTATTGAGCAAATGCCGGAAAAACCGTATCTGCAGACTTCCCGAATTTCAGTTTCTGATAACCATATTCATGATTGCGGACAGGTAAATTTCAGTGGAATCGGTGTTATTGTTACGCATGCTTTCGGTAACCTGATTGAACACAATTATATTCACGACTTGTATTATTCTGGTATTTCTTGTGGTTGGAGCTGGGGCTATGGAGACAGCATCACCCGTGAAAACCGGATTGGCGGGAATCATATTCACGATCTTGGAAAAGGCGTGATCAGCGATATGGGCGGAATTTACCTGCTGGGAATTCAGCCTGGGACCCGGGTTTATTCCAACCTGTGCAGTAATATCCAGTGCCGGTATTACGGAGGATGGGGTATTTATACCGACGAAGGTAGTTCGCATATCGTGATTGAGAACAATATTTGCCACGATTGCTCCAGCGAGGGGTTTCATCAGCACTATGGACGTGAGAATATTGTCCGTTTCAATATCTTCGCATTCAACGGCAATAGCAGTATTGCCATCAGTGCCGGGCCCGGACGACAAACCGGATATGCTTTTCCCGGAAATAATTATACGATGAATATGATGTTTGTTGACAATATTGTTCTTCAAGACGGAAAGCCGTTTTTCCGTCAGGGATTTTCGCCTTCACTGGATGCTAATCTGTTGTACAGTAACAACAATATTTTCTGGGATGTCAGCGGTAGCAGTGATATCTTTGCGGATGAATCAGAAGAGAAGAAGTATTCCTGGACGCAATGGCTGGAGTCGGGACATGATTCTTCTTCGAGTTTTGCCGACCCAGGATTTATCAATGCCGCGGAACGAAATTTTGACTTCAAGAAGGATTCACCTGTTCCGGATATAACTGTTGAGCGAATTGCTTCCGTAAAGCCGGGAATAAGGACGTTATAAAAATGATGATTTCCGATGCAGACATACGTCGCGGATTGAATTATTCCATCTACAGCGCAGTGGCCAACGGATGCTTTCTCACAGCGGTCAGTGGGTCCCTGCTTACCGGCTTGCTGTTGTCGCTTGATTTCAGCATGTTTCAGATCGGGCTGGTTTCGGCAATCGCGCTGCTGGTTCCTTTGTTTCAGGTATCCGGAGCTTTGATTCAGCAGCGTTTTTTCCCACGAAAGAAATTCTGGCTGACAACAGGAAGTGTTTATTACTGTTGCTATCTGATGCTGGCGATCATTGTATTTTTTCACGATGATGTTCCTTCATCGGTCAGTTTGTCGTTGTTTCTGGTTGTCCTGGGGCTGGCACAGTTGGCCGGGCATCTGCCCGCGGCGGTTGTGACCGCATGGATCGGCGATCTCACTCCGGAAACAGAGAGTAACTCCTATTGGAACTGTCGGATGGCATGGCTGCAGGTTACCACGATTATTGCTTCTATCGGAGCCGGTCTGGCGGCAGATGTTATGGGACGCGGTAATTCCACGACTTATGCCATTTTAATATTGACCGGACTGTTGTTTGGCTGCCTTTCACTGTTCTTACAAGCTAAAGTTCCTGATCCGCGACCGGCAAAAATATCGCGCCGTTCTCCTCTGGCGCGTCTCAGGCGATTGCGACGTAACGAAGACTTCTATGTGATTCTGAAATTTTTTGCGGTACAATCATTTGCTATATGCATTGTTGGAGCCTTCTTCTTTGTTTTTTTGCAGCGAAATATGAAATTTACACTTACTCAAATTCAGTTACTGGTTGCTATTAGCGGTAGTGTTGGCTTTCTTTGTTCAATGTGGTTTCGCCGTCTGGGACAAAAACATGGCAGAAAGAAGCTTTTACTGTATTGTTCGTTGTGCAAAGCTGTCGAGTTGTTGTTATGGAGTTTGTTGCTTCCAGTCGGAGGTTGGTTGATGGCATTGCCTTGCTTTGTACTGGGTGGAGCTGTAAATACAGGGATTGCCGCGATACAGTTTTCATTGATTTCAACTGTAGTGAAATCAGAAAACCGGAGTTTTGCCGTTGCGGTATTTTCCGCGTTGATCGGATTGTGCGGTTTTGTCAGTGCCGGAATAAGCGGAAAAATATATGAATACCTGCAAACAGTCTGGCCTTCAAACTGGATATTGGCTCCATTTAATCTACTTTGTGTTCTGTCGGCAGCAGGCTATTTTGCCGGACTGTTTCTGCTGAAAGGTCTTAAAGACGAGACATGATCTTCCCATCATTCCATCCATTAAGTAAGTATAAAACATACTGAATTTTTTTTGGTTTTCATGCTTGAAAATATTAGATAAATATAATACTATATGTATATTCATACATCTATATTTAGGAGGGAGAAACCATGTGTACGTCAAAAATCTTTTCAATTACCGCTGGAACTTTGTTTACTGTACTGGGTTGCGGTTGTAACAGTACGATGTTTAACGAAGAAAAGAAGGTCCCGGAGAAACCTGTATATGATGCTCAGAAGCATATTGAACAACTTCAAACCGAAGTTACCGCTAATAAAAAAATTTCCATGGATAATAAGGCAAAAATTGATCATGCTATGGGGATGCTTGTAAAGCTGAAAACTGCTAAAGCCAAGTCACCGGGATCCCCGCAGGACAAGATGGTGGAAGCCGCGGTTTTGCTGGCAAAAAATTCCACGAATTCTCAGGTTAAATATAATGCGATTCGTATTCTTGGTTATTTGAGAGGGCCGAAAGCCGAAGCCGCTTTAATTGCCATGCTTGACACTTGTTCCCAACAGTATAAAAGGGAAGTTCTTCAGGCTTTGAGCAATATGAATTCTTCAAAGCTGTATGGTATTGTTATTAAAATGCTTGAAACCGCAAATGCCTATGATACCGATGCTTTGTGTTCAATACTGAATTCGAATAACTTCAGAGGGTTGATCACGAAGAAAGATATTCCGTTGCTTTTGGCGTTTTATCAGAAAATGCCGAAAAACAATAATAACCGGTATCGTCGCCGGGATTTCTTGAGGATGCTTGCCCGGCTGGATGCCTTAAAGGCTGCTGATCTGGTGTGCCAGGAACTGGTTTTGACCACTCAGGGGCATTATAAACGGGAAATGCTTTATGCCTTTACGAATCATGATGTTGAGGTGCCGTATGAGGCTTGGAAAAAGGTTTTTTCCTGTTTGGGGCCGGCAACTTCCAGTAATTACGATGCCTATCGCAATATCTTCGATCGTTTTCGTAATTCTTCTGACTGGCGTCTTACTGATCTTATCCTTCCAATGGTGGAATATGCTACTGCAAATAAATCATTCGGCAATTCGCTGATTTATGCTATGAGCAATATGCGTGATCCGAAAGCTGCTCCGGCTCTTGTAAAGCTTTTGAATATGAAAGAGTTTAAACATCAAAATGTTTCCGATTTTCCTGGAATTGTTAAGAAGAATAATGAGTATCTGCTTGCGGATAAAGCGGAAATGGAAAAACTCATGGCTCTGCGTAAAAGACGTATGGAACAGTTGGCTAAATTTGAAAAGATGCGTCAAAATATAAAATAGGAGTGACACTATGAGAATCGGTCAAATTTCAGCGATTGCGGCTGGAGGAATTTTGCTGGGAGTTTCTTTTGGATGTGTAAGTCAACATCAATACGCGGAACTGGAGGATAAGGTCGCGCTACAGAAAAAAATGCTTGAGGATAGTATAAAAGTTCAGCGGGAGATGCTCGAAGTAAACTCCATGCAGCAGAAAAAGATTGTTGAACTATGTACTGAAATGAGAGCGGGATTCGGCGCGACCAGTGATTCAATCAAAAAGCTGACCGAAAAACTAAAAGAAAAACCTGAAAGCGACCAGGATAAACTCGTTGCCGCCGCGGTATTGCTGGCGAAGAGAGGACCTAACAACTCACGTTATAATGCTATTAATGCCCTGGGTTACATCGGGGGCCCGGAAGCGGAAACCGCCTTGTTGAAAATGCTGGATATAGAGCCGAATTACAGAAGTAATGTTTTTCGGGCATTGATGCAAATGAATTCATCGAAACTGCGTGAGCTGGTTATTAAAACCATGAAAAACCCGACAGGAAGAGATTTCAACACTATTTCATCATGTTTTGATCGGAATAACAACCGGCTGTTTACCCGTAAGGATATTCCGTTGCTGCTGGAATACCTTAACCGTATTCCTCTCAGCGGTAATTACTCTCATTATCGCTCTGGTGTGATCGGTATCATTCTGTCATTGGATACCCCGAAAGGGATAGAGCTGGTTTGTCAGGAGGTTTTGCTGAATCCTTCCCGAAACAATAATATCTTTTATCAGCTGAACAACAGAAGCATTATGGTTTCTATCGCTGATTGGAAAAAAGTGCTGGAAGCGCTTGGGCCGATTTGTTCCGCGAACCTGAATGCTTATCAGGCTATCTGCCAGGCGATCAGAAACAACGGTGATATCCGGATGACCGATATCGTTCTGCCCTGGGCCGACTATGCAGCGAAAAATTCGAGCTTTAAGCGCAGTTATCTGGATATGTTGATTAATTTCAAGGATCCCAAAGCCGCGCCAGTTATCGTGAAAATGCAGGATGGCATAGCAGATGACTATATGGTTCGCCGTATGAAGCAGTGTCCGGGAATTGTGGAAAAAAACGGCAAACTTGTTCTTGTCGACAAGGCGGAAATGGAAAAACTCATGGCGCAGCGTGAAAAGACGATAACCAGACTGAATGCGCTCGATAAAAAACGTGCCTCGCTTCTGAAAAAAACAAAATAAGTTCTTTAGGCACCTCGGCGGAAACGCTTTGGTCGCGGAATAATATCTCTGCTTCGGGCAAATAACAGATAGTGCTCGCAGCAGAGTTTTCCGATGAAGGGCAGCTCTGGAAGCCAGACTTTCCGTCGTTCCCACATATCAATTTCCTGCGTTGCCAACGGTGATTCACTTCTGCCGTATTCGCCTTCGCGCTTGAATCTTAGCTTTGTTCCGTGGACAATGTTGCCGTCGACATTAAATAGTGCATCGCGTCCGATTACCTCCAGTCCGTAGCGGGAAGGATTACGGCTGAACGGAGTGCCATCGAAAAGTACAAACGCACTGGCGGTCATGCCGTCGATATACGGGAAAATACCGTCTAGAAACGAAAAAGTTTCATCCAGATATGGCGGAGTCGTACCCGGACAGCCAAAAATCATCATTAGTAAATTGGAAATGCCCGCCTCATAAGCATCTTTGATAACTTGGGCAGAAGATTGAACTTCGGTTCCTTTACGCATGATATCAAGCAGAGCCTGGGAACCGCTCTCCATTCCCCAGCTGATCCAGACACATCCAGCGGCGGAAGCCTTTTCCAGCAGTTTTCTAGTGTAGCCGGGAACTGTTCTAGCCATGATATGAAAACGACAACGAATCCCAGCGGCGAGGATTGCGTCACAGATATCTTCAAGCAATGCAGGGTCAACATATTGGTCGGCAAAATAGAAATGTTCACAGGCGTACAATTCCTGGAGACGTATGATTTCCTGAACCACTGCCAGTGCGGGACGCGCACGGTGAGGGCCAAAAGAGTTGTTGTGGGAACAGAACGCACACTGTCGCCATTTGCAGCCGCGGCCGCCAAGCATGGATATTACCGGGACCGGATTAAGATAGCTCTTCATGGCGTATTGTGAAAAATCGGGAAAATCAACCAGAGCCAGATCATGCACATATTGTGGTTTGCCGGAAAACTCAATATTGCCGTTTTCCCGAAAATATATTCCGGGGATATCACGATATGTTTTACCATCAAGCAGCATCTTGAAGGATATTTCACCTTCTCCGGTCAGGATTGCATCAATGTGTTTGAACGCGGAAAGCATTTCTATAGGGGAAAGGGCGCTCATGGCGGCACCGCCGATGGCAATATCCACCGTACATCCGCAAATCGATCTGAGATAACGGGCATGGGCCACAATGAATGGAAGCTGATCCGGATACATGCAGGAAAATGCGATGACTTCCGGATTGTCATCAAACATCCCAAGCGACTGTTGAAGCAGCAGTTGGGCAAGATCATTGTCCAGTTCTCCGGTTTCAGCATATTTTGAGGCGTAACGAGACAGCCGGTCAATCATGCGCCGAGCGGTTCCCATATTGGAAATGTGGAACAGATAATTTTCCTGATCCAGAAAGACTTCTAGCGGAGAGCGCAGAAAATTTTTCATTGCAACCAGTTCTGGGGACGAATCACAGACCTGTTCCCAGAGTTCAAGGTTGGTATCGTGAAACGAAAATCCGGCATAGTTTCGAGCTATGGCGGCAAGATATGCAGGTCCAAGCGGTACATAGGTAGGGCTGGAGCGCGGCGGAAAAATCAGTTTAACTCTTTTATGAACACTCATTGTCAAAAATCCTGTAAATCATTTCGAAAAAAATTTTCCGAAGTTGCGTAATATTCCCCTTAATTTTTTGAAAACAAGAGTGGAATTCAGCAAAATCCTGAAAAAATATACACCTTCCTTGAAAATCGCTATCTAGTTCGGTATATTGGATTTCTTTCCAATAATGATAATGGAGATCAGGCTATGCTGTTAAAAGAAGGTGACAAAGTTCATATACTCATCAGGCGGAAGTTCGAAAAAGATATTCGCCGTCATTTAATCGGTACGGTTGCTGGAGCTACCGACAGCATAATTCTGGTTCACGGTAAGAAAGCCGTATATAACGGCCCGAAAGCCAACTTTTCCATACTTCCTGACTATGTTTCACAGATCGTTTCTATAATTGACAGTGGCAATATTATCTCATTGCTGCCGGATGATATTGATATGGATTCATTATCCTATGAAGCGGAACCTGGAAAAACTACTCTGACCGATGGAAAAGGGTTTAAACTTCGCATTAACGAAACTGGCATCATTTCCTGATTACGGCATTTTGTCTATGAGGTTCAGTTGGTGTTTGATATAATCCTCGATCTCATATGCCCAGCGTCGACGACGCATACTGGTTACAAGAACCTTTTGTGATTTATTATCATCCGTTACAACCATTATATCGACATAATTCAGCAAGACATAACGCAACCAGCCAAAAGCAGCCACCAGCGGGATTAAAAAGAAATATCCCATATCACCAAGTTTAAACCAGGCCATAATCACTATCGCAAAAGCAGCCAGAAAACTAAAGAAAGCCGCTAAAGCCGTGTTAACCTTGAAGTCGATATAAACCTTTTTGATATTCTTTAGGTTGATATCAAACTTGTTGCAATGAAATACTTCTTCAGTTATCCAGATATCCCGGTCAAAATAATGTATATGGTTATTCATTTCAAATTGTATATGTTAAAAAATTATCAAGCCTGTACCGTAACTACAGCACAGGCTCGCAATCATCATAAAATTATATTTACTGTTTTGTTCCTGCCGGCGCTGGCTGAATAGAAGAATCATTACCACCATTCTGCATCATTTGGGCTTTTTCTTTCGCCGCTTTTTCTGCGAATGCTTTCAATTTGGTCTGTAAATCTTCAGGAATGACAACATTAACTTTAATATCATTAGCCTTATTGCTGATCTTAATAGCCTTAGTCACATCCATTGCCAGCTGTTGGTCGCCCTGGAAAGCACTTCCGCCGAGCATCATGATCATAAACTGAGCCTGCTGGGCATACTGCGTTGCCATTTGATCAGACTTGCAACGAACAAATCCATTGATATTAATGTCATTTTGTTTCCCCGAAACATTCAGGGAACAACCAATTAGATCAACGCCACCGGCTTGCTGGGCAATTGCCGGGTCCTGCGAGACGCTGTCCGGCATATCGAACAGCAACCATAGCATGGCATCAGTATTAACTTCTTTCAGTTTGGAATTGAATGAATTATTTCCGGCAAGATTTCCTGTTTTTAAGGCTGCTAGAATTTTGGGCATATCATTTAAATCGGCAAAAAGAACATGGTTTGCGTCAACATAAGAAAATGCCAGATTTTCCGGAGCATCAATGTTAACGTTCTGAGGAAGCGCAGCTGAATCAAGATCGCAGCAGGAAGATGGAAATGAGTAAACGGTGTTACTGCCGATTTTGCTGGTTTTTATGTTCATTGAATCGTTAAGTTTTTGAAAAACACCATCATTGAGCATCTTTTTGAAAACCGAATCAGTTATTTTCGTACAGACAATTGCTCCAGACTGATTTTCTTTGGATATAAATATGGTAATATCCTGAAACATATCTTTGGCCTGAAGACCATAGGGTTTCAGTTCAGTATTAAGTTTATTGATACCGTTCTGAAAGTCCGGATTGGAATTGAACATTTGCGAGACAACATCGTTGTTCATTCCTTTGGCTGAATCAACGCAGATAATGCCGTCGACTTTGACCGGAACAAATTTCAGGGAACCATTTACTTTGGCAAAAACAGTCAAAGCAACCACTGACAACATAACTGAGAGTAACTTTTTCATTCGAATTTTCCTTGTAGGATTAGTTTTGAATCAGGACTCTGGAGACGGGATGAGGTGGAAAAGGTTTCCTTCTGGATCTTTAAAGGTATAGACCGGCTCTCCCATTTCCTCACTTTTCTCGTAAATCTCTCCGTAACCGTAAAGTTCCAGTCTTGAAATTACTTCGCCAATGTTTCTTACCCGATAGATCCACGAAACACTGTTTTTTCCTCTTTTCTGCTTTTTGCTGGAGTAAACCTTTTTGAGAAACAGCGAAAAATCTCCGGGGAGTCTAAACTCTACCCAGAAATTACTGTCCATAACCGGGTTTCCCAGTTGCAAAATGTCGCGGTAAAATGCTCTCGCCGCAACAATATTTTCAACCTCAACAACCACGCCAAAAAGATTTTCCTTCATAAGTAAATGTGAACTTTCCAGTATTACTAAAGTTACGATAAAATACTACAGATTCTTACAATATGCCTCATTGTCGAAAGTTCAAACCATATAATAATAAAAAACTAAAACATCTGCGGGATTTTTTCAATCATTAGAGGTTTCATTAAGTCAGCGACTGCGGTTGTATAATTCCCGGAACCGGGAGGGGGTCATTTGGGTTGCGGCACGGAAGCGTCGGGCAAAATATACTCCGTCGGAAAAACCTGTCGCGGCCGCGATTTCCTCTATGTTTTTTTCTGAACTCAGCAGCATTTGTGACGCGTGTTCTATTCTGATGCGATTCAGGTAATTCTGTGGAGTCTCGTTGAAATAGCGTTTGAATTGGCGAAACAGCACTGCCCTTGACAGGTTTGTCATGTCGCACATCTGCTCTATTTTAAAGGCAGTCTGGTAATTTTCTTCCATCCTGCTGATCAATTTGCTTAATAGATATGGAATGGTTTGTTCATGTTCCGACTTGCCTTGAAACGCATCCACCAGCAACTCCAGTAATTGATGAAATAGTCCGATTGAGCGAAACCGGTAGCCCGTCGGGTGTTTATCAAGCATATCCTCCAGATGGTCAACCAGCTTCATTGCCGCGGTCAGGTTCTGACTGTCCAGCCTGAATCTGCGGCTGAAACGGTCCTTGTTGGTTGAATTCGGGTCAATGTTAAACAGAAACTGAAAACCAGGACATTTTTCCAGATCATAGAGTTCAAAACGCAGTGGCTTTATGTCAAACAGAATATTGTTTATTTGAATGTCTTTGGGTTTTGAATAGGCATGAACCTGGCCCTCGCCGATCACAAATACGTCGCCCGGTCCAATCGGATACTCCAGCCCGTCGACAATATGGTTGGCATGCCCATGACTGATAATCACCAATTCGCGGTAATCTTCATGGACATGATAATTGTACTCCGCTTGCTCCGTGATCTTTTTTACTCCGAGATTGAAGTCCGGCGATTTGAACACGAAGTTACGCGGCATGACATCATGTGACGAATTTTTATTGATAGATACGATTGTCCTGTTTTTTGAGATTATCATGCTATGTTTTAGATTGAATTTAATGATATAATTATACTGTATTGTAATCTAAAAATCAAATATATAAAATCGAGGGATTTTAATAAAAATGCCGTATAATAATAAATTTATCGATATTGCTGAACAATTGAAACCGACACTAATCCCTTCAACGGTGAAGCCGATAGCGCGAGGACAACTCGCTAAAGATTCAAGTTCCCTCTTTTCCTGGACAATTGTCGCAGATAATGCAGAAAACACTGCTTCTTCGGATTTTATTTGTCGCAATGGACAGGTCGCGTTCGACTTTGGCAGATATTGTGTGGGATATTTAAGTTTTGAACTTGAATGTGAAGGGAAAATTGACTGTCCTTTGCGACTACAGATCAAATTTGGTGAAACTATTGCTGAACTGGGAGAGTCCTTCGACGGATTCGAACCAAGCCTCGGACGGGCCTGGCTTCAGGATGAGGTGATTGTGATCGACTATCCGGTCGGCGAAGTGAAACTGCCGCGCCGCTATGCTTTTCGTTACGTCAGCATTACTTCGGTATATAATCCTCCAAGCTATAAGTTCAGGATTACCAATCTGAAATGCGAAACGGTTACCTCTGCCGATGAAACTGCAATTCCTGTACTGTCCGGGAATATACCGGAACAATTACGGGACATTGATCGTACCAGTCTGAACACATTACGGCATTGCATGCAGACTGTTTTTGAGGATGGCCCCAAACGGGATCGCCGTTTGTGGCTGGGTGATTTCCGACTCCAGGCGCTGGTTAACTATCAATCCTTTAAAAATTACGACTTATGCAAACGCTGTTTATATCTTTTTGCGGGGACAGCGGATGAGCGAGGCTGTATTCCTTCATGCGTATATGAATATCCGCAGCCTAGAAGCGGAGAATTGTTCATTTATGATTATACAGCATTATTTGTTCCTACTTTGCTGGAGTATGCTGAGGCCTCCAAGGATATTGATACAGCAGTGGAACTTTGGCCGAGTGCATTGCGTCAGCTTGAGATTGTTCTTAAAGATGTCGACAGTAATGGACTTTTCCATGATAAAAAAGAATGGTGGCTGTTCATTGACTGGAATAATGGACTTGACAAACAGGCTTCTGAACAAGCAATCGTAATCTATTGTCTTAAACAGGCTCTAAAGCTAGCCGAACTGGTTGGAGACAGCAGCAGGAATTCCTGGTTGCACACGAACATTAATCTGATGTCAAAAGCGGCTATGGAATCTTTATTTGATTCTGCCCGGCAGGTGTTTATAAGCGGAGAGTCCCGCCAGATATCCTGGGCATCTCAAGCATGGATGATTATTGCAGGCGTTGTAGACTATAGCGTTGCTTCAGAAATACTGTCCCGGCTTGAAGGCTTGGAAGGGGTTGTGCAACCTGCTGGTCCGTACCTGTATCATTACGTGTTGGAAGCCATGTTTATTGCCGGACATAAGGAGCAGGCAATAGCTTTAATCAAAGAGTACTGGGGCGGAATGATTAATTTGGGATCCGATACCTTCTGGGAAGTGTTTGACCCGAACGATCTTAAATTGTCGCCTTATGGAAGCTATCTGATCAACAGCTACTGTCACGCTTGGAGTTGCACCCCGTCACTATTCATACGCCAACTCGAATAATTTTTAACATTCTCATTGTAATGCCTCTCTTTTTTTGCAGAAAACCTAGACCAGCCATTTTCAGGTAGGGCGTGCTCTCCGCAGCGCGCCGCTGCAGCAGCAGCAGCAGACGATTACTGATAAAATTTAAAGTTTTCTCTGCGGCACTGATGTGCCGACGGCGTGCTTTCCAAGCACGTCCTACCTACACCTACACAACAGCTCCATTTGAACTCTCGAAATAAGTGAGGTATTACTTCTCATTGGTATTTAACACAAAATTAACTGGTTTATTCTTGACATAATTCTTTTTGTTGCTATTATAATCTATAATGATACTGGCAAAGTGTCATTATAAGTTATAAAAACAGGAGTAAAAGTACAATGAGTATTATGGAATGGAACCAGAGCATGTCCGTGGGCAGTCCGACGATCGATGGTCAGCACAAGCAGTTAATCGCGCTTATCAATAAGCTTGGCGGTGCCATGCAGCAGGGCCATGGCAATGACGTGATGAATGATGTACTGACCGAACTTACCAATTACACTATTAAGCATTTCAGATATGAAGAGAGTGTGTTTGACGCTTCTCCATACCCGCATTCTGCCGCACATAAGCAGAAACATAATGTTCTGGTTGATCAGGTAAAACAAATCAGAGATAAGGTTGCAGCCGGTCAAACGGCAGTGAGTGTTTCGACTCTCAACTTTCTCAAGGATTGGGTACGCGAACATATTATGAAAACCGATAAGACCTATTCCAGCTTTATTCAAGCATAAATGATCCGGTGGTCTGTGATCTTGAGGCATATTCCCGAATAATTACTCTTTTGTATTGAAAATCAGTGGTTTTCAATATATTTTAAGGGGTTATCGTTATTTTACTTATAGGGAATCCATAATATGTCACAGACAGTTCTTAATTTTGCCGTAATAGGTTGCGGAAGGGTATCTTACAAACATCTTACCGCACTTACATCCGTTAATGTACCGGGTAATCTGGTCGCAATATGCGATATTGATGAAGAAAAAGCCAAAGCCAAGGCTGAAGAATTTAATGTGCCTTACTTCACCGATTATAATGAAATGATGAAGGCACATCCGGAAATCAACATTGTAAACGTCGCGATTCCGACCGGTTATCATGCGCCGGTGGTCATTGATCTGGCGAAATATGGCAAACACATCATTACGGAAAAGCCGATGGCCCTGAAAGTTTCAGACTGTCAGGCTATGATTGATGCCTGCAAAGCAAACGACTGTCGTCTGTTTGTTGTCAAGCAAAACCGCTTCAATCGCGCAGTTGTTGCCGCCAGGAAAGCTTTTGAAGAAGGTCGTTTCGGCAAAATGGTGGTTGGAACTGTTCGCTGTCGCTGGCGGCGTGATCAGTACTACTACGATCAGGATAACTGGCACGGTACCTGGAAGCTTGATGGCGGTGTTATGTCACAGCAGGCCAGTCACCACCTTGATTTGCTGCAGTGGTTTATGGGACCGATTGAACGTATGTCCTGCTTCCGTTCAACTCGCTTGATGGATATCGAAGTAGAGGATACCTCGGTTGCCATGTTTAACTTTAAATCCGGTGCCCTGGGAACTTTTGAGGCGACTGTGGCAACCCGCCCGGAAGATATGGGCGCATCGCTCAGCCTGCTCGGAGAAAAAGGTTCCGTGGTAATTGAAGGTTCCGCTGTGAACAAGATTACTTACTGGAAATTCGACGAAGAACGTCCGGAAGATGCTTCCGTAATGGATGAACACTCGCAGGAAGTGCCGAACTGTTATGGTCATGGACATGCTCCATACATCGGTAATGTAATTGAAGCGATCAACGAAGGCAAACCGGGAATGGTGGAAGGTCCTGAAGGGAAGAAGAATATCGAGATTCTGACTGCGTTGTATGAATCATCATTCCTTAACGGACAGCCGGTTGTGCCGGGATGTCCAGTCGAGCTTTGTCCGCTCGGAAAATAATTTTACGGAAAATAGAAATACGGAGACAAACATGAAAACAGCAAGAACCGCCGAAGTTGCCCGCAAAACCCGGGAAACCGACATTTCCGTAAAGCTGAACCTTGACGGTACCGGAGATAGCAGTATATCCACCGGTATTCCGTTTCTGGATCACATGCTGGAACTGTTTGCCAAACACGGTTTCTTTGATCTTGAAATTAAAGCGGTCGGCGATATTGAGATAGATTGCCATCATACCATGGAAGACTTGGGCCTTACGCTGGGACAGGCGTTGCTGGAAGCCCTCGGCGATAAAGCGGGAATCCGACGTTACGGTTCCTGTATTCTGCCGATGGATGAAACTCTTGCGCTGGTAGCGCTTGATCTATCCGGACGACCCTATCTGGTATATGACCTGATTCCTCCATCGGACCGGATTAAGGATATTGATACCGCACTGTTTAAGGAATTCTTCCAGGCACTGTCGGTGAAAGCCGGAATGAATCTGCACATCAAACTGCTGGCGGGCGAAGAAGTTCACCACGTGTTTGAGGGGGTTTTCAAGAGTATGGCGAAATCGCTGGACCAGGCGGTCAGTATTGACCCGCGTGTGAAGGGCGTGCTATCTACGAAAGGCTCACTATAATTTACAGTATACTACGGACAATTTCGGCATCATCAAAATGTAGGAATTGTCCGTTTATTTCCTGATAATTCTCATGCCCTTTTCCGGCAATCAGCACAATGTCACCGGGGCCGGCTTCCGAAAGCGCCAGATTGATTGCGGTTTTCCGATCCGGCTCTGTTTGATAATCATTTAGGTCAGGAATTCCGGCAACAATTTCTTCGATTATTTTTCCAGGGTCTTCACTACGCGGATTGTCGCTGGTTATGATTAGTTTGTCAGCCAGCAGCGCGGCTGCAGCTCCCATTCTCGCTCGTTTGGTACGATCACGTTCTCCGCCACAGCCGAATACTACGGTCAGAAATCCGGAGCACAAAGGCTTCAGTGCGGAAAGGACATTGGTCAGGGCATCGTCGGTGTGGGCATAGTCAACATAGACATCAAATCCGTTAGATGACGGATAATGTTCTAGTCTGCCGGGAACACGGAATGACGCTTCAATACTTTCTATTGCGTTTT
Organism: Victivallales bacterium; assembly: GCA_963677165.2. GTDB lineage: Bacteria > Verrucomicrobiota > Lentisphaeria > Victivallales > SZUA-371 > JAFGXT01. The sequence goes on along the minus strand of CAXXSX010000002.1, from coordinate 488,658 downwards.
TGAATGGAATTCCAAGTACATCCGCGGCGGAAAGGGCAGCAGTTAAATTGCTGATATTGTGAACGCCGGGCAGGGGGGAATTGACTCGGTAAAACTCTTTGTTGCAGGTGAGTTCAAACTCAACACCGCTCGAAGACAGTGAAATGTCTGTAATATGTACATTGGCGGAATCATTGTGTCCGAAAGTCAGGACTTTAACGGTGTTTTTCAGCTCTTCTGCCAGGCGATGTCCATAAGGATCGTCGGTATTGATTACCGCAGTTCCTGATGTGTACTGTGTAAACAGCAACTTTTTAGCTTGATAATAATTTTCCATGTCACCGTGATAATCAAGATGATCACCGGTCAGATTTGTAAAAACAGAGGCCATAAATTTTGTATCTGCAATACGCTGTTGGTCAAGACCGTGGCTGGACACTTCCATCACCGCGTATTGACAGCCGTTGTCGACCATTTCTGCAAACATTCGCTGCATTTCATTGGCTTCCGGCGTGGTCCGGGAAGCGGAAGAAATATCTTTACCGGTATCATACTTTATCGTGGAGAGTAGTCCGCATTTATGTCCACATTTTGAAATAATATGGTGAAGCAGAAATGCAATTGTTGTTTTTCCGTTGGTGCCGGTGATTCCCGCCATATTCATTTTCGAAGCCGGATAATCAAAGAAATGTTCGGACATCAAAGCATGAACGGCGTAAGAATCCTTTACCAGCAGGCAATTAAAGTCGGTGGTCATTGCTGCTTCATCGCTTACGATAATTGCGCCAGCTCCGGCTTTTGTTGCCGCTTCGATATAGTTGTGCCCATCGGATTGTGATCCTTTTATGGCAGTGAAAACCGTGTGTGGCAGAACCTTGCGCGAATCAGAAGTAACATTATGAACCGGAAAATCAGCAACGAAATTCTCTTTTATCACCAGGTTTGATAAAATTTCGACATAGCTTTTCCAGTTTTTCATAATTCCTGTTCGATCACCTCAAGTTTGATTCCGCGTGAACCTTTTAAAAATACGCTCATTCCGGGACCAATAACATTGGCAAGGGCTTTTGCGGCTTCAGTGGAATCAGGATAAAAACTAATTCTTGCCGATTTACCCTCGTTGAGGGTTTCTTTTGCATGGCACATTTCTTTTCCAACCGCTACCAGTTTCATTTCGGAAGAGGCGAAAAGGTTTAAAGCCTTATTCAGAACTTTTAAATGTTCCGTCTGAGAGGTTTCCCCAATCTCCAGCATATCCCCCATTATCAGCACAAACTTGTCGGATTCAATAAATTCGGACAACCATTCAAGACTGGAACTCATGCTGTCGGGATTGGCGTTGTATGCGTCATTGATCCAGGTGACCCCATCACGCTCAGTGATTTTCATGCGCATCCCAGGTAAAGTACAGGTCGACAGTCCTTTGACAATTTTATTAATCGGAACTCCCATCGCGAATGCCGCCGCTGCGGCTGCTGCCGCATTGGATGCCTGGTGGCGACCGGATAATTTCCAATCGATTTTAACCGTTTTATCGATTCCTTTAAAATAGAGTTCGATAGAGCTGCCGTTAAGATTGCCGCCTAGATAACGACTTGTCAGGTCACCGTCAAAATCAAGACCGAACCGGAACGTCATTATTCCGGAAGTTTCGTGTTCAAGAATATATTGTCCTCCGCCTTCTGCAGGAATTACAGCAATGCCTTCATGATTTAAGCCTGAAAATATTTTTGCTTTTTCCTGTGCGACTCCATCAATTGATCCTAAGAATTCAAGGTGGCAGCTGCCGATAAATGTTATTACGGCAACATCAGGAAGCGCTGTCCGGCTGAGGGGTTCGATTTCACCGTGGTGATTGGTTCCCATTTCGATTACCGCTACCTTGTGCAGGGGGGTTAAGCGTAGTAAATTCTGGGGAACTCCTATCTGGTTATTGGTATTTCCTTCGGTGGCGAGGACCGCATCTGCTCCATAAGCTGCAATGAAGATTGAACGCAACATTTCTTTTGTGCTGGTTTTTCCGCTGCTGCCTGTTATCGCCACAACTTTCAATCCGTTAATTCGGTTGCGATGATAGCGTCCGAGTGCCTGGTAGGCCGTAGTTGTGTTTGCGACTTCAATAACAACTGCTTGTTCAGCAACGTTCGGAGGAATTTCCACTTCTGGCTCGGTTAAAACTGCAGCCGCACCCATTTTAATTGCTTGACCTAGATAAGCATGTCCATCAAAAATTTCACCTTTGATCGGGATAAACAGGGCGTTTGAGCAATCTTTTCGGCTGTCTGTTACAATTCGGGTAATGCGAAGACGGCGCTCCTTCCCGAAAAGCACCGTCCCGCTTACCGCGCGAACAATTTCATCAATCATAAAGTCAGTCATATTATTGCTGCTGATCTAAAGGTCATTAAGGCTTTTAAAATACTCAATTGTTTTCAGCAGACCGTCCTTCACCTTGACGGATGGTTGCCAGTCAAGAATTTCACGTGCTTTGGAAATATCAGGTTTACGCATAACAGGATCGTCTTGTGGAAGTGGACGGGTTACTTTTTTCGACTTGCTGCCGGTTAGTTCAATAACCAGGTCAGCCAGTTGATTGATGGTAAATTCTTCAGGATTTCCAAGATTAATCGGACCGGTAATATTATCTGAGGTGTTTGCCATTTTTACCAGTCCTTCAACCAGATCTTTGACGTAACAGAAGCTACGAGTTTGCTGTCCCTCTCCATAAATGGTAATATCTTCATTTTTCAGAGCCTGGACAATGAAATTACTTACAACTCTGCCGTCATTTGGAAGCATGCGTGGTCCGTAGGTATTGAAAATTCTAACAACTTTAATTTTAACATTGTGTTCGCGGTAATAATCAAAAAACAATGTTTCAGCACAACGTTTTCCTTCATCATAACAACTGCGTTTACCAATGCAATTTACGTTGCCCCAGTAAGCTTCAGTTTGGGGATGAATATTGGGATCGCCATAAACTTCAGAAGTAGACGCCTGCAAAATTACAGCTTGTCTGCGTTTGGCAAGTCCCAGCATGTTAATGGACCCCATGACGCAAGTTTTAGTCGTATGAACCGGGTTGTATTGGTAGTGGACTGGAGAAGCCGGACATGCCATATTAAAAACCATGTCGACTTCCGCATAATAAGGCTGACAGATATCATGTCGGACCAACTCAAAATCAGGATCGCTTAAAAGATGGCGTATGTTATCTTTTGAGCCGGTAAAAAAGTTATCAAGACATATAACATCGTGTCCATCGTTTAACAGGCGTTCACAGAGATGAGAACCAATAAATCCCCCGCCTCCTGTAACCAGAATTGTTTTGCTCATAGTAAAGAAATGCTCCCGGAATAAATGCTCATTATAAGGTTTTTAGCGAAATGATTTCAACCACTTTATTGTTTTTGAAAACCACTCTGACGGTGGTATATCTATCGGTCCAGTAAACCCATGTGTCACATGTAACGGAAGGAGTTCGGCACGCGGGTGGTGGTCCGCAGCAAAGCAGGACTTCTCTGCGGGTCATGCCTTTTTTAACTACGCCATGCATAATGTCGCTAATCTGGTTGCGATTCAGTCCGGAACAGAGTTTTTCCGAGGATTTGAGTGTGAAGGTCTGTTTGATATATGCTGGCATTGACAGCATCATCCATTCCGGTTTGAAGTCAATCGTAAAAACCTTGCCTTCTCCGGTTTTAAATTTAATGGAGGAGTCAGTGGCGCTGATAATTTTTACTTCTGTACCGAGTCTAAGTAATCTGCCCGACTGATAGTTGATGGAAGAAATTGTATTTCCGGTATCATACCAGAGATTATGTTGGGTATAAATTGTAGCATTTTGTGGTTGCTGAAGAACTTCTGCAACACTTATCTGGCGACATCCGGCTGTAAACATTATTAGCGGAAGCACAAGTATCGTTAAAACGGAACAAAACCATTTTTTCATGATTAACCCTTTCTGAAGTTGATTATACACAATAACTGTTTCTTGAAAATATACAAATCGGAAAACAGTTGTGAGTACAAAAAAAACGGACGGAAGCATTTGCTTCCGTCCGGAATAATCAATGATGTCGTAGCTTATTAAATCTCGTCAGAGATAGACCAGCGGACAAAACGTTTGATAGTGGCTTTTTGAGCCAGCTTTGCAAAGCAAGTTTTGTCATCCTTGATCCAAGGCTGTTTTACCAAGCATACTTCTGAGTACCACTTGTTGATTTTGCCACCGATGATCTTGTCGATGATATTTGCAGGTTTTCCAGCCATCTGAGCAGCTGCGATTTCCTTTTCCTTTTCGACTGCTTCGGCAGGAATATCTTCCGGAGTAATATAAGCCGGGCTGAAAGCTGCGATATGCATGCAGAGATCACTGAGAGTTTCCGCATCGGCTTCGCCTTCAACATCAACCATCACAACGATACGTCCGCCCTGATGGATGTAGGATGCGATTTGTCCAGCGCTTTCCCATTTTGCTGCTCTGCGGAGCTGCATGTTTTCTCCGATTGTGGCAATCATGGAAACCAGAGCATCTTTTTCTTTTTCATTGATAGCTTCGGTAATATCACCATTGCCATCAAGTGCCATAGCGTCAGCCGCTACAGTAGACAGGAAGTCGTTGAATTTTTCGTTGGTAGCAACAAAATCTGTTTCGCAGAGAACTTCAACGATAGCGCCTTTACCACCTTCAATAGAAGTAGCAATACGACCTTCTTTCGTTGCCCTTGCGGCTTTCTTTTCAGCTTTGGCGATACCTGATTTACGCAGGTTTTCAACTGCTTTTTCCATATCACCATCGGCGGCTGCAAGAGCTTTCTTGCAATCCATCATGCCTGCGCCAGTCTTTTCGCGCAGATCTTTTACCATTGCGGCAGTAATAGCCATAATGTAATATCTCCCAAATTATAAAATATATTAATTATTCAGCTGCTTCAGCTTTTTCTTCAACCTTGGCTTCTTCAGCAGGTTTTTCTTCAGCTTTAGGCTTTTCAGCTTTTTCTTCAACCTTAACTTCTTTTGCTACAGGTTTTTCTTCAGCTTTCTTTTCAGCTTTAGGAGCTGGTTTTTTAGCTGTTGATTTTTTAGCTGCGGCTTTCTTTTCAGCCTTTTCTTTGGCTTCAGCCTTCTTTTCTTCAGCTTTTGCTTTTGCTTCGGCGTCAGCTTTTGCTTTTTCTTCAACTACTTTTTTCTGATAGATTTCAGATGCAACGCTGATTGCGTCGGCAAACAAGTCAATGATGATTTTGATTGATTTTACCGCATCGTCATTAGCGGCTACAGGATAATCAATGTTGGTCGGATCGCCATTTGTATCGCAAATTGCAACAATCGGAATGCCCAGTTTCTTAGCTTCGCGGATTGCGATGGCATCATGACAAACGTCAACAACAACCATAACACCGGGAGTCTTTTTCATTTTTGCGATACCATCAAGGTCGCGATGCAGTTTTTCGCATTTTCTGTTTAGAGAAGCAAGTTCTTTTTTCTTGAGGGAATTGGCTTCACCGGAGTCCATTGTTTTGTCGATTTCATACATGCGGGAGATGCTTTTACGGATAGTAACATTGTTCGTCAGAGTTCCACCCATCCAGCGTTCAGATACATAATACATTCCGGTTTTATCGGCAGTTTCGCGGATGATCTGCTGAGCCTGACGCTTTGTTCCTACAAACAGGACATCGGCACCTTCCATAACTTTGTGCTGCAGAAAATTGCAGGCATCGGCAATCTGATGCATTGTCTTGGTCAAGTCGATGATAGAGATACCATTCTTTGCGCCGAAAACATATTCTTTCATTTTAGGGTTCCAGCGTTTCGTCTGGTGTCCGAAATGACAACCGGCTTCCAACAGGTCTTTGATTGTGATCTTAGCCATTTTTTCCTCTTTCTTTTCGGTAGCTTTTCCGCGACATCGACGTTTGGTTATTAAAATTAATTTTGACGCCGTCAGCAGCCAACCTTTTTGTTTGGTTTTCTCCGATATATCGTATTAAAAAGATCTTTTTATACAATTAACCGGGACTAAAGAATTTGTAAAATACCATTTTTTTGCAATTCTGCAAGTCATTTTAAAGAAAATCCACAGTTTTTTTTGTTAGTATATGGTTTGGCTGATATCATCATAAGTCGTATAATATCAGGATTATGCCGTGAGGAGAGCTTTTTCATTTATCTTGTTTGAGACTTAAAAACATAAAAAATCTTGAAATTTTTCAAATATTGATTTGATGATTTTCAGTTCAGCGCTATTGTACTACTCCCGAGAGATAATTGATATATGTCTCTCAATGATTTTACCGCAAATGACTTTGCAAAATATGTCAAGCGGAGAGGTGGCTGAGCGGCTGAAAGCACAGGTTTGCTAAACCTGCGTACAGGAAACTGTACCGGGGGTTCGAATCCCCCCCTCTCCGCCATTTTTGTATCCAGATTCTTCATTTCACGCTCAAATGTGAATGATTGAGGTTCGAGCTATCTTCTCTCCGACAAATCCAGTGTGACGCATTTTAGTTTTAATTCTAAAATGGAGTTATACATGAAAGTAAAAGTCAAAAACCTTGTAGACAGAAACGGTCATTATTACTTCCGGTGTCGCATCCCTGGCTATGCTTCCGGTAGAGAAATCAGAGTATCCCTTGATACAACTGATTTGCAAAAGGCAATAGCTAAATGTAATTTGCTTCAAGATGAGTTGAAAAGAATCTCCGAAACAACAGGATACGGCATGATTGACAGGGACATCATTGAGAAGCGAATATACAAATTCATAAGGGAATCCCTTGCCTCTGCAGAAGACCTTATTACATTTTCCGGTGAAATATGTCCACCATCGCAATATTATTGAAAACCAAATATGGGAAAACTTTCAAAAATCTATCATATGGAACAAGATTTCAGAACTTGTTTTTTTGCATTTCTATGCTGAATTATAATGTCTAGTAAAATAGTTGCAAGAGTGTTTTTAAGTGGTGCCATTTTGTACAGTTTCAAAACTTCAAAGTGGCAAAAAATACCGGTTTGCAAGGGAATCATGCTTTACTAGATCGAAATTTAACGCTTCATTAAACGAAAAAACCGTTCTTCGGATAAAAACGAAGAACGGCAGGGAAAGAATATCTATTATATCTTGGCTTTATCCCAGGTATCTTTACCGACGAAAGCGGTCAGGTTACGACCATCTGAAGTTTTTGCTTTGAACGCATAACGTTCGTTTCCGGGTTTGCCGTAGGTTACTTTCTCGGTTACTTTTGCAGTGACTTTTGCTTTGGCTTTCACATCATAAAAATTGTGATCCATGGTGATTCCCCTTGGTTTGAATATCTCCGTTTCGAAGGAGATGTAAATTAATTGCTTATAGCGACTTGTGATAATATAATCAATTTTGAGCTGGAATGCAAGTTTTTTCAGGTGGGGATTCCGGTTTATTTACCTCAAATCCCAGCTGCTGCCATTGTTCCTCCCAGTCGTCGGGATAGCCGTAGATGAGTCTCTGGAGCGAGAGATTGTTGGGCTCCCGTCCGTAAGCAATGGCTTCGATTACATCAGGAGATAGATTGACCAGCGACAGAATTCTTGACGTATAGGGACGACATACTTTCACTTTTTTCGCAAGTTCGGAAATATTTTTAACCTCACCGGATTCGACTATTTTTGCCCATTGCCAGGACGTAGCGATTGCCCGAATGAACGTTTCCTGTTTTGCCGACGGAGCCCCGGAAATATCTCCATCCAGGGCTTTTGGAGCAATAACAAGCTTTCGCCCTTTATTACGCTTCAGGCATATTGGTACATGAATGTGGATGTGTCCGTCTTCTGAGATTTCCAGATTGGGAATACAGGTAATATCTTTGTGGAGTTCAGAGTCTCCAACCCACTGGAGACTCCATGAATATTTCTTGGATTTTTCATTCCAACAATGAAAGTTTTCAACTGTTGTTACTTAAAGTAGTGGATTAAGTTGGGCTAGGTGAAGATTCTCAAAGTGTGCTTCTCCCCGTTCGACATATAAACTTAAAGCTCCGCATGAAGCCAGCTTGGGTAAAGTAGCAGAAAAACACCAAATATCATTTACATATACTTCGCAGAACTCGTTACGAAGGAATATCCGCAGCTCATATTTTCCTTTGATCATTTCTGGTAGTTGTGTTTGGTCATGGATACAAAAGTCCCAACCAAACATTCCATGGGCATAGTTATAGTCAGGAGGAATATCTGCATTACCAACAAAAATACTTTGATGCTCCAAGTCCAGTATAAATGCTCCTGCCTGATATTCGCTCTGCCGGAAAATAATACCAAACATTCCATTACCCTCGGGAAACAAATCCACCTTGAAATGACAGTTATCGACATCGTCAGCAATCCGGCAGGATGTACCAGCTAAATAGTTCTTACCAAAATAATCTTTATTGTTTCGTTTCCAATATCCAATAAGATCTTGTCGGTCACCAGTCTCAATATGCGTTTTTAAAGGAAACGATTTTCCGTTTTCCATTTTTTGCAATACCGGTAGATATTCCAAATGCAGATTGCCTTCGCTGTCAGATGCCAGTTTTTTAGGCGTTCCCCATGCTGGCCGAACTTCGAATGGATTTCCCATGTGATGGTAAAGTATTCTTTGATCATCCTGTTCCAGGGTTCGCCCCACATAAGATTCCCAGTGACCATGACCGCTACCGATCAGAAATGGATCAGGAGGCAAAGTAAAAGGGCCATTACGGGAAGACGAGGTTAAATAAAATGTACCACGCAATGCTGTTCCACGAGATGAATTTATCTTTAACCCGGTAAGGCTGTTGGTTGAAAAAGTAAGATAATATCGACCATTAAATTCAAATACCTCCGGAACTTCCATATTATAGAAATGTTTTTGACGCGCGATTGGTTCCAACATCTCCCAATGCACCAGATCCCGAGAACGTATATGACCAACAGCAGTTCCGAAGTCATCTGGAGATACCGGTTTTACCTTCGTCATCAGATAGCCATCAAACCATTGGTTGTTTTGGTCATAAGACAGCGAAAGATCACGCCAGTGACGGCAATCACAGGAAATATCACATTCCGTCATGTAGGGAAAAGATGGCTTCAACAACGGAAATGATTTGTCTTCCTGCCAGTTTTCAAGGTCGTCGGATACATACCGTCCAATAATTTCTATTGCCTTGTCAGGGTTTTCAGGGGCATAGCCACCAAGCAGCATATAGTATTTCCCCTGGAACGGTGTTACCATGCCGGTGAGCGTAATCCGACTATTCCAGGAGCCGGGAGCTCCGCTGACCGATATTGAACGGAGTTCTTCCCAATTTATAAGGTCGGTACTAACGGCATGACCAATATGATCGTATATCCGATCAACGGTTTCAAGATAAAAAAGATGATAAGTATTTTCGTTTTGGACATAAATCCAACTGTCCCACAACGATTTACCTTTTGGAGGTCTGAAATTCATTAAATATCTACCAGATAGAGTGTTATTATTGGGCGGCTATCCCAGATTGAGAAAGATAATTTTGCGACCAGTTGCAAAGATTATCATCTGTTTTCTGCATCCACTTCAGCAAACGATCTTTGCTTTCTTTTACAATTTCGGTATACTGCGGTTTATCAATCAAGTTATATTGTTCTCCCGAATCCACAGAAAGATCGTACAATTCATCTTTCGTTCCAGGATTATAACAATATTTCCAGTGGCTGAAACGCACCATTCGTGAAGAGGCCAAATATTTGTGTCCGTTGAATTCTGCGACGAAATCATCATCCCACTCGCTTTCGGGTTTTCTCGCAAGCGACAATAATGACCGACTATGAAAATTATCCGGTATTTCTATTCCAGCAAAATCGAGACAACTGGCAGCTAAGTCCATATTAGAAACAAATTTATGGCAAACTCCAGGATGAGATTCTCCTTGGGGTAGTTTTACGATCAAGGGAACTTTCATAATTTCTTCATAAAGGGCTCTTTCTTTGTCATGCATACCACCATGGGCTCCGAGATAGTCTCCATGGTCAGCACTGAAGAGAATTAAGGTATCATCATAGGTTCCCTGCTTTTTCAGATACTCCAACAAGCGTCCGATCTGAGCATCAAGGAAAGTGATTTGTCCGTAGTAGGAACAAAGGATATTTTTCCAGTCATTTTCGGTCCAGGCCGTATTACAGTAATTGTCGCGAAAATATGCCTGATATTCGGGTTTTGCCGACAAATCTTCATGCAAAGTTCCGCTCAATTCTATCGACTCAGGAGAATAAAGCTCACGATACTCTTCCGGGGGAATCAGCGGAGAATGCGGATTCCAAAACGACAAAAACAAAAACCATGGCTGATCCGGACTTTCCTGCTCAAACGTATCCAGCAAATCCATGGCATAGGAACTTAAAAAATAGTCTTGATTGGCACGAATATCTCCACGGGAATACCCGCTAAAAGTACCTCCGTAATAATCATATTGGGAAATGATTTCATTTCGTTCCAAATGATTTTTCTGCAAATAGTCCTCATATTCACGAGTCCGGCATGCCCCGCCGTAACCCAATACGCCCTGATTGCTCAATCCTTCAAAACCAAAATCTGAAGGTCCCTGGGATTCGCCGCAATGCCATTTGCCAATGTAACCGGTACGATATTTTTGAGACTTTAGATAATGATTCAGTAATTTTGTATCAGCCGGAAAGTCAGAATCCGGCCAAACGGCAAAATTCGATAACAATCCGTGAGCGTGCGGGTAACGTCCAGTTAACATAGAGGCTCGTGCCGGGGTACAAAGCGGACACACGGTATATGCCTGATCAAATCGCATCGCATCGGCAGCTAAACTGTCAAGATGTGGTGTTTTTACTGGCAAAAGGCCATAAAGTCCAAGCGTATTACGACACTGCTGATCGGTCATGATATAAAGAATGTTTTTCTTCTTCATTTTTTTGCCTTGAGTTGAGATTTATTTAATATTAAAATAATTTCAGTAGCATGATTGTTAAACTCCACAACATGTTTTACCGGAGGAGAGTCAGTTCCTTCATGGAAATATAAAGTATCCTGTGAAGAACCGAACAATTTTATTTCAGCCTGTTCGTCATCAGTTTGTATAATTTCGGCATGAGAATTGTTTTGCAAATAAAAAGCGCCGAAAGGCAGAGTATATATAATGTACGCATGGCGTTCCGCTAATTGCATATCGAATTGTGTTTCAGGCGTTATTATTCGAACATCCTTATGACTGCCGGGGCGACTCCAGTTTATATTGAGCATATACAAACTCCCATCATTCCAGGTACTCCAGAATACATCATTATCAGCATTTTGTACCCGGATATCAGGACGGACATCTTTGAGCAAACGCTCCAGATAAGATGTTACCAGCTCTAAAGTCTGCTTCTGTCCCATATAGGCCCATAAAGTCAGTAAATAGACACATCCTTTACCGATTTTCTTTCGGATAATTAACGGCAAACCATTTTCGCCATCCCAAACCGTTACCTCGGCATCTGTAAGTTCGATATCAGCAATACGGCAGGATAAGTCGTATTGTTCAGGGAAGGTCGGCAGACTGCTTAATTCATCCTGATTGAAAGTTGTTTTCTGTGCCGTTTGCCACTGACCGGAAAATTCAGGTCCAGCACCTAGAATTTTGACACCGCATAGTTCGCTTAAATCACCATCCCGGTAAAGTTTTGCATTCGTTGTATCCGGCAGAAAATCTCTACTGGTATCTGTAACAAACTGCATGATGCCAGTGAAAAGTGTACCACCGTTAATGACATAGTCTTTAAGCTTTTGATGATCTTCTGCCTGCATCGTATTCCAACCGCCCAATAACAGCAGCTTATATTTTGACAAATAGTTTTCATCCGCTTCGATTGGCACCTGATCAAAATCACCGTAAGGCGTTCCGGAAAAGAAAAAACGAGTTTTTTCATGCTTCTGCTTAAATGGATCCAAAAAATATCCAGGCATAAGCATTTCCAATACCAGACGAATTTTTTCGGGCTCCCGGTATTGCCATTGTTCTGATTCGTTGCCGAAAGCGCCCCAAATCGAACAGTCTCGATCACTGTATGCGTTGAAAGAATGAAAAGGCGGAGCATAGCGACCTTCGATCGACGCAAAGTTGCGAACGGGATCTCCCTGGCGGGGATGAGTCTGAACAAATCGGTAAAACCAACGCAGCATTTCACGCTTGCCTTTTGTGCAGTAATCATCCCAGCTTTGCCGTTCTTCTTTAAAAAGACAAAACAGGCTGTCTTCTTCATCAAAAACCTTTGCTCCCATCATCCATGGCTGCAGCAAAGAAACGAAAAACAGCCCCAGGTGGTCTTTGGTAAAAGGCTGCAGATTGTGTTGAATTGCAATGTGTACGCCCCAGTCGCCTTTCCCTAAACTTTCAGCGGCTGGACGTGCCAGGGAACATAAATGCATAGTATGTCCCACCAAGGTTTCAGAACGCAGAAAATCCACGCCTGCCAGATAGCAGTACCTGGCGGCTCCGGAAGCATCCCCATAAGATACCATAGGAGAAAACTGTCTGGTTTTTTGAATGTTTTCCCGTAGGCAGGAGATAAATTTTTCTGCCGCTTCTTTCAGATCGTAACTACGAAAAGGCGGTCTCGATTTAGCCTGATAGGATAAACCGGGATATTCGTGTTTTCCGGCGGCTCTGAAAAAATTCCCGGCTGTTTTTACTATGTCGGGTTCGATGAATGATGATGCCAGTTCAGCATAAAGGCGATGCTGTTTACAAAAACTGCCGAAACGCGCCATTGATTTGGCATTAGCTTTAGTCATTACAAAATTATCCACCTTTTCGTAATGAAAGGGCCTGAATAGAATAAAGTTTCCCATTTGAGTGCGGACAATGTAATCTAATAGCCAGTCCATAAAACCATTATCATCGTGTGGAACAGTGGTCATATCACAACCGACTTTGACTATTGGAGCTTCCTGGCTCAAGGCATAGACTTCCGGAATAATTTCAGAACTCTGAACAGTTCCGGAGATGGCACAGAATTCAATATTTTGTCCGGATTGAGAAAGGACAAAATCGAATTCATTCCAACCGGATTTTAATTCCAACTGCATTTCCTGATTCTGAAATTCCAAAGATACCGTATCCGCTTGGGTCGCATAAATTTTGCCGGTATATGTTTCATTACACAGACACCAGTGTGGAAGGGTCATTTGAAGATGGCGGGTAGATTTGACTTCAAAAATAACCTTGTGCAAAGTCAGGTAAAAAAATTGGTGTAAATTTTTCAGTGTTAGTGTGTGTTTTCCGGGAGAAACTGCAAATCTTCGCCAAATATCAGTCATAATCTGCATTGTCAAGTCATGATCACGCAGGTATTGATCAAAAACATCAATATTTTGTCCGTCTAAAGCCAACGCCATGGGGAATTGGTCATGTACAGAGTCTGGTGTTCCATTGTGCGGAGCCGATGCCGCCATAACAACCAGGTGCAAAAGGCCTTCTGCGATTTGATCAGGCACACAATCGGCATTCGGTACATTGATGATAAAATCGACTTCTCCCTGTGGAGGCAGCCATGCACAATCCATTCGAAAATGATTTTTTCGCAGCAAATTCATATCAGCAGGATGAAATACCTGTTGCTCCGGCCGAAAAGACGGCTGAAACCAATAATAATTGCTTTCGTTAATAATCAAGCTGGAATGTATTTCACTGTCTCCAACTGGAATATTGAAATATTTTTCCCGCGCAATACGCTCGTAAGGAATTTCAAAATCTCCCATGCTGGAGTGGAAGACAAATATTGAGTTGTCCGTAACTTCCGCAATGATCCTTAAACCGGCTAAATTGCGGCGGGTAGTAATTTGCCAGCTATGATTAGGCAATGGAGTTTCTTCGGCATCATAGGCAGGACCGGAGTAGTTAAACGGATACTCCAGTTTGTACATCCGGAGTATTTTTCCGTGACGACAGTCCATATGTCCGTCCCATACACAAATCGGATGTGAATAGCGACGAGTATAAAGCATTGAATAGCCAAAATCAATTCTAAAATCAATTATCATGTTATTATTTTCCAACCATCATTCTAAGGTATTTGTAACGTCTTTCTACCCCAGAATGTTTTAGCGGCAGAGGCTGCGCCTGCAGTGGGGTTTTCCGGTAATTTCTCTGCGGTAATATTCTCGACATGTCCATCGTAGAAACCAATATTGGCAGTTTTGCCCTGATGACGGAAATGAACTTGGTTGTACCTGCCAGTTTTGCCAGTGACGATATAATCAGCGTTGCCATTAACCGAATTCCAACAGTCGGAAGTACATAATGTCTTGGACGGAGAAGGCAGCTGGTTCATTTTGTGATAAAAATTTTTGTTTTCATAAATACCAGTCGCTCCGTTATATCCGATATTTCCTCCGGACTTGACTGGTTCAGCCTTTGTGGAAAGATAATTTTTCGGCCCGGTATAAGCCGGGCAGCGTACGCAGCTGAAAGGGGATTTTACCACTTCAGGATATAGCTTTGATAATGTTTCAAACCATCTGTTGCCTATTAGTTTCTGGTTAAGCGGGGTATAGTCACGACTTTTAAATGGAATATAGGCCGCGTCAGTATTGCGGGGCAACAGCCAGTTGTCTGCATCGGCAGAAAATTTAACGATGCATTGGCCTAATTTTCGTTGCTGATCGGCACATGTCAAAATATTATTTTGCAGTACTGCCATTCTGAGTATCTGGCATGTTCCACATAAAAGTGATATCGCCGCGATTGTTACAAGAACCAATTCCAGGAGAGTAAAATATTTCTTTTTCATTTTTTGTAACTCCATTCTTTTAATTAATCTTCAACCAGGAAAATTTGAAAGGGGGAATCTCTTTTTTCCCGTTCGAGAGCAGGAAGTTGAACTTGAATTTAACTTTTTTTACATCCAGAGTCTGAGCAAGCACGGAAATATCCGTTTTTCTATTGCAATTTTCCATAAGCAGGTTATCCTGCAAATCGAAAATATCGTAACTCAACTCGAAAACTGACGGCACATCCTGCCATGTAAGATATAGTTCTTTGTCGTTCTGCGGCAAGCTTACCGGTGCACTGCGATAGACAAGTCGTGAAAGTCGCATGAGACGGAAATTCTTTGCCGCCAGAGTTCCTTCTCCCGTCCGGCAGCCAAATCGGTAATAATATTTGGCTGATGGCCTGGATTTAATAGCAATAGACAGCGTTTTATGTTCTCCGGGAGCAATATAAAAATTACCGTCAAAACAAACCGGATAGAGTTTTCCCCAGGAATGTCCGAGGGACACAATACGAGCTTCAGGACCACCTAGATGCTTGACATCGACTTTAAAGCCATACCATTTTCCACCTTTAGGAAATTCCGAAAAGCCCCCGGCAATATACCGATTGAAATATGCTGAATGATCCTTTGACGCTGCGGGGAAAATAATACCGTCCGAAGTCTTTTGCGGGAAATCACCGCTTGGTTCCCAACCGGGATTAATCGTTTTGGGCTCTGTGAATTGAGAGGCTTTTTTGTCCAATTTCATCTTACAGGTAAATTCACTTAAAGTTTTCCTGGGGGGATTGTTCAAAAGGGAACTTTTCGTTTTATGAGCTTTGGCTAGATATTTAAAAAATTCTTCAGCAGGTCTTAATAAACGATATTCACTGCGATTTTCCGGATTCTTGGTTTTCACTTTATTAAAAGGCTTGTTTAGGGTAGTACCGTCATAAAGCCAATAGCCATCAGTATGTTTCAATGCCTGGGCCGTTTCTGCTGCATATTGCTTGGGCCAATAAGAACCAAGCAACAAACCAGGAAGCAGCCGAACATTCACGTTCTGTGATTTTAGATATTTTTTGAAATCATCTGTAGAGGAAGCGTTAGCAAAGTTGCATACCTTCCGATTAATTCCAACAAAATATTCTGTTGACGAAAACAGCATGGCCGGTAATTCTTTCGTTCCAGTTGCCCGGGCAAAGCCTATCGTGTTTTCATCCATGGCACTCTGATATAGTCCGGCCAGCATGCCGGGATGTATTTTTCGGGCTTCTTTCAGGAGAAACTTATAATTTTTTTCATATATTGATATCATATAATCGGAATAGCGCTTGGTCAGTCCCCGCTTGCTTAAATATTGATAACGAAGTGATGGTTTGGGCAAAGCTCCATTATCTCCGATAAGTTTCATGAAATTGCCGAAACAGTGGTCGCAATAACAAAACTCGGTTTTTGAAGAGCCATAGCCGGGATAATGCGGCTTTGCACAATAAGCTTCGGTTTCATAGAGAAAACCACCAACCATATTTTCTTCGGCTAATATCCGGGCGGCCAGTTGTATCCGCGGCAGCTCTATGCCTCGCAGAAAATCCAGGTCTCCCGGACAGGCCAGATAACGATCGGCAATGCCGTTTTTATCCATTACCTTCCGATATTTTTTGTCTTTGATCAGCAGATTGTATTCATCGGAATAAGTCATCATCATTATCAGAGGAACAATTCCATTTTTTTTGCAGGCCCTGACAACTTTTCGTAAATAGACCGTCTGCTCTGGAGCTAATGTCTTAAAATATGGCTTATTTGATGGAGAATCAGATGGAGTGGCTCCCCAGAAAATACGATTTCCGACAGCCAGCATATTAAAACCGTTCTGCTTTAAGGTCGGAAGCAAAGGCAAGAAGTCCGGAGACTTGTCTTTATAGTATATCCAGAAACAACGTATTTTATCTTTACTGGTTTGACGCATAAAAGCTTTTGAACGTGCAACAAGATCCTGGCTTTTTCCGTTTACGACTAAGCTGGAAAGCAGCAGCAAACATGCAGATATGAAGAAACGCATCGAGTATAATTCCTTTTTTCAATAGTTTTAGAGAGAAAGTCTCGTTGGGTTGTGATAAATAATTCAAATCATTCTCTCAAATAATTTGAGCCCTGTAAATAATCAACATTTTAGTGATCTAATTTAAGGTAGAAATCATGAACTCGAAAAGATACAAGTATGATCACACCCTTTGTCGAAACATCTCACAGATGCCTGCAGTCATCCGGATTTTCCTGAATCAATATTTTAATGAGCCTTAATTGCCTTTAATTACGTCCATAATAAAATAATTTACATTCATCAGTACTGCCGACTCCCCCTGCATTAATGGTCGGAGGAATCTGTTTCAAAGATCTTGTTTCAACATGGCCGTCAAGAAAACTGATATTAGCTTTTCCTAAATGACGATAATGAATGGAGTCATAAGTGCTGTCCCTGGCTGAAACATAAACACTTCCAGTAGCAGTTCCACTCATTTTGGCGTTCCAGGCATCTGCGGTCTGCATCGTTTGTGATGGTGCCTTTAATTTTGAAGTATGATATGCTGCCGGCTGGGCAGTAGCATATTTACTAATATGCACGTTGTAACCAATATTGATGCCTGTACCTGTGGGATCTTTTACTGTCGCATTAGCATTTTTTACAAGGTCGGAAGGAGGACAACGAAAAGTAGAATAGTTTTTTCCACTAAGTCCCGGATATTTCCGGTGAAGCATTACGTACCAGTAAAAACCGTCCAGTAAGTCTTCATTATATGGCATTGTACCGGTTTGATAAGGCCTTTTGGCTGCATAAGTATTATAAGGCAACAGGTAACCGCCTAAATCGTCAGAGAACATTCCCAATGCCGCGCTGATTTGTTTTTGCTTGTTGACGCATTTAATTGATTTTGCTATTTCTTTTGCCCGGCCAAGTGTCGGTAAAAGTATTGACGCTAAAATTGCTATAATCGCGATCACGACGAGCAATTCGATGAGAGTGAAATTCTTTTTGTTTCTCATTTCCGTGTCCTTTTTTGTTCTTAATTGGCAACTATATATTTGCTGACCAATCCTGTATTAAAATTCCTTAATAATTTTAATATTTTATTAAAAATAGAATACGACCATTAGTATTCTATTCGCATCTTATAATATATCATACTTTAGAATTATTATGATATCAATAACTGGTTAGTGTGAAAAAAAGTATAATAATTATACTTTCAGGACATTTGGCCAATAATTTACAAGTTTCAGTGTTGAAAGTCCAATAAAAGGACACTGCAATAATAGGACAATGCTAATTGGTTACTCTTGCCTTCTGAAGTTGATTTTAAGCATGGGTATTGCGATACTCAACAGGGGTACACCCCATGTTTTTTTTGAAGAAGCGATGTAAGTATTGAGGCGATGAAAATCCTGTTTGATAAGCAATTTCATCAATTCTATAATTTCGATTAAGCAATAACTCTTGAATTTTCTGTAGTTTTTGTTCGAGTAAAAATTTTTTTAATGTAATTCCGGTTTTACGCCTGAAACGTTTGGATAAAGCTTCCTGACTAACTGAATATAACATGGCTAAATTAGCAATGGTGTGCTCAATCATCGGAGTCCTGTCCAAAAATTTTAATAACTCAGAAAAATCCTTGAATTTTTGCATATTACCGGAAAGACTTTCATAATTACCTTCTAGTAATATCAGCGCAAGAGATAAAAGATTGTTCAATAAATGCGGCGTGGATATACCAGCACTATTCTGACAAATATTTTGATATAAAAGTTTGTTATCAATAATCTTTATTGAATTCAGATCGGAAAAAAGCGGAATATTTAATCCATCCGAATAGTAGACATGAATATAATACTGTGAAAAACCCTGCCTGTAATCAGCATCAAAAGTCAGGTTACTGGGGAAAAAATATATTAATCCAGGTTGTAAAACCATTTCTTGCTCCAGATGAGTAATTACAGCTTTACCGTTAACTGGAAGAAAAATTCTGGCGAATGGCGGAGGATGATGATGTGTAGCCAGAAGATGATTTTGATGTTCCACTAAGGTAGCTTCAATCAAACGACAATTGATTGAAGTTAAATTTTCCTCATATTGGAAAGAGAGCTTACCGCATTCACTGCTATTGTATATCAATTCTTTGCGATCTAAAACGTAATCATGCCGAGTAGTAGTCATAATTATTTCGATATTCCATTTTTACAAGCTTTCCGTGTTAATGAACTTACACTGCTATTTTTAAATTAACAAGTAAATTTCGATATTCGTTTCAGATAGAACAATTCAAATTCTTTAAACATTTGAACCCCAAGAGCTTTTTCTATCATTTTTTTACAATTAGAGGCTTGCTTTTAAATGTTTGTTAGTTATACTTACTAACAAACAAAATTAACTTTAATTAATTGTAATAATTTACATATCCGAGGTAAGATGAACGAAAACCTATTGAATATACTTGAACTGATATATAAAGAAAAAGCGATTTCCAGGGCAGACATTGCAAGAAAAACTGCTCTAAGTCGTCCAGCAGTGTCGGAACTGGTAAACAAGTTGTTGGAACAAAACTTTATACGTGAAACCGGAAAAGGAAACTCGAGAGGCGGCAAACGTCCCACAATACTTGAGTTTGTGCCTGAAACAAGTGGCGCAATCGGTATTGATATAGGAGATGAAGGAACGATTAGAGGCATTTTATGTGATGGTTTGGGCAAAATTATCAAAACGAATAAGCTACCCTATGAAAACAGTTATGACAATATTATTGCAACTACATCACAAATAATTATGGAATTAAACAACCAGTCCGAAATTAAAGTTTGCGGAGTTGGAATTGCAGTTTCCGGAATCGTAAGTACCACGAAAAATGAAGTAACATACAGCTCTAATTTTGATATCGCAGAAAAAAAACTGGCAGAGTTTTTTTCCCAAAAGCATAACGTACCGGTTTTGTTAGGAAACCGCGCGAGAACTGCCGCTTTTGCCGAAATGAAAGTGGGAGTAGTGGTAAATTGCAAAAATTTTCTCTATATATCCTCTGGAGTAAGTATTGGTTCTGTAATTGTTTCAGACGGTATTATTCTCAATGGAGCAAACGGGATGGCCGGAGAAATTCGCAATATTCCAATAATGGTCAGAAACAATACCGAATTGGAAACAACTACTCTTGAAAATGCTTTGAATGAAAAGCATCTACTTCCGCGAGCGGCAGAATTAGGGTTGAGAACAAAAAGCCGCGAAGAACTGATAGAACTATTTGTTCAAGGAAATGAATCAGCGGTTAAGCTTTTTTCCGAAATAGCAGAAAGTCTAGCCTATGCGTTAAACATCCTTTCCGGGGTTGTAGATCCAGGAATAATTGTATTGGGGGGATATTTCAGGAAATTAGGAAAAAGTTTTGCAGACATCATCAGGGAACATCTTGCAGATAGCAATATTGAGCTAAAGCTTTCAAAATCAGGACGAGAGGCCGGTGCTTTGGGGGCTGCATTAAATATTATTATTCATAGATTGAATTTTGAACTGAATTAACAAAAAGAGACTGAACAATGAATTTGAATGTATTAAAAAACAAAGAAGAGATGGGAATTGCCGCGGCAAATAAGGGAGCAGAATTCATACGTAAAGCATTAGCAGAACGAGGCGAAGCAAATATTATTGTTGCGACTGGAGCTAGCCAGTTTGAAATGATGTCAAATCTTGTGAAAGCAGAAGGTATCGACTGGACCAAAGTCACAATGTTTCATCTTGACGAGTACGTGGGCTTGCCGGAAAGTCATCCGGCAAGCTTTAGAAAGTATTTGAAAGAACGTTTCGAACAGCAGTTGCCGATGGCATTAAAAGCGGCCTATTATGTAAATGGTGAAGGCGATGTTGTAGAAAACTGCCTTAAACTTGATGAAATTATAAAACAGCATCCGATTGATGTAGCATTTGTTGGGGTCGGAGAAAACGGTCACCTGGCTTTTAACGATCCCCCGGCAGACTTCGAAACAGAAAAGCCTTACCTTGTAGTTGATCTTGATGAAGCATGCCGTAAGCAGCAGCTTGGCGAAGGCTGGTTCCCGACTTTGGAAGATGTTCCGAAAAAAGCGATATCGATGAGCATCAGGCACATTATGAAGAGTAAAGCCATTATAAATACCGTACCAGATGAGCGCAAAGCTCAGGCAGTAAAAGGTGCGATTGAAGGCGAAATCTCCAATATGTGTCCTGCTTCCATCCTGAGAAATCATTCGGAATGTTATACATTCCTCGATGAAGGATCAGCTTCACTTTTGAGCCGCAAATAAGGTTACATTATGGCTATTCCCGGGTATATAGACCTTCAGGTCAATGGTTTTGTCGGAGTGGATTTTTCCAGCACCAAGTTAACAGAAGATAACTTTCTTCAGGCAACGGAAAAGCTGCTGGAGTCTGGAACCCATGCGTTCCTTCCGACAATTATTACCAGCAGCATGGAATTGTATAAACGCAATATTGAAATCATCACTAATGCGATATCCAAAGCAGGACTGAAAGAACATGTTCCGGGCTTTCATTTGGAAGGCCCTTTCATTTCCCGAGAACCGGGGGCCGTGGGAGCCCACAATCCAGAATACGTACAGAATCCCGATATCAGTATCCTTGACCAGTTAATTGGTTTCTCCGGAAATACGATAAAGCTCCTGACCGTTGCCGCCGAATTGCCAGGAGTTTGCAACTTCATAAAATATGCGACCAGCAGAAACATTACCATTTCTCTGGGACACCAGAATGCAGGAAAATGCGCAATCAAAGCGGCAGCGGAAGCCGGGGCCTCTACGTTAACGCATCTGGGAAACGGACTGTCCAATATGTTGCCGCGCCACGATAATCCAATATGGAACAGTCTGGCTTGTGATGAACTGACTCCGATGCTGATTACAGACGGACATCATTTGCCGGCGGAATTTATCAAATGCGTGGTAAAAATGAAAGGTGCAGAAAATATAATTGTTGTCAGCGATATGTCTTCGGCTGCCGGACTTCCTCCCGGACGTTACAACGTACTGGGAAATGATGCTGTACTTGAGCTGAATGGCAAACTGCATAATCCCGAAAAACAATGTCTGGTTGGTTCCGGTTCTACCATGAAACAATGCATGGAGTTCCTAGCCTCACTTGAGATACTATCAAATGCAGAACTTGAAATTGTTGGCTACTATAATCCAAAGAAATTGATCAATTAATAAATTATCTCAATGCAAGCATACGAGGTATTGGAAACGCTTTAAACAAAAGCTTATCACAATTTTTTTTAGAAAACGCCCCAAGGGGCGAAGTATTGACCCAACATATTTAATTTCCGCTTCCGCAAGGAGCTTTAGCGACTGGAGTTTGAAGCGGTAGAAACGCCGTTCGTCGTACGGACAATAATTTAAGGAAGATTTTTATGCTTAAAATTGGAATAATTGGTTGTGGACACCGAGGAATTAAATGTTTCGGAGAACTATTAAAGGAAGCAGAGAATGTCAAGATTTCAGCTCTTTGCGACCCTAATCATGTAAGGCTTCAATGTGCCAGTGACCTATTAAATATAAAACCGCAACACTATGACACTACTGAAGAAATGTTCCGTTCAGAAGAACTGGATGCAGTAGTCATTACAAGTCCAGATTATTGTCATGAAGAAAACGCCATTTCAGCTTTAAATAATGGGGTCAATGTTTTGATTGATAAACCTCTGGCAACAACAGTTGAAGGATGTCATAAAATCATCAATGCTGCCGAGAAAAATAACCTGTTGGTTATGATGGGGTTTAATTTGCGGCATCACCCTGTTCTGGTTAAATTAAAAGAGCTGATTGATAATGACGTCCTCGGTAAAATTTTTCTGATTCAAAACCAGGAGTTTTACGATGAAGGAAGGACCTATATGTCACGCTGGAATCGTTTTTACAGTAAAAGCGGTGGATTGTGGATTCACAAAGGCAGTCATGATTTTGATATTTTCAATTGGTTGCTGAATTTTCCCAAACCAGAGCGAGTCAGTGCTTTTGCTGCTGTTAACGCCTTTTCTGCGGATAAAATTCCGTTTGAGGTTAAATCAGACCTTGATATTGGTCCGACTTGCCGAGTTTGTCCATATCGTGAAATATGCCCTGACGTATTCGATATAGAAAATCTGCAGGATGATCTGTGGCAAAATCAAGCGGCAGAATTTGATGGCTATTATCGGGATTGTTGTATGTATACCTCGGAAAAAGATACACATGATAATGGTATTGCTATCGTAGAATATGCCGGAGGAATCAAGGCCAGCCATATGGAATGTTTTGTTTCTTCAATCTGTGATCGCATATTTACGATTGTTGGTGATCGCGGACAGGCAGAGGTTAGCCTTGAAAAACGCAAAATCACCATAATTCCTCGCTGGAATAAGCCCGAACTTGAATATAAAGTTGAGAATTCAGATAAAGGTCACGGAGGCGCTGATCCGATACTGGTTGATAATTTTCTACAGGTCCTTTCCGGGAAAACACCAAACAAGGCAACTACACAGCATGGTTTGCTGGCAACTGCGATTGGACAAGCCGCAGAAATCTCTCGTCGGGAACACCGGATGGTTAACATGCTTGAATTATTGTGAAATTCGTGCATTATAAACGATATCCAGATAAAAATTTACAGCAACGAATCATAGCTAAGGAAAAATAATGAATTTTGAGAAGAATATTTGGACGGAAGCTATGTCGGGCGAAGACGTTCAAGGTGAACTACGAATTGAGGCTGGGAAACGCTTTCATCGTTTTCAGTTGCCGGAAACCGTAGAGGAATGGGAAACAATGCGTCCCCGAATCATCAGTCAAATAAAGCAGGCGATCAGGTTCAAATATTATCCTAATTGTGCTTTAGACGTGCGTGAATATGGCGACATCGACTGTGGAACCTATATCATAAAAAAAATAGCGTATCAATCACGGGAAAATTTATATGTAAGTGCGGCTCTTTATATTCCAAAGGGAGACGGACCTTTTCCTGCTGTGATAAATATGCATGGACATTATTTACAAGGTCATTTGGCGGCCGAGGTTCAGGCCCG
This sequence comes from Victivallales bacterium, assembly GCA_963677165.2. GTDB lineage: Bacteria > Verrucomicrobiota > Lentisphaeria > Victivallales > SZUA-371 > JAFGXT01. The sequence goes on along the minus strand of CAXXSX010000002.1, from coordinate 464,839 downwards.
GGCGCATATTCTAGTACAGCACGGATTTGTGGTACTGTCTCCTGATGCTTTCGGTGCTGGCGAACGTACTCCTGAATATGGTGAATACACTTATCACGGAGCATTTTTAGGAGGTGCCTTATTCAGTATCAATGAAAGCCTTATTGGCATGCAACTATCCGATAACATGCGCGGGATAGACCTGCTTTGTTCCCTGTCTTATGTGGATAAGGAAAATATTGGTGCGACCGGCGCCTCGGGCGGCGGCAATCAAACAATGTACCTCGCGGCGTTTGACGAACGAATCAAGGCGTCAATGCCTGTTGCCAGCGTCGGTTCATATCAGTCTTATGTTTGTGGCACAAACTGTATTTGCGAGCTGATTCCGGACGGACTGGATTTTTGTGAGGAATCTGCGGTTATCGCTTTGACCGCGCCACGGCGCTTGAATATCTGTAATGCGCTCCAGGATATTAATCGTACTTTTGGAGTTACTGAATCACATCGAACGATCAGCGAAGCGCGCAAAGTCTATAAGGCTCTCGGCGCTAATGGCAAATTAACAAGTCAGGCATTCAATACTCCACACGGTTATTTTCCGGAAACCATGGAAGCCATGACCGGATTCTTTCTCAAAGAATTGAAGGATGAAGGAGATGGCACTCCGCTTGTAACAAAATATACTCCACTTGAGGAAGAATCACTTTGGGCATTTCCAGACAAAAAACGTTTCAGAGGTATAAAAAGCATTCCTGAATTTGTCACGGAAGCAAAATCCGCGATCAAGCCATGTCCGCATGCCTCAAGTGATGATTTGAAACAGATCCTTAAAATTACTGATGTGGAAATCGTTGAAACTTATGACCTTTTTTCTTCTGGTATTTTCCATAAGTATCTTATTGAAGACAAGAAAAGACGCCAGTTACCTGTGCTATTCAAAAAAGGTACTAACCGGAATTGCCGGATCATCGCGTCCAGCGAAGGAAAACCTGTATTTGAGGATTCCGAAGATTCCATTCTAGTTTTCGAACATTTTGGAGTTGGCGAACAAGGTGAAGCCAAAGAAGAATTTCCAGTTCATTATAAACAACATAATTTATCTCGCGCCTTAATGTGGCTCGGAAGACGTTTGATGGGGGAATGGACAGAAGACTGGCTGCTTGCGGCAAAGTTTGTACGGGACATGCTCCCCAATTCATCAGTTGAACTATATGGTTATTACGACAGTGGTCCCGCCGCTCTTTTCTCAGCCGTACTTGAGGATGATAACATTATATCAGTAATTCTTGACGGCATTCCGAAATCAATATTGTATTGTGACAACCGTCAATCAGAACATTCTCCGTCAATGGCTGTCTGTTTGCCGGGACTCATGGAATGGCACGACCTTGAATATGCCGCAGAATTTACAAATGCTGATGTAAAGTTTAAAAATGTCTTTCAAAATATTTAATAATTCTCTTATTCCTGGGTGCTGATTAGATAAAGTTATTTTAAGAAGGAGAACAAATATCTGTAACTAATTATTGGCCTGTCTCGTTCTGTTTTTTTGAATGTATGGTCCAAAACTCAATCAATAGATTCAATGGATGATCTCAGTTTTTTTTCTGTCATATCGGATTATACCAAATATTGTAATTGGGTGTAAACTAAGAATAATTTTCCAGTAGAGAGAAAAGGAAGCCAATAAACTCATAGATTTAAAATAATTTCCTCTAATGGAAAAATGTTAACAAGAATTTCCTTTGATGTGAGAGCTTTGTTTTGAATATGTTGCGCGATTTTTGTCATCTAAAGAGCGGTTGTTTTTAAGCCCGGATACACCGCCATTTTATTTTTATCCCGTTTCTCTTCAATATATTCCATGAATCTTATTCTTTTGTATGTTTCATTGTATCAAAAGGTTTTGAAGTTACAGCGGCCGCGCAGATGTACCTTGGAGAACGAGCGAATCGTCCTATATCTCTCCTCATTCTCTCTCTAAACGGCAAATTCTCTTAGTTGTCTTGTACCTTCTGGGTACACGTTATTTATTAATGGAGAAGAGTATTGGTTCTCCTCTGGAAATAGTTTAATTTTACTGTAAATCTGGCACCGGAGCGTCAAGAATATTGTCATTCTTGCAATGAGATGAATAATCATGGTTCTTTCACCAACTCATAGGCCGCAATAACATTATTTCCGTTTTGTGTTGTAAGTTTGGCCCTCCACTTATTTTTTGAGTGTGACAATGGAATTCTGCAAATTCGTTTTCCAGTCCAATCAACACCGTAAAGATTGAAGCCTGCCATATTTCCAGTCAAAGTTAAATCGACCTCACCACGTCGAATCAGCAGTGGTGTTTTTCCCCATGATTCAAGAATTGCAAGGTTGCTGTTTTTGAATTTTATACCGGTATTTTTGGTGTCTGTTAAGTGTAAAATGAGAATACGTTTACTTTCAGTTAATGCTTTATTATCCCAGCTGGCAATTAAAATTCCGGCAAAAGATAGTTTGTTTTTCACAGCGGCAAAGTTACCTGACAATTTTTGCTCCGCTCCAAGGACAAAGGCTTCGCTTTTTCGAGTTATTTGACGAAAAGTACCGTCATTGCGGTGCAAAACCAGTTCTCCAGTGGTACTTTCAAAGCGATTTTGCTCCCAGTTCCATTCTCTGGCCGAAATAATACCATCTTTTTGCATTTTTCGGAAAGCAGCTTCAGTGTCGTTGCTACAAATAATTGGAACAGGCGAATTTTTGAGCTTGTACTCATTTAATGCAATCAGAGCTCGGCATCCTTTTGGCAAAGTCAGGTCTTTATTGTCGCTAATCAGAAGTGTACCTGTTCGACCGATTAATCCCATGCGTTTTATTAGTGTAGGATAAGTATCATTCTCGTAATTCTTTAGATAGTCACGCGGAATTATGCATGGATATGCAGCTTTGGATGTAGCAACATCTCCGCGCAAAAACGCTACAACTCCTGCGCGCTCGGAAAGCAAACGTAATGGGTCTCCTGCAGTATCAAAAAATTGGATTGGAGTTTGGTCGTTGTTTACTTTTGCTGCACTATGTGAATACGCAAAGCGACATAACAAACTCCAATCTTGTAATGCGCTGTATGCCCCTACTAGAAATGCTCCTTCAACGTTGTGCTTATTCGGGTTAACATAATTCCATTCTGTGATCGAAAATGGCTTTCCGAATATACGAATTGGAAACATCTGGTTTAATCCTCCAGCATAACAACTTATTGAGCTTCCGGGCTCCACAATTGCCGGAAGTTTCCAGCGGTTTTCCAGAAAAGTCGGGTGTCCCCAGTAAAAGTGATTGTCCGCAATGTCATAGTCTTCGCGCAATAATGTCGTCGCAATGTTATTCCAGTAATTTTGATCTGTTAATAAGGTCCTGACTCCAAGATCCTGAAATTTTTTTGACATCAACGCATATGCCTTGCGATATGTGTCAGATAGGAATATTTTCCAATATTTCGTTCTGTTTTGAGATGTGATTGTTAATTTTTTTTCATTGACATATTTATCAAAACATTTTTCGTAAATTTTCTTGATCCATGGAATCCGGGGGGCTACACTGAAAATGGTATCTTCATTGACAAGACTGATTGAGACAATCGCCGGGTCGTCTTTCCACGCCAGTTTGGTATATGGGTTTATATGATTAAGTAAGTTTTCTCCAAAACTTTCCACATTTTCTCGGACATCTTTATTGATAAACAACAACGCTTTTACTTCATTGCAGGAAAGTTTTCGGTTGGGAAAGGCTGAGATTTCGCCCTTTTCAAAATGGCGAATAATAAATAAATCAAGAGTTATATATATTCCGCGCCTTTTAAATGCGGAAATCAGATAATCCATGCAATCTATGCGTTCAGAGTTCAAATTAGTAGAACTTCCATCACGGCGCTCAGCTAAATCACGGTCGAAGTGATGCAGTCGGACGATATTGTATCCGGTTGATGCAAATTCGTCGGCCATGCGGTCAATATTCTTTTTGTCCATGAAGTTTGTTGAAAAGGCAATATTAGCACCATAAAAGCGCGCCGATACTCCTGGGCGTTTCTCAAATTCCAGATGTCCGTTGATTGCATGAGTAAATCCATGTTTTCCCGCAGGTGCATCCAGAAGGTTGGAAAAATCAAGAATGCTGCCAGGAATAACGGGACGAAGGTTTTTGGTAGGAAGCCACTCTTGGTCCGCTTTTATAATGACTGGCCTATCTGGTGTTTTTTTTATTAAAATTCGATCAGAAAATGTAACGCCGACAATCATCCAAACGGCATTGCCTTTACTTTCAAAACGGATTTTTTTTACTGGTTTTCCTGATAGTTCGTAACAACTGACATACAACCCTACTCTGGCAGAGGCATTCCGTCCCTCCCAGCCCAATGCTGCATGTGATAAAGGGGGGGGCATCCAGAAATTTCCGACATTCTTTCCTCTTATTACCGGAAATACTTTTTTTACTTCCGCGACGTTATGGTCTTCGATGTATTCACAAGTGATTTCTCCGATTTCTGTCGACTTCTCTGGAGGCCAGGCGATGGCATTTAAGACGTACAGATATTTTGCCTCTGTAGGTTTTTGAATATCTATTTCAGCGGACGCAGGTAGCCATCTTCGCTGTTTACCACGCAATACAAGGCAGCTACGCCCTTTGTTTGTGGCTGGGTTAATAATTTCAAATGGTATGCCCGCACAGTTAAGTTCGCCTACTGGTAGCATTCTGAGATCGTTGTCTGGACCTTGATCAGTCCAGCCCCCTTTATGGTCATCAGCGCAGTTGTCCGCAAAGCCCATGTTTACATATTGGTTTAGTGGAACAATTGTGGAATGGTGGGGTATCAGTTTTATATTAAGCTCTAAAGAGGCGTTGCTAATGGCTTTGTCGGATGAGTTGCAAAGGATTCGCAGTTCCCAGGTGTTTTTTGCAAATTTACGGTTATCTTGCAAAATGAGATCAAATTCCCCCGTGATAATTGCAGTCCCTTGGGGCAGCTCCAGCTGAAGTTTTCGTACATCAGTCAACTTCTTTTGCCATTTTTTAAAGTTGAACTCTTTTTCAAAATTGATGTTTTTCCCATTTGCTACAATCTGGTGATTCAGGGCATCTTTTAAAAACATTGTGGTACATAATGACAGTGCCATAGTCATGCAAGGTTTATCAGATTTTAGCTTTATCTTATAATTAATTGAATTATGATCTATAGAATTCACAGTCTCATGCAATAAGAATTTCCCACCATGGACATTCCAGAATCCTTGGAGTTGGAGTTCATTTGCTGCTTTCTTATTCACATCCATTGTTTTAGTGTTGCTTTGACGGGAATGTTTCCAGTCTTTCCCCCAGTGTTGCAATTCAAAGAATTGTGAACCAATATGCAGTGTGCCATTACTAGAGACGGTGATAAACTCTCCATTACTCCATTCTTTCCCTTGACATAATGCTACTGTAAAGAATGATAGAATTATATAAATATTTTTTTTCATTAATATCTCCCTTGTTAATTTAACCCTGTCCAAAACGTGTGTGTTGGAGATAAAGGTATATTATGCAATGTTCTCCGTTCTACATGCCCATCAATCATAAGAATGGAGGTTTGGTTTTGATGAATAATGGATGGCCCCTGAACCAGCATCTCTGCATAGCTACTGCCATTAGTTGTCAAATGACTATTGAACCAGCCGGAGTCACTCCACTGACCGTCTCCTATTACCAATGTTTGTGATGGTGCTCTTGCTTTATTGATTGGAAAATGATTTTTAGCATTCCCGGCCCCACCTAACAGGTTGTTCATCCCGTAATTAACCCGTTCAGTCCATGCCTGGACGGTGGCCTTCGTGGCGTTTTCAGGACAGCGGAAGCCTTTGCGTCCGGCAATAGTGCTGCGCGTGCTTGCGTAATCGGTAGACTTAGCTCCGTAGTACAGCATACTCATTACAGAAATCCAACGCCCTGTCCCACTCGTCGCATCCTGTGACGGAAGAACTCCGTTGAAGTCATTGGTGTACATACAGAAAAATTGACCGCTAGTCCTCAATGCATTCAAACAGGTAATGCTCCTGGCTCGCTTTCGGGCTTTGTTCAATGCTGGGAGTAACATTGCTGCAAGAATTGCGATAATTGCAATCACTATAAGGAGCTCGACCAGTGTGAAGTATTTTTTCTTCATAAAACCCTCGTTTTGTTATTTTGTTAAGAAAATTGACGTTTAGGCGTTGATTTTTTAGTGATAATTGAAGCAAGAAATTACCTCTTGAATATCTATCTAAAAAACTGAACATATTTATGTTATTAAGTTTTTAGCCAGCGTCACGAATGAATTATACTCGATTTTATGCATTCCCTCTAATGTTCTATTAACTTGAATCAGCGAATATTCTCATGATGTTCATTGGTTCAGAATTAAATCTTTATCTGCTTTTTTCATTTCTTCAATAGAATAATTTTATGAGATTTTGGAAATTAAGTTCCAAAATTTCATTGGAAACTAGATGTGTGAGATTGTGTTTTTCTGGTTCACATTTTCCATCGGCAATTTTTTCACATAGATCGAAAACTTCGTTGGCAAATTTATCAAAGTCAGTCTGGACCACAAAAATTCCAGGAATTGGATTTTTCATGCTTTGGGAGCAAGCTAGAATGTTGACATCTTCTGGAACGCGCAGTCCGTATTCCCCTACAATTCGGGCAATAGCCTGAACATCGATTTCGTCCGAAAAATGAAGCAGGTCGGGGCGTGAGCCCGAAGCCAACAGTTCCCGTACAGCCACCTCATAATAGCGGGAGCATTTGGCCCGAAGATGCTGGTCATATTGCAAACGTTTCACGATTAGTTCTTTTTCAGAATTTCTCATATACTTTTTGAGTATATCGATATATTCTTCCTCATAGGTCATTGTATTTTGGGGAACGGCGAAGTAGGCGATATTTTGATAAGGACTACGGATTATGAAATTACCGATATCCATTCCCTTTGCCGCGCAGCTGGCATATACCTGATTGAAACGAAAGCGAGATAGATCATGCTGGCTCTCTCCTATCACCAAATACGGTAGCTCCATTTTATTTAAAATCTCGAGCTTTTCTTCATCAATTATGGCGCCGCTGATCACGAGAATAGTGGCATTGCCTGTCCGTGCCTTAAGCAGTTCACTTTGCAATAAATCCTTGGACATTTTGTTCCAGCCGGAATAACGCAGCGTTATATTGAAGCGACGACGGTATCCGAATTTTCGATGAAGTTCCAATGCCTGTTCCACATAGCAAACTTGTCTGGTTCCTTCCTGACAGTGTGTATAAATATAAAGCTCACGAAGATTGCTGGAAAACATATTGGGAGAGACAAAGACTCCACTGCGTGCTTTTTTGGTTACTGCCCCTTGGGTTTCAAGACTGTCGAGGGCTGCCCGGATGATATTGCGGTCAACTCGGAGTTTCTCACTCAAAGTCCGCATGCCGGGTAGTTTGCTACCTGGCATATAGCCGCCGTGACGGATATCGGACTTGATGCGTCCGGCTATCTCCTGGACGGAAGCTTTGGTGTAATTCGTATTCATTCAGTTTTCTCTTATTGCTGTTTGTTTCTGTATTATGTTAATAAGATTACCTCTGTAATAACCAGATGTCAACATCTGTCTTGAAAAAAATGCAAATTTGATTGATGTCTTTTGGGTTTGTTTATTTTTATAAGGTGGTTTTTTAGCTTATTTATTGCTGTAAATTTATTTTATCCAATTATACCCAGAGTATTTTAACTGGGTTATTTTGTGTTTGATTGAATTCCCTTAGAATACGAATTTCAGCATAAATGATGTAGCAGATAGTTCATAGACTAAACAGTAAAAGGCTAAGAGTAATTAATTGGTGGTAGAGAATTGTAATATTTCATAAAAACGCAATAATTCCAACATTATGGTGGACACAATCACTTTACAGTGTGGCTATGAAAGCCCGACATATTTTACTGTCGCCTTCAAAAAAATATTTTGGCATGCCTCTACGCTTCCGCCAGCAGTTTCTACAAAATCGCACATGAAAAGGATAAAAATATCATCTGACTTATTTCTTGCTGCAAATTTTGATTCAGGAAATCCGTCAAATCCGCTTCCAGAAAATAGAGCAGGCTTGAATGTCAGAAAGGAATGAGATCAATTAGACTTCTGAACTTTGGATGGCTTGAAAATCTTTCTTTCTTGCAAAGTGCTCAAATCCAATATATTATATTCAAATTATCCGGCAGAGAAATTTTCGTTTTAATTGCGCGCACACCGCCATTTTATTGTCTGGGCAAAAAATATAGAAGTATGTCGAAAGGCATCCTTTACTTCATAAGGCGGAGTCGTCTTTCACGTTTGCACTTTCCGCCACGGCGTCATAATGATTTCTGAGTTTGGGTTTTGGGTAAGTAGATCTTGAGTTTCAGAAACAGGAAGAAGAGAAATTCCCCGTTTTATTACATGCATGTTAAGATATAATTGATTCGGGGAATGAGTTTGTTTGTGCTTTATGCTTTGATATCAAAATATTCGCAGTAACGGTTATATAGTCCATGGGCTTGCGGATAGCAGGAATTTGGGCTCATAAAATGAGAGAATTCAAAAGTAATCGCTTTACAAGCTCCAGCTTGTTCTGCTGCTTTCAATTTCAGTAATACCTTCTCCCATTTTAGTGGCAGGAATTTGATAGGCATTTCCCGATCAAATGTTTCACAGTTTGTCCAGCATTGCATGTTAAACCGGTCCGTTAATTTACGGTTTATTTCCAAGTAGGAGCTGAGTTCAAAAAAGTCCACATGACCATCTTGGAACGCCACGATGTCCACAATGTCTTTTAAGCCATCAAGAATGTTGTTCCACTCGCGTTCATGATCTTCCGGCAAGATACTCTGCTCGCCGGAAAGTACTCGAGGGTCCCAGGCACCGGTCTTGTTGCCCTGGATATAGGGAGAAATCAGAATGGGGAGTCCGCCAGAGATTTCCTTGCAATGACGTCCCATCTTGGCATACAGTTCGACCACTTTGCCGGTTCTACGGCTAACTTCCTGGCACAGATACCAGCCGCCAAAAGCAGGATAGCTGCCATAACGTTCCCAAACCTCATCGATTACTGGCATATTTAATTCAATTTCTTTATTCCAGTCGCCCTGCATCCAGTAAAAGCCGGAATCATACAAGCCTAAAAAGAGTTTCATTTCATATTTCTCGCTTAAACGCAGAAAAAGATCGATCAGGTCAATTTCCGGCATATAGCCCTGAATTTTATCTGCCAGTATTCTACTGGGATAAGCCATCCAACGTTTCCAGCCACAACGGATTACTACTACGGTATCAATACCGATGGCTTTCATGGCCTGAAAGTCTTTGTCCCATTCTCGTGGACCCCAATTCTGGTGTGGAATATCATGACTTATTTCATCTATAAAGGTAGCAGTTATTTTCATTTATACTCCTGAAATTTTTTTATCATTGAATTATGTATAGTAAAAGCCTGTCAGTCTGTTAAAAAGACAGATAAGTTATTGAACAATATGTGGGAATATTAAAGCCGGCAGAGATTAGGGCCAATTATTCAAATGGTTTATCCAGAAATATTTCCAGATAGTGGCTTCCGGCATTGATGTTAGCTTTGGTAAAGTTTGAGCATGGCCATCAGCGAAAAGTGTATTGGCTCCTTTTGAGCTGTGTCGCATATCAACATACTGAAGCAATGAGTCCCGAGACGAAATATCGAATTTAATACGGGCGAGAGACTGGCAGTTGCCGTCCACAGTAGTTGCTGAGGTTGATGGCGATTTGCACCTTGAGATTAGACGTGGTTTATAATTCTGATTGCTTGGATAACCGGCATAGTCGCCAAGTCTGCTGTTATACATGTAATTGCCTGCTGTCAATGTTGAGCCATAGTTGCTATATGTGTAGACTTGAGCATGAGTCTTATCCCCGGGACAGAAGAATACTGGCGCTGGAGACAAATTTTTATAACGTGCCCACGGGTTTCTCCCGCCGGCAACATAGCTTTCAATTAGTTGGATCCAGCATCGCCGTTTGCTTGGTCCGTTCCAGTCAAAAATATTTGCCTGCACGAGCGGCATATAGCCATTATTATCTGAGTTATATAGCATAATAGCATTACCTTGCTGCTTCAGGTTGGAGATGCAACTTGCTGTCTTTGCCATATCTCTGGCTCTGGATAGAGAGGGGAGCAGCAAACTGGCTAAAATAGCTATTATTGCTACCACGACCAGCAATTCGATGAGTGTAAAATCATGAATTTTTTTCATTTTTTTGTACTCCGATTTATTTTCTATAAAATTATATATTAATTAAGTGACATGTCAAGCAGGACGAGCGTAGAGAACGCACATCCTGCCTGTTTTCATTTAGTAAACCCGCATATGAAATGTTCCGTTTTCAATTGCTTCATTGGCAATAGTAAACCACTTTTCGAATTTTTTTGACAGTATTGAATTAGTTTTTAATCCTTCGTAGAAAACCCAGTAGCCATTTCCTATTTTTGACATTTGAACGGCGGTTGCCGCCATGAAAACAGGATTTTTACCTCCTTTGTCGATTGGGTCAAGCCCCCCAATAATTTTGAACGGAATGGGACTTGAACGGAATATATTACGACGGCGGATTATAAACTCATTATTCAATTTAAGTCCTTCCTCATCGGAAATCTTCCAGTAGTTTTTGTTCGTATCCTTTTTTGGTGCTCCTTTGCCGTAGGTATAGTGTTCTGCGCAGATTGCGGGGGCCTGTTTCGTGCTTAGCTCCGGCCATACGGCTTTGTCGATATATCGTGTATAGCAGCGGCCCGGGTATATGGCAAATTGAAAATCTGGATTGACTTTATCAATAGTAGCGCGCAGTTCATGTAACGATTTTCGCCATTCATTTATCTGCCATTGCTTGTAGTCGTCCAGTTTTCCCTTGCCGTTGAGCCAGTCTGCACGCTTGTCGGGTGTTAATGGAGGCAATTTTATGCCTTTAGTCCGGCAATATGATTTCAAGCTGTTAAGATCATAACTGAAGGTGTATGCATGACCACACCAGTAGGTTTTGGGAAGTGGCCTGGCATATAGTTCGAAATCCATAAATGCGCCTAGTACAGGATAACGCAGAGAGAGCTTTGCTAACGTCATAATCCGTTTTTTCAAGGTGTCATAAAGACGTTTCGAGTTAGGGCTGCATATGTTAAAAGTGAACCCGTCTTCCAGAGTGTATTGGTCATCCTTGTCAGAAGTGCGAAGCGTTCCTCGGAGCCATCCCATCCACATGAGGTTATACTTGCCGGCCAGTTTGGCGCTTCGTTCCGCCGTTACCGGATCTTCTGCTCCGTGGCGGGGACAAATGATATTGAATTTCTGGGCTGCCACTAGCGCAAATTCTGATTCCTTCAGCTTTGGTGTTCCATTTACTTTGTCGATCATAATTCGATATTTAAAGTTTTTGGATTTTACGACTTTTGTTAAGTCATTTGCCTGGACATTGGGTACAATAAAACCGAGTCCCAAGGACAGAAAGACTAAAAATCTTAATTGCTTCCATGGATAATAATTCATCTTTTTATAGCTCCTGTGGTTTATTTTTTTATATGATATTGCGACTAAAAACAGTCGGGTAATTTGATTTTAATGTTTTGCCTTTACGGTAAGTAGCCTGATCAGATTATATTATCTTAGCATATATGTTTTCCTTAAATTTTCTTATACAGCTTAATGATTAATTAATTTTTCAGCGGAGCCGTACTTCCACGAATGATTAGTTCTGTTGGTAATGTCAACTGTCTATTTTTTACTATACCCGAAGTAATCCATTCCAGAAGCTGTTGGGTTGACTGCCGGCCAATTTCCTCAAGAGGCTGGCGCACAGTAGTTAGTGGTGGAGAAATGTGCATACTGATGTTAAAATCGTCGAACCCCACAATGGAAATATCATCCGGAACGCGTAAATTGCACTCTTTGATTGCTTGAATTGCTTCAATCGTCATATAATAACCAGCAACAAAAATTGCGGTCGGTTTGTTTGTTTGTTGTAACATGTCAATGGCAGTATTGTATGAGAAACCGTTTTGAGCATTGTTTTCACAGATATGGACCAGGCCGGAATTGAATGGAATATTGTTTTCGCTTAATGCATGCTTATATGCATTGTAACGATCCAGCTGATTTGAACGCTCATTGGAGCAACCGATGTAGCCGATTTGGGTATGCCCCAGTTCTATGAGGTGTTTCATTGCTTCAAGCCCACCGGCAAAGTTGTCGGAATCACATGACACAAAACCTCGGTTGGTATAGAAGTCAAAGTATGAATTGATTATAGTATGGGGCATACCTGTTCGTTCAAGATATTCATATATTTGTTCATCTGATCGCCCACACCCGATGAGCAACATGCCATCAATAGTGTTATCATTCATAACATCCTGGAATTCCCTGCTTTCCTTCGCAATGAGGTGCAGCTTCGCTTTGTCCACTAGTTCATTCTGAATTCCTGATAATAGATGAAGAAAATACGGTTCTGTAGCCGGGGAGGTGATATTGCTTATCAAACCAATATTTTTTCTTTTTACATTGGCCGGATCTGGCCTGTAACTAATAAAATTACCGCCATTGCGCCCTCGACGTTTAATGATTAATCCTTTCTGCTCAAGAATCTGTAATGCGTGCCGCAATGTTACTCGACTGCAGCTCAATTGTTCAGCCAGCTTCTTTTCCGGAGGTAATATTTCTCCATGTTGCAGACTCCCAGAACGGATTTTTTCCGTTAGATAGTCAACCATCCGGATATATGCCGGAGATGAAAAATCGGCAGTCAATTCTTTTTGTTTATTATGCATAATTAATTATAATTCATGATTAAAGGTTTTATTTTATATTGTATTAATACCTTATGATACCTTATGGGGTTTGTCAAGAGAAAAAAATTTTTTTCTGTATTTTTTCTGTAAACGTTAAATTATGGGCATAGGATCTCTATCAGGTCGTTATATCAACGAGATAAGACTCAGGTAGCAAATTTCAAAGATTAAAACCAATTATATTAAAACTCATATTGTTTTTGGAGCGAGTGGATTTATATTTAATACAGAACACACGTTTGTTTTTTATTAAAAAGAGGCCTGTATTTGATGATTACGATAAAAGATATAGCCAGGGAACTTAATTTATCCCATTCAGTTGTGTCCCGGGCGCTTAATCCGAATCCGGATGCTAATGCGAGAGTATCTCCCGCTACGAAACAGTTAGTGGAGGAAACCGCACAGCGTTTGGGATTCCGTCATAACCGGATCGCGGAATTTATGAAACGGGGGCGTTCCGCAACGATTGGAGTTTTTCTGCCGGAATATTCAAATCGGCTGATTGCAGATCTAATGACGGGTATTTCAGAGACTGCTGCGGAAAATGGCTTTCCATTGAACTTCTATTTTGGCCTGAGTTATAAATCCTATGCCGGGTTTATCCGTGATAATATAAGGAATCCGTCGTCTGGTATAATTTCTTATCCTTTTGATATAAATACTTCTGATACGATCAGCGAATTATTCAAGGAATATAATTCTTCAGGAGGGAAGGCAATATTGCTAAATGCCGTCCCACAGAATGATCCGAAACTGCCTGTTCTCTATATGGATGAGAAGGCTGGAGTGCAGGCTGCGGCAGATTGCCTGAAAAGGCATTCCTGTTCCGTTTATCTGGCAACAACGGCATTCTCTCCCAGAACTTCGGCTTTTATCGATGATCTATCTGACTGTGATCGACGCGAGATTGCCTCATCGGAATTAACTTCGTGGCTACAGAATTTTCAAGACAGCGGAGGGCAATTTCCTGTCGGGGTTTTTGCTACTACCGATGAAGATGCAATGTATTGTCTCCGCTATATTCGGGCTGCCGGATTGGAACCTGGAAGAGATGTGCTGCTGGTCGGATATGATGACCTTCAGCTTACATCCCTTGTTGACCCGCCACTTACCACGATTCATCAGCCGTTTCGTGAACAGGGACAACGGGCTGTTACAAAACTAATTAATCTAATTTACGGAAACAGTGAGTTAGACGAGGCTCTGGTTCCTCATATCGTTATGAGATCAACCGCTTAAATTTTACTAATTGATATAGGCATTGAGTTATTTTATTAAATATAGAACACACGTTTGTTCTAAAAGGAGAAAAAGAAAATGTTTACAGAATATTTAGAACGTTATGAGAAAGAATTAATAAACTCCGTAATTCCGTTTTGGGAGAAAAACTGTATTGACCTGGATTTCGGCGGCTATTTTACTTCCCTGGATCGCGATGGTTCGGTCTACGACTCTACAAAATATATGTGGATGCAGTGGCGTATTGTGTATATGTTCGGAGAACTATATCTATCGGAATACAGTCAGCCACATTGGCTTGATATATCCAGGCGGGGATTTGAGTTTCTTTATAAGAACGGTCGGTCAGAAAACGGAACGTATTATTTTGCGCTTAACCGTGCCGGGGAGCCGGCAATTGCTCCATATAATATTTATTCCGACTGTTTTGCGGCGATGGGAGCGGCGGTACTTTACCGCTCTACGGGTGAAAGTAGATATCGCGATGCTGCTGTTGAGGCAATGAATAGTTATCTGTCACGGATCGATAATCCGAAAGGACAATGGGAGAAAAGTCTGCCGGGAAAATGCCGGTATTTGTCGTTAGGACACTATATGATGCAGGCAAATCTCGGATTACTGATGGATTCATGTCTTGGCGAGGATACTTACCGTGTCCGTGTCGCGGAGGCTGCTGATATTGTTTTCACAAAGTTTAAGGACAGTGAGACCGGTCTTGTCTTTGAAAATATCCTGCCGGACGGTTCCCGGGATCTTGATAGTTGCGAGGGCCGGATGCTCAATCCGGGTCATGTGCTGGAAGCGATGTGGTTCATGCTGCATTATTTTGACACTGTTGCACCCGATGCGGAAAAGGTTCGCGGTATTGCTGAAATCATCAAAAACACGCTTGAATTTGGCTGGGACCGTGAATTTGGCGGACTCTATTATTTTATGGATGTTCTTGGAAAACCCCATATTGAATTACAATGGGACATGAAATTATGGTGGGTTCATAACGAAGCGTTGATTGCCTGTCTATATGCCTACAAGATGACTAATGATCAGGATTTCCTGACATGGTTTAAGCGTATTGATGAGTGGACCTGGAATCATTTCCCCGACCCACAGTATGGAGAATGGTTCGGATACCTCAATCGTCGAGGAGAACCGACCCATCTGCTGAAAGGTGGAAAATGGAAAACCTTCTTTCATTTGCCGCGCTGCCTGGTGGTTTCCACTAAATTAATGAAGGAGATACAGCAAAACCAGGTATGATGATTCTGGACCTGCAGGAAAGAGAGGAAGTTCTTCTCTTACGGTACAAGATTACCCGCTACGGATGGCAGGCCATTCAGTTGAGCCAATAGCAAAAGTCTTCACAAGAATTTTTGTTTTTATAGACATATTTTGAATTTAAGCTCATTTATACTTTGCGAGTATGCTCAATCGCAAAATTTCAAATTATGTCTCACTTTGCTGCGGAGAAATCTTTACTATTTTTTTGAGGCAAGATCGATAAAGAATTTGGCCGTAGCATTGGTAATGAAGTCAATGCCGGGATCAATCTTTTTGCCGCTGAAACCGTGATTGGCATTCTTGATTACGATCAACTCACAGGGTACGCCTAGCTTTTTGGCTTTGTCTGCAAAGCGAATGGAATGTTGAATGTTAACCACCGTGTCGTGGTCTCCATGAAATATCCGCATAACCGGATCATTTTGGGTCAGGTGAGCAAGAGGACTGACTTCGATAAATGCGACCGGGTCGTTTTCGACAGTTCGTCCGATGCGTTTGCTGAGATCACGCAGTTTTTTATTATATTTGACGGAAATTTCTTCATAGTGAAGCATATCAGTGGGTGGATACCAGGCCACAACACCCTTGAAATGAATGCCGCTTTGGGGCTCCTGAACACCTCCGGGAAAGGTTGACGATGGCGCGGTAGCACAAAGCAGCGAAAGCTGTCCTCCGGCAGAACCTCCCCAGACAAATACATTATTGGTGTCAATGTTATATTCTTTGGCATGGGAGAATATATAGCGTAAGGCATCCATGCAATCGACAACGCATGTGCGGAGATAGGGTCCCGTTTTTCTGTTGGCCAAACGGTATTCAACCGCAATTCCTAAAAAACCGGCCTTCGCCAGTTTTCGGAAAACTGTTTTCACGTTTCCGCCGATGCCTTTGGAGCCTCCAACCCAGCCTCCGCCATGAATATAGATATGGGTCGGATAAGGTTTTTTCCCTTTGGCGGGAAAATACAAGTCGAAAACGTTTCTTGAACTGTCTTTTCTGTATTCGTAATGGACGTCTTTTTCTATTTTTGAGTAAAGATTATTATTTTCGGCGCAAGATGCACTGGTGAAAAGACAGAGTACTAACGTGATAATAGAAGAATATAGAGTTTGATTAAAATATGCTTGGAAGCTATTTCTTTTAACTTTTCGTATCATTGTCAATTTTTCCTATAAGTTTATTTTAGGTTCAGTCAATAATGATAAATGCTATTTTAGCTTTTTCAATCAGGTTTGGCAAGGAAGTGAGAATTTATGCTGCTTTCTTGCTAATGCGTTACTTTATTTTTTTATAATAGCTTGTTTGAGACTCGTGCGAAATGCAGTTTATTGGGTAGGGACGGTTCTCCGTAACCGTCCGCAATTTTGTGCCTGAGCACAAAATTATGGAAAACGGCGCGCTGCGGAGAGCGCGCCCTACCTATTACGTCTCATTTCGCAAGACTCTTTAGCTTGTTTGGGATAGGAGACGGTAGGCCGAGTTTCGGCGAAGCTGACTTACCCGCACCAGCGGCGTAATATTACTTGGATATTTAATCATTCATCAGCCGAGTACGGGCTTGGCAAGTCTTGCACTACTATAATCCAAACAGAGTCATTTTGATCTCAAAACGACTCAATCTATGGATTTTTTGTTTTTCTGCTTGACAAACGTTATTATGGTGTCATATTATGCAGCTCAAAGATGATTGTTAGATCATTCCCCGGAGGGGTGGTCGAGTCTGGTTTAAGGCAGCGGTCTTGAAAACCGCCGAGGTTAACGCCTCCGTGGGTTCGAATCCCACCCCCTCCGCCACTTTCTCCCTCAAAATTTTCCTTTAGGACTCCTCTGAGTGATCTATTTGTATGTGAAAATGTATGTGAGCCGCTTTTCTTGAATACTTCATTTTTTCATTGCTTTCACTTTGTGAAAATTAATTTCTGGTTAGATCCTGCATAATCCGGTTTCGCAAATTAACATTTTTGCATAAAAAAAGGAGGCGGGGGCGAGTAAATTTTTTCTGTCAGATGTTTTGGGGCGGCTCTTACGGCTTGAGCCGTATGTTAGGTGCGCCTGTAGGGGCCGTACTGCACAATCGCAGGAGGTTACGTGGGGTTCGAGGCTTTTTGAGGTTCACGGCTTAAGCCGTATTTTAGGTGCTCTGCTTGAACCGTTTTATTTTGAGTGTAGATTATCTGCGTCGTGTCAAGAGCGCGTCCACCATTGAATGAGGTTACCAGCCTTAGGTGCTGAGTCCGGTCTGAAGATCGGACGGATAGCTGGTACCAAGTGGTGTTGGCCAGCGAACGGCTCTTGACCTTCCGTCTCGATCTTCTCTGATATATCTAGGATGTCATCAGGAAGATTTGAGCGTTCTCCTGATGGCATCAACTTTTTTTAGTTTACTTCACTTTGTTAATTTATCAATTTTATCGATTCTTTTTCCTATCCAGCGCATAACATTCACACACTGGCTGTTTCCACACGCTTTGTATCTGTGTCCGATCGGGCAATCTTCTTCAGGCTTTCCACGCCATTTGATTCTGGTGTGGTTGTCTGGAAAGCCCATCAGCCTCTCACACTCGAGAGGAGTCATTCGCCTGACCTCTCCATATAATGAAACTGCATGACGGTCAGCCGTAGTCAGAGAGAAAGACACTCCTGGACTGAAGCCTGAACCATTCCCTCCATGTTGTACTGCCCGATTGATTATATTCCCGGCAATTGATACTGCCTGTGTTCCTCCACATCTCATTGTCGGAGCAATATGATCAACAGCATCGTGTGCGGCATCGTTTTGCGTGAAGCATTGAACGAACGGTAGGTTTCCGCCTCCAGTCCCCATTCGTGCGTTAAGGGTTTGACATACGTCTTCGGAAGGGCGAACTCTCGAGCCGGCAGGATGATTTTCATAAACTATCGGTGCTTCATGGTTGCAGTTGAGTGTGGAAGCATGGTTCTCACATACTTCAGCATTTGCCTGACCATGAGCCATGCAGATCACTTCTGATCGACTACGGCCTGAAGCGCTGACTTTAGCGGTTCGGGTAAAACTTTGCCTCGTTTTTCGCTCCGGTGCAGAACCCCCTGACAGGCTTCCTTTGTCAAATAATACCGTTGCGGGACGGATCCAGTCTCCAATATATCCAACAACGAACAGACGCCTTCGTCGCTGAGGTACAGCCCGGTTATATCCGTCCACTCTGACGAATTGAGCGTCAATAGTTCGCCATGCCAGTCCGAATCCTCCCGGAGCTGGTGTAATGATTCCGCTTTTTCGCCATTTTCTGACCTTTTCACCGTTCTGTTTGGTGTGGATCCTTGGCACTTTGACATTCCATCCGCAGAGCAAAGATAGGAAAGCGGCAAAATCCTGTCCTTTGTTGCTTGATAGTACGCCGGGGACGTTTTCCCACACAATCCACCTTGCTTTAGATCGAAAAGCAAGCTTTGCAAACTCGAGGGAAAGTTGTCCACGCTGATCTTCAATTCCTCTGCCAGCTCCAGCAATGCTGAAGGCTTGACAAGGGGTTCCTCCTGTAAGTAAGTCGATTTTTCCATTATAATTATCATTTTCTATTTTTGTGAAATCTCCAAGATTCGGTACCTCCGGCCATCTTTGCTCCAAGACCGCACTGGGAAAAGCTTCAATTTCGCTGAAAAATGAAGCTTTCCATCCCAATGTTTCCCAGGCTAAAGTGGCTGCTTCTACTCCGCTGCAGACACTTCCATACTTCATTGTGTGTTTGGCTCCGGATAATTCCAGGTTAGGCATTCGGTCTTGGTCTTGCCGGTATTGTGTTTGCCGGAAACGGACAGGCTTTTGACGATATCCTTATAATTGGCGCCGGTGAACTTCCGGAGTTTGTTCAACTCTTCGCCTGGATAGCTCGAGAGCAGCCAACGTCCTTTCAGGCTCGGCAGCAGCTTCAGAAGATCATAGAATACGTCCTTTCCTTTTTTATAGTGTCCGCAGTCACTATTGGCATACGGAGGATCCAGATAGAAGAATGTGTCTTTCGAATCAAATCGCTCGATTACGTTTAAGGCGTCACGGCAGAATATCTGAGTGTGTCTCAGCCGATCAGATAGCTTTTGAGTAAACTGATCCACACGGTTTGCTGTTTGACGCCCGAACGATCTCTTGCCAAAAGCAAATCCTCCGCAAATTTGAGCAGAAAAGCATAATGCGGCTTGGGCCCAGAAAGCCCAGGCGCGTGAGATCTCATCGTATTGCTCAGGATTTTTCAGAATGTTCTTGGAGCCGAGATACATTTGTTCTGCATGAAGCGTGGTTTTAATACGCTGTTCTAATTCTGGATATCGGTTTTTTAGAACTCGATAGAACGTTACGGCCATGTCCAGGTTATCATTGATAACTTCGACATCCGACTCTTCTTTTCCGAAGAACACGGCGCCGCCGCCGAAAAATGGTTCGACGAAGATGCGGTGTTCTCCGGGAATCAACGGCAGGATATGCTTTAGCATATTTGTTTTCCCGCCGTAGTAGATGATTGGTGATTTCACCTTTCACCTCCCGGGTTAATGGTTTTAGGTTTTGGTTATAGCGTCAAGTTTTGTCTTTAACGCTGTTATTGCTGTCGCCTGACTTGATACCGCACTGCCCTGTGAAATTGTTCCCACATCAGGATGGGTGTGGCTGGCCAGAGTATTAAAGGCACTGATCACGGCGTTCATGAAGTCGCTGTCCAGCTTCAGAGTGTTATCCGATTCATTGCCGATGTAGATCTGAGGTGATAATAAAGTATGCTCCGTGCTGGATGTTTGATTCGTCACAGCAGCTGTATCATTGATTTTCTGTTTTGCCGTCCGATTACAGTTGATATCCGCGGTATCGCTGATGGTCTGATCAGTGATCCGGTTCCAGTTGCCGTTTGCGTCGACTTCCTGATAGCTGGTTGCGGTCTGTTGCCAGCGTTGGGATTCTGCATCAATTGCCGGCAGTTTCATTTTCCAGGGCAGTACCGATCGGATAAACGGCTTTGATTGCATGCCAAAGGCAAAAGCCACTTCAACAATTGTCCCGGGCTGGGGAAGAGCGGCAAAACCGCGAAGCGGAGCAGATCCTGTCATCGCTACCGGAATGTCACGTAATAAGGGCATATCCTCATCAATTTCTTCCGCTGAATTTAACAGCCTGACATCAACCGCATAGTATGGACGTTCGTGTGTGTGTTGCTCTCCGGATATTGGAGGATCCGGAACGGAGATTACAACGCCCAGATGCGGTAAGTGTGTTTTGCTGTTTAATTCAGGGAAAAGCCTAGTAACAATTTTTTTGATCATGCTTTTCATAGCCAGTTTATCCTCATGTTTGTTCCAGAGACTGTTACGCTGTCAATCGTCAGGATCTCGCCGTTGCCGATGCGGATCCTTTTCCCTGGACGAAAGCCCGGGACAATCGGACAATCTGCTCCGGAGGCGGAAAGATTAAAGAAAAAATCAGCTGGTACTCCTATAATATTTTGATATATATCTGCTTTCGACAGTGGTCCGACATATATTGTGCCGTTTGGCTGACTTAACCAGGTAAAATCATCTATACATAGTTCACGGCCTAAATTTTTAATTGCTTCATAGCCGGTACCGATATTAATGAAGTGTGGAATTGAAGTAGAACTCCAATTCCCGGAGCCCATACTGAAAGCACAACCAGTCGCAGAGTTTAATGCTTCCAGGATCTCGACCGCATTTGTGTTGCGTTTTGAAATCGTCCAGCGTTTTGCCAGTACCGCTGCCGGTTCACGTACAACTAAACGTTGCTGTTTGCTATCAACCTGCAGGCTTGACTCAATGTAACCGGTAAGATAGCGCTTGTATTCTTTATTCAGTGCCAGGCTGAGATAAACCATTCCGGAAAGCGCATCTTCTGACTGTACCGCAAAAATAGCACGACCGGCATTGTCTTGTTCTAGGACAATACTTTCGCTGACGATCTTCAGGATGCCGGAATCATTTTTTAGAATCTTATCAATTTTCATGTTGAGGCAGCCTCGACCACTTTCTCATGATTAGCGCTGCCAACTTGAACTTCTCCGTCGGCAGTTTCAACTTTTTCGCTTGCTTTGCTGCGTTCTCTTTCTTCTTTTTTCTCTGCCGGAGAACTCATTTCCTTGAGTTCGAAGTGTACATCAAAGCTTAATAATCCTTCCGATTCCCGGACACGGACATCGCCATCGAAAATAGCCTGTCGGATCTGCATTACTCTTGAAATCTTGCTTGAAATAGTATATATGATTGGATTTCCGTCAGAATCGAATGCCTCGGCCATTTTTAAAAGCGTTGTAATATTATCAGCTTTCTTTTTCTCGACCATCATGGAAACTCTAATGCGTTTCGGCTTGTTGCCGGCAGCCGAGACTTCACTGGAACTATTTTGCCCGGACAAGTCTTTCCGATCAAATTCCGCAGAAGCTTCAACCTTGACGTTTTTGCCAATCGACTCGACGGTTAATTCTAAACCATTTCCGGATATAATCACTTTTTCACCTTTACAGATTTTTTAGGCAGATTTGAGAAAAAACAGAATCATTTAACACAGACCAGCAAATATCCTGGTAAGCTTTGACGGCTTCCTGGAACTGATACCAATTGCTTTGTTTGTAATTGCCGGACTTCCACGCCCAACGTGGCGCCAGCCATTTCAGCGCTTGGTGACGATCGTTAATGATTGCGTCATCGAACCAGACGTCTGCATCATAATCCGGTAGCTTAAACCCTCCTAACACAGGCACATCCAGACTGCTGTATTCCGGTTCTTTTGCCAACTCCTTCATGTAATGAATCCGATCGGCAGGCTTCCACCGGCGGAAGGCATTGCAAAGATCCATATTTAGACAAGCAGCTTCGTCATGAATGTGAAGATCAGATTTGTCCTTTAACAAGTAAAACAAACATTGTGCTGCATCGAGAAAGATTTCATTGTTATGTCGAACTGGTTTCATAAGTCTGTCGTCAGTCCAGGACAGTCCTATTTCGTCCGGTTTAGTCAATGCGTCAGCATGGCCAATATTTTGAATGGCAGCCTGCAGCACTCCGGACATTGCATTCATGTCGTCTTTATAACCGATAAAATTTTGATGGGCGTAAGTATCTGCCATCATGTGGCAGGCAATACCGATCATGTACAAATTGCCGGTTGCTTTTGCCTTCCGGAAGACCGCTCGGGCGTTTTTGCTGTTAGGCGTGGTATTCAGGACGTGCCGTTTTCCATCTTTACGTCTGGCATCAATGTGTCCCGGATCACCTGGCATAAAATGATGAAACAAATAAAACCGCAGCAGATCCTCCCGGGGTTTTGCAATATTCATGGTCTGACTTACGTAATTGCTGTATTCAGACGGATAACCGGCGTCTATTTTAAATTTTGTGTCGTTGTCATCGACCATCTGGCAGGCGTGAGCGATTACCCGGGCGTCTGCCTGACAATATCCGGCCCGGGCTGCTACCAGGTACGTTGCGTAATAATGAAAATTAACATCCATTGGTTGCTGTCTCCGTTTTTGGTTGTTGCTTTTTTTGGAACTTCTCAAGAAGTGTCTGTGTTCGTTTACTGAAGCTGTTATTATCTCCGGACACGCTACCGGATAATTCCATAAATGATTTGCCGTCTTTGTAGATCTTAAAGATGAGCATGATTAACCATCCCAAAAGGACAACCCCTAAAATCATTACACCCCAGAAGAAAAACACGAACATGACACCGCTGGCCAGCATAATTCCTAGCCCGGCAATAAACATCTGAATAGCTAATCCGGTAAGGGTAACGACTCCGGACGCATTGGCTGCAACAAACAAGATAATACTGGCTGCAACCATAACGCCACCGGCAACAATTCCACAGAAAAAAAAGTTATCTACTCGCTTTTGTTTGCTGCTCTTAAGCTCTGTATTTTCTTTCTGAAGTGCATCATGGCTTTGCTGCAGCGCTTTCGCCACATTATCTTTTTTTTTAAGCTCCGTTGCAACAGATTTTACAACGGTCGACGCTCTTAAAACTTCCGTATTTTTGCTGGTTTTATCGATTGTTTCGGTTGCCTGATCCAGCTTTTTTGCATCGCTAGCCAGATGCAGATCTGCGCCGGTGTATGCTTTTGCCTGTTCGGTAGCAGAAGAAAAAACACCGCAGCCGGTTAGACAGGCCATTGATATGGCCGCCAGAATTATGATTAAAAATCTCATTTTATCAGCTCCTTTAATTTTGCAATAACTCCAAGAAAAATGGCAACAAGAATTGCATATCCAATGCCGGACACAATTGTTTTGATAAACGTTTTTTTGCTGCTGGTCCAAGCCTGGGCAAATTCTTTCAGTACAGCAACCTCTTCGGTTGTTAACCCATGCGGACATGGCTGGGCCTGAATGTTCTGAGCTACCAGCTCGGCTATATCTTTTTTATCCTCGTCGCTCATGATCCCCCCTGTGATTGCGGTATTAGCTTAATGCATCCAGCTGCTCGATGATCTCGGCAGTGGTCATGTCATAAAAAGTATCCCGGGTTGTCTTTCGTTCCGTCCGGATCTCTTGCGGTTTATTCATGATCAATTTGTAAAACTCGGCCAGTTCGTCTGCGTCTACCAGATCCAGACTTTCGGTTTTGTCCCAAACAGTGTAAGGATAATCCTTTTCCGAAACCAGCGGATACTGCAATGCTGCGTTCTGCTGCGTGCTTTCGTCGCAAGTAACGGTAATTGATCCGGCATCACTAGAAAAAGTCACAGTGCTTTCCAGAATCAACGACTGCGTGGCCGCATTGAATTGTTCAACGAGTTCTGCCAGCACCTCAGATTTTTTACTGGTATTAACAATCCAGGAGCTAGAATCCGAATCCCATTTGTAATAGTCCGGGTAACTTTCAGGCGGGGCGGTTTCGGTGTAACCGTCATCAATAGCACCGACTGCCGACCAGGTTGTTTGTGTTTGGTCAGTGGTGCTGTAGACAACAGTTCCCCGGTAATCTGCGACCGTATCCCAGCTTTCGCCGTTCCATTGCGCCGCCTCGTTTTCGCCTAAATCTGGCAGGTCGGTTTCGGTACAATTTCGGGGATTTCCTAAATCACTTTGCATCTTGACTGTTTCTGTGTGGGTATAAACCTTATTACTATCCCAAAATTTTAGAGTGCGTAACACATAGGTTTCTTCAATAGCTGTATCAGTATCAGTATCAGACATTTAAAAGCCTCCTAATTATAATAAATAAAGTAGTTAACGGCAACGTTTTTGCCACGGGTTTCAGTTCCACCGGATGCATTTGTGGGCTTAGTACCTGTGAGTGTGTTATTGTCAGTATCACCATATACAGACTCTGTGCTTGATGATCCACTTATACCATAGTTAATAGTATGTGTATGGCTGGCATAGGCATCAGCCTGGTAGCTCATTAGTGACCGACTTGCTCCATCAGGGTCAAAAGTGCCAGACGGGTCAAGACCACGTGTTGAAACGCCTCGCCAGTCTGGTAAGTAAAGAATGGTGTCATCGTCTGCATCCTCTGTGAAAAAAGTCCGTAAAGTTTCATCGGCGGCAAGTTCGGCAGCGGTCTTAATAAAACTACTGTTTTCTGCAAAAGATACAAGCAAGGGGTAGTCTGCTTTGGTAATGGAGCTACCACGCATTAACAGCGCATCTTGCATGGTCGTTCGTTGATTAGTTGTTATTTGCCCTACACGGTCGGAGGCATGCCCATTGATCGTGCCACCTGGTTTAGTATAGGAGCTGTTGGGGTAATTAGACTTACCAAAGTTTTCAGCAGTAATCTTGCTACTGGATACCCACATATCATATGTGTTAGTTCCGCAATAACACCCCAAAATGGTATTATCTCCGCCGTATTCTGAATACAGTCCAAAATGTAAATTATTGATATAGCTGTCTTGCAGAGTCAACTGGGACTGATAGTTGATAATCCCATAATGATAATCAGATATGTCGTCAGATTGTCCCCGAAGTACACAATATCTGATATGTATGTTAGCGCATTGATTTGTACGTATTGCCATAAAACTAGCTATTTCAGCGTTGTTGCCTATAGTAATACCATATATATATACTTGCGCTGACACCCGAGCAAATAATAATGCTGTGGAGCCAGCACCTGTGTACATGAGTTGCACACTTTTACTGGTTGAATAGGCGAAATCATCCGCAGACCCATAGACATTAAGAATACCTCCATAAAAGCCTATGAGGCTAAGAGTAGATACCAACGCAAAAGTACCATCAGCAAATTGCATCGTTAAGGTGTAGCCACCTAGATTTTTTGGCACAGCGTCAATTAACGCTTGTATTTCCGCAGCGGTCATGCTGTTATCAAATGTCAGCGTTTTGTCTGCAGTCAGCATATTAGCTTCAATAGCCTCATCAGCTGCGCCCAACGGATCAAATGTATCGGGATGAGCGTCCGGATCTGTATTGTGTTCATTAATCTGACTTTCAATATCCTGCTCACCTATAATCGAACTGTCATCACTTTCTCGGCTGTCTGTAATTGTTCCATCTGCAGCAATGGTTCCAAGCAATTCAACAAAATGCTGCTGGCTGGCGTCATCAACATAATTCGACTGTTCAGTATCTGACACTTCAACGGACCAAAGAGCCTCAACGCCGGTAATATCTCCATTTAAACAGGCATCAATATAAACATATTGAATTGTATCATCTGTAATAGTCAGGTCTTTTGCTGCATCAAGTTTTACACGGATTCCGTCAATATAGCCAATCCCTGCCTGCAAAGTATATGTTCCATCGCTTTCGACAATGGAAAAACCGTCATCAAAAAAGTATTTACTGCCATAAATATCATAATTGGACAGCCTTTCACGCTCATCGATCTGTACGAGTCGAGCAGTAAAATCCATTTGCCAGGTATCGGCACTGACTGTGATTCCGGTCAAGTTGGAAACATCGGTAATTTCAAGCGAAAAGTTCTTGATAAGGGAATTTCCGAGAGTAAATGAACTCGTCGCATATTTTCTATGTCTTGGCATAACACAAACGGCAACTAATACATCATGTTCTGAACAGTAAAGTCCCATAAAATTAATATAAAAATCACCGACTAAAGAATCTAATATTGCGGAATATACAATCGAATTACTGTTGAGCAATCCGGCTTTCGTTGCCGCACATTGGTGAACAATATCGTCGATTGACGGCATTTCTGTATCAGTCGAGGGAGTCGCAGAAGTATCCAAGTCATCAATATCAGCAAATACCATCTGGTCGATATTAAGAACTTCATCGTTCAACTGGCATTGGGCAATTAGAGCCGCGCCGGCAGACGTTAGAACAGAATTACTCATCTAAATCAATCCTCCTTTTTTTCAGTCTTAAAGTCTATAAATTTTAGATGCAGCCTTTTCGGTAACTTTCTATTTACAATCTCAAAGGACCGTGCCATTGACTGAACTTCTATTTGCTCATATACCCCTTTGACTTTCTCCGGATCTCCAAGGCTGGCGGCTCCTTCTGGAACCACTCCCATCAGCGCTGGAGGAACCCTGTGTGCCTCGCGAACATCAGCTGCAGAGATATTTTTTATGTTCTTAAATTCATCTTTCTGCGAGATATCACCAATCGGAATAATCTGGAAGGCTTTTTCTTCACCTTTCGGAATATGAACATGAAGACTTTTGAAGTTTCCGACGCCTTTTCCTTCCCGAACTTTCTGTTGAAGGGCTTTTACCAACTTGGGATCCATCTTAGGATCGGATGTATAAAGGATGTAACCAAGGTGTGCACCGTTTACAAAATATTTCCTGCGAAAGAGTGTAGCGTCCTGGTTTAATAATGCAGATTGTAAACCTCCGATCCAATCTGGAATGCCATAAATCTGTTGCTGAGTATCATATTCTTTCACATGAATAATATCATCCGGCTCAAAGTCAGTATATTCTCCGTTTGGTTTCAGTAACCGATATCCACGACCTTTTGTCCGGACACGCATATTCAACGCAGGAACATGCTCCAAGCCTGTCGGCTGTCCAAACAAGTTTCTGAGTATCTGAAAATAAGCATTTCCAAATGTCAGCTTGTCGGTTACTGCAGAAGACAGCTCCAGGACCGGAAGCGGACCGGAAACATAAGCATTAGCCGTTGTGTTAGAGCGAAGAATAATACAACTGCCATGATGACCATTGGCTCTCCGCATCATTGATAATCCGCAGAGATCAATCGGCGGGAGGTAATATTCGCCGCCAATATCGGCAAACACATTCAGATAGTCTAGTAAGTGTTCTTTTTCGACGGGTTCCGGATCCCCGAAAGTGAAAAAGTTGTCTTCAAGGTTGATATTTTCTTCGCTCATAGTCCTGCCTTGGTATTAAAATATTCACAATTAAAATTAAATGGTATGAAGCCTTCTTTTCCTTCAGTGACGGACTCAAATTCATAGCGCCTGCAGGTTCTGCCATATTGCCGGATCATCACATCCAGCAACTCCATATATTGACCGAACACAGTTTCATCAATCTCCAGATTGATAACATCCCAGTTTTCTTCATCGAACCGTTCGGTCTGTGTAATCTCTCCCAGTCCGAGACGTGCCCATATCTTTTCAAAGCCTCTTTTACTGCCAGCGTCACGTGCATTGGCCAGAGCATATTTTACCCGTAACCGAAAGAGTTCATCTGACTCCCCTGGAAAACGTTCGATATCACGTTCCCAGCCAAGAAGCTCCACCATTTTTATTGGAGCCGTTTCAGCGTCAACCTGACCGGTCAGATCTTCAAGCAGAGCCTGGTATTTATCGTAAAAAATGTCGGCCACTTCTCCGATCAGAGTCAATTGACCGGAATTCTGCCAGAATTTCAGGCTTATTCTGTCACGGGTTTCAGTGCTCATTCAGCCTCCGTTACGGTTAAAGTTCCGAGCCGTGCAATATCCAGCGTTGTTTCGATGTCATCTTGTCCCCAGGTCAAAGCAGCTATATCGGAGAAATAACTGTGAAGCTCTCCGGACAGCTTTGAAAAGCTGAAACGAGCATATGGCCATGTTTGAGTTACATAATCTGAGTAATCGGTATTTTCCCGAAAGGCGCAGCGGATGAACTGCTCGATCTGGCTGAGAAATTCCGTGGCCTCTTCTTCTGTAGTGGAGTCAGAAAATTGTACCTCGACGGAAACATCATATTCGGTTTCCGGTATTGCTTTTACTACCAGATCATCACCATGACCGTGGTTTCCATCCGTGGAAATATATTCATTAATTGCTTCCAATGTGGAAGTTGATGATACTCCATAATCAAACAAAATATAGGCATCTGCAGAGCCGGCGCCACGAGGTATATCATGATCAAAAAAGATATGGTCAATACTGAATCCGGTCTGTTCTGCGATCATTGCTTTATACTTCGCATCTGTATGCCAATCTGTAACCGCGGAGAAATGGTTCTGCAATCTCAGTCTGAGATCTTCATCGGTTTCTTCATCTTCTCCAGCTGTTATCAGGTAATCCGATTCATTGGTTACGCCGGTAACGCCCGGGACATCGGAATCCAATATTGAAAAATATGATGCAGCTAGATTATATGCACTACCTGCTTCCTCTGCTTCACACAACACACGTAAAGAACTGACGCCTTCTTCCAGCACCGCATCGTCAATAGTAGATACTCGATAAATATTGGAGTTAATTTCAATAGTCCGGACTATTGTGCCGGCAGGAATTGTTACCGCTTGTTCCGAACTTGATCTGGAAAACGTAAGTTCACCTTGCATTTTTACCGCTTCATTACGTGTTATTTCATAGCCCCAGGCAATAATATCAAGCATCTCTCCTTCTGCAGTTTTAACATATAGTCCAGGCATTGTGTTCTTGATCAGAAACGCAGTCAGGAATTCAGTCGGAGAAATGATTGCCTCCTGGCAAAAGTTCCAAAAAGCTGAATACTGGCTGGTATTAGCAATGTCCAAATTCGAATCATCTGCAATCTCCTGAAGAACCTCTTTGATGTCATCTTCTGTGATCGGCATTCCTGCTTCTTCCAGGGCATCAGCGAACAGCTGCTGTTCTGTGGTTAAGTCATCAAGTGTCAAACTCATGTTATACTCCTATGAAGACAGCTCAAGGCTGGTTGTTCCGAATTCGTATGTAGTGGCAGTCAAATTCCACACGCCCTTGTTATCTGTAAAATTATCTTCCGACGCAGTGATCGTAACGGTACCCGGTATAATCCGTTCGTCATCTTCAACCAGTAGAATGATTTTTTGCAACAGTAGCTGACGCCGTTCCTGAGAACGCTCTGCCACACATTCAACCAGGTAACCGCTTTCCCGGATCGCATGAATCAGATCCTGTGCAATTACGTCCAAGTCATAGATTATTGTTGCCTGGGTGTTGTCGTCAATATTAACATCGTCGTCTTTTATCTGTATGTCGCTGTATGTACTCATCCCTGTAATGCCCACATATCTTCAAGCTGACCGGGTCCGACCGCACTTGAGGTATTAATAGTTACTCCACCATAATTAGTGGTACGATTATTGGTTGTGCTCCGGAGCCCTCCTGCGTTCACATCCTTTTTCCTGGCATCTGTTACCGATGAAACAACCGGCTGTTCGACTTTTGGCTGGTTTACCTGAACATCAGGATCCAGAAAACCCAGTCCTGGAATTTTAGCAACCGTCCGGAGGACTTTTCCAATCCATCCGTCAAGCCCCGAAAACATAGATGTTATTGCACCCCAAATTTTACCGGGAATATTACCCAGCCATTCAAGCCAGCCTCCTACCATTTGGACAACAGGCAAGAGCATATTTGCCAGATATTCATTGAATTCCCTGCAGCCTTCCAGTAAACCGTTCCAGACAGATGAACCGAGATTGGCAATCCATAAGAATCCTTCAGCCAAAGTATCAATGATGCCGTTCCATACTCCGGAGAAGAATCCACTTATTGAATTCCATACTCCTTTCCAGAAAGTCCATATGCCGGTTACTCCCGACCACCAGATCGAGAATAGTTTTTCAATCAGATTCGCTATATTCGGGCATGCCTTTTTGAACCATCCCCAGATATTTTTCAGTACATCAACAATTTTGTCCCAGTTTCTAAAGGCAGCGATGACCCAGCCGATCGGACCCAGCATCATTAACAGGTAATCAGCATATTTTACGACAAAATCACAAATCTCATCCCAGTAATAAATACATGCGACCAAAGCTCCGATCAGAGCAACAATTCCTATGACAATCCAGGTAATCGGACATGCCAGCAAAGCAACGGTAAATCCCCAAACGGCAGCGCAACTTCCCCAGAAACCTAAAGCCATAGCTGCCTGCGCCGTTGTCACCAGCCAGGTAGCAGCAGCACTGCCGTATTCAACCGCTTTCTTCCAAATTAAATTAAGGCGTAAGAAGTTCACTGCGGAAGTAACTCCTGTAATGCTCTTTTGATAAAGCCAGTTGGCTATGGCTGCCAGCTTTTGAGTTTTTGTCATGTTGCCGGTAATGACATTCGCTTTCCATAGAGCAATACGCATGATGCGAAGCTTGATTGCAATTGCATTAAATATAGCTCCGACGCCCATAACAATTTTCATTGTTCCCCAGCTGATCGCCAGTACAGTGATCATTGCAACAACACTGGCAATTGCCCAGCGCAAAGGAGGAAACATATCCATAAGCCAGATCAGCCCTTGCCCCAGTTTGGACAAAGCAGAAAAAGTCATGTAAACTCCAGGCAAGAGAATGCTGCCAAAAGTAATTTTCATAACATCCCACATTCCCTGCATCTTATCTGTTTCATCAACCATGGTCTTTGCCATTTTAATTGCTGGATCCATTCCTTTTACCTGGCTCAGTTCATTCATAGATTTTTTTAATTGACCGGTCTTATCCATGAGATTCTGAACAAACTGGACAGCTTCTTTCGTTCCAAAGGCATTTTTCAAAGCGTCCTGGTTGGCAATGTTGCTCATATCTCCAAATTTACTTGCTTTGATTCTCTCAAGGATCTCAACAACCGGAAGCATTTTTCCTGATGGGTCAGTGAATTTGAGTTTCAGCGCTTTTTGTGCTTTGCCAATGCCCTGGATAAACGCATTAAAACGAGTAGCGGATTCAGATCCGCTCATTGTTGCTCCCAGTGTTCCCATGATTGCCATTTGATCAGCCATCTTTATTCCGGCTTTTTCGCCTGCAGATCCTAACCGGGAAAAAGCTTCAGCCATTTTTGAACCGGTTGTTTTGAACATTCGAACTGCTGTTGCGGTCTGGCCGGTCATCTGCTCAATCCACTTGGTTTTCCCCATCTTCTTTGCAGTGGACTCAAAAATTCCATACATGGTGCCGGTGTAATCGGTGATCTCTGCAGCAGTTGATTTTGTTCCTTTGGCCAGTACTGCTCCGGCATAAGTAAATTTTCCAAGTTCGCCGTTGTCCAGGCCGTTGATGGAACTTTGGATATCGTATCCAGAGCGGACGACATCGGCAGCAGAACCGCCAAAATCAAGCGCGAATCTTTTACTTGCGTTTCCCAGGGCTTTCAATTCCTTCTGTTTGACATCAAGAGAATCGACTTCTTTCAGAGCTTTGTTGAAATCCCGGGCGTTATCAGTCAGGCCGAGAATGCTTTTAGCTGTAGCATAGACAGTACCGCCTCCAATAGCCATGGAAGACAATCCCTGCTTGATTGATCGCTGGATCTGATTGATCGCTTTCGTGACGCCTTTTGAAGGACCTGTCACCTTGTCGATCAGACCAATTGAAAAATACA
The DNA here is from genome assembly GCA_963677165.2 of Victivallales bacterium. Classification (GTDB taxonomy): domain Bacteria; phylum Verrucomicrobiota; class Lentisphaeria; order Victivallales; family SZUA-371; genus JAFGXT01. The sequence goes on along the minus strand of CAXXSX010000002.1, from coordinate 432,769 downwards.
GTTTTTCGATAGCGCTGCCAGTCATGATGTTTCCTTGACTTATATCTAATTCATGCTATAATTTGTTATAAACACAGGAGTTTTTGCCATGTTTGGCTTTGTCATGCTTATAATCGCAATTATCTTTTTACTTATGCTGCCTAAAGCGTTGCATAATGCCTGGTTAATTCTGTTTGCGAATTCAAGAGATCCGCGAAGGATTAAGCTGATAAACAAACTCCGCAAAAAAACAGCAAAGCTCTAATTTTCTTTTCCTCCCAGCATATTCCCAAGCTTTTCCCAGAAGTCCCATTCCAGGTACGCCGCTTCAGCCATTGATTCGTCATCGACTTCACGCCCGGGGAACCATTTCCGGACATATATGGAAAGCAGACCAAGAGAGCCTTCATCCCGTTTATATGCCCGGATCTGGGCGTTTATTTTTTTACCGCGATCTCAATCTCGCCCTGGAACTCCTGAATAAGTTCTCCGACCATATTCAGAGTGAGTCCTTTGTCCATCAGTTCATCCAGAAGTTCAGCCTGTTCTTTGCCGACCAGACTCCTGCGAAGAAATTTCTTTGCAGGAAGCACCTTGTTATCCGGGGTTAATTCGTTCGTATAACGGTTGAAATTGTCGGTATTGACGTTGAAGTTGAGTTCGTCATTTCCGACTCCCAGTATTATTTTTTTTTCAGCCATGGCAATATTTCCTTTATGTTAGTGTGAATTAAGAGCTGGTTTCTTCATCATCGTCAGTCGGGGCGTAAGGAACGCCGTCAATTTTGACGAAATCAGATCCGGTTACATCATACGGCAGAGAGAACTCTGTTTCATCGGTACTGGTCTCATCGATGTCCAACAAAGAACTGAGTTTGATCTTGCAGTCGAATGCCTCAATTTTGAGTTCATCATCACCAACCTTTGCATAGCTGTTGATGTCGAATGTTGCCATCTCCTGAAAACTGCCGGCTTCTTTCGCTGCAGCGGTAAATGCCTTAAGTCCATCACGAAAAACAACAATTTCTCCTGAAGCTTCACAGTCACCGAGAACATAGCCACTTGGTTTACCGTTCCGCTTTGCGATGGCTGAGTTATCAGTGATCTCAAGCGAAAACTTCTTGACATGAACCGAGAAATCTCCGAGATCGATGTCAAAGCTCAGTCCGTTAAATCTTTGAGTACTCATATATAATCTCCTTCAAAATTTGTTTATCAGGACATATCCAGTCCGAGATAAAGGGTTATCTTTTTCGGACAATTGTAAGGTCGTGCGGCAATGGAAATAATCACTGAGGTGTTACTTTCCCATTCGATCGTGATATCCTCATCTTCCGGAGGCTTGATAATCCCTGGCATTTCCTGTCCGGCCAGAGTTACCGAATGTGAAGCTTCACGCAATGGCCGCATGAAATAAGTCTTGTTTGCCGCAATCGATTTTGCGGTAGAATTCAGACGCCGATCGGCAACACGACCAATGGCCAGAGTCCGCACACGCCTGGCGCAATAATCCAAAACACGCCGGTTTTCATAAGCCTGAAAATCACCGGCCTCAACATCAAGAGTACAATGATCAGCCCAATACATGCCATCGTAACCGGTATACCATTGCGGAACACTGAAACGCGCGGATGCCAGAGCCGATATCGTAGCGGAATCCAGATCGGATCCATTCACGTCGACCGGATCATCACCAAGGGAAATCAGTGCGCCGGTTGCCACACGCATCGGAGTATCGGCAACTGTTACTGCCGGATCACAGAGTCTGCCGGCAACCACACCAAGGTTATTGCCATGCAGCAAAGGAACCAGACACACACGATCGGCTGCAACGCCGTTGACCAAAGTTCCAAGTTCGGAAATATAATCACTCCAGGATTGAGTTGCCGGATCAATGCCTTTAACTGCAGCGAAGACCGTGACAAACTTGGCATAGCTGGTTAGGCATTTAGTCGCACAAGTATAACAGGCTTCAACCTCCGCATTGGTTGTAACCGGCGAACAAAGACAGATCGCTTCAACGTTGAGATCGTTCGGTTTTTCCAGTGCGTAATATACGGCATCCTTCCAATCATCCGGATCCTCGGCATCGTCCGGATCTATGCCGATCGCATAGCAGACAAAGTTATCGGTCCTGGAATTCACAATTGCGGCACTGATCTGAGTTTTTAGCTCAGAGTCATCTTCACCGAACAGTTCATCAAGATCGCTTGACGCACTGACGGAAATGATTTCTCCAAGAGTTTCGGAGTTTCCGGAACGCCCGATGTAAAGAAAAAGTCTTTCGACTTCGTCAAACGAGCCCTGCATGTTGTTGACTTGAACAACTGATACTGAACCTGTAGCCATTCTTCCAATTTCCTTTTTTTGTTGCGGTTAAACTAAATTAATAAATTTGCGTGTTGTTTTGCCCGGAAACGTTCCTCCAGGGAATTCATAATTACATCACCGAACCGGCTGACCTGTTCATCATTTGCTCCCAGGAACGGACGTGCCGGTATTTTGTAAACATGCGTCGATTTGCTTGTTTTCTCTTTTCCTTTTGCGATCAAAAACAGAGCCTGTTTTCTGTTTACCCGCTGCATGACATAACGAAGTTTTGCCGCCGTTCCGGAAGGAAGATCCCGAGCCCAAGGAGGCAAATGATCCAGCCGGATCAGCGTGGCAGCCATATTCGCCGTACATTGCTCTTTGGAAACTTCTTTATTGAGCCTGGTTTGAACTTTTGACGTGTCGAATGTTTTCGGATAATCGTATGCTTCGTAAGTGTCCCGATAGCCGTGCTGGTGTTTCCAACCTATCAGACCTGCATTTCGAAAAAAGTCGACTCTTGCGTGATCGTTCCCCTGAAGCCTGACTCCAATAACTCTGCCCTTGACCATTCCTTTCAGCATGGCTTTGTTATCCCGGGCAGTAAGTTTGACTTTTTTGCCCTGGGCTTCCATTCTGGAGATTTTTTTCTTGGTTTTTGCCCGGGGAGCCATCGGAGCCCCACTTACCGTTTTCTGGTCTTTTACATTTTTCTTTGTCTGGCCAATGACCAGGCGTCCAATCCGGGAAACATATTTCTTCTGAAGATTCGGAGGCAGAGACATCAGCTTTACGGCGTCGACCGCATTCTTAAAGCCTGTTTTCTTTATGTCAAAATCAATCATCATCTGTATCCAGCGGTGCTCCGTTTACAGTTCCAGCTTCAGCAATCATCAGCGGATATTCTCCGACTGTATAAGTTTTTCCGAACCATTCGATCGGACCATCATCCGCTTCAACCAGGTAAACTTCATCAACAAATTCAATGGTTCCGAATACCGTGATCGTCTTTTCGTTTTCAGTAATGATTTCAAACTTCGGTGCCGGCAGTTTGTATTTTTCCCGTAAATCATCTGATTCGTCAAGCCATGCCCGGATCAACGCCATGAGTAAACTCAATGACTCCCCGGGCATACGCTCGATATAGATCGTTCCCCGGTATTTGAAATTGGCAAAATGCCACCCTTCTTCTGTTTCATTGTGCCCACCTGGTTCATCAGACAGGTCTGAGATCTCGTTCTCGATCTGATCGGACTTGACCTTTAGAAGTGTTGTTTTGGTTTTGATGTATTTGCACAATTCAAAGAACCGGTTCCTGATCGCGTCTGCTGCCATGGTTTTAATTGCTCCTATATCAACTCAATGCTTATTCTGTCCATACCGACAATCGCGCGGATCGCGTCCTGGGAAAATTCGCGGAACTTCTCTTCTGTTTCTTCAGAAGTCTTTGCTGCATTCTCAGCGACTTCCCGACGATTGATGGTTTCGGTTTCCTTCAGAATTTCTGCTTTTGCATCGCAGAAGACCGCACGGGCCCAGAGCAGAGACAATTCCCCCTCTTCATCTATGGTTTCCTGCGGAACCTCAGACAATGCCGTATAGCCAAGTACTTCCTGTTCAGCTTTCCAGTCATCCATCGCACGGCGCACACGAATGATTGCCTGGCGCAAATGATCGATAACAGTGGAAGCGGTAAGCTCTGCCGGAATGTTGTAACCATCGTAAAAATCTTTCGATTCCAGCGACGGCCAGAAGTCACCGGCTGTGATTGTCCGTTCTTCCGGAGTGGTGTCGGAAGTTCCCCAGGTTACCATATTTCAGATCCTTTATAAAGGCAGGTAGTGGTTCCGGCTCAGTCAGACCAGCCCGGCAATGCCAGACAAATCTTTCTGTCCGAACACCACTGCCCGCGGGGTGAGTTTATTTCTTTGCTTCGGTTTCCGTGTTGTCTTCTCCGGTACCGGATTTTTCAGTATCGGTACCTTCCTGCGGTTTAGCGGCTTCTGCTGCAGCAGCTTCATCACGAGCCGCAATAGCCTTTACAAGTTCCTTCTTAAGGGTCTTGACTTTTGCTTTTGAAGCATCGATCTCTTCCGCCTTATTGCAGTATTCCAAAGCGGTGTCCAGTTCTCCAGCCGCATTGGCCAGTTTTGCCGCCTGACGCACATATTTCAGCTTGATGTCATCATGAACAGCCCATTCAATGACATCATTCAGCATTGAAGTGAAATACGGTTCAACAGATCCGTCCTCATCGATCTGCAGGGCAACCCATTCCAGGAACGCGTCTGCAACGTAAGTTTTGACATCGCGAGTGAAGCGTTCAGGAAGCGGCTGAATCTGCTTGATTGCGACAGCCGCATACTCCAGAGCCTTGTCGATATCACCAACGTCAAACAGCCAGATCATTACCTGAGTCAAGGCGCGGTTTTCGTATTCTTCTTCCCCAGCGATGTAAGCATCGCAAACAGAAGTATAGGTTGGCAGAATTTCTTTCTTCAGGTCGGTTCTGGCAGTGCCTTTTGGCAATTCACTGATCCGTTTGCAGTCGTTTTCAATGGACTGCAGCAGAAGAGTAAACTCGCCATTTTTAGAAGCCATCTTATCAATGGTTTCCTGTTCCTGAGCTTTCAGTGATTTTTCCGCTTCAGCTGCAGCACGCTTTTCCTGAACACGCTGCCGATGTTTCCATGCCGGACTGATCATGATTACTCACCTCCCTTAGTCTACAATGCTGAGATTTTCGTAGTCAATCGCAGCAGCAGCGTTAAGATTACCGATTTTGTAAGCTTCATTCTGACTGATGAAGTCAACGATTCGGTTTTTCTTCGGCTGGTTTTCAGTATGACGGCGAAGGCTGGAACTCTGCACATAAATATGCAGGTTCTGCGGATCCGTAACCAGCAAACCGTAATCAGGGAACTGCGGAACAAGAACAGAAGTATAACCGCCATAGCTCTTGCCCAGGATCTGGAAGTTGATCTTTTCTGACGGAGTTTCAGCATGTTCAGACAGAACTTTGTTCATGTCATGAGCGACAAGTCCTTTTCCGACGATCGCGACTTCCTGGCCAGTCCGGTACTGCTCTTCGATCAGAGAACCAATATCATAAACCAGCTGGTCGACATTTACATAGTCACCAGTGGATCCAAGAGTAATTGCTCCGGAATCGGCAACAACTTCAGAAAGGAAGTGTTCCGGCATATTCTGCTCCAGGTCATAGAGCCAACCGGTGTTTACGTCCTGAAGTTTTGTGTTGGTTGCACGGTCAGAGGTTGATGCTGCTGACTGACCATAGAATCCGATCAGAATACGGTCAAGCGCGATTCGTTTGTAAACCGCGGACATATAGCGCTGATAGAAGTTGTCATATCGCGCCCAGGCATCAAGCAGGGCATATTCGATACCGACATCGAAATCGGTCTGTTTACAGACATACTGTCTGCCGTCCGGAGATCCGGCAAGCTGTGGATCACGTTCCCCATCGCCGGATGTATCGGTTCTGCCGGCAATGGTTGAATGGATCTGCATGTCGAGAACTTCCCCCATGATATCTTCAACCGGAATGATGTTAATCCGTGAAAGGAAAGCCGCTGACGCCTGAATTGCATCATTGAGCTTTTGAGCCATCGGAGTGGTGGCCGAAAAGCTTTCGGACATATTTGCCACGCCATAGCTCTGTGCCATGTTGGTCATCAGAGCATTGAATTTTTGCTGAGTTGCATGTCTCATTTTTATCCCCTTATAAAAAGTTCAGATGTAAAAAGTTCAGATTTATACGAATTCGCAGTCGTTTTCCGCTCCGGTACCGCCAGAGGTATCCTTGCCGAACTTACCATTCAAGGCAGTTTCAAGTTTACCAGTCAGAGCAACAATGGAGTCATTCAGCTTGTTTTGGCCGTCGACCATCTGGTTGAACTGTTCTTCACTGACATTGCCAGCAGTGGCATTGGTCTTGTCTGTTTCTTTCTCCTTGCCGTCATCGCCTTTTCCGTCGCCGTCCTTTCCATCCTTGCCGTCTTTATCAGGCTTCGTGGTCAGATTGGTTACTACTCCGGTCAGGGATTCAAGCGCGGTTGTAACTTTGTTCTGGCCGTCGAGCATCTGGTTGAACTGTTCGTCAGTCATTTCATAATCCTCTTTTTGTTCATTGGTGTTGTTGTTTTTGAATAATAAATCTTTGATGCCATCAACCACGGCGGCAACGATATTTTTGCTGTCCGATTCAGACACAGAAAACTTGCTGAAGTCGACTTCTTCCGATCCGCCACGGAACACGTTTTCATCATCCTGCCGGGAGAAGTGAGCTTCTGATGTTCCCAGGCTGGCCGGTTTGTCAGTGGTAGCAAGTCCAGTCAGATAGGTTTTGCCGGTTTTTGCAAAATCATGGGTAAGTTCCATTGAGAAGAATAGACGTTTTCCTTCGCTATTCTGTTCAAGGTAGTATTTGTTCGGACGGATTCGCGCCTGCAGCTTTGTACGCCCTTTATCATCTTTTATTGTTCGGAGCTTACGTGCCGAACCGTAATTGCCGAACCAGTGTTCAGCATTGGCCACAGCGGTATATTCGCCAGGATCGTAGGAGTCAGCGGCTTCTTCCAACCACTCAGGTTTGATAATCCGCCCATCAACAGTAGGACCGCTGGTCCCGATGTTCAGCCATTCGGTCAACAATTCAGTCGGCATACATTAAAATCCCCCGTTTAACATTAAAACTTTTTAAATAAATGATCTCAATGAGGACAATTTTATTGCAGATAAATCATTCTGCCACAGGGTTTTATTGTTGGCTATTGTGATATCGAAAATATCACAAGGAATCACAATGTTTCTTCCATGCGTATCACTTTTTTAGTGCTAGAATCACACTAAAAGGGGAGTCAAAATTGAAGTATACCGACGAACAGAGAGATAAGGCAAAAGGCTTGTTCCTGGCTGGAAATAAAGTTCCGGAGATAGAACAGCAGCTGGGCATCGAACGACGCACACTCTATCACTGGATCAAAAAAGACGGCTGGGACAAATCACTCAACAAGGAAGACACACTTTATACCATCAAAAAGCGTGTGCGCCTCCTGGCTGAACGTGAAAATAAAACCGAGCTCGAGATAAAGGAACTCGACAGCCTGATCAGTAACGTGATTCGGCTTGAGAAACTTTATGCCAGCCTGAAAGCAAAAGAAGAGAGTGTGGCTTCTGGAGAGCCCTCCGGAGATGGACGGCGCCGCCGTGGCCGGAAGCCGGCTAAAAATGATTTCTCGGAAATTGACGAGAAGGATCTGATGCAGAAATTTTTCGACGGCCTGTTCGGATATCAGATCGACTGCTGGGAACACATTGACGAGCGGATCCGGAACATTCTCAAGAGTCGACAGATCGGCATGACCTGGTACTTCGCCCGGGAAGCTTTTACGAATGCGTTGCTTACCGGAGACAATCAGATCTTCCTTTCCGCATCACGGGCCCAGAGTGATGTGTTCCGCGAATACATTAAATTCTTTGCCCTGGACTGGTATGGAGTGGAGCTGACCGGAAAGGACAAAATAGAGCTGATCACTCCGAAAGGAAAAGCTACACTTTACTTCTTGAGTACCAACTCGGCCACGGCTCAGAGTTACCATGGCCATGTTTACATTGACGAATACTTTTGGATACCGAAATTTTCCACACTTAAGAAAGTGGCCACTGCAATGGCCAGCCAGAAGAAATGGCGAAAAACTTTCTTTTCGACGCCTTCCGCAAAATCTCATGAAGCGTATCCAATGTGGTCAGGCGATGAATATAACGAACGAAAAAAACGCGCAAACAAGGCTGTAATCCTTTTCCCGGAACGCAAGGAACTGCGAAAAAAAGGAATCCGCTGCGAGGATCTGCAATGGCGCCGGATCATCACTATTGAAGACGCTGAACGCGAAGGCTGTGACCTGTTTAACATCGAACAGTTGAAAGTGGAATATTCCGAGGATGAATTCCGGCAACTGTTCATGTGCTACTTCATTGACGATTCGGCATCGGTATTCAAATTCTCTGAACTGGAGAAATGCCTGGCTGATATTTCCGAATGGAAAGACTTTAAGCCGGAAGCCGAAAAACCGTACAAAGGAAAAGTGTGGATCGGTTATGATCCGAGCCGTTCCAGAGACGGAGCCTGTATTGTGGTACTGACCGCACCGAAAGGAGTCCGCGGTAAATTCCGGGTAATCGAAAAAATCGACATGAAGAATACCGCCTGGCAGTTCCAGGCGGCAACGATCAAAGACCTGGTAGCCAAGTATGATGTTGAATACATCGGCATTGACCGCACAGGACCTGGAGACGGAGTGTTTGAAATGGTGGAACGCTTCTTCCCGGCTGCGGAAGGTATTTTCTACAGTCAGGAAAAGAAAACCAAACTGGTCCTGAAGGCTCAACAGGTCATCGGTGATCAGCGTATCGAGTGGGATACAAACTGGAGCGATATCGCTGCCGGGTTCCTGCAGATCCATCGCGCGGTAACCGGAGGCGGCGGCATTACGTATGTGGCAAACCGCTCCGACAAAACCGGCCACGCTGACGCCGCATGGGCGATCATGCATGCCCTGATCAATGAGGATTTTGTATTACTGGAAGATGATGACGAAGAATGCGAATGGGCTTTCTCCGCCTAGCAATAATGAATTCTATTGCAAAAATTCATTATGAGTGTATTTTATTAGCTATTGGAGGCTTTAATAAATGAGAGTAAAATGCCCGCATTGCCATACGAAAGCGATTGTAACGCACCGAGTACCAATTTCCCCTACATCGGACGATATCTATATCAATTGTCCGAACCCGGACTGCGGCGCCAGAAGTGTAATGCGGATCAGCCACGTTTATGATCTCACGCCTCCAGCCGCCACGCTGACCGATGCAATGCACGAATGGTTCGCCAATCTTCCGGATGACGAAAAACGTGCTATCGCCCGGCAATATCAGCCGAGCCTACTCTAGGGTCTCCTATTAAAAATGACTAAGTAGTTATATAAGGTTACATTCGGTGCCTTAACTGTAATTTTTAAAAAGGAGATAACCATGAAAAGTTATTTCGATGGAATGAAGGAATATGAATTTCTCATTAGACGCGAGTATTATCTACTCAACACACGTTATGTCAAGGAAATAATATGGTATCGAATTGCCGGATTATATTATCTTGAAATAAGTTGGTAAGTTTAAAAAAAAGCGGTCTGAAAATGACCGCTTCTTTTAGAATGCCTGATTTATACTTCCAGTTGTTCGACGTGAATTCCCCAGGCATCAGCTATTCTCTGCAGAGTACCACGCTGGTTGTTTTCACTTTTCTCGATCTGGCTCAATGCTCCTTGAGTAATCCCGATCTTTTCAGCGGCTTCTTTCTGATTCATCCGCAGGTATGTTCTCCAGGCTTTTACAATAGAGTAATGCTTTTCAAAAACATAACTTACAACTTCATGCGGAATCTCATCTGAAGCATAAACAACTTCTTTAGATTCAATTTCATTACAGATCAGTTTATACTGATCATAAGGAATCACAGCAAAAGCTGGTTTTCCGTTTTCCATAATGGTCTGTACGTTTTCAGTAAGTGCGTTCATCTCTCTTTTTAACCTCTTCTATACTTATAATTTCTATTTCATTGTCACAATTAAATAAGACCCGATATCTGCCAACTCTCATTCTGTAATCATATTGATGATTTTTTAAGCTTTTCACGTTTACCCATTTCGTATCATCTTCCAGATCTTTTACCGACTCAGTGATTTTCGCACTGTCTTTTGCCGGAAATTTCCTCATTTGTTTGAAAGCTTTACTCTTCCACTTAATGACATATAGCATTTTCATTCCCATTCTTGTTATAAAATCTACTATATTCTAATAATATTAGATTGTCAATCCTTTGTTTGTTTATTTTTCTAATAAAAAAATTAGAAAAAGTTTATTTTGCGACTGGATGTCTCCGTGTGTGGCGCTATGGTGTGGACAGTAAAGCGAACGAGCGCAACGAATTACAAAACACAAGGAGTTAAACAAATGAATATGAAAGATTTAAAATTCGGAATTGAAATTGAAACCGTAGGAATTTCAAGAACAACAGCAGCCAGAGCCATTAAAAGCGTAATCGGCGGCAGACTGAGCAATACCACAGTAACGGCGCCGGACGGCAGAGTTTGGAAAGCAGCTTACGACGGCAGCCTCCCGGGAACGCATGCCGAAGTAGTAAGCCCGATACTGAAATACAACGATATTGAAACTCTGCAGGAAGTAGTAAGAGCTTTACGCCAAGCCGGAGCAAAACCACATAGAAACGCTGGAATTCACATTCACGTAGAAGCCGCCCCCTTCGGAACCAAGCAACTCGGCAACCTCGCTAAAATGATTTACAAGCAGGAAAATCTTTTAATCCACGCCCTTGGAATCAGCCAAAGCCGCCTGAGTCATTATACCAAACCAATCAGCGACCGTTTCATTAACGATCTCAACCGGATGAAACCGAAAAACCATGTGGAACTGGCAAGAGCTTATTACGGAGACAGCCGGAGCCATAACGGCCATTACGATTCAAACCGTTATCATATACTTAACCTTCATGCCGCTTTCACAGGTCCGACCGTAGAAATGAGAGCGTTCGAAAGCACCCTTCACGCCGGAAAAATCAAGGCATACATTCAACTGGTATTAAGCCTCGCCACCAAAGCACTGAACGCAAGATCAGCAAGCAGTGAAAAGCGCGTATTCAACCGGGAAAGCGCTAAATATGATTTGAGAGTATTTCTTCTCAGCCTTGGAATGATCGGCGATGAATTCAAAACTGCGCGCCTTCACTTATTGAATAATATGCCGGGTGACGCCGCCTTTAAAACCCACGCCCAGAGAGCAGCCCACAACCGCATGAGAGCGGCTTAAATAATCAAAGACCGGGCAAACGCCCGGTCGTAATCTAAACAAAAAGGAAACAGGAAAGATGATGTATTATTACTTCGCTTACGGATCAAATCTTAACAAACATCAAATGAGCTTGAGATGTCCGACCGCCACGCCGATCACAGCGGCGGTACTGCGCGATTATAAGCTATCCGAGCGACAATTCGCCGATATCGACAAAAGCCCGGGTAACGCCGTTTCAGGCGGATTATGGCTTATCAGTGCCGATGATCTGCGCGCCCTGGATAGATATGAAGGATATCCGCGGTTCTACAACCGATATCCGGTCGACGTTGAATTATTCGACGGCAGTACAATTGAAGCAATTGTCTATGAAATGACCGAACAGGCCAAAGCCGATCGCGCCGGCTGTTGTTACTCTCCAAGCTACCGGCAGACCTGCAGAACCGGCACATTAGACTTCAAGATAAAATCAGACTTCTAGATACAAAAATCCCCGGGACCACTCCCGGGGAGAAAATGCTATTCCATTAAATCTTCATATTCTTCTCCAGCAGTATAGAAATCAATATATTCACTGATACTGAAATTCTTTATCAAAATATCTCCATCTAAAAATTCTAAAGAACCGGAACCGGAAATACTATTGCTTTCATGATCATCCCACATTAACTTCGCATTTTCAAACGTGAATGACATGGGCCTATCTGTTGGAGTAACCCAAATATTCTCTAACTCAATAGACATTGAGCAGTCAGTAATACTTACATTTGGAGGATTAAACTCCAAGGCATATTCTCCATTCCAACTCTCAATGTATAAATTCTGCAATTTACCTAAAACAACGTCTCTGATTTCATTGATTTCCATTTGCTTTCTCCTGTTTTTTGTTATGCCGGTATTGCCACGGCGGAACATTGTTTTTGTAAGCCCATAGGCCGATACGGTTATCAAAAGCGAATTTATAAGCCTTCTCGAGATCTTTTGCATCCGGAGCATATTGCTTATACCACCAGGCACAGCCCCTCCTGAGGAGCTCTTCGTTGACGTAAACCTTCCGGTAATACACCTTGCCGACAACACGGCCATAACGATCACGGTCTACAACTTCAACCCGGACTCGTTTCCTGCCAATCAGATCAATCATTGCGTTGACGGCCCGTTTAGAACCTGGTTGATCTTTTTCCGGAGCATCAATACCCCATAAACGAATTGTAGTTGATTTATCACCATTCCGCAAATCAAAAGTATCGCCGTCCATGATCCAGCGAACAGTACCAGTCAAAGTCTCGGCAAACAGACTACAAGTTGTAAAAAGCAAAACGGCAAGTAATAGTTTTCTCATATCAAATCCCCTTAAATATAGAAATCTAATTCACGATAAAATTAAATCAAATAAAAAAGCCGGCTGTTATGCCGGCTTTTCAGTTTATTGTTCTCTTTGATAGAGCCACACGCCATCGCGTGTAAAGCCCTGGTAACTTTCTCCAGTTGTCCGGATCGTGCCGGCATCGGCATATCCCGCCAATGCATGAGCGAGATTCTCAAAGCCGGAAAAATCCACACAATATCGTTCCTGAAGTTCCACGTCCAGGCTTTCGGCCACTTCCTCCGAATAGTTGTTTTCATCTTCCGGATCCAGCTCACACAAAACAAGAGCCAGTTTATAAAATGCAGACATTGTTTTCATTCTTCTTCTCCTGTGTCAAAAAACATCATGTCGAATTCATCGAATTCTTTTCCCGGTCCGCAGCTACTGCAGAGATCGGGTTCTATCCAGTTGCAGCCTCCCGGACAAGCATGGTACGATGTACATCCGCACACTCTGCAGGTTGGTTCCTCAAATAATCTTAGTTGTCCTTTACATTGCATGAAAGGAAGTCTTTCGGCTCCTCCAATTTTCCAGTGATAATATCCCTTATCTGCCCAGGGACTCGGATCATTCTGAACAATATCAAGAATGTCGACTTGACCAATGAGGCCGCCGCAGTGATAATCATCCGGATCCAGAGACAAATCAAGTTCCGGAAACTGTTTTCTTACCCAATGTAAACCAGCATGATCAAAGCGCTGACCGGCATGAATCAGGAGCTCTCCCCGATGACTGGATGTCCAACTCCGGTTTTCAACATCCTTAATTCCTTCAACGACCAAATAAGCCCACGGCTGACGTATTGATAATACTTTCATAAGTGTGACCTCCTGGTTTTCTTTGAAACAATTGCTTTTAGACGTTCGTTGTAATCTTTATTGGTTGCAGAATAAAGGAATCCCAGAGGATCCTGGCAATCTGCTTTGAACTGATCAGCAATAAACTTGTTTATGTCATCCATGATATCCTGAATATCCCGGCGCTGCCATTTAAAAAATTCATCAATGACGACATCCGTTTTTTGCGTCATCAAGTAATTTTTCCATTTCGCCGGTTTCGGTACTCTTAGCTTTGAAATCTTTTTATAATAAGTTGTGACGGCCTGATCCAAATGGCCCACATCAACGCCAATCGAGTATTTAAGCGGATGGCCAAATATAATCGTCTCCTTTAACTTTTCTTTTTCGATTTCGATTTTTTCAGCTGCTGTCAATACGGCCCGATCATGCGCTATTATCATGGGTAATGCCACCGGAATGTGTGGAATTCCCCAAATGGGAAAACATATTTTGCCTTTCCTTTTCTTGGCAGGAATACCAGCCACTTCCAGAGAAATGCCATAAAATCGTGGTTTCTTTCCGGAACGTTTGATGGCAGCATTAAAACATCCCAGCTGAAAATCAGTCAATCCAACTGGCAGCAGCTTTTGATTATCCATGACTGAACTGCCCTCCCATGAAACGGTAAACCGTTTCCTTCAGGTCCGGCGCATCGCCTTCATACACTCTAAGGATCCGCTGAGACGGTGCTTTTTTTCGCCGTTTATCCACCGCTTCATATTTATCCCGGGCTTTTACTTTCGTTTCTTTAAAATGAACTGTCCGTCCTTTCTGATAGATTGAATGAATGATAAAAGTTTTATCCATGATTATATTTTCCTTCTGCTTTGGCCAGCGCTGCCTTTAGATTTGCCAATGCTGCTCGGCCCATTTTAACCTCATGCTGTCCGGCTTTACTATCTGCCAAAATTGAATTGACTGTTTCGATTAAAGCATCAAACGGGAAAATGGTTTCCCGGATCGCCTTCTGCATGTCCGGCGCCGCAGCTATCAAGTGGCAATTTGCTTTGTGCTCGGTATCCTTTGAAGCCATCCAGCTAATGCCTGGTTCACCTTGGCATGGTTGAAGCATAACAAATGGATATTCAAAAATTGTGCGCTCCAAAGGACTTATGTTTGGATCATGTGCAATAACCCCATAACAAATATCGTCATCATCGTTTTCATATTCAATTACCAGCCATTCTCCTGGAGTAATATTAAGTTTATCAGCCATTACTATTTTTCCTTATTCTTATTAAAAAGTCCGGCGAATCGTACAGACTTCAGCCGGACATGAAGGGTTATTTCTTTTCCTGACCGCAATCAACATAAACAACATCGGTACCGCCGCAGGTCAGCCGGATAACTCCTGGATCAGTAGCGTCAAGATGCGGACAACGGATATTGCAAGGCTGATGCGGCCCTCCGAACGGACAAATGGCAATGGCATCTCCTCTTGCTGTTTGTTTGACCAATTTCCCTGCGGAAGTAATAGTGGCTTTCATGGTCATGATTAGAATCCTTTTCTTTTGCTGAATCTGGCGTTCAGAACTTTGATTTCATTGACGGATTGACCGAATGTATAACTGGTGTCCAGGACAATTATTGCGTCAAGCTTTTTTTCGTCCGCTATTTCATAGCAGGTTTGAACAAACAGTTCAACCGCATTGTCTCCATCTTTCTTCTTCTTTTGCAGACGTTTCTGGATATCCTTCAGAGTGACTTCCTTTGAACTTCTTTTGGCAATTCCAAAATGCATGATTATTTCTCCAAACTTTTCGGGGTTTTTATTTCTTCAGTAGCATCCTTGATGTAATCCTCCCAGGGCAGGCCCAGGAGCCGACAAACTACTTTGCCATTGTCTTCATTGATATTTTCCAGGTTAGTTTGTGTATGAACATTCAACTTTTCCGCAATGTTCCCCAGAACAGATTTCCACAGTTTATCTCGCATTTTTTCCGCATCCATTTTGTCGATATTGTCGAGTTCCGGGATTGAAGAATAATTAACCATCAAATGCGTTGACATCTTGACCAGCTTATCATCTGCCGGTCTCGGGATTTTATCGATATCGCTTTTAACAAAACCGCAGAGGTTAGTAATCGCTTTTTTTACCCGTCGACTCTGTAGCTGACGGCGTTTGTCTTCGAGGGTCAGAGGCTTTTTCGGAGCCGCGGATTCAACATTATTCTTGCGGATCCGGCAATACTGCCCCATGTTATCTCCAGAAATTATAAAGGCATTTGCCTTTTCCTTGTCAGCCGGGACCTGTTGTACTTGAAGTTGCCGTTTATCCAAAGCTTTTTTATATCGCTTGTCACCACTCCACATATATTCATTGTGAATAAGGGTAATATTCGCAGATTCCTTTTCGATGGATTTGATTTCTTTCTTCACAAAAGCCGCGATTTTCTTATCCCAGCATTCCGGATCCAGGCAACGATCGGAATCATTATCTTTGAGTTCCTCAAATAGCCATGGTTCCTGAAGACTGCGTTTCTGACATTTAGCGCAGGAAAGATAATCAAACGGAGCCTGAAGCAGCAACCGGCTGTATTTTCTGTCAAGCTCTTTGGTAAACTTAGCTATTGATTCCGGTTCACGAAAATGGCATGAACATTTGATCATACTTTTTTGTACTGATTCCGGAAAGCGACTGATTACCTCGTAATGTCCTGGCTTCATTGCCGGAAACTGATCAGACTGCAGGGCTTTCTTCCAGCAATCCGCTAACTTATTGATATTTGCCCGGAAGCGGATATATTTATCAGAACGCCCGAGGATTGTCGCAATCTCCGCAACATCGTGATCAAGCAGGAGCTGTCCAATTTGTTCCGCTTCTTCCAGGAGAGACAGCTGACGGCGTTCAAAATTTTCTACAAACGATATCAGCTTGGCATCTTCATTACTTATTATTTTGTAATCATCGGGACTCAATTCAAAGCGCTGCAGCTGCTGGAGAGCAAAGTACCGGCAGCGACCAGCAACAACATCAAGTTTTCCTTTCTTATCTTTGGTGAGAATAATCGGCTGCAGCAACATGGTATTGCCGATCGATGCCGCCATGCTCCGGATATTGTCATCAGTTAGTTCACGATTCCGGACGCAGCGGATATCATTCAAGTTGAGAGTTTTCTTTTCCATGGTTTTAATCTCCATTTCGGGTTAACGGTTCAAGTTCGGCGGCAAGAGAACTTCCTGCCGGAGTCAACATGAGGTTACGTTTTCTGCGGTCACTGACTTTGTAGTCAATATTGACCAGGTTTAATTTGCTTGATTTTCGCTCCTTTCTTCCTTTGGCCATTAAGGCGATTCTGAGTTGTACTGCTTTCTGATCCATTACCAGGATATCCGCTATTTCACGGATGGAGTATCCCGGGTTTTCGTATATCGTCAACAGGATCCTGATGGACTCCAGATCCAGCTGGGGATATTCAGTTGCTATTTGGTCTATTATTCTCAATTTGGGCTCCTTAATTTCGGAAGCAGGTTACATAGGTTACATCTATTGATTTTCAAACATAAGTGGCTGATTATCAGCTCAATGGCGTGTAACCTGGCTCAGGTTACATCAGGTTACAATGTTTTATGCTTGACTTGTAAATTGTTTATTTTAAACATGATATAAGAAATTAAAGTGTAACCTGGTTGTAACTTATTTAAAAAAAACGTCAGGTTACACGTAACCCGATTGTAACCTGATTGTAACCTCTGAATCATTTCTATAACTCCTTATTAATTAATTGATTATTGTTAAAATTAGAATTTTGTAACCTATGTAACCTGTTTGCGGAATACCCCCTTGATTTATTTTGTAATAAGTCTGGACGGCAAAAAAATTATTCATCCTGTTTGTCTTCTTCATTGCGAAATACCCAACATTTAATAATCTTGTTAAGGATCTTCGAACGGGTTGGTTTTAGGCCAATGCATTTATGTTTCTTGCTTGCTGGAAAGAGCGGAATAAGCTCGCTTGAAGACGGCAGGTTCTGCCGGTGATGACTGGCTATTTCCTGGAAACTCGGCATGTTTATGGCAATCTGTTTCGAATCCGTTGAATGGTTCAATACTTCAACGGGGCCAGCTGATGAATTCTTAACATTCAGGAATTCATAAATATCCCAGAATTGCTCAAGTAATGGATGATCAGATGCCAGACGTTTTTTACGTGATATTGCCCGGGACCAGATATGCTCTTCCGCTTTATTTAACTGATCTCCGGATATCTTATTTCCGAACAGGGTTGGAAGCTGCCAGAGCCAGGCGGCGACTTGCGCATGATTATGAATAATACGCCAGTTTCCAATCTGACCGTTATCCTGAGACATGAATTTTTCGTGAAGCTGCTTATATATACGTAAATAGCCGTCGAATAACTTTCTCTCGTTCGACAGTGCTGCATGAAGGAATCCTCCAAGCTCCAGAGCGGTCATATCACGAAGCCGGTTTGCGGCATCTGCATTCTCTTCATTAAAATGTGCTTTGGTACAATGGCAATGAACAATTCGTTCCAAAATTGCCTCTTCTCCTTCGACTTCAGCATTTTGCGAAATACAGATACCTCCACGGAATTTTAATGTATTCGTCTGAGCAGTTTGAGTTTTTGTTCCACGGATACGCATGGTTCCGCCGTTGTAGAGATTCTTTATTTCTGAGAAGTTAAAACTTTTGATGTTTTTGCGCGTCCCGTCGTCATGTCGGTCTGCTTCGAGAAGGACAACCGGTAAGTTTGATCCCTGCGTCATTTGTGCGGATCGTCCGGCCAGAGTCGACTTGTTAGGGTCAAACCCCTCATAGCCGCCGTCGACTCCAAGACAACGCCACATAAAACGAAGTTGTGATGATTTGCCAGCGCCAGGAGCTCCAGTATATTCAAGGAACGGCCAGCTGTCCTGTTTTGCCCGGATCTGCTCTGCAAATAAAGTTCCCATCCACCAAGCCAGGAGAACCATGCCGTTAAGATCAAAAGCATGGTAGAAGTCATTGATCCAGTTTCCACCGAAATCATCGACGCCTTTTACAAAATTAAAGCCGTCTAGCGTACATTTCACCGAATTACGGTTGAATGAGAAGAAACCATGCTTATTTACTTTCTGATGCTGCCCTTTGTGATAAGCAAAGTCCGGAAAGACATAAATTCCGGTTTTGGGCTCATAACCGCAAAATGGAACGCTCTGGACAAACTTGATCCGTTTATGGAACCAGCGCTTATGTAGTATTGACAGTTCGACATTACTGCCGGTAAAAGGAGCATAACCGGTATGCTTTAGTAAACCGTTGGAAAAGTTGTCAGCGCTTTTGTAGATCGTACCGTCATTGCTGAAAAGCATTGATGGCGTATGATTGGCAAACTCAATAAAAAAGCAGTTTGTGCGTTCCTGGGTGATAATATCCTTTTCAATATACAGAAATTCAGGTTTACATGGACAGATCTCTTTTATTGTTGTAAAACTGGTGAAGCAAGTGAAATACTGGTCAATTTTTTCTTTCGGAATATCCCATCCCTTTTCCGGATCAGGATACTTGAATTTGTTTTTCGGATCATTGTCGAATGATTTTTCATTGATCTTATAACTGTATAAAGCATTCTGGAAGTCAATAACTGAATGATTAAACTGATATCTGCAATAATGAAAAAAAGCTTTTTGCTGATAGCTATCGGCCATGACCAGGAAACCGCGGTAAAATGATTCATTCAAATATGAAGCCGTGAGTTTGCCGTCTTTATAAGCATCATCCCAATCCTCGCCGTACTCCGGGAAAGCAATTTTAACTCGTTCTCCCAGGGCTTCAAGTTCCTGTTTATATTTCTTTGCAGCCTTATGACCAGCCGGATCATTGTCCTCGGCAATTACCCAGGTAATTTTTTTATTGAGATTCGCCTTGATGAAATCCCGTGGAAGATTGGAACTGGATAGTGCAGCAATGCTTTTAATGGGCTGATCAAGATGGAGAAAAGCTATGGACTTGAAGATCGCCTCAGTAATCCAGATAGTATCGCCTTCTTCAAAAGTCATTTCCGGAGGCATCCAGCCGATATTCCTGTAATCGCCGTAAATATGAGTTTTTGCCCCATTTTTACGTACATCTTCCGAGTCAATAATCCGTTGCCAGTAACAGTTCTGATTGATAATAAACTTTACTGTAGGAAAATATTCATTTTCAGATTTCTTTCGGTATCCCTGATGGTACATACCCTTGATCTTTGAAAGACTAAAACCGCGGTTATGCTGTAAATAAGCGTCGGCCGTGGCATCGGGGTCCGATTCGGTTGCCGGATAGCGTTCTTTGAAGTTCTCGAAGATCTCCGGATAAAGTTCCCGGGTTGTCGCAGACCACTGACAGTTATTGAGCCGTCCGCAACTTACTCTCCACGGTTTGGCCAGATTCACAAAGCATTCGCGTTCTCCGCAATTTGGACATATTCCCTGACGTAGATTATTTCCTGCTTTCCTAAATGAAAAGGAAGAGTCGTTTATAAGCGCTCTTCTGACTTCCTGTAAAATGATTTCATCGAATTCCATAAATCTAGGCTCCTTCCGTCAATGAAGAAGTCTGACACCAGCGATTGGAACCTTTCAATTTATAGGTTGTAATGTCATTATTAATTGTGGCATTTAGCTCTATATTTTGCTCTCTGGATGGATTTAAGTATTGGATGGCATGTTCGAGTTCTTTCTGTGGATGGCAAATAAATTGTTTGCCGTCGAAACCCTTGAATAAGCGTAATGATTCCATACCTCTAATTCCCCTTTTATGTTTAGATTAACCCTTTGAATTGCTTAATTACTTCCTGCCAGCCTTTCCGCTGCGGCCAGTCAGGAGGAATGATATCAATGCCGGTTTCGGCATCTTCCGGCATGAAGCCTTCAAGAAATGAAGAAGCGGCGGCGAATCTACCGGCAGCAACACAGGCATCATAAGTATTCGCCAGCATTGCCACGTAATTTTCGTCTTTCACTTCTTTGAGTTTTTTCTTGATAATGTCCAGCACCAGAAACCTCAACTAATTTTTTTGTCATAGCGACCAGTTTCGCAGGCCAGGACAAATTCTTCAGTCAGTCGTTTCATTGTTTCCCAACGATCACGGATTTTTTCGGCTTCATAACCTTCAATTATTCCATCTTCAGCAGCCTTGCCTATCTCGTCGACAACTTTGCTAAAGTCCTGAAGAATTTCTGAAATCTTGGTAATGGCCGGAGACTCGCAGGCATGAACTGCGGGGTTCTTAATCAGTAGAAATCCGAACTCTTCAGCCAAGGCTTCCAGCGTGATCATCTTGCCTGTTGTTTCGTAAGTGATATCTATGAAATTATGAATGCGATCCAGAAAGTTAAGCGTCTTGCCTTTGGGAGAGTACGGCTTTTCTCCAGCAACCTGGTTATTCAGGCTACCGACGCTCATGCTCATAGCTTTTGCTACTTCCTCTCGATCACAGCCATATAAAGCGGTTTTTAAAATTTTTCTTGAGTTCATTGTTCCCCCGATGAAAATATTTTTAATAATTCAAAAATGCATATTCATATAGAAAAAAAATAAGCAAAACAGGTATGCGATTAATGATTTTTGATAGCATTTTTAAGTTTGAAAAAAGGTTTACCTGCAGATAAAATCTGTATCTACAGAGTTATTTGGATTCAAACTCTTTTAGATAAAGATCATAAAGACCGCGCCGAAGAATGCTGGAGTTATTTTTGTAACCTCGTTTCTGTTTTAATTCCTCCATCATGGCCAGTTCTTTTGAGTCTGCGTACAAAGATGCGCATTTCGTTTCTTTTTTAGGTGGTGGTGACATTGTTGCCTCCTTTGTTTTATGTCTATAGTTACATAAATAATATCTACGGACATAAATTTCAATCTAAATTCAATAATTTTTTGAAATTTTTTGAAAAAATGCGAAATTTTAAGTAGTATAATTTCAGAGGCAGAAATGTTGGAACAATTAATAAAAGATGCTATCCGCAAAGAATGCAGAAAAACCACGCAGCAAGAAGTTGCTGAACGTGCTGGTATTTCTCAGACTCATATCAACGGATTATTAAACGGGCGAAAGTCAGTAAAAAAAATGTCCATTGATACCCTTGCCAGACTGTTCCCGGACTTGAAGATATCTTTGCATGGGTGGGAAGAGTCGGGTGCAGTATTGTCAACGATAGATCAAAAAATTTTATCATTCATTCAAGAATTAGATGATGAGGTAAAGTTAGATGTGTTCAGGACTTTGATTGAAAATTTCTCCGACAAGAAACCGGTCAAAAAGCAAAAGGCCGGCTAATCTTTTCAAGGTTACTAAATCTTCTGAAAGAGCTATATGCTTAGAATTCGTTTAGCAAAATTCAATAAACTCAAGAAATTACCTTTTTTTTATAAATGCAAAGGAGATAATTGTGACTGAAGAATCACAGCCCAGCGTTAATCTAGATAAAACAGTAACGAATTCGTCCAGCCCCCAAAAACAAGCAAAGGGAAAACGAATTATAAAGTGGTCTTTAGGATGTCTAGGATTAATTTTCCTTGGTTTTATTGGACTCGGCATTTTAGGATATATGGTTACTCCTCCAGAAGAAAGAGCAAAGTGGAAAAAAGAACAAGAAGATGCTCGGAGCCAGGAACGAATTAAAAATTCCAAGAGCCGCCTGGCAGACCAGCCCAAGCAGATAAAACAGAAAGATACCAAAAGAAATGATAATGGTTATATTCAAAAGACAAGCAACTCATATGACACGAGTTATGGTCAAAACATCTCGTCAGTATATTTTGGCAAGGATAAAAATAAGTGTTGGGATTTAACCCTGTTGTCAAAGGATGTTAAACAAGGATTCAAATTAAATACTGCTCGAACAAAGTACTTGTGCAGCTCTCCAATGTCATGCTTTTCTGATATGTACTATCAAGAAGTTAAGGTAAAAAATCAGGGAGGGTATTCTAACATTGAAATTACAAAACTAGACCCTGAAAAGAAAATCATTTTAATAAAATATGATTGTAAAGTTGTAGCTTATAAGAACGGTAAATATTACCCGATGAAAAAGTCAGGAACACTGACAATAAGTGGTAAGTTCTATGATGATTTCACCGGAAGCTCTGAAAAGGTTTCTCCATACAAAGCGGCTAAAGATCTTGCTAATATGACTTTTTACCAAGTTTTGGGAACTCAAGAGAAAAAGGTTGAAAAACAGGACAAAATAAACGTTATTATCGCATTGGCATTGCCATCTCTTGCTTTTACTCCCAGAAAAAATATTGATGAAGAATTAAGAAAAATAATGAAATATTTCAAGCAAGCAGCTCAAAATCCAGTTTTGAGCAAAAAGGTCAATGCTTTTTCAATATCTTTTACAACAAAGCTAAAAGATAAATACGGAAATATGAAAGATTCAGTAATTATGTTTCTAACCATCAAGATGGACACTCTTAAAAAGATAAACTTTGACAATATCAATTTAATAGAGTTCTTGAGAATAATGAAAGAAGATGGTCGCCTTGAAGCAACCAGAGGAGTTCTTCCTAAATAAGAAGAAATAGTATGGCACTACGTAAATTTGGAAACATCTATCATATTCTTTATCGTGATCTGTCCGGCAAGGTCCGGACGGTTACGACTGGAGAAAGTGATAAAAAAGAAGCTTTAAAGAAAGAAAAAGTCTGGATGGCCACAATAAAGGCCGAGCGGATGAAACGTAAACGTGGAATGAACTTCCTTGTCCCTGGAACAACGCCTCCGTCTGATGAAGCGATTCGCGCCATGGAGGGGAATGGTAAAAGAGTAAAGTTGGTTGATGCTCTGGAGCTGATAAAAGAAAAGTACAATGATAAGATTCCTGACAATACTCGTAAATCGTGGCAGAAGTTTGAACGCGATGCTGGAGTTAAATATATGGATGAAGTAACTCCACTGCTGGCTTATGATTATCTTGAGAAATATTATAGTAAGCGTGCAGGAAAAACATATAATAACAACAAGAATTACCTTAATAGCGTGTTCAAGGCTTTGCTTCTTGATGCAGGCGTGGAACGGTCTCCATTTGATTTAATTAAAAACCGTAAAAATAATGGAAAGCATCAGCGGCCATTTTCAGAGAAGGAATTCAGGCGGATCTTTAATGCAACAGATGAACCTTGGAAAAGTGCATGTATGATAGCTTGGTTTACCGGTTTTAGGCGTGAGACGGTCTTTAATTTGAAATATGAAAATATCAAGGACGATATTATTACTGTTATGCCTGGAAAAACGGCAAGGTTCGGCAGGGCAGTGCGTGTGCCGTTGCATCCGCAATTAAAAGAATACTTAAGTAAATTGCCAAAATCCCCAGACGGAAGAGTCCTTGGGTTTGACAAAAGGCACACTAACGGAGGAGCTTTTAATAAGTATTTTGGAGAAATCCTTAAGAAGCTCAATATCGAAAGCAGTGAACAGGGAATTGTTAATTTTAATTCAATCCGCAATTCCTTTATATCACGTTGTAGGGCTGCCGGGCTGAAAGATCATGCTATCCGTGGAATTGTTGGTCATACCGATAGTGAGATGACAGACTTATATAGTCATGATATTGATTCTGCTATGCAATTGAAAGAGTTGCCAAATATAAAATTATAAGCTCAAAAGTATGTGAAAAGTATGTGATTTATGCTAGTTGAATGGGGCTTCTTAGGTTCGAATCCCACCCCCTCCGCCACTTTTTACCTCAAAATCCTTTAAAAAGGTGCCATTCGGTACCATATCTGACTTTCAAAAGTTTAAATTTAGCTTATATTGGCCATATCGGGTATTTTAACTCGTAAAGGAAAACATTATGGCTGGAAATACTATTAAACTCGACATCGGAACCGTTTATCAGAAAACCGAAAATGGAGCCTATTACTTCAGGTATCAGATCAACGGGCAAAGAAAAGCTGTAAGTCTGAAGACTAAAAATCAGAAGTAAGCAATGGCGCAGGCAAGAGAATCAAATTGGAAGCCACCGTCAGAAAAGCAACTATTAACAATTCATGCGATATGCCAGCAAACTGGTAAAACGTCAAAACAGATAGCTGCTGAATATGGAAGAGACAAAATTGAGAACATGAGTAAAAAAGATTGCTGGGAGTTCATTAAAAAGAGCAGTTCATCCTAGAAAAATAATACTGTTCAAAAGAAATATAATAATTTGGACATAAAACTTTGTTTTGTAAAATAGTGCTTAAAGTCCCCCTGTTTCAGGGGGGACTTTCCCTTCTCAAGTGCATGAAACTCGACAATGCTGATAGTTAGTCGGCTGTTCCAAAATAAAGGATAATATCGAAAAAATAAAATTCCATGATGCTTGAAATATCGACAGTAAGAGTGAAACAGTCAAGGCTCTCCGTTCGTAGAGGAAAACCATCAAATTGAATAATAGCTATTCTTTGAATTTCTTGATTTCTTCTTCGTCATCGGTGGATTCAAGGCGGTTTTCGAACTTGTCGATCTCTTTAACGGTTCGGTTATAATTGCGGATGAGTTGTTCAAGCCGGGTTTCTTTACTGATAATGGTGGCCGTTATCAACATGAGAATTTCGGTGCGTTCATAACTTTTACTAGTGTCCCCCAGCATCCAGCTTACAATCGGAATTTCAGCCAGGTACGGCACAGAACTCAGGGTATGGTCATAGTTTTCTTTGATCAGCCCCCATAATCAGGGTACGTCCGTCTTCCAACGTCAGAGTAGTGCTGAGTACGTCCTCCTTGATTGTGGGGGTATAGTCCGTGTCGCGATATATATGCTTGGCAAAACTATGAATACGGGCTCGGGGTTGATAGCGATGGCAATGATATCGTTACACAAAAAACTACAGGTCTATTTCAACAGTTACCGCTGGCTCCTGGTTACTCTATAACGATTCATAAATCTCAGGGCAAAACGCTTAATTTGGTAAGAATACTCTTGGGGAATAGGCCTTGTTTTGTTCCTGGACAACTTTATACTGGTTTGTCACGTTGCCGAACACTTGAAGGAATAAATTTGAATCGACCGGTCGAGCCGGGTGATATCATTATAAATCAACTTGTCCGGAAGTTCTACGATGCCATCAATACCCAAAACAACTGATTAACCTTTTCCGGACTGCTTTTCCGGCAGGCAAAATTATACTGTCGGAAGGGCTTGTTTCTATAAAAAATACAAGAGCAGTATACCTACCTTGACTGTGGTGGTTTCAGCCTTCCTTCGATGAAAAAGTCCACGTTTATGCGGCATATTTCAGGAAAAATAATCTCAGAAGATTTATTCCCTGAATTTTTTGATTCATTTTTTTACTGGCGAGAAAAGAACTTAGAATCTTCTGGTAATGACGACATCATTCAACTCAATATCCCGGTTGAAGTTAAAATGCTGGAACGGACGAAAAATCATCATTGCTCCCGGCGACAGCAACGAACC
The DNA here is from genome assembly GCA_963677165.2 of Victivallales bacterium. Classification (GTDB taxonomy): domain Bacteria; phylum Verrucomicrobiota; class Lentisphaeria; order Victivallales; family SZUA-371; genus JAFGXT01. The sequence continues at coordinate 407,007 of CAXXSX010000002.1, read as the reverse complement.
GGAATGCGTGGATGACAAAATCTATCCGGTAGCAAAACGTCTCGCGCAGGCGCACTGCTGGTTGGGCATGATCGAATCCGGCGGATGATCATGTCGGGCGATATCCCGAACACCATGACGCTGACTAAATTCTACAGCGACTTCCCGGAAGACTGGGAAGAGCAGGAACAACATTTCGGAATGACTAAAGAGGAGGAAACCATATCATGAAACTCGACTTAAGGGAAATTAAAATTCTTGAGGAAAACAGCGAAGAAACGCTTTGTTTCTCGGCCCGGCTGTATATCAACGGCACGTTTGCTGCCACCATTCACAATAATGGACAAAGCGAAGTAAACCGCTATTATTTTGATGACAAGAAAATCCAGAATCAGAGCTGTCCAAAATTTATATTGGACAGCTCTGACGTACACTAAAACATTTGCGGACCACTCGGGAGGCGACAGATAGCTGGTCTTTACCGGCTAGAGGGCTTTCACCTCCGGTCTGCCACCGGCTTTGACCGATGCTTTCGCTTGCTCATGATACAGTCCAGAAAATCTGTCCAAATTTCGGATTTTCATTCTGTCGGGCTGAAATTTTCAAGCAACACAGCTGCCGAGGTTTCCTCGCTCAGCCAATTTCGGCGAACAATCGTCGCCAAAACCTATTTGCAAGTTATTTGTAATATGTTGTTTATGTAAAAAAATGTTTTTGTGGTATATGTCAGAGCAAATGTTCCAACGCATACTGAACCGGGGAAATGTTTTTCTCGTTTTTTTCGTTTAGTATTTCAATGGCATAAAATAGTTTCTCCCCGGCAGTCCGGTAATCAATTTTTCCGACTTCCGACACCAGCCGGATTCCGCGGTCCACCAGTTTTTTGTTGGTGCATTCCACCCAGCTCATCCAGTTTCCGGTGATCCGTCCCATACGGATCATGGTTCCGGTCGAAATCGTATTGATCACGAGTTTAACCGCCATATGTTCCATGACGGCCAGGGCGCCGCCGGTTTCCGGCAGCCTTATACAGAAATCTCCTGCCGGATCGTTTCCGACCGACAGAATTTTATGGTACTTGAAACCGGCAGTGCATTGCCTGTAAGCATTCAGCACCGCTTCGCTGTTATGCACATCAAACAGTACTACGGCATCGTTTCCGGAGAGACGACGTTCGGAGATATTTTCATTGCCGATCTCAAATTTCAGGATTTCGTCCTCATTAATTGCCGGAAGAAAGTCTTTTACCAGCTCTTCGGTCCCCATTGTACGATAGTCGTCATATTTCCAGTCAAGGCATCGGAACGGACGATGCAGGATGTTCTTCCAGGCCTCCATTGAGGAAAATATGGGATTTTTGACAAATGCCCAGGACTGAGGAGAAATTCTATCGCTCTTCTTACGGAAAGGCGGCAGTTTAAAAGTGGGAGAGCGTTCTGTCGTATCCGTAAATAAGTCAAGCATGCAGTTATCGGCCATATAAGTTACCAGCCCTTTTTCGCAATACACCTGTTCCTCGAATTCGATGTAATCGGCCAGAGCCCGGATGTTTTGTTCGGTTTCAAGAGCTTCCAGCAGGCATTGAAACTCTTTCGCGTAATCTATTTGAGGTATGTTCGTCAGGTCATGAATGACATGTTCCAGCATACTGCCGGCAATCAGTTGCTCCGAGGTTGTGGCCTGCATCCGCGTCGATCCCGCGATTGCCATAGGGCCGCAGCACAGATCAAGTACGGTAACGAACGGGCTTTCAATGGCTTCACGGGAGCGTTCCAGGCGCTCGGAGAGCAAATCGGCCGGATTGTTGAAGAGCAGGAATACGTCCGCCCCGCGTTCTCCGGCTTCCGCTACGGTTCCAAGCACCGAAGACGTTTCTCCGCCCTCGGTTATCGCTACCAGCATATCTTTATCACCTATATTGGCATCGGTCGCCTGGCGTTGTCCGAACACATGGAAATCCTCAAAAAACTCAACCGATTTTATCAGGGCGTAATCTCCGCCGGTCATAATACTTTCTACGCGATCGGCATACTCAAGATACTCCTGATTTTCATGACAGAATTTTTTCCACATGCTTTCCAGCAGAATTGACAGCCGTCCGGTCGCGCCGCAGCCCGAAAATATGATTCTTCCGCCATTTTTTATGGTTCTTTGTCCTGCTCTGCAAAAATTTCGGTATTCCGGGGAGTTCAGTACCTTCTTAGCCATGGCCAATACATTTCGATCCACCTTCTGAAGTGTCCTTACGCCGTTTCCGGAATCCCGGGCAAAATCCTGATCGACATTTCGAGATAGCGGATTAGATTGTTCTGTAGGAAGAAATCCAAGATGAAATTGTGTATCTTCCCTGATGAATCGGTCTGAATCCTCTTGTGATTTTTGGGTAACGGAAGCTGACATTTTTAAATTTCCTTATTTGCGATTACTGTTAAAAACCTAATATATTCAATTGCAATTCATGATTGATTGTGATGAGTTCTTAATTTAACTGGCGGCAATTAATTCGAGAGGATTTTGTCCTTCATTCGTTAAAGTGACCCGCATTAATAATGCATCATATTCCGGAGGAATCGTATATTCTACTGATACTTTAGCATTTTCATGCTTTGCCGTAAAGCTGGTTATGCCTGGAGAGTGTTGACAGGAAAATGAATCAAGGGGGGTACATGCTGGAGCAAAGTGTGGATTCCATAAAGAGCCGGTACGCTTGTTTTTTATATAAACATAAAAGCCGGGTCGATCTCCTGGTGGCACGATAGTATGATGGTAACGCGTAATACGTTGAGTCAGAGAATCATTTCTCCAAAGCATTCCGCCTGCATTTTGCGATATGAACGCTTTTAAGCTTCGATTGCCTAAATAGTTGGTCCAAGGTTTTGGAGTTGATGGCTTTGTTATATCAAAACTGTTATTTTCATCATTAAATGAACCAAAATCTAATTTCCAATGTTTGCTTGACACGTTTTCCTCATACTTCTTTTTTGTAATGTTTTCAAATCAGTTGCTTAGTGGCTTCCCTCAACATCCATTTGAATGCTTTTGCCGTTTTCTTTCTTAAATGTCGAATTAACTATTTTTTCTTTAAGCTCTTCAAAATAAAGATCAGGATCAACTGGCAGTTTGACCCAATCATCAGTCCAGCTTGAAAGTAACATTGCATTGGATATCTCAAGGCTTTGCACCCCTTCAATCCCCGGAGCAATCAAGGGGGTGTTCTTATTAATAGCCTCAATAAAGTTTTTTATTATTCCTTTGTGTTCGGGCCCTTCTACGGTTGTAGGAATATCGCATTTCCAGCATTCCGGTTGAGCAAAAGGAGATTGAGTTTCGATATTAAACTGCCTTTCAGAAACACGATTACGCCAGAATGTCAACTTATCATCTTCCATGATAATTTTACCCATATCTCCGGCAATCTCAAAACGATTGCTCCCGGGAGCTTCTCCGGTAGAAGTAATAAATACACCAGTAGCACCATTTTCATATTCAACATACGCAGTCACATCGTCTTCTACTTCAATATTATGGTATTTTCCGAATGCTGAAAATGCTCTGATGCGTTTTGGCATTCCACAAATCCATTGCCAAAGATCAAGCTGATGAGGGCATTGATTCAAAAGAACGCCACCGCCTTCTCCTGACCATGTGGCGCGCCAACCGCCAGCATCATAATACACCTGCGGCCGATACCAGGAAGTCATAATCCAATTGGTACGTTTTATCTCACCTAATTCTCCGGATAGAACAATATCCCGGAGCTGCTTGTAAATAGGACGAGTTCTTTGATTAAACATTATACCAAAGACTTTGCCGGATTTATTTGCAACCGCATTCATCTCATAAATGTTCTTCGTAAAAACCCCAGCAGGCTTTTCAATTAATACATGCAGATTATTTTCGAATGCCAAAAGCGCCAATGTGGGATGATCATAATGAGGAGTTACAATTAATACGGCGTCAATTTCGCCGGTTTTAAACATCTGCTCTGAATCCGTATAAAAAGAAATATTCCTGTCGACAAACTTCTTTTTTGCAGAATTTAGATTTTCTTCAGAAATATCACATATGGCAGTCAATTCACATTCTGGAATTTCACCCGCAGCTAAAGCTTTTGCGTGAGAAATACCCATGCTTCCATACCCAACTAATCCTATTCGAACTCTATTCATTATAATACCCTATTTAGCGGAATGTGTTGTTCCTATTATCGAAATGAATTTTTGAAGATTTCTATAACTAGTCTCCAGTGCGTCAAAAGGATCAACTCCATTGCAGTCGTCTTGCTCCACGAGCAAGTATTCAACGCCTGAATTCTGTGCAACATCAAGGATAGCATACCAATCAAGATTGCCTTCTCCTATTTCTGCCATTTTTTGCTGAACCCAATCGTCTCTGGTTATTTCAATTTTTAAATCTTTCAGATGAAGCAGAGGCTGACGTCCGGAACATTTGTTGATCCATTCAACCGGATTCCCACCGCCCATTTGAATCCAATAGGTATCAATCTCAGCTTTGAGCATTTCAGCAGGAGCCTTTTCGTATAACATTTCAAGCCACAACTTCCCCTTATAGCGTGTGAATTCGTGATGATGATTGTGATAAGAAAAATCAATGCCTTCCTGACTCAACCGAAAAGAAATCGGCGCGAGTTCATCAATGAATTTTTCAAGTCCATTTTCATCGAAATAATAGTCAGCTGGTAACATTCCAACAGCGGCATGACAGCATCCCCAGAGTTTATGTTCTTCTATTACTGAATCAAGATCTTCCTTGAATCTGTTCCAGCCGACATGGGTTGCCACACACTCCAAGCCTGTATCCTTTAATGCTTTCGCAACATCATTAGGATGAATCGGACCAATAGCTGAAATTTGAACACAGTCGTAACCGATCTCTTTTAAGCGCGCGAAGCTCATTGTTAGGTCTGACTTTGTCTGAGTATATTGCCTTATTGTGTAAAGTTGCACTCCTAATGGGAGCCTGTTAATTCCAAGCATTTGTTTTCCTTTCTCTTTTTTAAACACCAAAATTGCAGCGTTTTTTTAGAATATTTATAATTAATTAAAAATTCATCTGACAAATAAAGCTATGCAATTCACTCCAAAAACTATGTATAAAAAAATTGTTTTTATCGTTTATGGTATTATCATAATAATATTTCAGCTGGATATTTTCAAGTAAAAAACACATATTCATCTGATAAATTTATTTTTGCGCTAATTTATCAGATGACTACTTGACAAAAGGTGAGATTCATATTATAATCTGTTTCAAGTAATCAAAATGAATAAATTTATATCAACCATACAATGTATTATGACAACAGCAATACGACAGACTAAAACCCAGACTGTAGAAAATTATTTTCGAAAAAGAATCCTCGATGGCAACTTGAAAGCCGGAGACAAGATTCCGACAGAAGCTTCAATAAGGACAAAATTTAAAGTTGGAAACAGTACGGTACGCGAAGCAATCGGAATACTTGTTAATGATGGTTTACTGGAACGCAAGCAGGGAGCCGGTACATATGTCAAAAAGACTTCTGTTTTGCCAAGTATGGGAATCGTTGCCAATCTTGATATGCTTGCTAATTCCGCATGTGTTTATTACCATGCGTTGCTTAACAGAATTCAGAATATCCTTAAGCAGAATGGATTTCAGAGTGTTTTACTGATTGGAAACAGTTCAGATGCTGAAGATTTCATCAAATCCACCCATCTCTGCAACCAAAATATTTTAAAACAGATAGCCGGGGTTATAAGTGTAGTCGAGCTGGGAGAAATTGCCGACTATCTTGACCGTAATGGTATACCTCATGTTTCTATAATTCACCATCACAATCGTGGTACCGGTTATGCAGTGGAACTGGATTATCGTGAAATGATACGTCTTGGTGTTGGTGAATTTTTTGATACAGGTGTAGAAGATATTGCTATTTTTATTTGTGAAGGGGATGACGAGCTTCAAAACCGGCGTTCACGCGGGAGGCTTCTCCGGTGGTTCCGGGAATGCGGTTTGATCCTTCCGGAAAAATGGATCATTGGAATTCCTCGTACCGAACTCGAAACAGCATATAATGCAATGAAAAGTCTTTGGGAAAGCAATAATCGTCCTGAAGCTATTTTCTTTCTGGATGACCTTATATGTGAAGTTGCACTTAAAGCCATTACTGACTTGAATATATCTATTCCAGGCGAACTTTCTTTGATTACGGCCTCCAATGTAAGCAAAAAGTTTATTTTTCCGGTTGAGCTTACTCAAATACAATTTGACCCAATTGGGATAGCGGATTTAGGATGGAATATGTTACATAAGCTATCAATCCAAAAGAAACCGGAAAAATTGGTCGAAATGGTTCGTCCTATATTGATTCCAGGACAATCTGTTTCTTAGATTATTTGCAATTAAAAGAATTTTAACATATAAAAAATTTAAAGGAGATTGCTAATTTGAATAACAAAATCAACCATTTACATAAAATTAATTATAAGGAATAATGTACCATGAAAATCATTAAAGATCATCTTTTTACATTAATAGAACTTCTTGTTGTTATAGCAATTATAGCAATTCTTGCCAGTATGCTTCTTCCTGCATTAAATAAAGCCCGGGATAGAGCAAAAGCCATTAGCTGCAAAAATAATTTAAAACAAGTAGGACTTTTATTTCAGCAATATGCAAATGATTATGATGATATGATACCGCCTGAGCTATCGGCAACACCAACCTGGGATACGATGTTGCGTGAAGCAAACAATTATAATGTTTCCATAATGGGATGCCCTGTTGATGTATATCCAAGAGGAGCCAACACGAAACGTTCATATTCAATAATTGGTAAAGGCACAAATGGTAAGCCCTGGTTTGCCGGTAATAAATACTCTAGAATCAGAAAAACTTCAGCCACGCCTGCTGTTACTGAACGTCACTATGGTGTCGCTCATGGTTATGGCGGCAATGTTATCGGGTCTAGGTACTATAGTTGTACAACTACAGTATCCAACATGACTTTTTCTCACAGCTCTTTTGTTAATCTGCTTTATGCTGACGGACATGTGGGAGATCACTCAGGTAAAGACTTGGCTGATGAAGATTTGAAAATTCAATAACTTCGGCCGTTATATTAATAAAATTTCAAAACACTGATAATACTATCATGGTATTTCATAAAATTTTTACGGAGACAGAAATGGCTCGAAGGTTTATAATATTATTTACAATATTGAGCTGTATTGGATTACATGCCAATGCAGAAGAATTTCCAATACACTTTAAGCTTCCCAATAAAGCAAACGCTTATCTGAGAAAAAAATTGACGTTTCCCAAAGGAGCTACTATTCAGAAGATCGACAATCGTGAAAGCGTAGCGAATGAGAAACCAGGAGTAATAGCAGCAACTTCATTTTTAATTTGGGGTCATGGGTTTAAGATCACTTGTTCTGCTGAGGCAAAGGAGCCGGAATCTTACCTTTACTTAAAAATTTACTATCGTGATAACGGTGTCTGGAAATATCTAAAAAAAATAGCAAATACAAAAGTAATTCCACAAAACAAGTACTGTGAAGTTGACTTTTTTCAAAATCATAATGAACTGCAAAATAGAAATTTTCGGCATAAGATTGAAATATGTAGTAATCGAGGAAACGTGGCTATTTCTGATATCATAATTGATAAATGGCCGGTTGCTAATGTACTTGATAGATGTAATATTCCTGATGGCATTAAAATTGTTTTACCAGGAAATGTGACTGATATGGAAAAGAAAGCAGTCAAAGAGTTAAAGCATTATATAGAAAAACGTGTTAAAGCTTTCCAAGTTGGAAATTCCAAAGATGTTACTTTTTATATAGGCAAAACGGATTATGCATTAAAAAACAACATAGATTTCGAGAAATTGATTAAAGATGGATACATAATCAAAACAATTGGCAATAATGTCATTATTGTCGGAGGGGGTTATGCAGGAACTCTATTCGGCGTTTACCGCTTTATAGAGGATCAGCTTGGTGTTCGCTGGTGGACTCCAATGTCGGAATATATTCCTGAGCCAGGAATTGTTGAATTAGATAATATTGATTTAAAGTATGAACCATATTTTGACTATAGAAATATATATTGGATGAGAAATTTTGATTATCCTCAGGAAGAAAGTAAGTTGTTTTTCTCGAGAATAAGGTTAAGTACGCCTTTGCCTTTCGGCTCTCCTGGTACTTGTCATACTTTTGACAGATATCTTCCAGCCCAAAGATACATGAAGGAGCATCCCGAATATTTTTCACTTATAAACGGCAAAAGAGCGGGGGGGCCTAAAAAAGGCCAGGTTTGCTTAACAAATCCGGAAGTAAGAAAACTGTTTGTCGAAAAGCTCAAAGAATACCTTGACAAAGATAATAAGCGAGCTGAAAAGTCAGGCTTGCCCGCACCTTATATTTATGATATTTCTCAAAATGACAACAACAATTTTTGCACGTGTGAAAAATGTATGGCGATAAAAAGAAAAGAAGGCAGTTTTTCCGGGCCATTGATTGATTTTATTAATTCTATTTCAGATGGAATTAAAGAGCTGAGACCAGACATTTATATTCAGACTTTTGCGTATATGCTGACGGAAAAACCACCCCAAACCATCAAGCTGAGAGATAACGTCATAATAACACTAACAAACATTTCACATAATCTCGCAGTGTCTCCTGATAAAAATAAGATTTTCCTGGCTAACCTTAAAAAATGGAGCAGTATTGCTTCAAGGCTGCATATATGGGACTATTCAACAACATATGGAGATTACAGTATTCCAACTCCTACAGAGTTCAGGTATGACAAAACATTTAAAATATATTATAAATATAAAGTGAAAGGAATTTTCTGGGAACACGAGTTTCAGGCTCGAGGAGATATGTACGAACTGAAGTTGTTTCTCGAACGAAAATATCTGGAAAATCCTCAGTATGATTTTAATAAATTGCTGAATGATTTCATGGCTAAATATTATGGAGATGCCGGACACTATCTGATAAAATATCGGAAAGCTCTATATGAGGCAGCTAAGCGAAACAAGCTTGTCATGTCATGGAATACAATGTCAAGTTCTTATATTGATCTTGATACAGCATTAAAATGCTGGAATTATTGCAATAAAGCTCTTAAGAGTGTGAGTAATGATCGAATTAAGCTGAATCGAGTAAGAAAAGCTGTTATTGGTTTCTATAAGATCTTTTTGTTTAATCAGTTATCAAACTATATAACCCAGTGGACAAAAAGTGGGAAATTACAAAATTCTTTTCCTGTTAACATCAAGCAGGCTAGAAAAGAATATATAAGAATGGCAAAACAAATTGGATTACTGACAGATAAAGACTCTGTTATGCTTGAATTACCGAGTATAATTCCAGAGCCCGATTTATTCAAGGGTAAACAATATACAGAATTTCGAGCTCCGGATATTCCATTTTCATGCCCCGCAACTAATCTTGCAGTTGATAATGAATCGGAATGTAAAGTAGCATTACGCTTTGATGCAGATCATCCGGATAGAGGAAAAGGGTATGGGCTACCACAGTCTTTGGGAGTATATAATAACTCCTTAAAAAAACAATTAAGCCTAAAAAAAATAACAAAGGCAATGATTCCCGGTTCAGGGTATCATTGGTATGAGCTAAAAAATGTTAATACAAAGAATAATTCGTCAATACTGTTCCTGTTAAACTACTGGGGAGCAACGGTTTCCTTGGCCAATCTAAATGCCAGAGGAAAACATATCGATATCTATGTTCATATAAAATTCGAAGGACCTCGGTATTATCCTAACTCAAAACACCAAAAGAACGCCATTTTTATAGACAGGGTAATTGTAACACCTTCAAGATAGTTATTTTATGGCTGGACTTGTTTCTTTTGTACAGGTATAATCCGTATTGATAGAAAAAAATGCGTTTGCATAGTAAAAAAGGATTCTTTTATGTTAAGCCAAACTGTCGATTGTTTTGCCAGACCGGAGATCAAGCTGGTAAACCACTCCAGTATACTGTTCGTTGATGGACAACCAATCACCCCAATGGCTTTTTGTCTACGTGGCGACCGGAAGACACTGGTAGAATTGAGCACTTCACGAGCTGAAGAACTCACGAAAGCTGGATTTAAAATGTTTGTTATATTCATGCAGTCAGGGTGGCAAAACGAAGATGAAGAAGGCTTTGTGTCATGGGAGTATACTTTGCAACAGGCAGATACTATTCTGAAAGAAAATCCGAAAGCGGTTTTTCTGATACGGTTGTCATGCCATCCATCTAAAAAATGGTTTGATGAAAACCCGGACGAGCTGGTATTATTCGAAGATGGTCGTCATGATCGGTTCAGGTTTCATTCATATGGAAGTTTTGAAGACAAAAGACAGGTATGTTATGCATCTGAAAAATATGCAAATGATGCAGTTGTATATATAAAAAACGCGATTGACTTTGTTGAATCTAATGCTTTTGGCAAAAGAGTCATTGGTTATCACGTCGAAGGCGGATGTTGCGGTGAATGGAACTATTTGCGCGGAACAGATGATGATATTTGCGGAGATTTCAGCCCCGCTTTCAGAATTTTTTACAGCAAATGGCTAAAAAAGAAATACGAAACCGATGAAGCTCTCCGCAAGGCTTGGAATGACTCAAATGCATCATTGATAAATCCACACATTCCAACAACACGAGAGCAGGTATTCACCGAGGGGGAGATTGCCCATAACGGCCGCAGAGATCCGGAGGGCGACTTCGGAAATTTCCTTGATCCGGCAAAAAGCCAGTTTTTGATCGATTATTATGAAGCTCGTACTGCCGGGACAGCGCATACCATTGAAATAATGGCGAAAGCAGTCAAGGAACGTACAAATAACAGAGTGCTTACAGGAGCATTCTGGGGAACCATTATGGGAGTCTCCGCTCAAACATACGCCGTTTGCGGTCCCTTGTTTCTGGCCGACTCGCCGTATATCGATTATCTGACCACTCCAAGCCAATATTATGATCGTCAACCGGGAGGAGGTAGTACTTTCCGTATGGCAGTGGATTCAATGCGTCTTCGCGGGAAGTTATGGATAAACGAATCGGATACCAGGACACATTTAGCTGATCCACACAACGTGGTGCAGTTCTGTGGGTGTTCCAATCTTCAGGAAACAGCCGACGTGCTAAACCGGGATTTTGCTCAAGTTCTTTGCGATGATGTCTATGGCTGGTGGTTTGAGATGGCAACTGGAGAATATTCATTTTACGACCACCCGGAAATTTCAGCAATATTTAAGAAACAGCAAAAAATAGCCAAAGAATTTTACGAGTTGGGAAAAGGTAAAAATTCTGAAATTGCAGTTGTTTACGATCAGGACTCAATGTTCAGTCATCCCTTTGAAAGTATGCGCGACATTGTTACATGGAACCGTTCACAAACGATTTCACGGATAGGCGCGCCGTGCGATCACATTTTTCATGATGATTTGGAATTTAACAATCTTCCCGATTATAAAATGTATATTTTTCTAAACTGCCATAGCCTGACAAATAGTCAGCGTAAGTTTATAGACAATAAAGTCAAACGCAATGGAGCTACAGTCGTTTGGGCATACGCGAACGGATTGATAAACCCGGAGGCGCATCCAGCTTTGAGTGTGGAAAATATGCAGGAATTGACCGGCTTCAAATTCGGCTATGACTTGTCGCCCCGCCTTGTAACGTTCCGAATAACCGACACACAGCACTCGTTAACAAAAAATATTTCCGAGCTTCCGCTTTACGGTCGGCTTCCACGTCCGCTAACGGCAGGCTTTTCTTTTATGCCTGGGGAAAACATGGTCATGGATGAAACCCTTGCATCACCTTTATTCTATGTGGAGGAGGATGAAGCTAAGACTTTAGGGCGTTTCGTTGCTAATGACAAAACCGCTTACGCTGTAAAAGAATTTGATTCGTGGCGTTCTGTTTATATTGGTTCAAAAATTTTACCCGCTAATATTCTCCGCACAATTGCCCGGCAAGCAGGTGTACATATATATCTGGAAGATGGCAACCGACTTTGGCCTTTTAGAAACAATGATATTATATACGCTAACAAGCATTTCGTTTCAGTTGTAGCTGAAGCTACCGACCTTAAGAAAATCACGATGCCTTATGTATGTACTTCCATCAACGATGCGTTGAGCAATGAAGTAATCGCAGAAAATACTGACCAGGTGCAACTGAAAATGCACGCAGGGGAAACAAGAATTTTACGTCTTTTCCCTCAAAATACGAATTAAAACTACAATGGAAAATACTAACTCATATACTATCGGAGTACAGCTCTATACTGTTCGTGAATTCACCCAGAACATAGATGATTTTACAAAAACTTTATCTAAACTGCGTAAAATTGGTTATGAAAATGTCCAGATATCAGGCATAGGGCCTTTGTCTCCCAGGGAAGTAGCCCAGGCGCTGCTGGATGAAAATATGCCATGCGTCGCAACTCACATGCCCTGGGATCGCTTTCAAAATGACCTTGACGCGGTTATAGAAGAACATAAATTATGGGATTGTAAACATGCCGCAATTGGCATGTTGCCGGTTGATTACTATTTTGAAGACGGTTGGCTGGAAAAATTTATTGAAGAACTTATTCCTATAAGTAAAAAACTCGCGGAGGCAGGTATAGATTTTTCTTATCATAATCATCATCACGAATTCATTCCATACAATGGTAAACTTTGGCTTGAAGAATTATATGATCAAGCAAGCCCCGAGGTTCTCAAGGCCGAAATTGACATCTATTGGATTCAGTCCGGCGGACATAATCCTGTTGATTGGATTAAACGTTGTACCGGTCGTCAACCCCTGCTGCATTTAAAAGACTATCGGGTAAAGATCACAAGAGTTACTATGGGCTCCTAAAAGCAGAAGAGGGTTCTTTTATACGTTTCAACTGATAGTATGAGGGCGATTGGGAGTTTCAAGCCGGTAAATGTCATTGCCGAAGAAGACAGGGGAACAGAATATTTATTTACCGATTCAAGTTAGTATTACAAAATTATACAGTCGAATACTGCCACTAGTTCCTATAATTAATGAGACATTCATCACCAGCAAAATGATTCGCTGGACCAACCTGATTTTAAAATGTCATATTTTTTTTGTCATTTCTAAAATGACGTGGTGCAACTCCAAAATGCTGTTTAAATTGTGCGGAAAAACCAAAAGGCGACGAGTAGCCCAATTCCCAGGCTATTTCAGAAATAGTGAGTTTATTCTGTTTTAACAGGGACATGGCAGTATTTAAGCGGCGCTTGTTGCGATATTGAATTGGAGACGTTCCTGTGTATTCCTTGAATTTTCTTCGAAAAGAATGATAATTGCATTGATGTTTTTGAGCAAATCGTTTTAAATCGATTTGCTGGTCAAAGTTATCTCCCAGCAATAAACAGGCTTCGTCAATTATCTTTGAATAAAAATCATTTTGGATATTCCCTTTATATACATTGAAAAAATTCAGGATTAATTCCTGACACTGAAGTGCAAGCTTTGCATTATTACTGGAAGTATCCATGGCAAACTTCTTTTTTAAACTGGAAAAAGACTCGATGAGTTCCAGCGATATTCCAATATGTCCAGTCGGGGTATGGTAAGGAATAATGCCTAATTCACAACAAGCTTCATAACATTTAAAGCTTAGTCCGACGAAACACTCGAAATATTTACTCAGTGGATCAATTATTGTGGTGTGTTCCACTCCCGGAATGCGTTGGAAGTAATCTCCCGCTCCTAATTTATAGACAACTCCAGCTTCATCAATGTAATCGACATGTCCGTTTATGACGTATACCAGACTATAATGATCTGTTATCAGATGTGTCTGATCTTCCTGCCAGTTACTCTTGTCAAAAAAACCAACTCCAAAAAGCATAGAACTTTTTCTTTCAGGTATATGGCGATATTCACACCCGGATTTTAAGTGCTCAAAAAGCATATGTTTTATTTATTTATTGTATGTTGTTAAAACTATTACTGCGGTAAAATATAGCTGTATTATAAATAATATCATAATCGACCAGTGATGTCAAAATCATAAATGGAGATTTATAGCAATGGGTGAAAAAAGAACTGTTTTTAATAAGGCCGGAAGTCGAACTATTCTTTCCGGAAAAGTTTACGTCCATAACATCTGATGTTTGTTGCGTTCTAAATGTAAGATCACAATTTTTATAGCAGAAGCTGTATTCTTTTAGAAAATGATAGTGAGCCAAAATTTAATTTTGTAATTTTAAAAAGGAAGGTGAAATAATTTATTAATAAATATGATGTTTCAGATAGAAATTCTTGAGTTTTTCGGTCGGTAATTGAATAAACTTTAGTAATTTTTCAGTCTAAATAGAATTTTTCTTGAAATTAAAATAACGGAGAGAGAAAAGTGACAACAAAACAAAATCATCGAATAGACCAAAAGAATAATATGGCTAAATATTTCACGCTCATAGAACTCCTTGTTGTGATAGCAATCATTGCTATTCTTGCCGCAATGTTTGCGCTATCAGCAAAATTTCTGTTATGTGAGAAAATTTAAATCGGGTAACACTTTTCTATACATCAATGATACATCCGTGAAATCGGATGTACAGAAAAAGGAAAAGTGTTATGTCAAAAGGACAAAAACAGAAGAAAAATGTCGGATGTTATTCACCGGAATTTCGTCGTGAACTGGTAATGCTTTATTTGGAAGAAGGCTACAGTATCGTTATGCTGTCCGAAGAATTCGGATGTGGCAAAAGTACAATCGGCAAATGGGTGAAACAATACAATGAATTTGGAGAAGATGGTCTTCAAAATCACTTTACAAATAAGAAAAAGTCCGACAAAACAGTTAACACTGCGTTAAAATCCCAGATCATCGAACTAAAAAAGGCAGATAAATCGCGTGGAGTACGGCGTATATCCGACATTCTGAAACGATTTTTTCTGCTGAAAACATCCCCCGAAACAGTTCGTAAGACTCTTCATGAAGAGAAACTGATTGATCTGCCGCCAAAGAAACGGAGGAAGAATATTTCAAAGCCGCGCTTCTTTGAAAGAGCTACTCCCAATCAAATGTGGCAGACTGACATTTGTACCTTCCGGCTGGCCGGTAAAAATGCTTATTTGCTTGGATTTATTGATGATTATTCACGATATATCGTGGGAATGGGACTGTATCGAAGTCAAACTGCAGCGAATCTGCTGGAGGTCTATCGTACTGCCTACGGAGAGTATGGCGTTCCAAAAGAAATGTTGACTGATAATGGGCGTCAGTACACCAACTGGCGTGGTACAACCAACTTCGAAAAAGAACTCCACAAGGACCGGATCAAACATATCAAGAGCAGTCCGCACCACCCGATGACATTGGGAAAAATCGAGCGTTTCTGGAAGACGATCCAGCAGGAATTTCTATTCAGAGTACAGTTTGATTCATTCGAAAATGCCCGTGAGCGCCTGGCGTTGTGGATCAAGTATTACAACTACAAACGCCCCCATCAGGGTATCGGAGGAATGTGTCCGGCCGATCGTTTTTTTGAGGTTCAGAGCGAACTAAAGCACACCCTTGAGAAAGGAATTGAAGAGAATACGCTTGAGCTGGCTTTGCGAGGAAAACCACAGCGTCCGTTTTATATGGTGGGACGTCTTGGCGAACAAAACGTGGCGATCCGTGCTGAAAAGGGTAAAATAAAGATGCACGTTGACGATCCGGAACAAATTGAAGGAAAAGAACTTGTATATGACTTAAATCAGGAGAATAGTAACCATGAAAGCGAATCTTCATCCCGAGCAGCAGAATCAGAACCAGAAGAAACCACGACGTCCCAGGCGGAATATCTCAGCCTCGGAAAAATGTCGTGCGGTGTTATCAGTGTGGACGGAAAGTTGTTCGATCAGCGAGATCTGCCGGAACTTGTCAGTGACCCGGACACAGGTCATGCGCTGGCAGGAAATCGCGATGGAGGCAATGCTTTCGGCATTAGACCGGCAGCCGCGCAAAGTGAAGAAATCACCGCTGCCGAAACGTCTGGAGAAGTTGTTGAAGGAACAGAAAACCCAATCCCCGCCGCAGGCGGAACCTTCTCCGCAGGAGGAGGAGAACTAGAGGAGGATTTATCTGATGTCAACTCGCAAGCAGCAGTCCCAGAAAGCCCAAGCCAACCTCGACGCCCAATGCCGGGCAGAACTCATTTTAAAGGTAAGAAACCACGAATGCACGGCTACCGCTGCCGCCGCTGAGCTGGGCATTTCCCGCAAAAACTATTATCGCTGGGAGAAGCGTGCTTTTCAGGCAATGCTTGAGGCTTTAACCGAAGGCGAGCCCGGGCGGCCGGAAGTGCCGCCTGAGATCGTCGAGAACCGGAACCTGAAAGACTTTATTAAATTTCAGGAAAAGGAACTCGACAAAGCCCGTCAAGCAGAGTTGTTAATCAGACGTGCCTACGAACTCAAAATCAGGGAGATCGAAGGCAAGGTGGGAAAAAAATCGGGCCATAAGACTACTAGTCGACGAAGCAATTAACTTTAAGATTGACTGTGATATTTACCTGTATAAAGCTGCTGCTATTATGGGCGTAAGATATCAGACCTTATGGCGTTATAAGCGAAAAATTGAATCTGCTCAGGATCCCGTTGAAAAACGGGGTCCCAAAATAGCTCAGACTATTGATCTATTTCAGCTTCAAGAGGAAATTCGTAATCTGAAGCATGGAAAGAAACGTACTGCTGGAACCGGTGAATTACATGAAATATATCATGGTCAAATATCAAGGGAGTCGCTCAATGAACTGATCCATGAAATACGTGATGAGCTCAAGCGTGGGCGTCGGGAGCATGCCGAACAGATTATCTGGGACTGTCCGCATATGATCTGGAGCATGGATGACTTCGAATATGTGTTCAAAGGAATCAAGTTTTACGTACATCAGATACAGGACCTGGCATCACGGTACAAGTTTGAACCGTTAATTGATACCAGACCGATTAAAGGTGAAGCTGTAGCGGAAAACCTGCGAAAGTTATTCAAAAAACATGGAGCACCATTGCTTATGAAACGTGACAATGGCAGCAATCTGAACCATTTTTCAGTGATAAATGCTTTGCAGGAATTTGGTGTTATTCCACTGAATAATCCGGCATATTATCCACAGTTTAACGGTGGTATGGAACGAGCTCAGGGCGAAGTCAAACGTGAACTCGATATCCAAACGCAGCAGTTTGAATTGCCGGATTCTTTCCCGTTCGCGGTAAAACAAGCAGTTCATAACGTGAATCATAATCCTCGACCGGCATCTCTGAAGGGAAATTGTTCATGTGGTGTATGGATGTTGCACATGGGTGTACGTTTCAGTAAACGTTATAGATCGAAGGTGTATCAAGAGATTAAAGCTCTTGCTATTGAAATGTATCAATATGTAGATTATACTGATAAAGAGTTGGTAATTAGTGAATGTTGGCGTAAGGCCGTTAAGCAGTGGTTGATCGTCAATGAACATATCACGGTTATCAGGAAGCGAGAAGTGTAACCCGGTTTTTTAGCACCTCGCATCACAGAAATAGCTTTTATGACACCATTAAAGAATCCATTAAAAAACAAAAAAGTATTTCACTTGATACTAATATTAACTTGGACAACTTGAATGCTTATTTAAAATGGAAGTTTCCAGATAGGCACATAGATGATGATCTAGAAGATATTCAAAACTTACTAATGCAACTTTATCATGAAAATATAAAGAAACTTGTTGATCTTGATAAAATTATCAAAAAATATATTAAAGCAATAGAAGAATATGAAAAAAAATATCCGCCAATGGATATGTATTCAGATAAACATTGTTTATATTGTAGTACTGGTATGGTAAGAGTCGCTTTAAAATTTATTAATATCAATAAAAAGAATCATTCTAATGTTTCCAACCAAAAGAAATTGCAGGAATTTTTACCTCTCGCCCAAAAATAACTCCTTGTTATAAATTGTCTTTAAAAAAGCGGCCCCGAAGAGCCGCCTTAAAATGTTATTGTTATTTGGTTGTGGTGCTAGATGAGTCTGACGCGGTATTATCCGTTTCGGTTTCATCAGTAGATTCGTCGCTGTCGTCATCAGAACTATCTTCATCGGCTGATTCATCATCGTCGCTATCGTCGGAACTTTCAGTCATCTTTTTCTTTAAGTTGACAACAGCATTCAGGCGAGTTTCGGTTTCTGCTGCCGATTCTCCGTCAGCGCCAATATAGGTGAATGAACCACTGGAAGCAGAGGCATTAGAGATCGATGAGAGGATACCGGCAGACCAGGACATACCAATCGCGACTTTATTATTTTTTTGCGGACACGTCGAAACGGAACCCGTACCGCTGCCGACAAGGAAATTAGGTGTAATCGTTCCGCTGGAAGTACTGCCGGTGCTTTCCCGTTTTACGGCGGATGTACTGCCAGCCGTTACAACAGTTTTTTCCGTCAATACGGAATTCTGGGTTTTGGTTGTCTTGGTTTTGATTACAGTGCCGTCTGTCATGGTCTTTGTGGTTTCCGTGACTTTGTTACAGACACATCCCGACAGACAACATACGGCAGCAATTCCTATTTACACCGACATTATTCCATATCAGGTAGCTTTTAGACCTTATTTGCGGTCTGTTTGAGTGCCTCATATGAATGATGACTGGTTCGTAGATACTTTTTTGCTGTAATATTCCTTTGCGTTGACAAAAAAGAGACGGCCTGGAGAGGTTTGGTCTCCAGGCCGCCATCAAATATATAAATACCTGTTACTGCTTACGCCGTGGCAGGTGCATTGTTATCTGTTGTTTCACTCTTCACGCTACGACGGCGAATGAGTTCAGATTGAACTTTGATCTTGATCGTACGCAGATCTACGGTACCAACCGGTTTGTCCGGATCGTCGGTACTGACAACCGGCATCTGGTCGATTTTGTGACGTACCATTTTGTCGTAGACCTCAGTCAGGGCGGCATCGGGCGTGGTACGGTCACCGGCGTCAGTCATGACGTCGGCAATTACCAGCCACTGCCAGGTTTCGCGGTCGGCAAGAACACTTTTCAGGGCCTCAAAGGAGAGAACTCCAATCAGCTTGC
Source organism: Victivallales bacterium (assembly GCA_963677165.2). Taxonomy (GTDB): domain Bacteria; phylum Verrucomicrobiota; class Lentisphaeria; order Victivallales; family SZUA-371; genus JAFGXT01. The sequence goes on along the minus strand of CAXXSX010000002.1, from coordinate 387,910 downwards.
CTTTGCTGACCACTGGATACATCAGCTTGTCATTGTCGCGGAACATGTTGACCGCGTGTTCAAGCGATTCGTGTTCCTGAAGCATTTCCGGATCGGGATCAAGCACGTCACCGACGTGCATGGTTTCCATAACGTCTTCTTCGGTAATATTGCGGCCTGATTCACCGGCAAGCTTGATGGCGACTTTTACCATTGCCGGACCGATTACCTGTACAATCAGGGTGGTAGCCGTGACTGCATAGATGATCGCGTCACCGAGGGACACCTTGTCTGTTATATAAATTTTACTCAGGTGCTGCGCTGCCACGATAGACAAACCGACGGCAACACCACCTTGTGCAAATAAGCTCATTCCGAGATATTTCTTGACCGATGGAGCACTGCGGGAAATAACCGCGCCAAGATAGGCTCCGGACATTTTACCGACACTACGTCCAATGACGTACAGGGCAACGATAACCCAGATCCACCAGGTCATATTGCCGAATCCAAGTCGGGCGCCAACCAGAACGAAGAATACAACATAGATTGGTATAGAGAAGCTTCGAAGCAGTTTGAAGAGCTCTTCACTGCGGTGAGGCGCAAAGTTGGTCAGGACAAATCCCATGGTCATTCCAGCCAGAATTACGTCCATTTTCAGCATGACGGCCAGGCCGATTACCAGCAGGATCATTCCTACAGCCAGCGATACCAGTTTTTCCGGATGCTTAACGATTTTCATAAAGCCGGTGAGAACAAATGCGGCAACGGCTCCAAGCGCGATAGCACCGCCAAGTTCCCGCAGGACGTTTAAAAGTTCATGTACTACCGAACCAGAACCGCCGGTCAGAATCTGAGCCGTACTGGTACCGATTCCATAGAGAGTCATAGCAAGAGCATCGTCGAGGGCGACAATCGCAATAATCGCGGTAGTCATAACGCCCTGGGAACGATATTCCCATAAAACATCGACAGTGGATGCCGGGTCAGTAGCTGAGGCGATCGCGCCGAAGACCACGCCGCCCGCAATGGCGGTCGGGAGGTCCGGCTTGACCATATATATAACAACTGCGGTCATGACGCCGACCAATATAAAGGCCAGGCAACCTTCACCGAGAAGAATTGACGTAAATTGTTTTCCGTATTTACGGAACATTTCCAGCTTGAGTTCGCCGCCGACAAGGAAACCAATAATGCCGAGAGCGAAGAAATTGAAAGGTCCGAGGGTTTCTATATGTTCATGTTTAATGATGTTAAATCCGGCTGCACCGATGATCAGGCCGATAATGATATAACCGACAACCTGGGGGAACTTGATTTTCTGAAAAAACCAGGCTCCGATCATTCCGAGAAATACTGCCAGTCCTAAAATAATCAGCAATCCTAGTTGAGTCTCATGCATCAGTCCTGTCCTCCATCTCCTTTAGTGAGCAGATCGTAGAATTCATCTGCGTCCGCACAAGTAATAAGGGCATCCCTTGCTGAAGCATCTTTCAAGCGCGAACTTATTTGAGCCAGCAACTTGAGATGTTGATCGTGTTGGTCCTGACGGGCAACGATCATGAAAACCAGTTTGATTGGTTGTGAATCAAGGGAGTCATATTCACTTACTCCTTCGCGAACCAGAGCCGCGCCCAGTACAACATCCTTAACAGAGTTGATACGCACGTGGGGAATTCCGATTCCCATTCCGATTCCGGTACTCATGAGTTGTTCGCGGTGGAAAATGCCTTCCTGAAGGTCTTTCTTGGATTTTACCAGCGGGGATTCTGCCAGCAGATCGATCATTTTTTGGAGAAGTTCGTCTTTAGAAGCTTTGTTGGTAACAATGATGTGTTCTTTTTTTAGTACGCTGTCGAGAAATAATGGAACGAAATTGCCCATTGACTTTGAGCTGCTCAATCTGGAGTCGATCCAATTTTCGATCTCGCTGCGTTTAAAGCGCCATGCGGTTCCGAGTTTCCCGCAGGGAATCTCGCCTTTCTGCGCCCAGTCGTATACTGTGCGCTCCGAAACACGGAGGTATTCCGCTACTTCTTCAATCGTTAAAATGTCACTGTTCATAAATAATCACCTTTATTGACATCAAACCTATATGTGTTTGAAAAACATTGAAAATATCGCAATCAGTGCATTCTAATCGCATTTTGTGTTTTGTAAAGCCCTGATTTTGAAATTTGGGTGATTTTTCTTGAAAAAAATATAAATGTTGCGGGAAACAACATATTTTCCGCAACATTTAAGGTTCAAAAACTGCAATGAATGACTAGGCGACAGGTCTTCCGTTTTTTTGCTTTATCGGAATTATTATGGTAAAGATACTGCCTTCGCCGACGTTGCTTTGGACATCTACGGAGCCATGGTGCACCTGGACGATATGCTTAACAATAGCCAGACCGAGTCCAGTACCGCCGAGTTTACGGCTTCTGGCTTTATCGACACGATAGAAGCGCTCAAAGAGCCGTGACAGATGTTTGGCTGGAATTCCTGCCCCGAAATCCCTGACGGATACTTTCATGCGTTCATTTACAATTGCTTCCACAGAGAGATCGACAGTCGAGTTGTTTTCACTGTATTTTACGGCGTTGTCTACCAGATTGATCAGGGCCTGTTCAAGCAGTTGACGGTCACAGTCGATCATCTCATCGCAATCCTTGATGATGTTAATGGAGATGTCTTTCTGGGATGCCTTGTGTTTACACAGACCAACAGCGGTGGAGACAATATCCGAAATATTTGCGGATTCATATTTAAAATCTTCCCTGAGGGCATCACGTTCAAGCGATGACAAACAGAGGATATCTTCGCCAAGAGCGTTAAGCCGGTCGCAGTGACGGGTGATCATATCCATGAGCTTGTCGGTAATTGCCGGATCGGAGTTTCTGGCTTCCTGCAAGGTCTCGACCGCACCGCGGATCGCGGTCAACGGCGTTCTGATCTCATGGGAGACGTTGGCGATAAAGTCACGGCGGAAATTTTCCAGTTTTTTGATTTCGGTAATATCGGCAATGACGATCAAAGCGCCGATTGCTTCGTTATCCGATCCTCTTAAGACGCTACCTTTGAGTTTTAGAAACAGCTCGGAGCCATGCTCTGTAACGATGATTTCCTGCTGTGATACTTCCTGCTTTTCGATGATCTGTTCGGCAAATTCCACCAGTTTGCTGTGGCGCTGAACTTCATAAATATGGGCTCCGTCAGCAGGTTCTTCTATGCTGAGTAAACGCTGCGCGACATCATTCATCCAGATAATTGACTGGCTGTTGTCAACCGCGATAACTCCTTCAACCATACTTCCGAGGATTCCATTTCGTTCGTTTTTCTGACGAATTTGTTCCTGAAGACGGCTCTTCAGTTGTTCTGCCATGCCGTTGATAGCCTGAGCCAGATCTTTAATTTCCCCTTTTGCCGGAACCGGTATGCGGGTATCAAGATTGCCGGCTGCGATCATCTGCGCGCTTTTACGTATGTCTTCAATCGGAATGCCGACTTTGCGGATCATAAACAGACTGATCAGAGCCGTTACCAGTGCGGCGATAATGCCGCCCATGATAATGTCACGCCGTGCCATTGTAAGTACCTGTGTAATGGATGATATCGAACGGGAAGCGCGAATAACGTATTCCGGCTGTTCTCCGGAAGAACGAACCGGAAGTGCCACATACAGCATCCACTGATTAAGGGTGGCGCTGAAACGCGGATTAACTCCGGTCTTTCCGGCAAATGCTTCTTTGATTTCCGGACGGTCGGCATGATTGGACATCAGATCAGGATCCTTTTCAGAATCAGCTAGCACCAGTCCGTCGCGTCGTATGATAGTAATTCTTGTATTGATGCTATCAGACAGTTTTTTACAGTCCTGTTCCAACTTTGAATTTGAAATCTTCCCGATTTTCGGAGCCAGTTCAAGACGGAGCAGGTTGGTACGGACTTCCATATCCTGTTTGATCATATCCATATAATTGCTGCTCAGAGAATCTGACCGCATCCAGATGATCGCGAGCAGGATCAAAGCCAGACCGAATATATAAAACGGGTAACTTTGAAGAAAGTATTTCGGTTTTACCATTGTATGTAAATCCCCTTGAGTTTAGTTTCCGGCTTCGACAGCGTACAGGCTCCGGCCGTTGTTATGATTAATAATCGCTGATAAAACGATATCCAACGCCTCGGATGGTTTCAATTTTTCTTCCGGCATCGCCAAGTTTTTTGCGTAGACCGACAATCTGTACGTCGATTGCACGTTCTGTTACCGGATAGTCGGAACCTTTTACTTCGTTTACAATTTGGTTACGGGTAAATACCCATCCCGGACGGTTTGCGAGAAGCAACAGAATCTCAAATTCGGAATATGTCAGATCGATCGGCTTATTATTCAGCAATACTTCACGTTTGCCAGGCGTAATCTGGATATTTCCGCGACGAACTACGCCGCCTGGTTCAACCTTTTCCGGATTGCTGCAGCGGCGCAAAACCGAATGTACCCGTGCCAGAAGAACTTTATTGCTGAAAGGTTTGGCGATATAATCATCTGCGCCCATTTCAAGCCCGATAACGATGTCGGATTCTTCGCTTTTTGCGGTCAGCATAATAATGGGAATATGTTCGGTTTTTTCGTTGTTTTTCAATTTACGACAGACGGATAACCCATCCATTCCGGGCAGCATCAGGTCCAGGAGAATCAGGTCGGGTGTTGAATCCTTTACCTGCTGCAGTCCGGCTTCACCGGTTTCCACTGCTCTGACGTCGGCATATCCTTCACGTTCCAGATTATATTTCACCAGATCGCGGATATCTTCCTCGTCTTCAATTATCAGAATTTTTTCTTTTGCCATTTTTTTATTCCTGTGTTTAGTCTGGAAATTCCTTCTGTTTTCCTTTATAAATTACCCTTGATTTGTTAATCCGTAATGAAGGGGTTGTTAGATTAATGTTAAATTCGTATATAATTTAAGCTCAACTTATTATCAAAAGCAATCCTTTTTACAAAAAAACAACAATTGTTCCGTTGTATATTAGGGATTGTTTTTTTTTGTATTGGGTTTTATATTGATATGGTCAGTAACTAATAGAAAATTTTAAGAATGGATACATTTGCTCATATTGCTCTGGGCGCTCTGGTTTGCAGCCGCTCAGGATTGCCCGGAGGTTTTGCCGGACCGCCGGGAAGTGAAAGACGACGCTATCTTTCCGACTGGACCCTGTGGGCCGCCGCCGGTTTCGGTGCTCTGCCTGATCTTTGTTCCTTCGGGATTGTGCTGTTTCAGCGTATGCTGAATGGAACGCTGTTGCAGGGAAAGCCGCCGATTGATTCTATTCCTCCTTATATCTTTTTTACATATAACTGGAGTCACAGCCTGGTGACCGTGTGCATCATCGCGATAATTCTGGCGATATTCGCACGGAAACTTCTGCTGCCGTTTGCGGCGTGGCCGCTGCATATTCTTTGCGATATCCCAGTGCATTCGAAAAGTTATTTTTCGACGAAATTCCTGTATCCCTTTTCTGATTTTTCGATCGATGGTTTGAGTTTTGCTACCCATCCATGGATTGTTTATACGTACTGGACCGTGATTCTTATCCTGTTCAGCGCGGTGGTGTTGATGCGTTATTCAAATCGCTTAGATCCGACAACGGCAGTGAATAATGCAAGCTCTGGCGGCTAAGGTTTGCGGAAGCATGATTTTTTTTGATAAACATTGGAGACGATATATGAAAAATATTGAAGAGCACTTTAAACGTAAAAAGAAATTTGCCATATCCATACTTCTGCTGATGGTTGCAGGTTGGGGCGTATTTAGTTTTTATTTGATTTTTATTGAAATCGGCTGGGGAAAAGCAATTTTTCTGCTTGAGAAACGTCATATGCGGCAGAACGGTCGAGCACTGATCCCAATAGTAAAGAATGTTAGTTTGGCGCGGGGATGGCCCATTGCCGATTCTCGTAAAAAAATCGACTTGGAGACATTTCGCTTCAATCTTGAACAACAATGTGATCCCGAACTAAAAAAAATATCGTCGGTTCGTCCATATTTCAATATTAGAAAACTAGGTGCGTGGGGACGTAATTGTTATCAGGGTGTTAATATTACATTGTTCTTACCGAAAAATATAATAAATTTTGAGACTTCGGACCGTATTAGTAAGTTACTTGAAGCGCAGGTGAAAAAGTCATTTCCTCGTGATCCTGATTTCTATACAAAGTTGCCGCGAGTTATCATTAAAGGAAATAAGTTGGAATTGGGAACCGAGATGGATGGAATCAAGATCCCGGGTAACTTGCAGGTTCTTCCTTTAGGACGTAGCGGTGAAATCGAAGCAAAAAATTTCAAACTATATGCAGATTCGTGGAATTTAAAATATGATTCATCAATCGCTATACTTAAGAATGTAGAAAGTATATTCAAAACAAAAACTACTTGTCTGTTGGAAATTCCTGTAGAAAATGCTCAAGGGGAGAAGTACTGGATGCTTGTCCGTCTGGAAAATAAATAGTTTTGTATTTTGCGATTTTTATGTTGCTAAGCCGGTTTTATTAACGTTGCAGCCTGTATGAAAAAGTCCTTGCTCCATAGCTCTAATTGCTGTGTGTCATGGACAAAGATGGCTACGTCATTTCTAATTTGGTCGATATCGACTTCCTCAATGGCATCATGCAACAGGGCTATAAATTTTTCCCATGAAAGAGGAGCCGCATCAGTATAGTGTCCTGACTGACGCATGCGTTCTTCTAAATGGCGTAAGTTCAGAACTGGATGATTACCTGCGTACCAGACTAAATCATACCAGTCGCGTCCTTTCTGGCGGCTTTGCCATTTCCGGCAGAGAACCGCATGCATTTTACCTGCAAACAAGTCAGGTAGAGAATAAACTCTGACAGCATATGGAATAGGCTTGAACATATAACGGCTTTCAGTCGTAAATTTGCCGGGTGGGTCAATATCTACTTCCAGCTTGATTTTCAATAGTTGTTTGTGATGGACTCCCGCCAGCAAGTTTGAATCGGCTTCAATGGTGATTAATTGCTGAAAAGTATTGGCTTTAATGAATGCGGACTCAATGTTACCTGTGCTTGCTTTTTCTTTCGAGGAAAAATCCACGTGGAAGCCAAAACTGTCAATTTCCTGTTTCAGGGCATTACCATATGATTTTAAGGAAAAATTCGAATTCGGAACTAACAGTGAAAAATCCAGGTCCTCGGAGTAACGGTTCAGTCCATAAAGAACTCGCAGTGCCGTTCCGCCATAAAACGCGGCGTGCTCAAAAAATTTACTGCGCCAAAGGCCCAGCAACGCGAGTTCCTGTATTATTTCGCGCAGGGCATTAATATAATCATCACTGGTTGAACAATTATATGAATCAAGCATGCGGCGAATTACATCAGTCATTGTTATTCTCCATAATTTTCGCAAGGTAATTGGTCAGCCGTTTGATTTTGGGACGTTCACAGGCTGTTGAAATGACTGTGAGTCGTTCTAAATTTAAAATCTTCAATCGTTCATAATCAATCCTTAAATCATCTCTGAGGTATGATTCGATATCAGAGTAACTCCGACCGGCAAAACTTTTTTCAAGCCAGATTTTGTCAATCAATGCTTTTTCCGGCGATGCAATTAAAAATGTCTTTTTTTCTGATTGTTCAAGCTGCACGCCGGTGGTGTATATTGGTTCAATTACTTTTCGATAAGAAAAATTTCCAAATGGAGTTTCAAAGGTGCAGCTGCGTCCGGTTGTTATTGAAGTGACTGTTGTAACCCGTTCTGGAATCAGTCCATAATAGCTCAAGGCATATTCGGCAGTAATATAGGAAGGTCCATAAATCAGGTTCGCCAGTAATTCCCTGCACAACGGATTACGTCGTAGGGCCTCGGGAAAGGTATAAAGCCCTTTGCGAATTCGGATGATATCGCCGTTACTCATTAATTGGCGAATCCGGTCTCTGGGCTTACTGTATTCAAACAGCAAATCAGTCAATTGTTGATAATCAAAGATATCTTCTGAAATCTTTGTCCGTATATCCGTTATATTTATCATTGTTGTTTACTTTTTAGTAAGTCCATTTTTTATGGACATAATATAATATAAAAACAATAAAAAATCAATCTACGAATATTTTCATTGTATTATTTTCAAATAGTTTTGTGGATTCGGGTTTAAAAGACCACAGCTTTCAGACACAGAACGCTGGTAGTGAAGCCGAAAGCATTATTTCCTTGGTTCTTTGTCGATCAAGTCAAGCTTGCGGAGATATTCCGCGGCTTTTCGCATGGTAGGGTCATCCTCTTCCTCGGCCAGTTCCTGAGCTTTGAGCAAATCTTTTCTGGCGCGTTCGTATTGAGCAAGCTGTACGTAAGCTTCGCCGCGACTGAGATATGCGGTGGCATATGCCGGATCAAGCTTGATTGCCCGTCCGTAATTTTCCAGCGATTCATTATTTTTATTCAGTTCCAACAGAATATCACCACGATAGAGATACGCTTCGGTTAGATTGGGATTAAGTTTGATTGCATAATTGAAGTCATTTAGCGCGGCATGGTATTTCTTCTGACAGCTTAGGGCAAAGCCGCGACATTTATAGGCCGTGGCGCGTTTGGGCTCCAGTTTGATTACCGTATTGAAATCCCTGATGGCGTCATTGTAGGACTTCAGTTCGTTTTCAACCAGTCCCCGATTAAAAATAGCATCGGTCATTTTTCGATCCAGGCTCAGGGCGTGATTGAAATCCTTAAATGCTTCTTTCAGTTCATAAAGGCGGTAGTGGGCAAGACCGCGATTGTTGTAAGCCACAGCATCGCTCGGATCAATTTTAATCGCCCGGCTGTAGTCAATAACGGCGCCATCGTAATTTCCCTGTTCAAACAGGGCATAAGCCCGGAAAAAGTAGGCGTCTGATAGTGAGGAATCAATCCTGATTGCACGTGTCAGATCGGCAATTGCGCCGGTATAGCAGCCGGCATCGCATTTTTCAATTCCCTGGTCAAGGTAGTATTCGGCATCTTTACTGACAAAAGCTGTCATTGCCGTTATCAGTACAATATATGCGATTTTATAAATATAACTTGTCAGCATCAAACTGGACTCTCCACTTTCTCCAATTAAAAATATACCATAAAAGTATTACATAATCAATGGTATATGATTATTTTTCATTATTGCGTTTTGCTTTCCTGCATGGTTTGAAAAAAGCCCCGTTGTCATTTGGTTAATTTATAGTATATTAATCAATCCGGTAAGTATAAATGGTGCGAAGATGCGTTTTGAGTCAATTTTTGATGTGCTGAAAAGACTGCTTAAGGACTGGACCGCGGCGGTATCACTGGTCATTGTTCTGGTCTATTTGTGTATCGCGGTCGGCTGCGGCATATATTCACTATACTGTTCACATACGGGAGAGACTCCCGCCTATAATGTCGTGGACATGGATAATCGTTACCAGCCGCCTTCACGTAAACATATTCTGGGGACCGATTTTATGGGACGCGATGTGTTTCTACGGGCGGTAGCGGGAACTTCTACTGCAGTTAAAGTTGGTGTTGTAGCTTCGGTGATCTCCGCCCTGATTGGCGTTGGTCTCGGCGTAGCGGCGGGATATTTCGGCGGTAAAACCGATAATGTGGTGGTCTGGATTTACAGTACCTTCGCTTCCATGCCGACTTTACTGTTTATTCTGGCGTTTGCCCTGTTGGTATCGCGCGGATTTCTTTATCCTCCTCTGGCTGAGGTAATTGACTCTTTTGCACGAACAACGGGGACCGATCCCGGAATGATCGCGGTATATCTGGGAATTGGCTTCACCGGCTGGGTAGGACTTTGCCGGGTAGTCAGGGCGGAAGCCATGTTGTTGCGCGAGGCTGGATATGTCCAGGCGGCGCGTACCGCCGGGTTCAAAGCTCCGCATATTATCTGTCGTCATGTTATACCAAACCTGTTCCATCTGGTTATTATCTATTTTACCATGCGCTTTGCTTTTGCGATTATGACCGAAGTAATTGTCAGCTATCTGGGGCTTGGCGTACAAATGGCACCCAGCTGGGGCGTGATGATTGCCGACGGGCAACAGCGTTTGTGGCGCGGGATCTGGTGGGAAGTTGCCGGGGCCACCGGTTTCATGTTCTTCCTGGTATTGGCGCTGAATCTTCTGGGGGATGCCCTTCGCGATGTCCTTGACCCCAAACTGCGGACATAAAAAATACCAGTTATTCAAATACTCATATTATTACTCCGCATCCATAGTAAGGATAGGTGCGCCCCGGCATCAGTCAGAAAACCGGGGCGCGATGTAGGAGGAGAGATGTTTTATGTTATTCGGCTTCCCATACGCTGGCTTCACCGGGAATGTCTCCCATGGTCCACCATTTTGCGGTGTAGGTTGTACCGTTGTATATTACCTGGTCTCCGCTGGTATAGACGGTGGTTGAACTCCATGTTGCGATTCCACTGTTGGTCGAAACCTGGGAGAATGCCGCGGTCTGATCCGGAGCAACTCCGGTGGTCCACCAGTTTGCTACATAGATTTCTCCGTTGTAACTGACTTTATCTCCGGCAGTATAGATTTCAGAAGAATCATATTCTTCAACGGAACTGTCTGAAGAACTGCTGTTGTCATCTGTTGTGCTGCTGTCATCGTCAACCGTAGTACTGTCATCTGTTGTACTGCTGTCATCGTCAACCGTAGTACTGTCGTCGGAACTGGAAGAATCATCGTCAACAGAGCTGTCGTCATCAGACGAACTGCTGCCGTCGTATGTGATGCTAACATCGCTCAGAGAGATGCTTGAACTGGAGGCGGAGCCGCCGAAGGTATACGTTTCTCCGGCTCCGATACTGGTACTCCAGGTCGGGTTGGTAACAGAATAGCTGGTGCCTGATGAAGTCATTACCGCATTCCATATCTGTGAGATATTTGAGGATGTGAAGTTTAAGGTCCAGTTGGATATCGCGGTTGAATTATTGTTGGTCATGGTGACGGAGAAGTTATGTCCGCTGCTCCATGAGGATGAGATCGTATATGTGATATCAACACCGTTTGAGCTAAAAGTCATTGACTGGGCCGAACTGTCACTGGATGAGCTGCTATCATCCGTAGTGGAGCTGTCGTCGGTAGTCGTGCTGTCGTCAGTAGTGGATGAATCGTCATCAACCGTGGTGTCGTCAGTAGTAGATGAATCGTCATCAACCGTGGAGCTGTCATCAGAAGAACTACTGTCATCAGTCGCAGAGCTGTCGTCCGAAGAACTGGATGAGTCATCGTCAACTGTGCTGCTGTCGTCCGAAGAACTACTGCTTGAATCCAAGGAATCCAGGAAGGTACGATGTGCCGTTGAGAATGAGTAACTGTCGCTGTAATCCCAGTTGATTGACCAGGTCATAATTCCTTTCAGTTCCGGATAATCCGTTTCAAGGGTATAGCTGGTGAGGGTTTCATTCGTTGTCAGCTGAGTGATTGCGGTCTGAACGTCAGAGGATGACGTAAATCCGCTGGAAGCCGCGGACGAAACAGCTGGGAGACCGACAATCAGTTTGTTGGGAGAAACTCCGCTGAAGGTCCAGCTTGTTCCACTGACAGTAAAACCCTTTGCCAGCATATCTGTCATGGCAACGATAAAGTTCGCGTTGGCCTGATAATAGATTGTGCCGTCGAGTCCGTACATACCGCCCGGAGCGTTATAGAACTGTACATGCAGGCCAGTGAGGCGATCTTTGAAATACTCGATAATTGGCAGATAGCTTCCCCAAACGCCGCCGTAGGCACTGTAGCCACCCATGACGTTGGCGCATTCAGGCGCCATGAACAGTTTGAAGTCGTGACCGAAGTGATCCAGGATCAGGTCAATCGCGTCAACCAGTCCCTGCTGAGAGTCGGACAGGCTGTCCGGGCTGGTTCCGGCAGAGAGTCCGTTTTCGATATCGATATCGATTCCGTTAACGCCGTAGGTTTCGGCCAGTTCAATGAATGATTCCGCAAAATTTGTGACTTTGGTTTCGGTATCTAATGTTACGGAGGCATTGGCGCCGCCGATGGAGAAGGTGACGATCTTACCGGCCGCAATTTTTTCAGCGACCCAGTCAGCTGTAACAATAGGGGAATCGTCGCCGCCGCCATCGGTAAATGTAATGGTTCCATCGGTAGCGATATCTACAAAGGCGATATGGATCACATCGTAGTCGTCGGAAACTTCATTAAGCGGCAGATAGCCTCCGGCTGTACTACTGATCCAGTTATGAAGGTAGCCCACCAGCCAGTGGTTGTCATCACGGTCGGGAAGGCTGCTGGAGTCGTAGAACGTTTCTTTGAAGACAGTGGTCAGTTCGTCGCGCTGGTCCGCGGTTGGACCGTCGGAAGCGGACTGCCAGATTACCACGCCGCCGAAATCATTGTCCTGAATGTAACTGGCGCGGTATGCGGCGGAAGTCGCGTCCTCATAGGTATAAAATTCGCCCAGGGATTCGGAGTAGAGATAGGGCATCATGGTGTAGGGATCACGGTACTTGGTGAAGCTGGAGTCTTCTTCCAGTTCGAGCATATCGTAATAGTTATTGACACCGCCGGCAACACCGCCATCTCTGGCGCCGTCCGCCCCGCCGTCTGCGGAACAGAACAGACCGGGATAGTCTTCCAATGGGCCGTCATTGACGACACCCTGCCAGCCGCGTGAATAGAAGGGAGCTCCGACCGAGATTTTGGAAGGATCAACCCCTTGTTCAATATAATAGTTTAAGGCGTATTTTCCGTAGTAGTATGCGTCGTTTCCGGTATAGGGTTCATAGGGGTTTTTATCAAGCGCGGCATGATGTCCGGTGACGGAATCCCAGGCGCCGTGCAGGTCATAAGTCATAACATTGAAGAAATCCAGATATTTATTCATTCCGGCGATATCCAGATTGGCCATATTATCGATTCCTGCAGGAACGGCGGCGCTCAGTTCATAATATTTACTGTCAAGGGAGCCTGCTTCGTCAAGTGCGGCACGCAGTTCCTTCAGAAGCAACACATAATTTGCGCCGTCTTCATCAGTTCCATAGGGATGCCCCAGATCGTTCTCGTTGTCGGTTGTGTCCGGATCGCGTACGGAACCGGGATATTCCCAGTCGATATCGATGAAATCGAAGCCATAGGTTCGGACCAGCGAGACCGCGGCCGCCACAAAAACCGCCCGTTTATCCGCGTCCGCTGCGATAAGCGGAAAATAGGCCGACCGTGACCAGCCGCCTAAGCTGAACCCGAAGCGGACGTTTGGATAGGAGCTGCGCAGTTTCTGGAATTGGCCGACGACTCCGGTATATTCGGAATCCCAGCTTTCGTCGAACGTTTTTTCAAAGGCGGCATATTCGTCCAGAAAACTGAGTTCTCCGGTTGCCTCGACATCCACAAACGCGTAATTGACGTGAGTTACCAGGTCCAGCGGGATGTCCGCGGGATTAAAGTAGTCCTGCCCGGAATAATGCGACCAGTCACCATAGTAGGTGACGATTCGTTTATTGTTTCGTCCGTTGATGTTACTTTCTGTCGCGGATACCGGTGAGGGATAAAGACCGCACACTAGTGTCAGCAGCCCGGCGATTAGCATGACGGGACTGATTTTTTTCATTTACAACCTCTCTAAACTATGGGGTGATTAATTGATTCGGCAAGACATTCCGACATGTCATATAAACAGCCAGGTCAAGTCCAATAACATCTTTGGTGCCATTACTGGAAAATGATTGATAATTTGTAGAATTTAACCTTTTTTGAGTTCAAAAAAAGGTTATCATGTGCTGGAGAATAATGCTTAAAAGTTCTCATGCATGAGAAATGAATTATTAATTTTGAGAATTTTTTCTCACGAATGAGAAGTGGTTTTTGATGATCTGATTTGTGTCTTATCTAAGGCGGATGGTATTGAATATTTGCTGTTGTCGGGTTATTCTGTATAATGATGTCAACGTCAATCTATATTATATCAAAGGAAAGGGAATAATCATGGCTGATAAACAGACTGAATTGCCGCTTCATTCCGAATTGCCGGTCGAAATGACCTGGGACTTATCTGTAATATACAACGATCAGAAAATTTGGGAAGAAGATTTTGCTAAACTTGACGTATTGCTGGCGAGTGCAGCATCGTTTAAAGGCAGGCTGGGCGAGGGCCCCGAAGTTCTCGCGGAAGCATTCAAGGCTTCCGACGAACTCGACCGCCTGGCGGAAAAGCTCTATGTTTTCTCTCACTTGCAGTCCGATCAGGATACTTCCATATCCGCCAACCGTGCGCTGGTCGACAGAGTATCGGCCAGGTTTGCCGATATCAGCGGCGAACTTTCCTGGTTCGAACCGGAACTGCTGGCATTGTCAGACGAAAAACTCAAAGCGTATCTCACGGCTCCCGAATTGAAATTTTATAACCGGACCCTGACCGAAATCATGCGGGATAAACCGCATACTCTTTCCGATAAGGAAGAGCGTCTGCTGGGAATGGCTTCGGATGTGTTTTCCGCGTCAAGCAATACCTTTTCGCTGTTTAATAACGCTGACCTGAAATTTCCGAAGATCAAGGATGAGGAAGGAACCGAAATTGAGCTTACTCACGGTAATTATATCAATTTCATGGAATCGGCTGACCGGGATATCCGCCGTAATGCTTTCGAGACCATGTACGATACCTATAATAAGTTCAGGAACACGCTGTCGTCTACTTTGCAGGGAAATGTAAAACTGCATACTTACAGCGCTAAAATCCGTAATTATCCTTCCGCTCTGGAAGCTTCGCTGCATTCCGATAATGTGCCTGTATCCGTGTATGACAATCTGATTCTTGCCGTCCGCAACAATTTCCCGCCCTTGTTCAAATACTTCAAGGTCAGGGGTAGGAAAATGGGGCTCGACAAAATCGATATGTACGATATCTACAATCCGCTGGTGCCGGAATGCAAGAGAGAAGTAACGTGGGATCAGGCTTGTGAATGGGTTCGAGAAGCACTGAAACCGCTCGGTGAAGACTATTGCGCCAAGCTGGACAACGCCTTCAAACAGCGCTGGATCGACGTACATGAATGTAAAGGCAAACGTTCCGGCGCTTATTCCAGCGGCTGCTACGATTCTTACCCGTATGTGCTGTTAAACTTTACCGGCACACTCAGCGATGTGTTTACGCTGGCGCATGAGCTGGGACACTCCATGCATTCGTTCTATTCGAATGCCACCCAGGATTATCATTATGCCGATTACCGGATTTTCGTTGCGGAAGTGGCTTCGACCACCAATGAACTGCTGCTGCATAATTACCTGATGAAACATTGCGATGATAAGAATTTCAAGCTTTATCTGCTGAATCATCATGCCGATCAGTTCCGTGGTACGATTTACCGTCAGACAATGTTCGCCGAATTTGAAAAGATGATCCATGGCAGAGTGGAAGAAGGGATTCCATTGACCGCCGATGAGCTGTGCGAGGCGTATTTCAAGCTTAACAGTGAATACCATGGCGATGGTGTAGAACCGGATAAACGCATTGAAATGGAATGGGCCCGGATTCCGCATTTTTATTACAACTTTTATGTATATAAATATGCCACCGGTCTGTCGGCAGCGGCCGAACTGTCCAAAAATATTCTCAGCGGTGATTCGGAAAAACTGAATGCTTATCTTGGTTTCCTCAAAGCAGGCGATACGAAAGATGTGCTTGACATCATGAAAGATGCCGGGGTCGATCTTTCTTCTCCGGAACCGGTCAATGTGGCCCTGGCGGAGTTTGCCAAAACTGTTGATGAACTCGACGCCGAACTTTAAATCCGTACACTACAACCGCAGATTCGAGAGGCACAGAGAGCTTTCATTTTTCTCTGTGTTTTCTGTGTTTTCTGTGTAAAAAACAACATAAGAGCTTTATAAATGAATTTTACCGCAGGACAATGCTGGATAAGCGAAATGGAACCCGAACTTGGTTTGGGAATTGTGATTAACGCCGAATTCCAGCGTGTAACTATAATGTTTCAAGGCAGCGACACAACCCGTACCTATTCCGCTGCCAACGCCCCCCTGAAACGCGTCATGTTCAATGTCGGTGACCGCGTGAAAACCCAGGAAGGAACTGAATTTGAGATCGAAGATGTTACTGATAATAACGGCGTGTTTATCTATTCCGGTGATGGCGTAAAAGTCCCGGAAGCCGGACTTTCCGGCGATATTTCCTTTTGCAAACCCGAAACCCGGCTTATGTCGGGTCATCACGATCAGCACGACTGGTTTGAATTGAGACTTGAAGCCCTGAGAAACAAACACCAGTTGCGCAAATCTCCGCTTCGGGGAATTATCGGGGGCAGGGTGGATGTTATTCCACATCAGTTTTATATTGCACATGAGGCGTTGATCCGGCATCGTCCGCGTTTACTGCTTGCCGACGAGGTCGGGCTCGGTAAAACGATTGAAGCCTGCATGATCATGCATGGACTACTGTTGCGCGGCCTGGCGTCGCGAGTGCTGGTCGTTGTTCCTGAGGTTCTGGTAAACCAGTGGTTTGTGGAACTGTTGAGAAAATTTAATCTGACCTTTTCAATCATTAATGACGAATCGCTTCAGCCAAATCCAGAGGACGATGATGAAGAGTCGCCGTTTGAATCATCACAGCTTTGTCTCTGCGCGTTGAATACCGCAGTAAAAGCGGCGGCAAAAGGACAGATGTCTTTGACTGGCTGGGATTTGCTGATTGTTGACGAGGCGCACCATCTGGAATGGAGTCCTGAACAGCCGAGCGTGGAATACCTGATGATTGAACAGCTGGCGGCATCAACTCCGGCTGTTCTATTATTAACTGCGACTCCGGAACACCATGGCCTCGAAGGACACTTTGCGCGTTTGCGCCTGCTTGATCCCGAACGCTATTATGATCTGGAAAAGTTCCGTAGCGAGACCCGCCATTATAAACGAACGGCTGAGGTGGTCGGAAAACTCATGGCGGGAGAAACGCTTGAAAATGGCGAACACCGGTTCCTGACGACATTGATCAGTCATGACGAACAAGTCAAGCTTGATTATTCCTCCGAGCGTGCCAGGGATAAATTTATTGGAGATTTGCTTGACCGCCACGGGATCGGACGCGTTATGTACCGCAATACCCGTACTGCCATGAAGAATTTCCCGAAACGTCGGCCCCAGCTGATTAAACTTGAACCCGGTTGTCCGGATGACTCTATTCGTCCGGAAGTCACCTGGCTATCTGAATTTCTCCATCAATTTCGTAAACGTAAAGTTTTGTTGATCTGCGGCGGTATGGATGACGCGATTGCGGTCAAAGAGGAATTTGAGTCTATTTCCGGAGTAACCGCTGCGGTGTTCCATGAAGGAATGACGTTGATTCAGCGTGACCGCACTGCCGCCTGGTTTGCAGAGCCGGACGGAGCCCGGCTGCTGATTTGTTCCGAGATCGGCAGTGAAGGACGTAATTTTCAGTTTGCCCACGACCTGGTACTGATGAAACTGCCGCTGGACCCGGAGTTGCTCGAACAGCGTATTGGACGTCTTGACCGTATCGGACAGACTTCCGATATACGTATTCATGTTCCTTATGTATCCGGTTCGCGCGATGAATTTCTTGCTCGCTGGTTTCATGAAGGGCTCGCTTCATTTTCGCACTCCCTTCACGGTGGAGCGCGTATCATGCAGCGTTTTGAACCGGAGCTGAACAATCTGCTTGACTCTTCGAAACCTGATATGGCAGAGTTTGAAAAACTGCTTAAAGAAACGGCGGAATTTCGCTCCAAAGTGGAAGCTGAACTGGAATCCGGCCGTGATAAACTGCTTGAGTTAAATTCATATCGTCCGGAGATGATCAACGAAATGATTTCTCAGTTGGAAAATACTGATCAGGATACGAAACTGGAACAGTTTATGTTGAAGCTGTATGAATTTTTCGGTATTAAATACGAAGAGATGTCCGAGCGTTCCTATCTGCTTAAACCGGAGGATTTGCTGACCGATGCGTTTCCAGGTATCAAGCATGATGGTACAACTGTAACCTGGAATCGTTCCCGGGCGCTGTCTCGTGATGATATTCAGTTCCTCTCCTGGGATCATCCGATGATCAACGGAGCGATTGACCTGCTGATTGGTTCGGAATCCGGCAATAGTTCTATTGCGATACTTGACGGCAGTGAAGAACATAATGGCAACCGCCTGATTCTGGAAACCGTTTTTGTCCTGGAAAGTGTTGCGCCGTCAGAATTGCATATCGACCGTTTTCTACCGCCTGAGCCGCTTTTATTTGCGGTCAATGAGCGCGGCGAACCGGTAACGCAGCCAGATGCTTCATTGTTAAAATCGTGCCATACTCCACCGTCGCCGGAACTGTTGCGACGAGTCATTCCCGATTTGCTGGAAGCATCACATGAACGGGCAAAACAGTCCTGCAAGCGAATTCTCGCGGGCAGTTTGCATCATATGAAAGAATGGTTCAACGAAGAAATCCGGCGTACAAAAGCATTACGCGAAGTCAACGACCATATTCGAGAGGACGAAATCGATATCTATATAGATCATCGCGACCGGATCGACCAGCACATCCGCAAGGCCCGCCTGCGCCTCGACGCGATCCGCCTGGTAATGATACAACGGTAAAGAATATATTCCGGAGAAATAATTAATCTCCGGTCTTAAAACTTATAAGAGTCTTGCGAAATGATCGAATTTTGGTAGGGCGCGCTCTCCGTAGCGCGCCGTCTCCCGGTATTTTGTGCTCAGACACAAAATAGCGGACCGTTGCGGAGAACCATCCCTACCCGATAAACTGCATTTCGCACGAGTCTTAAAATTTATGGTTCATAGGTAACATAGTTTTCGGAAATTGTGGCTTCAATTCCTAATTCGGCATTGAGGTCTTGTCTACTATATGAACCTACATGAAAGTCTGCCAGCAGTACATTGGCTTTATTGCTGTGCCCTGTACATACGCCGGCGATATTATTGATTAGAGATGATTTAACAAAATAATAATATGAATATCTTTTCGTTGAAATGGCAGTATCTGCTATAATCGGGAAAATACTGGTTTTCTTTATTTTTTTAGTAATTAAATAATAAATCTTTTTGCTTGCATTTCCGGCTTGAGAAGTCGATGTGTAATATCCATCCGGATATCGGCTAATTCCATAGGTATAATTTCGCTGTGTAAATTCACTAAGTTTTGTGTAGTGCTGAGTTCCACTTAGAAAGGGGCCGCGGCTTGGGCAGAAAAAGAGCTTGGGATCTTTTATATAATCCAGAAAATATAAAAAACCACTCCAGGTTTGATACTTGATTGTCGAAGTGTAATCTTCATGTAAAGGAATATAGCCACCATAATCACCAACATACATGGCTTCTCCAAGCCCCAGTTGTTTGAGATTATTTACGCAGCTTATTCCTTTTGCGCGGTTTCTTGCCTTATTAAGTGCTGGAAGCAATATTGCAGCCAGAATTGCAATAATAGCGATCACAACGAGGAGTTCGATGAGTGTGAAATTCCAGCTTCGAAGTCTTCCTTTGTTTTTCAGATTTAACATTTTTAATTCTCCTTGATTATAGGGGTTTATAATTTTAAAGTATTATTGCTGTTATTTTTTTCCACTGAGAATGTCAGAACATATATCATTGCCGGTAAAACGATACCGGTTATTGCCCAGTGAAACACAATTGCCATAGATTGATTTTAGCTGCATGGGAACTGTAGAGGTAATTACCGCACTGGCTTTGCCCGGGCCAACTCCTGCAATAATAATGCGTACATTACCTTGGTCATCAAAAAATGCTTTGGCCTCAACCATTCCTTTTTCAACTTTGATTTCAACTTTTTGTGCCGGTTTATTCGATAGCAGAAACGGTTCCAGTTCTTTCAGCATGGCTCCGACACGGCATACTTCGGTCCAGCGCCTATCAAAATCAGCCTGTGTCTGAACCGGAGGCTTAAAAGCAGAAAGAGGACGTTTCAGGTCGAAGAATGAATAGTAAACAAAGCCTTTTGCTCCTCGAAGAGCCATGTATAGAGTCATTCCTCTCATCTGTTTCTCCGTAGGATCTGCATATTCATGGAATTTTTTTGTGTTGCCGCGGGCAAAATAAACGCCTTGATTGAAAATTTGTGGAACAACCCATGCCGGTAAACCGGAAGCGTCTACTCCATTCATTGATACTTTATTCTTTATCATATTGTCGTGAATTCTTTTAACATTAATCGGATAAGGATCAGCACCGATTACGTCACAGGAGGATGCAAACAAAGGTAAATCCTCAAATTGATATAGCACAGCCCAAGTTGGATGATATGGATCAAGGCGATTTACCAGTTTTCGCCGGTTTACCAGAACATCCATCATTGAAGTTGAACATTCATCGTTAATATACCATGCCAGCAAGGCCGGATGGTTTCGGATAGTCTTTACTATTTTTGATACGATCGTATTAGACTTATCCTGTGGCTTACCCCACCATCTCCATAAATAACTGTTTTTTTGCCATCTCTGGCCGTCATAGATATCCTTGAGCGAAAAAATAACCTTTATATTATTTTGATGCAGATAATCCATAGTTTTATGAAGTTCCTCTACTGATTTCTTTTCTCCCGGCATGCGGAGACTTGGACTGCAATACGGCATAATGCAATTAAAGGGGCTGTTGATTATCAGTTTCATATCTACTTCCTTTGGAATGTTATGAAGGTAGAGGCCAATAGGCAAATAGGGTTTTCCATTGACAATGGCGCGTCCGTGGGAATCAATCATACAGGCCTGGTCCGGAATTTTTTCTGCTTCAGGAAGAATGCGGAGATAAGAGGTTTTTTTCATAACAACGGTTTTCTTACTGGGATTAAACAGAGTTAGCTTTAGCGGTAATTCTCCTGCAGAAAGATTCGGCAGTTTTATTTCTGCGGAATGATTCTCAATTTTTGCATAAAACGTTTTGATGTTTTTGTCTGTTCCTATCTGAATTTTTAATTTCAAACCATTCAGGAATTTAATAAGAGTGTTGTCGCCTTTGCGAAAGAAATTTACTCTGAGAATACCTCCACGAGTCGAAATTGTCTGGCAGGAAGGTGAAACAATGTGCATTTCAAGTTTAGCTTGTGCCGGTTCAACAAATACATCATCAAACCACGCCTTCCCTGTTGTTTTGCGGGAAAGGTACAATACGATTTGACATGCGTCTGCATCCTTAGGAATTAGAACTTCGCCTTCAATAAGAGTCCAGTCTGTTGTTCCTTTTAATGCTTTGGAGTAATTACCACCTATAAAAGAATGGTTTTTATTGAACTCAATAGCAATTTGTGCTCCGCCACCTTTTACATTCTCACATCGAACCCAAGCACCATAACGATATAACATTCCAGGTTTCAACTTGATTTTTCGTGGAGAAAGTAGATATTCTTTGGCATTTTTACGCTCGTATAACATTCCGGACGAACCATTTCTTCCGCCTCTTGGTTCAATGCGGTAACATTTATGTATAAAATTCCATCCATTCATGCCGCTTTCAAAATCGGGGTTGGAAATAATCGGAGCAACAGGTGCAGCAATGGCTTTTACTCCTGGCACAAGTATCATTAACGCCATAAATACATATAGTAATCGATAGTAATTTTTTGAGATGTAAATCATTAGAAAGTCTCCGTTCCTAGGTTTATTTAGATTTGAAAATTTTAATTACGTCAAGAAGCTCAATATGTTTAATTGTGATGATATTTTGATTGCCATTGATTAAACCCTTCAGTTTATTTCGTTTTTTGATAAATATAATAATTCATAAAATTGTTTTAACACTTTCACGCTCAATCAGAAACGGAGGAAGCAAAACTTGTTCGGGCTTCTGCTTTCCTGCAATCATGTCTCCGATCATTTTTTTGGCTTCTAAAGTCAGGGCCTCGCAGTTTTCCTGCAATGTTGTTAAAGGTGGGACCAACAGAGAGGCAAAATCGCGATTATCAAATCCAATTAGAGAGATTTGATCTGGTATCTTAATCTGTTTCTCATTGCAATAGGAAGAAAATCCCAGAGCCAAAATATCAGTAAAAGCAAATACTGCGGTAATATCCGGAGCTTTTTCCAGCAGTTCGGCTGATGCAATATAGGCGCTGTTCTCATCTGGCCTGGAAAGGCTGATCTGCAATTCAGAGTTTTCCAGTTTGACATCAGGATGTTCTTCTACAAAACGGTTTACGCCATGACGTCGGAAGTCGAAAATACAGTCGGTAATCTCTAAATCTCGTGACAATACTCCAATATGACGATGACCACGATCATAAAGATATTTCATTGCCATATAGCCGCCCTGAATATTATCGGTACCCACGCAATGCCGGTCCCGGAAATTCTGGTTAAAGAAAATGATTTTTTCTTTGGGAACCATTTGACTTATTTCATCAAGTTCAGCATCCGGTTTCATATCAATGAGAAGAACGATATCCACATTTCTATTAAGCTCTTTCAACTGTTGTGGAGAATTAACCAGATGTACGAAACTGCAGTCAGATTCAAGTAATTGTCTTAAACGTGCTAAAGCCTGTCCGAAAAAAGGATTGTGATAAGATTTTATATGCAGGTAAAATACAATATGTTTCTGAAAAGCCGGACTGGCTGCGACGGCCTCATTTACATATACACCCTTGCCTTGTTTGCCATATAAGTAATTTTGCTCTTTCAGTCGGTCCAACACTTTTTTTACAGTGTTGTGGCTGACAGAATGGCTGCGTCCTAACTCTGCAATGGAAGGCAATTTTCCGCTAAGGTTTCCCTTGCGGATATTGTTCCGGATGTTCTCGTACAGCTGTACATACGGAGCGGCTTCGATTGTCGATGTTTTATTCATTAATATCCATTTATCAAAAACTTAACTTGGCTGGCTAAGTTATAAAAATTATATAACAAATAAAATGAAAGTCAATACCAATTTTGAAAAAAATACAATTTTCCAAGTGGTCTAATTGTAATATCAACTCATTTAATATAGCTAATATGTTGTTTGGCAAAAGGTAAAAATAAATTTTGAATTTTTGGGATAAAAACATAATTTTTAGAAAAAGATGGTGAATCCTGATAAATTGATTTGCCAAACGCAAAAATTGTAGTATTATTATTGCTCTTCCAGTACGCTTATATAAGCGGAGAGGTGGCCGAGTGGTTGAAGGCGCAGCATTGGAAATGCTGTGTAGGGGCAACTCTACCGGGGGTTCGAATCCCCCCCTCTCCGCCATTTTTTTGCCCTGATTATTAATTCCTTCGAAGACACCAGTGTTGATACATAATTGTGATACACACTATATCAGTAGTGATGACTACATGGCTGGAAATACTGTGTATAACTGTAACATCGCTTGCTCAGTGAAAACAATCTTTCGTGTTAGATATAACGTGAAGAGCTTGGTTGTCTATTGGAATATGACCTTGAGCGTAACGGCTACTATTTAAAGTCCCACAGCTGGAATTTTAATACTCTGGTTTTGTGCAGGATAAACATGAACTTATGGCTGCTGTTATGGAAGTAAAAAAATGATAAATAATTCATAAAAAACAAAATTGGCGAAGAGTCAAAAACTTTCGTTATCAAATGTTATTTGGTCAAAGGGATTATTCAGACCATTACCGGGAACTTGATTTTTCAATCAGGCGAAAGCCTCGCGAGGCAATGTTTTTCCCTCATCATTCATTCGTGTCTGAACAAATTGAAGCATCAGCTCGGATTTGATTCCGGCAAAATTAGGATTGTTCCATAGATTATTATATTGATCCGGGTCTGCGTTCATATCATAAAGCTCTCCACAGTCAAGTTGGTCATAGACAACCAGTTTGTAATCTTTTGTCACCATTGTCTGCTGATAGATCTTTTGTGTGGCATGGCATTCAATGATTGTGGCATCCCTGACGTCGCTAACTTTTCCTTTTAGAATCGGCAGTAAATCGCATCCCTGCATTCCGCTGGGAATATCAGCTCCAACAGCAGAGAGTATTGTTTTGGGAATATCAACTAAATTTACAATGGCGTCACTGGTTCCCTGCGGTTCAAAATATCCGGATCCCCAGATCAACATTGGAATTCTTTGGCAGTCATCATAAGCTGTCAGGCCTTTTCCCCAGAAACCATGATGTCCGTGCATTTCCCCGTGGTCGGTCGTAAAAATAACTATGGTATTATCTAATTGTCCGGTTTTTTCAAGGGCTTTGAGCATTCGTCCCACCTGATGGTCAATGAGACCCAGCATTCCTAAAGTGGCCTGCAATGCGTGTAATGCCCGTTCTGTTCTTTTGGGAGTCGCAAATGAACTGGGAACACTATAACCATCCTCATATTCTTTCCAGTCGCCCTTGATTGCCTTGTTATAGAATTCCGGTTTATCGTCGAATTCTTCCGGTTGGAAGCCTTCGAATGCTTCTATTTGTGAAGCATCTACTTTGGAGTACCAGGATTCGGGACAGGCAAAAGGTTCGTGAGGATCCTGAAAGCTGGCCCAGCAAAACCAGGGCTCAGAAGAGTCATGCTGCATGATCCAGTCTTCTGTAAGATTACCAACCCAGGTAGTATTATGATACTCTTCCGGGATGTTCCAGGGTCCACAATAATCATGATCATAGTCTTTGCCCGCGACGGGAAACCATTGCATATAATCCAGTCCGGTATCTTCCAGAAAAAACCGATAATGCATGCTTGGAATCTGGTTAATGGAATGTCCTCGGCTTACCTGAACTGTTTGAAATCCCAGATATGGGCCTTTAAAGTTGCGATAGTCTTCGCTGTTCTGGTCGTCATGGCCAATAATGTGTCTGGATTCATCTTTACGACAGACAAAATGGGTTTTGCCGAAAATAGCCGTTTTATATCCATCATCCGCCAGGCATTCCGGTAAGAGAGGATGGGAGAATCGATCTACTGTCACTCCGATACTGTACGCTCCATGGATTGACGGATAAAGCCCGGTCAACAAAGAGACCCTGGCAGGAGTACAGGTTGGGCTTGACGTATAGGCCCGGTCAAAATGAATTCCTTCTCTTCCTAATCTGTCCAGAGCGGGAGTCCCAATTCCTTTCATGCCTTTTAATCCGATATGATCAAACCGTTGCTGGTCCGTTGTGATTAATAAGATATTCGGTTTTTCTGATTTACCTTTCATTGGATCAAACTCCATTCCATGTATTTTATATTACTGATTTCGCGTATTGTTTGCTAGAGCTTGGAAGACTCCGATGGCAGGAGTTGCTATATTACCGCTTGCCAACTCGATTAAAGACGTATTGTCATCAATGGACAAACGCGGTACATCAGTAATAATAACCGAGCAATCAGAAGCGGTTTCTTCCTCCGGCAAAGTTGGAGGATATTTATGCTTTATCGATTTAAAACGATTGCCGTTATAGATTGCTGCAGGCATGAATAAATAATCACTGCGCTTCCAGTTGTTTACAACCACTATTATCCTCATAATGCTGGGCGGAGTAGCCGCTTTTTCAGCGTATTTTTCCCGGATTTCGATGAGTGTAAATTTGTTTTGTTGGTTGAGTTTTTTTTCCATTTTTTTTCTCCCATTGTTTGGTTAAACATTCAGAACATTTTTATTATGCACTAACATGATACCTTCCTCTATCCATCCATAACCATTCCCCCGTTTATGTCAATAAGGGTACCGGTTATGTATCCAGCCAGATCGCTGGCTAAAAACGCGCAGAGATGTCCCACCTCTTCCGGTGTTCCAAAACGTCCTAAAGGAATTCTACTCAACGCCTGCTGCTGTTTTTCATTATCAATGGTTTTATCAAACAGAGACGTTGCTATTGAACCTACCCCCAGGCTGTTGACTGTTATATTGTCCTTGGCGACAGTTCGGGCTATTGTCTTTGCCATCCCGACCATTCCTGATTTCGACGCACAATAATGAAAATGCCCGAAAAGAGCGCCCTGTCTTACCACAACAGAACTGGTCATGAGAATTCTGCCCCATTGCTGCTGCTGCATATGCGGGATAACATGTTTTGTACACAGAAAGGCAGATGTAAGGTTCGCGTTCATAATGCGTTCCCAGTCTTCAAGAGTAGATGTTATAATGTCGGTAGTACCGGAGATTCCGGCATTATTGATTAAAATATCAATTCGACCGAACTCTTTAATGATATCAGATATTATTTTCTTTACGTCATCTTCGTTTGTCACATCTCCGGCGCAAATCATTGTTTTTCCGCCGTATTGTTTGATAATCCGCTCGGTTTCCAGGGCTTCTTCGTTCATTTTCCGGCAGTTGATAACTACGGACGCGCCAGCTTGTCCTAGAACTTTCGCGATTCCCGCTCCGATTCCCCGGCTGGAACCGGTAACGAGCGCCGTTTTTCCTGTTAAATCAATCATTTTGCATATCCCCTGAATGAAGCAGACCACGAATATATCCAAGGGCGTATGCCATTCCGCTGTCCCAGGGAGCGGCAGAACTGATTATTGGAGTATGGTCCGGTATCAAAGTTCCGGTAAATCCATGTTTTTGATAGAGATTAATAGCTTTTTGCATATTCACATATCCATTATCGATAAATACTTCTGAGTATTCCGGTAACGTTCCGCTGGTATTGCGGAAGTGAATGTAACCGATTCGTTCTTTCGCTGCGAATTCTTCAATTACAGCGTAAATATCAACACCTGCCATAGTCGATATCGTTCCCTGGCAGAACTCCAGACAATTTGATTTGCTGTCGAATGAATTAATTAGGCGTCGTAATCCTTCAATACTGTGTAAAGGGCGGTACATCTGGCGTAAAAAAGGTACGGGGGGATCGTCGGGATGGGCGCAAAGCTTTACTCCAGCCGCTTCCGCGGTTGGAAGAACGCGTTCTAAAAACCATTCGAAACGTTCCCACATTTCTTTTTCTCCCACGGGTTTGAGGAATCCCTCCGGGGAGCGTTTTTCAAGCTTCGTATTAAACCAGAAATCCTGATTGGCCGGCAGCTCTGACGGAAGGTGTGCCGCATTAAAACGTTTCGTGCTGGACATTCCGCGCCCGTCCATGTTTCCCTGTTCTGCAAAATACCCTTGTACCCCACAGATGGAAAAGTTATATCCCATGCATGGAATGCCGGCTGCTCCGACATTGCGGATCGTCTGCTTTATTTTTTCAATCTGCTCTTCTCTCCCGGACTCGCCAAGAACAATGTGGTCCCAA
Source organism: Victivallales bacterium (assembly GCA_963677165.2). Taxonomy (GTDB): domain Bacteria; phylum Verrucomicrobiota; class Lentisphaeria; order Victivallales; family SZUA-371; genus JAFGXT01. The sequence continues at coordinate 360,796 of CAXXSX010000002.1, read as the reverse complement.
TGGGCGGGATGAAAATTCTCGACCGCCGCCAGGTCCATGCCGAACTCATGCACCTTGCGAACCAGATGCTTTAAATCATTTTCGTGCCATACTCCGTCGCCTTCCGAAAGTGGAACCCAGGCCACAATACTCTCGCATCCGAGCTGTCTGGCCATTCTCAGGCGGTCATCTGTCCAGAGTTGCGATTTCAGATTTAATCCAAGCTTCATCGTTTATTCTCCGAATACTTATTTCTGAATTGTTTTACCGAGGCTACAAATTTTTCCGCATTAGCCGTAATAGTATCCCAGTTGTTTTCAGCGATTGCTTTTCCAGAAACCAGATCCCCTCCAACTCCCATGGCGGAAACGTTGCATTTCACCAATTCTTCGATATCTTCAAAGCATATACCGCCGGTAGGGATGATTTTTACGTCGGGCAGAGGTCCTTTGATATCTTTAATATATTTGATTCCAACTTTACTGATCGGGAAAATTTTTACATAATTACTTCCGGCTTGCTTTGCCTGATAGATTTCTGTAGGTGATAATGCTCCCATCATAAATGGTACTTCATGCTGCTGAGCCATTTGTAATGCTTCAAATGCAAGCAGAGGAGATATCAGAAACTCGGCTCCCGCTGAAATTGCGGCTTCAGCCTGATCCTTTGTAAGTATCGTTCCCATTCCAATCGTGATATGTTCAGCATAACGTTCTCTGCAGGAAGCCAGAAGATTTATCGCATTCGGGATTGTTGTGGTTAATTCGGCACAAGTCACTCCGCCTTTAATTAATGCTTCCAGTAAAGGAAAAATTTTATTTGTATCATCTAAACGAATGACCGGAATGATCCCTGGATTTTCGATCTTCTTAATAATTTTACTCTTATCCATTTTTTTTCTCGTCATAACTATAGTTGAATTGATTCTTTATCTTTGCACCCTGCCGGAACCATCTCTATTCATCAACGTCAGGACTTCATCGCGACTTACGTGGTTGAAATCACCGGGAATAGAATGTTTTAAGCAGGAGGCACACACCGCAAATTCGATTGCGTCGGCAGATGACATCTTATCCTGTAACGCATAGATTAATCCCCCGGAAAACGAGTCGCCGCCGCCAACTCTATCTATTACCTGCATGGTATATTCTTTCGAAAGGTTGAATTCTTTTCCGTCATACAGTCCCGCCGACCATTTGTTAACAGAGGCTGAGATATTTTTTCTGAATGTCATCGCGACATATTTAAAATGAAAGCGCTCATAAAGTTTTTCGGTTAATTTACGGTAAGGTGCTATCGCATAATCGGTATTGGTTATATCGACGTTTTCCGGCGACATTCCCAAAGCTGTAGCGGCATCTTCTTCATTTCCGATCAGAACATCCACATATTCCATCAGCGGAATCATTGCCGCCCTGGCTTCCGACTGTGACCACAGCTTTTTCCGGTAATTCAGATCACAACTAACGGTTAATCCTTTTTCATGGGCTGTTTTAACGGCTAATCGGGTTAGTTCTGCGGTGTCTGGGCTGAGGGCAGGTAGAGTTCCTGAAAAATGGAGCCAGTCTTTTCCTGAGAAGATTTGTTCAAAATTAAAATCTTCCGGTTTGGCACATGCCATAACACTATCGGCCCGGTCATATATAACTTTTGATGGACGCTGCGAAGCTCCGGTTTCCAGAAAAAATATTCCCAGACGTCCGGACTTCTTTTTTACATATTCCGTTTTAACTCCATATTGTCTGAGATAATTTATACAGGCCTGACCTATTTCATGATCAGGAACCACGGTAACGACCCAGGCTTCCTGATCATAGTTCACCATTGACACCGCGGCATTGGCCTCTGCCCCGGTATAGCGTACTCCGAATTCATTGGCCTGAATGAAACGTTCGTTGTTTCGCGTATCAAGCCTCATTAATAATTCTCCGAGAAAAACCGTTTTCATATTAATTCATCCTTATTAAAAATAACAAAGGTATTTTCGCCGGGACTGAATCGGGAGATATGTTTTTCATGAATTGTAATAAAGTCATCTTCATGCAGCTTCAGTTTTTCATATTCCGGGTACTCCGGCATTCCGGCCTTGATAGAAACACTTTCCAGTCTGGATTCCAATTGCGAACCATTTTCAATAATTGAAACTTTTGCGTTATTGCAAACAATGATGGATCCGCCAGAGGCAATAAAATCGGATAAAACAGACAGTAAATTCTCATGGATAACGGTTGAGTCGACGAATATCAACTCTTCTTTGTCGCGTAATGCTCCATCGGCAATCATGATCGAATCACAGATATCATAGTTGGTTTTATGCCTCAGTTCAGCCGCTTTCTCAATGTAATAGATAAGGTGTTCAAAGGGAGCCGCTTCAAACGCATCCAGCATTTCCTGCTCAACCGGATAAAACAAGGCAGTCCTATTGACCGGAGGATCAACCAGCATTCGATCAAATAGTTCGGTATTTATTGCGTCAGCTCTCCTTATATTACCGATGTCATTATGAAGAAGGCTCATTCCATTGGATAAACCTTCATATAATGCGGCGGCAGCATTATCAGAACGGATAATCAGAGCGGCTTCCTCGCCAAAATCAACGCCGTAGAAACGGGCAATCGAAGATATGCGGGCTGCGAGGATATTTGATTTGCCAAACTCTCCCAGTTGAGCCATTCCCGTCCAGCGTACCGTGAAACCTTTGCTGATGGATGAGATCTTTTTGATGCACAGGCTTTTCAATTGTCCATTTTCAGCTTCCGAACAATGACCAAGCGGAATTCCGATCCTACTTTCGGGGAAGTATTTTTTTACCAGACGATAAATATTTGCGGCATAGCTGGTTGTGGACTCGGTGATCCAGTTCATGTAATCAAGCCGTCTTGCGGTATTAACTTTGGTCGGATCCGTTATTTCGTCAAGCAGATCATTGTTCCAGGACGAAAAATTTGACAGCCAGGACTGGTTGACCTTGTCAATTGTCTGATACTTTTCCTTAATATATTTATTCCAGGACGCTCTGGCATATTTATCGCCGCTCCAGAATATTCCCTCATGGGTATGTGGTGAGGAGAATTTATAATGTTTAACTCCCTGCGGTAATACCGGTTCGCCAAAATCGCCGGAAAACATGGTATAAATAAAATCCAGTCGATCTTTATATCGATTGGAGATGATTTTCATAAGACGTTCTTTTATCTTGAGCGTTTCAGGATCCCATAGCGACAACGTTGTTGTTGATTCACCATGTTCGAGACATTTAAAACATTCAGCCTTTTCCGGTTGGTTGTGATACCATACAGGGGGATGATTCAACCACATCAGGATTCCTGCCTTTAAACCGGCATTTTCAACCAACTCTAAATCTCTGTCAAAGCGTTTCCAGTTAAACACACCGGGCTCAGGTTCAAATTCCCACCAGACCAGCCGGAGCTCAATGGTCTGTATTCCATGAGACTTGACTTGTTTAAGAGACTCAGGGGAAAGTACATCACACAGACCGTTTTCTTTTACCTGTCGTCCTGTTTCTGTATCAAAATCTAAATGTTCCGCTGGAATATGTCGGGTATGATATTTTATCATAGTTGTTCTCTGCAAAGTGAGTTTTTGTTTGTTTATTTTAACTATCAGTTAATATTATATAACTAATAGTTTTAAAAGTCAACTTTTATTTGATGAAATATTGATTGTTGGTAATCTTGCGATATATTATTGATCAGTAAATAATAATAAAAAAACGTAGAGCTTATAGTGAAAAAACAAGTTCAAACAGTTAAGTCGGTTGACCGGGCTTTAAGTATATTGAATATGGTTTCTGAAACAAGTCTGAGTGTGCGTGAGATAGCACAGAGACTTGACATATCAACTGTTGGTGCCATGAAAATGTTAAATTCTCTGGTTAATTCCAGGATGCTGGTAAAGGTTAGGGGGGACCAGTATGCTTTGAGTTCTCAAACCTGTAATTATGCCAGGAATTATGTGAATTATTATAAATTTATCATAGATTCATCACAGGAATATCTATTGGATTTATCATATAAGCTGCATAACAGCATTCGTCTTGTCATCCTTGAGGATATCAATCAGGTCAATCTTGTTGAGATTGATATGAAAAATAATGCTATGATAAATGTAATGCCGCATCGTTTGCTTGGACCTCCCTGGCTACAGCCTTCCGGCCTTCTTTTGCTGGCTCATGCGGACAAGACAATACAAAAAAAATGTTTTGAGCAGTATCCTTCAGAAAATGACGAATACGGAAACGATTTTACTGCAACCTTTGAAAAAATAAAAAAAGAAAATATTGCCTTCATTCCGTCTAGTTTTCCGCAAATAACATACTGCGCCGTTCCGGTTTATGGTGCAGGAGGACGCGTTATTGCGGCAGTTAGTGCGCATATTCTAGACACTGCCATTGAGGAACAGTCCAGATTTATTATTGAAACGGCTAATTCGATTTCCTCGGAAGTCGGATACCGTCCGGACCATTTCTAAGCTGTGAGAAAAATCATTATGGATTCAGATAAAACCATTGACGTTTTTATTGGTACATATACTCAGAAAGGTCAAGTCGGCGGAATTTATTGTAATACATCCAAATAATAAATTTCTGTATTCCATAGAAGAAAGTGTCCCAGGAAAAATAAACGCATATCGTATTAATTCGAATAGCCAACATAAGCTTGAGTGGATCGGCCAATGTGATTCCGGTGGTGACTGGCCATGTTTCATCGGTGGTCTTGCCCGACGGAAATCGGCAGTCCCAAGGTGTAGCAGATCAGGTTCTTCCGCATCAAAACCGTCAAGATAAGTGATTTCATCGGTGTTATCGATAACTCGCATCAATAATAATAGTCCTTGTACGTTGTGTATAATCGTACCAGATTTGTTTGTGAACGTAAAATAATTTTTTAAAGCTATAATTATAAGCAACTGTTAAAATTAAATATTATGATGTCACGCGAACTTATGACTAGTACCTTAAACTTTACTCATCAGGGCAGAATTCCAAGACAATGCTGGCAACTTCCGGTCATTGAACTGACATATCCCGAAGAGACTGCGGAATTAGGGCGAAAATTTCCTGATGATATGGTAAAGGCACCCTCCTTTTTGAAAACTCCTCTGCAGGTTACCGGAGATGCCTTTAAAGTTGGCATCGATGCCCTTAATTCTCAGATATTTTGTATGGGAGTTGATAAACTGGAACAGTTTGCCGGGCAAATTACTTTCTGGGGCGAAATTGATCGTCAACACATGCTGATCGAAGCAACGCACGAAGAACTATCCGCCGCGGTGGAAAAGGTTTATAATAAGTTATACCGCAACGAAGGAGTAATTGCGCAATGCGATTTTGGTCCCGGAGTAACTCCTGACCGGGTTGAAACCGTATTTGCTTCCTGGAACAAAATGAACCAGTGATATGTTTTGGGATTTATACAGATTCGGTAATAGCTGATGGGTTTTTTGATCAATGGAATTAAAGCTGGCGGCGGACTCGAGCATTCTTACGGTACTGGGCCGGGGTTACTTCATAGTATTGTTTGAACAATTTATAAAAGCGGCTAAGGCTTTGGAAGTTGAGGTCCAATGCGATTGCCATGATCTCCTCGCGGGAATCCGCTAGTTTGCGTGCCGCATAGTTGATTCGCAGATGATTAATGAACTCGGTTGGCGTTTGATTCAGATAACGTCGGAAAGTTTTACAGAGATGTTCCGGGGTGCGGCAAGCCAACTTGTGCATTCTTGCAAGCCCCTGCTTGAAATTTTCCTCTTTTTCCATTTTGCGGCAGAGTTCCGTGAGCCAGTCAGGAATATCATCCTGATCAAGATGTGAGATGTCCTCCAGAAAATATTTGGTGAACAAGTCCGCCAGGATAACCTTTACTTTTGTACGCATCAGAACAGGAGAGTCAAAGGGGGTTGAATTAACATTGAACAGCCGGTTTGAGATATTGTCTGCTTCATCGGGATTCAAGGTGAAAGTTGGTGGAATAACCGGCTCGGTATATCTCCACATGAAGCTGTCGTTTTCGAAGAATTCACTAAGTGACAACATCATTTCGAGTTGGTAAGATAGAATCAGCATTTCGCAGGCTTCGTCGCGATACGGTCGAAAGGAATGGGAATCTGACGGTCGGATAAAAATCAGATTGCCGGATTCCAGCTCCCGGAACTCTCCGTTGACATGATGAATGATTCGGCCGCGAAGAATCAGGATGATTTCCGGGTATTCGTGACTGTGAGGCATAGTACCGTTTGCCGGAATCGAATGGTAATTGATATTTCCGCCGGATGGGATTGATTCGATTTCATCTTTGCCATGCCAGGTTATATAGTGGAACGATATATCAAATCCCTGTAGAGATTCGAGATATTTCTCCTGTAAAATTACTTTTTTATTCATAATACAATAGAGCAATAAAATTATTAATAAAGATTCTTATTTTTTGCTTTTATACATACAATAAGCAGTTTACAATCATTAATCAAATTTAATTAATGATAAAATAAAGCAAAGATTAATCAAATGCAGACAAGAATCTATCCTTGTTCTCATGTAAAATAAATACATAGCCGAATTTTTCAAACAGGCAAGGAGAAAAGAAAATGGCTGATCTGGAAAAAATAAAAATCTCAATTATGAGTGGAAAAAGAGATGACGTGACAGGACTTATTGAAAGTGCGCTGGCTGCAGGAGATGACGCGGCAGAGCTGCTGGAAGGCGGTATGATTCCGGCAATGCGCGAAATCGGAGAAAAATTTAATCGAAACGAAGTTTACGTGCCCCAAATGCTGATTGCAGCGCGCGCCATGCAGGCCGGGCTGAGCCTGGTCGAACCGGCTCTGATGAAAGCCGGACACAAATCCATGGGAAAAGTTTGCATCGGGACCGTAAAAGGCGACTTGCACGATATCGGTAAAAACCTGGTGGCAATTATGCTTAAAGGAGCCGGTTATGAGGTGATTGATCTTGGCGTTAACTGCGATGTCAATAAATATGAAAGCGGCGTAAATGAAGGTGCAACCGTAGTTGCCTGCAGCGCTCTTTTGACCACTACCATGCCGTATATGAAAGACGTAGTGGAACATTTTAAGGGGAAAGGTGTTAAAGTGATTATCGGCGGAGCTCCAGTAACCCAGGATTACTCCAACCAGATTGGAGCCGACGGCTATAGCGAAGATGCTTACGGCGCAGTAAAACTGGTTGATTCTTTGTTGGAAAAAACTGCATGATTAAAGCCTGATATATGCTGGAAATTTATTTCAATAATAAGAGTCTTAAAACAGATGCAAAGAAAGGGCAGTTGCTTTCCAAGCTCATTTCTGATGCAGGGATCATGTTGGATTTGCGCTGCGGCGGCAGCGGCATCTGCGGGCGTTGTAAGGTAACATTGTTATCCGGCACTTTCTCGATAAAAGACAAAGTAGTTGAAGTCCGGAAAGGGGAACCTGTAGAAACCTTTTCCTGCCGGACTACGATCGAAAGTGATAATGCGAAGATTGTGGTTCCTGTAACTTCGGTTATTCATTCAGACGGCCAGATTGCGGTTGATTTTGACTTGCTTCACCTGCCTGAGCCGGATGAAAAAGCGGTTGAATGCAAAAGACAGTATGGGCTTGCCATTGATATTGGAACCACTACGGTTGCAGCGGCTCTGCTTGATCATTCAAATAACAAAATAACCGCAACCGTTTCGGCATACAACAATCAGTCGTTGTGCGGCGATAATGTATCATCCCGCATTTCCTATTGTGCCGGTGAAGGCGGGATTGAATATTTGCGCTCTCTATTGATCAATGATACCATCAACCCGATGGTGCGTCGGCTTTTGTCCGATACCGAGTTAGGTCCTGAGGATATTGTCCAGGTATCGATAAGCGGTAATACAGTTATGAGCCACCTCTTTCTGGGAATTTCACCGGAAAGTATTGGCATATTACCATTCGAACCGGCAGTCAGGATTTATCCGGTTCGGTCGGCTGGAGAATGTGGCCTTGAAATAAATCAATCAGCCCCGGTAAACATATTGCCATCGATTTCCGGCTATATCGGTGGAGATTTGACCGCCGGAATCATGGTTTCTGAACTATATCGTTGCGATGGACACTGCAGCCTGCTGATTGATATCGGAACTAATTGCGAAATCATCCTGAATAACGGAAAACAACTTTATGCAAGTGCCGCCGCAGCCGGGCCAGCCTTTGAAGGAGCCGGAATTCTGTGTGGGAGCCGGGCCGCATCCGGCGCGATCGACCATATCTCTATCAATGAAAACCTGAGTTTGAATTATACCACAATCGGCAATGAGGTTCCCGCTGGAATATGTGGTTCCGCTCTGGTCGATTTTATTGCCGATGGATTTTCGAGCGGACTGCTCGATAGTTTTGGACGCTATGATCTGGAGAAGTTGAAGAAGTCCGGTAACTATTTGCCGGTGGATTATGGCAACGGTCTGCTACATGCTGCGAAAATTGCGGTCAGTTCCCAAGGGAATATCATTTATATTTCCGAAGCCGATATCGAGCAGGCATTAAAAGCCAAAGCTGCGGTATATTCCGGAATTATTTCTTTATTGAGTTTTGCCGGGATCACGATTGCTGATATTAATGTTGTGCATCTGGCGGGAGGATTTGCCCGGTATCTAAATCTGACAAATGCGGTTACTCTCGGAATGCTTCCGCCGTTCAAATTGGGAAAAGTCCTTCAGATTGGAAACAGTTCCCTGGCGGGAGCCGTAACAAGCTCGGCTGATCCTGGTTTCTATTTCCGGTCGCTTGAAATTATTGATTTGCCACAAGTTGTGGCGCTTAATCAGCTGCCTGATTTTGAAAATACGTATATCGACGCGTTGATGATTCCCAATTTCGATACCGAAAAGTTTTACGGGGGAAACGGGCAATGAAATTCAAACTCATATCCTGCAATGTCTTTAAATATGAAATCGAATATTGCTTGAAAAGCTGTGGCAATAAACTGGATATCGATTTTATTGAACTAGGCGAGCACATTCATCCAAATAAACTCAGAAGCAAACTGCAAACCACAATCGATAATATTGCAAACGAACCGGTTGCCTATGATGCGGTACTGCTTACATATGGACTTTGTGGACGGACAACTGACGGGCTTACTGCCCGACGGGAGCCAATTATTTTGCCCCGGAGCCATGACTGTGGGGGTGTCCTTCTGGGAAGTCGTAAAAAATTCGAAGAGTATTTCAAAGATATGCCCAGTACGCCATTTAGTTCTCCCGGTTATGTGGAAAACGGTAAATACTTCTTTCAGGATGAAATGACTTCTGGCGAGGAATATCAGGCACTGGTCGAAGAATACGGCGAGGACAATGCAAGGTATGTTTATGACTCTATGCATCCTACTTTAGATGGGCAGCCTCAGCCGATATATTATATTGAAACCCCTGAGCTTCAGTTTGACGAGTTGCGCGAGCAATGCAGATGTCATGCAGAAACAGAAGGACGTGAATTCAAAATTCTACAGGGAAATCTGCGCCTCATCTCCATGCTGATCAATGGCAGATGGCCGGATGAGGAATTTCTTACCGTCAGGTCCGGTCAACGAATTACTATGACTGCTGATTGGGATCGAATTATTACTTGTCACTAACATTTAACACTCCAAGAGAGAAGGAAACGAAAATGAACATCATAGACCACATTTTGTCTTCGTCAGAACCATTAACCATGCCGATTGCGGTTTATCCGGGACTGAAAATCACCGGAGCATCCGTGCAACAGATGGTAACCGACAGTAATACTCAGCTCGATGCCATTATGGCTTTGTATAAACGCTATAATTCTTTTGCCGCTTTAACCGCAATGGATCTGAGTGTGGAGGCCGAAGCTTTTGGCGCGGTAATCGAAATGAGTGACGACGAGGTCCCATCCGTTACGGAGCGCTTGCTTACCGAACCGGAAATGGTTGCTGGATTGGAAGTCCCTGAACTGGATAAAGGACGCTGTAACGTTGCATTGGAAACCATTGCCAAGTTGAAAAAACTTCCTGAACGTCCTCGTTTTCTCGTTGGCGGTATTATCGGTCCATATACCTTGGCTGCCAGGCTGTATGGGGTCAGTGAAGCTTTGGAACTGACCTTGCTTGATTCCGAAGCCGCTCATTGTCTGATTGAAAAAGCAACTGAATTTATCATAAAATATGCTCAGGCGTACAAAGAAGCCGGAGCGGATGCGTTATGTATGGCTGAACCCGCCGCAGGATTGCTTTGGCCAGAAGGATTGGCGGAATTTTCTTCACAGTATGTGAAGAAGATTATTGAAGCGGTCGAAGATGACAATTTCAAGATTATTCTTCACAATTGCGGCTGCCGGATTGAACACCTTCCGGCTGTTTTGGCCTCTGGAGCGCAATTTCACCATTTTGGCGAACCGATGGATATTCCGCAAACTTTGGAACAGGTTCCAGACAATATTATCATTTCCGGTAATCTTGATCCGTCTTCAACGTTCGTAAATGTTTCGCCGGAAGAAGTTAAAAACATGACACATGAGTTGCTGAAAAAAACCTCCGGACACCGTAATTTCCTGTTGTCATCCGGTTGCGATATACCCCCCAATGCTACACTGGAAAATCTGGATGCGTTTTGCAACGCAACCAAAAATTGATTAACCAGAAATTTCAGGAATATTTAACCGTTGCATTCTCCATTTTATACTCAATCCAATATCTGAGTGTCGGATAGTTTAACTAAAGAGTCAATTTAACGACTCCCGAACTATTTGTACGAAACTTGCATGTGAGAATGGCCGTATTTGCCGGAAGGATGCTAGAAAAGGATATCGGAAGCCGGATTATTATATTAATGGTGTCACTTGTTTGAATGGCACCATTAATTTACTGGATTAATCTTTATTCTGTCAAATATACATAAAAGCTAAAGCTTCCCCAGCCCCTTGCTTGATCTTCTTTCGGTAATTGTCGTAACAACTGATTTGATGCCAGCCGGCATTTTGAATTATCTATTTTTCTTTTTTTTTATTTTGGTCACGCAATTCAACGTATAGTCTTGTTCTTAATTTGTTAGAGGAGAAGCTGTTTTTGATAATTATATCGACATACTTAACAGTACGGCTAGACAAACCTTCACGAATTATTCGTGTCCGATGATGTATTTTCGGGTTTTCCAGCGTCCCGACAGGTAGTAAATTCCACCAACTATGAACGGCGTGAAGCTTGCCAATGCGCTGCCGTACCAGAAGCCGTAAACTCCAAGTCCAACTGCCAGTCCAAGTACCATGGATAGTCCGATGCGCATGAAAACACCATCCAACAAAGCTACTGTCAGGTTCAGTTTAAAATTTCCTGTTCCATTGATTAGTGAACCCAATGGAGGACGGAGTGCGCTTCCGGTGTAAAGCAGTAATACTACAGGGATATATGTCATTGCCAGTTTCAGTACAGCTTTGTCATTGGTAAATATTCCGAAGACCTGGTGTGGAAACAGTACGGTTATTGTTCCCATTATTGCTGAGATAGCAATATTGATCACTAGTGAAACCTTGAGCACTTTGGTCACCCGGTCGTATTTTTCGGCTCCGATACATTGTCCGATCATTGTGCTTCCCGCAGTGGAAAGAGCCATATTGACGATATTGACGAGGCTGCCTACTTTATTTCCGATGCCCGTCATTGCTACCGGAAGCACGCCATAGGTGTTGATCCATGAGTTTACAAACAGTTTTGAAAAACTAACGGACGCTCCCTGTAACATCATGGGAATTCCCAGTTTCAGGAACGGCAGAAATACTTCCTTGTCGATGGCGAAGCTTCGTAATTTAAAGTCAAATCCAAACGATTCTCGTCTGCGATACAGAAAAATAATTGCCCAGATAAAACTGACACTCTGGCTAAGAACCGTTGCCAGGGCTACACCAAATATCTTCCAATGAAAACCAATTACAAAAATGAGGTCAAGTATTAAATTGAGTATTGCCGCAACTGTAATAAACAGAAACGGGTGCTTGGAATCCCCCATGCCGCGCAAGATCGCACTGACAAGGTTATATCCGTAAATGAACACCATCCCGGATAAACAGACTCCAATATAGGACCTTGTAAAACTAAGAGCTTCGGGGGGAGTATTTACCAGACTTAATATTGTGTCCCGGAAGATCAGTCCTGTTCCTCCAATAATAATCGCACTGCCCAATAGAAAAGTGAACATTGTTCCAATCATTTTTTTTACTTTATCGTGATACTCAGCACCGATATACTGGGAGATAATTACTTGTCCGGCGTTGGAGAAGCCCATAGCGACAAAAGAGACAAACATCATGATATCGCTGCCGATGGATACTGCCGCCAGTCCTTCTTTTCCCACAAAGCGTCCTACAACCATCATGTCAATCATACTGTACATTGTTTGCAGGAAGCTGGATAACAGCAGCGGGGTGGCAAAGTTGATCATCTATCGAGTTACATTGCCTTCGGTCAGGTCTCGTGCGATTCTACCCTGTCTTGCTTGTTTTTTTTCGGAGAGAGTGGCTTCTTCAAAAGAAATATCATTTTCTGATTTTATATTGTTTTTTACTACTTCCATAAATTTTAATTCTTCTACTGCTTTTTAGACTGAGAGGAGTCCTCCATTTTCTTTACGTTACGTTCGATTTTTTTCATTAATTCAGTAAGAGTCACTATTTCTTCTTCTGAAAAATCTTGTGTTGCGGCCTTTTCCCATTCCGGTCCAAACGGATGTAATATTGAATCTGACTGATATCCTTTTTTCGTCAGAACGATTTTTTTTCTTCGCATATCAATCTGGCTCTGCTCTGAACGAATAAAGCCTTTTTTCTCGAGCCGATTCAGGATTCCATTGACAGTAGGACAGCTTAGTCCAAGCCCTTCCTGAATCATAAATTGATTAACTTCCTGTGTTTTCGGACGGCGCAATAGGAATATCAGAACGTCTACCTGAGAGGAGGTAAGGTCATATTTACTCATTCTCTGATTACGCTCTCTGATAAAAGCGTTCACTGTCCGTTTCATATCTGCCATAAATGTCAGCATGTCTATTTGTCTCCTGTAAATTACATCGCATGCGATATATTTTACGGTTTATAGTCAATTTTGTCAAGATGTGAGAAGAAGAAATGGTAATGATTTTATGTAAATTTATACTTTTTTAGTAAACATCATTCCGTTCATTTGAAAAATCATTCCATAAGAGCAATCTTAATAAACAATCAGTCCGATGGATTTCCCTGAATAAAAAAAGGATGCTTTGTATATGCAGGATATTGCCAGAATGATACACGGATTCAAGCACTTTAAGAAGAACTATTTCAGCGATGACTCCGGTTTGTTCGATAAACTGAAATGCGGGCAGAATCCCGGTGCATTGGTAATCAGCTGTTGTGACTCCAGAGTTGATCCTGCCTTACTGACGAACTCAGAACCAGGCGATCTTTTTGTCATACGTAATATCGCGAATCTGGTCCCGCCATATGGTCCTGACGAATTCTGTCATGGTGTCAGTTCAGGGATCGAATATGCGGTTAAGATTCTGGAGGTATCCGATATTATTGTTCTGGGGCATTCCGGCTGCGGCGGTATTGCCGCGCTTCTCGAAGGAAAAGAAGAGTTGGAAGGAACCGAATTTATCGCTCCCTGGATTGCGATAGCCCGTCCGGCGCTGGACGCAATCAGTCATGAACTTAAAGACAAATCCTTTGAATTGAAGTGTCGCGCCTGCGAACAGGCCGCTCTGCTTGTGTCAATTGAAAACCTGCTTACTTTTCCCTGGATCAAAGAAAGAGTCGATAAAGGAACCTTAGCGGTTCACGGCTGGTATTTTGACCTCCATGCTGGGCAACTGCTTGCCTACGACCCCGAAGAAGAAGCCTTTGTGAAATTGAGTTAACTTGAATTGGAGTATGAGGTAGATGAAGATAGGGACAATTAAATGGGATAATGATTTTAGTGTGGGAAATACTATTGTAGATCAACAGCATCTTCGTTTGCTGACCATCATTAATGATTTTCTTGAAAATTTAAATCAACATTTGGATTCTGAAGCTGTGTCAAACACTCTTACAGAGATAACCGAATACGCTATTATGCACTTTCAAGAAGAAGAACAACTGATGAAGCGGAGTAATTATCCTGAGCTAAATAAGCATAAAAAAGTCCATCAGAAATACATGGAGAAGAATGTTCAACTTTGTTTTGCGGCAATGACCAGTGTTGAAGAACTGCATGTTGTGGTAAAAAAGCATCTTTTCGACTGGTGGTATAATCATATTTTACATACGGACATCAAATATAAATCTTACGTAAGTATGCTTTGAAACAGTATCAAATCAATGCATTTTCAGCTGGTGGTACTTGGTCTAAGGGACATTGGAATTAATCAGGCTCTGCTGTTTTGTCCTATAAGATTTGACCCTTAATTTTTTTATATTATCGCAAAGATTTGACTATCTTGAAGCGACTTACTATATAAAGGGATCATAAAATCAAGAAATCAGGTTGTATGAAATACATTATTTCAATTGTGGTAACCAGTACGTTAATTTTCTGCCAGGGATGCTTTTCTACGAATGTCATTGTAGACGCAGGAATAATACGGCAATCTCTTGACAATAAAAATCTTGTAATAAAAAGCGATGAAGGGGCCGATTGCTGGAGAGTGGAATATGCTGTTCGGCGCAGATTTTACTGGCTTCCTTCCATGATGCGTGTCCTGACTCCGAAATTTCTTGATTTCGGCGATGGGGTAACAACCCAGTGGTTTGTAAAAAAAGAAAAACAAATCAATTTTGACGAGTTGCATCAACTTCAGAGTATTGTAATTAATAGAGAACAGAAAAAACTCCCCCATATAAAGGAGGGACAACTTCCGGTTGTCAGTCATAATAAGCGTTATTCTTATGAATATAATGGATTCATGGCTGTTCGAAATGGAGTCTGGCTTTGTGTTTTCCGAAAAAATCAGTTGGGAAATACTTTCAGCTATGAAATTTATCAAACCAAAGAGCTTCGTCTTTATGATAGTAGCTTTACTCCATTCTATGGTTATTTTATCAAAGCAGTAGAATTGCCCTTTGCATTAGTGGCTGATGTTATTACCTCCCCGGGACAATTATTTTTATGGTGGGTTGCAACGCATATGAAAATTTAATGAGCAGGGATTTTATTTGTTTTCTGCCTATTGATATATTATATTTTCCTGAGGCAATAAAAGGAAACGGAATTTGGAAGTTGATATGATCAGGAAGTGTAGTCTGCTTTTTCTATTATTTACGGCATTAATCGGTTCTTCATGTATTTCTGTCGATCAGGCACCGGAAGTTCACGGACAAGTGATTGATGCCAGAACCGGAAAACCACTCAACGATGTAAAAATATCATATACTCGAGGGAACTACAAAGATGATACCACCTGTGACATAAACGGTAATTTTTCCATTGGTCCGTTAGCCGATTATGAATTTTTCCTTTTTGCGGGAGCTACAGCTTTTGTCGATATATTTAATTCCTATGAACTGGGCGCCCCTCCATTATTGAAATTTGAGCATCCCGGATATTTATCGCAGGTGTTAAACGTGTATAATTTCAATGGCAGTGATTTCAGCTATGATCCCAGAAATACCAGTTGGGAAGTGTTCGTTAAGATGAATAAAAAGAAAGAGAAAAAGGTTGTAAAATAGCACAGTCTCAGTATAAACAAGGTTAATTGGTTGTGGAATGATTAAAATCTGGCGGATCGTTCCTGTTTTTTCTCTATTGTAAAATTAAAATTAGTATGTTATAATGGAAGAAACACGGTCCTGAAATCCTTTCAAAAGCGAGATGCATTATGGAAATTGTCGAATTACTCAAACAGTCTGCCGCCAATGGAGCTTCTGATGTTTTTGTTACTGCCGGAAAAGCTCCGTACTGCCGAATGCATGGACAAATAGTGGTGCTGGATGAACCGCCAGTAGCGGCCGAAAAGATCAATGCGTTTCGGAAGGAGATTCTGCTGCCGGAAGCCGAAACCGCTTTTAAGACGAAGGGCAGCTTTGACTCTGGTTTGACGTTAGATGTTTCCACCCGGTTCAGGATAAATTTTCTTACTCAACAGGCGCTTCCGGCATTTGTGGCGCGTCCTATTCCGCTTGGCGAAAAATTGGATTTTGCGGAACTTAACCTCCCGGAGGAGATTAAGGAATTAGCCAAACTTGACCGTGGACTGATTTTGCTTTCGGGTTCAACCGGATCCGGTAAATCCACTACTATGTCGGCCATTCTCAATCACATAAATAAACATTGCCATAAGCATATTGTAACGATCGAGGATCCGATCGAATTCATTCACAAGGACATTAAATGCCTGGTGACTCAGCGCGAAGTCGGTTCTGATACGTCCGGCTTTTCAGAGGCTTTGCGTAACGTGGTCCGGGAGAGTCCCGATGTGATAATTATTGGTGAGATGCGCGATCTTGATACGATGCAGACGGCGATTACCGCCGCGCTGACTGGACACCTGGTGTTGTCTACGGTGCATACCTCGGATACCATTCAGGCGGTGGAGAGGATTATCAATCACTTCCCGGAACACCTTAGAATGCAGGCGGCGGATGATCTGTCGCTGGCGTTGGCCGGGGTGATCGGGCAGCGACTGCTGCCGCGTAAAGATTCAAAGAAAATGATTCCAGCAGTTGAGATTCTCAAAGCCACACCGCATATCAGAAATCTTATTGCCAAACGTGATTACAAGACCATGGAAGAAGCCATCAAGCAGGGCAGGGAAGAAGGTATGATCACCTTTGACCGGGCTTTGTGCGACCTGTATAAAGACGGTAAGATCGAACTTTCGGACGGGGCGAGTATGGCCACGAACCGTTCCGAATATCTTTTTCTTATAGAGGGAATGGAAAGCGGTATAGAAACTTTCAGAAATGAGTTTGGAGAAGGTAAAGAGGATAACGATCAGGTGGATATGAAGCGTTTGCTTTATGCTGCCGTGGCGAACGATGCCAGTGATTTGATCCTTTCGACCGGAGTATGTCCTTCTCTGCGCTATAAAGGCGAACTTGCCGAGCTGGACGTGGAACCCCTGACTCCGCTTGATACCAAGCGGCTGCTCTTCAGCGTGCTGACTCCGCGCCAGCGTGCCGTGTTCGAGGATGAGCGTGAAATTGATTTTGCATTGACCATAGGGCTTGAAGATTCCAAGGGTAAAAAGTCGGTCCATCGATTCAGGGTGAACGGCTTTTTCCAGCGAGGTAATGTTGGCGCTGCGTTAAGGGTCATTCCGCAGGATATTCCCGGACTTGCCGAGCTTGGTATTCCTGATCCCATCATTAAATTGAGTGATAAAAAACATGGTTTGATACTGGTTACAGGTCCGACCGGTCACGGAAAAAGTACAACCATGGCGGCGTTGATCGACAGAATCAACAACAACCGGCATTGTCACATTATTACGATAGAGGACCCGATTGAATATGTTCATTCCAATAAAAAAGCTATTGTTGAGCAGCGTGAGGTACATGCCGATACGAAATCTTTCCGGGCGGCCTTGAAGTATGTACTGCGTCAGGACCCGGATATTATTTTGATTGGAGAAATGCGTGATCCGGAAACAATTGCTGCCGCATTGACAGCCGCCGAAACCGGACATCTGGTAATCGCCACGCTTCACACCAATAATGCTCCGGATACGATAAACCGTATTGTAGATTCCTTTCCTTCTCACCAGCAGAATCAGATAAGGCTACAGCTTTCGACCTCACTGCTCGGAGTTATCTCACAACGTTTACTGCTAAGAAAAGATGATACCGGCAGAATTGCCGCGTTCGAGGTTATGATCGGCACTCCGGCGATCAAGGCCTTGGTGCGCGATGGTAAAGTTCAGCAGATTCCTTCGGCTATTGAGATCGGTAGAAAAGACGGTATGATCTCAATGGATAAAGCCCTTGAGAGACTCTGTAACCAAGACATGATCACAAAAGAACAGATGGAAACGTTGTCCAAAATCAGCTCCTACGCCGAAACCCGCTGAGTGTTTATAATTTAAAACGATATAAGTTTGTATGTGACCAAGTGACCTTGAGAATATTTTTCCAGATTCTTAAGATAGGCGGCAATTTCAGGACGGTTTATTTTAACTGTAGAAATTTCGGCTTCAACTGGATTTCCATCTTTGTCTTTAAAGGTTTCATTCAACCAACAGTTAATCAATAAGGAAAAGTCTCTAATACGCTTTTTGAATTCATATGCATCTGCTTTTTGACAGGGACCAATTTTTATCAAAACAATATCTCCGTTATGTAATTCCTCTGCTTTTTTTAGATGATATAAATATGTATTTCCATTCATGAATGGAGATAATTTGTCTGTGGTAATTTCTGTTGCTGATCCTTGAAGAGTTCCATTAATATTCTTTTCTCCAATATTTGCAATAATCGTTTTTTCGTTTAGGCTTGAGATGGCTAAATAGTTGTTTATTAAAGAATCAGGGAAGTTGTTGACTCGTACGGTATAACTGCCATTCCCGGAACAAATCGGAAAGAAACCTTTGGAATATGCAGCATTGAACGCTTTTGTCCAATCAATGGGATGCCAATCCTTCAATTGTATATTACAGGACCAAAAAGATAGCACTAAAGTAACAATTAGAATATTGATGTGGACTAATTTTTTTTTAGGTCCTAATATCTCAGCCAGATATACAGTTCCTCCAGTTGCGCCTAAAATAATAAAAGGAATTAAAGGTGCATATACACGTTTAAATCCAGCATTGAAGATTATTGCAGACACATACATAAAAGCAACAGGAAATATCAGCTTCATAAATAGTGCTCTGTTCTTTATCAGCATTAGTAAAACAAGTGGAATAATCCACACGGGAACAATCGCTACGCTGATTCTTGCGAAATAACTAACTAACTGTCCCAAACTGGTAATTTCGATACCACATCCCTGTTTTTGTCTAAATGCTGAATAGTTTCCGATATACCACAATATCACAAAAAAACCTGTTATACTCCAACCACATAGTTCAGGAATCAAATTTTTTACCGATGTTTTCTTTTCTTTAAATAACAGGATATTTTCTCCCAGATCCCAACATAGGACAGGGAATACAATAAGAATAGATGTTGTCAGCGTTAACATGGATAGAATTGCTGAAATTGAACTGCCAATGCAAAACAAATAACGTTTTTTTAATGATGAGGCTGAGTGTTCTTTTTGTAGTAAGACAAACAAGAAAAAGAGTGCGATAAAAAATGTTTGTATGGAGTATCCCCGACCAGTTTGAGAGAAATGGACAAGGCATGCATTAAATGAAATCAGTACAGCCGCCAAAACAACTGCAAATCTGTTTTTCAAAAGTATCCATGCAATTTTGCAAACTACAGGAATTGTGAGAATTCCACATATTAAAGCAGGTATTCTTATCCCTGTATTTCCGAATAAAGAGACGCACCATTTGATCAGTAGCGAATTAATCGGATGGTTGTTTGCAATAGTAAGTTGCTTAAATATCTCGCAAAAAGGCAGACTACTGTAGTTGTATAGCGTCCAGAGTTCATCATATTCAAAAGACCTTGAAGTTAAGGCATTGCAACGCAGAATAATACCACCCAGAAATATTGCAAACAATACAGCAGTATAGAGAGATAGATATTTATTTTTTTGTATAAAAATAGTCGACCTTTCTAATATAGAATAATAAAATATAGTTATTTTAGATGAAATATATATGCTTTGATATACTAATTCAAGGATGGTAATGTTGATTTAAAAGCAGTATCTCGTCGTTTCTTCTGAAAGATGATGTTTCATCTTTTATTATTTTCTTGCACTCCAGGAGTTCCACATGATGCTTTTTTTGACACCTCGATGTTTTTATACTATGCCTTGCAAGCAATATCACCACCTCTGAGTTCAAGCTCGAGCCGACCTCACAATGGTATAAAAAATGCTTAAAATATACAACCTATTAATGCTGGGGTTTAAGCTAAAAATGCAGGAAACTCAAACAGGTTCGATTTCATTCTTATAGAGTTTTTTCTGCGAGTGATTATTAATTATTTCAATAAAAAGGCATCATATGAATATTCTGGCAATTTTCACGATGAAAAATGGACATTCTCTTGTCACGGCCAAGGAATTAAGAGAAGTTGGACACGAAGTAACTCCTATTGATATTTATGTGACTGCGAAAAAACGATGAAAAGCTCGAAGAAGATAATATTTATATATTTTGTTATGTAGACTACTCCGACCCCTATGGCGCAGAAGTTATTGCAAGGTACCATATAAGAAAAACTGGACTCGCCAACTATACTCACGAGACGGAGTATGCGGAAGACGTTAACTTTAAAGATGTTGAGCTTGAAAAAATGCAGGAGTTGTATAGAGATGCAGAAAAAAATAGTGTAGCCGCGTACCTCCTTTTATGAGAGAAAGAATAATGCAGTTTATTGCTACTCACCGGATTTCTTTTTAAGTTCTCTCCATGGAAGCAGGAAACCTGTTCCCGCAACAAACATTATAGCCAACAGTAAATATACGTAATTTTTACAATAGGAAACGGGGCCGTAAAGTTCGCCGTAATTTCCGTCTGGCAGTTTTGTATATGCGATTTCAACCACATAAAATTTGAAGACTAAACATAGCAAGACGCTTAGTAAGATTGTAATCCATCCTACGTATTTCATTTGTTTTTATTCCTCCTTGGAGTTCCGTTTCCAGGGGTAACAGATCAATGCGGAATAGGCACACCAAAGAATTATTCCCAATATCATGTAGTACATTCCTTTTTGCCGGTTGTCAGTCATTCCCAGTTGATGAATATAAGAGTTTAAAATGTAGAAACTCCATAACCAGTGAAAAATAACACCGATAAAAGTGATTCCGAACGGGATAATGAATGCCAGGTAATTTTTCTTTTTGCCCCATAAACTTATTAATCGGATTATGCCTGAATAGACGGTGGTAAATATGGTAACTATGCACCATACAAAAAAGCAAGCTCTCGCATTAGGCTCCGGACCACACGGCGAGACTGTGATATGTTGATACTGCCCTGAAAATATTTCTACCAAATGGTTATACATGTGCTGAAAAGTACTCCAATTAAGGAGAAAATACGGTATCCAGCAGCACAGCACCCACCAGCTTCTTATTTTTATATCACGCGGGATAAATTTCATGTCACTTCCCCCTTTTTGCATATAATAAAAAACTAATATTTTAACTATATCATCAAGCGATTGTAAAAACAAATGGCTCTCGAAGCGATTTCGGGTAGGGCGTGCTCTCCGCAGCGCGCCGTTTTCCTGGATTTTGTGCTTGGGCACAAAATAGCGGACGGTTGCGGAGAACCTTCCCTACCATGGAAAATATATTCCATATGTTTTTTTGAGAGGGTATGGGAGAAACTTATCCCATCAAGCACTCTTCTCTTTTCACTCTTAACCAAATCTCCATTTTTCTATAAAAATTGGAGTAACCGGTTTGCGGAGAGGGGGCTTTTTTGTTTTTTTTTCATGGTTGGTGGTATCTATTTTGAAAAAGCGTATTATATTACTATTCATTTTATGTATGTTTGAAAATGGAAATTAGAAAAACGGTCGAATTGCGGCCGGATGAATTGTAAATACAGGTGGAAATCTACATGGGACATTGCTATAACTGGAAAGAGCAAAGAGAAAAGCCGGCGTTTCTGGCGCTGGAAAACGGTACCGTCCTGTGCGGCTATTCTGTCGGTGCACCGGTTGATTCGGTGGGCGAAGTTGTGTTTAATACCGGTCTGACCGGGTATCAGGAGATCATCAGTGATCCTTCCTATGCCGGACAGTTCGTTACAATGACTTATACCGAAATCGGTAATACCGGCATCAATGCCGCGGATATGGAATCCCGGAAGCTTTTCTTTAACGGTTTTATTATTCACAATCTTAACGTACCGAGCAACTGGAGATCAGAAGTTTCTCTCAGTGATGCGCTGAAAGAAGCCGGTATCCCCGCGATTGCCGGTATCGATACCCGCGCGCTGACTACGTTGCTGCGCAGCACCGGTACCCTGAAGGGCTTCATGCACTGTTCGGCTGAAAGCATCTCTCAGGAAGAAGGAGTTGCCAAGGCAAAAGAATGGTGCGGACTCGATAATCAGGATTATGCGTCAAAGGTATCCTGCGATGAAACTTTCATCTGGGATGAAGATGGCGCAAAGACCGCTACCTGGGGTATCACTACTGAGTTGCCTCCGATTGAATATAATATCGTGGCATACGACTTCGGTATCAAATGGAACATTCTTCGTAACCTGCGTCTGGCAGGCATGAATGTACGTGTTGTTCCTGCCCAGACCCCTGCGTCTGAAGTTCTGAAGTACAAGCCGGATGGCGTATTCTTCTCGAACGGCCCGGCTGACCCGGCTGCCGTATCCTACGCCATTGAAGCCGGACGCGAGCTGATCGGTAAGGTTCCGATCATGGGGATCTGTCTTGGTCACCAGTTGCTGTCACTGGCATGCGGCGCCAAAACGTTCAGACTGAAATTCGGTCATCACGGCTGTAACCATCCGGTGATGAATATGGAAGACCGTTCTGTGGATATTACTTCCCAGAACCATAACTTCGCGGTTGATATGGATACATTCCCGTCATGCCTTGAAGCAACCCACATCAACTTGAATGATAATACCATTGAAGGTATTCGTCACAAGACTGAGCCGATGTTTGCGGTTCAGTACCATCCGGAAGCTGCTCCGGGTCCACACGACCCCCAGCATCTCTTCGGACAGTTCAAAAAACTCATGTCGCGTTAATCAGTACGACTGATCGCGTTGATAATATTTCAGCCGCCGGAAAATTGTAATGATTTCCGGCGGCTTTTTCGTCGATACGACCGACAGCGTTGAGCGGAGAACTCAGAAATATGACAATGCGCAGGTTTGATGATAAGCTGTTTATTTATAATACCTTCTTGAAAGGATTAAAGCCAGGGGCAGGATCACTTCTCTATGGTTGTCATAGATTACATCTAATGCGTTGTCATTTGATGATTCGAATATATCATAAAAATAGTTGATTACTTCTCCTCGTAAATAGCAATGGCATTTTACCTGTTTTTGAGTATTTAAAAGAGACAAATTTATTTTATAAATCGCGATTCCATTACGGTAAGCACCATATTTTTTTATTTTTGTGACCTTAGCAATTTCAATATTCCCGTTTTGTATAGTCTGAACTCTTTTATATTTAGTGAAGAATCCCCATGCGCTCCATGAGAAAAAGAGTAAAGTTGCAAAATTAAGCGCACTAAAAGGTTTACGATTGCTCTGAGTGGATGGTTGGGCTAGCTGTAAATGTTGTTTTTGCAGTTCTTTTCGCACGAGTGGATGAAGGGCCGGGCCGCCTTGGTTTGGTCTGTTTTTTTGTACGAATATCGGAGTGCAGAAAGTGACACATGCAAATATTATAGCGAAGGTGATAGGGAACCAAAGAAAATTTGGTGTACAAAACTTTTTCATATAATCATCGGCTATTCTAGGCTTAGGTCGAGCAAAAAACTTATTTAAAAAGTTATAATATTGCTTTTGGTCATCACTTGTTAATTTATCTTCGTGCTTTAACATCCTTCTCCTCAGAATGGGCCAATTATCTTGAATGTAATAATATATAACATTTATTTTTATAATTCAAATAAGGAAACAGAATCAAGTTGTGGTTTGTGTGTACACATTATTACATGTATTTACACGTGAGTCAATGCTTATTCTCTCATTGAAAAAGCTTTGAGAAGTGATTATAGTAATAAATATAATTGAATGCATCGCATTCTCGTTTTCAGAGTAGCTTGCGATCTCCGAGCGCAAATAGCAATTCTGCTGATATCGTGTGGATTTGTGGGGAACCTATAAAGTTACGAATATATTGAGATCAATGTATTCAGGCTTTTGATTATTTGGGGTAATCCGTGTCTACGGCGTTTGCGGTAGACGTGCTTTTTGCGCTCGGAGATCGCAACTACTTAAAAGAAATCATAAATTCGGAGAGATTTTATTCAGATAATTTAAGAATTTTACAATCATAGTTTTCACGTGATTATTGCGTGAATTTATTTTCGTTCGTGTATACGGAAACCGCCAAATTTACAAGCAGCACGGACAGGAAAACAACACCCTTGTGTATACTTGGGCGGTGTTTGCTTGTTGCTGCTAGGGTCTTGGCGGACCTCCGTATACGGCAAGTACAACGCCGCCCTTTTATTTTTTCGAGGGCGGCAACTCACAAAGGGGGTTGTCATGGCAATCAGGGAAATCGTAGTACGTAAAGGAGAAGTATCTGTAAAAATGGATGGAATCTTAACTGCTGAGGATTTGGAACGAGTACAGGGACAGATTTACTATAACGAGGAATTTATAAAGCAACTCAACCGTCAGACATTCGATTTTTCGGAGATCACTGACAGCACCCTTACTCATTCACAGATTTTTTATTTATCTGTTATGGATAATTCCGCCTTACTCGCAAATCCGAGTTTGGAGCTAATCAAAATAGCATCATCCGATAAAATCATAGAACTCTGTCGTCAATGGCATCAAAACCTAATTCGCAATGCCAATGTGAAAATATTGCATGGGTAGGGCGTGCTCTCCGCAGCGCGCCGTTTTCTTCAATTTTGTGCGTAGATACAAAACTGCGGATGGTTGCGGAGAACCATCCCTACTCGGAAAAAGCGAATCTAAAAATTCAGGCGGAGCATCGTAGCTTGCGGTCTCCGAACGCAAATAGCAATTGTGCTGATATCATGTAGATGTGTGTATAACCGTTAAAAATGCGAAGGACTTTAGTTTTATATTTGAATATTGGTATTATTTGTTGTATTTTTTGAGCTGGAGGATGAAAGTATGTTGGAAGAGGTCAAAGATTTTGCTGAAAAAGATAGTCAGGAAGCTATTGATTACATTAATGCATTTATTGAGCAATCAATTCCCCGGGAAATACCTCAAAATCTGAAAGATTTCTGTTCTTCTCTAGGCAAACTTCATGATTATACAACGTATGGCTGTTGTTATTTACTTTTAGCGTTCCTGCTTTTTCCAATATATTTGACACCGGGTTTAGGTCTTTTCTTCTGGATATTGATCGGCATTGCCCTGCCTCCCTGTATTATTGGTTTTTTTTCCTTAATGAACTATAAAAAGAGACTCAATATTCTTAAAACAGGTAAGATCTACAAAGCGAGCATTAGCGATATCAAAGAATCATACACCTCTAGACTTAAGAGTCCGGTATTTCAGCTGACTCTGGATGTAATAACTGATGACAAAAATATGATATGTAAAAGCTATGTTCAAAAAGAAGCGATCAATTATTTTGAAGAAATGATGGATTCCATTAACAACAATAGCGTGGATATTCTGTACAATGGAAAGAAAGAGGTAATAATTCCCTTGAATCTTGCCCTTATGTATACTGTTTTGAAAAACAGCTCTTATTCTTCTTGACAGCCATTGCGAACCGTTTTATTACTCTCAATTCTCAATTCTTTTAAGCTACTCTCTTGACAAATTGGTAATGTATGGTTATAATGGTAAGTATTGGTAAGTATAAAGGAAGAAACAGTGAGAGCAGACGTAATAGACAAAGAATCGGTAAAGCCGTTATACCTGCAGATTCGAGAAGAACTTCTTGAAAAGGCCAGAAGCAATCCGGGATTTCGTTTTCCTTCCGAGCGTAAACTGTGCAGTTTGTATAATGTCAGCCGTCCGACAATTCAGAAAGCGCTCAGTTATTTTATTGAGAATGATATGATCGCGCGGCGTCCGGGAAAAGGTACTTTCCTGAAAAGTAATGCCGATATTGATTTGAAAACGGTTGAAACTGTAAAGGTTGTGATTCGTCATGACTGGAAGATGTGGAAAGGCGACAGCTATACCGGACGTATTATCGAAGGTCTTATTGGCGGCTTGGGTCAGCATGATTGTCAGGTTGGAATTCAGATTTACAGCGATAAGCTCGAACATCAGCTGTTAGAGTTACCGGAAACGGTTTCCGTTTGGATTTCCCCGGAAGACGAAGAAATCCAGGCAATGAAGAATTTAACAGACAGTGATAAACGTGTGATTGCGATAAACCGTCATATAGATTATCCGGGAATCGGTTTTATTTGTAACGATCATGCGGCCGGTGCTGAAATGGCGGTGGAATATCTGTTTGAGCGTGGCTTGCGAAAAATATTATATGTGGGCAGTGGTCATGATAACAGTATGGACCGGGATCGTTACAACGGTTTCCTTAACGGTTATTCAAAACATGATCTTGTACCTGAACTGGGCCCATTACGGCTTGATCCTGTCGATTATGTGGAGGATTTGAATAAGCTGCTTCCCGAGCTGCTTAACTCGGAAACCCGTCCTGACGCGATCTTTCTGGCTAACGGTAACTATCAGCTTCCGGTCATGAAAGTTATTAATGAAATGGATCTGAAAATTCCTGATGACCTTTCAATTATAAGCTATGACAATCTGCAGGACGTTAGCGAACTTTACGGTCTAACTGTTGTTCAGCAGCCGCTTCGGGAAATGAGTCGAAAGGCGTTTGAAATGGTATATGAAAACGAGGTCAGTGCAGCATCCAAGGTCATATTGGAACCTCAGATTATAGAAAGAAGTTCAGTGAAAGATAAAAAATAATAACAGACAAAGGGGAAAGAACATGAGAAAATTAAAATTCACACTTATCGAGCTCCTCGTGGTGATTGCGATTATCGCGATCCTTGCTTCAATGTTGTTGCCTGCGCTCAACAAAGCCCGGGAGCAGGCAAAACGTATTAAATGTACCAGTAACTTGAAGCAAATAGGACAATCTCTAGTCATGTATGCGGATGATTACAAACGCTGGTTTCCTACAGCAGTGCAATGGGGGCATTACCCGATGGCCGATGGGCTTGTCGAAGGACTTTACAATGAGGATTACCTGAAAAATCCTAAAATATTTTTCTGTCCGAGTCGTCCCTATGGTTCAACCGGAACGACCTGGAGTCCAAATCCGGGCGGGGCAAACAACTGGCTGAGTTATCAATACTTGCCATATCGCTGGGGTACGTATTTTCCCAAGAAAATTACCGACATAAAAGCCCGGTGGCCTGAATTGATGACTGACTTGAATGCCATGAACGGCAATGGTTTTAACCATCCATTCGGGAAAACCCAATGGCAAGGATTCAATACACTCTATATTGACAGTCATGTAGCCTGGCGCAATGCCAATGAGTATACTGGCTATTATCCATATTCCAGCGGAATTAATTATTACTTCTAATTCGTATAGAGCTCCTTACGGAAGCGCAAAACAAATGTGCCGGGATTATATGATTCCGGCTTTATACCCATTATAATTTTTTAGGAGAAAACTTGTGAAATTCAAGCTTGTTACAGCTTTACTGGCTGTGGGGATTACTGCTTTGGCGAATTCCTGGAGCGGTGATAATATTAATTACGATGTAAGTTCAAGTAAGCCGACGGAGACCAAAGTTGTAAGCTCGCTGGATGGTGCCTGGAAGGTTACGCCGCTAACAAAGTCATCAGTGTTGCCGACTGTTTCCAAAGCTGAAAAATCAGATAACTGGAAACCGGAAGTTAGTTCGGATAACTGGAAAGATATTGAAGTGCCCCATAACAGCTGGCATAAACTGTTTCCCGATACGTATCCCGATCCGAAGAAAAAATATAAGATGTATCATTACAATGGACATCCAACTTATGTGCAGGGCTGGTTTTCGAAAACTTTTACAGTGCCGTCGAGCCTGAAAGGTTCAAGGATTTTCCTGAATTTTGGTGCTGTGTCGTGGGAATCCCATATCTGGGTGAACGGACAGAATGCCGGCAGTAATAAAGGCAGTTTTACCGGCTTTAAATTGGACATTACCAAACTGGTGAAGTTTGACCAGCCAAATACCATTCGTATGTGGGTATATAATGACTTCGGGGAAAATCCGCCCCGGCATACCTATGGAAAGATGTTTTTTCCCGCCTCCAACCCCGGCGGCATAACCGGTAGCGTGACGCTCGAAGCACTTCCGCCGGTGAGTGTGGACCGGTGTCTGATCAACCCTGATCTGAAAGGCAAATCCGTTGACTTGGAACTTACGGTAAATAATATCGGAAGTGCCGTTAAATGTGATGCGGTGGCGGTTCTGAAAGAGGGACTTTATCCCAAGTTTACAGAAATAAAAGAGTTCCCGTTGGGAAATTGTAATCTGAAAAGAGGTTCCAGTAAGTTGTCGTTGAAATTTAGTGGCGATCAACTTAAACTCTGGACTTCTGATAAACCTTATCTCTATGAAACTTACATCATCCTGAAAAGTAAAAGTACCGGGAAAGTGGTCTGTTGTTACCGGGATCGTTTCGGTTACCGCAGTTTTCACGCTAAAGGCGACAAATTTTTTCTAAATGGAGAACGAGTACGTATTTATTGCGGCAATATCCTTACCGCAGGCTCGTGGGAGCGTTTTGCATCGGATAACAAGAAATCCCGAGATGATATGCGTCGGCAGAAGCATCAGGGAGCCAACGCGATACGTTATCATATGGCGGGCGCGGATTCTCACCGGATGTTGGCGATGGCGGATGAAGAGGGCATGCTGGTCATCAGTGAGTTTCCGATGTTTCACCGGGTGTTTAATGATCTGGTGTTTAAAAGTCAGGTTGCCAGAAAAGAATTTATGGACAATGTGCTTTATGAATGGAAAGCCAGGTTGTACCGCGATTATAACCATCCGTCGTGCGTGATCTGGTCTTTAACCAACGAGGTTTGGACCGATTCAACGGTGGACGAGCTTAATGAAATTTATACCGCGATGAAGCCGCTGGACAAACAGAACCGTCCGATGAGTGCCGATTCCGGGATTCACTCTTTCGGGATTCCGACGATTCGGGTAAAAACAGATTTCTGGGATGCCCATCTATATGATCTTGTGTCCAAAATCCCATATACTTATGCTCAAGTTGATTTTATCCGCTACTTCAAGGACCTGAAAAATATTTACGGCAAGCTGGACCGTCCCGCGGCTGCATTTGAATGCCTGCATCTGGGGTTTGGTAAACCTTCGAAGAAAATTCCGTTTGATAAAAAAATCAATGTGGATGAATACATTAAATTATCCAGGAAAAATAAATATATTGATTTAAGTTTTATGGGATTGCGGCATTTTCTTGCTTGGAAAAACAACGGTATGTTTATCTTGAATTCCATCGCGAAAAAGGCTCTGGAACAATTCAGACAGGAAACCCGTATACAAGGTTTTCATCCGTGGTGGAACAAGCGAAATATCATTTTCGGCGACTATCCGATTGTAACTTCTCCGGTATTTGTCGGCGCGGTATTGTTTCCGCCGAACCAGTTTGCCGGACGCAGGATGGAATTTGACGGTGTCGTGATTAAAGATTCACTTAAGGCCATGGATACCGATGTTACTTTGCGTGTAGTGTCCGGAGCACAGACGTTGAGCGAGAATACGGTTGCGGTAAAACTCCCGGAAAATCAGGACAAAACCCTGTTCAAAGCTGCTATTGATATTCCGCAAAGCGTATTGACCGGAAATTATAAGTTGGAAATGGAAGTAACAAAAGACGGACGCAAAATTTCCCATAACTATTACGATTTGAATATTGTGAATCCCAAAGATATTCCCGCTGTCAGCGCCTCGAAAGAGAAGGTGGCGATCTTTGAACCGGATTCATCGGCACTGAAAGACCTCATTGGCAAAAGCGTGAAATATACTTCCATCGATAGTCCCGGAAAACTTTCCGGTTATACTCGTTTGATTATTCATGCTACCACAAAAGCCGGTTGGAACAAGGTCATATCCGCGGGCGGCTTGATTCGACAGTGGGTGAAACAGGGCGGCAGGCTGCTGATCACTGAGGTGCCGTTTTCGGCTTCGCTTGAATGGATTATGCAGGGATATAAAGTCTCGAAAAACAGTAAAGAATTTGATAATGTCAGTTTGTTGATGGAACCTGTGTTGCGTGAGCATCCGTTGTTCAAAGGACTGTCTGTTAATAATTTTATGACGCTGAACGGTGCTAACGGAGTGGTTGGCGATGCATTGATCTATCCATTTGAACGTAATATCCTTGCCGCCGGGATTACGTGTTCGCGGCAGAATCCCGTTGCTGGACTGGTATATGAGTCAAATATTGATAAAGGTGGCTGC
Source organism: Victivallales bacterium (assembly GCA_963677165.2). GTDB lineage: Bacteria > Verrucomicrobiota > Lentisphaeria > Victivallales > SZUA-371 > JAFGXT01. The sequence continues at coordinate 330,618 of CAXXSX010000002.1, read as the reverse complement.
ATGGTCAGTCAGGTACGAGCGCTGGAACGTTATAATATTGATTCGAGCGCAACGGTATATCTGCATAACCTGATCAATTATTTTCTTGGAAGTAAAGTTAATAATGATGTAAAGCCCCTGGCGGTAAAAGAAGAATCCGGATTCCGGAGTTTTCTTCGTTCGATTTCCGGCAAAGATTGCAGCGTAATTGACTTGCGGAAAGTGGTTAACCGCGGATTGAAGGACGAGAAGCCGGATGACGGTAAAGGCGGATGGACCGATAAAGGGGTAAACGATTTTCGCCATGCTCCGGTTGGAGAGCAGGCTTATATGAATATTCCGTTTGAGATCATTCAACCGGAGTCAAACAACGACAGATCGGTAATTATCCTCAAAGGCAAAAAGTGTCCTGACTTTCCCGAAAAGAAAACCGTAAGGGTTAACGAAAGATGCCGCCGCCTGTTTTTTCTGCATGCGGCATGGTATCTGAATGCCGGAAAGAAACTGTTTGAATATGTGGTGAATTACACGGACGGCACGAAAGCGGTTATTCCGATCATCGGAGGTAAAGACGTTGGCGACTGGTATGCCCCAAGTGACCTGAAAAACGCGATTGCGGTATGGCGTGGAACTCATCCGGTTGTCAGAGCTCCTTTCGGTTTCTACCTGATGTCCTGGGATAATCCATATCCGGCAAAAGAAGTTCGTGATATTACGATTCAAAGCATGGGGTGGAGTGTACCGATTATTCTGGGCATTTCCAGGGAAAAATATGTTGAATACAGTGAATCCGTATTAAACGCTCCATGGAATTTTACTTCCGGGAACGATGTTGGTAAGGCCGTTGCGCTGAAAGGAATTGTTCAACAGACAGGTGCGTGCAAATTTACCATGACGAGAGGACACGGCTGGCTGGCCTTGAATCAGCATGACAAGATTATTGACGCAAAGAAATGGAAGCATCTCTCGTTTGCCCTGAAGGCATCTGATCCTTTGAAAATAAAAGTATTATATTTTGCGCCCAACGGAGAAAACGGTACCAGTGCCCGGCTGAAACCGGAGAGGACCGAAAACGGCTGGAACTTTTATAATATCAATCTTGAAGAGACTGCCTGGAAGCATGGAACCAGTCCGGCTGCCAAGCAGTGGGGCGGACACGATCATCAGGTCTCATTATTTGCCATTGATCTGTATACGCCCCGTAAATCCGGGACAAAAGTTGAACTCTGTCCCGTCAGGCTTTTTAAAGACTGATATAAGAGAAATCAGATTGTTATCAATTCCGGCAATGTCCGACGAAAAGTGGAACAGCGGCTGGCTCTGTTTAGCGGCTGTTCCTGATTGTTGAAGTCAATGGTATAGGCGTCGCGAAAAGTGCCATCCACACAGAATGCCTGTATTTCAAGAATATTGTTGCCGACCCATGCCGCGCTAGCCGCGGTCGGATGCGGGATTACGTCGGTTAATTGCAGTACTGAAATACGGTGGCTTCCGAAACCGGCGCGCAATTGTTCAATTCCATTTTCAGTGAAAAAAGTCAGGGCGCATTCGTTTTCTCCGAATTCAACAGAACACGAATTGATTCCGGCTTCATTGGATTTGAATTCAAAAATTTGATTGTTTGCCGGTCCACTGAGTGTTCCTTCGGCAGTCGGCATGGTCAGGTCAGCCATGAGGTCGCACAGGATACGGTGGGTTTCCGGTTGTTCCGATAGCGGAGTTTCTTCCAGATTCGGAATAAGTTCTTCCCAGAATGCGGTAAGGATATCCTGCATGTTTTCAATACAGGAAGTTACAGCAATTGCCAGATTTTTTTCTTTGACCACAATTGCATACTGTCCGCTGGCACCATCGCCGCGGTAACCATGCTGCGACATCCAGAACTGATATCCGTATCCCTGTTTCCAATCGGGTGCCGCATTCATAGAGTTATCGGACTGTATTTTAGTGGCTTCCGCCAGATAGTCGGCAGGAATCAGTTGTCTGCCATCGTGACAGCCGTTGTTCAGGAGGAGATTGGCAAATTTCGCGATATCTTCGGTTTTCAGGTACAGTCCCCAGCCGCCGTAGTTGATTCCCATCGGACATGATTCCCAGATGCCGGGAGCTATCCCCAGAGGAATAAAGAGGCGCGGCATCAGGTATTCGCGGACATTCAGACCGGTGAGTTTTTTGATGATTGCCGCCAGCATATAGGTTGCCGCCGAGTTATATGCAAAGCGTTCTCCGGGAGAGAATTTCAGTTTTGACGCTAGAAAGCCACGGACATAATTCTGCTCCGGGTCGGCTTCCATATGGAGCTTTGCGCAACTTTCATGGCCCGACGTCATGCTTAGCAGGTGATGCAGAGTAACGTTTTTCATCTGATCATCGGTGATGTCTGAATCATATTCCGGAAAGAATTTGACCAGTTTGTCAGAAACATTCAGCAACTTTTCTTCCTGAGCCATTCCGATCGCGGCGGAAGTGAAACTTTTGCTGAGGGAAAACAGCATGTGAGGCATTTGCTGACGATACGGTTCCCACCAGCCTTCCAGGCATACTTTGCCGTCGCGCATAATCATGACGCTGTTTAATGAATCAAGTTTTTTGAGGCGTTCCATCAGGCGGATGAGAGTTTCGGAGCTGATTCCGACACTTTCCGGCGTAGTTCTCGGCAGATTATTCATAAAATTTTAAAACTCCATAATAACAAGTATAAACAATTGTTACAATATAGTGTAAGCGAAACTGATTTCTAATGAATTTAATTTTTTTCCGCTTCAGAAAAGCGGTTCAGAAAAGCGGTTCAGACACAATTCATGTAATTAATAACGGGGGGCGGTATTTTTTTCGGGTGAACAGTGTTGCTTGCATCCATTGTTTTCTCGTATTTTTCTATTGTTAAGCATATGTTTGAATTATAGCTGTGAAATCTATATGAAAATAGTAACAATTATTGATTTTTCCATTTTTAGGTATTGTTTTTTACTTGAAGAAAGATTAAATTAGAAAGATATAGTAATTTCAGTATAAAGAAGTAATCCCATGATTATCATGGGAGATGCAATAAAAAGATGTCAAAAAGAATTTTTCTAATTGTTATATTCTTCTTTTTTTACATTGCGAAAGGTGACTTTATTGATCAGGTATTGAATAATTCTGTTGACGTGCAACGGAAGAAAGCGTTGTATGCCGCTAGACAAGGTAACTATTCAAAGGCGCTTGAATTAATAAATGAAGCAATAAAAGAAGAATCCAGAGATAAAAATTTGATACGCTGTGATAAGCTTGCCATTCTCTCCATGGCAGGAAAATATAAAACAGCTCTTGATCTTTATCTTAATAAGATATCAAAAGGATATCATTTTAGCGCTTCAACGCGACAAATCCTTGGTAAGATTATGTACCATAACAAGCGTTATCGAGAGGCTATCTCTTTTCTTGAGGATAATACCGGCAGCGATAAGGGACTCGAAGATATGCTTGTTAGCTCCTATGTGGCTTCCGACCAATTGAATAAAGCTCTGGAGTTAGCAAAGTCAGTTGCGGCAAAAAATCATGTTATGTATCTGTATGGAGTTTTTCTTGCCAGAAAAGGAAAATATATTGAGGCTGAAAAAGTGTTAAGAAAGGCCTGGAACGATGGTGGAAAACCACTTCCGATCCTGTATGACCGCATTGTTAATTTTGCCTGGGCCGGGAAAAATAAGGCGGCTCTCAATTTGTACAAACTGGTTCCTGCGAAAGCGGATATACCGGAGTATGCCGGAGTTGAGATTGCCCGCTCTCTTCGCAAGGAGAAGCATTATCAGGAGTCAAATAAAATGTTGCAGCGCTATATGGCTTCCGCTGCTCGAAATCCGGCGGTCCGGCAATTATTTTTTGCTAATCTTTTATCTATGAATAAACTTTCGGATGCGAAAAATTTTATAAAGAAGTATTCTGAAGACCAGAAGCAGATGACGGCAGACTTGCAGCGGGCAATGCATGACGAAGGTGTCAGGTTGGCCCGGACCGGAAAATATAATCAGGCTAATGCTATGCTGGAAAATGCTTTGAAGCTGAAAGGGTCAGCGAAAGAAACGGCTGAAATAGAATATGATCGTCTTACCACGGCGGCATGGGCCGGAAAATATAATCAGGCGGATAAAATTTTTGATGATATCAAGAATAAAAAAGATGTGCCGTATTATGCCAGGATAGAAGCGGCAAGATCCTTTTTTGCTATGGGAAATACCGCGCAGGCCGAAAAGCTGGCGAAAGAAGCTCTCGCTCAGAATAAGAACAGTAAGGCCGCGCTGGAAATCCTGGTTAAGTGTTATATCAAAAATCAAGACTACGAAAAAGCATTGAGTATTCTGGACCGGGACAGTAAGTTGAAACCGGATTATTTGCCGCAAGTTGTAAAGATCATGCAGGATAAGGCTTCGAAGCTCGGCAGAGAAGGTGATTACAAAGCCAGTCTGAAGCTTCTTGACCATGCCATAAAGTTATCCGGGAATTCAACTAATGTGATCGGTGATAAAGTGGCTGTTTTATCCTGGGCTGGAAAACATCAGCAGGCAGTTGATGCGTTTGAAAAACTTTCTCCAGAACAGAGGCTAAAACTTCCACCTTTCGTACTCAGCACAGTCGCTGGATCATATCGTCAGTTGAGTAAATCTTCAGATGCTTTGAAATATTACTCAAAAGTTCTTAAAAAAGATCCTTCAAATACTGATGCCGCAAGAGCTCTGGCTTCGCTTCTGGCTTATTCCGGGGCAGAAAAAGAGTTGAGTAAATTTATCGCGAAAAGGACGGCCGCACATCCGGAAGAGAAGGAGACTTTACACAAGGAAATGGCGGCAGGTTTAAGGAACTTTGCCGTTATGACGGCCCGGCGAGGCAATACGGAACGGGCGCTTGCCGTACTGAGACAGCTACTCAAGGAGTTTCCGGATGACCAGCAGGTCAGGTGTGACTATGCCACCATTCTTGCCTGGAACCGGCAGTTTAAAAAATCAATTGATGTGTTCAATGGTTTGTCGGAAGGTTACAACGCTCCTGTATATGTATTGGACGCTATTGCCGGAGCATATCGTTCCAGCGGTGCGTATATGAAGGCTGCGGATATTTATGATCAAATACTGAAGCGTGAACCGGATAATCTTGATGCTTTACGCGGGGCCGTAAGATCAAGGATTGAAGCCGGACACGAAAAGGAGGCTCTTGCTCTTATCGAACAACAGAACCGTTTGATGGGGAGTGAGGACGCGGAATATACCGCCCTGTTAGGATATGCGTATTATGAAGCTGGTCAGATCGCTAAGGCGGAAAAGACTTATCTTGTCGCTCTGAAACAGAATCCCCATTCGCTTGAGGTGCTGGACGGACTGGCAACAATAATGTCCAAACAAAAAAAATGGAAACAAGCAATTAAATATGCAAAAATGGCAGTAAAAATTAAGCCTGATGCGATTCCCGCCCTGTACATACTGGCAGAAGCCAAAGAGGCGGTCGATGATCTTACCGGCGCATATGAGTGTTATGACCGAATCAGTAAACTGCCCGGCGGCGGAGCCGCCATCAATGCGAAGTATCGCTTGTTGTCTTCCCTTGGAGCAACCGGACTGGCTTTGGATATGCTTAAGAAATCCCGGAAGAAAGTGTCCCGTCCGGTTTATGAGAAGTTATTAGCTGATCATGCTTCGATCGCTGTTCAGCAGCGCGATACATCCAGAGCTCAAAAGCTGTTGAAACATAATCTTTATGACGCGGAAAAATTCGGCTCCAGAGCTTTGAGACTCAGAAGCAGTTACGACAGCATTATAGCCCAAAGTCAGATACGTTCAATGCGGCAGATTGTGGCGGAATATGAGAAGATGCTGACAACGGGGGAAAAAACACCCTATTGGGTTGATACACTGGCAGCGGAAGCCTATATCTACCTGCGCCAGCCGGAAAAAGCTTTGCATGTTTATCAAATTGCCGAGGAAAAAGAGCGTGCGGGGAAAGTCGAGGGGAATGATTGGACAGAACTGCAGCTTTCCATGTATTACTGTTATGTTGAACTTGGGGATTATAAAAAAGCAGGAAAAATACTGGAGCAGCTCGAAAAGAAGATTCCTCCTTATACCTGGCAGCGGAAGCCTAACTGGAGCAGGCTTTCTGTAGAGATTGAGTGGGCTTGGTGGTTGATGTTTCAGGACAGGCTTGCTGAGGCCGAAGCTTATCTCCAGAAGCTACTGGACGCTGCTCCCGGCAGTGAAGAGATTCTGAATGCCGAAGCTTATCTGCATTATTATCGGGGATGGCCCCGTCGTGCCGAGAAAGATTTCAGGATGCTTGTCAATATGTATCCAAACGACCGTTCCGCCAGGATCGGCTTATGCTATACCATGAATGAGAACGACCAGTGGCGCAAAGCCAGAAAAGAGGCCGACAGGCTGCAGAAAAAGTATCCGACAGATCAGGGAGTTGCCAAATTGCAGCGTTCGCTGGAGCTTGAAACCATGCGGACCGAAGCCATCTATTTCAATTCATCGTTGAGCAGTATGGTCTCGGATGGCTTTTCATTGTCACAGAGGTTTAACCAGCCGATTTTCCCGAACCGCAGCGTTTATGTGGAATCAACATGGAAGTATATCAAAAAAGGTGAACTTGATAACGATGAGCTTCCCGACACTCTCAATGTTTTTCGTAATGAGGTCGGAGTTAATTGGAGAATCTATCGGGACTTAACTTTGTCTGGTGGTTTTTCTCTTGATTATAAGGCAGAACATCCTGGTGGAACTGCAGGGTTCAAGTTTACTCCCGATGATCATATATCGATATATGGTGAATATGAATCCTATTCGTTGAATGCTCCAGGAGCGATTCTGCTCGATGACGGCTGGGCGCAAAGGTATTCCGTTGGAGTGGATTACCGGCAAAGCGAGGATTTCAATTCCTCGGTCGGATTCAGCCAGATGTTTGTGAGTGATAAAAATATGGTTACAGAAATATCCGCGCGGCAGGATAAGGCAATAACAACCGGCGCTTATTGGAAAACCCGGTTGGCGTTTACACAATCGCTGTCATTGAACAGCTCTCAGGATGTTGACTATTATGCTCCGACTTATAATGTGATGCTTAATATTATTCCGTCTGTTGAGCATGTTTGGTACAGACATTATGAAACTTCTGTGGTTGATCGCTTGTCTATTGCTCCCGGATTACAAATTGAAGCGGAATATGCGCCGAACTTTGCCGGTTATATTCGGTATGAACTGGAATGGGCCCTGAATGATATAGTTAGTTTTCAGGCCGGCGCGACAGGGTCCCTTCGCAACTATGATGGAGAATGCACTGATGGCTTATCGTTTGATGCAAGTATTATTTTCCGTTTTTAAAGCAGCTTTGATGATCATTTTGCTGGCAGGCGGATTAACAGGATGCAATACTGCAAGTCCTGTGATTCCTCCGCGTCCGGAAAATACTTACTCTCAGCTGAGTCATAACCGGTTTATGATTCTTTGTTATCATGAGATTCCGACCCGGAACACCAGCAGTATATATGCTGTGAATATTTTTACGCTGATCAAAGAAATCGAATATATGCGCGATCATGGGTATCATTTTGTCGGACTTAAAGATGTTCTGACAGCCCGGGAAGGAGGAAATCCGCTTCCTGAAAACGCAGTGATGCTGACTTTTGATGATGCTTATGAAGATTTCTACATGAATGCGTTTCCAATCTTAAAGTTATACAAAATACCGGCGATGTTGGCGGTGGTCACCTCCTGGATTGATAAACCGGAAGAGGCAAAAAAATATGGAAAACTGATGACCTGGAAACAGATTAAAGAGGTGTCAGATAGTGGACTGATTTCGATTGCCAGCCACTCCGCAAACAGTCATAAGGCTGTGGTTATTAATCCGCAGGGAGGTACGGGACCGGCTATTTACTGTAAAATATATGATCCTAAGTCTGGAACGTATGAAACTGAAGCCGAATACCGCAAACGGTTATTTATGGATTTTTCGCAGTCCAGAGAAGAAATCGCCAGGCATACAGGCAAGGCTCCGGCTGCCATTGTCTGGCCATATGGCGCTTACACCGGAATTGCTCTTGAAGAAGCGAAAAAAGCTGGGTTTATACTTAATTTTACGCTTGATGACGGTGCAGCTCAAGTCGATATGGAGACTCTTCCACGTCATATGCTGACTCAGAATGTAGGAATTGCAGAGTTTGCCCGAAGCTTCAAAATGAATTTTCTTCCGAAATATCCAAGTCATAAGAAATCTGATCAAGCAGAGTTTGACGAAGATGATTTTGATGAGAAGCCCTCGGGTCACGGTTATCGGTATTTCGCTGGCGGAGGCGAGAGTCTCAATGATAATGCAAATAGCGACAGTGGCTGGGTTTGTTTGTCAGACCGGGTCACGCCGATGAAAGCGGTTCAGGTTGACCTGGATCTGGTATATGATCCTGATGTGAATATCCAGAATCGGAATATTGACAAAGTTATTGAACGTATTTATAACATTATGCCCAGCACGGTATTTTTGCAGGCATTCAGCGATGACAAGGCAAACGGAAATATTGGCTCAGTTTATTTTCCGAACCGTGTTCTGCCGATGAAAGCAGACCTGTTTTGCCGGGTAGCGCGTTCTATCAGTATACGTGGAATTCAGGTTTATGCCTGGATGCCGACTTTAGCGATAAAACTACCAGATGAGAAAGAGAATTCAAAACTCCGAATTCGTGAGTTCAAGAACAACAAGATTCAGTTTTCGCATTCCTGGTATACCAATCGACTTTCGCCGTTTTCGCCGGAAGCCGTGAAGAAACTTGAGACTTTGTATGAGGATATGGCCGCAAACGCTCCGGTTGCCGGGGTCATATTTCAGGATGATGGTTATCTTAACGATTTTGAGGATTACAGTAACGCAGGACGTGAAGCTTTTCTGAAAATATCGGGGGGCAAACTGGTTCCGTTTAAAGATTTGACTCCTGAACAGAAGGATAAATGGACCGACTTGAAGACGGATACATTAATTGATCTTACAGAGAAGTTGAAAAAGAAGGTACGTTATTACCGTCCGACCGCACTTTTTGCCCGAACGATTTATGCTCCGGTTTTGACGAAACCTTTTAGCGAAGAATGGTTTGCCCAGAACTATGAGAAGTGTTTGAAAAATTATGATTTCACCGTGGTGATGTCGTACCCGGAAATGGAACAGATAAAATATTCCGATAAGTGGTTTCGTAAGCTTGTACAAGCTGCCGGAAAATATCCTGATGGAATAAAAAAGACTGTATTTAAGGTACAGACTTACAACTGGAAAAAGAAAAAATGGCTTCCCAGCAGGGAAGTCGCCGGATGGCTGCGTACCCTGATAGAGGCAGGAGCGTGGAACATTGCGTACTATCCGGATGACTATACGGTTAACGAACCCAAATTGAAAGTTATATCCCGAGTGATTTCAGTACGTGATTTCCCGGAAAGAAAGGACTGGAAAGAAAATGGATTACATCCTTAGTTTTGTATATTTTTATCCGATAACCATGGCGTTTATCTGGATGTTCGGTACATTGCTTTTTCAGCGGCTTAGAGATAAGAACGCGGATCAGCTGCCCGAACTGCCGGAAGATCCGCCGATGTTTTCGATTCTGGTTCCCTGCCATAATGAGGAAGCCTGCCTGGTGGATACCATGTTGTACCTGGCGAATTTGAATTACCCGAATTATGAGGTTATCGCAATTGATGATGCCAGTACGGATAAAACCGGTATCATTTTAAAGCAGCTTCAAGCACAATTTCCGTTTTTGCGGGTTGTTACCTTAAAATCAAACCAGGGCAAAGGGACTGGACTTAATATGGCCGCACTGGTCAGCAAAGGAGAGTATCTTGTCGGAATTGATGCTGACGCACTGCTGGATAAAAACGCGTTGCGCTGGTTTCTGTGGCATTTCCAGTCTTCGCCCAGAGTTGGCGCGATCACTGGAAATCCCAAAGTTCGGAATCGTACAACGATTCTTGCAAAAATTCAGGTAGGCGAGTATTCTACGATTATCGGTATGATCAAACGTGCCCAAAGGATTCTGGGTAAGATTTATACCGTTTCCGGGGTAATTGTTGCATTCCGCAAGAAGGCCCTTGAACGTGTAGGATTCTGGTCAAACAATATGGTTACGGAAGATATCGGCGTCAGTTGGAAGCTTCAGCTTGATCACTGGGATATCCGTTATGAAGCCAGAGCTTTGTGCTGGATACTTGTTCCTGAGACTTTGAGCGGTATTTGGCGGCAGCGGTTGCGTTGGGCTCAGGGCGGGAACGAAGTATTACTGAAATATTCAAGATGTTTATTTAACTGGCAGGATCGCCGCATTTGGCCGTTGTACCTGGAAAGCTCAATCAGCGTAATCTGGTGTTACTGTCTGGCTATGACAACCGTTATCTGGCTACTCGGATGGATTGTTCCGCTGCCTCCGTATCTGGCGGTACGCAGTATTGTTCCTGAATGGAATGGGATATTGCTGGCAACAGTTTGTTTGCTTCAGATGATATGTGGTGTTTGTGTGGATAGTAAGTATGATAAAACGATGTATAAGATTATTCCATGGTTGATATGGTATCCCGCTATTTACTGGCTGGTAAACTGCCTTGTCACCGTAATCGCTATGCCCAAAGCGGTATTCAAGAAAAAATCAGCTCTGGCGGTCTGGGAAAGTCCGGATCGCGGAATATAAGAGAAGCATATTATGACTGATGACAAAAATAAAAAACTTCAGGGAAATGTAAATCCCTTGACCGATGAGGGATTGATCATTGAGAAAAGCGATATTATGAAAAAAAAGCGCTTTTCCAACTTGTCATTTAAATTCTACTCCTGGTTCTGCTGGATTTATTTACTGCGGTCTGTCGTGATGCTTATTTTGTGGTACCTTGGAATAAGAATTTCTTTTTTCCAGATGGTTGATATGCATGGCTGGAATAATTTTGAATTCTTTTTCTCTGGTATATTGATTCTTTCCGGTATATTCCTGTTCATGTTTTACTGGAACCGGTATAACTTTATTAAATTTCGCGGAGCGGACCGCAGAAAACCCCTTGGCGAATGTAACTCCCACTACATGGCAAAGTATTATATGACAAAAACCGCTGATATCGAACAACTCAAAAATGTTGCGAATATTGATGTGGAGTTTAATGAGGATTCTACGGTGGCATTGAGCGAAAGCAATGAAGACGAAGAAAAAGAAGAAGAAAAAGTTACCGCTTTGTATGCTCCGCAGAATCTAGACTTGCATTTAAAGCCTCATAAACGGACGCTGGAACAGAAGTAATTCTTTCTAATCAGGCTGTTTTTCCCTGATATAAATGTTCTTTAAAAATACAATGTGGCGGTGAGTATTGTCTATCAAAATACTATAGATTAGATATGGGAAACAATTTATTTTTACAATGCAGTAGAAAATATTGCCTATGAAAGACTACTAAAACACTGCAAATTCGATAAAGAGAACAGTTTTTGATATAATTTTAGGAATCTCTTGATTTTTTATTTTAAATGATTTATAATTATTTACTTGGAGTATCGCTTTTTTTTGGGGGTTGCGGTATACTTAATAAGAAAACAATAATTATTACAGTTTTCTGTGCAGTAGGGGGCATTCTTCGTTTTTGACTAATTAGAATACCCTTATTGATTCAGGGCAGTAGTTAATTATTTACTTTTTTGCTGTTGGGGGATCGGGTGATACCAATGTTAAAAAGAACCTTTGTACTGCTTGTATTTTTTATATTTTGTACAATTAAAGCCGACTTCGTCGATCAAGTTTTGAATAATTCTGTTGATGTTCAGCGGAAGAAAGCTCTTTTCGAAGCCAGAGAGGGGAACTATTCAAAAGCACTTAAACTGATAGACCGGGCTATCAAAAATGAGACCAGAGACAAATCTTTGGTTCGTTGTGATAAGCTTGCCATACTTGTAATGGCCGGACGGTATAAAGCTGCTCTGGAATTATACCGAAAAAAAATACCGAAAGATTACTATTTAAGTGAATCTGTCCGACAGCTTGTTGGTCAGATTATGTATCATAATAAGCATTACCGGCAGGCTATCGCATTTCTGAAAGACAATACCGAAGGGGATAAGGGTCTTAAAGACATGCTTATTTCTTCCTATATTGCGATGGGTCAAGCTGCAAAAGCCTTTAATTTGGCCGAATCGGATTCTGAGAAAAATCGTGTAATGCACCTATACGGTGTATATCTTGCCAGGAAAGGACATTATGTCAAGGCGGAGAAGTCGTTAAAGCAGGCTTGGCTGGACAGTGGCAAGCCGGTTTCAATTCTTTACGATCGTATTGTCAACTGCGTATGGGCCGGAAAAAATAAGGATGCCCTCCATTTGTATAAACTTGTTCCGGTGAATGCGGATATTCCGGAATACGCCGGCGTGGAAGTTGCCCGGATGTTTCGTGAGGACAAACAGTATCAGAAATCGAATGATATTCTGAAACGTTATATGGCTTCTACAAATATCAAACCGGTGGTCAGACAATTGTTTTTCGCAAATCTTCTGTCTATGAAAAAGCTTTCAGAGGCAGAGAAATTCATGCAGAAGTCTCCGAAAGACAAAACACAGATGTCCGCCGACTTACAGAGTGCTTTTCGAATGGAAGGGGTCCGGCTTGCCAGGGCAGGAAAATATGATCAGGCCAATGTTATGTTTGACAAGGCTTTGAAACTGGAAGGATCTGCCGGAGAGATAGCGAAAATAAATTATGACCGCCTTGCAGCGGCCTCATGGGCGGGAAAATACCAGCTGGCAGATGATATCTTCAAACAAATTGATAATACTATTGATTTACCCTATTATGTCAGAATTGAAGCGGCTAAATCCACTTTTGAGCTGGGCAAAACAGCGCAGGCGGAAAAACTGGCAAGAGAATCGCTGGCTCAGCACAAAGACAATCGTGCGGCTCTTGGAATATTAATAAAATGCTATTTGAGAAAAGAAGATTATAATGGGGCGTTGAAGATTCTTGATCAGCATAAAAAGCTGAAACCGGACTATATGCCGCTGGTGATACGGTCAATGCAGGACAAAGCTATTCAGCTGGGTAGAAAAGGAAAGTATGGTGCTAGTCTGAAACTTCTTGATCATGCCCTTGTGGTGTCTGATAATTCATTGCTGGTTATTGGAGATAAAGTCATTGTTTTATCATGGGCTGGAAAGTATCAGCAGGCAATCGATATATTTGAAAAACTTTCTCCCGGGCAAAGGATGAAGCTTCCTCCCTATGTATTGAGTTCGGTAGCCGGCTCATATCGTCAGATACGCAAAACGGATCATGCCGTTAAATACTATACGGAACTTCTTAAGAAAGATCCTTCTGATGCTGATTCGGCCATCGCGCTGGTTTCGATTCTCGCTTATTCCGGCTCGGAAGATGAGGCGAAGAAGTTCATTGCCCAAAGAGTTGTAGAGTATCCCTCAGAAAAAGAAAAACTGATACAGGAGCTGAACAAGGGGCTGAGAGACTTTGCTGTAATGACTGCCAGGCGGGGAAATATTGGTCGGGCTCTTGCCGTATTGCGACAACTTATGCTGGAGTCTCCGGATAACCATCTTCTAAGGTGCGATTATGCCACTATACTTGCCTGGGATCGGCAATCTGAAAAAGCAATCGAAATATATAATAAACTGCCGGAAGGGTATAAATGTCCGGTTTATGTTCTCAACGCAATAGCTGGGGCATATCGTTCCTGTGGTAAATATATGAAGGCTGCTGAAACTTATGACCGGATTCTGGATTCTCAACCGGATAATATGACCGCCTTGCGAGGCGCAGTCAGTACAAGGATCGAAGCGGGCAAGGAACAGGAAGCGCTTAAGCTCATTGAAAATCATTTTCGTATCATCGGACACAAAGACGCGGAATATACTGCTTTGCTGGGATATGCGTATTATGAAGTTGGACAGACCGATAAAGCAGAAAAGATTTATCATGATGCTCTTAAATTAAATCCGCATTCCGTAAATGCGCTGGCTGGTCTTGCCCGGGTGATGGCAAGGCGTAAAAAATGGGAACAGGCCATAAAATACGCAAAGGAAGCGTTGAAATATAATCCTGAGTCTGTGGATGCTTTGTATACATATGCTGAGTCCTTGGAAGCGACCGATGATTTAACCGGTTCTTACGAATGTTATGACAAAATCAGTAAATTACCAGGAGGGGAGCCCGCCAATGATGCGAAATATCGTATTTTGTCATCACTTGGAGCGGCCGGATTGGCGTTGGATATGCTTAAAGAGAATAATCAGCACGTATCCCAACCGGTTTATGAACAAATCATTGCGGACCGGGCATCAATCGTAATTCAGCAGCGCGATACTTCCAGGGCCCAGAGACTGCTCAAACGTAATTTGTATAATGCGGATATGGCTGGTTCCAGTGCATTACGGGTCAGGAGCAGTTATGACAGAATAATTGCCAGTGAGCAGAGTCAGTCCATGCGTCAGATTGTGAAGGATTATGAGAAGATGTTGAAATGCGGCGATAAAACACCGTACTGGATCGACGAGCTGGCAGCCGAAGCATATCTTTATCTCAGGCAGGCAAAAAAAGCTTTACGCATATACCGTATTGCAGAGGAAAAGCAGAGAGCGGCGAAGGCGGGAGAGTCAGACTGGGTGGAGCTTCAATTCGCGATATATTATTGCTACGTAGAGCTGGAAGATTTCAAAAAGGCTGAAAAAGTTCTTGACACGCTTGAAAAGAAAATCCCCCCATATACCTGGCAGGGAAAACCAAATTGGAACAGGCTTTCGATTGCAGTCGAACGAGCTTGGGTGCTGATGTTTCAGGATCGGCTTGCAGAGGCAGAACGTTATTTGAGTAAGCTATCAGTAAAAGCCCCGAATAATATAGATGTGCTTAATGCCGAGGCTTATTTACATTACTATCGCGGCTGGCCCCGCCGAGCTGAAAAAGATTTCAGAATGATTAATACGCTGGACCCGGATAATCGTCAGGCAAGAATAGGCCTGTGTTATACCATGAATGAAAATGACCAGTGGCGCGAGGCCAGGGCGGAAGCCGCCAGATTAAAAAAACAGTATCCGGCCGATTTGTCGGTTGCCAGGTTAAACCGTACTCTTGAACTGGATAAAATGCGTACGGAATCAATCTATTTCGATTCTTCATTGAGTAAGATGGTATCGGATGGATTTACTCTATCACAAAGATTTGACCAGCCGATTTATCCGAACCGCACTATATATGTCGAGTCTGTATGGAAATATATAAAAAAAGGTGATTTGGATAATGATGATCTACCGGGGTCTCGTCATATATTCCGGAACGGTGCCGGTGTAGACTGGAGAATCTATCGGGACTTAACATTGACTGCGGGATTTACGATTGATTATAAAGGCGAAGAACCGGGCTGGAAGGCCGGATTTGAGTTTTCCCCGGATGACCATATAACCATAACCGGGAATTACGACTCCTACAGCCTTGACGCTCCCGGAGGAATTCTCCTTGATGATGGCTCGGCGCAGAAATATTCTGTTGTTATCAATTATCGCAAAAGCGAGGATTTCTTTTCATACGTTGACTTCAGCCAGATGTTTGTGAGTGACAATAATATTGTCACGGAAATCGTTGCACGTCAGGACAAAGCGATAACTACTGGTGCGTATTGGAGAACCCGGCTGGCATTTGAACAGTCTTTGGCTATGAACAGTGTGATAGGAGATGACTATTACGCTCCCCGTTATAACATTATGCTCTACGTTATTCCCTATGTAGAGCACGTTTGGTACAGACACTATGAATCATCATTTACGGATCGTCTGTATATTGCTCCCGGCTTACAGCTGGAAGCCAATTATTCACCGAATTTTGCCGGTTATATCCGGTATGAATTTGAATGGATCCTTACAGATACGATCAGCTTTCTAGCCGGTTCCACCGGATCACTTCGAAACTATGATGGAGACAGCACATATGGATTGTCATTTGATGCAGGACTTATTTTCCGTTTTTAAAACTGTTTTGATAACATCATTGCTGGTTATCGGGATTATCGGATGCAGTACCCAGAGTCCCACGGTCGCTCCGCGTCCTTTGAATAAGGTTGTTCCGATTAAGGATAATAAATTTATGGTATTGTGTTATCATGATATTCCGACCCGGAATACGAACGATATTTATGCTGTAAATATTTTCACTTGGGTCAAGGAAATTGAGTACATGCGTGACCATGGCTGCCATTTTATTGGAGTGAAAGATATTCTAGCCGCACGTGCTGGAATTAAACCGCTTCCCGATAATGCGGTGATGCTGACTTTTGATGATGGCTATGAGTCGTTCTATAAGAACGTATTTCCTATGCTGAAACTTTATAAAATACCGGCGTTGCTGGCAATTGTTACTTCCTGGATTGATGATCCCGCTCAATCAAGCGAGTACGGCAAGTTGATGACCTGGCAACAGATAAAAGAGGTGTCAGACAGTCCGTATGTGGACATCGCAAGTCATTCACTGAACAGTCACCGTGCTGTGGAGATCAATCCGCAGGGAGGAACTGCCCCGGCATTCCTTTGCAGAGTATATAATCCGAAAACCGGAGAGTATGAATCTGAAGCACAATACCGAGAGCGTCTTTACTCGGATCTTTCTGAGTCTCGTAAGATAATTAAAAAACATACAGGAAAGGCTCCGGTTGCAGTTGTATGGCCGTTTGGTGCTTATACCGGAACTGTGGTTGATGAAGCCCGAAAAGCTGGATACACGCTTAATTTCTCCCTTGATGATGGAGTCGCACAGCTGGGAATGCGGTCTGTTCCGCGCTACATGCTTATGCAGAATGTGAAAATCGACGAGTTCGTGCGACTGTTTAAACTGAACTTTATGGATAAATATCCTATGCATGAAAAAGCAATTCAGGTAGACCTGGATCTTGTATATGATGAAGACACGGACGAGCAGAATAGAAATATAGACAAATTGATAGAGCGTATTTACCGCATAAATCCCACTACGGTATACTTACAGGCTTTCAGTGACGATAAGGCAGACGGCAATATCAGTTCGGTATATTTTCCGAACCGGGTACTGCCGATGAAGGCGGACTTGTTCAGTCGTGTGGCGCGTTCTCTTAGCATACGGGGCTTTCTGGTATATGCCTGGATGCCAACCTTGTCAATAAAACTGCCGGATGAAGAGGAAAATTCAAAACTTAGAATCCGTGAATTCAAGGATAATAAGATTAGAATATCCGCTTCCTGGTATACGAACCGGCTTTCTCCATTTTCTCCGGAAGCTGTGTCCAAACTTGAAACTCTATACGAGGATATGGCTGCCAATGCCCCTGTGGACGGAGTGATCTTTCAGGATGATGGATACCTGAATGACTTTGAAGATTACAGCGATATGGGACGTCAGGAATTCTTTAAGATATCCGGTAATAAGCTGGTGGCGTTTAAAGATATGACCCCTGAACAGAAGCAGAAATGGACAGAATTAAAAACGGACAAATTACTTGAACTTACGGATAAATTGAAGGCAAAGGTGCTTTATCAGAGGCAGAAAGCAGTTTTTGCCCGGACGATTTACGCCCCGGTTTTGACGGAACCATTCAGCGAGGAATGGTTTGCCCAGAATTATAAAAAATGCCTGGAACATTATGATTTTACTGTGGTTATGTCATATCCGGAAATGGAAAAAATACGGCATCCTGCAAAATGGTTTCGTAAACTTGTACAAGCGGCCTCAAAATATCCGGATGGAATTAGAAAGACTGTATTCAAAGTACAGTCATATAACTGGAGTAAGAAGAGATGGATTCCCAGTCGGGAAGTAGCCGGATGGCTGCACATCCTGCTTGAAGCAGGGGCGTGGAACATTGCTTACTATCCCGATGATTATACGGTGAATGAACCCAAACAAAAGATTATATCACGAGTGATTTCTGATCGTGATTTTCCGGAAAAAGAGGATTGGAAAAAATGATGGAATACATTCTTAGTTTTGTATATTTTTATCCGATAACCATGGCGTTTGTCTGGATGTTCGGGACTATGCTGTTTCAGCGTCTCAGGGATAAGCACGCTGAACAGCTTCCTGAATTGCCGGACGACCCGCCGTTCTTTTCGATTCTGGTGCCTTGCCATAATGAGGAGGACTGTCTGGCGGACACCATGATTTATCTGGCAAATCTTGATTATCCGAATTATGAGGTTATTGCCATTGATGACGCCAGTACTGATAGAACGGCAGATATTTTAGAACGGCTCCAGAAAATGTATTCGTTTTTGCGGGTTGTTTCCCTGAAAACAAATCAGGGAAAAGGAACAGCTCTTAATATGGCCGCGCTTGTCAGTAAAGGTGAGTTTCTGGTGGGAATTGACGCTGACGCGTTATTGGATAGAGATGCCTTACGCTGGTTTTGCTGGCATTTTATGTCTTCACCGCGAGTGGGGGCAATAACCGGTAATCCAAAAGTTAGAAACCGGACTACGATACTGGCTAAAATTCAGGTTGGCGAATATTCAACCATAATAGGCATGATTAAACGTGCTCAAAGAATCCTGGGGAAAATATATACTGTATCCGGAGTGATTGTTGCATTTCGCAAGAGAGCCCTCGAACGAGTCGGATTTTGGTCGAATAATATGGTTACGGAAGATATTGATGTAAGCTGGAAACTTCAGCTTGATCATTGGGATATTCGTTATGAGGCCAGAGCTCTATGCTGGATACTGGTCCCCGAAACGTTGTCAGGAATTTGGCGACAACGTTTGCGCTGGTCCCAGGGGGGAAACGAAGTATTACTGAAGTATTCTAAGTGTCTTTTTAACTGGAGAGATCGTCGTATCTGGCCACTGTATATTGAAAACTCCATCAGTGTGATCTGGTGTTATTGCCTGGGAATGACAGCGGTTATCTGGCTGCTTGGATGGGTGATATCCCTGCCGCCGTATCTGGCGGTTCGTAGTATCGTGCCGGAGTGGAACGGTATATTATTGGCTTCGGTTTGCTTGCTGCAAATGATTTGTGGAGTTTATATCGACAGCAGATATGATAAAACCATGTATAAAATTATTCCATGGTTGATATGGTATCCGGCTATCTATTGGCTGGTGAATTGTCTTGTAACTGTTATTGCGTTACCGAAAGCAGTATTAAAAAGAAGATCAGATCTTGCGATATGGGAAAGTCCGGATCGTGGGCTCTGAAGGAGGATATTATGCTAAGTGATAATGAAACAAAAATGAAGACCAAAGTCGATCCGGTAACAGGAGAGGGATTGATCATTGAGAGGAGTGATATCATAGAGAAACAGAGATTTTCCAACTTGTCATTCAAATTCTATTCGTGGGTTTGCTGGCTTTATTTGATACGGTCGGTCGTTGTTCTTATTTTATGGTATCTTGGGATAAAAATTTCATATTTCCAGATGATTAACATGAAGGGTTGGAATAACTTTGAGTTTTTCCTGTTCGGGATGCTGATGCTTTCCGGTATATTCCTGTTTATGCTCTACTGGAATCGGTATAATTTTATCAGGTTCAGTGGTCCGGACCGCAGAAGTTCGTTGGGGAGATCCGATTCTCACTCTATCGCCAGATATTTCGCTACGAAAACAGTGACCATCGATCAGCTTAAAAATTCCGACAAGGTTGAAGTCGATGTCAAAGAAAACGATACGGTTGAGCTTGTTCGAGATGGCAGTGGGGTGAAAGTTGTCGCATTGTATGCTCCACAGAATCTTGATCTCCATTTCAAAGGAATAAGATGTAAACCGGTAAAGAGGTAGTGTCCTGTCAATGCTGGCGTTGAAAGTATTGACAGGGTATTCTTTTTCGTGTTTTTTTGTTTGTGATGTATAGTACTATGTGTTTTTTGTGTCCTTTTTTTGAGCTTATTTTTATAAAAAACATAGTAATTATAGTATTGATAACAGAAAGAATATAGAATTATAGAGGTGATGAAAACGATGAAAAAGCTTGGTAAATTTGTTTATGAGGAAATTTCCGACGATATACGGAAACGAATTGACTCGGGACAGTATCGTCCTGGAGAAAAGATTCCATCGGAAGTTGATCTGGCGAAAGATTTTGGTTGCAGTTTTCATACAGTGCGTAAAGCATTGTCGAAGCTGGTGAAAGATTCCTGGCTTGAGCGCCGGGTTGGTCTGGGGTCATTTGTGCTTGATCGGACAGTAAGAAGAAAACCGGGTGAAGAGCCAGTAAAACCATATATGAAAGGACTGGCGATGCTGATCCAGCCGGATCCGGGCATGTTTACAATGTCGGCTATTGACGCGTTGTTTCAAGAGGCGGACCGACGTGGGGTTTTTCTTAACATCCGTCCTGTTAAGCGTTTTGATCGAACTGCACTGGATGCGGTGGTTCAATTAAAACGGCAGGGATGTGTAGCGGTAGTGATACCGCGTTTTGATACAGATGCCGGTGGCGAGCTAAGCGAGTTTATCAAGGCCAGTCCGTTGCCGGTGGTGATCCCGGAAGTCCTGCCGGGACTTGAGGCAAACTGTTATTACCGGAATGAGTATTCCGGGGAAATTGATTATGCCATGACAACGTTGGCATTTAAGCACTTTACAGGGCTGGGATATTCGGCGATCGCGTTTTTTGGTCCGGATAAAAAATATGATATGCCGTTGCAGCGTAAATTGGCGGCATACAGCAGTATGGTGTCGCGTTTTGGTCTTCAGTCTTTTATCTGTTTGGCGGCGTACAGTTTTTCTGATGCAGATGCTGCGGTTGAGCAATGGCGCGAGAATGACGGTAAAATGGCGGTGATCTGTTATGATGATAATTTTGCGATACGATTAATGACCGCTTTACATAAAAACGGACTACGGATTCCGGAAGATTTCGCGGTTATAGGAACGAATAATTCGCCGGAATGTGAGAGCGCTGATCCGCCGTTGAGTTCGATTGCGTTTCCGTTTAAGCTCATGGCACATGGCATGATTTCCCATGCGATGGCGATGGCGTCTGGTGGTTCCGACAAAATCGAGACAATAGGAACCGGCGAACTGAAGATAAGGAAGTCCTGCGGCTAATCCGTACGACTAATGCTGTTCACTTTAGAAATTGGTCGTGCTAATATTGTTGGATAATTTTTAGTCATTGAATAGTGAAAACAACTTTTGTTCGGCGGATTCTCAGCTTGCGCTGTCCTCAGCGCAATAAGCAGTTTTGCTGACATTATGTGGATTTGAGGATAACCGATAAAGTCACGAATATCTTGGACTAAATGTATTCAACCATTTGAGTATTAAAGGAAGACGAGTTTATACGTTTGCGGTATACATGCTTTTTGCGCTGGGACAGCGCAAGCTACTAATGCTGCTGCAATACGAATCGTAGATTTTCAGAAAAAATGATAAGTTTACATGTAAAAATATAGCATTTGAGCTTTAAGTGAATGGTATTCGTCCGTACGACGGACAGCGTTTGTAATGCTTCAAACTTCAGTCGCTAAAGCTCCTTACGGAAGCATAAATTTAAATCGCAAAGCAATTTATGGCGAAACAAATTAAAAGAGTCTTGCGAAATGAGACGTAATGGGTAGGGCGTGCTCTCCGCAGCGCGCCGTTTTCCTGGATTTTGTGCTCAGGCACAAAATAACGGACGGTTGTGAAGAACCGTCCCTACCGGATAAACTGAATTTCGCATGAGTCTTAACAAATATAAGATATAGGAGAAAAATAGTAATGAAGTTTGGGCATTTTGATGATGAAAGAAGGGAGTATGTGATAGAGACTCCGAAAACTCCGATGCCGTGGATCAATTATCTTGGTTCGGAGGCAATGTTTGGGATTATTTCCAATACGGCTGGAGGATATAATTTTTATCGCGACGCAAAGATGCGGCGTATTACGCGCTACCGCTACAATAATATTCCACAGGATTCAAATGGCCGGTACTTCTATCTCAAAGAGGACGATATGTTCTGGAGTCCAACCTGGCAGCCTGTACGAACTCCGCTGGACTTTTATGAATGTCGTCATGGATTGGGCTATACCGTTATTTCGGCGGAAAAAAACAGTATTCGATCTGACATCACGTTTTTTGTGCCGGTGGGCGAAAATGTAGAAATTCGCCGGGTAAAACTGTGTAATAATTCCAATAAAATCAAAAAGCTGAAGCTGTTCTCATTTGTTGAATTCTGCCTGTGGAACGCCGATGAAGATGACCGTAATTTTCAACGTAATTTGAGCTGCGGCGAAATCGAAGTCGAAGGTTCTGCTATTTATCATAAAACTGAATACCGTGAACGTCGCGACCACTTTGCATACTATACTGTCAATGCGGAAGCTGATTCTTTCGATACTGACCGTGAATCGTTCATTGGTGCTTATAATGATCTTAGTGACCCTAAAGCGGTTGTGGATGGTAAATGCTCCAATTCAATGGCTTCCGGCTGGTCTCCGATTGCTTCGCATTGCATCGAACTGGAGTTGGCCCCAGGCGAAAACAAGGAATATGTTTTTCTGCTGGGGTATGTGGAAAATGCCGAGGAGTCCAAGTTTACGTCGGATGGATTGATCAATAAAGAAAAAGCGCATGAACAGATGGGGCGTTTTGCTTCTTCTGAATCTGTTGAAACAGCGCTGAGTGCATTAAAAGAATACTGGGATAAAACTCTTGAGCCTTTTCAGATTGAGTGTGAAAATGAAAAAGTCGCGCGGATGGTCAATATTTGGCATCCCTACCAGTGCATGATCACCTTTAATATGTCGCGTAGTGCCTCTTACTTTGAATCCGGTATCGGTCGCGGCATGGGATTCCGCGACTCCAACCAGGATCTGTTGGGATTTGTCCATATGGCGCCGGAGCGTGCGAAACAGCGCATTCTTGATCTGGCAGCAACGCAACTTGCATCCGGTGGTGCGTATCATCAGTATCAGCCGCTGACCAAGCGCGGCAACTCTGATATTGGCGGTAACTTTAACGATGACCCACAGTGGCTGATCCTTGGCGTTTGTGCCTATATCCGTGAAACCGGTGATTTCGCGATTCTTGATGAACTTGTACCGTATGAAAATAAGGAAGAGCTTGCACAACCGTTGCTTGACCATCTGTTTCGTTCGCATCGTTTCAACCTTGAACGTCTTGGCCCCCACGGACTGCCCCTGATCGGTCGAGCCGACTGGAATGACTGTCTGAATTTGAACTGTTTCTCAAAAGAGCCTGGAGAAAGCTTCCAAACTACCGGTAGCGGGGAGGGCAAGGTTGCCGAATCCGTAATGATTGCCGGGTTGTTTGTTTATGCCGCTCGTGAATTTGCCGGATTGCTTAACGCGCTGGACCGGGCTTCTGATGCGTCAGAAGTTATGGGCGCTGCCGATAAGATTGTCAAAGCGGTTAATCAGCATGGCCGTGATCCGCAATGGTTTGTTCGTGCATATGATTCTTTCGGCAGCAAAGTCGGTTCAAACGAATGTGACGAAGGGAAAATTTACATTGAGTCTCAGGGCTGGTGTGTCATGGCTGGAATTGGACATGACGACGGTTTTGCCCGTACTGCACTTGATTCGGTTCGTGAACATCTTGCTACTCCGCATGGACTTGTCCTTCAGCATCCGCCGTATTCCGACTACCATCTCGAACTGGGTGAAGTATCGTCATATCCCCCTGGTTACAAAGAAAACGGCGGTATTTTCTGTCATACCAACCCGTGGATAATGATAGCCGAAGCCATGATGGATAATCGCGAATACGCGTTTGACTACTACAAACGAATTTGTCCGGCGTATCGTGAAGAGATTAGCGAGCTACACAAACAGGAACCCTATGTTTATGCCCAGATGATCGGTGGTAAAGCGGCACAGAATCACGGCGAAGCAAAAAACAGCTGGCTGACCGGTACCGCCGCATGGAACTATGTGGCAATGGCAAACTATATACTTGGGATTCGTCCGGGCTATCACGGATTGATCATTGATCCGAAAACCTGCACTGAGATCGGTGATATAAAAATACGCCGTGTCTATCGTGGAACGATTTATAATATCAGTATTTCCTGCGGTTCCGAGCCTTTTGCAAAAGTCGACGGACAACCTTTTACCGGGAAAGAAGTTCCGGCCAACGGCAGAAGTGAAATTAATATAGATGTAGTTATATAAAAAAGAAAAAAAGCCGCGAAGCGACTACTTCGCACCGGGGCGTACGGCGATAGAGAAGTAGCCGCGCGGCGATGAGCGCTTGCCGAAGGCAATAGGTATTTATCTGCGGTGTTAATTAATAACAAACGGTTAACACGTTAATACCATTTTTACTAAGCGGGCAAAGCGATGCGAATGTGAAAATGGTGCGGCCCAGACTTTTGAATTAGCACGACGGATAGCGCTAGTACTTTCTGCCGGAGAAAAAAATATTTCTTCCTCGTTTGCCGGAGTCTACACCCAGGCTCCGGCGTTTTTGCGTAATTCCTCAATAATATGTATGTTATTGGAGGGTGCTCTGTCACAGAACTTTGCCGCCAATGGCATCAGAACCTGATCCGTCAAGCCAATATAAAAATATTGCGTGTATGAGGTATATGCCGCTGGTGTGGCGGGTGTTTTCATCGAAAATCGCCCCTACCAATAAGGCCGCCACCTAGTAGGGGCAGTTCTTAATAAGAGCGCCCTTGCGCAAAAAGATGGAAAATTCGTGTCTACGGCGTATGCGACAACAGCACATTCTGCCTCAGAAGAACCGTATGCAATACGAGTTGCTGAAGTAGGAGCTGCTCTTTATAAGAGCGTTCTTCATACTTCGGCGTGGCTATTTATTACTTCATTAACTTCGTAAAGTAAAAAAAGTCGGTATAAATACGACGACAAATACCATTCCGGCAAAGGTCCACACAATTATAGATATCCAGTTATCAATTGATTTCGATATAGAGAAAAGTCTTTTTTCTTCAATTCCACTGCTTTCAATCGTAACTTTGCCCGGTTTGTCAACCGAAAAGTTACCGACTTTAATATTGCCGGAACTATCTTTGAAGTTTAAAGTTTTAATCCGGTGCCAAACTATTGGTTTTCCTGCCTGGTCAAAAAGTTTGATTTGCAGTTTATCCGGGAAATCCTGCGGAGTGTGATAAGCATGACCCTCAAATTCCGAACTGTGGAAGTTGTAAAATATCTCATGCTCGCCGGAATGGTCCAACGTAATTTCTCTATGCCCCGGAACGATAAACTCCTTGGATTCAGAATAAAACATTAGACATATGATACTAATAATAAAAAACAGGAAACATAAACCAACACCACCGCAACCAATCAATAATTTTTTCATAACAACTCCATACTACTTTTACAATCTTAAACTGTTATTAGAAACTACGATACACTGTTAACATGATCAATCCAACATGCAAATATAAAAAAGTTTAAAAGAACATCGGAACTTTAGGAGTCGGGAATAATGGATCATCCTCCCTGAGTGGAAGTATTTTCATACACCATTAGAATAATGATACCAGTACAGTGTTATTTCAATATATAGTGCATTTTTAATTTGATTTTTAAAATTATTCATATATATTGTGGTCGCAGTAAATCAAAAAACAGTCTTGCTTCTTTTGTAAACATATGATGCAGGGCAACTTTAATGATAAAATCCATATGAAGGGAGAACGATGAAAAAGTCATCGATAGTAAATGATATCAGTCGGGAAATCTGGGACCGCAAATACCGCTACAACGGCAGTGAAAGCATCAACGCAGACGAATGCTATGAAGATACGTGGCACCGCGTGGCCCATGCCGCCGCACAAGCAGAAAAGGACAGCGATCTCTGGGAAAATAAATTCTATGATATCCTGAAAGATTTTAAATTTCTGCCGGGGGGACGCATTATCGCCAACGCCGGAACCAGCCGTGAAGAAACCACGATGTTCAACTGTTATGTAATGAACAAGATCGAAGATTCAATCGAAGGCATTTTTGACACGGTAAAAGAATCGGCAATGACTCAGAAACAAGGCGGCGGAGTTGGTTTTGACTTCTCCACGCTGCGTCCAAAAGGCTCAATGATTCGCGGCTGCGAAGCCGAATCTTCCGGTCCGATCAGCTTTATGCAGGTGCTGGACTCCACCTGCCGTACCATTATGAGCGCTGGACAGCGCCGTGGAGCGCAAATGGGTGTGATGCGTTGTGATCATCCAGACATAGAAGAATTCATCACTGCAAAGCGCGAAAACGCCAGACTCCGCATGTTTAACCTGTCTGTAGCCATCACCGATAAATTTATGCAGGCGGTAAAAAATCGCGAGCCATGGGAACTGGTGTTCGACGGAAAAGTTCACAAGACAATCCATGCTGGCGAATTGTGGGACACCATCATGAAATCCACCTATGATTACGCCGAACCGGGCTTTATCCTTATTGACCGGATCAATGATAAGAATAACCTGTGGTACTGCGAAGATATCCGCGCAACAAATCCTTGCGGAGAGCAGCCGCTGCCGCCTTACGGCGCCTGCCTGCTGGGATCAATTAATCTCACCCGGTTCGTCAAAAACCCTTTTACGGCAAAAGCCAAGGTTGATTTCGACGGAATTGCGGACGTTACCCGGGTCGCGGTCAGAATGCTTGACAACGTTATTGAGTTGAGCAACTATCCGCTGGAACAACAGCGACAGGAAGCAAAAAGCAAACGCCGCATGGGAATCGGGATCACCGGCCTCGCAGATATGTTTATTTTCCTGAAAATGGTCTATGGGTCGGATGAATCAGCCGCAATGGCGGAAAAGATCATGAAGACCATCACCTGCGCCGCATATGAAACCAGTATTGAACTCGGACAGGAAAAAGGTGTGTTTGAATTGTTTGACGCGGAAAAATACTGCGCTGGAAAATTCATCCAGACGCTGCCCGAAGAGCTACGCGAAAAAATCCAGAAATACGGTCTGCGCAACTCACATCTGACCTCTATCGCGCCAACCGGGACCATCAGTCTGTTCGCGGAAAACGTGTCCAGCGGACTGGAGCCGGTATTTGCCTACAGTTATACCCGGAAAATCAGAAATACCACGGAAGAAGACGTGACTGAAATGCGAGTGATGGACTACGCATTCAAAAAATATGCGGAGCATACCAAAAAGCCTGAGCTCTCAACCGAAGACCTGCCGGAATATTTCATCTCGGTCGACAATATCTCTCCCGAGGACCATATCAAGATCCAGGCCGCGCTGCAAAAATTTGTTGACAGTTCGATCTCGAAAACAATCAACGTTCCCGCTGATTATCCTTTTGAGGATTTCAAGGACATTTATATCAAAGCTTATGACAGCGGTTTGAAAGGATGCACAACATTCCGTCCATCTGAACATATCACCGGCGTACTCGTGAAGGACAGCGATAAGAAAAAAGAACCGGTACCGGAAGTAACGACAAGAGTCGGACGTCCGCTAGAACTGGAGGGCACAACTTATAAAATTAAGACCCCACTGGAAACCGACGCACTCTATGTTACAATCAATGATATAATAAATGATGACGGCTCTCGTCGCCCTTACGAGTTATTCATCAACACCAAGAACCTGCAGCACTTCAGCTGGATCGTTGCAATGACCAGATTGATTTCCGCGGTATTCCGCCATGACACAAGTCCCTGCTTCCTGGTAAATGAACTAAAAAGCATTTATGACCCGAATGGCGGTTACTTCTCCGAAGGAGGCTATGTTCCATCTCTGGCAGCCGACATCGGACGAGTGATCGAAAAACATCTAAGCAAAATCGGTCTGATGGACAAACAAAAAGACACCAAACAGCTCCAGGCCAGTTCACCAATCAGCAACGGTCATGGCAGCAATCTGATGTTTTGCCCTAGCTGCAATGAAAAGGCTTTGCTCTCACAGGAAAACTGCTTGAAATGCCTGAGCTGCGGCTACAGCAAGTGCGGATAATAACCGTCAAGGCTGTTTGATCTTCAACTCTCTGGCAACTTCTGCCGGATCGTGAATCGGCGGCAGGCAGGCACGGTTTCGGCAGATATAAACGGTACAGACGGCATTTTTCATCTGGTGGTTTCCATCAGCGGAAAATCCGTTTTTACCGGCTTCCAGATAACGAACACAGGTAAAAGGCGCAAAAGGCTTACGAAGCATTTTCAACATCTTTTCCGTGTCCTCGTCGCCGCGTCGGCCCACAACAATAACCTGCCACGGCGGATACTTGGCAAACATCAGCGAACAAATCACCAGGGAAACATTTTCCGGCGACCGGTTCGTTTCTGTAGCCATGGCTGTACCGATCTTCTCAGCAGTAGAAATAAACTCGACATTTTCAGTAAGAGCCCCAAGCCTCAGTAAATTCAGCATCATGACCGTATTCCCGGAAGGAATCGCACTATCATAAACGGAACGGGGCCTGATCAGAAGTTTTTCCGCATTATCGGCAGTGTCAAGGAATCCGCCCCTCTGTTCATCGGTAAAATGGTTTGAAACGTAATGTACAAGCTTTTCAGCCAGTTCCAGCCAGGACGGATTATAAGTGTTTTTGTAAAGTTCAAGCAATCCCCAGATATAGTATGCATAATCATCGAGTACACCATCACCGGAAGGCTGTCCGTCAATTAAACAATGATACATACCACCATCGGGTTTGATCAGCTTCGTGGAAATCAGCCGTGCAGCCTTTTCCGCAACTCCAATGTATTGGTCAGAGTCAAAAGCACTCGACGCTTTTGCCAGAGCGGCAATCATCAACCCATTCCACCCAGCAATTATCTTTGTATCCTTAAACGGATGATTTTTCTGCTGTCGTTCTCCTGAAAGAACAGCGCGAATTTTCCGATCGAAATTTCGAAGAAGAACAGGAGAGGTATTTAACGTTTCCGCCAGAGAGAAAACAGGTTTTTTCAGATAGATAATATTGTATTTCTCAAGATTTTGACCAGATTCAGGAACAAAGTTACCTTCCGGATTAAAATTGTATATCTTTCCTGCCAATTCCAGTTCTTCCTGCGACAGGATTGCCCTGAGGCGTGAATATCGAAAAAGATAATACTCCGGATCAGCGTCTTCTGCAGAATAAAAACCTCCATCCGGCGAGCTCAGCGTACGCATCACATAGCTGATAACATCCTTAGCTGTATCACCGAAGAAGGGATTTCCCGATATCTGAAAGAATTCAGTGTATGCCATAACAAGCATAGCCTGGTCGTAAAGCATCTTCTCAAAATGCGGCACCCGCCATTTTTCATCAATGGTATAACGATGAAAACCGGAATCAAGATGATCATATATTCCGCCAAGACGCATTGCAATCAAAGTTTTTTCGCTCAGTTTCAGAGCATCAGCATCACTGGTAGCATACCAGTACCGATGTAAAAACATTAATCGTTGAGGACTGGGAAATTTCGGAGCTTTGCCAAATCCACCATTTTCGCTATCATATAAACCCTGCAGTTTAACAACCGCAGCGTTCTCAATTCCCGATACAAACGCGTCATCACGAATTTCTCCATGATTGGCCTTTTTCAGGTGTTCCGTAATGGCTTTGGCGTCTGCAAACAACTGCTTCCGGTTGTTCTTCCATAAATATCCGATCCTGTCAGATATATTGATCAGCGTTTCCGGGGGGATATATGTTGCCGCGGATATCGGCTCCATATCCGGAGTCATTATTATGTTCAATGGCCATCCGCCGCTGCCTGTGAGAATCTGGCACACCCGCATATATACAGCGTCTATATCCGGACGTTCTTCCCGGTCAACTTTGATGCAGACAAAGGTTTTATTGAGCGCTTCCGCGACCTTCGGATTTTCAAAGCATTTTTGTGCCATCACATGGCACCAATGACAGGTGGAGTATCCGATCGACAGAAATATCGGTTTATTCTCGGCTTTGGCTTTGGCAAACGCCTCTTTTCCCCACGGATACCAATCCACCGGTTGGTAAACGTGCTGACGCAAATATGCACTCTTTTGATTGCGTAAATGATTCATCGGTTTGTTTTCAATACTCACATCCCCGGCCATTCCGGTCATTATCGGCATTATAATCGCCAGAATCATAATGATCTGGTGTTTTCTCATGTTTTCCTCAATACAGTAAACGCACTGCTAATGTTTACGGTTCTCATTTTCCCGGAATAAGACACAAAAATCCCTTATCCTCTGATTGACTAAGCTAAAATATTATAGCCGAGAATATCCATTTAGTCAATAGCACGCTGCTTGACCGGAAAAATATTACAGTAATTGCAGTAAAAATGTGTAATCTCACTCTTTCGTAAACGCAAATATGACAGGTTTCAACGAAACCACTTCCGCGCATCAGCGCGGCAGTATTTTTCTGAACGAGAAAAATACTCCAGCATAGAGAGAGAAATTGTTAATGTGCCAAATTTTGTGATACAACGAAAAGTCATGCTTACTACTGTTACGTTGCAAAACGGTTTTCCTGAGTAGCATGCGATCTCCGAGCGCATAAAGCACGTCTGCCACAAACGCCGTAGACACGAATTCTTAAAAACATCTATTTCAAGTTATTCGTGACTTTATAACGATTAAGCGTAAATCCACACGATAACAGCAATATTGCTATTTGCGCTCGGAGATCGCAAGCTACTGGCTCACGCCCAAACACTACCCGTTACGCAAGCAAAAATCTTTGCTTCAACTTGCTTATGACCATTAACCCATCTACCTTAATCCTTGAAACAAATAACTCCTACAGCTTTCCATCACAACTTTTGGCACATTATCGAGAAATTATTTTGTCATGGCTTTTACAACCGCTTCGGAAAGAGTCGTATAGCCTTTCCGGGTCAAATGAGCATTGCCCCTTTTATCGTAATAACCGTTGCTTTTCATGGTTGCCTGAGAAACCAGTTCCGGGAGCATGATCGCCGAAGCGTTATCCATTTCTTTGGCCAGCTCCAGTGCCGCCTTACGGTATGCCACCAGCTTGACATCGTCCGGGGTTGAAATCGGATGACTTGGAATAAAAATGAAATGAATGGTATCTTTTGTGCCTCCGGCTTTAATCCAGCATTTTTCCAGAAACATTGCTAAACCTTTCAGGTTGTCTTTATAACCCGGTCCGGTATTGGCCATATGCTTCTTTTCCGGGCCGATCGAAGTAATTTTCCGATTCCGGTCATTGAGTCCGGAATTGATGATTACAGCACAGGACTTGTCGCCGTTGAGTGAGCCTCTGATAAAATCAAAGTACCCGGCTACGGCATCTTCTCCTTTCTTCCGGACAAAGTTGAGCATCTCAAGCAGCGAATGACCGCCCACACCGTACATAGTCTGATATGTACAGCCGTTAGCTTTATCAACGCCTTCAACCGACATGAATTCCCCGAGGAACGGACTCTTGATCATTGTCCCTACCTGAGACACGGAAAACAGGATCTTGGTAGTTCGTGTCTTGTCTGCGTCAATGGTCATGTCATACTCTTTCATTGCGACGGAATCGCCCTTGGTTGACACCGGAGCCGAGGCGCGTTTGAATGTTTTCCAGGGTGGACGATTGAATCGGACTGCCGGACGAAAAGAACCGTTTCCCTCTGTGAACGTGGCGTAGCGGATGCGGAATTTGAGTTTTGCGGTAATATCGAACGGCTGACCGGCCGGCACTTCGAATCCGGTAATGTTCCAGTCCGCCTTCTGCTTTTCTCCGGCCGGAAGATACCAGTAACTGAACAATTTCCCCGCGAGAGCATCGGGAGCACCCTTATTAATGGAGCCCTGGAATTTTGCCCATGACGCCATACGATCCTTCACTTGCACCAGTCCGGTACCATATGACCCGAACTGTTTTTTGATGGCTTCGGCCATATATTTCCGCCACCCGTGACCGCCGAATACCTGATTGCTGTCCCCAAAGGCGACAACCGCCACCCGCTGTTTGCCGGCTTTTGCCATGAACTTTTTCAAGCCCCCATCAGCACCGGCGCACTGAGCATACAGGGCGGAAAGCATAAGAATTGCGCTAAATGTAACTTTCATTGTTTCTCCTTGAATTTAATGGGTAATGTTGGTGACGGTAAAATCGTCAATAAAAAGCTTGTATCCGTTCTTTCCCGGGGAAGTATTCAGCATAAGAATGCCGTATTTCCGCTGCGGAAATTTCATCGGTAATTTAAGAACTGCCGTTTTCCCGAACGGCTTCAGCGGAGTCAGTTCCGCAATCAGTTTGTCGCCGTCCGCCGGAGTCGCCGGAAAGGACAGGCTGATTCGATACCATTGTCCGGAAGCATATCGACCAAGAATGCTTCTGTCGCGACGCTTAACGGATTTTGCGTAGGATCTCGGAATGATCTTACGGTCCTTGAACAGCAGAGCGGCCAGCCGGTCGGTATTGGCGGCGGCCCCGCGAAGTTCAAACGAAAAACAGGCACGGTTGCCGGGACCAATCACCAGAAAGTGGAAACTCAGTTTTATGATTCCACTCTTAAAATCCGGGAACGTCCGGCTCAGTCCCCACATCTTCGTACTTTCAGGCGAAAGTCGGTCAACAACCATGCTTCGAGAACCGGAAAAGGCTTTTTCCGACGATACCATGAACAGGTCTTCCTCCTGTTTTCCCCATGCCTTGCCCCAACCGCGCGGAAGGCTGCCGGGAACCTGATCCTCAAAGTCTTGTTTGATTTCAGCCGCGGTCACCGGAAGCAGCGGCAGTAGCAGCAGGCATATGGTCGATATGGATAACAGTTTTTTGATCATATTCATTACCAGTAGTGGTATTCATACGGATCACGGAGTTTTACCGCCGGATCGTACAGGTTAACCGTTTCTTTTTCGGAAGCCGCAGCATCGGCGGCGTCAGCTTTTTCTGTCGGTTCGGACATGTTTGCCCAGAACCCGAAGCCCTTGCTGCCGGACAGTACTTTTACCGTGATGACGTTTTCACCTTTTTTCATCTTCACCTTGAAAATATGACGATTTGCCTTGGGAGAACCGTGACCGTGCGTTACTTCATATACCACTTTACCATTGACCCATACTTTCAGGAAATAATCCACACCGAAACGCAGCATAACCTCTCCGCCCTGCTTGCAGTCAATGGATTTCGTGGCATAGGCCACGCCCCTGGTTCCATAATAATTCAGTGCCTTTCCGATGTCGATGAAGCCGTTGCCGTCGGATACCGCAGTTGCCCGGAAGTCCAGTAACTTTCCATCTTTACGCTTATAGTTCAAATTAGGATTAGTATCTCCGGCAATCGAATTCTTTTCCCCCGGAAATACTTCCTTCATGATAGCAGTGGCTTTACCGCCCTTTACCGGGAATGGGCCCAGAACATGCCAGAATCCCAGGTTAGTATAACGGTTGCCGGTGTTCAGCTCCGCCATGCGTTTGACCAGTTCCGGAGCGGGAGCGCAACCCGCGTTGGTTAGAATTTTGACGAAGAGCTGATTCAGCGTGGAAACACTCAGCAGCATGGATTCACGTTTGTCGCTCTCGCCGGTATAGCGGTTTCGCAACATATCGGGAGTCATCTGGAGAAACAGCCTTGATCCTTTGCCTTTGCGCTCCAGACCGAAAAGTCCGTCTCCCGCTATGCTTCCGCCGGGTATGGCAGTTATCGCAGCGACATCAAGACTGTCCCGCCAGCGGGTCAGGTTGGCTGTAATCCCGGAAAACAGCGGACTGCCCTGCGGAACCGGTACCTTGTAAAGCTTGCGTTTTTCGGTCAAGATCCCAAACTGATTCAGAGTCTTTACCGGAAGGTTGATGCTGATGATGCTGCCGCCGTCTGCCATAAATTTTTTATCCTCTTCAACCGGGAACGCTTTTTCATATTCAAGCCAAACCGTATCATTCGGATTTGCAGCAGACTTTGCGGCAATGCAGCAGGCCAACCGCTGCAACATCCGGCGTCCCACCTCCGAACCGGTATACACGACCTTCCGGTTGGACGGACGGAAGGTATCCGCATATTTGAGTATATTCTTTGCCAGTCGGGTCGGAACCGGAGAATCACCGACCCGATCAGTCAGGTCCAGTGTGGAAAAGACAATCGCACCCTTTCCTGTATTGAAACTCAACAACGAAGTATAATCCAGTGCAAACTCACCGACCAGGATCGGAGAGAATCCCGTAACTTGCGGAATCTGCAGCATACATGACGCCACCGTGTTACGATTGGTGACCTTCGGGGCATGCTGGACATCATAGCCACGGGCAGGCTTGAACTCCGGCAGCAGATTCGGAGAACCGCGCCAGTGGATCAGATCCGCCGCTTCAAGTCCGGAGAGCAACGGACTGGTTTTGTCTGTTGCAAACACATAGCGAGAGCTGGTTTCAATGGATTTGAAGCCGAAGCCCTCCCATATTTCCGGTTTTTGTTCGAGAACGATCACATTCAAACCGCGATTGATATCGTCAAGATTATAAGGCAGCTTGCTGCCGCTTTTCAGCGCCTCGCGTCCGATCACAAGAATATCGCTGTCACCTAACTTGAGACTTTTGCTGTACAGAACGATTTTTATACCTAATCCGTTAATCCATTGCGACTTTTCTGCCGGATCAAATACAACCACCCGCTTTTTGATTTTCAGGCCATCCGTATGCGGAAAGATCTGAATTGGAAAGGTATAAGTTCCAACGCTTTTTCCGTTTTCGGTCACGTTTAGTTCCAATTTGGTATCAGTCCGCCGTTTCACCTGCGGAGCCTTGAACGTAACAGGATAAAATTTGATATCGCCGACATCAAGATTAAGGATATAGCTACCATCAGCCAGCACTTTACTGTCGGGACCAACCAGCTTCCAGTCCGCTTTAAGGTTACGTTTTCCGGGACCATCCCAGATTGCAGCAATCTGTTTTTTTACCGTGTCGCCAGAGTAGAAGGCGTGGTCCTTATCGGTATGGGCCGGATATCCGGCAATATAAACCAGCAGCGGCTGCATATTTTTGCTGTAAGTGTAAAATTGCGGATTGACCCATGACGGAACACCTTCAACCTTTTTCTTCAGGCATTTATAACGGCCGAATGGACGCTTGCTGGTCATCTCCGGCGGATCACCGTAGCCGATCTGAAAATTAAAATAGTGCCAGCCATTGACCCCCCATGTCCTCCAGGCACGGTCGGTATTCTGTACAAAGATCCGGTTCAAATCCCAGTAGATCGGAGAATAGGGAAGAATGTCCTTCAGCGTATCGGAATGACTCCGGTGTTTTACGCCGACCTCAAGTGTTTTCTCCAGCTGTTTCCGGGTTTCTTTTTCAAAGGCTTTTTCGCCGAAGTAAATGGCGGCATATTCAGTCAGCAGGAACTGTTTTCCCTTATAAAGGCTGCCGTTGTAGAATGCCGCGAACTCACAGGCGAAATAGGGCATGTTGCCTTTCTTCGCCCAGATGGACGGCCAATCTTCATATTCCTGAACCGGAGCGAAATTCGGATAGCAGTTGGAGGTTGCGATATCGCCGAGATTGCCATCGGCATGGCAATAGCCCAGCCGGGTATGGTCGATGTTTTTGACAATCTCCAGAGCCTTGTTTATTGTTCTTGCCTGAGAATGTTTATAATCGCTTCTCTGCCCCATCGTGGACGGATGGATCGCGTCTTTCGGGTTAAATGAATTCATTCCCACACTCCAGGCCAGGATACAAGGATGGTTCCGGTAGCGTTTCATGAATTCACGGGATTCACGGATATAATCCCGTTCGGCTTTGGGATCATTGATCAGGGCTTCCCGAATCTGGCTAACTCCAGGTACCGGCATAAATACCGCGATCCCGGCCTTATCCATCAACTCAACCTCAGCAGGAGCATAATAAGGAACTTCCGCCCAGGTGGACCACCAGAGAGTTGAATTCGGCTGGTAGTACACGGTATTCCGGCCCAGCATCTTCAGCAGTGGCAGGGACTTTTCGGTGATGCCGAATGAAGTCCACTCCACGCGCCACCGGGCAGGTTTGCCGTTGAGATAAACGGTCCGGCCTTTGGTCCAGACTTCGCGGAATCCAAACTTGATCCGCTGCGAATCGAGAATCTTGCCATCCTTTTTCAGAGAAACCTTTGCGGTGTAGAGATATCCCTTATCCAGCATCCAGGGAATCGGATTTTTCCATTCGGATTTGAGCAAAACTTCGGATATTCCTTTCGAAACGTTCTCATCAGCCTTTTTCAGAGATAAAACCTTGTTGCCGTCGGCATCAAGAACATCGGCTTCGATGGAAAGACCGTCTACTTTGTCCGCCGCGTCGATTTCGGTTGTAAGAATCAACTGTTTGTTTCGCCACGAGGTTTTCGCCAGAACCGATGTAATACCAGCGGGACGCCGAATCCTTTCCAGAAATACCGGAGCGGTTACGCCAAGCCCCACATCTTTGGCTTTGAGTTTTTTTCGAGAGTAATAGCGCAGTGGATCGTCTTTTGCGCCACGGGAAATGTCGGTGTAATCACGGGTAATGAACAGCATCAGCTGATTCTCTGAACCGGCTTTTACCTTGCCGGTAATATCAATGGTCCCATAAGGACGAAGGCGCTCTCCAATCTTTTCTCCGTTAACAAATACAATGGCATCGCCTTCGAGGCGCATGAAGTCCAGAACAATCTTACTGCCCTGCCAGCCTGACGGTACTTTGAAACCGGTTTTCAGCCACAGGCTGTTAACTTCCTTACGATTCATGTCTGCCCAGGATACACCTTTAAATTTGGGACTCCATCGCCAGTCACGCAGCCCCCAGTTTCCCCATTGCCGTGAATCAGGTTTCCTGCCAACGGTAGTTGCCGGCTGCACCTGCCATTTTCCTTTTAATTCGATTTTTTCTGCCGCAAAAGCGGATACAGTCAGTGCAGTAAAGCTCATCAGGAGCCATGATAACTTACTCATTCATGTCCTCATATCATTAAATTTTTAAATTTTTATGTGGGTTTACCAGGTTTTTCCCCAGGGAAACTGGGTAAGGTCCGTGGTGATCATTGTTTTATACGGGCTGGTACCGCAATAGGTACCATTAGGAAGGCCAAGCTTAAACAATTCAACATGACCGTCGACAAAGCTCATATTAACACCGTGGCTGTGACGTACATGGAAATACTGGTCCCACTTTTTGATGGTATGGTTCTGACCGTCGGTAAACAGGAATGCTTCGGTCGGACGTTTTACCCTGGAAATCAGGACCTGCGGATATTTTCCGTCGACTTTGGTATCGGAAAAGATAGCAATCGATCCACAATATGTTGTATTTACATAGTAATTGTAGGATGTCGGCCGTACTCCGGTCAGGTTTGTGTAGATGGCTCTGGCTGAAAGCTTATAATTTGCTTTGCTGCCGGGAACAAATTCCGGACAATGCTGGATGCTGCCGATATATTTTTTTTCCGCGATATTGGCATATCTGGCAACGACACAATGGTAATATCCATCATAACTGCCCACTCCGTCCTGAGTTTCGCGGTACCCCGGAAAGAACCCTTTGTAATCATCCACATAAAGCTGCATTGCGGTTCCACACTGTTTCAGGTTGGAAACACACTTAATGGCTTTTGCGGTGGACCGGGCTTTATTCAGTGCCGGAAGCAACATACTGGCCAGGATAGCAATAATAGCGATCACAACCAGGAGTTCGATGAGCGTGAATTTGGTTACTTTTTGCATTTTCTATTCTCCCTTTTTTATATGATTTTCTTAACGCTGTTTCCTTCAAAGAGAACCGGCTCAATAACCTCCATGATTTTTGTGTCGGAATTTTCATTAAACTTCCCGATAAAATTTTTGACGATCCGTGAAGTTTCTTCTGCGAATTTGAAGTAACCTGTAGTCAACTGCCGATGCTTAATACGCGGGTCATTATCAAAACCGATAATTGAAATGTCATCAGGCACGCGATAGCCAAGTTCATTGAGACGAGAGATCGCACCGTCGGCCATTTCATCATTGAACGCAATAAGCGCGGTCAGATCCGGCAAAATTCCCTTTTCATGAAGCTGGGATATTGCATAGGCTCCACTTCTCTGCCACTCGCCATCGAACTCGTAAAACTCCACGGGAACCACCGTCTGGTTGTCAAGGACAATGCCGTGTTCATTCATCGCATCGGCAATACCACGATAACGTAAAAAATTGTCATTATTGAATTTATCCTGGAGGACTCCATAAATGTATCCTATCCTGGTATGGCCGTTGTCAATCAGGTGGGAAGCTAACAGTTTTCCGATCGAATAGAAATTGGAATAGAAGCAATCAATGCCGCTGGATGGTTCAAGCTGGGTAAAGGCACAAAGTGCCGGGATTCCACAGTTGGAAACGCGTTGCAGCATTTCCCGGATATCATCCGGTTCGATCAGGCCAGTCTTGAAAATCATGGCATCAACATTACTTTCCAGCAATTGATCCAGAAGAAAGAGCCGATTTTCCAGAGTTGCAGTTTTTCCGGTGAGATGAATCGATGTTACTCCGGTGTCTGCGCAGGCCTGGAAAATGCCATGCTGCCATTCAAAAACGTGTCCCGGCATCAACGGATCATGTTCCTGATAAAACTCAACAGAATGATCATCGAGAATACCAAGACGTTTCATTGTGCTTTTCAGCCTGGTAACCTGTCGACCAATGCCGCGCCGGTTAACGATCAGCCCCTGTTTCTCAAGCTGTCCCAGAGCTTTTCGAGCAAAAAAGCGCGAAACTTTGTATTTCTCCGCGAGCTCGTTTTCCGAAGGCATAATTGCTCCGGTCCCATATTTGCCGCTTGTGATGGCATGGTTGAGTTCGTCGTAGATCTTCTCCGAAACATTACTGCTTACTCTTGGCATTTAACGTGCTCCTGAATCATAATTCACATGTTATTTACATGTTAATTATAACAGTTTTTCACCCAGTTGTCAAGAGTGTACCGGAATTTTTCGAAGAGTGGAATCAGGATTTCATAATAAGCCACTATTTTTAGCGAAGAGCGAAAAATAGAGTAAACTTAACAAATGAACTCTGAATTTTATGTTTTTTCCATCATATACCGTTGAAATATACCATAAAAAAACATATAATGAAGTATGGTGATTAATTGGCAAGGGACGTCAGAGGGACTTAAATAACAGGAGCAAAGATGGGCGTAATCAAATGGTTCAACAGTCTTTTTGCAGAAGACGAAGAAGAAGAAATTCTGGAAGAAGGCAATAATACCCCCCAGGACGATGCCGAAAATCAACCGAATCAAACTCCCGAACAGACTTCCCCGGAGACAACAGCAGAACATGACCAGTCAAACGGAGTTGGAACTGAAACCATTGAAGGAATCTTTGCAAGTAATATCAAAAACGCCGAAAGTATTGTCGATACCGATTACTGGTGGTGCTTTCCGGGACATTATGAATCAGATGTCTCGGATCACAATCTGATTGATGCTGACAATGTCATTAGTCGCACCAGACTGGAAATGAACGAAAGAAAATTCCCTTTAATGGATATTCCAACCAATATCATCCGGGTTCTAAAACTTCTCGAAGCTCCTAATTTCGAATACTCCGATGTCGCAACACTTGTTGAACACAGTCCGGGAATGGCAGGAGAGATTCTGAAAGTTGTCAACTCCTCGGCAATGAACCGGGGTGAAGCAATTCACAGCCTGACTTCCGCACTGCCCAGACTGGGACGTGACAAGATCAAATCAATGCTATATCTTTATTCTGCCAAGCTGAACTTTAAAACAGATCCTCTGTTTTTCTCGCTCGCAGAAAAAATTATTGATCACAGCTATGCCGTAGGTATCATTGCGTCATATTTAAGTCAACGTTTTTACCCTGACCAAGAGGAAGCTTTCCTTGCCGGACTGCTTCATGACATCGGCAAATTAGCCCTATTGAAAGCTCTAACTGTAACATATGAACTGCCGGAAAAAGTTGACTATGAAATTACAGAAGACTACTTTTACAAAATATTTACGATAATGCATGAAGATGTCGGTGGTTATGTAGCCGCACACTGGCGCCTTGACGACCTCGTAAGAAGCGCAATCATAAATCATAATCGTATGGAATTCACCGAGGATCAAAGTGAAAGGGAAGTTAATCTGACCTGCTTGATCAATATCAGTGACACCATGGCCAGAATAATCGGAAAAGGACGAATATCCGGCGAAGTGAATGTTTTCGACACGGAAGCTGCTAAGCGTCTTGGCTGGACTAAAGACTGGTCCATGCTTGAATTCCTCGACTGTGTTCCAGAACTCGTGGAACTCTGAATATTCAATGAAGAATTAAGCTTCCAGCATTAAGTAATCATGTGTTAAGTAAGATGCTTCATGTCTCATAAACTCTTCACTTTCCTCTCTATCTTTATTGATGTTCAAGTTTAAGGTATATATATTACTTAGCATTAAGCAATATAATCCATTTAAATGAATGAGGGAGTTTCTAATTATGATATATGACAGCATTGAAAATTTGAATGACTACCTGGTGGGCAACGAGGCCTGGGAAAAAGTCTGCGAATTTATCAAAACCATCACTCCGGACATGGAATGTGGAAGGTGCGAAATTGATGGTGATAATATTTATGCAAACGTTCAAAACTATAAAACTAAACTACTTGAAGACGGGCTCATTGAAGCACATCATAAGTATATTGACATCCAGCTGCTGGCTGCCGGCCAGGAAGATGTATACGTGTTTGACATCGCGAACATGGTCACCGATGAACCCTACGATAAAGACCGTGACGTGGAATTCTACAAAAAACCTGTTACCGCAGGGGAATGCATGACGCTAACCCCAGGTAAGTTCCTGTTGCTGAATCCGGAAGACGGTCATATGCCGTGTATTGCTCACGGCGGACAAAGCAACGTGGCAAAAGTTGTAATTAAAATCGCGGCCGACCTGTTGAAGTAATCACTCCAAATAAAAAATACCCGCCACTGAATAGTCGCATTCAGTATGCGGGTACTGGAGAGAAATAAAGTCTATATCCTTTACAGCAATTGCAAAAGCAAATCGACTCCTCCTTGCCCTTCACTCTCCGTTACGGACTCCTGTCCGCCTCCAGAAGCATCTATTTCGCGAGAGAATTCATTTGCGAATCGAGCATAATTACGCCCATCCCGGACCAATAATTCTGTTTTATTGCAAACCGGGACCTCCGGTACTCTATCTTTACTCGATATATTGCCATTGCTGTTTACCAACATCTTTCACGACCTCCTTGTCGTCATGTCGATTAATTTTCACATTAATATAAATCGGAGGTTTTTATAAAAACTTTATCCCGCAATCAAAAATTTTTAATTTTTTGCCTTTAAAGCTTCAAATTCATGTAAGTTTTTGAAGAGACAGCCTTTAGTCCGAACTATTTATTTACCCGATATCACATATAATCCTAACAATAACCTGTTGCCTTTTCCAGTAATATCAGTTATTATTAATTAAATGCAGTTTATGTGAAGATGAACTACATCAAACAATAAAGGGGGTATTATGAAAAAAAGCCTTATTTTCTTTGCAGTTGCCATTCTTTCCGCAGGTCAACTATTTGCCGGAACAATCAGCGGCAATAAGAGTAATGTGATCAGTGCCATTAAAGCAATTAACACTTCAACCAATAAAGCGGATGTTGCCAACGCGATTAAAGCACTCAAAACAGCCGGTTTCAAAGACGACGTGATCAACGCCATTAAGGCAATCAGCAATTCAGGTAATAAAGCCGATGCACTCAAAGCCATGAAGATTATTCTGGTTGCCTCAAAACGCAAAGACATTCAAAATCTAATTAAAACCATTAACAGCGCCGGAAACAAAACCGATGTAGATAAAGCGATTAAAGCAGTCAACGGCATCGGAAATAACAATGACGTCAAAAATGCCGTCAAAGCTCTTGAACTCGGCAATAAAATAGATGCAGCCAGCAAAGCGAAAGCTCTGGGCTTCTAAATACACAAAATATATTTGTCAACTCTTCAGCATAACCGGAATTCTTA
Organism: Victivallales bacterium; assembly: GCA_963677165.2. Lineage (GTDB taxonomy): Bacteria > Verrucomicrobiota > Lentisphaeria > Victivallales > SZUA-371 > JAFGXT01. The sequence goes on along the minus strand of CAXXSX010000002.1, from coordinate 288,782 downwards.
CCGGTTATGCTTTTTTAGTCTCCTAATAACTTGCAAACTTGTCTTATTTAATTATTAAATTAGCAAATCAAATTTGAACTCATTAAATATTATTTTTTCGTTCAAAAAGCACTTAAATAAATTAATTTTAATTAATTTTAATTGAATTACATATCAATTTTACAGCATTTTAATGGATATTTATCCCGACATAATTTATAATTGTAGTATGGAGAAAGAACTGAATAAAGAAAGGACGAATAAAATGAAACAGTTGTCGTTTAGCCACAAATTCACACTCATAGAACTGCTTGTAGTTATCGCTATCATTGCAATTCTCGCGTCATTGCTTCTACCGTCACTGGGACGCGCCAGAAACATAGCAAAGGCCAGCAGTTGCATGAATAACCTGAAACAAATTGGTCAGGGCGTCAATTTTTATACCGGAGACTACGACGGTAATATCAACTACTCACAGGATCAGCGGTGGGGCGGATACGAGCAGATTCAATTTGGTTGTGGAAATTCTCCAATACCTTCATATCTTGGTTACGCAGGGCAATCAAACTCTCAATTCAGAAGTCCAACCGCAAACAATGTATTCAACTGCCCGTCGGCTTCAACCAAGCTGTCAAGCGGAGCAGATCGCGGCTATGGTGATTATACCATGAACTGCTGGGTCATGGCCTGTTATTACGGCTCAGGTTACACCAGGGAAGGTCAGGCCTGTTATCGGAAAATCAGCAGTTTGCGGAACCCCAGTTGCATTATCGGAGTAACCGATATATCCGCCACAAATTATTCATCATATTTCGACGAAGCCGGCTGGTTCAAGGATACATCAGGAAACTACCGCATTGGATTCATCCATGATAAAAAGGCAAATATGTTGTTTATGGACGGACATGTCAAATCACAGAAACTTGAGGAAACAGAAGATTCACAAATAAATCACGAAAATCTTTGATAATGAAAGACAGTAAAAAAATATCAATAAAAGATCTGGCAGCAGAAGCCGGAGTCTCAACCGCACTGGTCTCGCTGGTTCTGAATAACCGTCCCAACGTGGCTGACGAGACTAGAAGCAAAATAAAAGAAGCGGTAAGGCGTCTTGGTTACAGCAGGCCTGCCCTGGATAAACGACGGGGACCAAGGCCCGGAATGCGAATGCCGCGTAAAAACGGTAACAAATGCCATGAAATTCTGCTGGTTGCTTCTGAAAACATCAACCTTTCACAGCCGCTGTATATGGATCTGATTGAAGGAGCCCAGAAAGAGGCCCAGCACCAGAAATGCAGATACTCGATATCCCGCACCGGCAAAGGAATAATCGACCTAAACAAGTATTTTGATTTTGATGGACTTATCATATTTGGTTCAGATGATTTTATCCTTCCCAAAAACAATATTCCATGCGTCGGCGTTATGGGCGACATCACTGGTTTCGTAAATATCAACCATGTAACCTATAACAATCCTTTGACCGGAAAAGTCGCGGCTGATTATATCTATTCCCGGAAACATAAGAAAGTTGCCGTTTTCTGTGAAGAATATACTTTGGATAGTCTTTTTAAAACACGCGCAGAAGCATTTATTAATGCAATGAAGAGTTATGAACTGCCAGTGGCGAAATGTCTTTTCCCTCTAGGTAAGGATGTCTCAGGATATGTTGATGAGCTGCTGAAAAACGATCCCGATATAACCGCGATATTCAGTTGTGCAGACATTGATACCGTAAAACTTTACATGGCATTATACAAACACGGAATAAATATTCCCGAAGATATCGAGGTTGTTTCCTGTAACAATGAGATTCCGCTTCTGGCATCAATTCATCCAACGCCTCCGGTAGTCGACATCCACGCCAGAGAAATCGGGCGCAGTGCGGTAAAAATCCTGTTGAACCGGATAGCTGTAAAAAATACCGGCCCTTTGGAAAAACTGCTTATTACCCCGGAACTGGTAATAAATAACAACTAATCATTCATATAAATTTCAACATACAATCAAAGGAGTTTTTCTCATGCAAAAAACGCTAATATTATTAAGCTTTCTTGTCATTTCTCTTGTGGGGCATGCACAAGTTCGAATTGATTTTTCAGGGCTGAAAGATAAAATAAAATTCAAAGACTGCAGTATCTATAATAAAACATTCAAACTCAAAGGCATGGCCCGAAAATGCGGCTGGCAGGGAGATAAAGCCGACTATAATTATTATTGCAAGGCAGCAACAGTATCTTCCGCGCCTCAGGAAATTGTGCTTTCATTTACACCGCAGAGCAGCGGAACCGTTACCTTGTTCCTGAAAGGAGAATACGCAAAAATCAACGGAATAGTCACACCAGTTCAAATCGCCTATGAAAAAATATCGGCAGAAGGCACAACCATAAAAAATCCTGATTTCGCCATAAAAGGCAAATCTGGAATACCGGAAGCATGGAAAATAGCCGGAAAGCCTGCTGATAAAAAATTCTTCTGTTTCCAGAACACTCCGGAATTGTTTGGAAAAGGTAAAAACTACATCGTGGTCTGGCACAATACGCCTGCAATACAGGACATTCCGGTTACCAAAGGACAGAAAGTAGCTCTCACCATATCACTCGCAAAATATGAAGCGACAAAAGACTCCCCCAAAGCAGTTACACGCTTTAAAAAGATTTCGCCGGATAACAAATCCATGGCGAAATATAATCAGGAGTTTGGAGTTAAATATCCATATAAGCAGCGTCAGGGTCCAGAGTATACCAAAGATTATCCCCGATATCTGGATCATGCTCCCTGGAAAGGCACATATAAAAAACCCGATCCCCTTACTGCTGCCGATGTCGTCGGTCCCGATGGCATTGTTTATCCGAATTTCAGCTACAGCGGAATGACTTCTGAATACAAAGAGCCTACAAACATTGTCAAGCTGAAAGAATTTGGAGCAGTACCGGGAAAAGATATTTATCAGCCTCTGAATAATGCTGTCAAAGCAGCGGTAAAACAAGGTGGTGCAATCATTCGGATTGAGCCGGGAAAATATATACTGAGTCATCCGGTGCTGATTAAGGATTCTAATATCATCATCAAAGGCAGCGGAAATTCAGGCCCTCAGGCAACCACGATCCATTTCAGTTACGACCTGAAAGATCGCGAAATTAAATATTACAGTCCCTCGAAAGAAGGTCAAACCCTGGGCGCGAAAGACCGTATTGCGGTTCATGCCAGATTGAACTATCCGAAAAACGGAAAAGAAAAATCTGTGCTAACCTTATTCCTGAACGGCAAAAAAGTTCGTCAAATGTCTGCCGAACGCTATGTAACTGGATTATTTGAACTCGCATTTCCGGTCGCAAAATTGGAACAAGCCGGCCTGATCTCCGGGTCTAATACTCTCTCCACGGAAGTCACCTGGAAAGACGGTACTGTAAGCAAATTGTCAAGATCATTTGTATACGATCCAGCCAAACCGAAACAGCGGGAACACATCACGGCAATTGGAGCCCTGATTTTTGAAGGGAAGTGTCCCTCGGCCGGAGCGGAAAACTACCCGCAAAAAGAATGGTCCCTGCTCAAAATGGCAAAACGCGGCGGCAAAGAACTGGAATTAGCGGAAACCCCGAAAGGACTAAAGCCAGGAATGCTAATCTATGTCTGTACTACGGCAGATAACGAATGGCTCAAACAGATCAATGCCAGAAAGCCGTTTCGCAATGCGATAAGACGCACTATGCTTACCGTAGAAAAAGTTGACGGGAAAGTGGTTAAAGTAAAAGAACCATTACGCATGGATTTTCCTGCAACTCAAACCTGGGTTGCCCATATCAGCCCTATTATAAACAGTGGAGTACAATCTCTGAAACTGTTTTGCGACAATCCTACATGGATATCCTCAATGTTTATCCGATACGCTTGGAACTGCCAGGTCAAGGATGTCATTTTCATAAAACCAGGACGCAACGCCATCGACATGAAATTGTCCAAAAATAGTGAAATCCGTAACGTGGAAGTACACGACGCCTGGTACAAGGACGGCGGCGGCACCAACTACTTTGCCTTCGAGACCACTTTCGACTGCGTCGCCGACGGTATCAAAGCTTCAAAAATGCGTCATGCTCCTAATTTTCAGTGGGGCAGTACCGGCTGCGTCATCCGTAATGGATATTTCAAAGACAGCGACATGCAGCTTCATGCTGGATGGCCAGTCGAAAATCTGGTGGAAAACTGCACCATCATCAGCCGTTCCGGCAACGGTTCCTACGGCTATGGAATCTTTATTAACGGTCCGATGTCAACTATACACGGACCGCAGGGGCCGAGAAATGTAGTCTATAACAGTAAAGTCAATTCCATTGCTCCATGCATTTGGCTTGGCGGCAGCGATGAAGGCTATGTCTTTGCCTACAACACGTTCACCTGCTACAAGGGACCGGCTATCGTAGCCCAGCTTGCCGCATTTGATCATACATTTATCGGCAACGAGTTTTTTACATACGACCCCGATCCGGCGGCAGTTCTGTTAACGACCCCGGATTGTACTGGGAATGACTTCATTGACAATATATTTCACGGCAAAATCAAAACACTTTTTGCCGGAGCGATAAAACCGGCGGTTGACAAAAACAATAAAATCATAACCTCGCCAACTCCGGTCGGCACCAAACCACCGGTCCCGTCGATCTATCTCTGGCAGAAGCAACATTGTAAATAAACCAGGCAGAAGAATAATCTAGACAGCTTCAAGGAGAAGGGTAAGTTTTTTAACCACCGCAACACATTCCTGCCTTATTCTATGGTAGTGACTTTCTGTCAGCCTGAACTCAGGAATCAACAATCCGACTGCCGCTACAACTTCTCCATTTTTGAAGATGGGGAAAGCCAGCGCGGAGTTGTAATTGGAAGGTTCCTGCGGAGGTTTAAAGATATTTCCGCGCAGAAAAAATTCGTTTTGACGTATTTTCTCGCAAATATTTTCCAGCTCCTCAAGAGTCTGAACATGTGCGATATTCCCCTCGTGATCGGCGGTATTCCAATAAAGCTCGCGCGCTTCTTTTGATTTATAAGCCAAGAGCAAAATACCTGTAGTCGATGAAAACAAACAACTTATGTTCTGCCTGTAATTCGGAGCAATCAGGATATTGTTTTTTCCCTGTACCCGAATTAACTCATTACGCTTTCCGTCTTTTTCGTTAACCAACAGCACCATCTCACCTAAATCAGCAGCCAGTTCTTTAAAAAGCGGCTTTGCCTTTGCCACCAAATCCGCATCCTGAAGATTATTTGTGGCAAGATCCCGCAATACCGGACCGGGAAAGTACAATCCACGCACCTGTCCCTTCGTCAGATACTTCAATTCAAGCATTGTTCTTAATATATTAGAACACGCGGCGCTGGAAATACCCAGCATATCCGCCAGTTCTTTTGCCGTTACACCATGATTTTTTGATTCGACTGCTTTTGTCAATATTCTATGAAATCGTTCAATTACCTGTATCATCAGGCTCTCCCATGTAATTTGCTCAATATTATTTAGTTTATATGATCAAATTATAAAATTCAAGCTTTTTTATACAAAAACCATTGCAATTTCTCACTATTACTGTTAAAATTAGTTTAAGCAACAAACAATTTATTAAATATTATTTAATGCAAACCAAGAAGATGGAACACATAAAACACGGGACAATGTAATGAAAATTAAAAAATTCACACTCATAGAACTCCTTGTAGTAATAGCGATCATTGCCATACTGGCAGGCATGCTGTTACCGGCACTGAACAGTGCCCGGGAAAAGGCCCGGGGCATCAGCTGCATGAACAATGAGAAGCAAGTGGGGCTCGCCTTCAATCTTTATATGGACCAATATGACGGTCATTTACCGCCTGCCTGTATGCAGAGACCGGACAACACTAATGGCGATTATGTTTTCTGGGCGGAAACTCTGATGCATGCCAGTAACCTTCCTGCAAGTATTTTCTGGTGTCCGTCAATGCGTAAAGATCCGGAGCTGGAAGGAAAATTTAATAAATATACCCCCAATAACACAGTTGACGATCCCTGGGCTTTCCGCTATCCGTGCTACGGCATGAACTGGTTCTGGGATTATTCCGTAAGAGAATCCTCACAGCATATTACCTACCTGAAAAACAATCAGTTTAAAACGCCCAGTCAGACCATGCTGGCAATGGATGTATATTTTCGAGACAACATTGAACGGGGATATTTTCTGGTGATTTCAAGATTTCCATCAGGAACAACCTGGGGGGTTGTAGACGTAAGACACAGACAATGTACCAATGCAGTATATGTTGATGGTCACGCGGAGTCTATCAGGCTATCGATCAAAGGAGACCGGGGCGACTGGGTTTCTTCCTACAATCCATACGACTTCGCTCCTTTAGATGATGAAAACTCCAGCTTCTGGCAACCCAAATAATCCATAATTAATTTGATACGGAAAAACATGATGTTCAAGAATATTATCCCCAATTTTGCCCTGTTAGCCGTCTGCCTGACCGCGACGGCTGGGTTATCTCCAGTCTGGAAACAGTTCAAGCAGGAAAAAGAAACCGGAAAGCTGCCAACTGTTATTCCTGACTTTTCATATGCCGGATACCACTACGGAACAAAAGCAATTGCACCAAAAGGAAAAATCTTTAATGTAACAAACTTCGGCGCTACGCCAAACGATCACACGGATGACACCTTAGCGGTAATGAAGACTGTGGAAGCCGCAAAAAAAGCCGGTGGCGGCATTGTATACTTTCCCGCTGGACGTTTTATATTTAATACGGATATGGCCAAACGCCGCACGATTAAGATCGATGCAAGTAATATTATAATCCGCGGTGCCGGTTCTCAGGCCGGAGGAACGATTCTTCACCTGATCCATCCCTTCGGCGGTGGAAAGCCACACGATTTCCACCGGCTCCATCTTGGCAGAAACTTATTTCTGGTCCACTCTCCCGCAGAAGAAACACGATTGGCCAACAGAAAAGCGATCACAAAAATAACTTCTCATGCTCTCCAGGGCAGTTTTACGTTTGAAGTCGCAGATGCAAGCAGCCTGAAAGAGGGGCAGTTTGTTATATCTTATGCAAAAAATAAAGGTCTGTTCCTTGACCTCATAAAGCCATATCAACCGGAAAAACGCTGGACCAATCTTACAAATAATAAATCCTATGCCTGCGAGATTATGCAAATCAAGGCGATCAAGGGAAACAAAATAACCGTTTATGCCCCCTTAAACTTTGAGATCAAACCAGAATACGACTGGATTCTGAAAAAATATCAGCCGATTGAAGAAGTAGGCTTTGAAGACCTGACATTTATGGGAAACTGGCACCAGGGTTATATTCATCACCGTAGCGGAATTGATGACTCCGGCTGGGCCATGATTAAGTTCAAAGGGGTTCATAATGGATTCATCCGCCGTTGTAACTTTATCAATGTAAATCAGGTAGCCGCTATTACCTTAAGTTCACATGTTTCCGTATTGAATATCAATGTAGCGGGCAATGAGGGCCACCATACGCCACGTGTAATTTTCTATTCCAATGGCGTGTTTGGAGGATACGTCAATGATATGGCGAATTTCTCTCATGGACCAAGCCTGAACTACGGCACCTCAAGCACAGTATTTTATCGTTGCCGCAGCATGGGCGGGATAGATTCGCACGGCGGCAAACCCTTAAACTCTTTATTCGACAATATCGCAACCGGACAAATCAGGTCATCCGGCGGAGTACGTGATTATCCACAACACTTACGCGGACTTGTCCTGTGGAATTGTGAGAATATCTGTGACAAACTGATTACTTATGATTTCTGGAAAAAACATGCGCAAAACGCATTTGTAAAACCAATCATTGTAGGCTTTCACGGCAAACGCGCAATATTTGATTCGAGCAAGCTGGAAATCCTGGAGTCAAAAGGCAAAGCCGTTGAACCGGAATCTCTGTTTGAAGCTCAGACCCAACTGCGTATGGGCCATATCCCAGCATGGCTGGAACAGGCTGCAAAAGATGATGTGGTAATGCGCACGCAAAAACTGCCAGCATATTATCATCGTAACGACCCCGCCTCGGTTCCATTTTTTCAAATTGAAACATTTAAGGTTGATGATCTTCTGAAATTTGTCACTTCCATTTCAATGCAGATGTGGAACACAAAGCTTTATACCTATAAGCTGAAAAACAAAGAACTTACAATGACCACGGATCAAACGTTTGTCCGAGACGCACTGTACAGCGCAATGTACAGTATCTACCTCAGACACAAAGACAATAATACGATCACGGTTGAGGAGCATACATTCAAAGGTAAAACCTTCATTAAATTTATCCTGAAATCAGGAGAATTGAAGTCGGCCCCCAGACCGCTGCCCAACTGTAAATATTATAAAGATGCGGTAAAGTTCGTCAAAATACTGGACGGTAAAATTGAATTCATTGAAAATTCCAACCATTATGAAATTCATTTGACCTTCAAACAGTCTTCCGCTTCTAATAACAGTATTACAAACAATACCAAATGTCCTCAGTGCAAAAACACTGCCGGGAAGAATATACGGTAGACATAATTTCAACAGCCAGAGGAGAAATAAAATCCAGTCAACTTTTTATGGGCAATGAATGAAGTTACAGGATTACAAAATTTACTTTTTTTTATCCAGTAGTTTATTCTGAAACCCTAAATAAATATGACCTTTGACCGCTATATTGTAATGGGGTTTTTCTATGAACTCTCCATTTATTGTTCGGAATATTCAAAGGTTTTTTATGTCTGGAAAACAATATGACTATTTAGTCGTGGGTGCCGGTTTTTACGGAAGCGTTTTTGCGCATGAGGCTTCTTGTGCAGGCAAAAAATGCATGGTTATTGATAAACGCTCTCATATTGGAGGGAATTGCTTCACCCACAATGTGGCTGATATCAACGTCCATGAATACGGTGCGCATATTTTCTTTACCCGTCAATTAGATATATGGCAATATATTAATAAATTTTCTGAATTTAATCATTATGTCAATTCTCCGATAGCAATGTATAAGGATGAAATGTTTAATCTGCCTTTTAACATGAACACTTTCAGACAACTATGGGGAGTAAAAACACCGGCAGAAACACGCAAGATAATTGATCAGCAAACTGCTTCATATCGGAACATGGATACAATATCCAATCTTGAGCAGCAGTCTCTCAGTCTGGTTGGCAGAGATATCTACGAAAAACTGATCAAGGAATATTCCGAAAAACAATGGGGCAAACCCGCGGACCAACTACCGGCTTTCCTGATCAAGCGACTGCCCCTGCGCCTTACGTACAACAATAATTATTATGATGTCCCCTATCAGGGAATTCCTGTTGGCGGGTATACTAAGATTTTTGAAAAACTGCTGAAGAATTCGGAAGTAAGACTTAATACCGACTTTATGAACGACAGAGAAAACTTATCAGTAATTGCGGAAAAAATAATATTCACAGGTCCGATCGATGAATATTTTGAATATTGTTATGGCGCATTGGATTATCGCAGTCTGCGTTTTGAACATAAGATGCTCAACGGCATAGATAATTATCAAGGTAATGCAGTAGTTAATTATACCTCCCATAAAGTTCCGTATACAAGAACAATTGAGCATAAGCATTTTGAATTTGGCGAACAACCTGATACAGTTATTTCTTATGAATACCCACAGTCATATGAAACCGGAACTACCCCTTATTATCCGGTCAACGACGAAAAAAATGATAAATTGTATAAAAAATATTCCAAGCTGGCTGAAAATGAAAAAAATGTTGTATTCGGAGGACGTCTCGGAGAATTCAGCTATTATAACATGGATCAATCAATCGCCAGCGCCCTGAAATTATCAGCCAGTGAATTGCAGGGCTGAACTTATTTCCTCCAAGACACGAAAAGATATGTTTTTCTCTAATCACACCTTCAAGTGGTCTTCTTATATCGTTCATCCACAACCGAATCCAGATACGGCATCATAAAATCGACCGAGAAGAAAGGCTCAAATTTCGTCTGATATATAGAGCTCATGCTTTTGTAGTCAGTGTAATGGCCACATGCCAACATCAAATACAAGTCTTTTCTACACAACATTGAAAGGTAGCTGACGTGTCCCGAAGCGGAAATAACAAATTCAGAGGCATGCATATATCCCATTAATGTTTTAAAATCAATATTTTTAAGACCCGGATTGATAAAGTATGAGCTATCATCATTCCCAAAAATATTTTCGGCATGCAGCTGTTCTCTGTCCCGCCCCCTTTCCGCGACAATATCATCAAACTGATAATATACGCAGAAAAAACCATGCTTTGTCAGAAAATCTTTGAGTCGGATTAGTTCGGAGCTGTCAAAAAAACTTTTATCAAGACTATTAAAGGTCACATGACGGTAATTTTTGTTACAGAGAAGTACGATCGGTTTATCTGTTTTAAAAGGCAAATTTATATTGATATCCGAATAGTCTAGTGGAGAATAGTAATTCGTGGGAAATACGCTTAAAACATTCTTAATATTCCATTCGCAATCACCAATAAAAATATGTCTTCCAATAAAAGTAGAGCTTGGGAAGACCATTTTTGACATATCAATTTTCAGCAAACCCTGAAGTCTTTTATAATCTTCATAATATGCAATTTGCTTGAGGCGTAATCCTGACCTGAATTCAGGAATAAAATCAGCCTTGAATGCGATATGTTTAGCGGAAAAATTATATAATGAAGCAGTCTGCAAAGATGAACAGGTAGTCAGTTTCACATTGTACTTTTCTTTAATAAATTTAAGGAAAGGCAACCAGCCCAGAATCTCATAACTCGGTTGCCCCCAGAAACAGAACAGAACATCTTCAATCTTCTCCTCCGGAATTTTTATATCCGGCATCGAGTCACGCAGCCTCTGCTCCAACTGAAGCCGATTATCTATTTTTTGCATTTTCTCTGCAATACTATCATTGTTCATAAAAAACTCCATGATTCCAGTTGGTTATTCAGACGGACTTTTCAAATAGCAGGAATCCAGATAGGTAAGCAAATGATCGACTTCATAAAAGCTCTTCGATTTTACTCCATACATTCTTTCCAGATTCCCATAATCAAGGGTATCTCCAACCCGTTGAATTGCAAACAGGTCTTTCCTGCAGGCTGCCGGCATGGCAATTCCGCCTCCCTGAACACCAATCACAAACTCAGAATGATTAAATAGATTCAACTGATTTAAATTAATTTCATTTATATCAAGCTGCTGATAATAATCGTTCATATCATATGAATTATCATCAAGCCCAAAAATATCTTCCATATTCAAATTACAATCCACCTCAGTATCATTCAAACCAACAGTGCGGAACTGGTTATAAGCAACAAAAAAACCTTTACCGATTAGATAATCCCGCAGCTTGATAACTTCCCATCGATTGAAAAAATTATGCGCCATGGTATCATGAAAATTCTGGGTATACCCCTTGTTGTTAATCGTTACCACCGGACGGTCTGTCTCAAATGGAAGTTCTTTATCAACATGACTAAAGTCCAGTTTTGAATGAAAGTTCAACGGTAAACGTTCTCCAAGCAGGTTCCACATGTTGAACTCGCAGTTCCCCACGACAATACGTCGTTTCTTGTGGTCAAGACATGGAAAAATCAATTTATTCACTTTAATTCCAAGTTTCTTGGAAACGTTCAGATAATTCTGCATGAATCCTTGACACACTTTAGGATCTTCGAGACTGACTTCTGTATGATCAGAGAAATAATAATAAACCGAGCTGCCTGGAAAAGAACATGTTTTAACTTTTACATTATATTTTTCGCTGATAAATTTAACAAATGGAACCCATGTAATCATTTCAAAGCCAAATTCCCCATAAAAACAGAATGTATATTCTGATATCTTTTCTACCGGTACATAGATATCCGCCAGCATCTGCTTTTTCATTTCGCTGAGCTTTTTTCTTTTTTTAAGTATCAGCTTTTTATCTTCTTCTTTTACTTCTTTCTTTTCAACTGTATTGTCCATTATAATTCCCTGAAAAACTCCCTATTCTATAGCCAACACCCGAAAGTATTCCATTCTTTCAACTCAATAAAATTTTTTGTCGAAAATAACAACCGGATGACTTTAATTTCGACACTCGTCTCTCCTGACGCATCTCTATAAATTAAAATATCAGTTTGAATTTAAGCATTATACATGCCAAAAAACAAGCTCGAAACAAAATAATCAAGCTTGCAAGACAGACGTCGGCATTGTAATTATATACCTCATACACGCAATATTTTTATATTGGCTTGACGGATCAGGTTCTGATGCCATTGGTGGCAGAGTTTTATGATTTTATCGGACGACGCTATTTTTATTAGTTCCATCTGGGGATTTGTTTGTAAGGCAGAATTATCCATTACGGATAAATAGAATATTTGCGAATGAGTAAGTGTGCTGTCAGTGATCTCCGAAAAGTCAAATGTCTGACGGTTGAGCTGTTTTATGAATTCCTCATTATAGTAAATCTGACCTTGTACCCGTTCTAAATCCTCTGCGGTTAAGATTCCGTCCATTCTTACCGATATTTCCCCTTCACGAACCACGATTTCCCTGATTGCCATGGCAACCCCCTTTGTGAGTTGCCGCCCTAAAAATGAAAAAGGGCGGCGTTGTACTTGCCGTAGTTCAAGGACCGCCAAGCCCTACTCAAAACAACAAGCAAACACCGCCCAAGTATACACAAGGGTGCTGTTTTCCTGTTCGCGTTTTGAGTTTAAATTTGGCGGTTTTGAACTACACGAACGAAAATAAATTCACGTAATAATCACGTGAAAACTATGATTGTAAAATTCTTAAATTATCTGAATAAAATTCCTCCGAATTTTAGATTCCCAAGTAGCTTGCGTTGTTCCCAACGCAAATAGCAAGTCTGCCGCAAACGCCGTTGACACGGATTTCTCTTTACCACAAAAGACTCGTGCGAAATGCAGTTTCTCGTGTAGGGATGGTTCTCCGTAACCGTCCGCTATTTTGTGTTTGAGCACAAAATCCCTGAAGACGGCTCGCTACGGAGAGCACGCCCTACCTAAATTCGTAACTTTAGAGGTTATCCCTAAATCCACACGATATCAGCAAAATTGCTATTTGCGCTGGGACAGCGCAAGCTACTCTGAAAAAAATGAATGCTAAGCATTCAGCACAAGCCTCATTATATTTATTACTATAATCCTTCCCTCAACCTTTTTCAACGAGAAAATGGTCAGTATCACTAGTCTGCGGATTGAAACTAAAAACATATTTGTATTCATATTTCCTGGTGGTACTATACATAAAATATTAGTTTGTAATAGGAGGATGCTGTGTGCTGTATGCTCCCATTTTTGTGAAATGGCTGGGAAATTAGGCATTTCATCGAATTTATTGCTTTGGGAAAATTGAAATGAGAAATGGGCTTATATGAAGAACACGTTCTTAATATTAATTTCCTTTTTTTTGATAATAATACTTACTGACTCATTGTTATGCATGATATTTGACAGAGGATTATTTTCCCACAGCTCTAGAAAAAAATATGAATATACAGATGAATATATGGCATTGTTAGGGGTTAATAGGTATTTAATAAGTTCAAGCGAGGAGACGCTACCTAAAGGAATTAAACGATTCTCGGAGTATACTATAAGCAAATACAAAGTCGTTTATGTTTATCTCTGCAATCCCAATAATAACATTGTAGTAATTACCTTACCTGATTGTACAAATTGTATGGAAGATTTGATCATAGGAGTCGCTTTAAAGAAAGACTTTATCAAAAATTATACCGAAAATGAAAAAGGGAAGGATATAACTTATCCAGTTTTGAGAATAAGAAGAGATTCTGGTGTACATGTAACAGTAAAATCTCCAGACTTAATATTTCCCGGAGATATTTACAAAGATGGAAAAATAATCAGTATTTATACGATACAAGAGAGAAGTCGTATTCTTAAATATTTGAGAGAGGTTGTATTAAAAAACAATTTAGATGAATAATTCTCACTCTTTCCTGTAGAAAGTGTTGAATTAAGATGGTTGGAAGATTAGACATAAGGTATGTTTCGTATTGGAGAAAAAAATGTGAAGAAAATCATTTTATGGATGCTTGTAGTTTCAATTCCTTTGTTTTTTGTTTTCACTGTTAGATATATTTATCTTGGTCGAAAAGTTAATGTTATCAAAGGAACAGCCTCAAGCCTCTATAGTATTTCCAAGGATATAAAAATAAGTGGTTTCCCATCTGGAACGTACAAATATATTTTTAAGCAAAATGAATATAGTAAAGGATTTTCTCTCGTTCTCTATGGGAAAATAAAACAGGAGGAAGTTAAAAGGTTCTGCCTTGATAATTCATTGAACTTAAGGACAATTGGTGTTGAGGACTACATGACGATCAAGGTTCCTGAAATACTTTATAAAGAGCGTAATTTCTATCTTACTGAGTTCTTCGAAATTACAGGAGAAAATACTGCATTTAATATAGAAATGTATGTGTCCAGAAGAGATGGTAGATTTTATGCCAAAATAACCCATTTTATCCGGTAAATATCTATTTTTCATTGTGCATGAAAATCTCCATAAAAAAGCTCCCGCCTTCATTTGAAAGCGGGAGCGGAATTCAGTCTGTATTACTCGCTCCTGCGAAAGTGACGCAGGAGCGTTGCGCTCAATTTTTCAGCGGAGATTCTCCGCCGTCCTACGGACTCAGTAATAGAGCGGACCGAAGTTCTGGCAGGCTCTGTAGTCGGAACCTTCTTTGTCCATGCCGAATGCGGCCCAGGTGCTCGGACGGAAGATCTTTTCTTCCGGCACGTTGTGCATACAAACCGGAATGCGGAGCATGGAAGCCAGGGTGATCAGATCCGCACCGATATGACCGTAGCTGAAAGCTCCGTGGTTGGCGCCCCAGTTAGCCATAACGCTGTAGGTATCGGTGAATGCGCCTTCGCCGGTAAGAGTTGGCGCGAACCAGGTGGTCGGCCAAGTCGGGTCGGTGCGCATTTCAAGCTTCTTATGAACGTCTTCGGGCAGGTCAACAGTATAACCTTCGGCAATCTGCAGAACCGGGCCCAGCCCTTTGATTATATTGACGCGGGACATGGTCATCGGCATCCCTGCCTTTGTACCTTTTTTGAATCTGGAGGAGAAACCACCTCCACGGAAGTATTCTTTAACCGCCGGACACCATTCGGTAGCATCCAGACATTTTCCGGCTTCCTCCGGAGTGATGTCCCAGAACTGTTTCATAACGGGTTTGCCGTCAACAATCTGTTCGCCGGTGGCGTCAAGGGTGGTTGCGCCGGAGTTGATCAGATGGATAAAACCGTTTTCGGCTGATGTGCCGGAAACATCGAAACCAGTTGCTTCTTTAACTGCTTCCGGACTCCAGTAGGTACGGACATCGGAGAAGCCCTGTGCGGTACCGGTCAGCAGATGACCGAACAGCATGGCAATACCGTTCAGGCAGTCGTTTTCAGTGGCAACAACAAAGGCCTGACGAATTCCGTTCCAGTCGAAAGAGGTATTAAGGATGGCTTCCATGAAGTCACCGTTCGGCATATGATCGGTCCACTGGCGCTGTCCCTGGAAACCAGATGCTATGGCGTTGTGTCCGAGGGCTTCTTCTCCGAATCCCATTTCTGCCAGTTTCGGGTTGCCGATCATCAGGTCACGGGCAATAATGGTCATTTTTACCACATATTCCCAGACATTCGCTTTTTCTTCGGCATTGAATGTATTTTCCGGACTGTTCTTATCGAAACCTTCCGGACAATTTTCCTTGGTCCATGCCATGGCTTTTTCGAATTCGGCCTGGTCGTAAATGCCTTCGTTGACGCGGCGAATGATTTCGCTCATGTCAATAGCTTCGCTACGCATTCCAAGATAGTTTTCAATAAATGCGGAATCAACGATAGAACCGGCGATCCCCATTGAAGTTCCGCCAATTGACAGGTAGGATTTGCCTTTCATGTAGGCAACGGCGATACCACTTTTTACGAAACGGATGATTTTTTCAGATACATCTTCTGGAATTGCTGTATCGGTGGCTTCTTTTACGTCACGACCATAGATACCGAATGCTGGCAGTCCCTTCTGGGAGTGTCCGGCTAGTACTGCTGCCAGATATACCGCTCCAGGACGTTCCGTACCATTGAAGCCCCAGACGGCTTTCGGGATGTATGGATCCATATCCATCGTTTCGGCGCCGTAGCACCAGCAGTTTGTTACGGTAAGAGATACACCAACGCCTTCACGGGCGAATTTTTCGGCACAAGCAGCAGCTTCGGCTACTCCGCCAATGCAAGTGTCTGCGATTACGCATTCGACCGGCATTCCGTTAGGATATTTTAATGTTTCAGAGATCAGGGCGGCAGCTGATTTTGCCATTCCCATAACCTGGTCTTCCAATGATTCACGTACGCCTTTACGACGGCCGTCGATGGTTGGGCGGATTCCAACTTTCGGAAGTGATCCGCGCAGTCTTTCCTGGAGAGGTAGTACCTTCATGTCGCTGATGTTAGCCATTTATCCAATCCTCTTGTTAATGGTTGAGTGTAGGTAACATTTTATAATATAAGAAAGACGGTTTTAAAATGCAATAGCTGTTTATACTGTATATATACTGCTGTATGGATTTTGTTGATTTGTATATTTTAATATTTATACTTTATTAAATGTATATTTTTGACAAAATAGGCAAAAATATTTTTTAGAAAAAATAACTGTATATATGGGAAATCAATCAATTTCGTCTCTGAATATTCAAATGGGAATATTTGCTGTTCCAGTTTTAAGGTTACGGAAAAACTACCTTATTGACAGTACGATAATGCCGCCTACTGTTCCGGCGAGTCCAAGCCAGTTTACCGCCAGACTTTTTTCTTTTATTACGATCAGGCTGTAAATGGAAAAACCTGAGATACATGAGCCAACAGTAACCGGAAAACCAATGGCTCCTATACCGCAAGCAGAAAGACGATCAAGCGCAAAGAACAACATTTTTACGCTGATGACATTGAGTACCGACATTGCTGCTGCAATGAGTACCGTTTTTTTATTGATATCAAAGAATTTTTTCTTTCGTACCAATAAAATGACAATTACTACTGGAATGGAACCCAAATAGGGGAGGCTGGGACGTAGTTGAGCGTTGTCCGACCAGTTGGTCCAATAGGATGGGATGCTACTCAGAGTCTGTCCTGTGCCAAACAGGAGAAATGCTCCAAGAGCGAAAAACAGCCAGTTGATTGAGCTTTTCTGATTGTTCGAATTCTTTTTTGCTTCTGTCAGTGGCAGAAGCATGCCGGAGATAATCAGACCGACTCCGATGAATTTCATCATAGTCCCGCCCTGGTTATAAATAAGTACACCAGTAAAAAAAGGAATGATTAAAGCTGATTGGCCGATTGACCAGGCCACTGAATTGTGTCCACGTTTCATAGCACTTTGCATCATAAACATACCGACACTATTCGTTGCGCCCGAGGCAATCATGAAGAAACATAGTTTGCCTGGAGACATTACCTGTCCGGAGAAAACAATTCCGAAATCACAGTAAAGCAGTACAGCCAGAATGCCGGAAAAAATGTAGTTGGTCAGAAAATATTGAGCAATCTCGACTTTACTACGAGAAAAAAAACTCATTACAATTCCGACAGTCGACCATATCAGTCCAGTTCCTATTGCTACTAAAATTCCAATAAGCATATATTTTTCACTTCCTTAATTATTTTTGAAATATTATACTTGATATTTTATGTAATTCTCGCCATATTTAGTTGCGGTAGTGCTTAAAAATTACGATTTTACATAAAATATGAGTATATATGGATTATCAATCATTGGTTCGTGCGCCAAAGTTCATGAAGTTTTATCATTTGATGTGTAAAATGACCGGATTGAATTTGGTATTAGCTCCGCCGTTAAATAATGGCAGGGCGTTACTGGAATATAAGTTGGATTCCGGACATTTATGTAGCTATATGAGGAACAACTATCGTTTTTATCAGAAATGCTGCGAGTGCGATCTCCGAAATTCACGGGAAGCGGTACGAGACCGAAAAGGGAGATATTATTTTTGCCATGCAGGATTGTATGATATTGCTGTGCCTGTTTTTATCGGTTCCAATCATGTTGCAACATTTATGGGAGGACAAATCCTATCGGAGCCGCCTGATGAGGAAAACTATTTCGAGTTTCAGGAAAGGGTCCGTGAATATGGGTTTGATTTTGATAGACTGAGAGAACTTTACTTCAAAACTCCGTCTATATCAAAAGATCAGCTTGAACCTATTTTTGAACTGATCCAGATGTTTTCTGAGCATTTTTATGAGCTTGGAACTCGTTTGTTTGATAACAAAACCGGTAACGCAGATTTTGATATGATTAAAGAATATATTGCTTGTAACTTTTCCAGTAACCCTTCTTTGGATGAGGTCGCAGAAAAGGCCGGGCTTTCTCCAAATTATTTTTGCAAGTGGTTTCGTGATAATAGCGGGACCGGTTATGTTGAATATAAACATCGGCTGTGTCTTGAAAAAGCAGCCCGGCTGCTTTCCGATTCAGATCAGGATATTTCAGGTATTGCCTTTGAGTCAGGTTTTACCAGTATTTCATCTTTTAACCGGATATTCAGACAGCATTATGCGTGTAGTCCTCGACAATATCGGGAAAAGGCATCAGATTCCCAGACATAAGACTATTCGTCTGGATTTTCCGAGCTGTCTGGTTCTGAAATAACCGTGACCGGAGCGGGATACGACATCAGTTTTTTGACGACTTTATTGGTCTGATTCAGCGTAATTTTGTCGAATATTTCAGTGTGTCGGAACGGGGTTAAATAGCCGTTGCCATAATACTCCGCCAGGCAGAACTGCATCAACATGGATCCGGGATCTTCCATCAGTTCCGCTTTGCTGTGCGCGATAAATGCTTTGGCCGCATTGAATTCTTCTTGGGTCAGCCCGGTTTCAGCCAGACGTTGACGCTCGTTATCCATCATTTCCGCAACCTGGTCGGCTGCCTCAGGATGGGTTCCGGCATAAAACGAGATATAGCCGCGGTGAAATCCGCGCGATGTAATCATTCCGGTGTAATAGGCCAGCCCGGCTTCATCACGAACCTTCTTGAAAATATTTGCTCCTTGTCCGGTCATTGCCGCCTGAAGAATATCTACGCTGAATCTGGCTTTATCCAGATTATCGCAGCCGGGAACCGCATTGAGAACCACAGCTTGTTTACGTGGATTCTTTACTCGCTCCACTATCGTTTTTGCAGGAAATTCCGGTGGCGCAATCTTCAATGGAGGAGAATTGTTCCAGGGAATTGTTGAAATTAATTTTTCTATCTTTTTAACAACCCGGTTGTCGAAATCTCCAGCAATACCGAATACTGCCATGTCCGGGCGCAGGCATTGATTGAAATAGAAATCCATGACTTGCTGTCGGGTCAGCTTTTCGATATCTTGAGGAGCTCCCTGCCGCGAAATCCCATACGGATGATCTCCGTAGAGTAGGTTCAGAATGCGGTCTTCGGCGCAGCCTTGAGGCGAAACTTGACGGCTTTTTAATTTTTCCACCGCGATCTTCTTTTCGCGTTTGAACTGACGGGCTCCGAAAGAAGATTCCGTAAGAATCGATTGCAGGACCTCAAGTGCCAATGGAAATTTTTTCTTATGACAGTTCAGCTTGATTGCCAGGCTGTTGTTTCCGGGAGTGATTGACAGTTCAATGGCATTTTCATCCATGAGATGAAGCAGTTCCATTTCCGGATAAGTTTTGGTTCCGGCATTGAGTAGTACAGACATTAGTCCGGTGATACCGGCCTGGCCGCGTTCTTCAAAATATGCTCCACCTGCCATGACAATACCAATATCCAGCAGGGGTAGAGATTTATCTTTAAAGGTCACGAGTTTTTGTCCACCCCGGAAGGTTTTCAGTTCCGGCGGTTTTATTGCAATACAGTCTGAAATATTGTGGACAGCCGGTTTTGATTCCTCCAGGTCGACAGAAGCTTTTGGAATAATCCGAATTGTCGTACTTTTTTCAAGATCAAGGTATTCGTTGGTAACGCGTTCAAGATCAGGGATCGTTACCGCGCGAAGATCATCAATATATTTATTTACATACAGCGGAGAGCCATAAGACAGGATAGAATTCCCGATAATCCTGACTACACAGTTATTGGACCTCAGGGCGCGAATATATTCCGTCTCGAGTTGGGCCACTTCGCGTTCGAGTTCGCTTTTTTTGAAATTTGCCAGATTGCGGATTTCATTGCGCAGTTCTTCTTCAAGTTCTTCGGTATTTTCCGGCATACACAGGGCATTTATTCCGAAAATTCCGCAGAACGAAGGTGTATAAGAAAAACATCCTACGCTCAAAGCCAGATTTTTTCTTATCTTGAGATTCTTCACCAGGCGTGAACTCTTATTCTGTCCGAGAATACCGCTGAGAATATCAAGCGCGGCTACATCAGGATGTCCACCCGGAGGGATGTGCCAAGACATTGACAGGCGGGTTAGAGGATCAGTAAAGAAGTATGTGGAGTCACGCGACGACAGCTGAATTGGTTCTTCCGGCATAAAAGGTTCGCGGAGATCTCCGCGGTTCCATGATCCCAGCCGGTCAACCAGGGCTTTGATCACCCCGTCGGTCTCAACCATACCGGAAACCAGAAAGAATGTGCGGTCCGGGGAGTAACGGCGCTGGTGGTAGTCAACCATCATATCACGGTTGACTGCCTCAATCTTATTTTTATACCCGATAATCGGATGGCGTGCCGGGTGAACTGTAAACATCTCGTGCCACACTCTCTCTGACATTACCCGGGAAGGGTTATCACCATGCATATCGCGTTCGCGCAGGATGATATTTTTTTCATCCAGAAATTTTTCTTCCGGGAATATTGGATTGACCAGCATATCGGTCAGGATATCAATGGCTTTTTCAACATGATTTGCCGGGACTTCGATATAATAAACGGTATGCCCAAGAGAGGTATATGCGTTCATATCTCCCCCTAGACTGTGAATGGTATCTACAATTTCCGCTCCCGGATATTTTTTTGAGCCATGAAACAGCATGTGCTCCAGAAAGTGCGAGATTCCGCAACCGAGATATTCTTCTTCGTGGATGCTGCCGGTTTTTACCCAGGCCTGTACTGTTACTATCGGGGCGTTGTGGCGTTCATTAACATAAATCTGCAGTCCGTTGTCGAGTGACACCGAACTTATGTTTTTGATTCCGAATTTGTCCATATATGATTATCCGATCCGGGATGTCAAGCAATAATGGGAACTTCTATATCGCTTTGAAATTTGTCATTCATATTCGAAGAAACGGCTTTACTGATATCAAAGTCGATATTGAAATCTTCTTTTGAATCATTTTCGCTTTGAGCCAACAACTTTTCTTTTATAAGGTTAAATACAACATTGCCGATATCTGTTGGTTTCGTCAGGTTCCAGTTCCGCAGAACTTCCCAGGCCAGCGGCCCGAATTGCTCTACAGAAAATTCTGCCAGCCCAGTGACCAGTTCCCTGGCATTGACATGCCTGCCGCCCCTCACAACACCGCTTCTGAGTTTTTCTATGGTGTACATTACTGCGGAATTGACAAATTTATATGCCTCTGCGGGATACCGGTGGTCTCGCTGTACGATTCGTTCCAGCTTTATGTCAAAATTTATATTTTCCATCGATACATCCGTTTTTTCCTTCCGACCGGTAAATAAATGTTGACACGCCAGTCGGCGACGCGTCTAATCCAAGCCAAACAACCAGAACAATCGTTCCCGCTCACGACGGAAAATTTTCTAATTGCTCCTTTATATTGCACAACTGGATTAATTCCCAAAAACCTTTCAGGAGAAACCTGAAACTACAATTTGGAAACTTATAGAAAACTTATATTCATTTTACGGTTAATTCCAGTAAAAATTTATGACTAATGTAAAAAAATTATCTATAAGTGGCTGATATGAAGCAAATATAAGAATAGTTTAGACAAAAGATAATAAAACAGGCGTAATTTTATGCCAAAAGGCGTTTCTTCATGTTCAGGATGATTTTGTCGATTTCCTGATCTGACGGCGGTTGCCAGTTGTTGATGATGGCTTTGCCGTTGAGAACCGCATCTTCCCGCAGTCGATTGCAATCTTCCAATTCACTAAGTTTGCTGATGGCATTACGGAGACTGTTTAGCGGTGATTTGGTTGCCTCAAAGCTGATGCGACGGCACTTTGAAGACAGCAGAGCAGTTCCCTCGTCAATCCTGACCAGAGAAGCCTTTGCATCTTTATCTTTTTTGTGTTTCTGCCTCATTATATGCCTAAAAAGCTTTCCAATTGATAGATATTCTACACCATATTGTATCGACAGTATCTAATTACAATTTAGAACCTACTTAACAAAATTTCAACATTTTAACGCTGATTTTAATGATTTATTTCGTTGAAAATTCGTATTTTAGAGCAAATGATATTAAATCAGATATTTTAGTCCAATATCGGAAAAAATTTACTTTTATTTGGTCCTTTTGAGGATTATTATAATTGTTATGGGACAACGGGAGACGTACTGTGGGAATCATAGAAGAAAGCACGCGCCAGACGATCGTACGGATGGAATTCAATGAGCGACTGAAGACATTGAAAAAGCAGTATAAGCTTGAGCTTAAAGCTTTAAGCGATACTAAAGCAAAGCAAAACCGCCGGCACCGTTTTGATCAAGAGAAAGCCGAACTTGAAAAGTGGCTTGCCGAGGCTCTTATAGTGAAAATAGATAAAGATGTTATATAATGTCGCTGGTGCTGATTATGACTCTCCAGCTTCAAGAGTTTTTTGCGCTTCTTCACGTTTACTGATGACTTTTTCCAGCTTTTTAATATCGCCAAACAAGGTGATGGCTCCGCAATGCGGACACATTACCGCCTGACTTTTTATGTTTCGATCATGCAACGACCAGAATTTTGCCTCATGGGGTGAAAAATAGTTCAGTCCGGTCGTACGGAAAACTCCGTCTACCAGTCCTTCGTGATTACATACCGGACACACCTTTTTTACTTTGTCGACTTCTTTCGCGCTGTGGAATACCTGTACTACTGCATCCAGATCCTCTTTCAGAAATCGGGTTGAGTCTCCGATTTTTCTGAAAGTGATTTTGTTGTCGCGCATCCAGCGATACAGCGTGGGTTCCCCGATCGATAAATATTTTGCGGCTTCTTTTATACTGTACCATTCCGGCGCGGTTTCACTTTTCTTTGTCATACGATTTTCCCTTATTTATACATGAAACTTAATACTTATGCAATTATCATTCGCTATCACATACTATAATATTTTATCAAAAAATGTCAATAGCTACTTGACAAAGCGTATGATGATATATTATAATTAAATATAGTAAATGATAGCACATGATAGTTAATTAAGTAAGGAGGCTGCCGGAGAAAAAACGAAAAAAGAACGGCTCTGACCTGAATTATCAGGATACAAAATGAAAGGGGAAAAATCATGGAAAAAAGGGCTGAAACACACGTGGAAAAGGGAAAAACTCAAGATAAAAACACTGGAGTTATTCCACCGATCGAAGAAAAAGAATTCGATAAAGCATATCTAAAAACGAATATCAACAGACCAATCACACCGGTAGATATCCGAGATGTTTTTAAGAAACTCATCAAACTTCTTTATGAAAAAAATCCATTTTATCTGATCAGTGCAATGCTGATCCTTTATGCGCAGTCGGTATTTTTCAGAACCGACAATATTTTTATTAACACCAACATCCCGGCGGTATTAATCGCTGTCTACACCCTGATGATGGTTGGGGCGGCGATTCTGATTGTCCGTCTCGGAAAGGTCTGGGATGACGCCGCGTCGATTCTTGCCATTGTACTTTTTCTGTTTATGGTGATGTCGACCAGTCTTGACGGAATCGTAACCAACGAGCCGTTTCAGGGACGGCTGTGGCTGTTATGCGGTTTTGTCATGTCAATTCTGCTTTCCGGGGCGGTTCAATTCAGCCTTAGAATCAAACTGTCGGCTCTTGTTTCAATTGTTTACACGCTGATTCTGGGCTTGTTTTTTGCCTATCCGGTACTCCTTTCTCACCTGGTACATACTTATGAAAAAAATACGATTCCCGCGATTCGGGGTATTATGTTGTTTCCGACCGTGGCCGCGGTGCTCTTTCTCCTATTAATTCCCGCGGTTCGTGGAGGAAGAAAATACTTTGGCGATACCGGAACCCCGTGGAAATGGCCCTTATTCCCGTGGTCTATCTTTGGTATTTTCGCGGTTGGCGTTGTGCTGCGCTCTTATCTCCTGACGATTTCATTTTACGGCGGTAAAGGAGTCGGGCCATATTCTCAGCTTGAATCCGGTTTCGGACTCTATATGCTGGTTCCTTTCCTGTTGTCGATTACCGTTCTTCTGACTGAATACGCCGTGAAATTCAGAAGACGTAAACTCCAGGCCGTGATCCTTGGCGTTCCCGCTTTGTTGATGCTGTGTGCCCTGCATGTTCCTGCCGGAACGGATGCCGCAAATCAATTTCTCAAAGCTCTTGGCGGAGTTAAACCGTGGATGTTGACCCTGGCTTTATCCGGTGCGTTTTACGTCTATACCGCGATACGCGGCGTGAAATATTCTCAGGTCATGTTGATGGGGGTTCTGGGCATTGCTTCCATTGCTGAAGTTTCAACTCATAACCTGGCTCCGATGAATGTGCCCGACTGGATGTTCCCGGCAATCCTTGCAACGTTTGTCATGGTCGAAGCGGTCCGCAGGCGTACTGCCGGATGGTGTGTTGCCCTGAGTGCGATTATCACTGTAACGGTTTCCTACTACTTACGTGATACCCAGTTTATGATGTTCAAGGGAGCTATCCCCGGACACATTATCTTTCTGGTAATGTTTGCTGCCGGTGCTTTCTACAGCGATACTTCTGCTGACGTGTTCCGTACAATTACCGCTGTCGCGTTGCCGATTATGGCGCTGGGCGGAGTAATTGCCGGATACAATAACGAAATCCCGATGCCGGAAGCATTGACCTATGAGGCTGCGATGATTACTCTTACGCTTACCGGAGCACTCTGGATCGATCGTCGTAAGTACCTGATTCCGCTGATTGCTTCTGCCGGACTTCCAACAGTATTTTTCTCCTATAAATACTACCGTATGCTGAGTCGCGAGATCAATGGTATGGGCGTAATCTTCTGGGGAATCGTCTGTTTCATAGCCGCACTGATCATCAGCCTGAATAAAGGCAGGATCATCAACCGGTGCCGCAGAGCTGCGGCTAAAAATCATTAATAAAAGAAAAGCCGCGAAGCGGTACTATCTCAACCGGCGGTGCCGGGACACAGTCCAGCGGGTGGATTCCGCTGGTCGCCTCAGGCGAAATCTTCAATAGACGAGACATCGAATAATGTATTAACGATAATGAAGCCTGGCTATGCCCTCGAAGAGCGAAGCAAATTCGAGGTTCAGAGCAAGGAACGAAGACATGAAATTAATAAACAACAGGGGTTCCAAGTAAATACGTTTTTGAGAATTTAAAATGGAACAGGAAGGGAAAAATGGATAAGGAACAACCAAAATCAACTGTAAAAATACCGATATGCCTCGGACTTGCGGCGTTAAGCGTGATTTTCCAGTTGCTGGATATGGATACAACCGGCTACATCATTATGGGAATGACGCTGATTGCCGGAATCGTCGAATATGCCAAAGCTCCGTCGAAAACCTGGAAAGGTTGGTGGGGTATTACCATCGCGGCTATTTGTCTTGGGATTATGGGTTACAGCTTTTTTTCTCATTTGTATAAAAACCTTCGTGAAGGTTATACGTATCGAATTAATTGTCGAAGTAATTTAAAGAATATCGGACTGGCAATGAAACAATATGCTGACGATAACGACGGTTGGTTTCCAAATAAGAATGGAGTTGCCGGATTTGAAATGCTTCGTAAAAAATACCTGACCGACAGCAAGGTATTTATTTGTCCCAGTTCACGTCTTAAACCGGCAAACCCCGATCAGCAGTTAACCGCGAATAATGTCTCATACGAATACAAAGCCGGACTGCGCGATATCCCGGAAAATGAGAAAAAGCCGCTTGCCTGGGATAAGTGCGGCAATCACAAGAAATATGGAAATGTTCTTTATTGTGACGGGCATGTTAGTGGAATAACCGCTGAAAATTGGCTTGAAGAAGCAAAGAGTCTTGCGAAATGATCGAATTTTGGTAGGGCGTGCTCTCCGTAGCGCGCCGTCTTCCGGAATTTTGTGCTCAGGCACAAAATAGCTGACGGTTACGGAGAACCGTCCCTACCAGATAAACTGCATTTCACACGAGTCTTTTGAAGAAGCACAAAAAGGAGAATAAAGAAAATGTCTGAAAATAAGAAATCACATAGCCCTGTATATATGGGAATCTTGATCGGGGCAATAACGTTAAGCGCAATCTTTCATAATATTAAGGCTCCTGTCAGCGGCTGGTTGAGTTTGCTGATTGCGGTAATTGCCGGAGGCATACTGTTGTATAAAAACCGTAAAGTCAGAATTGGTTCGTCGAGTATGGTAACGGTCGTCATATTATTGGTATTAATAGGTTTTATTGTAATTGGGATGGTTTTACCTGCGATTAATTGTCATGGGGGTCGCGAGAAAGCAAGACGAATCAGTTGTTCCTCTAATTTGAAACAAATGGGACTGGCAATGAAACAGTATGCCATGGATTACAATGACTGGTTCCCCGATAAAGACGGAGCCGCAGGGTTTGAGCAGTTACGTAGTCTGGAATACCTTTCTGATTACAAGGTTTATGTTTGCCCAAGTACCACTTGTCCCGCTGGGGCAGACGATCAGCCGTTGACAGAAGCTAATGTTTCTTATGTCTACAAGGGGGGATTAAAAGATACTGCTGAAAATGCTGATAAACCGTTAGCCTGGGATAAACCGACAAATCATGAGAAATTCGGCAATATCCTCTATTGCGATGGACATGTCAGTGGAATAACCGCTACAAACTGGCTGGAAAAAGTAACTGAGTAACTAGGAAAAATAACCACGGAGGACGCGAAGGACCACGAAGGATTAATAAGAATTCTTCTTCATATCCCTTAAAGTCCTACATAATAAAATTGGAATATGTTTGAAGAAAAACTTTTAAAAACTCTTCGCGGTTCTTCGAGTCCTTCGTGGTTGAAAAAATGGAATGGGAAAATGGAAAAATCGACAAAAGAAATTGGGCTGATCTGGTTGATCGGAGCAGGGCTGATTATAGCGGGATTACTTCTTGGCCATAACCGTCTTTCTCTGGTTTCGGCGTTGCTGGTGATTTCAGGAATATTTGTAATCGTATTTATTCCGCCATGTGTTTACAGCCATGGGAAAAAGCATAATTCGCTGTGGTTGTTTTCTCTGGTCGTTCTTCCTGTAGCAGTTATTGTAATGATTCAAATGATAAATGTAGAAAGAGTGGGAAGAAAAGCCAATGAAATATCCTGTGTTGCAAACTTGAAGCAGATTGGACTGGCTATGAAACAGTATGCCCAGGATAATAAAGACTGGTTTCCGAATAAAGACGGGGCGGAGGGGTTCGAAATTCTCAGGCGTGAGGGATATTGTATTGAGCATCAGGTGTACATTTGTCCGATGACAGGAAAACGTTATTCAAGCGGCAAAAACGATAGGCTTACAGAAGACATTGTGTCATACGTTTACAGGAGCGGCTTGAAAGAAGGCAACGACCCGGATATTCCGCTGGCTTGGGACAAGCCCGAAAATCACCAGAATTACGGTAGCGTACTATTTATGGATGGACATGTGACCGGATTTACCGGGCCCGACTGGATGGAACAGGCCGGAATTCAAAATAAAACCACGAAGAACACAAAGGACGCGAAGAAATGAAAAAATCAACTAAAACTATTTATTGCTGTTATGCGATTTCTATTGCATCGTTCTTGCTTAGTATGTTACATCTGAAATTGGTTGGTGGAGGAGCTCTGATTTTGCCTTTATTAGCTATTGGATTTAGTTTCGTATTAAGTCCTGTTATATTTTATTGTCATGGGAAAAACTTTAATCCGAACTGGATGTTAGGGCCTGTTATCCTTTTTGTTTATGCTTTCTGGGTTTTGGCTCCAGCGTTGAACTCGGTTCATCATACTCCAAAAGTTATAAGATGTGCTTCGCATCTAAAACAGATCGGACTGGCCATGAAGCAGTATGCTATGGATAATAAAGACTGGTTTCCAAATAAAGACGGAGCTGCCGGACTGGAACAACTAAGGAGTAATGGCTACTTGACCGATTATAAAGTGTACGTATGCCCGAGCACTACAGATGAACCAGGTTCGGGAGATCAGGCGTTGACGGAGGAAAATATTTCGTATGTATACAGAGGTGGTTTAAAGGAAAGCGGAGAAGATTCTCAAAAACCGCTGGTTTGGGACAAACCGACAAATCACAAGAAATTTGGAAATATTTTGTATGTAGATGGTCATGTCAGTGGAATAACAGCCTCAAACTGGTTTGAAAAGGGAAGCGAAATAAATACGGAAGAAATTAAGAATTAAGAATGAGGAGAGTGATGCCGTTTTTTACACAGTTACTTAAAACTTTTTTAAATCTTCGTGGTTCTTCGTGTTCTTCGTGGTGGAAAAAGGAAATGAAAGGGGAGGTAATATATTGAAAAAGAGAACGAAATCTGCATTGGTTTTTCTGGTAATTATGATTGCAGCGATTTTTATTGGTGAACTTTTTTCGGAATACAAAGCTTGGAATCTTTGCCGTGTTTTTAGGTTTGTTGCATTGGTGTTGGGCGTGGTGTTTACATATAAATGCAGCCACATTAAGGTGGGGCGGTCCAACTTGGCTGTTGTCATTTTTTTTCTATTTATAATTGCGGTTATCGTTTTAGGGATGCTGCCGCCAAGAGGTCCTAGTGAAAAAGTGAAAAGGGTGGTTTGCGCATCTCAATTAAAACAGATTGGATTGGCGATGAAGTATTATGCTTCGGACAATAATGGCTGGTTCCCCGATAAAGATGGATCTGCCGGATTTGAACAGTTGAGGAGAGGTGAATATCTTACTGATTATAAAATATATGTTTGTCCCAGTACAAAAGATGCTGCCGGGGCAGATAATAAACCTTTGACTGGCGCGACAGTTTCTTACACTTATAAAGCCGGTCTGAGAGATACACCTGAAAACGCAGGTAAACCTTTGGTCTGGGATAAGCCCGGAAACCATATGAATTTTGGATGCGCTGTATTTGTTGACGGTCATGTGGAAGGAATAAGCAGCAAAACGTGGCTTCAGGACATAAAGAATAAAACGGAAAATAAATCGGCAGGAAAATGACTGAAGAAAAACTAAAGATAAAAATTTTGCTGATAGCGGCAATCCTTCTAAGTTGTAGCATTGCTTGTCTTTATTATGGAAAGGTCTACTGGTCTTTCGCTGGGACAGTTTCCGCTGTGATTTGTGGCATTGTTCCGGCGATGAAAAGGAATGGATGGAAGTTTAAGCGCTTTAAGGAACTGATAACCATTTGTGTTATGGTGTGTTTGCTGTACGGAATATGGTTTGCGCTTGAGGTTTATCAGCAGGCAAATTTATGTTGCTGTTCATCGAACCAAGTTCTAATTGAGTATTCGTTGAGACAGTATGCTTCTGAAAATGATGGCTGGTTTCCGGATAAAAACGGTGCGGAGGCGTTTCAGATGTTGATGTTGAAACCGGATAAGATGATTGGATATGGAACTTTAATATGTGCGAATCAGTATGGGGCTGTTCCAAAAGGAAATGCGAACCATCCTTTGACGGAAGACAATGTTTCTTTCATATATCATGGCGGGCTTAGGGATACGCCTGAAAATGCAGACAAGCCGTTGATTTGGGATAAACCGGGAAATCATCATTTCAGTGGAGTTGTGATATATGTTGGAGGCGAAATAAGGATATTGAGATACAAAAAATGGGAAGAATTCCAGAAGAAATGGAATAAAGAATAATAACCACAGTGAGAATTAAGAATGAAGAATTAAGAATGAGGAGAGTAATGCCGTTTTTTACACAGTTACTTAAAACTTATTTAATCTTCGTGGTAGAAAATTTTCCATTCCCTTGTCGTCCGCGGTTGCCCTTTGCCGCGGGCGGCTTTTTGCGGAGAGCCTCCGCTGGCGAGTAATGCTCAACGCTCATCCTTCGCTTTCGCATGATAGTAGAGCAGAGATATTATCAGTTTGACCGTAGAGGATAAGAGTATTGCCGCGGGATATTACAGTATTGCCGGGAGGATTGTTGATGTAATCTCCGTCTGCATTTTTGAGGCCCAGTATCTGGATGTCCGGGGAGGTGATATCGGCAATTTTACGGTTTGCCAGAACATTTTCATCGGAAATAAATATATCAGCAATTTTGAAATGATTGTCGAGATGGCATAGCGTAACATGGTCGGGAATCTTTTTTTCTCCCTTGAGTCGCATAAACAATTTAAAGAGCGCGTACACCAGGTTGGAAAACCATTTACTTTTCATCATGTGCCAGAGGAGCAGGAGGCCGGGGATGAGGATGGCGAATTTGATCCATAACTTGTCATAAACATCGCTGTATTTCATGGTGCTGACAATGATTGAAGACATGGTGGCAACGACACCGATATTACCGAGCAGCATCATGACCAGCAGGATGCGTCGTCTAACCGGATGGTTTACCATGTTTTCCGACTCACTGGTGGTAAAACCGCAGCCGGAGAGTGCCGACCTTGCCTGAAGTTTAGCACTTTCTTCCGACATGCCGGTATGGATCAACGCGATTGTTGCCAGTCGTGTAACCGTCAGCGACAGAAAAAGCACCAGCAACAGTGATATAATAGCAATCATATGTAAATCATCCCCGTTTGAATTATATTTCGCGTCAATATATGCCTTGCGGATGAATTATTCAACACTGCTTCCAGTAATCTATCATGGATAGGCAAATACCGGCGTTGCAGATTTTTGAGAACAAAAACAGTCTGATTTATCTGTTATATGTCTATTCTGCGTTAAAGTTTTGCAAAAAAAAGGCCGACATAGTTGAAAAAAAGCGTTTGAACCTGTTTTATATACACTGAAAGTAATAAGAACCAGGGGAAGGAATATGTCCGAATGATCGGACGAGGCGTTGTTTTATTGACATATTAAACTGGAGTTATTGCAGTAAATGGACAAATTATCATTTAAAGTCAAAAGGCTGGGAAGTGCGACTTTGCCCTCTCCGCTGGATGATGTTAGTTTTGAAAGCGACAGTTCATCTGTTGTATATGAAAAAGATGTAGACAAGATCAAAGTCGAACTTGAAAGTACCGGTACGCTTCAGGCTTTTGAAAAAGCCGGACCCCGTGAAAAGATCTATCATGATCCTTCATGGACCAAAGCCGCGATCCTTACAGCCGGCGGGCTTTGTCCGGGGCTTAATGATGTTATCAAAGGGCTTACCCGTACTTTGATGGTACGTTACAAAGTTCCGATTGTATATGGTATCCGTTATGGTTATCAGGGGTTGAATCCCCAGTATAGCCATGAGCCGATTATGCTGACCCCTGATATGGTGGATGATATTCATGAATCCGGCGGTACGATTCTAGGTTCTTCACGCGGACGTATTGATGAAAGCGTTATGGTTGATACCCTGGAACGTATGAATATCAATATGGTTTTCTGTATTGGTGGAGATGGTACTTTGCGCTGTGCCCATGATGTGGCGAAGGAAATAGAAAAAAGAAAGCTGAACATCAGTATTATCTGTATTCCTAAGACGATTGATAATGATATTAGTTTTATGGATCAGACTTTCGGATTCGAGACTGCGGTTTATGCTACGAATTCCGTGATTACTGCTGCTCATAATGAGGCAAAAGGCGCGCCTAACGGTATTGGCCTTGTCCATGTTATGGGACGTGACAGCGGTTTTATCGCGGCTTATGCTTCGTTAGCAAATACCCATATTAACTATTGTTTTGTCCCGGAGGAAGAATTCAGCATGGATGAATTCTTTGTAAGCCTGGAAAAACGTCTTCTATCGCGCAGGCATGCTGTAGTTATTGCCGCGGAAGGAGCCGGTCAGCACCTGTTTACTGAAGAATCCACGAAACGGGATAAGTCGGGCAACAAACTTCATAATAATATTGGGGTTTATCTCAAACAGGAAATTAATGAATGGGCCAAGAAAAAAGGTATTGAGATTAATGTTAAATACTTTGATCCCAGTTATATGATCCGCAGTCTTCCGGCTCACGGAACGGATGCGGTATTCTGTCAGTTGCTTTCAATGAATGCCGTTCATGCCGCGTTTGCCGGATGTACCGACATGGTGATTGGACACTGGCATGATTCATTTACTCATGTTCCGATTGCTATGGCTACCAGCGAACGTAAGAAGATCGACTTACTGTCATCTCTGTGGACCAGTGTTAAATCGGTTACCTGGGATAACAACTGGAAATCCCACTTGTATTAATTGATCATTATTTTTCGTTAAAAAATATCGGGTTGCTCTATCTAAAGGGCAGCCCTTTTTTTTGGGGCGTCAAATGATGCTGGTCGTCTGGACCGCAAAGGAATAATAACCTTGTATTATTTATTTGTATATGTTATATTGTTTTCAGAATCAAATTATTGGAGGATTCATAAATCTCTAAATAGGTTAAAATTACAATTGAAATAAAGTTATCGATGGTAACTTTCAGCAAACGTTTCTAACTGAAAATCGCCAGTTTACAGATCCAAGAAACAATGTTGAGGGTTGCTCTCGCTTTATATGACATTCGGGAAGGAACATAATTCTTCCCGAATATAGTATTTTGCGGGAGCTCTTTCTGCATTCTTGGGTCGGGTGTCTGGCGATACCTCAGTTAGGTGTGGAAGAGCTCCTTTTTGGTTGGTACGACTAATGCTGTTCACTTAAGAAATTGGTCATGCTAATATTGTTGAATAATTTTTAGTCATTGAATAGTGAAAATAACTTTTGTTTGGCGGATTCTCCGCTTGCGCTGTCCTCAGCGCAATAAGCAGTTTTACTGACATTATGTGGATTTGAGGATAACTGATAAAGTCACGAATAACTTGGACTAAATGTATTCAGCCGTTTGAGTATTAAGGAAAGACGTGTTTATACGTTTGCGGTATACATGCTTTTTGCGCTGGGACAGCGCAAGCTACTAATGCTGCCGCAATACGAATCGTAGATTTTCAGAAAAAATGATAAGTCTACATGTAAAAATATAGTATTTGAGCTTTAAGTGAATGGTATTTGTTGGAACGACCGACAGCGTTGAGAAGATATTTTGTATCTTCCATTTAGCTTAATGCTCCTGCGTCGCTTTCATCAAAACCAAGCACAACTTTCACAACGTTTCGCTGATAAACATAACAACACAAACACAAGGGGAATGAGTTATGCAGCAAAGCGCACACCGGTTTATTGCACAGTATTTCATGGATCACAGTGATTTAATGTTGGATGAAAGTTTTGTCTCGGCAGAAACGGGGGCATTTAAATGCATTTTTACGCTTGAAACAAACAAAGATGCTGTAAAAATGGTTCTGGAATATCTTCCGGAAGAGAATGAAGATAATTCATGGATTACAGTGCGAGGCGTGATCGGGCAGATGGGGGAAATGCAGAATCTTTGCCGTATAGCCAAATATTTCAGAAATCAGAATGCGGCGTTGTATACGGTTTTAATGGAAAAACACGGAGCAATTCTGATATTAAGCCGTTCGTTCCGAGTCCGTAATCTCGACCTGAATTCAATGTATGAATTAACCTATGGTCTTGCCAGGATGGTTGTCCAGCTACGGCAGCTGATGTTGCCATGCGAATGCTACTTGAACCAGATGCGTTGTCAGGACGAATATATTGTTGGAAAGCATGAGTCATAAAAACTGCGAGTCTGATGATAAAAAAGTTGCCCGTTATATCCGAGGAACTGGATAAAACGGGCAAAATTAGGATGGAGAAATTTTATCCGGGAATCATTTTTGATTCCCGGTTAATCCATATCAGAGAATTACTTGATCGGTTTGTCGATCAGGTACTGGTCAAATCCCCATGCGTTGAAACCTTCACCGGCATCTTTTGTTTTGCTGGTGATTTCAGAGATGGTTCCAGTAGCAGCTTCGCCGAGAGGAGCATCAATTGATTTTGCAACGCATTCAGCGACAACAATCAACTGGCTTTTCTTGGTGGATTCGGATTCAGAACCGAAAATCCAGCCCAGTCCGGGAATTTCACGCAGGTACGGAACACCGGATACGCTGCGGACAACTTCACTCTTGGTGACGCCGCCGATCGCGAAACGGTTACCTTTATTGCCGATCATTACCTGAGTATCAACACTGTTGTCAGAGAGACGCGGACTTCCGTCTGCATTCCAGCCAACCAGGCTCTGGTTTTCGACAGTTACATTAAGAGTGGTAGAGTTACGGCCAATCGCCGGAGTTACAGTCATGGTGAAACCATAGCTGTCAGTAGCTTCTGTGGTTACCTGAGGTCCTTTCTGAGCAGTGACAGAGTAATCAGAATTTTCAGTCCAAGCGAAAGTATAAATCAAGTCGTCAGAACCTGTTGCAGTGTAGCTCCAGCTTTTCAAAGCAGTGGCTTCAATCTGGCGTCCAATATTTACACTATCTTTAATAAAATAACCATTGGTGGCAGACAGTATATATTTATTGCTGACGTTACCATTACTGGTGTTGTATTTCACTGCATAAATAGTGTCGTCATCACCAGAATAATAGATAGATGTTGAGCCATCTTTTGCAATAACAGTGGGGTTAGGATTGTTAAAATTGCCGCCACCGTCAACATCCAGAGAATAAGCAGTAACAAGTGAACTAGTATCAGTTGTAGCAGTTTTGCTGCTATAGAATACTTTGCTCTGTTTGGCAATTGAAGCAGCCTGACCATGTTTTACCACGACTTCACCAGAAGTCATTACTTTGGCTTTGCCAATCGTAGTCAGCAGATCAAGATATTTGGTATTCCATTTCGGATTCAGGCTGAAGTACTGAGTACGATCTTCTCCGCCGCCCGGAACTACGCCACCGGAATAAGTAGCTGTCCAGTTATTCCGATAACGACCGCCGACTGATAACAGATCCAACCCGTCGTTGTTTTTCCAGTTCTGGAAGTCAACACCAAGTTTTCCATCGTTTTCTGAATAAACTTCATAAACAGTGTACTTAACCGCAACCTGAAGAATTGGCTGGTCATAGTATTTGAGCATGTTAACGATGTTTTTCTTGCTGTATTTCGGAATGTAGAAGAACAGTGCGTTCAGCTCTGTATCAACAGTTACCTTGTCTTTTCCTTGAACCAACTGGTTGGAACCACTGGCATCCATACCAACTTTCTTTACAATTGCACCAAGAGTAGTGGCGTTACGGTACTGTGGAAAGTAAAGGAAGAAGTCAGAACCAGAAGAAGAAGTCAGTTTATCTTTATCCAGACTTGCAATGAGTTCATCAATGCCCATGCCGTCTGGCTGAGGTCCGAAACGATCTTCTTCAGCGGAGATCAGTACAAAACCAGTTCCATCGTTGAATTTGATACATTCAACGCGGGTAGGGCTGTCGCCGATTTTATTCGCGGTGAAGATATCTTCCAAATACGGACGCATTTCGTATGGATCAGCATTTTTCAGGCGGTAAGCCTTAGTGACTACGTACGGATCCGTGTTATCACGGATGAAGTGAACGGTATCAGTATCTTTGTCAAGATTTAAACGGATTTGCGGCTGTACGGCTGTGGCGCCATAAGCTTCAGTCGCAGCGGTGTTTGCGATAGCATGAGCGTTGATCGCGCCACCTATCATGGCAACAGCACCCACAGTACCGAAAAGCATATTTTTAATTTTCATGAGTTATAACTCCTGTATCTTTATAATTATTATTCAAAGTCTTTATCGGTAAGCAGTTTGCCACTGAGATGGGCAAAGGTGTCTTCAGGATGAACCAGTCTGGCTTTGACGGTGACGAACAGTTTGGTGTCTTCGTCAATGCTGGTAGTGGTGCTGAAGAGGTACTTCAGATAAGGAATTTTGCACAGGAACGGGATACCGATGACCTGTTCAACTTTTTGTTTCTGAGAGTAAACTGCCAGCAGTTTTTCACTACCGATCTGGATGGTTAGATTAGATGCAACATCAGTAACGTCACTAAGTTCAGTTCCGCTGTTGTTGCGTTCAACAATTTCGCTATTACTCAAAGAGTAAGAAAACTGGACTGTACCACCGAGTGAAGAATAGGTAGTGTAATCGAATCCGTTACCTTCGAATTGTTTGTCAGCTTCGCCGGTTTTCTGGAAACAGATAGCCGGACCGGTAACTTCCAGAGTGTATTCATAATTTTTGCTGGCAACAACATTGGTTTCATCATTATCCAGATCTTTTTCAATGTTCTGCATCTGCGGAGAGAATGTAACTTTATAGGTTTTGGTACCGGCAGTGTTATTGGTGAAAGTCAGGGATCCTGTTGCCGCAATTTTGGCGTCACCTTTCTGCGACAGCATTCTGACAAAGCTCATATCGAACTGCGGTGCAACAAACATACCGCCGTATGCGAATGAAGAGAACTGATCCATGTTGCCCAAAGCATATTCCATTACTTCAACTGCAGCGTCTTCGAAACCTGCGGCGAACAGTTCCATGCCAGGACCGTTTTTCCAGGACAGGTAATCAAGACCGAGGTCATTAAGAGTACTCTGGCGAACCTGATAAACTTTTACTTGCAGTTCAACCTGAGGTACAGGATGGTCAAGTTTCTTGGCCCATTTCATAACGGTGCTACCGTCAGACTTAGAGTCCTGCCAGTAGATCATGTTTGAGTCAGAGTCGTAATGACTGGCACCATCACCACTTATAGGTCCGCCGTTTTCCAAAATTGTGGCAATTTCTTCACCACTACGGAATTTCGGGAGGTACGCGAAACGGTAAACACCGGTACCGGCGATAACCGAGCCTCTGTCATCTTTTACATCGCATGGGTAATCAAGAGTTTGAACGATCTGGTCAACATATTTCATCATTGCTGATGGGCAACTGACCACCAGGAATTGCTGTCCGCCAGCCTTGTAATTAAGACGGCCGACTGCGGCATCATCGCTGTAGCGTTTGACGGCTCCCTTTACCCATGGAGTCAGGTCTGCAGCCATGACGTGTTTGAGTTCATAGACTTTGGATACCATGTTGAGCTGAGCATCATCCTGGAGGAACAGGAGTTGCTTGACCTTCTCGGCGTGGGCGCTTCCGACGGCAATCCCCACTGCGGCCAGCAGGCACATAAAAAGTTTTGTTTTTCTCATAATCCTTTTCCCTTTTAATTAGGTTTAACTTCCGAGGAAAATTAAAAATTTCCTCTTTTTTAGAAATTAACTCTCATCCTTTCTTTTATTGACTGATTTATATATAAACAGATTCGTTTATTTATCTGTTTTGCATAAAAATAAACCATTTATGTTAGTGTTGTGTTAGGCTGACATTTACTTTGCGATAAATTGCATAGTTTTAATTTTCGGATAAAACAGATAAAAAAATAGGAAAAAAAACAAGTTAAAGAGTAGAAAATAAGTGAATCGTAAAAATTTGAAAGACGCAGAGTCTCAACACAATCATCCTCTAAAGAGTTGTTGAAACTTCCGATTTTTTTTATACTTACTGATTGAATCTTTGCTCCGCTATTCAACAGCAATCCCCTGGTAAATTCAGAATTTATATCATCAATAGAATAATAAATCCCATAAATAATTATAAAAAATTATAACGATAAAATAGGAAAAAGCAAATTTTTTTGAAGTTTTCATGGTGAATAACCCCTTTTTTTCCGGATTCAGGCTAGGATCAAGAAGAGAGTAGGCGTCTCTACTGGTAATTGACGCTGCCAGTGTTATATTATTAAAACGGTTTGGGAAACGAACAGTTGCGGGAAAGCAATTTGAAAGGTTAAAGCTATGACAAACATATTGAGTCGTGGATGTGTATCTATTGTATTTTTATCGGTGATCTCGGCAGTGTTGCTGTGTTCCTGTCAGTCGCGGGACTATTATGTTGAGCGTGCAGTGAATGATGGCCGGGAGTACGCTTTGGATCATTTGAAAAACCTTTCTCCTCTACAGCGGAATTATATCCGTTACAACAAACCGGTGTTGATGGATGAAGAATATATGACATTCCAATACAGTGGTGGGTTTACGCAGGCTGATAATAACAGCTTTTCTCAAATGTGTATGGTTTGGAATATTCCCGGAGAAAAGCTTCCGGTTATCGTTTTCGGAATAAGTGAACATGGAATTCGCGGTTGGTCTCCGAATCGGATTATTCGCCGGCAATTTGTGACCAAAGATTATTATAAAGAAAGCGCCATTCGCAATGCGGCTCTTTATGTGGTTAATAATATGCTTTTCCTGCCTGAAGAAGATATCAACCGGGTACGTTTTTCTCCTCCCGAAGTATACTACACCAACTTTCCTCTGAATTTTTCAGCTAAAGGTGAAAATATTAAGATGTTGTCCGAAAAACTCAAGAGTCAGATTGCGATTGTATGGCCAGCCGGGAAGTCCGGCAGTAAAATCGTAATTGCCGGAATCGGAATGGAGGATTTCGCTCAGTGGGTACCGGTAACCGGTTTGCTTGAGAAAGAAGAAGAGTTGAAAGCTCATATCGTAAAAACGGTAAAATAATTCAAAGGAACTTCTGCATCATGAGAAGCATGACCGGATTCGGACGCGGCACTGCGGAAAATCAGACAGCTGACATTACTTTTACAATTGAAATAACTTCAATCAACCGTAAGCAACTTGATATCAGGGTGGCGTTGCCGAATGAGCTCTCTTCTTTTGAGCCGGGATTGCGTAGTCGGGTAGGAGAATTTGTCAGCCGTGGCGCGGTAAACGTAAAAGTTCTTATGCAGTTGGGTCCTAAGGCCACCAAAGAGGGAGTAAAGCTTAATTCCGCTTTGCTGGAGGCCCTTATCGATGAATCACGGCAGATTGGAAACGGTCTCGGCCTTACTGATGAAATACATATCAGAGATTTTATGGATGTTCCGGGCGTGATAGAATTTTCCGGTCCGAATTTAAAGGTTCCTGAGGTTGAAATCGCTTTTTCCGAGGCCTTGGATATTGCAGTGAACGAACTGGTTGCAATGAAAGAAAAAGAAGGTGAGCATATCTGTAAAGACATTGCTTCCCGACTTCAAGTATTGCGAAAGCTGGTGGATGAGATTGAACCTTTAGCGGCGGATATTCCTGAACAGCAGAAAACCAAGTTGCTTCAGAAACTCGAACATGCCGGCCTTGGTATCATTGACAGTGATGATGAAAGAATTCTTCGTGAAGTCGTTATTTACTGCGACAAAGCTGATGTTACGGAAGAGATTACCCGCCTCAGAAGTCATTTCGTACAGTTCGAGGGATATCTGAAAAATACTACCGGTCCGGTAGGGCGCAGTCTCGATTTCCTGATCCAGGAGTTATTCCGGGAAACGACGACCCTGGGAAATAAAGCCGCCGGTTGTCAGATATCTCCTTTGGTTGTGAAAATGAAGACTGAACTTGAAAAGATTCGTGAACAGGTTCAGAACGCCGAATAACTACTTTTTGAGGTCCTGGCTGCGATCTGCAGGGATGCGATAGCGTTTCATTACCCTTGCTGTGGCTTCCCGGCATTTTTTGATATCAAGCACTATCTTGGCGTATCCTTCAAGTTTCAGCTCCAGGAAACCGTCTTTCATACTTTCTATCTCTTTGATGAACTCATCAAGGTTACGGACCTTTTTCCCGTTAATTTTCTTTATCGCACGGTATCTTAGTTCCTGATAACCAACATTGCTTTCATCAGCCATCATCTGGGCAAGAACAACAATCTCGTCACGATCTTTCTTGATTTGTCCGAAAGCAGCGTAATTGACCAGTTCGCGCGGTGCGTTTCGCCACCAGTTGTTCCATGAATCAAGATAGTTCACGGTAAGAGGAACAAATAGCATTCCTCCAATCAGGTAATAAGTTGGAAGTTTATCAAATGTTCTGTCCGGGACCAGCTTGGTGGCCGCGGTAAGTGGATATTCTACGACCATCTTTTTTCCGCCGCGAAGAATTTTCAACTTACTTGTCTGACCAACATATTTTTCCCAGAACAGAGATTCAAAAAATATGACCTCATTTTCACGGAAAGGAATTGTCGCGTCATTTGCTATCTTTATTCCATCAACTTCTAGGATAACATCATCTTCCTTGAGAACGTTTTTCGCTTTTTCCGGCAGTGGAACATCGGTGACCATGACACCTGTGTCATCATCATCCATCTTCAGCCATTTGCGCATGTCCGGGTTTTCGAGATTGACTACGAATACGGAAAATTCAGGGAATCCATCGTATTTGTTATCCTTAACGTCTGTTAAAAAATGCTTGATCACAGGAACCGGAATCATATAACCGATGCTCTGCGATTGAGACAGTCCCTGAAAAGCGATTCCGACAATTTTTCCGTCTTCTACAACCGGACCTCCACTGTTGCCCGGATTGATGGCGGCGTCAATTTGAACTGCCAGTAATTCCCGGCCGCTATGGCTGTACTTTACTGGTTCAATTCTGGATACGACTCCTTCGGTAACGGAGATATTGTCACCGCCAATGGGGTATCCCAGAACATTGACTTTTTCCTGCAGTTTGGGTAATTGACCCAACTCAAGAGGGGTCAAACTTTTGAAAAAATCCGGATCGTCAACTTTCAGCAGAGCCAGGTCACATTCGTGCCCGACGATTTCAAGCCTGGCTATATATTTTTTCTGGTCGCCTTGCTTTCGAACCTGTAGAAATGTCTGGTTGGCGACAATATGCGCATTGGTAAGAATTCGGTTGCCCGCAATGACGACTCCAGAGCCGGTAGCGGAGGAATCTGAGTAGTTGCGCCAGGGTTGATAATAGCTTGGTTTGCTGTTAACCGAGAATATTTTTACAACAGACGATATTTTTTTGATATTACCGTTTTGAGCATAAATGTTTACGGTCCAGACGATGGTCAGGGCTGCCGCGATAATTAAACTTCTCATGGGGCTCCGTGGTTTAGGCGTTTTTATTTGACAGATTTTTTATTATTTCGGATGATTTCCGATATTTTCACAACGGGCAGTCGCCAATTTTTCACCCAGCGCTGAGTGCCTTTTATCATGACACGCTTTTCGACTACTTTGTCGAGTTCTGTCTTATTACCGTAAAGATAGCATACCGGCTGGTATTTTCCGTATTCATATCTGCAAAGGGCATGGGTGATACCATGAGTACTTGCGGTTTTCAGGATATATCCGTCACGCGTGACATTCTGGGGAGTCTCGTCGACATAAGCCAATTCGTCCGGAGATCCTGTTGTTTTGATCTCTTTCGTGTAGGGAGTGGACTTTGCCGGTTCAGTTTTGGTTACTTTGATATATTTTGCAAAAACCCATGCCGACATGTCAGGCAGCGGGGCAATTTTCAACCAGTCTGTACGTTTATTATCGAGGATGGTAATCTGTTGTCCGGCATGAGCAAATCCATATGGATTATAATTTATGCCGGGACCTGAACGCAGATATACTTTGCCGGTTATTTTGCCGTCTTTTACAAATCTGGCTGAAACCCATACTGCTACATCCGATGGCAACGCGATTCGATACCAGCCATTTTTTTCATTGTGAATGATAACTTTGGCGCCGCGTTTTAACATCCCGACACTGGTATATTTGCCTGGCTTAACTCTGATGTTCAGCTTATTGGCAGTTACAACACCTTCTGTCGATCCGCCCTGTACAGTGCCGGAACCGGCAAAACAAAGAACGGCAAGCAGACATAATCCTGGTATTGTTATTTTCATAGAATCAATTCCTCCGCAAGATTATCTGTTATGAAAAGTGCGATTATATATAGAATATATTGGCTTTCGCAATCATTGCCAGTTCTAAATGCAGAAAAAAGCGGAATGTCTATTTCCTGTTAACAGTTTTGAAAGGGTAATTCAATCTCTGTTAATCAACAAAAGTCAGTTCGTCAATAACACGCTTAATCTTATAAACCGACAGGTCATCTACATTATGGAACAAAAATCCGGAAGCATAAAAACGAGGGTTCAAATCCCGTTGGCTCCAGCGACATTCTGCTTCCAAAGTGATGTTTTCGTCGCGATGCAGTCTTTCCGGAACATTAATTTTGATCGTAAAGGTTTCACCTTTCTGGACCGCGGTTTCTCCGATAAGTTTCATTCCACCCACTGTTAAATCACACAGATGACCGAGCAAGACATCATTTTCAATATCAGTAACTTTCAGGTAGTAGATTAAAGAACGGCGTTTATCCGAACGATTTTCGTGGTCCATGATATCTCCCCTGATATTTCCTCAATTAACTATTGTTATTTGCCCGTTTTTCAAATATAAACTGTAATTTTCCGATTTACAAGAATAAATTAGAGACAAATTTTAACGAAAGCAGGTATATTCGCTGATTTTCAGTGTTTTGTTATTAAAACATGACAGAATATAAGTTAAGGATAACATGTGGCGCGGACAAAAATTCCAGCAGGAAGACTGTTGTTATTTATGTCAGGTACCGTCATCTCTCCGGATTCAAGCCTGGCGTCAGCAGAAATGACTGATTTAATAAGACGTTCCAGTACGATAGGAGAAAATCCCGGGGAATGACAACTCAAAAGAACGAAAAACGGATGTTTTTTGTCGAGAAGCCGGTTGCAGTTTTCCAGCAAGTCAATGATACTATCCTCAAGTTTCCAGACTTGACCCTTGGTGCCGCGACCAAAAGACGGCGGGTCAAGGACTATTCCGTTGTATTGGTTTCCACGTCGTATTTCCCGCGCGGTAAATTTCATGACATCATCGGCGATCCAGCGGATATTATCCGGAACCTGTGTATTCAACTGTTGATTTTCTTTGCCCCAGTCATTCATTCCTTTGGCTGCGTCAAGGTGGGTTACCGTGGCTCCGCCTTCCGCCATTGCCATTGACGCAATACCAGAATAAGCAAAAAGGTTTAATGTTTTACAGTCCTGACCAAATTCACGACACCGTTCACGCAACCATTGCCAGTTGGCGTATTGTTCCGCAAAGAATCCAAGGTGTCCGAAATTGGTGGCTTTGGTGGTCAACTTGTATCCACCCCACTCGGTGAGCCATGATTCCGGTACGCCGCCTTTGCTCCATGACCATTTGCCGCCGCCGCTGGAATTGCGTTCGAATACACCGACTGCGCTGTCCCACTCCTGCTGAGATAGAGAGGGGGTCCATGCTGCATTGAGCGCGGGTCTGACCAAACGGTATTTTCCCACTTGTTCCAGCTTCATTCGGTTACCCGAATCGAGTAATTCATATTTCATCGTGTAAGTCTTTCTACAGTTTTAGTGTTATAAGTCGTTGGATACCATGTTGGGGTTTTCCGAATCAAATACAATTTTCCCCCGGGAAACCGTCATTCTTGGTTTATTGGAATCTATTTTGAAAAAAGAAATATCGGCACGTTTACCCGGCCTGAGGATGCCGCGGTCGTCATAGCCCAGGGCAACTGCCGGATTAATGGTGACTGATGCTGCAGCTTCCGTATTGGACATATGGGAATGGGCTTTCAAAACCTGCCAGCCTTTTCCCAGGTTGAGTGTTGTTCCCGCCAAGGTGCCGTCAGGAGTTGTTGCCAAGCCGTCATGTACTTCAATTTCAGACATCCCAAGATGATATTTTCCGTCACGAAGATCGGCTCCCTGAACACAATCGCTAATACCAATGAGTTTATCTTTGGGTTTGGCACGACATGCGAGGTCGAGCATTCTGGGGTGGAGAAGGTGCGAACCATCAAGAATCATTTCAATACTGATCCGGTCATCAGTGAGGGCTACGGCTCCGAGAGTCGCGTTGCGTTGATGCAGTGGCGGCATTCCGTTGTACAGATGAGTACAACGCCTGGCACCGGCATCGACCGCGCGGAGTACGCTTTCTTCCGACGCAATACTGTGTCCCATTGACGGCTGCACATTATTTTCCAGCAGAAACTCGATAAGTTTTATAGAATTATCAAGTTCGGGAGCAAAAGTCATAACTTTAATTTTCCCTTTGCTTTCAGTGATGATTTCTCGCGCGAACCCCAAATCAACTTCCGTGATATCCTCGACTCGTTGTGAACCGTGTTTCAGACGATTAATAAAAGGACCTTCAATATGAATTCCGATCGGCACTGCGCCCGGATAGTTGTCCCGGCTCATCATGGCAGTGAGGACAGCCATATTTTTCAGCAGCCGTTCACGAGGCGCGGAAATCACGGTTGGAACAAAGGACGTTACGCCGT
Organism: Victivallales bacterium; assembly: GCA_963677165.2. GTDB lineage: Bacteria > Verrucomicrobiota > Lentisphaeria > Victivallales > SZUA-371 > JAFGXT01. The sequence goes on along the minus strand of CAXXSX010000002.1, from coordinate 244,408 downwards.
GACCGGCAAGAACGCTGCACATACTGTCAATATCAGAACCTTCCTCATAGGCAGTAGATGAATCAAAATTACCGGCTCCGTGAATATGGGAATCAATAAACCCCGGAGTGGCATAACAATCCGGCAACTCAATTACTTCCAGTCCCGGTTCCCGGACGAATGCGGTTGCTCCGCCGATGGCGAGAACCTTTGCATCCTGAGTCAGGATCGCACCGCGGTTAATTGTCTGATGAGGGGTCAGGCAGAAACCGGTAATGAACAAACGTCGTTTTCGCATACCCATATTTACGTCTAAACTCCAAATAAAAATTTAAAAAATTATCGAAATTACCGATAATTAATATTATCTGTTTGCAGAACTATCTCTGTAAATAAGTAATATTGAACCATATTTTAAATAAATCAATAGTTTATGTTGCAACTATTCACAATGAGTAATATATTTATTAAATTTTTAATGTTCAGAGGCGCTTAAGTCAGGGCGTCAATATTGCCGGGGAATATTTTTTCAGTGACGTAAGACGTAATTCCACAACAATATTAGCTATAATGTTGTTGGTCAGGTGGGGAAAATTTATTTCTATTCTTTGAGTCGGGAAAATTCAGGAATAAGGCATAAAACTCAAAACGAAGAGAGTAGTACTAATGGAGAATCATATGCCAAAGAAAAAATTATTAAAGTATTTAAAAGAAAACAACCGAAAGTATACTGTTGAACGTGATGACATGCTTCATGTGATCAAGGACATGGACGGATCGTATTCTTTAAATGATCTTTATGACCAGGCATTCAAGCAACGTGCGGTTTTTGCGAAATCAACCATTTACCGCAACATTGACTTGTTTGTTGAAGCAGGATTGATTGAGAAGTCCGGTGACTCTGAGTCCAGTAAAATAATGTATCAGACTTCAAAGGATTTCTATTCCGATTCGATGAATGCCTGATTCTTTATAGTGATCCGATAAATTCAGATAACTCTTTTTTGAGAGATTTAATCCGTTCTCGCAAGGGCAGCGGTTCCGGGAATCCTAATGCTTTTAGTTTTTCCATCGTCAGATGACAGTCATATGGACGTTTTGCTTTCGATTCCGGAGGGTTTTCCAGCGGAAAGATATGTTCGTGTGATAAGCCGAGAATGTCAGCCATTTCCACACATATCTGATACTTGGATGTCTTATCGTTGCCGGTGCAGTGGAATATTCCTTCGGCGCGGTTTTTTATCAGCAGTACAATTGCTTCAGCAACATCTCCGGTATAAGTCGGATATCTTACTATTGCGTCATCAATCAGTTGTTCTTTCTGATTTAATAATGCCTTGATTGAACCCGCCAGAAGTGCAGAATGCTGCAGCCCTGCTGCACTGCCGTATAAAATGGGAACTCGTAATGAGCAGAATTTGTCTGAAGCGTTAAGAACTTCGCGTTCTCCGTTCAGCTTTGATTTGCCATAATAGTTGGTTGGAGCGGGATCTGCTTGTTCGTTATATGGCGGATTTTTTCCGGGAAATACATAATCCGTGCAGATGTAGATCATATAGGCGTTTCGCCGACTGGCTTCCTGTGCTAGAAAATGGGTTGCGTATACATTTAGGGCGTCTGTTCCGGCATGGTCTTTTTCGCAGGAATCGGGATCTTTATTTGCGGCTGTGTGGATCACGACATCCCACTCTTCAGCAGTGAGTGTTTTTAGGCCTTGTTCGGAAGTCAGATCTGCGGAAATAAAACCAGGGGCTGATTGAAAGCGCTGCAATAATAATTTTTCCAGCTTAAGTTCCTTCTCATGTGATTTCAGTGTTTGTGCAATATTTGCTCCAAGGAGTCCGCTGGCCCCGGTAATTAATATTTTCATGATTCTTCCTGTTTCTTGATGACCATTTTCTGGTCCTGTAAATTTTTTTTAAGCAGTTCCAGCTTAACTTCTGATGCTGTGATATTCCCAGGCAACATGCCAAAGCATAACTTTACTGCAACTGGTTTTTTTGACGTATTTTTATCAACTGTAAATTCAGCGGTATAAATTTTTTCTCCCATCGATACCTTGATTCTTTTATTCAATCCCAGAGAGTTCCAGGGGGGACAATCAAGTTCATAACGCATCGCTATTATTCCGGGTTTATCCGCCTTCACTTTTACCTGAAAACGATATTTTCTACCAACAGTCAAATTGATGCGCTGGCGAACCTGGGCAAACCATACTTTCGCGTTAGGTATTACCGGGACATACAGAGATAACTTCCCTTCCGTAAACCGTATCCTGAACTTTTGACCGGGAAATCCTGGCTTCCCGTGAGGTAATCTCAATTCTCTGGCGGCCCATACTTCCCATCCTGGATCTTTTGGACTGTAGCCAAAGTTTTTCAGTAGATTTTTTTGTCCCAATAATGGCACCGAGGTTAAAAACATGACCATTATCGAAAAGAATAATGCATACTGCTTCATCACAATGAACCCCAAGAATGATTATACTGATTATACTGTTAAGGATATTATACGTATTGTATATTAGTATAATGGATCGACAAAAAAAATCAATACTATTGAGTCAATTGCAAAAATATTTTTACAACAGGTTCCTTTATTTTGAATACATGGCTTTGTGGTAGTGATAAATCCCGTCCGCAATAGCCTGAGCTATTTTGTTCTGCCATGCATTGTTTCCCAGTTTCAGTTCTTCGGCATGGTTTGACAGAAAGCCGGTCTCAACGAGTATTGCCGGACACACCGCCTTTTTTAAAACCATGAATCTTGCGCATTTCAGCCCTCGGTCTGGTCCGCCAGTTGCTTTTATCAGGGATTTCTGGATCTCGTATCCCAGGCGGGTGTTGTTACGGTCAAATTTGTTGCCGGGTTCCCAGCCGTTATGGTTGGAGCCGTGAGTTGAGGATACGCCGGTTGGGGGGAGCGCAAAAGTCTCAATGCCTGAAACGGATTCGGTTCCGGCAATATTGGTATGGATAGAAACAAGCAGGTCAGCTTTTGCCTGTACGGGACGCTGTTCGAGTGGGATCAGTTTATCGGTAGAGCGAGTCAAAATAACCTTGTAACCTTTCTTCTCCAGATAATATTTTGTCTTTAGAGCGATACGGAAAACAATATCTTTTTCTTTGTAGTAACGGCCTTTTCCGCCGTCGTCTTTTCCTCCATGTCCCGGATCAAGTAGAATCGTACCTACTTTATGGGTTGGCAACGCATAACTGCGTAAAATCGGATCAATGTATTTTAGAAAGTCATTTTCACTGATAAATGCATCATTGCCTCTCAGGAATGGCGGGTGAAAATAATGAACCTTGACGCCGTTTAAATAACCGGAGTTTTTGTCGTAAGTAAAACCTATTCTGGAGTATTTACTGTAGAGTAATGCCCGTTTTTTGCCGATTGTGCACTTCATGCCGTAATAAGCTGCTACATCACGGAGATATACATATTTTCTGCCGGCATAACGAAGGTACCTGACTTTTCCGCCGGCGGAAGATGCCGAGGCAAAAGTACTTGTATATAATAAGATAAAAAATCCGGTTATGAACCAACAGATAAAACGCATTCTGATTTAATTATTTCTCCTGTAATAAAATTTGAATAATTAACAATAGCGCATATAAAATATTAATCAATCCGTTCAAAAACTATTTCATCCACATATGATGACTGTGGAGGATACATGGCAAAAATTTTCTTGCCAACTTCCACTTCTTCGGCCAAGGAACCGAAGATAAAGTCCTTAACTGCTTTAACCGCTTTCTTCCAGGGAATGCCGAGGGCCAGGGCCGCGGCCAGAGCCGAACTCATGGTGCAGCCGGTGCCGTGGGAAGAAGTGCAGTCCTCGATTTCCGGTGAACTTAATGAATAAGCTTTGTCCTGATAGATTACAATATCAGTCATCAAACCCTGGTTATTGCCTTTCAAATGACCACCTTTGATAATGCAGTTGCAATTCCAGCGGGCCGAAAAATCGCGTCCGGCTTCGATCATATCATCATAATTGGAAATCTCCATTTCAGCCAGCAGGGCAGCTTCATGAAGATTCGGTGTGATCCAGCTTGCCAAAGGCAGCAGTTTGGTTCGGATCAGTTCTATTGCATCGTCTTCCAGCAGTTTGGCTCCACTGGTGGCGATCATTACCGGATCAATCACGACAGGACATTTTATCCCTGAAAGTTCCGTTGCTACCCGCTCAACAATTTCCGAGTTCATCAGCATGCCGGTTTTGATTGCGCCAATCTTGAAACATTCTTTTACTGCCTGAATCTGAGCAGTAACGGCATCGCCGCTGAGTGCGTCAATTCTGGTAACGTGTTTGGGGTTCTGAGAAGTGACGGCAGTGATTGCGGAGCAGCCATAGACGCCGAAGGCTGAAAATGTTCTTAAATCTGCCTGAATTCCGGCGCCGCCGCCGCTGTCGCTGCCGGCAATTGTCAGTGCCAGCGGATAATATTGCTGTGTTTTTGCCATAGAAACCTCTAAGGGATTGTATTTTTATAAAAAAATAACGCATTTTCTCTGTTCAAAAAGGTTTTTTTTGAAAAAAGTCCGTTTTTTTTTCGGGAATATGTAATAAATTATTAGTTGAGAACGTATTTATTAATAGATGGAGTATTGAACGCGATCAAATGAATAGAATAGTTTTAACAGGAAAAATCCACACAGCTCGTCTTACATCGTGCAAACTGGATTATGAAGGCAGCATGGAGATCGATCCGGAACTGCTGGCTGAAGCGGGTATTTTTCCTTATGAAAAAATATTGGTAGTTAACCGTAACAACGGAGAAAGGCTTGAGACTTATGCCATTCCCGGAGAACCTGGCAAAAAAGTTTTTTGCCTGAACGGTCCGGCCGCTCACAAAGGTAGAACTGGAGATACCGTGACAATCATGGCTTTCGGAGTGGTTTCCGAACAAGAAGCCGCAACCGTTTCTCCCAAGATTATTGTGCTGGATGAAAATAACAATATCATTGAGCGGAAAGGTAGAAAACCGGGCGTTTAGAAAAAAGCCTTGAGGAGTTTGGACCCATGACTTTACAAAAACCGAATTCGGATGTAAAATGTAAAGTGGATGAAAGCGGTCAGACTATGGTGGAATTTACCGTGCTGGTGGTGATGTTTTTAGTCGTTTCCGCTGCCACAGTGGTTCTTTTGACATTGTTTACAGAATATGGCTGGAGAATTATTTCTCTGTTGGGTATGAACTTATAATTATGACTAATAATTTAAACCGGAATTATTAAGGAGGTCTTGAGCAATGAAGTTGAGCAGAAAAAGACAAAAAGGACAGGCAATGGTTGAGTATATCATCATTGTTGTGGTCATTGCTATTGCGGCAATAGCGATCTTCGGAGCCTTTAGTGACAGATTACGCAGTGTGGTCAGAGGTGCTACTATGACAATGGGAGCAACAGATGTTGACGAAGTTGACGAAGGTAGTTCACAAGAAGCTCTCCAAAGTATGACACAGGACGGTCTGGACGAATAGCTCTGAACTGTTGTTGTAGCAGTATAGCTTTCCGAAAATTTCAAACATTCACTGATGCTACTGTTTCAGCAGCAAAGGGTATCTATGTACTTATGCGGAGAAAAGAAAATAGTACCGAACCGGCATGAAAATGGACAAAGTATGATCGAAAGTATTATATGCATGTTCGTGATTTTGCTGTTGCTGTTTTCTTTTCTGGAATTGTTCAATATTTCCCTTGCCAACATGATTACCAATTATGCTTCCATGTCGGCCTCCAGGTCAGCCTCAGTCGGTTTCAAGCCTTATCTGGTGAGAAGGCGGGCACAATGTGCGGCGATTCCGGCTTCCGGCAGGAGAACCTATCCCGATTCACTTGGCTGGAGTTATGGCAATGTTGATTCCAGCTCCATGACTGGGGCAGTGACATATGAAAAGCAACTTATCAACCAGTATATTCCTGGATATATGTGGATCGAATACGAGTATTGGAATGGTGAGAACGTCAATAATGGCATCTATAAGGAAAACTCGACCTCATTGGACATTAACCGAACGGGTCTCAATGCTACTGATGTTGTAGGCTGGCAGGTGGGATTTGAAGATTATCCGTCCTACAGTATAATGGATCTGTTCTTTTCCGGCTACGATAATTTTGATATCACCAGCGAGGAAGCAGTTGAAGTTAATTATGCCTCGCGATTCCTCGACAGCAATTGATCGGAGTTCTGTCTATGTCAAGTTGTCCTGTCAATAAAAATAAGCTTATCGGTAATGTGCAGAGTTGCCGTCAGAATGGTCAGACACTGATCCTTATCATGTTGGTGTTGCTGATTATGCTGATGGTGTGTCTTTTTCTTGTTGATATTCAACATATTATCAAACTCAAAGCTAAAACGGTGTCGGCTGTGGATTCCGCGGCTCTGGTTGGTGCCGAGTGGCAGCGTCATACGCTGAATATGATTGGCGAGATCAACCTGATCAAAGGAACTACTGTCCTGATTACAGACTTTACTGATGATACTGCTAATGACAGTTATGCGGCGATTCCGGATACGGAAGAATATACTGCTGATACCACTGAAGCAAAGGAAAACCGTGAGCAGTATTATACCAACACTATTCTGCCTCAGATAACTCGTTTTAAAGCTGCTATGCTCAACCTGACTGAAATGCAGGTCCGGCTTTCTTTTGTCGGTCCAATGCTGGGATTGGGGGCGTTGCAGCAGGCAGCAAAAAATAATGGTTTAACCCGGAGTGCTGGCTGCTGTTCTACAGGGCTCAAGCATTACAACGATTTGCTTGAAGCCAATAAATATACTACTCTCACCTCTCAGACAATTGCCGGTACCAGCTTCTATTGGCGTGAACCATATGCCGCGATGTTGTACCAGGTACTTCAAGTAGATAACTCATATGCTTACGGTTTTGCGGTTGATCCTCATCCGAATTACTTAAATTATCCTGAGATTGATGGTTATGATTTTCTAACTGACGAGGGGCTTTATTCCGCAATAAACAGCAAAAGCTGGTGTTATTACACATTAAGACAGATTTTGCGCAGTGGTCTTGCTGACAACTGGTGGCAGAATATCTCTGTGGTTATGGATTCCATGCAATTTCCCGGTGAGTCGGAGTATCTGACTGTCGGTATAAGTTTTTCCGCATTCAGTGAGGCAGCTTATTATTCGGACACTGCAGCTGAAGGCGTGCTCGCGCAGGAGGATGCTTTTTCCAGTCTTTTCACTGCCAGATCACTGACTGCTCTCGCAAGTAGTGATGAGGACACGAGCAGTTTGTTTACGGATAAAGCAGATCCGTATACATCTACAAGTGATATGAGCACCGCAAATAAAGATGCAGATGACGAAGATTGGAAATTCCATGATAAGATCATGGGCAGTATCGTCTGGGCAGTATACGACAGCAGCTGGGCGGATTATGATGACGAGGTTATTACCAACTGGGGGAACTGGCTGCGCGGCGGGTTCCAAGATGGTTATACTTATGCCGGTTGTATTTCCTATATCAAGACGAATAGAACTCCGAGTACTATTACGTCGCACTGGAAAAAGTTTGATGACAGCGGTTCTCTTGATGATTCACAGACAGACAAGTCTTATCTTGGGGATGATCTAAGTTGGGCTGATAATGTTAATTCCGAGGACTATTCATCTGCACTTAAGCAGGCAGAAATTAAACTGGAGCAAGGTCCCGATACTTTAACTACCGACTCTGCCGCCAAACCTTTCGGACGCCTTTCATCTGGTGGAACCTATTATACGCCCAATACGATTTCGGTTATTTTGCCGGTCTTTACTCATAGCGCCCTGATTCCGGTTTCTTTGGAATACCCGAATGGCGCGGATATGGATGATGACGATTCTTTCATGATTTTTCTAACGGAATATCTGCCGGCTTTGGCCGAGTCCGGAGGTTTTGATGATATGTTGGAATGGATGGATTCAAACGGCTATACCGAAAAACTTTTGAAATACCATAATGCACTGGTCAGTCTCAGCGATCCGGACTGGCGTCAGGAAGGCATTGACTGGTTGGATACGCCAGTTGACGAAGATGATCCTGACGGAGAGACCAACGAGGATTTGTGCACCAGCTGGCCGAGTGGTTCAGGCGGTGGCCGTTCCGGACCATCAATCCTGCATTAAATTCAAACCAAGTCCCGGTTTGAAATAAACCCGGAACTTTAGATCAGTGCTTCTGTTGCTGTTTGGGTAATTCGATAATGATCGTAGTTCCGACTTTGTCCGGGCCGTCTTCTACCCAAATTCTGCCGTTATGAAGGTCGACAGTGCGGTGAACAATGGCCAGGCCGAGACCTTCGCCTTCGGACTTTTCCGGATCAAGCTGATAGAAGGCTTGAAAAACCTTTCCCCGGGACTCTTTCGGAATGCCGATTCCATTGTCGGTTATTTTGTAGCGGACAAAAAGAATATCCATTTCGGATGATATTTCAATATGACAGGGGCGATCAGGAGAACGGAACCGTATAGAGTTTTCCACGATTTTGATGAAGGCCTGTTCCAGCATGGAACCGTCGCCCTGGCAATCAATGATATTGTCGCCAATAATCAGTTCTGCACCTGCCATTCCCAGATGAAATTTAAGGTGTTCCGTAATATTTTTAAGAACAGCACCCATCGGTAGGTGCTGGACATGCATGATCTCCGTTCCGACGCCAGCCAGAGTTGTCAGTTGTTCAGACATTGAATGCAGACGTTTCATACCGCGAATAAGTTTCTGAAGTTGTTCTACTATTCTGGCATCGTCGGTGAGAGGATTGTCTTCCAGCTCAAACAGGGTCTTACTGGCGGTATTTACCTCTTTGATCCTGGAGTCGAGTTCATCAGACATCATATGTAGAGTCTGGTCAATTTCATCGTTTTTGCGAGAGAGAGCTTCATCCTGCTGGTCAATGCTTCGATTGCAACTGATTACTTTTTGTTCCAGGAATTCATTGATTTTCTTGATATCTTCAGCGTCCTCATGGATTTTTGCATCTCTCAGTTTAATTGTATTCTGCATGGTATTGAAGGAACTGGCCAGAAAAGCCAGTTCTTTTGGCGATGATATTTTTACACCTCCGCTGAAATTACCACTGCTGATACGTTTTGTCGCCAGGTCGATTTTATTGATGCTGCCAATGATACTGCGATAAACACCGGTTCCGACGATAACCAGTAGAGCCAGGGCAAAAAGACAGCCTATTGTCATTATCATGAAGAATGTACGCAGGGTTTTGAGACTGCTTTCCAGTCGCAGTTCAGTTTTTGCGTTGATCAGCTCTATTGTATCGTGTACGGAATGTGAAAACCGTGCTTCGATATTTAAAACATGTTGAGCTTCAAGCGTTTTGTTCTCACGACAGCATTGAATGGCGCGTTTATAGGCATTTGCCTGTCTTCTTTTGTTGTACATGAAATTTTTTGAGAAGACCGAATTTTCCAGACTTCCGGCATCTTCGGAAATTTTCCAGGAAGCCATTTTCTGTTTCCAGAATTCAATTTTAGCAAACCATTTGCCGATATCTTCATCAAGAACATCCAATTTGGATGCATTGGTGCGATTTACTCCGTTGGCAATAAATGTCCGAATCCGGTGAATTAGCTGGATTTCATCATCTTCCAACCTGAGATATTCACTGATGGTATCATGAGTACGGCGTAATTCCATGATATCGGTTTGTTCCCGCCGGTAAACGTAAAACATTTCCACGATGACCAGCAGTGCGAACATTAGATAAAGGATTCCAATAGAGGAGAACTGAAACCTGATACTTTTGCCAAACATATAATTATTGCTCCTGAAAATTGAGTTTATTTTTTATTGTTTTTGGTTGAGAATAGGAACTTTTCAAGTTTTTTCAATTCCTGTTCATATTCATAATTAACCGGCACAAAATTCATGGAGTTCCGGTTGTATAATGATTCCATCCGTGAAAGCTTCCAGAGCGAATTTGCAAATTGGTCAAGGGCAATCTGACTGTATAATTCACTTTCAAGGCTTTTGATGCTTACGCAAATAAGAGATTCCGGCAATTTCTGAGATACCCATAATATGTGCAGTTTGGCCGCATTACGTTTGTAAAGCTTATTATGGGTTATGCTCATCAGGTCACAAGCCATGATATCTACTTTCCCGTCGAGCATGGCTTCCAGGGAATACTGGTTTGAACCGGTGAATTCAATTTTTGAAAACCATTTGTCCAGATCTTCGTTAATATTATTGATCAGGTGCTTATGGGGAACCAGATATCCGCCCATAGAATATTTGCTGGTAAAGGCGATTTTTAATCCGCGGGAGTCGGAAATATGTTTCAAGGGTTTTGTGGAAAGAAGGATGGCGTGATTGTATTCCATCTCCTGCTTGGAATAGCGTTGAAACACTACACCGCGGGCATCATATTCTTTCTTGAGATATAAAAAATAGGCTGGATTTATGTATAACAGGTCAACTGTTCCATTAATAAACCCGGCAATTGCTTCGTCAAAGCTTGTTGTGTAGCAGGGGCGCAGATCAAAATCCTTATTATGACTAAGGACCCGGAAAAAGTTATCAATGGTTTTTTCCGTTTCGAGGCGATCGGGGTCCGGGGTTATTCCCAGTCGAATTGTGTCAACATTAACGATAGGTTCGAACCTTCTGTCGAAAATCGCAACAATGCCGAATGCGATAACATCAAGCATCAGAAATATCCCCAGAATCATTATTACTCTGTTCAGTTTCTTCATTCCACTTCCAGAAATAAGTTAAATGTAAATTAAAAAACAACAATCGCAACATAAATGAGCAGGAAACGTACCATTATCATTCGGTATGGCAATTATACATATGAAAAAATGCCGGATCGTGGCTGATTTGGAACAATAAATACCATTGTCCGGTTGTTTTATTCAGGATTTTGGTTCTGTTCTCCCGTTTTGTCGTATATAATATATTGTACGTTGTACAGAAACATTACTTATCGGCGGAGATTTTCCGCCATTATCCGTTGAAAGGATTCAGGATGCCGGATAAAAAGTATTGCAGTAAAGCTTGAACTAATATATTATATATCGATAGTGTTTGCAAGTGTGGCATGATTTATCCGTTCTTTATAATTTACTTGAAATACGTCTTATTGGAAAAATACAACTGGCATGTATATTGCGTTTCAAACTCAGTGCAATTAATCGGATACAAAAACATCTGGAGAATATGGATTGAAAATGAAGGTAAGAGAAAAATGGCTGGTAATCTTAACGGCAGGTTGCCTCGGGTTTGCATCAATCAACACTTACGCGATTGAACATGAATCTGCGAAACTTTTGAAGTTAAAGGCTCAGCTTAAGAAAGACAAGAACAGTGAAAATCAGGTTCGGACGAAACTGATTAATATGATCAATGACATGGTTCAGGTGATGAAGGATTATGATACCTCCGCAAAAAGTATGGAAGGCGTGAGCGGTCTTGGTCGTATTGAGCGTCTGCAATTTAAAGCCGAACGTTATTCCGCTGAGCGTCAGGTAAGAAAGAATATTGAAAAAGAAGTTCTTGCTCTTGCTGAACTGACGAAGCAATGGAATTCCTGGCGTAAAAAGATTGATGAGGATGAAAAACTTATCGTCGCGGAAGAAGAAGTGATTAAAATTGCTGAGTCCATGGCACGTCAAAAAGCAGCCGGAGAAGAAAAGGCGGCTCAAAAGGTTCCAACCGACCCACGTGATCTTGAATATTACACGGTTAAAAAGACCGGAACCCTGAAAGAAATCAGTGCGTTGAAAGAGGTATACGGCAATGCTGATGCCTGGAAATATATATATGATGCGAATCGTGACAAGGTGCTGACTCCGGAGAGCGTTATACCGGAAGGAACAACTTTAATTATACCGAAAATAAAGAACAATACAAAGTTTGTTGATCTCAACTGATGAGGGAGAATTATGCAGCGATCATTTGATGTATTGGTTGTTGAGGATGATCCTCTGGTTTTAATGAATTACATCGATATTCTGGAGGAGGCTGGTTTTCATGCAATTCCTGCCGAAAGTATGGGGCAGGGACGCAGAGAGCTCGCACGGCGCGATTTTTCGTTGTTGATCTGCGATCATGATCTTGGTGATGGAAAAGGAATTACATTAATCTCTATGCTTGAAGAAGCTGAACGTGAATTGCCGGTTATCTATCTCAGTGCTGCTCTTTCCAGTGTCTTAAAGGAAATTGAAAAGCATAATATTGTTAAGCTGGTGCTTTCAAAACCAGTGTCACCGGAACAACTGCTTGAGAGTGTTAAAGATACGGTGGCCGCATCAGAAACGAACTCGGATGATGATCGTTATCCAGAGCTGGTAGGCAGAGATGAACGGGAATTTCTGCTGGATGCGTTTAAAAACATCAAATAGTAATGAATGTTCCAAAACAGGTTTTCGAGGAACATTGACATATAAAATGAGCAGGTTCGCTTAATGAAGAAAAAATACATATTACCCTTGGTTTCCATTGCCGGAGCTCTTGGTGTTGCCGGAGCCGGTGTCGCCTTGCTGTTGAAGGGAGAACGTCTTTATTTTAAAAGCAAGCAGGATGTTGAAATTACTACAGCTATTAATATTGACGAGACTCTGTTTAGGGCTGAGAAGGCGATTGAAGAAGGACAGGATATCTCCTATTATTATAAGACTCTTGGCAATATCAATCCTGAAATAATGTCCGCCGATCAGAAGCTGAAATATACCATGCTTTGGGGCGATATGTATTTGATTCGCTATCAAAAGAGCCGTGATGCGAAGTCCAGACAGGTATTTTTTGATAAAGCTGTACGGCAATATAATATCGCGTCCCAGTTAACCAGTTCTGTTGAGTTGAAGAGCAGTCTCAATCGCAGGGTTGGAGAATTGTTGATGGAGAATAAAAACTGGGGCGGGGCTCTTGAATTGTTTAAGAAGTCCTATCCGCTGTTGACGCTTCCGCGTGAAAAGTGGCAGACAGACATGAGTATGGCACAATGTTATATTAAGCTGAATAAAATGGCTCCGGCATTTCAAAAGTTCACTGCGGCTTCCCAAAGTGATAAGCCCGATATTCGTGGTGAAGCAATCATCGCGAAAGCTAATTTGCTGCTAGACGCCATCAGTGACAATAAATTAAAAAAACAGTTGATAAAGTATCTCGCGGGAAAAGATCCCGCCCTCGTTAAGGCTATATCGGAAAAGCATTCGGATCATTATTTCAAGTCTGAAGCTGAAAAGTTGTTTATACAAGCACAGAGTGAGGTTGGAAAGGTAAGTCCGGTTTATTCTCAAGGTCAACTTGGACAAATCGAGATAGCGGTAATGGATAAGAATAATTCCCGTGCTTACAGGATTTCAAATCGATTGCTCAACGGACCGGCTCCGAAGGAGTCAAAGGTGAAGGCTATTTTGTTACTCGCAAAACTGGAAGAAGGGCGGGGAGAATATAAAGAAGCAATTAAGCTTGTCAAACGTTCTTTACAGAAGTATCCGGTAGCCGCTTCAAGTCTGAAGGCCGGTACTGCCCTTTATAATCTGTATAAAAAGATCAAGAATTGGAATGCGGCGTTTTCCGTGGCTCGTAACCTGTTTCAGAGAACGTCTGATCCTGACGCAATATGCAAGCTTATCAACGATTTCTCTTCGGGCGAAAATCTGATTTTTAATATCATTATTAATAGTAAGGACCGAAAGTTTTATGTAGCGCAGTTACTGAATGTCTATGCCGATCTCAAGGCCAATCATCTGAAAGCCTGGAAAAGTATAAGAGTGAATGCCTATTATGTCCTGGCTCAGCTTTATTACGCTTCGGAAGATTTCGACAAAGCTCAGGATGCTCTGAACATGAGTCATTATTATGTTGAAGAGGATAAAGCCGATGAAAAGATTCTGCGTTTGGATTTACTGTGTGCGTTGAAAGCACATGCTTCTCCGGCGGTGATTATATGCCGTAGTCGGCGTTACCTGAACCGTTTCCCTAAAGGCGGGTACTATCGCGAGGCTCTTCTTGAACTGCTTAGAAACTACTATAAGATTGGATTATATGATTCAGCCCTTGATATTTCTCGAAAGATCTATGCGGACGAACTTGATGTATCGCGCAACAAGAATATTAACCGTAATCGAGTCTGGGTTGAGACTGTTTCGATTATTGCCGCATGTTACCAGAAGTTGGGAAAGATCGAAAAAGCCAACCAGTTGCTGAGATCTTTTTCGGATCAGATCATGGTTAAGAAATATGGTCCTGATGTGTATTACTTCTGGTCCCTTATGGCGGAGACGTCCGGACAGAATGCTGAAGCGCTTCGTCGCCTCACTGTCGCTTTAATGTACACAAAGGACCCGCGTATTATCCTCAAGCTCAAGGTGGCACAGAGTTTGCTTCTTATGAAAGAAGGTTCTTTGAAAGATTTTTATGACGCTGACGAATTGCTTAAGCGTGTGCGTGGAGACAAGTGGCTTCAGAGTAATGTTCGACAACTGTATGAACGTCAATTGTATGAAGAAATGTTGAAATACGCGTTGTCACATTCAATGAATGATGATTTCGACAACATTCTGAATTCTGTTGTAAAGCATGACAGTAAGAAGCAGTGGGCTCAGTACTGGGTATTGAGAGCGCTGACGCCGACATTCATGACAAATGATCTTAAAACGCTTAGTAAGGCTCATGAACGTATCCTTAACAGCAAATATACGAAAGCGATTGATGATCCGGATTCTTATGAATTTATCCGGGAACAACTTAAAATTATCAGAGAACTGATCCGTCTGGAAGATCGGGCTAACTACCTGAAAGAAACAAAAGGGGTCAAAATATAATGAAAGAGCTAACGGAACAGATAAAAAAACAGATAAAAAACTGTAGCGATCTACTCGCAATTTTTCAGCAGGAAAGGCAGCTTTACTGTGACAAGCAGCAGGTAGGCATTAATGAGGTAATGCAGATTCTGGAGCGAAAGAAGACACTTGTTGAGGTTTTCGACAACCAGCAGGCCATTATGAAGAAAGTCCGCGAATCAGAGAATGATTCAGATTCAAAAACTTCAGAACAGAAAGTTTTGCTTCGTGAGCTGGGATCACTTCTTGAACAGCTTCTGGTGATAGACCATGAAAATGAAAAACTGCTTCGTGAAAATCTGTCGTGCCGTAAAGTTACCAAGTCTCCGGTGAAAGGCAATAATTTAGCCAGAGAACCTCAGCGTGTACGTCCTGCGCTTCAACGCCAGTTGCCGTTTATTCCTGGCAGCCAGCAGCGAACCGCTGTATTATCTCAGCCTGTTAGTGCGATGGCTCCCGTTGTTCAGCCTTCTGCGAAGATGGCTGAATTCCATCCGGAATCTGATACAAAAAAAACTACTGAAGAGCGGCATCCCCGGGCATTGCATCAGCTGAAAAAATATGCGAAAACCAGGTTGATGAAGCTTGACTCAAAATATGCCTGATAACAAAATTTCTGAAACGACGGACAAAAACAGCAGAGCCTCGCTTGAAAAAGCTTTTATGCTTTTTCAAACGCAGAGTGAATTGCTGGAAAAGTCCCATGCTCAATTAAAAGCGCAGTTTGAAGATATCCGTGAGAAGCTTGCCGGAACGCTCGAATCTATTACTGACGCTGTATTTATTGTTGTACCTTCAACTGAAACCGTAGAGGAAGCGAATACTTCGGCTTCCGAACTGATCAAAGGGCTCGGCAACAACATCGGTTCACTGCTTGATATAACCGAAGTCAGGCGATTGATCAATGCGGGCCTCAAAGTCGATAATCAACAGATTACTTTCAAGAATGACGGCGAAAGCGTATATTGGCTTATTTCTGTTACTCCGATGAAAGGGAACAGCGAGATCAGCCGTGAGGTTGTCAGTATCAAGGATATAACAGAAGAAAAAAATCTCGAACTTCGTTTGCAACGCGAAGATCGTATGGCTGCTCTTGGTAAAGTAGCAGCGAGTGTGGCGCATGAGATTCGCAACCCCCTTGGCGCAATTGAAGGATTCGCGGTACTGCTGCAGCGTGATTTGCAGGAAAAGCCGTCATCTATCCCATTAGCAGAGAAGATCGTCTATGCCGCCAGACAGCTTAATTCCGTGGTAGGGAATCTGTTAAGTTTTACCAGAGAGTTTGTTCCGGCTTTGTCCGAGTGTGATATCCACGCCGCGATCAACGAGACATTGACTTATATTTATCCAATGGCCGAAGATCATGGCGTTGAAATCATAACCGAACTTGATAAAAATTTAAATGCGGTTAAAGTAGATTGTGTATTGATTAAGCAGGTCTTCTCAAATATTATTACCAACGCGGTCGAAGCATGTCCGAGAAAGGCAGGGGGAAAGGTTGTGATTATGACCGAAAAACTGCCGAATGTTGTCAGAATTACGATTCGTGACAATGGTTCCGGCATTAACGCAGACCGTAAAAAGAAGATCTTTGAGCCGTTTTTCACCATGAAAGAAGGCGGTATTGGACTTGGGCTGGCGCTCTGCCAGCGTATAGTCGATGCCCATCATGGAAATATAGAGGAGCTCGGCATTCCTGGAGAGGGAGCTAAATTCGTAATTGAACTTTTAACGCAGCCGGAGGTTGTGCAGCGTGATTGATCGAATTTTAGTTGTTGATGATGAATTCCTTATCCGTCAGTTACTCGAGGAGACCGCAGGAAGAGGCGGTCTCGAAGTGGTTACTGCCGGTTCCGGCGAAGAAGCCGTTGAAATTCTGGAGAAAGAAGAATTCCAGATGGCCTTCGTCGATATGAAGATGGACCGGATGAGCGGCATGGATGTGCTTAAATTTGCCCGAAAAAATTGTCCCAGAATGCTTTTTGTGATAATGACCGCTTATGGAACGGTTGAAACTGCTATTGAAGCTATGAAACTTGGTGCGTTTGATTTTGTGATCAAACCATTTTCCCCTGACCAGATGGATATTCTGATTGAGAAGGGACGGCTGTGGCTTCAGTTGAATGAACGTGATTCTTATTTTAAACAGGAAATGTGTCGCCAGTCAGGCGGTGTTTCCGGACGGGCGATAGGCGAGTCTCCGCAGATGCAGGAGGTAAACCGGCTGATTGAGAGGGTTGCACCCACCCAGGCTACTGTGTTGATTACCGGGGAAAGTGGAACCGGTAAGGAACTGATTGCCTCTGAAATCCATTCGCTTTCTGATCCGGAAGGAGACCGCCCGTATATCAGAATGAATTGTGCAGCAGTTCCTGAAAATTTGTTGGAGAGCGAACTGTTTGGGCATGAGAAAGGAGCGTTTACCGGGGCTGTTGAGCGTCGGGTTGGACGCTTTGAACTTGCAGACGGCGGAACTTTACTGCTTGATGAAATCGGTGAAATCAGCCAGGCGATGCAGGCGAAACTGCTACGTGTCCTTCAGGAATCGGAATTTGAACGCGTCGGTGGTGGCAAAACCATTAAGGTCGATGTTCGGGTGATTGCCTCTACCAACCGCGACTTGAAGAAGGAAGTTGCGGAAGGAAATTTTCGTGAAGATTTGTACTATCGGTTGAATGTTTTTCCGATTCACCTGCCGCCGTTGTCGCGACGAAGCGATGATGCCGTGGCAATTGCCAATTACTATCTTTCCGTGCAGGAAGGCAAACTTGGACGTCGTTTTAAACTTGACAATTCCGCAGTTGAACTGATTAAAAGATATTCGTGGCCTGGTAATATTCGTGAATTGCAAAATGTTATTGAACGTATTGCTATTCTTGAAGACGGGCCAGTGATATCGGCGGCTGCATTCCCTCAGGATATAATTGCTCAGGTTAATGGTACTGCTGTTGCTGACGTATCAACAGATTCTTTTGCGCCGGCACCGACTCCGGTGGTTTCTACTGCACCGGAAACGGAAAATCTTTTTGATATGCGGACTATTGAGCGGATGACGATTAAGAACGCATTGAAAAAAACCGGAGGCAACAAGACGCGTGCTGCCGAATTACTTGGATTCAGCGTCAGGACTTTGCGTAATAAACTCAACGAATATAAGGATGAGTTAGAGAAGCAGGACGGCGAGGAATCTCGTTAGGGTCAGTAATGAGTTCGGATTCGAACAGAGATATTTAAGAGGTAAGTATTGTGGATGAATATAATCAGACTTTGGACCGTAACCTGGAGCTGCTTGAACAGTTTATGTCTCCGGGCGGCCATTGTGCTTTGAAAGCAATGCTGCCATCTATTTCGAAAACATTGATCAGAACAGAGCTTGCCGGGGAAGAGGATAAAGGTCTGCGTATTCATACTGACCGCGGATATGTAAAACTTAATAACGCGAAGAAGGCCGAGGCCGCTTCTGGAGTTGTTCTGCGCCAGCTTGAACAGCAGGGAAGAATTGATTACCATGGTTTGGTTGTTGTTCTTGGATTTTCAGGAACGGCCTTGATTCGCGCAATCGTGGATAAGCTTGAGCCGGAAGGAAAAATTTTTGTTTTCACTCCTCGTCCTGAAGTCTTTGGTTCATTGCTTTCTCACCATGATCTTGGTGTTTTAAAAAATCTCACATCGGACCGGCTTCAATTCGGAGTTGATGAGGAGCTGTTAGTGAATGTTGAGTCCATGAGGGATTTTTTCAGCTCATGTCTGATCAAGCGGTTCAGTCTCGTGGTTGATCCAGAGCTTTTCCGAGTATATGGACAGGATTACCGGAAGGCGGTTGCGGCAATTAATGAGATGCTTGCTCATGAGAAACGTAATATAATTACCGGAATGATTTTCTCCCGTAACTGGTATGAAAACGCAATGAATAATTTTTTATTCAGGCTGGAAGAACCGCCGTTGCTGGTTTTGAAAAACAGTTTTCCTGATAAAACTGCGATTGTAGTTGGGGCTGGCCCCGGTTTGGCGCATATGTTGGAGTTTATCAAAGAGAATCAGTCAAATTATATTATCATTTGTGTAGGAACTGCTCTCGGGGCAATGGTTGAGAACGGAATTACCCCGGATTTTATTATTGCGGTTGATGGTTCTCCCAAAATCAGGCTGCAATTTGATGTGGAAATACCGAAGGAATCATTTTTGGTTTGTCCGGCTACGATAGTACGCGGGGTTACTGAAAAATTTATTGACCGCAGTTTTGTGTTTGAGACTGATCAGTTGAACGGATTGAGGCTCTGGCTCAAGGAAAATGGTTTTTACAATGATCGTCTGAAGACTTCCGGCACCGTGGCGGTGAGTGCTGTTGCCTTGGCTTTTTATATGGGGTGCTCACATATTGTGCTTGCCGGGGTTGATTTGTGTTTTCAGCCAGATGGCCGTTCGCATGTTAAAGGAACTATGTATGGAGATGGCAAGATCAAGGAGCCGCTTGTTTCGGTTAGAGGCAATTGGGGTGAAGAGGTGTGGACCTCGGCACAGTTTGCCGATTATATTTCAGGAATGAGAAATTTTATCCGCCAGATTCGAGACCAGAATCCTGCCCTGCAGATTGTCAACACGTCTACGAATGGAGCATTGATCCCCGGTGCAGAACCGATTTTACCTGAAAAACTGAGTGAAAGTTCCCTGCCGAGGATGAAAATAAATAAACATGCATATATATTGAATCTTAGGCAGGGGGTTGATTCGGGAGGGAAGATTAGAAAACTAATTCCTGCCCTCAAAGGCCTTTGTAGAGAATTCACCGATATCATTGCCAGGTCATCAACAGTTGTAAATTTTTTCTCCGCTCTGCCGTCAGACAATTCCGGTGATTTGTTATCGCATGAAAATATTAAACTTCTTGATAAAGTAGATGAGAGGTTGAACAATAACCGGATGGCCGCAATGATTATTGATGGAGTGACCCGGTGTTTGTACATGGAATTATCTAATTGTGACCCCAAGGACCGACAGGTATTTGCGGAAAAAAATAAAAAACTTTATCGCACAATTCATGAGACATCGGTTTATACAATTAATAAACTTGAGATAATTATTCGAGAAATAAGGGATAAATATAAATTAGGAGAAGAACGTGGATAACGACCCTAAAAAAGAATTGACGGTTAGAGAAGCAATGTTTCTGGTATTGGATAAATCTCCCCAGGAATTTGAAAAGATGAAAGTTATGTTTAAGAAAGTCAGTGATGCTTTTGACGTTGGTGATGATGTTAACGGATTGCAGATGCTTTCAAAAGACGTATTTCCTATGGTAAGAAGCCTGGCCGAGTTCTGTTCATCTATATTTGACTACCACTTGCGGGTTCTTGGCGAAGATGTCGGTTATGAGTTTTGTGAAAAACTGAAACAGCTCAATCAGCTGCTGACAACCCTGGCTGAGGAGACTCATAAGAGTAACCTTACAGAAGTGGGAGACATCCTTCGATTTGACATGTACGACTTTATTGGCGAACTGGAATCATTTTTTCCTGAAATCAGAAAATGCTTCGAGGAAAGCAAATTTCCCGGCCTGGACCAGTATTGAGGAGAACTATGGGGTCCGGACGCAAACTCTATGATCGCAATCTGGAGTTGATCAGGGAAAGGTGTTCTCCTGCTTCCCTTCAGAAGTTGCGGTCGGTTCCAGCTGAAACTGCATTTCAATTTGATGTTATTCCGAGAGAAAGCAGTGGTGGATTTGACTTTATTGTTAGGACTTCGGAGTCGGAGTGCAGCCTTCACAGTCGCAGAGATCCGGTTCGGGAAGCTGCCAGGCAGGTGGAAAGTGGGTTAGCTGAAAATTCAGCTCCGGGGCTTTGCGTTGTTGCTGGTGTTGCTGGTGTGTATCATCTTAATGAATTTGCTGCCAGACTTCCTCAATCTACTGTTTTGATTGTGGTCGATGTGAATCCTGCCATGGTTGAGAAGGTGTTGTCATATTGTGATTTAACGCCGTTGATCAAGAAGTTGCCTCGTACCGTATTTATTATCAATAATGACATTGATACTGCCAGACGCGATTTTCGTATGCTGCTGAAAAAGATGGCTGATCTCAAGCATGTTACTTTTATGCATCCTGGACTGAAACGGTGTTTTCCCAGGGAATATATTACGCTCATGGAAGAGCTTGAGTCGGAGTTTAAACTGGAAGGTTCCGACCGTGCAACAAAGACCAGGTTATCTGCACAGTGGACTGTTAACGCCATATCAGCCTTACCGGTTTTGCTGAACAATCCCGATATTAAGGTGTTGAAGGGAGTGTTTGACGGAATGACTGGAATTGTTGTTGCGGCAGGTCCGACATTGAATGATTCTCTTCACTTGATTCGAAAATTGAAGGCATATTGTCCTGTTTTTGCAGTTGGCACTGCATTGCGCCCTCTGCTAAATGCCGGGATTGTTCCGGATTTTGTTATTGCACTTGATTGTAGTTCTAAAACCCTTGTTCAGCTTTCAGGGGCGGATATCTCTAAGACGTTTCTTATCGGCTCTGCCTTTGTTCCTGGGGATTATTGGAAACCTTTTGATCACCGTATCTTTACTTTCAGTATGTTTTCAATCAAGCAATTTAATCAATGGCTGGGTAAAGTCGATGGCGAACCGACAGTGATGAATGTTGGTGGTACGGTATCGCTGACTGCCGTTGATGCAGCCCGGTTCACCGGGTGTAATAATATTCTGCTGTTTGGACTTGACCTCGCATTGAATGAAGATGGCACGACACATGCGAAAAACTCCATGTATGGTGATACCCGGTTGAGCCGGGATTACCAGCTGTTTGTGAAAGGAAACTTTAGTGAACGGGTTCCAACTACTGTACAGTTCGCTAGTTATGTGAAACAGCTTTGTGCGTATTTTACGGATATTACCAGAAGTGGTGATATCAACTTATATAATATTACGACAGGCGGTGCGTTTCTCGACAAAACGATTGTCGTCAGGCCGGACGAATTTGATGTCAGCCAGATAACCGACTTGGGGCCGCCGGCGGATTTTAAGTCGCGAATCCGCAAAATATATGATAAGGTCGATTTTGCCGGGCATCATGCTGATACAGAGTATATCAGGCGTACGATAGAATCGCTTGAACAAATTGCATCAGTTGCGTCTGACGCGGCTATGTCCGGTATGGATGTTGGTGCCGCCATGGAAAATGAGATTGCGTATGGATTGATTACCTGCGCTACTCAGGGTAGAAACAATGTTGCCGTTTCTGACAGAAAGGCTTATTATGCAGCGTTGACGGAATTAGCTGAAACGATGAAGAATATTATGGTAGAAACGTTGGAACTGCTTTGATTTGTTTGGATTGAAAATGTAAACTATAAATATTGTGTGGTTAGCCGAATGGCTTTTATATAAAGGAGAAATTGATGAGTAAAAAGGCACTTGGATATTATCGCAAGGTCAAAGTTACAACATCATCGCCGATTCAACGCGTTGTGATGGTATATAGCGCTATCAATCAGAAATTAACTGAAGCAATTCAGGCATATGAGGAAAAAACACCGGCCAAATTTGAAACGATAAACAACTCGATTCAATTTGCGGAAAAATTGATCCATGAGCTTCAGACGGCGCTTGATAAAGACAGTGATGGCGGTGAACTCGCAAACAGGCTTGATGGATTGTATACCTTTTGGATTAATCATCTTTCAAAGGCAAATCGTGAGAAAGACGTTAGTAAGCTTATCGAAGTACAGAAGATGGTCAATGAATTATATAACAGCTGGTCGGAAGTAGAAAGACAATTTAGAAATGGGGAAATCGATAATAATGGAGAATAATGTAGATAAACTGCAGGATATCCTACAACGATTTTTCCAGAATCAGGAAAAACTGAAAAAGGCAATAGCACAACGGAGTTATACCCGTTTTCTGGTTGCATTCAAAGAAGCCAGCAAATGTATGAGAGAACTTAGAATTTTACTTGAAGTTCACAGTAACATGGAGTTCATACAGGAACATCATGACAAGGTATATGCTGCTGTTACCGAATGGCAGAAATTAGCGGACGGGTTGGAAACATGGCAGGATTCTGTTAAGGATAAAGCTGAACAGCTTCACAAAAACCGCCTGGTTGACCAGAAATTGTCGAAGGCATACAGCTATATGAAAAAATCCGGTAATAAATTGAGATTATATCGTTGAATTGGAGATTGTATAAATAATGAGCGAAATTGACATTGGTAAAATTGTTTCCGGCATTAACATTAGCCGGTCATTCATCAAAACGACTCCTCGGAAAAATCAGGTCATTCGCGCTGAAGAGGTTGCGAAATCCAAAAAGGCGCGGAAAACCCAGATTGTCGGCGGCGATTCTGATGATACGGAACAGACCCCTCCGACAATTGTGATTGAAAAAGATGGCGATAGAATTGCTAAAATTATCGTAAAATGTCCTTGTGGCAGACATTCTGAGCTCGTATGTGAATACGATGATGAAGAGGATATGGAAGAAGTTGATGAAGAACCACAGCAGTAAATGGACTCGATGCAAGTATACGAGGTATTGAAAACGCTTTTGAGAAAAGTTAGCAAAAATATTATTTTTTAAGGTACGCCCTGAGGTGCGGGGTAATAAACCAGATTTTCGCGCAGTCAGCCGTATTGACCCGCTTCCGTAAGGAGCGTCAGCGACTGGAGTTTGAAGCGGTACTAACGCTGTCCGTCGTACGGACAATAAATATATGGAGTATCCGATATGATCAGTATTACTAAAACAAAAATATTGGCGAGTTTTCGCGTTGTTCTCCCGCTTTTGGGAACTTTGTTCCTCGCGGCCTGCAGTTCTCCAAGAGTGGAACTGCTCAATAAGGAAACTGCAATAAGCCGTTCCAGGGAACCTCTTTTGCTTATTTCTCCCTTGAGTTCTAAAGAAAGTCTTCAAAAAGATTGTGTGAAACTGGGCAAATTTTTTCTTGTAGGAGTTTCATCTCGGATAAAAGGCCAGATTACCTATTCCGGTAATATTGAGTCATTGACGCAGGCGGTGAATTGGAAAAATCTAATTAATAACGGGACTGTTAATGTCAAAGAGGTGGCTACCATTTCACGAACCCTGGGATGTAATTCTGCTGTAACCATCAGAATTCTTGACTTTAAACGTTATCCGCCGTTTCGAATGGTGGTGGAAGTTCTCTGGATCGACAGTTTGTCGAATCTGGTGCTTGGGCGTTTGTACGATGACATTGATATGACCAATACCGATACCTATTACAAGTTCTGCAATTATGTTGGTGACGGTCCGGCTAGAACGACCTATGAAACATTCACTTATGCTCCATATCAGGCAATTTCCAAGACTGCCGCACTTCAACCGTCGACATTTATGAATTATGTTGCCGATTCATGTTCCGAAGCCATGTTTGGCGGTGAAACCCTTGGCGTGTCTTCCTGGTGGTTCTGGAGAATCTTCTAGGCTCAGTCTTTTCGTAGAGACATATGAACAAGCCTTTTTCTGGTAGGGCGCGCTCTCCGCAGCTCTCCGCAGCCGCATCAGCGGCAGACGAATACCAATAAAATTTAAAGTTTTCTCTGCGGCACCGATGTGCCGACGGCACGCTGCGGAGAGCGAGCCCTACCTGCAAATACACCAAGCACAACAGTCACATTTTATCTTCCGGAATAAGTGACGCCTTACCTCTTTTCTAAATTATTTCTGAAAAAATATGGATTGCTATTGACAAAATCAGTGCAATCGATTACAATAGTTAGTGTAGTCGATTGCACTAGCGAAAAATGAGGATTTTAAATTATTATGCCAATAACAATTTCAGACATTGCGGAGGCGGTAGGAAAGAGCGCTCCGACAGTGAGCCGAGCTCTGAATAATCATCCTAAGATCAGCCAGAAAACCCGCAATTATATCCAGACGGTGGCAAAGCAAATGGGATATCGTCCTTCGTTTGTCGGCTCCAGTCTAAAAAGTGGCTGTACCTATCTGTTGTCGGTGATCGTACCGCAGATTACGAACCCATTTTATGCCAAGCTTATTAATGAAATCAAACATCAGGTTTTGCCGTACAATTATGATATAATGGCATACGATTTTGATCTAAATCAACAACTGGAGCGAAAAAGCCTTGATCGGATGCTTGGACGTTGCTGTGATGGTGTGATTACCTATCTAACTTCATTTTCCCATACTGCGGATATTTTTAATCAGATGTGGAATGCCAAGTTGCCTTGTGTGGTGATCGGGCCTCCGCCTGATGACTTCGGACAAGTAAAATTTGATGCGGTGGATATTGACAGCAGTGATGCCTGGCTGCAAACGCTGACGTTGTTAAAATCTGCTGGACATCGCAATATAATATTTGCTCTTGGTATAATGTCAGATGCCATGCTTGGCAGCATTACTTCCCAGATAAAAGTCTGTTTTGAACAGGTTGGTTTACCTTTTGATCCGAATCGCAATATTCACTATTTGTCGAAATCTACCGGAGTGACTCCATTGGACGGAGTAAATTCCGGCCGTGAGATTTTCGGTCAATGTCCTGATGTTACAGCAATTATCGCAGCCTATGATTTTCTGGCTTACGGTATTATGAAGGTGGCTTTTGAACACAAAAAACGAATTCCGGAAGATCTGGTGCTGGTAGGACGAGATCGGACTTGGATCAGTGAATTTGCGCCGGTATCGTTACCTTCTATTGATCAGCAGTTGGAAACCGCAGCTGAATCTGCTGTAAGCATTATTTTTGACCGCCTGAACAATCAAAATTGGGAGAGTCCCAAGCGAATTAAACTGCAAAGTAAGCTGATTCATCAGGAATGGCTGGATTTAAGCCTTGGAAAATAATGAAAACGTTGCATTAGAATGCGTAATATTTTAAATCACAAATAACTCAGGAGAAGATAATTACAAATGACGAACTCACCACGAAAAACAGGCAATCTTAATATCTGTTGGAATTTTATTGCCTTAAAACACTACTTAAAATTGTATTATTGTAAAGTGGTCGGAACTGCGTTTAATCTGGTTTTCGTATTGTTTCTCTTTGCGTTTGCAGGGCAGGCAATTGCGGAAGAATTGACTATTGCTGCAGATGGCAAAGCCAATATGGTTATTTCAGTGCCGGCACAACCTACGCCACAGGAACGCAAAAGCGCTAGTGAATTGAAGTTATGGCTGGATAAAATGACTGGGATGAATTTTACTATAGCCAGTGAGGCTCCCGGAGCAGTCATCAGTGTGGGGCGTACGGCACGATTTCTTCAAGAATGCGGCAGCGAAAACCGTAAAGATCTTGGCAAAGAAGGCTACGGTATTGCCGTAAAAAATGGTTCGTTGTTTCTCTATGGAGGTAGTCAGCGGGGACCGCTTTATGCGGTAATGAGTTTTCTTGAAGATGATTTAGGGTGTCGCTGGTATACTCCACAATGTACCATAATTCCTCATCGGCCGGAATTAAAGGCTGACATTTCGCCCCGAAGTTATATCCCGCCATTTGAAAATCGTGAAGTTTATTACTTCACTGCCGTTAATCAGGATTGGGCTCTGCACAACCGCAGCAATCCGAAATGGTTTAAGCTACCAATGGAATGGGGTGGTTCCGTCATCCCGCCGTATAATTGTTACTGGAACGTTCATACGTTGTCCAACCTGTTGCCAAACAAGCCATATTTTAAGACGCATCCGGAATGTTTTCCCATGCGTAACGGCAAACGTGTTACGATGACAAACGGTAAAGGACCTCAGCCATGCCTCAGTAATCCTAAAACCACGGAAATTATTACGGCCAATGCTCTGAAAGCGCTGGAGAAAAATCCTCAGGCTAATTTTCTGAGCATTTCGGAAAACGATTCCACCAACTGGTGCGAGTGCCTTGCCTGTCAGGCTGAACTTCGGGCCGGTTATACCCGTTCCGATCAGATGATGCGGCTGGTGAATGCCGTGGCTGCCAAGGTCCGTGCCCGTTATCCCAAGGTTACGATCGGTACTCTGGCATATATGGATACCTATCTGCCGCCTCACAAGGTCAAACCCGATCCAGCGTTGCGTATTCAGCTCTGTACCGATAAGCATGCTTTCAGGTGGCCTCATTTGAGTGTGGATGAGACAAAGGATTTTTACAGTGCACTGAAGGAATGGCACCGACTCGGCTATCAAACATACATTTGGGATTACGTCGTCGACTTCCGTGACTACTTCAAACCACGGGCCAATATGGAGATTGTAGCCAAAGACATCCGAATCTATCTTAAAAATGGAGTACGGGGTGTTATGCTCCAGGGAGCTTATCAGTGTCCGGGGGGAGCCGATGCCGAAATGAAGAGTTGGGTTTGGACCAAACTGCTCTGGAATCCGGTACTCGACTGGAAAAAACTGCAGCGGGATTTTGTCAAAGGCTATTACGGTTCGGCTGCGCCTGAGATTCAGGCTTATTATGATCTGCTCGACTCAACCTGGCGGAAATGGCACGCTTCGCCCAATCGTGGTGATGATATGACTTTTAGCGAATCATTCATAACCCGGGCGGAAAAAATCTTTGCCGCCGCGGAAAAAGCCGCTACTAAGGATCCGGTAATTCTTAACCGGGTAAAATTGGCGGAACTCCCGGTAATCCAGCTCCGGCTCCTGGCCGCTGGAAACTCGCGTAAGAATGTTCCTGTTTCTGAATATCCCCGTTATGAACAGTTGTTGACAAAATTTGCCGCAATTGCCAAGCAGAATAATGTCAAGCGCGCGGGAGAACAAGGCAAAAGTGCTAAGCTGGATAAACGTTTATGGGAATTGCGTTCCACGATCTTTGGACGCAAAGCGGTCTTAGACCCCAATGTAATGGTTGCCGCTGAAGAATTTGTCACGACTCTCTGGGTTGGCGCCAAAATTGTACCCGATTCCAACGCCGGGAATGGATATGCCGCCAAGCAACCTCCTGCCAATACTCAGTGGTCTGTGCAATGGACTCCGGAAGGACGGTATATCGGCAAACCATGCCTGGCGCGTGTCCGTATGCGCTTTGATATGTCGGGTACCGGTGGAAACGTACTGCAGGCGGGGGTTTATAATTCCGGCATACAACGGTTACGGATGAATAAATTTTTTCCGGCAGTAGCGAATGGGAAATACGCCTGGTATGATCTCGGAAATATCGAGCTCAAGGATGGCGACAGATTCTTCTTTGCTCCTTGTAACAATTCGAAGGTAAAAGCCATGTTTTTCGATCGTCTTGAACTAATTAAGAATACAGTAAACAAAAGGAAATGACATTATGAAAACAAAACCTATGTTACAAAAATTCACGCTTATAGAACTCCTGGTTGTTATCGCGATCATTGCTATTCTTGCTGCGCTGCTGCTGCCTGCGCTAAACAAGGCACGTGACCGTGCCAAGAGTATAGCCTGCGTTAATAATCTGAAACAGTGGGGAACTGCCGAACTGTCTTATACCGTAGACAGCGATGATTATATTGCCCCAACCAATCCCAATTATTCCGGATCAGACAGTACATCAGGCGTGGCCCGGGTTTGGATTACTGAAATACATCCTTATCTCAACGGTAAAAACTGGGATGGCGGTGGTCCTGCTACTTCAAAAGTATTGTTCTGTCCGGGAAATGAGAGAGAGATCAAGACTCTGTCAACAGCAAGTGGTACGACAAGTCCGATCAGCAACTATTTACGCAATACCCGTCTCGGCAATTTGGCCCTCATCGGTTACGGTAGCTATTATTATGGTTGGAAAAAAATCAATCGTTGCAGGGTACCATCCAAGGTTGCTGTTGTTACCGATGGGAAGCCAGTTTCTCGCGGTATTACCCTGCAGATGGATTTTGAAGTAGCACAAGGCTCAAGCAGTTTTTATAAAGTCATTTCCATGTGCCATCAGAGCAACAGTTCACTGTTACTATTGGACGGTCATGCAGAGAGTACTCGGATAGATCGTATTGATCCCACAGATTACAATGAAGGTTTTCTATTGTCAAATCAAGCCTTTCAATAGGTGGTGACAAGACGGGAATATAGTGAGAGTCCGGAACATGCCGGACTCTTTGTTTTTTTATTGCAGGTTGCCATTTTAAGGAAGAATATGTTCTATTTCTTCCCGCAGGTTGTCTACTCCGGTAAAACGTATGCTGTTCCAGCCGTAGTTAAGTCCGGCATCGATATTTTCCTGTAAGTCATCGATATACAGGCAGGGCTTTCCGTGAGTACGTTCAAATGCCCCATATATGGCATTATCGGGTTTCATCGTTCCCACCTCATAACTGTAGATCGCTCCGCTGACAAACCGGGTGAACGGCAGTCGACGATACATATCAAGAATATGCGATTCACAGGTATTCGAGAAAAATACCAGACGGTATCCGGCATCGGTCAGTTCCTGCAGTAATTCCGGCATGCCGTCGATTTCATCACCGATGATCAGGTTCCAACCATGAAGAATTTCATTATCGCTCATGCCGTTATTTAACATTTTACCTACGTTTTGAACGAACTTTTCTGTATCGATCTGGCCGCATTGATACATTCCTGATGTGGTGATAAATTCCGGTGTTAAATCATCCGGTTTTATGCCAAAATATTTGAACGTCAAATCGTGATGCAGTTCCAAACATACCCCGCCGATATCCAGTGCGATAATTTTCTCGTTATTTTCAGTTGTCATCAGTATTTCTTTCATTTTGTTTTACCGGCAGTGGCACCTTGCCGCTAGGGGATTTCAAGATAAGTGTCGATTGAGTTCAGGCAACGGCAGCCGCCTTCTTCGACTACCACCATATCTTCGATTCTTATGCCGCCCCATTCCGGATAATATAAGCCGGGCTCAACGGTAACTACTTCCCCGGCTTTGAGCGGTACGTCGTTGACTGCGTTCATGCGGGGCCATTCGTGGATGTCAAGGCCGACGCCGTGGCCCAAACTGTGGATAAAACCATAATTGCCTTTGTCGCTGCGTCCGTTTTCAAAACCATATGACAGCATGACGTCACGGGCGCGGAAATGTACATCGCATGCCTTTATACCGGCGGCGATCATTTTTTTAGATTCTTCATTGGCGGCTTTGACGGCCTCATAGGCGCGTTTGACCACATCCGGGGCTTTGCCTTTCACAAATGTGCGGGTGATATCGCCCCAGTAACCGGTATGGCTGATTCGGGGGAAAATATCCACTGTGATCGGTTCACCGGCATAGATTGGGCCTGTGCCGATGTTATGTGGTTCGGCCGATTGTTTCCCGCTGGAGGCTATCGTCATATCGGATTTTCCGCCGAATTCCAGCAGTTTGATTTCGATTTCATACCGCAGTCTTTCGGAGGTAAGGGTTTCGCCGTTCCAGTCCAGGGTGCTGTCGGTCGCGATGGACGCTTCTGAAATAATATCTGCCACGCGCAGTTCGGCCTGTTCAGCTGCCCGCAGTCCTTCTGTGATATATTCGATTTCCTGTTTGGTTTTGCAGCCGCGTTCCTTAAAAAACATACTTTCGCCTGCAACCACCTGAATTCCTTCTTCACGCAGTGCGTCCGCAAAGAATAGCGGGAAATTACGCGGTACTTCAAACTTACCGATATCGAGCTTTTGTGCCAGTGCGATCAGTAGTTTTTCGGTTGACTTGTCGGTTTGTTCATCTGGAAAAAAGTCGTCGATATTTAATATTTCAACGCCTTTTTTAGCGCTTCCCAAAGCGCGTCCGTATTCAAGGGTTGAAAGGATGATTCCTTGTTTTTTGTTGGTGCAGTCGAACCATACAAACGGGTCCGGGGCGCTGAATCCTGAGGCATAGAGCATGTCGGCGTCGATTTCGCTGGCGGCAACAATAAGTCGTCCGTTTTTCATATCGTATCCTTTGAATTAGAAAGTGAAGCAAGTTTACTTCTATTATATCGGTAGCTTGGGCAAAAACAAGACTCTAAACAATCAAGATAGCTGAAAACCATTAATTGTATTTGAAAAACTGCGGTTTTCCGGCAATATTCTTATCTTGTCAAGTTTGTATTTTTTCTTAAGTTTTTTACGGCATTATTTGACGCCGGCTCCTTGCCGGACGCGATCCAACGGCAGGACGTTGGTCAGCAAAGCTGAAAAAATAATATTTAAATTCGGAAGGGATTTTTATGGAGATACTAATAGCGGTCGCGATTGTGGCTGGAGCGTATTTATTTGCGTCGATCCCCTGGGGATTGTTGATTGGACGGATCAATGGAATCGATATTCGCAAGCAGGGCAGCGGTAATATCGGGGCAACCAACGTAACCCGGACAGTCGGAAAAGGCTGGGGACGGTTGTGCTTCCTGATGGACTTTCTCAAAGGCCTGCTACCAGTACTGATTGCCAAAAAACTTACGATGACCGGTTCGGTCAGTGATCCGTACCAAATTGTAATTGCCTCCACAGCGCTGGCATGTGTAGCTGGACATATGTGGAGTATCTATATTGGCTTTAAAGGCGGGAAAGGAATTTCGACTACGGCTGGACTGCTTATGGCGCTGACTCCTTATTCCGTATTGATCGCGGGAGTGGTCTGGGCCGCGGTTTTCTTTACTTCCCGTTATGTTTCACTGGCGAGTATTTGTGCTGCTGTGATACTGCCGATTGCGGCGGTTATTTTTTCAGTTACCGGAGTTCAGCCACAGCCGGGTACGGTGCTTGGACTGCTTATTTTCCTTGCGGCTTTGGCGATCTTCCGACACCGCAGTAATATTTCCAGATTATTGAATGGCACTGAAAACCGTTTTGACAAAAAGAAAAAATCAGCAAAGAAACCAGAGGCGGTATAATGAAAATTACAGTTTTAAGTGATGGCGGCTGGGGAACAGCTATAGCACAACATTTGT
Organism: Victivallales bacterium; assembly: GCA_963677165.2. Classification (GTDB taxonomy): domain Bacteria; phylum Verrucomicrobiota; class Lentisphaeria; order Victivallales; family SZUA-371; genus JAFGXT01. Next base: position 212,805 of record CAXXSX010000002.1, on the reverse strand, counting down.
GCAGAAATAATCATGATGTGACCTTGTGGGGGCCATTTGCCGATTATATTGAGGAAATGAAACAGTCGCGGGAAAATACCCGTTTTTTAAAAGGCTATCGGCTGCATGACGCTCTTAAACTTGAGTCGGATATGGCCACGGCTATAGACAACTCTGAACTGCTGGTACTGGCTTCTCCTTCTCAATTTATGCGTTCTACTCTGGAACTGCTCAAGCCGGTTTTTAAACTCGATCAGCATAAGCTGGTAAACGTGGCAAAAGGTATCGAAACCGGTACGTTAAAGCGGATGAGTGAGCTCTGCCGTGATATCCTTGGAGAATGTAGCTATGCCGTTTTGTCTGGACCGAGCCATGCGGAAGAAGTCGTTCATCAGGCCCCGACCGCTGTTGTGGTCGCTTCCAAAGACATTGAACTGGCTGAGATGATCCAGAATGCTTTTATGTCGAAATCCTTCAGGGTCTACACTACTGACGATGTAGTAAGTGTGGAGCTTGGTGGCGCATTGAAAAATGTGATGGCGATCGCTGCCGGTGTGATCGACGGTATGAAGCTCGGTGACAACTCCAAAGCCGCGATGATGACCCGTGGAATTGCGGAAATGGGACGTCTTGGGACCGCTCTTGGCGGTAACCCTGTTACTTTTTCCGGCCTGAGTGGAATTGGTGACCTGATCGTAACCTGCGCCAGCGGGCACAGTCGTAACCGTCATGTGGGCGAAGAACTTGGACGCGGCAAAGCGATCAAGGATATCCTTGAAGAAATGGGGATGGTTGTGGCGGAAGGCGTAAAGACTTCCGAAAGCGCTCATGAACTTGCCCTTAGAGAGCATGTGGAAACTCCGATTATTACTCAAATTTACGAAGTACTGTATCACGATAAGAATCCGAAATTGGCGGTCAGCGAGCTGATGAACCGCAAGGCCCGCTCCGAATTCGATTAGAATATTATCTTTTTCGGAAGTATGTTGGACCTGTAACCAATAGGGGGATATGACTGGAATGAAATGGGTAAAACATATCGATAAACATATTCCAATCAAGTCGTGGTGTGAGGAACTTGAACCTCAGGCTTTGGCGCAGGCGGAGAATCTGGCAAAGCATCCGGCAACATTCAAACATATTGCGCTTATGCCGGACTGTCACGTGGGTTACGGAATGCCGATTGGCGGAGTTATCGCCTGTGAAAACGCAGTAATCCCAAACGCGGTTGGTGTTGATATCGGCTGCGGAATGGTTGCGGTCGAGACGAACTGTCCGGCAGAGCGTTTCAAAGAGATGAGTGATCGTCGCGCTGTGCTTGATGCTGTAAAAAAAATGGTGCCGGTGGGGGAAGGACACTCTCATACAACCCAGCAGAAATGGGATGGATTTGAGAAGTATATAGACGTGTTACCTAAAAGTGCCGTGTGTCGGTGGCCGGATGCGCTGGATCGAAAGAATCTTGGTACGCTCGGTGGAGGAAATCATTTTATTGAGCTCCAGACTTCTGAAAATGGAACCGTATGGTTGATGATTCATTCGGGCTCGCGTAATCTTGGATACCGGATAGCCGATTTTTATCATAAGAAGGCATTGAAATTGAATACCGAGCGGGACTCTGACTTGCCGTCAAAAGATCTCGCGTTTCTACCTGCGGATAGCAAACTTGGGCAGGACTATATTAGAGATATGACCTTTGCTCTCGACTATGCGCTGGAGAACCGTCATCGTATGATGAGTCACTTTAAAAAGGCTGTTGCTGATTTTTGGAAAGGTGATATCGAGTTTATTCAGGAAATAAATATCCATCATAATTATGCGGCGCGGGAAAATCATTTCAGTAAAAACGTGTGGGTTCATCGCAAAGGCGCGACTTCCGCGAAAAACGGAGAGATTGGAATCATTCCGGGAAGCATGGGGACTGCATCATACATTGTACAAGGACTTGGTGCGACCGAATCTTTTATGTCGTGTTCACATGGAGCAGGACGTAGAATGGGGCGTATGCAGGCATCCAGAACGCTTTCGATGGATGATTGCGATAAAGCCATGGAAGGAATTGCGTTTGACCGCTGGAACAAGATGCACAGCAAGTGGAAAAAAGGTCGCGACAAAGGCCTCTATGACTTGAGCGAAGCTCCACTGGCATACAAAGACATCGAAGATGTGATTGATTCCGAACTCGACTTGATCACACCAATAGTTAAACTTCGGCCCCTGGGAGTAGTCAAAGGCTGATAAAACAGCCAAATGCAAACGATTTTTGGGGATAGGGGCAGGAATGGTATAATGCCTCGGATTTTATTGTCCGTACGACGGACGGCGTTTGTCTCGCTTCAAACTCCAGTCGCTGACGCTCCTTCCGGAAGCGGAAATTAAATATATCGGGTTTAATACCCCGACCCTCTGGGGCGCTTCTTAAAAATAATATTTTTGCTAAGCTTTTATCAAAAGCGTTTTCGATACCTCGTGGGCTCTGCCCCGGGGTCGTTTATTATCTTTTCTTGTTGCGCTGTTGCACAAGGCCGCTCTTATCAAGAGCGGCCCCTACTAGACAGCGACCTCATTGGTAGGGGCGGTTTTTGATGAAAACGCCCGCCGCACCAGCGGCTTTTACTTATCCCCTTAGTATCTTTACATTAGCGTGGCAGAGTAGGTTTTGGTGCCATTGACGACAGAGCTCTATTATTTTATCGGATGACGCTATTTTAATCAACTCCAGTTTAGGATTGGTTTGCAGGGCGGAATTATCCATTACGGCTAAATAGAATATTTGCGAATGAGTCAGCGTACTATCGGTGATCTCGGAGAAGTCGAATGTCTGACGGTTGAGTTGCTTTATAAATTCCTCATTGTAGTAAATCTGTCCCTGGACCCGTTCCAAATCCTCCGAGGTTAAGATCCCATCCATTTTTACGGCTACTTCTCCTTCGCGAACCACGATTTCCCTGATTGCCATTGCAACCCCCTTTGTGAGTTGCCGCCCCTCAAAACGAAAAAGGGCGGCGTTGTACTTGCCGTGTATAGAGGTCCGCCAAGACCCACAAAAGCGACAAGCAAACACCGCCCAAGTATACACAAGGGTGCTGCTTTACTAGCCGTGCTTTTGTAAAAAAATTTGGCGGTTTCTATACACACGAACTATAAAATTCACGCAATAATCACGTGAAAACTATGATTGTAATTTTTAAGCTATCTAAATAAAAATTCCTCCGAATTTTGAATTTCCCAAAGTAGCTTGCGGTCTCCGAACGCAAATAGCAAGACCACTCGGAAACGCTTAGACACGTTCATTCAGCACTTGCAGATGAAAAGATGCGTATTTCCTAAATTTTAAATTTCTCCAAGCAGCTTGCGTTGACTCCAACGCAAAAAGCAAGACCACTCGGAAACGCTAAAACACGTCCTTTCAGTACTTGCATATGATAAGGTGTGTATTTCTTTTTTTATATAAAACTCTTTAATTTATCACAATTAAATCATGCTTTCAAAGGTAGTCGATAAATCAAAGCTACAACAGCACAATTGCTATTTGCGCTGGGACAGCGCAAGCTACTCTGAAATGCATTCAATTATATTTATTACTATAATCTCAACCTCAAACTTTTTCAATGAGGGAAAGCGTATTGCTTTTTGTTTGAGTAGAAGTGTGGTCATGTACTGGACTCACCCCGAATTTCCTATGTAAGTTAATTTGTCCTAATAACCAATTTTTTCTTTACCGGTTATGGGGTTGGAATTAATTATTTTTGACTCGAGGTTTTTCAGCTTATCCATAAGAAGAATAGTATTAAATTCCTGAGAATCCATACGCTCCTCAATTTCTTCCAGCTTCAGAGCAATCTCATTATTTCCCATTAACAATTCTCGTATATGAACAAATGCCCGCATAATTGCAATATTAACTTGTACTGCTCTTGAACTTTTTAAGACTCCAGAGAGCATAGCAACACCTTGTTCAGTAAAGACTCGTGGAAGTTTTCTTGTGCCACCCCAACTTGATGTTCCATTTTGGAATATCAAATCGTCAAACTCTTGTTTATTCAGTGTAAACATAAAATCTTCAGGAAAGCGTTCAATGTTACGAGTGACTGCCTTATTTAGGTTTCCGGTAGTTACATCATACAATACAGCCAAATCACGGTCAAGAAGTGCTTTTTTCCCTCTTACGAGAAGAATTTTATTTTCAATTAATTCCAACGGAATAATTGATTGTTCCACATCCATTGTTTATCCTCATATATGTTTTACTTGATATTCCATTTTGTATATTAATCAAACCGGTATTTTTGCTAGAGATGATTAGTGTCATCCAGAGAGTCAAGGTTTTTGAGATCAACATCAACGCCCGTATGATTTTTTATATATTTTGTTAACTTCTTTTCAATCTTCTTATGTTTTTTATATGACCTAAAATAACAGAATTCTATAGCAAGCAGTATAAAAGAATAAAAAGCAAGACCCCGTGCTGCATTGGAATCGTTATCAAATAATTCTTCAATAAGTCCACAAAATTGATCCAGGCAAAAATGAATTTTCTTTGCCAACTCTGGATTCTCTTTCTTTATTGCATTAAAGTCCTTTGTGTTTACAATTTCCTCTAGAATATATTTTCTTTTATAATTATAAGTTTCTTGTCCCACTCCTTTGATATATAAAGATATAAATAATAAAACAATACAGAGAATTAATCCAATGCTTAAACCTCCGTATACCAGCAAGCTCTGAAAACGTGTTTTGTTCATAAACAACCTTCAGTTATGTTATAGATAATTATCATTCTCTTGATAAAGATACTATCAAATGATATATATTCAATGGCTCTATTCTTTTTTAATCGCGGAACGATTTATGGCGGTACTCATGGCGTTTATTTGAGGAGAAACTTGTTTCAACCAAATAAACGATATTATCTGGCACCGGGCCGAACATCGGCCTCGTAGTAATGCCGGTCGCGATCCAACGGCGAGACGTTGGTCGGCAAAGCCGAAATCCCATCCACCTACAGCGAGGCACGCACTAGGCGGATTTCGTCGACGGAGATTGAGCCCATGAAGAGTCGGGCCAGAGCGGTGTTGCTGATGTCGGAACCGTGGGTTTCGAGCTGACGTTCGATTTCGATACGGATATACGGTTCGACCAGGTTGTCGATATTGAGGTCAGCGCCGTTTTTGAGGAGCTTTTCAAGGGATTTGACTGTTTTTGAAGGGGTAAGTTTCAGTTCGTTACAGATGTCTTCTACGCTGAAACCTTCTTCGGCAAGTTTACGGACCTGTTTGTCCTGATCGGGCGCGTTTCTTTTCGCACTGCTCATAACCGACTTTTTGCCGGACGGAACGCGGTCGGGATAATCTTCCAGGTACATACGGACCTCTTCGATAAACCGGGTGCCGTACTGTCGAAGTTTGGCGTTACCCACGCCGCTTACCTGAAGCATTTCACTACGGCGCTGCGGTACGATTCGCGCCATGTCGTGCAGGGTTTTGTCGGTGAATACCACGTAGGGAGGAACACCCATTTGTGACGCGATTTCGCGTCGAAGATGACGCAGGCGTTCGAATAGTTCCTGATCGTAGTCGGCGGTCTGCATTGCGGGAACTTTGACTCGACTTTTTCTGCCGGTGGTGGGCGCTTTGCGCAGTGCCATAAATTTATCGCGACCAAAAAGAATGTTGCGTCCTTTGGGCGTCAGGTTGAGCTGTTCGCCGTTTTCAATTACGCACTTGCGTACGAGCAGTTCATCAAGGACAGCATGCCACCAGCTTTTTTCTCTTTCTTTACCGATGCCGAAGGTTGGAAGCTGATCGTGTTCGTGTTCGACAACGGCTTCGGTACCGTCGCCGGTAACGATGGCGATTACGTGGTCGCGTCCGAACTCTTCTTTGGTACGGGCAATGGCGGACATGATTTTCTGTGCCGGTATGGTTTCGTTTGAAGGTACCATGTCGTCGACGCATACATCGCAGCCGCCGCAGTTTTCAATGGAGTATTTTTCGCCGAAGTATTCAAGGAGCTGTTTGCGTCGGCAAATATTAACCGACGCGAAATCCGCCATGCGGTTGAGCTTGCCAAGAGCTATCTTGTGCTCCTGGTCGTCGGTAATCTGGTCGATAAAGTAGCGGATGCGGACAATGTCGCCGCGTCCGAAAAATAGTACGCATTCCGATGGGTCACCGTCACGTCCGGCTCGCCCGGTTTCCTGATAGTAGCCCTCAATGTTTTTGGGCAGGTCGCCGTGAAGCACAAAGCGTACGTTTGACTTGTCTATCCCCATACCGAAGGCGATGGTTGCCACAATCACCTGGATGTCATCGCAGTTGAATGCGTTCTGGTTTTTATCGCGTTCTTCGCGGTCGAGTCCAGCGTGGTAGGGCAGGGCACGGATGCCGTTTTCTTTCAGGAACGCAGCGGTGCTTTCCACATTTTTACGGCTGGTACGGTAGATAATGCCCGGATCATCCGGGTGATTGTTTACAAAGTCGAGCAGTTGATATTTAATATCCGTTTTTTGCTCAATACGGTAATACAGATTTGGACGGTTGAATGAGGCCCTGACGCTAAAAGGTTTTTCCAGTTTGAGACGTTCGGCAATGTCCCGCTGTACGCGTTCTGTGGCGGTGGCAGTAAACGCCGCCACCGGAATTTTTGGGAAGCGTTCCTTTAAAATTTTCAAATTCATATAGTCGGGACGGAAATCGTGTCCCCATTCTGACATACAGTGTGCCTCGTCCACGGCGAACAGGCTGATGGTTACCTGCTCGAGCGACTGTAGAAAATTTTCCATGGCAAAACGTTCAGGCGATACATAAAGCAAGTCCAGGGCATCGTTCTGGAGCATCCGGTAGATGTCCGACATTTTCATGGAGGAGAGGCTGCTGTTGAGGAACTCGGCGCGGATGCCGAGGCCGCGGGCGCCATCCACCTGGTCTTTCATCAGGGAAATAAGCGGACTGATCACAATAGTGGTGCCTTCGGAGACAATCGCAGGAAGCTGATAGCAGAGGGATTTGCCGCCGCCGGTTGGCATAACGGCAAAAACATCATGTCCGTTCAGGACGTTTTCAACAATTTCCTTCTGGTTCGGTCTGAAAGTAGAGTAACCGAAAACCTGTTTCAAATACGACTCAAGCGAAACGTCCATGACCGGTCAGAAACCTCCGAACAGATCCGGCTGTTCCGGTTTATCCTCGGGTTCCGGTTTGGACTCCTGTGCCGGAGCTTGGTTGAACAGTTCCATATCATTGTCGCTGCCGGAAAGTTCCCTGATTTCTTTAAGAATGCTCTTTAGCTCGTAGTGTTCCGCCAGTTTTTCAAGCGCGGCCCAGTCGGGTTCACGACGCGTTACCGCTGCCGGATCATCCCACGGTTTGTTTTCCACTTCGGTTTTCAACGTTACGAGCTTCTGGTTTTTACGCAGTATATCGGCAGCAGCCACGATCTTATCACGCAGCTTTACGTTGGAAATCTTTTCGGGAGCCGCCAGCATATCATCAATGCCGCCGACTTCATTAATCAGTTTCGCGGCGGTTTTGGGTCCTACTCCTTGTACTCCGGGGATATTATCGGACGCGTCACCGATCAGCGAAAGGTAATCCACAATCCGGCAAGTATCCACCTCGAATTTTTTTCGAACTTCTTCCGGTCCGCGAATTTCAAAGCCCCCCTTACGGTCGGGAACCATCATATTTATATTGTCGGTAACCACCTGATGTATATCTTTATCACTGCTGACAATGCGTACCGGCTGTGAGCCGAAGTCTTCTGCCAGTGCGGCGATCAGGTCATCGGCTTCATAACCTTCCCGGCTTACCTCGGGCCAGCCGAAAGCCTCAATCAGTTCTTTCAGGATCGGAATCTGTGACTTGAGTTCTTCCGGCATTGGCGGACGGTTGGCTTTGTAATCCGGGGCAAGTTCCATGCGGAACGCCGGTTTGCCGACGTCAAACACGAACGCGCCGTGTTCGCCGGGATATTCCTTGTGCATTCTCAGCAGGAACTTTGCCATGGCAAATACCGCGTTGGTCGGTTCTCCGCGCGAATTGCTCAGATAACGTACGGCATAAAAACCGCGGTAAATTTGAGCGTAAGCATCTATTAAAAACAATGTATCAGGCATAACGTTTTAAGTGATTAAGTTTTAAGTTTTAAGTGATTAAGTTTTCGATAAACAATATAGGGGTGTAAACGGGTAAAATACAAATTTGCGGACAATGAATTCCATTATAAAATGGAGAAAGGGCCGTTTCCCATGAAGAATTTGTGCACGATTAGGGGATTCTGATTTGAAAAAATGTAAATGTGGTGTATTCCTAAGAGTCTGATTCTAAATACATAGCGGCAAGGTGCCGCTGCCGACGAGATGCTTTCGTATCTGCTGCCGTCCAATGGATGGGGCTTCGGGCTTTGCCGTCGCCGGAAAACTTGTTGTTTGATTGTAAATAATTTATTATAAACGGAAAATTATAAATAAACTTAAATCAGGAGATAAAATGTTTAGCACTTCAGATCTGAGAAAAGGACTCAAAATTGAAATCGACGGTCAGCCATGGGTTATTACCGATTTCGAATTCTGCAAACCGGGTAAAGGAACCGCTCTCTACCGTTGCAAAATGAAAAACATGATTACCGGCGGCGGTTCGGAAAAGACTTATCGTCCTTCCGATAAAATTGAGAAGCCGGACCTCGAAGAAAAGGAAATGTACTACTCATACGCAGATGGCGAATTCTTCGTGTTCAGCGATGCTGAAACTTATGAAGAAGTACATGTTCATAAGGAAAAACTTGGTGATCTCGCCTACTTCCTACTTGAAGACTCTCTCTGCAAACTGTTGTTCTTCAATGGTGAGCCGATTGACTTTGAACTGCCGAACTTTATCGAAAAAGAAATCATCGAAACTGAGCCGGGCGTACGCGGTGATACCGCTACCAATGTTACCAAACCTGCGCAACTCGATAATGGTTATGAAGTTCAGGTTCCGATCTTCATCAATCAGGGCGATGTAATTAAAATCGATACAAGAACAGGATCATATGTCGAGCGCGTTAATAAAGCCTGACATTATTGCACGTCTTGAATCTGTCAAGCCCCGTCTCGCCATGCGGTCGGGGCTTGTTGCTGCAATAAGGTCATATTTTCAGGGGAACGGCTTTCTGGAAGTTGATACGCCGCTGGTGATCGACGCTCCCGCGCCGGAAGAGTATATCGAAGCTCCGACCGGTGGCGGCGGTTTTTTGCGTACATCCCCGGAATTACAGATGAAGTGTATGTTGGCGGCGGGCTATGATAAAATATTTCAACTTGGACCGTGCTTCCGCAAGAATGAATTCGGACGTCAGCACCGTCCTGAGTTTACTATGCTTGAATGGTATGAGTCCGGTGTAGATTATATGCGTTTGGCTGAATTTACGGAAAGCATGCTGCGTGCGGTCTGTCAGAACCTGACCGGCGGAACTACTGTAACCTTCCGGGAACAGGAAATCGATTTTTCTAAAAAATGGAACTATATCACTGTTGCTGAAGCATTTTTGAGTTATGCCGGAGTTGATATGAATCAGGCGCTTGCCGATGATTCGTTTGATGAACTGATGGTGGTTAAAATTGAGCCGGAGCTTGGAAAATCCGTTCCGACTTTCCTGATGGATTATCCTTCGGAACGTGCCGCGCTTTCGCGGCGAAAAGCTTCCGAGCCTGCGGTCTCCGAGCGCTGGGAACTTTATATTGCCGGGCTGGAGCTTGCCAATGCGTTCTCTGAGCTGACTGATCTGCCGGAACAGCGCAGTCGGTTTGAACATAGCAGGCGCGAGCGTGCAGCTACCGGTTATACGGATTATCCGTGGCCAGTCGATTTTTTTGCGGCACTTGATTACGGGATGCCGGAATCTGCCGGCTGTGCACTTGGCGTTGACCGTCTGGCAATGGTGTTTACCGGAGCAGAAGATATTGCAGAGGTGACATTTCCGGCGTCTGAACGCTTGAATTAACCCCATCTGAACTGTAAATTAAATTAATATAATCTGAATCTGTACGACGGATGGCGTTAGTGCCGCTTCATACTCCGCGCGATGCGCTACGGAAGCGGAAAAAGAGAAAAAATGAGATACTCTTGAAATGATCTCAATAATATCGGATTTATACAATGGAACAGAAAAAATATTGTGCGGCAGTCGATCTTTCCGGAGTCGAAGCCTCATTTGCGGTGGCGGAAAACGGTTCGGAAACTCCCTGCTTTGCTAAGAATCGTCCCATGCGTGGGCGTACTGCGGCATTATTGCTGGAATGGGTGCTTGATTGCCTGAAGGAATCTAATATTGAGCTCGATCAGATCAAAAAATGGACGGTAGGGTCCGGTCCCGGAAGCTTTACCGGGTTGCGGATGGCGGCCTCTCTGGTCGGCGGACTGATTTTTGATAAAGCCGAAGTAAAGGCTCGCTCACTGCCTACCGCATTGGGACTGGCAGCCGGGCTTGCTCCAGCCGCCGGGGAAAAGGTTGCCGTATTGTTTGATGGAAGAAACCACGAATTATTGCTGTTCGGGGTGGCGGTTGAGTCAAATGGACAGCTTGTCGCCGATGGTGCTACCGAAGTGGTTAATGTTGATAATGCCAGAGAACTGTGCGGTAAATATGATCGTCTCGCGGCTTTTGGTTATGATCGTACCGCGATAGAAGGCGTATTGTATCCGGACCTGTTTAACCGGGTTGAATTAATTGAGCATCTTCCAATCGAAAAAATGTTGAATATCGAATCGGATAACTGGAACAATGATCTGACAGAGCTTGTCTATATTCGCCAGGCGGTATTTGTGAAACCGATGGAAATTAAAACAGTTTGACTCATGGACTGTGGCTCGGAGGGCAATGGATAAAGAACAGAATGACGAAAACATGCTGGTTCCGGCAGAGGACATAAGACATGTTTCGGGAAGCGCTGCCAGAAAGATCTTTCTGATAGTATTTTCTGTTGTTGCCGTTTTTGTTCTTGGTATTATGATTCTAACCGGGGCAATTGCCTCAAAGTTGCTTGCAACCAAGCCGGTGGAGTACACACCGGAAGCTTTAGATATGGTTGCTTTTTCCGCAGTCCAGCGGAAGATTATCCCGGTCTATCAGCAAATGTTTCGTAGTAAGCCGGAAGATTCATATAAACTGACTTTATCCGAAAAAGAGATTAATGTAATCTTGACGAATGTTCAGACGGTGGGGAAAACCATAATGGGAACCCAGCTGAGTAACGATGATGATTCGCGATTTGTCTGGCCCGCAGGGCTTAATGTAAAATATGCTGATAAATGCTTTTGCTGCGAATATTCCTATGAATTGCCGTTTTCCATTTTATTTGGTAAATATATCAATTTATATGGCAGGTTTATTCCCGAAATGAAAAACGGTAATATCAAGTTTACCTGTAAAGATGTAAGGGCCGGTAAAATTGGAGTTCCCGCAAAAACGGTAAACCAGACAATTATCAATGAGATTTCTGCGAATAATGAAGATATCGCTCCGCTGACTAAGATTATTTCCGATTTTTATATTGATGAAAGCGGCTTGCTGCATGTAACGATCTATCCATACGCTCTGCGAGTTTATATTATGGAATATATGAAACGACGCATGGAGGAAAGAGCCGAAGAAGAGCGGCAGGAAAAGCTGGAAAAGCAGAAAGAAGCCAAAAAAATAAAATAACCGTGGCGAAAAATTCCGCCACGGTTTCCCAAGGGGAGAAACAAGTAATTTTCTTATTTCATATCAATTACTGTTATTGCTCCGGTTCCCCCGTCTTCATCTTCATCACCGGTGATCAGTTTTACACGATTCCCTAATTGCGCAATACAATATCCTTCCGGTCGAGCCCCGCATTTTCCCAGTCCCAGCAGTCGTGGGTTGGTTAAGTCTGTGACATCATAGAATGCCACTGCGTCAAGTCTTTCCATTAGTACGAAGAATTGTTGTTTTCCGTTAATGGTTATGAAACCGACATTTTCCGGATCAATTCTTTTGGTCGGTTTGATTCCGGGAAGAGTTTTTCTCAGGTCGCGTCTGCATAACAGTCTGGCTTTTTTTCTAAAACCAACCTGATAGATGGAGAATGCGTTACCGCCGCGATGTTTCTTGTTGCCGTTTATTTTTCCGCCTTCTTCTGCTATTCCAAGCAGATAGTTACCATTGGTACCAGCTAATGTAATTCCATCGGGTTCGCTGTAGACTGGAAGCTTTACGGTTTCCTGGTATTTTGGATATGTGCCAGTTGTATCAAACAGGATTACTGCGTTATTTTCCTGGCATGAAACCGCCGCCATGCGACTGTCCGGAGAAATGGCCGCGAATTCCGGTTCAATTACTTTTTCCGGAACTCCAAGCTCATTTGACAGCATAACGCCATCAATTCGTTTTAAGAGTTTTGGTCCACCGGTTCCGGCTTTCAATTCCCTGAGATCAATGAAATCGATTGATGGACGCATATCTCCGTGTTCTTCTGATTCGCAGGCGATAACGGCAAATCTTCCATCGGGAGAAATGGCAATAGAGTCGGGATGGTCTCCGACCGGCAATTGATACATCTGCTGCCCGAAGTTGTTTATGCCTAATCCATTGACTACCAGCATTCCTTTTCCGCCATCCTTGAAGCCGACAGTGATCACATATGGTTTGCCGGGAAATACAGCCAAACTTGATGGATGCATTGGCATTGGGAAATCACCGGTCTTGATCAGTTCTTTACCGGCAGGATCAAGCACAAATGTGTGAATTCTTTTTGCCGGGTCATCGTTTGCTATGACAATCCGTCGTTTCGGGTAGTATTGGATGATTTCCGCCTGGATATTGCCGTAATCTTTTCCGTAAAAGATTTTACTGCTAAAATCCCCTGCCGGAGCCGCTATGGCAACCAGACCCAGCAGTGGAATTAATATTGATTTGATATGTTTCATGTGATATTTATCCCGCTTAATCAGTCCGCTCTGCCAAGCGGATCCCAGATGATGTCTTGTTTGTTGTAACCTTTTTTATCCCCATCAATATAATCAGGATCTGCTTTGGTAAGCATATAAGAATATGACATATGAGAGACGTGACCATCGGCAAAAACCAGATATGCTCCCTTGTTATGACGAGCTGCTACTCGTTTCCAGTTTGCCTTCAACCTGTTTACAGATTTATCAGCATATTTATCATCAAGTCCCTGACCGGTGATTTCAGATGCGCTTGTACGTTTTTCAAGTAACAGCACTGTTGCCGAAGCATATTTAATCTGGTTGAGTTTTACGCGTTGAATGTTTTTTTCTGTATCATAAGGATAGTATTCGCTGCTTCCATCAACTTTCGAGTTTGGCACATAGCTGAAAAAATGATAGTAGCTTGATTCCGTGAAAAGCTGGGTATTGCTATCCCATTTGTCAAAGTCATCTTCTGTTCCGTCAGGATTGCGAGCAGACGGGTCACTGAAGATGGAATTGCCGTGAAATTTTTTACCTGCCTCATCTTTGTCAGTACCAAAATCTTTGAAAGCGGCCTGTCCTACATAAGGAGGAACTATATCCAGCCAGACTTCATTTAAATCATCAGTTGTAGTACTGTAGATATCACTAAGGGTATCTTCTCCATCCCACGGAACTCTTTCATTGTAATCATCAGCGGCCATCATGTAGCCTGTCCCCCACTGTTTGCAGTTGTTGGCGCTGGCGATAGCACGACCGCGTTCGCGAGCCATTGACAGTGTCGGTAAGAGGATTCCTGCCAGTATTGCAATGATTGCAATAACGACCAGGAGTTCGATAAGAGTGAAACGTTTTTTTACTGTTTCCTTTTTCATTTTTCTTCCTGATTTTTTAATTTAATATTTTACAAAACCGATCCCCATGTCGGCTTTGAAAATACTACTAATACAATTGCCTGAAAATAAAAGTGAAAAAGAACCGATATAACCTAAAACTAATGTTTGATTAATTAAGTTTTAATGTCTTTGCTGGAGAGGAACAAGATGCTTCAATTATGTTTGGATTACTAAAATGGAGTTAAAAAAAGCGGCTTTCCTGTAGTTGCAGGAAAGCCGCAGCAAAGGTAATAGGCTTGGGATCAGTTGATATAATTAAGGATAGACATATCGTTGATTCTACTGATCATTTCCAAAGCGGCCTCAAGGGCGGCTTCGATTGCATAATACTGAGTAATCGCTTCCGTTTCGTCAACATCCAGGATTTCACTGATATTTGTTTCGGTAACGGTTACCAGGGATTCCAGATTGTCGATTGCGCTCGCTATTCTATTTTCGTTGGAGGTTGTAACAACGGTGGCTGCGGTTACGTTGTCGACAGCAGCTTCAAGTTTTTCCAGATTGTCTTCATCGACAGTTCCGCTCATAAGGTCATTATACAGCGAGATCAACTCGTCGAAAACGTCAACGGTTGAAGTAGTACCACTGTCATCGGTATATTCGAACTCAAATAAATCAGTTCCTAATGTCCCATATGAAATGGTCGATGATTCTGATGAGGACACTTTACGTTGAGTGGAAGAGCCGTTATATTCAACTCTATCGATAATTCCATCACTATCATCGTCATAGGAAGTAAAAGTTTCGTCACAAGAACCTGTTCCTGCATAAATATTACTACCGTTGTAAGTTGTATTGCCCAGGTCGATCAGCGCTTCAATATATTCATAAACTTCTGTGGCCAGTGATTCAAGGTCACTGTCGGAGTTCACTTCGGAGTTGGCCTCTGTGATGATCGAACTTATTTCCTGCATAATATCAAGAATTTCCTGGTTGGATGAATCAGTGATTTCTTCCCAGGTTTCAGCGGTTTCCAGATTTTCAATCCATTGATTGTATTTATCTTCGCTGATCTGCAGCAGTGCTGCCTGTTCGGTTTCGGAAACATTGTCTGAACGATTCAGATAATTACTGCCGGTGGAAATCTGCAGCATCACATTGGAATATTCTTCCCGGTTGTTCGCGACTGACGACTGCATTGTACTGAGCATCGTCAGGTCTGAAACTCTCATTGCGCACATAATGACACCTCTGTATTTAATTCTTTATTTTTTTTTAATTCCCATTCGTGCCGTGCCAGGTCCATTTCCTGATGTCGGCCGATATCCCGCCAGTATTCCAGTATAGGGAAGGCGGCAACCTTGTATCCGTGGCGGAGTGCCGCCTGAATCAGGGATACCATGTCATAAAAAGTATTTTTCGGTATGAGGTCAACAATTTTTGGCTCCATCATATAAATCCCTGCGTTAACCAGATAAGTATTTACCGGTTTTTCCCGGATTCCGGTTACTTCACGGCTATTGGAGCCAAGGTCGACTACTCCGAATGGAACAGTTTCCTCATACTTTCTGACACACACGGTTATGTCATTATCTGCCTCTCGGTGAAATCTTACGAATGCCTTGTAGTCCATTTCCGTCATCAGGTCGGCGTTCATGACAATAAAGCCGCGATCCGGTCGTGGAGAAAGCAGTGACAACGCTCCTGCAGTTCCCAGTGCTTTCTTTTCTTCAAGATATTCGAGGTGTAAATTGTTGTTATTATTGTTGTTCAGGTGATTTTTGATCTGGTCTCCCAGATAATTGACGGATACAACGATATTGCTGACTCCACTGGTATTCAGACCAGAAATTACATTATCAATAATTGTTTTGTCACCAACCTTGAGTAACGGTTTTGGAGTATCTACAGTTAATGGATGCAGCCTGGTGCCTTTTCCTCCGGCCATGAGTACTGCCTGAGCAATATCCTGTTCGTTGTACTGGTCCTTAAGCAGTTCCAGCCCTACCGGAATGTTGCTATTATCAACTACCGGTAAATGACGGATTTTACGTTCAAGCATAATAGCCATGATTTCCGAACTGGAAACATTATCATCTTCTTTTATGGTCATTGGAGTTTTTGTCATGAAATCAACTACAGGTGTTTGCATATTGGCTCCGGCCAGGAAGGCACGACGGATATCTCCATCTGTAACCAGTCCACAAAGAGCACCGTCGTTATCTACTACGACCGCGACTTCATTTTCCATATTTTTCAGAACTTCTTCAACCGTGGTGCTGTAGTGAACCAGCGCCTGGCGAAGTTTATCTGCTGACATTTGTCCGGTAACCATAATTATACTCCTTCCAGCGGTTCTCAGTTAGAGTTTTGATCTCCGGAAGCGGTTTTAAGGGCATCCAGATAATCCTGGAGTTGATTGTTCAATTCCATAAAAAGAGATTTCAACGGACCGCAATTGGCGGAACTCACATGAGAAGTCTGAACTTCTTTCATTCTGGCATCTTTTTTATTTTTCATGATAATTCTCCCGGTTTAAAAATTGTTTAAACCATATTAATCACTGTTTCGAGCATTTCATCAATTGTGGTGATCAACTTTGAGGCTGCCTGATAAGCTCTTTCAACTTCGAGCATATCCACCATTTCTTCATCGGTGCTTACGCCGCTGAGAGATGATACCGAACTTTCATACATTTCCATAACTGTTTCTGCCGTTTCCACCAGACTTTCACTGGTACTTACTTCCAGTGCCACATCGGAAAGGATCTGATCAGAGTAAAGCAACAGGGTTTCGCCGTTATATCCGTAGGTGGAAGTATCATTCAGAGCGTTCCACATGGCAATTGCGTTATCGCTGTTGCCGGATTCTCCTGTGGTATCTGATGCTGCAATTTTATCTGTGTCGGTAATTATTACACTCAAAATATCTCCGTCTGAAGACTGAGTGGCAACGCTGAAGAGATCTGTTCCGGCAACATCGTCCAAGTCGTATCCATTGGCTTGGATCGTGTTTATTGTGTTGGCAATCGCGGTTGCATAGTCATACAGATCATCCATCAGGTCACAAATATATTTGCGACTGTCGATCAATGCCTGGATGGTTCCGCTGTCATCTGTAAGGGTGACATCAGTGGTTGTTCCACTTGTGGCATCGGTTACAGTAATCTGGATATCGTCATAAATACCGTCACTGTTACTGTCGACCATGGTATATCCTAACGTATTTACGTTCTGATCCAGATCATTTCCGTCAAGCAAAGTAGTCGTTCCACTGTCTGTAACAAGCGAAACTGTATACATGTTGGTGTCTTCCACTTCATCGACATCAATTTCAACATATTGTGAAAGTTCTTTTACCAGGGCATCACGTTGATCACGAAGGTCAAGAGCTTCCTCTCCTGAATCCAGTTCGGCATTATAAATTGCGTCATTCAAGGTTGCGATTTCTTCAAGCAGGGTATTGACCTCATCTACAGCCGTTGAGATCAGGCCGCTTCCTGTGGCATCATCGTTGGCGATGGTGTCGCGCAGGCTGGCCAGGCTGCTGTATTCAGAATTGATTTCTGAAGCCAGCGTTTCTGCCGTATTAAGTACTTCGGCACGGGTGGTTGTATCGTCAGGTGATGTTGCCAAATCCTGAAGGGCGTTGGCGAAATCGGTTAATGCATCAGTAAGGGTACTTTCTCCGTCCGGGCCTATAACAGTTTCAACATCACTGATCTTATCATAATATACAGATTGATAATAATAGGAAGAGATTGAATCCCTGAGGTTTTCTTCCAGAGCTGAGTCGTAGGCTCTGGTAACCGATGAAATATAAACACCGTTAATTTCGTCATAGGATAAAGTTGCTGATCTGACATGATAATCATTACTGTCGGAATTGGATACATTGGTGGTAATGACCTCCATTTGATCCTGCCGGGTCAGCAATGCGCTGGTGGCTATGTTTGTTGCTGCATTGAGTGACATGATTACTTCTCCTCGCTTCAGCCGACTTTATTGATCAGCATTGATGACTGTTTATAAGACATTTTGCCTTTTTTTCCGTATACCTTCGCCTGGTCCTTTTGTCCAATAGTGCGTTTAAACGCCTTATTAATAGCAGAGATGAAGCTTCTAATTAGGACAGCGTTGTTACTTCCGGTTTTCTTCAGGTTACCAATACCTTCGAATAGTTCCTGTTTCAGCTCCCGTATTCTCGGGCTTTCGATACCGCTATCAACCACGATCTGCTTCCAGAGGTAATTGTATTTATCGAATTTTACCATGTATTCCTGTTGTTCGGCAATGATTTTCCAAACCGTATCAACGTCACGGGAAACGATAGCTTTCTGAAGGCGTTTTGAGGAATCGGTCAGGTCGGCAATGACTACCTTCAGCTGATCGGAAACCCCCTGGAAATCCAGAGATTCGCCTGCGAGTGCTGTATTCATTATAACTTCTCCTATGGATTTAATATATTATTTTTTCCGATGAATATTAACTATGTAACTTTTCTTTCATTGACTGATAAAGCACTTTTCCGAGCCCCATCATTCCCTGCTGGCCTATGAAGTCGGCCAACTGTTCATAAGCCATATCTTTAAAGTTCTCGGTTCCGCTGTCTTTTTCTTCACCTTCGACTTCACCTAACTCTCTAGCAGATTTCATGCCTTGTTTGAGAAATGTCGAAGTTAATACGGTTTCGAAATCATTACATACCTTTTGTAAAGCTTCATCTTTCTGACGTGCTTTGGCACTCTGAAGATTTTCGCCGTAGTTTAGAAGTTCGTCTACATTAACATTTAAGGCTGATATTTCGTCCATGATTTCGTGCCTCTGATTTTATATTGCTTCCAGTTCGGCGTGAAGTGCGCCAGCTTGTTTTAGTACGTGAAAAATTATCATAATATCTCTGGAGGTGACTCCAAGACTGTTCAATGCGTTAACCAGTTGTCCGACCGTGGTGGTATTTTCCAGTTCGAACAAGGCAGCTTTTTCCTCTTTCATACTGGTTTCCTGATTTGTCGTTTTTTCGGTGGTTCCGCTAGAGGCAAATGCTCCCGGCTGACTTACGCCTTCGGTGTTCTTTACTCTGACATAAAGGTTTCCATGGCTTACCGCCGCATTGGAAATTCTTACATTATGACCGATTACAATGGTTCCGGTTCGTTCGTTAAAGACGACCTTTGCCACACTGTCGGTTGCGAAATACATCTGACCGACTTCACTGATAAAACTTGCTACATTATTTTCATCTTTATACTTATTAGGGATTCTTATCTGAATAGATGCGGAATCCTTGACTACCGCGATACCAAAGTATTTTTTGTTGATGGTATTGGCCATATTGACCGCTGAAGTATAGTCAGGGTTATTAAGTATATAAGTTAGTTTGTCTTCCGAGGTATAATCCGGGCCGAAGTCACGAAGCAGCTTTACTCCGTTTGTCAGCATACCGGCTGTCGGATGATTCTTCGTCACTTTATCTCCGCCGGAATCACTGCTGCCGAAACTATAGGCTCCGGTTGTTACCGGCCCCTGTGCGATTCCCCAAACTTCTCCATCGGCTCCAAGCAGCGGAGTCATAAGTAACTGGCCGCCGGTCAGGGATTCGGCATCGCCGATTGCACTTACATTGGCGCTGACCATGTCACCCTTGTGGCGGTTGCCGCTGATGGTAACTGTTACAATTACTGCTGCGGAATTCTGGACCTTCAGGTCTCCGGAGTCGACGACAATGTTGAAATTCTGCATCATGTTCGCGATGGTCTGCTGTGTCAGTTCCTTATCACTGTCACCGGTATTGTTCAAACCGGTAACGATACCATAACCAAGTAGTTCGTAACTTTCATGGCCTTTCAGTCTGGTTACATCTTTGATTCTGGCAATGGCCTGGCCATCGTTAACTTTTGATTTTATTGTTTTTGTAGGAACAATATTCTTCACAGGTGCAAGCGCTGCTGGATTTGTGTCTTTCAAATCAACTTCATTGGCCTGAGAAAAACCGGATATCCCTGAAATCGCGATAACCGCTGCTGCTGTAAATTTCATTAATTTGTCGTATTTCATGATTAACACTCCGGATTAGAACGGGTTAAGCCATTGGAATATCCGCCAGACGTAACCAGGGTTGGCGCCTCGGCTGGTTTCTCCATTGGTTTCATAGTAAATATGTGCATCCGCAACACGTGACGATGCAACTGTGTTGGTGGAATCAATATCACGCATTCTGACCAATCCGGTAACTACCATGTTGACGCTGTCATTGCGAAGGATCAGTCTACGATCCCCACGGACAACCAGTACTCCGTTTGGCAGCTTATCAACAACTCTGACGGTTACGGTTGTAGTTAAGCTGTTGCTTGAGTTTGCGTCTCCAGTACCTTCAAATGAGCTGTTTGCGGAGATAGAGTAATTGGTTATAGGCAGATTGCCATTATTCATTACGCGTTTAAAATTATTGCTGAGTTGTTGGAACGCGTTGGTTGCGCTGCTGACCGGAGAACCGAACCAGCCGCCATCGGCTGATTGTTCCGCTGCTGCTGTTTTTCCTGTTGTAAGGCCTTCTGATTTCACTGCCTCAGATGTTTCAGAAATGGTGATCGTGAGAAGGTCGCCTACATTTCGGGCCCGATCGACAGAATACAAATTCACTGCAAATCTCAAGCCGTCAGCCGGATCTCCGGCATACAACTGACCGAGTGCCAGTATTGTCGCTGCTGCTGTCAGTATTTTTTTCATTGTATATTGCCTCATTATAATTTATAAACTGCGGCTCTGTCGCCGGTCAGTTCCACATTCAGTTCTTTCTTGGTCGACCGGTTAATTGCCCTGATCGTATCTCCAAGACGTCCGGTTTGAGATGCCAGAACTCCGAGCTTTACTGAGAGTCCGCCTGATGCGCAGGTTACCCAGATCATTTGTCCGCGTCTTGCACAGATCGGATTGATCATATCCGGCTGCCGGATGAACTCTCCTGCAATTATTTCTTTCGCCAGTTCCTTGCCAACACAATCCTTTTTGTCGGTGATATAGCGATTTTTTTCGCCGCCGATCCAGACCGGAACAATTTTGAGGTCATTTTGACGTACGATATAACCCTGGGGGCGAGTTTCGCGTAGTACAAATGCATTGGCGCGGCGTAAAATTTTAGGACTTAAATTCATTTTTTTGATCAACTTGTCGTTTTCATCATAAAAACTGATGCGAAAATCAACAATTCCGATCATTCCCTTGGTATCGTAAGGCATGGCTTCGATTCGAGCGAAGGAGCCGACTTTGGAAATCATGATCTCATCATTTGCGTCAAACATCAGTTCCACTTCCCAGTCTTTCCATGGAGCATTCTTTCTAAGATAAGATAGAATCATTTTCTTGGCTCTGTCAACATAGCGCATGTCGCTGAGACGCATAATGGTTACGCGTCTAGGGCCTTTGAGTTTTGATTGCAGCAAAGAAGGAAATTTCTGAAGAGCATAGGCCACATCAATAATCGACATGGATACATCGTCTTCAACTGGAGTTTTCATTACGACATATTCGCCTTCCTGTTTAGACAGTACTGTGGTGTTCTCAATTATATCTTTGAGTTTTACCATGGTATTTCTAGTGGAGATGCGACGTTTTATCTGCAGTATTCTTTCCTGAGGCGCTGGCGCCTCAACCGCTGCACTGCATGTCAGCGCAACGAAAACCGCCGACATTATTCCGGTAAGTATTCTACCTGCTTTCATGTTTTCACCTCTGGTCTGGAAATTAAAAAAATAGATTATTGTTTATGATTTAAGATTTGCGATATCCTGAAGCATTTCGCTGGCGGCCTTGACGCATTTTGAGTTTAGTTCGTAGGCGCGCTGTGCTGAAATCAGGTCAACCATTTCATCTACGACTTCCACGTTTGACGATTCCAGATAGTACTGGGAAAGGCTGCCGTAATTGTTTTCACTCGGGTTGCCGAGCTGTGCTGCTCCGCTGGCTTCCGTTTCTCCATAAAGGTTGTTTCCAAGATAGGTCAGGCCTTCCGGGTTGGCAAAGCGTGCCAGCTGGATACGACCGACTTCCACTGTTTCTCCATCAACATACTGACTGACTGTACCGTCTTCAGCGATCGTGGTTGATTCTGCTTCTGTGTTTAGGGTTGGGAAACCGACAACTTCATAACCATCAGTAGTAACAACTGTTCCGTTCTGGTCCAGATGGAACGATGCTGCTCTGGTATAAGCAGAGGTTCCGTCGGCTTTCTGTATTTGGAAGAAACCTTTGCCGACAATAGCCATATCCAGGTCGGAACTGGATTCTTCAAGACCACCCTGACCGAAGTATTTCGATACGGAACCGGTGGCGACACCTGTACCGATCTGAATACCGGCAGGAATGTCTGCTGCCGCTGCGGTTGCTGAACCTGGAGTCGCCAGGCGCTGATAAAGCATGTCCTGGAATTCACAAATTCCGCGTTTGTATGCGGTGGTACTCACGTTTGCGATGTTGTTGGCTATGGTAGCGGTTCTAAGGTCCTGGGCTTCCATCCCACTTGCTGCGATCCATAGTGCATTGTTCATCTTTTAAGTCTCCATACTGTTATATTAATTATTAATATTGTTGTTATGATCCGAATGCATTGTTCTCTTTATTACTCATTTCAGACACCATCCGAAGGATTCTGCTGCCCATTTCAAACTCACGTGAGCTCTGAATCAGCTGTACCATTGATTTGATAGGTGAAATATTTGCGGTTTCGAGACGTGCATTCATTACTTCGTAATTCTGCGGAGTTTCAAATTCCTCAATTTCCTTACCTTCCGGCATTCTGAAGTAACTTCCGGTCAGGCGCTGTAGATCTTCTTTGTTATTGATCTGTTCTATTTTTATCTTGGCTAAATTTTTATATACATATCCATTACTGGCATTTCCGCGTATTTTCAGCATTCCGTCTGATGAAATTTCCAGGTTGGAAATGTCATCGTTTGGAAGAAAAGTGATTGCAGTGTCGTTTTCATCGACAACAAGAAATCCCTGATCGGTAGTCAACTGCATATTGTCGTTGAGGGTAAAAGCACCGTTTCTTGTATAGAGAATTTGATCGTCTGATGTTTTTACTCTGAAAAAACCTTCTCCGGTTATAGCAAAATCCAACTCCCGGCCTGTTGTTTTCAGGGCACCCTGGGCGTAATCAATTTTTGTACTTCCGCTGCTTACTCCGTTCAGACCGTCGCCGGAGTCGCCTTCGAACTGACCTGATAACAGAAATTCTGCCTTATAACCAGGAACATTGGCTGCTGCGAGGTTGCTGGCAATGATTTCCTGCCGCTTCAACTCGAGCTCCATTCCTGACATTGTGTTATATCCAATTCTATTCATGAGTCAGTTTCCTTAATTTACTGCTTCAATTTTTTCGTTTACGATAATATTGCCGCAGATGGTATGCCAGATGTTTTTTCTGTTCGCAATGTCTGTTTCGCTATGTGTTCTTATATATTTACCGAAGTTATTTAAACGCAATTTTGGGTCCAGTTGTGGATTGCATTGGTTTCGGATCTGGAGAATTGCAGATCGTTACGGTATAATAAATTATGATTTTAGGAATCTAGAAAAAGAGGGAAAATGCAGGCTGTCAGATTATATTGTCGCGAGCAGATTAATCTTTGTATGTAATAATGTAAAGGTTTTCAGCCCCTGTTGGATAAGGGGATGAAAACATATTCGGGGGCTTTTATAACTTCCTGTAGAAATAAATCAGATCAATTCAAAAATTTTTACAGGAAAGGGGGACATAATATTGTCCAGCCTTATAATAAGATGATAACTATACAAATGGAGTACTTCCGGGAGGTGGATCATAAGATACGCTTCTGGTCGCGAGATTATCGGTATCTTTGAATTCTTTCAGGATTTCCAATTTTCCTGTCTCATCACTATTCCAGTAGGTCTGGAGTTTATCAAATATCTCGTCATTAATGATGCCAGGATACATTGCAGGAGCAAGATGATAATAACGAAATGCGCATTCTTTATTGCCTGCGATCAAGGAACGAACACTATATCTGAGACTCAAAGATCCAAGTTTTTCAAGAGACTGCGGCAGACGTTTCACTGCCTTGTCCATATGCGTTTGCCTTGAAGCCATTTCTGCAAATTGATGCTGCAGGACATACGGGCCAATGATTTCCATAAGGTTATCGGCTGCCCTGAATGAATCATTGGTGGAATGCAGCCGGTGAAGAAGAAGAGGTTCCTTTATATATCCGATATCAAAGCGCGTGCATACATCAAAATCCATAATCCTTGTACCGTACCAACGCGCAACTAAGCTACCTTTCAACTTATCCAATGAAGGAACTCCGGTCCGATACATAATCTGCGAAACCGATGGATTTACCGCCGCCATCATATAGACCGCGGCCTGTTCCGCCCCGGGAATGATACAGGATTGATTGTAAAAAGGCGGTTCCTCTATACGTTTCCCGGCATCATTGATGATCAACCTGTGAACCAGGGCGTAACCGGTATTGGGATGTTTTTCCAGCAGCGCGACACATTTTTCAGCAAACTCCGGTGCAAGAACATCATCTGAACACAATTTGAAAAAATATTTTCCCCTTATGTTTATCCGGCAGTTCGCAAAATTGTCATCGCTGCCGAAATTCTTTCGGTTGCGGGTTACCGTCATAATTCCCGGATATTTTTTTTCGTATTCAAGGGCAATTTCCCAAGAATCATCGTTCGAGGCATTATCGGAAAAACATACTTCGATATTCTCATAAGTCTGGGCAAAAACACTGTCAAGGCATTCTCTGAGATAACGTCCGTAGTTATAATTATAGATACATATAGTAACCAGTGGTGTTGTCCGGTTGTTTATATCCGGTTGTTTAAGAAACATTATTCTCTCTCCTTGTTGATGATGACAAAATATGTTCTGCTTCCATCTCTACAGCTTGCATGGCGGTATATTTCGGGGCGTAACCAATGAGTGCCGCTTTATTACTGACTGAACAATAAATGTTCTTCGAGCCGGTTGCCCCGGAATAAGTAAAGTCCGACTTTGTTTCACAATCCAGCCCATATTTTTTTGCGAAGAAGTCGATAATTTCCCATTTGGACACAGGCCTGGCGCTGATGGCATCGAACGCGGCATTAATTTTTTTTTCTTTTGCACAACATTTTATTAATGAGAAAAGATCCTCCGGGTGGATATAATCGCGTACCATATCATTCTTTCCGGTAACAAATTTATTGCCGGAAAGAATGCTATTGATGATTTCGACAATGAAATACTGATCCGTTAAATCACAAAACCGGCTGAAATAAGAGAACACTCGCAGGTCCACAATTCGCAAATCGGCAAAAGCCCGGTGTTTAGCTTCCGTATACAGTCGGACCATCATATAGCTGTCTTCTTTTGCCAGATGGTTGACGTCGAGATTATTTATCGTATGATCATCGGCCGGTGCGGTCAGCCCGCGCCCGTAAATAACACCGCTGCTGAATGAGACATACAACGTATCCGGAGATTTTTGTAGAAACTCCAGTATCAGGTTGTCATAATATTCTGTGAGGGTAAAGTAGCGGGTAAAATCTCCCTGGAGCTTATTGACTGTCCCGACTCCGACACAGTTTATGACCATATCATAGGAACCTGAGGGAAACGTGTCGAATCCTTCATGAATAAAGCAGGAGTTTTCTTGTGCCGCAATTGACTTCAGGGCCGTTTGAATACGCTCCTTCGAGCGGCCGAACAAATGCAGTTCGACCACAGATTCGCAGAGGAACTGATGGATCAGCCCTTTCGCGATGTGGGAAGTTGCCCCGAGAATTGCAACAGTTACTTTACTCATATAATTTTTTTAACCTTTCCGTATCGGAACTAAGATCATCTTCCGGGAACCAGCGGTATTTTATAATACTGCACTCTTTACAGATGGGAGATACGCCCTCCAGGCCGTCAAGCATTTTTCGCCTGAATTCATGGAAACGTTCGCCGTTCCAGATATCATTTACTGTTTCTATATTGCAATCGCCTAAAATTTCAGGATATTCAAATGAGTAACAGGGGACGACTTTCCCGTCCGGATTTATCTGCATATGGAAAAACGGCTGCGGACACACCTTTACGTCACAAACCGGCAAGCCGAACTGCGTTTTTCCTTTATCTTTTTCAACCAGTACGTCTTCAAAATCCACACCGGTGTGAATCGGAACCGTATTTTCAATCGCCATGGTATCGCAGATATCGCCGAAAAGTTCGTAGAACTTTTCTTTTTCCGCTTCATTATCCAGCGCGATATCGACAATTTTAATATAAACCTGAGTGTTTCCTTTATGTTCATAAAAATATCTTAAGTTGTCAATGAATTGTTCGAAATCCAGATCAATGCTGCTTACCTTTAGAT
The DNA here is from genome assembly GCA_963677165.2 of Victivallales bacterium. Taxonomy (GTDB): domain Bacteria; phylum Verrucomicrobiota; class Lentisphaeria; order Victivallales; family SZUA-371; genus JAFGXT01. Next base: position 186,682 of record CAXXSX010000002.1, on the reverse strand, counting down.
ACTTTTCCTTGTCCACTCCTTGCAGTGATACGACCAGCCGGTCAAGTCCTGCGTTAACCAGGGCATCAGTCATTTCGTGAGTAAGCAATGATGCGTTTGTCAGTATCTCAACAGTATTGGCAATATCCTTGTCCACGGTATATTTCACCATATCCGCGATCTGCTTATGCAGTAGCGGTTCGCCGATCCCGACAAAACGGACCACTTTAATCTTTTCGGGAAACTGAGCCATTTCATCGACACATTTTTTATATAGCTCAAGCTCCATTACCGCTTTGTCCGAAATGAAATACCGCTTACTTTTCTCTACGGAAAATATACAGTATTTGCATTTAAAGTTACACGCATAGATAGGAAAAATTTGTACTACATAAGGAGTACTCAGAGGAAGAACCTCTTTTAGTGGAGTACGTTTCCCTCCTGGTGCCTGACCACTTATATCTTTTGCCTTCATTTAATTCCTGCTGCTGTTGTTTATATAAATTTTAGATAAACCTCATGAAATTCTATCAGATTATCCGGGCACTTGTCGTGCCACTGCATATAACCTACGTCACCCGGTTTTTTCTCTTTATTATCAAGTTTATATGAACTTGGAAGAAAGCACCTGAATAAAAAAGAAATAAAATGGCTTCTGATTTCCTGTTCTTCATGTATAAATTCATGAAGATTGATCGGAGTTTGATCGTATTCAATGTTTTCCACCCCGATTTCTCCTTGTGCCACTTTGATGATTCTTTGTGCCATCGTTTCTTTGAATCGGATGATTCCGCCGGGAATATGCCATCCTGTTCCACAGAAAGGATCATCGCGCCAGGTCAGCAAGGTCCGGCCCTTTTCGTCTTTTATCAATAGATCAACGTTAACCAGAGGAGTTACACTGCTGATATAGTAAAATACCTCGTCCGGCAATCCCTGCGATGGATCAGGAACCTGTTGTGTAAGAAATTTTGTTGCTTCTGACAGATTCATTGTTCTTCCCTGATTACGTTAATGGAGTCAAATTAAAATGTTCGACATAACCGCGCCAGAATTCTGACTCCGCAATAATTGTTTCAGAAGTCGCTTTGCATTTCTGATAATTTTCTGCATCGTTAAGTTTTTCATAACAACGTGCCGCAAAATAATAGGCAATCGCATGGTCATGTTTCACGTTTATCGTATTTAAGAAACCTTTCAGCGCCACATCATAATTGCCCAGACGAAAGTCACTGTTATGGACAAAATTCAACGATAAATTCATTTCATAGACTTTTTCTCGAATATAGTCAGCGGTGAAATCTTCCGTTTCGATAACCGAATGTTTGAAATCTCCGCCAAGATAACTGCCGGAAATATAATTATTCTGACGGCAAATATCAAACATTTCGCTTCCCACCAGCGGTGTAGCGATATAAATCCTGAACCATCCGGCATTGAGGGTTTGCAGATATGCCAGTGAATCTTCCATGTCCTGTTTTGTTTCTCCCGGCACTCCCACGACAATATTGGCGTCGGTTTCAATTCCAAGGTCCCGACAGTCATCCACTACACGCCTGATGATATCCAGATTAATCGGTTTGTGCATGATTTCCTTCAGCACACGGTTACTGCCTGATTCAACTGCTAAAACCAGTTGTTTTACACCGGCCTCCTTCATTGCTTCAAGCATGGGGCGATCCAACGCATACAATGCCAGTCCGCTTTGAAAGAAAATAGTCATATTCATTTCTTTCAAAATATTAATGATCTGATTGGCTCGATCTTTATCCGCCATAAAATGGTCGTCCTGAATCCCAATCTTTGTTGCGCCGAAACGAAGCTGCAGCTGTTCCAGATCTTCCCTTACTCTACGAATAGAATGATAGCGCATTTTTCGTCCATGGACAGAATGAGAAGCACAAAAGCAACAGCGATGAATGCATCCGCGTGATGTCGCAATATGAAAAGTAATGTCTTGATCGCCAAAAGAAGAATAGGTTTTAACCGTGGGGCTAAGACCATAATCAGAAATATTCAAAATATCATAATCGTAAAATGGGATTTCATCAAGATCTATGATATCATCATGAACAAAAGTCATCCCGGCTCTCACTTTTTCTCTGGTTATCCAGGAATCGTGATGGTCCAGTAATTTCTGTTTATCTTTTGCTTTAACCAGTTCAAGAAGGGGTCTTTCTCCTTCTCCAAACGACAGCATATCAAAGTCCTTGCTGTCACGGAAAATTTCTTTGTAAATATTTGTGGGAATTCCGCCTCCAGAGTAAATCAACGCATCAGGATACACCTTTCTCGCTTCTGCCGCAATATCGATCATGTTGTAATAAGCAGAAGAAAAAAGCGTTGAAATTCCAATAATCGTTGGATTAAAGTCTATATAGTCCTGCTGTGACAAAACGTCTCGAAAAAGCTCCGAAAAAGAGCTGTAATAAAACGAGTCTGCTTTATTCAGTATGATGTTGAAATCGATTAATTTTGTTTCAGCATCAGAATACTTTTTTACATAAGCGCTCAGCGACAGAACTCCCAGTGGCATATCAGTTACCAGACTTGCGTAGGTTCCTGATTCCTTTACCACTTCCCGTTCGTTAAAACCGGGATTTATGAAATAATCATAGCTGATATATGGTGGAACAATAAAGAGAATTCTATCCATTGCGATTTTTTTAGTTAGAAGATGTATGTGACTTCAATTCTTTTTCCCATGGAACTGTTGTTTTGTCTGCCTCTCCAAACATCTCCGAGCTCGAAACGGGCAGATCTTTCCTTCCGTAAATATGTTTAGCAACGTAGTTATTGATGAAATCCCGGTCTTCGGCAATCAGACAGGTATCAACATGCTCTCCGAAGAATTTAATATTTTTTCCTCTTTCCAGGATATCTTTCAGCGGTTCTTCAAACACATTGCCGATAGATGTATGAATGTAAGGACAGGGCTGAACGTCCCCGTACTGGGTTACTGAGATCATGCCTTTTACCGCGATGCATCCCATATTCAAGCCGTAGCCCGGAGTCAGATGAGTAAACACCTTATGCTTTTTCTCCAGCTCTTCCATATACTTCATGTCTTCCTTGTTTACCAGACAGTCGAAGTTGCCTTCCCAGGCTCCCACCGGTTTTGCATAGCTCACAAAAACACCGATATCCATGTTGTTGAAGTATTCCACAAACTTAATGAACTCTTCGGAATAAAGCCTTTGTTTCGTTACAACGGTCTGAATAAAAATATCAAGTCCGGCGTTTCTTGCGTTATCAATTGCGGCCAGGGTTCTGGCATGGGCTCCTTTGCACTGACGGAATTCATCATGCTCTTCCGCGTTGAGACTGTCGATACTCAACTGAATACGATCAACCCCGATGCTTTTGAGATGTTCGGCTTTTTCTTTGGTCAGAAGCCAGCCGTTGGTATCGCAGTTGATATAGAATTTCTGCGGATCAATCGCGGCAACAAGTTCATCCATGTCTTTAAACGTAAGCGGTTCTCCCCCGGTGATCACAAAACGCGCCAGCCCCAGTTCATCGGCCTGTTTCGACAGGCTTTTAACATCATCCATGGTGAATGAACGCCGATCCTGATTCTGGAAAGGTTTGATAGAACAGTGCTGGCATTTAAAATTACACTGATAATTGTACTGAAACTGAATGATCGCAATACTTTCGCCGCGGCGGTATTTCTCTTCCAGACGAATCATTTTTTCGTAGACGTAAGGTTTGTTCTCTTTCAGTTTATTACGATTTTTGGCTTCTTGTGGCTTTAATTTATCATCAGACATTTTTATTTAATCCTCTACAAGTATTTTTTTATAAGGTAATGGCTGTTCCGCCTGGATTGCCGGTTCTACTTCAACTCCAGAGAGCGGTCGACCGTTACAATAATCACAGATAGAAAGATAGTCTTTGCTTTCAAGATAATCTTTCATTTTCGTTTTCAGCTCCAATGAAGTATGATCGGAAAAGATATCAACATAATCTTTCGGACAGTCCGGAACCGCTTGGAGCCGGAACGCGTTGGCCGCATAAGGACAGCGGAACAGTTTTCCGTCGGAAAGTGTCGCCATGTTTTTTGCGCAGCAAAGTTTGAATATCTCCTGATTTTGTTCCTCGGTTCTGTTATGCTGACCGATCGCGGAACAATCCAGCCATTCGGTCATTTTCAGAATATTATGTCGAATATGGTTCTCTTCCATATACTGTCTGAATTCAGGGAGTTTACGGGACAGATGAGCGCCGTAATCAGTAGCGATAATCAAGACTTTCTCATGCTGTAGAAGCTCGGTATATTTGGGATCCGGTAGAATGGTGGCATTGGTATACAGTACGATCCGGCGGGCTTTGGGATTATCAATCAGGTGTGCTGTTGGGATATGCCATTCACGGTTCATAAAGGTTTCCCCGCCGATAATACGGAAATCCATGACCTCGTCAATAATATCACAGAACCGGTCGATAGAACGCAGCAGCATTTCACTGTCACAATTCACTGGATGTTCATAGTACTGCATCAGGTTGGAACAGTCGCGGCAGCGCAGCGAACAGCGTTCCGTTATGATCAGGTCGATACTGCGAAGAAACAGTTTGTCCGGATGCAGATAGCCGTCATGACACAGAATACAGTTGTCAATAGCAAATTTCAGGTAGTCCAGTGATGCGTCAGGATTATCCTGGGTGATATCGATGTCCTTTAGCAAAACTCCTCCTGCATACCAGTCATTGAATCCCTGTTCCTGAAGCATTTCTACAACATCTTTGATCGCGACGGCGGAAATCAGGCACACGGCATCATCAAACCGGGTATGAAGACTCGGAGTATGAATAATCTCCAGTCCACAGCATTTGTTGCCTGAAGTTTTGATGCTTCCATCGCAGAAACACGTAATGCTGATTTCCTCGGCCCGACATATATCGAGCAGTCGTTCTCCTATAATTCCTGCGCCACAGATAACTATCGGACGATCAGTATTCTTCAGGGCCTGAATCATTTCAAGTTTGGTCATCTTGCATTTCCTTTCAGTTTCCCATATCGTTTATAAGCTTTATTTTTGCATACCAGCATAATCATTCCGGTCAGTTTCCAGCGCATCAACCTCGGTAACCAGTGGCTGGTTCCGGGACGGGGATGATAATATGGCAGACTGTCACGCAGGACCTGAGCTGAAATCAGCGGTGAGATTTCCTGCCGGATTTTTCCACGGTTTTCTCGGCTGAGCCAGCGGCAGGTTCGAACCAGGAAAATAATCACATAATGAATCAAGGCATGACCAATTTCCGGTCGGACTTTTTCAACTTCGGCGCCGCCGCCGAAAACGTTAAAAAACGCCGTGATTCTCTCTCTGAAAATATTCATGTCATGTACTAGAGACTTTGAGTTTAAAATGCCCATGCTGGCTGACATGTGATTTTCATGCATACGGTAAACATAAACCGGAGTGTTGACAAATACGGTTTTGTCTGAATGCTTCAGGTATTCCAGATTGAATTCTAAATCTTCAAATAGCTGCATGTCCTGATTGGCGATAATGTTATATTTTCGAATTGTTTCCAGCCGGTACAGGCGAGCCCAGCAATAGCTGATCAGGTGATTGCTGGGATAATGGAGAAAATGGCGGACATAGTGCATCATTTTCAGCCGGGATAATTCACATTTATTCCCGGTAAATGGTTTATCATCAATGTCAAATGTTACAGGCTGATCTACCAGGGTTCCGTCAGGATTCAGTTTGCTGAAATTGCCCATTGCCAGTTCGGCTCCGGTTTGTTCCATGGCGTCGGTTAGTATTTCAAGCGTATTTTCCACTATAAAATCATCTGCATCCAGGAAAAATACCGTTTCCCCGGTGGCGGTAGCCACTCCTGCATTGCGAGCCGTGGCAGGCCCGCGTTTTTCTGCCTTGACAGTCCGGATGCGGGAATCCTCTCGGACATATTTGTTAATAAGTTTAATGCTGCTGTCTGTAGAGCCATTGTCCACCAGAATCAGTTCCCAGTCGCTGAAGCTTTGCTTTATAACGCTTTCAACGCATTCCTGAAGGAACTTTTCCGCATTAAAAACCGGGACAATTACACTTACAGCTTTTGACATATAATTACTCTCCGGTCCAATTCATTATTGCGTTAAATTCTTCGCGAGGCAGAAACGGGGCAAGGTCCTCCATTGGCTTTGAAACAATTCGTCCGTCAGGAAGCACTTCCGAGGACAAACGCGGAGCCGAAGGGACGTTCGGATCAACCAGTACGTCACAAATAACCGGTCCCGGCATATTCAATACTTCTTCCAGCTTATTCTTCAGGTTAGCCTGGTTTTCGATTCGCAAGGTAGAAAGTCCATAGGCGGAAGCCAGCTTACACATGTCCGGTAAGGTCAGACCGCTGGTCGGGCCGCAGGCAACAAAATTGCCGTCAAAACGATTTTTCTGCATACCGTGAATTGAACCGTAACCATCATTGTTCAGGACAAACATCTTAATCGGCAGGCCAATGCGTTTTAGCGTCTGCAATTCCTGGATGTTCATCTGGATGCCGCCGTCACCGGTAATACCAATCGTACGTCGACCGCCGGAAGCAATACAGGCGCCGATTACTGCGGGGAGGCCAAATCCCATTGCTCCGAGTCCCGGCGTATTCTGAATACGCTGTCCGGAAGTTACTTTGAAAGCCTGCTGGGTCAGTTCGGCACACGCTCCTGAACTACCCGGTACGATCAGATCTTCTCCAGTTAAAACATCGGACAGAACATCCAGCAGATGATAAGTATTGACCAAGCCGTTTCCTTCCGCGTATTCGGGCAGAATTACCGGATATTTAAGATAAAGTTCTCTGGCGTGTTTCAGCCAGCCGGTGAAGTCTTCTGAAAAGTCTTCAGACGCATTTAGCATCGCGTCAACGAAGACATCGGCTGAAGCATTGACCGTAAGGCTGAAATCCATATCCAGCTTGCCGATTTCATTTGAATCGATATCTACTATAATTTTTTTTGCGTTTTTTGCGAAATTCGGATGATTGAATCCGGTTTGACAAAGGTCAAGCCTGGAACCCAGAATCAGTAGACAATCCGCAGTCTGCTGAATGAAGTTAGCGCCACGCTGACCGATAATTCCCGGACGGCCGCAATACAGCGGATGATCCTCCGGCAGTGCGTCAGACATTTTCCAGGAAGTCAGAACCGGAATATTTAAGCGGTCGATCAGACGATAAAATGATTCCATTGCTCCGGAGAGCCGGATTCCGTTTCCGGCAAGGATCGCCGGACGGGATGACGTATTAATCAACTCCATGACGTGTTCCGCAACAGTTTTGTCAAAGGCAGAAACCGTTTCGACTGGTGGAATAAACTCTTCGAGAGTATTTTCATCAATCATTGCACCTTGTACATCCAGCGGAATATCCACCCATACCGGACCTCTGCGGCCATTGGTTGCTTCGTAAACGGCTTTCTGTAAATAGAACTTGATCTTTTCCGGCTTCAGTACCGTTACGGCATATTTGGTAACAGGAGAAACTACAGAAGTGATATCGACTTCCTGAATTCCCATCTGTCTGATACCGCGTCCGGTCATCATATCTTCACGCTTGGCCTGACCGGAAAGAATCAGCATAGGAGTCGAATCAATCCAGCCTCCGGCGACTCCAGTTATCGTGTTTGTTCCTCCGGGGCCGGTTGTTACGAGAGCAACGCCAAGTTCATTGTTGTACTGGGCATAAGCTTCTGTCGCGATTGCAACCGCCTGTTCATGCAGGCAGCAAGTGTATTCCAGACTGTCGTTACGGCCGAGGGAATCGACCAGATGCATACAGCCTCCGCCGGGAAGCATAAAAATATGCCTGGTTCCAAGTCCGGCGACAAAATTCATCACATAATCAGATAATTTAATCATAGTAATTTCATCATTCGTGTCTAAGAAGTTTTAATAATCCGGTTAGAAAATCACTTACCGGCATACCCCGATTACTATTCCATGGTGCAGGAAATAACGCAGTTTGTATTCCAACCTGTGACGCCGCGGCAATATTCTCCTCCGCGTCATCGATAAACAAGTCAACCCGGTTGAATCGTTCCAGGGCATCTCCTTTGTTCCGGTCATAAGCCGGACAGAATGTATTGGGGCGAAACGAAGGAACAAAGTTATAAGACCTCATCCAGGGGCCGAAATTCCGTACCACCCATTCTGCGGAAAGATGAGAACATTTCAACGGCACCGCGGATACGGTAATATGGGAGAATTTCTCTCCATGTTCTTTGAACCAGCGCATAACCTCCGAATCCGGCTGGAGACCGGCAAATTGCGCGAAGCGGAACCGGTCCAGCGAAGCCTTGTACTCATCTATCTCGATTCCGAATAGCCGGTGGGGTGGATTTTCCGTCATATCCTCATAGGCAAGATTGGAAACCGAACGTTCCAAACAGAACGCCTCAAACCATTCTGCGGTCAGATGGTTCAATACGTCGTCAATATCCCAGGCAATTACCGGAAATTCCGATACGGGTGTAGTTGCAGTCTCTGTCATCTTTTCTTCCCGACCCTACTGAATCTTATCAGCAAGCCAGTCGGCCCAGAAAGTCATTTGGGTTTTCCGGTTTGTATTGGTCATAATGCTTTGATCTTCGTAATAGGAGTCGTTTTTGTAATGAGTGGTGGACACTTCCTCGAATACGGCTCCGTTTTTGGAAGAGAAGCTATGCGGACGCTCGCGTTCCACCGTGATCAGGGCGCCTGAACTGTAACTGGTTGTTACTCCGTCCAAAGTCAGTTCCATATCGCCGTAAAGAATGTGAAAGGTCTCTTCCTTTTGCTTATGGCTGTGACAGGGATTTTCCTGACCTGGCAGCAGCATAATGATCTTTTTACAATATTCCCGGTTGATGCAGTTAATCATCGAGCACCCCCAGCGTTCAAACTGGTCAATGCCGTGGTGATGGGATAGTTCAAGTTCAAGCTTGCTTTGCAGGACAATGCCGCTGTCTCGAAGCAGCGCGGCAAGCCGCCGGATAATTTCAAGAATACGGTTCCGGCTGTTGGATGCCTCAAACCCTTCGGCTGTAATTGCGGAGTTAACTCCGAAATCCTGCGTGGCGGTAAAATCGGAATATTTCGACATATCGTTGGCCAGAAGCTGGTCCGGACTATTGGGAATTGCCAGGAAAGAATCGGCTAACTGGAACGAACTGCCGGCTGAAATTTCTTTTGAAGCGAAGGCTCCTCGTTTCAGTCCGCGCAGATCCTCTTTTTCCTTGGCGGAAATATCCCGGCGACGACCAGAGACACCGCACATTGTATACGCTGAAGTTATTGCCGTCAGCCAGTTTTTTACCTGTTCAGGTGTGGAGGAATACGCATTGATACTGTATTCATCCGTGGGCAGACCGACATGACGTTCAAATACACAGGCACCTTTTCCGACAGCAATTTTCACCGCATCGGTATTACCCGGGTCTTCATGCGTGGAATAACCGATCGGAAGCGATGGATATCTTTCTTTAAAGAACGATATCTGGTTTAGCTCCATATCTTCAAGCGGGGTAGGGTAGGAGCCGACACAGTGCATCAGGCAGAAAGTCTTTTTGCGGTGTTCAAAAAATGATACGACCCGGTCGATATCTTCAATGGAAGCACCTGCGGTAGACGCAATGACCGGCAGATCGGTCTGAGCAATTTTTTCAAGCAGGGGCCAGTCGGTGAAAGAGCAACTGGCTATCTTGAGAATATTATACTGGTGTTTTTCAACCCGGTCCACGGAAATCTCGTCGAATGGGGTACAGACGGAAACAAAACCCAGTCTGTCCATTTCTGCTTTCATGGTCAGAAAATCTTCTTCGCTCAATCTGGTTTCGGAAAAACGCTTGATATATTTAATATCGGTGCGATCCTTGAAATCCGGATGAATAAACGTATCCAGATCACGGTACTGAAATTTTATTGCGCATTTCAGCCCAAACGGCTTAACTACTTCATGAAAGGCTCTGATAATGTTAATTCCGTGCTCAACACTTCCCATATGATTATTCGCCATTTCCAGAATAATCAACTTGTTAAAAATACTGTCCATTGTTGTTCCCTTATCAACTTAAATTCTTGAAAGCACAAGAAAAAATAATTGTCTTAATCGTAAAAACAAATGTTTATATGCTTAATCCCGACCACTAACTTTCTGTAACCATAAAAATTAATCAGGACTAAACATTACCATTAATAAATTCCGCAAAAGAATCAGCCATCCATTCCAGTTTTCCCTGGCTGAGACCGGGATACACACCCACCCAAATCGCGTCATTCATGATCCGATCCGTATTATCAAGCTGGCCGCAAATCCGAAAATCAACCCCTTCTTTTAATGAATCAAAACAAGGATGGCGAGTGAGATTTCCGGCAAAAAGATTACGGGTTTGAATCTTTCGGCTTTCCAGAAATTCCGCCAGCATGTTGCGGGAAAACGGAACATTTTCTTTCAGGATAACCAGCATGCCAAACCAGGATGGTTCTGAATTCGCTTCGGCCTGTTGGATCACCAGATATTTCTCCAGTCCGCGCTCAATGAAAAGCTGTCGCAGATACTCATGGTTTTCCCGACGTTTTTTAACGAATCCGGACAACTTGTCAAGCTGAGCACAGCCGACTGCTGCCTGCATGTCGCTGGCTTTCAAATTATAACCGAAATGACTGTACACATACTTGTGGTCATAGCCGAACGGTAAGGTTCCATATTGTCCGGAAAAACGATGTCCGCAGGTATTGTCACGTCCGCTGTCGCACCAGCAGTCACGGCCCCAGTCGCGCATGGAAAGCATAATTTTTTTCAGTAGCGGGTTATCCGTATAAACCGCACCGCCTTCACCCATGGTCATATGATGAGGTGGATAAAAGCTGGAAGTTCCGATATCTCCAAAAGTACCGGTATAATGACCGTCATACTTTGAACCGAGAGCATCGCAATTGTCTTCGATCAGCCAGAGATTATGTTTATCGCAAAATTCTTTGACCTTTTTCAGGTTGAACGGATTTCCCAGGGTATGAGCGAGCATAACCGCTTTGGTTCGGTCGGAAACGGCATCTTCAAGTTTGGAGCAGTCAACATTGGTAGTTTCGAGATCAACATCGACAAACACTGGAACCGCACTGTGTTGAATAATCGGAGCGACCGTTGTAGGAAAACCAGCAGCAACGGTGATTACTTCATCGCCACGCACGATTCTACGTTCCTTTAGCAGCTGAGATGTCAGGGCTGAAAAAGCCAACAAGTTGGCAGAAGATCCGGAATTGACCAGTAAACAAAAGCGAACGCCGAGAAACTCGGCAAGCCCGGCTTCGAATCTTCTGGAGTAGTCACCGTAAGTCAGCCAGAAATCCAATGAAGAGTCTACCAGATTGATCATTTCTCGTTCGTCAAATACCCGTCCGGCGTAGTTTAATCTTGATTCCCCCGGAATAAATTCCTGGCTGGAATTATCATGAGCCAATGAATAGTATTCTTTTACCTTTTCAAGGATATCAGCCTTTAACTGTTCTGCTTTTTTTATTTTGTCCATTCTACGTCTTTTGCCTTTGCGTCTGCTATATATAATGAAAGATCATCCATACTTGAAACTACATCCTTCTCGTAAAAATTCCGATACCACTGAACCGTTCGTTGTATAGTTGTATCGCAATCCCATACCCCACGCCATTTTAATTGCTGATGAGCTTTTGAACAATCCAGTTTCAGTAAATTTGCTTCATGTAAAGCCGTCGCGTTTTCCGCTATTTTAAATTCCACTTTGGACCAGAAGCAATGAATCTTGTTTACGACTTCACCAACCGTTATTGAACCGGAGTCTTCGGGGCCGAAGTTCCATGCCTGGGCAAATGTGTTGTCCTTCTCAAGGAGTTTTTGTCCCGTCTGAAGATAACCGCTCAGTGGTTCCAATACATGTTGCCAGGGGCGTGTTGCTCCCGGACTTCTAATTTCAACTTTTTCATCTTTTACCGTCGCGCGAATAATATCCGGAATCAACCGGTCAACGGCCCAGTCTCCGCCGCCGATCACATTTCCGGCGCGGCAGCTTGCCAGCAATACGCCTTTTTCTGCAAAAAAAGAATTACGATAAGATGAACTCACCAATTCCGCACACCCCTTTGACGCGCTGTAGGGATCATGACCGCCCATCGCGTCATTTTCACGATATCCCCAGGCCCATTCTTTATTATCATAACACTTGTCACTGGTAATATTTACGATTCCCTTTACGGAATCAGTTTTACGGCAGGCCTCGAATACTTTTATTGTACCCATGACATTTGTCTCAAATGTTTCAACTGGATTTTGGTAGGATGGACGTACCAGAGCTTGTGCTGCCAGATGAAAAACGATTTCCGGTTGAAACTCCGCAAAACATTTTTCCAGCCTATCGGAATCAAGAATATTTCCAATTTCAGAGTGAATATCCAGCCCCAGGCTGTCAAGATGGTTGGGGGCAGTGGGCGCGGAAAGAGAATACCCTAGAACTTCCGCTCCTAATTTTTTGAGCCAGAGAACCAACCAGGAGCCTTTGAAACCGGTATGCCCCGTTACCAGCACTCGTTTATTTCTGTAGATATTATTAAACATTTACCATATTTTCCAGGGAGCGTTTCCTTCTTCCCACAATTTTTCCAAATAAATTTTATCCCTCAGCATATCCATCGGACGCCAGAAACCATGATGTTTATAAATCGCCAGTTGTTTTTCCTGGCAGAGCGTGTGCAGTGGAAAACTCTCCCATGACATGTCGTCACCCTTAATATAATCCAGAACTTCCGGCTTTAAGACAAAAAATCCACCGTTGATCCAGGTACCGTCGGTTGTGGGTTTTTCAATAAAACTTGTAACATAATTTCCATCGATTTCCAGCATGCCGAAACGTCCCGGTGGTTGGACCGCAGTCAAACATGCTCGAACGTCGAGTTTTTCGGCGAAGCTTACCAGTTTGGTGATATTGACATCACCGACTCCGTCGCCGTAAGTAAAAATGAAACGTTCATCGTCAAGATAGTCTCTGACTTTTTTTAGACGTCCACCTGTCGCAGTATCCTCACCTGTGTCGATTAAAGTGACTTTCCAGGGTTCGGAATGCTTCTGATGTACCTTCATTTCGTTGTTCTCCATATCAAAAGTAACATCGGACATATGCAGAAAATAGTTGGCGAAATATTCCTTTATCATGTACCCTTTATAGCCACAGCAAATAATGAATTCATTGATGCCGTGAAAAGACAGAACTTTCATGATATGCCATAAAATCGGTTTGTTCCCAATCGTAACCAACGGCTTAGGGATAGACATCGTTTCTTCCATCAGACGGGAACCATATCCCCCGGCAAGAATTACTGCTTTCATTTTGGTAACCCCGTTTATATTGTATTATACTGCATTATTGATTTTCTTCCGGTTTCAAAATGCCATCAAAATTAGGAAATTAATATACGCAACATATATACCAATACAAATTATATAAAAACGATCAACTGCAAAAGAAACCAGTTTGGCTTCTGATATCCTTGGACCTCCGAATATATTGATCTGCAAACATATTAAAGTGTGGCCAATAAATCAGTTTCGTTTGCATGAAAAGACAAATGACGCAGGTAAAACTTATAATCAGGCCAAATTTCATGCACGGCAAGGGGAACTTCAAAAATGGCTTCCAGTGAATGATATGCTCCCAGAGCCAGTTTGGGCTTGCATGCTTTGATTGTTTTTTCTGACCCTTTCAGTAATTCCGGGACAACATTTCCAGGAGGATCCATTTTTATAAAGGTAACATCTTGTCCTTCCAAAAACTCGTCAAGTTCTACTACTTCAATTTCTAGATTTCCCGAATCGGAGATGGCCATTTCTTCATCATGCCGTACTTGATCGTGACTTAAAAATCTCATTTTCCCTGATTTAGACCAAAGCCCCTTTTGCTGATAGGAAATATTTGAATACTGTTTCGTATTTTTCAGCATTTTTTTGTAATTTTCAGGATCCGGTTCAAATGCATAAATTTTTTCATACTCAACACCGTTTTTACTGCAAGCATCAGTAAAGGTTATAATCGTGTCACCATCAGCTGCACCAATATCAACATACTTTTCTCCATTTGTCAGAGAAAGTACGTCATTATTAAAGTAATAATAAACTTCATGTTCCATTGGATTTCCCAGGCCGAACTCCAGAACCGGTTCACTAAAATTAAGTATTAAATACTTAAATAAGTTGTAATTTTCACCGGATGCAAAAAGTGCAAGTTTTGTTATCAAAAGTTCTTTTGATTTTGAATCTTCAAGAAAATTGTAAACTTCAGCTATCTTGTCTTTGTTATTTTTGAGAATCTCCAATGAATTTTCAATGCACTGTTCCGAATTCGCAGTTAATGCAAAACTCATCGTTGAGCTATTTGCATAGAGATTCATAAGATGAATCTCATTACCCAAATCTGATCTTTTGCAAAATATCTGATCCGAAGAAAATCCGTTATTAAGCAGTTGGGCTGTAATTTCATCCAAATACTTGAAAGATGTAATTACAATATAAGCGTCCTTAAAATCTTCTTTTAATTCATTAAAGGAAATGATTGGAAGACCACAGCACATCGTCCCATGTTTTGATGCGGAATTATCACAGAAATAAGCGGGAAAAACATCAAGTATATTAAAAGCCTTTTTGTATTCCTGCCCCAAACTTCCAGAGCCGAATAAGACAATGGTTTTACTCTTTAAATCTTCAGGGGTATTCCTCTTAAATACCCTTTCTAGAAAACTTTCACTTTTTTTTGCCGTGTTGATACGTTTAAAAATTTCTTCGACGATATTAATCATAATGGACCTGTTTCCTATAATTATATATTGTTAAATCTGTTGCTTGAACGATTTAAAGCCCGTAACGTAAAGATGTTCGTGGTTTATTTCATCTTTTTTATTTGTATCTTCATTATATTCAATAAATAATTTAATCAGATACAGCATAAAGCACGGTTTCAATACAGAATGACGTATAATTCCTCAAATAAAATTTATAGCCGGCGTTAAGTTTGTCCAAAAATAATGGGATTTCCCATATATGGTTTGGAGAATGATAGACACAAATTCCCATATCCGGCTTTGCCCTCTTTAACATGTCCTGAGCTCCACGAAGGACCTCCGGTTCCACCCCTTCCACATCCATGGTGATAAATGTCGGGTTGAAATTCGGGAACAGGTTATCAAGAGACACCGTTTGGACAACTGTATTCCCATCCTTTGCAATACGCGATCCAAGGCCAAAGCCGCTTTTGAAACTTACCACATCATTTTTGTCGTAAACCGCGTTCGGTAAGCTGATTATATTGTTCGCTATCCGGTCATGGTTTTGTTTTAAATATTCTGAAAGACGTTCATAAATTTTCGGTTCGGGTTCGAAACATATTAGACTGTCAACCTTTCCTGATTTATTGTTAAGAAGCCTTACCACATCCCCGTCATATGAACCACAATTGATAAAATGAGAATAGCCTTTTGAGAGTTTTATATCATTTGGAAAGTATTGTTCATCCCTGGGGCTGACTGGAATTAAAACCGGGACTCTCTCGATATGAGTCCGCAAATATGTATAATAGACCTCACGGCTCAACTCATCTTTAAGCATGTTGAAAGCTTTCATAATCTTATCTTTGTTTCTCAAAAAGTAACGTTTTCCTTCGGACGCAAGTTCTGCCGGGAGGTTAAACGGATTATGAATCTCATAAATTTCACGCAGCGAGATGATATTTTTAAAACCGATGTTTTTCAGGGTTTTGTAAATATCATCATAATATTTCATGTTTCCGATACTGATTACCGCAATCGCATTTTCCAGAATGTCTCTCGACGGTTTGTAATCATCAGGAGAAAATGCATTAACTCCTTCAAACTTGTCATTTCCGGCAAATTTTTTATCCAGGACCGCTACCGGGATAATATTGTACATCTTAATGATGATTTCAATGAACCAGTGACTGCTCTCTCCAGCTCCGTAGAGTACAACATTCTTTCCGCCGAAAATTTTATCGACAAAGAAAGCCTTATCACTAAAATCTGGTTCCTCAAATAGCTTTTCAAGTTTTTTCCGGTATGTTTCCATTGATTTCTCTATTTAACACTTGCCGCTTCTGTTTACAAAAATTTGTGATCGTTTGTTTTTATACTTTGCCAGTGTATTTAAAATATCCTGCTCAATACGTTCAACACATGACACTAAGATTACATCCGGATCAATATTTTCAATATCTTCATAACTGTATACTTTGCTGCCTTCTATCTCTCTGCCCTGCATAGAAGCGTCACGATCAACCAGTCCAACTGTCGCGGCTTCCTTTATATCCTTATTCGGCAAAAGACTGATAGACTGATGACAGGTTGGAACGACCAGCACTTTTTTGCCTTTCAAAGACAATTCCATATCATTTTTTTCTGCGTCGATCACTTTGAAAGGGTTAAGAGCAAAACAGCCATATTCAACATCATATTTTTTTTCTTCTTTCCTGAAATTTTTAATCATCAACTCAGGGATATTTTTATAATTCGCTTCCCCTTGTTGGATTTTCTCTTTTACAATGCGCATTAGCCTTTTACCGTGATTACTAACTGCGGCGAGATGGTTTTCGGTAAAATGACCAACAGCAACACCGTGTTTTTTCAGCATGAAATAGGTCTTGACATAAGCATTGATATGTTTTGAATAATCATAGCCGCCGAAATCTTCGGAGTCTCCCGGAAGGCCTTGCAACGGTTCAAAGTCAAATGTCAACCATATCTGTTGCGGCCTGATTGCCAGCATCGCGTAGACAAATCCTGTGACGTCGTCATCAGAAGAGTTGTCCTCCGTAAAGATATATTTTACCGCGAGTTCTCCACCGCCTTTGCTTCCGGCATCGGCATAGCGGGTAAGGTTTTCTATTACATCATCGAAAACATCGCGTTCTTTTGTCGCCAGATATGTGGAGGGGGTTCCGGCATCAAGAGAGGTGCAAATCCACCTGATACTGCCGTTCACGAGGCCATCATATGCTGCCTGTTTGTATAAGACGGCATTCGTATACAGAAAGATACGTATTTTTCTGCTGTTGAAATATTCTATGTAGTCTTCGAAATTTGGGAGCAGGGTGGGCTCACCTCCGTTAAAATCCACCGCGGAACTCCATAACACATCTTCTGGTTGAAAAGTCCGCAATATAGGTAACGGATCATATTCCGCTTTAGCCAGAAGATTATGCTTTACATACCCGCAAAAATTACATCTGAGATTACAAAGCGTACAAGCCGCAACGTCAATATGTCCAAGTTTCGAAAATTCTACATCTTTAAACTTTTTCTCGACAACCATCTTACAGCCTTTGCACGCAATGTTAGAACAGTCATCATTCAGCTTATAAAATAATTCTCTGCGCTTGGCACTGATCATATCTTTGGTTATCGTCAGACTTCCTGCTTCTTTTGCCGTCCAGTATATCGGAGCGGAAAAAGGACCCAGAGCGCAGGCATGGACGCCTTCCCGTCCCAGACGCAGACCGCTTTCCAGTTTAGGGCAGGATTTTACAATATCATCTGCTTTGAACTCACATGACATAATTACCTCTCTTCATCAATTTTATTTAAATTCATCAAATATTCTGCTTTCTTAGCAGCATCAATAAGCGTCATACCGGAATAGTCCTGCGCGCTTATCCACTCTCCGTTGATATCATGATTCAGCACGACACCAAGCAATGCTCCCGGGATGACTGTTTCAACAGGTTGTTTCGCGCATATTCCTCCCATATCGGTTTTCAACCAGCCCGGATCAAGCTGGGTTATGACAACGCCGGTATTTTTCAGAGTCGGAGTAATATCATAAACATATTTATCCAGTCCCGCCTTGCTACAGGCATAAGCCATTGCTTCGGGACGATGGAAAATTGAAGACGACAAGTTGACAATTCGACCGCTGCCTTTTTTTAACATATGCGGAATCAATGTATTGCTGATTTTTATGGGAGCAATACAGTTAACCATATAACTTCTGGCGAAATTATCGACAGGAACATTCCATAGTTCTTTTATCACATACGAAGTTGAAATTCCAGCATTATTATATACGATATCAATTTTCGGAGCCAGTAGCTCAAGTTTCACTAACATGGTCTCGAGCTCAGAAATGTTGCTCAAATCTGCGGCAATGCACTCCAGTTCCACTCCTTCAGCCAAAGCGGCACTCCTGATTTCGTCAAGATGGTCGAGTGATCTGCAATGGGCAATAATATTAACTTTTTCTTTTATCAGCCGCAAGGTAATTTCACGTCCGATTCCGCGGGAGGCTCCGGTAACCAATGCCCACTTGCCTTCCAATGGCAGAATTGCCGGCTCGGAATCAATCAGGGAGGTTTCCGGCCGCTTTACGGCCGCCACCCCATTATACTCTCTCTTATAAAGAATATTGTATATATCCGTCACTCCGAGTTCATCAAGGAAACGGCCAATCGGAGTATAATGTTTTACGGCAATATATACGGTTACTTCTTCAGCGATTTTCTTCAATTCATCTGGAGCAATACACTTTATTCCATGGAAGGCTTTTCCCCAGCGCTCCGGAGAGCTGTCGCAGATAAAGTCAGGTTTTCTTCCAATAGCAAGAACAACCTGGGAATATATACTGCTAAGAATAACTCCCCACCCGTAAATACAGATATATTTTTTGTTCTTATGATCCATTATTCCAATCATTCATGCCATCTTAATTTTGTATATATCTTGAATAGGATGAAACTTTTCATTTATTATGTTTCCATCATTTTTATGTTAGATTATTTTACTGATTGAATGGCATATTATCTGGAACCAGAAAATGAGCATACTTCTTAATGACTTTAGGTTTTACTATAATCTTTTCTTCTGAGAAGCCATTTTCAAGCAGTTGCTGTTTTATCATATCAGAGTAATTAATTACGGCAATAATAACAATACAGTTCAAGAATTTTTCTTTCAACGTATCAAAATCAACGATCGGTATTCTTTGATATGTTTGCGGTACTTCTTTCTGAGCACTGTTATCACAAAAACATGCTGGCCAGATATCGTAATAGTTTAAAATAGACTTTAATCTTTTTCCCGCAGAACCGGCTCCAAATAGTACCAGCTGAGTGTTCTCTGTCAATGATTTTAATTGCTGTTGGTTAAAGAAGCCACTTATGAAATCCTTTTTTGTATATGTGTTAACGTCATATCCCTTTAAAATGTCATCTTCCCGGCATGCTTTATCCAGAAGTTTACTGGCTTTTGAACTCTCTTCTCCTGATAGTCGCTTTGTACTTATTCCCATTTTGAATTCTTCCTGCTGAAGCCGATAACGGAAGATAAGATTCATTCTTTCTTTTACTTCGTCAATGACAGGGACTTGCGGATTCCAGTTGATATTATTAAAATGTTCAATATCATATATTGGGAGTATATCTTTAAGAGTAGAGACTCTTGGATTATCCGGTTGGTTAAAACTGAATATTACCGGAATACCCATGGCTGTGCATGGCATTGCTATATGAATTCTTCTGGTGACAACAATTTTAGCCTGCGCCCTCAATAATTCTAATCTTTCGTGGGCCATTTGATCAATCTGGTCAACATCCTTGTCGCAGATTGGAAACTGACCGGAAGGAAAATCACCTTCCTGGAAGAGCCGTATGAAATTCATTTTTAATTCTTCAGGCACATAATCATGAATGGTAGGAAGTTCATCAATGAAAAAATTTTTCCCATTGTCCGGACTTTTCTTCCTTTTATCAAATGTTAAGGTTAAACAGCCGGAAAAATAAGCCTTGACTCCGATACTTCTTAAAAAATTTCTTGTTCCATAATCTCTGCACCCTATTGGTTCATATTTCTTCATGGAGTCTACAAATTTCTTATTTCCAGCAAGCTTTTGCCAACTGCCCTCATTCAAGAAAAAGCCAAAATAAAGCGGATGAATATCCCTGTCATAAATGGGGAACTGCTCTATCCCGGGTCTACAACCAAACCAGCCCTGAACAATCAATATTCCTTTGTCCCGTGGAACAGCAACAGAGATTTCTTCACTGTTAATATAATCAATGTTGTTTTTCGAAACGCCTGTCTTTAAAAGCGTATTCATTGCGGCAATGCTCTGAATATTATCACCAAGATTATATTGTTTCCCAACCAAATATTTATATTTTATGAGATAATATTTCATTAAGAAATTATCCTTGGATTAGTATCTCTATGAAACAATGATTTCATTGGAAATCCCTGATTTACGAATTTGCTCTTTAATTTTCTCTGGGCATGATGCGTGCAGAAGTAAGATTTTGCCTTCATATCCATCCAGATCTTCTGGTTTATGTACTTTGTAACCACAAAAAGTTTGTCCTTGCTTGGAAGGACTACTATCAATGATCATTTTTATGTTGGCTTCATTCAGGCGAGTTTTCGTTAACATCTGCAAAGAACGTAGTCCCGCACACCAAATAACGATTGGCTCTTGCGAATCGGCAAAATAATTCGCCAGACGATCATCACTATCACCTAAAACAGCTTCATGAATTATTTCAGGTTGGATGTCTGCTGCTTCCTTAGGATTCGGTTGAATTGCCTTTTCTGTTTGGGTCTTGACAGCAAGCTTTGAATAACTCAGAATCTCAAAGACCGCGCTGTCGTATTCTCCTCCGTTCTCAACTGAAAGAATAACACTATTTCCTATATTCAATTGGCGTTTAGCTACAGTGCGAATACTCAAATTACCATCATATTGCTCTTTCACCCAGATAACTCTGTAGTTAACTTCGCCATACTCGAAAGGCAAATTCAAGCTTACACTTGCTCCTTTTTCTATCCATATCCCTCTGATTTCGTCATCAAAGGATCTCCACAGCTTACGGAGAAAAGCCGTTGGATTACATGGATGATTATCGTAAAATGTGTGATAGAATAATTCGTCTTTTTGGGGAACAAACCGGTTGAGGGTAATTTTATCCGTTTTCTTCATTATTTGCTTATAAAGATATTGATACTCCCATATTGCAAACTTGGGATT
The DNA here is from genome assembly GCA_963677165.2 of Victivallales bacterium. Lineage (GTDB taxonomy): Bacteria > Verrucomicrobiota > Lentisphaeria > Victivallales > SZUA-371 > JAFGXT01. Next base: position 165,676 of record CAXXSX010000002.1, on the reverse strand, counting down.
TTGAGCCTTTGCTCTTCTTGGCAAATCAATGAAAACTTCACGGACATGAGGCAATTGAGTTTCCGGTACATCCCAGATTTTTTTAACGCACTTTGTTTTACTTGCTACAGAACCTTCCATTTCAAACAATGCACTAATATGGAGAAGCATATCATATTCTGCGGCAAACCTGAAAAGGTCTTCGAGTGTATCAATGATTTTATTTGTTGCAGTAATGTTGAAAACTACCTTGGGATGAGGTTCCGGTATAGTTGCCATCTTGGCATGGATTCGCTTAACATTGTCAATCAGTACTGGTAGTTTCCCTCCTACTCTTAACTGAGAATATAACTCCGGGTCAAACGTATCGCAACTGATGTGGATGAGGTCGAAATTCATCATGGTATCAATCTCTGAAGAACTTAATTTTTTGCCGGAATTAGAAATAATCCTCAAGCGCAATTTAGGATATTTAGCAATTATTTCATCGCAAAGGCTTTCCCAATCTGGGTAAACTGTAAGTTCTCCCAGTCCGCAAAAGTTGAAAATCTCTAATCCTTGTTTTACAAGCAAGTTGATAATTTGGATAAACTCGGAGCGACTAAATTCTTTTCCTAGAAATCCTTGATTATTATTTTCTTGCGAATGGATACAGTATATACAGGAAAAATTACACTTGTTTGTTATATTTCCCCCACATTCTTCAAATGCATGTAGCTCATCCAGTTTGTTCTCATCTACTGCGACCCCTTTGTTATCAAGGTATTGAATGACTTTTTTTCTTAGTTCATCGCAGGAAATATCTTCATCATGAACTGCTCTACAGTTAATACAAGAAGGAGCCAAATTGCCAGTTAACAATCCATTTCTTAGTTTACGATAATCATCATTTTTAAATAGGTCGGAGTTTTGTTGATCTTTATGAAGAAAATCTCTGTAGAAATTGCCGAAATCCCCCTTTGCTGTCCCACAGCATGGAGCAAGATTTCCTCCTGCATTAAATGCTAGCACTCGCCACGGCTCAATACAATTTTTTGTGAATTTTTTCTTCATATTCATACAAAACCCTTAACTATTCTTAATTTTTTTTGTAATGCTATTTCATTTTTTATTACCAGCGCAGTAATACGCAATATTTAGACCAAAACATAATATAGTGACAACCTTTCCGGCCTTATTATAATAAAGCCGAAATCTGCAGCTTATAAATTAATCAAAACGGGTCATCATAAAAGAGGTCATATCCAAAGATCAAATTAATCCGATATTGAACATTAATACAAAAAAATAATGTTTGAAACCGCATAAAGGAGCAGGAAAATCAACTTTTGTATCTGTGCATTTCTTTCGATAAGGATATCCACATATCTTGAGGGTTGTTTCTCAATCGTGTCTAAATATCAAGTTCAATACTTTCCGGAGGAGGATTATAAGATACATTCCGCGTTACTAGATTTGCCTCGTCTTGCAATTCCTTAAGAATTGCTTCTTTATTTTCATTTTCTGATTGAAAATATGCCGAAATCTTTTTGAAATTTTTATTTTTCTTCACAGAAAGAGACATTGCCAGGGCTAAATGAAAATAGCGTTCCCCTGTCGCATCATCCCCTTGCAATAGAAATCTTGTGCTGTATCTTAAACACAGTTCACTGAGCTTTTTGATTGATTCCGGTAAACGCTCTTTGGCCTTCGATAGGTTCTTTAAAGCCGCAACACCGGCAAACTGATGATTAAAAACATAAGGGCCGATTATTTCAAGTAAATCATCTGCTGCTCTTGTTGATTCATTATTTCCATGTAAACGATGTAGCAACAGCGGGTCTTTTATATAAACTACCGGAAATTTCGTGCATAAGAGAAAATCCATTATACGTCTTGCATACCATTTCCCCGTAAGTACCAGTCCTGCAGGAAATACACAAGTGCTTTCCTTGGCTACCACATATACCATTTGAGAAACGCTTGGGGTTACTCCTGCCATCATATAGACAGCAGCCTGTTCTGGCCCTTTGATTACACATGACTTATTATAAAATGGTGGTTCTTCGGAGAGATTACTGTCTTTGTCAAGTATTCCTCTGTGAACCATGGCAAAAGCACATTCCGGATACATCTCAAGGCTTCTTACACATTTTTCAATAAACTCTGGCGCCATTGCATCATCAGAACACATCTGTACCGCATATTTTCCTCTTTGGGCAAGGCCACTATTTAAACTGTTGGCAACCTGACCAAGATTTACTCGATTGCAGGCGATATTTATAACATCCGGATAGTTTCGATAATATTCCAATATTATATTCCACGAACCATCGTTTGAGGCATTATCTGAAACGCATATTTCTATATTGGGGTAGGTTTGGTTTAAAATACTGTCAATGCATTCTCTCAGATATCTTCCGTAGTTATAATTACATAATCTTACGCTGACAAGAGGATTTACAGTGTCACTCAAAGAAACTTTTCTATTGTTATTCATTCTTAAATCTATTTTTTATATATTATTGATATTGCAGGTTTTCAATTATGGAGACAAAACATTTTCAAAGATTGTAAATTTTAGAGAAGTGAGGACATCAGCTGTTCCATAATGACTTCCTTGTTTTTTTTCTCTGATATCCAGTAATTGCGAAGCATTTCAAATAGAATGTTTTTTTCTATAGTCTCGTCAATGACGACTGATAAATGAAACCATTTTTTTGCTGTAGCGTCATCTCCACCAACCAAGGTATTTACACTGTATTCCAAACATTTTTCACTTTGTTTTCTCAATGATTCAGATAGAATATGATTCACTTTCTGTTTGTCGAATATAAAATTAAGATTTCTGCTATAAGATAATTTAAAATTATAGATGCGCAGCATTTTTCGGAAAATGGAATTTTTTTCTGTTGAGTTTTCTCGATATAAGAATAGAGGTTCAGCAAGGTAATGCATATTATAGTTATTGCTCATTACAACTTGTGCTTCATAATCGCTGTTTATCTTTGTGGTTGCAAAAATATCCGAATTGTACATGGAGATTAAATTTGGCGATGCATTGGTCAGTAGGTTTGGAATATGGTCCCTGCCGAAAAGGGTACATGAACTATTGTACAGGGGCGGTTCAGGAATCTTTTCGCCAGAATCATTTATCATTAATCTGCGAATGTTTACAAAAGCAATATTACTTCTGGTTGCAAAAGCTTTTACGCACTTTTCTACAAGGTCAGGTTCCATCTCACACCAGGAATTAAAACGCATAAAATATTTGCCGCAAGAAACTCTTATGTGTTCTGCGTGTAACTCAAGAAAATAATTTTCACGAGTATGATGAATGGTTATTATCCCAGGATATTTCTGTTGATATTCCAGCGCAATATCCAGAGAATGGCCGGAAGATGCAAAGTCATAAAAGCAAATTTCAATATTATCATAAGTTTGGTTTAGTATACTGTCAAAGCACTGCCTTAAGTATTTGTCATTGGTATTGTGCAAAATAATTGAAACTAAAGGGTTTCCTGAATCATTTATGGTTACGGTTCTATTATTCATTGTAATTTCTCAACAAAGATCCTTTAATTGTTAGTGATAGAAAAAAACTTATACTTTCCCTGAAAATGACATTATTTCATATAGCATCTAATGTGCCATATACTAATTAATCTTGCTGCTTTACAATTCGGCATAGCGTGATGAAATCTATTTATTTTATGGTTGCAACATTGGTATGAAATAATATAGAAGTTATTTTGTATTATATTGTGTCTGTGAACACCGGAATTTAAAATTTTTTGTGCAATGACAATTATATGCTTGTATGAAGTGCTGCGTTGAACTGGTTATTCGAGCTGTTGTTGCCATAAATTAAGAGTACATTAATCATTAGCTAGGTTAGTGGCTGTTGAGGCAAAAGTAAAAAATAATGACTGACGTGAAAGATGCTTTTAGCATTTTTAGTTGTTAATTAATTTTTTCTGAGACCGATAGTAGACAATTTAAGGCGAGGGTCTACTGGTTTTTCTAAGAGCCAACTAAGCTTAAGTGAGTAGTGTCGTTTTTTTTTACGCAATAGTTGCCACTTGTTGTTTTTTTTGACATTTTTTTTTAATACAATAAAATATTTTATCAATTTGGGATATCCATTCTTGAATACTTCATTAAAATCACGTGGAAATAAGTAGAATGATGAGCATTGCAGCGAAATTCAACTAATTCCTAACAATGAATACTATAAATAAAGGTGTGAAAATATGAGAAATGCCTTTATATACTATCCGATGATGAGGAGTCTGGTCCCATAGGTATATCTGGGTCAATCTTGACAAAATGCTCAGTAAAGGCTGTTTTGAGAATATCTCTAAGCGATTGCTGCGATTCGTTTTTTTGTGAGGCAGACAAATTATTATAGAACATCTCTGATATTACAGTTAAATTATCTTTAGTTTCATGGTGTAGCTTTTCTACACCCTTATTAAATGTCAATCTTTTTTCCCGTGAATAATTACCATCCATAAAAGTATTTTGGATGAGAAGACAGTATGTTTTATTTGTCAATTTCATCAATAGATGAATCGCGAGATCAATTGAAAGTTTATGCTTTTTTATAATGTCTACAATAACCTCGAAGAATGCCTGATGCTGCTCGTTCCTCTTATTAATATTTTGGTAAAAATTATATTGCATTTGATCAGTATAGTTACTTTCGTCCTTGCCTTGAATCGCCAAAATCATCGAAGAAAACTCACATCTTCCAACTACTGCACAAAAAATGTCAAGTACCATATGCGGATAAATACTGCAAGCTTCCTGTCGCGGATTGTTTTGGATAAATTCCAGTCCCCCGCTTTTAAATATAATCTCTTTATTGTAAACAATTCCTGTCAGGTAGTTGTTTTTAAAGAGAGCATTTGATAATGCATCCTTTCCTGCGCTGAATGAACGATCTTCAAATTTATTATCTTTGCCATAAGATGGCCGAAACCATGCAAGCCCTTGCCCTTTGTTTATTAGATAATTAAGGAGAGTATCTAAATTCTCCAAATTCAAATAATCTTCATCACTCATTATGATTACATATTTTCCATATGATTCAGATATGACTTTTACAAGGTTACCAATCAGGAAACAGTTACTCTTATTACACCAGTAACGAAGTCGACTGTCTTTTATTTCTGAAATTTTTTGATAACCTTCTTTGGCTGCAAGACTGCAGTTGTTTGAAACGATAACTTCAATTTCCTCATCAAAATGAGTTTTCAATGCATGTAACGTTCCTTCCAGCGCCCGGTGTCCACGGTTAAATGATGGAATACATATTGAAAGCAGAATATTGTTTCCCTTGCGGAATTCCGGCAACAGTCTTTTTTCATGGATTTGGGTCAGTAATTTGCGGCATGATTCTATTTCGTTAAAATTAGTGGCGGCGATATTCCATGGAAGGTATTTTCCCGTGTCAAGCATGTATTGTTCAAATTCTCCGGGAGTTTTAAATACCGTAATATGATCAAACCAGGGACGTAATTTTTCAATTTTGACAAATGATAAAAGGCGTTCGGGCTGTTCGCATAAAATGTAGCAGTGTTTGTTGTTCTTACATGCTGAATCAATTAGATCAGCAATATTCATCATATTCCATGATTCAACTACAAGGTAATCAGAGAATAGAGATACTGGGTCAGACTCTATTTTCGCGTCTGGATTCAACTCAAAAAAGCCGTGTTCGGCGTCAAATCCAATATGATCCCCATTTCCTGACGGCAGAAAAGATAGTTTCAAATCATCAAAAGACGGTGTATTTATGCAATTGTTATTTGCGGTATAGGATTCGTAGAGTTCTTTTTCTCTGTTTATTACATCATTTCCTGACGCAAATGAGATGAAATCTGAAATTCTTTGAATTTCGCAGCCAGCCTCTTTGGCTTGTCTTAAATTACTAATACAAGCCTGGTCATTCCCATTAAGAAAGAGAAATTTAGCAAATTTCAGGTATACCTCTTTGCGTAGATCATTGTGTTCGTTTTCCAATTCCTGTAGAAGAAATTCGTAAGCCGCAATTGCTTCCTCAATGAGCCTATCCTGACTTAGCATATTAATCTTTTTTAATGCCTGTCGTACTTTTGGGGAGTTATACATCATTAGTAATACTTATTTTAATTCCATTCCCTAGAAGATGCCTAATACGATGCACTATTAATAGATAGTTGTTGATTCGGATTTCAAGCGAGTTTAGAGATAATTTTGAAAGTTTACAGCCCTATGCATGTGGCAACTGGCAGAATATCTGCCGGAGCATGACTTTTCGGGGTAAGATAGTACTGGATTGCTTGCTTGTTTCAGGGTTATAAGAGTTTATTTTGACGATTGCAATAGTTTTCGTGTTATATTTTAGACGGATTCATTTTTACCTATACAGATTCATTTTTACCTATTTAGCTTGGGTTCCCAATGAGGGATTTTGATCAATCTCTGTTGTAGATTTATTTTTTTACGAGGTAATGGTGAAAATATTGATGATTTTTTTTAAATTATTATCAGTTTGGGTGTTGCTTTTTATCTGTTTGCTATGTATAATTGATAGCAAAGTGATAAAACAAAGACTGTGATTAGAGATAAGATGACAAAACGTTTGAACAATCAATTTGCTGGTGACGCGTTAAAAAAAGATTTAATTAGTCAGATTACAAGTGGCGAACTGAACTCTGGAGATCCGATTATAGCAGAGCGGAAGTTGGCTGAAATTTATAATATCGGCTATATGACTGCCCGACGCGCTATTGATGATCTCGTTGAGGATGGTTTGCTCTATCGAAAGCCTCGGAAAGGGACATTTGTTGCTGAAGTTGCAAAATCTGGATTTAATCCTGATAGCAAGGTGATAGCAATAGTGATGTCAGACTTGAAAAATAATTTCAGTTCTCAACTGCTGGAATCTGTGGAACGCAAAGCTCGACAGAATGGCTTTCATTTGATAATTTGTAATTCTGAATTGGATGTAACTCAGGAATCCTCTCACCTGATTCAAATGCGAGACAGTGGAGTTGCCGGGATTATTCTTAATCCATGTTTTCCGCCGGTTAATCGTGAAATTGCAGTATCCATTCTGAAAAAAAACATTCCAATCGTTACGGTTGATAAAACCTTTGCTGATCTTGATATCGACAGTGTAACCTGTGATAATTTTGAAGGAGCTTATCGGGCGGTAAGTTATCTGATCTCCCTGGGGTATCGCCGTATTGCACACATCACTTCTCATCACAGTCTAAGTGGCATCAGCTCAATTCGGACTCGACTTGAAGGATATAAAAAAGCATTGCTTGATCATGATTTGCCGGTTCGGGACGAGTATATAAGTGAACTGGATGAAGTTAGTGTTCATACCGAAATGAGCAAGATCAACCTGAATTATCTGGGGTATGGGCCGATGAAGAAGCTGCTTGCTCTTCCGACTCCGCCAGATGCTGTTTTTCTGCTTTTCGATTCTTTGGCTGTAGGTGCATACCGGGCGATTCGCGAATCTGGGTTGAAAGTGGCTGATGACATTTCAATAGTTGGCTTTAATAACGATGAGCTGTGTTCATTTCTGGAAACACCGCTGACAACAGTTACACAGCCGCTGCGTGAAATCGGAGAGGAGGCTTTTGCTATGCTACAGGATCGTATTGAAGGGAATATCACACCAGTAAAACATAAAAAACTTAAAACTCAATTAATAGAAAGAAATAGTTGTCGTATCTATATGCCGGAAGAAAATGAACAGGTGACTGCTTGATAATTGAATATATGATATTTTGATTTTTTTTGAATTAATTAAATTGCAAGTGTTACTTGCATGTTTTGTGTAAATTAGGACGTTGTTAGATGACCTTGAAAATATATTATTTTTGTTCTTCACACTGGGATCGCGAATGGTATCAGCCGTTTCAGCATTTTCGCATTTATTTGTTGAAAATGGCGGATGAACTGTTTGAGGTGCTGGAACAGGATGAAGAATTTAAGATATTCAACTTTGACGGTCAGGCGATCGTGCTTGACGACATACTTGAAATCCATCCGGAATGGCGGAAACGCATTGACAATCTGGTTCGTTGCGGAAAGCTCAATATCGGTCCGTGGTATGTTCAGCCTGATGAATTTCTCGTTTCAGGAGAGGCTTTGATACGTAATCTTCAGCTGGGGCATCTAAAGGCGATTGAATATGGTGGTAAAGCCTGGACTGTTGGTTATCTCTGTGATATCTTTGGACATATTGCCCAGATGCCGCAGATATTAAATGGTTTCGATATAAATTCTGCTATAATCTGGCGGGGAGCTCCGCCTGATTGTCAGAATTGTTTCCGTTGGATCGCGCCGGATGGTTCGGAATGCCTGGCTGTGAAATTGCCGGAAAAGCAAGGGTATGGCGATTTTGCCGGAAGCGTGACTGGACTGTGGAATTTTGAATTGTCAGAAGAAAAATTTAAGTCTCTTGCTTTTAACTATATTGAGGAACAAAGGCAGAATACATCGCTTCCTATGGTGATTTTGATGGATGGCGTGGATCATGCTCCTGTTCATTCAGCTGTTCCGCAGTACATACAATATCTGAAAGAACTGTATCCAGAGGCCGAGATTGATTTTGCGGATTTTACAGAGGTTGAAGCAGAACTTAAAACGCATGAGAGTTTCTTGACGAGGGTTTCCGGGGAACTCAATTTTACAACCAGAGAAACCGGTGGGTTTATGAATTTAATAACCCACACCTTATCGTCGTATTATCCGTTGAAGCAGGCGAATGACGATTGCCAGAATACGTTGGAATTACAAATATCCCCCTTGATGGTATATGCTGGCTTAAACGGGATGTATCTTGACAACAAACTTCTTGGTCATGCTTGGAAACTTTTGCTTTCTAATCAGGCGCATGATTCGATCTGCGGTTGTTCTATTGATCAGGTTCATAAAGATATGGAGTATCGTTTTGACCAGGTTAAATCCATTGGAGAAGCTTTGCTATTCGAATTCATGGTTCATGACCGTAATGCGGTATCGGGTTATGATATACGTCGTGAGTGCTTGCATATATCAGGCGGAGAACCTGATATAGAATATTCCAATGAACATGGGACGTTGCTGGTGCGTCTATTTAATCCGTTACCTTATGATTATGAACAAGTGCATGATTTCGAGATTGTTTTTCCGGTTGATTATGAAATGACATACGCGGAACCGTTCGGCTACGAGTTTATCAATGCGTTTATGCTTGAAGACGAACAACACAATCCGGTGGAATATAATATTACCAGCATAAAACATAACGTTATCAGACGGTTTTACCGATTTGATGCCCGTTCTTATGATGTCTATCATGTTTCAGCGAGACTTCAACTCAAGGCATTGGGATGGACGACATTGACCGTGCTTCCATCAGAGAAGCCTGTTCGCAATTTTGCCAGCCAGCTGACGGGAAGAAATTCGGCGGAAAACAGTGTGTTGTGTCTTGAGGTAAATGCAGACGGAACGCTGAACATTACAGATAAAAGATCCGGCAGAAAATACAGCGGACTGAATACATTTGCAACTGACGGCGAAATTGGTGACGGCTGGAACCATGTCAGTCCAAAAGGGAATGTATTGGCAATGAGTACTTCGACAATTGGAAGTATAAGCCTGATTGAAGATTCTCCGAGCCGCACCCGATTTGAGATTGCCCATAAGATGGTTTTGCCTAAAGAATTGAGATTTGACGGAACCCTTCAGGAAAAGTACCATGGTATTAATAGAAGTCTAGAAACCGCCGAATTGAAAATTGTCACTCGTGTTACGATTGATGAAAACTCCCCATTGGTTCAATTTGAAACTGAAATCGACAATTCAATAAAAGATTATCGGTTGAGAATGATTATTCCGACTGGAATTGAGGGCGACTATTTTGCGCATCAGGCTTTTTTATTCCTGGTGCGCCAAACAGGAAGATCCAGTGGAACTCAAACAGAAGGTTGGAAGGAGCCTGAACAGTTGGAAAAGAATTTTGGCGATATCGTTGGAAAGTGGGACAAACAGGGTGGCGTGGCTTTTCTATCCGGTGGCGGACTTCATGAGGTCGGAACTCCGGTTTATGATAACGGAGAGATATGGATTACTCTATTCAGAGCTTTCCGACGTACTGTTGCCACGAATGGAGAAAAGCGTGGCCAGTTGCAGCGCAAAATGATTTTCAAATATGCGCTGTATTTTTGCGATGAAAATGACTATGGAAGTTATGGAGTTCTTTATCGTCAGCTTCAGCAGTACAGGACTCCGGTGATTAACTATACGCTTGATGCTCCGGAGCATTTTGTTTCAGAAGAAAGTGGGATTTTATCCATTGACTCCAATGATGTATGTATGTCCATTATCAAGTCTCCCGAAACGATGTACAGTAATGCTGTAATTGTACGTTTTGTCAACTATGCTTCCAATGCATCTCAGGCCAAGATCAATATTGAAAAAGATTATGAATTGACTGGTTGCGAAAAGATCAGTTTAAAAGAAGAATATATAAAAACTCCGGAATTCCATAAAAATGGTATTGAACTGGAATTTGCTCCACACGAAATTATAACATTGAAGTTTAATATAGTAATCAAAACAAAAGGGATAGACAAATGAAAAAAAAGAAAATCTACAGTATTTTCACTCTCATCGAACTCCTCGTTGTGATCGCGATTATCGCGATTCTTGCCAGTCTACTATTGCCGGCATTGCAGAGGAGTAAAGTTAGAGCAAGGCGTATGCTTTGTTTGTCACAGTTGCATTCATGGGCTACTACAATAAATATGTATGCGGCTGATTTTAATTTTCAATTACCACCTGGAACGCGTTGTTCCTGGCCAATATATTCAGCTAGGACTGCTAATTCAAATCCAGATTTTACGAATGCGTTGCATTATTATGCAGACTATCAGGACAAAAAGAAAATGTACTCTTGTCCTGAAATAAAAAGAATCTATCCAGGAGGAAATGATCCTATGACAAAAAATGTTCGTTGGATACATCAACTGGGAGATTATTGGTGGAATAATGATCCGACCTACGGAAATGTGAATTTTGGGTATTGTTTTTACCATAGACAGTTTGGCAGTTCCAGGAATTACCCAAATAATGTTGCTCAGGCAAATGATTGGTTGCTTATTGGAGATATGACCTCTTCCCTGGAAATTTGGAAACGAGGTCATTCGTCTAAAGGTAAACTTGAAGGAGGAAATTTCCTGTTTATGGATGGACATGCTGCATGGTATGATGTCAATGATTTAACCCAAAGGGTCTTAGGCTCGAATCATCTGGTTCCAAAAGAAGCTAGAACTGCACTTTAGTAAAAACTTATTTGTGGAAACTGAATCATTGTAATTATTTAAGAATATACCTGTGATGTTTTTAAGATTAGTTGTAATTTGAAATTAACAAAAGGAATTAGGTTTTATGCGTATATGGTTGGGAACATTCTTTTTTTATGCATTTTGTTTTTTATGTTTTGGAGCTCCGGAAAATTTCATTGAAAGTTTTAATGATACATTAACAGATAAGTGGCAATCTAAAAATATTCCTTCCTTACAAGCAGGTGGGTTGGAGGCAGAAGAAAAATCAGGGAAAATACTGGAGTTTAGTCGTTCCAGACAAAATATTTTCACAAAGAATGCTTCCGTCAAACCAGACAAAGATGGATATATTACAGTACAATGGGATTTTCGAGCTCTCTGGAAATCCGGCCATATGAATATGTATTTTGTTTTTGGAAGACAGAAGAATACGGAGAATGTAAATCTTTGGTTTTATGCCAACGGGCCAAAGTTGAGCATTTTTAATCGTGGCAAGGAAAAGAATAAATTACTGACATTATCTTGCAGCTATGTCTATCGTGTTGTTGATGTCCTTAATCTTAAACAGAAAAAACATACTCTAATTATTGCCGCGAAAACAGCTTATGGATGGCGAACAATATTTACAAAGCCAAATTTGTCTTTTAATATGCCTGCAGAGGTTAAGGATGAAAGCAAATTATTAAACTATATTAGTATATCTTCCGGACGGGTATCAAAAACTGATGTTTTTAGCTTTCAATTAGATGATTTATCTATCCGCTCGGGTCGTCATTTTAAAAAGTTTCCGGAAGCTAAAAAAGTTTCATATAAGTATCCTCCCCAACGAGAGGTATGGCTGGAGGGGGAAAATTGTAAACAACATAACTGGGTCGAAGGTCCAAGCTGGCATTGTTGGGCATATGGCTGGTGTGGAGTTCACGGAGGTTTGTTGGATTTGGCATCATGGCGATTACCTAACGATGGGGCATATGTTGCTAAATTTCCCTTTGATCTTAAAGAGGAGGGCAAATATACAATCTATTATCTCGGGAGATCCACCTATTTTTCCAGTCCTATTAATTGGAGTATTGATTTAGGCCCCAGTCATCGATATCCGCCACTTGGCAAGCGGCATAATTATAAGGAATTAGCGTATACACAATATATTAAATACTCAGTGATGGAATTGGGAACCGCTGACTTAAAGGCGGGGGGGCATGTCCTAAATATTTCAATTTCAGAACCTTTCGATAATGATGGTAAGTACTATTGTCAGCAAATAGACGCTATACTTATTAGTAAGGCAGGTTATCCTATTGCGCAACCTGCTCCTAAAATATCAGAAGAGAATCGTCGAAGGCATACTTCACAGAATCTTTACAGTACGGAAGATATATCAGAAACGAAAACTCCTTCTGAAAAAAAAGGTGTTCCTGTGGCGATTTGGGGTGAGGATATTTTTAAAGATTCTTCCGGAGGCAAAGACGTCAGACGAAAAAGTAATAAAATATCATCACTTACCTTGCCGTCTTTAAAAATTGATAGAACTAATTGTAGTATTGCTGAAGTTTTGACATCTATTAAAGGTAAAATAATTTGTAAATCCCAAAAAACTGTTCCTCTATTGTCTGTCAGATTTTTATCAGGCAAGAGGAGTGAATTCATAAAGGGGTTACAGTGGAAAAAGAGTGGGAGAAGTGTTTTATGTTGTGGTACCGGAGATGGTTTTATGGCAAAACTAACATTTCGATACGATATAGATAATGCAGATGTCTCAATTTCGGTAGAGATTACGAATACTTCTAATGAACCGATAGATTCGGTCCGCTGGTCATTACTTAATGGAATAGGGCTGGACTCAAAATGGAAAAATGCAAGATGGATTGTAGGAGCAAACCGTTATAAAGGCGCAAAAATCAAGAATATCAAATGCCTTATTTCTCCTTCATTTAAATTTGATTGGGTAACTATATATGATGATGATAGTTTGTTTTATTGCTTTTTTAAAGATAAAAAACTATTGGATACAAGGGTGATATTTCAGGGGCGTAATGAGAATAAGGGAGGAGTGTTGTGGTTTGAAAAATATCCAAGAATCAATCCTGGAAGAAAATGGGAATCGCCTAGTCTTGTTATAGGTGCTGGTGACAATGGTGATTGGCACATGGCTGCCAAGCGATTCAAGCAATGGTGGGAATCCTGGGCCCGAAATGCATATATCCCTAAATGGTTTAAGTCGATTGGGGGAATGGCGCGTGCTATCAGTATATTTGGTTCCCCGAAAATGAATGATTTGTCAGTAAATGAGATAGTTAAAATAAATCAAAAGCGACAAGAGAAAATTACTCAATCCACAGGGATTGAAGCTTTTCATGGAAGTGGCTGGTTACCAAGAAGAAGTGAAGGATGGTTTCCTTTGAATTATCAACTAATTCCTAAAGATCTTAGAAAAATGCGAAGTGTATTTCAGAAATTGATCTTTAAAAATCCGGCAAGTATTTTCAGTATATATACTAATCCATTAATGTTTAGCCGAGTTACTCCTGAATTTGAGGTGTATGGACGTGGGCTTGCTGTACGTGGCAAGGATAATTTAGTTTATATGACAGAACACACAGCCCGTCACCATCCAATGGCTTTACCTTACCCTGGAGTTCAGTGGGCTAAAATGTTCGTAAATAGTTTAGAGTCTGTTGTTGTACTTACAGATGTTTCATCTCTGTATTTGGATCAAATTGGAGCTGTACCTGCTCATCTGGATTACAGTAATACAACTGGACATCACGATTATGGTCAGTGGGTTGCTGGGAGTGTAGAGTTCTGTAAGTATGTAGTTGAGAAGTTACGTGAAAAGAAATCATTTCTGGCTGTCGGAATAGAACATCCTAATCCGGCAATGCAACAATATGCAACATATGGTTTATTGGTATATGGAGATCGACCAAGTGAAATATTGAGATATATCTTCCCTAAACAAATTCATTTTGTCGGAAGCTATAATCCAGCTTCGACAAAAGCTCTCGAAAAATATGCAAAAGAGGCATTTTTGACAGGTCTTCCTATTTTTTATGGAGGTGTAAAAAAAGGCAATACCATTCCCGATATTTATAAGAAAATCGTTCTCTTTAAGAAAAAATTCGACCCTGAACTTTATACAGGTATTTATCAAGATAATCTTGGATTGCAAATTGATGGCAATGTAGAAATGAAAGCATTTATTTCAAAGAGTGGCAAGGTGATGTTGCCATATGTACGAAACCAAAAAGGTGGAAATGAAAAGGTTGTTGTTAATTTGAATACTTTATTGAAAAACAAAGAAAAAAGAGTAAAGAAAGCCTGTTTTGTTTCGATTGATAAATCTGAAGCTTTTCTGCCATTAAAGATTAATTACATAGATAAAAATTCGATAAGTTTTGCGGTACCAGAAGATATAGCTGGAATTATTTGGTTAGATTAATAATTCAAACTATAACGTGAGGTAATTAAAAAGTATTTAATTAAAATCAGGCTTGGATAGGTAAAAAGAAAGTTCATATTAAGGTCAAAAAAAGACCTTAATATGAACAATATAACAGAAATATCTTTTAATATTCAGAGTCGTCTTTTTCCAATAGTGGAAGAAGAAATTAGCTCCTGATTAAAGTAAATATGCTCTTGCGCACACTCCCTGTGTTGTTAATTGTTTCTTTGTATTCTGCCAGGTTGGGGTTAAAACGCGTAAGGGTTTTGATTCATTCCATGGCAGAAAATGCAGTATATCCAGTATTATTGACGCATGCCATTATTGTAAAATACATATGGTCAAAACGTTTACAAAATAGAATGAAATATACATTCTCAATACTTTTATCGTGAGTATATTATTACTCATTTGTGTGATTTATGCAAATTTTATAACGGAGAGTTAATATGTTATTGACAAACCTTCACAGACAGAAGAATTTTGTTCGCATGCGCGAAAGCAGCTATAACCGTACTGGAGGCAACGGCGACAATGTGGTAATTGGAGCAGGGGCTGAACATACCATACCAACGTTTACCGGCCCGGGGATTTTTCGGCATATCTGGATGACCTTTAACCTTATTGAGAAGAGTCCCTCTCTTGAAGCATATCGGAATATTGAATTGCTAATCCGTTTCGATGATGCTGCTCATCCTCAGGTAAAGGTTCCCATATCTGACTTTTTTCTATTTGGTCATGGGATGCTTGTTGATGTCAACTCAATCCCAATCCAAGTGAGCAGACAGCCGATTGACCGCGGTGCGCCTTATGCGGGGAGTTTGAACTGTTTGTTCCCAATGCCGTTCGACAAACAGGCCAGTATCTCAATCAGCAATAAAAACAGCAATGACATTGCTATCTATTACTACATTGACTGGGAGCGTTACGAAGCATTCTCCGAACCATCTCTTTATTTTCACACTACTCTGAATTCGGAACAAACCCAACCTCCGGCCGGGCAGCCACGACAAACCCATGGTGATTTGGATCCCACTATTACCAACCTTGAATGGGATGAAAATTATGTATTTCTGGACATAAATAATTATCGTGGTCACTATGTTGGGACCGGACTGAGCATCAAGTGCTGTCCGGGAGGAGCCGGGAAATGGTGGGAAGGTGATGATATGTTCGTCATTGATGATGAACCATGGCCGCCACGGCTGCATGGCACCGGAACTGAAGATTATTTCAACCTTGCCTGGGGTTTCCGCAAAGTTGAATGTCGTCCGGAATATGGTGTTACCTATATCGATAGACGCGAATCGGATACAAATCAGGTTGACGGTCGTTTTTCGATGTATCGTTTTCACATGAATGATCCGATTCCATTCCTGAAATCACTGCACGCATCTATTGAACACGGTCACGCAAATGATTGCGAAGCATATTACCGGTCGGTGGCCTACTGGTATGGAAGGCCGCTTGTATAGCAAATTTGCACATTCTTCAGATTAAACGTACGTCACCTAGAAAAAGTCGTGCGTTTAATTTACAACTTGGGATACTTCTCTGATTTTTTCGATTTTTTTCAGACGTCGAATGCGAATAATCAAAAATATGAAGCCCAAAAATAAAAAACGACGACGAGACAACCAATCACATTCTATGAAGCACATTATGTGTTCACTACTTCACTATTTCTATGAGAGACTATGAGGAACTTTGGAATACTATTGAGAAGAAAATGGTACACCCGAAGGGACTCGAACCCCAAACCTTCTGGTCCGTAGCCAGACGCTCTATCCAATTGAGCTACGGGTGCACATACTGTCATTTTCGACAGGTTTTGAATATGTACCCTGGATGGTGATAAATCAAACCGAATAAGTAAAAAAAATGCTTTTTTTTTCAATATCATTGAAATTATGCCCTGAATTGTCGTTATAAATAATATCTGGTTTGATATTTTATCCTGAAATTGAACCAATAATGTGTATATAGGTTTGTAAATAATAGATTGGTACCATATAGTATCGCATAAATATTTATGTGGGAATATGGCGTTTTCTGCGATGATTGTTGGGAAATAAAATGTAATGAGAAAGCTAGAGGGACTTAAAATACTTGTTATAGAAGATATGCAGGAGTTGCTTATCTTTCATCAGCGCTGGCTGGGGCTTGAAAAAGCTGAGTTCATTGGTGCTCTCACCGGGGGCGAAGGAATCCGGGCATTTGAGGAAAATCCTGATACTGAAATAATTCTACTTGATATGCTTCTGCCTGATATTCATGGGATGGAAGTTCTTCATAAAGTCAGGGAAATTAATCCTGATATTCCGATTGTTGTTTGCAGCGGATATAATGATAATACAGAAGAACTACTCAAATATGATAAAGTGAAATTTATCGGCAAACCTTTTCTATTGCCCGATCTCAAGGCTGCGATCCTTGAGATGACCGGACGTGCCTGAAAAACTTATGGACCTTGTAAAACAGTTTTTGATCACTATTATTGTTGTTGGAATTATGTTTTTTTCCGCTGGCATCTATGGTAAAGCGATTACCGGTGTAAAGAATAATACCGTTGATCTTGGTCGTTTTCCGGCAAATCGTGCTCAGAACACGATTTTTATTCTGACAAATACCGGGGATTCTGTTCTCCATATTACTAAAATCAATTCCAACTGTACCTGTTTGACTGGAAAACTTAGTTCACAGACAATTTCTCCAGGCGAAAGTGCTATCCTGAAGGTTTATTTGCGTCGGGGATCTGTTTCCGGAGTCTTTAAGAAGCTGATCAGCATTAGATCTAATAGTAGCTCTCCTCTGGTTCTCACTGTTAAAGGAGTGGCGGAACCATTGATAAAGGTTACTCCTGGGCCGCACGAATATATTGGACACCCGTTGCCGGAAACAGGATATTTCCGGGAATTCAGACTTGTCGCTGACCAGGACAGTGTTGTATTCGGAATCCCAAAGGTATATGGCAGCGGTTCAAAACGTTGTAAAGTATCACTTACTTCAATTGATTCTCGAAAATGGAAGTTAGCTGTAAAAATGGGGAAGGGCAGAATTGGAGAATTGATAAATACTACTGTCAGGCTGCCGGTAAAAGCTCCAGAAGGATGGCAGCCACTGGTTTTCAACTTTAGAGGACGATGGGGATATGAACTTCGGGCAGTTCCATCAAGAATGAAGGTACCGGTTAATGCCCGGGATAATATTGTTCGTGAGTTTGAGTTTGCGATTCTGGGGAGTAAGACGCTTGATATGGATAAACTAAAATTGCCTGTCAAGCCTGGAGTTAAAATATCCTGGAAAAGGCTTTCTGAAGATAGAATTAAGATAAGAGTGGAGTTTGACCTGTCACTGTTGAGTTTTAAGCGTGGAACGCCCTTAAAATTAAAATTTGAATATCCCCAATCAGTATATGGTGTTGCTGTATTTATCCCGCAGTAACTTTTATCCGTCCCCCAAATGATGGCAAAAAAAACTTACATACGGACAATGCCTACATTGGATAAAGGGAGATCAAAAAAATTAGTTAATGTGCCAAATTTTGTGATACAACGAAAAATCATGCTTACTGCGATTACATTGCAAAATGATTTTTCTGGGTAGCATGCGATCTCCGAGCGCATAAAGCACGTCTGCCACAAACGCCGTAGACACGGATTCTCAGAAACCATCTATACTCAAATTATTCGTGACTTTAAAAGATTAGGCATTAATCTACACGATAACAGCAAAATTGCTATTTGCGCTCGGAGATCGCAAGCTACGGCTCACGTCCAAACACCAACCGCCACGTAAATAATATTTTTGTTTTAACTTGCTTTTGGGCATTAACCCATCTATTCTTATCCTGGCAATAAACAAGTCCTACCGCTTACCATCACAACTTTTGGCACATTAACTAAAATTAATGATGCAAGAAAGTGAGGGCCTTTGAAACAATTACTGCAGTTAAGACGATGGTGCCAATCAAGGTAACTGAAAAAAATATGTATTTTTCCAAGTTTGAATGAAAAAAGAAAAAAACTTTGTTGTCATGTTTACAGAAGATGTGTTTGTTGTGATGTATTTCTGGCTGTGGCGGAGTATATTGGGGTATTTTTAATAGCTGACTGGTATCGCTTACCACATATTTATCTCCACAAATGTCGCATTTATCTGAAGCAGGAGCTTGTTTTACCCTTCGGGTTTCGCGAGAATTTCCACATGTATGACATAGAAATTTCATATAAGCCTCCTGTTTGTTAAATTACTGCAAAAGAAGAATGTATGACACCCCATACAATAATGATTATATGGGCGATAATCATTGTTGTCAAGTATGTTGTTCTCAACTTTTTTAAAAAATCACAAAAATTGTAACAAATTAACTTGTGTCGTTATTATGTTAGGTGTTTTCGGTGAGAAACTTAATTAATTTATAGAGAAAAGAAACAAACTTATGTTTTTGTTTTTAAATAAGGTCAAAGGTCATTTGCCTGCCGCTATCATCCGGGATGAAATCACTGAACTTTTGATGAAGTTCATCGAGTTTTCCAAGGTAATAGACAGTGTTTTCATTTCTCTCATCGGGTGCTTCCGCCAGAAGGCAGCTGTTATCGACAACAGATACTCTTTTCTTGGTTCCGGTGATATAATATGATACCTGGTCGCCACGCTGATAGTCGCGGTTTGAAGCCGAAGCAAGTTCATATGCTGCGCTGCGGCGTCCTTTCCCAGAGGCTTGTTTCTTTTTGTAGGAATCAATGGAGTCGTTGAGAACTTCTGTTTTTGCCAGTTTATCCAGTGGCATCTGCCGGGTTTCAATGGCAGAACGATACTCTTCGGTCAGGTTCTCGATTTCGGCTTCCCGGCTGGTCAGTAGCAGGGTAAGCAGTCGATGAATATAATCCCGTTGAAACGGCTCAATACCGCGAGATTTTAACGCAGCTCCGGTAACCGTAATTTCGCCGTTGTCGTTGAGCAGGGCGTAATTCTTGCTTTTATAGGAGAACATGGCAGGGTAGGTGGAGTCAAGTTCCACTTCTATTCCGTCTGGAAGAATTGCTTGTATTTTCTTTTCCATAGTATCCGGGTCCGTTTCCCCGTCAGGAGGCTGGAAGTAGATACCATCGGTGTCCATTTCAAGTACAGTTGCCCCCGAATTATTCAGGAAGTCCAGCATCATGGTTAGAATTTCCCGTCCGCGTGCGGTGACATTTTCGGCGGTTGCGTAATCATTGAAATTTCCCTGCGAGAATCCGAGGTAACCGTAGAACGAGTTGATCAGGATCTTAAAAGTAGTTTGAAGGGCATTGAAAAAATCCTTCTGCTTGCGGTCAGGAGCGGACTTCTCCGAGTCTTTGGCTTGTAGTCTGAACGTACGCAGTTTGTCGAGCAGTTCGGGGTATATTCCGATCGTATCACGTGACGGACACATTTTTTCAGCCAGGATAATTGATGGGTAAAGTGAGCGCACGTCACAGTGCCAGATATTCTTGAATACGCCGGATTTAAATGCCTTGGTGAGAGCTCCGGAAAAGTTGGTCGGAGGCTCTGGGTATGGGATGCTGTGTCCGCGATTGATATATTCAGCAGTAAGCAAGGCGTTTATTCGGGTTGCGTTGCCGCGGACAATGCAGTCCTGGTATTTCATTGGAATCAACTGTGACTGGTAAAAGTAACTGGGGGATAGTATCTCTGAAATCGCCCGGGTTTCACGAACGTCGTCCAAAGCGTAAGCCAGCAGGTTTGGGCGGTCGTTTTCCCAGCTTTCACTGATTTTTTCTCCCGCAATATACGTACGGTTTTCAGCAGCGACGCCAAAATGTTTCGCCACATATTTCAAACCATAACTATCAAGGTTGCGATGACTGATATCGTAAAAGATTGTCAGGTGATATGTATCTACAAAGTGACGCCCAAAAGCATCATACCTTGTGTAATTAATCGTACGTTCGGCAGCGCTGAAACGGGAATTGCGTTTTTTTAGCGGAAGTCCGCGGCGACCGAGATTCAGTTTCACTTTATGACGTTTTGCCCTGGTTTCTATATAAGGCAGGTCAAAGCGGAAAATATTATGTCCCTCAAGCACATCGGGATCTCTTTCCGCAATCGTATCGACAAATTCCTGAAGCAGCTCTTTTTCGGTCATAGTATCCTGGGAAATGACTTTCTCCCAACCGGTGTTGTCGCACATGGTAATGATTACGATCTGGTCTTCCGCGCGTTTGGGATTTGAAAACTCATAGCCCTCGGCAGTGATGGTTTCAATGTCGAATTGCAGGCGGCGAATATTATTCAGTTCAAGTCCCCGAAACAGACGAAAATGTTCTGAAACAAACAACTGCTGGAACAGATCGCTGATCACCATATAGGGAGCGCTTGGCGCCGACGGATTAAATCCGGTGGATGCCTTTAGAAATTTCAATGCGTCATAGTATGCCCCGGTATTCGGAAAAGAAGCCAGATAAGCGAATGGCGCATTTCCTTCGAAAGCCTGTATTTCGAATTCACCATCCAGTCCATTCAGCAGTTCGGGAGAAGTTAGAACAATGAATGGACGGAACGGAATGGTTTGTTCCGATATTTTATCTTCATCACGAACAAACAATACCGCGTTGCCGTCGTCGAGCACTTCGGCGGCGGTCACGCGATCGAATTGCGATACCGTTATTTGGTTTAGCTGCATGAGTTATTTTTTCTCAGAACAAGGTTTAGCATTTTTTCAGTTGCCTCAATTGCGGCAACCAACTGGTCGGAGTCTACGCCGATCGTCACCATAGGAACCGGGGTGTCGGTTTCCCATGAAATGGTGGCTTCAACAAGAGCGTCGGTTTTACCGCCTGGGGGAATACGCACTTCGTAATCAAGCAGTCGAGGCATTTTTGCGCCAAGGCTTTTCATGATTTTACGAATCGCTTTGACAAAGGCGTCGTACCCACCGTCACCGTTGGATTTGTCGGTATAACTTTTCCCTTCATACTCAAGCGTGACTTCTGCAGAAGGCATGATGCCTTTGCTGTTGGTTACGCTGTAGTTAATGACCCGTACCCGTTTTTCATCGGGTGATTTCATTATATCAGCAATGATAAACGGTAAATCTTCCGGTGTTATATTCTTTTTCTTATCACCGAGGCGGATAACTTCTTTCAGTACTTTATCTCTGATTTCCGGCGATAATTGAAGCCCCATTTCTTCGACATTCTGGTCAATGGATGCTTTGCCGCTCAGTTTTCCAAGAGCGTATTTACGTTTTCTGCTAAAGCGTTCCGGCAACAAAGGGTTGGCGTAGAGATTGCCTTTCTTGTCTCCATCGGCGTGAACACCGCATGTCTGGGTAAATACGTCGGCTCCGATAATCGGAGCGTTGGCGGCGACACGCTTGCCGGACAGCATTTGAACGGTGCGTGAAGCGTAATCAAACATTTTTTCTTTGACTTTCGTTTTGCGGTCGGTCATGTCATGGATCGCCGCAACGATTTCAAAGAGATTCTGGTTTCCAGTACGTTCGCCCAAGCCGTTGACGGTCGTATGGACTCCGCCGATGCCGCATTTCACCGCGGCAAGGGAATTCGCTGTTACCAGACCGTAATCATTGTGCCCATGGAAGTCCAGTTCCAGATTTGGATTGACAGCATAGAGCCAGTCGAGGTAACGGACAATTTCACTTGGCGATAATATGCCCAGGGTATCCGGCAACATGATTCTGGCAACATCGTGCTGTTCCAGAACTGAGATAAATTCAAAAACATAAGCCAGGCTGTCCCGCATGCCGCCGGACCAGTCTTCCAGATATACATTAACCTTTAGTCCTTGACTTACTGCATAATCAATTTCCTTTGCGACCTGGCTGAAATGCTCCTGCGGGGTTTTGCGAAGCTGAACCCTGCAATGTCTTTCTGAGCCTTTGGTCAGCAGGTTTATTACTTTTGCTCCGGCATTTTTTATCCAGTCAATGGATTTTCCGCCATCGCAAAAGCCGAGGATTTCGATTCGGTCAGCCCACGACTTTTTGTCGGCCCACTGTATGATATTTTTGACACCTTCGTGTTCACCTTCAGAAACTCTTGCAGAACCCACCTCAATCCGGTCGACTCCGAGTTTATCCAGCAGAAGGTTGGCCACCTGAAGCTTTTCCTGAGGTGTATACGACACTCCGGGAGTCTGCTCCCCATCGCGTAACGTGGTATCTAGTATCTCAACATTTTTTCTCATTTTTCAATCTCATGACGGCTTACAACCGTCGTTTTTACAATCCTGAATTAATATAATAATCTTTTGCGTTGGTGCCATGAAGACAATATGGCTATACTGCGGAAATAACGCAAAACTGACAAAAAGGAAAAGATTTACTGCAGAATCAGAAATGGATAACGGGCCTTTTCACTGCAGAATGAAAAAACCCGCAAATAATGCCGATAGTATTAATGGTAATATTTAAAAATTGTACAAATCTGAATTTAACCATCAGAAAAAGCCCATTATCATTATTAATTAACCTGATTCTGGTTAATATACACTTCCTTCAGGATGATTCAAGACCTATTTAACGTTTTCCAGCGGCAACGCAAACCAGAACGTGCTTCCTTGTCCGGGGGAGCTGTCAACTCCGATCGTTCCACCATGGGCTTCTACTGCCAGTTTACAGAACGTCAACCCAAGTCCGGTGGAGTATTTATGTTTTTGTTCACGTAGCTCAACCTGACCGAACTTTTCAAAGATCTTTGTCTGATGTTCGGGAGGAATGCCGCAGCCGGTATCAGTGATGCCCACTTTGATGGATGAATCTTCATGGTCAACGGAAATGGTGATTGAACCGTTTAACGGAGTGAATTTACATGCATTGCCTAGGAGGTTGTTAATGACCCGTTCAATAATAACCGGGTCTGCCGAAACTTTCACGTTATTTGTCTTGAAATTTGTTTTCAAGCAGGGGATATTTTCTAGCCCTTCGTAGTTGGCTAGAACTTTAGAGACAATAGAGTTGATATCGGTCGGTTCCAGTTCCAACGGCATTTGATTGCTTTCGAGTCTTGATATGTCGAGCAGTGAACTAACCATTTCAATAAGATTTTCGCTGGATTTGCCCATGACCGCAATATGTTCACGGGCTTGTTCACAGATTTCATTTTCGGAAAAAGTCTGAAGTAACTGAATAAAACCACTGATGATTTGGAGAGGACTGCGCATATCGTGAACAATCATTCCAGTCAGATTATCTCTTTGGTTTTCCAGTTCTTTAAGACAGCAATAATTTTTTTCCAGCTCTGCATTTTTCTGTTCAAGTTTAAGTTGATACTCCCGGTTCTGCAGGTGGGTTTCAACTCTGGCGCAGACTTCCTGCGGCTGAAAAGGCTTAGTAATATAATCAGCTCCGCCGCTGTTGAAGCCCTGGACGATGTCGCCTGTAGCGTTCAGAGCACTGATGAAGATAACCGGGATAGGCTGAGTGTCAGAATTATCTTTAAGTCTTCTGCAAACCTCATAGCCATTCATTCCCGGCATCATGATATCTAACAAAATCAGGTCAGGCGGGGTATCGGAAAAAGCGATTTTCAGTGCTTTTTCTCCGTTGGTGGCGGCTTTGAGCTTATAATTCTTGTCTGATAAAATACCGATCAATACGTCAATGTTTTCCGGAGAGTCATCGACAATTAATATGGTTGATTTAGATAAGGTATCTGCCATAAGTTGCTTCCGGAATCATTATTGTTGATTTGTTGGCAATTCAAAAGTAAATTTACTGCCATGCCCTGGAGAACTTTCTACGCGAATCGTTCCACCATGAGCCTCTACAGCCAGTTTACAGAATGTTAGTCCCAGCCCGGAAGAATATTTATGGCGTTTCTTGCGTAGTACTGCTTGTTCAAATTTTTCGAAAATTTTAGTGTGTTCGTCAGGAGAAATTCCTTCGCCGGTGTCGGCAACCGAAATTGAAAAATGGTTGGTGTCATGATTCATTGATAAAGTAATAAGTCCTTCCTGCGGAGTGAACTTGCAGGCATTTGACAAGAGATTTATTACAATACGTTCAATCAGCAGCGGATCGGCAGTAAGAGTGGCATCGCAAGGGGCGATATCAGTAATAATCCGGGCCGAACCTTCCGGACGGCAGAAGTCAGTAACAACTTTGTTAAGCATATCACTGAGATTGATTTGCTCGAACTGCAACGGAATCTTATTGCTTTCGAGCCTGGATACGTCAAGCAGGGAATTTACCATATCCGCCAGTCCGTCACAGCATTCACGCATTTTGTGAATGTACATGGTATCTTCATCATCAAGGTTTTCATTATATTTGAGCAGTTCAAGATATCCCATGACGGTTTGAAGAGGGGTACGCATGTCATGAACAATCATGTGAGTAAGGTTGTCACGTTGTTTTTCCAAGTCTTGCAGGGTCCGGTAGTTGTCCTCCAACTGTCTGTTCTGAATTTCCAGTTGATGCTGGTATTCCTTGATTTGAATATGGGTAGTTACCCGGGCGCGGACTTCTTCCGGTTGGAACGGTTTGGTAATATAATCAACGCCGCCGGCCTCAAAACCATGAATAATATCGTTCAGGTTATCAAGGGCACTGATGAAAATGACAGGGATATCCTGAAGTTTTTTATCTGCTTTAATTGCTTCACATACTTTGTAGCCGTCAATTCCCGGCATCAGAATGTCAAGAAGAACCAGGTCCGGTTGAGATTTTTCTGAAAGAAATTGTAGAGCTTTCTGTCCATTAAGAGCTACTTTGACCTGATAATCGGTCGAAAGAATGTTGACGAGAATATCAATATCCTCCGATGCGTCATCGACAACGAGTACGGTTTTTTTTGCACAATTATCCATTTGTTGGGCCCCCGCGAGTAAAACTTATTAAACTACTATCTTAATAAGTATAAACGAAATAAAAGAAAATCTCAAGACTCTAACCGTTTTTTTATTAAAGATAAACAATATTATTATGTTTTACTAAATAAAAACTATATCGGAAATATTGTATGAAATTTGTTTTTTGAGGCGATCTTCTGGGTTGGAATGATTGCCGTGTTGATTACAATAGAGTTTTTCCGGGGAGGGGGCATTCAGCTGATCAGATTGATCAGCTGAAATATTCTACCAGATAGTGGATTAATTGATAGTTCTATTTATCTGCCGTCAGGAAGAGCCTGACCTGGCAGGATTCCAGCATCCTGCCCCACTACTGCAACAGCAGCCTTACGGTCTCGCCATTGTTGGACGGTCAGCAATTTCCAATCAGGCAGTTGGTCTGCATAGACAACTAATGGTTCATTTGAAACTGAAATAGAACCATCTGCGGCGGGCTGAACGGAGTCGAGCCGCCATGTTACAACTTCTTTTACTCCACGCCATCCGTCAGTTTTCACAACGAGTTTTCGAGATACCGAGCCCATTCCCTGTTCTTTACGGTCAAGAGCCCAGGCAACAATGGAATAACGAGGACCGTGAGCATCATCGGAATCCCTTTCCAGCACATAAGCCTCAAGTCCATTAGCTGGATCAGCCATTCCAACAAGACTACGACCACGCATTGCGTCTGTAGAAGCAGCATAAGCCAAAAGTCTCAGCTTAGGTTGCCAATTCAAATCAAAGAGACCGGAATAAAGCAAGTTACTAACTTCTTGAAAATCCCTTGCCAGAAAATAGGTGACGCTCTCCAGATTCTGCAAAAACAGATCGCGAGCAAACAGCTTCATAATGTCACCGGGGTGACCATAACAGGATTCTTCGCTATTATGCAACGGCTTGTCGGCATATCCCCGCTTTTCTCGTTCTGAACGCATCCAGTCCGCAAATTGCCACTTTTTGGGACTCCAAGTATAATGAAGCGAATAACCATCAAAATATTTGTCGATTCCACCATCAAAAGTACGTTCAACCCAGGCACGTCCACGACCCTTTTTACGGTCACGTTCAATACTTGACCACGTTGCGCCAAAGCCCAGAAACGGAATATGTTTACCCGGATATGCACGATCAATCTCTTCACGCGACATTTTTGCCTCAGCTACATAATCTTCCGGTGTGCTGTCGCCAACCCACCAGACATGCGATGCATCAACTTCATTTTCCAACTCAATAGAATGTATCATATCTGCAGGAACATGCTTAAACAACGCTCTGAGATAATCGCGATAAAGCGGATAGTATTCCTCCTTGCAGGCAGCAAGCTTATTACCGTGTCCTTTTCCATATTGTGCCGGAGCAAAGCCAATCGTCATCATAAGTTTCATTCCGTGCTTTTTGGCCAACGACATCTCATAGTCAAGCTGTTTAAAATTCAACGTACCGGGATTGCCTCCCAACCGATGCCAGCAAGGTTCTGCTGTTCTCAGGAACTCTACACCAGCCCGTGCCAGAAGATCCATTGCGGCCCGGGTACGCTGTTCATCCCTTCCTACCGATACAAATGGTTTTTCGATGCCATGCAGACCAAACCGAAGTCTTTTTCTTGCAGCAACCGACTTAGCAGACGGCAATGGACGTTTTTGCATTTTACGAAGAACCTCTTCGGTGGTTTCCCGGCTCCACTGTTCATTGGTATTTTTTAATTTTTCTGGATAAGTCAGCATCTGAAGATCATACATCATTTTTCTGAAATTCTTATCAGCCTCTTGTGGATTGGATGCTTTGGGCAACCCTTTCCAAGTCGAACCCCGCGGACGGTTTCCTCTCGGCTGCCAAGCTGGATCAGCGGTCAATGCAACTGCATCCAGAAAAACTCTAATGTTGTCAGTTTTACCTCGTGGACGATCTGCAATAATTCGTAGCGTATGTTTTCCGGCATGGGCAAACACTTTTACTCCCGCTTTGGTCCAGGAAAAATAGTTATACGGCCACTTCAACCCATAAGGAGAAGATGAAGCTTTTCGTCCGGCGAGGTCAATTAGTGCGTCTTTATCCCATTGTATAGAATAAGGAGAAGCCCAACCTACATTTAAGGGGGTCGATGCCACCCATACATGATACAATCCCGGAGCTGGAATATCAAGATTATATTGAGTATAAAAGACAGTAGGATCGTGCTCCTTACCTACTTTTTTGTTTATGTTCAAATACATTCCGCCGGAAGCTCCTTGTCCCTTTGAATTCAAAAAAGGAACGTTAGCTTTTGCCGAAAGATTACTGTTATCTGGCAACTCACATTCACGCCAGATCATGGTATTCTTCGGCAATCTGCGAAGTCCATGTCCAGGAGCACCCGATGGATTATTACCTTCGGGCAGATAGCTCATATCATCAGTCAATACCAGAGCATCAATAAATACAATGGTTTTTGAATCGGATTTTCGCGGAGCTCCAGCTTCAATTCGCAAAGTGTAAACTCCAGGCTTGGAAAAGAAATGCTTGCCAGCGCTGTGCCAGAAAAAAAACTGTTCATTTTTACCACGTCCGTAGGGAGTTCCCCTATATTTTTTCCCACCCATCTCAATGCGTTTATTTTGATCGCTCCAACGAATCGAATAAGTTGATGCCCACGAAACAACCAACGGAGTGGAGGCAATCCAGAGTCGATAAGTGCCGGGATTTTTGATGTTAAACTTATATTCAGCAAATCTAACCGTCTTTTTCTCCGGTTTGTCAGCATGTGCATGCTTCAGATACATACCAGCGGATGCACCGGCAGCATTACCGTCAGATAAGACCGCAGGCCCCGGTACAAAATTACTTGATGAAATGTCCTCTCCTTCTTTCCATATTAGATTAGCCGCATGCAACGGAAGAACAGTTAATATTAGGATAGTAAAAGTCAATATTCTACAGATAAATTTCACGTTTGATCTCCTGGAATTTCAATTTGTTAGTTATTGTCAGAAGAAGTCCAGCAAAATCCCAGACGTCCCCAGAATGAATTGCTTTTATTTGCTCTGGCTTTACGCATTGTAGCTTTATTAACAGATTCGGCATGTCCATCAAGAAAACCAATATTGACTCCCCCGATATGCCCGTAATTCGTTCCATAAAATGCTTTACCCCCGCTGACTTCCGTGGGAAGCAACGTATAAGTATAATAAGCCACCAGTCCTTCATCCGGAGCTTTCGGCATATTGCCGTCAATATTCAAGACGGTACGTGAAGAACGTTTGAATTTTACACGTTTATTATAAGGTCGAGAAGTACGTTGCTGTGATAGAAATACGTTCTGAGCATAGCTAAGTCTGGCATTTTCTCCAAACTTGAAAGAATTATAGCCAACAAAACTTTTCATAGACTTACTGTTTGTGGTGTTTGATGATGGACACAGAAAAACCTTTCCGTTAACATCACTGCCCATCAGAGGGGCCAGGTTGACTGGCCAAACAATATATCCAGGATACTGAATCCCTGGAGTAATATAATCGTTGTAACTATCACTATATCCTGCTTGAGCAAGTTCGATTTGTTTAAGATTTCCAATACAATTGATTCTTTTTGCCGACTCTCTTGCTCTGCCTAATGCCGGCAGTAGCAATGAAGCTAAAATTGCAATAATCGCAATAACGATCAAGAGCTCTATTAGTGTGAAGTTGATTTTACGCATTTGATATCTCCCTTTTTATTTAGTTGATTGTCCTATAATAAGTTCTGGTTCAATAAGGCATCTACTATGATTCTGACAATGCGAATCGAACATACTCCATATTGCTTCTGCCATTGCAATAATTGGTAAAGAGACGGATGTCAGCTTGACCGGTAGAAATGGATCAATTACACCATCTATACCTATTACTCCGATGTCTTCAGGAACGTTCAAGCCTACAAGCTGAAGGCATACAATAAGCATTCCGGCAAGCCTGTCGTTATAGCACACAATTACATCTGGACGTTCTTTCTTCTCACTCAAATTTGACGCAAAAACTTTGCACTCATCAAAACTGGAAATCTCCTTAGTATAATTAAATACCAAGCCAGAATGTTTCTCGACTTGAGTATGCATATTAGCCAGTCTTTCACGACTGGAAAATAATAAGTTTTTATTGAAACCCAGATACCCGACAGACTCAGCACCAATTTTAACGGCATGATCAACAGCCAACTCCATCACTCGTTTTTCATTAAAAGCAATATCTTTTGAAATATTGATCACTGGTATCCCAAAATCCTCATACTGTTTCATAACATCTTGATTAGCTGAAGGTCTGAGCCGAGCTAAGATCAGGCAATCTATATTCTTAGACAAAAAGTTAATCAGAAGCTTTCGCTCTTTTTCCTCATCACCAGATGAATATGTAGGAATAACCATATAACCGCGTGCTAAAAATTTATCCCAGACACTTTCACACAAATGCCTTGCCATTTCTGTATCGGAATCCTGAAGGATCATTCCTATCGTTTTACTTACTCCTGATGCCAATGTTCTTGCTGGTTCATTGGGAATATATCCGAGTTCAGAAATCGCAGACGTTACTTTTTGTCTTGTAGCCTCACTAATTCCAATATTTGTCGAATTGTTTTTATTCAACACAGCGTATACAGCCGCTCTTGAAACACCTGCATGAGTTGCAACATGTTTAATGGTTACGCGTTCTTTCTTTTTTATTGTAGTTGTACTCATGCTAGTTTCTTGTTTTATATGTTTTTTTTGATATATAGCACGTGCTATATGATACTGGTTATTATATCTTATAGCACGCGCTATGTCAAGGTGGTATTATATGTTTTTTTTATTTTGTTGCTGTTAATCGGTAATATGCCATTGTTTTTTTCATATAAAGATGAAATCTCGTGATTAATGATAAGTTTTATAAAAGAGAATAATTTTTTATCAAGCACTTTTCTTTATTTTTACTAAAATCAGTGACGCATTACTGTAGATGAAATTGTTATGTGTTCCTAATTAAAAACTATACCGGAAATATTGTATGGAATTTGTTTTTTGAGGACATGACTAATATAATAATGGGATGAATGAAATTGACGAAATACAGAAACGCGCAAATTTTCACGCGGAGCTTGAGGGGTGGTTATCGGTCTGCCTGAATATCCTTCTGTTTGCGGTAAAGGTTTGGGTGGGGGTAACAACCCGGTCCGTGGCGATTATGGCAGATGCCTGGCATACGCTGTCTGACTCGATCTCATCAATTATCGTTATTGCCGGAGTGAAGATTTCACGAAAACCGGCGGATGAAGAGCATCCCTACGGCCATGGCCGGGCCGAAACGATTGCCGCACTGATCATCGGGGTATTGCTGGCATTGATCTCAATGGAGTTTTTCTGGGAAGGCATTCAGAAGCTCAAGGGGGGAAAGCCCACAGAATTCGATGCTGCCGCCTACTGGGTAATGGCACTGTCTGTTGTACTGAAAGAAGCGATGGCGCAGTATTCGATTCGAGTCGGCAAGAAATATAATTTGAATATACTTACCGCTGATGGCTGGCATCATCGCAGTGACGCGATTACCTCATTGATCATTATTATCGCGATCTTTTTCGGCAGCCGGTTCTGGTGGATTGACGGTGCTCTTGGTATCGTTGTTGCCACGGTTTTGCTTTATGCCGCATGGGATATTGTCCGCCATGCGGTTGACCCTATTCTCGGGAACGTGCCGACCAAAGAGACGATTGAGCAGATTAAAGCAATCTGCCACCGTTATTGCGATGGAGAAATATATGTCCACCATTTTCACCTGCATGATTACGGCGGTCACAAGGAAATCACGTTTCATCTCAAGCTTCCCGGCGAAATGCCGCTTGATGAGGCGCATGAGTATACAGTCGCCATTGAAAGAGCGCTGAGAAAAGAATTTAATATTTTCGCTACAATCCATATGGAGCCGCTGAAACATAAACGGCATTAGTGCTACTTCAAACTCCAGTTGCGATCTTTTGAACTTGACTTCGTACCCTTCAAGAACCTTCGATACCTCGGTATCGGCGGTCTTTCAGAATACGAATCAATCTCAAAATCTTCGCAATTTTTACGAAATTACAGCGTTGACTGGACACTAGCGCTTGTCTCTTTGAGCAGGAGAAGTGAAGGGAAATACCGCGCTGCTGTCATTGCGGAATATGATGATTATTTCTCTGGTCTTATCGGAAGAATTTGATAGCCAGATTTTAACATAATCGCAAAGGGATTCCGCACATTTTTTTCTTACTTTCGCGATGTTTTCCGGCAGCATTGCGCGAGCACGAAGTTGCACGGTTAATTCTTTTTCAAGCTGTTCCAGGGCAGCTTTTTCTCCGAATACCAGCCAGCCGCTGTCTATTTTTCGTTTTATTTGTCCGACTTCTATGGCTGGACGTGCTATTTGAATCCTCGGAGCTTCTACAAGGAGAGTGTTTTCTGTCCTGGTCAATCTCCAATGTCCTTTCAGGTCAACGTAGTAGGTAAAATGAACCGGACAGCTTATTGTCACGGAGGCATCCCCGGAAACCTCTTTGCCGGTCAGTGGAATTTTATACGATTCATGCAGTTTCCGGGTAATGATTTCGTTGGTGCTGGTTTCCAGCAGCATCAATTTATTCACTTTTACGCTCTTGGCGATAAATTGCTGGAAACCGGTTGTCATAGAAGTATTTTTCTCAAACTTGAAGAATCCCAGAATGCCCTTTCCGGATTTATAAATAGTCCATCCGGTCAGGATGATCAGAGCAAGAACGATTAGATTGCCGAGGATGAAGCAACCGCAAGCCAGCCGGCCGCAGCCATGGGATGTGTTTTCGTTGGAAAACTGTTCGTTGATTTTTATTTCGTTCTGCATGATCAAAGTTTTAAGTGATTAAGTTTTAAGTGGTAAAAAAGATAAAATATACCAGGGAAATTTCCTCATAAGTAATGATTCTGTCAAGAGCGTTTCCGATATCTCGCAGGCTTTGCCCGAGGCGGTTCATTTACTTAAAACTTTAAAGTTTAAACTTTAAAACTAAATTCCCTTAGTTGTCAACTTAAGAATATCGGGAATCACCTCTTTGAGGTATTCCTGCGACTGCTCAAGGGCTTCTGACGCTCTGGTGCAATTCAGGGCGCGATGAGCAATCTCTTCTGCCTTATGCATTTTCATTTTACGAATGGTGCGCCTGATTGTTCCAAGAGAAATTGGACTCATGCTTAGTTCGTGTACACCAAGTCCCACCAGTAAAGGAATATATTGCGGTGCTCCCGCCATTTCTCCGCAAACACTTACCCAGATATTTTTGCGTCGTGCAGCTACTACAGTGCGGTGTATAAGATACAGCACGGCCGGATGGGTCGGCTGATACAGATATGCCACTTTCTCGTTGCTCCGGTCCACTGCCAGCGTATACTGGATCAGGTCGTTTGAGCCGATACTGAAAAAGTCGACGAGTTCCGCCAGGGCTTCCGACATTAGGGCCGCTGCCGGAGTTTCAATCATGATTCCGACTTCTATATCATCTTTAAAACCGATTTTTTCTCTCTTTAACTGGGCCTTTAATTCACTAATGATCTGCAATAATGACTCAACTTCAGCGGTTGAAGTAATCATTGGAAACAGAATTTTTAAGTTGCCGAAAACACTGGCCCTCAACATTGCCCGCAACTGGGTGCGAATCAGGTCCGGACGTTCTCTTAAACATAGTCTTACGGCTCTTAGGCCCAGAAACGGATTGGGTTCCGCCAGGGCTATTAAGGTTTCAGCCAGTTTGTCACCGCCAATATCCAGCGTTCTTATTGTGACTGGATGCCCGTTCATGCTGGCAATCATTTCACGGTAAATTTCAAATTGTTCATCTTCGGTAGGAACCTTGGTTCGGTTTATAAACAAGTATTCCGTTCGAAACAAGCCTACTCCAGCAGCCCCGAATCGCTTTGCCGACTTCACATCTTCTATGTTGTCGACATTAGCCGCCAACTGGATACAGAAACCATCGACTGTTTCCGGACGGAGTCTGCTTTCATGAATCAACTCGGCATAAAGCTTTTCTTCCTGGCTTGCCTTCTGATGGTAAAGTTTGATTGTGCTTTCTGTTGGATTGAGAATCGTTGTTCCCACATAACCGTCAACAATTACTCTGTCGCCGTTTTTCAGCTGCATGCTGATATCTTTTACTCCCACCACTGCAGGAATCTTCATTGACCTCGCAAGAATCGCGGTATGGG
The DNA here is from genome assembly GCA_963677165.2 of Victivallales bacterium. Lineage (GTDB taxonomy): Bacteria > Verrucomicrobiota > Lentisphaeria > Victivallales > SZUA-371 > JAFGXT01. The sequence continues at coordinate 131,907 of CAXXSX010000002.1, read as the reverse complement.
AGGTCTGGCTGCCGGTTCCAACGGCGAAAGCCTGAACGTTTTCACGGTCAAGCAGAGCTGTTGCAGATGGAGTGAGGTCATGGGCAATAACGATCTTCGGGCTTCCGAGATTATCCAAAATAGGTCGTTTGGTGCCGTGGAGGTTGGAGAGAATACGTGACGCTACATCTTTGATATCGTCAGCACGTTCACGAATATACGAGTCGGGCATTGTTGATAAAGCGTTAACATAACGGTTGATCGTTGAATAGAATGCATAGGACGCAGACATGTTCTGGGTTTTTACCAGCAACTCAACTTCACTTAGAATCATTTGGTCATCAACGATCAACAGGTGGGCATCGAAGATACTGGCTTCCTTTTCGTCGAGTTCCTTCTGGATACGTTTCTGCATTTCCTGCAGTTCTTTACGGGTAACGTCAAGGGCTTTATTGAATAACTCGATTTCTTCATCAAGCTTTTCGGGATCAGCTGTTTTGATGTCGGGTTCCTGAAACGAGGTATAAAAACTGTTTACAATGAGCACTTCACCGATTGCAATACCCGGTGAGGCGGCAATACCGTGAAGAATCATCTCTTTGTGTTCTTCGGCCATGGAAAACTATCCTTCTTCCTGAAATTTACTGTTGACCAGCTCTTCAATTGCCTTTATTGCTGTATGGCAGTCATCTCCTTCGGCGGATACATTAATTTTGGTGCCTTTACCGGCTGACAGCATCAATAAACCCATGAGGCTTTTGCCGTTGACCGATTCTCCGTCCTTTTCAACCATTATTTCAGATGCAAACCCGGCAGCCAGTTGAACAAAGAGTGTTGCCGGTCTGGCGTGAAGCCCTAGTTCATTCTGGATTTCCAGTGTTGATTCGACTCTATTTGTCTGTTGTTGCATGTTGTTATTCTGAAATATCAATCGTTTTATTGTACGGAACCCTTCTCTAAATATAGCTTCAGCATTGGGGTTTTCAAGGAGGGCATAAGACAAATTAAATATAAATGACAGCATTTTTTGACGCTTTTTATTAAAATTTCATGTCTGAAATTTACATTTTTTTTATTTTTGTTTTATAATAAGAAATATGAATATACCAGATTTTGAGGATTTTATAAGTGTCTAATATTTGTTTTAAGTTGTTTCTAGTGTTCTCTGTTTTTTTCTGTGCGGTTGCCGCCCGGGCTTTAAATTGCGCACAATGCGGACGTAAAATCAGGGGCAAATATATTAATGTTAACGGGAAAGCTTACTGCAGTCGTGCCTGTTACATGAAGACTCTGCCGAAATGTGCCGATTGCGGGACGCTTTTGAAGGGGAGATATTATCGTCGTGACGGTAAAGCATATTGTACGGAATGCATAAAAAAATACTGGCCTGTATGTCGTGGATGCGGCAGACATGTCCGTAGCGGAATTGTTTTCAAGTCAACCGATGATATGTTTTTCTGCGAAGATTGTGCTAGACTTCCCAAATGTTTTTCCTGTCTGGTTCCGGCATATAAGGGGTACAAATTGGAAGACGGAAGGTACATTTGCCGTGAGTGTGCCAAAACCGCGGTTACCAATATGGATGAGGCGGTGAAGATTTTTAATGATGTCAGGAAAAAAATGGGGCAGCGCCTCGGTTTTTCAACGAATCACCGGATCAAGCTTAGAATGGTTGATGTTCAGGCGATGCAGCGCCGTTCGCCGGGATATTCCCATGGCATTGAGTTGGGACTGTTTATGTTTGAGGCGATTGTAAAAACCACTGTTAAGAATAAATTTACCTTGACTGGCAATAGGCAGGAAACCGAAACTTTCCGGGAAAATGTGTCCTATTCGATTTTCTTCCTGAACAATACTCCAAAGAAAAAATTGATCGAAGTATTTGCTCATGAACTCGGGCATGATTATATGCAGGAGTACTATCCCGATGTTTTGTCGGTGAAATTCAAGGAGGGATTCTGCGAACTCTGTGCTTTCCTGATGAATAAAGTCTACGGTCAACCTAAGATGAACCGGCGCATCATTAACAATCCTGACCTTACTTATGGCGGCGGTTTCCGGATTATGTACGGTCTCTACAATGAAGGTGGTTTAAATGCAGTAAAACGCTTCCTCCGCAAAAACAGCCACTGATCCGTAAGACGGATGACCTTATTATCTTCGAAAAGCGCCCCGTTTTTTCGACTATTTCAAAATCACATTTTATAATAGTCGAACTTTTCCTGAACGCCAGGGCGCATTAATGAGCTAAAATGGATATGCTGCTGGTGACTTGAAATAACCTTTTTATATGGTAACTTTATTTCGATATAATTTCTGATTCGGGATCGGAAATTATTTCACAGAAAAGTTGAAGTTCAATTAACAGAATAGTTGTGAATCAATGACAAAAATTTTCTATACAGGAATTCTGCTTGCGGCTCTCGGTGTTTTTGTCGGTTGCTCCGGCCTGAATTACGTTGGAATACCACCAGTGCTGAAAGTTACAGTTCGGGCCGTGGACTTCGAAACCGGAAAACCAATTGACGAGGCCAATGCGGAGCTTACCTATTCACAAATAAGCTTGACCAAAAGGCGCAGAGGGCTGCCCAGAACAGTACACCTGAAAGACGCTGAAAGAACCGAGGAAGACGGGCTCGCGTCTTTCTCCGCGATGACCTGGCCGGATGCCTGGGTTGCTGTAAAAAAAGAAGAATATTATCGCTCTGCGGTTGTATTTGATTTTCGGTTTGGAAAGTCGAAAAGAAAAACTCCTCCTCACCAGAAAGTAATGAAAGTCAATAAACTTACCAATTTCTGGACTCCCGTAAATCCTACGTTTGAGGTTAAACTGCGTCCTAAAAAAAATCCAGCGCCGATGATTTGCAATGATATTGTCGGTCTGAATTGCTATTGTACATCGGAAAGAGTTGTGGAATATGATTTTCTGGCTCAGGATGCCGTTGCTCCTTATGGAAAAGGGAAAGTGGCAGACATGACCTATAGAGTAAAGGAATATTTAAGAACCAAAGAGAAAGTCGTGTTCAAATGGACCATTGATTTTGCAAATGAGGGGGACGGTTTTATTCCGTGGGACACGAATGGGAAATATTACATGTCTGATCTCAAATATCCTTATGAAGCGCCGGAATCGGGCTACCAGAGGCATCTGGAATTCTACGAAATTCTGACGCTGAATGGAAGAGAGCTGAAAAAAAAGGAAATGAACTATAATTATGTAGATCACTATATTTTCCATATCACTCGCTGCAAAGCTGGAAAGTTCCATGATATCAATGACGCAATCACAGATTATTACGGTTATTGTAAGCTACCTTATCTCAGGAGGAGTAACTATCGTGATGGATTTTTTATTCGGGCAGTCCTTTACAATGCGAATCCGTTTAATCGGAGTCTCGAATATAACCGGATGAATCTTGATACTCAATACGGACTCCGCGATGCGATAATTATGGCGATTGCAGAAAATCCGGATAATATAAAAACAGTAAAAAATAGTTATGCCAATGAAGCCAATAAGCTGCCGAAATCCAGGCAAACAAACAAAGTATACAGGGAATATTTGAAATCCTATGACTTTCTCCGTAGAGTTTATAACAAGCTTACAATAGAACAGGTCCCTGACCAATACAAAGAAATGTTTAAAGAACGGAATAAGCTGAGGCGGCATTAATATTTATCAGACCTGACTGGTCCGACAATAACGGATAACGGCCGCGCCGGTGTGATTTCATTGAAGGTATCCACTGTTTTCGCATTTTTCCTATTCTTAAATTATCCGGTATTCAAGGAAAGCGCTTCGCGATTGCCGAGTTGAGTACTGATTTTTGCCGCCATCTCAAGCATGGCGGAAAGAGTCTTTTCTTTATGTTCATCAATAAAACGATATTTGGGAATATAACTGCCGATTGCTGCGACTAGATTGTGTTCTGCGTCAAATATCGGGAATCCTATTTGCGCAAGATAAGGGTTGTTAAGCCCCAAAAGCCCACCCTGATTACGGATTTTTTCCAGTTCCCGGTCTAAATCTTCCCGGGTTGTTGCTTCCGCCCAATGGCAGGCCGGAGGCAGACCGATATTTTTTATAATATCACTAACTTGCTGTTCTGACTGCCAGGCCAAAAGAATTCTGCCGGTTGTGGTGCGGTAAATATCTTCAATAACGGTAAGGTTGTAATTGACCTGCTGGCTTCCTGTTGCACCTGCCTCGCACAGGATATATCGCTTATAGCCGTGAAGAACGCATAATAGTACAGGTTCTTTATGGATCTCGGAATATTCCCGTAATAGATGATCTGCAGCCTCCACCAGGTCGGGGCGATAGGCGGGGGAGTGGCACAGCCGGTTGACCGCAGGTCCCATCCGATAACCTTTTCGCATTCCAAGGCGCTCCAGGTAGCCGAGTTCTACCAGGCTGTTAACGATATGAAAACACGTTGCAGACTGAACGTTGATTAGTTCTGCCATTTCACTGATGGTCCATATTCGCAGGGGATTGTCTGCTACTTTTTCCAGAATTTTAAACGCCCGATCCATTACCTGTATCATTATTGAACCCACTTTATTTAATATTATTAAATAAGTATACTGCGTGGTTTTGTATCTTCAAGTATAAAATATCGAAAAATACACGTATTCTGGCAATTGGCATTGACATTATTAAATATTTTTATATAATAATATACTATTAATGCGAACTCGTGGATAAAACAAAATACTATTGGAGGAAATGCATACATGAAAAGAAAAAAACAATTCACATTGATCGAGCTCCTTGTTGTGATCGCTATTATCGCAATCCTGGCGGGAATGCTTCTACCGGCGCTGAATAGCGCTCGCGACAAAGCCAAGGGAATTAGCTGTATGAATAATCTCAAACAGATTGGAACTTACGCGCGGATGTATCTGGATGAAACCAAAGGGTATATTGTTGGTTACAGCGCTCCCTATGGATGGACTACGTATATAAATAGTTTTAATAGTGGAAATGATCTGGCGTCAAGTGAAGTGACCAGTAAAGACTCGATGTTTTTTTGTCCTTCAATGCGAATGGCTTCAGAAAATTGTCAAATTCGCGGTTATGGTTTTTATACATATGGCCATAATGTTTATAGTCTGCCTGCAAAGTATGATGGGCGGCAGGGAGATACATCTTCTTATGCGTCGTGCTGGCACAGGATGTCGCAACCTTCAAGCTTGCCGATGATTTCAGAAACAAAACATATTGACGGAGACTGGGGAAACTGGGTTGTAACAAGACATAATTTTTATGCAAAGCACGGTAAGCGCGGCAATATTGCTTTTGCTGATGGGCATGCCGCGGCAAAGACCGGTCAAGAGTGGGCTGATTGTCTTCATGATGTTTGGGAACGCGATGGTGGCACAATGTCAAATGTGGCCACTTTGAAATATTATACCAGTAACACTGATCTGATATCAGTTAATTATTGATCGGTTGGAGTGATTTATTGCTCATTAAGAAATGAAATAGGAATTAAAAATGTATGCATTACAAACAGACAAGCTGAAGTTTGAGCTTGACAAAAACGGGTATCTTAAGTCCTTAAGCAATCTAAGCAATGGGCATGATTATGCCGGTGGCGGCGGATTATGGCGGCTGGTTTACAGTTGTGGTCAGGAATTGGAGCGAATGGCTTCTGCTGAAGTAAATATTCCGCAAATTGCGATTGATGAAAATACGGTAACCATGGAATATCAACAACTGACTGGAGAGTTCGGGGAAACTCTTGATATTAAATTAAAATTATCGGTAAAGTCGGTTGGCGATGAATTATGGTTTGCCGCGGAAATTATTAATAACGCTCCGGGTATTGAGGTTCGTGAATTACATTTCCCATTGATTGTACATTGTAATGTTACTTCCGGGCAGCGGCTGCTTTGGTCGTCTTGTGCCGGACAGCGTTTTGATGATGTTGAAAAATTTGTTCGTTCCGCACACACTAACTATATAGCGAAAGATAATTATGAGATCCGACGTAGTGTGTTGTATCCCGGATTTGCCGCCACGAATTCATTTGTGCTTGAAAATGATAATGAAGGTTTATATTTTGCCAGCTACGATCCTACCTTTCAATTTACTCTGCATCTTCTTGGAGCTGACGATTCCGGGATTAACGCGGGAATGGTGAAATATCCTTTTATAAAGCAAGGAGAAAGTTGGAAGGCTGATCATTATGTGGTGTCGCCGTACCAGGGATCCTGGCATGTGGCAGCACGCAAATATCGGAGTTGGGCTGATTCCTGGTTTGTAAAACGCAAGCCGATGGCTGATGTTGTAAATATGAATGGGTGGCAGCGAATTATCATGCGTCACCAGTACGGAGAAGTTCATTATCGCTATGACCAGCTTGAGGAGATTTGCCGTGACGGCCTTGCAGTCGGAATCAATACGCTATTTATGTTTGGCTGGCATCAGGGCGGACATGATTCAGAATATCCTGAATATACTGCTGACGAATCTATGGGCGGTATGCCTGCACTGAAAGAGAATATTAAAAAGCTTCATGAAGCGGGCGGTAAGATTATTGTCTACTTTAATGGTCAGTTGATCGACATGAATACGAAGTTTTATGATGAGATCGGACATCGTATTTCAGTGAAAAAAGCTGACGGCAGAGAACATTTGGAGGTGTATCCGTTTGGAGGAAATGGTACGGCACTGCGTGAGTTTGGAAATAAGACGTTTGTGACTGCCTGTCCAGCGTGTAAGGAATGGTGGAATGTTCTGAAAGGATGCATTGATACTGCAATAGAAATGGATGCGGATGGGGTTTTCTTTGATCAGCTTGGCTGGGTTAGCCGTCCATGTTTTGATCCTTCCCATGGTCATCCGGTGCCGTTGATGAATCCGCTCAAGTATAAGGCGGAAATGCTTGATGAATTGCAAAGGTATGTAAAAGCAAGGCGGCCGAAAATGCCGTTGGGGATTGAGTGGACGTCGGACGTAACCGCGCAGCATGTGGATTTTATTCACAGCATTCACGGAGGAGCCACCAGGATCGACAATAACTGGGAGGCAACCGGAGAACCGCCACAATATGTCAGCTTTGCCGAATGGTTTGCGTATATTTTCCCGGATAAAAGAACTACTGACCGTGATATTCGAGACGACACCGATATTGAGAGGCGTGTTAATTTCGCACTAGTTAAGGGGTTGCGTAGTGATGTCGAGATTTACCGTTGCCGTCGTACTATTGCGGAGACACCACATTATGGCGAGTATTTGAAACGTGCTAATTGCCTGCGCGATAAGTATCGCAGCCTGATTCTGAACGGCGAGTTTCACGATGATGACTACTTTGAGGCCGATACCGACGGCCTGACCGCCGCGTGTTTCCGAAACGGCGACGAAATTGCGGTGATGGTTACCCAGAGCCATCGTGACAATATGAAATTTAAGCTGGATATTCCCGGCTTTAAGCTGATTGATACCGATGGGCTGAATGGCTGGAATGTCACACCTGAAAACGATAAAGGTTTATATCAGGTTGAACTGACCCGGAACGGTCTGGCTCTGCTGCATCTCAATACGGCAAATTTATAACTGAATGTTGGTGTTATTCTTTTATCAGCTGGAGTTCTTTTAGACCCAACCCAAAGGTTGCCTCTGGTCCCGGGTTGATCATACTTAGTGTGATTTTTACGTTTTGCGGCTGCTCGATTTTCAGTTTGCCGCAGACGCTTGAACCTTCCGGGTAACAGTTCCCTGGTTGAGACGGGAATTCTTTTCCTTTTAGTAATGTTTCCTGTTCCTGGCGGCTATGGCCGGAGGAGTAGGTTATCTTTACCGTCTGACCGTCGCTCCATGGGTTACTATGGTAAGCGGCGGCCGTTACCAGTTCCAGCCGATAGGTGCCTGTATTTGGAAACATGACCTGCCATGAGATTGAATCCAGTGGATTGTGCCAGCTGACCAGTAAACCGGTTTCGCTCAATTGGCTGTGTCCAGTGTCGTTTAATTGTTCACCGGCGGCGCCGATATTATTTTTGCCGCCGGAGGCTTCCGCGGTTGACTCTCCATTCCGCAGCTCTCCAATGGTGGCTGGCAGGATTAAGATATCGCTGACGGCGGCGGTTACCGGCGTGATGTCCGGATAATCCATGGTGTCGAGTTCCAGCCTGATTACCGACGGCAGCGGACTATCCGGCAGGCTGGTTGGGTCAATTTGTATTAATTCAATACCGGCTGTTGTGGTATCTGGTTTGCTGAACGGTACCGGCTGCTTTTCAGCAGCTTCATAACAGTTCAATACCGGATTGTTGAGGCCGCAGAGAATAATCGGTTTGCTTTTGTCATTTATAAAAAGATTCAGCTTGGTATGATTGTTTTTTGATTGAGAAACCGTGGTTTCTCCCCATTCGAAATTACCGGGGAACGGATTTCCGCTGCTGTTGTAAATAGTGTTGTCATAAGGTTTCAGCCAGCGGCCGACCTGTTTTAGGAGTTCCAATGCCGGGGAGGGGAAGCGTCCGTCTGGGCCGGGGCCGATGTTAAGCAGGTAATTGGTGTCGCGGGCCGCGAGCGATACCAGGGTATTTATGATTTGTTGAGGAGATTTCCAGTTGTTGTCATTACATTTGAATCCCCAGGTATCGTTGGCTGTTCCTGGGGTTTCAAACAGGCCGCTGCGTCGGGCGGCCGGGAGCTGGTTGTCGCCAAGGCTGCCGTAATCGCCCAAGCCATGCCCGAGTCGGGAATTGACCATGCAATCTGGTTGCAGATTTTTCACCCGCTCATACAGCCGGCGGCTGTCGGCGGCGCTGATGTTCACCGGACAGTCGAACCAGAGAAGACTGATCGGACCGTAGTTTGTCAGTAGTTCGGTCAGTTGAGGGAATACTTTCTGTTCCAGATAGCGGCTGAAATTTTTTTGGCTGTGATCGGGATAATCCCAGTCGTTTGCCCATGACATTCCGAAGTTTTCAGGAAAATTCGGACCGGGGTCGCCGCCGTCGGGATGGTGCCAGTCCAGGTCCTGCGAATAGTACAACCCCAGTTTAATGCCGTGGCGCTGACAGGCTTCCGCTAGTTCGGCCAGCGCATCACGTCCGAATGGAGTGGCATCGACAATATTAAATGAATCGCATTTTGAGTGATACATGGCGAAGCCTTCGTGGTGCTTGGCGGTAAAAACGATATAGCGCATTCCGGCGGCTTTTGCGGTCAGTACCCATTCTTCGGCATTAAAGCCTACCGGATTGAAGCCCGCGGCAAGCAAAGAGTAATCCCGGTTTGGAATGCGGAATTTAGCTTGCAGCCATTCGCCGATATATTCGGTCTCCTGTCCTTTCCAGATGCCGCCGGGAAGGGCGTAGAGTCCCCAGTGAACGAACAGTCCGAACTTTGCCTCTCTGAACCACTCTGCATTGCTTTGAATCATGTTGGCTGGGGATGTCTGATTCATTTTTTTCCCTTTTTTGACGAGAAGTGGAAGACTTTATCACGGAATGCCATTTCCACGTTATTGGTTCTAGAGGCTATCAGGGCAGGAAGAATTTCTGCCATGTGGGTTGAAGTCTGATTTGATACAATACGTGCATTGTTTAATTCAATATAACAGCCCGGATTCGGCTTGTTGGCTAACATAAAGATACTTTTGGCTGGATGCGGCCAACCTCCAAGACCTTCAAAGGCCGGGTAGCTGATGTGCAGGTTGAAATCGTTCAGTTTGATATTATATCGATTTCCCAGGATATTGACTATGCCGCATTTTTTATTGCCGATGTTTCTGGTTCCACCCAATTCGGTACGGAGATCAACACAACTGACGACAGCTCCGGGGTTAATATCGATTAGTGATGTTTTGGCCTCCATTTTGATGTTGCCGGTCAATATGTCGACATTGGTGTTAAGCTGTATGCCGGATTTTATTTTTCCTTTTTCGCCATTCCAATCACACACTCCAAAATAAATGTTGCCTAGGGATACGGTATTTACGCCGTTGAGAATGAGGTTGTAACTGCGATAGTTCCAGGCTACCAGCATATTTTCTCCGCAGAACGAGTTTACTCCTGCGCTGTGAGCTGAATTGATGGCTGCATATCGACTTGTAACTTCACCTTTTATCAAATTATTATAAGCGGTGATAATTATCGGGGTATCGCAATATAGCTGATTTGACATTATGGTGTTTTCTTCGCTGCCTATGCAGCAGAGGCCTACTGTCCCGAACTTCCCTTTCATTTCTTTGCGATACATTTCGATGTACATGTAGCTGATTTCATTATACAGGCATTCTGTTGCTCCTCGATCTTTGCCGGAGGCCAGCAGAATGGCACAATTTGACGGTTTTGCACTGATTTTTGAATTTGATTTGAAGCGTATGTAAAAACCTTTAAAACCCATATGGCTGGAGCCCGTGCAGTCAAATAATGCGTTGCCGGTATGGGCGTAAACGGTACATTGTTGATTTTTTCCGCCTTCTCCGATAAATTTGATTCCCTTGGTTTTCGTTGCGTTCAGGCTTTTGGTTATCAAAAATTTGCCGTTAAGCTGTATCGTGCGGGAGAATGAGGATTGTTTTGCGAAGTCGATTGCCGCTTGAAAGGCTTTTGACGCGTCTTTTGACGAATCGTCACAGGCTCCCCACCATTGCGGATAAATTGCTCCTATCTTGGAATTGCCGCAAACTTTCCCGCCTTTGGCGCTGATGTCAAAAATCTGGAATAATCCGGCGGATATACTTCCGTTGATCGCTAAGGTGTGTCCATTCAATACGATTTGATTGCCGCGACGGAAAATTACATCAATTGAGGCAGGAATTTTAATATCTCTGTTCAGGTTTACGGTTTTGTCGATAACCAGGGTGCCAGTGATTTTTTCTTTGGCAAGTTTGTCCACTATATATTCAAAAGAGAAGTCGCCTTTGTTGGCTCCCAGGCGTGCTTCGGCTTCAGTGTCTGACGCTTTCCAGGATATTACGTCGCCATTTTCATATCCGTATAAAAATGAAAATGTTGTTAAATACAGGGCTGCGGTTGCGATTCTTAATAAAACTTTTTTCATGAAATTTCTCTCTGCTTGATGTTTTCAGGGATTAATAAGAAAATGGCATGAACGCCAGTTGCTTATGATTGACTTTTTAGTTTTTGCTTTATGGATGATGTTGTTTAGAAGAAATAATTTATTCCGGCAATCGAAAACCGTTGTTCGGTCTCATTGCGCAGTCTTGCAGATGCGTGACCGTCATTAAATAAGACATTCACTATTTTTTCATGATTACGATGAGCTATATTGGTAAAATCTGAACGGTCGGTCATGACAATGGTATCTCCTTTGCTTTTATAGGCACGATCGGCACAGAGTTTGGCGTTGTCGGCATTCAGTGAGCTCCACGAGGTTTTCATTGTTGCCACATATACATAACACATATAGCTGCTGAATGAAGAAGGATTTCCGTAGCATAATGGTTTTGAGGGGCAGGTTATCTGCTGGATGTTCGTGATATATTTACCTTTGGACATAAGAAACAATTTATCGTTTGATGTTGCGCTGAGATATACATTCTGATGGAGCCAGTATCCTGGAAACAGAAAAGGATAATTTCCGTTATTGTCCATGGTATACTGCATTAGTGCCAGGCCGTTTTGTTTCAGGTTTGAAATACATTTTATTTCTTTCGCTTTGTTCCTTGCATTGCCCAGGGCCGGTAGCAGCATGCTGGCCAGAATGGCGATGATGGCTATCACTACCAGGAGTTCGATGAGTGTGAAATTGTTTGATTGTTGAGGTTTCATTTTTTCTCCCTTTTATATGCAGTTATTTTTTGTTTTGTTGATGTGTTGGATCTTTTTATTGTGTATTATATTGTATTTGATTTTGTTAGTAAATGCACATAATGTATTTTATTATGCACTTTTTTTATGACAGGGGAATTTGAATGGGTGGTATTAATTCGGATGAGCAGTTTAATGGTGTACCGGATACAATGTTTCGAAAGTTGGTTGCGCAACTGGATTTAGAGACGCTTGAAACCGGAATCGCCTTGAGTTCAGGATGGGATTACCGAAGTTTCCAGGTTGATTCTTTTTTTCGACTTTACTATGTTGTTAGCGGTAAGGTTGATCTTCAGTTTTCCGAACAGACTATGCTGATTACGGCCGGCAACTTTTACTTGATACCGGCTAATATTCCCTTTCGCTATGTGCAGTATGAACCGTTGAAGCATTACTGGATTCATTTCAGGTCTTCTTTACTGGAGCGCCTGCCGGAATTCAGAACACTGCATGTTGTTCCGGAAGTCGAAGTGGTTGAGCCTTTGGATAAAATGAAAACTTTTTTTGAGTTGGCTGGTTGCTCGTCGTCTATTGAAAATGTAATGCGTCTGGATATTCTGTTGCGTCAGCTTCTTATTCCTTTTATCTCAAAAGTCAATGGAAATTCCGATAGTTCACTGATGGATAGCATCAATGTTTTTTCTTTGATTCTTGACTATATCGAAAAAAATCTGCATGAAAATATTTCGATTCCATTTTTGGCTGATATGGCTCATTTGCCGTCTTTGGAGTTTTCCGCTGAGTTTTTTAAGGCATTTGGTTTGCCGCCGAAGCAGTATCTTGTACAGCGAAGGATTGACCGTGCAAAAGTTCTATTGGTGTGTTCCGATAAAACAATCAAGGAAATTGCGGCAGTAGTCGGTTACGATAATGAATTTTTCTTTTACCGAATATTTAAAAAATATACCGGGCTGACGCCGACGGAATATCGCCGTCGTGATAATGTTTGCCGTTGAAGATAATCTGAAAATCAGCTGTTTTATTGGCGGTGACTGGTAGCTCTACCTTTGCGAGGCGTTCCTGTTATCATCTGAAGAAATGAAAGAGTTGTTTTAATTCATCTGAAAGCTTCTCTAGTTGAACACATAATGTTATCCTTATTGATATGGTCAATATTGTCGGTGGCAATTGAAATCCTGGTATTGGGTAATTTCTTTACCTTGAGAGAGCAAGTAATTAATATAGCCATATGCATTGCATAACCTGGAGGATTCAGTAATAACTGCCCCAAAAGAGAAGTAATTGCAACCAGAGTTGACATTGTTTAAGCCGTTTTAATAGCACAGCGGCATCTTCTGGCAAGCATGAAAGACTTAATGTCTCGGAATATAAAAACTTCCATGGTTGCCTGCTCGATATTTTAATGGAGTTTCTCCTGTGAACTTCTTAAATTGGCGAATAAAATAATTACTGTCACTGAAACCGGTCTTATAAGCGATTTCACTGATCGACTGATCATTGGAATCCAGTAGTTCTGCTGCTTTCTGTAATCTCAACTTCAGCAGGTAATTGATGGGCGACGTGCCAACTGCACCATGAAAGTAGCGTCGGAATGAACTAACTGACAAGCCGGAAATTTCCGCCAGGGTTTCAAGAGTGATTTTCTGGGGGTAATTTTTCTTAATATAACTTATTGCTTTACTAATCTTGTAAGTATGGCTGTAATACCTGTTGTCAACAGGGCTGCTGGTTCGGCAGAGGATCAATATCATTTGAATAAAAGAGGTTAGGATAAATGTTGTCGACCCACTTTGAAAATTATTTTGTTCTTCAACAATACGATTGAACAATCGCATGATTTCCGAAAGATTTTCCTCATTGATATTCATTTTTACACATCCCTGCACGGACGAGGAAAACTCAGAATGTGAATTGAACATGATTTGAAAACAGGGAATATTAGTCATGTCATTGCTGAAAACATCCAGAATCATCGGATCAAACAGGATATTCATTAAGGTAAGATGATCGATATTCTCGTAGTTATGATTATGTCCGGGTAAAATGACAAAGAAATCTCCATCGCTAATCGCAAACTGATGATCATCAATCACATGATATCCGGAACCCTTTTGCACAATGACCAGCTCATAAAAATCATGATCATGAATTTTTACCTTTTCTGATTCATAATGAATTGTCCTTTCGGCATACAACTGTAAACCGTCAATATGTGAATATTGTTTTAAAGATAATTGGATCATTGTAACATTTGCCCTGGGTTTTGTGTCGTTGATTATTAACTGTAGTATATGATACAAAAGGAATGATTTCAATCCAATAAGCGAGAACTAAAGGAGATATTTGATCAGATAATGCTATTTCTTTGGCAAATAATCAAGGCAATTTGCTATTTTAATACTATAATAGTTATATATTAACATAAATTACCAGACCCAAAAGAAAAAGGAGAGTATATGATGAAGAGTAAGAGAAAATATTTCACACTTATCGAACTCCTGATAGTGATAGCTATCATCGCAATCCTGGCGGCAATGCTGCTTCCCGCACTTGGCAAAGCAAGAGATAAAGCAAAAGCAATTGCCTGTACCAATAATATTAAACAAACATTGCTGTCACTGCAAATGTATGTAGATACATATGATGGATGGATGTGGTCTAATGTCAACAATCGGAGTAGTCAAGGCAAATTATTGTGGATGGATCATTTGAGTAGTGCAGACCTTCTGAATACAAAGACGGCCTCTTGTCCAGCCTGGTTGCCTTATGGATATAGCCGACCTTATACATACGGAGTCATGTACCGCAGTTCGTTTCGCAAGCTGCATATGGAGCCGGCTTGGCGGAAAAGCGACAATGTTTATAAATATGCCATCAATACGTTTTCTACCATTCCGGAAATTCTTGATAGCGCTCTTCAAGGCAGTGATCACAAGCAATATTTATGGTGGGCATCGAATTTGGGATCAACCGTTCATTTGAGGCATAATCATAGAGCCAACGCCGGCATGCTTGATGGCCATGTCGAACCTTTGGGACGACAGGAACTCGGATCCTTAACGCAATACTATATCGGAACGTCCAGTTCCAGTACAACCGGCTGGTCTTATTACTAAAACTACAGTAGCGGAAAGAGTACACTTTTTGCGCAAATTACAGCTTCGCAAGCAAATAGAATGATTGTATTTTTTTCAATAAAAAAAGTCTAAAACAGAGGTCAAAATGCTGAAAAGTTTTTTCATGATTATAGGTATGTGGTCAGGTATATTATTCGGATTGTGCTGTATCGCGGTTGCCGACAATCCCATGCTGACATTGACGATTAACGGAAAATCGTTATATGATATCGTTGTCCCCAATTCTGATCCCGGCCGAAGGGTTGGCAAAGCCGCTGATTTGCTGCAATCCATCGTTGAACAATCTGCCGGTTGTAAGTTGCCGATTGTAAAAGAATCAGCCGCATCGAACAATAAACCGCATATATATCTGGGTAAGACCCAAGCTGCAAAAAAAGCCGGTATTCCTTTCGATAAACTGAAAGACTGGACCTTTTGTAAACGGGTAATTGGAAAAAATATTTTTCTGGTTGGCTGCGACGAATCCGCGAATATGAAAGGGGGTCTATCTTATCACGATCGCGAATACCTGATGAAAATAGGTGATATGCGACTCAATAAAGACATTAAAGACCGGAGCTACAAAGGGTTTATGGGTACTTATAAGGCGGTATCATCTTTTCTTGAAAAACAATTAGGTGTACGTTTTCTGCTTCCCGGTCCGAACGGATTACATGTTCCCAGGCATAAAATTCTTACAATCAGCAGTAATATTGACTACGTTGGTTCAGCCAGATTTCCATTCTGTTTCGGACGTTCCTGTTATGGCGATATTACCATTCCTTTAAATCATAATGAAATACCTTATTTCAAGACATATGGCGGGCATTCTTTTCCATACGCAGTTTCAAAGCACAAATACAGCAAATCACATCCCGAATATTTTGTGATGGTAGACGGAAAACGCCGACCGGATTATGGCCCTGGAGGTGCTGGACATCTTTGCATATCCAATCCAGAGGTACAGGAATTAATGATGAAAGAATTGGAACGTCAGTACCATAACGGTTGCAAATGGGTGGAATTAGGACAAACCGACGGGTGTGTTCATTGCCAGTGCGAGAAATGTAAGGAATTAGCGAAAAACGGTTATGGGGATGCACTGTGGCAAGTTTACCGTAAGATCGCAGAAAAGATGAAGAAACGTTGTCCCGGACTGAAGATTGTTTGTATGGCCTATAGCGACACCAAAAATCCCCCCACCAGCTTTCATGATTTTCCGGATAATGTTATTATTGAGTTAACCTCCTGGGATGACTGGCCCGAGACATTCGCCCGGTGGAAAAAAATTAAAGTGCCCAAGCTGGTATATACTTATAACTGGGGCGAATACCACACTACGATTTTCTGTCCCAAGCGCTCTCTGCAATATCTGGCGAAACAACTTCGTTTGTTTGATAAGAACGATGTTATAGGTATTTTTAAATGCTATATGGGAGAGGCTCTCGGTCTTGATGGTCCGGCGTATTATGTCTATAGCCAGTTGTTGTTTGACCCTTATGCCGATCCTCAGAAGATTGCCGATGATTTTTATCGCGTGGCTTACGGTAAGGCTTATGCGCCTATGAAGAGGTTATTCGACTCAATGTATAAAAATCTGGATTTCAAAGATGGCACCAGCAAAATTGGTCTGCTTAATACACAGCCCCGAAATCCAGATATTCAGATCAGCTTTATTTTTCAACCATACCTTGTGCTCCACTGGGAAAAACTGTTAAATCATGCGATGAAGCTGGATCATTCTCCCAAGGTACAGGCCCGGCTGAAACTGGTAAAACGCGAACTCGATTATTTAAAAAATCTGGTGGAAATATATGCTTACAACAATACCTATAACTTGTCTCATTCTCCTGAAGCATTCAGAATGCTGGATGCAGCGGTACGAAGACGCGATAAGATGCTCGATTCCTGGTATGACGCAAACGGCAAAATGATTCAGGAACCAGGATTTAACTGGCCGTTTTTTATGAATCTTCCCAAAAAAGTAGTTCGCAATGGCGGTGGTCAGGTTTGTACTCCGTTTCCAGGTTTGCTGGCCAGGGTGGAAAAGTTAAGAAAAACCATTAAAACAACTGCGCCTCAGCAGTCTCCGGGAACAAAGACTACAAAAGAAAAAGTTACGACAGCGGTTTATCTGGATTCTCCGGTAGCCGTCGCGAAATTTCTTGGGAAAAAAGCGGTTCTTCCTGCTGTTTTCGGTAGTCAGAGCGAGGCGGTGAATTTCAGCGTTGCATATGATGATCATAATCTTTACTTTCGTTTTGTAAATAGGTTTTCTAATGTCGACGAAGCAAATTTCTGTACCCATAACGCTGGTTATGACAAGCCATATAATATGCGGGAAGGTCTGGAGATTTTTCTGGATGTAGAGGTCGCGCAGAAAAGATATTATCATTTTGTGTTCTCTCCTGCTAAACATGCTAAATTTGATGGCAGATGTGGATTTATTACCGATTCTCTCCATCCTGACTATGGTAAAGAAGATAAGTCATGGAATGGAAAATGGGAATATGAAACTGATGTTCTACCTGCAGAAAATTGCTGGACTGCGGTTATGACAATCCCATTTGCCACTCTTGGGACGAAACTTCCCAAAAACGACGATAGTTTCAGAATGGAGATCGTTCGGCGGCACTTCCCGGCAGGGAGCGGTAATCCCTCAGGAGCTCAGGTATCATCCTGGACATCAAATTTTGATGATAGCTACTGCGATCCGGCTGATTTCGGGCGACTTGACTTTGTGGTTCCGGTTAAAATAACAAATGCGAGTTATCAAAATCTGAAGAAAAAATTATTAGCTTTGTGTAAACGAAAAAAATATACCGAAGCGCTTGAAGTAATCAATCAGATGCAAACGGAATATGGCACATCACCAAACCTTCCTGATATTATGCTTAAGAGGCTTCAGGTGCTCAATTTTCAAAGAGATTATAATGCAATAGTTACCGCCTTTTCTGAATCTGAACTGGCTAAAGTGAAAGGACCACATGGAACTTTTTGCCGCCGACTGGTTGGGGCTGCGTATGAAGTTCTTGGACAATATGACAAGGCGATAGATCAATATGACAGAGCTTCAAAACTTTTGACGAGTGGACCGCATGTCGGTATTGTCCGGATGATGAAAGCAGAATGTGAGAGAAATAAATTAAAAGATATTACAGCCGCTCTGAAATCTTATCAAAAAGCAGTCGATACTGCCGGTTATGCCGAATCGGCAAAAACCATGGCTTTGTATCAAATTGCAAAAATCCAATTCTCATCAGGCAATAAGGAACAGGCATTGGCTGCTATTGACCAAATCACGCAGCAGAAAAATCCCAATGCCAAATGGAAGGCTCAGGCAATAAAACTAAAACAGCAATACTCCGGGAATTAAAGTGGTTTATTTTATTCCTCTTTAAGTTGGAAGTTCTGCGTTATTATATATGCTCCTGTCAATATATCGAATTTTACAAGAAAAGCGTTCCGGGATCTAACTGATTCCGAAACGCTTTGTTGTTTTTCTCATCGCTTCCGTAGCGCTATCTCGCTGTCAGTCGTACGGGCTAGCGCAGTTCTACGTTCAGGCCTTTCGCCAGGCTGTTGCGTAGTTTATCGAACGCATTATTGACTTCTTTGTCGGTCAGGGTGCGTTCAGGGTTGCGGAACGTGAGGGTATAAGCCATACTCTTGCGTTCTTCTCCGAGGTTGTCGTCGCGGAAAATATCAAACAGCTCGACTTTTTCCAGGAACTTAAGCTTGGCTTTGTTGATGAATGTTACCACGTCACTATGCTGGAGTGATTCCGGCGCGACAAACGCCACGTCACGAGTAGTCGACGGATATTGAGAAAGTGGCTTCATCAGGATTTTTGGCTGTTTCATTTTTAACAGCATATCGGCCTGGATCACCGCGCCGAATATCGGGCTGGTGGTTTTGAAGCCACGGGTATATTTCTTCGCTATCTGTCCAACATAACCGCTGGTGCGACCGTTTGTAACGATTTCTGCACAGTAGTCAAAACGTCCATCCTTGCCGGGACGGAATGCTACGCTCTGAACGCAGCGGAGTTCCAGCAGGGCTTCGATCAGTCCTTTGATATCATAAAAATCATACTCTTCCGAGCGTTCCGCAGAGAATCTTTCAGGATGCTTCTTGCCACTCAGCATAATGCAGAGTTCGTTGCGTTCTTCTTTGTATTTATCTGGATTAGCGCAGAAAACCCGTCCGAGCTCAAACAGCTTCAGGTCGGTTGTCTGGCGGGCAATATTGCGTTCAACGGTAGCCAGCATTTCGCCGAACAGTGATGGACGCATGCAAGCCAGTTCCAGACTAAGCGGATTACCGATCTTAACCAGTTCTTCGGCTGAAAAGTCTGCATCTCTAAGCGCGGACTCTTCGCTGACCATACTGTAATGAGTGCACTCATACAAGCCCAGGCCGATCAACTGATCGCGCAACATTTGAATTCCGTAATAAGTATCATCAGCCTGCATTCCACCGGATACTGCTTTAACTGGTGGAACCGGAATAGCATCAAGTCCATGGATACGAGCAACTTCCTCCGCCAGGTCGGCTTCGCGGCTGATGTCCAGACGGAACAGCGGCGGAGTAATCATGCACTGCTTATCGTCCAAGTTGGAGATTTCCAGTCCGAGACGAGTGAGGATTCTGATGATTTCATCGTTCGGGACTTCGGCACCCACCAGGCTGCGAATTCGATCGAAACGGCATTGGACCTCAGCAAATTGCGGTCTGCCGGAGTTTACATCAACGATTTCTTCCAAGGTGCCGCCGGCTAACTGGAGGATCAGGCCGCAAGCACGGTCGCTGCCGGTTTTTGCCATATCCCAGTTTGTACCGCGTTCGTAACGATATGAAGAATCGGAGCTAATTCCGAGTTCACGTGAAGTGCTGCGGACATTTGACGGCAGGAAGGTCGCGCCTTCAATCAGCAGATTAACGGTCTTATCGGTTACGCCACTGTTGAGGCCGCCCATGACACCTGCCAGAGCAACTGCTTTTTCCGTATCAGAGATTACTAGATGACGTTCCGCCAGTTCCAGTTCTGAACCATCAAGAGTAGTGAATTTCTCGCCGTCGCGGGCGCGACGAACGATAATGCGTTGTCCCGCCAGTTGATCCAGGTCGAACGTATGCAGCGGCTGACCTAGCTCATGTAGAACGAAATTGGAGATGTCGACAACATTATTGATTGGACGCAGGCCGATGCTCAGCAGGCGTTCTTTCAGCCAGTCCGGGCTCTCCTGGATTTTAACGTTTCGAATGATTCGTCCAGTATAACGCGGGCAAAGGTCCGGTGCTTCAACTGTTACCAGTTCCGGATTCAGGGTGTCGGCAGCCGCTTCGAGTTTGCCGATCTCAGGAAATTTTACTTCGCGGTCGATCAGGCAACCGACATCACGGGCAATCCCCCAGTGTGACAGCCAGTCGGAACGATTCGGGGTAATTTCCAGTTCATAGGCGACTTCGCCCGGATAAATTTCAGTCAATGGAGTTCCGGCTTTCAAGTCATCGCTGAGTTCCAATAGACCGGAATGATCACCATCAAGGCCGAGTTCGTCGGAACTGCACATCATTCCGAAAGATTCAACGCCACGCAATTTGCCTTTCTTGATCTTGAATTCCTTTCCGTCTTCTTCAACGAAAACAGTGCCGATGGTGGCGAGAGGAATGGTTTTACCGGCGTCGCAGTTCGGTGCGCCGCAGACGATCTGTACTTCTTCCTTGCCGTCGAAAACTTTACAGACGGAAAGTTTATCGGCATCGGGATGCGGATTGCGTTCAAGGATTTTAGCGACCACGATGCCATCCGGTACCGTAGCGGTTTTTTCGATTGCCTCTACTTCAATTCCAGCCATGGTCAGCTTGTCGGCAAGATCTTCCGGTGTGTAACCGGAAATGTCGATGTACTGTGCCAGCCAGTTGTATGACAGATTCATTTTTTCACCTTATATATAAATTAATATTTTTATCTTTTAAAATTTTTTTAGCGACGGCGAAGCCTGGAGCTCCCGGCCAAAGGCCGGTACGGAAGATACGTAGTATCTTCTCGAGGTGCAGGCCCTTGGTCCTGCTAGAATTGTTCGAGGAATCTCACGTCGTTTTCGTACAACAGGCGGATATCGTTGATTCGGTATTTCAGCATGGCGATGCGTTCAATACCCATACCAAAAGCGTAACCGCTCCATTCGTCAGGGTCAATGTTAACCGCTTTCAGAACGTCCGGGTCAACCATGCCGGCACCGGCGATTTCGAGCCAGCCGGAGTTCTTGCAGATACGGCAGCCTTTGCCTTCGCACATGATGCAGGAGAAGTCGACTTCCACGCTCGGTTCTGTGAACGGGAAAAAGTGTGGACGCATGCGGATACCTACTTTTGAGCCAAACATTTCATGGGCAAAATAGAGTAAAGCGCTTTTTAATGTGCCGAGTGATACGTCTTTGTCAATATAAAGCCCTTCGATCTGATGAAAGTTCATGCTGTGAGTTGCATCCGGGGTGTCGCGGCGAAAGGTGCGGCCCGGAGCTACAATACGGATCGGGGGATTGCCGTTTTCCATTGTACGAATCTGTACCGGAGAGGTCTGAGTGCGCAGGAGGCGTCCGTCTCCAAAATAAAAGGTGTCACCGGGATCGCGTGACGGATGGTCGTCCGGGGTATTCAGGGCGTCAAAGTTGTGGTATACGTCTTCGATTTCCGGACCGTCAGCCACAATAAAACCGATACGGCGGAAGATTTCCACACATTCATCCATAACCGTGCTGATCGGATGACGGTGTCCGGCCTGCCACTTTCTGCCTGGCAGAGTCAGGTCAAGTGCATCGGCGGCACTGGTTGCGGCTGAATCAGCCAAACGTTCTGTGGTAGAAGAAAGAAGTTCTTCCAGTTTATTTTTTGCATCGTTGAAAGCCATGCCGGTGGCTTTTCGTTCTTCCGGGGGGACGTTCTTCATCTCTTTGCTGAGGGCGGGAATAATGCCCTTTCGTCCGATCATTTCGATGCGGACGTTTTCTATATCGTTTTCACCGGAAGCCGCGTTCAATTTTTCCTCGGCGGCGGCAACCGCTGAATTCAACTGTTCGATAATTGCATTCGACATGATAAATAACCTTTAATTGTCCGTGCAACGGACAGCGTTTGTACCGCTTCAGACTTCAGTCGCTGACGCTCCTTCCGGAAGCGGAAATTAAATATATCGGGTTCCATATACCTCGTATGCTTGTACCGAGGCAGTTAATTAAAAATAAAAAGCCTGGACGTAACCACCTTGAATCAGGTGAGCCGCCAGGCTAAAGATATAAATACAATTGTAAATAGAAAAAACGCTTATTTTGCCAGCTGTGCTTTAGCCTTTTGGATCAAGGCCTCAAAAGCGGCAGGTTCACTAACAGCAAGGTCAGCAAGGACTTTGCGGTTCAGCTCAACACCGGCCTTTTTGAGGCCGTTAATAAACGTGCTGTAGTTCATGCCGCTCTTTCTGCAGGCTGCGTTGATTCTAACCGTCCACAGACGACGGTACTGACGTTTTTTCTGTTTGCGGCCAACATAGGCGTGAGCCATTGCTTTATCGACTGCATCATAAGCGGTACGGATCTGTTTGCTGCTCGCACCGTAAAAACCTTTTGCTCTTTCAAGTAAGCGTTTGCGACGTTTGCGGGACGCTACTGCACAAGTTGTTCTAGCCATTTTTCAAATTCTCCTGAATAAAAATGTTTACGAAACGGATTAGAGGCCGTAAGGCAGAGCTGCCTTGATACGACGCATTTCGGTGGACTTAACTTCACCATCCTGACGGAGGCGACGTTTACGTTTCGCATTCTTTTTCGTGAGAATGTGACGGCTGCCGGCTTTATTGTGGCGATATTTGCCAGTACCGGTTTTCTTCAGCCTTTTGGCTGCGCATTTTCTTGTCTTCATCTTAGGCATTGTTTAGTCTCCTGATTTTTATGATTAAGACTTTTCTTTCCGTCGGGGCCAATGCCGTTCAGCCCTCGCCGGTAATTATCACCGCAGATTCATGCGGGATATACACAAAGAATTATAAAAATAACCGTTAAGTGTGGAATTACAAATTTTTTTTTAATAATTTGGAAAAATATTTGTTGTAATAATGTTTTTTTAGTTTATGGACAACGATTTCGGCGATTCTTACTGGAAAATAGTATTCCGCAATGAATTGGAGCGCTGTAGTAGTCACCAGCAAAGTGGTTAATGCTTATTTTGCTGGCGTACAGGACTGGAGGTCGGGTATGTCATCGGGCTGGTTTTGACTTAACCAGTCAATTGCAGCTTTCTTATCTGAAAATATTTTGGTACATACAGGATTGTCGTAAGATAAAGCATCATACATACGGGACATTCCATATGACAGGGCTTCCGGCGCGTAAATAGCCAAATGGTTATTTACATTATTTTTTCTAAATATTTGCTTTACGAGATTAATTATTTTTCTTAATCCATCAGATGTCACCTGAGTAATATCGGCTTCACTAAGATCGGCAAACTCATTGAATCCGTGGTGCCATTCATCACTGTTAAAATAATTCACGTAAGCTGAGAACATGTCTTGATCGGTTATTGTTCCCCGGAATTTTGAAATAAAATATTTTCCTTCCAGTATTGTCTCAAAATAAATACTCATTACAGCTCTTTCGTTGCGCGGTTATAACATTGTTTGCGCTATTGAATTTGTAACCTTTCGGGATCGAAAAGTTAATTCATTAGTCCTTTCATTTGAGAAAATTATAATAAAAATATAGTATCAAGTCAATGTCAGAAATAATATTTAACAAAAAACAAGCCGAAATCACCCGGGGGGATTTCGGCTTGTCTATAAATTCTACGTATGGAAAAATTACTTTTTCAGTTTGTTGACAATGATTTCGGCGATTTTTTCGCCGGAGAGCAACATACCGCCAAAGATCGGGCCCATGCGGTAACCGCCGGATACGTTGCTGGCGCTCATGCCGCAGGCGTAAAGACCAGGATAGTACTCGCGAGTACTTTCGACGGTTTGATTTTCTCCGGTTTCCGCCCACATCGGCTTTTCGCCGATTACGCCACCGGTTTCAGTGTCGAGTTTGATTCCGGCTTTGGAGGACGCCAGTTTCATGATTTCGCTCGGGTGGCCTGTGCCGTCGATTACGGCCTTTGCCATAACGGTCAACGGGTCAACATGCATGCCGAGGCGTTCAACCGGGGTCCAGTTGATTACAAGTCCGCCTACCTGATTTTCCTTGAATACGATATCTTCAACGCTGACGGAGTTGAACATTTTTGCGCCGGCTTTCATGGCTCCAAAGATGAGTCCGCTGGCCATTTCGACGGTGTCCAGAGTATAGTAACCGTCTTTCACTTCTTTGTAGCTAATATTGAAAGCATCAAGGATGTGTAGTGCTTCCTGCTGGACTACTGCTTCATTGAACAGCATACCGCCACCCCAGGTGCCGCCGCCCGGAGCCAGTTTTCGTTCGAACAGCGCGGTCTTAACTCCCGCGTCGGCCAGGTATTTTGCGGCAACCAGTCCGGAAGGACCGGCTCCGACGATTGCTACGTCAAGATCGAAGCCATCAATCAGTTTTTCACTGAAGCTGTTAACTATTGCTACTGAAATAGCGTGTTCTGTAAACATTGTCATTCTCCAATATTTTAAGAGTAACTTAAGTTATAAATTACCCCGGGAGATAATGGGTACAGGAAAACGGTAATGATGAGATGTAATGGACATCTGTTTTCCTACGCCGGCATTATCCGGTTCAGGTTATAAGGGTATGATCTCAGCCGCACTTAGTTGAGCAGCACCCCATTGTCTCAGATTAATTTACACCAGGTTCGATAAAATGCAATCGATTGATTTTATTATGCGGTGTACATTTTTTGCTTTTTATATGTACGTGGATTGCATGTTGTCTAGTCAAGAGAATGAATGTTAGAAGTTGGTGAAAAAAATATAAGTTGTTTATTGATAATGGAATGACCTAGTTGATAAACATCAGCTGGCATGTTAAGTGCATTATAGCGCCATATTGATTTTGAAGTAATCGTAAAAATATCATAACGGCGTACAGAAGGAGAAATATTATGGAACAGCAAGTTATTTGCAATGAGATCGGTCAGAGGTTGAAGTCTAATTTGCCGGTTGGCGTAGCGAAGCTGATGAAACCGCTGGTAAATGGGGCGCTTGGTTTTGGTGCTGTAGATAAAATATATAGTAATGCCTGTGAGCAGCCACAGGAAAATATTTTTGCTGAAAATGTATTGAAGGTAATGAACGTAAGCCTGAATATCAGTGAAGAGCAACTTGCATTGATTCCCAAAGAAGGACCGTTGGTTGTTGTTGCAAATCATCCATTCGGTGGAATTGAAGGTATGGCGCTGATGGCAATGCTTTGCCGGGTCAGGCCCGATGTGAAATTGATGGCGAATTATATGCTTGGACTATTCCCCGAACTCCGTCGAGATATGTTTCTGGTTGATCCATTTGGTGGTAAGGCCGCCAAAAAGTCCAATGTGAAGATTATTCGGGATGCAATGCAGTGGGTAAAAGATGGCCATGTGCTTGGAATGTT
The DNA here is from genome assembly GCA_963677165.2 of Victivallales bacterium. Classification (GTDB taxonomy): domain Bacteria; phylum Verrucomicrobiota; class Lentisphaeria; order Victivallales; family SZUA-371; genus JAFGXT01. Next base: position 106,484 of record CAXXSX010000002.1, on the reverse strand, counting down.
TCCCGCAGGTGAAGTGTCCAGCTTTCAGAAACAGAAAAAAGTTGTTACCGATGGACCATGGTCCGGCACTGCCGCATCTATGATCAGAAAGCTTGGCTGCAATGCGGTGTGCGTGTATTTTGACGGGCGCAACAGCCGACTGTTTCAGCTTGCCGGTATGGTTAACTCAAATCTACGTACATTGATGTTACCTCGTGAATTCATGCGGACCAAGAATAATCCGATTGATGTCAAGGTCAGTCATCCGATTGCTCCCGTTAAAAGCCAGGAATTTGAATCGACTGGTGATCTTACCAATTATCTCCGGATGAGAACATATATTCTGTCGGCAGGTGGATACCGTGATCGCCGTAGTAAACATCGTAAGGAGTTGCGAGAAAAACGTTTGGCACGATTCAAAAGACAGAAAAAGTTTAAACCGATTGCTGAACCCGAAAACCGTGAAGAATTGATTCGGGAAATTCGTTCACTTGACTCCTCATATATAATGAAGCAAAGCGGAGCAATCAAGGTCTTTTGTGTACGCTATGAGCAGATTCCGGTGGCAATGCGTGAGCTGGGAAGGTTGCGAGAGGAAACGTTCCGGGATGTCGGTGAGGGAACTGGACAAAGTCGAGACATTGACTGGTGGGACCAGCATTACCGTCACCTTGTCCTGTGGCACGATGAAGACTGTGAGATCATGGGCGCGTACCGTCTTGGTCTTTCGGATGAACTGCTTGGGAAGTTTGGAGTACGTGGGCTGTATAGTGCCAGTCTTTATCGTTATTCGGAACGGATGTTGAAAGAACTTACTCCGGCAATTGAACTTGGTCGTTCATTTATCCAGAAGAAATATCAGCGTAATCCGATGGGGCTGGGGATGCTCTGGAAAGGTATTGTCGGGTTTATTTTGCGCAATCCACAGTACACAAAACTATTTGGTCCGGTATCAATTAGTAATAACTATCATTCAATCAGTAAGCAGATGCTGGTTAATTTCCTCCGGGGGCATCACTTTAACGATGATCTGGCAGAACATGTTAAGCCTACTCATCCGCCGAAAATTCGCCCGATAAAGCTATGGGATAACCGTAACGAGCAGATTCTTAAGAAGATTGAGGATGTTGACGAACTGATTGCCGAAATTGAACCGCATATGAAAAACGCGCCGGTTCTGATTCGTCAATATTTGAGGCTTAACGGTAAGTTTCTTTGTTTTAATGTAGATCCCGATTTTAACGATGCTCTGGATGCGTTGATCTTGTGTGATGTTGCTGACCCTCAGATCGCGACAATCGTCAAGCGCTACATGGGCAAGAGCGAGTACGAAGACTTTTTAATTCGACGTGCCTGTCTCAAGCAGTAAAGCAGTAGTAATTCTTTCTCCCTGATGTGGTTCTCCCGAGGGGTTCGGGAGGACCCTTTTTGTTGGGATAAAGATTAATTATCCAGTAAATTGAGAAAATTTTCCGGATGGTCGGTATAAAATCTGGTTATTCCCATCTGGCGAAAAGCAAGAAACTCTTCAGGATTATTTACTGTCCATGCTCCCGGTTCCAAATTGGCCTTGATGACTGCGTCAGTATTTTCCTGGCAAATCTGTGATTTTTCTGTAACGATAGAGGCAAAGCCGTATTTCAGGGAGTTTTCAATTGCCGTTGGAACGTCATCCCTTGAAATATCGTAAAACACGGTTGCTTCCGGGATCAGTTCTTTTCCGGTTTTTATAAGTGAAAGATTAGTGTCATTGAACCCGGTATATTCATTAAGATGCATTTTTTTGATCAGGGAGCATACTGCTTCAACGCAATTCATTTTAGGCTGGATTGATACTCTGGTGCGGTTTTGCGCCGCGATTAGCTCAAGTACTTCTTTCAGATAGGGCAGAGGTTCATTCATTGGTTCTTTTTCAGGATTTTTCGCATTCCATGCTGCAGCCGCATTCAGTTTTCTCAACTCCAAGCTAGTGGTTTCGTTAATTTCAAGGTTCTGGTTACAAGTACGTCCGGTCGAGCTATCATGGCAGACTATTAGTTTGCCATCGCGACTAAAATGCACATCCAGTTCGATCCAGTCTACTCCTAATTTGATTGCGCTGGCAAATGACGGCAGGGTGTTCTCGGGAAATGCGGCGCAATTACCGCGATGGCCCGTAATGCCATTTTTTAGAAATGTATTCATAATAAAACCAATTTGTTTACTTGAAAGTTTACTTTTAAAAATAATACAAGTAAACTAAAAAGCAAGTAATAAAATAAAAAACGCCCGAAAATCTGTGATGACTTTCGGGCGTTTGTATCTATAATTTACAATTTATCAGGCCTGTGGTGCAGCTTCTCCCGCAGTGTCAGCTGGTGGAGTTTGCACTGGAGTATCAATCGGAGAAGTGGAGTCATCTTTAACTTTTCCGAGATAGTCCGGCATGTCAATTCCGGCCATATTGGCGATATCATGCAGCGGCGGCAGACTCTGCATCATGCCGCTAAGAAAACCGGCAGTGGAAGTCTTGCCGTCGGAACCAGCCTTGCCGTTGTCCCATACGGTGACTTTGTCGATTTTGATATTTTTGATGGCTTCGGTTTGAAGTGCCACGATATCCTGCAATTTTTCGATGAGCAGCATTTTAGCCGCGGCATCGGAATCATTATTACAAGACAGGAAGATTTCCTTGTAACCTTCACCTTTTGCTTTAAGTATCTGGTAATTACCACGTGCTTCAGCGTCAAGTTTGGCGTAAATCGCGTCAGCTTCACCTTTGGCTTCACGACGAAGTTTTTCCGCTTCGGCTTCCGCGGCGATTTCAACCTGCTGCTTGCTGATCTCTGCCGGAACGATAACTTCGGCACGCTGACGTTCTTTTTCCATTTCAGCACGAACAACCTGAGCCTCGCGTTCTGCGTCGTAATGAGCCTGTTCAATCTTGGCTTCAGCAATTTTCTTGGCTGCTTCTGCTTTACGATAAGCTTCCGCTTCCTGTTCCGCACGTGTCGCATTGGATTTTGCGATATCGATTTTAGCAAGGTTCTCACCTTCAGTCGCTAACGCGTCAGCCTGTTGAACTGCAATACGCTGTTGTTTGAGGGCATCGGCTTCACCGGCGGTTGCTTCGGCATCGGCCTGTTTAACGGCGATACGCTGTTGTTTGTTTGCTTCCGCTTCTCCCGCGGCAGCCTGCGCATCAGCCTGTTTGACGGCAATACGTTGCTGTTTATCAGCTTCCGCCTCTCCCGCGGCAGCCTGTGCGTTAGCTTGTTTTACAGCAATACGCTGTTGTTTTTGAGCGTTTGCTTCACCTGATACGGCTTCCGCATTTGCCTGAGATACTGCGATGCGTTGCTGCTTTTCTGCATCAGCCTGGCCAATGCTGCCTTTTCGGTTTTCTTCAGCCACGTCGACTTTGGCCTTATTGATCGCTTCAGAAGCGGCGCGTTTACCAATGGCTTCGATATAACCGCTTTCATCGGTGATGTCAGTAATATTTACGTTAAGCAGGGTTAAACCCACTTTATTCAATTCTTCCGCCACGTTGGCTTCAACGGCCCGGAGGAATGTTTCGCGGTCGGCATTGATTTCCTCAATGGTCATTGACGCAATTACTAGACGGAGCTGTCCGAAAATAATATCTTTAGCCAGTTCAGAAATGGAATCCCGATTCTGCCCAAACAAACGTTCGGCGGCGTTTCCCATGATCTGTGGCTCCGTGGAGCAGCCGACAGTAAAGACTGATGGAACATTGATACGGATATTCTGCTTACACAACGCATTGTCGAGATTAACCTCGATTTGCATTGGCCGCAGTGAAATATAACCGTAATCCTGGAACACTGGCCAGACGAATTTCGCACCGCCATGGATGCATTTTGCGGCGGTATGACCGCCGGTTTTACCGTAGATGATCATAATTCGGTCAGACGGGCACTTACGATACCTGCTGGCAAAGAAAATGAACACTGCGATGACGAACCCTACTGCAAGAACGGCGACGATAAGTCCGCCTCCGACCCCACCCAGGGCGATTGGAAATGGAAACATAGTTCCTCCTTGGTTGCGCCATAGTTAACCTACAGCCTTGTTAATTATTTTGGAAAATATAAGCTTATAATTTTTTTACCAGATAGCAGTCACCTTCGAGGTGTGAGGCAATCCGGACAGGAACCCCCCGTGGTATTTCCTCGTCAGACATGGCTTTGACTTCCCGGGTACAGTGTGGAAGGCTTACGGTTATCTTTCCGGTTCCGGAGCGCTTGGCGGGAATTGCCAGGTATACTTCCGCTTTCTGACCGATCAGGTCGCTGCGCAGAATGTTTCCGGACTGCTGCATTTTCAGCATAAAGAAGATCATCAGCGAGGTAATTATCATCATTACGAGTCCGCACAGAAAAGCGATCAGGAGTCCTACCCAGCCTTTGTCTCCCCAGAAGAAACCGGCCCAGCCGAAAAACATTACAAACGCGGTAATGCTTTTAATTGAGAACCAGTTGACGTCGGAAATTGAGCCGTAGTCGGTAGTTTCAAGGTCGGAAGCTTCGGTGTTGATGTCAACGTCGTTGTCGATATCAGATAGATCGATATCATGGTCGACATGAATATCAACATCGTGTCCGGCATGTGCTCCAATCAATGCAAGGACAAACTGAATAGCGAAAAACAGCGATGAGGTCACCGCAATGTAGAAATAAAAATTCTGCGAATTGGAAAGAAACATCCCGATCTTACTAATTAATTCCGCCATTTTGCATCTCCCGATTTATTCTGCTCTGTAAATTATCATTGCGAACGGAATAAATCAAAATGTCATCAAAGATTTATTATAATTATTATAAGAATATTATAATAACAAACAGATGAAAATACAAAGTGTAATTGCACTGGTGATTTACACTTGAGATGTTTATTGGCGATCATCCTGTTTTTTTATATGAGAAGATAAAATTCTACCGGCGGAATTTATAATTTCAGCTTCTTCTGGAGAACAGCCGGACAGCATTTTCGCCAGTTTTTTCTGGAATGCTATTTTTATTTTATCGAGATGTTGCTGGATTGCTGGTGTCAGGGTAATGATTACTTCGCGCCGGTTCTCCTGGTTGCGGACGCGTTCAGCAATGCCGTCCCGTACCAGTTTGTCGATTGCGGCCGAGGCGGCGGAACTTGAAAGATTTGTATACTGTATGATAGTCTGGAGGGAGCATGGCTGATTCCGTTCTATGGTCGCCAGGTAGTTGATTTGGCGTGGGGATAACTGGTTAATGATATCATCCTCGCGGTTGTTTTCCCAGTATTCCGCCACCGCGGTACGGCGCAGAAAATCAATCATATTGTTCACTTTAAAAAAATGCTCAAGATCAAGCATGTTCCATCTCCTTGATTTGCGCGTTTGCGGAATTTTTTTCCAGGTTGCGACTTTGCGGAGTCCCCTGGGCCAGCAGCGTTAAAGTCATTCTTCTGACCAGCAGCATTCCGATCGCACCGGCGAGAATATCCGATGCCAGACGCGCTATGAATAGTCCATTGAGTGAGTTTAGTTTCATTGCCAGCAGTGACAATGGAATCAGCAGTCCGATCAAGCGCAGGGCATTCAGCCAAGCTGCCATTGCCGGTTTATTGCAACCGGTATAGACAAAGCCGCAGTATCGGTGTATTTCCATCATTCCGAAGCCCCATGGAATAATTCTCAGGTATATGGTCATTATTTTAACGACTTCCGGATCCTTGGAAAAAAGTGATGACAGAAATGGCGCGGCAAAAAAGAATATTCCTGCGATTCCAAGTTCGAAAAAACCGGCGAAACGCATGGAGAATCTTCTGCACTGGTTGATGCGCTCCAGGTGTCCACCGCCAAAGTTCTGGCCGATCATCGGAATCAGTGACATTCCCAGCGACATCGGAACAATAAATGCTACCATTTCCAGGCGTCCGGCTGCTGCGCAGGCCGCTACGACTTTATTGCCGTAGGCCGCCACGATTCTGGTGATTACAGCATTGCCGACTGGCATCATCAGCATACCGATGATGGCTGGAATCGCTATTCTTGTGATGAGTTTCCATGAGCTTTTCATTAATCGCCAGTGGAACGCACTAAAGGTTAACAGGTGATATTTCTGATGCAGGATTACCAGCAGAACAATACCCGCAAAAATCTGGGCGATCACCGTGGCAGTTGCGGCTCCGGCGATTCCCATTGCCGGGATTGGGCCGAAACCGAAAATAAACATCGGGTCAAGGATTAAGTTCAATACCATTCCGCTAACCATCATGGTACTGGCGCTGCGGGTTGCTCCCGCCGCAATCAGAAAGTCGTTGCAAGTCATTGACAGCGACACCGTAAAATTACCGATATACCAGATTGTCATGTACGATAGGACCATCGGCATTACCTGTTCATTGGCGCCAAATTGACTGAAAACCCATTTACTTGTAAGCAAGCCGATGCCACCAAGAATTATACTGCATAGCAATACCAGTATCAGGCCGGAGGTTGCCACTTTTGCGGCCTTGCCGGGTTTCAGGCTGCCAATTGAGTGCGATAGCGGAGTTGCGGCTCCAACCGCGATTCCGCGGTAAATGCAGCCGATCAGCATGATCATTGGAAAGGTGAAGCCCATGGCTGCCAGCGGATCGGTTCCGAGTTTTGATACGAAATAGGTGTCGGCTATGTTATAGCCGGAGATCGCCAGCGTGGCGGGAATCATCGATATTGCGGTTTTTATCATGGTTCCGCCGATGGAGCCATGAGTATATCTTGCTGCTTTGTTCGTCATTTTTTTTACTGCTTTATTAATTGAATTTCAATTTTCCTTAAACAGGATATTCCTAAAACAGGAATGTTTGATTTTGGTATTATAGTGTTCAATTACGAATATGTCAATGGTTTTTTATAGCAAACAATGTATATTTTTAATGAAGAAAATATTTTTTGAAGGGAATATAAAATTTGATGTTTGCCGGAATTATAATGGTGGCGGTTACGGGGCTTTTGTGGTCAATGATTGGGGTTACCATGAGTGCAGCTGCCAGAAAGAAGCAGAATGCCTGGGACATTATGCGGCTGACATCGGTTTGCTCTCTGGTATTCGGAGGAATTATGTTGGGAACGAACCCTGCAATGATTACCTCGGTTTCCGGAGATGTTTTGTTGAAGACTTCGATAGCGCTGATTGCTGCCGGAACAATGAACATTCTTGGTGTTCTTACTATGCACAGGGCGATGCAGCACGGGCATAACGGAACAATCTGGATCATTTGTCAGTCGGCGCTGATCTTGCCGTTTATGTTGGGCGTAATTGTTTTTGATGAGCAAGTTACAGTTATGAGAATCGTTGGTATTCTGCTGATCCTTGGTGGAATGGTGATGTCTGGATTGTTCGGTGAAAGCGGGGGAGGGGAAGTCGGCGGTTTCGTTCGTGGACGGCGCTGGCTGATTCCGGCATTGGCGGCGTTTGTATTTTATGGTGCCAATCAGTGCCTGGCAAACCTCCCGTCTTATTGGAAATTGCCGGAACTCAGTGGAATGCTTCGGGCTTTTCTTTTTCAAGTTGGCTCGGTCGGAGTGTTTGTGGCCCTGTTGCCGATTAAACGAATTCCATTCAGTTGCAAAAGTGTAAAACCGGCTCTGATTCTGGCGTTTACAGCTATGATCGGACAATATTTCCTGTTTTATCAGGGGCTGGATAAGTTGGCGACAGTCGGAGCGGGATCAATCGGTTTTCCGATAACAGTTGGGGCATGCATTATTGGCTTTGAATTCTACAGTATGTTCATTATCCGTGAAAAGACTTCGTTCTTTCAATATATCGCACTGACGCTAGAGGTTATCGGTATTGTCCTGATCTCATTGTGAGAAAAATTCTATTTTCGCGATGTTGCCTGACCTGCTTTCCCAGCATGAAAAATGTATCCATGTACAAGTCTGACCCCGCACTGACTGACCCCGCACTGACCCATGTACAAGTCTGACCCCGCACTGACCACTGTGCAAATCATATTTTCGGCCTTTTTACGACAAGCTAATGTTTATGTTATGTAAAATATTCCTGTTGTTTTTTGGGAAAATGTGATCTATATACAGGTTTTTTCATTGCTCTGTGAAGAATATTTTATGTATTAAAACTGTGCCATAATTAAAACAGTGTGCCACTTAAGGAAATTACAAGATAATATGTTTATAATAAGGTTGATATGCATGAAAGATTGCATTTGTTGTGTCATGTAGTGTATCATGTGTAAAACACAAAGGGAATTTGTTATTTCTAGAGAATTCATGAAGAATGTTTTTTGTAATGAGTTGTGGATAAAAGGTTTATGTATTTGTTGCCTGGGGGTGGCACAGCGATTGCATAATAAAGGCTCATGTTTTCCCGAAACATTCTGAATCGGAAACAGGAGCAGTAAAATGGAGCAGATAGATACATATATGACAGGAAGTCATGACTACCAAAAGAAGGAACTTTTTGGGTTCTTACGTACGGAATCAATTCAAACAAGGATGTTGAACAATGGATAAATTCAAGGAATTATATCAATTTATCAAACCATATCGAGGCTTGCTGGCTGTCTGTATCGTCTTTCATATGGGGTGTACCGGGCTGGGCTTGCTTATGCCGTGGGTGTTGAAGGTTATTATTGATAAAGCACTGGGCGGTTCCGATCTCAGTTTACTGTTTGTACTGTTAGGCGGCGTTATACTGCTTTACTGGATCAGGGCGTTTCTGTTCTACACCAGTAATTATTTTACGAATTACCCTGTACTGCGTATGTTGTTTGATCTGCGCCTGAAACTTTTCAAGCATATTCAGACGCTGTCGCTACGCTTTTACCACGAATACCGTACCGGAAAATTGATCTCGAATCTACTCACCGACGTATCGGTATTGCGTGGAATGACCTCGACAGTAATTGTGGGTTTGGCATCAAACGTATTTCAGCTGATATTCGTATCAACGGCACTGGTATTTTTAAATATCAAGCTCTCTATTATATGCCTAGTCATGCTCCCGCTTATTTATCTGGTTTATTCGAAATTCCGCAAATCCCTCAGGGAACGTTCTATGGTATTACGAGAACACATGTCGGAAATTTCCGCCAATCTGGCAGAAGTAATCAATGGCATTAAAGTGGTCAAGTCATTCGGCCGTGAACGCAGTGAGAATCGCAACTTTATGGAAATGCTTAAACCGACTTTTGACATGTCGATGCATATTTCTATGAAAACGATTACGCTTCAGATCGTAATGGATCAGTTAAATATTTATTCTTCAGTGGCAGTTCTTGGAATTGGCGGCTATATGGTAACCAGGGGTACCCTTACCATTGGCGAACTTGTGGCGTTTTACACATATAAGCAAATGTTCTTTAATTCAGTTGTTCAACTGACAAACTTTGCTCCTGCGATTAGTGAGGGGGCGGTTAGTGCCGAACGACTCAGCAACCTGATGGCAGCGGTTCCGGATATTGTCGAAAAGGAAAATCCGGTCCACATGGATCGCGCCCGGGGTTATGTCACATTTGAGGATGTTAACTTTGGCTATACGCCCGAGCGTCCGGTGCTTAAAGATTTCTCCCTGAGCATAAAACCGGGGATGAAGGTAGCACTGGTCGGCCCGTCGGGCTCCGGAAAGTCTACTGTTGCGAGTCTACTGATGCGCTTTTTTGATGTTGGCAGCGGGAAAGTTACCCTTGATGGAGTGGATCTACGCGACCTGGACAAGGATTCGCTTTACCGTAATATGGGGATTGTTCTGCAGGAGTCATTTTTATTCAGCGGCAATGTAGCGGACAATATCCGCTACGGTAGGCCGGAAGTTAGTGAAGAAGAGATGATTGCTGCGGCAAAAACCGCCAACGCCTATGATTTTATCATGGAATTGCCGGATGGATTTAATACTGAAATTGGAGAAAATGGTGTTTCTTTGTCTGGTGGACAGAAGCAGCGTATTGCGATTGCCCGAACTGTACTGCATAACCCGTCAGTGCTGATTCTTGATGAAGCCACCAGTGCTTTGGATACCGTATCTGAAACCGTGGTACAGCAGGCCCTGGACCGCCTGATGGCCGGACGTACGACCGTGATTATTGCCCATCGGTTGTCGACAGTACGTAACGCTGATCAGCTTGTGGTGTTGAAAGACGGTCATCTGGTGCAGCAAGGGAAGCATGAAGAATTGCTGTCGCAGGATGGCATTTATCGTGAGTTGTATGCTATGCAGCTGAAGGAACGTGAACATTTAAACAAGGATGCGTCACTGGCGTCAAATCCGCCGAAAACGCAGCCTGACAACATAAATAAACAATCGGCTCAGATGATTAAAACTGAACTAATAGAAGTTAAAGGGAGTGCTTAAAATGAAAAGATCCAAACACAAAAATGGATTAAGGTGGAAACTGCGGATCTTTGCCATAGTTGGAATATTCCTGACGTTGCTACTGGTATGCGGAATTGCTTCGCTGTTTTTCCTCGAAATTGAAGATGTCGTTTATGCTGAAGGCAAAATCGTATCAGAACTACCGTATGAAATCGTTGGTCATCTTGACGGACGGGTAGTTAAATTTTACTGTGATGAAGGTGACGATGTGGTAGCCGGACAGGTTATTGCTGACATCGACGCAATGAAATACGAAGAGGAATACGCTTCATTGAATTCGGAACTGACCAGGCTCTATGCCGAACTGGAAGTAAAAAAGGCGGAACTCGCGGCAACTAGACACAATCCGTTGCCAAAAGAACTCTGGAATGCCGAAACAAACTTGAAACAGTGCCGGGAAACCGCGGTAAAGATCAACAATCGCATGCAGCGGTATCTTAAGTTGCGTCGCATTGGTGCTATTTCACAAAAGGATTACGAGACCACCGAGATTGAAAACATCAATGCTCAGGCTGAATTGGCCCGGGCAAAAGATAACTATCGTAAAGTGAAAGAAGGCCTTGGCAAGGTGAATATCACCAAAGCGGAAAGCGATGTGAAACTTGTTGAAGCCAAAATCGAGGGCTGTCGTATTTCGCTGAAACTTGCGGCCAGGCATATTGCCGACTGCAGACTGGTTGCCCCCGCATCCGGCAGAATTGTAAACATGCCGGCGAAATATACCATGTTTGTACAAAAAGGAAAAACTGCTGTTAAACTCGCGGCGGGACAGAATCTGCATGGTGTTGCCTATGTTAGCGAAAGTGTCGTGCGTAAAGTCAGGTCAGGACAGCCGGTCAGGGTTTCCAGCGATGTCTTTAATCGGCTTGAATTCGGTAGCTTTTCGGGAAAAGTAAACCGTATTCAGGATGTGCCGGAAGGCAATGAAAGTTCCGCAAGCGCACTCTATCCGGTGGAAATAAAAATAGACCCGCGCGGACGTCCGTTGAAGTTGGGGTCAAGCGCGGAATTTGCCATTGTCACTGGACATGAACCGGTTATTTATGCCTTGATGGGTATCAAGCGGGAAGATTTTAAAAGTCTTTCGCACATGAATATCAAATATAATTCACCGGCGAATTTCAATGACAACGCGGCAAGGAAACCGGTTGGAGCTATTGTTGCCGGAGTCCGTACGACAGATGGCGTAATAACCGCTTCAAACTCCGCGCCGCGCAGCACTGCGGAAGCGGGCAAAATTAGTCCTTCCAGTGCGCTTTCTCGGGATTATAGCGGTTATGTGGCGACAGAATATCCGCAGGATGTCCAATCGCAATCGCAGAAATCGGAATAAATCCGTACGCTGGATAGTTAGTACCGCTTCAAACTTTGCGCTGCGCGCTACGGAAGCGGGAAAATCAGCTATCCCAGCGTACCTTCTCGGGATTATAACGGTTACGCGGTGGCTGAGTGTTTGCAGGATGTCCAATCGCAATAGCGGAAATCGGAATAATATTGTCGGGTAGATTCAGCAGCGACTTGATATGGTCGATGCGATCTTGTCTGGGATGTACCCCGAGCCAGCAGGCGCCAAGACCAGAGGCCGTAACTGCCAGTAAAAGATTTTCGATTGCCGCACTGCAGTCCTGAAGCATATATGAAAGTTCTTCGCCATGGGCCGCGGCGATATCACCGCAAACCACGATACCAACTGCGGAATCCGGCAGGAACTTTCCGTTTGGAAGACCATCAGCAATCTTTGTCAACATCTCTTTGTTTTTGATCACATGAAACTGCCATGGGTCTTTTGCACAGGCAGATGGCGCGGACATGGCGGCGGAAAGAATTTTTTCAATAACAGGCCGTTCAATATCCTGAGTGGTAAATTTTCGTATGCTGCGTCTGGAAAAAAGCAGATCGATATCAGTCATGATATACCTCCCTGAAGATTTGCATTAATTGTCTGGATGGCTACTTGGTATGGAAAAGACCATCAAAAAATTTAATTCTGGATGGAGACCTGAGTTTCTCAATAGTTTTAACTTCAAGCTGACGAATCCGTTCGCGGGTCAAATCAAAATGTTTACTGACTTCTACCAGCGTTTTTGGCGATTCTCCGTTCAGACCAAAGCGCATGATAATGATTTGCTGTTCGCGTTCAGATAAAGTGCCAAGCGCTTCAAACAGCTTCTCTCGCACTACTTTTGAAGCAATGCCGTTAACAGGATCGGAATTTTCATCGCTGATCACACTTTCAAGTGTTGAAGCATCTTCACCTTCGGTTCCGATTGGTGCCTGCAGCGATAGCGGCTGACGCGCCATTTTACGAATCGCGCTAACCCTGGATACTGGCATTTCAAGTCTTGAAGCGAGCTTCTCAATGGTTGGTTCCTCGCCAAACTCTTGAATATATCGCTGTTCTTCGTTATTAATGGTGTTGATGGTATTAATCATATGGATGGGGATCCTGATAACCCGTGACTGATCGGCAATAGAACGATTTACCGATTGCTTGATCCACCAGGTCGCGTAAGTACAAAAACGATGACCGAGGCGATAATCGAATTTTTCAAGGGCACGCATTAAACCGATATTTCCTTCCTGGATCAGGTCAATTAGCGGCAGGCCGCGATTCTGATATTTTTTGGCAATACTTACCACCAGGCGTAGATTTGACTCAAGCATTTGTCGACGGCATGACTCCATCTGACGCCGTTCATCTTCCATTTCTCTGACCAGTTCGATAAACTCTTCAAGCGTCATCATGAACTTATCTTCAAGAAATTCACGATTTGTGATTTCAGACATATCGAATACCTGTCGAAAAATCCGGCTTCGGGCGGTCTTGGTTAACTTGGCATATTTGATTGCCACATCGTACCACTCTACTACAAAATTATTTGATATTGGATATTCCATCAACAACTCGACCGCTTCGGCACGAAGCGACGGCAGCATTTCTGGTTCGGCCTTCCAAGCATCCATCATCAATTCATGTATTGTAGAAATCCTCTCAATCCAATCTTTTTTCTTAAGGATAAAACTTTCCGGAGAAAGTTGTTTATTATCTGCCATCAACGATGAAGGAGGAAAGTAGTTGTCGACATTATCCGCGGTACACTCCGTCAGCAGTTTCATATGTTCAGGCAGAACAAATCCCAACTGGTATACTTTTTTACGGAATTCCATCGTGAATTCGCCTATAACCTTAGTCAACTCAAGCTGTTCCTCTTGTGAAAGAAGCTTGTTCTGACTGATCTGGCGAAGATAAATCTTCAGCGAGTCAATATGCTCTGTATCCACCGATGAACTGGATGAACTATTATCGAACAGCGGCATTGTTTATTACGAATCTCCTTGCGTAAACACATTCCTGTAAACTTAGTGAATATAATGCAGTTTTTCGACAAAACAAGCCGCTCGGGAATACCGAAAAGGAAAAAACTCAGCTAATTTTCTCCTCACTTTCAATATGGCGAATTTATCTCAGTTATATATTGCAACAGAATTCAAAAAACTGTTGCACTTGTAATTTGATGCAGAAAAGATATTCATCATTCAGTATCTATCTTTAGAATCTATGTTTTGCTGATTCAGTGATATCGGGCCTGAGATCAATATGTGCTTGAATTTTGAGAGATCCTGAGTTATATATTTTTTATTACCGCTGAAAAGTTAAAAGGGAATGGGAATGAACACTTTGAAATCGATATTATGCATGGGAATTGCCATGGTCCTGGCTGGACCATTGATGGCAGAGAAAAAAATAAATTATAAAGATCTTAACGCAATGTTGTGCAAAGTGAATTATTATTACCAGGCAAATCAAAAAATCCTTGATGAAAAAAATGAGCAGTTAAAAACTGAATATGCAAGAAAAGCTGCCCTGGAAAAAGTTATTGGACGACTTAATGGGTGTATTGCCGGTAAAAGAACGTACCGGAAAATCTACTTGAGCAATAAGATGAAGAGCGATAAAAGCAGTGTTATGCAATACGATCAGCTTGAAAATGAAATTCTGAAGACTTCACAGAAAAAATATAGGATATTGGTCTATAAGTTTAAAATGGAACTGAATAAGCTGAACTCTGCAATAAAGCAGAAATCACGCTCATATAAAAATGGTACCGAAAAGCTGTCGAAAGAAAGGGTTAGGGATAAGTCACTTTACAAGGGGTTAAAAAAAGAGGCCCCAAAATTATTCAAGGATTTTCATGGAGCAGGAACTCCTGATGTAAATGCTTATATTTTAAGAGGCATTGTATCTGTTTCTTTGAGAAAGAGAGGAAAACACGATCTAAAAATTAATATTTCATGTGTGCCTGAAAATAAATTGCCGTCAATGGATAAATATAAAAAATTATTCTGTAATAAGTTTCCGATCTACAGCGAAAGCAATAACGATGTTGGATTTTATATTGATAACCTGAAAGTGTCCATCACCTGGAAGTGTAAAGAAAAACTTACCCGACAGGAAGTAATTGATCGATATTTCAATACAGATCTTATCTCTGGTATTCATATCACTACACCTTAGAGGATACCATTAATTTAGTAACCATTAGGGTTGAAATGTAAAATATATTTGAACCCAGATAAAAAAATAGAGACCGGAAATAATCTTCCGGCCTTTACTAAATTTATAATTATTTTTGAGCAGTAGCGAGTTTTGAAGATGATTCATTCAATCTCTTTTTTACCGAAGTCCACAAGCACTTGGCGATTTCCCGCATTCCATTGTTTCCGGGATGCCATTGTATTTCCCATCTGGCAAATTTCCCATCGGCTTTTGCTGAGTTGGTGTCAATTTTACTAATTGCGGTAATATCCACAAAGTCGGCACCATGCTCTTTGGCAGCGGCTTTGATAAATGGTCCATAACCTTTTCTCCAGGAACCAATGCAAAATATTTTAGCATGTGGATACAGCCCTTTTAATTTATCAACTAATTTGCCATATGGAACCTGAACTCCAGCCTTTGTGCATTTCCCACGGAAATTTTCGCCAATTTGAAGAATAACAATATCGGCAATCTCAGGAAGCGGGAAACATATTCCTCTTAAATGGGCTTCATCAATTACTCTGCCATAATACAGTTTGGGTTTTGATTTTGTGTAATGGCAAAGTTGATTATAAAAGAGATGAACATAATCCAGTTCCGGCTTAGTTGCTCCCATTCCATGGTTAAAATGCCAACCGATGTCAGTTCGAGGCGCATGACGCGTCAGACTGTTTCCAATAACCAGTACGGAACGTATATCTTTGGCGGAAAAAGGTTTTTCCTCTTTAAGATTCCGTGACATATATTTAAGGATCACTTTGCCGCGATCTGAAAGCCCATCTTTCACAAATCTTTTCTTGTCAATTCCTCCGTAAGGCATATACCTCATTTTTTGTTTAGTTGTCATTCCATCCTTAACCGGCTGCCAGGAGACTTCTTTTTTGTTCCCATTCATCTTGTATACGTGAGCAACATTGTCATATTCAATACTCCAAACGGGAGCTTCTTTGATTCCATGGCAATTCCAGTCCCAGCCATTCTTCTCAAAAATATCTATTACTTCATCTAAATACTTAGCTCCATCAGGAGCATATCGAGCAACCCCGAATTCACCGACATGAATACGACATTTTGTTTTTTTCTGAAAATCACGAACTTGATGCAACGCCGAAATAATACGTTTTTTATCCCAGAATCCACCGGAACCATCATTGAAATTATTGGGCCATCCTTTGATTTCATTACAGCTTACGCCCTGGTGGGTATAGAGAAACGGCTGCCACATATGAAAGGTATAAATAATGTTATCAGACGGATCGTTGATTTTCCGCCATCCGCTAAACCCATACCAAAGCTGGCCGGGACCGGTAGCAACCAGAATCGGATGGGTCTTATCAATTTTACGAATCACATTCACCAGTTTCTGAGCCCAAACGTTCCATGCTTTGGGCGCATGGGGGAAATCTGCCCAGTTTAGTGGTTCATTAAACAATTCCAGCCAGATTTTTTGCTTAGGGTATTTTGCCGAAATTGAAGCCAGAGTCTTCCAGGCATCTTCAAGCGCTTTATAATTTTCTTCTGAATTCCACCATAAATTACTTCTATAATTTCGCTTCTCAATCGCGGATTTGAATTTACGATTGACTTTGGGATGAAAATCGTTTGGACTTTGATGCAGGTCTATAATTACCGCAAGGTCTAATTTACGACAGTTTTCCAGTAGTTCCGGAATTTTACTTACCAGTTTTTCCATTGCAGCCTTGTTGGTTGTTACTCCAAGACTATATTTTCTCCATGCCGGACAGATCATGAACCGGACTTGATTCGCATGCCATTTGTCCTTGAGTTCTTTTAATGTTTTGTAATCATAGTAGCATACAGTGAACCCTCTATAACGAGCTAAAGCTTCTACTGACGATGATGTTGAAAATATTGTGATAAATAGGAAAACAAGACACATTGATTGAATTGTTTTTTGCATATGACCTCCTTATTGTAATTTGTGGGGTAAAAAAAAGACAGTACAAGGCGTATTCCGATGGATTGACACCGGAATTACATTTCCAAAAGTATTCAGTAATATCAGGGGTAAAAGATTATTGACCGCGCCAGTTCGTATAATTTGATGGCGGCGCTTCAGTCCCAACATGCCCATCGTGGTAAAGAAAATTTTTCTTATATGAATGTCCTTTGTAAGCATAAATTTTGTTGTCCATCAATACAGATCCACTGGCCCAGTCGAAGAAGCCGGTCAAATCGGCACAATCAGGCGACGTATTTGGCTTAAGTATTTCAAAAATATTGTATGTCATGGTTGGCTTTTTCAGTTTAGTAACCTTTAAAGATCTACTAAAGCTCAGATCATAATTTACACTGGTTCCATTATAATAAGCAGTTACAGCTGTATTCATACTATATGATATTATAGTGTCATCTCCAATATGTCCCGGGCAACGCAGATGCTTTTTACTGTTGCCGAGGTATTTCCTTACTCCCCGGTCTGTACTCTGCCAGTAATATCCTTGTGGGTTGAGATCATCAAAATCTCCCTGATACAAAGAAAATGCATTGCCTAGTGATTTCATTTTACTTACACACGAAATTGCTTTTGCTCTATTTCGTGCAGAACTTAATGCGGGAAGTAGCATTGATGCCAAAATCGCAATGATTGCTATTACGACTAAAAGCTCGATGAGTGTAAATGTTGTTTTTTTCATTTCTTTTCTTTCTCCCTTGTTATAATTGCGTTGTTATTATTTAACTACCTTTGTCCATCACGTTCAATGACCAGAGCCGGAATTTCCACACTTTTATAATCTGCACCAGGATCCTTTTTCCGTCTACTGATCATCCGGCAAATTTCATTAATACATTTCGATTGGTCAAAATCCGAAGTTAGAATGGGGATCGGGGAATATTCAAATTCAATAAAATCACCGGCACCGGCAACAAGCACATCCTTTCCCGGTACAATTCCAACAGCATTCAATGCGGCAATTACTCCCTGCGCTATGATATCATTATGACATACGATGGCATCCACATTCTTCAGTTTTTCAGGACAAGCCATAAGCGTATTGTACGTATTTTGCATTTCATAATGCATGCTGTAATTCTCGGGCATTGGGTTATTAATGATTTCCCCTTCAATGTCAGAATGCTTCTTAAGAGCAGACATGAAGCCCTGAACTCGTTCCTCTGCATCCATTGCATAAAATTCTTTGCGGTTTGCTTTGACGTTCCATGAAGGAACCATCAGGATGTTACGGCATCCCCGGTCATATATCCGATCCATCAGCATAGTTGTTTGCTTGCGAATGCTCCAGTTTATATGGTCAGCATGAATCGTAAGCTCATCAACCTGGACTGGATTTGAAATTTCATCAGGTTCCAACCTCGGATCATAATGTCTGATGATTGATGAAGATGACAGTTCAAGAATCGGAATATTTTTACGCTGCAGCATATCATAGAGAATACTGTTAAACGATTCAAAGTTGATCACATAATCGACATCCAACAGTAAATCGTTCCAGTCTTGAACATTTTTCTCATCCTTGACATATTTTACTTCCAGAATCATACCAAGGTCATCAGCAAGTTTTGTCGACAGATTACGGAGTAAACGGCTCAGTAGTGGAAGCTGAATCGTTTCGAAAGCCGGATATTCCGGATTGGCGCCAAAAACAAAACTGACTTTTTCCGGCAAAGCTTTCCGCTTGCGCCCGATCAGGCTGCCACCAATATGTGGACGATAATTCAGTTCCCGCATAACACGACTGATTCGACCTTTCGTATCATCACAGATAGGAAAAACTTCGGTGGCGTTAATATAGTTTGAAACTGTTGTGGTGGAAACTTTTGCAAGTTTCGCAACTGTATTAATATTAACTTTTTTTGTTGCTGTTGTCATTTTTAAGTATAAGTACCATGTTAATTGTATATCATGAGGATATTATAGCAGGATATACAATTAATGTCAATAGTTGAAATGAAAATTTTCGACACCAAACAGTGATTTCCGAATTTCCATTTTTTTTGCCATTTTAATTTCTCAGGTATTGACTTTGTTTAGAAAAACAGCTATAATTACATCTGGAATTCCAGTTGTAATGATTGCTGATGGATGGATATTATGATTAGTGAAATAAATAAAGAAACTTTAATAGAACAGACATATAAGAATATACTGACGATGATTGCGAATGGTAAGTTAAAACCATCCGCATTTTTGAGTCATCGATTGCTGGCGGAAGAGCTGAATGTCAGCAAACAGCCGGTGGGTATTGCGCTGCAATGGCTGGAAAATGATGGAATAGTGGAATCGGTTCCCCGGGTTGGGACCAGGATACGTCAGGTGACTGCGGAAGACATGTGGGGGATGTTGCAATGGCGGATGGCTTTGGAAACTCGCATTGCATCTCTTGCGTGTTGTTATGCCAATTCTTCTGATATTGATAAATTACAGAAAAAGGCTTATAAAGTCGATGAGATGATTGGAAATCCAAAGCTTGACCTTACTGAGCTTCAGCAGGCCGACATGGCGTTTCATATTAGTCTTGCCAAGGCATCTCACTGTGAAAAATTAAAAAATGAATTGTCCAAAATAAATATTTACTATTTGAAGAATATGCTATGTGAAGCGGTACAAATGACTCGTGAAAGCATTCCAAGTCGATCTGCAGTTACTCACTCTGAAATTGCGGCTGCAATAGCGAAGGGAGATTCCAGACTTGCTTGTGAGATGGTTGAGCAGCATCTTGAGTTATCAAGTGATATGAGACGATTTGTTGAATGGTATAAGAATTCAAAAAAAGCATCATAAATTTTAAATTATTTCATATTAATATAAACACAAGGAGGGATATTATTGATGCGTATCAAGGCGTGGTGCTGTTATGTTGGTAACTAGGTTAATCAATTTAATATCGGATTAGTATTTGATAATTACAAAGGGAGACAAGGAGATAGTATGAAACAGAATAACAAATTCACACTTATCGAACTTCTGGTTGTGATAGCGATTATTGCTATTCTTGCAGCAATGTTGCTGCCAGCGCTTAATAAGGCCAGAGAAAAAGCTCGCAGCATTAATTGCATTAGTAATTTGAAGCAGATGGGACAGGCATTGATGTTTTATGTCGATGATAGCGATGGACGTTTCCCTGTGGCAAATGACTCATCCAATAAGTATTGGCATCAATCACTTATTGACGATTATAAAATTACCTCCAAGATTCTTTACTGTCCTTCCAGTCTTTTGAAAGGAACAGAATTTGATACAGATGTCAGATATATCAGTTATGGCTATAATATGCTTGGGATTGGTTTTAAATGGGGTGGGTTACAACCACCTGCTGGCGGAACAGTTATTAATGATCGTTGGAGTTTGAAAATTAATCAGGCAAGATATCCTTCCAGTACGGTTACTGTTGTTGATTCGTTACGACCAAGCATCAGTAAGGATGGTTATTTTGTGGCTGTTCCTGAAGCTGCGGTCCTCGCTGATTTTATTCCTTCGTCACGGCATAGTAAAGGAACAAACTGTGCATTTATCGATGGTCATGCGGAAAGACTGGCCTACTCTGAATTGATCTACTCCGATGATGATATCGTTGGAAATGCGAAAGTTGGAGGATATCCTTACTGGACTCCTGATAGATCAAGATAAGTCTTACAAAATAATCAAATAAATAGTAATTACAGGCATGCCTGAGGTCATCTTTGTGCCCGGCTGCCTGAGGGAAATACAGGTATTTAAGTTTATGGAAAAGAAAAAATATATTATTCTTTTATTAATGATTTCTGGTGTTTTAAGTGTATGTGCGGATAAGTCGTTTTCCTTTTTCGATGTAATCAAAAATATGGGTGTTAAAAAGTGTTTATATGGACGTGAAGCATCCGCGAAAATGTCAGGAACGTTGGATTTGAGCTTCAAGAAGTCAAATCAATATCCGGCTATGATTTTCGGGAAGAAATTTCTCGAAAGACAGAGTGACTGGTCTGGTTATAAAGGACTTGAAATTGTAATTAAGAATAACGGCAGTAAAACGGCGGCAATGAGTGTCCGCATTGATGATTCGCCAAAACCCAACCCGGCCCAAAGAAAACATTGCAGGTTTGTAAAGCTGACAGTTCCCGCCGATGGTAAGTTTCATTCAATTTACTGTGCATTTGAACCGACAACGTTGAACTTTCATGTGATGCGAGGACAGCCGCGTCTGCCGCTGGAGGAATACGGTCGTTGCTTTCAGGGAGATTCCAAATTCAATTTATCAAAAATCTATAAAGTTGATCTTTTTATGGCACGTCCGAGAGAGGGGGGGGACTTTTCCATTAAACAGATTCTTTTAACTTCAAAGAATTTTCCCAAGAAGCCTTTTGTTGATAAATATGGACAGTTCAAATGCGAAGACTGGCCGGGAAAAATACATAGAGACTCTGATTTTTCGGCTCAGTTGAGTGAAGAACAGCAGGATAATGCCAAATATCTTGAGAAAGATTATGGTTTTGATTCATTCGGCGGATGGGCTAAGGCTCCGAAAAAATTCGATGCAACCGGTAGCTTTAGAGTAGAGAAGGTTAATGGAAAGTGGTGGTTCATTGATCCCAATGGGAATTTGTTCTGGTCTGTCGGTATCTGTCGAGCCAAGACTTTGAGTCTCGTCCGGGTTTCAGGTAATTATGAATGGTTCTTCGACAAGCTTCCGGAACAGAATTCCGAATTCGGCAAGTTTTATTTCCGCGGTCCGGACCGATATAACTTTTTTGAAGCCAACCTTTATCGTAAGCTTGGGCCTGATTATAAAGGTAAAATCAGTGATTATATCACAAACAGGTTCAAATCCTGGGGCGTGAATACCAAAGGGGCATGGACCGATAGTTTTGCGCTGACCGATGGAGAATTGTTACCATTCACTGTTACGGTCAAATTAAACTTTACTGAACCTCACAAAAGAATACATGACGTATATTCTGAGAAGTTTCAGAATGAACTTGTCAAGCAGATGGAATATTGGAGAAAGTATATTGATGACAACAGCCGTCTGAAACCCTATATCCTGGGATTATTTATCGACAACGAGCTTTCGTGGGACAGGGTGATAAAGTCATCGAACTACCGTTATGTTCAGCACTTCTTCAAAAAGCGTTCAGATTCAAAGACTCGTGATAAATGTATCCAGTTGCTTCAGGATCGCTATAAGAGTATTAAAAAATTGAATAATTCCTGGAATACCAACTATAAGAGCTGGAATGATTTGAAAGGCATAACTTTTTCTCCTCAGCAGTTGTCGGCTGCCAAATCTGATCTGTCCGCAATGACTACTATGATTGCTGAAAAATACTTTTCTGATTGCCGTAAAATGGCAAAGAAATATTTTCCGGACAAACTCTACATGGGATGCCGGTTCAACCCGTGGAATAGAGAAGCGGTTGAGGTTGCCTGCAAGTACTGCGATGTTTTAAGCTTTAATATCTACATGGCAAAACCTACCGACAAAACGTTCAGCTATCCGAGCCAGATAAAAATCGCGGAAAAATATGATAAACCGATTCTTGTTGGTGAGTTCCACTTTGGTGCTTTGGACAGGGGGATGTTCCATGGCGGACTGAGAAAGGTGAAAAATCAGGAAGCCAGAGGAAAGTCATATTATCAATATGTGGATGCCGGCTTGAAAAATCCATATATCATCGGAGTTCACTGGTATCAATACCAGGATCAGCCTTTGACCTCACGTCATCAGGACTGGGAAAACTATAATCTTGGTTTTGTTTCGATTACGGATACTCCGTATAAAGAGCTGATTAAGTGGGCCAGAAAAATTAATTTTAACATATATAACATCAGGTATTCAGAAAAGAAGTAAATGAGAGGAAGTTATGAGTACATTGTATTTGCCTGACGATGCGGTGACAGCAGCGTGCCCAATTGATAGTAAAGATGGGATTACGGTATTTTATGAATCGAAGAACATCATTTATTCGGTTCTATTGAGCAGTGACAACAATTTTTCTGCTCGGCAGGAATTGTTTGAATCCCCGACCAATGCATGCGTGACGATGCTGCGGCTGAGTGATTCGGAAATTCTGGTGCTGAGAAAAATGGAGGTTACTGAAAAAGTAAAAGAGCTTGGGCTGGGCGGCGCCAACCACCATTGTCTGCTGCTGAATGAAGTGACTGGGAAAATGACTGACTACGGGCAAATTGAACCGGAGGAGGGTTGCTATTATGTGATGAATGACCGGTTTCTACAGCTTGAAAGCGGACGTGTTGTCCTGTCTCATGCACAGCATCCGAAGGCTGATTATAATAAAGGACTTGAAACCGCCGGAGTTTGTTTCACCTCATATTCCGATGACCAGGGGAAAACTTGGAAACAATCAAATTATTTGAAAGCCTCCAGTGCAAAAGGGCATTTGGCGGAGCCGATGGTGGTGGAAAGCGATCATTCCTGTGAACTTTTCATGTTTATGCGCAACTCTACAGGGTATTTGCATAAAAGTGTGTCCACTGATAACGGGGAAACCTGGCAGCCGGAGGCTGCAACGGAAATCAGAATGCCTTGTGCTCCGTTCTGTGTCAAAAAGGATCCTTTTTCGGGCTATGCTTTTCTGGTATGGGACAATGCGTTTCCGGCTCATCCTGCACATCAGTACCCTCGAAGCCCGATTTGTCTGGCAGTGAGTCGGGACAATACGCAGAGCTGGGAATTTATTACTGAAATAGAAGCGAATCCGGATAAGAGTTATGGCTACCCGTCGCTTTATTTCACGAAAGATGAAATCAAAGTTTTCTTCTATGAAAGCTCCGACAGAAGCTTTAATCCGCCGGAACAGAAACAGAAGATCAGAACGTACAAACGTGGCGAATTAAGCGTTGCCAAAACTATTTATGAACCGTTATTTATAAGTCTCTGAACTTTTCTAAATAACCAATAAAAGAGTCTTGCGAAATGAGCGAATTTGAGTAGGGCGTGCTCTCCGAGCGTGCCGTCTCCGGGGATTTTGTGCTCAAGCACAAAATAGCTGACGGTTACGGAGAACCGTCCCTACCCGACAAACCGCATTTCGCACGAGTCTTTAACCAATAACTAAAGAGAGAATGAAAATGAAACAGTGGCGAAAACAATTCACGCTCATAGAGCTCTTGGTCGTGATTGCTATTATTGCAATCCTGGCAGGAATGTTGCTTCCTGCGCTTAATTCTGCACGGGAAAAAGCGAAAGCGATAAGTTGTGCCAACAATATGAAACAGATAATGCTGGCAACTGTGCAATACATGGATGATAACAACAGCTTTATGGTGGGATATGGAGATACATATTACGGCGTGGAAACCGCATGTACTACGTTGTCCCACGCGGTATCGAAAAGCGGCAATACTACAATGACAAAAGACCCTGGATATATTCCCTGGAATGTATTACATTGTCCTGCCGATACG
Organism: Victivallales bacterium; assembly: GCA_963677165.2. Lineage (GTDB taxonomy): Bacteria > Verrucomicrobiota > Lentisphaeria > Victivallales > SZUA-371 > JAFGXT01. The sequence goes on along the minus strand of CAXXSX010000002.1, from coordinate 82,219 downwards.
GATGCCGCATCAAGTAATCCCACTGACTTTTTGGCCGAAAAAGATGGTCTAGGCCGATCCTATGGATGGCTGTATTCTCAGCCGGCGGATGAAGATTATTTCGGTGTTTTTGTAGTCAACAAATCTGGGGGGGCCTGCGATGATGCCGGAACGGATAAATTTAACTACTTCTATTGCGGCAAACGGATGAAAACCCCATCTGATAGTTTTCTTTTTACGGATACTTATCGTGGCGCATGGAAAAAAACAAGTTTGTTCTTCAGTCCTACCGATGCAGGTGGCTTCGGTAGAATTTGGACTCGTCATGCGAATCATACGCCAGTTGCAGCGGCAGACGGTCATGTGGAATCTCTGTCGCCCAATGAGGCAAAGTCCCATAAAATGGAAATGACCAGCGGATTTGATGAAAATTTGAATGCATTTTAAAAACAATTATTTAATGTCCCTGTAACTATAAAAGGAAAATAGCAATGAAAAAGAGTGTAGTATGCGAAAAAATGCGGAATGGAGAAATTATCCTTACTGCGAAACTGAATTTTATGAACCCGAACCTGGCGGAGCTGATCGGTTATTTCGGTTTCGACTGCCTGTGGATCTGCAACGAACATCAGGGTATTGATCGTTCCATGCTGGAAAACATTATCCGTACCTGCAAGATTACTGATATGGATATGCTGATCCGTACCGGGCATGGAAGCCATACCGATTTGATTCAGCCATTGGAAATGGGTGCTCAGGGACTTATGATCCCTCATATTGAGTCGGTAAAACAGGTTGAGGAGATTATTCGTGAAGCCAAGTTTCATCCCTATGGATTGCGCGGTATGGACTGTGTGAATGGCGATGCCGATCAAGGAATGGCGTCGATTCCAGAATACATCGAATTCGCTGTGAACAATACCTTTATCGCAGTTCAGATTGAAGATGAGGACGCGCTTGCTCAGGTTGATAAAATTGCCGCGGTTCCGGGACTGGATATGATTTTCCTGGGACCAAAGGACTTTTCACAGGCAATCGGCGATCCGGGTAACACCCGCAGTCCGAAAGTCTGGGATGCGATCATGCGGTGCAGTGAAGCCTGCAATAAACACGGAATATACTGCGCGACATCCGGTATGGGCGATCCGGAATATATGACAAAGCTGATTGAAAACGGAGTGAAATTCCTTACCGGTCCTTCCGATTACGGCGCTGTAATGCGCGGTTTGAAAAGCGATGTGGAAAAGTACAGTAAGCTTGGTTTTACGTTCCGTGAGTATAACGCAATCAAATGAATAACTATATTAATGAACCTTCACGCCAGTTGAAGGTTCGGAATGATTATGATGTTGTTGTGGTCGGCGGAGGAATTGCCGGAGTAGCGGCGGCGGTTGCCGCCGCCCGGAACGGCGCGAAAACCTGTCTACTGGAGAAAGAGTACGCCCTTGGCGGACTCGCGACAATTGGACTGGTTATCGCGTATCTGCCGATTTGCGACGGCATGGGAACGCTGGTTTCCGCAGGACTGGCGGAGGAGTTGCTGCTGCTTTCGACTCGTGATGGATCCGCGAAAGTGCCTGACTGCTGGCTGCCGGGTGGAAATAGAGAAGAACGTAAACGTAAACGTTATTTTCTGGAATACAATGCCGCGTCGTATATGCTCGAACTAGAAGATTTTGTACGCGGTAATGGTGTGGATCTGTTCTATGACTGCCGGGTTGCCGGAGTCAGTGGCGATGATGAAAAAATAAATGCCGTGATTATTGAAACAAAGAGCGGACGGGAGGCAATTACATGTCGGGGAGTAGTAGATGCTACTGGTGATGCCGATGTCTGTTTCCTGGCCGGGGAAAATACTGCGTCGAATAATACCAACAGTGCTTCCGGCTGGTATTATTCCACCGGCTCAGAGGGAAATAGGCTGCATAAGTTGTACAAGCCGTTTGATCCCTGTGGAGAAATTCTGCCGGAAGGAACAGACCGTGGTTATTCGGGTGACAGTATGGATGAGGTTTCCGCTCACATATTTGAATCGCGACAAATGATAAAAGATCATCTGGCAAAACTGCGGGAACAGGAGCCGGAAAGTTCGGTGTACCCGTTTCTTATTCCGACTTTTCCCGGCTACCGTATGACTCGGCGGCTCGAAGCGGAGGTTGTGATGGACGCTGAGGACCGCAGGCAGTACTCTGACAGCATCGGACTGATTGGAAGCTGGCGCAGGCCGGGACCGGTCTATAGCATTCCGCTACGGGCGATTCGCGGGGCAAAAAAACGTAATCTGTTTGCCGCAGGACGTTGTATTTCAGCATGTCGTCATGGTTGGGATGAAACTCGGGTGATTCCGGCTTGCTCTGTGACTGGCGAAGCGGCGGGAACCGCAGCCGCAATGTGCCGTTCCGGCATCGACTGGACATATCAAGGATTACAGGAATGTTTGATGAAACAAAAAGTCAAAATATTTTTTTCACAATTACTAATTTAAAACTTATTGGGGTTGTTCTTATTTCGTTTTGAATTTCTGAAGGGGGATTTATGTTTTTTAGAGGTTTTTTTTTAATATTGTTTTTTGTCGTGGCTATTGCCGTCAGAGCGGAATTGAATATTCCGACAATAGATAAAGTGGTTTCCCGTTTTAAACTGGTAAATGCTCCTTGGCTGGCAAATGTGTCAACCGTAGATAAAGGCATAGAATTTTCCGCGAAAAAACAAACACCTGCAAAACTGAAATATTATATTCGCGACTGGCGCAATCGAGTTGTCGGGCAGGGGGAATGGGATACTCGGGAAAAGTTGTATGTGACGAACTTGCCGGTGGGTTATTATGCAATGTTTCTTTACTCAAATAATAAGCTTGTGGATCAGGGCATTTTCGGGTTGGTTCCCAAACCCGATATTCAAAATAATAAAGGACAGTTTTCTATTGGCTGTTCGGCCGCAAATGCGGTTAATTTTAAGGTTGGAAAGCGAAAGCTAACCAGAAAGGATATCGCAAAAACGATTGCTTTAACCGGTGCGGTATGGTATCGTGATCAATCAAGTTGGGCATCTATTAATCCGAAAAAGGGAAAATATAACTGGTCGCGTCCAGATGAATCTTTTCAGACTCTTTCCGATGCGGGATTAAAACTTACAGTGTTTGATCATTCTGCCCCGGCATATGCCTGTAGGCCCAAGGCTCCCGGTCGTAACTATACAGGTCAAACATTGCGATGGACCCGCTGGATGCCGGACAATATGTTCGACTATTATGAATACAATCGGATCAAAGCGAAAAGATTTTCCGGACTCATAGATGTTTGGGAATTAGGTAATGAAGCTGACCTCACAAGTTATAATACCCGAACAATGTGGGATTATTCAACAATGTTAAAAGTTGGAAGCCTTGGAGTGAAAGCCGGCAATCCCCGAGCCAGAGTGGCCCATGCCGCCTTTTGGGCTCTGCGTTTTCCGGGAAGAGTTGAAATATGTTATAAGAACGACATAACTCCATTTTTTGACATAACCAATTGGCATATTTACACCACAATGGAGGAATATTCCCATAATTTAGCGGCAGTAAATGCGCTGAGAGCAAAGTACAGATTTGCCGAAAAGCCGTTCTGGTTTACCGAATACAGTATTAAAACCTCTGCTGTGCTGGGAAAACCTTTGGGTCAGAAAGTAAACAAGCATTCTGAATTTGATTATAACCAGGATCTGTATTATGCCGAATTTGCCGTGAAATCTTCATTAACATTACGAGCTTATGGTGTTGACCGGGGATTCTTCTTCAGATGTATGCCTATCAATGAAAGAGCGGATACCGATATCTTTGGGTTGTTGCGTTGGAATATGACAATCAAGCCTGTTTTTGTTGCTTATGCCAACTTAAACACACAACTGGGAAAGGCTGAATTTCTGGGAAAATGTAAACTGGTCAAAGGTTTGACAGGCTATTTATATAAACAGCCTGATGGTTCTCAGACTTTAGTGTTCTGGAAAAACAGTCCAATCGACTTCATGAGAACAAAGCAGTCTGCATATGCTAAAACCATAACTGATTCTATAAACTCTGTTTTTAACTTGAACCTTAGTCGAAAATCTTCTGACCTGAAATTGGTTGATATCATGGGAAGTCCTCAAAAGATTCAACCGGTTTCTCATAATAGAGTAAAGCTTCCCGTTAGTAATTTCCCTCAGTATTTGCATGGTCTTTACAATATGCGATATCAACCTGAATCGAAAGTGGTTAATAAAAGTAAGTTTCCTGTTGAGAAGTTTAATCGGAATATTGTCTTAAAGGCCAATTTTAAAGATGCGCAAATTAATAATATGGCATCTGCGACATTACGAAAAGGGGATGAATTTGATATCGAGGTTTTTAATTTCTCCAATGAAACGATAAAAGGGAAATTGAAAAGTTTGAATAGACTTAAACTTCAAGGTATTGATCAGGAATTAACCGTTGCGCCTATGTCCTCTGTGCTTGTGAAAATAAAATATCCGGGTGGAATTTCAACAGAACTTTGCATCGGTGGTGTTTTTAATAATAAAGAAGTTACACGACTTGCTGTTCCGCTTTCGGCTATGAGCCGAAGTAATATACGAGTTATTGATTTGGATTACAAAAATCCGAAAATATGGCATAAAAATGCAACTGGGAATAATATGACCATTACTTATGATAAAAAAATGGATGCAATATTATTCGATATTGATTTCTCCCAATTGAGTTTCAAAAATACTAGTTTCAATACTTATCCCAAGATATTGGCGAAAGATATTTACTCAGGAAATCCGCATGATATTCTTGGAATAAGCTATAAAATCAAAACAACCCCCGGGGCTCCTCCAATGAGAGTTTCATATACTGTTCTCGGAGGATTGTTTATTCCGGCAAAACAGCCGGAATCATCATGGCTCAGTGTATTTTCTTCCTATCCCACAAAGAAAGAGAATATAGAGAGAGCTCGGAAAAGTAAATTTTGGAGTTTTGGCGGTTCCATTGTATTCCCAATGGATACTCCTCTTAATAAACGAAAATACAAATTTTGGATTAAAGATCTGAAAGTCATAAAAAGGCGATAACTTTTTCAGAACAACAGGGAGTTAAAAGAAGTTTTCAAAAGCCATGCGGGCAACTCCAAGAGCGGATTGGTATTCTCCCAGACGGGTGATTTCGAATACGCAGTCGCGACGTGACGGCGGGAGCATTTTCTTTACTTCTTCAAGGGTATGCCGATAAAGATAGCCGTCGCGTTTTACCTGTCCGCCGGAGAAAATTACAGCTTCCGGAGAGTAGAGCTGAATCATACCGGCAATGCCAATTGCGTTGTAGAGAGCGGCTGTATTGAGGATTTCCTGCGCGACAGGATCATTATTCGCGGCTGCTTTGTCAAGATCAGCAGCGGAACGGATTTTACAAGGCTGTGGATATTTTTCCGCGACGACTTTCATGAGATTATTACCGCCGGAATAGGCTTCAAGACAGCCATGCCAGCCACAGCCGCAGTCGCGATCATTTCCAGGAATCAGGATATGTCCAATATAACCCACTGGACGATTCGGATGGCTGACCAGCAGTGTATGGTTGACTACCGCGCCGGAGGCGATTCCGACTCCGAGACCGATTGACACCAGGTTGGCGCGTCCGGCCTGATTGCCGAAATGGTATTCCGCCAGAGCTTCGGAAACCCTTGTGCCACAAGAGCAGACGGGATGTCCGATGATATCGGCAAATTTTGAAACCTCAAGATTTACTCCATACGGCATTCCCCAGTTCCCGCCGGAAACGATGATGCCCTTCTCGGAGTCGACACGACCCGAAATCGCCAGACCGAGACCGAGTATTTTTGTTTCATCGACGGCTCCGGTTTCACAGGCTGTGTGATAGACTTTTGTCAGCCATTTCCAGAATTCGTCTTCTCCCGGATATGGGGGCGTTGGGATGATTTCATTATAAAGCGTTTTGAATTCAAGATTAGTGAAAACAAGCCGGGTTGCGGTGGCACCGACATCAATCCCGGCCAGTATCGTCGTGTCTGCATTGAGAATCAGCGGGACGTTGGGACGTCCCCGACCAACCGGTTTACTGCTGCTGACGCTTACGATGCCTTCAGCGATCAGTCCTTCCATTGCTTTGTACATCGCGCCCCAGGAAAGTCCGGCATAATTACAGATTTCTTTGCGGGAAAATGTATTTTTTCCAGCTCTGATCGCATCAATTATTTTTACTCTGGTTCCTGCCATAACTACCTTGAATTAAATGTTGCGAAATGGATGAATTGTGATAGGGCGCGTTCTCCGCAGCGCGCCGTCTCCTGGGATTTTGTGCTTGAACACAAAATAACGGATGGTTACGGAGAACCATCTCTACCCGAAATAATGCATTTCGCACGAGTCTTTCAAATGAACCTAACAATAATATCTACAGGAACATAATTCAATTCAATTTTCAAAACTTTGCAGTGCAGCAATATTTTCCGCTTCAATAGTTGCGAAGCAACGAAGTAGGAGCGGTACTAACGCCGTTCGTCGTACGGACTATATCGCTTCCTTGATGACCCGATTGACTACCAACTGACGAAAATCCTTCGACAACGATGTGAAATACGCACTGAATCCGGTAATTCTTACAATTAAATCAGGATAATCCTCGGGACGTTCATGAGCGGCCAGAATCTTTTTTGCATCGACAATATTGATATTGATCAACGTACCGCCGAGATCAAAATGTGCCTGGAGCAGTGCCATTACATTATCAACCGCGCCGGAGTAATTCGCTACACCCGGATCGAGTTCCAACTGCCAGGGCGCGGTGTTGCCGTAGCCCGGTTGGATTAGCGCGACCGCTTTGGCCATTGCCGATAATGCCGAATCTTTACGGAAGCCCGGATTGGGATTTGCGCCATGGGATATTGCTGATTGAGCTTTTCGTCCGTCTGGAGTTGCTCCGACACTGCGACCGAAGCGTACCGAATCCGCCCAGGAGAACCAGCCCGGAATCATCCGGTGTCCCTCCGGCGTAGTCTGTCCAGCAACCTTTTCGCATAGGATTTCGGTCATGCGTACGGCCCACTTTTCTCCGAAACTGTCACCTTTGCCAAATTTATCGGCATTTTTCAGCATAAGTCGAATGCGTTCACCATCGGGGCATGTAAAATTAGTTTCGATGCATTCTGCCAGTTTTTCCCACGATAATACTTTTTCCTGGAGAATTCGTTGTTCGATGGCGGCAAACGAGTCAGCGACGGTAGCGAGTCCGGCTCCATCAAGCGCCATATTGTAATAAGTCGCGCCCCCGTGTGAAACATCAAGCCCCTTTTCAATCGGACCGTGAGACAGCAGGTTCAGTAACAGTTCCGGTTCATTCAAATACTGATGATTCAGATGAAAATCCAAACCTTTCGCGACCGTTTCAACTGCTTTTGTGAAATGTTTGATATAAAGCGATTCCAGCTGTTCCAGTGATGGATTGCTTTCCGCATTTTCTTTAAATGCTACCTCAAATACTTTTGCGATATTGATTTTCACCACGTCATTGAGGGTGTATTCCAGTCCCGGCAGGCTCATCCAGTTGCAGCCGGTGGCGATTCGTTCCCGAGCCAGTTCGGCTGGATAACCGTTTTTCATGAAACCTTCAACCAGGGCTTTGTCGCCGGAAAAACGCGGATATCCCTGTTTGTCATGCAGCAGGATTTCCACACCGCAACGGAACAATTGACGATCCATGCCGTCATGAACGCGGATGGTTAAATTGCAGGATATTTTCAGTTTTGATGCAGCTTCCAAAATAATGAATGACAGTGGAGAAGTCTGGTCCTTACCGTTTTTATCGGGTCCGCCTAGTTGATAATAGTGCGGATCATTGAGGAGCAGACATGCGATATAATATTCCGCGTCATCGTCGTCAATCAGTCCAGCGGTTTTATCGCGCTCATAATACGGACGCAGAAGTTCGTCGAGCTGACCCCCGGCACCATCGCGATTGTAGGTACGCGATGCCATATTGAACCAGGCGATCCACTGGCAGACTTCTCGCATAGTTTCCGGTGGCTGATCTACCAGTTTCAGATTGATCTCCGCTATTTGCAACAGGTTTTCACGTTTAACTGGATCGCTTTCTTTTTGCGACATGGCATCTGCAGCCCGTGCTGTTCTTTCAATCCAGTTCCTCGTACCCAAAATAGCGTCTTCTTCCGCCTCAAGCAGTTCGACAGCTACCGGATCACTGTTATACTTCTTTTGTGCCAATCTGACTTTTTCAAGTAGTCCGCCCCATCCTAGTTCCAAGCCGATTTTGTAATCCGGAGCAAAATGCGCGTCTTTCCCGATGCCACACGTAATATCATATTTCAACTGGTCCGGTTTTAGATGCGAATAGTCAAAAGCAAAGTTCGACAGTTCCAGCCGGTAGCCCTGACGCATGCGCGACAGCATAAACATCCAGCGTCCGGCAAGGGCATCATCCGGATCAATATATACCGGATGGTGTTCCATCAGAGAACGAAAATTTTTACCCCATGCTTTTGATCCCGCAAATGAACCGTCTGCCGTTTGAATGGGGGGAGCCCATTTGAAGTCTTCCGGCGGCAGAATGCAACCGTAGTCGTCTTCATCGCGAACTCCGAGTTTATCAAGTTTTTTTTTCGTCTGGATTACTTTTTTTTCAGCTAAACGCCGAATTTTCTGTGTGTGTTTTGTCATTGTATCTAGTTCTTCTAATTTGATTTACTTATTGTATCTATATAGATATAATAAAATATAAAAATATTAATGTCAATCTCAAAAAGGATAAAAACGGCAAATAATATCTATATAGATATAAATAAGATTAATAAAAAAGAGATCGGAGTATAATTCTGATCTCTTTAGAAAGATATAAGTCTTATTGGCTCTTCCGCTTCCGCAAGGGGAGTATGAAGCGGTATCTGCCTGCGGATGCTATCCGCTATTTCCAGCCCATTTTAGCCAGCCAGGTGCCGGATAGAGCGGGCCAGGTGCTGACTTCTTCAAATTCCGTTCCGATTCCAAGTCCGAGGCCATGGTGGCCGTAGGGATAGGCATGGAGTTCAAACGTAACATTATATTTCCGCAGTTGTTTACAGAAATCCAGGGAATTTTCAAATGGAACTACCTGGTCGGCAACGGTATGCCAGAGGAATGATGGCGGAGTCTGGTCGTTGATAAAGCGGTCCAGTTTGAAGTAGTCAAGGGTTTCTTCGTTCGCGTTTTCTTCTCCAACCAGATTCAGATAGGAACCTTCATGGTCGTTTAGTACGGCATAGCACAGAACCAGGGCGTCCGGCCGGCATGAAACGCCGGAAAATTCAGGATCTTCCGGAACATCAGGATAATGTACGCCGATTGATCCAGTCAGGTGGCCGCCCGCGGAGAAGCCCAGTATCGCGATCTTGTCGGCAAGAATATTCCATTTTTCAGCATTGCCGCGAACCATTCTGATGGCGCGGGCAGCATCTTTCAGCGGTTCCGGGTTGCGGTATGGTGCCACGCGGTAATGAAGTACAAACGCATGAAATCCAAGTTTATTATAGGTTTCGGCTATTGGCTGGGCTTCGTGCGGGGCGCGATGACAGTAACCGCCGCCGGGACATACGATGACTGCGCCAAGAGGTTTTTCTGATTCAATCGTGTACACTTCCAGATATGGCTGAAAATCGTCATTGCCTTCAATGCTGGTGGATTTTTTTTCGTTCCACAGCGGCAGAGTCTCAATACAACTCATGATTTATATTCTCCATTTATAAAATTGGTTTACTTTTACCACGAAGAACACGAAGGACCACGAAGGGAAAAAGTTTTAAGTTGTTAATGTTTAAGTGTTTTAATTAATTCTTAAACGCGTCTCGTGTTCTTTATCAATTATCGTAAGCGAAAAATATACCACAGTGAAACATTCTTTCCAGCCGATTAGAACTAAAACCGAAAAATTGACTTTTTTACTTCTGAATGGCAAAGCATAAATAGTATCTGTCAGCTGAATGACAGTTGACCAACTTTTGAATGCAAAGACAATATTATAAAAACGTTTTTATGAATTTGCTATTGACATTATGAAAAATATGGTTTATAATCATAAAAACGTTTTTATTAAATAAGTAAATTTTGAGAATACCAATGCAGCGAGTTACCTTAAAAAATGTAGCGGAAGAAGCCGGAGTCGCGCTAAGTACGGTGTCATTTGTGATTAATCGTAATCGGCCGATTAGTGATGCCGTAAAAAAGCGGGTCCACGCCGCGATAAAAAAATTGAATTATGTTCCCAACGAAACGGCACGTATGTTGTCCAGCCGGCGAAAGAACGTAATTGGCGTTCTGGTAGATAACTGTACAGAACAGGCTACGGGAAATACGCTGGAGGCAATTAATCGTGAGTGTATAAAAAATTCCTACCGCATGCATTTAAATATTGTTTCACCGGATATCACCGATGATCCGGGACGAGCAGTCGAGGAGCTGGCGGCAAGCGGAACTGTTTCGGGCATTATCAACATGTTACCGAAAGTCAAAGCGATGGATACGCTCAAGCTTTGCAGACGTATTCCATCGGTCACATTTATGCGCAGTTCTATGCTGTCAACAGCCTTTTTCAATTTTGCCGATGGCGTTATCCTGGCAATGGATCATCTCTGGACACTTGGTCATCGCAGGATTGGGTTTATTGGCGGTCGTAATTTTTCTTCGGAATATGACGATGATCCCCGCCTGATGGGCTATCGGCAATTCTGGCTTGACCGTGGGATGCAAGTACCGGAAGAGTTGATTGAGCGCAGCGGACGCAGCACGGAAGAAGGAATCAGATTTGCCGGAATATTGTATGAAAACAAAGCAACTGCAATAGTCTGTGGAAACGAATATATTGCTGCCGGGGTTTTGCATTGGGCGCATGCGAATAAGGTTGAAGTGCCAAATCAACTTTCCGTTGTCGCATATGATGATTCGAAAGTATCCACTTCCGTCTATCCTCCTTTGACGACCGTCAAAGTTCCTATCGAGGAAGTCAGTAAACTAACTGTTAGAGCTCTATTAGATAAGATTGAAGGAAAGGAAATGGTTAAAGACACTTTTTGCAAACCTCAATTGATCGTCAGAAATTCAACCGGACCAGTTCCAGATAATTTATAATAAAACATAAAACCAAAATATAAAATGGGAGAAATGACATGCAAAGAAGAAATATTTTCACACTCATCGAACTTCTAGTAGTGATAGCGATTATCGCTATACTTGCGGCAATGCTGTTACCTTCTTTGAATCGGGCAAGGGATAGAGCAAAACAGATTTCATGTACGAATAACCTGAAACAACTGGGATTGGCAAACACTCAGTATATCAATGATAATGACGGCTGGACGACTGGGCTGCGTTGTTCCAATTATCCGAACGGACGATGGTATAGCGGGTTAATTACCTATCTTCCAGGAATTAACATAACGATCAACACTGGTAATTTCCGCTTTAACAGCGGCGGCGGTGGTGCAGCCAGTGCGAAGAGTGTGGAAAATGTCTTTAAATGTCCTGCCAATCTTCGACAAAACGGCCAGGAAGGCGCCGTATATTTCGCCTATAATTATATCATTAATTTTGGTATAAGTGAAGCAATGAGCAATGATGCCGCGCTTGGGTTTAAATTAGCAAGACTTCGTTATCCTTCTACTGTTGTAAACCTGGTTGATGGCAGCAGTGATTTCGGATTCAATGGCTACTGGCTTAGCCGAGTGTCGTATACTCATCACAACTATACAAACGTACTTTGGCAGGATGGTCATGCCTCAAGCTGCAGCACCACATTTGACAGTGGTACGGATTTACGTGGAGAATAATTTTGAAAGAGTTCGGATTCATGAAAAAACTTATTGGTGGGATTTTATTAGTAATGTCAATAATTACATATGGTTTTGAAATAAACATTAAAATCATGGGTGCTGCAGGAGATGGAATTGCTGATGATTCAAAAGTGATCTTATCGGCAGTAGAGAAAATATCTGCAAACGGCAGTGGCAAACTATTCTTCCCGAAAGGAACTTATCGCTTTGCTCAGCGACGTAAAGGTGCTGTTCATTTTACAAAGATTTCTAATATTAATATTGAGTTCGAGGCAGGCACCGTTTTGCTGATGGACAACCTCCAGAAAAATGGAAAAGGCGGTGGACACGGCATTCTTATCACTGGTCCCTGCAGGAATGTGAATTTGAAAAATGTTTACGTAAAATGGAAGTATAAACCGTCAGCGCGGAGCATGGGCGATGGGTTCCGTTTTGAAGGGTTTCCTTCCGATGATAAAACAATCGCCAATATTACAATGAATGATTGTCGCACCGAAAACGCACCTCAAACCGGGGCGGTTCTCATGGGATGTTCAGACATTAAAGTGAATAATTTTATCTCCGTTAACACGCTGGCGGACGGCCTGCATTTCAATGCTTGCAGAAGAATACGTGTCAATAAAGTCACAGGTATTAATAATGGTGATGATTCTCTGGCTTTTGTCACCTACTATTCAAAGAAGTTTCGCGGCAAAATTGGTTCTGTTTTCTGCTTTCCTGAGATCGGAGAGTGGAGCAATTCAGATTCAGTAGCAACCGGACTCATATCAAAAGGAGGAATGGCCGACGGAATGAGAATTTCCGGTGGAATTAATATCAGCGTTTCTGATGTTTCAATTTCCGGCAAATGGGGCGGGATCCAGCTTGATTCTGCGCTCACGACAATTCCGGAAAACCGGAAAGTCGGCTGGAGTTATCTGGCTTCAAAAAATATACGTCTTAGCCAAATTCAAATCAGCAAGTGCAGTCATGGCTTTATTGTAAGAAGTTTACACATAAAGCCGGATCTGCCGGATGACTTCTGGAAGTTTGACTTAAAGGCTGACAAACTGATGATATCTGATTGTAAAGAACTGGGGATTGACGTTCAAAATGTGGCTGGAGTTGATATTTCTCAGGTAGAAACCAACTCTCCAGTGCAGTTTCTCAATGCACGCGGAAAGTATTCCCTGACTAATGCAGAAATCAATGACGCCGCAGTGAATTTCTATGGAATTCAGGGAAAAGAATTTTATGGCTTTAATCAAAGAAATATGGAGACTCTTCCAGTCAAAGTAAAAGACGATTTATCAGATCTGGCAACAGGCAATATTCATTTGAAAAATATCGCACTCAAAGGTGGAACGCTGAATATTGAAGCCATCTCCGGTCTGAAAGCAGAGAATCTTTCTACGGCAGAGCTAAAGATTACCCGATCGAAAAATAATTCATTTGACAATGTAGCCGTTTATAGTAAGGGAAAATAATGTTTATAAAATCAATCCTGTCATTAATGCTGACTGCTTTAGTTATATGCCCATTAACTGCAAAATCAATTATAGTAAAAGATTTCGGCGCAATCGGTGATGGTAAAGCAGATGATACTGCGGCTATCATTAAAGCCATAAATAATATTAAATCAGAAAATGGTGGTGAAATTGTATTTCCTGCAGGTCAGTATCGTATTGCGGCCAAGGTTCGTGGCGGAATTGTTCTTGATAAAGTTTCCAACGTTACGATTACGTTTCAAAAAGGAGCCGTTTTGCTGATGGATAATTTACGCTCCGATGGGCTTGGCGGCGGCCATGGTGTGCTTGTGACTGGACCGTCAAAGAATATTAAATTGTCAAATGTTACCGTTCAGTGGAAGACTCGTCCTAGAGCAAGAAGTTGCGGCGATGGCTTTCGTTTCGAAGGGTTTCCTAAAGCTGGATTATCCATAGATGGAATTACGATGACTGATTGCAAAGCTGAAAATTCTGCTCAAACCGGTGCGGTTCTTATGGGATGTGAGAATATTACGGTTAAAGATTTTGTCGCTGATCGGACTTGGGCAGACGGACTTCATTTCAATTCATGTCGTAATATTAATGTTGATGGCATCAAGGGGATTGCTACGTGTGACGACACTCTTGCCTTTGTGACATATTACCATAAGGAAAAAGTTGGACGTCGCGGAAGACCGTTTGCACAATCTAAGCTGAATGATTGGAGTAATACAAATACGGTAGCTGTAAACATTTTTTCCAACGGAGGACGAGCCAACGGAATAAGAATTGCTGGAGCTATGAATGTCAGCATTTCAAATATTAATATCAGCAAAAAAAGCAGTGGAATTATTATTGATTCCGGAATGAAGGACAAAAGGCATCGCTGGGCATATCTTCCATCCCAGGTAATAAAGATTGATAATGCGAAAATCAATAACTGCGATACCGGGTTGTTGGTAGAAAATTTTTCTCATACAGATAGAACCCGTCAGTTTGAGATTAATTGTAAAAACTTGGAGATTAGTAAATGCCGTAATGATGGTATTCATCTGGCTTATGCTTCGGGGATTGATATCCACAATGCGAAGATAAAATCAAATCGAATCAGACTACGCGGAGCAAGTGATATTATACTGGATTCCCTAAAGCTGGATTCTTCATTGTTGTTTATTGATGGAAATATGAAGGCTAAAACCCTTTCGACATTGAAGGATACAAATATTACATTGAACAATGTTAACGTATTTCAGAACTCTGTGGTTATTCAGAACGTCAAGAAACTTGATTCAGCGGGGTTGTCTATAAGCTCTTCGCCTCAAAGTGCCATTGTTGTTGTGCAGTCAGAAGACCTGATATTCAGAGAACTAAAGATTGAAAATGTCAATACCGCTAATAAGCCCCGTTGCTTTGCCATGAGAATTCTCCGCAGCCGGAATATATCGGGCAACTGTAGTTTTTCCCAGAATATTGAGAGCAAGTCAGTGTTACTCGAAATAGGAGGTGGAAACCCAAATGATATTTCACAGGATGTTGAAATTAGATTTAATCCTGAAGCTGAAAAATTCGGAGTAATCAAGCAAGGTGGTAAATACGGTACGTATAACTGCAAAGTATTTTTCCAGCTTCCGTAAGGAGCGTAAGCGACTAGAGTTTGAAACGGTATTCGTCGGTTGAGGCTCCCCACTACATTTTACGGTCGAGGTTTTTTCCAGTCGCAATGTGGGATAGGCCGGGAACGGTTAGAGACATTTCTCGAATGTAGTCATCCTTGGTTACAATCGGATTCGTCTTGGCTGCGGCTGCAAAAGTCAGGAATTTATCAAGTTGATCCGGATCATATTCTGAGCCGTCGCGTTTTACCACGCCGATATTCGGCAGAAATTCCAAGTCAACGTTCTCAGTTGCAGTATGAAACTCCTCGAATGGCTTTTCTCCGTCGGTGTCGGAAGGCGAAAAACAGCATGGCCATTTTTTCTGTGCGATTAATTCTTCCGCGCGCTCCCTTGCTTCTGTGTCTGAGGCGCAAAGTTCCGGTTTGTAACCCAGGGCATGCAGTAGTTTTTCGGCAATTTCAGCAAATGTCTTTTCATCTTTTTTCGCTGACATCTTCGGAAAAAATACATCGCGGTTTTCGCCGGTCATACATGAAAGTACGCAAAGTTCACCCGCTTCCTGATGTGAAATAAAGTATCGGCGGATATCGGATGGAGCTGCAAGAGGCTGACGTTTCGCGATACGTTCCAGAAATCCGTAGGGGAGGCTGCCGTCGGAAAACGCCACGTTGGCGAACCGGGCAGTGGAGAACGATTGTGTCTCGGCACGACTGAGCAGTACCTGTTCCATAATCATTTTGCTGGCGCCCATCAGGTTGGCGGGATTCGCCGCCTTATCCGAGGATACCGAAAAGACTTTTTTGAACTTATATGGATTCTGTTTTAAAAAATCATGCATGAACAGTACATTGGTGTCAATCATCCGCATCAGGCAGTAAATATCTTTTTCCGAACGGACATGCTTGATTGCCGACAAATTAAAGAAGTAGTCAAACTGCGGCTGTTCGACAAAATAACGGTTGAATTCAATACTGCCCATGCCAATCGGCAGCGTGGAGAAGTCGCCGGGAACTGTTACGTTTTGAGTTGACCTGAGTTCGCGAACCAGTTCTACCAGATTGTTTTCACTGAGGTCGATAAGCACCATGCCGGATGGTTTGAATCGCAACAGGGTTTTGACTACCGATGAACCAATGGAACCGGCCGCACCGACAATAGCGATACGACTGCCGCCAATCCGGTCTTTTAGAATTTCAGATTTTTGTTCGATATCAGCCTTAAATCCTGATTCTTCTCTACCGGTGGCAATATATTCATATTGCAGGTTCATCAATTTTATCCCTCTGTTATACTGTCAACTTATAATACTGCTTATCGGCCGGGGAGTCAAACAGTGTAACATCGTTGAAGAAAAATATTCCTTTAACTTTCCATAAATTTGCACTTGATTTAATTGTACTACAATACTACAATATAAATAAACACAAGACAGGAAAGCCGTATTTATGCGTAAACTGGGTAAAATTGAAAAGCAGACAACCTTAAAATCCGTCATCAAAGTATTGCGTGACTATATCATCGATAACAAACTGGAACCCGGTGACCGGTTACCTTCTGAATTGGAACTTAGCGACAGCCTCGGGATCAGCCGTAATATCATCCGTGAGGGTATGCGGTATTACCGAACTTTGGGAATTATTGAATCGCGTCCCAAGGTTGGTGCGGTGGTTGCGCGACTACAGCCGAAGGATGCGTTTGGCGGTTATCTGCCTTTTATTGAGCATGACCCTCGCGGAATAAGTGAGGCCGCTGAAATGCGAATGGCGCTGGAATGCGGTTCGGCTCCGCTGATGACCGCGAAAATTACAGATGAGGAGATATCCAAGCTGGAAAAACTTCTCAATGAGCTTGAAGGCGAAGATGTGCTGGAAGCGGAAATTGAGTTTCATACGATCATGCTGTGTTCTACCCGGAACCGATTGATTGAAAGCATGATTCCTCTTACGGTTGAGTTTTTTAGCCGTAAGAATATTGATACCGACAATCGCAGCCGTAAAGATATTATTTCAGACCATCGTGAGATAATCGCAGCCCTTCAGGAACGTAATCCTGATCGGCTGTTGACCGCATTGCATATCCATTATAAGAGTTGTTTGAACGATTAGCAATCCCTCAATTTAATATAGGATCAAGTGAAAATGTTAAAGAAATGCAAAGCTCTGGACCGTATGAGAAACGGTGAATCTATTAACTGCTTTAAATTCAATCTTGACGGACATCGCGCCGTTCAGATGGTATCCATGATGGGGTTTGACTGCCTGTGGACCGATATGGAGCATACCGCAAATGACCTCGCTCTTATCGAACGTCAGATTCTTGCGGCAAAGGCTTCTGATATGGATATTATCGTTCGGGTTACCCGTGGAGACTACAGCGATCTGATTCATCCGCTGGAACTGGACGCTTCCGCCATCATGGTTCCGCATGTGATGAACGCGGAACAGGCACGGGAGATTGGCAGAATGACTAAATTTCATCCCATGGGACGCCGTCCGGTTGACGGCGGTAACGCCGACGGTGCGTTCTGCCTGGTAGATTTTGTTGAGTATACCCAGTTTGTGAATACCAACCGTTTTGTAATTATTCAGATCGAAGATCCTGAAGCGATGGAGGAACTGGAAGAAATCTGCTCCGCGGACGGCATTGATATGATCTTTTTCGGCCCCGGAGATTTTAGTCATGCGCTTGGAGTTCCGGGGCAGATGAATCATCCGAAAGTAGTTGAGGCGCGTGTCAAGATTGCCGAATGTGCCCGCAGAAACGGCAAGCTGGCCGGAACAACCGGATCGCCGGAACTCTTTGAAGAATACAGCAAGATGGGTTATAATCTGATTAACATCGGGGCGGATGTCCATGCGTTAAATCTGTATGGTAAAGACCTGCTTGAAAGAATGAACACAGTTAAATAAGGTATCTTTATTACTTTGCGAATGATGGATATTAAGTTAAATACATTGCGAAGCGGGTTTGATTATAAAACCTGCTTCGTGGCTCCGCAAGTCACGGCAACCGTTGATGATTCACTTCGAATCCTGACCATGTCTCAGCTTGATTTGACCGGCAGTGATGTCTTTGATGGATCATTTTGTGCTTACAGTAAAGACCATGGTGAAAGCTGGTCTGAGCTGGTTAAGCCGGAGATGTTTTCCCGCAAAGCGAATAACTTTGGCGGAACATCGTGCTACGAGATATTCACCAAACGACATCGAAAAAGCGACCGGATCCTGGGATTTTGCTCCCAGGTAAATTATACTCCGGAAAATGTAGTGGATCATGAATATCCCCGTGGTATTGCATTGACGGTTTTGGATGCGAAGAGTCTCACATGGTCCGAGCCATGTGAGATTATGGTTCCTGATGAGATTCGCCTGGATTTTGCTCAGATGGCGGCTCAGCATATTGAGCTTGAAGATGGTGATTTACTGCTGCCGCTGGCAATCTGTAAATTTCCAGAGCATGTTTCCTCGGTGTATACTGCCAGGGTCAGGATCAATGGGGAAAAGGCGGAAATTGTTGAATATGGGAAGCCGCTTGATCAAGTCAAGCAGCCGCGTGGACTTTATGAGCCTTCGTTGATTAAGTTCAAAGAACGCTATTTTATGGCTCTTCGCAATGATATTACCGGTTATGTTTCTATCAGTGATGACGGTTTGAATTATGCCGATCCGGTTCCGTTATGTTTTGACAACGGGGAACTTCTTGGCAATTATAATACCCAGCAGCGCTGGGTGCGCAACGGAGATGACGAACTTTATTTGATTTATACCCGGCGCAATGCAGAAAACGATAATGTATTTCGTCATCGCGGACCGGTTATGATCGCCCGAATGGATACATCAACATTAAGGGTTATCCGTGACAGCGAGAGAATTCTTATTCCTAACCGTGGCGCTCGTATGGGCAACTTTATGGCAACGGAAGTAACGCCGGACCGCTCCTGGTTTACGGTAGCTGAATGGATGCAGAATGACGATGTCGGTTATGGACGCAAAGGCGCTGAATACTGCGCGAGTTTGGGCAGTGACAACAGTGTTTTCCTGGCGGATATAACCTGGCAGTAATCAACAAATAATAGGTTGAATGCATGAAACAATTATCTCCCGGCGTGGTAATGAGTTTTGACGATCATCAGTTTATTGAAGACTGGGTTGAAACACTTGAATTGTTCGAACGATTTTCTGTTCATGTTACGTTCATGATTCATGCGCCGCACCAAATGACGGCGGACCACTGGAAAGGTCTACATAGCCTGGCGAATGCCGGACATGCCGTAGGCTGCCACTCTCTGACCCACGCCAAAGCAATTGATTATATCGCGGAACATGGCAGTTGTGATCAGTGGATTAATGACGAAGTTGTTCCGGCTCTGGATCTACTGAAGAAAAACGGTTTTAATCCACGTGCATTCGCTTATCCCTGTAGTCAGAATAACGAGGAAACTGACACCGCTTTGAGTAAATTTTTTAATCATGCCAGAACCGGTGCCTTTCTTTCGGAAGAGCGACCGCGATTTGCTGACCTTGATGAAATATTTAAGCCCGTTGATCAAGTTAATGAACATTTTCTGCTGCCTGCCAAGGGAATTGATAAGCTAGAGGATCTGTCCATGATTGATGAAGCGGCATGCCGTGCTTCCAAACGTGGAGAACTGCTGTTTCTGCTGGGACACCGAATCGGTATAGAAGAACCCGGCAAAGATAACCGAATTCTTACGAACCGGAATACGTTGGAAGAAATTCTGAAGATAATAACTTCATATAAGCTGAATTTTTATACCTTCGACGAATTACCGTAAAAGTTAGTGCAGCGAAGCGATCAATTCCGTCAGGTTTCCGGCCTCACGGATCACCGCTTCGGCATCAGGACAGCGCGGACAGAAAAGAATCGTACCGTCAAAGGCTGTTTTGCAGAGGAAATTAATCCATGGTTTAACGGCTTTCCCGA
This sequence comes from Victivallales bacterium, assembly GCA_963677165.2. GTDB lineage: Bacteria > Verrucomicrobiota > Lentisphaeria > Victivallales > SZUA-371 > JAFGXT01. The sequence continues at coordinate 62,386 of CAXXSX010000002.1, read as the reverse complement.
CCAGGCGGTTGCCGGTTTCCGGTTCATAGAACAATCTGAAAATTCCGATATCAAACTTAAGCCAGCGCAAAAGTTTTTCAGGATCAAAGTCGCGTCCCAGTTCATGGGGGTGAACATCAATAGAGAATTTAACCTGCGGCACCATTACTTCGGTTTTCAAATTAAGAATGAACTGTGGAAATTCCTTTTCCGTACTGGGAATACGTACGGGGACGGCCAGTGTTACGTTCAGGGAATGAAGTGTCATTGCCAGTTCTTTGATTAGCTTGATGACTTTTCCCCTGAATTGTTCATTGATGATTGCTTCCTCTACACCAAGTTTCATAATCACGCTGTCGACTGGATAACCAATGTTTTGTATACGTTCCCTGAACTGACGTTTGAAGTCTGATTTGATTCTTTCAGACTGTCCGGCGATACTGCCGGAAACGGCATTGTCAATTAGTTCCGAAATATTCAAAGAGAGAACATTCATTTTCCTCAAAGTATTGAACAGTTCCCGGTTTTCTACCAGGTGACCGGGAAGTTCAACTGCTGAAAACAGTTGCGGCAGTTGTATGACAACATTAGAGGGAATCTGGTTGCAACTTGAAAAACTGATGCCGTAATTGATTGTATTCATGTGATGCAGATAACTCCCGGTATCAGTAGTGGTATTTTCCCGCGCGCGGCAAATACAGGCTCAGGGCTTGAGTGATTCCCCAGGCGTTATCCATGTCCATGTATTTCTTTTCGTGTCCTTTGCCCCAGGAATCGGAATAAATAATTTTTCGTGTCTTTTCATTGTAGCCGATGATCAAGCGCTGATGTCCGCCGGAAGCCTGTGGGATTTCCGGTTCTTTCACTATTCCAAGTACCACGGTCCAGACGCAGGGATAACCTTTGTCGATGTATTTTTTGATGTCTTTCAAAAAGTGTTTGTAGTCGTTTCTATCTTTTTTTACTCGCATTTGAATATAGAGATCGTTTCTCATCAGGCTGTATAATTTTGTCAGAGATACATATTTGCCACTTGTCAGATCAGATTCCTTGATTGTTGGGGCTTTGGCTTTTTTTGCCACCTTGTTATAATATTTCAGAACCCGATTGAGTTGAGCAAAGTTTTTGGGGATTTCGATCTCATAAAGAGAGCGGACGTTTATATTCATACGTTTTTCCACATCCTCCATTGCATCCAGTAAACTTTCCAGATTGGTACCGGCTCTGGTTGTTCCGGATATCTGTGCGATCATATGCTGGTCAAAATCTTCTCCAAAGTATTTCAGTACCCGTTCAGTGGTCGCTGCCACACAGTACCCTTTACGGCCCTGATCCACCATGGGAATATTATCGAGATAAACATCGCCGGCGGGGGTGTTTACAATGTTCTTCTGGAACTCATCGCGATAATCCTTGTTGATTGCTACGGTTTTCTTTTCTTTTTTTATCGAATTGTCGGCAACAATAAGAAAAAGATATTCGGGAGTAAATTCGGTTCTTGAGTCCAAGTCCAGTTTACCGGTATAGCTCCATTTCATCAATGCCCGATAGGGAGATTTGTTCCATTTGCATTTGTAGATTCTGGCATTGGAACGCAATTTGGTGGGAGGTGCCTTGATGGCTTTGCCAAACAGTTTATCCGCACTCATCTGCACATTAAAAAGCAACCTGGAATAATCCTCTCGGGTGATGATGCCCACGTCTCCACGCGTATAAAATATAAACTTGGCAATGGTTAGTTTGTTGTCTTTTACCTGTAGTAAAGCTTCAATCAGATAGTTACCGAATAATTTCAGGCGGTATTTCGTTTCAGGAGCGGCAAAACGCAACATGTCCTTTTTGTTGCTGGTCCATTTAAAAGCTTTTGTTTTCAGCAGGTTATCAGGAGTGGTTTTCCAAAAGTCTTTTTCGAAAAAAATGGACATATCAATGGTTTTTGCGGAAACCTTTTTGCCCGGTTTTGGGCTCTCGCCATCAGCTTTGACCGTAAAGGCGGCAGACATTAAAATTACTGTAGTCAGTAAAACTCCGGTTTTGGTAAGTTTCATTAAAGCCATCCTGCCTCCTTTAATGTGTCCATAGTAACATTTGACGAAGTGGCGTTTAATCTGAGCCCCAGTTGTTTTTCAACATATTTACCAAGAATATCGCCTTCCAGGTTCACCGGCATTCCTTCGGCCCGCTCTGCCAGTGCGGTATCGCCTAACGTTACGGGAATTAAATGAACCGTAAAATAGTCGCTGCCAACTTCCACCAGGGTCAGGGATACTCCGTCGATTGCGATACTTCCTTTTTCAACCAGATAGGGACGCAACGCTTCTGGCGCAAAAACTTTCAGTTCGACATCATCGCCGGAATTTTCCCAGGAAAGGACTTGCCCGACACAGTCGATATGCCCGGACACGATATGTCCGCCAAGGCGTTCTCCAACTTTCATCGCCCGTTCAAGATTGACTTTTTCACCGATTTCAACGGAACCGAGATTGGTTCGTGACAACGTTTCTTCCAGGGTAAAAAAGACCAGATTTCCATCATCCAGTTCTTTTTCCAGTGTGAGGCAGGCGCCGTTTACAGCAATACTTTCGCCGTATTCGGTATTTTCGAGTTTTTCAGCCGGTTTTATATGCAGGCGACCGGCTTTGCCTTCTCCGTATCTTTCAACCAGTATGCCGGTTGTTTCAACCAGTCCAGTAAACATAATATTTAAAATCTCCATGAGTTTATCTTAATATAGCCGTAAATACGAAAGAGGCAATATATATTTGTAATTTTATCCATGTGATGAATGGTCCTGGAGTCTTTGCCGGCAAGGTTTATTTTGCTGATTGGGGAGCTTTTTGAGTCAATGCCGCTTTTGCAAAAGCATGAAATAACCGGCGTGTTCTGCGGTCGGCAAAGAAAGTCAGTTCGGGATGCCATTGAACTCCCATTACAAAACGTCCTCCCGGCAGCTCGACTGCTTCGACCAACCGGTCATTACTTTTGGCGGTAATTTTCATTTTTCCCGGATCGGAAATATTGTAGCCGTGCAGGGAATTTACCAGCATTCCGGTTCGATTGCCGAGGATTATCGACAATCTGGATTGAGGCTTTATGTTTATGTGATGGGTTGGAATCCAGTACAATCGAGGAGAATGATTTTTCAGGATCGGGAGCCGATGGCGATGAGATTCTAGCTTGCCGCCGTAGTGAACCGCAAGCAGTTGCTCGCCACGACAGATTCCCAGTACTGGCAATTCCTGTTTATCGGCTTCAGCTAATAGTTTGAATTCAAACTCATCACGTTTCAAATTCGGCCAGAAGCTGTCACCGGTTTCCCCATAGAATTCCGGGGCAATGTCTTCCCCTCCGGTAAAAAGCATTCCATTTATCTCTGAGAGTAGTTTTTTTAGCTTGGAATTGTCCATTTGAGGACGAAAAATAACTGTTCTGGCTCCCGCCAGCCACAGGGCAAATTCGTATGGCAATACCAGATACTGCACTGCTGCGGGCCAGCGGTCGGAAATGACCAGGCCGATCAACGGTTTGGTCCCTCGTCCGCTGAACCTTGAAAGTATTACCACCGGTAAGGCCAGAAAAAGCAGCGGCGACAACAGCACCGCTACTGTTATGAGAGTATATTTTGCAAGGAATTTCACTTCTTACCGGCTTTGGATACCAGCAACTCAGGTGAAATTTTACCTTTTTTTAGAAATACCGTAAGAGGATACAACAATCCGAGTACCGGTAATGGGTCATTTTTATTGAATAGTTCATCGACCGCGCCTTTATTTTCTTTCAGCAAATTTTCAACTGCTTTAAAACGATCAACCGGATTGACTGCCTGACCCAGATGTTCAACCAGACGTCCGAGTGCTTTAATATGGCTGATTTTGTATTGGCGCTGGAAGGTTTTGAATGCTTCGGCTATTTCATGAGGAGTGTCCTTCGAGTCATGGAACTCTCGCAGCATCAGCAGGGTCATCAGGCATGGATTAAACGTTCTGACCTGGCGGTTTTCCGCCTTGATCGGGTCAATATGCCCGTCGACTGCCATTCTGAACAACAAGTATGGATAATCCAGACCGGATTCAATGGACTGTCCGAGTCCGCCCCAGAAACGCGGATTTACCTCAATGATATATGGCGTATGTTTTCCGTCCCAGCGGAAATCTATTTCCGCTACGCCGTGCCAGCCGACTTTACGGAGCAGTTCCGCGCCGATTGCTTCCATTTCAGAAGCGTCGACCGTTTCCCGCAGTGCTCCCATTCCGCTTTTCGGAGGATAGTCAAGAATATTGTGATACGTCATCGAGGCCCGGTATTCACCATGCTCAAACAAAAAGGTTGAGCAGTAATCCTCTCCCTCTACCGCTTCCTGTAGAATGGGCAGTTCGTCTTCCGACAGGTTGAACTTTTTCATGTCATGACGGTAGTGTTTGATCGTCTCCTCAGCATTTTTGACTTTATGCAGACCGATAGCGGCACTGGCATCAGGAAGTTTGAGAAAAGCCGGATATTTAAAGTTATTCGCAATTTCCTCCAGCCTATCGGGGCTGTCTATAATGATGGTTTTAGGGGTATTGATTTCATACTTTTCGCAGACTTGTGAAAAGGAGGCTTTATTTCCAACGAGGCGAATTTGATCGATATCCGGCAGTGCCAGTTTAGCAATTCCTTCGAAGCGGTCCTTGTACTCAGAAACGACAAAACTGCAGGTATGCATCGGCATCAGCACCAGATCAACGTCATCTCCTCCCTGGGCTTTACAGACTTCTACCAGGCGGTCAATAAACTTTTCCGGATGATCGTCCGGGTTGGGATAGCGGAAAACATTCTTTGAATGCAGGGAAAAATTCCCGGCAGCAATAACCGAATCATCGCCGGTTATTACTTCAACTCCATGTTTCGCAAGGCAGCGCGTTGCAGCTACAGTGTTCCAAGCCCGGGCAAATGTAAGAATACACTTTTCTTTTCTCTTTGTTTTCTGGGGAGTATCTTGGGGCATTGTTGGTCTCCGTTATTTCTGCCTATGATGGCAGATCATGTCTATTACGATTATTGTTGCTAGAATGGCGACATTATCCTCTCCATCAATTATATTTACGCCATATGTATCGGTAAATGAGAAAAACTCTTTTGAGACGGATGCGACAATTACATTATTGCGTAAAAATTCATATTCATATTCCCAGAATCCGCCAGTGATTTGATAATCATTCGGGCCCGGGACATCAAGGGTAAAACGGGAGTTCAGCCAGGAGAATTCCTTCACGATGGAAGCAAAGTGTTCTCCATTACGATATATTTCATATTTCGGTTTCAGGGACAGCAGTTTCTGATGGATTTCCGCTAATACCTGACCAGCCATATCGGCAAATTTCAGTTTGTCGCCTATTGACAGAAATTTTCCATTTACCTGATATACCGGTTGTTCTGTCTCATCAAAGATTCTGAATCCACCAGCTAACGACCACGCCTTTTGTTTGATAATAAATCTCATTGGCGATCCCTCTTTTATTTTACCCCTTGAGGAAAACCATATTCAGTGGTTTCCTTAAATTTATAATATCCTCACTTGGCCTGATTATGCCAGTCGGATAATAAAAAAAATTAATATTATATTCACTACACATTTCGTGAAGAGTGAAGAATTTTTAATGGAAGAAGTTTCTCCCATTCCTTCCTGGCAGTGAAGGATTACCACCAGTCGCTTGAGATCATATCCTTAATGATTTTTTCTGCTTCATAACGCCTGATGGTTGTTTTTCCAGTTATTTCCTTGAGCCTTTCCGGACTCATTTCCAGAATGGAACAGAGGCAGTCCGCCTGGATTAATTCTCCATCGGGAAGCTTTGACGCGTATTTTTTGAATTTAATGTGTAAACTGACCGATTCGTAAATACTGGAGCAGAAAGTATATAGCAGACCAATGCCCATTAACCCGGCAAGAACCAGAAAGTAGGGATCGGAATTACGGAAAAAATCCAGCATTTCTGTGTTGACCTCCTTCATCCAGTTTACTGACACCATATTTATGTGGTAAATATTAGCGCATAAATACCCTCAAGTCAAGTCGATGATATAGAATTGTGATGTGCCTGCATATTGTCATCTCAACTTCTTGAACATTATCAAATTTTTAGAAGACTTTTGCCGTATTGGCTGTATCTTGTTTTTATTGACAACGGTTGTTTGTCAGATAAGATATATGTGATGTGAAATGGACGAATTAGGGTAGGACGCGCTTTCTGCTGTGCGTCACATCCCGTAATTCTGTACCCGGATGGTTAGAGAGTGTTTCTTAGCTCAAAATACATTTTGCATTAGTTGTAAAAGAAAACAGGAATGGAGAAGAAAAATGAATTTTGATATATTCCAGCATGATAAAAGTGACGCTATAGAATGTGACGTGCAAATTCGAATGATCAGGATGCGGGACGGTGTAAGACTTTATACGCGTATTTATATTCCAGTTTGTGGCAGGAAAATGTCTACGGTATTCAGTCGTTCTCCTTATAATTCCCCGGACTTATTTGCCTCGGCTCCAAGAAATGTATTCATCCGGAATGAGGTAGTCTATATCGCTCAGGATTGTCGCGGTTCCGGGCAGAGCGAGGGAAAGTCCGATCCATATGGTCCCATGGAGCAAAATGATGGGGAAGATACCATTAACTGGATAGCAAGTCAGGATTGGTCCAATGGTCGGGTAGGGATGTCAGGAGCCTCATATGGCGGCTCGGTTCAATGGTTGGCGGCCCTGAGAGGTCAGCCGGAACTGGTGGCGATAACGCCGTTTAATTGCTCTGCCAATTTATATGAGGGGAGCTATATCGGCGGAGCGTTGTTTTTACAACTCAAAATGCACTGGACCATGACTCAGTATTACAGACGGCATGTTCAGTATTCCCCCAGCCCGGACTGGGATGCGCTGGAAATAGCGAAGCATCATCCATTAAGGGACATGGATAAATTTGCCGGACTTGGGGAAGTGCCATATTGGCGCGCATTGGTAAAAAAATCGGTCTATTCAGAAGCCTGGGACTATGGCAATATGTTAAAACAACCGGAACTCATCAGGATTCCCGCCTATATAAAGGGAGGCTGGTTCGATTTTTATAATAAGCCATCAGTTGATAGTTATCTGGTGCTTCGTGAAGAAGGGGGAAGCCCGGAAGTTCGTAATTTTACTCGTCTGGTAATGGGACCCTGGACTCATGGAGGAAATAAAAATCCGGATTTGTTTGCCGATCTGGAACGAGAAAAGGAAATTAACGCGAATGGGGATAAGTTCCTTTTAGGTCTTCTCGCCGATTCTCAGAAGGACCCATTACCTGATGAGCCGGCAGTCCGTTATTTTATGATGGGTAAAAACGAATGGCGGGAAGCCGATTCCTGGCCTCCTGCTGGAACTACGGAGAAAAAATTCTACCTTCATGGAGAAACTGCGGCAAATACATCAAACGGCGGCGGCTGTCTGAACAATATTGCTCCTTCGAAAATGGAGCCGGCTGACCATTATTCCTTTGATCCTGCTAATCCGGTACTGTCACGAGGCGGTGGCTTTCTCGGTCCGAAAGAGTGTGGTGATGGTTGTGTAACGCAGATGTGCATTGAGAACCGGCAGGATGTTCTCTGTTATACCTCTGAGCCTCTTGAGGATGACTTGGAAATCGCGGGGCATGTGAAGCTGGTTCTTCAAATTTCAAGCTCATGCAAGGACACCGATTTTACAGGAAAACTGGTTGATGTCCATCCGGATGGTACCAGCTATAACGTACTCGATGGAATTCAACGGGCACGTTTCCGCAAGGGAAGTGAACAGGAAGTATTTCTGATTCCCGGAGAAACTGAAGAAATTACGGTGGATCTGTGGCATACGGCACATACATTTCTGAAAGGACACTGCATTCGGATACATGTCAGCAGCAGCAATTTCCCGCATTTTGATCCGAATATGAATACCGGCAACAAATTTGGAGAAGACGCGACTGGAATTATAGCGGAACAGACCGTATTCCACGATGCCGAACATCCCAGTTATATTATTCTGCCGGTTTTATCCAATAGCTGATTTATAGTTATGGACAACGGGGAGAGTTGCAAAGCCGTTTGTCGAGACTCTTCTGGTAAACAGCCGGATTATTCGTCAGACAAGAAGTTCGTGCTGCTGGCTGGTTTGTTCCGGTAAACGCCCGGTGACATGCCGTAACATTCCGAAAAAGCCTTGATGAAATATGATGTATGACTGAAACCGCAACGCCAAGCGATTTCTTTAATGGTTGTTTGCTGTTCTCCGGTCAGCATCATGGAAGCCAGTTCCAGCCGTTTTCTGTTGGCAAATGTGCAAAATCCCTCGTGTCCGTACTGCTTGAATAATTGTGAGACGTATTCCGGCGTAACCCGAAAGTGCTGCGCCACATCCGTCCGGGAAATGCGGTTGAGACAGTTATCTTCTGTATAATCGGCCATTTGCCGCCAGAGGGTTTCGGCTCGTCCATCTCTTCGGCCCGAACTTAACGCAAGATCATGGTAAATCATCTTCATAATTACCTCAATCATGGATGCTGCTGTTGCTGGATTATCCTCCATTTCATTCAAGGCTTTGATTGCCAGTATCGTTCCTTTGCCAAGCGTATCTTCCAAATGATAAGAGCAGCGTATTTTCGGAGTGGTTCCAACCTGATCCCCCTGTGCATAAACCAGACGCAGATAGTTGGGGCGTAATACCATGGCCAGTGATTCCTTTGAAAGGTATTCAACTTTTTCCGGGGCAAATGGAGGCATGCAGATGGCCTGTTCGGGAGTTAGTCGTTCCGTAAACATAATTCCGTTTCGACAAAGTCGTATTTTGCTTTCGCCATCCAGTACCAGGGTAAACCGCAGCCAGGGCTGACTGTTCAGCTCGGCTGCTGCATCTCGCGGCGGTCCTGCTCCGGCAAAGAGAACATGGTTGACATGGTAAGTGGCAATCAGCTGTTCCAGCTTTGCCAGGATTGTTTGTGCTTCCAATTGCATGATTTTGTTTATAATATTGTTATAGAGTAAACTTTTTTGTTATTTATCAAGGTAAAAGTATTATTTATAATATTATTATCATTCATCGTATTATCAAGGAGGTGATGATGAAAAAAGGTTCTCAAATAGAACAAGGTGTTGTATATTCTGCATCGTATGAGATTTAGAAGAGGTTTTAGGAAGTATGGAAATGAATGATGAAAAAATGCTATTTATAATGAATAGCTTAAAAAATACCAATGATAAAAAAGGAAATAAACAATGAAGGTAAAAAAATTTACCCTTATAGAGCTCCTGATCGTGATAGCTATTATTGCTATTCTGGCCGCCATGTTATTACCGGCATTAAATAAAGCCAGAAGTCGGGCAAAGGGAATTAGCTGTGCATCCAATAAACGACAGATTATACTTGGAGTCAGTCAGTACCGGGGTGATTATGATGATACGATGATTATGTATGGTGGCGATCGGGCTAACTATGCCGGTTATCTGATACTGGGGGATTATGCCACGAACAGTTCGCTCTACACTTGTCCCGCCTACAACCCGGTGAAACTCAATATTGTTAACAGTAGCAACTATTTGACTAGCGATGCTTATCTTGTTTATGGCGTTCCTCGCCGTTATCAGTACTGGGTAAACTATTTTTCTACATCAGGTATAACAGGAATGCCTGGAGGATCTAATTCTATTACGTCCATATTGCATTTTAAGAGAATCAGGGGATCAAAGGCCTTTCTGGTGGATACTTGTTATACCGGCGGTGGGAAATGGTGTGAATGGGCAACCGGTCAAGGAGAACCGACAGTTACCTATATGTTTTTTGTCCATGATAATGTTAATCCTGTCGGTTTTACCGATGGACATGTTGAAATGCTTCGTCCCAAGGAAACTCCTGCCGCTACTTTTTCATCGTTAGCTCGTTATTATGACCGGAACAGGGTCCTGAAAAGTTTCTAATTCGTACGACGGACTTGAAATGGTGCTGGGTTGCACCAGTGAAGGAGTTACAGCGCAACAGTTACTTAAAACTTATATAAAAACCCGTATGAAGTCCGATATAATAACCGGGTTCATACGGGCAGGGACTTTATGCGGTGGAACGGGCATTGCTCCACCGCAGGGTATTAACTACTGAGTAGTGAAAATCTGGAAACCATTGTAAGCTTCCATTCCGTGTTCGCCGATGTCGAGACCACGGAGTTCTTCGTCTTCATGTACCCTGATGCCGATGGTGACTTTCAGGACAAAGAAGATTACTAGTGCGCTGACAAAGCTCAGTGCGCCGGCTGCAAGTACACCAGTCAACTGCGGCAGAAATTCGTACTTGTCACTGAAACCGACGGCAATAGTTCCCATGATACCGCATACAAGGTGAACGGAGAGAGCTCCGACCGGGTCGTCAAGTTTCAGGTGGTCAAACATAAATACAGCGAGGACAACGATAATTCCCGCAAAAAGACCGACTCCAATAGCATAAGGAATGGTTAAGCAGTCCGCTCCGGCTGTAATACCAACCAGCCCGGCAAGACATCCGTTTAGAACCATTGAAAGGTCAGGTTTTTTCTGGACGAACCATGAGGTGAGCATGGCTCCCACAATACCTGCGGCCGCAGCAAGAGTCGTTGTTACGAATACATAAGAGACCTGCATGGGGTCAGCGGAAAGAACGGAACCGCCGTTAAATCCAAACCATCCGAACCACAGTAGAAATACGCCGATTGCGGCCAGTGGCATATTGTGACCGGTGATCGGTCTGATTTTTCCGTTGACATATTTTCCGGTTCTCGGTCCGAGAAGAAGTACGCCGGCAAGCGCTCCCCATCCACCGACAGAGTGAACAAAGGTTGAACCGGCAAAGTCATGAAAGCCCATGCCGTCGAGCCAACCGCCACCCCAGCCCCAGGATCCGATAACCGGATATACCAGTGCTACATAGATGGCGGAGAAGATCAGGAAGCTGTCAAGTTTAATACGTTCGGCTACTGCGCCGGATACGATGGTTGCCGCGGTTGCCGCGAACATTCCCTGGAACAGAAAATCGGTCCAGTAGGTATAATCTCCCCCATGATAATTAATTCCTCCGGCTGCGCCTTCAGGACATGAAAGACCGAATCCTGCAAACCCCAGGATCTTACCAGCAACCCAATGTGTATCCGGGTACATCAAGCTGAAACCGATCAGGGCGTAGGTGAGGATACCGATCGCTACGATTGCAGTGTTTTTGAATAGGATGTTGACGGTATTCTTGGCGCGGGTCAGGCCGGTTTCAAGGGTGGCGAAACCCAGGTGCATGATGAATACCAGAAAAGTTGCGATGAGCATCCAGGTATTGTTTACGGTAAACATTTCCTGTGATACTTTCGGTGCAGCAGCAGTTTCAGCTGCCATGCCAACGCCTGCGAATCCGGCTCCCAGTGCCAGGATAAGAAGCGTTTTGGCGATACGTGAGTTAAACATTACTTTCTCCATTTTATTGTCCGTACGACGGACGGCGTTAGTACCGCTTCAACCTTCAGTCGCTGACGCTCCTTACGGAAGCGGAAATTAAATATATCGGGTTTAATACCTCGTGGGCTCTGCCTCGGGGGAATTTATTAATTACTGTCTGCTTTTTTGAACAATCAACCGATGGCTTCTTCGCCTTTTTCACCGGTTCTGATGCGTATGCATTCTTCCAGAGTGGTGATAAAGATCTTACCGTCACCAATGTTTCCACTGCGTGCCCCTTCAATCAAAGCGTCGACGGTTTGATCAACAAATTCATCGTTGACTGCGATAGCGATTCTGAGCTTTTTCAGTAGATTTACTTCGAAATCAACACCACGATAAGCTTCGTGATACCCTTTCTGCTGTCCGCAGCCGAGGCAGTTGGTCACAGACATCTTGAAAATATCCCGTTTATACAACTCTTGTTTGACTGCATTCAGACGTTCCGGCTGAATGTAGGCTGTTATTAACTTCATTTCTTTCCCTTGGTTTTTGGTTAAAACTTCCCAATTTGAATATATGAGTCGGTATAAAATAGCAGAAAAGATGCCAACTAATGAAAAAGTTGCGCAAGTCGTTTATAGTTACGAAGATGTAGTAAATGCATACAAAAATGAATTCGTTAAAATGCTTCAATAATGTAATAAAATCAATATAAACTACAAAATAGTGTAATATTTAACAATTATTTCCATATTGAGTAGAGAATGTTGTGTTTTATTGATGGCTTTGGGATAGTATTAGATTGCTATGATACAAAAAAGTAACTAAAATATTCCGAAATAGTAACTTATTCGCTTTTTGATAGATGAAGAGTGTTTCCGTTTTTATTGAAAAAACAGGTGAGAACAAATTTGTATTAATAAATTTGCCAAAAAAGTAAAAAAGGTCCAAGCTGACAGAAAATACAGTTTGGACCTGAAAGAAATATTGAAGCAAGTGGGACCTCAAAATTGGCCCCTGATTAATTACATTCCCTTGAAAAAGATTGCATTAACTTTGGCTTGAGATTTGATTCCGCCGATGATCAATGACCCTTTGTGTTCAGCCAGTTCGGGAGGAATTGACTTATTAAATAACATTTTGCCATTAATAGCCCAGTAAACCTTATTATTTTTGATTCCAATCTGGAAATGCAGTTCTCCTGAGTTTATCCTGATTGGACTTTTTTCCTTGTCGGATTGACCGTTTATAACCAGTCCGCAATACCTGTTGTTAATAATTCCTCCTAATCCGGTGGTTGGGTTGAGGGAGCCATTCCAATCTGTATTGATATACCAGAAAACCGTTTCTCCACGCTTTAATTCCATTTTGAATTCCAGTTCTTTAACGCATAATTGACCTCGGTAAATGATTCCGGTACGTTTGCCGTAAGGAACTTCGATGCCAGTGCCGTCAGCTGGAATAAAGGGTTTGTCGGTTCCAATTGTTGCCCATGGACGATAGTCGAGGATTTTTTTGAAATCATAAAGCCGCTGTGTTTCTTTTCCTGGATTATCTGCCGGTTGTGATACTGCGGTAACCGTACGGGTGACAGGGCGAATTTGAGAATTATGATTTTTTGAGCCGGGATTCCAGCCAGCCATTTCAGCAAGCATCCACCAGAAGGCGCGTCCTTTTAATGCGCCGTTAAGCGGATGTGTATGGGCTGCCCGGTCAGGAAGAATCAATTTGTTATCGGGATTTTTCTGTAACCAGATTTCTGCCCAGTTGCCTTTTCTTCCCACTTGGCAATTATCCCTTGCTCCCATCTTCATATAGTTGGTTGATCCGGTTGGGGCATAACTTTCGATGTCGGCAAAATCAAACAGTATTTTCTTGTTTCTCCGACAGAATTCACGAATCTGTTCATTGCGCTTGTTCAAGTTGCCTTTTTCACCGGTACCGTCAAGATGACCGGTCATGTATACGAATTTTACGTTTGGAAAATCTTTTTCGAGATCTTCCATCAGCTTTAGATAGGTTTGGATATCACCTCGGGAGGCTTTGCTTACTTGACCGCACCACGACCAAACGACCACATTACGGCTTTTGCCGCTGCTTTTTAGAAAATCTTCAGTTCGCTTTGCCCAGTCTTCCCGGTTTGGATTGCCCAGGTCCCCTTTGGGGATTCTGTCCCAGAGAGAAAGAGCTCCATTGGGGGCGTTGGAACTTCGTGAAGTGGTGAAGTTGTATAAGGCCGGATTGGCTTTTTGAAGTGCCTGCATTCCGGAAATAATCTGACTGCCGTGCGAGGTGTGTCCGTACGATATGCGAAAATCATTTTTTGCTTTCTCAATATATCTATCAGGGATACGCGCGATATCAGTGCAGCGATGATCTATAATGATTTGGGCGGAAACCGATAAGGTTGTTACTAATGTTAAAACCAGTGCGGAAGCAAACGATCTGAACATAATTATTCCTCCTTGGCTGGGATCGTATCTTTACTTAAAATAGACTGAAACGCGGGATTGTCAAATTCCGTAAATGTTACCGAATTTTTGCTTCAGATATTTCAGGTAAGGATCTGGGTTGATCGTGTCTCCGGTAATACGTTTTACGAGTTCCTGCGGTTCGAACTTTGATCCGAAACGATGCAGTTTATTTCGCAGCCATTCGCGCAGTTCAGAGAAATTACCGTTGCGTAGCTGTTCTCCCAATGCGGGGATATCACGGTTGACGCATTCCCATACTTGTGCGGATATCATGTTTCCCAATGCATAGGTTGGGAAGTAGCCGATAATTCCGCATGCCCAGTGGACATCCTGAAGAACTCCTTTTGCATCATTTTCCGGTATTATACCCAGATATTCTCCCATTTTTTCACGCCACAGTTCCGGCAGGTCTTTGACCTCAACCCGACCTTCAAGTACAGCAATTTCCAGTTCAAGTCGCAGCATGATATGCAGATTATAAGTTGCTTCGTCCGCTTCAACCCTGATCAGGGACGGTTCAACGCGGTTAACGCCGCGATAGAAGGTATCAAGATCAATACCGTTGAGCTGGGTCGGAAAAGTATTCTGGAGGCGCGGGTAAGCCCAGACCCAGAAATCGTGAGAGCGGCCAACCAGATTTTCCCACAGGCGGGATTGTGACTCATGAATTGCCAGCGATGCTCCGGTTCCGAGTGGAGAGCGTGCCAGATTTCGGGCTACTCCCTGTTCATAAAGAGCATGACCGCCTTCATGGATGGAGCTGAATAAGGCGGACGTAAGGTTGTTCTTGTAAATATGGGTAGTGATTCTGATGTCACCAAGTCCGAAGGTGGTTGTAAAGGGGTGTGTTGCCTTATCCTGGCGGCCACGTTTCCAGTCATAACCCATATGATTTAATACGTCGACACCGAAATCCCATTGTTTCTGCCCATCAAATTCCTGAGAAAGGAATGAATTATTTACCTGTTGTTTTTCGGATATTTTATGGATCAGTTCGGTCTGGACCGGGCGTACCCGGTTAAAAATGTCTATCACATCAGCGGTTTTCAATCCGGGTTCGAATTCATCAAGTAACGGATCGTAGACATGGTCATAAGGGGCGAAGCAGTCAGAATAGGCTTTCCGCAGTTCGAAAATCTTTTCCAAATGAGGACGAAATATCGAAAAATCGGAATGTTTCAGGGCTTTTTCCCATTCGTGTTGGGCCCTGGCGGTTGTTCCGGCGAATTCTGCGACCAGAGCGGACGGAACTTTGGTTTTTCGGTTGTATTCGCGTTCCATTACCTTGATAAGGCAGTATTCGTCGGATTCAGGATCGCATTGCTTTTGAAAGGATTTAAGTTTATCAATCATGTTGCCCATTTCGTCGGATGTGAATTTTTCATGAGCTATCCGGCTGAGGGTTTCTATCTGGGCGGAACGTTCTTCCGAGCCATCTTCCGGCATGTAGGTTTGTTGATCCCAGTCAAGTACGGCCAAAACTCCCTGAATGTCGTAAATTTCTCCGATGGCTTCTTTGAATTGTTTGAGTAGTTTATCCATAATCTTTATTCCCTTTCGATAACAATTCGTCATAGTGTTATAAGAATATTAATGTTTATTCCGGATAATACAATACCTTTATCTGAATTCTGTATGTCTGGCTATGGCTTTTGTTGGAAAATGACTTTTTTGCGTATAAAAGTTTGATAAGAGCCCTGTATTAGAGTATACTCTGCCATTGATGTTTTTTCGAAAGAAATTTATAATTTGTTGAGTCAGGTGAATGAAGACACTTAATTTATATGTAACGAAAAGTTTTATCGTAACCTTTGTCATGGCTATGGGAATTCTTACTTTCTGTCTGCTGGGTGCGAAGCTTGTTAAAATTTTTGAACTTTTGTCGAAAGGCGTACCGGTTTCTGTCGCGGGTGAGTTTATTCTTTATACTTTACCGGTGGTGTTGACGATGACGATTCCATGGGCTACTCTGGTGGCTGTCATGCTGGTGTTCGGACGACTTTCCGCAGATACCGAAATAACCGCGATGCGTGCCTGTGGAGTATCGATCCTGCAGATTATTTCTCCTATTCTGCTTATTGCCATGTTTCTAAGTGCATTTTGTCTTTATCTTCAAGCCGGTATTGGGCCAAGTTCATTAGGGAAAGCCCAGGATTCAATAAAAAATATCGGAGTCTCCCAACCTCTTGCCCTGCTTGACCCTGGGCGTCCAGTTGAGTTTGAGAGTATGTTTATTTATTTTGATGACCGGGTTGGCGAGAACGAAATTAAGGATATCCAGATTTATCGTATGGATCCGGAATCGAGAAGCAATAAGATTCTTCAAGATATTACCGCAGCCAGCGGCAAGGTTGAGGTTGATAAAGAGAAGCAGATTCTCAACATTAAACTGTTTGACTGTTCCGTGGTGGATTATAGCGGAGGGAATGCCCAGCGTCTCTTTAATAAGGAGTCGACAATTTCAATCAATTACGGGGAAGAATTTAACAAATACAGGATATTTAAAAAGATTAAACATATGACTTTTCAGGAAATTTTCGGCTGTATGCGGGTGTATAATGAACGAAAGATGGATACCACTCCGCTGGAGGTTGAATTGAATGAACGTCTTGCGTTCGCGATTGCGCCGATTGCGTTTATTTTGCTGGGATTGCCATTGGCCATCAGGACATCTCGCCGTGAAACTTCTGTGGGGCTCTTTCTCAGTGTAATTCTGATGGGGGTTTATTTTATGTCGATTATTATTTGCGACTCCCTGACTAATTTTCCGAAATTATATCCACAGTATTTGTTATGGATTCCGGTAGTTGCCTTTCAGGTCGCTGGATTGGCCCTGATTGTCAGGATTGCCCGGAGATAGATTATCCGGCGAGATACATCAATGCTCGTTCCAGCGGAGTCATAAAATTCCGAAGACCGTCGGAGTTACCGTTCTGATACATATCCATGTCGAGGATGTCATTATCATTGAACAAGTCAGTGCCTTCGTCGCCGGTCAAATTACTGCTGAAGCTTGAGTTACCATTATTACCGGATTGTGTCGTTCCTGATGAATTCGTAAACTCATTACTTAATGAAGTTAGAGTAATATTTTCAAAGCCGGTTTCTACATATTGTGTTTCCGGAACATCCACAGTTGTGTCGGCAACTACCAGAGGCCCATCATCAGTTTCAGTTGCCGGTGCTGTGTCAGAAAGCTGGAAAGCGCCGATATCAACATAGCCGGAGCCGCGTATTGTTCCGATCTGGTCTGTGGTTATCGTTGTCACTTCCTTGCTGACTGTTGTACCGTCTATGATTGCGGTCCATGTGCTTCCATCCGCGCTGTAGGCGTATAGAGTATCACTTCCGGATGTATAAGTTCCGACCATGCATCCGGCTCCTATGGCGATACTGTCGGATGCCAGTGCCACAGTTTGGGTAGTTCCGCCGTTATCGGCTAAATCCGGGATAGCATTTCCTGCTGCATCATCGGTATATGAGGCAAACAGCGAATCTCCATGTCCTGTTGTGCCATCATAAGAATATTTTATGCAATGGGTAGCTTGGGTCAGGCTGTCACTGGAAACATGACCATAAATACTATAGTATCCGTAAACGCTGCTATAGTCATATTCGATGTCATTTTTGTAGGTTGAGCAATAGTTATATGTCACGATAGAGTTAACCAGATAAATAATAGCACCATTACATGAAATACCGCCACCGTAAACATCGGCTGTATTGCCGCATATCGTACTTGAGATAATGGACAGAGCATAAACATCGTTATAAGTATAAATGCCGCCGCCATCAAAATTAGCGGTATTGCCGCATATCGTACTTGAGATGATTGTCATTTCTCCCACATTGTAAATACCGCCGCCTCTATATGCTTCATTGCCACTGATTGTACTTGTGCTGATAGTCACAGTCCCTGTTTCATTAAAAATGCCGCCGCCGCCGACGTATTCGCCTTCGCCTTCAGCGGTATTGCCGCTTATGGTAGTTGAGGAGATATTCAGTGTACCACCTTCACTATAAATACCGCCACCACTCCCATCAGTAGTATTACCACGGATTGTACTGGAAGTGATTGTTGTTGTTCCAATATTGAAAATTGCACCCCCACCGTAGCCTGCATGATTATTAGAAACCGTAACATTATCAAGCGTCAGTTCAGTGGAAACGTAAAGAAATATACCGCCGCCGCTGGAGGTTGCTGTATTGGCGCTGATTTCGCTGGACGTAATCGTCAGTGTCCCGCCGGTATAACAATAAATGCCACCGCCGGCTTCAGCATAACCATTGGTGACCGTGACGTTTTCCAAATTCAGAGAGCCGGAAATATAAATACATCCGCCTTCTGAAACTGCTGTTCCACCGGTGCCGTAACCTTTAATAGTCAGATTGGTAATCGTGACCTTATCCGAAGAACTTACCACGATAACGCTTTCACCGACATTCGTGATGGTGATGACCGTATCAGCACTCCCGGAGGTTGATCCGGTAAGGGTCATCGCTTCGGAAATCACGATGGAAGTACTGACCGTAGTTGTTCCTTTCGCAAAAGTCTTGGTGCCGCTGCCGGAGAGCTTCAGCGTACCGGTGTAAGATATGGCCGCGATGGTATTGCTCCCGGCATATTCCACTATTCCGTCGAGGAGTGTAGAGGAATCAAAGTTGCTTAACGTTGCGGTCCCAGTCAGTTTCAGCGTGCCGTCGTTGCTGATTACGCAAACTGTATTGGCTGCATTGTTGCCACTCAAGTCCTCGATAAGAGTTACTCCGCTGGTCAGGGTTACCCCGGAGGCAATAGTCAATACATCAGATACACTGGCCCCGTTGGTCCAGCTGGCATCGCAGTTGATTGTCAAGTTGTAATAACTCCAATTGTAAATACTTGCCGCGCTGGACCAGTCATAAATAACCGTGGAACCGGTCAGAACCGCCGTTGTGTTGTTGACCGTTCCGGAAATTGATAGTGTTCCGGTAACAGTAAGGGTATTGTTTACAGTAACATCGCCCGTGATAGCGGCATTACTGCTGTTGATCGTCAGGTTGCTGTATGTCAGAGCCGCGATTGTCTGAGTCCCGTCGGTTGCAGAATAGATTACGGTACTGCCGGAGGTAGCGGCAAAAGTATCACTGGTGTAACCTGTCAGGGTTGCGGCGGCAACGTTCAACTTCAGTATACCGGTGGAGGGTATCTCCAGCGCGGAAACATCAGTTGAAGAAATGGCATAATCGGAATTCAACATTCCGCTGATTGTCAGCGTACCCGATACAGTTACGCCATCGGTCCAGGAGACCGAGCTGCCGCTGATCGTCAGATTGTAATATTCCCAGTTATAAATATTCGCAGCGGATGCCCAGGAATAGCTGACCGTTGAGCCATCGGCAATAGATATACTCGCCGAACCGGAAAGAGAGACTGTTCCTGATATTGTAAGTGTTCCGGCTACCGTCAGGTCAGTATCGGTGCCATCAACTATGGTCAGGGTTGTATCGGAAGAAACCGTAAGGGTTCCGCTACTTTCCACCGTAGCCTGGTCAATAGATAAACCAGTGGAGTCAGCAGTAACTGTGACGGTGGCTCCGGCAACAATCAAAATTTCTACGGAATTATCTGCCGTCGGTGTTTCATCGTCATTACCTAACACAGTATAAGAGCCTTCTTCTCCGGTCACGGAAATCAACCAGGTACTTTTATCATTCCAGTCACCACCGGATGTGGTGGACTTGTAATAGTGTTGCACGTAGTAATAAGCACCGGGAGTCGGCATAGAATCAGTCCTTGTTGTTTCGCGCTGATCTGTGGTAATTTGGGTGACTTCATTGGCAGAAACTGTTGTAACAATTCCAGTCAACTCCGTCCAGCTCGAACCGTCATCTGAACTATAAACATAATATGTCGTACCGCTGGAAGTAATTGTTCCCGTCAGGCAGCCGGAGCCTATTGCGTTACTGTTTGCCGCCAGAGCGACGGTTTCAGTAGTTCCGCCGTTGTCGGCAAGATCAGGTATTCCATCGGTATAAGATGCGAACAGAGAGAAAGTACTATCTGTATAGTCATATGTAACATTCGTGCCTCCGGAAATCGTGTCCCCGCAAATGTTGTAGTATCCGGCCGTGACTGTACCGTAAATATCATCATAATCCGAATCGTTGTAATTATAAGCGATAATGGAATTGAGCAGATAACAAGTGCCAGAAGAAAGGTAAATGCCACCGCCACTGGAAGTCGCTGTATTTCCGCTGATGGTGCTGTTCGTTACAGTCATGTTTCCCTGGTAATTATAAATCCCGCCGCCCTGCGCAAATGATGAAGAAGTAGTCGCTGAATTACCGCTAATTGTGCTGTTTGTTATTGTCAGTGTTCCAGCATTATTATAAATGCCGCCACCCATGCCGTAATCAGAGTCGGAACCTGTATCATTACCACTGATCGTACTGCGCGTTATAGTCAAGTTTCCGTAATTATAGATACCGCCGCCGCAGTAATAAGCTTCATTGTCGCAGATTGTACTGTTTGTAATAATCAGCGTTCCAGTAGTTTCATTAAGAATCCCGCCGCCGTATTGGGCATAGCCGTTGGTGATCGTTACATTATTAAGAGTCAGTTCCCCAGAGTTATCGATACCTCCGCCATTGTCAATACTTGACGTTCCGGTTGAGGAATCCCGATAGCCTGTGATCGTCAGGTCTTGAATGATTACATCCTCTACGCCGCTTTCGATAACAATTGCGCTGAAATCTCCACCGGCTGCAATCGTCACATTCGCGTCGGAACCGTCTAGCGTTATGGACTCAGAAATTACTATGGAAGTGTTGACTGTTGTTGTTCCGGAAGTAAACGTTTTGGTGGTTCCGCTGCCGGATAGAACCAATTCATAATAAGTCATAGTGACTACAGTCTGATTTCCGCCGTTGTAGCAAACCGTGCTGCCGTCGGATGCGGTAATCGTTCCGTTATTTGTCAAGGTTCCGGTCACAGTCAGGTCGGTATCTTTGCCGTCGGCAACGGTCAGAGTGTATCCGCTTGAAACAATCAGAGATCCGCCGTTCTCAATGGTGGTCTGGTCAATTGATATATTAGTATCAACAATGACGGATGAACCTGCCGCAATCAGGATTTCCACCGAATTATCGGCATTCGGAATCTCATCGTCCGCAGTTGCCGCAGTATAGGAACCTTCTTCTCCGGTCTCGGAAATCAACCAGGTAGTATAATCGCTCCAGTTCACGTTTGTTCCAGTGGATTTGTAGTAGTAGACCACGTAGTAATAAGCCCCGGCGGTCGGTGTGGAGCCGCGTCTTGTCTCTCCGCGCTGGTCGGTGGAAATTGTAGTCACATCTCCAGTTGCATCTGAACCGGACAGTTTGTACCAGCCGCTGGTGTCTCCTGTGGTATCCGTATAATAATAGACATAATCGCCGTCTCCATCGGTTCCCACTTGGCAGCCGTTGCCGATCGCAATACTATCTTCTGCCAGTGCGACAGTGTAGGTTGCTCCCTTGTTTTCGGCAAGATCGGGTATTCCATTTGTATAGGAGGCGAACAGCGAATCTGTATAATTATATGTTGTATTGGTATCTCCAAGGTCGTATCCGGAAATACAATAGTAACCAGTGATACTTCCTGAATAATTATAAATATCTTTATAGTCCGAACCGCCATAGTTATAGGCAATAATTGAGTTGACCAGATAGGTTGTACCGGAATTGTATATTCCTCCGCCATAGGCGTAGACGTAGGTGTAGCTAGAGTTCGCGAAGACATCAATATTGTTGTTAACAGTATTGCCGCTAATGGTACTATTTAAAATGGTTAAACTTTCGGAATTGAAAATTCCTCCACCATAGGCGTAGTCGTAGGCATAGAGGCAGCCGCCCAATTCGCCGCCGGCTTCGACTCTGGTATAGAGGTTGACAGTATTGTTGCTGATGGTACTATTTAAAATGGTTAAACTTTCGGAATTGAAAATTCCTCCGCCATAGGCGTAAATGTAGACATAGACTTTGGAGTATCCCCCTGCGTTTTTAGCTGTGATGTTGGTCTCGCTGTTGACAGAATTGCCGCTGATGGTACTATTTAAAATGGTCAAATCTCCGGAATTGTAAATCCCGCCGCCATAAGTTTGGGTGTCGACTTCGACGGTGAGATACGTAGTACCTATTGTTGTTGAACTCTCGGTGCTGAAAATGATTTTGGCAGCATTATTGCTGATGGTACTGTCTGAAATAGTTAAACCTCCGGAATTGTAAATCCCCCCGCCATAGGATACTGCAT
Source organism: Victivallales bacterium (assembly GCA_963677165.2). Taxonomy (GTDB): domain Bacteria; phylum Verrucomicrobiota; class Lentisphaeria; order Victivallales; family SZUA-371; genus JAFGXT01. The sequence continues at coordinate 40,231 of CAXXSX010000002.1, read as the reverse complement.
TGATGGATACTTCTTCAATGTCGTTCCCGGTTGTGATTACCACGCTGGTTTTGGCATAATTGCCGCTGATGGTACTATTTGAAATGGTTAAATCTCCGGAATTGTAAATTCCACCGCCATAGCATTGAGCAGGGTCATTATAGCTATAAGCGTAACCAAAGGCATAATTGCCGCTGATGGTACTGTCTGAAATGATTAAACCTCCGGAATTGTAAATCCCCCCGCCGTATTGGGCACAGCCACTGGTGACAGTTACATTTTTCAGGGTCAACTCTCCGGCATTATAAATACATCCGCCTTCTGATACTGCGGCATAATTGGTGCCGGAACCTTTGATTGTCAGGTTTTCAATGACAACATCTTCAGTACCGCTTGAGACTTTGATGACACTGAAACTGCCTCCGGCAGCAATGGTCACATTTGTACCGGAACCGTCGACATTATTGCCGTCAATGGTCAGGGATATTGAAATTGTCAGAGTGCTGGATAAGGTAATTTCTTCGTTTCCGGAAGTTAAATCAAACACGATTTCGCTGCCTGATTCTGCATCGGCGACACTCTGACGCAAGGACCCCGCTCCGCTGTCGGCATTTGATGTAACGGTATAGGCAGTCAAGTGATAATCATAACCCTCAACCGTCAGCGCGTCGGCGGTGACGATGCCGGTGGTATATTCAAGGTCCCAGTTGCCGTTGTCGGAATTGGTGGTACTGTCGTTTGATGCTGCCACATCCGCGCCGGTAAGATCCGCGATCAAGTCAACAAAGTCTTCTCCTGAAGAACTTTCAGTGGTATTACAACTGTATAGCAAAATGTCGCCATCGTCGGACAGATAAGATCCGAGTTCAGCGAAGTCATCGGCGTTGTCGGTGGCGTAATCACTGTCGATAATGTCGCCGGTCAGCACGATATAGCCGTCGTTCCCGTGGGTGACGATGCTGATGGAATCATAGGTTTCGCCGGAAGCTTCGAGATATGCGTTGATTTGCTCCAGCCCGGAAAGTTCGGAATCGGCATCGAGATAAAGTATTTCGGTATTCGAGTCGAGGTCGTCAACGATTTCATCGGCATCCAGCACGGCAGAGTCAATAACAACTAGTGTTGTATCGGAAGCTTCTTCTACAGATAATGTTACATCGGGAGCATTGCCGCCGAAATAAATGTCTTCGAGTTCAATATCGCCAACTTCCAGCAGCCAGTCGCCTTCTGCTCCGGTGGTGTCGGTAGAATATGCCACTTCGTGTCCGGTCAGACTGGACACGGCATCAACATAATCGCTTCCGTCCAGGTCTGAACCGAAAAAATCAATCCTGGCGTCATTGGTCATATAATCGGAGATGCTTTCCCAGAAAGTTGTATCGGAGTCATTTTCCAGCAGGTCCACATCACCGTCAGTATCGCTTTGGGCAATAATGCCGATACTCGAAGCTTTCTGTCCGTCGAGGACATTGGAAATATCTTCCAACAGTTCAGCCGCAGTCGTCGTATCGGCGTCATAAAGAATTACGATGGTATCAGACGAGGCGGATTCCGCTAGTTCAGAAGCGTTGTCCACTGCATCGGAAATCAACAATACATGTACGCCGGTTTCCGGTTCGATCAGCGATGACTCCAGTACGGAATCAATCAAATTCTGTAAATCGGAAGTCGCCGAGCCGGAGTCACCGTCAGTCGCGTCAGCAACAGAAGAATTACTGCTGTCGGATGAATCAGATGTGTCCGACTGGTCAGACTGATCGGACGTGTTGTCAGTAATTGCGGTCGTCAGCGCGTCGGCCACTTCAGCGTCAGCTGCGGCAGCCGCATCGTAAAGCACGCGGTTCTCGAGTTTATAAATATTCATGATTTACCCCCAATGAATATTTTCAGTTAATCATGTCTTCGGTCAGGCTGTCGATTGACATTCCGTTTGAATCAGCAACATTCAAGGTTGTAATATTCCAGTAGGAAGAGCCCTTGTCGGCCGATTCTTTTAATACTTTTTCGTTGCTTTCCGGCGTTTTTTGTTCTTTGTCCGATATCGGAACAGCTGATTTATTTTCCTTGTCGGCCTTTTTTCTGGCTTCATCGATTTTTTCTTTGATACGTTTTGCGGCGGCTTTCATTTCTTCTGCTGCTTTTGCCGGATCTTTATCTGTCAGGCTGTGCATTCCAAGAACGTTGAGGATGCGGTAGTATGCCACGTAACAATTTCCCAGCGAAATCATGGAGTTGATCTCGGTTTCAGCGGTTTCCAACTCAATACGATCCAACTCCAGTTGTGACATGGTTCCGGAAGCTTGACGGTTTGCCTTAGCGAAATCCCGGTTGTCCTTGTAAGTGTCATAAACCCGTTTGTCGATATCATAACGATCGCGGCTTCTGGACAATCCAGCCTGGGCAATACGCACCTGAGACATTACGCCGAGAGTCAGCGCCCAGGTCCGTTGGTCTATCACGTCGATCTGTCCGTCAATCGCACGGTAAGTCGCGATTTGCTGCGGCAGTTTGAGCAGGTTATATGCGGCGCGAATACCAATTTCCCACCAGCTTGAATGATACAAAAACGCATTGTTGCTGTTGGTGAAATCAACGAACATTCTCACGTTTGGAAACATCATCAAAATGGTCTTATAGCTTTCAAGTTTGGTAATGTGACGCTGGATGTCGGCTTCGCTCAGTTCCGGACGGTTCAACAGTGCGATACGCTCCATATCTTCGACCGGCGGAAGGTAAAATTCCGGTACCTTGTCGAGACAGCTGTCATCCACCTTCACCGAAGCATTCGGCAAGTATCCCATTAGTGTTCGCAGTTCAATGCACGCGGTTTCGTATTCCTGGACAAACGCGGTTAGACGTTTTTCCAGATTCACGAATCGGCGGTTTTCATCAAACATCCGAAACGGGGAAATCTTACGTTCGCGACCGAGTTTTTCAATCATCCTCGTTTTATTGCGGCATTGTTCCAGCAACTGTTTGGTGAGAAGAATCGAACGTTGGGCCACCGCCACTCGGAAATAGGTTTTCACCACGTCGAACGTCAGGTTCTGAGCTGCTCTGGCTGATTCTTGTTTACGCAGAAACGTACGGTCATTTGATTGCATGGTGTTGAAATATGACAAGCCGAAGTCGAGTACGCTGAGCGCCAGATCAATATTGAATACATTAACGTTGCGGTCAGTACTCTGACTGGCTCCGTAAGTCGCACCGCTGGAATCAATTTTCTTACTGGATGATCCCGGGGTATTGTTGCGTCCGGTCAAGGTATTGCTGATATTCAGTTCCGGCAGCATGCCAAGCATTTCGGCGGTACGGCGTTCCTCTTCAACCGCTGTTTCCAGTTCGTAAACTTTTAGATCAAGATTGTGTTTCAGAGCAGTCTTGATGCATTCATCAAGCGCAAAAACTTTATTATCTGGTATAACTTTAAGTTTTGATTTTTCCAGATAAAACGCGGCGAACTCAGCACGTTCCTTACGAAAATCATCCGCGGTACGACAACCAGTGAAAGTTAAAATTGAAAGACTAAAAATTCCTAACAAAAAGGTATAACTCTTCTTCATTCCTACACTCGTTATATTTGAATAAATTATATAATGTTTTATAAAAAGTTTAGTTGAAAGTTGTTTATATACAGCAATCTGACACGAAGATTAACAAAATTCCTCTAAGCGTAATACTCTATGATATCTTTTAAAAACAAAATCAATAATACTATAACATAGTCAGCTATTTAAAACAAAAGTTTATCTATAAAAAATGATAATAAAATGGAGTAGATAACTTGTTTAAAATTTTATTGCTCGAATTTCGGGCGGGATCAGCTGAGAAATGAATAACTTTTAGATGATGACTTTTGATACAATTAACCTTGTATTTAATTCTAAAAAGTCTAAAGTTATTATAGAGAAACCATATATTGCAACAACAAGTTTTTTGGGGATTGAATGAAACTTTCACTTATATTTTATGTTTTGTTCTTGTGTTCAGGAATATCGCTATCCAGCTTTGCCGCACCGCCGAATGCCGCAGCTTCTGTGTTGACATATGAAAATCTCCCAGTAAAAGTTATCCTGTTTCCATATTCCGAAGCGGTAGTTTCGTCTATTGTCGATGGAGTGGTAAAGAAATATAACTTTCGTCCGGGGGAAAGCTTTAAAAAGGGTGATGTGATTGCGAGGATTGATGACTTTACTTATCAGGAACAGTGCCGGAGAAGCGATGCCCAGGTTGCGGAGGAAGAAAAGAACTGTGAGTTTCTGAAAAAACTTTATGACGGCAATCATAAGCTTTTTAAGCAGGGAATGTGCAGCGATGCCGAACTGGATAAAAACCGTCGTGACTGGGAAGTTTCCATGGCACGCCTGAAGTCGGCAAAAGCGGAAAAGAAGATTATGGAATACAAATTGAATTCCTGTCAGATTATCGCTCCGTTTTCCGGGCGACTTGAAGAACAGCTTGTACATGAATATGAATTTGTCAGAAATGGACAGCAGATGATGAAACTGCTGGAGGATACCCGGCTGCTGGCGGTAATGTACCTGCCGGATAGCATGAGAACACATATTAAAACTGGTATGGTTCTGAAAATTAAGATTAACCAGACCGGGAAGGTCTACCAGGGAAAAGTTTGCGAAATAGCCGCACGTATTGATCATCGAAGCCATACGTTTGAAGTAAAGATGCTGGTTGATAATACGAGAGGAGAACTGGTTGCTGGGATGTCCGGAAGTCTGGCCGATAAAATAAGTTCAAAAACAGCTGCGGAGAAATAATATGCCGGCGGTAAATGATAAAGTTAAGGTTTTGAGTAATCGCCTGGGCATGATGGCTTCGGTAATAAAACTGGGACATGAAGCTTTTGATAAGAAATCTTTTGACGAAACCGCGATTCATATTGTCAATAATTCCCGTTCGGTAATTCCATTTTTTCGCTCTTCCCTGATTCGAATGTATCGGCATGGACAAACTATTCTAGCTCAAACCGCGCAGGTTCAGGTGAATCATCACTCTGAATATAGTGAATGGTTGAAAACGCTTGTCTGGGCATTTCGTGATAACCAGGATAAAACGATAAAGCTCACCAGCGAATTGATTGAGGAAAAGAAAGACCATGGCGCGTTAGAAGCCTGGAAGTCGCTGATGGAAAATGATAAGGATATTTTTCTGGTTCCACTGCCCTGTCCGCAAATAGGAAAAGATACGGGTGAAATGTTTATCTGGATTTTGGAGTTTGATAAAAAAATTGACGCTGCTGCGGTTGAATCGGTTGCGACCCTGCTTGGAAAGCACTACGGTGAAGCTTTATGGTGCCAGCAGAATGTTCGGGCCGGGCTAAAGTCAAAAATATATTCTTCAGGAATAACGCCCCGTAAGATTATTCTGGGACTGATGGTTCTGGTGATCGCGGCTTTGTTCCTTATTCGTATTCCGCAAAATGCGGTGGCGGACTTTACGATCTGTCCGGAAAACCAGAAGCAGACTTTCGCATGGTATGACGGAATTATTAAAAAGTGTTATTTTGATGAAGGTGCCCAGGTAAAAAAAGGTGATGTCATTATAGAGTATAATACGGAGCAACTGAAATACCGTCTGGCGATAGCGATGACGGAATATAAGGAAGCCAGCGCGGAATATGAAAAAGTATCGGACGAAGCCTTCTCCGATAAGGAACAGTTAAGTAAGCTGAAACTTCTGGAGCTTCGGCGTCGTAAGGCCGCTACGGTTATTCAGGAAATAAAGTGGCTGCTGTCTAAAAGTATTCTGCGAGCGGACTGTGACGGAATTCTTTCTCTCGCGACTGGTAACTCTGAGAAAATGACCGGCAAGTCCGTGCATCGCGGCGAGGCCCTCTTTGAGATTTTTTCAGGGAAGGAGCTACAGGCTCAGATTGATCTTAATGAAAAAGACGCTTCAATACTTAATAATGGGTTGTCCAAGCTGGAGTCTGTGCTTTATCTGCATTCTATGCCGGAATATGCCATTCCGGTGAAAATTATTTCAATGACTTCCCAGCCGGTTCTTACTGAACAGAAAACATTTTGCTACCTGCTGGATGCCGTTATCAAAGATCGTAAATTTAATCCCCGATACGGAATGCGTGGCGTTGCCAGAATTTCCGGCCCCAGGGTTTCACTGGCATATTATCTGTTTAGAAGTGCCGTACTGTGGTGGCGGCGAATATAAACGGCAGGGGATATTCATGACAGAAAAATCATCACCTGAAGCGGCAAATATCTCAACCGGCGAGTTGAGGCATGACCTGCAACTTATTTCCGGAGAGCCCGACAGGGCAGGGAAACCGGTGTGGATGCTGTTTGATCCCGTGGCTGATTCCTATTATCGGGTAAGTGATGACAGCCGTAGAATTATCAGTATGCTCGACCGAAGCTATCCGCTTGATGAATTTTGCCGAAAACTGGCCGAGAACGGTTGTCGAATTTCCGGTTCGACCGTACTCGAAACACTTAATTTTCTGAAACAGAACAATTTGCTGGTTCCTGATCCCGGCTCAATGGAAAAGCAGTACGCTGCCCAGCATCAGTTCAAGAAAAAAAGTATGATGAGTATGATTGCCGGATGGTTTATGTTTTTTCGGATTCCGCCGCTTCATCCCGGCAGATTTTTTTCGGCCACGGGACCTCTGGTTGATATTGTTTTTAATAATTTTATCTTGTATGTGCTTGCCGCGCTGTCGATTTTTGGATATATACTGTTGGTTAAAAACTGGGAGCAGGCGGCGAATATGCTGATAAATTCCCTGACCTGGGGGGGGATGGTAAAATATTCCCTTGCGATAGTGTGTGTTAAAATTATTCATGAGCTTTCCCACGCATATACCGCGTCGAGATTCGGGATCAGGGTCCGGGCAATGGGAATATGTTTTATTTTTCTTATTCCGCGACTCTTCACTGACCTTACTGATTCGTGGCGGTTATCGCGTAAGCAACGGCTGATGATTGATTCGGCCGGTATTGCCAGCGAATTGCTTCTTGGCGGGATTGCCGCTCTGGTATGGGGAAACGTTCCACCCGGACCACTGCATTCAACCATGTTTTTTATTTTTGCGGTTTCTGTCATTAATTCACTGCTGATCAATGGTAATCCCTTTATAAGATATGATGGTTATTATATTCTTTCGGATATATTGAATACCGAAAATCTTATGCAGCGAAGCCAGACGCGGCTGCGGTATTGGTGGATGCGAACGTTTTTCGGTATTGGTCCCGGGATTATTGCCGGAGAATCCACTTCCAGTAATCTGTTTCTGCTGTTGTTTGGTATCGGGTCTTTCATTTACAGGCTTTTTCTGTATTTTACAGTCATTGCCATTATTTTCGCGAAATTTACCAAGGCTGTCGCGATCGTATTGTTTATTTTTGAACTTTGGTTCCTGGTTCTTTTTCCGCTGTGTCGTAATATTGCTTTTGTTCTCAAACAGAAAGAGTATGCCGGAAAGAGAAAATATGTATTTTTTGCGGGATGTGCCGTAATTCTGTTAATATTGACGGTTCCGCTTCCTTTGAATATTGCCATTCCGTGTGAGGTCAGGCCGCTCAAAGCTACATTGATTACGGTGGAGACCAATGGATATATTATGGAAGGACCGGGAAAACGTGATATCGCGGTAAAAAGAGGAGGAGTGCTGCTGAAAATGTCGAATCCTTTGCTTGAACTTCAGCTGGAGCGGCTTGGCATTGATTCCAGTATTTGCCGGGAAGAGTTGGAACAGATGCGCTCGGACCCTGAACTCCTTGGTCAGTCCCGGGTTAAAATGGCCGAATACAATGATTCTGTTCTTCAGCAGCAGAAAATACGACATGAATTGAAAAAACTTGAGATATTTGCTCCCGTTTCCGGTCAGTTTATTAACTGGTCACGAAAATTATATCCTGGGATGTGGCTGGAGAAAGGACAAGTCATCGGTGAACTTGCCGAATCTGGTTCTAAGGTCGTAGCTTATGTTACAGCCGATAAAGTTGATAAACTTGAAGTTGGTGACAAGGTTTCGGTTCGTCTGGATGGAGAGTTGAAATCGCGTTCCGGAAGAATTGCCAATGTAAATACACTTCCGGCAGTCTTGCATCAGTCTCCGCTGGTAAATTTCTGGGGCGGCCCGATCAGCTGCTACAACCCTGATCGGTCTAATACGTATACGCCGATTCTGCCGCACTATAAAGTGATAGTGGATTTGGAAGACAACTCGGCAATGATTAACGGACGCTGCGGTACGATCAACCTTCGCAAATACACCTCAATTGCCACCAATACGGTTCGCTATATGGGAAATCTCATCCAGCGCGAACTGTCATTCTAATTACTTAATTAAAGTTTATCAGCGGGAGTACGCGGTATTTGGAACTTTTACTGCTGATGATGTTGATCAAGCCGATCTGGAAACTCTCATCTGATGCATAATTGACCAATCCGATTTGCACTCCGCCAATTTTTATTCCGATATTGACCAGCCCCAGTTGAGCACGTCCTTCGTCAGAAACATTTGCTCCGAGAGTCATCTGGACGGAAGAAGATTTTGAATTATTACAGAATATTGATGTCTGGATTCCATTGCTTTTTTCTGTTACACCCGCAAAAATACCGCAGTCCCAAACGTATACTTTACCAGAGCCGCCTGAAACCAGACCGAAACGAAAGTTAGTGTTTTGCCTTGAAGCGTCTTTGGGAAGTCCGGGCCACCATACCCATCTGGCTCCGGCAGTATCTCCGGCGATGCTTGTCAGGGTTCCGGCTATAAAGATAAATGCCAATAAAATTACTTTTTTCATGTTTGTTACTCCTGCAAAGAATACGACTTAGATAAAAAAATACTTAATGTTAAAAAAATCACATAATCGCTATTCGATTTTTTTTGCAAAATAAATAATATTTTCCATTTCGTGAATGATATTGATGTTCCGAATGATGCACTCCTCTGTGCTTTTGAGCATGATGGGGGCAAAGTTCAGAATACCTTTAATATTACATGATTTGAGGATTTCCGCAACTTTTGAGGCGGCAGACTCAGGAACAGTCATGATCGCCAGCTCAATTTTTTCTCGTTCGATATATTCCGGCATGTCATTGATATCATAAATGGGAATAAAAGCACCGGGATCAATTGCGCCGGGATTGGACTCAAAACCGGCCACGACTTTCATGCCTTCTCCGGCAAATCCGTTGTATCCCATTAGGGTCTTACCCATTCCGCCGCAACCAACTACGATGATTTTTTGTAGCTCGTCTTTTCCCAGTATTGTATTAAGTTTGCCTATCAATTCTTTTACCAGGTAGCCGCCTTTTTTGTTACCGGTCAATCCGTAGTCGGCAAAGTCTTTACGGACTTGGGCGGGGGATATATCCAAGGCTCCGCCGAGGTTATCGGACACAAACCGTTCAAATCCCAGAGCTCTGAGTTTGCATAGTACCCTGCGGTAATTAGACAGGCGTCTGATCGGGTCACTGTTATTAAGCATAATACATAATTCCTTTATTTGTAAATGTTTGCCTGATCAGTTCTGTGTTGTCTGATGGACTCCTGATTTTGCTTTGTTTGGCATTATTGCGCAAAATAGTACAAAAAAACTATAATATTATTGTATTAAGGGGTCCGATGGGATTTTTTCCTGCTTATTATTAATAATCCCCTGACAACATAACTGTATTATTATGTCTCTGTACTGTATAAATTGCAAACAAAAATGTCAGCTTTTGCAAATAATATTTTATTGATTTTTCGCAATATATTATCATAAAAACAAAAAAATGTATTTTTTATGTAAAAAAAATCACAAAACGCTTGTTTTTTTGTAGCAAGTACATTAAAGTTAAAATTTCGATTCTAGAATAGCTTCATATAGCTAAGGCTGAATTTTATAAAAAAGTATTAATGGCAATTCTATTTTAACCTGTTTCAGGGGCAAATTGAAACAGGAGCGAATGGAATTCAGAGGAGGTAAATTATGTCAAGTGCATCTGCCGCCGGAGTGAAGGAAGACAATCTCTTAGAGCAGTCTCCTGAAAAACGCCAGGCTCTCGAGTCTTACATTGACTCTCTGCCGTTGGGCGATTATCCGGACAGAAACCGCGGTTTCCTGATTCAGTCGCTGCACAAAGCGCAGGAAATCTTTACTTATCTGCCGGGCTGTGTACAGCAGTTCGTTGCGGACAAACTCAAACTACACCGCTCAGAAGTATATGGAGTAATCAGCTTCTACTCTTTCTTCACAGATCAGCCGGTAGGAAGGTACAAAATTAATGTTTGTACCGGTACGGCTTGTTTCGTCAGAGGCGCCAACAAAATTCTTGATGAATTTAAGCGCTACCTTAATGTTAAGGAAGGTGAAACAACTGAAGACGGCAAATTCTCCCTCGGCGCGCTGCGTTGTGTTGGAGCATGCAGTCTCGCTCCTGTTGTTATGGTTAACGACAAGGTGTACGGGAATGTGACTACGAAGATGGTTCCTGAAATCATCAACGACTGTGAAGACTAAAGAAGGAAACTGGGCAATGACTATTTCTTCACCAGAAGCATTGAAAGAATATGTGGCCAAAATCGGCGCTGCCGAAGCCCCCAAAACGAAAATTCTGGTATCTATGGGTACCTGTGGGATTGCAGCCGGCACTACGCCTGTTCTCGAGGCCATTCGTAACGATATTGAAAGTAAAAATCTTCAGAACGCCATTCAGGTTGTCGAAGTCGGCTGTATGGGCCTTTGCCACAGTGAGCCGAGTATCGAATTGATTGACACTGAATCCGGCAAAAGCATCATTTACGGTGATGTTACCACCACTCAGGTGCCAGCTATTATTGATGCTGGAACTGATTCAATCGCCACCGGAACCAAGACTGTTGAACGTACCTGGTACTACCCTGAGCTGGAAGAAAACACTACTGGTGCCATTCAGGCGAAAGTCGTATTGAAGAACAGCGGACGCATCAACCCTGAAATTATTGATGAATATCTGGTCAATAATGGTTACAGTGCGCTGGCTAAGGCTTTGACTGAAATGACCCCACAAGAAGTGATCGAAGAAATCGTGACTTCCGGCCTGCGCGGACGCGGCGGCGGCGGTTTCCCGACCGGAAAAAAATGGCAGTTTGCAGCGGCTCAGGATACCGATGAGAAATTCATGATTTGTAATGCTGACGAGGGTGACCCCGGTGCGTTTATGGACCGTGCGGTTCTCGAAGGCGATCCCCATGCTGTTCTTGAAGCGATGGCAATTGGTGGTTACGCAATTGGCGCTCACACCGGTGTGATCTATATCCGCGCTGAATATCCGCTGGCTATCAAACGCTTGCAAATTGCGATCAATCAGGCAAAAGATGCCGGACTTCTTGGTAAAAATATTTTCGGCAGCGGTTTTGATTTTGATATTGAATTGAAATTTGGTGCAGGCGCGTTCGTTTGCGGAGAAGAAACTGCTCTGATCCATTCGATTGAAGGTATGCGCGGTGAGCCGACCTTTAAACCGCCGTTCCCGGCCGTTCAGGGACTCTGGAAAAAACCGACTATCGTTAATAATGTTGAGACTTATGCCAACATCGCCGCCATCATCCGAAAAGGCGCTGACTGGTTCAAAAAAATTGGTACTGCCGGTTCTCCGGGAACTAAGGTGTTCGCTCTGGCTGGTAAAATCAACAAGGTTGGTCTGGTGGAAGTTCCGATGGGAACCAAACTGAAAGATATGATCTATACCCTTGGTGATGGTATTATCAATGGTAAAGCGTTCAAAGCTGTTCAGACTGGTGGTCCGTCCGGCGGATGTATTACTGCTTCCATGATCGAAACCGAAATCGACTACGAAAGCCTTAAGGCGCTCGGTTCCATGATGGGGTCCGGCGGTATGATCGTTATGGATGAAGACGACTGTATGGTTAACGTGGCTAAGTTCTTCCTTGAATTCACCCTCGATGAATCCTGTGGAAAATGTACTCCATGCCGAATCGGTAATAAACGCCTGTTCGAAATGCTCCAGGAAATTTGCGACGGCCGGGGAACAATGGAAACATTCGAAAAACTTAAAAACCTGTCTGCGACTATTAAGGATACCGCGCTGTGCGGACTTGGTCAGACATCTCCGAATCCGGTGCTCTCCACCATTAAAAACTTCGAAGATGAGTATCTGGCGCACATCAATGAACAGCGATGTCCGGCAGGGGTTTGTACGAACCTCATTTCTTTCCAGATCAACGACAAGTGCGTGGGCTGTACTCTCTGTGCGAGAAACTGTCCGGTCAACTGTATTTCCGGCGATAAGAAACAGAAGCATGAGATCGATCAGAATAAGTGTATCAAATGCGGCGTCTGTTTCTCAGCATGTAAATTCCATGCTATCGACAAGATCTAAAGAAGTTGAAACAGGAGACTTAATACAATGATTAATCTGACGATAAATAATATGCCTGTGGAAGTGGAGGAAGGTGCCACTATTCTCGAGGCTGCCAATAAACTCGGAATCAGAATTCCGACACTCTGTCACATCAAACTGGACTGTTTCAACGTTGAGCACCGGACTGGCTCTTGCCGTATCTGTGTGGTTGAAGTAGAAGGCCGTCCGAACCTGGCTCCGTCATGCTGTACTCCGGCAATGGAAGGCATGGTGGTAAAGACGAACACCATACGTGCAATCAATGCCCGCAGAACAATGCTTGACTTGCTGCTGTCTGACCATCCGAAAGACTGCCTGACCTGCGAAAAGAATCTGGACTGTCAGCTTCAGGCTCTTGCTCAGGAAATGGACTTGCATCATATTATGTATAAAGGCGAACAGTCTACTTATAATAAAGATCTGTCAAGCCGTTCAATCGCACGTGACCTTGATAAATGTATCATGTGCCGCCGTTGCGAAACCGCTTGTAATAATGTTCAGACCGTTGGCGTTCTGTCTGGCGTACAGCGTGGTTTTAATGCTGTCGTTGCTCCAGCTGACTTCCGTCCGCTGAACGAATCCCAGTGTGTATTTTGTGGACAGTGTGTACAGGCTTGTCCGGTTGGCGCTCTTACTGAAATGAGCTACAAATACGATGTATGGAAAGCGATCAATGATCCTACCAAAACCGTTGTTGTTCAGACTGCACCGGCCGTACGTGTTGCGATTGGTGAAGACCTCGGCATGGAACCCGGTTCAATTGCTACCGGAAAAATGGTTTCCGCTTTGCGCATGATGGGATTCGATCATGTTTTCGATACCGATTTTGCGGCTGACCTGACGATTATGGAAGAAACCACTGAGTTGATAGACCGCGTAACTAAGAATGAAAATCTGCCGATTTTGACCTCTTGCTGTCCAGGCTGGGTGCGGTTCCTGGAATATCAGTTCCCGGATCTGGTATACATGCCGTCTTCGGCGAAGTCACCACAGCAGATGTTCGGTGCGGTTGCCAAGAACTTCTTTGCTGAAAAAGTTGGAATTAAACGCGAAGACATGATTGTTGTATCAGTTATGCCTTGTCTGGCTAAGAAATATGAAGCTTCACGCGAAGAATTCGCTGTCGACGGCAATCCTGACGTAGATATTGTTATTTCTACCCGTGAACTGGCTGATATGATTAAGGAAGCTGGTATTATCTTTGATAGACTCGAAGATTCTAAATATGATGATCCGTTGGGTGAATCTACTGGTGCCGCCGTTATCTTTGGTGCTACTGGTGGTGTGCTTGAAGCCGCGCTTCGTACTGCTGCCGACTGGATTTCCAAAGAGGATATCAAGGAAATTGACTTCAAGGCCGTTCGCGGTATGGAAGGAATCAAAGAAGCTACTGTTAACGTAGCTGGTATTGACCTTAAGGCCGCGGTTTGTTCCGGACTTGGTAATGCTCGCTATCTCCTGGAAAAAATCCAGAAAGGCGAAGCCGAATACCATGCGATTGAAATCATGGCATGTCCCGGCGGCTGCCTGAATGGTGGTGGTCAGCCGTACATCAATGGCGATACCACTATCCTGCAGAAGCGTATGAAAGCCCTGTATGAAGACGATGCAAACGCTCCGATCCGTAAGTCTCACGACAATCCGTCGATCAAGGCGTTGTATGAAAACTATCTCGGTGAACCCGGCAGTCATCTTGCTCACAAGCTGCTGCACACGAAGTACACTCCGAGAACGTGCAAGTAAGTTTCATACCGTAAGGTAAAATTATCGGGCCGTTTGGATTCAATCCAAACGGCCCGTTTTCTTTCTGTAAATATGGTTATAGAATAGATTAGAATGGAAATCCAGGAGGAGGGGTGTCATTGAGTTTGGGCTTTTCAGCTTGTAGCTGTTCTTCGACACCTTTGACTATAATAGCCTTTCTCGGTTTTGCCGGACATATGTTTTCACAGCTTCCGCAACCAATGCAGGTGGAGGCGTCGATGACTGGGATTGTGAGACCGTCCTTCCAGTCTTTCATGATCACTGCGCCGGTCGGACAACGTTCGGCGCATGCGCCGCATGGTGTTTGGTTGGTGTAGACCACGCAGTGTTTTATGGAGTATTCCACTCGGCCAATTTGCAGAAGTTTTTTCTGTTCGCGTTTTAATGGGGTAAGAGCGCCGGTCGGGCAGACATTTGAGCAGGTGGTACAATCGAATTCACATATCCCCCGGGAGAAATCCAGCAAGGGTTGGGCGATTCCGGCAAGGCCGTATTCCAGGTTGGCCGGTTTTATGATTTTAGAAGGACACGAGCTTACGCACAGGTGGCAACTGATGCATCGTCCTTGAAAGCGATCCAGGTCATATGCGCCCGGAGGCATGACTGGTAGATTCTTTTTTTTCATCATTGACATTACTGCCGGGGTGACTGCGGTTACCGCTGCAGTAGCTCCGGCGGCGATTAGAAAGTTACGTCGAGAGATATCCGGTTGTTCCGAATGTTCGGAGTGCGGTTGATTGAAGACGGTCGTCAGTTTTATAGCTCCAAAATTACATGCGGAAAGACAATTAAAACACATTACACAGCGTTCATTATCGAGTTGGCGCTTATTGAAATCAATACAACCGGATTTGCAAACCGTACTGCAAAGAGAACAACCGCCGCAGCCTTTTGTGCTGATTGATATTCTGAACAGGGAATAGCGGCTGATGAAGCTGAGTAACGCTCCTACAGGGCACAGGGTGTTGCAGAAGATTCGTCCGTAGAGTATTGTCGCGATAGAAATCAGGAGTAATGCGGTTGTCGCAATGGCAAAGGCGGAAAAAGTTAGCGGTGGATAAGGAATTGGTGCCAGCCAGATATATTTCCCGGCGCCGATCATGCTTACCGCAAGATTATTAAGAAAAATCACTGTCGGAACAAACAATGCGGTGACAATGCGCCCGAAGTTTGCGAATGGTTCCAGTAGATAAACCGGAAAGAGAAACCCTGTAATCACGCAGATGACCGTACCGCCAAGTACGACGATTCTGATTCTTTTAAAAGAAGGCAGGGGCTTAAATTTTTTCTTTCGGAATATTTTTCTGCCGATAAATGAAATAATATCCTGGAGGATTCCGAAAGGGCAGATCATGGAACAGAATACTCTGCCGAAAAGCAAGGTCAGGATGATTATAGCCAGAGCTCCGGCAATAAAAGTATAAAGCGGAGAGCCGGGAAATGTACGCAGTAGCGCCGGACCCAGCTGAATACTGCCAAGCAGTCTGGGGTGATGAGGAATAAACTCAAAGTCGCGGCTGATAAATCCAAGGGTGATCGAGCCAATAAAAACGGCTGCTATGATAATTCGCAGCCATATCAGCAGTTTTCCGGTTGTTTTTATGTTCAACGAGAAATTCCTTTTCTGTTTTTGTCTGGTAAGTGAAGATATTTATAAAACAATACGTTTCCTAAAGATATTTGTAAAGGATTCATTCTTGATTCCATTAATAATTTTTTTCAAATATTACGGTTGACAAAATTTTCTTATAGGTTTACATTGTTATTCATATTTTAAATTAAATTGTTCATATATGAAGAGTTGATCTATGAGTGAAGGCAATACAAATAAAATACCGGCGGTCGATCGTGCCGTGGCATTACTGGAATGTCTTGGCAACAGCAGATTCGGGATGACTCAGGCGGAGTTGTGTCGTACGCTGGATATTACCCAGAGTACCTGTTATCGGATAATTCAGACTTTACTTGAACATGGCTGGATCTGTCGGAGCGGACGGAACAGTTACGATATTGCTCCGGGAATATTATCGGTCAGCCGTAAGCTTACTGATGTTACCAGAAGATTTGAACATCTTCAGCCCCAGCTTGAGGCCTTGTCGAAACAGACGGGGCTGTCGAGTAAGTTGTCTATCCGGCAGGGCGGTGAACAGGTGACGGTTCTTCGGGCCGAGTCTCCTCGTCCTATGACGGTTTCGGGCAGGGTGGGGGCGCGCTTTCCGGTAATTGAAGGATCGGTGGGCGCTGCTTTGCTCTGTGAGACGGAAAAAGAAGATATTATCGGATTGTCCGCAGAGTGTGTAGATAATATCAAGGAGAAAGGTGATCCTGCAATTATATTCCGTCGAATCAATGATTTGAAGGGAAAAGGGTACTGCCTGAATTCCAGAGAGAATCGCTGGAAAGTCGATGCCATGTCTACGGTTGTTCCGGATTCGTCAGGGCAGATGGCTGTGGCGTTGACGCTGATTGGTTTTGATGATGATTTTGGAGAGAAAAAAATCGCATCGCTGGTTGAGGCGTTGCGTGATGCTGCGGAAGGATGTTCAAAAGCGTTGTTTACATAATCCGTGAGGAATTAATTTTATGAAATTGGGAATGATGCTTCCGGTTAAACCGGATGTAAAATGGGAACTCGCCGCTCAGATCGGGATTGATCACGCGGTGACTAAGGCGGCACCGGAACTTTCCGGGCAACTGCCTCCAAGTGATTTTGAGTCACTCCGGCAGGTCAAAGAGCGTTTTACCAAAGCTGGATTTAAACTCCATGCTCTGGAAGGTGACGAATTCGATATGTCAAGGATTAAGCTTGGGCTTCCGGGACGTGATGAGGATATCGAGAAATATCATGCCATGCTGCGTAATATGGGCAAGCTTGAAATTCCGATTATCTGTTATAATTTTATGGCTGGAATCGGCTGGTATCGCAGCCGGATCGATTTGCCCGAGCGCGGTGGCGCGCTGACTTCCGGATTCGATATGAACGACCTTAAGGAAAAAGGCGAAGTACCGTTGGAAGTTACCGAAGAGCAGATGTGGGCCAACTACGAATATTTTCTTAACGCAGTGCTTCCAGTCGCTGAAGAAGCCGGAGTGAAGCTGGGGCTTCATCCGGATGATCCGCCGGTGTCTCCATTGCTGGGATACTCGCGGTTTCTGACCAGTGCCGATGCTTATCGCAGGGTGATGGCGATGTCTGACAGCTCGAGCCACTGTATTACGTTTTGTCAGGCTACGTTCAGGACCATGGGAGAGGATGTGTTCAAACTGATTCCAGAGTTCGCAAAACGTATATGTTTTTTGCATTTTCGCGATATCAAAGGGACAAAGGAGTGTTTCAGGGAAACATTCCATGATAATGGACCGACTGATATGGCGGCATTCCTGGAAGTCTGTGACAAAAACGGACTGGATGTTCTTATTCGGCCGGACCATACTCCGAGTATGGCGGGAGAATCAAACGAGAATTTTGGTTATGAAATGCAGGGAAACCTGTTTGCCGTCGGCTATATGAAAGGCCTGATGGACGCATTGCACATAAAATACTGATTTGCGGAAAGCCTCCGCAGGTGAGAAATGCTTCAAACTTTGCAAACAAGTTTGTTGCGGAAGCATAAAGAGAATAATTTTAAATCGCGAAGCGATTTTGCGTCACTCATGGCGTTAATTTGAGTATAAAAACTTGTTTTTAGCCAAATTAACGACATTATTTGGCTCCGGCACCTTGCCGGTCGCGGTCCAGCGGCGAGACGCTGGTCGGCAAAGCCGAAACAAAAAAAATGGAGAAAAAATGTCTGGAATATCTTTGAAGTGGCTGGGGCAGAGTGGATTTCTGTTGAAATCGCCGGAAACGGTAATTGCCTGTGATTTGTACCTGTCTGATTATTGTGTAAAAATGAGCAAGCTTGACCATACTCGTTTGATGGCGGCGCCAGTTGCGGCTGATTCGCTTGATTATATTGATCATTATTTGATTACTCATGGACATATCGACCATTTCGATCCGGAAACGGTCGGACCGGTCCTGGAAGCTGGAGAACAGACAAAATTTTATTGTCCGCCGGTTTGCGGCAGTATTGTTCGTGAGCATTTTCAACTGAATTCGGATCGTTTTTCACTGGTGAATAGTCTTCAGGAGTATCAGCTTGCGTCCGGGGTTACTTTGATTCCGGTACCTGCGGCCCATGAAGAGCTGGAGAAAGACGAAAACGGTGAATATATCTCTTACAGTTATCTTGTTTTGTTCGAAGCTGAAAAGACGGCTGTTTTCTTTGGTGGCGACACAATCCCGTATCCCGGACAGGATAAAAATATTTCCGAACAGCTGCCGGAGGGCTTCAAGCTGGTGATGGTGTTGCCGGTGAATGGTCGTGATGAAGAACGTGCCACACTGGGATTCAAAGGGAATTTTACGCTTGACGAAGCGGTTGAGCTATGTCATAAAGTGCATGCGAATTTGCTGGTTCCGTGTCATTACGGTATGTTTGCGTTAAACGATATCCGCGAGCCTATGAGTCAGGAAGTTTTTGCATCAAAGGATTGCCCCGCAGAGATCCCCGAGCCCATGAAAGAGATTACTATTTAGCTTTATTTTATCTGACTCTTGTAAATCCGGTTTTGAATCGTTATAGTTTCTAGACTACGTGAGGCGAGGATTGGACCTCGCCCTTATTTTATTTTATTCCGCTTCCGCAGCGCGAGGCGCGGAGTTTTGAAGCGGTATTAACGCTATCCGTCGTACGGATCGGAGGTGCTTGATGATATTTGGATTTGCAAGTCTGGGACCATTGGAAATCGGGTTGATTTTCCTGGTTATACTGTTGTTGTTCGGAGCGAAGCGTATTCCTGATATTGCCCGGGCCTTAGGCAAGGCTTCACGGGAATTTAAGAAAGCGAAAGATGAAATCGCCGATTCCGCTAAAGATCTTGCCGATACGGCGGAAAAAAAGGCGGAAGAAGATTCCGATAAGAACGACGATAAAAAACAAAATTTGTAATGGATACAGACGGATCAGCTTCAATGTCTTTGCTGGATCATCTTGAAGAATTCAGGATGGTCATCTTTAGGATTCTAATCTGTCTGATCATACTCATTCTGCCGGCATTATATTTTGCTCAGGATGCGGTGGACCTGTTGATAAAGTATGGCTGCCCTGAAAATGTAACACTGCAATATTTCTCTCCTCTCGAGCCCTTATGGGTAAGAATTCGCGTTGCTGTGGTTATTGCTGTAATTGTTGCGGTTCCGTATATTGCCTGGCAGCTGTGGGGATTTATCGCGCCGGGCTTGTATAAACATGAGAAGATGTTTCTTTCGCGTCTTGCCGTTGCCAGTTGGATATTATTTCTTGTCGGTGGTTTTTTAGGATTTAAATATATTATCCCGCTGGTTATGAAGTTTTCTTTGGCAATGGGGTCGGATCGCCTGCAGCCGATGATTGGGATTGAGGCTTTTTCCGGGATGGCAGGAATGACATTTATTGGATTTGGGGTTATGGCGCAATGTCCGGTAATTATTTATCTTCTGATAAAAACAGGAATTGTAGAAGCCGCGACATTGAAAAGACAGCGACCGGTGGTAATTGTTATTATTCTGGTTCTATCGGCGTTTTTGACACCCCCTGATGTGGTTAGCCAGTTGATTATGGGAGTGCCCGCATATGTATTGTTTGAGGCAAGCCTGCTTCTGGCGGGAATCGGGGGAAAGAAAAAAATTACGGAGCATATTGTCGGGGACCCTCCGGAAGATAATAAGACGAATGATGTAACCCCTGAGCCTGTTGCGGCGATAGATGATTGTAATAAGAATGAACCGGAGTCGAACCGTTCTTATCCGGAACCGCGTTCGTCCCGGCGTAAATTGCGATATTCCGGTACCGGAAGAAGACGGCGTAAATAAATGTGGTAGTGACTATGAAGAAAACAGAAGAAGTGAGAACGATTGCCGATCCGGTAAGACAACTGGAAAAGGTAATGAAAATATTGCGGGCTCCGGGAGGATGTCCATGGGACCGCGAACAAACGCATGAGACTTTATCGCGCTATTTGCGTGAGGAGTGCTCAGAAGTTGTTGATTCCGTGATTGACCGTGATTATCCCGGATTATGCGATGAGCTAGGCGATGTTTTGATGAATATTGTGTTCAACAGCGTAGTTGCTGAAGAAGAAGGCTTATTTAATTTTGACGATGTCGCAAAAGGCAGCGTTGAAAAAATGCTTCGTCGTCATCCACATGTATTCAGTGACGGCGATGCCGATACCCCTGACAAGGTTGCCGTTGTCTGGGACGAGATCAAGAAAAAAGAGCGTAACAATGTGGAACCGGAATCGATACTGGATAAAGTTCCGCGCAGTCTTCCTGGCTTGCTGAGAGCGCGTGACGTTCAGAAGAAGGTGGCGAAGGTTGGATTTGACTGGCCGGAAATGGCTCCGATTCTTGATAAGGTTCAGGAAGAGCTCGATGAAGTGCGTGAGGCGATTGAGCATGGTGAAGATAATAAAATTGACGAGGAAATCGGCGACTTGCTGTTTGCCGTAGTGAATATAAGCCGGTTTCGAAAAAGAGATACTGCTGAAGATCTGTTGTTGCGCGCTGTGAAAAAATTTGAGCGGAGATTTCGCTATGTAGAAAAACGTGTCAAGGAGGACGGGCAGCAGTTTGAAGACTTTTCTCTGGAAGAGATGGATGGCTTCTGGAACGAAGCAAAACATAATGGTTTGTAGTATAACAAAAATACTTCATTTTTTAAAATTAGTTGAATGGCGGTTGTCTTTTTGAATATTTAGACGTATAGTAGCTCCATTAAAATTCACATAATTGATTTGTAACGTTATAGATAATGAAAAAATCTTTACTTGTCCTGATATTGGCTGTTTCGGCTTTTTTGATTCCTGCGCCAAAGGCGAAAGCTTTTGACCCGGTTACGCTTGCCATTCTTACCCCCGTTGCGATCAAAGCCGCACAGGTTGCATATCCGTATGTGATGAAAGGTCTTGCTTATGGAGCTAAACACTTAGTTAAAATGGGCAAGGATACACTGGAAATACTTTATTTGCCATGGGGTACTGTTCAAAGTACTATTGGTGCTCCATTCGGAGGCTTCAGTTCTGGAGTCAAAAATATAGTGAAAGGTACTATTGCTCCTTTTAAACTTACTTTAGATACGTTGCTGCTTCCGCTGGCATGTTGTGGCCTTTACGGCAGTTAGCGGTACTTGGAGAGCACGGGATGACTATGTCCGGACAAAATAAGAAAAGGTACTATCATCATCGCGTATATCAGCAGGTATTGAAAGACTGGTATGGTTCTGAGCGCGGTCGTTCCGAGATGCTCGCATATTGTCCTGATGTTGTTGGCGTTGATGGATTGGTTGACAGTATACTTGGAAATATCGTTACTGAAGATCAGTTAAATCTCTTCAAATTACGTGACAGTTGGGAGAAGATAGCCGGAATTCAACTTGCGAAAGTCTGTAATCCTGTCAGTATCAAGGATGGTGTTATTCAGGTAGAAGTCAATCATCCTGCGTGGATTCGCGAATTACAGGGACCGTTGATCAGTAAGCGGCTCATTAAAAACATCAACAATCTTTTTGGGGAAAACTACTGCACGGGTTTCCGGTTTGTTCCTGCCGGACGTAATGTATAATCCTGTATTCTGTATTAAGTATTAAGATTATTTAATTCTGAGCGTCTTTGGCCATTTCACGGTTCTGGAACAGTGCAACTGCCCACAAACTGCAGAAAACCATATAAATCACAACATAACATGTCGCCCAGCCAATATAGGCCAGAGGAATAGTCCGGTTTGCGGCGAGGGCATCAGCCAGCCAGAAAAACTGCCAGTTGGGAAGCAACATGTAAATAAGCCCGGCAGCGGCGCTGATAAAAGCATTGCCCTGGACAATATCAAGACTGACAAAATATCCTGACATAAGACCAAGAAAGAAGATTACCGCGCTTAAAGTAAGGTTTGGAACCATATCGAACCTGGTGGATAACGCTACTGTAATCACGCCCATGGTACATACGCTGTAAAAGATCAGGACAAGTGCCGGAATAACAGGCAATAAACTTCTGCCATCTTCAATCTCTGTACCATGAGGCATTAGCAGGTAAACCAGAGTAAGAAGCGGTATAAAAATCAATAATGAAAATATTGCATTGGAAGAGAAAGATGCCTGGGCCAGAAAATTCCTGATTCCACCAATTAACGCGGCAACGGCAATCATGCCGAAATAAATATACATTAGAGTGAAGTTTAACCAGAACTGGTCAATGGCAACTTTCAATGCGATGAGAGTTGCGCAGTTACATATAAATACAAAAAGAATCAGTGCTACCGATACGCCCACTATTTTTGCCATTACAAATATCCAGCGATGTACAGGCTTGGACATTAGCAGTAAAACTGTTCCATTACGCATTTCGCGAGATACAGTATGACTTGCGCATAACACCGCCGCGACCAAACCAAATATCAGTGTAGTGGCCATTGCGCTGTCTGTCACCAGTTTAACCTGTTCACGAAAAACAAACATTGACATCCAGGGAAACAGTCCGATTAGAATTAATGCCGTGGCCAGAAGAATAAAGAAAATAGGTTCCCTCAGGCATTCCCTGAAAGTATTTCTGGCAATCTGATAAAAATTCATGGCAATATCTCCTGGAAATGAAAATAAAAATTATTTCGATTCAATCAATTCTGGGGCGCTCTTTGGCATTATAATTCCCGGCTCATCTGGAGAAGTTGTTGGAGCTACTGCAGGAGTCAGTGCCGGTTTTACGTCTGTTATTTTCTGAGTATTTCCCGTAGAAGATGCAACAGGCTTAGCCGTTTTAGAGGTGTTTGCGGGAGCGGTTAGCGCGATATCAGTAATCGGAGTATCCTTTTCTTCCATTGCGGGAATATCGGCTATTGCTTCCGGCTGTGCTTCTGCTTCCGGGGTTACTATAAGATTTACATCCTTTTTAATAACTTCCAGTTCAACTTTCTTTGGTGCTGTTGGAGTATAAAGTCTGCCGCGGTATTCTTGCGCCAAGTCTTTGAAGTCATAGTACATGTTTGGTTTGTTGAAAAACTGGCTGAGAGTTTTTGCTACCATTTCCCAGTCTTCATTGTAAATCATCATAACAGTCTGGTTGTCCGGTATCATTTTTAGGTATTTGGGAACAAACATTTCTTTATTCCCCAATATAAGTAGTTGCTGGGGATTTAAAAAATTGATAATTCTTGTAACATCGCCTTCTTTGATTTCGAGCGCATCTTTTCCGGCTCCGCATAAAAAGATTTTTCCTCCGCTTTTGACTGGAAACAGGATATACGGTTGTCTGGTTGAGTATTGGATCAAATCGGCCATGATGCGGGGCATTGTAATATTCGATGTGATCACCAGTGTACTTATGTCTTGGTTGGCTCTTTTGTACGGTTCTGTCCACCAACTATTTGCGAATGATGATGCGGAAAGGCAGATTGAGCAAACTATTGTTGCAAAAACTTTGAACGCAATCGACTTAGCCATTTATTTTGCCCCTTGAATTATTTTATTTAAAATTAGCATGCTGACGTGTCTAAAAAACTATGTGAAATTACACTTAATCAACAATAATACAGAAGACTTGCAAATACAAATTTATATTGTAAAAAATTGCGGTGAATTCAGGACGCGGGATTTTGGGATGGAAGTCTCTTTTTTTTGTTGTGAGGCTTCCATTAATTTTCTCTGTCCGGCTTTTTTTGAAATTTTTTATCAAATTAGTTTGTTTTTTTCAAATTGAATGTTAATATAATTGCTCTTCCGGTCAAACCGGGAGATACATGCTCCGGCATAGCTCAGCGGTAGAGTAGGTGGCTGTTAACCACTTGGTCGCTGGTTCGAATCCAGCTGCCGGAGCCATTTTTTTGTTTATTAGACAAAAAAATCCTGTAATTGTTCATTTTTTAATATCTTTTTGTATGTTCCGGCATAGCTCAGCGGTAGAGTAGGTGGCTGTTAACCACTTGGTCGCTGGTTCGAATCCAGCTGCCGGAGCCATTTTTTTCAATTTTCTTTCTTGTTTTTTTATTTTTTTACCTTTCTGTTCTAGACAATTGTCCGTTGATTCCCCATAATACCTAGTATCTGCTGTTTGTTAATAACAATCGATTTCTGGGGTCTTATGAGTTCTCTGGATATATTGAGGTATCAGCATAGCGATTCGTTGACGCTGTTGGAGTCATACGTTTCGGGGGCAGACGGAAGGATTCGGTATGTATTCGGACTGCCGGTGGAGGTGGACTGTTCGCATTCTGAAATGGGTGTCGTGGAGGCGATGCGTAAATTACTTGCAGCTTCTGAGAGTGATTATGTTGTGTTCTGCGACGAGGATACGCTGAGTTTTCCATTTGGTTTAGAAAAACTTCTTGCTTTTCTTGAATGCCATCCTGAATGCGGTGGAGCATACGGTTTGAATTATGGCTACAGGCAAAGTAGTGGAAATATCAGTTATGCGCGTGGAGGCAGGCTGGAATTGTTTTCCTTGTTTGAGTCACATCCTGTCGGGCCGGGAGCCATGGTTATTCGCAGATGCTTAATTAATGAGGTTGGAGGAGTTGTTCGGCTGGATCCCTATGGGGATTTTGGCTGGGATACGTTCCTCGATTTTCGTTTAGCAATAAAAAGCCCTCTTGTTTTTATTCCTCAGCCGGTTAGTGCTTCTGTTTGTCGTCAGCAGATTCTTGATTTTTATAATTTCAGCAGAAAAAATTCCATCAATGCATTGCTTGCCTGCGGAGAGAAGCTGGTGACTCGACGGTTGAGGAGCTGGTTTATGGGAGAGTATAAATCTGTTCTGGATGCGATTCAGTCTGGTAAACTTAATGTGGATAATCCTCGTGTGGCGATAGTGGCCCTTGGGTTTCTCGCGCATATGCCGGAGATCAGCAGTCGCAATTTAGAAGTGATTATTAAGACGGCGATGCGTTTGACAGGGAATGATTTTAGTCTGATTGAGTTTGTGATCAGAAAAATGATAGAAGAAAAAAAATATATTGATGCCGGAAAGGAGCTTGAACGGGCTTTGGCACGTTTTGCTGATGATCCCTTTTGTTGTATGCTCCTTATGGCTTTGAAGAAGACAGTACTGGCTAGGACTGCACAGGTGTTAACTGATACCGATGAGTATTTTAATGAAGTTCGTGAACAACTTCAAGCTCGGTCCGATTTTTATGTGCCTGATAGAGAAAAACGGCGTATAGAGAAATGGATAAAAGAAAATATCGGTACTCAAAATGGGGGAGTTGGTCATGAGTGAAGCTCCTCTTTGCAGTATAATTTGTCTGACATATAATTCCAGACCGTATATCAGGCAGACGCTGGAGAGTTTTGTCGCCCAAAGAACCAGCTTCCCATTCGAAGTCGTTATTGGTGATGATGGCTCTGATGATGGGACTGTGGAAATCTGTCGGGAATATGCCGATAAGTATTCGGAAATCATCAATTTTGAAACCATGGACAGGCGTGAATCTCTGGCTTTCGGTAAAGTGATTGGCGGCTTGAATTTTGTTAGAACAGTTGCGTCATGTCGCGGAAAGTATATTTCCATATGTGAAGGGGATGATTTTTTGTCGGGTCCGGATACTTTAGAGCAACAGGTAGACTTTTTGGAGAGTCATTCCGACTATGCTATGGTTCATGGACGCGGAACGATTTTGATTCAGGAGGAAGAACTGCTGTGTTCTTCCAGGAAGTTTGAGGCAAAAACGATGCAGGGTAATGTTTATAACGCATTAATGGAAACTAATTTTATTATTACCTGTACGGTATGTATGGCTGCGGAGAAAATTCGATGTTTTGCTAAAATGGTCGATCGAAATCGTGATAGTGTTTTGTTTTGTGATTATTTCTGGTGGCTGAGTCTTGCGGCGGAGGGGGACAAAATCGGTTATATTGATAAGCCGTGGGGAACTTATCGTATTCATAAAAAATCAATGTCTAACAAAGGGGGCTTTGAGTCGACTAAAAAGAATATTCGAGGAATGTTTGGCATTAGGGAGTATTTCAGGCAGCGTTACGGAGCCGAATACACCAGTCAGGAAATGGTTTTGTATTATCTCATGCAGATGATGAATGCCTGTCGTGGTCTTGGCGAGAAGGATAAGTATGAATATTATCGTAATGCTTTCGAAAAAAGACTTATTCGCTG
This sequence comes from Victivallales bacterium, assembly GCA_963677165.2. Lineage (GTDB taxonomy): Bacteria > Verrucomicrobiota > Lentisphaeria > Victivallales > SZUA-371 > JAFGXT01. The sequence goes on along the minus strand of CAXXSX010000002.1, from coordinate 13,936 downwards.
GCTCGACCGTGGATATAATTTCCAGCCGGACACTTCGGTTATGCAGCTGGAAAAAGGCAGGCACGGCATAAATCTCTTCTGAAAATTTGATTCAGATATTAATCGATAGATAATTGATCTATTGTGTTTTTTTTGAAGAACTTGATTAATAAAGGGGCTTTTAACGACATTTCTTCTACCACTATTTCGCAGTTCTGAAATCTGACGGGTAAATCATAGGTATCGCCGGTTAACATATTGATTGCTACTGGCGGTTCACTGAACTCTTTCCAGCCTTTGATTTTAAAGCCAACTACTCGATTATTGCTGGCTTCCGAATAAGGAGCCATTGACCATATGCCGAGCAAGCGTTCCTCTGGCCTGTTACTGTCAACATACGGATATACTCTGACTCCGTTATCTTCCTTAAACTTTACTCCATCATGTGTACGATAAGCATTTCTTTTGAGCCATTTGTTTGACAGCAGAGTAACTGTTGCTTTAGCCTCAGTATCCAATTCAGCGTTGCGCATCAGCGCGTTTAATCTAGTAATTACATTGTATGAGAGCTTATTCGAGTTATCATGACGTACAAGGCCAAAGTTTCGCTGACGGTCAAAAGGATTGGTTTTTCCGTCATCAGTAAACTCATACATAAACAGACGGGTCACAGCCGGAGCAGCCAAACCTTCCATATAGCGTCGAAGCAGATATTCCGCCTGGGATTTTTCGGAATAGCCCGGCCAGAAATGGGCCTTTTTCATATTGTCTTTATTGAGCCACATGGTGCTCCAGCCGAATTCTGTAATCCAGAGGTACCTTTTTATGCCACTCTTTTTAAAGATGTTGCCGTATGAGTTATACAGTCCGGCCAAGGTTCCTTCTTCGTCTCCCACCAGAAGACCGTCGCGTTTTTTGAAACCCCATGAATAGGGAATTCTTTCCGGCAGCATACTCCAGGGGTAGGGATGATCGGCTACTCCGGTAATATTTTTATTTACAGGCAGCATTAAGGCACGAAAGTTGGTGCAGCTTGGGGAGCCCAGTCCAATTATTTTAGCAGAAGGATAAAGCTTGTTGATTTTATCGGCAGCGGCATTTGAGTACTCGACATGCTTTTTTACCCATTCTGAAATACCGTCTGGTTCTTTAGGGTCCCAGCCATTCCATGAACCGGAATATTTTTTTCTCCAGCCTCCATAATTATTGGGCTCATTTCCGAGTTCATAAGCGCTGGCGTATTCTTTCGTGTCCCGTACGATGATATCAACTTGTTTAAGGAATTCTTCTATGGTATCGGTTGCACGCATGCGGATGATCAGTAGTATTTGTATGTTATTCGCTCGGGCCATCTTCATGAATTCAATATCTGAGTCCCTGACTTTTATGGGCTGTCCTGCTTTGTTGCGTTCAAACCTGATGCCATCACGGATCCATTTATAACCACCTTCACGCAGTTTTTTGAAGAGGATTTCCCGCATTTGCTTTCCTTTGAACCGGGGATATATAAAGTGTGTATTTACTCCCAGTTTTGAATACTGTATTTTTGACGTATCGATAGCTTCTCCCAGATTAATCTGTTCTGCTTGTTTCCCTTTAAAGGTGGTAGAGAATGAAAATTTCTCATTACTGGTGATAAGATTGAACTTTAATTTGTACTTATTTCTAGGATTGATTCCTTGCTTAAGCGGAATCGGGAAAACGATATTTTGTTGTCCCGCTGAGGCGATAAGCTGAAAACGTTTTGTATAGTCTTTTGCCAGCTGTGGCATTGTTATTTCCAACATGGCATTTGGGGCATTGGCTAACGGGGAGCATTCCATCAATAGAAAAGGGGTTGTTGCGGAAAAACTCCAATGTCCATTTAGTTTCCAAGCACAAGCATTTTTGTTCAGTTGTTCCGTGTTGACCCGGCTGGTATCGGATTTATCCAGGTCTCCAGTAAACTTTTTCAGCAGAATCTGTCCCTGAGGAGGAAGTTTCTTATTTTTATTTATTATTAATGAAATGCTTTTGTATGGACGCTCAGGGATAAGAGAGTTGGATGAACCGCCCCAGACTTTGAATTTTCCGGTATCTTTGAATTGCAACTGAGCAGTTTTTCCTTTGGGTAAAATAGTAGGTTTAGCCTGATAGGTTCTGCCGTTGCAGTCAATGATTCTGTATGTAACTTGAGTTTTCTGTGATGGTTGTAACTCAAGCTTAATACTTTTTATCCCAAGCTGTAAATGTTTAGGAGACACGGAGACATATTGACCCGGTGATAAATCATACTTTATCGTTATTCCGTTCGGGGTGGAGTCCAGCTTGGTTTTTGTACCTCCTGAGTTTTTTACCTTCCAGTTTCTTAGCGTTTTGCAGGAATCAAAAATATAGGTTCCTGCGCTGATTGTAAAAAAATAGAAAAATGAAAATATCATTAAAAGAGTTTTTGGGGCCATGGTGATCTCTTATTCTGAATGTGTTTATTGTTGTTGGCTTAAGGTTGCTGGTTATTGAGTGTGGTTACTGTCCGGGTTCCATCGATTAGGTGCTACCCAGTAAGAACCAAGTTTGCCTTCCACGTATAGGTCTGTCCCTTTTGCCATGGGAACTGATGTGTTACTTGACATTACCGATTCGACGTGTCCGTCAAGCCAAAGAACATTGCAGGAATGTCTGTGATATGGATAGGCGATCGGATTAACTCCTGCGTTCATCAGTCGAGCTATCACATGGAAATAACCCCTTGGATTTGTTGATGAATCTGCAGCTGATTCTACAATAAATACTGTAGTTGAAGGGACCTTGCTGCGCGATGCTTTATACGAAGCCAGATAGCTCGCATTAAATCCGTACGAGATATAGTGCATGTTTGCTAGTCTCTGCTGTAATGGACGTGATGAATTTACATTGTCTTTTTTGCACCACCAAATGTCCGATGATGATTTTACACTTAGGAATTTTCCTTCCATCAGCAGGTTATAATATTCAGGATAGTTGGTGTCGTCACCGAACAAAATACCATCATAGGAATCAATATATTGAAATGAACCAATGGATATTTGTTTTAGGTTGTTGACGCACGATATCGCGTAAGCCTTGTCTCTGGCCTGATTTAGTGCCGGCAGTAATATTGCTGCAAGGATGGCTATGATGGCTATTACAACTAGAAGTTCGATGAGTGTAAATTTTTGTTTCATTTCATTCTCCACATTCATTTAGTTTTGATTTTTTATCTACTTGTATTTATTAGGCTATAGCACTTAATTCTGTGATTTGCTGAACAACTTCCGGTTCCTGAATCAAGGTTGGCATCGTTTTTATGTGTTGATAATTATCCGGGAGTTTGCCCGCCACTCGCTTTAGTAATAATTCAACAGCTTGTTTTCCAATGTTAATATCTCCTTTATCAATAGTTATTGCCGGGCTGATGCTGCACCAGCGTTGTTCCGGACAAATTTTCCAATAGTTGTCGTAGCCCGTAAGGATAATATCGCGGTTGGGTTTAACACCAAGAAGCTCTAACGCCCTACCCACATAATAGAGATATACATCGGATTCAACCATAATGACATCAGGACGTTTTATTGGATCGGTGACAAATTCCATTAGAAGGCCAGCCGTCATTTTAGCGTGGTATTCAAACAAGTTCTTATTCTTACAGTCATCAGGGGCTTCGATTCGTTTTAATTCTGTTAAATCCTGAATCTCAAACTTTTTGCATCCATCAGCTACGCCCCGGCGGCGCTCCTGACGCCAGTTCGGTTGGTTGCGTTCATCGCCGTGGTAGTAAAGAATTTTTCGGTAATCAAGTTCTTTTAGACTTTCTACCAACTTTATGGTTCCGTTATAGTGGTCGGAGCCTACAGTGTCAAATGGTAATTCCTGACACGGGGTCAATGCTGTGTCGCCAAATGTAACGACCGGCATTCTGGATGTCAGCTTCTGAATGATCTGTTCATTACACGTATGTTTTTCATTGAAAAAGACCAGCCCTTTGGGGAGTATTGTCTGCAACGATGAAATGATATGTTTTTCATCACTGATACTTGGGAGTTGCAGTCCTGTTAGAGCCGCTTCGTTAATTGCCTGTGAAGCTCCTATTATGCGTTTTTCACTAATCAGCAGTTTTTCAGGCGATTGCTCCGTAATGGTTCTGTTTCCTCCGATGGTTGCAACCAGATTAGATGTTTTAGTCCATAATGGCGTAGGAGCTGAGCTGGCAACTATTCTGATGCGCGGCGAAGCCATTTCCAGCCAGTTTTCTGTTAGGAGCTGGTCCAGTGCTAATCGGACGAGTGCCCGGCCAACGTTTAACTCTTTTGACAGATCACGTTCTGAAAGAAGTTTTTCTCCGGCTGGGTATTCGCCGGATTTTATCCGCTCTTTTATAATTGATGCTACTTGTTGATGTGTTTTATTGATCATACCAAAATATTTTATTTGGGTTATTATTTGGTTGAATTATACATCAATTCTGTAAAAAAGTCAATAGCCCAAAATAAAAATTATGGTTTTTTGTTGGCGCGTGAAGCCGTTGTGATGTTGTGTTTACGCTGATATCAGGCGGTGGCCGGGTGAGGAGGTTGAGAGTTCGGTCAGAGCCCAGACCAGGGCATCCATGCGGTCGGGGGACTTTGTGGCGGTATCCGGACGATAGTTACATATTTCATCCTCCAGCTCAGGAAATTCTCCGACATGATGAACTTTGCCTTGTTCATAAAGAGCGGCAATCGGTTCTGCCCGGGTAAATTTCCCTCGTGAGGCGCGTACGCTTTTAAAGCTTAGGTTGCGGTTGACGTTGCGCAGGTTGGCTTCGATCAGATCACCGCCGTTGTTTACTTCGCCAATTACCCGGTCGGCATTGAATCGTTCGTATTCCGAACAAATAATTTCCGCCCATTCGTAGGGCGAGGCTTTTACTGCTGTAGCGTCGTTTAGCACATAGTATTCGTTGTTGGCTCCGATTCCCGCTGTGACGATGCCGGTGTTGTCGCTTGCTGCGTTGGAAGTTACTGCCGGGTCAACCCCGATGACGAGGCGTTTGAGTTCCGGTGCGTTAATCACGCGAGCAGAATTAATGTCAACCCGTTTCCAGAGTGCACCTTCCAGATCATCCTGCCAGGTTCCTTCCATGAACCTGCGGCGCTGGCGTTCCGGCAGACTTGCGAGGGTTTCTTCTATGTAACCTTGAGGCAGATTGGCCTGATTGCCGGCTGGATTCATGATCATTGAGGTGTAGAGGTTCGGAAAGCGTAGCGCCGCTCCCGTTTCCGGGTCAAGTTTTTCGACAAATACCTTATAGGTCCAGTGTGACTTGCCGGACGGATTGCAGTCAAAGTAGGCCTTGTTTGGAACTTCCGGGCAATTCTGGGCTAGTCGCGACAGGGCGGTGGTTACGGCATGATAGGAAATTTCACTGCTTTCGTTGAAATAAATCGTGGCGTATTCCTTCCCGAGAATTTTGTCAACCCGGTCTTTGTCGTCAAGCCCGGCGATCCAGATTTCTGAGCCGTTGGGCAACCTGACGAACCAGTCGGAACGGTTTTCTTTGTAACGCAGTTCGGGCAGGCATAACTTTGCGGCCTTGGGCAGGGTATCCATAAATACGGACTGTTTGACGGAGTTGAAGCGGTAACGCAGGATTACATGTCGACTGCCGGGGGCACGTAATGCCCGGCAGAGGATAGTGTAAATCAGGATAAATGTTTTGCCTGAACGTGAGCCGCCGAATAGTAGAATGTATCTGGCAGGGGAGGTCAGGAGTTTGACTGCCTGGTGCTGATCGCGGGTTTTCTTAAAGGTCTTCATCTTCTTTGTCGAAATAGAGATTCATGATTTCAGAGGAGGTATCACGTTGTTTGTCGTTCCATTTATCCGGGCGGCGATTACGCAGCCAGAAAATAGCGGCGGCGGTGTCTGGTGGAACATCTTTGATGACGATGCGGCGTTTTTCGCGTTCCACAGTATTGCCGTTGCGGCATTCAGTGCTGTTTTCGATGTATTCTTCACGGCGGCTGTAGCCGCAGGCTTTTTTTAGCAGGGAATTTTCGACATCGGTATCGACGGGTAATTTGCCGCGTCTTAGTGCCTCGGCAAATTCTGGATATTTTTTCTGATAGCGGTTGAGGGCGGTGGTGGAGATATGTAGTTTTTCCGCGATTTGAACATCAGTCATACCTTCCCTGGCATAACCTTCAGCCATGAGTGGAAAACTTTCGTGGTATTTAGAGCCCATGCAGTTCCTCCTGTTTGTAGATTGAGCCCGAAAATGCCGGCTCGTAGAGTCGGCATTTTGTGTATGTTATGCTTTGCAGTTTTCGGGAATAAGTTTTTCCGCGTTGGTTAGTCGTTCACACAGTTCCCGACGCCTCTGTAGATACTCATTCTTGATAAGTCTAAACTCTGCGTCAAGAACTTCAATGTCCCTGAGGAGTCCAAGTTGGTGTTCTGCTTTTCTGATTTCTTCCTGAATGTTTGTTTGATCTGACATACTGTCTCCATGAAATTACGGGTTCCACCCTGTTTTAGTTTATTCTGCCGATTTCTTAGCAGCGGTTCGAGTTCAGGTATTTCCTCGCACCTTTTTTTTACGTATTTATGTACTGCCTGGCGAGAGACTTTCATATCCCGAGCCATATCTGAAAACGATACCGTCGGATCGTTTAGTTTTTTATCAAGAATTTGAAGCGTTTGCGAGTCCATGCAAACCATAAACGAAATAAGTTCAAGCATGTCTTTGTGGGAGTAGTACATTACTTCCGGTTTGATGCTTTGGTTTCCTGTATTCGGCTGGTCTGCGAATTCTTCCGCGTAATCGATTTTTTCATAACTGGTTTGACTGTTGCTAAGTAGCTCTGGATCAGCTGCTTCCGCACAATACTTTGACATTTCACATTTGGTACATTTTTTTGAACGTTTATTGTAGTTTCCATAGCATTTCATGTTTTTTTCTCCAACTTTCCTGCTTGTAATAAAGCTTATATTTGTCAACTTTAGCCCAGTTTTTATATGAATTTATTGATAATATAATATTTATGATAGCTTAATATATAATACTATATTTGTTGAATACCTAATTGAATTCCAAGATCATTACGGGGTCGCAGTAGAGTCCTCTGGCGTATTTTGTGGCTGTTCTTATGTTGTAAACTCCTTTCTTCTCTAATTCGCATACAGAGGCTGGGGTTACTCCGATTATTCGTGCTAATTCATTTTGTTTAAGTTTTCTTTTGCGGCGTACTTCTTTGAGCTTGGACATGTTTGTACCTCTTTAAGTTAGCTTATTACCTAATTAATTTGTCTTTTTATACTAATTATTCAAGGATTGTTTTGGGGAAAAGGGTGAGAAAATTAGGTTTTATGCTTGAAAAATTAGGTTTTTACCTTATATATATTCATGTGTGGCGGTGGTTGTGATGGTGTGAATAGAGCATATTAGCTGAGGAATAAATAATGGATGATAAACAGAAGACAGGCCTTTTAATCAAGGATCTGCTGAAAGGCAAAAGACTGAAACAGAAGGATGTCGCTGAATTTCTTGGTATAAAACCGCCATCTTTGTCACAAATGCTGAATGGAAGAATTCCTTTTCCTCTGGATAAATTTCTGAAAGTAATATCTCTTGCCTCGCCCAGCAACAAAAATTTAGAGGAATTAAAAAAATTGTACTTTGGATCAATGGTAAGTGTGCTGTCCGGAGAACAAAATAATATTGCCGGGATTGACCGTGAAAGAGATGACGGGATGCAAGCTGCGATAAGTTTAGGCTGTGTTCCGGTGATGTCATTTGACCAGGCGGCTGGATATGAACCGGCGATTGAGCCGATTGATGATTATGCGCGGGATTGTTCGGATGAAATTGCCATGTTTGCGCATGAGATACGCCCCGGATATTTTGCTTTGAGCATAGATGGTGATGCTTTATCACCTGATTTTCCCGATGGAACAATGATACTTGTTGCGGGAGGTGAATTTCCGCAGCGGGGTGATATTGTTGCCGCCAAACTGCGTGACGGTCTTGTGGTTGTAAAGCGCTATTACCGTCGTGGCAATACGATTATGCTTGATTCAGTAAATGATTCCGGCGATGGGCTTGAATGGCACTGTTCGGAAAATCCTGGTTATATTCAATGGATGTATCCCGTTCTGGAAGCGACCATTGATCTTAGAAAGGGAAGACGAGCACAGAAATTCCGTCAGCATATCAATTATGAATCAGCAGAGATTGAGCAACAGTATGCTGTTGCCGAGTCGAAAGATAAATACTGCCCTCCGGGAGAGAAGTGAAGTATTTTAAGAGCGGTTTTGTTATATATCTAAACACGTTCCAAAGAAACCCTTTGCGCTAAGCGATAGTTTGTTGCTTCCTCTATTTTGTTCGAACAAAATAACAATCAGCGTGGAAAGTCAAATTCAAATTCGAAGAGCTCAGCAATTTTATCGCAGGCTTCCTGATCCTGTTTGCCCGAAGTTACTACTGTAACATCGTCACCACGTTGGAGGCCAAGAGAGAGGAGAGATAGAATACTTCCCAGGTCAGATTCTCCTTTGTCAGTTCTGATGGTAAATTCGGTGTCGGAAAACTCCAAAGCGGCGTTCATGATTGCACTTGACGGGCGACAGTGGATGCCATCACGATTTTTTACGGTCACAGTTTTTTCAGCCATAATTGATATCAAACCTTCTGCTAAACTAAAAAACTATACTGCCGGATTGCTCATAATTCAAATTCGGATTAATTCGTTCTGTGAATAATTGCAAAACCGGATTTCCGGATTAAATTAAAACTTTGTTAGTCGAACCTGAAATTAATAATATTTTATATGGAGAATAATCTTTGGATAAGGCACTGCAGTCTGCTCCTTTTAAACGGGATTATGTAACATCGCTTGCGGTTATATTGCTGATTTTGGCAATTGTCGGTGAGTTGATTCTTATCTTGTGGTTGCCGGTTCAGCTTCGGTCGGAGTATCTCTGGGATGAAGAAGTAGCGCGTCAGAAGATGGTGATGCTGGAGGATGACTTAAGAGGTAAATTTGAAAACCTTGAGGGAAAGTCGATTTCTGCGCGGCAGAAAGATGAAGTTAAGCTGGCAATAAAACAGCTTGATGATTTGGCCAGATATATCAGAAAATATCGTGTTCAGATGAGCCGTTCTCAAATTATGGATATCTATGATGTACTGCAGGACTATGCGGCCTGTCATAAATTTCTTTCTGAAAAGAATCAATACAGTCATGAAGAAACTATTGAAGCGGGTCCGGTTCTTAAACGGCTGTTTAAGCCGCTTGAGCCCGTAAGTGAATCCGAGCAGCAATAAAACCAAACAGAAGAAATGAATATGAAATCAGACAGACTTGCCGATATTGTTGGAATGTTCGGCGGGAAAAAGGTCGCGGTAGTAGGCGACTTGATCCTTGATGTTTATATTAGAGGCAACGCAACCAGAATTTCCCCGGAGGCTCCGATTCCCGTTGTCCACGTTACCCGGCAGAGCAGTTGTCTTGGCGGTGCAGCTAATGTAATGCGTAATATAGTTACCCTTGGTGGAGGAGTTAATGCTTTTGGGGTGACCGGATGCGACGCCAATGCTGATAATATGAATGAATTGCTGGCAAAGTACGGCATTGACGCTAACGGCATTATTCGTGATTCATCTCGGCGTACAATTGAAAAACAACGGGTGATCGCCTCTTCCCAGCAGTTGCTTCGAATTGATTATGAAGATATTTTCCCAGTTGGCGTTGATATTAGAAAGAATCTTGTTGCTGATATGCTTAAACTGATCGAAAATAAAGCGATAGATGCTGTTATATTTGAAGATTACGCCAAAGGTCTGCTGGATGAAGAAATGGTGCAAAGTTTAGCCGATGCCGCCAGGACTGCCGGCGTTATTGCCGCACTTGATCCGAATCCACGCAATCAAATGAAGATCAAGGGATTGACTGTGATGAAACCAAACCGTCCGGAAGCATATGCCATGGCGGGACGTGTTTTGGATAGTAACTGTTCGGTTTCTCCGGAAGAAGATAAATCACTGCATGAAGTGGCCGAGATTCTACTTGATGAGTGGCAGCCGGATTGCCTGTTGATTTCTCTTTCCGCTCAGGGGCTGGCTTTGTTTGATCGTAAACGCAATCTAACTATTATTCCAACCCGGGCGCAGGAAGTTTTCGATGTATCCGGTGCTGGAGATACGCTTATTTCGGCATTTACTCTTGCTCTTTGCGGAGGCGCTTCCAATGTTGAAGCTGCCCAAATAGGAAATTATGCTGCCGGTATTGTGGTCGGAAAGGTTGGAACAGTAACGGTTACGAAAGAGGAACTATTGAAAAATATTACTGTGGAGACAGATAAAAGTGAGTAGAAAAGTAATCGCAATTATTCCCGCCCGGTATGCCAGTGTGCGTTTCCCGGGTAAAATCCTTGCTGATCTTGAAGGGAAACCCCTTATTCAGTGGGTGTATGAAAAAGGGACTGAGTCGAATGTTGATGAAACGGTTGTGGCAACTGATGATACAAGAATCTTTGACGCGGTAAAAGGGTTTGGTGGACATGTCGTGATGACTTCTGTGGATCACCCTTCCGGATCTGACCGTATTTGCGAGGCCGCTGAAAAAATCGGTTGTTCTGATAATGATATTATTATAAATATTCAAGGCGATGAACCATTAATTCCGGTGGTTATGGTAGATAAACTTATTGAATATATGCAGAATGACCCGACGGTTGAAATGGGAACAGTGGCGGTTCAACGTTCTCGCGCGGAATTGGAAAAGGATCCGAACAAAGTTAAAGTTGTTTTTGACGAAACTGGAAATGCATTATATTTCAGTCGTTCAATGATTCCATATCTACGTGAAAGTGGAGAGGATACACCTGCCTATTGGCACTGGGGAATATACGCATACAGATATGATGTTCTGAAGAAATATGTAAAACTTCCGGAAGGAAAGCTGGAGAAATGTGAGAAACTTGAGCAGCTTAGGGCGATTGAAAACGGAATCAAAATATTTGTGCTGATTAGTGAAGTCGAAAGTATTGGAGTGGATACTCCGGAAGATTTGGAAGAAGCACGGAACAAAATCCGTCAAATGAATGTCTAAGTAGATATATATTCCAGTTTGATATTTATGGGGGACGTGATATCTTAGCAGCTTGGAATAACATTAAACAACGGAACGACAATGAATTATATAAAAATTGGTAAAAATCTGGTTATTGGTCGGGAGTTTACCTTGCTGGGGGGACCGTGTGTAGCCGAAAGCAAGGAAATATGTCTTGAGATCGCTACTTTTCTGAAAGCTTTGTGTTCGGAATTGAACATCCAGTATGTTTTTAAAGCATCCTATGATAAGGCCAACCGCTCATCCGTAAAATCATTTCGTGGACATGGTATGGCGGATGGATTAAAGATTCTTGAAGCTGTAAAAAGCGAACTTAATCTGCCTGTCGTTACCGATATTCACGAAACTGCCGAAGTGGCAGCAGTGGCGGAAGTGGCGGATATACTTCAGATTCCCGCTTTCCTGTGTCGTCAGACAGACCTGTTGGTGGCATGTGGCGAAACCGGACTTCCCGTAAATATCAAAAAAGGACAATTTATGGCTCCTGAAGATATGGCTGGAGCAGTAGAAAAAGTCAAATCTACCGGTAATGACAAAGTTATGCTTACGGAGCGTGGAACTACATTCGGGTATCGTAATCTGGTGGTTGATATGAGATCACTGCAGACGATGCGTGAAATTGGAGTGCCGGTGGTCTTTGACGCAACTCATTCCGTTCAACTTCCTGGTGGTTTAGGGAATGCTTCCGGCGGACAGCGGCAGTTCATTCGTCCGCTGGCGCGTGCGGCAGCGGCAGTGGGGATTGACGCATTGTTTGCTGAGGTCCATCCTGATCCAGCAAAAGCTTTATCCGACGGCCCAAACTCACTGAGTTTTAAAGAGGCAAGAACTGTAATAAGAGAAGTCAAGGAAATTTATGAACTGGCAAGCGATAAAGGCTATTGTGCTTGATATAGATGGTGTACTGACCGATGGCAGAATTGGTTATTGCGGCAGTACCGAGGTGAAGTTTTTTCATGTTCGTGACGGGCACGGCTTGAAACTGGCAATGAGAGCCGGAATCAAGGTTGGTATTTTGTCAGGACGCAGCTCGGATGCAAATCGTACCCGGGCAGAAGAACTCGGACTTGATTTCCTTTATGAGGGAAAAAAGGATAAATGCGCGGCATTTACAGAATTGCTCAAGGAACAGCAACTCAAGGCGGAAGAATGCCTTTATATGGGGGATGATGTTGTTGATATTCCGGTTCTGGTTCAGTCAGGTATTGGAGTTACTGTTGCGGATGCTCCGGCAATGATGGATGATTTCTGTGATTTTCGGACAACGCTTCCCGGTGGCTCTGGTGCAGTTCGTGAAATAACTGAAATGCTGTTGAAAGAGCAGGGAAAATGGAATAAACTGATGGAGAGATACGTATCTTGAAGAGACTGATAAGGATATTTTTTCTTTGCTGTATGATGCTGTTTAGCGTCGCGTTTGGTGTTTTTGCTGACGATGGTGCGGCTGCGACATTTGTGGATTTCAAAGCCCCGCAGTATGAGGTTGGTACAGGAAAGCTGATGTTCATTGTTTATGGTAAGAGCGGGCATTCCTCCGGCATAAATATTTTCTTGAATGATGTACTGCTTGATATGGTGAAAAACAATGTCAAGGATATTGATAATATCAAAGATCTAAAGGATTTGAAATTATATGAGATTGGGACTGGTCGATTGGACGTATATGAGTTCTGGCGGCAATTGCCGCACTGTGAGGCTCTTATATATTCGATTGAAGCCATTTATAACCGTAACAACCAGACGATCAGCAGTGATAAGATGATTAAGTTCAGATCACGAATGCTTGATGTTGATGGAGTGGGGTTTGACGGAAGTTATTTTTCGAAAGAGCTTCATATTCGTAAGAATGTCAAAGTCATATTAAGACCGGAGTTTTTTCGTAACCAGAAAAATGATAAGAATAAAGCCGTAAAACCGGCATCTAAAACTGAAACAAATACCAGCAAACAGGATAAATAATTATGAAAAAAATGGGGAAACTGCTGTTTTATACTATAACTGGATGTCTTCTGGCCGCGGGAGTGAATGATGCCTGCGCTCAGTTTTCTTTGTCAAAGCTGGCAAAAGAGCGTTCAGATGATAATGTTCCGAAAAAGCCAACTTCAATAACCGCTGATTCCATGGATATTGATTTTAAGAGTAATATTGCGGTATTTACCGGGCATGTTGTTGTCGATGACCCATCTATGACGATTAACTGTCATAAAATGGAGATATTTCTGGACAATAAAGCCAAAACGGATGATTCGAAGGAATCGGAAGAAAAATCAGATAATAAAGCTGGTAATATGGGCTTTGGCGGCGGCAAGGAACTGAAAAAGATTATTTGTTCTGGTGATGTGGTAATTGTTCGTAAACTCTATAACAAGGAAGACATCGCGGCTGGAGAGCAAAAAGCGACTGCCGGACGTGCTGTTTACGATGTAAAAGCCGATATGATTGTGTTAACTCTGGATAATCCGACAATTCAGCGTGGAACCGGAGATAAGCTCAGCGGACCGAAAATTACCTTATGGCTGAATTCTGAAAGATTGAAGGTTGAAGGCGATGAAACGACAGGTAATCAACGGGCTACGATTAAAATCGATAACTTCAAAAATGTAAATAAGTAAAAAATTTACTTTTCGGGGCTTCTATAATTGCCGCGGGACTGTATAATTACATTATAGACGAAAGGTGTTATATAAATGACAGAACAACAGGATCTGCTCATAGAAGCAAAAAACCTGGTAAAAGCATATCACGGGAAAAGGGTAGTAAATAACTGTTCATTAAATGTAAAAGCCGGTGAAGTTGTAGGACTTCTGGGGCCGAACGGAGCGGGTAAAACTACGAGTTTCTATATG